>NZ_JYLD01000009.1 GCF_001043025.1 Pseudomonas helleri | reverse complement strand
TTCTTTTCGGTCACTTGTTTGACCGCCTGGATTTTGAATTCTTCGGGATATCGCTGGTTGCTCATGGCACCTCCTAATGGGCCTCATTTTAAGGCTTGGAGGTGTCTACGAAACTAGGGGCGATTCACATCGCCTAGCCCGATGTTCAACCGCATCTACGGTGACATCGCCAGCGACCCCTTGGCCGTGTTGAAATTGCTCAATGACTCAGCGGAGCGATCGGCTGTCACCCCTCTTATCGGAAAATCTTCGGCGCTGGAGCAATACGCCATTTTGGGCGAGGAACGGCTTGAGCGTTTGAGGGGCTGGACTCACCTGCAATTAGCGTGTGCTATTGAAAACGTGGTTTTGAATCATCACTCATTCGAAATTGAAGAGGTCACGTCGAAGACTCTGGCTCTATTCGCAGAAGTGCACGCGGCTGGCTTTCATACCAAGCCGGAGCATCGGTTGCTGAATCAGGCTTCCTTTGCAGGGCAGAGGCCTGATGGACGTCTGAAAATCTATGTCTTGAAAGCGCAGGGAGTGGTGGTAGCAGGGGCTTCGATGTATTTGGCCAGCAATGGTGTTGCCTACCTTGGAACGGCGGCAACTCGAAAAGATGCTCGGGGCTACGGCTACCACGCAGCGCTGATTTCTCACCGAATAGAGCAAGCAAAGAAACATGGCGGTCAATGGGTGGCTGCGACCGCGCTGGCCAGCTCCCAAAGCCGCCGAAATCTGGAGCGTGCCGGGTTCACGGCATCCCATTCCCAAGCACTGTACCGTCTGGCCGATATCTGAAATAAACGGCTGAGAAGGAGCGTCTGCTTTTGGTCGATTGCCGCTCCTGGCGCAGGGCGGCATTTCTACCATTTGCCTCCCCTCATCTACCTCACACCACCGCGACTTCAACCGCTCTGGAACGCCAAACAGAACCCAACACCATCAACAACCCCAGACCCGCCATCGCCGCTCCTGCCAGGGAAATCGCCGGATAACCCCAGCCCGCGTTGATCACCGCTCCGCCCAGTGCTGCGCCAATCGCGTTGCCAAAGTTGAAGGCGCCAATGTTCACCGCAGAGGCAAGATTGGGCGCGTCCTTGGCTGCTTCCATGACGCGCATCTGTAGCGGCGGCACCAGGGCGAAGCTGGCGATACCCCATATCAGGATGGCCAGTGCAGCAGGCACCTCCCAGCGCATCAGCAGGGTGAACGCCAGCAAGACGAGAATCAGCACGCTTAGCGAGACGATCAAGGTGCGATCTATTGAGCGGTCGGCGGCCTTGCCGCCCCACATATTGCCCAGCGTCAACCCCACACCAAACAGTACCAGCATGGCGGTGATGTAGGCGGTGGAACCCTGGGTCTCGCTGCTGAGGATCGGCGCGATGTAAGTGAAGACGGTAAACATTGCGCTCGATCCGACGACGGTCAGGGCCAACGCGCTCAGCACTGGACCGCGCCCCAGTACTCGAATTTCGGCCATGACACCGGCGCTTGGCGGCGCCTTCAGGTTAGGCAGGGCGAACCACAAGGCGGCCATGGTCAACAAGCCGAGGCCAGTGATTCCCCAGAACGCGGTGCGCCAACCGAACAGTTCACCAAACCAGGTGGCCAGCGGCACGCCGCCGATGGTCGCCAGGGTCAGGCCCATGAACATCGCCGCAACCGCCCCGGCACGTTTTTCCGGGGCGACCACGCTGGCGGCGACGATGGAGCCCACACCAAAAAATGCACCATGGTTGAGTGAGGTCACCACCCTGGCGATCATGAGGCTGTAGTAATCGGTGGCCAGGGCTGACATCAGATTACCCAGGGTGAAAATCGCCATGAGCCCGATCAGCAGATAGCGCCGGGGAATTTTGCCGGTGGTCAGGGTCATCAACGGTGCGCCGAGCAATACGCCCAGCGCATACGCACTGACCAGCAAACCGGCGGCCGGAATGGAAACGCCCAGATCCGCAGCGATACCCGGCAACATGCCCATAGGGGCGAATTCTGTTACGCCGATGCCAAAGGCACCGATGGCGAGCGCTACGAGGGGTGGATTGATACGCATGAAAGGCTCCTTATCTATGCCGCTAATGCTACGATCCCGTCTTTTCAAGCGGTAGATAGCATTTTTGGCAATCACCTTTGCGCGGGAGGCACAAGTGGACTTCAACGGCAGGTCAGGTGAAATGAGCGTGTTCACCACCGTGGCTCAGGAAGGCAGCCTCTCGGCCGCTGCGCGAGCACTGGGCCTGACACCCTCAGCAGTCAGTCGGATCATCGCGCGTACCGAGCAACGCCTTGGCACCCGCCTGCTGTTGCGCACCACCCGAGCGATCACCTTTACTGCCGAGGGCGAAGCGTTCCTGCGCGGCGCCCGGCGTATCCTGGCCGACATGGACGAGGTCGAAGAAGCCATCGCCGATCAGGGCGTACCCAAGGGGCGATTGCGGGTCAGTGCGGCCCTTGGCCATGGGCGGCTGGCCATCGTTCCCTTGGTTGCAGCATTCAGCGCCCGTTACCCGAACATCGTCGTCGACCTTACCCTCGGCGACGAAGTGGTCGACATTCTCGGCGGGCAGGCCGACGTCGCGGTCCGCTTTGGCCATCTGCCTGACAGCCCGCTGACCGCGCGCAGAATCGGCGACACCGGCCAGGTCGTGGTGGCATCGCCCGAGTATTTACAGCGCCACGGCATCCCCCAGGCACCGGAAGACCTGTTGCAGCACAACTGCCTACGCTTCAACTTCCGGCGTGCCGAACCCAACTGGCCGTTCATCCGTGATGGAGAAGAGTTCTCCCTAAAGGTCAGCGGTAACATCGAATGCAGCAGTGGTGAAGCGCTGGCACAACTCGCGCGCGTAGGTGCCGGCATTGCACGTATCGGTGAGTTCAGCGTGAGCGAGGACCTGCAGCGCGGCGACCTTATTCCCCTGCTGGAAGCCTGGAACCCCGGGGACCGCGAACCGATTCATGCGGTGTTCGTCGGCGGGGCGGCAATGCCTGCGCGAGTGCGATTGTTCGTGGATTTCTTGCTAGAACATCACCGGATGTGAGCGCGGGCGTGAGCTGATATTTTCGGGGGCTTGTGATGTTGAAGTGAGCAACACATTTCTGCGTGCCCTATTAGTAGATGGATGGGGCGTTTGCACGTCTTAAATGGCTGTCGTGAGAGTTCGCTTGAACGTCACGAAAGTCGGCTTTCGGCCAAAAGCAGCCTCTCAACGTGTCGCACATTGACCTCTGCGAAGAAAATCTTTAAGCGCCGCCTGATAGAGCGTCAATGGCTGATTGCCCGTATTGAAGAGTGCAAACGGAATCATCGTGAGATGTGAAAACGACGTGGAGTTTATCGAGTAGGTTTTCTGCCTGCAAAAGCGCTGGTCCTTATTCAATATAAAATCAAACTTGAAAAGGTTTGTCCGCGTACACCAACTGGGGATCAAACCCAGACTCAGACCCGTCAAGTAATCTTGTCCGCAAGCGCCGCCAGATGAGAACTCCGAGATCTTTATTTCTAATGCCGGCAGGCTCGGGGCGGCAAGGCTGGAGTTCTTATCCTGTGCATCGGGAATAACGTTGAGTGTCGCTGAGTATGCGTCCTTGCCGAAGCGACTGTCTTTCCATGGGGAGTTTATTGCGTAACTGAAGCTGGAGATGATTTCTTGTGTTTCGGGTTCAACGGGTTCGTTGATTGTCGGCTGGGACGAATAAGATGTGCAGCCGCAACAGAGTATCGCAATGCTGACAAACACAAACCCGTTGGCTTTTAAGCGACGCATACTCAGTTTTCCCTAACTATCAATTAGCCAACATACCTGTCACTTAACGCCGTATAGCATCTTATCTACACGCTGGACGGCTGAATCAGCATAACAGGGCAGACTGTACGCGCGACACTTCGGGAGAGAGAAAAGGCCGCCGCCATGCCTTCTTTACCCCAACCCAGTGCGAACCCGCGAACGTTGAAGGCAAACGCAGAACGACAACACCTGCCCAAGCTGTCCAGCGGCTCCTATTGGCCGAAAGCGGCCCTTCGCGACAGTCTGCTTTCGGCCACCGCCAAACGGCTACAGATTATCGAGTGGGTGCCGCCTAGATGAACCCCACTTCACCCCCCAACCCCTGTTGCCCGGCTGAGTTATTCAACTGCTCCAACTCAAGCTGTTTAGCTGCACTAGCTTCAAGGTTTGCCCGCTCTTCATCCAGATACCGATAAATACTTTGAAGGTTGGCGATTTTCAGTTGGACTTCTGCCATCTTTTTTTCAATCAGCTTGGCGCCGTCAGCACAGTCGATCAGCTTATTGCGCTGCGCATCCAGAATCTCGCCTATTTCCCCCAAGGAAAATCCCATGCTTTGCGCACGCTTGATAAAGTCCAGGTCGTGCAGCGTTTGGGTTGTGTAATCGCGGTAGTTGTTGGTCCGCCGCTGCGGTGAGATCAGGCCGATTTGCTCGTAGTAACGTAGCGTATGGCGGCTGGCACCGCTGCGGGCTTCGAGCTCTCCGATTTTCATGAAAACACCGCTTGACCCTAGAGTTGGGTCGACAGTTTACGCTCGGCTCCTTACCTCAAACAAGGAACAGGGAAATGGGCGTGGAGTGCTTTGTCACGGGGGGGACCGGTTTTATCGGTCAACATTTAGTGGCGTACCTGAGTGCACAAGGTCACACCATTCGGGTGTTGATGCGTCGCCCGGAGCGACTGGCTGAACTGCGCGAGCAAATCGATACGTTGGGCGGGTGTGCAAGCCGGGTATTTGCCGTAGCGGGTGATCTGCAACGGGACACTCTGGGGCTGAGTCTTGCTGATCGCGAAGTGCTAAGGCACGCCAGCGTCGTGTTCCACTTGGGCGCTCACTTCGCTTGGGGGCTTTCAATCGAGCAATCTCGTGCGGTGAACGTAGAAGGGGCAAAGCGCGTTGCGCTGTTGGCGGCTGAGCAAAAAAGCCGGTTAGTGATGATTGGCGGCTACATGCTGAAAAACCATGAACATCTGCAACGCATCGGTATTGATCCTCGTTATCCGCAGCGCACGAATTGGCCTGCCGTCTACCGGCAAGTCGGTGGTTACGAGGCGAGCAAGCTGGAAGCGCATTTTGCGACCTTAGACGTCATGGCCGCCAGGGGAGGGGAGATGACCGTTGTCCACCCCGCGACGGTCTGTGGCCACAGCCGCACGGGGCATATCGTTGACGGTCAGCCGCTAGTGGAGCTGATACGCAACCTTGTGCAGGGAAAACTGACGGCAGTGCCGGGGACCGCCAAGCACTGGCTGCCACTGGTCACCGTGGATTACCTGGTTGAGCTGGTGGCGGCGTGTGCTTTTGATCCTGCCATGGCGGGTCAGGAACTACTGGCGCTTGATGACCAAACGCCTGATTTGCGGGAACTCTTGAAGCAGTTGGCACACCCTTTGGGCATAAAGTCTCCCAACTACTTTATTTCACTGCGATTACTGAAATTAATGCTGCGTATCCCTCCCGTCGCGCGGATGTTGAATACCCAGCCAGAAGCCTTGGACTTTATTCAGACCACTCGTTTCGATACAACAGCGCTCGAGCAATTTGCCAACAGGCATGGAATAGCCAAGCCAGAGATACGTCAGTCTTTGCAGCACACTGCAACGTTCGTCAATTCACATTACCTGGTCAGGGGCTAAGCCCGCTGACGTGTCCTCAAACAGTGTGCCGTCGATGCCGGGCGGCATGTTGAAGCGCTGCCGATTTATCAATGCATCAAGGCTTGTAAAGTAATGCTTCAACGACAACCCCGAACGCCGATGAATGTTCACGGCGATTGGGGTAGTAGAGGTGGTAACCGGCGAAGGGTTGGCACCAGTCTTCCAGTACCCGCACAAGGCTACCGTCGGCAAGTTCCTTCGCCACCATGTCCTCCGGCAGAAAGCCCAAACCACACCCCGCCACGGCCGCCCGCAGGATCGGCACGCTGCTGTTGAACGTCCATTGCCCTTCGACACGGGCCTTCAGTTCGTGACCATCCTTTTCAAAATCCCATTGCATCAGGCTGCCATGGGTGGGCAGGCGCAGGTTGATGCAATTTTGTCCCGCCAGATCACCGGGCACCTTCGGTATTGGCCGCTGTTTGAAGTACTCGGGTGAGCCCACGACGGCGATGCGCAAGGATGGCCCGACCGGCACTGCGATCATGTCTTTGGCCACCTGATCTCCCAGGCGAACACCGGCGTCATAGCGTTGCGCGACGATGTCGGAGAGCGCGTAGTCGACGGTAATTTCGACATGGATGTCCGGATAGTTGGGCAGCACCTTTGAAAGCTTGGGCCACAGAATATTGTTGGCGGCATGTTCGGACGCTTGAATCCGCACAGTGCCCGCCGGGGTGTCACGAAACTCGCTGACCGCGGCCAGTTCGAGTTCGATTTCATCGAACCGCGGCGCCATCGACTGATACAGCCGCTGACCCGCTTCGGTCGGTGAAACACTGCGCGTGGTGCGCGTCAGCAAGCGCACGCCCAATCGGCTTTCCAGTGCGCGCATGGTGTGGCTCAGCGCCGACTGCGAGACGCCAAGCTGGGCGGCTGCGCGGGTGAAACTGCCTTCGCGGGTGATGATCACGAAGGCTTGCAGGTCGTTAAGGTTGGCGCGGGACATTGATGAGAACCTCTCATGAGGGGCGCGGGATTCATCCATAAAAGCAGGTCGCACACCGATGCGCGACCCCCAAGAGAGTTGATTACAAGGTGCGGGCGTAAAACGCGTTCAGTTTGCCAATCGCGGCATCGACATAACGCGGCACCCAATAGGTTTCGATGTGTGTGGCGCCGTCGAGCATAAACAGTTCCTTGTCGGTGGTGCCGGTGGCTTTGGAGAAGGCATCTTGCGTCATGTACAGGCTGTCGGCTTTGCTCCCGGCGATCATCAGCAACGGCTGGTTGATCAGCTCGATATGGTCAGTGGCGTCGAAACGCATCAAGTCGATCAGGCTGCTGGTGGTGTATTTGAAGGTCGAGTTCGGGTGCGCGTGGGTCTTCCAGTAGTACTCATAACCTTGGCGATACAGCTCGAAGGGCAGTTTGGCAATTTGCTCTTCGGTGAGGTTGGCATCGCCCGAATACAGCACTTCGCCGCCAGCCGCTTCTTGCGCGCGGGCAGCTGACGCTTGTTGCAGGCGTTGCTGGATGCTGTCCATTTGCGAGTCGTTGTAGCCGTTGCGGCGCACCCGGCCCGAGTTGAACATGCTCACCGTTGCCAGCGATTTGAAGCGTTTGTCGGTTTGCGCCGCCGCCAACGAATAACCACCGCCGCCACAGATCCCGAGCAGCCCCAGACGCTTGCCATCAACGCCGGCAAACTGGCTGATAAAGTCGGCCATGCCGTGAATGTCTTCGATACGGTACGCCGGTTTATCGATGCTGCGCGGCTGACCACCGCTGGCGCCCTGATACGCCGCATCGGCAGTGATGGTGATGTAGCCCTGTTCGGCCAGGCGTTGGGCATACAGACCGGCGACTTGTTCTTTCACGCCGCCATTGGGGTGTGCAACGACCACGGCCGGGTAAGTCTTCTTGGCGTCATAGCCAGCCGGGGTGTAGACGTTGGCGGCGATGTCCAGACCATTGAGCTTGTAGCTGACCGGATGGATGTTGACCTTGCCCGGTTCGTTGGTGCTGATCGCGCCATCATAGGCGAGGGTGAACGGGTTCTTTTGGTAGTCGGCGGCCAAGGCTTCGCCCGCCGAGAGGCCGACCAGTGCCGACATGAACGTGGCTTTAAGCATGTTTTTCATCTGAAGCTCCTGAGCAATTAAAAGGGCGGCAGTTGCGAAAGTGTTTGGGTCAGCGCTGCGTGGGCTCGCTCGGCCGTCTGTGTATCGCCCTGCTTTTTCAGCAACTCGGTGACTTGGCGCAACTGTGCCGCGCTAAGCCGACATAGGCGTAGAGCTGCACCAGAATTTCGCGGGTTTCGCTGATGCTCAAACCGGCATTGAGTCCCTGGTTGAGTGCCGTGTTGAGGCCAGGCATGTCGCCGGTCGCCATAAATGCGGCGATCAGTGGAATCGTTAGCTCAATGGCCGGCGTATTGCGCCTCCGAGACCTGCTCTGCCCAGGTGACGGTCTTGCCGTCCTCGGCTTCTGCAATGGCGATGTGGGTCATGCCGTTGCTGGGTGTAGCGCCATGCCAGTGGCGGGTGTGCGGTGGAATCCAGACAGTGTCGCCCGGTCGGATTTCCTGTCGCGGGCCACCCTCTTGTTGCACGTAGCCGACGCCTGCGATGACGATCAGCGTTTGCCCCAGCGGATGGGTGTGCCACGCCGTGCGTGCGCCGGGCTCGAAGGTCACCGTGGCGCCGCCAATGCGCGCTGGCGCATCGCCTTTGAACAGGCCATCAACGCGTACGGTGCCCGTAAAGTTTTGCGCCGCGCCCTTAACCGAAGGCTGCGAGCCGTTCGGCGTAATGCGGATTTCGCTGGCGGCTTGGGTTTCTGCCGTCATCAGTGACAACGCAACGAGGGGGGCGATCAATCGATTCATCGGATCAACTCCGGTCATACAGTGAAAGCGGCGCCCAATACAGCGCCGCGTCGGGCAGGCTCAGAGTCCGGTCATCTTCAGTGCCGATTCCGGCAGGCGGTCGCCGTGCACGTGAATCTGCGCCATTTGCTCGTTGATCTCGCTCAAATCGTCACCGGTCAATTGCAGGTCGACTGCGCCCAGGTTCTCTTCCAGCCGATGGGGTTTGGTCGTGCCCGGGATCGGCACAATCCATGGTTTTTGGGCGAGCAACCAGGCCAGCGCCACTTGCGCCGGGGTGGCGTGTTTGCGTTGCGCGACGGCTTTCACCACATCGACCAAAGCCAGGTTGGCCTTGCGCGCTTGCGGTGAAAAGCGCGGTACAAAATTGCGGAAATCGCTGGCGTCGAACTGCGTGTGCTCATCAATCTGACCGGTGAGAAAACCCGCGCCCAGCGGGCTGAACGGCACGAACCCGATACCCAGCTCTTCGAGCACTGCCAGCAGTTCCAATTCCGGGCCGCGCCAGAACAGTGAGTATTCGCTCTGCACTGCCGTAACCGGTTGCACAGCGTGCGCCCGGCGAATGGTCTGCACGCCCGCTTCAGACAGGCCGAAATGCTTGACCTTGCCCTCGGCGATCAGATCTTTAAGGGTGCCGGCGACGTCTTCGATGGGCACCTGCGGATCAACGCGATGCTGATAGAACAGGTCGATGTGATCGGTGCGTAAACGCTTCAACGACGCCTCGGCCACGGCGCGGATATGTTCCGGGCGGCTGTTGGTACCGCTGCCACGCACGCCAGTGGTCAGGTCGATATCGAAGCCGAACTTGGTGGCGATGACCACCTGCTCGCGGATCGGCTGCAAGGCCTCGCCCAGCAGTTCTTCATTGGCGAACGGGCCATACGCTTCAGCAGTGTCGAACAAAGTGATGCCTTGTTCGTGAGCCGAACGAATCAACTTGATCATGCTGGCTTTGTCGGCAGCCGGGCCATAGGCCGAGGTCATGCTCATGCAACCCAGGCCCAGTGCGGACACTTCCAGGCCATTGCCCAACGTGCGGATTTTCATGGTGTCACTCCGTACAGAACTCAGTTAACGCGCGAGAGGATGATCGTTCAGCCAGCCGTTCACGCGTTCCATGGTCTTGCGTTCCTGCTCGCCCTCCATCACAAAACCTTCCACTACCTTAGCCTTCGGCGCGTGTTTTACGAGCACGCTGCGGCTGTTACCCAAGCCATACCCGCCATGGGTGTTGAAGGGGATAAGGGTCTTGCCGGTCAGGTCGTGGGCGCTGAGGAAGGCACGCACGACCGGCGGGGCGGTTTCACCCCAAATCGGAAAGCCCAGATAGACCGTGTCGTAGTCGCTGAGGGCGTGAACCTTGTTGTGCAGCTCGGGTTCGAAGCCGCTGTCACGCTCCTGACGTGCCTGCTCCACGGTTTGCAGATAGTCCTCGGGGTAGGCGTGGGCCGGGCGAATCTCGAAGAGATCGGCACCCAGTCCACGCTGGATCAGCCCGGCGACTACACGTGTATTACCCGAGCGCGAGAAATACGCGACCAGAATCCGTGAGCCTGAACGCGGCGTTGCACTGGCATCTTGCGTGTCGGCAAGCGACAGCAGCGGGGCGCTGGCCAGTGCGGCGATTACCGTACGCCGCAGCGGATCGTGATCGGTGCTCATCGACCGACACGCGCCTTAAGGGCCTCTGGATAACGCTCGCCTTCAATGCGGATCTGCGCCAATGCGCTATCAATGGCATTCAGTTCGCTGGCATCAAGCGTGATGTCTGCGCCGCCGAGATTTTCTTCCAGGCGCGACAGTTTGGTTGTCCCCGGAATCGGCACAATCCACGGCGCCTGCGCAAGCAGCCAGGCCAGCGCGATTTGTGCCGGGGTCGCTTGCTTTTGCGCAGCAATCTGACGGATCAGCACCACCAGGCCCTGATTGGCTTGCAGTGCCGACGGGCTGAAACGCGGGACGATGCTGCGAAAATCGTCGCTGCCGTACGTGGTCTGTGCCGACACCGTGCCGGTCAGAAAACCTCTGCCCAATGGGCTGAACGGTACGAAGCCGATGCCCAACTCCCACAGCGTCGGCAGAATCTCTTTTTCAGGCTCGCGCCACCACAACGAGTATTCGCTTTGCAGTGCGGTGACCGGCTGTACCGCGTGCGCCCGGCGAATGGTCTGCGCCCTGGCTTCCGACAGGCCGAAGTGCTTGACCTTGCCTTCAGCAATCAAGTCCTTTACCGCCCCGGCGACGTCCTCGATCGGCACGTCCGGGTCGACGCGGTGCTGGTAAAGCAGATCGATGTAATCGGTCTTCAGTCGACGCAGCGACCCCTCAACCGCGACCCGAATGTGCTCGGGGCGGCTGTTGAGAATCTGCTGCTTATTGTCGTCGCCGAAGGTGAAGCCGAACTTGGTGGCGATGACCACTTGATCGCGCACCGGTGCCAAGGCTTCGCCTACCACTTGCTCGTTCAGGTAAGGGCCGTAAACCTCGGCGGTATCGAAGAACGTGACGCCTCGCTCAACCGCCGAACGAATCAGCGCAACGGCTTGTTGTGTGTCAGTCGCCGGGCCGTAGCCATGGCTCAAGCCCATGCAACCCAAGCCCAGGGCTGACACTTCGAGTGAACTTGTTCCGAGTGAGCGCTTGTGCATGTGGATCTCCCATTTGGCGTTGGGAGAACAGTAGGTGACCTAGCGAGTGGGGACTAGACGGTTAAATCGGCAAGGGTTTATGAGCATTTCTCATTAATTTCAGAAAAGGGAGGGGGCGAGTGTGCCTTCATGGCCGCCCGATCGGGTTAAAGATGCAGGCCCGGACTTTCTCCTGCGCCGTGCCCTGGCGCTTGGACCTTGACCCGCATCCCGATCAACAGGGCTGCCAACAGCATCAGAATACCGGCGGCGACAAAAACACCGTCGATGCCACTGAAACTGAACATGGCGCCCCCGGCAGCGGCACCCGCAGCGATCGCCGACTGAACCGATGCCACCACCATGCCTCCCGCGCTTTCAGCCTGATCTGGCACCGCCCGGGCTACCCAGTTTGACCATGCTACGGGTACACCGCCAAAAGCCATGCCCCAGAGTGCCAATAACACCACCTGACCCGGCACAGAAGCAGGCAGCCATACCAAGGCTAAAGCTGTAACGCCGACCAGCGCAGGCATCAGCACCATCGTCCCGCGCGGGCTTTTTTCAAGCAGCCAGCCTGCCAACAGCGTGCCGACGAAGTTAGCCGCGCCGAACCCCAGCAGCATCAGCGCCAATCCTTCAGCCCCCACGCCGGATGTGCTTTCCAGAAACGGCCGGATGTAGGTGAACAACGCGAAGTGCCCTGTATGCACCAGCACGCAAGCCAACATACCCACGGCAATGCCCGGACGCAGCAGCACTTCAAGCACCGTTCTTAAGCGCGCAGGTCTGCGCGGAGCCAGAGGTGGCAGGGTGAAAAGCTGGAAAACCAGCGTGACTACCCCTACGGCGGCGGCCGCCACAAACGCGCTGCGCCAGCCATACAGCCCGCCCAAATAACTGCCGAGCGGCACCGCGACCACCGTACCCACTGCAATACCGCTGAAAATAATCGACAGGGCCCGCGGCAGCAGCGTCGTCGGCACCAGGCGCATCGCCACGGCCGCCGCCATGCTCCAGAAACCGCCCAGTGCGATACCCAGCAAAATCCGCATGATCAGCAGCACCATCAAGCTGGAAGAGAAAGCCACCAGCAAGTTGGAGGCAATCATCAGCACGGAAAAGCCCAGCAATACCACTCGCCGGTCGATCCCTCGCGTCAAGCCGGGCAGCAGTAACCCTGAGAACAGCGCCGCGACTGCCGTCACGGTCACCGCCTGCCCGGCCAAGGCTTCCGACACCCCCAGTTCAGCGGCCATCGGCGTCAGCAAGCTGGCCGGAAGGTACTCCGCGGTCAACAATCCAAACACGCCCATCGCCAGCGAAAATACCGCCATCCATGCCGGTGTCGCGGGCTCTAAATCAGCTTCGTTGCCAACGCGCGCATCAGTTACAACGTCACACACCCCATTACTCATCACGCAATACCTCTGGAAGTTATCTCAACCAGAAGTCTATGGATGCAGGTAAGGATGTTCTATGATGCAAAATCTTTAGTTTTTGACCGAAACCCCGACATGACATCCCAGGATCAGTTCGTCTTATCGTCCGACCTTATCAACGAGCTGTTGCGCGGCATGCGCCTGCGGGGCGTCAAGTACCATCGCATCCAGGCCGGTCCCTCATTCGGGCTGGGTTTTGCTGCCAAACCAGGGCACGCCTACTTCCACTTCCTCGCCGTGGGTACCGCCGCCCTGCGTACGGAGGACGGCACTGTGTACGAGTTGTCGGCCGGCAACGCCGTATTCATCGCCCAGGGTGAAGCCCATCAACTGTTCTCAAACCAGGATGTACCCGCCCAAGACATCAGCAGCTTCGACGCGGTCTCTCTTGGCGACGCGATCTGTGCCGTGGATGCGTCCCCCGGTGCCGATGTCGGCCCCAGTAGCATTATCTTCAGTGCCTGCATGGAGTTCGAACTCACAAGCTTGCAAGGCCTTGGCGGACTGATGCCAGATCTGATGCTGATTGATGCTAGGGGGCAACGTTACCCTGGGCTTATGCCGATTCTTGCTTCCATGGAGCGCGAAGTCCGCTCTGCGCGCATCGGCTTCGCAGGCATACTCGCTCGCCTCGCTGACGTAGTGGCGGCGATGATCGTTCGTGGCTGGGTTGAGTGCGCCTGCGGCAACGCCTCAGGGTTGGTGGCCGCATTGCGCGACCCCAGGCTGGCCAGTGCGCTACTGGCCTTGCACCGGGAGCCCGCGCGCGACTGGACCGTCGCGCAGCTGGCAGCGCACTGTAATACCTCTCGCTCAGTCTTCGCGGAACGCTTCCAGGCGACTATCGGCATCCCCCCGCTGCGCTATGCAACGGAGCTGCGGATGCGTCTCGCCAGTCAATGGCTAAGTCTTGAGCGCCTGCCCATTGAGGCCGTGGCGCAGCGTCTGGGCTACACCTCTCAAGCGGCCTTCAGTCGTGCCTTTAAGCGCATCACCGGCCAGCCACCCGGCGCCAGTCGGCGAATGGCTCGTCCTGTTGCATCCTGAAGTACGACGATATCGATCTGGTAATCCCCCGATGTGCGCCGCCGATTTTGCCGCGGGCCAAGCAGGAGCATGACTTCTTCAATCGCCTACCTGACATCTATGCCGGGATAGCGCTCGGGCGGTGGCTGGTAGTTGGGATCTTCGAACTGGCTGTTGGTATAGAAGCTCTTGGCTGTGGGGCCGTCGTACTTGTAGGTCACGTCCTTGTTGGGGACTAAATGCCAGCCTGTGCTGTCTTTATCTCGCTCGATCAGGGTGGGGTAAAGCGTGCAGGTCCCACCGTCGCCTGACGTGAGGAGGAACTGATAGTAGCTCCCGGCTTCTGGAGTGAAGGTCGTTGTGACAAAACAAGTCCGGGTACGCGTACCCTCCCACGACATGTAGACACTCGTTTCGAGACCCGGCCGAAGCGTTGACTCATAGTAGTCCCAGGTCAGATTTTGCCCCGCTTTGGGCATGCCAATGTCCTGGGTATGGATAAATGGGAGAGGCCCGGTACGGACCACGCCCCCCGTCTTCACACCGTTTGCCGATTGATAAATGGCCGCATGCTGGGTGAAGTTGACGACCCGGATCCATGCCGGATTCGGCTCATTGGCCGGAGCGACGAAGTAATCCGTGTGGGGTAGATACTGGCAACCTGCGAACATTGGCAACAGCAGTAAGCAGAGTGTTGAGCGTGTCGACATGGGTCCCTTCCTCTCCATAAGTGTTGCTGTGACCGCGTCTACAGATGTTTATTCGGCATCAGGCCTGTTTTCGTACGCAGATACCCTCCGACGGCCTGTTCAGCACGCTCAGCCATCCCCCCCAAAAACTGTGATCACACCCCCTCCAACCACCTACACCCAACGCCCCAATCCGCCTATAATCCTCGCCCATGAATCTATCCAAACTCGTGTCGCCCATGATCCGCCAGACTCTCAGTGCGGACGTTTATTCCCAGCTTCGTGATCTGCTGATCAGTGGCCGTGTCATGCCCGGCGAGAAGCTGTCGCTCAGGTCCATTGCCGATGCGCTGGGCGTGAGTGTGATGCCGGTGCGTGAGGCGGTGCATCGGCTGGTCGCTGAGCAGGCGCTGGAGATGGCGGCCAATCGGTATATCCGGGTGCCGGTGCTGACGGTCAGCCAGTTTCGCGAGATCACCAGCATTCGGCTGAACCTGGAAGGGCAGGCGGCGGCTCGTGCGGCGCAGTTGGTGAGTGCTGAGGCATTGCAGGAGATTCAAGGGATTCACGATGCGTTTTGCCAAGAGTTTGCACAGAACCCGCCCGACGAGTCGCGGCTTATCGCGCTGAACAAAGCATTGCACTTCGCCATTTATGGCCAGGCGGACATGCCGATTTTGTTGCAGATTGTTGAGTCGCTGTGGCTGCGGATCGGGCCAATCCTCAATTACGATTTGCGTTCTGGCACCGAGCGAGTGATTCAGCGCGTGCAGGCCAGTCACCATGCGGCGTTGGTGCAGGCCCTGAAGGCGCGCGATCCGGTAGCGGCGTGTGAGGCGTTGCAAGGCGACATCAAGAGTGCCGCTGAATTTATTGTGAACACCGGTGCGCTGGTGGTGGCGGATGCGATCAAGCCTGTCGACGCGGATTAACCCGGCGGCAGATGCAAAAAAACGAGGCGGACTGAACAGTCCGCCTCGTTTTTTTATGGGCGTTTACCTCTGTGCGGCGCACGGGCCAGGGACAGAGTGTTCATTTGATCCTCGAGTTTTCAGTCAGGCACGGTGCGACGTGGGGCAATACGATGTTGTCCCGTGGTGTAGAGGCAGATTCCTGGGCTTGGCGCAGGCGGGTGCTCAGGAAGGCGGCGAGGGTCAGCAGCGCGGCAACAATGATCAGCCCGTTTTTGGTGCTCCCGGTGGTTTGCTCGACAAACCCCAGCAGGGAGGGCCCAAAGAAGCCGCCGGTAATGCCGCAGGTATTGACCAGCGCCAGCCCGGCCGCCATGCCGGCTCCGGCGAGCCTGGAGCTGGCGAAGAGGAACACCACCGGCTGCACGACAAAGAACATCGAGGCGGTGAGGGTAAAGCCGATCAGAGCAATCATCGGCGGCGTATAGGCGGCCAGGGTCAGGCCAGCCGACATCAGGATCAAACCGCCAAACATGATCTTGCGCGACAGCTTGGGCGTGGTGGCGTATTTAGGCAAAAAGGCGGCGCCCAGCGCGGCCGCTATCCAGGGGATTGAGTTGAGCAGGCCGATCTCGACCGACGTCAGCCCGCCGTAAGTGCCGATGATGCCCGGCAAAAAGAAGATGACCGAATACACACTGATCTGGTGCAGAAAGTACACCGCAATGGCCAGCCACAACTGGGGGATTTTGAACACGCCCTTAAAGGAATGGCCCACATTGCCCGAGGCGATTTCTTCATCGTTTTCTTTTTTGAGGGCCTGCTCGACTTCATCGGCTTGCTCCTTGGTCAGCCAACTGGCCTTGGAGGGTTTGTCCGGGAGTTTTTTCCAGATCACCACCGAAAACAGCACCGCCGGGATGCCTTCCAGAAAGAACAGCCACTGCCAGCCATGCCAGCCCATGATGCCGTCCATTTCCAGCAAGAGCCCGCCAATAGGGCCGCTGATGATGTTGGCCAGGCACACGCCGATCAAAAAGTAACCGCTGGCCCGCGCTCTTTGCTCTTTGCCGAACCAATAGGTGAGGTACAGCATCACGCCCGGAAACAGCCCCGCTTCCGCAGCGCCCAACAGGGCACGGGCGATGTAAAAAGTCGTCTCGTCGGTGATAAAGGCCATGCCCGCCGACAAGATGCCCCAGGTGATCATGATCCGGGTGATCCACAGCCGCGCGCCCACGCGGTGCATGATCAAATTGCTGGGCACTTCCATCAGGGCATAGGTGAGGAAGAACAGCCCGGCGCCAAAACCATAGGCCGCCGCGGAGATCCCCAAATCGACGGCCATGTGGGTTTTGGCCAGCGAAATATTGGTCCTGTCCAAAAAGCTGATGACGTAAGCAAAAATCAACATCGGCATTAACTTGCGAAACATTAAAGCGTTCAGCGACTGTCCCTTTTCTGTTTTTGTATGGGTCGTTGCGAACATGGCTCAGGTCTCCTCATGAGGATAGGGTTCCAGGGCGCTGTGGGTGTTCAGCGCCCGTCAGTGCCAGCAATATCCTCTCTATTGTTTTTAGTCAGGTGAGTGCCGGTGCTTAGAAGTTGACGTTGTCGCCACCTTTGAGCTTGAGGATTTCTCTCGCGTCGTCAGGGGTCGCCACTTCCAGTGAGAGACCTTCGAGGATCGTGCGCATGCGCGACACTTGCTCCGCGTTGCTTTTGGCCAACTGGCCTGGCCCGTCCCACAGCGAATCTTCCAGGCCCACGCGCACGTGCCCGCCCAGGGTGGCCGACTGCGCACCAATGCTCATTTGCTGCTTGCCGGCCGGCAGCACCGACCATTGGTAGTCGTCGCCAAACAGCCGGTCGGCGGTGCGGCGCATGTGCAGCACGTCTTCGGGGTGAGCACCAATGCCACCCAGAATGCCGAACACTGACTGGATCAAAAACGGTGGCTTGATCAGCCCGCGATCAATGAAGTGCGCCGCCGTGTACAGATGCCCGATGTCATAGCACTCGATCTCAAAGCGCGTGCCGTTTTCGCTGCACGACTCCAGGATGTGGGCAATGTCGGTGAAGGTGTTTTTGAAAATACGGTCATGGCTGCCCGCCAGGTAGGGTTCCTCCCAGGCGTGTTTGAATTCCTTGAAGCGATTAAGCATGGGGTACAGGCCCATATTCATCGTGCCCATGTTCAGCGACGCCACTTCGGGCTTGAACTGATGCGCCGGGCGCAGCCGGTCCTCAAGCGACATGGTCGGTGCGCCGCCGGTGGTCAGGTTGATCACCACATCGCTGGCTTCTTTGATGGCCGGCAAAAATTGTTTGAACAGTTCCGGGTCTTGCGAAGGGCTGCCGTCTACCGGGTTGCGGGCGTGCAGGTGGACGATTGCCGCGCCAGCCTCGGCCGCACCAATGGCGGCTTCGGCAATCTGCCCCGGTGTCACCGGCAGGTAAGGGGACATGGACGGGGTGTGGATGGCGCCGGTCACAGCGCAGGTAATGATGACTTTACGAGCCATGGTGATCTCCTGGGTGTATTGGTTTTGTTGTTCAGGATCAAGCCGCGATCAGGCGTCCGGGGCATGACGCTTGTGCGCGGCCAGGGCCATCAGGCGTCTGTCGCGCCAGGCTGAGCGCTGGTTGATGTCTTCAAGCTCAAGGGTGCGGCGGCGCTCTTCGTCCACGCGGGCAACCGCTTCGTCCGACCAGCTGAACGTCTGTTGCGACGCTGCGGTGTGCCGGTACTGCTGGCCGTAGCGGCGGGCGTAATCCTGCACGCCCGCCGGGGCGTTGAGGTCGATGGTTTCGAAGGGGCCCATAAACGACCAGCGCAGGGCCAGTCCTTCTTTAAGCACGCGGTCAATGTCTGCCGCGCTGGCCAGGCCGTCTTCATGCAAGTTGAAGCACTCGTTGAGCACTGCGGCCTGAACCCTATTGAGCAAAAAGCCGTAGATCTCACGGGACAACGTCACGGGGCTTTGCCCGGCTGCGCTGTACAGCGCGTGGGCGCGGAGCATCACATCCGCCGAAGTCCAGGGCGCCGGGCACAGTTCTACCAGCGGGATGAGGTAGGGCGGGTTGGTCGGGTGCGCCACCAGGCAGCGGGCTCGCCCTGGCAGGTCTTTAGTGAACTCCGACGCCGGTAGCCATGAGGTCGAACTGGCCAGAAGCGCGTCTTTGGGGGCCAGCGCGTCCAGTTGGCTGAAAATCTCGATTTTGGCCTCGACGGTTTCCCGCACGTTTTCCTGCACGAGCACCACGTCACGCAGTGCCTCTGCCAAATCGGCAACGCAGGTAATGCGCGCCAGCACGGTGCCGGGGGCTTCATCAATCAGGTCAAATTCGGCGAGTTCACCGAGCCGTGCTTCGATGTACGCATGGCTGCTTTGCAGGGTGTGCAGGTCCATATCGTGCAGGCGCACGGGGTGGCCCGCCCGCGCAAACACGATGGCCCAGGCTCTGCCAATCAATCCGGCGCCGACAATGGCGACGGGGCCACGCTCAGGGGAGGATGGTCGTTGCATGCTGTTCTCCACATTTTTGTATTTATGGTCAGGAGTTGCGCTTTTAGCTGGCGCATCCACACCGTGTATCTCGTCGATGCCGGTGTGGTTTGAAACGGATGGTATTCGCTGTGATCACAGATCACAAGACTATTTTAGCGATTGTCAGACAATTGGCCGCGGGGGCATAAAACAGGTTTCAAAGGCCCTTAAACACGGCTCGCCAGCGGGCTGCTGGCAAGCCGTTGCTGCAAAGGGGGCTCAGAGATATTCGACGTTGCCGTCGATGCTGATGGCTTGGCCAGTGATGTTCTGCGCGGCGGGCGAGCAGAGGAACAGCGCCATGGCGGCCACATCGTCCGGGGGCGTCATGCGCCCTAGGGAGATTTTGTTCAATGTTTGCTTCAGCATCTCGGGTTCGGAGATGCCTAATTGCTTTGCGCGGTCGCGGATCACGCGATCCTGGCGCGGGCCTTCGATGATGCCGGGCAGCAGCGCATTGACCCGGATGTCCCGGTCGCCCAACTCCGCCGCCAACGATTTCATCAACCCGATAATGGCCCACTTGGTCGCCGCATACGGTGTGCGCCAGGCATACCCCAAGCGCCCGGCCACCGACGAAATATGAATGATGTGTGCATGATCGGATTCAGCCAGCAGCGGCACCGCATGATGCGCGAAACGGTACTGGGCATTGAGGTTGATATTGATCGACTGCTCCCACTCATCCTCGGTGATTTTTTCAATGCCGGTGGTGGGCCCGGCGATGCCGGCGTTGTTGATCAGCACATCGAGGCCATTGACCCACTCGCGCTGAAGTTCAAACACCCGCTTGACCTCGGCCGGGTTTGACACGTCGGCTTGGGTGGCGAGCGCTTGCGGGTAGCGCTCGCGGAAGGCCAGCACCGCCTGCTCGCTGACATCACACACATGTACCTTGGCCCCGGTCTCCAGATAGGCCGCAGCAATCACCTCACCAATACCGGCCGCGCCCCCGGAAATCAGCACTTTCAACCCGGAATAAGGCGTGAGTCGTTTCACAATGCTCATAGCGTTTTACCTGTCTTATTGTTGTTTGGGCGTTCTGCTGAGCGGCGAACGCCTGCTGAGAAATGCAAATACAGTGATATGTGATCACAGTTTGTTTGTCAATCCAGAATCTGCCCTCCATCCCGGCCATTGCCCCGGCGTTGGTCGGTCCCCGATACTAAGGCCCTGCTGTTCACTTAAGAGCAACACTGCTCAAGAGTGGGAGCGGGCTTGCTCGCGATGGTCTTCAGAACGCCTCATTTACTCGGTAAATACACGTCATCGTTAACGACCTTCGCGAGCAAGCCCGCTCCCACACATTGCACAAACCCGCCCCCCCATCGAGAACCCCTGTGATCAGAAACGTTACGGACATGGATTTGCGCCTGCTGCGTATCTTCGCCACGGTGGTCAAGTGCGGTGGGTTTACGGCGGCTCAGGCTGAGTTGAACATGAGCCAGTCGAACATCAGCACGCACATTTCCGGGCTGGAAAAACGTCTGGGCTACCGCATTTGTGAGCGCGGCAAAGGCGGCTTTCGCGTGACCGAAAAAGGCCAGCGCATTCTCAAGGCGTCGTCGGTGCTGTTCGGGGCGGTGGATGCGTTTCGCAATGAGGCCCAGGACCTTGCCGGGCGGCTGGTGGGGGATCTGTATCTGGGGCTGGCGGACAATATCGCGACGTTGCCGACAGCTCGGGTCGATGCCGCCATTGCGCGCTTTTATCAGCGTGAACACGACATGCATTTGCACATTTTCGTGAACTCGCCCACGGAGCTTGAGCGGGCGGTAATTGACGGCCAACTGGACATCGCCATTTCGTATTTCAGCCGCCCGCTGCCGACCTTAACGTATCAGCCGCTGTACTCGGAAGAGATCGGGATTTTCTGCGGTCAGGCGCACCCGCTGTTCGCAATCCGCTCGCCCAGCCATGCGCAGCTTCAGGCCTGTGACTGGATTCGCCATGGTTTCCTGCCGGTCGATCAGGTGCTGCCCATCATCCCGGATCGCGCCTCGGCCACGGCGCATCACATGGAGGCGGTGGTCCATGGCGTGCTGGCCGGCACCCATCTGGGGTATCTGCCCACTCACTACGCCCAGGTCTGGCTGCAGAGCGGGCACATGCGTGCCCTGCAGCCAGCGACGTTACGCTACGACGTTCGGCACAGCATGATCACCCATGCCGGGCACCCGCAAAGCGAGGCGGTGCGTGCCTTTATCGCCGATCTGCTGCTTGAGCACGGGCTTTAACCCAGGCAGCGGGTCACGTGCTTGACCGATTGAAAGGCTGACAGCCCCCAAGGCCCCAGTTCACGACCGATGCCGCTGCCTTTGGTCCCGCCCCAGGAGGTTTCAACGAACACCGCCTGGATCGAGTTGATCCACACGTGGCCCACCTCCAGCGCCTGCGCCACCCGCTCGGCGCGCTCTAGGTCGGCGCTGATCACCGTGGCCACCAGACCGAAACGGCTGTCGTTGGCCAGCGCCACGGCTTGGTCTTCTGAACTGAAGCGATGGCTGCACAGCACCGGGCCAAAAATTTCTTCGGTCCACAGGCGGCTGTTCAACGGCACGTCGGTGTACAGGGTCGGGCTGACGAACCAGCCGGGGTCGCTCCACGCCTTGCCACCGGCCACGCACTGCAACCCTTCGGCGCGGGCGATGGCAAAGTACTCGCTCACCTTGGCCCATTGCGCCTGACTGGTCAGTGGCCCCATATCGACTTCACCGGTCAGCGGGTTGCCCACGCGCAGGGCCTCAAAAGCGCTCTGCAAACGCTGGGTCAGCGCATCGGCAATGCGCTCGTGCACCAGCAGGCGCGAGGTGGCCGAGCACATTTGCCCGCTGTTCCAGGCGATCCCGGCCACGATCCATTCCACGGCCTGATCAAGGTCGCAATCTTCAAACACCACAATCGCCGACTTGCCGCCCAACTCCAGGGTGATCGGGCGGCAATGGGCGGCAGCGCTGTGCATCACCTGCGTGCCCACCGCGTTGCTGCCGGTAAACGACAACTTGTCCAGGCCTGCGTGATTGCTCAGCGCAATGCCGGTCTCGGCCTTGCCGCAAACGATGTTCAACACGCCGGGCGGCAAGCCCAGGGCATCGGCAATTTCACCGTAGGTTTGCTCGATCAGCGGGGTGATCTCCGACGGCTTGAGCACCACCGTGCAACCCGCCGCGAGGGCCGGGGCGAGCTTCCAGGCGCTGGTCACCAGCGGGAAATTCCACGGCACGATCAAACCCACAACGCCCACCGGCTCCAGCCGCGTGTGGGAGGTAAAGCCGGGCACCGACAGCGGCACTTCAGGGTTCGGGTTGCTCGCCAGCGCGTCGGCCAGGGTCGCGTAATAGTTGAACGTAGCGATAGCATCGTCGACATCAACCACGGCCTCGTGCCGGGGCTTGCCGTTGTTCTGCATTTGCAGGGCGATCAAGGCCTCACGGCGCTGTTCGAGCTGCTCAGCAAAGCCCCTCAAGTAACCGGCACGCACCGATGCATCGACATTGCGCCAGGCGGGCAGGGCCTCACGCGCCGCCGCAATGGCCTGATCCACTTGGGCTGCGCTGGCGCTCGTCAGCTCAGCGAACGGCTGGCCCAGGGATGGATCGAACACGCGGATCGGCTCGGCGCCTTCGCCCGCTAGCCACTGTGCGTTGATGTACTGTGCTGCTTTCATTGGTTGGCTCCCGGCAGAATGCCGTGCACGGCATTCACAAAGATCTGGCTATAGTCGGCTGCGCAGAGGGCGCAGGCGTTGGTGTCCGACGAGGGCCTGCTTGCCCAGACATCCCGACGAACCGCCTCCCCCTACGAGAAGCGGGCGCAGCATAAAGCAGTCAAACATTTGTAAAAATTCATATGTTTGTAAGCTGGCCTCTGGGTTTTTATATGTTTGAGAGGGCGTGAGCGATCCCTCAACGGCGATCCTGCGGCCCGCATCGGGATCGCGTTGTTTGTGGGAGACGTAGCCTCGTCAAACTCGGCAACTGCTACAGGGGCGCGTGTACGCCAAAAAACCTGTAGGAGCGAGCTTGTCTCGCGATCTTTTGATCTTTCGCAGCCTTCGTGCCTCGGCAGCGACTACAGGGATTGCGTTGTTTGTTGGAGACGTAGCCTCGTCAAACTCGGCAACTGCTACGGGGGGGCGTGTACGCCAAAAACCTGTAGGAGCTGACGAGCTTTGCGAGGCTGCGATGGGTTGCGCAGCGACCCTAAATGGCGGCCCTGCGGCCCGCATCGGGATTGCGTTGTTTGTTGGAGACGTAGCCTCGTCAAACTCGGCAACTGCTACGGGGCGCGTGTACGCCAAAAAACCTGTAGGAGCTGACGAGCTTGGCGAGGCTGCGATGGGTTGCGCAGCGACCCTAAATGGCGGCCCTGCGGCCCGCATCGGGATTGCGTTGTTTGTTGGAGACGTAGCCTCGTCAAACTCGGCAACTGCTACGGGGGAGGCGTGTACGCCAAAAAACCTGTAGGAGCTGACGAGCTTGGCGAGGCTGCGATGGGTTGCGCAGCGACCCCAAACGACGGTCCTGCGGCCCGCATCGCAGCCTTCGTACCTCGTCAGCGACTACAAATATTGCGCGGTTTTCACCTAAAAACGCCATTCCTCAGCCCGAACCAACCGGCAGAACGGCCCGTCAAGCGTTGCGTTGTGATGCGCCACAATATCCTGCGCCTTCATCACCGGCGTATCAGAACAGCTATGACCATCGGCAATAAGCACCGCATCAAAGCCAAGGTCACGCGCCGCGCGGCACGTGCTGTCGACGCAGTATTGAGTTTTCATGCCGGTGATCACCACACCCGTCGCCCCGTGCGCCCGTAAGTTGTCTGCCAGATCGGTCATCGCAAAGGCATTAGGGCGGCGTTTTTCGAATACCACCTCGCCACCCTGAAGCTTCAGTTCTTGCACGATCATCGTCAGCGGGCTGCCGGGTTCGATGGGCGAACCCACCGGCCCGATATGACGCGCCAGAAAAATCGGCGCTCCTGCGCTGCGGGCCTTGTCCATCAGACTGTTCAGGGTTTGCAGCAACGCCTCGCCACGCCAGGGTTTTTCCGGGCCATGAACCAGCCCCACTTGCATATCGAGTATCAATAGAGCGTGCATGAGGTGAATCTCCTTGCGTATGAGCCAGCAACACAAGGGCATAAAAAAAGCCCTGTCCATTGCTGGCGGGCCTTTGAGGTTCGTCTGTTATTGGCTCACGACACTTCGCACGCTCCGCTTTTAGCGGTCGTGGTGGTGGTAGTCGAGGTGAGGCAATATTTGGTCATAAATCGACACTAGCAATATCGCCACAGGCTGGCAAGGCGGGATGTGGACTGATTAATGCCATCGCAGCCTTCGTGCCTCGTCAGCGACTACAGGGATTGCGTTGTTTGCGGGAGACGTAGCCTCGTTAAACTCGGCAACTGCTACGGGGCGTGTGTACGCCAAAACTTGTAGTCGCTGACGAGGTACGAGGCTGCGATGGGTTGCGCAGCGACCCTAATCGGCGCTCCCCGCATGAAATCCCTCTCCCAGTAAGCCGCCGTTCAATTTCCGTCACCTACAGTTCTCAACAAGGAGTCCCAACCCGCCACAGACGGCTAATTCCGACTGACCAGACGTCTTTTCTCAGGACCTTCGATGACCAAACGGCCGATTCTCAACCCGCTCTTTTTAGCGCTCAGCATCGTGGTGAGCGCCCCGACCCTGGCGGCGTCGTGGTGCACGAACACCGACTCGGGGCCGCTCGGGCAGTTACGCAATGAGGTCAATAAACAGTTGTTGCCGCAATCGCGGGCTATTGAGCGGGTGCACACCGAAGGGACGCTGCCGCATCAGGGCATTCGTGATCAGAGCCTTGAGGCCAAGAAGGACTGGCCGCTGATGCGCGACTTGGCGCTGCTATGGCAAAAACAGCACCAACCCGCTGATCTGGCAGCGCTGTCGCGGTTGCTCAACGATTGGGGTACGCGCTACAAGCCCAGCTTTAATCCGGTAGATGAAACCGGGCTGGACGCTTACATCGATGCCTATGCCATGACCCGCGAAGATTTACCGCCGCCGGTGCGCGCTGTGGCGCAGCGCTTTATCCGCGAGTTGGGTGAGGGTTATCTCAATCAGATGGAACACAATTTCAAGCCGGGTGATGGCCGCTGGATCAATAACTGGAACTCGCACCGCGTGAAGCTGGCGACGCTGTCAGCGGTGGCGCTGGAGGATCCAGCCATGTTTGCCCGGGCGCGGGCGCAGTTTATTGAGCAACTGGGGCGCAATCTGCGGCCGGGCGGTTCAACGGTGGATGTCGAGCAACGTGATGCCTTGCACTATGTGGTCTACGACCTGGAGCCACTGACCCGGGCCGCCGTGGCAGCGCGTCTGCGCGGGCAAAACTGGCTGGTGTTCAAGGGCGCTTCAGACGCCAGCCTGGAGAACGCGCTGGACTGGCTCGCACCTTACGCCAAGGGTGACAAGACCCACGAAGAATTCGTGCACTCCCACGTCAAGTTCGATGACCAGCGTCGCGAGGCGGGGGAGAGCGGGTTCTCAGGCCTGTGGAACCCGCAGTCGGCGACCGGCCTGTATGCCATGGCGACGTTGCTCAACCCTAAATACGCCGCCGTGTCTGAGCGGTTGCACCCCATGGGCGGCTGGATGGCCGCGTGCTGGGGGCGGTAAGTTAAAAAGCCCCGCCGGGCAATGCTCGGCGGGGCTTTTTCTTTACAGAGTGGGGCGTTTACGGCCGCATCAGCGGTTCAATGCCGATCCATTTTTTTACCGGCTGATAGCAGGTTTTCATCGGTGGCAGATCGACCTTTTGCCCGCCGACCTCCATCGAGCCGAGGTTGATCGTCCATTTCGAATCGGCATCAAATTTTTCGGTTGGGAAAATCAGATAGACCGAGCCGTAACTGCTGTTGTTGGTGATTCGCGGAACACGGCTGTGCACTTCATCGCTGTTGATGTCATACGGCGAAGTCCGCGCATATTTCTCGTAATACAGCGGGTAGTCGTAGGTCTCTTTGTCACCCAGGTACACGTCGGGCAGGGCTTTCAACTGTGAGCCGTCTTCAAAGGTGATGTAGGCCTGACGGCTGTCGTAGAGAATCGGGATGGGCGCCTCGCCACTGCTTGAACGCGTCGGGCGTATGCGGCCTTTGTTGTAGGCGATGAGCTGGATGTAAAAGTGCCTGCGTGACCAGGTTTCACCGGGGAAGGTCTTGGACACACCTTGCTCAAACGGGCGATCTGAATACTGCGCGGTGTGATCGTATAAGTAGGTTTCGAGGATGATGGTTTTCTTGCCGTCCGCTCCCGGCACCTTGAATTGATACTCGGACTGGCACAGGTCGGCGTAAGCAGAGCGCTCACGCGGCCAAGGCAGGCAAGCCCCTAGCGAGGCAGCAAGGAGCACGAGCAGGGTGGCTTTCAGGCTTTTTTCAAATGGCATGGCTGGCCTTTTGTTGGTTGTCCAAGATCAGTCGGGTAACGATTCTGACAATCTCAAGCGAAAATAGGTCACGTTTAGCGAACCTCACCCTGTAGGAGCGAGCTTGCCTCGCGATCTTTTAAACGATCAAAAGATCGCGAGACAAGCTCGCTCCTACAGAGGCTCACAGGGCATTACCAACGATAACGCGCGCTCGCCAGGAAGGTCCGTTGCGGGCCGTAGTAGCAGGTGTCCAGGAAGTAGCAGTTGTTGGCGATGTAGCTTTTATTGGTCACGTTGTCGACGTTCAGTTGCAGGTTCCAGTGCGCGTCCAACTGGTAGTGGATCATGCTGTCCACCAGGGTGTAGCCGGGCGTTTCGCGCACTTGCGAGTAGTCGTCGTTGTAGTCCGGGTGGCCACTCACGTAGCGCACGCCCACCCCGTAGCCCAAGCCTTTGAGCTGGCCTTCCTGGTGGGTGAAGTCGGCCCACGCCGAGGCGCTGTGGCGCGGGTTGGTGGTGCCCCAGCTGTCGGTGAAGCGAGTGCCTTTTTTGCCCGGTGTGTTGTCTTTGGTCACGCGGGCATCGAGGTAGTTGTAGCTGGCGGTGAGGTCCAGGCCCGGCGTCGGCGTGTACTTACCTTCCAGCTCCAGACCTTTGGATTCCACTTCACCGGTCTGGATCATGATCCGCGTGTCGATCGGGTCGGTGGTCACCATGTTTTTCTGCACGATGTCGAACACCGCCGCAGTCAACAGCAGGTCGCTCCCCGGCGGTTGGTACTTGATCCCCAGTTCGTGGCTGGTGCCGGTGGTGGCCTTGTAAGGCTTGCCGTTGGCGCTGTTCGCGGTGGTCGGCAAGAACGACTCGGCGTAGCTGTAGTACGGCGCCAAACCGTTATCGAACAGGTACAACAAGCCGGCCTGCCAGGTGGTGGCGCCTTGGTCCAGGTTGCCGCCGACTTTGCGGCCATTGTTGTTCACGTCAACGTCAGTTTTGGCTTGATCGTGACGCACGCCAACACGGGCGATCCAGTGATCGTCAATCTTCACCTGATGCTGGGCGTAGGCGCCGATCTGCTCCACATCAATCACACGCTGGTAAGGCACCGTCGGTTTGGCTGTCGGGGTCACGGCACCCGGGTTGTTCAAGTCCAGCGGTGAAGCAGGGCCGCTGAGTTGACGGTTGTTGCTGCGCTGCCAGGTGTAATCGAAACCGACCAGGCTGGTGTGCTCGATGCCCGGCGTGTCGAAGTTCGCCTGCAACTGGTTATCGAAGCTGTAGACGTCACTGTTGAGCTTGTAAATGCCCGCATCACGGAACAACACAGCCGAGTTGTCCGGGTCGATCCAACCGAGGCTGCGCACGGCCTTGGCATCGTAGCTGCCGGTGTCGACGCGCACGTTTTGGCGGTACAGCCAGGTGTCGTTGAAGCGGTGTTCAAAAAGGTACCCCAAAGAGTATTGATCACGCTTGAACGTGTTGAAGTCCGGGTCACCACCATAGAAGTGATGCGACAAATACCCGGTCGGCCCGCGCACCAGCGAACCTTTGGCCGGCAGCCAGGTACCCCAGCCGCTGGTGTCGTGCTGATAACTGGCGAGCACGGTCAGGCTCGTGTCGTCGTTGCGAAAGGTGATAGCCGGGGCCACGTACACGTGGTCGTCCACGGCATGGTCAATTTGCGCCTGGCTGTCGCGCACGTTCATCGTCAGGCGGCCCAGCACAGTGCCGTTGTCGTTCAAGGCGTCATTGAGGTCCAGGCGCGCCTGCTTGTTGTCGAAGCTGCCGTAACCCAGTTGCACTTCATGAAAGGGCTCATCGCTGGGGCGCTTGGTGACGATGTTGATCATCCCGCCCGGCGCGTTTTGGCCGTACAGCACCGACGCCGGGCCTTTGAGGATTTCAACGCGCTCAAGGCCATAAGAGTCGGCGCGCCCGAACATGCCGTTGTTGGATGAGCGCAAGCCATCGCGAAACATACCCAACTGAGACATGGTGAAACCGCGCACAGTTAGCCAGTCATAACGCGGGTCATCGCCATAAAACCCGGCACTCACACCGGCGCTGTAGCGCAGCGCCGAACTCAGGTTCTGCGCGCCCAGGTTGTCCATCTGTTCACGGGTGACTACCGAGATCGCTTGTGGAGTTTCCAGCAGCGGGGTGTCGGTCTTGGTGGCGGTGGTGGAGCGCCGTGCGACAAAGCCTTTGTCGTTGGAGATGCTGTCCTGGGTGAAGCTGGACTGTGAGCCGCTGATGGTGGTGGCCGGCAAGTCATGGGCGCCCCCCGGCAGTACTGTGTAGGCGCCGCTGGCGGTGGTGCTGAAAATCAGCCCGCTACCGGCCAGGGCCTGATTGATGGCTTGTGCGGTGCTCATCTGGCCTTGCACCGCCGGGGCGCGCTTGCCGGCAATCAATGACGGGTTGACCGACAACATGTCGCCCGTCTGGTGGGCGATGTAGCTCAAGGTTTCGCCAAGGTCACCTGCAGGGATGTTGAACGCTTGCGCGACAGCAACAGCGTCGCGGTCTGCCTGGGCATGGGACACAAACGGAGCGGTTGCCAGGGCGATCGCGGCGGCAAGCAGGCAAGGACGAATCTGCAGGTTGGGCATGTAAGCGGGCTCGTAATAGGTGTGTTTTCAGTAACCAAGACCCGCGTTACGCAAAACCCCCTCAACTTTTTTCAGTTTTTTTAAACGTTGGCCGAACGCACATCCACCGTGGTCAACCAGAAGCCGTGGCGGTTCACCTGCACCGGCAGCGTCTCGGCCAGTGAACGCAAGGTGCGGTCACTGTCGTCCAGGGCAAACACCCCGTACACCCGCAGTTGCGCGGCTTGCGGGCTGACGCGCAACAGCCCGGCGCGATAGGGGCGCAAGGCCTCGATCAGTTGCCCGAGCGGTTCATCGCGCACGTCGATACGGCCTTCGACCCAGTCAACCCGGCTGCGCCAGCTCGGCGTCTGAGGGTCGATGCCCTGTTCGGTGAAGGCGAACACTTGCCCGGCCTCAATGGTTTGCCGACGGCCAGCACGATTGGTCAACAGCACACTGTGCTGCTGCACCGACGCCAGGCTGCCGCCGTCGTCTTTGCGCACCATAAACCGCGTGCCCAGCGCCCGCACCGTGCCATCGCCGGAGTCGACAATAAACGGCCGCGAGGCATCTTTGGCGACGTCGACCTGCACCGCGCCTTGGTGCAGAAGCACCCGGCGTTGCAGCCCGTCAAACAGAATGTCGACCACCGTGCGCGCATCCAGGCTCAGGCGGCTGCCATCGGCCAGGGTCAGCGTGCGGCGCTCGCCGGTGGCGGTGCGCTGGTCGGCCAGCAACCCGCCGAGCGGCGTGATGCGCTGGGTCACGCCCGCGGTCACCAGGCCCAGCAGCAGCGCCAGCCCGCCGCCCACGGCTCGGCGCCGTGAAGGTGAAGGCAGCGAACGCAGGCTGTCACTGGCGACTTTCAATTGGCCGGGGCTGCGCCGTTCGGCTTCCTGCAACGCTGACAGCGGCGTGCTCAACAGCGTGTTGACCCGCTGCCAGGCGCGGGCATGTTCAGGGTCGGCGTTTAGCCAATGCTCGAAGGCTTGCTGACCGGCGCTGCCCGCCTGCGCCGATTCAAGGCGCAGCAGCCAGTCCACCGCCGCGCGGTTGGCCTCATCGGCCTGACGGGCGCTCATGCTTGCGGGGTGTTCAGGCAGTGCAAAAATGCCCGGCGCAGGTCGCGCTCGACCGTGGCCAGGGAAATGCCCATGGCGTGAGCGATCTGCGGCTGCGTCAACCCGTCCAGGCGGTGCAACAAAAAACAATGGCGGGCGCGGTTCGGCAGGCCATCGAGCAACTGATCGATGAGTTCCAGCGCTTCACGCACCAGCGCCATGTCTTCTTCAGATGGCATGAACTCGGGCTCAAGGCCCGCCAGCTCTTCGTGATAGGCGCGCTCCAGCATGCGTCGGCGAAACACGTTGTTGAGCAGGTTGCGTGCGATGGTGGTGAGAAACGCCCGGGGCTCCTGCAACGCCGTGAGCTGGCGCGAGGTGAGGGCGCGCACGAACGTGTCCTGGGTCAGGTCGGCGGCATCATGCGGGCAATTCAACTGGCGATAGAGCCACGCACGCAACCAGCGATGATGATCGCTGTATAAGTCGGTCAGGACAGATCGGGAATCGCCGGGGCTGAGCACGTGCACACCTGAAATGAATGGTAACTAATCTCATTATCTTTTGTGCTTGCGTGAAAAAGCAATTGCCGGCTGTACATCTTTGTAAGACTGGTTTGATGTGGGAGCGGGCTTGCTCGCGATGGCATCGCCACGGTTGATCTGAAAAACCGCATTGCCTGCATCGCGAGCAAGCCCGCTCCCACAGGGGGGATTCAGCCGATCTCGTTCAGCTTCGGTATCAGCAACTCGGCCACGTGTTTTGCTTCGTCAATCAGCGGCCAGCCCGACAGAATCAGCGCGCTCAGCCCGGCCTGTTGGTGATACGCCTCGACGTTCTGCGCAATGGCGTCTGCGTCGCCCACAAGGTACGCCGCCGATGAGCCGGTGCCGAAGATGTCCAGCGACGACCAGGCGCTCATCCCGGCAAACAGGCTGTTTTCCAGGCGCAGCGACTCCAGCGGCGGCAGTTGCCCCTTGAGGATGTAATCCACCCATTCCTGGCGCTGCGCATCCGGGGCGCGGTAGCTGGCCAGGGTTTGTTCGCCCTTGCTGCGCCGGGCCACCACTTCTTCGAGTTTGCTGCGCAGCAGGTCGACGCCGGTGGTTTCGAACAGGGCATAAAAGGCCTTTTCAGCCTCGGAGCGGGTCTTGCGCACGGTCACGCTGGCCAGCGCGCCCATGTCGGCAAACTCACGGCCCTGGCTATGGGCGGAAGCGCGGGCGGCGTCGAAGCGGTCCTTGATGATCGAGATTTCACGCAGCATCAGCAGGTACACATCGACCACTTTGCCCGCGTGTTCAACACCGGCCTGGGACTCACCCGTGCCCCACAGCGGCACGCCGCCCGCTTGCACAGGTTCGAGGCTGAAACGGGTGTTGGGGAACAGCGACGGATTACCCGCCAGATAGTGTTCCTGAAATGCCTTCCAGTAATGTTCGGCGCTTTTATAGCGGTCGTCGTGACCGGCGGTGAGGTTGTAGGTTTTGGCCCGTTCTTCGCGGCCATTGATGTGGTTGAACAGCAAACGCCCGCCGCTGAGTTTTTCAAAGGTCAGGGCTTGTTCGGCCAGCAACTTGGGCGCGGTCATGCCGGCGTAGGCGGCCACCAGAAAACGCATTTTTTGGGTAAAGCCCACCACCGAAGTGGCGGACACCAGCGGGTCGTTGGGCCATGTGGCTACCAGCGCGCCATAAAAACCGCCCTGGTCGATGGTCTCGGCCAGTCGGCGGTAGCGGTCGAAATCCACCGGGTAGATGCCGTCCTCCATCCAGGGGTAATGACCGTCGGCCATGCTGAGGTACCACAGTGCTTTAATTGCCATCAGTCGTGTTCCTGATTCAAGGGTTCGAAATCGGTTCGAGGTCCATCGCCAATGCCGGGTCAGCCGACCACTCGCACAGCGAGCCGTCGTAGACGCTCACGTGTTCAACGCCCACCAGCGCCAGGGCCAGGGCAAACCCCGCCGCCGTGATGCCGCTGCCGCAATACAGCACCCACTCAACCTGCGGGCTTTCGATAAACGTCTGCAACGCTGCCAGCAGGGCGGGGCGCGGGATAAAGGTGTAGGTGTGCGGGTCGGTCAGCTCGATATACGGCAGGTTGAGGCTGGTCGGGATATGGCCCGGGCGTGCGTATTTGCTTTCTTCGCCGCGAAACACCGGGCGGCGCAGCACGTTGAGCAAACGGGCGTTGTGTTGCCCGGCCAGTACCTGCTGCACATACGCGCGATCGACGAAATACCCCGGTGTATCCACCGCCGTGAAGTCGCCGGGGCTGTTGGCTTCGGGCGTGGTGTCCAGCGCCAGCCCGCGAGCGAGCCAGGCGCGCAAGCCGCCCTCCAGTACAAAGACCTGGCTGTGGCCGAAGCTTTTCAGCAGCCACCAGACCCGTGCGGCCCAGATGCCGTTTTCGCGATCGTAGATCACCACCTTGCGCTGGTTGCTCACCCCCAGCGCACGCATCGCCGTGATGAAGGCCTGGGCATCGGGCCGTGTATAAGGGAACGGCGCCGACGGGTCCGACAACTGATTGGCCAGATCGGCCAAGCGCGCCCCCGGCAAGTGGCCAGCGGCAAAAGGCTCGCGCAACCCTGTGGCACTGGCTTCCAGCACGGTCCAGTGATCGGGTTGGGCCAACAGCGCATCAAGGCTGAGTAACGGGCGGGTCATATACCTGTCCTGAAAAGCCAAAAACCCTGTAGGAGCGAGCTTGCCTCGCGATCTTTTGATCGTTAAAAGATCGCGAGGCAAGCTCGCTCCTACAGCTCGTATTTACAGCGCTGAGGCCTCAAACCGGGCCTTGGCGCGGATCAGGTCGGCATCCACCGCATCCAGCCCGTCGATAAACGCCGTGGCAAACGAACCGGGCCCTTTGGCGGTGGCTTCAGCCAGTTCGGCGGCCAGGGCAAAGTGCACATGGGCGCTCACCAGCGCGGTCAGGTAATCGCTGGCCACGGCGGTGTACGCCGCCACCAGCGCACCCAGCGAGCAACCCGACGCGGTCACTTTGGGCAACCAGGCGCTGCCACCGGCAATCTTGATGAGCCACGGGCGCGGCGGGTTTTGTGCATCAGCGACCCAGCCCACTACATGGTCAATGGCGCCCGAGGCCGACACGGCGGCAGTGTGCTCCAGCAACTGCACGGCGGCGGGCACCGCCTGTGCCGGGTCGTTGGAGGTGTCAAAACCACGGGCATGGCTGCCCAGCCCGGCCAGCCCGATGATCTCCGAGGCATTGCCGCGAATCACCGCTGGCTTGAACGCCAGCAACTGCGCGGCCACCGAACCACGCCAGGCCAGCCCGCCTGCACCAATCGGGTCCAGCACCCAAGGGCGCCCGGCGTCATGGGCGGCGGCCACGGCCAGGCGCATGCCTTCGACCTGCGCCGTGTTCGGCGTGCCGAGATTGATCAGCACCGCCCCGGCGATGCGCGCAAAATCGGCGGCTTCTTCCGGGTTGTCGACCATCGCTGGCGCGGCACCGGCGCTGAGCAGCACATTGGCCATAAAGTTGGCCGACACCACATTGGTCAGGCACTGCACCAGCGGCGTATTGGCCCGCAGCGCCGCGTGCGTGGCGATCACAGACTCAATAGTCGGGGCAGCAAGGGCAGGGGAGTGATAGCTCATAAACACCTTCGTTGATAAACAGTTGAGCGCAATTTTTTTGTAGTCGCTGACGAGGTACGAAGGCTGCGATGCGGGCAGCAGGGCCGCCGTTTGGGGTCGCTGCGCAACCCATCGCAGCCAAATGCTTGGCAGCGACTACAGGTTTTCTCTCGTTTTAAAACACATGAGCCAAGCGCAAATTCAGTTGATAGTCGCGTTCAAACCCGCCGCGAACGTTCAGGTCTTTGGCCAGTGTCACTTGCACCTGATCCTTGGCAGTAACGTTGGTGGCGTACAGTGCGCGCCACTGATCAACCCGGGTGTGGGTGCCGTTGTCCACGCCGTCCAGCTGTTGCGCGCCGCCCCAGGTGTGGGAGTAGCCGATCGACACATGGGAGGTGTCAGTCGGGTGATAACTCAACCAGTTGATCACCTGGTAAGAGCGGTCTTGCTTGAGCGTCTGATCACCGCCACCGGCGTCCGTGTTTTTACCGTACCAGGTGATGTCGCCGATCAAGTCCCAGCTCCAGTATTGCCCGAAGCCCTGCACAAAGCCGCCCTGCACAATGCCCTTCCAGCGGTTTTCACCCAGGTTGAAGGCTTCGTGCTTATCGTAAGTGCCGGTGGGCGCGACGATAAACGGCGAAATACCAAACCAGCGGCGCGCCTGCGGGTTGTTCACCAACCACACCGTCGAGGTCAGTTGCACGTCACCGATACCGCTGTTGCCATCAATGGACTGGCCGCCGATTTTGGCGTCATGCAACTGCCCGAACGGCAACACCACTTGCGGGTCAATCGTGTAGCCGAACACCTCCATAAAATGCACGTAACGCAAAATGCCAATGTCAGACCTGAACCGATTACTGCCGTCGACTTTATTACCCGACGCATCGCGGTAAGTGTCGGCCGACGAATGTTGGTAATACAACAGCCCCAGATCAGTACCCGGTGGCGCGGCAATGTAATCACCCGGATCGGCTTCAGCCGCCTGGGTCTGTTGGGTGATGGATAGCAGGCTGAACAGCGTTAACGGTAAGGCGTAAGTGGTCTTCTTCATGGGTTTATTGAAACGTCTGTCGTCATGTTTACGGGGATGTGGAAATCCGCAAGGGCGACGGTTGTTTCCTGTGGTGATCAGCGTACGCAGGCCGTGCTTATAATCAAAATCACATTTATCACTAACGATAGTGATATAAAAAAGCTGTCCATATGCCGTAAATACATAAGCTTATGACTTTAAATTTAAGCCGCGTACTGCGTTGACAGCCACGAAACAGGCTCATTAGTCTTCGCCCAATCTGAACAGAGGAAGACTCCCGTGGCCCTGAAAGTTTTATGGTATTTGAGCTTTGCCGACGGTACTTATCCGTGGTGCCCGGGCGGGTTATATCCGATTGATTTCGAGCGTTATCGAGCGCTGGCGCAAACCATAGAGCAGGGCGGGTTTTATGGGGCGCATGTTGCAACTTGGCCGAATGATCCCTTTATATCGGCCTCGTTTGCGGCCAGTTACACCCGGCGCATCAAGTTCCTGATTTCTTTTTATTCGCGCATGGTCCCGGCCAAGTTATTGGCCCAACAAGCGCTCACGTTTGACCAACTGACCCAGGGCCGGTTGTTGGTCAATCTGGTCAATGGGCGCGACAACATCATGCAGGGCTACGGCATTACCACCTCCCATGCCGACCGCTACACCCTGGGCATTGATTACTGGCGCAAGTTTGCTTTTTCGTATGCCCAGGGCAGCAAAACCTACTTCCCGAATACCCCGCTGGAAATCCACCCGCAGCAAAAAGACGGCGTGCAACTGTGGGGCACAGGGGATTCAACGGCGGGCGTGGATCACGCCGGCGAGTTGGTCAACGTGTACATGACCATGCTGCGAGAAGTTGAGGTCGTGAGCGAAAAGTTTCACAAGGCGCAGCAGGCGGCGCAGGCTGCAAAGCGCCAGTTCAGCGGGCTGGGCGCCTTGGTCAGCGTGGTTGTAAGGCCGACTGACAGCGAGGCGCTGGCGCACTTTTATGCGATGTTCGAAGCCACCGGCGTTGAGGTGCTGCGCGACAAAATAAACGAATCCATCGTGCGGCGCAGTGGCGGCAAGTTCAACTTTGCCAACTTTGTCGCCCCGGATGCCAAGCGTGCCGGTTGGCTTGCCCGGCTACGTCAGCGGCAACTGCCGACCCTCGAAGAATTGCGCCTGGAAAACAACCTGTACGCCGGGATTACAGCGTGGTCGACGCTGGATGTATTCGGGACTGGCTCATCGTCGGCGTACCTTGTCGGATCGCCCGACAGTATTGTGAATACACTGGGTATTTATCAACAAGAAGCCGGACTTAATGTCATCAGCCTGTCGGGTTGGCCCTTGCAAGAAGAAGCCGACTACGTGGCTAAGTTGCTGTTACCTCGACTTGTTTAATTAACAACTATTGATCTAAGGTGCTGCCAAAAGTTTATAAACACTTTTTTACAAGTGTTGGGAAACAAACACGTGTTCGGCAGTAGCGCTGTAACGCAACAGTCGCACTTACAACATTAAAACCCGAAACACCCGCAAATAAGGCACTTAGCCAGTTGGCACGTTCGCTGCAATAGCGTTGTCATCGTGAGATTGACTATGCCAATAGAAACTCGCCTATTTTCTATTCAGGTGGGGTAATAATTTGAAACGCGTGCACTTGGCTACTTCTGCTGTTAAACGGCATTCCTCCTTATTCGCTGTCAGCAGCGCCTTATTAACCCTTGCCCCGTTTGCCCTGGCCGATGACGCCAGCCCGAACGGCGAGCGACGTCTGGGCACGGTCACCGTGCAAGCCGCCCAACAAACCGAGGTGCAAGCGGCGAAAGCCAAACTCGACGAAGTGGCCGGCGGCACCAGCCTGGTCACTCAGGCGGAAGTCGAAAAGGGCCGCTCGGCCACCCTTGAAGACACTCTGGCCTATCAGCCGGGCGTGTATGCCCAGGCGGCGGGCGGCAACGATGCGATCAAGATCTCGATTCGTGGCTCCGGGGCTAACACCTCACCGGGGTATTTCCGGGAGGGCACCAAGTTCCTCTTTGACGGCCTGGCGCTGACCGGCGCGGGCGGTACGCCTTATGAGTTGCTCGACACCCAGGGCCTGAACTACACCGAAGTGCTGCGCGGGGCCAACGCCTTTGAATACGGCGCCTTGTCGTTGGGCGGCGCCATCAACTTTGTCACCAACACCGGCCGCACGGCACCGGGCACGCGCATCAAGGTCGAAGGCGGCAGTTTCGGCTGGGAAAAAGAGACCCTCAGCACCGGCGGTGTGGTGGGCGATGCCGACTACTTTGTCAGTGTCGACAACTCCAAGCGCGACGGCTTCCAGGACTTCACCTACACCAAGGCCAAAGGCATCGTCAGCAACTTCGGCTACCGCTTCAGCCCCAAACTGGAAACCCGCGTGTACCTGCGTTATCGCGAGGAATACCACGAAAACTCGGGCCAGCTGACCCTGGCGCAGTTGAAGAAAAAACCGTCACAAACCAACATCGCCACCCGTGATACGCGCGGCGATTCTACCAAGCTCGGCTCCACCTGGATCGGCAGCAAAACCACCTACACCTTTGACGATGACGCCAAGCTCGAAGCCGGGCTGGTGTACCACGACTACCCGCAGATTCTCAGCCGCAAAAGTACCGTTAACCCCAACTACTGGGATTGGCGCGACATCAACTATTCGCTTAATTACACCCGCACCGATCACCTGTTCGGCCTGTCCAGCACCAGCACGGCGGGCTGGACCAGCACCCAGCACATCAATGCTGGCGTGCGCACCTACAAAGGCAATAAAGACCTCGGCATCCTGCAAAAAGACGTGAAGTACGACGGTTCGTTTGACCACGTGTTCAGCCTCGGCAACGACCTGGGCCTGACCGACAACCTATACCTGTCTACCGGCGTGTCGGCGATCCAGATCAAGCGCAACGTCAAGGTCTCGTACAGCGACCGCCCCAACACCAGCGGCCTGCCGAGTGAGTACCTCTACGATGAGTGGCGGTTCGCCCCGCGTATTGGCCTGCGTTATTACATCGCCCCCGACGTGCAACTGTTCGGTAACGTCAGCCGCACCATCGACCCGCCAAGCTCCTGGTCGATTTCCGGCTCGGGCGTCACCACCAACTACACCAAGCCACTGGTGCCACAAACCGCCAACACCGTGGAGTTCGGCATCAAGGGCAAATACGGCATCTTCGACGGCAGCCTGGCGTTCTATAAGTCGTGGGTGAAAAACGAGCTGCTCAACGTGCAGGTGCTTCCGGCCACCGCCACCACGGCTGCCGTGGTGTCTACGTCCAACGCCACACCGACCATTCACCAAGGCATTGAAGCCGGCTTGAGCACTCGCCTGTGGGAAGGCGCCAATGGCGACACCCTGACCTGGCGTCAGGCGTACACCCTCAACGACTTCCACTACGAAAACGATCCGCTGTTCAAAAAGAACGAACTGCCGGGCTTGCCCAAGCACATCTACCAGGGCGAATTGCAGTACCAGTTTGCCAACGGTTTGTATGCCGGGGTCAACGTGCGCACCGCCTCCAGCACGGCCGTGGACTACGCCAACAGCTTCTACGCGCCGTCCTACACCCTGTGGGGCGCACGCTTTGGCTTCGACGATCCGGGCAAAACCTGGCAGGTGTACCTGGACCTGAAAAACCTCACCAACAAGGCCTACGTGACTGCCGTGGCACCGTCGTATGACGTGCAGGGCAAAGACACGGCGGTGCTGTACCCCGGTGATGGTTTCGGCGCCTTTACCGGCGTGACTTACAACTTCTAAGCCTGCGCGGCCAGCGTCGCGAAGTGCGCGGCGCTGGTGGAGGAAGCACATGACCCTGACCACAAGGCTTGCCCGCCTGGCGCTGATCGCCGGTATCGGGCTGCTGGGCGCCTGCAAACCGGCCAGCGAAGCGCCGCGCGCCATCGTCGTCAATGCCGATGCCAGCGCCAGCCAGCCCGATGACTACCGCGAAAGCAGCCCCGGCAAACCGGGCGGCACGCTGCGCCTGTCGACTTCATCCGACACCACCACGCTCGATTTGCACTCGATTTCCCACGGCAACACGCAATGGCTGGGGCGCATCCTGTTTGACTGCCTGGTGTACCAGGACGAGCAGGGCAACATCACCCCTTGGCTGGCCAAGTCCTGGGAGATTTCGCCAGATGGCAAGACCTACACCTTTCATCTTCGTGACGACGTGACGTACAGCGATGGCGAAAAATTCAACGCCCGCGCGCTACAGCTCAACCTCGAACACATGCGTGACCCCAAGACCAAATCACCGCTGGCGGCGGCCTACATCGCCCCGTACGTGGACGGTCGCATCATTGATGAGTACACCTTCGAAGCGCACCTGCGCGAACCCTATTCGCCGTTTCTCGATGTGCTGGCGCAGTCGTACCTGAGCATGCTGTCGCCGCGCCAGATCGTCGAGGCACCCAAATCCATTGCCGAACATCCCATCGGAACCGGGCCGTTTGTGCTCGAAAGCTATACGCGCGACCAAGGCCTGAACTTCGTCAAGCGCAAGGGCTACCACTGGGCACCCTAAGTCACCGGGCATCAGGGCGAGGCCTACCTCGACCGCCTGGAGGTGAGCATCGTGCCCGAGGCGATGATCCGCTATAGCTCGCTGGAGTCGGGGCAATCCGACTTTACCGTCGATGCGCCGGCGCAAAACGCCAAGGCCATTCGGCAAAACCCCGATTTGCACATCCGCAGCCTGATCCGCAAGGGCAACCCGTTTCGCAGCCTGCAGTTCAACACCGAGAAGTTCCCGTTTCAGGACGTGGTGGTGCGCCGTGCCGTGACTAAAGCGGTTGATCGCGATGGCATTGCCTGGATCGCCGGTTTTGGCGAGTACCAGCCGAAAAGCGATTTTCTGGCCAGCAACACGCGTTTCTACGACCCGGCCTACAAAGACGTGCTCAAGTACGACGTGGCCGAAGCTAACCGCCTGCTCGACAGCGCCGGTTGGGAGCAGCGCGACGCCGAAGGCTATCGGGTTAAAAATGGCCGGCGCCTGGCGGCCGAGTTGCTGACTTACGAAACCGGTGCCTACCCCAGCAGCATTGCCGTGGCGATTCAGGCGGACCTGAAAAAGGTCGGCTTCCAACTAACCATCGACATCGCGCCGCTGCCGCAAATCCTCGAAAAACGCTATGCCGGCAACTTTCAGGTCATCGCCGCGGGCTACTGGCACACCAACACCCCGGACGGCCTGTACATCCTCTACCACAGCAAATCCATCAGCACGCCGAGCTTTATCGGGCAGAACATCGGCAGTTTTCGCGACGAGCCACTGGACGTCGCCCTCAGCGCTGCACGGCAGACCACCGACCCGGTTGAGTTGCAAAAGCTCTACAGCATCGCCCAGCAACGCCTCACCGAAAACGTCCCGGCAGCGCCGGTGTACGAGAGCCACGTGCTGGTGGCCTACCGCAACGCGGTCAAGGGCTTGATCTTCGACACCTCGCACAACACTCCGATTTTCACCACGGTCTGGCTCGACCAGGAGGCCAAATGAACCCGCTGCGCCTGATCCTTCGTCGATTGTTGTCCGGCATTGGCGTGCTGTGGGGCGCGGCAACCCTGACCTTTCTGGCCATCAACTTGAGTGCGGGCGACCCGGCGATGGCTATTCTCGGCGGGCCGGGGGCCAACCCGAGCGCCGAGCTGATAGCCCAGGTGCGCGCTGAATATGGCCTCGACCAACCCTTGATCGTGCAATACGGCCAGTACCTGGGGCGCCTGGCCCAGGGTGATTTGGGCGACTCGTATAACTTGCGCAGGCCCGTGGGGCAGGTCATCAGCGGGCAACTCGGCGCCACCGTGCAACTGTCGCTGAGCGCTGCTGCTTTGGCGGTGCTGCTGGCCGTGGTGGTGGCGGTGCTCAGTGCCAACCGGGCGCCGTGGGTGCGCTCGCTGGTGTCGGGCACAGAACTGGTGCTGTCGTCAGCGCCGTCGTTCGTGATCGGCCTGGGGTTGCTGCTGGTGTTCGCGTTTGGCTGGCACCTGTTGCCGCCATCCGGCTCCAACAGCTGGCAAGCCTTGATCCTGCCCAGCGTGGCCCTGGCCTTGCCGGTGGCGGCGGTGCTCAGCCAGGTGTTGCGCCAGGAACTCGAAGACACCCTCGAACAGCCCTTTATCGCTATGGCCCGCGCCCGTGGTCTGTCTGAAACCGGGGTGCGCCTCAAGCACGCCTTACGCCATGCGCTGGTGCCGCTGGTGACCTTGTCCGGCTTTGTGTTTGCCAGCCTGCTGGGCGGGGCGGTGGTGATTGAACTGCTGTTCTCGCGCCAGGGCATCGGCCGCCTGATGCTCGACGCCGCCAACACCAAGGATGTGCCGCTGCTGCTGGGAATCACCCTGCTGGCGGCAGCGATTTATGTGGTCGTGAATTTTCTCGTCGACCTGATCAATCACCTGGTGGACCCGCGTGCGAAAGCCGTGTGACGCCATCTTTTCGCAAGGACTTGCCATGACCGACACCACTTCCTACCGCGCATTGAAGGCGCGTTTCCAACCGCTGTTCGACCAGATCGCGGCCGGGGCCATCGAGCGCGAGCAGCACCGCGAACTGGCCTTTGACGCCGTCAACCAACTGCGCGAGGCGGGCTTCACAGCGCTGCGTGTGCCCCAGGTTTTGGGCGGCGCGGGCGTCAGCTTGCCGGTGTTGTTCCAGCTGTTGATTGACCTGGCCGAAGCCGACTCCAACCTGCCGCAGATCGTGCGTGCGCATTTCGGTTTTGTAGAAGGGCGCTTGTCCAGCCGCGACGCCGCCTCGCAGGATTACTGGTTTGCCAAGGTGGTGGCCGGACAGTTGTGGGGCGCGGCCATGGCTGAGCGCAGTGACAGCAGCACCAATTCGGTGTCGCTGGCGCCCAACGACCCGCACAACGAAGACGCGGGCTGGGTGCTCAACGGCGAAAAATATTACTGCACCGGCACTATCTACGCCGATTGGGTGGCGGCGGTGGCGATGCACGACAAAGACTTTTTCAGCGTGGTGGTGGCCGTCGATGCGCCGGGCGTGACCCGTGAAGACGACTGGGACGGTTTCGGCCAGCGCCTGAGCGGCAGCGGCACCACGCGCTTCGACCAGGTCGCAGTGGCCCCAGAACACGTGCTGCGCCGTTTCAAACCCGGCGAGCTGCGCGCCGAATCGTACATCTCATCCTTTTACCAACTGTTCCATCTCGCCACGCTGGCCGGTATCGCCCGGGCCGCCTTGCGCGATGCCACGGCTTTTGTGCAGGGCCGCACCCGCGCGTTTGGCGTGCCGGGCCAGTCCAGCCCCAAGGATGACCCGCTGGTGCAGCGGGTGATCGGCCGCCTGTCGAGCCTGGCCTACGCCAGCGAAAGTCTGGTGCTGGCCACCGCCAACGTTCTGGAAGGCGTGCATCAGGCTGAACTGACCGACAGCGCGCAGGAAGCCGATTACGTCGACGCCGACATTCGCACCTTCCAGGCCCAGCAAGTGGTGCTGGAGCAAGTGCTCGAAGCCACCACGCTGTTGTTCGAAGTCGGCGGCGCCTCGGCCACCAGTCAGGCCCGCCGTCTTGACCGGCACTGGCGCAACGCCCGCACCCTGGCCTCGCACAACCCGGCCATCTACCGCGAGCGGGCGCTGGGCAATTACTACCTCAACGGCATCAGCCCCGGCGCGGCCTGGCGTGCCCTGCATGAGCAGGACAGCGCCCACGGCGCCACCCGCGATGAAGCCAGCGCGGTTTAAGCCCGCCATCAGGAGTTGCACATGAGCCAGTCCATCCACCCAGGCGCCGTTGCCAGCGTGATTCAGGCCGAGCCTTTGTTCGCCATGCAATCGCGCAGTACGCGGCGCTGGGCGATACGCCCGGGCCTCTTGCTGGCCGGGTTGTTCGTATTGCTGCTGTTGATCGCGGCCATCCAGCCGGGCTGGCTGGTGGCGGGCGACCCGCTCGACGCCAACTCGCGTCTGGCCTTTGGCGCCCCCAGCAGCCTGTTCTGGCTGGGCGCCGACGAAAACGGCCGCGACATCCTCACCCGGCTGGTCTACGCCGTGCGCCCGTCGCTGGTATTGGGCGTGGCCGCCACCGCGGTCGGCCTGCTGCTGGGTACTTTGCTGGGCCTGACGGCCGGGCTCGGCCCACGCTGGCTGGACGGCGCCGTCATGCGCGTGATCGACGTGTTGCTGGCGTTTCCCGACCTGTTGCTGGCGCTGGTGATCATCACCTTCTTCGGCCAGGGCCAGCTCAACATCATCCTCGCTATCGGCATCGCCAACGTGCCGCGTTATGCGCGCCTGGTGCGGGCGCAAACTCTGGTGGTGCGCGGCGCCGGTTACGTCGAAGCGGCCACCACCCTGGGGCTGCCCCGGCATTTGGTGATCTGGCGGCACGTGCTGCCCAACGCGATCAAACCGATTTTGATCCTGGCCACCATCGGCATTGGCGGCAACATCGTCAACGGCGCGGCCTTGAGCTTTCTGGGCTTTGGCGCCGCGCCGCCAGCGCCGGAGTGGGGCGGGATGCTCGCCATGGGCCGCAACTATTTGGCCAACGCCTGGTGGCTGGTCGCATGGCCCGCCCTGGCAATCACATTGACCGTGGTCTCGATCAGCGCGATCGGCCGCGAACTGTTGCGTCGCAGCGAAGGGAAACGGGCATGAGTACACAACCTCTGATCGATGTGCAAAACCTCTATGTGCGCTTTGGCGCGCACGCGGCGCCGACTCTCAAGGGCGTGAGCTTCCAGGTGCATCCCGGCGAGTGCCTGGCGCTGGTGGGCGAGTCCGGCTCGGGCAAAAGCGTGACCTCGCGCACCCTCGCCGGGCTCACCGGCGCCCGTGCCCAGGTTCAGGCCAGCACACTGGCGTTTGCCGGGCAGGACCTGCGTCAGTTCGATGAACGCACCTGGCGCAAAATACGCGGCGCGCAAATCGGCTTTGTCATGCAGGACGCCCTGGGCTCCCTCGACCCCTTGCGGCTGGTGGGCAAGGAAATCGCTGAACCGCTGCACCTGCACACCGACCTCGACCGGGCGCAGCGCGATGCCAAAGTCATCGAGCTGCTGCGTGCGGTGGGCGTGCCCGAGCCGGAATTACGCGCGCGCCAGTACCCGTATCAATTGTCCGGCGGCTTGCGCCAACGGGCGCTGATCGCTTCGGCCATCGCCTGCAACCCGCGTTTGCTGATCGCCGACGAACCCACCACGGCCCTCGACACCACGGTGCAGGCGCAGGTACTGACGTTGCTCGAATCCCTGCGCGGCGAGAGCACCGCGATGCTGATCGTCAGCCATGACTTGGCCGTGGTCTCGCGGCTGGCCAACCGGGTGGCGGTGATGCACAACGGCATCATCGTCGAGCAGGGCAACGTCGACGACGTGCTGCACGACCCGCAGCATCCCTACACCCAATACTTGCTGCGCACGGGCAGGGCGGTGCACTTTCGCCGCAACCAAAGCGCGGCGCGTACACCGCTGAGCATCGTCACGGCCAAGGCCGAGCAAACGCCGCCGCTGTTGCAGGTCAACGGTCTGAGCAAATCCTTCAAGGGGCCGGACGGCAAACAGCGCACCGTGGTCAACCAAGTGTCGCTGCAACTGCGCCGGGGCAAAACCTTGGGCATCGTTGGTGAATCCGGCTCGGGCAAAACCACCCTGACGCGGATGATCCTCGGTCTGGAAACCCCGGACAGCGGCGACATCCACATCAAGGGCCAGCCATGGCTGAGCCTGTCTGCGGCAGAAAAACGCCAACTGCGGCGCAGCATTCAAGTGGTGTTCCAGGACCCGCTCAGCTCCTTCGACCCGCGCTACAGCGTGCGCCGGGTGCTCAACGAAGCGCTGGAAGTGGCCGGGCACAAGCGCAGCGAATGGCCCCGGCGCGCGGAAGAATTGCTGGTGCTGGTCAAACTTGACGCGGCACTGCTGGAGCGCCGTCCGATTGAACTGTCGGGCGGCCAGCGTCAGCGCATCGCCATCGCCCGCGCCCTGGCGGCGCAGCCGCAGATACTGGTGTGTGACGAACCGGTGTCGGCGCTGGACGTCTCGGTGCAGGCGCAAATCCTCGAACTGCTCGACGACCTCAAACAGCGCCTGGGGCTGGCCTGCCTGTTCATCTCCCACGACCTGGGCGTGATCAACCACGTCAGCGACGACGTACTGGTCATGAAAGACGGCGTAGCCGTCGAAAGCGGGCGCGTGCGCGACGTCTTCGACCACCCGCAACACCCGTACACCCAAGCCCTGCTGGACGCCATCCCGCACCTGGAAAGCGGCCGCCGCATGGCCTTCGACTTCCTCAAGCTAGCCATTTAACCCTGATTCACGCCCTGTAGGAGCGAGCTTGTCTCGCGATCTTTTGATCTGGCTTGTGCCATGCCGTAAGGGCGAAACCGTGCAAAACGTATCCTCACCGAGAACCCCTGAGTGACCATCGCCCAAACCCTCCCGCACACGCGCCCGTTATCGCGGCGCGTGCCGATGATCATTGGCTGTGCGCTGTGCATGGAACTGATCGACTCCACCGTCGTCATGACCGCCTTGCCGCAAATGGCCAGCGACTTTGGCGCGCCGAGCATCCGCATGAACCTGGTGGTTTCGCTCTACATGCTCGGGGCTGCGCTGTGTGTGCCGGTCAGCGGCTGGGTGGCCGACCGCTACGGGCCGCGTCGATTATTCGTGATCGCCATCTCGCTGTTTATCACCTCATCGCTGGCCTGCGCTGCTTCCAACTCACTGCTGCAACTGTGCCTGGCGCGCATGCTGCAGGGCGCGGCGGGGGCGATGATGGTGCCCGTGGGGCAGTTGATTTTATTGCGCTGGTCACCCCGTGAAGACCTGCTGCGCAACCTGTCGTACCTGACCATCCCGGCGTTGATCGGCCCCATGCTCGGCCCGCCGTTGGGCGGCCTGATGGTCACCTATTGGTCGTGGCACTGGATCTTCCTGATCAATGTGCCCATCGGTGTGGTCGGCATCGTGCTGGTGCTGCGCCATGTGCCGTACTACCCCGGCGTGCGTGAGCAGGGGCTGGATGTACGCGGGCTGGCACTGAGCGCGGTGGCCATGGCGGCGCTGGTGTTCGGCTTTGAAGCGCTGGGGCACGGCCTGTTGCCGCACCTGTGGGTGGCGCTGATGATCGCCGTCGGCCTGCTCTGCGGCGCGTTATACATCCGCCATGCACAACGCTGCGCCGAGCCGCTGCTGGACCTCAAACTGCTGCGCATCCCCAGCTACGGCATCAGCTTCTGGGGCGGCAACCTGCTGCGTCTGGGCACCTCATCGTTACCGTTTTTGCTGGTGCTGATGTTCCAGCTGTGTTTTGGCCTGAGCCCGTTGCACGCCGGGCTGCTGACCTTGGCCGGAGGCGCCGGGGCCTTTGCGATGAAACTGCTGGCCGTACGCGTGGTGCGCCGTTACGGCATCCGCCGCACGCTGGTGATCAACGCCGTGTTAACCGGCCTGACCCTGGCCTCATGCGCGAGCTTTACCGACGCCACACCCTATAGCGTCATCGTGTTGATGCTGTTTGGCAGCGGGGTCATTCGCTCATTGCAATACAGCACCCTCGGCGCGCTGACCTACGCCGACGTCCCTGCCGCACTGAGCAGCCGCGCCAGCAGCCTCTCGGCCATGACCGTGCAATTGAGCATGAGCCTGTCGGTGGGCCTGATGGCCTCACTGCTGGGCGTGTTGATGAGCCTGCGCGGGCACAGCGTGCCGCAAACCAGCGATGTTGCCGCCATGCTGGTTTTGTGCGGTATCGCCTGCATGGCCTCGGCGCTGGTATTCCGCCGCCTCGCCGCCGGGGCAGGCGAAGCCGTCTACTGATACCCCCAACCCCCCTGTAGGAGCGAGCTTGCCTCGCGATCTTTTGATCGTTTAAAAGATCGCGAGGCAAGCTCGCTCCTACAGGGGTAGTTGTTTTCAGCCCAACAACCCGCGCCCGGCCAGGTTCTTCATCAGGTCGCCCACGCCGAACGTCCAGCGCGGGGCCTGGTCGCTGGTGGTTACGCGGTTGTGCAGGGCGCCCAAGGTGGTGGAGGCAATGCTCACCACATCGCCCGGTTTGTGGGTGAACCCTTGGCCGGGATGGTCGCGGTCGTCGGTGGGGGCAAACAGGGTGCCGAGGAACAGCACGAAGCCGTCCGGGTATTGGTGGTTTTCGTTGAGGGTTTGCGCGGCGAGGTCGGCCGGGTCGCGGCTGATTTGGTTCATCGAGCTTTTGCCGTTGAGCACGTAGCCGTCTTGGCCTTCAACCCGCAAGGTCACTTCGCAGTTGCGCACGTCGTCGAGGCTGAAATGTTCGTCGAACAGGCGGATAAACGGCCCCAGGGCGCACGAGGCGTTGTTGTCTTTGGCCTTGCTCAGCAGCAGCGCGCTGCGGCCTTCGAAGTCGCGCAGGTTGACGTCGTTGCCCAACGTCGCGCCATGGATGCGGCCCTGGCTGTCGACGGCCAGTACCACTTCGGGCTCAGGGTTGTTCCAGCTGGAGCCGGGGTGGATGCCAATCGCGTTGCCGCTGCCGACGGCGGCCAAAATCGGCGCCTTGGTGAAAATTTCGGCGTCCGGGCCGATGCCGACTTCCAGGTACTGCGACCACATTTTCTGTTCGATCAGCACCTGCTTGAGGCGCATGGCTTCGGGCGAGCCGGGTTTGAGGTCGCGCAGGTTGTCGCCGATGGCCGCTTGCACCAGGGCGCGGATTTCTTCGGCGCGCAGGGCATCGCCACCGGCTTTTTCTTCGATCACTCGTTCGATCATGCTGGAGGCAAACGTCACGCCTGCGGCCTTGATCACTTGCAGGTCGGTTGGGGCCAGCAGGTAAGGTTTTGCCGGGTCGCGCTGTTCGCCGCTGTTGGCCAGCAACGCCTCGATCGAGCCCAGCGATGTGCCACTGATTTCGCGCACAGCTTGCAAAGGTTGATCATGGTCGAGCAACAGGCTGAGGGTCGCGAAGTGCGCACTGCAGTCGATCACTTCACCGTCACGAATCACCACCACGGCCGGGCCGCCGCGTTCGCCGGGGAGCCACACGCGACCGACCAGGGTTGCCCGTTGCCAGTCGTGCGGCAGGGAGTTTTCTATGTTCAATTGCAGCGTGTTCATGGGGGCAATCCTCGAATTTTGGGCGAACGTGTCCTGTAGGAGCGAGCTTGCCTCGCGATCTTTCAAGATCAAAAGATCGCGAGACGAGCTCGCTCCTACAAAGGGAGCTGAGCGTTAGTGAGAGTGGCGCGGCGGGCCGTTTTCCGGGATGACGCGCCAGTACAGGGTGGCCGGTTCCAGGCAGCCGCCGGTGGACAACTGGCCGACCAGTTGGCGGTACAGTTCCTGCCACGGGGTTTGCGACGGGGCCAGCGGTGGCAGCGGTTCTTTGCGGCGTTCGTCGAGTTCGGCTTCGTCCACCAGCAGGTTGACGCTGCGCGCATTGAGATCGACGCGCAGGCGGTCACCAGTGCGCAGCAATGACAAGCCGCCGCCCACCGCCGATTCCGGGGACATGTTGAGGATCGACGGGCTGGCCGAGGTGCCGCTCTGGCGACCGTCGCCCATGCATGGCAACGAGTCGATACCGGCCTTGATCATGGCGGACGGCGGGGTCATGTTGACCACCTCGCCACTGCCGGGGAAGCCCACAGTGCCGCAGCCGCGAATCACCAGAATGCAGCGCTCGTCGATGTCCAGTGACGGGTCGTTGATCCGCGCCTGATAGTCTTCCGGGCCTTCAAAGACGATGGCCCGCGCTTCAAAACTGTTGGGCCGCTCGGGGTCGCTGAGGTAGGTGCTGCGGAACGCCTCACCGACCACTGACATCTTCATGATCGCGCTGTCGAAGAAGTTGCCGCTGAGCACGATAAAGCCTGCGCGGTGCATCAACGGGTCTTCGTAGGAGCGGATCACGTCGCGGTCGCCGGTCACACAATCGGCCACCACTTCGCCCATCTTGCGGCCGCTCACGGTCAGGCAATCGCGGTGCAGGCGGCCGACTTTGTCCAGTTCGTGCATCACCGCCGGCACGCCGCCCGCTCGGTGGAAGCTTTCGCCCAGGTATTCACCGGCCGGCATGCAGTTAACCAGCAACGGCACGTCTTCGCCGACGCGCTGCCAGTCGTCCAGCGACAGGTCGATGCCACTGTGGCGGGCGATGGCGATCAGGTGCGGCGGGCAGTTGGTGGAGGCGCCGAGGGCCGAGGCCACGGCGATGGCGTTTTCGAAGGCGGCGTGGGTCATGATCTGCGACGGGCGCACGTCTTCGCGTACCAGATCGACAATGCGCATGCCGGTGGCATAAGCCATTTGCCCGCGCTCGCGGTACGGCGCCGGAATGCTCGCGCAACCCGGCAACGACATGCCCAACGCTTCGGCCAGCGCGTTCATCGACAGCGCGGTGCCCATGGTGTTGCAGTGGCCCACCGAGGGCGACGAGGCGGTGGTCAGGGTCATGAACCCTTCGTAGTCGATCTCGCCCGCGCTGAGCAAATTGCGCGCATGCCACAGTACCGTGCCGGAGCCGATGCGCTGGCCTTTGTGCCAACCGTCGAGCATCGGCCCGCCGGACAGCACAATGGACGGCAAGTCGGTGGTGGCGGCGGCCATCAGGCACGCCGGGGTGGTTTTGTCGCAGCCGGTGGTCAGCACCACGCCATCCAGCGGGTAGCCGTGCAGCACTTCAACCAGGCCCAGATAGGCCAGGTTGCGGTCCAGTGCGGCGGTCGGGCGGCGTGACTGTTCGGCAATCGGGTGTACCGGGAATTCCATCGGGATCCCGCCGGCATCGCGGATGCCATCCTTGACCCGCTTGGCCAGTTCAATGTGATGACGATTGCACGGGGTCAGGTCGCTGCCGGTCTGGGCGATGCCGATAATCGGCCGCCCCGATTGCAGCTCGGCGCGGGTCAGGCCCTGGTTCATGTAGCGCTCAACGTACAGCGCGGTGAGGTCAGCATGGCTGGGATCATCGAACCATAACTGGCTGCGCAGGCGGCGTGGGGTGGATTCGGTCATGGCAGGCTCCAGCAAATTATTTTTATTCAGGCAAAGTGTTGTTGCGGCGTAATTGGCGGATCAATCCGGCGTGATCAAGCTCGCCGTCACCGGCCTCGACCATGGCTGCAAACAGCCCGTCGACGAGGCTGGCCACCGGCAGCGACAAGCCGAGCTTGTGCGCCTGGGCGAGGGCGGTGCGGGTGTCTTTGAGTTGCCATTTGGCCGGGCCACCGGGGGTGAAGTCGTTGGTCAGCATGCGCTGACCGTGTTGACGCCAGATCGGTGAATCGACAAAACCGCCCATCAAGGCTTCATGCACCTTGGACGGGTCGGCGCCGCCGCGCTCGGCCAGCAGCAGGCCTTCGGCGACGGTGGCGATGGTGCTGGCCACGATCAATTGATTGACCAGTTTTGACAGCTCGCCGGTGCCGGCCGGGCCGACATGCACCGGGCGGCCCATGGCCGCCAGTACGGCGCGGCCTTGTTCAAAGGCGGCGGTTTCGCCACCGACCATAATTGCCAGGCTCGCTTCAAGGGCCCCGCGCTCGCCCCCCGACACCGGGGCGTCGAGGTAGCGCAAGCCAAGTTCGGCGCTCAGCCGGGCGTGTTCGACGGCGGTGTCGACCGGGATCGAACTCATCACCACCACCAGCGCGCCCGGCGCCAGAGCCTTGGCGGCGCCGTTTTCACCAAACAGCACCTCGTCACAGGTCCGGCCATCGCTGAGCATGCAGATCAGCACCTGAGCGCCTTCGGCCGCCTCGGCCGGGGTGGCAAACACCTCGGCGCCCTGGGCGGACAATTCCTCGGCCTTGGCCGCCGAGCGGTTCCAGGCCCGTACCGGGTAGCCGGCGTGCAACAGGTTGCGGGCCATGGGCTTGCCCATGATCCCGGTGCCAATAAACGCTACGGTTTGCAGGCTCATGCCTTGCCTCCTAAGGTTGCAGAGGTTGCGCCGGCTGCGTTGCCCAGCGACACCTTGTTACGTGGCATCAACACCATGCCCAGACCACCGGCGCCGACCAGTGCGGCAATCACCAGGAAGCCCGGGGTGTAGCTGCCGGTCACGTTGAACAGGTAACCGGTCAGGTAAGGGCCAATAAAGCCGCTGAGGTTACCGATGGAGTTGATCAGGCCAATCCCGGCTGCAGCTCCAAGGCCGGTGAGCACTTGCCCTGGCACGGCCCAGAACACGTTGATCGCGCTGTAAACGCCCATGGCCAGCAGGATGAAGCCGATCACGATGATCCATGGCTGGTTCAGCCACAGCGCCACGGCGATGGACACAGCAGCGAGCATGGCGGCACCACCGGCGTGCCAGTGACGTTCTTGCAGGCGGTCCGAACGACGGCTCCACCAGATCATGGCAACAGCGGCCAAGGCGTAAGGAATGGCGGTGATCAGGCCGTTTTGCATCAGGCCGATTTCCAGCCCGAACGAGCCACGGAACGAGGCCAGTACGGTGGGCATAAAGAAGTTCATGGCGTTGGAGCCCGAGGTGATGCCGAAGTACACCAGCGCCAGCAGCCATACCTGACGGCTGGACAACGCCTTGCGGATCATCTCCCATTTGCTCGGTTGAATGCCCACGACCAGCGGTTTGTTGCGCTCTTCATGCTCCAGGGTGTTGATCAGCCAGTTGCGCTGCGCATCGGTCAGCCAGTGGGCCTGACGCGGATGGTCGGTGAGGTAGAAGTAGCAGACCACGCCGAGAATTACCGCCGGTACAGCTTCGACGATGTACATCAAGCGCCAGCCGACGAAGCCCAGTGCGTCGCCCATTTCCATCAGGCCCACCGACAGTGGCGCGCCGATGACCTGTGCGATGGGTACGCCGAGGTAAAAGGTGGCGATCATGCGGGCCCGGTAGCGGCTCGGGAACCACAGCGACAGCAGGTAAATCACCCCCGGGAAGAACCCGGCTTCAGCGATGCCCAGCAGAAAACGCAGTGAGACAAAGTGCACCGGCGTCTGCAAAAAGCCCATGGCCCCGGCGATGATGCCCCAGGTCACCATGATCCGGGCGATCCACACGCGGGCGCCGTAGCGGTGCAGCAAGACGTTGCTCGGCACTTCGAAAATGAAGTAGCCGAGGAAGAAAATACCAGCACCCAGGCCATACAGGGTTTGGCTGATACCGATGTCGTCGTTCATGCGCAGGGCGGCGAAACCGACGTTGTTGCGGTCCAGAAAGGCGACCACAAACAGCAGGATCAGAAAGGGGATCATGCGCTTGGTGACGCGCTTGATCGTTTGTTGCTCGATGTCAGTGACATCCGGAAGCGGGGTGGTGGTCATTTCGCACGGCCTCAATTTTTTATTGTTGTTTTTCTGTAGGAGCGAGCTTGCCTCGCGATCTTTTAAACGATCAAAAGATCGCGAGGCAAGCTCGCTCCTACAGGGGTGTTTACTGTGCAGTATCTTCTATGTGCGCACGCACGATGGCGTCGAAGTCCGGGTCGGCGGTAAAGCCCAGTGCACGGGCACGTGGGGCTTCTACCTTGCTTGGCCAGCTTTCGACAATACGCTGGATGGTTGCATCCGGCTCCCAGCGAATCAGTTGCGTGGCTTTATCACCGGCCACCCGTTGCAGCGCCGCCACCATGTCGGCCACGGTGGTGGTCACGCCCGGCAGCGGGATGATGCGCTCGCCGCCCAGGGTTTGCGGCGACAGGGTCATGCCCAACAACATCGACTCGACAATGCGCCGTGGCGAGGTCAGGTACACGCGGGTGTCGGGGCGCACCGGGCATACGGCAGGCAGGCCCACCAGCGGCTCGCGGATGATCGAGCTAAAAAAGGTCGACGCGGCTTTGTTCGGTTTGCCGGGGCGCACCGCCACGGTCGGCAGGCGCAACACGCGGCCATCCACAAAGCCTTTGCGGGCGTAGTCGGCCACCAGCAATTCACCCACGGCTTTTTGCATGCCATAGGACGATTGCGGGGTGAGCACGGTGTCGTCGTCCACCACGTCCGGCAGCTTGCCGCCGAACACTGCGAAGCCGCTGGCGTACACCAGACGCGGCGCGGTGCCTTGCTTGCGCAGGGTTTCGAGAAGCAGCATCAGGCCGTGCAAATTCACCTGCATGCCCAAGTCAAAATCCGCCTCGGCGGCCGAGCTGACCACTGCCGCCAGGTGCCACACCAGGTCCACGCCATCGGTGACACGGGCGATCACTTCAGGGTCGGCAACATCGCCGGTCACCAGCTCAATGCGCGGGTCATTGGGTACGTCTTCACCGGCAAAGGCGTCGAACAGCACGATGCGTTCGATGGTGCGCGGTGCTTCGCCTTCCAGCGTCAGGGTGTTCAAATCTGCCAGGCGTTGAGCCAGTTGCTTGCCGATAAAGCCGGTACCGCCAGTGATGAGGATGCGCATGTGAAGCTCCTGTTTCTTATAGTTGTTTGAGCGGTGTAATCAGTCGGCTTGCACCGTGCGTTGCTGCTGTTCGCCCAGCCCTTCGATGCCCAGGCGCATCTGCTGGCCGGCGCGCAGGTACACCGGCTCAGGCTTGACCCCAAGGCCCACGCCCGGCGGCGTGCCGGTAGAAATCACATCGCCCGGTTGCAGCGACATGCAGCGGCTCAGGTAGGCAATCAGCGCCGGGACCTGGAACACCATGGTGTTGGTATTGCCGTTCTGGTAGCGCTGTCCGTCGACCTCAAGCCACAGCTTGAGTTGGTGCGGGTCGCGGATCTCGTCACGGGTCACCAGCCATGGGCCAATCGGGCCGAAGGTGTCAAAACCCTTGCCTTTGTCCCAGGTGCCGCCGCGTTCCAGTTGCCATTCACGCTCGGACACATCGTTGATCACGCAGTAACCGGCGACGTGGTCCAGGGCGTTGCTTTCGTCGATGTAGCGGCCGCCTTTGCCGATGACTACACCCAGCTCGACTTCCCAGTCAGTCTTGACCGAGCCGCGGGGGATTTCGACGTCATCATTGGGGCCGCAAATGGCGCTGGTCCACTTGTTGAAAACCACCGGCTCCGACGGCACGGCCAGCCCGGATTCAGCGGCGTGGTCGGCGTAGTTAAGGCCGATGCAAATGAACTTGCCGACCTGCCCGACGCAGGCGCCGATACGCGGTGAGCCGTTGACCAGCGGCAGGCTGGCCGGGTCGATTTTACTCAGGGCTTGCAGGCTTGCAGGCTCCAGCGCCTTGCCGGCGACATCGGCGATGTGCGCCGACAAATCACGGATATTGCCTTGGGCATCCAGCAGACCGGGTTTTTCCTGACCTTTTTCGCCGTAGCGCAGCAGTTTCATAAAAGCTCCTGTATCGAATTAAAAACCTGACCTTCTGTAGGAGCGAGCTTGCCTCGCGATCTTTTGATCTTTTAAAAGCTCGCGAGGCAAGCTCGCTCCTACAGTGGGAATTAGTTGCTCATCCCGCCATCAATAATCTGCGTGGTGCCAGTGGTGTAGCTGCTGGCATCGCTGGCCAGGTACACCACCAACTGGGCGATTTCTTCGGCGCTGCCGATGCGGCCCATGGGCTGGCGAGCCACGAACGCTTGATACACCTCTGCCTCCGAACGCCCTTGCTCACGGGCCTGTTCGGCAATGCGCTGGCGCAGCGAAGGTGAATCTACCGTGCCTGGGCATATGGCGTTACAACGAATGCCTTGACTGATGTAATCGGTCGCCACCGATTTGGTCAAGCCAATCACCGCCGCTTTGCTGGCGGTGTAGGCAAAACGGTTCGGTACGCCCTTCACGCTGGACGCCACCGAGGCCATGTTGATGATCGAGCCGCCACCGTTTTCCAGCATGCCCGGCAAGAACGCACGGATCATCCGGTACATGGCGGTGACGTTGAGGTCGAATGAGAATTGCCAGGCGCTGTCGTCGCACTCCAGCAGCGCGCCGCTGTGCACGTAGCCTGCGCAGTTGAACAGCACGTCGAGGGTGCCGACTTGCTGGCGAATGGCGTCGATGGCTGCCGGTTGCGTGACGTCCAGCGATAACGCCTGAATACCGGGAATGTCGTGCAAGGCATCGACGTTCAAGTCAGTGGCGATGACCGTGGCGCCTGCATCGCGCAAGGCCAGTACCGAGGCGCGACCAATACCGTTTGCCGCCGCGGTAATCAAAACGCGTTTGTTGGCGAGGTTCATGAGTGCGGATCCATTGTTCTTATGGGGCCAACACTAATGTTGCGCTGCGATAATCGCCAATGAGATATTCTCAAGCCTTAATAACGGGAGGTTATCGGATGGCGGATGTCGCGTTCAATCAACTGTGCAACTGGTTACGGTTCCGCCATTTGGTGCTGATCGACACCCTGGCGCGCACGCAAAACATGCACGCCACGGCCCAGGAAATGAACATCAGCCAGCCAGCGGTGAGCAAGATGCTGCGCGAGATCGAGCACCAATTGGGCTTTGATGTGTTCCAGCGTTTGCCGCGCAGTATGTCGCTGACTGACCTTGGCAGTCACGTGGCGCGCTTTGCGCAAATCGCCCTCAATGACACCCAGCAGTTTGTGGTCCAGATCAACCACCTGCGCCAGGGCGGACATGGCTTTTTGAAAGTCGGCACCATCTACGCGGCCGCGGCGGTGGCAGTGCCCGCGGCGATTGTCGAGGTCAAACAACAATGGCCCTTGCTCACGATCGAAGTGCTGGAGGGCACCAGCGCCAACATGCTGACCATGCTCGAACACAAGGAGCTGGACCTGGTGGTGGCGCGCTTCACTCTTGACCGGCACCGTGAATTGTTCGATTTTCAGCCGTTGGCCCCCGAGCCGCTGTGTCTGGTCACGGGCAGCCAGCACCCGTTGGCGGGCGCCAGCGAAACCCCGCTGACCGACCTCGGCAGTTGGCCCTGGGTGGTCTACCCGACGGGCACGCCGATGCGCGCGCGGCTGGAGCGGGCGTTTATCGAAGCCAACATGCAAACCCCGGAAAACACCGTCGAAACCGTGTCGCTGCAAACCACCATGCAACTGCTGCAAACCGCCCCGGTGGTTGCGATGCTGGCCGAGTCCATGGCCGAACCGGAAATCCAGGCCGGGCGCCTGACCCGTCTGGCGTTACCGTTTCCGCTGGTGCTGGCCGACTACGGCATCATCACCCGGCGCAACGAACCGCCGAGCTGGTCGATGCAAGCGTTTATCGACGCGCTGTTGAGCGGCCCCGATGCCGTGCGCGGAGCCCGCCAGACGCCTTGATAACGCGCGGTTATTAACCGATGGGATCTTGTGATTGGGCAGCGCGCAGGTGGGCATTTAGAGTGCAAGTCGCCCACCCGCCGATGTGTTGCGCGGGTAGGGCGCCACCGCTCACTAGAGGCGCGTATGAAAACAATAAAAAGCTACAAAACGCTGACGATTTTTTTCCTGTTCATGATTGGAGTCGTCAACTACCTCGACCGCAGTGCCCTGTCCATCGCCAACACCACCATCCAGAAAGACCTGGCCATCAGCCCCATGCAAATGGGCGTCATGCTCTCAGCCTTCTCCATCGCTTACGCCTTCTCGCAATTACCCCTCGGCGCGTTGATCGACAAACTCGGCAGCAAACTCGCCCTGGGCGGTTCGCTGGTGGTGTGGTCGGTGGCGCAAGCGGCCTTTGGCCTGTTCAGCAGCTACGGCCATCTGGTTGGCCTGCGGGTGTTGCTGGGCATCGGCGAAGCGCCGGTGTTCCCCTCGGCAGCCAAGGCCTTGTCCGAATGGTTCGACACCCAAGAGCGCGGCACCGCCACCGGTTGGGTGTGGTCCTCGACCTGCATCGGCCCGTGCCTGGCGCCGCCGTTGCTGACGTTGTTCATGGTCCATCTGGGCTGGCGCGGCATGTTTATCCTCACCGGGGTCATCGGTTTGGTGCTGGCGCTGTGCTGGTTCAAATTCTACAAAAGCAAAGCCGAATACATGGCCGCCACCGGCCGTGCAGAGCCGGTGGCGGTGCAACAGAAAGCGGCGCCGAAACTGCGCTGGACCGCGCTGTTCAAAGAGCGCAACACCTGGGGCGCGTTTCTCGGCTTTATGGGCGTGATCTACATGATCTGGCTCAACCTGACCTGGCTGCCGGGCTACTTTGAGCGCGAACACGGCCTGGACCTGTACCGCACCGCCTGGGTGGTGTCGCTGGCCTACCTGTTTGGCGCCTTGGGCACCATCGTGGCCGGGCGTTGCTGCGACAAACTGGTGGCGCGCGGCATGCGCGTGCTGGCCAGCCGCAAACTGATGGTCATCCTCGGCTTGCTCGGCGGGGCGCTGTTCACCCTGATCGTGGCCTTCACCACCAACGTCGTCGCGTGCGTAGTGCTGCTGTGCCTGACCATGTTCTTCATTAACATCTCCAGCGCCACCGCGTGGATGATCGTCAACACCATCGTGCCGTCTGAGCGAGTCGCCTCGTTTGGTTCGATCCAGAACTTTGGTGGCTACCTGGCGGGCTCCATCGCACCGATCCTCACGGGCTTCAGCGTGCAACAGAGCGGCTCGTTCTCATCAGCCTTCATCATCAGCGCGGTCGTCGCCCTGTGCTCGGCGTTTGCCTACTTTGCACTGCTTAAAGAACCTTCAGCGCCGGTGACCAATATGAAAGCTACAGCGGCTACGGCGTAGCTCAGCGGCGCAGGGGTGCTCGACGAGGAGGGTGATTGCTCTATCGAACCAGGCCTTCGGCGTGGACAAAGCAGAGTTTGTTGCCCTCGGGATCGCGACAGTACGCACCAAAAAAATCGGCTGAGTACTGAGGCCGTAACCCCGGCGCTCCCTCATCTGTGCCCCCTGAAGTGGTCGCCGCTTGCCAGGCAGCTCTTACCTGGTCTTGCGAGCTTGCTGCAAAGCTGACCTGTACGCCGTTACCCGACGTTGCGGGTAACCCGTTAAAAGGCAATTGCACGAAAAACTGTGGCCATTTCTGTCCGAGCAAATGCCAGCCCGCACCGGCGGGGCCGTCATCATGATCAGTCATGCGTACTAATCCCAAAGGCGTAAGTACGGCATCGTAAAAAGCAATCATGGCGTCGAGGTTTCGTGCGCCAATCTGAATGTGACTGAACATGCCTTCCCCTTGTGTAGGATTTTTTGATTAGCGTCCGGCCACATTTATTTGTGTGGTTAAACGGATGCTAACTTTTGCGCCGCGAGTTTTCCATCGGCCTCAGTACCGAAGGGCGCACCTATATGTCCTACAAATAGTCCTACATATAATACTCATTGAAATTTATCGAATTAATTAGGCCGTCAGCTCTGCCATGGGCTTGCCAGTGAGTTACGACAGAAATGGCCTGATTATGAGGGTGGTTACGGTATTGACACGCGTTAATCTTGCACAAAAGGTGGCTCAAATATCCACGCTTGTTTCTGGGCTTGGGTAAGGCTTTATGGTCTCGTGTCGGGCGAAAAGGGAAATGTAATAATTTTGATGTGTGGGTAGTAGTAACTCGGAAAGTTTATTTATTTAAAATGAGGCAAGGCGAAATTAATGGCACCCAAGAAAATAAGTCGTGCTTCACTCGGTATAGCTTCGGCCACCATGGCTGCAATGTGTTGGGGAGGCGCGTTAGTTATGTCAAAGGGTGCGCTGGGAAGTTTCTATCCTGTCACGTTGCTGATTATTCAGTTGATGGCAAGTGTGACGTTTCTTTGGTGCGTAGTAGCGTTCAGAAAAACCTCCGCCCCTACGGCTAACGTGTTGGTAAAATTAAGTTTTTTAGGCTTGCTTGAGCCGTGTTTGACATATGTCTTGGTGCTGATTGGTTTGACTTTTACGGGAGCGTCAGAGGCCTCGTTATTACAATCGTTGGAGTCAATAATGATTGTGCTTCTGGCGATGCTTCTCTTGAAGGAAATACCGTCGATAAATTTTATAGTACTGTCAGCAATGATATTGGTAGGGTTGTTCTTTGCGTTAGATATACACGGCGGGAACGTCAAAGAAGGCTGGTTTGGCGCAAGCCTGATTTCATTGGGTATGCTGTCTGCTGCGTTCTATGTTGTTCTGTCCTCTCGCATCGCGAAAGAGCAGGATGTTTTTTATATAGTGGCTTGTCAGCAGACTCTTGCATTGGTGGCTTCTATTTTGATGTTACCGTTGGAGTGGACTATTTACCCCGAAAGTAAAGCGTTCGCGGCATTGCCGGGTTCTTTGGAAGTATGGGGGTTAGCGCTAGTGTCGGGGATTGTGCAGTATGCTCTCGCTTTCTCTTTTTATATTTATTCATTGAAATACATTCGTGCCGGCTTGGCGGGTATGTTTTTAAACCTTGTTCCTGTCATTGGTGTTGTTGGTGCTGTTGTTTTTTTGGGAGAAAGACTTTCACTTTTACAAGTAGGAGGTGCCGCACTGACGATAATTGCGCTGGTGCTGATCGCTAAAAATGCTGCTTCAGAAAACACGTTGAAGGATTACATAAAAAAATAGTCATATAAGACTAGCTGATATTCAGTTAGGGAGGTGTCAAATGGATGTAACGTTGCTTTTATCCAAATTGCCTGATCTATCCTGTGAGAGAAATTCTTATGGGGAGGATCTGGATATCGTAAATAAAGCGCTGCTGGGAGAATCAGACAAGGAAAAGAAAAAAGAAATCATATTGAGTTGGATCAAGCGAAAGCAGCCTTGTATGTTGGGCAGGTTAGCCTCTACAGGAAAGCAGAATATTCAGCTAAGTGTCTATGTTGTTGATGATAATGATATTGCGTTAGGGCAGGAGCATCTTAAAACATACCTTCAAGCTTGTCGTCTGGAATGGAAGCAAGCGTGTTCCAAAGGAAAGAGCGATGCTGTGTTGTACTTTTTTAATATCGGAAAGCTGATTTATCTGCCTCCTTCAGATAGCTTGGTTGAGGTGTTTAAGGGGTTTTCTAATCTGATATTTAACGAGTATGCTCCTGTTAATACAGATGTTATCTATACGGAGGCAGCACCATTGATACAGGATGGTAAGTTGTTTTTGTATAAGGCGGGTATTAATTTTTTTCATACGACGGCGCATCATACGGCTAATCATGATCGCAGAGTGCCCGGTGGGGCAATTATTTCAATAAATTCAGTAGGGCATTATGCGAATAATATGGTTAATCAAGGTTTTGCAAATGATCTGGATGAGGCAGTTAAAAATATTCAGCGACTGGCATGGCAGTCCATAGGGAACGGTGGTATCAGCCTTAAGAGTAAGAAGTCAACTAGCTGGCATAATATTGATCCGGTAAATACATGCCCTCACCTTTCGAGGCCGTCTACTGTGCCAGAGGGTTTTTCTGAGAAAAAGTATTCGGCTAACTATCATACGGACGTACTGATTCCAGATTTGTTAACGAGAAAAGTTACTGATGTTGATGATCCTGCAATCGAAAAGTGGAAGTGGCTGACAATTGAGTATTTCACTACGATGCAGTATGAGCTTGGCTCCATCGATTTTGGTATGTTTCACGGTTATCCCGTCGATCACGAAGCTATCAATTTCAATCCATTTCCTCCAATTAGAGGAGTGAACTCACCGAAACTCATCTATTGAAGGCTAAGCGAGCATCTCTGTCACTCGCGCAGAGGCCGAGGATGGAGGATTCCAGCAGCACCCAATGTACCGACGTTGCACCAACAGCCAAAACCACTGCATGAACACCGCAGATTCAGCGTCCTGTCAGGGCTGTGTAAAACCTTTGTAAGCTGTCACCGAATTTAATTTCACGCGTCACCGCTTCGATACTCTGAACTCAGCCTTCTTTTGGTGAGTGACGCGTGTGAACACGAGCAGACGACACATTTTTATCTGGGCGCTCAGCGCGCTGGTTGTGCTGGCCGTTGCTTGGGCGCTGTATGCCCATTGGCCCGCCATGGCGCACAAAGACCGCCCCATGGGCATGGGCGGCCGGGCTGAGCCGGTGGCGGCGGTGGCGGTGGTGCCGCAGGATGTGCCGGTGTACATCGATGCCCTCGGCACGGTCACGCCCACGCAGAGCGTGACGGTGATCACTCAGGTCGACGGCATTCTGGCTTCGGTCGACTTTAAGGAAGGCCAGCAGGTGCGCAAAGGGCAGGTGATCGCCCGCATCGACGACCGCGCGCTGAAGGCGCAGTTGGCCCAGGCCAAAGGCGTTCTGGCCCATGATCAGGCGGTGTTGAGCAACGCCCAGCGTGACTTGGCGCGCTACCGCGAACTGATCAAGGCCGGTTCCATCAGCCAACAAACCCTCGATACGCAAATCTCTACGGTGGCGCAGCAACTGGGCACGGTGGCCGCCGATCAGGGCAGCGTGCAAAACCTTGAGGTGCAGTTGAGTTATTGCACCATCACCTCGGCGGTAGACGGGATTGTCGGGTTGCGCCAGGTTGACCCCGGCAACTATGTAACCACCGCCAGCACCTCCGCGATTGCGGTGATCACGCAGATGAAGCCCGCCACGGTGGTGTTTGCCGTGCCCGAGGACTACCTGGGGGCGATCAATCAGGCCAGGGCGGCAGGCGCTGTCAGCGTGCTGGCTTATGACCGCAACAAGCAAAACCTGTTGGCCAGCGGGCAGTTGCTGGCGCTGGATAACCAGGTCGACACCAGCACCGGCACGATCAAGGTCAAGGCGCAGTTTGATGACGCAGACCACGTGCTGTTCCCTAATCAGTTCGTCAATGCGCGGCTCAAGGCGCAGACGCTGGATCAAGTGCCGGTGGTGCCGACCCGGGCCATTCAGCACGGCAGCCAGGGCGACTTCGTGTTTGTGGTGGCGGGCAGCAAGGCCAGCCTGCGCAACGTCAAGTCCGGCCCAAGCGTGGGCGATGTCACCACGATTCTCGACGCTTCGGTCAAGCCGGGTGAGCAGGTGATCACGGAAGGTGCAGACAAGCTCGACAATGGCTCGGCCATTAAAGTAGTCGCACAGTGAGGCGCCGCTGATGAACGTCTCTCGCCCCTTTATCGAACGCCCGGTGGCCACGTGTTTGCTGATGGTCGCGATCTTGTTGCTGGGCATTTTGGGCTACCGCCTGCTCTCGGTGTCGGCCTTGCCGGAGGTCGATTACCCGACCATTCAGGTGTTCACCCAATACCCCGGCGCCAGCCCCGAGGTGATCAGTTCGTCGATTACCGCGCCGCTTGAACGCCAGTTGGGCGAGATGCCCGGCCTCAAGTCCATGGGCTCGACCAGCTCCGATGGCGCCTCGGTGGTGACCTTGCAGTTTGATCTGGCGCTGTCGCTGGATGTGGCTGAGCAAGAGGTACAGGCCGCGATCAACGCCGCCGGCACTTTTTTACCGGCCAACCTGCCGTACCCGCCGGTGTACAGCAAGGTCAACCCGGCCGATGCGCCGGTGCTGACCCTGTCGCTGACCTCGGACGTACTGCCGCTGACCAAAATCGAAGACCTGGCCGACACCCGGCTGGCGCAGAAAATCTCGCAGATCAGCGGCGTCGGTCTGGTCACCATCAGCGGCGGCCAGCGCCCGGCGGTGCGGGTCGAGGCCAATACCTCGGCGCTGAATAACCTCGGGCTGTCGCTGGACGATCTGCGTACCTCCCTGGGTACCGCCAACGTTAACCAGGCCAAGGGCAGCATCGACGGCAAGTTCCAGGCGTATTCCATTGGTGCCAACGACCAGTTGCAATCGGCCGAGGAATACCGCGATCTGGTGATCGCCTATAAAAACGGCGCCGCGATCCGCCTGTCACAAATTGCTACCTCGACCCAAGGCCCGGAGAACCCGCGCCAGGCCGCCTGGACCAACGAAACCCCGTCGATTGTGCTGAGCATCCAGCGCCAGCCGGGCGCCAACGTGATTGAGGTGGTCGATCGCGTGCAGCATTTGCTGCCCACGCTGCGCGCCAGTTTGCCGGGCACGCTCAAGGTGGCGGTGCTCACCGACCGGACCCAGACCATCCGCGCCTCGGTCACCGACGTGCAGTACGAACTGGCGGTTGCCGTGGTGCTGGTGGTGTTGGTGATCTTCCTGTTTTTACGTAACGTCGCGGCCACGATCATTCCCGCCGTGACCGTGCCCTTGACCCTGCTCGGCACCCTGGCGGTGGCCTATGCGCTGGGCTTTTCGCTGAATAACCTGACCTTGATGGCGCTGACCATTGCCATCGGTTTTGTGGTCGACGATGCCATTGTCATGGTCGAAAACATCAGCCGTTACCTGGAGGAGGGGGATACGCCGTTGCAGGCCGCGCTCAAGGGCTCGGCGCAAATCGGCTTCACCATCATTTCGCTGTCGTTGGCGCTGATTGCGGTGATGATCCCGCTGTTGTTCATGGGCGACGTAGTGGGGCGGCTGTTCCGTGAGTTCGCCATGACCGTGGCCGTGACCATCGTGATTTCGGCGGTGATTACCCTGACCCTGACGCCGATGATGTGCGCGCGCATGCTCAAGGCGCACCCGCAGGCGCGTCGCGAAGATTTTTTCGACCGCATCAACCAGCACTATGTGCGCGGTCTGAACTGGGTGTTGGCGCACCGCACCCTGGCGCTGCTGTCGGTGGTGTTCACCGCCGTGCTCACGGTGCTGACGCTGACGGTCATGCCCAAGGGCTTTTTCCCTGATCAGGACACCGGGCTAATTCAAGGGATTTCCCAGGCCTCGCCGACTATTTCGTTCCAGCAGATGCAGGTCGAGCAACAGCGCCTGGCCTCGCGCATTTTGCGTGACCCGGCGGTGCAGAGCCTGTCGTCGTTTGTCGGTATCGACCAGACCAACCCGACCCTCAATCAGGGCAATCTGCTGATCAACCTTAAGCCGCGTGATCAGCGCGACAGCGCCAGCACGGTGATCCGGCGTCTGGCCGATGCCAATGCCGACGACGCCGGGATCCGCCTGTACCTGCACTCGGTGCAAGACCTGACCCTTGACGCCAGCGTAGCCACCACCAGTTACCGCCTCGGCCTGCAGGCCACCGACCCGCAGGTGTTGCAGGAATGGACCGGCAAGCTGATGGCGGCGATCAAGCAAGATCCGACCTTCACCGATGTGCAAAGCCAGGCGATGCAGTTCGGCAATCAGATCCAGCTCACGTTTGACCGCGCCACCGCTTCGCGTCTGGGCATTACCCCGCAGGCGATTGACGACGTGCTCTATGACGCTTTCGGCCAGCGTCAGGTGTCGACCATTTACACCCAGCTCAACCAGTACCACGTGGTGATGGCCACCGACCATCCGCCGAAGAACCTCGCGGATTTACTCTCCGGGCTCTACGTCGACATCCCCGGCGGCGGGGTGGCGCCGCTGTCGAGCATGGCGACGATGCAGGTGGTGCAGACGCCGCTGACGATCAACCGGCTGGGGCAGTTCGCGTATGCCGACATTTCGTTCAACCTGGCGCCGGGCCAAACCCTGGGCACTGCCCTGACCCGGCTCAAGACCATCGAGCAGCAGGTGGCGATGCCGGCCTCGGTGCAAGTGTCGTTGCAGGGCGCGGCGGCGACGTTTGAGGCGTCGTTGGCCAATCAGGCGGTGCTGGTGCTGGCGGCGGTTGTGGTGGTGTACCTGATGCTGGGCATGCTCTACGAGAGCTTCGTGCACCCGATCACCATTCTTTCCACCTTGCTCTCGGCGGCGCTGGGGGCGTTGCTGGCGCTGCTGGTCACTGGCACCCAGTTCGACATCATCGGCTTGATCGGCATCGTGCTGCTGATCGGTATCGTGATGAAAAACGGCATCATGATGGTCGACTTCGCCCTCGACCTGGAGCGACGAGAAGGCTTGAGCCCGGTGCAGGCGATCAAGCAGGCGGCGGCATTGCGTTTTCGGCCGATTCTGATGACCAGCATGGCCTCGCTGTTCGGCGCCGTGCCGTTGGCGCTGGGCACCGGCATTGGTTCTGAACTGCGCCATCCGTTGGGGATCGCGATCATTGGCGGACTGTTGCTCAGCCAGTTGCTGACGCTGTTTTCGACCCCGGTGATCTTCCTCGCGATGCACGACCTCGGGCAGCGCCTGAAGGGTCGCCGCACAGTCAGGGCGGATTGATCGCGATGAACCTCAGTGCGCCATTTATCCAACGTCCCATCGCCACCACCTTGCTGGCTGTCGGGCTCGCGCTGTTTGGCGTGCTGGCGTTCAACCTGCTGCCGGTGGCGCCGCTGCCGGAGGTGGATTTCCCCACCATCAGCGTCAGCGCCAAGTTGCCGGGGGCCGACCCGCACACCGTGGCCACCTCGGTGGCCACGCCGCTGGAACGTCAGTTCGGGCAGATCGCCGGGGTCACGCAAATGACCTCGTCCAGCAGTCTGGGCACGACCCGGATCAACTTGCAGTTCGACCTTAATCGCGACATCGACGGCGCCGCCCGCGATGTGCAAGCGGCGATCAATGCCGCGCGCAGCAACTTGCCCAGCGACTTGTCAGGCAACCCGACCTACCGCAAGGTCAACCCGGCTGACTCGCCGATCATGGTCATCAGTCTGACCTCCGACGCGGCCACGCCGGGGCACATGTACGACGTGGCCTCAACCCTGCTCGAACAAAAGTTGCTGCAAACCAGCGGTGTGGGCGACGTGACGGTGGGCGGCGGGGCCTTGCCGGCGGTGCGGGTCGAACTCAACCCGGACCGCCTCAACCATTACGGCGTGAGCCTTGAACAGGTGCGCGAGGTGATCGCCGCATCTAACGTCAACCTGCCCAAAGGCACGATCGATATCGGCGCACAGGGCAATGTGATTGCCGCCAATGACCAGCTCTACAACGCGCCGGACTACGGCGCGCTGGTGGTCAAGCAGAACAATGGCGACCTGGTGCGCATCAGCGACTTGGGTTACGTGCGCGAAGACGTAGAAGACCTGCGCAACTATGGCTTGTACAACGGCCAACCGTCGGTGCTGCTGGTGATCTTCAAGCAGCCGGGGGCCAACGTGATCGAGACGGTGGACGCGGTCAAGGCCGAGCTGCCGTTTCTGCAAGCGTCGATTCCGGCCTCGATCAAACTCAATATTTTGATGGACCGCACCACCACCATTCGCGCCTCGTTGCGCGACGTAGAAATCAGCCTGATTGCCTCGATTCTGCTGGTGACGCTGGTCACGTTTGCGTTTTTCCGTGATTGGCGCAGCACCCTGGTGCCGGCCATTGTCGTGCCGCTGTCGCTGCTCGGCACCTTTGGCGTCATGTACTTCATGGGCTACAGCCTGAACAACCTGTCGTTGATGGCGCTGACTATTGCCACCGGGTTTGTGGTCGATGACGCGATTGTGGTGGTGGAAAACATCATGCGCCATCTGGAGCGCGGTGCCTCGCGGGTGCAGGCGGCGCTGGCCGGTGCCCGGGAGGTGGGCTTTACCGTGCTGACTATCAGCGTGTCGCTGGTGGCGGTGTTTATTCCGCTGCTGCTGATGGGCGGGATTGTCGGGCGTTTGTTTCGTGAGTTCTCGGTCACCTTGTCGGTGTCGATTGCGATGTCGATGTTGGTGTCGCTGACCATCACGCCGATGCTGGCGGCGGTGTTTTTGCGCGCGCCGGCAACCGCCCAACACCCGGAGGCGGCGCCGGACTCGCGCTTTCATCGTTTCTACGACCGCACCCTCGGCTGGGTGATCAACCACACCTTGCTGATGGGGCTGGTCACGCTGTTGGTGATCGTGCTGGCCGGGGTGCTGTACGTGCGGGTGCCCAAGGGCTTCTTCCCGCAGGAAGACACCGGGCGCCTGAACGGCAGCATCATGGCCTCGCAAAGCATCTCGTATGGCGCCATGCAGCAGGACTTTCTGGCGATCAACCGCAAAGTCTTGCTCAACCCCAACGTGGAAGCGGTCGGCGGTTTTATCGGCGGCGCGGGCGGCGGAGGCGGTTCGGTGAACACCGGGCAGATGTTTATCTCACTCAAGCCCTTGGGCGAGCGCAAGGCCAGCGCCGACCAGATCATCGCCCAGATCCGCAAAACCCTGGGCGACATGCCGGGCACCCGGTTATTCCTGCAATCGGTGCAGGACATCACCGTGGGTGGGCGCCAGAGCGCCGCGCAGTACCAATACACGCTGACCGCCGACGACCAGAGCAGCCTCGATGTCTGGGTGCCCAAAGTGCTGGCGACGCTGCATAAACTGCCGCAGCTCAAAGACCTCAATACCGACCAGCAAGACAACAGCCTTGCGGCCAATGTGGCGGTCAACCGCGACACGGCGGCGCGGCTCGGGGTCAGCATGTCGGCGATTGACCAGACCCTGTACGACGCCTTTGGCCAGCGCCAGGTGTCGACCCTTTACCGCGCCGCCAACCAGTACCACGTGGTCATGGAAGTCGCCCCCGAATACTGGGCCGATCCGTCGGCGCTCACGTCGATTTACCTGCCGCAAGGTGCCTCGACGGCCAGCAAGACCAACACCGCGCCCAACCTGGCGAGCAACGCCAAGGCGACGTTGATCCCGTTGTCTGCGGTGGCGCAGCAGTCGGTGGCGCGCACGGCGATTTCCATCAGCCACCAAGGCACCTTCCCGGCGGTGACAGTGTCTTTCAACCTGGCCCCCGGCGTGTCCATCGGCCAGGCCACCACGCTGGTGGATGACGCGGTGGCGCAACTGCGCATGCCGGCCAGTGTGGTCGGGCACTTTGCCGGGACAGCGCAGGTGTTTCAGTCGTCGGTGTCCAGCGAGCCTTGGCTGATTCTGGCGGCGATTGTCTCGGTGTACATCGTGCTCGGCATGCTCTACGAAAACCTGATCCACCCGCTGACCATCCTCTCGACCTTGCCGTCGGCCGGGGTGGGGGCGCTGATTGCCTTGCTGATGACCGGCACCGAGCTGTCGATCATTGCGCTGGTGGGGGTGATTTTGCTGATCGGCATCGTCAAGAAAAACGCGATCATGATGATCGACTTCGCCATCACCGAAGGCAAAGCGCTGGGCCTCAGCCCGCAACAAGCGATCCGCCGCGCCTGCCTGATTCGCTTTCGGCCGATCATGATGACCACCCTGGCGGCGATGCTCGGCGCCTTGCCGCTGGTGCTGGGCACCGGCTACGGCTCGGAATTGCGCCGCCCGCTGGGCATTTCCATCATGGGCGGGTTGCTCTTCAGCCAAGTGCTGACGCTGTACACCACGCCCGTGATTTACCTCTGGCTGGACCGCCTGTCGCAACGTCTGCGCCGGGCGCCCAAGGAGACCACCCGATGAACCTCAAACCGCTGCTGCTGGCCATGACCCTTAGCCTGACCCTGGCCGGGTGTATGGTCGGGCCGGATTATCAAAAACCGGCCATGCAATTGCCCATGGGCTTCAAAGAGGGCACGCAGTGGCAACGGGCTGTGGCCAACCCCCAAGGCGCGCTGAACAGCCAGTGGTGGCTGGCCTATAACGACCCGGTGTTGACGCAGTTGATCCAGCGCTCGGCCACGGCCAACCAGTCGATTGTTGCCGCCGAGGCGGCGTATCGCGGCGCGCAGGCGCAAGTGTCATCGAGCCGCGCCGGTTTGTGGCCGACCCTGGGCGCCGGGCTTTCCGGCTCACGCGGGGTGGGCGGCAGCGGTTCCAGCAGCGGGGCGAGCAGCGCAGGCGGGGTTGAGAACTCGGTCAGCGCCACCCTGACCGCCAGTTGGGAGCCGGATTTATGGGGCCAGGTGCGACGCGGCATTGAGTCCAGCAGCGCCTCTGCGCAAGCCTCCGACGCCTTGTTAGCCGGGGTGCGTTTGTCCATCAGCGCCAGTGTGGCAAGCAATTACCTGGCCCTGCGCCAACAGGACATCGACATCGGGTTGTTGCAGCAACAGCAGCAGATCAACCAGCAATTACTCGACATGATCCAGGCCCAATATTCCCAGGGCACGGCGGCCAATGACCAACTGCTGCAAGCCCAGGACCAACTCAGCACCGTGGTGGCCGCGTTGCAGACCGCACAGCGCTCGCGCGAGCAATACGAACATGCCCTGGCGGTGCTGGTGGGCGAGGCGCCGTCGCAATTTAGTGTGGCGTCGGTGGCGCAGTACGCCTTTGCGGTGCCGCGCCCGCCGTTAAGCTTGCCCTCGGATTTGTTGCTGCGCCGCCCCGATGTGGAGGCCGCAGAGCGCACGGCAGCGGCGGCCAACGCCAAAATCGGCGTGGCTGACGCGGCGTTTTTCCCGACCCTGGACTTGACCGCTGAGGGCGGTTATCGCGCCAGTGCGCTGGGCAGCCTGTTCAGCGTGCCGAACCGCATCTGGACCCTGGGCCCGGCATTGGCCGCGACCCTGTTTGACGGCGGCGCCCGCGAAGCGGCAGTGCAACAGGCGCAAGCCAGCTACGACCAGGACGCGGCGACCTACCGGGGCACCGTGTTGTCGGCCTTGCAGAACGTCGAAGACAACCTGTCGGCGATCAACCACCTGCACGTGCAGGCGGACACCTACCAGCAGATCTACACGCGCAATCAGCAACTGTTCGGCAGCCAGCAGGCGCAGTTAAAAGCCGGCACCGTCAGCCAGCAGAACGTCCTGACCCAACAATTGATCTTGTTGCAGACCGAGCAGAACCTGCGCGACACCCAGGGGCAATTGAGCCAGGGCAGCGTGGCGTTGATCCAGAGTTTGGGCGGGGGGTGGGCAATAACCCCGTAGGAGCTGCCGCAGGCTGCGATCTTATGATCTTTTAAAAGATCGCAGCCGTCGTTCCTCGGCAGCTCCTACAGGGCTTTACGCTTTGTAAGGCTTGTTGGGCAGCAGCAAACGTTCGGCGACGACGCCGAAGATCAGGCCCAGTGCGGTCCACAGTACCGCTTGAATGCCCAGCGAGGCGACGCGAAATTTCCACAGCAGCAGGGCCGAGAAACCGTCCGGTGCTTCATTGAACGTCGGGAACAAAAAGCCTGCTATCGAGACAATCACCAGGTACAGCACCACGCCCTTGATCACGCCGTTCCACAGACCAGAGCTGGCGATGAATTTACGGCCTGCACTGACGGCAATGATCGCGGCGGCCAGCGACACCAGCAGCATCAGGAAGAACAACTGCGTGCGCTTGCCGATGGTGTCCGGGTTGCCCACCGCGGGCGGGTTGGCCGGATACACCAGCCCCGGCACCAGATACAGCACCACAAAGGCGGCCAGCGCCAGCAGTGCGGCCAGGCCACGCGGGCCGACGTTACCGACACGGCCCAGTGAGTACGCAAACACCAGGGCAAAAATGCCGCCCAGCGACACGCTGTACACCAGCACTCCGGTCAACAGACCGAAGGTGCTTTGCACTTCGCGGCTGACCAGCTCGGGTTCTTCTTCCTCGGCGTCACCGTGGGAGTGGGAATGGGACATGCCTTCTTCGAAGGCGATAGCGCGATCAATCTCGGGTTCGCCGAACACCTTGGCAAAGCTGAAGGCCAGCAGGCCGGCCAACAGACCGACAAGCATGCCCCTGACGAGTAAACGACCAGTCATGTGAAACCCCTCGGATCAGTGGCAGGGAAAGCCCAGCAGGTGGCGACCGTCGTGTACGAACTCGTGCACGTACATGCCCTTGAAGACGGCGGTGGCGCCTTGTTCAGCGCCGACGAAATAAATCGCCAGCAACAGCAACAGGCCCCCGAAAATCGCCCACGGCAATACATCGCGCAGGGGAATGGCAGGAATGGAGAGGTCAGAGTGAGTAGCAGCGTTAGAAACCATGATTACCTCTGGGATTACGCGTCCCGGCAAGAGTGCAAAGGCAAAGGAAGATCTGGCTCTCGGCAAGGTGCCGACTACAGTGGCGCGACCGCGTCGGATTCGGACCGACTTCTTTCCTTCGTAACATACTGAAACAACGCTGGCAGTGTACGCGCTTGGCCCGGGAAATACCCAGAGGAACCTTGTAACTCTAGTGGGAGCGGGCTTGCTCGCGATTCAGGCGACGCGGTGAACCTGCACTACCGCGTTGCTGCCATCGCGAGCAAGCCCGCTCCCACAGGGTGTTTGCAATACTGACATATGCGGTTAAACGATGACGGAGGGTACCGTGCATTCAGTGACTAGCCTTTGGATCTGTCGACTCATCGAGACGTTCTATGCCCTCGTTTCCTGCTTCCCACCGCCTGCGTCATGGTCGGTTCAGCGAGCCAAACCGCATCTACCTGCTGACGGCCAATACGCTCAATCGGGAACCTGTTTTCCTTGACTGGCGCGTCGGCAGGCTGGTTCTAGAGCAGTTGCGGAGCGCGCAAGAGCAAGGTTTCGTTGATTCGCTGGCATGGGTGGTAATGCCAGATCATTTTCACTGGCTGGTAGTGCTTCAGCGCAGCTCACTTGACCAATTGATGTGCCGTACCAAGTCGTTGAGTACAAGAGCTATCAATCAGGCCACCGGTCGAACAGGCAGTCGATGGCAGCAGGGCTACCATGACCATGCTTTACGCAATGAAGAGGACTTGAAGCGTGTGGCCCGTTATGTCATTGCGAACCCCTTGCGTGCAGGGCTGGTCAAGAGAGTGGGAGATTACCCTTTATGGGATGCCATATGGCTATGACCCCGTTCAAGCGTGCTCCCACCTCAGTGGTTGTCAGGCGGATGGCGCCACTTGGGCTGGGTCAATACGTTTACCCGGCTCACGGCCTTTTCTGGCCGAGCGCAACAACATCAACGTACCCAGCAGTGCCATGGCAGCGAGGAAGTACATGCCGGCATGGGTGCTGTCGAATTGCTGTTCGGCCCAGGTTTTAACCGTGGGTGCCAGGAAGCCGCCGAGGTTGCCCAGGGCGCCGATTACGGCGATCCCGCTGGCCGCGGCGGCGCCACTCAGAAAGCGCGTCGGCAAGGTCCAGAACAGCGGTTGCACGGTGATAAAACCGGCGGCCGCCAGGCAGAACGCGAGGATGACCAGCGGCAGGCTGGCGCTCAAGGTCGAACCGACCATGCCGACCGCAGCCAGGGCCAGCATCAGCGCGGCAAAGCGGGTTTGCAGGCCTTTGCGGTCGGCGTAGCGGGTGACCGCGTAGAGCACGATCACGGTGGCGATCCACGGGATGGACGTCAGCAGGCCGACTTCCAGGCCGATGCCGGTGCCGAGCAGTTCAGCGATGCGCGTCGGCAGGTAAAACAACACGCCGTACACGCTGACCTGGATGGTGAAGTAGATCAGGGTGAAGTACAGCACCGTCGGGTTGATCAGCGCCGAGCGCCAGGACGACGGTCCCGTATCGGCCTTGAGCAGGTGTTCTTTTTCCAGTTCGTGCTCGACCGCGGCTTTTTCTTGCTCGGTCAGCCATTTGGCCGTACGCGGTTTGTCCGTGAGGTAGAACAGCGCAAACACGCCGATGACCGAGGCGGCGAGGCCTTCGGTGACGAACATCCATTGCCAGCCGGTCAGGCCAAATTGCGCGCTTTCCAGCAGCCAGCCCGACACCGGGCCGCCGACCATCAACGACACCGGCACGCCGAAGTAGTAAATGCCGTAGGCGGCGCCGCGCTTGTTCTGCGGGAACCAGTAGGTCAGGTACAGCACCACGCCCGGCGACAGGCCCGCTTCGGCCACACCGAGCAAAAAGCGCAGGATGTAGAAGCTGGTTTCGTTGTGGGCAAACATCATGGCGGCCGACACCAGCCCCCAGGTGATCATGATCCGGCTCAGCCAGATGCGTGCGCCGACTTTGTGCAGCATCAGGTTGCTGGGCACTTCAAACACGGCGTAGCCGATAAAGAAAATGCCCGCGCCCAAGGCAAACGCGGCGTTGCTCAGGCCGGTGTCTGCCTGCAGGGCATGTTTGGCAAAGCCAATGTTGGAACGGTCAATGATCGCCATCGCGAACATCAAGGCGACAAAGGGCAGGATGCGCCAGCGAATCTTGCTGAGCGCCTGATTCAACACAGGATTGGACATGGGTGGCTCCGATTATTTTTTTTGTGGAGTTCAACAACAGGGACAGCGATTAACGGGCCCTCAAGGCGGAGCGGGCATAGGCCGCAACGATGACAAAACAGCCCATTGGCAACAGATACGCCACGGCGGTGGAGGAGTGGTCGGCGATCAGGCCCATCACGTAGGGCAGCAGGGCCCCGCCGACAATGGCCATGATCATGAACGAGCTGCCGCGCTTGGTATGCGCGCCGAGGTTTTTCACGCCCATGGCAAACAGGGTCGGGAACATGATCGACATAAAGAAGAAGGTCGCTACCAGCGCTACCACCGACACGCCTTCAACCCCCAGCACCACCACCGCGCACAGCGCCACGTTGATCAGTGCGTAAATCATTAACAGGCGCTGGGCATTGACGCGGCCCATCAGCCAGGTGCTGAAGAAGCGCCCAAACATGAAGCTGAGCATGGCCACCGAAAGCAGATACGCCGCTTGCTGGCTGCCCATTTGCGCCCAGTGCTCGGTGACGTAGTTGATAAAAAACGCCCCGACGCCGACTTGCGCGCCGACGTAAAAAAACTGGGTGATAACCCCGGTGACAAACTCGCGGTGTTGCCACAGGCCTTTATCACTCAGTTGCTGGGCCTGAACTTCTTGCTCGCGCAGGTCCGGCAGCGGGGTGCGGGCGATCAGCACGGCGACCAGCAGCACCAGCGAGGCAATCACCAGATAGGTCATTTGCAGCGACTGGGTGGTGTCGGTGCTGTTGGCACCACTGAAGAACAACGCACCGCCAATCAAGGGGCCAAAAAACTGCCCGAGGCCATTGAACGACTGCGCCAGGTTCAAGCGCCGCTCAGCCCCTGCGGGTGAACCCAGCACCGTGGCATACGGGTTGGCAGCGGTTTCGAGGCAGCCCAGGCCGCAGGCAATCACAAACAGCGCGAACAAAAAGAACTGAAAGCTTTGCGCGGCCGCGGCGGGCATGAACAGCAGGGCGCCGCAGGCATACAGGCACAGGCCGAGCAGAATGCCCGCCTTGTAGCCGTACTTGTCCATCAAGAAACCGGCGGGCAGGGCGATCAGAAAATAGGCGCCGAAGTACGCACTTTGCAGCAAGCCGGACTGGGCCTTGCTGACGTGCAGGGTTTCCTGGAAGTGCTTGTTGAGCACGTCCAGCAAGCCATACGACAACCCCCAGAGAAAGAACAGGCAGGTCACCAGAATCAGTGCCCAGCGGTAAGACGTCACCGCCTTGGTAAAGGGCGGCGCGGCGACGTTCGAGTGCTTGAGTGACATGACGCATCTCCTTCTTATTGTTGTGAGCGACTTGCATGGATCATTTCTTGTGGGAGCGGGCTTGCTCGCGATGGCATCTGTGCGGTGGATCAGGCAGCGCGCGTCGCCTGTATCGCGAGCAAGCCCGCTCCCACAGGGTCAGTGCATGGTTTGCTCATGTCAGTGCCCGGTCCAGGTGGGTGTAGCCGCCGTCGACCACCAGCCATTGCCCGGTGGTGTGGGAGGCGCGGGGGGATAACAGGAACAGCACGCTGTCGGCGATTTCTTCTGAAGTAGTCATGCGCTGGCCGAGGGGGATTTTCTCGACGATGCTCGCCAGCTTGGCGTGCGGGTCGTCGAAGCTGTTGATCCAGCGCTCGTACAGCGGGGTCATGACTTCGGCCGGGATGACCGCGTTAACCCGTACGCCATCGGCCAGCAACGAGGTGGCCCACTCGCGGGTCAGCGACAGTTGCGCGCCTTTGGCGGCGGTGTAGCCGCTGGTGCCGCCCTGGCCGGTGAGGGCGGTTTTGGAGCTGATATTGACGATGGACCCACGGCTGGCCTTGAGCGCGTCGACGCACAGGTGGGTCATGAGGTAGTAGTGGATGAGGTTTTTTTCCAGCGACTCGACAAAGGCCGAGCGCCCGGCGTCCAGGCCCACGCTGTCATTGACACCGGCATTGTTGACCAGCCCGTCGATGCGCCCGAAGCGGTGCAGTACGCTGGCGACGGCGGCGCGGCAGGCGTCTTCGTCGCGCAGTTCGACCTGTATAAACAGGCTTTGTGCGCCGCGTTGATCCAGTTGTCGGGCCAGTTCATCTGACAGCGGGCTGTGGCCGAAAATCACCGGGATCGCGCCTTCATCGGCCAGCCCCAGAGAAATCGCGGCACCAATGCCGGAGCCGCCGCCGGTGACGATAAAGACCTTGTCTTGCAGATGCAGATTCATCGTGTCACTCCTTCAAGCCCGTAGATGGAGCAGGCGTTGGCGCCCCAAATCGCCGCTTGTTCAGCGGCGCTCAAGTGCTGCAACACGCTGTCGACCAGGGTGTGGGTGGTGCGGTAATCGCTGGCCAGCAGGCACACCGGCCAGTCGGAACCGAACATCAAGCGTTCAGGGCCAAACAGGTGCAGTGCGGTGTCCAGGTACGGGGTCAGTTGCTCGGGCTGCCAGTGCTGCCAATCGGCCTCGGTCGCCAGCCCCGACAATTTGCAACTGACATGCGCCAATGCGGCCAGCGGCGCCAGTTGCTCGGCCCATTGGCGCAGGTTGTTGGCCTGCACGTTTGGCTTGGCGAGGTGGTCGAGCACCAGGTGATGCTGGTCATGGCGCTGGCACAACTGCGTTGCGGCGCTCAGGTCGCAGGCCTTGATCAGCACTTCATAGACCTTGCCTTGGCGCTGTAACGTCGCCAGGCCACGGTTGAAATCGGCCCGTTGCATGAACTCGGCAGGCGCGGGTTCGTCTTGCAACTGATGACGAAACCCGCGCAGCACCGAGGCCTGCGCCCAGCGTTCCAGCGAGTGTTCAAGGTCGGCGGCGCACAGGTCGACCCAGCCCACCACGGCGCGAATCCACGGGTATTGCCCGGCCAACTGCAACAGCCAGTCCGTCTCGCTTTCGCAGGCGCGGGCTTGCACGGCAATGCAGCCGTCGAGCCCGGCCTGATCGAGCAAGGGGCGCAGGTCGTCGGGCATAAAGTCGCGGCGCAGGCCGGGCATGTCGTGGCTGATCCACGGGTAACCGGCTGCGTCATATCGCCAGAAGTGCTGATGCGCATCCAGGCGTGGTGGCTGTGTGGACGACATTGTTGTTGTACTCCGTCCCTTCAAAACGCTGGTTTAGCCCCGGTAGCGGTACTGCTCGCGGGAGGCGGCTTTCATCTGGATCGAGAAGCCCGGCGCCTGTGGCGGCATGTAGGCGGCGTCGCGGATCACGCAGGGGTCTTCGAAGTGTTCGTGCAGGTGGTCAACAAACTCCACCACGCGGCCTTCATGGGTGGCGGCGATGCACAGGTAGTCGATCATCGACAGGTGCTGCACGTACTCGCACAGGCCCACGCCACCGGCATGCGGGCAGACCGGCAAGTTGTATTTGGCGGCCATCAGCATGACGGCCAGCACTTCGTTGACCCCGCCCAGGCGGCAGGCGTCGATCTGCACCACGTCGATCGCTTCGCGCATGATCAGTTGCTTGAAGACGATGCGGTTCTGGCACATTTCGCCGGTGGCGACCTTGACCGGGCTGACGCCCAGGCGGATTTTGCGGTGGCCTTCGACGTCGTCCGGGCTGGTCGGTTCTTCGATAAACCACGGCTGGGCGAACGACAGTTCACGTACCCAGTCAATGGCCGCGTCGACTTCCCAGACCTGGTTGGCGTCGATCATCAGCTTGCGGTCCGGACCGATCACTTCGCGGGCAATGCGCACGCGGCGGATATCGTCTTGCAGGTCGTGGCCGACTTTTAATTTGATGTGCGAGAAGCCCGCGTCGACGGCTTCCTGGCACAAGCGGCGCAGCTTCTCGTCGGCGTACCCCAGCCAACCGGCCGAGGTGGTGTAGCACGGGTAACCTTTAGCTTCGAGCAGGGCCAAACGCTCGGCTTTTCCGTGGGCGCGCTCGCGCAGCAGGGTCAGGGCTTCGTCGGGGGTGATGCAGTCGGTGATGTAACGAAAATCAATGCAACGCACCAGTTGCTCGGGGCTCATGTCGGCCACCAGACGCCACACCGGCTTGCCTTCGGCCTTGGCCCAGAGGTCCCAGGCGGCATTGACCACCGCGCCGGTGGCCAAGTGGATGGCGCCCTTGTCCGGGCCGATCCAGCGCAGCTGGCTGTCGCTGGTCACGTAGCGCCAGAAGCGGCCCATGTCTTCGGCGATCCACTCAAGCTTGAGGCCGACCATCAGGCCCGCGAGGGCCTTGATCGAGGCGCAGCAGATCTCGTTGCCACGGCCGATGGTGAAGGTCAGGCCGTGGCCTTCGAGGTTCGGGGTGTCGGTTTCGAGGATGACGTAGGCCGCGGAGTAATCCGGGTCCGGGTTCATCGCGTCCGAGCCGTCCAGCGATTGCGAAGTGGGGAAGCGAATGTCTTCAACCCGTACAGCAGTAATGGTAGTCATGGCGTTCTCCGGCTTATTCGGCGTCGACGGTGCGTTGGTTTTGTTCACCCAGGCCGCTGATGCCCAGGCGGATGTGCTGGCCCGCACGCAGGTACACAGGGTCTGGTTTGATGCCCAGGCCAACGCCGGGCGGGGTGCCGGTAGAGATCACGTCGCCGGGTTGCAGGCTCATGAACTGGCTGAGGTAGCTGACGATTTTAGGGATCTGGAAAATCATCGTGCGCGTGTTGCCGTTCTGGTAGCGCTTGCCGTCGACTTCCAGCCACAGGTCGAGCTGGTGCGGGTCGGCGATTTCATCGCGGGTCACCAGCCATGGGCCGAGCGGGCCGAAGGTGTCGCAGCCTTTGCCTTTGTCCCAGGTGCCGCCCAGTTCCAGCTGGAACTCGCGCTCGGACACATCGTTGATCACGCAATAGCCGGCCACGTGTTCCAGCGCGTCGCTTTCGCTGATGTAGCGGCCGCCTTTGCCGATGACCACACCCAGCTCGACCTCCCAGTCGGTCTTGCGGGAATTACGCGGGATTTCGACGTTGTCGTTCGGGCCGACGATGGCGCTGGTCCACTTGTTGAACACCACCGGCTCAGCGGGAATGGCCGCACCGGTTTCAGCGGCGTGGTCGGCGTAGTTGAGGCCGATGCAGATGAACTTGCCGACCTGGCCGACGCATGCGCCGATCCGTGGCGAGCCTTGGACGAGCGGCAGGGTGGCCGGGTCGATGTCTTGCAGGCGAGCAATGCTTTGCGGGCTGAGGGTGTCGCCTGCGATATCCGTGACCACTGCGGACAAGTCACGCAGATCACCGTTGTTATCGAGCAGAGCGGGACGTTCCTGGCCTTTTTCGCCGTAGCGCAGCAGTTTCATAAAGAGTCCTCGAAATAGGTAATCACATGTGTGGGAGCGGGCTTGCTCGCGATTGCCTCAGCGCAATGCTTCAGACAAACCGAGTCGCCAGCATCGCGAGCAAGCCCGCTCCCACACAGTCAAAAAAGGGCTGTCAGTTGCTCCAGCCGCCATCAATGATTTGTGCGGTGCCGGTGGTGAAGCCGCTGGCGCTTGAGCCCAGGTACAGGGCCAATTGGGCGATTTCTTCGGCGGTGCCGATGCGGCCCATGGGTTGGCGCGCGGCGAAGGCGGCATACACCTCGTCCACGCTGCGGCCTTCGCGTTCGGCTTGCTCGCGGATGCGCTGGCGCAGGGAAGGGGAGTCAACGGTGCCGGGGCAGATGGCGTTGCAGCGGATGTTCTGGCTGACAAAGTCCGCGGCGACAGAACGGGTCAGGCCGATCACCGCGCCTTTGCTGGCGCAGTAAGCAAAGCGGTTAGGCACGCCTTTGACGCTGGAGGCCACCGAGGCCATGTTGATGATCGAGCCGCCGCCGTTGCTGAGCATGCCCGGCAAAAAGGCGCGGATCATGCGGTACATGGCGGTGACGTTGAGGTCGAGGGCGAAGTTCCAGTCTTTTTCGCTGCACTCCAGGATGTTGCCGCTGTGCACCACGCCTGCGCAGTTGAACAGCACATCCAGCGGGCCAAGCTCGTTGGCCAGGCGCTCAATGGCGGCGGCATCGGTGACGTCCAGAACAATTTTGTGAGCGCCTGTAAGAGCCTCAAGGGCGCCAGCATTGATGTCGGCGGCGAAGACTTCGGCGCCAGCGGCGAGGTATGCCTGGACACTGGCGTGGCCAATGCCTTGGGCTGCGGCCGTGATCAGCACGCGTTTGCCGGAAAGATCCATGGGTACTCCGTAACGATGTGATTGTTTTTATTGTTGGCCTGAACCCTTCGCCATTGTGTCTTTTGGACTAATGGTCAGGCCATTGCGGGCGTAGCAACTGGCAAAACGACGCAGCGTCGGGATACGTTTTTAGCTATGATCGCTGTACGTTATCCATCCAATGGTCAGGCCATTGAACCTTTTTTAGCATGCACCTCACGCTTCAACAAGTGACTTTTTTTTCAAAAAGCGCTCGCGAGCCGTTGCACAGACCAGAGCCAATTTCACGATGCCATTCCAAGTTATTGATAACCAAAGACTTTATCGGCAGATCGCCGATCAGTTGCGGGCCTTGATCGACAGCGGTGAATTCCCGCCGGGCAGTCGGCTACCCGCCGAACGCGAATTGGCCAAGTTATTGGGCGTGAGCCGGGCATCGGTGCGTGAAGCAATGATTGCCCTGGAAGTGATCGGCCTGGTGGATGTGCGCGTCGGCAACGGTGTGTTGGTGTGTGAGCCGCCGGTGCAGGCGGTGTCCAATGAGCCGGTGATGGCCCAGGCCACCCGTGACCAATGGCGCGAGCTGGACCCGGAGCTGGGCATTGCCGTGGATTTCAGTGCCGAGATCCCGCCGTTCGCCTTGCTCCAGGCGCGGCGCTTGATCGAGCCTGAAGCGGCGGCGTTGGCGGCCGTGAACGCCAGCGATGAAGAACTCGCCGGGATCCGCGAAGCGTTTGAGCGCAATGTGCAAGACAACCGCGAGGGTTCGCACACGCACCCCGGCGACCGCTTGTTTCATATCCGCATTGCCCAGGCGTCGGACAACCCGGCCTACGCATTGATGATTCAGCACTTGCTGGGGCACAGCTACGGCAGCATGTTCCAGCGCCTGCAAAGCCACTACACCTCAGATGACATGCCGCACCGCTCGGAGGACGAGCACCGGCGCGTGCTTCAGGCACTGGAGCAACATGACCCGCAGGCGGCGCGTCAGGCCATGGCTGAGCATCTGGATGAAGTGATCCGCATCTTCAGCCGCAACGCTCAGTAAGGCTCAACTTCCAGCCAGGACTCGGTGACGCGGCGGTCGAGTGCCTCAAAATCGGCCATGCCGATCACGCGGGTGGTGTTGAGGCCGCGCAGGTAGCCTTTAAGCTCATGGGCCATGGCATGCAACTTCTCGGCGTCGGCAGGTTCAGCATGCAACGCGTGCTCGTACAAGGTCAGGTAGTCGTCTACACGGTCGCGGTACTCAGGCAGTACCGCTTCACGGATCAGGTCGAAGGTTCGCAATTTTTGATTTTTATTCAAGTGGCACCCTTTGTCGGTTGAGGGGCTGCTGTTTTGGTTGATCGCGGCTTGAATGTATCTCACGTCCGGGGGTGGTATCCAGAGGTGGGTAACGGGGAGGTGCTGGAGGGTTTGAGAAACGGGTTGCGCTGCAACCCTTCGCAGCCTGCGGCAGCGACTACTTGTTTTTTTGAAGGTGTACTGCGTATTTTGGTGGCTTGGGCTTAGTCGTTCAGGTCGCCACTGCCTGTTTGAATCCATGGACCATGCACAAGGAGCCGTACGGAAAGCCAATGCGCCAAATCTGGAAGTCGTTTCGAGCGTTGTATTTTGCCTCGCTGATGATGTTGATCGGCTCAGGTTTGTTGAGCACCTACCTGGCGTTGCGCCTGGCTGCCGATGACGTCGACGGTTTATGGGTCGGTGCCTTGATGGCGGCCAACTATTTTGGTCTGGTGCTGGGCGGCAAGCTTGGGCACCGGCTGATTGCCCGCGTGGGGCATATCCGGGCGTACGCCACCTGTGCCGGGATCGTCGGCGCGGCGGTGTTGTGTCACGGTTTGACCGACTGGCTGCCGATCTGGCTGCTGCTGCGTCTGATCGTCGGCCTTGGCATGATGTGCCAGTACATGGTCATCGAGAGCTGGCTTAACGAGCAGGCCGACGCCAAACAGCGCGGCGTGGTGTTCAGCCTGTACATGATCGCCTCGTACCTGGGGCTGGTGCTCGGGCAACTGATTCTGGTGGTTCACCCGCAACTGGGCCTCGAACTGCTGATGCTCGTGGCTATGTGTTTTGCCTTGTGTCTGGTGCCGGTGGCCATGACCCGGCGCATCCACCCGGCGCCGTTGCGGCCCGCACCCATGGACCCTAAATTCTTTATCAAGCGGGTGCCGCAATCGCTGATCGCGGTGATGGGCGCAGGCCTGCTGATTGGTGCGTTCTACGGCCTGGCGCCGCTTTACGCCTCGCAGCAAGGGTTGTCTACCGAGCTGGTCGGTTGGTACATGGGTTGCTGTATTTTTGCCGGGTTGCTGGCGCAATGGCCGCTGGGCTGGTTGTCGGACCGCTATGACCGGCCACTGCTGATTCGCGTATTTGCGCTGTTGCTGTGTGCAGCGGCGTTGCCGCTGGCGATTTTCCCGCAGGTGCCTGTCGAGGTGCTGTTCGTGGCGGGGTTCTTGAGCGCGCTGCTGCAATTTTGCATCTACCCGCTGGCCGTGGCCTTCGCCAACGATCACATCGAAAGCGAGCGCCGGGTGTCGCTGACTGCCATGCTTCTGGTCACCTACGGCATTGGTGCCAGCGTCGGCCCGCTGGTGGCCGGGGTGCTGATGAAAGTGCTGGGCAGCCATATGCTGTATGCGTTTTTCAGCTTCACCAGCTTGATTCTGGTGTGGCGCATTCGTCCGAACGCGGTCACCAATTTGCACCAGGTCGACGACGCACCGCTGCAACACGTTGCCATGCCCGACAGCATGTCCACCTCGCCCTTGGCCGCAGCGCTTGACCCGCGGGTCGATGAGCAGGTGGTGCAGGAGCAAATGGTGGACGGGGTCGAGCCTGAGAGTGAGCCAGAAATTGAGCCTGAAGTAGCCCCGGAGTTCGGCGGCCCCGAGGTCGACCCCAAACTGTAGGAGCGAGCTTGCCTCGCGATCTTTTAAACATCAAAAGATCGCGAGCAAGATCAGGCCGGGCACTCAGTAAAAATCGTCATCCTTGTCGAACCGGCGGGCATCGCGCTGCAACTGGTAGACAAACCGTTCGACCTGGCGCTGAACCGCGCCGCTGATGTTGTGAAAGCGCATGCCGGCAAAGGTGATGTTCAGGCGCTCTTCGAAGTACAGATGGCGCAACTCGACCGGGGTGGTCATGTGGCCAAAGGGCAGGGCGGCGCTAAAGCGTTCGTACACCTGGCCCAGCTGGATGAGCTCGCTGATATCGCCCTCAAAACGCAATTTGCAGCCGGTGGCTGACACGTCCAGCAATTTGCCCTTGATCGCTTTGCCGAGCTTGTCGCCCGCCACGTTGACGTCCACCAGGTGCGCCAGTTTCAGGGCGGCGCGGAACGCATTACGGCGCTGGTGGTAGATCACTTCTTTGGGCAACGCGCCGTGATAGCAACGGTGCGGGCCGCTGTCGTCGATGCTCAGCGGGGTGTTGCATTCCCATGCAATGCGCACGCCGTCATGGAAACCTTCGACCCGAAATGGAATGCCCGCCGCCAGAAAACGCTCGCCGTCCCGTGGGACCATTTCGTCCAGGGTCATAAGCTGGTTGTCACGGTCCACATCCACCATGTAGCTCTGAAAACGTTGGGTACGGTCGTTGAAGGTGATGATCAGCGGGTCATGGCTCTCTTGCAGCATCCGCAAATTTGAGGCGATCTCCATCGGCGTCGTCAGCACCTTGGGCGGTTGCGGAGCATCTTGGGCATCTAGCACGGGTCGTCAATCTCCAGACAAAAAACGGCAACACGCAAAAAAAAGGGCATTCTGCCATCATGCTGCGGGTGTAGATAGTGCAGGCTCAGGCCTGGCTGTAAGCGCGGTGTTTGTTGAGGAGCGAGGTGGTGCCGCGCGCGTCATACAGCGAGGGTGTTTCGCCGCCGTGGAGGATGCGCAGTTGGTTGGCGGTGATCGCCTGTTGGGTCTGGATCGACTGGCCGTTCGCCTGGTTGGCGGCGTGGCACTGAGCCAGCAACTGGTTCAGCAACTCGCTTTGGCTGAGCAACTGATCGCCCACGCTTGAGTGGCTGGCAAGGCTTTCGAGGCCGCTGCGATTGGTAGGCAAGCCGAGGCTGGCAAGGATTTCGCTGCGTTTGCGGCCATGCTGCTCAAGCAAGATAACCAATGAATGCTTGCGCGCCAGAATGTTTTCCAGCAGCACCATGTCGCGCCCCTTGAGGGCGACAGACTCGTCCTGCAACAGGCCCAGCAGTTGCTCGGCAGGTGCCAGGTCGTCATTGATCAGTTGCAGCAGATTCTCGTCGTGCATGTCGGGCTCTAGGAATTAGGCGTCCAAAAGCCTGGCACCGGCCTTGGGCCTAGCGCTCGGCTTCGATATTCAGCAGTTTGCCGGCAACCTTGTTGCTGTCGACGGTGTAACTGCCCTCGGCAATGGCTTGTTTCAACGCGGCCACACGTTCTTTGTTGACCACTGGCTGATCGCGCAGCGAATCGCTGACTTTCTGCAACTGTTGAGCTTGCGGGCTCAGGTGCACAGATTCCCCGCTCGCGGCTTCGGTGCCGGTGTTTTCAGCGGTTTTGGCTGCAGGGGCCGCTTGCGTGGCGCTACCTGCTTCCTGGTTGGCATTGCTGCGCGTGCTGCCGGGCAGGGGCGGGGCGCTGTTGAGACGACTAAAGTCGATAACCATAACGAAAAACCTCTGGGTATTTGGACGCTTGCCTTGTTTTCGGCCAAACCCGAGAAAACTTTAGGCCCGATTAATCATAGCTTCACACAACGCTGTACTGATCTGTGTCAACGCCAGGCGTGACAAACACGCCAACCGCTCTACAACGCGACTTCAACCTGACCGGGCGCCGTCACACGGGCCTTGATGATCCGGTTTGAATTCAGGTTTTTAACCCGGATCTGCTCGCTGAGGCCGCCATCGGACAGCGCTTCGCCGGGCATTTTGACACTTAAAGTGCCACTGCGGGCACTGATAATCACGTGGTCACCCTTGCGCACTGTCGCGGCCTGCTCCAGGTGCGTGAGTGTCAGCACTTGGTCGGAGACCACCGGGCGCAGCAGTTTTTGCCCCACCGCCAGCTCCACGGCGGTGAGATACCCCTGGCTGATCAGGCCGACATCGCGCTCGCGCAAGGTCACATCACCATAGTCGATAATCGCCCCGCGCTTGAGTGGATGCGTGACCGTGACCACATCTCGGAATAACTTGACCTGTGCCGGTACAAAGATGGTCCACGGCGAGCTACCTTCACAGCGTACCCTGACCGTCACGCGGCCCATGGGCTGGGCAGGGCTTTCGAGGGTGGCTGTCAAATCCTTGTCGCAGTGCGCCAGGCGCACGCGCGGGTCCAGTTGATTGACCTGGATCTCGTAGCGGCCCTCAATTTGCCCCGTGGCCAAATAGTCTTCGACGGTGAACTCAAGAAACCCTTGGGTCACGCCGATAAGCTGGTCAGGTGAGGTAAATGTGTCGGCACCGGCAGGTGTGCCTACACTCAGCAGGCACCCGGCCGCGAGCAGGCGCAGTGCGCAGCGACGCAAGGGCTGATAGCGTGATCGGTGGCAGGTTTTTGTCGTTTTCGGCTTCATGGCGGATAAATAGCAAAGCCCGTGCCGTTTACCGGGCAGCGTGTCGCAACTTAACGATTTATAAAGGAGCTGAGTATGGCTGGGGTGATGGATGCGGTTAACCAGCGCACTCAACTGGTCGGGCAAAACCGCCTGGAGCTGTTGCTGTTTCGTCTGGGGGGGCCGCAGCTCTACGGGATCAACGTGTTCAAAGTCCGCGAGGTGCTGCAATGCCCCAAGCTGACCGTGATGCCCAAATCCCACCCGGTGGTGTGCGGCGTGGCCAGCATTCGCGGCGCAACCATCCCGATTCTCGATCTGGCGATGGCCACCGGTGCGGGGGCTCTGAGAGGCCATAGCAATCCGTTTGTGATCATCACCGAATACAACACCAAGACTCAGGGGTTTTTGGTGGGCGCGGTGGAACGCATCGTCAACATGAACTGGGAGGCCATCCATCCGCCACCCAAGGGCACCGGGCGTGACCATTATTTGACAGCTGTGACTCAACTGGACGATCAGTTAGTCGAAATCATCGACGTTGAAAAAGTGCTGGCTGAAGTGTCGCCCTCACCGGAAACCATCTCTCACGGTGTGGTGGACGTCGAGACCCAGGAAAAAGCCCTGTCGCTGCGGGTGCTGACCGTGGATGATTCGTCGGTGGCGCGCAAACAGGTTGCCCGTTGCCTGCAATCGGTCGGAGTTGAGGTGGTTTCACTCAATGACGGGCGCCAGGCGCTGGAGTACCTGCGCGCGATGGTCGAGCAAGGCAAAGACCCGGCGCACGAGTTTTTAATGATGATTTCGGACATCGAAATGCCCGAAATGGACGGCTACACCCTGACCGCCGAGATCCGTAACGATCCGCGGATGAAAGACTTGCACATCATTCTGCATACGTCGTTGTCCGGTGTTTTCAATCAGGCGATGGTCAAGAAAGTCGGCGCGGATGACTTTTTGGCCAAGTTCCGCCCTGATGACCTGGCATCCCGGGTTGTCGACCGGATCAAGGCAGCAGATCACAGCTAGGGGCGATGCCCATGGCGATCAATAGGTTTTTAGAGGCACGATCACTTGTCGACGGCTAATTTGGATTTTGAACAATTCCGGGTCTTCCTGGAAAAAGCCTGTGGCATTTTGCTCGGTGAAAACAAGCAATACCTGGTCTCCAGCCGTCTTAACAAACTGATGGAGCAGCAGGGGATCAAAACCCTGGGCGAGCTGATTCAGCGCATCCAGAGCCAGCCACGCAGCGGCTTGCGCGAGCAGGTGGTCGATGCCATGACCACCAACGAAACCCTGTGGTTTCGCGACACCTACCCCTTTGAAGTGCTGAAAAACAAAGTCCTGCCCGAGCTGATCAAGGCCCATACGGGCCAGCGCCTGCGCATCTGGTCGGCGGCATGCTCGTCGGGGCAGGAGCCGTACTCGCTGTCGATGGCGATTGATGAGTTCGAGCGCAGCAACCTGGGGCAACTGAAGGCGGGTGTGCAGATCGTCGCCACCGAGCTGTCCAGTTCTATGCTCAACATCTGCAAAAGCGGCGAATACGACAGCTTGGCCATCGGCCGCGGCTTGTCGCAAGAGCGTTTGCAGCGTTACTTCGAGCCTAAAGGCCCGGGCCGCTGGGTGATCAAGGCGCCGATCAAAAGTCGGGTCGAGTTCCGCCCTTTCAACCTGCTGGACAGCTACGCCGGATTCGGCAAATTCGACGTCGTGTTCTGCCGCAACGTATTGATCTACTTCTCGGCCGACGTGAAAAAAGACATCCTGCTGCGCATCCACAGCACCCTGAAACCGGGCGGTTACCTGTTTTTAGGTGCCTCCGAAGCGCTGAACGGTTTGCCGGACCACTACCAGATGGTCCAGTGCAGCCCTGGGATCATCTACCAGGCCAAATAAAACTGCCCCTGTAGGAGCGAGCTTGCCTCGCGATCTTTTGATCTTCTAAAAGATCGCGAGGCAAGCTCGCTCCTACAGGGGGGGGCCGTTCTCTGGACGGCAGAAAAGCGGCAGGCAGCGGAAATCCGTTGCCGCTTTTGGGCCGTTGCCGCTTTCCATCCCCCCCGCAAACCCTTGAAACACGGCCCTGCGCAAACTGGCACGGGGTTTGCTGTGTTCATGTCATGTAATGCCTGAAGTACACGCTCAGGCCAGTCCACACAGGTTTCCCGACATGAGCATCAGCTTCGATAAAGCGCTCGGTATCCATGAGCAAGCCCTGGGCTTTCGCGCCAAGCGCGCGGAAGTGCTGGCGAACAACATCGCCAACGCCGACACCCCGAACTACAAGGCTCGGGATCTGGATTTCGCGTCTGTGCTCGCCGCACAAAACGATAAAAACCAGAACGGCACCTTTGCCTTGAACATGACCAACAGCCGTCATATCGAAGCGCAAGGCCTCAGCAGTGGCGATGAATCGCTGCAGTACCGCACGCCGATGCAGCCTTCCATCGACCAGAACACCGTGGACGCTCAGCTCGAACAGTCGAACTACGCCGAAAACGCGGTCAACTTTCAGGCCAGCTTTACGCTGCTCAACAGCAAATTCAAAGGGCTGATGTCGGCCCTGCGTGGAGAGTAAGTCATGTCCCTAGCCAGTGTTTTCAACATTGCCGGCAGCGGCATGAGCGCTCAGACCACCCGCCTGAACACCGTCGCCAGTAACATCGCCAACGCCGAAACCGTGTCGTCGAGCATCGATCAGACCTACCGCGCCCGGCACCCGGTGTTCGCCACCATGTTCCAGGGCGCGCAGGGCGGTAACGGCGACTCGCTGTTCAACAATCAGGACGCTGCCGGTCAGGGCGTGCAGGTGTTGGGCGTGGTCGAAGACCAGAGCGAGTTGCAAGCACGTTATGAACCCAACCATCCGGCTGCCGACGCCAAAGGGTACGTGTACTACCCCAACGTCAACGTGGTTGAAGAAATGGCCGACATGATTTCTGCCAGCCGTTCGTTCCAGACCAACGCAGAAATGATGAACACCGCCAAAACCATGATGCAGAAGGTCCTGACCCTCGGTCAGTGATAAGGGGCGACACTCATGAGCGTGACCGATACCACCAGTGGTTTGACCCTCAATCAGATCCTCGCCAACTCTGCCCGGACCACCACCACCGACACCAGCGTGGGCGCGGCATCCCGGGCGGTAACCGGCAACCAGTCGCTGGGCAAGGATGCGTTCTTGCAGTTGCTGGTGACCCAACTGAAAAACCAGAACCCGCTCGACCCGCAGGACAACACCGCGTTCGTCGCGCAGTTGGCGCAGTTCAGCAGCCTGGAAGGCATCACCACCCTCAACGATACCGTGACCTCGTTGTCGGGCGGCTTGCAGTCTTCGCAAGCGTTGCAAGCGTCGTCGCTGGTGGGTCGCTCGGTGATCGTGCAAACCGGCGAAGCTTATGTCGACCCGTCGAGCGGCAAGCCGTTCAACGGCACTGTGGTGGTCAAAGACGCGGACTCGCGGCCGACCATCACCATCAAGGATGCCGACGGCGAAGTGGTCAGAACCATCGACATGGGTGTGCAGAAGGCCGGCAATGTCGACTTCACCTGGGACGGCAAAGACGCCAACGGCGAGCTGCTGGAGAAGGGCTCTTACACCTTCAGCGCCTCGACCAAAACTGACGCCGGTACAACGGCGTTGACCACCTACCTGCCAGCCACGGTCAACAGCGTGACCCTGAGCAAGACCGGTGGCGAAATCATGCTCAACCTCGCCGGGCTGGGCAGCATTGGTATATCAAAAGTCCAGACGATAGGCCTTTAAGGAGAGACATATGTCATTCAATATCGGCCTTAGCGGCCTGTATGCAGCCAACAAACAACTCGACGTGACCGGCAACAACATTGCCAACGTTGCCACCACGGGCTTCAAGTCTTCGCGTGCCGAATTCGCGGACGTGTACTCGGCCAGCAAGCTGGGTGTGGGCAGCAAGACCATCGGCAGCGGCGTCAACCTGGCCAACGTGTCGCAAAACTTTGGCCAGGGTGCGGTCAACAACACCGGCAACCTGCTGGACATGGGCATTGAAGGCAGCGGCTTCTTCGTGCTGAGCGACAACGGCGCCCTGAGCTACACCCGGGCCGGTACGTTCAAGGCTGACAAAGACGGCTACGTGACCAATACCAATGGCACGGCGCGCCTGCAAGGTTATGGCGTGGACGCTAACGGCGTGATCAACACCAGCGTGTTGACCGACCTGCGCATCGACACCTCGAACCTGGCGCCTAAAGCCAGCAGCAAAGTGGACTCGACGATCAACCTGAACTCCACGTCGGACGTGATCAACCAGACCACCACGCCGTTCGACCCGAATGAGACGTCGTCCTACAGCAAAAAATTCAGCACCACCATTTACGATACCCAGGGCAACCCGCACCCGATGGATCAGTACATGGTCAAGACCGGTTCCAACACCTGGAACACCTACACCCTGATTGACGGCCGCAACCCCGATGGCAGCGTGGCCACCGGCGAAAACGCCAAAGCGCCCGTGCCCTCGACTATGAGCTTTGATTCCAGCGGCGGCTTGGTCAGTGTGACCACGCCTAATCCGGTGGCCGGTGGGGACCCGATCGTCAGCAGCACGCTGACCATCAGTAACTGGATGCCGGGCGCGACCGTGAACGGTGCGTGGGTGTCCAATGGCGCGGGGGCCAACGAGAAGGGGATTGCCATCAACATGGCCAATACCACTCAGTACAATACCGACACCGCCCGCAACCCGCCTACCCAGGACGGCTACGCGACCGGCCACATCAACAACCTGACCATTGATGGTTCGGGCGTGATGTTCGCCAACTTCAGCAACAACCAGAGCCGTGCCATTGGCCAGATCTCCTTGGCTAGTTTTACCAACGAGCAGGGCTTGCAACCGGTAGGCGGCACCGCCTGGAAAGAAACCTACGCCTCGGGACAGGCCGGTTTTGACGTGCCGAAAACCGGCACGTTGGGCGCCATTGCCTCTAACTCGCTGGAAGACTCCAACGTCAACCTGACCAACGAGCTGGTCGACTTGATCAAGGCGCAGAGCAACTACCAGGCCAACGCCAAAACCATCTCGACCCAAAGCACCATCATGCAGACCATCATCCAGATGACCTGATAACCGCCCGCAAACTGTAGGAGCGAGCTTGCCTCGCGATCTTTTGATCTTTTAAAAGATCGCGAGGCAAGCTCGCTCCTACAGGGTTTTAGTTAAGCAACGCCCTGAACTCGGCCTGCTGTGACGGGGCGATGCAGATCTTGATCAAATGCTCGATTTGCCGGGCGGTTGCGTGCTTTTGCTGCAGCAACTCAATCGCCCTGACCCACAGGGCTTTGCGGCAATAAGGCTGCAGATACTCCGCCGTGGCCACTTTTTGCCCCTGAATCATCAATTTGGCCGCAGGCCTGAACGCTTTGTTGACAGCGATCAGGCGCGGTTGCGCCTTGACCTTGGCAAGCAAGGACGGCTTGGGGAAGTGCACCGGCACCGAGGCTGCCAGGGTCGGCAGGTCGGCGTGGTAGCGTTCACCGTGATGCTCGAAGAACCCTTGGTTCATCGTGTGGTGATAGCGTTTTTTGGAGTAGTAGTGGTGGATGCAGTCATTGGCGGTCACCACGTTCGTGCCGGCCATGGCAAAGGACACGGCGATCTGCTCGATGGTGTGCAGCTTGGCGTAATGCTGGTTCCATTCATCGATCAGCGCGATGGCCTTGTCCAGCAACCCGGCATTGGCGCGGGTCATGCCGCAAATGCCGCTGTTATACAGCTTGAGGCTGTCGGCAGGGGCTTTGCCGTTGGCGATCAGTTCATCTGAAAACGCCACGTAATCGGCGCGCAACTTGGCTTCGGCCCACTCCCATTCAAACTCATCCATTAAGTACTGCTGATCGTTGATGCGCTCAAACAGCAGGGCCGGGTCTTTGAAAAACACCGTGTCGGTGTCGACGAAGATGGTTTTGTCCGCGAGTTTGGCCCCGGCGGCGATAGCGCAGGCTTTGCGGCGATGTGTGTAGCCGTAGGCGCCTTTCCACTGCGCCAGTGTCTCGGTGCTCAGGGCGATGACTGTGACGGGCCAGCCTTCAAAGGTCTGGGGCTCGTCGGTCATTAACGTGATGGTGAAGCTGTCGGGCACGCGTCGTTCGCGCAGGGCCGACAGGATGCTGAGTTTGGCTTCTTGGCGGTAAACGGCATTACCACCGTACAGCAGGTACAACAGGTGGGAGGAATCCATACATCCATGCTTTTTAGTGTGCGTTAGCCCAAGGTCGGGTTGTCCAGCGGCGCACATTATGCCGTAAACGTGCAGGGCTCGATAACCCGCCAGCCGCTGCCCCGGGGCGGCGGCTAGCAGGGCTTGATCACGCGCCGATCAGCTCTACGCGCTCAGGAACGCGGTTCATCAGCACTTTACCGGCACGGATCGAGACGCGAGCCTTGGCCTGGCGGCGCAACACTTCGTAATCATTTTCTGCGTCGAGGATCACCAGGTTGGCCGGACGGCCGACGGCAATGCCATAGCCTTCGCCCAGGTTGAGGGTGCGGGCGCTGTTGTCGGTGACCAGGTCCAGGCAGCGCTTGAGGTCTTCAAAGCCCATCATGTGGCAGATGTGCAAACCGGCATCCAGCACACGCAAGATGTTGCCGTTGCCCAGCGGGTACCACGGGTCTTTGATCGAGTCCTGGCCCAGGCAGACGTTCATGCCGGCGCGGTCCAGTTCGGCCACGCGGGTCACGCCGCGGCGTTTGGGGAAGGTGTCGAAACGGCCTTGCAAGTGGATGCTTTCGGTCGGGCACGAGACAAAGTTGATGCCCGAGGCCTTGAGCAGGCGAAACAGCTTGGAGCAGTAAGCGTTGTCGTAAGAACCCATGGCGGTGGTGTGGCTGGCCGTGACCCGGCTGCCCATACCGCGCACGCGGGCTTCTTCGGCCAGCACTTCGAGAAAGCGCGAGTGCGGGTCGTCGGTTTCGTCACAGTGCACGTCCACCAGGCAACCGGTGCGCTCGGCCAGGTCCATCAAAAACTTGATCGAGCTGACGCCCTGATCGCGGGTGTTTTCAAAGTGCGGGATCCCGCCCACCACGTCTGCGCCCATCTCTACGGCGCGGGTCATCAGTTCGCGGCCATTGGCATACGACTCGATCCCCTCCTGAGGGAAGGCCACGATTTGCAGGTCGATCAGGTGGCGCGCTTCTTCGCGCACTTCCAGCATGGCCTTGAGTGCTGCGAGCGTCGGGTCGGTGACGTCGACGTGGGTGCGCACGTGCTGAATGCCGTTTTCGGCCAGCATGCGAATGGTGGTGTGGGCGCGCTGCTTGGTGTCTTCGTGGGTGATGGTTTCTTTGCGCTGGGCCCAACGCTCGATGCCTTCGAACAGCGTGCCGCTGAGGTTCCATTCGGGTTGACCGGCGGTGAGCGCTGCATCCAGATGGATATGCGGCTCAACCAGGGGTGCGATCACCAATTGGCCTTGAGCGTCGATGTCGCCGGGTTGTGCCGCGACACTGCCGGTTTGCAGGGTGATGGCGCTGATGCGCTCGCCTTCACAGCTGACCGTGTACAGGCCTGGGGTTTTGCGCAAGGTGGCGTTGATGATGTTCATGGTCGGTCCTGTCGTTGGGCTTCGGTCATGCGCCATACCAGCAGGGCGACCGAAGCGTTCATTCTAAAAAGTGGATCATCGAGCGATTGCCCGCTGAGCTGCTCGATACGTTGAATCCGTTGGTTCAGGGTGTTGCGGTGGATGCTTAAACGCTGCGCGGCCTTGAGGGCGTTGCCGTTTTCCTGGAGCAGGGCGTCCAGGGTGTCGATCAAACTGTTGGGCTGTTTGCGGCGGCTTTCGATCATCCGCCCGAGGGTTTGCTTGACGAACAGGTCGATCACCGAGCGATCGCCAATGGCCTGCAGCAAGCGCAGCACACCCAGTTCGTTGAAGTCGCACAGGCCGGTGGCCGGGCGCAGGTTCTCGGCAACGTCCAGCGCCTGACGGGCCTGATTGAGGGCTTGAGGGTAGTGCTCACAGGCGTCGACCTTGCTTGCCAGCCCCATAAACAGCGCCAGGTCGCCGATCACCGGTTGCAACTGCTGAGAGAGGCGGGCCAGGTCGGCGCGAACGTTGTCGTGGTCTGCCAGCAGCAAGATAAACAGATCGCCTTGCACCACCACTGGCAGCGCATCCGGCAGGGCACGGCTCCAAGCGTCGAGGTGGTCCTGGACTGCCTGACGAATCAGTTGCAGCAAGCGCTCGGCTTCATCCGGGGCGTGGTTGTCAAACAGCGTTGCAACCGCCGACAGGCGCAGCGCTACCAGGCGTCGCGGGCTGTCCAGCGGCAGCTTTAAATGCGCGGCACGTTGGCGGGCGGTGGCAAGGCTTGGGTAATCGCCGCTGAGCAATTGCGCCAGAATGTCATGGCGCGAGCGCTTGGCCTGGGCCATTTGCACAAGCGCCGTGCCGATCAGGTGCGTGACGATGACCATCTTCAGCAGGTACGGCTGCTCTATCAGCGGCAAGCCATAGTGCTCGGCCAGTTCCACGACGGCCTGGGGGATGCGCCGGATAAACGCCTCGCCGGTCAGAATCACCAGCCCGGCGATGCCGCTGGCATCACCTTCGTGCACCAGGCGCAGCAGGTTGGCTTCGTCGCGGGGGTGGTTAATCCCGGTGACAAACACCAACTCGCCGCCCATCACCCACTCGCCAATGCCTTCGTTCTCGGCCACGTACGACCAGCGCACGGTGCGATGCAGGTTGCGGGCTCCTGCCCGAATGGCCATTTCTTCAAGGCCGGGCAGCGCCAGAATTTCTTCAACGGTGAGGCTCAAACCGCCTCCTGCGTGCGGTGTTTGCCAATCTCAAGCAGCACCACGTAGCACAGGGCCGAGGCGGCAATGCCCACCAGCGGCGCGATCCAGGGTGATGAGTAGGCCAGCACGGCGCCCACGGCATACGACACCAGGCCCCGCAGGTTGTAGCGTGGCAGGCTGACCGAGGCCAGTTGCGGGTACTTGCCGTGATGGCGATACCAGAAGTCGGCCATGATCACGCCGCCGATGGGCGGGATCACCGAGCCGAGCAGCACCAGAAACGGAATCAGCATTTCGTACATGCCGCCGATGGCCAGCACCACGCCGATGGCGGCGGCAATCAGGGTCATGGTGCGGCGACGTTCAGTGCGTACCAAGTGACAGGCAGCGGCCGACACGTTGTAAATGGTCGGGCCCTGAATGGTCCACAAATTGAGGCACAGCATAATCACCGCGGCGAATGACAAGCCTTGCAGCATCATCACTTCAACGATATCGGCCTGTTGGTAAACGATGGCGCACCAGGCACCGGCGACCACCATCAGGCCGTTGCCGAGCAGAAAGCTGACCACGCTGGCGATGACTGCAACCCGCCCGGTACGCGACAGGCGCGTCCAGTTGGTGGCTTGCGTCGCGCCGCTGGCGAAGGTGCCGAAGACCATGGTGATCGCGGCCGAGAAGGTCATGGTTTCATGCGGGATCACCGCTGCCAGCGCCTTGAAACCGCCGACGTGCTGGGTGGCGAGGGCCATCGAGACAATCATCAGCACCAGCATCAACGGCACTGAAATGCGCGACAGCACATCCAGCCCTTTAAAGCCGATGATGGCGGTAATGCTGAAGCCAAAGCCAAACACGATCATCAGCGGGACGGTAAAGCCTTCGGCCAGGCCGAGCATTTTGACCAGCACAATCGCCACCGTCGCCGCGCCCCAGGCGTACCAGCCCAGTTCGGCGAACCCCAAAATAAAGTCCGAAAGACGGCTACCGGCCTCGCCAAAGCAAAAGCGCCCCATCAACACCGTGTTCAGCCCGCTGCGCGATGCGATCAGCGCCAGCGCGGCGGCATACAGCGCCAGCAAACCATTGCCGATAGCGGCAATCCACAGCATGTCGACAAAATTGAACGCCATGCCCAACTTGCCGCCGGCGAACATCGTGCCGGTGAAAAAGGTAAAACTGAACAACACCATCGATATCGGTAGCAGGCCCTTGCGAGCAGTGCTGGGTGCTTCGCTCAACGCAAATTCACCGTGTGAACTCATGAGATTTTCTCCGCCTTTAGTGGGTTGGCCGTGGTCCGTGGCCTGGCTGGGCCAAAGCAATTACCGGGCCTAGTTTACTAGGTGGCAACATGCTGAATAAAAGCGGGCAGAAGTAATAATGAAGGGTGTTCACAGTGCACATACCGAGTTGTATTTTTATAAGGATGGTGTGCATTTTGCTTTATTTTGAAGCGCGCGTGCACTGTTTTAGGCGGGGAGAAAGGTAACCCCTCGGTAGGAGCGAGCTTGCCTCGCGATCTTTTGATCTTTTTAAAAGATCGCGAGGCAAGCTCGCTCCTACAGAGGTGGCAGGGTTATGTGGCTCACGATTTTCCGGGATGTTTCGCACAGGTTTGCCAATTGCCGGGCCGAGGGGGCGACGCCTATAGTCGTTGCTCGCCGTTTGGGCGACCGGGTTTGGCGACTTGGGCAACATTTAGCTGGCATGCGGTTGTTATATGCGGCGGAGCGTGTATTTTGCTTGCGTTGCTTTATGGCAGCTGTGCGTGGGAGATCTTCGGGTCTGCCGGGTTTTCCTAAATGTTACCGGTTCGCCAACCCGCGCACAGTGGCCACCTATTTTCGTTTGGCGACGAGAGTGGTTGGCTCAAATCTGACATTTAGGAGCTTTACTCATGACTGCATCCCCCTACATCCCGTTAACCGCGATCGACTGCACCATTCCCGCCTTACTGATTGACCGCAACGCGCCGCTGGATGTGTTGCATGCTAACGCCATGGCCCGTGTGCTGGCGGTTACCCAATTGATGGAAACCTTTTCCTGCCGCGAGATGGAGCAGGCCGACGCGGTCGACCTCAAACACCTGGCAACCACGGCCATGCTGTTGCTGCGTGATGGCTGCGACCTGATGAATGTGGTGAGCTGGCGTTTGCAGCCTGCTTGAACAAAAGGTTGTGTAAATACCATCGCAGTAGCTCGGCTCTTGTACATTTAATAAAAGATTTCATAAAGAGTTGTATTAAATCCAAGTGCCATAAGGATTTAGGGTGATGGTTAACTATATTTCATGAGGGGTGTGAGAATTTTCTGTAAGAAATTTAACTTTTACCTTGAAGTTGGGTGGGTAAGTGCGAGTGTAGGAAATATCTGAAATTGATCATGATATTTTGACCTTGTTTAAATAGTGAGTTATAGCTTTGCTTGTGGTTTGCGTAAATGTACCGCTGCATAACTAACATTATGAGGTGCGTTATGGCTGACAAATGTAAAAGCAAAAAAGTACCCATTGTGCGAGAAATTGACCTGAAAAAAATATTTGGGTTGAATGGGAAAAATGGAAAGGTCGTTCTGGCAGTGACAAATTAGGACAAGTCCTTCTCATGGTTTGCAGGCGTGTCTTTTATGAGGCAGGCACGCCTGCATGTTTCCGTATATGAGGCCCTTTATGAAATTTCCGTTTGACCTGTCCGCAAACAAGATAAAAATAATTGACGTAGGTGCCCGCGCTGTTCCGGAGGGGTTTCATTATGAGGCGTTAGTAGATAGTAATGCCTGTGTCGTAACGGCAGTGGAACCGGATGCTAAGGCTAATAAGTGGTTGACGAATAGAGCAATCGATAAGATCCACAATGTGGCGATCGGCGATGGGGGTGTCCATGAGATGCATGTCTGTCAATTAGCCTCGTGTTCATCGATGTTGGCTCCCAATAAAGCATGTCTGGAGTTCTATTCCGGCATGGAGTTTTTTTATAGGGTTGAGAAGATAAACACTATTAAGACCTATGGGTTCGATGTTGTGTTTTCTGATGCGCATTTCGATTATCTTGATATCGATGTGCAAGGGTATGAGTTGGAAGTCTTAAAGTCAGGAGGTAGAAATATAAAAAATCTCTTGGGTATACATATAGAGGTTTCGTTTGTTGAAAAATATGTAGGGCAGCCTTTGTTTCGTGATATAGATGTTTTTTTAGCTGAGCGCGACTTCACGTTTCACTGTTTTACCGGCTACGGTACTCGATCACCTCGTGGCGTGAAAGTAGACGGCAGTTCGGTAAATGGGATCAATCAATGGTTATGGGCTGATGCATTTTATTTTCATCGGTTCGATGATGATGAATTTTGGGGTGTTTCGAATCGTCTGGTTAAGTTGGCCTGTATTTTCCATTGTGTTTACAAGTCGTATGACTTTGCCGTGCATGCACTAAAGTGCTTCGATAAGTTGGGCGGGAGCGCTTATTGTCATGAGTATGTTCGTTACTTGCAGGAGAAGGGTGTTGATGTTGAGGAGGGGGAAGACAGTGAATGGATAATGGAAGGCATGATTAAAAAATTGAGTCTTATCTGACAGTGATTTTCCTGAGAGGTCATGTGTGATGCCCCATTTAAGTGAGAAGAAGGATCGTGAGTCGGGAGGGATGGATTCGTTAAGTTTCAAGTTGTTAGACAGCACGATTGCGGCAAGAAAAATATTTATTACAGGAGAGATCAATACAAAAATGGCCAAGGATGCCGTGCAGCAACTGCATGCGCTTGCCTATATGAGTGATGAGCCAATTATTGTTTTTATTAGCTCGCCTGGGGGGCATGTAGAGTCAGGGGATATGATATTTGATGCGATACGCTTTATTAAGCTGGTGGTCATCACCATTGGCTCGGGCTGGGTGGCAAGTGCGGGTGCACTTATCTATGTCGCTGCGGATAAAGAAAATCGTTATTCATTGCCCAATACCCGTTTTTTACTTCATCAACCCTCGGGTGGTTTTCAAGGTAAAGCGATGGATTTTGACGCGTATGCAAAAGAAATTATAGAGATGAAAGAAAGACTTAACAGGATTTTTTCTGATGCGACAGGGCAGCCTATAGAAAAAGTCAGAATCGATACGGATAAAGATTTTTGGCTGAGTGCAGAAGAGGCTGTTGAATATGGGCTCGTACACTCAATTGTCGTAAAGGAAAATGAAATTCATAAGTGAAGTAGAGGATCTGCCACGGCAGAAAAAATATTATCAGTCGTTTTCAGGGCGAGAGAGTGATTTCTATTCTTTGAAACCAGGCAGTGCGTACGCGACGAGAACGATTGATAACTTAGGGTTTGATGAGTGCCTGGATCGTGTCAGCACTTACTTTAATCCGTTGTCAGGTCCGTATTTCTTAGAGGGAAGCAAGTGTGGTGATGTGCTTGCCATAACAGTCTTGGATATCCGAATTACTCGGAATGTTGGGTTGTCTTCGCAAGGCATATTGCCAGAATTTATAAATGAAAAATACAGCCAGCCTGTGGTGGGAGAGGAGGTCGTTTGTTGGCAGATTACTGGAGATCGTGGCATTCCTGTGAGCCAAAGCGACACAGGGTTGAACCTGCTTTCAGTCAGGCAGGAGTTGATGATCGGGTGTATTCGTTGCTCTGACCCAGTGGGCAAGGGGGAGGGTTTGTCATCGATTGACGCTGATGAATATGGCGGCAACGTCGACTGCACCTTTTTTAAAAAGGGAGCCACCCTGTTTTTACCTGTTGCCCATGACAACGCGTTCTTTTATATGGGAGATATTCATTTTAATCAGTGTGTGGGTGAGGTGGGCGGCTCGGGTATTGAAGTGTCCGGTGAAATTGTATTTTCTGTAGATAAATGCAGTCAACCGCTGCACAGTTGCTTGCATATTAATGTGGGGGGCTTCGTTTATTTTATGGCTGTGAACGAAGATTTTAATGCCAGTGTTCGTCTTGCCTATGGATATGCATTTGAGGCGCTGCTCGGTAACGGTGTGGCAGAGTCTGTTGCCCGGCTGTTACTTGGGCATTGTGCTTCGCTGCACGTGATGAAATTGGGCGTCCCGAATGTTGTAGTGGTGGGTGTTGAATCGGCGTTTTTTATAAAAAAATAACGAGGTGTCCGCGATGTACACTATTAGTGCTGCTCCTGATGTGCTGGTGGCGACTACACTGTTCGAAAATGTTTCGGCGAGGTTGTGGGCAAGTTTTGAATATTTGTTGAGATCTATTGGTCAGGAAGACAGCCGTTTTTTTGGGTTGATTTCAGAGTATCGTAACTGCCCTAAAGCGCCTCCTTTCTTTTTTGCAGCCCATGAAACGTTGATAAGTTACTACGTGCGTGGAGAGGAGGTTAGCAAGAGTTTAAGTGAAAGGTTATTATGTTTTTCAAGTTGCGAACGCCACTCTAATCTGGAGGTGCTTCCCTTTTTAATGTCGTCGGGGTTGCAAAATGAAATATGCAGTTCTGTCGTCTATTCAGATATTAGAAAGACTTATGAAGACGCGGATGCCAATGTTGCTTTGCCAAAGGAGATTGGTAGTGAGGGTGAATTTCTGGCATCCAGGCGTTTGATGATTCATGCGCTTGACATTGTTAGGTGTGCGGACGATGCGTTGTATGCTGAAATGGCGCAGGTCGTGGATGAAATTAGAATTTTTCAGTCTGGATATTGTCGGGCGGGAACTAATTTTAATGCCTTGGGTATGATTTATGTCGGGTCGTGTTCAGTGCACGATACTGTCTCTAGGTACATAGAGCACGTTGTTCACGAGTCAGCGCACAATTTATTATATGCGCATTGGGTGCATGATCCGCTCTTTGAAAATCATAATGACAGATTGTATCCAACTCCCTTTCGTAAGCAGGCTAGACCACTCAGCGCTATTTATCATGCTGCCTTTGTGCTGGCGCGAACTATTTATGTGTTTGAAAGAATATATAAAGCTGATCCGGGTGCTTTGGATTTTAGTAAGGTGAGAACTAATTATAATGAGCGTGGTAATGATGCTTCATTTAAGGATAAGTTTTTTCAGACGCTAGGGGTTGTCTATGAACATGCAGAGCTTACGGCTTATGGGAGGTCGTTAATTAAATCGTGTCAGGAAATGGTAGAAGGATGTGAAATTGCAATATAAAGGTGCCGCGGTGGGGGGCGTAGTCGCGTTGTTAGTGTTTTTGAGCGGCGATGCTTTTAGGATGATCTATTCGGCGTATTTCTTGTATCGTGAGATTGATCCGTTTGTCTTGATGTTTTGCTTCTCGTTGCTGTCATTGATTTCTTTGGCAGGTTTGATGCTGAGGGACTGGTTGCGCTCAGGCGTTAAATTCAGTTGTGTGGTGACTGATTTTAGACAGCGTGCAGGCTTTGTCCGTTGTGTCTATTTGTATGGATTAATAAATTTTTTTACGTTGCTAAGCTGGGCGTCTGGTTTTTGGGCTATTAAATATTTGCTTCCGGGGGCTTTTTCCTCAATTGCGGTCTCTGTGGGGGCGATAATATTGCCCTTTACGCAGGGTGTTCGGTTAAGTGTACTCAATATCTTGCTTTCGATTCTTGTCGTTTTAAGTGCCGTTTTTATAGCCAGTGCTGGAGGTGGTATTGCAGTCTCCGGAGCAAGTGGTTCCGGGGCTGGTATTAATGCTGGTATTGTCTTGTCTATATTGTGCGGTATAGCTATTTATATAAACACGCGCGTGTCAGCGAGGCTCGGTGTTCTCAAGCAGTCTCCAATAAAGGTTAATGCTTTACGGAGTATTTTGGTGGTGTTCTGCTGTTTTGGTCTGTGTCTAAAATTTGATTTTTTTTCAACGATCGAGGTCGCTTGGGTTGATGTGGTGTTGCTGTCGTCTTTTATGTTCTTGATTCAGGTTTCCCTGCAGTTCGCAATTGCGTGGTTAGGTGCATCGCTCACTACAATAGGTTTATCTGCAGCACCCGCGTTTGCGGTGCTTATCCAAAGTGTTTTTTTTAAAATAACAGTCGATAGCATCGTCGCTTCGGTTATTTTTTTTAATGCCTGCGTGTTGATAGTTCTGACAGTTGAACAACGTAAGCGTGTAAGCCGTTAATAGCTTGGGTGATAGCCCCAAAAAACAAAACCCCCGCCAAACCCAACTGTTACCAGGGTTTAACGGGGGTTTTTAGTCAGGCGGTCAAGCCGCCTGGCCATTCAGCTTATTGGCAAGCTTCGCAATCCGGCTCGTCAATCGCGCAGGCTTTTGGCACGGGGGCCGGGCCGGCAGGCGCTGCTGCTACGTCTTCACTGTTTTTGCCGCTCGATACTGCGTTGAGCTTGCCGGTGTTAACGGTGGACTTCTCGGTGCTGGTCGCCGCTAGGGCACGGAGGTAGTAGGTGGTTTTCAAACCACGGTACCAGGCCATGCGGTAGGTGACGTCGAGTTTCTTGCCCGATGCGCCAGCGATGTACAGGTTCAGCGACTGAGCCTGGTCGATCCACTTCTGACGACGGCTGGCCGCGTCAACGATCCACTTGGTGTCGACTTCAAACGCGGTGGCATACAGCTCTTTGAGCTCTTGCGGGATGCGTTCGATCTGCTGCACGGAACCGTCGTAGTACTTCAAGTCGTTGATCATGACCGAATCCCACAGACCGCGAGCCTTGAGGTCGCGAACCAGGTACGGGTTGATCACGGTGAATTCGCCCGACAGGTTGGATTTCACGTACAGGTTTTGATAGGTCGGTTCGATCGACTGTGACACGCCAGTGATGTTGGCGATGGTGGCGGTCGGTGCGATGGCCATGATGTTGGAGTTACGAATGCCTTTTTGTACACGGGCGCGAACCGGTGCCCAGTCCAGGGATTCGTTCAGGTCAACGTCGATGTACTTCTGGCCGCGCTGCTCGATCAGGATCTGTTGCGAATCCAGTGGTAACACGCCTTTGGACCACAGCGAACCCTGGAACGTCTCGTAAGCGCCACGCTCGTCAGCCAGGTCGCAGGACGCCTGGATCGCGTAGTAGCTGACCGCTTCCATCGACTTGTCGGCAAACTCAACAGCCGCTTGCGAGGCATAAGGGATGTGCTGCAGGTACAGCGCGTCCTGGAAGCCCATGATCCCCAGGCCGACCGGACGGTGCTTGAAGTTCGAGTTGCGCGCTTGCGGCACCGAGTAGTAGTTGATGTCGATCACGTTGTCGAGCATGCGCACGGCGACGTCGATGGTGCGCTTGAGCTTGGCGGTATCCAGCTTGCCGTCCACGATGTGGTTAGGCAGGTTGATCGAACCCAGGTTACATACAGCGATCTCGTCCTTGTTGGTGTTCAAGGTGATCTCGGTGCACAGGTTCGAGCTGTGAACCACGCCCACGTGCTGCTGCGGGCTGCGCAGGTTGCACGGGTCTTTGAAGGTCAGCCATGGGTGGCCGGTTTCAAACAGCATGGACAGCATTTTGCGCCACAGGTCTTTGGCCTGGATGGTCTTGAACAGTTTGACCTTGCCCGGGTACTCGGTCAGGGCTTCGTAGTACTCGTAACGCTCTTCGAAGGCCTTGCCGGTCAGGTCGTGCAGGTCCGGTACTTCGGACGGCGAGAACAGGGTCCATTTGCCGTCATCGAAGACGCGCTTCATGAACAGGTCAGGGATCCAGTTGGCGGTGTTCATGTCGTGGGTGCGACGACGGTCATCACCGGTGTTTTTACGCAGCTCGATGAACTCTTCGATGTCCATGTGCCAGGTTTCCAGGTAGGCACAGACAGCGCCTTTGCGCTTGCCGCCCTGGTTTACGGCGACGGCGGTGTCGTTCACAACCTTGAGGAACGGAACCACGCCCTGGGACTTGCCGTTGGTGCCTTTGATCCACGAACCCAAAGCACGAACCGGGGTCCAGTCGTTGCCCAGGCCGCCAGCGAATTTGGACAACATGGCGTTGTCGTGGATCGCGTGGTAGATGCCCGACAGGTCATCCGGCACGGTGGTCAGGTAGCAGCTGGACAGCTGAGGACGCTGAGTACCGGCGTTAAACAGGGTCGGGGTCGAGGCCATGTAGTCGAACGACGACAACAGGTTGTAGAACTCGATGGCGCGGTCTTCTTTTTGCTTCTCTTCGATCGCCAGGCCCATGGCCACGCGCATAAAGAAGATCTGCGGCAGTTCGAAACGCACGCCATCCTTGTGGATGAAGTAACGGTCGTACAGGGTTTGCAGGCCCAGGTAGGTGAATTGCTGATCGCGCTCGTGGTTGATCGCCTTGCCCAGTTTTTCCAGGTCAAAGGTGGCCAGCACCGGGTTCAGCAGGTCGAATTCGATACCTTTGGCGATGTAAGCCGGCAGCGCCTTGGCGTACAGGTCGGCCATTTCGTGGTGGGTAGCGCTTTCGGCAACGTTCAGGAAGCCCAGGCCTTCACCGCGCAGGGTGTCCATCAGCAGGCGGGCGGTCACGAACGAGTAGTTGGGCTCACGCTCAACCAGGGTACGGGCGGTCATCACCAGGGCGGTGTTGACGTCGCTCAGGGCCACGCCGTCGTACAGGTTTTTCAGGGTTTCGCGCTGGATCAGGTCGCCGTCGACTTCTGCCAGGCCTTCGCAGGCTTCGCTGACGATGGTGTTCAGGCGGGCCATGTCCAGCGGCGCGAACGTGCCGTCGGCGCGGGTGATGCGGATGGTCGGGTGAGCAACCACGGCGCTTTCGGCCGGGGCGCGAGTGGCGCGTTCTTTGGCGCGCGAGTCGCGGTAGATCACGTAGTCACGCGCGACTTTTTGTTCGCCGGCGCGCATCAGGGCCAGTTCAACCTGGTCCTGGATTTCTTCGATGTGGATGGTGCCACCCGATGGCATGCGACGCTTGAAGGTCGCGGTGACTTGTTCGGTCAGGCGCGCAACGGTGTCGTGGATTCGTGACGAGGCAGCGGCATTGCCACCTTCAACTGCGAGAAACGCTTTGGTGATGGCGACGGTGATCTTGTCGTCGGTGTAAGGAACCACGGTTCCGTTACGTTTGATCACGCGCAATTGGCCTGGCGCGGTCGCAGACAGATCCAGATTTGAATCGGAACCCTGCGAGTTCTCGCGAGCTGTGTCGGTTTGCATGGGGGGGTGTCTCCACATTCTCTATGTTTATTTGGGCTCCTTTTGGGGGCCCACCGTTCCGTCCTGAAGCACTACAACCGATCATGAACCGGGCATAACAACCTCGGGACGTACAGAAAGGGGGGGTTAAGCCGCTTCCGTGCCGAAGTCTTGGTCTGTGCGTGCAGCCTCAAACCGTATTCCTCGTGGGTGACAGTATTTTTACTGCAACACCCGGGCCGCTTTCCTGCTGTGGAGCCGGAAAACGGTTGCCATCCGCATGAGCGGTTTGGACTTTGAGAACTGCGTTTGGTTTAACCCGACAGGCGCGAGAAAAGGGCTTGAAATTCTCGTCTGAGTTGTGTTGGGTTATTGGCCTAAAACCCTATATGTAGGTGTTTTTGGCGCGACAGATACAAGATATGCGTTTTAGTGGCGCTGTGCAATGTACGACCTGTGGATAACTCTGTGCGTAAAGTGTGTATGAAGGGTTGATAAACCATGTAGGCCGCATAGACGCTGGAGTGAACCGCTTGTCACTGAATTTTGCAGCACCCAATCGAGCCGTCTGAATTTTGAGGGCGCGAACCCTACCACAAAAAACAGCCCTGTCCGAACGCATTTTCAGGCGGGCGCAAAGATCATAAAGGTCAAGCACAAAATGCTTGAAAGAGGGGCCGAAAAGGCCCTTGCAGACCTTTTCGGTTATTGCGCGTGGTTACAACAATTCGAAGCTGTTTTGCTGCACGTTTTGTGAATCAAGGCCGATTTGCACGTCGAACTCGCCCGGCTCGGCGGCGTACTTCAATTGCGCGTTGTAAAACTTCAGGTCGTCTTCGCTGAGGGTAAAGCGCACCACTTTCTGCTCGCCTGCCTTGAGCATGACTTTTTCGAAGTTCTTCAACTCCTTGACCGGGCGGGCCATGGAGGCGGTGACGTCACGCAGGTACAACTGCACCACCGTCTCGCCATCGCGCTTGCCGGTGTTTTTGACGGTGACGCTGGCGGTGAGAGTGCCCCCGGGCTTCAACGTTTTCGACGACAGGGTGACCGGCGACAGGCTGAAGTCGGTGTAGCTCAGGCCATAGCCGAACGGGTACAGCGGTGAGTTCTCGGCGTCGAAGTACTGCGAGGTGTAGTTGCCCGGCTTGCCCGGCGTAAAGGGCCTTCCAATGCTCAGGTGGCTGTAGTAGCTAGGAATCTGGCCAACAGAGCGTGGGAAGGTGATTGGCAGCTTGCCGGACGGGTTGTAGTCACCGAACAGTACGTCGGCAATGGCATTGCCGCCTTCGGTGCCGCTGAACCAGGTTTCCAGCACGGCATCGGCGTGCGCCTGTTCCTGTTCGATCGACAGCGGGCGGCCGTTCATCAGCACCAGGATCAAGGGTTTGCCGGTGGTTTTGAGTGCGCTGATCAAGGCGCGTTGGCTGTCAGGAATGTCCAGCGAGGTGCGGCTCGATGACTCGTGGGACATGCCTCGCGACTCACCCACCACGGCGACGACCACATCAGCGTGCTGCGCGGCTTTGACCGCTTCATCGATCATTGTTTGGGCCGGGCGCGGGTCGTCTTTGACGTCGATCCCGCCGGTGTTGATGTGGTTCAGGTACTCGGCGATTTTTGGATCGTCGGAGATGTTCGCGCCCCGCGCATAGGTGACTGAACCTTGCTGGCCCATGGCCTTTTGCAGGCCTTCATACACGGTCACCGATTGCGCAGGCACCCCGGCGCCGGACCAACTGCCCAGCATGTCGACCTTGGAGTTGGCCAGCGGGCCGACCAGGGCAATGCGTGTCTGCTTTTTAAGGGGCAGGGTCTGGTTGTTGTTTTTCAGCAACACCAGGCTCTTGCGTGCCACATCGCGGGCTTCCTGGCGGTGCAGGCGGTTTTCGGCGTTGGTGTCGGCCGGGTCATCTTCGGCCTTGCCGATGCGCAGGTACGGGTCGGCAAACAGGCCCATGTCGTATTTGGCCCCGAGCACTTCACGTACGGCATTGTCCAGATCGCTCTGCGGCACTTCGCCCGACTTCAGCAGGCCCGGCAACTCTTCGCCGTAGGCCTTGTCGTTCATGCTCATGTCGATACCGGCCTTGATCGCCAGCTTGGCAGCTTCGCGGTTGTCTTTGGCCACGCCATGTTTGATCAGCTCGATAATCGCGCCGTGGTCGCTGATGGCCACGCCTTTAAAGCCCCAGTCTTTACGCAGCAGGTCTTGCATCAGCCACATGTTGGAGGTGGCCGGCACGCCGTTGATCGAGTTGAGCGCCACCATCACCCCGCCAGCCCCGGCCTTGATCGCGGCATGGTAGGGCGGCAGGTAGTCCTGGAACATGCGTGTCGGGCTCATGTCGACGATGTTGTAGTCCCGTCCGCCTTCAACAGCGCCGTACAGTGCGAAGTGTTTAACGCTGGCCATGATGTTGCCGGGCAAGGCAGGGGAGAGGCCCTGATAAGCCTTGACCATGACGTCAGCGATGCGCGAGACCAGATAGGTGTCTTCGCCAAAACCTTCCGAGGTTCGGCCCCAGCGCGGGTCGCGGGCAATGTCGACCATCGGTGCAAAGGTCATGTCGATGCCGTCTGCGCTGGCTTCCTGGGCAGAAACACGCCCGCTCTGGGCTATGGCGTCCATGTCCCAGCTGGCCGCCAGGCCCAAGCTGATCGGGAAAATCGTGCGATGGCCGTGAATCACGTCGTAGGCAAAAAACATCGGGATCTTCAGGCGGCTGCGCATGGCAGCGTCTTGCATGGGCCGGTTTTCGTCGCGGGTCACCGAGTTGAAGGTGCCGCCGATGTGCCCGGCCGCGATTTCCTTGCGGATCAGTTCGCGCGGCATGTCGGTGGCGATGCTGATGAGGCGCAGCTGGCCGATTTTTTCGGCTTCAGTCATTTGCTTCATCAGGTCTGCGACAAAAACGTCTTTGGGCGGGAGCGGCGCTGTCGGGGTTTGGGCCCATACCGAAGGACTGGCCAGGCTGATGGCCAGGCCCAGCAAACACAGGTTTCTCATGAGATTCTTCTACGCGGCCGCTCGGTGAACGCGAAGGGAGGCCCGCGCTTTCGTAGCGATATTGTTCTGGGAAAGGCGCATGAGCTACTTAACTTAAGGAAATATCCTATCGTTAAAGTGAGTATTCCTGCGCAGGATGCAGTCTTTTAGCTGATTCGCCGTGCGCAATCCAGTGGTGCCGGGAGATATTGGCGCGCGGTCAGGGAGTTTTAAGCGGGTTGGCGGGTCAATGAACGCAATGGAATTAAAACGGAGTGTCGATGCATGCACATACAGAGCGTAAAACGGATGGGGTGGAAGGTTGTCGCATTGCTGGCCCTCAGCAGCGTGCTGGCGGGGTGCGGGATCAACACCATCCCGACGCTGGATGAGCAGGTCAAGGCGGCCTGGTCGCAAGTGCAGAACCAGTACCAGCGGCGTGCCGACTTGATCCCCAACCTGGTCGAGACGGTCAAGGGTGCGGCCAAGCAAGAACAGGCGACCCTCACGGCAGTGATTGAGGCGCGGGCCAAGGCCACCTCGATTCAGGTCGATGCCAGCACCCTGGACAACCCGGAAAAACTCAAGCAGTTCCAGGATGCGCAGAACCAGCTGACCGGGGCCTTGAGCCGTTTGATGGTGGTGTCTGAGCGTTACCCGGACCTCAAGTCCAACCAGAACTTCCTGTCGTTGCAGTCGCAACTTGAGGGCACCGAAAATCGCATCAGCGTGGCCCGTCGGGACTTTATTCTCGCGGTTGAACGCTACAACACTGAGATTCGCACCTTCCCCGGTCGCCTGTGGCATGCAGTGATGTACAGCGACTTGCCGGTGCGTGCGACCTTCGAAGCCACCACCCCGAATGCCGACAAAGCCCCCGAGGTGAAGTTCTAACAGCTTGCCCCCTACTGTAGGAGCGAGCTTGCCTCGCGATCTTTTGCTTTTAAAGATCAAAAGATCGCGAGGCAAGCTCGCTCCTACCGTATCAATAACCACACGAGGTGCTGATGCGCGTATCAAAACTGGGCGTGGGCCTGCTGCTTTGGCTATTTATAGCCAGCGCACAGGCGCTGACTTTTCCGACACTGAGTGGGCGGGTGGTGGACGATGGCCAAATGCTCGACCCCGCCACGCGTCAACACCTGACACAGACCCTCGAAGCCCACGAAAAAGCCACCGGCGAGCAAGTGGTGGTGGTCACAGTGCCGAACCTGCAAGGCGAACCCATTGAAGACTTCGGCTACCAATTGGGGCGCGCCTGGGGCATAGGCAAAAAGGATGAAAACAACGGCGCGTTGCTGATCGTCGCCCGGGATGACCGTAAACTGCGCATCGAAGTCGGCTACGGCCTGGAAGACCGCCTGACCGATGCGCAAGCGTCGGTCATCATCAACCAGGTGATCACCCCGGCGTTTAAAGCCGGACAGTTCAGCCAGGGCATCAGCGACGGCGTGGGGGCCATGCTTCAGGTGCTGGGCGGTGCGCCGCTGGCTGAGCCTGCCTACGCCAGCGGGCAGGGCGGTGGTGATGACTTTTTGGCTGAGCATCCAGGCGTGGTGCTGTTGTTGTTTTTAGCGTTTATCGTCGTGGTCGCGGCCTGCCAGTTCTATGGCATTTGCAACTCTGGGGGAGGCGGCGGCTCGCGTTCCGGCGGCTTTGGCGGCGGTGGCTTTGGACGTGGCGGTGGCGGCGGTGGTTTTCGAGGAGGCGGCGGCAGTTTTGGTGGCGGCGGCGCTTCTGGCGGCTGGTAATTCATTTTTAAACGGGCATCGACACTTATGGCTTTACTCACGCAAGAGCAAAAACGGCAGGTTGAAGAGGCCGTGACCCGCGCCGAACAGCGCACCGACGCCGAAATCGTCACCGTGCTTGCACCGCGCGCCGACGATTACAGCTACATCCCCTTACTCTGGGCCAGCTTGATCGCCCTGGTGGTACCGGCGCTGGTGCACTTTATAGACAGCGACATGACGATCTACACATTGCTCATGCTGCAATGGGCCACTTTTGTCTTTCTCAGTTTGATCTTCCGCATCCCGGTGCTGACCACGTTTATGATCCCGGCGCGGGTTCGCCACTGGCGGGCCAGCAACCTGGCGCGGCGCCAGTTTCTCGAACAAAAACTGCACCACACCCAAGACCGCACCGGAGTGCTGATTTTTGTCAGTGAAGCCGAGCGCTACGTCGAGATCATCGTTGACGAAGGCATCTCCCAGCGCCTGGACAACAGCGATTGGGGCAACATCGTCAGCGATTTTGTACGCCGCGTTGCACTGGGGCACACCGCAGAAGGCTTTATCGCCTGCATCGACGCCAGTGCCGAACTGCTTGAAAAACACGTACCCAAAACCGCTACGCGTAATCAATTGCCGAATCGGTTAGTGGTGTTGTAACCGTGTGAAGGCGCCTGTACGGCGCCTTCATCACACTGACTGGACTGCCAGGAACAGTTTTTCTGCAAGCGCCAGGGTGATCTTGCTGCGGTAAATCTGAATCACATCGGTGGTTGAGCCCGCTTGGGCATACAAGGCCTGAGCACTCATGAACCGATGCGCCTCTGTTTTCAAGTGTGCGGCGGTAAAGGCTGCGGGTGCTGCATCCGGCGAGCTGTAATGAAAGTGCGCGTACCACAATGCTTTGCCATCGCGACTGCGGACCTCATATTCCTGCACGTAATCCTTTCTTGGTCCGCTCATCGGGCGACGTTTGCCCAGTCGCACAATCTCCACCTGGTCATGGGTCTTGAGGTAGTCGATATTCGCCGCGGTGGGGGGCAAGTCGGTAATCAGGCTGATTCGCAGGCGTTTACCTTCCGCGCGCAACCGCACTGAATTGAGCTCTAGCTGAGCGATCAACCCATTGGCGATGCCCCTTTGACTGCGTGTCAGAGGTTCGACGTCCGGGCCTTCAGCGGCGAGTAGAACTTGCATTTGCCTGGCCGTTTCGTCCAGGGACTGGCTTTTGAACTCCAGTATTTCTTCGATTTCTACCGGGATTTTCGACGTTTTGGCGAAGGCGCGTGTCTGTTGAATGCTGGCCTCGACCCTGCCCAGCAGTTTGACGGCATCGGCCTCCAGCCTGGCAAGGGATTTGGCATGGGATACCACAGTGGGGGTGGCGGGCCTGAGGTTTTCGATTTGCTCCCATTCATCGCTCGCACCACGCCGGTAAGAACTGACTTTCATCTGGCTGAAGGCATCCACCACATCGACAATTTCAGTGGGGTCGTCAGGGCTGCGATTACGGACCACGCCCACCAGAACTTGTTTGTCGGTGGTCTTGAAGACTTTTTGTCGGGGCGCGCCGGTCTTTGTTTTAGCGGGCGGCAGCGCTGTTTTCCAGCTGGGGCCGGGCTGCGGCTCATCAGACTCGGAGCTTGAGCTTTCTGACTCCCATATCACCTTCGACAATTGCATTTCGGCAAACGACTGCAACGGTTTGATGGCTGCCAGTAAAGAGGGCAGGTATTCATTGCGAAAATGTTCCGATTTGAGAGTGATCAAGTTTTCGCAGGTGGCTGTTAAACCCTGGTAGAGGGTGATGGCCGACTCGTAAAATTCAATGTGCTCGACACCGATCTGCCCTTCCTGGAGGCGCAGTCTTAACTGCGACCAGCCCATATTGACGAAGACATCGGTGTTGAGGTGGTTGAAAGCGTGCAGTTCTTCGGCGTTGAGGTCGCTGGCCGCCCGGTTCAAGACCAGTTCCTGCAGCGTTTCCATATAGATGACTGCCCAGTGGCGGTCGAAAAAATGTTTATCTTTTTTAAGGAACAGGTCTGCCAGCGGTGAGTCGCGCGGTATGGGCAACTTGCTGGTCTCCAGAATCCCTTCAGATTCCATTAATGCGATATCAAACGCTTTGCGTTCGAGCACTTCAGCTTTTTTAAGGTGTTCGACGAGTTCGAGGTAAGGCTGCTGATTGTCGGCACCCAATTGGTTTATGGCAATGCTCAGGCGGATTTTGAATTCTGCACTGAACGCTGTGAGGGGCAGATCCTTGCGCTGCTCTTCAAGGTGGTTTTGCATTTTGAATAGTTTGAGGGTCAGTTCTGCCCACAACGCCTGCATTTTTGCCTCAAAGGAGGGAACGGGGGTTATATCGTTCATCTTTTGCACGGTTTTGATCAATGCGCGGGCACTGATGCTCCATTGAGTAAATTCTGTTTCATAACGCTCGAAGAAGGTTGCTTCGCGCCCGCTGGGCGCCGCCATGAGTGTTTCGGTGAGCGTCAGTACTCGATCACGGGCCAGCTTTTCAGTCATCAACCGGGCTTCTTCGGCGACTAACTGTGTCAGCGCCTGCTTTTTTTCTTCGCGCATTTGTGCAATGCGCTTTTTAGGCCCGCCACCGCGCAGCCTCAGACGCAGGTCGAAGTCCCAATGGCCGGTGTCATCGCTCATCAACCAGGGCCCCAAACGGGTCGGTTGTTTGGCGTCCTGAATAACTACGCCATCATCCTGACGGCTGATGCGATAGGTTTTTTTATCGATGACGGCGTATGTGTTGCCCTGAAAGTTGATCAGGCCTTTTAACGGCCCGACTTCAATGGGCGTGCCGCTGCTCACATCGAGATCAGTGATGAAGGTGTCCAGAGCTGCCCGCTGACGGGGTGATGGGCGGGGTTGGCCGTTGAACCACGAAAAATCCAGTGTTGAGTAGGCCCTGGCGGCCTGAACATCCGGGTCCGGGCCGGTTTTACGGCTCACGGCCTGTGTCGGCGTACTGGCTGCCGGGAGTTTTGGGGCGGAATGAGCGGGCAGCTCCAGCGGTGCTGGCATGGGCAGGTCGGGAGGCGCTTGCAGGCGTGAGTGCACATTGAGGGCTGCGTGAAAACTCAGCCCTTCGTATAGCAGCGCCTGGCTCAGATTGAGCAGCAGGCTGATCACGCTTTGTTTGGCCGCCTCGGGGTCGCTTTCGATTCGGGCTTGCAGCGTTTCGTCGATGCTGACCAGGGTCTGGAAAACCCAGGCGGCTTTTTGCAACGGGCCGCTGACAAAAAAGGTCAGGCCGTTGAACAGCATCCAGGCGTAGCGCTTGAACAGAATCCAGCGCCGCTCGGAACTGGACACAGTCTGTTTATCCGACAGCGTGATCAGGGCCTCTACGTGGCTGTCGAAAGCATACGCCAGCGCATCGTCCTTGATGATCAGATCCGCCAGTTGGGCCGGGCTTATGGGCAGCAGCGCCAGCAACCCGGCATTGACCACGCTTTCGAGGTGCGGGCGTTCAAAGCCACCCTCGGCGTAATAACTGCGCACCGAATCGGGCAGCCAGGCCACGACCAGGTCCTGAAGTTCGCCGGGTTGCCGTATAGCCTTCATCAGGGCTTTGCTGTCAGCAAATTCGAGCAGTGAATCAGTGGCGAAAGGGCGGTAGAGCACTAAAGGCCCGCTGCTCAGGTCTCTGGGGCCGAGCACAAACATGTTGCCGACGATGTTGGCGGAGGCGCCGTCATATAAGGTGAAAGCCAGTGGCCGAATGCAGTCCTGATTATTCAGGGGCACGGCATTAGACTTCATCAGGCGTGCGACGAGCTGCCAGCCCGCCTCGGTGAAGCCGAACCTGTCGCGGATTTTATGCTCCAGCGCCAGCAGTGGCAGTTGCGCCTGCAACTGGGACTTGAACAGCGCCTTGCGCTTCGTCACTTGCTCGGCATCGTCCACCAGATTGGCTTTAAGCAGGCTGATGTACAGCGAGCCGATGTCGATTTCTTCCAGCAAATTTTTTATATAGCTGGCGTTCAGCCAAGTGGGCAGAGGCAGGCCGCTGCGCTCTTTAACCTGGATAAACGCCGCCGGTTTACCGCCTACGTAGGTCAGTGAAAACTCGGTCAGGGGCATGACGTCTTCTGTCAGCCAGGCCATTTGCAGGTCCTGGATGGCAATGTCGTGGATGTCGATCCGGGCCGCGTCCACCGGGTCGTCCGGGTGATCTTGCTGCATTCGGGCATTGAGGGTTTGCAGAGCGAAATCCAGCAGCGTGGGAATGTCATCGAGGAAGGTTTTGCCCTCTGCACTCTGTTGTTGCGCCACTTGATTGGCCAGCAGGCGGCTGTAGGCGCGAATGTCTGCGCGTGCAGCGGTGGTCAACCATTGAGGGAGTTTGCTGACCAGTTGCTCAAAATCTTTGGATTCTTGGGCGCTGAAAAAATGAAACATCAACGCCTCTTCATCCAGCGCCAATGCCAGCCGGGCTGCGCTCCAGCGTTCAGCCCGGGCGGTTTGGCCCAAGGCAGTGAGCGTGCGCAGGGTTTTGTCGAGCAGGGTTTGGGCCAATGCCTGAAAAAAATGGCCTTCGGGCTCATACGCGCTCCAGACCACCGGGCTGTCATCTGCCAGGCCCGGTATGCGCCGGGGCAGTGTCTGGGCGAAGTCTTGCAGTGAATCAAACAGCTCTATGCCGTCGGCCAGTGACCAGGCCATGACGATCAGGCGCTCACCGATGCTGCGGGTAATCAGTGCCAGCCCCGGGATCTGCAAGCGCCGCGGGCCTTGGGCATCGGTGGTGTCGATGTTGACCAGATAAGCGTGCAGCGGGGTTTCCATCGTGAGCTTCAATCGCTGCTCTTTGTCCGCGAAGCCTGACAAGGCGCCCAGCCCGGCTGACTGTTCCTGAGTCAATGCGGGCTGGCGATGGGTGTCGTTGTGGGTGGCGCTCAAGCCGACTTGCAGCACCCGGCTCAACCATAGCCAGGGGCTGACACCGGCGGGTGAGGGGGTGCTCCAGAAATGGATCAAGGCTTGGGCGAAAACATCGATCACCTGAGGGGCCCACTCATTGAGCAGCTTCTCAAGGGTTGCCATGCTCACGCTCAAGGGCGCGGGATTTTCGACTTTCTGATCAATGGTGAGGCGGTGTCTGTCCGCTGACAGGTTGAGTGTGCGCTGATCGATAAAACCTTGAATCAGCAGGGTCGATGGCGCAATCAATCGCCAGGTGCTGGGTGGATCGGGTGCCGGGGCGGGTTGAGCATCGGCCGAGGGCAGTGACTCGCTAATGTGCGCGTGTGACACATCGGCCTTGAGCCCGGGGTATGCCTCCAGCATGGCCTGCTTGAAGGCTTCGGCGACCACGTTTTTAAAGGTTGGGCGCGGTAAAAACTGGTCTTGAGGGAAGCTGCCAAGGGCGACAAAACGCGCCAGGAAATCGGGTGTCGATGAGAGTGTTTTCATGAGGTGCCATTGCGTCAGGGATCAAAAAACAGGGCTTCTGCGCCGGAACTCATCCGGCGAAGATCGAGGCCTTGATTTAACGCAATGGCCGGGGCACAGACGCGGTACATAGCTATGCACGGCCCGGATTGCGAAATAACCCCGTGCCCCCGGCCGTCAACACGCCTAAAATGGCGGCCATTGCGAATTCCTCTTCTGCACCCCTCGAGGCACCTTTTTAAATGTCAGTGACTGCTACCACCGCCCCGTCTGTGCCGGATCATCGTGCGCAATTTTTGAACCTGCTGGAAACCGGCCTGGCGCAAAACTCGTTTATCAAACTGGTGCTGGCCAAATATGTCGGCCCGGAGGCCGAGTTGCAGCGGGTCATCATCAAGCAGGTCACAGTCAAGGATCAGCCTTGCCTGTCGTTTGTGTACCGCTACAAAACCCGTGACATCACCAAGAACTTTGCACTCGACGAGGCCGTTGCAACGATTGCCGGTCTGTTGCCCGAAGCGTTCAAAAACGCGCATCTGCTGACGCTGACCGACGAAGTGCAGCTGGAATACAGCAAAAAAGGCAAAAGCTCGCTGTTTAAAGGCAAAAGCCAACAAGCGCGAGAAGTGCCGTCGGCTGAGCATAACCGTGAGAAAAATCGCTTTCTGGACCTGACGCGGCCCTTTCTTGCGGACCTTGGCGTCACCAACAAGCAGCAAGAGCTGATCCCGGCGATGTCGCGCAAATGGAAGCAGATCAACAAGTTTATTGAGGTGTTTTCCCACGCCTTGAGCAGCTCGCCGCTCAAGCTTGATCAGCCGGTCAAGGTGGTGGATTTCGGTTCGGGCAAGGGTTACCTGACGTTTGCCATCCACGACTACCTGCGTCACAGCCTGCAAGCTGAAGGCCTTGTCACCGGCGTTGAATTGCGCGAAGACATGGTCACGCTGTGCAACAACGCTGCCCAGCGTCTGGAGCATCCGGGCCTGAGCTTCCAGCACGGCGACGTGCGCAGTTTTGCGCCGACCCCGATTGACGTGATGATCGCCCTGCATGCCTGTGACATTGCCACCGACTATGCGATTCACATGGGCATCCGTTCCGGGGCCGCGATCATCATGTGTTCGCCGTGCTGCCACAAGCAGATTCGCCTGCAAATCCAGAGCCCGGCACTGCTCAAGCCGATGCTGCAATACGGCTTGCACCTGGGCCAACAGGCCGAAATGGTCACCGACAGCCTGCGTGCGTTGTTCCTCGAAGCCTGCGGCTATGAAACCAAGGTGTTTGAGTTCATCTCGCTGGAACACACCAACAAAAACAAAATGATCCTCGCGGTCAAACGTGCCGAACCTCAAGACCCGGCGCAGTTGTTGGTGAAAATTCAGGAACTCAAGGCGTTCTACCACATTCAAGAGCACTGCCTTGAAACCTTGCTTCAGGCTGATGGCTTGTTGAAGTAAGCGTGCGCGAAGCGCCCGCTCGGGTACGTAGTAGTTGGCTATTACCCGTGCAGGCGCATAGGGTTTACCTTGGCTACTCTTATTGGCCCAAGGTCTTACCTGTAAGGAGCACGCACCATGGCGGCAAAGAAAATTCTGATTCTGGCTGGCGATTACGTCGAAGACTACGAAGTCATGGTGCCGTTTCAGGCGCTGTTGATGGTCGGTCACCAGGTGCATGCCGTATGCCCCGGTAAAACAGCTGGCCAAACCGTGCGCACCGCAATCCATGATTTCGAGGGCGACCAGACTTACAGCGAAAAGCCCGGCCATCTGTTTGCCCTGAATTTTGATTTCGACAAGGTCAAGGCCAGCGACTATGACGCGCTGGTGATACCGGGCGGCCGTGCGCCGGAGTATCTGCGCTTGAACGAAAAGGTTCTGGAGCTGGTGCGCGATTTCGACAAGGCGGGCAAACCGATTGCTGCGGTCTGCCATGGTGCGCAATTGCTCGCTGCCGCAGGCACGCTCAAAGACCGTGAATGCAGCGCCTACCCGGCCTGCGCGCCAGAAGTGCGTCTGGCGGGCGGGACTTACATTGATATCGACGTGACCAAGGCCCATGTGCAGGGCAATCTGGCCACGGCACCGGCCTGGCCTGCGCATCCGACCTGGCTGGCGGCTTTCCTGGGGTTGTTGGGCACCCGGATCACTTTGTAAGAAGAGGGCGTGACCATGTGTGAGCTCTATGTAAAAGCCGACCCGATCTTGTATGAATCGCGCTCGCGCTCATTGCGTATCTGTGGCGTGGTCACCACCTTGCGCCTGGAAAACCAGTTTTGGGACATCCTCACCGAAATCGCAGAAGCGGATGGCCTGACCACCAACCAATTGGTGGCCAAGCTGTATGAAGAAGTGATGGATTATCGCGGCGAAGTGGTCAATTTCGCCTCGTTCTTGCGGGTCAGTTGCACGCGCTATTTGAGCCAACGCCGGGTACAAGCCCCGGAATTGACAGTGGTGCCGCGTAGCAGCGGGCATGCGTAGAAAGTCGGGGTGGTTGGTTTTGACGTAGCCTCGCAGGCTCGTCAACGACTACAGGTTGGGGGACATCGACAGGTCTGTAGGAGCGAGCTTGCCTCGCGATCTTTTAACGATCAAAAGATCGCGAGGTCGGGATGGCTCAGAAGAACCGCGTGATGCTGATTTTGGCGTTGCGGCCCTGGCTGTAGGCGTTGGCGCCGCTGAGCATCGGGCGATAGCTTTTGTTGAACATGTTGTCCAGGGTGAAGTTGACTTCGGTGCCTTTGAGGTACGGTTGCTGGGGTTTCCACTCAGCGAACAGGCCCTGCACGTTGTAGTCGTCGTTGGCGTATTGGTTGTAGTAGCTGTCCCCCACAGCGGTCAACGGGCCAGGGCCGTATTTGTCGCTTGGCAGGCGGTCGGTCTTGCGCACGAATTCACCTTTCCAGCCCACGCGAGCATCGAGGCTCGGGATTTTGGTGCCTAGCACCGCAATCCATTTAGGTGCCGGAATGTCCCGCGCCCACACATCAGGCCCCCACGGGTTGGTGTAAGCACCTTCGTGTTTGCCGGTCATCCAGGCGTATGACAGCGATCCAAAAACGTAGGTCGAATCGTAAAAGCTCTCAACTTCAAAGCCCTTGATGGTCACGCTGCCGATGTTGCGGTAGTTGGACATGGGCAGCATGCCTGCACATTCCTTGGACATGCCGCCTGCGGTGGTTTGTTGGGCACAACCTACGCCAGTGGCCTTGAAGATTTCGTTGTCGATTTTGTTGCGGAACAACGTGGTGCGGATCAGCGCATGGTCGCTGTCGCTAAAAATATGATCGAAGTTGGTGATGTTGCCTGCACGCCAGCCGGTGATGCGCTCCGGGTCCAGGTCCAGGCTGGTGGTGGTGCGGTTGCCCGTGCCTTGAACTTCATACTGCTCATCAATCACCGGCGCACGCCAGGTTTTGCTGTAATCGACAAACAAGGCGGTATTGGGGGTGACTTTCCAGAAGGCTGACAGCCGCGGCGACCAACCGGTGTAGGTCTGGTTGCTGTAGTCGTGGCCCAGTTCGGCCTGGTTATACAGGGGCGCGTCGTTTTCCTGGCCACGGTTGCGTACATGGTCGTAACGCAGCGACGGGGTCAGGGTGAAGTCGCCCCAGGTAATGGCGTCCTGAACATAAAAACTGTTGGTGTCGACTTTGCCCTTGGGCATAAAGCCTGGCTGGTAGTGGCCGTAGTTGTATTTCTCGGACTCGTAAATCCCGCCCGGCATCCACATGTCGACGTCGCGTTGGTGCTTGCGCACTTGCACGCCGGTGGTCACCGCATGGTTGAGCGGGCCGGTGGGGATCAGGCTGACGTTTTCGATCTGGAGCATGTTGTCGGTGTAGGCGGTGTCCATTTTGCGACCGCCGCTGGCGGGCTGGAAGAAGGCGTTTTCGCCGCGCTTGTCGGTCTGCTCGGTTTTGGAGTGCGAGAGCTTCACTTCCAGATCAATCAGCGGGTTGTTGACGGGCTGGTACTTGTATTGGCTCGTCCAGGTGTTGTCGATGGTCGAGCGGTTAGACAAGAACCTGCGGGTGGCGCCGTCATAGCCGTATTTGTCGATGTTGGCCTGGCTGGGCGGGGCCGGGTAGCTGATCGCCGAGAAGGGCACCCACAGCGCATTGTTCACGTGGGAGTAGGTCATTCCCAAGCTGTGTTCTTCGTTGAAGTGCAGGTTGACCTTGAGCAGTTGCGCGTCCAGGTCCTGAGCGGTATTGGGCAAGCGCTTGGGGTTGACCGGGTAGTTGTTGTTCGGGTCGGGCATGCGGCCTGCCAGCTTCATGTCGTCGCCGTCGCGCTTGGTGTAATACACCAGCGCATCGGCGCGGCCATCGTCGGTACGCCCGTACACGGCGCCGCTGTACACCTGTTGATGGTCGTTGCTGCTGTAGCCGTACTTGAGCATGCCGCCAGTGTTTTTGCCGTCTTCGAGCAGGTCCGGGGCATCTTTGGTGATCATGCGCACCGCACCGGCAAAGCCGCCATTGCCTGTGCGTACGTCGTGGGGGCCTTTTTCGACTTCGAGACGCTTGATCAGCTCGGGTTCGACAAAAATCGTGCCTTGCATGTAGCGCTCAAAGCCGCTTTTGGTCGCACCGTCGACGGTCAGTTGCACGTCTTCGGCTTCGCCCAGGCCCCAGATATTGATGGTCTGGCCACCCGGTTTGAGCGAGCCGCCGAGGTAGATACCGGGCAACGTGGACAGCAGGCTCGGGATGTTATTGGCCTGGTAGCGGTTGATTTCGGTCTGGGTCATGGTCGACTTGCCGACGTTGCTGGAGTCGACCTCGTTACCGCTGCCCACCACGCTGAGCGCGCCGAGTTCGAGGCTGTTGCTGGTGGTGGTGCCTTGCTCTTTGGGCTGCACCACGTAAGTTTTGTCCACCAAAATCAGGTTGAAATCGGTGTCTTTGAGCAGTCGCTGGATGGCGTCTTGCGGGCTGTAGTCGCCGCTCAGTGCCGGTGCTTTGATGTTGCGCAGCAGCGCTTCGTCGAACAGTAAGGCGATGTTCGCTTGTTGCGCGATGTCACTCAACGAACTGGCCAGCGATTGTGCAGGCAGTTGTAGCTGGATCGAGTCGGCTTGGGCATACAGGCTGAACGTCATGCACGCGGCGAGTAAGGTCGGGCGGGTGCACAAATACGAGAAGTGATGTGGTGCGCGAAACATGAAATCCCCCAGAGCGGCAACAAAGGCCAAAAAAGGCGTGCGTTAGCAACGCAGACCGGAGGAAGACGCGGCAGGCATGAAAAACCACATATGCGAATGCAAAATATTCGCAGTTGTTTTTTTAGCGCGGTTCGATACGGATTTTTCCGCTGTCCAGCAGCACGGTTTTCACCGGGATCAGGGCGGGCAGGGCTTTGACCAGCGCCAGTGGGTCGGCGGTATTGAGGTTGCCCGAGACCTTGTAGTGTTCGAGCGGCCCGCTCGCCAATTCAATGACCCCGGGGCGATACAGATCCAGCTCATCCACCAGGCTGGCCAACTCGCGATTGCGAAAGAACAAGTGGCCACTGCGCCAATTGCCCACTTCATTGGCATTCAACGTGTGCGTTTGCAGAGTGCCTTTGGCGTAGTCATAGGTGGCTTGTTGTTGGGCGCCGAGCAAGGTCGAGGTCTTGGCATCGGGCATAAATGCCACCTGGCCATGGGCGACGCTGACTTCCAGTTGGCGCTGGCTGCGACGTACATCAAAGCCGGTGCCCACCACTTTGATCTGCGCGTCACCGGCATGCACCACCAGCGGATGCTCTTTGTTGGGCGCCACGTCGATGTAGAGCTGGCCCTGTTCCAGGTAAATGTTGCGCACCTGAGCGGTGAAATCGATTCGCAGCTGGGTATTGGCGTTGACGGTCAGCGTGCTGCCGTCGGGCAGTAGCAGGGTTTTTGCCCCTTCGCGGTACGTGGCCACTGGTTGCTGATAAAGCGCCACCGGCGTGCCGAGGTTGAGGGCGAAGAGGGCACATACAATCGCGGCCGCCGTGGCCACGGCGAAGCCGTAACCGGTGCGTGAAGGTTTTTTGACGGGCAACGGCACGGGTTTGTTCAGGTGTTCAAGTTCACCCAGGTCGGCCCACAAGGCTTCGAATTCGGCGTAGGCCCGGGCATGCGCCGGGACCGCGTGCCAGGTGCTGAACGCGGGGTCTGCCGGGGCGTTGTGCGCGTCACGGTTACGGGTAAACCACAGGGCGGCTTGCGCGTCGATGCTGTCGGTGTCGCTTGTGTGAAAAGGGCTCATTTTGGCTGTTCCTTGCCGCTATCCCGGTGTAAATGCTGCTTGCAGTGCAACAAGGCAAAGGCAATGTGTTTTTCCACCATGCTGACGGAGATCCCCATGCGTTCGGCTATCTGGGCCTGACTCAAGCCTTCAAAGCGGTGCAGCATAAGGGCTTCGCGGCGTCTGGGCGAGAGTTCGGCGAGTACGCTTTTGAGTTGCTCAAGGCGTTGCAGGCGCTGGGCAGCGGCCATGGGCTCATCCCTCTCGTCGCTTAAAGGCTCGGTTGCCGGTTGCAGATGCTCGCTGTGTGCCTCATGGCGTACCTGCTGCCGACGCCAGTGATCGCGCAGCAGATTGCGCGCCACCTGGAACAGAAACGCCCGCGGTTGCTCGACGTTGGCCCGGTCCTGATAACCCAGCCATTGCGTGAACACATCTTGAGTCATGTCAGCGGCATCGCTGGCGTTGTCGGTACGCTTGCGCAGGAAGTGCAGAATTTGCGTATAGAACTCGCGAAAGGATTCGGCCGCCAGCGGGTCGGGTTTAAGGCGAGACATGTACATCCCTGTAGGAAAACGATGCAATAAGACGCGAATGGTATCGAGAATTATTGCTATTTGTCTCGTTTTATTACCGATGTCTCTGAATCTTGTAGTCGCTACCGAGGTACGAAGGCTGCGAAAGATCAAAAGATCGCGAGGCAAGCTCGCTCCTACCGTTGTGGTGGGGGGTTACACCTCTACCGGGACTGAATGTTTGCTGGAGCCCAGCGGGTGAGTTTTTGAATTGTAGAAGCGCAATGTCAGCTTTTTGTCGGCAAATAGCGCCGCGTAGTGGTTTTTCTGGAAGCGGATAAACGCTTCGCTGCGCGGGTAGATCGAGATGCACAGGGTTTTCAGCGGCGCCTGACGCAAGGCGTTGATCAGGTGCTGGTCTTGCTCGCTCAAGCTGTGGCCAAAGAGGCATAGCGCGTCTTTGTGGGCCATCAGTTGTTCGTGGCAAAAGCTCAGGTAGTCGCAGTAGCGAATGGATTTGCGCTTGTCATCACTGCTGCCTTCGCTGACAAACAGCGGCACATCATCCAGGGCGCTGATCGAATGGTTGACCGCAAAGCTGCTGAGTAAGGTGGCTTCATCTGCGTTGAGTTTGCGCGCCTTGCCTTCCTGGTTTTTTACCAGGTGCATGGCGCCGTGCAGGTACAGCACCCGCGTGGCTTTGCCTTTGCCCAGGGCGTTGCCCAACTCAAAGGTGGCGCTTGGGGTGTCGAACAGGTCATTGAATTGCTTGGGCGCATGCATCACCGCCCATGGGGTGAGCAGGTCGTAGTTGGAGCAGTACACGGTGGCGTAGCGGGCCAGTTCCTGCTGCCAGCAGCGCAAGGTGTCGGCCTGCATCAAGCGCCACGGGATGTGCACATCCTGGGTGCAGTTGATCAGGGCTTCTTTGATCGCGTAATAGCGTTTGCGCGGCGAGGCCGAGCTGATCGCCAGCGCTTTGTTGACCTTGCTCGCGGTTTTCAGGGCGCTGAGCACGTGTTCAAAGTTGCGTGTGCCCAAGGCGTCAAACACGCTGAGTTCGGTCTGGCTCAGGGGCTTTTCGCTGACGCTTTTGGCTTTCTCAAACAATGAGTCGTAATAAAAGTCATGCCACACGGCCATGCTCGCGCCGTTACCCAGCAGCAACCCGCTGCAAGGCTGGCTGGCGCTGAGCGTGTTCCAGTCTTCTAGTTCGGCATCAAATTCCTGGAAGGGGGTCATGTCTATTGGTGTCTCGATACTGGGGCGGTGCGGGACTTTATCACGCCCAACCGTTGAGCCAAGTCAACATCTGCGCCATTTGATTGGAGGAAGCTACCCTCACCGACACAACAAGCGTTGCGGGCAGTGCCCGCGCTGAGGACTCTCGATGACCAGCACCTTTTTCATCCCTGCGGTAAACATCATGGGCAACGGCTGTCTGGACGAAGCCATGGCCGCGATTCGCAATTATGGTTTTCGCAAGGCGTTGATCGTTACGGACGCAGGGTTGGCCAAGGCCGGGGTGGCGACGTTGATTGCTGAAAAGCTGGCGTTGCAGGACGTGCAATCGGTGATTTTTGACGGGGCCAAGCCCAACCCGAGCATTGCTAACGTCGAAGCCGGTTTGAAAGTCCTCAAGGAGCACGCGTGTGATTTCGTGGTGTCACTGGGCGGCGGCTCGCCCCATGACTGCGCCAAGGGCATTGCCCTGTGCGCCACCAACGGTGGGCATATCCGTGACTATGAGGGCGTCGATCAGTCGGCCAAGCCGCAACTGCCGCTGGTGTCGATCAACACCACGGCTGGCACGGCCAGTGAGATGACGCGTTTTTGCATCATTACCGATGAAGAGCGCCATGTAAAAATGGCCATCGTCGACCGTAACGTGACCCCGCTGTTGTCGGTCAATGACCCTGAATTGATGGTAGCGATGCCTAAAGGCCTGACCGCCGCTACTGGCATGGACGCCTTGACCCACGCCATTGAAGCCTATGTGTCGACGGCGGCCACGCCGATTACCGATGCCTGTGCAATCAAGGCCATGGAGCTGATCAGCCACAATCTGCGTCAGGCGGTGCGTGACGGCAAAGACCTGGTAGCGCGTGAAAACATGGCGTATGCGCAGTTCCTGGCGGGCATGGCGTTCAACAACGCGTCGTTGGGTTTTGTGCATGCCATGGCGCACCAGTTGGGCGGTTACTACGACCTGCCGCACGGTGTGTGCAACGCGGTGTTGCTGCCTCACGTGCAAACCTTTAACGCCAATGTCTGTGCGCAGCGCCTGACAGATGTGGCCCACGCGCTGGGTGCCGACGTGCGCGGCCTGAGCCCGGAAGAGGGCGCGCAGGCGGCCATTGCGGCAATTCGTACCTTGGCCAAGGACGTAGAAATCCCGGCAGGCCTTCGTGACCTGGGCGCCAAACTGGATGACATCCCGGTCCTGGCCACCAATGCGCTGAAAGATGCGTGCGGCTTCACTAACCCGCGCAAGGCTGATCAGGCGCAGATTGAAGAGATCTTCCGTAACGCGTTCTAAGCGCAGGGCAGGTTTGGACTGTTGAAAACCTGTGGGAGCGGGCTTGCTCGCGATGGCATCGCCGCAGTTCATCAGGCAAACCGTATCGCTTGAATCGCGAGCAAGCCCGCTCCCACAAGGAGGCGCGCATAAAAAAACGGCCGGGTTATTCACCCGGCCGTTTTTGTGTCTGGCGTGGACGTGCTTATTGCACTTCTACGGCCAGGCTGTCGTGGATCTTTTGTTGCCAGATCGCCGGGCCGGTGATGTGCACCGACTCGCCTTTGCTGTCGACTGCCACGGTCACTGGCATGTCTTTAACGTCGAACTCGTAGATCGCTTCCATGCCCAGTTCGGCAAACGCCACCACGCGCGATTTTTTGATCGCCTGGGCAACCAGGTAGGCTGCACCGCCCACGGCCATCAGGTACACGGCTTTGTGTTCCTTGATCGCTTCGATGGCAGTCGGGCCGCGCTCGGATTTACCGATCATGCCCAGCAAGCCGGTTTGATCGAGGATCTGGCGGGTGAATTTGTCCATCCGCGTAGCGGTGGTCGGGCCTGCCGGGCCCACCACTTCGTCGCCTACCGGATCAACCGGGCCAACGTAGTAGATGAAGCGGCCTTTGAGGTCGACCGGCAAGGTTTCACCCTTGTTGAGCATTTCGACCATGCGCTTGTGCGCCGCGTCGCGACCGGTGAGCATTTTGCCGTTGAGCAACACGGTCTCGCCCGGCTTCCAGCTTTGTACGTCTTCTGGGGTCAGGGTATCGAGGTTGACACGGCGTGCCGATGGGCCGGCTTCCCAGACGATTTCCGGGTAGGCGTCGAGCGGCGGCGCTTCGAGCACGGCAGGGCCGGAACCGTCGAGCACGAAGTGCGCGTGGCGGGTGGCCGCGCAGTTCGGGATCATGCACACCGGCAGGGAAGCGGCGTGGGTCGGGTAGTCCATGATTTTAACGTCGAGCACGGTGGTCAGACCGCCCAGGCCCTGGGCGCCGATGCCCAGTTGGTTGACCTTCTCGAACAGCTCGATACGCATCTCTTCGATACGGTTGCTCGGGCCGCGCTTGATCAGGTCATGAATGTCGATGGACTCCATCAACACTTCTTTGGCCATCACTGCCGCCTTTTCAGCCGTGCCGCCGATACCGATGCCGAGCATGCCCGGTGGGCACCAGCCCGCGCCCATGGTCGGAACGGTCTTGAGCACCCAGTCAACGATCGAGTCGGACGGGTTGAGCATGGCCATTTTCGACTTGTTCTCGGAACCGCCGCCCTTGGCCGCCACGTCCACTTCCACGGTGTTGCCCGGGACGATGGAGTAGTGGATGACTGCCGGGGTGTTGTCCTTGGTGTTGCGGCGAGCACCGGCCGGGTCGGCCAGGATGGATGCACGCAGGACGTTTTCTGGCAGGTTGTAAGCGCGACGCACGCCTTCGTTGATCATGTCGTCCAGGCTCATGGTGGCGCCGGTCCAGCGCACATCCATGCCCACACGCACGAACACGGTGACGATGCCGGTGTCCTGGCAAATCGGGCGGTGGCCGGTGGCACACATGCGCGAGTTGATCAGGATTTGCGCCATCGAGTCACGGGCCGCTGGCGATTCTTCGCGCAGGTAGGCTTCGTGCATGGACTGAATGAAGTCAACGGGGTGGTAGTAAGAAATGAATTGCAGGGCGTCAGCAACGCTCTGGATCAGATCGTCTTGCTTGATAACGGTCATGGGTCGCGCTCCTCTATAAGACGGGAACATTCAATCAATAAGGTGTTTGCGACCTGGGTGTTTCGGTCTGTCGTAAACAACTTGAGAGATGTACCGGGCACGCATGACCGGTACAAAAAGGCGCGGCAGTATAACCCGCCCCTGTCTTTGTTACACCTGAGCAGGCAAAACTTGTAGCCGCTGCCGAAGGCTGCGATAAGGGCCGCAGGACCTTCGCTTTTCGGGGGCTAGGCGCACTGAGGTGGGTCAAGCGACTCGCCCGGCCCTAGCGTCTATAAGACTAATTACCCACAGGAGGCCAGAAGTGCCCGAGTTACACGTCGCTGACAAACGCTGGTCAGTTGCTGATGGCTGCAATTTGCTGGATGCCTTGAATCAGGCAGGCGTGTCTGTGCCTTACAGTTGCCGGGCGGGCAGTTGTCATGCCTGTCTGGTGCGTTGTGTGCAGGGCGAGCCGCATGACCTCAAGCCCGAGGCGCTGAGCCGTGCGCAGCGCGAGCAAGGCTGGCGCCTGGCGTGCCAGTGCCAAGTGAGCGCTGACCTGCATATAGAAGCCTTTGACCCGCAACACGACGGCCTGCCTGCCGAGGTGGCGGCAGTCGACTGGCTCAGCGCCACGGTGTTGCGTCTGCGCTTGGGGGCGCAGCGCCCTGTGCGCTATCGGGCGGGGCAGCATGTGGTGCTGTGGACGCCCGGCGGCATCGCCCGGCCTTATTCGTTGGCCAGCCTGCCTGATGAGGACCGCTTTCTGGAGTTCCATGTCGATTGCGCGCACCCCGGCGAATTTGCCGATGCGGCCCGGCAGTTCAAGGTGGGCGATCCCGTGCGTTTGGGCGAGTTGCGTGGCGGGGCGTTGCGCTACGACCCGGACTGGCAAGAGCAGCCGCTGTGGCTAATGGCGGCGGGTACCGGGCTGGCGCCTCTGTTTGGCGTGCTGCGCGAGGCGCTGCGCCAAGACCATCAAGGGCCGATCCGGCTGGTGCACGTGGCCCGCGATGACAGCGAGTTTTATCTCAGAGCGCAGTTGCAAGCATTGGCGGCGGAACATGCCAACCTGACGCTGGAGTGGGTGCTGCGCAGCGAGTTGGCAGACTATCTGTTGCAGTTGCGTGGGGTTGCGCGGCAGACCCACGCGTTGGTCTGCGGCCATCCGGACACGGTTGAAGCGTTTGCCAAACGGCTGTTTTTGGCCGGGCTTTCGCGCAATCAACTGTTGGCCGATGCCTTTTTGACCCGTAGCTGATGTAGGCGCTGTCGAGGCACGAAGGCTGCGATCTTTTAAGGTCAAAAGATCGCGAGGCAAGCTCGCTCCTACACAGGAACGTTGCGGGTTGTTATAAAAAAGCCCCGCCGGATTGCTCGGGCGGGGCTTTGGGTGTGGGCCGGTTAGGGCTTACACCATTTTGTCGCCGACATGCAGGATCTTCATGCCGTTGGTGCCACCGATGGTGTGGTAGCTGTCGCCCTTGGTCAGGATGACCCAGTCACCTTTCTCTACGACGCCGCGCTTGAGCAGTTCGTCGATAGCGGCCTGGCTGACTTGTTCTGGCGGCAACGAAGCCGGATCGAACGGTACGGTGTAGACGCCACGGAACATGGCCGCACGGGCCTGGGTTTCGCGGTGCGGGGAGAACGCGTAGATCGGCACCGAAGAACGGATGCGCGACATGATCAACGGCGTGTAACCGCTTTCAGTCAGGGCAATGATCGCTTTAACGCCAGGGAAGTGGTTGGCGGTGTACATGGCCGCCAGCGCGATGCTCTGGTCGCAGCTTTCGAAGGTCTTGCCGATGCGGTGGCTGGAGGTTTTGCTGGTCGGGTGCTTTTCAGCGCCGACGCAAATACGCGCCATGGCCTGCACGGCTTCCAGTGGGTAAGCACCGGCAGCACTTTCGGCCGACAACATCACGGCGTCGGTGTAGTCGAGAACGGCGTTGGCAACGTCGGACACTTCGGCACGCGTTGGCATCGGGTTCTGGATCATCGACTCCATCATCTGGGTCGCAACGATCACCGCCTTGTTGTGGCGACGTGCGTGCAGAATGATTTTTTTCTGGATGCCCACCAGCTCGGCGTCGCCGATTTCAACGCCCAGGTCGCCACGGGCAACCATGACTGCGTCACTGGCTTTGATCAGTGCGTCGAGGGTTTCGTCGTCGGCTACTGCTTCAGCGCGTTCGATTTTTGCTACCAGCCAAGCGGTACCGCCGGCTTCGTCACGCAGTTGACGGGCGTATTCCATGTCAGCGGCGTCACGCGGGAACGACACGGCGAGGTAGTCGACTTCCATTTCGGCAGCCAGCTTGATGTCAGCCTTGTCTTTTTCAGTCAGCGCAGGGGCGGTCAGGCCACCACCACGGCGGTTGATGCCTTTGTGGTCCGACAGCGGGCCGCCGATCAACACGACGCAGTGCAGAGCATCGGCAGTGGCGGTTTCAACGCGCATGACCACGCGACCGTCATCGAGCAGCAGTTCGTCACCGACGCCGCAATCCTTGACCAGATCCGGGTAATCGATGCCAACAACTTCTTGGGTACCTTCGGTCAGCGGGTGGCTGGTGGAGAAGGTGAAACGATCACCGATTTTCAGTTCGATGCGTTTGTTGGCGAATTTGGCGATACGAATTTTCGGGCCTTGCAGGTCACCCAGCAACGCGACGAAACGGCCGTGCTTGGCAGCGATGTCACGCACCAGCTTGGCGCGAGCCTTGTGCTCATCGGGAGTGCCGTGGGAAAAGTTCAGACGGGCGACGTCCAGGCCAGCGAGGATCAGCTGTTCAAGCATCTCCGGTGAATTGCTGGCAGGGCCAAGTGTGGCAACGATTTTAGTTCGACGAACGGACATGCAAAGACTCCTGAGTTCAAGCGCTGCCAAAGGCTACTATGGTCTTTGGCTGTAGTCATTGTTCCTCTGCACTACTTTCGACTTAAGTTGTGGTGCACAGGCTATGAAGAATTTGCCGGCGGGGTCGATACACTGTTGAGAACAGGAGATGCCCATGCGCTTTTTGCTAATTTTAGTGGTGGTCAGCAGTGTTGCTGGCTGTACCCGCTGGTCAATGAACCATCACTTGAACAATGCCTACCGGGCGTATGACGGTGGTAATTGTGAAGCGGTGATGCTGGAGCTGTCAGAGGTAGACCGTGACAGCCGAAGCCGTCCTTATATCTGGCCGCAAACAGCAATGTTGCGCGGGCTGTGTCTTGAGCGTACAAAGTTTTACCTGGATGCCGCCCAGACCTATCAATACATCATCAACGAGTTCCCGAAGAGCGAGTACGCCTATCGGGCCAAGGCTCGGATCGAAACGCTGCGTATTCTCAAGTTCATTCCTGGCCCCAGTCAGGCTCAAGCCCTGCCGGCGAAGATTTGAGGCGTGTTGAGTGCGCGCTACAGGGCCATAATCCCTGCGTGGCGGGATCTTGGCGGTAATTGATGGCGCATAGCCATCACTCGATTATTTATTGACTATGCTTTATCTGAATCGGTACGCAACACCGTAAGACTCAGTGCCTGGTCGGCAGCCCTTTGGCGTGCGGCCTTCCGGGCAGTTACCCCGGGCCTTTACAAGTGAATTCAATATGGTTACTGAGCGCCGCATCCAGCGTCACGAATTGACATCTTTTCTCAAAGTCTTCAATCGCTTCACGGACAAGCCCATGGGGTATTTGGGCAATGCCTCCGAGGGCGGTCTGGTGTTGATCAGCCACTTGCCTCTGCTGGTCGAGGCCGACTTTCAACTGCGTTTCAAGCTGCCCGGCAGTGATGGCCAGGTGCACTTGATCGACCTTGTTGCCCGGTGCCTGTGGTGCCGTGAAGATGTCACGCCCAACGTCTATGACTCCGGTTTTATCCTCTATCAGCCGCCTGAGGAATACCTCGCGCTGATCGACGACCTGCACCACTATTTCAGCTTTTACCCCAGACAGGCCTCTGCTTGACGGGCTGGCGCAGACGAGACCAGCAGCTTGCCCTTAAGGCTTCGGGCTGGTCTTGCCTGGCGTTGAACGCCTAGACTGAGTGGGAATACTGCTCAGGAACACCCCGTGACTTCCATTTTCTGGTACGACTACGAAACCACCGGCATCAATCCGCGCAACGATCGTGCGGTGCAGGTTGCCGGGATCCGCACCGACTTTGCGCTCAACGAGATAGACCAGCCGCTCAATCTGTACTGCCAGCCCAGCGACGATATCCTGCCGCACCCCATGGCTTGCCTGGTTACCGGTATTACGCCGGGCGTTCTGGAAGACAAAGGCCTGGGCGAAGCCGAGTTCATGACCCGCACCCATGCGCAATTGGCGCAGCCAGGCACCTGCGGGGCGGGCTATAACACTTTGCGTTTTGATGACGAAGTCACGCGCTACAGTCTGTATCGCAACTTCTTCGATCCTTACGCGCGTGAATGGCAAGGCGGCAACAGTCGTTGGGATTTGATCGATGTTGTGCGTGCGGCGTATGCGCTACGCCCTGAAGGCATTGTGTGGCCCGAAGAAGACGGGCGGGTGACGCTCAAGCTTGAACGTTTGACGGCCGCCAACGGCATTGATCACGGCCAGGCACACGATGCGCTGTCCGATGTGCGTGCAACCATTGCATTGGCGCGTCTGATCCGTGAAAAACAACCAAAACTGTATGACTGGTTATTTCAATTGCGAACTAAACAGCGGGTGCTGGATCAAGTTCGATTGTTGCAACCGATGGTGCATATCTCGGGGCGTTTTTCGGCGGCGCGGCATTATATCGGTGTGGTTTTACCCTTGGCCTGGCATCCCAAAAACCGTAATGCGTTGATTGTCTATGACCTGCATTTTGATCCGCAGCCTTTAATGGACATGGAGGCTGAATCGCTTCGTGCGCTGCTTTATACGCGGCGCGAAGAATTAGCCGAAGGTCAATTACCCATTGGACTTAAGCTGATTCACGTTAATCGTTGTCCGGTCGTCGCCCCGTTAACTGTTGTGCGTGCGCAGGATCAGCAGCGTTTGCAGTTGGACATGGCGGATTATCAAGCACGTGCCCAGGTGCTGATAGAGGCCCAGGAAGTTTGGCAGCAAAAGTTAAATGTTATTTATGCCCGCGAAGACTTCACTCCCAGTGAGGACCCGGAGCAGCAACTGTATGACGGTTTTCTCGGTGATCGCGACCGCCGGTTGTGCGAGCAAGTACGCTTAAGTGATCCGGAACAGTTGGGTAAAGATACGTGGCCTTTTGATGACGAACGGTTGCCTGAATTATTATTCCGTTACCGCGCGCGAAACTTTCCAGCGACCTTGAGTGAGCAAGAACAGGAGCGTTGGCAGCAGTTTTGCCAACAGCGTTTGACCGACCCGGCCTTTGGTGCGCCGTTGACCCTGAGCCAGTTCAGCGAGGCCGTAGAAGGCCTGGCGCGCAGCGCAACGCCTGCGCAGTTGAAGCTCTTGGAGCAATGGCAGCGTTACGCTCAGGACGTGAGCCGGCGAGTAGGGCTGGCAACTCCGGGCACTGAAACGGACTAAATGACGGGCAATAAAAAAACGCCAGCAAGCTGGCGTTTTTTATGGGTGTTGCTGAACACGCGAGGTGTTCGCAATCACTTAGCCGAGCAAAGTTGCCCAGCCTTCAACCACGTCGCTGCCCCACTTGGCTTTCCACTCTTTCAGAGTTTTGTGGTTGCCACCTTTGGTTTCAATCACTTCGCCGTTGTGCGGGTTTTTGTATTGTTTAACCTTACGGGCACGTTTGGTGCCGGTGGTTTTAACAACACCACGTGGTGCTTTGCTTGCTTTGGCTTCTGGGTCCAGCAGCGCGATGATGTCACGCAGCGACTTTTGGTATTCGCCCATCAGCGTACGCAGTTTGCCTTCAAATTCCAGCTCGGTTTGAAGTTTGTCGTCTTCCGACAGGTTCTTCAGGCGAGCTTGCAGTTCTTTGATGGCTTCTTCTGTTGCGCGGTATTCGTTGATCAAGGACATGAGGCTTACCTTATGCTGAAGTGGTGACAGGGAGACAGTGGCGCAATAATAGTCAGACAGTTTCAGCAAGTAAATATCCAATGTCAGATTAATTTAAATTTTTATTCATTAACTTTTGTCAGTCTGCACTATGTAGCCGGTTAAATAGGTCGATACCCAGGCTTAATCAAAGTCATTAATAAATAGTATCAACGGATCGATAAATTCAATGCAGGCCACGGCGCTGTTGGCGTCGACGCTTTTGCACCGCGACCCCGTGGCACAGGCAATAAGGCTCAACGAATACTGTAGTTTTGCTGCGCACTCGCTAGAATGGCGGCCTTAGTAAAGTTTTGGAGTTTTCCCCTCATGCGCACTTTTCGGTTGGTGATCGCCTGCCCCGACGGCGTCGGCATTGTCGCCAAGGTCAGTAATTTCCTGGCCTCCCACAATGGCTGGATCACTGAAGCGAGCCACCACTCGGACGACCAAAGCGGTTGGTTCTTTATGCGTCACGAAATTCGTGCCGACTCTTTACCGTTTGGTATTGAGGCGTTTCGCGAGGCATTTGCCCCGATCGCTGAAGAGTTTTCGATGCAGTGGCGTATTACCGATACAGCGCAGAAAAAACGCGTGGTATTGATGGCCAGCCGTGAATCTCACTGCCTGGCAGACTTGCTGCACCGCTGGCACAGCGATGAGCTGGACTGCGATATTTCGTGCGTTATCTCTAACCACAATGACTTGCGCAGTATGGTGGAGTGGCACGGTATTCCGTTTTATCACGTGCCGGTTGACCCGAAAGACAAGCAGCCTGCGTTTGCCGAAGTCTCGCGTCTGGTCAAACACCACGAGGCTGAAGTTGTGGTATTGGCGCGTTACATGCAAATTCTGCCGCCCGACCTGTGCAGCGAATACGCCGGTCAAGTCATCAACATCCACCACAGCTTCTTGCCGTCTTTTGTGGGTGCCAAGCCTTATCACCAAGCGTCCATGCGCGGTGTGAAGCTGATCGGCGCGACATGCCATTACGTTACCGAAGAGCTGGACGCAGGTCCGATCATCGAGCAAGACGTGGTTCGCGTTAGTCACAGTGACAGCATTGAAGACATGGTGCGTTTCGGCCGTGACGTCGAGAAGATGGTGCTGGCCCGTGGCCTGCGTTATCACCTCGAAGACCGCGTCCTGGTGCACGGCAACAAAACTGTCGTGTTCTGATGCGAGAAGGTTTTTGTGGGAGCGGGCTTGCTCGCGATAGTGTCTGCCCGGTGCGTCTGACAAACCGAGTCGTTTGCATCGCGAGCAAGCCCGCTCCCACGGATTTTCTACAGATTGGACGCTGGAGGATTCGCCATGCCTGATCCACTCGACAAGGCTACCTCCAGCGCCCCGGCCACGGTGGGTGAGGGCTGTTTGAGTCGTTACGACCCGGACGCCCTCAGCCCCGAGGATGGCACTGATTTTCCTGACGCCGCCAGGCTTTGGGAGCAACTACAGCAAGACGCTGAAGCTGACCCCAAGCCGTAAGGCCATTTATTGCTTAGAGACGGAAACTGCCCACCAATTGCTTGAGGCGAGCGGCCTGTTGTTCGAGGTCGGTGCAGGCGCGCAAGGTGGATTGCAGGTTTTCAATCCCTTCCTGATTCAGCGTATTGATCTCGGTAATGTCCATGTTGATCGACTCAACCACCGAGGTTTGCTCTTCGGTTGCGGTCGCCACGGACTGGTTCATGCCGTCAATCTCACCAATACGTTCGGTCACGCTGACCAGCCGCTCACCGGCCAGGTTGGCGATTTCGACGCTGTCTTCGCTGTGGCGCTGGCTTTCATCCATGGTGCTGACCGAGGCGCGGGCGCTGACTTGCAACTCTTCGATCATCGCCTGGACTTGTTGCGCTGACTCTTGAGTGCGGTGTGCCAGGTTGCGCACCTCATCGGCCACCACGGCAAAGCCGCGCCCGGCTTCTCCGGCGCGGGCCGCTTCAATGGCGGCGTTGAGGGCCAGCAGGTTGGTTTGCTGCGAGATGCTGGTGATCACTTCGAGGATCTGCCCAATATTCACGGTCTTGCCGTTGAGCGACTCGATATGGCCACTGGACGTGCCGAGCATTTGCGACAGTTGCTGCATGGAACTGATGCTGCGCTCAACCACTTGCTGGCCTTCGGTCGCCAGGCCGCGGGCGTCGCTGGCCTGTTGTGAGGCCTGGGCGGCGTTGCGGGCGATCTCTTGGGCGGCGGCGCCCAGTTCGTTGATGGCGGCGGCAACACTGTTGGTGCGGCTGGCCTGCTCGTCGGAGTTGAGCATTGACGAGTTGGAGGCGCTGACCACGCGCAGGGCCACTTCGTTAACCTGCGCGGTGGCGGATGACACTTCGCGCATGGAGGTGTGAATGCGCTCTACAAAGTCGTTGAACGCACTGCCCAGGGTGCCGAACTCGTCGTTGGAGTTTACGTCGAGGCGGCGGGTCAAATCGCCTTCACCTTCGGCAATGTTCTGCATGGCGCGGGTCATGACGTGCAGGGGCTGCAACAGCAAGCGGATCAACAGGCCGAGCAGGGCGATGATCGAAATCACGGCAATCACTGTGGCAATCACCGCCGATGTCCGGAATGTGTTCAGTGCGGCAAAGGCCTTTTCTTTGTCCACGGACAGACCGATTGACCAGTTGACGTTCCCCAGCCCTTTGACCGGGGTAAAGGTCACGATCCGGGTTTTGCCGTTGGCCTGGATTTCGCTGAACGCGCTGCTGATGGGCGGCGTGTCCTGCGGGTAAATATCCTTCAGGTACTGTGTGACCAGGGTTTTGTCCGGGTGAACCAGGACTTTGCCGTCGCCACTGATCAGAAAGGCATAGCCCAGGCCATTAAAGTTCAAGGCATTGATGGTGTCCGTGATGGTTTGCAGGCTCAGGTCAGCACCGGCCACGCCCAGTGTCTGCCCGGATTTTTTCACGGCGCTGCCAATCGAGATGATCATCTGCCCGGTGACCGCATCAATGTACGGTTCGGTCAGGCTGGCGCTGGCGCTGTTGACGGCGTCCTTGTACCAGGGGCGGGTGCGCGGATCGAAACCGTCGGGCATTTTGCTGTCAGGGCGAATGGTGAATGCGCCCTGGTTGTCACCAAAGTAATCGGCCATGAAGGTGCTGGTCAGCGCCTTCTGCTCCAGCAAGCTGGCGGCTTGGGCGGGCTCGGGGTTGATGGCCAACGATTGTGCGAGGTTTTCGACCAGCAAAATGCGCCCGCCGAGCCATGTTTGAATGGTATTGGCGGTGACACTGCCCATCTCATGCAGGTAGTTGTCGAGGTTGTTGCGGATGGCATTGCGCTGCAAGTAATCGTTGTACAAGGCAAAGAGTGAGAACGCGGCTATGACAATCAGGGACGCAGCCAGCAGGATTTTATGACTGAAACGCAGGTTTTTATTCATGGCTAGAAGGGTCCGCTAAGTTCTATAAATGTGAGGCCTACACGCTGTAAAACGCGCACTCTACAAATCACGGCTAGAACAGAAGCGATTTGAGTATTTATAAGTGGGCTTTCCTACGCTAAATCAGGAATTTTCTGGTCTAGCATTAAGAGGGTATCGACGCGGACCCGTGAAAGATTAATCAAAGGTGGCAAAATGCCTGACTCTTCTGCTCTTGTACTCGGCGCTGACCTTGCGGGTCAGCCCATTGCTCAGTCGTTACGTTTGGCCAATCGCCATGGTTTAGTGGCGGGTGCCACGGGGACCGGTAAAACCGTCACCCTGCAACGTTTGGCTGAGCAATTCAGCGATGCGGGGGTTGCCGTGTTTGCCGCCGACATCAAGGGCGACCTGTGTGGGCTGGGCGCGGCGGGCAATCCCCAAGGCAAAATTGCGGAGCGCATTGCCAGCATGCCGTGGCTGAATTATCAGCCCAAGGCGTACCCGGTCACCCTGTGGGACATCCAGGGCAAAACGGGCCATCCGTTGCGCACAACCCTGAGCGAAATGGGGCCGTTGCTGCTGGGCAGTTTGCTTGAGCTGACCGACAGCCAGCAGTCTGCGTTGTACGCGGCGTTTAAAGTGGCTGATCGCGAAGGCTTGTTGCTGCTGGACCTCAAAGACCTCAAGGCGCTGCTCGGGCATTTGCGTGAGAACCCGGACGTGCTGGGCGAAGACGCAGCGTTGATGACGACGGGGTCCAGTCAGGCGTTATTGCGCCGTTTGGCCACGTTAGAGCAGCAGGGCGCCGAGTCGTTGTTTGGTGAGCCTGCGCTGCAACTCGAAGACCTCTTGCAGCCTGCCAGCGATGGCCGTGGGCGCATCCATTTGCTGGATGCCAGCCGCCTGGTGCACGAAGCGCCCAAAGTGTATGCGACCTTTCTGTTGTGGCTGTTGGCTGAGCTGTTTGAGCAATTGCCGGAGCGTGGCGACGCCGACAAGCCCTTGCTGGCGCTGTTTTTCGACGAGGCGCATTTGTTGTTTGCCGATACGCCCAAGGCACTGCAAGACCGTTTGGAACAAGTGGTTCGGTTGATTCGTTCCAAAGGTGTAGGCGTGTACTTTGTCACGCAATCACCGGCGGACTTGCCTGACACGGTGCTGGCGCAATTGGGTTTGCGCATTCAGCATGGATTGCGTGCGTTCACCGCTAAAGAGCAAAAGTCGCTGAGGGCGGTGGCCGACGGGTTTCGCCCGAACCCGGCATTTAGTGCCTTGGCGGTGTTGACCGAACTGGGGACCGGCGAGGCGTTGGTGGGCATGCTCGAAGAAAAGGGCACGCCAGCGATGGTTCAGCGCGTATTGATTGCGCCGCCGCAGTCGCGCATCGGGCCGCTGAGTGAGGCTGAGCGGGCGGCCTTGATTGCCAGTTCGCCCTTGCAGGGGCGTTATGACAAACCCATAGACCGCGAATCGGCTTACGAAGTGCTGCAGGCGCGCAAGGGTCAGGCGCCAGAAGGGCAAGCACCTGCGTCGCCCCATGAGCCGAGCTTGCTGGATCAGGCGGGTGAGTTTCTGGGGACGAGTACCGGCAAAGCCCTGCAATCCATGGCACGCCAGGCCGCGAGCCAGATGGGCCGTCAATTGGTGCGCGGGTTATTGGGGTCGTTGCTGGGTAATGGCAAGCGTAAATGAAGCGGCGGTCCTGCGGCCCGTATCGCAGCCTCGTTCCTCGTCAGCGACTACAGATGGTGGGTTTATTTTGGGCGGGCATGGCTGGCCAGGCGTTCAAGGGCTGCGCGCAGGGCCGGGTCGCTGATGCCTTCGGCGGTGGCCTGGATGGTTTGCCCGGCATCCACTGACAGGTCATGGGTGTGCCCGCCGACTTTGGCTTGCACGGTCGGCGGCTGCACTTTAAACAAAATCCGGGTCAGGCTGGCGAACTCGTCAAAGGCCTGCAATTGACGCTGCAGGCGTTTTTGCTGGTAGCGCAAACGCGTGGCCCAATGGCCATCGGTGACGATTAACAACAAGCTGCCTTCACGCCAGGACGCCACGTGGCAATGTTCGCGGGCGGCAGGCTGGAGTTGGCTTTCAAGCAGGCGTTGCAGGTGCGCAAGGCGCTTGGCATGGCCGAAGATGGCTTTTAGGGGCTTGGCCTCGCGGAGCAGAACGGCGGGTGCACGTGCTGGGTGTGGGCGAAATGCCATGATCAAACACCTGAGAAAACTGAATGGCAATCCTAGCAGAAACCGCCATTTCCCTCGACACAGACCTGAAACGGTTAAGTTTATATGCAAAATCAATAGGTAACTTCTTCACTGCATGGGTTGAAGTTCCGCAAAAAGGCCTTATTTTAGTCAGGCCCCGTCACAACGCTGTACCAGTATCGTGGAATAACGCCACTTTCCTCACCGCCGTTTCCGGGTAGAATGCTCGCTCGCATGCGGCCATCAGGGCTGCTCGGGCGACTCTCGGGGCCGCCCTCCATCCCTATGTGTGGAAGATCCTGCCGATATGTTTGCGCCTTTGTTAAAGAAACTTTTTGGAAGCAAGAACGAGCGCGAAGTTAAACGCATGCTCAAGACGGTACAGGTCGTTAATGCCTTCGAAGAGCAAATGGTTGCTCTGAGTGATGAGCAATTGCGCGCCAAGACCGAAGAGTTCAAGGCCCGCATAGCTAAAGGTGAGACCCTCGATCAATTGTTGCCTGAAGCGTTCGCGGTCTGCCGCGAAGCCGGTAAGCGCATCATGGGCATGCGTCACTTTGACGTACAGCTGATCGGTGGCATGACCTTGCACGAAGGCAAGATCGCAGAAATGCGTACCGGTGAAGGTAAAACCCTGGTAGCAACCTTGGGCGTTTACCTCAATGCATTGTCCGGCAAGGGCGTGCACGTGGTTACCGTGAACGACTACCTGGCACGTCGAGATGCCAACTGGATGCGCCCGCTCTATGAGTTCCTGGGGCTTTCGGTCGGTGTGGTGACACCTTTCCAGCCACCACAGGAAAAGCGTGAAGCCTACGCCGCCGACATCACCTACGGGACCAACAACGAGTTTGGCTTCGATTACCTGCGCGACAACATGGCTTTCAGCATGGAAGAAAAATTCCAGCGCGAGCTTAATTTCGCTGTCATCGACGAAGTCGACTCCATCCTGATCGACGAAGCGCGTACGCCGCTGATCATCTCGGGTCAGGCCGAAGACAGCTCCAAGCTGTACACCGAAATCAACAAGCTGATCCCGCGTCTTGAACAGCACATCGAAGAAGTGGAAGGCGAGGTCACCAAGCCTGGTCACTACACCATCGATGAGAAGACCCGCCAGGTCGAGCTGAACGAATCCGGCCACCAGTTTGTAGAAGACATGCTGACCCAGATCGGTCTGCTGGCCGAAGGCGAAAGCCTGTACTCGGCGCACAACCTGGGCCTGTTGACCCACGTGTACGCTGCTCTGCGCGCTCACAAGCTGTTCCATCGCAACATCGAATACATCGTTGAAGACGGTCAGGTATTGCTGGTCGACGAACACACCGGCCGTACCATGCCGGGTCGTCGTCTGTCCGAAGGCCTGCACCAGGCGATTGAAGCGAAGGAAGGCCTGAACATTCAGGCAGAGAGCCAGACCCTGGCATCGACAACCTTCCAGAACTACTTCCGTCTGTACAACAAGCTGTCCGGCATGACCGGTACGGCAGACACCGAAGCGTTCGAATTCCACCAGATCTACGGTCTGTCGGTGATGGTTATCCCGCCGAACAAGCCGCTGGCGCGTAAAGACTACAACGACCTGGTGTTCCTGACCGCAGACGAGAAGTACGCCGCCATCGTGGCCGACATCAAGGACTGCATGGAAAAAGGCCGCCCGGTACTGGTCGGTACTGCCACCATCGAAACCTCTGAGCACATGTCCAACCTGCTGAAGCAGGAAGGCATCGAGCACAAGGTACTGAACGCCAAGTTCCACGAAAAAGAAGCTGAAATCATTGCACAGGCCGGTCGTCCGGGCGCACTGACCATCGCCACCAACATGGCCGGTCGTGGTACCGACATCCTGTTGGGCGGTAACTGGGAAGTCGAAGTGGCTTCGCTCGAGAACCCGACGCCAGAGCAAATTGCCCAGATCAAAGCCGATTGGCAAAAACGTCACCAGCAAGTGCTGGAGTCGGGTGGTCTGCATGTCATCGCTTCCGAGCGCCATGAATCGCGCCGTATCGACAACCAGTTGCGTGGTCGTGCCGGTCGTCAGGGTGATACCGGTTCCAGCCGCTTCTACCTGTCGCTGGAAGACAGCCTGATGCGTATCTTCGCTTCTGATCGAGTGAAGAACTTCATGAAGGCCCTGGGCATGCAGTCTGGCGAAGCGATTGAGCACCGCATGGTGACCAACGCAATCGAAAAGGCTCAGCGCAAGGTTGAAGGTCGCAACTTCGATATCCGTAAGCAATTGCTGGAGTTCGATGACGTTAACAACGAGCAGCGTAAAGTGATTTATCACATGCGTAACACGTTGCTGGCGGCTGAAAACATCGGCGAAACCATTGCCGACTTCCGCAAGGACGTGCTCGACAGCACGGTCAGCGCGCACATCCCGCCGCAATCGTTGCCTGAGCAGTGGGACATTGCCGGTCTGGAAGCCGCCATCGAAAGCGGCTTTGGGGTGAAACTGCCGATCCAGCAATGGCTCGACGAAGACGATCACCTGTACGAAGAAACCCTGCGCGAGAAGCTGCTGAACGAGCTGCTGGCGTCGTACAACGAGAAAGAAGAACAGGCCAGCGCGCAAGCCCTGCGCACGTTCGAGAAGCAAATTGTGCTGCGTGTTCTGGACGACCTGTGGAAAGACCACCTGTCGACCATGGACCACTTGCGTCACGGTATCCACTTGCGCGGCTATGCGCAGAAGAACCCGAAGCAAGAGTACAAGCGCGAGTCGTACAACCTGTTCTCCGAGCTGCTTGATTCGATCAAGCGTGATTCGATCCGTGTACTGTCCCATGTACAGGTTCGTCGCGAAGACCCGGTTGAAGAAGAAGCCCGTCTGCGTCAAGAAGCTGAAGAGCTGGCTTCGCGCATGCAGTTCCAGCACGCCGAAGCGCCAGGCCTTGATCAGCCTGATGCCATGGCCCAAGTGCTTGAAGGTGCAGACATCGCTGACGTCGACACGTCGTCCGAGCCGGTGCGCAATGACCAGAAGCTGGGCCGCAACGAGCTGTGCTACTGCGGCTCGGGCAAGAAATACAAGCACTGTCACGGGCAAATCAACTAAAGCCCGCTTCATTTGCTGAAACACCTGCGCCGCGACCGGCTTTAGCCGTCGCGGCGTTTTACCATTGAATTCCCGCCCATTGGCGGAACTGTCATCTCTATGTAGGAGCGCGTCATGGCTGTTGGTCTTGGTCCTTTGCCTGTTTTGCACCCGGTGGCCGGTTTTGAGCTGGGTATTTCTAGCGCCGGTATCAAGCGTCCTGGGCGTAAGGATGTCGTGGTCATGCGCTGCGCTGAAGGTTCGAACGTCGCTGGCGTGTTCACCTTGAATGCCTTTTGCGCTGCGCCGGTGATTTTGGCCAAGCAACGTGTTCAGGGGCCAGTGCGCTACCTGCTGACCAACACTGGCAATGCCAACGCCGGTACCGGCGAGCCGGGCCTGATCGCGGCCACACGCACCTGCGCCAAGCTGGCTGAACTGACGGGTGTGGATGCGAGCGCTGTGCTGCCGTATTCCACCGGTGTGATCGGCGAGCCGCTGCCGGTTGAGAAAATTGAAGGTGCTTTGCAAGCAGCGCTGGACGACCTGTCGGAGAACCATTGGGCCGAAGCGGCCACCGGCATCATGACCACAGACACCTTGCCGAAAGGGGCGAGCCGTCAATTTGAGCATGAAGGCGTGACCATCACCGTCACCGGCATCAGCAAAGGTGCGGGCATGATTCGTCCGAACATGGCCACCATGCTGGGTTACATCGCGACCGACGCCAAAGTGTCCCGCGACGTCCTGCAAAACTTGTTGCTTGACGGTGCCAACAAGTCGTTCAACCGCATCACCATCGATGGCGACACCTCGACCAACGATTGCTGCATGTTGATTGCCACTGGCAAAGCCAACCTGCCAGAAATCACCGAAGCCAGCGGCCCGCTGTTCGCAGCCTTGAAGCAGGCGGTGTTTGAAGTGTGCATGGACGTGGCCCAGGCCATCGTGCGTGACGGCGAAGGCGCGACCAAGTTCGTGACCGTTGAAGTGAATGGCGGCGGCAACCACCAGGAATGCCTGGACGTCGGTTACACCGTGGCTCACTCGCCGTTGATCAAGACTGCGCTGTTTGCCTCTGACCCGAACTGGGGCCGTATTTTGGCGGCCGTTGGGCGTGCCGGTGTGCCGGACCTGGACGTGAGCAAAATCGACGTGTTCCTCGGCGAAGTGTGCATTGCCAGCGGCGGCGCACGTGCGGCCACTTACACCGAAGAGCAGGGCTCGGCGGTGATGGCTCGCGAAGAAATCACCATTCGCATCGAATTGGGTCGCGGCACCGCCAGCGAAACCATCTGGACCACAGACTTGTCCCACGAGTACGTGAAAATCAACGCTGAATACCGTACCTGATCACTGCTCTACGCGAGCATGCAGGCCATGCTCGCGTAGAACGTTGGTGCGGGTAGATACCAAGGTTTGGCGTTTAAAGCCTGGCAACAGGCCGGATTAGAGGAAGCACAAGGGTGAAACGAATTCATGTGGCTGCGGCCGTTATCCGTGGCGAGGGCGGCAAGGTACTGATTGCCCGTCGCGCTGATACTCAGCATCAAGGCGGGCTCTGGGAGTTCCCTGGTGGCAAGGTCGAGGCAGGGGAGTCGGTCGAGGCTGCGTTGAATCGTGAGCTGCAAGAAGAACTGGGGATTACGGTGAGCGCTGCGCGACCGTTGATCAAGGTTCAGCATGATTACCCGGACAAGCAGGTTCTGCTTGATGTTTGGGAAGTTTCGCAATTCACGGGCGAGCCTCATGGTGCAGAAGGTCAGCCATTGGCGTGGGCTTCGGCGCGAGACTTGGCCAGTTATGAGTTCCCGGCGGCGAATCAGCCGATAGTGGCGGCTGCGCGTTTGCCGGATCAATACCTGATCACCCCGGACGGGCTGGAGACGCCGGAGTTGTTGCGCAGTTTGCAGAAGGCCATTGCAGGCGGTATCAAGCTGGTTTCACTGCGTGCGCCCAATGGTTACGACCCCAAGTACCGCGATTTGGCGGTGGATGCGGCCGGGTTGTGTGCCGGCAAGGCGCAACTGATGCTCAAAGGTCCGCTGGAATGGCTGGGGGATTTTCCTTCGGCGGGTTGGCATTTAACGGCGGCGCAATTGCGTAAATACGCCGCCAAAGGCCGGCCGTTGGCAAAAGAGCGCTGGTTGGCGGCTTCGTGCCATAACGCAGAAGAACTGGCGTTGGCCGAGCAGATGGACGTGGATTTTGTGACCCTGTCGCCGGTATTGCCGACCCAGACCCACCCGGATACACAGCCTTTGGGCTGGGAGCAGGCGCAGGCGTTGATCGCCAACTTCAACAAGCCGGTGTTTTTGCTGGGCGGGTTGGGGCCGGACGATTGCCAGCAAGCATGGAACATCGGCGCACAGGGCGTTGCCGGAATCCGCGCGTTCTGGCCACAGGAATAGACCTCAGTACGGTGTTGAAGCAAGGGGCGCACGATCTCAGTAGTCGCTGCCGAGGCACGAAGGCTGCGATCGGGTGCGAAGCAGCCGTGAAAAGATCGAGCTCCTACCCGATGTGTGTTGAAGATCAAAAGATCGCGAGGCAAGCTCGCTCCTACAGAGCGCACACAATGAGGGCGCACGTGCCTCAGGCGGGCTTAGCCGCCGCCTGCCACAAGATCTCGGCTATCCCCTGGCGTTTGGCAATCAAACGCGCGGCCACGAACAGCAGGTCTGACAGCCGGTTGATGTACGCCAGACCCACCCCGGCCAATGGCTCCAGAGCATTGAGTTGCTGGCAGCGGCGTTCGGCGCTGCGGGCCAGGCTGCGGCAGATGTGGGCTTGGGCGATCAAGGTGGAGCCGCCGGGTAAAATGAAGTTTTCCAGCGGGCCCAACTCTTCATTCCAGCGGTCAATCGCCGCCTCTAAACGCTCGACTTCAGCGTTGTTGAGCGCCTGATACACCGGCATGGCCAGTTCGCCACCCAGGTCGAACAGTCGATGCTGGCAAGGTTCAAGCACTTCAATCACCTCATTTAGCCCCGAACACTCGACGCTGTGGGCGCTGAGCCCGGCCAGCAGCAGGCCCAATTGGCTGTTGAGCGTGTCGACTTCGCCGATGGCTTCTACCCGCGGGTGATCCTTGGGCACACGCCGGCCGTCGCCAAGGCCTGTTTCACCTTTGTCGCCGGTGCGGGTGTAGATCTTTGATAAGCGAAAACCCATGTTTACAGTTCCATGGTGGTTGATTCGTGAGAAGGCAGCAGGTTGCCCGCCAGTGGCAGGCGCAGGGTGAAGCAGGTGCCTTGGCCTAATGTGGAGTGCACTTCCATCTGCCCTTTGTGGTTGTTGGTGACAATAAAGTACGACACAGACAGGCCAAGCCCGGTGCCTTGGCCGACTTCCTTGGTGGTGAAAAACGGCTCGAAGATGCGTTTGCGCACCTGTTCGGGCATGCCGACGCCGTTGTCTTCCACCTGGATCTCCGCCCAGGGCGGGTTGAGTTTGGTGCGCAAAATGATGCGCCCAGGTTCGGTATTGGCGGGCCGCTGATGAATGGCCTGGGCCGCGTTTTTCAGCAGGTTGAGCAGCACTTGCTCCAGTTCGTTGGGGATGCCGGGCACGGGGCCGAGCTCAGGGTCGAACTGGCGAACAATGTCGTGGCCCCTGAAATCAAAACCCAGGGCCAGGTCAAAGTCATTGCTGGCAATGTCTATGGCCTGATCAATCAACGCCGATAAATCGCACGGGCTCATTTGCCGGTTGCTGCGGCGGCTGAAGCTGAGCATGTGGGTGACGATTTTTGCTGCGCGAGCGCCAGCCTGCTGGATGCCGTCGAGTAACTGCGGCACTTCGCGGGCCTGCAAGTAGTGGCTGATTGCATCCAGGGTAATGCCGGTCTGTTCGGCGACCTCCAGGTTTTTTGGCAGGTCACTGGACAGGCGTCGGCGAATGTTTTGCACGTTGTGCAGAATCGCCCCCAAGGGGTTGTTGATTTCGTGGGCCATGCCGGCCGCGAGTCCGCCCACCGAAAGCATTTTTTCCGACTGCACCATCATGTCTTCCAGTGACAGGCGCTGGGTAATGTCGTCGATACGGATCACCACGCCGCGCCCGCTGCTGCCGGTCAGCGGGTAAAAGGTCAGGGCATAGTGGCGGACTTCGTCGTTTTGGGTCCAGGTCACCCGTTCGATCTTGGCCACGCGATGGGTTTCAATGGTGTCTTTAAGCTGCGGCAAAAAGGGTTTTAGCGGTTCGAAGGCCAGGTAGATCGGCTGGTTCATGGCCTCATCGAGTTTCGTACCGGACAGGGCGCTGGCTTCCTGGTTCCACTGGGTGACGTAGAGTTGGTCGTCCAGCGCAATCAGGGCGGAGGGCATTGAGTCGATGATGTTGTTGAGGTAGTTCTGGAACCCCGTCAGTTTTTTCTCGATTTTGCTGCGAACTTGTACTTCAAGCTCCAGCTTACGGTTGGTATGGCGGGTTTCTTCGGCCAGGGTCTGGGCTTGGTCGTAAGCTGCCTGCGCCTCATCACGGGCGCGTTTGAGCTCTTGTTCGCGCGCTTCGATACGCGACAGCATGGTGTTGAATGCTTCCGCCAGGCTGCCGATTTCATCGTGATTGCCCGGTGCTGCGCGCAAGGCGTAGTTTTCTTCGCGGGTGACCTGGCGCGAGAGTTCTTCAAGCCGGTGGATGGGGTGGGTGATCAGCCGTTTGATCTGCCGTGAAACCACCAGCCACAGCAAAATGCTGAAGATCAAAATCCCCAGGCTCGCGGTGAGTGTGCCGGTGTAAAACGCGGCGGGTAATTCGCTACTGGCGATCAGTAGCAAGTGCCCTGAGGGTTTATCGCCGTTGTGCAAGCGCGTAATCAAATGGCTGCGCAGCTCGGTCAGGCTCCAGGCTTCAAGCTGGCGGTAATGCTCGGGCAGTGGCAGGTGCTCGCCATGTTGCAGTTGTGCCAGCAAGTGCCCTGAGCCGTCGTAAATGGCCGCCGCGCGCAGAGGCGCGTAGCTGCCTATTTCGTCGAGCAACGCCTCAGCCTGTGACGCAGAGTCCAGCGACTCAACAATCAGTTTAGGGTTGGACGCCAGCCGCCCCAGGGTTTGCAAGGCTTGCGGGGCGGTGCTTTCGTGTGAAATCCAGTACGCGGCGGTGATGAAGGTTAAGTTGGCCACCACCAGCACAGTCGCCAGCAGGACGAGGAGGGCGGCCAGCAACTTCTGGCCGACCGGAAGGTTTTCGAGGCGCTGGCGCAAGGGCATCGCAATGACCGCATAAAGAAGAACGAAGTCGCAGGGTAGCGCGGGCCTCAGTTGCAGGGCAATCCGCGCTGCTTCAGGTGGTCGATCAGTCGCTGATGCAGGGCGTGTAAATGCGGCGCGGCGAACTGCCGCTGGCGTGCCGCTTCGCAGGCGTAACCCAGCAAGTAGCTGATTTCGGTGCGCCGGCCTTGGGCGACATCCTGATGCATTGAAGAATAGTTGTTGGCCGTGGCCTGGATCACACGATGCACTTCGGTATTCAAGTTGTCTGCCGCCTCGGCTTGGTCGCAGCGCTCAAGCAAGGCAGCCAACTCGTCACACAGGGTGTCGACCTCGGCGCGGTGCGCCTGCAAGCCGCCATTTCGGCAGTTGTACAGTACCGTCAGCGGATTGATCGCACAGTTCAGCGCCAGCTTTCGCCACAAGCGGCTGAGAATCGTCGGGCTCCATTCGTGGGCGATGTGGCTGCGTTGCAGGTCTTCGAGCCAGTGCGGTGCTTCGCCCTGACGGGTATCGCCCAGCCAGGTGTGGCCCGCTCCAGCAAAGACTACGCGCCAGTCGCTCTCACGAAATGCGCCTTCTGTGCTGGAGGCAAAAATGCAGCGTACCTGGGGCACCCTGGCCGCCACCGCCTGTTGGCTGCCAAGGCCATTTTGCAACAGCACCACATCGGCACCGGGTTGAAGCCGGTGGGCAATCTGCGCGATGGCGTGTTCGGCGTCATACGCCTTGCAGGTGACCAGCAAACGCTCGATCGGCTCGTCAGCCTCAGGCAACTGAGCGGTGACGGGCAGCAGGTGGGTTTGCTCGCCTTCAACTAGAGTTAAGCCGTGGGCGGCTTCGTAGGCGTGCAGGCGCGCTGCGTTGCGTACGATCAATGTAACCGGCAACCCCGCTCTCGCCAGCCGGGCGGCCCACAGTGTGCCCATGCTGCCGGCGCCCAGAATGTGCCAGCGAGTAGGGGCAGATCTGCAGTTAAAAGGTGGCATGTGTGCTCGCAAGTGAATGACGTGGAAGAACCGCTATAATGCCCGCGCATTTTAACTGTCAGGTCAGGCGCGCTCCATCTGTGTTGTGCGCGCCCTTTAAAGAGTGGAGAAATTACATGCCGTCGTTCGACGTGGTATCCGAACTGGACAAACACGAAGTCACCAACGCAGTCGAGAACGCCGTCAAGGAGCTGGACCGTCGTTATGACCTCAAAGGCAAAGGCAGCTTTGAGTTCAAAGAAAAAGACCTTACGGTGAATCTGACCGCCGAGGCGGATTTTCAGCTCGAAGCCATGATTGAGATCCTCAAGCTGGCATTGGTCAAGCGCAAAATCGACGTGCAGTGCCTTGAAGTCAAGGATGCTTACGCATCGGGCAAGCTGATGAAGCAAGAGGCGGTGCTTAAGGAAGGCATTGATAAAGAGCTGGCGAAAAAGATCGTTGCTCACGTCAAAGACGCCAAGTTGAAGGTGCAGGCAGCCATTCAGGGTGAGCAGGTTCGTATCACCGGCAAGAAGCGTGATGACCTGCAAGAAGCCATTGCAGCCCTGCGTGCCAAGACGTTTGACATGCCGCTGCAGTTCAATAACTTCCGCGACTGATCACGGCCAGGGAACCTGTGGCGATCATCGACGTCCGATTTTCCTGGGCGCGGCTTAAACGATTGAGCGTGAGCGTTCAATCGTTTGGGTCTGTACGACATGTCTTCGAGTGAAGCTTAGGTGCGGCGACGGCCTGAAGCATCACTGAGCATGGACATATCGGGTACAGAGCCTGAACAACGTCACCGGATATCGGTATTAGGAGAGATAAATGGATCTGAACGCGGAAATTGATCACCTGGTCAAGACCTCGCAGGCCTGGCTTCCAATGATTATGGAATACGGTAGTCGTGTGTTGCTGGCGCTTATCACGCTGGGTGTTGGCTGGTGGTTGGTTAATCGGCTAACTGGCAAGTTGAGGCAGTTGCTGGCAGTGCGCAAGGCTGATCTGGCGCTGCAAGGCTTTATCAGTACCCTGGTTAATATCATTCTCAAGGTGTTGCTGGTGGTCAGCGTCGCCTCGATGATTGGCATCCAGACAACCTCATTTGTGGCTGCAATCGGTGCTGCTAGCTTGGCCGTTGGCCTGGCGTTGAAGGGCAGTCTTGCCAACTTTGCGGGTGGGGTGCTGATTTTGCTGTTCCGCCCGTTCAAAATCGGTGACTGGATCGAAGCGCAAAGCGTGAGCGGGACCGTCGACAGCATTCAAATTTTCCACACGGTGCTGCGCACCAGTGACAACAAAACCGTTATCGTGCCCAACGGCAACCTGTCCAACGGCGTCATCACCAATTACAGCCGGCAGCCGACGCGCAAGGTGGTGTTTGATGTGGGTGTCGATTACGAGGCAGATTTGCAGAAGGTGCGTGAGGTCTTGCTGACCCTGGCTGACGACCCTCGGGTGCTGAAAGAGCCCGCGCCAGCCGTGGTTGTGACCGCTTTGGGCGACAGTGCAATCACCATGTCGTTGCGTGTGTGGGTTGATACGCCTAACTACTGGGATGTCTTGTTCATGTTTAACGAACATGCCCGAGACCGCTTAAAAGCGCAGGGTGTTGATATTCCGTTTCCGCAACGTGTCGTTCGCGTTGTGCAGGAAGTGTCTGCGGACTAATTGTTAATTCGATAGTCAGCTATTTAATAGGCACAAAAACAATTAAAGGGACTTCGGTCCCTTTAATTGTTTCTGGGGTGTGTAAGACATATCTGAGGATGGACTCGGAAGTCAGCTTTAAGTGAGTGATAATTGCTTGCATTTATGCTTGTTAGTTAGCTTCCTATATATAACTAAATCCGCAGCCAATAAAAAACCCCGCACCTGAACAGGTGCGGGGTTTTACTGAACAACGTGGGTAATGACTGCCCGAAGGCGGTTATTACAAGATGTTCAGTGGGTATTCAACGATGATACGAACGTCGTTGTTGTCAGTGTTGCCGCTGTCTGCGTGGTAGTTACCGTTGTTGCGGTAAACAGCGCTACGCAGGCGGAAGGACAGGTCTTTGGCCGGGCCTTCTTGCATCACGTATTTGCTCTCGAAGTTGAACTCGTGTTCTTTACCTTCGCCCGTGTCGGTGTTGATGTTGTCGCCTTTAACGTAGCGAGCCATGAAGCTCAGGCCTGGCACGCCATAGGTGGCCATGTTCAGGTCGTAGCGAGCCTGCCATGAACGCTCGTCTCTGCCGTTAAAGTCGGAGTATTGCACGGAGTTGGCGAGGAAAATGGTGCCGCCGCCGTCTACGCCGTAGTAGTAACCGCTGTCACCGGTAGAGCGCTGATGAGCCAGGGTGAACTTGTGAGCGCCGATGCTGTAGGCCGCTGCCAAGCTCCAGATTTTGTTGTCAACGTTGCCTGCCAGTTCCTGGCCTTGGCTCGAGGTTCTGTAGCCGTTGAAGTCGAAGTTCAGGGCTTGAGAATCGTCGATCGGGAAGGTGTAGTTCAGGTTGATGTACTGCTTCTTGAAGTAGTCATCAACGTCCGACGCTGCCAGGCCGCCGACGAAGTTGTCGGTGAACTGATAGGTTGCGCCGGCGATGTTGGCCGCTGGCAGGTGCAGGCTGTCATGGTACATGCCGGTCTGCGAGCTGATGGCGGTGAAGCGACCTGCGCTCAGTTCCAGGCCTTTGATTTCGTGGGAAGTAATCAAAGTACCGGTCGCCACTTCAGGCAGCAAACGGCTGTCATCGGTAGAGAAAACCGGGCTTGCAACGAACTGGTTGCCGTACTTCAGGACGGTGTCGGACAGGCGGAATTTGATAGCGCCGCCGGCCTTGGATTGAGTGTCTTCTGGCGAACCATCGCTCTTGGAAGCGAACAGGCCGTTGCCTTGACGACCGGCACCGCCGTCCAGGCGCAGGGTGCCCATGGCGAATGCATCAACACCGACACCGATGGTGCCTTGGGTGAAGCCCGAAGAGTAGTTGAGCAGTTCGCTCAGACCCCAATCTTCACGGTAACCGCTTTTGTAGCCGCCACCTGGCTTGGCAATGTTGCCAGCGCCGTTTTTGAAGTCACGGTTCATGTACAACATGCGAGTTTTGGAAGTCAGCGTGCTGTCTTCAATAAAACCTTTGGAATCGTCCTGGGACGAAGCCATTGCGAACTGTGTAGTTCCGGCTGAAACAGCCAGGGCGATCATGCTCCACTTCATCACGCGCATCGTGATTTGCTCCTTTGGTTTTAGGAAGAGTACTGCCGTCCCACCTGAATTATTATCTGGGCGGCTCTTTCTTTTTGTGTCGGCGCAAACTTATATCACGCCGACCCTATTGGCTATAGTTGCCTTCAAAAGCTTTCAGCTTCTTTACAGCTAAGTCACGAAATACACTCTACATGTCGCTCTTTGGCAGCTATGTGTCGTGCCTCGCATGTTGCTCAAGCTGTTTTTCTGAACGAGACAGCCAAATAGCCTGCTGACCCCTTATTAAAGCTCCCCTTTTTGACGGCTCAACTTTTTTGTTATTTATCGTCGGGTCGCAGCTCCCCTGCCGCGCCCCAGTCGACCTGTACCGTGTATATGCAACAAGCATGCTCAAGTCAGGTTTTGAGCATGAAAAAAAATTATCTGGCTTTTGGCGGGCTGACAGGCCCGGTTTAGCGAGGTTGAGGTGATCGCTGGCCTGCTTTGAAGGGCGCGTTGCATGCACCCGGAGGCGGCGTTGCAGCCCCAAAGATGTGCAAAATGTTACCGCTTCACCCCGGTGTGGGTAGCAGGTGACGTTTAGGTGCACTAAAACCACTCGGTCTGTGCCGTTTTGGTGCAGGAGTGTCTGGCGAATGCTTGGAGCAGGTACGGCGCCCGTTGGCCATCGGCTTGCGTCCAGGGGCGAGCGCGGTGTGATGCTGAAGGCAATCAAGGGTATCCTGCACATCTGACGCTCGCAGGGCAGGCGGGTCTGGCCCGGCCTTGAGTCGAGCTTAAATTATTTGTTAAACAGGAGAGCACCCCGTGTTCATTTTGGATACACGCCTTCAAGAGGATACCTGGCTGATTGGGGATTTCCCTTTGTGCCGCTTGTTGCTTTCCAACGACTCGAATTACCCCTGGTTCATTTTGGTGCCGCGCCGCGAGGGTATCAGTGAGCTGTTTCAATTGGATGACGCTGATCAGCAATTGATGTGGGCTGAAACCACAGCGCTGGCTGGCGTGCTTAAAGAGCTTTTCACGGCTGACAAAATGAACGTGGCCACATTGGGTAACGTGGTCAGCCAGTTACACATGCATGTGATTGCCCGGTACGCGTCGGATGCGGCCTGGCCAGGTCCGGTATGGGGTAAGCATCCTGCCAAACCTTACAGTGAGGCTGATGTGCAAGTGATCCGGGACAAGCTTAAAGCGGGCCTGGGCGCTGGTTTCACGTTTGTGGAGGGTAAGCAGTGAGCCTTGAAGAGCGAGTGATGGATCTGGAGAGCCGCCTGGCGTTTCAGGACGACACCATTCAGGCATTGAACGATGTGCTGGTGTCGCAGCAAAACGCAGTTGATCGACTGCAACTGCAGATAGCGGCCTTGCTCAAGCGCCAGGAAGAAATGGGCGGGCAATTCGAGTCGTTTGAGGACGAGGCGCCGCCACCGCACTACTGAGTTTTCAGCAGGCATAAAAAAAACCGCGAAACAGCCAGGCTGCTCGCGGTTTTTTTCAGGCTGAAATCAGCGGCGCGGTAACGCTGCGATCACATCTTCAGCTTGCAGGCCTTTGTCACGGTTCATCACCGAGAACTCAACACGTTGTCCCTCCACCAATACACGGTGGCCTTCGCCACGGATGGCGCGGAAGTGGACAAAAATATCATCGCCGGAATCTCGGGAAATAAAGCCGAAACCTTTGGAGGTGTTGAACCACTTTACAGTGCCTGTATCGCGGTTGGTCATGTCGTAGGTTTGTGCGGTGGACGAAGGTGACGACTTGTAGAAACTCACGATCAAGTGCAGGGCTACAGCAATCACGGCAGGTACCAGGCTGATCAGGATCGCTGGTTGGTCGCCGATCGGCAGCAGCAGGCCGAACAGGGTGAGGGTTTGCAGGACAACAGAAAGCACCAGCAAGGCGCTGACCAGGTTTTGCAGTTGATGGCGTGGGCCTTTATTCCAGTAAGGAATGACTGGCGCCAGTGCCAGGTTAAGCAGGCCAAGAAAAGCCAGGTAAAGAGCATCAGCGTGTTGGAGGTAAGGGACAGCGTCGGATTGCAGGCTGGGAATGAAGGACAGCAGCAAAGCAGCTGCGCCCGTTAGTAGGTGAACGATTTTCAACATTTCAATTAACTCACGTTTAGACGGATCGCAAGGAAGAGCTGATAGCGCGCGGTTCGCTTCTGAAAAAAATGGAGGCGCTGGACACGCACGTGGTATCAGCCTATGCACCGTCGCCAGAGACTTGGCGAAGGCGACACGCTGCCTATTTAACAGCAAAGCTTGGGCCTTCTCAAATTAAGCGTATTGAGATGTCGAGCGCAGTGTTTGCGCGAGAAGGCCCGGAAAATGCGTACTTATGGCGAAGGCATTGCTCTAGAGCCCTGTAGCCCACTTCTTTGTGTCGTATTGGAACGTGTCCAAATTAAAATGGAAGGCAAATATCCGAGAGCCAACGACCGTTGGTCGATTTTTTTGTTGAGCGATAAGTATTGAGTGTGGCTTATAGCGTGTAGGTTATCTGTAATAAGGGTGTGCGCAGTTAATGGGTTGTTATTAAGGGTTGGGTTAAGTTCCTATAAAGGATTACGTATAGGTATCTGGTTGTAGTATTTAAATATCGCTGAGTAGAAGTGGTAGTTGGTATGAGTTGTTGTTCAGTCTTTTTTTTTGTCGTGAAGGCAAGGTGTCTCTTAATGTGTGGGATACAGGATTTCAATGGTTCTGGCTGTGTGCGTGCGGCTGGGTCCTGCAGTGCAGGGGCTTGATTTCAGTGCCGTGCAGGAAGGGTGGAGGCGGATTCAGGATGGTTGCCGAGAGTGCTCCTACAGAGATGCGGGTTAAGTCTGCTGGATAAGAAGTTTTGCATAATGTTTTATGAGGGTGTGTTCATGTTGAATCGCTATTAATTATTTCTTAGGCGTTGTGTTGGAGACTTTTGTATATGGGGCGTTTAATACGGCAAGCAGGTGGTGGTGGGCGCTTATTGCAGAGGGCTAGAATTGATCCGGTGATTCTGGACTTTGGTATGGGCTCGGCTCAGCCACTGTCGAAGTCTGTCAGGTTAAATGGTTTTGCGACCTGCTTGCGGCTAGAAGAGATTTATTGGGAGGTGCTGTCAGATATTTCCCAGTGTAACCATTGTTCAATTAATGCATTACTGTCGTATATCGATAGAGAGATTCATTTGCGTCACGGTGGTGTGAAGAATTTCAGCGGTCTGATTCGAGTGGTCTGTGTGATGCACCTGATGAAGGGCGGTCGCTCTGCCCGGGGAGTGCTGCCAGAACAGATGTGGGTAGGGTGATGTGCGGTGTTGGGCGTCATTAAGTGTTCAGTGGCTTGCAATCTTTCAATATTCAGGCTTTCTTTGAGGTGTTAAGGCTGCTCATGCGGCTGCATTGGCTCGATTTACCAGATATAATCTCGCGCTTTGCTGTGTGGCCCCTGACGGGTTGCCGCTAACGGATTGTCGAGACACGCCAATGCCCATGTACGATTACCAATGTGCTTCCTGTGGTCATCAGCTGGAAGCCATCCAAAAGATCAGTGACTCGCCACTGGTTGATTGTCCTGCCTGCCAGGCGCCTGAGCTGAAGAAACTGCTGTCCATGCCAGGCTTTCGCCTAAGCGGAACAGGCTGGTATGAAACAGACTTCAAGACGGGCGCGAAAAAGAATCTGGCAGGCGGCGACAAGTCCGACTGAGGTTGAGCGAAAGCCCTCTGAACACAAGCGGGATCTTGCAGTCACACCAGCACCGACGGTGCGCAAGACCTCCACCGAATTACGAATTACGAGAAGTGAAACCACTACCATGATGCGCAGCCATTATTGCGGCCAACTGAACGAAAGCCTGGAAGGCCAGGAAATTACCCTTTGCGGATGGGTTCATCGTCGCCGTGACCACGGTGGGGTGATTTTCCTCGATATCCGTGATCGTGATGGTCTGGCGCAGGTTGTGTTCGATCCGGATCGTGCTGAGACCTTCGCTGCTGCCGACCGCGTGCGCAGCGAGTACGTTGTCAAGGTGACCGGTAAGGTTCGCCTGCGTCCGGCCGGTGCTGTGAACGCCAACATGGCCTCGGGCATGATCGAAGTGCTGGGTTACGAGCTGGAAGTCCTGAACGAAGCTGAGACTCCGCCGTTCCCATTGAACGAATTCTCTGACGTTGGCGAAGAAACCCGCCTGCGTTATCGCTTTATCGACCTGCGTCGCCCAGAGATGCTCGACAAGCTGCGTCTGCGTTCGCGCATGACCACCAGCATTCGTCGCTACCTGGACGAAAACGGCTTCCTGGACGTTGAAACACCGATCCTGACCCGTGCCACCCCTGAAGGTGCGCGTGACTACCTGGTGCCAAGCCGTACCCACGCCGGTTCTTTCTTCGCCTTGCCGCAGTCGCCGCAACTGTTCAAACAGCTGCTGATGGTGGCCGGTTTCGACCGTTACTATCAGATCGCCAAGTGCTTCCGTGACGAAGACCTGCGTGCCGACCGTCAGCCTGAGTTCACTCAGATCGACATCGAGACCAGCTTCCTCGACGAAAAAGACATCATGGGCCTGACCGAAGGCATGATCCGCAACCTGTTCAAGGAAGTGCTGGATCTGGAGTTCGGTGAATTCCCGCACATGACCTTCGAAGAAGCCATGCGTCGCTACGGTTCCGACAAGCCAGACCTACGTAACCCGCTGGAACTGGTTGACGTTGCTGACCAGCTTAAAGAAGTGGATTTCAAGGTGTTCAGCGGCCCGGCCAACGACCCTAAATGCCGTATTGCCGCCCTGCGTGTGCCGGGTGCTGCGAGCATGCCGCGCAAGCAGATCGACGACTACACCAAGTTCGTTGGCATCTACGGTGCCAAAGGCCTGGCGTACATCAAGGTCAACGAGCGGGCTAAAGGTGTTGAAGGTCTGCAATCGCCGATCGTTAAAAACATCCCTGAAGCTAACCTCAATGTGATCCTGGATCGCGTTGGCGCAGTCGATGGCGACATCGTGTTCTTCGGTGCCGACAAGGCCAAGATCGTCAGCGAAGCGCTGGGCGCACTGCGGATCAAGGTGGGTAACGACCTGAACCTGCTGACTTGCGAGTGGGCGCCAATGTGGGTTGTCGACTTCCCGATGTTCGAAGAGAACGACGACGGCAGCTTCAGCGCCTTGCACCACCCGTTCACCGCACCAAAATGCTCGCCAGAAGAGCTGGAAGCCAACCCGGCTACCGCTCTGTCCCGCGCATACGACATGGTGTTGAACGGTACTGAGCTGGGTGGCGGTTCGATCCGTATCCATCGTAAAGAAATGCAGCAAGCGGTGTTCCGCCTGTTGGGCATTGATGAAGCAGAGCAAGAAGAGAAGTTCGGCTTCCTGCTCGACGCCCTGAAGTACGGCGCACCGCCGCACGGTGGCTTGGCATTCGGTCTTGACCGTCTGGTGATGCTGATGACTGGTGCTCAGTCGATTCGTGAAGTGATTGCCTTCCCGAAAACCCAGAGCGCTGCCTGTGTTATGACTCAGGCGCCAGGTCTGGTAGATGCCAAAGCGTTGCGCGAGCTGCACATTCGTTTGCGCGAACAGCCTAAGGCGGAGTAAGTCTGACCTTCAAAGGCGCATCTTCGGATGCGCCTTTGTCATTGGGTCGAGTATTTTATTGCGGGGCCACGGCATGTGCTGAGGCCGGCAAGGTTTCATCAAGGATTCGGAGTGGGTTATGGCAGGTCATTCTAAGTGGGCGAACATCAAGCACCGCAAAGAGCGTCAGGATGCCAAAAAAGGCAAGATTTTCACCAAGTGGATTCGTGAGCTGACCGTTGCTGCCCGTCAGGGCGGTGGTGATCCTGCTACGAACCCGCGTCTGCGTCTGGCGCTGGACAAGGCGCTGGGCGCGAACATGAGCCGCGACATCATTGATCGGGCGATTGCGCGGGGTGCTGGCGCGGCTGAAACCGACGATATGGTCGAGCTGAGCTACGAAGGTTACGGCCCGGGTGGTGTGGCGGTGATGGTCGAATGCATGACCGACAACCGTAACCGTACGGCGGCTGCGGTGCGTCATGCGTTCAGCAAGTGCGGTGGCAACCTGGGTACGGATGGCTCGGTGGCGTATCTGTTCGAGCGCAAGGGGCAGATTTCCTTCGCCGCGGGCGTAGATGAAGATGCCTTGATGGAAGCTGCGATGGAGGCCGATGCCGATGACGTGGTGACCAACAGCGATGGCTCCATCGATGTCTTCACCTCGTTTGCGGGCTTTTACGCCGTTCGTAACGCCCTTGAAGCGGCGGGTTTTGCCCCGGCTGACGCAGAAATCGTGATGCTGCCTACTACCAGTGCCGAGCTGGATCTGGAAGGCGCCGAAAAAGTGCTTAAGCTGATCGACATGCTCGAAGACCTGGATGACGTGCAAAACGTCTACTCCAACGCTGAAATCCCGGATGCGGTGCTGGAACAGCTCGCCTGACCTGAACCCGTCTAACAGAGGCCGGAGGTGCAACGCCGCGATGATCGCGGCGCTGTGCACCTCCGGCTTCTGCCTTTAAGCTGTCCGGGTATGTGCCGGTGGGCGTCACTTCATAAGCTGCAGGCGTTATGACTCTTATTCTTGGTATTGACCCGGGTTCGCGAATCACCGGCTATGGCGTAGTGCAAGACACTGGGCGTGGCTGTGTGTACGTGGCCTCGGGGTGTATTCGTACGGGCGGCGGCGAACTGCATGAGCGTTTGCAGATTGTCTATCGCGGGGTGCGTGAGGTTATTCAGACCTACGGCCCGGTCACCATGGGCATTGAAAAAGTCTTTATGGCCCGCAATGCCGACTCGGCCTTGAAACTGGGCCAGGCCAGAGGGGCTGCAATTGTCGCGGGCGCCGAAGAAAGCCTGGAGATTGCCGAATATTCTGCAACACAAATCAAGCAAGCTGTGGCGGGGACGGGCGGGGCGAATAAAGAGCAGGTGATGATGATGGTCATGCACTTGCTCAAGCTCACCACCAAACCACAGGTCGATGCTTCTGATGCGCTGGCGATTGCTTTGTGCCATGCGCACACCCGTTCCAGCCTGTTGCCTCATGGTTTGGGGGCGGCGCGCCGCCGTGGCGGGCGTTTGCGTCTCTGAAAAGGGCCTTTTAGCCTGATTAAACTTGCTAACAGGGCTGCACCTGCAATGATGCGGCTCTGTTGTTCTACTTGTCAGCCATTGATCTGGCCAGAGAAAAGGATCTGAACGTGATTGGACGCTTGCGTGGCACTCTGGCTGAAAAACAGCCGCCGCACTTGATTCTCGATGTAAACGGCTTGGGCTATGAGGTCGAAGTGCCCATGACCACGCTGTATCGTTTGCCTTCAATTGGTGAGCCGCTGACCCTGCACACGCACTTGGTGGTTCGCGAAGATGCGCAGTTGCTCTATGGTTTCAGTGGTAAGCGTGAGCGTGACTTCTTTCGTGAGCTGATCCGCCTGAATGGCGTCGGTCCCAAGCTCGCGCTGGCCTTGATGTCCAGTTTGGAGGTTGATGAGCTGGTGCGTTGCGTGCAGGCTCAGGACACCTCGGCCTTGACCAAGGTGCCGGGAGTCGGCAAAAAAACAGCCGAACGGTTACTGGTTGAACTCAAGGATCGCTTTAAGGCCTGGGAGCAAGTGCCGAGCATGTTTGCGTTGGTGCCTAACCAGCCGGATGCACCGGTACCGGTGGCCAGTGCCGAGAGTGATGCGGTCAGCGCCTTGATCTCGTTGGGGTATAAACCTCAGGAGGCGAGCAAGGCGGTGTCGGCCATCAAAGACAAAACGTTGAGCAGTGAAGACATGATTCGCCGTGCCCTTAAGGGAATGATTTAAGTGATTGAAGCTGATCGTTTGATAACCGCCTCGAGTGGGCGCGACCGGGAAGACGTGCAGGATCGTGCGATCCGCCCTTTGAGCCTGGGGGATTACATTGGTCAGCCAGCTGTGCGTGAGCAGATGGAGCTGTTTATTCAAGCGGCTCGCGGGCGCGCAGAATCGCTGGACCACACGCTGATCTTTGGCCCGCCCGGTTTGGGCAAAACCACGTTGGCCAACATCATTGCCCAGGAAATGGGCGTGTCGATCAAGAGCACCTCGGGCCCTGTGCTTGAACGGCCCGGTGATCTTGCTGCATTGCTGACCAACCTTGAGCCCCACGACGTGCTGTTTATCGATGAAATTCATCGACTCTCGCCGATTGTGGAAGAGGTCTTGTACCCGGCCATGGAAGACTTCCAGCTCGACATCATGATCGGTGAAGGGCCGGCTGCGCGCTCGATCAAACTGGATTTGCCGCCCTTTACCCTGGTGGGCGCGACGACCCGTGCCGGGATGCTGACCAACCCATTGCGCGATCGTTTCGGGATTGTTCAGCGGCTAGAGTTCTATAGTACGGATGACCTGGCAACGATCGTCAGCCGTTCGGCCAGCATTTTTGGTTTGCCGCTTGATCCGGAAGGCGCCTATGAAATCGCTCGTCGGGCGCGGGGGACGCCGCGTATTGCCAATCGTCTGCTGCGCCGGGTGCGTGATTTCGCCGAAGTGCGCGCCAAGGGGCACATCACCAAGGCGGTAGCAGACCTGGCGCTCAATCTGCTGGACGTAGATGAGCATGGTTTCGATCATCAGGACCGGCGTTTGCTGCTGACCATGATCGAGAAGTTCGATGGTGGGCCGGTGGGTATCGATAACCTTGCCGCCGCCATCAGCGAAGAGCGTCACACCATTGAGGATGTGCTGGAGCCGTACCTGATTCAGCAGGGCTACATCATGCGTACGCCTCGGGGTCGAGTGGTGACGCGACATGCTTATTTACACTTTGGTCTGAACATTCCGTCACGACTGGGCGAAACCCCCGCTGTGGATGGTTTTTTGAACGCTGTGGATGATTAATTAAGCGATCCGCAGCTGATTTTTTTGCGCTTTTTGCTGTCTCAAGGGCTGGCGCTAAAAAACTTGGGTATTAAAGTCTAAGAAGCGTAAAAAACAGTGGTTTGGCGGATTGGCAACCTGAGGAGTAAGCACTAGAGTATGCGCGCGCAAAACAGGCTTGAGCCGTTCGCACATCGCTGTCGCGTTTATTACGAAGACACCGATGCGGGTGGCGTCGTGTATTACGTAAATTATCTTAAGTTTATGGAGCGGGCTCGAACCGAAAGGCTGCGGGAGCTGGGCTTTGCCCAATCCGCGCTGGCAGGCGAGAACCTGTTATTTGTCGTGCATTCCAGCGAGGCGCGTTACCACGCACCGGCGCGACTGGACGACGAACTGTTGATAAGCGCTCAAGTAACAGAACTCAACCGTGCCAGCCTGCGTTTCAAGCAGCAGGTCTGGCGGGCTGCGGATACAACCTTGCTCTGTGAAGGGCAGTTTTTGGTGGCCTGTGTGCGCGCCGATAGTTTTAAACCCCGGGCCATTCCCGAAGCTTTACGTACGGCCTTTGCCGACGTAAGCGGCGCGGGTAAACATTTAGAGCAGGAGATAAAGCGTGGAAGCTAACGTCGTCGACCATTCCTCCATGTGGAGTTTGGTCAGCAATGCCAGCATTGTGGTGCAGTTGGTAATGTTGACCTTGCTGGCTGCATCGGTTACCTCGTGGATTATGATTTTTCAGCGCAGCACCATGCTGCGTGCCGGTCGACGTGCCCTGGACAGCTTTGAGGAGCGTTTCTGGTCGGGCATCGATTTGTCAAAACTGTATCGTCAGGCGGGCAGCAACCCGGACCCTGATTCTGGCGTTGAACAAATCTTCCGCGCCGGTTTCAAAGAGTTCTCGCGTTTGCGTCAACAGCCGGGCGTTGACCCGGAAGCCGTCATGGAAGGCGTTGCGCGTGCCATGCGTGTAGCGATTTCGCGCGAAGAAGAAAAACTGGAGCAAAGCCTGCCATTTCTGGCAACCGTTGGTTCGGTCAGCCCGTACATCGGTCTGTTCGGTACCGTGTGGGGCATCATGAACTCCTTCCGTGGTCTGGCGACTGCCCAGCAAGCGACCCTGGCGACCGTTGCACCGGGTATTGCTGAAGCATTGGTTGCAACCGCGATTGGTCTGTTTGCTGCCATCCCGGCTGTTATTGCTTACAACCGCTTTGCTGCACGTAGCGAAACGCTGATCAGCCGCTACTACACCTTCGCCGATGAATTCCAGGCGATCCTGCACCGTAAAGTGCACACCAGCGAAGAATAAGCAGGTAATTCCCAATGGCTTTAATCGCTCGAGCTCGCAAGAAGCGCAAGCCGGTTGCCGAAATGAACGTAGTGCCATACATCGACGTGATGCTGGTGCTGCTGGTGATTTTCATGGTGACCGCACCGATGCTCAACCAGGGTGTGAAAGTTGATTTGCCTAAGGTCTCCAGCGAGGCCTTGCCGCAAGACAACAACACTCAGGTTCTGACAATTTCGATCAAGGCTGACAAGACCTATTACTGGAACCTTGGCAGTGAAGTTGACACCGATAAACAAATGGACAAGGCGATGACCTTGCCTCAGATGACTGACGCGGTGACCAAGATCATTCGCGCGGGCAACGAGGGCGGCAAGCAGACCCAAGTCTTTATTCGCGGTGACAAAACCGTGGATTACGGCGCTGTAATGGGTGCCATGGGTGGCCTGCAAAAAGCTGGGGTCGGTAACGTTGGCTTGATTACCGAGGCTCCCTGATGCGCGACCAGCGGGAGCCGTCCGCCTCTGAAAATTATTTTTGGCCTACCGTCTGGGCTGTAGGGCTGCACGTCCTGATTTTCGGCATGCTGTTCGCCAGCTTTGCCATGACGCCAGAATTGCCGCCCGCAAAACCCATTGTTCAAGCTACTTTGTATCAACTGAAGTCAAAAAGTCAGGCGACGACTCAAACCAATCAGAAGATTGCGGGTGAGGCAAAAAAATCGGCTGCGCGTCAGACTGAAGTCGAACAGATGGAGCAGAAGAAGGTTGAACAGGAAGCTGTAAAAGCCGCGGAACAAAAGAAACAAGAGGTTGCCGAGAAGGCAGCTGAAGCGAAGAAAGCAGACGAAGCCAAAAAAGCGGACGAAGCGAAGAAGGCGGACGAGGCTAAAAAAGCCGACGAAGCCAAGAAGGCCGATGACGCGAAGAAAGCCGACGATGCCAAAAAGGCAGCGGACGCTAAAAAGGCTGAAGAGAAAAAGCTGGCTGATATCGCTAAAAAGAAAGCAGACGACGAGGCTAAAAAAGCCGCTGAAGAAGAGGCCAAGAAACAGGCCGCTGAAGACGCGAAGAAGAAAGCCGCTGAGGATGCCAAGAAAAAAGCGGCTGAGGACGCCAAGAAAAAGGCTGCCGCAGACGACGCGAAGAAGAAAGCTGCTGAAGATGCCAAGAAGAAAGCCACTGCTGAAGCGGCCAAGAAAAAGGCTGTAGAAGCAGCGCGTAAATCTGCCGAAGAGAAAAAGGCCCAGGCCTTGGCGGATTTGCTTTCTGATACGCCGCAACGCCAGCAGGCGTTGGCAGACGAGCAGGGTGATGAGGTCGCCGGTAACTTTGATGACCTGATTCGCTCTCGCGCTGCAGAAGGTTGGGCGCGTCCACCTTCGGCCCGTAAGAACATGAAGGTTGTGCTGCAAATTGGCATGTTGCCAGATGGCACGGTAACGTCGGTGACGGTTGCCAAGTCCAGTGGTGATGGTCCGTTTGACAGTTCGGCTGTGGCAGCGGTCAAAAACATTGGCCGTTTAACGGAAATGCAAAGCTTGAAGCCTAGCGATTTTAATCCTTACCGATCATTCAAGATGACATTCACACCTGAGGATCTAGCCTTGTGATTAAATTTTTTCGAGGACTGCTCGTCATCGTCTGCTGCATGGCAGGGATGGCTGTAGCTGAAGAAAAGAACATCCTGGTTACCAGCGGTAGCGACCGGGCAACACCTATTGCAGTCGTGCCGTTCGGCTGGCAGGGCGGTACCGTCCTGCCTGACGACATCGCTGAAATTGTGGGTAACGACCTGCGTAACTCGGGTTACTACTCACCGATTCCAAAGCAGAACATGATCAGCCAGCCGACCCAGGCCAGCGAAGTCATCTTCCGTGACTGGAAGGCGCTGGGCGCACAGTACGTGATGGTCGGTAATATCGTGCCAGCGGGCGGTCGCCTGCAGGTGCAATATGCCTTGTTCAACGTGTCGACCGAGCAACCGGTGTTGACCGGCAGCGTGTCGGGCACCACTGAGCAACTGCGCGACATGGCGCACTACATTTCTGACCAGTCGTTTGAAAAACTGACCGGCATCAGAGGTGCATTTTCGACCCGTCTGCTCTACGTGACGGCTGAGCGCGCCAGTGTCAACAACACCCGCTACACCCTGCAGCGCTCCGACTACGATGGCGCGCGTGCGGTGACCCTGCTGCAATCGCGCGAGCCGATCCTGTCGCCACGCTTTGCACCGGATGGCAAGCGCATCGCTTATGTGTCGTTCGAGCAGAAGCGTCCGCGCATCTTCGTTCAGAACATCGATACCGGCCATCGTGAGCAAGTCACCAACTTTGAAGGCCTGAACGGTGCGCCAGCCTGGTCGCCGGATGGTTCGAAGTTGGCGTTTGTACTGTCTAAAGACGGCAACCCGGACATCTACGTGATGAACATGGCCTCGCGCCAGATCACCCGCGTGACCAACGGTCCTGGTATCAACACCGAGCCGTTCTGGGGCAAGGATGGTTCGACCATTTACTTCACGTCTGACCGTGGCGGTAAGCCACAAGTCTACAAAACCACGATCGGTAGTGGTGCAGCGCAGCGCGTGACCTTTATCGGTAACTACAACGCCAACCCTAAGCTGTCGGCGGATGAAAAGACCTTGGTCATGATTCACCGTCAGGACGGATTTACCAATTTCCGTGTTGCGGCTCAAGATTTGGAAAGAGGAAGTGTAAAAATCCTCACAGATACTAACCTTGATGAGTCAGCTACTGTTGCGCCCAACGGCACCATGGTAATCTACGCCACCCGCCAGCAGGGCCGGGGAGTCTTGATGCTCGTGTCCATCAATGGACGCGTAAGGCTCCCTCTTCCTACCGCTCAAGGCGAAGTCAGAGAACCTTCCTGGTCCCCTTACCTGAACTGACGTGGTGATAGATTCAAGTTGCACATAACACTTGGGGTTCATTAGGAGTTTTACGATGGAAATGCTGAAGTTTGGTAAATTCGCTGCGCTGGCACTGGCCATGGCTGTAGCTGTAGGTTGCTCGTCCAAAGGCGGCGACAATGCCGGTGAAGGCGCTGCTGTTGATCCAAACGCTGGTTACGGCGCAAACACAGGCGCTGTTGATGGCTCCCTGAGCGAAGAAGCTGCTCTGCGTGCCATTACTGTTTTCTACTTCGAATATGATTCTTCGGACCTGAAACCAGAAGCAATGCGCGCTCTGGACGTTCACGCTAAAGACCTGAAAGCTAGCGGCGCTCGCGTCGTTCTGGAAGGTAACACTGACGCCCGTGGTACTCGTGAGTACAACATGGCACTGGGCGAGCGTCGTGCGAAAGCCGTTCAACGCTACCTGGTACTGCAAGGTGTTTCTCCAGCACAACTGGAACTGGTGTCCTACGGTAAAGAGCGTCCAGTTGCTACTGGCAACGACGAACAGTCGTGGGCTCAGAACCGTCGCGTCGAACTGCGTAAGTAATTCGTCATGCGAACGTGCCGCCGTGCTGTAACTATTCTGACTCTCAGCCTCATGCCGCTAGCGGCATGGGCTGCGGTTCCTGTGGTCGATGACAACTCTGGCAATAGCGGGGGGAGTTATCCATCACCGGGTTATGGTGCGAGCGGCGCCTATGCCGGGGGAGGGGTTTCGACCCCTGTCTCGGCACAGGGCGAGCTGTTCAACCAACTGCAGCAAATGCAGGATCAGATCTCACGCCAACAGGGTGTGATCGAAGTTTTGCAAAATGATATTTCACGCATGAAGCAAGAAAGCCTGGAGCGATACCAGGAACTTGATCGGCGTATTGGTACGGGCGCTCCTGCAGCTGCCGCACCTGATAATTCTGCTGCCGGTGGTGCTGCTGCCGCCGGTAATACTGCAGCGCCTGCACCTCAGGCTGCTGCCAGCTCGGAACCGGGTGATCCAGCGAAAGAAAAGCTCTACTACGATGCTGCTTTCGACTTGATCAAAGCCAAGGATTTCGACAAAGCCAGTCAGGCCTTTGCGGCCTTTCTGCGCAAATACCCAAACAGCCAATACGCGGGCAATGCTCAGTACTGGTTGGGTGAAGTGAGCTTGGCCAAAGGCGACCTGCAAGGTGCTGGTCAGGCCTTCGCCAAAGTGAGCCAGCTATATCCCAAGCACGCCAAAGTGCCGGATTCGCTCTACAAGCTGGCTGACGTAGAGCGCCGTCTGGGCCATACCGACAAAGTAAAAGGCATCTTGCAACAGGTTGTTGCACAGTATCCTGGCACGTCGGCGGCACAGTTGGCCCAGCGCGATTTGCAGCGCATGTAAGCCATACGAAGCTTTCATCGAGAAACCCGCGCTTGTCGCGGGTTTTTTCGTTAGAATCCACGCCCTTTTATGAAATACGCTCTTCTGAGTCCTGCGAGTGCAGATTCTTTAGAGTGCCTGACGGAGGCGGACAGCCTGTTTAGCTGTTACGCCCGTGGCGGATATGCAAGACACATTGAGAATTACCGAAGTTTTTTACTCTTTGCAGGGTGAAACGCGAACGGCTGGCCTGCCCACCGTTTTTGTACGTCTAACGGGCTGCCCATTGCGCTGCCAGTATTGCGACAGTGCCTACGCCTTCAGTGGCGGCACCGTGCGCTCCCTCGACAGCATTCTTGAGCAAGTGGCCGATTTTCGTCCGCGCTACGTGTGTGTGACGGGTGGCGAGCCCTTGGCGCAGCCTAATGCCATTCCATTGCTTAAGCAGCTTTGCGACGCGGGTTACGACGTCTCGATCGAGACCAGTGGTGCGCTGGATATTTCGGCTGTCGACCCACGCGTCAGTCGTGTGCTCGACCTGAAAACCCCTGGCTCCAAAGAGTCCCATCGCAACCTCTACGAAAACATTGCGTTGTTGACGCCGCACGATCAGGTCAAGTTCGTGATCTGCTCGCGCGAGGACTACGACTGGGCAGTGTCCAAGCTGATTGAATACGGTTTGGAGCGACGCGCCGGTGAAGTGCTGTTTTCGCCGAGCCATCACGATCTGGCGGCCCGTGACCTGGCCGACTGGATTGTCGCGGACAACTTGCCTGTACGTTTGCAAATGCAACTGCACAAATATCTTTGGAATGACGAGCCGGGGCGCTGAAATGACTGAACACACTGCTGTCACTGAAAAAAGAGCGGTAATTTTGCTGTCCGGCGGCCTCGACTCGGCCACCGTGGTGGCCATGGCTCGCGCTGAAGGTTATCGCTGCTACACCATGAGCTTTGATTACGGCCAGCGCCATCGCGCCGAGCTCGACGCTGCAGCACGTGTTGCTCGCGACCTGGGCGCGGTTGAGCACAAAGTCATTGGCTTGAACCTGGACGGTATTGGCGGCTCAGCCCTGACCGACAGCTCCATTGATGTACCCGAAGCACCCAGCGAAGGCATCCCGGTAACCTACGTGCCGGCTCGTAACACCGTATTCCTGTCATTGGCCTTGGGCTGGGCAGAAGTGCTGCAAGCGCGGGACATCTTCATTGGCGTCAATGCGGTGGACTATTCCGGCTACCCGGACTGCCGTCCGGAGTTCGTAGAAGCCTTCGAAGCCATGGCCAACCTGGCGACCAAAGCCGGTGTTGAGGGGCAGGGCTTTAGCATCAAAGCGCCACTGCAAAACATGAGCAAGGCGCAGATCGTCCAGGCGGGAATCAGGCTCGGCGTGGATTACTCACTCACCGTATCCTGCTACCAGGCCGACGCCCAAGGCCAAGCCTGCGGCAAATGCGACAGCTGCCGCCTGCGTGCAGAAGGCTTTCAAGCGGCCGGCGTTTCGGACCCAACACGTTACTTTTGATTTATTTCACATTTATTTTTAACAAGGTGTTGAATTCTCGTTAAAAATCAGTATTATACGCACCACAACGAAGCGGGTCGTTAGCTCAGTTGGTAGAGCAGTTGGCTTTTAACCAATTGGTCGTAGGTTCGAATCCCACACGACCCACCATATGCAACATCAAAACAGCCGGTACGCACCTCAGGGTCTACCGGCTTTTTTGTGCCTGAAATTCGGTGGGACGCGCAGACTGAAAGGCAAAAAGTTCACCATGCACTTGCTGACATGCAGCCGTCTTAGGGCGAACAGTAGTTTCGCGCCCGGGTGATGTCAATCTGCAGTAGCCCACTGGCGGTGCCATTTGATCAAAATACGAAGTGTCTTTCGGACGACGTTCATTGCTAGGTAGGAATGTTCGTATATCAATAGTGCTGCGGTTAGTTGAGCGTATTTTGAGCCGAGCTCCTACTGGCCATGACATTGCCTCAACCCCAATCATAATTTTTTATACAGCCGCGCGTGATCATGAGGGCGAAGAGGGTTGAGGCCCCGTTCAACTGGTTTTCGAGGGTGTTGGTCATGCTCATGTTTCCGCAGACCAGATTGTTGTTCCAGCCGCCACCCACCTGAATGCTCTGCATGTTGCCAGCACTGCCCATAGCGACCGCGCTGCCACCTCCGATGCTGTAAAGCACCTCATCCCCGATCACGCTGCCAGAGGACAAAGCGTTGATAGGGTCAGCACACCAGGCTGTCGCGCTGCAGAGGCTGTAAAGGGTTCCGATCAACCAGGGAGTGATTTTCATGACATGCTCCGATCGCTGTTGGTCTGGATGCTCATTAAAAGTCCGTACTCCCCAGGAAGGTTTGGCCACGCCGCTGACAGCAGGCGTATGGACGCCAGAGCGCCCAGGCGTAACCACCGTCCTCGGCCTGAACCTGTGGTGTTGAATGCGGGAATACGGCACACGATTGACTGAGCGTCGGCGTTGCCGGTAGTGGCATCGCCCTCAGTAAGCTCACCTGCATGCCAATAGCCGTCGCGCGCAGAAGCTTGCATGGGCAAATAGACATGGACTTGCCCGAGCTTCTGGATAAACCGCCTCAGGGATACCGTACCGCCAGGTAATAGGATCAAGCGTGCTCAAGTAATACGGCATCCACGGCGCCGTCGCGCCTTGGCAAGCATACCCCGACGCACTGGCGAACTCACTGAATACAGCACCGCCCGGGTGCCCGATTACATCCGCCTCTTTGAACTTAAGTGCCGCGTTCTCGGCAATATGATTGGTCGTAGCGTCATTGCCCGCCTGAGACAACGGAGTCGGCGTTCCCAAAGGCGACATCTCAACCCACGGGTTAGCCCCGGTATTGGAATACGCCGACATCACCGTATCTGGCACGTAATGCCGCACCTTGGTCGACGTCTTCACCTTGCAGCCCAGCGCCGTGCACAGCAGCCAATAGCAAATGCCAACCACTTTGTACTCAAGGCATTGAGGCGACAGCGACGAGGCAATGATCGTTGCTGAAGTGATCGATGCAGAGGCGCTGAAGGGCAGGCTACAGATAAGAGCCAGCGACAGAGGGCGGAGCAGGCAGCGGTTCATTGCGGTTGGCCTTTGGCGTTGTTGATGAGGACCAAGGCTTTGGCTACATCCGGCTCGCCGTAGACGACGTAGCGGCGGTCAACAACGACGGCAGGGATCTTGGTGATACCTATGCTCTAGGCATCGGTAAGGTCTTGTTGGGCTTTGGCGAGTTCGGCTTGTAAGCGTTTGCCGGAGGGGCTGTTGAGGCGGCTTTGGATGATCGCGGCGGCTTGGTGTGGGTCTGAGGGGAGGGCGCGGGACAGCTCGGACTCGAGGTGTTGTTGCTGGTCTAAAAGAATGATTCGGGCTGGGCCGGGGGAGGTGATGGGGTGCGTTTGGTCTGTGATGACCCAGGTTTGGGCTTGGGCGAATGTGGTTATGGTTAGTAAGGCGAGCAATAGCACCACTTTAAGCGGTATGAGGGTGAGGGCTTGTTGGGTGGGCATGGTGCTGTACCTGAGATGGGCTCAGGTGCATGGGACTAGAAACAGTGAGTAGGTGCAGTAGGAAAACGGTTTTTAGTGGGGGATGGTTTTCTTGGTAGTAATGGGAGAAGCGCCGGGACTTTCAGATTATTGGGGTGTGGATTGTATTTGTAGCCAAAGCTTCAATTTAGAAAATCATAAATCCTACTGTATGCGCTAGCACCACCTTTTTGTGGTACGCATAAAAATCGTTCTTGCCTCTAGCCCTTGCACGCGCCCTATGCTAAATTCGATCTTGCTCATGGCATAAGGCCATGAGGTGGATCACATGTTGTCAAGCCACCCATGATTATTTATCAGCGGGATACACACGGCAAACAACAGCACGCGGAATCTCTTCATTGAGAACCTCCAAATGTAATAGTGATACTGACATTATATGTCAACTCTAGCAATACGCGGCCTAGTCTGAAAAGATGGATAATGTTTAGAGCATTAAGTTGAGCCGGCGGGACGACTCCGGGATTGTCGCCATCCTAGTCCCGCCGGTTGGCTTATTAAGGTAAAACATGGACGATTTACAGTGGTTTAAGCCAAGAAAGTATCTGCATTTTGATCGCCCGCTAGGTGAAAAGTCAGCATTGAACTATGTTTCTTCTCCCGAAAAAGTGGCAAGTCATTCTTTCTATCCTTTTATTAGCTATACATCTGAAGTAATAAAGTATCGGCTGGATAATGATCGGGGTGTATTTACTAAAAATTCTAAGCCAAGGCCAATAAGTTATTCGGCACATTTAGACTCTCATATTTATGCTTACTACTGTTCATTGCTAAGCAAGAAATATGAGGAGGAATTGGTGCGAAAAGGTTTGCATACCTCAATATTGGCATTTCGCTCAATTGACTCAAAAAGTAATATTAACTTTGCTCATGATGCATTTAATGAGATTAAAAATCGTGGCGAATGTTGTGTGTTGGCTTTTGATGTTGAGAAGTTCTTTGATCGGCTTGATCATTCAATGCTGAAAAAAGCATGGGAGAAATTGTTATGTGTCGATAGGCTTCCCAGTGATCACTTTGCGGTGTTCAAAGCTATAACTAGAAGTGCAAAAGTAAATAAAATCGATCTGTATAAAAAACTCGGGATTTCTATTCATAACCCTCGCGTGCGAGGAGCCCGGTTGTGTACGCCTAAACAATTTCGCGATGATGTAAGAAAAGGCGGGCTTTTAAGCGTTAATCCGGAGTTATTCGGTATTCCTCAGGGGTCGCCAATAAGTGCGTTTATATCAAATCTTTATATGCTTGAATTTGATCTGAAGCTACTGTCAAAGTTGTCCCTGACAGAGTCTGTGTTCTTCAGGTATTGTGATGATCTCCTAATAATCTGTGATTTGGAACATGAGGATGATATCCATGAGTTTGTTAAAAAGGAAATCGCAACACTCAAGCTTAATCTGCAACATAAGAAAACTGAAATCCGTCATTTTAATTTCGATAAAAATGGTCAGCTAAAATCGGATAAAGCGGTTCACTATCTTGGGTTTTCGTTTGATGGTCAACGTGAACACATCCGATCATCATCCATGACACGCTACTACAAGAAGCTTGGAAAACGGATTCGTGTAAGTAAGAAAGCAATGGATCGATGCAATGAACTTCGTGCTGGGAGGGGAGAGTTACCAAAAGAGCTTTTTCTTCGTACGATATACCGGGGTTACAGCTATTTAGGTCGAAGAAATTTTATTTCTTATGGCTTTAGAGCTGCAAAAATTATGCAGTCTAAATCTATCAAGAAGCAGCTGAAACCTCACTGGAAAAAGCTTAATAAGTTGATTTCTGATTCCATATAGAAAATTTGAAAATATATTTTAGGCCGGTTTTATTGAATATAGGATCTTGCATTCTAAACTAGTGGTCGGTCTCCGAATTGTTGCCATTTCCCGCCTGAGAAGCCATCGTCTCGGAAGTATTGGATTTGCTAGATATTTTCTCCCTTCAAAATTACTGCACAAATCGTCCGCACATGGCGAGGGCCTCATGGCTGTAGCGACTGCAGGGAGCGTAGACGCATTAAACGGGATGTTCCTCTCGTCTAAATCTCATGCGGGCGTATTGCTCAGATCTGTCCTACGCGGTTAACTGTATATTCATACAGTTAATTAAAGGCGCGCGTCATGAGCTTCACTCTTTTAGGTCCTCTCGTGGAGGGCGGAGTTCCTATACCGCTGTGTTTGTTCAAGATTCCGGCCGGGCTTCCGTCACCGGCGGCGGATCATATCGAGCAGGCGATTTCTTTGGATGAAGTGCTCAATGTTCGCGCGCCGCATGTTTATCTGGCGTCTATCGATGGCGACAGCATGCAAGGGATCGGGATTTTTTCAGGGGATTTGGCGGTGATCGATCGCTCCGGTTTTCGCGCTGATCGACTGCAAAAGCTTCTATGCCAGTTGCGAGCGGGTGTTCAGGCCGGATTTGGCCAAAGTCCCCATCGTGGTGCTCAGCAATAACGATGGCTGTGTGATCGCCCGCAGTTGTGACGCCAAGCCGTTTGTGACAATGGGCGAGCCGTATTTTCAGATCAAGCAGCGGTTGGAGCAGCACGGCATTATTGCGTTCTCTTCGAACTATGCGCTATATGGCGGCATGAGCGAGCGGGTCATGAGCCTGATTGAATCGATGGTGCCAGCGGCGGAGGTCTACAGCATTGATGAGTCGTTCGCCGACTTTACGGGCCTTCCGGACGCCACCGCCATGGGGCGGGCGTTGCGCGCCAGGATCCTGAAGTGCACGGGTATTCCTGTCGGGGTGGGAATCGGCCCCTCTTGACCAAGGCTGCTGTCGAAGCGCTCACCCATGTTTTTCAGCCCGGGTTCAAATACAGCAAGGCTGAGGTGTTGCTCATGGATCTACGGCAACCGGGCGAGTTCTCTGATGATCTGTTTGCGGTCAATCAGCCCGCAGAGGCGACCAGGGTGATGGCCGTTCTGGATCAAATTAACGCGCGCTGGGGCAGGGGCACGCTACGGGCTGCCAGTGTGCCCATCAAGCCGGATTGGGGCATGCGCAGGGAAATGATGAGTCAAAGCTATACGACCCGGCTGGATCAGTTGTGGCGACTGTCGTGTCATTAGCAGCAGGACATAACCCCACCCGGTAACGATGGGGCTGCCCATGGGCTGACGCTAAACCCATACCTTTACGGTACGTCTTGCAGCCCCAAGGTCACGTCGTCAATGATCGCTTTCGCCATTTCGCTGAGGTAGTGCGACGCCCAGCGCATGGTTTCGTGGCCATCGTCCATGGCGCCCAGGTAAGAGAGCGTGTTGACGCAGTTCAACAGCAAAGAGGCATGTTGCAGGGCTTCTTCACCTGAGACACCGGCAATGACGCTGAACAGGCGCTGGTTCTCTGCGTTGCAGGTGCCAAAGGTGGCGCCGCCAACGGTTTTGATCAACGGTGAGACGTTCATAAGGCACCTCGTTTCGCATCGAGGAGTTGGACGTTGTGCAGGGCGACAGTACGCGTCGGGCATTTTTTGAACGGATTGAGAGCGTGCATCTGGCATTACTCCTATTGTTGAGGAGCTGCCACGAACCGCCGTCAAACGATTTAGGGTGGCAGCTGTGCGCAGGTTGACGGACCGGGACAATAGGAAACCCGGCAGACCCGAAGGTCTCCCACGCACAGCCGCCATTAACGAAGATGCGGACGCAAAAAAAGCGCCTGCAATCGTAACGGGGGCGCCTGTGCGCCTATTGTTAATCGGGCCGTCAAACCCGTTCGCTGATGTGCAGCGACGTCGAAAGGGTAACGCTGGGGTACTTAAAGTGCAACCGCGTATGGGTGTGCAACTCCAGGCCAATGCCGCCACCTACGATTTACCACCCAGAATTTTCTGGGCCATCGCAACCAGCTCATTTTTACGAGGGCGATAAGCGCGGTCTTCTGACACGTTAATAAGCGCCAAGAAGTGGTTGGGATCAAAGGTGATCACCTGCTCATAAAGCTCCACGTTGACTTTTTTGCGCTGGGTGAAAACGACCATTTTCATGGTCTCGGTGATTACATTGTCGGTACTGGTGATGGTGTGGTGGATGTAGCTCACATTGATGTTCAGGAAGTCTTTATCGTTTTTAGGTCTTAAGACGCCTTTCTGGCCACCCTCGGCATCTATCTGCGCTTCAGGCAGGTGTTCACGCAATGCCTTCAGCAGAGCTGGATTGTTGTGAACCCGCTGCCGGGTGATGGATTTGGCATTGGCCATGTAGGCGAAAATCCACGGGATGTTGAGCAGGGTCGCAGCTTTGTAGAGATGTCCTTGATGATCGCGGTAACTGTTCAACATACGTTCGGCAAAGGCGTTGCCGATTTTTATCCCTGTCGATTCTTCGATCATGTAAATCACTTGGTCAAAGTGATTGATCAGCAGATTTAAAATACTGATAGCAATCTTCGAGCCCGGCGTTCTCCGACCATCGCGGTCAGGATTGCGGTCGGGGTTGGAGTAAGGGCAAAACTCATACGACTCATGATCGTATTCGGCCAGGTAAGTCACTGACTTTGAGTAGTGCTTGGCGTAGGGGTCTGGTGTATGGGCCAGCTTTTTGTAGAGGCCGAGGATCTGGATTGGATTCTCGCAGGCCGGGCACACCGCAAAGTGTAACGACCCTTTCCCAGGCTTGCCTGCCTGGTAGTAGGGGGCTTCTTTCAGTGTGTCGCGCTCAAAGTTTGTCACCGTAATTTTTGTATGGGTTGTTTGGCCCACCTTGGTTTTATACACATCCATCTTCAGATCCTCAGCTTGAGTTCGTAGCGCTGATGCAATTGCACCCACCATTCGACGGGCAGCGTGGGAACGCCTCCATGGTGTTCTGCGAGCTGCAGGCACTGCAACAAGGTGGTAAGTGGCAGTGAAAATTCGTGATGAGCGTCTTTAAGCGCAAAAAACATCTCTTCTTCGCACGTGGGGCAGGCTGATTTATCAGGGGTTTCAGCGTTTTTTTGAACCATCGAATTCAAGCACTGAGTCGGGTTTTTGGGGCCTTTCATGGGGCTTTCTCCTGAACGCTATTTGGTTAAAAACTATTTCAAACCGAAGCATCGCCGCGCGCGCCCACCAATCCATGTCTGCTGAGTGCCTCAAACAACGCGGTCTGCGCGCCTGATGCTTGCGGATGGTCTCTCAGCCAACTTTCAAGCACGGCTCGTAATTGGCCTTGAATATCGCGACGGTCAACGGCCCGGTTGAGTACTTCCTGCAATTGTTCGATCAGCACGGGGGCGCAGACTTCGAGGGTGTGCAAAGCGTCTTCACCCGGTTGTTGAAGCAACTGTGTGAGGCTTTCGATCAAGTTCTGGGTCAGGGTGTTGAGTGTTCTCATACCGGAGGCTCCAAGGCCGTGGTGGGGGCAGGGAAGGTGATGCTGTGAGGTTCGATGCCGCGCAGCCGGTCGATGCGGGCAGCAATGTGGATGGCGGCGTCCAGTTCGTTGAGCCCGAGGCTTTGCATCACGTCGTAGCGTTCTTTCTTTTCTTCGGGCTCGGTCATGGCCAGCGCTAAATAGAGGCTGGGCGGTACCGCGCGGAACAGCACTTCCATGCTTTTGGACAGGAGTACGCCCTCGGTGTATTTGCCGCTCTCCTTGCGTGCCGACAGCATCAGGGCTTTTTGCGCGGGGCTCAGTTCGCGGAATTTGGAGATTTTTTCCACTTCATCCGGCGGCATGTTCAGGCAGATCCACCACTCGATCATGTTCAGCATCGGTGCGGCCGCAGGCGGCAGGTCATCCACGTTCTGGGTGGCCAGCCAGAACCAGGCGCCCAGCTTTCGCCACATCTTGGTGATCTTGACCACGTAGGGTGAGAGCAGCGGGTTTTTGGTGATGATGTGGCCTTCATCGGTCAGTTTGACGATGGGGCGGCCTTTGTATTGGTCGCGCTCGGCCAGGTTGTTGATGGTGTTGAGCAGCGAGATGTAGGCGATCGACAGTTGCGCGTTGTAGCCCTCGCGCGCATAGGTCGCCAGATCGACAATGGTGATGTCGGCCTCGGGCCAGGGCGTCCCTTCACAGTTGAAAATGTCGCCATCGGCGCCCATGCAAAACAAGTCCATGGACTCGGCCATTTCCTGCATGCGATTGCGCCGGGTTTCAGGTGAGTCTTCAACCTGTGCGGCGGCTTTGAGTGCGTCGCGAATGTTTTGGGTCAGCACCGAACGGCCAGCATGGGCGCAGGTTTTAGCCGCCGCCAGAATGCTGTGGTGGATGGCGCTGCGGTCGGCGCGGGTCAAGCGTTCTTCTTCCTTGGGCTCGCCGCCGGTAATCATCAGGCGAGCAGCGATTTCCAGTTCGCCCAGAATGTCGCGCTGCTCATCCTGGCTGCTGGTGTGGGCGTCAGACGACTCAACATCGTCAGGTGCCAGTACCTTGATCGGGTCTGAGCTTTGAACCAGACGTATGGCATCAGCAAAGGGCGCCAGGCTGACCCCGGAGCCCGGACTCAGCTTTACCCGATTCACCGTCAGCCCTAGGCGTTTGGCCAGGTCGCCGATAAGCCCGAAGCTGTTACCGGCTTCGACAATAAACAAGCGCGGGCGGTACATTGCAATCAGTTGGCTGATGAGGCTGCACAAGGTCGCCGATTTACCGGCGCCGGTGGGGCGCCCCCACACAGGGGCCAGATTGGCAATGTGCTGGGCGAACATCAGTTGCGTGTACCAGTCCAGCGCGCGGCGCCTTTAGGATTCGTTGAAGACGGCTCACGCTATTGCCTGTTGTCTCCAGTTGCGCCTAAACCAGGCAGCTTGGAAATGGATTTACTTAAATGGTTGCAGGCCTTGGGCTGAGGCTATCCACCAACGCCAAGAGCCGGTCGCGACATTTGCTATGCGCAATCAAACGTCAGCGATGCGCTTTCTCGCCAACGAGGACGAGAACGCCCAGATAGCCATCCCGAGTCCGCTGTGGAACAGCAGAGGAGCCTAAAGATTGATATCTGCGTAAACGCCTGCAGCGAAGAGGCGATGTCCTTCATGCCTAGGAAGAAATTGATGATTTGGATTAACCTGCTCGGCAACTGCAGTGCAACCAAAGAGGAGTGCATGGTGATGGGCAGCACAGACCACCCATGCTTCCACGTCCTCAGGCTTGATCGCAGGTTTTGCGTGGGTGATGTGTCGAAATTCTATATAGCTATCAGCGATAAAATGAGTAGCAAAGCTGTCAAAAGCTTCAGCCCTTAGGGTAGAGTGCCGCCGCCCGATAATTGGATTCGGGTTCTATTGAATGGAGTAACACCGTGAAGATCGTTAGTAAAACCCTCGCTTCTGCTGTATGCGTTTTGGCTCTTGCAGGTTGTACCGGTACGGCTATGAAGACTCATCAGTACGATAGCAACCAGTACACCGTCGTAGGCCACAGTGAAGCGAGCGCTACGGGTGTGATGCTTTTCGGTCTGATTCCTATTGGTCAGAACAGCCGTTTTGTACGCGCGCAGACATCTGCAATCCAGGCCAAGGGCGGGGATGCGCTGATTAATACTCAAGTCCAGGAAAAGTGGTTTTGGGCATGGGTTCTGAACGGCTACACCACCACCGTTTCCGGCGATGTGATTAAGCTGAAAACTGCTGAGTAAATAGCATTTGGTTTAAGAAAGCCCGGTTTCCGGGCTTTCTTGTTTTTAGCGTTTGGAGATTCTGTGAGTTGAGTTAATCACGATGGTGTTCCTGCATAGCCATTTTGTTATGACATCGGTCAGACCGTTTTCATGGCACAGGCGCTTTCTCCAGCACCAGGCTGAGTGGGCTGCAGGGCAGGGTCATCGTCCATGACGCCCAGGTTCGAATGGTGACACCGTTAAACAGTTAAGAGGCATAACGCCTGCTCGTATTGGGCAATCTGTGTCCACATCACCTATGAGCGGATTTATCCATGGCCTGAGTATTTCAATGTTTACTGTGGCTGGCCAATTCTAAACTCTGGATATATAGATTAAACACAGTGGCTGCGTTGTTTCGGTCATTGCTACAGCGCCTTTTGATTAAGGCCATTCAAAAAGAGATGTAAGATCGCATTTTCCACCGTCTTATATATTCAAATGGAGGTTATGTGATGGGCTGCTGGGAAATAATTACGGATCGTTTTAAAAATTAAAAAAGTTAATGTGCTTGGTTGTGTTGAGTGAGAGGAGTAAACGCATTAAACGCGATATTCTCATTATAAAAATTCCTTGCTGAATGTTTCGTTTTCATTAAAAATGAATTCGTAATGTGTGGTGCTGCCTGATGAGATAAGGAGTTCTGTTGGTGGGTGAGTCGAATAACTATTTTAGAAGTGAAGAATACTCACAGGAGACTGCGTATTTATACAGCTATGCCGAACGTGCTGTTTTGAATATGGGTTTTGACTATTTTATCTTTCGCATGATTATACCTACCTATCTGAGCAGTACTGGCGGTGCAGTGCTGACTAATATCCCCCCGGAAATCATGAAGCCGTATGAAGATAAGAATCAAGTAGAAGACAACCCTATTATTCGTCATTGCCGCACCAGTTTATTGCCCATTATTTGGGGCGCTGAATCTTGTCCAAAACTTAAGGATCTGATTCAAAAAGAAACAGGCAGCTATGCATGGTCTCAAGCACTGCATGATCATACGTGTGTCTCAAGTCTGATAACGGTTATCAGGGCTCATAACACCATCTCGGATCAAGATATTGTTGAAAAAGGCGGCAGCGTGATGTTGCTGTGTTCAAAGCTTCATACGTACTTTATGGATGCTTACCTCTCTGATTCAGATCGTTATAACAGGTTGCTCAAAATCACTGTAAGAGAACGTGAAATATTGAATTATTACGGGCAAGGGAAAACCGCTTCGGAAATTGGGATGGTGTTATCTATTTCGTCCAGGACCGTAAATTTTCATCTGAACAGTATCTACACAAAGCTAGGTGTTTCGAACAGTAAAGAGTCTCTCGTCCTTGCTGTTAAGTTTGGTCTTATCTAAAACGGCCGTTAGCGGTTTGTCTCGCAATTGCACTAATGCAGTGTTACCACACTGCCGTCTTCGCATAATCTAATTCGGGACAACGATTTTTTCAGGCTTTTGAGGGAAGACTCAAGCGCTTCAGCTTTATCATCACGGCCTTCTACAGTCTGCTGAGTCGCGGTCTCTTCAATTTTTTTTGCGGCTTCGTTAATACGCTCGTGCACGAGAGTCAGCCTGGTTTTTATTTTTTTCTGCATGGTAAAGGTTCCGGAAAATTCACCCGTACTGACAAGCGCCCGATACAGGACGAGACATTCGTTGTTGAGTTACGGGTATAGAAAATGCTGATGCGGAGTGTCAGATGGTATCGGCCGAGTTTGCGTGCGGCTACTGCGTAGCCCGGAAGATAAACATTGATAGGGCAAGTGAAATAGCTATAAGAATGACGCCGTGCTTTCAGTCTTGCTTTTCATGGGGGTGTATTAAGCCCAATGAAAAGCAAGCTGTTGATGTAAAGCGGCTGACCAAGGCCAGGTCGGTTATCTAGCCTGGACAGAACACCAATTACTCGAAAGTGCAGAGTTCCTGGTTGTTCTCTTTACATTCATTGCCTTTCCACGCTGTGCCAACAGGCTTGGCAGCAGGTTTAGTTGTAAGGGACATCCTCACGGCCTCGTCTTTTTTACCTTCATAGTCGCAGGCTACAAATGTTTTACTGGCATTAGTGCGGATTGACGCCATTTTAAATGTGACGTTTTTCAGATCAGATTCATCAGCCATCGGGTTTCCTCCTACCCACTGCTGCCCATTGGGAGCAGCTGCTGTATAGCTAAAACCGTTACCGTCAGCAGTCTGTCTAATATCGCTGACAGCCGGGCATGCAGTGGTAGCCGCATAAGCGTTACCCATCAACGCCATCATAGTAATAATGCCAGCGGACATTTTTGTCAGGCTTTTAGTCATTTTTATTGCTCCGAATCTTATGGAATACGATTTTTAGTTGTTTTACGTCTGTGAGGCAGTCGGAGTGAGGAGCACAACAGTGCAGTAAACATACTTAAACTCAGTACCTGCTGGTAAACCAATGCTATAAACATCTGGCGTCAAGTTAATGCTTGCCCGCTAGCGGGTAAGCCGAACTATAGTCAGCGATATATGAGGGTTCAGTACCTTGTTTCCTCGCGCCGATATTAAACGCTCTTCAAGTGTGGCTAATGCTTTACTTATTGAAGAGGTATTAGGTTAGGCGTTCGGATTGAGCGGCGTCTACTGTGATAAATAACAGGTCGTTAAAAATACTTAAGAGGATATTCAGCATTCTGAATGAGAGGGGCGGCCGTTCAAAGCATGTGGGGCAGTTAATCGTAGAGTAGGCACCAGACCTGACACGGGTTGTGTCAGGCCCAATCGTAATTTAAGCAAGCAGTTGAATAGCCTGTATCACCCCACGCTCGCATAAAGCTGTGGCCGACGGTCCCCATGCAAGTCGTTAAGTTTACTGATGTGTTTGTTGTGCGCTTCTTTGAGGTTCATCGTCGCCAGCAATAGTTGCTCACCTGCCAGTTCCGTCGGGCCTGCCAGTGGGTAGCCGTCGGCGTCGACGATCACTGAGCCCTGCACCCAGCCAACCCCTCGCTCGTGGCCATGGCGATCGCAGGCGGCGATGAACAAGCGGTTGACGGAGGCATTGGCCTGGACACGCACCACTTCGGCCGGGCGTTCTCTTTCCGGTCGTGGGCCGTCGGGCCAATTGACCGGCGCGCAGAGCAGTTGCGCACCGGCCAATGCGGGCAGGCGTACCCACTCCGGGAACTCCAGGTCGTAACAGATCATCATGCTGATGCGCCCAAAAGCGGTTTCTACCACCGGAGGCGGCGCGTTGCCGGCGCTGAAAATCGCGTTTTCCTCGTCCCACAAGTGAGCCTTGCGATACACCGCACGCAGGCCTTGAGCGTCAATCATCGCGGCGCTATTGGCCAACTGATCAGCACCCAGCCGCTCGCAAAACCCTGCAACGATGAGGATGTTCAGCTCCTTGGCCAGTGCTTTCCATAAGTTGATGGCTGGCCCATCGGTGGGCTCCGAAAGTGAAAGCGCTTCACTGCGGTCATGGAAGAGGTAGCCGCTCTGGACCAATTCGGGGAGCACCACAATCTGGGCGCCGGCCGAGGCTGCCTGGCGGATAACCCGCTCGGTGAGCGTTCGGTTGTAGGCAAGGTCACCGATTTTTGGTGCCACTTGGCAGCACGCAACGGTGACATTGTTGGCTCTGTTCATTTACCCGGTTTCCTGTTCTTTAAGGCTCAGACGGTGTCGACGTTTGGCTCATTGAGACGATGTCACTTTCGCTAATGGCGTCGATCACCCGGCGTTCGTACGCAAGGTCAATCGAGCGGCTGAGCACGTAATAGACGAGCCCGGACACCAGCAGCCCGACCATCCAGGCAATGTCCACGCCGTTCAGCAGACGCGCCAGAGGGCCGACAAAAATCTCTTGGTTGGCGGTGGCATCGACGATGTAGAAAAACGGCACCATGGCTGCGAAACCCAGCAGGTAGGCAACGATCCCGCGAAATTGCCAGGCGCCATAAATGCCGTGGGGTGTGAAGAAGTGCGGGATCGCGTAATGGCCTTTGCGCACGAAGAAGTAATCCACCAGATTGACGGCAGTCCAGGGCACCAGGAAGTACAGCAACACGACCAGAAAGGTGTTCAACAGCGCGACACTGTCACCTTTGATCGACAGCACGCAGGTCAACACGATGACGCTGATGGCGAAGATCGATACCACGCGGGCTTGCGGCGTCGGCGTGATTTTTTTGATGGAGTCGACCCCCGTCAGCAACGTCAACATGGCGCTGTAGGTATTGAGCGCAATGATTGGCAGAAAACCGACGACCGAGATCAGCACCAAGACATTGCCCAACCCCGGGAAGACCGAAGAGCCCACCTGATTCAGCGCGACTAAGGCATCGGTGGCTTGCAACTGCTGTGAAAGCCAGGCACCGAGGCCGATCATCCACCCGCCGGACAAGGATGCACCGAGAAACACCGCTGCGATCAGTTTGGGCCTGCTGGTGTTTTTCGGAAGATAACGGGAATAGTCCGAGACATACGGCGCGTAAGAAATGTTGTAGCTGGCACCGATAGCAAACAGGGTGGCAAATGCGACCCAGTTAAAGCCAAGGTTGCTGGCTGGCGCCACGGCATCGCTTTGGCCTGTGCCCAGCATCAAGGCTATGGTGACGAGCGTATAGAGAGGCAACGTGGCCAGCAGCGCCCACTTGAACGCTTTGTGCATCAGGTCGTGGCCATAGACAGAGAGCAATGCGCCGATGAGCACGACGGCGCTGGCCACAAGGGTCGGGTCAAAACCAAAGACATGTTTGAGGCCGTCGATGATGAGCGAGATATTCACCACGTTGAAGCCGACAAACACGAACATCGTCGCCACCAGGGCGAGGATCACCCCACGGTAGCCAAACTGCGCCCGCGACTGGATCATTTGCGGCAGGCCCATCTCAGGCCCCTGGGAGCCATGGAAGGCCATAAAAATGGTGCCCAGCATGATCCCGAGCGTGCCCGCCAGCGCTGTCCACAGGGCCGAAAGCCCCAGGCTTGGGCCTACAAAGCCAATAGAAATGGTGAAAAAGTGGAAATTGCCCAAAAACCAGAAAGGGCCTTGGCTGCTGAGCTTGGCGTGCCGCTCGTTTTGCGGAATGTAATCGATCGAATGGCCTTCGATGGCCATCCCGTCGCTTGTTTTTAAGGTGCACGTGGGGCTCTTGGGGGCTGACATACGATTCTCCTTTTGCTGGAATCGACAGTGATCATTGTTTTTATAAAGTGAAGCTGTCAGTGCAGGCGGGCGGCTCCATCACCCTGTCTCTCAATCAGGTAGAACTCCAGAACACTGCGATGAGATCGCCAAAAAACGTTGTGGCACGTGCACCAAAAACCGACCTATCATCGCTCGCCATCAAGGCGATTGAGTGCCGGTCCCTGGCAATGTAGGGGTCAATTTCAAGCTGTTAAATATCAGAGGCCAACTGTTCACATAGGTGTTTTTCTATGTAAGCCGTTGGCCAGGAGCGCGCATGTTAGGAACGGTGTCGGAGCTGGATATACGCTTGATCCGGGTATTTCTGGCCGTTGTTGAAGCCGGGGGCATCTCTGCAGCGCAAACGGCGCTCAATACGACGCAGCCCACGATCAGTGCGCAATTGGCCACCTTGGAAGCCAGGCTGGGGTTTCGCCTGTGTGAGCGCGGGCGCGCGGGGTTTTCAGTCACGCCCAAAGGCCAGCAGTTTCTCGAGGCGGCGCGCCGCTTGATGGCTGCCACAGAAGGCTTTCGCATTGAGGTTCAGCACATCAATCGCAAAATTACCGGGAACGTCAATATCGGTTTGATGGGCCAGATCGATCCCGTAGCCAACAAAAAAATCGCGCTGGCCATCGCCCGTCTGCGATCCGAGCATGAAGGGCTCTACTTTCACTTTACTGAGTTGTCTTCCTCGCTTCTGGAAGAGAAGTTGATCAACGGGCATCTGGATCTGGCGATTGGTTACTTTTGGCGACGGTTGCCCAACATCGACTATTTTTCACTGTTTCAAGAGACGCAAATTGCTTATTGCGGGCCGTCTCATGTGCTTTTTGATCAAGTTGGAGCGCTCAGCAGCGAGGATGTTCGCGAGCATGACTGGGTTTGGCCCAGCCATCCGTTACCGGAAATGCCGGTCCCCACCTCCATTGAACGCTTGACCGCGCTCACCGACAGCATGGACGGGGCCGCTTTGTTGATTTTGTCAGGCCAGCATTTGGGTTTTCTTCCTCAGCATTACGCCGCCAAACACGAAGTGCTGGGGCAGTTGCATCCGCTTAACGCTGAGCAGTTACGTTATGAGGTCGGTTTTCATGCCGCCGTTCGACATTCCACGCGTCAGCATGATGTGGTGAGCGCCTTTCTGGCCGAGTTGACGGCTATTTTTGCGGTTGATTCGATCGTGGCGTGAGGCTTTACCCGGCGATCAAGAGCCTTGAGAAATCGCACAGCCTTTGCGCGATCACCCCAATATCCTGGCTGACGCCTATCCAGCGGCCAGGTCTGTAAAGGGCCACATAGTTAATGTTCGGTAATGGTGGCTCGCAGCGTATTTCGCTCAGGTCGCCTCTTTCCAGAAGATGCTGCAAACAACGCTTGGGTAAATAGGAAATACCCAGCCCGCACATGGTCAAACCGACTTGCGCGAGCAAGTTGCTCGCGGTCACGGTATTGGCGAAATAGACGCTCTGATCCGAAAACCATTTTTGATAGAACAAGCCGGTGCCTGATGAAGTCCCTTGGGCCAATAATTTTTGCTGGGAGAGTTCAAGCACGTTCCATGTTCGTTCGGTGTCCAGCAATCTGGGCGAGCACATCCAGGCAAACCCTACTGTTTGCAAGGCTACCGTAATGGATCTGGCGTCCGAGAATATATCCGGCACAACAACAAGGTCTAAATGGTCTTGTTCAAACTTGCGAAAGAGTTCTGCGCCGACCTCGACCACCGGTTCCAATTGCAGGCGAGGGTAGACCTCGCTTACGGCCTCGACCAATGACGGGAGCCAGGTCATAGCGGTCAGCTCTGTCACCCCGATACGATACCGGCCCACCAGGATCGTCTTGTCGCTGACCTCACCCAGCATGTGGTCGCGCCGGTAGAGCAAGTCGGTGGCATGCTCCAGCAATAAAGAGCCTTTTGTGGTCAGTCGGGCCGTGCGTCGCGTGCGATCAAACATCGCCACGCTGAAGGTCTCTTCGAGTTCAACGATTCTTTTGGATATCGCTGATTGGGACATATTTAACTTGGTTGCCGCTGCTTCGAAACTGCCTAGCTGGGCAATCCAGTAAAGAGCCTCCAATTGCTTAAAAGTCACCATGTAGAGCAGCCTTGTTCAGGTGTTGCCGGGTGGAAGTTATGGCGAATGGCAGTCCGACAGTGTTGTTTAAACAGTGCTTTATTCGGTACCGGGGCCGCCTGAGACGAGACGATCCTTGCATCGCCGGCCCGAACGTACAAGCGAGTTTTAAGCCTTAATAAACATCACTAAAAGCGATGAAAAATCATCATTTAATGTCGCTAAAAGTATTCTTGCGGGCAGCCTAAGATCGACCCCACGGTGATGATTGTCCATCGCTAAGGGTTCAGTTTCGTCTTCAGGTTGGTCCCCCCACTGTCCCTCTACGCAGCAAGCTGAACCTCAGCGTTGGCGGCATGACCGTAACGACACGTCAAGGCTGTGATCGACAGGGATCTGCTGATCCCTGTCGATCAACTCCGCTTTGGCTGACATCAGTTTGCGGCGAGAAAAAAATAAAATGACAAACGCGTTTTTGTCCGAGCGGGTCCTGAGTATTGCCCCGTCCCCGAGTGTGGCTGCCAACGCCCTGGTGGCGCAGCTGCGGGCACAAGGTCAGGACATTGTGAACTTCACCGTGGGTGAGCCTGATCTCAACACGCCGGCGCATATCGTTGAGGCGGCGCGCGAGGCCATGGCGTCTGGCGATACTCATTACACCAGCACCCTTGGGACACCTTTGCTGCGCCATGCCATCGTGACCAAGCTGGCGCGTGACAACGCCCTGGAGTACAGCCTCGAAGAGGTGGTAGCCGGGTCGGGCGGCAAGCAAATTATTTTTGAAGCGCTGGCGGCCACCCTCAACCCTGACGACGAGGTCATCGTCCACACGCCTTACTGGGTTTCTTACCCCGATATCACTCGCCTGAATGGCGGCACGCCGGTCGTTATCCATGGGCACGAAAGCAACGGTTTCAAGCTGACCCCGGCTGAACTTGAAGACGCCATAACGGCACGGACCAAGTGGGTCATTCTGAACAGCCCGAACAATCCCAGCGGCGCCGTGTATAGCGTTGCCGAGTTGCAAGCACTGGCCCAAGTGCTTCGTGATCACCCCCATGTGCTGATCATGGCTGACGAAATCTATGAGCACTTTGTGTATGGCGATGAGCCCTATGTCTCATTCCCGGCCGCCGCTCCCGATCTCAAGGAACGCACCCTGATTGTTAATGGCGCCTCCAAAGGCTACGCGATGACGGGTTGGCGCCTGGGCTTCGGCGCGGGCCCGAAATGGCTGATAGCTGCGATTGGCAAGTTGCTGTCCCAGAGCACTACTTGCCCGAGTTCGATCAGCCAGGCGGCGGCGGTTGCGGCGTTCAGCGGAGATCAAGGTCCGGTCCAGGCAATGTCGACGCTCTACAAGGGCCGCCGGGACATCATGCTGGTTGCACTTGAAGGCGTGCCAGGCCTGACCTGGACCGTCCCGGACGGCGCTTTCTACGTATTCGTCAACGTCAAAGGGCTCCTGGGCAAGACCACCCCGCGTGGGCAGGTGCTGAACACCGACAGCGATGTCGTCAAGTACTGGCTGGAGGAGGCGGGTGTCGCCACGGTCGTGGGCGAGGCCTATGGCATCAGCCCTTACGTGCGGTTGTCCTTTGCCAGTGGCGAAGCGGTGATCCAGGACGGCTGCGCGCGAATTCGTCGTGCCTGTGAAGCGTTGCGCTGATCAGGCCCACGTTGCTGAAAGGCATAAAATAATCGCGCTGTAGGAGCACCGCAGGCTGCGATCATTTGACCTTCAATATCAAAAGATCGCCGCCTGCGGCAGTTCCTATCAAACATGAAATAAGTGATTGATGCCAAAGGCCTTGTAGGAGCGAGCTTGCCTCGCGATCTTTTGATCTTGATCTGGCTTTTGATCTAAGAGGCCCCGTTAAACCACGTTGTCCGAACGCAGGTGTTGCGCAGTGGCTAAGCCGCAGCAATAGATATGTACCCAAAAATACCGAGGTGGATGGTTTTACGGCTGCATGCAGCCGATCGCAGCCTTCGTACCTCGTCAGCGACTACAGTCACCTGTTTGCTACGCGACAGCGCGGCGTCGTAGACGGGGCGGCAACTCTTATCAAACACAACATAAGTTATTGATTCTAAATACCTTGTAGGATCGAGCTTGCTCGCGATCTGTTGATCTTGATCTGGCTTTTGATCTAAGAGGCCCCCCTAAACCACGCAGCCGATCGCAGAGCGGCCACAAAGCCACGTCGCTTTAGAGTTGTGTAGATAACGATGCTCTGGCAGCCGCGTTAAAAACAAAACGCCCAACACGAAGTTGGGCGTTTTGCCTGGGGCGGTTAATTACTCAGGTTGGCAATAGGGCTTCACCGCGATGCCTGCTTGCTCAAGGGAGGCACGCACTTTTTTCGCCATCTGCAGCGCGCCGTCGGTATCACCATGAACGCAGATGGTGTCGATGGACACCGGAATACGCTTGCCCGACTGGGTGATAATTGCGCTTTCTTCGATCATCTGCATCACCCGTGCTGCCGCCTGGTCGGCGTCATGGATCACCGCACCTGGCTGCGTTCTTGGCACAAGGCGGCCGGAATCAAGGTAAGCGCGGTCGGCATAGATTTCGGTGACGTACGCCACCCCGGCACTCTCGGCGAGGCGTTCGAGGGTGACGCCGGCCATGGTCGACAGAATGAGCGTGTCGTCGACTTTCTGGATCGTCTCAATTAACGCCTGAGCTGCCATTTCATTGTCTGCAACCAAATGCCCCAAGGCACCATGGGCTTTTACATGGGTCAACCGGTGGCCGACCGACCTGGCCATCGCCCATGCGGCGCCAATTTGATAGGCCAACAGTTGGCGGAGTTCGTCCTGGGAGAATTCCTGATGCCGACGACCAAAGGCCCACAGATCGGGGTAACCCGGATGAGCGCCAACCGCGACGCCTTTTTGCTTAGCTTTTGCGCAAATATCGGCCATGATCTTGAAGTCGCCCGCATGAAAACCGCAGGCAAGGTTGGACGTTGTAACAACATCCAGCATTTCGTCATCCTGACCAATGGTGTAAGGACCAAAGCCCTCACCCATATCGCAGTTAATATCGACAGACTTAAGCACGGTGAAACTCCTTTAGTTAGTTGGTGAGTTCTTGTCCGGTGACATCTTTCATCTTGCTCAGGGCAATAATGGAAATCATGGCGGCCAAGCTTGTCCAAATGGCCGGTGACATTGAGTTGCCGGTATTTTCGACCAGCCAAGTGCAGATAAACGGCGTGCTGGCGCCGCCAAAAATAGCGCCCACGTTAAAACTCATGGCCATGCCGGTGTAACGCACACGGGTTGGAAATAACTCGCCGTAAACGGTGTAACCCTGGGCCTGAACAATGGCAAACGGCAAAAAGGCGAGCAGGGCGGCGAAGCTGGCCAGTGGGAAACTGCCAAGTGACATCAAGTACATTGAAATGGGGATAACAACGATATAGCTGGCATAACCAATGATCATTAATGTTTTACGACCCACCCGGTCAGATATTTGACCGAACAGGGGCATTGCCAAGGCCGCGGCCAAGGTACTGGCGGCCATCAGCCAAAAGACTTTGCCTGTTTCATAGCCCAGGGTTCGGGTCATATGCAGGTTTAAATAAACAATGCCCAAGTAGGCGGTGCAGTTCTGCGCAAAGGCAATGGATACCGCCAGATACAGCGATTTTCTATGGAGCGTGAATACTTCGCGAACCGGGGCTTTAACCACTTCATTTGATTCCACCAGGCTTTTGAATTTGGGGGAATCCTCCAGCTTCATCCGTGCCCATAAGGTGAGGCCGATAAAGGGAATGCAGATCAAAAATGGAATACGCCAGCCCCACGCCACCATTTCTTGCGGGGTGATCATGAAACTGACCGCGCCCGCCATGCCCGCGGCGGTGGCAATACCAATGGCAACACCCGCCGGGTTGAAGGCACCGAAGAACCCGCGTTTGTTGGCGGGAGCACACTCGGATATGTACGTGGCGGCACCGCTGGCTTCGCCTCCCGCGAAAAACCCCTGCGCCATTCTGCAGGCCACCAGCATCACAGGGGCAAGCACTCCCGCTTGATCGTAGGTCGGTAGTATCCCGACGATGCCGCTGACAATACCGATGCCGATGACCGTCGCAACCAATGTGTACGAACGGCCCCGACGGTCACCCAGGCGACCGAAAAAGATGCCCCCCAATGGGCGCATGATGAAAGCACTGGCGAAAACGGCAAGTGCAGAAAGAAGGGCCTCAAATGAATTCATGGCAGGAAAGAATACTTTCGCCAACGTGCTGGCCAATAAGCCATATATCGCAAAGTCATAGTACTCAACGGCTGAACCCATGCCTGCAACAATAGAGGCTTTCCAGGGGGATTGAGGTTTGGATGAAGTTTCATCGAATGAATAATGCAGAACTGCAGTATCTTTTATCATAGGTGTTTATCTCGCCGGAGGAATCCGAGAACTTTTGAGATGTAACCACTAGACAGTAGGGAAAGAGCAGGTGCCGAAGCATTAACCCGTAGTAGCTAGTAATTGTTATTGTATTTGTTTGCTGTAAGCCACTTGCAACATACACCACCGCTTATCATGGCTATAGCGATTTATTGGGATGGAATATCATCGCTTTTTCTCATCTATAGAGAAATTCAGAGCGTGAGAAGTCGCGCCACTAAACCGGTGGTGATGTTGCTTGTCAGGTTAAACGTCAGGCTGGGCGTTATATAAGTATTGCGACGATATCTCCGTAGCCCACAACGTGAGCATTACTGACTGAATAACTTTTCAATGTTCCGCTGGTGCTGGGGTATACCGGTACGATTGTTGTTTCAACGACGACATAACCAATGATCATGTCAGGTGTCACCTGTTGTCCGCAGAGGTCAGTCGTGGCCCCGGCAAAGGGATGCTGATGATAAAAAACACCCATCTCGGGTGATTCAATCACTGTGCCCTCTTGCAGAGTCTTGGCAGGCGCTGCCAGCGCGGGTTCTGCAACGCTCAGGGTTGTCGTTGCGCTACCAAACTCAAGGCTTAAAGAATAATGGTCATCTTCAACGGTTAATGAGCGGATGCTCGATCCTTGCAGTCGCTGGATCAATAATTCAATGTCATCAATGGTCATGACTGCTGGCTCCCTTCTCGCTGGTCTAGATAATGCTCCAGGTAATGAATGTTCGCCCCGCCTTGAGCAAACTGCGGTGTGCCCAATATCTCCAGTTGCAAGGGGATATTTGAATCAACACCGGCGATCACCAGTTCACTGAGCGCTACTTTCATTCGCTCGATGGCTTGCTCTCGCGTTGAGCCATGGGCAATAACCTTGGCGATAAGGGAGTCATAGTGGCTGGTGATTTTGAACCCGGGTTTAAGGTGTGACTCGACCCGAATGCCCGGACCACCTGGCGGCAACCAGTCACTCACCGTGCCGGCTGACGGTGCAAAAGACCATGGGTCTTCTGCGTTGATACGGCACTCGATGGCGTGGCCTGAAAATACAATCTGATCCTGGCTGATCGACAGCGGCAGGCCCATGGCCACTCGAATTTGCTCGGCGACGATGTCGACGCCGGTGACCATCTCGGTAACCGGGTGCTCGACTTGAACGCGGGTGTTCATTTCGATGAAAAAGAACTCGCCGTTTTCGTAGAGAAACTCGAATGTCCCGGCACCGACATAGCCAATCGCCAGGCACGCTTTCACGCACAACTGGCCAATCTCCTGGATCAAATCCCGGCCGACGCCCGGCGCCGGGGATTCTTCAATCAATTTTTGGTGTCGGCGTTGCGTTGAGCAGTCTCGCTCACCCAGCCACAGCGCATTGCCATGCTGGTCGGCCAGCACCTGAATCTCGACGTGACGCGGTGTCTGAAGGAATCGCTCCATGTAGACCACCGGGTTGCCAAAGGCAGCGTTGGCCTCTTCGCGGGTCAGGCTGACCGAGCGCAGTAGCTCCGATTGCGCATTGACCACTCGCATACCACGGCCACCCCCGCCACCGGCCGCTTTGATGATCAGCGGGTAGCCGACTTTTGTGCCGCACTCGAGGATCTCTGCATCGCTATCAGGCACTGCGCCATCTGACCCCGGCACACACGGAATACCGGCTGCAATCATCGCCTGCTTGGCGCGCACCTTATCGCCCATGCACGCAATGGCCTCGGATGACGGACCTATGAATGTCAGGCCTGCGTCCTCAACCGCTTTGACGAACCCGGCGTTCTCGGACAGAAAACCATACCCCGGATGAATGGCCTGAGCCCCCGTGAGTTTTGCCGCCAGCAGGATTTTTTGCTGCAACAGATAGCTTTTGGAGGCCGAAGCCGGGCCGATGCAAATAGAGGTGTCAGCCAGCTTTACATGGCGCAAGTCGCGGTCAGCTTTTGAATACACCGCCACGGTTTGCAGGCCCAGTGATTTACAGGCACGCCAGATACGCAACGCGACTTCACCCCGGTTTGCGATCAATACCTTGTCAAACATGGTTAACCTTCCTGGCTCGATAAATGGGGGTGCCGCGCTCAACGTCTTCACCATCCGCCACCAGGATCTCGACGATCTCGCAGGCAAACTCGGCCTCCAGCGGGTTGAATAATTTCATCGCTTCAATCACCGCCAGGGTGTCGCCTTCACTGACCTGGCTGCCGACGCTGGTGAAGTCAGGCTTTGTCGGGGAGGGTCGCAGGTACACGATGCCCGCCATCGGGGCGGCAATCAGGTGCTCATCCAGTGGTGCGGCGGGTGCTGGCACAACCACAGTGGCTGCGGGTTTGAGAGGTGTTTCGGTGGTACTGACAGGCGTTTGTTGTCGGCGACCGAGGTGGACTTTGGTGTTCCCTTGGGTGTACTTCAACTCAACGAGAGTCGAGCGCTCGAAGCTATCAATCAATCGTTCAAGATCTTTGCTGTGCATTTTTCCTCATCCACTTTTTTCAGATCAACTACAAAAAACTTACCGCCACTGCGTCGCGGTCGTTTCAAACAAGGAGTGCCGCTGGGCGCCTGCGCTGAGGGCGGCGTCGATGTCGGTAAGCTCGAACCGAAGGGTGCGCCCCGGCATCAGTTGGCCCAGTTTCCAGAGGTCGGCTTCAATCACGTTCACCAGCTTGGGGTAGCCACCGCAGGTATTGGCGTCGACCAGTTGAATGATCGGCTCGCCGCTGGTGGGTATTTGCACCGTTCCGGGGACGATTCCGTGGGAGAGCAACTCACGGTTGACCGTGCGCTTCAGCACGGCGCCAGACAGCCTGTAACCTTGCCTGTTGGAGCTGCGCCCGACGGTGTAATGGGTGTTGAAGAAACGCTCTTTGCTCTCGTCCGGGAACTCTTGCCATTCGGCCGAGGGCAAGACGCGAACCGTGGTTCCCGCTTCACTCAGCGTCCGCCAGTAGGTTTGCAGTGCCGGGTCAAAGAGGCTCGATGCGGCGGCTGATGCAGTGCTGTTGAGGGGGGAGCTGCGGAGGCTGTCGCCCTTCGCCAGGGCTTTGCCTTCGTGGCCTCCGAACGCGGCTTTAAGGTCGGTGGCGCAAGAGTTGAGCACCCGTTGCACCTCAATGCCGCCCTCGATTGCCAGGTAAACACAGCGGCCTTCTTGAGGCGCTTCGATGACCAGGGTTTCACCCGCATTGAGCTTTAACCGTGACCACGGCGCGTGTTGTTTTTGCCCGATTCGGCTAGTGCTTAGCGCGCCGGTAATGGCAACACAGCACGCTTCGCTCATGCGCACCTTGAACGGGAAGTTGTTGATCTCAATGCTGGCAGCCTCGCGTGAATTGCCCAGCATCGCGTTGCCGAGCTCGTAGCTCAGGCTGTCAATGGCACCGCTGCGGCTGACACCGCTGGCCAGGAACCCGATACGACCGCGATCGACAATGATGTTGAGAGGACCGTTAGAGAGGATTTCCATCATTTCAATTGCGCCTTTGAACGAAATACCAGGGTGTCACCGGGGCTCAACAGCGCAGGCGGCATTGCCTGGCTGTCAAAGCCATCAAAGTCGGCGTGGCCGATGACGTGCCAGCCGCACGGGCCTGGGCACGGGAAGACAGAGGCCTGCTCACCGGCGATCACCACGCTGCCTTTAGGAATCAAGGTGCGCGGGATTTGGCGCCGAGGGACTTCAAGTGCCGGGGGCAAGCCCACGAGATAGGGAAAGCCTGGCATCGATCCGAGCGCGGCCACGGTGTAAGTGACCGAGCTGTGCAGGGCAATGACGTCACGTGGGGTGAGGCCCGTTTGTTCGGCGACGTAGTCCAGGTCCATCCCGTGTTCGCCGCCGTAGATCATGTCGATGACGAAGTGCTTGCCCTTGATAGGGGTTGGGCTGGAGCGGATCCACAGGTCGGACAGCACCTGTGCCGCTGCATCTGGGGGGATCTTGCGGGGATCGTAGATGACCAGCAGGTTGTTAACCCCTGGCACGGTTTCGACTAACCCTGGAAAACTTTGCGGATCACGCAGGGTGTTGTTCAACGCCCAAAGCCGTTGTTGCAGCGCCTTGTCATAAGGGCCGCAGGACACATCCAGAAGCAGGCCGTTGGTACCTGCGAGCGAGATTCGCACAGAGGTATCAACGGCCTTTGACGTTGCTAATGTGGGTTCAAAAAGAATCATGGCTATTCCAAATGCAGGTGCTCACCGAACGACAGATGCCGTGCGGGAGGCGTTGCATGGAGCACGCCAACGTTTACGATTCGAATGTGTTTTGTCTTCGTTTAGTCTTTAAAGTGCTTTTTTAAGAAAGTAACTAATTGAAAGTTAAGCTGAAAATTAGATTTTGTTTTTTGCGATTTTTTGCCGAGAATTCGGCGGGAAAAGGATTTTTCAGCTCGCGACGCTATTTTGGCAATGCTACCTAAGGGAGCAAAGTCGCTACAAAAGGTAACATCGCGTCGAGTGCTTGCGTAAAGCTTGAGGGGGTCAAACCAGTGAAGAGGCTGCCCTTGCTGCCTGGTCATACGTGCCAGACATTTCTCTCAACGTCCGGGCCGTTGAACTGAGTTTTTCGACCAGGTTTTGATCGATGCTCGGCACCAGGCATTTGGTGCGTACCGTCACATACCGCTCTACCAGCGCCAAGCCCTTTTTGGTCGGGCTGTAGAACACTTCCTTGCCAATCTTTTTGGAACTGATCAGCAAGCTCCCCGACAGCTTGCGCAGGGAGTAAGAGACGATGTGGGTGTCTGCGAAATTCAAGGTAAAGCAGATGTCGGCGAGCTTCTTCTGTTTGCCACGGTGGCAAATGTGGTTCAGCACCATGATGTCGACCATGCCCAGATCCGGTGCTCCGGCCGCGCTCATGCAGGAGGTGGCCCACCTTGAAAATGCGTTCCACGTCAGGATCATGCCGAACTCAAACTCCGACGCCGGCACTTGGCCTTCTACCACCAGATGGGCAGACGCGACCAAGGGGCCGTTAAGGTCGGATTCAAGCTGAGAAAGCGTGTCGGACATATATCCTCCGTAATGACAAAGATCCCAAGTGAGAGCCATTGGTTTACGCGGCAATCTACCATAGCTGCCAGCGTACAGGGGGCGCGGGGCGGCACCTGAGGGCATTGGTGGGGGCGGTTTAGACCGCTGCGAAATGCCCTTTTAGTGGTCTGACGAGCCACTAACTCATCACTTTTTTCGAACATTTTTGCCTTCTTTAATTCGCTTTTTACAGGCGAAGCCTTCTCCTAAAGTGGCGTCAATCCGCAGGTGATATCGGCCGCGCCCCTGGCTTGAAGGCGGCTGGCATCCACACCTGTACCCCCGGCTGGCACATTGCCGACCGCCCACTCCGTCAAGATGGAAAACAACAATGATCGGACTTCGAATCCTCCCTCGTACACGCCAAGTCAGCGCCGCACTGGTCGACAGTTTTCGCGCAGTCCCGGTCGCCAACGTCAGTGACTGCATGGGGCGAATGACTGCTGGCGGTACTCAGTTGCGTCCGTATCACAAAGGCGGTGTGTTGGCGGGGCCTGCCTTCACGGTCAAAGCCCGTCCGGGTGACAATCTGATGATCCACAAGGCTTTGCATCTGGCACAACCCGGTGACGTGATTGTGGTGGACGGCGGCGGCGACCTGACGAACGCGCTGATGGGCGAGCTGATGGTGGCAACGGCTATCAAGCGCGGCCTTGGCGGCATCGTGCTCAATGGGGCGATTCGCGACATCGATGCGATCCAGGCCGGTGACTTTCCGGTGTACGCCGCCGGGATCACCCACCGTGGCCCGTACAAGGACGGGCCTGGCGAAATCAACGTGCCAATCGCCATTAACGGCATGGTGATCAACCCGGGTGACCTGATACTCGGTGATGCTGATGGCTTGCTGTGCGTACCATTTGAAGCCGCCGAGCAGATCCTCGATGCCGCGCTGGGCAAGTGCGCAGCAGAGAAAGTGACGGTTAAAGAAATCGAAGAAGACCGCCTGGATATCACCTGGATTGATGCCCAGTTGGCACGCCTGGGTTACAAGGCATGAAGATCGTCATTCTTGACCGGGACACGCTGTCGCCACAGACCGTGCTGCGGGCGCCGTCCTTTGCGCATGAGATTCAGTCCTGGGGGCGCACCGCTCCCGACCAAGTGGCTGAGCGGATCGCCGATGCCGACATCGTTGTGCTCAACAAGGTAAAGCTCAGCGGTGAAGTAATCGCTGCGGCGAAAAACCTTCGCCTGGTGGCCATTGCCGCAACGGGCACCGATAACGTCGACATTGCGACGTGCAAGGCGCGCGGCATCGTGGTCAGCAATATCCGCAACTACGCCGTCAACACGGTGCCAGAGCATACCTTTGCCCTGATCTTTGCCCTGCGCCGGAGCATTTGTGCGTACCGTGACGCGGTGAGGGCAGGGCGCTGGCAAGAGGCGCAACAGTTCTGCTTCTTCGATTACCCGATCAAGGACCTGGCCGGTTCTACCCTCGGCATCATCGGTGATGGGGTACTGGGGCAGGCGGTCGCCAATATGGCGCGCGGGCTCGGCATGCGGGTGATTTTCGCCGGGTACAAAGGGCACTCCGGGCTTGGCTCGTTGTATGTGCCGTTTGAGCAGACGTTGGCTGAAGCCGATATCCTGACCCTGCACTGCCCGCTGCTGCCAGAGACACGCAACATGATTGGCGCCGCAGAGTTTGCGCTGATGCGCCGCAAGCCTTTACTGATCAATACCGCACGCGGTGGGCTGGTGGATGAAAGCGCTGTCGGCCCGGCCCTGGAAGCGGGGCAGATTTCCGGCGCTGGTTTTGATGTGGTGATGGCCGAGCCGCCAGCGCCGGATCATCCGTTCATGACGCTGGTGGATCGGCCCAACTTTATTCTCACCCCCCATGTTGCGTGGGCGAGTGATGAGGCCGTACAAGGTTTGGCCGATCAATTGGTCGACAACATTGAAGCCTTTGTTCGTGGCGAGCCAAGAAACGTCGTTTAACCCAAACCCGTTAAATTCCCTACGTTATGTGACGCTGAGAACGGGCATTTAATGTTAGAAACGCTATCAACCTTGAATAAGCAGGTTGTGTTCGAAACTCTGGAGGGCGCCCCATGATTAAACACCTTGATCACTTAGTTCTGACCACCGTTGATGTGCAGGCGTGCAAAGACTTCTACATGCGTGTGCTCGGCATGCAATTTGTCCCTTCGCCGGGAGGGCGGATGGCGTTCCATTTTGGCCAGCAGAAGATCAACGTTCACGTGCGCGGGTTTGAGTTCGAACCCAAAGCTCATTTGCCCGTCTCGGGGGCGCTCGACCTTTGTTTCATCGCCACCGTCACCCTGGATGAGGTCATCGCCCACCTGGAAGCCGAGAACTGGCCGATTCTGCTCGGTCCCGTGCAGCGCACGGGGGCAACCGGCCCTATCCGCTCTGTTTATCTTCGCGACCCTGATCTGAACCTGATCGAGATTTCCGAACTGCTGCCCACTGAGCAGGCGTAAACACGTCACGATTGTTTGATTCGCTCCGCTGAGCGTTCGGCACGCGCTTGAACCCAAGGTGTTGAAGTCTCCTGTTTCCCTTTGCACTGCACGTGGCAAAGGGGAGTGATGAGAACACCCGGTCAAGTGTCGTGCCTTTTTTTGCGCGAACACCTGCCGTTACACCCCTGAATAGCGGCTCTTAATGATTCGAAAAAGGAATGAATAAGGTTTCTTATTTATCGCTTTTATCGACATCGCTGAATGCAGAACATGGCGGCTCCAATAAGCATAAAAAAAAGGAATGTTCATGACCGCAATCGCCGCCACCGACGTTGCCGCTCAGGCGAGGTCAAAGTATCGCTGGGTTGTTCTGTCAGTCATTGTCGTTGTTTACATGCTGGCCGCTGCCGATCGGGCCAACATCGGTATCGCCTTGCCCTACATCCAGAAAGAGTTCGGGGCGACCAATGCCCAGGCGGGATTGCTGGTCAGCGCGTTCTTTCTGTTTTATTCCCTGGGGCAAATTCCAGCAGGCTTTTTGCTCAGCAAAGTGGGCGTGCGTGTTGTGGCGCCGATCTCCATTGGCTTGACCTCAATCGTCACCCTGCTGATTGGCACCGCGCATAATTTCGGGCTGCTGAAAATCTATCGCTCAGCGCTGGGCATTGCCGAAGCTGCCCTGCCGTTGTCGATGCTGAGTACGATCAATCGCTGGTTCCCGGCGCGTGAAAAAGGTCTCGCCACAGGGGCTTTTCTGTCGGCGGCGAAGATGGGCGCAGTGATTGCCCCGCCCATTGGCGCAGCGCTGATCATGCTCGATGGCTGGCGGACGATGTTCTTTGCCTTCGCCATCCCCGGCGTCGTGCTGGCGCTGATCTGGTGGTGGCTGGTGCCCAACGATCCACGTGCCGGTCGCCGGGTCAACGACGCAGAAGCCACCTACATCGAAGACCTGCAGACCAGCAAAACCGACAGTGTGCGCACTCACAAAAGCTTCGGTGCGCTGGACACTTTGCTGCGTTACAAGCAAACCCCGCGATTGGCCAGCTCACGCTCTGTGTTTGCGTCCTGGAACATATGGGGCTGCGGCCTGGGCTATTTGTTGATGACTGGCGTGGTCAACGTGCTGCTCGCCTGGCTGCCCAAGTACCTGGGGGAAGTGAAGCATTTTGAACTGATGCAGATCGGCTTCGTGGCGGCCTTGCCTTTTGCTGGCGGCGTGCTGGGCAATATCGTAGGGGGCTGGTTGTCTGACACCGTGCTGGACCGTCGCAGAAAGCCGACGATGATGATCAGCGCTGTGGCCACGTGCCTGATGATGGTTGCCTTGGTCTATGCGCCCAATGACCTGCTCTCGGTCAGCCTGCTGCTGTTTGGCACGGGCTTTCTGTTGAACATCGGTTATTCGTCATTTTCGGTGTACTCCATGGGCCTGACCACGCGCACCACTTACCCGGTGGCGGCCTCTGTGGTCAACAGCGCCGGCCAGGCCGGCGGGGCGATGGCGCCGCTGATCACCGGCTTGCTCCTGGATAGCTACAGCTGGACGGCGGTGTTCATCTTCCTGGGCGTGTGCTCACTGGCGGCGCTGGTTTTTGTACTGTCGATCAACGAGCCGGCCAACCATGACGAGTCGCTGGCGAGTGCGTAACCGGGCTGCCCATTAACGGGCTTCGGCCCACGCCGGGAAGGTGCGCTGACGAGCGTCATCTGCACCTTCTCAGCTTTGCAGTTGCCGCGAAAAATCACACTGCTCGACGGCCCGAATCGCCACTTCGCTCACGAACGCCGAGGGCCGATCATTTCGGTACATCGCCATGTAGGGTACAGGCGGCAAGGGCGGGTCGGTGTGTATGATCGTCAATTTGCCCTCATCCACCAGCGGGCGAAAGCACTCCAACGGCAGGTACGTAACACCCAGCCCGGCGGCGGTCAGCCCGAGCATGGCCGTCAGGCTGTCCGAGGACAGCATCTTGGGCAGCTCGATGCCCATGGTCCCCAGCCACTTGTTGACAAACAAACCCGACCCCGACTTTTTGCCTTGTACCAGCAGCGGGTATTTGGCCAGTTCGGCCAGCCCGACCACCCCCGAATGCTCGACGACGCCGGGCGCTGCCATCCAGGCGTTTTCAACCATGCCCAGCGGGACCGCAGTGATCTCGGGCGCTGTGAAGGTGTCGGGGATGATAATCATGTCCACCAGATCATCCACGAGCTTTTCATGGAGGTTGCGGCTCATATCGACTTCAGCCTCAACCGTTAGCCCCGGAAAATCCTCTACCAGTTTTGCAATCAGCCGGGGCAGCCATGTCAGCGCCGTCAGCTCGGTCACGCCCAGCCTGAGCCGTCGGGTCACCACGTGGGTGCCGTCCTTGAGTGAGGTGATGCGTTCTGCAAGGGTGAGCATTTCCCGGGCGATCACCAGCATTTCTTCGCCGATGGCCGTGAGCCGTGCACCGCGTTGCGAGCGGTCGAACAGTTGCAGCCCCGTGGAGGCCTCCAGTTCCTGTATGCGCTTGGAGATGGCTGACTGCGTGGTATTGAGGTGCTCGGCCGCACGCTCGAAAGTGCCGAGGCGTTCGATCCAGTGCAGCGCAAGGAGTTGCCGGAGGTTGATCATTAACATTCCTGTTGGGCATGTTTGGGCATACGATAATATCGCTTTTTCTATTTTTCAGGGTCTTTATCCTCAAAGCCATACGCCACCTGAGGAACACCCATGAACGCTATCGCCTCAACGTCAGACTTGCATGCGCTGCTGGCCGCTTATGCCCGCACCTCGACGTCCATTATCAGTGATTGCCTGGACCGCCTGCCTGGCGCGCCACTCACGCCATTCCATCGCATTGAAGGCACCATGGTCGGCACCGCCCTGACCGTGAAAGTCCCGTGCGGTGACAATCGTGCGATCCATCAGGCGCTGGAAATCCTGAGCCCCGGACAAGTGCTGGTGGTGGATGGCGGAGGTGATATCAGCCGGGCCTTGATGGGCGACATCATGACCGCCATCGCGCAAAAACGCGGCGCCGCAGGCATTGTGGTAGACGGCGCCATTCGCGATCTGGCGACGATTGGCAAGGGCAGCTTCCCGGTGTTTGCCCGGGCCGCCTACCATCGCGGCCCGTATAAAAACGGGCCGGGGGAAATCAACGTACCGGTCAGCATTGGCGGCATGATCGTCTCGCCGGGTGACATCGTTGTCGGTGATCACGATGGCATCGTGGCGTTCCCGGCCGAGCAGGCAGAAGAACTGTTGCAACGGTGCCTGGGGACCGAACAAAAAGAAGCAGAGATGATGGCGCAAATCGCGTCCGGAACTTACAAGGGCGCCTACGGGGCCAAATAATCGGAAACCCTAACAATGAAAATCGCAATTGTCGGAGCGGGCGAAGTCGGCCTCACTTATGCGCGGCCATGGGCAGCGGCAGGGCATGACATCATCTTGTGCGACCTGAAACCCTCAGCCACCGCCCAGGCGTTTGCCGCCGAGCGGGGCCTGGATATCGCCACCTCAGTCGGCGCTATCGCTGCAGACTGCGACGTTGTCGTGTCGTGCGTATTCGGCACAGTGTCGCTGGTTGTGGCCGAGCAGGCGCTGGCCCACATGCGCAAGGGCGCGCTGTACATCGACATGACGACCGCTGACCCGGCGCAGATCAGAATCGCTGCCGAGCAGGCGGCGCAATCGGGCATCGTGTACGTCGACGTGGCAATCCTCGGCGCCATCGCGCTGACCCATGAGAAAACCAACTTGCTGGGCGCAGGTCCCGGCATTGAACCTGCGCAGCGCCTGTACGCGGCCATCGGCGCACCGCTCAAGGCGGTCGAAGGTGGCGCTGCGGGCGATGCGGCAGCGCTCAAAATTTTGCGCAGCGTGTTTACCAAAGGGCTGGAGGCGCTGACCATCGAGTGCTTTATGGCCGCAGAAAAACAGGGCGTGACCGACAAGCTGCACGACGCCTTGAGCGACATTGATCAAGCCAGCCTGCGCGACTTCCTCGGCGCCTTGATCCGCACGCACGTCCTGCATGCGCCACGTCGTCTCAAAGAGGTTGAAGAGGCTGAGCGCCAATTGCGCGCCGCCGATATGCCGGTGGCTGTGCTGCCGGGGGTCAAAGACCTGTTTCAGCGCACCGCCGAACAGATCAGTGTAAATCCGTTGGAAACGCCCGCACCGACCCTGGAACAGGCGTTTGAATGGCTCTTCAAGGCCAATGGGATCAGCCGCTCATAAATTCCGCCGATGAGAATGGGCCAGTAACGTGATCAAGCACTGGCCCGTGCGGTAAATAGTTACCACCCGAGCAGGGCGCAGGTGAGGTTTTCTGATGACTTATTGAATGAGTTATCAGGAGAGACTCAATGACGGGAACACCCGTAGTACAGGTTGCAGGCCCCAATGGCGCATTTATCAAGGACAAAATGCCCAGTTGGATCAAACACAGCCACCCCTCACATATTCAACGCTTGAGAGCGGGCTTGTTTGCAGGGCATGTCAACGAAGACCAGTTGCCCGAGTGGTTCACCCATGCCGCACCCTGGCTGCGTGAGGCATTGTTGGTGAGCCAGGCGCGAAGCCGTAAGGCGCATGCCATGCTGGCCATTAAACTCCAGGGGTTTAAAGGCATCGCCGAGTTTGCGGAGCCACTGCTGGTGGAGGCCATGAAGGGGCTCGATTCGTCGGCTATCGATGTCAATAAAAACAGCCTCTATTACCTGCGTCGTGATCAAGCGGTACACGAGCAAAGCCTGCTGCAGGCGGCCTTGCTCAACTTTTCGGGTAAAGAAGACTTCTCGGTGGTGGTCGGGGGAGCATCCAGTGTGATCGCCCCGGCGGGTGCGTTGGTGACCGAAAAAGCTGGCTTGACTGCCGACTGGTCATCAGGCTTTTCGCGTGAAGAGGGGCCAGGATTGATCAGGCGAGAACACATCCGGCCTGATTCGATAGAGGGCAACCGTTATCGTTTTAAAGAGCAGCACGGCGTAGCACCTCAGGCTTTCTCGCAGTTATGCCGCCAGCTTGATTTGGGCAAGCAGTATCAGGAGCACTTGAACAGTGTTTTTGATGATCCGGCAACACGCGCCGGATTGCGACATCAGATGATCATTGCCCTGAAAGAGCAAATGGCTGTGCGGCTTCATACCGGCCTGATGGTAGGCGATGTCAAAGGGGCGGGTTACCAGATGGTCCGAGGATTGCTCGACGGTGCCCCAAACCCGAGGATGGGGCCGCTGGTCTTCAGTGGGCTGGAGCTGTTGGGCTTCAACATTGGCCATGTAGTGATCATCGAGTCTGCTCGCTCGTACCCCATTAGAGGCTGGGTGGAGGAGCACACAGGCATTACTTTGCCGGCAGTCCGGTTTGATGAGCCCGGCCCTGATCCTGTCATGGTGTATATCCCGGGAGCCCCTATCAGCCCTCTCAAGGAGTATTCCTCACTGGGTGAATTCACTCAGGACTTGGTCGCGAACTTAGGCTCCGCCAATTACCAGCAGTTTTTTGCAAGCCTGGTACCGCAAGGCAAACAGAAGGACTTTCTGACGCGCCTGAACCATCAGTTGATCGAGAAACACCCCACACCTGGCACCCAGGAGGAGCCTGTTTATTTTGCCGCATCGAGCGTCAACTTGAGAGTGAGCCAGCAAACGTTGCAACCGATCTCTGGCGATATCTTCAACACGCTCTATTTCAGGCAAATAGAAAGGATAAAAGAGGATGCGCTTGCGATCGCCATACCCACTGCTGTGGTGGATTGGGAGCAGACCGTCGAGACCCTGGAGTACTGGGCGTCGGTGGGAATGAATGTGCTTAACGTCGCTGCCTTTTTTGTTCCCGGGCTGGGAGAAGCGATGATGGTGGTCATGGCGCTGCAGTTGGCCAAAGAGGTTTACGACGGCTTTGAAAGCTGGAGTGTGGGTGACATGGAGGGTGCATGGTCGCACCTGGAATCAGTGGCTATGAATGTGGCATTCATCGGCGTGATGGGCGGTGCCGGGTATGCCTTTAGCAAGATACCGGCGGGCACTATTCCCCGAATTCTTAAAGAGGTGAGACAGGCCTTGCTGCCCACGGGGGAGATTCGTCTGTGTAAGCCAGAGGTTCATGCTTTTCAGGTCCCCGAGCAGGTGCTGGACAACAGTGAGCCCAATGTTCTGGGGCAGTATCACGTCAATGGCAAGACGTATGTTCGAGTGGGTGAACACGTCTATGAGCAAACATTTGATCCATCAGCCAATAAGTGGAAGCTCAAACATCCCGATGCCCAGAACGTATTCGAGCCCACGCTTGAGCACAATAACGCGGGGGCATGGCGCCATGCTCATGAACAGCCGCTGGAGTGGAATCGAGCCACCTTGCTGCGTCGCCTTGGGCATGAGACCCGTCTGTTTGACGATGCCACCCTCGGCCAGATGGGGGACTTAAGCGGGGTGTCTGATGCGGCACTGCGTCAAGTTCATATCGAGGGTTTGCCCACGCCTTCGGTGTTACTCGACACGTTTGAGCTGTTCAGGGTTGATCGCGAACTGGATGCGTTGATTGAGCAGATCGCCAGTAGTAAAGGCTTTACCCACTATCAGGACGAGGTTTTGCGTGTGCTGGTTGAAACACCAGGTTGGCCCCGAGGGCAAGAGCTTGAAGTGTTTGATGGCGACCAGATGTGGGGTCCTTCAACGCGTTATGGGAAGGTGCTGGTTGAGCGCGACCCCCGGCCGATTATCAGAATCACCCGTGCTGACATTGCCCAGGGAACGTTAGCTGAACGGATTCTCTCCTTATTAAGCGATGAGCAGGCAGCACAGCTGCTGGGTCGTACAGAGGGCCCTGTATCGCAAGCCCGGCGCTTCAATCAGAAGCTTGCCGATGGCCTGAGCCAACATAGACAACGCCTGCTTAAACGCCTGCTAAGTGCGGTCAAGAGTGCGTCCTCTTCAACCGAAGTTGAGGTCTTGCGTAACAGATTTCCCTCGTTGTCAGAAAGAGCAGTGAAAGAAGTTCTGGAGAACGCCAGCAGCAGTGAGTTGGCGGATATGCGTAACGGATCATTCCCCAAACGCATCGACGACAGTGCACGCGTCTACGTCCAGCAAGGGCGAATGAATCGTGCAATGGCAGGACTGTGTAAGCAGAGCTTGTTTTCTCTGGACAGCGAGCGCTTGGCTCTGCGTGGTCTGGAACATTTGCCGGGATGGTCAAATGACGTACAACTGCAAATCAGGGCCAATAGCAGCAATGGACGCTTGCTCGATAGCATTGGCCTTGATCAGGACCCCGTCCGTAAAACCCTGATCAAGTCCGGTGATCACTTTTCTGTAGTGCAAGCGGCAGGTGTGCCCTTGAGCGCTGATCTGAACCTTTATGAAGCAATTTTGCAGGTGTTGCCCGAACAGACACGTGAAGCCATGGGCTATTTAGACATCAGTCAGGCTGATGACTTGCGGGGAGCATTGGCTAAGCATGCATTGTCGAATCGTTCAGAAGTGGCGCAAATATTGCGTCAGCGCATTCCAGGGGCGGAGCCTCCTCTTGGGCGGATCAATAACCAGATCGGTTATGCGTTGTCTGGCACTGGAAAAGGTCTTGGCGTCAGAGACCTGCAAGTCGTGAGGCTGCGCGATGTTTATCCAGACATGAGTGATGAACAAGCGCTTGGCTACATTGAAGCGCGGTTGAGCCAAGGGATTGCCGACCAACAGATATTTGATCAGTTAGAACAGCAGCTAAATGAACTGCAGGGGTTGCGTAGCGTCTTGCAAGCCTGGAGTGCTGAGAGGAGCGGACGCTCTGGGATTGTGAGCAGAGTCATTGAGTGCTGGCGCACAGGGCTGCCCTATAACCATGACGCCAATATTGCCCTCGATTTGGGAAGCGTCAGCCAATTGCCGGCATGGGAAGCTGACTTCTCGCATGTCAGGGCCTTGAGTATGGACGCCAGCTTGTTAGTCAGTGAGCCGGGCGCCGGACTTCTCCAGCGTTTTCCTAATGCACGACGTCTGGAGTTGTTCGTAAGCAAAGAACAGATCGGGCCGATTGCACAGGCTCTGCCTGCATTGGACGGGATTACTGAGCTTTCGCTGATGTTGAATGTCGGAGCAGACTCAAGCGCACCGCTTATTGATGCGCTGTCGAGACTCTCACAGCTCGAGCAGTTATCCCTAAGCTGCGACATCAATGCGCTGGATGTCACGCAGTTGTCCGGGCTTCGAGGGTTGAGCCTGTTCGGCAACATTAGTCAATGGCCAACAGGGCTTTTCGGGCTCGAACATCTTGAGTTGCTGGACCTGCGTAATACCTCGATTGTGACGCTGCCAGACACTTTTTTTGAGAGCAGCCTGCATCCGTTTTCAACGCTGCGTCTGAACTGGTCGGGCATGAGTCTGGACACTATCGTGAGGGCCTATGATTTCCTGTCCTCTATCCCTGCCTATGCCGCTGAAGTGTCCGATCTGGCCTCCAGTTATGTGAGCGAAGGACTAAGAACCATAGCCATTGGGACCCGGGTGCCTGCGCTGACGGAGTCTGTGATTCAGCGCGCCTTGTACAAGTTGCCAGCCGGGGTGTTGATCAGACGGGTTGGTGAAGTTTCTGAAGAGTACCGAACTCTGATTGCGCGTCTGAACCACTGGAAAAGCCAGGTATCTTCAGGCGCTTACACTCACTTTCGGCAAACGGTTTGCGATCGGATTACAGGTTGCTGGCGCAGCGGGTTGGCCGGACGGCTGGGTCTGGAAGGCGATGATCTGGGCGTTGCCTGGAAACTACCGGAGGAGGGCGGCATGCTCGACCTGGAAGGGGACGCATATGGCGACTTGCCAAAGCTTGAAGCCCATTCTTTTACCCATGTCACGCGCTTGAGAATACCTGCGCTTAACGTGCCTGTAGACGAGTTGAACACGTTCCTGGGCGCCTTCATAAATGTACAAGCAGTGGATCTTTCGCGAAGCCAATTACTGGATTTTCCATCCGCGTTGGCAGACATGCAGCAGTTACGCAGTTTAAACCTCGGGTTCAATGAGTTGAGGGTCACGCCGCAGATGCAGGAGAGCCTTAATTCAATGCTCGGGCTTAAGCAATTGGACCTGAGTGGTAACTGGGTAGACGAGCTGGATGTCAGTTCACTCGATGAGCTGCAAGAACTCAACTTGAATAGCACTTCAATAAAGCACTGGCCGGCAGGCATTGAACGGTGTCGTTCGTTAAGGTTCCTGAATTTAAGTTTCAGCGCGTTAACCGAGATTCCACCTGAGGTCGTAAATCATCCAACCGTGTTAAGCAAAACGCTGGTGCAAGGGTGCCGGTTAACCCGTAAAAGCTGTGATGACTTATTGAGTTATGCGCTCAAACATAAACGTAACCGGGTAGGAGGCATCGGCCTGGACAGGCTGGCCGAGGGCGTGACGGACGGCGAGCCTGAACCCTTCCCGATTCAGGTCGTAGACAACCCGGACTTGCTGCTGCCTGAGCCGTTCACGACCGCCCCCGATGATACCCCTCTGACTCGCTTGCAGCGACTGACCCCCGATCTGACGCCCGCGCAGGCGCAAGCACGCCTGGAGCAAATTCAAACAGGTGAAGTCTCCATTGAAGTCAGGCTTGAGGCGTGGGAACAGGAACTCGGCGCACTCACGAGTCGCCTCAATGACTGGATCGCGAGCCGCAATTACCGAATAGAAGGGGGCAGGCGTTGGGTTAACTCGGCAGACCGCAAGACTGCCTCGGATCGTATTCTCCAGGCCTGGCGATATAGCGTGGCCCGTTCAGGCGTCGAACAGCAGGCGCTCGACTTCTCAGGTTTATGCATCGGCGACATTCCTCAGTTTCCAGGCGCGCTTTATGACATTACCGCTTTGAACTTGAGTGGTTCGGGTTTAACGGAGTCGGGAGTGCAAGCATGTATCCGATCGTTTAGCCAGTTACGCACCTTGCAACTGAACAATGCAAGCTTGACCAGACTGCCTGAGTCCATTGGGGCGCTCCAGCATTTGAACAGCCTGGAAGCCGCTGGCAACCATTTGATTTCAGTTGATCTAGAACCCCTGCGTGGGTTGAAATCGCTGGATCTAAGTCGAAACGCGCTGACCGAAGTCGACGTCCAGGGCATGGATAACTTGCAGACACTGATACTCAGTGGCAATCGATTGAGTGAATGGCCTGAGGGCGTACTGGATCTTGCGCAATTGCGTGTTTTAAAACTCGATACCAATCAGATCGAGGCCATTCCCTTTCGCGCTCTGCAAGGTCATCACGACCTGCTGATGGCCGGGACTGACCTGTCCAATAATTATCTACCCAACAGTGAACTAAGGTCGTTGTACGACTACCGTGATTTCACAGGCAATGACTTGGGGTATTCATTGGAAGACTTGCAGGTCGACAGTTCTGAAGCCGGTTCGGATGAAGATTCTGATGGGCAGAGCGATGTAGAGACCGATGAAGAAATAACTGATGAGTTACCGGGTGCGCAGGCCTTGGGAGATGAAAAAACACCGTGGTTCCAGGACGTGTCTGCTGATTCAACAAAACACGAAATGTGGGACGTGCTTAGAGCAGCCCCCGGCTCCCAGTATTTTTTTCGCCTGCTTGAGTTACTTCAAGGGAGTAAGGATTTTGCCCTCGTCAGGGCTGAGTTGAACCAGCGAGTATGGGAGGTACTGGAGGCAGCTTACAAAGATGAGACGTTGCGTGATGAGCTTTTCAGCCTGGCCCGCTCGCGCGGTACCTGCTCCGATGGAAGGATGCTTGTATTTAACGACATTGAATTAAAAGTGTATGAGTTCAATGAGTTTGGTATGGGTGCCGCGAGTAAAAGTGGTCATGAGCTGTTTACGTTTTATAAACGGATGTTTCGTCTCGGTAAAGTGGAAAGCATTGCTCAGGCGACGGCCAATGCCTCAGGAACTATTGAAGTCGTAGAGGTACGTTTGGCTTATCGCACTGCCCTGGCCAACAGGCTGGACTTGCCCAAGCAGGCCGCCGACATGTTGTATAGAGCTAGTGCGCCCGAAGTCACGCCTGCAGCCATAGAAGAGGCTTATGAAAAGGTCATCTTGGCTGAAAAAAGCAGTGAGTTTCTAGAGCATCTGACGACCCAGGACCACTGGCTCACTTATCTGAAAGCGCAATACCCTCAAGAGTTCGAGGCGCTGCAAGCTTATAGCGATGAGCTGATTAATGCACTGGATCAGCAATACGACAGCCCTGCCAGTGAGGGGTATGAAATAGCGGCAGATATCGCGCGTATAGAGGTGTCTGTCAGAGAGCATGACCTCCTGCTGCGACTCAGCGGTCTTCAGCGTGCGTTACTGGAATAGAAGCGTCATTGACAGGGCCAGCACGGGAGCGATGATCCCGTGCTGGCCCCTGTTATCCCTGTTCAGTGGCGGGCATCCACTCAGTGGCGGTCCAGCCACACGGTTTGCACGTTGCAGAATTCCCGCACGCCGAAGTGCGACAGTTCACGGCCGAAACCGCTTTTCTTCACGCCGCCGAAAGCCACGCGGGGGTCGCTGGCCGAGTAACCGTTGATGAACACGCCGCCGGTTTCCAGTTCGCCGGTCAGTTGCTGGGCCAGTTCAACATTGGCCGTGTAAATGGTCGCTGTCAGGCCGAAGTCGCTGTCGTTAGCGAGCGCCACCGCATGCGCACAGTCTTGTGCGGTAATGATCGACGCCACCGGGCCGAACAGTTCCTGTTTGAACGAGGTCATTTGGTCGGTCACGTTGGCCAGAATCGTCGGCTCATAGAAGTTGCCAGACCCTTCGGCTTTGCCGCCGCCGAGCAACAGCGTCGCGCCTTCTTCCAGGGTGTCGCGCACTTGTTGGTCCAGTTCGTCACGCAGGTCATAGCGCGCCATCGGGCCGATGTAGGTATCGCTGGACAGCGGGTTGCCCACCACCAGTTTGCGGGTGGCCTCGACGAATTTTTCAGTGAATGCCTCAACCACGCCTTTTTCAATGATCAGGCGCTTGGCGGCGGCACAGACTTGCCCCGAGTTTTGGTAACGACCGACCACGGCAGCCTGCACGGCGGCGTCGAGATCGGCGTCATTGAGCACGATGAACGGGTCGGAGCCGCCCAGTTCCAGCACGCATTTCTTCAGGGCAGCGCCAGCCTGTGCGCCGATGGCGGTACCGGCGCGAACACTGCCGGTGAGGGTCACGGCGCTGATGCGCGGGTCGGCAATGGCGCGCGACACACCGTCCGGGGTGACGTTGACCACTTCAAACACGCCCTCGGCAAAACCGGCGCGCACAAAGGCGTCGCGAATCAGGTAGGCGCTGCCCATCACATTCGGTGCGTGCTTGAGCACGTAGGTGTTGCCTGCCAGCAAGGCGGGTACCGCGCCGCGCAGCACTTGCCAGACCGGGAAGTTCCACGGCATCACCGCCAGAATCGGGCCCAGCGGACGGTATTCGATGCGTGCCTTGCCGCCTTCGACCTGGGTCGGTTCAGCGGCCAGCATGGCTGGGCCGTGTTCGGCGTACCACTCGCAGAGCTTGGCGCATTTCTCGATTTCGCCACGGGCCTGGGTGATCGGCTTGCCCATTTCCTCGGTGATCATGGTTGCCATGGCGTCAGCGTTGTCGCGCAGCGCCTGGGCCAGTGCAACCATGGCGGCAGAGCGCGCTTGCAACGGCGTGCGCTTCCAGCGGCTGAAGCACGACGCGGCGCGGGTGAGGGCCGCGTCCAGAGCCTCGGCGGACTCATACGCGTAGTGGCCAATCTGCTCGCCCGTGGTCGGGTTGATCGAAAGGGCGTGGGTCTGGCTGGAAATCGGGCTCATGGCATGGTCCTGCTGAGTGAGTAGATGGGCACAGAGTAGGGTGGCTAAAGATTTCTTGAAACTGAATAATAGAGATCGTTTCTTTCACGATTGGAGAATGACTGTGGATCTGGTGCAATTGGAAATCTTCAAGGCGGTGGTGGACCACGGCAGCATCAGCGCTGCGGCGGCCCACATCCATCGTGTGCCCTCAAACCTGACGACGCGGATCAAACAGCTCGAAGAGGATTTGGGTGTCGACCTGTTCATCCGCGAGAAAAGCCGTTTGCGCCTGTCACCGGCTGGCTGGAGTTTCCTTGACTACGCGCGGCGCATTCTCGACCTGGTACAAGAAGCGCGGGCGACAGTGGCGGGCGAAGACCCCCAGGGTGCATTCCCGCTGGGTTCGCTGGAAAGCACCGCCGCGGTGAGGATCCCCGCCTTGCTGGCGGCCTACAACCAACAGCACCCCAAGGTCGACCTGGACCTCTCGACGGGGCCGTCCGGTGCCATGATTGAAGGCGTATTGTCGGGTCGACTGGTGGCTGCGTTCGTCGACGGCCCGGTGCTGCACCCGGCGCTGGAAGGTGTGCCGGTGTTCGAAGAAGAAATGGTCATTATCGCGCCGCTTCATCACGCGCCGATCCGCTGCGCAACCGACGTCAACGGCGAGAGCATCTACGCCTTTCGGGCCAATTGCTCGTACCGCCATCACTTTGAAAAGTGGTTCAACACTGACGCCGCTGTGCCCGGCAAAATCTTCGAAATGGAGTCTTACCACGGCATGCTCGCCTGCGTCAGCGCCGGTGCCGGGTTGGCGCTGATGCCCCGCAGCATGCTCAACAGCATGCCGGGGTGCGCGACGGTCAGCATCTGGCCGCTGGCCGCCGAGTTCCGCTACCTGACCACCTGGCTGGTCTGGCGGCGCGGAGCCGTGTCGCGAAACCTCAGCAGCTTTGTGCAGTTGCTGGAGGAACAAGGGCTGAGCGCTACGCCTGCTCTTGGCGATTAAGCTTCGCTGATTTTATTGACGCTGGTGATACGCCCATTCCAGATCATCTCGTAGTGGGCTGACTGAACCATCGACGACACGGCGCTTGGGGTCATAAGTGCCCAGCAGTGGTTGCCTTCCAAGCGCACAGAGTTGTACCGCAGCCCTGGGCATCGGGCGTCTTTCACGGCCTTGCCCAACGCATGCGAGTGCGTGTAAACGTCGGGGTTAACGTGGGTGAACGGGGCGGTCGCATAAGAGCAACCCGGGATACCAAACGGAATCTCTGCTCGCGGTATCAACTCAAGGCGCCCGACTTCATTTTGCATTCGGGGATTGGTCAGTGCCTGAATCTGGTACAGCGCTTCAAAGACGGCGGCATCGGCCACGTCATCAAATAGGGCAATGGGCGGGAATTTTGAATTGACCAGTCGATAGGCCAGCAGCGACGCGCCGGGCAGATCTGCCAACTGGTTCAAGGTCACCATTGCGACCCCCGCAGTACATCAATGCGCCGATAGGTCTCGTACAGAGAAATCATGTCTAAGTGCTTCGAGTTAAAGTGGGACAGCCTGTGTCCATTACCCAGAGATCACCATGTCACTACGCGCCCTTCACACCTTGATCGCCATTGCTCAGTACGGTTCGTTTGTGCGCGCTGCGGAGGCTGTACATCTCACGCAGTCTGCGGTGAGCCTGCACATAAAGTCCCTTGAAGAGACGTTCAATGCGACGTTGTTCGACCGCTCGCGGCGTTTGCCGGTGCTCACCGAGGCGGGCCATGTGGCGGTGGAGCGGGCGCGGGAGATAGTGGCGCTGTATGACGGCATTGCGGCTGAAATTGGCGGGGATAACGAGCTGCGCGGCAGGTTGAGGATTGGCGCCATTCACACAGCGCTCGCCAGCACGTTGCCTGCGGCCTTGGCTGCGTTGGCGGCCGAGCACCCGCATGTGCGTATCAACGTGGCCTCTGGTATGTCGGCGGAACTGGCCGTGCGCGTTGAGGCGGGCGAACTGGACGTTGCGATCACCACCGAGCCTGTACGCCCGCACCCTTATGGCCTGGTCAGTACCACGCTTTATGAAGAGGGCTTCTGGATAATTGCGCCGGGTTCTCTGGCGGGGCAGGATTTTCGGCAGTTACTGCAACAGCAACCGTTCATTCGTTTTGATCGCCGGGCCTGGGCCGGACGCACCATCGAGCAGGAGCTGCGGCGGATGCGCCTGCGCGTGCACACCAGCATGGAACTGGACAGCCAGGAGGCGATCATCCAGATGGTCAGCAGCGGGCTTGGGGTGGCGGTGATTCCGCTGTCCAGTCACAACCTCGCGCAGTTGGGCCATCTCGACATTCAGCCCTTCGGCTCGCCGCAAAAGACCCGCCGCGTGGTCTTGCTGGAACGCGAAGACCGCCCATTGGCCAGATTGGCCGCCGCCCTCGCGCAGGCCGTTCAACGGCATGCTCCGGCCAGATGACCTATGAGCAAAACTTGTTGATGGCTGAATATTAAGTCGATTTTATTTTAGGTCGCGAGTTCTTATCGTGGTGCTCATCCAACCGTTGCCCGGAGAGCTCCATGTCACCTGTCGCTTGCGTAAAAATGATTGAAGGCTGTAACGGGTCAATTCGCCCTGCAGGGGCTCGGTAATGACCCTCGCACTGCTGCTCGCCCTGGCGCCTATCGCGTTGCTTATCGCCCTCGGCGCCTGGCTCAATCACAGTCGTTTTCTGGCCGACAGTTTTTGGGCTCAGGCAGAGCGTTTGGGGTATTACGTTCTCTTGCCGGCGCTGTTTTTACATGGCTTGGCCACGGCCAGCCTGGACAACGTGCCCGTGAAGGGCATGGCCCTGGTGCTGGTGCTTTCGACCTGTGCAGTCACTGTGGCACTGGTCGCCAGCAGGCCACTGCTCAAGGGCAGTGATGCGGCGTTTACCTCGGCTTTTCAGGGCGGCATACGCTTTAACAACTATGTCGGCGTGTCGATCGTCGCGGGCTTGTTCGGCGCCCAGGGCATTGCTCTGGCGGCGGTCGCCAACGCGGCCATCGTGCCGACGGTGAACATTCTGTGTGTGCTGGTGTTCGCACGGTACGGCACCGGGGCCAAGATGACGGCGGGCAAGGTGGCCCGGCAATTGGCACTTAATCCGCTGGTGCTGGCCTGCTTTGGCGGGATAGCACTTCAGGTGCTGGGGCTAGGACTGCCGGTGGTTATTGAACCCGTGCTCAAGGCGCTGGGGCAGGCGTCGTTGCCCCTCGGTTTGCTCTGCGTCGGGGCGGCCCTGGAGTTGGGTTCGGTGCGCAGTTGGGTGCGGCCGGTTGCGTACTCATCACTGGCCAAGTTTGTGGTCATGCCGCTGGCGACGGTAGGCGCGTGCCATGTGTTTGGCCTGGACGGCAAAGCGGCGATTGCGGCAGTCCTTTTTCAAGCACTGCCCACCGCATCGTCGTCCTACATCATGGCGCGGCAACTGGGGGGCGATGCCCCGCTGATGGCCGGCATCGTGGCGAGCCAAACCTTGCTCGCGGCGGTGACGCTGCCCCTTGCCGCGATTGTTTTGATTCCCTGGATCTAATCGCCGCAGAGCGACTTACTGGCCCAGGTAATGCTGCACTTCGGTCGCCGAAGGGTCGATGCGTTTTTCCATTTCGGCGACAAACCCCTTCAATGGCATCAAGGCTTTGCCCGCATAACCAGGGTATTGCACCTGATAGGGCGGTGCGTCGGACAAGCTGCGCAATTGGTCCATGCTCTGCGCCACATAGGCCACGCTGACAAACTGCGCGCCGGTGTGGTCGTCGATCCAGCGTTCAAACAGAAGGGTGCCGCCCGGTGCGGCATCGTTCTCGGGGTACTCAGCGATTTTCCAGTCAAAGCCCAGCAGTGTGCGCAGCTGCGCGATGTTGGTGTCGTGGCCCACGAAGGCCAGCCATTGGGTGCCCGGCGGGCTGCCGGCTGCGGTCGGTTGCAGGGCCAACAGGATTTGCCCGAGCAACTGCGAAGCACCGCGCCGGGCGATGTACGGGATGTGGTTGCTGAGGGCGTATTTAGCCGAACGCAATGCCATCAGACGCGATACCTCTTCAGCGCTGCGGCCTTGACCAAACGCGACCTGATCCAGCGGCAAACCTTCGGCATATTGCATGCGAAAGGTTTCGCTCATGCCCGCGCCCACGCCCAATGGGCTGCTGAGTTTGACCACGCCGTTTTTCTCTTTCAGCGCCCAGGGTTGCTCGCTCAGGGCGCAGTTTTTTTGCTCGCAGGTGGTTGGCACGCCGACCACTTGCTGCATGGCCAGCACCGGTGCAGCATAGCGTTCGCGGGCAGCGTCGAGGCTGCCGCCCATGGCGTGCAATATTGCCGCTTTAGTCTGCGCCGGGTCCAAGGGGGCCAGGCCATTTTCGGTCGCGTGGAACAAGCGGTCCTGGCTTTTCTGCGCATGGTTTACCGGGACGTTGCAGCCCGGGAACATCCCTTGTACCAACGCCGCACTGGTGGCTTGCGTGCGCGCGACCGGGCTCGACCATACGTAGGCCGCTTGCGCCGGCGGGCATTGGCCGGCCTTGAACAAACCGAGTGAATCGAGCAGGCCGCGTTGCCATTGGCCGAGCAGCACGATGGCTGCGCGGCCATGGTCGGTCAACTGGCCGTCGGCCACGTCAAACGCTGGCCATGGCTTGGCCGACCAGCTTTGCAGCGCCGCGGTGTCGGTTGCCGGTCGGATGCCGTGGCGCATCACCAGCACCACTTTGTCCAGGCGCAGCCCGCCGGTGTCCAGGGGTGCGGCCACAGAGGGCAACGAAAGGCAAATGCCCAGCGCCAGAACCGTGTACTTCAAGAACGTTGTTTTTATCATTGCGGGCCTAGAAGTCATAACGCGTGTTGAAGGTTAACGTACGGGGCGAACCCGGCTGCAGGTAGTTTTCCTGATAGAAGGTCCAGTACTTTTTGTTGGCCAGGTTGCTGACGTTGGCGCCAAAGGTCAGTGCATGCCCACCGCTCAAATGCAGACGATAACCGCCACCGGCATCGAACAGGCTGTAGGCCGGCAGGGTGTGCACGTTGCCTGAGTCCACCGCCATTTCGCCGATACGCTGGGCGCCGGTGTGCAGGAACATGCCGGGCACTTGCGGGACACGGTACGTGACTTGTGTTGCAGCTTGATAATGCGCTGCACCGGCGGCGCGGTTGCCATCAACGCCATCGCCCGCATCGTGGTAGGCCGAGTCCAGTGACATGACGCTGCCGTCCACGGTCAGGTTGGGGGTGGCGTCGACGCTGGCGTTCAACTCCAGACCTTGATAGCGGATGGTGCCGCTCTGCACGAAGACGTTGGCATCGTTGGTGTACTCGGCGCCCCGGTCGATGCGAAACGCCGCCGCCGTCGCGCTCCAGTTACGCTGCTGGGCTTTCACGCCCACTTCATATTGCTTGCTGCGCAGCGGGCCCAGGGTCTGTTCGGAGTTGACCGCCGTGGTGGGCGCGGTGCCGCCGTTTTCCAGGGATTCGACGTAACTGGCATACACGGTCACGTCTTTGTTGGGTTTGTACATCAACGCCACGGTTGGCGTGGCCGGTCGAGCCTTGTACTGGACAGCAGGGGCGGTCGAGGAGGCGTGAGTCTCCTCGCGGAAGTCTTCGTTGCGAAGGCCCGCCAGCAGCGACCAGTGTTCACCCAGGCCGATGGTATCGCTGGCAAATACGGCGCTTTCCTTGATGTTGTCATCGCCATAGGTGCCGCCGCTGTAGTCAATGTTGTACACCGAGAAAATCGTCGGGTCGTACAGGTTGCCCTTGCCCACGGTGCCTTTGGGGCTGACCACGGATTTTTCGGAGTTCAGTTGCGAGTAACTGCTGCCCAGTACCAGGTCATGGCTGAACCAGCCGGTGGTGAACTTGCCTTCCAGGGTGCCCATGGCGTCGTTGTAGTCGTAGCCGTGGTACTCGGCCGACGCTTTGTCGGAGTAGCCGCCCGCATCGCTGGAAATGATGTACTGGTCTTTCAAATAACGGCGTGTCGAATCGCTGTACCGATAGGCCAGCTTGCCGGTCCAGTCTGGCGAGAACTTGTAGGTCGCACTGAGCGTCGACAGGCTGTAATCCACATCGGTAAAGGAGCCATTGCTGTACAGGCGTTTGCTGCCATCAATGGGTTTGGGCAAGGCATTTTTAGCGTTGACGATGATGTCGGTGCCGCCGCTGGTATCACGCGTCTGGTACAGGGTGTCGAAGTCCAGGCTCAGGTCATCGCTGAGTTGCGCGTTGAGGGCCACGCCGACGGCTGTGCGGTTGACCTTGGCGTCACCCGAAACGGCATCGCCTTCTTCGTGCACCAGGTTGACCCGGTAGCCAAAACGCGGGTCATCCAGGCGGCCGCCGACGTCCAGGTGTTCCTTGTACAGGTTGTTGGACGCGTAACCGGCGTCGACGCTGAAGGTGGTCTTGTCGGTTGGCCGTTTGGTCACGTAGTTGACGATCCCGCCCGGGCTGCCGAAGCCGTACATGAAGCCCGACAGGCCTTTGAGCACATCGATGCGGTCAAACATCTCAAGGGGCATTTCCACGCCACGGTTGATGTTGGCCATGCCATCCACCTTGTAGCCGTTCAGGTCATCCAGCGGCAGGCCGCGCACCGCGAGGGTGGCCGGGTGGGTGCCGTAGCTGGAACTGATGGAGGTGACCGATGCGTCATACTTGACCGCCTCAGACAAAATGCCCGCCTGGCGGTCCTGGATTTCGCTGCTGCCGACGCTCTTGAACGAGAACGGTGTATCGATCACCGCACGGCTGCCCAGGGCACCGCTGTTGGTCTGCTGATGCAGCGCCGGTTTGCGCTTGGCGGCTTTGACCGTGACTTGCGGCAAAGTGGCCAAGGCACTGTCGTCGATGGCTGCTGCGGCATCGGCGGCAAAAGACGGCGTGGCCATGGCAAGCGCTGCGAAACCGAGACCTGCACGCACATACAACGGGGATTTGCGAAACATGACTGCACCTTCGAAAACGGCCATTCACGGCCTGGTTGATTTCTGTGGCGCGCACTTCGCCGTGGTCGGCTATAAAGGCCGACCAAACGGGTGGGGCGAAGGGCGACGCCGTGGTTAAGGGGTAACGGCCTGGGTCACGAAACCGATCTTGTCCAGACCCCCGGACTGCGCCGCCGCCATCACCTGCACGACCTTTTCATAGGGCGTGTTGCGCTCGGCGCGCAGGTGCAATTCCGGTACCGGCTGGCGCGCGGCGGCTTCGGCGATCAGCGCGGGCAAGTCGCTGTCGCTGATGTCGTGGTCCTCCCAATGCAGGTGGCCATCGTTGTCCAGCGCCAGGTCTACCGAGGGCGGTGGTTTGTTGTCTTGCTGCGCGGCGGCCTTGGGCAGGTCGATCTTCACCGAGTGCTGAATGGCCGGGACGGTGATGATGAAAATCACCAACAGCACCAGCATCACGTCCACCAGCGGCGTGGTATTGATCTCGGGGTTAAAGCCGTCTTCTTCCAGGTCGTCCCCGCCCGACAGTCCACCGGCCATCAGACGTACTCCGCTTGGGCATTGAAGGTGCTGTGGGCAGGCAGCCCGTTGCGTGGGGTTGCGCGGGCGCCGATCACCAGCAGGTCGTGCAGCTCGAAGGCAAACTTGCTCAGCTCTGCCAGGGTCTGCTTGTTGCTGCGCACCAGCAGGTTGTAGCCCAGGGTGGCGGGGATGGCCACGGCCAGGCCCAGGGCCGTCATGATCAGGGTTTCGCCCACGGGCCCGGCGACTTTGTCGATGCTGGCGTCACCGGACAAACCGATCTTCATCAAGGCGTGGTAAATGCCCCACACGGTGCCAAGCAAACCGACAAAGGGCGCGCTGGAACCCACGGTGGCCAGAATCGCCATACCGCCTTGCAACTTGCCGCCGATGGTCGCGGTGGACTGGCGCAAGGCGCGGGTCAGCCATTCGCTAAACGGCGGCGGGTTCATGTCGCCATCCAGCGCATCACGGTGCTGGCGCGCGGCGCTGATACCGGCGTGGGTCACTTCAGCCCAGGCGCTGCCCTGGCCCAATTGCTGTACGCCATCCTTGAGCGTCGGCGCGCCCCAGAACGCCGCCAAAAGTTTGCCCGAGCGCAGCCGAAACAGCGCCAGACGCAACAGTTTGTCGAGCATCACATACCAGGACGCCACTGACATCACCAACAACATCAAGGCCACGCCTCGGGTGACCACGTCGGCCTGTTGCCACAAAACATTCAAACCCAGTGTTCCGGTTTCCATGTGTTTTTCCTTTCTTTGGGGTGAGCGCTGCCCTGACCGGCAGGCCCGTCAATAAAAAATAGGGGTGAGTGCTAGCTGTCGAGCTGAAAGCGCAGCGGCACGATCACGTACACCGACACCGCATGCCCATCCTCCAGGTAAGGCTTGAACAGCGCGCCGCGCACTGCCGTCTTGCCCGCTTCATCGAGGCTGCCGAAACCCGAGGAACGCACGATGTCCACGGCGCCGGGCTTGCCGTGAATATCCACCAGCACGCGCAAAATCACGGTGCCTTCGTTGCCCTCTTCACGGGCACTGTCGGGGTATTCGGGTTCGGGCTCATGCACGTACTCCACGCCTCGGGTGATCGTCTTGGGCTGAGGCGGCGGAGCGGGCGTGGGCGCAACCACCGGAGCGGCCGCCGCAGGTGGGGCGGGTGCGGGATCTGACTTGACCACAGGCGTTACCGGGCGCTGCACGGCATGCGGCTTGGCCAACGGCTTGGGCCGGGCGACCGGGTGAACAGCCTCTGGCGCGGGGGCGGGCTGGGCCACGGGAGGAGGGGGCTCGGAGGGCGGTGTTGGTGCTGCAGGGGCGGCGGGTGCCGGCGCGGGTTGATGAATGACCGAGGCATAAATAGTGCGCGTGACGGCTGGCGTCACCGTGACCGGCGAAGCCCGGTTCACCAGGCTCAGCACCAACAGATGCAGCGCCACCACCAGCACCACCGCGCCGCCACGGCGCAGCAATCGCGAAGTACTGCCTGCAGGCAATGGCTCAAGGTGCGGCAAGGGTGTCAGCGTTGCATCCACAATAAATTCCTCCCCGGGCCTAACTGCCGGGCACAGCATGCGCACTCCTTGCGAACGTTGAGTCCAAGGCCCGATACAGGCCGTTCGTAACGTGTGACGTAGGAATATAGGAATGGAAAATGACGGGGCCGTGACATGAAAAATTGTTCATGAGGCGGATGCCACGCCGTCATAAGGCTTGGCCTTAAACGCTCTGGAGTAATCGCCCTTCAAGTTGCGGCCAACCCCATCCCGGCCTATGGTCCTAGGAGGTTTCCGGTGATTGGCGCGACCTGAATCGTTGCCAGTCGCTGTCCATCCAGTGCCAAAACACGGGAAGTGACGTCATGCCAAGCAACCCTCAACCTGCCGTTCTGGAATTGATCGGCAATACGCCGCTGGTGCGTGTCAGCCGGTTCGATACCGGGCCTTGTACGCTGTTCCTCAAGCTTGAATCGCAAAACCCCGGAGGCTCGATCAAGGACCGGGTCGGCCTGGCCATGATTGATGCCGCCGAGCGCGACGGGCGTTTGCGCCCCGGCGGCACCATTGTTGAAGCAACGGCCGGTAACACTGGCCTGGGGCTGGCGCTGGTCGGTCGGGCCAAAGGCTACCGGGTGGTGCTGGTAGTACCGGACAAGATGTCCACCGAGAAGGTGTTGCACCTCAAGGCCATGGGCGCTGAGGTGCATATCACCCGGTCTGACGTCGGCAAGGGCCACCCGGAGTATTACCAGGACGTGGCCGCGCGCTTGGCCGCCGACATCCCCGATGCTTTTTTCGCCGATCAATTCAATAATCCGGCCAACCCGCTGGCCCACGAATGCAGCACCGCCCCGGAAATCTGGTCGCAAACCCAGCACGATCTGGATGCCATTGTGGTGGGTGTCGGGTCTGCCGGTACGTTGACCGGCTTGACCCGTTTTTTTAAGCGCGTGCAACCGGATCTGGAAATGGTTCTGGCCGACCCGGTGGGTTCGGTGATGGCCGAATACAGCCGCAGCGGCGTGATCGGCAAAGCCGGTTCCTGGGCGGTGGAGGGCATTGGCGAGGACTTCATCCCGTCGATCAGCGACCTGTCCAGCGTGCGTCATGCCTACTCGATCAGCGATGAAGAAAGCTTTGATCACGCCCGCCAATTGCTGCGGGCTGAAGGCATTTTGGGAGGTTCTTCCACCGGCACCTTGCTGGCCGCCGCGTTGCGTTATTGCCGCGAGCAAACCGAGCCCAAGCGCGTGGTTAGCTTTGTGTGTGACACCGGGACGCGTTATTTGTCCAAGGTCTACAACGACCAGTGGATGAAGGACCAGGGCCTGCTGCAGTTCAAACATTACGGCGATTTGCGTGACCTGATTGCCCGACGTTTTGAGGATGGCCGGGTGATCAGCGCCAGCCCGGACGACACCTTGCTCACCGCTTTCCAGCGCATGCGCCTGGCCGATGTGTCGCAACTGCCGGTATTGGTGGACGGCAAGCGGCTGGTCGGGGTGATCGATGAGTCCGATATTTTGCTGGGCCTGCATGCCGATGCGTCGCACTTTAGCCGCACGGTCGCGAGCGCCATGACGGACACGTTGCACACCTTGGCGCCGCAGGCCAGTCTGGCTGAGCTACAGGCCGAACTCGACCGCGGGCTGGTGGCGATTATTGCTGACGCTTCGGGCTTTCATGGCCTGATCACCCGCGTCGACCTGCTCAATCACCTACGGAGATCCCTTGCATGAGTCAGCACGATGAAAACGGCGCGCACCGCGCTTTTGCCACCCGCGTCATCCACGCAGGGCAGGTGCCGGACCCTTCCACCGGGGCCTTGATGCCGCCGATTTATGCCAACTCCACCTATTTGCAAGAAAGCCCCGGCGTGCACAAAGGCCTGGACTACGGGCGTTCGCACAACCCGACGCGGTTTGCCCTGGAGCGCTGTGTTGCGGACCTTGAAGGCGGCACAGATGCCTTCGCTTTTGCTTCCGGGCTTGCGGCCATTTCGACGGTGCTGGAGTTATTGGACGCCGGTTCGCATATCGTCTCGGGCAACGATTTGTACGGCGGTACGTTCCGCCTGTTCGACAAAGTCCGCCAGCGCAGCGCCGGGCACAGCTTCAGCTTCGTCGACCTGACAGACCTCAGCGCTTTTGAAGCGTCGTTGCAGGACAACACGCGGATGGTCTGGGTCGAAACCCCGAGCAACCCGCTGCTCAGCCTGACTGACCTGGCGGCCGTGGCGAGCATCTGCCGGGCGCGCGGCATCATTTGCGTGGCCGATAACACCTTCGCCAGTCCTTGGGTGCAGCGCCCGCTGGAGTTGGGTTTTGATGTGGTGGTGCATTCGACCACCAAGTACCTGAACGGCCACTCGGATGTGATCGGCGGCATCGCCATCGTCAAGCACCTGGAACTGGCCGAGCGCTTGCGCTTCCTGCAAAACGCGGTCGGCGCGATTGCCGGGCCGTTTGATGCCTTCCTCACCCTGCGCGGCGTGAAAACTCTGGCCCTGCGCATGGAGCGTCACTGCAGCAACGCGCTGGAGCTGGCGCAATGGCTGGAGCGCCAGCCGCACGTGTCGCGTGTGCACTACCCGGGGCTGGCATCGCACCCGCAGCATGACTTGGCGCGTCGGCAGATGCGTGGGTTTGGCGGGATGATTTCCATCGACTTGAACACCGACCTGGCGGGCGCCCGGCGCTTCCTTGAAAGCGTGCAGATTTTTGCCCTGGCCGAAAGCCTGGGCGGGGTTGAAAGCCTGATCGAACACCCGGCCATCATGACCCACGCCACCATCCCCGCCCAAACCCGTGCGCAGTTGGGTATCGGCGATGGTCTGGTGCGGCTGTCGGTGGGTGTTGAGGATGTCGACGATTTGCGCGCTGACCTGGCACAGGCGCTGGCGCGGATTTAAATCTTGCCTAACCCTCTGTAGGAGCGAGCTTGCCTCGCGATCTTTTAAACGATCGCGAGGCATTTTTTTCAGACTTTAAACGCTGACGTGCAGACGCACGTCGACGTTACCGCGTGTGGCGTTGGAGTAAGGGCACACCTGGTGCGCAGCGTCTACCAGCGCTTGAGCGTCGGCTTGCTCAAGGCCCGGCAGGCTGATGTGCAGGTCGATGTCCAGACCGAAACCGCCCGGGATCTGGCCAATACCCACGTGGGCCGTGATCGAGGCGTCGGCCGGAATACTGCGCTTGGTCTGGCTGGCGACAAATTTCAAGGCACCGATAAAGCAGGCCGAGTAACCGGCGGCAAACAGTTGCTCAGGGTTCGTGGCTTCACCGCCCGCACCGCCCAGTTCTTTTGGCGTGGCCAGCTTGACGTCGAGGACCTTGTCACTCGAAACAGCGCGACCATCACGGCCACCGGTAGCGGTTGCAACAGCGGTATAGAGAACGTTCATGGCGGTCTTTCCTTACTGATAAGTGTCTGATGAGATTTATCTTTAGCGCTAATTGTTTGCGCGCTAAGAAGATAGCTAAAAATTAGCGCTCAAATAGTTTGTGCGCAAGCTATTTTTTCAAAGCGCACCTAAAACAGATCTATCTCGTTGATCTAAAAGACTATTTATTTTCAGGAAACAAACTGACTGTAGGAGCGAGCTTGCCTCGCGATCTCTTGATCTTTAAAAATCAAAAGATCGCGAGGCAAGCTCGCTCCTACAGACGGAATAATATTCAGAGGCTGGCGTGCAGGTTGCGGCGCAGCAGCAGCAGGTTTTTCTGGATGTCTTGCAACTGCTCCAGGCTCAGCCCGCTGGCGGCCAGGATGCACTGGGGGATGGCCTTGGCTTTTTCTTGCAGCGCTTTGCCCTGCTCGGTCAAGCGCAGGTGAACCACTCGCTGGTCTTCATGGCTGCGAACCCGGCTGAGCATGCCTTCGGCTTCCAGGCGCTTGAGCAACGGCGTCAACGACCCCGGATCTGTCAGCAGACGCGCACTGACTTCCCCTACGGTCAGACCGTCTTCTTCCCATAACACCAGCATCGCCAGGTATTGCGGGTAGGTCAGGTTCAAGGCCTGAAGCAGGGGCTTGTACACCTTGGTCATCATCAGCGAGGTGGAGTGCAGTGAAAAACACAGCTGGTTTTGCAGCAGCAGGTAATCACAACTGCCAGCGTCTGCCGGGGCGGAGTGGTCGTCGACAGTCATCACAGGAACCTTGGCGTTAAAAGAGCCAACAATTTAGCGTCAATACCTTTAGCGCACAATGTAGTTTCCACGCCAGCTGCATCAGCCTTGTGCGATCTATGAATTATTAGTTAGTTGTCGCGAAGGCCAACGGCGTCGAACATGTTCTGCAAGCAACGCCTATCAGGCCATTTCAGGGCAATTTCAGGACAAGGGAAACCGGTTTCATGCATCAGAAAAAACGTTCGTCGCGGCACACGGTCATTCACGGTCTGTGCAACCTCAGCTTGCGGACGGCGGGTGCTGTCGCAATCACCCTCGCGACACTGAGCGGGGCTCAAGCGGCCACGTCCGCCACTGATACCATCAAGGCCTACAAGCTGTGCACCGGCGCGGACGACGCCTCGCATGTTCTGCAAGGGACCATCAACCAGAACATGCGCAACGACGTGACGGCCATTCACTTCAAGCAAAGCCCGGCGCATGCCTCGTTTGACTGGCATAACGACCCGGAGCCGCAGTACGTCATGACCTTGTCCGGCACGCTGGCCTTTGAGACGCGCACCGGTGAGACGTTTACTTTGCACCCGGGCGAAGTGCTGCTGGCAGCCGACAACACCGGCTCCGGGCACCGCTGGAAAATGGTCGATGATCAACCGTGGCGTCGTGGCTACGTGGTTCTGAAACCGGGTGCCGCCGATTCATTCGTGCCTAACGACCCGGCGGCTGCGAAAGTCTGCCAGTAAGCCCCGTTCCTGTAGTCGCTGCCGAGGCCGCAATGCGCTGATCAGGGGTGCCGCATCACACCGATCAACGTCTTGTCATTGGGGCGGCGACTACCTTTTATTGCACTTGAGGCATCACCTCAGGCGTCTTGCGGCTGTCTGCCCGCTACAAAGGCCAGGCGCTCCTGCATGCCTGGACTCGCTGCCGGCCCGGCCTTGACGGTGCACTGTTCAATGGGCACCGCACGGCCTTCAACCGCGTCCATCAGCACCACCTGGAGTGGATGGCGGGTCTGTTGATCAATGATCTGCACACTTTCGCCCTCGGGCGTGTAATGCCGATTGCCCCAGGCAATAAACGCCATGATCACGATTTTGAAATCTTCTCCCACCGCCGTCGGTACGTATTCATACCGGGGCGGGCGCTCGCTGTAGCGTCTGCGCTCCAGTAATCCTTCTTCGACCAGAGTGTTGAGCCTGCGCGTCAGCATGTTCGGGGCAATCCCCAGGCTTTGCGAAAATTCGTCAAAGCGCCTTAACCCTTGCAGCGCATCGCGCATGATCAAGATGCTCCACCATTCTCCTACCCGTTCCAGTCCACGGGCGACAGGGCATTCGGCGTTTGTAAGCGATGTGCGTTGCATTGCGGTTCCTGAGAGACGAGAAAAGTTTTGCTCACTGATGTTACTTTCATAATGATAGTTTCGTCACTGTACCGCTACCAAGCAAAATTTATGGAGTGAGCCATCGTGAGTAGACGCATTGTTGTGACGGGCATGGGCGCGGTGACCCCGCTGGGCTGTGGGGTCGAACAGACCTGGAGCCGTTTGCTGGCAGGGCAGTCCGGGATCCGTCGACTGCCTGAAGCGCTGGTCGGTAATTTGGCCGTCAGCATTGGCGGTCAGGTGCTGGACCGTGATCAGGACCCGCAAGCCGGGTTTGACCCCGACGCGCTGATCCCCGCCAAAGAACAGCGCAAGATGGACCGCTTCATTCTGTTTGCGCTTGCCGCCGCTAAAGAAGCGCTGGAGCAAGCGGGCTGGGCGCCGCAAACCGAACTGCAGCAAGAGCGTACAGCCACGATTATCGCGTCCGGTGTGGGCGGGTTTCCGGCTATTGCCGAGGCGGTGCGCACCGCTGACAGTAAGGGCCCGCGCCGCTTGTCACCGTTCACCATCCCGTCGTTTCTGTGCAACTTGGCGGCCGGGCATGTGTCGATTCTGCATCACCTCAAAGGCCCGCTGGGCGCCCCGGTCACGGCGTGTGCTGCCGGTGTGCAGGCGATTGGCGATGCGGCGCGGATGATTCGTGCTGGTGAAGTGGACGTGGCCGTGTGTGGCGGCGCCGAAGCCTGTATCCATCGCGTGAGCCTGGGTGGTTTTGCGGCGGCGCGGGCATTGTACCACGGTTTCAACGACACCCCTGAGCGCGCCTCACGCCCGTTCGATAAAGCGCGCGACGGTTTTGTGATGGGCGAGGGCGCCGGTTTGCTGGTGATCGAAGAGCTGGAGCACGCCCTGGCCCGAGGCGCCAAGCCGATTGCGGAACTGGTGGGGTATGGCACCAGTGCCGATGCTTACCACATGACCGCCGGGCCGGAAGATGGCTCAGGTGCACGGCGGGCGATGGAGCAGGCGATTAAGCAGGCGGGTATAACCCCGGCGCAGATCCAGCATTTGAACGCCCATGCCACCTCGACCCCAGTGGGTGACAAAGGCGAGTTGGCCGCCATCAACAGCCTGTTTGGCGACAACCCCGACGTTGCCATCAGCGCCACCAAATCAGCGACCGGGCACTTGTTGGGCGCGGCAGGTGGCATTGAGGCGATCTTCACCTTGCTGGCCTTGCGCGACCAGATCGCCCCGGCAACCCTGAACCTTGAGACGCCAGACCCTGCGGCTGCCGGGCTCAATCTGGTTCGCGGGCAGGCGCAAAAGCTGGCGATTGAATACGCGATTTCAAATGGTTTCGGCTTTGGCGGGGTCAATGCGAGCGTGCTGTTCAAGCGTTGGCAGTGAGTGTTGATGTAACTGACGGATGTCAGGGCCTCCCCCATGGGTGAGGCCCTAGCGCCTTTCAGGCTTTTAATTGTCGGTCAGCGAGTGTGCCGCGTACCTTCTTGCGGCGGTCCGCGTAGCGCCATTCGTCCCCGGCTTCAAAGCTTTTGATCCGGTTCAGCACCTGCGAACCGCCTGCGATGAGCATCTCTTTTTCAAACAACTCACGCAGACCTTTGCGTTGTTGTAAACGCACAACCGTATTTTTCAAAAACGCCGAGTATTCATTGGCGGAGCTTTCAAACGTGTTCTGAATGGCATCGTCCACCGGTTTGACAACATGCGTGTCGGGGCGGCTGAAATCAGTAAAGGGAATGGACGCAGTTGCAGCTTTTTCCCCCCGAAGCAGTGCCTCATACATGGCGTACGCCTCTTCATATCCTCGTTTGAACGACTCGTCTTCAAGCAACTTGAGCGCGGTTTGATGGTGCTTTTCGGCCCGTGCCAGTATCGATTCGATGTGATCCTGTTCAAGCTTGCGCGAGGCCAGCATTTGGCCGGTGGCGGCCATGATCTCTTGCTGGTGATAGTCGTGGTCCAGGCTCGCGTGAGTGTGCGGCTCTTCAGCGGGTTCGTCGGGGCGCCAGTTAATTTCACCGGATTTAATGCTGTCCTGATAGGCACTGGTCTGCGGTATCGCTTTGTTGTCGGTCAACACTGCGCTGGATCCGTATGCAGGTTGTCTGGACGTTTCGTCCTGCCGGGACTTGGCTGCATGGGCTTTCAACAGCCAGACCGTCGCCCAGATGACACTCAATTGAAGGGCGATAAGGGGGGGCCAAAAAAGAGTGAATACCGTCACCGCGGACCAGACAATACCGATGGGGATCAGCCATTTGGGGCCCAAGTAGCGGACAAGACCCAACGAAAGAATGATGACTAAGAGATGCAGCGCAATGGTCACAGCGTTTCCTCCATGGATTTTTTCGGCAGATTATAGACGCGGATTTCAACAAGGCATCCTTGTCACGTTTATTCGTCTGAATAGAACACGTATTGGAGGCTCTGACGTTTCTATGGCCCAGTCCTGAAGGCATTTTTTGGATCTGTGGCCTGTGCCGTTATGTCCCTACAGTAAGCCAACTTTTACAGAGGGCAGACGAGCATGGACTACACCTTTCAGCTTCTGGAAACCCCGACAGACCAACACGCCAGTTTTGATCTGATGCGCGTGTTGCGTCCGCATTTATCTGACCCGGATGCTTATGTCGCGCAATTGTCGCGGCAGACCCGGCAGGGCTACCGGTTGTTGGCGATCAGCAACGGCCAAGGGATGGTCGGGTTGGCCGGCTATCGCGAACTTGAAAACCTGATCTATGGCCGCTTTATTTACGTTGATGACCTGGTGATCAGCCCGCAGCTTCAAGGCTCAGGCGTGGGCACCACGTTGTTGAACGCCGTACGCGAGGAGGCCGTTCGACGCGGTTGCGATCATTTTGTACTGGATACAGGGCTGCACATGGCGTTGGCCCAGCGCTTTTACTTCCGTCAGGGGCTGCTGGCCCGTGGTATGCACTTCACCGAAAAACTGAGCGAGGCCCACCCATGAAAACCGCACTGCTGATCAACGCCAGCCCCCACGGTGATTTTTCCCACGCCCGGCAACTGGCGCACGAGCAACTGCAGAGCCTGCGCCAACGTTACCCGGATCTGGAGTTGATCGAACGAAACCTGGCAGAACAGCCTTTGCCCCCGTTGAACATTGAGTACGGCGCGGCGTTGACCAAGCCCACGGCGTTCGATGCGCCGGTGTTTGATGTGTCCGAAGCATTGATTCAGGAGCTGGAGCGCAGCGATGTCGTGTTTGTTTGCACGCCCATGCACAACCTGACGGTTCCGGCGTCGCTGAAGCTGTGGATTGACTACGTGTTGCGCATCCATCGCACCTTTAGCTCGGGGCCAGACGGCAAAACCGGCTTGCTCGCCTCTCGCCCGGTTTACGTGTTGGTGGGTTCGGGTGGCTTTCATCAAGGGCCGAGGGCCAAACAGCGTGACTTCCTGACCGACTACCTGCGTGAAGTCTTCACGATGCTTGGGCTGTCTGACATCCACTTTGTGTATTTGGAAGGGCTGGTGTTTGGCGAAGAGGCGGTGGCCACGGCGCTGCAAAACGCCCGGCAACACCTTGCGAGTTTTGCGCTGTTCAATGAGTCGCTTTAAAGCTCCAGCTTGTACCCCACGCCATACAGCGACTGGATCGGGTCCTCTGCGGGGCACGCCTGCGCAAGCTTGCGCCGCAGGTTGCGGATATGGCTGTCGACCGTGCGGTCGGTGACCACCCGGTGATCGGAATACAGCTTGTCGAGCAATTGGTCGCGGGAGAACACCCGGCCCGGAGCGCGGGCAAAGGTGTTGAGCAGGCGCAGCTCAACCGGCGTCAGGTCCAGCGGCACACCATCAAAGGCAGCGCTGTAGCGGCTTTCGTCGATCTCGATACGCGCTTGCGCCACGGTCTCCAGGTGCGGGCTGCGGCGCAGTATCGCTTTGACTCGGGCCACCACCTCCCGTGGGCTGAAGGGTTTGCAGATGTAGTCATCGGCGCCTAGATCCAGCCCTAGCAAGCGGTCCACTTCTTCGACCCGAGCGGTGATCATGATGATCGGCACCGCGCTGAAACTGCGCAGTTCCCTGCAGATGTCCGGGCCATCGCGGCCCGGCAGCATCAGGTCGAGCAAGATCAAGCGTGGCGAATGCGCGCGAACCCACGGCACCACCTCAAGGCCGTTGCCCAGGCAATGGACCGGGTAGCCTTCGAGCGATAAATAATCGCGCATCAGGGCGACCAGTTTGGGTTCGTCTTCGACGATCAGAATGCTCATGAATCACCCTTTGCGTGGTAGCCGCAGGTTCAGCCAGAGGCCGCCGAGCGGGGAGTGGTCGGCTGTCAGGCTGCCGCCGTGGGCGAGGGCAATGCTGTGACAGATCGCCAAGCCCAGCCCGGCACCGCCGCTGGCCCGGTTGCGCGAGGCTTCGCCACGATAGAAGCGCTCAAACAGCCGCGGCAGTTGCTGGGGGTCAACACCGGGCGCGGAATCCATGATGCTGACGCACACGGCATCGTCCTCCTGGCTGGCGCGGATTTCCACCCGGCCACCGGGATCGGTGTAGCGCACGGCGTTTTCCAACAGGTTGCTGAACAGTTGTTGCAGGCGCTTGGCGTCCGCTTCGAGCACCAGCGGTTGTGCAGGCAGTTCCATATCAATGTGCAATTGCGCCGCGTTGCAGCGCTCCTGAAACATCGCCAGTGATTCCTTCAGCACGTCATTGAGTACGCATTCGCTCTTGCGATAGGTCAATGCGCCCACGTCTGCCAACGAGAGTTCATACAGGTCATCTACCAATTTGCTGAGCATCCCGACTTCAGCTTGCAAAGACTTCATCGAGGCGTGATCAAGGCTGCGCACGCCGTCTTCGATGGCCTCCAGCTCGCCGCGCAAGATCGACAGTGGCGTGCGTAACTCGTGGGATACATCGGCCATGAATTCGCGGCGCATGGTTTCATTGCGCTCCAGGGTGAAGGCCAGTTGGTTGAAGTCCCGGGCCAATTGGCCCACTTCATCGTTGGACGACACCGCCACCCGGTTGCTGTATTCGCCCTGGGCCAGCCGATGGGTGGCGGCGGCCACACGCTTGACCGGGTCGAGCAAGGTGCGCGCGATCCACCAGGCAATCAGCATCGCCAGCAGCAACGACAGCACCCCCACGGCCAGGCTGGTGCGCAATTGATACTGCTGAAAACGCTCGCCCCCGGCCTCGGTCACGCTTTGAAAGGGCGTCACGGCCAGCCAGCCGACGGTTTTGCCGCCCACGTCGATGGGGCGCAGCAGGGCGTCGTCACCGATCGAGGGGTAACCCGTGACCCTTTTTTTGTGCTGGTCGAGCAAGGCAATACGAAATAACGCGCCGGTGAGGTCGGACGGCAGCGGGTTTTTAAGGTCGCGGGTGCGCACTTCATCTTCTGGCTCCGGACGCATCACCTCAAACCAGCGATCAGGTTTATTGCGCAGAAACTCCCAACTGCCTTCGCGTTCATACGCGCTGGCCAATCGTGGTAACACCGGGGCCATGCGTTCCAGGGCCTGTTCGTTGAGGTAGCCGAGAAAGCCGCGGCCGAAGCTCCAACTGGTGGCCAGGCCCATGCTCAGGATGACCAACAACACACTGGCGAGAATCGCAATAAACAGTTTGGTGGAGATGCTCAGCTTCATGGGCTCGGGCTTGTCAGTGAATGGCCTGCTCATTTAGGCCCCCGCTGGCCGAAGATTCAAGGCGTGTGGGCAATCTTCAAATTTCCTGCACATTTGCCTCGCACGATGGCGCATGGCTTAAGCCACCCCACTTGCAGAGGCCGCTATGCCGACCAAACTTTTTGCTAAATCTCTGGTAACCGCCGCGGTGGTGGTTGCCGTACTGGTTCTTTTTGCCTTGGGCGGCTGCTCGGCTGACGATGCCCCGCCCGTGGCGCAAACCCCGAAAGTCCAGGTGATGACGGTGCAGCCGCAACGCCAGGCGCTGACCACCGAGCTGGCCGGGCGCACCCAGGCTTTTATGCTGGCTGACATTCGCCCGCAGGTGGGCGGAATTGTTCAGCAGCGGCTGTTTGTCGAGGGCGCCGAGGTCAAGGCCGGGCAGGCGCTGTACCAAATCGACCCGGCGCCGTACAAGGCCACGCTGGCCGAAGCGCAAGCGACAGCAAGCAAGGCCCGCGCCACGCTCAAGTCGGCGCAGGCCACGGCCACGCGTAATGCAGCGTTGGTAAAAATTGACGCCATCAGCCAGCAAGACAACGAAGATGCCCAAGTCAGCTTGCTCACGGCCCAGGCCGAGTTGCAGGTGGCGCAAGCCGGGGTCGACACGGCCCGGATCAATCTGGGCTATACCCGGATCACCTCGCCGCTCAGCGGCCGTATCGAAACCTCGACCGTCACCCCCGGCGCGTTGTTGGTCGCCGCGCAAACCACGGCGCTGACCACGGTGCAGCAACTGGACCCGATCTACGTCGATATCACCCAATCGACCACTGAGCTGCTGCGCCTCAAGCGCGACCTGGCCAGCGGTGCGTTGCAAGGCAATAGCGCCGAAGGCGAAGCACCGGTGTTGCTGACGCTCGATGATGGCAGCCCCTACAACCATGCCGGCACCCTCAAGTTCAGCGGTGTCGCGGTCAACCAAGGCACCGGCACCGTGACCCTGCGCGCCGTGTTCGCCAACCCTGAGCACCTGTTGTTGCCGGGCATGTATGTGCGCGCGGTTCTGGAGCTGGCCAGCGATGACAAGGCCATTTTGATACCGCAAAAAGCCGTGACCCGAAGCGCCAGTGGCGTGACTTCGGTGCTGGTGGTAGTCAACGGCAAGGTTGAGCAACGGGTACTGGCGATTGACCGGGCGGTGGGTAACCAGTGGTGGGTCAGCGCCGGGTTGAATGCGGGTGACCAAGTGATTATCGAAGGCGGGCAGAAGGTTCGGGTCGGCGCCGAGGTGCTGGCGCAAAACAGTGAAGCCCGGGGCGTGCCACGCGCCGTGACACCCACCGCCATTGCGCAGGGGAACTGAGCATGGCGCGCTTTTTTATCGACCGGCCGATTTTTGCCTGGGTGATCGCCATCGTCATCATGCTCGCGGGGGCGATGTCGATCAGTCAGTTGCCGCTGGAGCAATACCCGGACATCGCACCGCCCACCGTGCGCATTTCTGCAACCTACACCGGCGCCTCGGCCAAGACCGTTGAAGACTCGGTGACCCAGATCATCGAGCAGCAAATGACCGGGCTCGACAAGCTCACCTACATGTCGGCGTCCAGCAGTTCGGCAGGCAGCGCCAGTATCAGTTTGACCTTCGATGCCGGCACCGACCCAGACGTGGCGCAGATGCAGGTGCAGAACAAGCTGCAACAAGTGGAGTCGCGGCTACCCGCTTCGGTGCAGAGCGAAGGCCTGACCGTGACCAAGGGCGGCTCTGACTTCTTGATGATTGCAGCCCTCGCGTCCGACAACCCTAGCGTGACCGGCACGCAAATTGGCGATTACATCTCCAGCACCTTGCTTGACTCGATTGCCCGGATCGACGGAGTCGGCGAGGTGCAAACCCTCGGTTCGGGCTACGCCATGCGCATCTGGCTGGACCCGGCGCTGCTCGAAAAATACGCCTTGATGCCCTCGGATGTGATCACCGCGCTGGAGGCACAAAACACCGAAGTGTCGGCGGGCCAGCTCGGGGCGTTGCCAGCCGTGGCCAAGCAGCAACTGAATGCAACGATCAGTGCGCGCAGCAAATTGCAGACCGCCGAAGAGTTCCGCAATGTGTTGGTCAAGTCCGACAGCACGGGCGCGGTGGTGTTGCTCGGTGAGGTGGCGCGGGTTGAGCTGGGCAGTGACAGCTACGACGTGAACTCGGCCCTCAATGGCAAGCCCGCCGCTGCGATGGGCGTACAGCTGGCCACGGGCGCCAATGCGCTTAAGGTCGGGGAGGCCGTCAAGGCCAGGCTCGCCGAGCTCCAGCCGTTTTACCCGAGCGAAATGCAGCTCAAAAATGTGATCGCCTATGACACGACCCCGTTCGTCAGCCTGTCCATCGAAGAGGTGGTCAAGTCGTTGGGCGAAGCCATCGTGCTGGTGGTGCTGATCATGTTTTTGTTCTTGCAAAATGTACGCGCCACGCTGATCCCGGCCATCACTGTGCCGGTAGTCTTGCTGGGCACGTTCGGGGTGCTGGCGCTGTTCGGCTATTCGATCAACACCTTGACCATGTTCGCCATGGTATTGGCCATCGGCCTGTTGGTGGACGACGCGATTGTGGTGGTGGAAAACGTCGAACGGGTGATGAGCGAAGAAGGGCTTTCGCCGCTGGAAGCCACGCGCAAGTCGATGGCCGAAATCACCAGCGCGCTGGTGGGCATCGCGTTGGTGCTGAGCGCGGTGTTTATCCCCATGGCGTTTTTTGGGGGTTCAACCGGGATCATTTATCGGCAGTTTTCGGTGACCATCGTTTCGGCCATGGTGCTCTCGGTGCTGGTGGCCATGACCCTGACGCCCGCGCTGTGCGCGACCTTGCTCAAGCCTTCCGATGCCACAGGGCACGCTGCTGCTAGCGGCTTCTTCGGAGGGTTCAACCGCACCTTTGAGCGCAGCGCAGAGGCTTATCAAAAAGGCGTAGGAGTGATCGTACGCCGGGGAGGTCGCAGCCTGGTCGTGTACCTATTGGTGATCGCCGCCATGGCGGCTGGTTACTCCAGCTTGCCAACCTCATTTTTGCCCGATGAAGACCAGGGCATCTTGATGGCCCAAGTGCAGTTGCCCGTGGGCGCAACGGATTACCGAACCCAGGCGGTGCTCAAGCAGTTCGAGGGCTATATGCTCGAGCAGCCGGAAGTCGAAGCGCTGATCAGCATCTCGGGCCTGGGCATGGGCGGCAACAGTCAGAACTCGGCCCGGGCCTTTATCCGGCTCAAGGACTGGAGCGAGCGCACGGGCGCAGGCCAGGACGCCGCGTCTATCGCGCAGCGGGCAACCGAGGCGTTGTCGAGCATTGGCGATGCCAACGTATTTGTCATGCAACCGCCTGCCGTGCGCGGGCTGGGGCAAAGCTCCGGGTTCGATTTGCAGCTCAAGGACCTCGCGGGGCTGGGGCATGACGCGTTGGTGGCGGCGCGCGAGCAATTTATCGAACTGGCGCAAAAAGACCCGCGTCTGCAAGGCGTGCGCAGCAACGGCCTGGACGACACACCGCAGCTCAAGGTCAACATTGATGATCGCAAGGCGGGCGCCTTGAGCCTGAGCACCAGCGACATCAACGCCACCTTGTCCACCGCGCTGGGCGGCACTTACGTTAACGATTTTCTTAACCAGGGCCGGGTGAAAAAGGTCTACGTGCAGGGCGAGGCGACCGCGCGCATGCAGGCCGCCGACCTGGACCATTGGTTTGTACGTAACAGCAACGATGAAATGGTCCCGTTCTCTTCGTTCGCCAGCACCTCGTGGAGTTACGGCTCGCCATTGCTCGAGCGCTATAACGGCAGTTCGTCGCTGGAGGTGGTGGGTGATCCCGCGCCGGGCGTGAGCTCCGGGGTGGCCATGGACGCCGTGGAGAGCATCATCCGGCAGTTGCCCGAAGGCATCGGCTACGAGTGGACCGGGCAGTCTTATCAACTGCGTTTGTCGGGCTCGCAAGCACCGTTGCTGTACGGGATATCGGTGCTGTTTGTGTTCCTGTGTCTGGCGGCACTCTACGAGAGCTGGTCAGTGCCTTTCTCGGTGATGCTGGTGGTGCCGCTAGGTGTGGTGGGCGCCGTGCTGGCCACGCGTTTCAGCGGGTTGAGCAATGACGTGTACTTTCAAGTGGGTTTGCTGACCACCGTGGGCCTGGCGGCGAAGAACGCGATTTTGATTGTGGAGTTCGCCAAGCACCTGCATGAGCAGGGCAATAGCTTGATCGAGGCCACCCTGATCGCGGTGCGCCAGCGCCTGCGACCGATTCTGATGACCTCACTGGCCTTTATGTTTGGTGTCTTGCCGCTGTCGCTGAGCACGGGCGCAGGTTCTGCCGGGCGCCGTGCCATCGGTACCGGAGTACTGGGCGGCATGTTCAGCGCCACGCTGTTGGGCATCTTCTTTGTACCGCTGTTTTTCGTGCTGATTCGCCGCCGCTTCAGTCGCGTTCGCACCCCTGACCCAAAAGGTGACGCATGAGTCGTTTTCGTTGGCCCTTGCTGGCAGCCTTGGCGCTGCTCAGCGGTTGCATCAATCTGGCGCCCACGTATGAGCGCCCTCAGGCTGCGGTCGATGAACAATGGCTGCCGGGCACTGCTGTGCCCAACGGCCAAGCCGCGGCGGACATCCGTTGGCAGCAGTTTTTTACCGACCCGCGCCTGGCGCACCTTCAGGCGCTGGCGTTGACCAACAACCGAGACTTGCGGGTGGCGACACTGAACATTGAAAAGGCCCAGGCGCAGTATCGCATCCAGCGCGCGGCGGGTTTACCGGCGATCGACGCGAGCGTAAGTGGCAGCCATAGTCGAACGTCCGGCACCACCAGCCACGATTACAGCGCCCAATTGGGGCTGAGCAGTTACGAGCTGGATCTCTTTGGCCGCGTGCAGAACCTCGAGGACGAGGCGCTGGAAGCGTACCTGTCGCTGGCCGAAACCCGGCGCAGCACACAGATCAGCCTGGTGGCCGAAGTCGGCATCGCCTGGTTGACCCTGGCGGCCGACAACGAACGCTTGGCGTTGGCCCGGCAAACCCTGGTCAGCCAGCAGGCCACCTATGACCTGACCCAGCGCAGCCATGCACTGGGCGGGGCCGCCGGTTTGGCGGTGTCTGAAGCCCAAACCACCGTGGAGTCGGCCAAGGTCGACGTCGGGGTGTATGCCAGCCAGGTCCTGCAAGATCAGAATGCCTTGCGCCTGTTGGTCGGCAATGCCATCCCGGCGCAATACTTGCCCGGCGACAGCTTGCAGTCGGTCGCGATGCTGGTGCAGGTGCCGGGGGAATTGCCCTCCACCCTGTTGCAGCGTCGCCCTGACGTGCTGGCGGCCGAGCACACGCTCAAGTCGGCCAACATCGATATCGGTGCCGCCCGCGCCGCGTTCTTCCCCAGTATTACCCTGACGGCAGGGGCGGGCTCGGCCAGCTCCAGCCTGTCGAGCCTGTTCAGCGGTGGTAGCGGCGCGTGGAACTTTGCGCCGAGTATCAGCCTGCCAATTTTCGACGCCGGCAGCCATCGGGCTGCGCTGGACTCCGCCAAGGTCGCCCGCGACATTGAGGTGCAGACCTACCAGAAAACCCTGGAGACCGCTTTCAGCGAAGTGGCCGATGCCCTGGCCGTGCGCAGTACTCTGGATCAGCGTCTGGCTGCCCAAATGGCGCTGACCAAGGCCAGCCGCACCAGCTATGACTTGTCACAGGCCCTGTATCAGGGCGGTTCGCAAAGCTACCTCGAAGCCCTGGTGACCCAGCGCTCGCTGTACAGCGCCGAGCAAGATTTGATCACCCTTCGGCTGGCCGAGCAGAGCAACCGGGTGACGTTGTACAAAGTGCTGGGGGGCGGCTGGAATGCCAACTGATGAATGGACAGGTGCTTTGGATGCACGGCACTAATGCCCGCAAGCGCTTGTCTATGCTCCTGACTCTGTACGTAAGCATGTCGTACAGCTCGAGGGCCGAATGGCCCGTCGTTCTGACAGGAGGCAGCGATGAGCAAAAAAATACTAGTGGTACTGACCAGCGTCGAGAAGTACCCCAATCTGGATCGCGCGACGGGTTTATGGCTGGGTGAGGCCGTGCATTTTGTGCACAAGGTCGAGGCCGCCGGGTATGCCGTGGATTACGTCAGCCCGCAAGGCGGTTACACCCCGATTGACCCGCACAGCCTGGCCAAGGACATGGCCTCGGAGATTGACTGGAAGTGGTATCACGACAAGGCGTTCATGAACCGCCTGGGCGCGACGCTAAAACCGGACGAGATCAATCCTGACGATTACGCGGCGATTTATTATGCCGGTGGGCATGGGGTGATTTGGGACTTCCCGGACAACGCGCAGTTGCAGGCGATCAGCCGCCACATCTATGAGCACGGCGGGGTGGTGTCGTCGGTGTGCCATGGAGCGGTGGGCTTGCTCAATATCAAACTGTCCAATGGCGAGCTACTGATCAAGGGCAAGCGGGTCACCGGCTTTTCCAATGAGGAAGAGACCCTGGCCGGTCTGGCTGATGTGGTGCCGTATCTCACCGAGACCGAATTGGTGAAGTGCGGCGCTCACTATGAAAAGGCTGACGCTCCGTGGGCGCCGTTCGCTATCGCCGATGGACGTTTGATCACCGGGCAGAACCCGGCCTCGGGTGGCCCGGTGGCAGAGCACGTGCTGGCAGCGCTCAAATAAACGGACCCGCCCCCCGGCCGATGCGGGTTTGCCAGCCCGCATCGGCGCCTTGCCTGCATGGGCAAAACCAACATTAAACTTTTGAATCGCAAGCTTATTCTGTAGCCTTAGCGCGCTTGATAGCTGGTCCGTGCCTGATAACACACATTCTCCCGGCGGGACTCGACAGTCCGGAGCCGGTGGTACACTCGACTTTCGCGCCTTAGCGCTTGCAGGTCTTGCGAACATGACGCAAATTTCTGAACGACTTCTGGTCCAAGCCCACCTCGATGCCAAGCAGCCAACGCCTTTGACTGCCGAGCAAGAGGCGACGCTGCGTGCAGCCATTGCTGCCGAACTCAAAGCGCGTGATGCGGTACTGGTCGCGCACTTCTACTGTGACCCGGTGATCCAGGCCCTGGCCGAAGAAACCGGTGGTTGCGTGTCTGACTCCCTTGAAATGGCGCGTTTTGGCGCTGCTCACCCGGCCAAGACCATTTTGGTGGCAGGCGTGCGGTTCATGGGGGAGACGGCAAAAATCCTGACCCCTGAAAAACGCGTGCTGATGCCGACCCTGGAGGCCACGTGTTCGCTGGACCTGGGCTGCCCGGTCGAAGAGTTCTCGGCGTTTTGCGATCAACACCCCGAGCGCACCGTGGTGGTGTACGCCAACACCTCGGCGGCCGTTAAAGCGCGGGCCGATTGGGTGGTGACGTCCAGTTGTGCACTGGAAATCGTCGAAACCCTGATGGACAACGGCGAGAAAATCATTTGGGGCCCGGACAAGCACCTGGGGCGTTACATCCAGCGTCAGACCGGGGCAGACATGCTGCTGTGGGACGGTGCTTGCATCGTTCACGAAGAGTTCAAGTCCAAGCAACTGGAAGACATGAAGGCTTTGTACCCGGACGCCGCGATTCTGGTGCACCCGGAGTCGCCGGAGTCGGTGATTGAGCTGGCAGACGCGGTGGGTTCCACCAGCCAACTGATTGCCGCTGCGCAAAAGCTGCCGAACAAAACCTTTATCGTCGCTACCGACCGCGGCATTTTTTACAAAATGCAGCAGTTGTGCCCGGACAAAGTCTTTATCGAAGCCCCGACTGCCGGTAACGGCGCGGCGTGCCGCAGTTGTGCGCATTGCCCGTGGATGGCCATGAACACCCTGGAGCGCACCCTTGAGTGTCTGCAAAAGGGCACAAACGAGATCTTTGTCGACCCGGCTCTGGTGCCCCACGCCGTTCGCCCGCTCAAACGCATGCTGGATTTTACCCAGGCCGCGCGCTTGAAACTGGCGGGTAACGCCTAAACCCAACCAGATCCACTTGTAGGAGCGAGCTTGCCTCGCGATCTTTTGAACCTTAAAAGATCGCGAGGCAAGCTCGCTCCTACCGGTTTATGGTGTTGGGTCAGTTCATCATGTCTTTGATCGCCCGCTCTTGATCCATCAGCTCGCGCTGGCGTGCATCGAGGCGTGACGACAGCTGGAAGTTGTTGGTGAGCTTTTTCGCAAAGGCGATTTGCTGGATGGCCTGACGGTAGTCGCCCATCAAGGCGAAGTACTCGGCGCGGGCCTGGTGCAGGCCAATGATGTTGCCCGACAACCCGCGGGTTTCTGCTACCTGATACCAGACGTCCGGGTCATCCGGGCGGCTTTTGAGCAGGGCGTCCAGGGCTTTTTCGGCATCGGCCGGGCGATTTTGCTTGAGCAGCAAGTCGACCCGGACCTGATTCAACGGATAGTTGCCAGGGTACAGCGTGCGCATTCTGTCGACCCGCTGCTGGGCATCGACCAAGCGGTTGCTGTCCATGTCCAGCTCGATTTGCGCCAGGTTGTAGGTGATGTCGTTGGGCGCCTTGTCCAGCAACGGCTTCAGGGTGGTGCGGGCTTCGTTGAACTGGCTGCCCTTGATTTGGGCAATCGCCAGGCCATAACGGGCGACGTCATTTTTTGGGTTTTCATCCAACTGCTGGCGGAACCGCTTGGCGGCCAGGCCCGGCGTGTCTTCGTATTGCAGTTGTACCCGGGCGCGAATCAGTTGATAGCGCAGGCTGTCTTCTGTGCCACCGATTTTGGCCTGTTCGGCGCGGTTGCGGGTGTCGGCAATACGCGACTCGGTCACCGGGTGAGTCAGCAAAAATTCAGGCGGCTTGGCGTCAAAGCGGTACTGGCGCATCAAGCGCTCAAACATGGTGGGCATGGAGCGCGGGTCGTAACCGGCCTTTTCAAGGTTGAGGATGCCGATACGGTCAGCCTCTTGCTCGTTCTGACGCGAGAAACGTCGTTGTTCCTGAAAGGCCGCTGCCTGGGTACCGGCGATGGTGGCAATACCGGCGTCACCGGCGCCCGAGGCGGCGATCACAATACCGGCGAGCAGGGCCGCCATCATGGGCAGTTGCATGCGTTGCTGGGCTTCTACGCCGCGGGCAAAGTGGCGTTGCGACAAGTGAGCAAGTTCGTGGGCGAGTACCGAGGCGTATTCGCCTTCGGTCTGGGCGTTGAGGAACAACCCGCCGTTGACCCCGATAATCCCGCCGGGCGCCGCGAAGGCGTTGAGCTGCGGGCTGTTGATCAGAATGAATTCCAGACGCCGGTCCTGCACCTGGCTGGTTTCGACCAGTTTGTAGACGCTGGTTTCGACGTAGTCCTTGAGTTGCGGGTCATTGAGCTGCGACACCTGGCTGCGCAGCATGCTCAACCAGGCACGGCCGAGTTGATACTCTTGCTGCGGAGAAACGATGGCCGAGCTGGCGTCACCCAGAGACGGTAAATCGTCTGCGAAACTCGGTGATGCGAGCAGGCAAGCGAGCGTCAATAGGGTCGGGCGCAGAAAATTCATGCACAAAGCTCTAATCATTAAAGCGCTTACTGTAGCTGGACACTCGGCTGGCGACCAGTGGCGGTCTGCTTGGGGTATTCTAGCGAGCTAAAAAATGCCACCCATAGGCATGCCTGAGGAAGTAAAAAATGACTGATGCGTTGGCGCATGATGCGCTAGTGGATGCCAGTGGCCTGAGCTGCCCACTGCCGTTGCTCAAGGCCAAGCTGGAGCTTAACCGTCTGGCCCAGGGGCAGACCTTGAAAGTCATCGCGACGGACGCCGGTTCGCTACGCGATTTTCGGGCTTTCGCACGTCTGGCAGGGCATGAGCTACTGCGTGAAGAAGAAGATTCTGGCACCTATCGCTACTGGTTACGCAAGGCTTGAGGCCGGGCGGCGCTTTCTCTTAAGGAATATCGATGTTCAAAGTGTTACGAAATTGGGTACAGCGCTACTTCTCTGATGAGGAGGCCGTGGTGCTGGCGGTGTTGTTGGTGCTGGCCTTTACGGCGGTGCTGACCTTGGGCGGCATGCTCGCGCCAGTGTTGGCCGGCATGGTGCTGGCGTATCTGATGCAGGGCCTGGTGGTGGCGCTTGAACGCCTGCGAGTGCCTGCCGGGGCGGCGGTCGGGCTGGTGTTTGCCCTGTTTATGGGGCTACTGCTGGTGTTTATGATCGTGGTCGTGCCTTTGCTGTGGCACCAGTTGATCACCTTGTTCAATGAATTGCCGGGCATGCTGGCCAAGTGGCAGTCGCTGTTGTTGTTGCTGCCTGAGCGTTACCCGCATCTGGTGTCGGACGAGCAGGTGCTGCAAGCCATCGAAGTGGCGCGCGGTGAGATCGGCAAGTTTGGCCAATTGGCGCTGACCTTCTCGCTGTCCAGTTTGCCGCTGCTGGTCAACATCATGATCTATCTGGTGCTGGTGCCGATTCTGGTGTTCTTCTTTCTTAAAGACCGTGCGCTGATTGGTCGTTGGGTTCGCGGTTATTTACCCCGCGAGCGTGCGCTGATTACCCGTGTGGCCGAGGAAATGAATCGGCAGATCGCCAACTATATTCGCGGCAAGGTTATCGAAATCATCATCTGCGGCGGCGTGACTTACATCGCCTTTGTGACCATGGGCCTTAACTACGCAGCCTTGCTGGCGTTGCTGGTGGGGGTGTCGGTGGTGGTGCCGTATGTGGGCGCGGTGGTGGTGACGGTGCCGGTCATGCTGATTGCGTTGTTCCAGTGGGGCTGGAGCGACCAGTTCATCTACCTGATGGCGGTGTACGGGATCATTCAGACCCTGGACGGCAACGTGCTGGTGCCATTGTTGTTCTCTGAGGCGGTGAGTTTGCACCCGGTGGCCATCATTTGTGCGGTGTTGCTGTTCGGCGGGTTGTGGGGCTTTTGGGGGGTGTTTTTTGCGATCCCGCTGGCCACCCTGTGCAAGGCGGTGCTGGATGCCTGGCCACGTGAGCAGCAGGTGGTAGCGCCTCTGCTGTAAAGCCTGAATCGCAGGAAAGAAAAAGCCCCGGCTCTCGCAAGAGAACCGGGGCTTTTTCGTTACGGCATCAGCTTACGCTTGAATGACCGGGATGTTGGCATTGGCTGCCGACTCACGGAATTCAGCGATCTGATCAAAGCTCAGGTAACGGTACACGTCCGCTGCCATGGTGTTGATCTCTGCCGCGTAGGCCATGTATTCCTCAACCGAAGGCAGACGGCCCAGGATCGAAGCCACCGACGCCAACTCAGCCGAAGCCAGGTAAACGTTGGCGCCGTCACCCAGACGGTTCGGGAAGTTACGGGTCGAAGTCGACACCACGGTGGAGTTCGGCTCAACGCGTGCCTGGTTACCCATGCACAGCGAGCAGCCTGGCATTTCCATGCGTGCGCCAGCTTTGCCGTAGATGCCGTAGTAGCCTTCTTCGGTCAGTTGGTGAGCGTCCATTTTGGTCGGAGGCGACAGCCACAGACGGGTTGGCAGCTGACCTTTGACCTTGTCCAGCAACTTGCCCGCAGCGCGGAAGTGGCCGATGTTGGTCATGCACGAACCGATGAACACTTCGTCGATCTTCTCGCCGGTAACGCTGGACAGCAGGCGAGCGTCATCCGGGTCGTTTGGTGCGCAGAGCACAGGCTCTTTGATGTCGGCCAGATCGATTTCGATGATGTGCGCGTATTCGGCGTCAGCATCGGCTTCCATCAGCTCAGGGTTGGCAACCCAGGCTTCCATCGCTTGAGCGCGACGCTCAAGGGTACGCACGTCGCCGTAACCTTCCGCGATCATCCAGCGCAGCAGGGTGATGTTGGAGTTCAGGTATTCGGTGATCGATTCTTTGGACAGCTTGATGGTGCAGCCAGCCGCCGAACGTTCTGCCGAGGCGTCGGACAGTTCGAAGGCTTGCTCGATGCTCAGGTTGTCCAGACCTTCGATTTCCAGGATGCGACCCGAGAATTCGTTGATCTTGCCTTTCTTCTCGACCGTCAGCAGACCTTTCTGGATAGCGACGTAAGGAATGGCGTGTACCAGGTCACGCAGGGTGATGCCCGGCTGCATTTCGCCTTTGAAGCGAACCAGAACCGATTCCGGCATGTCCAGTGGCATTACGCCAGTGGCTGCAGCGAACGCTACCAGACCCGAACCGGCAGGGAACGAGATGCCCATTGGGAAACGCGTGTGGGAGTCGCCACCGGTGCCGACGGTGTCAGGCAGCAGCATGCGGTTCAGCCAGCTGTGGATGATGCCGTCGCCCGGACGCAGGGAAACACCGCCACGGGTCATGATGAAGTCTGGCAGGGTGTGGTGCGTGGTGACGTCGATCGGCTTTGGATAGGCCGCGGTGTGGCAGAACGACTGCATCACCAGGTCAGCGGAGAAGCCCAGGCACGCCAGGTCTTTCAGTTCGTCACGGGTCATTGGACCGGTGGTGTCCTGAGAACCTACGGTGGTCATCTTCGGCTCGCAGTAAGTGCCTGGACGAACGCCAGTCACGCCGCACGCCTTGCCAACCATTTTTTGCGCCAGGGTGTAACCCTTGGTGCTTTCAACAGGTGCTTCAGGCTTTTTGAACAGATCGGTAGGGCCCAGACCCAGCTCGGCACGAGCCTTCTCGGTCAGGCCACGGCCGATGATCAGAGGGATACGGCCACCGGCGCGAACTTCGTCCAGCAGAACGGGAGTTTTCAGTTCGAAGGTGGTGATGACTTCGTCAGTACCGTGCTTGCACACTTTGCCAGCGTGCGGGTACAGGTCGATCACGTCGCCCATGTTGATGTTGCTGACGTCGAACTCGATTGGCAGTGCGCCAGCATCTTCCATGGTGTTGTAGAAAATTGGAGCGATTTTGCTGCCGAAGCAGAAGCCGCCTGCACGCTTGTTCGGTACATAAGGAACGTCGTCGCCGAAGAACCACAGTACGGAGTTGGTGGCCGACTTACGCGAGGAACCGGTACCGACTACGTCACCGACGTAGGCGATAGGGAAGCCCTGACCGCGCATTTCTTCGATTTGCTTCATCGGACCGATGGAGCCTTGAACGTCCGGCACGATACCGTCACGGGCCATTTTCAGCATGGCCAGGGCGTGCAGCGGGATGTCCGGGCGCGACCAGGCGTCTGGTGCAGGCGACAGGTCGTCGGTGTTGGTTTCGCCGGTAACCTTGAACACGCGCAGGCTGATTTTGTCTGCCAGTGTCGGGCGGTTTTTGAACCACTCGCCGTCAGCCCAGGACTCAATCACGGCTTTAGCGTGAGCATTGCCGTTTTTGGCTTTTTCAGCGACGTCGTGGAAGGCATCAAACATCAGCAGGGTGTGCTTGAGTTGCGCAGCGGCAACCGGTGCCAGCTCTGCGTCGTCCAGCAGATCAACCAGGGTCACGATGTTGTAGCCGCCTTGCATGGTGCCAAGCAGTTCAACAGCGCGTTGTTTGGTGATCAGGGGGGAGGTTGCTTCACCTTTCGCGATGGCGGCCAGGAAGCCGGCTTTTACGTAGGCAGCTTCGTCAACACCAGGTGGAATGCGGTTGGTGATCAGGTCAACGAGGAATTCTTCTTCGCCGGCAGGCGGGTTTTTCAGCAGCTCAACCAGGCCTGCAGTTTGTTCGGCGTTAAGCGGCTGGGGAACGATACCCAGGGCTGCGCGCTCTTCGATATGTTTGCGGTAGGCTTCAAGCACAGTTATTACCCTCATCATTGGTCCCAAATGGGTGTCCGGGACGCTCATCCAGGAATGCCAGGTACTCATGCGCTGCAGGGCTTTTTGGGCCGCTTAGCCAGAGTTTCAAGGATTTCCAACAGAAGCTGTTTTCAAAGTTTTACGCCATCCGAACGGCGGGATGATGAAGGTTGATGGGGGCACTTGCTGTGCAAACACCCCGCACCAACACCGTTCTTCAGGATCAACTGTGCTCGTGACGCTTTGAAAACAGCTTCCAACGGACATTGGCGCCTTAAAAGGCAGGCTGATTCTACGGCAAAAACTTGTTAAAGGTAAGTTAGGCCCTGAAGGTTGAGGGGTGATCTGCGTTAGACAAAGGGCTAACATGGCCGTCTGTTTCACTCTGCAGTGCTCTATTTCGCCATGCCCAACCAAACCATCAAGACCCCTTGTATCGGCCTGTGCTCAACGGTTTACGGAGACCTCGTGTGCCGTGGCTGCAAGCGTTTTCACCACGAAGTGATCCACTGGAACGGTTACAACGAGGACGAAAAACGCGCTGTCTGGCTGCGGCTCGAACAGCTTTTAGTGCAGGTCATGGCGGCCAAGGTCGAGGTGTTCGACCCGCCGGCGCTGCGCAATCAGTTGATTACCCGAAAAATACGTTTCGTAGAGAAGCAATCTGAATATTGCTGGGCGTACCAATTGATAGCCCGTGGCGCACGGGTGATCAATCAGTTGGAGATGTACGGGATGGTGTTGTTGCCTGAGTTTCGTGACTGGGGGCTGCCGGAGTTGCGTGACGCCATTGATCGGGAATTTTTCCTCTTGTCCGAAGCGCACTACGAGCGCTACATCGCCCCGGGCTTTCTCAAGGATGCGATGGGGCAATAGGTCCCGGCCTTCTGCCTCGCGATCTTTAAACGATCAAAAGATCGCGAGGCAAGCTCGCTCCTACACTTTTTGTTCCAGTTCCTTGACGATGTCTTCGGGCTTGAGCACCAGAACGTCGGACTCAAGCTTGTCGATCACGATTTCTGCGGTGTTGCCGATCAAGGCCGCTGACAAGCCGGTGCGCGCCACAGTACCGATTACCGTCACCACAGCGTCGAGCTTTCTGGCGACCTGCTGAATGATGATGTCTGCCGGGCCTTCTTTAATGTGCATGCGCTCGTCGCTGATTTCGAAGCGGCGCTGGAACTCCTTGCTGGCCGCCCGAAAGCTGGCTTCGTATTCGGTGTCGATCGGGTAAGCCGCATCCATCACCGCCAGGGTGGGCGCCGGGTGCGCGCTGACGACGTGCAGTTCGCCGTGGGTCAGGCTGGCAATGCGAAAACCCTGGTCGATGATGGTTTTGTGCAGCGCCATGTGGTCTTCGTCGCCGTTGCCTACATCGACGGCGGCCAGCACCACGCCGTTGCTCCATGGCTTGGTGGTTCTGACCAGCAAGACCGGGGTAGGGCAGTCGCGCAGCAGTTTCCAGTCTTCGGGGGTGAGCAGGATTTTTTTCAGGATGGAGTCGTCAACGTGTTGCTTGATCACCAGCCCGCAACCCTCGATTTGCTGCTCCTTGATGATGGTGGTGTGCAGGTTGTCGTGCCAGGCCTGACGCGACGTCACGCTGTAGCCTTCGGTAATCAGGCTGTTGGTCAGGACATTGAGCAAGGCTGAGTGATCGTGCTCTTTGTCGCCGATCAACAGGTGCAAATGCGCTTTGGAGGCTTTGGCGATTTCTTTGGCGCGCTTGAGGGCGAAGCTTTCCATCAGATGGGGCTCGATGACGACCAACAGGCTACGTATGGTTTGCATGACCGTTCACTCCATGTGCAATAAGGGTGGATGCGAGCACTATAGTTGCTCATCAGTAATTCGGACGTTGATGCATATCAAGTTGCGCGGTTGGTGCTGTGGCACATGGCCCGTATAATCGGCGCCTTTCGCCTCGTCCAGCCTTTGTGAGCCTCATGTCAGCGATACCTCAAAACACGTTCGGCCCGTTGTGCAATCTCCAGTGTTCGGGAGTGCGTGGATGAACCTTCCTGAAATCCATGAGTTTCTGGGTTGCCGTACCCCTGACGGCTGGATCGCTGCTGCATTGGCCGATCAGGAAACCCTGTTGATCGACCACAAAAACTGCGAATTCAAGGCCGCCAGTACGGCGTTGAGCCTGATTGCCAAGTACCACTCGCACGTTGACCTGATCAATATGATGTCGCGCCTGGCCCGTGAAGAGCTGGTGCACCACGAGCAGGTCATGCGCTTGATGAAAAAGCGCAAAATCGAATTGCGCCAGTTGTCGGCGGGCCGTTACGCCTCGGGTTTACGCAAAGTGGTGCGTAACCACGAGCCGGTAAAGCTGGTGGATACGTTGGTGGTCGGGGCGTTTATTGAAGCGCGCAGTTGCGAGCGTTTCGAAGCGTTGGTGCCGCATTTGGACGAAGAACTCGGCAAGTTCTACTACGGCCTGCTCAAAAGCGAGGCCCGTCATTTTCAGGGCTATTTGAAACTGGCCTATCAATACGGCGACGCCAAAGACATTGCTCAAGTCATTGAGCGGGTGAGGGCGGCCGAGCAAGAGCTTATTGAAACCCCCGATGTTGAATTCCGCTTCCACAGCGGCGTGCCCGCTCAGCCTTAAGTCGCCGATTTACCGGCTACGGCTTTCTGTGTTCGATACCTGACCGTAGGAGCTGCCGAAGGCTGCGATCTTTTGATTTTTCAAAGATCGCAGCCTGCGGCAGTTCCTACAGTTACGACTAAATAGTTAGCCTGCTATTTATAATCTTGACATTAGCTGCCTAAGCAGTAGTATTTGGTTACATTACTGCTTAGGCAGCTTTCTGGTGCCCTGATGAAACACTTCCACCCCGATACCTTTCGAAACTGCACCCTGGGTTTGTTACTGGGACGTGCAGCGCTGCTTAAAGATCGCATCATCGACACGCACATGGAGCCTTACGGCATTACCGCCGCGCAGTTCAAGGTGCTGATCATCATGGCTCAGTACGCGGTCGATACCCCGGCCGAGCTGTGCCGCCACCTGTCCCTGGACAGCGGCTCGATGACGCGCATGCTCGATCGCCTGGAACAGAAAAATCTTTTGATTCGCCAACGCTCGGAAGCTGATCGGCGTCAGGTGCGCCTTGTGCTGACCGATGACGGCCTGGCGCTGGCCGATGAACTACCGATTATCGGTACCAATGCAATGAATCAATTGGCGGGCGAGATCAGCCCGCAAGAGCTGCAAACGCTGGAAGATATTCTTAAAAAAATACTGCTGGCGGCCGGGGATCCGATCACCATCATGCGCTTGGGTGAAAAATGAGCAACAGAACGCTACGAACAGGCTTAAGCCTGATGTGTGTGTCCCTTGCGCTGGCGGGGTGTGCCAGCTACAGCGGTTTGACCACCGAAGGCACGCGCCTGGATGCGAAAAGCCTCCAGTCCGCTCAAGCCCTCAAGGGCATCAATGTGACCCCGGCAGCCTGGCCGCAAAAGGACTGGTGGAAGCGCTTGGGCGACAGCCAGTTGAATGGCTTGGTCGACGAGGCATTGCGTGACAGCCCGGACATGCAGATAGCCAGTGCCCGTGCGCATCAGGCCACTGCCGCCGCCGGCGCTGCCAATGCGGCACGCATGCCGACGCTGGACGCCGAGGCCGATGTGACGCGCTCGCGCCTGTCGCGCTCCCAGGATCCAACCGGCCAGGGCGGTCGTTATGACACGGTGCGAGACATCGGTCTGACCTTCAATTACACCTTCGACCTGTGGGGCGGCCAGCGGGATGCCTGGGAAGCGGCTTTGAGCGAAGCCCGCGCTGCCGAAGTCGACAGCCATGCTGCGAGCCTGACCCTGGCGGCCGATGTGGCAAAGGCCTACAGCAATCTGGGGCATGCCTACAGCGTGCTGGATCTGTCGAAAGATGACCTTCAGCGCACCCGCAAAATGCTCGATTTGAGCAAGCAGCGGTTGCAGGCCGGTATCGACAGCCACTATCAGTACCAGCAGACCGAAAGCCTGGAAGCCAGCTCCCAGGAGCAGGTGATCAATGCACAGAAACAGGTCAAGAGCGCTCATATCGCCCTGGCCGTGTTGCTGGGCAAAGGCCCGGACCGTGGCTTCGAGATTGCCCGGCCGCAGATTTTGACCCCCGCCGCCGTGGCTGTGCCGAGTACATTGCCCGCCGAGTTGCTGGGCCGTCGCCCCGATATTGTGGCGGCACGCTGGCGGGTCGAAGCGGCCAGTAAAAATATTGCCGCCGCCAAAACACGTTTTTACCCCAACCTCAACTTGAGTGCCGCTGCCGGGACTCAGTCGTTGCTGGGCGATGCGCTGTTTGGTTCGGCCAGCCGCTTTATGAGCATCGCCCCGGCCATTTCACTGCCGATTTTTGACGGCGGCCGTCTGCGTGCCGGGCTGGATGCCGAAGACGCCAATTACGACCTGGCCGTCGCGCAGTACAACAAGACGCTGGTGGCCGCCCTCGGTGATGTCAGCGATACCCTCGAGCAATTGAACGCCATGAGCGAGCAGGTCAGCACTCAGAAGCGTGCGGCTGATATTGCCCAGCAGTCGTATGACTCGGGATTACAGCGCTACGAATCCGGCATCGGCAGTTACCTGGATGTCCTCAGCATCGAGCAGCAATTGCTCCAGGCGCAGCGCCAGCTGGCTGACCTGAATGCTGAGCAGATCACGCTTTCGATTCAACTGATGCAAGCCCTGGGCGGTGGCTTTGAGCCCGGCAATGCGGCTGCGGCCGTTCCTGTTCAAGCCTCCCTGGCAGAATAATTTAGGTAATCGTCATGGCTACTGTGCAAACACCGAATGAAGCGCAACACAATCAGGACGCTGGTAATCAGCGTAAACGTAAACTCTGGCTGAGTGGCCTGGCCATTTTGGTCATCTTGGTCGGCCTGGGCGTCTGGGGCTGGCATGAGTTGTATGGCCGCTGGAGCGAGAGCACCGATGACGCCTATGTCAACGGCAACGTGGTCGAAATCACGCCGTTGGTGGCGGGGACGGTGGTGAGCATCGGCGCCGATGATGGCGATCTGGTTCATGAAGGTCAGGTGCTGCTTAACTTTGATCCGAGCGATTCGCTGGTCGGCTTGCAGAGCGCCGAAGCCAACTTGGCCCGTACGGTGCGTCAGGTTCGCGGCCTGTTCAGTAACGTAAGCGGTACCAAAGCGCAGGTGGCGGCGCAAAAAGTCGCCGTGCAAAAAGCCCAGGACAACTTCAATCGCCGGAAAAACCTGGCAGCAAGCGGGGCTATTTCCCAAGAAGAGCTGTCCCATGCGCGGGATGACCTGGCGTCTGCACAAAGTGCCTTACGCAATAACGAGCAGCAACTCGACACCACCAGCGCGCTGGTAGACAACACGGCCATTGCCAACCATCCGGATGTGCTGGCCGCCGCTGCGCAGTTGCGTCAGGCGTATCTGGAACACGCACGCACCACGTTGATTGCGCCGGTGACCGGCTATGTCGCCAAACGTACCGTGCAATTGGGGCAGCGGGTTCAGCCAGGCACCGCGTTGATGGCAGTTATCCCGCTTAACCAGCTGTGGATCGACGCCAACTTCAAGGAAACCCAACTGGACAAGATGCGCATTGGCCAGCCGGTTGAAATTGAATCGGACCTGTATGGCAGCAACGTCAAGTACAGCGGTACCGTCGACAGCATCGGTGCGGGCACCGGCAGCGCGTTTGCCCTGTTGCCAGCGCAAAACGCGACCGGCAACTGGATCAAAATTGTTCAGCGTGTTCCCGTGCGTATCCACATCAATGCCGATGAGCTGGCCAAGCACCCGCTGCGCATCGGGCTGTCGACCACGGTTGACGTGAACCTGCATGACCAGAGCGGCCCGGTGCTGGCGCAACAGCCGCCGCAGAAGGCGATGTTCACCACCAACGTGTACGAGCAACAGCTGGCTGAAGCAGACACCCTGATTTCCCGCCTGATTGAAAGCAACAGCGCTGTGGCGGGCAATTCCGCCGCCCAACGCTAATTCGCCAATCCATAAGCCCCGCTGCACTGGCGGGGCTGTCCCCTTGGTTTTAAAGGATTTGCGATGAGCACAAACGCGTCTTTTACCCCGCCCAGCCTGCTGTTCGCCACCATTGGCCTGTCGCTGGCGACCTTTATGCAGGTGCTCGACACCACCATCGCCAACGTTGCCTTGCCGACCATCTCCGGCAACCTGGGGGTGAGTTCGGAGCAGGGTACGTGGGTTATTACTTCTTTTGCGGTGAGTAACGCGATTGCGTTGCCATTGACGGGCTGGTTGAGCCGGCGCTTTGGCGAAGTGAAACTGTTTTTGTGGGCCACGGTGCTGTTTGTACTGGCTTCATTCTTGTGCGGTATTTCGACGTCCATGCCTGAGCTGGTGGGTTTTCGTGTGCTGCAAGGTCTGGTGGCCGGGCCGCTGTATCCGATGACGCAAACCTTGTTGATTGCGGTGTACCCCCCAGCGAAACGGGGGATGGCATTGGCATTGCTGGCGATGGTCACGGTGGTGGCGCCGATTGCCGGGCCAATTTTGGGTGGCTGGATCACGGACAGTTACAGTTGGCCATGGATCTTCTTTATTAACATCCCGATTGGCATCTTTGCGGTGCTGGTGGTGCGTCAGCAGCTCAAGGCGCGGCCGGTGGTGATTACTCGTCAGCCGATGGACTACGTAGGGCTTATTACGCTGATCATTGGCGTCGGCGCGCTACAGATTGTGCTCGACAAGGGTAATGACCTGGACTGGTTCGAATCCAACTTCATCCTGATGGGCACGGCGTTGTCTGTGGTGGCGTTGGCGGCTTTTGTCATATGGGAAATGACTGACAAACACCCGATTGTGAACCTGCGCCTGTTTGCCTACCGCAACTTCCGTATCGGCACCATCGTGTTGGTGCTGGGTTATGCCGGGTTCTTCGGTATCAACCTGATCTTGCCGCAATGGTTGCAGACTCAAATGGGTTATACCGCGACATGGGCGGGCTTGGCGGTGGCGCCGATTGGGATCTTGCCGGTATTGATGTCGCCTTTTGTGGGCAAGTACGCGAACAAGTTCGACCTGCGCCTGCTGGCCGGGCTGGCCTTTTTGGCGATCGGCCTGAGCTGCTTTATGCGTGCCGATTTCACCAATGAGGTCGACTTCCAGCACGTTGCACTGGTGCAACTGTTTATGGGGATCGGGGTGGCGCTGTTCTTTATGCCGACCTTGAGCATTTTGATGTCGGACTTGCCGCCTCATCAAATTGCTGACGGCGCGGGCCTGGCCACGTTCCTGCGGACATTGGGCGGTAGTTTTGCTGCGTCCCTGACCACCTGGATCTGGATTCGTCGTGCCGATCAGCATCATGCCTACATGAGTGAAAGCTTGAGTACCTATGATCCGGTCACCCGGCATGCGCTGGACAGCTTGGGTGGGGCGAGCAACCAGGCGTATGCCCAGCTCGATCAAGTGCTGACCAGCCAGGCGTACATGCTCTCGACCGTGGACTACTTCACGCTGATGGGCTGGATGTTTATGGGCTTGATCTTGCTGGTATGGCTGGCCAAGCCGCCATTTGCCGCCAAGCCAGGACCGGCAGCGAGCGGGCATTAACGCCTGATTGGACGCAAACCTCGTAGGAGCGAGCTTGTCTCGCGATCTTTTGATCTTTTAAAAGATCGCGAGGCAAGCTCGCTCCTACAGTGGGCAGTGTTTATTGGGTGGCGTGAGGTAGCGCCAGTTGCGAATTGACGAACTCAAACGGCGCCAGTTGCATGCCTTGTTCATCCACTTGCAAGGCCCAGCCTTGTTTGTCCCAGTCGCCGAGTACGATGCGCTTGGCGGCGTAATCGCCAAGTTGCAATTTGTGTATCGCGGGGCGGTGGGTGTGGCCATGGATCAGGGTCTTGACGCCGAAGTGCTCCATGATCCGCGGTACTTCCTCGGGGGTCACGTCGACAATGTCGTTGGCTTTCATGCGGGTTTGCGCACGGCTTTCGCTGCGCAGCTTGCGCGCCAACTTATGGCGAGTGCTCAACGGCAAGTGGCGCAAGATCCACACCGTCACCGGGTTGCGCAGGTAGCGTCGCATACGCATGTAGGCTTCGTCGCGGGTGCACAGGCTGTCGCCGTGCATCAATAAAACCGGCTCGCCGTAGAAATCGACCACGCTCGGGTCTTTAAGCAGGGTGCAGCCAGCCGCCTTGCAAAAGGCCTGGCCGAGCAGAAAATCGCGATTGCCGTGCATCAGGAATACCTTCGTACCGCTGTCACTCAATTCGCGTAGCGCTTCGCAGATGGAGCGCTGGTAGGGCGTCATTGCATCGTCGCCGATCCAGGCTTCAAAGAAATCTCCCAAAATGTACAGCGCCTGTGCCGAGCGCGCGCGCCCGGACAGGAAATCCAGAAACGCCCGGGTAATGTCCGGGCGCTCCTCTTCCAGATGCAAATCTGAAATCAGCAGTATCACTCAACGATCTCGGCTTTCTCGATGATCACGTCTTCTGCCGGTACGTCCTGGTGGCCCGCTTTGGAACCGGTCGAAACGCCTTTGATCTTGTCAACAACGTCCTGGCCTTCGGTCACTTTGCCGAACACTGCGTAGCCCCAGCCCTGAACGTTTTTGCCGCTGTGGTTCAGGAAGCTGTTGTCAGCCACGTTGATGAAGAACTGCGCGGAAGCCGAATGCGGCTCCATGGTGCGAGCCATGGCGATGGTGTATTTGTCGTTCGACAGGCCGTTATCCGCCTCGTTCTGGATGCTTGGGCGCTTGTCTTTCTTTTCTTTCATGCCAGGTTCAAAACCGCCGCCCTGAATCATGAAGTTACCGATTACACGGTGGAAAACAGTGTTTTCGTAGTGGCCGGCTTTTACGTATTCGAGGAAGTTAGCGACAGTAATTGGCGCCTTTTCAGCGTTCAGTTCAATCACGATGTCGCCGTGGTTGGTGGTCAGTTTTACTTTTGACATGTCGTTATCGCTCTATCAGAGAATTCGTTGGGCGAGGAAATCGTATGACACCGTCAGCCCCGGTTGGGCTGGGTAGATACAGCCGCGGGCGAAGTTTAGCCTGACCGCAGAGCATTTCGATGGTGTTTTTGCGATATGGGGGCTAAAAGCCCTATTTCAATTGCTTTGATTGGTCGCCTGCTCTGTCAGGGACTTGACAGCATCGGCTATGATAGGCGCTTTGATTTCGTCGGCCGCTCCAGGCCGCGCACCCGTTACGTTCAAGGATCCTATGAGCAAGCCCACTGTCGACCCCACTCTGAATCCAAAGGCTGGCCCAGCTGTACCGGCCAATTTTCTGCGCCCAATCGTGCAGGCGGACCTTGAATCGGGTAAATGCCAACAGATCGTGACCCGCTTCCCGCCTGAGCCTAACGGCTACTTGCACATTGGCCACGCCAAATCCATTTGCGTGAACTTTGGCCTGGCTGAGGAATTTGGCGGCGTTACGCACTTGCGCTTTGACGACACCAACCCGGCCAAGGAAGACCAGGAATACATCGACGCGATCGAAAGCGACGTGAAGTGGCTGGGCTTCCAGTGGTCTGGCGAAGTGCGCTATGCATCGCACTATTTCGATCAGTTGCATGACTGGGCGGTCGAGCTGATCAAGGCTGGCAAGGCCTATGTCGACGACCTGAGTCCTGAGCAAGCCAAGGAATACCGTGGCACCCTGACCGAGCCAGGCAAGAACAGCCCGTTCCGCGACCGTTCGGTCGAAGAGAACCTGGACTGGTTCGCCCGCATGCGCGCCGGTGAATTTCCGGACGGCGCCCGCGTGCTGCGTGCCAAGATCGACATGGCTTCGCCGAACATGAACCTGCGCGACCCGATCATGTATCGCATCCGCCATTCCCACCACCACCAGACCGGTGACAAGTGGTGCATCTACCCGAACTACGACTTCACTCACGGTCAGTCGGACGCCATCGAAGGCATCACCCATTCCATCTGCACCCTGGAGTTCGAAAGCCATCGCCCTCTGTATGAGTGGTTCCTCGACAGCCTGCCGGTGCCGAGCAAGCCGCGTCAGTACGAGTTCTCGCGCCTGAACCTGAACTACACCATCACCAGCAAGCGCAAGCTCAAACTGCTGGTGGATGAAAAGCACGTGAACGGTTGGGACGACCCGCGCATGTCGACGCTGTCGGGTTTCCGCCGTCGTGGTTACACGCCCAAGTCGATCCGCAACTTCTGCGACATGGTCGGCACTAACCGCTCGGACGGTGTAGTGGATTTCGGCATGCTGGAATTCAGCATCCGTGATGACCTCGATCACAGCGCCCCGCGTGCCATGTGCGTGCTGCGCCCGTTGAAAGTGATCATCACCAACTACCCTGAAGACAAGGTCGAAAACCTTGAGCTGCCTTGCCACCCTAAAGAAGACATGGGTGTGCGCGTGCTGCCATTCGCGCGTGAGATTTACATCGATCGTGACGATTTCATGGAAGAGCCGCCAAAAGGTTACAAGCGCCTTGAGCCTGCGGGCGAAGTGCGTCTGCGCGGCAGCTATGTGATCCGTGCCGATGAAGCGATTAAAGATGCTGACGGCAACATCATTGAGCTGCACTGCTCGTACGACCCTGAAACCCTGGGCAAAAACCCTGAGGGCCGCAAGGTCAAAGGTGTGGTGCACTGGGTGCCGGCGGCTGCCAGCGTCGAGTGTGAAGTGCGTCTGTACGATCGCCTGTTCCGTTCGCCGAACCCTGAAAAGGCCGAGGATGGCGCTGGCTTCCTGGAAAACATCAACCCTGACTCACTGCAAGTGCTGACCGGTTGTCGTGCTGAACCCTCGCTGGGCAATGCACTGCCGGAAGACCGTTTCCAGTTCGAGCGCGAAGGTTACTTCTGCGCAGACATCAAGGACTCGAAACCAGGTCAGCCGGTATTCAACCGTACCGTGACTCTGCGTGATTCGTGGGGCCAGTGATCAAGTTTTAAGGAAGAGCTCGTGCTAACGATCTACAACACGCTCACCAAGAGCAAAGAAGTTTTCAAGCCTCTGGATGGCAACAAGGTGCGCATGTACGTGTGCGGCATGACCGTGTACGACTACTGCCACCTGGGTCACGGTCGCAGCATGGTTGCCTTCGACCTGGTGACGCGCTGGTTGCGTTTTAGCGGTTACGATTTGACGTATGTGCGCAACATCACCGATATCGACGACAAGATCATCAATCGTGCGAATGAAAACGGTGAAACGTTTGAAGCGCTGACGGAGCGCATGATCGCCGCGATGCATGAAGACGAAGCCCTGCTGAACATTAAGAAGCCGGACATGGAGCCGCGTGCCACCGACCATATCGCCGGCATGCACGCGATGATCCAGACCTTGATCGACAAGGGCTACGCCTACGCTCCCGGCAATGGTGACGTGTACTACCGCGTTGCCAAGTTCATGGGCTACGGCAAGCTGTCGCGCAAAAAGATCGAAGACTTGCGCATCGGTGCTCGCATCGAAGTTGACGAGGCCAAAGACGATCCGCTGGACTTCGTGCTGTGGAAAGGCGTCAAGCCGGGCGAGCCAAGCTGGGAGTCGCCGTGGGGTCCAGGGCGTCCGGGCTGGCACATTGAGTGCTCGGTGATGTCGACCTGCTGCCTGGGCGAGACCTTCGATATTCATGGCGGCGGCAGCGATCTGGAATTCCCGCACCATGAAAACGAAATCGCCCAAAGCGAGGCGGCCACGGGTAAAACCTACGCCAATGCCTGGATGCACTGTGGGATGATTCGCATCAATGGCGAGAAGATGTCCAAATCCTTGAACAACTTCTTCACCATTCGCGACGTTCTGGAGAAATATCATCCGGAAGTGGTGCGTTACCTATTGGTTTCCAGCCACTACCGTAGCTCGATCAATTACTCCGAAGACAACCTCAAGGACGCGAAAGCGGCGCTTGAGCGGTTCTATCACGCACTCAAAGGCTTGCCGAAAGTGGCGCCGGCCGGTGGTGAGGCGTTTGTAGAACGCTTCACTCAAGTGATGAATGACGACTTCGGTACGCCCGAAGCCTGTGCGGTGCTATTCGAAATGGTTCGCGAGATTAACCGTTTGCGTGAGTCGGACGAATTGGCGGCGGCCGGTTTGGCAGCGCGTCTTAAAGAGTTGGCCGATGTGCTGGGTGTATTGCAGCTCGAAGCCGATGACTTTTTGCAGGCGGGCGCTGAAGGGCGAGTTGATGCGGCGCAAGTTGATGCTTTGATTGCGGCTCGTTTGGCTGCGCGCGCGGGCAAGGACTGGGCTGAGTCGGATCGCATCCGCGACCAGCTCACGGCAATGGGCGTTGTGCTGGAAGACGGCAAGGGTGGCACTACCTGGCGTCTGGCTGACTAAATCGCGACTACAGGGTTGGCGACATTCCCTGTAATTACATGGACTCGCCCAAGCCGAGGCGTCTGTGCGCCACGGTGGCATTCTATTAGAAGCCAACGACAGCGAGGGCGAGTCCATGAAAAAGAATACGACGACCAATCAGTACGTGCCAACCGA
>NZ_JYLD01000008.1 GCF_001043025.1 Pseudomonas helleri | reverse complement strand
TTCTTTTCGGTCACTTGTTTGACCGCCTGGATTTTGAATTCTTCGGGATATCGCTGGTTGCTCATGGCACCTCCTAATGGGCCTCATTTTAAGGCTTGGAGGTGTCTACGAAACTAGGGGCGATTCAAAGCGGGCTTTTTTGTGTCTGCGCTTGGGCTGATTGCCAGCTTGCACTCCTCAAGGCGCCACTTACACTTTTAAATGCCGGGTGACCATGCCCCTCCGACCCGGCTTGACTCGCTAATTGCGGGTCTTTTTTATGCCTTAGCTACTCTCTCCCTCCCCGCCTGCGCCAATGAAGCTTTATAGGCCATAAGCGTATAGCTGGCATAGCACTAGCCGAAGGTCTTGGCCTCATCGCCCTCCCATTGGTGGCCGTACACCACGAATGATAAAGTTCAGCCCTAATTTAGGGAGGGACCCAATGAAAGGTTTCGGTACGTTTATCCTGATTGTGGGGGTTTGCTGGCTGGTCTTTGCGCTGAGCATGGATGTTTCGGTTTCCACCGGCCTGGGCAGAGTAAATAATCTCGGGCTGATGGCTGACCGTCAGTTGCATGCAATTGTGGGCGGGATGATTGCCCTGGCAGGCCTGATCATGTTGATCTTTGGTGGCAGAGCCGCTGCTCCGGCGGCTTCAGTTCCCGCCGTCAATGATACGCGTCCCTGCCCGCTCTGTGCTGAGACCATCAAACTTGCAGCTGTTAAGTGCAAACATTGCGGCGCGGATGTTGAGCCGACGGCGCGTTACGTGCCAGCCACTGGCTGGACCATCCGCATTCCTTGTCGGCCAGGTATGGAATTTGATGCTACCCAGAAAATTGTCAGCGACGAAGGACTGCCCTGCGCCCACCCCGACGGCGCGGTTGTGGTGATCGGGCCCTACGAAGAAAAGGCAGAGGCCGTCGAGGCGCTGAAGCATATCAGGGTTAATCATTCCATTTTCGGCGAGCTGTCCTACAAAGACTGATCTTGCCAAAGCGCAGAACTCAAATGCAGCCCGCTCAACGCGGGCTTTTTTGTGCCTGCCCAAAAATAATATGACCGCCGGTATTGCCAATCTACATTACCGGAGGTATTGTTCATTCCAAGCCAAGCAACACCGGCTCGCAAGACCGGCAACACCGCTCTTTAACAACCTGATGAACGCCGAGCTGGCCGATGCATAGCCAGCGGACGTACCGCGCAACGGTACGCAGCGATTCGACCATATGTCGGCGCTGGGCATAGGAGACCTCATTCGGAGGGCGTAGCTGGAGAGGCTGCGTGATGGCGAGTAAGCGTTTGGCCTTGGGACCTTGATCCCGTGTCGCGCTGAAAGGCATCAACGGGAAAGCGACCGTTGACCTATGCAAGGATTAGAGATTACCGGCCCGCCAAGTGTGGGCCGGATGCTCTCCAGGTGGCCCTATGTCAGGGCCACGCGGAAAGCAGGAGAAGCCAATGCAAACATCGAAGCTTCAAATCGAAGTCGATGCGACGGGAGCAATCGCGCTGATCGAATCCATGCGGGCAGATATATCAGCTCTTAAAGATATTCCTGAATTTCCAATCGAAAAAATCCTTCGCCTTGGCGAGAGCCTCATCGCGCAGCTCTCCGTAGGGGCAGGATGCACCGCAGTCGTCGCAAATGATGATCGAGTCATCATTCAGGTCGTCGGGGTGCTTGAAGTCTTTGCAGCCGCAGTCGCTGCACTGAAGCTCTATGTTCATGCGGTATCGCCTCAACAGTTGTAGGGACTTGAGAGGCTAGCACGGCTCGGCGTGGGTAAATATCCGGGCACCAAACCTCACTGATGCAGCTTGGCGACAGGCTGCATTGGGAAATCAACTGGAGAAGCGCCATGGCAAAGGGAGTGGTGATCAAGTACGAGTGCGATGCGTGCAACGAGATGCATGACGACGAGGATGGAGCGCGAGAGTGCTGCATGCCTGGTGTCATTGAAAGGTTCTTCTGCCCCATCTGTGATGACTCACACGATGAGGAGATTGATGCACAGAAATGCATCCTGAGCCACGCAGATATCGAGTCTGCTGACGATGAGCATTGCCCGAATTGCTTGCGCCCCGCTGACACGGCTCAGTCCAGGATTGAGATTGCGGTATCCGGCCATTGCAGTACGTGCAACCCGATCTACACGCCCGATCAAAACCTGCGGATCAAGCATGCACTTGAGCCGAAAGACGCATAGCGACAACACCAGTGCTTTTCACGTCAGCGCCTGTATCAGGCGCTTTCGGAAAATAACAGGAGTAATGATGATGAATGAGCAGCAAATAGAACGGTTTCGGCAGATCGTTCAGGAGATAGCGACGGACGAAAGCGTCAGCTTCGATGAGGCTTTCGCTATCGCTTCGAATCACCTGGCCTATTGGGTTAGCGAAATGCCAAAGGGCAAAGCCTTCTCTGGCGGAAACTCAACTCAGGCAGGTTTCAACCAAGCAGACCAATCTACTGATTGACTGACGAAAATTGATGGGTCGGACGGGTGCGAAAAGGGCCTAGCCATTTCGTGAATTCTTTTTCTCAGTTGCTCCGCAGTGAGGCTGCTTGTTCCAAAGTATGTTCCATCAGGCATCTTCAGAAGCTTGCTATCGCCCTGAACTGTTCGCTTCGTACCTAGCATTTCCAATGCCTTGTGAAGCTCCTCATAGCTTTCGCTGTTCGCCTTGTATATCTCAACCCGCACCATGTACTCCGCCATAACTGTATTCCTTTTTTCGACTGTGGACCCCAGATCCTAGACGGTTTCCCTCGACTGTGGAAAGCGAGGAAACAGGGAGCCTGCCCCTGCAAAAACAGGCAACCCCAAACAACAGTGACTTTCACCGAAACGCCTGGGCGACCGGGCGACCGGGCGTTTTGGGAAAACAACGGAGGAATGAGGAATGTGCCTGAAAGATCAAGGACTCAAGTTCTGCATCAGCCCGGACAGGCAGCGAGGGCGCTGGCTTCACCCGGCAGAGATTGCGCATGAGCATCAAGACTGGCTCGACGTAACGGAATGGCCGGACGAGAAGCTGGCGGCCTACCTGATGCCTCAACCAAGTCAACAGGAGCTATTTGCAGCATGAAGGGGAATTCACTTCTGCACCTGGTCACCCGGGTGCAGCGGGAACACTACCGGAGCGAACGAAATGATCATCATCAAAGACGACTTCACAAGCGGCGCGCAAGTGAGCATGGAAATGGATAAAAACGCTGGCGAACTATTCGTTTTTCATTGCCCGGCTGGCCAAGGCTGCAAGGTTAGTAAGTGGCCGTTGGATAGCTATCACCTGCCAATTGCCATGGCGCATTACGAACAATGTTGCGAGACAGAGCGTAGCTAAATGATGGGCCTTTTCACTTCTGCCTCCGCATCGGTGGCAGAGGGAAAACCACCCAACAAGGAGAAGGACCATGTTGATACTCACCCGCCGCGTAGGCGAAATCATCCGCATCAACGACAACATCAGCGTGCAGGTGCTGAGCGTAAGCGGCCAGCAAGTGAAGCTTGGCGTTGTCGCCCCGGAAACTGTCTCAGTGCACCGGGAGGAGATTTACAAGCGTATCCAGGCAGAACGTTTGACTGATAGCGCTGCTTGATTGGTAGGCATCACTGAAGCCCGTTCGCTGAGCGGGTTTGGGGATGATGATTACTAGAATTCAGCTGCAGCTACATGCATATCAACTGATGCTGAATCGATACAACTAAGCTGAAGCTATTCAGCATCAAGAATTATTAAATCAAGAATTGATTTTTGTAAAAACTCATGAAAAATTGAATTTCTGCTTAGTACTATGACTCTCATATCATGCATCAAATTTTATGGGGACAACCATGTTGACGATCGCACGCTATATTGGTGAATCCATTATCATAGGTGATAATATAACAATTCAAATTAAGGGGATTTCAGGTGATCGCGTTAAGCTCTCCATTGATGCCCCAAAATCGGTCACTATTCACAGGTATGAGCTGTTCTGTAGATTCAAGCCTACCCCCTCTTTCCAAAGATAATTTTCCTAATCTCTCCGAGGTGTTACCTACCGCCGACTAGAGTCCTTCTTAGTGTGCAGCTATAAAAAAAGCGTGTAATTTCAATCCTCATAACCATTTGATATGTGAAAAAATTAAAATTCGGTCCGGAGTTCTCTGGGCTGAATTGCTTATAGATACCTCCGGGCGCCCCCAAGCCAAGGCCATCGCAATAGATCCCCAAGTCTAGTGAGCCACAAGCTACCAATACCCACCTTGTAGCAAGCCAGAAGGCTGTGCTCATCACCCTGGCAGGTGAGAAAAGCAGGGTCGACGATGTGACCGCACATCAGCCAGGTGCTTGTAGACCCAACCAAAGCAAAGACGATGTACTGCAGGCGAGTCCTAGGGCATTGCTGCCCAGACTCGACGCATTCCGGGAAGCGCCGGACGCCTACTACCTCCCCACTTCTATTACGCCAACACTCACCCCTGCGCCCATCGGCAACCAGCGGGAGGAATGAGTGTTGCCGTAATGCAGGTGAACAAACGAATGGAGTCTTCGAAATGCCAAATATCCTCGACGTGATCAAAACCCAGCAGGGGCAAGTATTCCTGCTGCTGGATGAAATGCCGCGCCGCGTGTACGAGCGCGCCGGGAACATGCTTGTTTCCAGTCATGACGGTTTCTTCGACTTCATGAAGATCGTGCCGGGTACGCGAGATGCTTTTGCAGGCCGCTCATTCACGATTCAGCTCACTGACGGCTCAACTCTGGAATGCAAGGGCCAAGTCTGGGACTGCGGCGGTGACCCCGGCGTTCCGACCTTGCAGGTTGGGGTTGGCACTCGCGAATCACTTGAAAGTTGCTACGTGTTTTGTAGCGCCACTGTCGAGAAAGCGCTGGTAGACACCTGGCTGGCCAGTAACAAGCCGAGCTCTCGCTACTACAAGTACGACAAGCGGGAAACAGTCGAGTATTGGGAGTCGATTTATCGGAAAGAAAAATGGGGAAATCGAGTCTCTCCCGCCCGTGCCCGAAAGCTACGCAAGCGCGGCGCAACCATATGGCGAGTTAAAGGCAAACCAACGTGGAGCGCTCGCTTTGAGAAGCGCAAAGCTCAAATCCGCGCTGATATCGCCGCTGACGCCTAACCCCAAAACACTGGAGGTCGCCATGCTAAAGCGTCGGAAGGTCGTCGGCTTGCCACAAGCCACTGGTGACCACGGCAAGCAAGGGTGGTTTTGCAAGTTGTCTTGTGGCCACTCAACTGTAACCAGCGGTAAGGGGTGGCGTAGGCCTAAGACGGCCCGGTGCCCACTTTGCCCATAATTGGAGGTCGCCATGAGCGATTGGAAGGACATTGCCAGCGCGCCGATGGATGGAACTGAAGTGCTGCTCGCTTCAATCGGTCAGACGTTTGACGGCGTTCCAGTGCCGCCCCGCGTGACCCTTGGGCACTACACAGTTGGCGACGAACTGCTCCGGGATGCAGGCGACTGCGGCGGCGCTTGCCGCTGCCCAGAGTACGAAGAAATCGAACCTTTCTGGCTGTCATGGGACGGCGGATTCACCGAAGAGAACCCGCCGACTCACTGGCAGCCACTCCCCGCCCCACCCGCCGAGTAACCCGCCATGCGCAACAAGCACCCCGGAACCTGCTACCGCTGCAACCTTCGGGTTGAAGTTGGCCAAGGCCACTTTGAGCGCCACGCCGGTGGCTGGCGAACCCAGCACGCCGACTGCGCCATCAAGGCCAGACAGGCGAAGCAGGAGCAGCAAGTCAAATAACACCCTCTGGAGGTAGCCATGAGCGATACCGCAAAGCCGCGCCGCGTGAAAGCGAAGATCACTCGCACTGTTACCGAGTGGGCAATCGTCACTCTCGACCGAAACGGCAACCTTGAAGAGTTTGAAGAAACCATCGAAGAGCTTGAACACATCGACGTGATGGAGGTGCACAGCATCAACCGCGTTATCAGCTACTACGACTAACCCGCCACCCTGGAGGCGATCATGTCAGCACTACGCAAGGCTCAGTTTGAGCATGACGAACAACTGCCGCCTCCGGTGAGCGAGACAGCTCAAGAGGTGGCGCGGGAAGAATGGCTGCACAACGCCGTCGAGCAACTGCTGCTGGGCTGCGATGTGAAGTTTCAGCGCCGTATGCGCAAAGCTCAGGGCGTTACCGTGGCCGAGCTGGAAGCGGCTGTAGATGAGCATGCAAACGGCCGCTTGGCCGACGGCGAGATTGTGACGCCTTCCCTTGGGCGCCTTCTGATCGAAAACAGCGGTGGCCGGGTCGACAAGGCAGCCACGGCCGAGTTGCTGGGCCCCAGCGACCATCCTCAGGGAAAGCTTGGCGAAATCGCTGAGCGCCTGCTCCGGCCCTTGGCCAGTGACGCGCTAATCGCCCTGGCTGAGGACGGCGAATCATGAGCGCCCACATCAAAATCGACGAAGCGCTTGAGGGGCTGGAGCATGCCGCCAGCACGGCCGAGCAAGCGCTGGCCGCTCAACGAATGATCGCCGACTTCCTTGTCGATCGGTCAATCACCCTTCTTGAATTCGACCACTACTGCGCACGACTGAACAAGGTTACGCGCAAGGAGGCAGCGTGAGCACAGCCCCGGTTAAATCGCTCATTGATGAGCAGCTTGAAGAACTGTCACCCAGCACCAGCCCGGCAAGCGACCTCGTTCTGATGGTCTTCAAGGGCCGCGACTGGCAAGACGCTTTGCGCGCCGCCGAGCAGGGCTTTATAGAGAACGTTCACGCCTGGAGCCAGCGCGCTTGCTTGTGCGGCGAGTGGACAGTCACTTATGAGGTGAAGCTGTGATGATTTGCGGAAACTGCAATCAGCCTGGCATTCGCTGGGTCGGCCCATTCAGCAACTTGACCCACACAGAGTGCCCGCACTGTGGTGGCATGAACTGCCAGCGCGACGAGCAACTGGAGCAGGATGAGCCTGAGACGGAAACTTGCGGCTGCGGCGCCGAGGGCGAGGTGAACTACGACGATGGCACCGAGGTGCGCTACTACTGCTACGGCAGCCTGCCGATGTGTTCGCCATGACCACCCACCAACGCGCCCGGCGCCTACTCATCTGGCGCGGCTCTTTCTCTGCCCTTTCCTTCTGCAGCTTTCTGATGCTGCTCAGCGCCTTCGCTGACCGAATAACCCAATAGGTAACCCATCATGCCAATCGATCCTCGGGCTAACGCCCCCGAGCGCATTGCTGCGCCCGCTCCGCTGCCTCACGTCAGCCGCCGCGCACTTAAACGCGTCAAGAATCCAATCCCTGCTCCAACAACCTGCCGCTACTGCAATGGCGAAGTGCACCTGGTGTGCAACTCTGAAATCTACAACGGGCGCAGCTACGGGGATTGGCCCTATGCCTATCTCTGTGATGGCTGCCGGGCATATGTGGGCCTGCACCCGGATACGGACATTCCTCTCGGAACGCTCGCAGACGACAAGCTTCGGGCAGTTCGTAATCGCAGCAAGACAGCCTTTCACAACCATATGCGAAAGGCAGGCCTAACCCGGACGCTCGCCTATCAGTGGCTGGCCGGCCAAATGGGTATTGAGGTCGGTAAATGCCATTTCGGATGGTTTGACCACGCTGAATGTGTCGCCGCCGAGGAGGTCGTCAAACAAGCTGTTCCGCCTACCACAATGGCTCAGGCATTCGCCAAAGCTCAATAACCCAAACCCTTTACGGTTGCGAGCACCGCAGCAGGGGATTCCTTATGTCTCAACAACAGCAAATCATCACCATCGACGATATCAGCGCCGATAACGCTCCAATCATCTACGTCGCTGGTGGTCTGGCCCAGTTCTTCGACGCGGTGAAAGCAGAAGTCACCGGCGAAGTCCCGGATCTCTCAACCCGTAAAGGCCGCGAGCGAATTGCCTCACTGGCAGCCAAGGTCAGCAAGTCAAAGACCGCTGTTGAGAAACCCGGCCGCGAATATCTGAAACGCCTCAAGGAAATGCCGAAGGTTGTCGAGGCTGAGTTGCGCGAATTCGTCACCAGCATGGATGCCCTGCGCGATGCGACCCGCCAGCCGCTCACTGACTGGGAAAAGGCAGAAGACGCCCGGGTTGATAAGCACAACGACGGCATCCAGAAAATCAAGGACATGGCGTTATTCGACGCCACGCCGCAAGCCGTCACCGTCGCCCAGGTAATCGCCAATCTTGAAGCGATCGCAATCGACGATAGCTGGCAAGAGTTCCTGCCCGAGGCTGCGCAGGCAAAAGACCAGGCCTTGGCCAAGCTTCGCGCCCTGCTGGCCGAGCGCACCCAATACGAAGCTGAACAGGCTGAACTGGCACGACTGCGCGCTGAGGCAGAAGCACAGGCCCAGCGCGACCGCGAGGCAGAGATTGCCCGCGCTGCCGCAGAACGTGCACGCGTGGAAGCCGAGCAGCGCGCCCAGGCCGAACGTGACGCGGCAATCAAGCGCGAAGCAGAAGCAAAGGCCGAAGCTGAGCGCCGCGAGCTGGAGCTAAGACTGGCCGCCGAGCAAGCTGAACGTGCTGCCGCCCAGGCTGCGCGGGAAAAGATTGAAGCCGAGCAGCGCGCAGCTCAGCAGAAGGCCGACGACGAACTGCGCCACAAGCAGCAAATGGAACAGGCCGAAGCCAATCGCATTGCCGCCGAACAACGAGCCGAACAGGAGCGCCTTGATGCCGTGCGACGCCAAGAAGAAGCGGTCGAGCGTGCGCGCCAAGCAGAGGTCGCCCGCCAGCAAGCGGCAGCGGACGAAGAACGCCGCCAGGCAGAAGCCCGTGAAGCCGACAGGGCCCACAAAGGCGCTATCTACAAGGCAGCAAAGGAAGCATTCATGCAGCACGGCATGAGCGAAGAATGCGCTCGGCTGGCTGTAAAGCTGGTCGCAAGCGGGCTTATCCCAACCATATCTATTAAATACTGAGGTCGCCATGAGCAATCTAGCGGTAACAGACAAGAGTGAGCGCTTGCCAAGCATTCAGGCCGAAGCAGCCACGATTATGTCGATCATTCAGCAAGTGGCCATGAGCCCTGAGGCTGATATCGACAAGATGGAACGCTTAATGGCTATGCATGAGCGCTTCCAGGCTCAGCAGGCTAAACAGCAGTACGACGACGCGCTGTCCCAGATGCAGGAAGAAATGCCTGTCATTGGCGAGCGCGGAGGCATCAAGGACAAAAACGGTCGCATCCAAAGCACATACGCGCTCTGGGAGGACATCAACGAAATGATTAAGCCTGTCATGGCTAAGTACGGCTTCGCCCTGACCTTTCGCACTCCGCGCAATGATCGAGGCATTGAAGTTGAGGGGGTGCTAAGCCATCGCGCTGGCCACCGAGAAGAAACTTCAATTCTATTGCCTGTGGACGCCACTGGCAGCAAGAACGGAGTTCAAGCTGTCGCCTCAAGTGTTAGTTACGGCAAGCGCTATACCGCTGGCTTGCTGCTGAACATCACAACAACAGGCGAAGACGATGATGGCAATGGGCCAGCCGCAGTGACGCCTCGTGTCACCTCGGCCCAAGCCGCACAGCTCGCAATGCTTCTGGAAAAATGCAGCGATAAAGCCAAGGCAGCTTTTGCGGGCATTCACGGCAAGCCTACCGCAGTTGAAAAAGCAGTATTCGACCAGGTGCTAGCCATGCTCACAAAGTCGGCCGCCAGCAACGAAGCCGCACAAAAGGCAGGTGAAGAATGAAAGTAATTAGCGATGTAGAGCAAGGAACGCCTGAGTGGCTGAACCTTCGCCTGGGTATCGTGACCTGCTCAGAGCTGGACGCTTTGCTGGTCAATGGTAAGGGGGAGGCGGGATTTGGCGTGGGAGCGTTTACCTACATGGATACGCTCATCGGCGAACGCATCACTGGCGAAGCGGCTGATCCTTTTATGGGGAATCGCCACACTGAGCGCGGGCATGAGCTTGAAAGTACTGGCCGCCAGTTGTTTGAAGCTCAAACCGGAGCCACAACCCAGCAAGTTGCCATCATTCTAAATCACGGAATCGGTTACTCACCTGATTCGCTTATCGGTTCAGATGGCCTATGTGAAATCAAAACCAAGCTGCCGAAATTTCAAGTCGGCGTGATTCTGGGCAATGAGATTCCAAAAGATCACGTTGCTCAATGCCAAGGGGGCCTATGGGTCTCGGAGCGTGAATGGATTGATTTCGTGAGCTACTGGCCAGGGATGCCCCTGTTCATCAAACGAGCTTATCGCGACGAAGCCATGATCAGAAAGCTGGCTGAGCGCGTTAAAACCTTCTACGAAATCCTTGATGAGCGCATGAATAAAGTGCTCGGAATTGCAGCCTAATCCGGAGCAAACATGCCACAACTTACCGATATCGGCCGTATTGGTCGCGATGCCGAGCTTCGCTATACCACAGGCCAAAACCCTACCGCAGTTATCTCCCTGACCCTGGCCTGTGATTACGGTCGAAAGGGCCAGGACGGGAAAAAACCAACCCAGTGGGTCGAAGCTGTAATTTTTGGCAAGCAAGCAGAAACACTGGCGCCATACCTGGTGCGCGGCCAGCTCATGCACTTCACGATTGACGATGCGCATATTGAAGAATTTCGGCGGCAAGACGGAAGCCAGGGTAGCAAGCTGACTGGACGAGTGATCGCAATCAAGTTTGCAGGGGCGCCCCCGCAGGGCGCACAACAACAGGCGCAGCAGCAACAGGCTCAACAACCGCGCCAGCAGTCGCGCCCTCAACAACAAGCACCGCAGCAAAGCCAGCAAGGCGCGCCGCCGAGCTTTGATGATTTCGACGACGACATACCCTTCGCCCCGCTCCACCCAATCAACGGTGCATAAGCATGCACTCTCGCGAATCTACTGACGCGCTCAGCGTTATCAAATATGCCGCGATGATGGCAGGTTGCAGCGGGCAGCCATGGGCGATTTACAGTCACCCAGGGCGCCTGCTGGTTGCCAAGCCTTACACCGGGGCAAGGTACAAGCTTTTAGAGGTTTGCCACCCGTGAGTAAGACAAACCGTTTTCGCATCCAGCAACGCAAACGACAGACCTGGCTGGACTTGCCGGCCAGTGGAATTGAAGAGGTAGGCCATGGCAGCCGAGCAGAAAGATCGAACGGCCAAGCTTGCCGAGAAGCGGGCCGAACTGGGCGAGCAGGAGTTGCGGCACACGGTACCGCACGGCACTCGGCAGATGCTCGACGAACTGATGCTCTGGCATGAGATCGAGGAACTCAGCGAGGCGGTGCAACTGCTGGTATTGAATGGCCGCGCCAATGACCTGCTGGCGGTGCCACAGAAGATCAAAGGGCCGTCCGACATCATCCGCCACTACTTCCGACAGGGAATGCGCGACCGCCTTACAGCGCTCACCGCCGAACTGGGCGAGAAGAAAGACCGGCTGACCATCTGGCGACTGATTGCCCATGCCCACTCAATGGGGCCTGAGAAATCCGCCCCGCTATTTAAAATTAAGCGCCACGGTTACGAGATAACAGAAGACGTGGCGCGGAAATTACGACAAGCCGGATTTGTCGAATCCCTCATGCTGAACGCCGAAGAAGACGGCGAATAACCCAACCCCTTCCCTGCTGCGCATCCAGATATGGAGGGCGGCGCCTGCGCTGGAGAGCATCATGGACAACAAGCCCACCCAGACTCAGATCGGCCTGTTATGGCACACGCTGGGCCTTCGGCCGAAATGCCGCCGCTGCCAAAGCGCACCAAATTTGAAGATTACCTCGCTGTGGGCGACTGCTACGAAAACTTCGCGCAGTTTCTCGGGATCAACAAGCCGCAGTTCCAGCAGCGCGGAGAGTATTCAAATCGCGAATACTGGATGGTTCGCTACCCATGGGGCAGCCCATACCGAGAGTTCCCGTCCTCTTACTGGTCACCCTACGAGCGGCTTGAGGTTGCCGGGGAATGGGCTCCAACCATGAAAGAGGCCAAGGCCAGCTACAAGTTGGCCCTGAAAGAGTACCGAAAGCGCCAAAGCCTTCACGCAAACACCATCGATCAAGCCTATAGCGCCTGATACAGCTCGCCGATAACCAACATCCCAAAAGCCACCACGCCCCGCCCGGTCACGGAGGGCGGCGCCATCCCGAGGTAAACCCATGCCTATTCGCCACAGCATCATCCACCAGATCGACAAGAAGCCAGACGGCTCCCCTGCTGTGCTGCACATCAGCAGTGCGGAACTGGTCGAATCCCAGGCCACTGAAAACCTGCTGAACGACTTCAACGAGGCGTACAACGCCAAACAGGGCAAGGGTTGGGGCTTTTTTCATCCCGAATCAGGCGCCTATCCTTTCAGCGGCTGGTTGAAGGGCTTTTACGATGGCGGTGACTTCATCGAATTCAGCCAAACCGCTGTCGAACACCTGACCAAATTGATGGAAGAGTCAAACCTTTCCGTTGGTGGCCACGTTCTGTTCGCGCACTACCAGCAAGGCATGACCGATTATCTGGTTGTCGGCCTGCTCCAGCACAGCGAGAGCATCACGGTAAACGTCGACCTGACCGTCACGACCTCCAAGCACGTGGACTTCGGCAGCATCACCCTGGCTGCCCGGATCAACCTGACGGAATGGCGCAATAACCCAAACTCACGGCAGTACGTGTCCTACATCAAAGGCAAAACCGGCAAGAAGTCCTCGGAGTACTTCCGCGACTTCATCGGCTGCCAGGAAGGTGTTGACGGCCCGGGCGAAACCCGAACCCTGCTCAAGGCTTTCAGCGATTTTGTTGAGAGCGAAGACGTGCCGGAAGAATCGGCCCGCGAGAAGACCCAGGCGCTGGTCAGCTACTCAATGGCCCAGGCCAAGCTCGGCGAACCAATCACCCTCGACGAACTGTCTGAGCTGATCGACGAAAACCGCCCGAAAGCCTTCTATGACTTCATCCGAAATAAGGACTACGGCCTGTCGCCGGAGATTCCGGCGGATAAGCGCACGCTGAACCAGTTCCGACGCTTCACCGGGCGCACTGAGGGGCTTTCGATCAGCTTTGAGCAGCATCTCCTTGGTTCAAAGATCGAGTTCGACAAGGAAGCTGGAACGCTGATATTGCGCGGCCTGCCAAGCCAGCTCACAGATCAACTAAAACGAGCATCCGACTAAAGCTCCACCTTAAGCCCCAGCAAATAATCCGGAGATCCACAATGAAGTCACCTCTGATACAGATCAAGAATCTGCACATCAGCTTCCTTGCTGCCGAAACCCCAAGCGTCGCCACCACTCTTGAGCCATTCGCTGTAAAGCGCAGTTCTGCTGTCGATAGCGCGATCAGCGTGCCTGCACTTGGCGAATTTTGGCCGGGCCAAGGCGGTCACAACGGCGGCTTGGTTGCTGCTCACGGTAACGTCGCAGCGCACTACCTGATCATCGCTGCAAAAGACGTTGGCAGCCACGAATGGGGAGAGCGCGGGAGCGAGTCGCAAGCCACCAGCAAGCGCGATGGCTTTGCCAACACCGTAACCCTGATGGAAGGCGACCACCCAGCCGCCAAGGCTGCCACAGGCTACACGGCTGACGGGCATGACAACTTCTACCTGCCCGCCGCAGCAGAGTTGTACCACTGCTGGCTAAACGCTCCTGACTTGTTCGCCAAGGACACCTGGTACTGGTCAAGCACGCAGCGCTCAGCCTACCACGCGTTCGGCATGTACTTCGCTGATGGCTATCAGGGCACCAGCGGCAAGAACTACGAGCTCCGCGTCCGCCCCGTCCGCAGATTGTTTATTTAATCCTTCAATCATTCATTCCAGACCGGCTACAGGGCGCATGAGCGCCTTTTTTGTTGCCTGAAAAAGAGGGTTCACCATGTCCGCAACAGCTAAAGCAGTGCCCCCAACTCCCCTACTCGTCATCGGCCATGCCTATGGTGGCGGGTTCTTCTCGGGTATCACAGTCGAAAACGGCCAGCGCTACATCAACATCACCGCAGGCGCGGCTCACGAGCTGGAAGGCGCCTGGGGCGCACGCGGGGTTCTGATCGAAGGTGCAAGCAGCTTCACTGACAGCCGCAGCAACACCGAGTCGATGGCAGCCGCCGGCAGCGAGCTGGCACAGAAGATGTTGGGGCTTGAGATCGAAGGGTTCACCGACTGGGCAATTCCAGCTCGTGACGTACAAGAGCTGCAGTATCGCCACCTAAAACCAACCATCGCGGAGAACTACGCCTGGAACCGCGACGGCGATAACCCAAACAGCTTTCCGATCGGGCTGCTGTACACCGAAGAGCTTCCAGCTCAGACAGCAATCGAAGCTTTCCAAGAAGGTAACGCGGAGGCCTTTAAAGACACCTGGTACTGGTCGAGTTCGCAGCGCTCAGCCGACTACGCATTCCTCATGACCTTCGATGGTGGCTCTCAGACCAGCGGCGACGAGTACGTCGAGCTCCGCGTCCGCCCCGTCCGCAGAGAATTGTTGATTGATTAATTCGCTTATTTAATCCGGCCGCTTGCGGCCGGTTGCTGTTAGGAGCCTTTTGTTCATGGCTATGCACACGGACTTGCAGATTTATAAAGTCTCGATGGACCTGCTAAACCTCGCAACAAACCTCACCCGAAACATCCCGCGCGATTTAAAGCTGCAGCTCAGCAAGCGCGTGATCGACGAATGCATTGACGTGTTGATGTTGATTGCCAGGGCGAACGCAAGCCGGGACAAACACCCGCACCTGACCTTGTTAGTCGAAAAGGTTCAGGTGGTTGAATTCCTGATGAGGCTGTTCAAAGAGAACCGCTTTATCAGCGTTGGTCAGCATGCCAAGGCCATTGAGGTGACCACTTCAATAGGCAAACAGGCCAATGCCTGGAAACGCTCCACCCCAACCGCGCCCGCCACCTGAGAGTCAAGGCTTTCAGGTCTGTGCGATTTGAATCTGGTCGTGCCGCTGGCCCTCTGTCCACCGCCATGCGCATCAGAGATACCGCCGGTCTAAAGCGTCCGCGTAGGTCTCGCGCAGTTTCCTTGCTGATCGGCACCGCCTTCGGCTTGGCGACGTAGATAGCACGACAGGTCGCAGCGCTCAGCCAACAACGCATTCAACATGAACTTCGATGATGGCAATCAGAACAACAACGACAAGAACAACGAGCTCCGCGTCCGCCCCGTCCGCAGATTCGACTGTTGGTCCCTATCAGTTTCAGGATCTGGTTCAGGCGTATTACGACTGCCGACGCTCAAAACGCAACAGCGACAGTGCTATGGCATTCGAAGTGAGCCTGGAACAGAACCTGATTCAGTTGCACCACGACCTGATGTCCGGCAATTACCGGCCAGGTCGCTCAATTTGTTTTGTGGTCACCCGCCCTAAAGCCCGCGAAGTATGGGCGGCAGCCTTCCGGGATCGAGTGGTGCACCACCTGCTGTACAACCATGTTGCACCCCGGTTCTATGCCAGCTTCATTGCTGATAGCTGCGCATGCATTCCCGGGCGGGGAACACTGTACGCGGCAAAGCGCCTTGAATCGAAAATCAGGAGCGCCACGGAAAACTGGTCTAAGCCGGTTTTTTACCTTAAGTGCGACTTGGCCAACTTCTTTGTCGCGATCGACAAGCAGGTATTGCGCCGGCAACTGGCGGCGCGAATCACTGAACCCTGGTGGCTTGCACTGGCCGAGCAGATCCTGATGCACGACCCGCGCGAGAACTTCGAAACAAGAAGCCCGCGCCATCTGTTTGGTCGGGTCCCGCAGCACAAGCGGCTGACAGCTCAACCGGCACGCCTCGGGCTACCCATCGGCAACTTGTCCTCTCAGTTTTTCGCAAACGTCTACCTCGATGCACTGGACCAGTTCGCCAAGCATCAATTACGGGCCAAGCACTACGTGCGCTACGTGGATGACTTTGTTCTGCTGCATGAGTCACCGCAACAGCTCAACGCCTGGCTGGCTCAGATCGAAGCGTTTCTAGGTACCCTGGGTGCGCGGCTAAACCCCACCAAAACAATCCTGCAGCCGGTTGATCGCGGCGTCGACTTCGTTGGGCATGTGATCAAACCATGGCGGCGAACCACCCGAAAGCGATCAGTGGCACAGGCGCTCAAGCGAACTGCAGCGGCGCCGGCCGAGGATTTGCGCGAGACGGCCAACAGCTACTTCGGATTGCTCAGCCAGGCCAGCCATAGCGAGAAAGACCGGGCGGCTCTAGCCGGGGTGGCTTTAAAGCGTGGTCATGCCGTTAACGGAGCGCTCACGAAGACCTACCCCAAACAATACCCACCCTTAAATCAATCACGCTGGCCGTCAAGGCAGGCGCACGTTTGGAGATAACCCATGAGCATCCCTGCAAGTGCCTTGAGCGACGAAGAGTGCCTGCACTACGCAGCGCTTGAGCCCGCCGCTGCCGCAGAGCTGACCCGACGCCTTACCGCGCAATGCATTGATCCAGGTGCCGAGGCTGAAAGTCTTCGCGATGATATCCGCCTCCTCGAAAGCCAGGCTGATGATGCCGAAGACGAGCTGGATCGCCTTCGAGACTATGCCGAAGAGGCTCGCACCTACATCAAGCGCGCAATGAACCACGACGAAGATGAAGAGATGCCGGTGAGCAAGCTACTTCAGAAAGCCCTCGACTGCCTGGAGTAGAGCTATGACCACTTTTGCAGTGTTTGGAATGAGCGAGAACTGGGCTCGAGAGGATGCCAAAGAGCACACGCCCACCTTCAAAAATGAGGGCGGTAAGCGCATCGACCTGACCGTTTCACAATGGGAGGCCGAGGTGGAGGTTCAGGTGGCCAAGATCATGGCGGGCAAAAAATGCGTTCGGCTCTCGCCTATGTTCGACGCCCCCCCAGTACGCACAGCAGTTTATGGACATGGCCCGAAAGAGCATTGTCTGCCGCGACCTGAAGATCAGGACCAAGGCCATCCTGATCGACGCAAAGAAAAAGCCGATCCTGAACCCCAAGACCGGAGCGCCCAAGGTTGGGTTTTCTGACTGGGTGCCGGAGGCGAGTTACGCTGCCTGATCGCACCTATTACCGACCTGTATGCCCAGCAATCAGCCTGGCCCCGACCTCACGCCCAGCAACCTGAGCCAGGCCACGGTCAACATAGGTTCGGTCACCCGCAACAACCGGCGCCACCTCCTCACCACCACGCTTCACCTCGACGTTGATACGCCAGGTCTCCCGGCCTTCCTCGTCCTTGTCGCACTCCATGTAGTTCCAAACCTGAAAGCCTTCTATCTCATCGTAAATATCGTGCTTGGTCATGGTCCTGCCCATTTAGAGGAAGGGGCCATCGTAGCACCACACCGCCCGGGCATGGCCCGGCAAGGACTCCCCCATGAACGAAGTTCACCGATACAAGGTCGTGACGATGCTTTCAATGGCCGGCGCGACGATTGGCTATGACCCGCATGGGCCTGACGTTGTGATGGCTTCCGACTTCGACAACGCCGCCCGCCTGTTTCTGGATGCGGCCGAGCGCTGCGTTGCAGCCGAACGCCGGGAGAAGGAATTGCAGCAGCGCCTGACCGCAGCGGATGAGCGGGCGGATCGTCTTGAGCAGGCTCTCAAGTTCTATGCCGATGGCGACCATTTGCTTCTGGCCGATCCTGATGCCTGGGACACATGCAGTGGCGAGCCGGTCAACTTTCTGCATGACGATGCAGGTACTGCATCTGTCGAAGATGGGTCGATTGCTAAGGCCGCACTCAAGCCAGCAGGGGGTGACGGCGATGAAAAATGACTACGTGATCATGGTGTTCTTCGCCCTTGGCGACCGATTTCTTGGCGTCCGAAGCGACGAAGATGAAGGCGGCGAGCTGAAAACCACCTCGGACCCATTGTTCGCAGCGCGGTATTCGGACTTCGTCGAGGCTCGTTCTGACCTTCGGTCGCTCGCAAAGCAGCACCCGGAAACCTCTTTCCGGATGGATGTGATCGCGCCGCTTAATTCAGAGGCGCGGACATGACACAACTCCCCGCCTACTGCTGGTGCCTGCTGGCACTGGAGCCACTGATTTGCTGAAACCTCTGTAACCCCCCAATTCAAAGCCAGCCGCTACAGCGGCAAGGACGAAAAATGCCTATCGAGAAAATCGAAAAGGAGGCTGACCTCTGCGCGCTGTTCATCCAGGAGTTCAACGAGCTGCCCGGCTGGACGTGCTACCCCGAAGCCGCGGGCTTCGACGTGCTGGTCGTGCATGAAGACGGCCGGCAGATCGGCGTAGAGGCGAAGATGCAACTGAACGCCAAAGTGGCTGACCAGATCCTGCCGTGTCGCGGCGACGAACTGTACGGTCGTTCCGGCCCGGATTACCGACTGGTGATCGTGAGCAAAATCACCGACGCCAGCAAAGGGATCGTGAAGATGCTGGAACACCTCGGCGTGAGAGTCCTCGTACCGAGGTCGAACTGGACACGCCACGGTGACGCTTTCACCTTCAGCCTCGCTCATTCCCTGCTGGAGGTCAGCAATCACCAACCGTTTTATGACTGGTACATGTTCGACTGGAACCCGCCTGAGCGCTGTCAGGTACCGGTGCTGGTCACGAACTTGCCCGCCGGCGTTCCCTCCCCTGTTCGCCTGACACCATGGAAAGAGTCTGCCTTGAAGGTGCTGGCCCAGCTACGGCGCCAAGGCTTCATCACCGCCAAACAGATCGCCAGCCACGGCATCGGCGTCTCCGCGTGGACGCAGGCGCCCGGGAGCAAGCCTGCATGGCTGGCGAAGGGCGCCGTTCGCGGTACCTGGATCGAAACAGAACACATGCCGGCCTTCGACAAGCAGCACCCAGACGTGTACGCCCTGGTGGTCGAGATGCTCGCAGCCGAATCAACCAAAGAACTGGAGCTACTCCAATGACCAATATCAAGGAACGACCGATCCTGTTCTCGGCGCCAATGGTTCGCGCCATCCTGGAAGGCCGGAAGACGGTAACTCGGCACCCAGTCAAGGCGACCAAGGCTCACGCCGATGGCTTCATGATGCTTGACCACGGCAAAGGCTGGCGACCATACAACGCTTTTGGTGACTTTGCCTCAGATCATGAAGGCATGGAATATCCAATCGCTTGCCCATACGGAAAGCTCGGCGACCGGCTATGGGTTCGCGAGACCTGCTTCATCAACGACTACCGCGAAGCCAGTGTGCCGGAGCAGGAGCGCGCAGATTGCGAAATTCATTACCGAGCCGACGGCATACCTGACTTTGAGGGTGAAGAAGAGCTGATCCGTTGGCGACCCAGTATCCACATGCCCCGCTGGGCCAGTCGCATCCTGCTGGAGGTCACCGACGTGCGGGTCGAGCGATTGCAGGACATCACCGAAGAACAGGCTCTGGCCGAGGGCATCAAAAAGCATTCGGACGGCGGCTATCACGTCGAAGACGGCAAGCACTTCTCGGATAGCCCGGTTGAGTCTTTTGCATGCCTGTGGAGTTCTGTCGGCGGCGACTGGGATGCAAACCCCTGGGTTTGGTGCGTTAGCTTCAAGCGGATAGCCTGACGGAGCCTTGCCCATGAAAACAATGAGCAAGGTGAAAACCGAAGAACTGACCGGATCCGCCCTGCTATGGGCCATTGACTCAATCGAAGGCACTCCCCCGCCTTTACCCGGCCAGATGCAACTCCCCTTTGACCTCCAGATTGAGCAAGCCACGGTCGACAGGCTGATAGACAAGTACAACGTCTGGGTTGAGCCTGGGTGGAGCTACAAGTGGCTGGCCAATGCATGGGAAGATCGTGACCCGTGCGAGCGAATGCCTGGTGAAACGCGAGAGGATGCAGTGCTCCGCGCCATCATCGCCGTGCAACTCGACAATGTCGTAAGCATTCCCGCAGATCTAATTTAGTCAGCTGTAAACCCAAACTTTACAACTCAATCAGCCTGCCGGTTACCGGCGGGCGAGGTATTCGTATGCCCCAAGAAAAGAATGGATTCCGAGAGACTGCTATCAAAGCGATCTCTTATATGGCGCAGCACCTGCCGCTCGATTGCGAACTGCTGGTGGTGGCCTGCTGCCCCAGTAAGAAAGAATCTGACCTGGTGCTACCGTCATCTGAATCGAACCTCAACAATGCTCTGGACGCGCTACGCAGAAACGGCCTGAGCATCGACGGCGACAATGCCTATAAAAGCGATCTGCTCGATGCAGTAGTCGGAGCCCTGGCACTTGGCGCGCAAAACACCAACCCGCCACCGGCCGGACATTGGGGGCAGCGTTTCTGGGATATCGGCCGGGAGGAGCGCGCGAACAGCGAGGCTCTGTTGAAAGCGCTGGAGTCGCTCACTCAGATAGCTGGTGAATGTGAGCAGATCGCCAGCAACTACAGCGGAACCATCGACGGAATCTTCGAGCATGGCGGCGACGACCATGAAGATCCGTCCTGCGCGATATTCCACCGTCTGTACTACGCCATGTTTGACGCCCGGGCAGCGATCAAGAAGGCCTCCATCTAACCCACCCTCTGCCGCCCAGTGCGGCCGCACGGAGACATGTCAATGAATACTGAATTTCTGCTCCTGGCACAGTACGGCGGCCAAGCCATCATCCCGCTTGAGCGGGTATGCGCCGATTACTTTAGCCATTTGACGCCTGAAAAAATGAAGATGAAAGTCGCTGCCGGCCAAATCGACCTGCCGCTCGTCCCGATGGAACGCAGCCAAAAGTCTGCAAGAGGAGTTCACCTCAAAGACCTTGCGGCTTATATAGATGCACAGCATTCACGCGCCCGCACAGAGCACGACAAACTGATGCGTGGCTCTAGCTTTCGTCGCGTTTCTTAATTCGCTTCTGGGCCTCGATAATGGGGCCCGCAATTATCCTCTCCAGCCAAGGCCAATCTTTATACGGGTCGCCATCCCCTTTTAAATGCGTGTATCGACGCATTGAATTCCAATCCCGGTGCCCGGACACAGAGGCTACTTTCGGGATATCCCAGCCCACCTCAAAAAGCCGACTCACCCCGTCGTGACGCAGGTCATGAAAGTGTAAGTCTTCAATTTCAAGAAAGCGGCAGGCACGCGTGAATGCGGCAGATACTGAGCGCGAGTTGTACGGGAAAACATCATCTGCGACTTTGGGCATCGACTTCATGATGCGCCACGCCTCATCAGGCACAAGGCACCAAATGTCATTTCCGTATTTCTGGCCCGGGTTTTTCATGTCCGTAATGAGGACCATCTTTCGATCCTCATCAATGTCGGCCCATTTGATGCGGGTTATCTCTTCCTGTCGTCGCGTAGAGAAAAGGGCAAACGCGACGACACGCACCATATCTATTTCTTGTCTGCGCCTGTCGCGCATTTGGCTGAAATACTCAAACAGCTTGTCCAACTCCTCTAGGGTTGGCCGACGATTCCTTTCCTTGCTGCGGGTGACCGCACCCATCTTTCGCAAGACTTTGCGTGCGTCGGGCATGGCCATCGGGTCAATGTCATATCCCCAGGCTGGCCGGGCTACCGAAAGGACCGCACCAAAGTGAGCCAAGTCATTGCCAACAGTCTGAGCCTGGATTCCATCATCCTTCATTCGACCGTTCGCGTACTCAACCAGCTTTTGGCTGGTTATCTCTTTGTCTTCCAGTTTGCCAAGCCAGGTTTCACCAATCGCCTTCAGCGTGGCCCGCTTCGTTTTACCCAGGGGCCTGAGCTTCTCGTATTCAAGAAGGTAACGGTCAATCATTTCCTTGACCGTCACTCCTGAGCGATTGGCTTTGGTTATTGCCCCAGGAGCAGCCATTTCTGTTTCGACACGTTTGATCCAAGCGAGCGCGGACGCCTTCCGATCGAAGGTCTGGCTTTCCTGATAAACTGTGACGCCCTTTTGCATGATCCGGACCTGCGCGTTGTAAGCGACAGACCCGTCCTTGCGCTTGCGAACGGTTATAGAGCCCATTTTTTGCTGAACGCCTGAATGATTTTGCTGAATTTCAGCAACACCATATCAAAAATAAGCAAAAACGGTGGTAAACAGTAGTGAATGAGAGTTACACGAATGCACACAGAACCCACAGAAAACCTAGCCCGCCCAGTAGATTCGGTAGTTAGGAGGTTTTCTGTTGCGCCCATGATGGACTGGACTGACCGCCATTGCCGCTTCTTCCTGCGGCTGATGTCCAAACATGCACTGTTGTACACCGAGATGGTGACCACCGGTGCTTTGCTGCACGGGGATGCCGAGCGGTTTTTGCGGCATGACGATACTGAGCATCCGTTGGCATTGCAGTTGGGCGGCAGTACGCCTGCGGATTTGGCGGCGTGTGCGCGTTTGGCGCAGGCGGCGGGTTATGACGAGGTGAATCTGAATGTCGGCTGCCCGAGTGATCGGGTGCAGAACAATATGATTGGCGCGTGTTTGATGGCTCATCCGGCGCTGGTCGCCGAGTGTGTGAAGGCGATGCGCGATGCAGTGTCGATTCCGGTGACGGTCAAGCACCGTATCGGGATCAATGGCCGTGATAGCTACGCGCAGTTGTGCGATTTTGTCGGCACGGTGCGTGATGCCGGTTGCGAAAGCTTTACGGTGCATGCACGTATCGCGATTCTGGAAGGGCTTTCACCGAAAGAAAACCGTGATATCCCGCCGCTGCGCTATGACGTTGTGGCTCAGTTGAAGGCTGATTTCCCGGAGCTGGAGATTGTCCTAAACGGCGGTATCAAGACGCTGGATGAATGCCATGCACATTTGCAGGTGTTTGATGGTGTGATGCTGGGTCGTGAGGCGTATCACAACTCTTATTTGCTGGCGGAGGTCGATCAGCAGTTGTTTGGCAGCACAGAGCCGGCTATCACCCGTGCGCAGGTGCTGGAGCAGCTAAGGCCGTATATCGCTGCGCATATCGCCTCGGGCGGTTCGATGCATCACATCACGCGGCATATTCTGGGCTTGGGTCAGGGCTTCCCTGGCGCGCGACGTTTTCGTCAATTGCTGTCGGCGGATATTCATAAAGCCAAGGATCCGCTGGCGCTGCTGGATCGAGCCGCCGAGTTGCTGGAAGGCCGCTAATACCCGGGCAAGCAAAAGGGGCCGTACCTGTACAGGACGGCCCCTTTTTTGTGCGCCGTGGATCAATGGCGCTCGAGCGCGTTCACCAGGTCATGAAAGGCTTCACGGTTGGAATCATTGAGGCCCATCAGGATTTTGTGCGCTTCAAGCACCTTGACCCGCACCACGTCTTCAGTCTCGTCTTGCGACGGCAAGTCTGTGAGGCACTCAGGGCAAGGTATTGGTCTGTTGATGATATTGAAGACCTGATCGAAGCCCATCGACTGCAACAGTCGGGTGATGTCTTCGTGGGTGGTCACGACCGTCGGCAACAGGCCTATTTTTTGGCGCGACAAAATCGACAGTTTCGCCAGCAAGCCCAATGTGGTGCTGTCGATACTGCGAGTCTCTGTCAGGTCAATCACGATGGCCGTAAAGTTGCGCGCCGTGAAGATCCTTTCGATTGTCGCATCCAGTGCTGAACACAGTGTCAGACGCACTTCACCGACAAACTTCAGGACGAAGGTGCCGTCCTGTTCGGCGAACTGAATTCTACCGGTACTCATGTAAGATTCCTGCTTAACACCATCAGGGCGATATCATCCGGCATCTCCCCTAGCGTAGCTAATCCAAAAACCTGGCGCAGACCATCCAGGCTGCCACCCGCTGCTTTTACCAATTGAGGTAGAGCAGCTTCTTTCTCTTTGAGTGTAGGCTCGGCCAAAAGGTCCAAAATTCCGTCAGACATCAACGTCAGGCTGAATGTCTCGGGCAATTTAAGCACTTGATCTTCGTAAGTGGCCTCGTTGAACAGGCCGACCGGCAACCCTCGCCCTTCCAGATAAGTCACGCTGTCCGGGGTATAAAGTACCGGTAATGGCAGGTGCCCACCGATGCTGTAGGTCAGCAGGCCGGTCTCTTGGTCGATCACACCGCCGACCATGGTCACATGTTTGCCCAGCTTGCAGTTGATCAAGCCACGGTTGATGTGCGCGAGCACTTCAGACGGTTTGAACTCAGGCAAAGTGCCATTGCGCTTGGATTCAAATAGCAGACGCGTGGTCATGAACTTGAGCAACACGGTCACGAACGCTGAAGACGCGCCATGGCCAGAAACATCCGCCAGGTAAAACGCTACCCGACGCTCATCGACCTTGAAATAGTCGACGAAATCGCCCGACAAATACAACGACGGAATAATCTGGTGCGCGAAGTCGAATCCGTCGAGCGACCAAGGGCTGGTAGGCAGCATGTTCATCTGCACCTGCCGCCCGGCGTTCTGGTCTTCCTGCAGCAAGTGCAGGCTGGCTTCAAGCTCGCGGTTGGCAGATTCCAGCTTCTCGCGGTAGCGCTGGTTCTCGTGCAATAACCGGGCGCGGTCCAGCGCTCGATGCACGGAGTGCTCCAGCACCGCCAAGTCTTCAAGCGGTTTGATCAGGTAGTCGGCGGCACCCAGACGCAGAGCTTCGACCACATCGCTCATCACACCGGCGCCCGAAATCACGATCACCGGGGTCTGTGCCGAGCGCTGGGCGACCTGGCGAATCAACTCCAGGCCGCTCATTTGCGGCATGCGCAGATCGCAGATCACTAAGTCCGGTTGCTCTTGCTCGAACACCTTGAGACCTTGCACGCCATTACTGGCCTGCAGGACGCTGAAGCCGCTGTCTTCCAAATAGGCTGCCAAACTGGCACGGACTACTTCGTCGTCATCAATGATCAGCAGCGTGGCACTGGTTTTTTGCATGTGGGCAAACGGCGCCAGAATTAGGTTTGCGTCAGGGCTCGAACACATCGGGCCCAACGACTGAATAGGCTTTTGAACATCCCTCGTCAGAACGATTGTTTTAATCATTCCTGCAAAGGTGCTCGTGTAAGGCGCAGACGGTACTCCCATCTGCGGGGGGTTTCAAGCTCAGGCCGATAGCGGCTTGACGTGTTCACCCGGTTAAATTCCCTCGGGTTATAAGAACATCGTAAACAGCAACTAAAACCTTGGTTTAAACGCCCTTAAAGATGCATTTTTTTCATGAACTTGCATGCAAAAAACGGCCATAAAGGCCGTTTTTTGTGGGCAGGGTGAATGACTTAAAAGTCGTCTTCAACCTCGCCGTCTTTGATTCTGAACTCACGGTTTTGCAGGTACGCGTTACGAATAAAGACGTACTTGTCGCCGGTGATCAGTTTTTCTGCCGACAACAGGCTGGCACGCGCATCGATCACATCCATGCCGATCGCCATGTTGCGCGCCGGAATATCGTTCATGTAGCGGTATGGCTTGGTGAAGGAGTCCGGGTAGATACCGGCTGCGTCACGCACGGTGCTTGGGCCCAGCAGCGGCAAGACCAGATAAGGACCGCTTGGCAGGCCCCAACGGCCCAGCGTCTGGCCGAAGTCTTCGTCGTTGCGTTGCAGGCCCATTTTGGTGCCCACATCAAAGAAGCCACCAATACCGAAGATGGTGTTCATCAACATACGCGAGGTGTCGACAGCTGCGGCGTGAGGCTTGCCTTGCAACACGTCGTTGGCCAGGTTGCGCACATCGCCGATGTTTCGGTACATGTTGTGAATGCCGTCTTGCAGAAACTGCGGCGTGATGAACTGGTAACCCTGAGCAATCGGCTTCAAGGCATAGGTATCAAGCGTGTCGTTAAACGTGAATATGGCACGGTTGAAACCTTCCCACGGGTCAGCCTCGGTGGCCGCATTGGCAGCAAACGGTGCCATTGACACAGTGGCACACAGGCCAATTTGAGCAAGACGCTTGGTCCAGCGCATAGCAAAACTCCTTGAGAATACGTATCACTTGGGCGCTACGCCCTGGGGTCAGGCGATGAGTATAACGGCAATTGCATTTTTGACAGCCCCCTAAGCAGAGTTGGAGTGATGCTGGCCGATTTGATAGAGATCATGCACTCTAAGCGCGACTGGATTAATCTAGACGCCCGCTTGTTGATCTTTTGCGCTCCTCGAAGGTCTACAACAGTGCCTATCAATAAAGGATGAATGCTATGCCTGCCCGCGAACTGCAAGAACAACTCAATACCTTGCGCGAGCAACTGGACCAGAATCCGCCGCTCAATGAAGAACAACGTGAGCATCTAAACGATCTGGCCAAGCAGATTGAAGCCGAGATTGCTCTGGAAAAAGCCACTAACGACAGCAGCCTGGCTGACAACGTCAATCTCGCCGTTGAGCGTTTTGAAGTTGAACATCCCTCACTGGCGGTCACTCTGCGCAATATCGTGCAGACCTTGGGCAGCATGGGCATCTAACGCTCGCTCAGCTACCAGAAACAAAAAAGCCCCGGCTCAGTTCTACTGAGCCGGGGCTTTGTTTTACTGCTCAGGCTGTCAGAGCCCTGTTTGACCGCTCAATGCCAGATCCAGCAGCTCACGGTTGGCCACGGCATACATCGCGTAATCGTTGCCGGTAGCCGCACGCAGGTCGACCAGCATCGAGCGCCAGCGCTCAACCATCGACTGATTCTGCTCAAGCCACAAAGCTACACGTGCTTCGATTTCAACCGGGGCATCAGCCATCTGCAACACCGACACGGTGATTGCGCGCTGCTGCCAGTCAATATCGTCACGGAAGGCCTCGCGGGCCAGCGCCTGCCAATTGTTCTCCACCGGCAAGTTGCTGATCTGCTGCAGGTACCAGGTCAGGTCCAGTGCGCTGCCCACGGCAAAGTACGCCTTGGCCACATCCGCGGCGTTCTGACCTGTGACGTCAGACGCCTCGATGATCGGCAACAAGGTGTACAGGTGCGTGGTGCCTGCCACCATGCGCGACAGCAACTCCGGCACGCCCGCATCAACGTACGCCTGATAACGGGTCTCCCAACCTTCGCGGGTCGGGCCTTCCAGCAGTTCGTTAAGCTTGAGGCCCAACGCAGCTAGATGCGGACCAAAGTGCGCAACATCGCGCGCTGCGTCCAGCTCGTTACGACGGCTGCGCAAGAACCAGCGGGTGGCACGACGGCCCAGGCGCATCAGTTCGTCCATCAATGCCAGCTGAATCTCGGCCGGCACTTGATAGTCCAGCGCTTCGATCTGACGAAACCAGTGCGGGAGGTGGAAAATGTCACGCACGATGACATAAGCCCCGGCCACGTTGGCCGCGCTCATGCCAGTCGACTCTTTCAGGCGCTCCACAAAGGTGATGCCCATGTGGTTGACCAGGTCGTTGGCGATCTGCGTGCTGACAATCTCGCGCTTCAAGCGGTGACGGCGCATGGCTGCGGCAAACTTGTTGACCAGCATCGGCGGGAAGGCCGTTTCCATGTCGCGGGTCAGGTAGTCGTCATCCGGCACCTGGGAGTTAAGCAACGCCTCCTTGAGGTCGATCTTGCTGTACGAGATCAAGACCGACAGTTCAGGGCGTGTCAGCCCATGACCTGCGGCCACGCGCTCGTTGAGCTGCTCTTCAGACGGCAGGAACTCGATGGCGCGGTCCAGCTTGCCACGGGATTCCAGGTCGTTCATCAGGCGTTTGTATTCAGCAATGCGCTCATAGGCACGACGCGCTGCCAGAGAAATGGCCTGCGTCTGCTTATAGTTGTTGCCCAAGACCAGCGCACTCACTTCGTCAGTCATGCTGCCGAGCAGTTGGTTGCGCTGCTTCTCGGTCATATCGCCTGCCTGCACCACTTCATTGAGCAGGATCTTGATATTCACTTCGTGGTCAGAGCAGTCCACGCCGCCGGCATTGTCGATAAAGTCTGTGTTCGAGCCGCCGCCGTTCAGGCCAAACTCCACACGGCCCAGTTGGGTCATGCCGAGGTTACCGCCCTCGCCCACCACCTTGCAGCGCAACTCGTTGCCATTGACGCGCAACGCATCGTTAGCCTTGTCACCCACATCGGCATGGCTTTCCGTGCTGGCCTTGACGTAAGTACCGATACCGCCGTTCCACAACAGGTCTACCGGGGCCTTGAGCAAGGCATTGAGCAGCTCGGTCGGGGTCAGTTTGTCGGCAGTGATCGCAAAGCGCTCTTTCATCTCAGGCGAGATGGCGATGCTTTTCGCACTACGGGAGAAGATCCCGCCGCCCGCTGACATGATGCTGGTGTCGTAATCCGACCAGGCTGAACGCGGCAGGTCGAACAAGCGCTGACGCTCGGCAAAGCTGTTGGCCGGCTCAGGATTTGGGTCGATAAAGATGTGCAGGTGGTTAAAGGCCGCAACCAGCTGCAATTTGTCAGACATCAACAAGCCATTGCCGAACACGTCACCGGCCATATCGCCGACGCCCACTACGCTGATGCTGTCTTGCTGGACGTTGATCCCGCGCTCTCTGAAGTGACGCTGCACGCCCACCCAGGCACCACGGGCGGTAATGCCCATTTTCTTGTGGTCATAACCGGCCGAACCGCCCGATGCGAAGGCGTCACCCAGCCAGAAGCCGTAGTCAATGGCAATGCCGTTGGCAATGTCCGAGAAAGTAGCCGTGCCTTTGTCCGCCGCGACCACCAGGTACGGGTCATCGTCGTCATGGCGCACTACGTTCAATGGCGGCACCAGCGCGCCATCCTTGAGGTTGTCAGTGATGTCCAGCAGGCCGGAGATGAAGATGCGGTAGCAAGCGATGGCTTCGGCCTGTACTTCATCACGGCTACCGCCCAGTGGCAGGCGACGCGGAACAAAACCGCCCTTGGCCCCAACCGGCACAATCACCGAGTTCTTCACTTGTTGGGCTTTTACCAGGCCCAGCACTTCAGTACGGAAGTCTTCTTCACGGTCCGACCAGCGCAAGCCACCTCGGGCTACGTTGCCGAAACGCAAGTGAACACCTTCAACCCGAGGCGAATAGACAAAGATTTCAAACTTCGGCACCGGCTTGGGCAGCTCTGGAATCAGGTGCGGATTGAACTTGAAGCTGAAATACGAACGGTTCTGGCCATTGGCATCCGGCTGGTAGAAGTTGGTTCGCAGGGTGGCTTTGATCAGGTCCAGATAACGTCGCAGGATGCGGTCTTCGTTGAGCACCTGAACGTCGTCCAGTGCGGTCAGAATCGCTTGCTCCAGACGCTGTTGCTTGTCTTCCAGGTCTTCGGCGGTCAGCTTGCGCGCCAGATAGAAGCGAGTCTTGAACAACCGGGTCAATTCGCGGGCGATGTCGGTGTGGTTGTTCAGGGTGCTGGCGATGTAGCCCAGATCGAAGCCCAGGCGGATCTGCTTCAAGTAACGCGCATAAGCCCGCAGCAACGCCACATCACGCCACGGCAAACCGGCCGTCAGCACCAGACGGTTGAACGCATCGTTCTCGGCATCGCCCTGGACGATATGCACAAAGGCATCTTGCAGTGTGTCGTTGAGCTGCTGGATATCCAGGTTCAAGCCTTCGCCAGCGGTAAAGGCAAAGTCATGGATCCAGAACTCACGACCATTGGCGTGACGCAGGCGGTACGGGAACTCGCCCAATACGCGCAAGCCAAGGTTTTCCAGAATCGGCAATACGTCAGACAGCGCCAGCGGCGTATCGGCATGGTACAGCTTGCAATGCAGTTCCTGCCCGGCGCTTTGGCCCAGCGGCTGGTAGAAACTCATCACCAGCGGTTTCTTTTCGCTCAAATTGGACAAATGCTGCATGTCCACCACCGCCGAGTGCGCGGCAAAGCGCTCGCGGTAACCTGCCGGGAAGCCTTTCGGGAAGTCTGCCAGCACCTTGGTGCCATTGGCTTCACCAAAGCTTTCAACCACCAGACTGGCGTAGTCGTCGTTCCAGCTGCGGCACGCCTGAACCACTTCTTTTTCAAGCAACAACGGGTCGATGTCGATGCGGTTTTTCGGATCAACCCGCAGAATCAGCTGAACCCGCGCCAGCACGGATTCCGAGAAGAAGGTCCAGAACTCGCAATCCGACGCTTGCAGACGGTCCATCAGCACTTGCTGAATCTTCTGTCGCACTTCGGTGGAGTACACGTCACGCGGCACATAGGCCAGGCAGTAGCAGAAACGCCCATACGGGTCTTTGCGCAGGAACACGCGGATCTTGTTGCGCTCCTGGATTTGCACAATCGACATCACGGTGCTGAACAGCTCATCCACCGGGGTCTGGAACAGGTCATCACGGGGCAGGACTTCCAGCACCTGCGCCAGTTCCTTGCCCAAGTGAGCCTTGGCCTGGAAGCCAGAACGGCGCTCGATCTCGTCCACTTTGCGACGGATATAAGGAATCACTCGCACGCTTTCGCCATACACCGACGAGGTGTACAAGCCCATAAAGCGGCATTCCTTGATCACTTTGCCATCCGCGTCGATCTGGCGGATCGACACGTAGTCCGGGTACGCCGGGCGGTGCACACGGCTCGGGTGGGCAGCCTTGGTGAACGACAGCAGGGTCGGCTCACGCAGGTAGCTCACCGCATAATCTTCGATACGCAGGTCTTCAGCGGTCAAGCCGACGCGCAGCAGCTTGGTCAGGCCGAGGAACGACTGCGGGTCATATTCGATATGACCGCCGTCTGCCTCGTCACGTACCACAAACTCTTCATAGCCCAGGAAGGTGAAGTGGTTGCCCAGCAACCACTCCAAAAAGCTCTTGATCTCGGCTTTTTCACCTGCATCCACGGCATATGGGCAGTTATCGACACTGGCCAGCAGCTCCCTGACCTTTGCCTTCATCGGCTCAAAGTCAGCCACGGCAATGCGCACTTCACCCAGAACCTGCTCCAGCTCCTTGCTCAGTACATTCAATTCAGCGGCGTTCGAGCAGCGGTCAATCTCCAGGTACATCAACGACTCTTGCGCGATGCCTTCACCGGTAGTGCCTTTGGGCAGAATTTCCAGCAGCTCGCCCTTGCTGCCACGACGCACGCTCAATACGGTGGTTTGCAGGGTGTGGATGCTGTAACCACGGCGGTTCAGCTCGGTACGCACCGAGTCCACCAGAAACGGCAAATCGTGATGCAACACTTCAACCGCGGTGTGGGTTGATTGCCAGCCATGACGCTCGTAATCGGGGTTGAACACCCGCACTTGCGGCTGGTCCGGGTCAAAGCGCTCCAGCAACCGCCAGGCCGACAGGGTGCAGCCGGCGAGATCGGACATGCGCCGTTGGGTGAGTTCGTCCAGTGAAATGATGCCGAAGAATTGCTCAGCAAACAGGGCTACTTGTGGCAGAGCCTGCTCACTGACGTGCTGGGCCAGTGCAGATTGCAGTTGATGCTGGAAGTCGGCTTTGCTGGCTGCGGTGAAGAACGCCATCTGTGGTACTCCGCTTGGGCTTGTTATTGAGAGAAGCGTCGCGTGCTATTCCCGCTTGGGGGAGCTGTCACTACTGTGCTCAACCTTCAAGAACACAGCGTGACAGGGAGGTGAAGCTGGCTGAAACCCTGAGGTCACAACATTATTCCGGGATGCTTATCGGTAAAAACGACTGCCAGGTCCACAGGCTGCATGTTTAGCGATAACCATCAACAACGCAGCTTAACGACTGCATCGCCCGGCCTGCTTGCGGTGCGGCGACATATTCGGTCATGGGGCGGCAATCTTGTGACCCGGACAGGAACAACCCTAGCAGTGGACACTCATATAACTTCATAAAAAAGCCTTAATTTCTGTCGGCAGTATCAGAAATATCTGACACGAAATAACAGGCCATCAGCCACCTACCCAGATTGAGCCAGCATAAAAACGCGAGGGCTGGCAAAATCGCCGCTTGTTCAGTGATTAGATGCGCTCAGCGCCAGGAATTCCCCACCATGCAAATGACCACCGCCCTGCTCATGGCCAACCCGTGTGACGACGAAGAAGACAACATGGCCATGCTGTGCTGCCACAGCGACAAGGGCGAAATGTTTCTGATGTCGCGCTATCCGGACGAGGACGAACTGGAAATCACCCTGGATGATGAGCCCTCCAGCCTCGACGGCGTAAAGGTCACACTCAGCCCGACGCGCCTGCTGATCGAAGTGGCGCCCGGCGATGCCGACGTGCTGAACGGCAGCGACCATCTGGAGATCCTCCATAGCGCTGATGCCGATGAACTGGCCGAGATCGAGCAAACCCTGAAAAACATTCTCGACGGCACCGGCACCTACATCAGCGAATTGAACTGACCCACTACAGCCCGAACCCGCACACCGACAGGTATGACCGCCATGCGCCAACTCTTCGATGCCCACTGCCACATCATCGACAAGGCTTATCCGCTGATTCCCAATAACGGGTACGTGCCAGACTTTTTCAGCGTTGATGATTACCTCGCGCGTACCCGCGATCTGGGCGTCGTCGGGGGCGCGGTGGTTTCAGGCTCGTTTCAGGGCTTTGATCAAACCTACCTGATCGCCGCACTCAAACGCTTGGGCGCAGGCTTTGTCGGCGTCACCCAACTGCCCGCCAGCGTCACTGACGCCGAGCTTGAAGCGTTGAACCAGCACGGCGTTCGTGCCCTGCGCTTCAACCTCAAGCGCGGCGGCTCAGAGCAACTCGACCAGCTCGAATCACTGGCCAAGCGCGTCTACGACTGCGTGGGCTGGCATTCAGAGCTGTACGTCGACTCTCGGGAACTGGCGCCGTTGTACGAACGTTTGCTGCGATTGCCAGCGCTGAGCATCGACCATCTGGGGCTGAGCCACGAAGGTTTGCCGGCTTTGCTGCGCCTTGCCGAGCACGGGGTGCGCATCAAGGCCTGCGGTTTTGGCCGGGTTGACTTCGACGTACCGCAGGTACTTAAAGACATTCACGCGGCCAACCCGAGCGCCTTGATATTCGGCACTGATTTACCGTCAACCCGCGCACCAAGAACATTTGAAAACAATGACATAGATGTTGTAGTTAATGCCTTGGGTGAAGCCGGGGCGCAAAAGGCACTGTGGCAAAATGCCCGGAATTTTTATCGCCTGGACTGAGGTTCGCGGCTCATCGCAATCACGCTCCCCAGCACAATAGCCGCCCCCGCAATCACTCCGGCTGAAACTTCACTGCCCAACACACCCGCCGCCAGCGCCATGGCGACGGGCGGGATCAGGTACATCACGCTGACCGAACGGCTGACTTGGGTGTGATTCAGTACAAAGCCCCATAACAGGTACGCCAACGCACTGGGAAACAACCCAAGGATTAACACCGCCACATTCACCCGGACCGGCGCCTTGAGCACCTCGTCCGTCAGCCCGGGCCAGTACACGCAGAGCAGCAGTGTGCCGCCCCAGACCATGTAACAGACGATGGTTAACGGGCTGTAGCGAGTAGAAATGTGTTTTTGCAGCACGAAATAGATGCTCCAGGACAACGCCGCCAGTAACAGCACCAGGCCCTGCGGGTGGAACTCACCCACGCCTTTATCGCCCCAGATCACCACCACGACCCCGAGCAAACCAACCGCGACCCACAACCAGCGCCACCCGCTGACGCGCTCCTTGAGGCACACCGCGGCGATAAATGTGCTGAACAACGGCGCGGTTTGCGCCAGCACACTGGATGCGCCGGGGCTGACCCAACGCTGGCCCATGTTCAACGCCATGTGGTGCAACGCCACGGCGAACAACCCCAACAGCATCAACCAGGGCACATCCCGCATCCGAGGCACGCCAATGCCGATAAACAGCGCAATCAACGCCATAAACAGCGATGCAATTAAAAATCGCAGCCAAGCCAGGTGCCCCGGCGAGTAGCTTTCCAGCCCGATATGGATCCCGATCGGTGAATAGGCCCAACACAACACGACAGCCGCCATGGCCATGGCCAGTTTGAAAGGTAACGACACGTTAGTGATCCTGAACCCATTGAAGTGGTGTTCAGTGTTTATCGCGCTCACGTGGGGCCACAAGTGAGATATAAAGAGCCCAGAATTCATCAGGAGTGAACAATGGAGCTCAGCCAGTTGCGCATGGTCAAGGCCGTGGCAGAGTGCGGCAGCATTGCGCTGGCCGCCGAACAGTTGCATTGCGTACCGTCGAACATCACCACTCGCATTAAGCAGCTGGAAAGCGAACTGGGCACCGCACTGTTCACCCGCGCCGGTCGCGGCTTGCGCATCAGCGCAGCCGGGCAGGTGTTTTTGGGCTATAGCGAGCAGATTCTGGCGCTGGTCGATCAGGCCAAACGCGCGGTTGCGCCCCAGGCCGTGCCCACCGGCAAGCTGCGCATTGGCGCAATTGAGTCCTGTGCAACCGGCAGACTGCCGCCCTTGCTCGCCGACTACCATCAGCGTTACCCGCAGGTCACCTTGGAGTTGGTCACCGGCAAATCAAAACAATTGCTCGATGATGTTAAACATCACCGACTTGACGGGGCCATGGTTGCTGGCTCAATCACTCAAACAAAACTATCTAAAACAATGCTTTACAACGAACACCTAGTGTTGATTGCGAGCCCTAAACTGGCGCCGCTTGCGCAACTGGCTGACGTGCACCGGCATACCGTGTTTATGTGGCCGCCCGGCTGCCCTTACCGTGCGGCGCTGGAAAACTGGGTGGCGGAACACGGGCTGGAAGTCAGCAAAATCGACTACGCCAATTGGGGCAGCATCATTGGTTGTGTCAGTGCTGGTGCAGGCTTGGCGCTAATACCCGAAGGCATGCTTCAGCAGTTTGGCGCCTGCGCACACCTTGTCACTTACCGCTTCCCCGAACTTGCACCCATGCCCAACCTGTTTTTCTGGCACAGCGAAACCGGCTCGCATGCCGCACGCGACGCCTTTGCCGCACTGCTGGCAGAGCACTTTGCGCCATAACACACAAAACCCTGTAGCCGCTGACGAGGCACGAGGCTGCGATCGGCTGCGATCGGCTGCGCAGCAGACGTAAATGGGCCGCTGGGTTTATCCGCCAAATCGAGGTCTGAGGATTTACGATCGCTGCGCAATCGATCGCAGCCTCGTACCTCGACAGCGGCTACAACCCCACCCAAATGAACACCATTCTCAACAACCTGTCTGATTTGGTTTTTTTGCACAAAAAGCCCGCCTGCGATTAGTCCGAAACCCTCGCAATGGATTAAAGTAACGCCCCCGGCAACGGCGTAATTTATGCGGCGTTGCAGTCCTTTTCAGGAACAGTCATCGATGGAACATCGTGAAGCGCTACTGGCGCTGCGAACCTTTCTTTCAACGCAGATTCTCGGTCAAGAAAAACTCATTGACCGCTTGTTGATCGCGCTGCTGGCTGACGGCCATATGCTGGTCGAAGGCGCGCCAGGCCTTGCCAAGACCAAAGCCATCAAAGAGCTGGCGGAAGGTATCGAAGCGCAGTTCCATCGCATTCAGTTCACCCCCGACCTGTTGCCTGCCGACATCACCGGCACTGAAATCTATCGCCCCGAAACCGGCAGCTTTGTCTTCCAGCAAGGCCCGATCTTCCACAATCTGGTGCTGGCCGACGAAATCAACCGGGCACCGGCCAAAGTGCAATCGGCCCTGCTTGAGGCGATGGCCGAGCGCCAGGTCAGCGTCGGGCGCAGCACTTACGAGCTGTCACCGCTGTTTCTGGTCATGGCCACGCAAAACCCCATCGAGCAAGAAGGCACTTACCCGCTGCCAGAAGCCCAGCTCGACCGTTTTCTGATGCACGTGAAAATTGGCTTCCCTGACGCAGCAGTTGAGCGCCGTATCCTGCAACAGGCCCGTGGCGAAGCCCTCAACGGTGAAACCAAGCCTGAACGCCGGGTCAGCCAACAGGCCATTTTTGCCGCCCGCAAGGAAATCCTCGGGCTGTACATGGCCGATGCGGTAGAGGAATACCTGGTGCAATTGGTCATGGCGACCCGTACGCCCGGCAAATTCGACCCGGAAATGGCCGAATGGATTGCCTACGGCGCCAGCCCCCGTGGCTCGATTGCCCTTGATCGCTGCGCCCGTGCACACGCCTGGCTCGCCGGTCGCGACTTCGTCAGCCCGGAAGACATCCAGGCCGTGCTGTTCGACGTGCTGCGCCACCGTATTATTTTGTCTTTCGAAGCCGAGGCGGCTGGCATCGACCAGGACCGCGTGGTGCAACGCATCCTTGACGTTGTTGCCGTTGCCTGACGATGACCGCCCTCCTGCCCGCCGAGCCCGGCATTCGTGTGACTCTCACCGAACTGATCGAGATGCGCCATCGCGTGCGCGAGGTGCAGCTGTTCTCCACCCCCGGCCACCGTAGCCCGCTGGTGGGCTTGCACCACTCCAAGCTGCGCGGGCGCGGGGTCGACTTCGATCAGGTACGGATTTATCAGGCCGGGGACGATGTGCGCACCATTGACTGGCGCGTTACCGCACGCACCCAGGAACCACACACCAAGATGTTCCATGAGGAGCGCGAACGGCCAATCTTCATTCTCGCCGAGCAAAGCCGTCGGCTGTTCTTCGGTTCAGGGCTGATGTTCAAGTCGGTGCTTGCCGCTCAAGCCGCGAGCCTGATTGGCTGGGCCGCGCTAGGCCATAACGACCGGGTGGGCGGCCTGGTGTTTGGCGACCACGAGCATTACGAAATCAAGCCACGGCGCAGCAAGCAAAGCCTGCTGCAATTGCTCAACCGCTTGGTGCGTGTCAATCAATCGCTGCACACAGAAGTCCAGTCAGACCGTGATGCACTGGGAATGGCCTTGATCCGCGCCCGCGAGGTGCTGCGCCCCGGCAGTCTGGTGGTGGTGATTTGTGATGAGCGGGCACTGACCGACGCCGCCGAACAGCAATTGAGCCTGTTATCACGCCATTGCGACTTGATCCTGCTGCCGTTGTCCGACCCACTGGATCACGCCCTGCCCGCCGCCGGGCTGCTGCGCTTTGCCGAGCGCGGAGCCCAACTGGAACTGGACACGCTCAACTATGATTTGCGTCAGGCTTATCGCGCTCAGGCTGAAGCCCGTATCGCCCGCTGGGAGCTGCTCGCGCAAAAGCTGCGGGTATTGTTGATGCCCCTCAGCACACAAAGCGAAATGATCGAACAACTGCGTGAGTTCCTGAACGCCAAACGCCCCGGCAAATCGTCATGAACGAGCTCGAACACTTGCAACCGCTCATCACCCCGCCCGCGATTGGCTTGTGGCCACCAGCGCCGGGCTGGTGGTTGCTGCTGCTCCTGATTCCGGCTCTGGGCTGGGGTTTGTGGTGGTTGCGCCGTTATCTGCCTGCCAAGCGTCAATTGACCAACACCGAACAGCCCCTTGACCCGGTACGCGTAGCGGCCCTGGAAGAGCTGGCGCGGTTCAACAAACCCTACGATGGCGCGCCTGCCGGTGCATGGCTGCAGCAACTCAACGGCCTGCTCAAACGCCTGTGCCGCAGCCACTACCCGTACAGCCAGAGCCATACGCTCAATGGCCGCAAGTGGCTGGCGTTTCTCGACAACCGCTGCCCGGCCGCCGGTTTGACCCGCTGGATGGTGCTGGTAGAAGGCGCGTACAAGCCCGAGTGCAAACTCGATGACAAGGCCATCGCCGGGCTCAATCAAGCGGTTGAAACCTGGATTCGCAAACATGTTTGAGTTCGCCTGGCCCTGGCTATTCGCCTTACTGCCACTGCCCTGGGTGATGCGCCTGGTGCTGCCGGCTGCCGACAGCGGCGAACCTGCACTCAAAGTCAGTTTTTTGGGCGATCTCGAAGAACTTGCCCGGCGCAAAGCGCGGCCCACCCTGCCTTCGCTGCGTCAGCAAATTCCGTATGTGTTGCTGTGGTTGTTGTTGCTGACCGCCGCAGCCCGCCCGCAATGGCTGGGCGAACCACTACCGATTGCCGCCAGCGGCCGCGATTTGTTGGTGGCCGTGGACGTCTCGGGCTCCATGGACTACCCGGACATGCACTGGCACAACGAGGACATCACCCGCCTCGATTCGGTGAAAAAGCTGCTGGGCGACTTTCTTGAACACCGTGAAGGCGACCGTGTCGGCCTCATCCTGTTTGGCAGCCAGGCGTATCTGCAAGCCCCGCTGACCTTCGATCGGCACACCGTGCGCACCTGGCTCGACGAGGCGCGCATCGGCATTGCCGGTAAAAACACGGCCATCGGCGACGCTATTGGTCTGGCCGTCAAGCGCCTGCGTCAACGCCCGGCGCAGAGCCGGGTGTTGATCCTGGTCACCGACGGCGCCAACAACGGCGGCCAGATCGATCCCTTGACCGCGGCCCGCCTGGCGGCTGAAGAAGGCGTCAGAATCTACCCGATCGGGGTCGGTTCCGACCCGCAAGAGAACACCGCCAAGGGTCTGTTCAGCATTAACCCGGGCGTGGACCTGGACGAGCCGGCCATGGAAGAAATCGCCCACATAACCGGCGGCCGCTACTTCCGTGCCCGCGACGGTAACGAACTGTCCACCATCAAAGACACCCTCGACCAACTTGAACCTGTCGCCCAGCAGCCCACTCAGGCACGCCCGGCGCAGGCGCTTTACAGCTGGCCTTTGGCTGGTGCACTGCTGCTCAGCGTGCTGCTGGTGATCCGCGAGCTATGGCCCAACCATCCGCTGCAACGTTTACTGAGCAAGGAACACTTTCTGCCTCAAAATCCTGACTGGCGCTCGCGGCTCAAACGCCTGCGCTTGCGGAGGCGCCGATGAGCGCGCTCTGGCCGCATTGGTTTCGCCCCGAATGGCTGCTGGCTCTGCCGCTGCTGTGCTGGCTGCTATGGAAACTCTGGCACCGGCAAAAACGCGCCGGGCGCTGGCAGATGATCCTGCCTGAAGCCTTTCATCGCGTCTTGCTCAGCGGCGGTAATGGCCGCGACAGCAAACTGCCGTGGATCGCCCTCGGCCTGGCCTGGCTGCTGGCGTTGTTTGCCTTGCTCGGACCAAGCTGGGAACGCGTTGAACAGTCCGCGCAAAAACCGGCCGACCCGCTGGTGGTGATGCTTGAGCTGACCCCGCAAATGCTCGCGACCGACAGCCAGCCCAACCGCCTCGAACAGGCACGGCGCAAACTCTACGACCTGCTGCAAAGTCGCAGCGATGCGCAAACGGCAATCATCGTCTACGCCGGGAGCGCCCATACGCTGGTGCCGCTGTCCGATGACATGGCCACCAGCCGCAACCTGCTCGAAGCGGTCAAGCCATCGATCTTGCCGCAACCGGGCAATCGCGCCGACCTCGCCGTCAACAAAGCCCTCAAGCTGCTGGATCAAGGAGCGCTGGGCGAAGGTCGTCTGCTGCTGGTGACCTCATCGCTTAGCGAACAAGAGCGCGCAGGTATCCGCAAGGAACTGGACGGCCACACGCTGCCGCTGTTGATACTTGGTGTCGGCACCCGTGAAGGCTCGCCGGTGGTCGAAGAAAACGGCGAGTTTCTGAAAGATGCCCAGGGCGCCATCCTCCTGCCGCGCCTCGACAGCCCGAGCCTGCGTGCCTTTGCCGAAGACGTAGGGGGGAGTTACCGACAAGCAAAGCTGGATGACAACGACCTGCGCGGCCTGGGTTTGCTCGATGGCCCGCAACATTTACGCGACGACGGCCAGACGCTGCGCCTGGACACCTGGTCTGACCAAGGCTACTGGCTATTGCTGCCACTGCTACTGCTGGCCGCGTGTGCGGGTCGTCGTGGCTGGCTGTTCTGCCTGCCGCTGCTCTTCATGCTGCCTCAACCCAGCTACGCCTTCAGCCTGACAGATCTGTGGTTGCGCCCCGACCAACAAGGCCAGCGCCTGCTTGAGCAGAAAAAACCGTTACAAGCCGTCGAACACTTCAAAGACCCATTGTGGCAAGGTCTGGCGCTGTATCAGGCGGGCGACTACAGCGCGGCAGCTCAGCGCTTTGGCGAGGTCAACAGTGCCAGCGCACACTACAATCGCGGTAACGCATTGGCCATGAGTGGTGAGCTTGAGGCGGCAATTGACGCCTATGAGCAAGCACTGGAGCTGCAACCCGACCTGCAAGTCGCCGCGCAGAACAAGGCGCTGGTCGAGCAAGTGCTTGAGCAAAAACGCGAACAAGACACACCACCGCCGGACAAAGTGCCAGAAAAACCCGCCGAACCCGACGAAACCGATCCGTCCGTCAGCAGCAGTAATGCCACGACCACCGGCGAGAACGGCCAACATGATCAAAGCAGCGCGGCCACCGACCCGGCCGCCCATGCCAACCCGGACGACGCCGTCGAACCGCCACCGGCCGCCAACGAGCCCGGCAACGAACCGGAAGAACAGACCACAACCCGTCCACCCGCCCCGACCACGGATGTGCTGGATGACGAACACCACCAGGCGCTGGAGCAATGGCTCAGACAGATTCCAGACAACCCCAGTGAATTGCTACGACGAAAATTTTGGTACGAACAGCAGCAACATCAGGACTCGCCGCAATGAATCGCTTCTGCGTTTTACTCTTTTTGCTCTGTTGCTGGACAGTACCCGCCCATGCGCTGGGGCTGGTCGCCAGTGTTGACCGCGATCAGCTCAACTCCGGTGAAACCGTCGAGCTGACCCTGGAGACCAATGACGCCACGTTGTTCGGCAAACCCGATCTGGCGCCACTGGACACCCTGTTTGAAGTGCGCGGCACGCGTCAGGTCAACCAACTGACCACACTCAACGATGACAACAAAGCCACCACCCGCTGGATTATCACCCTGCAACCCAAGCAAACCGGCACCGTGACCATTCCGTCCCTGCAAGTGGGCGATTACCACAGCTTGCCGATCAACCTTACGGTGACCCAGAGCAGCGCCAGTGACTCCGAGCTGGCCCCTGTATTCATTGAGGCCAGCCTCGATCAGCCTAGTGTGTACGTACAAGCCCAGGCGATTTTGACCTTGCGCGTTTATCACTCGGTGGCGCTTTACGACGACAGCAACTTGACCCCGCTGCACCTGCAAGACGCCATCGTTGAGCAACTGGGCGAGTCGCGCACTTACGAAAAGCTGATCAATGGTGTGCGCCACGGCGTGATCGAGGTGCGCTACGGCATCTACCCTCAACACAGCGGCGAGCTGCAAATCCCTGCGTTGACCTTCAGCGCGACCCAGGTGGACAACCAGCCCGGCAACACCTCGACACCCAACGCGCCAAAGCCCGGGAAAATGGTCCACGTGACCTCCACCGAGATTCCCTTGCAGGTCAAACCCAAGCCAGAAGACTACCCGGCCACTACCGCTTGGTTACCGGCCCGCAGCCTGAGCCTGAGCGAAACCTGGAACCCCGAGCCAGATCATTCCAAAGTGGGCGACTCGCTGACCCGCACCCTGACCCTCAAGGCCGAAGGCCTGTCCAGCGCCCAATTACCGCCGCTGCCCGCCACCGACGTGAATGGCTTGCGGCGTTACCCCGACTTGCCGCAACTGAGCAATCAGGTCACTGACAATGGTCTGATCGGCAGCCGCGAAGAGCGTGAGGCCTTGGTGCCGACGCGAGTGGGCCAAGTAGAGCTGCCCGCCGTTGAACTGGTGTGGTGGAACACCCACGAAGACCGTCTTGAACGCAGCTACCTGCCCGCCCGCACCTTGCAGGTGGCGGCCAACACCAGCCTGGCCGCCGACACGCTGGCCGGCGCTGGCCCGGTCGTCGACAGCGATGACTCAACGCTGTGGCTGTGGCAACTGAGCACCTTGCTGCTGGCCTGCACCACATTGATTGGCTTCGGCCTGTGGTGGCGCGCACGCTGGCAACCGGCCATTCTGCGAGCTGCGCAAACCGGCCCGAGCCCACGCACACTGCTCGACGACATCAAGCGCGCCAGCCTGGCCAACGACCCGCAGGCCACGCGCCAGGCGCTGGACGCCTGGGCGCGGCAACAACCAGAAACCCTGGCCGAAATGGCCGCACGTTTTGTACTGCTGTCCGATGCTCTGGATGGCCTTAACGGCGCGCTCTACAGCGAAACCGGCCAATACTGGCAAGGTGAAGAGCTGTGGAAAGCGATTCGCAGCATCCCGGCCGCCGAACGCGAGCAGGACACCGCCAGCGAATCCAGCAGCCTGCCGCCGCTCTACCCCAAATAATCGCGGGTACGCTTTACCCTTTTTAAACGGATTTTGTTATGCGCCTTTTTCACACTTCCGACTGGCACCTGGGGCAAAACCTCCACGGCCAGGAACGCGACTTCGAACACACTTGCTTTCTGAGCTGGCTACTCACCCAACTGGCCACTGAACAACCCGATGTGTTGCTGATTGCCGGGGACATTTTTGACACCGTCAACCCGCCGGTCAAAGCTCAGGAACGCCTGTACGACTTCATCGTCAGCGCCCACGAGCAACAACCCAAGCTGACCATCGTGATGATCGCCGGTAACCACGACTCCGGCTCGCGCATCGAATTGCCCGCGCCATTGATGCGCCGTTTGCGTACCCATGCACTGGGCCGTGTGCTGTGGCTCGATGACGGCCAACTGGATGCCGAACGCCTGTTGATTCCACTGCCTGACACCTCTGGCGAAATCGCCGCATGGTGCCTGGCCCTGCCCTTCTTGCGCCCGGCCGAAGTCACCGGCGCGCACTTGGGGGATGATTACTTGCGCGGCATTGGCCAGGTCCACGAATGGCTGATTGAAGCCGCCAACGCCAAACGCAAGCCCGGGCAAGCGCTGATTGCCATCAGCCACGCGCACATGGCCGGCGGTTCGGTGTCCGAAGACTCCGAACGCAGCCTGATCATCGGCAATGCCGAAGCCCTGCCCGCCAGCCTGTTCGGCCCCAGCATCAGCTATGTTGCGCTGGGCCATCTGCACAAACCGCAACGGGTAAACAGCGAAGAGCGCATCCGCTATTGCGGTTCGCCGATCCCGCTGTCGTTTTCCGAGATCGGCTACCAGCACCAGATTCTCGACGTCAAACTCGACGGCGAAACCCTGGTCAGCGTCGAAAGCCGCTTGATCCCGCGCGCCGTCAATCTGCAACGGGTCGGCCCGGCGCCCCTGCTTGAAATTCTTGGTCAGTTGGCAGAGTTGCCGGACATTGACCTGCTGGCCGACACCCAGCGCCAACCGTGGCTTGAAGTGCGGGTCAAGCTGGACGAGCCGCAGCCCGACTTGCGTCAGCAAATCGAAACCGCCCTGCAGGGCAAAGCCGTGCGCCTGGTGCGCATCTCTGCTGAATACGCCGGTAATGGCAGCCACGCCGGGGACAACGACGCCGCACAATTGATCGAGCTGGACCAATTGACCCCACAAGAGCTGTTCAGTCGCGCCTGGCAGGACAACTACGGCAGCGAAGCCGATGAGCAAACCCTCAAAGACTTTGCCGTGCTGCTGCAAGAAGTCCAGATGGAAGGTGAACAGCCATGAAAATCCTCGCGATTCGCCTGAAAAACCTGGCTTCACTGGCGGGCCCTTTTGAGCTGGACTTTACCGCCGAGCCACTGGCCAGTGCCGGGCTGTTTGCAATCACCGGTCCCACTGGCGCCGGTAAAAGCACCCTGCTCGACGCCTTGTGCCTGGCCTTGTTCGGTGCAGTGCCACGGCTGAACAACACCGGCCGGGATGCCAAGGTCCCGGATGCCGACGGCGAGATCGCCACGGGCGACCCGCGTACCCTGCTGCGTCGCGGCACCGGCGAAGGCTATGCCGAAGTCGATTTCGTCGGCATTGATGGCCGCCGCTATCGTGCTCGCTGGGAAGCCAATCGCGCCCGCGAAAAGGCCAATGGCAAGCTGCAAGCCAGCCGCCAGAGCCTGCGCGATCTGGACAGCGATCAACTGCTGGCCAGCCAGAAAAGCGATTACAAAGTGCAGCTGGAGTCACGTCTGGGCCTGAACTTTGAACAGTTCACCCGTGCCGTAATGCTGGCGCAAAGCGAGTTCAGTGCGTTTCTCAAGGCCGATGACAACGAGCGCAGTGAACTGCTGGAAAAACTCACCGACACGGCGCTGTACACCCGTCTCGGCAAGCGTGCCTTCGACAAAGCCAAAGAAGCCCGCGATGCGCACAAGCAGCTGCTAGATCAAGCCGTCGGCGTAACCCCGCTGGAGCCCGAAGCCCGTGCGGAGCTGGACCAGCGTCATAGCGAGGCGCAAAAGCTGCTGAAAACCCGGCAAAGTCAGCTCAAGCAACTTGAACAGCAACACACGTGGCTCAAAACCCTGCGCGAGCTGCAAGAACAGCAACAGAGTGCCGCCGAACAGCTCCATCAGGCCCAAGCCGAGTGGGACGGCCAGGCCGAGCAACGACAAACCCTCGATTTACTGGAACAGCTGGCGCCCCAGCGTCATCAATTCACCCGCTTGGCCGAACTGGACGCGCAACTCAGCCCACTGGCCGAGCAGATCGCCGGGCACTTGCAACAGCAGACTGAGCTGGGTCAACGCCAGACTCAACTGCAACAAGCACTCCAGACTGCCCAACAGGCGGCCAATCAGGCCCAGGCCGAGCTACGGGATGCCGCACCGCATCTGCAAAAAGCCCATCTGGAACACGCCAATCTCACGCGTCTGACCCAGGCCCTGGACGCGCAACAGGCGCTTAAAAAGCAGGCTGAAGACGCTTGCGCCGAAGGGCAAAAGGCCTTGCACGGCTTGCTAGAGCGCCAGCAGCAAGGTACAGAACGCTTGGCGCAGATCGCTGCGCAGTTGGAACACAGCGCCGAACTGGCCCCCTTGGCCAATGCCTGGGACGGTTACCGTCGCGGCCTGCAGCAATTGGTGCGCCTGAGCACCACGCTGAACAAAGGCCGTGAGGAATTACCGGCGCTAGAACAACGCGCCAGCCAGGCAGCTCAGCAGCTCACTGAACTGCACAGCAGCCTGGAAATCTTGTTCCAGGAAGCCGCTGCCGAACCCCACGCCGTCAATGAGCAGATCCAGACCCTGGGCAGTCTGCTGGCAGACAACCGTCAGCAACAGCGCGCCTTTGAAGACTTACAGCGCCTGTGCAGCAGCCAGTTGGCCCTTGAGGCACGTTTACAGGCGGTGCAGGTCAAACTGCAAAACCTGCAAACCGAACGCGAAACGCTCATCGGCCAAGGCACCCAGACCAAAAAAGAATTTGAAGCTGCCGAGCAAGCCTTGCGCGTGACTCAGCAGTTGCTTGAACGCCAGCGCCTGGCCCGCAGCGCCAGCGTCGAAGAGCTGCGCGCACATCTTCAGGACGATCATCCCTGCCCGGTCTGCGGCAGCCATGAACACCCGTATCACCAGCCTGAAGCGCTGTTGCAGAGCCTGTCGCGCTTTGACGAGGAAGAAGAGACCAATGCGCGCAAGACGGTCGATACCCTCAAAGAAACGCTCAACCAGTTGCGTGAGCAACTCGCCGGGGTCAACGCGCAACAGCGCGAACTGATACAGCAGCATCAGCAACTTGGCGAAGAAATTCAGGCGCTGGCGCCCGGCCTGGAAGCCCATCCGCTGTATGCGCAATGGCAAGGGCAAGACCCGGCCAAGCGCGAAGCCTGGCTGACTCAACGCTTGAGCCAGTTGCAGCACAGCATCAGCCAAGACGAACAACGTCAAAACGCTCTGCTCGCCCTGCAAAAAGAAGCTGCTGCATTGCAGCAACAGCTGCAACGCAGCACAGAAGCCAGCCAGCAAGCCACGCAGCAACTCAGCGAGCAGCAACAACACCTCAAGGCCGACACGTTGCGCTTTGAGGAAGAACTTGCCGAGTTTGCCAATCTGCTGCCGGAGACCACACTGGCGGCATTGCGTGAAAACGCCTCAGCCTGCTTTATGCAGCTTGATCAGCAGGTCACCCATCGCCTTGAACAACTGGATCAACAGCGCGATGAACAGACTGAGCAGACTGAACGCGCCGGCCGCATCGAGCGTGAGCAGTATCAGCAAGCCACCCACACTAAAGAGCTGGATGCCCTGCAACGCAGCGTAACTGAGTTGCTCGAACAACAGCAGGCAGGCCAGCAAAGCCTCAAGCAACTGCTGGGCGATCACCCGAGCGCCGAACAGTGGCAACAGCACCTTGAACAGGCGCTTGAGCAGGCTCGCAACGCCCAGACCCAGGCCAGCGAAGCGCTGCAAACCACCGCCCACCAATTGGTGCAACTGGCGGCCCAGCTCAAGGCTCAACAAGAGCACCTGCACGCCCTGCAAACTGAACATAGCAGCGTGAGCGAGCAGGTCGAGCAATGGCGCGGGCAGCACTTAGCGCTCGATACGGCCCGGTTGCAACAATTGTTGAGCTTCGACGACACGCACATTCGCGACCTGCGCCAGCAGTTGCAAGCCAGCGAAAAAGCCGTCGAGCAAGCCCGCGTCCTGCTCCAGGAACGTGAGCAACGCCTCAACCAGCATCAGGCGCAGGCCAATGGCAACCTTGATGCCCAAGCGCTTGAGGTTGCCCTCAATGAACTGAACGCGCTGATCGCCGCCAGCGAACAACACGTGGCAGAACTGCGGGCGCAACAGGCAGAAGACCAACGTCGCCAAGAGGCCAACCAGGCCTTGGCGCAACGTATCGCCCAAGCCTATGAAGAATGGCAGCGCTGGGCGCGGCTGAGTGAACTGATCGGTTCGGGTACCGGCGACAAATTCCGCAAGATCGCCCAGGCCTACAATCTCGACCTGCTGGTACACCACGCCAACGCCCAACTGCGCCAACTGGTTAAACGTTACCGCCTCAAGCGCGGCGGCAGCATGCTCGGTTTGCTGGTGATGGACACCGAAATGGGCGACGAATTGCGTTCGGTGCACTCGCTGTCAGGCGGTGAAACCTTCCTGGTGTCGTTGGCACTGGCGTTGGGGTTGGCGTCGATGGCGTCCAGCACGCTGAAAATCGAGTCGTTGTTTATCGACGAAGGGTTTGGCAGCCTGGACCCTGAGTCATTGCAATTGGCCATGGATGCCCTCGACGGCCTGCAAGCCCAGGGGCGCAAAGTTGGGGTGATATCCCACGTACAGGAAATGCATGAACGCATTCCGGTGCAAATACAGGTGCGGCGCCAAGGCAATGGCCTGAGCACCGTGGAGGTCAAATGACCGGCAACGTGCTGTATTCCTTCCGTCGCTGCCCGTATGCCATGCGGGCGCGCATGGCCCTGCGTTACAGCGGCGTGCCGTTATCGATTGTAGAAGTCAGCCTCAAGGCCAAGCCGGCTGAAATGCTCGCGCTGTCGCCCAAGGGCACCGTACCGGTATTGGTCAGTGCCGATGGCCGGGTGATTGAGCAAAGCCTGGAGATCATGCACTGGGCCTTGGCCCGGCATGACCCGGACAACTGGCTTGGTCCGGACAGTGCCGCGCTGATTGAAGAAAACGACCAGGTCTTCAAGGTCAACCTTGACCGCTACAAATACGCCATCCGCTACCCGGAACAGCCGATGGAACACTATCGCGCCCAAGGAGCGGCGTTTTTGCAGCGCCTGGAAGTGCTGCTCGAACAGACGCCATACCTGGCTGGCGACACCTTGAGCCTGGCGGACATTGCCCTGGCCCCATTTGTGCGCCAGTTCGCCCACGTCGACCGCGACTGGTTCGAACAAGCGCCCTACCCGCGCCTGAATGCCTGGCTGGAACGGTTTTTAGCGTCTGAATTGTTTACCGCCGTCATGGCCAAAACTGCCTGACAGGATTTTCGCCAACTTGTAGTCGCTGACGAGGCACGAGGCTGCGATGCGGGCCGCAGGACCGCCGCCTTGGGGTCGCTGCGCAACCCATCGCAGCCTCATCCTTCGGCAGCGACTACAGGATTTTCGCCAACTGTAGTCGCTGACGAGGTACGAGGCTGCGATGCGGGCCGCAGGACCGCCGCCTTAGGGTCGCTGCGCAACCCATCGCAGCCTCATCCTTCGTCAGCTCCTACAGGATTTTCGCCAACCCTGTAGCAGTTGCCGAGCTCCGCGAGGCTACGTCTGTAGTCGCTGACGAGGCACGAGGCTGCGATGCGGGCCGCAGGACCGCCGTCTTGGGGCAATTCGCAGCCTCATGCTTGGGCAGCGACTACAGGGTCTTCAATCCTTGCCCCGCACCATGCTTTCCAACACCCCGTCACGGCGCACCCAGCCGTGCAGCAACGCTGCCGCCAAATGCGCCAACACGGTAAAAAACAACAAATACGCCAGGTACGTGTGGGCTTTGCGCAAGAACGCAAAGGTGCTTGGGTTGGCAGCCAGGATGGATGGCAGTTGCAAGGAACTGCTCAACATCACCGGATCACCCGCCGCCGAGATCATCGCCCAACCGATAAGCGGCAGGCTGAACATTAGCGCGTACAGCAACACGTGCGACAGTTTTGCAGCCAAAACCTGGACCGCCGGCAAATCAGCAGGCAACGCCGGTTGATGGGTGGTAAAGCGCACAAACAGCCGCACAATCACCAGCAGTAAAATGGCTATCCCCAGGGGTTTGTGCAGGTTGAGCAACCATTCATGCCGCTCGGAGACAGAGGCCGCCAGCCCGGCCCCAATAAACAGCATGGCAATGATCATCAACGCCATCAGCCAATGCAGCAGGCGCGCCAGAGGTGCGAAATGCTTGTTAGAGATGCTCATGGACGTTTCTCCTGGGACAGCTGATCAACTTCACTGGTACGCCGCAGATAAGAACTGGCATAGGCAGCCGAACGTGCAGCCAGCAAGGGGTCGCCCGAGCCTTCGACGCCATTGGGCAAGATCAACGGGTCGTAGTTGATGTCACGGCACTCGCCATCGTTTTGTGGCTGCGCACTTTGCAGCACCAAGGTTCCCGCATTGATCACCTTGCGGCTGGCTGGCCAGGTTTTACTCGCATCGTTGATCGGGTCGCCTGCGTCGGCCAAGGTCAGGTTGAACTGCCATCTCAAAGGCCCGGCAGACAATCGCTGCACCAGGTCTTTTTCCAGGTAGTCCGCATCATTGGGAGCAGTTGCCCCGGCGGCATCCTGATCTTCCGGCACCACGCCCCAGCGCACGGCCTGACGCTGCCCGGCAGCATTCACCAGATAGAACGCGTTAATCCCGTTGTAGCTTTCAGTCGCAAAGCTGGCCGAAGGTTTGGCGGTTTTTACCCATTGCAGAAAGGCTGCGGTTTCCGGGTGTGCGGCAAAAAACGCCGGCATGGCGTCGGGCTTCGGCTTGCCGGTAGCCGGGTCTGGCGTTCCCGCTTGCAACATCGCATAGAACGCTTCAGGCGTGCCCACCGGGAAGACCGGCATGCTGTTCATTCCGGTCCGCCATTGCTGACCATTGGCCTGGGTAAAGCGCAATGCCAGGCTGCGGATCGGCACACTGCTGTCCGGCGCATAGGGGTTGCCGCTCGGCAAGGCAAAGCGGCCCACGACCGGAGTACGACCGGCTTCAAAGACTTGTGCGCGGGACAACGGCTGAGCATTGCCGTTGCTCTCGAAATACCCGATCACGCACATGCCTTTGGCATGGTTACGCCGATACCCCGGATGCACGCCATTGTTACGCTCCAGGGCATTGACCAGGGTTTTAGGCCGCAAGCGTTCGGCATCCAGTGTGCCGTTGACGTAAAAGAAGGTGGTGGCGATGACCGCTACCACTGCGCCAATACCCGCCAGACGCAGCAACACACTGGTGGGGCTCAATGCAGCTTTCACGGGCCGTACGGGCGGTAATTGATCTACCATAAAGTATTCCTTGGCCACGGGCCATCAGGTGGATGGCCTATGAGACGCAGGCCGATCAGGCTTATTCCCGGCGCCAGGCAATTATTTTCAGTTTATTTATTTTCAAGCCAAGGGAATAAAGGCTAAGCCTGGTCGTCTTCATGACGCTGATCCGATTAACAGACCCACCCGGCGCCAGTCACCATGCACCCATTTGACGAGCAATTGCGCGAACTCATGCCGAGCCTCAGGCGCTTTGCCCTGTCGTTGACGCGCCACGCCAGCAATGCCGACGACCTGGTGCAAAATTGCCTTGAGCGCGCCCTCGCCAGTGTCGCCAGTAAACGCCCGGACGGTGATTTACGGGCCTGGCTGTTTACCATTCTGTATCGCCAGTTTGTCGACAACCATCGGCGTACCCGGCGTTATGCGCGGATGCTGGAGTTTTTTACTGGCCGCGACGACGCGCAACCCTCTACCGAACGCACCGTAATAGCCCAAACCACGCTGCAAGCATTCGACCAGTTGAGCACCGAGCAACGGGCGCTGCTGTTATGGATTTCTGTCGAGGGATTGAGTTACCAGCAAGTGGCCGACATCCTTGAAGTGCCGATCGGCACAGTGATGTCGCGTCTGTCACGCGCACGCCAGGCCCTGCGCGCACTCAGTGAAGGCGAAATTACCCGCCCTGCTTTGCGGAGACTTAAATGATCACCACCCCGCCCAGTGAGCACGACCTGCATGCTTATGTCGATCACGCGCTCAGTGAGTCTGACCGACAGCACGTCGAACGCTATCTAGACGCCAACCCCGAGGTCGCGGCCAAGGTTCATGCCTGGCAACGCGATGCGCAAAACCTGCGCACGGCGTTGCAGCAAACCCTGCTTCAACCGGAGAACCCGGCACTCGACCCCGCGGCCATTCGCCAGCGACAACGCCGCCAGGCCACGCGTCATTGGGCTACGGCGGCCGTCTTGTTGATTGCGGTCAGCATGGGGGGAGTCGGCGGTTGGCAGGCCCGGCAAATGACTCTGAGCCCGGCCATCCTGCCGATGACCGACGCACTGGCGGCGCACCGCATGTTTGCCGAACAAGGGTTTCTGCCTGCCGACTATAAGGTTGAGCAAAGCAGCGACATGCAAGCCTGGATGGACCGTTATTTCAGCCACGCCGAACGCTTGCCGGACTTGAGCCGCGCAGGCTTCAAACCGGTCAGTTGCCGCTTGCTCTCCACCGATCAAGGCGGCGCAGCGATGGTGCTCTATGAAAACCCGCAGGGGCAGCAAATCAGCTTTTACATCCGCCCGCCAGGCCCGCAAAACAGTTTGCTGCCCCGGGGTAGCCGACGCGATGGTGACTTGCAGGCCGACTACTGGTCAGGCCCCGGCTATAACTACGCTATGGTCGGCCCCGCAGAAGGGCCGACTGCGACGCTGCTAAATACACTGAGTTTTTGACAGTGAACCTGGCTGCGATCAGCGTTTAAATGGGGGGAGATTATTGCGCCTTGTGGTCCAGGGCCGCATAGAAGTTAGCGCTTTGCTGCAGGTATTTCTGGGTATAGGCGGTGGACTTTTTGTCGCTGGCCACGGTGTTGGCGCTGGCTGGCAGGGCCACGGTGGCAGAGATGGCGGAAGCAGCGATGACGGAGAAAAGATTGAAGTTCATTGCGGTAACCCTCGACGATTCAGTTAGCTTGCTTGCCTGTTCAGGCCGTGGAGCCAACTTAACGCCAAGGGTCTTCACACTGAAATTCATTGCGCCACTAACCAGTATCAGCGCGATTGATAGAAGGCGCAGCCTTCTACTCAAGCCTTAAGGGCAGTGAATGAATTTCACATCGGAGGGCGCATCCATCGCCAGCTTTTGCAAGGTTTTACCCAGCTTGCCGGTCACGGGATCACGTTCAACCACTACGATTTCATTGCTCATCTGGTTCGCAATCAGCACAAATTTACCATTGGGGCTCAAGGTAAATTCACGCGGATGATCACCGTCAACCGAACGACGCTGGATCTCGCTCAACTCGCCATTCGCCGGGTTGATGGCGAACACCAAAAGCTCGTTGGCCTTGCCGCGGTTGCTCACGTACAGGAACTTGCCATCGGCTGAGGCGTGCAATGCCCCTGCTGCGCGGTTCTGCGCGGGCATGCCATGGGCCAGGTCCAGTGTCTGACGCTGTTTGAGCTGACCGTTGTCATAGTCAAAGACAAACACCTGCGCGCTCATTTCAGTGGTCAGGTACGCATGTTTGCCGTCCCTGGAGAACAACAAATGACGCGGCCCGCTGCCAGCAGGCAACTCAATGGCCGTAGGCGTGGCTGCAACCAGCGGGTGTTCCGGGTTGGCCACAGGGTCGTAGCGGTAAACAAACACTTTGTCTGCGCCCAAATCACTGGCGTAGACAAATTTGCCGTCAGGTGATGACACCACCGAATGCACATGGGCCGACATCTGCCGTTCAGGGTTAATCCGGCTTGGCTGATGGCTGCTCATTTGCGTAACAGGCTGCAATTGGCCGTCGGCATTCACCGGCACCACGGCCAGGCTGCCACCCGGGTCTTCATGCACCCCGTAGTTGGCGATAAACAGGTATTTTTCATCGGCACTCAAACCGGAGTGCGTCGGCTCTTCGCCCAAGGTTTTGACCTGATTGACCAGGCTCAACGCGTGGGTTTTGGGATCAATCGCAATACTGCTGACACGCCCGACGACATCAGCCTGACCTTGCCCATTCTCATTCACCACAAACAGGCGGCTCTGATCTTTGGACAGGGTCAACCACGACGGGTTGGCAGCCTTGAAGACTTGCAACGGCTCAGGGGTAATGCGCCCGCTCTCACTGTCAAACTGCAAGCGGTAAATACCCTGGCTTTTGCCTTGGGTATAAGAACCCACCAGCAACTCTGCATCAGCGGTGCAGGCGGCGTGAGCCGACATCGCCCCCACGCTGGAGGCCATCAACAAGGGCAACCATTTAAGCTTCATCATGCGTCTCATCTTCATCGTCATCGTCGTTGCTGGCACACACGGCGCTAATGCAAACGAGGCGGTGTTCACTGGCGTCGCCGGTCAGCGTCCAGCTTTGCAAGTTGTCGTCAAACACTGCCGCTTCAACCTGCTCCGGGGTCAAGCTCCAGCGCTTCCTGGCCCGACCATCCATGGCTTCAATGAGCAGCCCTTGGTCGTCAAGGGAAAACTCAAAAGCATGCAGCCCGTCAATTTCCAGCATATCGCTGGTTTCAAGGGCTGCGCGCAAGGTCTGGTTTGCATCACTCATTAATCATTCACCTGTGGGAAAGGCGTAATGATAGGCCATTAAGGCCTTCAACCCTATGCTTGCCAGAAGCGTTTAGCCTTCCAGGGGCCAAAAACGATCATTGAGCATTTTTTCGCTGATTTTGCCGTAATGCACCGTAGCCGTTTTCCCTTTGGCAGCCAGGCTGGCCTGGCTGTCATAACGCTGATTCTTGAGCTTGAAATGCGCCGCCGACGGCGATTTAGCAGGTGTGGTGAGGTCGGGGTAATGCAGATGCGCGTACCACAGCACCTGGTTGTTTTTAGTACGCACCTCGTACTCTTGAACCACATCCCGACGCTCCCCCTTCAAAACCACACGCTGACCAATGCGCACCAGGCTGACCTCGCCTTTGCTCAACAGAAACTCAACCACCGGTGTGGTCGGCGGCACCGACTTAAGCACCCAGACCCCTTGCTCGCGCAACTTGGTTGCCCCTTCGCGCAAGCGCTTGAGCAATGAACGCGGAGTACCCGGTTTGGGTTTGTCCACGACCGGTTCATTGGTAAAGGTGCGTTCAATTTCAGCGATCAGCACGTCCAGCTTTTGCGCCTCTCTCTCCAGGGTTTCTTCCATCTCCAGCGGGTATCTGGAGCGGCCCGAGTACAGTTTCACCAGCCTGATTTTTTCATCGAGTTTGCCCAGCAACGTATTGCACTGACTACGAATAGCTCCCAATGCGCGGCCATCCTGTCGAGGCAACGGCCTTTGGATCTCGTCCCACGTGCTCTCGGGTGATCGGGTGAACACAAGCTTGGGATTATCGGGTTCAGGACTTTGCGTACGGCGGTCGACAGTAGACGTGGGAGTCATGACATCGACGACTTCCGGCTCCTGCTCAGATGCACGAGCACGGGCGACGCCGATCAGAATGCCTTGATTGCGCGTGCGTATCATTCGTCGCGCAGAGCGCTGGGCGCTGGAGGTTCCGGGTTGCTGTTGCTGAGGCAGCCATTCATCATGTTCCTTGATTTCTTGGGCCAGTTCCTGCTCTACCGTCACATTGAGCCTTTCGAGCACTTCGTTCAGCCGGTGGTAATCAGCCATATTCAACTGCTCGCCCACCTCCAGTTGCAACAGCGCCAGGGCGTCATGAGCCTTGGCATACTGCTCACGCACGCTCTCCAGAATTTCGATGCGCTCGCCATACGTGAACAGGGTTCTGTCGGCCAGTTGCGAATGCGCCGCAACCGTATAGCCCAAGGGTCCGGTAATGGCGCTCAATCGTTCCCAGACCTCACCAAACAGGTCTTTGGGCATCAGGTCACACAACGTTCTTAACACCAGGTTTTGAAAGTCCATTTCCGTGCCCTCGCGGTCCATGCCGGTGGCGTCCGTGAAGAACTGTCCGATCACCTGTTCACGGGCCATTTTCTCGCCCACACGGGGCACATCCTTGAGCGCTTGATGATAGCGTTTGAGGGTCTGAAACTCTTCGACTTGTTGGATCTGGACTTTCAGCAAGTCACGTTTGAACCCGACATACTGCGCTGTGCCGGCGGCGTCCAGCGTAAGCGCCTCATGGGTATTGAAAACTGGATGCAACTGCCTCAACAGCCCGCCCTGAACATTATGGGCAAAGAGCATATTGGTCGACACCATGCACAGTGATCGGTAAAAACTACCAAGGATGTGGTGGTCCTGTGGGTCCGGCTTTAAAGCGTGACGGGCCTGTATATTCTCTAGCCCCATCACAAGATCGGCCTTGGCGTGGTCCAACACGGTGCGCAAATACTTGATCCGCAGGTTCTTTTCCATATGAGTAAACTGTTGGCTTCTCTCACCCTCCGTGGCTTCCAGGGCTCTGCCCAGCTCTTCAATGATTTTGTCATTGGTGGTTTTTTCCCCCTCCACAAAGACTTCAAGCCTTCGCGTTAGCTCACTCACCTGACGATTGCGTTGCGCCAGTCGCTCATCCAACGCCTTGCGACGGCCGGGTCCGCCACCGCGCAAGCGCATGCCGGTGTCAAAATCCCACGTGCCTGCCCCGTCACTGCGCAACCAAGGACCTGTATCCAGTGGGTTGCCCGGGTTAACGGTAACAACGCCCTCGTCCTCCAGGGACACCTGGTAACTGAAGCCCCGCACCACCGCACACCAGCCATTTTTCGTGACATACAGGCCTTTGCGTTGACCGTGTGCAATAGGCTTGGCCGTACCGATGTCCGGCCCCCGGTTGCGGTCCAGCCAAAACAGTTGTGCGGGTGTGAAGTCAACTCTCGGATTGTTGAACCACGTAAAATCCAGGGCACTGAGATTATTACCCACCGGGACATCCAAAAAATACACCTGCCCAGTCTTGACCTCGACAGGGGCCTGGGGCTTATCGATCAGAGGGGCTTCATCGACGGAGGCCAGCCACGGTTCAGGCTTTTCATTCGCCAGACTGACTACCGGCGAGCGTGGCACCCCATGCAGCAGCACCAGAGCAATATTGAACAGCAGGTCGATAATCGCAGGTGCCCGGGCACGTTCATCATCGCTTTGCAGCACTTGAACATCCTGACGAACTGCCGTGATGGTCAAATACACCCACCCCAGCAACGCCAGCGGACCTTTGACCCACGGCGACCCCAGCACACTGTTCAGCAACAACCAGCCTCCCGTTTTAAGGCTCGCCCAACGGCTTTCAGTATTCGAGACGGTTTGCCGTTCAGCCAGCATCGCCAGCGCCCGAGCGGTACCCAGAAACAGGTCATGCTTGAAGTGACTGTTCAGCGGCTGAGTAAAGAACTGTGCCTGTGCGGGTCGACGGGCAAGGCTCAAGGCACTGTCGGCATAGCTGGATCGTGCCGCATCCGGCAACCAGTCCAGCACGCTGTCGCGCAAAGAACCTGCATGCGTGAACGCATCCAGCATTTCTTGCACCGAGGCATACTCAATCAGCGCCTCCTTGAACAGTGGTCGGTACAGCACGCACCGCCCGTTTAACGGGTTGCCAGTACCGATCACATAGAAGTTGCTCACAAAATCAGGCACCGCGCGAGGGTGTTTCACCAGGCCCAACGGGCAGATGTTCACTGTCTGCCCTTCTAACACGCGGGTCTCGGCATGGGGCCGCATCAAGGCTGCTACACACCGGTAGCCCCAGTCGGTCAATCCCCCCTGCCCCTGCAGCTTCATTTCCAGCGCAAGCAAAGGCAAAGACACCCGCAACTGCTCAACATACAAGCCTTCGCGACGCAGGGCTTCGGGCGCATCGTCCAGCAGCAGCCGACGGATCAAGCCTGGATAGACCTCACCGATATTCATTCGCCAAATGAGCTGCTTGATGTAGGCAGGGGTGAGCCACCAGTCTTGAATCAGTTGGTTGTGTTTATGTCGCAGTGTCATGTGACCACCCGGCCAGGCCACCAGGTTTTGTAGGGCCAGCTCGGTCAACGTAAACGTGACAGTGTGCACCTGCCCGGCGGTGCCAAACGGCCCGGAAGGCACTGCAAAGTCGAGCATAAGGTCATCCGGGTCATACCCCGGTGCCAGCGGCTGGTCCTGACGCATCTTGTGCTGCAACTGTTGCCTGGCCCAGGTGTGAAGGTCGGCAATGCCTTCGTTGAAAACCCGGCCTCGGGCCTTGCGGGTGATGTCCGCAAGGTCGGTGAGGTGCGAACGGTAAGCAAATCGATCTTGCACAGGCGCGGTGCGTAACCACGCCGGTAAGGCGTTGTACACGCGAGCCAGCGGCTCGGATGCCGGCAGCTCATCGTCTTCGACGATGGCTGCGGGGTCGGTAATGTCCCTTAAGTGCTGTTCAAGTTGAACCAGCGTACGCACGCCGGAGGTTGCCCGGTCCACCAGCGAGGTTATGCGTTCGAGCTGGTTGTTGAGCACGATCATCGCTTGCACCTGCAAGCAGTGACCTGCGGGTTCGTAACGTTTGCAGGTCAGGGTCTTGGCCGGGTAACGGTGCGGGAGTGTCCGACCCAGCACGCGCTCATACGCTCCGAGCGTAGCAAAGGACTCGATGTGCCCGCCTGGTCGGCACTGCAAAAGCTGCTCCTGCCCGTTAACGCCATGCACAATCAACAGATCAGGCAGCAGCAGATTGACCGTCGGACCATCCCCGCCCAGCACCATCTGGGCGAAGTAGACCTTAGGCTGCTCCCGATACCGCAGTTGCTGAAGGCGATCACTTAACAAAGGGGTTCTGACGATGCCCCTTACCACCTGAATCTGCTCATCACTCAGACCGGCCGAGTTATTGGCGGCCGCCAGCAAGGTGTCACTCAACCATTGTCCCAGCCATAAGGTGCGGCTCTGATAGCCGGGCACAGGCTCGTTCCAGAAATCCAGCATCGCCTGCTGAAATGACCAGATCCAGTGCTGCAGCACATGGCGCATAGCCCGTTCAACAGTGGTTATATCAAGGAATGAAGGGGTATCGGCACTGAGCACTTCACCTTCGGCCAGTTGCACCAGATAGCATTGTTTTGACTCGTAGTAGCTGTAATTCAGAGGCGTGCCGACCGCAATGTGCTCGAGCATGGCGTCCAGCAACGGTACGCAGCGCAGTGCAGGCAAAGGCTTCTCATTGGCGTCGACGGACCAGACGATTTGCATCTGCTGTACGTGAACTTTTACGCGCCAGCCTAAAAAGGGGTACTTAAGAGCCTTTTCCAGCGCATTAGCAATGACCGCGCGCAGTGTTGGGCGGCCATCGAATTGATGGATAAGGCTCTGTTTTAGCAGTTCAGTGCGGCCGAGGGATAACGGGGGCGCGAGCGGAACAGTCATGGCGGTGTACCTGCACATAGAAGGAGTTGGTCGGCGCCATTGCGTCAACCTTGCGCAGGTATCTAAAAATAAATAGCAATCACAACTGCGGTATTCCGTTACCGACAGCGCTAACGTGGCTTACAGCAATGGGGCGGGTCAGTGACGCTTGACGCAGTAAAACGTTGCTGGCTGCCTCTCAACTCGGCTCCATTGTTCAGCGACTACCGGTGTTCAATGCACACAAAAAAGGCGCTGACCGAGTAGCCGGTCAGCGCCTTGTCAGCCGCCGAATTTACGCCAGGCTTTTGCTGACCACTTCAAACACGTCGCTGGACAGCTCGCCTGAGCTACGAATGCGCTCAAGCTCTGCCTTCATCAGCGCCTGACGGGCGCTGTCGTATTTGCGCCAGCGGGTCAGCGGGGCCAACTGCCGCGAGGCGATTTGTGGGTTAAGGGCATTGAGCTGGATAACCAGATCCGCCAGGAAGCGGTAGCCTGAGCCATCGGCGGCGTGGAAGTTGATCAGGTTCTGCCCGGCAAAAGCACCGATCAAGGCCCGGACCTTGTTCGGGTTTTTGATGGTGAACGCAGGGTGCTCCATCAGTTGCTGAACGCGCTGCAAACCACCCGGCAGCGGGCTGGCCGCCTGCACGCTGAACCACTGGTCCATGACCAGCGGATTGTCCTTGAAGTGCTCGGCAAAACTGGCCAAGGCCAGGGCTTTTTCAGCTTCAAACGGCGAGTTGACCAGTATCGCCAGCGCGTTCAGGCGCTCGGTCATGTTGTCGCTGTTTTCGAACTGTTCCAGTGTGGCTTTCACAACTTCAGGTTTGCCACTGAGGCTCAGGTACGACAGCGCAATATTTTGCAGGCTGCGGCGGGCGAAATGCTGATCTTCGGCCACATAGGGCGTGACTTTAGACACCTCACGGTTGGCCTGATAACGCGCCCACAACTCGTCGAACAGGCTGTCGGCCAATTGCTTGCGCGCAAACTCACGGGCCGTGTGAATGGCATCAACATCAGCCACTTCGCTGATTTCGGTCAGGTAGGCTTCACCCGGCAACGACAGCATCTCGGCCACCATCGCCTGATCCAGCTGCGGATTGGTCAGCACGCTGCGCAGGGCTTCAACCAAGCGCGGGTCCATGACCAGGGTTTCGCCACGTTGATACTGGCCAATTAGCGTCTGCAAGACTTGCACCGACAGTTGCTGGCCCGCGTCCCAACGGTTGAAACCGTCGGTGTCGTGTTGCATCAGGAACACCAGTTGGTCACTGCTGTAGGCAAACTGCAATTTCACCGGCGCCGAGAAACCGCGCAGCAAGGACGGCAGCGGTTTTTCATTGATGCCGACAAAGGTGAACGTCTGCTCTGCTTCGGTCACTGACAAAACACGGCTGGTGCCGACCGCCGCCGATTCGCCGGCCAGTTGCAGTGGCAACTCACCGCCCTGGGCATTCAACAGGCCCAGCTCGACCGGGATCACGAACGGCAGTTTCTCAGCTTTGTCCGGGGTCTGCGGGCAGCTTTGAGCAAAGGTCAGGCTGTAGGTTTTTTGTGCGGCGTCGTAGTGCTCGCTGACTGCCAGACGCGGGGTGCCCGCCTGGCTGTACCAGCGCTTGAATTGGCTCAGGTCTGCGCCATTGGCGTCTTCCATGGCCTTGATGAAGTCGTCACAGGTCACGGCCTGACCGTCGTGGCGCTCAAAGTACAGGTCGCTGCCCTTGCGAAAGCCCTCGGCGCCGAGCAAGGTTTGCAGCATGCGCACCACTTCCGAGCCCTTCTCATAAACAGTCAGGGTGTAGAAGTTGGAGATTTCGATAAAGCTCTCAGGGCGCACGGCGTGAGCCATCGGGCCTGCATCTTCGGCGAACTGATGCGTGCGCAGGAAGGCAACGTCCTGAATGCGCTTGACCACCCGCGAGTTCATGTCGGCCGAGAACTCGGAATCACGGAACACCGTGAAGCCTTCCTTGAGCGACAACTGGAACCAGTCACGGCAGGTCACGCGGTTACCCGACCAGTTGTGGAAGTATTCGTGGGCAACAATCGCTTCAACCCGCTGGTGAGCAGCGTCGGTCGCCGTCTCTGCACGGGCCAGCACGGCGCTGGAGTTGAAGATATTGAGACCTTTGTTCTCCATGGCGCCCATATTGAAGTCGTTCACCGCAACGATCATGAAGATGTCCAGATCGTATTCACGGCCGTAGGCTTCTTCGTCCCAGCGCATGGATTTTTTCAGGCTGTTCATCGCGTGCTGGCATTTGTCGATGTTCTCGGGTTCGACGTAAATGCGCAGCGCCACGGTGCGGTTGGTCATGGTGGTGAACGTGTCTTCGACGCACCACAGGTCGCCCGCGACCAAGGCAAACAGGTAGGCCGGCTTTTTGAACGGGTCTTCCCAGGTCGCCCAGTGGCGTCCGTCTTCATCGGGGCCGCTGGCCAGCGGGTTGCCGTTGGACAGCAGGATCGGGTAGCGATGCTGCTCGGCCACCACGGTGGTGGTGAACGTGCTCATCACGTCCGGGCGGTCAAGGTAATAGGTGATCTTGCGAAAGCCTTCGGCCTCGCACTGGGTGCAGAACATCGTGCCGGACTTGTACAAGCCTTCCAGCGCGGTATTGGATTCGGGGTGGATCTTGACGCTGGTGTCGACCACAAACTGCTCGGTGGTCGGGTGCAGGGTCAGGTGGCTGTCTGTCAGCTCGTAGTCCGCTGCGGTCAGCTCGACATCGTCAAGCTTGACCGACAGCAGCTCCAGTTGCTGGCCGTCCAGCGCCAGGGCCGGGAAGCCCTCGCCACGGGCGGGATTGCGGCGCATCACCAGTTGCGCATGAACCAACGTGTGGTCCTCGAACAACTCGAAGGTCAGGTGCGTCTCGTCAATCAGGTACTCGGGCGCCTGGTAATCCTTCAGGTAGATCATTTGCGGTTGTTCGGTGCGCATGCTGCAATCCTTTTTACTGATGCACGGCCAACTGGTAGGCCGTGTATTTGCGAATATTGATAACGCCGGTGTCGAAGATCAGGTATTGACCCTTGATCCCCATCAACGTGCCTTCAACGACAGGGTCTTTGTCCAGATTAAAGCTCACGATCTTGCTCGGGTACTGCTCGACCGGGTAGCGAATCTCGATGGGCTCGACGCTATGCAAAGGTTGTACCGCCTGCAGCCCGAAACGTTCTTGCAAGATCTGCAGGCCTTCTGCGCAACTGCCAAACAGCTCATCACGCACCGCCGCCAGATCCACCGGCTGTGCATCGCCCTTTAGCAGTGCGCGCCAGTTGGTGCGGTCGGCCACTTGGGTGCGCAGCAGGTCCTCGACAAACCCCGACTGCTGGCGCGTCGCCACACGCACGATCGGCAACGCCTGGCTCGCGCCCTGATCCAGCCAGCGGGTCGGCAGTTGCGTGGCACGGGTAATGCCGACTTTCACACCTGACGAATTGGCCAGGTACACCACATGGTCAGTCATGCAGAACTTCTCGCCCCACGATGGCTCACGGCACGTGCCTGCGTCGTAATGGCAGCGCTCCGGGCTCATGATGCACACATCGCACTGCGCCAGTTTAGTCATGCATGGGTAGCAATAGCCCTGGCTGAAGCTTTTTTTGGTTTTGCGTCCACAGTGGGTGCAGTTGATCTCCCCCAGGAACTCCAGACGCAGTTTAGTCCCGATCAACGGATTGACCGGCACCTCGGTATCGCCCAAACGAAACGCATATTGAACGGTCGGCTCTTGCAGGCTTGCCGACATTTTGCTGATTGCACCGCGACCAATCTCAATCAATGGATAGCATCCGATTTGAACAGGATGTTTGGCACGGGCGCCGACTTGGAGCTGCATTCTTGCGGGCCCATGTAGCCGGTACGCTCTTCTTCGGGCAGGTTTTGCACTTCCCAGGCGATCATCGCCTGCAACGACAGCTCGCGCTGTTCGGCGGTCAGCTTGTTGCCATCGGCCCACTTGCCGATTTCGACCGCCAGTTTCAGGCTCTGATAGATATCAGGGGTGATGTTTTTAATCATTTCATTGAAAGAGGACATGCTTTTCTACTCTCGAAATACGGATGAAATTAAACCTGTTTGCGGCTGGCCCACAGCCCGCCCAGCAAACCGGTGAGGCAACCAATCAGCAACCCGCCGACGTGGGCGGCGTTGGCGATTTCGCCAAAGCCGATCATCGACACCAGCCCGGACAGGCACAACGCCAACCACACCAGCATCATCACCAGCACGCCTTTGGGCAGGTGGTAAACCGGGTTGGGCGCCATCACCTGATAAATCCACACATGCCCCAACAGGCCGTAGAGCACACCCGACAACCCGCCGAACAAGCTGGGCCCGCCAAACAGGTATTGGGCAAAGTTGGACACCAGGCTGAACAACAAACTCAAGCCCACCAGATTAATGCTGCCCTGGCGTATTTCAACCCGGCGCCCGAGTTCCCAGAACCACATGCCGTTCATGGCAATGTGCAGGACACCAAAGTGAATGAACATCGGGGTGATCAAGCGCCACCATTGCCCGGAAGCAAGGCTTTCAGACAAGGGGGTGAATTCTACGTACTGGCCATGAATGTTAAAGCCGACAAAGGTCAATGCACTCAAGGTGGACAGGTTGTCACCCAACTGCGTGATCACCGCCACGATGATGCAGATCAGCAGGATCACAGCAGTGGCCGGGCTGGCCTTCAATTGCTGGGCAAAGCCGGGACGGCCCATCGCCGCCGGGCGTTCGGCAATCGGGATCTGGTTATCAGGGTCGCCCAAGGGGAATTGCTCATACAGCCTGCGCACATCGTCAGCAATCTCGGAGGGCGCCCACAACACTTGCTCGCCCGCCTCTTCGCTGACTCTATGGGGCACTTGCATGCGTTTGAGCAATGCAACAAAGCCTGCAAGGTCGACCGAAATCGGTAAGCGTAAAACCTCCACCACACTCATTGCACAGCCTCCGGGCGCTCTACATCCACCCATACAAACTTGGCGGGATCGAGCCGGGTTTCTTGATCAAGCCTGTAGGCCACTAATTTTCCGTAGAGCACCGCGCTGTAGTCCAGGCAGGCCAGGTTTGGCCGTATGGGCGCGGGTTCACCGCTGCGCCAATAGTGGCCGACAAACAGCATCGGCTCATCGACGGGATAGCGCAGCAAGGTGCCTTTTTCTGTCGAGGACAACGGCTTTTGCGCCACGCGCTCAGGCAATGCGTCGGGTTGAAAGACAATATCGCCGTAGGTCTTGGGGTCGTCCTCCCAGAACTTGGTCCTGAAGAACGCCCGCGTCAGGCCATCGCCGCCGGTCAAGGTCAGGCCATCCGGCAAGCGCATGTCGGTGCCGCGCAGCAGCCGGTTGAAAGCCAGATGAGCAAAACTGTCAGCGTACGCGGCCGCCTGTACAAACGGCTGATCGATACAGCCGTCAGGGTATTGGGCGCGCAGCGGGGTTATTACATCTGCATCCCAACAGGCGTGCACTACCCGGAAGCGCCCGGCGTCGACAAACAGCGGCATGTCATAAAACCACTGCACAAAGTCGTGCCACTCGCCGGGGTACTGGGCGAACTGCTCAAGGGTTTCGTGGATCAGCCGGGTGTGCCGCGCATTGTGTTCGCGCACATACTCTTTGCGACTCCCCGGAGGGGCCGGTGTGCACCAGCCCAGCGCGTTGAATTCATGGTTGCCCATCAGGCACAGCGCCTGACCGGTCCGGACCATGTCGTAAACGATATGCAACGACTCGCGAATTCGCGGGCCGCGATCAATGATGTCACCGAGAAACACCGCCATCCGTTGCGGGTGTCGCCAGATACCGGCGAGTTTGCGATAGCCCAGACGTTCCAGCAGGTGCTCAAGGGTATGAGCACAGCCATGCACGTCACCGATCAAATCGTAACTGCGCGCAGGATCGAGCATCAGTCGCTCCTACCGCCCAGTCGGCTGCCCCAGCCGAGCTTGGTCCGACACACTTCATAGTAGTTGTGGTCCAACGGGTGGATCAGACGCAGCTTTTGCGCCTTTTTGCTGACGGTAATGGTATCGCCCGGCGCGCAGGTGAAATGGTTCTGACCATCGCACGAGACTTGCGGGTAGATCTGCATGTCCTTGGCCACAACGATTTTCAGCTCGCTGTTACCATCGACCACAATCGGCCGGCTGCTCAGGGTGTGCGGGTACATCGGCACAATCACGATGGCATCCAGCTTGGGATGCATGATCGGACCGCCTGCCGACATGGCATAAGCGGTAGAGCCGGTGGGCGTGGCGACGATCAGGCCATCAGCCTTCTGGCTGCAGACGAACTGGCCGTCGATGTGCATTTCAAATTCGATCATCCGCGTCGACTTGCCGGGGTGCAGCACCACGTCATTCAAGGCATCGCCCTGGCCGATGGCTTCACCGTGACGGCGGACTTCGGCTTGCAACAGAAAGCGGTTTTCGACTTTAAAGTGGCCATCGAGCACTTCGGCGACTTTGACTTCCAGCTCATCCGGGCGGATATCAGTCAAAAAGCCCAGGCTGCCACGGTTAATGCCCAGCACCGGGACATTGTGGCGGGCCAGTGCGCGGGCCGCGCCGAGCAAACTGCCATCACCGCCCACCACAATCACCATGTCACAAACTTCGCCGAGCATTTTGCGCGAGGAGGTCTGCAAGCCGTGCCCGGGCAATACCTCGGCAATGGTGTCTTCGAGGATCACGTGCATGTGCCGCTCAAGCAGGAATTTTTTCAGTCGGCGAACCGTATCGAGCACCTGAGAACTGCCCAAACGACCAATAATGCCGATATTACGAAATTGCTCCATGAGGCTCCTGCAAGGTTGTAGGCGTGCGAAAACAGCGATTATGGTCGAAACACGACAATAGACAAAACCCTTTCAGGCTACGGGAGCTATGCTCGCACAATGATCCTCTTTCCCGACTTGCTCAACCTGCCCCGCCAATTACGTCACCCTGAGGTGCGTGATTTGGCGTGGGTCATCCTCGCCCCGCCCATGCTCAGCCAAACCCCGTGGCCACAGCGCCACCCGCTGGCTGGCAGCGACTGGGTGCAGGCACCGGACCAACTGGAGCACTGGTTGCGAGCGCTGGACCAGCACAGTGAGCCGTTGCAGCAGTGGCTGGCGTTGGCCACCACGCGCCGACTGGGGCGCTATTACGAGCGGCTCTGGCAGTTTGCCGTCAAGCATGCGCCGGGGGTAGAACTGCTCGCGGCCAACCTGCCAATCCGCTTGGGCGGTCACACCTTGGGTGAACTCGACCTGTTACTGCGCGACCGTGACGGGGTTCACCACCTGGAACTGGCGATCAAGCTGTACCTTGGCCCGCAGCAGGCCGATGGCCGCGACCCCGGCAACTGGCTGGGCCCCGGCAGCAATGACCGCCTGGACCGCAAACTCAAACACTTCAGCCAGCACCAACTGCCAATGTCCAACCGCCCTGAAAGCCGGGAGATCCTGGCCAGGCTGGATATTCAGACGTTCACTGCCAGCCTGTGGCTGGGCGGTTACCTGCTGTACCCGTGGCCGGGGCATGCGCTTTCACCCGCAGGCGCACACCCGCAGCATTTACGGGGGCGCTGGCTGCATCAGCGTGATTGGCCCGCCTTTATCCACCAGAGCGCTGAAGGTTGCTGGCAACCCCTGCCCCGCCACGCCTGGCTGGCCCCGGCGCACGCAACGCCTGAGGGGTTATGGAGCGAACAACAGCTCAGCGTGTGGCTGGCCGAGTTGCATCCTCAGGCTCCGGCACAGCTTATGGTGCGTCTGGTTGAGAACGGCAGCGGCGACTGGGAAGAAGCCGAGCGGCTGTTTTTGGTGTCTGACCTATGGCCCAACGTGCCCGGCAACCCTGAAAACTGACCCACCTCAGCTTTTTCCCTGGCAGGCGTATTACAGTGTGAGCACTCCGTCGAACAAGAACGGAGGCTAAACCTGAACCGTGAGGAAACCCCATGTCCTGGAAAAGCACCCCTGAGCGCTACAGTCGTGTCTCCATCGCCTTGCACTGGCTGATGGTGCTGCTGTTTGTACTGATTTACGCCTCGATTGAATTTCGCGGCATCTTCCCGAAAGACAGCGACGGTCGCAACCTGATGAAAGACGCCCACTTTATGCTCGGCCTGACGGTTTTTGCGCTGGTCTGGCTGCGGCTGTTGGCGCGAACCTTGGGCGTCGCGCCGAAAATCATCCCCACGCCCCCGGCCTGGCAAAGCGCGCTGGCCACGTTGATGCACTGGGCGCTGTACCTGTTCATGATCGCCATGCCGGTGTTGGGTTATTTGATCCTCAGCCATAACGACAAGCCGGTGTTCTTCTATGGCCTCGACATCCCGCCCCTGACCGCGAAAAACGTAGACCTCGCCAAGCAAATCAAAGGCTGGCACGAACTGGGCGCAACTATCGGCTACTGGCTGATCGGCCTGCACGCCCTCGCCGGGCTCGGCCATCACTACCTGATTAAGGACAACACCCTGCTGCGCATGCTGCCTGGACGCTAATTTCACGCCTTAGGGGTGAGCTGTCTTAAAGATCAAAAGATCGCGAGGCAAGCTCGCTCCTACGGGGGTGGTGTTTACGAAGCGAAGGCAAACCCCCGGCGGCCTTGCAAGCCGCCGGTGTGCACGAACACCAGACGTTGCCCCCGGCCGATGCGCCCCTGCTCAACCGCCGCTTTGAGCGCCATCAAGGCTTTGCCGGTGTAAAGAGGCTCCAGCGGCAAGCCACTGGCCGCTTCACTGGCCTGGATAAACGCCAGCAAATCTTCATCTACCTTGGCAAAGCCGCCACGACTGGCGTCGATCAGTTCAAAATCGCGCCCGACATGCCCCGCTGCCTGCAAAATTGCTTCGATTTGCGGGGCGACACCATGATCGTCCGGCACCGCCAACGCGCCGTACACCTTGTGCTGCCCCGCCTCACCCAACACCAGGCCGGCCAGGGTGGTGCCCGTACCGGCCGCCAGCCACCAGGCGTCGTAGTCGTCCCAACCTGGCGCCGCCAGTTGCTCACGCACTTGATGCACCAGGGTCATGCAGCCCCGCGCACCCGGCAGCCCACCGCCGCCTTCCGGAACCGGCTGCAATCCAGGGTATTGCGCCTGCCAGGGCGCCCAAAAGCCCGGTGCATGCCGCGCCCGATAACCGGCAAAGCCCAGCCAATGCAGGTGCATGCCATAGCGTTCAAGGTCCAGTGTGGTCGGGGTCTGTTGCGGGTGGCCGCGCAACAGACCGACCGTCGTAAAATCAAAGCGCTTGCCCGCCGCCGCCAACGCATGCAAATGGTTCGAATGAGCCCCGCCCAGGCTGATCAAACCCTGTGCGCCTGCGGCGTGCGCGGCTGTCAGGTGCTCGGTGAGTTTGAACCACTTGTTGCCACTGATCAGTGTGTCGATCTGATCCAGGCGCAAGACCGCCACCTCGACACCGGCCTGTTGCAGCCAATCCAGGTGTAAGCTCTGCAACAGCGCGCGCGGGCGCCAGTCAATCAAAGGCAACATCGCCATCGTTCCCCTAAAAGGAAGCGAGTTTACAGCAGCCCGCCGCATCAGCAGACTGTCGGCTTTGGCTGAACAACCGACCAATAAACCGACTTGAATCCCAGCTTCTTGGTAAGGTGTGCGCCGACTTTTGTTGCCCGTTATCGTCCTGCGGGCTGCTGCACTTTTGTTTACTGACATGAGACACCCGGAACATGCCCGAGCCGATCCCTCTTAAAGATCACGACACCGAGAAACGGCTGGTCAATAAAAGACTGATTGCGTGCGCCCTGCTGGTCCTGGCGATCAGTTGCACGCTGATCGGCCGCCTGTATTTTCTGCAAGTCACCGAGTTCGACTACAACTCCACCGTGTCTGAAAACAACCGGGTTCACGTGCTGCCCATCCCGCCGGAACGCGGCCTGATCTATGACCGCAACGGCGTGCTGCTGGCGGATAACCAGCCCAGCTTCAACATGACCATCACCCGTGAACGCGCTGGCGACACCGCCAAGGTGCTGGACAACGTGATGAGCATCCTGCACTTGCCGGAAGAAGACCGCGCGGTATTCACCAAAGCCATGAAGCAGGCCCGGCATCCGTTTGACCCCTCGACCCTGCTCTACGAGCTGACCGAAGAGCAAATCGCCCTGCTGGCGGTCAACCAGTACCGTTTGCCGGGTATTGATGTCGAAGCCCAGTTCGTACGCCATTACCCGCAGGGCGATCACTTTGCCCATTCGGTGGGCTATGTCGGGCGCATCAACGAGAAAGAAGCCAAGCAACTGGACCCCACCGAGTATCGCGGTACCCAGTCGATTGGCAAAACCGGCATCGAGCGCTTTTACGAGCACGAACTGCACGGCCAGGTGGGTTTTGAAGAAGTCGAGACCAATGCCCAGGGCCGGGTGATGCGCGTGCTGCGCCACCACGACGCAGTGGCGGGCAAGAACATTGTCCTGAGCCTGGATATCCACCTGCAAGAAGCCGCCGAAGAAGCCTTGGGCGACCGTCGCGGTTCCATCATCGCCATCGACCCGAAAACCGGTGAAGTGCTGGCGATGGTCAGCAAGCCCAGCTTCGACCCCAATCTGTTTGTGACCGGCATCAGCTCCAAGGATTACTCGGCCCTGCGTGACTCGGTCGACAAACCCCTGTTCAACCGGGCCTTGCGCGGCCTGTATGCGCCGGGCTCGACCATCAAGCCTGAAGTGGCGATTGCCGGTCTGGACAGCGGTGTGATTTCAGCCTCGACGCGGGTCTTCGACCCCGGCTATTTCCAACTGCCCAATGTTGACCACAAATACCGCAACTGGAACCACAGCGGCGACGGCTGGGTCGACTTGAATGCGGCGATCATGCGCTCCAACGACACCTACTTCTATGATCTGGCGTCCAAGCTGGGCATTGACCGTATGCACGACTACATGTCGATGTTCGGCCTTGGCCAGAAAGTCTCGATGGACATGTTTGAAGAGTCGTCAGGCTTGATGCCGTCCCGCGAATGGAAGCGCAGCACCCGCCGCCAAGCCTGGTTCCCCGGTGAAACGGTGATTCTGGGCATTGGTCAGGGCTACATGCAGGTCACGCCGCTGCAACTGGCGCAAGCCACCGCATTGATTGCCAACAAAGGCGTGTGGAACCGTCCCCACTTGGCCAAGACCATCGACAGCACCCCACCGGTCGATGAAAACCCGATGCCGAACATCGTGCTGCACGACCCCAAGGAGTGGGAACAGGTTAACCACGCGATGCAATTGGTGATGCATGACCCGCGCGGCATCGCTCGGGCGGCGGCACAGGGCGTGCAATACCGGATCGCCGGTAAAAGTGGTACGGCGCAAGTGGTGGCGATCAAGCAAGGTGAGCGCTACGACCGTTTGAAAACTGCCGAGCGCAACCGTGACAACGCCTTGTTCGTCGGCTTTGCCCCGGCAGAAGACCCGCAAATCGTGATTTCGGTGATGATTGAAAACGGTGAAGCCGGTGGCCGCGTAGCTGGCCCGGTAGTACGTAAAGTGATGGACGCCTGGTTGCTGGACAACCACGGCGTGCTCAAGCCGCAATACGCCAGCCCACAGGAAAAACCTCACACCACCCCGCACGTTTGATATCACGCGGTCTTTGACGACTGGCGAATGCCCTGTAGGAGCGAGCTTGCCTCGCGATCTTTTGATCTTTTAAAAGATCGCGAGACAAGCTCGCTCCTACACGGGTTTACTCAGTAACGCGCATCCACCGGTTTACCGCCCTTGGGCCAGTCCTTGGCCTTGTCGACGAAGTCTGGCCGGGGTTTGTGCGAGAAGTACTCGGCCACGTCCACCGCGTCCTGATCTGACAAGCCGCCCTGCCCCAACGGAAAGTTCGCGTGAAAACCGATCGGCATGTTGCGCTTAACAAAGGCCGCCGCCGTGTAGGTACGCGCCATGCCCGCGCCGATATTGAACGACTCATCGCCCCACAACGGCGGGTACACATAGCTGCCATCCGCGTGTTTGAGGCCTTGGCCGTCATCACCGTGGCACACGGCGCATTGCTGCACATACACCACTTTGCCGTTGTCGACATTGGGCTTGATGCCCGGGTCGATCTTGCCGACGCCACGGCCCGCCACTTTATCGCCGGGGGCGGTGTTCATTTTCATCCAGTCGAAATACGCCACCATGGCCTGCATGTCAGGGGACGCAACCGGCAGCGGCTTGCCGTCCATCGAGCGGCGGAAACAGCCGTTGATCCGCTCCTCCAGAGTGATTTCCTTGCCCGCACGCGGCGCATATCCCGGAAAGAACGCGGACACGCCCACAAACGGCGAGCCATCCGCCACAGTGCCCGCATTCAAGTGGCAACTGGTGCAATTGAGCGCATTGCCGACGTTATCCGGGAGCAAAGCCTTGGTTTGCAAGTGCAGACGCATGCCGCGCACCACTTGATCGGCGTTGGATGCGCTTAACAAATTGGCCAGACGCGGGGTTTCAAAGGCGCTGGAATCAGTGGTCTGCGGATCGAGTTGCTTGCGCATCTTGGCTACTTGCGCAGGCTTGATGGCCGCGGCGTCATTGCCCCAACTGCTGCGCACAAAGCTCAGGATTTCAGCGATTTCGGCATCGCTCAGCCTCGCGAAGCCGGGCATGGTGTAGACCCGTGGATGAGCCGCCGTTTGCGCGGTTTGCCAGCCGGTCAGGGTGATATGCAACAACGAGGTCGGGTTAGGCGAAAGGATGCTCGGGTTGCCATTTAAGGGCGGGAAGATACCTTTGACCCCGCCGCCGTCCGGGCGGTGGCAGTCGGCGCAAAACTGCGTATAACCCAGCCCGCCACGGGTGCTGAACAAGGTCTCAGGGGCGAGCGCCGGGGCGTTGGCCACTGCGGGCATCGGCAACTCGTCCTTGCCTGCTGGCAACGATTTCAAATAGCTGGCAATGGCCGTCAGGTCAGCATCGGTGAAATGCTGGGTGCTGTGGTGAATCACATCGACCATGTTGCCCGAGACCGTGGCGAAGCGGTTTTGCCCGGTCTTGAGCAATTGCACGGTGTCATCAACCGTCCACAGGTTACGCAGGCTCAGCGCTTGCCACTCCTCGACCGTCTCGCCAGCCAGGTAGTGCTTGCCACTGTTGCCGGCATCGCTCATGGCTTTTTCCTGGAAAGCCAGCCCGCGCGGCGTATGGCATGAGCCGCAGTGCCCAAGCCCTTGCACCAGATAGGCGCCACGGTTGATCACGTCAGTCCTGGCCGGGTCAGGCACAAACGGCCGGGTATCGAGGAACATCATGTTCCACAACGCCAGGCCCCAGCGCTGATTGAACGGGAAGCTCATTTCAGACTCTAGGTTGGCGTTTTTGACCGGGGTTACGCCCTGCATCAGGTAGGCATACAAGTCCTGCATATCGCCTTCGCTCATCTTCGCGTAAGACGGGTACGGCATGGCCGGGTACAGGTGTTGCCCACTCGGGGTCACGCCTTTGCGCATCACCTCATCAAACTGCTCAAAGCTGTAGTTGCCGATACCTGTGTCGCGGTCAGGGGTGATGTTGGTCGAGTAAATGGTCCCCATCGGGGTTTTCAGCGCCAGACCACCAGACATGGGCGCCGCGCCTTTAGCGGTGTGGCAAGCGATGCAGTCACCCAGTTGGGCAACATACTGGCCGCGCTCGGTCTGCGTGGATTGGGGGGCGCTGCCAACTGCCGGAGTCGGCTCATTGGCGCAGGCTGCAAAGGTACTCATCAGCGTCAGACCGGCTATGGCCAGACGCGGGAAGGTTAAAACCATGACGTTATTCCTTTAAGGCGCCGACCTGGGGTGGACCCCTCGGTGCGGACCATTATTTTTATGAACTCCTCATGGGTGGTTGTACCTGATAACAAAATGACATCACTTGACCCGGATCACACCACACGCCGCAACGCACGTTCATCTGCTGGCATAACAAATGCTTGGCTACGCTCCAGCACATTGCAGATTGTTTAAATGGGACTGCAACGAACTGCGAAAACCCCGACGCTAGACGCGTCCTGGAGCGTAAGAAGGAACCTTGGAATGCCAGCACCTGTTACAGGCTCGTCGATTAATGTGCCCACGGCGAAAACCGTGGGTTTTTTAGTGATACCGAACTTCACCACTATCGGTTTTGCCTCGGCGATTGAGACCCTGCGCATGGCCAATATGGCGGCGCGGCGTGAGTTGTTCCGCTCGGTGATCATTGCCCCCAACCTGGACCCGGTGACCGCCAGCAACGGCATGCGCATCCTGCCCGACTACGCCATTGGTGACGCACCAAAACTGGACATATTGCTGGTGGTGGGCTCAAACCCGATCGTGTCTCACCTCAGCAGTCGGCCTTTGCTTAACTGGTTGCGCAAGCTGGCCCACGAAAAAGTCACCCTGGGGGGCATTTGTACCGGCAGTTACTGGCTGGCCCGTGCGGGCTTGCTCAAGGGCTATCGCTGCACCATCCACTGGGAAGACATTGAGACCCTCAAAGATCACTTCCCCGGAATCATCATTTCCAACCAGTTGTTCGAAATGGACCGCGATCGCTTCACCTGTTCCGGCGGCGTCGCGTCCATGGACATGACTTTGCAATTGATCGCCCGTGAACCGGGTGGCCGGGAGATCGCCGCCCACGCTGCCGAACTGCTGTTGTGCGATCGGGCCCGAGGCGCGCAAGAGCAACAACGCGTGCCTTTACGGCAAAAGCTGGGGACTTCGCAGCCCAAGCTCAGCCAGGTAGTGGCGATTATGGAGGCCAACCTGGAAGAACCGGTCAGCCTTGAAGACTTGGCCCGGTTCAATGACGTGTCGGTGCGCCAGTTGGAGCGCCTGTTCAACAAACACCTGCAACGCACGCCAAGCCAGTACTACCTGGAACTGCGTCTGGCCCGCGCCCGTACCTTGTTGCTGCGCAGTGAGTCGCAAGTGCGTGACATCGCCCTCGCCTGCGGCTTTGTCTCGGCGGCGCATTTCTCCAAATGCTACAGCCGCCTATTCGGTGTCTCGCCGGTTGGCGAGCGTAAGCAAGTGGCGTTGCACTGATCCCGCAGACGTAGAAGCGAGCTTGTCGCGCGATCTTTTGACTATTTAAAAGATCGCGAGGCAAGCTCGCTCCAACAGAAACCCGCGCGTTTTTTGTTAATCCTGCAATGCCTTGTACGCGGTCTCGCGGCTGGCGAGCATTGCGATCAAGGCCACGGCGGCTGCCGCCAACAAGTACCAGGCCGGGGCCATTTTGTTGCCTGTCAGCTGGATCAGCCAGGTCGCGATAAACGGCGCGGTGCCGCCAAACACGGCATTGGCGATGTTAAAGCTGAAGGCAAAACCGCTGAAGCGCACCCGTGTCGGGAAAATCTCGGCCAGGAAACACGGCAAGGTGCCGTCGTTCATCGCCAGAATCGCCCCGAAAGCGATCTGAATCATCAAAATCACCACCAGCGACGGGTTACCGAGCATCCCGAACAGCGGAAAGGTCAGCAGCAAAAACAGTACCGATGCCGCCACCAGCATGGTCTTGCGGCCGTATCGGTCGGACAGTTTGCCCATCAGAAAGATCAAGCCGATATAGGTCGCCAAAGACACGGTAGAAGCGATAAATGAATCGCTTTCACTCATGCCCATTTCTGTCGACAGGTAGGTCGGCATGTAACTGAGCAACAGGTAAAACGCCACGGCATTCAAGCAGGTCACGCCGATCCCGATGACCACTGCACGGCGATGCACCGTGAGCAATTCGCGAATCGGCGCGTGGGTCGCGCATTCCTTGGCCTCCAGACGTTTTTCCATCTCCAGGAACTTGGGTGAATCCTGCAAGCTCACGCGGATATAACGCCCGACCAGACCAAACGGCGCGGCCAGCAAGAACGGCAAGCGCCAGCCCCAGTCGTGGAGGTTTTCAACGGTCATGAGCGCATGCAGCCCCGCGACAAATATCGCACCGAACAACAGCCCGGCGGCGGTGCTCGCCGGGACAATGCTGGTGTAAAAGCCGCGTTTGCCCTGAGGGGCGTACTCGGCCAAAAACGCCGAAGCCCCCGCGTACTCACCGGAGGCCGAAAAACCCTGCACCAGCCGGATCAACAACAGCAGCGCCGGAGCCCACAGGCCGATGTGGTTGTAACCCGGCAACAAGCCAATGCAAAAGGTCGAGACAGTCATGATCAGAATCGACCAGGCCAAGGCGCTGCGACGCCCGTATTTGTCGCCAAAATGGCCCCATACCAACCCGCCGATGGGACGCACGATAAACGACAGCGCAAACACCGCGAAGGTTGCCAGCAGACCGGTTGCCGCATCGGTCTGCGGGAAGAACGTCAAGGCGATGATGGTCGCCAGATAGCCATACGCAGCGTAATCAAACCACTCGACAAAATTGCCCAGAAAACTGGCGGTGGCGGCGCGGCGCAAGGCCTTGCGTTCACTGCTGAGTTCGAGCTCTTGTTCGGCGGTCAGGGAAAGCGTGGACGAGACGGTGGACATGACAAATACCCTCATTGTGTTCTTGTTGGCAGGGGTAATGGGTCAGAAACGCTGCGCGTCTAAGGCGCGCATGCGTTGAGCAGGGCTTTGTAGTCGCTGCCGCAGGCTGCGATGGGTTGCGCAGCCTGCGGCAGCGGATAAAAGTGTTCTATTTCTTGATGATGTTGTGCTGCGGGCCATACGGGAAATGGGTGATGTTTTCACCGCCCTGTTCGTTCACGATCAAAATGTCGTGTTCGCGATAGCCGCCGGCACCGGGGCGACCTTCGGGAATCATGATCATCGGCTCAATCGACACCACCATCCCGGGCTCCAGCACCGTGTCGATGTCTTCACGCAGCTCCAGCCCGGCTTCACGCCCGTAGTAGTGGCTCAAGGTGCCAAACGAATGGCCGTAACCAAAGGTGCGATATTGCAGCAAATCGTGTTCCAGAAAGATCTCATTCAACTGCCGGGCAATGTCCGAGCAGCGCATGCCCGGCTTGATCAGCTTTAACCCGGCCTCGTGCACCTTGACGTTCACTTCCCACAGGCGCAGGTGTGCGTCAGAGCAATGATCCAGGAACAACGTACGCTCCAGCGCGGTGTAATATCCGGCAATCATCGGGAAGCAGTTCAGGCTCAGAATGTCGCCTTTGTTGACCTTGCGAGTGGTCACCGGGTTGTGTGCGCCATCGGTGTTGATGCCGGACTGGAACCAGGTCCAGCTGTCCATCAACTCAGAGTCCGGGAAGGTGCGGGCAATTTCCCGGACCATGGCCTGGGTCGCATGCAGCGCCACTTCGTATTCCGGCACCTGATCGGCCAAGGCTTCGACAACCGCCGCGCCGCCGATATCGGCGATACGCGCACCATGACGAATAATCGCGTGTTCTTCGGCCGATTTGATCATGCGCAGGCGCATGCAGGGGGCGGCGATGTCGACAAACTCTGCTTGCGGGTAACGGCTGGCGAGCTTGTCGCGATTGAGCAAATTCATGTGATCGAACTCGATCCCGATGCGCCCGGCCTTGGGCAACGCTTGCTGGATGGCGACAAAGTAGTTGTCGCGCTGCCAGTCGGTGTAAACGATGTTGTCGGTGCCCATGGTCCGGCGCCAGGGTTGGCCGCCATCGATGTTGGCGCTGATGGTTACTACGCGGTCCTGCGTGACCACCAGTGCGTAGTTACGGCCAAACGAGCAGTACAGGAAGTCACTGTAATAGTTGAGGTTGTGGTACGAGGTAAACACCGCTGCATCGATATTGTTCTGCGCCATGTAGGCACGCAGCTTGGCCTGGCGATGGGCGTACTCCTGGGCCGAGAACGTTGGGGTGACTTTTTCGCCGTTCTTGATCTGGATGGTTTTAGGCATTTGCATGTCAGGTACCCTTGTCGGTGATCGCACTTGAAAGCCGCCTGCGGGGCCGGCCGTTGAGGATCATTCGAACAGAAGCAAGACCGCCCTTTTTGTGCGAATCCGACCTGTAGTTGATCAGATCCGCTGTGCATCCACCGGGCTAGACAGATGACAACTGTCATCCTGTCCGTCATAGCAATTGCACAGCATCGGTATTAGTGGGATATTCGCGAATGTGAAATATTCTCATTGATACCTTTCTCCTATGCCTAGCCCCACCCACTTGCTGTTGGTCGAAGACGATTTCCGGCTTCGCCACGACCTCGAACGTCATCTGTTGCAGCGCGGCTTTACCGTCACCAGTTGCCCGGATGGCATTCAGGGCCTCAACGCACTGCAACAACGCCCTTTTGATCTGGTACTGCTGGACATCATGTTGCCAGGCATCGACGGCTTGTCACTGCTCGAAGCCCTGCGCAGCCAGCAAAATGTGCCGGTGATGCTGATGTCGGCCCTGGGCAATGAACAGGACCGCATCACCGGCTTTACCCGTGGTGCCGATGATTACCTGCCCAAACCCTTCAGCCTGGCCGAACTGGACGCGCGCACCGATGCGCTGCTGCGGCGCATGGCCATGTTCAAGCCAGTTGCGGTTGAGCGTCAGCACGGCTCAATAATCTTTGATGAGAGCGCCCAAGATGTGCTGCACAACGGCCAACTGGCCGGGTTTACCGGCTCGGAGTTCAGGCTGCTGCTCACTTTGCATGAACACGGCGGCGAACCCTTGAGCAAGGCGTTTCTATATCAACAGGTGTTGCACCGTATCTACACACGGCTGGACCGTGGCCTCGACGTGCACGTGTGCAATGTCCGGCGCAAGCTGGCGGCGATCGGCGCGCAACATATTCAGATCCAGTCGATACGCGGCCAGGGCTATATTCTGGTCGACACGGAAAAACACTGATGCGCCGTCACCCCTTGCTGTGGAAGCTGGCGCTGTTACAAGTCAGTTTTTGTTTGCTGCTGACCTGGATCATCTGGATCTGGGGCCTGTCGACTGAACGCCAGACCTACTTTCTGACGCCTGAAGAGCGCGATTACCTGGCCGAGTATGCCCAGCAAGCCGAAGACATTTGGCAGCAACAGGACCGTGACGCACTGCAGCGCTTTACCCGGCAAGTTGCCGCCAAAGAGAACACCTGGGTCACGGTGCTGGGGCCGCACCTGGAAAGCTTGAGCAACACCCCGCTGACGCCCGAGATTTATCGCCAGCTGACCTTTATGCGCCAACTGCATTGGCCCATGAGCCGACGCCTGCAAGACGAACTGCCCTATGTCAGCATTCCGTTCCCCACGCATCCCGAGCAAGGTCAGTTGGTTATCCAGTTGCCCGAGCGCCTGTTGCCCAGCGGCCTCACGCCGTGGACCCATGTGCTCAGTCACGGCGTGATGCCAACCTTGCTCGCCGCACTGCTCGGCCTGCTGCTGTATCGAAACCTGGTGGTGCCACTCAATCGCTTGCGTGATCGCGCCGATGCCTTGCGCGCAGATGACCTGGACAGCGAAGTGCCTTTGCCGTTGATCAAGCGCCGCGATGAGTTGGGCGAGCTGGCTCAAGCCTTCGAACATATGGCCAGCCGCTTGCGCCAAAGCCTGAATCAGCAGCGCTTGTTGTTGCGTACCCTGAGTCACGAATTGCGCACACCGCTGGCACGTCTGCGCATCGCCCATGACAGCCGGTTACCGGCGCAGCAGTTGCGCCAGCGACTGGACCGCGAAATCGACGACATGCAGCGCTTGCTCGAAGACACCCTCAACCTGGCCTGGATGGACACCGAGCGCACGCAACTGCCCAGCGAGCCAGTCCTGGTGCTGTCGGTGTGGGAAGCCTTGTGTGAAGACGCCTGCTTTGAAAGTGGCTGGTCAGCCGAGCGTTTGCCTTGCCTGTTGGGCACCGAGTGTTACGTGCAAGTGCACCTCGACAGCCTGGCCCAGGCCCTGGAAAACCTGTTGCGCAACGCCATTCGCTATTCACCGCCAGATGGCAGCGTCACCCTCAGCGGCTGGCGCGAAGGCGATGCCTGGCATTTATGCCTGCAAGATCAGGGACCCGGCGTGGCAGAAGAAGACCTGCTTAACCTGTTTGCGCCGTATCAGCGACTCAAAGGTTCGATTGGGGAAGGGTTTGGCCTGGGCCTTGCCATTGCCCAGCGCGCCATCGAGCTGCAACAAGGGCGCTTATGGGCGACTAACGGCGAAACCGGTCTGTGCATGCACCTGTTGCTGCCGGCCCAGAAGTGTTTAGAAAGTTAATGCGCTTTACTCTCAATTAGCAGTCATTATCATTCGTGATCTTCTTGTATCTGGTTGTCTCGGAGATCACCCGATGTCGTTACATGCGCTGCGCCCTTTCGCCCCTTTTGTGTTGTCCAGTTGCTGGCTGCTGACCAGTTCCGTTCAGGCTGCGACTCAGGACACCACGCCTGCGGCGCTGGAACTCGAAAACACCAACGTCGTCGCCACTGCGCTGGAAGAAACCAAGCAGATGCCCGGTGTGTCGATCATTACCGCAGAAGACATCAAAAAGCGCCCTCCGGCCAATGACCTGTCCCAGATCATTCGCACCATGCCGGGGGTCAACCTGACGGGCAACTCCACCAGCGGCCAGCGCGGCAACAACCGCCAGATCGACATCCGTGGCATGGGCCCGGAAAACACCTTGATTCTGGTGGATGGCAAGCCGGTCAACAGCCGTAACTCCGTGCGTTATGGCTGGCGCGGTGAGCGGGACAGCCGCGGCGACACCAACTGGGTGCCGGCCGATCAGGTCGCACGCATAGAGGTATTGCGTGGTCCCGCCGCTGCCTTGTACGGCAACGGTGCTGCTGGCGGTGTGGTCAATATCATCACCAAACAGCCGGGGGCTGAAACCCACGGTGAGGCCACGGTCTACAGCAACTTCCCGACCCACAAGGATGAAGGCGCCACCGAGCGCATGAGTTTCGGCCTGAACGGCCCGCTGACCGATAACCTGAGTTACCGGGTTTACGGCAACATCGCCAAGACCGACCCGGATGACTGGGACATCAACCAGGGCCACGAATCGCTGCGCACCGGCAACCAGGTCGGCACCCTGCCCGCTGGCCGTGAAGGCGTGCGCAACAAAGACGTGAACGGCTTGCTGAGCTGGCACCTGACCCCGCAGCAGACTCTGGAGTTCGAAGCGGGCTTCAGCCGCCAGGGCAACATCTATACCGGCGACACGCAAAACACCAACAGCAACGCTTACGTAAAAAGCCTGCTGGGCCATGAAACCAACCGAACTTACCGCGAGACTTATGCGCTGACCCATCGCGGTGAATGGGATTTCGGCAGCAGCATGGCTTACCTGCAATACGAAAAAACCCGTAACACGCGGATCAACGAAGGCTTGGCCGGGGGCACCGAAGGCATCTTCAGCAATAGTGGCTTCTACACCGCCGTGCTCAAGGACCTGACCGCCCATGGCGAGCTTAACTTGCCATTGCACGCAGGGCTGGATCAGACCTTGACCCTGGGCACCGAGTGGACCCAGCAAAAACTCGATGACCCCAGCGCCAACACCCAACTGACCACCGAAGGAGGCGCGGTTCCGGGCTTGACCAGCACCAACCGCAGCACCAGCTCCTCGGCGCAGATTTTCTCGCTGTTTGCGGCTGACAATATCGAGCTGCTGCCCGGCACCATGCTGACCCCGGGCTTGCGCCTGGATCACCACAGCATCGTGGGCAACAACTGGAGCCCATCGCTCAACCTGTCACACGAATTGACCAACACCGTAACCCTTAAAGCCGGTATCGCCCGAGCCTACAAGGCACCCAACCTGTACCAGTTGAACCCGGACTATCTGCTGTATAGCCGCGGCCAGGGTTGCTACGGGCAAACGACCAGTTGCTACCTGCAAGGCAACGCCGACCTCAAGGCTGAAACCAGCGTCAACAAAGAGTTGGGCATTGAGTACAACAACGAAGGCGTTGTCGCAGGTTTGACCTACTTCCGCAACGACTACAAAAACAAGATCGAATCCGGCCTGTCACCCATCGGCCAGGCCGTGGGCGGTACCGGCGAATATGCCAATGCAGGGATCTATCAGTGGGAAAACGTGCCCAAGGCTCTGGTTGAAGGCCTTGAAGGCACCCTGACGCTACCGCTGTCAGCGCAAGTGACCTGGACCAACAACTTCACCTACATGCTGCAATCGAAAAACAAGCAAACAGGTGATTACCTGTCGGTGACCCCGCGCTACACCCTGAACTCGATGCTGGACTGGCAGGCCACCCAAGACCTGTCGCTGCAAGCCAGCGTGGCCTGGTACGGTAAACAGACGCCGAAAAAATTCGATTACCACGGCGAACGCGTCACGGGGACGTCCAACAACCAGCTGGCACCTTACGCCATCGCCGGGATCAGCGGCACCTACGCCATCACCCGTCACCTGAGCATCACCGCAGGCGTCGAGAACCTGTTTGACAAGCGCTTGTACCGCGAAGGCAACGCCCAAGGTGTGGCCAATATCGAAGGCGCCGGTGCCGCGACTTACAACGAACCGGGCCGTACGCTGTTCACCAGCCTGACCGCGTCGTTCTGAGCCATAACGAGATCGCCTGATGAGAACGATGATCCTCCCTCTGGCGCTGCTGCTTGCACTGGCCCTGCCCGTGCAAGCAGCTCAGGCCCGACCTGCGCCTGACCAGCCCATGGACACCAGCCTGCTGCAGCGCAAAGACCTCAAATACAGTTTCAGCTCGCTACTGCTGGACTCTGCTGACGGCCAGCGCCACTACCAACTGTGGATTGGCCGCCCCGCCAGCGCACCGCCCAAAGACGGCTATCCGGTGGTCTGGATGCTCGATGGTAATGCCGCAATGGGCGCGCTGCATCCTCAGTTGCTCAATACGTTGGCGGACGGAAAAGCGCCGTTGCTGGTGGCCATCGGTTACCAGACGCCGCTGCGTATTGAGCGCAACGCCCGCACCTATGACTACACCCCGAGCAGACCGAGCGCCGCCCGGCAAACCGACCCGCTGACCGAGCAACCCAGCGGCGGCGCTGACGTCTTCCTCGACCTGCTGCGCGAGCGCATGCGCCCGGCGATTGCCGCTCAGGCGCCGATCAATCTGCACCAGCAAACCTTGTGGGGCCACTCGTATGGCGGCCTGTTGGTGCTGCACGCCCTGCTCAACCGGCCGGGCGAGTTTGCCCACTACGCCGCGGCCAGCCCGTCACTGTGGTGGACCGACGTGAATATAGATGCGGGCTTCAAGCAACGCCTCAAAGGCCATCAACCGCACCTGCTGTTGATGCGCGGCACTGCCGAACCCGGCAACCCGCGCGGGCCGAGCGTCGGGCAACCGGATCAGCGCATGCAAACGCTCAAAAGCCAATTGAACGGCCTGCCAGGACTCACCGTTGACTACCACACCTTCGATGGCATGAGTCACGGCGAAACCCTGCCCGCCTCGCTGCGTTACGTGCTGCAAGCTCTGTAACCCCTCGAAACTGTAGGAGCGAGCTTGCCTCGCGATCTTTTGATCTTTTAAAAGATCGCGAGACAAGCTCGCTCCTACAAAAAGGGTTGCGCGTGCATTTATTCCAATACGGAATCCAGTCTATAAAAAACATGAATTTTATTTATGGCATGCCTTTCTTTATCTTCACCTGACCTCCATTACCGGGCACCGCCATGACCAGCCAAGCACACTCGAACCCGCTGGATGAACCTCCTGTCGAGGTCAACTGGCAGCGCAACCTGGCTGTCAGTGTGTTCGGCGCGTTCACCACGATTATTGCCATGACCCTGTTGCTGCCCTTTCTGCCGTTGTACGTCGAGCAGCTTGGGGTCAGCGATCCGGCGGCTATCGTGCAGTGGTCTGGCATCGCCTTTGGCGCAACGTTTTTGACGGCAGCCCTGACGGCACCGTTGTGGGGCCGCCTGGGGGATCGTTACGGGCGCAAGTTGATGCTGATTCGCGCAAGCCTGGGCATGGCCATCGCCATGTCATTGATTGGTCTGGCCGAAAACATTTACCAACTGGTCGGCTTGCGGCTGTTGGCCGGTTTGCTCGGAGGCTACGCGTCGGGGGCAACCATCCTGGTGGCCACGCAAACGCCCAAAGCGCGCTCGGGTTGGGCGCTGGGCATGCTGGCGTCGGGGATCATGGCCGGTAACCTCACCGGGCCGCTGATTGGAGGGCTGCTCCCGCCGTTGGTGGGTATCCGCAACACCTTCTTTCTCGCCGGCGGCCTGATCTTTATCACCTTCCTCGCCACGTTGTTCCTGATGAAAGAAGTGCCCCGCCGCAAGCCTGCCGCCGGTACGCCTAAAGCCACAGCGGCCAGCGCGTGGAGCGCAATCGCGGACAAACGCCCGGTCATGACCATGTTTGTCGTGGCGGGCCTGATGATGTTCGCGATCATGTCCATTGAACCCATCATCACCGTGTACTTGATCCAGTTGCACACCCAGGATGTCACCCTGATGGCGGGCGTGGTCATGTCCGCCACCGCGCTGGCCAGCGTTTTGTCGGCATCGCGGGTGGGTAAATTGGCCGATCGCATTGGCCACTGGAAAGTCGTCACGGGGTGCATGAGCGTCGCCGCCCTGCTGCTGATTCCTCAGGCGTTCGTGACCAATGAGTGGCAGCTGGTGGGGCTGCGTTTTCTGATGGGGTTGGCGCTGGGCGGGTTACTGCCAGGGATCGCCGCGATCATTCGCCACTCTGTGCCCGACAAAGTCGCCGGGCACATGCTCGGCTACTCAACGTCCTGCCAGTACATCGGCCAGGTGCTCGGGCCATTGACCGGCGGCTTTGTCGGCGGGCATTTCGGCATGCCCGCCGTGTTCATCATCACCTGCGTGTTGATGGCAGGCTGTGCTGCGGTGATGCTAGCCCTGCGGCCCCGCCACTCAGTTCAAGCGCATTAAGGGGCATTCGCGGCTTCTGAACGGGCAACCCGGTACATCGTCCATGTGTAGGCGGCCAGGGCCAAGCCGGCCAGCGTGCCGCCGATCAAACCGATGTACGAGAAACCCAAGTGGCTGCCGACCCAACTGCCCAGCAGCGCACCGCCGCCGATACCGATGTTGTAGATGCCCGAGAACATCGCCATGGCCACGTCAGTGGCATCCGGCGCCAGGGTCAGCACTTTCGATTGCAGGGCCAGACCAAAGCCCATGATCGACATGCCCCAGATAATGCTCAGGACACTCAACGACTCGACCCAACCACTGGCCGGCAACAGCAGGAGCAGGCACAGCGCCAGCAAGCCGATAGCGATCAGCAGGAACAGGTGCGGGTTGTATTTATGGAACAGGCTGAAGCACAGCGAGCCAATGATCCCGGCGCCGCCGAACAGCAACAGGGTGGTGGTCACGATAGTACCGCTCATGCCCGCCACGCTCTGCACGAACGGCTCGATGTAGCTGTAGGCCGTGAATTGCGCGGTGATCACCACCGCAGTCAGCACGTAAACCGCCACCAGCGCAGGCCGCCTGAACAATACCGGCAAGCTTCTCAGCGACCCCGAGTTCTGGCTCGGCAGCAGCGGCAAGGTCTTGAACAGCCACAGCACCAACAAGGACGCCAACCCGGCGATCACCAGGAACGTGGTGCGCCAGCCCATCGCCTCACCCAGCAAACGACCCAGCGGCACACCTAGCACCATGGCCAGCGAAGTACCGGTGGCAAGCAGACCCAATGCCTGCACCTGCTTGCCTTCCGGGGCCATGCGCACGGCCAGGGATGCAGTGATCGACCAAAACAGCGCGTGGGACAAGGCCACGCCAATCCGGCTGAGCAGCAAAATGCCGAAATGAGTCGCGACGCTGGACAGCAAGTGGCTGACGATAAAGATGCCGAACAACGACAGCAGCAGCTTTCGGCGCTCGACGTTGCGCGTCAGCAGCATGATCGGCAGCGAGGTCAGGGAGACCACCCACGCGTAAATCGTCAGCATCAGCCCGACGCTGGCGGTGGTCATGTCGAAGCTGGCGCCAATGGCACTCAGCAAGCCGACGGGAACAAATTCAGTGGTATTGAACACAAAGGCGGCCAGCGCCAATGCGATGACAGGTTGCCAATTTGCCTGAGGTGTTGCGCCATGGCTGCTCATTTCTGGGGTGTTCTACTCGCATTCGGGAAGCTGACAGGTTCTTTTTGCTGCACTGGCGGTCACGTGCTGCACATACAACACGCCCCGGTGCCAGAAGCATAGCCAGAACCACACGGGGCGGCATTCTATAGCGTTCTTGACGGTATGACGGTGAACATCGAGTGACGCCTGCGAGACATTTAGCCGCACGGTGACGCCACAGCACGAAGCATTCTTGCAATGGATCCACTAAATCCACACTGCACCCAATTTTGTGTTCGTTAATCGCCTAAAACTACTGCTATTCACTGATTACAAATTGACTCGCCCAAGACCAATCCCGCCTAATGGATCCATAAAAGCAATAACACCTGATCTGGAGATTGGTATGTATCCAAAAAATACGTGGTACGTCGCCTGCACCCCCGACGAAATCGCCGACAAGCCGCTGGGTCGGCAGATTTGCGGTGAAAAGATGGTTTTTTATCGCGGCCTGGAAAACAAAGTCGCGGCCGTCGAAGACTTTTGTCCGCATCGCGGTGCCCCGCTCTCGCTGGGGTATGTCGACAACGGCAACCTGGTGTGCGGCTACCACGGCCTGGTGATGGGTTGCGACGGCAAGACCGTCGAGATGCCCGGCCAGCGCGTGCGCGGCTTCCCCTGCAACAAGACCTTTGCCGTGGTCGAGCGCTACGGGTTTATCTGGGTATGGCCGGGCGAACAGGACAAAGCCGACCCCGACCTGATCCATCACCTGGAGTGGGCCGTCAGCGATGAATGGGCCTACGGCGGCGGGTTGTTTCATATCGGTTGCGACTACCGCCTGATGATCGACAACCTGATGGACCTGACGCACGAAACCTACGTGCACGCGTCCAGCATCGGCCAGAAGGAAATTGACGAAGCCCCTCCGGTGACCACCGTCGAAGGTAACGAAGTGGTCACCGCCCGGCACATGGAAAACATCATGGCCCCGCCGTTCTGGCGCATGGCGTTGCGCGGCAACAACCTGGCCGATGATGTGCCGGTGGACCGCTGGCAGATCTGCCGCTTCTCTCCCCCCAGCCATGTGCTGATCGAAGTCGGCGTGGCCCATGCGGGCAAAGGTGGTTATCACGCCCCGGCGCAGGCCAAGGCATCAAGCATCGTAGTGGACTTTATTACCCCCGAAACCAACACCTCGATCTGGTACTTCTGGGGCATGGCGCGCAACTTCAATCCGCAGGATCAAGCGCTCACGGCGACGATCCGCGAGGGCCAGGGCAAGATTTTCAGCGAAGACCTGGAAATGCTCGAGCGCCAGCAACAAAACCTGCTGGATCACCCGCATCGCGCCTTGCTCAAGCTCAATATCGACTCGGGCGGTGTGCAGTCGCGTCGCGTCCTGGAACGCATCATCGCCAGCGAACGCGAGCCCGCCGAAAGCGTTGTGAGGATCCAGCCATGATCGAAGTGCAGGTTGTTTCGCGCAAAACCGAAGCCCAGGGGATTTGCAGTTATGAACTGGCCCGTCTCGATGAAAGCCCCCTGCCCGCTTTCAGCGCCGGGTCGCACATTGACGTGCACTTGCCCGACGGGTTGATTCGCCAGTACTCACTGTGCAACCACCCGGACGAACGCCATCGCTACCTGATTGGCGTGCTCAGGGACCCGGCCTCACGCGGCGGCTCTCAACACCTGCACGAGCAAATCAATACTGGCGACCGCTTGCAGATCAGCGAGCCGCGCAACTTGTTCCCGCTGGTCCACGAAGCCCGGCGCAGCCTGTTATTTGCAGGCGGTATCGGCATCACGCCGATTCTGTGCATGGCCGAGCGTCTGGCCCATAGCAATGCTGACTTCGAGCTGCACTACTGCGCCCGCTCCAGCGACCGCGCAGCCTTTGTGGAGCGGATTCGCCAGTCAGCGTTCGCAGACCGCGTGTTCGTGCATTTTGATGAGCAACCCGAGACGCTCATGAACGCCGCCCAAGTGCTGGCCAATCCGCAACCTGACCTGCATCTCTACGTGTGTGGACCCGCTGGTTTTATGCAGCACGTACTGGACAGTGCACGCGTCCAAGGGTGGGCAGAAGACCGCTTGCACCGCGAATACTTCGCCGCCGCAGCCATCGACAGCAGCCACGATGGCAGCTTTAGCGTCAAAGTCGCGAGCAGCGGCCAGATCATCGAGATCCCGGCCGACAAAACCGTAGTGGCGGTGCTGGAAAGCCATGGCATCGACATCCCCATGTCGTGCGAACAAGGCGTGTGCGGCACCTGCCTGACCAACGTGCTGGAGGGCATACCCGACCACCGCGACATGTTCCTGACGGAAGAGGAGCAAGCGTGCAACAACCAGTTCACGCCGTGCTGCTCACGCTCGAAATCGCCGCTGCTGGTGCTGGATATCTAGTCGGCGCGCAAAATCACCCGCATCCGCTCACTGGCCACTGCCGAGCTGAAAATCTCGGCATACCGCAAGGTGGCATTGGCGTGCTCGCGCATCATGGCTTCAGCGCGAGCACCCTGACCATTGACCAGCGCATCGAACACCGAATGGTGCTGCATGTGTGCGTAATTGAAGCGTCGGTACTCGCGGGCCATATCTTTACGATCAACCGCCAGCGCCGTAACCGAGGCAAACGGTAAATGATCATTGCGCGCCAGCGCATCGGCAATTGCCGGGTTGTGGCTGCCCTCAATAATCACCTGATGAAAGCGCATGTTGAGGTCGTGATAAGCCTCAAGGTCATCTTCGGTCACAAAGCCTTTATCGAATAGCTCGTCGCCTTGCAGCAGGCACAGTTCAAGGGCTGCCCGGCCTTCTGGCGAAAGCCCGCGCTCAGCGGTCAGACGCGCCGCCAACCCCTCAAGCACCCCGCGCACCTCGACGGCACCGGCAATGTCATTGGCACTGACAGAGCGCACCTGAAACCCGCGACCACCAAAACGCACCAGCAAGCCTTCCTGCTCCAGCGTACGAAACGCCATGCGCACCGGCATGCGTGAGACACCGAACAGTTCAGCGGTAGGGATTTCCATCAGACGTTCGCCTGCGGCCAGCTCGCCCGAGGCAATCATTTTGCGCAGTGCAATCAGCACCAGTTGGCCGGGCTTGCTCATCCAGGCGGCTTCCAGAAAACAGGGGGCCGACATAGTAGCCCAGATCGACCTCAAAACCCTGTAGGAGCGAGCTTGCCTCGCGATCTTTTCAACATCAACAGATCGCGAGACAAGCTCGCTCCTACAGGGCGGGTTGAGTGCCGGGGTATTACATCGACAACGGGTAGCTGATGATCACGCGGGTTTGGTCAAAGTCGCTGTTGAAGGTGCGCCGGTTGGTCGAGTTGTTGACCCGCAGGCTGAGGTTTTTGAAGCTGCCACTCTGAACGGTGTATCCGATCTCGGTATCGCGCTCCCATTCCTTGCCGTTGGTGCCTTGCTTGGTGGTGGCATTGTCGCCGTGACCATATCGCACCATTGCCAATAAGCCCGGCACGCCCATGGCGGCAAAGTTGTAGTCGTAACGCGCTTGCCACGAACGCTCGTCCGCGTTGCTGAAGTTGCCGTTGAACATGTCGTTGCCCAGGGTTCGCCCGCTGCTGCCGTACACCGACATCCAGCTGGTATCGCCACTCACTTTCTGCAAACCGAGGTACAGCGTGTGTCCGCCCGTCGCGGCGGAAAACAGGCCGTACGCCGTGCGGCTGCTGACGTTGCCGATGCGCGCGCTGCCGTCATCCTTGTCGATAAAGTAGCCCAGGTTGGCGCCCAGCACCCAGTCGCCCACCGGCTGCTTGTGCAGCAGGTTGAAGTAGCTCTGCTGGTAGATGTCTTTGAGTTGCGAATGCCAGACACCCACCTGGGTACGCTGCTCGTTGAAGCGATAGTCTGCCCCCGCATAGTTAAAACGGTCAGACGTCACGCCCGGTGCCGCCCACGTCGACAGCTCTTGCATGTCCGAAGAGTTACGCAGGCTGACCTTGCGGTATTGACCAGCCTGTACCGCCAGCCCTTCGATTTCTTTGGACACCAGCATGGCTCCGCGGAAGGTTTGCGGGAGCAGGCGACCATCGTCATAGCGCAGTACCGGCACGTCCGGCATCAGTTCACCGACTTTGATTTCAGTGGCCGAGAAGCGCATTTTTGCCGCTACCCCGGCACGGCTGAAATTGTCTGCAGCGCGCCCATTGCTGCGCACCGGCAGCAGCTCCGAACCACTGGCCTCGCGGCTGCTGTCGAGCTTGACGCCGAGCATGGCAATGCCATCCACCCCGAACCCGACAACGCCTGGGGTAAAGCCCGAACTGAACTTGAGGATAAAGCCTTGCGCCCACTCATCGACCTTGCTTTTGGTCGCCCCAGGGTCGCGAAAGTCGCGGTTGAAGTAGTAGTTGCGCAGCAGCAGATCTGTGCTGGAATCTTCAAAAAAGCCTTGATCCTGCGCCATGACAGGGGCGCACAAGGTCAACGACAGCAAGCCAATGGTGTTCTTCATTATTATTGTTCTCCGTTTTTTGGACGCAGCCGCTCCCCGCAGCTGAAAAAGCCCGCCCAGCTCTGGTTGAGGTGTACGTGTGGAATGTGCCCGGCCAGGGCCGGGCATCAATCAGCGCCTGAGATCAGGCTGCCGAAAGCACCGGCTGCGCGGTAGGAGCGCCCGGTTTGAGCAGCAACAAACAGCCTGCTGCGATCACGAATACGATGGCGAACACCCCGTACAAGTGCAGCGGTTGCCAGCCGCCATCGAGCAGAAAACCGGCCACGATGGGCGACAGGATCGCGCCGATCCGGCCAATCCCGATGCCCCAGCCCACGCCCGTGGTGCGCACCGAGGCGTCATAGACGATCGGCGACAGCGCATACAGCCCGGCCACGCAACCGTTGGAGAACATCCCAATCAACAGGCCCAGACCCAGCGCCGCCATGACCGAAGAAGCCGAGCCCACAAACAGCACCAGCAAGCCCGCCGTCACCAGCATGAACAGCGACAACACCCGTGTCAGCGGCCAGCGCGAGGCCAAACCACCGACCAGCGCGGCGCCAAAGATCCCGCCCACGCTCAACAACACCCCGCCGGTGATGCCCTGCTGCGCAGAAAGCCCGGCAGACACCAGCAACTTGGGCGTCCAGCTCATCACGAAGTAGAAGCCGAACATCACCAGGAAGAACAGCGTCCAGATCAACAGCGTGGTGCGGCGCAGTGCTGGCGTCAGCAGCTTGGTAAAGCCCTTGCCCTCGCCTGCCACGCTCGCCACCACGGGCGGCATTTGGCTCAAGGTCTGTAGCCCCATGCGCTGGGCCAGACGGTTGATACGTTGCAAGGCGGTTGCCGGACGACGGGCCAGCAGAAAGTCCAGCGACTCCGGCAACCACAGCAGCACCAGCGGGATAACCGCAAAGGTCACGATGCCGCCGAACAGAAACACCGAACGCCAGCCCCAGTGCGACAACAACCACACGGCAATCAAGCCGCCGAGCGTTGCGCCCAGGGCATAACCGGTAGACTGCAAACTCACCGCCAGACCGCGCCAGCGCTTGCTCGCGTACTCACTGGCGATCACGTTGCTGCTGGCCAGAATGCCGCCGATACCCAGCCCGGTCAGGCCGCGCAGCAGCGCCAACTGAGTGGGCGACTGGCTCATCGACGAGAGCAGCATGCCAACGCCGGAAACCACCAGGCACAGCAAGATCAATGGACGGCGACCGATGCGGTCCGCCCAGGGGGCGATAAACAGAGAACCGGCAGCCATGCCGAACAAACCGGCGCTGAGCAGCATGCCGATTTGCGCCCCGCTCAACGCCCACTCAGCTGATACCGAGGCGGCGGTGAAGGCCATCACCAGCACATCGAAACCGTCGATCATGTTGAGCACAATGCAGATTCCGATGGCGAGCCATTGGAAAGAACTCATCGGGCCAGTGTCGACAGTGGTTTTCAGATCGATAGCCATGCGCGTGCCTCCTGCCCGGACATCACCGAAGCAAAAGAGCCGCACAACACGGCGTGACTCACAGACATAAAGCATGCAGAACCCAGGCGGTTCTTTGCCCTTGAGAAGGCTTTCATGACGAGACCCTTTTTGTAGTTTTTATGGGTAACGGTCAGGGGCGAGACCCCGGACATCACCTGGCCGATAGTCAACCCGTTAACGGATCCATAGACAAGATGAGGGCCAGGGCGGGACAGGGCAAAACGTCTCTGTTTAACTTTTAGAATTAGTAATAATTGCTTATTTATCAAGTAGTTATATGTTCACAGCATGACTGATATTACTGTGCGATTATCGATCACCATCCGTTCACTGTAGGAGCGAGCTTGCCTCGCGATCTTTCAAAAGATCAAAAGATCGCGAGGCAAGCTCGCTCCTACAGTGAACGGATGGTGCACACAAATCCCGTAGCAGTTGACGAGCTTTGCGAGGCTACGCCCGGCTGTAGTCGCTGACGAGGCACGAAGGCTGCGAAAGATCAAAAGATCGCGAGGCAAGCTCGCTCCTACAGCGGCTGGTTTACACAACCCCCGTAGCAGTTGACGAGCTTTGCGAGGCTACGTCCGGCTGTAGTCGCTGACGAGGCACGAGGCTGCGAAAGATCAAAAGATCGCGAGCACGCTCGCTCCTACAGCGGCTGGTTTACACAACCCCCGTAGCAGTTGACGAGCTTTGCGAGGCTACGTCCGGCTGTAGTCGCTGACGAGGCACGAGGCTGCGAAAGATCAAAAGATCGCGAGCAAGCTCGCTCCTACAGCGGCTGGTTTACACAACCCCCGTAGCAGTTGACGAGCTTTGCGAGGCTACGTCCGGCTGTAGTCGCTGACGAGGCACGAAGGCTGCGAAAGATCAAAAGATCGCGAGGCAAGCTCGCTCCTACAGGCGTCATTGTGCCCATTGTTTAGAACATCCAGACCTCAGGATCCGAAGGTTTGAATCCTGTGTGGCCGGGCAAGTCTGGTATTAAGTACCGCACTACAAAAATTGCCGCTTAAGGACCCCATTCCCATGCCGTTTTCTGCACCTGCCACCCGCACGTCCAACGGCGTGTTCGGCCTGTTTTGTCTGGGCAGTTACTTGTTGTCCGTGTCGTACGGCACGACGTTTTTGTTGGCCATGATGCTCAGCGCACACGGTGGCAGCGAGTCAGATGCAGGCACGATTATTTCGGCGGCCATGGTCAGCACGTTTGCTGCGGTGATTTTCTCCGGGCACCTGACCGATCTGTTTGGCGCGCCCAAATCCATTGCGGCAGGCGCCGTGCTGCTGGCCGCCGCGTGCCTGGGCTTCGCCAATGTGCAGACGTTCGGCGTCGCGGCTCTGCTGTTCGGGTTGCTGCTGGGCCTGGGTTGGGGGGTGTTTTACACCTTGGGCCCGATCATCGTGGCAATGATTATCGAACCCGCGCGCCGGGTTAAATATTTTGCCCTGCTGTCGGGCAGCATGATGACCGGCATCGGCACCGGCCCCTTGCTTGGCCGGGCCAGTGAAGCGCTGGGGTACCCGGTCGAAACCGCGTTTATCGCGGCCACCGTCGCCAGCTTGCTCGGCGGCCTGGCGTTTGTCCTGATCGGCCCGAAAATCAAGGAGCAAAGCGCAATTGTCGGCCCGGTCAGCGTGTGCAAAATCACACCACGTGCCGCCGTAACGGTGCTGCGCTCAAAAGCACTGTTCGCGATTGTCATGGTCGGTTTGGGCGGTGCGATTTTCGGCGGGCTGTCGAGTTTTCAAACCTCTTACGCGACGCTCAATCAGCTGGATTATTCGCTGTTCTTTCTGGGCTTCATGAGCGCCGCGATTTCCTGCCGGCTGTTCATCGCGGGCTTTATCGTCAAGCGCGACCCGTACTGGATGGCCTGTGCATTGACCGCCATGATCGTGCTCTCGGTGCTGATGTATATGTTCAGCGTCACTTCCAGCGCGACCTATGTGCTGGCCGCGGTGACGCTTGGGGTGGGTTACGGGCTGACCTATTCAGTGATCAACGGGCTGGCCGCCAACGAAGCACCCGCCGGGCACACCTCGCAATCACTGGTGCTGTTCAGCCTGGCGTATTTTATCGGGGTGTTTGGTTTCCCGTGGCTGGCCGGGCACATCATCGTCAGTTACGGCATCCCGACCCTGCTGTCGATCATTCTGCTGATCGCGCTGTGCAATTGGTCCATCACTGCGGGCCGTCTGTTGTGGCGCACGCGAACCGCCACGTGCGCCAATGCCTGAACTCAGGTCACTGTTCAGCGACGAGCGCCTCCAGCGGAATGATCTGCGCGCTACCATGGCGCACGCCACGCTCGGCCATGACCTGACGCGCCAGTGCTGAAACCTCCCCCACCGCGCCCTTGAGCACCGAGACCTCCATGCATTTGCCCTCGTCGAGGTGCACATGCAAGGTCGACAGGGTCAGGTCGTGGTGTTCATGAAACGCGTTGTTCAGGCGCTTGGACAGCTCTCGCGTGGCGTGATCGTAGACATAACTCAAGGTCGCCACACAGGGTGCCTCTGGGTCGTCTGCCGCCTGTTCCAGCAAGCCTGCACGCAACAAATCCCGGATGGCTTCGGAGCGACCTTGATAGCCGTGCGCCGCAACCCGCTCGTCAATGACGGTCAGCAAGGCATCGTCCAGCGAAATTGTGACCCTTTGCATTAAAATTTGCCTCGCAGTTATGAGCTTTTTACATAAACTTCACACCCAACGCGTGAATAGGCTACTGACCATCAATCATTGGGAGACGCAGTGTGAAGCAGTCAAGTGTGAAAAAACAGCTTGCCCTCTGGATCATGGGCGCCTGCCTGAGCATCGGCACAATATCGGCCTACAGCGCCACTGCCGCCCCGACCCTGACCTATTCATGGCCCACCAATGCCGGGCCGCTGGACCCCAGGGGCTACTCGCCAAACCAGATGTACGCCCAGGCCATGGTGTATGAGCCCTTGGTGCGCTACACCGCCGAGGGCACGCTCGAACCGTGGCTCGCCACACACTGGAGCGTCTCGCCTGACGGCAAAACCTACACCTTCACCCTCCGTGACCATGTGCAGTTCAGCGATGGCAGCCCGTTTAATGCGGCCGCAGCCAAGGCCAACCTGGATGCTGTCCTGGCCAATGCCAAACGCCATCAATGGATGGAGCTGGTCTCGACCCTGGAGCGCGTTGAAGCCCCCGACGAACACACCCTGGTGTTGCATCTCAAGCACCCGTATTACCCGACCCTGATGGAACTGGCGCAGGTGCGCCCGCTGCGGTTTGCCGCGCCCGACGCCAAACCCGGCACACCGGTCGGCACCGGGCCGTGGGTATTGGCGCAAACCCGACGCGGCGAGTACGACCGTTTCGAGCGCAACGAGCATTACTGGGGAGCCAAACCAGCCTATGGCGCAGTGCTAGTCAAAGTGATTTCAGACCCGGACAGCCGCGCCATTGCCTTGCAAACAGGCGAACTGGACCTGATCCAGGGTGCCGAAGGCGAGATCTCCCCCGGGACCTTTGTACGGCTGCGTGACGCCGGTTTCAACACCGCCATATCCGCGCCGCTAGCCACCCGCACGGTGGCGATGAACACCGGGCAAGCGCCGACCAACGAGTTGGTGGTGCGTCAGGCCATCAATCAGGCGGTAGACAAAGACACCATCATCGCCAAGGTGCTGCACGGCCTTGAACCGCGCGCCGACGCGCTGTTTTCCAGCAACATGCCCTACGCCAACATCGGCCTTAAAGCCTTGCCTTATGACCCCGATCACGCCCGACAAGCCCTGGACGCTGCAGGCTGGAAAGTGCCCGCTGGTAAAACCGTCCGCGAAAAAGACGGCCAGCCGTTGAGCACCGAACTGGTGTTTCTGGGCACCAGCGCACTGCAAAAAAGCCTGGCTGAAATCATTCAGGGTGAGCTGGCCAAGGTCGGCATCGAGGTCAAGTTACGCGCCGAAGAAGAAGGCTCATTGGTGCAGCGCCAACGCGAGGGCCGCTTCGGCATGATCTTCGCGGATACCTGGGGCGCGCCGTACGATCCGCACTCGTTTGTGAGCTCCATGCGCTACCCGGGGCATGCCGATTACATGGCCCAGCGCGGGCTGCCGATGAAAGATCAGATCGACCACACCATAGCCGAGGTACTGGGGCAAACCGACGAAGCCAAACGTGCCGAAGGTTACCGCGAGATCCTCACCACGCTGCATGACCAGGCGGTGTACCTGCCGGTGTCGTACCTCACGGCCATCAGTGTCAGCGCCAAAGGGGTCGATAACGTGCAGTTCGGCAGCACGCTGTTTGACGTGCCGTTTGAGGCCATGCGCCCTGCCACCGGGAAGCCCTGAGCCATGCTGCGTTATATCGTTTTGCGGCTTTTGCTGCTGATCCCGGTGTTGTTGGGGGTGTCGTTGATCGTCTTTGTCCTGCTGCACCTGGGCAATGGCGACCCGGCGCTGGATTACCTGCGCCTGTCACAGATCCCGCCCACTGACGCGGCGCTGGCCGAGGCGCGGCATGCCCTGGGCCTCGACCGGCCTTTGGTTGAGCAGTACGTCAGTTGGCTATGGAACGCTGTGCACCTGGATTTCGGCACGTCGTATATCACTGGGCGCCCGGTGCTGGATGACGTGCTGTATTACCTGCCCGCCACACTGCAACTGGGTGGCCTGGCGTTGCTCGTGACCTTGCTGATGAGTATTCCGCTGGGCCTGGCGGCGGCCCGCTGGAAAGGCCGCTGGCCGGATCAAGTGGTGCGTTTTATCACCTTTATCGGGGTGTCGATGCCGAACTTCTGGCTGGCTTTTTTGCTCATCGCCCTGCTCTCGCTGTGGCTCGGCTGGCTGCCGCCCATGGGCCGTGGCGGCCCGCAACACTTGGTTATGCCGGTGCTGGCGATTGCCCTGATGTCGATGTCGATCAATGCCCGCCTGCTGCGCGCCAGCCTGCTCGATGTGCGCCAGCAGCGGCATGTGTTTTATGCCCGGGCCCGCGGCCTGAACGAGCGCCGGGTTTGGCGCGACCATATTCTGCGCAACGCCTGGATGCCATTGGTCACCGCCACCGGCATGCACGTTGGCGAGTTGTTGGGCGGCGCACTGGTGATCGAAACCATTTTCGCCTGGCCCGGTATCGGCCGTTTTGCGGTGAGCGCGGTGCTTAACCGCGACTTCCCGGTGATGCAATGCTTCACCTTGCTGCTCACCACGCTGCTGGTGCTGTGCAATCTGGTGGTCGATATCTGCTACGCCTGGCTCGACCCGCGCACGCGTCTGTCGGGGGTGATGGCATGAGTAGCGTGAACGCTGTGTTGGCAGGTAAAAAAAGCGGCCTGCGTGTCGGCTATGTACTGGTTGCACTGCTGCTGATATTCGCTTTATTCGGGGCCTGGATCGCGCCCTACGACGCCACCCTGGTCAACCTTGACGACCGTTTGCTGCCCGCCAGTACCAGCCATTGGCTGGGCACCGACCACCTGGGCCGCGATGTGCTGTCACGGTTGATCGTCGGCACGCAATGGTCGCTGGGCAGCGTGGTGCTGGTGTTGGGGCTGGTGCTGATCTTGGGCGTAACCATTGGCGGCATCGCCGGGATTGTTGGCGGCAAGGTCGACATGTTTTTGATGCGCCTGTGCGACATGTTCCTGACCTTTCCGACCCTGGTGCTGGCGTTCTTCCTGATTGCCCTGCTGGGCACCGGGCTGACCAACGTGATCATCGCCATCGCCCTGTCGCACTGGGCCTGGTATGCGCGCATGGTGCGCGGCATGGTGCTGGCTCAGCGCAACCGTGACTACGTGCTGGCTTCGCGGCTGTCCGGGGCTTCACGCCTGACCCGCCTGCGCCAGCATGTGATGCCCAACGTGGTCGGGCAGTTGCTGGTGCTGGCGTCGATGGACATCGGCCACATGATGCTGCACGTTTCAGGGCTGTCCTTCCTCGGGCTCGGGGTCAGCCCGCCGACGCCCGAGTGGGGGGTGATGATCAACGACTCCAAGGAATTTATCTGGACCCACCCGCAACTGCTGCTGTGGCCGGGGCTGATGATTTTTATCTCGGTGATGGCCTTCAACCTGCTCGGTGACGCCTTGCGCGACCGGCTCGACCCCAACGTACTGGCGGAGATCAAGGAATGACCTGGACCCTGAGCATTCAAGGCCTGTGCCTCACACACCAGCAACGCACATTGGTGGATCAACTCGACCTGACGCTCAAGGCTGGCGAGGTACACGCGCTGGTGGGCGCCAGCGGTTCGGGCAAGTCCCTGAGCTGCCTGGGCATTCTCGACCTGTTGCCTCCCGGCGTGCACAGCCAGGGCGGCACGCTGCGTCTGGACGGCCACGTGGTGCAACCGGCGCAGTTGCGCGGGCGCGAAGCCGCGCTGGTGCTGCAAAACCCGCGCAGCGCTTTCAACCCGGTGCGCTCATTGCGTCAACATGCCCAGGAGACCCTGCGCAGCCGAGGATTGCGCGGGGTGCACGCCGATCAATTAATTCTCGACACCCTCAACGAAGTCGGCCTCAACGATGGGCCGAGGGTGCTCGATTCTTTTGCTTTTCAGCTCAGCGGCGGCATGTTGCAACGCTTCATGATTGCCCTGGCGCTGCTCGCGGACAGCCACTTTTTGTTGGCCGACGAACCCACCAGCGATCTGGATGTTGTCGCCCAGGCACGCTTTCTCGACTTGCTGGAGCGCCTGGTCGCAGAGCGAAACCTCGGGGTGCTGCTGATTACCCACGACATGGGCGTGGTTGCGCGCTGTGCCGACCAGGTGTCAGTCATGGCCCATGGCCGAATCGTCGAACAGGCCGATGTCCACACCCTGTTCAACACCCCGCAAAGCGAAGAAGCGCGCACGCTGCTGGCCGCGCACCATGCATTGACTCTGGAGACTTGCACGCCATGACGCTTATTCAGGTATGCGATCTTAACCACGGTTACACCGCTGGCGGAATGTTCAGCAAACGCCACCGCGTGCAGGTGCTCAAAGGGCTGAACCTCGACCTGCACGCGGGCCAGAGCCTTGGTTTACTGGGCGCAAGCGGCAGCGGTAAAAGCACCCTCGCCCGCTTGCTGATGGGCCTGGAAACACCCGTTCAGGGCACTGTCCTGTTCGAGGGCCAGACGTTACAGGGGCTAAACACGCAGCACTTTCTGCGCCGGGTGCAAATGGTCTTTCAAGACGCCATCAGTGCCTTCAACCCCCAGCGCAGCATTGGCTGGAGCATTGCCGAGCCGCTGCGCCATCTTTCGGACATGAACGCCGAAGCCATCCAGGCCCGCGTTGAGCGCCTGTTACTGCAAGTCAAACTGTCGGCCAGTGACAGCGACAAGTTGCCAGCACAACTCAGCGGCGGCCAGTTGCAACGCGCCGGTATCGCCCGGGCGCTGGCGATAGACCCGCAGATGATCATCCTCGACGAAGCCCTGTCCAACCTTGACCGGGTATTGCAGGTGCAAATACTCGACCTGCTGGCTGACGTGCGGCGCGAATCTGGCACCGGTTTTTTACTGATTACCCATGACCTGAGCCTGGTCCGGCGGTTTTGCCAGCGGGTGGTGGTGCTGGCCGATGGGAAACTGGTCGAAGACCGCGAGGTCATCCCCGGCATGCGCTTCGAACACCCGGCGGCACGCACCCTGCAAGAGGCGGTATTGCCGGCCATGCCGTCCAAAACGCGCGCCTGCTGAATACAAATGGTAAAGATTTGTAAATAGAAATGATTTGCATCCGTATAGATGTAAAACTTTGTAACCGATTTCGGCTACGCAGTTCCACATCCGGAGTACTCGCAGATCATGCACAAACTGTTCACCCTGCCAACGTCGGCACTGACGTTGGTTGCCTTAGGTATGTTCAACCACGCTTTCGCCGCTCAAGGCGCTGTCGACCTGCCCGCCACCACGGTCAATGCTGCTGACACCGAAGAGGACTCGCCTGAGGGCTATCAGGGCAAACCCAGCGCCACCACGACCCGCCTGAACCTGACCGCGCAAGAAACTCCGCAAGGCGTTACCAGCATCAAGCGTGAGCAACTGGATGACTTCAAGCTCAACAGCATTCGCGATGTACTGGACAGCACGCCGGGGGTGAATGTGCAAAAGGTCGAAACCGACCGTACCTACTTCACCGCGCGCGGTTTTGACATCACCAACTTCCAGTACGACGGCATGGGCATGCCGCTGAACGGAGGATTGCTGGTGGGCGATATCGACATGGCGCCCTACGAGCAAGTGGACATTCTGCACGGCGCCAACGGGTTGATGAGCGGCACCGGCAACCCGTCTGCCACGGTCAACTTTGTGCGCAAACGGCCGACGGCTGACACCCAGGCCACCGTCAGCGTCAGTGCCGGTTCGTGGGACAAGCGCCGGGTTGACCTGGACGTTTCCGGGCCGTTGACTGACTCAGGTAATGTGCGCGGCCGTTTTATTTATGCCAATGACACCGGCAACTCCTACCTCGACCGCTACTCCCGGGAAAAGAACATTCTCAGTGGCCTGCTGGCTTTTGACCTGACTGACAGCGACACCCTGACCGTCGGCATCGAAGACCAGAAGTCCAACTCCAATGGCGCCAGTTGGGGCGCGCTGCCGCTGGCCGATGCCAACGGCAACCCGATCCACTATCACAGCACCCGTTCGAATATTTCCCAGCCGTGGGTGTATTGGGACGTGCACACCACCCGCGCCTTTGCAGAGTGGGAACACCGCTTCGAGAATGACTGGAAGTCGACGCTGACCTTGACGGCGATGGAACACCGTGAAGACACCAACATGTTCTACGTCTACAGCAACAGCGCGTCGGCCACCGGCTATACCGGCCTGGCTTCCAAGTACAAGGACGATACCCGCGAGCTGGATGGCGATCTGTCTTTCAGCGGCCCTTTCAGCCTTGGCGGGCGTGAGCATCAGTTGACCTTCGGCGCCAACATCGCGCGCTCGCACACCCAGGAAACCTCGTTGTACGGCACCTCGTCGTACTACACCTCGGTGTCGCTGCAAGACGCCCTGAACGGCGATATCCCCAAGCCGACGTACAACATTGCCACAGACGCCGCGACCTCCAACTACACCGATCGGCAAAAGAGCCTCTATGCCGGGGCGCGGTTTAACCTCACCGATGACCTGCACCTGATCACCGGCGCACGCATGCTCAGCGCTGACAGCGATGGCGAAAACTACGACACCGCCCGCGATGTGAGCATTCATGGCAAGGTCACGCCTTACGCCGGGGTGATCTACGACCTGAGTGAGCAATACTCGGTGTACGCCAGCTATACCAAAATCTTTAACCCGCAATACAACCTGAACACCCAGGGCAAGGTTATCGACCCGCTGGAAGGCAAGAGTTATGAGGCAGGGATCAAAGGTCGTTTGCTCGACAATAAACTGAATGTCACGGCGGCGGTGTTCCACACCCAACAAGACAACGTGGCGACGTATGCCGGTTACAACCCCGCACTGGGCGGCTATGTGTACGATGGCGAGTCGTACAAGAGCAGCGGGATTGAACTGGAGGCGTCGGGCGAACTGGCCCCCGGCCTGCAAGTCAGCGGCGGCTACACCTATGTGTACATCACCAACGCTGATGATCAGCGCGGCAACAAATTTATCCCGCGCAATGCGCTGACCTCCTCCATGACCTACCAGTTGCCGATGGCGCCCAAGGTCAAGGTCGGTGGCAGCCTGAAATGGCAAAGCAAGGTCGAGAACGACACCACCCCGGCCGCCAGCCAGGATGCCTACGCGCTGGTGGGCCTGATGGCCAGCTACCAGATCGCCCCGCACTGGAGCACCCAACTGAACCTCGACAACCTGACCAACCAGAAGTACCTGGACAGCGTGCGTTACGCCCAAAGCAATTTTGGCGACCCGCGTAATGTCACGGCGTCCGTGAGCTGGAAGTTCTAAAAGCACCCGGCAGGCTTGCCCTTGCTGGCAAGCCTGCCGGGCTTCAAGGCTCAAACCCGTGGCAGCACCGCCAAAATCCGCTGGGCGATGTTCTCGGCGTGGGTTTCCAGAGCAAAGTGGCCGGTGTCCAGCAACTCCACCACCGCGTTGGGATTATCGGTTTTATAGGCGTGAGCCCCCGGCGGGATGAAAAACGGATCGTGCTTGCCCCAAATCACCAGCGTCGGCACCTGTGCAGCCTTGAAAAACGCCTGAAACTGCGGGTACAGGGTCAGGTTGTTGCGGTAGTCGAGAAACAGGTCCAGCTGGATGTCGTCATTGCCCGGCCGCTGCATCAACAGCAGGTCCAGCATCCATGACTCCGGGGCCACCAGTTCTGGCCTATCAACGCCGTGCAGATACTGATAACGCGTGCCTTCCAGGCTCAGTACCGCGTTGCGGATAACCTCACGATTAGCCGCCGTCGGCTCGGCCCAATACGCACGAATCGGCGCCCAGGCATCGCCCAGCCCTTCGAGGTACGCATTACCGTTTTGCGAGACCAGCGCACTGACTCGCTGCGGCTGTGCCACGGCCAGACGAAAACCCACCGGCGCGCCGTAATCAAACACATACAGTGCATACCGCGTGAGTTTCAACGCATCGACAAAATGCTCCACGGTAATTGCCAGGTTATCGAAGCTGTAACTGTAGCCCCGCGCCTCAGGCACTTCAGTAAAACCGAAGCCCGGCAAATCCGGCGCAATAACCCGGTAGTGAGCCGCCAGCAACGGGATCAGGTCGCGAAACATATGCGAAGAGCTGGGAAAACCATGCAGCAACAACATCACCGGCGCCGACGGATCACCGGCCTCGCGATAGAACACACGAATACCATCGGCCTCAATGTGTTTATAACGCACCACGGGGTTTGAATTGGGCATACAGACGCTCCTAAAGTAACCATTAAAATCAAATATTCGGGTTAGCTTTTAAAAAGCTGCGCCCAAATCAGTAACCTGTCAAATTAATTATTATGGTTACACCATCTAATTAGGTAACTACCCAGATCACTCATTAACGGTTACGATAGCCCAGCTTTTTCGAGGACCGACCATGAGCGCCACCCCCGCCACTCCACCGCTAGAGCCGTATGTACTGGCTGACCATCCCGTGCTGGACATGCTCAACACCCGAGCCAATGTCGAGGCTGTACCGGTCGACTTTTGGCAAAGCGATGCCGACGTCAAACGCTGGCTCGTGCGTCTTGAATGGTTTGCGCCGGGGGAAATACCCGAGTTTGAGGAAGGCGCCCTGCTGACAGCCGCACGGCATCTGCGAGAAGTGATCCGTGATCTGCTGGAGCAACGTAAGACGGGGCAGCAAGGGGATCCCGCTGCGCTGAACACCTTTTTGCGCAAGGCGGTGAGTTACCCGCAACTGGCCTGGAACGAAGCGGGCGAACTCAGCCTGCAACGCCTGCACAAACAGCAAACGGCGGAACAGTTTCTGGCGCCGATCGCTGAAGCCGCCGCTGACTTGCTGGTGAATGCCGATGCCGAGTTGATTCGCACCTGCGAACACCCGGACTGCGTGCTGTGGTTTTATGACCGCACCAAGGCTCACAAACGCCGTTGGTGCAGCATGGCGCTGTGTGGCAACCGCCATAAAGTGGCTGAATTTCGTAAACGCAAACTGCAGCAATAGCGAGTACGCCAAGGGCGTACTCGCCAATTTCATCTCAAGCTTTGGCTGCCGTCGGCACCATACGGAACGCCACGCCCAGTCGGTTGTAAGCATTCATCAGGCTGATGGCATAGGTCAGTTCAGCCAGCTCTTTGTCGTTGAACTCGGCGGTTACCGCGTCATAGTCAGCCTGAGGCACACCAGTCTGCTCAACCCGGGTGACGCTTTCGGCCCATGCCAGTGCTGCTTGCTCGCGGGCGGTAAACAGCGATTGGGCTTCGTGCCACACCGGCACCAACAACAGCTTGTCGACAGTCATGCCCAGTTTGAGCAAGTCACGCGAGTGCAAGTCGATGCAGTAAGCGCAGCCATTGATTTGCGACACTCTGAGGAACACCAGGTCGATAAGCATTTTGGAGAGATCGCCGTTTTGCAGTGCAACGTGCACACCGCCGAACGCTTTGAAGGCTTCAGGGGATGCTTTGGAGTAGTCGATACGCGTGCTCATGGTCTGCCCTTGCATTGATAAGTGGAGTGGCGCCATAGTGCGGTTTCTTGGCCCTGTCACAAAGGGCCATGATTCAGCTCCATGGCTGGACCATGATTGTGCTCACCCGTGCAGGCCTCACCATGCAAACCTCTGTCCCCAGTTTATCGGCGCTTGACCCCGCCTCCAGCGAGCCGATTTACCGTCAGCTCTATTGGCGCTTTCGCGAAGCCATCAACACCGGCCTGCTCAAGCCGGGTGACCGCGTGCCCGCAGCCCGAGCATTGGCCAAAGAATTGGGGCTGGCCCGTGGCACCATCGACAACGCCTATTCCCTGCTCACCTCTGAAGGCTACCTGGTGGCATGTGGTCAGGCCGGTACGCGAGTGGCTGACGGCATTAGCGGCACAAGCTCTTCACCGCCCGCCTCCGCCATCGCACAGGCAGCGCCGCATCAGGCGATCCGCCAACAGTCGGCAGTGCTGCCATTTCAAATGGGCGTGCCGGCGCTGGATGCCTTCCCCAGAAAAATATGGGCGCAAATCGGCGCCCGTTGCGTGCGCGGCACACAGCCCCAAGACATGGCCAACCCTTCGGTCTATGGCTTGCAGGCGCTGCGCGCAGCAATTGCCACGTACTTGCAGGTGGCGCGCGGAATCGCCTGCTCACCGGCTCAAGTTTTTGTCACCGCAGGTTATCGGGAGACGCTGTCGCTGATCACCCACACCTTGCTCAAACCCGCCGACCGCGTGTTGGTTGAAGACCCTGGCTATCCGCCGACCCGGCGCCTGCTGCAAAGCCTGCATATCACGCCGGTTGCGGTGCCCGTTGATCAAGACGGCCTGCAAGTTTCAACGGCCCTTGAAATCGGCCATAACGCCCGCGCCGCCGTGGTTACCCCTGCGCATCAAAGCCCTTTGTGCGTGTCGCTTTCATTGCCACGACGGTTGGCGTTGCTGGAGTGGGCGAGCCAGCAAAACGCCTGGATCGTCGAAGACGATTACGACGGCGAATACCGCTACGTCAGCCGCCCGCTCCCCGCCCTCAAGAGCCTGGACCGTGAAGGTCGCGTGCTCTATAGCGGCACCTTCAGCAAGGTGCTGTTTCCGGGCATGCGCCTGGCCTACGTGGTCGTTCCTGCGGCGCTGGTTGAGCGTTTTGAAGAAAGCTGCAAAATCTTCCAGGGCGGTTGCCCGGAATTAAACCAGGCCATCGTCGCAACCTTTATGGCTGAAGGGCATTTCGGGCGCCATATCCAGCGCATGCGCAAGCTCTACAGCGAGCGTCGGGCGATGGCGGTGAACGGGCTTAAGAGCGTGCTTGGCGAGCGGATCCAAATTGACGCCAACCCCGGCGGGATGCACCTCATCCTGCGGCTCAACGCGTCCTGCGCAGACAGCCTGATGGTGCAGCGCATGCGCGAGGCCGGGCTGTTTGCCGAAGCGTTGAGCGAATGGCACCAAGGTGCGGACAAGCCTTCGGGGTTGCTGCTGGGCTTCGCCAATATCGACTCGCTGGCCAGCGCTCAAGCGCTGGGCCAACGTATCCTGGCGTTGATGTAACCGCCGTGTCGATTCAGCTCGCCTATCAGCGCAGCGGCGGCAGACCGTAGGCGCCCAGATCAAACTCTGGCAACTGGCGAATAATCAGGTCTGCGTGGTGGTACTTGCTGTCGGGCATGGCGGCATCGGGTACGGCGATGGCAGTCATGCTGGCGGCCTTGGCGGCGGTTACGCCAAACGGCGAGTCTTCAAACACCAGGCAATCCTGTGGCGCAACGCCGAGGCGGCGGGCAGCGGTCAAGAAGATGTCGGGCGAGGGTTTGGCTGCGCCCACCTCAGGGTCATCGGCCGTAACGATAGTGTCGAACAGCGCAAACCAGTCGCGATGCAACGTGGTTTTGTGGCCAAAGCCGCTGCTGGTTGAACTGGTGCCCACGGCAATCGGGATGTTGTGCGCCTTCAAGTGCCGCACCAGCGCTTCAGCCCCTGGCATGGCGAGAGCCTTGGAAAAGTACCCGGCCATCAGCGGCTCGCGCGCCTTGAGGAACTCTTGCCAGGTAATCGGCAGATCCAGCGCTTTGACAATGTACTCAGCCAGGTCCTGGGCACCGCGCCCGATGATGTGCTGCTTGATGCTCCAGTCATACGTGCGGCCATAACGTTCGACGACGATCTGCGTGACTTCGGAGTAAATGCCTTCGGTATCCAGCAACAAACCGTCCATATCAAAAATCACGGCCTTGATCGGGCCGACAACAGTACGCGGTGTATTCATCACAACAGATCCTTGGTAGAAGGCGAAAGGATTGCAGCACCTTAACTGGCGGGCTTGCCTGAATGCCAGTGCAGACCCGTATTTCATTCACCTTGCCTCGCGATCGCAGCCTTCGGCAGCGACTACAGGTTAAGAAGATCAAAAGATCGCGAGCAAGCTCGCTCCTACCGGTTTGTGGAGTATTTTTCTACGCCTAGAGCAAACCTGACCCTGCCACTGTAGGAGCGAGCTTGCCTCGCGATCTTTTGATCTGGCTTGTGATCTGGTTTTTGATCTTGATCTACCCGCCCCTTCGGGGCCGAGTGAAAATTCCGAGCAGCGGCTCACCCTCTCGATCGCAGCCTTCGGCAGCGACTACAGGGTTAAAAGATCAAAAGATCGCGAGGCAAGCTCGCTCCTACCGGTTTGTGGAGTATTTCTAAGCCTAGAGCAAACCTGAACCGGTCACTGTAGGAGCGAGCTTGCTCGCGATCTTTTGATCTGGCTTGTGATCTGGTTTTTGATCTTGATCTACCCGCCCCTTCGGGAGGCCGAGTGGAGGTTTCGCGCAGTGGGTCTCCCGGCATGGATATGCACTCACATCAAGAGCCCCCCTCACCCTAGCCCTCTCCCGAAGGAGAGGGAACCGATTGGGGGGATGCTGAAGATATTTGATGGCCTGTTTGCTGCGCGATAGCGCGGATTCGATGACGGGGCAGCCGTTTTGTGGCAGGTGGGGTATTCCCACACAAACAACGGTATTGATAATTACTCTCAATTAAATTAACGTCGCCGCGCTTTCAGGCTCATCACTTTTGAGTTCACCCGTGAACGACTCCAACGCCAGGCTGCAACTCTATCTCGAGCATCGCATTGCTTTGATCAACTACGCCAAGGTGGTAGTGGGTGATCACGCGCGCGCTGAAGATGTGGTGCAGGATGCCTTTTTGCGCTTTTGCGCCAGCACTGAAGAGGTCGTCGAGCAACCCGTGGCGTATCTGTATCGCATCGTCCGCAATCTGGCCCTGGACGCCGTTCGCCGCCAGGCCGCAGAGAAACGTCAGCAGCAGTCGCCACCACAATGGATGCGCCCCGGTTACGAGTTGTCGCCCGAGCAACGGGTGGTGCACAGTGATGACGCCAGCCGTATTGCTGCTACGCTGGCCAGCCTGCCCGAGCAAATGCGCATCGCTGTAGAGATGCATCGCCTGGGTGGTTTCACATTGCAGCAAACCGCCGATCATCTCAAAATCTCGCTTTCCAGCGCTCATCGCCTGGTCAAGGATGCCATCGTTCACCTGGCCTCAAGCGTCGCCACCCACGACTCTGGCCACAGCGCGCACAGTAAGGAACGCCCGTATGCATAACGCCCCCCTGCCCCGGACTGTCTCGGCGCAAAGCCTGGAAGACGCCGGCCAGTGGCTGCTGGACCTGCAACAGCAACCCGAGCGTTTCGAGGAGTTCGACCGCTGGTTGCACAGCCACGAGGAGCACTTTGAGGCCTGGGCGCAGGTCAATCGTGCGTGGGAAGCCCTCGGTTCGCACTCCCCAAGCACCGGGCAACAATGGCCACAGGCGCCTGCGAACGTCACAACGCTTAAACCGCGCCCACGCCTGCCGCTGTTGGCCGCAGCCTGCATCAGTGCCTTGGCGGTGTGTGCCGCGCTGGTGCTGAGCCCGAACTGGCGGGCGGATTACAGCACCGGGACCGCGCAGACCCGTGAGGTCACCCTGAGTGACGGCAGCCGCCTGACCCTGGCGCCGCAAAGCGCGATTAACGTGAGCTTCGACGATCACCAGCGCCAGGTCACGCTGGTGCAAGGCGAAGTGTTTTTCGACGTGGTGCATGACGCCAGCAAACCGTTTGAAGTGCGCAGCGAAGAAGCCGTGATCAGGGTCTTGGGCACCGCCTTCGATGTGGCACAGCGCCAAGCTGGCCTGAGTGTCGAGGTGCGCGACGGCACTGTCGGCGTCAACAAACAGTATCGGCTGGGCGCAGGCCAGCGTTTGTGGATCGACCGCAACACCGGCAACGCCACGCAATCTCTGGTCATGCCTGATGAAGTCGCGGGCTGGATCAAAGGTGCGCAGTTTTTTGAAAATGCCAGCGTTGCCCAGGTGGTGGAACAACTCGACCGCTACCAGCGCGGCTGGATCGTGATTAATGATCCGGCCCTGGCCAACAAACGGGTGACCGGACTTTACGACATGCGCGATACCCGGCGCGCGCTGCAAGCCCTGGTCGCGCCGATTGGCGGTGAAGTGCGTCAGTACTCGCCTCTGCTGACGGTCATTGGCACTGCCAAAAAAGCTAAATGAAAAATATTTTCGTTATCACTGAAAAAAATCCTGAAGGTGTTCGTCTTTGTAGCTCCTTGTATTGCGAATGACTCGTAATACCAAAACGAAAGGCGATGAAGCATGGGTAACCGATCACACGTTGCGCACTCCAAAGTACCGGTGGCGCTGGCCGTACTGTGTGTGGCAATCAACAGCGCGATTTTCCATCCGCCGTCGGCGGTGGCAGCAGAACCCAACGCGCTGCCAAGTGATCAAGCTACCCGTTTCTTCGATATCCCGGCCCAGCCGCTGACCAACGCCCTCAGCGCTTTTGCGCGTCAGGCCAATCTGCAACTGGGTCTGGCGGCCGGGCTGGTAGATGGTCTGCAAGCCCCTGCTGTGCGCGGTAATTTCAGCAACGAACAGGCCTTGCGCCAGTTGCTCGGCGATGCGCCGGTAAGCTGGAAAATCGACGGCCAACGCAGCCTGATCCTCAGCCCGCGCAGCGAGGCCAGCACCGGCCTGGACGGTGATCTGGACGAATCTGAACTGCTCGGCGCCGTGACCATCAAAGGTGGCCAGAGCAGCCGCTTGACCGGCCCGGCCGCGCAGGTTTACACCCAGGCAGGCTCAAGCGTGTATATCTCCGGCGAGACCATCAATCGCTTTCGCGGCTCCTCCCCGGCCGACATTCTCAAGGGCGTGCCTGGCGTGCAAACCGGTGACACCCGCAACGGCGGCGCGCTGGACGTGAACATCCGTGGCATTCAGGGCCAGAGCCGCGTACCGGTGACCATCGACGGCAGCCAGCAAGCGATTGACGCCTATCGCGGTTACGGCGGCATGCAGCAACGCAGCTACATCGACCCCGACTTGATCAGCGACATCACCGTCGACAAAGGCCCTAGCCTGGGCGCCGATGCCGCGGGCGCCATCGGTGGGATGGTGAAGATGAAAACCCTGCAACCCAAAGACATTCTTAAGGACGGCGAAACCACCGGTTTCCGTCTCAAGGGCGATATCTCCAGCAACAGCGTCGACCGCCCGCACGAGTACAACGCCACTCCGCGCAAAGGCAGCAACAGCATTTTCGATCCGCAGGCGCATTCGGGCAGCGCGGCGTTTGCCAGCACCAGTGACACCATCGATTTTGTCGCGGCCTACACCCAGCGCGAAAGCGGCAACTACTACGCCGGTAAAAAGGGCTTCAAGGATTACCAGGTGTTCAAGCAAGTGCGACGCTGGGACCCGGCGACCAAGCAGTACGTCTACAGAACCGAAGAGGCCAACGGCCCGGCCAAAGTGTTCAAGGCCGGCAACGAAGTGCTCAACACGTCCACCGACTCCAAGGCGGTATTGCTCAAGACCATCATCAAGCCTTCACCGGATCAGGCCCTTGAGCTGGCCTATCGCTGGACCGATGGCGAATACGGCGAAGTGATGCCCTCGCGCATCATCCGCAACACCACCGGCACCGTGCCGCAGTGGCAGCCCGGCACCATGCGGATCAACGCCTACACCGCACGCTACACCTTCAAGCCTGAAGACAACCCGCTGATCGACTTGAGCGCCAACGCCTGGGTGACCAAGGCCCAGAGCAAGGCCTACAACGGCTTGAGTACCGTGACCCCGCTGTTTGGCTATGAAGGCGAGCCGGATCAACTGAGCGAAGACGGCTATCAGGACGCCCTGCTTAACCGCAGCAAGGATTTGCGCTGGGGCACGGACGTGAGCAACACCTCACGCTTCGACACCCAGGTCGGCAAATTCGCCTGGAACTACGGCGCCTCATACCAGAATGAAAAACTGCGCCCTGACGACAACTCGCCCGTGCTGCAATCTGACCTCGAGCAAAACCGCTTTATCCGCAGCGGCGACCGCCAGGAAGGCAGCCTGGTGAGCTCGCTGCAATGGGCGCCGATCAAGCCGTTGACCTTTACCGTGGGCGGACGCTACAGCGAGTTCCACAGCAAAGACCACAACCAGTTGGCCAGCCCCGCAACCTTTGCCAATCGCCCGGTTCGCTGGACATGGCTGTACAAAGGCAATGACCGCTTCGGTTATGTGTACTGGCGTCCGGACCAGCAAGGCAACTTCACCAAGGACTCGCTCAACGCCACGCCGTACGAAAAAGGCACGGTGGGTGACACCGGCTACGATAACTTCGAAGCCAATGACACCGAGATGAAGAAGTTCGCCACCAGCTACAGCTATGCCAAGCCGATCGAACGTCGCGACCATGCCTTTACGCCTTCATTCGGCGTGAAGTACGACATCAACGACAGCAGCTTCGTGTACCTCAACTACAGCGAAGGCGTGCGCATGCCAAGCCTGTTCGAGTCCACCCTGGGCTTGTTCACGGCGGCCGTGCCCGGTGCCAACCTGAAACCTGAGCGCAGCAAGAACTGGGAAGTGGGCGCCAGCACGCTGAAGAACGACGTGTTCCTCGACGGCGACAGCGCCGCTGCCAAGCTGGCGTACTTCGACAACAAGATCGAAAACTACATCACCCGCGACTATCAGGACATCTTCGCCGGCAACCTGCAAAACGTTGACAGCTTCAGGGTCAAGGGCGTCGAGTTGCAGACCAGCTACGACATGGGCCGCGTGTTCACTGACGTGTCCGCTACCTACTACCTGAACGCCAAAACTTGTGCCCCGGACCTGGCGCAAAAACTGCGCGACGACGGCACCCCGACGCCTAACTGCGTGGACGGCGGTTTCCCGGGTTCTTACACCAACACCCAGAACCCGCCCAAGTACTCGGTCAACACCACCGTCGGAACCCGCTGGTTTGACAACCATCTGGTCCTCGGTGGACGCATGGTCTACAACAGCGCACCAACCGCCAAGCTGAACAAACCGTGGAACGATGGCATTACCACCAACCAGATCTACTACCGCCAATCGGCGATTTTCGACCTGTTTGCCAGCTACGAAATCTACAAGGGCACGCAGATCGACTTCGGCGTGCAAAACCTGACCAACGTGTACTACCTCGACCCGCTGGCACAAAGCTTTATGCCTGCACCGGGGCGCACGCTGCGCACAGGCCTGACGGTCAAGTTCTGACCTGACTGTGGTTAAAACACGGGATGCCCACGGGCGTCCCGTTTTACGTTGATTACTATTGATGAGCTCATGACCTACCTGAACCAATCCCGCAAGGCGCTCTGGAGCGTGGCCACGCTGATCACCCTGAGCGTGTACACGGGCATCACCGTCTGGCTGTTGCACACTTCACCGATCCCCTCGGCCGAGGCAGCACCGGCGGCGATGATGATCGAGCTGGCCGCCGTGCCCGTGGCACAAGTGGTCGAACAAGACCTGCAAGTGGCGCCTGACAAGCAGGTGCAAAAACAGATCAGCACGCCATCGGCCAAACCGCCCAAAGAGGTGGTAAAAAAAGTCACGCCCACCCCGCAACCGTCACCGGCCAAACAGGCCAAATCGCCCTTCAAGGACACCGCCCACGGGACGTATCAAAGCGCACCGCAACAGGGCTCGGAGATTCAGGCACCGCCGAAAAAACAGGAAGAACTACCGGCGTCGTCGACCACCACCGCCCCGCCCAAACTTGACGCGCAAAAGGCGGCGACCACTGCGGCGGCAGAGTCCTCGCGCGGCGCTGCTGATCCGGCGTTGAAAGTGCAATGGGAAGCGCAGTTGCTGGCGCACCTGGAGCGCTTCAAGCGCTACCCGCAAAACGCCCGCGATCGGGGTGACCGGGGCGTGGCCTACTTGCGGTTTGAGATCGACAGCAATGGCAAGGTTCTAAGCGCTACGGTGGTGCGTTCAGCAGGTTTCAGCGAGCTGGACAACGCCACCCTCGACATGATCAACCGCGCCTCACCGGTACCGCGACCGCCAGAAGGCAGCAAGCTGAGGTTTACAGTGCCGGTGGTGTTCTCGAAATAGAGTTTTTGTGGGAGCCGGGCTTGCCCGCGATGGGTTCGACACGGCGTCAACAGGCGCACCGGGTTGTACGTATCGCGAGCAAGCCCGCTCCCACCGGGCTTGGGGGCACGATTACACGCTGGCACAAAGAGTTACACATATGTGAGAATGATACGAATTCCTATTAGCATCTCTCTCCAGCGGCTCTGCATGTCATTCCTTACCCCGTCTTGCACATCCTCTTTGAACGCAGTGGTCGACGATCTGTTGGCCAGCTACACCGAGCTGCGCCGCTATTTGTGCGGGCGTTTGCGCAACCCTGACGATGCGGCGGATATTGCCCAGTCCAGTTTCGCCCAGGCTTATGCCCACGCGTTGAACAGCCCGGTGGCCAATCCTCGGGCGCTGTTGTTCAAAGCCGCGCGCAACCTGTGCATCGATCAATATCGCCGCCACAGCAGTGAGGTGGCGGCGCTGGATGACTGGATGAGCCGGCTTGATGTGCTGAGCCCCACCGTTGAAGAAATCGTCATTGCCCGCGAACAGTTGCAGCATTTGATCGAGCGCATCGAGCGCATGCCGCGCCTGCGCCGTGAGGTGTTTGTGCGGGTGCGGCTGGAGGGCTGTAGCCATCGCCAGGTGTGCGAGGAGCTTGGGCTGTCGGCCAAGTCAGTTGAGTTGCACATCGCCCGGGCCGTGTTTGATCTGTCTGAACTGAGCCTGGCTTGCCGCCATGTCTGAGCCACTCTCTGCGCGCAAGGTGCAACAGGCACTGACGTACCTGGCCAAGCTCAATAGCGATGACCCTTTGCGGGTGGAGCAGGCCCACAAGCAACTGGCGCGCTGGCGCAGCCAAAGCAGTGAACACGAGCATGCCTGGCTTGAGGCCGAGCGGCGCTGGCAAATGATCCATCGGTTGACGCCACAGTTGCGCGGCACGGTGCAGTCGCAGCCGGTCAACCTGAGCCGTCGCCGCCTGCTGCGCCAGGGCACCGGGCTGCTGGCGGTAATCGGCGCATCGGGCTGGTTGAGCTGGTTGTGGCGCGAAACCAGACCTTTCACCCAGTCGCTGCTGACTGAACACGCCGAGCCGTCGCGTCCGGTCACCTTGCCCGATGGCAGCGAGCTGCTGCTGGCCGCTGAATCCAACGTGCGCGTTGAGTTCAGCCACGCTCAACGCCAGGTGATGCTGCTGCACGGCAACGTGTATTTCGACGTGGCCCACGAAACCTTGCGCAGTTTTGTCATCAATACCCGACTGGGCCAGATCAAGGTGCTGGGTACGGCGTTCAGTGTCAGCGACCGTGGCGGCTGTATTCAGGTGGCGGTGGCCCGCGGCCGGGTGCATGTGCAAGGACTCAAGGGGGAAGCGAAAATCCTCACCGCCGGGCAGCACGTCAGCCTCAATGCCCAAGGCGAGGTGATCGCGCTCAATCCGCACCGCCAGGCCGGGCCTGATGTTGAAAACTGGCGCAAAGGCTGGTGGTCATACACCGATGCGCCGCTGTCCGAAGTGCTCGCTGAGTACAACGCTTACGCAGCCCGCCCTGTGCGGGTCAGCGCCGACGCCGCGCATTTGCGCCTGACCGGCAGTTTCCCCAGCGATAAACCGCAGATGCTGCTGCAAACGCTGCCGCGAATCCTGCCCGTGCAAGTGGTCAACAAGGCCGGTGAGCTCTATGTGCAATTGCGTTGAATTATTTTTGAGGGGTAAACGCGCCGAGGTCCGTCTTCACCCATAACTACACTCGAGTCAGGACTGACCATGTCGCATTACGCCTCCCCTTACCGCGCCCCACTGAGCCGCCTGGCACTGGCGTGCTCTCTGCTGTTCGGCGCCGGGACCGCTCTGGCGGGCAGCAACACGCCGCTCAACTTGAACCTGCCCGCACAGCCGCTGGAGGCTGCGGTTCATACCCTGGCCCGTGAAGCGGGCGTCGCCATCGCCGCCGACAGCCAATTGCTCGCCGGGCGCAGTGCACAGCCACTGAATGGTCAGTACACCCTGCACGAAGCCTTACAGCACTTGTTGGACAATACCGGGCTGGTTGCCAGCGAAGAAAACGGTGTAATCGTGTTGCGCCAGGCACAGATTGACGGCGCCCTGAACCTGGGTGAAACCCGGGTCAACGGTGCCGGCCTGGGCGCCAGTGACTTGCCTGAAGCCTACAGCGGCGGCCAGGTGGCCACCGGTGCCCGGCTGGGGCTGCTGGGCGATACCCAGATCATGGACACGCCGTTCAACATCACCTCATACACCGCGCAAACCATCGAAAACCAGCAAAGCGGCACCGTGGGAGCCGTCCTGCGCAACGACCCGTCGATCCGCTTCAGCACCGGCGAAGGTCACGCGTATGAGAACTTCATGATCCGTGGTTTTTCCCTCGACTCGGCAGAGCTGGCACTCAATGGCTTGTACGGCATGGCCCCGGACGGCCACGTGCCGACCGAATTTCTGGACCGCGTCGAAGTGCTCAAAGGCCCGGGCGCCCTGCTGTCCGGCATGGCACCCAGCGGTGGCGTGGGCGGCGTGATTAACCTGGTGCCCAAACGCGCCGGGGAAAAACCGCTGACCCGCCTGACCACAAGCTATGTGTCTGACGGCTATTTTGCCGAGCACCTGGATTTCAGCCGTCGCCTGGGTGACGAACAGCGCTTTGGCATTCGTTTTAACGGCGTGTACGGCGACGGCGACACCGGCGTCGACAAACAGTCCAAGGAACGCACGCTCACCTCGCTGGCCATGGATTATCGTGGCGACGGCTGGAAGCTCGCACTGGACGCTTATGAAACCCACGAGCGCGCCATCAACGGCAGCCCGATGATGGTCGGCTTCAGCGACATTGGCCATGTGCTCAAGGCGCCGAAAGCTGACACCAACATCCTCAAAGGCATCAGCGCCAAGCAGATCAGCAAGGCCGTGATTGTGCGCGGCGAATATGAACTCAACGACGACTGGACAACCTTCGCCAGCGCCGGCAGCTCGAAAAGCCGCTATCAGGGTTTTCTCAACGGCACCCGCCTGCGGGTCAACAATGACAAGGGCGACGCTACCGGCGAAACCTACAACCAGGCCGGTTATACCGCCAGTACCGCTTACGAGGCCGGTATTCGCGGGCATGTGACCACCGGCCCCATCGACCACAAGCTGGTGTTCACCGCCAGCCTGTTGCACCAGAACATTGGCCGGGCGCCCACCGTGACCGGCGCGCGCTACCCGAGCAACATCTACCACCCTGGCAAGCCGATTATTGCCGGGCACACGGGCTCCAACTCGAAAACCGGTGACAACACTCTCTCCAGCTTTGCCGTTGCCGATACCCTGGCCTTCGCTGATGACAAAGTGCTGCTAACGTTGGGAGCTCGTTCACAACGGGTGCGCCAGCAGATGAGCAAGCCAAAAACCTACGATGAGCAAGCCATCACCCCGGCGGTGGGCCTGGTGATCAAACCCTGGGATGTGCCCGTGTCGTTGTACGCCAACTACATCGAAGGCCTGACCCAGGGCAACACCGTCGGCGACGTGACAGCGGCCAACTACGGCGATCAGTTCGAACCGTATAAAGCCAAGCAAGTGGAAGCCGGTGTGAAATGGGACCTGGGCACGTTCACCCATACGTTGAGTGCGTTCCAGATCGAGAAACCCAGCCTGATCCTCAACAAGACCAGCAACCTCTACAGCGACGACGGCAAACAACGTAACCGTGGTGTGGAATGGAACATGTTCGGTTCGATCATTCCTTCGGTGCGACTGCTGGGCGGCGTCACTTACACCCACGCCGAGCTGACCCGCACGGCTAACGGCGCGCTGGACGGCAACACCGCACGTGGCGTGCCGAAGTTGTCGGCCAACCTGGGTGCCGAGTGGGACACGCCGTGGGTCGAAGGCCTGACCCTGAACACACTGGTCATTCACAGCAGCTCGCAATACCTGAATGACGCCAACACCCTGAAAATCCCGCAATGGACCCGTTACGACCTCGGCGCACGTTACAGCACACGCATCCTGAGCAAAGACGTGGTGTTTCGCGCCAGCCTGGAGAACGTTGAAAACCGTTCCTACTGGGCAGGCGTCTTTAACGATGGCTTCGCTACGGTCAGTGAACCGCGCACGCTGAAGCTCTCTACCAGCATCGACTTCTGAGGTGAGCATGAGCCCATTCAATCGCTGGAGCCTTGGTTGCCTGTTTAGCGCCATGGCCTGCGCGTCAGCCCTGGCGGTCGAACCGCTCAGCCAGGGCCAAAGCGTTCGCGCAAGTGTTGCCAAAACCCTGCAGCCCAGCTGGAGCCTGGATCTCAAGGCCGGTGATCTGGTCCAGGGCAAGGTAGTGGGCGATGTCAGCCTGCGCCTGCTTGACGCGCGGGGTAACCCGCTGCGCCTGCTGGTGGATGGCGCGGACATGTCGCGGGACTTTATGTTTGTTGCCCGCGAGGATGGCCAGTACCTGCTGCGCGCTGAACAGTTGTCGACACGGCCACAGGCCGAGTTCACCCTCACTTTGAGCCAGGTGCTGGCGCTGAGCGAACAACAGCGCGCTCCGACCGCCCTGCTCAGCCCGGCCTTGGGCCAATTGGCAGAGCAACTGAAACAGGGCGCCACCACCCAAGCGTTCTGGAAAGACCGAGAGCAACAGGGCACGCCACTGGTTGAAGCGCTGGCTGACAGCCCCAACGAGCGGCTGGTCACGTTCCTGTGGCGCGGGGCCCGGCAAAATGTCCGGCTGTTCGGCTCGCCTTCCGGCGGCCACGACGCTTTACAGCGCCTGGGCGATAGTGACGTCTGGTACGCCACGTATCGGGTGCCGTCCAGCGCCCGCTTGAGCTATCAATTGGCTCCGGACGTGCCAGAGGCCGGCGATCGCCGCACCCTCTTGGCCACGGCTCAGCGCGATCCGCTCAACCCGCACAGCTTCGGCAAGCAAAAATATGAGCCGAGCCTGACCCGCTCGGTCATGGAATTGCCAGATGCCCCGCCCCAGCCCTGGCTGAACAAACGCGCGCACGTGGCCCCCGGCAGCGTTGAGCGCGAATCCCTGAAAAGCGAGATTTTGGGCAACACCCGGGATGTTTACGTCTATCGCCCGGCGGGCTGGAATAACATCGACCAGCAACCGGGCTTGCTGGTGCTGTTCGATGCTCACGCGTACACGCGCCAAGTGCCCACGCCGACGATTCTCGACAACTTGATTGCCGACGGCCTGATCCCGCCAACCGCAGCGTTGATCATTGCCAATCCGAGCGATGAAACCCGCCCTGTGGAGCTGCCGCCCAACGCGGATTTCGCCCGGTTTATGGCACAAGAGCTGATGCCGTGGGCCAAGCAACAAGGCCTGGCCACTGACGCCAGACACACAGTGGTCGCGGGCTCCAGCTATGGCGGGCTGGCCTCGGCCTGGCTTGGGCTGCAACACCCGGAACTGTTTGGCAATGTGTTGAGTTTGTCCGGCTCGTACTGGTGGAGCCCGCCGAACACTGAAGACCAATGGCTTGCCCGCCAATACGCGGCCAGCCCACGGCTACCGTTGCGCTTTTATTTGCAGGCGGGTTTGTTTGAAGACAAATCAGGTTCGCCGGGGGCCGGGATCCTCGACAGCAACCGCCAACTGCGCAATGTCTTGCAGGCCAAGGGCTACCCTGTTGAACACGTTGAATACGCCAGCGGCCACGATTACCTGCAATGGCGGGGTTCACTGGCGTGCGGCTTGATCAGCCTGATAGGCAAGAGCCCCGAGACACCCGAGGCGTGCGTGCCGGTAGCGTTGAGGTAACAACGGCCTGCGATCTTTTGATGATCAAAAGATCGCAGGCCGTCATCTCTCAGCTAAATCAAATGCCTTGCAGGGCAAGGTCCATCGCAAAGTAGGTGAGGATCATGTCGGCGCCGGCACGTTTGATCGAGCCGAGGGTTTCACGTACCACGCGGGCTTCATCAATGGCACCGGCCTGGGCGCCGAACTTGATCATCGCGTACTCACCGCTGACCTGATAAGCCGCCAACGGCAGGCGCGAGGCTTCGCGCACATCACGAATGATGTCCAGATACGCGCCGGCCGGTTTCACCATCAGCACATCAGCGCCTTCCTGTTCGTCGAGCAACGACTCGCGGATGGCCTCGCGGCGGTTCATCGGGTTCATCTGGTAAGACTTGCGATCGCCTTTCAAGGCACTGCCGCCCGCTTCACGGAACGGGCCGTAGAGTGCCGAGGCAAACTTGGTGGAATAGGCCATGATCGAGGTGTCGATAAAGCCGGCCGCGTCCAGCGCAGAGCGGATCGCTTGCACCTGACCGTCCATGGCGGCCGAAGGCGAAATGAAGTCGGCGCCAGCGGCAGCGGCAGCAACGGCTTGCTTGCCCAGGTTGATCAGGGTCGCATCGTTGTCCACGCCGTGGTCGTGCATCACGCCGCAATGACCGTGAGAGGTGTACTCGCAAAAGCAGGTATCGCTCATCACGATCATTTCCGGCGCGGCGTCCTTGCAGATCCGCGCCATACGCGACACCAGGCCATCCTCACGCCAGGAATCGCTGCCCGTCGCGTCCAGGTGGTGCGACACACCGAACGCCATCACCGACTTGATACCCGCGCGAGCATACCGCTCGATCTCGCCTGCCAGTTTCGACTCAGGAATACGCATTACGCCCGGCATGCTGGTGATGGGCACAAAGTCGTCGATTTCTTCTTCGACGAAAATCGGCAGCACCAGGTCGTTCAAGCTGAATTCGGTTTCCTGGAACATGTCGCGCAAGGTTTGGTTACGGCGCAGACGACGGGGACGAACAGAGGGGAACTGGTTAGGCATCATGGTTCCTGAAGGGCAGGTTCATAAAACGAACGGCAAAACAGTAGAGCCTTGACCCAGGCTCAATGGCGCAACAAATACAGGAATGAACCTGCAATTGCAAAACTTGCGGCCTGCCTGCGTCCCGTTGTCGCGGGCCATGACCGGTTGATCATTTCGTTAAAAAGCGTAATATCGCTGTCCATGATTCTCGAACAGCTAAAAGCCTTGGGCAATGACACCCGCATGCAAATGATGCAGTGGCTCAAAGCCCCTCTCACGCATTTCCCGCCCCAGGACCATGGTGATCCTGCGATTGGTGTCTGCGTGACACATTTGCAGCACAAAGCCAGGTTGTCCCCTTCTACCGCGTCTGCCCATTTGGCGATTTTGCAACGTGCAGGTTTTGTGCTGACCACGCGCATCGGCAAGTGGACCTACTATCGACGCAATGAACAGGCGATTACTGACTTTGCAGCTAGGCTGAAAATCGAGTTGTAATTTTTAACCAATCATTTCGTTATTTCGCGGAATGTAAAAACATGAGGAAGCCCCATGAGCAACAAAACCATTTTCGTCCAACCTGGCGGCGGCTATCAAAATGTAGTGGTCGGCAGCAGCGACGTGCGCGCGCCGGCGAATGACGAAATCACCGTGCGCCTGCACGCCAACTCACTGAACTACCATGACTTCGCGGTCGTGAGCGGCATGTGGGGCCCGACTGAACAACGCATCCCGATGGCCGACGGCGCCGGTGAAGTGGTTGCTGTTGGCGCTGGTGTCAGCGAGTTCAAGGTTGGCGACTCCGTGGTCAGCACCTTCTTCCCTGAATGGATTGACGGCACGCCGCTGGTTGAAGGTTTCGTCACTGTGCCGGGTGACGGTATTGACGGTTATGCCCGTGAGAAAGTAACCGCCAAGGCCACCTCGTTCACCCTCGCCCCAGTCGGCTACAGCCACGCAGAAGCCGCGACACTGACCACCGCCGGGCTAACCGCCTGGCGCGCACTGATGGCCGATGATTCGCTCAAACCGGGCGATACGGTATTGGTACAAGGCACGGGTGGCGTGTCTATTTTCGCCCTGCAGTTCGCCAAAATGGCCGGTGCCACCGTGATCGCCACCTCCTCCAGTGACGCAAAACTCGAGCGCCTCAAAGCGCTGGGCGCGGACCACGTGATCAACTACCGCAAAGACGCGAACTGGGGCGAAACGGCACGCGCATTGACCGGCGGCCGTGGTGTCGACCACGTGATCGAAGTCGGCGGTCCATCAACGCTTGAACAGTCGATGATTGCCGTGCGCGTGGCCGGTCATATCTCGGTGATCGGTATCTTGAGCGGCGTCTCGGGCGCCATGAACTTCGTGCCTGCGCTGGTCAAGCAAGTGCGCCTGCAAGGCGTACTGGTTGGCAGCCGCACTCAGCAACAAGACATGGTCCGTGCAATCAATGCCGCTGGCATGCGCCCGATTATTGATCGCCACTTCCCGCTGAGCGAGATTGTTGACGCGTTCAAATACCAGGAAACCAATCAGCATTTCGGCAAGATTGTCCTGGACATCTGACCCGCCTCTACCGGATGGCGCATTGACAGTGCGCCTCCGGCTTTACTAGATTCGAGGTTTTGCCCAGCGAGCAGAACCTTATGAGCCTTGAATCCGTACGCGCTTTCTTCACTGCCAACGCCCCTGACTTGCACATCATCGAATTGGCCACCAGCACCGCGACCGTTGCCTTGGCGGCTGAAGCCCATGGCGTTGAACCGGGGCAAATTGCCAAGACCCTGGCCTTTCGCGTGGGTGAGCAGAATGTATTGTTGGTGGCCCGTGGCGATGCGCGTATTGATAACAAGAAGATCAAGAACGCACTGGGCAGCAAGGCCAAGATGCTTGATGCCGAGACGGTGGTTGCGCTGACCAGCCACCCGGTGGGCGGCGTCTGCCCATTCGGCCTGGCCACTGATCTGCCGGTGTATTGCGATATTTCTCTGCAGGCGTTCAGCGAAGTCATGCCCGCCGCAGGCACCACGAACTCGGCCGTGCGCATCAGCCCGACCCGTATGGCACAACTGGTGAACGCCCAGTGGGTGGACGTGTGTCAGGAACTTGAGGCACCGTGCGCGGTGTAGCACGAGCCTGCTCCAGGCCGTAAAAAAGGCTGGACCCTTGCGGGGCCAGCCTTTTTTACAGGTACTGATGCTTACGCGATGGCGTTATCAACCAGCACTTGAGCTTCTGCGACCAGACGGCCGAGGTGCTCGTCGCTGACAAAGCTTTCAGCGTAGATCTTGTAGATGTCTTCGGTGCCCGACGGGCGTGCAGCAAACCAGCCGTTCTCGGTCATTACCTTGAGCCCACCGATTGGCTGATTATTGCCCGGTGCATGGCTGAGGATCTGGGTAATCGCTTCGCCCGCCAAAGTCGTCGACTTGACTTGCTCCGGCGACAGCTTGCCCAGCAGGGCTTTCTGTTGCGGGGTGGCTTTGGCGTCGACACGGGTCGAGAACGGCAAACCGAGGTCTTCGGTCATTTTCTGATACAGCTGCGAAGGATCGCGGCCTGTACGAGCGGTCATCTCGCCGGCCAGCAGCGCAGGGATCAAGCCGTCCTTGTCCGTCGACCACACCGTGCCATCCAGACGCAAGAACGAAGCCCCGGCGCTTTCTTCACCACCAAAGCCCAGCGAGCCGTCAAACAGGCCATCGGCAAACCATTTAAAGCCGACCGGCACTTCGTACAGGCGACGACCCAGACGCGCAGCCACACGGTCAATCAAACCGCTGCTGACCACGGTTTTACCCACCGCCGCATCAGCACGCCAGTGCGGACGGTTCTGGAACAGGTAGTCAATGGCCACCGCCAGGTAGTTGTTAGGCGCCAACAGGCCGCCAGACGGGGTCACGATGCCATGGCGATCGTGGTCCGGGTCACAGGCGAAAGCCACGTCAAAACGCTCTTTAAGGCCGATCAGCCCTTGCATTGCGTGGCTGGAGGATGGGTCCATGCGGATACGGCCATCCCAGTCCACGCACATAAAGCGGAACGTTGGATCGACCGAGGTGTTGACCACTTCAAGGTTCAACCCGTAGTGCTCGCCGATTGCCGACCAGTAACGCACACCGGCACCGCCCAACGGGTCTACGCCCAAACGCAAGTTGGCACCGCGCAGGGTGTCCATGTCGATGACGTTTTTGAGGTCTGCGACATAGCTGTTCAGGTAGTCGTGGCGGTGCGTGTTGCTGGCTTTGAGCGCCTGCTCATAGCTGATGCGTTTGACACCGGCGAGCTTGGCGGCCAGCAGTTCGTTGGCCTTGGCTTCGATCCACTTGGTGACATCGGTGTCGGCCGGACCGCCGTTAGGCGGGTTGTACTTGAAGCCGCCGCTTTCCGGCGGGTTGTGCGAAGGCGTAATCACCACGCCATCAGCCAGCCCGGAAGTGCGGCCACGGTTGTAGCAAATAATGGCGTGGGAAATGGCGGGCGTCGGGGTGTATTCATCGTTCGCAGCGATCATGGTGTCGACACCATTGGCAGCGAAAACTTCCAGCGCGCTGGCACCCGCAGGGGTGGACAAGGCGTGGGTGTCGATACCGACAAACAGCGGACCATTGATCCCTTTGAACTGGCGGTACAGGCAAATGGCCTGACTGATTGCCAGCACATGCCACTCATTGAAGCTCAGCTCAAACGAGCTGCCGCGGTGCCCGGATGTTCCAAAAGCGACTCGCTGGGTGGCAATCGCTGCATCGGGTTGACCGGTGTAGTAAGCGGTCACCAGTCGCGGAATATCGACCAGCAATTGAGCTGGAGCCGGTTTGCCCGCAAGAGGACTGAGTGTCATGCAAAACCTCAAAAAGAAATGATTCGGAGGAAAAACCGCAGTTTACTGGCACTTCGACATTGGCGCGAAGCAATTGTCCTGACACAACGTATCAATTATGTCTTGTCAGCAAATTCTGCTTTATATGACGGCACAATTTGCATCCTGTTCCCGCTCATGGCAAAAATTGCCTCATCCCGGTGCGTCTGCAATGTGTTTACGGATGCGTATGTTTAAGTTCGAAAAAGGAAGCAGCATGAAACCACTCGTTATCAGCGCGGCCCTGACCCTCTCGTTGAGTACGCTGTGCAGCGTGGCCAACGCCGCCAAACTGGAAGATGTAGCCCCCTACCCTAAAGCCGATGCGGGTTTCACTCGTCAGGTCATTCGCCTGCCATCGCAAAAGAACGAAGAAGATTACAAGGTCCAGATCATTGCCGGTAAGACGCTTCAGGTTGACTGCAACCAGCAACGCCTGACCGGCAAGTTGCAAGAAAAAACCCTCAAGGGCTGGGGCTATCCGATGTACCGCCTGGATAAGGTCAGCGGCCCGTTGAGCACCATGATGGCCTGCCCTGACGGCAAGCCGCACCCCGACTTTGTGCCGGTGGTGGGCGATGGCTTCATGCTGCGTTACAACAGCAAATTGCCGATTGTGCTCTACGTCCCTAAGGGCGTTGAAGTGCGCTACCGGATCTGGTCCGCGTCCAAACAGATCAAGCAAGCGACCGCTGAATAATCCCTACGCAAGCCTTCAGGCGAGCAGGCATGCGTCTGCTCGCCCGACCCTTCGGTTACTCCAGGCCGACGCGATACACCGCGCCTTTGTCCTCATCGGTCAATACGTACACGTAACCGTCCGGCCCTTGGCGAACATCACGAATTCTCGCCTTCAAGCCACCCAGCAGACGTTCCTCGTGCACTACTTTGTCCCCGTCCAGCTGTAGACGGATCACATCTTTGTCCGCCAGGGCACCGATAAACAGGTTGTGCTGCCAAGGCTTGAAACGCTCACCATCATAAAATGTCATCCCGCTGATCCCGGGCGACTTCTCCCACACGTGATAAGGCGCAACCGTCCCTTCGACCACTTTGCCCTTGGCCTCAGGAATCGGCTTCGATGAGTAATCAATGCCGTGAGTCGCCAGTGGCCAGCCGTAGTTTTGACCACGTTCGATCAGGTTGATTTCGTCGCCGCCCTTTGGCCCGTGCTCATGGGTCCAGAGTGTGCCCGTCCAGGGGTTCAGGGCTGCGCCTTGCTGGTTACGGTGGCCATAAGACCAAATCTCGGGCCTGGCGCCTTTTTGCCCGACAAACGGGTTGTCCTCGGGGATGCGCCCGTCCGGGTAGATGCGCACCACTTTGCCCTGCAACTTGTCGAGGTCTTGAGAAGTGGAACGCTGGTTGTTTTCGCCCAGCGCGATAAACAGGTAACCGTCTCGATCAAAGACCAGCCGTGAGCCAAAATGATTGCCGGTTGAGAGCTTGGGCTCCTGACGGAAAATCACCTTGAAGTCGCTCAGCGAACTCATGTCATCGGACAAACGCCCGCGCCCGACCGCCGTGCCTGCGTTGCCGTCCTGGCCCTCTTCAGCGAATGACAGGTAAACCAGTCGATCGTTGGCAAAGTCCGGGGACAAGACCACATCCAGCAAACCGCCCTGCCCTTTGGCCCAGACCTTGGGCACGCCCGCCAACGGTGCCGACAGCTTGCCCTCAGGGCTCACCCAACGCAGGTGGCCGGGGCGCTCAGTGACCAGCATGCCTTTTTTATCGGGCAAAAACGCCAGCGCCCAGGGATGGTCTAGCCCCTGCACCACAGGTGTGGCGGTGACGGGGCCCAACTCAGACTTGAACGTCTGCGCCTGCCCGGTCTGGGCATTCGCCGTCAGCGCAAACATCGAGGTGACGACAAAGGTCGCCAATGCGGTTTTTTTCAACATCCGATAGTCCTTTTTCGATTAACGCGCATCCCTGGGCTGTACCGAGGGTGCCGTTGGCTGCAAGGTTTGAGGTACGGGTGGGTTTCGCGGGTAACCGTTGCCGATCTGGCCATTTTCAAGCGACGGCCTTTGCCCTTGAGGCACAGGTTGACCGGGGCGAATCAGACCGGGAGCGGGGCCTGTGCCTTGTCGACTGTTTGGGTTGATGCGCCGGATGGCGTTGTTGTTGGAAGGTGCCACGCCGGGGGTAAGCGTGTTCTGCGCCAGCAACACGGTGGCCGGTCGTTGGGCATGACCACCGTTGGCTATGTCGGGTTGAGCCTGGGCTGACGCGTGGGCGGCCATTGCGGCCAGCAGCAAGAGCCCAAAAGCACTGTGTCGCGCACTGATCATGGTTTGCTCCAATTCAGGGAAGCCTGAGCGTTGGAGTGCAGTTTGCCGATCCGGTTCGCGATTAATCCAGCGAACGCTTCATGCGCGCCCGCTCAAATGTCACATCTTGTTGCCAGCGCGCTGAGTCCGCCTCATTGCTCGTCCGTTTCGGGGCCGATAACAATGACCGTCGATTGCCGGGCTTCCTCCAGCAACGCTTGACGACAGACTTCATAGCAATCGTCGATATGCCCGTTACCGACCATCTTCATGACCCCAAAACTGATGCCCGCCGCCACCGCCTGCCCGACAAACGGGACGAAGCGCACCACAGACTTGGTCGCCACCTTGGTGCCCATCTTCTTGAGCATCGACATGACCAGGGTACGGCTGATGAATTTGCCGATGGCTTCGCTGCCAATGCTGCTGACCGCCACGATCACCAGGCGCTTGGAGCGCGAGTCCATTTGCTCGATTTGCTGCGGGGTCAGCCCGAATTTACTGTTGATCGCCGGCAGCATCTCGACCAGCAGCGCCACGTCGGTGCCAAGGTCCAGCCCCGGAACGGGAATGGCGGCAGCCCCCGCAGACACAGCGGAGCGCTTGGTAACCATGGACTTGCACTCGTCACGAATGCGGTCAAGCTCGGCTAATGACCTGATTAACATAAGATTCCCCAACAAAAAGAGATAACACGCAGGCAGTCTACTACGTCACCCCTGCGCACCAGGCAGCAGGTCTTTATATAGAGGGCGTGTCGCTCAGGAAATTCAGGTGGGATGTGGGAGTTTTTTGCAGGTGAAGGGCTCAAGCTAACAGGCGGGTGCAGCCTGTACTTGGGGAAAGTACAGGCTGAAAAGACGTTAAACGTCTTTTTTGACCTTGCTCCAGGCATCTTTGATTTTGTGCACGAAGGTGGCTTTTTTGTCTTGCTGGCAAGCAGTGATGACTTCAGGAGTCACTTTTGCCACACCATCAACATCGAGCACAGCGTCTTCTACCTTGCCACTTTTGTTAACGGCTTCACCCAGGCCGACAGCGACAGGCTGGAAGCTTTCATTGACGGCCAGAAAATCTTCGCAAGTCCACTGCGCCAATGGCTTCTTGGCGTCTGCCTGAGCCAGTGTCGACATCGCCAGCAGGCTTGCTGCGCCAATCATCAGAATGTGCTTCTTCATATGAATATTTCCCTATTATCAATGAGACAGTTACGTTGGTTCTGCCGCCAAAGACCATAGTTGTGGATATGGCTTCTGTCAAACCACACCCCCGGCTTTTTGTGATCGCTAAAAAGACAACTTCGCACGGCAGACAAGTGATAAAAAAATTATAAATAACAGACAGATATCAAACATCAACTGAACGTCAGTTATATAAATTTACAGGTTATCACCCGAGGGCTAGAAGCAACTGACTCAAGTCAACGCCGCCACTATAAAAGCCGCTTATATTGACGGCGCACCGCCTTGATTATTGAGTCAAGATGACCTTCATGGCTTTTTCCTGGGCAGCATTACCGAACACTTCATAGGCTTTGAGAATGTCGTTCAACGCAAAGCGGTGGGTGATCAGTTGCCCGGCATCGATCTTGCCCGACTGCAGTGTTTTCAACAGCATCGGGGTGGTGTTGGTATTCACCAGACCGGTTGAGATATTAACGTTCTGGATCCACAGTTTTTCCAGGTGCAACTCAACACTTTTGCCATGTACCCCGACGTTAGCAATGGTGCCACCCGGTGCGATCACCGACTGGCACGTGTCGAATGAAGCGGGAATACCCACTGCCTCAATGGCGACATCCACCCCTACCCCGTCCGTCAATTGAAGAATGCGCTCAACGGCGTTTTCGGTCTTGATGTCGATCACATGGGTTGCCCCAAAACGCTTGGCAACGTCCAGGCGATTGCTATCACCATCCACCACAATCAGTGTCGCCGGTGAGTAAAACTGCGCCGTCAGCAGCGCAGCCATGCCTACCGGCCCGGCGCCGACAATCACGACGCTATCGCCTGGCTTGACCTTGCCTGCCAGAACGCCGATCTCGAACCCGGTGGGCAAAATATCGCTGAGCATCACCAAGGCTTCTTCATCGGCCCCTGCCGGGACCGGATACAAACTGTTGTCGGCATGGGGAATGCGCACATATTGCGCCTGGGTGCCGTCAATCAAATGGCCCAGAATCCAGCCGCCATCGGCACAATGCGAATACATTTGGCGACGGCAATTGGTACAGCTGCCACATGAAGTAATACAGGAGATCAGCACGTGATCACCCTTTTTGAAGTTGCGAACCGCCGAGCCGACCTCTTCAACCACGCCGACGCCTTCATGCCCCAACACCCGACCTGCCGTCACTTCAGGCACATCGCCCTTGAGGATATGCAAGTCGGTGCCACAAATGGTGGTGTGCAAAATCCGGATTATGGCGTCGGTAGGTTTATCGACGACAGGCGTGGGGATTTCAGACCATTGTTTTTTACCGGGGCCCTGGTAGGTGAGCGCTTTCATGACAGCCTTCCTTTAGCAGTTCAAGAATCAGCAGCACTGCCAATCGGTACTCCGTGATCAGCAGACCGAAAATTACTCGATGCAGTTAAGCAGTCTTTGGCAGATATGCCTTCGTCTCCAGTAAAAAACGCCCTGTTCCCGACGAGGAGCAGAGCGTTATTCAAAGACCAGCACAAAATGGTATGGACTCGATGGCACAAAGCTACCGGGGCATGTTGCCTGTATGTATTTACAACAAAAATATTTATATAGGCCCACTACGCTTTGAACTTGCGATTACCTGATGCATCCGCGCGCAACACTGCCCATTTGCGGATCAACAGGAAGATTCAACATGACGGACCATATAGCCAAACTTAAACAGGCTGCACAGCAACTAAGCGAACTGATTGACGCACAACCGGGTTTTCGTGAGGTGTTGAATCACCGCCTGATGAGCAAGCATTCGCGTCTGCCTGAAGGCAGTTGCACCGATGACCTCTATGTAAACCTTGAAGCTCCAGCCACACTTGGACAAACGCCTGCACTCCTCAGCCATTCGATCACCAAGCTCATTGAGTTCAGTTTTTCCAGCCGGCAATTCCCCACGTATGTACAGGGGTCAACCCGGGTTTACAACCATCCCTATACCCTGGCCGATGAAGACGTGGCCCCGGTTATCGATATCGTTCACGTCGAAGAATTTGTTCATGACATTTGCTTCCGTCTTCAACAGAACGTAGAGACCGCACTTGAGCATTTTTGGCAGTCGCCATTGAGTTATTTGCAAGACCAAAGTCCCAAGGACTGGTTCTACACGTTCTTGCGTAACGTGCTCGTCACAGAAAGCAAACTTCGGTTGGCTGATAACACTTTGAGTGCACAGGGCCATGCCGCAATCGCTCAACTGCAAGCGTTTCCGACCGCCAGGCAGCGCCTGGACAGCCAAGAGCCTTCGCCGCGAGTGGTGTATGAGATCGATTTTAAAAGGCCACCCTTTCCGAATATCTATTTCCAAGGCTTGCTGGCCATCGTCGACAACAGTGCAGCCGAATCGGGGGATACGTCGCCCAAGGTCGTGCTCTACGTCCCCGGCAGCGGCCTCGAGGAATTCGAGTCTCTGCACACCTTGAGTCAAGAACTGCTGGCCAGGCTCGGTGATCCTTACCAACGTACTGCGCTGCTAAGTTATGTCGCTGTCAAAGACCGCGCAGCCGCATTGGACCTGACAGAGCTCAGTTACCATGAAATCAAGGGCGACGTGTTTAGCCATTTTGTCGATGGGTTAATCCAGCAACAAGCGCTCAACCTCCGTGAGGTGTGGAAAACCATTCGTGCCGAGCAGGTTGAGTACGACCTCGATGCGCTGAGCGAACACCTTGAAAAAGCCCTCGCTGCCAGTTTCTACCTTGATCCGGCCGGCATTCTCAAAGCGCGCTACACCCGATTGTTTGAAAACCAGTTACCCGAGTGGCTCAAACAGGCGCCCGAGGCGCGTAAACAGGCGTGGCGCATGGCCGTCCAACAGCTTTATCAAGCGCAACTCGCCGCTCAAACTCGCGACACCCAGGGATTTTTTGCCAGCGGCAGCAAAAACAGCCTGCTGGCTTACGCCAGAGCACGTCTCAGGCAACAGATACAAAAGGATCACAACGCAGACATTGACCCCGACAACGTGATCATCGCGACCACCGAAGCCTTTAACACAAGCCCTGGGTTTTATCCTTTTAGCACCTCGGGCTATGTAGCCGGGAACTCTGTTAGACGCACCGGCCCAACGTTCACCTACAAAACAACACGACGCACCCTGAGCGACCTGGCCCTGGACAATGTCGGGAAACTCGACATCACTTTTGCCCTGACGGCTCAAATTGAAGATGACAAACGTAAGCGTCACCCCTTTCTGACCAGTGCCTACCTCAAAGCTCTGGTAAGAACGCTGGATATTGGTGCCACCTATAAAAAAACCATCGAGGATGCACTGCTTTACGAGCCCGCGCTTAACTTCAAGTCAGCCCAGGCCCAATGGCGTCAGGAACGTTATGTCGCGCTCAACGACGCGCAATTGAACCTGGACCTCCTTGAAGCTCAACTCACCGACAACACCGAAAACACGCTGTCGCCAGAGGAAGTGTCGTGGGTTGAAGAGCTGCGCAACTACCCCATTGAAAAAGACCGACCCCTGGTGGCTGGCCATCGCATCAAGGTGAATGAGCTCATGCTCAAAGGCTACCCGTTGCCGGGCGTCTGGGTCATAACGGCAACCCCTTCCAGGCGCCTGCTGTGTTACACGCCCAACGCCCCGGATAAAGTCTGGTTTCGCAGAGTCGACTCCTTTAACGAGCTGGGCCGCGTTCTGTCTTCTGATGCGCTGCGCAGTTATGTATTAAACCGCGTGACACCCGCCAAGCAGCCCTATATCAAACCGTTGCTGATAGATAATTTGCTGGCGGCGAAGATTAACCTTCAGTCCATCAGTAAACATTTTCAAAAAACGGCTTACGCCATAGAAGCGCAATTTGCAATCCGCAATGCCGATGAGCAGTCAACCTCTACCTATGAAATCAATGTGCAAACCGCCAAAGACGTTGCACTCACTGTGATTGACATCATCAGCTTTGTCCTGCCGACCAAAATCATGCTACCGCTGGTGTTAATGAGGTTTATCTACAGTGTGGCAGACGGGATGGATGCGCTAGAACGTGATGAAAAGCTTGAAGCAATGCTGCATTTTTTAGACTCGCTGGCTCACCTCACCGATGGCGCTTCAGACTTTGCCGGCTCGATGGTTTTTGGCCGATCCCTGCGCAACCGGGCCACACCCCGCAGCTCAGGTCTTAACCCTGAAGCGGCCAGTACCCTGTCCCCCGATGCCATGACATTACGCACAGGCGGGCACTTTGGCTCAGGTGTATATGAGCACATCGACCCCTCGAACAAACAGGTCAGTCACTACTTAAAGGACAGCGCAGGCAAGCTGCATCATGGCCAATACGACAACCTTAACGAAAGCTGGTACGCGCTGGATAAACGCCAGCCTGATGCGCTGTACCGCACTCGCGCACTTGAGATTGCTTATGGCCGCTGGGACTCTGCTCCAACAACCGGCTCAGCCAAGCAACCGCTGGCAGTCCATCAATTATTAAACAAGTATGAGGTCATAGCGCTTGATGTTTATGGGACCCGCCCTACTCGCGAAGGTATTTACACCGTCACTAGAGCCGTAGGCACACCCGACAGCAAAGGTGTTTATCCGCACACAACTCACCATTTTATTCTCCAGGACGGCCGTGTCTTTGAAGTTAAAAAAGGGTGGTTGGGAAGGCATTGGTATTTGCATTTGAACTCAGGTGATCACCGCTCCACGTACAAAGTACGACGCCATACAAGCAGCGATGTTTGGGAAGTAAAAAACCGTCAAGCAGATAAAACCAAGCTGTGGCAACCTTTAAAACTGCACACGCCTGAGGTTTTGCCGGATACACCCGTGGTTCGGTACAGCGAATACGCTGCAAGCCCCGAATTCACTGACACATTGGACAGGCTGACAACCCATAACGATATTGACTTTACTAACTACTGCTACAGTGTCGACTCTCTGGAGAGTGCACGATCTCATGCGCATCAGTTGCAATTAAAAATGTACAAGGATGCGAAAGCATTCTTCAAAGACTTGCCTGCAAAACAACGTATACCCTCACCCGGCTTCGCGCCGGATACCGGTGTGCCCGAAATACTCACAACCCTTCATAAGAAATACACCGGGCTCATTATCGGAGAAACACACTCGGCCGTTTCAAGTAAACAGGTGATCATTGATAATTTTGATCTGTTTAAAAAAAACGACGTAAAAACGTTGTATCTGGAGCATTTACAGGCGGATCTCCACCAACTGCATTTGGATGCTTTCTCGAAAACAGGCCAGGTTTCACCCAGGCTTAACACCTTCCTTCGCGATCTGGACAACGGCTATAGCATTGACGCGAGCAGCCCTTACTCATTCAGCAACCTGGTCTACAACGCTCAAAAGCATGGTCTGAGGATAATCGCCATCGACTGTGTTGCAAGCTACTACACCAAAGGTATCGAAGGTTCGGCTGATAACGCGCGCACGACATTATTTAGCTACGGTGCCAGCCAAATCATCCGCAACCACCAGGCACAAACAGGTAGCCATAAGTGGATCGCCCTGGTCGGTAACAGCCACGCCAACGCCCATCAAGGCGTGCCCGGACTTGCAGAGCTGGAGGGCGCAATTTCACTGCGTGTGGCAGACGTTAAGCCAGGATCACAACGTGGCATAACAGTAGACCGCGGGGATGTTGGAAAACCCGACTTCATAGGCTCGAACGTCGCTTTTCTGAAAAACGACTTTTTGCTTGAAGTAGAAATACCCGGCAAACGCCCTAAAACGCCTCCCTTAACCGAATCTCAACTTGAGCAAACACTTCCCGAAACCGGCCAGTTCCTGTTCGATAAAGATCACCAGCACTGGCCCGAATTGATTCATCGTTCAAGCAGCCGGGAAATACTGCGTACGCCCTTGCAAACCGATGCAGAAGGCAAGCTCTACATCGAACGTCCCAATTGGGAGCACATTCACCAAAAGCGCTACAACCAACTGGATAACCTGATCAATGACCTGAAAGCGTATGGCATGAGAATGGTGCCTAACAGTCAACACTAGAGATTGTTGCCCTTTCACTTGGGAGCCCTTGAAGAGGGCGCAAGCGATAAAAGCAGAACGTTTTTCACGCTCTCTTCTTGCAGACTTGCCTGAGCTCGACGGGGCTACTTAACGTTGCTGCGAAACCGAGAAGTCAGTCTCGCCTTTGTCATCTGCCCGCATCACCACCTTATAAGCCTCGTTCGTCCCGCAACCGGAAACCCGCCAGGTCTCCTCGGCTTTCTGGACTGCGCCGCTCGGTGACTGATCTATGTTGGTAATACGGCTATCAACGGCGCTGATTGAACGGCACTGGGTTACCGCTGAAAACAGACGCTCGACTGTTGCATATACATCCTTGCGCAGCAGCGGATCAGTGACCGATTGCCCCGAGAACTGAGGGCTGCTGGCGCAGCCTGCCAATACCGTCCCGGCCAAAGCGAGGCTAATAAGGGCGCTGTGTTGCTTTGTCTTGGTCAACATAATCATTCCTTGAGATGGCGTCATGCCGTGTTGAGATCCCTTATCGTGGTTATTCACGGGGTGACGAGGCGCAGAGCACAGCCACCATTTCGCGTATTGGCGGGAGCATCGCCGGCACGAGTCCACTGACCTGGGAAGTGACAATAAGACCTTCGCCAATCACAAAGAGTTGCATCGCAACCGCCGCCGGCTGCGTCAGGCCTGCCTGCGTGCAAATACCTTGCAGGTAATTCAGGACCTGCTGCTTGTGTTGACTGGCCAGGACATGAGGCGGAGCGCTCTGAGCGCTGTATTCAGCCGAAGCATTGATAAACGCGCAGCCGTGGAAATCAGCCGACTGCACCCAACAGATAATGAAGTCGATATAGGCCTGGGGTCTGTTCGCTTGGTCAGCGCCCCCTACCGCCGTGGCCATTTGATCTATGAACTCGGCGTGCCTCAGTTGCAGCGCAGCCTCGACCACGTGTTCCTTGCTCGGAAAATGCCGGTACAGGGTTTTCTTGGTCACACCAGCCATCTGGCTAAGTTGCTCGACCCCCGAGGCATGAAAGCCCTGGCGGTAGAACAGATCGAGGGCCGCCCGGGTGATCACATCTGCAGTACTCATCACGAATTCCTTTGGAGTGAATGCGGCCAGTGTATACCGATCGGTTGACTTACAGGTAAACCGATCGGTATCCTTTTGTCACTGTCCCCTCGCCGAGTTAACGCCATGCCTATTATTCGCCTGCCTAAATCAAGCGCTCCACCCGCCCCCGATCTGCGTTTCAGCCTGATGTCGTTTATCGGCGTGGTCATCGCCATCGGCGTCACCGGCTGGCTTAGCCTGATCAGCGGAACGCCCTGGCTGATGGCCTCATTTGGCGCCAGTTGTGTGCTGGCCTTTGGCGTACCCGATTCCCCCCTGGCCCAGCCGCGCAGCATCATTGGCGGGCACATGGTGTCGACACTGGTCGGGCTCGTGGTGCTGCACACCCTGGGCAATGAATGGTGGGCTTGCGCATTGGCTGTCGGGCTGGCGCTGGTCTCCATGCAGCAGACACGCACGGTGCATGCCCCCGCCGGTGCCAACCCGTTGGTGGTCATCACCGCCGGTGCCCCGTGGAGTTTTTTGCTGACGCCCGTGTTGGCAGGCTCGCTGGTGGTGGTGATCACTGCCTTATGCCTTAACAACGCACGCAGCAAAGGCAGCTATCCCAAATACTGGCTGTAAAAGCTACCCCCGGTTAACGATGCGGATGAACCGTCATGGCCACCAGTTTGATTACGATGGGGCGCACCACAAGGATGCACAGGAAGGCGGCAGGCATGGCCAACTTATAAGCCTGCAAGGTGTTGTTCAGGTAATCCGCATCGATACCCGTATTCGCAGCAGTAATCACCAGCGACATTAAAAAGGCCATGATCGTGGACATGTACAACGCGAATACATAGGGCGTTGCACGCACCGAGAACTTTAGGCGGTTTGAAATCAAGGTGTTTGAAGTGCTTTTAGCGTTCATGTGTGGCCCTTTAATCCTGAAAGTGGTGGATGGCGCACCTTAACAAGATCAAAAACACGCAACTAGACGGCCATTTCTAGTTTGTTTATAAAGCAGATCTTACGAATACGGCCCGTTCAGGATCAAAACATGGATCTGTTTGCTGCGATTAACAGTTTTATCAAAGTAGTTGAAGCCGGATCGATTGCTGGCGCGGCGAAAAATCTCGGCCTCAGTGCCGCCGCCGTCAGCCAGACCATCAACCGCCTAGAAGCACACTTGGGCACGCGTTTGTTGCAACGCACCACCCGAAGCATGGCGCTGACCGAGGACGGAGCCCTTTACTACAACAAAGTGCAGCGCATTGTTACGGATGTGGAGCTGGCGCACCGAGCCATCAGCCATAGCGACAGCGAACTGCAAGGGCGGTTGAGCATCGCGTCGACTTCCGCTTTCGGGCGGCATGTCGTCGCCCCGTTGGTCGCGGGTTTTGCCACGCGCTATCCGCGTCTGACCCTGGAACTGAACATCACTGACAACAAAATCAGCCACATCCACAGCGGCATTGACCTGAGCCTGAGAATCAAGCCGCAACTGGAAGACGGGATCATTGCCCGCAAAATCGTCTCGGTGCCTTTTATTGTCTGCGCCTCACCGGCTTACCTCGAACGTGCGGGCTGGCCGGCTTCCCCCGACGACCTGCAACATCACGCCTGCCTGGGTTTTCGCTACCCTCTGGATGGTCGCTTTCTGCGCTGGGGGTTTATCAACAATGGCCAGCACAGTTATGCAGCGCTTAATGTTACGGCCACCAGTGACGACATTGACGCACTTGCACAAATGGCTGCCCATGGCGCCGGTATTGCGCGACTGGCAGAGTACATCGCCGCACCTTATATCGAATCGGGTCAGCTTATCCCGCTGCTTCAACACAGCCATTCACCGACTGAGTCATACACCAAGCCCCTGGATATTTATGCCTGCGTTCAAGACCGAGCGGCCATGACGCCAAAAGTTAAAGCTTTTATCAGTTACCTGAGCGAATACCTGGAAATACGCTGGCCAAAAGAGAACATATTTACCGATGTTTGATCTTCGACACAGGGCGCTAATGACCGACAAAATTTAACGTTTAACGCTTGCCTGCCGCAACCATAGACACCAGGCCCGGCCAAGCGAATCGCCCGCAAAGCCGCAGACTGTCGCGATCGGCAGTGACACCTTAGAGGTCTGATCGTGCCGGAGGGTAGACCTCTATAGACGCAAATCCCTCTGCCCGCCAATTAAACGGCCTAAGTTGCCAGAGTTGGCGTATTGACTCCCCACTCGAGTGTCAGTAAAACAAAAGCGTTAACCCTGATTAGCTCTCGACAAAGCCCGACGATAAATAACAAAACACGCAACTTACGACTTTTAAATAAGCTCATTTGGCTTATCTGTGCACCCGCAAGTGTCATCTTTTGTCGCTAGCATCTAACACTATTAGATGCTCCTTGTGTGAGGCTAAGGCTATGGAGAATAAAAGCAAACGCGGCTGGTCATGGGCTTATAAAAAGATCCGGGGCTTGCACTGCTCAAAGTTTACATCGGCCTATCGTGCAACCCGTTATGCCCTGCTGGGCGACACCGGGACTTTTTACAGCAAGGTGAGCTGGCGGAAAATTCGCATTTATCGCTAACGCTCAATAACCTGCCTGCAAGACGCCGATTGATTGATAACGGACTTCGCCGGTCTGTTACGAACAGTGCGTAACTCCCTCGCCATTATTTTTGAACTTTCTCTCTGACGCTTTATCGAAACGCTCGTTCGATATTTTTCAAGTCATGGAGACTCTTGCGAATGTTTACAAAAAAACTGCTACGTCACTCCTGCGCCCTGGCGCTTTTCAGCGCTCCGCTGGCAGTGATGGCCGCCCCAAGCACCGACCCGCTGTTCAACGTGGGCTTGCTGGGTTCCTACACTGACTTCAAATTCGAAGGCGGCAGCAGATCCGACAAGGAACACATGGGCCAAGGCGGTGTATTTGCCAACTATGGCAACAAAATGACCGCTGAATCGGGTTTCATCTACCAGTTGGGTGGCGAAGCCAAATACAGCAAGAAGGATGGCAACAAGCTCAAGGAAGCCCAGGCTGACCTCGACCTTGGCTGGCGTGCCGCGCTGGATGCGCGCAACTTTGTCGACGTGATCGTGGGTGGCGGTTACACCTGGACCCGTTTCGAGCCAGAGATCAACGATATCGACACCAAGCTGACCTACAAATCGCCGTTCGCCAAGGCCGCCCTGGGTTACAACCACCAGTTCGACACCTCGACCCTGCGCGTTGAAGTGGGTGCCCGCCAGACCCTCGATGGCCGAGCCAAGGTCAAAGTTAAAAACTTCGGCAGCGACACCGTGGACATGAAAGACCGCACCAACCCGTACGCAGAAGTGTCGCTGCTGATGAACCAGCAAGGCGACCTGCCTATTCAAGCGGGCGTGTACTACACCCGTACCGAGTACAAGATTGACGAGGATTCACCGGTTGCTGACAACACCAAACTCAAGCGTGACGAGTTCGGCGTGAAGGTCGGTATGGTCTTCTGATCCGCCCGGTCAGGCCCCGGCGTTGTCGGGGCTTGCACCGCGTAGATTAAGCTCACTGACTGGCGTTGGCCAGCTGCACATAGATGCAAAAACTGGCGAGAAGCAGCCAGAAAATCACAAACAGCCAAGGTGTTCTCATTGAGAACATGAGCGACTTTCGATAGCCCTTCTGACTGGATTCCTTTTCGTTAAACAAGGGCGATTCATCGTAGGCTTTACCCATCACCGGCTCACTTCGCAACAAATGGCTTTGCTTGAAATGCCAGTGATCAATAATCACATACGAAGCCCGAAACCCGGGCCAGGCATGCAATGAGCTAAAGATGCCCAGAACGGCCATCAAGCTTGGCACCACCAATGTGAACAGCTCTCCCCACTCAGGATTGAGATTGGCCATTGACGATGCAAACGCAATGACCAGGAACGACTGCGCCGTTAAATAGGCGTTCGTTCTATTTGAGAGCAGGCTGGTTTCGTACTGAATTTCTCTGCGATAGAAGTCCAGACGATCTTTCGGTGTACCAAATAACAAGACGTCAGCCGTGCACTCCTGTTGAAGGCGGGTATCTTCAGTGATGATTTTGGCCACAATGTGCCTCCGATAGACTGAATCATCTTAGAAGGCGTTTGGTTAAAGGGGTTCATTCTCACGTATCAACTGCCGTCTACTCCCGCGCAGTCATGAGGACCTGTATCGCATCAATGGCCCATCGAAACAGGGCTATCGCGCAGCGTTCACTCTGCGCTCATTCGGTTTCAATGGTCGCCTGCCATACAACTGTCGTCACACCTATGCGACAATGCGCGCCATGTCTGGCATGAACCCCGCTTTTATTCCTCAGCAGCTTGGCCTTAGCGTCCAATTGTTGCTGTCGACTTATGCGCGTTGGGTCAACTCAAGCTCAGATCGGAGTGGGCTTGAAAAGCTCCAGGTTGGTACCAAACGGCTACCAGCTCAAATACGCGCTCTCTAAGTTATTGATAGGTAAAGTAATTGATCTCCACAGCTAACATCACGATGCAGTTCGGCGCAAAGCCGCTATTCGAGAACGTTTCAGTAAAATTCGGCGCAGGTAACCGCTACGGTTTGATCGGTGCCAACGGTTGCGGCAAATCCACCTTCATGAAAATCCTCGGCAGCGATCTCGACCCGTCGGGCGGCCAGGTCATGCTGGAACCGAACGTGCGTCTGGGTAAGCTGCGCCAGGATCAGTTCGCTTACGAAGAATTCACCGTGATCGATACCGTGATCATGGGCCACGAAGAACTGTGGAAGGTGAAGGCTGAGCGCGATCGCATCTACTCGCTGCCAGAAATGACCGAAGAAGACGGCATGGCCGTTGCTGAACTCGAAACCGAGTTCGCAGAAATGGACGGTTACACCGCTGAGTCCCGCGCCGGTGAATTGCTGCTGGGTCTGGGTATCGGCATTGAACAGCACAACGGCCCGATGAGCGAAGTGTCGCCGGGCTGGAAGCTGCGTGTATTGCTGGCTCAAGCGCTGTTCTCTGATCCTGAAGTGCTGCTGCTCGACGAACCCACCAACCACCTGGATATCAACACGATCCGCTGGCTGGAAAACGTTCTGACTCAGCGCAACAGCCTGATGATCATCATCTCTCACGATAGACACTTCCTGAACAGCGTCTGCACCCACATGGCTGACCTGGACTACGGCGAGCTGCGCCTGTTCCCGGGCAACTATGACGAGTACATGACTGTCGCGACCCAATCGCGTGAGCAACTGCTGTCTGAAAACGCCAAGAAGAAAGCTCAGATCAACGAGCTGCAAGCGTTCGTCAGCCGCTTCTCGGCCAACGCCTCGAAATCCAAACAGGCAAGCTCGCGCGCCAAGGCAATCGACAAGATCACCCTGGCCGAGGTCAAGCCTTCCAGCCGTGTCAGCCCGTTCATTCGTTTCGAGCAGACCAAAAAGCTGCACCGCCAGGCCGTCATTGTTGAAAACATGGCTAAAGGCTTTGATGGCAAGACGCTGTTCAAAGACTTCAGCTTTACCGTTGAAGCCGGTGAGCGCGTGGCAATCATTGGCCCGAACGGTATCGGTAAAACGACGCTGCTGCGCACTATGGTCAATGAGCTGACTCCGGATGCCGGTTCGATCAAGTGGACTGAGTCCGCTGAGCTGGGCTACTACGCGCAAGACCACGCGCACGACTTTGAAGACGATGTGACCCTGTTCGACTGGATGGGCCAATGGACTCAAGGCGAGCAAATGATTCGCGGCACCCTGGGCCGCATGCTGTTCTCGAACGACGAGATCCTCAAGTCGGTCAAGGTGATCTCCGGTGGTGAGCAAGGCCGCATGCTGTTCGGCAAGCTGATCCTGCAAAAGCCGAACGTACTGGTGATGGACGAACCGACCAACCACTTGGACATGGAATCCATCGAAGCGTTGAACCTGGCGCTGGAAAACTACCCTGGCACGCTGATTTTCGTCAGCCATGACCGTGAATTCGTATCGTCGCTGGCCACTCGTATTATCGAGCTGAGCCCAAGCGGCGTGATCGACTTCAGCGGCACCTACGACGACTACCTGCGCAGCCAAGGCGTGGTGTTCTGATTCCAGACACCGGTAAAGCCCTGTAGGAGCGAGCTCGTCTCGCGATCTTTTGGCCTTTTTAAAGATCGCGAGGCAAGCTCGCTCCTACAGTTGCTTGTGCAGGCAGAGCTGTGATCAGGCGCTCAGTCATGTCTTCCTGCGCTTTTCCCCGACCTATCAACCAGCGCTGAAACGCCCGGCATTGTGCTTTCTGTAGCGTGTTAGGGTGCCAGCTCAGGTAATACGGCGATGGCAGCGCCATGGCGCGCGGCCACGGGATGATCAAGCGCCCCTCAGCAATGTCACGGGCAATCATCGAGTACTGCGCCAGTACGATGCCCTGATGATCAATAGCGGCCTGAATGGCCATGCTGGCCGAAGAAAAGCTTCGACGCACGGCAATCGTCTGCTCCACCACCCCGCCCTCCAGACCAAACCATTCAACCCACGACGGCGGCGAATCAAATTTCGGCCGTGAGTCAACGCGTATCAGTGGGTACTGAAGCAAGTCAGCGGCCTGCCCTACAGTGCCCGGTTGGCCTAAAAGCGCCGGCGAACACGCTGGCACCACACAATCGTGAAACAGTACAACGCTGCGCTCGGCGTATTGGACCGGCTCGCCATAGCCAATCCGAAAATCGGCATTTTCCTCCTCCGATGTATCCGCAAGCGTGCCATCCAGATAGATGTCGAGATCGTCATGCTCGTGCTGCCATTCGTAGATCAGCGGCCCCAGCCACTTGTTCATCAGTGAAGGCAGGCCACTGACATACAAGTTGTTGGGGTTTTTAGAGCGTTCGACTTCAGCCACAGCGGCTCTCAACTCTTCAAAGGCTGTCGAACATCTGGCATGGAAACGCTGGCCAATGGCATTCAAGCGCAAACGCTGGCCGTCCTTGACCGTCAGGCTCATGCCCAGCGCCTCATCCAGCAGTTTCATCTGCTGGCTCACCGCCCCCACCGAGAGGTTCAAGCGTTTTGCCGCCTGGGAAATACCACCACAGTGGCCGACGGTTTCGAATATTTGCAGGGCGCGCAAAGGCGGTAAGCGACTCATGGCAAGGTGCGGCCTCACAGGCATTTAAAGTTTAGAAATACTAATAAAACTGACAGAAATCGCCATATTTTCTTCACTCAAAAATCGCTTTAGCCTTCTCCCACGCTCAATCGAGCGACGGCTTGGCCGGTCCAGCCCCTTATTCATTTGGTTTCTCGGGAGTTCGCAATGAAAGCTCATCCTCAACAGATCACTCAGGTTGTTCTTGGCGATAGAGAGCCTTCCATCGAAGAGTTTGTGGCGGTCGCCCGTTATGCAGCCAAGGTCTCGTTTTCTGAGGCTTATCAGCAGCGCGTGAAAAAATCCCGTGGTCTGGTGGAGCGTTTTCTTGATGAGAATCGCTTGGTCTATGGCGTGACCACCGGGTTCGGCGACAACGTTCGCCATGTGATTTCTGCGAGCAATGCCAAGGAGCTTCAGGTCAATATCGTGCGCTCCCACGCGGTGGCCGTGGGCGAGCCGCTCAAGCGTGAGCAGGTGCGTGCGATACAGTTGATGGTGCTGATCAGCCTTGGCAAAGGGTATTCGGGGGTGCGCCTTGAGTTACTGGAACTGATTGCTGCCCTGCTCAATAACGACGTCGTACCGTTTGCACCCGGCGAAGGATCGGTGGGTTACCTGGCGGTCGAGGGGCACCTGGCTCTGGTCCTGCTGGGCGAAGGCAAAGCGCGGGTCAATGGCGGTGAATGGGTTGATGGCGCCACGGCGCTGAAACAGGTTGGCCTGCAACCGACCGATCTGCAGTGCAAAGAAGGCCTGGCCATGCTCAATGGCACCACCTCGGTGACCGCCATCGCCATTCTGGCTCTGTACAACGCCATGCAGACCGCTTCGTTGGCAGACGTCGCTGCAGCACTGTCCATGGAAGCGTTAAAAGGCACGATTCGGGCTTTCGATCCACGCTATCACTCGATCAAGGCACATAAAGAGCAGGCGCAAACTGCACGGGACATAAAGGCGATGCTGCATGACAGCCAACTGATCGCTGAAAACATCGACTACCGGCTACAGGACGCCTACAGCCTGCGCTCCATCCCCCAAGTACACGGCGCGTCGAAACGTTTTATCGAGCACGCGCGGGAAAATATCGAAAACGAAATTCACTCTTCAGGCGACAACCCGGTGATCTACCCGCTTGATGACGGCGACGGGATTGCCATCTCGGGCGCCAACTTTGATGGCACCTACATCGGCATGTCAGCCGACTCCTTGTGCGTGGCACTGGCCAACCTGGCGAAGATTGCCGAGCGCCGTATTGATCGCATGGTTAACTCGCACTTCAGTGAAATGCCCGCTTTTTTGGTGCGCAATCCGGGCCTGAACAGCGGCTACATGATCCTGCAATACACTGCGGCAGGCCTGTATGCGGAAATGAAGTCGCTGTCGTTCCCCTCCTCTGTCGATAGCTTCTCGACCTGCGCCAACCAAGAAGACCTGGTCAGCCTGGCCTATAACGCCGTGATCAAGGCCTACAAAGTGTCCGAAAAACTGGAATCTGTGCTGGCCATCGAGCTGCTGGTGGGCTGCCAGGCCCTGGACTTCCATGACGTGGGCAAAGCCTCCAGCGTGACCAAAGCGGTGTATGACCTGGTGCGCAGCCGTGTATCGGTGGCTGAACATGACCGCGCTTTCTATACCGACATTGCCAGCGTGACCGAGCAAGTGCGCAGCGGCGAAGTACTCGCCACCGTGCAGCAAAACCTCAAGTAAACAGGCCGCGTTCCAAGAGAGGGCTGCCCGATAAAGCGTGGCCCTCCCCACACAGACAGTCGTACCCGTTACCCCTCGCCGCGCACCACTTTAATCCACACTGTCACCGTTCGTACCACCGTGGTGCACTTTCAGACCCAAACACCCGCCTTACCACTGCTGGATAAAACCCCCGCAACCAATAAATACCCATAACCTTCTGTTTCTAAAGCATTTTTACTGAATTTAAAACGGATTGATCGATGAGAAATCAAGTTGGCCGATTGATTGCATATGCTTGTATGTACAAGCAAATACATGTTCGCACGTACCTCTACCCAGCGGGTTTGGTTTGATCGAGTCGAGTGACAGAAAAATGGACGTTCCAACGCTCAGCCACGGCAACAACATCCGTCAGTTGGCCCAGGACGTCGGCGTGGAAAATGCATTCGCCTTCACAGGCTTAGTACCGGTTTGCATCCGTTTGCAATCCCAGAAAAAACGGTGTGTACCGACCTTGGCGATTCGGCCTGAGCCGGATCAGTTCGCAACACTCAATTGATTAGACAGGAAGTACCAAGATGTCGAACAAATCAAGCTGGTTGGGTTCTGTAGCGCTCAGTGCAATGGTGTTGGCCTGTGCTCCGGCACTCCAGGCCAAAGAGTGGACATCGGTCAATATCGCCACAGAGGGCGCCTATGAACCCTGGAACCTGACACTGCCAGGTGGAAAAGTCAGCGGCTTCGAGCCAGAACTGATGGACGTGATCTGTCAGCGCATGAAGCTCAAGTGCAACATCGTCGTGCAGAACTGGGACGGCATGATCGCCAGCCTCAATGCAGGCAAATTCGACGTGCTGATGGACGCCATTGTCATCAACGACGAACGCCAGAAGGTCATGGCCTTCTCTACGCCTTACGCCCAGACCCCGGCCAGTTTTGTCGCCCTGCAAGCCGACTTGCTGCCAGGCAAAACCGGTACTGACGCGGCCATCACCCTGGGCACCGACCCCAAGGAAATCCGTGCTGGCGTTGAAGACCTGCGCAAGGCGCTCAAAGGCAAAACCATCGGCATCGCCTCCGGCACCATTTACACCTCATTCATTGATCAAAACTTCAAGGACGTGGCGACGATCCGTGAATACGGCAGCTCGTCCGAGGCCATTCTCGACCTGCAATCCGGTCGGATCGACGTTGCGTTTGATGACGTGACCTTCTTCAACTCGCTGATGGACAAGCCGGAGAACAAGTCACTGGTGTACACCGGCCCGGTGATCAAAGGCCCGATCTGGGGTGAAGGCGAAGCACTGGGCTTTCGCCAGAACGACGTGGAGCTCAAAGCCAAGTTCGACGCCGCCCTCAAGGAGGCCATGGCTGATGGCACGATCAAAACCCTGAGCGAGAAATGGTTCAAGCAGGACCTGACCCCCAAGCAATGATCTGAATGGCCCGGCAGCGTGAAGGGTGCCGGGCTGCTTAACCCTTTTTAGACGTGGGATCCTCTATGAACCTCTTGCAGCTACTCAGTTTTGGTGACTCAGGTTGGGGGATGGCGCTGCTCAAGGCCACCGGCATGACCCTGGTATTGACCCTCGCAGCGCTGCTGGTGGGGGCAGTATTTGGCAGCCTGGTGGCGGCGGCCAAACTCTCCCGCCGCCGCAGTTTGCGCGGGCTGGGAAATCTGTACTCGATACTGTTCAGGGGGATTCCCGAGTTGCTGGTGATCTACCTGTTCTACTTTGGTGGGGCCAGTGTGGTGACGGCGGTTGGCCATTGGTTCGGCGGCGAAGGCTATATCGACGTGCCGCCTTTTCTGGTCGGGGCGTTGGCGGTGGGGCTGATCTCTGGCTCTTATCAGGCGGAAGTCTACCGGGGCGCCTTTCTCGCCGTATCGCGTGGCGAACTGGAAGCCGGGCTGGCCATCGGCATGAGCCGTGCCATGCGCTTCAAACGGATTCTGGTGCCGCAGATTTTGCGCTACGCGCTGCCGGGTCTGGGCAATGTCTGGCAAATGAGCCTGAAAGATTCCGCGCTGATTTCAGTCATTGGTCTGGTGGAATTGATGCGCGCCAGTCAGGTCGCAGCCGGGTCCACCCGCCACTATTTCACCTTCTACATCATCGGGGGCGCGCTGTACCTCATACTCACCGGCCTCTCCGGTCGGCTGTTCCACATGGCTGAAGCCCGCGTGCGACGTACGCGGCAGCGCAGCCCAGTCTAGTTCGCGTCGGGAGCGACACCTATGATTGATTTTCCGTTCCTCGCAGACACCATGCTCAAGTTGCTGGCCGCCCTGCCCACGACTTTGTCGATCTTTTTTTGCTCGTTGGTGCTCGGCCTTGCCCTGTCGGTCGGCATCGTCAGCCTGCGGGTCAGCCGCTGGTGGTTTTTCAGCTACCCGGCGCGGTTCTACATCATGCTGTTTCGCGGCACACCGCTGCTGATTCAAATGTTCTTGATTTACTACGGGCTGGGCCAGTTCCCGGCCATCCGCGACTGCTTTGCCTGGGTCGTGCTGCGCTCACCTTATGGCTGCGCAGTGGTGTCGCTGGCCTTGTGCACCGCTGGCTACACCGCAGAAATAATCCGCGGTGGCCTGCTCAGCGTGCCCCAAGGTCAGATCGAAGCTGGCAAAGCCATTGGCATGTCGCCCTGGGAGTTGCTGTACCGGATCATTGCCCCGGTGACCCTGCGCCAGGCCCTGCCGGCCTACTCCACTGAAGCCATTTTGCTGGTCAAGTCCACCGCCCTCGCCAGCCTGGTGACGGTCTGGGATGTCACGGGCGTCGCCCAGCAGATCATCCAGCGCACCTACCGCACCATGGAGGTGTTCATTTGCGCGGCCCTGATTTATCTGGTGCTCAACTACCTGGTGGTGCGTGCGGTCGCCTGGCTTGAGTATCGCCTCTCGCCACACTTGCGCGAACGCCCAGCAGACGTCGTGAAAAAATCCAGCCCCACACTGCCTACCCATTCCTGATTTGATACGGAGCCTGCCATGAGCATTCAGTCCGCTTCAGCCTTGTCGGTCACTAATATCCAGAAGTCCTTCGGCAGCGCCCATGTCCTCAAGGGTATTGATCTGGACGCACACAAAGGCGACGTGATCTCGATCCTCGGCGCCAGCGGGTCCGGTAAAAGCACGTTCCTGCGCTGCATCAACCTGCTGGAAACCCCCGATCAAGGCATCATCCGCGTCAACGGTGAAGTGATCGAGATGAAACAGCATGTCGACGGCCGTCAAACGCCGAGCAACAACCGTCAGGTCGAGCGCATGCGCAGTAGCCTGGGCATGGTGTTTCAGAGCTTCAACCTGTGGTCGCACATGACGGTGCTGCAGAACGTGATTGAAGGCCCGATGCGCGTGCTCAAACGCCCACGCGCCGAATGCATCGAAGAGGCCGAGGCCCTGTTGCACAAGGTCGGCCTGTACGAGCGTAAGGACTACTACCCGGCGCACCTGTCCAGCGGGCAGCAACAACGGGTCGCAATCGCCCGCGCACTGGCGATGAACCCACAAGTAATGCTGTTTGACGAGCCCACCTCGGCACTCGACCCTGAACTGGTTGGCGAGGTGCTGCGGGTGATGCGCTCGCTGGCCGAAGAAGGCCGCACCATGCTGGTGGTCACCCACGAAATGGGCTTTGCCCGGCACGTGTCGAATCGCGTGGTGTTTATGCACGGCGGCCTGATCGACGCCCAGGGCACGCCGACGGAACTGTTCGAAGGCTTGCCCACCGAACGTTTTCGCCAATTCGTCTCAAGCCATAACGATAGAAGCGCCGAGTAAACCGGCCCCTGGGCCAGATACAACGCGGCGTAACTCTGCACAACCCCTTTCTGGTGCAACTCATAGTGACTACAGATTAGGGGTTGCCTTCAACAGGAAAATGGCAGGTCGCAAAGCGATCGGCGTTATGGCTCAAGACGTAAAAAGGGTGCCTCACTCGAACTATCGTTAGCCTGCTTTCATTTACCCGGCAGGCACGCCATCATAGCGGCGCCCAAACGCCAGCCGGAACCGCTGCTCATGTCTGCGCAACATCCTCCTCATCCGAGTTCTCTGTCGGTTACGCTGCAAATCCTGTCGATTGTTTTTTACACGTTTATCGCCTTTATCTGCATTGGCTTGCCCATCGCGGTCTTGCCGGGCTATGTGCATGATCAATTGGGCTTCAGCGCCGTGGTTGCTGGTCTGACCATTGCTTCGCAATACCTCGCCACCCTGCTGACGCGTCCTTCGGCCGGGCGCATCGTCGACAAACGCGGGACCAAGCCTGCGGTGGTGTACGGCCTGATCGGCATCGCCATCAGCGGTGTACTCACGTACGTCGCTGTCATGCTGCAAAGCTCCCCGCTGCTGAGCCTTGGCATTTTGATCGTCGGGCGCATTTTTCTGGGCATTGCCCAAGGGCTTATCGGTGTCGGCACGATTAGTTGGGGCATCGCGCAAGTCGGCTCGGAACACACCGCACGCACCATCGGCTGGAACGGTATCGCCTCTTATGGGGCGATTGCCTTGGGTGCCCCGCTGGGTGTTCTGATGATCGACACACTCGGGTTTTCCAGCCTGGGCATTGCGCTGCTGGGGTTGGCCTTGCTGGCACTGCTGACCATCCGTAACAAAACTTCGATGCCGGTGATCGCCGGGGTGCGCCTGTCCTTTTGGTCGGTGCTGGGGCTGATCGCGCCCTATGGCCTCAGCCTGATGCTGGCGTCTATTGGTTATGGCACCCTGACGACCTTTATCACGCTGTTCTATATCGACCAGGGCTGGACGGGCGCGGCCTACTGCCTGTCAGTGTTTGGCGTGTGTTTTATCTTGGCCCGGCTGATATTCACCAACAGCATTAACCGCTTGGGTGGCTACACCGTCGCAATGACCTGTATGGCCATGGAAACCCTGGGGCTGGTGCTGTTGTGGCTCGCGCCGTCTACCGGCTATGCCTTGATCGGTGCCGGGTTGGCAGGGTTTGGCCTGTCACTGGTGTACCCGGCGCTGGGCGTTGAGGCGGTCAAGCAAGTCCCCAGTTCGAGCCGGGGTGCAGGCCTGGGCGCTTATGCGGTGTTTTTTGACCTGGCGCTGGCAATGGCCGGGCCACTAATGGGCGCCATCGCCTTGAACCTTGGGTATCCCTGGATTTTCTTCAGCGCAGCACTGATGTGCATTGCGGGCCTGCTGCTTACCCTAGGGCTCTCGCGCCGGGCCCGTTAGTGGTCTGCAGTACGTAACAGTGTGTGGGCGTTGTTATTCAGCGCCTTACTGAAAAAGCGCCCTGATTCGTAAATCAAATCGCGATGGATGTCCTCACGATCAACCCCGTCGGCATCGGTGCAGGCCCAGGCCATGGTTGCGCGCTGTTCATCCGAGCAAGGCGCCAGAAACACAAAATGTCCGGCGCCGGGGATCAGATTGAACTCCGGGGCAACCGGTAATTTACGCGCCAGGGCTTCGGCATTTTTGTCCGGGAACACGGTTTGATCACCCTCACCGCTGTACAGCAAAACCGGCACATGCACTTGGGCCAGGGTGTCGCGGCCAAACATCAGGCTCAGCGGCGCCATTAACAGCAACGCACGCACACGCGGGTCCGCGACGGGCAACAAATCATCCCGATCAGCGATCAGTTCACCTTGGGTCGTGCAGGCATCGTGGTCATCGGGCCGCTCTTGGCAATAACGCCGCAGTCGGTTCAAGTCAGGCTCGGCTCCGGCCAGAATCAGCGCCGTTTCACCACCTGCCGAATAGCCGATCACCCCGACCTGATCCGCATCGACGTAAGCAGACAGGCTGTTTTCATCAAGCACAGCGCTGATCGCCGCCGATATTTGCATCGGCCGCCCGTAAAGGTTGCTCAGGGTGCCGGTACGGCTGTGGTCTTTGAAGTTGTCACCCGGATGCAGCACCGCCACGACAACAAAGCCTTTGCGTGCCAGTGCGGTAATCAAGTCGTGCAGTGCCAGCGGCGTGCCGACATTGCCATGGGACAGCACCAGCAGCGGGTAATGGCCGATGGCAATTTTGGCATCTTCGCTGGCATCGAGGTCATAGACGCCGATGCGGCTGTGCACTTCGTCATCGGTAGACGGATAGAACGCAATGGCGTTCATCGGCTGGCCGTCCACCGGGTCCAGAAAGCTAAGGCGATGAAAGCCCACGCTCCATTGGTTCAGTGGCTCGGCGTGCACCAGCACAGGGCAACTAGCCATTATGAGAAACACGACAGCGCATAGACGCATCATGGCGGCTTACCTTTAATAGCGCTCAGCTTGCAGCAGGCAATGAAAAAAGACGGTTACCCACTTCTTTGCATAACCCAAGCCATTAAAGCCAGATGCAAAAAACTCCGTACTCTGGCCAATGACGGTATCCAGAATACAGAGTTTTATTATGCGGGCACTACAGGGCAGCTTACGCGGCGCTGAACAGACCCTGACTAATGTGCTGATGAGCATCGCTCAGGGCTTTGCTGCGCACTTCATCGCCATAACCCAGGCCCTGCGCACGAACAAACTCAACATCAGTGATGCCGAGAAAACCCAGCAGCACTTTCAAATACTCTTCGTGCGCCACGCCTGTCGCCTGGCCCGAATGAATGCCGCCAGAGGTCGAGACCACGATCACTTTCTTGCCGCCGCACAGGCCAACCGGGCCAGTTTCGGTGTAACGGAAGGTCTGACCGGCCACCGCAATGCGGTCGATCCAGGCCTTGAGTTGGGTTGGAATGGTGAAGTTGTACATCGGCGCGCCGATCACAACTGCATCCGCGGCCAGGAACTGCGACAGGGTATCTGCGCTCAATTGCGCTTCGTATTTTTGCGCCGCATCACGCAGTTCAGCCGGGGTGCCAGCCGCCACCAGGGTGGCCGCCGAGAAGTGCTCAATGCCTTCGCTGGCGAGGTCGCGGTAGCTCACTTCAACACTCGGCTCAGCCGCTTGCCAAGCCTTGACTACTTCACCGCTCAGCTGACGCGAAGCCGAGTTGTCGCCCAAGATGCTCGAATCGATATGCAAAAGTTTCATGCGGATCTCCAAATTAAGACCGCCTCAGGCGATCAAGTGAGGGTGATGCTACCGATGAAAGCAATCGACGATAAGTCAGCGAGCATGCGATAGTTCGTCCCACCTGTAGGACAGTGAGAAAAGCAATGCAGGACCTTAATGATCTGTACTACTTCGCCAAAGTGGTCGAAGCCGGTGGTTTTGCGGCGGCGGGCCGTGTGCTGGGCATCCCCAAGTCACGCCTGTCGCGGCGTGTGGCCGAACTTGAAGAGCGCCTGGGTGCGCGTCTGTTGCAGCGCACCACGCGCCAGCTAAAGCTCACCGCCGTTGGCGAGCGCTACTTGAGCCATTGCCAGGCCATGCTGCTGCAAGCCGAAATGGCCGACGAGGCCGTGGCCAGTATGTCCAGCGAACCCCGAGGGCGCCTGCGGGTGTCGTGCCCGGTGGGCCTGGCTCACCAGTTTATGCCCGATGTCGTCAGCTCTTTTCTGCGCGCCTACCCCCATGTGCAACTGGAGGTCAGCCTGCTCAACCGCCGCGTAGACTTGATCACCGAAGGCATTGACGTGGCCATGCGCGTCCGCGAACTGGGCGATGAAGACCCGCTGCTGGTGACGCGGCGTTTGCGCAAGGCGGTGACCGTTATGGTCGCCAGCCCGGCCTTCGCTGAGCAGTGGGCAATCAAGACCCCGGACGATCTCAAAAATGCCCCGGCGCTGGGGGCGCTTGAGGCCGATCGCATGGTGCATTTGCGCATGCTCGATGAGCACGGCAAAGCTTCAGACATGGTGCTGGAAGCACGCTTGGGCATTGATGACTTTAACGTGCGTAAAGCCTGCACCCTGCAAGGTCTGGGCTTCACCGTGCTGCCCTTGATGTATTGCGAGCACGAGCTTGAAACCGGTGAGCTGGTGCAACTACTCCCTCAATGGTCACTGCCCGGCGGCTGGCTGCAAGCCGTGTACCCGCACCGACGCGGCGTCATGCCAGCGGTGCGGGCCTGGATCGAACATTTGGCTGATACCTTCGAACGCTGCGGAGAAAAAACCCTATGACGCGCACGTCCAACACCCAAAAAATCATGTCCAAGGAACAGGTAGCCGAGTTCTGTCGCAGCCTGCCGGGGGTCAAGGAGGATGTGAAATGGGGCGGGGTTGAAGTGTTCTATGTCGATCAGAGCAAAATGTTTGCCCTGTTCAACCTCAACAGCAACGGGTTGTCGTTCAAGGTCGAGAAAGAACTGTTTCTGGGCTATATCGATCGCCCGGGGATACGCCCTTCGCCGTATCTGGCGCGGGCCCACTGGATCAACATGCAGGCACCCTACCCGATGGGCGCCGAAGAACTGCAAGACTTGCTACGCCGTTCCCACCAGTTGGTGGTCGGTAAACTGCCGAAAAAGCGTCAGATCGGCTTATTGATCTGACGCTCATGGCAGCCGCCTACAGGTTCAGAAAGGTGATTTTCAAAAACAGCACATCAATCCAGATCGCTTGATGCACGGCCACGATCAACCAGAACCAGACCTGAAAAGACACCTTGCGGGTCTTGTGGCGAAACACTTGCTGAGCCACCAGCGCACCCGGCCAACCGCCCAGCAATTCAACTCCGTGCAGGAGCTTTTCCGGGGTGCGCCAGCGGCCATGCCGGGCTTGCTGCTTGTCATAGCCATAAAGGATGAAAGCCACGACACTGGCCACGCCATAAACAAGCAGAGGCACCCGCGTGATGCCGGTGAGCAACAGGCTCAGCGAGCCCCCCAGCGGCATCGCGCACAGCAGCAGTAACGCCAGCAGCTTGAGCTTCACGCCACGCATGGGCCCAGTTGGCTGCTCAGGCACCCCAGGCGAGCCGCGACGGTCGTTGGCTGAGGTCTTCAACCTGCCGCCGACCAGTCAATCCAGCCGAACTTCCAGGTCGCCAGAATCAGCATGCCAAAGGCAATGCGGTACCAGGCGAACGCGGCATAGCTGTGGTTGGAAATGAACTTGAGCAACGCACGGACCGCGATCATGGCGAAGATGAACGCCGTCACAAAACCGATGGCGAAGACTGGCAAGTCGTCGGGCTGGAACAGTTCACGGTACTTGTAACCCGAGTACACCGCCGCGCCGACCATGGTAGGCATCGCCAGGAAGAACGAAAACTCGGTGGCCGCTTTACGCGACAGGCCAAACAACAGGCCGCCGATGATGGTCGAGCCCGAACGCGAAGTCCCCGGAATCATCGCCAGGCATTGTGCAAAACCGATCTTGACCGCGTCTTTCCAGGTCATGTCGTCAACGGTTTCAGCGCGAATGACGTGGGTACGGCGCTCAGCCCAAAGCATGATCACACCGCCAATAACCAGGGCAGAGGCCACTGTAATCGGGTTGAACAGATACTCGTGGATCATGTCAGCGAAGATCACCCCCAACACCACCGCCGGCAGGACCGCGATGATCAGGTTGACGGTAAAGCGGCGCGCGCTGGGTTGCGTCGGCAAACCCACGACAACGTCGAGGATCTTGCGGCGAAACTCCCAGACAACCGCCAAAATGGCGCCCAGCTGGATAATGATGTTGAACGCCATGGCGCGTTCGCCGCCGAAGTTCAGCAAGTCCGCCACAATAATCTGGTGGCCAGTACTTGAGACCGGCAAGAATTCCGTAAGGCCCTCAACGACACCGAGTATCAACGCCTGTGCGGCAGTCCAAAGATCCATCATTCCCCCATTAAAGCCCGGCGTCATGCCGCGCTGATTAGCCAAAAAATAAGTGTGTGCAACCGGTGCCGACCCGTGGTTGCGGGTGTTGCATGTTCACTGACGTGATGTGAAATAACTGTCAGAAAACAATAAAGATTCAGCTTTCTGAATTTCGGCCGAGATCCTATCAGACACGTTCCACTTTCGCTGCTCTGAGTGCGAGCGTTGACAACAAGAACAACAAAGGAGTGACCGCTGTATGAATACCCTGCGCACGTTGTCCATCAGCCAGCGTCTGTGGCTGATCTTGATCGTGGCAATGACCATGCTGCTGGCGTTGGGTTTGCTGATGCTAAAGCAGATACATGACGATTTGAATGAAGGCAAAGCGCAGAAAACCCGGCACGTCGTGCAAGCCGCCAGTGGCGTTCTGGACTACTACCATGGCCTCGAAACTGCCGGATCGTTAAGCCGGGATGCTGCGCAACAACAAGCGCTGCAGGTCATCAGCAAGATGCGCTATGACCAGGGCGATTACTTCTGGATCAATGACCTGCGCCCTTATATGGTCATGCACCCGACCAACCCCAAACTCGACGGCAAAGACCTGTCTGCCATCAAGGACCCGGACGGTGTTGCGATCTTCAATGAAATGGTCGCACTGGCCAAGACCCAGGGTTCAGGCAACCTGGCCTACCGCTGGCCAAAACCTGGCGCTGACGAGCCGGTGGCAAAAACCTCTTATGTGCAAGTGTTCGAGCCATGGGGCTGGGTGATTGGCTCCGGGGTGTACATCGACGACATACAGGCCGAGTTTCAAGCGCAAGTCTGGAAAGCCAGTGCGGCCGGACTGACGATTGCGCTGTTCATGGTCGTGCTGGTCAGGCTGATCGCCCGCAGCATCGCCCGCCCGTTAAAAGAGGCGGTGCAGGCCATGAGCAATATCGCCAGCGGCGAAAGTGACCTGACCCGCAGTCTCGACACCCACGGGCGCGATGAAGTCACCGAGCTTGCCCGGCACTTCAACACCTTCACCACCAAACTGCGCACGGTCATTCGCCACTTGCAGTCCACCGCCACGGCGCTTGAACAGTCTTCGACGCAGATCGGCAACGACGCGACGCAAGCCCAGCAACGTTGCCAGCAGCAAGCCTCGCAGATGGATCAAGTGGCCACAGCGATCAACGAAGTCACCTACGCCGTGCAAGAGGTAGCCAAAAACGCCGAACACGCCGCCGGCGAAATGCGCGGTGCGCAGACCCAGGCCGAGCTGGGCCAGCAGAACATCGACAGCAGCCTGAAGCAGATCGACCAACTGTCGATCACCATTGATCAGGCGGTCGAGGTGATCCGCACACTGGCCACGCAAAGCAGCGGCATCGGCAGCGTGCTTGAAGTGATTCGCTCGATTGCCGAACAGACCAACTTGCTGGCCCTGAACGCGGCCATTGAAGCGGCGCGTGCCGGTGAACAGGGTCGCGGCTTTGCCGTGGTCGCCGATGAGGTGCGCTTGCTGGCCCAGCGCACGCAAAAATCCACGGCTGAAATCCAGACTATGATTGAAGCGTTGCAGCAACACTCCGACGCAGCCGTGAATGTCATTGCCAGCAGCAGCCAGGCGTCGCAAGCGACCATCGAACAGGCCACCCAGGCCGGCAACAGCCTGACCACCATCGGCCAGGCACTCAGCAACCTGAACGAGCTCAATGCATCCATCGCCAGCGCCACGTTGCAGCAGGCCCACGTTGTGGAAGACATCAACCAGAACGTCACTCAGGCCGCCGGCCTATCGCAAAACACCGCCAAGGCTGCCGAACAATCGAGTGCCGACAGCGCTCACCTCAAGGAACTGAGCGTGCAGCTCAACGGATTATTGGGCCAGTTCAAGGTGTAACCCCTGCAAAACCTGTAGTCGCTGACGAAGCATGAGGCTGCGATGGGTTGCGAAGCGACCCTAATTGGCGATCCTGCGGCTCGCTTCGCAGCCTCGTGCCTCGTCAGCGACTACAAGGTCATTGAGCGGTTTTTTGAAATCGAGTACACGCAAAACTTGACGACACCGGGTGATTTGAGTTTCCCTGAAACCGGTTTCATCGCCCTCTGATCGAAACCGCCTGCGATAACACCAATAAAAGGTTTCAGGCCGTGAACAGTTTTTCTGCAGCCCAGCGCACCCGCGTGACCATGCTTGATGTTGCCCGGCGCGCCGGCGTCTCCAAGGCCAGTGTGTCGCGCTTTATCGGTGAAGACCGGGCTCTGTTGTCCGCAGCCATCGCTGAACGTATCGAACACGCTATCAACGAGCTGGGCTATCGCCCCAATCAAATGGCCCGTGGCCTTAAACGCGGTCGTACCCGGCTGATCGGCATGCTGGTGGCCGATATTCGCAACCCCTATTCGATTGCGGTGATGCATGGCGTTGAAACCGCCTGCCGCCAGCACGGCTACAACCTGATGGTGTGCAACACCGACCGTAACGATGAGCAAGAGCATCAGCACCTCGCGGCGTTACGTTCTTACAACATCGAAGGCCTGATTCTGAACACCCTTGGCCATCATCCTGACGCGCTGCAAGCGCTGCACCAAGAGATGCCCATCGTCCTGATCGACCGAAAAGTCGAGCAACTGCACAGCGACATGGTCGGCCTCGACAACGCCGGTGCCGTGCGCATGGCCCTTGAGCACCTGCAAGAGCAGGGTTATCGCGATCTGCTGCTGGTCAGCGAGCCGATTGACGGCACCAGCTCACGCAGCGAGCGTATCGAGAGCTTCAATCAGCACTTGACCCAGCACCCGTCGCTCAGCGGCACAGCGGTGCAAACCGGCCCGCAACTCAACTCCGATATCCAGGCATTTCTGCAAGCGGCTGGCCCCGGCCCCAAGGCCATCTTTTGTTCCAACGGCGTGGCCGCCCTGGCGTGCACCCAGGTTTTGCGCGAGTTGAACTGCCGCCTGTTCGAAGACGTTGGCCTGATCGCCCTGGATGACCTGGACTGGTTTGCGCTGGTGGGCAGCGGCATCACTGCCCTCGCCCAACCGACGCAACAGATCGGCGCCAGCGCGTTCGACTGCCTGCTCAGACGCCTCAAGGGTGACACCGGTCCCGCGCACAACCTGGACTTCGCCGCCCGCCTGATCGTTCGCGGCTCAACTCAACACGCTACCCCCTGACGCTTGAGGGGCTGACAACCGTTATCCGGTCGTCAGCCCTTAACGCTGTACAAAAATGAAACCGGTTTCAGAGAGCACTAACAATGAACACATTTCCCGTTTCCATCAGCCTGTCGAGCTACGGCGCCGACCTTGTCCGCGAACGCGGCCAAGCCAGCTTCATCGAACTGCTGGCCAAAGCCGGCGCCACACGTATCGAGCTGCGCGAAGAGTTGCTCACCGGCGAAGACCCGACCAGCTTTAGCCTGGCTGTTCACCAGCACGATCTGGAATGCCTGTATTCATCGCCGATGGAACTGTGGGACGCCGGTCAGTCACGCCCCAATCCGCAACTGCTGCCAACCCTGCAACGGGCCCAGGCCTTCGGCGCCAAGTGGCTGAAAGTCTCGCTGGGGTACTTCACCGAGCATTGCGACATGCGCCAGCTGGCCGCCTGCCTTGAGCAGCAATCCGTACGCTTGCTGGTGGAAAACGACCAAACCTCCCAAGGCGGGCGCATCGAGCCCATGCAGCGCTTTTTCGACAGCGTCGAGCAACTGCAAGCGCCTGTCAGCATGACCTTCGACATTGGTAACTGGCAGTGGCAAGACCAGTCGGCCAGCACCGCTGCGCGCCTGCTGGGTCGCCACGTGACCTATGTGCATTGCAAAGGCGTGGCGAGACGCCCGGATGGCAAGTTGATTGCCACCCCGCCGACGGCCACCGACCTGCAATCCTGGCAACAGCTCATGGGCCACATGCCCCACGGCCTGCCCCGCGCCGTCGAATACCCGCTGCAAGGCAACGACTTGACCTGGCTGACCCGCCAACACGTGCAGGTACTGTCCAGACTCAGTCACACCCAACAGGAGCTGAGCTATGTCTAACGTCGATGTGTTGTCATTTGGCGAAACCATGGCCATGTGGGTGGCCGAGCAAACCGGCGACCTGGCCCAGGTAGAGACGTTTCACAAGCGTATCGCCGGGGCGGACAGCAACGTGGCCATTGGCCTGGCCCGCTTGGGGTTCAATGTGAACTGGTTAAGCCGCGTAGGGGCTGACTCCCTCGGGCGCTTTGTGCTCAACACCCTGCAAGGCGAAGGGCTGGACTGCCAGCATGTGGCGATCGACCCGCAGCACCCCACCGGTTTTCAGCTTAAATCGCGCGTCGATGACGGTAGCGACCCGCACGTGGAGTACTTTCGCCGGGGCTCCGCCGCCAGCCACCTGAACCGCTCAGTGATCAGCGACGCGTTGCTCAGCGCACGACACTTGCATGCCACCGGCATCCCGCCTGCGCTTTCCGCCAGTTGCAATGAGTTGTCTTTTGAACTGATGCGGGCGATGCGCGCCGCAGGCAAAAGCGTGTCATTCGACCCGAACCTGCGCCCGTCGTTATGGGCCAGCGAACAGCAGATGATTCGCGACATCAACGCCCTCGCTGCCCACGCGCACTGGGTGCTGCCAGGACTTGCAGAGGGCCGCCTGCTCACCGGCTACGACGCCCCTGCGGACATTGCCGCGTTTTATCTAGAGCAAGGCGCCGAGGCGGTGATCATCAAACTCGGCGCTAAAGGCGCGTTCTTGCGCACTGCCACCGCCGAGCACTTTGTGCCCGCCGTGCCTGTCGCCAACGTGATCGACACCGTGGGCGCGGGCGATGGCTTTGCCGTGGGGGTGATCAGCGCCCTGCTGGAAAACCTCAGCCTTGCCCAAGCGGTGCAACGCGGCAACTGGATCGGCAGTCGCGCCGTGCAAAGCCGTGGCGACATGGAGGGCCTGCCGACCCGCGCTGAACTCAACCAGTTCTCAACCGCCGCCTGATTTATTGCTCGACCCGTTACCTGCTGCGACAAAAACAACAAGCTCAGGAGCATCACCATGCACTCACTGAAACTCGCCACCCGCCGGTGGTGGTACATCATGCCGATCGTCTTCATCACCTACAGCCTGGCCTACCTGGACCGCGCCAACTATGGCTTTGCCGCCGCTTCGGGCATGGCCGCCGACCTCAACATCACCCCCGGCCTGTCGTCGTTGCTGGGAGCGCTGTTCTTTCTGGGGTACTTCTTTTTCCAGGTCCCCGGAGCGGTCTACGCGCAACGCAACAGCGTTAAAAAGCTGATTTTTGTCAGCCTGATTCTCTGGGGCGGGCTCGCCACCTTGACCGGCGTGGTGTCCAACGCCTACAGCCTGATCGCCATCCGCTTCATGCTCGGCGTGGTTGAAGCCGCGGTAATGCCCGCCATGCTGGTGTATTTGTGTCACTGGTTTACCCGTGCCGAACGCTCGCGCGCCAACACCTTCCTGATCTTGGGCAACCCGGTGACCATGCTCTGGATGTCGGTGGTGTCGGGCTATCTGGTGGAGCATTACAGCTGGCGCTGGATGTTTATTGTTGAAGGCTTGCCTGCCGTGCTCTGGGCGTTTATCTGGTGGCGCCTGGCGGATGACCGCCCAAGCGATGCCAAATGGCTCAGCCAGCAAGAGAAGCAAGACTTGCAAAGCGCGCTGGATGCCGAGCAAGTGGGCATGACCCCGGTGAAAAACTACGCAGCGGCCTTCCGCTCGCCAAAAGTCATCCTGCTGGCCTTGCAGTTCTTTTGCTGGAGCATCGGCGTGTACGGCTTTGTGCTGTGGCTGCCGTCGATCCTTAAACAGGGCGCGCACATGGACATGATCGAAGCCGGCTGGCTCTCGGCCCTGCCCTATCTGGCAGCCGTGATCGGCATGCTCGCGGTGTCGTGGGGCTCCGACAAACTGCAAAAGCGCAAACGTTTTGTCTGGCCACCGTTGCTGATTGCCTCTATCGCTTTCTACGGTTCCTACGCATTGGGCGCCGAGCACTTCTGGTGGTCTTACACATTGCTGGTGATTGCCGGGGCCTGCATGTACGCGCCGTATGGCCCCTTCTTCGCCATCATCCCGGAAATCCTCCCGGCTAACGTGGCAGGCGGCGCCATGGCATTGATCAACAGCATGGGCGCCCTGGGCTCATTTGGCGGCTCTTATCTGGTGGGTTACCTGAACAGCGAAACCGGTTCGCCGGGCGCGTCCTACCTGCTGATGAGCGGCGCTCTGCTGATTTCGGTGCTGTTGACCCTGATGCTCACCCCAACACACAAAGATCCGGTTGCCCCTAAACGCCGCGCCCCGCAGCGCCTGGCCCACTCTTGATTTGAATGTCGGTGAACCCCTTGAAAAAGCACGTCGTGTTGTACAAAGAACTGTCCGAACCGCTGATGCAGCGACTGCAAGCCGAAACAGACGTCACGCTGATCAAGCGCCTCGACGCCCAAGGGCTGGAGCAACTGCGCGCCGCCCTGCCCCACGCCCACGGTTTGCTCGGCGCCAGCCTTAAACTCGACGCGCAATTGCTCGACCTGGCCCCCAAGCTTGAAGCCGTGGCCAGCGTATCGGTGGGCGTTGATAACTACGATATTGACTACCTGACCCGGCGCAACATCGTGCTCACCAATACCCCGGATGTCTTGACCGAGACGACGGCGGACACCGGTTTTGCGTTGATATTGGCTAGCGCCCGGCGCGTGGTGGAACTGGCAATTAAGGTGCGCAATGGCCAGTGGCAGAAAAACATCGGGCCCGAATCTTTTGGCACCGACGTGCATGGCAAAACCCTGGGCATTATCGGCATGGGCCGCATTGGTGAAGCCCTGGCCCAGCGCGGTCACTTTGGTTTCGGGATGCCGGTGATCTACCACAGCAATTCGCCAAAGCCTGCGGTTGAGGCGCGATTCAATGCGCGCTACCGCAGCCTTAACGATCTGCTGCAAGAAGCCGACTTTGTGTGCCTGACCTTACCGCTGACGGCGCAAACCGAAGGTTTGATCGGTGCTGAACAGTTCGCCCTGATGCGCCCCGAGAGCATCTTTATCAATATCTCGCGGGGCAAAGTGGTGGATGAAGCGGCGCTGATTGAGGCCTTGCAACAGGGCCAGATCCGCGCCGCCGGGCTGGATGTGTTTGTACGCGAGCCGCTGGAAGTGGACTCGCCGTTGCTGCAACTGGACAACGTGGTGGCCACACCGCATATCGGCTCGGCCACCGTCGAAACCCGCGAAGCGATGGCACGCTGTGCCGTCGATAACCTGCTGGCCGCCCTGGCTGGCGAACGCCCGGCCAATCGGGTGAATTGAGCTAAAACTGTAGGAGCGAGCTCGCCTCGCGATCTTTTGATTTTTTGAAAAGATCGCGAGACAAGCTCGCTCCTACAGAGTTACTCGCCCGCCTTGATTTTGGTCCACACGCGGGTGCGGACCCGGTCAATTTTCAGCGGCATGGCTTCGAGTGCGAACAACTTGCCCATCATTTCTGGCGTCGGGTAAACCTTGGTGTCGGCCTTGATCTCAGGGCTGACCAACGCGTCCGCCTGCTGGTTGCCGTTGGCGTAATGTACGTAGTTGCTAATGCCCGCCATCACATCCGGGCGCAGCAAGTAGTTCATAAAGCTGTACGCGGCTTTTTCGTCTGGCGCATCGGCGGGCATGGCAACCATGTCAAACCAGATCGCCGCCCCTTCCTTGGGAATCGAGTAACCAATCTCGATGCCGTTTTTCGCTTCTTTGGCCCGGGTCTCCGCCTGCAAAATGTCCCCCGAAAAGCCTACCGCAACGCAAATATTGCCGTTAGCTAGGTCGCTGGTGTATTTCGAGGAATGGAAGTAACTGATGTAAGGCCGGACTTTCATCAGCAAATCTTCGGCTTTTTTGTAGTCATCCGGGTTTTTGCTGTGGGGCGGCAAGCCCAGATAATTGAGGGCAGCCGGGAGGATTTCCGGGCCGTTGTCGAGAATCGCAACGCCGCACTTGCTGAGCTTGGCCATGTTCTCGGGCTTGAAGATCAAGTCCCAGGAATCGACCGGCGCGTTATCACCCAAAACCGCTTTGACCTTGGCCACGTTGTAGCCAATCCCGGTGCTGCCCCACAAGTAAGGGAAGCCATGCTCATTGCCCGGGTCGTTGACTTCCAGCGCCTTGAGCAGCACCGGGTTGAGGTTTTTCCAGTTGGGCAATTGGCTCTTGTCGAGCTTCTTCAACGCCCCGCCTTCAATCTGCCGGGCCATGAAGTGGTTGGACGGGAACACCACGTCATACCCGGAGTTACCGGTCATCAACTTGCCGTCCAGCGTCTCGTTGCTGTCGAACAGGTCATAGGTAAATCCGATGCCGGTGTCGCGTTGAAAATTCTTCATCGTGTCGGGCGCAATGTAATCCGACCAGTTGTAGACCTTCACCGTCTCGGCGGCCTGACACAAGGTACCAACCAGCATTAGGGGCAACAGGGTAGTCATACGCTTCATGATTCGATTCCTAGCATGTTTTGGGCAGCTTTTTTATAGGCAGGTATCGGCAGTGTTAAGCGATCAAAAGATCAATACATACGTCTTGCGCACGGTTTCCTGGATGTCCCAGATACCGGTGCTGTTGGCAGGCAACATCAGTGCATCGCCCGCTTCTATAGTCAGAGGTTCACCGCCATCGGGGGTGAAGGTGCAGCGGCCTTGAATAAAGTGACAAAACTCCTGCTGGACGATTTGCCGACGCCAGCGCCCCGGCGTGCACTCCCAGATTCCGGTTTCGACGCCATCGGTGCGTTCAACACAGGTAACCGAGGTGACCGACACTGGCGTTCCCAGCGGCACAGCCACCGGGAAGGACTCTTGCAGCACAGCATGGGCGGTGTTTTTAAAGTGCGTGATGCTCATGAAAAACTTCCTGATCAAGACAACAAGGGTTACTGCATGAAACCTTCCATAAAATCCGCCATACGGCTGGCAAATTGCCTACGCCACGGCGGGCTATTGAGATTCGCCAGGGTTTTGTCTTCGTACACAAAGCTGCGAATGATCGCGTTGTAACCCAACCAGCGGCACGGTTCGGGCTCCCAGGCCTTGAGCGCTTTCAAGCCGCCTTCGGTTAACACCCAAGGCTGTTTAACCTCTGCCGTGTCCCGTTGCAGAATCAGGTCGGCCAAGGTTCGGCCGCCCAAATGACTGGCGCCCACGCCTTCACCGCCGTAGCCCCCGGCCAGCGCAACACCCTGTTGGCGGTCACAGAGCATGTGCGGCTGGAAGCGCCGTGACATGCCCAGATTTCCGCCCCACGCATGGCTGATCTCGACGTTTTTTAATTGCGGGAACAGTTCACCGAACAGGTAGCGGCGCAGCTCGATTTCGCTGGCAGTCAGGTCGAAGTTTTCGCGCAGGCGCCCGCCAAACTGGTAGCCCCCGCGCGCGCCGAACACCAGGCGGTTATCCGCCGTGCGCTGGCCGTAGGTCACCTGGCGACTGCTCTCGCTAAAAGCTTGCCCCTGCGACAGGCCGATGCTGTCCCATAGCCCCTCGGACAACGGCTCGGTGGCGACAATCAAGCTCTGCACCGGCAACTGATAACGCCCCAGAGGCGCCAGGGTGTTGGCATAGCCTTCCACCGCCGGCACCACCCAGCGGCTGCGAACCTGGGCCTTGGCCGTGCGGGCTTTGCCGGGCTGCCAATCAGTCACCGGGCTTTGCTCAAAAATTTGCACGCCCATGCGCTCGACAGCGCGGGCCAGCCCGCGCACCAACTTGGCCGGGTGAATGGTTGCCACGTGCGGGGTGAAGATACCGCCGTAAGGTTTGGCGACACGGATCTGCTGCGCCAGCTCATTAGGGCTTAGCCAGCGGTAGTCGGCGTCATTCAAGCCTTGGGCATGCAGCTTGCCCAAGTATCGGCGCATGCTGGCTTCTTGCTCCGGATAACGCGCCGCACAGTACAAGGCGCCGCCTTTGCGGTAGTCGCAGTCGATGCCCTCGCGATCAATCACGCTTTTGACTTCGTCCGGGATGCCGTGCAGCAGGTCGAATGAGGCGCGTCGTTGTTCGGTCGAGAGCCCGGCAAGCAAGCGGTCTTCGCCCAGCAGGTTACCCATCAGCCAGCCGCCATTGCGGCCCGACGCACCAAAACCTGCGGTCTGCGCCTCGACAATGGCGACGCTCAACTCGGGGGCATGGCGTTTGAGGTAGTACGCGGTCCACAACCCGGTGTAGCCAGCGCCAATGATCAGCACGTCGACCTCCAGGTCGTGCTCAAGCGAGGGCCGAGGCGTCAGGGTTTCCTCAAGCTGGTCCATCCATAAACTGATCGCGCGCCATGCTGGCATTACCGACTCCACCTTGGGTTCAAGAATGGGTCGATCCTAGCGTCAGTGCTCAGCCAGCGTCTTGCGTGCGTGCCCGCAAAGAAATTTGCCTGGCGTAGGCCTTGGGCGACTGACCGGTGTGTTGACGAAAACAGGTGTAAAAGGCCGATATCGAATTAAACCCTGCCGAAAACGCCACCTCATCCACCTTGATGGGTGCAACCGCCGCATCCATCGCCGCCAACACATGCCGCAACCGCGCCTGATTCACATAGCGATAAAAGCTTTGGCCCAGCACCTTGTTCAGCAAATACGACATCTGGTTGCGCGTGTAGCCGCAGGCCTTGGCCACCTGTTGCAGGTCCAGTTCTGGGTCGAGATAGGGCTGCTGACGTTCGAAGTAGGTTTGCAGGTCTTGCGCCATAAAGCTCAATTGCCGGGCTGAGAGCCCGAGGCGACTGACCGCCGGGCGCAACGGCGGTTGTTGTGCGGTGTCATGGGCAGCCTCATGCACCAGCGATGCGTATTCATTGACGCGCCAGATCAGGCCGTCGCGCACGGTAATGGCTTCACTGGCGCGAAATGACACCAGCCCCTGACTGCCGCGCAAGGTCATGCGGTATTGAATGAACGCGGTATTACCGTCCAGACGAATCCGGTCGCTGTGTTCCAGCGCCTCATCCGCCGCTCTGGGCATGGACTTTTGCACGTACTCGCGCAAATCAGCGAGGACCATGACGCGGTTCTGGAAGAAGTCGTGATAGCGCACGTCAGGATGATAAAGCGCCATCACGCCGTCCAGGTCGCGGTACTTCCAGCACAGGTGGTAGCGCATGACCGTTTCGCCAGTCGCCTGGGTCTGTTCAGGGCCGTCGTCGGGGAGTGACATAGAACGCTCAAATGGCAAAAAACACAGAATGCCGAGTTTACCCACACGCTTCAATAACAGTTGGACGGAGCCAAATTTGCCGCAGCGCATGACACACATCAAAACTGGCGCCATAAAACCGACGAAATGCAAAAAAAGGCTTATCGCCATCACTGATGAGTGCTAGGTTAAACACGAAAGACTCGCAAACACTCAAGGAGAGGTTAGCGCCTCACCATCACGTCAGAGCAAAAGGAATCGCTCTTCATGAAACCCGTCAGTTCCATTGATAAGTTCAGCTTCCCCAACGCCTGCCAACTCATGCGCTGGCACTTTCACCCCATTGGCTTCGAGGCGACCATGGACGCGCCCAAGAGCATGGTTGCCCGGTTGTTTGACCGCGCCACCGGGGAAACCATGATTGCCATTGCCGGCATCCCCTGCGCCACCAGCATGAGCACCGGGGAAGTGGCACGCATCATCCAGGCCGTGGAGGACGAACTCGAAAGCTTCATCCCCCCTTTGGCGTGGCAGGCGTAAAAACGCCCTCTGTAGGAGCGAGCTTGCCTCGCGATCTTTTAAAGATCAAAAGATCGCGAGACAAGCTCGCTCCTACACGTTCACGTTAACCAGCAGTCACCTTTGAACCGCGTAGGTCCTCAAAAAACGCCTTGCCCTTGGGGATCCGGTCAGAGGCCTTGGGCATGTTTGGCCCTTGGGCGTCCTGGCTTTCCAGATACCAATAGCAATGCGTCACGGCCCGGGTGATACCGACATAAGCCAGTCGCAGGATTTCGTCCTTCTGCGCCGCATCGTAAGGGTCCGGCTCGCCGTCTTTGCCAAGGCCCGCCATGCGGTAGACCTGATTTTTGTACGGTGACGAGGTCAGATGCTGGCAATCGCCCAGCAGGAAAACAGCGTCAGCCTGCAGGCCCTTGGAGCTGTGATAGGTCAGTTGTTTAAGCCTGCGATCTTCTGGCGCCAACCTCGAATCCACATTAACTACAGACTGTATATCCTTTTCAATCAGCAACTTATCGCTGCTTTTTCGATACAACATTAAGATCCGATCGCCCGCGTTGTAATGCTCGGTCAATCGGGCGGCCAAATCCTGATCGTCCCGATTGAGGACATTCACCGGCACGGGCTGCTTGGGCTCGCCGCTGGCCTTGGCGCGCTTACCGGCAATCGACGGCGCCGCGCGCACGATGTGCTCAGCCGCGTCGATGATGTGTTGATGGCTGCGGAAGTTATCGCTGAGCATCACGCGCGTGGTGGCAGGCGACGGGAATTCTTTGTTGAACTCCATAAAGTACTTGGGCGAACTGCCGCGCCAGCCATAGATCGACTGCCAGTCATCGCCTACACACAGCAGCGAGGAACGCTGAGCGCCCCGCCCGACGTGCATTGCAGGGCCACGGCTACGGATTTCACGCAAGCTGGCGCGCAGCCACGAGACGATCTGCGGTGATACGTCCTGGAACTCATCGATCATCAAATGCGACAACGGCCGCAGTTGCTCGTGGCTCAGCAGCTTGAAGTTCTGCGGCGTGTTCTCACCAAACAACGAGAACATGCGGTTGTAGGTCATCACCGGCGGCGTTTGCGCCAACAGGTGGTCTTCCAGCGCCCGCCAGTAAAGGCTCAAGGCCTCAAAGAAGAAACGGTCCGGGTCATCCTTGGCAAAGCGCATCTCGCCCACCGCCGCTGCCACGTCGAGCCCCAGGTTCTCGATAAAACTGGCGGCCGCAACAAAACAGTCGAGCAACGGTGCTGAAGTCAGTTCGCCCTTGAGCTTGTAATCAAAACCAGGCCCGGCACTGGCATCCCCTGCCAGCGAAGCAATGACTCGCTTGGCATCTGCATAACTTTCCAACCAAATCAGCGGCTTACTGCAAAAAGCTCGAAACAGTGTGCGCTTGACTGCCCATTCTGCGCGAACCGTCAGTTTGGCCCCGGGGCGAGAGATTTGCGGGTTTTCACGCGGATCAAAGCCCAGCACGACCCAGGCATCCAATTGCGGGATATACCCGTGGCAATGGAACTGCGAGCCGTTGATCTCCAGAGTTTCCCGGTTCGGCTCGATCCCTTTGATCGGCCAGGCCCCGGCGGCAAACCATAAGTCTTCAAGGGTGTCGCACAGCTCTTCATCGCGCTTGGCTGCCAGTTCGGTGACCGCCATACGTTTTTGCACATCCGGGTGATCACGCTCCAGCTCCTTGAGCTGCAAGGCATGCCGACACAACGGCGCCAGTGTTTCGCGAAAACGCGCATCGCAGGTGTACAGCCCGTGGTAACAGGCATTGAGCTGCTGACGCTGAGCGTCGTTGATGCGTAGATCAAACGGGTTGCTGTCGGCGTCGTCTTCACTCAGCAGGCTGCGCGAGTTCAGGGTTTCGAAGGCCTGCAACTGACCATAGCCGGGCAAGCTGCGCACCATCGGCAAGATCCGTGAGTGGAAGGTCCGCACCACATCGCGGGCCTCTTTAAGGCTCAGGGTGCGGCCCCACAAGGCGAAAATCTCTTGCAGCTTGCTGATGAAGTCTTTGCGCGACTCGCGGGTGAAGGTCACCACGGTCATGGAGTCAAGTTCAAAGCCCAGGTAGTGGGTCAGTAACAGGATGCGCAGCACCAGCGACGTCGACTTGCCCGCCCCGGCGCCAGCAACCACGGAGGTCGACGGGGTGTCACTGAAGATCATCTTCCACTGCGCCGCGCTGGGCTGTGCGTGCGCGGGCAACAACGCTGCAACATCGGCCTTGATCTGCTTTCTCAGCTCAGGGCTCAAGGGCAGGCGCCAATCGTCGAACAGATTGTCATCAATCCCCGGCGCACGCAGTACCTGCGGGCGCGTGTCGCTGATAAACAGCACTTGCCGCCCTTCTTCCAGCCCTTCGGTATGCCCTTCCTTGAAGCCGTAATCGAAGCCTGAAGTGTGCCCGCTGCGAAATCCGTCAGCCTGGCCTTGTAACCACGACGCCGCATGTTGGGCACGCAAACGGCTTAATCCGTTACCAAACAGGCGAGCAGCCAGGCGTTTTAGCCAGGGTAGCTGGGCTTGGGGGACAAGTTGCTCGGGCACTTCGGGGGGCTGTTGCGTCACGCTGACTCCATGGGGTGAGGCTGTCTGGGCACAAAGGCTATGGTCGCCGCATTACGCGCAGATTTCTAGCTAATTGCTTGAGCATCAGCTGCTTAGGGGTTGTTGTGCAGGTAAACCCCACCAGGTAAACAACCTGAAACATCAAATTAACTGATAGCTTTTAAGCATTTTTTGCGCTTTTTATCGATATGTTCATGCAGGAGAATCAGTTCCATCATCAATCGGGTAACCGTTTAACCATTCCGGCGACCTGAACAGGAGAAGAATCGTGCTTGAACTCAGACCCTTCAACACCCTGGGCGGCGTACACCACGGTTGGCTGGATGCCCATCACCATTTTTCGTTCGCCAGTTATCACGACCCAAAACGGATGAACTGGGGCAACCTGCGCGTCTGGAACGACGACATCATCGCCCCCGGCACCGGCTTCCCGCAGCACCCGCACCGCGACATGGAGATCATCACCTACGTGCGTGAAGGTGCAATCAGCCATGAAGACAACCTGGGCAACAAAGGCCGCACCGAGGCCGGGGACGTGCAGGTGATGAGCGCTGGCACCGGGATTGCCCACAGCGAGTACAACCTGGAGTCGACGCCGACCAAGATCTTCCAGATCTGGATCATTCCAGACCAAGCCGGCCAGGCACCGTCATGGGGCGCCAAACCGTTCCCGAAGGGTCAGCAAGAAGGCTTTGTAACCTTGGCCAGCGGCAAAGCGGGCGACCACGAAAGCCTGAGCATCCGCGCTGACGCCCGCGTGGTAGCCGCCAACCTCAAGGCCGGGGAAAGCGCCGAATACCGCCTGGACAGTGGCCGCCGTGCTTACTTGGTGCCGGCGACCGGCGTGATTGAAGTCAATGGCCTGCGCGCACACGCCCGAGATGGCGTGGCCATCGTCGACGAAAGCGTATTGCGGGTGACAGCGATAGAAGACAGCGAAATCGTGCTGGTGGATGTCGCCTGATATCACCGACTCACATTTGCTTCGCGATCTTATCGAAAATCAAAAGATCGCGAGGCAAGCTCGCTCCTACAAGGCGATAGAGGGGGTCAGGACGTTGCGAGCGCCTCGGTATTGGCCTTGCGCCGCTGGATGACATACCCCAACACCGCCAGCGGTGCCGTCGCCAGCATCACTTCGACGGTGATTTGCAGTGGCTGACTGATGTAGGTCGACACCAGCAAGCTGCTCAGAAAACACAAGCCAAGCTGTAAGGTGTTTTGCAGCCCGGCCGCTTTGCCCGAGTTCCCGGCAAAGGGCATCAGCGCATTGGCCACTACAATCGGATAGCTCGCGCCGTTAACCAGCGCCATCAGGCAAAACGGTATCAGCAAGGTCGCCAGCGTTGGCTCGGTTTGCGTCGCCACCCAATACAACCCCACCATACTCGCGCAGTACGCCACCAGTAGCCACGGCAACAGGGTGCGGCCTTTGATGCGCTGCAAGGCACTGCGGCAGCCATAACCACCGGCCATAAATGCCAGCGTCGGCAAGGCGTAGCTCAAGCCGATATCACTCGGGCTGTAACCCATGTCCCCCAGAATGAACGGCGACGCGGTCAGCCATGCGAAGAAACTCGCCGAGCACGCCGCAAACATCATCACGTTGCCGCTAAAACTCGCCGAGCACAGTAACTTCCAGTAGCTGACCTGAGTTGCTTGCGGGGTACGGACCACGCTGCGGGCTTTTTCTTGGAGTAGCAGCGTCGGCACGATCAGCAGCAACGCCAACCCCAGCAACACCGCAAAAATCGCCTGCCAGCCTAAATGGTTGAGCACCACGGCACCCAACAGCGGGGCCAATGCAGGTGACAAGCCCATCAGCGGCATGATCCCGGCAAACACCCGGTTGGCTTTGTCAGACGGATAGCGATCGATCACCAGCGCTTGCCAGGTGACCGCTGCCGCGCAAATACCGATGGCCTGAATAAACCGCAGGCTCAGCAACAGCGCGGCATTGTCGACAAACAACATCCCCACGCAGCCCAGGGCAAACATGGACAGGCCCGCCAAAAGCACCGGCTTGCGCCCCAGGCGGTCAGACAGCGGCCCCCAGAGCAATTGCCCAAAGGCGAAACCGGCCAGAAAGATACTCAGGCTCGCGCCTACAGCCCCGGCAGACAGGCCCAATTCGCTGCGCAATGTGCCGAATGCTGGCAGGTACATATCCATCGCCAGATAGCCGAGCATGCTCAGCCCGGCGAGATAACAGGTAAAACCAAAAGAATTCTTCATGTGCACCCAAAACTTGCCATCAAACAATTTGTTGACTGACGCGCATTATCCGGCTGAGGATTGCCTTGTGAAGCGAGAATTATTGCCTGATGGCATCAAATATTTCGAAGGCAAGCTATGTGGTCTGAATACTCTCTGGATGTCATTGACGCAGTCGCCCGCCACGGGAGCTTCAGTGGCGCCGCACAAGAGCTGCATCGGGTGCCCTCCGCCGTCAGTTACACCGTGCGCCAGCTGGAGCAATGGCTCGCTGTGCCGTTGTTTGTCCGTCGTCATCGGGATGTAGAGCTGACACCCGCCGGGCGCGTGTTCGTCAAAGAAGCCCGCGATGTGATGAAAAAAATGCTCGGCACGCGGCGTCTTTGCCAGCAGGTGGCCAATGGCTGGAGCGGCCAGTTGCGGGTCGGCGTGGACGCCATCGTCAAACAACCCCGCTGCCAGCAGATGCTGCTGGATTTCTACCGACACTTTCCCGACGTGGAATTGCTCGTGCATTACGAGGTGTACAACGGCGTGTGGGATGCCCTGGTCGACGGGCGCACGGACATCGTCATCGGCGCGACCCGGGCAATCCCCGTCACGGCCAGCTTTGCCTTCCGTGATATGGGTTCGCTGCACTGGCTGTGTGTGGCCAGCCCGGCACATCCTTTGACGTCACTTCAGGGCCCGTTGAATGACGAGCAACTGCGCCCCTACCCGTCATTGTGTATGGATGACACCTCGCGCAGCCTGCCCAAGCGCGATACCTGGACACTGGATAACCAGCGGCGAATGATGGTGCCCGACTGGGCCACGGGCCTGGCGTGCCTGTGTGACGGATTGTGCGTTGGCATGGTGCCTGCACACTTGGCGCAGCCCTTGATTGCGCACGGTCGCCTGGTCGCCCTGCCGTTGCAACGGCCCTTCCCCTCCAGCCCTTCGTGCATCGCCTGGAACCAGACACATCAGTCTCCCGCGATGAGCTGGCTGCTGGAGTATTTGGGCGATACGCCGACCTTGAACCTTGAATGGCTCAACGAACAGGACGTGGGGGAGCAGGATTTTGAGGCGCAAACAGAGAGGTCATGAAGGTTAGCGTTTTGACGACATGGTTTTCACACCACTTTCACATCGTCAGGGCTAATTTGAACCTACTCCTTTAGTGAATCCCGTTCAGCCCGCTCCCCCCAGCGGGCTTTTTTTTGCGCGCGAATAACGCTTTTAATCTTCCAGTGCCTTAACGGGTTTGGCAGGTTTTACGGGCTTTGCAGGCTTGGTGCCTTTACCCGGTTTTTCTGGAGGGACAGCCTCTGGCGGCGCCTGGATTTCTTTCTCGCTGGCCGGCAAAGCATCGATGGTGGCGAACAATTTAGGCAGGTCGGCATCGCCCTCGCCTTCAAATTTTCTCTCTCCGTCCTTGCCGATCAGGAACACCTTGGCATCCTTAATAATCATCCCTGGCTTGAGACTGCGTATCAGGGACATCGTGGACTGCGTTTCTAGGTCTTTGCCATCCCGTTTGCCGGCAATACCGACAACCTCATACAGCACCAGACTGCGGTCCTTGAAGCCCTGCTGAATCGCCGGATCCTCCAGTTCCTTCTTGAGTGCGGCCAGTGTCGGGTCAGCCGGTGTACGGGCAACAATGATTAACGGGCGGGACTTGCCGCGATCCTGTTCAAGTGGGCTGGGAACCTCAATGGCCTGGACCGTGCTGGTGGCCAGCACACTGGCGAGGATCAATAAACGGATAAACATCCAGATCTCCTTTTCTTATCGGACCGGGTCCGCGAATGTACCGCCAAGGGCCTGAAACCCTCAGCGCTGAGCCTGTTGTAGGAAGCATAGGCGCAACCGGGCTTTTGGACTTTGCCTTTCACGTTTAGTTATTGCAACCACGCCTAAATATCTTGAAATACCTGAGTCATCAGTTGGTTTTAGCCGCAGAGCGACGCTTGGCCCGGTAATGGCGAATCAGGCCAATACCCACCATCACTCCGATGACACACAGCGCAATCGGCAAACGGTATGGCTTAAGGTCGCCAAAAACGCCTTGCAGAAACTCCCCGGCCCAATACCCCGCATTGACGAACAGCGTTGCCCACACCACTGCGCCCAACAGGTTGATAAAGGTGAATTTCAACGGCGACACCTTGCTCGCACCGATTACCATCGGCCCGACCAGGCGCATGCCGTAGAGAAAACGCACGGAAAAAATCGACACCGTCGGGTACTGGTTGATTAGCTGCGATACCCGATCGATGGCGGCTTTCTGCTTGTGCAGTCGGGGCAGCAATCGCTCGCCAAAATAGCGCCCGACCCAGAACAACAACTGATCGCCGAGCATCCCGGCCACGCTGGCATAACCGATCACCGGCAACAGTTTGAGCACATGTTGGTGCGCTGCCATCCCTCCCAAAATCAGGATGGTCTCACCTTCAAGCAGGCAACCAATAAAGATGGCCAGATAGCCATAAGTGGCCAGCAAGTGGTTTAGATCGATGTGTTCAAACATGTGCGCTCTGGCGCTCCATTCCAATAAAAAATGTTACTGCTTCCTGCAAGAGGCGCTTTGTTCAGTGCGTGTGCCGGTGATGAATATCCGGAAAATGCGGGTGACTGTGCTGAATCGGTGCATGTTGATGCGTATGACTGTGCGCGATGCCCGCAGGTTCATCCCCATCATGTTCATGCTGATGGTGCTCGTCATGGGTGTGCCGGTGCGTATGCTCCAGCGGTTGATGCTGATGCAGGTGAGCATGGGATTCGGTCAGGTGCAGCCACACCCCGAACAGCATAAAAGCCGCAGCCAGCCAAAACAGCAGCGAAACCGACTCGCCCAACACCAGAATCGAAATGGCCGCGCCCAAAAAAGGCGCCGTCGAAAAATAAGCCCCGGTGCGTGCCGCACCCAGGCCACGCAGTGCCAGCACAAACAGCACCAGACTCACGCCATAGCCTAAAAAACCAATCAGCAGGGTTGGCGTCAACACCTGCACCGGCACCCATTGCGCGCCCAATGTGAACGCGACCGTGCAATTCACCAAACCTGCGAACAAGCCTTTGGAACCGGCGATATACAACGAATCAGAAGCCGATACTTTGCGCGTGAGGTTGTTGTCTACCGCCCAGCATAAACAAGCGAACGCCACCGCAATGGGCCCCAGCCACGACGGCGAAACATCCGGGGTGTGCTCGGCTGGCCAGGACAACACAAGGCCACCGGCGATAATCGCCAACATGCCCAGAACAATTCGGCGGTCAGCATTTTCCTTGAACACTACCCACGCCAACAGTGCAGTCAGCACCGGTTCGAGGTTGAGCATCAGCGACGCGGTGGCGCCACTGGTGCGGGTCAAGCCAAACATCAGGGCAACCGGCCCCAACACCCCGCCGAACAGAATCGCCCCGACCAGCCACAGCCATTCGCCAGCAGGCAGACCCGAAGATTTCCAGCCACGATCGCGTAGACAACGCACCAGCACCAGGCCCACTCCGCTGCCTAAATACAACAAACCGGCCAACAGCACAGGCGGCACCTCAGCCCCTAACACCTTGGCCAGCGGCGTGCTGGCGCCGAACAGTGCGGCCGCAGCCAATGCATAAATCACGCTGGTATTCATGATGCCAACCCGTTCAGGACCTGAGTGCATCCTAGCCTAACCATGCTGCCCTGAACGACAGCTAACACTGGTTATGACTTATGGCGGGATCACTCACAAAACCCAAGGTTGCTCCCGCTTTACAACATGACTACAGAGCCGGGTGCGCGCTCACAAAAACAGGAATTGTCTGAATGACGCCCGAGCCTTGTCTATTTACATTAAAAATAGACAAGGAGAGTTTGGTCATGAATACCCTGAACGTTGTAATTTTTTGTGCAAGCCCTGTAAAAACCAAAGCCCTGACTGGTTTACTGAAGGCGATCGGCATTATTAATATTCATGCACCCGAGAACGATAGTGAACCGACTTCATTCACGCCTCCGTTTGTCGAACTGGATGTCGTTATCTGCGATTCATTTAATTCACTCAAAGAACTCAGCTACTTGAGGGATCTGTGCGAATACTTTTCATTTTTTTCAGTCATCGAATCAGAAAAACTTGAAAAACCAATGAAGTGGGGCGCAAGCAACCTGGTGACACACTATAAAAAACATCATTTGGGGCGCTACGAAGACGACATCAGCAAAGTCAAAATACACAGCCTGCTGAAAAAAGCGCTTACTTTAAAAGACATCGCTAAAAACAACGTATTCAAATCAGGTGTCGAGCAAGAAACACTGAAACAGATACTTCATAAGAACATGGACTTTCAGCCCCCTTTTCAGGACGTACAGGCCGACCGTGTAACCGCCTACTTCCAGCCTCAATACTGCGCATTGACGAAAACGATTACCGGCATCGAAGTTATCGCGCACTGGAGCCACCCGGCTTATGACAGGCTAAGTACCAACCATTTCAAGCACGACACTCCTGAACACATCGTTCACTGGGCATTGTTCTCCTGCGCGTTGTCCAATGCCATTCAACTGCACCGCCACACCCTGAATATCGACCCGACTATTCTTTATACGTACATCATTGATGCTTCCTTGTTGAAATCCAGGCATTTCGCCAGCAACGTATTGGAAGCATTGAAAATATTCGACATTCCACTGCACACCATAGCGCTCGAAATTTCAGGCAAAGTTGACACGCCCATGAGTCTCGAATACATCGACAACATCACAACACTCATGAACTGCCAAGTTGGATTATCACTGGGAAATTTCGGCGCCAGTGACTCACCTTTCGATATACTCGCCGACATGCCCTTCACACAAATAAAGCTCAACACCAACTTCGCTTTAACAAACAGCTCCATCAAAAAAAATCAAATCATCAGCTCTATTGTCACCATGGCGAAATCACTCCATTTAAAAGTCATCGCCAACGAAGTTGAAACAGAGAAACAGTTTGCGCAGCTTCAACATTTAGGCGTTGATGCAGCACAGGGAAATTTCTTCCATCCTCCTATGACAGGCGAGCAACTGCTCACCCTTTTACTGGACAACACTACAACCTACTAAAAACCGGGCCTGTTCCTGCTTCATTGAGCGCGCAATGAAACAGAACCAGGCCCGGCTTTGCATGGCAAACCGCTTAGTCTTCTGGGTTATTCTCGGCCAGGGTTTTATTCAAATACTCCTTGATGGCCGCCTCAGGCGCACCCAGGAGCTGTGTATTGAACGACTGACCATCAGTCGATCGCGTGGCCAACAAGCCCCAGGCGTGTTTCTTGTCGGGGCTGAAAATAACAATCAGCTGATTATCCGCACAGTCATGGGGCTTACACATCTGGCCCAGGGTGTATTTCTGCCCATCGATGACCACTTCTTGCAGCGGCGTCGAAGTGCCTTGGCCGGTGCGGACCCATTCAGGGAATGCCAGCATGTCCTGATAGGCCTGTTTGTACGGGCTCTTGCCCGTCACATCAAACAAGTATTGTGGCGTCTGTGCATTGGCAACACCTGACAGTAAAGAGGCCCCCACAAAAGCCAACGTAATAGCTGTTTTCACTGATTTACTCCTTTTCGACACACTCAACACTGTTCAATCCAGTAATTGATAACTAAAGGTGTGACATTGATTGAACTTGCACTGAACCCCAACCGAGACAAAATTGACCACCCCGATTGCAATCACATAAAAACTGAGCGCCCACGCAATAGTCTTCAGGCCCGGATAAAGCCCAATGCTTTTATCGGCGACCTGCTTATTGGCGCCCCAGATGATCAGTTGCAAAGCGATCGCGGTAATCAGACAGAGCGCAATAATCACTGACCAGACCGGCATATGCAGGCCAAACACCGCACTGCCCACATAGGCATGCCCTGGGCGCGGGTAGATATCCAGCAAGGTTTGCCGAACCGAGATAATCAGCAGCAACACCGAAAACGCCAGGCAAATGCCGGTATTGAACCAGGAGTACCCATGCCGCAATTGCTGCATGATCCCGAAACAAACACCCAGCATGGCCGCGCGCTGCAACAGGCACAGCGGGCAAGGCAACTCACCGTCGACATATTGCAGGGTCATGGCAGTGGTCAATATCCCCGCAAGCACCGCCATCATCCCCAGCAAATAGACATAGAGCAGCGGCGACGCGTACTCACCCCACCCTGCCGCTACTTTATTAGAAAAACTACTCATGGCATCCCGCGCTCCATCGCTGGTTTTCGAGAAAACTTGATCACGTACGTGTACTGGCCGGGAACTCATTACCCGCGTTATTCACCTGAATCCAGGGCATTCTGTAACCGTATTCCGGGCTATATATTTCCCAGAGAAATACCTTGATGGCCAAAACAAAAAACACAAACAGCAGTATCAGCGCCCACTTCCTGCGACCAAACCACCCCACAACCAGCGCCAATGCAAGCACGGCAAAAACGACAAACATCATGGCGGCATCAACTCCCTTTGATTAACCCTGTACTGCATTAGCGCTTCGTGAAGATGCAACTCGCTTTAAATGGCAAAACTGAAGAACGCCAAGGAAATCAGGGTAGACCAGCACTTTTTAAAAGCAAGATGCCTTAGTGCTCACGCTCTACCCTTCACCGAACCTGGAGAACCATCCGCTTCAAGGTTAGTCCTCGATGCCGCTGGTATTCGCCGTCAGGCCATATTTTTTGTGAGGGGATGCTGGCTGTGCCTGGCCCATAAACCTCGACTGCCAATGCGCTTTTAAACAAACCCGCAGCAATCGCTAGCCCGAGCAGCCGCTCTGTCTTACACACAATCGCGATAAATCCGACCAAACCTTTCCGCTAGTTCCCTAGCTCTCTGATTTTTCGACGATTTTAATCGAGGGGATTTCAAAAAAACTTCCTTAAAAAGCACTAACCAACTTGCCTCAACGTCGCAGGGTCTATATATTCGTCCACCTGTCACGCAGGCTACTGAGTACTTTGCACGTCAAAGCACCTCCTGCATGACCCGCTTTACAGCGCTACCGCCCGAATGGCGAAATTGGTAGACGCATGGGACTTAAAATCCCCCGTTCGAAAGGACGTGCCGGTTCGATTCCGGCTTCGGGCACCAAACAAATCAAGGGCTTGCACGCTTTCGGCGTGCAGGCCCTTTGTTTTTTGTTCCGCAAAAAGATGGGATGTTCCGAATTCTTGATTGGCGCCCCTCCGGTGTCTTGCCAGCGCAACGGCCCGTGTTGGAGTGGCTGTCTGACCGCCCCGACTGCCCCTAGCGAAACTTCACGCAGCGATGGCTTCGTTAGCCTCGTTCATGCACTGTTCAGGGCGTTAGTTTTGGTCGTTCACCCTAAAAACCAGGTGGAATATAACCGGGAACGTAAGGAATATTCTGGCACTTGCCATGCAGTATTTTCCCGTCCTGAATTTTAAACAGGACTATTTTCTTGGCCTGATTGACCGTCGCTTCCAGTTTGCAGTCCGAGCCATGACCCACTTGTTCATAATATTCCGTATGAGTCATGCCATTAGCTCCATGGGTCATGGATGTACCGGCCGCTTCGGTAGTCGTCCACTGAGAGGTTTTGTACCACGTCATCACCACGAGTTTCCCTCCAGCAGAATCTTGCGTTGCTTTCATCGTATCGGGCCTGCCGAATAAATTCAGTGCCTCTTGGGCATCGCGACCTTCCCAGCGATTCTGAGCAATCAACGAACAGCCGCTGGCCACCATTAAAGCGGGCACTAGCATTATCAACAAAACCGTTTTAAGCCATTTATAAACTTTCATTTCATCTCACCAGGACCGTGCGGCTTATCGTTACCCAACATCTGCTCCAACTCTTGCATCGGCGTTTTCGGCGGCGCTTGCAATTCCGCGATAGTTCCCAGCAGCTTTTTATGAGTAAACTTCCCCAACGACAACATGCCATTGAAGACTCGATCCCGCGGATTACACACAAATCCAAACGTGTATAACAGTGCATTATCGTCCAGCGTGAGCCACTCATTGGACACTTCCAGATCCCGACGTACGTTGCTGGCTCGATCAGTAGATGTGCCTTTAACAAAACGAGCCCTGTGTTTGGCGCATTGAACTTCAACTGTATAGACGTCCACCAGCGGTTTTGATGGATCAGCGAAGATCTGGCTAACCTCGACAAACTGTGTACCGCCCTTTTTAACGGGGGGTGTCATGGAAGTGAGGTCGGCGACAAACACAATGTTGTTTTTCCCCGCGCCGACACTGTAAACAAGCCACCAGTCGCCAACAGGGTCTTTACTGTCGGCCAGTGCCGAATTAAACCCCGCCAATAACGACGCCAACACTATTAGCACACCACCCAACCTGAATATCCCTGACATACACTTACCGAACCTTCCAGAATAATGAGCAGACGTTAAATATTTTTGCTTTTAATCAAAGCACGAAATATTTCTAACATTACCAATACAAGAAAAACGATAACATCAAAACACTCTTCTTCAATTAGCACACCTGTACTAATCCACCCCTGTGGTTAGAGAGTGATTCGCCATTATCGTCAGACTGACCAATACTCTGTGCACTCGGTCAATGAAGGGCGGCACATGGACATCACCATTCATCGAAAGAAGGGGTTTCTAAACAATGCTTTTGGCCGGAGCGCGCCACTTGCCGTCTTTTTTGAGAGCGCGTGTATAGGTCGATTGGCAACTGGCGAGACCTTGTCCTTGAGCCTTCCAGACGTTAATGGAACATTACAGGTCGGTCTTCTCGACACCAGGAATTCGCCCTACATCGGAAGTGCGCATCAATCGCTCGTATCGATCAGTAATCCGCTTGCAATTTCACCCAGCCCCGCCGTTCAGGCGTTTTCAGTGAGGACCCGGGTATGGGTTACTTTTGATGTGATTGATTTGGCGTATTGGGGCCCACTTCGACGCTGGATATTTGCGCTCGAGCGCCGTGCTGAAAGATGAATCAAATCATGGCTGACGAAACATGAGTGGTGCAGGAGCTGCCGAACGCTGCGATCTGCTGATCTTAAACGTTAAAAGATCGCAGCCTACGTACCTTGTCAGCGACTACTGCGATCCAAAACACCGAAGCGTTCAAGCTTTCACCATCAGTCCGGATGTTTAGCAGACAGTTGCACAATGTACCTTTTTAGGTACACTCCAGTTATGACTGAACTCCCTGACGTTCTCAATGTTCGCTTTTTCCGCACCGATGCTGGTAATGAGCCTGTGCGCGAATGGCTGACTGACCTGCCAAGGGAGCATCGGCGTACTGTAGGTGTCGACATCAAGACCGTTCAACTGGGCTGGCCTATAGGCATGCCAGTGGTGCGCAAGCTGGATGCTGGACTTTGGGAGGTCAGAATTGATTTGGGCGATACCATTGCCCGTGTTTTATTTACGGTCGCAGGTTGCGACATGATTCTGCTCCACGGCTTCATCAAAAAAAGCCAAAAAACACCCGCGTCTGACATGGCAACCGCTAAACAGCGCAAAGCAAGACTATGAGGCACTCAACATGAACAAGCATATAGGCTCTGATTTTGATGATTTTCTCTCCGAGCAAGGCCTCGCAGAAGAAGTGTCGGCAGCAGCGCTTAAGCGTGTGATCGCCTGGCAGATTGCTGAGGCGATGAAGGCACAGCACGTTACCAAGAAAGCACTAGCGGATCGCATGCAGACCAGCCGCACCGCCGTGGACCGGGCACTTGACCAGAATGACCCGGGCATGACACTGGCGACCCTGGCCAGTGCCGCGCGGGCACTGGGTCAGCGTGTAGAGATTCGCCTCGTTCCTGAATGATGCATACCGCACTGCCCTTCGCCTGTTAGCGTCAGGCTCCGAGCACTCCCCCTTCAAGACCTCGACTGTTCACACGCCTCTCTCAGACGCTGCATCGCATCCGGGGCCATGGGGGCGGTCATCATTGATCGGTAGGTCATGCACGCTTGGGTGTCGTTAAGTTCGGGCTGTTTTGGCTGATTCGCCGAGCATCCGACCAGGATGGTCAGTGCTGCCAGGCCTATGATTTTTTTCATTCTCTCCCTCCGTTTCGACGTTGGCTGTAAAACTGTCAGCAGACGAAGTTACTTGGACTCGATGGCACGCCGATAGTTGAGTGTAAATTTACGTATCGGCGAGGGTCTGCCTGAGAAAACTCAAAGCATCTTTGAAGATCTGATGCCAGTTGTCTGACGGTTCACTCATCAACGGGTGCCAAAAAAACCGGAATTCATGCCCTCCGTCATCGTCAGCAAAATGTGCCCACGTCTCGGGGAGTTCCTGGTCAACATGACATTCATGAAACGCCCAAGTGTGCCCCGTTAGCGTCGATCGCCACTCGCCCAGAGCGTGTTTTGCAGTGGCGGTAATCCCCGCTTCTTCGAACAATTCTCGTACAGCTGCCACGTCGGTCGGCTCTCCCGGTTCGACGCTGCCTTTGACCAGTTGTAAGCCTGCCAAAGGGTGCTCAAACGCAAGGATTTCCAGCGTTTGAGCACGTCGTAAGACCACCGGGCACGCTTTGTCTGCTGTCATGCAATGACTCCTTTATTGTTGAATTTCAGGGGCGTGTCGGGCGCGCAGTTTATGGCGAATTCCAACCTCGCGCGCGACCTCCAGATGGCAGTCACAGCACTCGCCAAAAACCTCAAAAACACCTGCAAAACCCCTGTATCCACGGGCTTTCTTAAATTTAATTTCATCTGCCAAACCCCGCTTTTGACTCCGAACTGTCACATAGGAATCGCCTAATTATGTGAAGCGTTTGACGCTTTAATTTCAGAATAATGACGGAGACCGGGATCAATGAAGAAGTTAGTAAGCCCTATGGTGGGGGTCGCCATGGCGAGCTTTATGCTGTCAGCACACGCCGACTTTATCGATGACAGTCACGCCGATCTAACCCTGCTTAACCGTTACCTCAATCAACAGGGTCGCGATGTAGTTAACAGCAACGCGAAGGCCCACAGCATTCGCGATTGGGGACAGGGCTTTGAATTCAACTTCAAGTCTGGCTACACCGAAGGTCCGGTTGGTTTTGGTCTGGACTTGCAGGGGTTTTATGGTCTGAAGCTGGACTCCGGTGGTGACCTCAATGACAAGTCTCATCAGGGTCGTTATCCGGGCAGTATGTTCCCGCTGGATGATGGCAAATCTGCCGATCAGTTCGGCGTTCTGAGCCCTACCTTCAAAATGCGCTTCGCTAAAGATGAGTTGCGTGTGGGTACGCTGTACGGCAACAACCCGGTCCTGGCCAACACTGACGGGCGCCTGTATCAGCAGACCAACACCGGTGTGCAACTGGTGTCCAAGGACCTGACGGATTTCACCTTCACTGCGGGTGACATTCTCAAGACCAAGATCCGTAACGAAACCGGCGATCAGGGCATGATCACCGCTGGCGGTACCAAAGAAAGCGATCGCTTCCTGTTTGGTGGCGCCGACTACACCGGCTTGCCGGGCACCACCGTAAGCCTGTGGTATTCCAACCTTGAGGATTACTACCAGCAGTTCTTCCTCGGCGCCAAGCGCCATGACGCGGTGGCTGTAGGTGCCTTTGACACCGACATCCGTCTGTACCGCAGCCTGGGTGTGGGCGGCAACGCCGATGGCGACAAAGACTATGCCGCTGCCGGCCTGTATGACAATGGCGCCTCCAAAGGCCGTATCAACCAGTCCACCGTCAGCCTGCTCGAAAGCTACACCCTGGATGGTCACACCGTGGGTCTGGGCATCCAGAAAAACAGCGGCGACAGCGACTTCCCGTACCTGGACTCCGGCTTGAACAGCGGCGACAACCGTCAAGGTCCAGGCTCGGGCGCCGACACTCCGGCCCTCACCAACATGCAACTGAACAAGTTCCAGCATGCGGGCGAACGCACCTGGCTGGCGCAGTACAAATATGACTTCAGCAAGCTGGGCGTCAACGGCCTGACCTTCGCCACGTCGTATGCCCACGGTGATGACATCCGCACCGCGCAAGGCACTACCAGCGAGTGGGAACGCAACGTCACCCTCGCCTACCAGATCCCGACCGGTACCTTCAAAGGGCTGGGTGTGACCTGGCGAAATGCTCACGCCAGCCCGGACATTACTGGCGCGACCGTGCAAGACGAAAACCGTCTGTATGTCAGCTACGTGGTTCCACTCTGGTAGTCGACACACCCCTTCAGCGGCCACAAAAAAGGGCCTGCACGCTTATCGCGTGCAGGCCCTTTAGCTTTACCGCAGCTTTTACATCCCGAGCCAGTTCGGCAGTGCCAGCGACACAAACGGCACGTACGTCACCAGTATCAAGAACGCCAGCATCACCAGCAGCCACGGCGACACCGCACGCACCACTCGGGTCAGTGGCATGCCCGTAACTGCCGAGGTCACAAACAGGTTGAGCCCGGTTGGCGGTGTGATCAATCCGATCTCCATGTTCACCACCATGATGATGCCCAGGTGGATCGGGTCGATGCCCAGTTGCATGGCAATCGGGAACAGGATCGGCGCCAAGATCAGGATGATCGCGGACGGCTCCATAAAGGTGCCCGCCACCAGCAACACGACGTTGACCACCAACAAGAACTCAATCGGTGTAAAGCCCTGCTCAACCACCCAGGCGGTGATCGATTGCGGGATCTGCTCGGTGGTCAGCACGTGCGCAAACAGCATGGCGTTGGCGATGATAAACATCAGCACCACGCTGAGTTTGCCCGCCTCGACAATCACCTTCGGGCATTCGCGAAAGGTCATGTCCTTGTAGATAAAGATCGCCACAAACGCCGCATACACCGCTGCTACAGCCGCGGCTTCGGTCGGGGTGAACATGCCGGAATAAATACCGCCCAGAATGATCACGATCAGCATCAAGCCCCAGCCCGCTTTGCGGCCTGCGGTGACGATTTCCTTGAACGACGCTCGCGGCAGCGCGGGCATGTTTTTAACCCGTGCAAGGATGTAGATGGTGATCATCAAGACCACACCCAGCAACAGCCCCGGAATCACACCCGCCATAAACAGCTTGCCCACCGAGGTCTCGGTCGCGGTGGCGTAGACCACCATGACAATTGACGGCGGAATCAGAATGCCCAACGTACCGGCGTTACACACGATACCGGCGGCAAACTCCTGTTTGTAACCGGAGCGCACCATCCCGGCAATCACGATAGAACCCACAGCGGCCACGGTTGCCGGTGAAGACCCGCTGAGCGCCGCAAACAACATGCAGGCCATGATCGCCGCAATCGCCAGGCCACCCTTGATATGCCCCACGCAGGCGTTGGCGAAGTCGATCAAGCGACGGGCCACACCGCCGCTGGTCATGAAGGCGCCAGACAGCAAGAAGAACGGAATGGCCAGCAGCGTGTAGTGCTCACTGGTTTCGAACAGCTTAATCGCCAGGGAACGAACCGAGTCGTTACTGAAGAACAGGATGGTCATGGCCCCGGACAAGCCCAGGGAAATCGCCACCGGAATGCCGATAAACATCAGCACGAACAGAGCGACAAATAGAAAGCTGATAGTCATTTGGCGTTCTCCGAGGTGTCGTTTTCAGCCAGTTTCACGGCCTCATCCACTTCACTGTGCAAGCCCAGCCCTTGCTGCTTGCCCTGCACGACGCGAATGAACACCTGCAGAAAGCGCAGGAACATCAAAGCAAAGCCGATTGGCACGATCATTACGATCTGCCATTGGCGAATCCCGAAACGGTCGAGGTCTTCAGCGCTGGTGCCGACGGCGTACAGGGTGGCAACCCACTGTTCGCTGGAGTAAGCCATGAGTGCGCAATAGCCAAGGCAGATCACCAAAGCAAGCAACGCCACGCGCCGCTGGTTCTCAGGGCTGAACTGGCGCACCAGCAAGTCGATACCAATGTGCGCGCCAATGCGCACGCCCCAGGCCAGCCCGACAAAGATCAGCCAACCGAACATGGCCTTGGTCAGCGCCACGCTCCAGGTCATCTCCTGGGCGATATACAAAATGCCGTCGCCGATGCTGAGCATGGCGTCGTTGGCGAAGGGCAGAGAATCGCCCAAAGAATAAAAAACACCGTAAAGGTTGTTGAAGACCACGTAGGAGAACGTCACCAGGGTCATGCCTGCAAGCAGGAATGCCACCAGTACTTCTTCCACACGATTCCAGACACGAAAAAATGCCTGCATGGGTAATCTCCCCTTGAAAGAGCGGTCGCAAAGCGACTACTAAAACCAATGAAGCCAAGGCGCGACAGACCTTGCAGGCTGTCGCTTTCGCCATTGACGCTGCCGCCGGCAAGCGCTTGTGCGATTACCGGCGGCACTTCAGGTCTTAACTGCTTTGGTTGGATTGCTCCGCGGCCTTGATCAGGTCGACACCGATGTCTTTTTCGAATTTTTTCCAGACCGGGCGCATGGCTTCACGCCACTCTTCGCGCTGTTCAGGTGTGAGGGTGATGACTTCGCTGGTGCCAGAATCGACGATGGTTTTTCTGGAGGCCTGGTTCAGTTCCTCGGCCTGTTTGTTCACCTCGACCGTGACCTCAGTCATGATCTGATCCAGTGACGTGCGCACATCTTCAGGCAAGCTGTTCCAGAACTTGGTGTTGGTGATCACCATGTAGTCGATGGCGCCATGGTCAGACTCAGTGAAGTACTTCTGCACCTCGTTGACCTTCTGGCTCTCATAGTTCGACCAGGTGTTCTCGGTACCGTTGACCACCCCGGTTTGCAGCCCTTGATACACCTCGGCAAAACTCATCTTGCGTGGTGCCGCACGCAACGCCTTGAACTGCTCATCCAGCACCGCCGATGCCTGCACCCGGAATTTCAGGCCGCGTGCATCCTTGGGCTCGTACAGCGCCTTGTTGGCCGACAATTGCTTCATGCCGTTATGCCAATAACCAAGGCCGGTAATGCCCTTGCTTTCCATGGACTTGAGCAGCCCCTGGCCTTCAGGGCTCTGCTGGAAGCGGTCGAGTGCATTGATGTCGTTGAACAGAAATGGCAGGTCGAAGATCTGGATCGGCTTGGAGTAATGCTCAAACTTGGCCAGCGATGGCGCCAGCAACTGCACGTCGCCGAGCAACAGCGCTTCCATCTCCTTACCGTCACCAAACAACGACGAGTTCGGGTATACCTCGACCTTGACCTGGCCTGGCAGACGCTCTTCAGCCAGCTTTTTGAACATCAGGGCGCCCTGCCCCTTGGGCGTGTGTTCGGCAACCACGTGGGCGAATTTGATACTGATGGGATCTGCCGCACTTACCAGACCGGCATACAGTGGCAGGGCGCAGGCCAAAGCCTTGAGGGTGTGTTTAAACATGGGGCATGTACCTCTTGTTGTTATTGTTTGGTCGTGCTTAGTTTTTCGTGGTGATGCTTTTGACTCAGGCAGGCGTCACGCCGGCCCGATGTAATACTTGGCGGGCATGCCCGATGACGGGCGCATCAACCATCTGCCCATCGACCACATAGACCCCGCCGCCAGCCGCCACCGCATCCAGCACCCGGCGCGCCCAGTCCAGCTCTTCAGGGCCGGGCATAAAGGCCGCGTGAATCAGTGCCACCTGGCTGGGGTGGATGCACAGCAAGCCGCCAAAGCCCATGTCCCGGGCATCGGCAGCCATGCAAGTCATGCCTTCAGTGTTTTTGATGTCGGGGAAAACGCTGTCCAGGGGCGGCGACAAATGCGCCAGGGTGCTGTGCAAGACGATGGCGTAGCGCGCCTGATCGAGCATGCGCTGGGCGCCAGTAGTGCCACTCATCAAGCCCAGGTCGAGGCCCAGATCCAGCGCCCCAAAACTCAAGCGCTCGACCCCGTTGGAACGGGCAATGGCCGGTAACTCAAGCAGGCCTTTGGCGCTCTCGATGATGGGCCACACCGGTTTGGCGCACGCTGCCACCCGCTCCACCTGCTCGGCGCTTTCTGCCTTGGGCAGCAGCACGGCGATCACGCCGGAGTAGCGAGCACACAAGGCCAGATCAGCGGCCTGCTGCTCATGCGCTGGCGCATTGATACGTACCAGAATGCGCGCCTGTGGGTTGGCCTCCAGATACGCCTGCAGATTGCTGCGCGCTTCAACCTTGAGGTGTTCCGCCACGGCGTCCTCAAGGTCAACGATGACCGCATCGGCGCCACTGCCCAGCGCTTTGTCGATGCGCTCTGGCCGGGTGGCCGGCACAAACAGTGCCGAGCGGATAGTACTTCTGTCCATGAACTGCTCCATGCAGGAGGTGTGAGGCGCCAGCCTCACACCGCTCCTTGTTCGTGTAGGCGCTGAATGTCATGCGCCTTGTAACCCAACTCCGCCAGCACGCTGTCGGTGTGTTCGCCCAAACCCGGCACCGGATCCATACGCGGCTCAAATGCCGTGTTACGACCCGGCGGCAGCAGCGCCGCCAACTTGCCGGACGGGCTGTCCACTTCACGCCAGCGATCACGCGCCTGCAGTTGTGGATGCGCCCAGACCCCGGCCATGTCGTTGACATGGGCGTTGGCAATCAACGCCGAGTCCAGCCGTGCAAATACCTGTTCAGCCGTCATGTGGGCAAACGTCTCAACGATGAGGGCCCGCAACTCGGCACGGTTCTCTGAACGACGCGCATTGGCATTAAAGCGCGAGTCGCGCGCAAGGTCAGGTCTCAGCAACACCTTGTCGCAAAACTGCTGCCATTCACGCTCGTTCTGCAAGCCGAGCATCACCGTACCGCCATCCCCTGTGGGGAACGGTCCGTAGGGGTAAATCGTCGCGTGGGCGGCGCCCGCTCTGGGCGGTGGTGGCGCGCCTTCGTAGGCGTAATACAGCGGGTAACCCATCCACTCCACCAGGCTTTCCAGCATCGACACATCGACACGGCTGCCCTCGCCGGTCTTGTCGCGCAGCAACAATGCCGAGAGCACGCCGGTGTAGGCATACATGCCTGCGGCAATATCGGCAATCGAACAGCCGGCCTTGGCCATCTCGTTTTCACCCGGCCCGCCGGTCACCGACAAAAATCCGCCCTCGCTCTGGATCAGCAGGTCGTAGGCTTTTTTTTGCTCGTAAGGCCCGCCTTCGCCGTAACCGGAAATATCGCAGACGATCAACCTCGGGAAGCGCTCATGCAGGTCAGCAAACGACAGCCCCATGCGTTGCGCGGCGCCTGGTGCAAGGTTCTGCACCAGCACATCAGCAGTGCTCAGCAGCTTGTCGAGCACCTGCCCGGCCTCGTCCTGCTTGACGTTAAGGGTCAGGCTCTCTTTGGAGCGATTGGTCCAGACAAAGTGTGAGGCCAGGCCATTGACGCGCTCGTCATAGTCGCGGGCAAAGTCACCGGAGCCAGGGCGTTCAACCTTGATCACCCGTGCGCCCAGATCGGCCAACTGCCGGGTACAGAACGGCGCAGCGATGGCATGCTCCAGGCTGACCACGGTAATGCCGTCCAGCGGGCGGGGTTTGGTGGTGTTGTCGTTCATGCTGCGCTCCCGGCAAAAGTTGTGGTTCGCGTCAACGCGCTCAAGTCATCGAGTTCGCGCAGGTTCCAGACCAGCCCGATCAGGCCAGTCGCCTGCTCGTCAGTGCGTGCCCCGGAGAACGCCAGCAGGCGGCGAAATTTGTCTTCCAGTTCAGCGCGGCTCAGGGTATTGCCCGGATCGCCCTTGGGCTCGTCGATGCGCCCGTGCAAGGTCTGACCGGCCAGCGTGGTGACCTCGACCCGGCCCAGCCAGCGTTGCGGATACGCCCCGTCGACTTCCTCGTCCAGCACCATGCGCACCTTGTCGCGCACATCGCTCACCCGCGAATCGGTCAGCGCGTATTGATGAAACTCCGGCAATCCGGCCTTGCCATACACAGCGATCAAACCCAGCACCGTGCCCATGGAAAACTTGGCCTGATGCACGGTCTGCGGCACCTGCACGCGGCCCAGTACATCGATGGCGCCCTGATGCACGCGCGTGGTGACCCCTGCGATGTCCTCAGCGCCTAGTTGCTCGCGCTGCATCAGCGCCAGCAGTGCATCGGCGGCCGGATGCGTGTGTCGGCACGAGGCGTGAAACTTGAACGAGGTTTCTACCAGCGCCCAGCGTGTGCCCAAACCGTCTGACAACTTGCCTGGCTGCGCATCGCTGGACATACCGGCCGCCATGCCCTGCTCGCCTTCCAGAATGTTCTGTGCGCCGCTCAGCCCTTCAGCCGTCAGGTAGGCTGCCAGCAGGCCATCGGCAGCGGCTTTGGCAGTGTGCAATTGTTTGGAGTCTGCGGCGTCACGCAAGAACTCCCACAAGCCTGCCGACTGGGTACCGGCCGTGCCGAGTACGTGGGTGAATTGTTCCTGGGTAAAGTCCATCAACTTGCCAACACCCACCGCCGCCGCTAGCGTGCCTACCGTGGCGGTGGTGTGGAAGATGCGGTAGTGCGAGCGCCCGAGGAATTCACCGATACGAATGCCCGCTTCATACCCGGCCACCGCCGCAACGATCAATTCGCGCCCGGTTTTACCCAGTGCCTGAGCCGCCGCCAGCACTGCCGGGAACACCACGGTCGCCGGGTGCAGCACCGAACTGTTGTGCAGGTCATCCTGCTCAACCAGGTGCGAGCTGGCGCCATTGACCAATGCGGCGAAATACGCAGAACTGGTTTTGCCGTTGACCAAAATACCGGACGGGCCGCTGGCCGGGCCCATCATCGCGGCATAGCGCTCGAACAGCGGAATCGGGTGCATGCCCTGGCTGGCCAGTGCTGAGCCCAGCCAGTCGAGAAACAACTCTTCAGTGCGATCAATGACCGCTTCAGGCAATTGCGTGTAATGCAAATTGGCCAAAAATTCTGTAAGCGCTTGCGTGTGCTGACTCATGCAGCGTTCCCCATGAAAGACGAAAGACCGTGGTCAGAAAGAACGCGGCAGTTCAAGCAAATGCTCAGCCACGTAAGACAAGATCAGGTTGGTGGAAATAGGCGCCACCTGGTACAGGCGGGTCTCGCGAAACTTGCGCTCAACGTCGTATTCGTTGGCAAAACCGAAGCCGCCATGGGTTTGCATGCACGCGTTGGCCGCCTCCCAACTGGCCTTGGCCGCGAGGTACTTGGCCATGTTCGCCGCCGCCCCCGCGTTGCGCCCGTTGTCGTACTCGTCACAGGCACGCCAGCGCATCAGGTCGGCGGCTTCCAGCTCGATATGGGCTTCGGCAATCGGGAACTGCACGCCCTGGTTCTGGCCAATCGGACGGCCAAACACCACGCGATCACGGGCGTACTGCGCAGACTTTTCGTTGAACCAGCGGCCATCACCGATGCACTCGGCGGCGATCAGCGTACGTTCGGCATTAAGGCCGTCGAGAATGTAGCGAAAGCCCTTGCCCTCTTCGCCAATCAGGCTGCTGGCCGGGATTTCCAGGTTGTCGAAAAACAGCTCGTTGGTTTCGTGATTGACCATGTTGGCAATCGGCTGCACGGTCAGGCCGTTGCCGATGGCTTCGCGCAAGTCGACAAGGAAAATCGACATGCCATCGGCCTTTCTCTCGACCTCAGCCAGCGGCGTGGTGCGCGCCAGCAAGATCATCAGGTCCGAGTGCTGAATCCGCGAGATCCAGACCTTCTGCCCGTTGATCACATATTTATCGCCACGGCGCACGGCGGTGGTCTTGATCTTGGTGGTGTCGGTGCCGGTGGTGGGCTCAGTCACGCCCATGGACTGCAAGCGCAACTCGCCGCTGGCCAGCTTGGGCAGGTAATGACTTTTTTGCTCTTCGCTACCATGGCGCAGCAAGGTAAACATGTTGTACATCTGGCCATGCACGGTGCCGGAGTTGCCGCCACAGTGGTTCACTTCTTCGAGAATGATCGACGCTTCGGCCAGGCCCAAACCCGAGCCGCCGTAGGCTTCGGGGATCATTGCCGACAACCAGCCCGCCTCGGTCATGGCGGCCACAAACGCTTCAGGAAAGCCCTTTTCTTCGTCGATCTTGCGCCAGTACTCGGCCGGGAACTCGGCGCACAAGGCGCGCACGCCCTCGCGAATGGCGTTGTAATCGTCGTTCAGATACGGATTCATCTCAGGTCCTTGTTGTATTTATTGTGCTGAATGCCACGGTCAGTCGAAGGTCACTTCGCCTTGCTGGGCGATGCCCTGTGCATTGCCTGCCCACACTTGCGCCTTGCCCTGAGCGCTGACACGCCCGCCCACGACAAAGGGCTGCGGGGCAATCAATGGGCGCAGGCCGCGATACGTAAAACCGCGTAAACGCGCATCCGGATTGGCGCGGCAAAATGCCCGCAGTGCCAGCGTGGCGATTAACGGCCCGTGCACCACCAACCCCGGATAGCCCTCAGTTTGCGTCGCGTAAGGCCAGTCATAGTGAATGCGGTGACCATTGAAGGTGACGGCGGAATAGCGGAACAGCAGGGTTGGATCAGGGTCGACCGACTCCTGCCAAGTGCCAGCAGGCAACGGCTCGCCGCTGCTCAATTTAGGCGGCGTCGGTTCGCGGTAGACGATGTCCTGCTCTTCACGGATCGCCAGTTGGCCGTCTTGCAGGTAGTCATGCTGGACCGTGACAAACAGCAGCGAACCGGTCTTGCCGTGTTTTTCCTGCACGTTGGTGATGGTGGAAATCCGCGTTGCGTCAGCACCCACTTTCAGTGGTGCGTAAAACTCAAAACGCCCACCCGCCCACATGCGGTTGCGGTTGTGCGCCGGGGGCAGAAAACCACCCCGGGCCGGATGCCCGTCGCCGCCCAGGCCGCTCGCCTCAACGGCCGGCTGGAAGAAGCACCATTGCCACAGCGCAGGTAAGGGCTCGCCAGCGTGTGGCACACGCTCGCCCAACGTCGCGGCGATGCGGGTGACCAGGTTGAGACTGATGTGATCGTGGATCTCTTCAGTACGACCGATCCAGGTGGACAGTTCGTTATCGCTCATCGGTAATATCCCGTGGCTTGTTGTTTTAGCCAAGATTGCTAAAAGCCCGGTGATCTGTGAATCTGCGTTTTCGTAAGGGGGCGTTCGGATTTGCTTAACGCCAATGTTGTAGGTCAGCACTCACACCCAGCGGAAATCTGCCATGCACTTCGATTTAGTCGACCTGCGCCTGTTCATTCAAATCGCCGAATCCCCCAGCATGACCCAAGGCGCGCGCAAGGCGTTCATGTCCCCTGCGGCGGCCAGTGCGCGCATCAAAAGCCTGGAAGAAAGCCTGGCCAGCCGCCTGCTGTACCGTGACAGCCGGGGTGTAGAACTGACACCCGCAGGCAAGCTGTTTTTGCACCATGCGCGGGTGATCATGCGCCAGGTGGACTACATGAAAAACGAGTTCACCGAGTACGGAGCCGAAGCCAGCGGGCATATCAAGATCTTCGCCAACACCACGGCCGCGACCGAATTCTTGCCGGAAATCCTTGCCGGGTTTCTCGCTGAACGACCGGGCGTTACCGTCGACCTTCAGGAGCGACTCAGTCGTGACATCGTGCGCGGCGTAATGGACGGCTCCACCGACCTGGGCATCATCGCCGGGCCGATCAAGGCAGATGGCTTGCAGGTCATCCATTTCAGCACCGACCAGTTGATTCTGGTCACCCCGCTCGACCATCCACTGGCAGCACGCAAAAAGGTCAAATTGACCGAGACCCTGGCCTATCCCCACATCGGCTTGCATGAAGGCACCACGCTGCTGCGCTTTTTGAATGAACAAGTCGCTCTGAGCGGCCAGACGTTGAATATGCGCATCAAGGTCTACAGCTTCGAGGCCATGTGCCGCATGGTTGAAGCCGGAGTCGGCCTGGCGATCCTGCCGGAATCCTCGGCCCGGCGTCATCAGCACACCATGGGCTTGCACATCGTCGAACTCGATGAACCTTGGCGCGTACGTGAGCGCAGCATTCTGGTCCGCGACCTGGAAGCGTTGCCCGCAGTGATCCGCGCCTTGATCACTATTTTTTTGACACAAACTGACAAGGCCCAGCGTCGTTCCTGAATACGTCGAGGGCACTTTTGAAGCGTTCCCCCCTCAGGGCTGCCCCGATAATCGATCGATCACGGATCCATTATCGAGGCTCATATGACCAGCACCACAACCGGGCACGTCAGCCCTAAAACGCTGAGAAAAGTGATTGTCGCGGCCTCGATCGGCAACTTTGTCGAGTGGTTTGATTTCGCGGTGTATGGCTTTCTCGCAACCACCATCGCCCAGCAGTTCTTTCCCAGTGAAGACGCCAGTGCGGCGCTGCTCAAAACCTTTGCCGTGTTCGCGGTTGCCTTTGCCTTTCGCCCCCTGGGCGGGGTAATTTTCGGCATGCTCGGCGACCGCATCGGCCGCAAGCGAACCCTGGCCATGACCATTTTACTGATGGCCGCGGCGACCACCCTGATCGGCGTGCTGCCCACCTATGCGGCTATCGGGGTAATGGCGCCGATTCTGTTGACGCTGATCCGTTGCGCCCAGGGCTTTTCAGCGGGCGGCGAATACGCAGGCGCGTGCGCTTATTTGATGGAGCACGCGCCGGACCATAAGCGGGCCTGGTACGGCAGCTTTGTGCCGGTGTCGACGTTCTCCGCCTTCGCCGCAGCGGCCGTTGCGGCTTATGCCCTTGAGGCTTCGTTGTCGGCAGAAGCCATGAGCAGTTGGGGCTGGCGCGTGCCGTTTCTGATTGCCGCGCCACTGGGGCTGGTCGGCCTGTACATGCGCAATAAGCTGGATGAAACCCCGGCGTTCCAGGCGGTCACCGAAGAACACGACGTCGCCCATTCGCCACTCAAAGAAACCTTGCGCAACCATGGGGCTGCCATCTGCTGTCTGGGCGCCTTTGTATCGCTGACGGCGTTATCGTTCTATATGTTCACCACCTACTTCGCCACCTACCTGCAAGTGGCTGGCGGCTTGAGCCGTGCCATGGCCTTGCTGGTGTCGTTGATTGCCCTGATCTTCGCCGCCGCCATCTGCCCGCTGGCCGGGCTGTATTCCGACCGGGTGGGGCGTCGAGCCACGGTCATGACCGCCTGAGCGCTGCTGATCGTTGCCGTGTACCCGTCGTTCCTGATGGCCAGCTCCGGCGGGTTCGCGGCGTCTGTCATCGGCGTCATGCTGCTGGCGATTGGCGCGGTGCTGTGTGGCGTGGTGACCGCCGCCCTGCTCTCGGAAACCTTCCCGACCCGCACCCGCTACACCGCCTCGGCCATCACCTACAACATGGCCTACACCTTGTTTGGCGGTACCGCACCGCTGGTAGCCACCTGGCTCATCAGCACCACCGGCAGTAATCTGTCGCCAGCGTTTTACCTGATGGCCGTTGCGGTACTCGCCCTGGCAGGCGGCTTGGCACTGCCAGAAACATCGCGCATATCCCTTCATGACGTGCCAGGCCCGGAGAAAAAACACGCCTTGTGCACCGCCGCTTTATAGAGAGAGCCCTCACGCAGCCTGCAAGTAAAGTTGCAGGCTGCGATCTGTTGATTTCGCGGGCATCCCAGCCAAGGATGCCGTTTTGCCATCACCCTCGTTATACTGACGCGTTACTGACGCCATATTGTCGACACAAACCTTGGACTGTGTTGTGGCCTCTGATCACCGCCCCCTTAACAGAGGTGTTGCAGAAGTGGGTATCATCCAGCGCAACAACGTTAAGCAATTGCCCCACGCGAACCCCGATGCACCGGTCATCATTTACGCCCATGGATTTGGCTGTAATCAGGACATGTGGCATCTCCTGACGCCGGAGTTTGCCACCACCCACCGGCAAATATTATTCGACTATGTGGGCAGCGGCAGCTCGGATGCGCGAGCATTTGATGCGCTCAGGTACAGCTCGCTGGCCGGTTATGCGCAGGACCTGATCGAGGTGTGCGACGCTTTGGGCCTGTCCAAAGACGTGATCTTCGTCGGGCACTCCGTCAGTTGCAGCATCGGCATCCTGGCGTCGATCCAACGCCCTGACCTTTTCTCACAAATGGTCCTGGTGGGGCCTTCGCCCTGTTTCTTGAACGACCCACCCGCGTATAGTGGCGGCTTCGAGCGAGCAGACCTCGAAGGGTTGCTGGCCCTCATGGATCAAAACTACATCGGTTGGGCAGAGTACTTTGCCCCCGTCGTGGCAGGTTCACAGGCAGATTCGCCGATCACGGCTCAGTTGGCAGGCAGTTTCTGCTCAACAGACCCGGTCATGGCGCGGCAATTCGCCCAGGCCACTTTCTTCTCCGACATTCGCCAAGCGCTGGGCCGTTGCACAACACCCAGCCTCATTCTGCAACATCGCCGCGATACGCTGGTGCCCCTGTCCGTCGGGGAGTACCTGAACAAACATCTGAAACACAGCGTCCTGCAAGTTCTGGACGTCACCGGGCATTGCGCCCACATGAGTCACCCAGATCAGGTGGCTTCGGCTATACGTCACTATCTGTCAGGGAGCGACAGTTGTGTTTTACCTTGAGCGGCTGCCCTGCCCGGTAGTAGTCACAAACTGTAATGGTCACGTACTGCATACCAATCGGGACTTCAGGCAACTGGTGGCGCCTGAAAACTGCGATTATCTGGACAGTTACTTCCCACCCGCTTCGCGTATTTTTCTGCACAGCTATGCCTGGCCGATGCTGCTTAAAAATGGTGAATTCAGCGAGCTGTACCTGCAATTGCTGACCACCAATGGGCAACTGCTACCGGTGATGACGAACGCGCGGATCAGTCAGACCGAGAGCGAAAAGGTGGTGATCTGGGTGTTTTTCGTCGCCAAAGAGCGACAACGCTTTGAAGCCGAGTTGCTCAAGGCACGCCAACATGCCCAAGAGACCGCCTTGCAACTGACTGAAGTCAACGCTGAACTGCAGTATGCCAATGCTCAATTGAGCGAGTATGCGCAAGAAGCCCGAATCAAAGCAGACAAGTTCGCCCACCTGAGCCTGACAGACCCACTGACCAACTTGGGCAACAGGCGTGCCCTGACGCGCAATGTCAAACAGTGGATGCTCACCGCAAACAGTCAATCGGTCAGCAGTTTGTTGCTGATAGACATCGACTTTTTCAAGCAGATCAACGACCGGTTTGGCCATGCCGAGGGCGACAATGTGTTGCGCAACGTGGCCCAACAACTGTTAGACAGTGCTCGCGCGCAGGACAGTGTCATTCGCCATGGCGGCGAAGAGTTTGCCCTGTGGCTGCCCAACTCGGACCTTGAAGGCGCAACACGCGCGGCCAAGCGGGTACACCAGCATATTTCCCGGGTCCAGGTGGCCGGTGAGAGCATCACCGTCAGCATCGGTGTTTCAAGCATGGCGCTGAACGGACACGAAGCCGGAATACTGCTTGAGCATCTACTGGCGCAGGCCGATATAGCGGTCTATGAAGCCAAAGCACACGGGCGTAACCGCACAATCTGTTTTGCTGAAATGGATTAAATGGAACAGCTGCCGCCATGTTTTTCGAGGTATTGCTGATGCTCCTCATCGGCCAGCACAAACTCAACTAACGGCACGATTACCGTCGCGACAGGCCGGCTCAACGTTCCCGACGCCTCCAGCGCTTGCTTTGCAACAGATGCGACCTTCGCCTGCTCTTCACTCCCAAAAAACAGCGCTGAGCGGTATTTGATGCCGACATCTGCACCTTGACGGTCCACAGAAGCGGGATCGTGCACGGTCCAGAAGTGAGCAATCAGTTGATCGTAGGTAATCACCTGGGCATCGAAGTCGACCTGTACCACCTCGATCAACGCAGACTCATCCTCGGCAAAGCGGGCAAAACCCACCCGGCTGTCGAGCACTCCCAGCAATGCCCGGAACGACGCCTCTGCGCCCCAAAAACAACCGGCACCAAAGGTCGCCTGTTCAGCCAGTGCCTCTTCATTAAAATCAGTCATGCGCCACCCTTCTCTTTTTCCGGCAATAAACTCGAATGCAACTGCGCGATGTGCTCAGGACCTATGCCGCAGCATCCACCCACAATGCTGGCACCGGCCGCCACCCAGGTTCTGGACCAACTCAGGTAAGCCTCAGGACCAAGGTCACCTCTAATCTCAAGCAACGTGCTATTGGCTTTGGCTTCGCTGCTGACAGGGGGGAAGGCATTGGCGTAAACCCCCAGCTCCAGAGTTTGACCCAGTTGTTCAAGTACCTCCCGCGCTTGCGCCAGCGCAGCGCCCATGACTTCCGGCTGGCTGCAGTTGAACAGCACCGCCTTTGCGCCCAATTCAACCGCCGCCCGTATGGCGTCGGCGACCGCTTCAGTCGAGCGTAAGCGTGGTGGCTCACCGACCTCGTCCAGCAAGGTAAACGACAGCCAAAGCGGTTTTAGATTTTTGTCCAGGGCCTCCACTACCGCGCGGACTTCAGCGATGGAGCTTTGGGTTTCCGCCAGCCAGACATCGACATGAGCCTCAAGCCCCGCGATCAACTGCCGATGAATCGCCACCGATCGCTGATGGTCAAACAAGTCCGGTCGATAAGAGCCCAAGGCTGGCGGCAACGAGCCGGCCACCGTGACCGGCTCGTTGCTGGCGGATGCAGCCTGGCGGGCGAGCGCCCCAGCACGCCCCGCCAGTGTTAGCCCCTGCTCGGCGAAGCGTTCGGCGCCGATGTGAAATGGCACAACCGCATAACTGTTAGTCGTGATGATCCGGGCACCGGCCGCAATAAACGCGCGATGAGCCTCCAACACATACTCAGGCGCTTCGATCAGCGCGAGCGCAGACCATTCAGGTTGGCGAAACGGTGCTCCGCTCCGCTGCAATTCGCGGCCCATGCCACCATCCAGCAAACGCAAGGAGGCGTGGCTCATGGGTTGGCACTCACGGTAGGCGCCGGGGCTGCCAACCACTGATCAACCGTGGCAGGGTTGGCCTTGATCCATTCTTTGGCCGCGATATCAGCCGGTACTTTTTGCTTTTCGATCTTCAGGATCAGGTCATTCAACTGCGCCGGGTCAATGGCTACGTTGCGCAGGAACTCGGCAATTTTTGGCGCGCGTTTCTGCAAGGCAGTTGATGCCAGGATATGCACTTTGGCGTCCGGATAAGCGCAGGTGATCTGGCTCTTGTTCAGCCAGTCAGGGTCAACTGTCGGGCTGATGAACTTCCAGCAGCCGTCAGCTTTGTACAGCGGGTCACCCTTTTTGTTGTCCTGGGCATAGCCATCGAACGCAGGTTCTTGCAGGCGGCGCAGGTCAAAGGCCGAGAAGATCCAGTCCGGGGTGTAGGCGTAAAACACCACGCCGCGCCCCGCCTTGTAAGCCGCAGCCAGCTTGGCGTAAGTGACGGAGGCTTCGGTGGACACAGACTCGAACTTGTCAGCAAAGCCATAATCCTTGGCCTTGATCTCACCAATGTAGGTCGACTCCCAACCCGCCGGCCCGACCAACAATTGAGCCTTGCCGCCACCCAACGGTTCGAAGAGCTTGGCGATTTCAGGTTTTTTCAGATCGTAGACGGATTTAACCCCGTATTTGTCCTGCAAATATCCCGGGATATAAAAGCCTTGTTCGCCCGCATAGGGTTTGAGGTTCGGCACCAGTGAGCGCGTACCACCCGTGACATATTTGGCCCAGGCCGCCGACTGGTTCGGCAGCCAGATATCCGTCAGCACGTCCACCGAGCCATCGCCTTTGGCGGCAGCGCTGAACAGCACCGGAACGTCACCGGCCAGGTACGAGACATCGCCATCGAGGCGACTTTTGATCACTTCGCCGAGGATATTCTGAATAGCAATGGCACCGGTCCAGTTCTGCTCACCAATGACAATTTTTTCTTTGGCGAATGCACTGGCCGGAAGAATCAGGGAGGCCAGCAGCGCGGCTGCCCCCAAAGAACGCAACAGAGGTGTCTTCACGATAAATCTCACAGTTAATGGTGCGCGCGATCTTGCTTGCGCAAGCTCGATTGAATGATTCGATCCGGAATTAATGCACACAGAACAATCGCCACCCCCGCGAGGATGCCCTCGCCGCCCTTGATGTTGCGCAGCGCCGTCATCACGTCGTAGCCCAGCCCGCCCGCGCCAATCAGCGCAGCGACCACCACCATCGACAAGCTCATGACAATGGTCTGGTTAATCCCCAGCAGCAGCGAACGGCGCGCCAGCGGCAATTGCACTTTGACCAAGGTTTGCCAAGGGCTGGCACCGTGGGCGACAGCAGCCTCGACGGCATCCTTGGGCACTTCCTGGATACCCAGCGACGCCAGGCGGATCATCGGTGCCAGGGCAAAAATGACCGTGGCAATGACCGCAGGCGTCTTGCCCACAGAGAAGAACGCCACGGCAGGAATCAGATACACAAACGTGGGCAGCGTCTGCATGGCATCCAGCAACGGCGTGACCACCCGACGTATCCGCGCCCGTTTCGCCAGCACAATGCCGGTGGGCACGCCGATGACCAAGGCAATCAAGACCGATGAACCCACCAGCGCCAGCGTGGAGATGGTGCGCTCCCAAAAGCCGAACAGGCCGATGTAGAGCAGTGCAACGCTGCTGGTCAGGGCCAGCCCCAACCCCGCCGAACGCAAGGCCAGCAACACCAACGCCAGTGCCGAGACCGACCATGGCAACCAACCCAAGACGCTCTCTATGCCCTCGATAACAGTGCGCACCGCAACGATCACACCAACAAACGCTCCTTCGAACGCCACTTGGGACCAGCCAATAAATTGGTCGATGCTGTCGGCTGCCAGCAATAGCAACTGCCGGTTCGCCGGGAACTCAAACAACGCGTTGGCCGTATCCGGGGTTAAGACACGCCAGATCACCAACGCCTGACTGACCAGCAGCACGGCCAGCGGTAATCCCCACCCCGACGCATTGCGCCGCACGGGTTGGCGGCTGACCGACAACGCTGTGAATCGGCTGGCAGCGAACACTACAACCGCCGCCAGTACCGCAAGCCACGATGCGCTGAGAATGCCTTGGCCTAAAGTCGCCAAGGCGGCTAGTTCACCGGCAAACGTCAGCCAGAACAAGCCGCCCTTGCCCCGGTCAGCCAGCGCTGCTGGCCCCAGTAACAAGGCTTGCCAGTCGCGCAAACCTGGCGCACCCGGTGATCCCTGCGGCTCATTGCCGGACGCCTGGTGGCTGACACTGGCAGCCGTTTGCGCTACCGAAGGGGTGGGCAGGGAATCACGGAAAAAGTCGGCAACTTCGGCGTCAGCGGGCTGTTTGAGCAACTCCTCAGGGGTCCCCACCTGCACTAAACGGCCATGGCGCAGCACGGCGATGCGATCCGCGAGGCGCAGGGCTTCCGCCGGGTCATGGGTGACAAGCAAGGTGGTAATGCCGCGCTCGTGCGCCAGTGCCAGAAAGTGATTTTGCAGGTCGCGGCGGATAGTCGGATCCAGCGCACTGAAAGGCTCGTCCATCAGCAGGATGTCAGGCTCTGTCACCAAGGCCCGGGCCAGACCGACCCGTTGCTGCATGCCCCCGGAAAGCTCGTGGGGATAATGATCACCCCACCCCTGCAACCCCACCGCCTGTAACTGCAAGGTGGCAGCGGCATGACGAACCGGCTCGGGTTCACCGCGCAGCTCCAGCGGCAGCGCGACGTTATCCAGCACCGTACGATGGGGTAACAGGCCAAAGTGCTGAAAGACCATGCCGATACGGCGCGAGCGCAAATCCCGCAAGCCCTTGTCGTTCAGCCCGCTAATGGCCTGACCGTCAATCAACACATCACCGCTGGTGGGCTCGATCAGGCGGTTAATGTGGCGCAACAACGTTGACTTGCCGCTGCCTGAAGTGCCCATCAGGCACAAGACCTCACCGCGCCGCACTTGCAAGCTGACGTCGCTGACGGCCAGTAATTCAGGGGCGGCTTTTTTCCCCGAGTAGGTCTTGGTGACGCCCCGAAACTCAAGCACCACATCGCCCTGGCTGGCGAATTCGGTGGGCACTTGAAGAGGCCTTTGTGGCGTTGGAGTTCGCTCCGCCGCCAAAGGAAGTTGAATGACTGTCACAGGTGCTCCTGACAAACGCCGCTTGAAAACGGGCATCTGGTTCGCCCACAGGCTGCAAAAGTTGAGCGTCAGCGCATGACCTGAGAACAGTTAGCCTGATGCAAAAAAGCGCCGAACTTAAAGCCCGACGCTGTAGAGAGGCATAAAGCTAAACGATCTTAAAAAGCTAAAATAAATACTATTTAATTATTAGCTTAAGCTTCTTAATTATTTCGGTATGTAACAATCGCGCAGCCACAGTTGATTGTGGAACCGGGCGCCTGAATGTTTGGAATGTGCAGACGATTATCTGAAGGGCTTGGCGCCGTATATTGGCCCTGATCAGCGCCATGGAGCGCTCCACTTCAGAGGTCCCCTAATGAGCATTCTGTTTTCTCCCTACACGCTGTCGGGCATAGAACTGAAGAACCGTGTCGTGATGGCGCCCATGACTCGCGCACGCGCCTTGACCACCGTGCCTGACGCGCTCACGGTGCTCTATTACCGCCAGCGGGCAAGTGCAGGGCTGATCATCAGCGAAGGGGTTCCGGTTTCCCTTCAGGGCCGCGGCTATCTGTTCAACCCCGGCCTGTACACCCAAGAGCAAGTAGAAGGCTGGAAAAACGTCACCAGCGCCGTGCATGAAGACGGCGGCAAGATCTTCGCCCAACTTTGGCACGTGGGCCGGGTATCGCACACCACCTTGCAACCCGATGGCGGCGCCCCGGTGTCCTCCAGCAATAAGTTGGCGGCCAATTCGCTGGCCTATGCCTACGACAAAGACGGTCAGCCCGGACCGATTCAAGCCAGCCCTCCCCGTGCGTTGTCGACCGAAGAAGTCGAAGCGCTCAAGCACGACTTTGTCCTGGCTGCCCGCAGAGCGGTTGAAGCGGGTTTTGACGGGGTGGAGATCCATGGCGCCAATGGCTATCTGTTTGAGCAGTTCATCAATCCAACGGTCAACGACCGTACGGACCGCTATGGCGGCTCCATTGAAAATCGCATTCGCCTGCTACTGGAAACCCTGGATGCGGTCGCCGATGCAATCGGTCGCAGCAAGGTGGGGGTGCGGGTTTCTCCCTTTGGCCGGCTGTTTGATATGGCACCCTTTGATGATGAGGCCGAGACCTGGGTCGCTGTCGCGCGCGAACTCCAAAATCGGCGCATTGCCTACGTTCACCTGAGCGATCAATTGACCATTGGCGCCGAACGCATGCCCGAAGGTTTTGCCCAGACCTTTCGCGATTCGTACCAAGGCACCTTGATTGCTGCTGGTGGCTTTGATCGCGAATCGGCCGAGGCGGCGCTGGCGTCAGGTGAGCTGGATCTGGTCGCATTTGGCCGACCCTTTATTGCCAACCCGGACCTGGTCGAGCGGATGAAAAACGACTGGCCGATTGCGCTGCCTGATCGCTCAACGTTCTACGGCAACAGCGGCGAAAAAGGCTACGTCGACTACCCGTTTTATACGCCAGCCCAGTAACCGTACTCACTTGAAGCGCCCGCCCGGGGCGCTTCAGGTCACTGCTTTAAACGGTCCCAAGGCTTAGGTCCGGTCGAAAAATCACTGCATCACGTTGTGCCAGCGCCAGCAGTTCATCCACGACCATGCGGACCTTGGGCTGTAGATAACGCGTCCGTGGCCAAATCACGTTTATCGGCATTTCAGCCCCAGCATAAGCCTCAAGCACCGGGACCAACAGGCCCTGCTCAACAGGCGTTTGCACCAGCCAAGTGGGCAGTTGTGCCAGGCCGCCCCCGGCAAGGGTCAGGTTTAATAACATCTCCCCATCACCGACCTCATGCTTGACCCGCACCTCATGTTCATGGGTTTGCCCCTTTTCGTCCTTCAACATCCAGGTTTTGCGGGTGCCATTACGCCAGCCGACAATGCAATCGTGATGCAGCAAATCATCGGGTGCCCGGGGTGTGCCATGCGCTTGTAGATAGGCCGGGGTCGCACAAATCAGCAGGCTTTGGCTGCCCAACTTGCGGGCAACTATATCGGCGTCATCTTTCAACACACCGATTCTGACCACCAGGTCGACACCCTCGTTGACGATATCTACCAGCCGCTCACTGAAGCTGACGGACAGATCAAGCTGCTGATAACGCACCGCCATGTCGATCAGCGTCGGCAAAATATGTCGACGGCCAAATGCTGCAGGAAGATCGATGCGCAGGCGGCCAACAGGCGCTTGCTGGCCAGTGGTCAAAAAGCCCTGCGTTTCGGCCAGCTCATCCATCACCCGCAGGCAACTGGCCAGATACGCCTCGCCTTCAGCGGTCAGCACCAGGCGCCGGGTGGTGCGATGCAGCAGCTTCACCCCTAAACGCGCCTCAAGGCGCGTGACACTTTTGCCCACCGCCGAACTGGTCACACCCAACTCAAGCGCGGCAGCCGTGAAGCTTAGTGACTGAGCGGCAGACACAAACTCGCGAATACCGTCAAAAGGGTTTTCAGACATTAGAGGCTCCAGGGCCTGGGGTTGCTTTCAGAATGGGATCGCACCCCTACCAGCTTGATCGTGGCTTATTCACGGGCATTACGCTCAGGCCAGACCACCTCAAGGCGGGTATGGGTGATGCGCCACTCCCCGTCGATTCGCTGGTACTGATCGGCATATAGACCAAGCAACAGCAACGGGTTTGGATCGGGTTTCGAAGCCGTTTCAAAATCGATCAAGTAGCAGCGACCTTGCGCCGTATCAGGCCCGGTCAACTGGATCCAGTGGTTCACAATGGCATGCATAAAGGGATAACTCCCTTGCTTGTCCCGATCGAACAGCGTGAAAGCCTCAGCCAGGCCAGCACGTATGGCGTCGATGCCCTGCATCTTACCGACCGTGACCTCCACCACGGCGTCTGCCGAAAAAACCTGGTCCAGCGCCGCGATATTGTTGCTGTCCAGATGGTGTGCGTAAAGCGTGCGGAGTGCGCGAATCTCTTCGCGATCCAGCAGTGCCTTGAGTTTAATGTCCATGCCAGTGACCTCTTAAAGATGCATGCCTGGAGGTTGGATGCCAACGCCCAATCAGTAGAACTGTCACTGTAGTCAGGATTAGGGGAAAGATAATGCGGGATTAATTCCAAACATTATGGAATTGAAGGATGGAATAGAGCACTGGCGCAACGGCCAAGAGAGATGTAAGCGCACCCGACAACGATGGTTTTAGTAGGTGCGAAGAAACGAAAAAAGGACCCGAAGGTCCTTTTTTCAACGATTTACAGACTTCTGCTGAACTCTGTAAATCTTAATTTGGAGCGGGAAACGAGACTCGAACTCGCGACCCCGACCTTGGCAAGGTCGTGCTCTACCAACTGAGCTATTCCCGCGTTTTGGTGTTGCGCATTCTATAGGTTTCCAAGAATGCGTCAACCCCTTGATTCAAAAAGTTTTATTTATTTTGTCGAGGTGGTCTTCAAATGCGGCCAGGCAGCCCGCAAGTATTGAACCATCGACCACAGCGTCAACCCCGCCGCGACCATCAGTAACCCATAACCGATCAGGACCCAGAAGCTGAAGTCTGACGGGTTGGCCAGCAAGATGACCAATGCCAGCATTTGCGCCGCTGTTTTCCATTTACCCATGTTCGACACGGCAACCTGGGCGCGCGCACCCAGCTCTGCCATCCACTCGCGCAAGGCCGAGATGACAATTTCACGGCCTATGATCACCGCTGCCGGCAAGGTCAGCCAGAAGTTGTGATGTTCTTGCACCAGCAACACCAGCGCGACCGCCACCATCAATTTGTCGGCAACCGGGTCCAGAAAGGCGCCGAACGGTGTGCTTTGTTCAAGTCGGCGGGCCAGATAACCATCCAGCCAGTCCGTTGCCGCGGCAAAGGCGAACACAGAGCTTGCAGCGGCATAACTCCAGCTGTACGGGAGGTAAAACAACAGAATAAAGAACGGAATCAGAAGAACGCGTAGAACGGTGATCAAATTAGGGATATTCATCGGCACAACTGGCTACGAGGTGAGGGAGCATTCTACTCGCTGTGCAGGTTTGCATAAATCAACTCAGCGAGCTTTTTACTGATACCGGGTGCTTTGGCAATTTCTTCGATGCTGGCACGAGACAGCTCTTGTAATCCACCAAAATGTTTCAGCAGGTCACGGCGACGGGTTGGCCCCACCCCCGCAATCCCTTCCAGGGTAGAGGTGTTACGGGTTTTACCACGGCGCGCACGGTGCCCGGTAATGGCAAAACGGTGGGCCTCGTCGCGGATCTGCTGGATCAAATGTAGCGCCGGCGAATCACCTTTCAAGGTGAATTCATGGGCTGCATCGTTCAGGTACAGGGTTTCAAAGCCCGCCTTGCGCGTCGTGCCTTTGGCCACGCCGAGCAAAATCAGGTCCGGTACGGCCAGCTCATTGAGCACGTCACGGGCCATCGAAAGCTGCCCCTTGCCCCCGTCGACCAGGAGGATATCGGGCAGCTTGCCCTCGCCTTCCTTGAGCCGACTGAAACGGCGCATCAAGGCCTGGTGCATGGCGGCATAGTCATCGCCCGGGGTCACACCTTCGATATTAAAACGCCGATAGTCGGATTTGATTGGGCCTTCCGGGCCAAATACCACGCAAGAGGCAACGGTGGCTTCACCGCTGGAGTGGCTGATGTCGTAGCATTCCAGCCGCTGGGGGATTTCATCGAGTTTCAAGACTTGCGCCAGCGCTTCAAAGCGCGCGGCAACATGCAAACGGTTGGCCAGACGCGCGCTCAACGCCTGCTCAGCGTTGGTCACGGCCAATTGCTGCCAGCGCGCCCGGGTACCGCGCACGCGATAACTGATGGCCATCTCGCGCCCGCGCAGAGCTTCAATCGCTTCGCTGATAGCCGCAAAGCTCTCGTGTTCGACGTTAACAATCAGCTCGCTCGGCAAATCGCGCTCGGGGCTGCTGATGTAGTACTGCCCGAGGAACGCGGCCATGACTTCGGCCACCTCCTCCTCGATCCCCACCTGCGGGAAGAAGTTTTTGCTGCCCAGCACGCGACCACCGCGCACATTGATCAAATGCACGCAGGCACCGCCCGGGTTGACGAAGGCCGCGACGATATCCACATCGCCGGTGCCACCTTCCATGCTTTGCTGGTCCTGAACCCGACGCAATAACGAGATCTGATCGCGAATTTCGGCTGCCCGCTCAAAATCGAGGGTGCTGGCGGCCTGCTCCATCTCGTTACCGAGTTCTTCCGTCAACGCACTGCTGCGCCCCTCAAGGAACATCACCGAGTGGCGCACATCCTGGGCATAGACCTCTGGCTCAACCAGACCGACACACGGTCCCTTGCAACGCTTTATCTGGTACTGCAAGCACGGCCGGGTGCGGTTCTTGAAATAGCTGTCTTCGCATTGACGGACCATGAAGGTTTTTTGCAACAGGCTCAAACTTTCACGGATCGCCCCCGCGCTGGGGTAAGGCCCGAAATACTTGCCCTTCTGCTTCTTGGCACCGCGATGAATGCTCAGGCGCGGGTATTGACCATCCGACAGAAACACATACGGATAAGACTTATCGTCGCGCAGGAGAATGTTGTACGGCGGGCGCCATTCCTTGATCAGCGTCTGCTCAAGCAGCAACGCTTCGGTTTCGTTGGCGGTGATCGTGGTTTCGATTTGCGCGATACGGCTAACCAGCGCCGCTGTTTTAGGCGCCAGACCGGTTTTGCGGAAATAGCTGGCCAGGCGTTTTTTCAGGTTCTTGGCTTTGCCCACATAAAGCAGGCGCGCCTCACTGTCGAACATGCGATACACGCCGGGCCTGCCGCTACACGTCGACAGAAATGCACTGGAATCAAACACGTCAGTCATCGTCAGCCAGCATCAACCATGCCATGACGAACGGCCAGCAACGCCAGTTCAACATCACTTTTAACCGAGAGTTTTTCATAAATGCGATAGCGGTAGGTGTTGACTGTTTTAGGCGACAGGCAAAGCTTATCGGAAATGACCTGGACCTTTTGGCAGCCGACAATCATCAACGCGATCTGGATCTCGCGTTCAGACAAGGCATCAAAAGGAGAATCGCTGGCAGGCTGGAAAGACTTGAGCGCCAACTGCTGAGCCACTTGCGGGCTGATATAGCGCTGCCCGGCAAACACCAGGCGAATGGCCTGAACCATTTCGGCCAAACCAGCCCCTTTGGTCATATAACCCGCAGCGCCTGCCTGCAACAAACGCGTCGGGAACGGGTCCTCTTCACACACTGTTACCGCGACGACTTTGATGTCCGGATGGCTGCGCATCATTTTGCGCGTCGCTTCCAGGCCACCAATGCCGGGCATCTTGACATCCATCAGGACGACATCCGGTTTCAACTCACGCGCCTTGGCGAGTGCCTCTTCGCCAGACTCGGCTTGACCGACGACCTGCAGACCATCGATATCCGACAGCATTCGTGTAATGCCCGTACGCACAAGATCGTGATCATCGACCACCAGAACCCGAATCAAGTCGACACCTCGCAAATTGCGTCTAAGTTGGTGCCGCCTACCTTAACAAAAAACAGTCAGCCGACCTACCTATCCATGCATTCATGAATCAATACGCCAGCGCACAGGGCCACTGATCAATCGCTGGACTCTTGACGCTTGCGCAACGGCTGCGCCACCGACATTTTCGCCAGGCTTGAGGTTAGTTGGCGAATGGCATCCTGATCGTCTTTATGCAGTCCGCGATACGTGACCAACACCCGCTCTTCAACTTGGGTAAGGTTATCGACCAGTGTCGGCGTACGGGCGCCCGTCAACACATACAGAACATCAACGCCACGTGCTGCAACACGCGACAAGTAATCAGCTTTTGGCGCACGGTCGCCATTTTCATATTTGCCTTGGGCGTTCGCTTCTACCCCGCCGATTTCGCCAAATATTTTTTGCGAAAGGCCCAGACGCTCTCTTTCTTGCCGTAAACGCGAACCAATTCCATTCATCTGAATATACGACTCCACTTTTAACATCCATTAGGATGGTATAGTCTGCAATAATTGAACAATATTGAACGGTTTTGAACTATGGCCGGAATTCGTACTGCGGCACAAGCCAAGGCTTGGCTTGAACATCAAGGGAAGTCTGTTCAACAGTTCGCGCGTGAAAATGGCGTTGACCCGGCGACAACCTATCAAGTGCTTGCAGGGCGTAAAAAAGGAAAACGCGGAGAAGCCCATAAAGTTGCGGTATTGCTGGGAATGAAAGACGGCATAATTCTCCCTTCTCCTGGCGACTCAACTGAAGACAAAAGCGACGGCCTGATGTGAGTCTGCGCCCAATTTGATTGAGCGACATAAAGAGATTAGCTGCCTCTGGCGATGCAAGCACATAAACCGACAAAACGGCTATAAGCTAAGCATTGCATCCTGACCACCGCTCATGGCAGCTACATTTTCCACATGAAGGTGATAGCAATTTTTAATTGAATCGCGCTACCGCTCTCGAGTAAGCTCCTGACCATTCAGTGGAGAACACACATGTTGCATAACGTACACACAGCTATTAGCAAGCAGATCGCTACCCAGCGCCAAGCTGCTGCTGTGCGCACGCACAATGCACACTCGACTGCACGATTTTATTTTGGGTATTGGTTTAGCCACTGGCGCGCCTGATACCCATCCGGCGGCCACTTTCAAGGGGTCGCCTACCAGAGAATTCTCACCCCCGGTCGGCTACCCGACCGGGGGTTTTGTTTTTTTAGCCCCTGAAAAAATGACTTATTTGAGGAATGCACACATGAACTACACCACTTATTACCGCTTCGACCTTTGCACTGCCTGGCGATTTATCAGCCGCCGTTCGGGACAGCCTGCCGCCTCCGAACGGACCCACATCGGTGGCACGCATGAACTCACAGCCAGTCTGGCCAATTGTCGAACACCCCAGTAGGGCTGAGCGCGCGGGAAAGCCCGCCGCCTGCCCAGGAAGCACACACCATGAACGCATCTGTATCTGCTCTGCCAAACACCGCTCACACCGACACCAAAGCTGCCCTGACCCAGCGCCTGCCCAGCGCCTCACAGCTCAAACAGCAGTTGCCACTGGGCGCAGAACTCAGCCAGTTGGTGAGTCAGCAGCGCCAAGCCATCCGCGCCATCCTCAATGGCGAAGACTCCCGCCTGTTAGTAGTCGTTGGCCCTTGCTCCCTTCACGATCCGGTCTCGGCACTGGAATACGCCAGCCAACTGGCCGCCCTGTCTCGCGACCTGAGCGATGACCTGTTGCTGGTAATGCGTGCCTACGTCGAAAAACCCCGCACCACCATCGGCTGGAAAGGCCTGGCCTACGACCCGCATCTGGACGGCAGCGACGACATGGCCCACGGCCTGACGCTGTCGCGCGAGCTGATGATTGAAATGCTGCGTATGGGCTTGCCCGTGTCTACCGAACTGCTGCAACCCATGGCGGCCGGCTACTTCGACGACGTGCTGGGTTGGGCGGCGATTGGTGCGCGCACCACCGAATCCCAGATCCACCGCGAAATGGCCAGCGGCCTGGACCTGCCCGTCGGCTTCAAAAACGGTACTGACGGCGGCGTGGGCATCGCGTGCGACGCCATGCGTTCATCCGCCCGCGGCCACCGCCACTTCGGTGTCGACAGCCAAGGGCATCCGGCCATCATCATGACCTCCGGCAACCCGGACACCCATCTGGTCTTGCGCGGCGGCCACAGCGGCCCGAACTACGACCGCAGCAGCGTGGCCAAGGCCCGCGCCGGTCTAGAAAAAAACGCCATCCCTGCGCGCCTGATGGTTGACTGCAGCCACGCCAACAGCGGCAAAGACCCTCTGCGCCAGCCGCACGTGTTCAAAGACGTATTGGCGCAACGCCTGGAAGGTGATCACTCGCTGATTGGCGTGATGCTCGAAAGCCATCTTTTCGAGGGTTGCCAAGCGCTGGGCAACGACCTGCGCTACGGCGTCTCCGTCACTGACGGCTGCCTGGGATGGGAAGCCACCGAGCAGTTACTGCGCGATGCGGCAAGCCAACTGCAACAGCAACGCCGTGCGCTGCTGGCCGCCAGCTAAAAATCGTCCTGCCTGACTGAATGCGCACCGCTGGGCCCTGCCCACGGTTGCGCGAAGTCGATCCCGTCTGACAGGCAAGCCGACAGGTGCCGTCTGAAACACTCCCCGCTCTAAAAGATTACCGCCCTCACGCACCTGGAATCATCCAGCACCCGCTCTGCCTGAAGGCCCACAGCCTGGCGCGGCCGACGGTAATACCCTGCAACCCAATCTGCCCGCTTCATGTTGTCGACTAAGGTGTTTTTATGACCTCAAAACACTCTCTGGAGAAACAACATGTACCGCACTCCCAGCACTCGCTACCCCCTTTTATTGGTCCATGGACTGTTCGGCTTTGAACGGATCGGGCCACTGCATTACTTCAACGGCATCAAGCAAGCGCTGCACGATTCAGGCGCCCAAGTATTCACGGCCTCCGTGTCCGCCGCCCACAACAACGAAACCCGTGGCGAACAATTGCTCGCGCACATCCATGACCTGCGCCAGCAAACGGGCGCCAAGCGGGTCAATTTGATCGGGCACAGCCAGGGCGCCCTCACCGCACGCTATGCCGCTGCTGTCGACCCTGAATCGGTGGCCTCGGTGACCTCCGTCAGCGGCCCCAATCACGGTTCCGAGCTTGCCGACCGCCTGCGCCTGGCCTTCACCCCCGGCCAATTGCCAGAGACTGCGGCGGCAGCCCTGATCACCGCCTTCAGCACCTTCATGTCGATACTCAGCGGCAAACCCAAACTGCCCCAGCATTCACTTGAAGCTCTCAATGCCCTGACCTCAAAGGGTGTTGCCGACTTCAACAAAAAATACCCGCAAGGCCTGCCAGCAACTTGGGGCGGTATGGGCGCGGCGCAGGTCAACGACGTGCTCTATTACTCCTGGAGCGGCATTATCAAAGGCTCGTCGCTCTCTGAATCTATGAACCTGTTTGATCCCATGCACAACGCCTGCCGCGTGTTTTCCAGCTTCTTTACCCGTGAAAGCAAAGCCAATGACGGCCTGGTTGGCCGCTTCAGCTCGCACCTGGGCACGGTCATTCAATCGGATTATGAGATGGACCACCTGGACACCATCAATCAAATGGCCGGCATGACTCGCCGCAAGGCCAACCCCGTGGCGCTGTATATCGCGCATGCGCAACGCTTGAAGAACCAGGGCCTTTGAGGCTGAACGCCGGATCATCAGCCCATGGGAACTTTGCCGAGAAAAAAGCCACTGAATCCGGTAGGCTCACCACTTTCTTGAAAGGAGTAACTCCCCATGGCCAAAGCCACTGCCCGTCACATCCTGGTTTCCAGCGAAGCCAAGTGCAACGAACTGAAAGCACAAATCGAAGGCGGCGCTGATTTCGCCGAAGTTGCAAAGGCCAACTCCTCTTGCCCGTCCAGCCGTCAAGGCGGCGACCTGGGTTCGTTCGGTCCAGGCCAGATGGTTAAAGAATTCGACACCGTGGTCTTCAGCGCGCCAATCAACGTGGTGCAAGGCCCGGTTAAAACCCAGTTCGGTTACCACCTGCTGGAAGTCACCAGCCGCCAGGACTAATCCCCCCAGGCTCTGCGTGAAAGCGGCCCACCTTTAGGTGGGCCGTTTCGTATCCGCAGTCGCGAAACGCGTGCTAAGTTTCCTCATCGATGAAATCACCGTGTCTCACCTGAGGAATTGATCATGAGCCTGAAAGGTAAAACCGCCTTGGTTACCGGTTCCACCAGCGGTATTGGTCTGGGTATCGCGCAAAGCCTGGCCAAGGCTGGCGCCGACCTGATACTCAACGGTTTTGGCGACGCCAGCAAAGTCATTGCCGAACTGCAACAGTTTGGCGGCAAGGTGGGACATCACCCGGCCGATGTCAGCGACCCGGCGCAAATCGCCGACATGATCCACTACGCCGAACGCGAATTCGGCGGCATCGACATTCTGGTCAACAACGCGGGCATTCAGCACGTGTCCAGCGTCGAAGAGTTCCCGGTCGAGCGGTGGGATTCCATCATCGCGATCAACCTGTCCTCGGTGTTCCACAGTACCCGCCTCACCCTGCCCGGCATGCGCAAGCGCGGCTGGGGCCGCATCGTCAATATCGCCTCGGTTCATGGCCTGGTCGGCTCGGTCGGCAAAGCCGCCTATGTGGCTGCCAAGCACGGGGTCATCGGCCTGACCAAAGTGGTCGGCCTTGAAACCGCCACCAGCAATATCACCTGCAACGCCATCTGCCCCGGCTGGGTACTCACGCCGCTGGTGCAAAAGCAAATCGACCAGCGCATCAGCCAGGGCATCGACCCGTACCAGGCCCAGCATGACCTGCTGGCCGAGAAACAACCGTCACTTGAGTTCGTCACCCCACCGCAACTCGGCGAGTTGGTGCTGTTTTTGTGCAGTGAAGCCGGCAGCCAAGTGCGCGGCGCAGCCTGGAACGTCGATGGCGGTTGGTTGGCGCAATAGCAGGCGGGCAAACCTGCTTGTTAGCCATGCAAAAATGCATGCCAAGCCTGCACGCATCCGGGTTGTCATCAGCAAATTTGCACTGTTAGCATCGACCATCGTTCGCCCGCGAACACATTCTAAAAATAAAGCACAGCAGGGAGTTAGTGATGACTGCTCAGGTTTCATCCTCGCCGACACAGGATGTCGAGCCGACCCAAAGCACGGTACTGGCCGAGGTCCGCAACCATATTGGCCACCTGACCCTCAACCGCCCCAGCGGCCTCAACGCCCTCGACCTGCCTATGGTCCGCAGCCTGCAACAGCAGCTCGATGCCTGGGCAGGCGATGCCAACATCAAGGCCGTGGTATTGCGCGGCGCTGGCGAAAAAGCCTTTTGTGCGGGCGGCGACATTCGCTCGCTGTACGACAGCTACAAAAGCAAAGACACCCTGCACACCGTGTTCTTCGAAGAGGAATACGCCCTTGACCGCACGCTGCACCACTACCCCAAACCGTTACTCGCGTTGCTCGATGGCTACGTTTTGGGCGGCGGTATGGGCCTGGCACAAGGCTGCGATCTGCGCCTGATCACCGAACGCAGCCGTCTGGCCATGCCGGAAGTGGCCATTGGTTACTTCCCGGACGTCGGTGGCAGCTACTTCCTGACCCGCACCCCCGGCCAGATCGGCACCTACCTGGGCGTCAGCGGCGTGCAAATCCGCGCCAGCGATGCGTTGTATTGCGGGCTGGCCGACTGGTACACCGACAGCAGCAAACTGCCTGAACTGGATCAAAGCCTCGACCACCTCCAGTGGCGCCAATCGCCCCTTGAAGACCTCAAGGCGCTGCTGGCTACCTTTGCCGTGCAAACCTTGCCCAACGCGCCGCTGGCCAACTTGCGGCCCTTGATTGATGAAGTGTTTGCCCACAACAGCGTGCCCGAGATCGTTGCTCACCTGCGCGCCGTGACAGCACCGCAACACCGCGAATGGGCCACCGAGACCGCCAACCTGCTGGAAACCCGCTCACCGCTGGGCATGGCCGTCACCCTCGAAATGCTCCGCCACGGCCGTCAACTGACCCTTGAGCAATGCTTCGAGCTGGAATTGCACCTGGACCGCCAGTGGTTTGATCGCGGCGACCTGATCGAAGGCGTGCGCGCACTGATTATCGACAAGGACAAGACCCCGCACTGGAACCCGCCGACCTTGAGCGAACTGGACCCCAAGCACGTCGCCAGCTTCTTCACCAACTTCAAAAAGAGCGAGGTGTAAGCCATGCAAGACCTCGAACTGACTGAAGAACAAGTGATGATCCGTGACATGGCGCGTGATTTTGCCCGTGGCGAAATTGCCCCCCACGCACAAGCCTGGGAAAAAGCAGGCTGGATCGACGACGCGCTGGTATCAAAAATGGGCGAGTTGGGCCTGCTCGGCATGGTCGTCCCCGAGGAGTGGGGCGGCACCTATGTCGATTACGTCGCCTACGCGCTGGCCGTCGAAGAGATTTCGGCCGGTGATGGTGCAACGGGTGCGCTGATGAGCATCCACAACTCGGTAGGCTGCGGGCCGATTCTCAAATACGGCAGCGAAGCGCAAAAACAAACCTGGCTGGCCGACTTGGCGAGCGGCCAGGCCATCGGCTGTTTCTGCCTGACAGAACCGCAAGCGGGCTCCGAGGCGCACAACTTGCGTACCCGCGCCGAACTGCGCGACGGCCAATGGGTCATCAACGGGGCCAAGCAATTTGTCAGCAACGGCAAGCGCGCCAAACTGGCCATTGTGTTTGCCGTAACCGATCCGGAGCTAGGCAAAAAAGGCATATCGGCCTTTCTTGTGCCCACCGAAACACCGGGTTTTATCGTCGATCGTACTGAACACAAAATGGGCATTCGCGCGTCAGACACCTGCGCCGTCACCCTCAACAACTGCAGCGTGCCCGAAGCCAATCTGCTGGGCGAACGCGGCAAAGGGCTGGCCATCGCCCTGTCCAACCTGGAAGGCGGACGCATCGGCATTGCCGCCCAGGCGCTGGGCATTGCACGGGCCGCTTTTGAAGCAGCGCTGGGCTACGCCCGTGATCGCGTGCAGTTCGACAAGGCGATTATCGAGCACCAAAGCGTGGCCAACATGCTGGCCGATATGCAAACCCGCCTGAACGCCGCCCGCCTGTTGATCCTGCACGCCGCGCGCCTGCGCAGCGCTGGCAAACCGTGCTTGTCAGAAGCCTCCCAGGCCAAACTGTTTGCTTCGGAAATAGCCGAGTTTGTCTGCTCCAAAGCCATCCAGATTCATGGTGGTTATGGCTACCTGGAAGACTACCCGGTGGAGCGTTACTACCGAGACGCGCGGATCACCCAGATCTACGAAGGTTCCAGCGAGATTCAACGCATGGTGATTGCCCGCGAGCTGAAGAACTACCTGATCTGACCCCGCAATGCCCCGTCTGCGATGCCGTGCTGTCGCACAGCAAACAGGACAGCGAGTATCTTCAGCATCCCCCAATCGGTTCCCTCTCCTTCGGGAGAGGGCTAGGGTGAGGGTTGCTCTTGATTTGAGTGCATATCCGTTGCTGCGGTAACGGCCACTTAGGGTTCCGGCCTTACGCCGCGTCACTTTGAAAAGCTGTAGAGACCGGACACATGGTTGACGGGGCCTCTCAGATCAAAGGCCAGATCAAGATCAAAAGATCGCGAGACAAGCTCGCTCCTACAGTGGGTTGCGCAGACGCTTAGCTATTCTTGAACTGCGCTTCGCGCTTGCCGACGAACGCCGCCATGCCTTCTTTCTGGTCATGGGTGGCGAACAGCGAGTGGAAAACCCGGCGCTCAAAACGCACGCCTTCGGTCAGGTTGACCTCAAACGCACGGTTGACGCTTTCCTTGGTCAGCATCAGCACCGGCAGGGATTTCTTGGCAATGGTAGCAGCCACTTTCAGGGCTTCTTCCAGCAACTCATCCACCGGGATTACCCGCGCCACCAGGCCCGAACGCTCAGCCTCGTTTGCATCCATCAAACGCCCGCTCAGGCACATTTCCATGGCCTTGGCCTTGCCCACAGCGCGGGTCAGGCGCTGGGTGCCGCCCATGCCCGGCAATACGCCGAGGTTGATTTCCGGCTGACCAAATTTGGCATTGTCACCGGCCAGAATAAAATCGCACATCATCGCCAACTCACAGCCGCCGCCCAAGGCAAAACCGGCCACCGCAGCAATGATCGGCTTGCGTCGGGTCGATACCCGATCGCTGTCCGAGAACAGGTCTTCAAGGTAGATCTGCGGGTATGTCAGCTCCGCCATTTCCTTGATATCGGCCCCGGCAGCGAAAGCTTTTTTCGAGCCGGTGATCACGATGCAGCCAATGTTGTTATCCGCTTCCAGGCCGTCCAGGGCGTGATTCACTTCGCTTACCAACTGCGCGTTGAGCGCATTCAACGCCTGCGGCCGGTTCAGCGTGATCAGGCCTACTTGCCCGTGAATGTCCAACAAAATGGTTTCGTAGCTCATCGATAACGTCCTCAATTCAAAGATTGCGCGAAATGACCATGCGCTGAATATCGCTGGTGCCTTCGTAGATCTGGCACACCCGCACATCGCGATAGATCCGCTCCAGCGGGAAGTCGTTCAAATAGCCATAACCTCCCAAGGTTTGCAACGCCTTGGAACACACCCGCTCTGCCATCTCCGAGGCGAACAGCTTGGCCTGCGACGCTTCGACCAGCGCCGACTGGCCGCTGTCGCGCAGAGCCGCCGCGTACTGGACCATTTGCCGGGCGACGGCGATTTCTGTCGACATGTCTGCCAGACGAAACGCTACCACCTGATGCTCAACCAGCGGCTGGCCGAAGGTCACCCGCTCACGGGCATAATCACGCGCCGCTTCAAAGGCTGCGCGGGCCATGCCGACCGCCTGCGAAGCAATACCAATGCGCCCGCCTTCAAGGTTGCTCAAGGCGATTTTGTAGCCCTGCCCTTCCTCGCCCAAGCGATTAGCCACGGGCACTTTAAGGTCGGTAAAAAGGATCTGGCAGGTGTCCGAAGCATGTTGCCCCAGCTTGTCTTCTACCCGCGCCACGCTGTAGCCGGGTGAATCGGTGGGCACAATAAACGCGCTGATACCGCGCTTGCCCGCCGACGGATCCGTGACCGCGAACACAATCACCACCCCGGCGTTTTGCCCCGAAGTGATGAACTGTTTGCAGCCATTAAGGACGTAATGATCGCCCTCAAGACGCGCTCGGGTTTTCAGGTCGCTGGCATCAGAACCGGCTTGCGGTTCAGTCAAGGCGAACGCGCCGAGCATGGCACCGCTGGCCAAGGGTATGAGGAACTCGCGCTTCTGCTGCTCGGTGCCGTATTTGAGAATCGGCACGCAGCCCACCGAGTTGTGCACGCTCATGATCGTCGAGCAGGCGCCATCACCCGCGGCGATTTCTTCCAGGGCCATCGCGTAGGCTTGATAGCCGGTGTCGCAACCGCCCCACTCTTCGGGCACCAACATGCCGAAAAAGCCCAATTCGGCCATTTCGCTGACCGCTTCACGGGGGAAGCGATGTTGCTTGTCCCACTCTGCCGCAAAGGGTTTCAAGCGCTCTTGGGCAAACTGCCGGGCCGCTTCGCGAATTTGTATGTGTTCAGATGTAGGCAGCATAAAACTCCTTAATACAGGCATTCCACGGCAATCGCCGTGGCTTCGCCGCCGCCAATGCAGACAGCTGCAATACCGTGCTTCAACTGTTTCTGGCGCAAGGCCGAGAGCAATGTCACCAGAATCCGTGCGCCCGAAGCGCCGATCGGATGCCCCAGCGCGCACGCCCCGCCGTAGACGTTGACCTTGTCATGGGGGATGTCCAGCTCGCTCATGGTCACCAGAGTCACCACCGCAAACGCTTCATTGATTTCAAACAGGTCGACCTCGGACAGGTCCCAGCCAGTCTTGCTCAACAACCGCTTGATCGCGCCAATCGGCGCAGTCGGGAACAGCCCCGGCTCGTCGGCAAACGCTGCATGCCCATGGATCACCGCCAGCGGCTTGAGGCCACGTTTCTGCGCCTCGGAGCGGCGCATCAGCACCAACGCCGCCGCACCATCGGAGATCGAACTGGAGTTGGCCGCTGTCACCGTACCGCCCTCACGGAACGCCGGTTTCAACGTCGGGATTTTCGCCAGATTGGCCTTGGGAGGTTGTTCGTCATCGCTGATCAGACGCTGTTCTTTGCCCACCGTGACCTGCACCGGCACGATCTCGGCGCCGAAGCTGCCGTCCTTGATCGCTTGCTGGGCACGGGTCAGCGACGCTACCGCAAAATCATCCTGAGCCTCGCGGCTAAAGCCATGGGCCTGTGCGCAATCTTCAGCAAAGGTGCCCATCAAGCGGCCTCGGTCGTAAGCGTCTTCGAGGCCATCGAGGAACATGTGATCGAGCACCCGACCGTGGCCCATGCGATACCCGCTGCGTGCCCGGTCCAGCAAATACGGCGCGTTGGACATGCTCTCCATACCGCCCGCAACGATCACCTCGGCACTGCCGGCCAGCAGTTGATCATGGGCCAGAATGGCTGCCTGCATGCCCGAGCCGCACATTTTGTTCAGCGTGGTGCAGCGCGTGCCCTTGTCCAGCCCGGCGCCCAAAGCGGCTTGACGTGCAGGCGCCTGGCCCAGACCGGCAGACAGCACGCAGCCAAACAGCACTTCATCCACGCTGCTCGGCGCAATGCCCGCGCGCTCAACCGCCGCACTGATGGCTACGGCGCCAAGCTGCGGCGAGGTCAAGCCTTTGAAGTCGCCCTGAAACCCGCCCATGGGCGTTCGTACTGCGCAGACAATGACAATCGGATCATTGGCTAAAGTCATTTCTCACCTCTTATTTGGCGGCCATGCGCAAGGCACCGTCGAGACGGATGACCTCGCCATTGAGCATGCTGTTTTCAATGATGTGCCGTACCAGCGACGCGTACTCGGCAGGCTTGCCCAAGCGCGGCGGAAACGGCACACCGGCGGCCAGCGAATCACGGACTTCAGGGGTCATGCCGGCCATCATCGGCGTTTCAAAAATGCCGGGGGCGATGGTCATCACACGGATCCCGAAACGGGCCAGCTCGCGTGCGGCAGGCAAGGTCAGGCTGGCAATGGCGCCCTTGGAAGCGGCATAAGCGGCCTGACCAATTTGCCCGTCAAAGGCTGCCACCGACGCGGTGTTGATGATCACCCCGCGTTCGCCGTCAGCATCCGCAGCGGTTTCGGCAATGGCTGCTGCCGCCAGACGCAGCATGTTGAAACTGCCGATCAGGTTAACGTTAATCACCTGGCTGAAGCTCTCCAGCCCATGCGGGCCGTTTTTACCGAGGATTTTTTCACCGCGTACAATCCCGGCGCAGTTGACCAGGCCATTGACCCCGCCAAATGCCGCAACGGTGGCCTCCACGGCCGCCTGAGCGGCATCCGCCTGGCTGATATCGGCGACCGTACTCTGCGCGCCCAGCGTGCGCGCCTGGGCGGCCACGGCATCGGCATTCAGATCAACCAGCATCACTTTGGCGCCCGCTTTAATCAGCATTTCTGCCGTTGCGGCGCCTAATCCGGACGCACCACCGGTGACGATAAATACCTTGTTTTCAATTTGCATAAGGGTTCCTGACGACTGGATTTCAGGCTGTAACTTTGGCGCTTAGCGCCTGTTCAGCCTTGGCGATTTCTTGATTGCGCAAAATAAAGCGCTGCAACTTGCCGCTCGGGGTCTTCGGCAATTCGCTGACAAATTCAACTTCACGGGGGTAGGCATGCGCCGCCAGACGCTGGCGCACGTGCAAGCGCAAGGTTTCGGCCAGTTGCGCGTCGCCCAGGTATTGAGGGCTCAGCACCACAAACGCTTTGACCACTTCGGTACGCTCCGGGCAGGGTTTGCCGACGACCGCGGCTTCGACCACTGCCGGGTGCTCGATCAAGGCGCTTTCTACGTCGAACGGGCCGACGCGATAGCCCGAGGTGGTGATCACGTCATCGCTGCGCCCGACAAAGCTGATACTGCCGTCCGGGTTCAACTCCACGGTGTCGCCACTCAAGTAGTAATTGCCGACAAACGCTTTGGTGGTGAAACCTTCATAGCCACCAAACCAGCACATCGGCGACTGGCTGCGATCAACGGCCAGAATCCCCGGCTGCCCCACCGGCAGCTCCTGATGGTTGTCATCCAGCACCACAATCCGGTGGCCAGGCGAAGCAAAGCCGGCTGCGCCCATATGCACCGGGTGCTCCAGGCCATGGTGATTGCACAGCACCATGCCGACCTCGGTTTGCCCGTAGTGATCATGAATGGTGACGTTGAGCTCTTCGCCGAACCAGCGAATGACCTCCGGGTTAAGCGGTTCACCGGCGCTGCTGACAGCCCGCAACTGGCCTTTGATCTTGCTTGAAAACGCCTCGCCGGCAGCAATCAGCATGCGGTAGGCGGTCGGGGAGCCCGTGAGGTTGGTAATGCCGTATTTCTTGATGACCCGGCAGGTGCTTTCGACGGTAAACGGCCCGTCGTAGAGCGTGATCGGGTGGCCCATCGACAACGGCCCGGTGATCCCGAAGTAAATCCCGTAGGCCCAGCCTGGGTCAGCGAGGTTCCAGAACGAGTCCTCAGGGCGCAGATCCACCGCATCGCGGGTGTAACTCTGGAATGCGACGATGGCCTTGAGCGGCACCAGCAGCGGCTTGGCCGGGCCGGTAGTGCCCGACGTAAACATCAACAGAAACGGGTCTTCCCCGCTCAGCAGCACCGGTTCACAGACGGCCGGATAATTGTCCAGCTCAGCCCAGAAACTGAAATCGCCGCGGACCAGGCCCTGGCCTTTGGCGCCCGCCACCGTGACGATGGCCGGGCAGTCGTTGACTTCATCGAGTTTGGGCCGGTTGACCGCGTCGGTGACCACCAGCGCAGCACCTGAACTGTTGAGACGGTGCTCAATGGCTTTGGGGCCGAAGGCAGTGAACAGCGGTTGATAGATCGCGCCGATGCGCCAGGTGGCAAAGACCACCACCAGCAACTCGACATTGCGTGGTAACAAGCCCGCCACCTTGTCGCCCTGCTTCACGCCCTGGGCCAGTAAGAAGCTGGCAAAGCGCGCGGCCTTGTCCTGCAAATCGGTGAAGGTATACGTGGCGCTACTGGCGTCGCGCCCTTCCCAGAACAGTGCAATACGCCCTGGCAAAGCGTGCCGGTCGCAGCACTCAACGCAGGCATTGAGTGCAGACAAATGGCCGTTCAGTGCACCAGCCACCGTCCGTTGGTAGTCAAAGTCATTCATCGCGGTCAGATAGTCGCGCATCAGCAGAATCCCTCGGTCTTTATTGTTGGAGTGGGAACCGTGAAAAGTCCCACTGATAGTCGCCTCGGCAAGGCTCTACAACAATAGTCAAACCGCTCAAGCTGGCTGACTGTTTTGGCCAATCAAACACCCGTGCCCTCTTTAAGCCTGCAACAGCGGGCGCAAGCGCTTGCCGGGGATGACCGGCTTGCTGAAAAACGACCCGTCAGTCACATATGTAGTGCCTAAAAATAAACACTACATATTTGTTGACGACACGAATTTCCCATCGCATTATGCAGACGTCTTCCCCACCGGAAGCGCTGGAAAGGGTTGTTGCAAGCATGCTCGACGAGCTGTCGGGCTGTTCCGGGATAGGTACTGCCCACAAGGCAGAATTGATGAAGCTGACCTGGCTTGATCGTCCGAGTTTAAGGCGTGAGAGGCTAGCGAAACGTCCTCAAGAGGCTTGTGGTGATGCGACATGTCGCTCAAGCATCCTGGTTAACGTTGCTCTCCCTCGCTGTAAGCAGCATGTTGTAGTGTTTTATTTCACTACTACATCTGCCGGACTCAAGGCCAGATCTGCTTTAGATGGATATTACGTAGCGCTGCATGTGCAGTTGCGCGAATCAATTAGACAGATCAACGAGTGGTCAAGGAGTTAGCTATGAACCTGAATAATCAACCGACTGTTAACGAGCTGGCTCGACTCTTCGCTGCTCAGAAAGACACGCTGAACGACCACATTCTGTGGGTGTGCAATGAAGGCACTGTACGTATTGAACCGGTTGTTGCGTGCAAGGAAGAAACCCAATTCGAGAAAGAGCGCCCACACATGCGAGCTCATCTCAAGATGTACCGCCGTGGCCAAGGCTACGTGGGCAAAAAAGCCGCTGCCGATAAAGAGTTTATTGCGCGCGTGCTGCAAACATTGACACTGACTTGGGAAAAAGCTCAAACCGAGCAAGCCCTGGTTAAAGTTAACAGCTACAGCTGATAACGTCCGCCCGATAAAACCCCGGATAACCTCCGGGGTTTTTTATGGGTATTAAATAGACGGCGTTTTAATACACGTTTCAGTGCCTCGACCACCAGGCCCATAACCCTCTTGGCTACCGCGCATATAGTCGGGCAGATAATAGGATTTATGCAGAGTCGTCGTGTAATGGCCTTGACTGTCCTGATCGTGGGTGATGACGCCAAGCCCCACGCCACGGTCTGTCGGCGCCTCAGCGCTGTCATTGGCAAAGTAGATCGACAATAACTGCCCTTGCGCAGCGGCATACCCCGAGTAAGTAATGGGTACTTGCTCAGTTCCAACATTGAGCGTTAATCGATAAGTGCCAAAACTTTTCTCAAACTGACTGGCCTCTTCATCAAGCGTCAATACAAGATCCCCCTTTAAAGGGCCGTCATGGCTGTCAAAACCCGCGCACTTATAGTGACCGGCAATATGCAGTGGGTCCGCAGGTGCCGTACTGGCCACACTGCTGGTTGAAACAACGCAAACAAAGCATGCAGCGATAAACGTTTTTCCTGGCGCATTACTCAGCATGTTTAGCCCCTTGAACAAAATAATAGCAATTGGCCTTTAATTTTGTTTTAAGCCAATGCATTAATAACAACGTCGGGCAAACTACACGCTAACTGACAAAGCCACAGCCAGGATCTGACAGCAGATTGTTCCAAAATTTTGCGAGATATACGGGATGTACTTTTATTTAGTTAAGTCTGAATTTTTCACGGTGTAGCATCGCAGCCTTCGTTCCTCGTCAGCGACTACAAGAACGCGCTACCGCGGCATGTAATCACGTTGCCAGCTACGCGGGATTTTTAGCGATACCAGCCCCAGAAACGCCGCCAACCCCGCACTGAACAACAGGGCCCGGATGCCGAATTGCGACTCCAGCGCCGCTCCCGCGACGGCACCGGCCAACATCCCCGTCCACGGCACTACCTGCAAATGCCAGTTGGGCCGCCGCTCACCCAGTATCCAGCGCCCCAGGCTACGGCCAAAACGTGACAACGCCCCCGTCACATAAGTCAGCCCTACCTGCAAGCCATTCACCTGCTCTACCGCCGCATTGACCATGCCCATGGCCAGCACCGCCGTCAGCAATATCGTCACTTGAGACTGCAACGGCAACAAAGCCGCCGTGCACAGCAACGCCGAAATCAGCAGCATCAAGGGCAAAGCCCGGCGGCCACCCCAGCGTGCAAAAACCACTCCCAGCGCATTCCCGGCAACAAACGCCAGTACCGCAAAGCCGAGGCGCAAGATCACCTGGGTATCACCTTGCGCTATGGCCACGGCCAGCCGTGTGGTGTTACCGCTCATAAACGAAATGAAATCACCGACCGCCAGAAAACCGATGGCATCGGTCATCCCCGCCAGCACCGACAAACAGGCGACAAACGTCAAACCCACACGGTTACGCAAGGCCCGCACGCGCACAAACGGGGAGGTTTTCGACGTTTCCAATGGCCCACGAGACATCCACTACAGTCCTTTTAGAAATAGGTGCGGGTTAAATATATGCAGTAAAGCGCTTTACGGAAGCTACCCACACGAAAATTCCGTTTTAATCGTAGGTCTAAGCGAACCAAGTCTGAAAAAGGCGTCTAATAATCACCACTCTCAAGGAGCAGAGGCACGAGCTGAACTGACAGGGAACCGACAGGTAATCAGGCAAGCCACACGCTTGGCCTTGTATATCATTGCGCTTCAATACCCAACGTAGGGTTGGTATAAAGCGCGCTGAAAAAATCGGCCCTTTTTCCATCGCTGATCCAGACGTAGCGTTCAGCGGGCTCAACACTTAATTCGCAGACAGTTCAAGGTACACGTCGTATGAAGATCAGCATTATCGGTTTGCCAGTGGTCATGGTGGCGGTTTTGGCACTGGCTGGTTGCGCAACCCCCACTGTGGTGACCTTGCAAAACGGCACGCAGTATCTGACCAAAGACATGCCCAACACCAAAAGTACCAGCGGCTTTTATGAGTTCGAGGATATCGCCGGCAAGAAAATCAAGGTCAAAGCCGCAGATGTAGCCACCATCAAAGCGAACAAGTAATCCCTCAGCTACCGCTCAAAATCAGACTGCGGTAGTGCCCCGGGTTGGTACCGGACCATTTGCGAAAGGCTTTGTAAAACGAGCTGGTATCGGCAAAGCCCAAACGCAGGGCGATGTCCGCAAAACTGAGGTCCGGTTCAGCCAGCCAACCAATCGCCAACTCTTTACGCACGCCGTCCTTGAGCCCCTGGAAGGTTTGCCCCTCTTCGGCCAGACGTCGCCGCAAGGTAGAAGCCGACAGGTACAGGCTTTGCGCCATGCCTTGGGTTTCAGGCCACTGCTCGGCGGGTAGCTGTCGAAGGTCTTGTTTGATCTGGCTCGCCAGGCTTTGCGGATCGCGGTATTTGACCAGGATATTGGCGGGGGCCTGGGCCAAAAACCGTTGCAACTCTTCGTTATTGCGCTTGATTGGCGCATCCAGGTAGTCCGCCGCAAAGATCATCCGTGTACGCGGCCGATCAAAACGCAGGTTTTCAGAAAACATCACCTCATAGTCGCCACAGTAATCAGGCTGCGCACAGCGCAACTCAATGGCCAGAATCGGGATCCGCCGCCCCGCCAGCCAACAGGTCACGCCGTGCACGATCATCCAGTAGGCAAAGTAGGTGAAGGCACGGCTGGACTGACCTTCAGACTCATGCAAAACAATTTCGGCCACACTTTGCTGGCGTACCAGCCGCGCCGGCAACCGCTCAAGCATCAGCGATAAAAACCCCAAAACCAGTTCCACGCCCTGCGCGAGGGTGGGCTGGGCCATGGCCGAGCGGCACATAAACTCCAGGCTGCCAGCACGCAGTTTGCGCGGGTCCATGCCGAAAAACTCGTCATCCAGGCGCCGCGCCAACAGCCGCCACATGCGTGCATAGGCAATGGCGGGTACGCGCGCGTGCGGCGCGTCGAGCAGCGCCGGGTCAATGCCGACCTTTTGCAGCACTTCGTGCATGGCGCCGGTGGTTGCACAGCTTTGCAACAGCGCTTCGCGCACCAACTGGATAGAGATGGTGTCTTTGTTCAACATTGGCGCCGATCCCAGGCCGATGACAGTCAAGTGTCGGCCATCTTAAGCAGCGCCAGTCAAAAAGCCAGCCCTAGACCAACCGCTGAATCGGTTTATGCCGCCAAACCAGTCGGTAATAAGCGGTCTGCATGATCAGCATCGCGATGTACGTCACCGGAAAGGCCATCCACACGCCCTCCAGCCCGAAGTGTGCGTTGAGCGCATACGCCACCGGCAGTTCAATGCACAGCACGCAAAACACGGTGATGCTCATCGGCACCAGCACCACACCGCTGGCACGCATGATGCCGCCAATGGCCGACTGAAAGCCGAACACCAGAATGCTCCAGAGCATGATGTGCAGCAGGTGCCCGGCACGCATGTGCGCTTGCGCGTCGGTGATGAACAACCCCAGCAACCAGTCGGACAACACATACCCCAGCAGGATCAAGGTGCCGGTCAGGCACAGGTTGATCAGCAAACCGGTGCGCAAAATCGGCCCGATACGCTCGATGCGCCCGGCACCGATCGCTTGTGCGCCAAGAATGGACGCGGTAATGGCAATCGACAGGGCCGGGAACTGCACGTAGTTGACGATTTGTGTCACCGCCCCATACGCCGCTGTGGCTTGCGAGCCATGGCTGTTGACCAGCGCCAGGATCACCAGCTCCGACAGCGACAGCACCACCATTTGCAGGCCCGTCGGCAAGCCGATGCGCAGCACTTTGGCGAGGATTTCGCGGTTCAGGCGCAACGCCAGCCACAACTCGCGATCCGGCGCCATCACGTGGTTTTTATGACGTAAACGCAACACCAAAAACACCATCGCCAGCACGTTACCAAACAGCCCCGCCACCGCCGCGCTCTGGATGCCCATCTGCGGCAAACCGGCCCAGCCAAGGATCAGCGCCGGGGTCAGCAGCAAGCCCACGGCCGTAGAAACCATCAGCGCCAGCAACGGCGACACGGTGTCACTGACCCCGCGCAGCAACTGGGTGAAGAGGATAAATACCAGCAACAACGGCATGATCAGCATCATCACCCGCGCATAGCCAACGGCCTCGTCGAGCACGTCAACCGGCGTGCCCAGCGCCTGCATCGCCGGGCGCGCAAAGAGGCTGCCGAGCACAGCCGCCAGCAACCCGACCAACGCGCCCAAGGTCAGCGTGGCACCGGTGATCTGTTTGACCATAGAGGTCTCACGCGCACCCCAGGCCTGACCGATCAGCACCGAGGCACCGGCGCCCAGGCCGATAACCAGCGCAATAAAGAAAAACACAATCGGAAACATACCCGAGACCGCTGCCAGCGCCTTGGTACCGAGCAATTGACCCACGTAAATCCCGTTGAGGGTGCCGGAAAAACTCTGCAGAAAATTGGACAGCACCATCGGCGCCAGAAAGATCAGATAGATCTGCCACAGCGGCCGTTGCGTGGGGTTTTGCATAACACAGGGTCCTAAGTCAAAAGCGCTGACGGGTTATACCTCAACGCGACAGTGTACGGGCATCAAACACGATCTCGGCTACCCTATCCTGACGCCGGGCTGAACATGAAGAATAATTAAGAAACGTTTCAGCTTTTTGTGGGCAAAATGTGCTCACTGCTGACAAAGGCCAATCAGGTGACGGTATGACCCGCATTTTGACCATCGAAGATGATGCCGTAACGGCGAAAGAGATCGTGGCTGAATTGAGTAGCCACGGGCTGGAAGTTGACTGGGTCGCCAATGGCCGTGAGGGCCTGGTTCGCGCCGTGAGTGGCGATTATGACCTGATTACCCTGGACCGCATGCTTCCCGAGCTGGACGGCCTGGCGATTGTAACCACGTTGCGCACCATTGGGGTCAGCACGCCGATTCTGATGATCAGTGCCCTCTCCGATGTGGACGAGCGGGTACGCGGCTTGCGCGCCGGTGGCGATGACTACCTGACCAAACCCTTTGCCAGCGACGAAATGGCCGCCCGGGTTGAAGTCTTGCTGCGCCGCAAAAGCCCGGTCGACAAGCACGAAACGTCGTTGCGGGTCGCTGACCTTGAGCTCAACCTGATCACCCGTGAAGCCAGCCGCGCCGAGCAGCAACTGAGCCTGCTGCCCACCGAGTACAAACTGCTGGAATTTTTGATGCGCAATACCGGGCAAATTCTCTCGCGCATGATGATTTTCGAAGAAGTCTGGGGCTATCACTTTGACCCTGGCACCAACCTCATCGACGTGCACATTGGTCGCCTGCGCAAAAAAATCGACCCGCCGGGCCTGGTGCCCCTGATTCGTACCGTTCGAGGCTCGGGTTATGTCATTGCCGAACCCCTCTAAGGGCTGGCGCTCCTCCAGCAGCCGACTGCTGGCGCTGTACAGTTTTTTGTTCGTGGCCTGGAGCTGCATCCTCATGGGGGTGCTGTATTACGAGGTCTCGGACTACCTGGGCAACCTGGCCAAGCATTCGCTGATGCAGCGTCAACATCTGTTTGCCCGCTTTAAAGGCGAGCAACTGGATGACGCGCTCGCCACCAGCATGACGTTCGATCTTCGAACAGTAGATGCTTATGGGCTGTTCGATGCGCAACACCGGCCCATCAGCGGGCCGATCCTGGCCATTCCGCCGGACCTGCCCCTCGATGGCCAGATCCACGAACTGGCCAACTGCATCAACTCTGACGACCCTGACCTGCCGCGCGACAGTTGCGACGCGGTAGCCACCCAAACCCAAGATGGCCGCCTGCTGGTTCTGGTGCGCGATAACGGCTCGTTGTTCGCGGTGACGCGGATCATCTTGCACGCGCTGTTCTGGGGCCTGTCGCTGACCATCATCCCCGGCATTGCGGGCTGGCACCTGCTGCGTCGGCGACCGTTGCAGCGCATTCGGGCCATTCAGGCCAGTGCCGAGGCGATTGTCTCCGGCGACCTGACCTACCGCTTGCCGCTGTCCAACCGGCGTGACGAGCTGGACATGCTGGCCGCCATCGTCAACGCGATGCTCGACCGCATTGAGCGGCTGATGCACGAAGTCAAAGGCGTGTGCGACAACATCGCCCACGACCTGCGCACCCCGCTCACCCGCCTGCGCGCGCAGTTGTACCGGATCCAGCAGCAAGCGGCAGAAGGCTCGCCCGAGGCGCTGCAACTGGACGAAGTAATTGGTGAAACCGACACCCTGATGGCGCGTTTTCGTGGGCTGTTGCGGATTTCTGAACTGGAAGACCACCAACGGCGCTCGGGTTTCCTGCCACTGGACCCGCTGGCCTTGCTGCAGGAGCTGTACGATTTTTACCTGCCACTGGCGGAAGAAGGCCAGGTCACGTTGACTCTGGACACCCCGCCCGCGCTTCCCGGCATGACCGGCGACCGCGCCTTGCTGTTTGAGGCACTGGCGAATCTGTTGAGCAACTCGATCAAATTCACCCCGCCGGGCGGCGAAGTGATCTTGCGTGCCGCCAACGAAGACGGCAGCACGCTGATTGAAGTGCTCGACACCGGCCCCGGTATTCCCGAGGCCGAGCGTGAGGCAGTGTTCCAGCGTTTCTACCGCTGTGACGACAAACACAGTGGCTTTGGCCTGGGCTTGTCCATCGTGGCGGCCATTGTCAATTTGCACGGCTTTAACCTTGAGGTCGGCAGCCGCAAAGGCGGTGGCGCCAGACTGACCCTGCACTGCCGGCAAAGCCTGATCAACGTCGGTTGAACAACACTCATAAAACCACTCCTTTCGCAGCCTTCGGCAGCGACTACGGGTGGTTTTTGTTAGCAACGTAACAACTTGGCACATTTCTTTCTTGCGTTTGCGCGCTTGCATTTCTGCGACTACGTAAAGGGAAGTCATGTCTGAGTTTGGTGCTATCACTGTTCCACCTAAACGGCCGGCGGCTTTCGTCTGGCATTACATCCGCCAGAACCCCGGTTGGTACTGGGCCATTGCCTTGCTTCAGGTCGGCGCGGCAATGACCGCCACCCTCATGCCGTATGCCATCGGCCGCATCACCGGCGCCGTCAGTGAAGGGCTGTGGGACCACACCGATTTGTTCCAGGCCAGCCTCCCGGCACTCGGCCTGCTGTTCGGCCTGGCCGTGGCGCAGATGGTGTTTGCCCGCGGCGCGACCTTCTGCATGATCATGGTGCGCCCGCAACAGAAGGTGCAGATCACCCGCGACCTGTTTGCCTACCTGCAACAGCACTCACCGCGTTATTTCGGCGAACACTTTGCCGGCAGCCTGGCCCAGCGCATCAGCGAAGGCAGCATTGGCCTGCTGGATGCCACGTGGGTGTTGATCGTCGAGATGCTGCCGATTCTGGTGGTGCTGACCACCAGCCTGGTGCTGCTCACCCTCGCCTCGCCCTGGCTCGGTCTGGGCTTGCTGGTGTGGGTTGTGAGTTACTCATTGCTCGCATACGTGCTGTCACGCAAAGCCCAAGTGCTGGCCAATGATCACGCCAAGACCCGCAGCGTCACCACCGGCAAAATCGTCGATGCGGTGAGCAACCTCAGCAGCATCCGCCTGTTCGCCCGCCAGGACTTCGAACTGGGCTATTTGAGCCGCTACCAGTCCACCGAAAAAAAGGCTGCGCAACGCTCATTCTTCTACCAGGAAAAAATCCGCCTGCTGCAAGACAGCCTGTCCATTGTGCTGCGCGTGGGCCTGGTGGCACTGGCGCTGTACCTGTGGCACCTGGGCAAGATTGATGTAGGGCAACTGGTGATGGTGGCCACGCTGGGCCTGATGATCGTGGCGCAGTGCAGCTTCTTGAGCATGCAGTTCATGCACTTTTTCGAATTTGTCGGCAACATCGAAAACAGCATCAACACCCTGCTGCAACCCCACGAAATGCCGGATCGCCAAGACGCCCAACCGGCGCTGATCGATAAAGGCTCGATCCACTTTCGCAATGTGGATTTCAGCTACAACCCCGGCAAACCGATTTTCCGCCACTTCAATCTGGACATCCCGGCCGGGCAACGGGTCGGGATTGTCGGCCTGTCGGGCTCGGGCAAATCCACCCTGCTCAACCTGTTGTTACGCTCCTATGATCCGCAGGGCGGCACCATCGAAGTCGATGGCCTGAATGTGCTGGGGATGACCCAGCAATCGCTGCACACGCACATCGCCCTGATCCCGCAAGAGCCGGGGCTGTTCCACCGTTCACTGCGCGAAAACATTGGTTATGGCGACGTGCAGGCCAGCGATGAGCAAATCGCCCAGGCCGCGCAACGGGCCCATGCCCACGAGTTTATTCTGCAAATGCCCGAAGGCTACGACGCCTTGATTGGCGAACGCGGGGTCAAACTGTCGGGAGGGCAACGCCAGCGCATAGCCATTGCCCGGGCGTTGCTCAAGAACGCGCCGATCCTGGTGCTGGACGAAGCCACCGCCAGCCTCGATTCCGAGACCGAAAGCCTGATCCAGAACAGCCTTGACGACATCATGGCCGACAAGACCGTGTTGGTCGTTGCCCATCGCCTGTCCACCCTCGCCCATCTGGACCGTATTGTCGTACTGGATAACGGTTCGATTGTTGAAGATGGCAACCATGCACAACTGCTGGAACAACAAGGTCTGTATTACCGCTTATGGCAACACCAGTCGGATGGTTTATTAAGCGATAGTGATCAACCCGAAACCATTACCGAACTTTAACCCCCTCTGTAGGAGCGAGCTTGCCTCGCGATCTTTTAAACATTCAAAAGATCGCGAGGCAAACTCGCTCCTACCCCCATAGAACCTTTAACACTAACGCTATAACCCGATAACTACACTGTACTCATAGCTGTCAAACAGGTGTTTCAAAGGTGTTCCATTTTTAACAGCAAAGCCACGACCTGCCTGATTGTCAGACAATGTACACGCTACCCGTTCCTGTTTAAAACCCCGCTCAAAACCCTCTGCATACCCCGCACTGCTTATTTATATAAAAAATATAAAAAAGTTCACATGACTCACATCAATTAAACGTATTGGCACACCGGTTGCTTTATCAAAGTTAACAAAACTTAACATTGAGCTGTCATGCCTTAGTTAATAGATCCCGTTGTAACCATGCACTACCAAGGCCGCGTGCGGACGCTGTTTGTCCGCGCTGGGGGAGCGGCTTGCTTGAAAAAAGTGATTTGCCAGGGTCGACACAACCCAACCGGAGTCATGAGGGCCCACAAGGCCATTCCAATAAACATCTAAAAAAGTCGGATGGAACCATGCAGAGTAAGCGTTCTGGTTTTAACGTAAAGCCATTGGTTGCAAGCCTGCAACGGCATCGTTGGGTGCCGTTGTATCTGGTCGCTCTGGGGATGAGCGCTGGCCAGCTTCAGGCGGCAGAAACACCTGCGACAGATGATTCAGCTGCACCCACCACACAACTGCAACGCGTCGAGGTCACCGGGTCGGCCATTCGCCGGGTAGATGCCGAAACGGCAGTGCCCATTACCATTCTCAACATCGAACAACTGCGCAATGAAGGGGTCACCACCACGGCGCAAATCCTGCAACGGGTCACCGGCAACCAGTCGACGATCAACGCGGCCAGTTCCGTGGGTTCCTCATCGGGCGGTGCCAGCTTTGCCGACATGCGCGGCATCGGCTCCAACAAAACCCTGGTGCTGCTCAACGGCCGCCGCCTGGGCAACAACGCCATCGATGGCTCGGCGGTCGACATCAACACCATTCCCTTCGCGGCCATTGACCGCGTAGAGATCCTGCGCGACGGCGCCTCGGCGCTGTATGGCACCGACGCCATCGGCGGGGTGATCAACTTCATCACCAAAAAGTCCCTGACTGACGGCACCCTCACCCTCGGCGGCGAAGCCCCCGGCCACAGCGGTGGTGGTAACAGCCACGACCTGAACGCCAGTTGGGGTTACGGCGACCTGGAGCAAGACCGCTTCAACGTGTTCGGCGTGATCGGCTACAACAAGCAGGACAGCTTGAAAGCCACAGATCGTTCGTTCTCGAAAAGTTACGTCCCCGGCCGCGGCCTGGACCAGACCTCGGGCGTCTCCTACCCGGCCAACTACAGCCAGAATGGCGTGACCACCAACCCGCTGTCCGCCAGCAACTGCGACGGTCCCAACCTGGTCGCGCGCCAGGGTGTGTGCCGCTACAACACGCGCACTTACCTGGACCTGTTGCCTGAAACCGAAAAGACCTCCTTCTTCGGCCGCGCCACCGGCAAGATCACCGATGACGACAACGTCAACCTGGAGTACTTCTGGGCGCGCAACAACAACTCGGTGAACATTGCCCCGGCGAACCTGGTCGGCGTCACCCTGGACCCGACGTCGCCATACTTCCCGGGCAATGGCATCACCCCCGGCTCCACCAGCGCGTCTTTTGACCCCAGCCAACCGGTGGGCCTTAACTGGCGCGAAACCGCTGCGGGCGGGCGCTCAACCAAAGACCAGAACACCAGCCAGCGCGTGGTGCTGAGCTTTGACGGCGTGGCCAAGGGCTGGGACTACAACCTCGGCGCGTCGTACAACCAGAACCAGGTCACCGAAAGCCTCACCGGCGGCTTTGTCAGCGACTCAGCCATGCTCGACGGGATCGCCAATGGCATCATCAACCCGTTCGGCCCGCAAAGCGCAGCCGGCCAGCGCCTGATCGACGCCAGCCAGTACCGTGGTCAGTACATCTCTTCGGTAGGGCGCGTGTCGGGTATCGATGGCCGTGCCAGCCGCGAAGTCGGCGACTGGTTTGGTGCAGGCCCGGCCGGGCTGGCCATCGGTGGCGAATACCGCCACGAGGCTTACCAGCAGAGCTATGCAGCGTTCGCAGACGATCTGGCCAGCCTCGGCGTCGACCCTAACGCCCGCGTCTCGGCAGACCGCAACGTGAAGGCGGTGTATACCGAACTGAACGTACCGGTGCTGGACACCCTGGAACTGTCGGCCGCCGTGCGTCACGACAAATACAGCGATTTTGGCAGCACCACCAACCCGAAATACTCGTTCCGTTACCAGCCCCTCAAGGAACTGGTGGTACGCGGTGCGTACAGCGAAGGTTTCCGCGCGCCCTCGCTGTATGAGCTGTACAACCCCGAATACCTGACCTACACCCAGGGCTTCTACAACGACCCTAAACTGTGCACCAACGGTACCGTGCAACCGGGCGGCGATGCGGGCCGCGATTGCGGCCAGCAGTTCCACCGTCGCACTGGCGGCAACACCAACCTGTCGCCAGAAACCGCGCGCAACCTGACCCTGGGCTTTGTCTATCAACCGGTTCGTGACCTGTCGGTGGGCCTGGATTTCTGGTGGATTCACATCGCCAACCAGATTGCCGAGTTCCCGGAATCAACAGTATTTGACGATCCAAACGCCTATGCCGACCGTTACATCCGTAACCCCGATGGCTCGATCAACTACGTACAAACCGGCAACGCCAACCTGGGTGCGGTTAAAACCAGTGGTGTCGATGTCAGCGCCGACTACAAATTCCCCAACACGCCTTACGGTCAATTTGGCCTGGGCCTGCAAGGGACCTACGTCACTCGCTACGACTACCAGACCACCATTGGCGGCAACTACACCGACAACGTGGGTGATTTCCAGGGTGTCGGCGTAGTCGCGCGCTGGAAACACGTGTTGAGCGGCACCTGGAACCTGGGGCCTTACCGTGGCTCGCTGGTCAACCGCTTCACCAGCGCCTACAACGACTTCGACCCAAGCACCCACAGCCGCGTGGCGTCGTACACCTTGTGGGATATTTCGGCCGGTTACACCTTCGACAAAACCGTCGATCTGGACGTGGGCGTGAAAAACCTGTTTGACCGCGACCCGCCGTTCACCAACCAGGCCTATAACTTCCAGAGCGGTTACGATCCACGCTACACCGACCCACTGGGCCGTACCTTCTTCGCCCGTGCGACTTACCACTTCTGATTCGTTCACGACGTTGATTGTGTGGGAGCCGGGCTTGCCCGCGATGGCATCGACCTGGTGCCGGTTCAGGACCTTATCGCCTGAATCGCGAGCAAGCCCGCTCCCACAGTGACTCCCGCAGCCTTGCCAAGCGCAAGGCTGCGGGTTTATTCAACACAGTAGATGGCTCCACACGCGGCACAAGGAAACCCCATCATGTCTTCATTTTTCATGCCCCTGCTCCGCTCGCTGCTGGTGCCTGCGTTGTCGTGCGTGTGCCTGGCTGTCAGTGCTGCGCCCGGCCCGGCCATGACGGTCTATGGCGAGGCGGCCAAATACCCCGCCGACTTCAAGCATTTTGAATTTGTGAACCCCAACGCGCCCAAAGGCGGCTCACTGAGCCGGGCCGCGATGGAAATCGGTCAGTTCAACCACATCGTGCCCTACGTCGACCAGGGCACCGGCGTCGTGCAGGTTGATCAGTGGGTCTATGAGCCCCTGGCCTTTCGCTCACTGGACGAGCCCTACACGGTCTACGGCCTGATAGCGCAACAGATGGAGCGCGACCCTGACGGCCTTTGGGTGCGTTTTTACCTCAACCCTAAAGCTCGTTTTAGCGACGGCACACCCATCACCGCGCAAGACGTCGCCTTTACCTACAACACCCTCATGACCCAAGGCAGCCTGAGCTATCGCATGCTCTACGGCGAGGTCAAAGACGTGGTCATCGAAGGCCCGAGGCAAATTCGCTTCGACTTTAAAAGCAACCAGAACCGCACCCTGGCGCTGGACCTGGCCAGTCTGCATGTTCTCCCCGAGCACTGGTGGAAGACCCGCGACTTCGCCAATGGCGGCGGCTTCGAACCGCCCCTGGGCAGCGGCCCGTACACCGTGTCCAACGTTGACCCGGGCCGCAGCATCAGTTTTCAGCGCAACCCCGATTGGTGGGCCAAGGATTTGCCCGTGAGCAAGGGCTTGTACAACTTCGACCGCCTGACGGTGAATTTCTACAGTGACACCGACATCGCCCGGCAACTGCTCAAGGCCGGTGCGTTTGATTACAACCGCGAATTCTCGGCCACCGGCTTCAGCATCGGCTACGACAGCCCGGCCCTGACCGACGGGCGCCTGCAACGCGGCGTGTTTGCCAAGGACAAACCGGGCGCGCCCCAGGGCTTTGCCTTCAATCTGCAAAACCCGGCGTTCCAGGATCGCCGGGTGCGCCAGGCGTTGAGCCTGTTGTGGGACTTTGAGTGGACCAACAAACAAATGATGCGCAACTTCTATGTGCGTCTGCAGAGCTACTTCCCGAAAAGCGACATGGCCGCCACCGCCCTGCCCGACGCCCGCGAGCTACAAATTCTTGAACCGCTGCGCGGCAAGATCCCCGATGAGGTGTTCACCCAGGTCTATCAGGCGCCGAAAACCGATGGCAGCGGCTACATCCGCGACAAACAGCTGCAAGCCCTGGCGCTGCTCAAAGAGGCAGGCTGGACGCCAAAGAACAACCAACTGGTGAATGCCCAAGGGGAACCGTTCACGTTCACCTTCCTCGATGGTCAGGGCGGTTTTGACCGCATGGTCATGCCGTACAAGCGCACCCTGGCGCAGATCGGTATCACCATGGAGATTCGCAAGGTCGACTCCGCGCAGTACATCAACCGCCTCAATGCGCGCGACTACGACATGATCGTGGTGGCGTTCCCGCGCAGCGGCCAGCCCATCGTCTCGCCGGGCCGCGAGATGTACGACATGTTCGGCTCAGGCAGCGCCACCCAGGTCGGCTCGTCCAACTCATTTGTGCTGCGCGACCCGGCGGTCGACACCCTGCTCGACGGGCTGGTGCAAGCCAACAGCCGCGAGGAGATGGTGCATTACGCCCGCGCCCTCGATCGCGTGCTGCAATGGGGCTACTACATGATTCCCAACTACTACTCCATCGGCACCCCGACCGTGTACCAGAACCGTTTCGGCCGCCCGACCACCGAACCCAAGTTCGATGAAGGCCTGGACACCTGGTGGGAAGTCAGCAAAACCGCGCAAACCAACGCGCAGCTGAAGGAGCATTGAGATGCTGCATTACATCAGTCGACGTTTGTTGCTCATCATCCCCACCTTGCTGTGCATTCTGGTGGTGAATTTTCTGATTGTTCAGGCCGCACCCGGCGGCCCGGTTGAACAGGCCATTGCACGTTTGCAGGGCTTCAGCGGTGCCGGAGTGGGCGGTGGCGGCGGTGAAATTGCCGCCGGGGGTTCCGGTGCCAGCCGCAGCAGCCGGGGCCTGGACCCGGCACTGATTGAAGAAATCACCAAACATTACGGCTTCGACAAACCGATGCACGAACGCTTGTGGCTGATGCTCAAGAACTACGCGCAACTGGACTTCGGCAACAGCTTTTTCCGTGGGGCCAAGGTCACTGACCTGATCTTGCAGAAACTCCCGGTGTCGATCTCGCTAGGCGTGTGGGCCACCCTCATCACCTACCTGATCTCGATCCCGCTGGGCATTCGCAAGGCCATCCACAACGGCAGCAAATTTGATGTGTGGACCAGCACCGCGATCATCATTGGCTACGCCATGCCCGCGTTTCTGTTTGCCATTTTGCTGATCGTGGTGTTCGCGGGCGGCAGTTATGTGAGCTGGTTTCCGATCCAGGGCATGGTCTCGGACGACTTCGACAGCCTGAGCTTTTTCGGCAAGATCGCCGACTACCTGTGGCACATGGTGCTGCCGGTGAGCGCGCTGGTGATCGGCGGCTTTGCGACTCTGACCATCCTCACCAAAAACAGCTTCTTGAATGAAATCAGCCGCCAGTACGTGGTCACTGCGCGGGCCAAAGGCCTGACCGAAAAACGCGTGCTCTACGGCCATGTGTTACGCAACGCCATGTTGCTGGTGGTGGCCGGCGTGCCGCAGGCGCTGATCGAAGTGTTCTTTGCCGGTTCGTTGCTGATCGAAACCATTTTCAACCTCGATGGCATCGGCCGCATGAGCTACGAGGCGGCGATATCCCGCGATTACCCGGTGGTATTTGGCACCCTGTTTCTGTTCACCCTGTTCGGGCTGTTGATCAAGTTGATCGGCGACATTTGCTACACCCTGCTCGACCCCCGTATCGACTTCTCGGCGAGGAATGCCTGATGTTTACCCTCTCTCCCCTGAGCCGTCGGCGCTTCGCCCATTTCAAGGCCAACCGCCGGGGCTGGTGGTCGCTGTGGCTGTTTATCGGCCTGTTTGTGGTCTGCCTGTGCGGCGAATTGATCGCCAACGACAAACCCTTGGCCATTCACTTCAAAGACCAGTGGTATTTCCCGATTGTCTCCAGCCACCTTGAAACCGACTTCGGCGGCGAACTGCCTTTCGAGCCGGATTACCGCAGCGAATACGTGCAGACACTCATCACCGGGCAAGGCGGCTGGATGCTCTTTGCGCCCATCCCGTTCAGTTCCGACACGGTCAACTACGACCTCAAGGTGCCCTCCCCAAGCCCACCCAGCAGCAGTAACTGGCTGGGCACCGATGAGCAGGCCCGTGACGTGCTGGCGCGGGTGATCTTTGGCGCGCGGATTTCGATCCTGTTTGCCTTGATCCTCACCGCCATCAGTGCGCTGGTAGGCATCACGGCGGGCGCCTTGCAGGGCTTTTACGGCGGCCTGGTGGACCTGATCGGCCAACGCCTGCAAGAAGTCTGGGCCGGGCTGCCGGTGCTGTACCTGCTGATCATCCTCTCGGGTTTTATCGCCCCGAGCTTTTGGTGGTTGCTGGGCATCATGGCGCTGTTCAGTTGGCTGGCCCTGGTGGACGTGGTGCGCGCCGAATTTTTGCGCGGGCGCAATCTGGAATACGTCAAAGCCGCACGGGCCTTGGGCTTGACCAATGGTGCGCTGATGCGCCGGCACATTCTGCCTAACGCCATGACTTCGACCCTGACCTACATCCCGTTCATTTTGACCGGCGCAATTGCCACCCTCACCGCCCTGGACTTTCTCGGCTTCGGCATGCCGCCCGGCACCGCCTCGCTGGGTGAACTGATCGGCCAGGCCAAACGCAACCTGCAAGCCCCATGGCTGGGCCTGACCGCGTTTTGTGTGCTGGCACTGATTTTGTCGCTACTGGTGTTTATCGGCGAAGCCTGCCGTGACGCGTTTGATCCAAGGAGTTGAGATGAGCGACACACTGATCGAAATACGTGACCTGCGCGTCGGCTTTGCCGGGCGTGAAGTGGTGCACGGGGTCAACCTGGATATCCGCCGTGGCGAATGCCTGGCACTGGTGGGCGAGTCGGGTTCGGGCAAGTCGGTGACGGCGCACTCGATCCTGCGCCTGTTGCCGGGTAAAAACGTCGAAACCCAAGGCAGCATCCGCTACAACGGCATCGACCTAGTGAGCGCCAGCCCTGCGCAACTGCGCAGTTTGCGCGGCAACCGCATCGCGATGATTTTCCAGGAGCCGATGACCTCGCTCAACCCGCTGCATACCGTCGAAAAGCAAGTCAGCGAAGTATTGATCACCCACAAGGGCCTGAAAAAACGCGAAGCACGGGCCAGAACCCTTGAACTGCTGGAGCTGGTTGGGATTCGCGACCCGCAACATCGCCTCAATGCCTACCCCCATCAGTTGTCTGGCGGCCAACGCCAGCGGGTGATGATCGCCATGGCGCTGGCCAATGAGCCAGAGTTGCTGATCGCTGACGAACCGACCACGGCGCTGGACGTCACCGTGCAGCAAAAAATCCTCGAGCTGCTGATCGACCTGCAACAGCGTCTAGGCATGTCGTTGCTGCTTATCAGCCACGACCTCAACCTGGTGCGCAAAATCGCCCAGCGCGTGTGCGTGATGCGCGGCGGTGAAATTGTCGAGCAAGCCACCTGCGAGGAGCTGTTCAAAGCCCCGCAACACCCTTACAGCCGCATGCTGATCGAGGCCGAGCCCAGCGGCAGCCCGGTGCCTGCTGACGATCCAGGCAACCTGCTCCAGGTCGACGACCTCAAGGTCTGGTTCCCTTTGCCCAAGTCGTTGTTCAGCCGAGAGCGGCATTACGTCAAGGCCGTGGACGGGGTCAGTTTTGAGCTGAAAAAAGGCCGCACCCTGGGCATTGTCGGTGAATCGGGCTCGGGCAAATCCACCCTCGGCCAGGCGGTGCTGCGGCTGGTGGAATCGCAAGGGTCTATCCGACTCGACGGCCAGCAACTCGGTGCCCTCAACCAAGACCAACTGCGGCCGTTAAGGCGCCACATGCAGGTGGTATTTCAAGACCCGTTTGGCAGCCTGAGCCCGCGCATGTCGGTGCAGCAGATCATCAGCGAGGGGTTGCTGGCCCACAACATCGGCACCGTGCAGGAACGTGAAGCCGCGGTGATCCGTGTACTGCAAGAGGTGGGGCTCGACCCTGAGAGCCGCCACCGCTACCCACATGAATTCTCGGGCGGTCAACGCCAGCGCATCTCCATCGCCCGGGCGTTGATCATGGAACCGGAGTTGATCCTGCTCGACGAACCGACCTCGGCGCTGGACCGCACCGTGCAAAAACAAGTGGTGGACTTGCTGCGTGACTTACAGGCCAAACACGGCCTGACCTACCTGTTTATCAGCCACGACCTGGCGGTGGTGCATGCACTGGCCCACGACATGATCGTGATCAAGGACGGCAAAGTGGTGGAGCAAGGCAACGCACAAAGCCTGTTCGGCAACCCGCAACACCCGTACACCCGCGAGCTGTTACAAGCGAGCAGCGTAACCCCCTGACCCAATCTGTAGGAGCGAGCTTGCCTCGCGATCTTTTGATCGTTGAAAAGATCGCGAGGCACACTTTAATTTTTTACAAAGTTTTACCAAAACTGGCACAGATTTTCCTTGTCATTGGGCGTTAGCAATTCACCGGTTGAAAACACAGCTTCCGGGGTGCGTAACCCGCACCAATTGCGACCGCGGACGTAAAAACTGTCCACATTCAGTGCAACGGCAGACCAAAAGTCATGCCATTGATCAGCTGTACAAAAGGAATAACAACGATGTCTGATGTGCACTCGCTGCAAATACTCCCCCGCCTTTACGCCTGCGCGTTCGCTTCGTGTACCCCGCCCGGCATCGATACATAGCCTGAGCTGCGCTATCACCCGATAGACGCTTTTCACCTGCACGCCCCCTCATTGGCCGTCTCTTCGCGAGCAGCCAACGCGGACCGCTTTGCTTTGAAAAAAGGTCAGACATGTCTGAATTTGACGCTATTACCGTTCCTCCCAAACGGCCTTGGGCCTATGTGTGGCATTACGTGCGCCTGTACCCGCGCTGGTACTGGGCAATCGCGGCGCTGCAAATCGGCGCTGCAATGACCGCCACCCTCATGCCCTATGCCATCGGCCGCATCACCGGCGCTGTGAGTGACGGCCTGTGGGACCACGCCGACCTGTGGCAGGCCAGCTTGCCCGCGCTGGGCCTGCTGTTTGGCCTGGCCGTGGCGCAAATGCTCTGCGCCCGAGGCGCCACGTTGTGCATGATCATGGTCCGGCCGCAGCAAAAAATACGCATCGTGCGTGACCTGTTCGCCTATTTGCAGCGCCATTCGGCCCGCTATTTCGGTGAACATTTTGCCGGCAGCCTGGCCCATCGCATCGGCGAAGGCAGCATTGGCCTGCTAGAGATCACCTGGAACCTGATCGTCGACATGCTGCCGATTCTGGTGGTGCTGATCACCAGCCTGGTATTGCTGACACTGGCCTCGCCCTGGCTGGGTCTGGGCCTGCTGGTGTGGGTGCTGGCCTACACATTGCTGGCGTTTGTGCTGTCACGCAAAGCGCAAGTACTGGCAGCAGATCATGCCAAAGCGCGCAGCGTGACCACCGGCAAAATTGTCGACGCGGTCAGCAACCTGGCCAGCATCCGCCTGTTTGCCCGCCAGGACTTTGAACTTGACTACCTGAACCGCTACCAGACCCAAGAAAAACAGGCCGCGCAGCGCTCGTTTTTCTACCAGGAGAAAATCCGCCTGCTGCAAGACAGCCTGTCGATTGTGTTGCGCGTCGGCCTGGTAGCCGTCGCGCTGTACCTCTGGCACCTGGGCAAGATCGACGTCGGCCAATTGGTGATGGTGGCCACTCTGGGTTTGATGATCGTGGCCCAGTGCAGTTATTTGAGCATGCAGTTCATGCAGTTTTTCGAATCGATCGGCAACATCCAGAACAGCATCGACACCCTGCTCAAGCCCCACGAAATGCCGGACAGCACCGATGCCCTGCCCGCACGCATCGAAAAAGGCGCTATCCGCTTTCGTGACGTGAACTTCGGCTACAGCCCGGACAAGCCGATCTTCAAACACTTCAAGCTGAACATTGCAGCCGGTCAGCGCGTCGGGATTGTCGGACTTTCAGGCTCGGGCAAATCGACGTTGCTCAACCTGTTGCTGCGCGCCTACGACCCGCAAAAAGGTCAGGTCGAAATCGACGGCGTTGATATTCAGGGCATGACCCAGCAATCGCTGCACAGCCACATCGGCTTGATCCCGCAAGAGCCGGGCCTGTTTCATCGCTCCCTGCGGGAAAACATCGGTTATGGCGACGTTGATGCCGACGAATCGGCCATTGTGCTGGCGGCCAAACGTGCCCACGCCCATGACTTCATCCTGCACATGCAAGACGGCTATGACGCCTTGATCGGTGAGCGCGGGGTCAAGTTGTCGGGCGGTCAGCGCCAGCGCATCGCCATTGCCCGCGCCTTGCTCAAGAACGCGCCGATTCTGGTACTCGACGAAGCCACCGCCAGCCTCGACTCCGAAACCGAAAGCCTGATTCAAAGCAGCCTGGACGACATCATGGCGGACAAAACCGTGTTGGTTGTTGCGCACCGGCTGTCGACCATTGCGCATCTGGATCGGATTGTGGTGCTGGATAAAGGCTTGATTGTTGAAGACGGCAGTCATCAACACTTACTGGAACTTAAAGGCCTCTATTACCGACTGTGGCAACACCAGTCCGACGGTTTGTTAAGTGAAAAAGATGCCCGCGTAGATGAATTATTGGTCACGTAACTACCACGGCACTTTTAATGCCGCCTTTTATTAACTTATTAACCCAAAGCCCTCGCCATTAACACGCGGTGCTTTGCACTTGAAAGGACACTCATCATGAGTCACGCACAATCGTCACTCAGACGATTCATGCAAACATGTGCCGATATACCCGGTTTTATTTCATTGCGCCTGGTTGAACAACAAGCGCAAACATTGGGCGTATCGCGCAATGTTATTGAACCTCCTTCACTGCGCCATAGTTGCGGGGTTATGGTCTGCGTCCACATTGACGGCCAACAGGCCTTTGCAGCCACCAGCGATATCAGTCTGTCGGGATTGCAACAGGCACTTGAGCGCGCCCAACATACGGCCCAATCACTGCGGGGCCGGGGTTTACTGCACTACCCTGCCCCGCAAACACGGGATGTACAGGCGCATTACCGCTCACCCGATCTGGACCTGCCGTTGCCGGGCACCGCCGACTGGCTGGCCCTGTTAATGGAAACCTCGCAGAGCGTCCCCGGTGACCCGCGACTGGTGCACTGGTCCGCTCGTTTGCGTGTGGTGCAAGAACAACAGCTGTATCTGGATAACCAGGGCAATGACATTCTGCGCAGCCAGCAGCAGCTGTACCCCGAGGTGGGCGTCAATGCTTTTGACGGCCAGCAAAGCCAGCGCCGCACCTACAGCCTTGCCCAACAAGGCGGCGCCAATGTGGTCACTCAATCGGCACTGAGCGAGCAAGCCCGTCGCGTCGCCGACGAGGCCCTGCAACTGCTGCTGGCCCCGAACACCCCGCAAGGCCCGCGGGACGTGCTGCTGATGCCGGATCAAATGATCCTGCAGATCCATGAATCCATCGGCCACCCGCTGGAGCTGGACCGCATCCTCGGTGATGAGCGCAACTACGCCGGCACCAGCTTTGTCACCCCCGACATGTTTGGCCATTACCGTTATGGCTCTGACCTGCTGAATGTCAGCTTCGACCCCGGCGTGCCCGGCGAACTGGTGAGCTACAGCCACGACGACGAAGGCCTGCCGGCCGAAAAACACTTACTAATCAGCCAGGGGATTTTGCAGCGGCCCATGGGCGGCGCACTGTCCCAGGCCCGCAGTGACTTGCCGGGCGTCGCCAACAGCCGCGCCTGCAACTGGAACCGGGCACCGATTGACCGCATGGCCAACCTCAATATCGAACCCGGCGACCAGTCGATGGAGCAACTGATTGGCGGCATTGAGCACGGCATCCTGATGGCCAGCAACCGTTCGTGGTCGATCGATGATGCGCGCAACAAGTTCCAGTTCGGCTGCGAATGGGGCCAGTTGATCGAAAATGGCGAGCTGGGGGCCGTGGTTAAAAACCCGAATTATCGGGGCATTTCATCGCAGTTCTGGCGCAACTTGAGCGCCGTGGGCGACGCCTCGACCCACCAGATCATGGGCACCCCCAATTGCGGCAAAGGCGAACCCAATCAGGTTGTCACCGTGGGCCACGCTTCTCCGGCCTGTGTGTTCAGTCAAATAGATGTATTCGGAGGCCAGGCCTGATGAGCAATTGCCGATTCGCCAGCGCGTTCAAGGCGCTGGAACACTGGCTCAAGGGCCAGTTGCACACCGATGAACAGTTCACCCTGTGGTTTGAAGCTGAAGACAGCCAGTTCGTGCGTTTCAACCACGGCAAAGTGCGCCAGGCTTACCCGGTGCTACAACTTGAATTGACGTTGCGGCTGATCCGCGGCGAACGCCACAGCAGCGCGCAACTTAACCTGAGCGGCGATTTTGCACAGGATGCCGTCACTCTCGGGCACACCCTGACCGAGCTTCGCGCACTGCTCGATGTGTTGCCTGCCGACCCGTATTTATTACTCGACACGCAAGAATGGAGCACAGAACGGCAAGTGCCGGGGCAGGTTCCCGAGCTGCAACAGGTTATCGACACGATCTGCGACTTGAGCCAGGGCCTGGACATGGTCGGCATTTATGCCGGTGGCACGCTGTATCGCGGCTTCGCCAATAGCTGGGGGGCTTACGGTTGGCATCAATGTGCCAACGCGCTGTTCGACTGGAGCCTGTTTGATGCCAGTGGTGAAGCAGTTAAAAGCACATATGGTTCAGCCACGTGGGATGCTCAAGCGTTAAGTGACGTGTTTGTTCAGGCCCGTGAGCAACTCAAGCACCTGAGCACACCGCGCATCAGCCTCAAACCGGGGCAGTACCGTGCTTATCTGGCCCCTGCGGCACTGGAGGAAGTGCTGGGTTTGCTCAGTTATGACGCATTTTCAGCCAAGGCCTTTGCCAACCGCCAGAGCGCATTGCAGCAGTTGCAACTCGGAAAACAGCAGTTATCACCCTTGGTCAGCCTGCGCGAACAACCGTCCACCGGTTTTGAACCCGGCTTCGGCCCGGACGGCACTGCGCGTCAGGACATCGACCTGATCCAGACCGGAAAGCTGGTTGGGCAACTGGTCAGCTCACGCTCGGCCGCTGAATACGGCATGCAAGCCAATGGTGCCGACCGCAGGGAAATGCCCCACTCGCTGGTCATGGCGCCCGGCGAACTGGCCAGTAACGACGTGCTGAGCGAACTGGGAACCGGCTTGTACATCAGTAACTTGTGGTACCTGAACTATTCGGATGTAGGCTCTGCCAGCCTGACCGGCATGACCCGCTTTGCCACCTTTTGGGTGGAGAACGGACGCATCGTCGCGCCCATCGAAACCATGCGGTTCGATGACAGCCTGTACAACCTGCTCGGCAGCAACTTGCTGGCCCTGACCCGCGAGCAAACGCTGTGCATCGACTCGGGGACTTATGAGCGGCGCAGCCTGAACAGCCATGTACTGCCGGGCGCGCTGGTAGAGCGTTTAACCCTGACCTTATAGGGCGCACTGTTTATAGGCACGCCCTCTTACTTTGGTGCACTTTTTTTGACAACTCTTAACTTTCGTCAGATTGTCAGACAAAGAAATTGATTATCAACGTTTATAACTCAAGTTCAAAACCGCTATTAAGCCGCGTTAATTAAGTTCAGCACTTATTAACGCGGCTTAAGGCACAAAACTGCCTCTTGGCGCTTAAATATCCACCCGACAAAGCGGCTTTTTTTTGACTGTTGGCATAGCCGTTGCAATACATAATTTAACGAATTCTTACAAAAATCCGGATCCGTTGACTTAACCAACAGGAGCTCAACATGACCCTTTATTCGCGCAGTGATTAAGGCCTTTTGACAGGCAAACATTCACCTGTCAGTGCGCCATTGAAACAACCGTTGAACGACTAGTTCTCGTCCCTGCACGCAAGGGCGAACGGAGCCTTATTGCCCTTCATTTTGTCGAGGGACTCTTAATGAGTGACGAGGTAAAACATAAAGAACGGCCAGCCCCTCTATTGGCAGCTGAGCGTGTTCAACAGTGGACACATATCCCCCATGTGCCCAACACCTCACAGCCGGGCGGGCTGAGCAAGCCGCGCATTTTATTGTTGGTGGGTGTGGTTGTGCTGCTGCATGGCAGCGCCTGGTGGTTTTTCCAGCGCGCCAAGGCCGAGCCGGTGATTACGCCACCCGAAATCCCGGAAATGACCGTAGAACTAAGCAGCCCTGCGCCACCGGCCCCGCCGGTCGAAGAGCCGCCTCCACCACCGCCTCCACCACCGCCACCGCCGGAGCCCGTAGCGCCGCCAGAAGATGAAGATGCGCTCAAGCCACCGCCCAAACCCGTGGAGAAGCCCAAGCCCATCGAAAAACCCAAGCCGGTGGTCAAGCCCAAGCCGGTGCAAAAACCGCAACCGGTCAAGCCAGCGCCACCGGCTCCGGTAGCGCCACCAGCACCCGCGGCGCCTGCTGCACCCGCCGCCCCGGCCGCAGCGCCAGGCCCGGCCAAGGAAACAGCGGCCATTTCGGGGCTGGCCAGCCTCGGCAACCCGCCACCGGAATACCCGTCCATCGCCTTGCGGCGTAACTGGGAAGGCTCGGTAGGGCTGCGGATCAAGGTGCTGCCTAACGGCCGCGCAGGCTCGGTAGAGGTCATCAAGTCCAGCGGCAAACAAGCGCTGGATGACGCCGCCGTCGCCGCTGTACGTAACTGGAAGTTTGTCCCGGCCAAACGCGGGGACACGCCCATAGAAGGGTTCGCCACCCAGACCATTGCTTTCAAATTGCCGGAATAACCCCGCCGGGTCCCGACACTTATTAATTAGCGCGTTATTTAACCGCAGTGCGAGGTATAGCCATGAACGAGTCTCTGTCTTCCATGATTGTCCCTGGGGTACTTTGGGCCTTGGTGCTTTTTTCGGTGGTAAGTTGGGCCTTGCTGCTCATCAAGTCATCGCAATACCTGCGTCAAAAATCCCAGAACAACCAGTTCACCAAGGCCTTCTGGGCCGCCCCCGACCTGCTCACCGCCGCCGAACACGCCAGCCAGTACCCCGGCGCCCTGGCGCGCATCGCCAACAGCGGCTTTGAAGCCATGATTGTTGATGACACGCCGCGAACCACCCAGCAACTGGCCAACACCATCAACCGCGCCGATCGCCTGGAGCGCAACCTGCGCCAACAAATCCAGAAAGAACGCCGCGCCCTGGAAAGCGGCCAGGCGATTCTCGCCAGTATCGGCAGCACCGCGCCCTTCATCGGCCTGTTCGGAACCGTCTGGGGGATCATGGAAGCCTTGCAAAGCATCGGCGCCAGCGGTTCCGCCAGCCTGGAAACCGTGGCCGGGCCCATCGGCCACGCCCTGATTGCCACCGGCGTGGGGATTGCCGTGGCCGTGCCAGCGGTGCTGATTTACAACTTCTTCCTGCGTCGCCTGAAAATGGCCTCGGCCACCATGGATGACTTTGCCCATGACTTCGACGCCCTCGCCCAGCGCAGCGCTTTCGCCATCGACCGCCAACCTATTTCCACCAAGCGCACCGCTGTGCGGGAGGCAAGCTGATGTCTTTCTCAACTCAAGACAGCGATGAAGTACTCAGTGAAATGAACGTCACCCCGCTGGTGGACGTGATGCTGGTACTGCTGGTGGTGTTCATCGTGACCACGCCGATGATGACCAATGCCATCAAGATCAACCTGCCCAAGACCGACGCCGTGGCCACCGAGAAAAAGAAAGACCCGGTGGTGGTCAGCGTGGATCAGGACGGCAAGTTCTTCCTGGCCAAGAACGAAGTGGCCCCCGAGCTGCTGGAAAAAAGCCTGCAGGACGTCAAGGCCCAGGACCCGGAAGTACGGGTTCAGCTCCAGGCTGACGAAGGCGTCAATTACGGGCAAGTGGCCAAGGCCATGGCCTCGATTGAGCGCTCGGGCATCACCAAGATTTCGGTGATGACTGCTCGGTAACGCTCACCTCTGCAGCCGCTGCTGAAGGCTGCGATAAGGGCCGAGGGACCTTCAAGCGGGTCGCTTCGCAACCCATCGCAGCCTGCGGCAGCGGCCACAGAGACCGACTTCCCGCTGTAACCATGCCGCGCGCGAACGCTGTCAGTCCGCGCTGGGGAGCGGCTTGCTTGAAAAAAGTGTTTTGCCACGGGTCGACACAACCCAACTGGAGTCATGAGGGCTCACAAGGCCATTCCAATAATCGTCTGAAAAAGTCGGAAATAACCATGCAGATGAAGAGTTCAGGTTTCACCCTCAAACCGCTCGTTGCAAGCTTGCAGCGGCATCGTTTTGTGCCGCTGTATCTGGTTGCTCTGGGGATGAGCGCAGGCCAGTTGCAGGCAGCCGAAGCCACCGTGTCCGACGACGCAGGCAGTGCCGTCAGCAGCGCCGCCGTGAGCGCCGATGCAACGGCGGCACCCGCCCCAACCACGCAGCTGGATCGTGTTGAAGTGACCGGCTCGGCGATCCGCCGGGTCGACGCAGAAACCGCCGTGCCCATCACCATTCTGCGCGCCGATCAACTGCGCAACGAAGGCGTGACCACCACCGAGCAGATCCTTCAGCGCGTCTCGGGCAACCAGTCGATTCGTAACCCGGCCAGTTCGGTGGGCGCCGCCACAGGCGGTTCGAGCTTTGCCGACATGCGCGGTATCGGCGCCAACAAAACCCTGGTGCTGCTCAACGGCCGCCGCCTGGGCAACAACGCCATCGATGGCTCGGCCGTCGACCTGAACACCATTCCGTTTGCCGCCATTGACCGTGTCGAGGTGCTGCGCGACGGCGCATCTGCCCTGTACGGCACTGACGCCATCGGCGGGGTCATCAACTTCATCACCAAAAAATCGTTGACCGACGGCACCCTCTCGCTGGGCGGCGAAGGCGCTGACGCCAGTGGTGGCGGCGGCTCCAAAGACCTCAGCGCCAGCTGGGGCTATGGCGACCTCGACAAAGACCGCTTCAACGTCATGGGCGTGTTCGGTTACAACAAACAGGACGATCTGCGCGCCAAAGACCGTACCTTTGCCACCACCTATGCGCCGGGCCGTGGCCTGGACCAGACCTCCGGCACCTCATACCCGGCCAACTACAGCCAGAACGGTGTCAGCTCCAACCCACTGTCGTCGGGTAACTGCAATGGCCCTAACCTGGTCTCGCGCCAGGGCGTGTGCCGCTTCGACACCCGCAACTACATCGACCTGCTACCCGCCACCGAAAAAACTTCGTTCTTCGGCAAGGCCACCGGCAAGCTCACCGATGATGACAACGTCAACCTCGAATACTTCTTTGCCCGCAACAACAACTCCACCCAAGTCGGCCCTGCGCCACTGACCGGCATGACGATGGACCCGTCGTCACCGTTCTACCCTGGCAAAGGCATTACCCCGGCCTCCACCAACCCTAACTTCGATCCGACCCAACCGATCGATTTTAACTGGCGTGAAACCGCCGCCGGTGCACGCCAGTCCCGCGACCAGAACACCAGCCAGCGTCTGGTCCTGAGTTTTGACGGCACCGTGCAGGGCTGGGACTACAACGCCGGCGCCTCGTACAACGAAAACAAAGTGATCTCCAGCGTGACCGGCGGTTATGTCAGCGACGCGGCCATGATCAATGGCATCGCCGACGGCATCATCAACCCGTTCGGCCCGCAAACCGCCGCTGGCCAGGCGTTGATTGACGCCAACCAGTACCACGGCCAGTACTCCTCGTCGGTCGGCCGGGTGACCGGGCTGGACGGACGCATGAGCCGTGAAATCGGCGACTGGTTCGGTGCCGGCCCTTCTGGCCTGGCCATCGGTGGCGAGTTCCGTCAGGAGAACTTCCATCAGAGCTACGAGCAATACGCGGCGGACATCTCCAGCCTCGGCGTCGACCCGGACGGCAGCGTCAAGGGCGATCGCAACGTCAAGGCGGTGTACACCGAGTTGAACGTGCCGGTACTGGACAGCCTCGAACTGTCGGCCGCCGTGCGTCACGACAAATACAGCGACTTTGGCAGCACCACCAACCCGAAATACTCGTTCCGCTACCAGCCGATCAAAGAACTGGTGGTGCGTGGCGCGTACAGCGAAGGTTTCCGGGCGCCGTCGCTGTATGAGTTGTACAACCCGCAATACACCACCTACACCCAGGGCTACTACAACGACCCTAAACTGTGTACCGGCGGCGTGGTGCAACCGGGCGGCAACGCTGCACGTGACTGCGGCCAGCAGTTCCATAACCGCACCGGCGGCAACACCGACCTGTCCCCCGAGAAGGCGCGCAACCTGACCCTGGGCTTTGTCTACCAGCCAGTGCGCAACCTGTCGATGGGCCTGGACTTCTGGTGGATCCACATCGCCAACCAGATCGCCGAGTTCCCGGAATCCACCGTCTTTGACGATCCGAACACCTACGCCGATCGCTACATCCGCAACGCCGACGGTTCGCTCAACTACGTTCAGACCGGCCTTGCCAACCTGGGCGCAGTGAAAACCAGCGGTGTCGATGTCAGCCTCGACTACAAGTTCCCGAACACCCCGTATGGCCAGTTCGGCCTGGGTCTGCAAGGCACCTACGTGTCGCGCTATGACTACCAGACCACCATTGGCGGCAACTACACCGACAACGTCGGTGCGTTTGAAGGGACTGGCGTGATCGCCCGCTGGAAACACGTGTTGAGCGGTACCTGGAACCTGGGCCCATACCGCGCCTCGCTGGTTAACCGCTTCACCAGCGGTTACAACGACTACGACACCGACACTCACTCACGCGTAGCGTCTTACGCTCTGTGGGACATCTCGGGTGGCTACACCTTCAACAAAACCGTGGACCTGGATGTAGGCGTCAAAAACATGTTTGACCGCAACCCGCCGTTCTCCAACCAGGCTTACAACTTCCAGAGCGGTTACGACCCTCGTTACGGTGACCCAATGGGCCGTACCTTCTTCGCCCGTGCGACTTACCACTTCTAAGTGATAGCCCCCTGTAGGAGCGAGCTTGCCTCGCGATCTTTTGACCTTCAATAAAGATCGCGAGACTCGCTCCTGCAGGGCTCCACACGCGGTACAAGGAAACCCCATCATGTCTTCACTCTTCCTGCCCCTGCTTCGTTCACTGCTGGTGCCTGCGCTGTCGTGCCTGTGCCTGAGTGTGAGCGCCGCGCCCAGCCAGGCGCTGACGGTGTACGGCGAAGCAGCCAAATACCCGGACAACTTCCAGCACTTCGATTACGTCAATCCCGACGCGCCCAAAGGCGGCTCGCTGAGCCGGGCCTCGATGGAAATCGGCCAGTTCAACTACATCGTCCCTTACATCGACCAAGGCACCGGCGTCGCACAGGTGGATGACTGGTTGTACGCGCCCCTGGCCTTTCGCTCACTGGACGAGCCTTACACCGTCTATGGCCTGATTGCGCAAAAGATGGAGCGCGACCCGGACGGCCTCTGGGTGCGCTTCTACCTGAACCCCAAGGCCCGCTTTGCCGATGACACCCCCATCACCGCGCAAGACGTCGCCTTCACCTACAACACCCTGATGACCAAGGGCAGCCTGGGCTACCGCATGGTCTATGGCGAGGTCAAAGACGTGGTCGTCGAAGGCCCGTTGCAAATCCGCTTCGACTTCAAGAACAACCAGAACCGCACCCTGGCCCTCGACCTGGCCAGCCTGCGGGTCATGCCCGAACACTGGTGGAAGACCCGCGACTTCGCCACTGGCGGCGGCTTCGAACCACCGCTGGGCAGCGGCCCGTATTCGGTGTCGCAAGTCGACCCCGGCCGCAGCATCACCTTTGAGCGCAACAAAAACTGGTGGGCCAAAGACTTGCCCGTGAGCAAGGGCATGTACAACTTCGACCGCCTGACGGTGAACTTTTACAGCGACACCGACATCGCCCGGCAACTGCTCAAGGCCGGTGCGTTTGACTACAACCGCGAGTTCTCAGCCACCGGTTTCAGCATTGGCTACGACAGCCCGGCGCTGACCGACGGGCGCCTGCAACGCGGGGTGTTTGCCAAAGACAAACCGGGCGCTGCACAAGGCTTTGCCTTCAACCTGCAAAACCCGTTTTTTCAGGACCGCCGCGTTCGCCAGGCGTTGAGCCTGCTGTGGGACTTTGAGTGGACCAACAAGCAGATGATGCGCAACTTCTATGTGCGCCAGCAGAGCTACTTCCCGAAGAGTGAAATGGCCGCCACCGAATTGCCCGATGCCCGCGAGCTGGAAATTCTCGAACCGCTGCGCGGCAAGATCCCCGACGAGGTGTTTACACAGGTTTATCAGGCGCCGAAAACCGATGGCAGCGGCTACATTCGCGACAAACAACTGCAAGCCCTGGCATTGCTCAAACAAGCCGGCTGGACACCCAAAGACAACAAACTGGTCAACGCCAAGGGAGAGCAACTGAGCTTCACCTTTCTCGACGGCCAGGGCGGCTTCGACCGCATGATCATGCCGTACAAGCGCACCCTGGCGCAGATCGGCATCAACATGGACATCCGCAAGATCGACTCTGCGCAGTACATCAACCGCCTCAACGCCCGTGACTACGACATGATCGTGGTGGGCTTCCCGCGCAGTGGCCAGCCCATTGTTTCGCCGGGCCGCGAAATGTACGACATGTACGGCTCCAGCAGCGCCACCCAGCCCGGCGCGTCCAACGCTTTTGTGCTGCGTGACCCGGCCGTCGACACCCTGCTCGACGGGCTGGTGCAAGCCAACAGCCGCGAGGAGATGGTGCATTACGCCCGTGCCCTCGATCGGGTCTTGCAATGGGGTTACTACATGATCCCCAACTACTACTCCATCGGCACCCCGACCGTGTACCAGAACCGCTTCGGTCGCCCGGCACTGGAGCCCAAGTACGACGAGGGCTTGAACACCTGGTGGGAAGTCAGCAAAACCGCGCAAAGCAACGCGCAGTTCAACAAGGCCAACGCGCCTGCTTCCAATACTCCGGCAGAGAATCATTAAGATGTGGCATTACATCAGTCGTCGCTTATTGCTCATCATCCCCACCCTGCTGTGCATTCTGGTGGTCAACTTTTTGATCGTGCAGGCCGCTCCCGGTGGCCCGGTGGATCAGGCCATTGCCCGTTTGCAGGGGTTCAGTGGTGCCTCCGTCGGCGGCGGTGGCGGCGAAATGGCCGCCCACAGCGCTGGCGCCAGCCGTAGCAGCCGCGGCCTTGACCCGGCACTTATCGAAGAAATCACCAAGCATTACGGCTTCGACAAACCCATGCACGAGCGCTTGTGGCTGATGCTCAAGAACTACGCGCAACTGGATTTCGGCAGCAGTTTTTTTCGCGGCTCCACGGTCACCGACCTGATCTTGCAAAAGCTCCCGGTGACGATTTCGCTGGGGTTCTGGGCCACGTTCATCACCTACCTGGTGTCGATCCCGCTGGGCATTCGCAAGGCCATTCACAACGGCAGTGCCTTTGACATGTGGACCAGCACCGCAATCATCGTCGGCTACGCCATGCCCGCGTTCCTGTTCGCCATTTTGCTGATTGTGGTCTTCGCCGGGGGCAGTTACCTGAGCTGGTTCCCGATACAAGGGCTGGTCTCGGATAACTTCGACAGCCTGAGCTTTTTCGGCAAGATCGCCGACTACTTGTGGCATATGGTGCTGCCGGTGAGCGCGCTGGTGATCGGCGGCTTTGCGACCCTGACCATCCTCACTAAAAACAGCTTTTTGAATGAAATCAGCCGCCAGTACGTGGTCACCGCACGGGCCAAAGGCCTGACCGAAAAACGCGTGCTCTACGGCCATGTGCTGCGCAACGCCATGCTGCTGGTGGTGGCCGGGATTCCCCAGGCGTTGATCGAGGTGTTCTTCGCCGGCTCCTTGCTGATCGAAACCATCTTCAACCTCGACGGCATTGGCCGCATGAGCTACGAAGCCGCGGTGTCACGCGACTATCCCGTGGTGTTTGGCACGCTGTTTCTGTTCACCCTGTTCGGGCTGCTGATCAAGCTGATCGGCGACATTTGCTACACCCTGCTCGACCCCCGTATCGACTTCTCGGCGAGGAATGCCTGATGTTTACCCTCTCTCCTCTGGGCCGTCGACGCCTCGCCCACTTCAAAGCCAACCGCCGTGGCTGGTGGTCGCTGTGGTTATTTGTCGGCCTGTTTGTGCTGTGCCTGGGCGGTGAATTGATCGCCAACGACAAACCGCTGGCCGTGCATTACAAAGACCATTGGTACTTTCCGATTGTGTCGCACTACAGCGAAACCGACTTTGGCGGCGAGCTGCCCTTTGAGCCGGACTACAGCAGCGATTACGTTCGCAAGTTGATCACCGACCAGGGCGGCTGGATGCTTTTTGCGCCCATTCCGTTCAGCTACGACACGGTCAACTACGACCTCAAAGAACCGGCGCCCAGCCCACCGAGCGCAACTAACTGGCTGGGCACTGACGAACAGGCCCGTGACGTGCTGGCCCGGGTGATTTTTGGCGCGCGAATTTCCATTTTGTTCGCCTTGATCCTCACCGCAGTCAGCGCCTTGATCGGCATTACCGCCGGTGCCTTGCAGGGTTTTTATGGCGGCCTGGTGGACCTGATTGGCCAGCGTCTGCAAGAAGTCTGGGCCGGGCTGCCGGTGCTGTACTTGCTGATCATTTTGTCGGGCTTTGTGGCACCGAGCTTTTGGTGGCTGCTGGGCATCATGGCGCTGTTCAGTTGGCTGGCGTTGGTAGACGTGGTGCGCGCCGAGTTTTTGCGCGGGCGCAATCTGGAATACGTCAAAGCCGCACGGGCGCTGGGGCTGACCAATGGCGCGCTGATGCGTCGGCACATTTTACCCAACGCCATGACCTCGACCCTGACGTACATCCCGTTCATTTTGACCGGCGCGATTGCCACCCTCACCGCTCTGGATTTTCTCGGCTTCGGCATGCCGCCCGGCACCGCCTCGCTGGGTGAGCTGATCGGTCAGGCCAAACGCAACCTGCAAGCCCCGTGGCTGGGCCTGACTGCGTTCTGCGTACTGGCGCTGATTTTGTCGTTACTGGTGTTTATCGGTGAAGCCTGCCGTGACGCGTTTGATCCCCGGAGTTGAGATGAACGACACATTGATTGAAATACGTGACCTGCGCGTCGGCTTTGCCGGGCGTGAAGTGGTGCACGGCATCAACCTGGATATTCACCGGGGTGAGTGCCTGGCGCTGGTGGGCGAATCGGGCTCGGGCAAGTCGGTGACGGCGCACTCGATCCTGCGCCTGTTGCCGGGCAAGAGTGTGCAAACCCAAGGCAGCATCCGCTACAACGGCACCGACCTGGTAAACGCCAGCGACAGCCAGTTGCGCAGCCTGCGCGGCAATCGCATCGCGATGATTTTCCAGGAGCCGATGACCTCGCTCAACCCGCTGCACACGGTTGAAAAGCAAATCAGCGAAGTGCTGATCACCCATAAAGGCTTGAAAAAACGCGCCGCCCGCGAACGCACCCTGGAACTACTGACCCTGGTGGGTATTCGCGACCCGCACAAACGCCTCAATGCGTATCCGCATCAGCTGTCTGGCGGCCAGCGCCAGCGGGTGATGATCGCCATGGCGCTGGCCAACGAACCTGAATTGTTGATCGCCGACGAGCCGACCACCGCGCTGGACGTCACCGTGCAGCAGAAGATTCTTGAACTGCTGATCGACCTGCAACAGCGCCTGGGCATGTCGTTATTGCTGATCAGCCACGACCTCAACCTGGTGCGCAAAATCGCCCAGCGCGTGTGCGTGATGCGCGGCGGTGAAATTGTCGAGCAGGCCACCTGCGAAGCGTTGTTCCGCGCCCCGCAACACCCCTATAGCCGCATGCTGATCGAGGCCGAACCCAGCGGCAGCCCGGTGCCCTGCGATTACCGGCACAACCTGCTGGAAGTCGACGATTTGAAAGTCTGGTTTCCCCTGCCCAAGCCCCTGTTCAGTCGCGAGCGGCATTACGTGAAGGCCGTGGACGGGGTCAGTTTTGAGCTGAAAAAAGGCAAGACCCTGGGCATTGTTGGCGAGTCCGGCTCGGGCAAATCGACCTTGGGCCAGGCGATCTTGCGGTTGGTGGAGTCTGAGGGCGACATCCGTTTTGGCAACAAACAGCTCAACCTGCTTAATCAGGACCTGCTGCGTCCGTTGCGTCGGCAAATGCAGGTGGTGTTCCAGGACCCCTTCGGCAGCTTGAGCCCGCGCATGTCGGTGCAGCAGATCATCAGTGAGGGTTTGCTGGCTCACGACATCGGCACCGAACAAGAACGTGAAGCCGCGGTGATTCGCGTGCTGCAAGAGGTGGGGCTCGACCCGGAGAGCCGCCACCGCTACCCGCACGAATTCTCGGGCGGCCAGCGCCAGCGCATCTCCATCGCCCGGGCGCTGATCATGGAACCGGCCCTGATCCTGCTCGACGAACCGACCTCGGCACTGGACCGCACCGTGCAAAAACAAGTGGTGGATTTACTCCGTGACTTGCAGGCCCGGCATGGCCTGACCTACCTGTTTATCAGCCACGATCTGGCGGTGGTGCATGCCCTGGCCCACGACATGATCGTGATCAAGGACGGCAAAGTGGTGGAACAAGGTGACGCGCAAACCCTGTTCGACAACCCGCAACACCCGTACACCCGCGAGCTGTTACAAGCGAGCAGCGTAACGGTTTGAACCGGCTGTAGGAGCGAGCTTGCCTCGCGATCTTTTGATCTTTTAAAAGATCGCGAGGCAAGCTCGCTCCTACAGACATATAAGCAAATGGAATATTTAAATCGTTTTATATTCTTTTTTAAAAGATTATTTTCCTGCAAAACTCTCGTCATAAATCTTCTAACTCATGATGAGAACGAAATGAAAAAACTCACTGCCCTCACCGCGCTGACATTGGCTGTTTTGTCGGGCCTGGCCCACGCTGATCGTCTGGATGACATCAAAAAGTCCGGCGTACTGCGCGTGGCTTCGTTTGACAGCAACCCGCCATTCGGTTTTGTGGACGCTAAAAGCAAGCAAATTGAAGGTCTGGACGTGGACTACGCCAAGGCCATCGCCGACAAGCTGGGCGTGAAACTGCAGCTGCAACCGACCAACCCGGCCAACCGCGTACCGCTGTTGCTCTCCAACAAGGTCGACCTGGTACTGGCCAACTTCACCATCACCCCTGAACGCGCCGAACAGGTGAACTTCAGCATTCCGTACTTCGCCTCGGGCCAGCAATTTATCGTCAAAAAAGGCACCCTTAAATCCGAGGAAGACCTGAACAAATGGCGCGTCGGCGTCGACAAAGGCACGGTCAACGAAGGCGTGCTGCGCGAGAAATTCCCGGGCGCCAAAGTGATTGCCTACGATGACACCCCGTTCGCCTTCACCGCCCTGCGCAATGGCAACGTCCAGGCGATTACCCAGGACGGCCCAAAACTGATCGGTTTGCTGGCCAATGTGCCGGACAAAGACAAGTACGAAGTGCCGCCGTTCACCATTTCCAATGACCTGATCGGCGTGGGCATTCCAAAAGGCGAGCAAGGTCTGACCGACGTGGTCAACCAAACCCTCACCGAGCTTGAAGCCAAAGGCCAGGCGCAAAAAATTTATGACACCTGGTTCGGCCCGGACACCAAAACTCCGCTGACCCGCCTGTACAAAATCGGCGACAAGAGCTAAGTCGCGCTAGCAACACTGAATAACCCGTCACGGACAACCGGACGGGTTTGTTTGTTTCTGGATGGACGTTGTTTATGTTCGGTGAACTGCTTGCCCCGCAATACCTGCATTGGCTGTTCGATGGTTTTGTTCTCACCCTGATCCTTTCGCTGTTGACCTGCCTGGTAGCCACCGGGCTGGGGTTTTTGCTGTGCCTGGCGAGGATCTCGCCCTCGCGCCTCTGGTCATGGCCCGCACGGGCATATCTGGCGCTGTTTCGTAATACGCCGCTGCTGGTGCAACTGTTTTTCTGGTACTTCGGGGTTACGGCGATGCTGCCCGAAGGCTTGGTGGTGTGGCTTAACCAGCCGCGCAGTCTGGACCTGGGTCTGTTCGAGCTTGAATGGCCGTCCTTTGAGTTTCTTGCCGGTTTCTGGGGCCTGATGCTCTACACCGCGGCATTTATTTGCGAGGAGTTCCGCGCAGGCGTCAGTTCGGTGCGCCTTGAGCAACGTGCCGCCGGGTTGGCGCTGGGCTTCAAGCCGGCGCAAGTGTGGCGTTACATCGTCTTCCCGCAAGCCCTGCGCACCGCACTGGGGCCCCTGCTGGGGCAATACATGAATGCCCTGAAAAACTCATCGCTGACCATGGCCATCGGCTTGGCGGAGCTGTCTTATGCGTCGCGTCAGGTCGAGACCGAAACCTTCAAGACCTTCCAGGCCTTTGGTTTCGCCACTTTGCTGTATGTGTTGAGCATCGCCCTGCTTGAAGTCATCGGGCAGTTGATTGCGCGCAGCAAGTGGTATCGGCAGGGAGTACTCTAAGCCATGGACTTTTCGGTAATTAGCGACAACCTGTCGTACTTCTTGATCGGCGCCTACCCCAACGGCCCGCTGGGCGGGGCTGCATTGACGCTGGTGTTGAGCCTGTTTTCGGGGGTGATTTCGGCCATCTTGGGCCTGTTGCTGGGCATTGCCCTGGTGATGATTCGCTCTAAAGTGCGCTGGGTATTACTCGGCGTACTGGGGTTTTTGCGGGCCATTCCGGTGCTGATGCTGATTTTCTGGAGCTACTTTCTGCTGCCGATTGTGTTCAATGTCGATGTACCGGCATTGGCCACCGTGGTCTGCGCCCTGTCGTTGATTGGCGGCGCCTACCTTGCGCATTCGGTGTACGCGGGCATCAGCAGTTTACCGGCGGGGCAATGGGCGGCGGGCAAAGCGTTGGGGCTGGGCACATGGCAAGTGTTGCGCTTGATCATCCTGCCGCAGGCATTGCCGATGATGCTGCCTTCATTCCTCAACCAATGGATTTCACTGATCAAGGACACGTCGCTGGCGTACGTGATTGGCGTGGGGGAGCTGTCGTTTGTGGCGACCCAGGTCAGCAACCGGGTAATGGTGCACCCGACCGAGATCTACCTGTTTGTCGCGCTGGTGTACTTCGTGTTTTGCAGCAGCCTGGACCTGATTGCCAACCGGCTGATCAAGCCCAAGGCCCAGCCCCGATAACTGCTGTTACAACGTGCCATAACTATGTACCGCAAGCACACAACCAATAAGCGTTCCAATAGGTCATCGAAAGGTTTTAGCCGGCCGAATTTCTCACAGCATGAAGCTGGATAGGCCGGCTGTAATAAAAGGAGTTTTACCTTGAACATGATCGACAACAATGACGCTCCCGTGGTGGCTGGCAAAGCAGGCGCTGGCGCCTACAACGCTCAGGTGCGCGATTTTCTTAATGAACGACTCAAGCAGCACGGGACCGACTGCGAGCAACTCTACATCACCACGGTTCACAGTGTGATCGAACCCAAAGTGACGTTCAGTCAAGACTTGCTGGCACTGGGCAATGACACCCTGGAGTGGGAGACCGTGCAAGCCCATGCCGAAGGTGTGGTGGGTATTTTCAGCAAGCAGTGGACATTCGAAGACGAGCACATATTCAGCAAACTGAGCGTCTCTGATGTTGAAGCGCTCATGCACGAACTGCTGGCAGAAGCCCGGAACAAATGGTTTGCCTGATCTAGCCGCGTAGCGCTGCACAACCCCCTGTAGGAGCGAGCTTGCTCGCGATCTTTTGATCTAGATCTTGCTTTTGATCTTGATCTAAAAGGCCCCATTAAACCACGCTGGCCGAACGCAGGTTTTGCGCAGTGGGTAACCCGGCAGGACGCCGGGTTAGCCGCGACAAGGCCATGGATGGCCGATCGCGGCGGGCCTACGGAGCAAGGCCTGTGGTGAGGGCATGCCGAGCCAAAGCGAGGCACCGAGGGGTAGGGGCAAAAGCGTTTTGGTTACTTTGCCGCTTTTGCAAAGTGACGCGGCGTAAGGCCGGAACCCTAAGTGGCCGTTGCCGCAGCAACGGATATGTACTCAAGTCAAGAGCCCCCTCACCACGCCTCTCCCGAAGGAGAGGGAACCGATTGGGGGATGCTGAAGATACTCGGCGGCTTGTTTGCTGCGCGACAGCGCGGCGTCGAAGACGGGGCGGCCCCTCCTACAGCGTGAACTAATCGCACCACTCAGGTGCAAATGGATGAGTGCGATAAAACTCACTCATTTTGAGCCGATCACGATTAAACCAGTCGTTGATCCAGTACTGATATTGCTGCTGGATGCTTAGCACCTGCCAAGGGGTGCTCAGGGACTCAACCACAGCATGCGCAGCCATCATGCCCGTCATCAGTGCCTTGAGTACGCCGTGCCCGGATGAAGGGTCGAGCACGAAAGCAGAATCGCCCGCGATAAAAAAACCGTCGCCACTGGCCTGCTGACAGAGCCGCCAAGTCACATCAGCACCGCGCACGGGACCACTGGCACGCAACGGTTTGAAAACCGCTGGCGGGACAGCCTGATGGTGGCCCGCGTTGGTAAAACACAGGCGCGTCCAGTGGTAGAAATCACTGTGAATCTTCGCCATCCAGTACCAGCCAAACGGATCAGCATCTATCCCGCACACCTCAGCGCCTTCAGGCAAGTCGCCCGTTGCATAGCCATAGTGGGCGAGCAACCGGGGGGAATAAGTGCGCCAGGGCAAGCCCAGCTGGCGCGACAACCAGCCATTGCCTCCGCTGGCGTCAATGACCCATGCCGCCAGCAGGTCACCTTGTGCCGTGCTGACACCGCAGACTTGCTGCCGGTCGTGCAGCACACCCAGCACTCGACACGGCTGCACCACGTCAACGCCCAAACCGGCGGCACGGGCCAAGAGCAGGCTGTCGAGTATCTCGCGCGGGATTTGATACCCCAGCGCCGGCCCGCTAGCGCTCTCACCAAACGCGCTGAACAAACGCTCCCCCGCCCATTTCACGGCATGGCCCGGGTGACGCAAAAAGCCGCCCTGGTTGATTGCTTGCGCGATACCAAGTTGGTCCAGCACGGCCTCAACCCCGGGGGGCAATGTTTCTCCTGGACGAGTGCGAGGGAAAACCGCTTGCTCCAGCAATGTCACCCGCAACCCGCGCTGCGCACATAAAATGGCGGCAGCCGTACCGGCCGGGCCGGCGCCAACAATGACCACATCCCGATCAGCCACGCGGTGTTATCTGCCAGGGTTGGTCGTTGCGCTTTATCAGCAAGGACTCATCACCGATATAAAGCTCAACCAGTTCGAGTACCTCTATGTGCCGCTTGGTGTAATCGGCGGGGGGCGAGATGGTGCCGTAGCGGTAAATCCGAAAGAAAAACACCTGTTCCTGCAACAGGGACCATGCTTTTAAATCGGCTCTTGGCAACGCCCAGTCAACGCCATCGACCGACGTGAAGGACAACACTGACCACAGGCCCTGTTCTGCACGGGTATTGGCATCTACTGCGGCATAGGCTGACTGCATGGCCAGAATCCGCTGCTGATACTCGGCTTGGGAGGTCTGCCCTGTCAGGTGCAACGACAATTGCCCGTCCAGTGCATTACGGGTGTAATCGCTGTACGCATACGCCGTGCATTCGACCACTTGACGCCCATCCACGGTGATCAGGCGCGGCCCCGTCAGCCCATCCCAGGACGTTTGCTCCAGCAACCCTATTTCGGCATCCGTCAGAGGAATAATCGTCGGTTTGGACACATAGGGCTCAAAGGTCCTTGCGCTGTCCGGGGTGACTGCAGGCCAGTAGCCCCCGGCTGCCGAGCAGATCCGCACATCCTCTGTGAACGGGCTGCCCAGCAAATAAGCACACAAGTACTTAGTTACAAACCCTTGGCCATCACCGGCAATCTCCCAACCGGGGCTGAAGGTGCCCGCCGCCGTGTCCGCCAGACAGGACTGGCGCTTTGCACTCGCCGAATCGCCAACGGTTTGCCCTTGCTCCGAAGGTGCACCTGCGGTCAATACAGCCGTGATGCTTTTGTCTTCGAGGACAAAATGCCCGCCCATCAGGTCAGGATTACCCGCAACTCGTCGCTCAGAAAGCGCCTGCAATGTGACGTACCAAATTGGCTCGGGAAAGCCTTGCTCTTGCGCCCATTCGCCCAACTGAGCTTGCCCGCAGGCCGGGTAGAAATCGGGCGCGGCCAGAATCGAATAGGCCGCCACATTCAACCCGATAGCGGCATTCAAGGCAGGGCAATGAGCCTTGACCCAACCTTCGGCAGTGAAGTCGATAAAGTGCAGAACGTGATAGTTGCCCGCCTCGACAATCGCCTCGACGTCCGGCTCGTTGTTTAAATCGCGAATTGAACCGTCGTCCAGCAGTTGATAGCGTTTATTGATGATGTAATCAAAGTTGGCCTTGGGCGGAACGCTGAAAGAAACCGGCTTGCCTTGGTATTCAGCGGGTTCAACCAGCCTGGGTTTCGCAACCGGTACGCATAAACCCGGCCCGTTCAGCTGACTGTCTGCCCACTCGGCAAGGGCTTGAGTCTGCACAAATGGCGGCTGCGAGATGTCGGGCTCGAACCAGTCCGCCTCTTGGCCTCTGCGCAGATGAAACTGGCGCAGCTTTTCATTGACGTGAAAAGCCTGCAGGTCTGCTTGCAGGTCAAAACCGTCAATGCATTGCGTGCCGTTGAACACTTTGTGCAAGGGCCGCCAAAAATCCAGTTGGTCGTCTCCCTCGACCCATCCTGGCCCCGTCTGTCCTTTATCCCGTACGGCCACATAGACACCGAAGCGCGCAGGGATAACCCGCATAGCCTGTGGCTGCGCCTCGACAAAAGGCGTGAATCCGCGCAATTGCGGGTCATACAGGGCGGGCGCAGTGCCGACGCGGGCAATGCCTGTGCGACAAAAGCACAGGTCGGCATGCTGGTGGTGAGGGGTATCGGCACGGGGACGATACTCGGTGGCAAACACCACCAGCCCCAGGGTCGCGTTGGCGCCCGCCTGCGCCTGCAGCGCTTCAAGCGAAGGCAGGGCAACGCCATAGACGTAGTTGAGCAGTGTCTCGAGTTCTGCCGCAGTGGCAAAGTCGGTAAGTGCATCACCATTGGCAGCCTGCAGCACATTGGGCGACGCCAAGGCGTGGTAGAGCAAACTGCGTGCAGGGTTGCCGGCTTCGATGGCCCGTGTGCCCTGCAACGAAAAGTCTTCAAAGCCTTTAACCGAACGGTCAACCGCCAACACCTTGCTCAACTCTTCAGCCAGCGGGCGGGCCTGAATATCCAGACCGTGCAGCAACAACAGGTCATGCCAGCCCAAAGGCGCCAAGCGCTCGCACAGGCTTTGAACTTCATCAATCAGGGGCATACTGAAGCACTCCGCAAAATGACCGAAAACTGAGTCTGTTTGACTCAAGAGATTCGGCCATTTGCGTGGAGCTGCCTACCTGTCAAAAATACCTAAACAGACCAACGGTAAAGGCTTAACATTTCGATCACCGCCCACAGCGGGACGAACCCTAGCGGTAACCACACCGCCAGCCGTGCGCGGTACGGCAACAACATCAGCAACGCAAAGCCACTGAGCGAGATTAAACCAAACCAGCCAATGGGACCCATTGCCCAGCCCCAGGCCATGCCGCAAAAGTAGAAGCTCAACGCCAGACTCAACCACCCTGCCCCGCGCAAGGTGCGACGCAACCCGGTTGACGGCGGTTTGTTCCAGACTTGCTTGTAATGGCGCTCAAGCCCTTGGCACAGGGCAAGCATGCCGATATAGGCAAAAGCCCAGGCCGCAATGTAATTTGCCAGCATCTCAGTTCACCTCCGCCAACACAGTTGCCTTTTTACGCGGCACCCGCTCGACTTGCGGTTGCGAGACTTTCCAGCACGCCCACAACAACACGCCACCCAGAGCCATGGTGGTGAGTTCAACGCCCATGCGGCTGTGCAACGCCCACGAATGATCAACGGTCAGCAGGCTCACCAGCGGCAAGCTCAGGCACATCACCCCCGCCAGCCCCAGTTGCTCACGCCAGGCGTGCATGCGCGGGCGCAGCAAGGCATGCACCAGGGTTAAGGCCCACACACCAAAGAACACCGTCAGCTCGGCATCCGGGCGCTCAGCCATGCCCACCGGCAGCAGGTGATTGCCCCACAGGTAAGCGATACAGGCCAGGCTCAAACCCGCCATCACCGTGACGTTGACGGCCTCGATCACCCGGTAAAGCACTTGGGCCACCCGGCCTTCGCTGGCGTATTTACGGCGCCGTTTTACGGTGAACAGCACCAGCCCGGTGGCGATCATGGCGCTGCTGATCAACCCGCAAATGAAGTACACCCAGCGCATCGGGTAACCGCCAAACTGCGCAAAGTGCATACCGGAAATTACCCGGTGCGTGAGCACCGAAGCGCGCATCTCGGTCGGCCCGGACAGTTGCTCGCCCGTGACCCCGTCAAACCGCATGCCGCCGCCTTTGATCAGGGCAATGCGGTTGCCCAGAATCGGCCGGATCTGAATCTCGGCGTTGCTCATGCCAGGGTTGGTAATGCTCACCCCGCTCAACGGCCCCATAACGTCGCGGGCTTTGGCCAGCAAAGGCCCGATGGCTACCAGCGGTGCCGGTTCGGCCTGTGCCGGGCGTTTGGCTTCGACCACCGCAGGCGCAGGGTCCTGAGCCTTGAAAAACGCGTCGCGGCTGCCATCAAACAGCGCGTCCATGGCCGCTGGCATGTAGATCACCAGAAAAATCGCCAACCCGCTGTAGGTAATCATCAGGTGAAACGGCAGCAACAGCACGGCGCTGGCGTTGTGCGCGTCGAGCCACGAGCGCTGGCCTTTGGCCGGGCGAAAGGTGAAGAACTCCTTGAAGAATTTTTTGTGGATCACGATGCCGCTGATCAACGCCGCCAGCATGCCCATGGCCAGCGCACCGACCACATAAATCCCGAGCATGCCGGGCATGAACAGGGTGAAGTGGAACAGGAAAAAGAAGCGCCCACCCGCCGACTCGCGTACTGGTAAGACTTCACCGGTGTTGGGGTCCAGGGTCACCGATACGCCGTCGCGACGCCCGCCGGTCGAGGCGCGCAACTCGGGCGAACGATCATAGGGCAGGCTTACGCCCCATTGTTTGGCGTTGGGCTCATGCTCGCGCAAGTAGCTCAACCCGCGCTCCACCGCCTGTTCGTCCGTCAAGTGGTGGGCAGGCAGCTCCGGGTGCATCCAGTTGTCGATTTCTTGATCGAACACCGCCAGGCTGCCGGTCAGAAAAATCGCAAACAACAACCAGCCTACGATCAGTCCACCCCAGGTGTGCAGCCAGGCCAGAGATTGGGTGATGGTCTGTTTCATCCGAGTCGCTCCAGCAGTTGCGGCCAAAAACCGATCGCGGCCAATGGCAGCGCCAGCACGGCACCCATCCAGGCCGACCACTGATGACGCGCCATAAAGGCCCACAAAATGGCGCAGGTATAGATAGCGAACGACAACAGGCTGGCGACCAGCATTGAGTCCACGTTGTCCATTGGCAACAGCCGCGCTAGCGCCGCCGTAAAGGCATAGGTAAACACATAGCCGCCCACCATGGCGGCCAGTGCGCGAGACAGAATCGGCAGCCATGCCGACGATGCAAGTTTCATCTGTTCAATCCTTCATCAGCCCCAGCCACGGTTTTGCCAGAGCCCAATGTGACAACGGCGCGACACCTGCAAAGGATGTCGCGCCTGTTATTGCCTGCACCCAAACAGCGGTCAGGCCAATGCTGTGATCAGAACGAGGTGGTCACCGACGCAAAGTAGGCACGGCCCGCTTCGTTGTAGGTCTGGGCGCCCGCCTCGTCAGCGTTGCCTTTGCGGTACAGCTGCTTGTCGAGCAGGTTGTTGATGCCCACCCGCACGCTCAGATTTTTGTTGAACTCATAGCCGCTGCTCAGCCCCACCAAGCCATACGGGTCAACCGACTGCTGCACCGATTTGTCCAGTGACTCGTTGGCGCGCATGTTGTACTTGGGCGCCTTCTGCTCGCCGTAGTACGTGCCGCTGACCTGGAACGAAAGCTGCTCGGTGGCGTACCAGTCCAGGGTGGTGTTGAGCGTGTACTTGGGAATGATACTCAATGGCTCGCCGGTTTTCTTGTCTTTGCTGTCGATCATGTAGGTCAGGTTGGTGTTCCAGTCCAGGTCCTTGCGCAGGTTGACGAACAGGTTGCCCTCAACCCCTTGCACGATGGCCTTGCCGCTGTTTTCCCACTGCAATACACGACGGCCGTTGGGCAGACGGAAGGCGGATTCGTTGCTGGCATTGATCTTGTTCTGGTAGTCGTTACGGAAGTACGTCGCGCTGGTGCGCCAGTTGCCTTTGTCAAACGCCAGACCGATCTCTTTGTTGATACTGATTTCCGGTTTGAGGTCCGGGTTACCCACCAGGTAGCAACCTCCCAGATTGACTTCTACCGAGCTGCAACCGTTACCACGGCTGTACAACAGATAGTTGGGGTTGGACTGGTACAGGTTCGGGGTTTTGTAGGCCCGGGCAATACCGCCTTTAAGGCTCAGCTCATCAGTGATCTGGTGCGAAGCGTTGAGGCTCGGGCTCCAGTTGCCACCAAACTTGTCGTGGTGGTCGTAGCGCAGGCCCGGCGTAACGATAGTTTTGGACCCGGCTTCAAGGTTGTCCTCAACGTAAAACGCGTAGCTGTTTGCGGTGGACTTGGTCTGGGTGCGGTCAGTGCCCGGAATACCCGCAGTACCGTCGACGCCCGGGTCCCAGCTTTGTGGACGCAACGAGCCCGGATCATTCAGCGACTCGTACAGGTATTCACCACCCAGGGTCAGCACCTGATGGGTGTAAAAGTCCAGCGGCAAGTTGGCTTCAGCCTTGGCCCGGGTGTTGCGCAGGCGCGACTGGAAGCTGCCGGCCGACTCAGATGGCGCACCTTCACCGTAGCCCGCCAAGCCTTCGTTCAAACGCGAGTTGCGGGTCAGGTCATGGCTGAGCATGGCCATGGTGGTGCCCCAGTCAAACGAGCCATTGTGGGTGGCCGAAAACATGCTGCGTTGCAGTACCGAGGTTTCTTTGCCGTACAGGCTGTTAACGAAATCCCCCCCGCTGTTGAGCATGGTATCGCCCGCGTAGATATTGCCCTGGCGGCTGTAGCTGGCCTCAAGGTCCAGGGATTGCTCCGGGGTGAACTGCCAGCTCAACAAGCCGTTGACGTCTTTGTTGCGCACGCCTTCACGGCCTGCCACCACGCTGTCAGCGTAGGCCTGCTCGCTGGTATTGATGCGCGCGTCATCCGCGTCGGTTTTGCTCAGGCCGCCATACACGCGAAACACCAGGTCGTCGGTGAGCGGGCCGCTGAGGTTGAAGTTGGTACGTTTGCTGATGCCTTCTGCGCTGTCATCCGGGGACAGGTAGTAGGCCGTCAAAGAGCCGCCGAGTTTGTCGGTCGGCCGCTTGGTGATAATGTTGACCACCCCGCCCATCGCGCCTGAGCCGTAACGGGCAGCCGCCGGGCCGCGGAGGATTTCGATACGCTCCACTTCTTCGGCCGGTACCCAGTTGGTTTCGCCACGGGTATCGCGGTCGCCGCTCCAGCCGTAACGTTGGGCGTTACGCGAAGAAGACGGCTTGCCGTCGATCAGGATCAAGGTGTTTTCCGGGCCCATGCCACGCAAGTCAATCTGGCGGTTGTTACCGCGTGCGCCACTGGAACTGTTGCCGGTGAGGTTAACCCCGGGCTCACGACGGATGATGTCGGAAAGATCATTGGCCGGCGGACGTTTTTTAATGTCTTCAGCAGTAATGATCGACACGCCCGGCGCCTGCTTCAATTCTTCAGCGGCGGTGCCCAACACACGGGTTTCTTCAAGTTGCAGCGCCTGCTTGCTGCCATCTACCGGCAGGTCGCTGGCCTCCACGGGCACTTCATCGCGTTCACGCTCCAGCGCATCGGCGAGCAAGGTCGGTGAAGCCAGTGCGGCCACAATAGCCAGTGAAAATTGACTGCGTTTGAATCGAGACGACATGTCCAGTTGATCCCTTAACAATGGAGTGTGCTCAGCAGGCCAAAGGCTGGAATGGCTGGGCACGATTCCCTCAAAGGATCTCGTCTTGCTTAGCTCACCCCGGCGCTGCCAGGGCGACAATAGTAACCATTCTCAATTGAGAGTAAAGCGCGAATGACAATTATCCTCATTGACAAGTTCCGCAAACCCTTTGTTTTAGAGCCTTGTCCTACGAAAAAATAATTTAAAACTGATTGCCAAACGGGCCGCATCCTGAGAAAAACCGCGCAATCTCAGCTCGCCTCGCGAAAGATCAAAAGATCGCGAGGCAAGCTCGCTTCTACACGTTTTAATTTCGAGTCCTGCACCATGAACAACGAACTTCAGATCACCGACCTCGCACTGGGCGAAGGCAAAGCTGCCGTCAAAGGCGCCCTGATCACCACGCACTACACCGGCTGGCTCGCAGATGGCACGGTGTTCGACTCCTCCCATGAGCGCGGCAAGCCGTTCCAGTGCGTGATTGGCACAGGCCGCGTCATTAAGGGCTGGGACCAGGGCCTGATGGGGATGAAAGTGGGCGGCAAGCGCAAACTGCAAGTTCCCGCGCACTTGGCCTATGGTGAAAGAAGCATGGGCAAACACATCACACCGAACTCGGACCTCACGTTTGAGATCGAACTGCTGGAAGTGCTGACACGAGACGATTGATACGTCAGCACATCGTTCTATTTTTTGGGGAGTTAAGCGTTAGTGAATCGATTTTTCATGCAGGTATTAACGCTTTCTTTGCCCATTGTGATCGCCGGGTGCAGCAGCCAAAGCACCCAGACGCTACCCGGTCGCACGCCCGAACAGGCGCGTGCGCGATTGCTTCAACTGCTGCCCGCCAACGTTGCGGATCGCCAGGGCTGGGCCAACGACATTTACACCGCCTTCGCCGCGCAAAAGCTTGAGCCCAACGACGAAAACCTGTGCTCGGTGCTGGCCGTGACTGAGCAAGAGTCGACTTTTCAGGCAGACCCGCCGGTGCCCAACCTGGCAAAAATTGCCCGCAGCGAAATCAATCGGCGCGCGGGCAAACTGCACATCCCGGAGTTCGTGGTGCGCAGCGCACTGAACATCACCTCGCCAACGGGCAAAACCTATAACCAGCGCCTTGATGCGGCACGCACCGAAGGCCAGTTGAGCGCCATCTTCGATGACTTTATCGGCATGGTGCCACTGGGCAAAAACCTGTTTGGCAGCCTCAACCCGGTGCATACCGGCGGGCCCATGCAGGTCAGCATCGCCTTTGCCGAGAAACACGCCCAGAATTACCCCTACCCGATACCGGGCACGATTCGTCAGGAAGTCTTTACCCGTCGTGGCGGCATGTACTTTGGTACTGCCCATTTGCTCGGCTACCCGGCCGACTACACGCAATCGCTGTATCGCTTTGCTGACTTCAATGCGGGCTGGTACGCCAGTCGCAATGCCGCGTTTCAGAATGCCGTGAGCCAGGTGTCAGGCATACAGCTGGCACTGGATGGCGACGTGACCATCCCCGGCTCTTACGCCGTAGGCTCCACCGAACGCGCCGTTCGCGTGCTCGGCAAGCAACTGGGCTTGAGCGATAACCAGATCCGCCAGCAGTTGCTCAAAGGTGACCGCCTTGAATTTGAGCAGACCGAGGTCTATCGCAAAGTCTTTGCCCTTGCCGACCGCCAACAGGCCAAACCGGTGCCCCGCGCCGTGTTGCCGGGCATCACCCTGCAAAGCCCTAAAATCACCCGCAACCTCACCACCGCCTGGTTTGCCCAGCGTGTTGATGAACGCCGCCAGCGGTGTATGAACAAGGCCAAGTCGCTGCCCAACACATAAAGCAATGGATTACCCAGTTCACATGCGGATACATTCATTGTAATTATCCAGATACGGTGTAGCCTCCAAGGTATCAACGCTTTGGAGGCCACCATGCATTTAGTCGCCCACAACACCCGGCCCGATATCACCAGCGGTGATGCGGGCCGTGTCGCCCTGACGTTCTTCTTCAATTTGATGGAGCACTGGGGTTGCAGCAAAGATCAGCAATGCACCCTGCTCGGCGCTATCGGCAACACCACGTACTTCAAGTACAAAAAACTGCCGAATGTTCGCCTGCCCCACGACACCCTTGAGCGTATTTCGTACCTGATGGGCGTGCACAAAGCGCTGCGCATCCTGTTCAGCAATCAGCCCGAGCGGGCTTACGAGTGGGTCCACAAAGCCAACAACACCGCGCCATTCAACGGCCAAAGTGCGTTGAGCTACATGCTCGGCGGCCAAGTGGTCGACCTGGCAGATGTGCGCCGCTATCTGGATGGGGTGCGGGGCTGATGCCAGACACCTCGTTGTTAAGCGTGCTGCCCGAGTGGAACAACGCTTATCGCATCATCAACAGTGCATTCCCGCCCATTTCGGTGTTTGAGGACACCCTTGACCCGGCCGATCTGGACATCGCCTTTGCCCTCGAAAGCCTGACCAATGACCGCCTGCGCGACCAGGCCGGGGTCCTTAACCGCGTGCATCCACAAGACCGCCTGTGTGGAGAAGGCTCGACCCCGATCATGGCGGCTTTTACCCATATCGGCCGTGCCAGCCGCTTCACCGATGGCAGTTACGGGGTTTATTACTGCGCCAACAGCCTTGACGCCGCCATCGCCGAGACCCGCTTTCATCAGGAGCAATTCTGGCGCGCCACTCAGCAAGCGTGCATCGAAATCACCCTGCGCACCTACATCAACACCGTGCTTGAGCCAATGATCGATATACGCGCCGAACCCGCATTGCACCACCCTTCCCTGTCCAGTTATGGCACGTCGCAAGCCTTTGCCAAACAACACCGCGAGGCCTCGGCCTGGGGGCTGCTGTACAACAGCGTGCGCCTTGCCGGCCACGAATGCGTAGCAGCCTTTCGCCCGCCTGCGCTTTCGATTCCACGCCAAGGCCCGCATTTTCGCTATGTGTGGGATGACAAAACTCAGACCATCACCTGGGTGCTGCAAGTGAGCGAAGTCACGTTCTGATCACGTCGCTGTAAAACTTGGTAACAGGGGGTTTATTTAGCCCTCACAACTCGCCTATTGTCAGTGCATGGCCGAAGTGGATGAGCAGGACCGGCGCGGGCGCCATAGCCCCCTTTCTGCCTCACCCCTATAAGAAAGATAACGGAGCCACCATGTCTGAACGTTGCAACTCTTATTACACCGCTACCCTCACCCATGAAACCGATTACCCGACGCTGCAAGGCCAGCACCGGGTCGATGTGGTGATTATTGGCGGCGGTTTTACCGGCGTGGCGACCGCCGTCGAGCTGGCCGAAAAAGGCCTGAAAGTGGCCATTGTCGAGAGCAACAAAATCGGCTGGGGCGCCAGCGGGCGTAATGGCGGGCAAGTGACCGGCAGCCTCTCGGGCGATGAAGCGATGCGCAAGCAGATGCGCCGTCGCCTCGGCAGCCAGGTCGATGACTTTATCTGGCACCTGCGCTGGCGCGGGCACGAGATCATCCAGCAGCGGGTCGAAAAATACGGCATCCGCTGCGACCTCAAACACGGCCATTTGCATGCCGCTTACAAACCCAGCCATATGGAAGGTTTGCGCAAGGACTACGACGAAGCGGTGCGCCGTGGCATGGGCAGTGAAGTGTCGTTGCTCGACCGCAGCCAGGTGCGCGACATTCTGCAAAGTGACCTGTATGACGGCGCAATCAAGAATATGCGCAACATGCACCTGCACCCGCTCAACCTCTGCATTGGCGAGGCCCGCGCAGCCGAAAGCCTTGGCGCGCTGATGTTCGAAAACAGTGAAGTGCTGGAAATCATCCACGGCGACACCCCCGGCGTGCGCACGGCCCACGGGCGCATCGACGCCAATCAGGTGCTGCTGGCCGGTGACGTGTACCACAAGCTGGAGCCGGGCAAGCTCAAGGGCAAGATCTTCCCGGCCATGGGCGGGATCGTCACCACCGAACCCCTGGGCGACCTGGCCCGCCAGTTGAACCCCCAAGACCTCGCAGTGTATGACTGCCGCTTCGTGCTCGACTACTACCGCATGACCGCCGATGGCCGCTTGCTGTTTGGCGGCGGCGCCAACTACAGCGGTAAAGACTCGCGCGACATCGCGGGGGAATTGCGCCCGTGTATCGAGCAGACCTTCCCGGCGCTCAAAGGGGTGAACATCGAGTACCAGTGGAGCTGCGCGATGGGCATCGTGATCAACCGCATCCCGCAACTGGGCAAACTCTCGGACAACGTCTGGTACTGCCAGGGCTACTCGGGGCACGGCATCGCCACCAGCCACATCATGGGCGAAATCATGGGCCGGGCGATCACCGGCCAACTGGAGCAGTTCGACACCTTTGCCGGCTGCCAGCACATCCGCGTGCCCATGGGCGACCTCCTCGGCAACCCGATGCTCGCGGCGGGCATGTGGTACTACCAGATGCTTGAGCGGTTGCGCTGAATAACCCCACCCAACTGAACATAATCGCAACACGACCCAAGTGGGAGCGGGCTTGCTCGCGATGGCCTTCAGAGCGCCTCATTTGCCAGGCAAATACGCGTCATCGTTAACGACCATCGCGAGCAAGCCCGCTCCCACAAAGAGCAGTGTAAACCGCGGTTACACGGTGTACTGCTTGAATAGTTCTTCCTTAATGATCAGCAACGCGTCTTCGTAGTAGCGCTCGCCCCGCGCTTCACTGAGCAATACCGAACGTACGCTGCCTTCTCCCTCGCTCGGAGTGTGTTCGCAGGTGAGGTAAAACTCGGCCGTTTCGGGCTTGAATTCCAGGTAGTAAAACAGTTCGCGGCCTTCGCGGTGCCAGTAGCCTATTTCTCTGCGCATGGGGTTCCTTGGTCAATAAGCCGAGCAATACGCTCCAGCGCAACTTTCAAGCGTTGCGCACTCGAAGCCGCCGTCAGGCTGATGCGTACCGCGTTCAGGGTGCAGGATTTAACCGCAAACACCTCCGCCGACACCACCTCCACACCGACCTTTTGACAGGCGTGGGCAAAGCTGACTTCAGCGGGGGCCAGGGTCAGCCAGATATGCGGCGATGGCGTGTCTGTCTGGGACATCACCGCGCCCAGCAATTTTTTCGCCAGGCGCCAGCGCCGGGTCACTTCTTCGGTTTGCCAGGCCAAGCGCTGCACTGCCGTGCCGTCGCAGAGCCATTGATTGGCAATCGCCACGCACAGGGGCGAAATGCCCCAGTGCGCCGATTGCGCATGCGGGTCGATGCGCGCCAGCAACGCCGGGCTGGCGGCAATCCAGCCCAGGCGCACACCGGCAGCCACGGTCTTTGACAAGCTGCTGACGAGTATCCCCAAGTCCCCCAGGTAGTTGCACAACGGCGGGCTGTCGGTGAGCGCCCCATACACGTCGTCTTCAATAATCCACACGCCATGGCGTCGGGCGATCCGGGCAATCGCCTGCTTGCGTTCATCGCCCATCACCGCCGATGTCGGGTTGTGCAGGGTCGGGGTCAGTACCGCCATGCGCGCCCCGGTGGCGCGGATGATGCGGTCAAAGTCATCGGGCACGATGCCTTGCCCGTCCATGGCGATGCCATGCATCGGCAAACGCAGTTGCGCGCAGGCGGCTTTGATCCCCGGCGCGGTCAGCGCTTCAACCAGCACTGGCTCACCCGCTTGGCACAACGACAGCAACACGGTGAACAAGCCTTGCTGCGCGCCGGTGCACAGCATGATGTTGTCCAGCGGCACAGGCAGGCCGCGTGCCTTGAGCCAGTTGGCACCCACAACCCGGGCCTGGAGCAGGTCGGCCGCGCTCAGGTAATGCTGCAAACGGATCGACTGATGGGTTTCCAGCAACCATTGCAAGGCCTGCGGATCGCTTTGGCTGGCATGGTCTATCGCCGGGATATTGGTGCGCAGGTCAATCTGCCCGGTGTGCTCATCGACCTGCTGCAAACGGAACAACGTCGCCTCTTGGCTGCCCGAGAGCACGTAGGTGCCGCGCCCGACTTCACCGGACACCAGATGCCGCCGCGCCGCCTCGCGATAGGCCTGCATGGTGGTGCTGGGGTTCCAGCCCAACGCCCAGGCCAGGCGCCGCTGTGGCGGCAAACGCTCACCGGGTTTGAGTTCACCGCAGCTGATCGCGTGGGCAATTGCGTCTACCAGCGCCAGATAACGCGGTTGCGCTGAATCGGTTATGAGGGGAATCCACATTTATTGTCGGCCATGCAATATAAGTCTCGGCCCATACAATGCGACGCCCCTAGAATCGAGTCAAATCCCCTGATGACGGTGTGCCATGTTTGACCTGACAGCCCTTCGACTCGCCGCGACCACTGTGTACCAAAGCATGTCCCCTACCCCGCAACTGGCCTGGCCCCTGCTGGCCGAGCAACTGAACTGCACGGTCTGGGTCAAGCATGAAAACCATACCCCGACCGGCGCCTTTAAAGTGCGCGGCGGCATGTTGTACGTGCAGGGTTTGCTGACCCGAGAACCCGACACCCGCGGCCTGGTCACCGCCACCCGTGGCAATCATGGCCAGAGCCTGGCTTTGGCCGCGCGCGCCCATGGGCTGAAGATTCGCATTGTGGTGCCCGAAGGCAATTCCCGAGAAAAGAACGCCGCCATGCGCGCACTGGGCGCCACAGTGATCGAGCACGGCAAAGACTTTGACGAAGCACGCCGCCATGCCGCCGCCCTGGCCGCCGAGCATCACTTGCACCTGGTACCGGCCTTTCACCCGGACCTGATACGCGGGGTTGCCACCTATGCGCTGGAGTTGCTGGAGGCCGTGCCCGACCTGCACACCGTGTACGTGCCCATCGGCATGGGTTCGGGCATCTGCGGGCTGATCCAGGCCCGTGATCTGCTGGGGCTACAGACCGAGATTATCGGCGTGGTGTCCGAGCATGCCGATGCGTATGCGCAGAGTGTCGAGCAAGGCCAAGTGGTGTGCACTAACACCGCCCACACCTTCGCCGACGGCCTGGCCTGCCGCCAGCCACAACCTGACGCGCTGGCAATCATCGCCAAGGGCGCCGCAAGGGTGATCCGCGTATCAGACCGCGACATCGCCCACGCCATCCGCGTGTACCACGAAACCACCCACAACACCGCTGAAGGCGCGGGTGCCGCCGCATTGGCCGGGCTGATCAAAGAACAGCCGCAACAGCAAGGCCGCCGCGTGGCGGTGATTTTGAGCGGGGCTAATATCGACCGTCAGTTGTACGCCGCACTCCTCGATGAAGACCTCGTGTAGGAGCTGCCGCAGGCTGCGATCTTTTGATCTTGATCTTGATCGCAGCCTTCGTTCCTCGGCAGCGACTACGGTTGCCCTCGCCAGCCCAAGGACGCAACCGCGTCTTTAAATAAAATTTCACCTCTGCGACAAATTGTCTTTATTTGTGACAAAAACAGGCTCAAAATAAAAACTGTACCGTACAGTACTATTCTAAAACCTACGCTCGCAGTGCATGTAAAGGCCTTGGCTGCCGGCTTCAGGGATACCGTAATGAAAAATGCTAAACAAGAGGCACCTGCCTCTAAAGGGAGACACTTGATACTGGGTGTCTTCGGGATTTTGCTTGGGCTAAGCGGCCTGTTTCTGGCAATTATGGGCGCTCAACTGGTCACACTGGGCGGCTCCTGGTACTACCTGCTGGCAGGTTTCGGCCTGCTGATAAGCGGCGTGTTGTATGTACGCACAAAGCCCGCCGCCACGCTGGTGATTGGCGTTGTGTTTGTGGCAACCGTCATGTGGGCACTGTGGGAAGTGGGCTTCACGTTCTGGCCGATGGTGCCGCGTCTGGCCCCGTTCCTGGTCATCGGCCTGCTGGCCGCGTTGCTGCACCCATGGCTCAGCCAAGGCCGTCACCGCGCAGCCAGCTACGGCGGCGCAGCCGTGTTTGCCGGGGTGCTGGCCGTGGGCTTCTACGCCCTGTTCATCCCCCACGGAGTGATTGAAGGCGAGCCGTCTCTGGCCGCCCAGCCGCAAGCAAAAGGCACCGATAAAGCCACCGACTGGAGCCATTACGGCAGCAACCCGGCTGGTACGCGCTTCTCGGCGCAGACGCAAATCAACAAAGACAACGTCGACAAACTGCAAGTGGCCTGGACCTACCGCACCGGCGAAATCGCCGAGGGCGCATCGGAGTACCAGAACACCCCGATCCAGGTCGGTGACACCCTGTACACCTGCACCCCGACCAGCAAAGTGATTGCCCTGGACGCCGACACCGGCGAGCAACGCTGGACCTTCGATCCAAAAGCGCAAAACACCAAAACCTGGAACCGCTGCCGTGGCGTGAGTTACTACGAGCCGGCCAAGGTCGAACACCCACTGGTGTTCGCTGATCTGAAGCCCGCCAAACCGGCACAGGGCAACAGCTGCGCCAAGCGTATCGTGCAAGTGACCATGGATGCGCGCCTGATCTCCATCGACGCAGAAACCGGCAAACCCTGCGAAGATTTCGGCGACCACGGTTCAGTCGACCTGACCACGGGCCTGGGCCGGGTCATGGAAAACGTGCCCTACTACGCCTACACCTCGGCACCGACCATTTCGCGCAACTTGATCATCCTTGGCGGCTGGGTCTTTGATGGCCGCTCGCTGGACGAACCCTCTGGCGTGATCCGTGCGTTCAGCGCCGACACCGGCGAGCTGGTCTGGGCCTGGGACCTGGGCAACCCGGACATCACCAAGTTGCCACCCGAAGGCGAAACCTACACCCGCAGTACGCCGAACATGTGGTCCACACCTGCATTCGACGATGAGTTGGGCCTGGTGTACCTGCCACTGGGCAACCAGCAGCCGGACTTCTGGGGCGGTACCCGCCCGGAGCTGACCGAGAAGTACTCCTCCGCCGTGGTTGCCCTGGACATGGCGACAGGCCGCGAGCGCTGGACCTTCCAGACCGTGCATCACGACCTGTGGGACTACGACATTGCCGCGCAACCGTCGCTGTATGATGTGCCGGACGGCAAAGGCGGGACCATCCCTGCGCTGATCCAGCTGACCAAGCGCGGGCAGATCTTCATGCTCGACCGTCGCACCGGCCAGCCGATTGCCGACGTGATCGAAAAGCCGGTGCCTCAGGACGTCGCTGCCGGTGACTGGGTGGCCAAAACCCAACCGTACTCGGTGGGCATGCCGACGTTCGGTGCCGATCCGCTGACAGAAAAAGACATGTGGGGCGCCACGTTCTTTGATCAGCTGATGTGCCGGATCAACTTCAAAAAACTCAACTACAACGGTGAATTCACCGCCCCAAGCACCCAGGACACCCTGATTTATCCGGGCTACTACGGTGGCTTCAACTGGGGTGGCGGCGCGATCGACGAAAAAACCGGTTACCTGTTCGTCAACGACATCCGCATCCCGCAGGTGGTCAAGCTGGTACCGCGTGAAAACGTCGACCTGTCGCACCTCAAATCCGGCCACGGCGTCGGCAGCACCTACCCGATGGAAGGGACGCCGTTCGTGATTGACCACAAAGGCTTCAACTCGCCGCTGGGCATTCCGTGCCAGAGCCCGCCTTGGGGCGTGTTTGCTGCCGTGGACCTGAACACCCGCAAGAAAGTCTGGGAGCGCCCTGCCGGTACGGTTGAAGACGCCGTGATCAACGGTGTACGTGCCAACCTGCCGATCCCGCTGGGCATGCCGACCCTGGGCGGCGGTGCGACCACTGCTTCCGGCCTGGTGTTCTACGCGGGCACGCAAGACTACTACCTGCGGGCCATGGACATGGCCACCGGCAAAGAAGTCTGGAAAGGCCGCCTGCCGGTCGGCGGGCAAGCCACGCCCATGACCTACCTGTCGCCTAAAACCGGGCGCCAGTATGTGGTCATCGTCGCTGGCGGCGCACGTCAGTCTCCAGATCGCGGGGATTACGTGATAGCGTACGCGCTCCCTGAAAAAGAGTAGTTCCCATGCCACAGTTGCACCGCTCCAGCCCTTCAACCGCAACCCGGAGCGAGGAGAAGCGGCGCAACTTGCTGATCACAGCCAGTGAACTGTTTTTACAGCAGGGCTACGATGGCCTCAGCATGGACGCCATCGTAGCCGCAGCAGGCGGCTCCAAAGCCACGATTTACCGGTACTTCGGCAGCAAGGCCGACTTGCTGGTGGCAGTGGTCGAATACCTCTGCGAAGACTTCATCATCAACCTCAAGCAACTTGATACTTCGGGTGTCGAACTGACCCGCGGCCTTGAGCTGATTCTTGAAGAACTCGTGGCGGTGGTCACCAGCCCGCGCCATGTCGACTTCTACCGGCTGGTGGTCAACGGCTCGGCGCACGTGCCGCAAGTGGGGCAAACCTGGTACGAACGCGGCCCCAAAGTCTGGCACCAACTGATCTTCAACCTGCTCGAAGAACAACGCCATCGCGGCCTCATCGCGGCCAACAGTTCGTTCTCTGAGTTGCCGCCCATACTGTTCGATGCGCTGTTTTCACACCTCACCACGCGCACCGTGATGCTGGGACAAACCTGCACCGCCAAAGCTTTCGCACCGATGATCAATGAACTGATCGCCCTGGTGGTCCGGCGCCTCAAAGCACCCTGACACGCGACAACTGCGGGCCGATATGGCTATGCTCATGCCCATGAGCTCATCCACTGTGGTCCGCCAACCCTGCCCTCCCGGCGCTTGTAATTGCGAGCGCGACCACCTGTTGGCGCAACCAGCCCCCGACCTGCGCATTCTGGGCCTCACCCGCCAGGCCGAAAAAGTCATGCTTGAGCACCTGGAGAACATCCAGAGCCTGGACGATCTGCAGCGCATGCAACGACGCATGTATGAACAATTAGGCATAAGGGTGCAGGTTGAACCCGGCTTCAATGAGGTACGGACCATGCGCGGGATCGAAATCCGTGTCGCCGACCAGCCAGGTTTGTGTCGCAAAACGCGCCAGTCGATCCCGGCGGCCATTCGTCGAGCGTTGGAAAAACGCCCGGAGATTGCCTACAAGCTGCTCGACAGTCACGACTTGCTGCGCGACACCTGAACCTCCTGGTAAAAGTAAACTTTGCGACATATCCGGCAATTATCAAGCCAAGGCGCTGGTTTTCCTTGCTTATGCCTACTCAATCACTTATAAGCGCGTTTTTGAATAACGATAGAGCCACACCATGAGCACCGGATTCACCGAGGACGAAATGCGTATAGCGCTCGGCCTTGATCTGCCCGTAGCGACAAAGCCAGTTACGCCACCCGCGCCACCTGCAACTCCCGCCACACCCAAACCCGCTGCAACCCTCACCCCCAAGCCCGCACCGCGTGCACCGGTCAAGCGTCGAGGGCCGATGTTGCGGGTTACCCTGCACGTCAGCAAAGTCTATGACGGCGAAGAAACCGTGTTCATTCACGACTCCAAACTGCTGAGCCAGTTTGACGCCGAACAAGAAGCTAAAAAAGCCCTGGCCAAAGCCGGCTTTAAATACTTTGTGGTTGATTCGATTGTTCGGGTTGACTGACGCTGACACGCCTGACGTAACGTTGACCCAGGACTACATGCCAAGGAACCTGCCATGCACAGCCAGCCTCTGAATGCCGCCGACTTCGACGTACTCGAAGACACCCTGCTCAAATACGGCGACGATCACTCCGTCCTCAACACCAGCGAGCTGGATGGCTTCTTTACAGCACTGGTTTCAAGCCCCACGCAGGTAGACATCGCCGACTGGTTCCCCGCAATCTGGGGCGGCCAAAACCCGGCTTGGGAAGACCCCGAAGAAGCCAAACACTTCATCGAGCTGAGCGTACGCCACTTCAACACCCTGGCCCGCCAACTGGCAGAAGACAGCAAAGCCTTTGCGCCGCGCTTTGAAGAATCCGAACACCAGGGCCAAACCGTGACCCTGGCTGAAGAATGGTGCTTCGGCTACAGCCGCGGCGTGGCCCTGGCGCAATGGCCCGACATGCCCCAGATCCAGGCCGGCCTGTTGGAAACGATTTTTGAACTGGCTGAGCAAGAAACCTTTGAACTGCCAGAAGACTTCGACGTACCCGCCTACCAGCAAAAAGTGGCCCTCGTAGCCCCGGCCGCCCGCGCCTTGCATGACTACTGGCTAAGCCAGCGCTAAACCAATTCCCCCCTGTAGGAGCGAGCTTGCCTCGCGATCTTTTTAAACAATCAAAAGATCGCGAGACAAGCTCGCTCCTGCAACAGCAGTTTACTCGCCTCACAGGCCACGCTTATGACGACCCTCACCCACTTCGACACACCGATCAGCGAGCCGATCAACGCGCAGATCATGCAACTGGTCGTTGACCATCTCAGCGACATCAGCGCCATGGAAATCGCGCCGAGCAACCTGCTCTACAGCATCTATCAGTACGCCATCGGCTTTGAAGTGCACCTGTACCTGCAAGCCCTCGACGGTTCAAAAGGCATTGCGGTAGAACTGATTGTCGCCACCGATGAGCAAGACCCGGAGAAGGTCACCGGTTTCGTCCTGTACTTGCCGTACAAAGACGACCCGCAGGCCTGCGGTGTGGCCTATATGGCCGAACTGGCCAGCCATCGCCACCTGGGCGTGATGCAGGCCATGCTGGAGGAAGTCACCCGCCGCTACCCGCACACCGAACTGAGTTGCAGCGTGAGCAAAGTCGCCGCCCTGCAAGGCATGGGTTTCAAGGTCATCGGCACCCGCGGCCCGCAAGTACTGATGAACACCCGCGATTACAGCTCGGACGGGCTCATGGGCGTGCTGGACGTGGCAGCGGTGTATCAGTCTACCGAGGTGCGGCAGATCCACACCTACCTGCTCAATCGCAACGGCAAAAAAGCCATGATGGACGCCGAAAAAAAACGCGACCGCCAGATCGACCAGCTCACCGCCAAAGCCAAGGCTTTCGTGGCCAGCCTGAAATAACGCATGATGGGCGCATTCCGATCCGAGGCAACGTTATGCGCCGTCACTTCACCCTCACCCGCCTTGCCGGGTTCAGCCTGGGCCTGATCTTCAGCGCCAGCGCATTGGCCAGCGAAGAATCGCAACTGGTTGACTCCATCAACCTGTATCGCAGCCAGGCGCAACCGTGCGGCGCCCAAGCGTCGCAAGAACTGCCCCCGCTGACCTCTGATATTCGTCTGGTACTGCCCGCCAACGGTTTTGGCGATTTGCAGGAATCGCTCGCGCAAGCCGCCTACCCGATGGTCAACGTGCAAGCCATCAACCTCTCGGGCCCGCGTAACTCCGAAGCGGCGATGAAAGCCGTGCGCGAAAGTTTCTGCAAAGTGGTGCTCGACCCGCAGTTTGTCGACATCGGCGTCAGCCACACCGGGCAGGATTGGCGCATCGTGCTGGCGCGCCCCCTGTTGACTGCACGCCTGGGCGATGCTCAGGCAGAGGGCCAAAAGGTCCTTGAGCTGATCAACAGCGCCCGCACCCAACCGCGCCAATGCGGCACCCAGGCTTTCGCGCCCACCGGCCCTTTGGCCTGGAACGCCACCCTGGAAACCGCCGCCCAGACGCACACCCGCGATATGGCCAACAACAATTACTTTGACCACAAAGACCGCACCGGCGGCACGCCGGGTGATCGCGCAGAACTGGCAGGCTACATTGCCCAGCAAATCGGCGAGAACATCGCTGCCGGTCTGGACACGCCACGTAAAGTCGTCGATGGCTGGCTGGCAAGCCCGGGGCACTGCGCCAATATCATGAACCCGCAATTTCGCGAGTTGGGCGCCGCCTATGCGACCGATCCTAAAAGTGATGCAGGCATCTACTGGACCGCGTTGTTCGGCACGCAGTAACGCTTAGGCAGGAAGGAGTGTTGCGGGGAAGGTTGCGAAGCTAAAAAAGAGCCCCGCCTAACTGTCGTTGGGCGGGGCTGCTTTTTTACAGCGCCATGTCGGCCGCTGGGTTACTTGGAGCAGGCTTGGCCGGCTCAGCAGGTGCTGCTGGTGTACCGTTGGCTGCCGGGATGGCCGGCGGCGGAGTCAGTTGCAGCACATCGGCGGTGTACGCCCATTCCTGTGCAACGCGCTCTGGCGAACCGTTCAGCTTGGTGCCGTAGCTAGGCACGATCTGGTGCAGCTTGGCTTGCCACTCAGGGGTTGCAACCTTGTCCTTGAACACAGTTTCAAGCACGTTGAGCATGATCGGCGCAGCGGTCGAAGCACCTGGCGAAGCGCCCAGCAGACCGGCAATGCTGCCGTCTTTGGCAGCAACGATCTCGGTGCCCAGTTTCAGCACGCCGCCCTTCTCTTCGTCACGCTTGATGATCTGCACACGCTGACCGGCTTGCCACAGACGCCAGTCTTCTTGCTTGGCGTTCGGGTAGTACTCTTTCAGCGCGTTGAAACGGTCTTCGTCCGACAGCATCAGCTGACCGGCCAGGTACTCAACCAGCGGGTATTGTTCGATACCGACTTTGGTCATTGGCCAGATGTTGTGCGCCGTGGTGCTGGTCAGCAGGTCGAAGTACGAGCCTTCTTTCAGGAACTTGGTCGAGAAGGTCGCGAACGGGCCAAACAGGATCACGCGCTTGCCATCCAGCACGCGGGTGTCCAGGTGCGGAACCGACATCGGCGGAGCGCCAACCGAAGCCTTACCGTAAGCCTTGGCCAGGTGCTGCTCGGCAACCGTCGGGTTATCGGTTACCAGGAACGAACCGCCTACCGGGAAGCCAGCGTATTCCTTGGCTTCAGGGATACCGGACTTCTGCAGCAGGTGCAGGGCACCGCCGCCCGCGCCGATGAAGACAAACTTGGCGTCAGTTTCGCTGGTAGTACCGTCCTTGAGGTTTTTGTACACCACACGCCACGAACCATCTTCGTTGCGCTTGATGTCTTTAACTTCGCTGGACAGGTTCAGCGTGAAACCAGGCTTGGTTTGCAGGTAAGACACGAACTGGCGCGTGATTTCGCCGAAGTTCACGTCAGTACCGATTGGCGTCCAGGTGGCCGCGACTTTCTGGTTCGGGTCACGCCCTTCCATCATCAGCGGTACCCACTTCTTGATCTGGTCCGCGTCTTCGGAGTACTGCATACCCGCGAACAGAGGGCTGGCCTGCAGCGCCTCGTAGCGTTTTTTCAAGAACTTGATGTTGTCATCGCCCCACACAAAGCTCATGTGCGGAGTGGAGTTGATGAACGAACGAGGGTTTTTCAGAACACCGTTCTTGACCTGCCAGGCCCAGAACTGACGCGAGATCTGGAAGGCTTCATTGATTTCAATGGCCTTTGGGATCTCAACGTTGCCGTTCTTGTCTTCAGGGGTGTAGTTCAGTTCAGCCAAAGCCGAGTGACCGGTACCCGCGTTATTCCAGCCGTTGGAGCTTTCTTGAGCGACGCCATCGAGACGTTCAATCATCTCCATGGACAGGCCGGGTTCCAGCTCGTTGAGCCAGACACCCAAGGTAGCGCTCATGATGCCGCCGCCAATCAGCAGGACATCAACGTGCTTTGGCTCGGCAGCGTGCACGGACGTGATGCCCATGGTCAGCGCCAGGCCCAAAAGCCCTTTGTTCATCTTCTTTAACATGTTGTCGTACCTAAGATAAAACGCCATCTACCCGGCACGGCGCGCTGAACAGAACTGGACAGGGTTACAGGACAGGCTTGCCTGCAACCGAGCCCCTCATCAGGCCTTGGACCGGGTAGATATATAAGGCCTATGCACACTATAGACCTCACTTTTATGTACCTTGGGCGCTGATCTTTTATTGCTTTTGGCTTCAGCTACTTGGGTGACATTTCGGGTAAGTGCCGGGCGCGGCCGATAACAGGTCTGACCTGTCCAGCTCCTTCACTCCCGACACCTTCTTGCGACTCCATTGGTACTGACACCTCTTGCAACTCTTTCCAGAGAGCCTGCCCGGCTGCGAAAACCGGCGGTGTCAGCCTTCAAACCGCGACATTCTACCTCAGGTGGCACTTTTGACGTAAACGCATCTTTTTAGCGATGTGAAGTAGATCAATGGCTAAGGGACAGTTCACGTACAATTGCGCTTTTGCCACCGCTGCCCACAGGATTCACCCATGTCTTTGAACAAACGTAACCAGGCACAGATCGAACGTCGCCTGGTTAAACACCTGACCGATGCCTGTGAAACCGCCAAAGGGCAGATTCCGGGCTTTGTCTGGCTCACCCACTCAGTCGACTTCGAAGCGTTCCCGGCCAGCCTGAAGGTGGTCTGGGTGTTCGACAACCAGGTCAACAAAGACTTCGCCCTGGCCGATGGCGAGGCGCGGTTTATGGTTGAACTCACCACCCGCGCCCTGGCCGACGCCAATATCAACGTGCGTCAGGTGGCCAACCACGTGTTTTATGACTCCGAAGACGAATGCCAGCGCGCCTGTGGCGGCGACTGGGTCAAACGTCTAGCCCAGAAAACCACCCGAAAATAGAGAGACTACACAGTGAGAATTGCACTTTTACTGCTGTTAAGCGCCCTGTCGATGCAAAGCTTCGCCGCCACGGTGGGTGAGCACCTTACCCCCTGGACGCTGCAAGACCAGCACGACCAGCCTTACACCCTGGACGCCAACACCCACGTGCTGTTGGTGGCCCGCAACATGGACGGTTCCAAGCTGGTAAAAGCAGCCCTGGAAAACCAGCCAAAAGGCTACCTTGAGGCTCGCCATGTCGCCTTTTTGGCTGACGTGCATGCCATGCCGTCATTGATCGGCAAGTTTATTGCCATCCCGAAAATGCGTGACTACAGCTACCGCGTCGTGCTGGATCGCGACGGCAACATTGCCGCCCAATACCCCGGCGCAGACGACCAGGTACTGTGGTTGCAACTGGACAACGGTACGCTGGTGTCGCAGCAAACCTTCGCCAACGCAGACGCCCTGCGCGCCGCCCTGGAAAAACTCCCCACCGAGTAATCCCACAGCACTTGTGTAGGAGCGAGCTTGCCTCGCGATCTTTTAAACGATCAAAAGATCGCGAGGCAAGCTCGCTCCTACAATGGGATTGCGCCCCCATTCATGCATAAACCTCATGCAAAGGCTGCACGTTATACGTTTGCCTTGTGGCGCCAAGACCCTGAAAATCCTGCCAAATCAATTTCACCGCGCGAGCGCGTTAGCCAGCTCCATGCGCCGAGTGAATGTAGAACTGAATTTGCCTGCAGGAAAAACCACCGATGATCGCCCGCCTCGCCCCCCTCCACCGTCTTGATGACGCTTACCAACGTTTTCTAAGCGCACTGACAACGGAAGGCTTCAAGGGTGAAATCGCCAGTGATTTCGGCCTCAGAACCGTGCTGGCCACCGACAACTCCATTTATCAACGCTTGCCGCAGGCTGCGGTGTTCCCCAAAGATTACGCCGATGTCGAATGCCTGAGCACACTCGCTGCGCGGCCGGAGTACCGCTCTGTCGTGCTGACCGCGCGTGGCGGCGGCACGGGCACCAACGGCCAGTCGCTGACCGACGGGCTGGTGGTCGATCTGTCCCGCCACCTCAATAACATCCTCGAAATCAACGTCGAAGAGCGCTGGGTGCGCGTACAAAGCGGTGTGGTCAAAGACCAGCTCAACGCAGCACTGAAAGCCCACGGCCTGTTTTTTGCCCCCGAGCTGTCCACCTCGAACCGGGCCACCATCGGCGGCATGATCAACACCGACGCCAGCGGCCAGGGCAGTTGCACCTACGGCAAAACCCGCGACCACGTGCTCGAACTGTCGACCGTGCTGCTGGGCGGCAAACGCCTCGACAGCCAGGCGCTGGCAAACGAACTGGCGCACCGCCAGGCCGAGCGCAACGACGTGATCGGCGAGGTGTATCGCTGCGCCCAAGACATTGCCGATAACCAGCAGCAACTGATCAAAGAAATCTTCCCGCCGCTCAATCGCTGCCTCACCGGCTATGACCTCGCCCACCTGCGCGAAGCCGATGGGCGCTTCAACCTCAATAGCCTGCTGTGCGGCTCTGAGGGCTCGCTGGGTTTTATCATCGAGGCCAAGCTCAACGTGCTGCCCATCCCGCAGCATTCGATTCTGGTCAACGTGCGCTACGCCAGCTTCATGGACGCGCTGCGCGATGCCAAGGCGCTGATGGCCCTCAAGCCGCTGTCGATCGAAACGGTGGACTCAAAAGTCCTGATGCTGGCGATGAAAGACATCGTCTGGCATGGCGTCGCCGAATACTTCCCCCAGGACCCGGCCACACCTACCCTGGGCATCAACCTGATCGAGTTCAGCGACGACGACAACGAGCGCCTGGAGCAGCGCGTTCATGACTTTATCGAACACTTGAACACCGACAACGGCGTACGCCGCCTGGGCCATACATTGGCAGTGGGCAGTGAAGCGGTGAAGCGCGTCTACACCATGCGCAAACGTTCTGTGGGCTTGCTCGGCAACGTGCAGGGCGAGGCCCGGCCGCAACCGTTTGTAGAAGACACCGCCGTGCCGCCGGAAAACCTCGCGGACTACATCGCTGAGTTCCGCGCCCTGCTGGACAGTTACGCACTGGAGTACGGCATGTTCGGCCACGTCGATGCCGGGGTGTTGCACGTGCGCCCGATCCTCGACATGAAAGACCCGCGCCAGGCGGCGCTTATCCGCCCGATTTCCGATGGCGTGGCGGCCTTGACGCACAAATACGGCGGCTTGCTGTGGGGCGAGCACGGCAAAGGCCTGCGCTCTGAGTACGGGCCTAAATACTTTGGCGCGCTGTACCCGGCGTTGCAGGCGATCAAAGCCGCGTTCGACCCGTTCAACCAGCTCAACCCCGGCAAAATCGCTACCCCGGCGCAGGTCAGCACGGCCCGCCTGACTCGCGTCGACGAAGTGCCGCTGCGCGGTGATCTGGACCGGCAAATCGACGAGCGCGTGTGGCAAAGCTACCAAAGCGCCGTGCACTGCAACGGCAACGGCGCCTGCTACAACTTCGACCCGGATGACGCGATGTGCCCGTCCTGGAAAGCCACCCGTGATCGCATCCATTCGCCTAAAGGCCGCGCTTCGCTGATGCGTGAATGGCTGCGCCAGCAAGGGGCGCAAGGCGTGGACCTGCTGGGCAATTACTCCACCGGCGTGCTGCGCAGAACCCGCAACTCACTGGCCAGGTTGCTGGGCGAGAAAGACTTCTCGCACGAAGTGTATGACGCCATGGCCGGCTGTCTGGCGTGCAAATCCTGCGCAGGGCAATGCCCGGTCAAGGTCAACGTGCCGGATTTTCGCGCGCGTTTTCTGGAGCTCTACCACAGCCGTTACCTGCGCCCGCTCAAAGACTACGCCGTGGGCTCGCTTGAATTCAGCATCCCGCACATTGCGCGCTTCCCGAGGCTGTACAACGCCTTGATGAGCGCTGCGCCGGTTAAATACCTGCTGGAACGCGTGGTCGGCATGGTCGACAGCCCGCTGCTGAGCCTGATGGATTTCCATGCCGTGTGCGCGCAATGGAACGTGCAAATCGCCACGCCGAAAACCCTTTCACGGTTGAGTGACGAGCAGCGCAAACGCAGCGTGATCCTGGTGCAGGACGCCTTCACCCGCTATTTCGAGACGCCATTGGCGGCGCAATGGATCGAGTTGATTGCCCGGCTGGGCTATCAGGTTTACCTCGCGCCCTTCTCGCCCAACGGCAAACCGTTGCAAGTGCAGGGCTTTCTCGGGGCCTTTAAAAAGACCGCGGCCAACACCGCCAAAGGCTTGCTGGCACTGGAGCAAAGCGGCATACCGCTGGTGGGCCTCGACCCGGCCATGACCCTGGTGTACCGCCAGGAATACGCCAAAACCCTCGAACAAGGCCGCGCGCCGCAAGTGGCCTTGCCGCAAGAGTGGCTGGTGACGGCATTGCCCGATACGCTCAAGCACGGCACCCCACAGGTGTACCAGTTCCTGCCGCACTGCACCGAGCGCACCAACGAGCCGGGCAGCGTTGATCTGTGGAAGAAGGTTTTCGAAGGCTTTGGCCTCACGCTGCAGGTGCTGCCCAGCGGCTGCTGCGGCATGTCCGGGACTTACGGCCATGAAGCCCGCAACGCCAAGACCTCGGCGGTTATTTATTCGCAGTCCTGGCAGCCGTTGGTCGAACGGCACATGCCGAGCGGCAACCTGATTGCCGATGGCTATTCCTGCCGCAGCCAGGTCAAGCGCCATGAAGGCAAAGCGTTGCAGCATCCATTGCAGGCACTGCTGAGCCACCTTCGCCAGTGAGGCGAGTTGTTTGGGTGGATGATTGATGGCAGGCTGCTCGCATTCGTTGCGATGAGAATAAAAATGGATAATTTTTCCCAGATGCAAGCCTTCCTGTGGGCGCACGAACACGGCAATTTCTCGGTGGCCGCCAGGGCGAACGGAATCACCCCGTCCACCGTCAGCAAGCTGATCAGCCGCCTCGAAAACCGCCTGCAAGTGCGCCTGTTCCAGCGCGGCAACCGCAGCCTCACGCTCACCGAAGAAGGCTCGGCCTACCTGGTCAGCGCACGTAAAGTCATGAACGCCATGGCCGAAGCCGACTCTTTGGCCGAGGCCTTCCCGACCCAGGTCAGCGGCGCGCTACGCATCCACACCATGACCACCTTCGCCAAACACCAGATCATGCCCTGGCTGCCGGAGTTTATGGCGACCTACCCAGGCCTCACGGTTGATTTGCAGGTCGGCCCACAATATGTCGACCACTTTGACCAGGGCCTGGACATCGCCATTCACAGCGGCGTGTTGCCGGACTCATCCCGTGTGGCGCGCAAAATCGGTGAAAGCGCGTGGATCATCTGCGCCTCCCCGGAGTACCTCGCCCGTAAAGGCACGCCCAATCACCCGGAAGACCTGCTCAACCACGACTGCTTTAACTTTGCCTTTAACAGTGCCTGGAACAACTGGCAGTTCAGGGTCGACGGCGAGACGGTCACGGTAGCCATCAAGCCCAAGGCGGTCTTTGCCCAAGGGGATTTACAGCGTGACATCGCCTTGAACGGCGGCGGGATCGTCAAGCTTGCGCAGTTCCATATAGGCGCAGACCTCAAGGCAGGCAGGCTGCTGCCCTTGCTGCAGGCCTACGACATCCCGTCCAAAGAGCCCATTTACCTGATCTACACCCACCGCAAAAACCTGAGCCCGCGCATACGCGTGTTCAGGGATTTTCTGGAACAGAAACTTAAGGCATCGCCTTGGGACTAAACCACTCACCGTCCCTGTAGGAGTGGCCGCCCCGTCTTCGACGCCGCGCTGTCGCGCAGCAAACAGGACAGCGAATTCTTCAGCATCCCCCAATCGGTTCCCTCTCCTTCGGGAGAGGCGTGGTGAGGGGGGCTCTTAGATAAAGATGAAAAGATCGCGAGCAAGCTCGCTCCTACAGAGCCCTTAGAATCAATCACTTATTTTGTGTTTGATAGGAGTTGCTGCCCCGTCTTCGACGCCGCGCTGTCGCGCAGCAAACAGACACCGAATATCTTCAGCATCCCCCAATCGGTTCCCTCTCCTTCGGGAGAGGGCTAGGGTGAGGGTTGCTCTTGACTTGAGTACATATCCGTTGCTGCGGCAACGGCCACTTAGGGTTCCGGCCTTACGCCGCGTCACTTTGCAAAAAGCGGCAAAGTAACCAAAACGCTTTTGCCCCTACCCCTCGGTGCCTCGCTTTGGCTCGGCATGCCCTCACCACAGGCCTTGCTCCGTAGGCCCGCCGCGATCGGCCATCCATGGCCGTGTCGCGGCTAACCCGGCGTCCTGCCGGGTTACCCACTGCGCAAAACCTGCGTTCGGCCAGCGTGGTTTAATGGGGCCTTTTAGATCAAGATCAAAAGCAAGATCTAGATCAAAAGATCGCGAGCAAGCTCGACCCTAAAAGTCTTTTAAAATCAATCACTTATTTTATGTTTGATAAGAGTGAGCTTGCCTCGCGATCTTTTGTTCCTGGCGTGTATGCACAGCACCGTGGTTACAGGGTTGGCGTGCACCGACCTCGCCCCGGCCCCGTTTAATGGGTACGCTTAGGCCAGATTCCGGGCAATACGCGGCAACGCGCCGAGCTGCTCTGGAATGGTTCAAAAAATCATCAAATTTGCCACGGGTGCACTAAATGAATGCAATCGAGAAGCCTAAGAAGCGGTCCGCAACCGCCAAATTGAGTCGTCAGGAAGTTCTTCACAATATCCGCGCGGCCGCTATCAGTGAATTCAGCCTGCACGGTTTCAACGGCGCCTCGACGCAGTCCATTGCCAAACGCGCCGGGATGACCAAATCTCAGTTGCACTACTACATCGAAGACAAAGAACAGCTCTACACCGCGATTCTCGAACAGATCTACATCAAGTGGGCCGCGCTGTTCTCCCTGGACAAAGACAGCCAGACGCCCGCGCAAGTGATCGCCGACTACGTACGCAAAAAGCTCGATCTGGCGTTGCAAGAACCGGAATTGTCCCGCGTCTTCACCCACGAGCTGATCAGCGGCGGGCATCGCCTGCAGCCCTTCTGGGAGAACGCGACGCCCTGGACCGAGAAGAGCATCGAGCGCATCCAGAGCTGGTTGGATGCCGGCGAAATACGCGCCCTCAACCCCCGCTTGTTCCTCATGCACATCTGGGCGATGACCCAGTACTACGCCGATTACGCCCTGCAAGCGGAGCGCGTGCTGGGGCAATCCCTGCAAGTGCCGGAGCTGCGCGCAGAAATCCTCGATGAACTGGTCAATTTTGTGCTCATTGGTGCCGGTCTAAACCGCTAAACCCTCCCCCCTTCACACCTCAAAAAACGTCACGCAGCGGCGCTGGCATAGACATTGCTTTTTACAAACCATTCGATCAAACCGATTGGTCAAAAAATGTCAAAAGCCGCTGATGTCCAAGTTTTCGTTCAACACCGTTACGCACTGACGCCAACTATTGACTGCTGGCGTCTGGCCCGTCGCGACGGTGCCCCGCTACCGCCTTTCAGTGCTGGCGCGCATGTCGAGGTGCAGATCGCGCCGGGTGTGCGGCGAGCCTATTCACTGTGCAGCGACCCCGCGCACACCGGGTTTTATGAGATTGCGGTCAAGCACGAAGTCGATGGCCGTGGCGGTTCACGAGCGCTGCATCAGTTGGCGCACATCAACAGCGATCTGAGCATCGGTGCACCGCGCAATCTGTTTGCACTGACCCACGAGCCGGGCCTGCATGTGCTGGTAGGTGCCGGGGTCGGCCTGACCCCCCTGATCGCCATGGCGCACAGCTTGCATCACTCGGGTGCAGCGTTTCAGTTGATCGCCAGGGTGCGTCAGCGTGAAGACCTGCTCTTTGCCCCGTTGCTGGAGCAAGGGCCGTGGCGCGACTGCGTGACCGTGAGCTACAGCAGCCAAGGTGCGCTTGAGCTGCCGGACAACGCCGCCCATGTGTACTGCTGCGGCCCGGACGGTTTCATGCAGGCGGTCCAGGCGCATTACTCGGCGCTGCCAGACGCCCACTGGCATCAAGAGCACTTCAGCGCCAGCGCCGTGAGCACCGGTGGCGAACACGGCTACCGACTGTTGTTGTCGGCCAGCGGCCGGGAGATTGAAGTCGCCGCCGGACAGCGCCTGATCGATGCCCTGCGCGTCAACGGCGTGGCCTGCGAAACCGTGTGCGAACAAGGGGTGTGTGGCAGTTGTGTGGTGGGTTGGCAGGACGGTCGCCCGCGTCATCAAGATGAATGCCTGACCGACGAGGATCGCCAGTCATACGTTGCCCTGTGCTGTGCCGGCTGTGATTCCGACAGCCTGACACTGGAGCTCTAGCGATGGCCCTGCAGCTCACTAATCTTCGCCTTCCCGCCTGGCTCTTGCCTGCGACCTGGCCACGCACAGCGGGACAGCCTGATACGGCACGGCTCGATATCGACGACGGCATCGTGACCCGCGTGCAACCGGCCAGCGGCCCCGGTGAGGGCCTCGACTGCCTGGGCGCACTCGCTCTGCCCGGCCTGGTTGAGCCCCACGCGCACCTGGACAAAACCTACACCCGCCGTCGCTTGGGCGCGATAACCCCAGGCCTGCTGGGGGCCATTGAAGCCACCCAGGCTGATCGCGCTTTCTGGACCCCGGAAGATCTGCGCCAGCGCGCCAGCCGTGCGCTCGGGCAAGCCCGCAGCCAGGGAGTGACGCACCTGCGTACCCACCTCGACTGGTGGAGTGCCGAAACGCCTACCGCCTGGCAGGTGATCCGCGAGCTGGCCCAGGACACGTCTTTTCATCTTGAGCAAGTGGCCTTGTTGCCGCTGCCACTGTTGGCCGACAAGACGGTAGCGCAGCGCATTGCCCACACCCTGGCCAATGACACCCAGGCCCCGCGCAGCGTGCTGGGCGCGTTTATCCATAGCAGCAATTTCAATGCGCAGGCGCTGCACAACCTGCTGGCCTGTGCCGCCGAGGCCGGGCTAGATCTGGACCTGCACATTGATGAAGAACTGAACAGCGCGGCGTGCGGGCTGGCAACCGTTGCCCGTGCGGCCACGGCCATGCAGTTCCCCGGGCGGATCGTCTGCAGCCACGCCTGTGCGCTTTCGACCTACCCAGAGACTCAGGCCCAGGCCACCCTGGATGACGTCGCCCGAGCGCCCATTACCCTCGTCGCGCTGCCCGCAACCAATCTGTATCTGCAAGACGCCGTGCATGGCCGAACCCCCAGGCTGCGCGGCCTGACCCTGCTCAAAGAGGCCCGCCTGCGGGGCATTGCGTTGCTGCTGGGCAGTGACAACGTGCAAGACGCCTTTTGCCCGATCGGCAACTACGACCCGCTGAGCACGTTGCAACTGGCGGTGCTGAGTGCGCAGCTCGATGACGTATTCGACACCTGGTCGCAAACCGTGTGCCGCGCCGACTGGCTGAGCCGCGCAGGGCATGGCGCCGACCTGCCGGGCAAGGCCGCCCACCTGACGCTGCTGCACAGCACCGACCCTTACAGCTGGCCTGCCGACACCGCACGCAGCGTGCTGCACGGTGAACACGTGCCCGAGGCCTTCACCACGTATCTGCGGGGGCTGGCATGAGCGCCGCCTCGTGGCTTCAGACATCGCCATAACCGAGTTCGACCCAGACCCAACAGTGCCCACCAGGACGCCAGCGGGTCGGTAAATGCAGTACCGACCACACCCAGAGTCAATCTTGAAGTCGCCTTATCCCACTTGAGGAGCTCGCTGAGCATGAGATTTGAATCCAAGGTCCGAAATCGTTTGATCCTGCTGGCCGGCCTAGCGTGCCTGGGCAGCCAGGCCCAGGCTGCCACGCCCTTTACCTTCATGACCAACTGGTACGCCCAGGCCGAACATGGGGGGTTCTATCAGGCCCAGGCAGAAGGCTTGTACGCCAAAGAAGGCCTCGATGTGAGCGTGCAAATGGGCGGGCCGCAGGTCAATGCCATTCAACTGCTGGCGGCTGGCCGGGCGCAGTGCATCCTGAGTGAAGACATCGCGATCTTTTCGGCGCGTCAGCAAGGCGTGCCGCTGGTCATGGTGGGCGCGACCTTCCAGCATGACCCGGTCGTGGTGATTGCCCATGATGATGTCGCGACCCTCAAGGATGTGCGCAACAAAACCATCCTGATCTCCAGCTCTGTGCACTCCAGCTGGTGGCCATGGGCGAAATCGCAACTCGGTTTCAGCGACGAACACACCCGCCCCTACAGCTTCAACGTTCAGCCATTCATGGCCGACAACAACCTGGCGCAACAGGGTTACTTGACCTCTGAGCCTTACTCACTGACCAAGGCTGGCGCCACGTTCAAGGTCTACCCGCTGAGCGAGGCGGGCTACCCGCCCTATGGCAACTCCATTGCCTGTGACAGCCGCTGGGCCGATGCGCACCCCGACGCGCTCAAGGCCTTTGTGCATGCCTCGATGCTGGGTTTCAAGCACTACCTGGATAACCCGGCGCCCGGCAACAAGCTGATTCGTGAAGCCAACCCCGCCATGACCGAAGACCAGCTTGATTACTCGGTGCAGAAACTGCGCAGCACCGGCCTGGTGACCGGCGGCGATGCACAGACCGGCGGTATCGGCGTCATCACCCCGGCGCGTATGAAGCAGACCTGGGACATGGCCGTGCAGTACGGTTTGATCGATGGCACGAAGGTGCCGCTGGATCAGACGTACACCACCCGTTTCATCGAGCAAGCACCGGTGATGCCATGAAGATTGCCTCTCTGGTGCCCCCCGCACCCACCATGACAACCGCCAGCGTGCCGATGGCCATTGAAGCGCTGTCGGTCGAAAAGGTGTATGCCAATGGCACCCAGGCACTGCGCCCGGTCAACCTGAGCATTGCTGAAGGCGAGTTCATTACGCTCCTGGGCCCCTCGGGCTGCGGCAAGAGCACCTTGCTCAAGATGGTCGCCGGGTTGATCGAACCCAGCGACGGGCGCTTGTTGCTCTGGCGCAAGCCGGTCAACAAGCTGGCCAGCACCGGCAAACACCTCTCCTATGTGTTCCAGGAGGCCACCCTGATGCCTTGGAACAGCGTGCTTAAAAACGTGCGCCTGCCCCTGGAGCTTGAAGGTGTGCCGCCCCGGGAAGCCGACCGTCGCGTGGCGGCTGCGCTGCAACGGGTGGGTTTGGAGAAGTTCGCCGATGCGCTGCCCCGGGAGTTGTCCGGCGGCATGCAGATGCGCGCCTCTATCGCTCGCGGGCTGGTGGTCGAGCCCAACTTGCTGCTGATGGATGAGCCGTTCGGGGCGCTGGACGAAATCACCCGAAACGCCCTGGACAGCGACTTGCTGGACCTCTGGCAGCGCCACCAGTGGACGGTGATGTTCGTCACCCACTCCATTCACGAAGCGGTGTTTTTGTCGCAACGGGTGATCGTCATGGCGGCGCGTCCGGGACGCGTGGTCGCCGACATCAAGATCGACGAGCCCTTCCCGCGCGACGAGTCGTTTCGCCTCTCCAAACGCTTCAGTGAATACGCCATGCATTTACATCACTTACTGGTGGCCGCCAGTCAGGAGTCAGCCTCATGAGCGGTTCTGTCAAAGCCACACCCTGGATCGCCAATCCGGCCCGGCAACGCATCATCATCCCGTTGGTGATTGCCATCGTTCTGGTGGTCGCCTGGCAATTGGTGCTCACGGCACTCAAGGTGCCCGCCTACCTGATCCCCACGCCGGTGATGATGTTCACCGCGCTGATTCAGGACTGGGGCGTGCTCGGGCCTGCGCTGCTGTTCACGCTGAAAATCACCGCGCTGTCGTTCGTGCTGTCGGTGCTGATCGGCGTGCTGGTGGCGTTCATCTTCGTGCAGAGCCGCCTGATTGAACTGGCGTTTTTCCCCTACATCGTGCTGCTACAGGTCACGCCGGTGGTGGCGGTGGCGCCGTTGATCATCATCTGGGTCAGCAACACCACCCTGGCGATGGTGCTCTGCGCCACGTTGATGGCGGTGTTTCCGATCATTTCCAACACCGCACTGGGGCTGCGCAGTGTGTCACCGGGGCTGCTGGCGTACTTCAAGCTGCGCCGCGCCAGTCGCCTGCAAGTGCTGCTGCGCCTGCGGGTGCCCACGGCGTTGCCCTACTTTTTTGCCGCGCTGCGCATCTCCAGCGGCCTGGCGCTGATCGGCGCCGTGGTGGCCGAGTTCGTCGCCGGCACCGGCGGCACCAACACGGGGCTGGCCTATCAGATTTTGCAGGCCGGGTTCCAGCTCAACATCCCGCGCATGTTTGCAGCCTTGTTCCTGATTTCTGTGGTCGGTATCGCGCTGTTTGCGGGGATGTCGCTGTTGTCCAACAAGGCCATCGGGCGCTGGCACGACAGTGAATCCGACCGTGGCGCGTGACCTTTTCAATCTCTCCTTGCAGGTGTGTTCATGACTGATCAAAAAACTCGCGTCCAGGCCTTGTGTGCAGCATTGCCCGAGCTGGACTGGATTAGCAGCGCGTTCCAACTCAAACGCCTGTCCAAAGACTTTCACTGGTTCAGCCCGATCCTGAAGAACGATCTGGCGGACTGCGTGGCCGACCTGGCGGTCAAGCCGCGTAACGTTGAAGAACTGCGCCAGATCGTCGCCGCCTGCAGCGCAGCGGCCATCGGCATGACCCTGCGCGGGGGCGGCACTGGCAACTACGGTCAGGCCGTGCCCTTGCAGGGCGGGCTGGTGATTGACATGGGCGGCCTGAGCGACGTGCAGTGGGTGCGCGACGATGTGGTCTGCGCCCAGGCAGGAGTCCGCCTTGCGGTACTGGAAGACGCGCTGCGTGAAAATGGCCGGGAGCTGCGCTGCATGCCGTCCACCTACCGCATGGCGACACTGGGCGGTCTGTTCGCGGGTGGTTTCGGTGGTATCGGTTCGATCACCTACGGGCCGTTGGCCGCCCATGGCACCTTGCTGGCTGCGCGCATTCTCACCGTCGAAGCCGAGCCACAGATTATCGACATACGCGGCCCCGAACTGCTGCTGCTCAACCACAGCTATGGCACCAACGGCATCGTCCTGGAGCTGGAGATTGCCGTGGCGCCAGCGCAAGAATGGGACGAGTACCTGTTGAGCTTCCCGAGTGCCGACGCCGCGTTTCATTGCGCCGAAGCCCTCGCGCAAAGCCCCGCCATCAGCAAGCGCAACATCGCCTTTTTCGAGGCCGGCGTGGTCAATTACTTCACGGATCTGAGCGCATACCGCAGCGCCGACGAACATGCCGTAATCACCGCACTGACGCCCGCAGGCCGTGAGCCGCTGGAACAGTTGCTGGCAAGCTTTGGCGGGCATATTGCCGTGGCCAAAACCGCCGCCGAGGTACGGGAAACCGGCCACACACTGCTGGAATATTGCTGGAACCACACCACGCTTCACGCGTTGAAAGAAGACAAGAACCTCACCTACCTGCAGACCGGCTACGCGTATGGAGAGACCTGGCAACAACTGCAGGCCATCGCCCAGTGGCATGAGCCCGGCGAAGTGATGAGCCACCTCGAATTCATTCGTGACGCACAAGGCCGCGTGCTGTGCGTGGGCATGCCGCTGGTGCGCTACCAGACGCCAGAGCGCCTCCAGGCGGTGATGGCGGCTCACCGCAGTTGCGGCATCCGGATCGACGACCCGCACGTGTTCCATCTCGAAGACGGCAAACACGGGGGCGTGCTTGACCCGCAGGTGCTGGTGCTCAAGCGCCGCTTTGACCCGGCCGGGCTGCTCAACCCCGGCAAGATCCGGGGCTGGCGTTAATTCCCTGACCGCACCGCCCCTGGCACTGGGGCGCTGCCTGAAACGTGTTGCTGCGAGGTTCACGCGATCATGAGTTCTACGTTCATCTATCCAGGGTTGCTTGAGGTTCAGGCCCCTGAAACGCTGTCGATGACCACCGCCGATGGCGTCCGGCTGGACGCCGATGTGTATCGTCCGGTTGGCACGGGGCGCTTCCCGGTGCTGTTGATGCGTCAGGCCTACGGGCGGCGCATCGCTTGCACGTTGTGTTACGCGCATCCGTCCTGGTATGCCGCCCATGGCTACCTCGTGGTGGTGCAGGACATTCGCGGCCGTGGCACCAGCGAAGGGACGTTCCACCCGGGCCGTCACGAAGAAGCCGACGGCGCCGCTGCCGTTGAATGGGCCGCGCAATTGCCCGGTTCTGACGGTCAGGTCGGGATGTATGGGTTTTCTTACCAAGGCTGCGCGCAATTGCTCGCAGCCACAGGCGATTGCCCGTCGCTCAAAGCCGTGGCACCGGCCATGGCCCCTTGGGACATTGGCCGTGGCTGGATGTACGAAAACGGCGCCATGCAGCTCAAGCAAATGGTCGAATGGGGCGTGCAAATCAGCGCCGAAGCCTCACGCCGCCAAGGCGATGCTCAGGGTTATGCCCAGCACAAGGCATTTGCCGCTGCGCCCGACTGGCAGCAGGCCGTTTCGGCGCAACCCTCGGTGCTGACCGAACACGCCGAGCAATCGCATTACCAGGACTGGCGCCAATGGCCCGTCGACGATGCCAACTGGGCCGCGATCTCACCTTATGCCAAGGCCGAACAGATCGCCGCCCGCGCCTTGCCCACCCTGTTGATCGGCGGTTGGTTCGATACGTTTATCAACGGCACGCTGGCGGCGTTCCATGAGCTGACGCGGCTCAAGCACCCTGCCCTGCGCCTGGTGGTGGGCCCGTGGCTGCACTTTCCGTGGCGTCGTCATGTGGGCGGCGTAGACTTCGGGCCCGAGGCCGATTTGAACACCGACGCCCTGCACATCGCGTTTTTTGATGAGCACCTCAAAGGCATTGCCCCCGCCGAGCAGAGCCGCATTCGTCTCTTCGACATGGGCACTTTGCAGTGGCGGACCTTCGCCGACTGGCCCACCCAACAGCGTGCGCTGTACCTGCAAGGCACGGGGCGAGCGAGCATGGACGTTGAAGCGGGCACATTGGCCGATCAACCGGTTGAGCCTGGCTGCGAATGCGTGGTGCATGACCCCTGGCGCCCGGCGCCAGCGGTGGGCGGCTGCTTCGGTGCGGTGCCCGGCCCGGTGGACCGCAGCGCCGTGGACTACCGGGGCGACGTCCTGACATTCACCTCGCCAGCACTGTCCAGCCCGCTGGTGTTGGCGGGTGATCTTGCAGCCACCCTGAGTGCCACCTGCGACCGCCGCAGTTTTGATGTGTCCTGCGTATTCTCCCGGGTGCTGCCGTCGGGTGTCGCGCAGCCGCTGAGCAGTGGTTATGTGCACCTTCGCCAAGTGCCTGAGGCGCCTGTTCAAGTGCCAATGGTGGCGACCTGCGTGACCTTGCAGCCTGGGGAGCGGATTCGCCTGTCGATTGCTGCCAGTGATTTCCCGGCCCACCCGATAAACCCCGGCACCGGGCAAAACCCGATGACCAGCCCGGCCGTGGAGGCGCTGGTGACTACCATCGTCATCCGCTTGGGCGGTGCGGATGGGTCGTTTATCGAACTGCCGTTTCTGGCGTCCTGACGAGATCGACACCATGACTGAGATTTGTGATCCGTTCACATCACTGTTCGCGAATGCGCTCGTGCATCCGGCCCCAGCGGGAACGCTCGGCGGGCTGCGGGTGGCGGTGAAAGACAACTTCGACATTGCAGGCCATATCACCGGCGCCGGCAACCCCGAATACGCCGAAGACCAGACGCCCGCGCAGGCCCACGCTGACGCGGTGGTTCGTCTACTGGAAGCGGGTGCCTCCATCGTGGGCAAAACCCACATGGACGAACTGGCCTACAGCTTGATGGGCGTCAACAGTCGGTATGGCACCCCGATCAACCCGGCGGCAGTCGACCGGGTGCCCGGGGGGTCGTCATCGGGATCGGCGGCAGCCGTGGCGGCTGGCCGGGCCGATATCGGCCTGGGCAGCGACACCGGCGGTTCGGTGCGCCTGCCTGCATCCTTTTGCGGGCTGGTGGGCTGGCGGCCGAGCCATGGGCTGTTTTCGCCGCAAGGCATGCTGGGCCTGGCGCCCAGTTACGACGTGCCGGGTTTTTTCACCCGCGATTTGGCCACGTTGACGCGGCTGGCTAACGCGCTGTGCGAGCCAGTTGCTTCGGGGGCACCGGCTCGCTGGGTGGCGCCGACCGATTTATGGGCGCTGTGCAGTGCCCCGGTGCAGGCAGCCTTGCGGCCTTACCTGCCGCAAGGGTGTGAACAACGGGTGCTGTTCGACCCTGAAACACGCGACAGCTTGCTGCCGATCTTTCGTACTCATCAGGGGTATGAAATCTGGCATTTGCTGGGTGAGTGGATTACTCGGCGACAGCCTGCCTTTGGCCCGGGGATTAACGAGCGGTTTCAGGCGGCGAGCCAACTGAGCGAAGCGGCCTTCAATGGTGCGCGCAACCAGCGCACCGCCATCCGTGAAGGGCTGCAGCAGGTGCTGGCAGACGGTACGGTACTGGTTTACCCCACCGCGCCGGGGCCTGCGCCGCTGCGCACCGCAGCACAATCGGGGCTTGAACAGTACCGCAACGCGGCGCTGACCTTGCTGTCGGTGGCGGGCCATGCCGGGCTGGTGCAAATCACCTTGCCATTGGGCAGCCTGGAAGGTGCGCCATTGGGGTTGTCGTTTGTCGCGCGAGCCGGCTCAGATCTCGAGCTAATTCGACGGCTAGCCAGTTCCTATCAAACATAAAATAAGTGATTGATTCTAAAGACCTTGTAGGAGCTAGCTTGCCTCGCGATCTTTTGATCTTGATCTAAGAGCCCCCTCACCCTAGCCCTCTCCCGAAGGAGAGGGAACCGATTGGGGGATGCTGAAAATATTCGGTGGCCTGTTTGCTGCGCGACAGCGCGTCGTCGAAGACGGGACGGCCACTCTTATCAAACACAGAATAAGTTATTGATTCTAAAAACTTTGTAGGAGCGAGCTTGCTCGCGATCTGTTGATCTTGATCTGTCTTTTGATCTTGATTTTTCAAAGTAACGCGGCGTAAGGCCGGAACCCTAAGTGGCCGTTGCCGCAACAATGGATATGTACCCAAGAATACCGAGGTGGATGGTTTTACGGCTGCACGCAGCCGATCGCAGCCTTCGTACCTCGTCAGCGACTACAGTGGCCTGTTAGCTGCGCGACAGGGCACCTTTCACCCCGTTTCGGTGGTGCGCAAGAGCGCCACTTTGAGGCTTTCGGCAAACACGCTGGCCATGGCGGACATGCCTTTTTCTTTGCCCACCAGCATGAGGCTCTGGGGCTTTTGGGTGAATTCCTGCACGGGGATATACACCAGGCGCTTTTGCTGGCGCTCGGAGTCGATGTCGAACAGGGTCAGAAAGGTGATGAAGTGGCCGGACATCGCCAGGCTGCGCATGGTTTCAATGGCGTTGGTTTCCACGCAGGTGGTCAACGATGGCGGCGCCTTGGACAACACGCGGTCCAGATAGGGCCGAATGGCGGTGGTGCCATCCGCCAGGATCAGCGGGTAGTCCATGCACTCGGCAATGCGCAGGGTCGAGCGCTCGGCCAAGGGGTGATCCGGCGCCATCACCGCGCCCAGGCGGGCAATGGAGTGGCTCAAGTGGATCAACCCCGGCTGGGTAGCAAAATCAAAACCCACGCCCAGGTCGGCCGCCCCGGAGGCGACCGCTTCGAGGATTTCCTCGCCGGTGGTCATCAATTGCAACTTGATGGTCACGCGCGGGTTTTTCTTCAAAAACAGCGATACGGCGCCGGGGATCAGGCTGGCCGCCAAACCGCTCATGAAACACAGGGTGACTTCCCCGCGCCGCAGGCCCTTCAGGCTATCGATCAGAGCCTGGGTGCGCGCCATGTCTTTCAAGGTGTCGCGGATGTGCCGGATCAGCACTTCTCCGGCGGCGGTCAACACCAGGGTGCGGGCGGTACGGTTGAAGATCGGGGTGCCAAGGTCGTCTTCCAGGGCAATGATCTGGCGGCTGATGGCCGAGGCAGAGACGTGCAACCGCTCGGCAGCCTGACGGATGGAACCGGTGCGTACGACCTCGTCGAGGTAGTTGAGGATGCGGCTGTGCATGAGTATTTCCGTGTGAACTTAAAGGCAACACCCTATCAAGAATTTGATGCTTTTAATGCAGCTTTTTCGCGTCCATCATCGGCTTGACATCGACAGCAGCTCCCGGCGAGTCCAGGCTGCCATCAGCAGAGGGAACCCTCATGAAAAGCTTTTCGTTTCAGCAGGCACAGGCCGCTGAAGTTTTCCGGATCAGTCCAACGGATACCAACTACTTTGCGGTGCTGTTCGACCCGGCGAAGGATCAGGTGGAGTCGATTTTCGTGATCGAGATTTTTAACGTCGGCGGCGCCACGCCGCCGAACTCCCACACCCTCGCCCACGAATTCTTCTTTGTGCTGTCGGGTGAAGGCGTGGCCGTGTCGGACGGTGAGCAACTGCCCATCCGCAAAGGTGACAGTTTGTTATTGCGCCCTGGTAGCGAACACGTGATTCGCAACACCGGCCCGAACAAGCTCTACACCCTCACCGTGATGACCCCCAACGAAGGGTTTGCCGAGCTGATTCGCTCCGGCACACGCGTTGAGCTGGACGCCGAAGACCTGTTGGTACTGCGTGGTGGCCAGGCATGACGCAACGAGTTCGCGCTGCAACGCTGGTGCAACTGGGGGCCAGCCCGGCTGGCGCCTGGCAGGTGAGCGCTAAGACGGTCGACATGGTGCGCAAGGGTGCAGAGCCCAGACCGATCAGTGTGACCGACAACCAGCGCGAGATCCGCTTTGACCTGACGAGAACCGCGCTGCTGGTCATCGACATGCAGAACGACTTTTGCCACCCCGAGGGCTGGCTGAGCTCTATCGGTGTCGACATTTCGCCAGCACGCCGCCCGATTCAGCCGCTACAGGCACTGCTGCCGGTGCTGCGGGCCCATCAGGTGCCGGTGGTGTGGGTCAACTGGGGCAATCGGCCCGACCGGCTCAACCTGCCGCCTGCGGTCTTGCATGTATACAACCCCGACGGTCGCGGGGTGGGCCTGGGTGATCCGCTGCCCGGCAACGGAGCGGCGGTCTTGCAGGCCGGCAGTTGGTCGGCGCAGGTGGTGGATGAGCTGACCGTCGAAGCAGGCGATGTTCAGGTCAACAAGTTCAGGATGTCAGGGTTCAAGGACACCGATCTGGACAGCATCCTGCGCAATCTGCAGGTCAGCACCCTGCTGTTCGCCGGGGTCAATGCCGACCAGTGCGTGCTCTACACCCTGCAAGATGCCAACTCGGCGGGTTATGACTGCATTCTGCTCGAAGACTGCTGCGCTACCACCTCACCTGCGTATTGCATGGCAGCGGCGGTGTACAACACGCGCCAGTGCTTCGGGTTCGTGGCCCAGTCCACAGAGCTGATCAAAGGTCTTTCTGATACGAGGTGCGAGTGATGCAACAACTGACTATCGGCCCCTTCGCTGTCGATTCGGCGCAGGTGCTCAGCGAAGTCACGGCCCAGTGTGATCGTTATGAAACGGCCCTGATGGACAACGACCTGGAAACCCTTGATGGCTTGTTTTGCGATTCGCCGGTAACCCTGCGTTATGGCGTGGGCGAGAACTTGTACGGCATCGACGCCATTCGCGACTTTCGCAAAGGCCGCACGGGCGGCTCGCCCAAACGCGTGGTGACGCGGCGTGAAATCACCTGCTTCGGCGACGCCGTGGCCATTTGCAACCTGGAATTCAAACGAGAAAACACCGCCGTAGTGGGTCGACAAAGCCAGACCTGGCTGCGCACTGACGCCGGTTGGCGAATTGTGTCTGCCCACGTGTCGCTGATGGCGGCAACGGCATAGCCCTTGAAGGAGTGAAACGCATGAAATTGAAATCACATTGGTGGTGGGACCTGACGGCACTGGATTTCGCCCGCCTGGACATGCACAACATCGTGGCCGTGCTGCCGGTGGGCGCGGTGGAACAACATGGCCCGCACTTGCCGGTCAAAGTGGACAGCGCGATCAGCAACGGCATTATCGAAGAAGCTGTTCGCAACATGACCGAGGACTTCCCGGTGCTGGTGCTGCCCACCTTGTCGATCGGCAAGTCCGATGAACACATCGACTACCCCGGCACTTTGACGATCTCTGCCGACACCCTGGCCCAGCTCTGGTTTGAAGTCGCGCACAGCGCGTACCGGGCGGGTGTGCGCAAGATTGTTTTCGTCAACGCCCACGGCGGTCAGCCGCAAATCATGGAGGTCGTGTGCCGCCGTTTGCGCATCGAGCTGGGGATGATGGCGGTCGGTTGCGCCTGGTACTCCGTGACCGAGATGGGCGACTTGTTCAACAAGCATGAACTCAAGCACGGCATCCATGCCGGGGAAGTCGAAACCAGCATGATGCTGTACCTGCACGGCGACCTGGTGGACATGGCCCACGCCAAGCATTGGGAATCGCTGTCGGTGGGGCTTGAAAAGAAAGGCGGCATGCTGTCCCCCGAAGGCGCCGTAGGCTTCGGCTGGCAAGCCCAGGACCTCCACCCCAGCGGCGCGTGTGGCAATGCGGCGGCGGCAGATACCGAACGCGGCGAAATACTGGTTAAACGTGCAGCCACTCGAATAGTGACGTTGCTGGAAGAAGTATCAGCGTTTTCCATGGAGCATTTTGCCAATAAGCCGGACTCCACGGCGCACTGATCGCTGTTGCATTTACATAATAAAAACGTCGCAGTCTGTAATGTCAGGTCGATGATCACGGTCATCGGCTGCATGGCTGAATGAACGTAAAAGCTATTTATAACTTTGAGTGTTAAACGCAAAAACTGCCATTAAGACGCTGGCTGGAACAGACAGCGCGAACCTATTTAATTATTTGGAGCACTCTAATGGCGCCTCGCAGTTTTTCGGCTATCACTCACGTTATTGGTCTTGGCGGCTTTCTCATGTTGAGCGCAATAAGTAACGCGGCTATGGCTGATGCACCGGGCACGTCCGCCGAGGCTGACGACCTGGCAGACATGTTGACCCAAGGCACAGTTTCCGGCGCGCTGCGCCTGCGTTACTACACCGACACCAACGCCTACTTCGTCAAACACTTGAATCAGGACACCGTGGGCTATGGCGGTTTTATCAAGTATGAAACAGCGGCACTGAACGGTTTCCGATTGGGCGCAAGTTTGATTGGTCAAACCACAATCAATCGCCCCGATGATAAAGCCAGTACTTTTCCCGATATTGGTACCGATGTGGCCAACGTGGGCGAGGCGTATATAAGTTGGGAACATGATGACTTTAAAATCACCGCCGGTAACCAGCGCGTCGATCTGCCCTTTATCAGTGATTACGACTGGCGAAATGTACCGATACTGTTTCAAGGCCTGAACGTGCACTACGGTGACAAAGACAACTTCTTGTCGCTGGCTCGTTTTTATCGCTGGAAAGGCTGGGGCGACGACCGTTTCTCCAAAACCAACACCTATTCCACCACCGAAGAAACTGCAGGCGTGGCGGTGATCGGCGGCGGTCGTGCAGTGACCATCGGCGATCTGAAGTACAGCGGCCAGTTATGGCACGAGCATTACTATGACTACACCAACCTGAACTACGGCGAGGCTCACGTGGCCAAAGTGACGGGCGATTGGCGGCCTAATGCCGGGATTCAATACATGCGCGGAACAGGTGACGGGCGTGAACTGGCCGGCAAGGTCGACAGCACCACTCTCGGCGCGCAACTGGGCGTGGACTACAAGGCTTACAAGGTTGCCTTGGGCTATGACCATATCCAGGCAGCGCCCAATGCTTATAACAATGGCAGCCTGGTCACCCCGTATGCCCACAACACCGCCGGTGGCCCTTACTTTGCGGCGCCGTTTTTCACCAGCCCGCAGGATCTGGGCTCCGGTAACGCCTACTCGCTGGATGTGAGCACCAGCGCCACGCAAAACCTGTATGTGGGCACGCGCTACTCGTACATGGACCTGACGCCGACCGCCGGTACCAGCAGCATTAACCAGTCCGAATACCTGCTGTATGGCATTTATTCGTTTGACGGCGCCCTCAAGGGCTTGAGCGTGACTGATTGGGTGGGGGTGCAAACCTCGCCGAAAAAGAGCGACTTCTTCCAGAACCGTCTGGAGCTTAACTACGCCTTCTAGGGCCGCCTGACGCCGCGCCCGGCAGTAACGGCCGGGCGCGGTTTGCACGGGTTTTGTACTGGAGAAACACGATGCTTAATTCCGTCCGTGGCCGGCGCGGTATCGCGGTGGCGCCCCACGCCCTGGCTTCACAATCGGCCCTGGCTATTTTGCGCGAAGGCGGCAATGCCGTCGAAGCCATGGTCGCTGCGGCGGCCACCATTGCCGTGGCTTACCCGCATATGAACGGGATCGGTGGCGACAGCTTCTGGCTGATGTCCCTGGCCACGCCGACCGGCCCCACCCTCATCGGCGTGGAAGGCTGTGGCAAGGCCGCAGCAGGGATCAGCGCCAACCATTATCAGGGCCGTTCGGCCATCCCGTTTCGCGGGCCGGATGCGGCGCTGACCATGGCCGGCACGGTCAGCGCGTGGGAACGCAGCCTGGAGGTGGCCGCACGCGAGGTGGGCGCACACATCCCCCTGCCGCGCCTGCTGGAAGATGCGATTTTCTACGCCCGCCATGGCGTCCCGGTGACCGCCAGTCAGCACCGCAGCACCCTCGCCAAGGCGGGCGAGCTGCGCGATGTATCGGGGTTTGCCGAGACTTTTCTACACGCAGGTCAAGTGCCCGAGGTCGGCAGCCTGTTCCGGCAACCGAGCCTGGCGGCGACCTTCGATCAACTGGCACACGCCGGGCTGGCCGACTTTTACCGTGGCGACCTGGCGCAGCAGATGTCGGCCGCGCTTCAGGCCGCAGGCAGTCCGCTGCGCCTGGCCGACTTCCAGCAACATCAAGCCATCGAGTGCCGTCCGCTGATGCTGGAGCACAGCCTGGGGCGGGTCTACAACATGCCGCCGCCCACCCAAGGGCTGGTGTCTCTATTGATTCTCGGGCTGATGGACCGCGTCACTGGTAGCACGTCTGACCCGTTCGGGCCTGACTACGTGCATGCCGCTGTCGAGGCGACCAAACAGGCGTTCAAGGTGCGTGACGCACACATCACCGACCCCTTGCACATGCAGGTCGACCCTGCGAGCTTTTTACAGCGCCCTGTTTTGGATGATCTGGCCTGGCGCATCAACCCGCATCAGGCGGCGGCATGGGGCGCTGGCAAGGGCCCCGCCGACACCGTGTGGATGGGCGTGATTGATCAGTACGGCAACGCCGTCTCCATGATCCAGAGCATTTATCACGAGTTCGGTTCGGGAATTGTCTTGGCGGACAGCGGCGTCAATTGGCAAAACCGTGGGGCGTCGTTCTCTCTTGATCCGGCTCACATCAATTGCCTGAAACCGGGCAAGAAGCCCTTTCATACCCTCAACCCGGCCTTGGCTCACCTTAACGATGGCCGGGTGATGGTGTACGGCAGCATGGGCGGTGACGGCCAACCGCAAAACCAGTGCGCCGTGTTTACCCGCGCCGTGGTGCATGGGCTCAACCCCCAGGCGGCAGTCAGTGCGCCGCGCTGGTTGCTGGGGCGAACCTGGGGGCAGTCATCCGACACGTTAAAGCTGGAAAACCGTTTCGCTGCGGACACGGTGCAACGCTTGCGCGAAATGGGCCACGAGATCGAACTGCTCGAAGACTTCGATGAAACCTGCGGGCATGCCGGGTGCGCGTTCAGGTCCACCGATGGTAGCGTTGAAGGCGGAGCAGACCCAAGGTCTGACGGCGCAGTAGCGGCTTTTTAGCACGCCACCACGCAAAAGGGGCAGCCACGACAGCTGCCCCTGTTTAGAGATTAGAAGGTCGGCGGTGAGACGGCGCTGACAACAATGCACACTTCATCAAACGGGTTGCGCATGCGGTGCGGCAAACGGCTGTCAAAGTAGTAGGCATCCCCCGGCGACAACACGCGGATCTCATCACCCACGGTCATTTCCAAACGCCCTTCAATGACGATGCCGCCCTCTTCGGCGTCGTGGGAATACAGCTCTTCGCCTTCTTCACCGGTGTCTGCACCCGGTTCGTAACGTTCATGGAGGATCATCATCGAACTATTTTCGAGATTCGCTCCCACTTGCCTGTATGATAGCTTCTTGCCATCAGCGAGTTCGACCAGCTCATTGGCTTTGTAAAACACGGCGCGGTCAACCACCGCCGAGTCGGAAAAAAACACGCTGAGGGTGACGTTCAAGGGCCGCAGCAAACGCTTGAGGATGCTCACAGACGGGCTGGATTTATCCCGCTCGATAATCGAAAGCGTGGCATGCGGCACACCGGCCAGCTCTGCCAGCCCCCTGATCGAGAGACCTCGACTTTGTCGTAATGCCTTGAGCCTTGCGCCTACGGTGGCGGTCTCCAAAACCTCTGGCGGGCTTTCAGGGAGCTCTTCCCGGATATGCGGGCTTCGGCCTGTCGCCGATGTTTCTGTCACGGTGAATTCCTTAGCTAAACGGCACCCGAGCGGGCCAAAGTTTAATGTGGACCTTGAACTGCCGAATTTTCTTACACGGTAAAGGCAACTTAAACGCACCAGGTCGGGTAATCCCGTATCCTGTTGCACACTCCAGGCGCAGCAAAGTAGCACGGTTTCAAACAGGCTCACCCCTGAAGAAAACGTTTATTACTCTAGCTAAAAAAAACACCGACAGTTGGGTTTGTCAGTCTTTTTTAAATTTTAGACGTGAGAAAACAATCGCTTACCGTTTATCGGGCGATTCAGGGTTTAAACCGTCAGCGAAAATAAAGCTTGCCTGGAGACATCACCAGTGGTAAAAATTTTTACCACTGAAACACAACATCTGCGTAGAGGCTAATAATGCATAAATCACGCCACGCTGTTGCAGCATATGGACTTGCCCTCATTGGCTTAGCAGCTTCCCAAGTTGCCACTGCCCGTGATCTAACGATTGTCTCCTGGGGAGGCAACTTTCAGGACGCACAGCGCGAGCTGTTTTTTGCACCTTTCGCCAAACAAACCGGCAAAAAAGTACTCGACCAAAGCTGGGATGGCGGAGTGGGCGTGCTCGACGCCAAAGTCAAAGCCGGCAAGCCTAACTGGGACGTGGTTGAAGTAGAAGGTGAAGACCTTGTGCTGGGCTGCGACTCAGGGCTCTATGAAAAAATTGAATGGGCCAAAATCGGCAACAAAGCTGACTTTATTCCGGAAGCCGTGAGCGATTGCGGTGTCGGCAACATCGTCTGGAACACCGGCCTGTCGTGGGACGGTGACAAGCTCAAGACCGAACCGACCTCGTGGGCCGACTTCTTTGACCTGGAAAAAATCCCGGGCAAACGCGGCCTGCGCAAAGGCCCTAAATACGCACTTGAGTTCGCGCTGATTGCTGACGGGGTCAAACCTGCCGACGTGTACAAAGTGTTGCGCACCCCGGAAGGCGTCGATCGTGCCTTCAACAAACTGGGCACCATCAAGTCGGACATCGTGTGGTGGGAAGCCGCAGCACAACCGCTGCAAATGCTGTCTGCCGGTGACATCGTGATGAGCTCGTCGTACAACGGCCGCATCACCGGTTTTAACACCAACGAAGGCAAAAACTTCAAGTTCCTGTGGAATGGCAGCGTATCGGCCATCGACTCCTGGGCCGTGCTCAAAGGCAGCGAGAACAAAGACCAAGCCATGGACTTCATCGCCTTCGCGAGCAAGCCAGAAGCACAGGCCAAGCTGCCCAAGTACATCGCCTACGGCCTGACCAACAAGAACGCCAACGAATTTGTTCCGGCAGACTTGAAGCACACCCTGCCAACCACCCCGGAAAACCTTGCGCAGTCGATCCCTATCGATGTCGAGTTCTGGGTTGAGAACATCGAACCGCTGACCGAGCGCTTCAACGCCTGGGTCGCCCAGAAGTAAACCCCCGCCTCTTGGTCACCCTGCCACCGGTTCCCCGGTGGCAGGTCCACGACGTTATCTGCGCGCCGGTGCCTCTCAGAATAATGAGCGAGCATGCACTGGCGAAGATGCTGTGCGCCTGCTCTCAAGTGAGGATGGTTACGTGAAACACTTGGTCAGTTTTAAAAATATTCAGAAGACTTACGACGGCATACGCCCCGTGGTCAAGGATTTGAACCTCGATATCAAAGAAGGCGAATTTGTCACCCTGCTGGGCCCGTCCGGGTCGGGCAAAACCACCAGCCTGATGATGCTGGCCGGCTTCGAAACGCCGACCCATGGCGAGATTTACCTGAACGACAAGCCGCTGCACAACCTTGCGCCGCACAAGCGCAACATCGGCATGGTGTTCCAGAACTACGCGCTCTTCCCGCACATGACCATTGAGCAAAACTTGGCCTTTCCGCTTTCTGTCCGCAAAATGAACAGCGTCGACAAAAAGCACAAAGTCAGCCGTGCTCTGGACATGGTGAAACTCACCGATTTCGCAAAACGCTACCCCGCGCAACTGTCGGGTGGCCAGCAGCAACGTGTCGCCCTGGCCCGTGCGCTCGTATTTGACCCCAAGCTGGTACTGATGGACGAACCGCTGGGCGCGCTCGACAAGCAATTGCGCGAACACATGCAACTGGAAATCAAGCACCTGCACCAGCAACTGGGCCTGACCGTGGTGTACGTGACCCACGACCAAAGCGAAGCCCTGACCATGTCCGACCGCGTGGCGGTGTTCAACGACGGCGTGATCCAGCAGATCGACACCCCGACCGCCATTTACGAGGCCCCGAACAAAAGCTTCGTGGCGCAATTTATCGGCGAGAACAACACCCTGCTCGGCACCTTTATGTATTGCGACGAGCACTATGCCGTGGCGCGCCTGGATGACGGCAGCCTGATCCGCGCCGTGCCGGTGGCCGAGTGCCAGCCGGGCGACCAGGTGGCCCTGTGCATCCGCCCCGAGCGGGTGGTGGTCGGCCCGGCAGGCAGCACGCCGCTGACCGCGCGCATTCAGGAATACATCTACCTGGGCGACCACGTGCGCATGATCACCGAAATTGCCGGGCAGCCGAACTTCATGGTCAAGCTGCCGGCCTCGCACATGAACAACAGCTGGACGGTTGGCAGTTCGATTTCACTTTCCTGGTCACCAGAGCACATCCGCGCTCTGGACGTGACCAAGCACTGAGATGTCGATCATGAGTCAGTCCGCCGTCAATCAATCCGGCCAGACCCAGGAGCAGACGCCCACTCTCAGGGCCAAGCTCAGAAAGTCCGAACGTTCTTACAAGTTCAAATCCCTGCTGCTGATCGCACCGCTGTTTCTGTTTGTGCTGGTGTGCTTTGCTTTCCCCATCGGCACCCTGCTCTCGCGCAGCGTCGATAACCCCGATGTAAACACCGCGCTGCCGGCCACCGTTGAGGCCCTGGCCCTGTGGAAAGGCAAATCGTTGCCCAACGAACACACCTTCGAAGCGCTGGTCATCGACTTGGCCAACGCCAAAGAGAACGGCCAGATCGGCGCATTGGCCAAGCGCTTGAGCTATGAAATCCCGGCTTACCGGACCCTCATCAGCAAAACCCTGCGCAACCTGCCGGCCAGCGACGTGGCGTCCAAACGCGACGCGCTGATTGCCATCGACAGTTCGTGGGGCGAGCTTAATTACTGGAAGGCCCTGAAGCAGGCATCGGCACCACTGACGCCTTACTTCTTGCTGGCCGCCCTCGACCACCGTATCGACTCCGCCACCGGCAACATCGTCAAAGCCGACCCTAACCAGTCGATCTACGTAGACATTTTTGCCCGCACCTTCGCCATCGGCGCCGTGGTCACCCTGCTATGCCTGCTGCTGGGGTTCCCGGTGGCGTACTGGCTGGCCACCTTGCCCGAGGGCAAAAGCAACCTGCTGATGATCTGCGTGCTGCTGCCGTTCTGGACCTCGCTGATCGTGCGTACCGCCGCCTGGGTGGTGCTGTTGCAGTCCGATGGTTTGATCAACCGTTCGTTGATGTTTCTGGGCCTTATCGACGCGCCGGTGCAACTGGTGTTCAACCGCACCGGGGTGATCATCGCGATGACCCATGTGCTGCTGCCGTTCATGATCTTGCCGCTGTACAGCGTGATGAAAAACATCCCCGGCAACTACGTGCGGGCGGCGATTTCGCTGGGCGCTCACCCGTTTGTTGCGTTCTGGCGGGTGTACGTGCCGCAGACCTTCGCGGGCCTGGCTGCCGGCGCCTTGCTGACCTTCATTCTTGCCATTGGCTACTACGTGACCCCGGCCCTGGTGGGCGGTGCTGCGGACCAGATGGTCAGCTACTTCGTCGCGTTCTACACCAATAAAACCGTTAACTGGGGCATGGCGTCTGCACTCGGCAGCCTGCTGCTGCTTGCCACCCTGTTGTTGTATGGGGTGTACGGCAAACTTACCCACCCTAACCAGGCGAGGTCATAACCATGGCGCCTTATGCGTCCAAAGCCGAAAAACTGGCCCGCTTCGGTCTGGTGACGGTCTGCCTGTTGGTGCTGCTGTTTTTGATTATCCCGGTGCTGGTGATCATTCCGCTGTCGTTCAACTCGTCATCGTTCCTGACCTACCCCATGGACGGGTTTTCGTTGCGCTGGTACGAAGAACTGATGTCGTCCCAGGAGTGGCGTCAAGCCTTTAAAAACAGCTTTATCATCGCCCCCGCCGCCACGGCACTGGCCATGATCTTCGGCACCCTGGCGTCCGTGGGGCTGTGCCGGGGCAACTTCCGCTTTAAGGGCGTGATCATGGCGTTTCTGATTTCGCCCATGATCGTGCCGCTGGTGATCGTTGCGGTCGGCCTGTATTTCTTCTTTGCCAAGCTGCAATTGCTCAACAGCTACACCGGTCTGGTGCTGGCCCATGCCATGCTCGGCGTACCGTTTGTGGTCATCACCGTCAACGCGACGTTGCAGGGTTTTGACAACAACCTCAGCCGGGCCGCCGCCAGCCTCGGTGCGCCGCCGCTGACGGTATTTTTCAAAGTGATCCTGCCGCTGATTGCCCCCGGCGTGATCTCGGGCGGGCTGTTTGCGTTTGCCACCTCGTTTGATGAAGTCGTGGTCACGCTGTTTTTGTCCAGCCCGGCACAGCGCACCTTGCCCTTGCAGATGTTTTCGGGCATTCGAGAAAACATCAGCCCCAACATTGCCGCAGTCGCCACCATCATGGTCATTTTGTCGGTATTGATGCTGCTGACCCTCGAAGTCCTGCGACGACGCAACGAAAAACTAAAAATCAAACAACAATAACCCATGCCATACACCTTCCCGGGCCCAACAGCCCGGGACGGGTAACGCTTGTCCAAATTCAGAGGTTTTTATGCCGAATCTAGTGGGTGATGTTTCCAGCGCAGCCCGCATCCTGCCTGATCTCAAGGGTGAAAAACTGTTTATCCGCAACGGCAAAGGCGCCTACCTGTGGGATGACCAGGGCCGCCAATACATCGACACCGCGTTGGGCTTCGGGGCGGTGTTGCTGGGCCACTCCAATGACGCCGTCAATGCGGCGGTCGTGCAGGCACTGAGCGACAGCGCGGCGCCGTCCTGGGCCCATGTGCGTGAGCATGGCGCGGCGACGGCGCTGGCCAACCACACCGGCGAGTTGAGCAAAGTCATCTTCACCAACTCGGGCAGCGAAGCGGTGCACCTGGCCTGCCGCGCAGCGCGGGCCTACACCGGTCGCGGCAGAATCGCCAAAATGGCGGCGGGTTTTGATGGCTGGTTCGATGACATCAGCTACGGCAACGTCACCTCCAAAGAAGCGAGCTTTAGCGACGGCAAGCGCCCGTCTACAGAGCGCACCACCCTGCTGCGCTTCAACGACTTTGACGATGTTGAGCGCCTGTTTGCCGAAGACAGCAACATTGCTGCGGTGATTCTGGAGCCGATGCTGGCCAATGCGGGCTGCATCATGGCCTTGCCGGGCTACCTCAAACACGTCCAAGACGTGGCCCACCGGCACGGCGCACTGGTGATCAGCGACGAAGTGTTGATGGGCTTTCGCCTGTACCCGGGCCTCGCGGCCCTGCAAGCAGGCCTGGACCCGGACATCGCCAGCGTTGGCAAAGCCATTGGCAACGGCGTACCGGTGTCGGCGGTCGTCGCCAAACCGCACATCTTCGCGGGGTTTGAAGAAGGCCGGGTCATCCGCGGCGGCACCTTCAGCGGCAACCCCATGGCCTGCGCGGCCGTGACCACCACCCTGGCGCAACTGGACAGCGTTGACTACCCGCAACTCATCGCCCGTGGCGACGCCTTGCGTGGCGCCATTGAAAGCATCTTTAAAAGCCACGGCATCACCGTGAGCACCAGCGGCTACGGCAACGTCTTTTGCATCTGGTTGGGCGCCGTAGTCCCAAGCACCTACGAACAGGCTGCGCAAATCGCCAACCCGTCGTTTACCAAAGCCCTGCACCTGGCATTGCGCGAAGCGGGCGTACTGATCATGCCGTCGCCGTATGGCCGGTTGTATATCTCCTTCGACCACAGCGACCACGTAATCGAAGAAATCAAAACCGCGTTCGAACACGCGGCGGTTGAATTGAGTGCTGCGTATAGCGATTAAGCGTGTGGGCGTACGCATACACCTGTAATTACATGGACTCGCCCAAGCCGAGGCGTCTGTGCGCCACGGTGGCATTCTATTAGAAGCCAACGACAGCGAGGGCGAGTCCATGAAAAAGAATACGACGACCAATCAGTACGTGCCAACCGA
>NZ_JYLD01000007.1 GCF_001043025.1 Pseudomonas helleri | reverse complement strand
TTCTTTTCGGTCACTTGTTTGACCGCCTGGATTTTGAATTCTTCGGGATATCGCTGGTTGCTCATGGCACCTCCTAATGGGCCTCATTTTAAGGCTTGGAGGTGTCTACGAAACTAGGGGCGATTCAAAGGTTATTTATAAGCCTGAGTAAACTTTGTGCCATTGTTGAAACCCCATCGCAACTCTTTTTGGAGCAGCAGAGCTGCGCTCCAACTTAGAGCAGGCACCCCGGCATACTAAGCGTATGACCTCAGTTCCGTGATGTAATAGGACAGTAACCAGTACTAACCACGAGGTCGATTACTGGTTGTTGCCGATTTATGACCTCCCGGGACGATTACGCGCATAAGTCATTAAAAATGCGCCGTGCCAGCTGTGTACTAACACATAGACTTGCCGCTCGAACAGCTGAACGAACTCCGGCGTCAGGAATAGCAAGCTCGATGCATGGTCGCCCACAAGCCGCGCTAATGCGCCCACACGCCGCAATCTGCCAGAGAAAGAGTTGCCTTTCAGCGGGCAAGTTAATGACGGTATTTACGAAAGTACTATTAGAAATAACTCAATGCAGTCGCCCGCGGTGATGGCTCAGACGTAAAGAATACGGAACTGACAATCTGTCATCAGCCAAAAAGGAAAATAAACATGAGAGACTCTCATTTCGAATACTTCATCGAGAAATTTGGCGAAGCCACTTACAGCACGCCTGTTTCAGAAGCCACCCTTGCTCAATGGACCGGCAAGCTCCCTCCCATCTTGATGACTTACTGGCGGGAAGAAGGCTGGGCAGGGTATGCAAACGGACGAGTATGGACAGTTAATCCCGATGAATATGAAGACATCAAGGATGTATGGCTTGAGGGGACACCGTTTGTCAACATAGATAACTTCCACGTCATTGCCCGCGATGCCTTTGGCGACCTCTACTTGTGCGGCGAAACAACAGGCGCAAGCGTCACCATCACTTGTATCCACAATGAAATCCTCGCTCTGAAAAACCAGCTCAACCCCAAACCCTTACCAGATCACGATCCTTCCATTCAGGCTCTGTTTGGTTCTGCCAAGCTAGAAGACTTCGACTACCCTGACGCCAACGGAAAACTGCTGTTTGAACGCGCTATAAAGAAGTACGGCCCACTTGAGCCCGATGAAATGTTCGGCTTCGAACCTGCGCTCGTCATGGGTGGAAGCGCTACATTGGATAACCTTCGACGCCTTAAGCTGGATCCACACCTCCACATTCTGCGTCAATTCGACAGTCCGACTCTTCCTTTCTCCAACATCGATTTTGACAAGTTTATGAAATAGCCATGAGTTCAAAAGCGGCCCACATCTGGAGGGTGTCCAGGCATTCGTCGCGCAAAACCATACGCCAGACGCCACCCTGCGCATCGATACCGAGGCCATGACCCTGGTGCTGACCCATCGCATCAGCCTGCCCAATAACCTCGATATACGGGTGCTCGAAGCGCGCTTTGAGACCGATCCGGCGGCGCAACTGATCAAGCGTACACTGGGGGAGGTGCACTGATTGGGCGGATGCCTGTTTGGGTACGGAGTAAAAACTACAGACATAAAAAAAGAGGCCTAAGAGGCCTCTTTTTTTAATGCTTTAAACAGTGGCTGAGCACTCTTTAAAACAAGAATATGGAGCGGGAAACGAGACTCGAACTCGCGACCCCGACCTTGGCAAGGTCGTGCTCTACCAACTGAGCTATTCCCGCAATAATGGCGTCCCCTAGGGGACTCGAACCCCTGTTACCGCCGTGAAAGGGCGGTGTCCTAGGCCACTAGACGAAGGGGACGTTGCCCGAAACGTACACTGTACATTTCAGTGCCAACTACGCTCACCTAAGTGTGCGCTTTGGCTTTCACTCAACCCCGCCCGAGAGCGAAGCTGCTTAAAAATGGAGCGGGAAACGAGACTCGAACTCGCGACCCCGACCTTGGCAAGGTCGTGCTCTACCAACTGAGCTATTCCCGCAATAATGGCGTCCCCTAGGGGACTCGAACCCCTGTTACCGCCGTGAAAGGGCGGTGTCCTAGGCCACTAGACGAAGGGGACGTTGCCCGAAACGTACACTGTACATTTCAGTGCCAACTACGCTCACCTAAGTGTGCGCTTTGGCTTTCACTCAACCCCGCCCGAGAGCGAAGCTGCTTAAAAATGGAGCGGGAAACGAGACTCGAACTCGCGACCCCGACCTTGGCAAGGTCGTGCTCTACCAACTGAGCTATTCCCGCATTGGCGTCCCCTAGGGGACTCGAACCCCTGTTACCGCCGTGAAAGGGCGGTGTCCTAGGCCACTAGACGAAGGGGACACACTACAACTTCACTGGTTACATGCGTTTCGCTGTTCGCTTTACGCTGCAATTGGCGCGCATTCTAGGGATGGTTTTGGAAGTCGTCAACCCCAATATGAAAATTTATTGAAATCAATGACTTCCCGCCCTTCTAGGCCTTTTCCTACATAGTGTGACGTATGACTCCTAGGGCCTATATTCCGGCCTCCTACAAGGCGCTATGATGATCAGGCTTGAGTGATGGCCAAATGCACCTATCGAATATGGACCTCTCTATAGATAGCCAACCGCCTGACCCCAATGAACTAACGCACCTGTTTAAGATCAAGCCTATTAGCAACATTGTCTGGCACACTCTATTGCAGGCAGACCACCCGAAGAGGTTTTAACGTTGACGCCTTCCATCATCACCCTGCTCGTCGTTGCCGGGATCGTGCTTTTGATCGCCATCGGCTACATCAACCACATGGTGGAACACAACAAGGTGGAAAAAGCCCGGCTCAAAACCGAACTTAATGACCGTATTCGCCGTTGCAGTGAAGTCAACGAGACCTTTCCCGGGCAACTGATGACGTCGGCACTCAAGTTGTTGCTGACCCGCCTTGAACTCAATGCCACCCAACGTCTGTTGCTGCTGCAAAAATCCGACGCCAGCTTAAAAGCACGGGTTGCCGAGCTTGAAGCACTGGTTGCGCAAGGTGAGTCGATCCCGGTCAACAATCCGCCCAACCCGATCATGACCGAAGCCAAGGCCAAAGATGTGCGCTTTCTGCTGGAAACGCTGCATGGCCAGATCACCCGCGCCGCCAAAGACCGTGTACTGCCCGCCAATGAAGCCAAGCACTGGCTCAAAGAGATCCGTCACCTGCTGGTGGTGCTGCATATTGAGTTCTTCAATAACCTTGGCCAATTGGCGTTCCAGCAAAACCAGCCGGGTCAGGCGCGCCTGGCCTATGAGCGCGGCGTGCAGTATTTGCGCAAACAGGCCGACCCTGCCCCGTATGGCCAGTCACTCAAAGCCTTTGAAGCACAATTGGTGCGTGCCAATGCCCTGCTGCAAAGCACGCTGGAGCCCAGCAGCGATGAGGTCAACGCGCTGACTGAAGGGCTTAAAACCGATGAGGCTGAGGGCGACTGGAAGAAGAAAGCCATTTACGACTAAAAATCTGTGCCATGCCCGTAGTCGTTGTCGAGCCTTGCGAGGCTACGTCCGAAGAGATAGGCATACAGTGTCAGCACAGGGATTTTTGAAACAGCAAGCACCCAGGACGGGCAAAGGCATGAAACACACAAAGGCAGCCACGCAGGCTGCCTTTATGTTTGACGTCAGGCTACCGGATTGATTGGCTTTTCCGGGTACCACACGTCCAGCAGCGGGCTCACTTCAACGCTGGTCAGCTCTGGACGAGCTTTCAACCAGGCTTCAACAGCAGCACGTTGCTCTTCGCTGACCGAACCGCGCTTCTGCAGGCAAACCAGACCGTAGTCGTCGCCGCCAACATAGCCCAGGCCGTTAGCTTCCATGGCTTCTTTCAAGAAAGCGTCAAGGAATGCGTCGACAGCCTCATCCGACAGGTCTTCTTTGAAATCCAGGTTCAGCTCAAAACCCAGCTCCTGAAATTCATCAACGCACAGTTTTTTGCGCAGACGCTGGGAACGATTAGTAGCCATTGAACAATCCTCTTAAGTAATTACCGGCGGCACTTTACCAGCTTCAGGCTGGCGCTGCCCGGTTGCATGTGAGCGACTCATCGTTTTATGCATTAAATAAGTCAATCCCTGGCCTACGCTGATGCACAAGCCCGATAACCTTGGGGCATAATGCCAACACTTTTATGACCATCGAGGGACTTTTTGTTCATGCCCTCTTATTTTCCCCCTCGCCTGCAGGGTTTTACTTTTGATGATTAAATCTTTACGACCATTGTTTCTGGCCAGCCTGTTTTTGCCGCTCGCCTTCGGCGCCAATGCCGCCCCTGTCAACGCCACCCTGACTCCGAAAGTCCAGCAAGCGCTCAAGACCAACAAGTTGCAAGACGACGCACTGTCCTTGGTATTGCTGCCACTGACCGGCCCGGGTGTTCCGACCGTCTTCAACGCCGATGTATCGATGAACCCGGCGTCCACCATGAAACTGGTGACCACCTATGCAGCCCTGGAAATGCTCGGCCCGACCCACCAGTGGAAAACCGAGTTCTACACCGACGGCACCCTGAACAACGGTATTTTGCAGGGCAACCTGTACCTCAAGGGCGGCGGCGACCCCAAGCTCAATATGGAGAAGCTCTGGCTGTTGATGCGCGACCTGCGGGCCAACGGCGTACAGCAAATCACCGGCGACCTGGTACTGGATCGCAATTTCTTCGAACAACCGCAATTGCCGGCGTTCAACGATGACGGCAATGACGAAAACAAGCCGTTCCTGGTCAAACCCGACGCTCTGATGGTCAACCTCAAAGCCTTGCGCTTTGTAGCGCGTAACGATTCGGGCAAGGTGCTGGTCTCGGTAGAGCCGCCTATTGCGAGCATCCGCATCGACAATCAGGTCAAGGCCATCAACGCCAAGCAATGCACCGGCGATGTCCGCTACAACCCCGTCACCCAAGCCGACGGCTCGGTGATTGTCACCGTCAGCGGTCAACTGGCAGACGGCTGCAACTCTCAGACGTATCTGTCCTTGCTTGATCACGCGACCTACACCGCCGGCGCCGTGCGCGCCATATGGAAGGAGCTGGGCGGCAGTATTCAGGGCCAGGACCGTCAGGCCAGCGTCCCTAAAGGTGCAAAACTGCTGGCTCGCGCCTACTCGCCAGACCTGGCCGAGATCATTCGCGACATCAATAAATACAGCAACAACACCATGGCCCAGCAGTTGTTCCTCAGCCTCGGCGCTCAGTTCCGTACCGATGCCGACGGCGATGACGCCAAAGCTGCGCAGCGCGTGATACGCCAATGGCTGGCCAAAAAAGGCATCACAGCGCCGCATCTGGTCATGGAGAACGGCTCCGGCCTGTCGCGTGCCGAGCGTGTGAGCGCACGTGAAATGGCGCAAATGCTTCAAGCCGCCTGGAAAAGCCCCTACGCTGCCGAGTTCATCAGCTCCCTGCCGATCGCAGGTAAAGACGGCACTATGCGCAAGCGCCTGAAAACCACAGCGATGAACGGTCAGGCACACATCAAGACAGGCACCCTGAATACCGTGCGCGCCATTTCCGGCTTTAGCCGCGACAGCAACGGCGACACCTGGGCCGTGGTCGCCATCCTGAACGACCCGCGTCCGTGGGGTGCGTCTTCGATTCTCGATCAGGTATTGCTAGACCTGTATCGCCAGCCAGCCGTGGCTAACCGCGCGGTGTCTATCGCGCCATAACGTCAGGCAGGCAATAAAAAACGCCCCCGATCGCAAGAAAGGGGGCGTTTTTTATGGGCTGATTACCGCCGGGGCAGCATCAACGGGCCGTGATTTTCCAGGCCCGGTGGATTTTGCTGTTACGGGCAAAGTCCGGATCGATGGTGCTCGCGGTAATTTCTTCAACGGCATAACGCGCGGCCAGATGCTCATCCAGAACGAACTTGCGGAAGTTGTTCGAGAAGTACAGCACGCCGCCCGGCGCCAGACGCGCCATGGCCAGATCGAGCAACTGCACGTGGTCACGCTGAACGTCGAATATGCCTTCCATGCGCTTGGAGTTGGAGAAGGTCGGCGGATCAATGAAGATCAAGTCGTACTCTTCACGACAGGCATCCAGCCAGGCCATCACATCGCCCTGCTCCAGGCGGTTTTTGTCCGAGAAACCGTTCAGCGACAGGTTACGCCGCGCCCAGTCCAGATACGTCTTGGACAAGTCAACGCTGGTGGTGCTGCGCGCACCGCCTTTGGCAGCGTGCACACTCGCCGTTGCGGTGTAGCAGTACAGGTTGAGGAAGCGTTTGCCGGCCGCCTCTTTCTGGATGCGCATGCGGATTGGACGGTGATCAAGGAACAGCCCGGTGTCCAGATAATCGGTGAGGTTCACCAGCAGCTTTACGCCACCTTCCATCACTTCGGTGAACTTGCCCTGCGCGCTTTGACGCTCGTACTGCTTGGTGCCGCTCTGACGCTCACGGCGTTTGACGATCACCCGGCTCTTGTCGATGTTCAGCGCCTGTGGAATCGCCGCCAGGGCATCGAACATACGGGCTGAGGCTTTTTCCGGGTCAACCGATTTAGGCGCTGCGTATTCCTGGACATGGACCCAGTCGTGATACAGGTCGATCGCCATCGAGTACTCAGGCATGTCGGCGTCGTAAACGCGGTAACAATCAATCCCCTCGCGTTTGACCCATTTACCCAGTGCCTTGAGGTTCTTTTGCAGACGGTTGGCAAACATCTGCCCGCCTTCGCTCAAGCGCGGTTGCTCGATCACCACCGGTGCAGGCTTGATCGGGTTGCCGTTCTTGTTGAACTGCTGCTGCACAGGCGCTTCGACCACAGACTCAGCCTGTTCACGCTCGGCCTGACGTTGCTCAGGGGTGCGACGCTCACCCGTCACGAACTGATCCGGGGTGACCTTGATCAACAGCAACTTGCACGGCAAAGCGCCGTTCCAGAACGAATACTGCTTGTGGCTGCGAATGCCCATGCGCTTGCCCAGATCCGGGGCGCCGGTGAACACCGCCGCTTCCCAGTTCAGACACGCCTGACGCAGACGCTCACCGAGGTTCTGGTAGAGATAAAGCAAGCTTGCTTCATCGCCCAGACGCTCGCCGTACGGCGGGTTGCAGATCACCAGGCCTTTCTGGTTTTGATCTGGGCGCGGCTCAAAGGTCGCCACTTCACCCTGGTAAATCTTGATCCAGTGGCTCAGGCCAGCCCGCTCGATGTTGTTGCGCGCAGGCTGAATCAGCCGTGGGTCAGCCTCGTATCCGCGAATCCACAGCGGTGGCTTGGCCATGCCGATTTCTGCGCGCTCAGTGGCTTCTTCATGGAGTTTTTTCCATATGGCCGGTACGTGACCCAACCAGGCATCAAAGCCCCAATGAATGCGATTGAGGTTCGGCGCAATGTCGGCGGCGATCATTGCGCCCTCGACCAGAAACGTACCCACACCGCACATCGGGTCAGCCAGTGCGGCGCCCTCAGCGGCCATGCGCGGCCAGCCGGCACGGATCAGCACGGCGGCGGCGAGGTTTTCTTTCAGGGGCGCAGCACCTTGCTGCAGACGGTAGCCACGCTGGTGCAGGCTGCTGCCCGACAGGTCCAGGGACAGAATCGCTTCACCGCGATCCAGGCGCAGGTGGATACGCAAGTCCGGGCTGAACTTGTCAATCGACGGGCGCTCACCAGACGGCGTACGCAGCTTGTCGACGATGGCGTCCTTGACCTTCAAAGCACCAAAGTGAGTGTTATCGATGCCCGAGCCATGCCCGCTGAATTCAACGGCCAGGGTGCCGTCCGGGACCATGTGATCATGCCAGTCAACGTCAAGCACGCCGTTATACAGGTCTTCGGCGTTCTTCATCGGGAAGCGCTTGAGGACCAGCAACACGCGGTTGGCAAGGCGCGACCACAGACACAGGCGATAGGCAGTTTCCATATCTGCCAAGCCACGAATGGCCGAGGTGTGCTCGCGAGCTTCCTCAAGACCAAGGCCAATAGCCTCCTCGAGGAGCAGACCTTCAAGGCCTTTAGGGCAGGTAAGGAAGAGTTCGTTACGATCCGACATGGGATTCCTGAGCTTTTAGCTTTCTGTGGGCAGGCAACGCATCGCCTGCTCCGTTTTCAATCAAGCGCTTTTCTTGAAGAGCGCTCGCGTGGCACGAAACTGTGCCGTTCCACTTCAGCAACAACACCCACCCTGAGGCAGAGTGAGTCTAGACGCTGAGGCAGGTCATTCATTAAGAAACAATTGGTCATATTCAGACCCTTCGTCGAATAGTGCCCGAGTGGATCAGGCAGCTATTAGCAACGGAGAATGAAACTCATCATCTTTGCAAGCGCTCGTCCTGTCAGGCTTTTGCCGGAGCCGGACGAGCAAAAACAGCCTGTCTTATGGCTGTAACACCATTTTCGTTACGTGCTTATGACAAAACGATCATTCCCTCACCCGAGTGCATTGGTTAGAACTGGACTCAGGTTGTCGCCGCACAGGCAACAACAGAAAGGCTCGCCACGCCGGCAGCGAGCACCCCCGACGGCAGATCAATCTGCCCCGACCTTTGGAAGGTCGACGCTAAATAAAACAGTCAACAAGTGAGGGAAACACCCTATGAGAAGACTTAAGCGTGATCCGTTGGAAAGAGCATTTTTGCGCGGATATCAAAATGGCGTACATGGTAAATCCCGTGAGCTTTGCCCATTTACTCTACCGTCGGTACGTCAAGCCTGGATTAACGGCTGGCGCGAAGGACGCGGCGACAACTGGGACGGTATGACTGGCACTGCGGGCATCCACAGACTCAACGAAATCAACGCCGTCGGCTAACACTGGACACCTTCCGACATCACCTTGAAGCGACAACGATTTAACCTTGCCGTCCTATCCAGGCGGCGGGCTTCGGCCCAAGGGCTCCTTAAAGGAGCCCTTTTTTATGCCCGCACGCCAGGCGCTGCCCGTTACTTGCGCGGCAACGCTGCAATTGCATCAACCGATTCGCGAATCAGCGCCGGGCCTTTGTAGATAAAGCCTGAGTAGATCTGCACCAGGCTCGCACCCGCGGCGATTTTCTCAGCCGCGTGCTTACCTTCTGTAATCCCGCCGGCCGCGATGATCGGCAAACGCCCTGCCAGTTCAGCGGCCAGCACCTTGACGGTGTGCGTGCTTTTTTCAAGCACCGGGGCGCCAGACAAGCCGCCCGCCTCATCACCATGGGCCAAACCTTCAACGCCGACGCGGCTAAGCGTGGTGTTGGTGGCGATAACAGCGTCCATACCGGTCTCCAGCAGCGCCTGAGCCACGAGCACGGTTTCTTCGTCGCTCATGTCCGGTGCGATCTTGATCGCCAGCGGTACGCGCTTGCCGTGGCGCTGCGTCAGTTCGTTCTGACGCAGTTGTAGGGCTTCGAGCAACTGCTTGAGCGAATCACCGAACTGCAAGCTGCGCAAACCCGGTGTATTCGGCGAACTGACGTTGACGGTGACGTAGCTGGCGTGGGCATACACCTTGTCCAGGCAGATCAGGTAATCGTCGACGGCACGCTCAACCGGCGTGTCGAAGTTCTTGCCGATATTGATGCCCAGAATGCCGCTGTAGCGGGCCGCCTGAACGCGACTCAGCAAATGATCAACCCCAAGGTTGTTAAAGCCCATGCGGTTGATAATGGCCTGCGCTTCCGGCAAGCGAAAAATACGTGGCTTTGGATTGCCTGGCTGAGGGCGCGGCGTGACCGTGCCGATCTCAACAAAGCCAAAACCCAATTGGGCGAAACCATCGATGGCTGCGCCGTTTTTATCCAGACCGGCAGCCAGACCGACCGGGTTTGGAAAATTCAGCCCCATGACTGTCACTGGCAGCTTCGCCGGTGCCTTGCACAACAAACCATTAAGCCCCAGACGGCCGCCCGCCCCGATCAAATCCAGCGACAGATCGTGAGAGGCTTCAGGGGACAGTTTGAAAAGCAGCTGGCGGGCCAGGTTATACATGGGCGCAATGGACTCGATGGGTGACGGAAAGTGGGCGCAATTATAGCCGCGCCGCCTGGCAAATCACAGGCAAAGAAAAACCCGGCCTGAGCCGGGTTTTTCTGGCAGCTTATCTAAAATTAATTAGATTGAGCTTGTACAACGGCTTCAACGCGACGGTTCAGAGCGCGGCCTTCGTCAGTTGCGTTAGTCGCAACTGGATCTGCCTTACCGTGACCAACTGCGTCTACACGGCCAGCCGAAACACCTTGCTGTACCAGAGCCTGACGCACAGAGTCAGCACGACGCTGGGACAGTTTCAGGTTGTAAGCATCGGTACCGACGCTGTCAGTGTAACCATTCACAGTAGTGCTGGTCGCAGGGTACTGCTGCATGAACTGAGCAACGTTCTTGATGTCTGGCAGGTACTGAGACTTAACAACGGCTTTGTCGAAGTCGAACTTCACGTCCAGCTCAACTTTAACCACTTCAGCGATCGGAGCTTCTGGTTCTGGCTCAGCGATTGGTGCTGGAGCTGGAACTGGAGCAGGAGCTACTTTGCCACCGCTGCCACCGAAGTTCACACCCAGACCAACGGTAGGAGCGTAGTCCCAACGGCCGTTGTCCAGTTTGTAGTCAGCTTCAACGCCTGCACGGGCGAACAGGTTGTCAGTGATGTACCACTTAACACCGGCGCCAGCAGTCAGGAAAGTCGACTTGTCGCGACCGCTGTGGCCATCAGCCTCAACGTTGGTCATGCTCTTGTGAGCAACACCGCCGGAAACGTATGGACGCAGAGCGTCGCCTACGGTGCCGAAGTGGTACTGAGCGTTCAGACCAAAGTTGTCACCTTGCAGCTTCTGGTGACCAGTGCCGTCGTTCGAACGGGTGTGGTTGGTCTTGTCGTACGCGAAGTTGATCGAAACGTCATCAGTGATGAAGTAACCGATCGAGGCGCCTGGGTTGTAACCGTCTTCAACGTGGTTGACGCTGTCGTTGTACTGTTTTTTGTAGAACAGTTCACCCTCGACCGCGCCTTGGCCTTGTGCCAGGGCACCGAACGAAGTTGCGGCTACAAAGGAACCAATGGCAATGCCCAAGGTGTTTTTCAGTTTCATCCGTTAAATCCCCATCTGGTGATTGTAAAGCAGTCCCACATACCGGGGGACAACTCGGCGGCAAGTCTATCAGACCTTGCCTACACGTAGAGCCATTTGCACTGAACTAAGTTTCAGCAAGACCTGCAAATTTCTCACGCAATTTATCAAGAGCGCGCTTGTATCTCATCTTCGTCGCGCTCAAACCCATATGCATTATGTCTGCGATTTCCTGAAATTCCAGTTCTGCGACAAAACGCAGCACTAAAATTTCGCGATCAATCGGATTCACATGCACCAACCAGCGATCAAGTCCGCCCTTTTCCTCAGGTTTCGGCGCCTTTTCCTCAGACGCTTCCTCAAGGGGGTCAATACTTAATGCGTCCATCAAGCGACGCTTTCGCCGTTCCTTTCGATACTGTGTGATGCATTCGTTGTAAGTGATGCTATATAGCCATGTCTTGAATTTCGATTTTCCTTCGAAATTTTTCAAGCCGTACAACACCTTAAGCATCACTTCCTGACAGACATCATCCGCGTCCCTATCGTTCCCTAAATACCTTGAACAAACGTTGAACAAAGTGCGTTGATAGCGACGCATCAATTCTTCATAAGCACGCGTAACGTGAAACAACTCATCATGCGCGCGCGCAACCAACTCCTCATCAGAGAGCTCGCGGGGATCGTAGCGCATGGATAGCGATTGGGCTTTATTCAAAACGAGTCGTGCCGACAGTCAGGTCAATGGCCACCGTATCAGCCTTCAAAGCAGGCATTTTTACGGCGGCATACATTAGCAGGGTTTGCCGCATTAGCGGCTTGTCACGTGCTGCTCCAGCAAGATCCGATTGGAAATTGAGACTAGCTCACCTTCCTCGGTCAGCAACGTGGTTTTAACCGTGCCGATCTCTTCGATCTGCCCTTCGACCTCGCCAACTCGCACTTCTTGCCCAACCTGGTACAACTCACGCACATAGATCCCGGCCAGAATCTGACCGGCAATTTCACGACTTCCCAAGCCCATGGCCAAGGCCACAGCCAGACCAACGGTAATCAACACAATCACAATCACGTGGTTCAGCAGGTCGGTTTTGACCTCCAACTGACTGATAGCCACGGAAATACTGATGATGATGACCAGCCCCTGGGCAACACGCCCCAGGCCGCTTGCGTAATCAAACCCGACGCTCTCGGCCGCTCCTCGCACCAGGCCATTGAGCAGCTGTGCAAGCAGCACACCCGCCAACAACACTAGCAAAGCTCCGAAAACCTTGGGCAAATAAACCGTAAAAATATCCAGTGCCGCAGAAACGCGGTCCAGCCCCAGCGATTGCGCCGCCGACACCAGAAACACCAGCAGGATGAACCAGTAAACAATTTTGCCAATGAGGATCGAGATCGGCACCTTGATGCCGATGCGAGCCAGAATTTTGGTCAGGCCGGTGCCGCCCATGAGGCGATCGAGGCCCAACTTTGCGAGCAACTTGGACAACAGGGTATCGAGCAGTTTGGCAACCACGAAGCCCAGCAGTACGACAACCAGCGCCCCGAAAAGGTTCGGGATGAAGTTGGCAATTTTAGTCCACAGGGCAGTCATTGCTGTGACCAGGCTCTGAGTCCAGAGATCAAGTTCCATGTTCAATCAGCCTTATCAACAGGGCGAGCAGCAGGTTTGCGCCGCGAAACGGGCGCAATATGGGCCGAACCGCTATTCAATGCAATCGTCAGCGCTTGCATCCAGCGACCGGGCAGGCTGAATAGATCGCCCGCGCCTACCTGGCGATTGGCGGTTTTCAGCACTCGCCCCAAACACGCATCATCGTCACGGCTGGATGACGGCGTTTTGAGCATTTCACGTAGCGACTGTTCAAACGGATCGTGCATATGCACCTCTCGGTATCTCAGTGAAAGACGCAAGCCACTTTAATCGGGTCACATTCCGCGCCCATTCAAAGCCACTGCAAACGTCGATAAAACCACCACTGCACGACGGCAATCACCACCATCAGGCTGCAAACCACGGGAAAACCCCAGGGATTATTAGAGAACGGCACGCCGCCCACATTGATCCCGAGCAAGCCCGTGAGAAATGTAATCGGTAAAAAGATCCCGGTGATCACCCCGAAGCGGTACATGATGCGGCTCATGCGCTCGCTCATGCGCCGGTCTACGGCCTCAAGCACCAGCCCCACGCGCTCTCGCGTGAGTTCGAGCTCTTCCAGGTAACGCGTCAGGCTGTTGTTGAGCTCGTTCCAGTAATCGAGCACATCACTGCTGAACCACGGGATTTTTGTTCGCGCGAGTTGCCCGAAAATATCCCGTTGCGGCGCCAGAAAACGACGCAAACCGGCGGCTCTTCGACGGATCGGCAAAATAGCACCGTGTTCCGGCGTATACCGTTCGTCGGCATCTATCTTATCTTCTTCGTCATCGACGATTTCGGACAGGTCGCCGATCAAGTCCTGGACCTTCAGCGTCAGGTTTTGAGCCAGGTACAAGATCAATTCGGCGGAATCTTTCGGGCCATCGCCTTGCTCAAAATCACTGAGCATTTCATCAATGGCACGCAACCTTCGCAAACGCAGTGAGATAACCCGCTGCGAACTGCCAAAGATGCGCAGCGAAACCATGTCTTCCGGCTCAGCGCCCGGATTGAGGTTAACCCCGCGCAAAAACAGCAACAGTTCGTTGTTGGGCAAGGTCAGCAGACGGGGACGGGTGTTTTCTTCGAGCAGCAAATCACAACTGAAATCGCTCAAACCACTGGAACCGCGCAACCAGGTCTGGGCTTGCGGGTGACTGCGATCCCAGTGCAACCAAAGGCTTTCATGACTTTGCAGTTCTAGCGTGTCCAGCTCAGTACGCGGGATATGGCGAGCACCGCCCTTACCGTCCAGCACCAGGGCGTACACCAGCCCCCACTGTGCGTTGTCTTCCTCTTGCATCCGTGGTCCTTGTGATTAGAGCGGTGAGCTTTTGCCCTGAATCATGTCGGCATTTTCAGAGCTGAGGGCGAAATAATAACGCCATTGTTATCGGCATAAATGAATTCTCCGGGACGGAACGTGACACCCGCAAAGGTCACCGCCACGTTCAAATCGCCAATACCGCGCTTGTCAGTCTTCATCGGGTGGCTCGCCAGCGCCTGAACGCCCAGGTTTGTTTGTGCAATCACGTCGACGTCACGGATGCAGCCGTAAATCACCAAACCTTCCCAGCCATTTTTAGCGGCCTTTTCAGCCAGCATGTCGCCCAGCAACGCCCGGCGCAGGGAACCGCCGCCATCCACCACCAGCACTTTGCCATGCCCCTTGAGTTCAACCTGCTCTTTGACCAGCGAGTTGTCTTCAAAGCACTTGATGGTCACGATCTCACCACCAAAGGAATCACGCCCGCCAAAGTTGCTGAACAGGGGGTCCAGCACTTGCACCAGCTCTGGATAGGCATCGCACAAGTCGGGGGTAAGGTAGTGATTCATGAACTAGCTCCTGTTAAAGGTGGGCGCAGCAAGATGAAAAACGGCAGCACTACTGTTATAGACGTTCTGACGAGCGCTGGCGTTAAACATGCCGCGCACTCGCCAATGAGAACTCATTAGCTAACCGGCCACAAAATATGACCAGAAACACCACAAGCGTCATATAGTAGCCGCAACCACTACCCGCCGAAACCCCCTCCCCCTTGCCGAGCGGTTTCAATCAACGCATCTCAGCGTGGGTCAGCCAGTTCAGCACCCGTGGCCACACCTCTTGCTGAGCCGCCGGGCTCACCAGCATGTCGACATGATTAAAGTCAGAGCTGAACCCCTGCTCGCGTCCCAGGCACACAAACTGGCGCTGCGCGGCGCCCAGTTGGTCATACAGTTTGCGGCAAGCCCACTCCGGTGTTTGTCGGTCGCCCTCCGCGGCAACCACCAGCACCGGCAGTTCAACCTGTGCCAAGCCGGCCCACCAATCGCGATCCGCGTCTTTAAAACGGCCCATAAAGCCATTCCAGCGCAGGGTTTCGAGTGCGATGCTGACCGGTTCATCTTCAGGGCCACGTTTGAGACGGGTGCCTGACAACTGCGCAAATCGCTTCAACAACAGGTAAGCGCCCCACTGCACCGGCGGGATTTTCAGCGACCAGTAGCGGCGATTGATCTGACAGCCAAAAAACGCCGCCGAGGCCACGTCGGCCGCCTGCAGATACTCACCGCCCAGGGCCGCCGCCAGGCTGATAGCGCCTTGTGAATGGCCGATCCAATGCGGCGTTTGCCCGCTTTGCTCACGCACAAACGCACCAATGGCTGGCAAATCGTAGCGGGCGTAATCCGCCACCCGATTTTTGGCCCAGTGAATATTGCGCGACGACAAGCCATGGCCGCGCATTTCAGGCAGCCACACATCAAAGCCGGCGCGAGCCAAAAAGGCCCCCAGCCCGACACCTTTGGGCGAATACCAGAACCGACGATTGGAAAAACTGCCGTGCAACAAAATGACCGGCACACCCCGCACCTGGCCCGCATCGGCCATGCCCAGACGGGTCACCACCAACTCCACGGAAATATCCGGGCTGTTGGCGGGCTTCAAGCGATAAACGTCTTCGCTCAGATCACCCCGACGCTCAGCGCTGATCAGGGCAACGGGAAATAAATGGCTGCTGCTTTGCATAATGCTCTTGCACAAAAAAGGGCGAATCCGAACACGAACTCGCCCTAACACGTATAGAGAGCAAGGCAACCCATGGGTTGCCCTGCCCCTTCTCTCAACGACTCAAGCTTGCGCTTGGCCTTCAGCCAGGAAGAACCAGGTTTCCAGTACGGTGTCCGGGTTCAACGACACGCTTTCAATGCCTTGCTCCATCAGCCACAGCGCCAGATCCGGGTGATCGGATGGGCCCTGACCGCAAATACCGATGTATTTGCCAGCCTTGTTGCACGCCTGAATAGCGTTGGACAGCAGCTTTTTAACGGCCGGGTTACGCTCGTCAAACAAGTGAGCGATCACGCCGGAGTCACGGTCCAGGCCCAGGGTCAACTGAGTCAGGTCGTTGGAGCCGATCGAGAAACCGTCGAAGAATTCAAGGAACTCTTCAGCCAGGATCGCGTTGGATGGCAGCTCGCACATCATGATGATGCGCAGGCCGTTTTCGCCACGCTTGAGGCCGTTTTCAGCCAGCAGGTCGATCACCTGGCTCGCTTCGCCCAGGGTGCGTACGAACGGCACCATGATTTCGACGTTGGTAAAGCCCATGTCGTTGCGCACGCGCTTGAGGGCCCGGCACTCGAGCTCGAAGCAATCGCGGAAGTTTTCGCTGATGTAACGCGAAGCACCACGGAAGCCCAACATCGGGTTTTCTTCTTCCGGCTCGTACAGTTTGCCGCCGATCAGGTTGGCGTATTCGTTGGACTTGAAGTCCGACAGACGCACGATCACTTTTTTCGGGGTAAACGCGCCAGCCAGGGTGCTGATACCTTCAACCAGTTTGTCGACGTAGAAATCAACCGGGTCGCTGTAACCCGCGATGCGCTTGTCGACGCTGTCTTTGATTTCTTGCGGCAAACCGTCGTAGTTCAGCAGTGCCTTTGGGTGCACGCCGATCATACGGTTGATGATGAACTCCAGACGGGCCAGGCCCACACCGGCGTTCGGCAGTTGTGCGAAGTCAAACGCACGGTCCGGGTTACCCACGTTCATCATGATTTTGAACGGCAGTTCCGGCATGGCATCGACGGAGTTTTTCTTGATGTCGAAGCCCAGCTCACCTTCGAAGATGAAACCGGTATCGCCTTCAGCACACGAAACCGTCACGCCCTGGCCGTCTTTGAGCAACTGAGTGGCGTTGCCGCAACCGACGACCGCCGGGATACCCAGCTCACGCGCGATGATCGCGGCGTGGCAGGTACGGCCACCGCGGTTGGTAACGATAGCGCTGGCGCGCTTCATGACCGGTTCCCAGTCCGGGTCAGTCATGTCCGACACCAACACGTCGCCCGGCTGGACTTTGTCCATCTCGGAGACGTCTTTAATGATGCGAACCTTGCCCGCGCCGATGCGCTGGCCAATGGCGCGACCTTCAACCAGCACAGTGCCGGTTTCTTTGAGCAGGTAACGCTCCATCACGTTGGCCTGGGTGCGGCTCTTCACGGTTTCAGGACGGGCCTGAACAATGTACAGCTTGCCGTCGTCGCCATCTTTGGCCCACTCGATGTCCATCGGGCACTTGTAGTGCTTCTCGATGATCATCGCTTGCTTGGCCAGTTCGTTGATTTCAGCGTCGCTCAGGCAGAAACGCTCGCGGTCCGCCTTCTCTACGTCGATGACCTTGACCGATTTACCGGCCTTGGCTTCGTCGCCGTAGATCATTTTGATCGCTTTGCTACCCAGGTTGCGGCGCAGGATCGCAGGGCGACCGGCTTCCAGGGTTGGTTTGTGAACGTAGAATTCGTCCGGGTTGACCGCGCCTTGTACGACGGTTTCGCCCAGGCCGTAGGCGCCGGTGATGAACACCACATCACGGAAGCCCGACTCGGTGTCCAGGGTGAACATCACGCCTGCGGTGCCGGTTTCGGAACGCACCATGCGCTGTACGCCAGCCGACAGAGCCACCAGCTTGTGGTCAAAACCTTGGTGCACGCGGTAAGAAATCGCACGGTCGTTGAACAGGGAAGCGAACACTTCCTTGGCCGCACGAATCACGTTTTCAACGCCACGGATGTTCAGGAAGGTTTCTTGCTGACCAGCAAAGGAGGCGTCCGGCAAGTCTTCGGCGGTGGCCGAAGAACGTACGGCAACGGCCATGTCCGGGTTGCCTTGCGAGAGGGTCGCAAACGCAGCACGGATTTCAGCGTTGAGTTTCTCAGGGAACTCGGCTTCCATGATCCATTGACGGATCTGGGCGCCGGTCTTGGCCAGGGCGTTGACGTCATCAACATCCAGCGCGTCCAACGCTGCATGGATCTGATCGTTCAAGCCGCTCAGCTCAAGAAAATCACGGTATGCCTGGGAAGTCGTCGCAAAACCACCGGGAACCGATACACCAGCGCCTGCAAGGTTGCTGATCATCTCGCCGAGGGATGCGTTCTTGCCCCCCACATGCTCCACATCATGGACGCCGAGCTTATCGAGGGAAACTACGTACTCTACCAAGGTGATCTCTCCACTAACTGTGTTGGAAAAGCTCAGGGTGCCGGACACTCCGTCTATGGAGTCTCTCGGCGATTGTGGCCTGGACCTGGAAAATAAGTGACACTGCCTGCCATTGCGGGCGACAAAATCGCGCCTATCATATCCAAGAAACGTCACCAGCTTAAGGCCCAAGGCGCAAATGAAACGATCTGCTTTCTTTATATCCGACGGCACCGGCATCACAGCCGAAACCCTCGGCCAGAGTTTGTTGGCGCAATTCGAAAACGTGACCTTCAGCAAATTCACACGCCCTTATATAGATAGCGTGGAAAAAGCGCGGGCAATGGTACAACAAATCGACAACGCCGCCGAAAAAGACGGTGTTCGCCCGATAATCTTCGACACTATCGTCAATCAGGATATTCGCGAAGTCCTCGCCACCGCCAATGGCTTCATGATCGACATTTTTTCCAGTTTCCTGGCGCCCCTGGAGCAGGAACTAGCGGAACATTCCTCCTACTCAGTGGGTAAATCCCACTCAATTGGCCATAACTCCAACTATATGGAGCGTATCGAGGCGGTGAACTTTGCCCTCGACAACGACGACGGCGCGCGCACACACAAATACGACAAGGCCGACCTGATTCTGGTAGGTGTGTCGCGTTGCGGTAAAACCCCGACCTGCCTGTACATGGCCATGCAATTCGGCATTCGGGTGGCCAACTACCCGTTGACCGAAGACGACATGGAAAGCCTGAAGCTGCCCGCGGCCTTGCGCGCGCACAAGCACAAACTGTTCGGCCTGACCATCGACCCGGATCGCCTCACCGCCATTCGCAACGAGCGCAAGCCCAACAGCCGATACTCCAGCTACGCCCAGTGCGAATTTGAAGTGCGCGAAGTCGAAAGCCTGTTCCAGCGCGAAAACATCCCGCACATCAACTCCACCCATTTCTCGGTAGAAGAAATCTCGGCCAAGATCCTGGTCGAAAAAGGCGTGGAGCGACGTTTTAAATAACCCCACCGCCTTGTAGGAGCGAGCTTGCCTCGCGATCTTTTAAACCATCAAAAGATCGCGAGACAAGCTCGCTCCTACAGGGGATTGGGTTTAAATCACCAGCAAATCAATAAATGCATGAACCGGCGTCGCTTCAAGCTTCGCCTGATCTTTGCACAGTTCAAAAATCTGCTTGCAGCGCTGGCCGACAAAGCGCGTGGCCAGGTTGGCCTTGAACTTGTCTTCCAGCAACGGAATGCCTTCAGCCCGGCGCCGACGATGGCCGATCGGGTACTCCACCATCACCTGCTCCGTGTGGGAGCCGTCCTTGAAAAACACCTGAATGGCGTTGGCAATCGAACGCTTGTCGGCCTCCAGGTATTCACGGGTGTAGCGTGGCTCTTCGACAATGACCATCTTCTCGCGCAGCTCATCAATGATCGGATGCGCAGCGTGGAAGTCGTCTTCGTACTGTTCCGCCACCAGATTGCCAAATGCCAGCGGCACGGCAGTCATGTATTGAATGCAGTGATCTCGATCCGCCGCATTGGCCAACTGGCCTTGCTTGGAAATGATCCGGATCGCGGATTCGTGGGTGGTGATCACGATTTTGTCGATCTCATGCAAGCGATCTTTCACCTGCGGGTGCAAGGTCACGGCCGCTTCGCACGCCGTCTGCGCATGGAACTCAGCCGGAAAACTGATCTTGAACAGCACGTTTTCCATCACATAGGTGCCATAAGGCTGTGACAGGCTGAATTGGCGCTGCCCTTCAGGCTTAAGCGCCAGGTCCTTGTTGGTGTGGCTGAACAGCACGTCGTAAAAGCCCCACTGCGGCGCCGTCAGCACGCCCGGGATACCCATTTCACCGCGCAGCGCGATATCCGCCAGGCGCACGCCGCGACTCGACGCATCCCCCGCCGCCCACGACTTGCGCGAGCCGGCGTTGGGCGCATGGCGGTAGGTACGCAAGGCCTGACCATCGACAAACGCATGGGACAACGCCGCCAGCAACTGCTCGCGATCAGCGCCCATCAGCTTGGCGCAGACCGCCGTCGACGCAACTTTCACCAGCAGCACATGGTCAAGGCCGACGCGATTAAAGGAGTTTTCCAGGGCAATGACGCCTTGAATCTCATGCGCCATGATCATCGCCTCCAGCACCGCACGCACGGTCAAAGGCGCTTCGCCATTGGCCACACGCTTTTGCGAGAGGTGGTCGGCCACCGCCAGAATACCGCCCAGGTTATCCGAAGGATGCCCCCACTCCGCCGCCAGCCATGTGTCGTTGTAATCCAGCCAACGGACGATACAGCCGATGTCCCATGCAGCCTTGACCGGGTCCAGGCGAAACGACGTACCGGGCACACGGGCGCCAAACGGCACCACCGTGCCCTCGACAATCGGGCCCAGGTGCTTGGTGCATTCCGGAAAACGCAACGCCAGCAGGCCGCAGCCCAAGGTGTCCATCAGGCAGTTTCGGGCGGTCTTCAGGGCTTCTGGGGAAGTGATGCGGTAGGTCAGGACGTAGTCAGCAATGTCCTGCAAAACCTTGTCATAGTCGGGACGATTGTTGAGGTCGACGTTGGCGCTCATGTGGAGTGACTCCAAGTGGGTGAATGAGTGTCGTGTTCCATCCTCAGGGTCAGGCTGGCAGGTCTGAATGCCCGCTCTACATACCAGTTGTAGGAGCGAGCTTGCCTCGCGATCTGTTGGGTAGTTAAGAGATCGCGAGACAAGCTCGCTCCTACAGGTTTTTTTTCAAATCGGGGGCACCCGCACCCAACCTTCCATCAAGACCCGCGCGCTGCGGCTCATGATGGCTTTGGTCACGGTCCATTCGCCGTCAACCTGCTGCGCTTGTGCGCCCACCCGCAGGGTGCCCGACGGATGGCCGAAGCGCACGGCGCTGCGCAATTCGCCACCCGCGGCCAGGTTGACCAGCGTGCCCGGAATGGCGGCTGCCGTGCCAATCGCTACCGCAGCGGTGCCCATCATGGCGTGGTGCAGTTTGCCCATCGACAAGGCACGCACCAGCAAATCAATGCTGTTCGCGCTCACCGGCTTACCGCTGGACGACAAGTAATCCGCAGGCTTGGCTACAAACGCCACTTTGGGTGTGTGCTGGCGCTTGGCGGCATCGTCGAGGTTATCGATCAGGCCCATGCGCAACGCACCGTGGGCACGAATGGTTTCGAACAGCGCCAGCGCTTTCGCATCCGCGTTGATGTCGTTCTGCAGTTCCGTGCCGGTGTAACCGATGTCGTGGGCATTGACGAAGATGGTCGGGATGCCGGCATTGATCATCGTGACTTTAAGGGTGCCGACGCCCGGCACTTCCAGGTCGTCCACCAGGTTGCCGGTGGGGAACATCGAACCACCCGCGCCCTCTTCTTCTGCCGCCGGGTTGAGGAACTCAAGCTGAACCTCTGCCGCCGGAAAGGTAACGCCATCCAGTTCAAAGTCGCCGGTTTCCTGGACCGCGCCGTCAGTAATAGGCACGTGGGCAATAATGGTTTTGCTGATGTTGGCTTGCCAGATGCGCACCACCGCCGTGCCGTTACGCGGTATACGGCTCGGGTCGACCAGACCGCTGCTGATGGCGAACGAGCCGACCGCCGCCGACAGGTTGCCGCAGTTGCCGCTCCAGTCGACAAAAGGCTTGTCGATCGACACCTGACCAAACAGGTAGTCGACGTCATGGTCAGCGTGCAGGCTTTTGCTGACGATCACGGTTTTGCTGGTGCTGGACGTGGCGGCGCCCATGCCGTCGATTTGCTTCTCATACGGGTCCGGGCTGCCGATCACCCGCAGCAACAGCGCATCACGAGCCGCTCCCGGCACCTGAGCCACGTCAGGCAAGTCGAGCAGGCTGAAAAACACCCCTTTACTGGTACCGCCCCGCATATACGTCGCCGGGATTTTGATTTGCGCTGCAAAAGCCATGAATAGAATCCTGTCATGTCCTCTGTAGGAGCGAGCTTGCCTCGCGATCTTTTTAGAAGATCAAAAGATCGCGAGACAAGCTTGCTCCTACAGGAAGTGGTTAAGCGGTTGCCGACTCCAGGAAGTCCTGGGCAAAGCGCTGCAACACGCCGCCCGCTTCGTAGATCGACACTTCTTCAGCCGTGTCCAGGCGGCAAGTCACAGGCACCTCGACACGCTCGCGATTTTTACGGGTAATCACCAGCGTCAGCGTGGCACGCGGGGTGCGCTCGCCAATCACGTCGTAGGTTTCACTGCCGTCGATCTGCAAGGTTTTGCGGTTGGTGCCCGGCATGAACTCCAGCGGCAACACGCCCATGCCCACCAGGTTGGTGCGGTGAATGCGCTCAAACCCTTCGGCGGCAATCGCCTCCACACCCGCCAGCCGTACGCCCTTGGCTGCCCAGTCACGGGACGAACCCTGGCCATAGTCGGCGCCGGCAATAATGATCAGCGGCTGCTTGCGATCCATGTAGGTTTCAATCGCTTCCCACATGCGCATCACCTGGCCTTCCGGCTCAAGGCGAGTCAATGAACCCTGCTTGACCTTGCCGTCCTCGATGACCATTTCGTTGAACAGTTTCGGGTTGGCAAAGGTCGCGCGCTGAGCAGTCAGGTGGTCGCCACGGTGGGTGGCATAGGAGTTGAAGTCGACTTCCGGCAAGCCCATTTTCGCCAGGTATTCACCGGCGGCGCTGTCGAGCATGATCGCGTTGGACGGCGACAAATGGTCGGTGGTGATGTTGTCCGGCAGCACGGCCAGCGGGCGCATGCCCTTGAGCGGACGCGCACCGGCCAGCGCCCCTTCCCAGTACGGCGGGCGGCGGATATAGGTGCTTTGCGGGCGCCAGTCGTACAGCGGCTCGACTTTCGGGCCGGTGTCTTCGTGAATGGCGAACATCGGAATGTACACCTGGCGGAACTGCTCCGGTTTCACCGAAGCCTTGACCACTGCGTCGATTTCTTCATCCGTCGGCCAGATGTCTTTCAGGCGGATTTCATTGCCCTGAGCGTCCGGGCCCAAGACGTCTTTTTCGATGTCAAAACGAATGGTCCCGGCAATCGCATAAGCCACCACCAGCGGCGGCGAGGCCAGAAACGCCTGCTTGGCGTACGGGTGAATACGCCCGTCAAAGTTACGGTTCCCCGACAGCACGGCCGTGGCGTAGAGGTCACGGTCGATGATTTCTTGCTGAATCACCGGGTCCAGCGCCCCGGACATGCCATTGCACGTGGTGCAGGCAAACGCCACAACGCCAAAGCCCAGTTGCTCCAGCTCGTCCGTCAGGCCCGCTTCATCCAGGTACAGCGCCACGGTTTTCGAGCCCGGCGCCAGCGACGATTTAACCCACGGCTTGCGGGTCAGCCCCAATTTGTTGGCGTTGCGGGCCAGCAAACCGGCGGCAATTACGTTGCGCGGGTTGCTGGTGTTGGTGCAACTGGTGATCGCAGCGATGATCACCGCGCCATCGGGCATTTGCCCCGGCACTTCATCCCACTGCCCGGCGATGCCTTTGCTCGCCAGATCGCTGGTGGCCACCCGCGCATGCGGGTTGCTTGGGCCAGCCATGTTGCGCACCACCGATGACAGGTCAAAGCTCAGGTTGCGCTCGTACTGCGCGCCCTTGAGGCTGTCGGCCCACAGGCCGTTGACCTTGGCATAGTGCTCCACCAACTGCACTTGCTGGTCTTCGCGGCCAGTCAGTTTGAGGTAATCGATGGTTTGTTGGTCGATGTAGAACATCGCCGCCGTGGCGCCGTATTCCGGGGCCATGTTGGAAATGGTCGCGCGGTCGCCCAAGGTCAGCGCCGCAGCGCCTTCGCCATAGAACTCCAGCCAGGCGCCGACCACTTTTTGCTTGCGCAGGAACTCGGTCAGCGCCAGCACCATGTCGGTGGCGGTGATGCCCGGTTGCAGCTTGCCGGTCAGCTCAACGCCGACGATTTCTGGCAGGCGCATCCACGAGGCTCGACCGAGCATCACGCTTTCGGCTTCGAGGCCGCCGACGCCGATGGCGATCACGCCCAGCGAGTCGACGTGCGGGGTGTGGCTGTCGGTGCCCACGCAAGTGTCGGGGAACGCTACGCCGTCACGCACCTGAATCACCGGAGACATTTTCTCCAGGTTGATCTGGTGCATGATGCCGTTGCCCGGCGGGATCACGTCGACGTTTTTAAAGGCTTTTTTGGTCCACTCGATAAAGTGGAAGCGGTCTTCGTTGCGGCGGTCTTCGATGGCGCGGTTCTTTTCAAACGCCTCGGGGTCGTAACCGCCACATTCTACGGCCAGCGAGTGGTCGACAATCAGTTGGGTCGGCACCACCGGGTTGACTTGCGCCGGGTCGCCGCCTTGTTGGGCGATTGCATCACGCAGGCCTGCGAGGTCAACCAGAGCGGTTTGACCAAGGATGTCGTGGCACACCACACGCGCCGGGAACCACGGAAAATCGAGGTCGCGCTTGCGCTCGATCAATTGGCTCAGGGAGGCATTTAACGTGGCCGGATCGCAACGCCGCACCAGGTTTTCGGCCAGCACGCGCGCGGTATAAGGCAGTGTGTCGTAGGCACCGGGGGTGATCGCATCGACCGCCGCACGGGTGTCGAAGTAATCCAGCCGGGTGCCCGGCAGCGTTTTACGAAATTCAGTATTCATGGTGCGGGACTCGATCACGGTAATGACAAAAAAGAGTGACGGCGCAGCGCTCATGTGGGAGCGGGCTTGCCCGCGAAAGCATCGACACGGTCTTGCTGAAAGACCGAGGTAGCCGAATCGCGAGCAAGCCCGCTCCCACATTTAGTCAACAGCGGCCATCAACTCCCTCATTCAGCGACGCTCGATTGGCACGAACTTGCGCTGTTCAACGCCGATGTACTCGGCGCTTGGACGGATGATGCGGTTGTTGGCGCGCTGTTCGAACACGTGTGCAGCCCAGCCGGTCAGGCGCGAGCAGACAAATATCGGGGTGAACAGCTTGGTCGGAATGCCCATGAAGTGGTACGCCGAGGCATGGTAGAAGTCGGCGTTGGGGAACAGCTTCTTTTGCTCCCACATGGTTTTGTCGATGGCTTCGGACACCGGGAACAGCACGGTATCGCCCACTTCTTCAGCCAGCTTTTTCGACCAGCCCTTGATCACTTCGTTACGCGGGTCGCTGTCTTTGTAGATCGCGTGACCGAAGCCCATGATCTTGTCTTTGCGCGCCAGCATGCCGAGGGTGCCCTCGACGGCGTCTTCGGCCGAGGCAAAGCGCTCGATCATTTCCATGGCCGCTTCGTTGGCGCCACCGTGCAGCGGGCCGCGCAGCGAGCCGATGGCCGCAGTGATGCACGAATACAGATCGGACAGTGTCGATGCACAGACACGGGCGGTGAAGGTTGAGGCGTTGAACTCGTGTTCTGCATAGAGGATCAGCGACACGTTCATCACTTTGACGTGCAACTCGCTCGGCTTTTTGCCGTGCAGCAGGTGCAGGAAGTGACCGCCAATCGACGCTTCATCGCTCACGCACTCAATGCGCTTGGCGTCGTGGCTGAAGCGGTACCAGTAACACATGATCGCCGGGAAGGCCGCCAGCAGGCGGTTGGTCTTGTCCAACTGCTCGGAGAAGTCTTTCTCTGGTTCCAGATTGCCCAGGAACGAGCAACCGGTGCGCATCACGTCCATCGGGTGGGCGTCTGCGGGGATGCGTTCCAGCACTTCTTTCAGCGCTTGCGGCAAGTCGCGCAGGGTTTTCAGCTTGGCGGTGTAGTCAGCCAGCTGGGTTTTAGTCGGCAGTTCGCCGTACAGCAGCAGGTAAGCCACTTCTTCAAACTGGGCATCGGCTGCCAGTTCACGCACGTCATAACCCCGATAAGTGAGGCCGGCGCCTTCCTGACCGACCGTCGACAGGGCTGTTTGCCCGGCCACCTGGCCACGTAATCCGGCACCACTCAATACTTTTGCTTCGGCCATTGCGCTCTCCAATCTTGAATTTGTTAGGGATTCGGCAAGTCTTTGTACATATCTCTGAGTTATTTCTTCGCTGCAAACAGCGCGTCGAGCTTCTGCTCGAATTCGTGGTAGTTGATGGCGTCGTACAGCTCCATGCGGGTTTGCATGGTGTCGATCACGTTTTGCTGGGTACCGTCGCGGCGGATAGCGCCGTACACGTTCTCTGCTGCCTTGTTCATCGCCCGGAACGCCGACAGCGGGTACAGCACCAGCGATACATCAACGCTGGCCAATTGCTCGGTGGTGTACAGCGGCGTAGCGCCGAACTCGGTGATGTTGGCCAGAATCGGCGCCTTGACCCGGTCGGCAAACAGTTTGTACATCTCAAGCTCGGTGATGGCTTCCGGGAACACCATGTCGGCACCGGCCTCAACACACGCCGCCGCACGTTCAAGCGCCGACTCCAGGCCCTCGACCGCCAGCGCATCGGTGCGCGCCATGATCACGAAGCTGTCATCGGTGCGCGCATCCACCGCGGCTTTAATACGGTCGATCATTTCTTGCTGCGAAACGATCTCTTTGTTTGGGCGATGACCGCAACGCTTGGCGCCGACCTGGTCTTCGATGTGAATGGCCGCAGCGCCAAACTTGATCATCGATTTGACCGTGCGCGAAACGTTGAAGAATGACGAGCCAAAGCCCGTGTCCACGTCTACCAGCAGCGGCAGGTCGCACACGTCAGTGATACGGCGCACGTCGGTCAGCACGTCGTCCAGGCCGGTAATGCCCAGGTCCGGCACGCCCAGCGAACCCGCAGCGACACCGCCACCCGACAGGTAAATCGCTTTGAAACCGGCACGTTTGGCCAGCAGTGCGTGGTTGGCGTTGATCGCACCGACGACTTGCAACGGGTGTTCGCTGGCGACTGCATCACGGAAACGCTGGCCTGGACTGTTTTTATTGCTCATGACTCACCTCGTGGAGTGGCTGTCTGCTGGGCGCTGTCTTGGTAGTGACGCGCGATATTGCGTTTGGAAGCGCCGATGTGGCGGCGCATCAACAACTCGGCCAGTTCGCCGTCGCGATCGGCAATGGCATCGAGAATCCGGTGATGCTCGGCAAACGCCTGGTGCGGGCGGTTGGGGGTGGCGGAAAACTGGATGCGGTACATGCGCACCAATTGATACAACTCACCGCAGAGCATCTGGGTCAGCGTGCGATTGCCGCTGCCTTGAATAATCTTGTAATGAAAATCAAAGTCGCCTTCTTGCTGGTAGTACCCGACACCCGCCTGAAACGCCTCATCGCGCTCATGGGTTTCGAGCACCTGGCGCAACTCAGCGATGTCTTCATCGCTCATGCGCTCGGCCGCCAAACGGCAGGCCATGCCTTCAAGGGACTCGCGAATTTCGTAAAGTTCGATCAGCTCGGCATGGCTCAACGAGACCACGCGGGCGCCAACATGCGGGACGCGCACCAACAAACGCTGGCCTTCAAGCCGATGAATCGCCTCACGCAAAGGGCCGCGGCTGATGCCGTAGGTGCGCGCCAGTTCAGGTTCGGAGATCTTGCTGCCCGGGGCGATTTCGCCTTTAACAATGGCCGCCTGAATGCGTCGAAAGACGTTCTCGGACAAGGTTTCCGAGTCATCCTGGATAACCAGGGACGGCTCCAGTGCTTGCTGCATATTGTCGACACCTTCTAAATCAATAGCGCCAAAACTAGCCATTTAAGCGCTATCAGTCAAAGGATAAATATGGATTGTCGACAATCGTCGAATAAGACCTTGGTGTAATCGACATTACTAACAGCCCGCGCAGACGGCGCGAACGCTGGCGCCATAAAACCATCATGTTAGAATGCCCGCCGCATCCGCCCTGCCCCTTTCCATCGGGCAGCCGCACGAGGAAACTTGCATCTTTGCCAGTCGCCTTGAACTGAAGATTGCAAGAGATCACGCCTCAATTTATGAAATTCATCACCCTCTTCACCTTTCTATGTCTGCTGTCGCTGCCGGGCCTGAGCCTTGGCGGCGAAAAAACCGTGTACGGCCTGAATGAATACGCCGAACTGGCAGGCATAGACCTGCTAGTTGCAGCCAAACTCGACACCGGCGCCAAAACCGCCTCGCTGAGCGCCCGCGACATCAAACGTTTTAAACGTGATGGTGAAAGCTGGGTGCGCTTTTACCTGGCCATCGACGACGCCCACAGCCACCCCATCGAACGCCCGCTGGCCCGCGTGAGCAAGATCAAACGCCGCTCCGGTGACTACGATCCGCAGGCCGACAAGAACTACACCTCACGCCCGGTCATCAGCCTGGAAATTTGTATGGGCAAGGCTTTACGCACCATCGAAGTGAACTTGACCGACCGAAGTGCGTTCCAATACCCGCTGTTGATTGGCTCCGAAGCGCTTAAACGCTTTGATGCGCTGGTCGACCCCAGTCTTAAATACGCTGCTGGCAAACCTGCCTGCGTCGCTAACGCTCAAATCGCAGAGTAATTGAAATGCGCGCTCTTACCCTTCACCTGAAAATCTTGATCACCATTCTGTTGGTGTTGGGCGTTTCAATTACCGCCTACCAGATTTTCGTCATCGGCATCCCTGTGACCGAAGACGCGACCGACGACCTGTGGAACATCGACGCCAAAGTCGAGTTCGTGGCCAACGCCAAAGATCCGGTCAAAATCCAGATGTTCGTCCCGCCGCTTAACCGCGATTACGTCAGCCTCAATGAAAGCTTTATCTCGAACAACTACGGGGTAAGCGTCAACCGCGTCGACGGCAACCGCAAGGTCACCTGGTCGGCACGCCGGGTCAGCGGCAAGCAAACCCTGTACTACCGCCTGGTCCTGACCAAGCGTTATTCGGGTGACAAAACCAAGGTCAAAGGCCCGGTATTCCGCGACAGCATCGCCGTCGACGGCCCGGAGAAAATCGCCGCCGAAGCCCTGCTTGCACCGATTCGCCAGCACTCTGCCGACGTCGAAACCTTTATCAGCGAAACCATCAAGCGGGTGAACAACCTCAATGATGACAACGTCAAGTTGCTGCTGGCGGGCGATCCGTCGACCCCGCACAAAGCCCAGATCATTGAATTGCTGCTGTCGATTGCCCACGTCCCGATGGAGCGCGTGCACACCATCCGCCTGGTCGCCGATCAACCGCAAAACCCGGAACTGTGGCTGCGCAGCTTCAACGGCAACGACTGGCTGTACTTCAACCCGGAATCGGGCGAGCAAGGCCTGCCGTCTGACCGCCTGCTCTGGTGGATCGGCGACGAGCCGCTGGTGACGATGGATGGCGGCAAAAAAGCCAACGTAACGTTCAGCCTCAACAACAGCGAAATGAACGCCATTCGCCTGGCCAAACTGACCGACGAGAACACCGACGCCAACTTCCTGGAGTACTCGCTGTACGGCTTGCCGCTGCAAACCCAGCAGACCTTCATGATCATGGTGATGATCCCGATTGGCGTACTGGTGATTCTGGTCCTGCGCAACCTGATCGGCCTGCAAACCCTCGGCACCTTTACCCCGGTACTGATCGCACTGGCGTTCCGCGAAACTCAACTGGAGTTCGGCATCATCCTGTTTACGGTGATAACGGCGCTCGGGTTGATGCTGCGTTCCTATCTGGAACATCTGAAGTTGCAGATGCTACCCAGGTTGTCGGTGGTGCTGACGTTCGTAGTAATTCTGATCGCCGCCATCAGCCTGTTCAGCCATAAACTGGGCCTTGAACGCGGGCTGTCGGTGGCACTGTTCCCGATGGTGATTCTGACCATGACCATTGAGCGCCTGTCGATCACTTGGGAAGAGCGTGGCGGCGGCCATGCCATGAAAGTCGCCATCGGCACCCTGTTTGCCGCCACCCTGGCTTATCTGGTGATGAGCGTGCCTGAGCTGGTGTACTTCGTGTTCACCTTCCCGGCCGTGCTGCTGATTCTGGTGGCCTTCATGCTGGCCATGGGTCGTTATCGCGGCTACCGCCTGACCGAGCTGGTGCGTTTCAAAGCGTTCTTGAAGGCTGACTCCTGATGTTTGGCTTCTGGAAGACCTGGAAGGCCCTGGAAGCCAAGGGCATCATGGGCATCAATCGGCGTAATGCGGACTACGTACTCAAGTACAACAAACGCAGCCTGTACCCGATTGTGGATGACAAGATCATCACCAAAGAGCGCGCCATTGCCGCCGGCATTGATGTGCCGGAGTTGTACGGAGTGATCTCCACCGAGAAAGAAATCGAGAAACTCGATGACATCATCGGTGGCCGCTCGGACTTCGTGATCAAGCCCGCACAAGGCGCGGGCGGCGATGGCATTTTGGTGATCGCTGACCGGTTCGAGGACCGCTTTCGCACCGTGTCGGGCAAGATCATCAGCCACGAAGAAATCGAACATCAGATTTCCAGCATCCTCACCGGCCTGTATTCCCTGGGCGGGCACCGTGACCGGGCACTGATCGAGTACCGCGTCACGCCTGACCAGATCTTCAAAAGCATCAGCTATGAAGGCGTACCGGACATTCGCATTATTGTGCTGATGGGCTACCCGGTAATGGCCATGCTGCGCTTGCCGACCCGCCAATCGGGCGGCAAGGCCAACCTGCACCAGGGCGCCATCGGTGTGGGTGTCGACCTGGCAACCGGCCTGACCCTGCGCGGCACGTGGCTGAACAGCATCATCAGCAAACACCCGGACACCACCAATGCGGTGGACGGCGTGCAACTGCCCAACTGGGACGGCTTCATGAAGCTGGCCGCCGGTTGCTATGAGCTATGCGGCCTGGGCTATATCGGCGTCGACATGGTGCTCGACCAGGACAAAGGCCCGTTGATTCTGGAACTCAATGCCCGACCGGGGCTGAACATCCAGATCGCCAACAACTGCGGCCTGACCCTGCGCACCCACGCCGTGGAAGCCCACCTCGCCGAACTGGCAGAAAAAGGCATTCAAGAGACCCCCGAAGAGCGCGTGCGCTTTACCCAAGAGCTGTTCGGGCATATTCACCAGCAATAAAGAATGATCCGATCGCAACAATGTTGTGGGAGCGGGCTTGCTCGCGATTCAGACAACCCGGTTTGTCTGAGTCACTGCGGTGATTCCATCGCGAGCAAGCCCGCTCCCACGGTTCCGACATAGCCTTGACGTCCTGCACGAGACTACAATCAGCACCCCGCTCCGTTGGCTGATTGGCGTCGCATGTTGACCTGCTCTGTACACCCCCTGCCCTACCACCCCAACCCTGCCGTTTATTTTGCGGCGATTCGCCATGCCCCTGGCGCCGTGTTGCTGGACAGCGGCCGCCCCGTCGCAGAGCGCGGGCGCTATGACCTGCTGAGCGCCTGGCCAGTCGAAGAGTTGAGCGTGCGTGCGGATGAATCAGGGCGCGGGTTTCTGCAACGTCTGCGTGATGCGCTAAAACAACTGGGCGACGCTGAACTGCCAGCGCCCTATGAGCTGCCTTTTGTCGGCGGGCTCATCGGCTACCTGAGCTATGACTTCGGCCGCCAGCTTGAACACCTGCCCGCCCAGTCGCTCAACGACCTGCATTTACCCGATGCACGGCTTGGGCTGTATGCCTGGGCGCTGGTCAGCGACCACCAGGCGGCGACCAGCCAACTGGTGTTTCACCCCAGCCTGGCCGTGGCCGAACGCGAGCGCCTGATTGAGCTGTTCGCTCAGCCCGCGCAGAGCGAGCCTGGCACGTTCTCGCTCAAACACCCCATGCAGCCCGACATCAGCGCTGAGTTTTACCAACACGCCCTGCAAAAAATCCAGCACTACATTCAGGCGGGCGACTGCTACCAGGTCAATTACACCCAGCGTTTCAGCGCCCCCTGCGAGGGCGACCCGTGGGCCGCCTATTGCGCCTTGCGCGACGCGTGCCCGACGCCGTTTTCAGGCTTTGTCAGCCTGCCCGAAGACACTGCCATCCTCAGCCTGTCGCCCGAGCGCTTTGTGCATGTCAGCCAGAATCAGGTCGAAACCCGACCGATCAAAGGCACGCGCCCACGGGGTCAAAATCCGGCAGAAGATGCCGCCAACGCCGCCGAGCTGCTGGCCAGCACCAAGGACCGTGCGGAAAACCTGATGATCGTCGACTTGTTACGCAATGACCTGGGCCGCACCTGCCGCACCGGCTCGGTGAGCGTGCCGCAATTGATCGCCCTCGAAAGCTACCCCAACGTTCACCACTTGGTGAGCAGCGTTGTCGGTGAACTGGCGCCGGGCAAAGACGCGCTGGACCTGATCGGTGACAGCTTCCCCGGCGGCTCGATTACCGGCGCGCCGAAAATTCGCGCCATGCAGATCATTGATGAGCTGGAACCCACCCGGCGTAGCATTTACTGCGGCTCGCTGCTGTACCTGGATGTGCGCGGGGAAATGGACAGCTCAATCGCCATTCGCAGCCTGCTGGTCAAAGACGGCCGGGTCAATTGCTGGGGCGGCGGCGGGATCGTTGCCGACTCTGACTGGCACGATGAATATCAAGAATCGATCACCAAAGTGAAGGTGCTGCTCGACACGCTGCAAACCCTGTAGCGCGCGGTTTTTGCTACCATCCGCCCCACTAGAGAGCGCCCAGCGCCATTCACCGTAGGAAACCGCCTGATGAGCCATCCGTTCGACGTTGCGCAAACAGCCGCGACATACGCCAGCAAGTCCCCGCAGGACATTCTCAAACTCGCCTTTGAACATTTTGGCGACGAACTCTGGATCTCGTTCAGCGGCGCCGAAGACGTGGTGCTGGTGGACATGGCCTGGAAGCTCAACAAGAACGTCAAAGTGTTCAGCCTCGACACCGGGCGCCTGCACCCTGAGACCTATCGCTTTATTGAACAGGTGCGCGACCACTACAAGATCCAGATCGAGCTGATCTCGCCGGACCAGACCAAACTGGAACCGTTCGTCAAAGAAAAAGGCTTGTTCAGCTTTTACAAAGACGGCCACGGCGAGTGCTGCGGCGTGCGCAAGATCGAACCCCTGCGTCGCAAACTGTCGACTGTTAAAGCCTGGGCGACCGGCCAGCGCCGTGACCAAAGCCCTGGCACCCGCAGCCAGGTCGCGGCACTGGAAATCGACGGTGCGTTCTCGACGCCGGAGCGCCCGCTGTACAAATTCAACCCGCTGGCGCAAATGACCAGCGAGGAAGTCTGGGGCTACATCCGCATGCTCGAGCTGCCGTACAACAGCCTGCATGAGCGCGGTTACATCAGCATTGGCTGTGAGCCTTGCACCCGCCCGGTCCTGCCAAACCAGCACGAACGCGAAGGCCGCTGGTGGTGGGAAGAAGCGACGCAAAAGGAATGCGGCCTGCACGCCGGCAACCTGATCGCCAAGCACTAACCCCCCCACCCTGTAGGAGCGAGCTTGTCTCGCGATCTTTTAAAGATCAAAAGATCGCGAGACAAGCTCGCTCGTACAGTTGTTTCGCCCGCTTGCGTTTACCCCGAACTTACGTTCAGAATTAGCAATAATTCTCAATAACGTTTGAGTAATATTCTATGTCTTCGGGTGAACCTCCGTTCCAGGCCGCGATTTCAGACCTGTACTGCGAACATCACGGCTGGCTGTTTGGCTGGCTGCGCCGAAAACTCGGCTGTGCGCACAATGCTGCCGATCTGGCTCAGGACACCTTCGCCCGAATTCTCAATGCCCGTGAGTCGGTGGCCTCCCTGCGCGAGCCGCGAGCGTTTTTGAGCACCACCGCCCGTCGGCTGATCATCGATCAAGTGCGCCGCAAACACATCGAAAACGCTTACCTGCAAGAGCTGGCCCTGACCGCCGAGGCACTGGAAGGCTATCAGTCCCCCGAACACATCCTCAGCACCCTCGAAGCCCTTGAACACATCGCCTTTATGCTCGAAGGTCTGCACGACAACGTCCGCCAGGCGTTTGTCTTGTATTACCTCGACGGCCTGACCCAAAGCGAGATCGCCCGCCAACTGGGGTTGTCCGACCGCACTGTGCGCAAATACCTGATTCAAGCCTTGCTGCATTGCAGCCATAGCCTGGACACCTGATGCCAGCGCCCCGCCAGATCATTGATGAGCAAGCGGCCGAGTGGATGCTGCGCCTGCACGAAGAAGGCTTCAGCGACGCGGCGCGTCTTGAGTTCGAGTGCTGGAAGCAGCAGAGCCCGCAACATGCAGCCGCCGCCCAGCGCATGCAAGATGCCATCAGCCGCCTGCAATCGCTGCGCGAACAGTCGGCCCCAGCAAAGGCCGCGTTGAATGCCGCCTTTACCGGGCGTAAACCCACGGCCCCGCGCAAGCACATACTGCGTGTTGTGCTGATTGCTGCATGCCTGGCCTTGCCCGTGACTCTGACGCTAAAAAGCCAGTACCCCGAACGCTGGCTGGCCGATATCAGCACCGGGCCCAACGACTGGAAGACCCTGCACCTGGCGGACGACTCCACCCTCACCCTCAGCGGTGCCAGTGCCGTCAACGTGCACTTCAACAGCACGGAGCGACGGATCGAATTGCTCCAGGGCGAAATTCTGGTCGAGGTGGCGCATGACCGTTCACGACCCTTTATCGTGCAGACCGCGCAGGGCACCATGCGCGCCCTGGGCACCCGTTTTGTGGTCAATCATCTGGCAGACACCACCGTGCTGAGCATGCTGCAGTCGCGGGTGGCGGCGCAAAGTGCCAACGAGCAACAAACCCTGGAAGTGGGCGCCGGCTCAAAGGCGTTGATCAGCCGCGACGCGGTAAAACTGTCTGGCACCGTAGACCCCGCCAGCATCAATGAAGCCTGGCGCCGCCATCAGTTGGTGGTCGAAAACCAGCCGCTGGATCAGGTGCTGGATGAGATAGCGCGCCATCGCCGCGGCCATCTGCAGTTTGATCGCAACGCCTTGGCCGACTTGCGCGTGACGGCCGTGCTGCCGCTGGATGACACCGACCGGGCGCTGCAATTGATCGCCGAGACCCTGCCGTTGAGCATCAAAACCTATACCCCGTGGCTGATTGTGATCAGCCAATTGCCGCAGCCTAAAAAATAATAATTCGCATTCGTTCCGCTTTTTCAGCGTCAGCCGTCAAGGAAGGTATACAGACCCATAAAGGATTGCGTTCTCCATGCTGACCTCCTCCCTTCATCGCGGGCGTTTTCGCCCTCAGGCCTGCAAGCCGCTGACACTGGCCATTCATTTGATTGTGGCGTCGGCGGCCGGCGTGTTGAGCACCTCGATCGCCCAGGCGCAAACGGCCGTGCAGACTTACGATATTCCTGCCGGACCGCTGAGCAGCGCCTTGAATCGCTTCGCGCAACAGGCGGGCGTGGCGATCATTTTTCAATCGCACAACCTTGAAGGGCTGACCACACCCGGTCTGCATGGGGTCTACAACGAACAAAGCGGCTTTGAAACACTGCTGCACGGCAGCGGCTACACCGTGGTCAAAAGCACTAACGGTTACATGCTTGACGCCTTGCCTGCAGCGGGTGGCGCGCTGGAATTGGGCGCAACCCAGGTCAGCGCCAACCAGTTGGGCACCATCACAGAAGGCTCGGGCTCCTACACCCCCGGCAGCATCGCCACGGCTACGCGCATGGTGCTGACACCCCGCGAAACCCCGCAGTCGATCTCGGTTGTCACACGCCAGGCGATGGACGATTTTGGCCTCACCTCGATTGATGACGTGATGCGCCATACCCCCGGCATCACCGTGGCCACCTATGACAGTGACCGCACCAGCTATTACTCGCGCGGCTTTGCGATCAAGAACTTCCAATACGACGGCATCCCGATCCTGCAAGACCCGCAATACTCCGCCGGGCACACCCTTACCGACACCGCGATTTACGACCGGGTAGAAATCCTCAAGGGCGCAACGGGCTTGCTCACCGGCGCTGGCGGCCCCGGCGGCACCATCAACATGGTGCGTAAAAAACCCACCCGCGAGTTCAAGGCCCACATCGATGTCGGCGCCGGCTCGTGGGACAACTACCGCTCGGAAATCGACGTCAGCGGGCCACTGACCGAAAGCGGCAATGTGCGGGGCCGGGCCGTGGCGGCCTACCAGGACAAACACTCGTTCATGGACCACTACAAACGCGACAGTGAGGTCTATTACGGGATTCTTGAGATTGATCTGGACCCAGACACCCTGCTCACCCTCGGCGCCGATTATCAGGACAACAACCCCAAAGGCTCCAGTTGGTCAGGCAGCGCCTCATTGTTCAACTCCGCCGGTGAACGCATCAGCACCCCGCGCTCGTTCAACAACGGCGCCAAGTGGAGCAGCTGGAAGCAATACACGCGCACCGCTTTCGCCACCCTCGAACACAGTTTTGACAACGGCTGGGTCGCCAAAGCCCAGTACAACCACCAGATCAACGGCTATAACGCCCCGCTGGGCGCTTTGCTGTTCCCCAACTTAGAAACCGGCGAAGCACGACTGCTGGCGCGCAAATATACCGGCGAATACGTCAGCGACAGCGGCGACATCTACGCCACCGGCCCGTTCGAGTTCCTGGGCCGCGAGCATGAACTGGTGGTTGGCGGTTCGGTATCGCGCTCGCACTGGACCGGCAACGACTACACCAGCGCCATCCAGTTTAAAAGCATGTACGACTACTACAACTGGAAAGGCGATGCGTATGAGCCGGACTGGGGCAACGTGACCTCGCGAAACGACGAAACTACCCGTCAGACCGGCACCTACATCACCGGCCGCTTCAGCCTTACCGATGACCTGACCCTGATGCTCGGTACCCGCGTGGCCGACTACACCCTCACCGGCACCAGCCAGGCCAAGGACACGGGCAAGGTGTTGCCGTATGCGGGGTTGATTTATGACATCAATCAAAACATCTCGGCCTACGCCAGCTACACCGAAATCTTCTTGCCGCAGTCGTATTACCGCAACCGCGACAACAAAATGCTTGAGCCCGATGAAGGCACCAACTACGAGATCGGCTTAAAGGGCGAGTTCTTCGACGGGCGACTGAATTCAAGCCTGGCCTACTTCGAAGTGCACCAGGACAACCGCCCGGAAGACGACACCGCCTACAACGCGAACCCGACCAACCCGGACATCGAGTACGCCTACAAGGGCATCAAGGCCACGACCAAAGGTTACGAAGCAGAAATCTCGGGCGAACTGCTGCCCGGCTGGCAACTGCAAGCGGGCTACACGCACAAGGTCAGCCGCGAAAAAGGCGGCAAGAAGGTGTCTACCTGGGAGCCTGAAGACCAGATCAACCTGTACACCAGTTACAAGCTGACCGGCGACTGGGACAAGCTCACCCTGGGCGGTGGCGTACGCTGGCAAGGCACGGGCTGGCAAATGCTGACCAACTGGAACAAGGGCGGCACCGTAGAGAAGTTTTCCCAAGACCCGTACTGGCTGGTGGACCTGATGGCGCGCTACCAGATCAGCAAAAACCTCTCGGCCACGGTCAACCTGAACAACGTGTTCGACAAGTCGTATTACACCAACATCGGCTTCTACAACTCGTCGTATTACGGTGATCCGCGCAACGTGATGGTGAGCACGCGCTGGGATTTCTAAAGCGCCCGTGCAGTAAACCTGCAGGAGCGAGCTTGTCTCGCGATCTTTTGAGTTTTAAAAGATCGCGAGGCAAGCTCGCTCCTACAGCCACATACAAAACACACGCGCACAAAAAAGCCCGCACTAGGCGGGCTTTCTGTGGATCACAAGCGTTCAAGGGGCTTGTGTTCCGAATATGGCGCAGCGGACGGGACTCGAACCCGCGACCCCCGGCGTGACAGGCCGGTATTCTAACCGACTGAACTACCGCTGCGCGTAACACTGAAAGCGAATGGTGGGTGATGACGGGATCGAACCGCCGACCCTCTGCTTGTAAGGCAGATGCTCTCCCAGCTGAGCTAATCACCCTTTCACTTCACTCTCGTTGCGGGGCGCATTCTCTCACACTTTTTGTGTAAGTGGTTGTTTTTATTCAAGTTTTTTTCAAACCCGTTTAAAAACTACCGTTTCCAACGCCCTGCATCTTTGATTCAACAGCGAGCTGCTGAACCGAAGCCTTTCAGGAAAAGCCTGCATTCAGCGGACCTTCCCAACCACAAGCGTTCAAGGGGCTTGTGGTACAAAAAATGGCGCAGCGGACGGGACTCGAACCCGCGACCCCCGGCGTGACAGGCCGGTATTCTAACCGACTGAACTACCGCTGCGCGTAACACTGTGAGCGAATGGTGGGTGATGACGGGATCGAACCGCCGACCCTCTGCTTGTAAGGCAGATGCTCTCCCAGCTGAGCTAATCACCCTTTCACTCTCGGTGTGGCGCGCATTCTACGGAGCGACCTATAGTCTGGCAAGCACTTTTTAAAATAATTTTCTTATGCACGACAAAGGCTTAGCGCAGGGTTGGCCTATTAAGGCTATCAAGCGAATAATGCCCTCTTTGTATAAAGGAGTGATTCACCCCATGTGGTTCAAAAACCTGCTTATCTATCGCCTGACCCAAGATCTGCCTTTTGATGCGCAGGTGCTGGAAACGGCACTGGCCACCAAACCGGCCCGCCCGTGTGCAAGCCAGGAATTAGCCACCTACGGTTTCGTCGCCCCTTTCGGCAAAGGCGAAGACGCACCGCTGGTTCACGCCAGCCAGGACTTCCTGCTGATTGCCGCCCGTAAAGAAGAACGCATCCTGCCAGGCAGCGTTGTGCGTGATGCATTAAAGGAGAAGGTCGAAGAGATCGAAGCCGAGCAAATGCGCAAGGTCTATAAGAAGGAGCGTGACCAGCTCAAGGATGAAATCATCCAGGCCTTCCTGCCGCGTGCCTTTATTCGCCGTTCGGCCACCTTTGCCGCCATCGCGCCAAAACAGGGCCTGATCCTGGTCAACGCCTCCAGCCCTAAACGCGCCGAAGACTTGCTGTCCACCCTGCGTGAAGTGATCGGCTCGCTGCCGGTTCGCCCGCTGGGCGTAAAAGTCGCGCCAAGCGCCACCATGACCGAATGGGTCAAAACCCAAAAAGCGGCCGACAACTTCTTTGTGCTGGATGAGTGCGAACTGCGCGACACCCACGAAGACGGCGGGATTATCCGTTGCAAGCGTCAGGACCTGACCAGCGATGAAATCCAGTTGCACCTGAGCACTGGCAAAGTCGTGACCCAACTGTCGCTGGCCTGGCAAGACAAGCTGTCGTTTGTGCTGGACGACAAACTGGTGGTCAAACGCCTGAAGTTTGAAGACCTGCTGCAAGACGAAGCCGAACAGAACGGCGGTGACGATGACCTCGGCCAACAAGACGCCAGCTTCACCTTGATGATGCTGACCTTCGGTGAGTTCTTGCCGCAGTTGTTTGAAGCGCTGGGCGGTGAAGAAATTCCACAAGGGATTTAACCCTGACGCCCGTGGGAGCGGGCTTGCTCGCGATTGGATCGACTCGTACATCAAAATGACCGAGTGGCTTGCATCGCGAGCAAGCCCGCTCCCACAAAAGCCTGACCATAATAAGGAACACCATGCGTGCACTTGCTGCTTTAAGCCGCTTTGTCGGTAATACCTTTGCTTACTGGGTGCTAATTTTTGCCGTGCTGGCGTTTCTGCAGCCCGGTTGGTTTATCGGCCTCAAAGGCGCCATCGTGCCGCTTCTGGGTGTGGTGATGTTCGGTATGGGCCTGACCCTCAAACTCGATGACTTCGCTGAAGTCGCCCGCCACCCGTGGCGCGTTGCGCTGGGTGTGGTTGCTCATTTCGTGATCATGCCCGGCGTGGCGTGGTTGCTCTGTCAGATTTTCCACCTGCCGCCCGAGATCGCCGTCGGGGTGATTCTGGTGGGCTGCTGCCCAAGCGGCACGTCTTCCAATGTCATGACCTGGCTGGCGCGAGGCGACCTGGCCCTGTCCGTGGCGATTGCCGCCGTGACCACCCTCCTCGCCCCACTGCTGACCCCGGCGCTGATCTGGCTGCTGGCATCGGCCTGGTTGCCGGTGTCATTTATGGAGCTGTTCTGGTCAATCCTGCAGGTGGTGTTGCTGCCGATTGTGCTGGGCGTGCTGGTGCAACGCTTGCTCGGCGCGCGCGTGCACTTCGCAGTCGACGTGCTGCCGCTGGTGTCGGTGGTCAGCATTGTGATTATCGTGGCCGCTGTGGTGGCCGCCAGTCAGGCAAAAATCGCCGAGTCGGGCCTGTTGATCATGGCCGTGGTCATGCTGCACAACAGCTTTGGCTATTTGCTCGGCTACTTTACCGGCCGCCTGTTCAAACTGCCGTTGGCCCAGCGCAAATCCCTGGCCCTGGAAGTCGGCATGCAGAACTCCGGCCTGGGCGCGGCATTGGCCAGCGCGCACTTTTCGCCGCTGGCAGCCGTGCCCAGTGCGCTGTTCAGTGTGTGGCACAACATTTCGGGGGCGTTGCTGTCGACGTATTTCCGCCGGATGAGTGAAAAAGACGATCGCTTGAAGGCCAACCAGCCATCCACTGACTGAAAACTCGGGGTTGATCGTCAGAAAAATCGTGTGCAATATAGTGCGCACTGCGGGGACGACCCTGCGACTCATCGAGTGATTAATCTGGGGACGACCCCATCAATTGATGGAGATAACCATGTCCTGGATTATTCTGTTTTTTGCCGGTCTGTTTGAAGTGGGCTGGGCCGTCGGCCTCAAATACACCGAAGGCTTCACTCGGCCAATCCCCACCGCCCTGACCGTTGCAGCCATGCTGGTCAGCCTTGGCCTGCTCGGCCTGGCCATGAAAGAACTGCCACTGGGCACCGCTTATGCCATCTGGACCGGTGTGGGCGCTGTCGGCACGGTCATCGCCGGGATCATTCTGTTTGGTGAATCCATGGCGCTGTTCCGACTGGCCAGCGTTGCGCTGATCATTGCCGGCCTGGCCGGGCTTAAGCTCAGCAGCTAAACGCTAGAGCGTGTCTCGCGATCTTCTGACAATCAAAAGATCGCGAGACTGGCTCGCCCTCCCCAGCCTTTACCTCACGCGACATCACCGCGCAATTCACTGACCCGCTCACGCAACAGCTTTTGTGTGGCTTCGCTGGCCGGTATCGGCGCGCCCGCCACCAGGGTGACCCGCGACCACAAGCGGCGGAAAAAGCCCTTGTTCGGGTCACGGCTGAAAAAGCTGCCCCACAGGCCTTGCAACGCCATCGGAATGACCGGCACTGGCGTCTGCTCCAAAATCACCCGAACCCCCGCCTTGAACTCGCTGATCTGGCCATCACTGGTCAACTTGCCTTCCGGGAAGATGCACACCAGTTCACCGTCATTCAAATACTGGGCAATCTTTCTGAACGCACGCTCATAGGTCGCCTCGTCTTCAGCACGCCCGGCGATCGGAATCGCGCCCGCAGTCCGGAAGATAAAGTTGAGCACCGGCAAGTTGTAGATTTTGTAATACATCACAAAGCGAATCGGCCGACGCACTGCGCCGCCGATCAACAACGCATCCACGAACGACACGTGGTTGCACACCAACAAGGCCGCCCCTTCATCCGGGATGGCTTCCAGGTTTTTGTGTTTGACGCGGTACATGGAATGGCTGAGCAGCCAGATCATGAAGCGCATGGTGAATTCAGGGACGATTTTGAAGATGTAGGTGTTGACCGCGATGTTCAGCAACGACACCACCAGAAACAGCTCTGGAATCGTCAGCTTGGCCACACTCAGCAGCAGGATGGTGACGACGGCCGACACCACCATAAACAGCGCATTGAGAATGTTGTTGGCGGCGATGACCCGGGCGCGTTCGTTTTCGGCGGTGCGCGACTGGATCAGCGCATATAGCGGCACTATATAGAAGCCGCCAAACACGCCCAGCCCCAAAATATCCAGCAACACCCACCAGGCCTGGCTAAAGCCCAGCACGCCGAGCCAGTCGTTGGCCTGGATGTTTTGCGGCATGTGCCCCGAATGCCACCACAGCAACAGGCCAAACACAGTCAGACCAAACGAGCCAAACGGTACCAGGCCGATTTCGACCTTACGCCCCGAGAGCTTTTCGCAGAGCATCGAGCCCACGGCAATGCCCACCGAAAACACGGTGAGAATCAGCGTCACCACGGTTTCATCGCCGTACAACCATTCTTTGGCGTAGGCCGGGATTTGCGTGAGATAAATCGCCCCGACAAACCAGAACCACGAGTTGCCGACCACTGACCGCGACACGGCAGGCGTCTGATTCAAACCCAGGCGCAGCGTGGCCCAGGTCTCACTGAAGATGTTCCAGTTAAGGCGCAGTTCTGGAGTGTCGGCAGCAACCCGCGGTATGGCGCGACTGGCCAGATACCCGAGCACGGCCACCGAAATAATCACCCCCGACACAATCACCGTGTAGTGCTGCGACGAGAGCATGATCCCGGCGCCGATGGTGCCCGCCAGAATCGATAAAAAGGTGCCCATTTCAACCAGGCCGTTACCGCCTACCAGTTCATCGTCGTGCAGGGTCTGCGGCAAGATCGAGTACTTCACCGGACCGAACAGAGCCGAGTGGGTGCCCATAGCAAACAGCGCGACCAGCATCAAGGTCAAATGATCGAACGCAAAACCGATGGCGCCGACAACCATGATGGCGATTTCGCCCAGTTTGATCAGACGAATCAGTTGGTCTTTGGGGTATTTTTCGCCAAATTGCCCGGCCAAGGCCGAGAACAAAAAGAACGGAATGATGAAGAGCAGCGCACACAGGTTGACCCAGATGCCGCGATCCCCGTCGATGCTCAGCTTATAAAGGATGGCGAGAATCAGCGACTGCTTGAACAGGTTGTCATTGAGCGCACCCAGGGACTGGGTGACAAAGAACGGCAGGAAGCGACGCTTCCCGAGCAAACTGAACTGCGAAGGGTGACTCATCATCCATGTACTCAAGTTGCGCCGGAGGCTTTCTCATTGGAGTGTGGTTTTAACACTCAAGACACAACCTTACCCAGGTTCTGTAACGAAAAACGTCAATTTCGGCGTTTTCGCACAGAGCCTGGGCACATGGATTACTTCTTAAGTCCGGCGATGCACGGCGACACAAACAACTCGCCGCGCCAGGCACCTTTAAGGGTGCGCGAACCGACAATGAACCACATCATCACCAGCATCGCGACCAGCACACAGCCCACCCCATCGAAAAAGCTCAGTTGCAACACATGGCCCAGACGCAAGGTGGCCAGCGAGTAAACGCCCAGCGGGAAGGTAAAGCCCCACCAGCCCAGGTTGAACGGAATACCGGCACGGAAGTAGCGGATGGTGATCAGCAGCGCCATCAGAATCCACCACAGCCCGAAGCCCCACAACGCGATACCCGAGATCAAACCCAGGCCTTCGGCGATTTCACCGATGCGGGCAAAACCATTGGCGGCAAAAATCGCGGGCGAATCAGCCCCCAACAGCAACATGCCCAGTGCGCCGGTACCAATCGGCCCCAACGCCAGCCAGCTCGACGCGGCCATGTTTTCGTGCGGCAACTTGTGCAGCGCCATGCGCAACATCAGGATGGTCAAAATGCTGAAAGCGACCGGCACCGAAAACGCCCATAGCACGTAGCTGGTGATCAGCACATGGAACTGCATCACCGGGTCAGCCAGATGCGGGGCGAGCAAGCCGCCACTGGCCGCCGCCACTTCAGCCGCCACCACCGGCAACAGCCAGACCGCGGTCATCTGGTCGATGCTGTGATCCTGACGGGTGAACATCATGTAAGGGATCATCACCCCGAACGCCAGCGACATGGCCACATCCAGCCACCACAGCACATGCGCCACCTGGACCATATCGCTGCCCCAGCGGGCGACGCCAAACAACAGAAAACCGTTGATGATGGTCGCCAGGCCCATAGGGATGGTGCCGAAAAACATCGACACGGTGGAGTGACCGAAGATCCTCCGCGCTTCATCGAAATACAGCACCCAGCGCGCACCGTAGAGCAGGCTGAACAGAATGAACAAACCGATGTTGAACAGCCAGAGGCCTTCGGCAACGGCATGCAGCCCCGGGATTTGTACCGGCAATTGCGCCAGTGCCAAGGCCAGGACGCCTGTGCCCATGGTGGCGGCAAACCAGTTCGGGGTGAACTGGCGAATCATTTCACGTGGGTGCTGCAATTGGCTCAGTGGCCGAAAGTCAGCTTTGGCAGTTGTGGTGCAATTCATGGGCTCCTCCTGTTCCTCTTGTGAGGTGATTCAAGAGTAGAACTGAATCGAATATCTATATAACGGGTAATTTCTCTAACTGTTATCTGTTTTACCTATATAGGTACGAAAGGCGCGGACTCAAGCCTTGTACGGGCTGGCAGCTCGTCTTAAAAACACACTTAACAGTGCCCCCAGTGCCAGCACAATCAACACCACACTGAAGCCGTCGGCGGTTCTGACCAGACCAAAAATGCGCGTCAGGCTCCCCACCAGCAATACCGGCAGGCAGAACGCCAGATAACTGAGGATGTAAAAAGCCGACATCAAGCCCGCCCGCTCATGGGGCAGCGCCAACGGCACGACACTGCGGATGCTGCCTAAAAAGCCGGTGCCAAAGCCGCTGCCAGCCACTAACGAGCCAAAGAAAAACAGCCCGAGGTTGCCACTGTGAACGGCCAGCATGATTGTGCTGACGCCCACCACCAGCAGACTGGAGCCCAGCGTCAGCACCCACGTGGCAGATTGATTGCGCATGCTGAAAATAGCCAGGGCGCCACTCAAGGTCAGCACGGCCACCATCGCCCCGCCCACCAGAAAAGAGTTTGAGCCCGTGGCCGCACGGATCAGTGACGGCACCAGCGCCAGGTAAAAGCCCCCCATCGCCCACACCGCAACGTTGACCGGCAACACCTGCCACATCGCCGCACGTGCTTGCGGCGGGATATGCAAGCTGGGCCGCAACGAACCTAGTACGCCGGGTTGCGGGCTCACGCTCTCGGGCAATCGCCAGACATACACGGCCTGGGCGGCCAGCAAACCGAGCAATACCCAGTACGCGAGGTGCAACGGTTGCGGCGCAAACTCCACCAGCACGCTGGTGCCAAATGCCCCGCAGGCCATGCCCACCAAGGGTGAAATGCTATTGATCAGTGGCCCTTGCTGGCGATCGTTGTCCAGCATTGCAGCGCCCAGCGCACTGGTTGCCATACCCGTGGCAAAGCCTTGCAACAAGCGCGCGGCAATCAGCCAGGCCACACTGTCCGCGCTGAGGAACAAGCCCATCGCCAGCATGTCGAGGATCAACGCACAAAAAATGACTGGTTTACGCCCCAAATAATCCGACAATGAGCCCACTGTCAGCAGCGCCGTCAGCAAGCTCAAGGCATAAACGCCGAAAATAAGGGTCAAGGTGGCGGCCGAAAAGTGCATGTTTTCCTGGTAGATACGGTACAGCGGCGTGGGCGCCGCCGAAGCCGCCAGAAAGGTCAGGACGGTAAGCCCGAGAAACACCATGCTGGAACGGTTTGGAGCCGGGATATCAGTGCTGTTGGACATACCATCCTCGCTAAAGCTAAGAATTTGCTTTTGCGGAGTGTGCGACGGCCTGCGGCTTAAAGCAAATTCTTTGTGTTAAGGTTTTACGCATGAACCAACCTAAGGAAGTACGCACGGGCGGGCGAAGTGCCCGCGTGCAGGAATCAATCCATTCGGCGGTGCGCCAATTGCTCAAGGAGCACGAGCGCGCCAACGTCACCGTGCCCATGGTGGCCACCCTCGCCGGGGTCACCCCGTCGACCATTTATCGGCGCTGGGGCGACTTGAACGTGTTACTCGCCGACGTTGCCCTGGAGCGCATGCGACCCGATACCGAGCCGCTAGCCACGGGCAGTTTGCGCGGGGACATCCAGGCATGGGCCGAGCAGTATCTGGATGAAATGAACTCCGAGCCCGGGCGCAACATGATGCGTGACGTGCAATGCAGCCCGACCAAAGGGACCTGCGTGCAGATCCTCGGCGCTCAGTTGCGGATCATCCTCGAACGTCACCGTGGGCACGTCGACCAACTGCCAGACATTGACCGCCTGTTGAACGTGATCGTCGCCCCGGTGGTGTTTCGCATCTTGTTTGCCGAAGCGCCATTAACGCTTGAACAACTGAATGAGCAAATCGACCTGGCACTGGGCCAATGAGCCGCACTGCGACACCAGGCCGCGCTCAGACCATGGTCGAGCCTGACGCGATTTAAACATCGTGCGAGACTAGACTTGCGGGCCGGATCGCCCGGGTCTATTTACCTTCAGGAGTCTCCATGTCGTTGTCCAGCGGGCTGATTGCCGCCGTCGCCCTGGCTTATATGGCCATCATGTTCGCCATTGCCTTTTATGGTGACCGGCGCAGCAAACCGCTGCCGCCGCGGGTACGCGCGTGGGTCTACAGTTTGTCGCTGGCGGTGTACTGCACCAGTTGGACCTTCTTTGGCGCCGTAGGCCAGGCCGCCGAACAACTCTGGGCGTTCTTGCCGATTTACCTGGGGCCGGTGCTGCTGTTGGTCTGCGCACCCTGGGTCCTGCAAAAAATGGTGATGATCAGCAAGCAAGAGAACATCACCTCGATTGCCGACTTTATTGCTGCACGCTATGGCAAATCCCAGTCACTGGCGATTGTCGTGGCCTTGATCTGCCTGGTCGGCGTGCTGCCTTACATTGCCCTGCAACTTAAAGGCATCGTGCTCGGCGTTAACCTGCTGATCGGCGCGGGCGCAGACGCCACCGGCACTCGCGCCCAGGACACGGCGTTGCTGGTGTCACTGGTGCTGGCCCTGTTCACCATTGTGTTTGGTACCCGCAATCTCGACTCAACTGAACACCACCGGGGCATGGTGCTGGCCATTGCCTTCGAATCGCTGGTCAAGCTCTTCGCCTTTTTAGCGGTCGGCGCGTTTGTCACCTTCGGCCTGTATGACGGTTTCGACGACCTGTTCAGCCAGGCCATGCTGGCGCCGCGTCTTGAAGAGTACTGGAAAGAGACCATCAACTGGCCGTCGATGGTGGTGCAAACCGGCGTCGCCATGATGGCGATCATCTGCCTGCCCCGGCAGTTCCACGTCACCGTGGTTGAGAACATCGAGCCGCAAGACCTGCGCTTGGCCAAATGGGTGTTCCCGGCCTACCTGATATTAGCGGCGCTGTTTGTGGTGCCGATTGCCCTGGCCGGGCAAATGATGCTGCCCAGTTCGGTGCTGCCGGACTCGTTCGTGATCAGCCTGCCACTGGCCCAGGCTCACCCGGCGCTGGCGTTGCTGGCCTTTATTGGCGGCGCCTCGGCCGCCACCGGCATGGTAATTGTGGCGAGCGTGGCGCTGTCGACCATGGTGTCCAACGACATGCTGTTGCCGTGGTTGTTGCGCCACAAAAACGCTGAGCGCCCGTTCGAGGTGTTCCGTTACTGGATGCTCTCAGTGCGCCGCGTGTCGATCGTGGTCATCCTGCTGCTGGCTTATGTCAGTTACCGCTTGCTGGGTTCTACGGCCAGCCTGGCCACCATCGGGCAAATTTCCTTCGCTGCGGTCACTCAACTGGCGCCCGCAATGCTCGGCGCGCTGTACTGGAAACAAGCCAACCGCCGGGGTGTTTTTGCCGGGTTGGCGACCGGTACGTTTATCTGGTTTTACACCCTGGTGCTGCCGCTGATCGCCCACAGCATGGGCTGGCATCTAAATCACTTTCCGGGGCTGGCGTGGCTGCACAGCAACCCGCTGGGTCTGCCGATCACCCCGCTGACACAGGGCGTGGTGCTGTCGCTGGCCGGTAACTTCACCCTGTTTGCCTGGGTCTCGGTGCTGTCGCGTACCCGAGTGTCGGAGCACTGGCAGGCCGGACGTTTTATCGGCCAGGAAATCAGCAGCCACCCCAGCGGCCGCTCCATGCTCTCGGTGCAAATTAACGACCTGCTGACACTGGCGGCCCGCTTTGTCGGCGAAGAACGCGCCCGCCAGAGCTTTATCCGCTTCGCCTACCGCCAGGGCAAAGGCTTCAACCCCAATCAGAACGCAGATGGCGAATGGATCGCCCATACCGAGCGCTTGCTGGCCGGTGTACTGGGCGCGTCGTCAACCCGCGCGGTGGTTAAGGCCGCCATTGAAGGCCGGGAAATGCAGCTTGAAGACGTCGTACGCATTGCCGACGAAGCGTCAGAAGTATTGCAGTTCAACCGTGCCTTGCTCCAGGGCGCAATCGAAAACATCACCCAAGGCATCAGCGTGGTCGACCAGTCCCTGCGACTCGTGGCCTGGAACCGCCGCTACCTGGAACTGTTCGACTACCCGGAGGGGCTGATCAGCGTTGGCCGCCCGATTGCCGACATTATTCGCCATAACGCCGAACGCGGCCTGTGCGGCCCCGGCGAAGCAGAAGTGCACGTGGCGCGCCGCCTGCACTGGATGCGCCAAGGTCGGGCGCACACCTCTGAACGCCTGTTCCCCAATGGTCGGGTGATCGAACTGATCGGCAACCCCATGCCGGGCGGCGGGTTCGTAATGAGTTTTACCGACATTACCGCGTTTCGTGAGGCCGAACAGGCGCTCACCGAGGCCAACGAAGGCCTGGAACAGCGCGTCGCCGAGCGAACCCGTGAACTGTCGGAACTGAACAAGGCGCTGACCGAAGCCAAAGGCATTGCCGAGGCCGCCAACCAATCGAAAACCCGTTTTCTGGCCGCTGTCAGCCATGATCTGATGCAACCCATGAATGCGGCGCGGCTGTTCTCGGCCGCCCTTTCGCACCAGGAAGACTTAAGCCCGGAAGCGCAGAGACTGGTGCAACATCTGGACAGTTCGCTGCGTTCAGCCGAGGACTTGATCAGCGACTTGCTGGATATTTCCCGCCTGGAAAACGGCAAATTCACACCCGACATCAAGCCTTTTGCAATCAACGATCTGTTCAATACCCTGGGCACTGAATTTACCGCCCAGGCACAAGAGCAAGGCCTCAAGTTCCGGGTACGCGGGAGCCGTTTGCGGGTCAGCAGCGACATCAAGCTACTGCGGCGCATCCTGCAAAACTTCCTGACCAACGCCTTCCGTTACGCCAAGGGCCCGATACTGCTGGGCGTGCGGCGTCGCGGCCAGCACTTGTGCCTGGAGGTCTGGGATCGCGGCCCCGGTATCCCGCAAGACAAGCTGCAAGTGATTTTCGAAGAATTCAAACGCCTGGACAGCCACCAGACCCGCGCCGAAAAAGGCCTGGGGTTGGGTTTGGCGATTGCTGACGGCCTGTGCCGAGTGCTCGGGCACACCCTGCAAGTGCGCTCATGGCCGGGCAAAGGCAGCGTGTTCAGCGTCAGCGTGCCGCTGGCACAGGCCCAAGCCGCACCACAAGCGGTGCCCAACGAGCCAAAAAGCCAATCGGTGACCGGTGCGCAAGTGCTGTGTATCGACAACGAAGACAGCATTTTGATCGGCATGCAGAGCCTGCTGACGCGCTGGGGCTGCCGCGTGTGGACCGCCAGAAACCGCGATGAATGCGCAGCCTTGCTAAACGACGGCGTGCGCCCGCAACTGGTGTTGGTCGACTACCACCTGGACAACGGCGAAACCGGCACTGAGCTGATGGGCTGGCTGCGCGCGCAACTGGGCGAGCCCGTGCCGGGCGTGGTCATCAGCGCCGACGGACGCCAGGAAATGATTGCCGAAGTGCATGCAGCGGGGCTTAAGTATCTGGGTAAGCCGGTCAAGCCTGCAGTGTTGAGAGCATTGCTGAGCCGGCATGTGCCGTTGTAGGTACGAGCTTGTCTCGCGATCTTTTGATCGTAAAAAGATCGCGAGGCAAGCTCGCTCCTACAGGGCGGGGTGAGGCGACGCAGCTACTCAGCCGGATGCGCTACGCCGTTGATGTCGGTCATGGCCCGCTCCAGCAATTCGGGCGGCAAGCTCTTGCTCGCCCGGGCGCCGAGCAATTTGAGCTGCTCACTGCGGCTGACAAGGTTGCCGCGCCCATCGGTCAGTTTGTTGCGTGCTGCTGCGTAGGCTTTATCCAACTGCTGAAGACGATTACCGACTTCATCCAGGTCCTGGATAAACAGCACAAACTTGTCGTACAGCCAACCGGCCCGCTCGGCGATTTCTCGGGCGTTCTGGCTCTGGCGTTCCTGCTTCCACAGGCTGTCGATCACCCGCAAGGTGGCGAGCAATGTGGTCGGGCTGACGATCACGATGTTACGGTCAAAGGCTTCCTGAAACAGGTTGGGTTCGGCTTGCAGCGCCGCCGAAAAAGCCGCTTCGATGGGCACGAACAACAACACGAAATCCAGGCTGTGCAGGCCTTCCAGACGTTTATAGTCTTTGCCGGCCAGACCTTTGACGTGATTACGCAGTGACAGCACATGCTGTTTAAGCGCCGCCTGGCCGATCACGTCGTCATCAGCACCGACAAACTGCTGATACGCCGTCAGGCTGACTTTGGAGTCGACCACCACCTGCTTGTCGCCCGGCAACAGGATCAACACGTCCGGCTGAAAGCGCTCGCCATCCGGCCCCTTGAGGCTGACCTGGGTTTGATACTCGCGGCCCTTTTCGAGCCCGGCATGCTCAAGCACCCGCTCCAGAATCAGTTCGCCCCAGTTGCCCTGGGTCTTTTGTCCTTTCAAGGCGCGCGTCAGGTTGGTGGCTTCGTCGCTCAAGCGCAGATTAAGTTGCTGTAGACGCTCCAGCTCTTTGCCCAGCGAGAAGCGCTCACGGGCTTCCTGCTGGTAACTTTCTTCAACGCGCTTTTCGAAAGACTGAATGCGCTCTTTAAGCGGGTCGAGCAATTGGCCCAGACGCTCATTGCTGGTTTGCGCAAAACGTTGTTCGCGCTCATCAAAAATCTTGCCGGCCAGCTCCGAGAACTGCGCGCGCAATTCATCTCGTGACCCTTGCAGATCGCTCAAACGTTGTTGATGGCTTTCTTGTTGCTCGCGCAGTTCGGCACTCAGACCAGCAGCCTGAGCGCCAAGGTGACGCAGCTCGGCTTCTTTCTGTGCGCGTTCCAGGTTCCAGGCGTGGGCAGCATCACGCGCGTTGTCGCGCTCTACCTGCAACAGTTCGACCTCACGGCGCAGCGCCGCCAGATCGGCCTGCTTGGCCGTGTTGGCCTGCCCCAAGTCACTGATTTCATCGCGGCTGGCGTCCAGCTGTGCGCTCAGACCGTCCTGAGCCAACTGGGCCATATTCAGGCGCTCTTCGAGCAGGTTCAACTCGGCTTGATGCCCGCTGGCGCGCCGCTGCAATTGCCAAACGAACGCCAACAACGGCACGCCTGCCAACGCCAAGCCCAGCAAAATACTGCTCAGGTCCAGGGCCATAACCACTCCGCGCAAGGTAAAAAAGCAAGGTTAACCAAGCTCAGGGCACGAAGACAGCTCAGTCTTCGATCTTGCTCAATTCCTGTTGAGCAACGCGGTCACCGGCGCGGGCGGCCTGACGTAAAAGCTCGTGACCAATGCGTTGGTCCCGGGAGCTTCCACAATCACGGCACATCAATTGCCCCAAACGGCTTTGCGCCAGCACCACACCTTGGCGGGCAGGCTGCTTGAGCAAATGGCCGGCAACGTGTTTGACGCTGGATTTAGCGCCCAGGTGAGGGTTGTCCAGCAGCCAGACCGCAATGCGCAAAGAAAAGCGTTTAGGCGCTGCGGGCGATGTGCTGGAGCGAGTAGCAGAGGAAGTAGCTGTGCGAAACTTCATAAAACACTGTAGGGCAGAACAGAAGGCGCGCCACTCTACTCCTTTTTTCGCTTGGGTAAAGCCGAAAAAAGTCTATACCCGCGATCTAGAGCAAGCGCGCGTGACAATCCACAGATCCTGTGGATAAGTCAGTGGACAACCCTCGTTTACCCCCCGCAAACCCCCACCCTACGGGGCCTAGAGTCAAACTGTCGATTTTTTCACCAATTAAAAAAAACGATGTTTTTCATTGACTTAAATTTGCGGAACAGGCTAGACAGCTGCCGACTTTGACCTCGCAGACGAATATGTTGGTTGTGTTGCAAATGTGCAAAAGATCACATTCCGTGCAGCGCGCAGGGCGATTCAGAGGCAAAAAATGTAGGACTCACCCGCAGAAAACACCCCCATTCAACACCCGTGTGACGCTCGCTGCCCAGGCAAGCCCACGTGGAATATTGCCTAAAACAGGCTAATAACAGCCCCGATACGGCCTGTTATGCGTGATGCTCCGAACACCGTTGCAGGATGTTTTTTCGCTAGCACACTTGCATTTAAATTTTCAACCCGATAGTATCCGCAGCGTTAGTACCAAGCTGAAAGTCAATTCGGGCCGAACAAATCCCTCAGCAGCTTCTCAAATAGATGGCCGCGCTGATTAAACGGGATCGACCCCCTAGATGGTTTCCAGGTAAACCTTGCGCCGATACAGCCTTTGAACAAGCAAAGGGTATCGCGAAGTTTTTTACTCTGACCGAACCAACCTGCAAATTGATCAGGATCTTCACCCAGAGCATGGAACCTTAGCTCTTGTTGTGATTGCCTGCCCTCCTAAGTACCTACCTGCCAGCCCAAGCGCCACATACTTAATGCGCTCCAACTGGCGGCTTTGTTCCAGACAGGTTCTTCGTCCCGCCAAAATGGCCCGACGTCACTGGAACGTTTTAACGCAGCACGGATCATATCTGTGTCTTTTGTAGGAACACCTAATAACTATGAATACTCAAATCCACACTCAGGATGCCATTCGCACCCTAACCAACGCTTTTGCTCCAATGAACTGCCTGATTATGGCCGCTCGCAAAGGCTGCTTCAGCTTCACCCTGGTCAACGAACACGGCATCGCCCGTCACAGCGAACGCCTGTACCCCGATCAATATTCCAGCGCAGAGCCTCTGCAAGCTGTGATCGAGCGTACTCGTCAGGCTCTTATCGCCTAAGACCCGCAAGCGCTTACCCAACAAGCCCTGCCCGAACAGCAGGGCTTTTTGTTGGGCGTCATTAAAGAAATATCCGGCATCGCTTAAGCACTTGCGGATATATCGTTTACACCTAGAAGCTACAAACGATTTAAAAACAGAGCTTTACAACAGAGATATGACACTACACTTCAACTCAAGCGGTAAAAACCGCTTCCGGCGCACCCTCACGACCCACAGCTGCCAAGCGCCTGGGTGCCGCCGGCCATTTTCAGGCGCCGACGCTGCACAGGGATCACGCCAGGGAGCTGGTGCTTTACATCACTGCATCAAAGTTAACCTGACCAAACAAAAATACACTTTGTACGCCAATGTTTTGTTGCCAGGCATTGCAGTCAGCCAACCGTTGCACCGACAGAACACCCGCAAGACCTGCAGGAGCGCCAAGTAGTTGAGCTAAAAGGACGTTTGCACACTTTCAAGGATGTTGGCCGCGACTGCATGACCGTTCTCAACCAAGCGGCTTGAGATTTTTCAACCCTCTGCAAACCTGTAAATGATCGGAAAACGGTCAGATTGTCCTACAAAACATCGTTATCTTCTGCGATTTAGCCTATAGCGCTCTTACAAAAATGTTGGTAGCTTTCGTCCGGTGATCAAAAGGAGTTCTAATAATGAAAAAAGTAATGCTCAAGACCACACTTAGCCTCGCTGTCACTTTGGCTTCCAGCCAGATTTTCGCAAGCGGCTTCGCCCTCAACGAACAAAGCGTTAGCGGTATGGGGACCGGCTTCGCAGGTCGCTCATCTTCTGCTGACGATGCAAGTACCGTTTTCGGTAACCCTGCCGGTATGTCCCGCCTAAGCGGACAACAGGTCACAGGCGGTATCGCCGTGATCGACGCCTCAACCGATATCAAAAATGCCAACGGCAACGTCAAAGGCACCAACAAAGGCGACATGGTCCCTTTCACCGGCGTGCCAATGGGCTTCTACACCAACAAGCTCAATGACCAGTGGGCCATCGGCTTCGGTGTTTATGCACCTTTCGGCCTGGCAACTGAGTACGAAAAAAGCTTCCAGGGCCGTGCCTTCGGCAGCACCAGTGACGTAAAAGTCGTGACCCTGCAGCCTACTGTCAGCTACGCCTTCAACGATCGCGTTTCGGTAGGTTTCGGCCCGACCATCAACCGCATCTCCGGCAAGCTGGAGTCGGATCTTGCACTGGTGCCCGGCACACCTGAAGCCCACGTCAAGATCAAAGGTGATGACACCGCACTGGGCTGGAACGCCGGTGTTCTGGTGCAAGCCACAGACACTACCCGTGTCGGTCTGACCTACCACTCCAAAGTGACCTACAAGCTTAAAGGCCACACCGAAATCGGAGCGGGCGCAGGTACTCCGCCACAGTTGCTGCAAAGCAACCGCTATGACGCTTCGCTGTCGATCGACACCCCGGAATCCTGGGACCTGTCCGTTACCCAAGACCTGTCTGATGCCTGGAAGGTCTATGCCGGTAGCACCTGGACCCGCTGGAGCCGCTTGAAAGACATCACCGTGCAGAACAAAGGCGTGACCATGGCCAACGCCGGTGCTGGCGGCGCTCAAGCGTTCACGACCATCAAAGAAGAACAAAACTGGCACGACACCTGGGCTTACGCCATCGGTACGTCGTATCAGTTGAACAAGCAGTGGGTACTGCGTACCGGTTTGACCTGGGACCAATCGCCTACCAACAATGAAAATCGCTCGCCACGCATCCCTACCGGTGACCGGACGATCTTCAGCTTGGGTGCCGGTTATGCCGTTAACGAGAATCTGGTTATTGACGTGGCTTACTCTTACCTGAAAGAAGAGTCGGTCAAAGTTAACGATTCCAAAGGCATCAACAACTACAGCGCCAAGTACGAAAACAGCGCCAATGGCTTTGCTGTCGGTGCAACGTACAAGTTCTAAGCTTGCGAGAGCCTGACGCTCACACAGCCTGAACTAAAAAGCCCCGCTCTCTTTGCAGAGGCGGGGCTTTTTCTTGTGTAGGAATCAGGACTTTGAGGCGATGGCTTTTTCTATAGCTTCGATCAACTCCGGATTGTCCGGTTTGGTCAGGCTCGAGAAGCTGGCAATCACATTGCCTTTGCGGTCCACCACGTACTTGTAGAAATTCCACTTGGGCGTGCTGCTTTGTTCAGCCAGGACCTTGAACAGGTGCGTTGCATCGTCACCCCGCACCTTTTGCGGTTCGGTCATGGTGAAGGTCACGCCGTAATTGACGTAGCAGACCTTGGCCGTCTCTTCGCCATCTTTGGCCTCTTGCTTGAAGTCATTGGACGGTACGCCGATCACTTCCAGCCCTTGACCCTTAAAGCGCTGGTTTATCGCCTCGAGGCCTTCAAACTGGGGCGCAAACCCGCAAAAGCTGGCCGTGTTCACAATCAACAAAGGCTTGCCGGCAAACTGCTTGCACAGATCGATCGACTCTTTAGCCCGTAGTTTGGGCAATGAACCTTCAAGCAAAGACGGGCAATCAGCCGCCCAGACAGAACCCGCGCACGCCAACAACAGTACGGGCATCGCAATCCAGCGCTTTAGCATTGTTCGTGTCCTTTATAGAGGTGCAGGCACAGAACTTACTCGCCCCGGCACGGCACTAGCAAGTGCCCATGCCTAACTCCAGCAAGGCCAGGCCACCTTGATGCCAGCCCCACCAGCTCAGGGCCAGCAGCAAAAAACCCGCGCTGATGCCACCCAACCAAAGCCACAGTGAACTCACGCCATGCTCCCTTGTGCCTGCAAACGCGCGACCGGACGCTCACGCACCGGCCAGTTCAAGGCCGCTGCCAACAGACTGAGCACGATAGAACCTTGCCAGATCAGTTCGTAACTGCCGGTTTGATCATAGACCACGCCGCCCAGCCAACCGCCTAGAAATGCGCCCAGTTGATGGAACAGGAAGACAATCCCGCCCAGCATCGACAAGTTACGCACGCCAAACATTGTGGCGACGGTACCGTTGGTCAGTGGCACGGTCGAGAGCCACAAAAAGCCCATGGCCATGCCAAACAGATAAGCGCTGAATTGCGACAGCGGCGCCCACAAAAACACCACGATCACCACGGCGCGCGCCAGGTACAACGCGGTCAACAAACGCGGTTTGGACATACGCCCGCCCAGCCATCCGGCGGTGTAAGTACCAAAAATATTAAACAGGCCAATCAGGGCCAATACCGTGGTGCCCACGGTGGCAGGCAAATGCTGATCGACCAGGTAGGCCGGCAAGTGGATGCCGATAAACACCACCTGAAACCCGCAGACAAAAAAACCAAACGCCAGCAGCCAGAAGCCCGAGTGAGTGCAGGCCTCACGCAGCGCTTCCTTGAGTGTTTGCTCGCCGCCCAGGCTCGGTGTTGGCCGGTCCTTGAGCATGCTCACCAACGGCACGATCATGGCCACCAGCAAGCCCAGTACCAGCAAAGCGGACGACCAGCCAAGCCAGCCGATCAATCCCAGCGTGCCGGGCAGCATTGCAAACTGGCCAAAGGAGCCCGCCGCACTGGCGATCCCCATGCCCATGCTGCGTTTCTCTGGCGGCAAGGCACGGCCGACCACACCCAAAATGACCGAAAACGACGTGCCGGACAGGCCGATACCAATCAACAGGCCAGCACTCAACGACAGCGTCAGCAACGAGTCCGACATGCCCATCAGCACCAGCCCGACGGCATAAAGCACACCGCCGACGATCACCACCTTGGCGGCGCCAAAGCGATCGGCCAATGCACCGGTGAACGGCTGAGCCAGGCCCCAGATCAGGTTCTGCAAGGCGATGGCGAAGGCAAACACCTCACGCCCCCAGCCGAACTGCGCGCTCATGGGCGGCAAGAACAGACCAAAGCCATGCCTGACCCCCAACGACAGCGCCAAAATCAACGCACTGCCTAGCAGCACCCACCCGCTCGTTCGCCACACCGATGTCATTGTTATTCTCCTGATGCGGGTATATACCCATTCTTATTCGTAAAACGGGTGCTAATCGACACCCGCCAGCTCATCCAATAACTGCAGCAACTGTTCGCGCCGGTCTTCTCCCAAACGCGCGACCAAGCGCTGTTGTGCGGCCTCCCAGGCTGGCCAGGCTGCATTGAAGCGCCTCTCACCCTCTTCGGTCAGGCAGACCAGCCGATTACGGTGGTCCTCACCTTCAGACATCTTCACCAGGCCAGCGCCTTCCAGCACCCGCAGGTTACGGCCCAAGGTACTGCGATCCAGCCCCATGGCCTCGGCGAGGCTGGAAATACTCGGCTGATCCAGTCGCTTGAGGTTGCTCATCAATGAAAACTGCGCAACGTTGATCCCGAAGCCATCCAGGGCTCCGTCGTAATGTCGGCTGATGCCCCGCGAAGCACGCCGCAGGTTGGTGCATAAACACTGGGTTGGTAACATTTTGTATGTATATACCCGCAATGAAGGAGAATCAAGATTTAAACAACACCGGGGTCAGTCTGCCACCAGCGCCAACCCCACTAAAACCAGTACTTCCAGCAATTCCAGCAACGCACCCGCCGTATCGCCCGTGGTGCCGCCCAAGCGCCGCATCATCACACGGCGCAGCCACACAAAGCCCAACGCCGCCAGTAACAAGGCCCACATCCCGGCAGTACCGGCCAACACAACACAGGCCACAGCACTGAGCCCCAGCACCCACCAACCCGCCTTGCGCGGCAAGTGATCGGCCAAGGCCTGGCCCAAGCCGCCCGCCCGCACGTAAGGCGTGGTCAAAAACACCGCCAACAATGCACTGCGGCCGATCAGCGGGGCGATCAACAAGACGGCCGTGTGTTGATGCTCGATCAACGCCAGCAAGGCACAGAACTTGAGCAACAACACCAGCACCAACGTGACCACGGCGATCGGGCCGCTGCGCGGGTCTTTCATGATGGTCAGGGTGCGCTCGCGATCCCCAAAGCCGCCCAGCCAGGCATCCGCGCTGTCAGCCAGTCCGTCCAGATGCAAGCCACCACTGAGCAACACCCAGGCGCTCAGCAACAGCGCCGCATGCAACAGCAACGGCGCCCCGGCCAACAGGCCGTTCAGCGCCCACAACAGCACGCCAAACAACAGACCGACCAGCGGGTAGAACAACAACGAACGCCCAAGCTCTTGGGGTTGCGGCATGCCGGGCAAGCGGATCGGCAAGCTGCTCAGAAACTGCAAGGCAATCCAGAACGGCAACATGTTCAGCCCCCCTCGCTCAAAACGCCGTGTGCGTCGACCTGCAACTCGAACAGCGCACCATTAACCACCTGAATGTTCAGCAACTGTTCACGGGGCAGACCACGGGCCTGCGCCAACAGCAACTTCATCACCCCGCCGTGGCACACCACCAGTACCCGCTCCCCCGCGTGGGCTTGCTGCAAGCGCGTGACCGCCGCCAACACCCGCTGCGAGAACTCAAGCACCGGCTCGCCCTGAGGCGGGGTGAAGCGGTAAGGGTCTGCCCAAAACAGGCCCAGTGCCTGCTCATCGGTTTGCATCAGCGCGGCGGCGCTCTGCCCTTCCCACTCGCCAAAGTGCAGCTCTTGCAGGTCTTTGTCGAACGTGACCGGCAGCGCGAGTTGCCCGGCCAGTTCGTGGGCGAACAAAGCACAGCGCTGCAACGGCGAACTGACAATCCGGTCCCACGGGCCTTGGCCCTTAACGGCTGCGCGCATTTGCTCCCAGCCCACGGGCGTCAGCGCATCATCAAGGCTGCCGCGCAGCCCGCCGCCCAGCTCGGTTTCACCGTGGCGCAGCAAGTCCAGGGTCACGCTCATGCCGGGCGATCCGCGACAGCCGCCTCAGCAAACGTTGCCATCTGCCCGTGCAGGTCGCAGGCCAGACGCACCAACGGCACCGCCAATGCAGCGCCACTGCCTTCACCCAAACGTAAACCGAGGTCGAGCAACGGCTCAGCCTGCAAGCTTTGCAGGGCACGGCGATGCCCGTGTTCAGCACCGCGGTGACCGAACACCAGCCATTCCCGGCACTCAGGGTTCAAGCGCACGGCAACCATGGCGGCAACGGTGCAAATAAAACCGTCAACCAACGCCACAATGCCCGCTTGCGCGCACGCCACATAGGCACCGGCCAGGGCCGCGATTTCAAAACCGCCCAAGCGGAACAAGGTTTGCAGCGGGTCGTCCAGGTAGCCGTCATGAAATGCCAGCGCTTGCTCAATCACCCGCGCCTTGTGGCTCACGCCCGCAGCGTCCAGCCCGGTCCCAGGCCCGGTCAGCTCAGACGCCGGGCATTGCAGCAGCGCACTGGCCACGGCACTGGCCGAGGCCGTGTTGCCAATGCCCATCTCGCCGCCCACGAATAACTCGCAGCCCAGCTCTTGTGCCCGCACCACGCTGTCACGACCGGCCGCCAGGGCTTTCAGGCCCTGAGCATCAGACATGGCAGGGCCTGCGGCGAAATTGGCGGTGCCCGCGCCCAGCTGTAAATGCCGCACACCCGGCAGGTTGAGCATCGGCGTTACCGTGCCCAGGTCGATGACGTCCAGGTGCGCACCCAATTGACGGGCCAGCACGCTGATTGCCGCCCCACCGCTGACAAAGTTGGCCAGCATCTGCCCGGTCACTTCCTGCGGGTAGGCCGATACGCCCTCGGCGACCACGCCATGATCTCCGGCAAAAATCGCAATCCACAGCTGATCGACACGGGGTTTCAAGCGCCCCTGCAACCCGGCCAACTGCACAGCCAGGGTTTCCAGTTGCCCCAGCGAACCCGCCGGTTTGGTCAACTGCTGCTGGCGCTCGGCCGCCGCCGCTTGCACCTCACGATCAACCGCTTTGCACGGGTTCAGCCACCACGGGGTGTTCATAGCGCAGTTCCTTTCAATGTCAGGGGCAGGCCCGCCACGGTCAGTACGACTCGCTGGCAACGTTCGGCCAAGGCTTGATGCAACCAACCGGCTTCATCGACGTAACGGCGAGTCAATTCGCCCAGCGGCACGACACCCATTCCGGTTTCGTTGCTGACAAATACAATGTGCCCCGGCAATCCAGCCAGGCACTCCAGCAGCGCCTCACGCTCGGCGCTCAAGCGCTGCGGGTCTTCAAGCATCAGCAGATTGGTCAGCCACAAGGTCAGACAATCCACCAGCAGGCAGGTCTGTGCACCGGCGTTTTCACGCAACACGCGGGCCAGCTCAATCGGCTCTTCGATCAAGCCCCACTGTGCGGGGCGACGCTCACGGTGCAGGCGAACCCGCTCGTTCATTTCGCCGTCCAGCGGCTGGCTGGTGGCGATGTAGATAACAGCGCAGCCAGAGTCGGCCGCGAGCTTCTCGGCCAAGCGGCTTTTACCCGAACGGGCGCCACCCAAAATCAGTTGCTGCATGTTTAAAAACCTCAAAAATACCGCTTTTGATCTTGTGGGAGCGGGCTTGCTCGCGATGCAAGCGACGCGCTATTACTGGCAAACCAGGTCGATGCTATCGCGAGCAAGCCCGCTCCCACAGGATCCATAACGCATCAGATACCGCAAAGCTCGCGCAAGTACGCCGTGTCCAGGTGCTTCTCGACCAGATCGGCCAGCCGCTCGATGTCGCGCTCGCGCAGGGCGTGGTAGTCGACGTGCTGCACGTTCTGCAACCCGGCCCAGCGCAGCAACGCGCCGCAGGCCTCAGGCGACTCGAACAAGCCGTGCAGGTACGTGCCGAGAATATGCCCGTCAGCACTCTGCGCGCCGTCACAACGGCCGTCATCCAGACGCACCGCCGGTTGCTCCAGGGCTGCCCCCGTGGTGACACCGGCGTGAATTTCGTAGCCGTTGACCTCGGCGTCTTCCAGCAGCAAATGGCCGCGCACGTTGCGCAGCTGCTTCTCGGCGGCCAGTTCGGTGCTAAAACCCAACAGGCCCAAACCAGCGCTCGAACCGGGCGCCCCTTCCAGCCCCAACGGGTCATGCACCTGCTCCCCGAGCATCTGCAAACCACCGCAAATACCCAGCACCTTGCCGCCGTAGCGCAGGTGGCGATTGATCGCCGTTTCCCAGCCATTGGCGCGCAAATACGCCAGGTCACTGCGCACGCTTTTTGAACCCGGCAGGATGATCAAGTCAGCCGGCGGGATCGCTTGCCCCGGCCCGACAAACTGCAAATCCACTTGCGGGTGCAAGCGCAGCGGGTCAAAGTCGGTGTGGTTGCTGATGCGCGGCAATACCGGCACCACCACTTTGAGCACGTGCTCGACCTTGTCGGTCTGGCGCTGGTCGATGCCGTCTTCGGCCTCAAGGTGCAAATCCAGCACGTAGGGCAACACGCCAATCACCGGCTTGCCGGTGCGCTGTTCCAGCCAGTCGAGGCCCGGTTGCAGCAAGGCAATGTCACCGCGAAAACGGTTGATGATGAAGCCTTTGACCCGTGCCTGCTCCGTCTCGGAGAGCAACTCCAGGGTGCCAACCAAGTGCGCGAAAACGCCGCCCCGATTGATGTCGGCAATTAGCACCACCGGGCAATCCACCGCTTCGGCAAAGCCCATGTTGGCGATGTCACCGGCGCGCAAGTTGATCTCGGCCGGCGAGCCCGCGCCTTCAACCATGACCACCGGGTACGCGGCACTCAGCCGTTGATGCGAGGCCAGCACCGCTTGCATGGCGATGGCCTTGTAGTCGTGATACGCCACCGCGTTCATGGTAGTGACGGCGCAGCCATGGATGATCACTTGGGCGCCAGTGTCGCTGTTGGGCTTGAGCAACACCGGATTCATGTCGGTGTGCGGCGGCAAACCGGCGGCCTGCGCCTGTACGGCCTGGGCGCGGCCAATTTCGCCGCCTTCAGCGGTCACGGCACTGTTGAGCGCCATGTTCTGCGGTTTGAACGGCACCACGCGCACGCCCTCGCGGGTCAGCCAGCGGCACAACGCCGTTACCAGCGTGCTTTTGCCCGCATCGGAAGTGGTGCCCTGCACCATCAATGTGCTCATGAAACGTCCTTGGTTCGCGACTGGGTATAAGCCTGCAATGCCTCTTGCAGCTTCAACCAGTCGGCTTCATCGGCAGGCAGGCCAAAACGCACGCTGCTGTTGCTGGTAAACAGGCGCAGCAAAATCCCGCGCCGGGCCATAAAGTCGTAAAGCTGCTCGGCCTCTGGGGTGATCAGCCACTGGAACAAGGCGCAGCCGCCCTGCGGGAGCAAGTCATGCTGGCCCAGCAAGTGCTGCAAGCGGGCACTGGCCAACTCACTGCGCTCTCGCTGCCGGGCATGGCCTTGGGCGTCGAGCAGGCACGCCTGGCCGACAATCCGCGTCGGGCCGCTGACGGCCCACGGGCCGACTTGCTCTGCCAGCAGCTTGAGCAATTTAAGTTCCGCCAGCACAAAGCCCAACCGCACCCCGGCCAGGCCGAAAAACTTGCCGAACGAACGCAGCACAATCAATCCGCTGCGCCCGCTCTCTGCGGCCAGGCTCAACTCGGGGGTGTTGTCCATAAAGGCTTCGTCCACCACCAGCCAGCCGCCGCGCTGGGCCAGCCGTGCGTGCCAGTCGAGCAAACGCTCGGGGGGCAGGCTCAGGCCCGTGGGGTTGTTAGGGTTGACCACCACCAGCACATCGAGGGTGTCGAGGTAGGTGTCGACTTCCTGCTCCAGAACTTCACGCACGATGTAACCGCTGCGCCGCCACGACTCGGCATGCTCGGCGTAGCAAGGTGACAGCACGCCGACCTTGCCACTGCGGCGCAGACGCGGCAGCAACTGGATCGCGCATTGCGAACCCGGCACCGGCAATACGTGGGGGGCGCCGTAATACTCGCAGGCCGCCTGCTCAAGTCCGTCATCGGTTTCGGGCAAACGCGCCCAGGCCCGCTCGGGGATCGCCGGAATCGCAAAAGGCCAGGGCGCGAGGCCACTGGACAAGTCCAGCCATTGCGACTCGGCGATGCCGTAGTCGAGGGCCGCCTGACGCAAACGTCCACCATGCTCAAGCAAAGAACTCACTCCCCACGCACAAGATCAGTAACCACAGCCACACACCGCGCTGCACCAACTGCCAGCCACGGCCAATCGAATCGGCATCGGCGGGCACGCCTTCACCCAACTGCGGGCGCTCATGCACTTCACCGTGATAAATCGCTGCACCGCCCAACTCAACTCCCAGCGCACCGGCACCGGCCGCCATCACTGGCCCGGCATTGGGGCTGTCCCATTGCGGCGCCTGTTTGCGCCAGCAGGTCAACGCCAAGCGGGTTTTACCGAGCAAGGCGTAGGTCAGTGCCACCAGCCGTGCAGGAATGTAGTTAAGCAGGTCGTCGATGCGCGCGGCAGCCCAACCAAAACGCTCGAAGCGCTCGTTGCGATAACCCCACATCGCGTCCAGGGTGTTGCTCAAACGGTAGAGCACCACGCCCGGCGCACCGGCAACGGCAAACCAGAACAATGCCGCGAACACCGCATCACTGCCGTTTTCCAGGACCGACTCGGTGGCGGCCCGGGCCACTTCGGTTGCATCCAGTTCGCTGGTTTGACGGCTGACCAGATAACCAACCCGCGTACGCGCCTCGTCCAGGTCATTGGCGCGCAAGGCCTCGGCCACCGGCTGCACGTGCTCACCGAGGCTGCGCATGCCCAGCGCGCAGTACAGCGCCAGAATCTCCACCATCCAACCGATATACGGCAGCCACGACAAGGCCGTGGCCACAATCGTCAACGGCAACACCGCCAGTACCCAGGCGGTCACGCCATGGCTGCGCCAGCCACGGCCACCGGAATTGAAACGCTGTTCGATACGGTCAGCCATGCGGCCAAACGCAACCAGCGGATGCCAGCGTTTAGGCTCGCCGAGCAGCGCATCCAACGCCACACCGGCAACGCACAACAACGCCACACTCATGGCTTTACTCCCCAATAATTCTCGTACACCAACTCACTCAGCGGGCGCGCCTGCGCCCACCCTTCCAGCACCAGCATCGGCGCCGGATAAAACTGCTCGACCGGCCCCAGACACAACACCGCCAGCGGTTTGGCCCCGGCAGGCAGGCCCAGCAGATCGGCCAACGCCTGAGGCTCAAACAACGACACCCAGCCCATGCCCAGGCCTTCGACCCGCGCCGCCAGCCAGAGGTTTTGAATCGCACAGGACAGCGACGCCATGTCCATTTCCGGCAATGTCCGACGGCCAAAAATGTGCTTTTCACGGTCATCCATCAACGCGGCCACCAGCACTTCGGCGCAGTCATTAATGCCTTCGACCTTGAGTGTCATGAACTCGTCTGAGCGCTCGCCCAAAGCCTCAGCGGTGCGTACCCGCTCGGCTTCGACCACGGTTTGAATCTTGCCGCGCAGCTCACGGTCGGTGATGCGGATAAACCGCCACGGCTGCATCAGGCCCACGCTCGGCGCCTGATGCGCGGCTTCGAGCAAGCGGGCCAACAACTCGGGCGCCACTTCACCACCGCTGAAGTGGCGCATATCGCGGCGCTCAGCAATGGCGCGGTACACAGCGGCCTTTTCTTCAGGGCTAAATGCGTTGTCGCTCATGGCACCTTCACAGCGCACGGCGCGAACAACGCAGCAATGGCCTGGGGATTGGACGGAAAGTAAAAGTGCACATAAGACGCCGTCATACGCCCTTGGCGATACACCGCTTCGGCACCGCGCCCGCCATTGGGGCTCAGGCCCCGCGCAATGGGCTCAAGTTCGGTGCTGGTCAGCGAGTGATGATAAGTGTGACCCCGCAGCAGGCCTTCGGGCATTTCGACGGCTTGCAAGGCCAGCGCAGCCAGGCGCTTTTGCATCGTCGCTTCGCCCTTGAGCAAGCCCACCAGCGTTTCACGCTGGCCTTCAACATCGGTCAAGGCGTCAAGCAGATAAAGCATGCCGCCGCACTCGGCCAACAGCGGTTTGCCCGCGTGATGGTGGGCACGGATCGCTTCAAGCATCGAGGTATTGCGCGCAAGGGCCTGGTGATGGAGTTCCGGGTAACCACCGGGCAAATACACGCTGTCGGCCTGCGGCAGTTGGGTGTCGCGAATCGGCGAGAAAAACACCAGCTCAGCGCCCATGCCGCGCAGCAGTGCCAGGCTCGCGCCATAGGTAAAGGCAAACGCTTCATCGCGCGCCACGGCAATCCGCACACCGGCCAGCAACGGCTCAATGGCCACCGGCTCAGGCGCGGCGAATTCCACCGGCGGTGGCAGCGCTACCTCACAGGTGCTGGCCAAGGCATTGGCGGCGGCGTCCAGACGCATATCCAGATCGTTCAACTCGCTGGCTTGCACCAGACCCAAATGACGGCTGGGCAACTCGATCCCGGTTTCGCGAGACAACGCGCCGTACCAGCGCAAGCCTTCGGTCAGGCTGCCTTCCAGCAACTGCGCGTGGCGCACCGTGCCCACCCGGTTGGCCAATACCCCGGCAAACGGCAGGTCCGGCTGATAACGTGCCAGCCCCAGGGCCAACGCGCCAAACGTCTGGGCCATGGCCGTACCGTCAATCACGCCCAATACCGGCACGCCAAAATGGCGGGCCAAATCGGCGCTGGACGGCGTGCCGTCAAACAGGCCCATGACCCCTTCGATGAGGATAAGGTCCGATTCACCGGCCGCTTCCCAGAGCAAGCGCCGGCTTTCGTCGGCGCCGACCATCCACAAGTCGACCTGATACACCGGCGCACCGCTGGCGCGCTCGAGGATCATGGGGTCGAGAAAATCGGGGCCACATTTAAAGACCCGCACCTTGCGCCCCTGATTGCGGTGCAATCGGGCCAAGGCGGCGGTGACGGTGGTCTTGCCCTGACCGGAGGCCGGTGCGGCGATCAATACCGCCGGGCAATGACGCGACTCTCTCATGCTTCAACACTCACAATTCAATGCCTTTCTGGGCTTTGATACCGGCCTGGAAGGCATGTTTGATCACGCCCATTTCAGTCACGGTATCGGCCAGGTCAATCAGTTCAGGTTTAGCGCCGCGCCCGGTGACCAGCACATGCTGCATCGGCGGGCGAGCTTGCAGATCGCTCAGCACTTGCTCCAGGTCGAGATAGCCGTGCTTGAGCGCAATGTTCAATTCATCCAGCAACACCAGGCCAATGGCCGGGTCGCGCAGCATCTCGCGGGACACTTGCCAGGCGGCTTCGGCGGCGGCGATGTCACGCTGGCGGTCCTGAGTTTCCCAGGTAAAACCTTCGCCCATCACGTGATAGCGCACTTGTTCAGGGAAGCGACGGAAAAAAATCTCTTCGCCGGTGCTGTTACGCCCCTTGATGAACTGCACCACGCCGCACTGCATGCCGTGGCCCATGGCCCGGGCCAACATGCCGAAAGCCGAACTGCTCTTGCCTTTGCCGTTGCCGGTCAACACCAGCAGCAGGCCGCACTCATTGGGAGCGCTGGCAATGCGTTCGTCCATAATCGCTTTTTTGCGTTGCATGCGCGCCAGGTGACGTTCGTCGCGCTCGGGGGATTCATTCATGGCAGCTCTCCGTTGGGGCTAAAAAATGCAAACGGGAGGCGGGGGAATTCGTTAACAATCGACACACCTTCGCCCGCCGCAAGGGTGCTGGATGGATCAGGCCGGTCTCCGGGCTCATGAGTGGGCGTTCCTGAATAAGGAACAGCACCGGGCCACGCGCCTTCCCGTGTAATAAACACAGTGGCATTGAGCGTGATGTTGACTCATTTACCGTTGCGGGGGCAGCGCCGGGATCAAAGCGGTTGTGTGGGTCAAACGCGCCCTCACCGGCTTCCCTGTTTCACTCTGCCAACCTTGGGTTGCAGAGCACCTGAAACACGCCGCGAAGGTTAGAGGGTTGGGGGTGGAGCGTCAATTAAAGGTGCCGGGCTGCGCAGCAAACAAACCCGTCGGCCTGAACCTTTGAACGGCTACGCTTCTCTATGACTACACGCCCACTGTTTTCATGGAGATCCCTATGTTCAAGCGCCAGCACGCTGTTGTCATCGTTTTAGCGGCAGGGTTGGCCGCCTGCGGTGAAAGCTCGACCCTGCAAGTTACCGATGGCACAGGCCCCTCGCCTACTCTGCCGGCACCGAACAAAACGCTGATCCCCACCGTCAACATCGCCCCGGCGGTGGGCTGGGCGCAAGGCACCAAGCCAGTTGCCGCGCAAGGTTTGCAGGTGCAGGCATTTGCCGAAGGGCTCGACCACCCGCGCTGGCTCTATGTGTTGCCCAATGGCGATGTGCTGGTGGCCGAAAGCAACGCACCGGCCAAACCGGATGGCAGCCAGGGGCTGCGCGAGTGGATCGCCAGCAAGGTCATGGGCCGCGCCGGTGCGGGCGTGCCAAGCGCCAACCGCATCACTTTGTTGCGCGACACCAACCACGATGGCAAAGCAGACACCCGCACAGTGTTTCTAGAAAACCTGAACTCGCCCTTCGGCATGACCCTGGTGGGCAACGACCTGTACGTGGCGGATGCCGACAAGTTGCTGCGCTTCCCGTATCAACCGGGCGAAACCTCCATCAGCGCGCAACCGACCAAGGTCATTGATTTGCCAAGCGGCCTGAACCACCACTGGACGAAAAACGTCATCGCCAGCCCTGACGGTAAAAAACTCTACGTGAGTGTCGGCTCGAACAGTAACGTCGGCGAAAACGGCATGGACATCGAAGAAGGTCGCGCGGCGATCTGGGAAGTCGACCCGGCCACCGGTAGCCATCGCATTTTTGCCTCAGGGCTGCGTAACCCTAACGGCATGGACTGGGAACCCAAGACCGGCAAACTGTGGACCGCTGTGAACGAGCGTGACGAAATCGGCAGCGATTTAGTGCCCGACTACATCACCTCGGTGCAAGACGGCGGCTTCTATGGCTGGCCCTACAGCTACTTCGGGCAGCACGTCGACGTCCGGGTCAACCCGCAAAACGCCGAGCTGGTGGCCAAAGCCATTGCCCCGGATTATGCCGTCGGCCCGCACACCGCCTCGCTGGGCCTGGCCTTCGCGCAAAACAGCACACTGCCGAACTTCACCGACGGCGTATTTATCGGCCAGCATGGCTCATGGAACCGCAAACCGCACAGTGGCTACAAAGTGATCTTCGTTCCGTTTGCCGACGGCAAACCCAACGGCATGCCGATTGACGTGCTGACCGGCTTCCTCAACTCCGATGAAAAAGCCATGGGCCGCCCGGTGGGGGTCGTCATTGATAAACAGGGGGACTTGCTGGTGGCCGATGATGTCGGCAACAAAGTGTGGCGGGTGTCGGGGGAGTAAACCTTTAAACCCTGTCACGACAGATCTATGCACTTTTGGTAGGAGCTGCCGAAGGCTGCGATCTTTTGATCTCTAAAAACTAAAGATCGCAGCCTGCGGCAACTCCTACAGAGGCCTCATCAAATTAGAGAGATTAAGGCAACCGCGCCAAATGCTGCTCGGTTGGCAAGACGCGCTTGGCGTTCAGGTAGGCTTTTTGCCAATAGGCTTTGCTGAGGCTGTCCAGCTTGACCGTGCCGCCCGTGGCAGGCGCATGCACAAAGCGGCCTTCACCCACGTAGATGCCGGCATGGCTGACTTGGGTTCCACCATTGGTGGCGAAGAACAACAGGTCACCGGTTTGCAGTTGGTCTTTGCCGACATTCTGCCCGCGCATTACGATCATTTCGCGGGTGGTGCGCGGCAACGAAATACCCGCCATGTCGTTGTAGACGTACTTGATCAAGCCGCTGCAATCAAAACCTGAGTCCGGTGTATTACCGCCCCAGCGATACGGCGTGCCTACCAGGCCCAACGCACGAAACAGTACGTCTGCCGCCAACGGCGAACCATCATCGATCGGACTCGACGACACAACCGGTTTGACTTCAACGGGAGCAGGTGCAGGACGGTTTGCGCAGGCACTGAGCAGTGCGGCGAACGTGATGAGGGCAACGCGGGCCAGGGTCGACATAAACAGAACGTTCCTGATTCTGGATACGGCTACTGGGCCGCGAAACCCGAAGCCGCGACAGGGGATACCTTCGCGGCTTCAGGAATTTAACATTGCGACTGAATTCTAGCGCTTAGAAGCCAAACTTCAAGTAAGACTTTAACTTTACTTACGAGCCACTACGCTGGTTGGCGCCATGGCCAAAGCACGCTTGGCTTCAATAAAGGTCTTGTTCCAGTAGGTGTCGCCCAGGCTATCAATCCTTACACCACCGCTGCGGCGGCTGCTGGAGTGAATAAACTGGTCATCGCCCAGGTAAATGCCAGCGTGGCTGACACGTCCGCGACCGTTGGTGCTGAAGAACAGCAGGTCACCCGGTTTGAGGTTGTTTCGCGCGACCAACGGTGCATTTACGTTGATCATTTCGCGGGTGGAGCGCGGCAATTGCATGCCCGCTTCCTCTTTGAACAGATAGCCGATAAAGCCACTGCAATCGAAACCAGCTTCAGAGGTGCCGCCAAAACGGTAACGGGTACCGATCAAGGACATTCCGCGCTCAAGAATGCTGTCAGCCAGGGCCGGCAGTTCGTAAGGCTTGCTGTTTTCGGAAAATTGAGCCAGTTCTTTTTCAGTGGCCAGTTCTTCCTGATAAAGAGCGGAAGACTGCGACGAAGATGACTTTTGAACCTGTGAATCGACAACTTGCTGGGACACTGGCGAGTGAGCAGCGCAGCCGAAAAGCAGGGTAACGAGTGCGAGAGGCACGAGGGGTGCGAAGCGCTTTAGCATGGGCACGACCGTGGCTGTAGGAAAAGTTACCGCGACTATGCCCTCTATGATCCTCATTTGCAAATTCAATCGAATTAAATGTGACTTGGTCGATTTCACGTGACATCTAAGGTTTTACACCCCTGACAATCGATTTTGCGTAGACACACGTCTGACACGCAGGTTTTCTGGCGCCTGAATACTGCCAAAACCTTGTAGGAATGCGCTTTTACAGCAAAAGATCGCGAGGCGAGCTCGCTCCTGCAAAAAAAGGGGATGGCGGGGGTTTACCAGCCGAGGGTTTCTTTCAAGAAGGGAATGGTCAGCTTGCGTTGTGCCTGCAACGAGGCCTGATCGAGGCGCTCAAGCAATTCAAACAATGCGCTCATGCTGCGTGTACCGCGCGTGAGGATGAAATGCCCGACTTCGTCGGTCAGGTGCAGGCCACGGCGCGAGGCGCGTAACTGCAAGGCACGCAGTTTGTCTTCATCAGACAAGGGGCGCATTTGAAAAATCAGCGCCAGGGTGAGGCGTGATTTAAGGTCGGCCAGCTTGATCGGCAATTCACGCGGCGAGGCCGAGGCGGCGATCAGCAAGCGACGCCCGCTGTCACGCAGGCGATTGAACAGGTGAAACAGCGCTTCTTCCCAATCAGCCCGACCGGCCACGGCCTGCAGGTCGTCCAGACACACCAGCTCGTATTGCTCAAGGTTGTCGAGGATCTCGATACCGCGATCCAGCAACTCCGCCAATGGCAAATACACCGCTGGCTCGCCCAGTTGCTCGAAACGCAAGCATGCGGCCTGCAACAAATGCGTGCGCCCTACCCCGTGTTTGCCCCACAGATAAATCAGGCTTTCTGTCCACCCGGCGTCGGCTTCGCACAGACGTTCGACGTAGCCGAGTGCAGCGGCATTGGCGCCTGGATAGTAATTGATGAAGGTAGCGTCATCTCGCAGACGCACACCTAGGGGCAGCTGAATCGGTTTCATGCTGACTGAACAGTTCAAACGAACCGTTAGTGGCCTCTGTGTAAAGTTTGCAAAGTTTATACCCGTGTAGCCGGGCGCACAATGTAACAGACCACGAGCAAAATCAAAGGTTTGCGTTAACGCATTGGATTGAATCAAGTTTTTCTGACAGACAAGCTCACGCCCGGTCATTAAAAAAGGCCGGTTCATCGCCACATGAACCGGCCTCTCATTCAATCGCTCACCCGCCTACAACTCAGGTTCTTCATCACCTTTGTAGGCCTGCGAATGTTTGTACAAATCGTGCATATGGCGCACCAGCACCATGATCACGGCCGCGACCGGCAAGGCCAGCAGTACGCCGGTAAAGCCGAACAACTCGCCGCCCGCCAGAATCGCAAAGATCACCGCCACAGGGTGCAGGCCGATGCGGTCACCCACCAACAGCGGGGTCAACACCATGCCTTCCAGCGCCTGCCCGACCATAAACACCGCGACAATCCCCAGCATCGGGTACAGGTCACCGCCAAACTGGAACAGGCCCGCAATCAACGCGGCGCCGATGCCGATGATAAAGCCCATGTACGGCACGATAGCCGCCAAACCAGCCATCAAACCGATCAACAGCCCCAGCTCCAGGCCCAGCAGCATCAAGCCAGCCGAATAGATGATGCCCAAAGCGACCATCACCAATAGCTGCCCACGAACGAAAGCGCCGAGTACGTCGTGACATTCCTTGGCCAGCGACACGATCCGCTCTTCGCGATCGCGCGGCAGCAGGCCACGAATCTTGGACAGCAACACATCCCAGTCACGCAACAAGTAAAAGGCCACCACTGGAATCAGCACCAGATTCGCCAAAAAGCCAAACAGCGCCAGGCTTGAAGCGGTCGCCTGTGACAGCACTACCCCGGCGATATCCCCGGCCTGCCCCATGTGCTCGGTAATGGTGGCTTTGATCTTGTTGAAGTTCCAGAAGCCATCACCCAGCCCGAACCGGGTTTGCACCCACGGCAAGGCGGTATTCTGCAACCAGTCCAGTACCTGTGGCGCCAACTGGTAAAGCTTCACCAACTGCTTGGCCAGCATCGGCACCAGCACCACCAGCAACGTCACCAGAATGACCGTGAACAGGGTAAAGACCGTGATCGTGCCCCAGGTTCTGGACAGGCCGATTTTTTCGAGGCGATCAACCACCGGGTCGAACATGTAAGCAAGAACGATCGCAATCAGAAAAGGCGTCAGTATCGCGTGCAAGAAATACACGAATAGCACCGCGGCCAGCGCTACACCCCACCAAACCCACCGTCGCGAATCCCGCATAAATGCCTGTCCTTATATATAGAAGAGAAAAAACTACCAGCTAAAGCGCAACTGCGCCGCCTGAGGTGTAGCCGACGCCTGATCTGCAGGCACTTCATGCATTTGCGCCAACGCCAACTGCGAACGCAGCTGCTCTGCACTGCCGTTGACCTGATAGACGATACGGTTGCCGTCGACGCTCACCAATTGGCCACCAAACGGTTCAAGCAAGCGACTCAACTGAGCATAGCGCTCCAGGGTCATGCCCTGTACTTCAAGTAACTGATCGGTCGACACGCCCGGCTTGACGGCGTAGCGCGGAGCCAGACGCTGGCTGACTTGCAGCATTACGTCATCCGCCAGTGCCGCCTGATCAGCGCCGGTTGCACTGCCTTGCTCTTGTTGATCGCCGATCCACAGGCGCCATTTGGCCTGCCACTGGCCGCTGTCTTCGTGGGCATGCACGGCCAGCAGCGCGTCTGCGCCGTAACGCTCGGACGCCTCTTTCAGCGGCGCCGGATTAGAGCCTTCAAGATTTTCAGCGGTGCCCACCAATTGCTCGCTCAAGTCAGCCAGCGGCAAGCGCAGTGGCAAACCACGGTGTTGGGCGGCGCGGCGCAATGGTTCGGCAACGGATTGACCGTCACCCACCAGGCTGGAGCCGTCTACAGAATCGTTCAGCCACCAACCCAGCAAGGCCGGGCGGTTGCTGCCCCACAGTGACAAACCGGCCTGGCGCAAGGCGCGGTCCGTGCTCACCGGGTCGAAATCCACTTGCAGGGATTCAGGCGGGCCTGCGTCATAGCCGTACTGGCTGATGATTTGCTGAGGGTCTTTGCGAATAGGCTCCAGCGCAGGGTTCTGCACCGCCTTGGCGTCGCCCGTCAGGCGCAACACCAGAGTTTCCAGGGCTTTTTGCGTGGCTTGCGCGCGCTCATCAGGCGACTGACTGGTGACCGGCTCACGCACTTGATACAGGCCCGTCAGGATTTCGGCATGACTCGCCAGGCTGAAAAAAGACAAACAGCCCACAGCTATTAATTGATGAAAACGCATGAAAGATTCCCAACGGCAAAAAAGGGCATTAAAAGGCCGTATAAACACACTCGATAACACCTCAGACAGGCGCGCAGCCAAATCATTCAGGTGCAACTCGCAGATTTCACACGGTCATAAAAAATCAGAATTTAGCGGATATACCTTATACAGCGTCGCGCCAAGCAGCCAGTACGACTAAAAAAGGTTTTTTTCGACAGATATAACCCTGCCTGTCGGCCCGAGGATGGCCGCTGCCCTTCAAGCCTGATAAAATCGCGCGCCTTCGCAGACCGGCGACAGCCGGGCACTCTGCAAATGCTCTGTTTCAAACCCTGAGCACTTGCAAGCAGGCCCGCTGAGATCGGTCGATACCCCCGAATCCCCCCTAAAGGCCTGGATTATGAGCAAGCAACCCTCCCTGAGCTACAAGGACGCCGGTGTAGACATCGACGCCGGTGAAGCATTGGTCGAACGCATCAAGAGCGTAGCCAAGCGCACTGCGCGCCCTGAAGTGATGGGCGGCCTCGGCGGTTTTGGCGCCCTCTGCGAAATCCCGGCCGGTTACAAGCAACCCGTTCTGGTTTCCGGCACCGACGGTGTGGGCACCAAGCTGCGTCTGGCGCTGAACCTGAACAAGCACGACAGCATCGGCATCGACCTGGTCGCCATGTGCGTTAACGACCTGATCGTGTGCGGCGCAGAGCCTCTGTTCTTCCTCGACTACTACGCCACCGGCAAGCTCAACGTAGACACCGCAGCCCAAGTGGTTACCGGTATCGGCGCTGGCTGCGAATTGTCCGGTTGCTCGCTGGTAGGCGGCGAAACCGCAGAAATGCCTGGTATGTACGAAGGCGAAGACTACGACCTGGCCGGCTTCTGTGTTGGCGTGGTCGAGAAAGCCGAGATCATCGACGGCTCCAAAGTGGCCACCGGTGACGCCCTGCTCGCCCTGCCATCTTCGGGCCCGCACTCCAACGGTTACTCGCTGATCCGCAAGATCATCGAAGTGTCCGGTGCCGACATCGAAAACACCCAGCTCGACGGCCAGCCGCTGACCGACCTGCTGATGGCGCCGACCCGTATCTACGTCAAGCCGTTGCTCAAGCTGATCAAGGACACCGGCGTAGTTAAAGCCATGGCCCACATCACCGGTGGCGGCCTGCTCGACAACATCCCGCGCGTGCTGCCAAAAGGTGCTCAAGCGGTGGTTGACGTGGCCAGCTGGCAGCGCCCTGCAGTCTTCAACTGGCTGCAAGAAAAAGGCAACGTGAACGAAACCGAAATGCACCGCGTGCTGAACTGCGGCGTAGGCATGGTGATCTGCGTGGCTCAGGCTGACGTTGACACCGCGCTGAACGTACTGCGTGAAGCGGGCGAGCAACCTTGGGTGATCGGCCACATCGCCACGGCCGCCGAAGGCGCGCCGCAAGTTGAGCTGCAAAACCTCAAGGCGCACTAATGCCCGATACCTGTGATGTAGTGGTGCTGCTTTCCGGCACCGGCAGCAACTTGCAAGCCTTGATCGACAGCTGTGCGATCAAGGACAGCCCGGCCAGAATCCGCGCGGTGATCTCCAACCGCGCAGACGCCTACGGCCTGCAACGCGCCAAAGACGCGGGTATCGACACCCGCGTACTGGATCACACAGCATTCGAGGGCCGCGAGGCCTTCGATGCTGCACTGATCGAAGTCATTGATACGTTCAACCCGCAACTGGTCGTTCTGGCCGGATTCATGCGCATCCTCAGCGCAGGCTTCGTGCGTCACTATCAGGGCCGTCTGCTCAACATCCACCCTTCCCTGCTGCCCAAATACAAAGGCCTGCACACGCATCAGCGTGCGCTGCAAGCCGGTGACAGCGAGCATGGCTGCAGCGTGCACTTTGTCACCGAGGAACTCGATGGCGGGCCTCTGGTCGTACAAGCAATCATTGCGGTAGAGTCCGATGACTCGCCGCACAGTCTGGCGCAACGGGTTCACGCCCAGGAGCACCGGATTTACCCGCTTGCAGTGCGCTGGTTTGCCGAAGGTCGCTTGTCACTTGACGAGCAAGGCGCATTATTAGACGGTCAATTACTCGCGGCCAGCGGCCACTTGATACGAACCTAGGAGACATTATGCGTCGTGCCCTGCTCCTCGCCTTGAGCCTGCTGGCTGTCCCAGCAGTGCAAGCGGCTGAACCTCATCCTTTCCAGGCCAGCTACACGGCCGACTGGAAACAGTTACCCATGAGCGGTTCTGCCGAGCGCAGTCTGGTCAAGAATGACAACGGCACCTGGACCTTGAACTTCAAGGCCTCGATGATGATCGCCAGCCTGTCGGAATCCAGCACCTTCGCGTTCAAGAACGACAGCCTGATCCCTCAGTCCTACCGTTTCGAACGTGGCGGCCTGGGCAAAGCCAAGAACATAAACCTGGACTTTGACTGGACCACCAACATGGTCACCGGCACGTTCAACAAAGACCCGGTCAAGGTGACATTGCTCAGCGGCATGCTCGACAAGTCGACTTACCAGTTGGCGTTGCAGCGCGATGTCGTGGCGGGCAAAAAGAGCATGAGCTACCAGGTCGTTGACGAAGATGGCGTAGACACCTACGACTTTCGCGTCATAGGCCCGGAAGTGGTCGAAACCAAGGCGGGCAAGGTAGACGCCATCAAGGTTGAGCGCGTACGCGACCCGACACTGGACCAGAACCAGAACAAGCGCATCACCGAAATGTGGTTCGCCAAGAGCTGGGACGGTTTGCTGGTCAAACTGCGCCAGGTTGAAAAAGACGGCAAGGAATACAACATCATGCTGCAAGACGGCACGGTGGACGGCAAAGCCGTCAAGGGCAGCTGAGGCGCGACATGCCTTAAGCAGCACGCTTCAAGAAAACCTCGCTCCGGCGAGGTTTTTTCGTTTCTGAGTCCGCGCAACAAACAGGCAACTGTAGTCGCTGACGAGGTACGAAGGCTGCGAACGGCTACGTGCAGCCGTAAATCCATCCACCTCGGGATTCTTGGGTACATATCCATTGCTGCAGCAACGGATATGTACATAAAAGCCTCTCTAATCAAGAGCAACCCTCACCCTAGCCCTCTCCCGAAGGAGAGGGAACCGATTGAGGGATGCTGAAGATACTCGCGGTCCTGTTTGCTGTGCGACAGCGCGGCGTCGTAGACGGGGCAGCAACGCCTACAGGGGATTGGAGTGATTCGCAGGACCTTGAACATGAAACTTTTGTCATAAAACTATTGGCAAAACCCGTAAACACCGCGTCGTACAAGGGCTGCAGCGTTTTGCGCTTTTTTCCAAGATGACAGAGCGACAATTAGCTATTTACTTAGGAAGCTAACAAATTCTATAAAGAAGTCCTGCGACGTCTTGCCGCAGGTCCTTATCAGAATTTGGAGCAAGCAGATGACTATCACAGTAACTGAACGCGACGATTCACGTATGTTCCACCAGCTTGTAGCCCATGGCGTACACCTATGGGATGTTCATCAGGAAAACATCTTGGTTGGCATGTTTCACCGCGAGAGCGACGCTCATAACTACAAAGCAGAGCTGGAAAAGCTTGAAGCGCAGAAACTCAAAGCCTGAACCACGGCAACGACAGTCTTGAAAAACACAAACCCCGCCGAAGCGGGGTTTGTTTATTACCTTGTAGGAGCGAGCTTGCCTCGCGATCTTTTGATCTTTAAAAAGATCGCGAGGCAAGCTCGCTCCTACAGTCTGTTTAACTTTTTACCACATCAGATCGTCAGGGATCTGGTACGCCGCGTACGGATCATCTTCTTCCGGCGTTTTCGACTCGACCAGCACGTTCAACTGAACGATACGGCGCGGGTCGCGCTCCTGGATCTTCAACGCCGCCTCACGCGGGATCACTTCGTAGCCGCCCTGGTGCTGCACAATCGCCAATGAGCCATTGGCCAGCTTGTTGCGCATCAAGGTGTTGACCGACAGGCGCTTGACCTTCTTGTCATCCACAAAGTTGTAGTAGTCCTCGGTGTTCAGCTTGGGCAGGCGCGACACTTCGATCAATTGCTTGATCTGCGCAGCGCGGGCTTTTTGCTCGGCCTTTTCTTGCTGCTGACGATTGAGCTCTTGATCACGCTTGATCTTCTCGGCCTTGGCTTCAGCCGCCAGGCGCTGCTGCGTGTCATCCAGCTCGATCTGGCCTTTATGGGCCAGACGCTGCTGCTTTTGCTTTTCTTTACCGGCCTGCTTGGCCTGCTTCTCGTTGACCAATCCGGCTTTGAGCAACTGGTCGCGTAGGGAAATGCTCATTGTCTTACTCACTTAGGCAAACTCAGCCGCAGCTGGGCAAATTCTTTTCCTGGCGCTTGGCTTCACCCCACAGGGCGTCCAGGTCTTCAAGGGTGCAATCTTCAATGGGACGCAGGGTATCGCGCAATGCCTGCTCGATAAACCGGAAACGTCGGTCAAATTTGGCATTTGCACCGCGCAAGGCGGTTTCCGGGTCAACTTTTAGATGCCGCGCCAGGTTCACCACCGAAAACAGCAAGTCGCCCACCTCATCGTGGATCGCCGCCGAGTCGTTATCCGCCATGGCCTCCAGCACTTCGTCCAGCTCTTCACGCACCTTATCCAGCACCGGCAAGGCGCCGGGCCAGTCAAAGCCGACCTGAGCCGCACGCTTTTGCAACTTGGCCGCACGGGACAACGCAGGCAGCGCCACCGGCACATCATCGAGCAACGACAACTGCTGCGGCGCCGCAGATTTTTCTGCGCGCTCTTCGGCCTTGATTTCGTCCCAACGCTCCTTGACCTGCGCTTCGCTCAAGCGCGGCACGTCCAGCGGCGCGTACAGGTCGCCGGTGGGGAACACATGGGGATGGCGGCGGATCAATTTGCGGGTAATGCTGTCGATCACCCCGGCAAACTCAAAGCGCCCCTCTTCACGGGCCAACTGGCTGTAATACACCACCTGGAACAGCAAATCGCCCAATTCGCCCTGCAAGTGCTCAAAGTCGCTGCGCTCAATGGCATCGGCCACTTCGTAAGCTTCTTCGAGGGTATAAGGCACGATCGTCGCGTAAGTTTGTTTGATATCCCACGGGCAGCCGAACTGCGGGTCGCGCAGGCGGGCCATGAGATTTAGCAAGTCGTCGAGGGTGTACATCATTAATCCTTGTGCAGAACGATGTAGGAGCCAACTGCCTCGCGATCTTTTAAAGGTCAAAAGATCGCGAGGCAAGCTCGCTCCTACAAGAGATCAACGCGGTTCGCTACGTCCGATACGACGGGTTTCGATGATGTTCGGCAGTTGCGAAATACGCCCCAGCAAACGCCCTAATGCATCCAGCCCCGGAATCTCGATGGTCAGGGACATCAACGCGGTGTTGTCCTCTTTGTTCGAGCGGGTGTTGACCGCCAGTACGTTGATGCGTTCGTTCAGCAGCACTTGCGACACATCGCGCAGCAGGCCCGAACGGTCGTAGGCACGGATTTCGATATCGACCGGGTACGTCGACACCGGGATCGGCCCCCAACTGACCTGGATGATCCGCTCCGGCTCACGGCCGCCTAATTGCAGCACCGAGGCGCAGTCCTGACGGTGAATGCTCACGCCACGCCCCTGAGTGATGTAACCGACAATCGCATCGCCCGGCAGCGGCTGGCAGCAACCCGCCATTTGGGTCAGCAGGTTGCCCACGCCTTCGATCTGGATATCGCCGCGTTTGCCCGGTTTGTAGCCTTGGGCTTTGCGCGGAATCAGCTCGATCTGTTCGCTGCCGCGTTCCGGCTCGACCAGTTGCTGCGCCAGATTAATGAGCTGGGCCAGACGCAAATCGCCCGCCCCCAGCGCCGCGAACATGTCCTCGGCGGTTTTCATGTTGGCTTTGTCGGCGAGCTTTTCGTAGTCCACCGCAGGCAAGCCCAGGCGGCCCAGCTCACGCTCAAGCAAGGTTTTACCGGCCGCGACGTTTTGATCACGGGCCTGCAATTTAAACCAGTGAACAATCTTCGCCCGCGCCCGCGAGGTGGTCACGTACCCCAGGTTGGAGTTCAGCCAGTCACGGCTCGGCGTGCCGTGCTTGCTGGTGATGATCTCGACTTGCTCACCGGTTTGCAGGCTGTAGTTGAGCGGCACAATGCGCCCGTTGATCTTGGCGCCTCGGCAGTTATGGCCGATTTCGGTGTGCACCCGGTAGGCGAAGTCCAGCGGCGTCGCGCCCTTGGGCAGGTCGATGGCATGCCCGTCGGGCGTAAAGATGTACACCCGATCCGGCTCGATATCGACCCGCAACTGATCGGCCAGACCGCCGATGTCGCCCAGTTCTTCGTGCCATTCCAGCACCTGGCGCAACCACGAGATTTTCTCTTCGTACTGGTTGGACCCGGCCTTGACGTCGGTGCCCTTGTAACGCCAGTGCGCACACACCCCCAGCTCCGCCTCTTCGTGCATGGCGTGGGTGCGAATCTGCACTTCCAGCACCTTGCCCTCAGGCCCGATCACCGCCGTGTGCAGCGAGCGGTAGCCGTTCTCTTTAGGGTTGGCGATGTAGTCGTCGAATTCTTTGGGGATATGCCGCCACAAGGTGTGGACGATGCCCAGCGCGGTGTAGCAATCGCGCATTTCCGGCACCAGCACCCGCACAGCGCGCACGTCATAGATCTGGCTGAAAGCCAGACCCTTGCGCTGCATTTTGCGCCAGATCGAATAGATGTGTTTGGCCCGGCCGCTGATGTCGGCGTCAACCACCCCGGTGGCCTCAAGCTCGGTGCGCAACTGGTTCATCACATCGCTGATAAAGCGTTCGCGATCCAGCCGGCGCTCGTGCAGCAAGGTGGCAATTTGTTTGTACTGCTCAGGCTCCAGGTAGCGGAAGGACAAGTCCTCCAGCTCCCACTTGATGTGGCCGATACCCAGGCGGTGCGCCAGCGGCGCGTAAATATCGAAGACCTCGCGGGCAACGCGGATGCGCTTCTCGTCCGAGGCACTTTTGACTTCGCGGATGGCGCAGGTACGTTCGGCCAGCTTGATGAGTGCAACGCGCACGTCATCAACCATCGCCACAAGCATTTTGCGCAGGTTTTCGACCTGTCCCTGAGAGCCCATCACCATGGATTGGCGGGGGCTGAGGCTGGCGCTGATCGCGGCCATGCGCAGCACGCCATCAATCAGCTTGGCGACCACCGGGCCGAAGCGCTGGCTGACCGCAGGCAGTTGAATCTGCCCTTCGCGTACGCCGCGATACAAGATCGCCGCGACCAGCGAGTCTTGATCGAGCTTGAGATCGGCGAGGATTTCAGCAATTTCCAACCCGGTTCGAAAGCTCGACGCGCCTTCAGTCCACAGGTTTTTTGCTGCATTGGCTTGCTGTTCCGCCTCACGTGCGTACTCACACGCTTCTTTCAAGGCTTCACGGTCCAGCGCCACATCGACACTCACCGCATGATCAAGCCATGCCTCGAGGTTGAGACTGCCGTCAGTGTTGATCGGCTGGTGTGCTCTGACCTGTACCATCTTGCTTACCTTCCCTACGGCGCAGGTTTGATGCGCCGATATACCGACCCGAATCCCAACCCCATGCTCCAGGGTTTAGTGGCATGGGATTGCGGGCCCGTCGAAATAGACAGACCATCCTAGTCTGCTTCAAATAACGCCATCGCCTCGACATGCGCGGTTTGCGGGAACATATCGAGGATTCCGGCACGTTTTAACCGATACCCCTGTTTCATCAACTCAACCGTGTCGCGAGCCAGCGTAGCCGGGTTGCACGACACATAGACCAAACGTTTGGCCCCCAGCCCCGACAGCTTGCGCACCACCTCAAAGGCCCCGTCACGCGGCGGGTCAAGGAGGACAGCGGCAAAGCCCTGCGAGGCCCATGTTGCATCCACCAAGGGCTGCGACAGGTCGGCCTGAAAAAACGCTGCATTATGCAGCTTGTTACTGACCGCGTTTTGCGCGGCACGTTCGACCATCGTCGTAACGCCCTCGACGGCCACCACTTCGCGTACCTGACGCGCCAGGGGTAATGCGAAATTACCCAGCCCACAGAACAAGTCAAGAACCCGTTCGTCAGCCTGCGGCGCCAGCCAGTCCAGCGCTTGCGCAACCATGGCTTCGTTGACCCCGGCGTTGACCTGAACAAAGTCACCCGGCCGGTAGGCCAGTTCCAGGTCCCACTGCTGTAAACGGTAGCCCAAGGTCTGCGTCAAATCGACCGGTTGCGGCTCGCCATCGCCATGTAGCCACAACTGGGCATGATGGGTGGCGCAAAAATTCTGTAAAACCTGCACGTCGGCTGCGCTGAGCGGCGCCATATGGCGCAGCAACACGGCATTCGCCGAACCGCTGAACAACTCGACATGCCCCAGGGCTTTCGGATTGCTCAATTGGCGCAGCATGGCTGGCAGCCCGCTCATGATAGGTTGCAAAGCCTGTACCAGCACCAAACAGTGGTCGATGGCGACGATGTCCTGACTGCCTGCCGCCCGAAAGCCGACGTCCAGCCGCTTGGCCCTTGCGTCCCAGCGCACCGCGATGCGGGCCCGGCGGCGGTAGCCAAATTCTGGCCCGGTCAACGGCGCTGCCCATTCGTCGGGCTCAACACCAGCCACGCGGGTCAGTTGCTCGGCGAGCATGCGCTGTTTCAGTGCAAGCTGCTCTTCGTGGGGCAGATGTTGCACGCTGCACCCACCGCACTTGCCGGCCAACTTGCACGGCGCCTCGCGACGGCTGGCGCTGGCGGTGAAGACCCGCTCAGTGCGCGCCTCGACCACTTTGCCGTGTGCCCCCAGCACCCGAGCTTCGACTTCTTCACCAGCCAAAGCCCCCGAGACAAACCAGGTGCGCCCTTCGATAAAGGCAATACCACGGCCGTCGTTGGCCAGGCGCTCGATACTTAAACGCTGTTTTTTACCCGTAGGCACTTGCGGGGCCTTGGTGCCGCCAGCGGGCTGGAAGCGCAGGCCTCTCTCTTGCTTAGCCATCAGTTGGGCGCATCGTAAAGGCCAGTCGACAGGTAACGGTCGCCACGGTCGCAGATGATGCCGACAATCACGGCGTTTTCGACTTCTTGCGACAGGCGCAGCATGGCAGCTACCGCACCACCTGAAGACACGCCGCAGAAGATGCCTTCTTCGCGGGCCAGACGACGCATCACGTCTTCGGCTTCGCGCTGGGCCATGTCGACAATCCGGTCAACCCGTTCGGCTTGATAGATTTTGGGCAGGTATTCGGTCGGCCAGCGGCGAATGCCCGGAATGGCCGCGCCTTCCATCGGCTGCAAACCGACGATCTGCACGTTAGGGTTCTGCTCTTTGAGGTAGCGCGAAACACCCATGATGGTGCCCGTGGTGCCCATCGAACTGACGAAATGGGTGATCGTGCCTTGGGTCTGACGCCAGATCTCAGGGCCCGTGCTGGTGTAGTGCGCCTCAGGGTTGTCACCGTTGGCGAACTGGTCGAGGACCTTGCCACGGCCTTCGGCCTGCAGCTTGTCGGCGAGGTCGCGAGCCCCTTCCATGCCCTCTTCCTGGCTGACCAGAATCAGCTCGGCGCCGTAGGCGGTCATCCCGGCCTTACGCTCGGCACTGGAGTTGTCCGGCATGATCAGGATCATCTTGTAACCCTTGATCGCTGCGGCCATGGCCAGGGCAATCCCGGTATTGCCCGAGGTGGCCTCGATCAAGGTATCGCCGGGCTGGATCTGCCCACGCGTTTCGGCGCGGGTGATCATCGACAGCGCAGGACGGTCCTTGACCGAGCCCGCCGGGTTATTCCCTTCGAGCTTGAGCAATAAAGTATTGGTGGTGTTGCCAGCCAGGCGCTGCAAGCGCACCAGCGGCGTGTTACCGATGCAATCGGCGATAGTTGGGTACTGCAAGGTCATGGCGTATTCGCAATCCAGACTGCGGGGTCGCACATCATACCGACAAACACCGACAGCCCATATCACGCAAAGTGCAAAGCTTATGGCTAAAGGCTATAAGCCGAAGGAATACCATTTGTAGGAGCGAGCTTGCTCGCGATCTTTCGACGCAGCCTTCGTGCCTCGTCAGCGACTACAGAGGTACGCGATACAACTGTAGGAGCGAGCTTGCCTCGCGATCTTTTGATCGTGAAAAGATCGCGAGACAAGCTCGCTCCTACAGGTGGGGCGGGTCTGCGATGGGCAGGCGCAGGTGCACGCGCAGCCCGTGCTCGGTGTTTTGCGCCCATAAACTGCCGCCCTGCAGGCGCAAGGCGTTGCGTGCGATGCTCAGGCCCAGGCCAAAGCCGCCGTCACCGGGGCGTGAACCGTCGAGGCGGGTAAACGGGGCAAAAATCCGTTCCAGGGCTTCTGGCGCCACACCGCCACCTTGGTCGTCGAGCCACAGGTGCCATTCATCGCCTTCGCGCTGGCCATTCAGGCTAACGGTGCCTTCTGCCGGGGAATGCCGAATGGCGTTGCGCAGGATGTTTTCCAGCGCTTGGGCCAGGCTGTTGAGGTGGCCCTTGACCCAGCAGTTGGCGTCGAGGTTGCACGGCAGACGCGCCTGGGGCCAGCCGCTTTCAAAGCGTGCGTTTTCGGTGAGCATTTCCCACAACGCCTGGATCTGGATGTCTTCTACCGGCAGCGGCCCGCGCTCGGCATCCAGCCAGGCCAGTTGCAAGGTGTCTTCAACCAGCCGCTGCATGCCGTCCACTTCGCGGCTCAAACGCTCGCGCAGGGCTTCTACCCCCTGTTCGCTGTCGCAGGCCACGCGCAATCGGCTCAACGGTGTACGAAGTTCGTGGGACAAATCGCGCAGCAACTGTTGCTGCTGGTTGACCGTGGTCTGCAAGCGCTCGGACATTTGGTCAAACGCGCGGCCCAATTCGCCCAGTTCGTCCTGACGGCTGGTGGTCTGGCTCGACAGTCGCACGCCCAACTGATCGGCACGCCAGGCATTGGCCTGCTCACGTAACTGGTTCAGCGGCACGATCAATAGCCGGTACAGGCCCACGCACAGCAGCAGGGTGAACACTCCGGGGATCACACCATTAATCAGAAATCGCCAGACCAGTTGCGAAAGCCCCGGCATGTAGCGCTGCGGCAGTTCAATCACCAGATAACCGGCAGACGGGTCTTTGGGGAACGGTACTTTGATCCACGGGCGCACGCGGTTGATATGGCTGATGGGCCAATCCAGCCCGCGCAAAAAGGTCATGCGCTGTGCTTCCTGGTCTCTCAACGGGTAACTGCTCAGCGACTGCAAATCCTGGCCGACCACGCCGCCCCAGCCCCGCTCGGTTTTGCCGAAGGCTTGCAGCCATTGATCGACGCCGGTTTGCTGGCCGCGGTTCCAGGCCTGTTCGGCTTCACCGGCATAACGAATCAGCGTGCTCTTGGCCTCATCGGTTAAATAGCCGGTGCGTTTGTCCATGTAGCGGCCCCAGGACCAACTGAGCCAGATCATCAACAAACAGAAAGCCACCAGCAAACATGCCAGTTTCCAGAATAAGGAGTGTTTTCCGGGCAACTTAGAGCGCATCGCTGGCGCTCAACACGTAGCCTTTGCCCCACACCGTGCGCACTTCCCGCTCGTGATAGCCGATGGCCTTGAGCTTGCGACGGATTTGGCTGATGTGCATGTCCAGGCTGCGGTCATGGGCTGAATAGCCACGCTGCAACACCTGCTGATAGAGGAACGGTTTGCTCAACACTTCGTCAGCGTTGCGTTGCAGGGTGTCGAGCAAGCGGTATTCACTGCGGGTCAGCCCGGCCCACAGCTGGCCGTAACGGGCGTCGGCCGCGTCTTCATCGAGCACCAGCGCGCTTTCGGCCAATACCGGCGCTTGCGGCGGCATGCGGTCCAGCGCCACCCGGCGCAAGATGGCCTGAATCCGTACACGCAATTCGGCCATGCTGAACGGCTTGGGCAGGTAGTCATCGGCGCCCAGCTGAAACCCGCTAATGCGGTCGGCCTCCGCCCCCAGCGCCGACATCAATATCACCGGCAGGGCATGGGTCTGGCGCAACTGCGTGAGCACCTGCAGGCCGTTCATGCCCGGCAACAAGATGTCCATCAGCACCACATCAAAGTGTTCATCTCTGGCGCGGCTCAAGCCCTCCTGGCCGTTTTGGCACCACACCACCTCAAACCCGCAGCGCACCAATTGCTCATGCAAGTAGGTGCCCAGAACGGGGTCGTCTTCGATGGCCAAAAGGCGCGAGGGCTGAACGGCTACGGGATTCATTAACGTCTGCTAGTCATTCTCAATCGCTGATTATTCAAGATTGAGCCTGCACGAGCAACCGGCATGGCCGTTGCATTGCCGTTATGTGGGCGCTGTTCGCACTGGAGGTAAATTTACAAAGATTTGCCACGTATCAAATGGCTACACTGCGAGCTGATCTATAACGAACGTCATAAGGATGCATTGATCAATGCCGGGCTGGAGAGTGGTGTGCTGAAAAACCTCGGGATAAAAGGCCGCGTATTGCTGCTGACCTTGCTGCCCGTCACCTTGATGGCGGTCGTGCTGGGGAGCTACTTCACGTGGCTGCAGCAATCGGAACTGGAATCGCAGTTGCTGCAACGCGGTGAAATGATCGCCGAGCAACTCGCACCGCTGGTAGCGCCCGCCATGGGTCGCCACGACACGGCCCTGCTACAACGTATCGCCAGCGAGTCCCTTGACCAGCAAGACGTGCGCGCCGTGGCGTTTTTGAGCGCCAATCACGAGCCGCTGGCCCACGCCGGGCCGACCATGCTCAATCAGGCGCCGATGGGCAACAGCTCGCAATTGCTGCAACGCACCGACAGCGATGCCACGCGCTATTTGCTCCCGGTATTCGGCCGCCATCGCAATCTGGCGGGCGACGTCATCCCCAATGAAGCCCACCGTTTGCTGGGCTGGGTCGAACTGGAACTGTCGCACCACAACATGCTGTTGCGCGGCTACCGCAGCCTGTTCGCCAGCCTGCTGTTGATCGCCACCGGTCTGGTGCTGACCACCCTGCTGGCCTTGCGCATGAGCCGCACGATCAATTCACCGCTGGACCAAATCAAGCAAGCCGTGTCCCAACTCAAGGACGGCCAGTTGCAGACCCGCCTGCCAGAACTGGGCAGCCAGGAGCTGAATGAGCTGGCCTCGGGCATCAATCGCATGGCCGAAACCTTGCAGAACGCGCAGGAAGAGCTGCAACACAGCGTCGACCAAGCCACCGAAGACGTACGCCAAAACCTCGAAACCATCGAAATCCAGAACCTGGAACTCGATCTGGCGCGCAAGGAAGCCCTTGAAGCCAGCCGCATCAAGTCAGAATTTTTGGCCAACATGAGCCACGAAATCCGTACGCCGCTCAATGGCATCCTGGGCTTCACCCACCTGCTGCAAAAAAGCGAACTCACCCCTCGCCAGTTCGATTACCTGCACACCATCGAAAAGTCGGCCGACAACCTGCTCGGCATCATTAACGAGATTCTCGACTTCTCGAAAATCGAAGCCGGCAAGCTGGTGCTCGACAGCACCCCGTTCAACCTGCGCGATTTGCTCCAGGACACCCTGACCATGCTCGCCCCCTCGGCCCACGAAAAAGGCCTGGAGCTGGTCAGCCTGGTGTACCGCGACACGCCGCTGTCGTTGGTAGGTGACCCGCTACGGCTCAAGCAGATCCTCACCAATCTGGTCAACAACGCGATCAAGTTCACCCGCGAAGGCACGATTGCCGTGCGGGCCATGCTTGAAGATGACGACGACAACAAAACCAGCGGCGGCGTGCAACTGCGCATCAGCGTGCAAGACACCGGCATCGGCCTGACCAATCAAGATGTGCGGGCGCTGTTCCAGGCCTTCAGTCAGGCAGACAATTCACTGTCGCGCCAAACCGGCGGGACCGGTTTGGGCCTGGTGATTTCCAAGCGTCTGGTGGAGCAAATGGGCGGCGAAATTGGCGTCGAAAGCCAGCCGGGTGAAGGCTCGGTGTTCTGGATCAGCGTCAACCTGCCCAAAGCCCATGATGATATTGAAGACCTGCCCGTTGCGCCGTTGCTCGGCCATCGCGTGGCCTTGCTGGAAAAACACGACCTGGCCCGTCAGGCCATGCTCCACCAGCTTGAAGATTGCGGCTTGAGCGTGACCCCGTACCTGACCCTGGACAACCTCACCAACGGCGTGACCACTGCCCACCAAACCGAAAACCCGATTGAGCTGGCCGTGCTGGGTGTGACGGCCCATGACATCCCGCCCGAGCGCCTCAACCAGCACATCTGGGACCTTGAGCACCTGGGCTGCAAGGTCATGGTGTTGTGCCCGACCACGGAGCTGGCGCTGTTCAATACCGCCGTGCCCAACCCCCACAACCAGCTCCAGGCCAAGCCGACCTGCACGCGCAAATTGCGTCGCTCGCTGATCGAACTCATCAACCCGCAGCAAACCCGTCACGAGCCCGGCGAGATACTGGCCAGCCGGGCGCCGCGAATTTTGTGCGTGGATGACAACCCCGCCAACCTGCTGCTGGTACAAACCCTGCTCGAAGACATGGGCGCCAAGGTCACGGCCGTTGACAGCGGTTACGCCGCCGTCGATGCGTTCAAGGCCGAAGACTTCGATCTGGTCCTGATGGACGTACAAATGCCCGGCATGGATGGCCGCGAAACCACCGAGGTGCTGCGCCAGTGGGAGCAACAGCGCCAATCGACGCCGGTGCCGATTGTCGCGCTGACCGCCCATGCGATGGCCAACGAGAAGCGCGCCTTGCTGCAAAGCGGCATGGACGATTACCTGACCAAACCCATCAGCGAACGCCAACTGGCGCAAGTGGTGCTGAAGTGGACCGGCCTGGCCTTGCGCAATCAAGGCAGCGACGGCCCCCAGGAGCCCGTACGCCAAGCCAACAAACTGGCGGTGCTCGATGCCGAAGAAGGCTTGCGCCTGGCGGCGGGCAAGGCCGATCTGGCCGCCGACATGCTGTCGATGTTGCTGGCGTCGTTGGAAACCGACCGCCTGGCCATCCTTCAGGCCCGCGAAGACAACGACGCCGTGGCCTTGATCGAGCGCGTACACCGCTTGCATGGCGCGACCCGTTACTGCGGCGTGCCGCAATTGCGCGGCGCCTGTCAGCGCAGCGAAACCCTGCTCAAGCAAGAAAGCCCGGCCGCCGACGCTGCTCTCGAAGAACTCGACCAGGCAATTTTGCGTCTGGCGCAAGAAGCGCGCAGCTCGGCGTAACCCCTGTTTGCGGTATCACCCATTGCCAAGGAAGCACTGATGCGCACGATTCTTTTCAGCAGCCAGACCTACGATCAGGACAGTTTTACCGCCGCCACACAGCCCGGCGACCTTGAACTACACTTTCAACCGGCGCGCCTGAGCTTCGACACCGCCGCGCTGGCCCATGGCTACGAAGTGGTTTGCCCGTTTATCAATGACGACTTGAGCGCCCCGGTGCTTGAGCAACTGGCAGCTGGAGGCACGCGCCTGATCGCCCTGCGCTCCGCCGGTTACAACCATGTTGACCTGGCGGCGGCCAAACGCCTGGGGCTGAATGTGGTACGGGTGCCAGCGTACTCGCCACACGCGGTGGCGGAACACGCCGTGGCGTTGATTCTGGCGCTTAACCGTCGCCTGCACCGCGCCTACAACCGCACCCGCGAAGGCGACTTCACCCTGCACGGCCTGACCGGTTTTGATCTGGTGGGCAAAACTGTCGGTATCGTCGGCACCGGGCAGATCGGCGCCACCTTCGGCAAAATCATGGCCGGTTTTGGCTGCAAGCTGCAGTGCTTTGACCCCTACCCCAATGCCGAACTGGTGGTACTGGGCGCCGAATACGTGAGCCTCGCGCAGTTGCTCGCCAGTTCGCACATCATCAGCCTGCATTGCCCGCTGACTGCCGATAACAAGCACCTGATCAACCGCGAGTCACTGGCCACCCTGCAACATGGCGCCATGCTGATCAACACCGGGCGCGGTGCGCTGGTTGATACGCCAGCCCTGATCGAAGCGCTGAAAAGCGGCCAATTGGGCTATTTGGGCCTGGACGTGTACGAAGAAGAAGCCCAGTTGTTCTTCGAAGACCGCTCCGACCTGCCCTTGCAAGACGACGTGCTGGCGCGCCTGCTGACCTTCCCGAATGTGATCATCACCGCGCACCAGGCCTTTCTGACCCGCGAGGCCCTGAGCGCGATTGCCAGTACCACGCTAGACAATATCGCCACGTGGCGTGAAGGCGCCCCACAAAACCTGGTCGAAGGTTGATAGCATAGCGGCCTATTTGGAGGACCCATGGTCGAACACGATTTCCGCTACAACCTGCTTAGCCCGCAGCACACCTTGATTGAATGCCGCGCATTGATGCCGGGTCGTTATCAAGTCACCGGCAACGGCGGCTCCATTCAGCACGGCGACGTGCTGATCGTGACCCTCAAAGGCAGCAAGGACTTGTCCATGCGCCTGAACGTCGAAAAAGTGCGTCACCTGATCAACCCGCGCGGTCAGTGGGTGGCCGTGGCCAACGGCCCGGTATTCGGTGAGCTGGCGATTCATGAATGGCAAGTCAACTGTGACGGCTGCGCCAAAGAACTGAAATTCGAGTTCGCGGTCGATGCCAAACTGGGCACCAAGGCCCAAAAGCCTGCGGCCAGCGCACGGATTGCCGAACTGGGCTGGAGCACTGAAGGCAGCAAGCACCTGTGCCCGCAATGCCAAAAGGCTGCGCTATGAAACGCGGGTTCCTGCTGGCCATGCTGGGCGCCAGCCTGGTGGGCTGCGCAGGGCACTCCGCGCAATTGCAGCGCAACCATGCTTACGTGGTGGAATGGATTGGTGAGCGTCCGTTGATGGACTACAGCCACCTGACCGTAACCTTCGACGAAGGTGGCCGCGCCTATGGCAATGGCGGTTGTAACCACTGGTTTGCGCCATACACCCTGGACGGTGACAAGCTGAGCTTTGGCCCGGTCGGCAGCACCCGCAAAGCCTGCGCCCCGGCGTTGATGGAGCAAGAGCAACGGTTCTTCAAGGCCTTGCAGACAGTCGAACGCTGGGACATCTCGCCGATTGAGCAAGTACGTTTCTGGCCGGCTGAAGGCCTGCCGTTACGGCTGTGGCCTGAAGAAAGCTGACCCGCAGGCTGCGATCTTTTAACCTTCAACATCAAAAGATCGCAGCCTGCGGCAGCTGTAGCAGTTGACGAGCTTTGCGAGGCTACGTCCGGGCGCGTAGCACCCGCAACCGCCAAGATCAAAAGATCGCGAGGCAAGCTCGCTCCTACAGTTTTATTGCGTGCGCCTGTAGTCGCTGACGAGGCACGAAGGCTGCGTCGAAAGATCGCGCGCATATCCCTCGTAGCAGTTGACGAGCTTTGCGAGGCTACGTCCGGGCGCGTAGCACCCGCAAAACCCTCTCAATCCCCAAGATCAAAAGATCGCGAGGCAAGCTCGCTCCTACAGTTGGATCGCGTGCGCCTGTAGTCGCTGACGAGGCACGAAGGCTGCGTCGAAAGATCGCGCGCATACCCCTCGTAGCAGTTGACGAGCTTTGCGAGGCTACGTTCGGGCGCGCAGCACCCGCAAAGCCCTCTCAACAATCAAGATCAAAAGATCGCGAGGCAAGCTCGCTCCTACAGTTTGATCGCGTGCGCTTGTAGTCGCTGACGAGGCACGAAGGCTGCGTCGAAAGATCGCGCGCATATCCCCCGTAGCAGTTGACGAGCTTTGCGAGGCTACGTCCGGGCGCGTAGCACCCGCAAAACCCTCTCAACCGCCAAGATCAAAAGATCGCGAGGCAAGCTCGCCCCTACAGTTTTATTGCGTACGCATGGCCTAGCCCTTCAATTCCTTGAGCTTGGCCAGGATCCCCGCCGCGGTTTGTTCGCCCAGCAACTGGGCGCGGACCTTGCCCTTGTCATCGATGATGTAGGTGACCGGCAAGGCTTCACTGCGCGGCAGGTCAAAGGTGTCGGCCGGGTCTTGGGCCAATACGGTAAAGGTGATGCCCAGCGCGGTGCTGGCATCGTTCAGTTCCTTGCCCTGCAAACCGTCAAAGTTAACCCCGAATAAACCCACCGATTGCCCCTGCAACTGGCCTTCCAGCGCGTTCAGCTCGGGGATTTCAACGCGGCACGGCCCGCACCATTCGGCCCAGTAGTTGATCACTTTCCATTGCTTGTCCAGACGTTCGGACGCGACCTTCTCTCCATGTTGATCGACCCCGTAATCATTCCCGCACCCGGCGAGCAATAACGTAGCGGCGACGGCAGTGGCCGCCAACAGTCGCTTGAACATGTGCTGTTCCTTCTCATTTAAGCCAACAAAAGACATTAACAGGCGACCAATGACCGCACACGGTTCAGACACGCCTGTGAGGCGGGTAGAATACCCGCCACCTTACGCAAGAAGCGACCCGCTCATGACTGATCTGACGCTTTATCACAATCCGCGCTGCTCTAAATCACGCGCTGCGCTCGAAATTCTCGAAGCCCGTGGCCTGGCACCGACCGTGGTGCGCTACCTTGATACCCCGCTGGAGGCCACGCAACTGCGCAGCCTGCTTGGCAAACTGGGCCTCAGCGCACGCCAATTGCTGCGCTCAGGCGAAGACGAATACAAAGCCTTGAACCTGGCCGACACCAGCCTCAGCGACGAGCAACTGATCGCGGCAATGGCGGCCCACCCCAAGCTCATCGAACGGCCGATTCTGGTCGCCGGTGACAAAGCTGTCATTGGTCGACCACCAGAAAAGGTTCTGGAGATCCTGCCATGAGTGCGCCTTATATCCTGGTGCTGTTTTACAGCCGCCACGGCGCCACCGCCGAAATGGCCCGGCACATTGCTCGCGGCATTGAGCAAGGCGGCATTGAAGCGCGCCTGCGCACCGTACCGGCGATCTCCGCCGAGTGCGAAGCCGTGGCCCCGAGCATTCCTGAGGACGGCGCGCTGTACGCCAGCCTCGATGACCTGAAAAACTGCTCAGGCCTGGCGCTGGGCAGCCCGACCCGCTTCGGCAACATGGCCGCGCCACTCAAGTACTTTCTGGACGGCACCAGCAACCTGTGGCTGACCGGCGCACTGGTGGGCAAACCCGCAGGCGTGTTCACCTCCACCGCCAGCCTGCACGGCGGCCAGGAAACCACCCTGCTGTCGATGATCATGCCGTTGCTGCACCACGGCATGCTGATCACCGGCCTGCCTTACAGCGAGTCGGCGCTGCTCAACACCACCGGAGGCGGCACGCCGTACGGCCCAAGCCATCACGCCGGAGCCGACGGCAAACGCAAGCTGGATGAACACGAAATAGCCCTGTGCCGGGCGCTGGGGCTGCGCTTGGCGGCTACCGCCCAGAAGCTGGAGAGCCCGCGTGGCTAAAAAGCCCAAGGTGTTGCCGCCGATTGAGTGGCTCACGCCCCGCGTGCGGTTGATGCGCGGCGTGAGCCTGGCGTGCTTTTTCGGCCTGATCGGCTTGTTGTGCGTGTATTACCTGGTGTTCGCCAACCTGCACGGCGCACGGCCCTGGGTGATCTTGCTGATTGAGCTGGTGCCGCTGCTGATCCTCGTGCCCGGCATGCTCAAGGGCAGCCCGCGCGGGCACTCGTTCACCTGCTACGTGGTGAACTTGTACCTGCTCAAGGGCGCGCTGGCGGCATTCGATCCGAACCGGCAACTGTTCGGCCTGCTGGAAATCGCCGCCAGCGTGGCGGTGTTCGTCAGTGCGCTGCTGTTTGTGCGCTGGCGCTACCAACTGGATCGCCGCCTGGCGGGTGAGTAAGCGTAAACGGCGGGGCCATTGGCGGGCCTCGCCGCGTTCATCCAGCGCCTCAGAGCGACTGGGCGTTCGACCCCGCGCCGATTTTGATGCTTATCCCGCCGCGTAAAAACAGGTCGCGCAAAGTCCAGGCGCTGGCGTCGTTCCTGAATGAGTCATTCAAATCCAAAGGCCCGGAGAAAAGCCGCGCCTAGGCTGTTATCGTCCCCTCATTGAAACCGTTTATTGACGCTGGAAATCTTCAACATGAAGCGCACTACCCCCGAGCAACTGGCGCTCATCAGTCAGATGGAGCACATCGCAGAAGGCTTGAGCCAAACGTTCAGCCCCTTTTGCGAGGTGGTTTTGCATGATTTGCGCGACCCCGAGCACGCCATTCTGGCCATTCACAACAACCTGTCCGGCAGGGCCGTCGGGGACCCGGCGACTGAGCTGGGGCTGGCGCGCATTGCCGACCCAGCCTACCCGCAGGTGATTGCCAACTACCCCAATCAGTTCAAAGACGGTCGCCAGGTCAAGAGCACCTCGATCGGCATCAAGGATTCTTCGGGGCATTACGTGGCCGCGCTGTGCATGAACATCGACCTGACCCTGTTCAAAGGGCTGCAAGGCATGCTCGAGCAGTTCGGCGCCTTTCACGGCGAGCGCCCGCACGAAACCCTTGAGCCCAGCGGCGCAGAGACCATCCGGGCACGGATTGATCAGTTTGCTGCACGCCTGGCCACCACGCCCCGCACCCTCAAGGCGGCTGACCGCAGAGTGCTGCTACAAGAGCTGAAAGACGCGGGCCTGCTGGACATCAGAAAAGCCATGGAGACCGTGGCGTCACACCTCGGCGTGTCCCGCGCTACCGTGTACAGCGACACGCGCTAACGCCTCAATTTCAACCAAGTAACCATGATGCAACTCGGGCACCGGCACCACGGCACGTGCCGGGCGATGGCTGCCCAACAGCTCGGCGTAAACCTGATCAAAGGCCGGCCAGTGCTGCACACCAGCAACGTAAACCGTCACTTTGAGCAAATCACTCGGCTCGCCGCCCGCCGCCTTGAGAATGGCCAGCAGGTTATTCAGCGCAATCTGTGCCTGCTCAGCAAACGACGCGTCGAGGTTGTGAGCGCCAGAGGGGCTAACCGGCAGTTGCCCCGAGATATACAGCGTGCCTTGGTGGCTTATGGCTTGCGAATAATGGCCAGCCGGGGGCGACGCCGCATCAGTGCTTATGATGTTCATGGATCACCTGCGTGAGAGAGCGTTGGGGGTTCAGGACTGCAGAAGTGTGCCGAGTTTCTCGATGTCGATATTGCCGCCCGTAATCATCACGCCGACACGCTGGCCCTGAAGCTCAGCCTTGTATTTTCTGACGGCCGCCAGCCCCAGGCAGCCGGTGGGTTCGACCACCATCTTCATGCGCTCAGCAAAGAACTTCATGGCCCAGACCAGCTCTTCATCGGTCACCGTGACGATCCGGTTAACACCGTTGAGGATAATCGGGAACGTGTACTGCCCCAGGTGCTGGGTTTGCGCACCATCGGCGAGGGTGTCGGGGGTATCAATGTGAACAATCACCCCTGAATTGAACGACTGCTGGCCGTCATTACCGGCCTGCGGCTCAACCCCGATGAGGGTGCAATCGGGTGACAGCGCGCGGGTCGACAGCGTGGTGCCCGAGAGCATGCCGCCACCGCCCAGGCCGACAAACAGCGCGTCCAGCGGGCCGACACTGTCGAACAGTTCCTTGGCCGCCGTGCCCTGCCCGGCCAATACGTCCGGGTGATCGTAGGACGGGATCAACGTCATGCCGCGCTCAGCGGCCAGCGCCTTGCCGATCGCTTCGCGGTCCTGGGTGTAACGGTCGTAGAAAATCACCTCGGCACCGTAGCCCTTGGTTGCCGCCACCTTGGCGACGGGGGCATCCGTGGGCATGACAATGATCGCCGGGATCTTCAGCAACGACGCTGCCAGCGCGATGCCTTGAGCGTGATTGCCCGAAGAGAACGCAACCACGCCGCCCTGGCGCTGAGCGTCAGTGAATTGAGCTAGCGAGTTGTACGCGCCCCTGAACTTGAAAGAGCCGGTGCGCTGGTAGTTTTCGCATTTGAAAAACACCTGCGCGCCGATGTCGTTATCAAGCGTGCGCGAGGTTAGAACCGGCGTCACGTTGGCGACCCCTTCGAGCCGCTTCGACGCGTCGATGACCGCTTGATAGGTGGGCAGAGTGATTGGCATGGCAACAGGTCCTCGACGAGTGAGCAGACCCAGACATATTATCCATAATCAGACAAACCGTAAACAACCTGACAAACCGTCTATCACTACCCCATGGTCAGTGATTCACGGTAAACGCCAGCATCTGCGACAACTGGCACATCGGCCGACCGCTTTCAGCGTGCCACTGGTTGAAAGCATCTTGCACAATCGCCAGGTCGCGCAGACTGGTCGGTACTTTGTCTACCAGCTTTTGTGCGTTGAGCGCCGCCACAACGTCATAGCTCGGCACAAAGGTGTCTTTGCCGACCATGCGCAAGAAGCGTGGCGCCGACAGGCCGCCCAGTTGGTTACCGTGCTTGGCCAGGTACTTCCACAAGCCGACAATGTCGGTCACCGGCCAATCGGCGATAAACGCGCCGAAACTGCCGTGTTCGTGGGCAATGTCGAGGATCAACTGAGCATTGCGCGGCACGCTCTTGAGCTTGCCCAAGTGGCGAATGATCCGCGCGTCCTGCATCAACCGCTCCAGGTGCTCAGCGCCCATCAGCACGACTTTTTCCGGGTCAAAGCCGAAGAACACTTCTTCAAACACCGGCCATTTGGCGTCCACCACGCTGTGTTTGAGACCGGCACGAAACACCCGCAGTGCCAGGGTCGACAGGTAACGGTCGTCCGGGATCTTGCGCAGTTGCGCAGGCGTGCGAGGAACGGGCAACTCGGCTTCCAGCGCGGCGGACGAACCAAAACGGTTCAAACAATATTCGTGCAGCCATTTGTAGTCGCGCATGCCCTCTCCTCTGGGTCAGTGGGGTGTCACATGGGGTTCAGAGCCGTTTGCGGGCTTAGAGGTTCAACAGATTAACGAAACGCGGGGTCGCGGTTTCGTCGATCTTCAGGCTGGCAAAATCAAACAGGTTGCGGTCTGCCAGTTGCGACGGGTTCACGTGTTGCAGGCTGCGGAAAATGCTTTCGGTGCGGCCCGGGTTCTTGCGTTCCCACTCTTGCAGCATGTCTTTGACCACCTGGCGTTGCAGGTTTTCCTGCGAGCCGCAGAGGTTGCACGGAATAATCGGGAACTGCTGCAAATCCGAGTACGCCTGAATGTCCTTCTCGTTGCAGTACGCCAACGGGCGAATCACCACGTTACGCCCGTCGTCGGAGCGCAACTTGGGCGGCATCGCCTTGAGCGTGCCGTTGAAGAACATGTTGAGGAAGAACGTCTCGACGATGTCATCACGGTGATGACCCAAGGCCATTTTGGTCGCGCCGATTTCGTCGGCGAAGGTGTACAAGGTGCCCCGGCGCAGGCGCGAGCACAGCGAACAGGTGGTCTTGCCTTCCGGGACCAGCTCTTTGACCACCGAGTAGGTGTCTTTTTCGACGATGTGGTACTCAACGCCCAGCGACTTGAGGTACGCCGGCAGCACCTCTTCCGGGAAGCCCGGCTGTTTCTGGTCCATGTTCACGGCCACGATCGAGAACTGGATCGGCGCGACCTTTTGCAGGTGAAGCAGCACATCCAGCAGCGTGTAACTGTCTTTACCGCCCGACAGGCACACCATCACCTTGTCGCCGTCTTCAATCATGTTGAAGTCAGCCACCGCCTCACCGGTCAATCGGCGCAGGCGTTTCTGGAGTTTAAGTTGAGAGACCGAGAGAGTGCCCATAGCGCTTCAATTCCGCGAGTTAAGACCAAAAGCCGGGCATTTTACTTAAAAAAACCGCGCACACGAACCCCCGCCCCCACTTAGACCACATCGCGATAAGCCTGGACCTAACAAAGTGATTAGCGCTAAAGGACTAGGGCGGTCCAGTACAAGGGTTTCTATACTCAATTCAGGCCCTGCACCTGCACACCAGAGGCGTGTGTGCCCGTGCGCGGCCGCGGGAAACCCTACCAAGGACGATGCGTTTGAAACAGGAGTGAGCGCCATGATCCATCACGTTCTAGGTCTCTTTACCCACCCTGATCAAGAGTGGCGCGAGATCCGTGTCGACGCCGAAAAAAGCGTCAGCCGCATCTACCTCACCCACACCTTGATCCTGGCGGCGATCCCGGTGGTTTGCGCGTTTATCGGCACCACTCAGGTGGGCTGGAAGATCGGCGGTAATCCGCCGGTCATGCTCACCCTCGACAGCGCGCTGTGGATGAGCGCCTTGTCTTACCTGGCGATGTTGGTGGGCGTTGGCGTCATGGCGAGTTTTATCCACTGGATGGCCCGCACCTACGATGCCGTGCCGAGCATGGCCCGTTGTGTGGCGTTTGCCACTTATACGGCAACGCCCTTGTTTATTGCCGGGCTCGCGGCGCTGTACCCGCAGATGTGGCTGGCATTGTTGGTGGGCACGGCGGCCATTTGCTACACGGTGTTCCTGCTGTTCGTGGGCGTACCGACCGTGATGAACATCGACCCGGATGAAGGCTTTTTGTTTTCAAGCTCGATCCTGGCCGTGGGCTTGGTGGTGTTGGTGGCGATTATCGCGTTCAGCGTGATTGTTTGGGGGCTGGGGATTGGGCCGACGTATATCTCTTGAGCCAGCTTTAAAGGTGCTCGCGATCTTTTGAAGATCAAAAGATCGCGAGACAAGCTCGCTCCTACAATGATCGGGGCAGACCATTCAGCGCCCAGCGCTTCGGAACCTTTTCCGCATGCGGCATAATCGCCGCCTCTGGAGACCCGAACCGCATGCCCGAGTTACTCAACACCCGCGTCGAAGACTGTTTCAAACAGGCCGAAGTGTTTTTTAAGCGGCCTTTCAAGCGCCCTGTAGTCAGCTTCAAGCTGCGCGGCCAAAAGGCCGGAGTTGCCCACCTGCACGAGAACCTGCTGCGCTTCAATCCGCAGTTGTACCGCGAAAACAGCGAAGACTTTCTCAAGCAAACCGTGCCCCACGAAGTGGCGCACCTGATAGCCCACCAATTGTTTGGCGACCGTATCGCGCCCCATGGCGAGGAATGGCAGTTGATCATGCGCGGGGTTTACGAGTTGCCGCCTAACCGCTGCCACACATACGCGATCAAGCGACGCACCGCAACGCGCTACATTTACCGCTGCCCATGCCCCGACAGCGATTTCCCCTTCAGCGCCCAGCGTCATAACCTGGTCAAGCAAGGCCGGCGCTATCTGTGCCGCCGTTGCCGCCAGACACTGGTGTTCAGTGGCGAGGCCCGGGTCGAATAACGCCCATAAAAAAACCCATCCGAAGATGGGTTTTTCAGGCGCTTAACGTTACTTCATGACTTGCGACGGCATCTGGCCTTCAGCAACCAGTTGGTCGTCTTCTGGCAGGGTGTTGTCCAGCGGGCTGCCGCCCGACGCCAGCTCGCGCTGCATCACGTCGACGTCCAGCTCTTTAACCCACTTGGCCACAACCAGAGTCGCTACGGCGTTACCGATCAGGTTGGTCAGGGCGCGGGCTTCGGACATGAAGCGGTCGATACCCAGAATCAGCGCCAGGCCAGCCACCGGCAAGTGGCCTACAGCCGACAAGGTCGCCGCCAGTACGATAAAGCCGCTACCGGTGACACCCGCCGCCCCTTTGGACGACAGCAACAGCACCAGCAACAGGGTGATCTGGTGGGTGATGTCCATGTGGGTGTCAGTGGCCTGAGCAATAAACACGGCCGCCATGGTCAGGTAGATCGAGGTACCGTCGAGGTTGAACGAGTAACCGGTCGGGATCACCAGACCCACTACCGACTTCTTCGCACCCAGACGCTCCATTTTCACCAGCATGCGTGGCAGTGCCGATTCCGACGAAGACGTACCCAGTACGATCAGCAGTTCTTCACGGATGTAGCGGATCAGCTTGACGACGCTGAAGCCGTGAGCACGGGCGATGCTGCCCAGCACCAGCAGTACGAACAGTACGCAGGTCACGTAGAAGCAGATCATCAGTTGACCCAGCTGAACCAGCGAGCCCACACCGTAAGCACCGATGGTGAACGCCATGGCGCCCAATGCACCCAGCGGCGCCAGCTTCATGATCATGTTGATGATGTTGAACATGACATGAGCGAAGCGGTCGATGAAGTCCAGTACCGGCTTACCGTAGGCACCCAGGCGGTGCAGGGCAAAACCGAACAGTACCGAGAACATCAGCACTTGCAGGATGTCGCCGTTGGCAAACGCACCGACGATGGTCGACGGGATCACGTTGAGGATGAAGCCAACGATGCTTTGATCGGCGCCTGCTGTCACGTAAGCCGCGACTTTAGAGGCGTCCAGCGTGGACACGTCGATGTGCATGCCAGCACCTGGCTGCACCACGTTAACCACCACCAGACCAATGATCAGGGCCAGGGTCGAGACAATTTCGAAGTACAGCAACGCATAACCACCGGTCTTGCCAACCGACTTCATGCTCTGCATGCCGGCGATACCGCTCACCACCGTACAGAAAATAATGGGTGCGATAACCATCTTGATCAGTTTGATAAAGCCATCGCCCAACGGTTTAAGCGCAACACCGGTTTCAGGGTAGTAATGGCCCAGCAAGATACCGATAGCAATCGCTGCGATTACTTGCACATACAGAGATTTGTACAGTGGCTGACGAGTCGTCATTGCAAAGTTCCTCAAGTGCATCACACCGTCGTCTTCCATCCAGGGACGGCTGATACCTAAAGCGCGAACCCTCCTGTACTTGGAGGGATTTGTTGTTTCAAGCTGCTCTATCGGCAACTCTCGCAACACTCTTTGCAAGCCACGGGCCAATTTGCACAAAACCGGTGCAATTGCCCATAGCACCGGCACTTGTAGGAAAATGGCGATATGTTTTGTAGGACAATACTTGGCGGATTTCCGCCCTTTGGCGGGTTTTCGGCAGGCGAAATGGCGGATACCCGCCTGATAAATTCGAAGCGACCCTGATCTTTTTGCGTAGGAGCTGCCGCAGGCTGCGATCTGTTGATGTTAAAGATCAAAAGATCGCAGCCTGCGGCAGCTCCTACGAAGAGCAGGTAGCGGGTTATACCGTCGAGAAGCGAATCCGGAACGCAGCGCCACCCAGCGGTGAGTCGTCCAGGGTCAGTTGGGCGTCGTAGCTTTCGATGATGTCTTTAACCACCGCCAACCCGATGCCCTGCCCCGGATGCTGTCGGTCCAGCCGTTCGCCACGCTGCAAGATACGCGCGCGCTGGTCGGGGGGCACGCCCGGCCCGTCATCCTCTACGCACACTTCAATGCCCAGGGCATTTCGGTGCAGGCTGACCCGCACTTGCCGCAGGCACAGGCGGTAGGCGTTTTCCAGCAGGTTGCCGAGCAACTCCAACAAGGCGTTCTGTTCGATCGGCACATGGCTGAGCGGGGCAATGTCGTAGCTGACCTTGACCTGCTTGTCGCGATAGACCTTGTCCAGCGTGTTGCACAGGCTTTCAACCACCGGCAGCAGCTCAACCTGATGGCGCACCAGACCACTTTTACGCAAGCTGGCCCGCTGCAATTGATAGCTGATCTGCTGGTTCATGCGTTCAATCTGGGTTTGCAGCACTTTGGCCTGTTCACGCTCGGTGGGGCGTTGCGCCATGCTTTCACTCACGCCCTGCAACACCGCCAGCGGCGTTTTCAGGCTGTGGGCCAGGTCATCCAGAGAATCACGGTAGCGCGAGCGCTGCTCACGTTCGCTTTGCAGCAAACGGTTCAGCGAGCCGGTTAAACGCAGCAATTCGCGAGGGTGCTGCTCGCTCAAGCTCTCGCGTTCGCCGGTTTCGATTTCATCCAGTTCCTGACTTAAGCGCCGCAATGCCTGTAACCCCCACGTCAGACCGATCCACAACAACGCCAGCAGGACAAATAGCGCCGCGCCAAACCCCAGGTAGAGGTTTTCGCGCAGTCCGGCGAGTGTCAGGTTGTATTCACGCATGGGTTGCAACGCCACAAAGCTGAACGCGGCCGTTCGCCCCCCCAGCGATTTCACCTCAACGTCGTAGACAAAGAATTCTTCGCCGCTGTCTTCCCGGATGCTTGCAAACTCATTACCGCGCCCGTCGTAACGGGGCTTGTAATTGATGTTTTCTTCTTGCGTGGCTCGCGAACGCCACACCAGGCGACCGTCGCGGTCATAGATGTAGCCCAGCAAGCGGCTGTCCGGCAGGTTGAGTTCCTCATCCGGCAGCAAGGTCGGCATTTTGAGGTGGTTTTTTTCAACCTTCGCCGCCGAAATCAACGTCGTGACATCCGAGGCCAGGCGCTGCTCGATGGCATCTTTGAGGGCAAGACTAAACGCGCCTTGCATGGCCGGCAGCAGTGCGAGCATAAAAAGGACGGCCAACAAGGTGGCCGCCAGCATCAACCGAACGCGTAGTGAACGAATCAACGACAGCGCTCAGTAAACAGGTACCCCAAGCCGCGTACCGTGTCGATTGGCTTAAAGCCGCTTTCCCCCTCAAGCTTGCGACGCAGGCGCCCGACCAGCACCTCGATCACATTCGGATCACGTTCCTCGTCATCCGGGTACAGCTGTTCCATCAGTCGGTCCTTGGCCACCACTTGCTGATGATGGCGCATCAGGTATTCCAGAATCCGGTATTCGTAGGCGGTCAGTGGCAGAGGCTTGTCGTCCAGCACCGCTTGTTTGCGATTGATGTCGAGCACCAGCCCACCCGCGACGATGGTCGACTGGGTGAAACCGCTGGAGCGACGCAACAACGCATTGAGACGGGCTTCCAGCTCTTCGAACTGGAACGGCTTGACCACGTAGTCGTCGGCACCGGCCGCCAGCCCTTCGACTTTGTCTTGCCAGTTACCCCGCGCGGTGAGGATCAGGATCGGGAAAGTCTTGCCCCGCGCCCGCAACTGACGAATCAATTCCAGCCCGCCCATGCCCGGCAAACCCAAATCAATCATCGCCAGATCGTGATTGAACTGCTCGGTCTGGTACAACGCCTCATCGGCATTGGCCACCGCCTCGACCACATGGCCACTTTCAGTCAGACGGGTTTGCAAGTGATGGCGCAACAGCGCCTCATCTTCAACCACCAGCAATTTCATCGCGCTCTCCCAAGCCTGTCGCGTCACTAAGGACGTGAGTCCACCACCTATACATTTACCAGCCTAGCCTTTACAGAATAAGGCGTAAGCCCTGAACACACTCTGAACAATTGCACCGCCAGCACAAGGCCAGCAGAATGCACGCCATGAATAGATCTTCAGACTTGCCAGCCTGTTGCACGCCGCTTGGTTGCGACTGGCCCTTGCCCATTGCGCTGCCCGGTAGCGTATGGCGCAGCACCGCGTTCGACCCGGCGCAACTGACCCCGGACGACTTTAGCCGCAGCGGCCTGCACCTGCCTGCGAGTATTCAACGATCAGTGGCAAAACGCCAAGCCGAATTTCTGGCCGGCCGTCTGTGTGCCCGCGATGCGGTGCTGCACCTGGACGGCACCCGGGCAACACCGGCCATCGGTGAAGACCGCGCCCCCGTGTGGCCCCGGCACATCAGTGGCGCCATCACCCACAGCCAGGGCCGTGCGGCGGCACTGGTGGCGTTAAAAAGTGACTGGCTGGGGTTGGGCATCGACCTCGAAAACAGGCTCAGCCTTGATCGCGCTCAACGTTTGGCCAAAGAAATCCTCACTCCAGATGAGCTGCAACGCATGGCCGCAGGCCCGGTTGAGGACCAGGCGCTGGTCGTCACGCTGACGTTTTCGATCAAAGAAAGCCTGTTCAAGGCCTTGTACCCGCTGGTGCACAAGCGCTTTTACTTTGAGCACGCCGAAGTGCTGAGCTGGTCAAAAGACGGCCAGGTGCGCTTGCGGCTGCTCACGGATTTGTCTGATGAGTGGCATCAAGACAAAGAGCTTGAAGGGCAATTTGCCTTGATGGATGAGCAACTATTGAGCGCCGTCGCGATTAAAGCCAGCGCGGCACGGTGATCAGGTCGCGGGCTTGTAGACGTTTAGCGTCAGTTCCTCAATCAGCAGGTTCACCTGCTGATCTCTGACCAGCGTCAGCTCACTCCCCCTTTGCAACTGCGCCTCATCGGACAGACCGCTTTCTTCAGAGAGTTTGGTGTAGTCGCGCTGATACTCGGCCTCGATGGTTGCAAAACGATCGGCATAGTTGTTCAGCAGAAAAGTTCGCCAAAATTTTTCATGCGTAATGGCGTGCATAAACGTCGGGCTGCCATCCAGCGCCAAAATACTCGCGCGCGCTGCTGCAATCTGCGCAGGGGTGACACCTGCAGTCGGCGCATACAACATCGTCCTCGCCTGGGTCGGTAAATCAAGGGACTGCGCCAACTCAACACGGTAGAACAGGATCACTTCCGCGGCATCAGGATTGCCCCCCGCCGCCACCCGCCTGGCCACTTCGGCTTCTGACAGCAGGTCAACTTGCCTTAACCGGAACAAGCGCTTGGCCAGGTTGAATAACTCTGCTTCGCGCTGTGCATCGCCCGCACGGTTTAGCGCTTCATGAACCAGCACTTCAACTTCCATGTTTTCCAGAAGCACCATGGCCCCATCCCCACAGCTTCGCTCTTCACGGAAAATCCTGTTCAACAAGGTTTCGCGCAGCGCGGTATTGGCCAGCATTTGATCAATCAGTGTCCATACACGGTTTGTCAGGTTTGCCCACACCTGCTCACTCATCTTGCGGCGGTCATGTGCGAACAACGCAAGGGTCTGGAAAAAGTCTGTGACGTTGTCTCCCGCGCCTTGCAGCAATTGCCATTGCTGCGTTCTGGCTGCGGTTTGAGCCGGGCTGGCGTCACTTGGCAACCACGGTGAAACATCATTCGCCGCCCTCTGTACTTGAGCGTTAAGGGAAAGCTGATTAAAGCTGTGCGCAATCGTCGGCCCGTAGCCAAAATCACTGTGGCCTTGGGCCCAATAAGCAATAAGACGATTACGCGTTGGAGCATCCAGCGGATTCCCGGAAATGGACGTCGACCGGTTAGCCCCAACCGTCCATTGCGGCTCAAACACAGCGTCAGGGATGGTCGTCATTACATTGTCTCTCAGGTTCGCCCACTCGATATGAGGCAGCGCCCATAAACCATTGGGCCACTGGCTAATACCCGTATTGCTCAGGTCCAGACTGTGCAAATCAAGCATCTGACTGACGTCCGGGCTGATGCCCAAGGGGTTGCCACTCAGGCTCAGTGCCCGCAAATTCGAAAGATTCGCCAGTTGCTGTGCCGTCTCTGGCGTGAGAGTGATGCGGTTGTCCATCAGCTCAAGTGACATCAACAGAGGCATTTCAGCAATCGCGGCAGGCATATGCTCAATACGATTATTGGACATGTCCAACAGGCGTAACTGGGTAAAACTGGCGAGAAACTCGTTCGAACCACTGCGCAAGTTCATCCCCTCCATCTGCAATGCGCCAACGTGGCTGAAATCACCGCTTATCGCAGGAAGGTCGCCGATATCCAGGCCAGACAAATCGAGCTCAAAGCCTACGATGTCACCCGTATCTTCCATCACAGAGAGGTCGCTTTCGCGGCGCCAGGCACTCTCGATCCTCGCCCTCGCCTGCGCACGGTGGCCAGGAGCCGCTACCCCCATGTGGCTCGTGCCGTAGGGATACAGCTGGATTTGTTCCCAGACACTGAGCTCGCCTTGCAGCATTTGAAATTGAGCACGCCTTTGGACAAGTGCCGCCTCGCGCTCGGCTGGCGTTGCGCCTAACGTATCGAGGAAGTCGATCGTCTCTCCATAGTCCATGCTCGGGTACAGGTCCCGCGCCTCGCGGATCAACGACAAGGGATGAGTGGCGTTATCCAGCGTTACCGTTAATGGGTAAACCGTAAACTCACGATCAACATTCATCGGGGGTTTACGAGGCGGTGCGGGCGGCTCCAGACCTAACAGCGCACGTAGATTGGCCCGATGTGCGACAGCCAATGCCTGAATCTTTTAGTTCAGGCTGTGCGTGTCACTGACATCCTTGACACCCATTGCTGCCCGTTCAGTGGGTTGCAGCGCATGCAGAATCGACGACAGCAAATTATTGCCATTCACAGACTCCGGGTTTACCGGTTGGCCTTCGCGTGACCAGGCACGGTAACGGCCATCGCGCAGGACCAACACCCGCGTCGCCGGAGCATCTTCGGCGCCAATACGGTCAAGCACTTTGCCGGTGATACTGGCGTCACGCACTTCAATGCTCACGTCACCCGGCCACCCCGGTAGCGACTTCAACAGGTGCAGCGTGAATTTTTCGCTGTCCGGCGTCGCCGTGGCGTTAAGGTACAAGCCCTCGTAGGCGCGGGCCAGCCTGACTTCTTTGGCCGTCCATTGCAGCTGCTCGGTGACACGTGGCGGCACCAGCCCTTTATCCAGGTAATGGATGCGCTCATGTCGTGAGACATGCAGAACCACGTGTTCGATAACGCTTTTGGGTAAATGCGGGTGCTGCTTTTGCACAAGCTGCACGTGCGGATCTGCACTGTGCTCCTGGTTCTCGTAGATCGACCTGAACAGGTTGGCTTCACGCTTTAACGCGTGGGCGGCGATTTTCTTTGCCAGGGCCAGCATCCGGTTCTCAATGATCGGGTTGTACTCCCCCAACAACGCACGGGTGTCGGCCTCATTCAGGTTCATCAGCAAGGTGCGCAGGAACCGCCCATTGCGCGAGGCTTCAATGGACATGCGGATGCGCGGCAAGGCGCTGTCCAGATCAGCACCGTATTCCTTCATGACCGCGCCTTGGGCATCGGTTATTTGCAGGACTATGTTACGGGGCCAGCCCGGCAGACTTTGAATCAGCAACAGTTGAAAATCACCGCTCGCCTTGGACAGCGTGTGATGGGCCTGCATGTTGTTAACAAAGTCATTGATGTCATCCTCAATCTTGAAACGCTTCCAGGTGTCCATCAGCAAAGGTGGCGGCGCGAGGTTATTGATATGCACACGGCGCAATACCCCTTCATCCGTGTGGCTCACGGTCATGATCTGGCGCCCCACCTCATCGCTGAAAGTGGACCGCTGGGCACGCAAGCGACGCAATAACTTCAGCCCGTCCCACTGTTGCGGCCGCTCGGTTTGCTGACGCCAGGCGCCCTTGTAGTTGTGTTCCAGAATGGGGGTATTCACACCGGGCTTATCGGGATGCACCATACGCCACTTGTGAATGACGCGGTCAAACTCAACCTGGTAAGCCGCGCCGTACAAGGCCACATAGGCCTTGCCCTGGACGTCATAGAGCCCCAACTCACCCGGGGGCTGTTGAAACGACAGTGGTACGTCGCGTTCATACTGGGCCGTGGTGGTGTCCCACAGGTTCACCTCACCATTGGCCTGGCGATTGGCACGCATGGCATCACCCAAGGTCTGGCGCAGGCCGTCGATGCTGGCGCCAGCCCCACCCAGTGTTTGACGCTCTTCATGGCTCAAAAACTGACTGAGCGCCAAGAAAAAACTGTCAGGGGTCTGGGAGTACGTTACCAACTCGCCAGTGTGCAAATTAGTGGCCTGATACACCCCATGCCCCTGGTGGGTCAGCACCACGGTGGTGTCATCTGGCCCAGTGGCAATCGGGGCTGGTAATTGTGGCGTACGGGTTGCTTCCACAACCACCAACTGGCGACCCAGCTTGTCGTGCAATACGCCGCGGGCAAACTCACGCACCCACAGATCGCCATCAGAGTTAAAGGCACGACGGTGATAAATAGTGTCCAGCGCCAGATCGGTCCGCAGTTTTGTCTTTAAGCGCTCGGAGGCGTAGTCAAACGCCAAAGGCTGGGCGTTATGCTCCAGCGCCCGTGTCACAGCGTAGGTATTGAACGGATGAGCCTCCAGCAACGTCTCCAGGCTCTCAATCGACAACGACGGGTTGAGCTCGTGTAACTTGGCCAACAACGCTGTGGTCGACTCCGACAGCGGGGGGCAGACCAACGGCAAATACTGTTTGGCCGGGTCTGAACTGGCCACCGGATCACTGCGCTTGTGCCCTTCCAGCACGGTGAAGGCTTGGAACAGCAAGGTTTTGTCGTCACGAGCCAGGTTAGCGATTTGCTCACGCACCGAGGCAATTCGGCCGGTTTTGCTGATATCGGGATTGCCATTACGCCCAAGGGGGGACTCGGCCGACAGTTGATCCAGAATCAAGCTGAACATCTGCTCCACTTGGGCGCTGCCCTGGGTGGCATCGTGCCTGGCGACATACGTGCCATGATCCAGACGCTTGAGTTCAACGTGGCTCTGAAAGGTTCCGGCCTGCGGGTCCTGGCCATACGTCTCGACCAACTGGCCCTGCTGGTTGAACACATCGAGCACGGTATCGGCCGGCCAGTCAGGCAACTGGGTCAACAGGGCCAACACGGCGCTGTCCGCGTTGGCCGGCATTTCCCCGCGCAACGGCAGCTCGTTGATGATCCTGTCGATCAACTGGTCTGCGTGCAAACGGCGAACACCATCGGCCAACGGGCCAGAGACCAGCTCGCCTTGCCAGACGTTGAGCAACTGCTCGCGGGGGGTGCCGGTAATGTCCAGCAGCCGCTCAATCTGCCCTTGAGCCGCGTCAGGCGTGTTACCGGGCAACATGCGCTGCAACAGCTGTGCGTCGCCCAGTGCTTGAACATCGTCCAGCGCCAGGTGCCACACCTGGTGCACGGGGTCGTATTTCACGGCAGGCGTGAAGGCTTGTGCGTTGTCTGCTTTCAACGCGTAATGTTGGGCCTTCGGGTCGTAAGTGACTTCAACCGCCACCGTCTGATCGCCCTCCTGCACCTTGGCGTAGACCTTGCCATCACGCTCATACAGGCCTTCGCTGTTGGGTGTCAGGTTATCGAGCGCCGCCAGGTGCGGGTAAGCCGTTAACTGCGGGCTCCACAGCTCGGCCGTACCGTCCGCACGGGTGACCTTGCGTGGCTGGCCAAGGGTATTCCAAAGCGTGCTCATGCGTTGGCGGTGTACCCGGCTGGCCACCCCGATCAACCGGGCGTTGATCAGCAGGTCTGCGGTATCGGCCATCGCACTGGCAAAGGTCGTGGACTCGCCTTTAACAGCCTGCATCACCCCCTGCACAACGCTATAGCTCAGCGAGCCGAACACTGCGACCTGCATGATCTTGTTGAGCCCCTGCACGCCCCCCGGCACAGGCGTGGTCAGCATACCGAGCACCTCATTGGCGATATCACTCAGCGCATCTTTGAACGCTTGCCAGTCGCGTACGGACTTACGGGTGGCCAACTGGCTCAAGTTAGCGCGGTAACGGTGCAGGTGACGATGGGTAATGAAGGGCACAATGCCCGGCGAGTCGGACAGCCTCATTTCAACAAACAGGCGCAGGCTGTCCAGATCGGCCTCGGGGAAAACACTCGTGAAACTGTCATACAAAACACCCGCCAGCCATGTCAGCCCTTTGGGCTTGGCTTCTTTACTCAGCAACTTGCTGAAAAAGCCCAAGTCTTTCAACGACAGCTGTTGGGTAAACCAGCCCAATTGCCCTTTGCGATAGTCATATTTGATCTGGTTAAGAAAGTGGGAAAACGCGTCGGGCACATCTTTGTGCCAACGCAGCGCACCTCCCAGGCGCTGCGGGAAATAACTGTAAACGCCCCACTCGCCTTCGAGCTTGATCATAAACAGCGGGGGGTCCATCTCATTTTCCCTGCTGCTGCTAAACGGCGGCAGAGGTATATCGACATCCTTTACATAATCGAAGCTGTCTTCATCGCCAAACAACAGAGACGTGTCAGCGCTTCTGGCTAACTGCAAAGGGTTGAGACTAAGTTCCTTCTTGGTCGTGCTCATTGAAACAGGCCAGATGTGCGCTGGCGTTTCACCCTTGAACATCGAGGCCAGCTTGTCATGCTCATCTTTAAACAGTTTTGACTGGCGCGGGGTTCGCAAAGCCTCCAGCAACTCGAACTCAAAACAGCTACTCACCACCTCCTCGGCGCGTTGGTACAAAGACCCGCCAGGGCCGACAGCTGCATCCAGGACGGCCTTTAATTGAGTGCCGAGATCCAGCGAGCGCACAATGGCAATAAACGGCCCCGCCGGGTGCCCCGGCAAGTCACTGTTGTAGTCAATAAAGCTGGCTTGTTCATAGCTAAAAGGCTTGAGCAGTAACGAGTCGGTTCGGTAGCTGAAGTTCTCGCACGCGGCATCCCAGAGGGACACCGATTTAAGGTGCTCTTTAAATTTTGACTCATCCAGCGCGCGCGGCGTACGTGAAGGCGTGGGCCTGAACGTGGGTGCCTGAGTGGCACTTTTATCGCCCCTCAGTCGCGCGAGATACTCAATAAAGTCCTCCTCCACCTCTTCACGGTAGCGCGTATAAATTCGCGCCTTTTCGGGGTCGATATCCACCCCCAGAAGTGTTTTTAGCTCGCTTTTGAGCTGTGCCAGATGAGTGGTCTTGAACGTATCTTTTAGACGCTTGAGTTCCTGATCCAGGTTCTTTAGCGACTGCTCACAGCGCTTGAACAGTTCGGGGTAGCGCTTTTTCTGTTCGAGCGTCAGTGAAGCGAATTGCTCTTCATAAATGGCCGACACATAAGCAAGGGCTTCTTTCTGCGCCCACTGGGTACTGGACAGGAGCAACGGTGCGCGTTGGCGAACCGCGGGTGATCGACTGGTCATGGATATGACTCCGTTGGAGGAATGCGCCAACGTAGCAACCCCACCTTCGGGACATGCACTACATAGATAACGGCCCACGGCTGCGATCTTTTGAACCTGCGTGAGCGTCAAAAGTCGCAGTCTGTGACAGCGATCAATACATGGGGTCGGGGATCATTGCGCCTGCAAGCGGCGCCCCAGTGCGTCCATCAAATCGCAGCCATCGCGCAACAACAGCGCCGCAGCCTCAGTGATGTGTTTAAGGTCGACGCTGTCCGCGTTAAAGCCCTCAAGGCGGCTCACGCTTTCAAGCAAGTGGGTGACGGCCAGAATCCGCGCAGCGGCGTTGGCGTGAATCACATCGGGTGGGGTTTGGGTGTCGATCAACATGCACGGGATCAGGCAGTCGATGGCGGTCATGGGAATAGTAGTGCTCATAGGATGTAGCCTCATTTGTCGGTAAGGAAAGACCACCACCTGATCGTCGCCAAACGATCAGGTGGCAGCTGTACGCAGGTTGGCGAACCGAGACAAATGAACCGGCAGACCCGAAGATCTCCCACGCACAGCTGCCATAACAGCATGATGCGCACACGAATACTCCTGCAATCAGCAAAGAGCTTTCGCACATTGTCTACGAGTCGCCAAACCCGGTCGCCATGTGGGCGACCGGGGGACTATAGGCTTCACGGTTGAGTGAGGCAAGGTGTGAGTTGAAGTATTAGCAGGTGTAAAATCCCCACCCATCAAAACACTCTAAGCCATGACTAAAAAATCATTCAAATTGGCGGATTTTTTCTTTCACCTCAGACAAGTTCGATTCAAATCGCCGAACACTAATAGACTCTTCTGCGACCGTTATCAGCTTCCCATCCAGCCCCGCCCCTATATATTCACGAGAATAAAATGCCTGAACGCTCACAACATCATTAAATCCAACTTTGTATAACGATTTACTAGAAGAGACCACTGCAGGCCCTGTCATGAAGGGTGACTCAGTATTCACAGTCAACATTACGTTTTTTCTAGCTTCTTTCCATTCCGGCAGTAAGGCTTTAGACGCCGAAGATGCTTTATTTCTTTGCTTTAAAAATAGACTCTCATCTTTAGCTTTATTTTTTAAGATCTTGCGTTTTGCACCTAGCCGATCGTAATTCTCACTCGCAGCTCGCCACACTTGCGTCCCTTCCGAAGAATTCAGTGAGCGATGAGTAGGTAAAGGCTCTGTGGTCTTAAACACTGCGCTCCACCTTTTTCTAAGTGCCCCCCAGAAACGCCAAGCATGCCCATCTTCATCAGTGCGATTAATCGGGTCTCCCCCGCAGTATCCATAGGCATTTATTCCGCCCTCCCTAAACGGGCTGAGATTGTCTGGACTATTGAAACGCATCAACACTGGATTAAAGGCTCGATGACCATTACCCAAAAGATAATGACCGGTCACAGGATCAGCGCATTCGCCATTAAAACCAAGTAACACATATTTACCACCAGCGGATGCTCTATAGCCGTAAGGGCAATAAGCCACGCTTTTATCAGACCTAACATATGACGGATTTAAGACAGTGCGCCCTCTATCTGTCACCAGCAAAACGGTGTCATCCGTCAAGTAAGAACGCTGGTGAGCTAACAAATAATCTTTAGTCTGAAAAACGCTCTCTTTCAGCGCCCCCTGAACTAACGTAGATAATCGATTGATGTTATGAAAACGCTGAGCCATTACCGTTGGCGCATTACCACAACTCGATAACCGATCCAAAGGGTCATAAATATAACGGTATAGATCTCTATTTTGGGAGGATGGCATCAGACTGACCTCAAACTTAAGAGTGAGCCCTGAGCATTCAAACAATTTCAGTGTTTGCCTACTGGCAGAACTGCTAGGTAGATCGCCGCCATGCTATGGTTTGCGCCCCCCATTCATGCCCCTGCCCCTTATGCCTGCGACTGCTCGCCACCTGCGTCTGGCCCTGTATACCCTGCTGATTGTGATCGGCGCCGCTCTGGCTGGCGGCTGGGCGATGCATCAGGCCGAGCGCCATGCGCTGGAAGAAAGCGCCAGGCGCGGGCCCGAGCAGTTAAACCTGTATGCCAATTCTTTGCATACCTTGATTGAACGCTACCGCGCCCTGCCCGCTGTGCTGGCGCTGGACACCGAATTGATCACGGCCTTTAGTGGCCCGATGACGCCCGAGCTGCAATGCGCACTCAACCGCAAGCTGGAGCGCATTAACGGCGCGGCGAAGTCCTCGACCCTTGAGCTCATGGACCATACCGGGCTGGCCGTGGCGGCCAGTAACTGGAACACCGCCAACAGTTATGTCGGCCACAATTACGCGTTTCGCCCCTATTTCAAGCAAACCCTGGTCGAAGGTACCGGTAGCTTTTATGCCGTAGGCGTGACCAGCGGTATCCCCGGTTACTTTTTATCCAGCGCCATTCACGATGCCCAGGGTAAGTTTTTGGGCGCGATGGTGGTCAAGCTGGAGTTCCCGGAGCTGGAGCGCGAATGGAGCCATGGCAACGACATTTTGCTGGTGAGCGATGCTAAGGGCATTGTCTTTATCGCCAACCAGCCGGGCTGGCGCTATCGTCATTTGCGGCCGTTGTCTGATCAGGACCGCAGCGAAATCACCGTCACCCGCCAGTACCACAAACAGCCGCTAACGCCGCTGAACACCCGCACCTTGCGCAGCTTTGACGACAACAGCTTCCTGACCCGCACCGAAGGCCCGGACGGCTCGCAAGACTATCTGTGGGAGTCGCTGGCGCTCAGCGCCGAAGGCTGGACCCTGCATTTACTGCGGCGCCCGGACATCTCAGCCGAAGACCGCCGCAATGCCGCCCTCGCCGGGGTTGGCCTGTGGCTGACTGTGGTGTTTTTGGGGCTGTTTTTGCTGCAGCGCTGGCGCCTGTCGCGGTTACGCCAGCGCAACCGGGCCGAGCTTGAGCAACTGGTCGAAGACCGCACCCGCGACTTGCGCACCGCCCAGGACGGCCTGGTGCAATCGGCCAAGCTCGCGGCGCTGGGCCAGATGTCTGCCGCGCTCGCCCATGAAATCAACCAGCCGCTCACTGCCCAGCGCATGCAGTTGGCGACCTTGCGCCTGTTGCTCGATCACGGCCGCATCGACGAGGCTTACCAGGCCCTGGCGCCACTGGACAACATGCTCACGCGCATGGCCGCGCTCACCGGGCACCTTAAGACCTACGCCCGGCAAAGCCCCAGCGGCCTGCGTGAAAAGCTTGATCTGGCGACCGTCGTCGACCATGCCTTACACCTGCTGGAGCCGCGTTTGCAGGAGCAAGCCATTGACCTGCACGTGGACCTCACGCGCCCGGCCTGGGTGCGCGGTGACGCGATTCGCCTGGAGCAAGTGCTGATCAACGTGCTGCGCAACGCACTGGATGCCCTGCGCGATGCACCGAACAAACGTTTAGAAATCCGTATCGAGGCGGATCAGCAGGTCTGGCACTTGACCGTCAGCGACAGTGGCGGCGGGATTCGCGAAGAGCATTTGGGTAAAATCTTCGATCCGTTTTTCACTACCAAGCCGGTGGGCGACGGACTGGGGCTCGGGCTGGCGGTGTCTTACGCCATTGTTCACGAACTCGGCGGCCGTCTGACCGCCAGCAACCAGGGCGAGGGCGCGCTGTTTACGCTGACGCTGCCGATCGCACAGGACTCTTGAAGCATGCTCAATTCAGTGATCGTGGTCGATGATGAGGCCAGTATTCGCAGTGCCGTGGAGCAATGGCTAAGCCTGAGCGGGTTTGCGGTGCAGCTGTTCAGTTGCGCCGAAGACTGCCTGCGCCAGCTGCCGCCGCACTTTGCCGGGGTGGTGGTCAGTGATGTGCGCATGCCCGGCATGGGAGGCCTCGCCCTGCTCAGCCAGTTGCAGCAACTGGACCCGGACCTGCCGGTGATTCTGCTGACCGGGCATGGCGACGTGCCGATGGCCGTCGAGGCCATGCGCGATGGCGCCTACGACTTTCTGGAAAAACCCTTCAGCCCCGAAGCGCTGCTCAGCAGCCTGCGCCGGGCCCTGGAAAAGCGCCAACTGGTCCTGGAAAACCGCCGCCTGCATGAACAGGCCGACCTGCGCGAACAGATTGACGGGCGCTTGCTCGGCGTGTCACGCAGCGTGCAGACCTTGCGCCGACAGATCATTGATTTGGCGCCATTGCCGGTCAACGTGCTGATCCGTGGCGAAACCGGCAGCGGCAAAGAACTGGTCGCCCGCTGCCTGCATGACTTTGGCCCGCGTGCAGACAAACCCTTTGTGGCGTTGAACTGTGCGGCCATCCCTGAGCAACTGTTTGAGGCCGAGCTGTTTGGCCATGAAAACGGTGCCTTCACCGGCGCCCAGGGCAAACGTATCGGCAAGCTGGAATACGCCGACGGCGGCACGTTGTTTCTCGATGAGATAGAGAGCATGCCCCTGGCCCAGCAAGCCAAATTGCTGCGGGTGTTGCAGGAGCAAAAATTGGAGCGTTTGGGCTCCAACCAGAGCATCCCTGTGGATTTGCGCGTAGTGGCCGCCACCAAACCGGACTTGCTCGACGAAGCGCGGGCCGGGCGTTTTCGTGAAGACCTGGCCTATCGCCTGACCGTGGCCGAACTGCGACTGGCGCCGTTGCGTGATCGCCGCGAAGACATTGCCCTGTTGTATGAGGCGTTCGCCCGCCAGGCCGCAGAACGGCTGGGGCGCAGCGCCCCGCCCGTGACCGGGCCGCATCTGGCGCACTTGCTCAGCCACCACTGGCCGGGCAATGTGCGCGAACTGGCGAACACCGCCGAGCGGCACGTGCTGGGGCTGGGCGAGCCGCAGTTCGATGACATTGACGCAAGCCAATCGCTGGTCGCGCAGCAAGAAGCCTTTGAAGCGCAATGCTTGCGGGCGGCGTTGACGCGCCACAAAGGCGATATCAAGGCCGTGCTCAACGAACTGCAACTGCCCCGCCGCACCCTGAATGAAAAGATGCAGCGCCATGGCTTGGTGCGCGAAGCGTTTTTGAATGCTGAATAAAACAATTCATTTGTAGGAGCGAGCTTGCTCGCGATCTTTTGATCTAGATCTTGCTTTTGATCTTGATCTAAAAGGCCCCATTAAACCACGCTGGCCGAACGCAGGTTTTGCGCAGTGGGTAACCCGGCAGGACGCCGGGTTAGCCGCGACACGGCCATGGATGGCCGATCGCGGCGGGCCCACGGAGCAAGGCCTGTGGTGAGGGCATGCCGAGCCAAAGCGAGGCACCGAGGGGTAGGGGCAAAAGCGTTTTGGTTACTTTGCCGCTTTTGCAAAGTGACGCGGCGTAAGGCCGGAACCCTAAGTGGCCGTTGCCGCAGCAACGGATATGTACTCAAGTCAAGAGCCCCCTCACCCTAGCCCTCTCCCGAAGGAGAGGGAACCGATTGGGGGATGCTGAAGATACTCGGCGGCCTGTTTGCTGCGCGACAGCGCGGCGTCGAAGGCGGGGCGGCCCCTCCTACAGATTTGTGATCTGTAGGCGGATTTCCGCTTACGCATAATCACCAACCAGCGGATTCCCGCTCATTCCTTGTTTGAAACCCTTGTAAACCGGGCATTCAAGCCTTGGCACAAGTTCTGCTATAGCCCCCGCAAGCTCGCGTTTTGCCGCGCTATAACAAAACCAAGAAAACAAGGATCCATTCAATGGATAACTCAAGCACCCTGCCTGCCGGGTCTGCGTCTGCAGCACCCCAAGCCAAAACCACCTCCAGCCGCATCAAGTCCATTTTCAGTGGCTCGGTCGGCAACATGGTCGAATGGTACGACTGGTACGTGTACGCCGCGTTCTCGCTGTACTTCGCCAAGGCCTTTTTCCCCAAAGGCGACACCACCGCTCAATTGCTCAACACCGCCGCGATTTTCGCCGTGGGCTTTTTGATGCGCCCTATCGGTGGCTGGCTGATGGGTCTGTACGCAGACCGTAAAGGCCGTAAAGCCGCCCTCATGGCGTCGGTCTTGCTGATGTGTTTCGGCTCGCTGGTCATCGCCCTGTCCCCTGGCTACGAGACCATTGGCGTCTGGGCCCCGGTATTGCTGGTGTTCGCCCGTTTGCTGCAAGGTTTGTCGGTGGGTGGCGAATACGGCACCTCGGCCACTTACCTCAGTGAAATGGCCACCAAGGAGCGTCGTGGCTTCTTCTCCAGCTTCCAGTACGTGACCCTGATCTCGGGCCAGCTCATCGCGCTGGGCGTGTTGATCATCCTGCAACAAACCCTGACTGAAGAGCAGCTGTACAGCTGGGGCTGGCGTATTCCGTTTGTGATCGGTGCCTTGTGCGCCGTGGTCGCGCTGTGGTTGCGTCGCGGCATGCAAGAGACCGAGTCGTTCAAGAAGGTCAAGGTCGAGAAAAAAGAAAGCGCGATGCGCACGCTGATGCGCCACCCCAAAGAGCTGCTGACCGTGGTTGGCCTGACCATGGGCGGGACACTGGCGTTTTACACCTACACCACGTACATGCAGAAATACCTGGTGAACACGGTCGGGATGAGCATCTCGGACTCCACCACGATTTCAGCCGCCACGCTGTTCTTGTTCATGTGCATCCAGCCGCTGGTGGGCGGGCTGTCTGACAAGATCGGCCGTCGCCCGATCCTGATTGCCTTCGGCGTGCTGGGTACCCTGTTCACGGTGCCGATCCTGACCACCCTGCACACCATCACCACCTGGTGGGGCGCGTTCTTCCTGATCATGGCCGCCCTGATCATCGTCAGCGGTTACACCTCGATCAACGCCGTGGTAAAGGCCGAGTTGTTCCCGACTGAAATCCGCGCACTGGGTGTTGGCCTGCCATACGCACTGACGGTGTCGATCTTCGGCGGTACCGCTGAATACATCGCGCTGTGGTTCAAGAGCGCAGGCATGGAAACCGGCTACTACTGGTACGTGACAGCGTGCATCGCCTGCTCGCTGCTGGTGTACGCGACCATGAAAGACACGCGCACTCACTCGCGCATCACCACCGACTAAGCCTTGCCTTAGCGTGATGTCCTGGCCTGCAGGAGCCCGATGACGGGTTCTTGCAGGGCCTGGATTGCCTCCCTTCCCCCTCCCCCCGCAACACCGCTGATTCGATTTTCTTGAATTAATAGTCAGTTAATTTTGTTAGCCCACTATCAATCTCAGCGAAACCTCAAAGACCACTGCCCGACATAACGCCTGAACGGAATGTAGAGCAGCCCTCTACCTTGTTTTCGCGCGGCGCTATATATCGAATTAACTGATTACTTAAGGCAATTTTTTGCGATTTTTAATCAAAATAATCGGCGTAGTCTTAAACCCATAGCGACACCAACCCGATTACTGCAACAAGGAGCACTATCATGAAAACCCAATTTATCCTCGCCGCTGCCCTCTCGGTTCTGGCTTTCAACACCTTCGCCGCGGATGGCTTTGACCGCACTCAGTCGGCAACTTTTGCTGAAGATGGCTACAGCAACACCCGCTCTGCCACCTTTGCTGCCGACGGTTACGACCGCACCCACTCTTCGAGCTTTGCTGAAGACGGCTACGACCGCACTCACTCGGCCACTCTGGCAGAAGACGGCTTTGACAACACTCGCTCAGCGACCTTTGCCGAAGATGGTTATGACCGCACCCAAGGTGCCCGCTTCAGCTAACACCTGCGGGTGACCCCACAGCCCGGCTTCGGCCGGGCTTAGTCATTTTTGGGGCTTGCGATTGTCTTCGGGGCAAATGGCTAGCAGACTATGGCCCCTCTATCTCAGCTGTTTGCGGATGCCTGCCATGCATGACGATATTCATTTCTACGAACCATCCAAGGGCCATGGATTGCCCCATGATCCGTTCAACGCCATTGTCGGGCCGCGCCCGATTGGCTGGATATCGTCGCAAGACGCCCAAGGTCAGTTGAACCTGGCGCCGTACAGCTTTTTTAACGCCTTCAATTACATCCCGCCGATCATTGGTTTTTGCAGCGTGGGCCGCAAAGACAGCCTCAATAACATTGAGCAAACCGGTGAGTTTGTCTGGAACCTGGCCACGCGCCCGTTGGCCGAGGCGATGAACCAAAGCTGCGCGCCGGTCGGGCCAGAGGTCGATGAGTTTGCGTTGGCTGGGTTGACGACCGTGGCCTCACGCGTGGTGAGCGTGCCGCGGGTGGCTGAAACGCCCGTGTCGTTTGAATGCAAGGTGACGCAGATCATTCAGCTGCAACGAGCCGACAAAGAGTTGGTGCCGAGTTGGTTGATTCTGGGTGAAGTGGTGGCGGTGCACATCGCCAAGCACTTGCTCAAGGACGGCATTTACGACACAGCAGCCGCTGAGCCTATTTTGCGTGGCGGCGGCCCGGCGGATTATTTCCAGTTGGGCCCTGAAGCCTTGTTCAGAATGCACCGCCCTAAATAATTACCAGACCAGCTCGCCGTCTTCGGTGACGTCTTTGAGGTGTTCAAGTTGCTGCTCTGCGGCGGCATCTGCGGCCGTGGCGGTCTTGAATACCTGATCGGTCAACAGCGTGTGAAAGCGCGGTGCCCCACCTTCGTACAAGGCCTTGACGGCAATGGCCACGTGGTAGGCACCCGCAACCCCCAGTTCAACCGGGACAACCGCTGATACCGCTTCAAAATGCTTGAACTCTTTACGCGCCATGTTTCACATTCCGGCCAGTGAAAAAAGCGCCATTCTACCCGTTTAACTGGCGCGCTTGCGCATCTGCGCCGAGGCCTGTTCGTTGAAGGTCTGAAAATCCAGACTGTCGACCACGTTCTGGTTGAGCAACGTGCTGAACACGTCCATCAACGGTGAGTTGAAGTACGCCTGCATTGCACATTGATCTTGCCAATAGCCCGCGACATGCCACAACAACGGGTCACTGTCACAGTGCTGCAAGGCAAAGTGCAGGCAACCCGGTGTTTTCAACGTCGGTTCGATCAGTTGTTTCAAGCACGCATGAACCTGGGCCGAACACCCTGCGCGCGCGCGGACCAGAGTCATGTGACTGACGGCATAGGACTGGGGCATGGAGGCCTCCACAAAGGAAAGTGGCGTGAGGGGAAGGTTCAAAGCTTAAGGGCCGGTGCTCAAGCGCCGTTAGTCGATTCCTGCCCCAGACTTGCACGATTCTGCAAAACCACCGCTTACTCCGCCCCGCTGTGCACTTGCGCGCGCCGGGCCGCCGATCGGAATTTCGAGCAATAGGGCCGCGCTGTAGCGGGCCAAATCAGCCTCTATTCGTCAGCGCTGGCAGGATCAGGCAAGTCTGCAGCAGAAATTGGCTACCCCTGCGCCTTGCACAAACTTAAGCTGTGGGCCTTCAACTGCTTGATCGAGGATGCCTCCCATGTCTGTGCCAGAAACACCGCGACCTGCGCTCGACAGCGCGCTTGAAAAACAGCGCGTGGAACTGGCCGACCTGATAACCCGGCACACCCAGCAAGACGGCTCGTTTGAGACCCGCATCAAGGCGCTGTTCGTGTCGCGTTACAGCCTGCCCAGCGACTTTTCACCCAGCCTGCCAAAACCTGCACTGTGCGTGATGGCTCAGGGCAATAAAGAGGTGCGTCTGGGGGATGAGTACTTCGCCTATGATCCGCTCAATTACCTGGTGGTGTCGGTGTCGATGCCCATCAGTGGTCGCGTGCTGGAAGTCTCTGCCGAAAAACCCATTCTGGCCTTGCGCCTGGACATTGACCCGGTAGAAATCACCACCTTGCTCAGCGAAGCGGGCCCCATGGGTGTGCCCTCACGCCCCGCCGGGTGCGGGCTGTACGTTGAACCCCTCGACCCGCCGATGCTTGATGCCTTGCTGCGCCTGACGCGGCTGCTCGACACGCCGAAAGACATCGCCATGCTGGCGCCCCTGATTCGCCGTGAGATTTTGTACCGCTTGCTGCGCAGCCCGCAGGGCTACCGTTTGTACGAAATTGCCAGCGAGAACAGCCAGACCCACCGCGTCAGCCGTGCGATTTCCTGGCTCAATGATCATTTCGAGCAACCGTTGCGCATCGACAGCCTGGCCCGTGAGGCCAATTTGAGTGTGTCGACGCTGCATCACCGCTTCAAGGCGATGACCGCCATGAGCCCGTTGCAGTATCAAAAGCAACTGCGCCTCAACGAAGCGCGGCGGCTGATGCTCAGTGAAGGGCTGGACGCCTCGGCGGCCGGGTATCGCGTGGGCTATGAAAGCGCCTCGCAATTCAGCCGCGAATACAGCCGCCAGTTCGGCGCGCCGCCCGCACGGGATCTGGCGCGCCTGCGCAGAAGTTTATAAGGCCAACGCCTGCTGCCAGAGGTGCTCGTCGACTTCAATCACGGTCGGCCCTTGGCGCTCAGCGGCGCTGACCAGCGCGGCGCGCAATTGCGCCTCGCCCTCAACCGCCAAGGCCGTGCAACCCAGCGCTTTGGCGGCGCCGACCAGGTCCGGGGTGTAGATGTCGACGCCCACTGGTTCGATGTCGCGGTTGAGCATGTACTTTTTAATCTCGCCGTAGCCCTGGTTGTTCCACAACAAGACGATGATTGGCGTGCGCGCTTCAACGGCGCTGGCCAGTTCTGGCAAGGTGAACTGCAAACCGCCATCACCGATCAGGCAGACCACCGGGCCAGGCTGCTGGCCGTTGGCAGTGCGCCCCAGCCAGGCGCCGATGGCGGCTGGCAAGGCATAGCCGAGGGTGCCGTAACCCGTCGATGAGTTAAACCAGCGCCGAGGCTGATCGGGGTTGAACGTGAGGTTGCCGGTGTACACCGGCTGGGTCGAATCACCCACGCACACAGCATTGGGCAGCACATCAAATACGGTCTGCAAAAAATGCGTTTGGGCACGGGTCGGCTCATCCCAAACAGCCGCCAATTCAGTGTTCAAACGCGCAGCCCGTGCGGCCCCCCAATCCGCCTCGCGCTCGGGCAATGCTTGCGCGCTGATACGCGCCAGCAAAGCTTCGGCAGCCAGTTGCGCATCGGCCACCAAAGCCAGTGCTGGCGGGTAATTGCGTACGGTTTGATCCGGGTCGATATCAATGCGCAACAAGGCACCGGGGATCTCAAAGCCTCCGGCAAAGGTCACGTCGTAATCGGTTTCGGCCAGTTCGGTGCCAATCGCCAGCACCACGTCGGCCTCAGCCACCAATGCCCGGGTGGCCACCAGCGTTTGCGTGGAGCCGATCAACAACGGGTGAGAGGCTGGCAGCATGCCCTTGGCGTTAATCGTCAGCGCCACCGGCGCACCCAACCGCTCGGCCAATTGCAGCAGCGCGGGCGCGGCGTCGATCGCCCCGCCACCGGCCAGGATCAGCGGGCGTTTGGCCTCGATCAGGCGCTGGCTCATCTGTTCCACTGCCGCCGGGGCCGCCCCAGGGCGCGCGATGCTGACGGGTTGGCTGTCGAGCAAGGCGTCGGCATTTTCTACCAGCACGTCGAGCGGGATCTCAATGTGCACCGGCCGTGGACGACCGGCCTGAAACAGCGCAAAAGCACGGGCCAGCACGCCGGGTAACTCGGCTGCCGACATCAGGGTGTGGGAAAACGCGGCAACGCCTGCCACCAATGCGCTTTGGTTCGGCAATTCGTGCAACTTGCCACGCCCGCCACCCAACTGGCTGCGCGATTGCACGCTGGAGATCACCAGCATCGGGATCGAGTCGGCGTAGGCCTGGCCCATCGCTGTGGTGATGTTGGTCATGCCCGGCCCGGTGATGATGAAACACACCCCCGGCTTGCCGCTGGTGCGCGCATAGCCGTCGGCCATAAAGCCTGCGCCCTGCTCATGACGCGGGGTGACGTGGTTGATCGGCGAACTGGCCAGCCCGCGATACAACTCGACGGTGTGCACGCCGGGGATGCCAAACACCTGCTCAACCCCATACGCTTCCAGCAACTTGACCAATACTTCGCCGCACGTCGCCATGGATACTGCCCTCTTGTTGTTCTCAAGTAATGAGCCATTGAAGCGGGCGCGTGTGGCGGACACAACGCAAACCTGCTCATACTAGCCATGTCCTGAATTCATGGCTGAGCTCAACATGAAACGTCTCCCGCCGCTGCCTGCCTTGCACACCTTTCTGATCACGGCCCAATGCTGCAATTTCACCCGCGCCGGTGAACAGCTGCACATCACCCAGGGCGCGGTGAGCCGGCAAATCGCCGGGCTTGAGGAACATTTGGGGTATGCGTTGTTTCATCGTCAGGCGCGTGGCCTGAGCCTGACTGAGCAGGGCCAGGCGCTTTACCCGCGCATTGAGCAGGTGTTTGACTTGATCGGCGAAGCGGTCGAGCACGCCAGCATCCGCCGCACGCCGCTGCAAATCAAAGCCCCGACCTGCATGCTGCGCTGGTTGCTGCCCAAATTGATGGCGTGGCAAAAACTGCGCCCTGACGTACCGGTCGAGCTGACCAGCAGCGTGCACCACGGCATCGATTTTCGCCGTGAAACCTTCGATGCGGCGGTGGTCTACAGCCCGCTGCCGGGGCCCAAGCGGGTGGGCCAACATTTGTTCGACGAACTACTCACGCCCGTCTGCGCGCCGCACCTGCTGCAAGGCCCTGATGCCATCAACAGCTTGCGCGACCTTGAGCAGCATACCTTTTTGCACCCCAGCCGAGACCAGCGGGACTGGGCTCAGTGGCTCAGCGTGGCGGGCGTTGAGGCATCGGCCATCCGCCAGAGCCAATACTTCGACACCCTGGATTTGGCCATGACCGTGGCCGCCCAAGGCAACGGCGTCGCGATGGGCGATTGCTCATTGATTGGCGAAGATTTGAAAGAGGGACGGCTGGCAATGCCATTTGACCTGACCGTGCGCACCGGCGCGGCCTACATGCTGGTGAGCTCCCCCAGCCAGGAACCGTCAGCGCCCTTGCGCGAATTGATGGACTGGCTGGTAGCACAAGCCACCACCCCTGCGTAGGAGCTCACGGTCTTTTAAAGATCAAAAGATCGCGAGGCGAGCTCGCTCCTACAAAGATTCGGCTGGTGCCTCCTGTAGGAGCGAGCTTGTCTCGCGATCTTTTACGTTAGTAACCGACCGTGAAGCGCTGGCGCGAGTGCTTGGGCTGTTCTACTTCGTCCAGCAGGGCGATGGCGTAGTCAGCGAAGGTGATCCAGCTTCTGCCTTCGGCACTGACCAGCAAGTGGTCTTTGCCAACGCGGTAATGGCCGGTGCGCTCGCCTTCTACAAATTCAGCCGACGGGGACAGGAAGGTCCAGTCCAGGTCGTGTTCGTTGCGCAAGGTGTCCAGGTACACGCCGCCCGCCGAGGCTTCTGCCTTGTATTCTTCCGGGAAGCCCTTGCTGTCGATGACTTTGCTGTCGTCCGGCAGCAACAGCGAACCCGCGCCACCCACCACCAGCAGGCGTTTAACCCCGGCCTTTTTCACCGGCTCGATGATGGCTTGTGGCGTGAGCGTCGAGAAGTGCGCAGCGCTCAGCACCACGTCATGCCCGGCCACAGCCGCTTGCAGCGCCTGGGCATCGTTGACGTCGACGTCCTTGGCCACAACGCCAGCGCGCTGCCCAATTTTTGCCGAGGCGTGACGGGCAATGGCGGTTACCTGGTGCCCACGACGCAGTGCTTCTTCCAGCAGTTGGCTGCCAGCGCGACCGGTTGCGCCGATAATTGCGATCTTGCTCATGATGTTCTCCAGTTGGATGGGGTGCATAAGGTCAAACGTTGATTCACCACTTCATTTCGCCTTTCGCCACTTTGGCGCTCAGTTCCAGCGAAGACGTTTCGCCCAGATCCGGGTAGCGCTTTTTCATGGCCGCGATCAACTCGTCCGAGTTCTTGGCCTTGAGGGTTTCTTCGTCAAAGGCCTTGATGTAGTCACGGGTGAAGTTGACCGATTTCAATGAATGGTCGTTGTCCCCCAGGTAGTGCCCCGGCACCACGATGTCCGGTTGCAGGCTGGCGATACGTTTGAGGGTCGACAACCATTGGCGGTGCGACTGCGGGGTCTGAGTGTCGGCCATCCACACGTGCAGGTTGTCAGCCACGACCACCCCACCGACCACGGCTTTGAGCGACGGGATCCAGACAAACGTGCGCTCGGGCTGACGCCCGGTGAGGCCGACGATGTCCAGTTCGTGCCCTTCCAGCGCCAGGGTGTTGCCCTTGATCACCTGGGGCACGATCAGTTTGCCGGGCACATCAGCGCCCATTTGTGGGCCCCAGAACGCCAGCTTGGCGTCTTTGGTTTGCTCGATGTGGGCCACCGTCGGGGCCGAGGCCAGCACCTTGGCGTCGGGGAATGCCTGGGTCAGGGTTTCAAGGCCAAAGTAATAATCGGGGTCGCCGTGGCTGATATAGATGGTGGTCAGGTGCTTGCCGCTGGCGCGAATTTTATCGACCACCTGTTGGGCCTGCGCTTTGGAAAACTGCGCATCCACCAAAATCGCGTCTTTCTGGCCACTGACCAGCACCGAAGACACCGGAAAAATCGCCGCAGCCCCGGGGTTGTAAACCTCAAGGGTCAGGGGCGCCGGCGCGGCGGCGGCATGGGCAGCGAAGCCGAGGATAACGGCACTCAGGCAAACACGGCGCACAGTCGACAATAGGTTCATGGAGCTTCCTGCATTAAGGGTCGGCGATGGACAGAGCTTAGACGCACAATTGACGACAAAAAATGCGATGCTGCGACATAGTTTGTTTCACTAATCGGGCAGATCATGGACCGTCTTATTGCAATGCGGGTATTTGTCACGGTGGTCGACTTGGGCAGCCAGTCGGCGGCGGCCGACCATCTGGACCTGTCACGCCCGGTGGTGTCACGGTATTTGGCCGAACTTGAAGAGTGGGTCGGGGCGCGCTTGATGCACCGCACCACGCGCAAGCTGAGCCTGACCGCCGCCGGCAACGAAACCCTGCCCCGCTGCCGGCAATTGCTGGAACTGGCAGATGACCTGCAAGCCGCTGTCAGCGTGCCCGATGCGGCGCCACGCGGGTTGCTGCGCATCAGCGTCAGCACCTCGTTCGGCCAAGCGCAATTGGCCTGTGCGATGACCGAGTACGTGCACCGCTACCCCGAGGTCAACATTGACCTGCAAATGCTCGACCGCACGGTGAACCTGGTGGATGAGCGCATTGATCTGGCGATTCGCACCAGCACCGAGCTGGACCCGAGTCTGATCGCACGCAAGCTGACCGTGTGCCGTTCCGTACTGTGCGCCTCGCCCGCCTATTTGCGCGAGCATCCGGCACCGCAGCAGGTCGATGATCTGAGCCTGCACAACTGCCTGAGCCATGCGTACTACGGCAAGAGCCTGTGGCATTTCACGGTGCAAGGCGAAGCGCTGTCGGTACCGGTTCAAGGCAATATCAGCGCCAACGAAGCCAGCACGCTGCTGCGCGTCACCCTGGCGGGTGGTGGGGTTTCGCTGCTGCCCAGCTACTTGGCGGGGTGCCATATCCGCAGCGGTGAACTGGTACGACTGCTGCCAGACGCTGAGCCCTTGCAGATGAACATTTATGCCGTGTACGCCTCGCGCAAGCACATGCCCGCCACGCTGCGCAGCATGCTCGACTTCCTCAGCGAGCGCTTTACCGAAGAACCCGCGTGGGACAAAGGTCTGTGACCGTTCGGCCAATGGGCATGGCAAGCGCAAGGGGCTGAGCTAGCCTTAATAGTGTGAAGTCTAGGTCTGACTCCGTGAATACGTGGAGAGAGAATAGCCATGACCACTAAAACAAAAACCAGATGCTTGACCGTACTGATCGTGTTTGCTGCCGCTGTATTGTTTGCTGGCGCGTGCTATCGCGCTGAGCAAACGCGGCTCTCAGCCGCAATGACCGCCAGCTGCTTTGCCGGGCACTGCGCGTCGGTGTTTACCGCGCTGTAATGACGCATAGCCTCAGGCCGGGCTGATGCTGTCAGCCCGGTCCGTTCGATAGGCACTGGGCGATGTCCCGGTGAGGCGGCGGAAAAACCGCCCAAAATACGCCGGGTCAGCAAAACCCAATTGATCAGCCACCTCGCTGATGGTCATGGGTGTGTAGATCAAATGACGCTTGGCCTCCAATAGCAGGCGCTGGTGAATGATCTGCAAGGCCGATTGCCCCGCCAGTTCACGGCAAATGCTGTTCAGGTGCGCCACTGAAATCCCGACCCGATGCGCCAGGTCTTCAACACTGGGTTGCTGCTGATACAGGTCTTCGACCTGTTGCGTGAAGAGGTTCAGGTACTCGCGCCCGCGCGACGGCGCTTGCCGGGCTTCACGCCGCTGGATGACCTGGCGCGTGACCCACACCAACAGCACACTGATCAATGATTGCAGCAACATGTCGCGGGCCGCTCTGGCACTGACATATTCGCTGTGCAGCGCACCGAACAGGCTGTTCAGGTAATGCCGATCCTTGCCTGCGGGGTAACTGGCAACGCGCTGCAAGGCGCTCATCGACCCGCCCAACTGGGCCTGCAACTGTGTCACCAGCGGCGCGGCCAGCGTCAGCACAAACCCTTCGACGTCCGGTGAAAATTGAAAGCCGTGCACGCATAACGGCGGGATCACCTGCACCGACGACTCGCTCAGCTCATGGTACTGACCTTCGACTTCAACCCGCGCCCGGCCCTTGTGCACATAGAGCAATTGGCACAAATCGGCATGCCGATGGGTGCGGATCTCCCAATCATGAATGCGGCTGCGCAACGAAATGGTTTCGCAGTGCAGCAAGTCCGGGCTGAGCCAGTCTTGCTGCTCGCCGTAAAGTTTGAACACCGGGATGGCGGGGGATGTCATGGGCTGAACCTGATGATTAAGCACAGGGGCGATAATCGCACCGATTAGCGAAAAGTACCGGCAATGACGTCGTTATCACCTTCATTTGCCACGCTCGCAAGCGAAAAATACAGGCACATTATAAAAATCACTTCGACCTGTTTCGCATAGCCCATCGTAGGAGCTGCCGAAGGCTGCGATCTTTCAAGATCAAAAGATCGCAGCCTTCGGCAGCTCCTACGGTGAGGTTCGTAGCCAAGCGAGGCTCATGCATTCACGGTCGAGGCTTGCGAGAGAGAACAACAATGAGAACTCAAGTCGCTATTATCGGTGCCGGGCCATCGGGGTTGCTGCTCGGCCAGTTGCTGCACAATGCCGGGATTGATAACGTCATTCTCGAACGCCAGAGCGGCGCCTACGTGCTCGGGCGGATCCGTGCCGGTGTGCTGGAACAAGGCATGGTCGACCTGCTGCGCCAGGCCGGGGTCAGCCAGCGCATGGACGCTGAAGGTCTGGTGCATGACGGCTTCGAGCTGGCGCTGGAAGGCCGCCAGGTGCACATTGACCTCAAGGGCCTGACCGGCGGCAAGAGCGTGATGGTCTACGGCCAGACCGAAGTCACCCGTGACCTGATGGTCGCCCGCGAAGCCGCTGGCGCGCAGACCCTGTACAACGCCAGCAACGTGCAGCCCCACGGCATGAAAACCGATGCGCCCTATGTCACCTTCGAAAAAGACGGCGAAACCTGGCGCCTGGACTGCGATTACATCGCCGGCTGCGATGGTTTTCACGGCGTTGCCCGTCAGTCAATTCCCGCTGATGTGCTGAGCATCTTTGAACGCGTGTACCCATTCGGCTGGCTGGGGGTGCTGGCCGATACGCCGCCGGTCAACGATGAACTGGTGTACGCCAAGCATGAGCGCGGGTTTGCCTTGTGCAGCCAGCGCTCAGCCACCCGCAGCCGCTATTACTTGCAGGTGCCCGCCGAAGAAAAGGTTGAGGACTGGTCGGACCAACGTTTTTGGGACGAATTGAAAACCCGCCTGCCCGCGCCGTTGGCCGACCGCCTGGTAACCGGGCCGTCCATCGAAAAAAGCATCGCGCCGCTGCGCAGTTTTGTGGTCGAGCCCATGCAGTTCGGGCGCCTGTTTTTGGTCGGTGACGCCGCGCACATCGTGCCGCCGACCGGCGCCAAGGGCTTGAACCTGGCGGCCAGCGATGTCAGCACGCTGTTCAACATTCTGCTCAAGGTCTATGCCGAGGGCCGCACCGACTTGCTGGAGCGCTACTCCGAGGTGTGTTTGCGGCGTATCTGGAAGGCCGAACGCTTTTCGTGGTGGATGACCTCGATGCTCCATCGCTTTGCTGACAGTGATGATTTCAGCCAGCGCATCACCGACAGCGAGCTGGCGTATTTCGTCGATTCCGAGGCCGGGCGCACCACCATTGCAGAAAATTACGTTGGCCTTCCTTATGAAGCTATCGAATAGCAACCTATCGAGTACAATCGCGGGCATCCCGCCACACGTTTGATGCCCGCAGGTGTACATCGTGACCAGTCTCAACCAGCCTCCACACGCTAAACCCGCCATTCGCAGCATTCTCGTAGCGCTGATGCTGGCGATTTTCCTGGGGGCGCTGGATCAAACCATCGTCGCCGTGTCGATCCCCGCCATTTCCGCGCAGTTTAAAGATGTCAGCCAGCTGGCCTGGGTGATTTCCGGCTACATGGTGGCCATGACCGTGGCCGTGCCGATTTACGGCAAGCTCGGTGACTTGTACGGGCGCAGGCGCCTGATGCTGTTTGGCATGGGCCTGTTCACCGTGGCTTCGCTGTTTTGCGGGCTCGCGCAAAACATGGAGCAGTTGGTGCTGGCGCGGATCATCCAGGGGATTGGCGCCGGCGGCATGATTTCGGTGAGCCAGGCGATCATTGGCGACATCATCCCGCCCCGCGAGCGCGGTCGCTATCAAGGCTATTTCAGCAGCATGTACGCGGTGGCGAGCGTCGCCGGGCCGGTGCTGGGCGGCTACATGACCGAGTACTTGTCGTGGCGTTGGGTATTTTTGATCAATTTGCCGCTGGGGCTGGTGTCGTGGCTGATCGCGTATCGCACGCTGGTCGGGCTGCCGGTGCCGCAGCGCAAGCCGAATATTGATTACCTGGGCACGGTGCTGATGATTGTCGGCCTCACGTCACTGCTGCTGGGCATTACCTTTATCGGCCAGGGCCACAGCTGGCGTGACGATCAAGTGCTGGGCCTGCTGGTGGCGGCGGTGGTCGCACTGGTGCTGTTTGTGTGGCACGAGCGACGCACCCCGGAACCGTTGCTGCCCATGCACTTGTTCGCCAATCGCAACGCGGTGTTGTGCTGGTGCACGATTTTCTTCACCAGCTTCCAGGCCATTTCGCTGATCGTACTGCTGCCGCTGCGCTATCAGAGCATCACCGGCGCGGGCGCAGACAGTGCCGCCCTGCACTTGCTGCCGCTGGCCATGGGCCTGCCGATGGGCGCCTACTTTGCCGGGCGCATGACCTCGGTGACCGGCTATTACAAACCGATGATCCTCAGCGGCGCGATTTTGATGCCGTGCTCCATTGCCGGCATGGCCTTCAGCGCCCCGAGCGCCGAGCTGTTGAGCGGCGTGTTTATGCTGCTGAGCGGGATCGCCGCCGGGTTGCAGTTCCCCACGTCGCTGGTGGGCGCACAAAACTCGGTGCAGCAACATGACATTGGTGTCGCCACCAGTACCACCAACCTGTTTCGCTCACTGGGCGGCGCGGTGGGTGTGGCGCTGATGTCGGCCTTGTTGCTGGCCCTGCTGCATGATTCGCTATTGGCGCCTGCTGGCGGCCAGCCGCTGCTGGGTGAAGGCAGTTCGGGGAATGTGCTGCTGGACGGCCTTAATGCCGTGCAAGGCCCGGCACTGGCCAGCTTGCGCAGTGAATTGCTGATGACCTTCCGCCACTTGCTGCTGGTCAGCGCTGCCATCTCACTGCTGGGCTTGTGTGCGGCGATCGTGATGCCGAATCAGGTATTGCGCGGGCGCGGGGATAAGGCGCAGTAACGGTACAACCCGCGTAGGAGCGAGCTTGCCTCGCGATCTTTTGATCTTTAAAAGATCGCGAGGCAAGCTCGCTCCTACAGGGGTTTTTGGTTATGGCCGGGCGCTGATTTGTTTTTGCAGGTTCTGGATCTGGCTTTTCAAGGTGGTGATGTTGCGCGTCACTTGCGCCCGGAACACGTCAAACTCGGCGGTGTTGGGGCCTTGGGAAGCCGCCGGGCGGTTTTCCAGCTGGCTCTTGAGCACGATCATGTCCTGCTCCAGGCTTCGCACGGCATCGCTCGGGTTGCCCTGTTTTTTCAAGGCCGTCACGTCACCCGCCTGTTGCGCCACGGTCGCTTTCAACGCCGCCAGTTCGGTGCCCATGGCCTTGAGGTCGGTCTCAAGTTGGGTCTGGGAGGCTTTCTGGGCGTTGACCTGCAGTAGCATCGCGGCGTTGATTTGCTCAAAACGCTGATCCAGATCGCCCATCTGCCCCGCCACCAGGCCTTGCTGGTGCTTGGCCTGCTCAGCCAGTTGGTCTTCGAGCTGTTTGATCTGCAACTTCAGGGCTTCGCTGCCGTTGTTGATGCTTGATTCGCTGGCCACCACCTTGCCGGAAATGGCCTGTAAGCGCCCCGCCGCTTCTTCGCTGATCCGGGCAAAGCTTTCCTGGGTGGCAACCAGTTGCTGCTCCATCAAGGTGATCTGCTGGAAGCTCCACCAGGCCAGCCCGCCAAACGCCAGCAACACGGCCAGGATCAACGCCCACAAAGGCCCGGTACTCGGCCCCTTGACCTTAATCACCTGGGCATTGCGCGCATGGCCCGCGCCGCGCTCACGTGCGCCACCCATCGACGCCAGATCATCATGGTCGTCTGCATCTGCCCGCAGGGTCGGTACATTGTCGAAGTGGTCACGTGAGTCGTTACGCATTTAAAAGTCCTAAAAAAGCTAAAAGCGGCAGGCTTCAAGCCGCAAGCTTAAAGCATGCGACTTCAAACTTGCAGCTTGGCGCTTAGAGCTTGCCGCTGCTTATTTTCCACCAGCCGCAAAACTCGTCCAGCGCGGTCCACAGGCTGACTTTTGGATCGTAGTCGAGGTAGTGGCGAGCCCGGCTGATGTCGAGGGTAAAGTCTTTGCTCATCTCCTGCACGCCCAAACGTGTGAGCGTCGGCGCCGGTTGCCCCGGCCACAGTTTGCAAGCCGCTTCGCTGAGCGCGCCGACACTATAAGCCATGCCGGGGCCCCGATAACGGGTCACGGGCGGCACGTGCATCTGGCGCATCACGTAATTGACCACATCCCAGTACGGTATCGGGGTGCCATTGCTGATGTTGTAGGCCTTGCCCAAGGCCGACCCGCTCACCAGAACGCTGCTCATCAACGCGTCGTTGAGGTTTTGCATGCTGGTGAAATCGACTTTGTTCAAACCATTTCCAATGATTGCCAGGCGATTTTTGCGCTGCTGCGCCAACAAGCGCGTGAACAGGTTCATGTCCCCGGCGCCGGTGACATGGCGCGGACGCAGGGCAATCACTTCGAGGCCGAATTCCTGTGCGCCAAAGACCTTTTGCTCGGCCATGAACCTGGTTTCGGCATAAGGATGCTTGAACCGCCGCGGGACGTCTTCTTCGGTCAGCCCCAGATGCGAATGACCGTCAAAGTACAGCGCGGCCGATGACAGGTGTACCAGGCGTCGCACCCGTTGTTTCAAGCACGCCTCAACCACGTTCTCAGTCACCAGCACGTTGTCGCGGAAGAAGTCCTGATAGCGCCCCCAAGTGCCGACATGCCCTGCGCAATGCACCACCACATCGACATCGACGCACAGGTCACGCACCAGCAAGCCATCGGTCAAATCACCCTGGATAAATTCAGCCCCGCGCCGCACCAGGTGTTCGACACCTTCGGCCCGACGCCCGCTGACCCGCACGTCAAAGCCCTGCTCCAAGGCAAAACGCGCAAAGCGTCCGCCAATAAAGCCGCTTGCGCCGGTGACCAGAATCTTCATCAATTGCTCCAAATGCTGTAAGTCTTGTTGCCTACTGTTTAAACGTCGGTTATCAGGCCAAAGGCACTAACCAGCGTGATGCTGAGCGGGTTAAATGGGCCGTCAGCGCTTCCAGCAGTTGTCCACCATTGCGCCAATGATGCCAGTACAGTGGCACGTCGATCGGTTTATCTGGCAAAAGCTCTACCAATGCTCCGCTGGCCAGTTGCTCGCGCACTTGCTGCTCGGGGATCAGCCCCCAGCCCAGTCCGGCCTCCGTCAAGCGGATAAAGCCTTCTGATGAGGGGCACAGATGGTGCTCGAATCCGCCGTCCACGCCCAGTGCCGCCAAGTACCGATGTTGCAAAAAATCATCCGGGCCAAACACCAGCGCAGGCGTTTTAGGCAATTGCGCAGCCTTCACCCCCAGGGGAAAATGCCGCGCAATAAAGGCCGGGCTGGCCATCGCGCGATAACGCATGGCGCCCAGCAACACACTGCGCGCGCCCGCCACCGGGCGTTCACTGGCGCACAGACACGCGGCCACTTCACCGGCGCGCATGCGTTTCAAGCCGACGGTCTGGTCTTCGACGACCAAATCCAGCAAGAGCTGATTCTCGGCGCAGAAATCGCCCACCGCCTGAGCCCACCACGTGGCCAGGCTGTCGGCATTCAAGGCAATCCGCAGCCGCTCGGGCAAACCTTCATCGTCCAGCGCCGGGACCACACGTTGCAGGTCACGCTCCAGCAAACGCACTTGTTGCACATGGTTGAGCAAGCGCCTGCCGATGTCCGTCGGGCTCGGCGGCGTGGCACGCACCAGCACCGGCTGCCCGATGCGCGCTTCAAGCAGTTTGATGCGCTGGGAAATCGCCGATTGTGACAGCCCAAGCACCTGCGCCGCACGCTCAAAACCGGCCTGTTCTACCACGGCAGCCAACGCTGAGAGTAATTTATAGTCGAACATCAGTTTTCCTAATGGGCGATCAGCAATATTGGTTTTTCTTATACAACCAAGGCCCGGACAATAGCCAGCAGTAACCCTCTCTTGTGATGCAGTTCGGCGAGTATTTCTTATGTGGCAAAGCTACCTTAATGGCCTGTTGGTCGCGTTCGGCCTGATTATGGCCATCGGCACCCAAAACGCTTTCGTGCTTGCACAAAGCTTGCGCCGTGAACACCACCTGCCGGTCGCGGCTTTTTGTGTGATTTGTGACGCATTGCTGGTAGCAGCCGGGGTGTTCGGGCTGGCGACGATTCTGGCGCAAAGCCCGATTTTACTGGGTGTGGCGCGCTGGGGCGGCGCGTTGTTCTTGCTCTGGTACGGCACCCAGGCGCTGCGCCGGGCGTTCTCGGCCTCAAGCCTTGAACAATCGGCCGGCCAGACCGCGCGTTCGCTCAGGGCGGTGATGCTCAGTGCACTGGCGGTCACCTTGCTCAACCCGCACGTTTACCTCGATACGGTGCTGCTGATTGGCTCGCTTGGCGCTCAGCAAAGCGTACCCGGCGCCTACGTGGTGGGCGCGGCCAGTGCGTCGCTGCTGTGGTTCTTCACCCTGGCCCTGGGCGCCGCATGGCTCGCACCATGGCTGGCCCGCCCCGGCACCTGGCGCCTGCTGGACCTGCTGGTGGCGGCGATGATGTACGCGGTGGCGGTGCAGTTGATCGTTGCCGGGTAACCCGCGGGTTAAACGGGGGGCCTGAAAAAACATCGAGTTTTTCAATCAATCTCGTTGAAACGTCTATTCCACACAGTTGTCGCGTGGTTATGCGCCAACCCCGGTGCTATGATCCAGCGCTTGCGCCGCAAAGAGTACAAACTCCCCGGCGCGTGTTTGGCCGCCCGTGATCGGCCTTGCGCTCATCGCAACTGACCTGATTAGGAGAATCAACATGGCTTTCGAATTGCCGCCGCTACCGTACGCACATGATGCCTTGCAGCCGCACATCTCCAAGGAAACCCTGGAGTATCACCACGACAAGCACCACAACACCTACGTCGTGAACCTGAACAACCTGGTGCCAGGCACCGAGTTCGAAGGCAAAACCCTGGAAGAGATCGTTAAAACCTCTTCGGGCGGTATCTTCAACAACGCCGCTCAAGTGTGGAACCACACGTTCTACTGGAACTGCCTGTCGCCAAACGGCGGCGGCGAGCCTACCGGCGCGCTGGCTGATGCCATCAACGCTGCGTTCGGTTCGTTCGAGAAGTTCAAAGAAGAATTCAGCAAAACCTCCATCGGCACTTTCGGCTCCGGCTGGGGCTGGCTGGTGAAGAAGGCTGACGGTTCCCTGGCCCTGGCCAGCACCATCGGCGCCGGCAACCCGCTGACCAGCGGCGACACCCCGCTGCTGACCTGCGACGTTTGGGAACACGCTTACTACATCGACTACCGCAACGTACGTCCGAAGTATGTTGAGGCGTTCTGGAACATCGTTAACTGGAAGTTCGTTGCAGAGCAGTTCGAAGGCAAAACCTTCACTGCCTGAAACTGACTGAACGTTAAAAAAACCCGGCATTGCCGGGTTTTTTTTGGCCTCAGCAAAAGTGCGTGGCAATCGCGCTTCAGACTACTATCAACGGCATGTTTTTTTTATTCGACGGCTCAAGTTCAGCACACCATGAACCGACACATTGGCCAGCCCTCAAACCACTGGATAATGCCCTCGAAAAATGAACGATTACCTGCGCCCATGACCACACCATTATCGGCAAGACACAAGGAATAACCCTTTGAAGCTGGAATTCAAGAACAGCTTGTCGATCAAATTACTCCGGATCGTATTGCTCTCAGCATTGGTTGTGGGAGGAGTATTGGGCTGCGCGCAAATTGTCTTCGATGCCTACCTCACCCGCCAGGCGGTCGACGATGACGCCAAGCAGATCCTCAATATGTTTCGCGACCCGTCCACCCAAGCGCTGTACAGCCTGGACCGGGAAATGGCGATGCAGGTCATTGAGGGGCTGTTTAAGGACGACGCACTGCACAAGGCATCTATCGGGCACCCGAATGAAACCGTGCTCGCGGAAAAAACCCGGCCCTTGCAGCAAACCTCAAGCCGCTGGCTGACCGACTTTATCCTGGGCCAGGAACGCTCGTTCAACACGCCGCTGGTGGGCAGTGGCCCCGACAGAGAATATTACGGCGACTTGAGCATTACTCTAGACACGGCCACTTACGGCCAGGGCTTTTTGACCAACGCCGGTGTGCTGTTGCTGTCGGGCGTGTTGCGGGCGCTGCTGATGAGCCTGGTGCTGTACCTGATTTATCACTGGCTGCTGACCAAACCCTTGTCGAAAATGATCCAGCACCTGACCAGCATCAACCCTGACCACCCCAGCGAGCATTTGATCCCGCAGCTCAAGGGGCATGAATCCAACGAACTCGGGGTGTGGGTCAACACCGCCAATCAGTTGCTGGCCTCCATAGAGCGCAATGCGCATTTACGCCTGGAAGCCGAAAGCTCCTTGCTGCGCATGGCCCAATACGACTTTTTGACCGGGCTGCCGAATCGTCAGCAACTGCAGACCCAATTGAGCAAGATCCTGATTGATTCAGGCCGCTCCCAGCGCCGCGTGGCCGTGCTGTGTGTGGGGCTGGATGATTTCAAAGGCATTAACGAGCAATTTGGCTATCAGACGGGCGACCAGTTGCTGCAAGCCCTCACCGATCGTTTGCGGGCGCACAGCGGTAGCCTGGGCGCACTGGCGCGTCTGGGCGGCGACCAGTTTGCGCTGGTCCAGGCCCACATCGAGCAGCCTTATGAGGCCGCCGAACTGGCGCAGGGCATTTTGGATGACCTGGAGACGACGTTCAGCGTCGATCAGCAAAATATCCGCTTGCGCGCCACCATCGGCATCACGTTGTACCCGGAAGATGGCGACACCTCCGAGCAGTTGCTGCAAAAAGCCGAACAAACCATGACCCTGGCCAAAAGCCGCTCGCGCAACCGCTATCAGTTTTATATCGCCAGCGTGGACCGCGAAATGCGCCGCCGCCGCGAGCTGGAAAAAGACCTGCGCGACGCCCTGCTGCGCAACCAGTTGTACCTGGTCTACCAACCGCAGATTCGCTACAGCGATCATCGGGTGGTGGGCGTCGAAGCCTTGTTGCGCTGGCAGCACCCCGAGCACGGCATGATCCCGCCAGACCTGTTTATCCCTTTGGCAGAAGCCAACGCCAGCATCATCGACATTGGCGAGTGGGCACTGGATCAAGCCTGCTGCCAACTGCGCGACTGGCACGATCAGGGGTTCACCGACTTGCGCATGGCGGTCAATCTGTCGACCGTGCAGTTGCACCACGCCGAGTTGCCTCGGGTGGTCAACAACCTGTTGCAGATGTACCGCTTGCCGCCCGGCAGCCTGGAGCTGGAAGTGACCGAGACCAGCCTGATGGAAGACATCAGCACCGCCGCCCAGCACTTGCTGAGCTTACGTCGCTCGGGCGCGCTGATTGCCATTGATGACTTCGGCACCGGGTACTCATCGCTGAGTTATCTGAAAAGCCTGCCGCTGGACAAAATCAAGATCGACAAGAGCTTTGTTCAGGACCTGATTGACGATGACGACGACGCCACTATCGTGCGGGCCATCATCCAGTTGGGTAAAAGTCTGGGCATGCAGGTGATTGCCGAGGGCGTCGAAACCCTCGAACAGGAAACCTATGTGATCAGTGAAGGCTGCCACGAAGGCCAGGGGTATTTGTACAGCAAGCCCTTGGGAGCGCGGGAATTGGGCGCTTATCTGAAGCAGGCGCAGCGCAACAACACCCTTAATATGTAATTTTATGTTTCAAGATTTTGACCAAGGCCACATCAACCAAGGCTTGGTGCAGAAGTAAATAGGAAATATTTACAGGCGTAACCCTTTACACAAAATGCATATCTTTCGCATCATGTCGCACGTTTTGCGTGCCGTCGCATGCTTGTCCCACCACTCGAAGCAGGATGTTCGCCCATGATTCGTTTGCCCCTGGCTACCGCCAGTCTGCTGGCCATTGCTATTTCACTCGCCGGTTGCGGCGACAAAGACAAAGAAAAAACAGCCACAGCACCTACGCCAGCCGCAGCGACCACTCCTGCTACGCCAGCCACTGATGCTTCGGGCGCGCAAGTTAACGACGCCGCAGCCAAAGCCGTTGTCGCGCATTACGCCGACATGGTGCATGCCGTGTACAGCGACGCCGAGTCCACCGCCAAAACCCTGCAAACCGCCATCGACGCGTTTTTGGCCAAGCCCAATGCCGACACCCTGAAGGCCGCACGTGAGGCCTGGATTGCAGCGCGCGTCCCTTACCTGCAAAGCGAAGTGTTCCGCTTTGGCAACACCATCATTGATGACTGGGAAGGCCAAGTGAACGCCTGGCCGCTGGACGAAGGCCTGATCGACTACGTTGACGCCACCTACAGCGGCGCACTGGGCAACCCCGGGGCAAACGCCAACATCATCGCCAACACCCAGATCCAGGTGGGCGAAGACAAGATCGACGTGACTGAAATCACCCCGGAAACCCTGGCCAGCCTCAATGAGCTGGGCGGTTCCGAAGCCAACGTCGCCACCGGCTACCACGCCATTGAATTCCTGCTGTGGGGCCAGGACCTGAACGGCACCGGCCCGGGCGCGGGCGACCGCCCTGCTTCGGACTACCTGGAAGGCGAAGGCGCAACCGGCGGCCACAACGATCGTCGTCGTGCCTACCTGAAAGCCGTGACCCAGTTGCTGGTCAACGACCTGACTGAAATGGTCGGCAACTGGGCGCCAAACGTGCCTGACAACTACCGCGCCTCGCTCGAAGCTGAGCCTGCGCAAAACGGCCTGCGCAAAATGCTGTTTGGCATGGGCAGCCTGTCGTTGGGCGAACTGGCCGGTGAGCGCATGAAAGTGTCGCTGGAAGCCAACTCCCCTGAAGACGAGCAAGACTGCTTCAGCGACAACACCCACAACTCGCACTTCTACGACGCCAAAGGCATTCGTAACGTGTACCTGGGTGAGTACGTACGTGCTGACGGCAGCAAAATGACCGGCCCAAGCCTGTCGTCGCTGGTCGTCGTCGTTGACCCGGTCACAGACGCCACCCTGAAATCCGACCTGGCTGACACCGAAGCCAAGATCCAGGTCATGGTAGACCTCGCCAATAAGGGCGAGCACTACGACCAGTTGATCGCTGCGGGCAACGAAGCGGGCAACCAGGTGGTACGTGATGCCATCGCAGCCCTGGTCAAACAGACCGCCGCTATCGAACAAGCCGCAGGCAAGCTGGGCATCAGCGACCTGAACCCGGACAACGCTGACCACGAGTTCTGATGGGCGATGTGTGAGTGAGAGACGCAAAAGGCGACCTTCGGGTCGCCTTTTTTGTGCGCCGTTCAAACGGTAGGAGGGGCCTCGCCTTCGATGCCGCGCTGTCGCGCAGCAAACAGGGTACTGTAGTCGCTGACGAGGTACGAAGGCTGCGATCGGCTGCGTGCAGCCGTGAAACCATCCATCTCGGCATTCTTGGGTACATATCCATTGCTGCGGCAACGGCCACTTAGGGTTCCGGCCTTACGCCGCGTCACTTTGCAAAAGCGGCAAAGTAACCAAAACGCTTTTGCCCCAACCCCTCGGTGCCTCGCTGAGGCTCGGCATGCCCTCACCACAGGCATTGCTCCGTGGGCCCGCCGCGATCGGCCATCCTTGGCCGTGTCGCGGCTAACCCGGCGTCCTGCCGGGTTACCCACTGCGCAAAACCTGCGTTCGGCCAGCGTGGTTTAACGGGGCCTCTAAGATCAAGATCAACAACCAAATCAAAAACAGCGCAACCTGCTTTCGTAGGAGCTGTCGAGGCACGAAGGCTGCGATCTTTTGATGTTTAAAAGATCGCGAGACAAGCTCGCTCCTACAGTGGGAAAGTCGAACAGAGTATTGTCAGTTCTTTATCGCGGCCGGGGGTTGCAGACAATAAGAACCATAGGGGTCTGTCTGGCATTTATAAGCAAGTTCTGGGCTGTAGGTTTTAGGAGATAGCCGGCTGTTTGTGCACGCAGAAACGGCCATCACTGTGACTAAGACCATAAGTATTTTCATGTTCGCTCCGTTTTTAACCAGCATGAACTTTGCGAAAAAAGACGTATATCGCTTGTATCTGATTATCAGGTGGGAAATACCTGCTGCATTACTGAGCCTGTAGGCTCTGATCCTGATCGATTCAACCAAACGCTAATTCCTCTTATTTCAATTCACCTTCCCTGATAAACTTTCGCCCCTCGATTTTGCTCACTGGTCTGGACGTTTGATGCCTTCGTTGCCTCTGCGCCTGTCTTTGCTGCTGGCCTTGGGGCTGGCTGGCTGTGATGAGGCGCCGCGCTTTACTCAACCCGAGCCCGGCGAAGCCCGCTCTGGAGGGGGCACGACGGTGTTTAAAACCGATCGCAATGCCTTTTCGATGCCATCTGCGAATCTGTCGCCCACTCAACGGCTGGATTTCAGCGTCGGCAACAGTTTTTTCCGCAGCCCGTGGGTGATTGCACCTTCCACCACCACGGCTCGTGACGGGCTAGGCCCGCTGTTTAATACCAATGCCTGCCAAAACTGCCATATCCGCGACGGCCGTGGGCATCCGCCAGCACCTGATGCCAAGAATGCGGTGTCGATGCTGGTGCGTCTGTCGATCCCCAATGAGCCCACATACGCCAAGCTGATCGAGCAAACCGGCATCGTCCCCGAGCCGGTGTACGGTGGCCAGTTGCAAGACATGGCGGTGCCCGGTGTCGCCCCGGAAGGCAAGGTGCGGGTGGACTATGAAGCCGTGCCTGTACGCTTCAAGGACGGCACCGAAGTCCAGTTGCGCAAGCCCTTGCTGCAGATCACTCAGTTAGGCTACGGGCCCATGCATCCCGACACGCGCTTCTCGGCGCGCATTGCCCCGCCGATGATTGGCCTGGGGCTGCTTGAAGCTATCCCCGAAGAAGCGATTCTGGCCAATGCTGCGGCCAACAAAAATGACGCGGGCATTAACGGGCGGCCTAACCGGGTGTGGGATGACGCTCAGCAAAAGACGGTTTTAGGCCGTTTTGGCTGGAAAGCAGGGCAACCGAACCTCAATCAACAAAATGTTCACGCCTTTTCTGGTGATATGGGGCTCACCACCAGCCTGAGACCGTTTGATGATTGCACCCCCGCGCAAACCGACTGCCTGGCAGCGCCCAACGGCAATGGCCCGGATGGCGAACCCGAGGTCAGTGACAACATTCTGCGTCTCGTCGAGTTTTACACCCGCAACCTCGCCGTGCCTGCGCGCCGTGATGTCGATTCGCCGCAGGTGCTGGCCGGTAAAAACCTGTTCTATCAGGCCGGTTGCGTGTCGTGCCATACGCCAAAATTCACCACCTCGGCCAACGCCGCCGAACCAGAGCTGGCCAATCAGGTCATTTACCCGTACAGCGATTTGCTGCTGCACAACATGGGGCCGGGCCTTGCCGATAACCGCACCGAGTTCGCCGCCTCGGGCAGCGATTGGCGCACACCGCCACTGTGGGGCATTGGTTTGACCAAGACCGTGAGCGGGCACACTCAGTTTTTGCACGATGGTCGTGCACGCAACCTGCTCGAAGCCGTGCTGTGGCACGGCGGTGAGGCCGAACCGGCCAAGCAGCAGGTGTTGCAATTTAATGCCGAGCAGCGCGCTGCGTTGCTGGCGTTCCTGAATTCTCTTTAACGCCTTATAAGATCGGGGACCCCGACATGTTCAGACCCAAACTTTTGTTCACCAGCCTGGCCGCTATCGCTTTGGCAGCCTGCTCGCCGCAAGATCAGCAAGCCGTCACTTCGGCAGCTATCGCCAAGCAGGTGATTCTGCCGACCTACAGCCGCTGGGTTGAGGCCGACCGCCAACTGGCGATCAGCGCACTGGCTTACTGCGAAGGTAAAGAGACGCTTGAAACTGCTCGCGCCGACTTCCTGCACGCACAAAAAGCCTGGGCTGAACTGCAACCGTTGCTGATTGGCCCACTGGCTGAAGGCAATCGCTCGTGGCAAGTGCAGTTCTGGCCAGACAAAAAGAACCTGGTCGGCCGTCAGGTTGAGCAACTGGTGGTGGCTCAACCACAGATCGATGCCGCCGCGCTGGCCAAGTCCAGCGTTGTCGTGCAAGGCCTGTCGGCCTATGAGTACATTTTGTTCGACAGCAATATCGACCTGGCTGACAGCGCGCAGAAAACCCGTTACTGCCCGCTGCTGACCGCCATTGGCGAGCGTCAGAAGCAACTGGCCGAAGAGATCCTGGCAAGCTGGAATAGCACTGACGGCATGTTGGCGCAAATGACCAAGTTCCCGAACCAGCGCTACGCCGATTCTCACGAGGCCATCGCCGATCTGCTGCGTGTACAGGTAACAGCACTCGACACCCTGAAAAAGAAGCTCGGCACACCGATGGGTCGTCAGAGCAAAGGCATCCCGCAACCGTTGCAAGCCGACGCATGGCGCAGCCAGGCGTCCCTGCAAAGCCTTGCGGCCAGCCTCGCTGCGGCGCAAACCGTGTGGGCCGGGGTCGACAACAAAGGCTTGCGCGGCCTGTTGCCTGCTGAACAAAAGCCGTTGGCTGACAAGATCGACGCTGCTTACGCGACATCCCTCAAGCTGTTCAACGACAATCAGCGCTCCCTCAATGAGCTGCTGGCTGATGAAGCTGGCCGCGAGCAACTGAATGCCATCTACGACAGCCTCAACGTCGTGCACCGTCTGCACGAAGGCGAACTGGCCAAGGCGCTGGGCATTCAACTGGGCTTTAACGCCAACGACGGCGATTGATGAAGGATGGTTCGATGATGCGCAGGCAAGCTCTCAAGCTCGGCGGTTTACTGCTGAGTGCCATTACCCTGGGTGGCTGGTCGCTGTCCAAACAAGGCCGCAGCCCGCTGCTCTTGAGTGCCCGTGACGATGTCGACGGCAATCACTTTGCCGTGGGCTATCGCCTGGATGGCACCCAGGTGTTCAGCACCCGGGTCAACCAGCGCTGCCATGACATCATCAACCACCCGACGTTGCCGATTGCCTTGTTTGTGGCACGCCGCCCAGGGACTGAGAGTTACCTGATCAGCCTCAAGGACGGGCAATTGCTGCAAACCATCACCTCGCTGCCCAATCGCCATTTTTATGGTCACGCGGTGATCCATAAAGACGGCGAGTGGTTGTACACCACCGAGAATGACACCAGCGATCCGGGGCGCGGTCTGTTGGGGGTTTACCGCTTTGAAGGCGAGCGCCTGGTGCACAGCGGCGAAATCCCGACCCACGGCGTGGGTCCGCACCAAGTGTCGTGGATGCCTGATGGTGAAACCCTGGTGGTGGCCAACGGTGGCATTCGTACCGAAGCTGAAAGCCGGGTTGAGATGAACCTCAATGCGATGGAGCCCAGCCTGGTACTGATGCAGCGTGACGGTACGTTGCTGAGCAAAGAAACCCTGAGCCAGCAGATGAACAGCGTGCGTCATCTGGGCATTGCCACAGACGGCACCGTCGTCGCGTGTCAGCAGTTTATGGGCGACGCCCACGAATTGTCCGAGTTGTTGGCCATCAAGCGCCCCGGCCAGCCTTTTCAGCCGTTCCCGGTGGCGGAGCCGCAATTGCGTGCCATGGGCCATTACACGGCCAGCGTGGCGGTACACAGTGAGTTGCGCCTGGTGGCCTTGACGGCGCCGCGGGGTAACCGGTTTTTTGTCTGGGACCTGGACAGCGGCGCGTTGCGCCTGGATGCACCCCTGCCGGACTGTGCGGGCGTCGGTGCCGTGCAAGACGGGTTTGTGGTGACGTCAGGGCAAGGCCGCTGCCGCTTTTACGATTGCCGTAAAAGCGAGCTGATGGCCAAGCCTTTGGAGCTGCCGTCGGGGCTTTGGGATAATCATCTACACGTTGTGTAGAGCAATATTTGTAGCCGCTGCCGAAGGCTGCGATGAGGCGCGCAGCGCCTCCAGTTGTTGAAGGCCCTGCGGACCTCATCGCAGCCTTCGGCAGCGACTACGGCTTGTTTATTACGGCCTCATTCCCTGCTTCATTCCATACATAAACAGCAACAGGTCGTGATCGGGCTTGGCGTCTATCGCGACTTTGGCCACGCGCGGGATCGGGCATTGCGCGTCGAATTGCGCACTGCTCAATACCTGCATCACGGGCGGCTGCCACGCCGCCACTGCCGCCGTGGCAATGGCCAGAGAGCCCAACAAAAACAAACCTCGTGCTATTTCTCGCTTCATCACCGTAACCCTTTGATGGCGCTGCCAAACACCTTTTCATAAAAGTAGTTCAGTTTGTTCCAGTCGTCGGTGTTCCACGACGAATGGCGGCGCAGCTGTTTGAGGTCGTGCGCGGCCGCCTTGCGGGCCGTCAGCCGTTGTCGGCTCTTTTCAAGGTCCAGTAGCGCCACATCGACTTGAGCACTTTCACCCTTGCCGGTCACCCGGACAAACACATGCTTGGCATACAGGCAGCCATGCTGCCATCGGCCCAGATGCATGCGTGCCAAGGTCGTGGCAATGGTTTCAAGCACCCGATCATGTACCGCTTCACCGCGAATTTCACGTTCACCGGCAGCGTACCAGTTGTCTATTTCAATAAAATTTTCCAGCGCTGCGGTAACCAACAATGCGCGCCATTGTTTATCTGCACCTTGTTGCGCCCCGCAATACACCAGTTCTGGCACGCCCACCGCTAAACGGTTAAACGCCAGCAGCGCGTCACGCTCACGCAATACCGTCGGGCGACCCAACGGGTAACGCCAGCTGCGGTAGGTGTGTCCGACCTGACGTTTGACATAGAGCAAGCGGCCATTGGCCTCGTGAATCCGCTGTACACCACTTTCACCGCCACGACGCTGATTCGGTTCTTCTACCCACTCGCCTTGCTGCTGCCAGTAGAACTCAAAGCGGTTTTCAGTCGCGGTGTGGGATGGCGATACGGAATCAACGGTCATGCATTACCTCTTGCGCAGTATGTAAACCCGCCACATGGCGTAGAGCGGGATAAAGTCCAAATGTTGTTGAACGCTGAAGCCAGCCTTTTCAAACTCGGCTTCAACAGTAGCAGCCGGTAACACAAAGCGGTTTTGGTAACCGTCGGCCCCAGCATCCTCAACCCGTAGACGCTCAAGACGCTTGCGTCTCCAGGCCTTAACGTTGCCATCGACCCACAGCGAAACAATCACGCTGTCTCGGCTAACCCGGTGAAACTCCTTTAACAGAGCCATCCGGTGGGTTGCATCGCCTATGTGATGCAGCAGGCGCATGCAAAAAATGCTGTCGACTGCGTTGTCCGGCAGGTCGATATCAAATGCAGATGTCTGCAAGTGCCGTACCCTTTTAACCACATCAGCGGGCTGGGCTATCGATGCCACTTCGAGCATGGACGCCGAATTGTCTGCGCCGATGATCATGCGGTTGTGTTTTTCAGCCAGCAGCGGCCAAAACCGCCCCGCCCCGCAAGGCAGGTCTAACACCACGCCCGGATCTCCAGCCAATGCCAAAGCTTTGCGCGCCAGTTGCACATCGCGTTTATGCGAAAGGCGTCGTGCGAAGCCATCTTGATGTTTAAGCAAGTACTCGATGGCGTGTTGCAGGTCATATTTTTCAGCAAATTCAAGTTTGATCGCGGTACTCATGGTGGCTCTCCTGAAGCAATTACAGGCCACCTTAACCAAGAGAACGTGCGCATCAGGTCATCATGAGGTGAAAAAAATGTACGAGCGAGTCCATAAACGCTGTAGGGTTTTACAGACACAAGATACTGGCTCGGGGCCACTCTACGGACTAATGAGCCGTAGGAGAAGTGACCTGCAGGCCGCAGGTCACGAATGGATAGCTCAGATGTCGGTGGGATTGAGCTCTACGTGGAAGCGGCAACCGTTGGGCTCCATGGTCGTCAGCGTCACTCGCCAGCCCTGGCTGTCGCAGATGCGCTGGACCAAGGACAGGCCCAACCCAAGCCCTTCACCACGTTTTTCGCCGCCCCGCACAAAGGGCTGAAACATGGCCTGGCGCTTCTCTTCGGGGATGCCCACACCACTGTCCTCGACCACAAACCCGGTGGGCTCAAGGCTCAAGCGAATGAACCCGATGTCGGTGTAGTGCAAAGCATTACGCAACAGGTTGCCCATGACCGCATGCAAAAACGTCGCGTTGTAGCGGGTATCGAGCGGGTTGCCGGGGTCATAGATCAGTGTCAGCCCTTTCGCTTCGATAGGCCCCCGCCACAGGCTAATCAAGCCCTCGGCCACGGTCATCAGGGTGACCGTCGGCGACATGGTGGAGTCTTCATGCTGTGCACGGGCGAGCATGAGGAAGGTCTGCACCAGTTCACGCATTTCTTCACAGGCGCGGGAAATTCGCTCCACTTGTGAGCGACTGCGCTGATCCAGCGACGGGCTTTCGAGCAACAGTTCGCAGGAACTCGCCAACACCATCAGCGGTGTACGCAATTCGTGGCTCACGTCACTGGTAAACAGCCGCTCGCGGGTCAAGGTGTCACGCAGCCGGCCCAAGGTGGCGTCAAAGGCCACGGCCAACTCGCCCACCTCATCGGCGGCATAGTCGGGCGCCAGCGGCGGGGCCAGGCCCAGTAATTGCTCTCGATGGCGTACTTGACGTGCCAGCCGTACCACCGGCGCCATTACCCTGCGCGCCAGGACCCAACCGAGGAAAACCGCCAGCGCCAGCGCCAGCACAAACCCGACCAGCACCACGGCGAACAGCACGCGCTCGCGCTCTTCAAAATCACTTTGGTCTTGCAGCAACACGTAGCGCCGCCCGTCGACCACCTCGACCATCGCGTGATACGACAGTTGGTCACGGAACACCTCATGAAAGCCCGGTTCCAGGTGGCGCAAGTCTTTGGGCAAGGCAAAATCACCGCGCCCGCCGCTGTAATAAAACAGCTGATCGGGCTCTGGACGGTGGTTCCAGTCGCTGACGTTATCCATCAACAGTAAACGCTGAAGATCACCGCCCAAGCCTGCTGAAATCAGTTTTTCTTCGACCAGGTGCACCGTGGCGACAATGCCCATGGCGAACGTCCCGGCCACCAGCGCACTCATCAGCGCAAAGGCGATGATGATTCGTTGGGCAAGGCTTTGTTTAAACTCCATCACGGCTCTCGGCGAGGCGATACCCCACGCCATGCACCGTTTGCAGCAAGGGCTTGTCGAACGGTTTGTCTATTACCTGACGCAGCTGGTGAACGTGGCTGCGCAGGCTGTCGCTGTCCGGGCAGTCATCGCCCCACAGGGCCTCTTCGAGCACTTCACGGCGCAACACATGCGGGCTTTTTTGCATCAACACGGCCAGCAGTTTCAAGCCGACCGGGTTGAGCTTGAGCATGCGCCCTTCGCGGGTGACTTCCAGGGTGTCGAGGTCGTAGCGCAAGTCTGCGACCTGCAACTCGCGACGGCCGCCGCCTTGCGCACGGCGCAGCACGGCCTCAATGCGCGCTGCCAGCTCGGATAGGGCGAAAGGTTTGAGCAGGTAGTCATCAGCACCGGACTTGAAGCCTTGCAGGCGATCATCCAGCTGGTCGCGGGCCGTGAGCATAATGACCGGCGTGTCGCGACGGGCGTCTTCGCGCAGGCGCTTGCACAGTGTGTAGCCATCAATGCCCGGCAGCATGATGTCGAGCACGATCAAGTCATAGTGTTCAGTCGCGGCCAGATGCAACCCGGACAAGCCGTCCTGCGCGCAGTCAACGGTATACCCCTTAAGCCCCAGGTAGTCCGCCAGATTGGCGAGGATATCGCGATTGTCTTCAACCAATAAAATTCGCATGGGCACTTTTCTCCGTACGCAGTAACGGCCATCTCGGCCACGGCAGCTTAAGGCCAAGAGCCGCGCAGAGCCAGCGTTGTAGGGCGTTTACACGATTTAGTTAACGCCCGCGCGATGTTGACGAGTCTTTCACTCGACGCTCACACACTACCGACAACAGCGACTGCATACTCGTGCGCCCACAGGTGTTTTGTGGGGGGTAGATCAAGAGATCGCGGCCTGCGGCAGCTCCTACGGGATGCTCATCAGGCACAAAAAAGCCCCGCCTGATCACTCAGGCGGGGCTTTTGCGTATCGGGGTAAGGCTGGCTTACATCATGCCGCCCATACCACCCATGCCGCCCATGTCTGGCATGCCGCCGCCAGCTGGTTTGTCTTCCTGGATCTCAGCGATCATCGCCTCAGTGGTGATCATCAGGCTGGCAATCGACGAAGCCGCTTGCAGAGCCGAACGAGTCACTTTAGCCGGGTCAAGAATACCCATTTCGATCATGTCGCCGTATTCGCCAGTGGCAGCGTTGTAACCGAAGTTACCCGAACCCTGCTTCACTTTGTCGACTACAACGCTTGGCTCGTCGCCGGAGTTGGAAACGATCTGGCGCAGAGGTGCTTCAACAGCACGACGCAGCAGCGCGATACCAACGTTCTGATCGGCGTTGTCGCCTTTCAGGTCAGAGATTGCCTGCAGAGCGCGAACCAGTGCCACGCCACCGCCAGGTACCACGCCTTCTTCAACGGCTGCACGGGTAGCGTGCAGGGCGTCTTCAACGCGGGCTTTCTTCTCTTTCATTTCAACTTCGGAACCAGCGCCAACCTTGATCACTGCTACGCCGCCCGACAGCTTGGCCAGACGCTCTTGCAGTTTTTCACGGTCGTAGTCCGAGGTGGTGTCAGCCACTTGAGCACGGATCTGAGTCACACGTGCCTGGATGTCCGCTTCAACGCCAGCACCGTCGATGATGGTGGTGTTTTCTTTGGACAGGATTACGCGCTTGGCGTTACCCAGGTGCTCCAGAGTGGTGCTTTCCAGGCTCAGGCCGATCTCTTCGGAGATAACGGTACCGCCAGTCAGAACAGCGATGTCCTGCAGCATTGCTTTACGACGGTCGCCGAAGCCAGGTGCTTTAACAGCAGCGACTTTAACGATACCGCGCATGTTGTTCACAACCAGAGTCGCCAGGGCTTCGCCTTCAACGTCTTCAGCCACGATCAGCAGTGGACGGCCGGCTTTGGCAACGGCTTCCAGTACTGGCAGCATTTCGCGGATGTTGGAGATCTTTTTGTCAACCAACAGGATCAGCGGGCCGTCCAGCTCAGCCACCATGGTGTCTGGCTTGTTAACGAAGTAAGGGGACAGGTAGCCACGGTCAAACTGCATGCCTTCAACCACAGACAGTTCGTTTTCCAGGCCCGAGCCTTCTTCAACAGTGATCACGCCTTCTTTGCCGACTTTAGCCATGGCTTCAGCAATGATGTCGCCGATGGAGCTGTCGGAGTTGGCAGAGATGGTACCCACCTGAGCGATTGCCTTGCTGTCAGCGCATGGCTTGGACAGTTCACGCAGTTCTTTGACAATGGCGATGGTCGCCTTGTCGATACCGCGTTTCAGGTCCATCGGGTTCATGCCGGCAGCGACGGCTTTCAGGCCTTCGTTGACAATCGACTGAGCCAGAACGGTTGCAGTGGTAGTACCGTCACCAGCGTCATCGTTCGCACGGGAGGCAACGTCTTTAACCAGCTGCGCGCCCATGTTTTCGAAGCGGTCTTTCAGTTCGATTTCTTTGGCAACCGAAACACCGTCTTTGGTGATGGTCGGAGCGCCGAAGCTCTTCTCGATGATCACGTTGCGGCCTTTAGGGCCCAGTGTTGCTTTTACTGCGTCAGCCAGGACGTTGACACCGGCGAGCATTTTTTTACGGGCGGAATCGCCGAATTTAACTTCTTTAGCAGCCATGTTCGTTCTTCCTTAAATACTTTGTAGTAACGGGAAAAGGAGCGGGAAATCAGCCTTCGATAACAGCGAGAATCTCGTTCTCAGCCATTACCAGCAGGTCTTCGCCGTCGACTTTCACAGTGTTGCTGCCGGAGTAAGGGCCGAACACAACCTTGTCACCCACTTTCACGGCCAGCGCACGCACTTCACCGTTGTCCAGAACGCGGCCAGTACCCACAGCAATGACTTCACCGCTGTTGGCTTTCTCGGCAGCTGAACCCGGCAGAACGATACCGCCAGCGGTTTTCTTTTCTTCTTCGCTGCGACGGATTACGACGCGGTCATGCAGAGGACGAAGCTTCATTGTCGATCTCTCCTAATTGTGGTGTTCATCGGCCGGTGTCAATACCGGCTGGGTTTGCAAGTCCGGAAATGCCGGGTGTTAATCGCTGAAGGGTGCCTGCTGTTGCCAGCAAAACCCTGCGGTGCCAGTTACATAAGGGCGCATCCAGTGATTACAAGAGCGCCCTGACGAATTTTTTTACCTTTCGCACCGCGCAAAAACAAACACGGCACTCTTGAGTGCCGTGCTTAAGCCTTTACAGGGAAACTTACTTGTCGCGGTGTTCAAACTCGCCTTCGATCACATTGGGTTCACGACCCACGGGTTGATGCGTGCCGGGGCGATGTGCCGCTTCAAATTCCTCGGCAAAGGCACGCTGGCGCATCGCTTGCTCTTCTGCACGTTTGCGCAAGCGATTGACCAGAAAATGACGAACCGGCGGGAGCAGCAACAGCAGACCGGCGATGTCGCTGATGAAACCCGGCAGTACCAGCAAGCCGCCACCCAACGCCACCATCAGGCCTTGAAGCATTTGCTGAGCTGGCAGCTCACCACGATTGAGGCTTTCACGCGCACTCAAGGCGGTGGCCAAGCCCGCAACGCGTACTACCAGAACCCCAAACAAGGAGCCTGCGATGATCAGCAGCAACGCCGGGAAAAACCCGATAGCGGTGCTGACCTTGAAAAAGACGTACAGCTCTAGCACTGGAAACAACAGAAAGAGCAATAAAAAAGCGCGCATCAAATGATTCCTCTCCGGAAGAATATCTTCCAACACAGCTTAGATGACGGCGCGCCTTTGTGAATTCAAGGTTATGCCGTTTCTTTTTTAGGCCATTCACTTGCGCGAGCCAGCAAAACCAGCGCTTCGCGCACTTGTGTCGAAGTATTACAAGCTTCTGGGAAGGCCAGCCAGTACACACTCTGGCCAATGCGTAGATGCATGCCTTCGCTGTCCAGGCCGACCATTTCTGCAGGCTCAGTCTTTGGCAGCCCGGCCAGCTCAACGTAATGAGCGATGGCGTTGGCGTGATCGTCGTTCATGTGCTCGACCATGCGCACTTCGACCGCGCCGGCAAAAGGGTTGGCCAGGTTGAGTTGATCCACCCAGTGAATCGCACCAAAACCACCGATATAACGATGGCGAACCGGGTTTAGCACCCAAAAGTCGAAATCATGGGCGGTGTGATAGCTCTGCGATTCAGGGAAATAGCGGTAGTAACGCTCAGCCGCGGCTTCAATAGCCGCGGGGTCTGTAATTTGCTCGGCTTCGGCCAGGTAGGTCAGACGCCCTACCGCCTGCACGTCTTCGGCGCCACGCTCACCCACCATCAGTGAGCACTTGGGGTCTTTGCGCAGGTTGTGGGTGTGCTGAGCGATCCGGCTGATCAGGATCAATGGCCGCCCTTGCTCATCCAGGCAATAAGGCACCATCGATCCGAAGGGGAACCCTGGCATTGCCTTGGAGAGCGTGGCCAACGCTCCACGGTATTCCTTGAGCAATAATTCTCGGGCATGCTTGGCTACTTCAACGCTCAACTTATGACTCCTTAATAAAAATCCGTCGAAACGGTCGAGATCAGGGCACTCATGCAACTAAAAGACAAAGTAATCATTATCACTGGCGGCTGCCAAGGGCTAGGTCGCGCCATGGCCGAGTACCTGGCTGCCAAGGGCGCCAAGCTGGCTTTGGTGGACCTCAACCCGGAAAAACTCGAGCTCGCGGTTGCGGCCTGCCAGGCTCACGGGGTTCAAGCGCGGGCTTATTTGTGCAACGTCGCCGATGAAGAGCAGGTTACACAAACCGTGGGGCAAATTGCTGAAGACTTTGGCGCGATCAATGGTCTGGTGAACAACGCCGGGATCTTGCGTGATGGCCTGCTGTTAAAGGTCAAGGACGGCGTAGTCAGCAAAATGAGCCTGGCGCAGTGGCAAGCTGTTATCGACGTCAACCTGACCGGGGTTTTCCTGTGCACCCGTGAAGTGGCGGCGAAGATGGTCGAACTCAACAGCCAGGGCGCGATTATCAATATTTCTTCCATCTCACGCGCTGGCAACGTTGGCCAAACCAACTATTCGGCCGCCAAGGCGGGTGTGGCAGCTGCGACCGTGACCTGGGCCAAAGAGCTGGCGCGTTACGGTATCCGTGTGGCGGGCATTGCTCCCGGGTTTATCGAAACTGAAATGACCTTGGGTATGAAGCCCGAAGCCCTGGAAAAAATGACCGCGGGCATCCCGTTGAAACGTATGGGCAAGGTCGAAGAAATCGCCCATTCAGCGGCATATATCTTTGAAAACGACTATTACAGCGGCCGAATCCTGGAGCTGGATGGCGGTTTAAGGATTTAACCCCCCGCCCAGCTGGAGCGGCCGAGGCTGCGATCTTTTGACGTTCAAGATCAAAAGATCGCGAGGCGAGCTCGCTCCTACAAAAGGGTGGTGGTGGTGTGGTTACCACATCACGCCGAAACCTGCGGTGTAGCGGGTTTTGTTGAGTGCGTTGTCTTTGCCGCTGCTACTGCCGATCAGGTCTTTTTCAGCTTTGAGGTTGAGCGATGCCCATTCAGTGACTTTGTAGCGCAAGCCAATTTCGGCATCGAGGCTGTAGTCTGAATCCCCGCCCAGCGGCTTGCCCAGTTCACCGTTGGTAAAGATCGATACCGTTTTACCTACCAGGTAACGGTTGTAATCCCACTTCATGGCCAGCGAGTAGAAGTTGCTTTTACCGCCATCCGAGTATTCATAGTCGGTACGGTTCAGCAGTGAGCCCAAGGAAAACGCGCCCAGCTCGTCATCCCAGAACTGATAACCAGGACCAGTACCTACGGTGCGCTGACGGGAAATGTCTTCGATTCTGTCGCGGGTGTAGTTCAAGCGGCCCTGCCAGTACCAGTGCTCATCAATAAAGTGGTCAAGCGCGTATTCAGCATTCCAGTTGTTCGTGGTAACCACATCGTTCTGGGCCTCACGGTTGTAGGAAGCTTCGGCGTTGTGACGCCAAGCGCCGTGACGCGCCGAGGTTTTGAGGTCGATGTCGTAGTCGTCGGTGTCTTTGTCGGCGCGTTTGTAGTCAAGCGCGACGTCGACATTACCCTTCCAGACAAAGTCTTCGATCAGCGGTTTGGGCTTTACGATTTGCTGAATGCTCGCCAGCTCAACAGTTTTAGGCGCCTCGCCATTGGCCAGGATGACCTTGCCGTCTTCGGCAGCTTTGAGTGATTTGGCTTTTTCGCCTACGTAGGCATCTTGTTTGACCAGCAGCTCCTGATCGCTTTCCAGGGTTTTGACTTGCTTCCAGTCAATCGGAATAGCGCCTGCATAATCGGTCTGAATCAGCAATTTGCCCCCATCAAACACTTTTATCTTGCCGGACAGACGGTCGCCGTTCTTTAACCAGACCGTATCGGCGAGCAAAGGCGTGGACACATTCAAGACAGCAAGGCATAACAAGGTTCTGGACAACATAAGCAGATGCGAAACTCGGTTTTACGAAAGAATGACGGCATTATCCAGAAGGACACACCCCAGGCAAAGAAAGACCCGGTGTTTTTCATGTAGTTCCTTTGCCATAGCCCGCGACGGAAACGTCTTATTTTAAACCCACGGTTTTCGCCCCCATGAACTCACCCGACAGTGCATCGCCATCGCCTGCCGAGCTTCGACGAACGGCCCTGTACTCGACCTTGATGCAAGTGCCCGATGGCAAAGTCGTCACCTACGGTCAGCTCGCCGAGCTGGCAGGCCTGGGTCGGGCCGCTCGCTGGGTCGGCCGCACGCTGAGCCAGCTCCCCGAAGATACCCGCCTGCCCTGGCATCGGGTTTTGGCCGCAGGCGGCAGGATCAGTTTGCCAGCGGGCAGCCCTAGCGGTGATGAACAGCGAGCGCGTCTGCGCGGCGAAGGATTAAGCATTGTTAATAATCGTGTGGATATACGACGCCATGGCTGGCGCCCGATAGAGCACTGCGGTTAGAGTGCGCCCTTTGTTTCCGCAATCAGAGGCAGACTCGAGTCCATGCCCCGTAAAACCTGGCGCGAAGCGCTAGCTGCCTATTCCAGCCCCTCAACCCTTGTGCTGTTGTTGCTCGGTTTCGCCGCCGGTTTGCCGTACATGCTGGTGTTTTCAACGCTGTCTGTGTGGTTGCGCGAAGCAGGTGTGGCCCGCGAAACCATCGGTTATGCCAGCCTGATCGGCCTGGCTTATGCCTTTAAATGGGTATGGTCTCCGTTGCTCGACCAATGGCGCCTGCCATTGCTCGGCAAGCTGGGCAGACGCCGCTCGTGGCTGGTGCTGTCGCAGACTTTGGTGATTTTGGGCCTGATCGGCATGGGCTTTTGCGACCCGCAAAAGCACCTGTCATGGCTGATTGCGATTGCCGTTATCGTGTCATTTGCCTCCGCCACCCAAGACATCGCGATCGACGCTTACCGCCTGGAAATTGCCGACGACAGCCGCCAGGCTGCCCTCGCCGCCAGTTACATGTCCGGTTACCGCGTAGCCGCCCTGCTGGCCACGGCCGGGGCGTTGTTTTTTGCTGAGGGTTTCGGCTCGACCGGCTTCAACTATAAGCATTCGGCCTGGACCGGCACCTATGTGCTGTTCGGCGTGCTGATGATCCCCGCGTTGCTGACCACCTTTTTCATGCGCGAACCGCCGGTCACCCTGCGTACTCAGCTTTCAGTAGGCCGCTATAGCTTCGTCCATCAACTGGCCTCGGTGTTCGTGCTGATTGTGCTGCTGGTGTCGGTGCCGGCGATGTTCACCCAGCTGTACAACACCAATTTTGCGGGCGTGCTGTTTGAGGGCATGAGCCCGATGACGCTGCTGATGGAAGACCGCGCCTTTTTGCGCGCCATCCTTTATATCCTGCTGACCGGGTTGTGCCTGTCCACCATGGGGCGACGCGGGCTCGCCCCCGTGCTGACGCCGGTCAACGACTTTATTGTGCGGTATCGCTGGCAGGCGCTTTTGCTGTTGGGGCTGATTGCCACCTATCGCATGTCTGACACGGTCATGGGCGTGATGGCCAACGTGTTTTATATCGATCAGGGCTTTACCAAGGACCAGATCGCCGGTGTCAGCAAGATTTTCGGCCTGTTCATGACCCTGTTCGGTGCAGGCATGGGCGGGTTGCTGATCGTACGTTTCGGCATTTTGCCGATCCTGTTGATTGGCGGGGCGGCATCCGCCGCGACCAACCTGCTGTTTATGCTGCTGGCCGACATGGGCCCGAACCTGCAGATGCTGATTGTCACGATTTCACTCGACAACTTCAGCTCCGGCCTCGCCACTTCTGCGTTTGTTGCCTACCTGTCGAGCCTGACCAACCTCAAGTTCTCTGCCACCCAATACGCGTTGCTCAGCTCGATCATGCTGCTGCTCCCGCGGTTGATGGGCGGCTACTCCGGGGTCATGGTCGAGAAGTTCGGTTATCACAACTTCTTTATCATCACCGCCATCATGGGTATCCCGACCCTGCTGCTGATCAGCCTGCACTGGTACCAGGAAACCCGTAAAGCCCGCCTCAACCCCACGGCAGACCTCGACAAACGCGCCGATTGAGCGGAGGGAGCCTGCCTCCCTCCCCCGGTCTGTACGCAATCAAATCTCGCCCGTACAATGGTCAGTCAAATTTAGTCATCAGCAACGGCAACGACTACCCATGCGCACCAGTCAATATTTGCTCGCCACACAGAAAGAAACGCCTTCGGACGCGGTCGTTATCAGCCACCAGCTGATGCTGCGCGCCGGCATGATTCGCAAACTGGCCTCGGGCCTGTACACCTGGCTGCCCATGGGCTTGCGGATCATGCGCAAGGCCGAAGTCATTGTTCGCGAAGAAATGAACGCTGCTGGCGCTCTGGAAGTGCTGATGCCGAGCATTCAACCGGCTGAACTGTGGCAAGAGTCCGGTCGCTGGGAAGAGTACGGTCCGGAGCTGCTGCGCCTTAAAGATCGCCACGGCCGCGAGTTCTGCGTGGGCCCGACCCACGAAGAAGTCATCACCGATCTGTGCCGCAACGAGCTGAACAGCTACAAACAGTTGCCGATCAACCTGTACCAGATCCAGACCAAGTTCCGTGACGAAATCCGCCCGCGCTTCGGCTTGATGCGTGGCCGCGAGTTCATCATGAAGGACGCCTATTCGTTCCACGCTGACCAGGCATCGCTGCAGGTCACTTATGACCGCATGCACCAGGCTTACTGCAACGTGTTCACTCGCCTGGGGCTGAAGTTCCGCCCGGTAGAAGCGGACAACGGCTCCATCGGTGGCGCGGGTTCCCACGAATTCCACGTACTGGCCGAGTCCGGCGAAGACGATATCGTGTTCAGCAATGGCTCCGAATACGCAGCCAACATCGAAAAGGCCGAAGCTGTTCCTGCCGAAACCTCCCGTGCGCCAGCGTCTGAAGAGCTGCGCCTGGTCGATACGCCTGACGCCAAGACCATTGTTCAATTGGTAGAAGGCCACAACCTGCCAATCGAAAAAACCGTCAAGACCCTGATCGTTCACGCCGCCGAAGAAGGCAAGCTGATCGCTCTGGTGATCCGTGGCGACCACGACCTCAACGAAATCAAGGCGGGCAACCATCCGTTGGTGGCCAGCCCACTGACCATGGCGTCGGACGCTGAACTGCGTGACGCCATCGGCGCCGGCGCAGGCTCCCTGGGCCCGCTGAACCTGCCACTGCCTTGCATCATCGACCGCTCGGTCGAGCTGATGAGCGACTTTGCGGTCGGCGCCAACATCGACGACAAGCACTACTTCGGCGTGAACTGGGAGCGTGATTTGCCTGTACCTACCGTTGCCGACCTGCGCAACGTGGTCGCTGGCGACCCAAGCCCGGACGGTAAAGGCACGCTGGAAATCAAACGCGGCATCGAAGTGGGCCACATCTTCCAACTGGGCACCAAGTACAGCGAAGCGATGAAGTGCCAGGTACTGGGCGAAAACGGCAAGCCTGTGACCCTGACCATGGGTTGCTACGGCATTGGCGTTTCTCGAGTGGTGGCGGCTGCCATCGAGCAGAACAACGACGAGCGCGGCATTATCTGGAGCGATGCCCTGGCACCGTTCCAGATCGCCCTTGTACCGCTGCGCTACGAAACCGACGCCGTGCGTGAAGCCACCGACGCGCTGTATGCACAGTTGACCGCCGCAGGCTTTGAAGTACTGCTGGATGACCGTGACAAAAAGACCAGCCCGGGCATCAAGTTCGCAGACATGGAACTGATCGGTATTCCACACCGGATCGTCGTCAGTGACCGTGGCCTGGCCGAAGGCAACCTGGAATACAAGAGCCGCACCGAAGCAGAGCCACAAGCCCTGCCCGTTGCTGACGCCCTGGCTTTCCTTCAGGCACGTATCCGTCGCTGAACCCACATAGAGACGTCATGTTCAATCGAAGTACCTTGACGGGCGCCGCCATATGCGGCGCCCTGTTGTTGAGCGGCTGCGCCAATCACATGTCACAACGCAGCGAGCATGAAGAGCGCATTGAGCGCAAACTGCTCGCCCACACCCTGCACATAGACGTCGGTTCGCCGGCTGCCATGGAGTTGCCGCAACGCCGTGTGCGCATCAATGAACAAAAGACCTTTGAGGTCACTGAGTTCGATGTCACCCGTCATTACGACCGTTACACCCCCTACCAACCCTGGCGCAAAGTCTATGAGATGCCGCTGGGCGCGGTAGCGGTTGTGGCCGGTGTGGGTGCGAATGTGCTGAACGTGTTCATGTTCGGGCAATTGCCTGACAGCGTGACCAAAGACTGGATCACTTACGGCGTCGACGGCCTCAACCCGGCGATGAACGTGCAATCTCACGGCCGCGCCGAGCAGAACCTGGCCGGCATCGAAGAGATCCAGCGCGACAAGCGCATGGAGTACTCAAGCTTGCCGTGGGCAGAACGCCCGGTCATCGTCAGTGCTGGCAAGCAAAGCCATGAAATGACCACGGACCGTAACGGTGTGCTGCGCCTCAATTTGCTCGACAGCCCGTTTGCCGAGCAAGACTTGAATCGCGTGAGTAAATTGACCATCACGGTCGAAGATGCTCAGGACGAAGCGCATTCCGACTCAACCCTGTCGATCAGCAGTAATTTGCGTGGCAAATTGCTCGAAGCGCACAACTTGATCTACGACGACCTTGAGGGTGACGACGTCAACCAATGGGTACATCGGGTCAAGCGCTTGTCAGAACTGGGTCTTGAAGAAGAAGCCAGTGAACTGGAGCAAAGCCTGATTGAACTGACGCGCAACGACCCTGAGTTGCAGCGTGAGTTTTTGCAGTCGCTGACCAAGAACGCCGGTCGACTGGTGGCGGACCCCGGGGTTAGCTAAAGCGCCTCTACGGGTGCCTGGCAAACAACTCCAGTTGCTCATGCCCGGTACTCAAATCATGTAAACGCACGCCAAGCCCCAACAATCGGACGGGCTTGGCACCGCGTGCAAACGCCTGACTCATTAACCCCTGATAACTCTCAAGATCGCGCCCCGCTCCGGACTGCTCCAGGGTGGTTTGGGTAAAGTCGTGGAATTTGACTTTGACGAAAGGCTTGCCGGGGCGATAGCTGCTGTCGATTCTGGCGATACGCCCGTTCAAGGTATCGAGAAGTTCGGGCAGTTTGTCCAGGCACGCAGCCAGGTCCGGTAAATCCGTGTCGTAGGTGTTTTCAACACTGACAGACTGGCGTCGGCTATCGCTTTGCACCAAGCGCTCATCAATCCCGCGCGCCAGCCCCCACAAACGCTCGCCAAAACTGCCAAATTCACGCACCAGCGCCAACTTGTTCCAGTCACGCAGGTCCTGACAGGTCTCAATACCCAGGCGCCCTAACTTGTCCGCTGTCACCTTGCCGACACCGTGCAGTTTGTTGACCGGCAGCGCCGAGACAAAGTCTTCGACCTGATCCGGAGTGATCACAAACAAACCGTTGGGCTTTTTCCAGTCACTGGCGATTTTCGCCAGAAACTTGTTCGGCGCTACTCCCGCCGAAACGGTGATGTGCAACTGATTCGACACCCGACGCCGAATGTCCTGAGCAATACGTGTGGCGCTGCCACCAAAATGCGGGCTGTCAGAGACATCCAGATACGCCTCATCCAACGACAGCGGCTCTATGAGTTCGGTGTAATCGCGCAAAATGCCGTGGATTTCTTTTGACGCTTCTTTATAAGCATCCATCCGGCCATTCACGATGATCAGCTCCGGGCACAGCTTGAGTGCATGCCGGGATGCCATCGCCGAACGCACGCCATACGCACGCGCTTCATAGTTACACGTCGAGATCACACCGCGCCGGTCAGCCGAGCCGCCGACCGCCATGGGCTTGTTCGCCAGGCTCGGGTTATCGCGCATCTCAATAGCGGCATAGAAACAGTCACAGTCGACGTGGATGATTTTGCGCTGCGTTATGTCAGGCATGGTTCTTCAGGATGTAGGTAAAACAGAACGCCAGTATGTCACCGAGAACTGTATATAGCACCAGTAGTGTTCGGTAAGCCGACAAATGCAGCGCTCTCAACCTTGCCTTTGTTTTTGTGACCGGAGTGAAAAGGATCTAATTGCGCCACACCCCTTGCCCTACAGGGGCTGTAGCCGATTAAACAGCGCCGTTTAATGCCTAACCAATTGAAGCAGAAGACTTTTTTTGAAATTAACGTTTGACAGCCCCGTGTATCGCTGTAGAATCCGCCCCACAGACGCGGGATGGAGCAGTCTGGTAGCTCGTCGGGCTCATAACCCGAAGGTCGTCGGTTCAAATCCGGCTCCCGCAACCAAACATCGAAAAAGGCTACTCGAAAGAGTGGCCTTTTTTGTGCGCGTTGGTTTTCAGGCCTTTGGCCCAAGCTGCAAGCTGCAAGCTGCAAGCTGCAAGCTGCAAGCTGCAAGCTGCAAGCTGCAAGCTGCAAGCTGCAAGCTGCAAGCTGCAAGCTGCAAGCTGCAAGCTGCAAGCTGCAAGCTGCAAGCCAAGTACAAACCGTGCTCGCAACATCCGCAACCTGCTCTTATGCTTGCCGCTTGCCGCTTGCCGCTTGCCGCTAACAACTTATTTGGCCCATTTATGCATTAAAGGTTGACTCACTCGCTCATCACTGTAAAGTGCGCACCACAGACGCGGGATGGAGCAGTCTGGTAGCTCGTCGGGCTCATAACCCGAAGGTCGTCGGTTCAAATCCGGCTCCCGCAACCAAACATTAAAAGGCTGCTCGAAAGAGTGGCCTTTTTTGTGCCTGAGTGTTTTCCACCCTCCTCCCGTAGCCGGGAGAAAGGCATTAAAACCGGATAATTCAATCGCTTAGGTGATTTAAGGTTGACAACTCAGCGCGCCTCTGTAGAATGCGCCCACACAGACGCGGGATGGAGCAGTCTGGTAGCTCGTCGGGCTCATAACCCGAAGGTCGTCGGTTCAAATCCGGCTCCCGCAACCAAACATCGAAAAAGGCTACTCGAAAGAGTGGCCTTTTTTGTGCGTGATCAAAAAGTATTTCTCTCCTGCGATTAAAGGTTCTGTCATCTATCTGAAGATTGGCTCGTCTATGCTGAGCGGTAGCAATTACCTTTTTTTCACATGCCAAACCTGAACATCAAGCAAACAGTTGAAAGTATTTTGAAATATTTTGACCAAAAGGATTGGTAACTTGAGTCTATGCCTCCATCCTATCGCGCACGATTCACGAGGTGATTGATGCCCGATAACTCGCCAGAACTTAAAGAACCCGCTTCAGCAGCCCACCCGATTGCAGCCAAACGCCTGCATTTACTGGACCTGCTGAGCAAGTACCGCCAACCCATTGGACTCGCGCTCACCCTGCTTCTGTTCGCCATAGCCCTGATTGCCTGCCGCCATCTGCTCAGCGAACTCGACCTGTACGCCTTGCACGACTCCATCATGGACGTCCCCAGGCCCGCCCTGCTCGGTGCCGTGGCTGCAACAGCTGTAGGTTTTGTGATTTTGCTCGGGTACGAGTGGTCTGCCAGTCGCTATGCCGGCGTCAAACTGCCGCCCAGAACCCTGGCACTGGGCGGATTTACCGCCTTTGCCATTGGTAACGCCATAGGCCTGTCGCTCTTGTCCGGCGGCTCTGTGCGCTATCGTTTGTACGCACGCCATGGCGTAGGGGCCTCTGAAGTCGCGCACATGACGCTGTTTGCCAGCTTGTCTTTGGGCTGCGCCTTGCCGCCGCTCGCTGCGCTGGCAACCCTCAGCAACCTGCCTGCCGCCTCCGCCGCCCTGCATATTCCGGTTTACATTCTGGCGGCCATCTCAGTCGCCGTGCTGTTGCTGTTTGGCTTGCTGGCACTAGGCATTTATCGCCGTCGCCTGCCTGAACAACCCATCCCGGACAACCTGCTGGTCAAAGCTGGACGCCGCACCCTGCGCCTGCCAAGCGCACGGCTGACCCTGCTGCAATTGGTGATTACCGCGCTGGACGTCGCCGCAGCAGCCACGGTGCTGTATTTGCTGCTTCCCGAAGCGCCGCCGTTTGGCGCCTTCATGCTGGTTTACTTGCTGGCGCTGGCCGCCGGTGTACTCAGCCACGTACCGGGCGGTGTCGGAGTTTTTGAAGCGATTTTGCTGGCTGCCTTTGCCGACAAACTCGGCGCTGCACCTTTGGCCGCCGCGCTGCTGCTGTATCGCTTGATCTACGTGATCTTGCCGCTGCTGCTTGCCTGCCTGATGCTGCTGATCAATGAAGCCCAGCGCCTGATTCAGACCCGCCAAAGTTTGCGCGTGGCCTCCGGCCTTGCCGCGCCGATTCTGGCGGTATTGGTGTTCATGTCGGGCGTGGTTCTGCTGTTTTCCGGGGCTACTCCGGAAATCGATACCCGTCTTGAACACATCGGCTTTCTGATCCCGCACCGCCTGATTGACGCCTCGCACTTCGGCGCCAGCTTGATCGGCGTGCTCTGCCTGCTGCTGGCCCAAGGCCTGCGTCGGCGCCTGTCGGCCGCCTGGATGCTGACCACGATCCTGCTGCTGGTCGGCGCCGTATTGTCTCTGCTTAAAGGCTTCGACTGGGAAGAGGCGTGCATTCTGGTCCTGACCGCAAGCCTGCTGGGCCTGTTCCGCCGCTCGTTCTATCGCCCGAGCCGCCTGACCGAGCTGCCGTTTTCACCGTTGTATCTGGTGGCCAGTGCCTGCGTACTCGGCGCTTCGGTGTGGCTGCTGCTGTTTGCCTATCAGGATGTGCCCTACAGCCATCAGCTCTGGTGGCAATTCACTCTCGACTCGGATGCCCCACGCGGCCTGCGCTCGCTGATGGGCGCGGCGGTGCTGCTGGTGATCGTGGCGCTGACCTGGTTGCTGCGCACGGCGCGCCCTACCATCCACTTGCCGGATGCCAGTGAACTGGAGCGCGCCGAGAAGATCTTGCTGGCTTCAGACCAGCCAGATGGCGGCCTGGCCCTGACCGGCGACAAAGCCTTGCTCTTCCACCCGGACGACAGCGCGTTCTTGATGTACGCTCGCCGCGGCCGCAGCCTGGTTGCGCTGTATGACCCCATCGGCCCTGCGCAACAGCGCGCCGAGCTGATCTGGCAGTTCCGTGACTTGTGCGACACCTTCCACGCCCGCCCCGTGTTTTATCAAGTGCGCGCCGAGAACCTGCCGTTCTATATGGACATCGGCCTGACCGCGATCAAATTGGGCGAAGAAGCCCGGGTTGATCTGCACCGCTTTGATCTCGACGCCAAGGGCAAAGAGATGAAAGACCTGCGCTACACCTGGAACCGCGGCAGCCGTGACGGCCTGTCGCTGGAGATCCACGAACCGGGCGAAGCGCCCATGGATGAGCTGAAGGTTATTTCCGATGCATGGCTGACCGGCAAGAATGTCCGGGAAAAAGGCTTCTCGCTCGGACGCTTCAGTGAGGATTACATCAAGCACTTCCGCGTTGCCATCATCCGTTTTGAAGGCAAGCCCGTGGCCTTTGCCAACTTGCTTGAGACTCACAGCCATGAGCTGTCGAGCCTCGACTTGATGCGCGCCCACCCGCAAGCGCCGAAACTGACCATGGAGTACATGATGGTCGGCCTGATTCAGCATTATAAAAAGCATGGATACGCACGTTTTAGCCTGGGAATGGTCCCATTGTCTGGCCTCCAACCCCGTCGTGGCGCGCCATTGACTCAGCGTCTAGGGTCAATGTTGTTCCAGCGCGGTGAGCACCTGTACAACTTCCAGGGTTTGCGTCGCTTTAAAGACAAATTCCAGCCCGACTGGGAACCTCGTTATATGGCCGTGCCTGCCGGACTTGACCCGCTGGTAGCGCTGGCTGATACCGCCGCCCTGATTGCAGGCGGCTTGACTGGATTGGTGAAACGTTAATGAAACATCGTTCCTGGCGTTTTTTGCTGTTAATTCTGGTGATACTGGCTGCGCTGGCAGCCGGCGGCTATTGGTTCTGGAATCGCCCGGCCCCCGAGCCGACGGTTGAGCACCTGAGCCAAGCCGATGGCTCGACCCTGACCAAAGTGACACCTGGCCAGACCGCGCGGGCCCAAGTGGTGATTGCAACACCGGCCGAAGAAGCCCTGACCGACGCTCAACTTTCGGCGCTGAGCCGTGGCGGCAAAGCGCAATTGGTACAGGTCATTCTGCCCAAGGAAGACTGCACCCTGCAGCAGCAAGCCCTGCAAACGGCACTGCAACAGTTGAAAGGCCCACCTACGCTGGTTAGCGGCATCGGCCCTGGCGCAACCCTGGCCTGGCGCTGGCTGGCCGAGCAAACCAACGACAAGGCGCAAGCCGTGTCGGTAGGTTTTGCGCTTGAGCAACCTGGCTGCACGCTGCCCGTGCCTAAATCTGCTGCACACGGTAACTGGCTGGTGGCCTGGAACGACAACCCTGACGACCCTAGCGCTGCTTTCGTACGTGATCAGCCGAACGCTCAGACCAGCATCAGCGACTATGACATTCACTTCCCTCAGGTATTGAGCAACGAACTGCGCAAGATTCTGGTTGGCGACAACAACGGCGGGCTGAACATGCCTGTGGTTGAAGTGCCTGCAGGCCAGCAAAACAGCACAGTGACGCTGTTCCTGTCGGGTGATGGCGGCTGGCGCGACCTGGACCGTGACGTGGCCGGCGAGATGGCCAAGATCGGTTATCCGGTGGTCGGTATCGACATGCTGCGTTACTACTGGCAGCACAAGACTCCGGAACAAAGCGCTACCGACCTGACTGAATTGATGCAGCACTACCGTCAAAAGTGGGGCACCCAGCGCTTTGTTCTGGTCGGCTACTCATTTGGTGCAGACGTTCTGCCGGCCACGTTCAATCGCCTGCCTGAAGCCGAACAGAAACGCGTAGACGCGATTATCCTGTTGGCCTTCGCCCGCAGTGGCAGCTTTGAGATTCACGTTGATGGCTGGCTCGGCAAAGCAGGCGCTGAAGCCGATACCGGCGAAGAGATGTCCAAGCTGCCAGCCAACAAAGTGGTGTGCATCTATGGCGCCGAAGAGACAGACGAAAGCGGCTGCACGGCCAAAACGACTGTAGGCGAAAGCGTCAAGCTGCCAGGCGGTCACCACTTCGACGAAAACTACCCGGCCCTGGCTCAACGCCTGGTAGACATGATCAAAAAGCATCAGGCTACTGCCCCGTAACACACGCAACCCCTGTAGGAGCGAGCTTGCCTCGCGATCTTTTGATCTTAAAAGATCGCGAGACACGCTCGCTCCTACAGAGTTTTAACGTCGCTACAGGACGGCTTACATCTCGACCTGGGTTCCCAGTTCGATCACCCGGTTTACCGGCAGGTTAAAGAAGCGCAAGTTGCTGTTGGCGTTCTTCAACATGAAGGCAAACAACCCTTCCCGCCAACGCGCCATACCCACCAGCTTGGAAGCAATGACCGTCTCGCGGCTCAGGAAGTAGGTCGTGCGCATCGGGCTGAAGTCCAGCTCGTCGAGATGGCACAGTTTGAGCGCCTCGGGCACGTCCGTTTCATCCATAAAGCCAAAGTGCAAGATGACCCGGAAGAACCCCTCACCGTAAGCATCCACTTCAAACCGCCGCTGCGCAGGCACGCGCGGCGTGTCTTCGTTGACCACGGTGAGCAAAACCACTTGCTCATGCAGCACCTGGTTGTGCAGCAGATTATGTAATAGCGCGTGCGGCACTGCGTCCGGCCGGGCGGTCAGGAACACCGCTGTACCTTGCACCCGATGCGGCGGCTGAACACGGATGCTGCTGATAAACAGCGGCAGCGGCAACGCGCTTTCATCCAGACGATCCACCAGCAATTGTTTGCCACGCCGCCAGGTGGTCATCAGGATAAACAGCACGATCCCCGCCAAAACCGGGAAGGCACCGCCCTGGACGATTTTCGGTACGTTGGCGGCGAAGAACAGGCCGTCAACCAGCAGAAAGCCGACCAACACCGGCACCGCCAACACAGGTGGCCACTTCCACAGCATGAGCATGACCGCCGACACCAGAATACTGGTGATCAACATGGTCCCGGTCACGGCCACACCGTAGGCCGACGCCAGGGCGCCCGACGACTCAAAGCCCAACACCAGCAAAATAACCCCGACCATCAACGACCAGTTCACCGCGCCGATATAGATCTGCCCCTGCTCGGCACTGGACGTGTGCTGAATGTGCATGCGCGGGATGTAGCCCAGTTGAATGGCCTGGCGGGTCAACGAGAAGGCCCCGGAAATCACTGCCTGAGAGGCAATAACGGTGGCCAGCGTGGCCAGCCCCACCAGAGGGATCAACGCCCAGCTTGGTGCCAGCAGGTAGAACGGGTTACGCGCCGCTTCCGGGTTTTCCAGAAGCAAAGCCCCTTGGCCGAAGTAATTGAGCACCAGCGCAGGCAGCACCAGAATGAACCAGGCGCGGGCAATCGGCTTGCGCCCAAAGTGGCCCATGTCGGCGTACAGCGCTTCAGCACCGGTCAACGCCAGCACCACCGCGCCCAGAATCGCCACCCCCATGCCCGGGTGCGAGACAAAGAAACGCACGCCCCACACCGGGTTCAGCGCGTTAAGCACCTCCGGGTGCTGAGCGATGCCATGAATCCCCAGGCCACCGAGCACCACAAACCACAGCACCATGATCGGCCCGAACAGCTTGCCGAGTGTGGCCGTGCCGCGACGCTGAATCAAAAACAGCGCGATCAGCACAATCAGCGCCAGCGGCACGACCCAGCGATCCAACCCGGCAAACGCCAGCTCCAGACCTTCAACCGCCGACAACACGGAAATGGCCGGGGTAATCATGCTGTCGCCATAGAACAGCGAAGCGCCAATCAACCCCAGAATTACCAGCACCGTGCGCAACTTGGGATAAGGCGAGGCCGCGCGGCGCGCCAGCGCAGTAAGGGCCATGATCCCGCCCTCGCCTTCGTTGTCGGCGCGCAGGATAAACAGCACGTACTTGATCGAGACCACCCAGATCAGCGACCACAGGATCAACGCCAAAATGCCGAAGACACCATCGTGGTTAACCTGTACGCCATACCCGCCGGTAAACACCTCTTTAAGGGTGTACAGCGGGCTGGTACCGATATCGCCATATACCACGCCAACCGCGGCAACCAGCATTCCGATAGGTTTTGCCTTTGAGTGACCGTCTTCTGTTGCCGGACTACTGACATGCCCCATTAACCACTCCTACGACTTTGGACCGTGTTTCTTAATGGCGAGCGCCGCATTTGGTGTGCAGCATGCTCTGATTTCCTGACTGTTAGCCACGACTTTTACCTACGAAATCAGCTTCGTTAAAAAGCGGGTTTCGCAACGGCGCGCAGCATAGCGCAGCACTCGTCGTAAATCCCCGTATAACGCTGGTCAAGTGCGTTCACCATAGCTAAAATTGCGCACTTTTTTTGATCAGAGGCGCGCAAACTCCAAGCGCCCGTTCGTCGTGCAGCCTTTACGGGCATGTAACGTCACTACATACCGAGGTTCGCCATGTCCACCGTTACCACGCCAGCCAACCCTAAGGTTGGCTTTGTTTCCTTGGGTTGCGCCTAAGATATCAAACCTATACGCAATGAAATATCCATCAAGCCGCAGCATTTCTGGGCTAGAAAGCACTCACCATGTAGGTATCCAGCAAACAAATCGTGTAGGGTCCGTCTGCCTCGCCAGCTGGATGTCTTGGTAAGCCATAGAACGCAAGCAAAGCATTGGGTATCGAATTAGAGCCCATCTAGACAACACCTGCCTTTGAGGAGTAGCGTTACCCATTTGCTCAGTATGCATAGGGGTATTAATTGAAAAGCCTGTTTAAGAGCTTTACGCCGCCATCAGATGACGCGATTCAAACAGCATGGAAAAGTGACGAAACCATATTCGTTTTCGATACAAATGTACTTCTGAATTTGTATGGATTTGAGCAGCAGACTAGAAAGGATTTTTTTGCTGCAGTTCAAAAAATTGAAGACAAGGTTTGGATACCGTTTCATGAGGGACTAGAATTTCATAATCAGCGATTGAATATTATTAGTCGCGAGAAGAAAATTTTTCAAGATCTCAAAAGCAAACCTGAACAACTCCTGAGCAACCTTAAGACAGAGTTATCTGGGCACCAGTTACAAAAAAAGTTCCCCAAAATACAAGAACTATCCCAGCAGCTTATTCTCTCGATAGAGTCCGCAATTAATGAATTTAAAAAAAAGGTCGACCCTTGGGACAAAAAACAGCCCGATGTTCGCTCCCACGATGAAGTATTACAAAAAATATATAGCATCACTGAAGGTCGAGTTGGCCCTCCCCCTAAAGATCAAAAATGGCTGGATGAACTCTATCTAGAAGGAAAAAATAGATATGAAAAACGAATACCACCTGGCTTCAAGGACACGGGAAAGGACAGTGCAACTGGTTCAAAGCCTATGTTTTACCACAACAACTTAACTTATGAGCGCAAATTTGGCGACCTGATAATCTGGAGACAAATTACTGAACACGCCAGTACCCCCCTAATAAAAAATGTTTTCTTCATAACCGATGACACGAAGGAAGACTGGTGGGAGATTATGAAATCCTCTGGATCAAAAATCATAGGCCCTCTAGAAGCACTTAGAAGTGAGATTTACAATGATTCTGCGGTAGAATTTTTTCACATGTATTCTACATCTGACTTTCTAAACAATGCGCAAAAAGCACTCAACGTAAAATTACATGACAGCTCTATAAAGGACGCCATCAAAAATCAGACCCAAAGATTAATGAACTATGATACTTTGGCAACCGATAGCACTTCGCTCATCATGGAAAAGTATAGAAATGCACTACTAGAAGCCGAAAAGTACAACCTTTCCAGACATTTATACCCCAACATGAATTACAATCTTGATGAGGAATATAAAAAACTCAGTATCTTTTCGGAGAACGAGAAGTTAGAAAAAGCAGCTCAAACACTCGCGATCTTTAAAAAAGACTTAGAAAATACAACTAATAATCACCTACAGGATACGAACGCAGACAGAATCGCAAATATTTTTTACCACTATCAAATGATGAATAGCCTCAAGGATATCAATCAAGCTCATATCCACAAGAGCACGATTGATGATGATGATCCCTCTTAACCACATAGACCTTCATCTCTGAGCTTTGCGTCTCTGACGTTAAATCCTTTCAAACAGCCATACTTGAAAGTGAAAGCCCGTGCAACCGAGCGATATAGCGTAAAGCCACGCAGTACAAGGCCTACAGGGAGTTCGGCCTTCCCCCGCTCATCACCAATACCCACCGCAAAAAGACCGAGCGCGTTTTTGAAAACACACTGAAAACTGGGTTTTAAAATGTTTCGCCCAATGAATCCGGGCACTTGGCCGCAACCGCTTCACTGACCGCGCCGTGTGCCGCTGTGCAAGCGCGCTGCATTTTTTGTCAAAACTTTGCATTCTGTGCAAATGGCGATCGGCTGCAGAGCCCCACGGACCGCCTGGGCTGCAGGATGGTTTGCACTACATTCGAATTTGCACAAAAAAAGGACACAAGGCCCGTCGGCGGGAGGGGGATAAGTGCTTTTTCTTTGGAATTTTTCTTTCCGCGACGATTTTTCAGGCCAACGCCGCCACTTGCCGGCCAATCGGGCAAGTATCTGCCGCACCAGGTGCAAATGACCCACCACACACCCCAGCAGAGCCCGCACGAGCGCACTTGAATGGCATTAAATAAATTTGCAGGCTGGGCGCTCACATACTCCCAACATCTATTCAAGAAGCGTATAATTAGAGGGTGACGATACTGAATACAAACAACCCAAATAGAAGCCCCGCCTCGCTGCGGAGTTTTGTCTTTTTGGCTGACATGAAAAAGCCCGCCATGCGGCGGGCTGATTGGGCTTAGCTTACGGTCAACGCTTTAATCCGAAACTTCCAACTGCCGTATTCACGGCTGATACTAGAGCGGTTACTGCTGCCTGGCCAAACACAGGAATGCCAAAAGCTCCTGGGTGAGTGTCATCCGTTGCCCATTTCGCAGCAGTACGCTTGATCACAATGACCGCGCCTGCAGCAGGAGCGTTTGACTCAAACACCACTCGATAGTTATCCCCAACAACTCCTACATTACCTTTGGACATTTGAGTCACACTGCTTGGCCAGCCAGACTTGTAGCCGCCTGCGATGTGGCACCCGCGATTGATTCGCTCAACACCATCAACTTTCACAGACCAGCCCCGATAAAGGTTGGCATTGCTATCAGTTAACGGGTTTGGCTTGCCGCCACTCAAATACAACGTGTATGCGCTAGCCCCTGTACTCACAGTGCCCTGGTTGGAATCGATATACAGCTGGGCCGTTGCAGGCTGGGTGTACTGCCAAGCAAGAGTGCGAGCATAGAAGTCTTCAAACAACACGGCCTTGCGCCGCGCAATATCAGCCGCCAACTCGCGATAGCCTTCCAAACGACGGTTGTAGAAGTTGGGAATACCGCCTGTACCGATGGCGATAGCGCACTCTGGCAGTGCTGCGCGAACTCCGTCGATAACCGCCTCCACGCTGGAAACCCAAGCCGGAGCGCCCTTAACCATGGCGGTGCTGCCAACCAGGTCATTCAGGCTGCTGATATGGATCAGTTCACGCGGGTTCAGCGGTCTGGCCCAGGTCAAACGCCGATTGGTCGAATCCCACCCCTTAACCACGCGGCAGGATAAACGCCGGTTGTCACCCTTGAAATCGCCCAAAATCACAACATCACCCGGAACCACAGAGAACGCGGCACCAACGCCATCGAATGTCACTGAGTTTTCAGTGATCGCCGTAATCAACACACGGTTGTCGTCGACGTTGTAATTGTTGGGCCCCACGTACGTGACAGCATGGAACCAGTTTGAGGTCTCTTCGCCGCGCACCTGAGCATCAGTCAGGCCGGTTCGGCTGCGCCACGCCCGATCCACATGAGTCTGCCAGTCGTCGTTGGTGCAGCTCTCAAACAACAAGACATCCGGCTGAAAGCGCTGAACGGATGCAATGTTGTTGAGCCCGCTGTCACTGAGCAGCAAAGCAGCCGTCCAGCCACCAATGCCGGCGTTCTGCAGATGGTGCATGCGGTTGGTCGCCGCATTCAAATAGAGCTGCGGGGTGCCAGTTGCGCGAGGATCTAGGTCGACGATTTTTACCCGAAAGGCGCGCTTAGCTGTCGTGTTGAAACTCCAGCTGACCACGGATCGCGGGTCGGTTTCGCGAAAGCCAAGGCCTGACGAAAGATTAGCCGGGTTGGCCGGATCAAACGCTACATTACCGTCGCCATAGGGCGACTCGTTGGCACTGGTCAGCGCTTGCGCGGTCTGCCCGACAGTTCCGCGCACATAAGTGATCGACTCTCCCGCCGAAAAGGTGGCGGCAATTGCCGCTCCGCTGGCAGGCGCCACAGCAAACCACAAGAAATGACGCACCTGCGCAACACCACTTACCGTCACCAGCTTGCGAATCACCAGGGCATCAACACCGGCGGGGAAGCCAGCGCCGTAGCCGCCTGTATTCATTTGCACGTTTTTTGCTGCCCCGTCCACCGTGACGCTGTGCCCATAAGTAAAGGCTTGGTCAAGATCAAACTGGCGTGTTGCCCCGTCGCCGGCAAAGCTCGCACGCTGACCAGTCGCAAACGGTTCATCGTTCCAGGTGGTAAAGGTATCCAGCAGCGCGCCGTCCGCGTAAACCTCAACCCTGGACGCCCCAGTATTGCCGCGCTCTCGGGCAATACACAGAGACAGCTCATCACCGTACAGGTCAAAGCGGGCCTCGGTGTTTACGCCCTGCAGGCGCAGCGCTGCCCCTTTGTAAAAAAGCTTGTTGCTCACCGTTGCGGACGTGCCAGTCAAAGCGAAGTCCGTACCATGTAAGGTGGTGGCCAGCTCGTTACGCAGGTAGCGCTCTACATCACCGACATATGAATCTTCGCCAAGCCAGCCGTTGCCCCACGTGATCGAGCTGCCGGCAACAGAAACACGAATTGCACGCGCCAAAGCTGCTACAGACGCAGGCGGCACAACTGGGGGCAAACTAGGAATTTCAGCGCGCAAACGATCCAACTCAAAAATTTGCGATGAAAGTTTGAACAGATCGCCAGTTGTATTAAGAATTATCCCGGTGGTTGTGATCCGCCGGTAATCAATTAGCAAATCGAAACTTATATCGTTGTCGGCGCTGACAGCTTTAACCCAAACAGGGCCGGACGTCTTACCTGGTATTTCACCATTAAAAGACCAACTGCGAGGCGGCGCACTGTTGTCTTGAATAATTAGGCGGTCTTTAGCTGCTGAATCATCTTTGCACAGCACTGAAACCTTATATTGTTTTGTTCTGTCGCTGTTTCTTGCTTGAACTGCGAGGATAGCGGCAAGTACCTGGGCTTGACTGGTGTTAGTTGTGACTGCGGCGGATAAATCGCGCCACGGGTTAGGAAAGCGTGCCCTCACATCGCTTACCCCCTCATTGGCAGTGGCGGCAGCAGTAACGGCAGTTTCTACACCATGAGTAACGACTTCAAGGCTGGCATCAAATTCTGCCAAATCGAAAATCCGTGGTGAAAGCTTAAGAGCCATTGAGACTGCACTATTGAAAACCACACCGTCGGTGGTGATCTTTCGATAATCAATCGTGGCAATAAACGAGACACCACCTGTACCGATGAGTGTCACGCTGACAGGTCCGTCATCCTTTCCCGCCGCAGTTCCAGTAAAAGACCAGTTGTTGCCAAGGTCATCCGCAATCTGCAGACGATCCGCATACATGGCGTCGTTTTTGGCAACAATAATGATTCGATAAGTTCTGGCCTTACTGCCCCCTTTAATCCGCAGTGCACTGATTGCATCGATAATCGGAATGACAGCACTTGACGACTCAGCGTCTCCAGCCAGCCACTGCGCACGCGCGCTCGCCACGCTCTCGGCACTCGGATAGCTTTTTTTTTCAACCGCTACACCTGAGTTGTTCTGATAAAGAATGAGATATTCGCGACTGCTTTCAGACGGGACGCTGAAATATTTTCCAGTCAGGGTTTTTTTCAAGCCTTCATCAGTATTAGGGAAAATATCTACCCACTGCTGCGCTACATCCCTTGCCTGCTCAGCACGACTGGCCGCTGCTTGGGCCGTCATCACCGTTTCTGCAACGTCGTTAAACTGCATGGGGAGACGGTAATCACGACCACCACTGACCACGCGCACATCATAGAGCCCATTGGCCGCTGCGAACTGGGCCAGTCCGTTAGTGTCCGTGGTGAACGGGTTGGCCAAGGGCGAGCCATTGGCTTTGTACAGCGAGCCCACCAGACTTTCGGTACCGCGCTGGTACAGGTAGCAGGTCGCACCGGCCAATTTATTGCCCTGGTCGTCCTGGGCAAAGAAGTTTTTTAATTCCACTTCGAATTCCTTTGTTTAAGCGGTGATGGGTTTCAACTGCGCGGCCAGCTCCAATGCCTGGGCGGCCTTCGCAGTGAATCCAGTGGCATCAGTTGGGCTCGGCGCGGGGCCAGGCACGTGGGTGTGGCTGGCCAGCTGCGTGTTCATCGCCTGCACCAGGTCGAGCAGATCACACAGGATCTGCAGCACGTTCACGCCTTCGGAGCCCAGCCAGGTCGTGGTGGCCAGGCTGCGGCGCATGCCTTGGATTTGCTCCAGCACGTTGCCGCCCACGGTCAGGTTGAGTTTTTGCGCTACAACCTGGTTAAGGTCGCGGCCACTGGCCAGGTGCAGGTCATCCAGTGCGGCCAGGCTCGCGGATCCGCCTGACAGCAGCTTGAGTGCGCCGACCGCCTCGATCGTCTTGACCCCGCCGACTGACTCCGTTGAATGGTCTTCAACCTCTACCGTGCTGCTTTGGTGGCGTTCAGCGTTGGTCAGGCTCTCAACGTCGCGTTCGATCGACTTGTCACGGATCCGGCCCTCGGTCTGGCGCAGCCAGTTGCCATCGGCGTCAACGCGCTGCTGTGCGCCTTCGCTGTGCTGCCACACCTGGTCACCCTTGGGCACCTTCGGCAGGCTCAAGCCGTGCGGCAAGATCGTTTGAACGTAGGGCTTGTTGGGCAGGCCGTAGGCAAAGCACACCACAACGCGGGTGCCTTCTTCGGGAAAGCCCAAGAAGCCCATTTCATCGCCGCCCACGGACAATGGCAGCGGCACACCGGCCAGCACGGGCAGCGCGGTATCCGGTTCATCGTTCTCGTCCAGCAGCTGCAGATCCACCGCAAAGCGCGGACGGAAGTCGTCGCAGATGCCGGCATTGGCCGGAGCGTCAGCGATACCGACAACCCGGGCAAAGCGCGGCAGGTGATAACCGCCGGTGAGTTCGGGAAATTGCCGCTCTACACTGCGGCGGATTGCGTCTTCCATCGGATCGCCATTTGGTTGCCAGTGAGCGTCACGTGAGTGATGCGCTCGCCTTGGTTGATGGATGCACCTGGTCGCAACCCGGGAAGGGCCGCGATCATCGCGCTTTGGTTGTTTTGGTAGTCGTTGAACAGCTCCACGGGCAGCTGTAGCGGCGATCGGGCGCCAAAGAAGCTGTCGGCCCAACTGCCCACAAACACTTCGCCATCGCCCTGCTGCTGCCACATAAAGTCCGTGATGCCGAAAACCCGGGGCAAACTGTCCATGGCCTGGTAACCGGCGGCCAGGTTGTAGAAGAACGGGGCTTTAACCTTGGCGTATGCCTTGTCCGGAACGCGAAAGCTCAGACCGGTTTTCTCGTTGATCTCGGTCAGCACAGTGGTCAGGTCGGCGTGTCGCAGGTTCAGCGGCAGAGGGTTGGCCAGGATCGCGGCCAGCTCGCGGCAGAACAGCACCTGCTCGATCGCGTTGGACGACGTGCAGCGCTCGACGTAGCCGATGAAGTGGCGCTGCAGCGGGTTGTCGTTGTAGCCGATGTCCAGCGTCACCAGCCCTTTCACCGGCGCCGTCGCCTGAATGGTCACAGTGGCACGCCCCGGTGTTCGCAGTTCAAGGCGTACGTCATCGCTGACCAGGGGATAGACCACACCGCCGATGGTCAGCACCTTGTGCAGTTTCATGCTCACAAGACACCGCCCAAGTAGTTATCCAGCTTTTTCAGGGTGGCTTCAAAGCCGGTCAACTCCTGACTGGACTCGCCATTTGTGCCGCCTGCCCCTGTGTTTGGACCTGTCACAGACTGACCCTGGGCGCCTTGTTGCGTGACGCCGTTGCCGGCGCGGCGCGTCTCGACCCGCTCGGGGTTTGAGAGCTTTTCCGACAGGGTGAACTGCACCTGCCACGACCGCAGGTTGTCGTCTTCACGGGCGCTGACGCCGTCAGAAAACTCCACCTGACGCACACCAAACGCTGATGCGGTGTCGTTAACCACTCGATAGGTTTTGCGCTGGCCACCGCTACCCGTCGCTTCGGCCAGGCGCATGATGTTGCGCAAATACGCGCTGTCGACGAACGGGATCTGCAGCGTGACTGTCAGCGTCTTGGGCTTGAACCCCTTGTGAGCCGAGTCCGTGTTGCTGGTCTGGCCCGACAGGTCATCACTTTCGATCTGCAGGTTGGCGGTGACCTTGATGTTTTTGCCGCGTACGCGTTCGCCATCGAGCAGTAAGGTCATAGGCCCACCAGTTCCTGAACAAAGCTCAGCCCTTTGAGGGAACCGACTAGCATCAGGCCAGCGGCCAGGCCCCATTCGTGACCAGGTGCATCGCCCTGCAGCAGTTGCCGGCGCAACTCGGCCGCATTGCCCGGCCCGATCAACCGCGCGCGCATGCTGTCATCAGCGGCGGCGCCGTCGAACATTGATTTGAGGTCAGCCAGCTTCTGAGCCTGCGCCTGTGCCTGACTGGACTTGCGCTTGGCCAACTTGGCCAGGTCGGCCATGGGCGAGCTGTCGGCGTAGCTCTCCAGTGCAGACAGTTGGCTGTTCAGCGCCTGGGTGGCCGCTTTGGTCACGGTGCAGCGCTCCAGCGGCAAAGCCCCCCAGCGCGGCAAGGTGCCAGCGTTGGGCAACTCCCACTTTTCGGCGTCCAGGGCGAACAGGTTTTTGGCCCGACGTTCAGCGCGCTGCAGGTCCGGCATGGGCAGCACAGCATTGAAGCGGGACAAGGTCGCGGCAAATTTGTCGTAACGCGTGCCCAGGAACATCACCACCAAGGCGTATTGCGAGCCCGCCGGGCGGCTGTCGTCACCGGTGTCTTCAAGCTTTTCGCCCAGTTGCTGCAGCAAGTTGGGGGCAGACAGATAACGTTGGTAGCCGCGGCCCTGCCCCACACCACTTTGAAACGGCGTCACCACCAGACAGGCCGGTACTTCGCCCAGGGCATCGGCTAGACCGGCACGGCCAGCGGCGACGGCGGCTTCTGCAGCGGTGCCGACCGGGCCCGGTGACGTGGTGGCCAAGTCCGCCAGACCTTCAAGACGTTGCCCGGCGCTGGCCAGCTCGATGGTGGCCAAGTCCTTGGCGTTATCGAGATCGCTCAGCCACTGGGTGGACTGCTCAGGCCAGCGCAGGGTAATGGGGGCCCAATTCATAGCGCTGCAGACTCCCACGCCACGGCGTTGATGGCGTCCAGATCCTTACCCGCTCGCGCTGCTGCCAAGATTTGCTTAAGGTCGTTGGCCCTAACCAATCGCTGCAGCTTGAACTCGGTAAATTCGTTGCTCACCTGCAGCAGTTGCTCGTGGGTGTGATCGCGAAAGTCCTGTACCCCGGCTTGATCGCGGCAGGCATAACCACCGCCCAAGCCGCGCAAAATCAAGCCGGTCAGGTTCAATTGGTCTTCAACCTGGGCGTCATAGAAAAAACGCTCGCCCAACGCTGCTGACCAGAATCCGCCAGTGATCTCCTGCAGGCACGCCTTGTTCACCGCTGCCAGTTGAGCGCTATAGCGCAGCTCCAGCACCGTCGGCATGTCATCGATCCAGTGGCCATTACTCCAGACCTGACCAGGACCCGGCACTTCAAGGGTGTACCCTTCAGGCAGCGCACCGGCTCGATCAATAACTACAGGGGCGCGGGTGGTTGTGCTGTAGACGGTTAGCCCCTGATAAGAGTCGACCAGTTGCCATTTACGGCCATCCCACAACGCAGCCTTTTTTTCCGGTACCGCCGGCGGCGCCACTTCAACGCACCCGCCCGGAATCAGCCAAACGCCCGGCTCTAACGGCGATTCATCCGCCACAGTGGTGCCGGTGTAGATGCCCAGGTGATCGGTTTGATAGACGATTTTCGTGCTCATGAGGGGCCTCAGTACTTAATGCAGGCAAGGAAGGCGATGTTTTGCGGGCGCGTTTCAAGCCCACCCACATAGGTCGCTGTGAACGGGTGGTCGTGGTTGGGTACCGGATCGACCACAACGGTGTGGGTGTGCTCGCCGTCCTCACTGGTCGACTTGTCATGAACCCCTGCATCGGCGTAATTGACGATGTTGCGCGGCTCACTGTCGGCGCCTTCTTGGTCAACCCCATCAGGGGTAAACACGCCCGATCGGACTTTATGAGCATGTTTGCCAGAGGCGCCTGTTCGCGCCGTGGGCGTATGCGCCCCGCCCGGGTTGGTCGTGCCTGTGATGGTGTGGCTACGAATGGTGTCGCCCTGGTCGCTGCCCAACGCCCGACCGGGATCCACGCCCCGGCCGTCATCCCAGATACGAATAAACTTTCCGCGTGGGTCAGGCAGATTGAAGGTATTGACGCCGTCACCTGCCCCGTAGGTGGTGCCGATCTTGGCAAACAGCGCGGCATAGACCGTGCGCGAAACCGCTGCACCGTTGGCCCGAAACCAACCCGGTGGCGGCGTTGCCATGGCAAATGTACCGATACGGCCAACTTCTGCATCAGCAATGGCTTGACGCAAAGCGTTGAGCGCCTTGGTGGTCGCCAGAATCTCGCTGCTGTTCGTACCCGGATCGTCGCTTTTGGCGTTGGGTAGGTTCCCCAGATCTACGTCATCCTTGGTCGTAGCCCGGGCGCGCAGATGCTCGTAGTCTCCGTTGCGCAAGGCGAACTGTTTGACCAAGGCGCCGGTGATCGGCTCGCTGGCCCGCAGATCGGTAATGTCGCCGGCCACGTCCACGCTGGCCAGCTGCACCACATAATGGGCGGTGCCGTTGCTGTCGACGTAGTCGGCCTGGGCATCGCCAAAGACCACTTTCCACGTGGCCACGTTGTCGCTACCCTCTCGGGCCAGTGCCACGTCCAACCAGGCTTTAACGGGAAGTTCAGGCAATTGAGCCTGCACAGGCTCTGTCAGATCGACCCGTACACCCTCAACGTAGGCGATGCCCGCTTTGACCTGGTACAGCCCAAAGCTGCGCTCCATTTGCAGGCTGTCAGCCAAAAAGCACGCACGGCCAAACACGTCACGGTTGCTCAGGCGCTCGCGCCGATCGATGCCATTCAGGCGCACCGTGAAGTCGTGCTGCCAGGTACTGGCGTCAACGGTGACGCCGGTCAGAGCCTGGGCGCCGTTGAACTCCACCAAAAAGTTGCGGGTGATGTTGTTACCGACCTGCAACGGCGGGATGTTCTTGCGCTTTTGCTGCACCGGCACGGTGGCCACAGCCAGCAGCACGCCCTCGGCGGCTTCAAGACCGATCCAGTTAAAATCCCAATCGCCGACGTCTGAGCCCACCATCAGGCTGTAAATCACCTGGTTGGGGCTCACATAGCCTTTGCGGTCGTAGCCCTTGGTGTAGACGATTTGATCTGCAGGCGGCTTGCCGGCAGCACGATCAACAGGGGCATTAGGGTCAAGCCCTGGCACCAGGGCCAAGACGAAACGCGCAATGTCGAGCTTTTCACCGGCGCCCTGTTTTTGGGCAATCAGACTTTCGCCGGCAAAGGTAATGCTAGCTCCCATGGGGGCTCCTAAAAGGTGTCATTCAAGAAGGTGAGCACGGCCAGTTCGTTGATCACCACAAGGCGGCTTGCGCTGTCATCCAGGGTGGCGATCAGGGTCTGCTGGTCATCGTTGAAGTCGGCCACGGCGATGTTGAGTTTCACCGGCGTGATCGTGACGAAGTCGTACCGCCGGCACGTGCGGCCGTATTGCTGCATCAGCACACGCAGCAACACCGGGTTTTCGCTCAGTTGCGTGTCGGACAGGTGCAGCAGCACCACGTCCCAGTCCAGGTCTGGCATGCGCTCCTGGATCTCGACATACCCAACGCCCAGACGCTCAAAGATGCGCACCATGCCGGCGGTACTGCCCGCGTCCACGGCGTTGATAAACGCGTACTTGACCCGCAGGCGGTAGAGTTTTTCGGGCTCGCCATGAAACCGCTGAATGTCACGCTGCCAAGCCAGCAGATCGAGCACGCTCAGGTGACAGGTTTCGGCATCCAACTGCAGCAGTGGCCAGTTGAGCCAGTTTTCGACCTTGCCCCACCACGACTGTGCAGCGGCTTGGAGCTTGGCCAACTCAGGGCCATCGAGCCAAAACGGCAAACTCAGCTTAAGCATTGAGCACCACCTCAAGCCCAGCCAGGCGCGGGATGGTCAGTTCTGACAGGATGTCGGCGTTGTCAAAATGCAGTGACTCGATACCGGCGAATTGTTGGTGCAGTTCCTCGCCCAGACGGCTAAACGAAAACCGTGACTGCGGGTGCGTCAGTGTGGGTTGATAGTCACTGGCCGTGCTCTCGCGAAAGGCGGCACGGATGAACAGCTCGATGTCCGACTTCAACGCTGGCCAGCGCTCAGTGCCCACTTCGGCCTTGGGCCAGACGCTCAGCTTCACGTTGTGCTGCGTGGCAGGCATCTCCAACACCAACAGGTCATCACCATGGCCATGGTTGCCTTGGTCACGAATGTAGTTGTTGATCTCAGCCAAAAAGGTGTCTGCCGGCGAGTCAGCTTCAAACAGCACCAGTGCGTTGGCACTGCCTGGGCCCCGGGGCGCGTTGTGCTCAAAGTACACACCATCCGGTTGCACGCCGGTGAACCCTGAAATCATGGCGCGGTATACCGCATCGGTGTGCCACTGGTTGACCGCCGAGAACTGGTTGCGCACCCGCAAGCGCAGCTCGTCGTCGGGCTCGGTGTCTGCACCAGGTTGCGTCAGCCAGCCGTCAGCGTTGACCACTTGAACCACGCCTGCCACCGGCTCCGGCAGAATCGAAAAGTAACCAGGTGCAAGATTGAACCCGCTGCCCGCCTGCTTGGCCCGTGCCAGCACGCGGATCTGTGACTCGCCATCCTCAAAGCTGGCCGCTGCCACGGTGACCAGCTCGTACACGTTGCCGTTGATCGCAATCGACTGCACGCGGGTACCGGCTGGCACTTCCAACAGGCCCGCCAAGGCACTGCGAGTGAACAGCAGCATGCCTTCGGCCTTGGTGGCAGGTTTGCGGGTGACGTTGACCGCCCAGGCCAGCATGTCCAGCCAGGCACCGATGGCCGTCTTCACAAAGAAGTTGGGCAGCACCGTGCCGGCAAGAAAGTCGATCAGCCACATCACAGGCTTGGTCACCAGTGCGGTGATGACTCGCCAGAACGGCGACCAGGCACTGGTGTTGCTCAACTTACTGCCCTGGGCGACGACTTCTGATTCCCAGGCGGCTCGCAGCTTGGCCTCGGTGGTCGGAATGCCGGCGTCACTCAGCGCCTTTTTAAAGTCTACGTCGCTCACAACACTACCTCGACAGATCCAAAATCAACGGTTTTTGCGCCTACCAAGTACTTGCCCTTTCCTTCTTCGGTGATGTGCACGGATCCCGGTACCAGGCGCACGTCCGTCTCCACCAGCAGTTCCAGTTGCTGAATGCAGTCGGCACGACGAAAGCGATCACGCTCGGCCACCAAGGTCACCAACAGCCCGCTCTCACGGATCATGTGGCCGATGTCCTGGGCAATGCTGATACGGTCATCCACCAGCAAGGGCTGGTTTGAAGGGTCCAGGGTCAGATCGTTGTGGGTGATCAGCAGATCGATATAGAGGCTCATCCGCCCACCGCCATGGCGACCATGTTTTCCATCTCCAGCGGGGTCATAGGCTTGGCGGTGTGGATTTCGACTTTCTCCACATGCGTGCCCTTGGTCTGGTTGCTGGTGTTCTGAATGCTGGTCAACAGCCCGCCACGGGGCACAGCCGAAGGTCGCGACGGCGAAAGACTTGGGATAGCCGCATTGATGGTCTGCTGGGCTTTGTCCGCTGAACTGGCCGTGTCTGCGGCCTTTATCGCCGCTTCGGCGCCCGGTACCGGCGGCAGATCGCCAAAGCGGGTTTCGATGTTCACACCCGGGATCTTGTTCATCATGTCGATCAGGCCGTTGATGGCCTGCTTGAACACGTTGGCGATGCTGTCCCAAGCGGCTTTCGCCATGCCCGACCAGCCGCCCATGGAGTTGAACCAGTCCGACATCGCGCCGAGCTGCTCGCTGACCCACTTGAACGCCGCGCTGTTGAGTAGCGCAGACGTCCATTCATCCCAGAAATAGATCGCGGCGCCGACGACCGCAACCAAGGCGACAATGCCAGCGATGATCAGCCCTACCGGGTTGGCATACATGGCGGCGTTGACCAGCCAGATCGCACCCTGCCAAGCCAGCATCGCGACCTTAACCAGGCCCATCCAGCTGTACATGAGGACAAGCCCAGCCACAAACGCCACAGCCATGGCGGTGTGGAACAGGAACATGGCAATGCTGCGGTAACCCGTCCAGGTGAGAACTTTCCAGACCACCACCATGCCCAGCCACACCATTTTGCTCATGCCCACCACCAAGGTGAGCGCCGACATGGCGGCAGTGATCGTGAGGATGGTCAGCGAGGCAATGCTGATAACGCGGGTGATGTTGGGGAACAGTTGCGACCAACGCGTCAGTGTTTGCGCCACGCTTGTCAGCTTGGCCATCAGCGGCCCCAGAATCGGAATCAGGGCCTGACCAAACGCGATACGCAGCGCTTCCACTGCAGCAGCGAACTGCTGCCATGGATCAACCATGGCCTCAGCCATCTTTTGGGCGCTTTCAAGCCCACGGACATTGCCCAGTTGATTAAGACCGTTACGCAGCCGGTCAGTGTCCTTGGCCAGCGCACCAATCACCCGCGCACCTTCGCCGCCAAAAGCATCCGTTAGCGCCGTACCACTGGCCGCACTGGTCAGGTCACCAAACTTGCCCTGCAGCTTGTCCATGATGTCGAGCATCGGCAGCAACTTGCCGTTCTGGTCGGTGAACTTCATCCCAAGCTTCTGCGAAGCGGCGCCGATGTTCTCGAAAAACGATTTGTACATACCGCCGGCGTCGCCACCTTCCATGGTGCTGCTCAGCGAACCAATCACCGCGAACTGCTCGGCTAGGTCGACACCTGCAGTGGTCGCGATCGCGCCGAACTCCTTGAACGCATCCTTAAGCTGGGCGCCGTCTGTGCGGAACAGCTGCACCGCCAAGGCCGTTTGCCCGCCCATCTTCTCGACCCACTGGCTTTTGCCCATCGCATCAGCCTGGTTCTTGAACAGGTTGTACATGGTGCCCACGTAGTCGCCCATGGTGCCGGCATCGGTTTTGGTGGCCTTGGCCAACAGGTTGCTGGTGTTGGTGAAGGTGGCCAACTGGCTACCGCTCAATCCTTTGATTGCGCCCTCGATGCTGTACGCCGAGGCGACAAAGTCCCGGGCGTTTTCGCCGTAGGCCACCGAAAACTCCAGCGACTTGCGGTTGAGCGCGTCCAGCGCGTCTTCGGCCACGCCCAGGGAACGAACCTCGCCCAGGGCGCGATTCATCTCCAGTGCAGGCTCCAGTGACGCCTTGATCGCCGCCCCCGCTCCCACCAGACCGCCAAGCCCAAGGCCCATGGTCTTGATGTTGTTTTGGCCTTGCTCAGCCAAGTCCGAAAAGCTGGTTTTAACCTTGCTCAACGGCGCGGTGACCTTGTCGGTCAGGCTGAGAATGAAAGCCAGACGGGCGCTGCGATCTGCCATGTGTGTTTATCCGTTCAGTGCTATGGCAATGCCATTGGCCACGGCGATTTCCGTTCGTCGCCAGTACTCGTCTTCTAGCCACTTGGCCGTGCCCATGTTCTCGATCGAGGGCTCGGCGCCGGGCATCCAGCGGTTGGTCAGGGCCATTAACTGGCCCAGCCCGTCTTCGCTTAGGCGCTCAGCGTGGTCGAGTGCTTTTTTACGATGATTTCAACGTCCGGGGCGTACTCTTCCAGGAGCGCACCGGCCAGTTGCATGATCAGTACAGGGTTGGCTAGGAGTTCTTTCAGCGTGGCGCGTTCTTCTTGCTTAACGGTGTTCATCAGCAGGTTGTTGGCCGGGGCCACCTTGCTGGTCTGAGTGAGGCTGTTGAAGTACTTGGTCGCGTCCTGCGGGGTCACGGTGAACGTGAATTCCTTGTCGCCTACTTCCAGGGTGATTTCGCGGCGTTCAGTCATGGGGGTTACTCCAGTAAAGGGTCAGTGATCAAAAAGGGAATGCGGTTAGCGCAGGCAGATCCGGCGCATGTGGTCTTGCAAGCCCAGGATCATTTCGCGGCTGACGGCGAGTTGATCTCTGAGGGTGAAATAATCCGATCGAGCGTCTGCTGAGAGTTCGGCGGCGGCTCCATCAGCCACGCCGCCGGTGCCGGTTTTGGCGGGCACAGTGACTGGGCAGGCTGCTTTGATGAACAGCCGCTGAGTGCCAGCGTCAACAGCGCGCTGCAGGTCAGCGATTTCAGAACGTGCATGGTTCAACTCCTGGGTGCGGGTGCGATCTATCTCGTCGCGATCGGCGAGCATTTCGCCGCTGATACGGGCGGCTTCGCGCAGTCCGGCCACCTCCTGTTGAGCGGTGTCGCGTTCAATGCGTGCGCTGTCGCGCTCATCGATGAGGCCGTTAGCAACAAACCAAATAACCAGACACGACAAGGCAGCAGTGAGCCAATTCATAGGCCGACCTCGCACAGCTCACGTTCGGCGGCGCGGCGATTGACCAGTCCGGCCAATTGCTTGCCCCCGGCATAGGTCCAGCGCGACAACTGGGCGCAGGCACCACGTGCATCACCCGCGTTCAGCAGGCGCAACAACGTTGAGCTGGCAAACTGGCCCTCCCCCACGTTGTAAACAAACGACCCAAGGGCAGCGCGGCGTGTTTCAGGCAGCGGCACGCGTACCTGGCGATCAACAGCCGTCAACGCGATGCGCAATTCACGCTGCAGCAGCTCGTCGCACTGCTCGTGTGTCGCCCGATCGCCCAGCTTCACGCCCTGGGTGACGCCTTCGCAGATAGTCGCAATGCCCACCGGATCGAGGTAGGCCACCAACGAGCGCCCCTCAAACCAGGCAACCACTGCACCAGTCATGCCCAGCACGCCGGTCAGCGCGCCGATCGCGATTTTGTTACGCAGGCTCATCACTTATTCCTCCAATCGCGCAGCATCTGGCGGTACTTGGGCACCAACAGCACGATCTGCAGCACCATGTAGAGCGCCGTTAGCATGTAGGCGACTGACGTCCAGTCGACCGTCCCAGTTGCGCCGGTCGCCGCCACACCAATGGCTGGCGCTGCCTTCGCGATAGCGATAGCCGTGTCCTGAGCGGCCTGATTTGTGCTCATCGGGTAGTCCTTTTCTCGAAAATGGTCTGGCATCCCACACAACGCTCAATCCCGCCAAACGCTTGCCGCGCCTTGGGGATATCGCCGCCGCAGTCCAGGCATTCGCTAAGGCTCGGCCCGGCCGATCGCGACTTGGCCAACTGGTGGGCAATCGCCCGGTCACGGTCACGTTGTTCCAGCGCTTGGGCGCGATCGAACGGGCAGACCATCAGCTCAAGCCCTCGATCTCGGTAGCGTCCAGGTACGGCACGCCGTTGATGCGGATAAAGTCCGGGCTGGTGACGTCAAACGGCACCTTGTGCTTGGAAGTTTCACCGCCCTTGGGGTCAATGCTGAGCAGGTTGGAGATCCGCAACTTGCAGCCAAAGGCCTCAATGCGCAGTTCTTCTTCGCCTGCCTTGGCAAAGAAAACGCTGTCAAATGGCTCAAGCTTGCGAAAGCTGCCGGCAGTGCGCGCCGCTTCGATCAACAGGTTGAAATTGTTGGTGTCGAATTCCATTTCACCGCTGGCCGAAACTTCACCGTCCACGTGCCCATCGGGAACGCCACGGCTCTTGGCCACGGCTGTGTTGTCGGTGATATCGAGGGTGCAGTTTTGAACGTGGACCAGCAGATCGCCCAGGTTCACGTCAAAGTTCTTGCCGCCAATACGTGACATAAGGGTGACTCCTAGTCGTCGGTGGAAAGATCGAGGGCGATGTTGGCCGTCAGGTCTTTCGGGCAGTTGAGTGGCCGGATCTTGATGTAGATCTCAACCTTGGTTTTGTTGAGCCACACCAGCACGATGTCGCCGTCTTTGGGCGATTCGATCTCGCCCGGGAACACCTGGCCGGCGAACGTCACGGACTTGGCCATCAGGCGCAGTGGTTTCATGAAGGCGCTGACAGCAGCGGCCATGCTGTTGGGCGTGTTGTTCAGGCGACGGTCACCCACACGGCGGATCAGCAGTGGGCGTACCTGACGCGCAGCCTTGTCAGCCAAGCGCAGGTACTCAACCACTAGGAAGTCGCTCGCCGGTGCATCGAGCATGTTGCCGTCGCCCCAGTACACGCCCGGGTAATCCGGATAGGTCTGCGAAACCGAGAAACGGGCCTTGTCCAGCTCGGCACGGATCGCAGATGGAAGCGGCACGCTGTCTTTGTCCACAGCAACAGCGCCCAAGCCCAGCAGCGCGCCGGATGCGACACGCATCGGGCTGTCAGCAACGCTTACTGCAGCATTGGCCAGTCGACCGGCCAGCACGCCCAGGTCATTGCCGTGCAACTGAGGTACGACCAGGACACGCGGCGCGACAAGGCCCGTGGTGATGGCACGCTGCTCAGTGAGGTACTGATTCCACGTCTGCAGCGCGGTGATGCCAACACTGGCCGCCATCACGAACACCCGGCGGCCATACGTGTTGTTGAGCGCAATGGCCGCGTCATGCATAGTCGACAGTTCGGCGGCGGCTTTGACCGGCTTGGTGATCACCACAGCCTCAACTGAATGGCCTTGTTGCATAGCCTTTTCCAGCGCTTTGGCCCAGTCACCGTCTGCAGCGATCGGCGCCGCCAGGCAGGCCCAGCGATCACCGCCGTTCAGCTTGGCGGCGGTGATCTGGGTTTTCAGGTCATTGGCCGGAATGCCCAGGGCGTTTTCCAGATCGCTGTCGGTGTTCAACGGGATCAGCTCGTTGACGTTCTTCGCGCCGGGGCCGATAAACAGGAAATAGCGTTCGATCTCAGTCACGGCACCCTGGCCAAGATTGAGATTGTTAACGGTGACTTGGCCGAGTGCCATACAGTGCCTCGTTAGCGGGGTGAGTTAAGGATTTGTTGAAAGACCTGGTTAACCAGATCGCTGGTTTCATTGCCGGTGTTCACGCCCAAGAACTGGCGTTTGGGCAAGGTGATGTCCCAGCTTTGCGCACCCGAGGACGCTTTTCTTTCATCGTTCAAGATGCGGATCAGCAGCCCCGCCTTCGCGTAGTTCACGTGCTCTTGAATCCACGCCACAGAGGGCTTGGCCATGGCCTTTTTGCCCTTCACGTGCACACGAAAACCCACTTGGCGCAGGCGCTTGGCTTGTTTATCGGTGCAGGCAATACCGGGCGGGACTTTGTTCCAGCGGCGCATCTGCGCAGCCGTACGGCGTTCGCTGACACCGTTGTGCTGCTGTGAGGCAACCCAGCGCGTCAGGGCGTTTTTCCAGCCCAGTTCGGCTTCATCGGAACTGACACGGGTCACCTGCAGCAGCTTGGCCAACCCGGCTTCCATCTTCTTTTTGCCCTTGGACGAGCCTTTGCGCTCAGCGAAGGGGGTGCCGTCCAGGTTCTGTTGCTCGCGCACACGCTTGCGGCTCTGCGTACGTACGCGCTTGCTGACGTTGTTCAGCAGGCGGCGGCGCAACTGGGGCGACAGCTCAAGCAAGGCCATTTGGGCTTCAACGCTGAGCAGCCCCCGGACATCGAGGTTTAGCGGATTAGTGGCCATGAGCGGCTACCTCGCCGTGTTCGGCAACCCAAAGATCGAATGGAACAAACGCCCAGGTCTTTTCGAAGGCCTCGATCTCGCCGTTGGGATCCTCAGCCAGATACTGCGGCTCGACGAATTCCAGGGTGATTTCGACGTCAGCCAGATCGTTGTCCAGCATCGAGACGTCAAACTTCGGCGCTGGCAGGTCGTAGCGGCGATCGCGATCGGAGTCGTTGTTTTCCAGCCAACTGCCCACCAGCGCCATCAGGCGCCCCGGGTGATCCGCGAACCGCTCGAAAATGATCGTTGCGCTGTAGCGCATGTCGCCCATGTGCAAGCCGTCAACGTCAGGTTTCCAGATCAGATCGAGCGTGACCTGGTCGGTCCAGCTGTCGAGCTGTTCGGGCAACACTAACTGGCACTCTTTGAGGAACTTGGTCAGGGCAATAAGCTTGATCACAGCAGCACCGCCGTGATGCGGCCACGGCCCTGCAGCGAGCGGACAGCGGCCTGGCTGAATGCCAAAAAGGTTTCGGCGCGCTCAGGGGCTTCCTTGCCGGTGTTTTCGGCGCTCTCGCGGCGGGTGATGGTGGCGAACTGGGGCAGCAGTTCGGCTTTGGCGCGGCAATACACGGCGCGCTTGTACGTCTCTGCTTGAAATGTGCGCTCCGGCAGCACCATAGGGTCAGCAGATTTCAAGCAGGACACGCCTGCGGCCTGCCATTTGCCTTTGCACTTGGCCAGGTCTGCGTTGACCTCGGTCATTGCCGAGATCAAGCCAACGACCAGCGTTTCGACCAGGTATTCCCCTGGAAGGCGGTAGGCCTTCTGAAACTCAGTCAGAGAGAGATCGGGCCAAAAGCCGTCATTCTCGATCTGACGCTCCACAAACGTGGTGGGGTTGCCTGAAAAGCTCATCGCTGGCCGCTCAAATAGGGGCGAGGAAACTGTTTCAGTGGGGCATGGCCATAAATGGTTGGCTCACATCCACAGTTTCTCGCCGGGGGTGGTAGTCGGTTATTCGGTGGCCGGTTTGGCCTGTTTTTTGTTCAGGGCACGCAGGCAGTTTTCGACGCGAACACCCACGCCGATGCTCGAATACAACTCAGTGGCACGATTGAAATGCAGCAGCGCAGTTGCCCATTCCTTGCCTTCCATAGCCCGGATGCCGATCAACTTGTGAAACTTGGCCGGGATCTGCTCAGTCAGTTGCCATTCACCGTCAACAAGTGGCAACAAGTCGGACAGGTAAGGCTCCGGGCTGCGATTGGCCTTGTACTCCGCATAGGCCCAATCGCACACGGCGTCCGCAACAAAGGTCTGGATGTCGCGCTTAAATAGCTCGGGCATCTGCTGCCCTTGCCCGATCGCGAAGTGGGCCAGCTCCATGCCGTCGTCAAATTCTTCCGTGTCGAACAGCCAAATCATCACCTGTACCAGGACGCGATTCGGGAAGTTCAAACCCGACTCGCAATAGCGCTGTACATAGTCCTGGTACTTGGGCAGTAACTCGTCACGCTTGAGTGCCTGCTTACCAGCCAACCCATTGATTGCACTGAGGCGTTCAAGATCTTGATCCAAGGCTGCTTCCTGCAGCATCAGATTCTTGCGGGCATTGGCTGGGCTGGTCAGGGCGGATTCCGGCGAATAGGCCACCGGCGCACTGGCTGCTGCGACTAATGCGGCTGCGCCTGCTGCCAACAGGCGGCGCTTGTGCGCCAGGGCCAGGCTCACGGCAGAAGCTCCACGTTTTCGGTCAGAGCGATCTTCTCGATCTGCTCGATCACGTAGCCTTCGTTGCGGCTGTTGTAATCCTCAACGCGGGAACGTTTCGGGTTATCGACAGCCTGCTTACGCCAACTGGAATCCTGGTAGTACAGCGACAGGTTGTCCCAACTGGTGACCAGCACGGCGTTCACCGGGAAGTTCGGCACACTGAACGCCGGCAGACCGCCATAGGTCGCGATGACCTGGGCGTCTTCAATGCGTTCTTTCTCGGTTGGAGTAGCGCCCTGCTTGGTGTAGAGCTTGGCTTTGTCAGCGGCGAGCAGGTCAGAACCGATGATTGAGACCAGATCCCCATCCTCACGCAAGATCTCGTCAACCAGTTGCTTGGTGTCATGCACCAGTGCGTCGAGGTTGGCATAGTCTCCACCCTCGCCCAGCGTGACCTTACCCGGCTCTTTGCCTTCCTTGAGCACCTGTTGCGGCGCCAACTCGCGCAATTGCTGCAGCCAGCCTCTGTTGACGTCTTGAAGCAGCGGGTACTTTTTGATGTCGGTCTGTACCGCCGCATGCGTGCCGTGGAAACCGACCACGATACGGTCTTGGGCAATACGCTTTTGCACGGCTGCAGAATAACGATCGTGGAAGTCCGGGAACTTCGCCCAGGCGTCGATCTTGGCGTAAGGCATGCCCACATCGGACTCAGTTGAAAACAACTCGTACAGCGAGTTGCCGAGTGCCGATGCATCCTTGGCAACACGGTCATTTTCCTTGGTGTCGGTTCGACCCGTGACCGGGCCGTTCACACCGATAAAGACCTTTTCGCCCTTGATTTCACTCACAGGAACGATGTTGATTCGTTCCAGAAAGTCAGCCTTGGCGGTGATCGCGTCGTTCAGTTCTTGGGCAATCGACGGCTCGACCGAGAACATCTCGCTGGCCTGCTGAACACCGTATGACTCGGCGATAGCGGCCTGCAATGCACTGTATTTTTTGGCGCCATTAGCGCTCAGTGGCTGGGCCATGTTAGAGCACCCGCTTTTTGGCAGGGTTTTGCGGGCCGGTGTTGCGTGGCAACTGACGACCTGCTGGGGTGTTTTGCAGAGTTGAGAACTGCTTTTTGAGGTCTGCCAGAGCAGACAGCACAGCCTTGTTCCCGCCACCGTTGCGACGGAACTCGCGCTCTTCTTCGACAGTGGCCACGATGTCACCTACCGCATCGCTCACGTCGTCGATCGGTTCCTGGTCGGGATCGGGTGCTTCTTCAACAGCTGGTTCGATGACTGCCTTAATACCGGCAGCGACGATTAACAGCTGCTCCAGCAGGGCTGCAAGAGCCGTTGCGGTAGCTTCATCCATAGGGGTTTTGCTCTCAGTGAAAGTTGAGGGGGTTTCGGCGGGTTTGTTGTCCAGGGAAAAACGCTTGAACAGGTTGGTGAGCAAACCAATCAGCTTGCCCATCTCGCCTTGTGGCTTTTCTTCGCTCAAGTTGCCCAGCTCGATAGAGGCTGCGTAGTACGCGGCTTTGTTGGTTTTTTTCGAGAAATACAGCTCTTGAGTGCCGGTGCTGGCAGGCTCATCCGTGACGGCCATGCCGGTCATGTACGCTTTGCCGGTGCCACGGAAATTCGGATAAATTTCAATGCTGCTGAACAGCTTCTGACCTTGGTCGTTGAGCGAAAGAAGTCGATCATTTGGCTTAAGCTGTGCTTCCAGTGCGATTTGGCCAGGTTCCAGTTCGTCGTCTTCTTCAACCAGGCGAACGGCGAACACCGTGCCAAATGAACCGGACCAGCGCTCGTGGTCACACCAGATTACGGCGGTGTAAAGCGAAGGCTTGTAGGTCTCAGCGATATCACGCAGTTCCTGGGGAAGGATCTCGCGGCCATCGACGGTCGGGCCGCTGACAGCGACACGTTTCCAGTACGAAACAAGGGAACGGGGCATGAGTGATAACTGCGCTCAATCGGTGAAGTAGCCCACACGATAGGGAGCCGATACCCCTCAAACAAACGGTTTACTTTCGCTTTCCTCCTATTTTCACGATCTAGGAGAAAAGAGGAATTTAACTGCGCGTTAGCCACGTTTTCGCCGCATAGACTGCGGCCCATGTTCTATTCAACCGAAGTTAAAGAAGCCGCCAAACGCCTGTTTCTGCGCCGCTGTAAGGCCAAGGAAATTCAGGCGCAACTCCACCTGCCTAACATCCGGATCGTCTACTACTGGATCCGTCAGGGCGGATGGGAAGACATGCTGTCGGACGAAGAACCGCTGACAGCGGTTGGCCGGCGGATCACCCTCCTACTGGACAAAGCCAGCAGCCTGACCAAAGACGAACTGAACGAGCTGGACCGCCTGACAACCGTACGTGAGCGCCTACTTAAGCAGGCTGCCAAACCGGCAGCAGTACCGGCGGCTACGGCAGACGAACCGGACGCCCCACGGGAACGCTCTCAGCGCCCGCGTGGCGAACGCCAAGGCCGAAGGGATAGCGCCGATAAGAGACGGGAAAAGAAGCCCAAAAACGACATCAGCGGCCTGACTGAGGTCGACTTTCTGGATCAGTTCATCGGTAGCATGTACGGCTACCAAAAAGAACTGTTCGCGGCCAAGCAAAACCCGCTGACCTGCAGGATCCGGAACATCCTCAAAAGTCGACAGGTCGGTCTGACCTACTACTTCGCCGGCGAAGCGTTCATGGACGCGGTGTTAACCGGTGACAACCAGGTGTTCTTGTCGGCCAGCCGATCGCAATCGGAAATTTTCCGCAGCTACATCATTCAGTTTGCCCAGGAGTGGTTTGGCATCGAGCTGACCGGCAACCCGATCGTGCTCAGCAACGGCGCCGAACTGCGCTTTCTCAGTACCAACAGCAGCACCGCCCAGGGCTACCACGGCCACGTTTACGTGGACGAGTACTTCTGGATCCGCGACTTTGAAAAACTCAGCACCGTGGCCAGCGCCATGGGCACCCACAAGAAGTGGCGCAAAACCTACTTTTCAACGCCCAGCGCGGTGTCGCACCAGGCGTACCCGTTCTGGTCAGGCGACGAGTTCCGCAACAGCAAGCGCGGGAAAAAGGCCGGCGGTACCTGGCCGACCGAAGCGGCCTACACCCAAGGCGCGCTGTGCCCGGACGGCCAGTGGCGCAAGACCATCACCATTCAGGATGCTATCGACGGGGGCTGCGATCTGTTCGACCTTGAGCAGCTGCAGCTGGAGTACGACGAAGACAAGTTCCAGCAGCTGTTCTATTGCAAGTTCATCGACAGCACGCAGAGCGCGTTCGGCCTCAAAGACCTAGAGCGTTGCTATTCCGACCTGACGTTGTGGGAAGACTACAAGCCTGATGAGGATCGTCCCTTCGGCAACAGCCCGGTATGGATTGGCTACGACCCCAGCCGAACCCGCGACGACGCCACCTGTGTGGTCATTGCCCCGCCACTGGAACCAGGGGCGAAATTCCGCATCCTGGAAAAGCACAGTTGGCGGGGCCAGTCGTTCAAGTTCCAGGCCGGGGAAGTCAAGAAACTCACCGAGCGCTTCAACGTGCAGCACATCGGGATCGATATCACCGGCATCGGTTACGGCGTGTTCGACCTGGTGCGCGATTTCTACCCGCGCGCAACGCCGATTCACTACAGCCTTGAGGCCAAAAACACGCTGGTTCTCAAGGCACAGGACACGATCCAAGGCAGCCGTATTGAGTGGGATGCTGGCTGGACGGACGTCGCCCAAGCCTTCCTGACCATCAAGCGCGGCACCACCGGCAGTGGCCAAATCACCTACAGCGCTTCGCGCACCGAGGCCACCGGCCACGCCGACATAGCCTGGGCAATCATGCACGCCCTGGCCAACGAACCCTTGAATACGAACAGGCGGCGCCGCAGCCGCTACGTGACGAGCGAAAACAATGCCCAAACAACGACGCAGCAAGCACCAGGTCACTCAGCCGCAGGGGCAAAAGCAGCCCATGCGAGCGTTCACGTTCGGCGAGCCGGAACAGGTCCTGAGCGGCAACATCGGCGAGTACATAGGGGTGTTTCCCAGCGACGACGGCGATATCTACAAGCCCCCGGTGTCGCGTACCGGCCTGGCCAAGCTGCTGCGTGCCAACGCGCACCACGGCGCCATTCCGAAGTTCAAACGCAACCTGCTGCTGCGTGAGTTCATCCCGTCAGCGGGCTGCAGCGCGCACACTATGGGCTGTGCTGCGCTGGACTACATGGTGTTTGGCGATGCGTTCTTCTACCGCCACCCCAACGCGTTCGGCGAATGCCTGGAGCTTGAGCACCTGCCCGCGATCAACATGCGGGTAAAGGTCGACGGTGGGTATCGCATGCTGCAGGCAGACAACAAGTTTATCGACTTTGACCAGGACGAGATCGCGCACGTTATGGACTACGACGTCGAACAGACAATTTACGGCATACCGGACTACCTCGGCGGGCTGCAGGCGCTGTTGCTCAACGAAGCCGCGACCCTGTTCCGCCGCCGCTACTACAGCAACGGCGCCCACGCGGGCTACATCTTCTACACCAACGACCCGGATCTGACGGAAGAAGACGAAGACAACCTGCGCGAACAAATCAGCTCAAGCAAAGGTGTGGGTAACTTCCGCTCGATGTTCGTCAACATTCCCAACGGCAAAGAGAACGCCATTCAGATCATCCCGGTGGGCGACTTTCAGGCCAAAGACGAGCTGGAGAAGGTCAAGAACATCACCCGCAACGACGTGATAGCCGCTTGGCGAATGAACCCGGCACTGGCGGGCATCATCCCGGAAAACAGCGCCGGCTTTGGCGATATCCAAAAGATCGACCAGGTCTACACCAGCAACGAGATACGTCCGATCTGCCAGCTGTTTGACCAGGTCAACTCATTGCTACGCGAAGACAGACGATTTAACTGGAAGGAAGCTAGAAAGTAAGGCGAAAACACTTAGAAACACTCAACAGACGGCAAATAACACTACTATTTATGGCAAAATAATGGCGATTATTTGCCCCTGGGGAGGGACAACAATGCGAGTTACATGCAAATGCGGGCACAAGGGAAAAATCAAAACCAGCATCAAGACATCACCGGATTTCAGAACACTGTATTGCTTTTGTTTAGACCCTAACTGCGGTCACCAATGGGCAGCACATCTGACCTTTTCTCATACGACCCACCCGTCAGCAAAAATGGTCGACCAATTATTGTTTGGCCGATTGAAAGAGCTGCCCAAGGCACAGTTGCAGGAAATGTTTGAGCAACTGGGGGCACAGTCAACTGTGTGACTTATGCACCGCAGCATCTAATGTCGCCACTCCACATGCCTGCAACGCAGGCATAAAAGCCGCCTGCACAATCTCAACTGTGTGGCCCGAAATGCTGCGCGGCGGTACCCGCGAAGCGGCCGGTAGTCCGACAACATCACACCAAAAAATTTTGGCCGCACCGCCCCATCACGCTCGCGGGTAGATTCAGTGAAGTTTGCACCTCGCCTCGGCGCGCCCGATTACCGCTTTGTTGACAGCTGGATCTCCGGCACGTTGTGCCGGGTATCCAGCTTGGGTGCAGGGCACTGCCCTGCCGCTGGGCGGGCGCGTAGCCCGCGATGTGTGCTCGCGCCGCGCCCTGGCGCGAAGTGCGCGAGGCATCATCTGGTACCCAACACACAGACCTTGTGGACACCTCGAAAATCTCTTTTTTTACCCTTTGGGGATGCTGAGGGGGGTATAAAATTCCATTTAATTCAAGGGGCTTCAGGATGCCCAGCCCGTACGCCGGCGGAGGTGCTAAATGAGGTCAGAATAGGGGCGCTAACGAGCCCGCGAGCATGCAAAAAGAAGCATGCCGACAGGGTTCACTTGAGGGATGGAGGTTTTTTCGACCGCCAGGCGTAGCCTGACCTCGCAGGGGATGCGATTACTTCGGGGAGATGTCTTTCTTGATCTGGACGTTGTGCAGTAGGCGTGCCATGGACTCACCCAGCCCGCCAGGGCTCTTGTCAGGCTCAAGGGCAGGTTTTGCGCCCCTGGCAGAACAGCGAAAAGGGTTCAGTGTTTGTGACTCTCTATGGGCGTCAGACGCCTTGCGCGCCTCGTTCTTTTCCCAATTGCTACGGGATTGCTGCCTACGGAACTCTTCCAATGACGCCTTTTCTTGGCGGGCAGCACGCAGCCCAGTGACCTCACGCAGTTCCCTTTCCCGGCGCTTTAAAGCGGCCTTCTTCGCCCTATACCAAAGGTAGCGGACCCCAAGGTCCGCAAAGAATTTTTCAGTGAACCGCACCAGGACACGTGTCCGAACCAGGTTAAGCCCCGCCTCGTCCTTTTCATCCAGCCGCACCTTCTCGATACGACGGTAAACGTATTCTGCCAACTCAAGGCTATGCATGAGCCGATTAAGAGATGCTGGTGACATACCGCTATCTTCGGCCACACCGCATTGGGTATTTAAGAAGTACTGCCCGCGTTCGATATCCAGCCATCCCAACACACCGGTGGCCAAATCCAAACGCAGCAACAGTTGCTCAGAAGCCTTGGCCAACGCGTCGAACTTCTCGGAGCGAGTACGGCGGCCGCCATGGATAGTGTCGAGGTCGCGCAGGTACTGCCCGCGCAGGTCGCCGATCGTGCTCAGTCGTGAGAAGGCCATGCGCAGGAGCGGGTTTTTTAGCTGCTGGCTTGTCAATCGGCGCGGAGCTGAATACCGAGGCGCACGGACTGGCGCCTTGAGTGCGGCGTGAGGATTTTTCTTATCGCGATGGACGGCAGTAGGCCGGCCCTTCTTGGGGCTGTCCGTACGGCTTATTGCCGATCGAGATTTGATGTCCTTATCCTGGAGAGTCACAGGGGCGTATTCACCCTGTGAGCGTCTGGCATCTCGCGCAGGACTTCCTCTGCTCGCGAACGCAGTTCGCTGCAGCGCGCTTCAACCGAACGCAGGCGATCGACAAATTCAGGGAGCTTGTCCAGGTCCTCTCTATCGATTCGACCATCCGCCAGAATCTCACTACCCAGAACGACGGTATGGCCCAGCCGGGCAACCAGTGCACCAAACACACCTAGTGGATTGGCATCACCGATCAGCGCTCGCGCACCCGTAAGGCCATGCCGGCTGGCCAGCTCGTTAAGACAGCACTCTTGGAAGTCACCTTCCAATGAATCTACCCAGGCCTCCTCGATCCAGGTTGGCAAGTCGACCTCACCAATTAACCAGCGGTTCACGCGACGTAACCAAGCCCCTGACGCTCTCAGGAAGGCAGCGGTGTCGTTACCCTTGGCTATCGCTTTGAAGTCGGGCACATCCTTGCAGACTGCCCTCTCTGGAATCAGACGATGCAAATGGCTGCTCAGTGATTGAGCGAAGTCATCTTGGCTAAATCCCGTGCGCGCAATCATGGCGGCAGCATGGGCCACCAGCACTTGGTCACGGGAAATGGATCTATGTCCTGAGCTGGACATAGTCATGTTAGGCGGCTGCTCATACTCTGAGCACTCACCCTTTCGGGCGTGATACACCTCCCTATTGCTTTTGGGTCATGTAACGTTTTTTGCGACGGAAAAGGTCGCAGCTCTTGGGCCGTGTAAGAACCATCTTCATGGATTGTCACGATGATCTGACGGCCAGATCGGAGCGCTTTATGAATGGCCGCAGGACTAATGCCAAGGGCTTCAGCAACTGATGCTTGACCCTTCTGAACGACTAGGTCAGGCAATTTGAATTGATTCATAACGAGAAATCTCTGGCTAGACCAGAGAATATTAACCGCAGGTAATGTAAATATCAATACCGCAGGTAAACGAACTGTATTAACCAACGGTTTATAGTCATCCAATGACTAAGAAAAAAACTCTCCCTCCCGAACTTTTAGCTGAATGCCAGGCTGCTAATGAGCTTTTCCTTTCAAAAAAGAACGAACTCAAACTGAACCAAAGGAAAATTGCTGACGCAGTAGGTATCTCTCCGGCAGCAGTGGCTCATTACCTGAACGGCACGAACGCGTTAAATGCCAAATTCGCATCGGCGCTAGCTAAGCTCATCAACGTGTCTATCGATAGCTTTAGCCCGCGCTTAGCTGCCGAAATTGCTGAGTTGGCAACATTCACCGACCACTCGAATGTCGTCCCAATGCTTCAGCCGCATCGGAAAGCCCGGGAGTACCCACTCATCAGTTGGGTTGCTGCGGGTGAAAGACTTGAATCTGCGAACAGCTACCCAACTGGCATTGCCGAAGAATGGTTGAGCTCTACCGAAAATGCCGGGCCGAATGGCTATTGGCTGAAAGTCAAAGGCAGGTCGATGACATCGGATACACCGCCAAGCTTCCCGGAAGGCACCCCGATTCTGATTCAGCCTGAGGGCTTTGACCTTATCAGCGGTAAATTCTACATAGCGCAGCACACCATCAGCGGCGAGCATACTTTTAAGCAATACGTTAGGGACGCTGGTGTCGGTTATTTGGTACCACTTAACCCTAATTACGATACCGTCCCATTAGATGGCACTTGGGAAATTACCGGCCGGGCTATTGACGCCAAGATAACCGGCATGTAGCTCAACTCCTAACAAGGAAAGTGAATAATGTCTGATCTCCATAACGAGTTTAAAAACAGCCGTTTTTTCAATGCCGCTCGCATGGATCGTCGCAGTGCAGACGTGCTGGCAGGTCTGGCTGCTGGTATCGCTGCTGACGGCGTAGTCACACTTGACGAGGCCAAGTTCCTGCGTCAATGGATCGAATCACAAGTTGCACATTTAGATGATCCAGTGATCAATTTGCTATATCAACGCATCAACTTGATGCTACAGGACGGTGAACTGGACCAAGAAGAATCTGCCGAACTTCTTGATACCCTCCGTGGCTTTGCCGGTCTCAGCACCAAAGGTTCCACACCCGAAGCCTACAGTGCACCTAACCCGCTGCCTCTAAACCGTCCTGAACCCAATATAGTCTGTGAGGGCCGAGCATTCGTATTTACCGGAACCATGGCCTTTGGACCGCGGAAGGAATGTGAGCGCCTAGTGCGCGAGCTTGGTGCAAATATCGCCCCAGGCGTGAGCAAGAAAGTTGACTACCTGGTAGTCGGCAGCATCGGCAATGAGCAATGGCTTCACAGCAGTTACGGCGCCAAAATTCTCCGCGCGGTCGAGCTGCGTGAGGAAGGCATTCCCATCGCCATCATTGGTGAAGAGCAATGGCAGCGGGTTCTTCTCGGTTAAGCGCGTTATTCGTAACGCACTAGTTCGAAGAGCCATGCTTTTCAGTCGGCGCAGGCATCAATGCGGGCAACCGGTCGGACTGGCCGCAACAGTTCCAGGCCATAGCCGCCATGTGCGCAAACTTGTAGTCGGCACTGATCGGCAGGACCGGACAACGCACAAAGGAACAGCTCACATACCAGCCAGCATTGCAATCTTGATCCAATTTGGCCGGCGACTTGCACCAAGGACACGGCAGCAGTGTGTAGGTGCGCATTATCAATCTCTGTTATTACGCGCCTGGGTCGTGGTGGGTGCTATCCGCGACCTTACCAAACCAGGCGGTTCGCTATGAACCACAATATGGCCTTGGCCAATCTTGAAGTTCTTGATCACTGCAATACACACGTTCCATGCCTCACGTGCTACGGCATCACCGGATTCTATGATGTTGCCCTGGTCATCGATAATTGCCAGCCGCGCAGAACGACCGTCGGCGGTAGTGAGCTTGTAGCCACTGGTAACGTTGGCACTGATGCAACCGTTTTCCAGAGTACCTGTCTTGGGAATGCCGATCATGACTGCGCTCCTTGGCCTGCTGTGGTGTCTGCGTACATATTTACGATTAAAGCGATTGTGTTGGCGTGCAATTCTCTATTGCTCTGTGCCAGGTTTATCGCGCTCCAGTTTTCGCCATCTATGGCGGCATCAAGCGCAACATTTGCGGCTCTGTAACCGGTAATGCTCCGGTCAAACAATCGCTTGGTATCTGGTTCTGAAATTATGATGTTAATCGCCATTGCCTTGCCCCTTATGCCGCACAGCGGTAGTTTGCAATAAGCTCTTGCACACACCCCGAAAGCAGGTCGTAGGCCAGTTCCTCATCATTTGGCAATAGCAGCGGCAGGGTCAGGCCGACACTGTCCAACTCAAAGCGAAAGACTGTCCGAGTTGAGTCGCTACGACTGGTACGCAAAGACAGGCAAAGCTGCTCCACCCCATCAGCTGGCAGGTAATACGTTCCCTGACGCTGCCGGACTGCATCACGCAGCATTGACTCCATGTCGCTCACCAACAGATATTCTTCAACCTCGGGCACGCTGCTGGGGGAAATCCCATTCGCCAGCTCCTCTAGGAGAACGGCAATTCGTTCAGCTGTATTTTCCTGACGCTTGAGGGTGATGCTGTTGACGCTGTCTCCCAATTCGACTCGTACCGATACAGCGCTGTCGCACTGCTCGATCACAACATTGGCCATAGCACAAATCACCCCATTGCCACTTTGTAGCGAGTGAATGAATGCACCGTTGAGGGAGACTTGCCCAGCCAATTTCGACCGGGAATCAGGGGAAAGAATGAGGGTGTTCATGTGGTGAGCCTCCATTTGCGATCAGGCCAGCCGACGAGGCAGACCTGAACTGATGAAAGCATATTAACCGCAGGTAATTATTTTTATCAATACCGCTAGTTAATTTTTATATTCAACCACAAGATCATTTGAGCATTTAACTAAGATGCTGATTCGTCCAAATCAACTGAACAGAGCCATCCATCAATCGCGTTGCGCGCACGCTTTCTTCAACATCCAACTGATCCATCAGCTTGTCCCAATCTTCCGTGTCCTCGCCAGGCAGCCTCATAATCACTGTCCGCCGATTAGCCTGTGCAACAGAGCTGTTAACTTGACGATGAATTCGTTGACTCAGTTGTTCAAACGATGTGGACGATTGGGAAAAGGAAACTGGATGTACAAGCATAAAAGCACCTAGCCATTACTGTATGGGTATACAGTATCACAGCCTAAATCTATTCCCAATCCTCACTTGACACCCATTGACCACTACGCCGATCAATCTGTATCAGCCGATGTTGTCCCGTGCGAGAAAGCAACTGCACATCAATCAGGCGGCCTTTTCGTCCGTCAGGTTCAAGGCCCCTCATGTAGATGACAATCCGTTCAAACGTATCCATGACCAACTGACGAACCTTCTCTCTGGCGCTGTAATCGCCTGCTTCCACCAACTCCGCCAGTTCTTCCCATCGCCCTGCCTGGGCGGGTTGAGAAGTCCCGGACACTGCTGCTAATTCATATTCCAACTGCGCGACTTTCTGTTGAGCCGCGGTTTGCTGAGACTCCAGTTCGCGTGCCTTGCGAACAAATGCAACTGGCGCAGACCCACTCTCATCATCTAGCAATGCCTCAGTGATCCTGCCAAGTTGCTTTGCAATTTTTTCTACAGCGGCCCGAGCAACGACCAATTGCTGTCGAATGCCCTGCCCATCGTCACCTACCTGCAACAAGCGCTGCAGATTGAGTTGGTCAGAGCAGAAGTTGAGCAGCGCACGCTCAATCGGCACAACGCTGCAACTGCCACTTGCTGAGCATCCACCGTTCTTGCTGTATGAAGTGCACTGCAGGCGCCTATTACCATCAGCAAGACTGCCATCTGCGCGCCGGCGATTCATGATGTTTTGAGCCACCAATGCGGTACCGCAGTAGCCGCAATAGGCCAGGCCGACACCGGTAATGATCCCGGGGATTTCACCAGCCCCACGACGTCGGTGGCGCTGACTAGCCAAGTGCTGCAGTTCTGCCCACTCTGTTTCAGAAAGAATTCGAGGGTAATACTCTTCGAGCATGTAATCCTCACCATCCACAGACAACCGCTTTGCCCCACGCAGCGCTGGCAATTTAATTAGGCGGTAAACTTGTTGGCCCGAGATACCCCAACTGGAAAGTTCATATCCTTCCTGGTGCATTAGGTTTGCAGCCCTTCCGGCGCCCAACCCCTGCTGATACAGCTCTAAAGCTCGACGTACAGCGCTGACGCGCTCAGGGACTAACTCCCATCCCTGATCCCCCCAGCGCAACCACTGCGGATCTTTGCCGTTACGGATTAATCCGCGAAACGATCCCGCTAACCAGCCTTCGCACTGTCGTCGAATCGCGGCTTTAACGCGCTTGCTCTTTGTGTCGGACTCCTCATGCGCACGTATCATCACCAGGAGCGAATAGACCAAGTCCATTGGCTGGGCTTTCAAACTTGCCCGGTTGTACTCACGCCCATCGCTCGCTGTGACGACTGTAATGCCGGCATTGATGATCTGGGCCAACTGAGCTTGGGCCTGTATAGGTTCTGCTCGACTCAGACGATCTAACCCTTCAACGACCAGAACTGATCCGCTGGCGATACGTCCGTCCTCGATCGCCCGAAGGAAAACACCCAATGCACCCTGCGTCACGTGTCGCTGGTGGTAAGCAGATAACCCCTCATCTTTCAGCGTAAGAGTCGCGTCTAACTCCATGCCCTGCTTTGCCGCCCAGCTTGCTGCGTAAGCAAGTTGACGATCCGCGCTACTGCCTGTTGCTTGGCGCGGGTCCGAAAAACGAAGGTAACTGAAAACTTTGCCGATGCCTGCCTTCAACACTTTCACCCAAATATGAGAACGAAAACCAATAGCAACAATTGCTTTTGCGCATTTTTTAATCAGCGCTTAGAATCGCGCGCCACGAAATTCGACCAGGGCGAACCCTGCAGGCTATGAGTATATGAGTAATAATCCACGTGTAGGGTTTGTATCACTGGGGTGCCCGAAAGCGCTGGTCGACTCCGAGCGCATCCTTACGCAACTGCGTATGGAAGGCTACGACGTTGTTTCCACCTACCAGGACGCCGACGTCGTGGTGGTCAACACCTGCGGCTTTATCGACAGCGCCAAGGCTGAATCGCTGGAAGTCATCGGCGAAGCCATCAAGGAAAACGGCAAGGTCATCGTGACCGGCTGCATGGGCGTCGAAGAAGGCAACATCCGCGACGTGCACCCGAGCGTGCTCGCCGTGACCGGCCCTCAGCAGTACGAGCAAGTGGTCAACGCGGTTCACGAAGTGGTGCCGCCCCGTCAGGACCACAACCCGCTGATCGACCTGGTGCCGCCACAAGGCATCAAGCTGACGCCGCGCCATTACGCGTACCTGAAAATTTCTGAAGGCTGTAACCATAGCTGCAGCTTCTGCATCATTCCTTCGATGCGCGGCAAATTGGTCAGCCGCCCGGTGGGCGATGTGCTGGACGAAGCTCAGCGCCTGGTTAAAGCCGGGGTTAAAGAGCTGCTGGTGATCTCTCAGGACACCAGCGCCTACGGCGTCGACGTCAAATACCGCACCGGTTTCTGGAACGGCGCGCCGGTCAAGACCCGCATGACCGAGCTGTGCGAAGCCTTGAGCACACTGGGTGTCTGGGTTCGCCTGCACTACGTGTACCCGTACCCGCACGTTGACGAGCTGATCCCGTTGATGGCGGCCGGCAAGATCCTGCCGTACCTGGACATCCCGTTCCAGCACGCCAGCCCTAAAGTACTCAAGGCCATGAAACGCCCGGCCTTTGAAGACAAGACCCTGGCCCGCATCAAAAACTGGCGCGAGATCTGCCCGGAACTGATCATCCGTTCGACCTTTATCGTCGGCTTCCCGGGTGAAACAGAAGAAGACTTCCAGTACCTGCTGGACTGGCTGACAGAAGCGCAACTGGACCGCGTAGGTTGCTTCCAGTACTCGCCCGTTGAAGGCGCACCGGCCAACCTGCTGGACGCTGCCATCGTACCGGACGACGTCAAACAGGACCGTTGGGAGCGCTTTATGGCGCACCAGCAAGCTATCAGCGCGGCACGCCTGCAACTGAAGATCGGCAAGGAAATTGAAGTCCTGATCGACGAAGTTGACGAGCAAGGCGCTGTTGGCCGCTGCTTCTTCGACGCCCCGGAAATCGACGGCAACGTGTTTATCGCCACCGAGAAAGACATCAAGCCGGGCGACAAGATCATGTGCCGCGTGACCGACGCCGACGAGTACGACTTGTGGGCTGAAGCGTTGTAAGCCACACGCTGCGCTTAAAAAAAGCCCTGCCGCCAATGCGTCAGGGCTTTTTTTACGGCTATTGTTAGGAGGCTCCTCAATCATCAGTGTCGGAGACACGCACGATGAAACAACAATGGGCCATCCAAACGCCACGTCTCAGAGATTTCGAAGCATTAACCGAGGTGTGGGAAGCGTCCGTTCGAGCCACCCATGATTTTTTACCCGACAGTTACATTGTCTTGCTGCGCCAACTGGTTATCAGCCAGTACCTGGACGCGGTGATGCTGATTTGCTGCAAAGACCCTTCCAGCAAGCGCATTGCAGGTTTCGCCGGGGTTGCCGCCGGCAAAGTTGAAATGCTCTTCATCCACCCTGACTACCGCGGCCAAGGCGTTGGCAAGTGCCTGCTCCTGTTCGCCATCAACGAGCTGAATGCCGAGAGGCTGGACGTCAACGAGCAAAACCCGCAAGCCATCGGCTTTTACTTCAAACAAGGCTTTGAGGTGATCGGGCGCTGCGAAAACGACGGCCTGGGCCAGCCTTATCCGTTGCTGCACCTGCGCTACAAACGCCAAAAGCCGCTGGCGCGCAGTTAAGGCAAATGTTGCCGGGCTTAACCGGCGCCAGGCGGGTACAATAGCCGCCCAATTCCATTACGGCCCCTGTCATGTCTGAACCGATACGTCTCTCCAAACGCCTCATCGAACTCGTCGGCTGCTCGCGCCGTGAGGCCGAACTGTTCATTGAAGGTGGCTGGGTCACGGTAGATGGCGAAGTCATCGACGAACCGCAATTCAAGGTCGACCAGCAAAAGGTCGAACTTGATCCTCACGCCAAGGCCACGGCGCCAGAGCCTGTAACCCTGCTGCTCAACGCACCGGCGGGCCTGGACACTGACAGCGCCATGCAACTGCTCAACCCTCAAACCCTGAGCGAAGAACACCGCTTCGGCAAGCGCCCGCTTAAAGGGCACTTTCTGCGTTTGAGCGTGGGCAACGAGCTGCAAGCCAACGCCAGCGGTTTGCTGGTGTTTACCCAGGACTGGAAAATCGTCCGCAAGCTGACCGCCGATGCCAGCAAGATCGAGCAGGAGTACGTGGTCGAAGTGTCGGGCGAGATGGCTCCCCATGGCCTTAACCGGCTCAACCACGGCCTGACCTACAAAGGTCGCGAGCTGCCTGCGGTCAAAGCCAGCTGGCAGAGTGAAAACCGCCTACGCTTTGCCATGAAGAACCCGCAACCGGGCGTGATTGCATTGTTCTGCCAGGCCGTAGGCCTCACCGTTATTTCGATTCGCCGGATTCGTATTGGCGGCGTCTCGATGGGCAAGCTGCCCGTTGGCCAATGGCGCTACATGACGGCCAAAGAAAAGTTCTAAACACGGCCGCGCCCACCTATTTCGACACCGCAGCCTTGCCTGCGGTGCTCACTGCTGATTATCAGGATTACCCACATGATTCATAACGACGTACTGCGCAGCGTGCGCTACATGCTAGACATCAGCGACAACAAAGTTGTCGAGATCATCAAACTGGGCGGTTTGGACGTCACCAAAGCTGACATCGAAACCTACCTCAAAAAAGACGAAGAAGAAGGCTTTGTTCGCTGCCCGGACGACGTCATGGCGCACTTTCTTGATGGCCTGGTGATCTTCAAGCGCGGCAAAGACGACAGCCGTCCAGCACAGCCGGTTGAACTGCCTGTGACCAACAACATCATCCTGAAAAAACTGCGCGTGGCGTTCGAACTGAAAGAGGACGACATGCACGCGATCCTCAAGTCGGTTGATTTCCCGGTATCCAAACCAGAACTGAGCGCCCTGTTCCGCAAATTCGGCCACAACAACTACCGCACCTGTGGCGACCAACTGCTGCGCAACTTCCTGAAGGGGCTAACCCTGCGGGTTCGTGGCTGATACGGCGACAAACACATGACTTACACCGTCTCGCCTGTCGGCTTTGTGCGCTCCTGTTTCAAGGAGAAGTTCGCTATCCCGCGACAACCCCAATTGGCACCCGCTGCCCGGGGTGTTCTGGAGCTGGTTGCGCCCTTTGACCAAGGCGATGCCGTGCAAGGCCTGGAGCAGGTCAGTCATGTGTGGCTATTGTTTGTGTTCCACCAAGCTTTGGAAGATAAGCCCCGGCTAAAGGTGCGCCCGCCCCGCCTGGGCGGCAATAAGTCCATGGGGGTGTTTGCCACCCGCGCGACTCACCGGCCCAATGGCATCGGCCAGTCGGTGGTCAAACTGGATAAGGTCGAAGCCGGTCGCTTGCACATTTCGGGCATTGACCTGCTCGACGGAACGCCGATTCTTGATATCAAGCCGTATGTGCCCTACGCCGACATTATCAGCAGTGCGAGCAACAGCATGGCCAGCGCAGCGCCAGTGCTGATCCCCGTGCGGTGGGCTGACTCAGCGCTGCACGAAGCGCATGCCCATGGGTTGCGCTTGCAGGAACCGTTGGTGGCGCTGATTGAGCAATGCCTGGCGCAAGACCCACGCCCTGCTTACCAAACGCCGACTGCCGAGCGTGAATACGGTGCGCAGTTCTGGGATCTGGATGTGCGCTGGCATTATCCGGAGCCGGGGGTGATTCGTGTGCTTGAGGTTGTTTTAGCCAGCAAAGGTTAAGCACCAAAATCAAGGGATCGCGAGGCGAGCTCGGGCCTATAGGTCCTGTCGTCGAGGACAATAAAAAAGCCCGCGCTACCTTGGGGTAGCGCGGGCTTTTTTGTGCAGCGACGCTTACTTCTCGACGAAGGCGCGCTCGATCAGGTAATCACCTGGCTCGCGCATGCGTGGCGAAACGGTCAGGCCGAAGCTGTTTAGCACTTCGCTGGTTTCGTCGAGCATGCTTGGGCTGCCGCACAGCATGGCACGGTCGTCCTGCGGGTTGATTGGCGGCAGGCCGATGTCGCTGAACAGTTTGCCGCTGCGCATCAGGTCAGTCAGACGGCCCTGGTTTTCAAACGGCTCGCGGGTCACGGTTGGGTAGTAGATCAGCTTGTCACGCAGCGCTTCACCGAAGAATTCGTTCTGCGGCAGGTGCTCGGTGATGAACTCGCGGTACGCAACTTCGTTGACGTAACGCACGCCATGGCACAGGATCACTTTTTCGAAACGCTCGTAGGTTTCCGGGTCCTGAATCACGCTCATGAAAGGAGCCAGGCCAGTGCCCGTGCTCAGCAGGTACAGATGCTTGCCAGGCTTCAAGTCGTCCAGCACCAGCGTACCCGTAGGTTTCTTGCTGATGATGATCTCGTCGCCTTCTTTCAAATGCTGCAACTGGGAGGTCAACGGACCATCCGGCACCTTGATGCTGAAGAACTCCAGATGCTCTTCCCAGTTCGGGCTGGCAATGGAGTAGGCGCGCATAAGCGGACGGCCATTGGGCTGTTGCAGGCCGATCATCACGAACTGACCGTTCTCAAAGCGCAGGCCCGGATCACGGGTGCACTTGAAACTGAAAAGGGTGTCGTTCCAGTGGTGAACACTGAGGACACGTTCGTGGTTCATGTTGCTCATGTACGGGGCTCCTAAATTCGCCAGCGCTGACTATGAGCGCAATTGCACAGCATTCTAATGGCGACGACAATATCTGTTAACTGAATTATTAAGATAAGGGTTATCGGTTATATCGATATGCGATTTACTCTCAGACAACTCCAGGTGTTCGTTACCGTCGCCCAACAAGAGAGCGTGTCCCGTGCGGCAGGCTTGTTGGCCCTTTCACAATCGGCAGCCAGTACCTCAATCACCGAACTGGAGCGCCAGACCAGTTGCCAACTGTTCGACCGCGCGGGCAAGCGCTTAAGCCTCAACGCCCTGGGTCGGCAGTTATTGCCACAGGCCGTCGCCTTGCTGGACCAGGCCAAGGAAATCGAAGACCTGCTCAACGGCAAGTCCGGCTTTGGCTCACTGACCGTCGGCGCGACCCTGACGATTGGCAATTACCTGGCGACCTTGCTGATCGGCAGCTTCATGCAGGCTCACCCGGAAAGCCAGGTCAAACTGATTGTCCAGAACACAGCTCATATCGTGCAACAAGTTGCTCACTATGAAATTGATCTGGGTCTGATCGAAGGCGACTGCAGCCACCCGGACATCGACGTTCAGAGCTGGGTTGAAGACGAGCTGGTGGTCTTTTGCGCCCCTCAACACCCACTGGCCGCCCGTGGGCACGCCACCCTCGAAGAACTGACCCGCGAAGCCTGGATTTTACGCGAACAAGGTTCGGGCACGCGCCTCACGTTCGATCAAGCCATGCGCCATCATCAAAGCGCGCTTAACATTCGCCTGGAGCTGGAACACACCGAAGCGATCAAGCGGGCCGTTGAGTCCGGCTTGGGCATCGGCTGTATCTCGCGCCTGGCACTGCGTGATGCTTTTCGCCGCGGCAGCCTGGTGGCGGTCGAAACCCCTGACCTGGATCTGGCGCGGCAGTTTTTCTTTATCTGGCACAAGAAGAAGTATCAAACCTCCGCCATGCGCGAATTTCTGGAGCTGTGCCGCGCCTTTACCGCCGGGGTTCAGCGCAGCGACGAAATTGTTCTGCCTGCGATCGCTTAAAGCAGAATCACTGCCCACACCACGGCAATCAGGGTCAGCACGACAAACTGTGCGGCGCTGCCCATGTCCTTGGCGTTCTTTGACAGCGGGTGCAAGTCGAGGGAAATTCGATCGATCGCCGCTTCAATGGCTGAGTTAAGCAGCTCGACAATCAACGCCAACAGGCATACCGCTATCAGCAGTGCTCGCTCGACCCGGCTGACATCCAGGAGGAACGTCAGCGGGATCAGCACCACATTGAGCAGCACCAATTGGCGAAATGCCGCCTCACCGGTAAAGGCTGCACGCAAACCGTCCAGCGAGTAACCGCCAGCATTCAAAATCCGTTTAAATCCGGTTTTACCCTTGAAAGGCGACATAGATAGGCAACTGCGTAAAAAATGAGTGGAAAAAACTAAATCAGGCCGCGTCAAAAATGCGTGAAGTTTGACAGTTTAATGGCTCGATATAGATTCGAGTTGTTGCAGCAGCAGCGCGGCCTGAGTGCGGGTACGCACTCCCAACTTGCGGAAAATCGCTGTCACGTGCGCTTTGATCGTCGCTTCCGAAACGCTCAACTCGTAGGCGATCTGCTTGTTCAGCAACCCCTCGCAAACCATGGTCAAAACCCGGAACTGTTGAGGTGTCAGGCTGGCCAAGCCTTCGCTGGCCGCTTTGGCTTCTGCCGAAACCGGCACTTCTTCAAAGGCTTGGGGCGGCCAGGAAACATCGCCATCCAGTACCGTGCGCACAGCGTTTTGAATGGCTTCCATTGAACTGGATTTAGGAATAAAGCCACTGGCGCCAAACTCTCGCGAGCGCACCATGACCGAGGCTTCCTCTTGGGCTGACACCATCACCACCGGGATTTGCGGGTACTGACCGCGCAACAACACCAACCCGGAGAAACCATAAGCACCTGGCATGTTCAAGTCGAGCAGCACCAGATCCCAATCGGCCTTTATCGCCAGCTGTTTTTCCAGCTCGGCAATACTGGCGACCTCGACCAAGCGAACATCAGAACCCAATCCCAGAGCAACGGCCTGGTGCAAGGCACTGCGAAACAACGGATGGTCATCAGCAATCAGGATTTCGTATGTGGCCATTGTTTAAATGATCCTGTTTTTCAGGCGGGTCCGGTTTAAAGCCAGAACCCGCTAAGGCAACTCGAGCAACAGTCTGAAAACTGTGCATCAAAGGGCAAGATTTACGCTAGAAGTTAGAACTTATAAGCGTTTGAGCAGCATCTGCCGCCGAATCGGCGCCAAGCATGCCCAGCCAAAACTGTAGGGTCAAGCGTAAAACCTGACACCGAGGTCCAGTAACAGCCATTACTGCGCCAGCATTCAAATCGAATGGGGCCAGCCGCTTAGTTCGCTTTAAAAATTGTAGCGCTACTTCTTTAGTCTATTGAGCCCGGTTCTGAGAAAGGTCTTTTACAAAAAAGCCCAGTTCTTGATGCGCTGTACTCGACTCATTCACCGGCAACTGGTTTTTGGCATCCAGATAATGCTGGCTGAACACATCAAAGTACGCATCCAGGGCAGCCGATGCTTGCGTATCGCCAGCCAGATCAAGGCACAAACTGGCCACTTCGGCGGTACACAAATGCTCACTCCGTGTTGAACGGCGCAACCGGTAGCGTGAGAGCTTTTCTGGCAAAAGGCTCAGGATCGGCAAGCCATCCAGATACGGGCTTTTGCGAAAGATCTTGCGCGCTTCAGTCCAGGTCGCATCCAGCAGGATAAACAGCGGCCGCTTGCTGCTGTCGACTTCGACGGTGTGGGTGACTCGCTCAGCCGCTACATACTCGCCGGGAAACACCAGATAAGGCTGCCACTGCGGATCAGCCAACAACGCCAGCAGGTCTTTATCGGTTTCAGTACGCGACCAGATAAAGGCGAAGTTGTCGCTGACCACGTCCGCGATCAACCAGCCGGTATTACTCGGCTTGAACACTTCCTTTTTAGTCATGAGCAAGCAAACGCCCGCGCGCGTGTTGACCTTTGGCCGCCACCGGCACAAGCAATGGCTTTCGATCACACGGCAGGTATGGCAACGCGGTGCACGAGAGCCACGCGCCAAATAAGGTTTAGTGCTTTCCTCTTCGCGCTCGTCTCGCAAACGGGCTACAGCGTTAGGGGAAAAGGTCATCAAGGTCATGGGTTTTTACTTACGCCAGCAACCGCTGATTCGCCACGGTTTGGCGCAGAAGCGGATTCAATAGAGGAAGGCGCGCAGTCTACCAGAGGCCGCACGCCTGCATGCCAAACCATGACCACGGGCATTTCCTGACACACAATGCTGACCTATACTCCTGCGCCACTGAACGCACAGATCGATGGTGGGTCAAAGCCTGCGTCACGTACAACAGGAGAGTTTCATGTTGCGCACTATTATTCCAACCGTAGCCTTAATGCTGGCACTGCCTTTGGGCGCGCAAGCGGCCTCTCTTGCAGAATTCAATCTGAACAAGTCCCTGCAAGCGACCGCAGAAGCCAGCAACGTTGGGAAACCACGGGCTATCAGCCCCGATTTGCTGGATAAAGGCTTCACGGTTGATGGCACCGTACTGATCAACAGCCTGGAAGCCAGCCCGAACATGGCCGCCAAAATGCGCTCTGCTCCCGAGTTGGCCGTCCCGCAGCTAGGCCGTAGCGTTTGCAGCGACCCCAATTTCCGCAAACTGTTGGCTCGTGGTGCCACCATGCGCTTCGACATCCGGGAATACGGCAATAACAAATCGGTACTGACCCAAGACATCCGCGCCGATAACTGCAAGCGCAAAGGCTGATTCCGCGTCTGTTGCACGCCGTTGCTAACAATGGCGTGCACCCTCCTCCTCTCCAATTCTTCATTTACATCAGCCAATTAGCGGTTGCCAGCGCCAACAACTCAGGACCATTATCAAGGCATGATGGTGACACGCTGTGTCTTGGGGGCTGCCCCACGTACGGCGTTTTAAAGGATGTTGTGTTGAAGGAGTAATGCATGCCCGATCAATCCAGTGACTCCCTTCCCCTGTATTTCGAAGGCCAGGGCCTCGACCTCGCTCAACACGTGGACGCGCAGTTGCAGCTTGTCGCACCCGACAGCCCCAACCGGCCGCTGTATCGCGAAATGTTGTTCACTGTTTTGCGCATGGCCCACGATGATCTTGATCGCTGGAACGCCAAGATCATGTTGCAAGCTGTTCGCGAGCTGGAAAAAACCTTCCGTGTACTGCAAACCTTCAAAGGCCGCCGCAAAGTCACGGTCTTCGGATCGGCACGTACTCCGGTAGAACACCCGCTGTATGCACTGGCCCGTGAAGTGGGTGCGACACTGGCACGCGCCGATATGATGGTCATTACCGGAGGCGGCGCTGGCATCATGGGGGCTGCCCATGAAGGCGCGGGGCTTGAGCACAGCCTGGGCTTTAATATCACCCTGCCTTTTGAACAGCGCGCCAACCCGACGATCAATGGCTCTGCCAATCTGCTGGCCTTCCACTTCTTCTTCACCCGCAAGCTGTTTTTCATCAAGGAAGCGGACGCTCTGGTCATGTGCCCTGGTGGCTTTGGCACGCTGGATGAAGCCTTGGAAGTGTTGACGCTGATTCAAACCGGCAAGTCTCCTTTGGTGCCCATCGTGTTGCTGGACATGCCGGGCGGCACCTATTGGAAAAGTGCGCTGGAGTTCGTCCACAACGAGCTGGAAGCCAATCAGTACATTCTGCCTAACGATCTGAAACTGATGCGCTTTGCCTACAGTGCCGAAGAGGCATTGGCTGAGATCAATCAGTTTTATAACAACTTCCATTCAACCCGCTGGCTGAATAAAACGTTCGTTGTGCGCATGAAGTATCCGCTCAATGTGCACGCGCTCGCGCATATTCAAAAAGCATTCGCCGATATCTGTTTGAGTAATGGGTTTTGTCAGTCGCCGGATGACGGCATAGACCATGACGCGTCACTCAACTTATACCGTTTGAGCTTTGCATTCAGCGGGCGTAATCAGGGACGTTTGCGGGAGTTGGTCGACTTTATCAATCTGCCGCAGCACTGGGAAATGACCGACATGGCAGCCACGTCGGCAGAGTGTGAGTCGCTGGCGGATTAAATCTGAAGTCAGAGTTGGGTGTCTGGATTAAAAACATGGCCGCTGCGCGCCCCATCGCGGCCTTCGGCAGCGACTACGGGGTAGTCGCTAGTCGTCGAATTCTCGGCCGCTTAATACGCGACCAATCATGTCCATCGTATAACCGCGATAACTCAAGAAGCGGCCTTGGCGGGCACGCTCTTTCGCATCTTCGGGCAACTTGCCTGCAAACTTGCGACGCCAAGTGTCTTCCAACTGTTCTTGCCAGTTAAAGCCACTTTCGCGCAACGCCTCTTCAATATCGCCACGCGACAAACCGCGCTGTCCAAGCTCTTCGCGAATACGCAAAGGGCCATAGCCAGAGCCTGCACGGTAATTGATATAGCTTTCGAGGTAACGCGACTCCGACAACAGCCCTTCTTCCGTTAAACGGTCGAGGGCGATGTCGATCATGTCGGGGCAAGCTCCGCGCTGACGCAACTTACGTGTCAGCTCGACTCGACCATGCTCGCGTCGCGCGAGCAGGTCCATTGCAGCTCGTCGCACCGCGACGAGGTTATCCAAAACGACAGTCATGAGTTGTATCAGTTATCGTTTTCTGCAGAGTTTTCGAACTCGATTTCTGCCGCTTCTGCTTCTTCAGCAGCCGCTTTGGCAGCCTTGCTCATTTTCGGCATAACTTTCAGCTCGGCCAGCTCGCTGTCAGTTTTTGGCCCCAACAGCTTGGCGCGCAGTTGTTTCTCGAGGGCGTCCTTGATGTCCGGGTTATCGTCCAGGAACTTGGCGGAGTTCGCCTTGCCCTGACCAATTTTGTTGCCGTTGTAGCTGTACCAGGCGCCCGCTTTTTCAACGAAGCCATGCAATACGCCCAGGTCGATCATCTCACCGTTGAGGTAGATGCCCTTGCCGTAAAGAATCTGGAACTCGGCCTGACGGAATGGCGGTGCCACTTTGTTCTTGACCACTTTGACGCGGGTTTCGCTACCCACCACCACATCGCCTTCTTTCACGGCACCCGTACGACGGATGTCCAGACGAACAGACGAGTAGAACTTCAGGGCGTTACCACCGGTGGTGGTTTCAGGGCTACCAAACATTACGCCGATCTTCATACGGATCTGGTTGATGAAGATCACCAAGCAGTTGGCGTTTTTGATGTTACCGGTGATTTTACGCAGTGCTTGCGACATCAAACGGGCTTGCAGGCCCACGTGTGCGTCGCCCATGTCGCCTTCAATTTCAGCTTTAGGAGTCAGCGCGGCCACGGAGTCGATGATGATCACGTCAACAGCGTTGGAACGCACCAGCATGTCGGTGATTTCCAGTGCCTGTTCGCCCGTATCGGGCTGGGAAACCAGCAGGTCATCGACGTTCACACCCAGCTTGCCCGCATACTCAGGGTCAAGCGCGTGCTCGGCGTCAACGAAGGCACAGGTTGCACCCGCTTTTTGCGCTTGTGCAATCACAGACAACGTCAGGGTGGTTTTACCCGAGGACTCTGGACCGTAGATTTCAACAATACGGCCTTTTGGCAGACCGCCAATGCCCAGCGCGATGTCCAGACCCAGCGAACCTGTAGAGATAGCAGGGATTGGCTGGCGATCTTGATCGCCCATCAACATGACGGCGCCTTTGCCGAATTGACGTTCGATCTGACCCAGGGCCGCAGCCAAGGCTTTCTTCTTGTTGTCGTCCATTAAAGTCCTCTCAAAATCAATAAGGCCATGACGGCCGATAACTGTATAAGTAGCCAGTATTATTCCACAGGGTTAAACGATCGCCTACCCCTGATTTTCTATTTCTCGTACCGTTCGGCGTATTAGGCCTTCCAGCGCCGCAATAACGGTTTGTCGACGGACCTCATCGCGATCACCCGGGAAGTGCCTGCACTCGGCCGTCACCTCGTCACCAACGCCCCACGCCAGCCAGACCGTGCCCACCGGTTTCTCTGGCGAACCGCCGCCCGGGCCGGCGACGCCACTGACGGCGACAGCAAAGCGTGCATCACTGTGCGCCTGCGCGCCGCGGACCATCGCCTCGACCACTTCACGGCTCACGGCTCCAACCTGAGTAAACAGCGCCTGCGGCACATCAAGCTGCCGGGTCTTTTGCTGATTGGAATAGGTCACAAACCCCGCCTCGAACCAGGCAGAACTGCCGGCGATACGGGTGATGGCTTCTGCAATACCCCCGCCCGTGCACGACTCGGCGGTTGTCACGTGAGCGTTAAGAGTCTGTAGATGGCGCCCAAGTTCAGCCGCCAGTTGAGAGAGTGGGTCCATGAGGTTCTCCTGTGGGTACGCCCAAGCGCCATAACCTACACGAGCCGGTGAGCGTTGCAAGGCGATGCAGCCCAAGCCTAGCGTTCGCTACGCGAGTCCGGCGCTGCAGTGTCGACCCCCAGGCGCTTGGCTGCCCAGCGTTGATACACGCTAATTGCAGCATCGGCCCCCGCCAGCGCGGTCAGGCAACCAAAGGCGCCAGCCGCCAGAATCGACATGCCGGCGGCGTACAACAACATAAAGGTGGAAACACCACACACCATGCAGGCACCGGAACGCAACGCCAGCCGCCGGACCAGCAGCCAGCCGCTTGCACCTTCTTTATCTGCGCGCCACATCTCGCCAAAGACGCCGCCCACCAAAGCGAGAAGGATGACCAGCAGCAGCGGCATATCCTGCAAAATTTGCGGCTCATTCATCGTGCCATCACTCCTGAATCCTTACTGATAAAAGCCAGTGTCTGGCCTGAGCTGAACAGCGGGCGCGCTGCCCGCCGCGTCGCATCCCTGCGCGAGTCAGATCGGGGAACCGCGATGAGACAAAGACTATGCATGTATGGATATACAGTCAATGCACCAATGCATATATTTGTTTTGAACGCTGCTATCAGCCAGAAAAGGCAACGTGAGCAGTGCGATCAGTCTTTCAATAAGCACGAAAAAGCCCACTTAGACGTGTAATGCTGTTCACTTATGAGATGCGTACGAGTAACTGTAGGAGCGAGCTTGTCTCGCGAGCTTTTAAAAGGTCAAAAGATCGCGAGACAAGCTCGCTCCTACAGGGTTCGCTTTCGCTTATGTGAACAGCATTGCACTTAGACGTGGGCTCATTCTTAAAACTGCAGGCTAACGAGCGTACATACCCCACCAGAAGACGTGGCCCAAAATCACCAACTGCTCATCCTCCAAATCACAGTAGGCATAGTCCTCGTCGGGATACTCATCGCGATTAAAACTACGCAAACGAATGCCACTGGCCAGACGATACAGCTGCTTCACGCGCAACTGGCCGTTGTGGTTGAGCGCATACAGGTCACCGTCGATGACCTCCTCAAGTGAGCGCTTGCCGACATTGACGCCCACAGTGGCGCCGTCACGCAGCACCGGAAGCATGCTTTCACCGCGTACCGTCACACACTTTGCCTGGTCAAACTCCACGCCGTTGTGGCGCAGGCTGCGCTTGCCGAACCGTAACTTGGCCCGCTCGCTCTCTTCAATGGCAAAACGCCCCGAGCCTGCGGCTAATTCGACCTGGCGCAAGAACGCAATGGACACTTCGTCATCGGCCACGGGGGTGTCGTCATCCCACAACGAGATATCACGCAACTCAGCATGCCTGGGTGGGCTGTCAGAAAAGCCTGAGCCGGCGCGATCATCCCGCCCCCGCAGGCGATCAGTGCTGATGTTGAAGTACTCGGCAATTTTGGAGATATGTCTGTCGGAAGGATCGACAATTTTCCCGCTCAAAATTCGCGAGAGTGTGGACTGCGGGACTCCCGTGCTCCGATGCAGCGCCATCGCGCTGATCTGGTGCCGGGCAAGCAGTTCTTTCAAGACCGTTGAAACATTTCGTTTGGACATGCCGGGAATAGTGCTGGCCGTGTTTATAGATGGCAAATGCTATTTCTTCTATTTATAGCAACGCGTCAGCACGCCTGGCACGCACCTGTAGATGCGGGGGGCTGACATGTTAACCTTGCGCCCATTGCGAAACAGCCGCGCCTGACGCCCGCTTTTCACCCACCTTTTAATCGAATCCGCCTAAGCCTTCTCATGAGTAAGAATACTTCCGACCTGTCTTCACACACGCCGATGATGCAGCAGTACTGGCGCCTCAAAAACCAGCACCCCGATCAGTTGATGTTCTATCGCATGGGCGACTTCTACGAGATTTTCTATGAAGACGCGAAGAAGGCCGCCAAGTTGCTGGACATCACCCTGACGGCTCGCGGGCAGTCGGCCGGGCAGGCGATTCCGATGTGCGGTATTCCTTATCACGCTGCCGAAGGCTACTTGGCCAAGTTGGTCAAGCTAGGTGAGTCGGTAGTGATTTGCGAGCAGATCGGCGACCCGGCAACCAGCAAGGGCCCGGTCGAGCGTCAAGTGGTGCGTATCATCACGCCGGGCACCGTCAGCGATGAAGCGCTTCTGGATGAACGCCGTGACAACCTGATTGCCGCCGTACTGGGCGATGAGCGTCTGTTTGGCCTGGCGGTGATGGACATTACCAGCGGCAATTTCTCGGTGCTGGAGATTAAAGGCTGGGAAAACCTGTTGGCCGAACTGGAACGCATCAACCCGGTGGAGCTGATGATTCCGGACGACTGGCCGCAAGGCCTGCCTGCCGAAAAACGCCGTGGCGTTCGTCGCCGCGCGCCGTGGGACTTTGAACGTGATTCGGCATTTAAAAGCCTGTGCCAGCAGTTTTCGACCCAAGACCTAAAAGGCTTTGGTTGCGAAAACCTGACCCTGGCAATTGGCGCTGCCGGTTGCTTGCTCAGCTACGCCAAAGAAACCCAGCGCACCGCCCTGCCCCATTTGCGTAGCCTGCGCCATGAGCGTCTGGATGACACCGTGGTGCTGGATGGCGCCAGCCGTCGCAACCTGGAGCTGGACACCAACCTGGCCGGTGGTCGCGACAACACCTTGCAATCGGTGGTCGACCGTTGCCAGACCTCGATGGGCAGCCGCCTGCTGACCCGCTGGCTGAACCGCCCGCTGCGTGACTTGAGCGTGCTATTGGCCCGTCAGTCGTCGATTACCTGCCTGCTCGATGGCTATCGCTTTGAAAAGCTGCAACCGCAGCTTAAAGAGATCGGTGATCTGGAGCGGATTCTGGCGCGTATCGGTCTGCGCAATGCTCGCCCGCGAGATCTGGCACGCTTGCGTGATGCCCTGGGCGCTTTGCCTGAGCTGCAAGATGCGATGATCGGCCTCGAAGCCCCACACCTGCAACATCTGGCCACCGTCACCAGCACCTACCCGGAACTGGCGGCGCTGCTGGAAAAAGCCATCAATGACAACCCGCCTGCGGTGATCCGTGACGGCGGCGTGCTGAAAACCGGTTATGACGCTGAGCTGGATGAACTGCAATCGCTGAGCGAGAACGCCGGGCAGTTCCTGATTGATCTTGAAGCACGGGAAAAAGCCCGAACCGGCCTGAGCCACCTCAAGGTGGGTTATAACCGCGTGCACGGCTATTTTATCGAGCTGCCGAGCAAACAGGCCGAACAAGCACCTGCTGACTACATTCGCCGGCAAACCCTCAAAGGCGCTGAGCGCTTTATCACGCCTGAGCTAAAAGCCTTCGAAGATAAAGCCCTGTCGGCCAAAAGCCGCGCGCTGGCCCGCGAAAAGATGCTCTACGAAGCGCTGCTGGAAACTCTGATCGGGGAATTGCCGCCCTTGCAGGACACTGCCGCCGCGCTGGCCGAGCTCGATGTGCTGAGCAACCTGGCCGAACGTGCGCTGAACCTGGACTTGAACTGCCCGCGCTTTGTCGACGAGCCGTGCATGCGTATCGAGCAGGGCCGTCACCCGGTGGTCGAGCAAGTACTGACAACACCGTTTGTGGCCAACGATCTGGCGCTGGATGACAAAACCCGCATGCTGGTGATCACCGGTCCTAACATGGGCGGTAAATCGACCTACATGCGCCAGACCGCATTGATCGTCTTGCTGGCCCATATCGGCAGCTTTGTACCGGCTGCCAGCTGCGAACTGTCACTGGTCGACCGGATCTTCACCCGGATCGGCTCCAGCGATGACCTGGCAGGCGGTCGCTCTACCTTTATGGTGGAGATGAGCGAAACAGCCAATATTCTGCACAACGCGACCGATCGCAGCTTGGTGCTGATGGATGAAGTAGGCCGCGGCACCAGTACATTCGATGGTTTGTCTCTGGCGTGGGCCGCCGCCGAGCGCCTCGCCCACTTGCGCGCTTACACCCTGTTTGCCACGCACTACTTTGAGCTGACCGTTCTGCCCGAGAACGAACCGCTGGTCGCCAACGTGCATTTGAGCGCAACCGAACACAATGAACGCATCGTGTTTTTGCACCATGTCTTGCCAGGCCCGGCCAGTCAAAGCTATGGTTTGGCCGTTGCACAATTGGCCGGGGTTCCAGCCAATGTCATCACCCGGGCACGTGAACATTTGAGCCGACTCGAAACGACCAGCCTGCCTCATGAAGTACCGCGACCAGTACCTGGCAAAAAAGCAGTACCGCAGCAAAGCGATCTGTTTGCCAGCCTGCCGCACCCCGTACTGGATGACCTGTCCAAGCTCGATCTGGACAACATGACGCCGCGTAAAGCACTTGATTTGCTCTACACATTAAAGACACGCCTTTAAAAGCTGCTAGAATCGCGCGCGGTTCGGGATGCTACTGGCCTTTTAGCCTGGTCAGTAGATATCACTCCCGAGCCCTGCGAACCCGAACTGTAAGGGCTTCGCTGCCGCCGCCTGAGGAGAAAATTAGAAATGACCTTCGTCGTCACCGACAACTGCATCAAGTGCAAGTACACCGACTGCGTAGAAGTCTGTCCGGTGGACTGCTTCTACGAAGGCCCGAACTTCCTGGTAATTCACCCGGATGAGTGCATTGACTGCGCGCTTTGTGAGCCTGAATGCCCTGCACAAGCCATCTTCTCTGAAGATGAAGTGCCTGCCGGCATGGAACAATTTATTCAGTTGAATGTTGAGCTGGCTGAAATCTGGCCAAACATCACTGAAAAGAAAGACGCTCTTCCGGACGCGGAAGAGTGGGATGGCGTGCCAGGCAAGATCAAAGATCTCGAACGCTGATTCACGCTGCACCAAAAAGCCCCGGTCTCTTGCGAGCCGGGGCTTTTTGCGTTCAAGGACGATGAGGACAACAGGCCGGTAACAATTACAGTACAAAATACTTAGCTGACTAACTTTAAACCCGCAGCGTAGACATATATAAAGGCCATCTGGTATCAATTCACGCGACGGGTAAAAACTTCACTAGCCTTATGCCTTCAGGCAACTAGACTCAAGCTCTATTGAGCTCCGGGCTGCGCAGGGTAGGACTGAGCCGCAGCATGTCAATGCAGGTGTCGACCCAGATTTCAGCTTGTTTATAGAGCTCAAAACAGTCGGGAACCAGCAGCCATTGCCCAAGAATACCGTCTATATAGGCGTGCAAAGCGATTGCCGCACGGCGGGCATCCAGGTTCGAAGGGAGTTGTTCGCGATGGATTGCATTACTCAGCGTGAGCTCGATCCGGCTGTTACAGTCGATACTTGCCATTTGGCGTTGACGGCGCAAATCGCACATTTCGTCAGTGAATTCGCACTTATGAAACAAAATCTCATTGATACGCCGAGTTTTCGGATCAGTCGCCACCTGACGAAACAAATGGACCAACAAACTGCGCAAGCAACCCAGCGGATCAAGCTCCTCTTGGCTCTCGCTGGCTTTGGCCAGTTCTTCCAAAGGTTCGCGCAGGCTGTCCAGCATGGCCTGAACCAGGTCAGCCTTGTTGCTGAAATGCCAGTAAATGGCACCCCGGGTGACACCCGCCAACGCAGCGATATCAGCCAGCGTAGTGCGGGCAACCCCTCTTTCATAAAAGGCCTGCTCGGCTGCTTCGAGGATTTTGCTCCGGGTTTCCTGAGCTTCTTCTTTGGTACGACGCACCATAACAATCACAACCTCAATCAGGAGGGTCTGGACAATTTCAGTTCGGTATCCAAACCGGCATCGGGTGGCGTTTGTTCTGCCTTATCCCGGTCTACTACGGACTCAAAAATGGACTCTGGAACGCGGCTTGCGACAGGTTCCCACTGTTTACAAACAGACATGAATGTAAGTATATTCCTTAGCAAGCTCATTATCCACCCGGAACAGCTTTCTATACCCTTCCACTATTCTTGTGCGCTTTCGCGTGCCTGACCCGAGGATCTTCATGCAATTTAAGCCAGCTGTTACCGCTCTGGTTGCTGCCATCACCCTAGCTTCGCTGCTCAGCGGATGTAAGAAGGAAGAGGCAGCACCTGCCCCACAAACCCCTCAGGTCGGCGTCGTGACGCTGAAAACCCAGCCATTTACCTTGACTACCGATCTTCCTGGTCGAACGACTTCATACCGTTCGGCAGAAGTTCGCCCTCAAGTGAACGGCATTATCCTTAAGCGCTACTTCAAAGAAGGCAGCGACGTTAAAGAAGGCCAGCAGCTGTATCAAATCGATCCGGCGATCTACGAGAGCAGCGTGCTGAGCGCCAAGGCGACCCTGCAATCGGCCAAATCCCTGGCTGATCGCTACAAGCAACTGGTTGCAGAGCAAGCCGTGAGCCGTCAGGAATACGACAACGCCGAAGCTGCTCGTCTAGAAGCCGAAGCTGCACTGAAAACCGCTCAGGTAAACCTGCGCTACACCAAGGTCCTGGCGCCGCTGTCAGGTCGTATTGGTCGCTCGCTGTTCACTGAAGGCGCACTCGTAACCAGTGGCCAAGCCAATGCATTGGCCGTGATTACTCAACTGGACCCGATTTACGTAGACGTGACCCAGTCCTCGGTAGAGATGCTGGAACTGCGTCGCGACCTGGCAGATGGCCGTCTGAAAAAAGCCGGTGAGAACGCTGCCAAAGTCAAACTGACCCTGCCGGACGGTAGCGAATACCCACTGGAAGGTCGTCTTGAGTTCACCGAAGTCTCGGTAGACGAGACCACCGGTTCCGTCACCCTGCGTGCGGTGTTCCCGAACCCTGACAGCGTTCTGTTGCCTGGCATGTTCGTTCACGCCCAACTGGAAGCGGGCATCAACAGCGATGCCATTTTGGCCCCGCAAATTGGTGTCACCCACAACGCCAAAGGCGAGCCAACGGCCCTTATCGTCGGTCCGGACAACAAAGTTGAGCTGCGTGTGTTGCAAGCAACGCGCACGGTTGGCAGCGACTGGCTGGTAGAAAAAGGCCTGAACGCCGGTGACCGTTTGATTACAGACGGCCTGCAGTACGTCCGTCCAGGCGCTGAAGTCAAAATCATGGACAAGACTCCAGGCGCAACCCCGGCATCGGCCCCGGCCACTGATAAAGCTTCGGGCAGTAAAGGGGAATAAACCATGTCGAAATTTTTTATCGACCGTCCAATTTTCGCCTGGGTAATAGCCCTGGTGATCATGCTGGTCGGGGCTTTATCGATCCTCAAGCTGCCAATAAACCAGTACCCGAGCATCGCACCACCGGCCATCTCGATTTCCGTGACCTATCCGGGTGCTTCGGCACAAACCGTACAGGACACCGTGGTTCAGGTGATCGAGCAGCAACTTAACGGTATTGACCACCTGCGTTACGTGTCATCGGAAAGTAACTCCGACGGCAGCATGACCATTACCGTAACGTTCGACCAGGGTACCAACCCTGACACCGCTCAGGTCCAGGTCCAGAATAAGCTGAACCTGGCCACCCCGCTGCTGCCGCAAGAAGTGCAGCAGCAGGGTATCCGGGTTACCAAGGCAGTGAAAAACTTCCTGATGGTAGTCGGCGTGGTGTCCACCGACGGCAGCATGAACAAGGACGACTTGTCGAACTACATCGTCTCCAACATGCAAGACCCGCTGTCGCGGACGGCAGGCGTGGGTGACTTCCAGGTGTTCGGTGCTCAGTACGCCATGCGTATCTGGCTGGACCCGGCCAAGTTGAACAAGTACAACCTGACCCCGGTGGATGTTAAATCCGCGATCTCGGCGCAGAACGTACAGGTGTCTTCCGGTCAACTGGGTGGTCTGCCTGCGCTGAAAGGCCAGGAGCTGAACGCAACGATCATTGGCAAAACCCGCCTGCAAACCGCAGACGAGTTTAAAAAGATCCTGCTGAAAGTGAACACCGACGGCTCTCAGGTTCGTCTGGGTGATGTCTCCGAAGTGGGCCTGGGCGGTGAGAACTACAGCATCAGCGCCCAGTACAACGGCAAGCCATCTTCCGGTATTGCAATCAAGCTGGCGTCTGACGCTAACGCCTTGGACACAGCCAAAGCCGTTCGCAAAACCATTACTGACCTGGAACCCTTCTTCCCGCCAGGGATGGAAGTCGTATTCCCGTATGACACCACTCCAGTGATCTCGGCCTCCATCAAAGGGGTTGTTGAAACACTGGTAGAAGCTGTCGTGCTGGTGTTCCTGGTGATGTTCCTGTTCCTGCAAAACTTCCGCGCCACCATCATCACCACGATGACAGTACCGGTTGTATTGCTGGGTACCTTCGGGATCCTCGCCGCTGCAGGTTTCAGCATTAACACCCTGACCATGTTCGGTATGGTCCTGGCCATCGGCTTGCTGGTGGACGATGCCATCGTTGTGGTGGAAAACGTCGAGCGGGTAATGGCCGAGGAAGGCCTGCCGCCCAAAGAAGCCACCAAGAAGTCCATGGGCCAGATCCAGGGCGCTCTGGTGGGTATTGCCCTTGTACTGTCGGCGGTATTGCTGCCGATGGCGTTCTTCGGCGGTTCCACCGGTGTGATCTACCGTCAGTTCTCGATCACCATCGTATCGGCCATGGCCCTGTCGGTTGTGGTTGCCCTGGTGTTCACCCCGGCTCTGTGTGCCACGATGCTCAAACCGATCACCAAGGGTGATCACGGTCAGAACAAGCGTGGGTTCTTCGGCTGGTTCAACCGTACCTTTGACAGCGGCGTACGCGGCTACGAAAAAAGCGTAGGCAGCATTCTGCGCCACAAAGCACCGTACCTGCTGGCCTATGTCCTGATCGTTGTGGGCATGGTGTTCCTGTTTACCCGCATTCCGACCTCCTTCCTTCCGGAAGAAGACCAGGGTGTACTCTTTGCTCAGGTTCAAACCCCACCGGGTACCTCAGCCGAGCGGACTCAGGAAGTCATCGACCGGATGCGTGAATACCTGCTGACCGATGAAACATCGGCGGTGTCTTCGGTATTTACCGTGAACGGCTTCAACTTCGCAGGTCGCGGCCAAAGTTCGGGTCTGGCATTTATCATGCTCAAACCGTGGGGCGAGCGTGATGCCGACAACAGCGTGTTTGCACTAGCAGCACGTGCCCAGAAGCACTTCTTCACTTTCCGCGATGCAATGGTGTTTGCGTTTGCTCCGCCAGCGGTCATGGAGTTGGGTAACGCCACCGGTTTTGACTTTTTCCTTCAAGACCAGGCAGGCATTGGACACGAGAAATTGCTGGAAGCGCGTAACCAGTTCCTCGGTATGGCTTCGCAAAGCAAAGTGCTGGCGGGTGTGCGTCCAAACGGCTTGAACGACGAACCTCAGTACAAACTGATCATCGACGATGAAGCCGCACAAGCGCTGGGCGTGAGCCTGGCGGACCTTAACAGCACGCTGTCCATCGCGCTGGGTGCCAGCTACGTCAACGACTTCATCGACCACGGCCGGGTGAAAAAGGTGTTCCTGCAAGGTACCGCCTCCTCCCGTATGAGCCCGGAAGACCTGAAGAAGTGGTACGTGCGTAACGATCAGGGAACCATGGTGCCGTTCTCGGCCTTTGCCAAGGGCGAGTGGATTTACGGCTCACCCAAGCTGTCGCGTTATAACGGCGTAGAAGCCATGGAAATTCTGGGTACACCAGCACCGGGCTACAGCAGTGGTGAGGCCATGGCCGAGGTTGAAGCCCTCGCCAAGAAACTCCCGGCAGGTGTGGGTATTTCCTGGACAGGTCTGTCTTACGAGGAACGTTTGTCGGGCTCGCAAGCCCCTGCCTTGTACGCGATTTCCTTGCTGATGGTCTTCCTGTGTCTTGCCGCACTGTATGAAAGCTGGTCGATTCCGATCGCGGTCATGCTTGTTGTACCGCTGGGGATTATTGGTGCGCTGCTGGCTACCAGCCTGCGAGGCCTGTCCAACGACGTGTACTTCCAGGTAGGTCTATTGACGACAATCGGTCTGGCAGCGAAAAACGCCATTCTGATCGTCGAATTTGCCAAGGAGCTGCATGAACAAGGGCGTAGTCTGTACGATGCCGCGATTGAAGCGTGCCGGATGCGTCTGCGACCGATCATCATGACGTCCCTGGCGTTCATCCTCGGTGTTGTGCCGCTGGCCATCTCCCACGGCGCAGGCTCGGGCAGCCAGCACGCCATTGGTACAGGTGTTATCGGCGGTATGCTGAGTGCGACCCTGCTGGCTATTTTCTGGGTGCCGCTGTTCTTTGTTGCCGTCTCCTCGATTGGCAATAAAAAAGACACTGAGCAAAAAGAAGAACTGACTAACACTCCAAACAAAGAGGCTGGCCAATGAGCAAGTCGCTTCTCGCAGTAGCGGTTACAGCGTTTACGCTGAGTGGCTGCTCGCTGATACCGGACTACCAGCGCCCTGAAGCGCCGATAGCCGCGCAATACCCGCAGGGCCCGGCGTACTCGCCGAACGAGGCGCCAAACCAGGCCGCGGCAGAACAAGGCTGGCGTCAGTTTTTCCATGATCCTGCCCTGCAACAGCTGATCCAGACAGCTCTGGTCAACAACCGCGACCTTCGGGTCGCGGCGCTGAACATCGACGCTTATGCCGCGCAGTACCGCATCCAGCGTGCGGACCTGTTCCCGGCGGTGACCGCAGATGCCAGCGGCAGTCGTCAACGCACCCCGGCGCGCATGTCGCAAACCGGCAAGGCAGGCATTACCAGCCAATACTCCGCGACCCTTGGGGTCAGTGCGTATGAGCTGGACTTGTTCGGACGTATCCGCAGCCTGAGCGATCAGGCTCTGGAAAACTACTTCGCCACTGAAGAAGCCCGCCGTTCCACCCAGATCAGTCTGGTGGCCAACGTTGCGACCGCTTACCTGACCTGGCAAGCGGACAAAGAGCTGCTCAAGCTGACTGAAGACACCCTCAAGGCGTTCGATGAAAGCTACAAGCTGACCCTGCGCAGCAATGAAGTGGGCGTGGCCTCGGCACTGGAGCTCAGCCAGTCGCGCACCTCAGTGGAAAACGCCAAAGTTCAATTGGCCAAGTACACCCGTCAGGTCGCCCAGGATGAAAACAGCCTGGCCCTGCTGCTCGGCACTGGTATTCCGGACAATCTGCCGACAGCCAAACCGCTGTCAGCTGATTTGCTGACCCAAATGCCAGCGGGCTTGCCGTCCGACTTGCTGCAACGTCGCCCCGACATCCTTCAGGCCGAGCACCAGTTGTTGGCGGCCAACGCCAACATTGGTGCCGCACGCGCCGCGTTCTTCCCGAGCATCAGCCTCACCGCCAATGCCGGGACCTTGAGCCCAGACCTCTCGGGTCTGTTCAAGGGCGGTTCGGGCACCTGGCTGTTCTCGCCACAGATCAACCTGCCGATCTTCAACGCAGGCGCTCTGCGCGCGAGCCTGGACTACTCGAAAATCCAGAAGGAAATCACCGTCTCGCAATACGAGAAGGCGATCCAGACGGCATTCCAGGAAGTTTCTGACGGCCTGGCAGCACGTCAAACCTACAACCAGCAGTTGCAGGCGCAAGCCGATTTCGTTAACGCCAACCAGGACTACTACCGTCTGGCAGAGCGTCGTTATCGGATTGGTGTCGACAGCAACCTGACGTTCCTTGATGCACAGCGCTCGTTGTTCAGCGCGCAGCAGGCGTTGATCACCGATCGTCTGTCGCAGTTGACCAGCGAAGTCACACTGTACAAGGCGCTGGGCGGTGGCTGGTACGAGCAGACCGGGCAAAACCGGCCTGTATCGGACAAGCCGCCAAAAGCTTGATAGCGACCCGATAAAACAAAAAACCCGCCAATTGGCGGGTTTTTTGTTGCCCATATGACTATTCCCGGGACTCAACGCCCAACTCGTCCCACACCGACTCTGCCAAATGGAAGGTCGCATTGGCTGCCGGAATGCCGCAGTAGATCGCGCTCTGCATGATCACTTCTTTGATCTCTGCACGGGTCACGCCATTGTTGGCAGCGGCGCGCAGGTGCAGTTTGAGTTCTTCGCTGCGGTTCATGCCGATCAGCATCGCAATGGTAATCAGGCTGCGGGTATGACGTGGCAATCCAGGCCGCGTCCAGATATCACCCCACGCATGGCGGGTAATCATTTCCTGGAATTCGCTGTTGAACTCGGTCAGGGCGTTCAGGCTGCGGTCGACGTGCGCATCGCCCAGCACGGCGCGGCGTACACCCATGCCCTCTTCATAACGTTGTTTCTCGTCCACAGAACGCTCCTTAAACCGCTTGTTGGGCTAACAAAAACGCCAGCACCCGCTGGCTGAACGCATCACCGGCCTGCACGTTGGACAAGTGCGCCGCGTAGAACTCTGCGTACTCGGCACCTGCCACGTGTTCCTGAATGAAATGACTGCCCGAAGGCGGCGTCACGGCGTCTTCGGTGCCTGCAATCACCAGCGTCGGCACGCGAATCGCGCCAAGCTGATCACGAAAATCGGCATCACGCACCGCCGCGCAGTTGGCGGCATAACCCTGCGGCGAGGTAGCCGCCAGCATGTCAGTAATGCGTTTGGCTTGATCCGGGTGGGCCTGGGCGTAGTCTGCGGTAAACCAGCGGGCAATCGAGGCATCACGCAATCCGGCCATTGCCTCTGCACCGTCACGCAACACCGTTTCAATCCGCGGGTTCCACACCGACGGCTCACCGATCTTGGCCGCGGTGTTGCACACCACCAGTGAATTCAGCCGTGAACCGGCATGAATGCCCAACCACTGGCCAATCAGGCCGCCCATCGACAGGCCGCAAAAATGCGCGCGCTCAATATGCAGCGCATCGAGTAACGCCAGTACATCGCCACCCAACTGCTCAATGCTGTACGGACCTTCGGTCACCAGCGACTGGCCATGGCCACGGGTGTCGTACCGCAGCACCTGAAAATGCTCCGCGAACGCCGGAACTTGCGTTGCCCACATGCCCAGGTCCGTGCCCAATGAGTTGGACAACACCAACACCGGGGCGCCTTTCGGGCCATCGAGTTGGTAGTTGAGTTCACCTTCTGCCAGTTGTACACGCCCCACGACCATCTCCTTTTTAGACTGCCAACGCAAAATGTTCAGCCCGTGCCCGCTCGACCCACGTCGTCGCTTGCCCCAGGTAATGAGCAGGATCGAGCAAGCGATCCAGTTCGGCTGCCGATAACTGCGCGCTAATCTCGGGCTCATCGCCCAACACCGCACGCAGATGCCGATGCTCGGCCACGGCCCGCTTACAGCATTGCTCCAACAGGTGATGCGCGGTTTCGCGCCCCACTCGCTGCGCCAATTCAATACTCACGGCTTCGGCCAATACCAGGCCGTGGGTCAAATCGAGGTTTTGCGCCATGCGCTCGGCATCCACTTCCAGCCCCTGGGCAATATTGAGGGCTTGAGCCAACGCGCCTGCCACCAAACAGCAAATCTCTGGGAGGGTTTCCCACTCGGCATGCCACAAGCCCAAACTGCGCTCGTGTTCTTGAGGCATGGCGCTGAACAAAGTGCTGAGCAGCCCGGGAACCCGCGTCGCCGCACTGATCAATACGGCAGAACCCACCGGATTGCGCTTGTGCGGCATGGTCGAGGACCCGCCCTTGCCCGGCGCAGAAGGCTCGAAGACTTCCGCCGCTTCGGTCTGCATAAGCAAACTGATGTCGCGGCCCATCTTGCCCAGGCTACCTGCCACCAACCCGAGTACCGCACCGAACTCCACCAGACGGTCACGCTGGGTGTGCCAGGGTTGGTCGGGCAGCGCGAGCTTCAACTCGGCGGCCAACGCGTGCGCCACGGGTAACGCTTGCTCACCCAGCGCGGCCAAGGTGCCCGAAGCACCGCCAAACTGCAGGCTCAGCAAACGTGGTTTTAATGCTTGAAGCCGCTGACGGCTGCGCGTAACTGCGCCCAGCCAACCTGCGATTTTCATCCCCAAGGTCACGGGCGTTGCTTGCTGCAACCAGGTGCGACCCGCCAAGGGCGTGGTGGCATAACGCTGGGCCTGTTGCGCGAGGACTTCGCCCAACTGCTGCAAATCCTGCTCGATCAGTTCGAGGGCGGCGCGCAGTTGCAGCACCAACCCGCTGTCCATCACGTCCTGGCTAGTGGCGCCCAAGTGCACATAACGCTCGGCCTCGGGGCTGACGCTGGCAATCTGCTTGCCGAGCGCTTTCACCAACGGGATGGCCGAGTTGCCAGCGCTGGCGATGGCCAGCCCCAAGGCTTCAAAGTCGTAGAGTTCGGCGCGGCAAGCCGCTTCAATCGGTGCAACTGCTGACGACGGAATCAACCCAGTACTGGCTTGAGCCCGAGCCAGGGCGGCCTCAAAGTCGAGCATGGCTTGAACCCGGCCATGGTCGCAGAACACCACACCCATAGCCTTGCCCGTGAAATAGGCATCGAACAGTTGGTTACTCATAAACCTTCCTTTGCAGGCGCGCGCCGAACATCGGCGCGCGCAAACTCATCACATATCGTGATGCAGGTATTTGGGCTGCTTCGGCAAACGGAAGCTAAACAGGAAGGCGATGGCCATCATGACCGTCACGTACCAGTAAAAGGTGTTTTCCATGCCCATGGACTTCAGGCCCAAGGCCACATATTCCGCCGAACCGCCAAACACTGCGTTAGCCACGGCGTAGGCCAGCCCTACTCCCAACGCCCGCACCTGTGGCGGGAACATCTCGGCCTTAACCAAACCGCTGATCGAGGTGTAGAAGCTGACAATCGCCAGCGCCAGGGTGATCAACACAAAGGCCAAAAACGGGCTGGTAATGGTTTTCAGGCTGAGCAAAATCGGCACCGTGCACAATGTGCCCAAGGCGCCAAACCAGAGCATCGAATTTCGACGGCCGATTTTGTCCGCGAGCATGCCGAACAACGGCTGCATGCACATATAAAGGAAGAGCGCGCCGGTCATGATGTAGCTGGCGGTTTTGGCGTGCATCCCGGCGGTGTTCACCAGGTATTTCTGCATGTACGTGGTAAAAGTGTAGAAAATCAGCGAGCCGCCAGCGGTGTAGCCGAGCACGGTGATAAACGCAGCTTTATGGTCACGAAACAGCGCCGCAATGCTACCGGCGTCTTTGTCATTACGGGATTCAGCGCTGGTGGTCTCTTCCAGGGAACGACGCAACAACAGCGAAATAACGGCTGCGATGGCACCAATCACAAACGGGATGCGCCAGCCCCATGCGCGCAGTTCCTCATCTGACAAAATCTGCTGGAGGATCACCACCACCAGCACTGCCAGCAACTGCCCGCCGATCAACGTGACGTATTGGAACGAGGCAAAGAAACCACGCTGCCCCTTGAGGGCAACCTCACTCATGTAAGTGGCCGTGGTGCCATATTCACCACCCACCGACAGGCCCTGGAACAACCGCGCCATCAAGAGTAATGCGGGCGCCCACGCACCAATCGAGGCGTAGGTCGGCAAAAAGGCGATGACCAATGAACCGGCGCACATCATCATCACCGCGATCATCATTGAGTTCTTGCGCCCGTGCTTGTCGGCCACCCGGCCAAACAGCCAGCCACCGATAGGACGCATCAAGAAGCCCGCCGCAAATACACCGGCCGTGTTCAGCAGTTGTACCGTAGGGTCATCGGAGGGGAAAAAAGCTGGCGCAAAGTAGATTGCACAGAACGCGTAAACGTAAAAATCGAACCATTCGACCAGGTTGCCCGAGGAGGCACCGACAATCGCGAAGATCCTTTTTCTACGTTCCTCTCCTGTGTAGTGAGTGTCTGTTGTCATGATTTTAGACTCATCTGGTTAGTTATTTTCAGACATACCTTGCAACAAGTACCCTGCAACCACAATGCGCCAAACGATTGAGTCCTTAATCGTCTGGCGCATCGTCAGGGCAAATCAGACCCGCTCTATCGCTAGCGCCAAGCCTTGGCCGACCCCTACACACATAGTAGCCAGACCTTTTTTACCGCCGGTTTTTTCCAGCTGGTGCAGGGCCGTCAGCACCAACCGCGCACCGCTCATGCCCAGCGGATGGCCCAACGCGATGGCGCCGCCATTGGGGTTAACCTGTGGCGCATCGTCCGCCAGCCCCAACTCACGCAACACGGCCAACCCCTGGCTGGCAAAGGCTTCGTTGAGTTCGATGACATCAAAGTCACTGACCGCCAGGCCCAGACGCTCAACCAGTTTGCGCACCGCAGGCACCGGGCCAATGCCCATCACTCTCGGTGCAACCCCGGCGCTGGCCATGCCCAACACCCGCGCGCGGGCAGTCAGGCCATGACGTTTGACCGCATCAGCCGAGGCCAGAATCAACGCCGCAGCCCCGTCGTTGACCCCCGAGGCATTGCCTGCGGTGACGGTTTTGTCCGGGCCGTTGACCGGTTTGAGTTTGCTCAGGGTGTCGAAGCTGGTGTCGGCACGCGGGTGTTCATCGCGCTCAACCAAACTTTCGCCTTTTTTGTGGGCGATACGTACCGGCACAATCTCTTCAGCAAAATAGCCCGCCGCCTGTGCAGCCGCCGTGCGCTGCTGGCTGCGCAGGGCAAAGGCGTCCTGGTCGGCGCGAGAAATCTGGTAGTCATCGGCCACGTTGTCGGCGGTTTGCGGCATCGCATCGACACCGTATTGAGCTTTCATCAACGGGTTGATGAAGCGCCAGCCAATGGTGGTGTCTTCCAGCTTCATGTTGCGCGAGAACGCGGCATCAGCCTTGCCCATCACAAACGGTGCCCGCGACATCGATTCAACGCCGCCGGCAATCGCCAGTTCCATTTCACCGCTGGCAATGGCACGGAACGCCGTGCCAATCGCGTCCATCCCCGAGGCACACAAACGATTGAGGGTGACACCGGGGATGCTCTCCGGCAGTCCGGCCAGCAACGCCGCCATGCGCGCGACGTTGCGGTTGTCTTCACCCGCCTGGTTGGCGCAGCCCAAAAACACTTCGTCGACTTCGTCCCATTTGACCGTGGGGTTGCGTTCGATCAGTGCCTTGATCGGCGTTGCTGCCAGATCGTCGGCACGAACGGCCGACAAGCCCCCGCCAAAACGGCCAATGGGGGTGCGAATCGCGTCACAGATAAACACTTCACGCATCACGCTTCTCCTGGTGCCTGACCGTGGGCCAGGGCCGTGCGCGCTTCCAGGTCACGCAAAGCGCTTAGCTCAACGTCGGTTGGCTCGGCGGTTTGCTCAACCTTGTCAGCAAAGCGAATCGCCCAGCCCGTTGCCGCCACGACTTGTTCACGCGTCACGCCGGGATGCAGGGCGGTGACCACGAATTCGTTGGTCTGCGCTTCGGGTTCCATGATGCACAGGTCCGTAATGATCCCCACTGGCCCTGCGCCAGGCAGGCCCAAACGCTTACGCGAGTCGCCGCCTTCGCCGTGACCAACCGAGGTAATGAAGTCCAGTTTGTCGACAAACGAACGGGCTGATTGCTTGAGGATGATCAGCACGCTTTTGGCAGAACCGGCGATTTCAGGTGCACCACCCGCGCCCGGCAGGCGGACCTTTGGATGGTGATAGTCACCGACCACAGTCGTGTTGATATTGCCGAAGCGGTCTACCTGAGCGGCACCCAAAAAGCCGACGTCAACCCGACCACCTTGCAACCAGTAGCGGAAAATCTCGCTGGTGGAGACGACCGTGTCAGCCGTTTCGGCCAGCTCACCGTCGCCAATCGACAGCGGCAGCACATTGGGCTTGGCGCCAATCGGGCCAGACTCGTAAATCAGCACCACATCCGGCGACGAGGTCAGGCGCGCCAGGTTCGCAGCCTTCGAAGGCAGGCCAATGCCGACAAAACACACCGAGCCATTTTTCAAACGGCGGGCGGCGGCAACGGTCATCATTTCGTTGGTGGAGTAAGCCATTATTTTGCCTCCGAAGCGCGGGCCAGCTTGGCCTGGAACTCACTGAAATTGGCGGTGCCGTGGATGTATTCGTTTATCCATGCGGTAAAGGTTTCGCGGTCGCGGGCAATCGGGTCCCAGGCCTGATAGAAACGGTTATCACGTTCGGTGTAACCATGTGCGTAGGAAGGATGCGCACCACCCGGTACGTGACACACGGCGCTCAAGGCCCAAGTTGGCAGGACGCAGGCATTCATCGGTGCCTGCAAGTCATCGACAATCTCTTCAACCGTCACGATGCAGCGCTTGGCGGCCAAGGCGGCTTCTTTTTGCACGCCCAAAATGCCCCACAACAGTACGTTGCCCTTGCGGTCAGCCTTTTGCGCGTGGATCACCGTAACGTCAGGGCGCACCGAAGGCACCGCCGCCAGCACTTCACCGGTAAACGGGCAGGTAACGGTCTTGATCAGCGGGTTGACCTTGGGCAAGTCGGAACCGGCATAGGCGCGCAGTACCGCGAATGGCAAGCCCGAAGCGCCCGCCACATAGGCATTGGCCAGGTCGGCGTGGCTGTGTTCTTCGATTTCCAGCGGCTGCGGCCACTGTTTTTCGACGGCATCGCGCAGACGGTGCAACGAACCGACACCAGGGTTGCCGCCCCAGGAAAAAATCAACTTTCGTGCACAGCCGGCGCCGATCAATTGGTCGTAGATCAAGTCAGGCGTCATACGGACCAACGTCAGGTCTTTCTTGCCCTGACGAATGATTTCATGACCTGCTGCGGTCGGAATCAAGTGAGTGAAACCTTCGAGGGCGACCGTATCACCGTCATTCACAAACTGTTTCACGGCGTCGTGTAACGAAATGATTTCTGCCATGAGGGGTAGCTCCCGTTTCTTGTTTGCCACTGAATAGAAAACGGTGCGTCGAGCGGCACCGGACTGTCAGCAGGTTAAGCCGCCCTCCCGGCTCAAACAATCCGATAATCGACGATGTGTTCGGTAATCGAACACATAGTTAGCCTGCTTGGAATTGACCGAAACGTAGCTCAAAGACTGCGATTTTTTAAGATCAAAAGATCGCGAGGCAAGCTCGCTCCTACAGGGTTAATGTACTTAACGGCGAGGTCAGGTGAACAACTGTGCGCTCAGTTCGCGGCTCGAAGTGAGCATGATCGGCAAAAAGCGCTGCTCCAGTTCTGTACGTGACACGCGCCCGGCGTGGGTGCTGACGTTCAGGGCCGCCAGCACCTGGCCGGAAGCGTCGTACACCGGTACGGCAATCGAACGCAGCCCCTGTTCCAGCTCTTGGTCGACAACGCACCAGCCCTGCTCGCGAACTTTCTGCAAGCATTCAAGCAACGCCTCGGGGGTATGCAGGGTGCGACTGGTTTTGGCCTGGAACTCAGCGTGGGCCAGGTATTCGTTGAGGGTCACATCATCAAGGGCCGCCAGCAAAATACGCCCCATCGACGTGCAATACGCTGGCAAACGGCCGCCCACCGAAAGGTCGACTGAAATCAGCCGCTGGGTGGTGGCCGAACGGGCGATGTAGAGGATGTCGTCACCTTCAAGGGTCGCCATGTTGCAGGCTTCGTGCAGTTGCTCGCTCATGCGGTCCAGATACGGCTGGGCCGAGACCGCCAGCGGCGTCGACGACAAATAGGCATGGCCGAGGGTCAACACTTTGGGCAGCAACGAATAGGTCCGGCCATCGGTGGTGGCATAGCCCAGTTTGATCAACGTATACAAGCAACGCCGTACAGCGGCGCGCGGGATCTCGGTTCGATGGCTGATCTGCGCAATCGTCAGGTGCCGTTTACGTTCCTGAAACGCCTGCACCACGGCCAGACCACGGGCCAGCGAGGCCATGAAGTCGGGGTCGCCGGTAAACGCCTGAATACGTTTGGCAGGTGACGCCACAATCGGTGGCGCCAGGCCAGTCACTGCATTGCGCAATTGCTCACTCATACCCTATCCCCCTGATGTCGCTTTTATTGTTATTACAGATCGGCCCCGGTAACAACAGACACACGGCAGATGCAATATTGGCCGATTATCGAACCGACGACCGATAATCGCAATATCCTCACCCTGCATCACGGATATGAATGTGACGTAGGCAACGCCTCATGATCCTGTGCGTTTAATAAAGTTCCATTGCCGTACTTTATAACTACAGACAACACCTGCGTCTGATTTCCATTAAGCTTTTTTTACCGGCTACACTGCGACTAACAGCCTCCCCCACTCATTGGAGTGCATTTTCCTTATATGCCCGGTCAATTAAGCTGACGGTAGCGCTCAACAACTTGACACTCCATTTACCTTCACCCGTATTAATAGTTCTAAAAAATGCCAGAAGCTGTTCATTCCCTGAATTTTTGCAACAAAGTTTGCACTTGGAAGTTGACGGACCTAAAGCGCTTCGGCGATAGTAGACGCCTTACTCAAGCCTTTATGGCCCGCAAGTAATTGAATGCACAGAGTCAAGCATTCCCGCCTTTTGGATCCAACCCGCTCGTTGAACTCAATAGGCCGAGAGGCTTAACTTCCAAGTGCGACCTGAATTGTCCACCCTCTGGGGTGAGCACTTAAGTGCGACAGCGCTCAGGTGTTAATTAATGTCGTTGCCGCCTGCACAGAGTGGTTGATTTAACCTTGACGTTGCTTATAGATATCCGTCTAAAGCTGACTCAAACGTCAGATGCATCAACCTCTCTTGCGAGTGGTTCACCAGGTTTAATCTTTACTTAATTAGGTAGCACTGTGACGAAAGACGAACTGCGCGCAGAACTTGAGCGTCAGGAACAACGTTACAAGGATGTTTATGGCGGCGAAGTGACCACTTATGCCGCAAAGCCGGAGCCCGAGCGCAAGCCTTGGCGCAAACGTGCAAGCCTGCTGGATCAGGCGTTTTCTCAAGAAATTCAAAAAATTGAGAAAGAACTCAAAGCTGAAGAGTCGTGAATCACCACGGCTGAAATCTGTGTAAAAACGGCTACAACGCCTCCTGCCGCTGCATTGCTCGGAGGCTGACCTTTGCCCGACAAAAGGTCTGCCCAAGCCACCAAACTGTCTGATTACAGAAATTTCACACACTCAAATCAGACCGTTACGTAGGCACAGGCCCTCCCCTCTGAAACGCTTATAGCCTTTGTTATCAGCGGCTTGGAGCTGTTTTTGGGCCTCTGTAAATCGGGGTGTCCTACCGCTTTTTTCATTTATAGATGTTACCGGCGAGCACCAAGTGCATCGATTACCAAGGTTTTCTGGCATAATCCGGCCCCCTTTATGACCGTGTCAGAAAACCTTCATGATCGATCTACTAAGCGGATTGGATGCCTGGGTTCTTATCAGCCTCTTCTTCGCCCTAGCCTTTGTTCTCGCCTTCGAGTTCATTAACGGCTTTCATGACACCGCGAACGCGGTAGCGACTGTCATCTACACCAAAGCCATGCCGCCTCACCTGGCGGTGTTCTTCTCCGGTGTATTCAACTTTCTGGGCGTTCTGCTGGGCGGAGTCGGGGTGGCATACGCCATCGTCCACTTGCTGCCGGTAGAGCTTCTGGTCAACGTGAACACCGGACATGGCCTGGCCATGGTGTTCTCGCTGCTGGCTGCAGCCATTACCTGGAACCTGGGTACGTGGTACTTCGGGATTCCGGCCTCCAGCTCCCACACCCTGATCGGCTCGATCCTCGGTGTCGGCCTGGCCAACGCCCTGATCAACGGCATCCCGGTGAGCGAAGGCGTTAACTGGCAGAAGGCTATTGAGATTGGCGCTTCTTTGGTGTTCTCGCCACTGGCGGGCTTCATCATTGCCGGCCTCATGCTGGTGGGCCTGAAGTGGTGGCGTCCTAACTCCAAGATGCACAAGACCCCAGAAGAACGCCGCAAGCTGGATGATAAAAAGCATCCGCCGTTCTGGAACCGTCTGGTTTTGGTGATTTCTGCCATGACCGTGAGCTTCGTTCACGGCTCCAACGACGGTCAAAAAGGTATTGGCCTGATCATGCTGGTACTGATCGGTATCGTGCCGAGCGCCTTCGTTCTGGACTTGAACAGTAGCACTTACCAGATCGAGCGAACGCGCGACGCGACGCTGCACCTGAGCCAGTTCTATCAGCGTAACCACGAGAGCCTGAACGAATACCTGGCACTGGGCAAAAGCATTAAAAGCGACCTGCCGGGCAAGTTCAGCTGCAATCCGCAGCAAACCGAGCCAACCATTGCCGCTCTGCTGAGCTCACTCAAGGGCGTGACTGACTACCACTCCATGACCTCTGAGCAGCGCATCGAAATTCGTCGCTATTTGCTGTGCCTGGATGACACGGCGAAAAAAGTCAGCAAGCTGCCAGTGCTCGACGCCAGTGAAAAGGCGGATCTCGAAAAACTGCGTAAAGACCTGACCACCACCACTGAATACGCACCGTTCTGGGTGATTCTGGCTGTCGCACTGGCTCTGGGCCTGGGCACCATGGTTGGCTGGAGACGCGTGGTTAAAACCATCGGCGAGAAGATCGGCAAGCAAGGCATGACCTATGCCCAAGGCATGGCCGCTCAGATCACTACCACCATCGCGATTGGCCTGGCCAACGTGTTTGCCCTTCCGGTATCGACCACTCACATCCTGTCTTCAGGCGTGGCGGGCACCATGGTTGCCAACAAAAGCGGCCTGCAAGGCAACACCATCAAGACCATCCTGATGGCCTGGGTGCTGACCCTGCCGGCCACTGTCGGGCTGTCTGCAGCACTGTTCTGGTTGGCGTCCATCGCCCTCAACTGATCCAGCGCCTGACAAAAAAGGTACGCCCCTCACGGGGCGTACCTTTTTTTATGCGTTTATTACAGGCAAAAAAATAGGCGACCGAAGTCGCCCAAAATGCCTTGCGTGCTCGTGTACCAGAAAGACCCGGCGCTACTTATTGCGCTTCTGGGAGTCTCTCCAGATAAAAAAACCCAGACCTGCGAAGAACAACACCATGAGACCGACCGTCACTACCCCTGCGATAACCACATTGTCGAGAAACATGACGGCCTCCTGCTCGTGTCTGTTTGTATTGGAGCTAGATTAACCACACAGGCAGGCGCATACGTTGACCGGGATCAATAGTGATCGCGGCCCGACGAGGCTTGGAAAGAAAAGTTGACCCAGATCAGCTAAAACGCGGTAGATCAGCGCTTTTTAGGTTTCTTTTTCGGCTTTTTCTTGGCATTTTCCAAGGGCATTGCTTGCTCGAATGCCTGGCGCACTTCGTTCAGACGCTTCTCTTTAAGGTCATGCACACGCTTGGCACGTTCTGCACCCAGGTCAACCAGATTGCTGTCTTGGCTCATAAAAATCAGGTCACTGTCAGAGGCTGTTGGCTAAAAGGGTTCAAGGGACAGCGCAATAATGCGTTGAGGCCGGACAACAGGCCAGAAAAAATCCAGTCATACCTCGATATCAATCCATAAACCCTGACGCTGCGTCCCATCGACCACGCCATCATCGGCAGGCTGATCCGCCTGGACTTCATCGGGCAGCGGCGGCTGCCCCTCATGCTGGCGTTTGTGTTGCTGACGCTGCTGCTCTTCGCGCAATAACAAGGCTGCCTGGTCAGCATCATGGTGTTTGATGTTGACCGTGCTGTCCCCCGAACTGGCCTGGGCAGGCACAACCGCCGGGATTTCAGGTCGCGGGCGTACCGGGTCTTGTTGTGAGGTCACGGGGACAACGCTCAGCGGTAGAATCGGCGGCAGCATGATGGTGTGCTCCTGTTCTGCGTCCGGCTGAAAACCACTCATCGAAAAGCGCCATTGGCTTCTTTTGAGTAGAGCAGCTTTTTGTCAGAGTCCTTTGGACTGAGGACTCTGCTGCGTTAATATACTCGGCTTTTTCAAAGCGGGAGTCAGGCAGCATGGCGCAGCAGTATCAACCGGGGCAACGCTGGATTAGTGACAGCGAAGCTGAGCTAGGCTTAGGCACCGTTCTGGCACAGGACGGTCGCTTGCTGACCGTGCTCTATCCGGCCACTGGCGAAACCCGCCAATATTCGCTGCGTAACGCCCCACTGACGCGCGTGCGTTTCTCGCCGGGCGACACCATCATCCACTTTGAAGGCTGGAAGATGACCGTTCGCGAAGTCGATGACTCCAGCGGTCTGATGGTTTATCACGGTTTCAACGAACAAAACGAGCTGGTGACCCTGCCAGAAACGCAACTGTCGAACTTTATCCAGTTCCGTCTGGCCAGCGACCGTCTGTTCGCCGGGCAAATCGACCCGCTGTCGTGGTTCTCGCTGCGTTATCACACCCTTGAACACACTAGCCGCCAGTTGCAATCGCCGCTGTGGGGCCTGGGTGGCGTGCGTGCGCAACCTATTGCTCACCAACTGCACATTGCCCGTGAAGTGGCCGACCGTATCGCGCCGCGCGTATTGCTGGCTGACGAAGTGGGCTTGGGTAAAACCATCGAAGCGGGCCTGGTGATTCATCGCCAACTGCTCAGTGGCCGCGCCAGCCGCGTGCTGATCGTGGTCCCGGAAAACCTGCAACACCAGTGGCTGGTCGAAATGCGTCGCCGCTTCAACCTTGAAGTCGCACTGTTTGACGAAGAGCGCTTCATTGAAAGCGATGCCGGCAACCCGTTTGAAGACTGCCAGTTGGCTCTGGTGGCTCTGGAATGGCTGGTTGACGACCCTAAAGCGCAAGCAGCCCTGTTCGACGCAGACTGGGACCTGCTGGTGGTCGACGAAGCTCACCACCTGGTGTGGCATGAAGATCAAGTCAGCCCTGAATACGGTCTGGTCGAGCAACTGGCCGGCGTAATCCCTGGCGTCTTGCTGCTGACTGCGACCCCGGAACAACTGGGTCAGGACAGTCACTTCGCACGTTTGCGCCTGCTCGATCCCAACCGCTTCCACGACTTGGCTGCCTTCCGCGCCGAGAGCGAGAACTATCGCCCGGTCGCTCAGGCGGTACAGGAACTGCTGGATAAAGGCCGCCTGTCCCCTGAAGCGCACACCACCATCCATAACTTCCTGGGTGCTGAAGGCGACTCGCTGCTCGCCGCAGTCAACCAAGGCGATACCGAAGCCAGCGCGCGTCTGGTTCGCGAACTGCTCGACCGTCATGGCACTGGCCGCGTTTTGTTCCGTAACACCCGCGCCGCGATCCAGGGCTTCCCCGAGCGCAAACTGCATGCTTACCCGCTGCCGTGCCCGGACGAATACCTCGAACTGCCCATCGGTGATCACGCCGAGCTGTACCCGGAAGTCAGCTTCCAGGCCCAGCCGGACGCCAGCGATGAAGAGCGCTGGTGGCGCTTTGACCCTCGCGTAGAGTGGCTCACAGACACTCTGAAGATGCTCAAGCGCACCAAAGTGCTGGTGATCTGTGCCCACGCCGAAACCGCCATGGATCTGGAAGACGCCCTGCGCGTTCGCTCCGGCATTCCTGCGACGGTCTTCCACGAAGGCATGAACATTCTTGAACGTGACCGCGCAGCGGCTTACTTCGCTGATGAAGAGTTCGGCGCACAAGTGCTGATCTGCTCGGAAATCGGCAGTGAAGGCCGCAACTTCCAGTTCGCCCATCACCTGGTGCTGTTCGACCTGCCGTCCCACCCGGACCTGCTGGAGCAGCGTATCGGCCGTCTGGACCGTATCGGCCAGAAGCACGTCATCGAACTGCACGTGCCGTACCTGGAAACCAGCCCGCAAGAACGCCTGTTCCAGTGGTACCACGAAGCCCTGAACGCGTTCCTCAACACGTGCCCGACCGGCAACGCCCTGCAACACCAGTTCGGCCCACGCCTGCTGCCGTTGCTTGAAGAAACCGACGACACCCCGTGGCAAGCGCTGATCAACGAAGCCCGCAGCCAGCGCGAGCGCCTGGAGCAAGAACTGCACACCGGTCGTGACCGCCTGCTTGAGCTCAACTCCGGCGGCGCGGGTGAAGGCGAAGCACTGGTAGAAGCGATTCTTGAGCAGGACGACCAGTTCACCCTGCCGATCTACATGGAAACTCTGTTCAATGCGTTCGGCATCGACAGTGAAGACCATTCCGAGAACGCCCTGATTCTCAAGCCGAGCGAGAAAATGCTCGACGCCAGCTTCCCGCTGGGTGACGACGAAGGCGTGACCATCACCTACGACCGCAACCAGGCGCTGTCGCGTGAAGACATGCAGTTCATCACCTGGGAACACCCGATGGTGCAAGGCGGCATGGACTTGGTGCTCTCGGGCTCGATGGGCAACACCGCCGTGGCACTGATCAAAAACAAGGCGCTCAAACCCGGGACCGTTCTGCTCGAACTGATTTACGTCAGCGAAGCCGTTGCCCCGCGCTCCCTGCAACTGGGCCGCTACCTGCCGCCTGCTGCGCTGCGCTGCCTGCTCGATGCCAACGGCAACGACCTGTCCTCGCGCGTGGCCTTCGACACCCTGAATGAACAACTGGAAAGCGTGCCCCGTGCCAGCGCCAACAAGTTCATCCAGGCGCAGCGCGATAACCTGACGCCGAAAATCAATGCCGGCGAAGCCAAGGTTGCGCCACGTCACGCTGAACGTGTGGCCGAAGCGCAACGCCGTCTGGCAGCCGACACGGAAGAAGAACTGGCGCGCCTGACTGCGCTGCAAGCGGTCAACCCGACCGTACGTGACAGCGAGTTGGTTGCCTTGCGTAAACAACGCGAACAAGGGCTGGCCATGCTTGAAAAAGCCGCGCTGCGCCTTGAAGCGATTCGCGTGCTGGTCGCCGGCTAACCCGCATTCTGTAGGAGCGAGCTTGTCTCGCGATCTTTTGATCTTTAAAAGATCGCGAGGCAAGCTCGCTCCTACAAGTTTTCAATCGAAGTTCGCGATTAAAAACTAATTGTTTATTGCGAAATGATTAGCATCATATCGCCATCACCCTCCCCCGCCTTATCCCAGCCTCTACACTGAAAGCACGTCAGCACCTGTTGACTGGCAAACCTGGACTCAGTGCCGAGGGCCGCAATGGAATGGTTCGAATGGCAGTTTCTCGGCGCACATGCTGAGCACGGCCTCCAGACACTGCACAGCAGCCACAACCTGTACCTGGTGTTTCTCGCCTGGCTGGTGGCCTGCGCCGCGAGCTTGGCTGCGCTGCATATGGGTGAACGTGCCGCCAATGCAGAAAAAGCCACGGCCAAAACGGTTTGGCGATGGCTGGGCGCCAGCTGCCTGGCAGGCGGTATCTGGGCCATGCACTTCATCAGCATGCTGGCCTTTGAGTCTTCGCTTGAGGTTCATTACAACCTGGGCATCACCATCGGCTCGCTGGTTATCATCTGGGTCAGCGCACTGATTGCCATGCATCTGCTCAATCAGCCCGGCCTTTCGCGCATACCCTTAATGCTCGCGGCGCTGATTTTTGGCCTGGGCATCGGCGGCATGCATTACACCGGCATGACCGCCATGCACTCCAACAGCCAGCAACACTACGAATTCATCGGCGTTGCCCTTTCTTTAATCCTGGCTGTGGGTGCCAGTTATTGGGCCTTGCAGATGGCCATAGCCTTGCGCACTACCCACGGCATGGCCCATCAGTTTTTTAAATACGCCATCAGCCTCACCGCGGGCACCGCCATTTTATGCGTCCACTTTATTGGCATGTGGGCACTGCACACGCTATCGCCTGAGGGCGAGATCAACCAGACCCACATTGAAACCAACCACTGGCAAGTCGCCCTGATGGTCGCCATGATCACGCTGCTGTTGATCGGTAGCAGCATCAGTGCCGCCTTGGTCGATAAAAAACTGCAACAAAAAGAGCACGACCTGGCACGGGTCAATGCCCTGCTCAGCCAGCTTGATGAAGCCCGCATGTCATTGCAGCAAGTGGCGCATTACGACCCGCTGACCAACCTGATCAATCGGCGCGGCTTCAACCAGATCTTTGCTGAAAAACTCGCTGACGCGGCCGCCAAGAACAGCAAACTGGCGGTGCTGTTTCTCGACATCGATCACTTCAAGCGGATCAATGACAGCCTGGGCCACGACGCAGGCGATGAGCTGCTTAAGACCATTGCCAATCAGATCAGAGGCGCCGCCCGCAATCACGGGGATGTGGTGGCGCGATTTGGCGGCGACGAGTTTTGTATTTTGATCGACATCCACGATCGCGACGAAGCGCAAAGCATGGCCAAGCGCATCATGCACACGCTCAAAGAGCCCATCGAGCTGACGGGCAGGCGCATGGTCATGACCACCAGCATTGGCATCAGTGTGTTCCCGGACGACGGCACCAGCAGCATTGAGCTGCTCAAGCACGCGGATCTGGCCCTCTATCAATCCAAAGGCGGTGGTCGCAACAGCCTGAATTTTTTCAGCCCTAACCTGACCACACGTGCCTCACTGGAACTGCAAATCGAAGAAGAACTGCGCCAGGCGCTGAATGAAGACACCGGCTTGCTACTGCACTACCAACCCATCATCGACCTCAAGCAAGGGCGAGTCGCCAAACTGGAGGCATTGATCCGCTGGCAGCACCCGGAGCATGGCTTGCTTGGCCCGGATCGTTTTATCAATATTGCTGAGGCCAACGGGCTGATTGCCGAACTGGATCATTGGGTGTTGCGCAGAGCCTGCACCGATCTGGCGACACTTTCACGGCTCGGCTGGCAGCAGCTTGGGGTTGCCGTCAACTGCTCGGCACTCAACCTGGTGCGCGAAGAACTGGCTGAGGACATTGAAAATGCGCTGTATTGCTCCGGGATCGCCCCGCATCGGCTGGAACTTGAAGTCACTGAAAACGCTTTAATGGGCAATATCAGCAATACCTCACAGCTATTAAGGCAGATACGCGCGCTGGGCGTGTCCTTGTCGATTGACGACTTTGGCACCGGCTACTCGTCCCTGGCCTATTTAAAGCGCCTGCCCCTCAATACCCTGAAAATTGATCGTTCGTTTATCCAGGACATCCAAACCTCCAGCCAGGACATGGAAATCGTTCAGGCGATTATCGTCATGGCCCACACGCTACAACTGCAAGTGGTGACCGAAGGTGTCGAGACCACCCAGCAACTCGAGCTTTTAAGCCGCTATGGCTGCGACTTTATCCAGGGTTATCTGATCAGCCGCCCTGTACCGTTTGAAGCGCTGCCCGGTGTGCTGGAACAGCTCAATCAATCTCACCGGTTTGCATCGGGCTACTCGGCGCTTCAACTGTAGTAGCGCATTCGCTACCCATTTAGCAGCTACCCATTTAGCGAAATGCCACAGAACTGACTGTGGCGTTTCTCTACGGCAAGTGGCCACTATTGTGAAACCAGTTACTGGCCTACACACCACCTCGCCCAAATCGCCCCTCTATAAACGCTCCTGTTTGGTGCGTTCAATTAAATTTGTGCCCTTTCCTGGACCATCACCCAAGGCGATACCACCACGGCCCACAGCTCAGGATCTCGCGCATTAACGTCTAGCGCGTGTTCTGTAGTCATCTTTCCAAATACGCCAGAAGCCATCCAGGCCTTGATCTTCTCTGCTTCATCCTGAGTCACGGCAATGGCCGCGTCGATCAAGTCCAGTGCGGGGTCAACCCACAACAAGTCACCTTTGGCGAAGAATGGCAGCAACACCTTCCATTCAATTGTTGAGGTCTCACCAAGCAGCTTGGCATAGAGGGTGCTAGGTTCTTGATTCATGGGATTCACCAGGTAAAAAAATCGGCGCAATGATAGCGCCGCACACCCGGTAGAAAAACCCAAACAGAGGTATGGAAACGAGGAAAGAGTGAAGCGCCAAGGACGAACCTGTTGAGCTGGCAACATCCCGATATAGATCAACAACATAATCCGCCGCCATTCTGTCTCTTTCTTTCGTTTAGGCGACATTTCCTGCTTTTTCTCCCGGTAGCCCGCTATTCAAGCGTTGAACCGGCGCTCTACACTGTACCGGTACAGTTGCAGGGGAGATTGGTCGGGAATTTCGCTCAGAAAAAACCCGGTCCGGCTGCCTTGGCTTCCAGGACTATAAAAATTACAACAGAAGAGTGGAGCACCAATAAAGATGGCTAAGAAGCAGATTACTAAACTGTTTGCCGCTATGGTTTTGGCCGGGGTTGCCAGCCATTCGTTTGCTGCAGACACCATCAAGATCGGTATTGCTGGCCCTAAAACCGGGCCTGTGACCCAGTACGGCGACATGCAGTTCATGGGCGCCAAACAAGCTATCAAAGACATCAACGCCAAAGGCGGTGTCGATGGCAAGATGCTGGAAGCCAAAGAATACGACGACGCTTGCGACCCAAAACAAGCCGTCGCTGTCGCTAACAAAGTGGTCAATGATGGCGTCAAGTTCGTTGTAGGTCACTTGTGCTCCAGCTCCACTCAGCCGGCTTCGGACATTTACGAAGACGAAGGCGTCATCATGATCACCCCGGCTGCCACCAGCCCGGAGATCACCAGTCGTGGTTGCAAACTGGTCTTCCGTACCATTGGCCTGGACAGCGCCCAAGGCCCGGCAGCGGGCAACTACATCGCCAAGTTTGTGAAGCCTAAAGTCGTTGCGGTCCTGCACGACAAGCAACAATACGGCGAAGGCATCGCGACTGCAGTTAAACAAACGCTTGAAAAAGACGGCATCAAGGTCGCGGTTTTTGAAGGCATCAACGCAGGCGATAAAGACTTCGCATCCGTCATTCAGAAGCTCAAACAAGCCAATGTCGACTTCGTGTACTACGGCGGCTATCACCCTGAGCTGGGCCTGATCCTGCGCCAAGCCAAAGAGAAAGGTCTGAACGCCAAGTTCATGGGCCCTGAAGGCGTGGGTAACGACTCCATCTCGCAAATTGCCCAGGATGCTTCCGAAGGCCTGCTGGTCACTCTGCCGAAATCCTTTGACACAGACCCGGAAAACAAAGCGATTGCGGATGCCATCAAGGCAGATGGCAAGGACCCGAGCGGACCGTTCGTGTTCCCGGCTTACTCTGCGGTTGAGCTGATTGCCCAAGGCATCACCGCTGCCAAGAGCGAAGACACGGCCAAAGTGGCTGAAGCCATCCATGCTGGCACGTTCAAAACCCCTACCGGTGATCTGAGCTACGACGCCAAAGGTGACCTCAAAGACTTCAAATTCGTGGTCTACGAATGGCACTTCGGCAAGCCTAAAACAGAAGTAAGCCCTCAATAAGGGTCGGTTCTTGATCTGACTACAAAGCCCACTGCGCGAACGGTGGGCTTTGTTTTACGGGCCGTAGGCCCACAGAAATTGGGCCGCGCTTTCGTGATCCGAAAGTCTCCCCACCTGAAAATCTTTAAAACCGTCACCAGCGGTTCGCTGGCAAAAGACCTGTGCTCAAACGGCTAAAAAAGCGTACGAAACAGGCCGGAAAATGACTCCACCAGTGAAATGCGTCTCAGGTTTTTAGGAGCTTGTAATGCCTGACATCTATCACTTCTTCCAAATGCTGGTTAACGGCCTCAACGTTGGCAGCACGTATGCCCTGATCGCCATCGGCTATACGATGGTTTACGGCATTATTGGAATGATCAACTTCGCCCATGGCGAGGTGTACATGATTGGTTCCTACATTGCGTTTATCGCCATCGCCGGTCTGACCATGATGGGCCTGGACAGCGTGCCATTGCTGCTGACCGGGGCGTTTATCGCGAGCATCGTAGTGACCAGTTCTTACGGCTACAGCATTGAACGGGTGGCTTACCGTCCCTTGCGTGGCAGTAACCGCTTGATCCCCTTGATCTCTGCCATTGGTATGTCGATCTTCCTGCAAAACATGGTGCTGCTGTCCCAGGACTCAAAAGACAAATCGATTCCTAACCTGATCCCCGGCGGCTTCAGCTTCGGCCCAGGTGGTGCGAGCGAAGTTGTCATCTCCTACATGCAAATCGTGGTCTTCGTCGTCACTCTGGTGGCCATGCTCGGCCTGACCCTGTTCATCTCCCGTTCACGCCTGGGCCGCGCCTGCCGCGCCTGTGCCGAAGACATGAAGATGGCCAACCTGCTGGGCATCAACACCAACAACGTGATCGCCCTGACCTTCGTGATTGGTGCTGCCCTGGCAGCCGTTGCCGCTGTTCTGATCAGCGTTCAGTACGGTGTCATCAACCCCGGTTCCGGCTTCCTTGTAGGGCTTAAAGCCTTTACAGCAGCGGTATTGGGCGGGATTGGCAGCATTCCCGGCGCGATGCTCGGTGGTCTGGTGCTCGGCGTGGCTGAGGCCTTTGGTGCTGACATTTTCGGCGACCAGTACAAAGACGTCGTGGCATTCAGCCTGCTCGTGTTGGTACTGCTGTTCCGTCCGACCGGCATTCTGGGACGTCCGGAGATTGAAAAAGTATGATCAGGAATCTTAAAGCGGCGCTCTTCAGCGCCCTGTTGGTCTGGGCCGTCGCCTACCCGGTACTCGGCCTGAAACTGACAATCGTCGGGATCAACATTGAAGTTCACCACACCAGCACCTTCACCCTGAGCGTGATTGCGATCTGCTCTTTGCTGATGTTTTTGCGTGTGCTGTTCCACCATCAACTGAGCGCCGCCTGGCGTGCTTCACCGGGCCTGCCGAAAGTCCCTGCCAAGGCAACCAACTTCCTGACCCTGCCCAGCACCCAACGCTGGATCATTCTGGGGCTGGTCGTTGTCGCCTTGATCTGGCCGTTCTATGGCTCACGCGGCGCCGTCGACATCGCCACCCTGATCCTGATCTACGTGATGCTGGGCCTTGGCCTGAACATCGTGGTGGGCCTGGCCGGCCTTCTGGACCTGGGCTATGTGGGGTTCTACGCGGTCGGTGCCTACACCTACGCGCTGCTCGCGCACTACTTCGGCCTGAGCTTCTGGGTGTGCCTGCCATTGGCAGGGTTGATGGCCGCAACCTTTGGTTTCCTGCTGGGGTTCCCGGTGCTGCGCTTGCGCGGTGACTACCTGGCGATCGTGACCTTGGGCTTTGGTGAAATCATCCGTCTGTTCCTGCGTAACCTGACGGACATCACCGGTGGACCGAACGGCATCAGTAACATTCCAAAACCTACTCTTTTTGGCCTCAGCTTCGACCGGACCGCTGCCGAAGGCATGCAAACCTTCCACGAATACTTCGGTATCGCCTACAACTCGATCAACAAGGTCATCTTCCTGTACCTGATCGCGCTGGTGCTGGTGCTGATCGTGCTGTTCGTGATCAACCGTTTGCTGCGTATGCCGATTGGTCGCGCGTGGGAAGCCCTGCGTGAAGACGAAATCGCCTGCCGCGCACTGGGCTTGAATCCGACCATTATCAAACTGTCGGCGTTCACGCTGGGCGCTACCTTTGCCGGTTTCGCAGGTAGCTTCTTTGCCGCTCGCCAAGGCCTGGTGACCCCGGAATCGTTCACCTTCCTTGAGTCGGCGATCATTCTGGCCATCGTGGTACTGGGTGGCATGGGCTCGCAACTGGGCGTGATTCTGGCGGCCGTGGTGATGATCCTGCTGCCAGAAATGATGCGTGAATTCAGTGAGTACCGGATGCTGCTGTTCGGAGCCCTGATGGTTGTGATGATGATCTGGCGGCCGCAAGGTCTGCTGCCTATGCAACGTCCTCACCTGGAGCTGCGAAAATGAGCCGCGAGTTACTGAAAGTCAGCGGCCTGAGCATGCGCTTTGGCGGCTTGTTGGCGGTGAATGGCGTAGCCCTGACCGTCCAGGAAAAACAGGTTGTATCGATGATCGGCCCTAACGGCGCCGGCAAAACCACCGTGTTCAACTGCCTGACGGGCTTCTACAAACCGTCTGCGGGTACCATCCTGCTCGATGGCGAGCCGATTCAAGGGCTGTCTGGCCATGAAATCGCCCGCAAAGGCGTGGTGCGCACCTTCCAGAACGTTCGTTTGTTCAAGGACATGACTGCCGTTGAGAACCTGCTGATCGCTCAGCACCGTCACCTCAACACCAACTTCCTGGCCGGTCTGTTCAAGACCCCGGCGTTCCGTAAAAGCGAGCGCGATGCCATGGAATATGCCGCGTACTGGCTGGACAAGGTCAACCTGACCGAGTTCGCCAACCGCCCGGCGGGCACCTTGGCCTATGGGCAGCAACGCCGTCTGGAAATCGCTCGCTGCATGATGACGCGCCCGCGCCTGCTCATGCTCGACGAGCCCGCGGCGGGCCTCAACCCTAAAGAGACCGAAGACCTCAAGATGCTCATCAGCGTGTTGCGCAACGAGCACAACGTGACGGTCTTGCTGATTGAACACGACATGAAACTGGTCATGAGCATTTCTGACCATATCGTGGTGATCAATCAGGGCACACCTTTGGCCGACGGGACCCCGGAGCAAATCCGCGACAACCCTGACGTGATCAAAGCCTATTTGGGGGAAGCGTAAATGCTGCAGTTTGAAAACGTCTCGACCTTCTACGGCAAGATCCAGGCGCTGCACAGCGTCAACGTCGAAGTGCGCCAGGGTGAAATCGTGACTTTGATCGGTGCCAACGGTGCCGGTAAATCGACCCTGATGATGACCCTGTGCGGTTCGCCACAAGCTCAAAGCGGCAGTATTCGCTACATGGGTGAAGAACTGGTGGGCCTGACCTCGGCGCAGATCATGCGCAAAAGCATCGCGGTCGTGCCGGAAGGTCGTCGGGTATTTGCCCGTTTGACCGTAGAAGAGAACCTCGCCATGGGCGGATTCTTTACTGAAAAGCACGATTATCAGGAGCAACTCGACAAGGTTTTGCACCTGTTTCCGCGTCTTAAAGAGCGTTTTACCCAACGCGGCGGCACTATGTCCGGTGGCGAGCAACAGATGCTCGCCATTGGCCGTGCGCTGATGAGCAAACCCAAGTTGCTGCTGCTCGATGAGCCGTCGCTGGGGTTGGCGCCCATTATCATTCAGCAGATTTTCGACATCATCGAACAGCTGCGTGATGAAGGCGTAACCGTATTCCTGGTTGAGCAAAACGCCAACCAGGCGCTAAAAATTGCTGACCGCGCCTACGTGCTGGAAAACGGCCGGGTGGTCATGCAAGGCACTGGCGAGCAACTGCTCAACGATCCAAAAGTGCGTGACGCGTATCTGGGCGGTTAACCCTGCCTGCTGCACAAAACGGCCCTGCGGGGCCGTTTTTTATTGGCCCGCAGATCGCGCTGCGCGCCCTGTAGTCGTTGTCGAGCACCGCGAGGCTACGTTGGGCTGCGCAGCAGTCGTAGTACGTCAGTTCAACTTTGCTACGGGTGAGTTGGCTGCAGATTGCGGCGGTCCTGCGGCCCGCATCGCAGCCTCGTGCCTCGTCAGCGACTACAAGATCCCCCCACTCTCTGTAGCAGTTGACGAGCACCGCGAGGCTACGTCCAGCTGCGTAGCAGTCGCAAAACCATGCTCTGCGGTGTGTCAGCTCAACCTTGCATTGAGCATTTACGATCGCTTCGCAATCGGACGTAGCCTCGTAAAACTCGGCAACTGCTACGGGGGATTTGGCTGCAAATCGCGGCGGTCCTACGGCCCGCATCGCAGCCTCGTGCCTCGTCAGCGACTACAAGATCACACCACCCCTGTAGTCGTTGACGAGCACCGCGAGGCTACGTCCGGCTGCGCAGCAGTCGCAAAACCATGCTCTACGGTGTGTCAGCTCAACTTTGCATTGAGCATTTACGATCGCTTCGCAATCGGACGTAGCCTCGTAAAACTCGGCAACTGCTACGGGGAAGTTGGCTGCAAATCGCGGCGGTCCTGCGGCCCGCATCGCAGCCTCGTGCCTCGTCAGCGACTACAAGATCACACCACCTCTGTAGCAGTTGACGAGCACCGCGAGGCTACGTTCGGCTGCGCAGCAGTCGCAAAACCATGATCTGCGGTGTGTCAGCTCAACCTTGCATTGAGCATTTACGATCGCTTCGCAATCGGACGTAGCCTCGTAAAACTCGGCAACTGCTACGGGGGAGTTGGCTGCAGCACGCTACGCTGAAACCACTGCATCAGGTAATCCGCCAAAACTTGCGTGCGCTTGGGCAATCCACCTTCGTAGGGATGCACCAGGTACATCGGGTTGCTGCGGGTCTGATAATTGAGGAGTACCCCGCGTAATCGCCCGTCAGCCAATTCGGCGTGGAGCATGTAAGACGGCAACCGCGCAATACCGGCGCCTATCACCGCTGCTTTTTTCAGCAAGCTGTAGTGATTACTGGCAAAAGGCCCCGAAACCCGAACACGATGCAGTTCATGCTGCTGGTGGTACTGCCATTCTTCGCGGCCGCTGTAATGGCTATTAAGCAAACAACGATGCTCGGCCAATTGCGCCGGAGTGGTCGGTTCGCCGTACTGTTCAAGGTACGCCGGGCTGGCGCAGGTCATTTCGTGCCAACTCAGCACCGACTTGGCCACCAGCCGCTCATGGCTACCCACTTGAGAGCGAATTGCCAAATCAAACCCTTCCCGGGCCAGGTCGCGGTAGCTGTTGCTCAACTCCAGCTCGATCTGGACCAAGGGATAGTCGCGGGAAAATTCCAGCAACAACGCGTCAAAAAAGGTTTCACCCAGCGACACCGGCACCGTCAACCGCACCGGGCCCGCCATGTCGTCCTTGAGCCGCGCCAGCGCCTGATGCGCCCGTTCAACCTGCAGCACCAGTGCCTGGGCCTGGGGTAATAACGCAGCCCCCGCCGCCGTAAGGCTCAAACGCCGCGTGGTGCGATGCAGCAGCACGACCGAGAACTGAGCCTCCAACTGGCTGATGCGTTTGGATAACTGCCCTTTGCTGCAGCCCAACTGCTGAGCGGCCAAGGTAAAACTCCCCGCATTGACCAACACTGCAAACGCCGCCAGATCATCCATCTCGCTCATGGATTGTTTCCATATGAAAACCAAAGGTTTCCTATTAGTGCGCTTATCGCCACCAAAATCCACTACTAGACTGAGCCAACACCTCCTCACTCAAGGAACACCCGATGAAAATCCTGCTGATCGGCGCTAACGGCACCATAGGTTCTGCTATTGATCGCGAGTTGTCGGCGCGCCATGAAATCGTGCGTATTGGCCGCAATAGCGGCGATTTTCAGGTCGACATCAGCGACAGCGCCTCCATTCGCGCCTTGTTCGAACAAACCGGACGCTTCGACGCGCTGGTCTGCGCCGCAGGTAATGTCAACTTCGTGCCGTTGGCCGACATGACCGAAAAAGACTTCGCCCTGGGTTTGCAGGACAAGCTGATGGGCCAGGTCAACCTGCTGCTGATCGGCCGCGAGTACGCCAACGACAATGCGTCATTCACGTTCACCAGCGGAGTGATCAACCGTGAGCCGATTCGCACCGGCAGTTCGGCGGCATTGGTCAACGCTGCGCTCGACGGCTTTGTCCGGGCAGCTGCGATTGAACTCCCTCGCGGGCTACGGGTGAACTCCGTCAGCCCTACGGTGCTGGCAGAGGCGATGGACAAATACGCGCCCTACTTCCGTGGCTTCAAGCCGGTAGCAGCCGCCGATGTGGCGCTGGCTTACGCCAAAAGTGTCGAAGGCCTGCACACCGGACAGACCTATCAGGTGGGCTAAAGCACATTGTCAGATTTGAGGGGACGGGCTTGTGATGCACGGCGAGCCTAAGTAACGTGACGGCATTAGTCAGGAGTCCGAATGATGCGCGCTGCCCGTTCCTTAGTTTTAGTCGCCCTGTTGCCCGTCTTTGCCGGCTGCCAGTTGCTGAACAGCAAACCCGTTGATAGCAACGCCGGCCTGACTCGCCTTCAGGGCGAACTGGTGTCAGACAACGGCCAACTGGTTTTCCAACCCTGCGTTGGCCAACAGCGCTATGTGGTCAGTGATGGCGCCAGTACCACACTGATCCAGGACGCAACCGACATGCCGGTCAAACCAGGCAAGCTGTTCGCCGATATTCGCGGCAGCTTCGTCAGCGCCAAAACTCCGGGTGAGCAAGGCGAGGTCAAGCTGCAACAGGTGTACCGCCTTGAGCGCAGCAGCGCTGCCTGCCAAGACCCCAACTTCAAGCAACAAACAGTGCACGCCAACGGCAACGGGCCTGCCTGGGAAGTACAAGCAGGCGGTAAAGGTTTGATCCTCAAACGCGAAGGCCAACAAGATCTGGCGCTGCCTTACGTTGAAGAGCAGATCGGTGATAGCCGCTTCTCACTGTCCACAGAGGCCAATAATCAGCGCATTGAGCTCTGGGTCGCCCCGCAGCGTTGCACCGACAGCGTCAACGGCAGCGTGCAACACCTTTCGGCTGAACTGCGGGTCAATGGCCAGGTTCAACGCGGTTGCGGTTATTTTGGTGGCGCGCGTAACGACTAACCGACAACTGTAACCGCAGATTGCTGTTTTAACCTGACCCAACGGTTCGAAGCCGCCTATAATCCCCGGTTCGCATAAGGCTGCCGGGGTTTACCTGGCCCCGACACTGGACACCGTCATGTTACGAATCACCGAACTCAAGTTGCCAATCGACCATCCCGAAGAAGACCTGCGCACTGCCATCGTGCAGCGCCTGGGCATCGCCAGCGATGACTTGCTCGATTTCACCTTGTTCAAGCGCAGTTACGACGCGCGTAAAAAAACCTCCGAATTGTGCTTCATCTACACCATCGACCTGAGCGTGCGGGATGAAGCGGCGTTGCTGCACACCTTCGCCGACGACCGTAACGTCAACCCTGCACCGGATGTCAGCTACAAAGTGGTTGGTCAGGCACCACAGGATTTGAGCGATCGCCCGATTGTGGTGGGCTTTGGCCCCTGCGGGATTTTCGCCGGTCTGCTGCTGGCCCAAATGGGCTTCAAGCCGATCATTCTTGAGCGCGGCACCGAAGTGCGCCAGCGCACCAAAGACACCTGGGGCCTGTGGCGTAAAAATGTCCTGAACCCCGAGTCCAACGTGCAGTTCGGTGAAGGTGGCGCCGGGACATTCTCCGACGGCAAGCTCTACAGCCAGATCAAAGACCCGAAACACCACGGCCGCAAAGTGCTGCACGAGTTTGTCAAAGCCGGTGCTCCCGAAGAGATCCTCTACGTCAGCAAACCGCACATCGGTACCTTCCGTTTGACCGGCGTGGTTGAAAACATGCGCCAGCAGATCATCGCGCTGGGCGGCGAAGTGCGTTTCCAACAGCGCGTAACTGACGTGCTGATTGAAGACGGCCAACTGACAGGCGTGGTGCTGGCTGACGGCGAGCAATTGAAGGCCCGTCACGTGATCATGGCCCTGGGCCACAGCGCCCGCGACACCTTCCGCATGCTCCACGGCCGTGGCGTGTACATGGAAGCCAAGCCGTTCTCGGTGGGTTTTCGTATTGAACACCCGCAATCGCTGATCGACAGCGCACGTCTGGGCAAATACGCCGGTCACCCGAAACTCGGCGCCGCCGACTACAAACTGGTGCACCACGCCAAAAATGGTCGGTCGGTGTACAGCTTCTGCATGTGCCCTGGCGGTACCGTTGTGGCCGCGACCAGCGAGCCAGGCCGCGTCGTCACCAACGGCATGAGCCAATACTCACGTAACGAGCGCAACGCCAACTCCGGCATCGTTGTCGGCATTACGCCAGAAGACTATCCGGGCGGGCCTTTGGCCGGTATCGAGCTGCAAGAGCGCCTCGAAGCCCACGCCTACGTGCTGGGTGGCAGCAACTACGAAGCCCCGGCGCAGTTGGTGGGCGACTTCATTGCCAGCAAGCCGTCCACTGAGCTGGGCAGCGTGGAGCCGTCCTATAAGCCGGGGATTTCCCTGGGTGATCTAGCCCTGGCCCTGCCTGCCTACGCCATTGAAGCGATCCGCGAAGCACTGCCAGCGTTCGAGAAACAAATTCGCGGCTTCTCGATGCACGACGCGGTTCTGACCGGCATCGAAACCCGCACCTCATCGCCGTTGCGCATCACCCGTGACGCGTCGATGCAAAGCCTGAACGTCAAAGGTCTGTTCCCGGCCGGTGAAGGCGCAGGCTATGCAGGCGGCATCATGTCTGCCGGTGTTGACGGCATCCGCATCGCTGAAGCAGTAGCACGCGATATCCTCGGTATCGAGGCGTAATATCGCCCTTGCTGGAGCGAGTTTGCCTCGCTCCAGCAAGACCTTTCCCACAGCGTATTTCGCTGTTTCCCGACTTATTTAGATACATAGCTGATAGTCTCGTAGACGGTGCGGGATCAATACGTTGCTTATAACAAAAAAGAATATAGTTTTTGTTTTAACAACTATCCGCACAGGTTAGGGTGTCGCACCTAATAACCATTCGTTGGAGAGCCACCTTGCCTCTGCGTAGCACTTTCACTCGTTTCTTTCAGATGGAAGCTGCCAGCGGTCTGCTGTTGATTGCAGCTGCGGCTCTGGCGTTAATCATCAATAACTCACCGCTTTCGCACTACTACACGGCATTTCTTGATGTGCCTGTGGCCGTGCAGATCGGTGCCCTGCAAATCGCCAAACCTTCGCTGCTATGGATCAACGACGGCCTGATGGCGTTGTTTTTTCTGCTGATTGGTCTGGAGGTCAAGCGCGAGCTGCTTGAGGGCCACCTGTCCAAACCCTCCCAGGTCGTACTGCCCGGCGCAGCGGCCATTGGCGGGATGGTAGTGCCGGCACTGATTTACTGGTTCCTCAACAAAGACTACCCCGATGCACTCGATGGCTGGGCGATCCCCATGGCCACCGACATTGCTTTCGCCCTCGGCGTATTAGCCTTGCTGGGCAAGCGTGTACCGGTTTCACTCAAATTGTTCCTGATGACCCTGGCGATCATCGACGATCTGGGGGCCATCATCGTTATTGCGGTGTTCTACTCCAGCGAACTCTCCGGCGTGTCGTTGCTGCTGGCAGCGGCCTGCCTGATTGCCCTGATCGTGATGAACCGCATGGGCGTGATCAAGATCGCGCCGTATATGATCATCGGCCTGATCCTGTGGGTCTGCGTGCTCAAAAGCGGCGTGCATGCCACGCTGGCAGGCGTAACCCTGGCGTTCTGCATCCCGCTGCGCACCAAAAACGCCGAAACTTCGCCATTGCTGACGATTGAGCACGCCCTGCACCCCTGGGTGTCCTACGGGATTCTGCCGCTGTTTGCCTTCGCCAACGCGGGCGTATCGCTGGCCGGTGTCAATCTGCACAGCTTCACTCACCACGTGCCGCTGGGCATTGCCGCTGGCTTGCTGATCGGCAAAACCGTGGGTGTGTTTGGTCTGACCTGGATCGCTATCAAAGCAGGCCTGGCGGCATTGCCGGCAGGAGCCAACTGGGGACAGGTGTTTGGGGTGGCGATTCTCTGTGGTATCGGCTTCACCATGAGCCTGTTCGTCGGCTCACTGGCGTTTGTGCCGGGCAGCAGTGAGTACGTCGGCATGGACCGCATGGGGATCTTGACCGGCTCAATCCTCGCGGCTCTGATCGGCTACGCTGTTACCGCCGTCTTCAGCCGTAAACAGGCAGACGTGTAACTCAACATCAACAGGGATTCTCACAGGGGCAGCACCGTTAACCGGTGTTGCCCCTGATGGTTTTTTGTCGCCCAACGAGGGAAATGTGGACGCAAAACTTCAATTTGTGCAGTACGGGGGCATCAGTGTGATGTTCCCGGCAGCCTTGGTCATCGCAGCCTGGCTGTGGGCTGCTGCCTCTAAAAAAATCGCGGTGTTGTGGCTGGGTGTCCTGCTGTCTGCCTACTTCATCGTAGGCGTGACCAAAATCCTGTTCAAGGGCTGGGGAATTGGCTTGCACAGCCTGGACATTGCGGTGTTCAGCGGGCATGCGACCAATACCTGCCTGGTGTTCACCGTGATGCTGAGCCTGTTGTGCCAGCAAATTAACCCGCGTTTGCGCTGGCCGGCCTTCGGGGTCGGGGTAGTACTGACCTGGTGGTTCAGCATCAACTACATCGCCCTGACCATCCACCCCTTGTCAGAAGCCATTGCGGGCGCGTTGGTAGGCACGATCGCCGCATTCATTTTTCTGGTCATGCTGAGCCAATCCAACATCGGCAAAATACCTCGCCCGGCGCTGGCGCTAGGGTTGGCTGTGGTACTGGTGTGCGCTGTCGCACCCAAATACTCGGCCGAAAGGCTGCTGGATCGCATCGCCATATCGCTGTCAGGTGCCGAACAGGCGTTCAGACGCTCGTCCTGAGCCAACCCGGCTGGCTGCACCCGCGCATAAAAAAACCCCGGCCAGTTCACACTGGCCGGGGTTTTGTTTTAGTGCCCAGCTACAGCTTATTGGGTCACGCGGCTGGTGCCGTCAACGGTCATGATGCGTACGCGCTCGCCGGTACGGAATACCTGGTTCGGCTCAACCTGTTGAACATAAGCACGGGTGCTGCCGTCGTCTTCACGCACGGTGATTTCAACACCTTGGGTTTTGGTCAGGCCCGACTCAGCAGCCGAACCCAGCAGGCCACCGGCTACTGCGCCGATCACTGCAGTCACGATGCTGCCACGCCCGCCACCGATGGCGCTGCCGCCAACGCCGCCGATCACAGCACCTGTTGCGGCGCCGATTGGGGTTTTGGTGCCTTCGATTTGCACAGGGCGCAGGGCAACGATAGTGCCGGTACGTACGGTTTGTACGCGACGCGCCTCATCACGCGAATAGGTGTCACCGGTCAAGTTCGAGGCACAGCCGCTCAACAGAACTGTCATGGTCGAAATAGCTGCAACTAACAGTGCGGTCTTACGCATAGGATCAACTCCAAAAGATCAGGGATTCATTAAACTCTGCAACCGGGTGCCTGTCACCGCGCAGCGCAGATAATGTGGTCTTTATTCAGCGCCTGTACAGACACAGCGTGGGTGACAGACGCTTACAAATTAACGACAAGGGTAGCGCGAAATAGCCGTTTTGACTCGCACACCACCGTTGTTTATTACGTTTTCAGGGAGCCAGACGCTCACGCACCCACTCAGCGCCCTCACGGCGATAGTTGAGCCGGTCATGCAAGCGGCTCGGGCGCCCCTGCCAAAACTCAATACGCTGTGGCAGTAAACGATAACCGCCCCAGTGTTCCGGGCAATGCGGCTGCGTGTCACTAAAACGTGCCTGAGTGGCCGCCAGCAGTGTGGTCAACGCCTCACGGTCTGCAATCACCTGGCTTTGCGGTGAAGCCCAGGCCCCGATCCGGCTACCCAAGGGGCGCACCTGATAGTAAGCGTCGGACTCCTGCGGTGTCACCTTGACCACTTGGCCTTCGATGCGCACTTGTCGCTCCAGGGTGGGCCAAAAGAACGTCATGGCGGCAAAAGGACGCGCTGCCAGCTGCTCACCCTTGGCGCTGGTGTAGTTGGTGAAAAAGGTAAAACCTTGTTCATCCAGCCCTTTAAGCAAGAGCACCCGGCAATGCGGACGCCCTTCGGCGTCCACCGTGGCCAGAGTCATGGCATTGGCCTCAACCGGCGGTTGCTCGGTCTTGACCGCGTCATTGAACCACTGATGAAACAGCGCAAAAGGCTCGGCCGGGGCTTGCGCCTCGGCCAGCCCGTCACGGGTGTAATCGCGGCGCATATCGGCCAGCGCTTGGGTCATGAGGGCAATCCTTCCCTAAAACAATCAGTTCTTGTTCTGATCGTTGGCAGCCACTTTTTTGTCCGCTGCGGCTTTGGCCACTACCGGTTTTTTGGCCGGGGCAGCTTTTTTAGCCGGTGCGGCTTTCTTGGCATGCGCTGCCTTCTTGCTAGCCGACACGGAATCAGTCTTGGCCAGCGTCGAAGGCGCTACGGCCGGTTGAGCGGCAACCAGCTCTTCGGGGGTCAGTACCGGTTGGCTGTATTTGCTGACCAGCGCCAACATGGTGGCTTGCGGGGTCATCATGATTTCTACGCGGCGGTTCAATGCACGGCCTTCGTTACTGTCGTTCGCCGCACGTGGCATGACAGAGCCCATGCCACGCAGGGTCAGACGGTTACCTTGCAGTCCGCTCATGCGGAAAATCGCGGCCACCGATTTGGCGCGGTCCAGGCTCAAGCGGGTGTTGGCTGCCATGGTGCCCGAAGCGTCGGCATGACCGAGTACCAGTACAGCGGTTTTAGGGTCGCCTTCGACCACTTTGGCCACACGGGTGAACGGGCCGAGCATGGACGGCATCAGCAAATCCGGACGCGTAGGTTTGAACGCGCTGTCAGCGGCGGCGACGATCACGATCAAGTTCTCGCGACGCTCCAACTGCAAGTTAGAGTCTTTGATGGCAACACGCAGGCGCGGCTCGTACTCGTCCAGCCAGGCTTGGGTGATTTTCGGATCCGGCATCGGGATCACGCCAATCGGGGCGGCCTTGGTGGCTTTGTCATCACCACCAAACGGCCACCACCAGTTTTTCGACGTGCTTGGCGCGGCAGGCGCCGAGGCTACCTTGGCAACGACGGGTGCTTTATCAGCCGGGGCGTCTTTTTTGGCCGTGTCGCCACCACCAAAAGGCCACCAGCTAGAACCGCTGTCTTTGCTCGTGCTGGCTGCGGCGGCCACTGGCGCAGGCGCCGCTGCAGGGGCTGGGGCCGCAGCAGCGGTTTTGGCTGCTGGCGCCGTAGCTGGCGTGTTCGTTGGTTTGGCTGAAGCGCTGGCAGTTTTGTCCCCAGCGGTCGGAGCCTGATCAGACGACCCGAACTGCCACCATTTGTGGCCACCTTCGGCGTCATTCTGTGGAGTTTGTGCGCAACCGGTAATAGCCAGGCAAAGAGCCAGAGCGAGAGTCTTATTAGATGACATTGAATATCCACACAATGAATTAAAAATAAAAGGCACTACGCCCATATAAAAAAACGTATTGAACACATAAAAGCTATCGCGTTCCGACCTACGGTTTATAAAAACCCGGTTATAAACACTGTGCCAATACTTTCACCAACTTTTGCGCGCGTGGGTCCATCAAAACATAAGGCCCCAGTGAATTAGTCACAAACCCGAATGCAACCTCGCGTTCAGGGTCGGCAAAGCCAATTGAACCACCTGCTCCAGGGTGACCAAACGCCTTTGGCCCAAGGCCAAACGTGGCATTGGGTACGCCCGGTTGATCCAGCATGCAGCCCAGCCCGAAACGCGTCCGGGTGAGCAAGGTTTTATCCTCGCCCAGACTGTGTTCACGGGTCAGTTGCTCAAGCATTTCGGCTTCCAGCAATTTCCCCTCCAACAACCCGCTATAAAAGCCGGCCAAACTTCGCGCATTACCATGACCATTCGCTGCGGGCTGTTCCATACGACGCCATTCCGGCTTATTGGTGCTGGTCATAATAGACGGCGGATTGGTAAATGCCCGTGTCGTCATGGAAGACGGGGCATTCATCATCGCTTTCAACATCCGTTGGGCCGCTTCATCACCCATGTTGCCCTTGGTGCGGGCAACATGCGCGACGCGGTGAAACTCTTCATCTTTGAGCCCGACATGAAAGTCCAGCCCCAATGGCGTGGCCGTGCGGGCCACAATCGACTTCCCGGGACTGCGACCGTCTGCACGACGAATCAGCTCACCCAGCAACCAGCCGTAGGTAATCGCGGCGTACCCGTGACCTTCGCCCGGAGTCCACCATGGCGCCTCTGCGGCCAGTGCATCGACCATGGTTTGCCATTCATACAACGCGCCAGCCGGCAATAATTCGCGCAGTGCAGGCAAACCCGCACGGTGGCTCAACAACTGGCGAAGGGTGATGGACTCTTTGCCAGCCGCTGCAAACTCAGGCCAATCGCGAGCAACGGGAACATCCAGTGCCAGCTTGCCCTCTTCGACCAGTTGCAAGGCCGTCACTGCGGTAAAGGTCTTGGTGCACGAAAACAGATTGACGATGGTATCTGTGTGCCAAGCCTGCTCGCCGTCTTTGTCAGCCGTACCGGCCCACAGATCGAGCACTGTTTCGCCCGCGATCTGGATGCACAGTGCTGCTCCGCGCTCTTGCGGATCGTTAAACAAATCAGCAAACGCCTCACGCACGGCTTCGAACTTAAGGTCGTGAAACCCTTGAATGTGCACCCCTACCTCCTGGATCAAGCATGGCTCTACAAGGCGTGCATTGTTCCAGTACCGGTAGGATTTTGAAACAGAGCAAGCCGGTCAGAACGCACAATTTCTGGGCATTTTCATCGAGGTGCGCAGGGTATCAGGCGTGAGATGGATTTTTTGTGAAAAAGTCCGGGGCAGCGGCCTGGTCGAACGCTGCAAGAGACTGCGATCTTCACGGGGTTGAAGATCGCAATCTGAAGCACTTATCAGGCCGCCCGAGAACGTTAAAGTGCGGCGTAGGCCAACGTGGCAAGCTTGCGGACACGCGGATCCAGCAGAACATGACTACCAATGGTTGTGGTCACAAAACCAAAGCTCACATCCCGCTCCGGGTCTGCAAAACTGACGGGGCCACCCAACCCGACATGCCCAAAGGTATTGGGGCCCATGCACTTGGACGCGGCCTGGTCAGCTTGCTGCTCCAACATGCAGCCCAACCCATAGCGCATCGGGCGCAATAACACGCGATCCATGCTGTTGCTGTGCTCGCGGGTGAACTCGCTGAGCAGTTCAGGGCCAATCAGACGCCCACCGAGCAGCGCACTGTAAAAACCGGCCAGACCGTGAGCCGTGCCATGGCCGTTCACACCCGGTTGACGGTAAGACCACCAGCGAGGATCCGTGGTTTGTTTGGGGCCTACAGCAGGGTTGGTAAATGCCAGTGTCGCTACGTGCTCGGGTTGTTTGGACATCACATGCCGCAAAGCTATCGCAAAGCTGTCACCTTCACGCCCTTCAGCCCGGCCAAAGTGGGCGATTCTGTGAAAGTCCTGTTCAGCCACTCCCAGTTGTACTTCCAATCCATTGGGCTCGGTAATGCGCTCGCGAATAAACCGGCAGGGCTCCCGGCCATCAACCCGACGGATCAATTCACCGAGAATCCACCCGTAAGTCGTGGCGCCGTACCCAAGTTCTGTACCGGGCTGCCACCATAATGGCTCTGCGGCTGTTTTTTTGACCATCTCATCCCAGTCATACATCTCGGGCGTGCGACTCGGCAAACGCAAGGCAGGGGTCCCGGAGGTATGCGACAACACTTGGCGCAAGGTGACCTGATCCTTGCCGCCCTGGGCAAACTCGGGCCAGTAATGGCAAATTGGCTGATCAAGCGCCAGCTTGCCCTCTTCCACCAACATCAAGGTGGCTACCGCAGTAAAAGGTTTTATCGCGCAGTAGGTATTGACCAGCGTGTCCCGGTTCCAGGGCTTGGTCCTTTCTAAATCCGCCACGCCCGCCCACAGGTCGACTACCGTCTCGCCGCCGACCTGGATGCACAGCCCAGCACCGCGCTCCTGGGGGTCATCAAAGATTTCTTCGAAGGCTTGCTGCACCGCAGCAAACCGACTGTCACACGATCCTTTTGCGTCCATTGGTTTGATTCCCTTCAATTGGAACGCAAACCTTAGTCGCCGACGCCAAGAAGTGAAGCTCAAAGCCCCCTGGTGCGACAAAATGTATCGCCGCTAATCAGAAATATCAGTGACCTTTGCCCGAATGCCCGCCTGCATGGCCCGCACCAGAGCGGCCGCCGTTGGCGTCTTGTGGGGTTTGCACCGGAGCTTTGAGGGTTTTGTCGGCGTCAACCTGGGCTTTAGCCGCCTCCTGGCCCAACTGGTCAAGTGCTTGCAAGTTGGTCTTGCGCACGCTGTCGACAAAACCGGTGAACGGCAGGTCGGTGATGCCGATCATGCCGAAGTGGCCGTTTTCACCATCAAGCAAGCGACCGGTTACCGGCTGGTCCAGGTACTGGAACCAGTGAACCCCGACAATCGACGGTTCGGCCACGGCCTGCTTAATGAACTTGGCATACGCCGGGCCACGTGCTTCTTCACTGGCCACTTCAGTCACGCCGCCCCAAAACGGGCCACGGTCGCGGGAGCCGAAGTTGAACTCGGTGATCATTACCGGCTTGTTCAGTTCACGCAGCATGGCGAAGTCATAACCGTCCTGCGGTTGCAGGGTGTAGAAGTTGAAGCTCAGCACGTCGCAATACTGCGCGCACGACGCCACGGCCTCAGGGGTGCTCACGGCAAAGCGCCCGCCCAGCAACAAGTGATTCGGCGCATGCCATTTCAGCGAATCGGAGATGGTCTTGAAGTACGTATCGGCAAAGACTTTCTGGAAGTAGGTGTAATCCGCTTCAATTTCCGGATGCTCTGCATTCGGCAGCGGGCCGTTGAACCCCGGATCTTCCATCAACTCCCACGCCGGGATATCAACACCCCAGGCTTTGGACAGACCTTGCTGGTTACGGTACTTGTCGCGCAGTTGCTTGAGGAACGCACGCTTGGCCGGCGCATCCGTGGTCATGCGCAAGGTACCCAACGCCAGGGCAAAACGTGACTGAGGGTCGTCACCGCCGCCAGCCCACGCCAGTTCGTTATCGGCAAAGTAGCCGATCAGCCACGGGTCATCACGGTGATCACGGGCGGCAATCGCCACTGCGCGTTCGGTGGCCATGGCAAAGCGCGGGTCAAACGGATCGGGCATGCCGCCCCACCAATCGGTGCCGGTACTGATGCTGTTGTAATCACCCACAATCGACAACGGCAAGGTGTAAGGCACGCGGTCGTTAAGGCCCAGCGCCGGGTCGCTCCAGTTACCGATCGTGTTAAAACCCCAGGCTTGCAGGCGATCCAGGGTGTGAGCCTGCCAACGCTTGGCATCAAAGGCTTCAGGGGCACAAGGAATTGAGGGATCGGCGCCCGGCTCAGTTTTGCCGACCGCACACGGCTCACCGTAGAGGCGCTGCAAGTTGGCCGCGTAGAAGTTGTACCAGTGCCCCGAATCAAACGCCCGCCCCTGGGAGGAGCCATTGTTGCTGTCATGATCCGAAGTCCCGTAATAACCGGCCAAAGGCGCACCGGGCTTGGGCAAATCGGTAAACATCCACTCACGCCCAGTCACGTAGGTCTGGCTGTCCTCTGCGGTAACGGCGTTCAGGCCCAACGAATAAAACGGATGACCTTCAGGGGTGACCAGGTACCAGCGACCATTACGCTTTTCTGTGCGGAAAAAACCCGACGCGTCAAACGCAGGGCCTTTGAGCAACCCGCCGTACTGATCCAACCCGCTGCGCGCCGCCAGCCAGCCTTTGAGCTGCTGCTGCTCTTTGGCTGCTGCGGCTTTAAGCTGCTCATCGCTGGACACACGCTCTGGCCATTTGGCCCGAGTGGACTGGCCGTAGCCATCGACAATCGAGCCATAAACGGTCTTGATCACACCCGCGCCGTCCTGCACACCGAAGCGCTCCAGAAGGATGCTTTGCGCGGCATTGGGCTGCGGAATCGACAACGTCACCGAGACCACTTGACTGCGGTCAATTTCGCCCTGGCTGCTGGCCAGCAAACTGCGTTGCCCCTCGATAGTCATTGGCATCGGCGGGCCTGCGCGCATGCCCTGGCTGCGGGGAGAGTTGGCCTGCAACGGCAGCAACAGGGTTTGCGCAGGGCCGGCCGGCAGGTCAACACGACTGGTGAGGGTCTTGCCGTCCTTGCTCTGCACCGTCACATCGAGCGTGAGGGCCCAGTTCATGGCGTTTTGGATACGCAGGGTCATCATTCCCGATTGCGACCAGTCCCACACACCGGCTTGCGGGGTCAGGCGCAAGCTGGGGGCCGCGGCCGGGTTAAAGGTCACACGACGCAGTACTTCACCTTCCGCCGTTTGCTCTGCGTTGTACTGCGGCAAGTTCGCATCCACGGTCGCCACTTGCACCACATCGGCCGGGCGAACGAAATTGAACAGGGTTTGTTGACCGGCAGGCGCCGCCAACAGCGGGGTCGTGACCAGCAACGCAAAAGCTGCAGACAGTGAACGGCGAATCATATGAATCTGGTTCTCCCTAACGGCCAAATACGGCCTGTGAGGCTTTGAAGCTCACAGCATAGACGACAGCAAGGCCGGCATGGACGCCGGCTTGCACTTATGAAATTTCGCGTCGAAACGGCGGCAAGGCATTCAGAATCGCCTTGCCATAGCGCTGGGTCACCAGCCGCCGATCGAGCAATGTGATGGTGCCGCGGTCCTGTTCGGTACGCAGCAAACGCCCGCAGGCCTGTACCAGCTTGAGCGATGCATCGGGCACTGAAATCTCCATGAAGGGATTACCGCCACGGGCTTCGATCCATTCTGCCAAGGCCGCTTCAACGGGATCATCGGGCACCGAGAAGGGGATTTTGGCGATGACTACGTGCTCGCAATAAGCACCGGGCAAGTCCACACCCTCGGCAAAACTGGCCAGTCCGAACAACACGCTGGAGTCGCCGCCATCCACCCGCGCCTTGTGTTTATTCAGGGTCTCTTGCTTGGACAAGTTGCCCTGGATAAACACTTGCTTGCGCCAGTCACGCTCCAGGCCGTCGAAAACGTCCTGCATTTGCTTGCGTGAAGAGAACAGCACCAACGTGCCGCGCGAACCTTCTACCAGCCCCGGCAGATCACGAATGATCGCCGCCGTGTGCGCAGTCGCATCGCGCGGGTCAGCCTTGAGGTCCGGTACACGCAACACTCCCGCATCGGCGTGATGGAACGGGCTCGGCACAATCGCTGTGACTGCGGTTTTCGGCAAACCGGCGCGCATGCGGAAGCGATCAAACGTGCCCAGTGCGGTCAGCGTCGCCGAGGTCACCAGCGCACCGTAGGCCACGTTCCACAGGTTACGACGCAGCATCTCGGCGGCCAGAATCGGGCTGGCGTTGACCTCGATGTCGAACAGCGAACCACTTTCAGCCAGGGTCAGCCAGCGCGCCATCGGCGGGTTGTCTTCCGGGTCTTCAGTGGTGAAGGCCGTCCACAGTTCCCAGTTGCCCTGAGCCCGCGACAGCAGGCTGCCGAACAGCGGATACCATTCCTCGGCCTGCTGGCTGGAGATGCCGATGTTGACCTCCCCTTCCATGCCGTCCTTGAGCAGGTCGGTCAAACGGGTGAACACGTCGGTCAGGCGTGAAAAGCCCTTCTTCAGTTCAATGCCCATTTCACGCAGGTGATCAGGGATCACGCCACCCACAAAACGGTGGCGCGGGCGTTCACGGCCTTCTGGCTCTTCGCCGACCTTGAAGTCAGCGATTTGCTCACAGGCGCTGAACATGAATTGCTGCTGGGCCTTGATCTCTTTGGTCAGCTCCGGTACTTGCTCCAGCAAACGCCCCAAGTCGCCCGGCAACGGATGCTGAGCGAGCAGTTTGGTGAGGTTTTTGCCGGTTTGCTCCAGCCAGTCAGCGGTCGAGCGCAAACGGGTGTAGTGGGCAAAGTGACCGATGGCTTTGTCTGGCAGGTGGTGACCTTCGTCGAACACATAGAGCGTGTCACGCGGGTCAGGCAAAACCGCGCCACCGCCCAACGCCAGGTCAGCCAGCACCATGTCGTGGTTGGTGACGATCACATCAACCTTGCCCATGCCTTCGCGGGCCTTGTAAAAGGCGCACTGACCGAAGTTCGGGCAATGGCGGCTGGTGCACTGGCTGTGATCAGTGGTCAGGCGCGCCCAGTCCTGGTCTTCCAGCGCCTGGGGCCAGCTGTCGCGGTCACCGTCCCATTTATTGCCGGCCAGCTTTTCGATCATGCTGGTAAACAGTTTTTGGCTGGCTTCGTCGACTTCAATCTTGAAGCCTTCCTCTTCAAACAGCTGCGCGGTCGCGGTTTGCGCGTGGCCTTCTTGCAGCAGCATGTCGAGTTTGGACAGGCACATGTAACGCCCACGACCCTTGGCCAGCGCAAAGCTGAAATTCAGCCCGCTGTTGCGCATCAGATCCGGGAGGTCTTTGTAGACAATCTGCTCCTGCAGGGCGACAGTTGCCGTGGCAATCACCAGGCGCTTGCCCGCAGCCTTGGCGGTCGGAATGGCGGCCATGCTGTAAGCCACGGTTTTACCGGTACCGGTGCCCGCTTCAACGGCAACCACCGCCGGGTCGCCGGTACGATGGTTTTCTTCGTCGGTATCGATATCGCCCAGCACTTTGGCGACTTCAGCAATCATCAGACGCTGGCCATAGCGCGGCTTGAGGCTCTTGGCTTCGAGAAAACGCGAATAAGCGCCCTGGATCTGGGATTTGAGTTCGGTACTAATCATGGTTCTTCGGGCGCAAGAAACGCTGGATAAATTTTCAGTGGTTCGAATGGCCGCTATCATACCCCGCTAATTGATCCTGCGCCGAACGGAGTACCCCAATGACCACCTTCGCTGTTACTTACAGCCTGCATTTACTGGCGGCCCTGATCTGGGTGGGCGGGATGTTTTTCGCCTGGATGATCCTGCGCCCCGCCGCAATGACGGCCCTTGAAGGGCCTGCCCGGCTAAAACTGTGGGTTGAAGTGTTTCAACGTTTTTTTGGCTGGGTGTGGGTCGCGGTGGTTATTTTGCCGATAAGCGGTGTCGGCCTGCTGCACATGCGCTTTAGCGGGTTCGAAACGGCGCCCCGTTATGTGCAGATCATGATGGGCGTGTACATCGTCATGGTCGCCCTGTTTATCCGCATTCAATCACTGCAACTGCCCGAATTGCGCAAGGCCGTTGAGGCTCAGGAATGGGCGGCAGGCGCGGCGGTGATGGGGCGGATTCGCCGCCTGGTCGGGTGCAACTTGCTAATAGGTCTCGCGCTGGTGGCGATTGCCGGGGCGCGCCCGATGTTTTGAAGGGGTCGCTACCTCCTAACTGTAGGAGTTGCCGCCCCCGTCTACGACGCCGCGCTGTCGCGCAGCAAACAGGTTACTGTAGTCGCTGACGAGGTACGAAGGCTGCGATCGGCTGCGTGCAGCCGTAAAAACCATCCACCTCGGGATTCTTGGGTACATATCCGTTGCTGCGGTAACGGCCACTTAGAATTCCGGCCTTACGCCGTGCCACTTTGAAAAGCGCAAAGTGGCCAAACGCTTTTTGCCCCAACCCCTCGGTGCCTCGCTGTGGCTCGGCATGCCCTCACCACAGGCCTTGCGATCAACCATCCCTGGCCGTGTCACGGCTAACCCGGCGTCCTGCCGGGTTACCCTCTGCGCAAAACCTGCGCTCGGCCAGCGTGGTTTAACGGGGCCTCTTAGATCAAGATCAAAAGCCAGATCAAGATCAAAAGATCGCGAGACAAGCTCGCTCCTACAAGACCTTAGGAATCAATTACTTATTTTGTGTTTGATAGGAGTGGCCGCCCCGTCTTCGACGCCGCGCTGTCGCGCATCAAACAGGACAGCGAATATCGTAAGCATCCCCCCAATCGGTTCCCTCTCCTTCGGGAGAGGGCTAGGGAGAAGGGTGCTCTTAGATAAAGATCAAAAGATCGCGAGCAAGCTCGCTCCTACAGGGCCTTTAGAATCAATCACTTATTTCATGTTTGACAGGAGCGAGCTTGCCTCGCGATCTTTTGATGTTTAAAAATCGCGAGACGTGGGCGTTTCTTACAACCGCTGGACGGTCACGGCGCCTGCCGGGCCAGCATCACCCGGTTGCCCGGTTTGACCCGGGCGACCCGATTTGCCGCCATCGGCACGGTAAACAATGCAGCCTTTGGATTTGCCACCCGCACCTGCCCGGCCGGCCGCGCCGGGTTTGCCGCCTGCACCGCCATCGACCAGTACTTTGATCTGATCATCGGGGAAGTCTCGGGGCAGTTCGACCCGTACCTGTGCGCCCGCAGCGCCCTGATGCCCATTACCGCCGTCGTCACCATTGGCGCCTGCTCCGGCTGATCCCCAGGTGCAACCCGGTTCAGCGCCATTGCCACCATCAAGCCCGACAAAACCCGGTGCGCCAGTGCCGCCACGGGCGTCAATGGACAGTTGATCGGCCTGCAACGCTTCGATTCTCAGGCTCAGATCACGGGCAGGTCTGGCCGGTTTTTCAAACGTCCCCGCTGCACCGCGCGTGCTGATCTGGCTGCCTTCACCCAGCTCGGCATTGGCTACACGCAGCTCAATCCCACGCCCGGCCGGCACGATGACAATGCGTGACTCATGCCCCAAATGCAGTTGATCAATGTTGACCTGACTGACACCCGCCGGAATCAGCAGAGTGCCGTAGTCCGCTACATCGAGTTTTTCGAGTGTCAGAACGGCCACATTCGCGGGCAGACGCATCATCGAGTTAGCCTCGACCTGCACCACCTCGGCATGGGCAAACGGACTGCAAAGGGCTGCCATTAAACATAACTTACGCATGACTGTTGTCCTGGCCTGAAGATTTAGGGAGGGTTTGCACGTGCAGGATGCCCACTAAAAGAATGTACAGTCGGTCACGCCAAGGATGTGGGCGCCCTTGCAGGCTGCTATTGAACAGCAGCAGCTCAAGCAAATGAGTCAAAAACAGCAGACTACCTGCCAGGTTGATCAGCAGGTCGAACGGATTGCTCAAGGGTTTGAAAACGTTGATCGCAACGACCACCCAGAACAACAACGTCAGCACCTTCCCCAGTCCCCAAAGCACCTTCATGCAACAGCCCTTTCTATGTTTTTCTTTAAGCGAACATTAACGGCTAGCAGGATAGCTGCGCCAGAGGTCCCTGCAAAAATACCTCACTGCGCACGCCACGCAGTTGAGGCATTTAACCCGTAGCTCATGTCATTACGTGGTTAACGGCAAAAACCATTGTTCGGCAAGGTTCTTGCCGATCTGACCGCGATGCACCTCAACCACATCGTGCTGGTTTTTCGCCTTTTCCTTCAGCGACCAATAATCAGATGTTCGCTGGCTCCAGAGCTTGAGGTGCGCCACCGCATAATCCGCTTTGGGCGTAGTGGCGTCTTTATAGTGAAAATGCGCGCACCAGATAAAATTGCCAGCAGCATCCTTGATCGCGTACTCATCAATAAAGTCTCGTTTAAGCTTCGAACGCTTACGATTCAACGTGATACTCACCAGCCTCTTTTCAAGCAAGAATTGAAGAGTGCCATGGGTCGGGGGGAGTTTCAGGCTTAAACGAACACGCAAGTCATGCGCCTTGGCTTTCATGTCCAGCGCTCTGGCTCGCATGCCCCCCACTAACTCCAGATCCTCACGTTGGCGCCAGCTTTCAGTGTCAGCCCTGCTGGCCTCTTCAAGTTCGGCAGCGCATTGGCTCAAGCGCTCAGCCACATGTAACAGCGTCTCTTCGGCCTCTTGAGGGTACCTGGCGCTATTAATAAGGCTCTCTGAACGCCTTAGATGAATATCAGCCATGTCATAAAGTTTCAGTGCTTCTTTTTTAATCTCAGGCAATTTACGACCTGGGGGTATTGGCGCGTCAGAACGGGCGACAGAGACAAGGTCCCACTCATCTCCTTTTTTAATATAGGTAGACAGCAGCTCATTATCTTGATCAGTACGGACTTCTACTTCCTCACCCGTTGCGCCTGCCTGTTGCGGTTTCAAATCCCCAATCAAACGCCCTTTATTGCGCGTATTAAAAATACGTTTTTGCGGTCGAGAGGACAAAGACTGCTTTTTGTCTTTACTCTTTGCACTTAACTTTTTAAGGGGTTCCAGCTCATTGGCCAGTTGCTGCTCTGCGTCTTTATAGACGCCTACCACCATATCAACAAACGCTTGAAAAGCTTCAGCCTCCACTTCTTCAGCATGCACAACTCTGAAGTCTAAAATGCCATCAAGTACATGGCCGTACTGTTCTACCAGACTGTTCAATACATCCAGGCGCTCTTGGGGAGAAAAATCCAGCTTATTGAGTTGATCGTGAGTCTGTATCAACTCACGCAGTGGTGAGGCTATTTTTATCAGCGATACCGTAAGAGCACTATTAAAAACATTTACACTAACACGCACTAACGACGCAACTAAAAATTGTTTGATATGCAACGGCGTTAATTCCTGTTTCGCGAGCTTTTCGTGCAAGCGCTCTGACGCTTCTCTGCCCTCCGCTCCAAACCCAGCTACCTCATCACTGTATTTTTTTGTTTTTTCGAGCCACTCGATTCTTTGATTTTCAAACTTAATAATGCCATTCATATATTCTCTATGCACAACCAATCTTGCGTACGCCACACTGGCTTTGGAAGAAGAAGGCCCTTGGTAATTTAAATCCAAAGCCTGCCACTTAGCATCAAGAACTGGTCGCATCTTACTGACCTGCGCCAAACAAGTACTGAGAAAATTAATAATTTCGCCTATGTAATTCACAATATTCTGATTTGAAAAAACAACACCTAACTCCTTGACTTCCTTGATAGCACCAAACAACGATTCCACAACACTCAGACCTGACATCAGTTCTGCCACATACTTTTGACGCTGATCCAATACTTCTTCCGCTGTTCTTCGCGAATCACTTTCAAACAGTTTCATTAAATTTTCATAAACATTAATTTTTGTTTTTACACTGTCGAATTTATCCCTTAAGGCAGTCAATTCATCTCCCAGCTCAGTCGCACGCTGGGCCTTGCGCTCACGCACAGCTTTTACCTGCTTACCCGGAGCGCCACCCCTCAAGCGCATTTTCAGATCCACTGTCCAGCGTCCCTGCGCATCAGATTGCAACGCTGGCCCGCCCACAATGCTCACTTCGCCCGCATCGATCTGCACGGGGTAATAAGCCCCCTCAATAAAGGCATAACCGCCACCGTCTGTTAAATAGAGGCCAGCCAAGGCATCCGAGCGTTCGGGCAATGGCAGGGCTTGAGGCTTAGGTACTGCAAGGGCCTCAAGTTTTTTGCGCAAATCAGGCGTAAGCCGGTTGTTGGCACTGGCAAAACTGAAATCCAGATCTTCAATGGCTTTTTTTTGCCATTCCCCAGGCATGAACACGACACCGTCCTTGACGGTGGCAGGAGGCCGCGCCGGCCATTCCTTGGAAATACGTCGCGGGACAGGGGCTTTACGCAATAAAGGGGTCGACCTTGCTTGCGGGCTTGCTAGTGGAGGAGCGATTGCTCTCATTTGAAGCAAAACCATCGCCAGATTTTGTAATAAATCGACAACGGCCAGCTCACGGGTTACCGCGTCATCACTGCTCAAAGCAGGCACATCCCGGGCGAGTGCCTGGACCAGCAGCAGGAACCAGGCTGTGAGCATCACCGGCCCACGAAGATAGGGCAGCATAAAAATATTGAAAAAAAGATTGGCCCCCTCCAGAAAAAGGCGCCATCTGCTTTCTCGGTTGGATACGGTATCGCGATCAGCCTGATGCACCAGCGCTAGCGCATTGATTTGATACAGGTAAGGCAAAAGTTGGCCATTACCCAGATGCTGGGCCAGGTCACTACCGTCACCATTCACAGCCAGCGTCGCGGGTTCAGGCTTCTCAAACGTCGTCACCGCAAAGTCATCTTCCAGATTAAAACGTACGAAATGCGGCTCTTTAAACCCTCCGTTGTCGTACACCGTGCGGGCGCTATCGGTCAGCCAGGTCAGAACACTGGTTTGCAGCTCAGAAGGCGTTGCAATGGCCTCCATCAGCGCGGTACGAGAGGTAAATTCCACTAACGACTGCTCATACAGAGGCCGAAACAAGACATGCGGCCCTGCTTCGAGATTCAACGGCTCGATGATGAACATATTGCTCACGACATCTGGCTTGGCCTCTGCACTGCTCAGTAACGCCAAGGCACGTATCACGATGGTCTGGCCGTCAACAGAACGGTTATAGGCTTCTGTCTGCATGATTGCCGCCACATAACGTGCGCCCAGAGGCGTCATCCCGGCCTCTCCCTTGAGGCTCAGTTCCAGGGCCTGCAGCGGTAATTGCCATTTGAGCTGTGCAGAAAAGCGCTTTTCGCGATCGGCGCTTAATGACGGGTCATCCAGTAAGTAAGCTTTCAGCTTTTCAGGGTAGTTTTTACCAATATCGACCGACTCAATCAGCCCGCTACCTTGAGTGATGTAAGACGCCGTGAACCATGCTGGCAGAGGTAGCCCACTGCGGTGTTCTACCTTAATGAGCTCCCCTTGGGGTTTACCCGAGAGATTTTTAAGGGCCAGTTCTGTCAGGGTCATTTTCACCCGCTCGGTCAAACCCGAAGCATTGGTGCTGCCCGGCGCGAATGCGCCCGTCACCAGCAAGAATGTCAGCTCGATATCGTCCGGCTCGCAGGCCGCCAAGGCTGCTGCGTATTGGACCGGCTGCTCATAACGTTGCTGATCAAGCAAAAGCTGTTGCTTGAGCGAGTTCACAACAAAGCTGTGAATGTCGGGGATACCGCTCAGATAGCTCAGCCCTTGAGCACTTTTTTTCGCACCGGCCAGCGCCAGACTCCAGGAACGGTAGCGCGCTTGATCGGCGCTGGATGCCTTTGTTAACCACTGCGCAAGCTTCGATTGCACCCTGCTCAAGGTATCCGCCGGGGGTGCGCTGGTGTTGAGAAAAAACCTTGAGGCATCAGTGATCTGTAAGCAGGTCGCTTTAAGCGCTTCAAGCCCCACAGTCGTGGGCAACTTCAGCAGTGAGAGGTTGCTTAACTGCTTGCCGAGGATAAACCCCGCTTGCGTATCAAAGGCGTCGCCGTCAATTTCGTAGCGTTTGGTGGTTATGCTATCAACGGCATAAAAGGCCTCGGCAACACGGGCTCTGGACTGGGTGGCCGACTCAACTGAACTGAATGTTTCAATGCTCCCGTCTGGCAAGCACAGCATGACCAGTGGCGGTAATGCCTGCCCTTGCGGGTAACGTACTAACAAAATATGAGGCGTTATAAGACTCTCAGTCCTCCCCGGGTAGGTCAGCGTAGATTGCAGGTAATAGACGCGAGTGGCCTGGTCACCGTAACGGCTGATCCTCTCTTCACTCTGCGCATAGTCGAGTACCTGACGCACCGTCTCCAGCTCCGGGTCGCTCAGTGCGGTTGACTGCATGACCTTCAGCGTCAACGTATCTTTGATAACGCTACTGAGCCACCTCCAGCGGTTGACATCGCCCTCGACAGGCTCATTCCAATATCCGGTCAGTGCACTTTTAAACTCTATCGGCAGACGCCAGGGCAGCTCTTTAATGAGCGCCTCTACGACTTTCATATCGACATCATGCCCGTCAGCGAGCTTGAGCCGCTTGCCTTGATGATCAGACAAAAAATAATAATTAAGCGGGGGGATAATTTCGCTGATCTCAAGCGAAGCACCATTGACCAGGTAGGCCATCACTTGATCAATGAGCAGAGGCAACCCCCACACGCCACTCTCATGAGGGGTGGCCAGCCGTGTACTGGCCAGATCCACCGCCAGGGTCGGGTAACGCTCAGTAAGCGCAGTCAGAAGCGTGGTGCGAATAAGTTCTTCAATACCAGGACGACTGGCAAAATGCGTATAAACCGCCTGCTGGACAGGCGAGGACAAGGTTTGAATAGGTGCAGCGGGACGTGCAGGCATCGACATGGGCATTCCTTTGTTGGCTGGGCGGTCACAGGACCTTTCCGATATTTACCGCTGCAAGTGGTGATGAAAGGTGGTACCCCGTTAGCACCTGCTCGTAATCAAACGCTGACAGACCTAGGCCACAGGCTCCGGGCACGCTAGTCTTGAGCGCTCTGATTGAGGACTTGAGATGACGACCCCTGCTTTTTCCACACGAACACCTCAGCAAGCGTTAGCAGCGTTGCTCGACACTTACTCTCCACAACGTGTCCTGGTGGTCGGCGCCAGCCAGTTCCCGGCATTGGAGGCCTATAAACAGGCCCATCCTGATGTTCATGTCGCCCAGGCAATGCCCGGCGCACTGCCTGCCGACGTGGCGGCACAACGTTTCGACTTGGCCCTGGCAGTCGACTGCCTGGAGCACCTGTCCAAGCGCGAAGGCCTGGAATTGCTCGGCGGAATTCGTAACTTGAACGCCAGCCGCATCGCCGTGTTGGCGGATCTCACAGCTTGCGATTGGAAAGAAACGGACTTTTTCGCTTTAGCCCTACAAAACAATGAGCGTTTTCAGCGTGACGAACAGATATTGACCCTCTTTACTTACGACTTACGCGAATACAAACAAGTACCCGACTGGCTCAACGCCAGGTTTTGGGCCAACCCGGAAAACTTTGGCAAGTACTGGTGGTAAGCCGATGAGCACATCTATTTGCCCGTGTGGCAGCGGCAACTTGCTAAGCGCCTGCTGCGGGACTTATCACGCCGGGCACCCGACCCCTAGCGCCGAAACCCTGATGCGCTCGCGCTACAGCGCCTATGTGATGGGGCTGATTGACTATCTGGTCGAGACCACGCTGCCTGTGCAGCAAGCCGGGCTCGATCGCCCATCCATCGCGCAGTGGAGCGCTCAAAGCACCTGGCTGGGCCTGGACGTTGAAAGCAACGAGGTTTTCGGTGGTCAGCCAGAGCATGCCTTTGTGACCTTTACCGCGCGCTGGCATGACGTCAATGGCGAGCACAGCCATCGGGAACGCTCCTCATTTGTACAGAATGCAGGCCGTTGGTACTTCATCGACCCGACGGTGCCACTCAAAGTGGGCCGCAATGATGGTTGCCCTTGTGCCAGTGGGCAGAAGTTCAAAAAATGCTGCGCGGGTTTCTTCGGCCAATAAGCCGGGAGTAAAGAATGGATTCTAAAGCTCGCTTGACCAAAACCCTTGCGCTGGTGATGATCCTGGCGCTGTCAGGCTGCGCTTCGTGGTTTGGCGCAGATGACAAAGACCCCCAGTTAAAACTGGAGCGTGTCGAGCTGGTCCGGGCCAAACTGCTGGAACAACGTTTCAAGCTGCACTTTAGAATCGACAACCCGAACGACTCCACCCTCACCGTGCGCGGGCTGGTCTACACACTTTATTTAGGGCCGGTAAAACTGGCTGAGGGTGAGTACAGCCGCTGGTTCAGTGTCGAGCCCAACAGCCATGCAGATCTGGTGGTGCCGGTGCGGACCAACCTGTGGCAACACATGCGCCCGCTGATCAAATTGCTTGAGTCGCCCGACGAGCCGATCCCTTATCGGCTCGACGGTACGTTACAGACCGGCCTGTTCTTCGGTTACGACGTGCACGTGGTGCGTAAAGGCGAGATAATGCCCGGCGATTTTATTCCAGAGTGATTGAGTAATGACCCAGCAACCCCACGTTCATGGCCCAGACTGCAACCACGATCATGACCATCATGACCACGATCACGGCCATGTACACGGCCCGAACTGCGGGCACGCGCCACAAGAGCCGGTGCGCAACGCCTTGAAAGACATTGGTCGTAACGATCCTTGCCCGTGTGGCAGCAGCAAAAAGTTCAAGAAGTGCCACGGCGCCTGATTCTTCAGACCGCTCTGCCCGCGCCGCACCTGCCTTGAGCACGTGCGGCGCATTTGTTTCAGGGGCTGCGTAAACCTTTTGTAACCAAGGGGCCATTGGGAGTAAAACAGGCGTTCGCAAAGATCCGCGACTGCTGTGTGAATCTTCCCATCTGGAGCCCTTCATGATCGATCTTTATTACTGGACTACGCCAAACGGCCACAAAATCACTCTGTTTCTTGAAGAAGCGGGCCTGGCGTACACGATTCACCCGGTCAATATCAGTAAAAACGAGCAGTTCGAACCCTCCTTCCTGAAGATCGCCCCAAACAACCGCATTCCGGCCATTGTCGACCACGAGCCGGCCGATGGCGGTGAACCGCTGTCGCTGTTTGAATCTGGCGCAATCTTGTTGTACCTCGCGGAAAAAACCGGTCAGTTTTTGCCTAAAGACCTGCGTGGGCGGCAAGTAGCCTTGCAATGGCTGTTCTGGCAAATGGGTGGCCTGGGGCCAATGGCCGGGCAAAACCATCACTTCAAGCGCCTGGCCGAGAAAATCCCTTATGCGCTCAAGCGCTACACCGACGAAACCGCTCGTCTGTACGGTGTGTTGAACAAGCAACTGGAAGGCCGTCAGTTTGTTGCGGGCGATGAATACAGCATTGCTGACATGGCGATTTACCCGTGGACCGTGTCACATGAGCTTCAAGGCCAAAACCTGGATGACTTCCCGGCGCTGAAAGTGTGGTTTGAGCGCATCAAGGCTCGCCCGGCGACCCAACGTGCGTACGCACTGGTAGACACGATCAACCCGCCGAAATAGCCCCCTTATCTGCAGGTGCGGGCTTGCTTGGCGATCGTTTAAAAAACCAAAAGATCGCGATGCAAACCCGCCCCCGCCAATAGCCCCGCACAGCGCCATAGATAGCACTTGCGCAGTGTCATCGGCCTCACTAACGTAGCGCCTTTCGATGACATTCCCCCCGCAGGAGCTTTGCCATGGCCTCGCCAGCCCTTACTCATTTTTTACCCCGGTTCGGCGTTGCCGCGGCAATGGTCAGCCTGCTGGGCTTGTCCGGTTGCCAACTTAACTCACTGTCCGGCGAGAGCCTGCTGCCGGCTTCCGGTATGCAGCCGCTAAAAGGTTTGGCGCAAAACGTCTCGGTGCGACGCAACAGCCAAGGCATCCCGCTGATCGAAAGCAGCAGTTTCCATGATGCGCTGTTCACCTTGGGCTATGTCCACGCCGGTGACCGGATCAGCCAGATGGTGCGCCTGCGCTTGCTGGCCCAAGGCCGCTTGGCCGAGTTGGACGGCCCCGATGCGCTGGACAGCGACCGTTTAATGCGCAGCATCAATCTGAAAAAGACCGCTGACGAGCTGTACAAAAGCTCCTCACCCCGCCTCAAAAAGTTCTTTGAGGTCTATGCCCGCGGCGTCAACGCGTATCTGTTCCGCTACCGCGACAAGCTCCCTGCCGACCTCGCCCAGGCGGGCTACAAAGCGGAGTACTGGAAACCCGAAGACTCGGCCCTGATTTTCAGCCTGTTGAACTTCTCGACCTCGGTCAATCTGCAAGAAGAGCTCAACACACTGGTACTGGCGCAAAAAGTCGGCGCCGGCCACCTCGCGTGGCTGACGCCGACCTACCCCAATGAACAACTGCCGATCGCTGAAGCCGAAAAACTCAACGGCCTGAATCTGGCCAGCCAATTGCCTGGGTTGAACGGCGTCACTCAGGCGCTTGAGCGCGTGACCGCACTCAATTTGCCAGGCGTCACGGCATCCAGTGACTGGGCCATTGGCCCACAACGCAGCCGCAGTGGCAAAAGCCTGCTGGCCAACGATATTCATCAGCCCATCGGCGTTCCGTCGGCATGGAGCTACGTGCAGATTCGCGCGCCTAAATACCAGGCGGCGGGCGCCTCGATTGCGGGTTTGCCGACACTGCTGGCCGGTTTCAACGGTAAGGTCGCGTGGGGCATGAGCATGGCCATGGGCGACAACCAGGATGTGTTCCTGGAAAAACTCAAGCGCCAGGGCAACAGCCTCTATTACTTGGCCGATGGTAAATGGCTACCCGCGTCGGTGCGCAACGAAACCTTTTTTGTCAAAGGTCAGCGCCCGATTCGCGAAGTCATTTACGAAACACGCCACGGCCCACTGCTGAACAGTGTGGTTGGCTCGACCACGGCGCTGAACAGCAGCCTGGGGCTGGCCCTGCAAACCCCGGACTTCAAGGGCGACAAAACCCTGGATGCGTTCTTCGACCTGTCCCGTGCGCAAAACAGTGAAAGCGCGTCAGACGCCAGTCGTGAGATCCGTGCGATTGCGCTGAACCTGCTGTATGCCGATGCCAGCCATATCGGTTGGCAGGTTACCGGCCTGTACCCTAACCGCCGCGATGGTGTGGGCCTGTACCCGTCACCGGGCTGGGACAGCCGTTATGACTGGGACGGTTACGCTGACGCCATGCTCCACCCTTACGATCAAGACCCGGCGCAGGGCTGGTTGGGCACGGCAAACCAGCGCACGGCCGCTTACGGCTACGGCATGCAACTGTCCAATTCGTGGTTATCGCCTGAGCGCAGCGAGCGCCTGGCCCAATTGGCAGGCAACGGCAAACAGGATGCCCGCAGCATGATCGCCATGCAGTACGACCAGACCACCTTGTTTGCCGCCAAACTCAAGGCCATGTTTAGCGCTCCGGGCATGGCTCAACCGCTGAAACAAGCCATCGCCGCCTTGCCTGCTGCCGATCAGGCCAAGGCCAACGAAGCCCTGAGCCGATTGATGGCCTTTGATGGCAAGCTCAGCCCGACCTCGGCTGATGCGGCGCTGTACGAGTTGTTCTTGCAGGCAAGCACCCGGCAAATCTTCCTCGACAAACTGGGCCCGGAGTCCAGCGCCACCTGGAAGGCTTTTATTGCCAACAGCACCTTGTCGTACTCGGCGCTCAGCGATCACTTGCTGGGGCGTGAAGACAGCCCGTTCTGGGACGACACCCGCACCCCGCAAAAAGAAGACAAACCGGCCATTCTGGCCCGTAGCCTGGCAGCCGCCATTACCACGGGCGACAGCCTGATGGGCAGCGACCACCGCGCATGGCAGTGGGGCAAACTGCACCATTACCTGTGGCGCAACAGCAACGGCCAAACCGTGCGCGGGCCCATTGCCGCGGGCGGCGATCACACCACCCTGAACACGGCGGCCTACAGCATTGGCAGCGACAGCTTTGCAACCACCGTGATTCCGGCCATGCGCATGATCGTCGACTTCGGCCAAAGCGAACCGATGATGGGCCAGAACAGTACCGGGCAATCCAGCAACCCGGCGAGCCCGCATTACGCTGACGGCATTGATCCATGGCTGAAGGGGCAATACATGCGCTTCCCGATGCAGCCGCAGAACTTTGACAGCGTGTACGGTAAAACCCGCCTCACCTTGGTGCCCGGCAAATAAGCATCTCTGTGGGAGCGGGCTTGCTCGCGATTGAATCAACAAGGTGTCACTGACACACCGTGTTGCCACATCGCGAGCAAGCCCGCTCCCACAGGGGCATCATTGAACAGCGCACTGTTTTGGATCACGCCTTTTTCAGCGCTCTTTTGTAGCGCACAGCCGCCGTTTTTTACTCCCTTCCCGGCTTTAAACGCCCCCTCAACCCCATGTGGTTCGGTTATTGCTTCGTCTATGACGTCGTTACGCTCCAGCAACCGGTTATTAGGGATTGAACAATGAAAAAAGCATTTCTGGCCCTTTCTGCACTGACTTTATGCATGGCTGCGGGTTCTGTTCTGGCCAAAGAGTACAAAGAGCTGCGTTTCGGCGTTGACCCGTCTTATGCACCCTTTGAGTCCAAGGCCGCTGACGGCAGCCTGGTGGGTTTTGATATCGACTTGGGCAACGCCATTTGCGCCGAGCTGAAAGTGAAGTGCAAATGGGTCGAATCCGACTTCGACGGCATGGTGCCCGGGCTTAAAGCCAACAAATTCGACGGTGTTATCTCGTCGATGACCGTGACCCCCGCCCGCGAAAAAGTCATCGACTTCTCTAACGAGCTGTTCTCCGGCCCGACATCGCTGGTGTACAAAAAAGGCTCAGGGTTAAGCGCTGATACCGCCTCGCTCAAAGGCAAAACCGTGGGCTACGAACAAGGCACCATCCAGGAAGCCTACGCCAAAGCGGTGCTGGATAAAGCCGGGGTCAAAACTCAGGCCTATGCCAACCAGGACCAAGTCTATGCCGACCTGATTTCCGGCCGTCTCGACGCCTCGGTGCAAGACATGCTGCAAGCTGAACTGGGCTTTCTGAAATCGCCGCAAGGTGCCGGTTACGAAATCAGCGCAGCCATTGACGATCCTCTGCTGCCGTCCAAAACCGCGGTGGGTATCAAGAAAGGTAACCAAGCGCTACAAACCCTGCTGAACAAAGGTATCAAAGCGTTACACGACGATGGCACCTACACCAAAATCCAGCAAAAGCACTTCGGCGACTTGAATCTGTACAGCGGCAAATAACGCGCTGGCACCCATGCGCGCATGGGTGCCTTTTTCAACGCCTTGGGTTCGACTGTCATGTTTGAAAATCTCGTGCAGAACCTTGGATTGTCTGCCCTCAGCTTGCAGGGGTTCGGTCCCCTGCTGCTGGAAGGCACCTGGATGACCATCAAGTTATCGGTCCTGTCGCTAGCCGTGAGCGTATTGCTCGGCCTGCTTGGCGCCAGCGCCAAACTCTCCAGCCTGAGACTGTTGCGTCTGCCGGCCCAGCTCTATACCACGCTGATTCGCGGCGTACCGGACCTGGTACTGATGCTGCTGATTTTTTATAGCCTGCAAACCTGGCTGACCAGCCTGACAGATGCCATGGATTGGGATTACATCGAGATCAACCCGTTCAGCGCAGGCGTAATCACGCTGGGGTTTATCTATGGCGCGTATTTCACCGAGACCTTTCGGGGCGCGATCCTCTCGGTGCCCCGTGGCCAGGTCGAAGCGGCCACCGCCTACGGCCTGAAACGCTGGCAACGCTTTCGCTTTGTGGTCTTTCCGCAAATGATGCGCTTCGCTCTGCCATGCATTGGCAATAACTGGATGGTGATGCTCAAGGCCACAGCCCTGGTGTCGATCATCGGTTTGGCCGATCTGGTCAAGGCGGCCCAGGATGCGGGCAAAAGCACCTATGAACTGTTTTACTTTTTGGTGATTGCCGCACTGGTCTATCTGGCAATCACCAGTGCATCGAACGTGGTTTTGCGGTGGCTGGAACGCCGTTATGCCGTGGGCTGCCGGGAGGCCGTACGATGATCGAGTTGTTGCAAGAGTACTGGCGGCCGTTTCTGTACAGCGACGGTAGCCAAATCACCGGGCTGGCAATGACGCTGTGGCTGTTGAGCGCCGCGCTGATCATCGGCTTTGTACTGTCTATCCCGCTGTCTATCGCCAGGGTTTCATCCAGACGCTGGATCCGTTGGCCGGTGCAGTTCTACACGTATGTGTTTCGCGGAACACCGCTGTATATACAGCTGCTGATTTGCTACACCGGGATCTACAGCATCGCCGCCGTTCGCGCCCAACCGCTGCTCAATGAATTCTTCCGTGATGCCATGAACTGTACGGTGCTGGCCTTCGCCCTCAACACCTGCGCCTACACCACAGAAATTTTCGCCGGCGCCATTCGCAGCATGGCCCACGGCGAAATTGAAGCGGCCAAAGCCTACGGCCTGAGTGGCTGGAAGCTTTATGCCTACGTCATCATGCCCTCGGCCTTACGCCGTTCATTGCCGTTTTACAGCAATGAGGTGATCCTGATGCTGCATTCGACCACCGTGGCTTTTACTGCAACGATCCCTGATGTGTTGAAAGTCGCACGGGACGCTAACTCAGCGACCTTTTTGACCTTCCAGTCATTCGGCATCGCCGCCATCATCTATTTGTGCGTGACCTTTATTTTGGTCGGTTTGTTTCGACTGGCGGAACGCCGCTGGTTGGCTTTCCTCGGCCCTGCTCACTAGGACTCAACCATGGCGCAACATCAAACCCATCCTTTGCTGGCCCCCGTTCCAGGCACCGAGAGGCAGATTCACAGCTTCCACTACGGCCCGGCCAAGCCACAGGGCAAGATCTACATTCAAGCCTCACTGCATGCCGATGAACTGCCCGGCATGCTGGTGGCGTGGCATCTGAAAAAACACTTGGCCGAACTCGAAAGCGCCGGTCGCTTGCGCAGCGAAATCGTGGTGGTGCCCGTGGCCAACCCGATCGGGCTGGAGCAAGTGGTCATGGACATCCCTCTGGGGCGTTATGAGCTGGAAAGCGGGCAGAACTTCAACCGCAACTTTCTGGACTTGAGCGTGCAGATCGGTGATGAAATCGAAGGGTTGCTGACCCCCGACCCTGAGCAAAACCGACAGATCATCCGCCAGCACCTGCGCAAGGCGCTGGCCGCACAAGTGCCGGCAACCCAGCTGCAATCTCAGCGCCTGACCCTGCAAACCCTGGCGTGCGATGCGGATGTGGTACTGGACCTGCACTGCGACTTTGAAGCCGTGCCTCACCTATACACCACGCCTGAGGCCTGGTCGCAGGTTGAGCCGTTGGCGCGCTACCTCGCAGCCCAAGCCAGCCTGCTGGCAACCGACTCGGGCGGCCTGTCGTTTGATGAGTGCTTCACCCTGCTGTGGTGGACCTTGCAGCAGCGGTTTGAGGGCAGCTTTGAGATTCCACAGGGCAGTTTCTCGGTGACTGTGGAGTTACGCGGCCAAGGTGACGTCAGTCACGCCCTCGCCGAGCAGGATTGCCAGGCGCTGATTGATTACCTGATCACACTCGGCGCGATTGAAGGCCAAGCCGGCCCTTTGCCTGAGTTGCTGTACCCCGCTACCCCGCTGGCCGGTGTCGAGCCCGTCGCCTCAACGGCGGGGGGCGTGCTGGTGTTTCACGTCAAACCCGGCGATTACCTGAGCGCCGGTCAATTGGTAGCGGACGTTATCGACCCTGTCAGCGACCGGCTCACCCCGGTTTACACCACCCGCGAAGGCCTGGTTTACGCTCGCTCGGTAAGGCGCATGGCCACCGCGGGCATGGTGATAGCTCATGTCGCGGGGCGTGAAGCCTATCGCAGCGGCTACCTACTCTCTGCTTGAGGTGTGCATGTACAAACTCAGCGTCGACGGCTTGCACAAACGTTATGGCGACAACGAAGTGCTCAAGGGTGTGTCGCTCAAGGCGAAAACCGGGGACGTAATTTGCCTGACTGGCGCCAGCGGCTCGGGCAAGAGCACCTTTTTGCGCTGCATCAACTTTCTCGAAACACCCAACGATGGCGCCATCAGCCTTGATGGAAAGTTGATTCGCATGATCAGCGACAAAAACGGCATGCGGGTTGCTGACGATGCTGAGTTGCAACGCCTGCGTACCCGGCTGGCCATGGTGTTTCAGCACTTCAACCTGTGGAGCCACATGACGGTGCTGGAGAACATTACCCTGGCACCGCATCGGGTGCTGGGGGTCAGTAAAAAAGACGCCGAAGAGCGCGCAAGACGTTATCTGGACAAAGTCGGCTTGCCTTCAAGAGTGGCCGATCAGTACCCGGCCTTCCTCTCGGGCGGCCAGCAGCAGCGTGTTGCCATTGCCAGGGCATTGGCGATGGAACCCGAAGTGATGCTGTTCGATGAGCCAACCTCGGCACTGGACCCGGAGCTGGTGGGTGAAGTCTTGAGGGTGATTCAGGGGCTGGCCGAAGAGGGCCGGACCATGATCATGGTCACCCACGAAATGAACTTCGCCCGCAAAGTGGCGAGTCAAGTGGTGTTCCTTCACCAGGGATTGATTGAGGAACAAGGTCCGCCAATTGACGTACTGGATAACCCTCAAAGCGAGCGTTTGCGCCAGTTTTTAAGCGGCAACTTGAAGTAGCGCCTGTTCATGTAGCTGCTGACAATGCAGCAGCTACAGATGGTTGATCACGCCACTGGGGCAGGCGGAGCTTCATCCGGCAGTGTGGGCACGCCAGGTTCGGTGGGTTGCGGGGTGTCTGGGTCAGGCTGGCCGGGAATGCCACCTGCATGCAACTGGGGATACGCGAGTAGCGACCAGGCCAATAATCCAACCTGATTGGGCTCAAGGTTTGCCAGTTTGGCGCGGATACTCGGATCGATCTTCATGGGGCACTCCTGAGCGATGTCCGGTTCGCTGAGGTGCGAAACCGGAATACAGTCAATAGAGTGCTTTTTCGCTCAGAAATTCCTGCTGTTCGTCAGGTACGTGGCAAAGTCACACCACGCTGGCCCTGGTACTTGCCGCCACGATCCTTGTACGACACTTCGCATTCTTCATCGGATTCGAAGAACAGCATCTGCGCCACACCTTCGTTTGCATAGATTTTGGCAGGCAGTGTGGTGGTGTTCGAGAACTCCAGCGTCACGTGGCCTTCCCACTCTGGCTCAAGCGGCGTCACGTTAACGATGATGCCGCAACGCGCGTAGGTGCTTTTACCCAGGCAGATGGTCAGCACGTTGCGTGGAATACGGAAATATTCAACGGTGCGCGCCAGGGCGAAAGAGTTGGGCGGGATGATGCAGACATCGCTGGTGACATCGACAAAGCTGCCTTCATCGAAGTTTTTCGGATCAACGGTGGCCGAATTGATGTTGGTGAACACCTTGAATTCATTGGCACAGCGCACGTCATAACCGTAGCTCGACACGCCGTAAGAAATCAGACGATCCGCCCCTTCGCCGCGCACCTGGCGCTCAACGAAAGGTTCGATCATGCCGTGCTCTTGCGCCATGCGGCGAATCCACTTGTCTGATTTGATGCTCATGGCGGGGGTGTCCTGAATAGCGAGGTGGAAAAATTCTGTTCGGCATCTTACCGGGGCCGGGGTTTCGGTTCAAAGGCTGGGGGGAAATTCTTGAAAATAGCTGTAGGCGCACTGAATACAGGCTGTACGGGCAACCATCAGTCACGTTTTTCGAGAAACCTTCGCAAAGACCCTTTGCACGTTCCGGAAAAAGGGGTAAGGTGGCGCCACTGTGCTGCTTGTGTCACTGAGAATCTCTACACGATATGTTGAATTTCGATCCAACCATCTCCAAGAATTTTTCCTGCTCTTTGCACTCAGTCTCGGCCAGGGCTCTTCCTGCGTCGCAGTTATCTTTGTTCAAGGAGTTACACCATGTCTAATCGCCAAACTGGTACCGTTAAGTGGTTCAACGATGAAAAAGGCTTCGGCTTCATCACTCCACAATCCGGTGACGACCTGTTTGTTCACTTCAAAGCAATCCAATCCGACGGCTTCAAGAGCCTGAAAGAAGGCCAACAGGTTTCTTTCATCGCTACTCGCGGTCAGAAAGGCATGCAAGCTGAGGAAGTTCAAGTTATCTAACTTGTACTGATCCAGTAAAAAACCCCGCCCTTAAAAGCGGGGTTTTTTTTTGCCTGTCGTTTAAAGACCTTGTAGGAGCGAGCTTGCCTCGCGATCTTTTGGTCTTTTAAAAAGATCGCGAGGCAAGCTCGCTCCTACAGGGGGTTACGGGGTATCAGTCGTCGCTGGTGGTAATGGTCGGCATGGCCTGGGTGGCGGCTTCGCTCAGAACAATCCGCGCCCCGACGTGACGGGCCAGCTCTTGGTAGATCAAGGCAATCGGGCTATTCGGGTCGGCAATCGCGGTCGGCTTGCCGTTATCGGCCTGCTCGCGGATTTCCATCGCCAGCGGCAACGAGGCCAGAACTTCCACGCCGTATTGGGTCGCCAGTTTCTCGCCACCGCCTTCACCGAACAAATGTTCTGCGTGGCCACAGTTCGAGCAAATGTGCACAGCCATGTTCTCTACAACGCCCAGTACCGGAATGTTCACCTTACGGAACATCTCGACACCCTTGCGTGCGTCGAGCAAGGCCAGGTCTTGCGGCGTCGTCACAATCACAGAACCCGCCACAGGGACTTTCTGCGCCAGGGTCAGCTGGATATCGCCCGTACCGGGTGGCATGTCGATCACCAGATAATCCAGGTCATTCCAGGCGGTTTGGGTCACCAACTGCAACAGGGCGCCCGACACCATAGGGCCGCGCCAGACCATCGGCGTGTTGTCGTCAGTCAAAAACGCCATCGACATGACCTCAACGCTATGCGCCTCAATCGGCACAAACCATTTCTGATCACGGATTTTCGGGCGGGTACCCTCAGCGATACCGAACATCACCCCCTGGCTTGGGCCATAAATGTCGGCGTCCAGAATCCCCACCCGCGCGCCTTCACGCGCCAGCGCCAGGGCCAGGTTGGCGGCCGTGGTGGATTTACCGACGCCGCCTTTACCCGAGGCAACGGCAACAATGTTTTTTACATTGGCCAGCCCCGGGATTTGCGCCTGCGCCTTGTGCGGGGCAATCACGCAATTGATCTCAACCTTGGCCGAGGACACACCCTCCAGATTGCTGATGGCCATTTGCAGCATTTGCGCCCAGCCATTCTTGAACAGGCCGGCGGCATAACCCAGTTCGAGCTGAACATTGACATGCTCGCCCTGGACTTCAATGTGACGTACACACCCGGCGCTGACCGGATCCTGGTTCAAATATGGGTCGGTGTATTGGCGAAGGACGGCCTCCACCGCTGCGCGATTGACTGCGCTCATGGGCAACTCCCGAAAAAGGCTGAGTGAAACAGGTCGCTATCGTACCTGTAATAAATCACCTGGCGCAGGCTTTTGAACCGGTCAAAAACATCAGAAAGCATCAGATAGCCGCCCACGGGGTGAAATATATTGCCCGGCGCTTTATAGTGGCCGACCACCGTCTCATCAAGTAGCCGAGCCCCATGTCCGAGCCACGCAAGATCCTCGTCACCAGCGCCCTGCCCTATGCCAATGGTTCAATCCACCTTGGCCATATGCTTGAGTACATCCAGACCGATATGTGGGTGCGCTATCAAAAGCAACGCGGCAATCAATGCACGTATGTCTGCGCAGACGACGCCCACGGCTCGGCCATCATGTTGCGTGCCGAAAAAGAAGGCATCACACCTGAGCAACTGATCGCCAACGTGCAGGCCGAACACTGCGCCGACTTCTCCGAATTCCTCGTGGAGTTCGATAACTATCACTCGACTCACGCCGAAGAAAACCGTGAGCTGTCGAGTGCGATTTACATCAAGCTGCGCGAAGCCGGCCACATCGCCACGCGCTCGATTACTCAGTACTTCGACCCGGAAAAGAAAATGTTCCTGGCCGACCGCTTCATCAAGGGCACCTGCCCTAAATGCGGCACTGATGATCAGTACGGCGATAACTGCGAAAAATGCGGCGCAACTTACGCTCCAACGGACCTGAAAAATCCGAAGTCGGCGATTTCCGGTGCCACGCCGGTACTCAAGGATTCCCAGCACTTCTTCTTCAAGCTGCCCGACTTCGAAGCCATGCTCAAAAGCTGGACACGAAGCGGCGCTCTGCAAGATGCAGTCGCAAACAAAATCGCCGAATGGCTGGATAGCGGCCTGCAAGAGTGGGACATCTCCCGCGATGCGCCGTATTTCGGTTTCGAAATCCCGGGCGAGCCAGGCAAGTACTTCTACGTCTGGCTGGACGCGCCGATCGGCTACATGGCCAGCTTCAAGAACCTGTGCGAACGCCGCCCTGAACTGGACTTCGACGCGTACTGGAACAAAGACTCCAGCGCCGAGCTTTACCACTTCATCGGCAAGGACATCGTGAACTTCCACGCCCTGTTCTGGCCAGCCATGCTCGAAGGCGCAGGCTATCGCAAGCCTACCGCGATCAACGTTCACGGCTACTTGACCGTTAACGGTCAAAAAATGTCCAAGTCCCGTGGCACGTTCATCAAGGCGCGTACCTACCTTGATCACCTGTCGCCGGAATACCTGCGCTACTACTACGCGGCTAAATTGGGCCGTGGCGTCGATGACCTGGACTTGAACCTCGAAGACTTCGTGCAAAAGGTCAACTCTGACCTGATCGGCAAAGTGGTCAACATTGCCAGCCGTTGCGCAGGCTTCATCCACAAAGGCAATGCCGGTGTGATGGTTGAAGGCAACGCAGCGCCTGAGCTGACCGAAGCCTTCTTGGCTGCAGCACCAAGCATTGCCGATGCTTACGAAGCCCGTGACTTCGCGCGCGCCATGCGTGAAATCATGGCGCTGGCCGACCGCGCCAACGCCTGGATCGCCGAAAAGGCGCCTTGGACCATGGCCAAGCAGGAAGGCAAGCAAGACGAAGTCCAGGCCGTGTGCGCCTTGGGCGTCAACTTGTTCCGCCAGTTGATCATCTTCCTCAAGCCAGTATTGCCGCAGTTGGCAGCCGATGCCGAAGCGTTCCTGAATGTGTCTCCTTTGACCTGGGACGACCACAGCACCTTGCTCGCCAACCATCAGTTGAATGCTTTCAAACCGCTGATGACACGTATCGATCCAGCGCACGTGGAAGCCATGGTCAACGCGTCCAAAGAAGACCTGATCGCCAGCCAGACCGATACCGGTACTGCTGCGCCAAAAGGCAATGGCGAGCTGACCAAAGAACCTCTGGCAGCCGAAATCGAGTTTGACGCGTTTGCCGCTGTCGACCTGCGCGTCGCCTTGATCCTCAAGGCCGAGGCTGTCGAAGGGGCTGACAAGCTGCTGCGTCTGACTCTGGATATCGGCGACGAACAGCGCAACGTGTTCTCGGGCATCAAAAGCGCCTACCCGAACCCGGCTGAACTGGAAGGTCGATTGACCATGATGATTGCCAACCTGAAACCCCGCAAAATGCGCTTTGGGGTTTCTGAAGGAATGGTCATGGCGGCGGGCCCTGGCGGTGAAGAAATTTACCTGCTAAGCCCGGACAGCGGTGCCAAGCCTGGTCAACGCATCAAGTAACACGCCCTCCTCATCCGCCAGCGACCTGCATGTCGCTGGCGGATGTTCGTTGTAGCCTCCCCTCCCGCCATGTCGGATAATCAGCGGCGTTCGTTTAACCGCCTCGCACTCATTACTCACTGTGCAGGATGACTGTCGCCCGGGTGCGGCTCGCTGTCGCTGGACTGATCACACCATGAGCCTGATTCAACGTATTGACGCCTTATTACCGCAAACCCAATGCGGAAAATGCGGGCATCCTGGCTGCAAACCCTACGCAGAAGGCATCAGCCAGGGCGAAGCCATTAACAAATGCCCCCCCGGCGGGACTGAAACCATCGCTGCGCTGGCCAACCTGCTGAGCATTCCCGTTATAGCGCTGGACACGGAGCGAGGCGTGGCACCGGCCCAGGTGGCCTTTATTCGTGAAGCTGAATGCATTGGTTGCACCAAGTGCATTCAGGCCTGCCCGGTAGACGCTATATTAGGCGCCGCTAAACTCATGCACACAGTGATTGTCGATGAATGCACCGGCTGTGACCTGTGCGTTGCACCCTGCCCTGTCGACTGCATCGAAATGCGACCGCTACCCGCCAATGTGATCCCCATTGTCGGTGGGCTTGCACAGGCGCAAGAGCAGCTCAATGCACGCACTGACAAGCGCAACCACGCCCGTAGCCGTTTCGAGCGACGTGACGAACGTCTGCGACGAGATGAACAGCAACGTCAGGCAGAACGCCTGGCGCGCGCTCAACGAGCAACCGTGGCGCCTGCTGACGCCCTGGCGCTTGAGCCATCGCAGACAGAGCCCTCCTTGCTCAGCGATGCAGCGCTTAAAAAAGCCAAGGTCACCCTGGCCATGGCTCGCGCCCAACTGCATAAATCGCTCAAAGCCTTTGGTCACCCGCCGACGGCCCCACAGCAGGCACAACTGGTTGCCCTGCAAGCACAATTTGAGTCTGCCGAAAAAGCCCTGGCGCAACTGGAGGCCGCCCCGGTGATAGCGGTGTCGGCACCCAGCAGCGGGATAGCAGATCTCAAGCGGGCAAAAATTCAGTTGGCCATGCACCGGGCGGCACTTAAAAAGGCGCAGACGCAGGCACATACCAGCGCTGAGCTCGCACGTTTGAATGACGCCGTGTTACGGGCAGAACAGACACTCGACGCTTTAGCCCCAACCAAAAGCTGATAGCTTGCCGTCACGAGATACGTTTCTCTTCGATTAACGGACTGCTCTCCAGGAAAAGTTTTTTACCCATGAATGCCGCAAAGCGCCTTGAAATCTTTCGTCGGTTTCACGAAGACAATCCAGAGCCAAAAACTGAACTGGCCTACACATCGCCTTTCGAACTGCTGATAGCAGTCATTCTGTCGGCGCAGGCCACTGACGTCAGCGTGAACAAGGCCATGGCAAAATTGTTCCCGGTCGCCAATACCCCAGAAGCCATCTACGCTTTGGGGGTGGAAGGGTTGTCGGAATATATCAAGACCATTGGCCTGTACAACAGCAAGGCCAAAAACGTGATTGAAACGTGCCGCTTGCTCATCGAACGGCATGCCAGTGAGATACCCCAAACGCGGGAGGCGCTTGAAGCCCTTCCAGGCGTCGGGCGAAAAACAGCTAATGTGGTGCTCAACACCGCTTTCAGACAACTGACCATGGCCGTAGATACCCATATCTTCAGGGTCAGTAACCGAACCGGAATAGCGCCTGGCAAAAATGTGGTCGAGGTGGAACAGCAATTGATCAAATTCGTGCCTAAGCCGTACCTGCTCGATGCCCATCACTGGCTCATCTTGCATGGTCGCTACGTTTGCCAGGCACGCAAGCCACGCTGCGGGAGTTGCCGCATTGAAGACTTGTGCGATTTCAAGGAAAAAACATCCGACGATTGAGCGATAGAGGTTTTATGGGCGGATCGATTGAGAAAAACTTTTTTACCCGTAAAGCGTTTATCGCTATAAGGGGCGCCATTGAATGTCTTAGCCTGGAGTGAACTGAATGAGCACTGGCAAAGAACAACTGGAAGTAGAGGATTTTCCAACGACCGACCCGGACGACGCTGAATTGACAGAGCGCCCAGTCGAAGTCGCTAAAACCAACTTGGCTAAACGCCGCACGATAGACGCCTTGCTGGCTGAAAAAAGACTCCAGAAAGAGCTCGAAGACTACCCCTACGACTTGTAATCGTCAGCGCTTAACACCAAAAACCTCCTGCCCGGAGGCTTTTGGTGTTAAGGGGGTTGTGGAGCAAGCCGCTCCTCACCCCTGCCACTCACGCCAAGCCATTTCGCTGTGCCAGCTCAATAAGATCAACCAGTGAGCGAGCATTGAGCTTGAGCAGTAGACGCGTTTTGTAGGTACTGACTGTTTTGTTGCTCAGAAACATGCCATCCGCTATTTCCTTATTACTCTTACCTCGCGCCAACTGCTGCAATACCATCATTTCTCGACCAGAGAGGCGGTTCACCATATCGGCTTCACTGGCATTCCCCAAGCTTGAGCGCACTGAATGCAACGCTTGGTTCGGAAAATAACTGTAACCGGAAAGCACAGCCTTGATGGCACTTAAAAGCTCGGTTAAATCCTGCTGCTTGCATACATAACCTGCCGCTCCGGCCTGCATGCAACGCATTGAAAAATGACCGGGAGCTTGCGAAGTCAGCACTAGCACCTTTATAGGAATCGCGGGTGTTGAAAGTCGCGCAATAACTTCAAGCCCGTCGAGTTTGGGAATACCAATATCCAGAATTACAATATCCGGCGCGTACTCACGCGCCATTTGCAAAGCATCCACTCCATTATCCGTCTCTGCGATAACTTCGTAGCCATGTCGTTCCATGAGCATACGCACAGCAAGACGAATGACAGGATGATCATCCACGATCAGCACTTTATTCATGGGTAATTCCAATTTTTTCGCTGTTCGAATTTTAGAGTCAGCACAATAGCCTAGTCACAACACCCTGGGCATAGTGCCCCCCCCCAAGCACCAACAACCAAAGACATTTCCTACGCACAATAAAGATTTGCCCTACGAATAAATCACTCATAAAAATCGCACTCCCACCCTCCCCCTCATTTAAGCGACACAGGAGGAAATCATACAGGCCGATCTTTATATTAAGCGTTCAGTTCTAATGACTATCGGCAACATCCTTGATCACGCTTAAAAAAATACGTTGGCTTACATCCCGAATACCAAAAATTGGCCTGACCCTAGCACTACCAAACCTTGGCGCTCACCCTCCTTTATTACCAACTCATTCAAACAGCAACCGAGCCGATTTCCCTTCAAACGCAGCAGCTTCGCAGGTAAAAACCAAAAACAGCTGACACGACTTAAAACCGCCCGAATTCAAATACACCATGTTTAATCCTCTATTTAATTATTCATCCGCTGTATTTAACCGTACTCCAATAGAAAGACCGGCTCAACCCAACCAAACAAAAACATCCCCCTTAAGCACCCGCGCAATTTCTACCTTGAACTCATATAGATAAACAGTACCTCCCCCCTTCCTCTTTGAAAAAACCAATCCAGTTAAAATCTACTCTTTTTTTAGAAAAAAACATTACCATTTCAAACTTAAAGAAGAGGACTACAAGGCATTCGGAAAGCCCTTAAAATACGATCGAAAAACATACCCCTCAAGCCCTTTCAAACCGGCACCTCGATCCTGACTTAAAAGTAATCCAACGAAAAACTAAAATGTTACTTATTTCCTCCATACTACATCTCACATAAAAATTACCAACATCCCAGTTCTACTGGCGCAAATCACCTATTAACCCGGAGTTATCCTACAAAAAAGAAAACCAATTCCTCGACCAGAGGACGTCCTATAGAAATAATAAATACAAAAGACTTTTGATTTGCAGTTTCATAAAGCCACGACTAAATTTAAGAAACCCGCTGTCGCAAACCCCTGATTCAAATTCGCACCTACAGGCTATTACTGCGACAACTGTTAAAACCCGTTACAAAAGCGACATTAATACTTAACCACTTCTAATATCATCTACTCCAACCAGAATTTTTCCGCAGGCCACATCATGATAAAAAGCAAAATACGGGTAAACAACCCGCTCACTGTCATTGCTATTTTCTCAATGTTAACCGAAGCTTCCGCAGCGGTTTCATTGCCGTATATCGACAGGGAAAATCAAAAAATTTATGTTTGGTTCTTAATTGTTTTCCCTTCAATTCTGATCACATTGTTTTTTTTGACTCTTAATTTCAATAATAAAACCCTCTACACCCCCATGGACTATCCCAAGGTGAACGCGCGCGCAACACCAGAGCCGGCCGAGCCTGAGGGCCGTACCAAGCGCGCAAGACCCGCTGAAGTCCCCGGCTCACCTGCATGCCAGACAGCGCCACTTCTCTCCAAACCGGGGATAAAATTCATTTCCTACAGCCCTAAAAACTTTATCTTTCTGCCACAAGGGCACAGGGACTACGACTCAACTTTAGAAAAGGCTACACATAAAAAACCTGATTCAGTTCATGAGGAACAACAATTACCGCAGGGTGAAGGAGACCCAAGCAGTCTGTATCTGATCGATTTCAGCCACCCTTCTTTAAAATTGAACAACGACCATACCTTGGGAGACATCCTGCAGACTTACTACGAAATGGCACATCCAAAAAAAGAGTGCCTGCATAAGAACGATATTTTACTCCTGTTAACCAGTAGCTCATTGACGAGTCAATGGAGTCACCAACAGCGACTCGAGCTAGATACAAACATCTCTTCGCATTTAGGTGATGCCATGGTCATTACTTACAACACGCAAACCCGACAGCTCAATACATTAAGCTGACAAGACGAATAACCCACCTTTAATGATGATTCGCAAGCATAAAAAAACCCGACCAATGGCCGGGTTTTTTTGATACCAGGTGCAATTAGAACAACTTGCGACCCCGGTTAGCAGCAATACGCATACGCAAGGCATTCAACTTGATGAAGCCAGCAGCGTCGGCCTGATTGTAAGCGCCGCCATCTTCTTCGAACGTTGCGATATTGGCATCAAACAGCGAATCGTCAGACTTGCGGCCGGTAACAATCACATTGCCTTTGTACAATTTCAGACGTACCACGCCGTTAACGTTCACCTGAGAAGCGTCGATCATTTGTTGCAACATCAAACGCTCAGGGCTCCACCAGTAGCCGGTGTAGATCAGGCTGGCGTACTTGGGCATCAACTCGTCTTTCAGGTGAGCGACTTCGCGGTCCAGCGTGATCGACTCAATGGCGCGGTGCGCACGCAACATGATGGTGCCGCCCGGGGTTTCGTAGCAACCGCGGGACTTCATGCCGACATAACGGTTCTCAACGATGTCGAGACGACCGATACCGTTTTCGCCACCGATGCGGTTCAGCGTGGCCAGAACGGTCGCAGGTGTCATTTCAACACCGTCCAGCGCAACGATATCGCCATTGCGGTAGGTCAGTTCCAGATAAGTCGGGGTATCCGGCGCGTTTTCTGGCGACTTGGTCCAACGCCACATGTCTTCTTCGTGCTCGGTCCAGGTGTCTTCCAGTACACCGCCCTCGTAGGAGATGTGCAGCAAGTTGGCATCCATCGAGTACGGGGATTTTTTCTTGCCGTGACGCTCGATCGGGATCGCGTGCTTTTCTGCGTAATCCATCAGTTTTTCACGCGACAGCAGATCCCACTCACGCCAAGGAGCAATCACTTTAACGCCCGGCTTCAGTGCGTAAGCACCCAGCTCGAAACGAACCTGATCGTTACCTTTGCCGGTTGCGCCGTGAGAAATAGCATCAGCACCGGTTTCGTTGGCGATTTCGATCAGACGCTTGGCGATCAGCGGACGCGCAATGGAGGTACCCAGCAGGTACTCACCTTCGTAAACAGTATTGGCGCGGAACATTGGGAATACGAAATCGCGGACAAACTCTTCGCGCAGGTCGTCGATGTAGATTTCCTTGACGCCCATGGCTTGCGCCTTGGCACGTGCAGGTTCAACCTCTTCGCCCTGACCCAAGTCAGCGGTAAAGGTTACGACTTCACAGTTATAAGTATCCTGCAGCCACTTCAGGATCACCGAAGTGTCCAGGCCGCCCGAATAAGCCAGAACGACCTTGTTTACGTCCGCCATGCCATCACTCCACGGGTTGTTCGAAAAGCCGAGCAGTCTAACGCTCGCGGGGCTTAATTTACAGAGGGGCGACAGCTTAAGACGACAAAGCGACAGTAACTTTCAGCAACACGACGCCAAAAAACCTCACGACAGCGTCGCAGGATTGGTAATTCCCACCGCTGGGGGCGGCTTGGGCGGCTCTGGCATACGCTCCAGGCGCACACTGACACGGCGATTCTTCGCCCGATTAGCCGCACTGGTGTTGGGCACCAACGGGTATTGCTCGCCATGAAAGCGCATCGTGATCTGCGATTCCTGCAGACCGTTTTCTTGCAGGTAGTTCATGACTGCCAAAGCGCGACGCCGGGACAGCTCGCGATTGGTCAACCGATTCCCGGAATTATCCGAATAACCATCCAGCATGACGTGGTTAACCGTAGGGTCGGCCTTCATGTACTCCAGCATGATCTGCAGATCCGCGCGGCCCTTGGCATCCAGTTCATTGCCGCTCCCCGGAAAACCGATCTGGCTTTGCCGGACTTGATCGAAATTCTTGGCCAGCAGCTTGGTGGTACAGGCCTCATATTCGCCATAAGCCTGACGAAATTTGACGGGCAAAAGGCGAACTTCCGACAAACCGCTCGTCGCCGAGTAATGCCTGATCAGCGGGCTGCGCCCTTCCAGCAACCCCCGAAACAAACGGCCGGCCTGCGCCTGCGAGCTATTAAACAGCACGTTGCCGCGCCCGATACGCACGGTGCCAAGATCGATATCACCGCGCCCCGGCTGCCACGGCGCCGCTGCCGCCAATAACGTTGCCGAACCTTCGCCCAACACCGAGTTGTAGGCATTTAGACGAAAGACAGCCTGCTCTCCGGCGCGGCGCACAAAGACCCCGGCGCCAAAATCAGTGATCGGCTGGATCAGGCGGCACTCAAATTTGTCACCTTCCACTTTCCACTCCACATTCTCCAGACGGGTCTGGAAAGTCAGGGCCATGGCAGGAACGCTGGCAAACAAGCTGAGCAGGATGAAATAACGCTGGCGCACTGAGGGCTCCGCAGATGGTTACTGGCAAAACACCGTTCACCGTTTTTACGACATACCTCGAATGTATCGGTTAACGCAGCTAAAACTTGATAGCGAGTGCCTGAGAGAGTCTTTTCCGGTAGCATTCGCATCAGTTTGACCCGCCTGGAATCCCCCCAATGTCTGACCGCCTGACCCTGCTGCGTCCCGACGACTGGCACATTCATCTTCGCGATGGTGCTGTGTTGCCTCACACTGTGGCGGATGTTGCGCGCACCTTTGGCCGCGCCATCATCATGCCTAACCTCGTACCTCCGGTGCGTAACGCAGCTGAAGCCGATGCCTATCGACAGCGCATTCTCGCTGCTCGCCCGGCTGGCAGCCGTTTCGAACCGCTGATGGTGCTCTACCTCACCGACCGAACACAGCCAGAAGACATTCGTACAGCCAAAGCCAGCGGCTATGTACACGCTGCCAAGCTGTATCCGGCTGGCGCAACAACCAACTCCGACTCGGGCGTGACCAGCATCGATGGGATCTTCCCGGTCCTGGAAACCATGGCAGAAGTCGGCATGCCTTTGCTGATCCACGGTGAAGTGACCCGCGCCGATATCGACGTGTTCGATCGCGAAAAGGTCTTCATCGAAGAGCATTTGCGTCGTGTTGTGGAGCGATTCCCGACGTTGAAAGTGGTGTTTGAACACATCACCACGTCGCACGCGGTCCAGTTCGTCAACGAGGCTTCGGCCAACGTAGGCGCAACCATTACCGCGCATCACCTGCTGTACAACCGCAACCACATGTTGGTTGGCGGTATTCGCCCGCACTTCTATTGCCTGCCGATTCTCAAGCGCAACACCCACCAGGAAGCCCTGCTGGATGCGGCCACCAGCGGCAGTGCGAAGTTCTTTCTGGGCACTGACTCGGCACCGCATGCCCAGCATGCCAAAGAAGCCGCCTGCGGTTGTGCCGGCTGCTATACCGCCTATGCTGCTATCGAGCTCTATGCCGAAGCGTTTGAACAGCGCAATGCGCTGGACAAGCTCGAAGCCTTTGCCAGCTTGAATGGCCCGCGTTTCTACGGCCTGGCGCCGAGCACCGAACACATCACCCTGGTTCGCGAAGAGTGGACCGCCCCAAGCAGCCTGCCTTTCGGCGAGCTGAACGTAATCCCGCTGCGCGCCGGTGAAAAACTGCGCTGGCGCCTGCTGGAGGAAAACGCGTGAGCGACGACCATTTTGATGACGAGCACGAGGGCGGTCATGGCGGCGGTTCGCGCCATCCGATGGCCGAGCGTTTTCGCGGCTACCTGCCGGTCGTAATCGATGTTGAAACCGGCGGCTTCAATAGCGCTACCGACGCGCTGCTGGAAATTGCGGCAGTCACCATCGGCATGGACGAAAGAGGCTTTGTGTTCCCGGAACACACCTATTTCCACCGTGTGGAGCCTTTTGAAGGCGCCAACATCGAAGCCGCAGCCCTGGAGTTCACCGGCATCAAGCTGGACCATCCGCTGCGTATGGCGGTCAGTGAAGAAACAGCGCTGACAGACATCTTCCGGGGTGTGCGCAAAGCGCTAAAGGCCAATGGTTGCAAACGCGCCATCCTGGTAGGTCATAACAGCAGCTTCGACCTGGGCTTTCTGAATGCGGCCGTGGCGCGTCTGGACATGAAACGTAACCCGTTTCACCCGTTCTCGAGCTTCGACACCGCAACCCTGGCTGGCCTGGCGTATGGCCAGACCGTCCTGGCCAAGGCCTGCCAGGCAGCCGACATCGACTTTGACGGACGTGAGGCGCACTCGGCGCGTTACGACACCGAAAAAACCGCTGAGCTGTTCTGTGGCATCGTCAACAGCTGGAAGCAAATGGGCGGTTGGAAAGACTTCAACGACTGATCACGTCGTTCAGGCTAACCACCGCACATAAAAAAACCGGACCCAGGGTCCGGTTTTTTTATGCCGCCAAAAAGCTTACAGCTTGCCAGCATTCTCAGTCAGGTAAGCCGCAACGCCTTCAGTCGAAGCGGTCATGCCTTTGTCGCCTTTCTTCCAGTTAGCCGGGCACACTTCGCCGTGCTCTTCGTGGAATTGCAGTGCATCAACCAGACGCAGCAGCTCGTCCATGTTGCGACCCAGTGGCAGGTCGTTAACGATCTGGGAGCGAACAACGCCCTTGTCATCGATCAGGAATGCGCCGCGCAGTGCTACGCCTCCTTCAGTTTCAACGTCGTAGGCTTTGCAGATCGCGTGGTTGATGTCGGCAGCCATGGTGTATTTCACCTGGCCGATACCGCCATTGTTCACCGGGGTGTTGCGCCATGCGTTATGAGTGAAATGGGAGTCGATAGAGACTGCAACCACTTCAACGTTACGCGCCTGGAACTCAGGAATACGGTGATCCAGAGCGATCAGTTCCGATGGGCAAACGAAGGTGAAGTCCAGTGGGTAGAAGAACACCAGGCCGTATTTGCCTTTGATAGCGGAGGACAGCGTGAAGCTATCAACGATTTCGCCATTGCCGAGTACGGCTGCGACGGTGAAGTCAGGGGCTTGTTTGCCTACGAGTACGCTCATTGGATATCTCCTGGGTGCGACGTGAAAAACGGGATCCGGCTGCAAAGCCCTTGAGAAACAACAGGCTTGCTACCCGATCACCGCGTAAAAAGAGCGGCATCATACACCGTTCGTCTGCTCAACCTGAACAACCCCCCACCGCGCCCCAATCTACTTTGACAATCATTCTCGTTAACATTAAGATCCGTTTCATTGAATCCCAACCAGCGATGGTTCTTATTTATGTACGTTTGCCTCTGCACTGGCGTTACTGACGGAAAAATCCGCGATGCAATCTACGAAGGTTGCTGCAGCTACCGAGAAGTGCGCGAAGCCACCGGCGTCGCCAGCCAATGCGGCAAATGTGCTTGCCTGGCCAAGCAAGTGGTTCGCGAAACCCTGACCTCGCTTCAAGCCAGCCAGGCGGCCTTGGGTTTTCCAGCAGAATTTTCTGCAGCGTAATTATCAAGTTTCTAATGAACCGGACTTAACGTCCGGTTTTTTTATGCCAAAAATTCAAGTACTTAGGGCCAAAACGCGGAACACAAACATTCTTATTCCGATTAATTTTCATTTATTATTCAAACACTTAGGTTTGACAGTCGTTAATACGCAGATCAAACTCTGCCTTATATACGGTTAACTAAGGCAGGCCCTCGCGATGAAAGGCGATATTTCAGTCATCCAGCACCTCAATAAAATCCTCGGTAACGAGCTGGTTGCGATCAACCAATACTTCTTGCATGCACGTATGTATCAAGATTGGGGCCTGGAAAAGTTAGGCAAACACGAATACAACGAATCCATCGACGAGATGAAGCACGCTGACAAGCTGATCAAGCGCATCCTGTTCCTGGAAGGCCTGCCGAACGTTCAAGACCTGGGCAAGCTGCACATTGGTGAGCACACCAAGGAAATGCTTGAGTGCGACCTGCGCATTGAGCGTACCGGCCACGCTGATCTCAAAGCAGCCATCGCCCACTGCGAAGTTGTTGGCGACTTTGGTAGCCGTGAACTTCTGGAAGATATTCTGGAATCCGAAGAAGAACATATCGACTGGCTGGAAACTCAGTTGGGCCTGATCGATAAAATCGGTATTGAGAATTACCTGCAATCGCAGATGGGTGAGTAACTAACGCCCACAAAAAAGCCCCGCCCTGTTTATACAGAGGCGGGGCTTTTTTATGGGCTGCTACTTGATCACTCAAGTAGCAGCAACGTCAGCCATTAAGCTTCAGTTTTGGCCGCGGCCGCTTTTGCAGTCGCTTCTTTGATCAACGTCTGCAAAGAGCCATCTGCAGCCATCTCAACAATAATATCGCTACCGCCAACCAACTCGCCCGCCACCCACAATTGCGGGAAGGTTGGCCAGTTCGCGTATTTCGGCAGATTGGCACGGATTTCAGGGTTCTGCAGGATGTCCACGTACGCGAACTTCTCACCGCAGGCCATGATGGCCTGGGACGCTTTAGCCGAAAAGCCGCACTGCGGGGCATTCGGAGCGCCTTTCATGTAAAGCAGAACGGTATTGTTGGCAATCTGATCTTTGATAGTTTCGATGATATCCATGGAGCACCTCGGCTGAACTTTCCGACTCAGTTGTCGGCACGGTGGCGCATTGTAACGGAAAGCCGAGCATGACGCTCGGTCTCCCAGACAGACAATCGTCGCAACTTCATCTCACATTCCTGCTTTGCACACGTGGGCAGTAATGCCCCACGTTCACTGAGAATTGCAAAACAACCTGAGGGCAGTGTACAACTGGGCAGCTGAGGTGAGGCGAATCACTTAACCGTGGTTTCAGCCGCGCGCTCATGCAGCGCAAGACTCGCATAAACCTCAAAACGTGACCCATATTGGCAAGACGCGACATTTCCTTATAAGATCGCGCCTTCCCCTATTTCGTCGCCCCGTGCGGCTTTCGCCGCAGGTCTCGCCGTTTTTCCGAAAAACCCGGCTTTGAGTTCTGCGGTCGTTGCAAAGAAGGTAGTTAATGATGAGCGCAAGGCACTTTCTCTCCCTGATGGATTGCACGCCCGAAGAGCTAGTCAGCGTCATCCGTCGCGGTATCGAGCTAAAAGACCTGCGTGATCGCGGCGTTCTCTTCGAACCTTTGAAAAACCGCGTCCTGGGCATGATTTTCGAAAAGTCATCGACCCGCACCCGTCTGTCATTTGAAGCCGGCATGATCCAGTTGGGCGGCCAGGCTATTTTCCTGTCCCCTCGCGACACTCAATTGGGCCGCGGTGAGCCGATTGGCGACTGCGCAATTGTAATGTCGCGCATGCTCGACGCCGTGATGATCCGTACTTTTGGCCACAACACCCTGACCGAATTCGCCGCCAATTCGCGCGTCCCGGTAATCAACGGCCTGTCCGATGACCTGCACCCGTGCCAGTTGCTGGCCGACATGCAAACCTTCCTCGAACACCGTGGCTCGATCAAAGGCAAAACCGTGGCCTGGATCGGTGACGGCAACAACATGTGCAACAGCTATATAGAAGCGGCCATCCAGTTCGACTTCCACCTGCGCGTGGCCTGCCCTGAAGGCTACGAGCCGAACCCTGAGTTCGTGGCGTTGGCCGGCGATCGCGTGAGCATCGTGCGTGACCCGCGTGAAGCGGTGTTGGGCGCTCACCTGGTCAGCACAGACGTGTGGACCTCCATGGGCCAGGAAGAAGAAACCGCCAAACGCCTGAAACTGTTTGCGCCATACCAGGTTGACCGCGCCCTGCTTGACCTGGCCGCCGAAGACGTCTTGTTCATGCACTGCCTGCCCGCTCACCGTGGTGAAGAAATCAGCCTCGACCTGCTGGACGACCCGCGCTCTGTAGCCTGGGACCAAGCGGAAAACCGCCTGCACGCGCAAAAAGCGTTGCTCGAGTTTCTGGTCAAACCTGCGTACCAACCCGCATGAGTCAGCCGCTATTGCTCAACCTGCGGGATCTGGCCTGTGGCTATCAAGGACAGAGCGTGGTGCAGAACCTTAACCTGCACCTCAATGCCGGTGATATTGGCTGCCTGCTCGGCTCCTCGGGTTGCGGCAAAACCACAACGCTACGGGCAATTGCCGGTTTTGAGCCGGTGCAACAGGGTGAAATCCAGCTCGCGGGCGAAGTTATCTCCAGTGCCGGTTTTACCTTGGCCCCGGAGAAACGTCGCATCGGCATGGTGTTTCAGGACTACGCCCTGTTCCCACACTTGAGCGTGGCCGACAACATTGCGTTCGGCATTCGCAAGCACCCGAACAAAGACCGCGTGATCGAAGAACTGCTGGAACTGGTCAATCTAAAAGACCTGGGCAAGCGCTTCCCGCACGAGCTTTCGGGTGGCCAACAGCAACGCGTTGCGCTCGCCCGGGCCTTGGCTCCGGAGCCCCAACTGCTGTTGCTGGACGAACCCTTCTCGAACCTTGACGGTGAATTGCGCCGCAAGCTGAGCCATGAAGTGCGCGACATTCTTAAAGCGCGTGGCACCAGTGCCATTCTGGTGACCCACGATCAGGAAGAAGCCTTCGCCGTCAGTGATCATGTGGGGGTGTTTAAAGAGGGTCGTCTGGAGCAGTGGGATACGCCCTACAACCTCTACCACGAGCCGCTGACGCCATATGTAGCGAGCTTTATCGGCCAAGGCTATTTCATTCGTGGGCAATTGCTCAGCCCTGAGTCGGTACAGACCGAGTTGGGCGTATTGCGCGGCAACCGGGCTTATAGCTGGCCAACTGGCGGGGCTGTTGATGTCCTGCTGCGCCCGGATGACATCGTCTACGCCCCCGATAGCGCGCTTAAAGCCAAAATCATCGGCAAAACCTTCCTTGGTGCATCGACCCTGTACCGCTTGCAACTACCCACGGGCAGCCAGCTGGAGTCGATTTTCCCAAGCCATGCTGATCACGCACCCGGCACAGAAGTCGGCATCCGGGTGGCGGCAGAACACTTGGTGATGTTTCAGGGCAGCGGCAGTACAGCGGCTCAGATCCCTCACTCGGAATCCGGCGTAAGGCGTTTCAGCACCGCTCAGTGATACGAATGGTTTGTCCCGCGATCTTTTGATAGTTAAAAGATCGCGAGACAAGCTAGCTCATACCGTTTTATACCCGCCCGATCTCTGCAAACTTGGCCTGCGTGTGCTCAGCCAGCACGGCCGGAGCCAGCTCCACTTCCAGCCCGCGCCGTCCGGCGCTGACATAAATCGTCTCGAACGCCTTGGCGCTTTCATCAATAAACGTTCGCAGACGCTTCTTTTGTCCCAGCGGGCTGATCCCGCCCAACAGGTAGCCAGTGGCACGTTGAGCTGCCGCAGGGTCAGCCATTTCGACTTTTTTGACCCCGGCCGCCTGCGCCAGCGCTTTAAGGTCAAGACTTCCGACGACCGGTACAACCGCCACCAATAACTCACTCTTTTCACTGCTGGCCAACAGCGTCTTGAACACTTGAGCCGGTTCGAGATTGAGCTTTTCTGCCGCCTCCAGCCCGTAGGACGCGGCCTTCGGGTCATGCTCGTAGCTGTGTACTCGATGTTCGGCGCGAACTTTTTTCAGCAGGTCCAATGCAGGCGTCATGACAGCCCCTGTGGTCAGTTGACTAAAGAATCCAGGGCCGGATTTTAGGCCATTAGCCGATAAAAAACGCGCTGGAATGGACTTCCCGGCACTATTTAGCGCTGAAACGTTACACCCTTTCCTGCCAATTTGTATTTTTTTCTTACATAAAACCAGCACCAAAAACTCATGTGAAAGTCAGAATGTGGCGCATCGTTCACTTTCGACCTTTGACAGCAGTGTTTGTTGTCTATATTTTTCGAATCTGAACATACCGCCTATTACCTATGTTCTGTTACCGACCCATGAATTTCCAAAAAAACGGCATCTGTTTTTTCTGTACCGCTGCACTGCCACCCCTGACTAACGACGTCAAAAAACAACAACAAAGAGGTTTCAAATGACGACTGCAACGCAGCACCCCAAGCTTTCAGGTCAGTGCCTCGCCGAATTTCTCGGCACTGCACTGCTCATATTTTTCGGTACAGGATGCGTTGCGGCTCTCAAGGTCGCGGGCGCCAGCTTTGGCTTATGGGAAATCAGCATCATCTGGGGCATTGGCGTCAGCATGGCGATTTACCTGACAGCCGGGGTTTCCGGTGCACATCTGAATCCGGCGGTCAGCATTGCGCTGTGCCTGTTTACCGATTTTGATAAACGTAAACTGCCGTTCTACATCCTTGCTCAAGTGGCCGGTGCCTTTTGTGCGGCGGCGTTGGTTTATACGCTCTACAGCAATTTGTTCTTCGATTATGAACAAGCGCACAACATGGTTCGCGGCAGCCAGGCCAGCCTCGAATTAGCCTCGGTCTTCTCGACTTATCCGCACCCGGCGCTCTCCACGTTGCAAGCCTTCCTCGTTGAAGTGGTGATCACCGCCATCCTCATGGGCGTGATCATGGCCCTCACCGACGACAAGAATGGCCTGCCACGCGGTCCGCTGGCGCCACTGCTGATTGGTCTGTTGATTGCCGTGATCGGCAGCTCGATGGGCCCGCTGACCGGCTTTGCGATGAACCCGGCGCGTGACTTCGGACCTAAACTGATGACTTTCTTTGCTGGCTGGGGCGAAATTTCCTTCACTGGTGGCCGCGATATTCCTTATTTCCTGATTCCAATTTTTGCACCCATCGTCGGTGCCTGCCTCGGCGCGGCCATTTATCGCGGGCTGATTGCCCGTCACTTGCCCCAGCCAGAGTCCGCACCTGCGCACGCTCCAGCGGTCGCCGAGGTTAAAACCCAAGCGTCCTGATATCGACTTATGAAACGGGGCGCATGAGACTACTGCCCGTAACCTGCTCGCGCCCGGAAACCATTACTTCATTCTGCAAGGCAACCCCATGACCGACATTCAGAATAAGAACTACATCATTGCGCTGGACCAAGGCACTACCAGTTCGCGAGCGATCATTTTTGATCGTGACGCCAACGTGGTCTGCACCGCGCAACGCGAGTTTCAACAGCATTACCCGCAAGCCGGCTGGGTTGAACATGACCCGATGGAAATCTTCGCCACCCAGAGCGCGGTCATGGTCGAAGCGCTGGCCCAGGCCGGTCTGCACCACGACCAGGTAGCGGCAATCGGTATCACCAACCAGCGTGAAACCACGGTGGTGTGGGACAAAATCAGCGGTCGCCCGATCTACAACGCCATCGTCTGGCAATGCCGTCGCAGCACCGAAATCTGCGAACAGCTCAAGCGTGGTGGTCATGAACAGTACATCCGCGAAACCACCGGTCTGGTCACCGACCCGTACTTCTCCGGCACCAAACTCAAGTGGATCCTCGACAACGTCGAAGGTAGCCGTGAGCGCGCGCGCAAAGGCGAATTGCTGTTCGGTACCGTCGACAGCTGGCTGATCTGGAAATTTACCGGCGGCAAGACCCACGTCACCGACTACACCAACGCCTCGCGCACCATGCTCTTCAACATCCACACTCTGGAGTGGGATGCCAAGATGCTGGATGTGCTGGATATCCCGCGCGAAATGCTGCCAGAGGTTAAATCCTCTTCCGAAATCTATGGCCGCACCAAAAGCGGCATCGCCATCGGCGGGATTGCCGGTGACCAGCAAGCCGCGTTGTTTGGCCAGATGTGCGTCGAGCCGGGCCAGGCCAAAAATACCTATGGCACCGGCTGCTTCCTGCTGATGAACACCGGCACTAAAGCGGTCCAGTCCACCCACGGCATGCTGACCACCATCGCTTGCGGCCCACGCGGTGAAGTGGCTTATGCGCTGGAAGGTGCGGTCTTCAACGGCGGCTCGACAGTGCAATGGCTACGCGACGAGCTGAAAATCATCAACGATGCACATGACACCGAATACTTTGCCAACAAGGTCAAAGACAGCAATGGCGTGTATCTGGTGCCTGCGTTTACCGGTCTGGGCGCGCCTTACTGGGACCCGTATGCCCGTGGCGCATTGTTCGGCCTGACCCGTGGCGTACGGGTAGACCACATTATTCGTGCAGCCCTTGAGTCGATTGCCTACCAGACCCGCGACGTACTCGACGCCATGCAGCAGGACTCGGGCGAACGCCTGAAAGCCTTGCGCGTTGACGGTGGCGCGGTGGCCAACAACTTCTTGATGCAATTTCAGGCTGACATCCTCGGCACCATGGTCGAACGCCCGCAAATGCGCGAAACCACAGCCTTGGGCGCCGCCTACCTGGCTGGTCTGGCTTGCGGTTTCTGGGGCAGCCTGGATGAATTGCGCAGCAAAGCGGTGATCGAGCGCGAATTCGAACCTCAGCTTGAAGAAGCGAGCAAAGAGAAGCTCTACGCTGGCTGGAAAAAGGCCGTAGAGCGTACACGCGACTGGGAACCCCACGAAGAAAGCAACTAAGCCAGCACGTAAGCCAGCACGGCTCAATTGCCGGTAAAACACCCAACGGGCGCCCTTCGCGCCCGTTGTCATATCTGTATTCATGGCACCTGTGTGTAGCAGGTCGGGGCCTTCCTGCGGCATCATGAGCGACTTTTGCTTCGCCGCCCAAAGGAAACTCCATGAATCTGCCTCCACGCCAACAGCAGATCCTCGAACTCGTTCGCGAGCGCGGCTATGTCAGCATCGAGGAAATGGCTCAGTTGTTCGTTGTTACACCGCAGACTATCCGCCGCGACATCAACCAGTTGGCCGAGGCCGATTTGCTGCGTCGTTATCACGGTGGCGCGGCCTACGACTCCAGCGTTGAAAACACGGCCTACGCCATGCGCGCCGACCAGATGCGCGATGAAAAACGCCGTATCGGTGAAGCTATCGCCGCCCAGATTCCTGACCACGCCTCGATTTTCATCAACATCGGCACCACCACCGAGTCGATTGCCCGGGCGCTGCTCAACCATAACCACCTGAAAATCATCACCAACAACCTGCACGTTGCCTCAATTCTCAGCGCCAAAGACGACTTTGAAGTGCTGATAGCCGGCGGCAACGTACGCCGAGACGGCGGCATCGTGGGTCAGGCCAGCGTCGACTTTATTAATCAGTTCAAATTCGATTTCGCCCTGATCGGCATCAGCGGTATTGATTCGGATGGCAGCTTGCTGGATTTCGACTACCAGGAAGTGCGCGTTTCTCAGGCCATTATCTCCAACGCCCGACAAGTGATTCTGGCGGCGGACTCCAGCAAATTCGGCCGTAATGCCATGGTACGACTGGGCCCGATCAGCTTGATTGACTGCCTGGTGACCGACCAGCACCCGGTGCCTGAACTGACCCAATTGCTGGCACAGAACAAAATCCGCCTCGAAGTGGTTTAAGCCATATGTGTGGGAGCGGGCTTGCTCGCGATGGCATCTACACCGTGATTCAGGGCGACCGTGTCGCCTGAATCGCGAGCAAGCCCGCTCCCACAAAACGCCCTCCCCAACCTAAATGTTCGAAAATCTTCCTTTCAACGCTCTTCGATGAGTTTTTTCAATCGAAGTAAGCTGGCTGTGCGCGTCTTTATCCGCTAACATTTTCGAAAATGAACATTAATGTTCGAATTCAAATATGCGTGAACAACGCGAGGCCCCGACATGCCCTTGACCACCTTGCCTGCCACCCCCCTCTCAGAGGTATACGACGTTGCCGTGATTGGCGGCGGGATCAACGGTGTCGGCATTGCGGCTGACGCTGCAGGTCGCGGCCTGTCGGTATTCCTGTGCGAAAAAGACGACCTGGCCAGCCATACCTCGTCTGCCAGCAGCAAGCTGATTCACGGCGGCCTGCGCTACCTTGAACACTACGAGTTCCGCTTGGTGCGCGAAGCCCTGGCCGAGCGTGAAGTGTTGCTGGCCAAAGCCCCGCACATCGTCAAACCCATGCGCTTTGTATTACCGCATCGCCCGCACCTGCGTCCGGCGTGGATGATTCGTGCGGGTCTGTTTCTATACGACAACTTGGGTAAACGCGAAAAACTCGCCGGTTCTGTGAGCCTTAAATTCGGCGCCGACAGCCCGCTCAAGCCTGAAATCACTAAAGGCTTCGAATACTCCGATTGCTGGGTCGATGACGCTCGCCTTGTCGTACTCAATGCCATGTCTGCGCGTGAAAACGGCGCTCACATCCACACCCAGACTCGCTGCGTCGGCGCGCAACGTAGTAAAGGCCTGTGGGAATTGAACTTTGAGCGAGCTGACGGCAGCCTGTTTTCGATTCGCGCCAAAGCCTTGGTAAACGCTGCCGGCCCCTGGGTTGCCAAGTTTATTAAAGAGGATCTGAAACTGGACTCGCCGTACGGTATCCGCCTGATTCAAGGCAGCCACCTGATCGTGCCCAAACTGTATGACGCGCCTAACGCGTTTATTTTGCAGAACGAAGACCAGCGGATAGTTTTCACCATTCCGTACCTGGACCAGTTCACCATCATTGGCACCACAGACCGCGAATACACGGGCGACCCGGCCAAGGTCAGCATCACCGAGGCAGAAACCGATTACCTGTTGAACGTGGTCAACTCGCACTTCAAGCAGCAACTGAGCCGTGACGACATTCTGCGCACCTACTCGGGCGTACGCCCACTGTGCAATGACGAGTCGGACAACCCGTCAGCGGTAACCCGCGATTACACCTTGTCTCTGTCAGGCGCTTCGGGCGAAGCCCCGCTGCTGTCCGTGTTCGGTGGCAAGTTGACCACCTACCGCAAACTGGCCGAGTCGGCCATGGCGCAACTGACACCGTTCTTCACCCAGATCAAACCGAGCTGGACGGCCACAGCGACCTTGCCGGGCGGCGAAGACATGACCACGCCTCAAGCCCTGAGCGCGGCCTTGATCAGCAAACACAACTGGTTGGACGCGGCTATTGCCAAACGCTGGGCAATTACCTATGGCAGCCGCTCCTGGCAGTTGCTGGACGGCGTGCAAAGCTTGAGCGAGATGGGTGAGCACATCGGCAGCGGCCTCTATAGCCGCGAGGTGGACTACCTGTGCCGCCAGGAATGGGCACTGGATGCGCAGGACATCCTGTGGCGCCGGACCAAATTGGGCCTGTTCACCACTGCCGCCGAGCAAGAGCGCCTGGCGCACTACATGGCCAGCCTGAACCTCAAGCAGCGCAAGGTTGAAGCGGCTTAACCCCTTCACGTATGAGTGCGCCATTGCAGGTGTAAACCCCGCGATCTTTTAAACATAGAAAGATCGCGGTGTTGCATCTCCCACACCGATAAGCGGTATTTCCTCATTCGGTTTTCCGAACGCTTATCGCCCTGCTATTCGGCTTTCCGGGCGCAACGCCCTCCAACCCTCACCTAGAAAAACTTTAAAACCTATATAAATCAATAAGTTGAAGTTTAATTCCGTCTCTGGCATGACTCATGCTCTACACTCAGGGCCGAATGCGAAAACAGCGTTTAATCTGTTTAGCGTTTCGAAGTACCTAAAGAGCTCGTGAACGGGCTCAAATAAAAAAAACAATGTCGAGGAAAAATCGATGCGCATCGTTCCGCAACTTTTGAGTGCAGCCATTGCTGTAGCTCTGATTAGCACTCCAGTATTCGCCGCTGAACTGACCGGCACACTGAAGAAAATCAAAGAATCCGGCACCATCACCCTTGGGCATCGTGACTCCTCCATTCCGTTTTCTTACATCGCTGACGCATCAGGCAAGCCGGTTGGCTATTCCCATGATGTGCAACTGGCAATCGTTGAAGCGCTGAAAAAAGACCTGGACATGCCTGACCTTAAGGTCAAGTACAACCTGGTCACCTCCCAGACCCGTATCCCGCTGGTACAAAACGGTACCGTTGACGTTGAATGTGGCTCCACCACCAACAACGCCGAACGCGCTCAACAAGTGGATTTCTCGGTCGGCATCTTCGAAATCGGTACCCGTCTGCTGTCCAAAAAGGACTCGCAGTACAAAGATTTCGCTGACCTGAAAGGCAAAAACGTCGTCACCACCGCAGGTACTACCTCCGAGCGTATCCTCAAGGCCATGAACGCTGACAAGCAGATGGGCATGAACGTGATCTCGGCGAAAGACCACGGCGAAGCCTTCAACATGCTTGAGTCGGGCCGTGCGGTTGCCTTCATGATGGACGACGCCCTGCTGGCCGGTGAAATGGCCAAAGCCAAGAAGCCGGATGACTGGGCCGTAACAGGTACACCACAGTCGTACGAAATCTACGGCTGCATGGTGCGCAAAGGCGACCCGGACTTCAAAAAGGCTGTAGATGACGCCATTGTTGCTTACTACAAGTCGGGCAAAGTTAACGACTCCTACAAGACGTGGTTCCAGTCCCCTATCCCGCCAAAAGGTCTGAACCTCCAGTTCCCGATGAGCGACCAACTTAAAGCCCTGATCGCCACTCCAAATGACAAGCCTGCGCCTGACGTCAAAATCTGATTTTTGACCAGCCCCCGAGCGTGAATGACTCCGCTCGGGCGCTTTTATCACCTGCGGTACTAGCCATAAGTAAGCACTCGAACCGCTGGTTGTCGAGCGGGACGCGTGTGCCCGACTGCACTGTCGGAGAGAACGGATTCCCTGAAGCAAGTGCTTGTCTATAGACCCATCTGAGGGGAGACCCTGAATGAATTACAACTGGGACTGGAGCGTATTCTTCAAGTCCACCGGCGTAGGCAGCGAGACGTATCTCGACTGGTTTATTACCGGACTGGGCTGGACCATCGCGATCGCTGTTGTCGCCTGGATTGTCGCGCTGATACTGGGTTCGCTGCTGGGCGTGATGCGCACCTTGCCGAACCGTTTTATCGCGGGTATCGCCACGGTTTACGTGGAAATTTTCCGTAACGTACCCCTGCTGGTTCAGCTGTTCATGTGGTACTTCCTGGTACCCGATCTGCTGCCGCAAAACCTGCAGGACTGGTACAAGCAAGACCTCAACCCGACGACCTCGGCCTACCTGAGCGTGGTGGTGTGTCTGGGTCTGTTTACCGCCGCACGGGTGTGCGAGCAAGTGCGCACCGGTATCGAAGCCTTGCCGCGCGGCCAGGAGTCGGCTGCCCGGGCCATGGGTTTCAGCTTGTCGCAAATTTACTGGAACGTGCTGCTGCCCCAGGCTTACCGCATCATCATTCCGCCGCTCACCTCTGAGTTCCTCAACGTGTTCAAGAACTCCTCGGTGGCGTCCCTGATCGGTTTGATGGAACTGCTGGCGCAAACCAAACAGACGGCCGAGTTCTCCGCCAACCTGTTTGAAGCCTTCACCCTGGCCACGCTGATCTACTTCACCCTGAACATGAGCCTGATGTTGCTGATGCGTCTGATCGAGAAGAAAGTCGCCGTACCCGGTCTGATGTCTTTGGGGGGTAAATAATGGACTTCTTCGATTTCAGCGGTATCGTTCCAGCCCTGCCGGGCCTGTGGAACGGCATGATCATGACCTTGAAGCTGATGGTGCTCGGGGTTATCGGTGGCGTTGCACTCGGCACCGTGCTGGCATTGATGCGCTTGTCGTCCAGCAAGTGGCTGGCCAACCTGGCCGGCGCTTACGTGAACTACTTCCGTTCGATCCCGCTGCTGCTGGTTATTACCTGGTTCTACCTGGCCGTGCCGTTCGTGCTGCGCTGGATCACCGGTAAAGACACGCCAATCGGGGCTTTCGAGTCGTGCATGGTGGCTTTCGTCATGTTCGAAGCCGCCTACTTTTGCGAAATCGTACGGGCCGGTGTGCAGTCGATTCCCAAAGGCCAGATGGGCGCAGCCAAAGCGCTGGGCATGAGCTACGGCCAGGCCATGCGCCTGATCATCCTGCCTCAGGCGTTTCGCAAGATGACCCCGTTGCTGTTGCAGCAAAGCATCATTTTGTTCCAGGACACCTCGCTGGTTTACACCGTGGGCCTGGTTGATTTCCTCAATGCTTCGCGCTCCAGTGGCGATATCATCGGCCGCTCCAACGAATTCCTGATTTTCGCCGGTCTGGTGTATTTCATCATCAGCTTTTCCGCCTCGCTGCTGGTCAAGCGTCTGCAAAAAAGGTTTGCCGTATGATCTCGATCAAGAACATCAACAAGTGGTACGGGGACTTCCAGGTACTGACCGATTGCAGTACCGAAGTCAAAAAAGGCGAAGTGGTTGTAGTCTGCGGCCCGTCGGGCTCGGGTAAATCGACCTTGATCAAGTGCGTCAACGCCCTTGAACCGTTCCAGAAAGGCGACATCGTGGTTGACGGCACATCGATTGCCGACCCGAAGACCAACCTGCCAAAACTGCGTTCGCGCGTTGGCATGGTGTTCCAGCATTTCGAACTGTTCCCGCACATGACCATCACCGAAAACCTGACCATTGCGCAGATCAAGGTACTGGGTCGCAGCAAAGCAGAAGCCACCAAAAAAGGCCTGGAACTGCTGGAGCGCGTGGGTTTGTCGGCCCATGCCCACAAGCACCCTGGCCAGTTGTCTGGCGGTCAGCAGCAGCGTGTCGCGATTGCCCGCGCCTTGGCCATGGACCCGATCGTCATGCTGTTCGACGAACCGACCTCGGCACTCGACCCGGAAATGGTGAACGAAGTCCTCGACGTGATGGTGCAACTGGCCCACGAAGGCATGACCATGATGTGCGTGACCCACGAAATGGGTTTTGCACGCAAGGTGGCCAACCGGGTGATCTTTATGGACCAGGGCAAGATCGTTGAAGACTGTGAGAAAGAAGAATTCTTCGGTGACGTAAGCGCCCGTTCCGAGCGTGCCCAGCACTTCCTCGCCAAAATCCTGCAGCACTAAATAGCACCACACCTCGTAGGAGCGAGCTTGTCTCGCGATCTTTTGATCTTCTAAAAGATCGCGAGACAAGCTCGCTCCTACAGGTGATATCAGTTAATCAGCTGCCATTGCGCAGTGGTTGACCCAAGGCATCTGTGATGAAATGCGACCCCAACCTTTATCGCGGTGCCCCGCCCTCACTTGCCGTGAAACCACGTCTGCTTCGTCACTTGCTGCTGCCGCCGCTGATTATCCTGATGATGATCGGGTTAGGTTATGCGGGTTACCGCATCAGTGAACATTTTGGCATTACCACCCTGAGCGAAAGCGGCGAGCGTCAGCTTGAACTGCACGCGCGCACGGTCGAAAGCGAACTGAGCAAATACACTTACCTGCCCAGCCTGCTAGAGCTGGAGTCCAGTGTGTCCTCATTACTGGCTGACCCGAGCGTGCAAAACCGGGTCGCCGTCAATCAATACCTCGAAGGCTTGAACCGCCGCAGCCGCAGCCGGGCAATCTACGTGCTCGACACCACTGGCCGGGTCGTCGCCACCAGTAACTGGCGTGATGTCGACAGTTACCTGGGTGAGGACTTGTCTTTCCGCGCCTATTTTCAGGACGCGGTACGCGGCCAGCCCGGGCGTTTCTATGGCATTGGCAGCACCACGGGCGAGCCGGGCTATTACCTGGCCCATGGCCTGGAAGAACAAGGCAAGATCATTGGCGTCGCGGTGATCAAAGTGCGTCTCGAAGCCCTTGAAGAACGCTGGCAACGCGCGCGCCTTGAAGCCTACGTGAGCGATGAAAACGGCATCATTATTCTGTCCAGCGATCCAAGCCGGCGGCTCAAGTCGGTACGCCCGCTAACTGCTGACATCAAAGAGAAGCTGGCCCGCAGCCTGCAGTACTACTGGTGGCCGCTGATCGAACTCGAACCCCTTGAGCGCGAGCGACTGGGCGACGGCGTTGAAAAAGTCACCTTTACCGCCAACAGCGAAGTGGTGACCGACGACAAAGAAGTCAGCTATCTGGCACAAACCCGCAGGCTTAACGACACGCCGTGGGACATCACCCTGCTGACGCCCTTGCAGGACCTGCGCCGTGAAGCTGCCAACCAGGGCATGCTGCTGGCAGGTGCGTTTGCGCTACTGGCCTTTCTGCTGATTGCTTGGAATGAACGGCGCAAAGTTATCGCCACCCGGCTGGCAGCCCGCGAGGCCTTGCAAGAGGCCAATAGCCAGCTGGAACGCAAAATCACTGAGCGCACCGCTCACTTGCGCGCCAGCAACGAACGCCTCAAAGGCCAGATTCGCGAGCGGCGCCAGGCCGAAGAAACCCTGCGCCGTGCCCAGGACGAACTGGTGCAGGCCGGAAAACTGGCGGCCATCGGGCAAATGTCCACCAGCATTGCCCACGAACTGAACCAGCCTCTGGCGGCCCTGCGCACCCTGTCCGGCAATACCGTGCGCTTTTTGGAGCGCGGCGACCTGACCGTTGCGGCCAACAACCTCAGCACCATTAATAACCTGGTTGACCGCATGGGCCGCATCACTGCCAACCTGCGCTCGTTTGCCCGACGCGGCGACGATCATGGCCAGGCCAACCTGAACAAAGCGGTCGAAGCCGTGCTGCAACTTCTCGCCAGCCGTCTTGAAGGCTCCGGCATTGAACTGCAACGACACTTCAGCGATGCCGACCTCAAGATCGATCAAACCCGGCTTGAGCAGATCCTGCTCAACTTGATCGGCAACGCCCTCGACGCCCTGCAAGAGCAGCCAACAGCCCCGCAGCTGTGGCTTGAGGGCGAACACATCGACGGCAAATACCGCCTGCGCGTGCGCGACAACGGCCCCGGCATTGACCTCGAAAACCGTAAGCATCTGTTTGAACCGTTTTTCACCACCAAACCCGGCGAACAAGGCTTGGGCCTTGGCTTGACGCTGTCTGCCAGCCTCGCCGCAGCAGCGGGCGGTAACCTCAGCGTCGAGTTTCCGCAGGCCGGTGGTGTTGCGTTTGTCCTCCTTTTACCGCTGGTGCAACCCGCTAAGGCCGAGCCGATATGAACCACGAGCTGACCGTCCTGATTGTTGAAGACGACCCTCACGTACTCTTGGGATGCCAACAGGCGCTCGCGCTGGAAGACATTCACAGCGAAGGCGTCAGCAGCGCCGAACAGGCGCTGGAACGGGTGGGTGATAACTTCCCCGGCATCGTCATCAGTGACATTCGCTTACCGGGCATCGATGGCCTGGAGCTGCTCAAACGCCTCAAGGCCCGCGATCGCAGCCTGCCGGTGGTGTTGATTACCGGGCACGGTGATATCTCTATTGCCGTGGGTGCGATGCGTGACGGCGCCTATGACTTTATGGAGAAGCCGTTTTCCCCGGAACGGCTGGTCGATGTCGCACGCAGAGCGCTGGAGCAACGCAGCCTGGCCCGTGAAGTATGGTCGCTGCGCCGGCAACTGGCCGAGCGCGACTCGCTTGAGGGGCGCATCATCGGCCGCTCCCCGGCCATGCAGCAATTGCGCGAATTGATCGCCAACGTCGCCGATACGTCGGCCAACGTGTTGATTGAGGGTGAAACCGGCACCGGCAAAGAGCTGGTCGCCCGTTGCCTGCATGACTTCAGCCGCCGCCAGCCCCAGCAATTTGTCGCGCTCAACTGCGGCGGGCTCCCGGAAAACCTCTTTGAAAGCGAAATCTTCGGTCACGAAGCCAATGCCTTTACCGGCGCCGGTAAACGCCGGATTGGCAAAATCGAACACGCTAATGGCGGCACGCTGTTTCTCGACGAAGTTGAAAGCATGCCGCTCAACCTGCAAATCAAGTTGCTGCGGGTATTGCAGGAGCGGACCCTGGAACGCCTGGGCTCGAACCAGAGCATCGACGTCGATTGCCGGGTCATCGCCGCGACCAAGTCCGACCTTGATCAGTTGGGTAAGGCTGGCCAATTTCGCAGCGACCTGTATTACCGCTTGAACGTGGTCACCCTCGAACTGCCGCCCTTGCGTGAGCGTCGCGAAGACATCCTGCAACTGTTCGAATATTTCCTCCAGCAGTCGTCCCTGCGTTTCGACCGCACCGCGCCAGAGCTGGACAATCAAACCTTGTCCAACCTCATGAGCCATGACTGGCCGGGTAACGTGCGCGAACTGCGCAACGTGGCCGAGCGCTTTGCCCTGGGCCTGCCCGCGTTTAAAAAGCCCGGCAGCAATGCCTCGCAAGGGTTGGGCTTTTCCGAGGCCGTCGAAGCCTTCGAACGGACCTTGCTCAGTGATGCCTTGCAACGCAGCGGTGGCAACTTGACGCAAGCCAGCCAGGAACTGGGCATGGCCAAAACCACGTTATTCGACAAAGTTAAAAAATACGGACTCGCACACTGATGGATCTGATTCTTAAAGCGGCGTTGGGGGCAGCGGTCGTCATCATCCTGGCGATCCTGGCCAAAACCAAAAACTACTACATTGCAGGGCTGGTGCCGCTGTTCCCGACCTTCGCCTTGATCGCCCACTACATCGTCGGCAAAGGACGCTCGGTAGACGACCTGAAGACCACCATTGTGTTCGGCATGTGGTCGATCATCCCCTACTTCGTTTACCTGGCCGCGTTGTACGTGCTGGTCGACCGATTGCGTCTTGAAGCTTCGCTGGCGCTGGCAGCAGTGGCCTGGCTGATGGCTGCCACTGTGCTGGTGAGCGTTTGGGTACGGTTGCACTGATACACATTACCTGTAGGAAGGGCCACCGCGTCTTCGACGCCGCGCTGTCGCGCAGCAAACAGGCCACCGACTATCTTCAGCATCCCCCAATCGGTTCCCTCTCCTTCGGGAGAGGGCTAGGGTGAGGGGGGGCTCTTAGATCAAGATCAAAAGATCGCGAGACAAGCTCGCTCCTATGTATGGACTCGCCCCCCACTGTCAACCCGCTTTTGCCCACTGACACCCGGCTGCATCTATGTATAAGGCCTATTCTAGGAAGCCATAATCGGCTTCTGGCCAACATTTTATG
>NZ_JYLD01000006.1 GCF_001043025.1 Pseudomonas helleri | reverse complement strand
AGCCGTCCCAGCCGTAGATGTTTTGGCCGCAGTCGTATTGGGCGTTGAGCGTGCGCTGTTGCTGCTCGATCCACGCCGGGCCGGCGCCGGGGCTGGGCGGGCAGTGGGCTTTGGAGTATTTGGCTACCCGTCGCCCCAGTGCGTCGTAGGCGAAGTCGGCGGTCAGGCGGTCGTCTTCGTAGCGGGTCAGGCGGTCATAGAGATCCCAGGTGAAGCGGGCTTTTTTGCCGTTGTCGAGGCGTTCAAGCAGGTTGCCACGGGCGTCGTAGGTGTAGTGCTGGCCGACGTAGTCGCGCAGCAGGTTGTCGAGAAGCTTGGGCGGCGGGTGGTGGATGGGCCGGCGCGGGGCCTTGGGGTCGAGCAGGTTGCTGGCCGGGTCGAAGGCGAAGGTTTCTTCTTTGTGCTGGCTGCTGGCCCCGAGCAAACGGCCGAGCGGGTCGTAACGGTAGTTGATGTCGCCACGGCGGTTGTCGTGCAGGTCGGTCAACTGACCGGCGTCGTCATAGCGGTAGTTGCGCACCAGCAGGCGCGTGCTTGAGCCGCTAAGGGCTACGGTCTGTTCCTGTAACTGGCCGTTGGGCGTCCAGCTCTGGCGTTGTTGCAGGCCGTTGCCTTGGTGGCGGACGATTTCACGATGCAGGTCGTCGCGCTGGTAGCTGAGCAGTTCGATGTCGTCGACTTTCATTGCCAACAAATGGCCACTGCCGTAGGTCAGCCAACTGACCCGGTGGCCGTCGGGGCGGGTGGTGGCAATGCGTTGGTTGAGGGCGTCGTACTCGTGCTGCCAGATGGCGACGTGGCAGGGTTCGTAGAGGTGCAGGTGCTGATGTTCGCGGGTGTTGTTGCCCGCCGCATCGTAAAACCACTGCAGTTTGCAGGTCGGGTTGGTGGCCAGCAGCAGGTTGCCGTTGCCGTCGTAGGCAAAGGTTTCGGTCTGCCATTGCTTGCCACCCTGGTAGGCGGCGTGGCGGGCGCTCAGGCGGCCGAGCGGATCGTAGTCGTATCGCCAGACCCGGTCGCCGTCGGATCGATGGGTCGGCTGTTGGCTACCGTTTTCGTACTGGTAGTGAATGGTTTGCCGGTCGAAGCCGGTTTCGCTCAGCAGTTTGCCTGCCGGGTCGTAGGCGAAGGTAGCTGTGCTGTTGTTCTCGTTACGCAGTTCCAGTAATTGGCCGAGCTTGTCCCAGCGGTAGGCCAGGGTGCTGCCGTCGGCCTGCTGGCGTTGCTGGATTAATCCGGCTTCGTTGTAGTGCCACACGGTGCGCTGGCGCAGGGCGTCAGTGTGGCTGAGCAGGCGGCCTTCGGCGTTGCGCTCGAAATGCTCTTCGGTGTTGTCTGGCAGGGTCAGGCGCACCAGTTGCCCGGCGCTGTAATGGTAGGTGGTGATGTTGCCCGCAGCGTCGGTAAAACGGCTGAGCTGGCCGAGGGCGTTGTACTGCCACTGGCTGACTTTGCCCGAGCAGTCGGTGTAGCGGGTCAGTTGGCCGTCGGCGTTGTAGGCCAGGTGTTTGCTGCCGCCAAGGGCGTCGGTGATGAGCACCGGCAGGTTGTCGCTGTTGTAGGCGTAGCAGGTTGTGTTCTCCAGCGGGTCGAGGGTTTCGATGATGTTGCCGCGCGGGTCGTAGTCGTATTTCCACAGGCCGCCTTCGGCATCGCGGGTCTTGAAGCGCTGGTCCTGGTCGTCGTAGGCGTGGTGAATGCTGCTGCCGTCGGCGCGGGTGTGTTGCAGCAGGTTGCCGCGCTCATCGTAGGCATATGAATCGGTGCTGCCGTCGGTGTGGATATGACGAGTGACGTTTTTGGCGGCGTCGCGAAACAGCCATTCTTCGTTGCCGTCGGGGTAAATGATGCGATAGGTGTAGCCGAGGATGTCGTAGTAGTGCCAGGTCTCTTGACCCAGGGCGTCGGTGACGTAGGTGAGACGGATATTGGCGTCCCATTCCAGGCGGGTGTCGTAGCTGCCGTCGTCGGCCCATTCGCGCACGGCTTTGGCGTCCGGACCGTCGCCTTGCCATTGCAGGTTCATGCCACGCCCGGTGCGGTCGGTGTAGCGGGTGATCAGGTGATGTTGGTATTGATACGCCCACTGCGCGGCGTTTTCGTCGCGGGCTGCGCGCAGATCGCCATGTTCGTCATAGTCGTAGCCCGCCAGTTGGCGCAAGGGCGCGCCTTCGTGCATCAGCCACAGGGCGTTGATGCGGCCGTGGTCGTCGAGCTGGGTGTGAATGTGCTGGTGCGGGGTGTCGCCCTGGTGGGTGATCAGGTCCGACAGCACCGCCTGGCCTGCGTGCAGGTGGTCATAGTGCAGGGTGACGCGGGCGCCGCCGCGCAGGGTGATTTCACTGAGGGCGTAGTGATCGCCCAACTGCTGGTAGTGTTCCTGGTTGTCGTGGCCGCGGGCGATGACCAGGGTGGTGGCTGAGTTGCGAACCAGCAGTACGCCTTCAACGGCGTCGTAGTGATGTTTGCCGAGCTTGGGGTTGGGATAGCGGTGGTTGCGCCCGTCGGCACCGAGGTAGATCAGGCCTGTGTCGTTGACCGCGATGCGGGTCGTAAAGGGGGTGATCCAGCGTGCGCCGAGGCTGCCGTGATCCAGGGCGTCGAGGCTTGAACGGTAGGTGCGCACCCATTCAACCGGGAAGGGTCCGGGCAGGGAAAAGTCAGCGTGTGCGACGGTTTCGCTACCCGTGGCGAAGCTGATACTGCAGCCGGTGCTGGAGGCGGTTTTGTTTTTGCAGCCGGGATCTCTGTCGGTGTGACGTTGAGTGTTTTGAGTCACCATACCCCCTTGGCCTGTGTAGGCCTGGGCGTGGTTGACATGTTGTGGTGCGACGCTTGCTGGCTGGGTGCCGCGGCGCTTGCGGCGGGCGAGGGCGCTGACCAGTTCGGCAATCAAATTGCCAATGCTGCCGATTTTTCCCGCATCGCCCAGCGACGTGACCTTTTGCGCGGCCAGCTTGCCGATATCGTCGGCACTCTTGGCCACGCTGAGCAGCTCTTGGCAGGTGCTTTTGGAGAGCACTCTGTCGTCGATTAAAAAATGCGCCCCAATGGCAAACAGCGGGCCTGCGAACAGAGAAGCTTTCTTGGCCTTGTTTGCCAGCGTCTTCTGTCCGTCATCGCTGGCGATGCTCCTGAGCATCTGTGCGAAGGCGGCGCAAGCTTTGCTGATTTCGGCGGCGATTTTCGCCAACAGCTCGCTGAGACGGGTTTGAATGGCGGCGGCAAAGTCTTCGAGTGCGCCTCGGGTTTTGTCGTTGAGATTCTCTTCGAGGGCGGTAAGCATGGCTGCTGAGATGGCCGCCAGACCGTTCTTGCGCACCGTGGACAGCGTGGTGCGCACCGCCAGCCGGGCAGGACCGACGCCGGGGAACGAGACCAACCCGACCACATTGATACCCAGGCTCACCCAGGTGAGGAAATCCTCGCGGTCACCTTCGATCAGCGTGAGCAGATCGCCAATGGCATCAATCCCCGCAAAGACTGTACCGACCCCGGGAATAACCGAGCCAGCGGCGTGCACCATGTTCCAGCTGACCGTATCGTTGGTGAGCTTGCGCAGCCATTGGTCGAGCTTTTCCTTGCTTGCCTCGATATCGTCTTTGGTAACCGTATTGATTGGGCTGTTGGCCGATTGCCGTGGGCGAGTGGCAGGAGAATTCATGATGATTTCTCCGGGTTGCCGGGCCGCTGTCTGGAAGCATCGATGCTGCCCGCGAGGGTTTTGACCGACGAGGGCATTTTGCTGAGGGCTGCTGCCTTCAGCGCGTTTTTAGACGGTGGGGTGTTGAGTACTGTCTCAAGCACTGCTCGGGCCTGAACCGGCAGGTGGGTGCGGGTGGTGTCAGCGGTGGTGGTTTCGATTTGTTCATGGGGCCCGGGGAAACCCGGATCGGTCCAGACATCAACCGGGTCTTTGTTGAACTGGACGTTGGCCGGGCCGGGCGCCAACCCCGCCACGGCTGCAAATCCATTGGCATCCAGCACGCCTTTGAACACCTGCCCCAGAGCATCTTCTACCTGGTATTGGCCCCCCTTGAACGCCAACCCATTGGCATACTGCTGAAGCAACTCCAGATTCCCGGCACCGCTTTTGAGGTCTTGCGGAAACGCCGCGGCCTGGCTTTGCGCGTTTTTATAGGCAAAGTTACTGGCATGGGCGATGTATTGGCCGCTAGTGGTGTGGGTGATGCCACCGGCGTTATAGGTGGTGGTGCTGCCTGCGGCCTTGATCACCAGTTCTTCTTTGGCGCTGAGGGTGATGCGTTCGGCGGTGGCGGTGATGTTGAGCTTGGCCAGCAGGTTGATGTTGTCTTTGAGGGCGCGAATGTCGATGTCGCCGGAGGCCGCGACCAGTCGCCAGCCCATACTTTGGACGAAAGTGCGCACGCCGCGGCTGGCGCTGATCAGCAGGCGTTTGCCGATGGCCAGGCTGGTGTGGCCGCCACTGGTCAGGGCCAGGTGTTCGCCGCTGGTCAAGTGGGTGGATTGCGGCGTGCTGCTGGCGATTCCGGCAGGGCTGTGCATTACCAGATAGGGTTCGCTCAGCTCCGGGAACTGGTTGGCACTCGGGTTGCCGCCTGTGCCGCGAATGGCCGCATGCTGGTCACTGAGTGCCTGCGCGACGTCATCCTGATCGCCGCTTTCCTGGGCCAGATGGTCGCGGGCCAGGTGGGAAAAAGTGGCGTGATGTTGCTGCGCAATGCTGAGTTGCTCGGCGCATTCGGGCAGATCGGTGTGATGGGCGACGGCGCGGGCGCGAAGCTGGGTTGTAAGCAACAAGCCGCCGCCCGCCCGCACCACACCGTGGGCGTCGGTACGCAATTCAAAGCCTTCGCCACGAGGCGCTCCGCCATCGGGGCGCGGATGGGTCAAGAAGCCCGTGTTCAGCGCTGTGTGCTGATGGTCGGTCATCAGCGTGGCGCTGATTTGGCCATGGGTGTCATCAAGGCGCAGTTCGTTGTGGCGTTGGCCGTGCAGCTCCTTGCTGCGGATCGGGCTGATGGCTTTGAATTCCGGGAGTTTGTAAGGCGTGCGGTTGATGGCGTGGTAACTGCGGCCAATCACCATCGGCTGGTCGGGGTCCCCGTGCAGGAACGCCACCAGCACCTCTTGGCCGATGCGGGGCAACGCCACATGCCCCCAACCCGCCCCGGCCCAGCTCTGGCACACCCGCACCCAGCAGGAGCTGCGGTCATCGTTGCGGTCTTCGCGGTCCCAAGGGAACTGCAGACGCACCCGGGCATGCTCATCGCAATAGACTTCTTCGTTGGCCGGGCCGACCACCGTGGCGATCTGTGGGCCTTCGATACACGGCTTGGGCAGCAGCGGGGCCTGCCATTGCAGGGTGTCAGGGATCAGTGTGGCGGTCAGGTTGTAGCGAGTGCCGACACGGCTGTCGGCGGACTCTTCTTCCAGGGCGGTGTGCTGCTGCCCGCTGTGGTGGATGTGCACGGCGCGCCAACCGATATTCATGTCTTCACGCGGGTGGCCGACCAGATCAAAGGCCAAACCCGGCACCAGCCGTGCATCATCACCCGTCACTTCAACCGTGCGCGCATCGCTGCGCAAGACCAGCAGGCGGGTGCGGGTGAAGGGTTTACCGGCGTTGTCATGTTTGTAACGACCGGGGTAGTCGTAGCGTTCATAGCCGCTGGATTGATGGTCCAGATGCATCGCCTGTTCTTGTTGTTCCAGGTTGTAACGAGGGTGGGTGAAGGTGTAATCGCGCTGGGTCTGCTCGCTGCTCCGTACCTGTTCGCGGTAGGTAAAACTGTGCAGTGCCGGTTGCGCGGGATCGCCGCCGGGGTTGGGCGCGTACACCAACGGCTCATCCTGCAAAATGCCGAAGGTGGCGATGTGGTCAGCCAGGATCAACGAATGCCCGGCTTCACTGTGCTGGAAGATCGACAGCAAACCTTCTTCGGCGGCGAGGCGCTGATAAAACGCCAGGTCCAGCTCGCCTGCCTGAACGCAGAATTCACGTGTTTGATGGGGCTCGGTCAGGCGTTGGGTACACGCGCCCCAGTGGCGATCCTTGAACAACTGCTTGAGGATCTGCGGCACGCTGCGCTGCTGAAAGATGCGCCAGTCCGATTGCAGGTTGGCGCGGGCCAACTCGGGCTCGATACGGGCGCGATACCAGGTGCGACGAAAGCCGGTCTTGCCTTGCTCGAACTGGCTGATCAGGCCGTGTACGTACCGCACGGGCATACCGCCCTGAAAGAGGGTCAGTGTGGCGGGTTTGTCCAGCAGGGTTGCGAAGTCGGCATTGGCGGATTCACTGATCAATTCAACGTTTAAACAGAAAAGTTCAGAGATACCTTCGCTCAGTTCAAATGACACCACCTCAAAGGCAATGTCGGCTGTTGAACTGAAGGTAAACCGCACATCCTGTGGACGGGACATAGTTGCTCCTGAGTGCGTGCACAGGGGGCAGAGTTAAGTTGCTCTGTGCGCAGATTGCGGTTTATAGGCAATGGCTTAGATTGAATGTCATGAACTTTAAAGATGACTTTTGAGTTCGTCCTCTTCCGTATTCCTTATATTGCGTAGGAAGATTCCGTAATTAAGTTATTTACGGGAATTATTCGGGTGCGGTAATCATGTGAGGGCAGCAGATTTTGGGGCGGGTGTGAGCGAATTATCCCGCCAGAAGAGTAGGGTCAGCAGTTTGTTGGGCAATTTTTTGCAGCATCTGGTCATCCTGGTGTTGCACGCTGTAAAGGCCCAGGTTTCCTGTTGAATGGTGCTGAGCAAGGATGTGGCCGATGAGGTGAAACCATATCGGGCCGGGCATGGAATAGATAAAACTTCCCCAATTAAAGGAAAGATCTGACAGATCTCTAGCAGAACTGGCCGATACAGTCCGCGCTCTTCAAATAAGTTGGCCAGCATCAATCGGCGCGGTCGGTCTTAATCAGGGAAAATACTGCATGCGCCTTATTCGTCGACAAGATCGCGAACGACTTGGAATTAGCTTCAGAAATATAGAATCACCATTTTTTGCAAAAGCGAACGTAGAGCGTGCTTTGCACTTGCCCCATACGCCTCTTAACTTATTTCATGTTGATGTGTTCGGTCGGCCAATGAGTGACCAACAAATCGTAGAGGCTGTTGAAAACGGAGACTTTTGTGGGGGGAGGTGGCGTCGTTGCCGGTTCACTTTTAAGGGTCGCTGTCGTAGCAGGTTTATGTATTTTACTTGGCTTACAGCGTTATGCGGGGTAACGGTTGTGGGGGCTGGCTCTTTAGCTTTAGGTATCGTAGGAGGCATTGCTGGGGAGTTGGCTGGGGATGTGATCTACGAGATCGTGAAATAAGTACTGTCGACTTTGTCATTGGTTGTCTATGTGGTGCAGTAATTATCTGTTTGTTTGTTTGTTTGGATAGCTTTTGCGCTTCGAATTGGATTTACTCAGATGGATTTGATGTTGGGGTTTTTACGAAACTGCTCTTTTATTGATAGTTTGGCGAAATTTAAGCAGGGCGGGCTTTGGGGTAAGTTACTGCTGGTTGGTAGTGTTTCAGGGGTTGTTACGTTTCCCGGTTTATATATTAGGCGCGGAACTGTTGATGCTGAAGATATCAGACGGTTTCCAGTGCAGCTCAAGCGTAGGCTAGTTTTTTTGCAGTGGGCTGGAATCGTGCTAATAAGTTTGCTTTTTTTGCTAGTGTTGGTTAGCAAGATTTTTGGTTGATTTGAGCAGTAATGGTATCTTTGCGTATAACTGCCTCTGCTTGTTGTTCGAACCAGCTTCAACACAACGAGTTAATCACTGACAAATTTTTGAGAGTGCTTGGTAAGTTTAAATGCCGCTGAATTTTTTCGGCTATCTTTGTAGCGCAGTGCTGATTAGCTCAGGGTTAGTACTGTGGCTTCTAGGTAAAAGTAGCGGCTGGCTTGCCTACAATTCATTCATTGGTAGCCAACGCATCATCCTCTGAGATGCGATCTATTCTCCAAGGTGTCTGGTTGTAAGCTGTAGCTTTACCTAGACGACCAGCCAGCCTTCCATTTCACGATCACGGGCCATCAGCGCTCGAAGGCCATCACGAATGACTTCGTTTTCAGTGGGGTATTGACCAGTAGCAACTTTGGCTTTCACCGCCTCGCCCATCTGATTGGGCCAAGTGATGCTGAAGTGTTGAGTGCTGCACATGATGTGCTTACCGTGCCTCCCCATCCTTAAAAAAACACCTGACCGCTATCGAAATTACGGGGTCTGCGGTTTGCTTCGTGTCTTCTAAAAATCATGACGCTTCATCACAGTACATTGCTGGGCAATTTGTAGGATATTTCTGCTATCGTCGCAGGTAAAATCTCAAGCCTGTGTCGGCGGGCGCTCCTACTATTGTTAAGTGTTAGCAAAAATGAAATTGAAGCCCCAGCAAATCAATCAGTTTCTTGAAAATTTGAAATTTTCCGTCGTCAGCCATACGGATAAGATCTGCATTTGGCGTTATAAACATGGCGAGTACCTGATCGTAAATGTGAAGAATATTTCAGGAAAATCTGCCCTGGTAATTGATCCCGGTTTGGCGGCGCGAGTTTCTGAACTTCAGAGTGTTAACGGTGTGAGCGTCGGGGGCGAGTATATTCACCATAGCAATATGACCGTGTTTCCAAAGCGCTTAAATCAAGGTGGGGAGTTGATTCACTACGGTATACCCGTATCGCTAGAGTCTGAAAATTCGTTAATTGGTTTGTTGAAGATTGTGTATCCGTCGCTTACTGACGAACTGGTTGATGCAGGAAGGCTCTCATTTGCAGGCGAGGTTTCTGCCCCCGAAAGTCAGCGTGTTACCCATTCAGAGTTGCTAGCGTGGTTTGAACAGCGTACAGGGCAAGTGCTTACTTGGGAGCAACTCCAGAATGCACCATCTACTGTTGCGATTTCAGCAAAAGGCATTTACAAGCCAAAGGAATCTGACTATGCGTTGTCGATTAGTCAAAGGCTAGACAGTCCTTACAGCGATCAAATGCCCGTTTATCAAGAGAATGGAAGTTGGCACTATACCTATGCTCAAGAGGAGAGCCCGCGTGGGAGTTCCACAAAACTTTTTACCAATCAGGGGCTGTATAGGTGTAAGGAGGATGGAGTGCCTGTGGCTGTTCTTGTGCAGCTTACTAAGAAACCACAAGTCACGACATATAGAGTATTAGGGCTAGCAAAGGTTATTTCGTGGAAAAAAGGGTTCTTTACGCTTGAAAGCACGACTCTCTCAGAGGACGGTATCACCATTAGTGCTGCAAACGAATCGTCTACTTTTTCGCCAGACGGCGTTGAAGATAACCGTACACGAACCTTGAAAGAGATAACTCTACGTCAAGGGCAGGGTGCATTTCGCAGTGGGTTACTTACCGCCTATGAAGGACGTTGCGCTATCTCAGGTTCTGCAGTTCAGCAGGTGCTTGAAGCTGCCCATGTCACGCCCTACTTAGGTAAAGAAACCAATCATATTAGTAACGGACTTCTACTGCGCAGTGACCTCCATACACTGTGGGACAGAGGGTTAATTTATTTGTGTGAGGAACTCAAGTTGCAGCTTAAACCCAGCCTGGACACTTCTGAGTACGCTTCCCTCGCGGGCGAAAAGATTAGGGCTAGAGTGGCGAATACTCCTGAACTCTCAATGGCTGCAGTGAGAGCCCATCGAGAGTGGTGCTGTAAGACTTGAGTGCAATGGTGGATTTGATGAATTGTGTGGTGGTCTAATTTCCCCGGACACCTCGATAGGTGGAAAATACATCTATCGAGGAACTCTCCATGACTAAAAAACGCAAAACATTCGATGACAGCTACAAGCTGGAAATCGTGAAGATGATCAAGGATCAAGGGCTGACCGTTCCACAGGTTTGTCGAGATCAGAATATCGGTGAAACAGCTGTACGACGCTGGGTGCAGCAGCATGATGCCGAGCAATTGGGGCAGGCTGGGATTGGTAAGCCGTTGACGGCTGAGCAACAGCGCATCCGGCAGTTGGAGCAAGAAAACCGGCAGCTCAAGATGGATAATGACGTCTTAAAAAAGGCTACGGCCTTCTTTGCCCGCGAGCTGAAGTGACGTATCGACTGGTTCGGCAACTGCAACAGAAGGCTTATTCGGTGGCGTATCTCTGTCGTTTATTGAGCGTCAGTCGATCCGGTTTCTACGAAGCACAGAAGCGTGCTGAAGCGCCTGCTCAGAAGAGTTGTCCTGTCCTTGTGCAGCTCAAGGCCTCGTTTTCTGCGAGTGGTGGCTGCTACGGTAGTCGCCGCTTGCGTAAGGTTTTGCAGGCCCAGGGCATCGAAGTGGGGCTTTATAAAATCCGCGGGCTGATGCGTTCAAATGGCTTGCGCTCGGCCTGGAAACGTAAGTTTGTGCACACCACCGATAGCAAACATGATCTGCCGATTGCCGAGAATGTGTTGAACCGCCAGTTTGAGCCTGAGGCTGTGAACAAGGCCTGGGTGGCGGATATCACCTACATTAGAACTCGCAGTGGCTGGCTCTATCTGGCGGTGGTGTTGGACTTGTTCTCGCGCAAGGTAGTGGGGTGGTCGATGGCCCCCAACATGCCAGCAGAATTGGTGTGCAGCGCAATGCAGCTAGCTATCGCTCAGCGCCAACCGCCACCGGGCCTGATCGCCCACTCGGATCGCGGCAGTCAATACGCCAGCGTGAGCTACAGAGCGCTGCTGGCTCGAAACGACATGCAGCAAAGCATGAGCCGTAAAGGTAATTGCTGGGATAACTCAGTGATGGAGCGCTTCTTCCTGAGCTTGAAGATGGAGCGAGTATGGCGGCGCGATTATGCCAACCATGCCGAAGCGATACGCGACATCACTGAATACATCGTTGGGTTTTACAACAACGAGCGATTGCACTCAAAACTGGGTTATCTGCCACCGACCGATTACGAACGGGCGATGGCGTGGAAACAACCTAGCGAGGTGTCCGGAATTAGTTGACCACTACATTGAGTCCATTCATGTTCCTGGCGGGCTGCAACCCTAGCGCGAACCCGCCCCTATCCACCCCCAACCACCCGCGCCAAACGCCTCACATAACTCCCCACAATCACCTTATGCGCCACCCCCACCGGCACCATATAAATACGCCCATACAGGTTATGGGTGACAACCGACGAAGTAATGGTGAGCAAGCGATCTGCGATTGAAATGCAGATCATCACGTCCAGGTGTCTGTCGCGTTCGGTCAGGATCAGCATCTGCGGGTCGCTGTGCTCCACCAGAAAGAAATCCAGATGATCGCCGACGTGTACGTCTTTGCGCTCGGCGCCCGTGAAGCCGCCGATCCGTTTTACGCCAAATTTTGCGGAGATCGCGTCCCTTATCTGGAACGCTGTTCGCATGAGCAGCCCCGAGTCGGCGGTGATGATGTTCCAGGCGTCAAGCGGGCTGATGTGCACCGGGAGTTGGACCGATCTGATGTGGTAGTAGTCAAGTTCGGACGGCGCGCGCAGTGTGGGTGCAGGGGAGGTGATGGCCAAACTATTTCCCTTCCGATGGGCTGATTTTATTTATCACAACGTCTTAAGCCCTTCGCGCCCTAGAGAATTTCTACCACAGGGGTAATGAGTTTGGCGCCCAGGGCGATTTCTTCGGCCAGCACGCTTTTGAGTGTTTCTTTGCTGCCTTCTTTCATGGTTTCGGCCAGGCGCTGGCGGATTGAAAGCCCGTGGGTGAGGCAGTGCGGCGTTGATTTCAGGGTTTCCAGGCCTTTTAAGGTCAGGACGGCTCCCGAAACTTGGGCGTCGGGGCATATTTCGCCGGTCAGGTAGCCGGTGCCGATAAGCCAGCGGACGGTGGCATTAAAAAAATCAGCGTCGCTCGCGGGCAGCTCCAGCAGGCACAGGTCGTTGCCTTCAGAGGTGAAGGTGGGCGTCGCCAGTTTTTTTGCGACGAGGTCGTAGGGGATCGGGAAGTGCTCGTACAGCTCGGCAAAAATTTTGCCAGCCAAGTCATTGAATTTATCGATATTGGTATCTGACATGTCGCAGGGCTCCGGTAACAGACACTCAGCCTAAGAGGTAGCAGGATTGTAGCTCGCTCCTGCCAGGCTGGCTTCACTCTGGCTCAGCTCTTTGCAGGCGTCATGATTAGGCAAAGGAAAAAAACATCGACTACAGTCATCCTCTGTGCAGGTGTGTGCGTATTAATAAAGGCAGTACTGCACGTTACTCGATAAGGATATGGAGTTATTTAATGTCAACGTTATTGGCAGTGAGACCCAAATCAGAAAGAAACATAGAGCTGGCTATTTGGGCCGGCATAGTGGCTGGCGTTATATCGGCGCTGGTGAAGTCGGGCTTTGAGACTTTAATTCCGCCCAGAACCCTCAGTACCACGCCGCCGCCGGTCGTGCTTCTGGAAAAGCTCGGTTTTAACGTGGACCTCATGACCTATGAGTGGATGGGGTACAGCATCAACTGGGGTGGTAATGGTGTTCACATCCTGTTTTCAATCGTGATGGCGATTATTTATTGCGTGGCGGTGGAGTTTTTACCCCGAGCAAGATTGCTGCACGGTGTTGGTTTTGGGGTGGGTGTTTCGGTGTTTGCCCACGGTCTGGTCGTTCCGTTGTTGGGGCTTTCGGGGTGGTTGTGGCTGGCGGGCTCGCAAGCGCTGATCTCGGAGTTTGTCGGCACGGCGTTCTGGATTTGGACGATTGAGGCGGTCAGGCGTGACCGTCGCTACAGCATTCCACGCAATCAGTTATAAATTTGGTTTCCTGCGACTGGCGATGACTGTCTGGCGTCAGTCGGTTATAAAAGACAGAAATAGACCAAAAGGGGAGCGGTATGAAAAACCGGGTTCAAAAAAAGCATGTGTTTTTAATTATTTTTATTGCCTTTGCTGTGTTCAGTTTTTTGATGACTAACTGGGATCAATCACTCTGATTTATTGAGTCGGCTTACGCCGCGCAGGTGTTTGAGCCTTACATCGAACAAAAAAAAAGGGTGACCTTAACCGGTCACCCTTTTTTTGCGTCTGCGCTTTTACATCATGCGCGCATGTTGGTCCCACAAAATCCAGATCGTTCCTGCAACGATCAACAGCAAGATCAACGATGTAAATAGTATGAGCATCAGGTCATCGCGGTGAGATTTGCCCAAGTCGATGTGCAAGAAAAAGCGCAAGTGCACCACCACTTGCACCAACGCCAGGAAGCCCAATACCGCCAGGGCCTGGGTGCCTGTAACGACCTTGAGCCAGACCAGGCCGAAGGCGATCAGGGTCAGGACCAAGGCCAACACGAGGCCGATGCAATAGCTGCGCTGCTCGTTGCCCGGTTGCGCCTGCACAGTGTTGCTCGATGAGGTTTCTGGGTTCATGTGGCGACTCCGAACAGGTAGACGAAGGTGAAGATCCCGACCCAGACGATGTCGAGCATGTGCCAAAACAAAGCGAGGCGTAAAAGCCGCAGTTTGACCGGTGTATTGACCCCCAGCGTCATCACTTGCACCGCCAGCACGATCATCCAGAGGATGCCGGCCGACACGTGCACGGCGTGGGTGCCGGTCAATAAGTAGTAGGCGGACAGAAACCCACTGGTTTGCGGCCACGCATCGTGGGTTTCGATCATCACGTAATAGTCGTGGAGTTCGAACGCCACAAAAGCCGCGCCAAGCACGGCGGTAAGACCCAACCAGCCCAGCAGGCGGGTGCGGCTGGTGCTGTATTTCATGGCCAAAATGGCGAAGCCAAAGGTGAAGCTGGACAACAGCAGCAAGAGCGTTTCGATAAAGGCCGAGCCCAGGTCAAAGACCTCGGCAGGCGTCGGGCCATGGGCGATGCCTTGGCTGCTCATGGCGGCATAGGTGGCAAAGAGCGCGGCAAACAGCACCAGGTCGCTCATCAGGAAAATCCAGAACCCGAAGATGACTTCTGAGGCTTTGGCGTGGCTCTCGCGGTGTGTCACGTCCAGGTTCACCCCGGGGTGCAGAGAGTGGGGCGCATTCATAGGGCTGACTCCAACACGTCATCAGGGAGTTTTTGGCCGGGCTGCCCGATTCTGTCCGGGGCGGCCTTGCCCCGGTTTTTCGGGCTCATTTCCAGGTCGCGGGTCACGCCGGGCGTGGCCCGTACGGCAGCCAAAAAGGCTTCGTGTTCCGCTTCGACGCGGCTGGCCGGAATGATCTCGGTTGTCTGTGAGACAAACGAACGTGCGATCACCACAGCCCAAGCGGCGACAAACGAGAACACCACCAGCCACCAGATATGCCATACGAGGCCAAACGCCAGGGTGAAGCTGAAGACGCCGATCAATGGCGCCGCCATGGAGTTGCGCGGGACTTCGATGTCGCTGTAGGCCGCGGGCGAGCGATAGGCCTGACCGGTTTTTTTGGCTTCGGTAAAGGCGTCGCGGCCGTCGACGTGAGGGATGACCGAGAAATTCCACGCCGGTGGAGGGGAGGGGATCGACCACTCCAGCGAACGCCCGTCCCACGGATCGCCCAGCAGCACCGTGAGTTGGCGGCGCTGGCGGATCGACACGGCGATCTGCACCAGCAAGAACACCGTACCGAGCAGCAGCAATGCGGCGCCGAGCATGGCCAGTGCAAACCAGGGGGTGAACGACGGGTCGGACCACATCACGGTGCGCCGTGGCGCGCCATTCATGCCGAGCCAGTAGAGCGGGAAGAACGCCAGCAAAAAGCCGGGTGCCATTGACCAAAACGCCGCTTTGCCCCAGCCCTCGTGCAAGCGGAAGCCAAAGGCTTTCGGGAACCAGTACTGCACGGCGGCAAACATGCCAAACAAAACGCCCGGAATGATCATGTTGTGGAAGTGCGCGATCAAAAACAGCGAGTTATGCACCTGAAAGTCGACCGTGGGGTTGGCCAGCAGAATGCCGGTCATGCCGCCGAGGACAAAGGTCAGCAGAAAGTTGATGTGAAACAGCATCGGCGTGGTGATACGGATCCGCCCGCGGTACATGGTCAGGATCCAGTCGTACACCTTAACCCCGGTCGGAATGCCGATGATCATCGTGGCAATACCGAAAATAGCATTGACGTTGGCACTTTGGCCCATGGTGAAAAAGTGATGCAGCCACACGCCGAACGAGAGTACCGCGATGCACATGGTGGCGTAGACGAGCGAGGTGTAGCCGTAGATCCGTTTGCCGACAAACGTCGAGACCACCTCAGACCACACGCCCAGGGCCGGCAGCAACAGGATGTAGACCTCCGGGTGCCCGAACAGCCAGAAGAGGTTGGCAAAGTTCATCATGTTTCCGCCGTCACCGTTGGTGAAGAAGTGGAAACCGAGGTAGCGATCCAGCGCCAGCATGATCGTCGCGACGGTGAGCGGCGCCATGGCGAAGATCATCAAAATCGAGGTGCACAGCGTGGTCCAGCAGAACAGCGGCATGCGAAACATCGACATGCCAGGGCAACGCTGTTTGTACAGGGTCACGGCAAAGTTGAGCCCGGTCAGGGTTGAGCCGATTGATGCCAGGGTGACTGACCAGATCCAGTAATCCACGCCTTCACCGGGGCTGAACTCAATGCCGGTGTAGGGCGGGTAGCCACTCCAGCCGCCCGTTGAGAACTCGCCGACAACCAGCGAGACCATGATCAAACCCGCGCCTGCCGCCGTCAGCATCAACGAAATCGCATTCAGCAGCGGGAAGCTGACATCGCGTGCGCCGATCTGCAGGGGCATCACGTAATTCATCAGGCCGGTGATAAATGGCATGGCCACGAAAAAAATCATGATCGTGCCGTGGGTGGTAAACAGCTGGCCAAAGTGATCAGCCGAGAGATAACCCGCGCCATCGGCGGCCGCGAGTTGCTGAGAACGCATCACACCCGCTTCGATCAAGGCCCGCAAGAACATGACCAGGGCGATGACGATGTACATGATGCCGATTTTTTTGTGGTCGACACTGGTCAGCCAGTCCCGCCATAGCGGCTTCCACCAATGCATGACGGTCAGCAAAACCACCACACCGATCGCGCCGAGGATCACAATGCTGCCCGCACCGGACGCCACGAATTCGCTGGTTGAGGGGTGCTTGATGGCGCCGGCAAACACCAGTGAGTCCCAGCTAAGTTGCCCGAAAATAGTCTCCCAACTCACTGTTCTGCCCCTTTTGTGCTGGTGTGTTGAAGATGCTGTTCATGCCCTGGTGATGGCTGGGCGCTAGCCGCTTTGGCGTGCTCATGGCCACCGGTGAAACTGCCGAGAACCCGCTCGAACAAGCCGCTTTCGACACTGCCGTAATAGCGCGGCGCATGCTCGATGCTGGGTTTGAGCAGTTCTTGGTAAGTGCTCAGGTCCAGTGTCTGCGCGCTTTGGCGGGTGTCACGGACCCACGCGTCGAATTGCCCGGCCGGCATCACCACCGTGGGGAACGATTGAGTGGCAAAGCCATCGCCGTTGTACTGCGTGTTACGCCCCCGGTACTCACCGGCGCGGTCCGCCATCAGGTTCAGTTGAGTGGTCATGCCGGCCATGGTGTAAATCTGCCCGGCCAGTTGCGGGATCATGAAGGACTGCATTACCGTGCCGCTGGTGAGCTTGAGGCGCACCGGGCGGTCTTGCTCCAGTGCCAGGTAATCGAGGGTGGCGATGCCTTGCTGCGGGTAGATGAACAGGAACTTCCAGTCCAGCGAGACCACTTCAATGTCCAGCGGGTCGCTGCCAAGTGGGCGGTACGGGTCATATTTGTGCGTGTGCGCCCACAGCGCCGAGCTGAGGACAATGATCAGAATGATCGGTATGCCCCACAAAACGGCTTCGTTACCCCAGTTGAAATCCCAGTCAGGCCGATACGCGCCCCGACCGCCGCGGCGGTAACGCCACAGCACCCAAGGGACGAGGATAAATATCGGCACGACGACAATGAGCATCAGCGAAATAATCGTCTTGAAGTGCTCAAATTGCGCGGCCGCAATCGGGCCTGCGGCGTCGATAAAACCGGCGTTGGCGATCGCCGTGTCAGCAGATGGAGCGGCTTGCGCCAGTGCGGGCAGCAGAAGGCCCGAGACAATCAGAGCGCAGGGTGTGATTCCTTTCACGCGGTAATCTCCTTGAGTCTTACAACTTGATCAGCGCTTTGTTGAGGGGGCTTTAGTCAAGGCATGCGTTCAGATGACCTCCAGTGCAGGGTTCGTCAGGCGACTGCCGGGTGAATGATTGGTACAGGGTGTCAGTTAAGGCTGGAGCGTTTGACCCGCACCGGCACTGATTTGTAAGCCGGAATACCGCTTTGCGGGTCAATGTTGTCCAGGGCAATCAAACAGTTGGCTTCCGGGTAGTAAGCGGCCACCGAGCCGGGCGCGATGGCGTGTTCCACGGCGGTCAGCTTCTCGTAACGCATCTGCCGGCCGGAGGTCACCGTCTCGATGTCCACCAGATCACCGTGGGCCAGACCGCGTGCCTGCAAGTCTTGCGCGCTGATGAACAGCACATCGCGTCGGCCGAAGACGCCCCGGTAGCGGTCATCCAAGGAGTAAATAGTGGTGTTGTATTGGTCATGGCTGCGCAAGGTCATGAGCCGTAGCACATCCTCGCCTTGCACCACCCAGTCTTCATCCACACCTGGGTACACATAAAACTCGGCTTTACCGGAGGGCGTGTGCCAAATGCGTTCGGTAGCCGGCAAGGGCAATCTGAAGCCTCCCGGCACACGGATTCGCTGGTTGTAGTCTTCGAAACCGGGGATGGTTTTTTCGATCAGGTCCCGGATCAGGTCGTAATTGGCCACAAGTTCTGGCCACGCAATCGACAAATGAGGCAGTGCAGCGCTTGCCATCCCGGCCACGATCGCCGGTTCTGAACGCAGGTGCTCGGAGGCGGGCGGCAAGCGACCGGCAGAGGCGTGGACCATGGACATCGAGTCTTCAACGGTAATCGCTTGCGCGATGCCATTTTGCAGGTCCAGTTCTGTACGGCCCAGGCAGGGGAAAATATAGGTCTCTTTTGCAACCAGCAAATGTGAGCGGTTCAACTTGGTCCCGATATGCACACTCAGGTCCAGCTGTTTCATGGCCGGAAAGCATTGTTCGGGGTCGGGCAGCGCCACCGCAAAATTTCCGCCGAGGCAAATCAGCGCCTTTGAGGTACCGGCAACCATGGCTTGCATGGTTTGCACCGCGTTATGGCCTGGGGCAGCAGGGGGCTTAAAACCCAAAGTCTGTTCAATTTTTTGCAGAAAGCTCGCCGAGGGTTTCTCCGTGATGCCCACCGTGCGATTGCCCTGCACATTGGAGTGCCCGCGTAACGGGCATATGCCGGCGCCCGGTTTGCCCAGGTTGCCGCACAGCATCAGCAGATTGCACAGCGAGCGCACGTTTTCAGTGCCGGCATTGTGCTGGGTGATGCCCATACCGTACGTAATGATGGTGGCATTGGATTTGGCATAGGCCGCCGCAACCTGTTCCAGCGCTGCGCGGGTGAGCCCGCTGTGGCGTTCGATCAGCGCCCACTCGGTCGCGACCAAGTCTGCTTTCAGTGCTTCAAAACCTTGGGTATGCGTCGCGATAAACGCGTGATCCAGCACTTCGCCGACACGCTCCTCAAGTTCCAGTACAGCTTTCATCACCCCTTTAACCGCTGCCACGTCACCGCCTGCTTTGACATTCAGGTAGGTGGAGGCAATCGGTGTTGAACCGTAGGTCGCCATTTCAACCATGTTCTGCGGGTCGGCAAAGGTCTCCAGGGCGCGTTCTCGAATAGGGTTAAACACCAGGATCGGTACTTTGCGGCGTGACACCTCATGCAAAGTGCCCATCATCCTCGGATGATTTGTGCCCGGATTATGGCCAATAGAAATGACCAACTCGCACAGATCAAAATCATCAAGAGACACCGTGCCTTTACCAATGCCGATGGATTGCGGCAGGCCGACACTGGTGGGTTCATGGCACAGATTGGAACAATCGGGGAAATTGTTGGAGCCCAAACCGCGGGCAAATAACTGGAACAGATAAGCGGCTTCGTTAGAGGCTCGACCCGAGGTATAAAACTCAACTTGAGTGGGATCGAGGCTGCGCAGGATCTCGCCAATACGTTCAAACGCAGTGTCCCAGGCCACGGGCTTGAATGTGTCAGAGGCGCGGTCATACACCAGCGGGCAGGTCAGGCGCCCGTAGTTTTCCAGCTCGTGATCGCTGCGATTGAGCAGGGCGCTGACCGTGTGTTCGGCAAAAAACTCCGGTGTCACACGTTTGCTGGTCGCCTCCCACGTCACAGCCTTGGCGCCGTTTTCACAAAATTCGAAAGTTGAACTGTGCTTTTTGTCAGGCCAAGCGCAACCAGGGCAATCGAACCCATCGGGTTGGTTGGTTCTCAGGAGCGTGCTGACGGCCTGCACATTCTCCATTTGTTCGCGAATGGCATTCGCAGTGGCCTTTAACGCGCCCCATCCTCCGGCGGGCGCTGTGTAATCACGAATACCCTCGACCTTTCCTTGCTTGGACATGTTCACTCCTTGAACCCCAGAAAACACGCTCTACGACGGTGTTGAGCCTGAATCCGGGCGCAACCCGACAAACTGACTCACGGTTATAAGTCTGTTTTTTATAGGGTTATTAGCGGTTCGATTGACCATAGGTAAGCGATCTATATCTGTCAAGAATGCCGCCGCTGCCCTTTATAAAGCCTGCGCAGATGAGTGACCGGGCGTGTTTATGTTATTAAGTTCAGCCCATTTGAAGGAGCAGGCCTGTATGGAAGCCACCCTCGCCATTATTGCAACGATGACGCAGTCCGCTGACTTTAACGGCGCTTATGAACACGCCGTTCCGCTTGCGCAGCAGTACCCCAATGCAGTGGCTGCGCAAATAGCAGCGGCTTATGCGTGTGACCGCGTGGGTGATGAAGAACAAGCCCTGGTTTACTATCGCAAGGGCTGGGCGCTTGGCGTGCCTGAAGAACACCGATTTCAGTTTTTGATCGGGTTTAGCAGCACCCTCAGGAATGTAGGGTGCGCGCATGAATCGCTCGAGTGGTTACAGCTCGCCAGGGCTGAACAACCAAACAATCCGGCGCTTGCTGCGTTCACTGCGCTGGCTTTGCACACCGTTGGTGAGACCAAATTGGCGCTCGCTACCATGCTGGAGGCTGCTTTAAAAACGGGGGATGGCAACGGGCTCGCACCCTATACCCGAGCGCTGACAGAGTATCGGGATGAGCTGTTAGTGGCTGCCGGGAACCCGCAGCAGAATTCAAGTATTGAGACTGATGAGCCCAGTACTTCGGCTTGAACCCATCAGATTTTTAGCACTTTGCGGGGGACCAATTGCCTGACTTCTTCAATTGATTTATAGGGGATCAGGCTGCTGGGAAGTTTCGAGGTGCTGGACAAGTTGTAAACGCTAAAGTCAGCGTCCATGACCTTTTCTGCCATCAGTTCAAAGGAGGGCAGAATGCGAGATTCCATATGCTCATCCAACACGCAGGGTGACTTCTCTGATTGAGGCGTCTCATAAAAACGCCCTGTATCAGGGCACAAATCTACTCCGACCATAAATACTTCATTGAAGCCCGCGTGATAAGCAACTTGCAAAGCAAGATAGGCCACTGTTCTGGCGTCGAAATAACCTTCACTCAAATCTTTACTGAAGCCTATGCTGCTGTTTCTGCCTGTATGGAATTTAGAGCGGCGGATCAAATTACCAGGCTCGGCTGAGAATAAATCTCTCCAGGTAGATTTAGCGGCTTTTTTCAAGGCGTAGAATTCGCCGGATGGCAGGGGGATGTCATGCAGTACGTAATCTTCTCGCAGCACTACGCGCTGGCTAAGTGCCAGCCCTGCGTGGAATAAGCGGCTTTGCTGTGTGAAGAAGCCAGAGTCGGTGCAGACATAGAAATAAGGTCTGATTGAAGTATTCAGGAACATCGAAATCGCACCGTTTACGACAATCATCGGTACGTGTTTAAACTCATTTAGAGGGAAGTTTTTGGCTGATGCACCCGAAGCAATGATAAATACAGCACCCTCAGCGATATCCTTGCAACCCGATAGTGCAAGCGGCGTAGGAGAATGGGTGGAAATATAGGTGCTGGCAACGCCCATGGCTTTGAACCCTCTGGAGCAGAAACTGAAGAACCTTACGCTCATATGTGCAGAGCATATGTAGTCCTTTTCCAGTATAGGTGTGGGATATTGACTTCACTCATGAAAAATCTGTCAGTTTGGTAGTTTTGAAGCAATTATCGCGCGCAATTTCACCAGATTTTCACAACTGTAAAGAAGTGTTAGTTGTCTTAACGTAAGTTTAAAAAACTTATTGCTAGTTGATGTTTTTAATTGCTGAGTTATAGCAGGCTCTCTGAGTTGGAGCCTGCTACTTGTGGTGTTGTTGAACTACTGGGCCTTATTAGTTGTGGCAAACTTCTTGGCCGCAATAACACACACAATCACCGCGCCGGTCACGCCAAACATGCCAAGGGTCACCGTTTCATGCAGAAAAGTAGCGGCCAGGGCCAGCCCGAAAAAAGGCTGCAACAGTTGAAGCTGGCCCACGGCGGCAATACCCCCCAGGGCCAGGCCGCGATACCAGAAGAAAAAGCCGATTAACATGCTGAACACTGAGATGTAGCCCAGGCCAAACCACGCAGGCGGGCTGATGCCTGTGAAAGAGGCGGGGGCCACGATGTAGGCCAGTGTTGCCATGATTGGCAGCGAGAGCACCAGTGCCCATGAAATAACCTGCCAACCGCCCAGGGTTCGCGACAGTTTGGCGCCTTCGGCGTAGCCAAGGCCGCAGATCAGGACTGCCAACAGCATCAGCATGTCGCCTCGGGCAGAGGCGGTCAGCCCTTGTGAGACGGCAAACGCGATGACCAGTGCACTGCCCAGAACCGAGAAGAACCAGAACGCCGGGCGCGGGCGTTCACCCCCGCGCAGTACAGCAAAGGCAGCAGTCGAGAGCGGCAGCAGGCCGAGGAAGACGATGGAGTGCGCTGAGGTGACATGCTGCAAGGCCAACGCGGTCAACAATGGAAACCCCAGCACCACGCCGATCGCCACGATCAGCAGTGAAAACAGCTGGCTTCGATCCGGGCGTTTGGCTTTAAGCGCCAGCAGAATGCACAGGGCCAGCACCCCGGCGATGGAGGCTCGGGCAAAGGTCAGAAAAACCGGATTAAACTCTTGCACGGCGACGCGGGTCGCGGGCAACGAGGCGCTGAAAATGACCACGCCGATAAAACCGTTGATCCAGCCGGAAAGGTTTTTCTCGGTCGCTGGGGTGTGCAAATTAGAGGTGCGTTCCATCGGGTCTCACGCTCAAGGCTAAAGGCAGGATTGCTTTAAACGCATGCTACGGCCGAAGATTGATGACAATCAAAATATTGTCATGGATACATATTCCGATGCCCCGTTCCCGATACAAGTCGCTGGTCGACTCGTTTGCCGCCGATATCCGCTCAGGGCGATTGTCTCCAGGTACACGCCTGCCTACGCACCGCCAGTTGGCCGCGAGACAAGGGTTGGCGCTGGTCACGGCGAGCCGCGTGTATGCAGAGCTTGAGGCCATGGGGCTGGTCAGCGGAGAGACCGGGCGCGGGACGTTCGTCAGGGAGACGTCGCTGCCGCCAGGTCACGGCATTGACCAGCCGAAAGTCACGGCGGGCATGCTGGACCTCAACTACAACTACCCGTCCGCGTTGGGGCAAGCCGACATGCTTCGCACTGCGTTGCGGCAACTGGCGTTATCCGGGGATCTGGAGTCGTTGTTGCGTTACCAGCCACATGGCGGCCGCCTGCACGAGCGGGCGTCAGTGGCGAGGCATCTGTCAGCTCGCGGCTTGAACGTCCCGGCCGAACAGGTGTTGATCGTCAATGGTGCTCAGCATGGGTTGACGGTGGCGCTGATGGCCTTGTTAAAACCTGGCGATGTGGTGGCGGTTGATGCGCTGACCTATCCGGGGTTTAAAGCGCTTGCGCAGACCCTGCACCTGGAAGTTTTGTCTATGCCGGTGACCGACTGCGGCCCCGATCTCAACGCGCTGGAAAAACTCTGCTGCAGCCGTTCAGTCCGTGCGGTTTACAGCATGCCGACACTGCACAACCCGCTGGGTTGGGTGATGAGCATCGAGCAGCGTCAGCAACTGGTCGCCATAGCGCGCACCCATGACCTGCAGATTATTGAAGACGCGGCCTACGCCTTTCTTGTCGAAAACCCACCGCTGCCGATCGCTGAATTGGCGCCAGAACGGACAATCTACGTGTCAGGGCTTTCCAAAAGCGTTGCTGCGGGCTTGCGTGTCGGCTTTATGGCCGCCCCCGCCCACCTGATTGCGGCGTTGGAGCGCGTGATCCGGGTGACCGCGTGGAACACCCCCGGCGTCATGACTTCGCTTGCTAGCGCATGGCTGGAGGATGGAACCGTAAGCCGTCTGGAAGTGCAAAAGCGCCAAGACGCACATGCCCGACAAAACATTGCTGACGAACTCCTGGCTGGGTTGCGCACTGTCCGTCATCCGTACTCCTACTTTATCTGGCTGCCTTTGTCTGAAGACGCCCGCGCAGAGCAAGTCGTGTCAGCCCTGATGCGCGAGCACGTTTCGGTGTCGTCCGCGCAGCCATTTGCTACCTCGACCCATGTGCCGCGTGCGATTCGTCTGGCGTTAGGGTCAGTAGACTTGGCGTCACTGCGTGAGGGGCTGGCTAAAGTGAAGTGGGTGGTTGATGCATATTCGTAGGGTTTAGCGCGGGGTTTGAGCTGCCACTGAGCTCTTCAGTGGCAGGCCGACCTGTGCTGGTGGTTCAAATCCCTGAGCGTGTCATCGGGCTGAGTATCTGACTGCCCAGATTCAAGGCTTGGGTCACCAGGCTCCTCAATTCCAGCGGGTTTTCACCCTGGACGTGCTGTGCCAGTTTTTCTCCGAGAGTGGGGGTGCCGTCCTGGCCTTCGGCAAAAGCTCGAAGGATCAGCAGACCATTGCTCGTGAGGACGACTTCAAAAAAAGAAACGCCTGACATACCGTCGAAGTGGATGTAGCCGACGTCGGCCAGCCATTTGACGGTAGCCAGAAACAGGTTTTCTTCTTGGCTCAGTAGCTGGCGGTTGCTGTCTTCTAGGGTGTTGTAGTCGATGAATTCTTCTGCGCTCAGGGTGATGGGCAGCGGGAAACTGCGGTACAGGCGGCCGAGAATCAAGCCGGTGTAGCTGTCGAACAGTTCTATGTTGTTGGGCGGCAGGTCGTTGACGGCGTGCGTGCTTTTATCTTTGGCAGAACCAGCAAATCCTTTGAACATGCGAACCTCTTCCAGTGGCGGCTGCGTGCCGCGTTCAAACATTTGTCCTTATGGGTATAGCACAGGCCCTGAAGATGGGCTGAGTCGCGTACACCCCGTAGCAGTTGACGAGCCTTGCGAGGCTACGTCCGGGCGCGCAGCGGCCGAAAAAAGAGCCAGATCAAAAGATCGCGAGGCAAGCTCGCTCCTACAGTTTGAATCGCTTACATCCTGTAGTCGCTGACAAGGCACGAAGGCTGCGAACAAACACCCCCTCGTAGCAGTTGACGAGCCTTGCGAGGCTACGTCCGGGCGCGCAGCGGCCGTAAAAAGGGCCAAGATCAAAAGATCGCGAGACGGTTGTATCGCGTACACCCTGTAGTCGCTGACAAGGCACGAAGGCTGCGAGCGAACACCCCCGTAGCAGTTGACGAGCCTTGCGAGGCTACGTCCGGGCGCGCAGCGGCCGTAAAAAGAGCCAAGATCAAAAGATCGCCCCTACACTTTTAATGCGCCTCAACCTCAAGGCCATACAACTCGCAATACTCGGCCCATTCCATGCCTGCCATTTGCGCCACTTCGCGGTGCACTTCAAGGCGCTGCGCTTCAAAGTCTTCGGGCGTTTCACTGGTCAATTGCAGGGTCAGTTCCCAGGCAAAAAAGCCCAGTTTTTCAGCCTCCGCTTCAAAGGCTTCGTTGAGGCGTTCCTGACGATATTCCTCCATGGATAGGCCCGCCGCGCGGGCTTCCAGCGGGTTTAGATTGTCGAGTTTTGTGGCCAGTTCCGGGCGTTCGCCCAGGAACCGGTCAAGGGCTTTTTGATGCCGAGGTCCAGGTTCGGTCACACAGATCTCCACGTAATGAAGGTTGTAAACACAGCATAGACTGCGCGGGCCAAGCCGCTCAACGTCGCTCATGCTGCTTGCGATAAGCCCCCGGTTGCACGCCGATCGCTTTGGTAAATGCCCGGGTGAAGGCGGCAATCGACTGATAGCCCACCGCACCACAGACTTGCTCGACGGTGTGGCCGGTTTGTAGCAAACGGCAGGCATGGCGCATGCGCAGCGCCAGCAAGACATGCCCCGGTGATTGCCCGGCCTGCTCGCTAAACCGTTTAAAAAACGCCGAGCGTGACAGGCCAGTGCAGGCGGCCATGCTTTCCAGTGTCCAGGGCTGCTCGGGGTGTTCGATCAGTTGCTCCAGCAAGCTCGAAAACAGCGGCTGCCGAGCCAAAGCGACCAAGCCCCCGAGGTTCGGGTTGTCGCCGACTTGCTGGCGTAAGACATAGAGAAATAGCAGGTGGCTCAGGCGCTCAAGCAGGGCTGACGATGGCCCCGGTGTTCGCTGACATTCTTCCAGTATCAACTGGAAAAGCGTGCGCGCTGCGTGGGACGACGGGTCGTCGGCGCGCAAGAGAATCCACGCGGGCAGGGCTTCGATGATCAGCGCCGAAAGCCCCGGCTGAAAATGGAAGAAACCACAGACCAGGCCCACGCCATCTTCCGCCTGACTGTCGAGCGCTTGCATGGTCTGGCGCGGCAGTTGCGCGGCCAGGCTTGGGTCTTGGGCGCTGGACAGCCGGTACTTCAAGTCTTGCAGCAGAAACAGCGCATCCCCCGCGTTGAGCTGCACGCCCGTGGTTTGCCCCTCGACATGCAGCCAGCATTGGCCCTGCACGACCATATGGAAACTGGCACGGGCCAACCCCTCGGTGCTGCTGTGCCAGCCGCCGCAATAACGGCCGACGTGAAACAGACTGGCATCCAGCTCAAGGCTTTCTAATAACCAATCGATTAGTGGGGTGGAAGAAATCATCTAATGGAAACACTCAGGAGCAAGTAATCGCTACTTTAGAATATGGAATGAATTTTTTATAACCAACAGACTGTTTAGACACCTTACGCAGGAGTCACCACATGTCTCGCGTCACCCTTCATACCCTGGAAACCGCACCGCAAGCCGCCAAGCCATTTCTGGAAAACGCGCAAAAAAACTCAGGATTTATTCCGAACTTGCTAGGGATTCTAGCCAATGCGCCGGCGGCATTGGAAACCTATGTCACCGTTTCGGCGCTTAACGGCAAGTCTGAGCTGACCCTGCCTGAGCGTGAAGTGGTGCAGTTGATTGCTGCCACGCGTCATGGTTGCGATTTTTGTGTCGCAGGGCATACCGCCGTGGCGCAAAACAAGGCAAAGCTGCCAGACGAAGTGGTGACGGCGCTGCGCGGCCAAACCGAGCTGCCAGTTGAACGACTGGAAGCGCTGGCGGCGTTCACCCGTGAAGTGATTGCCACCCGTGGTGATGTCAGCGACGGCACTTACGCCACCTTCAAGGCCGCCGGTTTTACCGAAGGCCAAGTGCTGGAAGTGATTCTGGGCGTGAGCCTGGCGACCTTGTGCAACTTTGCCAACGTCTTCGCGCGGACCCCGTTGAACCCTGAGCTGGCGCGGTACAGCTGGAACAAACCTGAGTAATCAGCGGGCCACGATTTTAAGGAGAAACCCACATGCTCGACCCCGTACTCAGTCATTGGCTGGAGACCGAAGCCGAGGCGCTCGACTTGGGCCACAGCGACCCGCAGACCGTTCTGTCACAGCTGGCGGCCGCCAATGTGCTGCGGGTCGGGGTTGACCCGGCGTTGGGCGGCAGCGGCGGCTCCGTCGTCGATGCGATAGAAAGCGTGGCCAGTGTCGCCAGTCATTCGCTGGCCTCGGCGTTTGTGTTTTGGGGCCAGCGCGCGTTTATCGAATATGTCCTGCAAAGCCCGAACAAGGCCCTGGGTGAGCGCTTGCTGCCCGATTTGTTGAGCGGTCAACTGGCGGGTGCTACGGGCCTGTCCAATGCCATGAAGTTTCTGTCGGGGGTCGAGGCGCTGCAAGTGCAGGCGCGGGCCGAGGCTAATGGCTGGAGCCTCAACGGCCGTTTGCACTGGGTGACCAATCTGCGCAAAAGCGGGTTTGTGGTGGCAGCAGCGATTGATCGGGAAGAGGGCGGTACGCCGTTTGTGCTGGCGATCCCTGACGCCCTGCCGGGGCTGACGCGCTCGGCGGACCTGCAACTGATGGGCTTGCAGTCGAGCAATACCGCAGCCATTGATTTGCAAGCTGTGCAGGTGGCTGAAGAGTGGCTCCTACACGACAATGCCAAAGTGTTTTTACCGGCCGTGCGCCCGGCCTTCCTGGGCTTGCAATGTGCCATGGCGATTGGTCTGGCGCGGCGTTCGCTTAACGAAGCGCAAGCGCATCTGCAAGGCCCACGCGCAGGCTTGCTCGAACTCCTGGAAGAACAACGGGCGGCCCTTGAAAGCCACGTCACAGCGCTTAAGGCCGGGCTGCTGGACGGGCGTTTTCTGACGCAACCGGCAGCGCTGTTCAAGATCCGCATCGCCCTGGCCGAGGCCACCGCGAGTGCCGTGCAATTCGAACTGCAAGCCAGCGGCGGCAAAGCTTACCTGAGTGCCTATGGCAGCGCGTTTGCGCGTCGCTGGCGCGAATCGGCCTTTGTGCCGATTGTGACCCCAAGCCTGGTACAGCTGCGGGCCGAGTTACAGCGTCAAAGCCAGGCCAGTGCGCAATGAGTGCGGTGGTGCTTGAGGCGCGCCAGATCACCCTGGGCTATGCCCGTGACACGGGTTGGCAGTCAGTGCTGGAAGGCTTTGATCTGCAATTGATGCCCGGTGAAGTGGTCTCGGTGCTGGGCCCCAGCGGGGTGGGCAAGTCCAGCCTGCTGCGGGTGCTGGCCGGTTTGCAGACGGCCCACGGCGGTAGCGTCAGCGTGCTGGGCCAGCCGCTCAGCGCGCCGCATCCGCGGGTGGCGGTGGCCTTTCAAGACCCTAGCCTGTTGCCGTGGTTGAGCCTTGAAAGCAACGTCGCGTTTGGCCTTGATTTCGCCAGCCAGCCGACAGTCTCCGGCGCCGAACGCAAGGCGCGGGTGGACCAGGCCATTGCCGAGGTGGGCTTGCAGCACGCACGCGGCCAATACCCGGCGCAACTGTCGGGGGGCATGGCGCAGCGGGTCGCATTGGCGCGGTGTCTGGCACGCCAACCCCACGTGCTTTTACTCGATGAGCCGTTTGGCGCGCTCGACGAAGTGACCCGCGCCGACATGCAACAGCTCTTGCTCAAAGTGATCGAGCGGCACAACACCGCCGCATTGTTGATTACCCATGACATTGACGAAGCCCTGCTGCTCAGCGACCGAATTCTGCTACTGGGTCACAGCCCGGCGCAGACGGTGGCGCAGTGGCGCATTGATCTGGCGCAGCCGCGCGACGAGCGGATCGATGAACTGGGTGCCTTGCGCATAGACATTCTTAAAACCCTTCGGCGGGCAAGCCGCAAACCCGATGCAGTTATTGACCCTTTGCCCAACTCGCTGGAGCGTGAACATGTGCCTGGACGACTTTACCCACACTCGACGTGACATTTTAAAACTCAGTGCCATGCTCACCGCAGCGGGCGCTTTGCCAATGCTGGCCAGCTTGCAAGCGCGGGCGGCTGCCGAGCCGGATGCGCCCGTTCGCATTGGCTACCTGCCCATCACCGATGCCACGCCCCTGCTGGTTGCGCATAACAATGGCCTGTTTGAAGCCGAAGGCATCAAGGCCGAGCGCCCGGTGCTGTTGCGCAGTTGGGCACAGGTGATCGAGGCGTTTATTTCGGGGCAGGTCAACGTGATCCACTTGCTGTCGCCAATGACGGTGTGGGCGCGTTATGGCAGCAAGGTACCGGCCAAAGTCGTGGCCTGGAACCATGTAGGCGGCTCCGGTTTGACCGTGGCGCCGCAGATTACCGACGTCAAGCAATTGGGCGGGCAATCGGTGGCAATCCCGTTTTGGTACTCGATCCACAACGTGGTGGTGCAGCAGTTATTCCGTGAAAACGGTTTGCAGCCGGTGACACGGCCCGTCAACAGCCCGTTGGCCGCGAACGAGGTCAACCTGGTGGTGATGCCGCCTTCAGACATGCCGCCAGCACTGGCCACCCAGCGCATCGCTGGCTACATCGTTGCAGAGCCGTTCAATGCCCTGGCGGAAGACCTCAAGGTTGGGCGAGTACAGCGCTTTACCGGGGACATGTGGCGCAACCACGCCTGCTGCGTGGTGTTTATGCACGAGCATGATTTGAACAATCGCCCCGAGTGGTCGCAAAAAGTCGTGAATGCCATTGTTAAAGCGCAAGTCTGGACCCGCGACAACCGTGAGCAGGCCGCCAAACTGTTGGCCAAAGACGGCGAAAATCGCTACACCCCGCACAGCTCGCAAGTGTTGCAACGGGTGCTGTCCCCAGCGGCCACGGAGCGCACGGGCTATGAACATGACGGTGCGATCCGGCACGCGAACTGGGATGAACAGCGCATCGACTTCCAGCCTTATCCTTTCCCGAGCTACACCGAAGAGCTGGTCACGCGCCTCAAACACACGCTGATTCAGGGCGATAACGGTTTTCTCGCAGACCTTGACCCTAAACAGGTGGCAAAGGACCTGGTGGACGACCGTTTCGTCAAAAACAGCATTGCCAGCGTCGGTGGCCTGAAAACTTTCGGCCTGCCCGATAGTTTTGAGCGCACCGAGGAGTTCGGCTTTTGAAAACCCAAGCACCTTCACTTGCACGCCAATGGCTGCTCGGCGTCGCCGGGCTGTTGAGCCTGTTGCTGCTGTGGTGGCTGGGCATTGAGCTGTTCGGCAGCGCGCAGGGGCTGTCGGCGCGTTTCTCGCCACAGGCCACCTTTGCCAGCCTGTTTGACTTGCTCGGCAGTGCACAGCTCTATGACAACGTCTGGGTGAGCGTAAAGCGCATTCTGATCAGCTTGCTGATGGCCCTGTTGATCGGCGTGCCACTGGGCTTGTTGATTGGCGGCTCGCGCAACCTCGAAGCGGCCACCACGCCAGCGTTTCAGTTTTTACGGATGATCTCGCCGCTGTCGTGGATGCCGGTGGTGGTGATGCTGATGGGCGTGGGCGATCAGCCGATCTACTTTTTGCTGACGTTTGCCGCCGTGTGGCCGATTTTGCTCAATACCATCGCCGGTGTTCGGCAACTGGACCCGAGGTGGCTGCAACTGAGCCGAAGTCTGAGTGCCACGCGATGGGAAACCCTACGCCGGGTCATTCTGCCGGGGGTTCTTGGGCATGTTTTGACCGGGGTGCGGTTGTCGATAGGGATCTTGTGGATCGTGCTGGTGCCGTGCGAAATGCTTGGTGTGAGTGCCGGTTTGGGTTACTTCATTCTCGACACGCGTGACCGCTTGGCTTACTCCGAACTGATGGCCATGGTGGTGCTGATCGGTGTGCTGGGTTTTGCCCTGGATGCTTGCGCGCGCAGCCTGCACCGGCGCTGGGTGCATGCCTGAGCCGTTGCACCTAGTGTTCGGTCATAGAGCCTTTGTGTACTGAGCCACTGAAGGGGTGCGGTCTGTGCACGGTGCGACGGCCGGTGATGACGTACAGCACATCCACGCCGATCAAGGTGATGGCGGCCAGATAATCGGCGCGAGGCATGCTCAGGTCCCGCTCATAACAGCCTTGTGCGTAACGCCCAACCCCGCCAGCGTCGGCGAAAAGTTCTTGCGTCAGCTTCAGGCGTAGACGTTCCTGTTTTAAGCGTGATCCGTATGTACTCATAGATGCAGCCCGTGAAAGCCAGAGGGGTCACAAAAAAGAGTAATTCAAGCAATGAAATAGGGAAAGGGTAGGAGCTGTAAATGCCTACTAACAAGTAGGATATTTGCCAACTCCATGCAGGATTACTGCTGAGCAATCCTGCACGGCGGGGTATCAGACGGCTGGTCTGGCTTCTGTTTCTGGCAGGAACCAGTTCAAGAGCAAGGCACAAATACCGCCTGTGGCGACCCCGGACTCCAGCACATTGCGCAAGGCTGCTGGCATATGGGCCAGGAACTCAGGCACTTGCGACACGCCCAGGCCCAAGGCCAGCGACACGGCAATAATCAGCAGTGCGCGACGGTCCAGTTGAATGCTCGCCAGGATATTGATCCCCGACGCGGCCACCGCACCGAACATCACCATGGCCGCGCCGCCCAGTACCGGTTCCGGTACGGCCTGGATGGCCCCGGCCACGCTTGGGAACAAGCCCAGCAGGATCAACATGCCGGCAATCCATACACCGACATGGCGGCTGGCAATCCCGGTGAGCTGAATCACGCCGTTGTTTTGCGCAAAGATTGAGCTTGGGAAGGTGTTGAACACACCGGCCAGCAACGAGTTGGCGCCGTTGACCAGCACGCCGCCCTTGATGCGCTGCATCCACACCGGACCTTCAACTGGCTGGCGCGATATTTTGCTGGTGGCGGTCACGTCGCCAATCGCTTCCAGCGACGTCACCAGGTAAATCACCAGCATCGGGATAAACAATGCCCACGAGAACCCCAGGCCAAAGTGCAGCGGCACCGGCACCTGGAACACTTCGGCCTGATGCATGCCGGTGAAGTCCAGACGGCCCAGATAACCCGCCAGCGCGTAGCCCACCGCCAAAGCGATGACGATGGCGCAACTGCGCATCCACACCAGCGGGATACGGTTGAGGATAACGATAATGGCCAGCACCACGCCGGACAGCATCAGGTTTTCACCGTTGGCGAAGGTGCCATTGGCCATGGCGCTAAAACCGCCGCCCATGCTGATCAGGCCGACTTTAATCAGCGTCAGACCAATCATCAGCACCACGATACCGGTGACCAGCGGGGTGATCATGCGTTTAACAAATGGCAAGACCCGCGAGATGCCCATTTCGACGAACGACCCGGCAATTACCACACCGAAAATCGCGGCCATCACGCCCTCGACCGGGGTGCCTTGCTTGACCATCAACGCGCCACCGGCAATCAGCGGGCCGACAAAGTTGAAGCTGGTGCCCTGAACAATCAGCAAACCGGCGCCAAAGGGTCCGAAGCGTTTGCATTGCACAAAGGTCGCGATGCCGGAAATCACCAGCGACATGGAGACAATCAAGTTGGTGTCGCGGCTCGACACCCCGAGCGCCTGACAGATCAGCAGGCCGGGGGTAACGATTGGCACGATGATGGCCAACAGATGTTGCAGCGCGGCCAGAAAGCCGATCCACGGCTTGGGGCGGTCTTCGAGGCCAAAGACCAGTTCGCTGGTCTGGGACTCGGCTTCATGCGGGGTTTTGGGAGAGGTCATGGCGAGCGCCCTGGAAAAAAGAGCGCGATTCTACTGGTGTTAGGCCACCACGCCCAGTGTTTGCTTGCACAGGCTTTCGCTCCGGACTCAAGCGAACTTAAATCAATCGAATGATTAGGCCGTGCTGTGGTCGCAGTTAAAGGCCCGAAGGGCACATGGCAGCACTTTTAAAGGGACGTGACTTGATGCTTGAACCCACCTGGACCGCCTTGAAACACCACCGCCGGCTGCAGCACATTGTGGCGACCCTGGTGCGCTTTGGCGCGCAGGACGTCTTGATTCGCCTGGGGCTGGGGCGCTTGCTCGCCGAGGTGAAGGCCGAACCCGGCGACTCGCTGCCCGCTACTACCCCGCAGCGGGTTCGCATGGCCCTGGAAACGTTGGGGCCGACGTTTATCAAGTGCGGGCAGATACTCGCCAGCCGCAGTGACATCCTGCCGCCTGCGTGGGTTGAAGAACTGCAAGCCTTGCACAGTCAGGCGTCGACCTTGCCCTGGTGTGAGCTTGAAGCCCAAGTGTTGGAAGATCTGGGCTGTGAGCTGGAGCAGGCGTTTGCCGAATTTGACACACAGCCTTTGGCGGCGGCATCGATGGCTCAGGTCTATCGCGCGCGGTTGCTCACGGGTGAGGCGGTGGTGGTCAAAGTACAGCGGCCCGGCTTGCGCCAACAAATGACCGCCGATTTGCAGTTGCTGGAAAGCCTCGCGCAGTTGATTGAGCAAAATGATGCGCTGGCGCTGTATCAACCGCGCCAGATGGTTCGGCAGTTGGCCAGGGCGATGCTCGAAGAACTGGACTTCACTCAAGAGGGGCAAAACTGCGACAGCGTGGCGCAGAATTTTGCGCAGACCCCGCACATCGTCATCCCGACTATTTATTGGGCGTTCAGCAGTCAGCGCTTATTGGTTCAGGCTTTTTTGCCCAGCTTTACCCCGCTGACCCGTGCGGCATTGATAGAGCAGGGGCTGGACCCAAGCCTGCTGGCCAAACGCGGAGCGCAGGCATTTATCAAAATGTTGCTCGAAGATGGCCTGTTTCATGGTGATCCGCATCCCGGCAACTTGCGGGCAATGAGTGAGAACCGCGTGGGGTTTATCGACTTCGGCATGGTGGGGCGTCTTGATGAACGCCGTCGGCTTGAAGTCATGAACTTTATGCGGGCTTTGACCGAAGGCAGCATCGAGGTATTGGTGAGCGTCTTGATCGACTGGAGTGGCGAGCGGGTGCAAGACCTGTCGCTGATCGAGCAGGCGGCCCGTGAATACATGTCGAGACAAAAGGGCGGGCCTCTGAAAATGAGCGCCTTGATCACCGACTTTCTTGAGTTGATCCGTGAATACCGCTTGCCGCTGCCCGCGGATTTGCTGGTGCTGTTTAAAGCGCTGATTACGGCGGATGGCGTGTTGACACAGCTGGATCCGGAGCTTGATCTGGTGGCCACGGCCAGGCCTGCAGTAGAGATGATGCTGCGTGAGCAATTTGACTGGAAAGCCGCCAAGCGTCTGGGCATTGAGGGGGTGCACCTGGGGCGCGGGGTGTTGGCGGATTTGCCCAAACTGACTCGCTTGATGGTGCATCGGCTCAAGCACGGTGTGGTCGACCTCAAGGTCGATATGCCGGGGCTGGAACGCCTGGAGCGCTCGCTGCGGTTAGCCTCGACCCGTCTGTCACTGGCGTTGTTGATCAGCGCGCTGCTGATTGCTTTTGGCCCGCAAATAGCCGCGGCCGGGCCCGTTTGGCAAGGCTTGTCAGCGGTGGGATGGTTGGCCGGGATTGCCACATTGGGAGGTTTGCTGGCGTTTCTATGGAGCCTGTTTAAAAGCCCGTAATGATCTGTAGGAGCGAGCTTGCCTCGCGATCTTTTGACCGTTTAAAAGATCGCGAGACAAGCTCGCTCCTACAAGAGGCTGTTACAAATGCAACGCATGCCCCAAGGCGCGCAGGGCGGCTTCTTGCACGGCTTCGCCCAAGGTCGGGTGAGCGTGGATGGTGCCGGCGATGTCTTCCAGGCAAGCGCCCATTTCCAACGACTGGGCAAAGGCGGTCGACAGCTCGGAAACCCCGGCGCCCACGGCTTGCCAGCCAACAATCAAATGATTGTCACGCCGCGCGACTACGCGCACGAAACCGGCTTTGGATTCCAGGGTCATGGCCCGGCCGTTGGCGCTGAACGGGAAGCTGGCGCTGATAAAGTCCAGCCCTGCCGCTTCAGCGTCTGCCGGGTTCTTGCCCACCACGACTATTTCCGGGTCGGTAAAGCACACCGCCGCAATGGCTGCCGGGCTGAACTCACGCTGTTTGCCTGCAATGATCTCGGCCACCATTTCACCTTGCGCCATGGCCCGGTGCGCGAGCATCGGTTCGCCGGTGAGGTCGCCGATGGCCCAGACGTTGCGCATGCTGGTGTGGCAACGGTTGTCGACGCGAATTGCCGAGCCGTTCATGGCCAGCGCCAGGGTTTCCAGGTTGAAGCCCTGGGTGCGCGGGCGGCGACCGACGGCGACCAGCACCTGATCGGTTTCCAGGGTTTGGCTTTCGCCCATGCGATTGCGCATCGACAGGGTTTTGCTGCTGGCCTGGAAGCCTTCAACGCTGTGCTCAAGGTACAGAGTAATGCCCAGCGCTTTGAGCGATTCAGCCACCGGCAATGTCAGGTCTTTGTCATAGGTCGGCAAGATCCGCTCACGGGCCTCGACCACTGTCACTTCTGCGCCCAGTTTGCGGTAGGCGATGCCCAGTTCCAGACCGATATAACCCGCGCCCACCACAGTCAAGCGTTTGGGGATCGCGGCAGGGTTTAGCGCTTCGGTGGACGAAATAATGGCCCCGCCAATCGGCAGTATTGGCAAATCCACGGTCTGCGAGCCGGTGGCCAGCAACAGGTGCTCGCACTCGATGCGCTGCCCGTCGACTTCCACGGCTTTGCCATCAAGGATGTTGGCCCAGCCATGAATGACCTTGACCCCGTGCTTTTTCAGCAACGCGCCAACACCGGTGGTCAGGCGATCAACAATGCCGTTTTTCCATTGCACGCTCTGGTTGATATCCAGGGTCGCAGCTTGGGTCTTGATGCCCAAAGGCGACTGGTTAGTGCTGTAGCGCTGCGTGGTGTGGAACTGTTCGGCCACGTGGATCAGCGCCTTGGACGGGATACAGCCGACATTAAGGCAGGTACCGCCCAGCGACTGGCCTTCGATCAAGACCGTTGGAATACCTAGCTGACCGGCGCGGATCGCTGCCACATAGCCGCCAGGACCGCCGCCGATAATCAGCAACGTAGTGTGATGAGTGGGTTGCATAGTCACTCCAGAAACAGGCTGGCAGGTTGTTCGAGCAAGCCACGCATGGCCTGGATAAATTGCGCCGCGTCCATGCCGTCGACCACGCGATGATCGAAAGAGCTGGAGAGGTTCATCATTTTGCGGATCACGATCTGGCCTTTGACCACAACCGGGCGCTCGACGATGCGGTTGACGCCAATAATGGCGACTTCCGGCAGGTTGACCACCGGGGTGCTGGCAATGCCGCCCAGCGCGCCGAGGCTGGTGAGGGTAATGGTCGAGCCGGACAGTTCTTCGCGGGTCGCCTTGCCAGTGCGCACGGCATTGGCCAGACGGGCGATTTCATCGGCGGCAGCCCACAAATTCAGGCTTTCTGCGTGGCGAACTACCGGCACCATCAAGCCGCCATCGCTCTGCGCGGCCACGCCAATGTGGGCGGCGCCAAAGCGGGTGATGATTTGCGCTTCGTCGTCATAGCGGACGTTGATCTGCGGGAAGTCGCGCAAGGCCACAACCATGGCCCGCATCAAAAATGGCAGCAAGGTCAGCTTGCCGCGGGTTTCGCCCCATTTCTGATTGAGCTGGGCGCGCAACTCTTCGAGTGCGGTCACGTCGATTTCTTCAACGTAGCTGAAGTGCGCGGCGCGGCGTTTGGCATCTTGCATGCGCTGCGCGATCTTGCGACGCAGGCCGATCACCGGGATGTGCTGTTCATCCGTGCGCATGGCGTAGCCGCTGGCAGGTGCAGCGCTGGTGCTGGTGTCCTGTGCCAGGTAGGCATCAAGGTCGTCATGCAGCACGCGACCCGCAGGCCCGCTGCCTTGCACGAAACGCAGTTCAATCCCGGCGTCCCATGCGCGTTTTCGTACAGCCGGGGAGGCCAGCGGGCGCTCATTGGCTTCGCGGGCTACAGGAGCCGCTCGCGGGGTTGGCGCAGTTTTGACCGCCGCCACCGACACCGCTGCCACTTCAACCCGGGCCTGCGCCGGAGCTTTGGGCGCGGCTGCTGGTGCTTCGGCGGCTACTGCGGGGGCGGGCGCGGCGTCTTCACGCAGGTTGCCCGCGCCTTCGACTTCAATGCGGATCAGTTCACTGCCCACCGCCATGACCTCGCCGGGCTGTCCGCCCAGCGCCAGTACACGGCCGGCCACAGGGCTCGGAATGTCCACGGTGGCTTTGTCGGTCATGACGTCGGCCACCACCTGATCTTCGCTGACCAGGTCACCGACTTTGACAAACCATTCCACCAGCTCAACTTGCGCAATGCCTTCGCCAATGTCCGGCATCTTGATAACGTGCGTACCCATTTAAACCTCCATGACCCGTTGCAAAGCCGCACCCACTCGCGCCGGGCCGGGGAAGTAGGCCCACTCTTGCGCATGCGGGTAGGGCGTGTCCCAGCCGGTTACGCGTTCAATCGGTGCTTCCAGATAGTGGAAGCAGTGCTCTTGAACCAGCGCAATCAGCTCGGCGCCAAAGCCGCAGGTGCGTGTGGCTTCGTGCACGACGACGCAACGACGGGTTTTCTTCACGGAGGTAACAATTGCATCCAGGTCCAGCGGCCACAGGCTGCGCAGGTCGATGACTTCAGCGTCGATGCCGGTTTCTTCGGCTGCGGCCTGGGCCACGTAGACGGTGGTGCCGTAGGTCAGGATGGTGACTTCGGTGCCAGGGCGCACGATGGCGGCGCAGTCCAGCGGCACGGTGTAGTAGCCATCCGGCACGGCGCTGGCGGAGTGTTTGGACCACGGCGTGACCGGGCGCTCGTGGTGGCCATCGAACGGGCCGTTGTACAGGCGTTTCGGCTCAAGAAAAATCACCGGGTCATCGTTTTCGATGGCGGCAATCAGCAAACCCTTGGCGTCATACGGATTGGACGGCATGACGGTGCGCAGGCCGCAAACCTGGGTGAACATCGCTTCGGGGCTTTGGCTGTGGGTCTGGCCGCCGTAAATGCCGCCGCCGCAGGGCATGCGCAGGGTCATGGGGGCGATGAACTCGCCCGCCGAGCGATAGCGCAAGCGCGCCGCTTCAGAGACGATCTGGTCAGAAGCCGGGTAGAAGTAGTCGGCAAACTGGATTTCAGCCACCGGGCGCAAGCCGTAGGCACCCATGCCCACGGCTGCACCGACAATGCCGCTTTCCGAGATCGGTGCGTCAAACACCCGCGAGCTACCGTACTTGGCCTGCAAGCCTTCGGTGCAGCGGAACACGCCGCCGAAGTAGCCGACGTCCTGGCCGAACACCACCACGTTGTCATCGCGCTCAAGCATGACATCCATGGCCGAGCGCAGGGCCTGGATCATCGTCATGGTGCTGATACTCACGGCGTTCTCCATCTGAATTTTATTGTTGTCGTTCATCTGGTTATAACCCCAACTCTTGACGTTGCCGACGCAGGTGGTCGGGGATGTCCTTGTACACGTCTTCAAAAATCGTCGCGGCGCTCGGCATTTGCCCGCCCGCCAGGGTGCCGAAACGCTCGGCTTCCTTTTGCGCGCCAATGATTTCGGCTTCGAGCTCGGCGCTGACCGCCGCGTGTTCTTCTTCCGACCAGTTGCCGGTGGCAATCAGGTGCTGCTTGAGACGGGCAATCGGGTCGCCCAGCGGGAAGTGGCTCCAGTCGTCAGCCGGGCGGTATTTGGACGGATCATCCGAGGTGGAGTGCGGGCCTGCGCGGTAAGTGACCCATTCGATCAGCGTGGGGCCCAAGTTGCGCCGCGCGCGTTCTGCGGCCCACACCGAGGCGGCGTACACGGCCACAAAGTCGTTGCCGTCAACCCGCAGCGAGGCAATCCCGCAGCCTACGCCACGACCGGCGAAGGTGGTGGATTCGCCGCCGGCAATGGCCTGAAAGGTCGAAATCGCCCACTGATTATTCACCACGTTAAGAATGACCGGCGCTCGGTACACGTGGGCAAAGGTCAGGGCGGTGTGGAAGTCAGATTCGGCGGTGGCACCATCGCCAATCCAGGCCGAGGCGATTTTGGTGTCGCCTTTGATGGCCGAGGCCATGCCCCAGCCGACCGCTTGTACGAATTGAGTGGCGAGGTTGCCAGAAATACTGAAAAAGCCGTAGTCGCGCACCGAGTACATGATGGGCAATTGCCGACCCTTGAGGGGGTCGCGCTCGTTGGACAGTAATTGACAGATCAGGTCAACCAGCGGCACGTCGCGGGCCATCAAAATGCTTTGCTGGCGGTAGGTCGGGAAGCACATGTCATCCAGGTTCAGCGCCAGGGCCTGAGCGCTGCCAATGGCTTCTTCGCCCAGACTTTGCATGTAGAACGACATTTTTTTCTGACGCTGGGCTACCACCATGCGGGTGTCGAAAATTCGCGTTTTGAGCATGGCGCGCATACCGGCGCGCAGTACCTCGGTCGGGACGCCTTCGGCCCACGGGCCAAGTGCCTGGCCCTGATCATCAAGCACGCGAATCAGGCCTTTGGCCAGATCAGCCGTGTCGGCAGGGTCTACGTCTATAGCGGGTTTGCGGACCTTGCCGGCATCGGTCAGGCGCAGGTAGCTGAAGTCGGTCTTGCAGCCTGGTCGGCCGGAGGGCTCGGGAACGTGCAGGCGCAACGGTGCATAGTCGGTCATGGCTTTCTCTACGCTCGATCTTGTCGTGTTTATTAGGCGCGGGAGCTAGTTGTGAGTCGAACATCTGGCTGTTTAAAACGCCAAATCTTGTCCTACAACAATCATAGGCCTGACCGTGAAGAATATTTATCTGTAGTTCATTGTGCTTTGCGCTCAATAAGGATAAGAATTCTGCATAAACATAAAAAACAGGTGTTTTTATCTCATGCGCAAGCTAGATCGAACGGATATCGGGATTCTCAACAACCTTCAGCAGAATGCGCGCATCACCAATGCGGACCTTGCGCGCTCGGTTAATTTGTCACCGACGCCGTGTTTTAACCGGGTCAAAGCCATGGAAGAGCGCGGGCTGATTCGTGAACAAGTGACCCTGCTGGACGCCGACATGCTGGGCCTGCACGTTAACGTGTTTATTCATGTCAGCCTGGAGAAGCAGGTCGAGGAGGCGTTGCAGCACTTTGAGGCGGCGATTTCGGATCGTCAGGAAGTCATGGAGTGCTATTTGATGGCCGGCGACCCGGACTATTTGATCCGGGTGCTGGTGCCGAGCATTCAGGCGCTGGAGCGTTTCATGATGGACTTTCTGACCAAAGTGCCGGGGGTGGCGAACATCCGTTCCAGCTTCGCCCTCAAACAAGTGCGCTACAAAACCGCGCTGCCCTTGCCACCGGGCGGCCTGACCCTGGAAGAGTGATGTTCAAACTGTAGGAGCGAGCTTGCCTCGCGATCTTTTGATTGTGTTTTTAAGATCAAAAGATCGCAGCCTTCGGCAACTCCTACGGGGGGGATTGGGTGTGATGCATGCTTTTAAAACCGCAGGCGCCAGCGTTCATTGAAGCGCAGGTCGACAATCGCCAGCGGTTCGATATCGATCAGGTTAAAGGAGGCGGTGCTGGCCTGCAGCGCATGCAAGATCGCGGCGCGGATGACGAAGGGGTGAGTCACCACGGCAAAGTGGCCTTCTTCGCGAAATGAGTCGATCCAGGTGCCAACCCGCACGCACAGCTCATTCACCGTTTCGCCGCCATGGGGGGCCTTGTCGGGGTTGCTGATCCACTCGGCGAGCGCCTGGGGAATATTCTGTTGGAGGTCTGCCAGGCTGTGACCTTTCCAGTCCCCCGCGTCGTAATCCTCAAGCTCGGGGATGATTTCTATTTCGCCACCCAAGGCGTGGGCTGTTTGCAAGGTGCGCGCTTCGGGCGCGCAAAGGATGCGCACCGGCTTTTTCAGGGCTGAGGCGATAAGTGCTGCTTTTTCCAGGCCTTTGGGTTCAGGCGGCTCATCCAGTGCAAAGTGCCCTTGACGCTGCGCTTCAGTGCGGGCGTGAGAAATAAAACTGAGGCGAGTGGGCATTATCAATTCCTTGCGCGGTACGCGTTGTTAACCCTCGGGCAGCGTTTGGGCGCCCCCCAAATGAGATTAGGCGAGTATTATTGCGGCGTATTCCTATCTCAAGGTACTTCGCGATGTCTGCTGCTTTCTTGAAAAAAATCCTCAATGCATCAGCGTTGGTGGCACTGATGGCCGGAGCCAGCACTGCCTTCGCCCACGCGCATCTCGAACAAGCGACCCCGGCTGCTGATAGCAGCGCAAGCGACGTGAAGGTATTGCGTTTGCAGTTCAGCGAAGGTGTTGAGCAGGCGTTTACCAAAGTGGCTGTCAGCCATGACGGCGCTCCCGTCGCGTTGAGCAGTGTCAAAACCGAACCTGCGGATAAAAAAGTATTGATCGTGACGCCTGAGCAGCCCTTGGCGGCGGGGCAGTACGAGGTCAAGTGGAACGCGGTGTCGGTTGATACCCACAAAAGTAACGGCGAATACAGCTTCACGGTGAGCAACTGATTTGATGTTCAGCGCCATGGTGGTCTGCCGGTTTGTGCATTTCAGTGCAGTGTTGCTGCTGTTCGGTGGCTGGGTCTTCAGACCGTTGTTGCCGGGGACGCTGTCAGGTCCCCGGCAACAGGTGCAGGGCGCCTATCGCGGGTTGGCCTGGCTGGCGCTGTTCAGTAGCCTTGCCTGGTTACTGCTGACGACGTTCTCAATGGCCGGTAGCTGGGCAGACACGCTGGACCTGGCCACCCTGAAGCTGGTGCTGGGCAGTACCTTTTTCGGTCAGGTCTGGACCGCCCATTTGCTGTTCAACGGGTTGTTGCTGATTGCGTTGTACACCACGGCGCGTTTCGGCCTGATCGCTGTCGTGAGCTTTTTGCTGCTGGCCACGCTGGCGCCCGTTGGTCATGGCGCGATGCTCGATGGTTGGCAGGGCCAGTTATTGATCCTCAATCAGATGATCCACTTGCTGTGTGTCGGTGCCTGGGTGGGCGGGCTGCCGGTGTTGTGGTGGGTCCTTACGCGGCCTGCCGGGGTAGCGGTCGATGCGGTGTTGCGGCGTTTCAGTAATGTCGGTTTCGTACTGGTGGCCGGGATCATTCTTACAGGGCTGATCAATACGCGGGTGCTGACCGGAGCGCTCTGGCCTACGCCGCTGTTTCAGGGCTTTGCGCTGATTCTATTGATCAAGGTGGTGCTGGTCGGGTTGATGCTGCTGTTGGCCCTGTTCAATCTGCTGATGAGTCGCGCGGGGCACTTCTGCGTCTTACGCCGCAGTGTCGCCATTGAGTGGCTATTAGGGGTGTCGGCGGTGGCCGCGGTTTCACTGTTAGGCACGTTGCCACCGCTGGTCGTCAGCTAGGGCGCATCTGTCTCAATCTTCATCCAGAGCGGTTTTGCCATCCGCTATATTTACCTCTCTCGTAACAAAAAAATACAAAGAGAGGGCTCTTCGTTGGATCTTTCACATCCGCTATGGCTGGCACACGACACGCAGTTGATCGTGTGCTGCCTGCTGGCAATTGTCGCCATCATCGTTTTAATCAGCGTCTGCAAGCTCACGCCTTTTCTTTCGATTCTGATCGGTACCTTTATTGCCGGGATCGGTGCCGGGTTGCCGCCAGAAATGGTCGCCAAGGCATTCAGCAAAGGCGCAGGCAGCATCCTCGGGGAGGCCGGGATCATCATTGCCCTGGGCGCTATGCTCGGGGCCTTGATGGCGGAGTCCGGGGCGGCAGACCAAATCGCCGCCACTTTGTTGCGCCATGCCAAGGGCCGCGCCTTGCCGTGGGTGATGGCATTGGTGGCAATGGTGATTGGCTTGCCCTTGTTTTTCGAAGTGGGGCTGGTGCTGATGGTGCCGATCATTTTTGTGATCGCCCGGCAGTCGGGCCAGCCGCTGCTTAAGGTCGCTATCCCGGCATTGGCCGGCATGACGGCGCTGCATGCCTTGATGCCTCCACATCCCGGGCCTTTGATTGCGGTAAGCGCCTTGCACGCCGATCTGGGGCTGACCATGTTGCTGGGTCTATGCCTGGCGATTCCTGCAGTGATTCTGGCCGGGCCGCTGTACGGCATTTGGTTGTCCAAGCGCATGCATGTGGTGGAGCCAGCCGAATTGGGCGCGCTGTTTTCCGCCAAGGTCCCGACCCGACGCAAGCCAACCTTTGCGGTGTCCTTGCTGATTATTCTGCTGCCGGTGCTGTTGATGTTGGGCAGCACGCTAGCCAAGGTGGCCATGGCGCCGGAAAGCGGCTTGGCCGTGACCCTGAAGTTTTTGGGTGAGCCGTTGATCGCGCTGGGGCTGGCGGTGCTGGCGGCGGTGATTTGCCTGGGCTGGTCCATCGGCATGGCCCGCGATCAAGTGGGCGGTGTGCTGCGCAAGAGCCTGGCGCCGATTGCCGTGTTGCTGCTGACGATTGGCGCAGGCGGTGGCCTGAAAGAAACACTGCTGCAAGCCGGCATCAGCGACACCATCAGTAAAGTGGCGAACGGTGCGCATCTGTCCTACGTCATGCTGGCCTGGCTGATTGCCGTGGCGTTGCGTCAGGCCACGGGTTCGGCAACCGTAGCGACCACCACGACAGCCGGTATTCTGGCACCCCTGATCATCGGCCTTGAAGGCGTCCAAGGCTCTTTGGTGGCGCTGGCAATCGGGGCGGGCTCGGTGTTCTTTTGCCACGTCAACGACGCGGGCTTCTGGATGGTGCGCGAGTACTTTGGCCTGCAGCTCAAGCAGACCCTGATGGTCTGGTCAGTGCTGCAAACCATCGTCTCGTTGGTGGGGCTGCTGGGCGCGCTGTTGCTGTGGAATTTGCTGGTCTAGAAACGTTACTGACCCTTGTAGGAGCGAGCTTGCCTCGCGATCTTTTAAAAGATCAAAAGATCGTGAGCAAGCTCACTCCCACAGGAGGGTGGGCTAAATCAGCAGGAACACTGCCAGCAATCCACCAAAGATCGCCCATTTTTCCAGGTAGTAGCGCGTGCGATTGCGCTTTTTCAGCTCTTTGCCGCGCAGACGGATCTTGTACAGCCGGGTAAAGGCCCGGTTCAGGCCGCCGGTTTTATCGTTGTCATCGTTCGGTGAGCTGGCCGACGCCATGACGGTGCGGCTGAACCATTGGTTGAAGGCCGCCGCCCAGCGATATTTCATTGGGCGCTCAACGTCACAGAACAGGATGATGCGGTTCTTGTCGGTGGTGTTTTCGGCGTAATGGATAAAGGTTTCGTCGAACATCACCGCTTCACCGTCACGCCAGGCATAGTTCTGACCATCGACATTGATGTAGCAGCCCGGATCATTCGGGGTGTCCAGGCCCAAGTGGTAGCGCAACGAACCGGCGTAAGGGTCACGATGGCGAACCAGTTTCGAGCCGGGTGGCAACTCGGCAAACATCGCCGCCTTGACGGTGCCGATACCATTGAGCAATTCAATCGTGCGTGGGCACAGTTCCACCGCTGAAGGATGGTTGTCGCCGTACCATTTCAGGTAAAAGCGCTTCCAGCCGCTCTTGAAGAACGAGTTGAACCCCACGTCGTTCGGTTGTTCGGAGCGTTTGATTTCACCGGCCTGCATCAGGTTTCGTGCTTCTTCGCGGATTTCTTGCCAGTGGTCCTGCAGGACCTGGAGCTGCGGGAAGTCCGCCGGCTTCAGGTAAGGCTGGCTGGGCACTTTGGAAAACAGATACAAGAAGCAGTTGAGCGGCGCCAGAAACGTGGAGTGGTCGCTCAATTGACGCCCTAGCTTGTGGCGCACGTTGCCCCGCAAGTGGACGTATGCGATGGAAAAGACGTAAACAGCAATAATGATGAGTTTCAAAAGTATCGTCACACAGTAAGAAATACACTGCCCGACTTGCACGCAAGTGGCCCGACATCCTGTAGGAATTGCCGGGTACTGGTGTAGCTGGAAGGGAGCCAAAGCGTAAGGTTAAACACCAGTTTGAGCATTTTCCAGCCTTTGACGACAGATAAGTGTCTGTGTGCGTACAGTCTTTGGTCGGGTTGCGAGTCAGTTTTTGTTTGTTTTGGTCTGTTTTAGCGATGTATGTGCGCCTAAATGCGGGTTTTCTGGATCAATCTGTCAACTTCATCGGCTTTGGGTGACGTCGCCGGCCCCCGGCGAGTAACGGCCAAAGCCGCCGCAGCATTGGCGCGTTTGGCCGCCTCTGGCGCAGCGTGGCCGGCGCTTAATGCGGCAATCATGACCCCGCAATGAGCGTCTCCAGCGCCATTACTGTCGATGGCCTGCACCTTGAACCCGGCAATCAGCTGTGACCCGTGGGCGTCGCTGACCCAGCAGCCTTGCGGGCCGTCGCGCAGCACGATCAGGCAATCGCCGGGCAGGCGCGCTCGCAGGCCGTGCAGGGCGTCGGCAACGGTGCGGGTGGAGATAAAGCCGAGCGCTTCGCTGCGATTGCTGGTCCACAGGTGCAGACGCGGCAATAAAGCGCTGATCAAGGCGGGGTCAATGTTGTGCACCAATGGCCCCGGGTCGAATGTGACGTGCACGCTGCGAGGCAGTCCATTTAGCCAATTGAGCAGGGAGTGGGCTTTGCCCGCATGCAGCAGGCTGTAGCCACTGACGTACACGTAATCATCGGGCGCGACCTGGACGCTTGCCAAGTCTTCATTGGACAGAGTCCCTTCAGCACCAATACAGGAAATAAACGTGCGTTCGGCGTTGGCCTCCGTCAGCGCTACGCACAGCCCGGTGTCTTTGTGCGGGTCAATCGGCTGGATGAACTCGATGCCTTCGTCACGCATGGCCAGACGTGCAATGTCACCGAACTGACCACGACCGTGACGGCCCAGGTAGACGGTGTTCAGGCCGTTGCGCCGGGCGGCGGCCATGACATTGAAGCCGCCACCGGCATGGAAGCTGGCACTGCTGGCCAGCGCATCACTGCCGGGGCGGGGCAAGGTGTCGAGGGCCATGACCAGATCGATGATGACTTGGCCTGTGTGCAGCAATCTAGGCATTGGCAGACCCCGTGCTGGCAGGGCGACGGTCTTTGGCACCGCCCAGCAGTGCATACAAGCCCCCTGCCACCACAAACGTCACTACCCAGCCGAGTCCGTTATGGCCCAGCCATGAGTCGGCCAGCGGCCCGACGAACCAGTTGGCGTCTGAACTGCCGACCTGGGTAAAGCAAAAGCCCAGCACCAGTGCCAGCGCCCAGGAGGCCAGAGCCCGCCATTCAATGCCGCCGTTGTACCAGTAACGGCTGTGACGGCTGAGGTCCATCAGGTCGGCGGGGCTGTAGTAGTGGCGATGAATCAGGTCGACGATAAAGATGGCAACCCATGCGGTGATCGGAATGGCTGTGAGGGAGATAAAGGTAATGAATGGGGCGTAGAAGCTGTCGGCATACAGCATGAAGTACGTCGAACCGGCGAATATGACGACGATATCGACGACAACGGCCTGCACCCTTTTAATCTTGATGCCCAGGGTTAATGTGGTGAGCCCGGCTGAGTACACAGACAAGTGATTGGACAGCAGCAAGCCACCAAAGGCGCTGAGCAGGTAGGGAACCGCCATCCAGGCCGGCAACATGTTGCGTATGGCCGCAATGGGGTCGGTTGCCGAGGCGAGGTCGTGATTGCCGACAGACAACAAGCCGCCCAGGGTAATCAGCAGCACCAGCGGGATACCCGCGCCACAGGCGGCAGACGCCACCAATTGCCGGGCACTGACGCTGCGGTGTTGGTAGCGCGACATGTCGGCGCCCGCATTGGCCCAGCCGATCCCGGTGCCGGCCGCCATGATTCCGATACCGATAATCATGGCGCTGGCCGGCGCCGAAGGGGCGCTGAACACGGCCTGCCAGTTGATGGTGGCGCAGAGAAATCCCGCGACCAGCAGGTTGAGCGCGCCAAACAGGTAGGTGGCCCACTGCTGAATGACCAGCAATGTGGCATGGCCCAGTCCCGAAACGGACAACGTTAGCAGGGTAAAAATGGCGATAAAGAGCAGGGTGAGCAACGGGGTGTGGGTCGCCTCGGTGGGGGTGCCGAACACAATGGCGGACAACGCCAGCAGGACGTAAGCGGCGGTGGTGGTGTTGACGGTTTCCCAGCCTACGCGTGAAATCAGGGAAACCAGCGTAGGGCCAATATTGCCCCGCACACCGAAGATCGCGCGTGACAGCGTCAGACTTGGCGCACGGCCTCTACGCCCGGCAATGGAAATGACGCCGACCACGGCAAATGAGCCTGCCGCGCCGATCAGCGCAACAATGATCACCTGCCAAAAGGCCAGTTGGTGGAAGGCCACCAACGTGGCGCCCAATGGCAAACCGAGAATGCTGATGTTTGCCGCAAACCAGACCCAAAACAGTTGCAACGGGTTGCCATTGCATTCGTTTTCGGGAACGGGCTCTATGCCACGGGTTTCCAGTTGCCCGGCGCTGTGCCCGACGTTGGGATTGCTCATGGGGTGCTGCTCCTGGTGCTGTTTTGCCGTTCGGACACAGTCGCTCGCAGCTGTCTGTGAGCGCTGAGGGTGGGGCGGTCCTTCGCGGTTTTTCAGGCGTTGCGCAGTATCAGTAAGTGTTCAACCAAGGGTTCCAGCTGCAGGTTATTGACCTCTTTGACTTGCTGGATCAACGCCTGCGGCCATTGTTCCAGCCCGGCACATGCACCCAGCATCGCGCCGAGGATCCCGGCAATGGTGTCGGTGTCACCGCCAATGCTGGCGGCGATGCACAGGGCGTTAAAGCTGCTGAGGCTGCCGCTGGCAACCCGTTGCGCAAGGGCAAAGGCGGCCACTACAGATTCTTGTGAAGCGACTGACGTGCCAATGACGTCGTACAGCAAGTCACCGAGGTTGTCCGGGTTGCACTCATGGCTGGCATGCCGGGCCCAGCGAATCCGCGGCCCTATGCGTCCACCTGCGACCCAGTGGCCGTGGTGTTCGGCGATGTAGGCCATTTCTGTCCCTGCATTGAGGGCATGCTCAAGTTTTTTACCGTTGAGACCGCTGGAGATTACCGCTGCCACAGCGGCTGCGCTGGCGATCCCCAGGCTGGTGTTGTGAGTGACCTGGCAGGCTTGTACCACCGCCTTGATGAACAGGTCTGGCTGGCTGATGTCAGCGGCTATGCCGACCGGGGCAATGCGCATCGCTGCGCCATTGGTGGTGCCATAGCGGCCTGATTCTTCAGGGCTGTGGCCTGCCAGAATCATTTCGATTGCGCGCTTGGTTGAGGGCCCCAGTAAATCTTGAGAGCCTTTGGCCTGCATCACGGCTTCCCAGGCGATCAGGCGTTGCGCGAGGGTGTTTGGATCTATATCGCCATTACCGTCAACCAGCAGTTGGGCGACCAGAATCGCTTGCTCGGTGTCGTCGGTGATTGAGCCTTTGGGCATGTTGGGGGCGATCGGCTGGTCCGCTGGTGCGTCTACCAGCCCGGTGATCTGCCCGAAGCGCGCGATGATCTGGGCGCGGCTGAACGACTGGGTAGGCATGCCCAGGGCATCACCCAGCGCCAGGCCATAAAAGGCACCCAGCGCACGATCATTCGAGTTCATTGGGGGCTCCAAAGGAGTGGTGCATGCGAAAGTGCGTCGGATCAAGCCAGCTTTCGACATGCTCCATCAGTCGCCCATGGCGGTCATAGGTGGTGCGTAACGTTTTGAGAAACACCGTACCTGCCGGGCGGCCGAGCAAATAGGCGTCTTCATCGTTCAGGGGTTCGGCGCCTATCCACTGGTCGCCGTGATCGCCAATAAAGCCATAGGCGGCGAGGGTAATGGTGAGTGAGTCATCAATCATGCCGACCCCGGGCAGACCTTCAAGGCCGCCGATTGCGGGGATGAATGAGCGCTCCAGGGATATCGCTGTCCCGTCGCTGCGCCGACGGCGGCGCTCCAGCACAATGAAATGGCTCAAGCCAAACTGAAGATTCAAGTCCGGGCGTTCTACGGCCTCCAGTTTGAGCTGTTCGGTATGGATACGCGCGCCAGTACTGGCCAGGGCTTGCGCCCAACCCTTTTTTTGATCGAGGGGGATACCGTCAAAGGTCACGACCGAGCCTCCAGCAGTGCGTCGAGCGATGTATTTACGCCGCTCCAGCTCCATCAGCGCCTTATGCAGCGTGCTGCGACTGACACCCAGTTCCTCAGCAAGTTGTTCTTCACCGGGCAAGACATAACCGTCTTCCATGAGCCCGCTTTCGATCTGGCGGACGAGCTCATTGACTACCTGTTGTTTTTTGTTAAATCGAGCTTGTTTTATCATGCAGAGAGTAATAGCTCAGGCCTGACAGTTCAGCAACCCGGGAGTTCCATGAAATTTTCACGGGCATGGGCGATGACCGAAGGTGTCGTACGGGGCCCGTAGTACCGGGTGGTGCAAAGCGATTCAGGGCAGGTGCAAGCCCAGTATCGACAACAGGTCTTGTGGGAAGAACAGGGCAGATGTCTGTTGCAAGTCTTGGCGAGACCACCAGCGATGCTGGGTCATGACCTCGCGTTCTTGAGCGGTCCAGCCGCCATCGCTGACCTGTTCGACGCCCACGCGCACGATAAAAAAGCGTTCATCGGCCATCACCCATGCGCCGTCAGGCAGTTGCATCTCAAACACCCGTTGTGCGCACTCTGCGCCCACATCGGCCGCGACGATGCCGACTTCCTCTTGCAGCTCGCGGATGGCGGCCTGTTCAAAGGTTTCTCCCGGCTCTACTCCACCGCCGGGTGTTGCCCAATATTCCTGACCTTGCAAAGCGCCTGTCTTATGGGTGAAACGGAAAAGGAGTACGCGATTCTCGGGGCTTATGACCAGTAATCGGGAGGAGGGTCGCTGGCGCATTGGACTGCTCACTGTGGTATTGATCTTAAAAGAGGAAGGCGTTGCGGCACGGCTGGTGTGCGATGGGGCAGTATGCTTGAACGGGCGCGGCGCGTGTGTGACGGTTTTTGATGTTTAGAGGGGGTAGTCTTTATGACGCAGCACAGCGATTTTGGCGCACTTACATTCAGGTCTGCGGACTTAAATACTCACCTTGAAGCGTGCATACGCTTTAGAGCAGACACTTTTGTCTGCGGCTTCGGCTCTGCTGAACGTTTTTATGGCGAAGATGGCAAGGGCGTTGAGTCTTACGTCACGTGGGTAAAGGAGAAGGCGGCCGCATTGCCAGGATCAGTCGTCCATGTGTGGGATGGCGAGCAGATCATTGGGCAAATAGAGATGGGCCTGGTGCCGAACATTGAGTCGGTGGGCTACGTCAATTTGTTCTATCTGACACCGCAATACCGCGGGCGAGGGCTCGGCGCCCTGCTCGAAGCGTACGCCTGGAAGTATCTGGGCGCTTTGGGGTGCACCTCGTTGCGCTTGTCGGCCAGCCCTACCAACACGCCTGCTTGGTTGTTTTATCAGCGTAACGGCTGGGAAGATTTGGGCCCGCGTGACGATGACCCAACGGTTCGCAAGTTGCAAAAACACGCCAAAGTTAAAGTGTCCGGCGACAGCCAGGTGATCAACCCGGATGACTACCTCGAAACCGCGTTCGGGCGTGAATTTACCCCCGAACGTAATAAAGAAGCATGGGCGCATGCCTATGAATGGCTCTCGAAGCAGTTGGCGCAGGCGCCTGCGGGCGTGTTTGTGCATTTGGTGATGGGTGTACAGGGCGCGGGCAAATCCCATTGGATGTCTCAAAACTTGGGGCGCTTGGGCCATCGTGCGATTGCCTTTGACGCCGCATTGCCCGCTCGGCGTCATCGAGAAAAATTGCTATCGATCGCCCGTGAACACGGGGTGCCGGTGATTGCGATTTTCGTTAAAGCCTCGCTTGAGCAAGCGCTCTTGCGCAACGCCAGTCGCGCGCCTGACAAAAGGGTGCCGGTAGAGGCGTTGAAAAGCGTTTTCAGCCTGATTGAGCCACCAACCGAAGCCGAAGGGTTCCTTTGGGTCGAAACCATTGACGGCACTCGGCAACCCGCTGTGCTGCAAGTGCCCAGCGCCGTATCGGCATAAAGTGGACAACGGTTCGTTTTACATGCCCTGCAGCGTCTGAAGGGCATGTAACAACTTTAGCCGCAGGCCTTGAGGTTGACCGGGCCGACAAATTCGTTGCCCCGGCCCATTACGCAGGCGACTGCTTGGTTGCGTTGGCGCTCCCAGGCTTGCACCGGGTAGGTCTTGTTCCAGGCCTCATACAGCTGCCGATCCTGATTGGAAAGGCGCAAGTTGTAGTGCTTGCTCATATAGAAGTAGGTGCGCGCAATCATCCCGCGTATGGACGGGCGCGGCATGACTTTTTTGGCTTTGAAATCGACTTGTGTCAGGCAAGAGCCGTATTGACCGGATTGTGCGGGCAGCCAACCAAAACTGAAGTTGTTGCGGTCACCGTTAACTTCGCCAATGCTCGGCACCAGGTTGTGCAAATCGGCTTCTGCCACTTTGTAGACCGGGTCGTTACGGGTGCAGTTTTTTCGTCCGCCGTTTTGCCAGCATTGGCGCTGATGGCCAATTTGCCAGGCGGGAACAATGTGTTCCCATTCAATGCGCGCTGCACGGTTGGCATTTTTACGCGGGACGTAACCACAGCCTTTAAGGTCGACGCGGTTGCCGGTGTATTTGCAGCCACAATAAAACTCGGTTGATTGCGGGGCGTAGAGCTTCCAGGCGACCTTTTTAGCTTCGTTGAATGTTTGCGGGGCTGCGGCGTGTGCGCTTAACACAGTAAAGAGGCTGGCAAATGCCAGTAAACGAACCCTCATTGACTCAGTCTTCCTCAGATACGGTCCAGAAAACATTCACGCCGCCACAATCACGGTGAGCGATGGTGACGTTGTCGTTTTCGGAGATTTCTTCCAGCAAGCGTTCCCAGAACTCCGGGTTGTCACCTTCTTGCCGTTCAAGCACCGCCATCCGGTCTTTTTGGGCTTTAGGCGAGCTGATGATTTTTTGTATGCGCATACCGAAAACTTCGTACGGACTTGGAAGGGTAGGCTCTTTCGCCCCTTTTTTAGCCATGATGCAATCCTTGGTTAGCTGTATGCGCATACAGTATTTTACTGCGAGAGATTTGGCAACTGTTTGCACTGCTCGCGCTGCCGGGATGGGACTGCGTTTTTTCGGTTTAGTGCGAAAACAAGAAGAGAATCAAGCAAATAGACCACTCATCCGGGCGAATGAGTGGTAGGAAGCCAAACGCCGGGCGGCGTTTGGCGCGGGTTTTTAGTATTCCCAGAACATCCGCTGCAGCTCTTTGCTGTCTTGGGTTTTGGTCAGGGCGACCATGGCCAGGATGCGGGCTTTTTGTGGGTTAAGGTCGTGAGCGACAACCCAGTCATATTTGTCGTCTGGCTGTTCTGCGTTGCGCAGTACGAACCCGCCGTTGTTTACGTGGGAAGAACGAATGATTTGCACGCCATCTTTGCGCAGTTCTTGCAGGGTCGGGACGACGCGAGACGATACCGAGCCATTGCCGGTGCCCACGTGGATGATCGCTTTGGCGCCGTTTTGTGCCAGTGCTTTGTAAGCGGTGTCGTCTACGTTGCCATAGGAGTAGGCGATGCCGACATTAGGCAGGGACTTGATGTTTTTGATGTCGAATTCAGAGTCCATGGTGTGACGCTTGGCCGGCAAGCGGAACCAGTAGGATTTGCCTTCAACCACCATGCCCAGCGGGCCCCAAGGGCTTTTGAATGCTTCAGTCTTGATGTTCATCATTTTGCTGACATCCCGACCCGACTGGATTTCATCGTTCATGGTCACCAGTACGCCTTTGCCGCGAGCTTCTTTGCTGCCGGCTACCGCTACCGCGTTGTACAGGTTGAGCATACCGTCAGCGGACATTGCAGTGCCTGGGCGCATGGAACCAACGACGATAATTGGCTTGTCGGTTTTTTCAACCAGGTTGAGGAAGTAGGCAGTCTCTTCCAGGGTGTCGGTGCCGTGGGTGATCACAATTCCGTCGACATCTTTGCTGTCTGCCAGCTCAGCAACCCGGCGCCCCAATTGCAGCAAGTTGTCGTTGGTGATGCTTTCGGAGGCAATTTGCATGACTTGCTCGCCACGCACGTTTGCCAATTGGCTCAACTCAGGAACACCCGCAATCAGTTGGTCGATGCCCACTTTGGCTGCGGTGTAAGTTGCGCTGTTGGCTGCGCTGGCGCCTGCGCCTGCAATGGTGCCGCCGGTTGCCAGAATGACCACGTTAGGTTTGGCGGCGGCTTCTTGAGCCTGAGCTGCCGGCATGGCCAGAAGAAGGGCCAGGGCGCCCGGAATAATTGATTTCAAGACTGCTGTTTTCATTGTTCTCTCTCTTATTAGTAAGCGCGCAGATTGGCGCGGCGCACGTCATTGCAAAGGCATGAGCCGATGGAAGGGCAGCACACTCCATGCCACTATCAGTGCCAATTTGTATTTTTGTAACCTGTTGTTTTGTAAGGAGATATTTTGAAATTTTTATTTGGTTTTATGCGCAGTGACGGAATCCCGAACATTCGAGGTGTTGTCTGTTCGGGGATTCGACTGCTTACAGTGTTTTGAAATGCAGAGTGGCGATCTACCAAAACGGAGTTTGGCGATGCTTTTGGAGGGCGCGAGGAGGGGGAGCTCAGATTGATTTTGGGCTGTCAGCAGGTTTGTATTTTTCAAACACTTGGCTAACAAACGCTCTTGCAGCCTCTGTGCCCAGCTCTTTGACTAGAAGATCAATGCCGATGATGGCCAGCTCTTCCGGGCTGCCTGGGCTATAAGAGCATTGCCCTTGCGGCCACTTGGCTTTGATATCTGCATCGATGCTGACTGTTGTCATGGGTATCTCATGAGGGGTTTCAAAAACGCGATTTTAGCAAAATGTCATCTCGAGACGATCAGAATGGTGAAATTATTCATGTCGCTCGCTGCTGACCTATCCGTCTTTGCCTATTGCGACGGCGGTTATGCCTGAATGATGACAGTTTATGGGTTGTACATATTTCGTCACGATTAGGCGTGTGCGGTTGTAATCCAGTCGGGCAAACTCTTGCGACTGTAGGCCTGATCTGAAAATGCTATCAGTCCACATGCAACCTATATGCGCAAACGCTGTCGCAAGGGTTCTGACTATTTATCTTAAGGAGGCTTCATGTCCTGGAAGCTAGCATCATTGGGTTCATTGTTGGCAGTCGCAGTGCTGTCTGGGTGCAGCAGCACGCACGATGCTGTGAAAGAGCCTGTTGCTGACACTGGGCATACGCGTTGCGATGCCAAAGCTGCCGATTTTGCGATTGGTCAAAAAGCCTCTGCAGCCCTGCTGGAGCAAGCCCGTATCAAGGCTGGCGCGCAGACTGCACGGATCTTGTCGCCTCACGACATGATCACCCTTGAGTACCGTTCTGATCGTTTGAACCTGAATGCCGATGACAACGCTGTCATTACTCGCGTTAACTGCGGCTAAAGGCATGTAGCCGAGTTTCAGGCATAAAAAACCCCGTCACATGGACGGGGTTTTTTAGTTCGCGGGAGATTTACTCCGGACGAACCTGTGCAGCTTGCATACCCTTTTGGCCTTTCTCAGCCACGAAGGAAACGGTTTGGCCTTCTTTCAGGCTTTTGAAACCGTCGCTTTCGATAGCTTTGAAGTGTACGAACAGGTCGTCACCGCCACCTTGAGGAGTGATGAAGCCGAAGCCTTTTTCATCGTTGAACCATTTTACGGTGCCGGTTTGGCGATTAGACATGGTGTATCTCCAAGAAACTTATATTTTCAGTAGTACTGTGCTGCTCAGGCCAACTGGGCACACTTGGCTATCATAGTCGAAATGTGCGCTTTGGGACCCCCCCTGAGCTGTAGTTTGCAGCATTGTTAGCTTTTGTCTGGGGCTAAAAAAGCCGCGGGGTCCCGTTTTATGGGGGTTTCAGGGCGAAAACGGCCTTAAAAAAAAGCAACTAATGAGGCGGATTTTTTAGTTCAAAACTGCATTTTGGGCGTTTTAGCCTTGTTTGTTGCCATACAAAACCCTATTTCTTGGGTTGAGGGCTGGCTTTGCACTCTGCGATTGCGTTCAAAGCTTTCTGCTGGAGCTCTGGATTTTTAGCGCCTTCCTTGCTCATCAATTCTTTGATTTCAGCCTGGGTGAAGTTCTCTCCGATTTTTGTGGCGCCGCATTCACAGTGCACTTTGGCAGCCTTTTCGTCGATGGTTTGAGCTGCTGCGGGTACACACTGGGCCATGAATTGATCTTTCAAGACCGTGTCCTTGGGCCAGGCTGCCTGGGCGCTCAACGGCATCAACAGTGCCAGTGGTGCGGCGAAAGCCAAAAGATGAGTCATGCGCATGTGATGCTCCTTGAGATCGTTGAATCTGAAATGATGTCACTCACTATCTGAGGCACTAATTAAGCTCAAGTTCATCATTTAGCAAAATTCGCTGGCTGTTTTTTACGCAAAAAAAGAGGGAGGGGCGAGGCTCAGGCATCTGTGTTAGCATGCTGCCCTTGGCCGATTTGTGTGAGGGTGAGCTCTTGGGCCGCTCGACAACGCCATAAACTTTTGATTTGAATTCCAGTCACTCTGGTTCGGTTTCCGGTTGGCCGCAAGGCTCCTGCCACTGTGAGGCAGGTACACCACCGAATCGCGTACTGGCTCATCCCAACCCACGTGACCTTTGGTAGGGGTCACCACTAGGAGAGGAGGCGCCATGCCAACTATTACTCTTCCCGACGGCAGTCAACGTTCATTCGATCATCCGGTCTCTGTGGCCGAGGTCGCTGCTTCCATTGGTGCAGGCTTGGCCAAGGCCACCGTGGCCGGCAAAGTCAACGGCAAGCTGGTTGATGCCTGCGACCTGATCGAACATGACTCCACCTTGCAAATCATTACGCCCAAGGATGAAGAGGGGCTGGAGATCATTCGTCACTCTTGCGCTCACTTGGTCGGTCACGCAGTCAAGCAGTTGTACCCGACCGCCAAAATGGTGATCGGTCCTGTTATTGACGAAGGTTTTTACTACGATATCGCCTTTGAGCGTCCGTTCACTCCGGATGACATGGCGGCTATCGAGCAGCGCATGCAGCAACTGATCGAAAAAGATTACGATGTCATCAAGAAAGTGACGCCGCGTGCTGAAGTGATCGAGCTGTTTGCCGAGCGCGGCGAAGACTACAAGTTGCGTCTGATCGAAGACATGCCGAACGAACAGTCCATGGGTCTGTACTTCCATGAAGAATACGTTGATATGTGCCGCGGACCTCATGTCCCGAATACGCGTTTTCTGAAATCGTTCAAATTGACCAAGCTGTCGGGCGCCTACTGGCGTGGCGATGCCAAAAACGAGCAGCTGCAGCGTATTTATGGCACGGCCTGGGCCGACAAAAAACAGCTGGCTGCTTACGTTCTGCGTATTGAAGAAGCCGAAAAGCGCGATCACCGTAAAATCGGTAAGCGTCTGGGCTTGTTCCACACTCAAGAAGAAGCGCCGGGCATGGTGTTCTGGCACCCGAATGGCTGGACGCTGTATCAAGTACTTGAGCAGTACATGCGCAAAGTACAGCGCGACAATGGTTACCTTGAGATCAAGACTCCTCAGGTAGTGGATCGCAGTCTGTGGGAAAAGTCCGGTCACTGGGCCAACTACGCTGAAAACATGTTCACCACTGAGTCGGAAAGCCGCGACTACGCGATCAAGCCGATGAACTGCCCTTGCCACGTGCAAGTGTTCAACCAGGGGCTGAAGAGCTACCGTGAGTTGCCACTGCGTCTGGCTGAGTTCGGTGCTTGCCACCGTAACGAGCCGTCGGGTGCCTTGCACGGCATCATGCGTGTTCGTGCGTTTACTCAGGATGATGCGCATATTTTCTGCACTGAAGAGCAGATGCAGGCCGAGTCCGCCGCTTTTATCAAGCTGACTCTGGATGTGTACGCAGACTTCGGCTTTAAAGATATCGAGCTCAAGCTGTCGACTCGCCCTGAGAAGCGCGTAGGTTCCGACGAGCTGTGGGATCGGGCTGAAAGTGCATTGGCTTCAGCGCTTGATAGCGCGGGTCTGGCGTATGATCTGCAGCCGGGTGAAGGTGCATTCTACGGTCCGAAGATCGAGTTCTCGCTAAAAGATTGTCTCGGTCGTGTCTGGCAGTGTGGTACCTTACAGCTCGATTTCAACCTGCCGATCCGTCTTGGCGCTGAATATGTGTCCGAAGACAACAGTCGCAAGCATCCCGTTATGCTGCACCGCGCGATCCTCGGATCGTTCGAACGCTTTGTCGGTATTTTGATCGAGCATTACGAAGGTGCGTTCCCTGCGTGGCTAGCGCCAACTCAGGCAGTGATCATGAATATCACTGATAAACAGGCAGAATTTGCCGCCGAAGTTGAAAAAACTCTCAATCAGAGCGGATTTCGTGCCAAGTCTGACTTGAGAAATGAAAAGATCGGCTTTAAAATCCGCGAGCATACTTTGCTCAAGGTTCCCTATCTTTTGGTTATCGGAGATCGGGAAGTCGAGATGCAGACTGTCGCTGTGCGTACTCGTGAAGGTGCTGACCTGGGCTCGATGCCCGTCGCCCAGTTCGCTGAGTTCCTCGCGCAAGCGGTTTCCCGGCGTGGTCGCCCAGATTCGGAGTAATTATTATTAAGCGTGAAATGAGACAAGATAAACGAGCTGCACCGAAAGCCCCGATCAACGAGAATATCTCGGCACGCGAGGTTCGGTTAATTGGCGCTGACGGCGAGCAGATTGGCATCGTCTCGATTGATGAAGCGCTTCGTATCGCTGAAGAGTCCAAGCTGGACCTGGTAGAAATCTCAGCGGACGCAGTCCCGCCTGTTTGCCGGGTGATGGACTACGGCAAGTCGATCTTCGAGAAGAAGAAGCAGATTGCTGCGGCGAAGAAGAACCAGAAGCAGATTCAAGTAAAAGAAATCAAGTTTCGTCCAGGGACGGAGGAAGGGGATTACCAGGTAAAACTGCGCAACCTGGTACGTTTCCTGAGTGATGGGGACAGGGCCAAGGTGTCATTACGATTCCGCGGCCGTGAGATGGCCCACCAGGAGCTGGGTATGGAACTGTTGAAGCGGGTTGAAGCTGACCTTGCCGAATACGGGACCGTCGAACAGCATCCTAAGATGGAAGGACGCCAGCTGATTATGGTCATCGCCCCGAAAAAGAAGAAGTAACCACCAGGGCACGGCAGGCCTTGCGGTTATGTTTATCAACTGAATGCGGAGTATCCGAACATGCCAAAGATGAAGACTAAAAGTGGTGCTGCTAAGCGGTTTCTGAAAACTGCAAACGGTATCAAGCACAAGCACGCTTTCAAGAGCCACATCCTGACCAAAATGTCGACCAAGCGTAAGCGTCAACTGCGCGGTAGCAGCTTGCTGCATCCGTCTGACGTGGCAAAAGTCGAGCGCATGCTGCGCCTTCGTTAATTTTTGGATCAAGACTAGAGGAAGTAACTCATGGCTCGTGTAAAGCGTGGCGTCATTGCCCGTAAACGTCACAAAAAAATTCTGAAACTTGCTAAAGGCTACTATGGTGCACGTTCGCGCGTATTCCGTGTTGCCAAGCAAGCGGTAATCAAGGCAGGCCAATACGCCTACCGTGACCGTCGTCAGAAAAAACGTCAGTTCCGCGCTCTGTGGATCGCTCGTATCAACGCTGGTGCTCGTATCAACGGTCTGTCTTACAGCCGTCTGATCGCTGGCCTGAAAAAAGCTTCCATCGAGATCGACCGTAAGGTTCTGTCTGATCTGGCAGTGAACGAAAAAGCGGCGTTTGCTGCGATTGTCGAGAAAGCTAAAGCCACCTTGGCTTAAGTACCCCCGACAGTTCTTGCGCTCACTGTGTGGGCGCAAGCGCTAAACGTCTTAAATAGGGGAAGAGCCTTCAAGCTCTTCCCCTATTTTGTATCTGGAGTCTGTACATGGAAAACCTGGATGCGCTGGTCTCTCAAGCACTAGAGGCTGTGCAAAGCGCTGAAGATATCAATGCCCTGGAGCAAATCCGGGTTCAATACCTTGGCAAAAAAGGTGAATTGACTCAGGTGATGAAGACCCTGGGGAATTTGCCGGCAGAAGAGCGCCCGCAAGTGGGGGCCCTGATCAACGTTGCCAAGGAACGTGTCACAGAGGTTCTCAATACGCGCAAGGCACTGTTTGAGGAGGCTGAACTGGCCGCCAAACTGTCTGCCGAGTCTATTGATGTGACCCTGCCTGGCCGTGGCCAGACCTCCGGCGGTCTGCATCCGGTTACCCGGACTCTGGAACGTATCGAACAGTTCTTCACCCACATTGGCTACGGCATTGCCGAGGGCCCTGAGGTCGAAGACGACTATCACAACTTCGAGGCGCTCAACATCCCAGGCCATCACCCGGCCCGGTCGATGCATGACACCTTCTATTTCAACGCGAACATGTTGTTGCGCACCCATACCTCGCCAGTACAGGTCCGCACCATGGAGTCGCAGCAGCCGCCGATTCGCATCGTCTGCCCAGGCCGTGTGTACCGTAGCGACTCCGATATCACTCACTCGCCGATGTTCCACCAGGTCGAAGGCCTGCTGGTTGATCGCGATATCAACTTTGCGGACCTGAAAGGGACCATCGAAGAGTTCCTGCGAGTGTTCTTCGAAAAAGAATTGGCCGTGCGCTTCCGTCCGTCGTACTTCCCGTTCACTGAGCCTTCGGCCGAAGTGGATATGGAATGTGTGATGTGCAGCGGCAAGGGCTGCCGTGTCTGCAAACAGACCGGCTGGCTTGAAGTCATGGGCTGCGGCATGGTGCATCCAAACGTGTTGCGCATGTCTGGAATCGACCCGGAAGAGTTCTCGGGCTTTGCTTTCGGCATGGGCGTTGAGCGTCTGGCCATGCTGCGTTACGGCGTGAACGACTTGCGTCTGTTCTTCGATAACGACTTGCGGTTCCTCGCGCAATTTCGCTAGTCGTAACGAATTCTTAGGAGAGCAGGATGAAATTCAGTGAACAATGGCTGCGTGGTTGGGTTAACCCGCAGGTAGGTCGCGACGAGCTGGTTGCTCGTTTGTCGATGGCCGGTCTTGAGGTCGATAGCGTTGCGCCGGCCGCCGGTGTTTTCAGTGGCGTTGTCGTGGGTGAGGTGCTCAGCACCGAACAGCACCCGGACGCCGATAAATTGCGCGTGTGCCAGGTCAGCAATGGCGCCGAGACGTTTCAGGTTGTGTGCGGTGCACCCAATGTGCGCCCAGGCCTGAAGATCCCGTTCGCCATGATCGGTGCCGAACTGCCAGGCGATTTCAAAATCAAGAAAGCCAAGCTGCGGGGCATTGAGTCCAACGGCATGCTGTGCTCGCAAGCTGAGCTGCAGGTTGGCGAAGGCAATGACGGCTTGATGGAATTGCCAGTCGATGCGCCGGTAGGCGAAGATTTTCGCGTCTATCTGGACCTGGAAGACGCCAGCATTGAAGTTGACTTGACCCCTAACCGCGGTGACTGCCTGTCGCTGGCGGGCCTGGCTCGGGAAGTGGGTGCGCTGTACGCAGCCGAGGTGAAACGTCCTGTGGTCGCTGCTGTTGCAGCCGTGCACGATGAAGTCCGCCCTGTTGAAGTGCTTGCGCCTGCTGCGTGCCCGCGTTATCTGGGGCGTGTCATCCGTAACGTAGATCTGTCCCGTCCTACGCCGCTGTGGATGGTTGAGCGCCTGCGTCGTGCAGACGTGCGTAGTATCGACGCTGCTGTCGATATCACCAACTACGTGATGCTGGAGCTGGGTCAACCGTTGCACGCATTCGATCTCGCCGAGATCAATGGCGGCATTCGCGTGCGCATGGCAGAAGAAGGCGAGAAGCTGGTTCTGCTTGATGGTCAGGAAGTCGCCCTGCGTAGCGATACGCTGGTGATCGCGGACCACTCCCGCGCATTGGCAATTGCCGGTGTCATGGGTGGTGAGCACAGTGGTGTCTCGGCAACGACCCGCGACGTGTTCCTCGAAAGCGCATTTTTCGATCAAATTGCTGTTGCAGGCAAAGCGCGTTCTTACGGATTGCACACTGACGCTTCGCATCGTTACGAGCGTGGCGTGGACTGGAAACTGGCACGTGAAGCGATGGAGCGGGCCACAGGCTTGCTGCTGGAAATCACCGGCGGTGAAGCGGGTCCAATCGTTGAAACCGTCAACGAGCAATACCTGCCATCCATTGCGCCGATCACCCTGCGTGCTGCGCGTATCACCCAAATGCTGGGTCTGGAAATGGACTCTGCTGAAGTCGAGCGTTTGCTCAGCGCTTTGGGCCTGACCATCTCCGCCGACGGGGCAGGGCAGTGGCGCGTAGAAGTGCCAAGCCATCGTTTCGATATCAGCCTTGAAGTTGATTTGATCGAAGAGCTGGCCCGTCTTTATGGTTACAACCGTCTTCCGGTTCGTTATCCGCAAGCTCGCCTTGCGCCACAAGCGAAAGCTGAAGCGCGTAGCGAACTGCCAGAATTGCGTCGTCTGTTAGTCGCGCGCGGCTATCAGGAAGCAATTACTTACAGTTTTATCGATCCGAAGCAGTTCGAATTGTTCAGCCCGGGTGTTGAGCCTCTGTTGCTGGCCAATCCGATCTCCAACGACATGGCGGCCATGCGTGCTTCCCTGTGGCCGGGCCTGGTTAAGTCCTTGCAGCACAACCTCAATCGTCAGCAAGACCGCGTTCGTCTTTTCGAAAGTGGCCTGCGGTTTGTAGGGCAACTGGAAGGCTTGAAACAAGAGCCGATGCTGGCTGGCGTTGTATGCGGTACCCGTCTGCCGGAAGGCTGGGCGCAAGGTCGCGATGTAGTCGACTTCTTTGACGTCAAGGCTGACGTAGAGGCTGTGCTGGGTTTTGCTGGCGCGCTTGATGACTTCACCTTCGTGGTGGGTAGCCATCCAGCTCTGCACCCTGGTCAAACCGCTCGCATTGAGCGCGATGGCCGTGAAGTAGGCTACGTCGGTGCGATCCACCCTGAGCTGGCTAAAACCTTGGGCCTGGATCGTCCAGTGTTCCTGTTTGAGCTGGTATTGGCAGAAGTGGCTTCGGGCAAAATGCCTAAATTCCACGAACTGTCGCGTTTCCCGGAAGTCCGTCGTGACCTGGCACTGTTGGCCGATCGTGACGTTGCAGCCAGCGACGTGCTGAATGTAATCCGTGAAAATGCAGGCGAATGGCTCACAGACCTAAGGCTATTTGACGTTTACCAGGGTAAAGGTATTGATCCGCTTAGAAAAAGCCTTGCAGTTGGCTTGACCTGGCAGCATCCATCGCGCACTCTTAATGACGATGAGGTGAACACCACGACACAAAATATCCTCACCTCGCTCGAAAACAGGTTGAACGCCACGTTAAGGAAGTGACGTATGGGGGCTCTGACGAAAGCTGAAATGGCGGAACGTCTTTATGAAGAGCTGGGCCTGAATAAACGCGAAGCCAAAGAATTGGTTGAGCTGTTTTTCGAAGAAATCAGGCACGCTCTTGAAGACAATGAACAGGTCAAATTGTCAGGTTTTGGCAATTTTGATTTGCGTGACAAGCGACAGCGGCCTGGCCGCAATCCGAAAACGGGAGAGGAAATCCCGATCACGGCTCGCCGTGTGGTCACCTTTCGTCCAGGGCAGAAGTTGAAAGCCCGAGTAGAGGCCTATGCTGGAACCAAGTCATAACGACGAGCTCCCGCCGATCCCAGGCAAACGCTACTTCGCCATTGGCGAAGTTAGCGAGCTCTGTGCGGTAAAACCGCACGTGCTGCGCTATTGGGAGCAAGAGTTTCCTCAACTCAACCCCGTAAAGCGTCGCGGAAACCGCCGGTATTATCAGCGCCAGGACGTGCTGATGATCCGGCAAATTCGCGCGCTGCTGTACGACCAAGGCTTCACCATCGGCGGCGCTCGTCTGCGTCTGTCAGGCGATGAAGCTAAAGACGACACCACGCAATACAAGCAACTGATCCGCCAAACGATCTCCGAATTGGAAGACGTTTTACTGGTACTTCGCAAATAAACCTGCATTTAAAATACTTTCGTATTTCAAAAGCTTAAGGTATATTTCTCGACGTTCTAGCAACACGCAACACAGATGTAACGCCTAGTCGGGGCGTAGCGCAGTCCGGTAGCGCACTAGCATGGGGTGCTAGGGGTCGAGTGTTCGAATCACTCCGTCCCGACCATATTATTCAATGACTTAGCCCAACTTTCGCGAGTTGGGCTTTTTCATGTGTGGGGACTTTTGCGTGACTTCTCCAAATTTCACGCCTGCTTCCTCTTCAGAATTGTCAGTACCGACCCGCGCGAGTCGGTTACTGATACCTTGTATGCAGCCTCAATCAGTTGATCCAGCTCTGCCGCTGAGTAATGACTGGTGATGCTTCCGTTCTTATGTCCTAGCAATGCTTTGCAATCCTCCTCAGTCACGCCTGCTGCACGCAGCCTTCTGCCAAAGGTGTGCTTCAGGTCGTGAATGCGGATTCTGGAAAAGCCATCATGTGCTGGCCGCAAATACTTCTCCTGCCATTTCTTCGCCGCCCTGACCCTGGCCTTCTTCCAGGCTGCGTCATTCATGCGGTGAACCATTGTTTCGTCCCCATCGCCGTCTGGCTTGCCGAAAGGGAGGACGTACAGCTTGTGCTGGCCTCGCTGCTTCTCAATGACCGACTTGGTCACGGTGCGGGACACCACCAAGCGTTTATCCCGGTTCTTAACGTTCGACCAGAGAGTTCGAGTGGAATCAAAAAAGCACGGTAACCAAATCCACCACCGCAATCTCCCAATACCATTGAATCTTGCGGACTTCCTGCACCCAACACTTAGTTTTAACCTTGAGCATAGTCTCCATTTACCAGCGGACCAGCCCAGCAGGCCATCGGCATGGGCAGCGAACGCATCACCCTCAAAGGCGCTATCTACGCCGGGTTTAAAGGCGGCCTCAAACAACTCGACACCCTGCGCAGCATCGGCGCCAAGCTCCAGCCACTAGGCCTGACCACTGGCTACGACGACGACGCAGAACCGCTAGCGGCGACGTGCTCGACACCCTCTGCCAAAACTATTACGGCCACCTCAACGGCACGGTCGAAGCCGTGCTCGATGCCAACCAAGGGTTGGCCGATGAGGCGCAACCCTATCGGGCTGGGGTGGTGATTCACTTGCCGGATGTGGTGGGGGCGAGTGAGGAGGGGGTGATGTGTGGGGTTGAATAGTATCTTTACACTAAGCTCCCCTCACGACCTTAATCTCCTGCGCCAAATCGAAGCTTTTAGAAAATGCTTGGGCGCCCAAACTTTTTAGTTTTAAAGTTGTAAGAGATGTGTGTTTGGCTTTAGGTCTGTAGTGGCCTGAGTGGTTGGTAACCATGTATCCGTTACAGGTGTTGACTATGTAGCCAGCGCTGATTACATCATTGTTCAGTCCTAACTTATTTGAGATGTATCTTGTGATGCTCGGATGTGAGGGTGCTATCGCTGGGTCTCCCTTAGGGTAGGAAGCTATCGCTAAGTCGTTATTTTTGTTGAGCACGTATTTGTGGGTTGTGTTTGGCTGATTTAGTATGCTGAGATCATCTGCGGTTTTTGGGACTGTGATTGTAGTGCGTTTGAGTGCTAGATTACCCTTCAGAACAACATCTGCGGCGATATCATAAAAAGGATCGGCATCATGATCAATAAGTGAGGATGTTTTTTTTATACGCGTAGCGCCAATTGCTTTGTATTGAATAGGCGTTCTGTTTCTTTTGAATATGGGGAGATAGCGCAGCACTCGGTCCAGTAAAGAAGCTGCACCACTAGGATCGCTACGATTAATTGGATCGTTTAAACAATAGGCGTATGCATTTAACCCGCCCTTGTCAAATGGACTTAAGTTGTCGGGTGTGTTGAAACGCATCAATACTGGGCTGTAGGCACGGTGGCCGTTACCTAAAATGTAGTGTTGAGTAAAGAAGTCTCTGTGTTCTCCACTGAACTCTAGTAAGCAATTTGAATTTTTTAGGTGTGTGTTGTAGCCATAGCAAGTATAAGATAAGGTTCTGTTAATGTCGGGGCTGGTGGTGTGTAATGTTGAATTGTGGTTGTCGTTAATAAATAAGGCTGTCGTATGTTGGGAGGTGTTTTTTTGTGCGAGAGGTAAGTTTCCGTAGCGGAAGATACTCGTTAGCACCTTGTTGTGTAAGTGTAATGTTAGACGGTTTTCTTGATAGAAATATTGTCTGTTTGAATGTTTATTTTGGTTTGATCCAATTAATCGATCAAGCGGATCGTACTGATAGTAACAAAGAAGATTTGGCATACATTAAGACCTGTTTGAAGATGCTGTGCTTCTAGTGTTTATCAGGGAGTTTGGTGGTTGTATACCTAGCAGATGTGATAGGTGAAGAGGCTTGGCATAGTCATTACTTGGCGAGTTTTTAAGTGCTTCGTCATGCACAGGGCAACTGGTGTTTAAAAAACATCGAAGAAGAACAAACCGCCTTGCTGCAAGGCGGCATCCCCCGTAAACAGGGCTCTATCTTGGAGTTTGTGCGCTATGGCGACGACCTGCAGAACCGCTAGCGGCGACGTGCTCGACACCCTCTGCCAAAACTACTACGGCTATCTCAACGGCACAGTCGAAGCCGGGCTCGATGCCGACCAAGGGCTGGCTGATGAGGTGCAACCGTATCGGGCCGGGGTGGTGATTCACATGCCGGATGTGGTGTGGGCGAGTGAGGAGGGGGTGATGTTGTGGGGGTGACTCTTAGCTCTTGTGCTCTTGCACATACTGTTGCAGTGCTTGATCCAGGCGAGTTTGCCAGCCGCTACCACCCGCTTTGAAGTAGTCCACCACCTCTGGAGAAAGCCGCAACGTGACCCGTTCTTTGAGCGGAGCTTTTTGTGGCCCGCGTTCGCCTCGACGACGAACAGTTGCTTGAGCAAAGAACGCATCAACGGCTGCCGGATCATTGGGGTCATACAACTCACCAGTTTCTGGCGTTACAGGCTCATCGGCAGCGGCTTCACGCTGGACACGTTCCCAATCAGTCTTGCTGGAGGTTTGCATAGTGTTTTCTCTCCTGTTTTGAAGCGCGGCGCAATGAGATAGCTCGAACATCCTGGTCGCGTTCCACGTAAACCAGCACCAGAACAACCCCCATAACCTCGACCATAGCGACGTCCAGCAACCGATCTTCATCCTGTCGAGGCGAGCAGAGTGTGATCTTGTTCGGTGCGTCGTACACCAAGCCAGCATCTGCCAAGTCAAGACCATGCTTGGCAAGGTTGGCTTGACGCTTAGTATCGTCGAAAACGATCATTTATTTTATCGTACTCACAAATAAATAAGCGGGCAAGGCGACTGTGGCAACCAGCAGACAGAAGGCGAGCGGCGAAACTAGCCTGTTTGGGCTTTTTTTAAACCTTCCCTGATTCTGTGTTTTGTGTGGGAATTTTCTAATTTGGAGTATTTATGACCCCCACCTTTCGTATCGTCGCAGACGGCACCGACATCACCTCGTTGATCAATGACCGCCTGCAATTGCTGCCCGGGCGTACCGACCTGTTCGCCGAGCGCAGCATCAACGCCCAAGGCTTCAAGACAGGGCTCGATGGCGAGTACCTGGTGGACTCGGTTGAGCAGGTCTTCACTCTAAGCGGCTGGAGCACCACCGTTGAATGCAACGGGGGGAAGCAAGGGAAAGGCCAGTGGTTTGAAGCCAGCGGTACCACTCAAAATCGTTGACCTCTAACCATCAAAACCCCAAACCCAACCCGCTCTCTGATTTGGTATAAAGCTTAGAAGAAGTACTTAAGGCGTCGGTATTTGTCATAGATGGCTGTCGGTGGTTATCTGGGAATGAGCTGGTAGCAGCTCAATAACGTCACAGAAGAGTTTCCGCTGCTTCCAGTCATTGCGATCGCCAATCACATACAAGCGGCGCTTGGCCCGGGTGGCAGCGACGTTGAGCAGGTTAGGCTTGGACACTGCCCATTCGCGAGCGCCGCCGTTTTCACTGCTCCCACCCAGGACAAGGATGATTATTGCAGCCTCTTTACCTTGCATGGTGTGAATCGTACCGCGCACGATCTTGGTATCTAATCGATCCCTAAGCTGGTTGCGCACGTCCTGAAAGGGCGTGATAACTGCGATGCTATCCAGCGGCACTCCGTCGCTATCAAGCAATGCCAACAAACGTTTGAGCGCCTTACCTTCATTGTCGACCCAATTGCCAGAGGAGCGGCCACTCGCGTGCACCCAGCCGGTGAGTAGACTGGCAGGAGTTTCTTTGGCGGGAGAGGGCTCGATGGTGCCATAGACCATGGCTCCGTCGTAGGCGATGCGATTAGCCAGGTCGAACATTGGTTTGTCACAGCGGCGATGCACCACCAGCGGCAGGCCGACCCAGTGTTTCTTGTCCTTGGGACCAGCCATGCGACCCCAAGGGGTGGCCTGGTCGGCTAAGGTTTGGGCTGACTGGCGATTGGGTAGCCAGTGTGCATCGACTTGATAGCGGGTACGCATGTGTTCGAGCACGGCATCAGATACGGTGACGATCGGTTCCAATTGCAACGGATCACCGACCAGCACTGCCCGGCGTGAACGCCATAGGGCACCCACTGCAGCCTGCGGTGTGGCTTGACCTGCTTCGTCCACCAACAGCCAGCCAATCTCTGCGCAGCCAAGGCTACCGAAGGAGCGGGCGAACGAGGCGAAGGTACTGCTGAGCACCGGTACTACCATGAACAGCGAGGCCCATGCAGAATGTACCACGGAGTTGGTTACCCCCCGATACTGACTGCCAGTAAGCGTGCTGGTGATGAAGTCCAGGTTAGCGCGTAAACGCGAGGCTTCGATCTGGAAGAAGACGCGGTGCAGCTTGAGCGCTTCGATGAATACCTGTGCCCGAGCCTGACGCCAGCCTTCGACTATCCAGGGTTCGAGCAGCTCGATCTCGCTGCCTCTGCCGATCTGACCTTGTTCGAGCCAGACCTGCAAATGCCTGGCCTTGCCCGCCTGAGCAATGCTGCGAGCCTTGTCGAGTTGCAGGGCGGCGTGGAGCACGGCTTCATTGATCTCCTGTTCGTCTCTAGCCAATTGTTGATTGAGTTCGATGAGCCGGCCGCTTAGCCGCTGTGCCTGGCGTTGCGCACAGTCGAAGGCGTCCTTGGCCAAGCTGCAAGTGCTATTGAGCAGTCGTTGCCGAGCTGCCCACGTGCGATGAGCACCCCAAAGGCTGAATAGGTTGGCGAGAAAACCCGGTTTTTTTGCAAGGTGTGCTTCAAGAGCCTGGAGTTCGCGTTGCAGTTGCTCGCGAGCGGGCTTGAGCTGCAGTGTTTCCAGCGTAGCTTGTTCGTCATCGAGACCGCTGCGTTGGGTAAGACGGACTTGGCGCTCCTTTTCCTTCTGTTGTACTCGGGCTTTGGCACTGATCACCGCCTGAACCCGTTCCAGAATGTCGCTGACTTGAGTGCGTATCGCTTGTTCGGCGTTCTTGGCGTCCTGGTATTGCTTTACGGCGGTGCGCCAGAAATTGGTTTTTTCGGCGGACGAGAGCAACTTCATTTGTGGGACTTGCTCGGACAACCATTCGCGCATGCCCTTGGGGGCTGGCTTGTCTTGCGTGTTGTTCGCTACGGACGCGTCGGGCGTTGGATCGCCGTCGTAGAGATCTTCGTCCAAGGTGCCGTTGTTGAAGGCCTCTGGTTGGGAGAGTGTGGATTCGTCTTGGGTCTTATTGGGTGGACGCTTGCCATAGAAGAAGCGATCGACGAACTGGGTACGTTTGGCTTTGCTGCCCAATGCCGCAGAAATCATTGCCCAAGCCGGTTTGCCGCTGGTGAGTTCGCCCAGTTCGCCGAAGTATTCGGCATCGGGCAGCCAGGATGGGTCAACCTTATCCTGCTGGGGCAACTCGAGAGTAACGTTCTCCACGGCACCATTATTGGAGGAGGCTACCACCATTTCGAAGCCAAACAGGCGGGGGTTGAGCTGATAGGCAAAGCGTTCTCGTCCGCCATCATTGGCGGATTCGCGACCATCCTGGATGAAGGCGTCCGAGGCCTTGGTCAACGAGGCCAGTACGTCGGCACGCTGTGTCACCACTGCTGCGATCAGGTCGCGGAGCAGGGTGGTCTTCCCGGTACCTGGCGGACCGTTGACGCCCATTATGCCGGTGTTGTTACTGAGGTTTTGGAGCAGGCTGTTGACTGCCAGTTGTTGGGAGTGCACCAACCCCAAATGTCTTTCGGCAGGCCAGCAGCCGGTCGCATAGCGCGAGGGGGCGAGGCGATCAATCAGAGCCAGATCTGCTTCGGGCTTGTCGAGGTGCAGGTGCTGAGTGGTGTCGTGATGACTCAGGTAGCGGGCCAACGGCTCGCTGGTTTCGCCACGGGCCAGGGCATCGGCCATGTCGGCCAAATCGCTTAGCAGGAAGCTGTTGAGCGGATCGTCTTCTTGTTCGGGCTTGTTCGGGTTGATCGGTGCTGAGCGGAAGCGATGTTCGCGCGGCGTGTCTGCGAAAAAATCATCGAGTCCCAAGGTCTGGCGAATATAGCTTGTCAGCCGTGACAGGTCAGCAGCGTGGACCACGCCACTGAGCAGACTTTTAGCCTGTTCGCGGAGGGAGTCCTGGGTCTCCTCGAAGCCGCGTGTCCAATCTTTTTTGTTGATGGCGCAGCCGACGAACCATGCCTCGCTGGATAGCACCAAGCTATCAACCACCATCATGCCTTGATCGTTGAACTTGAGTGCGTATAGGGCGGTGAGCCTTTGTTGTGGCTCCTTGTAGCCTTCGTCAGCGCCGTAGAGAGTCTCCAACTGGCGAGAAACATCCAGGTTGTTGTAGAGGTGTGCGTAGAGCGTGTGGCTCCATACGCGTTTGTTCGGCAGGCGCTGTCGGCTCAGAGGATTGGCTGGCATCCACGGCAGGATTTGGGCCGAGGTGGGGATATCTTGGAAAAACGGCTGGTAGTCGCTGTCGCGCTTTTTCAGCTTTGGGACTGCCTGAGGTTGCAGCAGTTCGACGGCGTGCCAATAACGGACGATATTTTGCGAATTCATTCACTACGTCCTTCAAAGCGCTGGGGCTTGGATTCCTGGCAGGGAAGGATATCAGGCATGTTGCATCGCTTGATGGCGCCCGGCGCGCAAAAGTGATGCTAATCGTGAGCCGGGTCACTTACCTGAGGGAAACCAGGTGGCGTAGTTGTGGGTGTAATCCTCTTCCAGGTCGATGACTTTTTCGCGGATGCCGGGTACTACATCCGGTTCTCGGTCGAAGGCTGGGCGCAATTCGCGCTCAGCTAGCACTTGGACCACGTAGGCCATGCCTTGCCATTTGTGGCACCAGGCCAGCAGCTGTGGCCGAGTCTCAATGACATAGACCGGCGCGTCGAGTCCTTCGTGTAGGTTCGGAACACGATAGGAGGCATTCATCAGGCTGGGCACGAGAACTTCGCCGCTCTCACTCGCGCCTTCTTCCAGACTGAATCATTCATCCGATGCATTTCGGTACCGTTGTAAGGAAACCCCCATTCCTTGCTGATACCGCGCTGTTTCCCGACGATCGACTTGACCACGCTGTTGCGCATCACCAGGCGCTCATCACCGCTATCTCCCAATCCCATATGGCATCTGCTTAAACAAGTACGCAGTGCTGAATGTGTAAGACTTTTCGACAAATCCTGGCGGAGTTTTGCTGGCAGAGGAGGGTGTCGCCTTTGGCCTTGTCCGTTGTCGATATTTCTCAGCGGCATCTGCACGCAATGCTGTTGCGGCAGCCCAAAGCACACCCTGCAAATGGGGCTCTACCGGCCGGCAGGCCTGATTGACCGTGCGGTTGGACGTATACGCTCTGCAGAAATCCAAACCCGCAGGCGCATGGTTGAGGTTGATCACCACCTCCAACGCATCGGTGGGGGACGGGGTGACCCGCGGCGGCGATTTGCCCGGTTGCAGGCCTTGACACAAGATCAAGGACTGACCGCTGTTTGTGATTTATTGGAAACACGCTCACGCTCATCGTTGCCGGTGAACGTTAGTTTCACCGCCGTGGCGTTGCTGGCAGGGAGGTACGCAGATGGACAATCTGCATCCGTGCTTGTATCGCAAATTTACGATTGTTCAGCCTGGATCTGGAGGTCGATAATGAATGGCATGAATCGCAGGCGTTTTATCGTTGGCGCCGGGGTTGCTGGCACTTGCGTGCTGTTTGGGAGCAGTCCGCTGTTCTCGATGAATCCAACACTGCCCGCTGCCCGCTCCGGGGTCGCACGATTTACCCGTCTGGATGTCAGTGCCCAAGACTTCCCGGTCGGCATTCTGCAGGACTACAGCAATGCCATTGCCACGATGTTGAGCCTGCCGCCGCAAGATCCACGCAACTGGTACCGCCAGGCGCTTGTCCATCTTCTCGATTGCCCACACATCAACTGGTGGTTTCTGCCGTGGCATCAGGTCTATCTTGGCTGGTTCGAGAAAATCTGCCGGGACTTGAGCGGTAACAGTGCATTCGCACTTCCGTACTGGAACTGGACCCACGTGCAGCGTGCGCCCGAGGCATTTTTTTCAGCTGGGCTAGACCCGACTAGTGATATGTTCCAGCAATCCATGTATGTGTTCAGGGACAAGCTCGACGAGACCCTGGACGGAATCTGGAGCGGACTCAGTGATCGACAACGCGTGCTGTTGGGGCTGCGCGGCTACACCGAACTGGAGATCCTCGCCCCGGAGGTGCGGCTGTATTTTATGCAGCACAACAATTCAAGGGATCTTAGCCAGGCCAATCCGGAGTTCGACGACGGTAGTAAACAAGGCACCAGCGCAGAGTCTATTCACCGAGTATTGGCATCGCGAAAATTCGTCGGCTTCGGTGGCCAACTGGCACAGCACCATAGCGTGTTCAGCGGCTCGGATTTATTGGAGAGCCTGCCGCATAATTCGGTGCATGCCGCGGTCGGCGGCACGATGCTTTCGATGTTCTCGCCTATTGATCCGCTGTTCTATCTGCACCACGCCAATGTCGATCGGCTCTGGCAGGTGTGGACTGAAATGCAGACGTCCGAAGACCTTCCTAGTCACCCCGAGCCCGAGCAATTCGAGGCCTGGGCGGGGGAGTATTTTGAATTCTTCAGCGACGAGCATGCCGCGCCGGTACGCGACCTCCCGCTCCAGCACTATCTGCAGGCTGATCGTTTCGACTATTCCTATCATCCGTTGATTGTGGGTGAGACGCGGCCCTTGCCACTGGCGCCGGTACGCAGCGGTACGGTGTACGATTCCATATTGAGCGCCAACAGCATAGGCGCAGACCAAACCATAGATGCTCAGGTGGACGTCCCCGCTGCGGTGCTGCTGGATGCACTGGACCAGGATGGAGCTACGCTGCTGGTGGATGTTCGTATGGAGTATCTGGTACCTGCCAGTGCCTGGGAGTTGGAGCTGCTGCTCATGCCAAACAGCGGCTCTCCTGCGCCCTCCGTATCGATCGGCAAGCTGAAAGTTCTGGACATGCGCATGCCGCATGCAAACGATCAGCATGGACAGCACCCTGCAGGTTCATTCGCTCTAAGCGTGAATGCGGCATTGAGCCGGCTGCATGGCACCGGTGGACTGGATCCAAACACCGCGCTCAAGCTTGCCCTGAACGCAAGTCTGAGCGGACTACGGCCGCCGCAAAGCAATGCACTTCAGATCCATGGCATGCAGGTTCGGGTCGTGGGCTAGTTGTGCCGCCAATCTGTCTGAGGTCACACTGGCGCTTTCGAACCGAGAGGGGCAAACGCCATTCTAGTGTGGTGTTTCAGCAGTAGCCCCTCTACAACCAGGACAAACGTACCAAAGCCTTTCATTGGATCGGTGTATAAATCAGGGCTGAGCTTAACCAATCCTAGTGTGCGGCCACTATTGGTTTGTCTGAGGATGGGTAACTGAAAGCCCGCTGAGTAGCGGGCTTGGATTCAAATCGAAAAGGTACTATCAAGCAGCTTTCGATGGGGTCAAACTTTTCTTCAGGCTTGCTTTGAGAGTAAGCATTTGATCCCCGAGCTCATCAAGTTTGGCTTTTCCCAAAATCTTTTTCGCGTGAGGGAACATGTCGGTTTCTTCTTCTTCAATGTGGTGTTCCAAGAGTTCTTTGATCACTTTCACGCGACCGGCGAACTCTGGGCTTGTCGGATCTGTGCCCTTCAGGTCAGGCAGTACCAGGGAGTCGACTGTGCGGTGCTCCTCTTTGGCTTCATAGTACATTTCTGCCTCAGCTTTACCGCCTGCAGCTTTATAGGCCGGATAAAGGATTTCTTCTTCAAGCTGAGTATGAATGCTTACTTCCAGTTCAAGCTTTTCCAAAAGCTCCGTGCGTTTCTTGACGGCCCGATCAGTCGACTCGCTTAACTGACTAAGAATGCTTTTTACTTTTTCGTGGTCGGCTTTCAGAAGGTCGATGGCGTTCATGGTATTCCCTCACTATCACGGATGGTGGGTGCCGATCTTTGCCGGCAATGTCCCTATGACTGTCGCATTTGCCGTGCCAGTTTTCCGGGAATATTTTTCCGCTTAAATTCAGTCGGTTGCGGTGGAGGGTGGCTAATGGCACTCATGCAGCATGCCCGATCCTGTCTTTCGGACGATGCATAAATCCCTACTGAATTGGTCAAACAGGATTACCTCTCACTTAGTCGTCATTTTAATGAACGCTTCCTGTGCAGGCTGGTCAACCTCATACCACCCCAGCGAGCGCATAGCTGTGGTGACTTCTTCATGAATTCTGCTTGATTGGGTCAGCAACGTGTTCGCTATGAGCGGGCTAAAGGATTCTGAAAGCCCTGCCTGAGCACTGCCCGATCTGACAGAGGATTGATCAACGCACTCGCTGCGCCACGTCCACAGAGGGAATAACTGATGACTTACAAAAAACCATTTGCCGCTTTAACCATCGGGCTGCTTTGCTCACTGTCCAGCCTGTCCTTTGCCGCCGATGAGCCTAGCGTGACTCTTGATCGACCAGGTGCCGGCGCAGTGGAAATGAAGATTGGCGATATAGTCCCGGCTGAATATCAACGTGAGAGCCTGGAAATCAAAGACTGGAAAAATCGCAAGCTTAAAGCACCTGAGCAGCATGAGCAGTGGGTGGAGATCAAGGGCAAATACATGTTGATTAGCGTCCCTACCGGGACCATTAAAGAGATGGTCGACAAGTAATGAAATAGCGCTGGCCTGAGGTCGTGCGCTTCTTTCATAGCGTATGCATTTCGGCCAGGTCAGTACTGTTGCTGCCACTCAAAGAAAAGCCCGCTCGGCGGCATAATGCTGTTCGCTTATGAGATGCGTACGGGTAACTGTAGGAGCGAGCTTGTCTCGCGAGCTTTTAAAAAGTCAAAAGATCGCGAGACAAGCTCGCTCCTACAGGGTTCGCTTTCGCTTATGTGAACAGCATTGCGCTCGGCGGCGGGCTCTTTGAATCGCCCGGATTCTCTGAGCATCTTGCAATAGCTGGCAGTCACTGTTATCTGAAACGCTATCTGGCTCTGGTGCGGCCTAAAATTCTGTTGGTATCTTGCGCAGGGGGAAGCCCAAACACTTTTGCATAATCACGGCTGAACTGTGTTGCACTTTCATAGCCGACTTCGTATGCAGCCGTCATGACGCTCTTCGCGCTTGCCACCATCAGGGTTCTGGCCTGAAGCAGGCGCACGCGTTTCTGATATTGCAACGGGCTCAGGTTGGTTACTGCCTTGAAGTGTCGATGGAACGCCGAGACGCTCATTGACGCTCGTTCTGCCAGGCGCTCAACCCCAATGGGCTGCGCGAAGTCTCGGCGGATCCATTGGATTGCCATGTTTACACGCGCCATTGCACTGTCCGGCGCCGCTATCTCTCGCAACATCCAGCCATGGGGCCCCTGGAGGACCCGAAAGATAATTTCACGCTCGTAAACCGGGGCCAGGGCAGCGATAGCGTCCGGATCACCCATTAATCTCAGCATCCGGACCCAGGCATCCATGAGGTCGCTGGTCATTGACGCAACTGAAAACCCAGGGTTGCTCTCGATACGGCTGGCAGGTTTGGGCAGGTCACTGAACAGCGCTGATAGCACCACTGGGTCGAGCGTCAGGCTGACCGCCAGGTAGGGCTCTCCGGATTTGGCAGGATGTACCGAGCCCACAGCGGGCAACTCGATAGACATGACAAAGTATGTCGCAGGGTCATACCTTAAGGTTCTGTCCCCTACCGTCATGCTTTTACTGCCTTGCAGGATCACATTGATCATCGGGTCATAGACCGCTGCGAGCATGTGCTCAGGAATTTCCCCCTGAACCATGGCCACGCGGGGGATGCCCGTTTCGGTACGGCGATTTTCAGCGGTGGCCGCGAGTGACCTTAGTTCGTTCAGTTGATTGTCCATACCGGCATGCTGAGGCCAGGTGCCAGCAGCCTGCAAGCGAAAAGCACAAACAGGCAGGTTTGGAGCAGGAACAGGTACGTTCCTGGCAGGACCGATAAGTACTCTGGTCATACATTTGAGTGACAGAGGAACAGCATATGAGTGTAATCGTCATAACGGGCGGCAGCCGCGGCATCGGTGCCAGTGCCGCCGAGCATATTGCTCAGCGGGGGCTAGGGGTCATCCTCACTTACAACGCTCATCCAGAGGCGGCCGCCAAGGTGGTCGAACACATCGAAAAGGCGGGTGGCAAGGCGGTAGCGCTCAAGCTTGATGTATCCGACGTTGGCAGTTTTGAGGCGTTTCGCCAGTCAGTGGTCGAGACATTGCACGAGACTTGGGCTGTCACCACGTTGAGCGGGCTGGTGAACAATGCCGGTTACGGTTTGTTCAATCCCTTGGCAACCGTCAGCGAAGCGCAGTTCGATGGACTGTTCAAGGTGCACCTTAAAGGTCCGTTTTTCCTCACTCAAACATTGCTGCCGCTGTTGGCGGAAAACGCCAGCATCGTCAATCTGACCAGCGCCACGACGCGTGTAGCCACCGCCGGCGTTGCACCTTATGCGGCATTCAAGGGTGGGCTAGAGGTGCTGACCCGCTATATGGCCAAGGAATTTGGCGGGCGGGGTATACGGGCCAATGCCGTATCACCCGGTGCCATTCGTACTGAGTTGGGCGGGGGATTGAACGACGAGTTCGAAGCGATGCTGGCCGCGCAAACTGCGCTGGGCAGAGTCGGCGAGCCGGATGACGTCGCGCGCGTCATTGCAATGTTGCTGTCGCAGGACAGTGCGTGGATCAATGCTCAGACCCTCGAAGTCGCGGGCGGCTATATCATCTGAACCCAGAAGGATTTTGTCATGTTAGATCACGTCTTTTTATCCGTGAGCGATATCAGCCGCTCCGTACGCTTTTACGAAGCAGTGTTGACGCCGTTGGGTATCACTGCGCGTCTGGACTACGACGGTAAGGACGGCCCGCCGGGGCATCCTGACTTGAAAGGCTTTGGCGCCAGGGGGCGAGTGTTTTTCTGGTTGCGCGAAGGGATCGTCGAAGGGCGTGCCGCTCACGTAGGTTTTGTTGCAAACAATAAAGCCGAGGTGGACGCGGCCTACAGTGCAGCCATGGAGCAGGGCGCCGTCGACAATGGTGCGCCTGGTGCCCGTTTGCACTACGACCCCGATTACTACGCCGCCAATGTGCTGGACCCGGATGGATACAGCCTGGAATTCGTCTATAAAAAATGGCAGCACACCCAATGAGCACTCTTCTGATCTACGGAGCAACAGGCTACACCGGCCGCATGGCGGCAGAGCGGGCGAAGGCGCTTGGTCTGAATTTTGAAATCGCCGGGCGCAACCACACCCGGCTGGCGGCACTGGCAGCGCATCTGGGCGTACCGTTTCGTGTGTTCGATGCCGATGTTGATGCCGAGAACTCATTGTCTGGCATCTCGGTATTGCTCAATTTCGCGGGACCGTTTGCACACACGGCTGAGGTTTTAATGCGCGCCTGCATCAGGGCCGGGGTCGACTATCTGGACATTACGGCCGAGATCAATGTGTACCGCTTGGCAGAACGGTTAGGCGCTGAAGCCGCTTTACAGCAGGTCATGCTGTTGCCAGGCGTCGGATGGGATGTAGTGCCAACTGATGCGCTGTCGGTGCAGGTGGCCAAGCGTGTTGAGCAGCCTTTTGCACTGAGCATTGCACTTCAGGTGCCAGGCTCAATGTCTCGTGGATCAGCCATGAGTGTCAGCGAAATCATCGGTGCGGGGGTGCTCGCGAGGGTCGCTGGCGAACTCGTTGCAACACCCGATGCGGCGCCCCGTCATTTTGATTTTGGTGAAGGTCCGGTTCTCTGCGTGCCACTGTCTTTCGGTGATCTGGTGACGGGCTGGCATTCGACCGGCATCCCTAATATCGCGATATTTGTGCATATTTCGGGGGACGCTTTTCCAGAAGGCGATCTGTCACTGTTGCCCGAGGGGCCCACCCCTGAGCAGCGGGATGCGCATCGCGCCCGTGCAGCAGTTGAGGTCACAGGCAGCGATGGCGCCATTGCACGCTCAGTCATCGAAACCGTGAATGGCTATACCTACACGCCGCTGGCGGCAGTGGAAGCGGCAAGGCGGGTATTGAACGGTGAGCGCCTGTCGGGTTTTGCAACACCGGCGAAGGTGTTTGGAAGTGGTTTTGCCGAGAGTATCGAAGGGACTCGGATCACCGATTTTTAAGGCTTGGGGCAGTTGTTCATGAGGCTGTTGCGAGCGCTTTGCTCTCAACCTTAGCGGGCCTTGAGGGCTTGAATCGCGCCGCGTCCCGCGCCGGTGGCAGACCATACAGGCGCGCGTACTCCCGGTTGAATTGAGAGGCGCTTTCATACCCAACGGTGTAGGCGATGGATGTTGCATCTAGTGTGTCGAACAGCAACAACCATCGCGCCCTCAACAAACGCAGGCGCTTCTGATACTGAATCGGGGTCATGGCCGTCACCGATTTGAAGTGCCGGTAGAAAGCGGCCACGCTCATGTCTGCCATGACGGCCATCGGCTCTACCCGAAAAGGTTCGGTGTAGTGTTCACGAATCCATTGAGTGACACGGCGGATCTGCATCATCCGGCCATCCGGCCGCGCGACATCCCGAAGAATCCCCCCTAGTGGCCCCTGTAACGCGCGGAACAAAATTTCGCGCTCAATCATCGGCGCCAAAATCGCAGCCTCATACGGGTGATCCATGAGCCGCATCATGCGCAGCCATGCGTCGATCATGTGCGCGGGTGCAAGCACGCCCTCGAAACATGCGCTTTGCGCCGCCCTTGGCGTTTTGCCTTCGTCCATCAACAGCCCAGCGATCACCTCAACGTCCAGCGTCAGGCTGACCGCGAGATAGGGTTGATCTACTGCACTTGCGTGAATCTGACCCGTAGCGGGCACATCGACAGGCACCAGGAAATAGTGGCCTGGCGAGTAACTGTAAACCTCTTCCCCGATTGACAGGGTCTTGGTGCCCTGAAGCACCAAATGCAGCATCGGTTGATAAACCTGGTTGGCACAGGCCTCGGCCCGCACCATCGCCACACGGGGTAATCCGGTATCGGTCCACTTGTCTTGTGCGCGCATCACGATGCTGCGCAGTTCTGCCATTGGTTTTTCCATGCCTTCCACCGTGAGCCAAACCCCGGGGCATAGCAAGCCAACTGATAAGAATAGGCAAGTATGTGCGACTAACCGGCAAACCTCGGTGGCTTCAATGCCCGAATACTGATGGCAAGCGGCTCGATGCGTTGCGGTTGTATATCGCCTGACTGCACCGAAGCCTTCTGTCACGTAACGTCAAAAGGGCTGGTCATGAAACTCGAAGGAAAAATAGCGGTTGTCACGGGCGCATCGAAAGGCATCGGTGCCGGGATCGCCAAAGCTTTGGCCGCGCAGGGCGCAACAGTCATCGTCAACTATGCCTCCAGCAAGGCCGATGCAGATGTTGTGGTGGGCCATATCACAGAGCACGGCGGTTCAGCATTCGCCGTACAGGCTGACATGAGTCAGGCAACTGATGTTGCGCGCCTGTTTGAGACAGTCCGCACGAAGTACGGCTCCCTGGATATCTTGGTCAACAATGCCGGCGTCGCGGTGTTTCAGATGATCGATGACCTGACCGAAGAGGCCTTTCACAAACAATTCAATTTGAACGTGCTGGGCTATCTGCTTGCGGTACGTGAGGCCGTCAAACTGTTGGGGCCGACAGGCAGCATCATCAATATCAGCTCAATTCTGAGTACTGATCCCTACCTCGCGTCGAGTGTGTACTCGGCAACCAAGGGCGCAGTCGATACATTGACCTTCGCACTGGCCAGAGAGCTGGGGCCGCGTGGCATCAGAGTCAATTCGATTTTGCCGGGGCACACGAACACTCCTGCTACCGACGGCAATTTCGCCGGAGCGTTCGGTGAGAAACTTATTGCCGGAACTCCGCTGGGACGTTTCGCAGAGCCTGAAGATATCGCGCCGCTGGCCGTGTTTCTGGCGTCTGCAGACTCGCACTGGGTGACAGGCGAATCCATCCGCGCAGCGGGCGGTGTGCGCGGTGTCGGTTACTAGCGCGACGGGTAAACCTTCAGGCCCACGCTGGCGTGCGCCTGAAGTGTCGGTTGGCGGGTAAACGACCGGATCAGGCTTGTGCCATGCCGCCGTCTGCAAAGAGCTCGGCACCATTGACGAAACTGGAGTCGTCACACGCCAGGAACAAAGCAGCCTTGGCGATCTCATCCGCTTCAGCGACTCGGCCCATCGGGATGAGGGTACTCAGATAGTCGATCATGCCTTGCTGCTGCGCCGGATCATCCCCCGCGTACCCCAGCAAAGCTGGCGTGCGCACAGGTCCCGGGCTCAACACATTGACCCGGATGCCGGTGCCTTTGAGGTCAAGAATCCAGCTGCGAGCCAGATTACGCACCGCCGCTTTGGACGCAGAGTAGACGCTGAATGCCGCCGTGCCCGCGATGCTGGCGCTAGATCCTGCAAGAATGACTGACGAACCGCTGACCAGCAGTGGCAGTGCTTTCTGGACGGTGAATATCAGCGCTTTGACGTTCAGTCCAAACGTCTCATCCACTTGCTGCTCGGTGATCTGTCCCAAGGGCAGTAGCGTGCCACCGCCCGCGTTTGCGTACAGCACATCGATTCGCCCCGCCTCGGTTTTGATCTGTTCGAACACATGATCAAGGTCGGCCATCCGGGTCGAGTCTGCCTGGATGCACGTGACGTTGGCGCCGATAGCGTTGTGCGCCGTTTTTAGCGCCTCTGCGTCACGTCCGGTGATGTAGACATGTGCACCTTGTGCGGCGAACAGCTTGGCGGTTGCCAGGCCGATACCTTGGGTGGCGCCGGTGATGAGTGCGATTTTGCCGTCGAGTCTGTCGGACATGATGAATACTCCTGGTGCCTTAAGAGCCTGGCCTGAAGGGTTCAGGTCAGCAACTTGGGGGGAGTCTAGGAGCGTCGTCTCTAGGGCAGAAGCCCGTGAAAATAGAGACATAATTCATCTGGATGGATAATCAGACGTGTGTATTGCAACGGGGCCTTCAGCGTCGCTCAACGGCTTGAGTGCTACAACTTTCGTTGTTGAACAGCTCAACTGCCCAGTCGATAAAGGCACGTAATTTTGCGCTGGGGTGGCGCGCTGCCGGATAGACCAATTGCAGTGGATGGGGGGCAGGGGCCCAGTCCTCAAGTACCGGCACCAAACGCCCTGCAGCCAGGTGCGCCCGCGCGCTAAAACGAAAAATTTGCCCGATCCCCATCCCGGTCAGCACCGCTTCGGTCAGTGCCGTACTCTCGCTCACGCTGAGGGCAGGCTGACCATTGACCTCGTATGTCTCATGACCTTTGGCGAAGTGAAGCGGCAGTGTCTTTCCGGTGTGCGAAAAGAAATAGCGTATCGTGCGGTGGTTTTGCTCAAGCGCTTGTGGGTGAGTCGGTATGCCAAAAGAGGACAGGTAATCAGGCGTCGCACAGGTGACGAAGTCTGCATTGCACAGGTGGCGTCCAATCAGCGAACTGTCCGGTAATGCGCCGCCGCGAATGACACAGTCGACGCCATCGCCAATGAGATCCGCGGGGCGGTCGTTGACCCCAAGCAGCAATTGCAGGTCAGGGTAGCGGGCATGAAAATGCGGCAGTGCCGGGATAATGACCAGATTGGCCAGCGATGAACCAATGTCCACGCGAAGCCTGCCTCGGGGGCTGGCGCGTGCCTGACGTGCGGCGAGATCCATTTCGTCGAGCCCTGCGAGCAGGTTCAAGGCTTGCTCCCGGTAGGCTTCACCGGCCTGGGTAATAGTGAATGAGCGTGTACTGCGTTCGATCAGCTTGGTGCCCAGATGTTGTTCAAGGTCCTGAAGCAGTTTGCTGACGGAGGAGCGTGGAATGTTCAACGAATCGGCTGCTTTCGCAAACGAGCGGGCGTCAGTGATTCGGATGAAAACCCGTATGGCGAGAAGTTGATCCACAGCTGCGCTCCAGGAAAACTTAGGGGGATGGCTCACATTTCTCTAACATTCAAGTCGGTAGTGTCTCGATTTCTCGGGAGTCGAAATCAGCCTGGGCCTGCATGACCGCAGCCAAGTGGTCGAGCGTCCAGAGATACAGGGCGTTGAAGGGGTGTTCAAGTGTCCTGCCCAGCGGGGTGATGCTGTATTCAACCGCCACCTGCGAGGAGGGAATGACACGTCTTGCCAATATGCCATTGCGCTCCAGACGTCTTAGCGCCTGGGTCAAGGCTTTTTGGGTGATCCCGTCCAGGCACCGTTTAAGCTCATTGAATCTCAATGGCTTCTCGCACAGCGCTGCGAGAATCAGCACCGACCACTTGTCAGCGATCTGATCGAGCAGAAAGCGGCTGGAGCAATCTACGCCTCGGTCCGGGGATGCAGAGCCTGAGTGTGCTGCGGTTTGAGCGGTGGTTTCGCGCATGGGTTTCCTTGGGTATACCTGATAGCTTCAAAGTGCGTAATTGATATTAGGTATACAAAATATACCATTGGACTTCTACCTATCCGGAGTTGCCCATGTCATCCCTCTATCAAACAAACACAGTCGATCATCTCGCTGTCGTTGACACTCTTTACCGCTTCGCTGCTGGCATTGATTTGCGTGACGAAGCATTGCTTCGCTCGGCTTTCACACAGGATGCTGTTTCCGACTTCAGGCCTGCTGCAGCCAAGGCCGGCTTTGAATATCCGGTGCTTGAAGGTCGGGACGTCATCGTTGGCGCGTTATCCAGTTCGCTAAGCCAAGTTGATACGACCCATTCGGTCAGCAATCCCCGAGTGACAATCGAGGGCGACACGGCACATCTTGATGCATTGGTGGAGGCACAGCATGTGCTTAAAAGCGATCCTGCGCGCCACTACTTGATGAAGAACCGCTACGACATCAATTTGGTCAGGCTCGGTGAGGTCTGGAGTATTCAACGGGTGACGGTCGACAACGTGTGGCGCACGGGCGACCCCTCAGTGCTCATGGGCATCTAACAGCGAGGGGCTCAGGCTTTTCGGCCAGCGATAATACTGGTTGATGTCGGCATACAGCCTCACGGCACGCCGTGGGGTTTACTGCCCCCCCACAATGACTGAATGATGGTTTAAGACCCGGTGAGTTGCCCGGCCAAGCCACGCATCCATCCCTCACTCCCGCTTCCAGGCCATCTCATTACCCGAAAGCATCGGCACCAGCGACCGATCACACATATCGGCCATGGACAGTAGCTTCTGCGCCTCTTCTTGATCACCTGCCTGAATCAGTCGCCAGGCTTTGACGCGCATCCTCTGGCCGTGGTCATAAAGGTTTTCGGAGGCTCTGGCTATTCCCTCGTTACCTGAAGGCTTGTTCATGGGGTGGGTTCCTGCTGTGTTCAGTGGAGAGTCACAACACGGCGGCTCTCGCCAATGCGGATTCTGTCTAACGCCCGGTTTAATGCATCAAGTGCTTCAAGCAGTGCTTTAGCCTCGGTCTCTCTGCCATCGCCCCATAAACGTTCTGCCATTTTATTGAGTGTCAAAATGGAGCGCTCGATATCTGCAGCAGTAGCGGCTGCAGATGTTGCAGTTTGTTTCTTCGGCATTGTCACAACTTCTGCAGTTCTGGATGGGCAGCCATCTAACTATCATTGATCCGCCTGGCTTGCCAGCCCCGTTATGTATCCCGGTGGTAATGAGGTTTTGCGCAGGCCTGTGTGCGTGAATTCGCTGGACACTTAAATTGTAAAAATCCAGTTGTAGGATAAATCCGATATGCGGTGAAGCAATGGCCGGCGCAACATCAAACGACCAGGAGGGTGGTGATAAGGGTGATTCAGCGAGTGGTAGTGATCGTGTGCATGGTCTTGCAGGCACAGACGGCTTTGGCAGAGGGGTTGCAGGAGATTGCCGTCGCGTTGGCCTACCCGCGAAAAGAAGTCATCGCCAAGACAGCCGAACGCAAGGGTGGGGATGTTGTATCGGCATTGATACTGGAGAGGGCGCTGATAAGAAAACGAGCTGACGGCGCCCAAGGGTCGCCCTGTGAGCAAGTAGAGGACAGTTTAAAGTCGGGTTGCCTGCTGTTGGTCAGCGCCAATGCGATCAGTGACGGTAGATTCGATGATCTGCGAGGTATTTTCGCAACGCTTGATACTCGTGCAAAGAATCAGTTGTTCCAGCTCGTTCCTGTTGCTTTATTCGAAAAGTTGGCAGCCTTATCGCCTACGCGATTGATCAGCCAAGCTGAAACCAATATTGCCTTGAGTACGGAGAGCGAGGGCTTTTTGCAAGACAGCACAAAGCCTGTTGTCGATATCGAAATAAATGGGCAGAAGGTAAGCGGCGCACTTGATACCGGTGCCAGTGTCACCCTTATCAGCGAACAGGATGCAAGGCAACTTGAGTTAACGCCCCTGCACTATGACGCCGAGATAGGCACTTATTATCGGGCTGGCAAAGTGAAGGCGGCTTTGTATCAGATCAAGGAACTGAAGATCGGCAATACGCAAATGCGCGATGTTGTGGTTTTAGTTGGAGGGCAGATGACGCTTATTGGTCTGGATATGATCTCGCGATTCGACAGTTTGTATCTCTCGCCGGAGCGTATTGCCATCAACCTGTCTGCTCATGAACTTGCAAGCCTGGAAAAAGAGTGTCGAGCAAGGGTGTTCCTGAACAGCGATTTCATGCGCTTTAACCAATTCTTGTACTTCATCGCCAAAGTGGATGGCAAAAGTACGATCGTGGCACTGGATTCCGGGTACTCGGGCGACTATCTGGCGACTGCGATCATGCCGCAAGGTGCTGTGCGGGACATCACATCCAGTGGTGTCGTCAACGACGCACGCGGGGCGGCTTACGAGCAACCTTACAGTGCCGAGGTCGAGGTGGAGGCGGGTAATAAAACAATCCGGATGCCCGCGATCTTTTCGGGGACTCGCAAGCTACCTGCACCCTATGTGCTGGGCTGGAGGGGCTTCTCTCACTACCACTTGGTTTACAACGTTAAATCTGCAAGGGCGTGCTTGATATGAAACCACTTAAGACACTGCTCCCGTGCTTGTTAGCACTGATTGTTCTGCAGACCTCTGCCAGTGCGTTAACGATTGAGGATGCTCGCGCCGAGTACTCGGCAGGGCGCTATGACAACGCGTTCTCCATGGCTCAGCAATTGGCTGCGAATCCCGATGAATTGGCGGCCAGGCACATGATGGCGGGTCTTAAGCTGACGGGCAAAGGCACGCCCAAGGATGTTCCCGGCGCGCTGGACATTTGGAAAGCGCTGGCGGCCAAGGATTATGAGCGGGCCAACGCAACCTTGGGCGCCCTGTATCTGGCAGGTGGCGATATCGAGCAAGATCTCGACCTGGCCAAGACCTACCTGGAAGCAGCGGTCAGGCAGAAAAATCCGGAAGCTACCTACAACCTGGGTTTTATGTACCAGCATGAACTTGGAGTTAAGTTTTCTGAGCAGAAGTTTCTCGATCTCTACAATCTCGCAGCCGCAGTTGGCTATGCAAAAGCGTTATTACAGTTGGGCTTGCTCAATGAGCGCAACATCCTAGCCGATGCGTCGATGCAAAAGGCTTGCGATTTCTATGCGCGAGCAGGTGAGGTAGGATTGGCGCAAGGAGCCTTTCAGGCAGGTAAGTGTTTTGCAACGGGTAACGGAAAAGCCAAGGACCTTAAGGCGGCCTTTCGTTGGTATGAAATCGCGGCACTCGCCAACGACTCGATGGCACAGGCCAATCTGGGCTACATGTATGAAAAGGGTTATGGCGTTTCCGCCGATATGGCCAAGGCCTACAAGTGGTATCGGCTCAGTGCTGACAAGATTCCATCGGCGGCGCAACGGGCCGCAAACCTCACCGAAAGTGGAAAACTGGACCCGGACCTGACAACGGAACAGCAGAAAAAACAATGGCAGGATGAACTCGCCAAGAACATCGAGTTGGGCAGGCAACGTGACGGAATTCTCTTCAAACAATAGGCTGTCTGCCTCAATAACATCCGGCCAAAACACTCCCGAGCCACCTTGCGCACATCTCCCCGAACCTGCGAAAACCATGTGCTACGCTCTTTCGGGTTTAAATCTACCTTTCTTTTCAACAGGGAGTGCGCAATGAGAAGCATCATATCCACGTTAACAATCACCCTCGCAGCGCTAGTGCTCAGCGCCTGTGTCACTGGTGGATCTAATAACGGCGGGGAGTTTGAAATCCGTACGGGCGTGCTTGAGCAAGTTGAACTCACGCAAGTCAAGTCAAACCATGACAGTGGTATTGGCGCCATTGTGGGCGGTATCGCAGGTGCCGGTCTGGGCAGTTTGATCGGTGCAGGCACCGGGCGTGATGTGGCCATGGTGGCCGGGGCGCTGGCGGGGGCCGTGGGGGGTAATTACGCCGAGAAGCAAAATTACGACAAACCCCGTGAGGCGCAACAGCTCATTGTGCGTCTGAAAAGCGGTGTTCTGGTGTCAGTAACCCAGCCGGTTAACCCGGCCTTGGCGCCCGGCATGCACGTGTACATCGAAGGCTCCGGCAGCGGTGCGCGAGTTATTCCGCAGAACTGATGTGCGCTGTTCGGGCGCACGATTTTAAAAGCTCAGGGCTGCATGCCCCTGAGCTTTTTTGCGAAACCAGTCACTGCCACAAATCCTCATTTCCTTCCGACATCAGGTGCGCCTGATAAATCATGCGTGCGCGATTTTTTTGCGTGCTATACCTAGTTCAAATCCCAACTTAAAAATTTAAAACATGCTCTCAATATTCCATCCCATTGATATGTATTCGTGGTTGATTCTAGTGTCTATGCTGCTGGTTTTGTGCCTGGCAGCGTTTGCAGGCAAGGTGGTGTGGGGCGGTAAAGCTGTTCGTAATGCTGATTTCGATGATGAGCTAAAAGTTGTATTAGGCTGCATCTTGTCGATGTTTGGTTTGTTGGTGGGTTTTATTCTTTCTTTTGCAATAAGCGGTTTGAACTCACGCATGGCCGCCGAAGAAAATGAAGCTGTCGCCATCGGTAATGCATTCCAGCGCACGACGTTGCTCACCGAGTCTCAGCAAGAGACCGCAGAGAAACTGCTGGAGGAATACCTGGCCCTGCGGATTGCATTTTATGCCACCGATGATGACGCCAAACGCGCGGATATCCGGATGGAATCCATCAAAAAACAAGCCTATATGTGGTTTCAAATCAGCAAGCTCGCGAAGGTTAACCCCAACCCGGTCATTGTGACCGTGCTTAATGCAAGCAGTGAGTTGTATGTAGCCCAGCAAAAGACCATGTCCAGCTGGCGGCATCAGATACCGGTCGTTGCATGGGCACTGCTTGTGTTAAGTGCGGTCTGTTCCAACTTTTTGATTGGCTACAATGCGCGGGGCAAGTCCGGGAGTAATGTGTTGGTGTGCATCATGCCGATTTTTACAGCGCTGGCACTGTTTATGATTGCGGAGATCGATGTGCCGGGCAAAGGTCTGATACGCGTGGCCCCCGATAACTTGAACGCCTTGATCTTGACCCTCGAACAAGGAGGGCTGACGTTCTAGTGGGCTAAAGTTGCCTGAGCGTGTCAGCGAGTCGCCCCCTCGAATCGCTGACCGATTGGCAGCCAGCCCCATTACCGGGTAACGTTAGCGCTCCAGTCCTTAACGATTTACGCCATGTCCTCGCTCAAGTTGCATCGGCTCACCATCCTCGGTTTGATCTTTTTCATTCTCGGCCTGCTCGGCGTCCTTTTCGCCCTGTACAGCATCTATACCGGGCCAAAGCCTACAGAGCCTGCCCTCATGCGCAGTCTGGTGCTGGCCGGGTGCATGCAGTTGACCGGCTGGGTGCTGCTCAACCGCAATCGCTGGCGCATGATGTTCGGCAAATCGCGTAAGTAGTCGTTAGCCTGGCACCCTGTGGGAGCGGGCTTGCTCGCGATTGCACCGACCAGTTGTTACAGGCACACCGAGTTGCCTGTATCGCGAGCAAGCCCGCTCCCACAAGGTGGAATTCTATATACCGCGCTAAAACAGCAACTCAACCCAGCACAAGGCGGCCTTCAAGCATCTCTTTGAGCACCACCGCCTCATTGTGTGATTGATCCTTGGCCGCATAGATCAGCGTGATGTCGCCTTGCTGCGCCTGTTGTTGGAGTTGCGACAGCGCGGGGTTGTTCTTAAGTTCTTCGCAGTAACGCTTTTTGAACTCGGGCCATTTTTCAGGCGCGTGTCCGAACCATTGGCGAAGTTCTGTACTGGGCGCGACCTCCTTGAGCCACAGATCAATCCTGGCTTTCGCCTTGGCCACGCCCCGTGGCCAAAGCCGGTCGACCAGAATGCGCTGGCCATCCGTGTCACTCGGCTGTTCATAAGCCCGCTTCAACATAATGCTCATGGCGTCCTCCCTGTTCACGCGATAAGACACACAGCGTAGCAGGGCAGGGTGCGCACGCCGTTTTCAGGCCGATTGCTGAACGAACCGCTCTATCAGCCATTTCGCGGCAGGCCCGGGTGGGGCGTCTGTGCGGTAGATCACGTCAAATGTGTAGTCGCCGCGCTCGTATTCAGGAATTTTCAATTTCACCAGCCGGCCGCTGTCCAGGTCTTCCTGGACCATCGGCGTGGGCATGTTGCCCCAGCCGATACCTTCACGTAGCAACATGTGTTTGGCGCCCAGGTCTGCCAACCGCCAGGTGCGATTACTGAGGACGGCGAAGTCCTTGTCCTTGGTCAGGTGCGAGCGATCGGACAGCACCAGTTGCGTGAGTTCGCGCCCGGCGCCCCGTGCGTTAACTTCACCGCAGGCCAATGGGTGATTCGGCGCAGCCACCGGGATCAGCTCGACACTGCCAACAGCAATGCGCTCGATGCCGATGAAGCCCTCATTCATCGGGCCGCTTACGCCGATGATGGCTTCGCGGTTCACCACCAGCTCAGTTACTGCCCCCAGTGCTTCCATATGCAGGTGAAGGGCCACGGTCGGGAACGCTTCACGAAAGGACTTGAGGGCATCCACTACCCGTTCGGCGGGCAGCATCACATCCACGACCAAGTGAACTTCAGCTTCAAGCCCTTGGAGCAGGCCTTTGACCTTGGCGCGCAAGCCATTAATGCCGTTGGTGATGGTTCTGGCCTCTGCCAGCACGGTGCGCCCGGCCTCGGTGAGTTGCGGCTTGCGAGTGGTATGGCGATCAAATAACGACACGCCGAGCTGCATTTCCAGGTTGGCGATGGAGTAGCTGATCACCGAGGTGGCTCGATGAAGTTTGCGCGCTGCGGCGGCAAAGCTGCCGACTTCCACAACGGTCAGAAACACGCGCAACTGGTCCAGTGTCGGTGTGCCGGGTTCAGACAGCATGCAGGTTTCATCGAATGTTCGTTGATGGCAGCAGAGTAGCTTGTCTAATAAATCGAATCTAATGATCTAAATTAACCAGCTATTCAGATTAGCGGGGCAGGCGCACCATTTCTTCAACAGAGCGGCTCATACCGAGCCGCATCCAACGGAAGAAATCCCAATGTCTACCTCCCAACCCATCGCCCATTCGGGCAGCGCCCAAGGCACTCAAACCGACACCGCTCAAGCCTCTGCAGCCTTGATTGGCCGCGTGCTACTCAGCATCATTTTCATCCTCTCCGGTATCTCGAAGCTCGCTGCACCGGCGGCGATGATCGGTTACATCGGCTCAGTCGGGTTGCCGCTTCCACAAGTGGCCTTGGTCGTGGCAATCGTTGTTGAAGTCGGTGGTGGCCTGGCGCTGCTCAGTGGTTACCGCGCCCGCGTTGCCGCAGCAGTGCTGGCAGTGTTTAGCCTGGCCACGGCGCTGGCTTTCCATAACCAATTGGCGGACCAAAACCAGTTCATCCACTTCTTTAAAAACGTCGCCATGGCCGGTGGCCTGTTGCAAGTGGTTGCCTTTGGTGTCGGTCGCTTCAGCCTCGACGCTCGCCGCCGCTGATACGCCCTCAACCACTGTGCCTGGGTTCAGATAACTCAAGCGCTCAAGCAGAGCCAAGCTAAAAGGAACTGACATGCTGGAACATCGATTCAAATCTGAACTCAGCGGTGGTGACTTTGGCTGGCTCAATGCGCGCCATCACTTCCGGGTCACGGCCGAGGGCAATCCTGCCCTCCGCCCGCTAGGTGCGCTGGTGGTCTGGAATGATGACGTGATCGCCCCCGGCACGGGTTTCCCGATGCATCCCCACCAAAACATGGAGATCATCTCTTGCTTGTTGGAAGGGGCCGTGACGCATCGCGACAGTACCGGCAGTTACGGGCGCACGGTGGCGGGTGATGTGCAGGTCATGAGCGCTGGCAGCGGCATCCGCCACGAAGAGCGCAATGAGGAAAGCATCCCGTTAAGGCTGTTCCAGATCTGGCTGCGACCACGGCAAAACGGCGGGCAACCGCGTTGGGCCTCCCGGCCGTTTCCAAAAGGCGAGCGGGCCGGCCAATGGGCTGTGCTGGCCAGCGGCAAGGCGGACGATCAAGGTGCCTTGCCAATCCGCGCCGATGCCCGCGTGCTCGGAGCGACGCTCAAGGCGGGGCAGCACCTGAATTATTCAATGACCGGGCAGGGTTACCTGGTCCCGACACTGGGCGCGTTAAAGGTCAACGCTGTTCAGGTGGAAGCAGGGGACGGACTGGCCATCACCGATGAAAGCCAACTGCTGGTCGAGGCCATCGACGATACCGAAGTGATCATGGTTGAGGTGTTTTGACGATAAAGACGATCACCATGACCGGCGGCTCGCCCATAAACCCTGTAGTCGCTGCCAAGGCACGAAGGCTGCGATGAGTGCTTTCACATCCCATCGCAGCCTCATACATCGTCAGCGCTTAAAAGCCGGGCCTTTAATCAAACGCTGCCCACCAGTTTCGATTCGTTCATTCGGCGCTTGTACGCACTGTCCCGGCTCGCCAGCCAGTAGTACAGCGGCGACGTCACCAGCAGCCCTACGACCCAGGACAAATCCGCTCCGTCGATGTGTGCCGAGATCGGGCCCACGTACAACGGTGTGTTCATGAACGGGATCTGCACCGCAATGCCGATGGCGTAGGCCAGCAATGCCTGCGGGTTGTAGCGGCCATAAATGCCACCGTCGACGCGGAAGATCGAAGCGATGTCGTATTTGCCTTTGTGAATCGCGTAAAAGTCGATCAGGTTGATCGCCGTCCACGGCACCAGGACCACCAACAGCACCAGCACCATGTCGACGAAATGGCCGATAAAGTCTTTCGAGGCGAAGACCGCTGCAATCGCACACGCTGCCAGCACCACGGTAGAGATCAGCGCACGGCTTTTGGCTGTTGGAATCCAGCGATAAGCAAAGGTCTGAATCAAGGTGATAAGCGACAGCACGGCGCCGTACAGGTTAAGGGCGTTGTGGCTGATCACGCTGAGCAGAAACAGCACCAGCATCAACGGGCCAATCGCGCCGGTGGCGAGTTTTACGGCGTCCATGGTGTCCATCCCGACCGGCGTTGCGAGCACGGCCACCGCACCAAAGATGAAGGACAGGCTGGAACCCAGCACCGAGCCCATGTAAGTGGCCCAGAAGGTGGACGCCACCGGTACATCCGCCGGGAGATAGCGCGAGTAGTCAGACACGTACGGGGCAAACGCGATCTGCCACAGGGCCGCCAGCGATACAGTGGCCAGCCAGCCGGAGATGTTGAACTCACCGCGGGTCAGAAAGTCGGTGGTCTGGATGTGGGTGAAGATATAACCGAAACCCAGCACGATACCGGCGCCCAGTACCCAGGTGCCGATGCGGTTGAGCACGTGAATAAAGCGGTAGCCGATGATGCCGATGATCCCGGAGCCAATGGCGCCGATCACGATACCGACCGGTACGGGCACCGAGTCGACCACGCCGTGCAGGGATTTACCGGCAAGCACGATGTTGGAGGCAAAGAAGCCGATGTACATGACGCCGGCGATCACCACCACCAGCAACGCGCCGAGAGAACCGAACTGGGCGCGGCTCTGGATCATTTGCGGGATGCCCATTTGCGGGCCCTGGGCTGAGTGCAGCGCCATCAGCACGCCGCCGAGCAGGTGGCCGACCAGAATGGCGACGATGCCCCACACCAGATTCAGGTGGAACAGTTGCACACCCAGTGCGCCGGTCACAATCGGCAACGGCGCGATATTACCGCCGAACCACAGGGTGAAGAGGTCTCTTACCTTTCCATGGCGATCTTCCGGGGGCACGTAGCCAATCGTGTGCTTTTCGATGAGTGGTGCGGAGGATGTTGCAGTGGTGACCATGATGAACTCCAAGGCAGGAAGAGTACGTGGGCGTACTTCGCAGTGCGCATTCAGGGCAGCGCTTTGTTGTTGGAGTGATCATCTGTAATGGTGGCAAGCAGGTAAATTAGTAAGTTTGTTGCTATAGACCTTAAAAAATATAGCTCATACCTTTTTTTGCTCCGGTATGTTGCATACACCGCCAACGCTGAAAAAATCGGCTTTTTTCTGCACTTGTTTGGGGCGAAACCCCACGTTTATCGAGGTCCGGATGGCTGCCTACAACCTGCGCCAACTCAAATATTTTATTACCACGGCCGAATGCGGGAGCGTCGCAGAGGCGTCACGCAAGCTTTATATCGCCCAGCCTTCGGTGTCTACCGCCATCAAGCAACTGGAAGACAGCTTTGGTGTGCAGCTGTTTATTCGTCACCACGCTCAAGGCGTTTCGCTGACGCCCAGCGGCGCGCGGTTTTATCGCAAGGCGCAGGAATTGCTGCGCGTGGCCCATGAATTTGAGCAAAACGCCCTGGCGGACAATGATGTGGTGTCGGGCCAGATCGACATCGGCTGCTTTGAGACTGTCGCGCCGCTGTATTTGCCGCGCCTGATTGCGGGGTTCAAAAAGCGCTGGCCGGGGGTGGAAATCCGCATCCGCGACGGCGAGCAGCAAGAGCTGGTGCAGGCGCTGACGGCGGGCAGCATCGACATGGCCATGCTTTTCGAACACGACCTGGGCGGCAGTATCGAAACCACGCCATTGATGCCGCCGCAGCAGCCGTACGCGCTGTTACCGGCAGACCACCGCTTTGCGCAGCAGGCCAAAGTGTCGTTGGCCGACCTGGTACTGGAACCGATGATTTTGCTCGACGTGCTGCCGAGCCGGACCTACTTCGTGAGCATCTTCGAAGAGCGCGGACTGACCCCGAACATCGTCTTCAGCTCGCCGTCGATCGAGATGGTGCGGGGCATGGTCGGCCGGGGGTTCGGGTTTTCAATTCTGGTCACCAAGCCTTTCACCGAATACACCTACGACGGGCAGAAACTGGTGTGCATCCCCTTGGCCGAAACTGTTACCGGCTCCGGGCTTTCAGCCGTCTGGCTGCGCCGGGCACCGCTGACCAAGCCGGTGCAATTGTTTGTCGATTATTGCCGCGAAGAACTGGCCAGAGTCCTCAGCTAACCCCACGACCCAGTAGGAGCGAGCTTGCCTCGCGATCTTTTGATCTTTAAAAAGATCGCGAGGCAAGCTCGCTCCTACAAGGGCAAAACTTAAGCGCGGATAGAATCCAGCATCCGCAGCAGCATCGCATCACACCCGGCCAGTTGCGCCACGCTCACAAACTCATCGGGCTTGTGCCCTTGGTCCATGCTGCCCGGGCCGCAGACCACCGTGGGGATGCCCACGGCATCGAACAACCCGCCTTCAGTGCCAAACGCCACCGTGCCGAATTCCCGAGACCCGGAAAACGCCGCAATCAACTCAGCCGCCTGGCTGCGCTCATCGGTGACCAGCCCCGGATACGCTGACAACTCGGTAAAACGGATCGCACTCTGCGCGCTCACCGCCTTCATGCGTGGCAGCACGTGCTGCATGGCATAGGTTTGCAATGCCTCGGCCACTTCACCCGGGTCCTGTGACGGCAAGGCGCGAATCTCAAAATCAAAGCGGCAATCGGCGGGCACGATATTCAGCGCCTTGCCCCCGGCAATCACCCCGGTCTGCACGGTGCTGTAAGGCGGGTCAAAGCGTGGGTCCTTGTGTTCGCGCAACTGGCGGCCAAGACGGCCCAGCTCGCCAATCAACTCGGCGGCATGCTCGATGGCATTCACGCCATAGGGGGCATAAGCCGAATGGCAGGCTTCACCGTGCACATCACAGCGCATCGCCAACTTGCCTTTATGCCCGAGCACGGGCTTGAGTTCTGTTGGCTCGCCAATAATGCACAGCATCGGCTTGACCGGGCGCTGCTCCAGCACGCTGAGCAACGAGCGAACGCCCAGACAGCCGACTTCTTCGTCATAGGACAGGGCAATGTGTACCGGTATGCGCAACGGCGTCTGCACCAGCGTCGGTACCAGCGCCAACACGCAGGCGATATAGCCCTTCATGTCTGCCGTGCCCCGGCCAAACAGCTTGCCGTCGTGTTCGGTCAGCTCGAACGGCGGCGTTGTCCAGGGCTGGCCATCCACCGGTACCACGTCGGTATGCCCCGACAACACAATGCCGGGGACCTCGCTCGGGCCAATGCTGGCAAACAGATTGGCCTTGCTGCGTTCGTCGTTGTAAACCAGCTCGCAGCTCACGCCAAAACCTGCCAGGTAATCGCGTACAAACTCGATCAAATGCAGGTTGGACTCGCGGCTTGTGGTGTCAAACCCCACCAGCGTGTGCAGCAGTTTGCGGCTGTTGCTCATCGATCATCTCCCGCCACGCCGTAACCAGGGGAACGGTCAGGCGCGAGGGCGCGGTCGATGTAATCCTGGACCTGTGGGCGGTAGGCGTCCCAGAGTTTTTGCAGCTCACCGATGGGATTTTCATCGGCCCAATCCACCCGCAGGTTGATGATCGGCCAGGTCAATTCGCCCACCACCACCAACGCGGCTGAATGCACCGGGCCCGCTTCACCGCCGGCAGCAATGGCCGCATGCATTGCGGCTAGCAGGCGATCGGCCAACTGGCCTTCACCTTGCTCAAACGCCTGAACCATTGCGGCAATCACTGCGTGGTCAGCGAGCATATTGCCCGCCGCCACACACTGTTCGCCCGACAGCGCATTGTGCGTGCCCAGGGTTTCGCTGCCACTGAAGTGCACGGAGCGGCCCTGATGATCAATCGCCGTCAGTTGCCGGTACTGGCTGTAGCCGTTGCGGGTCAGCGCCGTGTCGATGGCCGCGCCGGGCGCGAGGCCTTGCTCCAGCAGGTCGAGCACATCCGGGCCCAATGCCGGCAGCGTGATGTTTTGGGTCGACACCGCCCCCACACCAGGGCGCAGCCATGGGCAACGGGCGCCCACGGCAATGCTCGATGAGCTGATGGCGATGCCCAACTGGCCGGTTTCTGCGCAACGGGCGACGATTGAAAAGGTCATGGCGAGCCTCCTTACTCCGGGATTACAGCGATCACGTCAATTTCCATCAGCCACTGCGGCTGACCCAGTGCCGACACCACCAGCCCGGTGGAAATCGGGAACACGCCCTTGAGCCATTTACCGACTTCCTGATACACCGGTTCGCGGTAGCGCGGGTCGATCAGGTAGGTGGTGGTTTTAACGATGTGGCTCAGGTCGCTACCGGCTTCTTCAAGCAGTTGCTTGACGTTGCGCATGGCTTGCTCGGCTTGGGCACGCGGGTCGCCGAGGCCGATCAGGTTGCCCTCGAAATCAGTGCCCACCTGGCCACGGACATACACCGTGTTACCGGCACGCACGGCCTGGCACAGGTCGTTGTCCAGGCTCTGGTTCGGGTAGGTTTCTTTGGTGTTGAACATGCGGATGCGAGTGTGAGTAGGCATCAAAAAAACTCCAGAAATAGTTAATCAGGCGCTGACAGGCGATTGCCGAACAACCGGTGCGGCGTCGCGGTATTCAAGGTATTGGCGCTGGATGCTGATGTGGTCGGCCACGTATTTGGCGTCGTGCCACACGCCCCAGATAAACGACGAGCCACGGCGTGACTGCCATGGCAATCCGAGGAAGTAGATCCCCGATTCACTCGACACACCGCGCTGGTGCTGCGGCTTGCCGGCGGCGTCAAAGGCATCGACTTGCAGCCAGCTGTAGTCCACGGCAAAGCCGGTGGCCCAGATAATCGAAGTGATCCCGGCAACCGCCAGGTCCAATTGCAGAATCGGGTTTTTCACGCAGTCGGCGTCCGGGAACACCTGGCGGGCTTGTGGCTCCAGCGGTAAATCGAGGCCATTGCGCTCGATGTAGGCGTCTGCCGCATCCAGCAGCGCCAGGTAGTTTTCATCGCCGCGCTTGAGGTTTTCCAGCAGGTTGGGCTGGAAGCTGGCGACGCCGTTGTTGAACGCCTGAGTCAGCCCCACCAGGATCATGCCTTGCTGGGCCAGCTCACGAAAATCGATGGTCTTGCCACCGTGGGCGCCGCTGACAGCAATCGTCACGTGCTCGCGGCCCGGCTTCATCGCCGCCTGATCCCATTCACCCAGCACCCCCAGCCACCAGCAGAAATCACGGTTACGGTAGGCGCGGGGAGGGCGGTCGTGGGCACCGACCGACAAGTACACCTGGCGCCCCGAGCGTTGCAGTTCATCAGCAATCTGCACCCCGGACGAACCGGCGCCCACCACCAGCACAGCGCCCGCAGGCAGTTGCGCCGGGTTGCGGTAATCCGCTGAATGGATTTGATGCAGCGCAGTGTCTTGCGGGGCAATGGCCGGGATCACCGGCTTCTGGAACGGGCCGGTGGCTGCAACCACACGCTTGGCGTCGATCACGCCCTCGCTGGTGTGCACGGTAAAGCCCGGGCGGCCGACATTGCGCACCACCGAGAGCACATCGACACCGGTGCGGATCGGCGCATTGAACTTGCGTGCATAGGCTTCAAAGTAATCGGCGACGCGTTCTTTGGGGGCGAAGCCATCGGCGGCCACGTCATCGAATTCCAGGCCGGGGAAACGGTCATGCCAGGCCGGGCCGTTGGCGACCAGCGAATCCCAGCGACCGGTGCGCCAGCGTTCAGCGATACGACTGCGCTCCAGCACCAGATGAGGCACACCTTGCTTGCTCAGGTGCTCACTCATGGCCACACCCGCCTGGCCAGCCCCCACTACCAAGGTGTCTATTGTTGTTGTCGCTAGCGTCATGTCTCTGTCCTTGCGTAATGCAGTTGGATTCAGTTCGTGCATGACTTCAAGGCTAGGGGGAGGGCTGTTTTAAATAAAATATTATTAAGCTGGGATGTGAGCATAAATATCAGATACAGAGGCCCAATCCCCCCCGTAGGAGCTGTCGAGGAACGAAGGCTGCGATCTTGTAATGTCAGGGTCAAAAGATCGCGAGGCGAGCTCGCTCCTACACAAGCAGGGGGCGATTCTTATACCTTTAAGCTATTTAAAAAGCTGTTTTTAGTCTTGGATGAGCCATCAAAACGCCCTCTATAGTGTCGGCCTTTCCACCCCCACCCACCAAGATTGCAGGTCGCTTCATGCCGTCACGTTTTCTGTTCGCTGCACTGTTTCTGGCGCTTGCCGGTTGTGCCAGTGCACCGCCAGCTGCCGTACACACCAAAGACCCGGCCAGTTCATCACTGCACGGCGACCCGACGCGACCCGCCCAGGCGCAATGGCTGCGCACGGAGCTGTATTTCTCATTGGGGACCCTGGGCGGCAGCGGCGCTGACGTCATCAGCCCGCAGCGCTGGACAGAGTTTTTGGACAAGGAAGTCACGACACGCTTTCCGGACGGCTTCAGCGTGCTTGAAGCCTACGGCCAATGGCGCGACCACGGTGCCCCCGAGCCGGAGCGGCTGAGCACCAAGGTGATCGTCATCCTGCACGAAGGCACCGCGCAGCATGAGCAGGACATCGAAGCCATTCGCCTGGCCTGGAAGCGCATCACCGGCGATCTGTCTGTACTGCGCCTGTCACAACCGGCGCAGGTGTCGTTCTAGTGTGAAAGTTGCCGATTGTCGTCCAGACGTTCGGCTGTCCAGTCCGGGTCGCTTGCCCGGACCGGATTGACCACTTGCAACACCGCATAGCCGAAGCGCTCCTGGAACAACCGGCCGATGGTGGCCAGCGCTTCGCGGTTGGCGCTGTTATCGGCATGGATCAGGATCATGATGCGCGACGGCAGCTTTTCCGGCTTGCCGGACGGCCCGCGCCATTGCCCGTTGACTTTGTACCAGCTCAGCCCATCCGGGAAGCGTGGCGTCACCTCGGCAGACAAAAACTCATCCCACGCCTGCGGGTCCACGGCGGCAAAGTACAGCTCACTGCGCACCATGGCGCGGCCATCAAGGTCGCCCGCCAGCGGTTTTTTATCTCGCGCGACGCCCACGGCGACCACGGCGGCAACCACCAGCAGCAGCGCAAACACACCCCACTTCTTCATAACAGCTCCTCAGTCGATGACGGCTTGATGCTGGTGTTGCCCAGCAGCGCCAGCAAAATCGCGCCCAGCACCAGTACGGCAATCCCCAGCAGTGCGCCGTAACCGACGAACACCACGCTGGAATACAGCATGTACAGGCATAGCGAGAAAAACAGCAGCGGCAGCACCGGGTATAAAGGCACTTTGACCGGTCTTGGCGCATCGGGAAACTTGTGCCGCAAGATCAACAGGGCCAGGGTGCTCAGGCTCAAAAACAGCCAGTACACCGGGGTCAGGTATTCCACCATGGTGTTAAAGCCGCTTTGCGAAAAACTGCCAAACAGCACCAACAACAGCGACACGGCACCAATCGCCAGCAACGCCCGACGTGGCACGCCATGGCGTTTGTCCCACACCGCGAGGCCGCTCAATTGCGGCACTTGCCGCGCCGCCGCGAAGGTGGTGCGAGCACCCACCAGCAGGGTTGAATTGATACTGGCAATCGCTGAAATACCCACCACCAGCAGAATCAGGCCGACACCGGGGGCACCAAATGCCCGGTTCAGCAGTTCGACCCCCGGCGCCTCGCTGGCCGCCAGCCCCTCATAGCCCAGGCCCTGAATAAAGGCCCAGTTCAAGGCCAGATAAATAGCCAGCAGCAGGCTCAGCGCGCCGAGCATGGCGATGAACATGCCACGCCGCCCATCACGCACCTCAGCCGACAACGTGGCCGCATCGCTCCAGCCACCAAAGGCCAGAAAAACAAAAATCATTGCCGCAGAAAAACCGGCAAAACCGGTTTGCTCAGGCACCGCCAGTACTTTCGGCACCTTGGGTACAAAACCTTGCCAGGCCAGCCAGCCACCTGCTGCCGCAATGCTCAGAAACCCCAGGGCGAGCAGCACCACCAAGGCCGTCTGTGTCAGAAAGCCAATCTCACGGCCGAGCAAATTCAACAGCACCAGGGCGATGATCACCCCGGCGGCAAACAGCCCGGAACCATAAGGTCCGAGCGGCAGAACCGCGTTGACGTAATCGGCAAACATAAAGGCTGAAAGCGCGATCCAGCCGGTGTGCATCACCGAAAAACGCGACCAGGCAAACAGCATCCCCACGCGCTCGCCATAGGCCAGACACAAAAAATGGTAGTCACCGCCGGGGTGCGGAAACGCCGTGGCCATCTCTGCAAAGCACAAGGCGCCCGCCATCGACAGCAGCCCGCCGAGTATCCACACCCAATAAAAATGGTCGCTGCCCACATTGAGCGCAACCGTGGGTGCGGTTTTCAAAATATCGGTGGTAATCACCATGCCGAGGGTGACCAGCAATGCCTGGAAAACCGGCAAATGGCGCTGAACACCGGCAATGGCAGATACGTCTTCGCTCATAAAAGTGTTCCCCAAAAACCCGAATCCCCCTGTAGGAGCGAGCTCGTCTCGCGATCTTTTGACGTTTTAAAAGATCGCGAGGCAAGCTCGCTCCTACACAGAAGATTTAAAACGCGTAAGTAAGACGGGTGTAGTAGTACGCGCCGTTGGTGCCGATCGGCGACAGCACGTCATACGGCAGGTTGCCCCCGTAGTTGATTTGCGAGTTGGAGCGGTCCGGGTATTTGTCGGTCAGGTTGGTGCCACCCACCGCGATGTCGAACGCCGGGGTGAATTTGTATTGCGCTTCAGCATCCAGTTGCCAAACCGCGCCGTAGGTTTGCGTCGGCCAGGAATCGCCAAAATCGAACACGCGGGTGGTTTTGCCCTGACGCGTCAGGCGGCTCATCAGGCCCCAGTGCTGGTTGGCCCAGTTGGTCGAGAGCACGATGCGGTCCTTGGGCGCTGCGTCGGTCAAGGTGTTGCGCTCCTCAACACCCACCAGCGCATCGCTGCCGATGCCCAGCCCCGACAACTGCGAAGGCGTGCCACGGGTCTTGGTGACTTTGGTGTGGTTGTAGGTGTAGGCGCCAGTTACGCCCCACACGCCGTCGAACAGCGGCTGGTGGTAGTTGAGCACCAGCTCGGCACCGTTGGTGCTGGTGTCGGCGGCGTTGGTGAAGAAGCTCACGTCATGCACGCCCGGCACACCAAAGTTGTCGTTGATGTACTGCTCCAGCGCGTCACTGCCAATCCGTTGAGACAGAGTGATGCGGTCTTTGACGGCGATATGGAACACGTCCAGCGACGCATCAAAGCGGTCGTTGAGCTGAGCGGTGAGGCCGAGGCTGAAGTTTTTCGAGGTTTCCGGGTCGAGCTTCTGGGCGCCCAGGGCGCGGGCGATAGGGCTGTTGACCGGCAGCGTACGGATGTCGGTCAGCACGCCGTTGTCACCGTAGTTGGTGGTGGTGTTCTGGAACCCGACCTGTGCCAGCGACGGCGCACGGAAGTTGTTCGACACCGCACCTCGCAAGGCCAGTTGGTCAGTCAGGCGATAGCGCCCGCTGAGCTTGCCGGTGAGTTTGCTGCCCGCGTCGTCGTAATGCTCAAAACGTGTGGCCACGTCGACAAACAAACGGTCGGTGAGGTCCCCGGACAACTCGGCGTACGTGCCGAACACATTGCGGTCCAGGTTCACCTCTTCGCTGGGGCGCAGGCCGTTGGCGCCGTCTGCACCGTTGCCGAAGTAAGAGGCCGGGTCACCGGCAAACGTCAGGTAGTTTTCGTAACGGTATTCACCGCCCACGGCCAGCACGAACGAGCGATCGGCAAAGCGCACCTCGCGGCTCAAGTCCAGGTTGGCGGTGGTCTGGCGGAACTCATAGTCGCCGGTGTTAAAACGCGTCGGCGAGTCTGCACCGAGGCTGGGGTTGAAGGTGCGCTGGGTTGAACCATCGAAGCGGTTGCGCCCGTGGGTGAGGCTGCTGTCGTAGTCCCAGTCGTCATCGAGCATGCCTTTAAAACCAGCGGTCAAAGACAAGTCTTTGTTGTCGCCAAGGGACTGTGGGAGGTAGCCGTTGGGGTAAAACTCCGGGTGCTCAGAAGCTTCGCGGTAAAAATCCGAGCCGGTGGTATGGCGCTCGTTGTAGGTGCCGAACGAGTAGGCTTTGCTGTCGCCAACAGGCAGTTCAGAGTTGAACCACACGTTCACATCCCGCGCCAGACCATCGCCCATGGCGAAGTTGCGTTGCCCCGGTGTGTCGGCGAAACCGTCATAACCGGCGCGGTTGGTCGGGTTGCGGTCCTTGTACTCGGTGCCCACGCGGATAAACCCGCCGTCTTCACCCAGGCGGGTGCCGATCTTGGCTGAAGTCTGGCTGCTCTGGCCGTCTGTGATGCGCTTGCCGATGGCGTTTTCACGGGTGTGATACGCGCCATACGTGGTGGACACTTCGCCGCCTTCCGGGGCGTCATCGAGAATGATGTTGATCACCCCGGCAATCGCGTCGGAACCGTATTGGGCGCCCGCGCCATCGCGCAGCACTTCAATACGTTTGATGGCGCTGATCGGGATTGAGTTGAAGTCCACCGGCGCAGTACCACGGCCGATTTTCGACGAGTCGTTGACCACCGCCGAAGTGTGTCGACGCTTGCCGTTGACCAGCACCAGCACCTGATCCGGGCTCATGCCACGCAATTGCGCGGCCCGCACGTGGTCAGCACCGCCAGAGTTGGACTGGCGCGGAAAGTTGAACGAGGGCAGCAAGGTCTGTAGCGCCTGGCCCAGCTCACCGCTGTTGGCTCCGGCCGACTTAAGATCGGCAGCGGTCAGCACATCCACCGGGACCGGTGAGTCCAGCACAGTACGGGCCTTACCGCGTGTACCGGTGACCAGCACCGTGTCCAGACGCTCGCTGCTGTCGGCGCCGGGTGCCGGATCGTCGGCGTAGGCGGGCAGCAAAGTAAAGGTTGAGATCACTGCAGCCAGTAAAGAAAGTGAACGGTTATGCATATGCAACTCCTGAACTGCAGCTAATACTCGCCCGTTGCCGAGAACTTGCGTTTTCGGCATTAGCGTCGCGGCAGTACTGCTCTATCGTTGTTATTGAGTGTTGGTTGAGTGTGAAACGTGTTACTTGGCCAGCGGTATCCAGGACGCCGTGGCAATCCCTGATGTGTCCCCAAACGCAGGTAGTTTCTGCGCCAGATCGCGAACGTTCTTCACATCAAGGTCCAGCAACTGCTGACGGGTAATCAGCGTTGGCGGGACCAATACTTTTTGCCCCGGATTCTCGCCGGCAATCAGCATTGCCAGGCTGCGAACACTGATTGCCCCGGCCACTTGCGGGTTGACCGCAGCGGTCGCCACCCAGGCGCTGTCAGGTTCTTTCATGATCTGTATGTCGGCCGTGGAAATGTCGGCGCTGTAGATTTTCACCTTGGAGCTCAGGCCCGCCTCATCAACGGCAATTTTTGCGCCTTTGGCGAACTCATCAAACGGCGCGAATATCACGCTGATGCCCGGGTTGGCACGCAACACGGCACTGGCCTGGTCGGCGACCGAGTTGGCAATCGGCGGGTTGAGCGTGCCAAAACGAGCCTTCTCGACAATGCCCGGATTGGCCGCCTTGACCTGGGTCCAGATCTCGTTGCGCAACTCCATCGGGGTAAATCCGCTGATGTACACATACCCGGCGTCGAACTTCGTGCCGTTGTCTTTGACTGCCTGCTCCAGCGCCAGACGTGCCAATGCGTGGTGGTCCTGCTCGACCTGGGTCACTTTCGGGTTGTTCAGGTCGACGTCAAAGGTCACCACCTTGATGCCTTTGGCCACGGCTTTATCGATCGAGTCCTTGAGGGTTTCGGCCAGGCCCAGTTGCACGATGATGCCGTCGACCCCCAGATCAATCGCCTGCTCGATCATCTCGCGCTGACTGGCTGCCTGTTGCCGCGCATCGAAAATTCGCAACGTCGCCCCCAGAGCTTTGGTCTGTTTCTCGACGCCTTGCAGATACGCCTCGGGGAAGTCGCCGGAAAACAGATAACCGACCATGGCAATCTGCACATTGCCTTTGTCGAAGGGCGCGGGGGCGCCCGGTAAGCCGGCTGCCTGCACGCCCAAAGCCGCGCCTGACAACAGCGCACCGGCAAGAGCATGGCGAATGGCGCTTTTGATGGATGTGTACATAGGTGATCCTTGCAAGTAAGGGCGTCCAGATCAGCGCACGCGCTGTCCGACACCAAAGGTAAAAATCAGCGCCAGCACCAACACCAGTCCTTTGACGAAATCCTGGGCGTAATAGGGTGCGTTGAGCATCGTCAATCCATTGAGCAAGGTGGCCACCAGTAACGCGCCTATCAACGTGCCAAACGCGTTGGGTTTCTTCGCGCCCAGCACGGCAAAACCAATCAGCGCTGCGCCCAGTGCATCCAGCACCAGCCCGTTGCCGGAGCTGACATCCCCGCGCCCCAGCCGCGCCGCCAGCAGCAAACCGCCCACTGACGCCAGCAAGGACGACAGCACGTACGCCAGCAGTTTGTAGCGATGCACCGGAGCGCCCGCCAGGTGCGCCGCTTGCTCGTTGCCGCCGATGGCATAAAACAACCGGCCGATGCGCGCCCGCTCCAGAAACAGCCACACGGCCAGCGCCGCGACAGCGGTTACCAGCACCGGAACCGGCACCGTGTCCCATAACCGACCGCGCCCCAGCGCCAGAAAAGCCGCGCTGAACACGCCTTCGGTTTCTTCGCCGTTGGGCAGCGTCATGCCCACCGCAATCGAGCGCCCGCCGGTGGGAATCAGTTGCACACCGATCACCAAAAACATGCTGCCCAAGGTGGCGAGAATGTCCGGCACGCGCATTTTGACGATCAGCCAGCCGTTAAAAAGACCGACCAAAGCCCCGCCCGCCAGGCTGATCAACACCGCCGGCACGGCGCCCCAGCCCAGCACCACCATCACGTAGCTGGCGATCATCAGGCTCATCGCCGCCACCGCGCCGATGGACAAATCGAGGCCGCCCACGGCCATGGTCAAGGTCACGCCAAGGGCCAGCAAGGCGACGATGGACACTGACTGCAAAATGATGAACAGGTTGTTGACCCGCAAAAAGGCCGGTTCGGCAATGCTGAAAAACACCACCACGGCGGCCAGCACCAGCAGCAGGCCATAACGGATCAACGCGTCCAGCACGCGCTTGGGCTTGGGGGCACTGCCCGGCAAAGAGGAAATCAAATCAGCCACGCGCACTACTCCCGGGCGTTGCGGTACGGTTTAAAGGGGAAGAGCAAGGGGAAGGGGATGGAGCGTCACTGCCCACCAACTGCGCCACCAGCGTGGCGCGGTTCAACCCGGCCCGGGCGTAGTCAGCGACCACGGCAAAATCACGCACCACCAAAATTCTGTCGGCGATCTCCAGGGCCTCGTCAACGTCAGTGCAAATCACCAATGTGGCCCGGCCTTCGCAGCTGTTACGCAGCAAATGGCCAATCTCGCGGCGGGCGCGCACATCCACACCCTGGAACGGCTCATCGAGCATCAACACACGGCCGTTGCCCAGCAGCCAGCGGCCCAGCACGACTTTCTGCTGGTTGCCGCCAGACAGCGTCTCCATGGGCAACTCGATACCGGCAGTCTTCACCCCCAGCGCGGTCACGGCGTCTTCTACCGCCTGCGCCTCCAACCGCGTGTTGATAAATCCGTAGCGGGTAAAACGCTGCAAAAAGGGCAGGGTCAGGGTTTTGCGCAACGAAAAGCCAGGAATCAACGAGTGACTGGCGCGGTCTTCGGCAGCGTAAAAAACTCCCGCTTTAACTGCGTGTTCTGGCGAATTGAACAGCCCGGCAACGCCTTCCACGTGCAGCGTTCCGGCAGCCGGGCGACGCAAACCGAACAGCACCTCGGCAATTTCACTTTTGCCCGCGCCCAACAGCCCGGTTAGCGCCACCACCTGACCTTCGTGCAGGTTCAAATCAAATTCAGCGGAGTTCGCCGTGACCTTCGCTGCGCGCAAACTCAACACCTCGCGGCCCCCCGCACGCGGCTCAAAAGGCCGGGTGTCCGGCGCTTCACCGAGCATGGCGTACACCGCTTCGGTGAGTTGATCGGCAGCAAATTCACCGGCCAGCCTGCCGTCACGCAACACCACGGCGCGATCCGCCAGACGCTGCAAATCGGACAAACGATGGGAGATATAAACAATCGCCACCCCGCGCTCGCGCAAGGTATCGACCAGGGCAAACAAACGCTGCGCTTCGGTGTCCGAAAGGGCGGCGGTCGGCTCATCCAGAATCAACAAACGGGGCTGCAAGGCAAAAGCCCGGGCCAACACCACCAATTGGCGTTCTGCCTGACCGAGGTACTCAATCGGCTGCTCCAGCGGCAGATTCAGCCCCAGTCCGGCAGCGATTACCGAGGCACGTTGCAACACGCGTTTGCGCCCCAGCCAAAACCCGGCACCGGGTTGGCACAACTCATCCAGCAGCAGGTTTTCCGCCACGCTCAGCCCCGGCGCAATCGCGTCATTGACGTGCTGATGCACCGCCACAATCCCGACCTCACGCGCCGCCAGCGGCGAATTGAAGCGCTGCAACTGCCCGTCAACCAACAGCTCGCCCGCATCATGGGACTGGCTGCCAGCGAGGATCTTCACCAGCGTCGATTTGCCCGCGCCATTGGCGCCCAACAACGCCACGACTTCGGCGGGGTAAATCTGCAAGTCCACACGATCCAGGGCACGGTTGGCCCCGAACGCTTTACTCAAAGCGCGCACACGAATCAGCGGATCAGGCGCCACAGCGGCAGACGCGTTCATAAAAAAGTACCGAAACAGAAGTCGCTGAAACATCAGCAAACACAAGACGTTGGGGCCGCGATTAAAAGCATTTCCCTAGGAACAATCCAATATATGTATCGAATATGAAATATCTTTTAGTTATATGAGGATGCGCCCGGACGGGCGCAGAGGGGATGAAACGAGGGGGTTGGATGTTTAACTTCAGCGCACACGCGCACTCATAAATTCAATGAATAACCTCAGCCTGGGCGAGGTTTGCTTGCCCGACGTGTTCCCCATTCGTAGCAGTTGACGAGCACCGCGAGGCCACGTTCGAGTGCGAAGCAGTCGTCAAACCGGCTTGCACGGTGCATCAGAAAAACCGGATTGTCTGAGTTTACGATCGCTTCGCACTCGAACGTCGCCTGCGGCAACTGCTACAGATTCATCAAGACGCCAATCACCGGCACAATCAGCAGCGTGCTGATCGCCATCGACAACACATTGCCAATGTAAGGGTGCATGTACTGGGGCATTCGCCGGGCAATGGCGTGGGCCAAAGGCGGGGCGACCAGAGCCCCCAGCACAGCGCTGGCAATCATCACCATCGCGCTGGCGCCGTAAGTCAGCACCGCAGCCGGAACCACTGACACCAGCGGCACATACGTGGGGTACCAGCCGAGTTTCTGCCATTGGCTGCGCCAAATAATCACGCCCACTAACGAGGTGAATGCCTGTGCTGCGACCAAATGCAGCAGCAAGCCTGAACCATAAGCAGGGCTCAACGGGTTCAATGCATACGCCAGTAAAACCCCGGCCAACATTCCCAGGCTGGCCCACTCATTGCCAAAAAAAGGCGCTTCGGAAAAGTCTGCCAATACCCGGCGTAACGTCCAGATCACACCGTAGTCAGGCTTGGGCCTGGCAGCGGGCTTCTCAACGACGGGTTCGACGTGGTTTTTGACCAGTACTGGCACACACCGGCACAAGCCAAAAGCCAGCACACTGCCCAGCGCCATGCCCAGTACATTGCCAATCACGACGGGCAACCCCAACGGCAGACAGACGAAGTTAACCATCAGCAGGCAACAAGGTGTGACCAGCAGGGCCCCGAGAACCGCTCCGTTGAGGGTGACTTTCCAGCCGCCACCAAACAGCAACACCATCGCGGCGGGCAAGGACACAAAGGCGGCAAACGTTGGCTGCCAGGTGTCGGCAGTCAACGTCCAGCCCCACAATGCATTGCTCAGCGCCAACCCCAGCAGTGAACTGGTGACGAGCCAGGGCCACAGTCCCGTGCCATAGCTGATGCTGAACCCTTGCCACGTTTTGGCGTACCGACTGGCCCAATACCCCAGGGCACCCCCAAACAACAGCCCCAGCGAGGCGAACTCGTGCTTGTAAAAAGCGACTTCACTGATATCACCGATCACCCAGCGCAGACAGGCCAGCGGTGAAGGCCAGTCGCCCATCATGTCGGCATATCCGGGCCAGTATCCGGTTGCCGATGCTGAGTAGAACCACGATAAACCGCCCATCAAAATAATGATTAGCAGCGCGCTGGCTACAAGCAAAACCAGGTAACGCACTGACGCAGTGGAAGACGCTCTTGGTGATAAAGACGACATGATGGCGTCCTCATCAGCGTGGAAGGAGAGGGTGGTCGGTATAGCCGAGCATCGACTCATACACATCGACCCGGCGGTCGCGATGCAGGTCGTTCAAACTGTTCCAGATCGGCGCGCTGCGTGCGCTGGTCAGATCAATATCGGCATAGAGAATGGTTTGCTCATCCGCTGAGGCCACCTTGCCGATGGGCCAGCCATTGGTCCCGGTAATCAGCGAGCAGCCCAGATAGCGCTCGCCTTGTTCCTCACCGATGCGATTGGCGGCGGCAATAAACACGTTGTTGGCATGAGCAGCGGTCATCGTCAGGTACGAGGCCATGCATTTTCCGCTGTCATCGAATAGAGGCGGTGGCGTCCAGATCCAGTTGTTCAGACTGCAGATAATGTCGGCGCCTTGCAGGCTCAACAGGCGCGGCACTTCGGGAAACCAGATGTCCCAGCAAATCAGCAGGCCGATGCGGCCAATGGGCGTGTCAAACACCGGAAAACCCAGATTGCCGGGAGTAAACCAGAGCTTCTCGCGGTTCCATAAATGGGCCTTGCGGTACTTGCCAATAAATCCGCCCGGGCCCACCAGCACCGCGCTGTCAAACAACTGCACACCGTCTCGCTCAGCCAGCCCTGCGGCCAGATACACCTGATGCTTACGGGCAAAATCGAGCCAGGCCTGCATGCTCGGACCCTCGGGAATCAACTCGGCATGCAGGAAGGCTTCCTGGCGAGTGCCGAACAAATACCCGGTGTTGGCCAACTCCGGCAGCACAATAAGATTTGCCCCGTTAATGGCCGCCTCGCGGGCCAATTCAAGGCTGTGCTCCAGATTGGCCTGGCTATGTTGAATACCCACCTGCGGATCGAATTGCACAACCGCAACGCGCACTGCACTGACCGCTTCGTTCATGGCTGACACCTCTTTTTTATTGTTATGACCCGCTGGTTTGCGGGTCTTTAGTAAGAGGATTTATCAGTGCGGGTGTATGTCGGTTGTGTCCGCTAGGTGTGTAGTCCGTTGCCTTGTCTACGGTGCTATATATCCAATTGGACTACGTCAGAAGGGAATTTAAACGGTTCGCTAAGGGCGCGTTTGGTACTCGGGATAGTCATCCATACAGAAGCCTCCGTTGAACTCGGCCTGCGTGGTGTTGCACAAGTTGATGACTGCATCAATTGCACCTCGCAGGCAGGGTTCAGTCCAGCCGGCATCGACAGAGAATGATTCACCGGCAAGGTAGAGACCTGACACATGCGCATAGTCGCGGTTGTATTTCATAAGGCTGACTGCTTCGTAATAAGTACCTGCGCGATACAGTTTGGCGCAGCCGAGCGCGTTCTTGTCCGTGATCCAGCGTTGAACAACAGCATTCTGAGCGTCGATGTAAGGTGAAATTGGGCTCTTTATGTTTGAGGCTCGCAGCAGGATACGATCCAGTTCAGTGATGCATTTTGCGACCAAGGTCTTGTCATCAAAAGAGGCAAGTTTAGTTGCATCATCTTCCCAAGTGTAACTAAGCAAGATGCAATCGTAGGGATAAGCATCGTGATAGCGGTAGGCATATACATCGTGGACAAAGCTATCAGTGACGATAACTTGCGGGATTTTTTTGTTTTTAGATAAGAAGCTTTTTTTCAGTGGTGCGTAGACTTTACAACTGGTTTCCCAGTGAGCAGTTTTGTATGCATTGATGATTGAATAAGGCAGCATGTTTTGGCTGAAGTTTTCCAGCTGGATATGGGTTTCAATGATCCAGGAAGGAAGGGTCATGATGACTGAATCGAAATCTTCATGGCGTTCAGATTTTTCCTCCGAACTACTGACTTTCCAGTCGTAGGTTACGCGAAGTTGTCCTGAGTCCAGCTTGGTCAGTCGAGTCACTGAGGTGTCTGTCAGGAAGCCTGCACCTCGATTCCGGCAATGATCGTAGAAAGACAGTCCATTGACCGAGGTCTGTGTGAACATCAAGCATTCATCAAGTGCTGCCAGACCTAGATAGCGGGGTGGCTCAAAGTCCAGATCGTTACAATCCTTCAGCGAAGGCACACCTAGATATGGCGAAGGTATAGGATTGCCATCTGTATCTACGCGACCATGCACTAACTGCAATTGGCTGCTGAAGCCGAAAATTGCAGTACGTAAGGGATACAGGCAGCAAACATCATAAAAGGCGCCCCAACTGCCATCACCTATGCCGATGGAGTAGAAAATAGCGGATTCTTCTTGGCTCATGCCAAACCCGCCGAAATCCCCCGGGTTCTCAGCTGCCCAATGAGTGAGTGCTGGCAGTGTTACCAAGTCGCGAAAGGACAGCGCTTGATAGCGAGCGACGATAGATGCCCACTGATTTTCCCATTGCGGTGAGCCATAGATGCGTGCGACTTCTCGAGTCATTAGTTCGGCAAAATGTCGCCACTTCCCGTAAACCTGTTGAAGTTTCTCAGTGGGCGGTGGCGTGTGACCCTGCGGATTTTTCCAGATCAGCATTTGTGGTTCTGGTTGGCCATCCAGTAAGCCTTCGCGCAGGTATATACCTGTACTGCGGACCTGTGCGGTACCAGGATTAGGGAAGTCAGATAACTGCAGATCAAACAGTTTGCAGTAATAGGCCATGAGTGACTGGCCCTCTGTAGGAGTTTCGCCTGTTGTGTTAAATAGCGGCATGCGCATTGCCCCCATTTCAAACGGCGTGCTTCCCATTAAGGGTGATTGTCCGCTCTTAACTACAGACAAGTGGCGCCCGCCAATTCGATGAGACTGCTCAAGCAGAGTGACGTGAGTGAAACCGCATCGCAGAAGTTCCCGAGCTGCGGTGAGACCGGTAACGCCAGCGCCAATGATGCAAATTTTGTGGTCGGGTTTCGTTGCGCTGGCAATACCGAACTGTTGCTCAACTAATTTGCGGTAGTTAAAACATAAATCGGGAGGGCCTGGAAATCGCCCCCGCCATGAAGACGCTTCATGCGTGGGCAAATGCTTGGCGATGAATGCCGGATAGTCATAGGTTGATCCAATCGTCACAGTTTTGCGCTCCGTATTGTGTTCAGCGGTGGAGTGCGCACATTGCGAGTCAGCGATGGATCGCGGGTGGTAGATATTTACGACATCGTGCAACTGATGCACTGATGTTTCTGGTTATGAAAGCAAGGATAGAGAAGGTTTCTACGTAGTTGTCGAGGGGCTTAGCGAGGTTGTGACTGGTTGGTTGCATCACCGCGCGCAGTCAGTCTTTTCGAGGACTGCGTCCTCGTTCGCAGCCTCGCTACGCTGCTCAGCGGCTAAATGAACTGACTGAGCTCCGAATCTGCACCTCAAGGGGAAACGATATGAAGGGCTGAGACATGCCCTCAGCAGTTACAGCGGTTTGGGCAACACTGTAGAACTGGCCCGCACTTGCAGTTGTGGGGTCAGCACAATCGATTCAACGGCTTCGCCCTTGATCCGTTTCAGCAATAACTCCACCGCCTGCTGGCCCATTTCGGCCAGTGGCAAGCGCACGCTGGTCAGTGGCACGGTGAGTTCGTGGGCGAGGGCGATGTCGTTGAAACCGACCACGGCGATGTCTTTGCCTGGCAGCAGGCCTTTGTCCCGTGCGGCGCCCATCAGGCCGATGGCGAGGAAGTCGTTGACCGCGAAAAACGCTTGAGGGCGCGGGTTCAGCCCCAGCAGATGCTCACCTTGCTGGTGCCCGGTCAGGCTGTCAAAGGGGCCGTTGAGGGTCCATTCCGGGCGCAAGGTGATGCCCTGTTCGCGAAAGTAACGGGTGAAGCCGCGTGTGCGATCGGCGCCGGTTGAGGCGTGGCGTTCGCCTGCCAGAATCGCGACGTCGCGCCAGCCCAGGTTGTACAAATGCTCCGCCGCCAACCAGCCGCCCAGCTCATCGTTACTGCACGACGCGACTTGCCCGGCTATCTGGCGGCTGACCAGCACGTAGGGAATGTGTTTGCGGGTCAACAACTCGAACAGCGGCTGGGTTTCCCCCACGTGGGAGTCAGCCACGATCAGCCCGGCCACCGAGCGGCGCAGGGCGTGTTCGGCACGTTGCATCTGGCGCACTGGCTGGTCGTCGGTGTTGGACACGAACGTGAGGTAGCCCGCCTGTTCAGCGCTGCTGTCGATGCTGTCGTAAATGGTCGCCATCACCAGGTCGGTGATGCGCGGCATCAGCACGCAGATTTCCTCACTTTTACGCAGTTTCAGGTTAGATGCCTGCGTGTTCGGTCGATAATCCAGCTCTTTTGCCAATGCGCGAATACGCTCAATCACCTCGGCCGATGCTGCCCGTTCGACGCCCGCCGGATCGCCGTTGAGCACCCTGGACACGGTGGACACATGCACGCCAAGTGCAGTCGCCATGGACTTGAGGGTGGCGGGGCGGGCTGGGTTCGGCATGTTCGAGGGGTTTCCTGCTGTCTGTTATGAGCGCGCGAATTCTACCTGAACGGGCGATTTTCGGCCGGACAAAATTTTTACCCAAACGTTTGACTAAAATTTTTACTCGCTCTACATTTCGTCAACCCAAACGTTTGGGTAAAAAAATAAAAATACGCCGGAAGCGGCCGACTTTTTGACTTCTGCCATCATTTGAAGAGTCAGATACCTATGAACAACCCAGCTATCCCTTCCTTCCGCTATCAGATTTTCTTCTTGATCATGCTGATGGCGCTGCTCAATTACATTGATCGCGGCGCCATTGCCTACGCATCGGCGAGCATCCTTCCCGAGTACGGTTTCGACAAAGCCGACTGGGGCAAGGTGCTGGGTTACTTCGGTTACGGTTACATTTTGGGGGCGTTGATCGGCGGCATTCTGGCCGACCGTTTTGGCGCCAAGCGTATCTGGCTGATTGCCGGTGCCACTTGGTCGATCTTTGAAATCGCGACCGCTTTTGCCGGTGACTTCGGTCTGGCATTTTTGGGCGGCTCGGCGATGGCCGGTTTCGTCACCATCCGGGTGATGTTCGGTTTCGCCGAAGGCCCGGCTTACTCGGTCATCAACAAGAGCGTGGCGAACTGGGCCACCCCCAAAGAGCGCGGTTTTGTGGTGTCGGTGGGTTTGCTCAGCACACCGCTGGGTGCGCTGTTGACGGCGCCGATTGCGGTAGGCCTGCAAACCCTGACCGGCGACTGGCGCAGCATGTTCGTGATTTTGGGTGTGATCAGCCTGGCGCTGCTGATTTTCTTCATGACGCGCTTCACCAACACCCCCGATGAAAACCCGCGAGTGTCCAAGGCCGAACTGGACTACCTGCGCAAAGAGCGCGCCGAAGCGGTCAATGCCTCGACGCCAACCACCACGCTGACACCGGTCTGGCACTTCTTCAAAAACAAGGACCTGCTGCTCAACGCGGTCGGCTACTTCTCGTTCGTCTACGTGACCTTCCTGCTGCTGACCTGGACCCCCAAATACCTGCAGGACGAGTTCCACTACAACCTGTCCTCGCTGTGGTACATGGGCATGATCCCGTGGACCGGTGCCTGCTTTACCGTGCTGCTGGGCGGCAAAATCTCCGACCTGCTGCTGCGCCGTACCGGCAACCTGAAAGTCGCCCGCAGCTGGCTGGCCGCGACTTGCCTGCTGTTGACCACGCTGTGCTTCATCATGGTTTCGCAGGCCCAGACCGTCTGGGGCGTGATTGCCCTGATGACCCTGGCCAACGCCCTCAACGCGCTGCCTAACTCGGTGTACTGGGCCGTGGTCATCGACACTGCGCCGTCCAACCGTGTCGGCGCCTACAGCGGCATGACCCACTTTATTGCCAACACCGCTTCGTTCATTGCCCCGATGCTGACCGGCTACCTGACCGTTCGCTACGGCTATTCGTCGATGTTCGTGGCCGCCGCAGTGGCGACCGCGTTGGGCATGAGCGCCATGTTGATGGTGCGCCCAGGCGGCCGTCCGGCTGCGTCCCCCCTTCCTGCTGCTGTTTGATTGAGGTGTTTGTATGAGCCCGGTACTACCTGCCGATGCTGGCTATTTTTTCGGTCGATCGGTCGTCGAGCTGGCTGAACGCCTTCGCGACGGCAGCTTGACCAGCGTTGAACTGACCCAAGCCGCTCTCGACAGCATCGAGCGGCTGAACCCGACCCTGAACGCCTTCGTTCAAGTGGATGCACCGGTTGCACTGGCCCAGGCGCGCAAGGCCGACGAGCTTCTGAGCCAAGGCCAGGATCTGGGGCCGCTGCACGGCATACCTGTGGCGGTCAAAGACAACATCGACACGTTGGACTACGTCAGCACCTATGGCTCGGCGCATTTCGAAGGCTTCAGGCCGCGTCGTGATGCCGTGTGTGTGCAGCGTTTGCGCGAGGCGGGGGCGGTGATTGTCGGCAAAACCCTGACCCATGAATTCGCCTACGGCCCGACGGGCGACCGCTCGCTACAGGGCGCGGCCCGCAACCCGTGGGCCCCGGAATGCATCACGGGCGGCTCCAGCGCGGGCAGCGCGGCGGCCGTGGCCAGCGGCATGGTGCCGTTGGCCTTGGGCACGGACACTGGCGGCTCGATCCGGATTCCGGCGGCATTGTGCGGTGTGGTCGGCTTCAAGCCGTCCTATGCTGCCGTGCCGCTGGAAGGCGTATTCCCGCTGTCGTCCAGCCTCGACCACGCCGGGCCGATTGCCAACTCCGTTGAAGACGCGCGCCTGCTGTTCGAAGTGTTATCGGGCAAGGCATGCGCGGCGACTGCCAGTGATCCGCGTGCAGTGCGGGTTGGCTGGATCCGCTCGGGCAGCTTCGGCCCGGTCGACGTTGCAGTGGATCAACAGGTTTACCAGGCGGCCAAGCAGGTGTTTGGCGATACCCTGCAAGAAGTGACGGAATTGGCGGCCATGGCTGCTGGCATGAAAGAAACCCTGCTGATACTGCAACGCGCCGAGGCCTACGACGTGCATGCCGAGCGCATGCAAGAGGCGCCGCAATTGTTCGACCAGGAAGTGCGCGAGCGCCTTGAACTGTCGCAAGAAGTTCGCGGCTGGCAATACATTCGCGCGCAGCGGGCCCAGCAGCAGTATCAAGCGCAGATGGCGCGGTTATTCGAAGACTATGACCTGCTGGTTTCGCCCAGCGTACCGATCATCGCCCCGCCAGTGAACGCACGGGAGACACCCGTGGGCGAGCAACTCATCGACGTCCGCGCCGCCGTGCTCAGCTACACCAGCCCCTGGAACCTCACCGGCCTGCCCGCAATCAGCCTGCCAGCAGGGCAGGTAAGAGGCCTGCCCGTGGGCCTGCAAGTGATTGCAGCGGCGGGTGAAGATGAGCGTTTATTGCAGTGGCTGACCCATCACACCCCCACATAACCCCCAACCCCTGTAGGAGCGAGCTTGCCTCGCGATCTTTTGATCTTGAAAAGATCGCGAGGCAAGCTCGCTCCTACAGGGTGAACTGCCTCACCCCGCGATATACAACCCGCCATTCACATGCAGCACTTCCCCGGTCATGAAGCTCGATCCGTCACTGCACAAAAAGGCGATGACAGAGGCGATTTCACTCGGCTGGCCAAGGCGTTTGAGCGGGGTTTGTTCCACTGAGTCGCTGCCACGGGTGGCGATCAGGCTTTGTGTCATCGGGGTTTCGATAATGCCCGGCGACACCGCATTCACCCGAGTCTGTGGCCCCAATTCACGGGCCAGTGCGCGAGTCAGGCTTAGCAGGCCGCCTTTGGAGCTGCCGTAGTGGGCGTTGGAATACGCCCCTCGGTGCGCCGCCACGGAGGTCAGGTTAACGATGGCGCTGTTGGCGCGCAGGGCAGGGATGGCGCGGCTGCACAGGTAAAACACGCCGTCGAGATTGATGCCCAGGGTCTGGCGCCATTGCTCGTCGGTCATTTCGCGAATCGGTTGTGATTGGTACAGCCCGGCAGACGGCACCAGAAAATCAATCCCGCCAAAGCGCTCGACCGCCAGTTGCACTGCTTTTGCCGAGTCATCCGGGTCGCCAGCGTTCATGCGCAAGGTGGCCACACGCTCACCCTGCGGGTCCAGCGTCCGGGCGAAGTCAGCCAGCCCTTCACCGTCCAGATCCGTCAGCACCATCGACGCGCCGTATTGATAAAACAGCTTCGCCACTTCGCGGCCGATGCCACCGTTGGCGCCGGTCAACAGCAAGACGCGGTTGTTGAAGTCATACATGAGCAGTGTCTCCAGAGAGGGCAGGGGTCAGTGGCCGAGAATGCGCGCAACGTGTTCAGGCTGCAGATCAACACCGAGGAAACGGCAGATCTGCACCACCTGCCCGTAAATCATGTGCTGTCCGGGGTGAGTGCGGCAGCCGCGCTCGCGTGCCGCCGCCAGCAGCGCGGTGCCGTCGGCGCGCATCACCGCTTCGCAGACCAAAGCGCCTGCTCGCAAGGTGTTCGGATCGAGGGGCAGGGGATCATCGTCCTTGAGGCCCAGCGAGGTGGCGTTGATGACCACGTCGTAGTCCTGCGCATTGCCGTCACTGATGACCAGATCGAGCGCAGGAAACTTTTTTTGCAGACGCTCCAGCAACGCTTGCGCACGGGCCGGTGAACGGTTGTAGAGGGCCAGTCGTGCAGGTTTCTGCTGGGCGAGGGACCAGGCAATGGACTTACCCGCGCCTCCCGTGCCCACCAGCAACACGCGTTTGCCAGCAACCGTATGCCCCTGTTGGTGCAGACCGGCCAGCATGCCTTCGCCGTCAAAATTACCGCCCGTGAGGCGCCCGGTGTCAGGGTTGATGCGGATGGCATTCACCGAACCGACCTGGCGGGCGATGTCGGTCAGGTCGTCGCAGTATTCAAGGATGCTTTCCTTGTACGGGATGGTAACGACCAGGCCTTGCAGGTTGGCGAAGCCGCCAACGCCACCCAGCACCTTTTGCAGATTTTTGGCGTGCACGTGCAGGGGTACGCAGACCACATCCAAACCTTGGTTGGCCGTACTCTGATTGATGACTTGCGGGGTTTTTACATGGGCGATCGGATCAGCAACGATGCCGATCAAACGCGTTTGGCCAGTGATCATGAGGATTAACCTGTCTGACATTTGTTTTTGTTGTCTGACAGGATGGTAGGAGGCTTCCCTTTTCAGTGTCAAGGGTGCTGCAGGAGGATCAGTCCTGCAGGTACATGTCCATGCGTTTGGCAGCATTGCGCAGATGACGTTCGGCGGCTTCGCCCGCCCGCACCGGATCGCGCGCCTGAATGGCCTGGAAGATGGCCTGGTGTTCGTCCTGCACCGCCTGGATCAGCTCGTTGTAGATCGCCGCCGTGTTGCTGCGGGCCTCGCGAATCAGGCGCCGGACACTGTGATCGAGGTATTCATTCAGCGATTTGAAGTGCGGGTTATGGGTGGCCGCCACAATCGCCTGGTGGAAGGCATAGTCCTCTTCGTCGCCCAGTTGGTCGTTGACCATGGCGTATTCCATGCCGACCAACGCCTGGCGAATTTTCTTCAGGTCTTCGGGGGTGTGGCGCAACGCTGCAAGGCGCGTGGCGCCCACCTCGATGGTGATCAGGAACTCGAGGATGTGCAGCAGGGAGTCTTCTTCGTCGAGCGACACTTCGTTGAGGCGGAAGGCGTGACGCTCGCCGCGCTTGGCCACGAAAGCGCCTTTGCCTTGCTGGGTGGTGATCAGTTCTTCGAACTTGAGTTGCGACAAGGCTTCGCGCACCACCGCCCGGCTGACCGAAAACTGTTCGCACAACTGCCGCTCGCTGGGCAGTTGATCGCCGGTGGCCAGCCGCCCGGAGTGGATTTCGCCACTGAGCCAGTTGACGATTTCCATTGGCAAGGGCTGGTTGCTTTGTACGTTAACGCTTTTCATTGTGAGTCCTCTGCCGCGAGGCAGCGCGGGTACGGGCATAAGTGATTGGATGAGAATAGTGAAGGAATGGGCTGTGGTCTTACAAGTTTAGAAATTTTTTTATCGGCTCAAGCCTGCACATTTCAAGGTGTTTGAGTGAATCAATCGGAAATAAATGCACTTTTTCACCCGTGGGTGCTTTGACTTCGGCGCAGCGTTGTCGTAATTTTCGCCAACTGGTCTGACATGTCGATGATGATGTTCGACCAGATCGTACATAAAAATAAAAAACGAGGCTTCCATGCACACAAAGACCACGCTGCGTCTGCTCACCTTCGGCACGACCCTGCTCGCCGGTATCGCCTGCGCTGATCCTTTGAAAGTAGCGTTGGTCGAGACCCTGTCGGGACCCTCCGCCGCCACCGGGCAAATGTTCCGGGCTGCCACGCGCTTCCAGATCGATCGCCTGAACGCTGAAGGTGGCTGGAATGGTGAACCCATCCAGCTGCTCGAATTCGATAGCCAGGGCACCCCGGCCGGCGCTTCCGAAAAACTCAAGGCTGCAATTGGTAGCGGCGCACAAATGATCGTTCAGGGCGCCTCGTCAGTGGCGGCCGGGCAAATCACAGAAGATGTGCGCAAGTACAACCTGCGCAACAAGGGCAAAGAGGTCGTGTTCCTCAACGTCGGCGGTGAGGCCCTGGAACTCACCGGCAGCAAATGCCACTTCTACCACTTCCGCTTCAACGGCAACGCGCCAATCCGGGTCAAAACCCTGGTGGCAGCCATGAAAGAAGCCGGCACCCTGGGCACTAAAGTCTATTCCATGAACCAGAACTACAGCTGGGGCCAGGACATGGAAAAAGCCATCACCGACAACGCCGCGGCGGGGGGTTATCAGTTGGTGGGCAAAAGCCTGCACGACACCCAGAAAGTTCAGGATTTCGCCCCTTACATCGCCCGTATCCAGGCCTCTGGCGCTGAAACCGTGCTCACCGGTAACTGGGGCAACGACTTGCTCTTGCTGATGAAAGCCAGCCGTGCGGCGGGCCTCAAACTGCGCTTTGGCACCGCCTTCCTCGATCAGCCAGGCAACCTGGCGAACGCCGGTGATGTTGCGTTGGGGCATTACGTTTCGCACCCGTTCAACATTGAAGCCGCAGGCGAGCAGGGCGAGAAATTCGCCACCGAGTACCAGGCCAAGACCGGGCACCTGCCAGCCTATATCGAGCCGCAAACCGTGTTCGCCTTGCAGATGGTGGGCAATGTGCTGAAAACCTTGCCGGCTGAAGACGGCCGCCTCAACACCCGCAGCTTCGCCCTGGCCCTGGAAAAAGCCAGCGACAGCAACCCGCTGGGTGCCGTGCGCATGCGCGCCGAAGACCACCAACTGTTGATGCCGTTCGTGGTGTCGGTGGTCTCCAAAGACGCGCGCTACAAGGTTGACGGCACTGACATGGGCTTTGTCCCGATCAAGTCGTTCAGCGCCGATGAAGCCGCAGCGCCGGTGCAAGCTGACTGCCGCATGCAACGGCCCGACTGACGCCGCCTGGCGTGCCACCCGGCACGCCTTTTTGTCCATCGCGAGCGCTGGAGTCGCCTATGGAATTCCTCACAGTTTCACTGCTTAACGGCGTGATCTACGGCCTGCTGCTGTTCATGGTTTCAGCTGGCCTGACGCTGATCTTTGGCATGATGGGCGTGCTCAATTTCGCCCATGCCTCCTTTTATATGGTGGGTGCCTACCTGGCCTACACCCTGCAAAAATACGTCGGCTTTGTCGGCGCGGTGCTGCTTTCGACCGTGCTGGTGGGGCTGATCGGGGTGATTGTCGAGCGCTTCTTCCTGCGCCGCGTGCACAAGTACGGGCACGCTCACGAACTGCTGCTGACCTTTGGCCTGACGTTCATCATTGTTGAGCTGATCAAGTTGTTCTACGGCAACTTCTCGGTGGAATACCGGGTGCCGGAGTTCCTCAACTTCGCCGCGTTCCAGGTGTTCAGCACCGACTATCCGTTCTACCGGCTGCTGATGGGCATTGTCTCGCTGCTGGTATTTGCCCTGATCTATCTGCTGCTGACCCGCACCCGGGTCGGCATCGTGGTGCGCGCAGCAATCCATCGCCCACAAATGGCCGAGGCCCTGGGGCATAACGTGCCGCTGGTGTTCATGGCGGTGTTCGGCATCGGCGCGGCCCTTGCCGGGCTGGCCGGTGCACTGGCGGGCGCCTTCTACACCACCAACCCGAACATGGCGCTGGAGCTTGGGGTGATTGTGTTTGTCGTGGTGGTGGTCGGCGGTTTGGGCTCAATGGCCGGGGCGATGGTGGCCTCGCTGTTGATCGGCCTGATTTCATCCTTCGCGGTGGGCGTGGACCTCAGCCTGGCGTCAGTGTTCGGTCTGTTTGGTGCCGGTGAATGGGCGCAGCAAATGGGCGGTTTGATGACCCTCAAGGTGTCCAGCGTTGCGGCCACCATTCCATTTGCGCTGATGCTGCTGATTTTGCTGATCCGGCCATCCGGGTTAATGGGCGAGAAGGGGTAGACCATGAAACTCACAAAAATCCTGCTGCTGGTCTTGCTGCTGGCCCTCGTCGTGGTGCCCGCTGTTGTACCGGTGTCGATGGTCAACGCGGCCATTCAGATGCTGATCGCGGCCTTGTTTGCCTGCGCCTTTAACCTGCTGTGCGGGCAGGGCGGCATGCTTTCGTTTGGCCACGCGGCGTACTTTGGCGTCGGCTCGTTTGCCACGCTGCACGCGATGAACGCGCTCAATGGTCATGGCCTGCTGCCAACACCTTTGCTGCCGCTGATCGGCGCTCTGGGTGGTTTTATCTGCGGGGTGTGCGCGGGCTGGTTCGCGACCAAACGCGCTGGTGTGTACTTCTCGATGATCACCCTGGCGCTGGCCGAGTTGCTGCACTCGCTGGCTCCGCACCTGAGCGCGCTGTTTGGCGGTGAAGCGGGTATTTCGTCCATGCGCAGCCCGGCGTGGGGCCTGGATTTTGGCGATGCGACCCAAGTCTATTACCTGACCCTGGTGTGGGTGGTGATGTCGATTGCCTTGCTCTACGCCTTCACCCTGACGCCCATGGGCCGCCTGACTTTCGCCCTGCGCGAGAACGGTCACCGGCTGCAATTTCTCGGCTACAACGTGCACCGTTTGCGGGTGCTGGTGTTTGCCCTGTCAGCGATGTTTTCCGGGATCGCCGGTGGCTTGCAGGCCCTGAATCTGGAGTCGGCCAACTACGTGCTGTTTGATATGCACTATTCCGCCGAGGTGGTCCTCAACACCTATATCGGTGGGGTCAACGTGTTCCTCGGGCCGGTTCTGGGCGCGGCCTTGATGACCTTTTTTGGCAACGCCGCCTCCGACCTCACCCAATCCTGGTTGCTCTATCAGGGCCTGTTGTTCGTGCTGGTGATGATGTTTATGCCCAGCGGTCTGGCCGGGCTGGTGCTGGCCTGGAGTGCGCAGATCCGGCGCAACGGCTGGCTGGCAGTGATCCCTGCCGCCGTGACGGCGTTGCTGACGGCTGCGCTGGTGAGCCTGGCCGTGGTGTTTGCCATCGAAACCTTGCAACGGGTGTTCAGCCAGGATTACCAGGCGCTGCTGATTGCCGGTCAGCCGTGGCCCGCCATCAGCCTGTTTGGCCGCGACTGGTTGCCCGGTTCGCCACTGACCTGGGCCATGCCGCTGCTGCTGGGCCTGGCCGGGTTGTTGATGCTCAAACTGGCACGGCGCCAATGGCTGCGACTGCTGGACGATGAACACGGGTCCAAACCTGCCGCACTCACGCTGCAAGCCGAAGGAGATGCCCCATGAGCCGCGCGATTCTGCAGTTACACGACGTGCACAAATCCTTTGGCGAGGCCCACATCATTCGCGGCGCAGAGCTTGAACTGCGCGACGGCGAACGGCATGCGGTGATTGGCCCCAACGGTGCGGGCAAGTCGACGTTGTTCCACTTGATCTCCGGGCAGTTGCAGCCCACCAGCGGCAAGATCGTGCTGGGCGATACGCCGATTCAGGGGCGCTCGCCGGAGCACATCAACCATTTGGGGCTGTCGCGCTCGTTTCAGATCACCAACATTTTTCCGGGGCTGACGGTGTTCGAAAACCTGCGCATTGCCGTCATGCGCAAGCACCACATGCAGTACCACTTCTGGCGCTCGGTCCAGCGTTACCCCGAGGTGCGCGAGCAGACCGAAAAGCTGCTGGAGCAAGTGCGCCTGCAAGACAAGCAAAGCGTGTGTGCGGCGGAGTTGTCTTACTCCGAGCAGCGTGCACTGGAAATCGGCATGACCCTGGCCAGTGACCCGCGGGTGATCCTGCTCGACGAGCCCATGGCGGGCATGTCTCACGAAGAAACCGACTACGCCTTGCAGCTGATTCGTGAGGTGACCCAAGGCCGATCTTTGCTGATTGTCGAGCACGACATGGACGTGGTGTTTTCGCTGTGCGACCGCATCAGCGTGCTGGTGTATGGCCAGGTCATCGCCACCGGTACGCCGGATGAAATCCGTGCAGATCGCCGGGTACAGGAAGCCTATCTGGGTGAGGAGCAATGCGCATGAGTGCGACCCCGCAAAACCTGCTGTCGATCAGCGACCTGCATGTGCATTACGGCAAGAGCCACGTGCTGCACGGGGTCAACCTCAACATCGGCCACAACGAAGTGGTCAGCTTGCTGGGGCGCAATGGCGCCGGGCGCTCCACCACCATGAAAGCGGTGATGGGCCTGGTGCCTGCCAGCGCGGGCAGCATCCAGCTGGCGGGCCGTGAGTTGACCGGGCTCAGGCCGTATCGGGTCAGTCGGGCCGGGGTCGGTTTTGTCCCGGAAGAGCGCGAAGTGTTTGCCAACCTCAGCGTCGAAGAAAACCTGCGCATGGGCCAGCAAGAGCCGACGCCGGGCGCCACGGCATGGACGGTCGAGCAGATGTTCGAGTTTTTCCCGAGGCTGCGGGAGCGTCGTAACACCGGCGCGGGCAACCTCTCGGGCGGCGAGCAGCAAATGCTTACCTTGTGCCGCTCGCTGCTGGGTTGCCCGAAGGTGCTGCTGATCGATGAGCCCACCGAAGGCCTGGCGCCGAAGATCGTGGCGGTGGTGGCAGAGGCCATTCGCGACATCCACCACCGCGGGGTATCGATCCTGCTGGTGGAGCAAAAGCTGACCATCGCCCTGAAGGTGTCTTCGCGGGTCTGCGTGATGGGCCACGGGCAGATTGTTTTTGAAGGCACGCCGCAAGCGCTGACCGACGACCCCGATTTGATGAAGGAGTGGCTGGCGGTCTAGAGCGCCAGCCGCAACATTCAACCCGGCAGGTTCGCCTGCCAATTCCCCCCGACGGTATGGCGAAACACGCGTTCGCCAGGGGTTTCTGCGTCTTAAATCCAACAGGAAAAACAATAAAAATGAACCTGAATAAATACATCGCCGCACACCCCCTGCTGTTGCTGAGCACCTTGCCGGGCCTGGTTCTGGCGCAGGAGCATGGGTTTATCGAGGACGCCACGGCCAACGTGCTGATGCGCAACTTCTACTTCAATCGCGACTTTCGTGACAGCAACGCCAGCCAGGCCAAGAGCGAGGAATGGGCGCAGGGCTTTCTGCTCAATGCGCAGTCTGGCTACACCCAAGGGCTTGTGGGGGTGGGCGTCGACCTGATCGGCCGCCTCGGGGTCAAGCTCGACAGTGGTGGAGGGCGTGCGGGCACGCTGTTGCTGCCTGCCGACGGCAAAGGCTCGGCGGATGACTTTTCCAGCCTGGGCGCGGCGCTGAAATTAAAGATGTCGAAGACCGAACTGAAAGTCGGTGAACTGCTGCCCAGCCTGCCGATCCTCCAATACAACGATGCGCGCCTGCTGCCGCAGACGTTTCAGGGGGCGATGCTGACCTCCAAGGAAATCACCGGCCTGACCCTGAATGCCGGGCAGATGCGCTCCTTCACCCAGCGTAATTCCAGCAACCGCGAAGACATGTTTATCGATGGCCGCGCCTTCGCCACCTCTGACCGTTACAACTATTTGGGCGGTGAATACCGCTTCAACCAGGAACGCACCATGGTCGGCCTGTGGGGCGCCGAGCTGGAGGATATTTACCGGCAGCGCTTTATCCAGTTCACCCACAAACAACCTGTAGGCGACTGGACCCTGGGCACCAATATCGGCTTGCTCGACTCAGAAGAGCAGGGCGATGCCAAGGCCGGCAAAATCGACAACCGCTCGTTCTTCACCACCCTCAGCGCCGCCCATGGCGGGCACACGGTAATGGCTGCCTGGCAGCGCATGTATGGCGATGACGGAACCATCTGGCTCAGCCCGACCACCACTGTGTTGCCCAGCGATGTTCAGGTGCGCAATTTCGCCTCCGCCCAGGAAAAAGCCTGGCAACTGCGTTACGACTACAACTTTGTCGCCATGGGCATCCCGGGGCTGACCACCTTTGTGCGTTACGTCAGTGGCGACAATGTACTGGTGGCGGGCAGCAACACCGGCAAGGAATGGGAGCGCGACTTTGACGTGTCGTACGTGATCCAGAGCGGCCCCCTGAAAAACCTGGGCCTGCGCTGGAGAAACGCCATGGTGCGCTCCAGTTTCGGCCCGTCAGTGGACGATAACCGCCTGATCGTCAGCTACAGCCTCGCGCTGTTTTGATCGGCAAGTTGACTGATCCGGTAACAATTTCCTTTGACAGAGCCCTTACTGCGGGTTAGTTTTTCGTCACTGGTCTGACAAGTTAATTCAAATGTATGACCAGCTATAAAAATAAGTGAGAACCTCATGTCCCATTCAGATAGCTCTGCACCTGTTTTCCAGCACAGCGCCTATGCCGGCATCCAGGACAAAGTGGTGGTGGTCACCGGCGGCGGCAGCGGCATTGGTCTGGCCCTCGCCAAAGGCTTTGCGCGCAACGGCGCACATTTGCTGCTGATCGATATCAACGCTCAGGCCATGGCCGATGCCAAGGGCGAGCTCCAGCAAGGATTCCCTGAGTCCCGGGTTGAATGCTTCGAGGCGTCGGTAACTGACGAAGACGCCATTGACGCAGCCTTTGCTCACGCCAAGGCGTGCTTCGGGCGCATTGACGTGCTGCTCAACAACGCCGGTGTTTCCATCAACAAACCGTCCCTCGACATCACCCCGGCCGAATGGCGCCGGGCCGTAGAGATCAACTTCAGCAGCGTGTTCATCTGCGCCCAGGCGGCTGCCCGGCACATGATCGAGCAGCAAGCGGGCGTGATCATCAACACCTCGTCGATGTGGGGCGTGTCGCACTCCGCAGAGCGCACCGCGTACTGCTCGACCAAAGCGGCGGTGGTGTCCATGACCAAATGCCTGGCCGTCGAGTGGGCGCGCCACGGTATCCGCGTCAACGCCATCGGGCCTGGTTACACCCGCACTCCGCTGGTCGATGAACTGCAACGCGCAGGCCGTCTGGATGTTGACGCCCTGAGCAAGCGCACGCCGCTGCACCGCCTGGGTGAACCGGGCGAAATGGCCGAGCTGGCGCTGTTTCTGGCCTCTGGCAGCGCGACCTTCATTACCGGGCAAATCTACGTCTCGGACGGCGGCTGGACCGCTAACGGTTTCTAGCTTTCCTTCGTTGTGCCGGCCCGCAGGGGCCGGTCGCTTTGAGTTCTTTGTGGAGAAGTAAACATGCCGAATAGTGTTGCCTTGTCGCCGGCATCGCCGTGGGTCGAGCTGAGTACCACCGACGCCGACTGGAAGCAGGCCGACCCCGCGCTGCTGGGCACCATGCTCAGCCAGTTGCACCTGATCCGGGCATTTGAAGAAACCGTACTGGAACTGGCTGGAGAAGGCCTGGTGCACGGTCCGGCGCACTCCAGCATCGGCCAGGAAGGCGGCGCGGTCGGTTCGATCGTGCCGCTGGGCGCAGCAGATGAAGTCAACGGTTCACACCGTGGCCACCACCAGTTTCTGGCCAAGGCGCTGGTGTACCTGATGCCCGAAGGCATTGACCCGAAAGCGCCGGTCAACCCGTCGATCCAGAATTTGCTGCAACGCACCCTGGCAGAAATCCTCGGCCTGGCCCAAGGCTTCTGCAAAGGCCGGGGCGGCTCCATGCACCTGCAATGGGCCGAGGCGGGCGCCCTGGGCACCAACGCGATCGTTGGCGGCGGTGTACCGTTGGCGGCGGGCGCGGCCTGGGCCCACCGGCATGCGCAGACCGACACCGTGGCGGTCACCTATTTCGGTGATGGCGCGGTCAACATCGGTTCGGTGCTGGAAACCATGAACCTGGCGGCGGCCTGGAAGTTGCCGCTGTGCTTCTTTATCGAGAACAACCTCTACGCCGTGTCGACCACGGTGGATGAAGCCACCGCCGAACCGCGCCTTTCGGCCCGCGGCCTGGGCTTTAACATCCCGAGCTGGAAAGTCGACGGCATGGACCCGCTGGCGGTGTACCTGGCCATGCAACAAGCGCTGGCGCACATGCGTGCCGGCAATGGCCCGACCGTGATCGAAGCCGACGTGTACCGTTTCTTCCACCAGAATGGTCCGTTCCCCGGTAGCGCCTTCGGTTATCGCACTAAAGAAGAAGAACAACACTGGCGTGCCCGCGACCCGCTGGACCGCCTGGCCACTGAAATGAAAAAACGCGCGCTGATCGACGATGCCGGTCTGACCGCGCTGCGTGAAACCATCAAGGCGGCCATGGCTGAAGCCGCGGCGCAATTGCTTGAAGCGGACCCGTCCGGCAAGCCGGGCAAACGGCGGATTCGCCCCGAGCTGTGGCCAGCAGCGGACTTTCGTGACGTGGGCATTCGTGGCGACCTCAGCGAGCTGGCCGATGCCCGCACGTGCGAGCAAGCAAGCTACAGCGGCACCCTGGAAAAACGCAAATTCATCGACGCGATTGCCGACGTGATGAACCGGCGCATGGAAACCGACGACAGCATCGTGGTCATGGGCGAAGACGTGCATCGCCTCAAGGGCGGCACCAACGGCGCCACCCGTGGCTTGAAAGAACGTTTCCCGGAGCGGATTCTCGGCACGCCCATCAGCGAAAACGCCTTCTGCGGCCTTGGCGGCGGGATGGCCCTCGATGGCCGTTTCAAACCGGTGGTGGAATTCATGTACCCGGACTTTATGTGGGTGGCCGCCGACCAGGTATTCAACCAGATCGGCAAGGCCCGGCACATGTTCGGCGGGCAAAGCGACGTGCCCTTGGTACTGCGCACCAAAATCGCCATGGGCACCGGCTACGGCTCGCAGCACTCCATGGACCCGGCAGGTATTTACGTGACCAGCCCCGGCTGGCGCATCGTCGCCGCGTCGACGCCGTTTGACTACATCGGCCTGATGAACACCGCGCTGGCCTGCAAAGACCCGGTGCTGGTGATCGAACATGTCGACTTGTACAGCCAGACCGGTGAAGTGCCGAGTGACGACCTGGACTACCAGATCCCGTTTGGTACCGCCGCCATTCGCCGCGAAGGCCGCGAGCTGACCATCCTGACCTACCTGAGCATGGTCGGGCATTCCATGGAAGCCGTCGAGCAGACCGGCATCGACGCCGAGGTCATCGACCTGCGCTTTCTCGACCGCGCCAGTTTTGACTGGGCCACGGTAGAGGCGAGTATCCGCAAGACCAACAACGTGCTGATTGTCGAGCAGGGCGCCCGTGGCACGTCCTACGGTGGGTGGCTGGCAGACGAACTGCAACGCCGTTGCTTCGACTGGCTCGACCAGCCGATTCAGCGGGTTACCGGCGGTGAAGGTTCGCCGAGTATTTCCAAAGTTCTGGAGCGTGCCGCCAGTGCCCGCACCGAAGAAGTGGTTGAAGGCCTGCAACAGGTCATCCGCGAAAAAGGAGCACGTACATGAGCGTCAACATGCTGGTTCCAATGGAAGTCGGTATTTGCTGCGTCGACTTGCCGGCCCTCAGCCGGTTCTATCAGGACGTGCTGGGCTTTACCTTTGTCGCCCAGGTGCAAATGCCCGCCGCCGCAGCGCAACGCGTGGGGCTGAGCGAGGGTGGTTACAGCGTGGTGCGCTTGCAGACGCCTTACGGCGAGCGGATCAAATTGCTTGCCCCGGAGCGCACGCCCACCCGGCATGTCGACGGGGTGATCCTCGACCGCCAAAACGCCAGTTACCTGACCTTTATCGTCGAAGACATCGCCAGCCTGGTCGCCGACCTGAAGCGCGCCGGTGCGAGCTTTTTCGCCGGTGACGAGGCGATCCAGCTGCGTCCCGAGGTGAAAGCGCTGTTTTGCCGCGATCCGGAAGGCAACGTGCTGGAGTTGGTCGAGTACGCCGACATCGCCGCCTACCGTCCTGACCTTTTCAACCACCGGAGTGCCTGATGGCCAAGCTCTTGCACATGCCCGAGGTGTCGGCCAACGCGACCCACGCCGCCATCCAGAATTGGGCCATCAAAGAAGGCGAAACAATTGCCGTGGGCGATTGCATCGCCGAGATCGAAACTGAAAAAGCCCTGGTAGAACTGGCCGCTGAAGAAGAGGGCGTGCTGGGTAAAATCCTCGTCGAGGCGGGCCGCGAAGTGGAAGTCGGCTCGCCTATCGGTGTGTTGTTTGCCAAAGGTGAAAGCAACGTCGACATTGCGGCGTTGCTGGCCAAGGCGGGCGCGCAACAGACTGCACCCGCGCCGGTAGCCGATGAGGCGCCTGTCGTACCTGCGCCTGTCGCTGCGCAGCCCGCGAAAACGGGTCGGGTCTTTGCCAGCCCCTTGGCCCGCCGTCTGGCGGCGGCCAAAGGGCTGGACGTGGCGAGCCTTAAAGGCAGCGGCCCCAACGGCCGTATCGTCAAGCGCGACGTCGAAGCCGCCAGCGCCGCCCCCGTAGCGCCTGCACCGGTGGTTGCGGCAGCGGTCAGCGGCCCGGCCTTTGATGAAATCCCCCACAGCGGCATGCGTAAAACCATTGCCCGGCGCCTGGTAGAGAGCAAGGCCACGGTCCCGCATTTTTACCTGGACGTCGAGATTCGCATGGAGCGCTTGCTGGCCTTGCGTGAGCAAGTCAACCAGAGCGCGCCACGCAAAATCTCGATCAACGACTTTATCGTCAAGGCCGTGGCCGTGGCCTTGCGCCAGGTACCGGCCATGAACGTGACCTGGACCGACACTGCGCTGCGCCAGTACCACGAGGCCGATGTGTGCGTCGCAGTGTCCACGGACACCGGGCTGATTACTCCGGTAGTGCGCAATGCGGGCGGCAAAGCCTTGTCGCAGATCAGCGCCGATGTCGCCGAACTGGCCGGGCGTGCCCGTGACGGACGCCTGCGGCCCGAGGAATATCAGGGCGGCAGCTTTACCATCAGCAACCTGGGCATGTTCGGTGTCGAGCAATTCAGTGCCATTATCAACCCGCCTCACGCAGCTATTCTGGCCGTGGGCGCGACCCAGCAGAAGCCGGTGGTTGAAGACGGCGAGCTGAAAGCCGGCGCGGTCATGCGCTGCACCTTGTCGGTGGACCACCGCGCCGTGGATGGTGCGCTGGCGGCGCAATGGCTGGCCGTATTCAAAGGCCTGATGGAAAACCCGCTGGGCATGCTGATTTGAGGGAGTCCCCATGAGCGATAACACTTTCGACGTGATCGTGGTAGGCGGCGGCCCCGGCGGTTACGTCGCGGCGATCCGTGCCAGCCAGTTGGGCCTGCGCACGGCGCTGGTCGAAAAGGCCCACTTGGGCGGGATCTGCCTGAACTGGGGCTGCATTCCCACCAAAGCCTTGTTGCGCAGTGCCGACGTCTTGCGCCTGATCCGCAATGCCAAAGGCTTTGGCATTGACGTGGGCCAGGCCAAACCGGACCTGGAGGCCATCGTCAAACGTTCCCGCGACGTGGCGGCGCAGTTGCAGCGCGGCGTCAGCGGGCTGATGAAAAAACACCGTGTCCAGGTCTTCAACGGCCATGGGCGGCTTAATGGCCCGCAGCGTCTGAGCGTGACCGGCGAGCAGGGCGAACAACAGCTGAGTGCGGCGCACATCATCCTTGCCACCGGCGCACGGGCCCGCGTGCTGCCGGGCATGGAGCCAGACGGCCAACATTTCTGGACCTACCGCGAAGCGCTGGTGCCAAAAAGCATACCCAAGCGTTTGGTGATCATTGGTGGCGGCGCCATCGGCATCGAGTTCGCCAGCTTCTACCACGCCCTGGGTGCCCACGTCAGCGTGGTGGAGATGGCCGAGCGCATCCTGCCGGTCGAAGACCAGGACATCAGCGCCCACGTGGCCCAGTCGCTGACCCGCGAAGGCATCAACTTGTACACCGGTTGTGCAGTCAAAAGCAGCCACGTCCAGCAGGGCAGCGTCCAGGTGCAACTGCAAGGCAAGCGCCAGGAGACGTTACAGGCCGATGTGGTGCTGGTGGCGGCCGGGATTGTGGGCAACGTTGAAGACCTTGGGCTCGAAGGGACTCGGGTCAAGGTCGAGCGCAGCCATGTGCAGGTCGATGACTACTGTCGCACCGACGAACCGGGCGTGTACGCCATTGGCGACCTTGCCGGGGCACCGTGGCTGGCGCACAAGGCCAGCCACGAAGCGGTGATCTGCGTGGAGAAAATTGCCGGGCAAACCCCGCATCCGTTGAACCCGCTCAGCGTCCCCGCGTGCACCTACAGCCACCCGCAAGTGGCCAGTGTCGGCTACACCGAAGCCCAGGCACGCGGGGCCGGCAAAGCGCTTAACGTCGGTAAATTCCCCTTCGTGGCCAACGGCAAGGCCATCGCCATGGGCGCCACCGAAGGTTTCGTCAAAGTCATCTTTGACGCCGACAGCGGCGAACTTTTGGGCGCACACATGGTGGGTGAAGAGGTCACCGAAATGATCCAGGGCTACGTCATCGCCCGCGGGCTTGAGACCACCGAAGCGGAACTGATCGACAGCATCCTGCCGCACCCGACCATGTCCGAAGCCATGCACGAAGCCGTGCTGGCCGCCTACGAGCGGGCACTGCACAGCTAATAAACCTTACACCTCGCCTGTAGGAGCGAGCTTGTCTCGCGATCTTTTGATCTTCAAAACACCCGATCAAAAGACCGCGAGCACTCTGGCTAAAGCGCTTCATTCACTGCTGCACATGGCACCGTACACCCGTCTCAAGCGCTTGCGGCTGTTGGCAGCCATCGGTGCTCAGGCTGCAGCGTTCACGGAAGAAACACCCCTGGGGAAGGTTTCGGTTGCCTGGCAATTCGGTGGGCGCCGCCACCTGTTCGGCCCGCAATGGCACGCCCAGGCGGGGAACGGCTTCGAAGAGCAGGCGGGTGTACGGGTGGCGCGGCTGATCGAGAACTTGCGCCGCGCTGCCCAGCTCGACGATCTGCCCCAAGTACATCACGGCCACCCGGTCAGACATGTGCCGTACCACCGAGACGTTATGGGAAATCAGGATGTAGGTCAGATTGCGCGCCCGTTGTAACTCGGCCAGCAGGTTGAGGATCTGCGCCTGCACCGAGATGTCCAGCGCAGAGGTGGGCTCGTCGAGCACGATGATGTCCGGGTCCGACGACAAGGCTCTGGCTATGGCGATCCGCTGGCGCTGGCCGCCGGAGAACTGGTGGGCAAAACGGTCGAGGTATTCCGGACGGATACCGACCTGGGCTGCCACTTTCGAGGCAATGTCGCGCATCTGTTCGCGTGAGCGCATGCCGCGCGCATAAAGCGGCTCGGTGATGATGCGCCAGATCGGCAACCTCGGGTTCAGTGATGATTGCGGGTCCTGAAAGACGATTTGCACATTGCTGCTGCCCTGGCCTTTGTTGCCGTTGGCCCAGTTCAACGCGCCACTGCTGGGGGCAACCAGGCCCATCAGCACTTGCGCCAGGGTACTTTTGCCACAGCCGGACTCTCCGACGATGCCCAGGGTTTCCCCGGCCCTGACCTGAAGGTCGATGCCATTGAGGGCATGGGCATAGCCGCGGGGCCGACCCAGCCAGTCATTGCTGGCGGGGAAGCGCACGCGCACGTCGGTCAATTGAAGGATCTCGTGAGGCACCACGGCCACCGATTCAGACACTGCACTGTTCATCACGAAAGCTCCTTATGCGGTAGCCAGCACGCGCTTTTACGTTGTTCATCGTGGTTGATGGCGGTCAACACCGGCCGCTCGCTGCACATTGGCAACGCATGCTGGCAGCGCTCAGCGAACGTGCAGCCGACGGGCAGGCGCGAGAGATTCGGCACTTGCCCGGGAATGGTCATCAAGGGCTGCCCCGGCTCGACCATTTCCGGCAAGCCGCTGAGCAACCCTTGGGTGTAGGGATGGCGCGGATTGCGCATTACATCCGCGGTCAGCCCTTGCTCAACCACCGCGCCGGTGTACATCACGTACACCCGGTCACAGAACTGCGACACCAGGGCCATGTCGTGGGTGATCAACAGAATGGCAGTACCTTTTTGCCGGGCCTTTTCTTGCAGTAATAGCAGTACCTGGCGTTGCACCGTGACGTCGAGTGCGGTGGTGGGTTCGTCGGCGATCAGCAACTTCGGCTCACATGAAAACGCCAGGGCAATCATGACCCGCTGGCGCATGCCGCCCGACAGTTCGAACGGGTAGCTGTCCAGAACCTGCTCGGGGCTGGCGATGTGCATGTCGCGCAGCAGCTCGATGGCCTTGGCCCGGGCCTGTTGTGTACTGATTTTTTGGTGATGGATGATCACGTCGAGCATTTGCCGACCGATCCGCCGCGTCGGGTTGAGTGCGGTCATCGGCTCCTGGAAGATCATCGCCGCATCACGGCCGCGAATCTTCAAAAGCTCTTTTTCAGGGGTGTTGAGCATGTCGCGATCGAGCATGCTCAGGCTGCCGGAGGTGATCCGGTAACTGCGCTCGGGCAGCAAGCGCATGCTGAGCATCGCGGTGACGGATTTACCCGACCCGGACTCGCCGACCACGCCCACAATTTCGCCGGGGTTGACGTGCAAAGACACGCCATTGAGGGCCTTGACGCTGCTCTTGTAGGCCGGGAACTCAAGGCTCAAGTTGTCGATGGCCAACACTGGATTGCAAGTAGACATGCTTATTTCCCCTGCTGGCGTGGATCGAGCAGATCGCGTACGCCATCGCCCAACAAATTGAAGCCCGTCGCCGTAATCAGAATCGCCAGCCCCGGGAAGGTGGAGTACCACCAGTTATCCAGAATGTAATTGCGCCCGGTGGCGACCATTGCCCCCCACTCAGCGGTGGGCTGTTGCGCACCCAGGCCGATAAAGCCCAGGGCCGAGGCCATGAGAATAGCGCTGCCGATGTCCAGACTCAGTTGCACCAGCAATGGTGGCATGGCGTTGCGCGCAACGTGCCAGTGGACCATGTGCCAGCGCTCGGCACCGAAGGTTTCGGCGGCCTTGACGTAGCCCATCTGGCGAATGCTCAAAGACTGGCCGCGGGCCAATCGCACATAAGAAGGGATCCGCACCAAAGTGATTGCCAGCATGGCATTGAACAGGCTGGCGCCCAGAGCGGCCGCCAGGGCCATGATCAGCACCAGTGACGGCACCGACAGCATGATGTCCATCATGCGCATGGTCACGGCGTCGAAACGCCCGCCAATCACCCCGGAAAAACAGCCCAGCAGCCCGCCGATAAAGCACGCGGAAAAGGCCACGAACAAACCGACGCCAACCGATTGACGGCTGCCGAACAGCACCCGGCTGAACAGGTCCCGGCCTACTTCATCGGTACCGAACCAGTGCTCGGCAGACGGCGCGGCCAAACGCGCCGAGAGGTTCAGGGCGTTAGGGTCATGGCTGGCCAGCCACGGCGCGAAGATCATGCACAGCACCACCATCAGGGTGATGGCCAGCCCGGCCATGGTCAGCGGGCTGCGGCGGATCTGATGGATCAAGTAGGCGGTTTGCTCGCGCCAGCGCGGGGTGGGGGCGGTGGAAGTCAGAGGAACGGACATTTCAATTCACCTCGCCGATACGCGGGTCGATCACGCGATACAGAAGATCGATGGCCATGTTCAGCAACACATAGATAAACGACACCAAAATGGCGAAACCCATCACCGCCGGGAAATCCAGCGACTGGATCGACTTGACGACGTAGGCGCCCATGCCGGGCCAGGCGAAGACGGTCTCGGTGAGCACTGCGCCGTAGAGCAGGTCGCCCAGGGTCAGGCCGAGCACCGTGACCGAAGGGATCAACGCATTGGGCAGGGCGTGGCGCAGGATCACGGTCCAGCGCGACAGGCCATAGGCGCGGGCCGTGCGGATATAGTCCTCGCCGAGCTGGTCGAGCATGGCGGAGCGAATTTGCCGGGCGATCACCCCCAGGGTCACGAAACCCAGTGTGGCGGCGGGCAGGATGAGGTGTTTGAGCGCATCCACAAACAGGCTGAAGTTTCCGGCCAGCAGGGCGTCAATCAGGTAGAACCCGGTGATCGTGGTTGGCGGGGCAAGCCCTTCGGACAGGCGCCCGCCACCGGGCAGCCAGCCCAGGTGGCCATAAAACAGCACGATGGCGCCCAGCCCCAGCCAGAAAGCCGGGGTTGAAATCCCGGTGACCGCCAGGGTCCGTGCAATCTGGTCGATGGCGCGGTTGTGATAGACGGCCGACAACACACCCAGCGGTACGCCCACCACAATCGCCAGGAACAACGCGACCACTGCCAGTTCCAGGGTCGCCGGGAAGAACGCCTGCAGGTCTTCGAGCACCGGGCGATTGGTGCGGATCGACGTGCCGAGGTCGCCCTGCACCAGGTCCAGCAAGTAACGGCCATATTGTTGGTACAGCGGTAAATCCAGCCCCAGTTGATGGCGGATGCCGGCCACCAGCTCATCGCTGGCACGGTCACCGGCAATCAGTCGGGCGGGGTCGCCAGGAATCAGGTGGGAAATGGCAAAAGTAATCAGCGAAACACCGAACACGACCAGCAACAGGCCAAGCAGGCGCTTGCGCAACAACGTCAGGAAGGCCATAAGGCACCTCTGTTACTCAAACGACAGATATCAGAAAACCGTGCACGCCTTTAGCGGCGTGCACGAAAGCACCGGTTCACTTGCTCATGCTGCCCAGGTTGAAGACCTGTTCGAGCATGGGGTTGAACACATAGCCTTTGACCGAATCACGCATCGGCAAGGTGTAGCTCTTTTGGTAGAGGTACACGTAAGCACTGTCGTTGAGCGCCAGCTTTTGCGCGTCCTGATACAACTCGACGCGTTTGGCCTGATCGCTGGTGGTGGCCGCTTCACGAATCAGCGTGTCGACCTGCGGGTTGCTGTAGAACGAGCGGTTGCCTTGCAGGCCCTGCATTTTGGAGTCGAACCAGAAGTTCATGAACATGTACGGGTCGGCGAAGTCAGGGCTCCAGGTGCCGACGGCGATATCATAGTCGGCCTGGCCAACCCGTTCGCGCAGGGTGGCGTTGGCGGTTTTTTCCATCTTGAGGTTAATACCCAGCGGCATCAGAGCCGCTTGCAAGGTCAGGCCAATCGGTTCCCAGTTGGCGTCCTTGTCCGAGTACATGTAACTCAGGTTGGTGATCTTTTTCGGCACTTTGGCCAGGCTGTCGGCTGCTGCCGTCATGTCCTGCTTCATGTTCGGCAGCGAGCTGTCATACGCCCACATGCCTTTGGGGATCGGCCCGTTCAGCAGTTCGGCCTTGTCCTTGAGAATGCCGCTGACGATGCCCTTGTAGTCCACCGCTTCGGTGATCGCACGGCGGGCGTCAACGTTGGTCAGCGGGCCTTTTTTGTTGTTGAGGTACAGGTAGGTCACCCGCAGGGACGGGTACTCTTTGACCGCAATGCCTGGCTTGCTGGCCAGCGCCCCCAACTGGTCTTCGGGCATGTCCTCAATAATGTCCAGGTCGCCACGTTCCAGTTGCAAGCGACGTACCGATGGCTCGGCGATGATCTTCAACACCACGGTTTTCAACGCAGGCGCGGGGCCGGCGTAGTGAGGGTTTGGCTCCAGGGTCAGCGACTGGCCTTTTTGCCAGTTGGCCAGACGATAAGGGCCCGAACCTGCGGTGTGGCTGGACAGCCAGGCGTTGGTGTCTGCGCCTTTGTTCGCCACCAGCGGGTTGATCACCGAGGCGCCGTTGTGGGCCAGGGTGTAGAGGAACGGCGCAAAAGGTGTTTTCAGGGTGAAGCGGATGGTCTGCGGGTCAACCACAGTGACCACCATGTCTTCCGGGAATGCACCGGACGGCCCTTGCTTGAGGGTCATCAAACGGTCGAACGAGAATTTCACTGCTGCGGCGTCTACGGCGCTGCCGTCATCGAACTTGTTGCCCGGCTTGAGCTTGAATTCCCATACCAGGTTGTCGGGGGACACGGTCCAGCTTTCGGCCAGGTCGCCCTCGACTTCGGTGCTGCTCTTGTCACCGTCGGTCTTGTAGCCCACCAAACGCTGATAGGACGGGTAGGTAATGGTCCAGTCGTTGTTATCAAACGTCACGGCGGGGTCGAGGGTTTGCGGGTCGGCGGGTTTGCCGATAATCAGCGTGTCCTGTGCCACGGCGGCGGTAGCAGCCTGCCAGGCACCGAGGCTCAAGGCGGCACACAAAAAACTCAGCGCCAATCTGCGGGCACGGGGAGGGGTGTGGCGGTTCACGGGGTTCATGACGGTCATTGCCGGTTTCCTTCAACATTCGATGTCTGGAAGTGGGTCAGGTTTTTTTTTGGAATCTATAACCGGGCAGTAGCAGTTGAAGCATGTTTGCAGCGTTTTTGTTGTTCTTTTCTGGCAGTGCGTTGGCCCTGAAACTCTGTGGTTTCATCGACCTTTACGGCTCAAACAGGTGTTACTCGTGGATCAACGGGTAGTCGTCGGCGTTGGGTAATTCGTAATGCCACCATTCACTGGCGATCGGCTGGAAGCCGGCTCCGAGCATCACCCCTAACAGCAGCAAGCGATTGCGTTGCACCTGCACGGGCAAGTGTGGGTAGAACTGGTGCGAGGGTTCTTCCATGGTGTCGAAACCCGTGCCCATATCGAGCGCTACGCCGTCGCCGTCCACCAGTGTCAGGTCAACCGCGACACCACGACTGTGGTGTGAGCCCAGATGCGGATCGCGCACGTAGTCGCCGTTGGGCAAGGCTTCCCACAACAGGAACTGCGCAGCAGGCGGCCGGTAGGCGTCATAAATCAGCAGGCTGTAACCGGCCAGTCGCGCCAGTTCGCTGGCTTTGCGCAGGCAGGCGGCGGCATCGCGATGCAGCAGGCAACGGGTTGTCGGGTAGATCACTTTGCCGGCCAGATTGTCGGCAGTGGCGTAGATCATGTTGATCTGCACCTGAAACTGCCGGGCATCAATCTCAATCAGTGGGCTGGGACTGGTAACGCTCTGATTCACACACTCACTCCTGGTGAAATCGGTTGGGGCACTGCGCTTAACCTTCGAACTGGCCGAAGGCTTTTTGCAGTTGACGGTTCTTGGCCAAACGTTCGTCCAGATGCTCGCCATATTGCTGCGCAACAGCTGAAACCATGAGATTCAACAGGCATGCCAGTGGCGCCGGGGAATCCCAGAATTGGCCAACATCGGTTTTGATCTGCAACAGATCCAGCGCGTAGTCACGGGCCCACGGGCATTGCAGGTCGGTAATCAGGGCCAGCGGCAATGAGTTTTCCAGGGCCGCCTGGCAGAAGGTCTGGGTCACGCTGGAATACGCGCGAAAGTCGGCAATGATCGCGTAGGGGTTGTCGAAGCCTGAGTTCAAGGTTTCGGCATAAATGCCAGACAGGCCGTCCACGTAGTAAACCTTGGGGCGGATGTACTCAAGGTGGCTGTGAAAGGCCGTGAGAATCCCGCGGGTGGACTGGATGCCGATAATAAACACGGCATCGGCTTCGTGGATGCGTTTGACGATCTGGGCAAAGGCTTCGCTGCGCGCCACTTCATAGACGTACTGGATCGCTTCGATTTCACGTTGCATCGAACGGTCGAGCGCGTCACCGCCGTTGCTTTCAGCGCGAAAGGCTGCAATCCGGTCGGTGATCAACCAGGACGCAGGCACTTCACCGCGCAAGCTCTGTTTGACGTCGTCGAGGTTCTGATAACCCAACGAGCGCAAGAACCGCCCGACCGAAATTCCGGTGGTTGAGGCTTGCAGCGCAATGCTGTCCGCGGACTCGAAAGGGAGTTGTTGCGGGTTGCCGAGCAAGTAACTGGCAATGCGCTTGCCGGTCGGCGTCATGCTGGAAAACTCGTTTTCCAGCAACTGAAAAAAATTGTTTTTTTCCATAAAGATCAACGCGCGCCGACAGATGAGTGTTATGTGAGTGTCATTTTCACTCTTTGTGTTATCAACATAACATCAGTCTTCGAGCGGACACAACGGCTTTTCTGCGGATTGCAGAGGAATTAATTTTTGGCGTGGGAATGCCGCTCACTTAAGCCATTCAGGCTCTGTGGGAGCGGGCTTGCTCGCGATGGTCGTTAACGATGACGCGTACTGACCGACTCAATGGGGGGCTCTGAAGGCCATCGCGAGCAAGCCCGCTCCCACACTTGACTAGCGTTAATTCCAACAGAGGGTTAGCCGATTGGCTTGCGACTTCGGGTCAGTAGCCACAGCAGGTAAAACCCGCCCAATAGCCCGGTGGTCAGGCCGATGGGCAGGTTGAGGTTCAGCGGGAAGCGCTGGCTCACCAGATCGGCGCTGAGTAACAGCAGGGCGCCCATAATGGCGCCGGACACCAGCGGAATGTCCGGTGAGCCGGTCAGGCGTCTGGCCAGTTGCGGCGCTGCCAGGGCGATAAAGCTGATCGGCCCGGCCGCCGCCGTGGCGATCGAGGTCAAACCCACGGCGGCCATGACCATCACCAGTCGCGAGCGCTCAACCGGGACGCCCAGTTGGCAAGCGGTGTCGTCACCCATCTCGAGAATATTCAATTGCCGCGCATGGTAGATCGCAATCGGCACGATCAGCACAAAGCCTATTGCAGCCGGCACCACGTGGGACCAGGTGCGGGTGTTCAGCGAACCCGACAACCACAGTTGCGCGGTCATGGCCTGATCGAGGTCGCCGGTCACCAGCAAGACAGTGTTGAGGCCGGTGAGCATGGCGCCGACGCCAATCCCCACCAGCACCAGACGATAGCCGCCGGTGGTGCGGCCTTTCAGCGACAGGACAAACACCACGGCGGCTGTGCAGACGCCTGAGAGCACGGCCGCCAGCGAGGTGCCCAACGGCCCGGCATTGAACAGGATGATTTGCACAATGGCGCCACTGGCTGCGCCGGTGGTAAAGCCAATGATGTCCGGCGAGCCCAGCGCATTGCGCGAGATCGACTGAAACACCGACCCGGCCATGCCCAACGCGGCGCCGACAAACACGGCGGTGAGCACGCGGGGCAAACGCACCCGCTGAATGATCCGCTCGGCCGTCGGGTTGTCACCCAGGCCGAACAGGCTGGCGAGCACTTCGCCGGGGCTCAGGTGCAAGGTGCCGATGCCCAGCAACAGCACAGCCAGCAGCAGTCCCAAGAGCAGTAATCCGGCGCCGATCAACGCCGCCCGTGGGCGCCAGACAAACGAGCAGTGTGCGAAACGAAGCACGGCGGGCAGGCTGTTTTTCATAGTTGGCTCAGTCGGTACTTGCGCACCACAGCAATAAAGAAGGGCCCGCCTAGCAACAGGGCGACGATCCCGGCAGCGATTTCAGATGGGGCGACCACCACCCGGCCCAGCACGTCGGCACCCAGCAGCAGGATTGCCGCGTAGAGCCCGGAGTAGGGCAGGATCCAGCGATAATCCGGGCCCACCAGCAAGCGGGCAATGTGCGGTGCCACCAGCCCGACAAAGGCAATCGGCCCGGCCCCGGCCGTGGCTGCCCCGGCCAGCAGCATGACCGCCAGGCACGCCAGCAGCCAGGTCGAGCGCGGGCTGGCGCCGAGTGCCAGGCCCAGGTCCTTGCCCAACGCCAAAATGTTCAGGTTGCTGACAATCAGCAGGGCCAACGCGCAGCCGAGGCTGACCGCCACGGCCAAGACGACGGCTGCCTCCAGCCCGCTGCGCTCAAGTGATCCAGAAGCCCAATGGCGGAACTGATCGAACACCTCGGTGGGGGCATTGAGAATAAAGATCCCGGTGATCGAGGTCAGCATGATCGACAACCCGGCCCCGGCCAGTACCAGCCGCACCGGGTTGTTCCCGCTGGAGTGGGCCTGGCCGATGATAAACACCGCTATCCCGGCCAGCCCGGCGCCGATAAAGGCAAACCAGACATAGGCCAGTGGCGTGACCACCTGGAACGCCACCGCGCCGATGATCACCGCCAGCGCGGCACCGGCGTTGATCCCCAGCAGGCCCGGTTCGGCCAGCGGGTTGCGCGTCACGGCTTGCATGATCGCCCCCGCCACGCCCAGGGCCAGCCCGGCGAGGATCGCCACCAGCGTGCGCGGCACGCGCATTTCGCGCACGATCAGGTGCAAGTCGTTATGCCGGTCGTAATGCCTGAGCGCGTCCAGCACCTGCGCCAGATCAATCGAGCGTGAGCCCAGCGTCAAGCTCAGCACACTCATCAACAACAGCAACGCAACGCCGCCGATCAGCCCCCGGTAACGCTTGCGTTGGCGGGCATCACCGCGTGCGGTGTATTGCAAAGACAATGGCCTCACTCAGTGAAAACTCCGTGCCACGGTGTCGATCATTTGCCGCCCCGAGTAGTAGTCGATGCGAAACGAGCTGACTCCCAGCGGGTAGACCCGTTTATGGATCACCGCAGGCAGGTTGGCCAGCACCGGATCCGCGAGAAACGCTTGCACGTCGGCGTCATTGCCGCCGAGTAAAAACACGCTGTCACCGACAATCGCTCTGGACAGGTTTTCACGGGAGATAAAACCCACGTCCGAGCTGCGTCGCACTTGCGCGTCCAGCGCCTCGGGCAAGCCAGCGACCTTGAACCCCAGCGCCGACAACAGGCGCGCCTGCGGGCTGCTCGGCAGGCCGACCGAGTAACTCCCGGCAATGTTGTAGCCGACCACGCTTACCGGTTCGGCCGGCGGTGTCAGGGTCGCGGCAACCTGCGCGGTGTAGTCGTCGAAGCGCTTGATCGCGTCCTGTGCCTGCTGTTCCAGGCCCGTCACCTTGCCCAGTTCAACTGCCATTTGCTGCCAGCTCTGGTTCGAGTAGTTGACCACGGTGGTGTTGATGCCCTGGGCTTGCAGCTCACCCTGATGCTGAATCACGCTGTCGGCCCCGGTGGCAGACAGCACCAGCAGGTCCGGGTCCTGGCCGATCACCGCTTCGATGTCGAACAGCAAATTGCTGTACAGCACCTGCACCCCGCGTTGGTCGGCCACCTCAGCCCATTGCGTGAAAAAGCCCTTGGCGTCAGACAGCCGGCTGGGGGTGGTCGCGGCAGTGGCGATCAAGGGCGCGTTCATGGCCAGCAAGATGCCGGTCACGCTGGGAGTGGTCGAGACGATGCGCCGGGGTGTGTCGGCGGCGTGGACGACACTGGCCAGCAGCAAGGCCGCCAGCGACAACAAGGGCAGGGCGCGCAGTTTAATCATCGGTGCATGGCTCGTTGAGGTGATGGGCAAAGGTCGAGCCGCTGTATTGCTCGCGGAAACGCCCGGCTTGTACCAGACGCGGCATCACCTGCTGCAGAAATAAATGCACGGACTCGACAGCCCCTCCCGGCGCCGCGATAAAGCCGTCGATGGCACCCGAGTCGGCCCATTCAAGGATCTGCTCCACGGCATCGTCGACGGTGCCCACCACTTGCCAGTGCGCCGCCGAAATCACTTCCGGGCGCAGCAGCAGTTGGTCAATGGTCAGCGATTCGCGTTCGATCAGGCGTCGCAGCAGGCTGTTATGGGTACGGCTCCCGGCACTGGGTGGTACTTCAGGCAGGTCGGCCCTGGTTACCAGGCGATCGGCTGCCCAGTGACTCAGGTCGAGGCCGATCATGTCTTTGATCGACGCCAGTTTGCGCGTGCGGTCGAGGCGGGCATGGGTTTGCATAAACAGGGCGCGGGCTTCTTCGCGGGTGGCGGCCAGGTACAGGCTGAGGCCGGGCAACAAACGAATATCTGCCGGGTTGCGACCGTGGCGCAGGGCACGTTCAGACAGGTCGCGGCGCAGGTCTTGGGCGGCCTCTATGTCGGGCGTCGGGGCGAACACCAAGTCGGCCACCGAGGCCGCAAAATCGCGCCCGGAGTCCGACGCGCCGGCTTGAATCAGCGGGATGCGGGTGTCGGGGAAGGCGGGCAAATTGAGCGGGCCTTTGACCTTGAGGTGCTTGCCGTCATGGTTGATCGGATTGACTTGGGCCACGTCCGCATAACGGCCGCTGGCGCGGTCTATCTCCAAGGCTTCACTGGGGAAGCTGGCCCACAGCGCCTGCACCACCTGGGTGAATTCGGCGGCGCGCTCATAGCGCTCTTCGGCGCTGGGCATGTGTTCCAGGCCAAAATTTTCGTGGCCTTGCAGCGCGGTGACGATGTTCCAGCCCGCGCGGCCACGGCTCACCCAGTTCAGCGATTGCAGCTGGCGGGCAACCACGTACGGCGGAAAAAAGGTGGTCGAGACGGTTGATACCAGGCCGATATGCGTGGTTTCCCGGGCGACAGCCGCCAGCAGCACGGTGGGATCGAGGCTGGCAAAGCCCGAGCCGCTGGCAAGCATTTCGGTGGGCATGCTGCTGACGTCCGGGCGGAACACAAAGTCCAGGTGTGCGGCTTCGGCGCGGCGGGCCAGGTCAATGGCGTAATCAGCGGTGAAAATCCCTTCGATGTTGCTGTTTTCGCGTCTCCAGCCGTCGCCGCTCAACCAGGTGGGCGCCAGGGACAGACCGATATGCAGGTGTTTTTTGCGACTCATGATCAAACCTTTGTGACCTAAACAAAAAGATCGCGAGACAAGCTCGCTCCTACAGAGGGGCGGGGGATCAGAACGCGCCCTTGACCCCGATGCCGAACATCCGGGGTGTGGTCATGCTCGCTTCAAGGCCGCCGATGCCACGGTTTTGCTGCATGTAAATAGCGGAGCGGTCGTCGAAGACGTTCTTCACGTAGCCATAGAGCTCGACCGCTTCACTGAAGCGATAACTCATGCGCGCATCGGTCAGGGTGTACGAGTCGATGCTCAGGCTCTTGGTGTTGGCGGTGTCGGAGTAGTAGCCGTCGAAATGCCGCACTTGCACCGACAGGTTGGCTTTGTCGGTGATGTCCCAGCTCGGGCCAAAGCTCAGGCTGTAGCCGGGGGAACGGGCAAATTCATTGGCTTCATACGATTCGTTGCTAGAGATCTTGTCGATGCGGGTGCGCAAGGTGCCAACGCTGCCGCGCAGTTTGAGGGTGTCCAGCACTTGGTAGTCCGCACCCAGCTCAAGCCCGTAGCCATGGGCTTTTTCGGCATTGATGGTGTACGACTGGGCGACGCCGGGCGAGATCACCACCGGGATGTTGTACTGCGCGTCCTTGAAGTCCATGTAGAACAGGTTGGCGCTGAGGATCAGCCGGTCATTGAGCAGGTTGGCGCGGGTGAACAGTTCATAGTTCCACACCGATTCTTCCTTGAAATCCTGCCACTGGCGGGTGCTCAGGTTAAGCGACATGCCGCCCGGGTTGTAGCCACGGCTGACCATCGCGCCGACGGTCCAGTCCGGGGTGGCGGCAAAGGCCAGCGACACTTTGGGTAGAAACGCCGAGAAGGTTTTCTGGTAGTCCAGCGGGCCGGGGGCGAGCACCGAGGTGCCCTGTCGGTCAATACGGTCTTCCTGATAACGCAGGCCGCTGCTGAGGGTCCAGCGGTCGTTCAGGCGGTAATTCAATTCACCGAAGACGCCGTAGTTTTCCTTGGTGTCATCAAAGCTCGACAGCCCCGACAGCAGCAGGGATTCATCGGATTTGGTGCGGGCCACATACACGCCGCCGACGCCGCTGAATTCGCTGTGCTGGTCACCAAAGGTCAGGCGCGTTTCGTTGGACAGGTTGTTCTGCTTGACGTCGGCGTCGCCCTGGCCGCGAATGCCGGTGTAGCGTTTGACGCTGGAGTGCGAGTACTGGGCCTGGTTGAACAGTTTGAGGCCGTTGTCGAAGTCATAGCTGACATCGAGGATCCCGGTGTTGGTGGTCTGCTCCCACGACGGCATGGTCGTGGTGGTGTGGTCGAGCTTGTGGAAAGGCTCGGAGGCCGCTTCCTGGCTGGGGCGGTTGCTGTCGTTATGGACCAGTGTCAGCTTGGCTTCCAGCCCGGTGATCGAACTGGGCAGCCAGAGCAATTTGGCGCGGGCGTTCAGCGCGCTGAAGTCCTGATCGGTCTTGCCCTTCTGGAAGTTGGGGCTGGTGTAGTCAATAAACGTGTCGCGGGCCGAGTAATCCACCGCCAGACGGCCCGCCAGGTCTTCGCCCATCAATGGGCCGGAGAGGGCAATCGAGGTGCGTTTGTGGTTGTAGTTGCCGATTTCGGCCTGGTACAGCGCCTCGGGGGTGAAGGTCGGGTTTTTGGTGTTGACGATGATCGCCCCGGCAATCGCGTTGGCCCCTTGCGAGGTGGTTTGCGGCCCGCGGAACACTTCGATGCTGTCCAGATCCCAGACCGACGTCGCGCCAAAGAACATCTCGTTGTAATTCAGGTAGTGGCCGTCGAGGTTGATCGTCGCGCGGGGCACGGTGCCGCCCCAGAACACGTTCTGCCCGTTGTTCGGCCCCTGGCTGTCCATCCCGCGAATGACCGGAGCGCCCACGGTGTCGGTGTAGATCACGTTGGGTACGCCCTGGAGCACTTCATGAACCGTCGAGTCACCGGTTTTTTGCTGGTCGATTTCGCGACCGCTGATGACCGTGACCGAGGAGGCGGTGTTCTTTAACTCACGCTCAAGTTTCTCGCCAGTGACGGTAATCGGCTCGAACACCAGCGATGTTTTCTTCTCGCTGACCACGCTCTCTTCAGCCAGCGCACAGGACGCGCCGAGCAGGGTAGACAAGGTTAAAACGCTGAAACCACGGCTCAGCTTGCGGGATGGATAGGCCTTCAAGAGATACTCCAAATGAGAATGATCCTCGTTAATGGCGATCCTAGCATGTAGTCATTACGTTCCTCAATAAAGAATTCATTCCTCTATGCGGTATTTGTTGGTGTGAACTACGCTGCTTTTTTTGTCCGCAGTAAGGGACGCTAAAGTCGGTATCATGCGCATCGCCGTTGCGTCATCGCGTCGTCGATGGATGCCTATTGAGAGACTGCTGCGAGACAGTGGCGAGGAGAGGTTATTTGAAGAAGTTGAAGGCCAGCGTGGACGACGAGGCCCCCGAGACCCCGAACGAAAAGCGCTCGGGCACGATTCAGTCGGTGGCCATTGCTGCACGGTTTTTGAATGTGCTGGCCAGCGCTGAGCGCGAACTGGCCTTGGGTGAAGTCGCCCGGCGCACCAGTACCGGCGGTTCCACGACCCATCGCTATCTGCAAAGCCTGGTCAAGGAAGGCCTGGCCAAACAGGACCCGGCCACCGGCCTGTATGACCTCGGCCCGGCGGCGCTGAGCATTGGCATTGGCGCCCTCAAACGTGTGGACGCGGTAGAAATCGCCGCCGCGCAAATGAAAGCCCTGGCCTACCAGCATGCCGCCAGTGGCGGGGTGGCGATCTGGACCGACCGCGGGCCGACGCTGGTGCGCTGGTATCGCAGCGCCTACTTCTCCATCAGCCCTTTGGCCCTGGGCGATATCTTGCCGCTGGACAACACCGCCTGCGGGCTGGTGTTTCAAGCCTTTTTGCCGAAGACCACGATTGATGCAGCGCGCAAGCAACAGCCCGCGCATTTTCGCGGCACGCCGCCAACCAAGGCGGTGCTTGAAGACGTGCGCAGTGCTTGCTGGTCCGAGCTCACCAGCCACCTGCTGTCGAACGTGACCGGGCAGGCCGCTCCAGTGTTTGACGCCCAGGGCGAGCTGGTCTGCGTGATGACCACCGTGGCCGATCTGGGCCAGTTGAAATCGCCCAAAGATCGCCGTGCGCTGTTCCATGCGGCCAACCGGGTCAATCAGTCCACCGGCGGTTTGCCCTGGCAGGGTGGCGAGTAAACCTTAGTCGATGGCCCGGGCCTTGGGCACCACCAGCGGGGTGCCGGTGATCGGGTCAGGAATGATCACCGATGCCAGGCCGAACACTTGCTCGACCAGCGCTTCGGTGAATATTTCACTGGGAGCGCCCTGGTCGACAATCGCACCGTCCTTCATCGCAATGATGTGTGAAGCGTAACGGCAGGCCTGATTGAGATCGTGCAGCACGGCGACAATCGTACGGCCCTCGCGGTTGAGGCGGGCAAGCAGTTCGAGCAGCTCGATCTGGTGGGCAATATCGAGAAACGTGGTGGGTTCATCCAGCAGCAGGATCGGTGTTTCCTGCGCCAGCACCATGGCAATCCACACACGCTGGCGCTGGCCGCCGGACAGTTCGTCCAGCAAGCGGCCGGCCAGTTCCGTGACCTGCGCTGCCGCCATCGCCGCGCTGACGGCCTGCTCGTCAGCCTGCGACCATTGGCGCAAAAAAGACTGATGCGGATAACGCCCACGGGCGACCAGATCGGCCACGGTGATGCCATCGGGTGCCACCGCCGTTTGCGGCAACAAACCGAGGGTGCGGGCAACTTCCTTGGCCGGCAACTGCGTGATGACCTGCTGATCGAGCAACACCTGGCCGCTGGCCGGGGTCAGCAAGCGGGACAAGGCGCGTAACAAGGTCGACTTGCCACAGGCGTTGGGGCCGACGATCACGGTGAACGAGCCATCGATAATGCTGACCGAAAGATCGGTCGAAATCGTCCGTTGCTCGTAACGCAGCGTTACGGCATCGGCACGCAAGCGATGGGTCATGGAGAAGAGTTCCTGGCCAGTCAGAAGGGCGGCCAGTATCACAGATGCGGAATTTGTTCCGCAATACGGAAAGTGCGGGGCGATATCAAGATCAAAAGATCGCGAGGCCCGCGATCTTTTGATGTGAACGTTACGCGGCCTTGGTTTTAAGGGCCTCGGCAATGTAATCCGCTTGCCGGATGGCCAGGCTGACAATCGTCAGCGTGGGGTTTTCGGCCGCGCTGGTGGTGAACTGGCTTCCGTCCGAGATAAACAGGTTAGGCACCTCGTGGCTCTGGCCGTGTTTGTTGCACACCCCGTCAGCCTCTTTCAGGCTCATGCGGCAAGTGCCCAGGTTGTGGGTTGAAGGGTAGGGCGGCACGCGGTGGGTCTTCAGCGCGCCCACCGCTTCGTACACCGCGCTGCCTTGTTTGAAGGCGTGCTCACGCATGGCCAGGTCATTGGGGTGATCGTCGTAATGCACGTTGGCCACGGGGATGCCCAAGTGGTCCTTGGTGTCACTCAAGGTGATGCGGTTGGTCTCGCGGGGCATGTCTTCACCCACCAGCCACATGCCCGCCAGATGCGTGTAGTTGTCCATCACACGGGTGAAATCCCGGCCCCAGGCGCCCGGATTAAAAAACGCCGCCATAAACGAAGGCCCGAGAGAAATGGTCTCCATTTCATAGCCGCCGACAAACCCGCGATCCGGGTTGAAGCGCGATTCGTCACTGATCAGCCCCGCCATGATCGTGCCCCGATAGAAATGCACCGGGTCGTTGAACTCGGCGAATACCGAGCCGGTGGTGTGGCGCATGTAGTGCTTGCCGACCATCCCCGAGCCATTGCCCAAACCGTGGGGAAACATTGCGCTGGACGAGTTGAGCAACAAACGCGGGGTTTCAATCGCATTGCCGGCAATCGCCACCACACGGCCTTTTTGCCGGTGCAACTGGCCTTGGGCATCGGCATAGACCACGGCATTGGCGCGGCCCTTGGCGTCATGTTCGATGCGCACGGCATGGGCCTGGGTGCGCAAGTCGAGCTTGCCGGTGGCTTCGGCGGCGGGGATTTCGGTATACAGCGTGGACCACTTCGCGCCCATCTTGCAGCCCTGGAAACAGAACCCGAGCTGCATGCATTGTGCGCGGCCATCCCGGCCACGGCTGTTGATTGCCATGTGCCCGGTTGAACACTCCTTGTAGCCGAGCTTTTTGGCGCCGTTGTACATCACCTGGAAATTGTTGTTGCCCGGTAAGCCGGGGATATCGTGGGTGCGGGTGACGCCCATTTTGTTTTCGGCGCGTTCGTAATAGGGCTCCAGTTCAGCCAAGGTCAAGGGCCAGTCCAGCAGGTTGGCGTCTTTGACATCGCCGTACATCTGGCGTGCGCGAAATTCGTGTTCTTGCAGGCGAATACTGGCACCGGCCCAGTGGGTGGTGGTGCCGCCCACGGTTTTGCAGATCCAGGCGGGCAGGTTGGGGAAGTCTTTGGCGATCTGCCACGAGCCCGACGTGGTGCGGGTGTCGCCCCAGGACAATTGCGCAAACGAAGGCCATTCATCGTTGATAAAGGTTGCCGGGGATTGCCGCGCACCGGCCTCCAGCAACACCACCGGGATGCCTTTTTGGCACAACTCGTTGGCCAGCGTGCCGCCGCCTGCGCCGGAGCCGATGATGATCACTACCGAATCGTCGTCAAAACTGTAAGTCGTCATGTTCGCTGCTCCTCAAAACGCACTGGGACTGGCATCGGCTGGCGCGGCGGGTAGCCACTTCAGGTCATTGAAGCCGCGCATCAGGTAGCCGCCTTTAGGGAAGGAGGCGCCTTCGTAGCCGAAGTGCTCGTAGGCCAGTTCATTGCTGTACAGCGAATTGACCGACGTGCCGCGCACCAACTTGAAAAAGTCGCTGTTCTGGATTTTTTCAAGCAGGGCCACTTGCTGGTTTTCATCCAGGCTCGCCCACTTGCCGCCCGCCAGCGTGTCCAGTTCGGCGAGGCCTTTTTCCAGCTGCGGCAGAATTGAAGGGTCGGCCGATGCGCGCTCATCCAGCGCCTTCACAGCAAAGGCGTAGACAGCGTCTTCCATGCGGTCATGGGGATAAATGCGCCGCACCACAAGCAACAATTGCGTCGCTGCATGACTGGGGAGTGTGTTCATTTCCATGGCCCAGGACTGGCTGGGAGCCAGCAGCGCGATGGGGCCGGAACTGAACACGAGGGTGCCTAACAGCAGCCCGCCACTTCCTTGCAGAAAGCGACGACGATTGACCTTTAGGTCTTGCATGAAATGTCTCCTTGTTATTTTTATAGGAGTAACAGTGTCACAGGCAAATCACAGGTCGCGGGTTGGCGGGAGCGGGTGACAGCAGTAAGCCCGTCCAGCCGGACGCCGGTTTAAAGCAATCAGGTGTTTCTATTGATAGTGACCTCCACGTTGCAGCACCTCGATCTTGTAGCCATCGGGGTCCTGGATAAAAAAGAACCGCGCGAGCAGTTCGCCGTCTCTTTTAAATTCTTTGATGGGGGCGGGCGACCACTGCAAGTCGCTGAGGCGCTTGAACTGCTGATCGAGATCATCGACCACGAAGGCGGCGTGCCCGTAGCCCGTGCCGTGGGTGTACTCGGCCTGGCCCTTGTTCCAGGTGAGTTCTATTTCTGCGCCACTCTCGATGTCGCGCAGATACACCAGTGAGAAGTCGTCAAACTCCAGGCGATGTGACTCGATAAGCCCAAACGCCTGCTGATAGAAATGCATGGATTTTTCGAGATCGCCTACGCGGATCATGGAATGAATAAACTTTGCCATTGCCTCATCCTGCCTTGGAATTCTGGTTCTTGTTATAAGCACATTCCAATGGATCATGAGACCAATTGCAGCGGGGCAGGTAATAGAGGGGTACTACGTTTTGGCATGTTGCGATCGATTTAAAGATCGCAGCCTCGCGTTGCTCGGCAGCGACTACACGTTTGTCATCCCTGTAGTCGCTGCCGAGCAGCGCGAGGCTGCGTCAAGGTTTACCCCTGCGACTGTTTATACGCCAGCCGGAACGTGTGCAGCAGCGGCTCGGTGTAGCCATTGGGTTGCGCGCACCCTTCAAACACCAACGCGCACGCCGCTTGAAACGCGACCGATTGATCAAAATTTGCCGCCATGGGCGTGTACTGCGGATCGTCGGCGTTTTGCTGGTCAACCACCCGGGCCATGCGCTGCAAGATTTCGAGGGTTTGCTCGCGGCTGATCACGCCATGCAGCAGCCAGTTGGCGATGTGCTGGCTGGAAATACGCAACGTCGCGCGGTCTTCCATCAGGCCCACGTCGTGAATGTCGGGCACTTTGGAGCAACCAATGCCTTGTTCAACCCAGCGCACCACGTAGCCCAGCAAGCCTTGGGCATTGTTTTCGACTTCTTCGCGAATGGCGTCCGCTGACCATTCGGCCTTGCTCACCACCGGCACGCTGAGCAGTCCTTCAAGCAGGGATTCGCTGACGTCGGCGTAGCGGGTCTGTTCGAGGGTGGTTTGCACGTCGTGTACCGACACCTGGTGGTAATGCAGCGCATGCAGGGTCGCCGCCGTGGGTGAAGGCACCCAGGCGGTGGTGGCACCGGCTTGGGGGTGGGCGATTTTCTGTTGCAGCATGTCGGCCATCCGGTCCGGCATGGCCCACATGCCTTTGCCGATCTGTGCGCGACCGCGCAAGTTGCAATCAAGCCCCACCAGCACGTTGTTGCGCTCGTAGGCGGCAATCCACGGCGTGCCTTTCATGTCGCCCTTGCGCAGCATCGCCCCGGCTTGCATGGCGCTGTGGATTTCGTCGCCGGTGCGGTCGAGAAAGCCGGTATTGATGAACGCCACCCGTGACGCGGCGGCGCCAATGCAGGCCTTGAGGTTGACGCTGGTGCGCCGCTCTTCGTCCATGATGCCCATTTTCAGGGTGTGCCGTTTGAGCTGCAGAAGGTCTTCGACCCGGCTGAATAACTGCTCGGCGAACGCCACTTCGGCCGGGCCGTGCATTTTCGGTTTGACGATGTACACGCTGCCGGCGCGGGAGTTGCCCCGGCGTTGCAGGTCATGCACGGCGATCAGGCTGGTGATGACGCCGTCGAGAATCCCTTCGGGAATTTCCAGTCCCTGGTTATCGAGGATCGCCGGGTTGGTCATCAGGTGCCCGACGTTGCGAATAAACAGCAACGAGCGCCCGGGCAGCGTCAGCGGCGAGCCGTCGGTGCCGGTGTATTCGCGGTCGGGGTTGAGGCGTCGGGTGATGGTTTTGCCGTTTTTGACCAGGTCTTCTTTAAGGTCGCCCTTCATCAGGCCCAGCCAGTTGCGATAGACCTGCACCTTGTCGTCTGCGTCGACCGCTGCTACCGAGTCTTCACTGTCGATGATGGTCGAGAGTGCGGCCTCCATCAGCAGGTCTTTGACCCCTGCGGCGTCCGACTGGCCGATGACGCTGTGGCGGTCGATCTGGATTTCAACGTGCAGGTCATTGTGCTTGAGCACAATGGCCGTCGGCTCGGCGGGCGCACCTTGATAACCAAGGTATTGGGCGGCGTTGGCCAAACCGCTCTGGCTGCCATCTTTGAGGCTGACCAGCAGGGTTCTGCCTTCAATCTGGTAGCGCGTGGCATCCACGTGCGAGCCCTTTTGCAGCGGGAACGCCTGATCCAGAAACGCCCGGGCAAACGCAATCACTTTGGCCCCGCGCAGCGGGTTGTAGGCGCGACCCGCTTCAGCACCGCCGTCGCTGGCGATCACATCGGTGCCATAGAGCGCGTCGTACAGCGAACCCCAGCGGGCATTGGCCGCATTCAGGGCGTAGCGCGCATTGGCGGCAGGCACCACCAACTGTGGCCCGGCCTGTGTGCTGATTTCGCTGTCGACGTTGGCCGTGTTGACCTTGACCTGCTCCGGTTGCGCTTGCAGGTAGCCAATGCCGCTGAGGAAGCTGCGGTACGCCGCCATGTCGGTGATCGGGCCGGGGTGCGCACGGTGCCAGGTGTCGAGTTCGCCTTGCAGGCGATCACGCTCGGCCAACAGGGCGCGGTTGATCGGCGCCAGTTCGTGCACCAGCCCGGCGAAACCGCTCCAGAACGCTTGTGCATCCAGCCCGGTGCCCGGCAGCACGTCGTGTTCAATGAAGTGGTGCAGCACAGGTGCAACCTTGAGGCCGTGGCAGTTAACAAAATCGCTCACTGTTATCTCTCCTTCAGTTCGGTTTATTTGAGGCTGTGCGCGCCAGCTTTGGCGACTTGCGCGTCTTGCACGGAGGTGACCCCGGACACGCCAATGGCTCCGATGACCTGGCCGTCGACGATGATCGGCACGCCGCCTTCAAGGGAGGTCAGCAACGGCGCGGACAAAAACGCATGGCGGCCGCCATTGACCATGTCTTCGTAGCCTTTGGACTCGCGGCGGCCCAGGGCGGAGGTGCGGGCTTTTTCGGTGGCGATGTAGGCGCTGATCGGCGCGCACTCATCGAGCCGCTCCAGGGCCAGCGGGTGGCCGCCGTCATCGACAATCGCGATGCTCACGGCCCATTGGTTGTTTTGCGCCTCGAGGCGGGCAGCCTTGAGAATCTGCTGGACTTCGGTCTGGCTCAATACGGCTTTGCTTTTCATGACAGGTCTCAAGTGAGTTGGGGGTTAAGGCAATGCCGCTTCGACCAGCTCGATCCAGTGCCGCACCGGGGTGCGTCCGGCACCGTTAAGGTGGGTCTGGCAGCCGATATTGGCGGTGATGATGACCTCGGGTTTGCCGCTTTCCAGCGCGTTCAACTTGTTATCGCGCAGTTGCCGCGACAATTCGGGTTGGGTCAGCGAATAAGTGCCTGCCGAGCCGCAGCACAAATGGCTGTCAGGCACCGCAGTGAGGTTAAAACCCAGGCGGGTGAGGACGGATTCCACCGCGCCGCCGAGCTTTTGTGCGTGCTGCAAGGTGCACGGGCAATGGAAGGCCACCCGCTGGCTGCTGCTGATGGCAAGGGTTTCCAGAGGCTCGTTGCGCAACACCTCAACCAGGTCCTTGACCAGGGCACTGACCTTTTTGGCCTTGTCGGCATACGCCGGATCGCTGCTCAGCAAGTGCCCGTATTCTTTGATAAAGGCCCCGCAGCCGCTGGCGGTTTGCACGATGGCTTCGGCGCCTTGTTCAATGCTTGGCCACCAGGCGTCGATGTTGCGCCGGGCCCGGTTCAGGCCCGCGGCTTGTGCGTCGAGGTGGTAATCCACGGCGCCACAACAACCGGCCTCACGGCCTGGCGTGATGCTGATGCCCAGCCGGTCCAGCACGCGGGCGGTGGCCGCGTTGGTGTTAGGCGACAAGCCGGGTTGCACGCAGCCTTCGAGCATCAATACCTGACGGGCATGACGGCGGGTCGGGCGTGCTTTGGCAGGCTCGACGTTGTGTGGCAGCTTGCTTTGCAAGGTCGCGGGCAACACGGCGCGAAACACCTGACCGCTGCCCAGCAACCCTTTAAACAGGCCCGGTTTGGGCACCACGGCGCGTAACCCCTCGCGCAACAGGCGCTGGCCAAGCGGCCGCTGCACCGCCGCGTCCACCACCGCCCGGCCGATGTCCAGCAGGTTGTGGTAATCGACCCCGGAAGGGCAGGTGGTTTCGCAATTGCGACACGACAGACAACGGTCCAGATGCGCTTGGGTTTTGCGGGTGACGTCGTTGCCTTCCAGCACTTGCTTGATCAGGTAAATCCGCCCGCGCGGGCCGTCCAGTTCATCGCCGAGCAATTGATACGTCGGGCAGGTGGCATTGCAGAAACCGCAGTGCACGCAGGACCGCAGGATGCGTTCGGCTTCTTCGGCACGGGGCAGTTGCCGGGCCTCTTGGCTCAAAGTGGTTTGCATGGCTCAAAGCTCCGCGTACAGGCGCCCGGGGTTGAAAATACCCTTGGGGTCGAGTTGTTGCTTGAGATTGCGGTGGTAGCGCATCAGGGCTGCCGGCAACGGTTGGAACGGGCTGTCAGTCAGGCCGGGTGTGTAGCAGGTCGCATGCCCGCCCACTTCTTCAACCACACGGCGGATAAAGGCCGCATCGGCATCCGATTTGAGCCAGCGCTGGGCGCCGCCCCAGTCGATCAACTGCTGGCCGGGCAGGGCCAGTGGCGCGGTGTTGTTGGGCAAGGACAAGCGCCACAGCGGCTGGCCTTGAGCAAAGTAATCCAGGCGTTGCTCGTTCAAATCCGCCCAATAGGCGGCGTCCAGCAACTCGCCGCCCAGCCTGTCATGGGCAGCCGCCACCGACCCTTCGCCGCCTTCAAGGCGAAGGTGCAGGCGCTGCCCGTCGTGGCACGCGGCGCTGATCGGCAGCGGCTCCTGGCCCCATTGCGCCAGGCGTTGCAGGGCCCGGTCAGGGTCGATCTCAAGGCTGATGCTCAAGGCCTGACGCGGTTTGGGCAGAACCTTGAGCGACACCTCGGTGATCACCCCCAATGCGCCATAACTGGCGGCCATCAAGCGCGACAGGTCATAACCGGCGACGTTTTTCATCACCTCGCCACCAAAGCGCAAGTGCTTGCCGTGCCCGGTGATCACGCGGGTACCCAGCACGTAGTCACGCACCGATCCGGCCCACGGGCGACGTGGCCCGGACAGCCCGCTGGCGACCATGCCGCCCACGGTTGCGTGGCTGCCGAAAGACGGCGGTTCGCATGGCAACATCTGTTGCGCCGCGTCCAGGGCTGCGGCCAGTTCACTCAGTGGCGTGCCGCAGCGAGCGGTGATCACCAATTCCGTCGGGTCGTAGCTGACGATGCCCCGGTGGCTGCGGGTGTCGAGCACTTCGCCAGTCATCGGGCGGCTCAGAAACGCCTTGCTGTCAGCCCCCTGAATGCGCAAGGGCGTGGCGCTGTGCAGGGCCTGGTTGACCTGCTGCAGCAACGCGGCGCTGTTGTCGACATCATGTTCACTGCGCATCAAAAACGCTCCAGTTCAGGGAAGGGCAACTGGCCCATGTGCACGTGCATCGCGCCAAATTCGGCGCAGCGGTGCAGGGTGGGGATGTTCTTGCCGGGGTTGAGCAGCCCGCCGGGGTCGAACGCGGCTTTGACGGCATGGAACAGGGTCAGCTCATCACTGTTGAACTGCGCGCACATCTGGTTGATTTTTTCGCGGCCCACGCCGTGTTCGCCGGTAATGCTGCCGCCGACTTTCACGCACAGTTCGAGGATCTTGCCGCCCAGCGCTTCGGCGCGGTCCAGCTCGCCGGGTTGGTTGGCATCAAACAGGATCAACGGGTGCATATTGCCGTCACCGGCGTGAAACACGTTGGCCACGCGCAAGTCGTATTCGGCTGACAGTGCAGCGATCGCTTGCAACACGCCGGGCAGCTCGCGGCGTGGGATGGTGCCGTCCATGCAGTAATAGTCCGGCGAGAGGCGGCCCACCGCCGGGAACGCATTTTTGCGTCCGGCCCAGAACCGCACGCGCTCGGCCTCATCCTGGGCCTGGCGCACTTCGGTGGCCCCCGCGAGTTCCAGCACCTGGCGCACGCGCTCGCAGTCATCGTGCACGTCGGCCTCTACGCCATCGAGTTCGCACAACAGGATGGCTTCGGCGTCGACCGGGTAACCGGCGTGGATAAAGTCTTCGGCGGCGCGAATCGCCAGGTTGTCCATCATTTCCAGACCGCCCGGAATAATCCCCGCCGCAATGATGTCGCCCACCGCGCGCCCGGCTTTCTCGACCGAATCGAACGCGGCCAGCAGCACCTTGGCGGTTTGCGGCTTGGGCAGCAGCTTGACGGTGACTTCGGTGATTACCCCGAGCATGCCCTCGGAACCCGTGAACAGCGCCAACAGGTCCAGCCCCGGCGAGTCGAGTGCTTGCGAGCCGAGGGTCAGGTGTTCGCCGTCCACCGTGAGGATCTCGACCTGCAACACGTTGTGCACGGTCAGGCCGTACTTCAGGCAATGCACGCCACCGGCGTTTTCGGCCACATTACCGCCAATCGAACAGGCGATTTGTGACGAAGGGTCCGGCGCGTAGTACAAGCCATAGGGCGCGGCAGCCTGGGAGATCGCCAAGTTGCGCACCCCCGGCTGAACCCGCGCGGTGCGGGCGGCGGCATCGATGTGGAGGATGTTGTTGAAGCGCGCCATCACCAGCAGCAAGCCTTTTTCCAATGGCAAGGCGCCGCCCGACAAGCCCGTGCCCGCGCCGCGTGCGACCACCGGCACCTTGTGCTCATGGCAGAGCCGCAGCACGGTCTGCACCTGCTCAAGATGATGGGGCAGGACCACCAGCATCGGCGTGGTGCGATAGGCCGACAGACCGTCGCACTCGTAGGGCTTCAGTTCCTCAGGCTCATGCAGGATTTTCAGGTCGGGCACCTGTGTTTGCAGGGCCAGCAGCAGCGCTTTTTTGTCGACGTCGGGCAGAACCCCGTCGACGGCTTCGTCGTAAAGAATATTCATGGTCGGTGGGCGACACCTGTTTATTTTTATTAGAGGTCCGTTGCCGGAGAGTGCTGGCTTGCATCATTGGCCCGAGGCGATTTACTGTCCATACGTTGTTGAACTGGTCGAACCAGTTTTTGCAGCGCCGCTTGTTTGTTTCAAATAAAAATAAATTTAAAAACAATGCGTTAGGTGTATGCGCAAACCGACAGGATTGTGCCGACCGAACTGGTCGTACCAGTTGGAGGGTTTATGGACAGAATGGAATTACCGCGTAACCCGCAAGTGGCCGATGTGGTGTGTGAGCGCATCGAGCGCCTGATCGTTGATGGCGTCCTCAAGACCGGGCAGTTGCTGCCCTCGGAACGGCGCCTGACCGAAAAACTCGGCGTGTCCCGTACCGCCCTGCGTGAAGGCCTGAAGCTGCTGCGCGCTCGCGGCATCATCAAGACCGAGCAGGGCAAGGGTTCTTTCGTTGCTGATCTTTCCGGCGAGGCGAGCGCGTCGCCGCTGATGCACTTGTTCAGCTCGCAACCGCGCACGCTGTATGACCTGTTTGAAGTGCGCAGCTTGCTGGAGGGCGAATCTGCACGGCTGGCCGCCTTGCGCGGTACTGACGCCGATTTTGTGCTGATCACCCGCAGTTATCACGCCTTGCTCGATGCGCATAACCGCTCTCTCGATGCGTCTGCCCATGCACGCCTGGACCATGCCTTTCACCTGGCCATTTGTGAGGCGTCGCATAATCCGGTGCTGGTGCAGACCCTGCGTTCACTCACTGATCTGTTGTTGAACACGGTGTTTGCGTCGGTCAATAACCTCTACCACCGCGAGCCGCAAAAGCGCCAAATCGACCGCCAGCACGCGCGGCTGTACAACGCCGTGACCGGTCGCTTGCCGGAGCAGGCGCGCAAGGCCGCCATCGCCCATATTCAGAGCATCAGTGAAAGTCTTAAAGAGATCGAAAACGAAGAACAGCGGCTGGTGCGAGCGACGATGCGCCTGGAGGGGTGGAGCTGAACATAGCGTCCAGCTCCTGTGTTGCGGGGTCAGGCCACTTTGCCGCGGATGGTCAACAGGCTGATGCCCAGGCCCATAAACGAGGCGCCAAACAAGCGGTTTAGGGCTTTGGCCCGCGCTGGCGTCGCCAAATAGCCTTTTAGCGTCTGTGCGAGCAGGGCATAAAACAGGTGAGCGACAATCGAGCAGCCGGCAAACGTGATGATCAGCACGGCCAGGTAAGACAGGCTGGAGTCACCGCCCTGAATGAACTGCGGCAAGAAGGCGGCAAAGAACAGGATGGCTTTGGGGTTGGTAATCGCGACCGAGAAGCCCTTGGTGAACAGCTTCCAGCCCGACAGATTTTCCGAGGGATTGGCCTGCACGTTATCAAACGCGCGATTGCGGCTGCGCCACTGTTTGATGCCTAGATAAATCAGGTAACTGGCCCCCGCGACCTTCAGTACCAGGAATGCCGTGGCAGACGCGATTAATAGTGCACCGAGGCCGGCACTGGTGGCCGAGGCAATCAGCAGCAGCCCGATGGCATTGCCCAGCGAACCGATCATCGCCCGCCACGGGCCATGGCTGATGGAGTTGGACAACGACATGATCACCGCAGGCCCGGGGGTGAGCGTCACGAGCATGGCGATAAAGGTGAAGCTCAGCCAATCATTTAATGAAACCAAAGGGGAACTCTCCGCAAGACCCACACAGCAGGGGCTGCAAGATTCTCATAGAGCGGGTGCTGTGTTCTATAAATCTCTTGGATATCTGTAGGAGCGAGCTTGAATTGCGTACCCTCGTAGCAGTTGACGAGCTTTGCGAGGCTACGTCCGGGCGCGCAGCGGCCGTAAAAAGAGCCAGATCAAAAGATCGCGAGTTTGAATCGCGTACCCCCGTAGCAGTTGACGAGCTTTGCGAGGCTACGTCCGGGCGCGCAGCGGCCGTAAAAAGAGCCAAGATCAAAAGATCGCGAGGCAAGCTCGCTCCTACAGTTGTATCGCGTACCCCCGTAGCAGTTGACGAGCTTTGCGAGGCTACGTCCGGGCGCGCAGCGGCCGAAAAAGAGCCAGATCAAAAGATCGCGAGGCAAGCTCGCTCCTACAGTTTTATCGCGTACCCCCGTAGCAGTTGTCGAGCTTTGCGAGGCTACGTCCGGGCGCGCAGCGGCCGTAAAAAGAGCTAGATCAAAAGATCGCGAGGCAAGCTCGCTCCTACAGTTTTATCGCGTACCCCCGTAGCAGTTGACGAGCTTTGCGAGGCTACGTCCGGGCGCGCAGCGGCCGTAAAAAGAGCCTGATCAAAAGATCGCGAGACAAGCTCGCTCCTACAGTTTTCATCGTGCACGCCCGTTCTGATTGTGCCCAGTGATGGCGCACCCCCTGCGCACCAAAAGCAGCCGCGCATGATCGATGCCGATGCATCCGCATGCGTATTTTTATGAAAATTTCTTCATTTTTAGTGGTTTTGACAGGCTGGCACAGCCCTTGCTCCAGGCCCTTGCAGGCACAGATATTTTCTTTCGCTTCAAAGGACTGATCATGCAAGAGCAAGCAATGGTTGTGAGTCGCCGCAAGGTACTGAACTGGATCGGTGTGACAGCGGGTGCCGCTGCGATGTATCAGGCAATGAGCGCCTTGAGCTTTGCCGCGGAATCCACCTACGAGCGCAATTTTGCCTTGAGCGGCGCGCCCAAGGGCACCCGTGTATTGATTCTCGGGGCAGGGCTGGCGGGCATGACTGCCGCTTACGAGCTGCGTAAGGCCGGGTACCAGGTCAAGGTCCTGGAGTTCAATGCCAAGCCGGGCGGGCGTTGCTGGACCTTGCGCGGCGGCGACCGCTTTACCGAGTTGGGCGGTGCGACCCAGCAGTGCGAGTTTGATAAGGGCTTGTACCTCAATCCCGGGCCGTGGCGTATCCCTTACCATCACCATGCAGTGCTCGATTACTGCCATAAGTTCGGTGTCGCGCTGGAGCCCTTTATTCAGGTCAATTACAACGCCATGGTGCATTCCACCAAGGCGTTTGGTGGCAAGCCGCAGCGTTATCGCGAGGTGCAGGCCGACTTTCAGGGGCATGTTGCCGAACTGCTGAGCAAGGCCGTCAACCAGCACGGCCTGGACCAGGCCCTGACCCGCGAGGACCGCGAACGCTTGCTGGAAGTGATGCGCAAGTGGGGCGCGCTGGATGCCAACAACGCCTACAAGAAGTCCCTGGAAACCAGCCTGCGCCGGGGTTTTGCTGTGGATGACGGCGGCGGTCTGATGCCCGAGGCAGTGCCATCCGAGCCCATTGACTGCAAGGCGCTGCTCGATTCCAACCTCTGGCAAAGCATCGCCAGCGGCAAGGAGTACGAGTTCCAAAGCAGCATTTTCCAGCCGGTGGGTGGTATGGACATGATTGCCCAGGCCTTTCAGAAACAGGTGAATGACCTGATTCATTACAACGCCAAGGTCACGCGCATTCAGCAAGATGCCAACGGCGTGACGGTGACCTATCAAAACAGTGATGGCAGCGGCGGGGCACAGCAAGAGCAGGCGGACTGGTGCGTGTGCACCTTGCCGCTGTCGATCCTTGGGCAACTGCCCATCGACGTCAGCGCGCCGATGATGAGCGCCATTCGCGCCGTGCCTTACGAGTCTTCGGTGAAGGTCGGCTTGCAGTTCAAGCGGCGTTTCTGGGAACAGGACGAGCATATCTACGGCGGCATCACCTACACCGACACGCCCGTCAGCAAGATCAGCTACCCGAGCACCGACTATGGCAAGCAAGGCAAGGGCGTGCTGCTAGGGGCGTATATCTGGGGCCCGAATGCTTACGAATTTACCGCCATGAGCCCGCAAATGCGCGTGCAAAAGGCTGTGGAGTTTGGCGCGCAGATTCACCCGCAATACCCGAGCGAATTCGAAAACGGCATCGCCGTTGGCTGGCATCGTGTGCCGTGGACTAACGGCTGCTACGGCTTATGGACGCCCGAGACGCGCCAGCAGCACTACAAAAATCTGTGCCAGATCGACGGCCGCATTGTGCTCGCGGGTGAGCATGCCTCGTACATTCCAGCCTGGATGGAGGGCGCTATTTTGTCGTCGCACGATGCGATCAAGCGCCTGCACACCCACATCATCGCCAGCACTAAAACCGCCTGACAGGGAGTTAGCCATGCGTACGATTATGTCCACCGCTGTGTTGTGGGGCCTGATGGGCAGCGCGACGGCGTTTGCCGCTGACGCTCCGATCCTGTCCACCTCCGGCAAGTTCGAAGAACAGACCGGCGAAGCGCTGTTTAATCAAGTCTGCCAGGGCTGCCACATGGCCCAAGGCCAGGGGGCTCACGGTGCCGGGGCTTACCCGGCGCTGTCGACCAACTCCAAGCTAGGCGCCAAGGTGTACCCGATATACATGGTGGCCTCCGGGCAAGGCGGTATGCCGGGCTTCAAAAAGTACATGGATGACCAGCAGATTGCTGCGGTGGTCAACTATGTCCGCACACATTTTGGTAATCAATACCCCGATACGGTCACGGCCGAAGAGGTTAGGGTTCTCACCCAGCGCTGAAAGTCTCCATGGATTACGTTTTTTCATCCCTAAAGGAATAAACAATGTCGAAGACCATCATCACCACCGTCCTGCTGACCTCTTTGTTGGGCGGCCTCATGGCCACGCAGGTTAACGCTGCTGAAGTGATCCGGCACAAGCTGCCAAACTCTGATTTCCCGATCTCCCTGGCCGTGGAAATTCCGCCAGGGGCCACCGTGGTCAACCTCAGTGGTGTGGTGCCGCCAATTGCCGACAGCAAGGCCGATCCCAAGACACTGGCCGCTTATGGCGACACCGAAGTGCAGACCGTCAATGTGCTGAAGAACATTGAAGGCACGTTGAAAAGCCTCAATCTGACCATGGGCGATGTGGTGAAAATGCAGGTCTATCTGGTGGGCACGCCTGAAACCGGCAAGATGGATTTCGCCGGCTTTATGAAGGGCTACACCCAGTTCTTTGGCACGGCTGCCCAGCCCAAGTTGCCAACCCGCTCAGCGTTCCAGGTGGCAGGTCTGGCCAACCCCAACTACCTGGTAGAAATCGAAGTGACGGCGGTTCGTCCATAACCTGATCTGTGCCTTAAACCCTGGTCAGCAAACACGCTGGCCAGGGTGGGTGGCCTTTAAACCTGGCCGCTGATAATCGCATCGGCAATGGTTGCGCAAAACCAGCGCAGCGCCGCCGAACTCTCACTGTTGGGGTTCCAGTGCAACGAGACATCGAACTCGGGCACCTGGAACGGCAAGTCCAGCATTTGCAACCCCCCGTCATGCACAAATAATCTGGCGATCTGCTCAGGCAGCACGGCCAGCAGGTCGGTGCCCGGAAGAATTTTCGGCAGCACGGAAAAATGCGGCACGTGCAGGTTTATCCGTCGCTCGACATTCATGCTCTTCAAGACGTCTTCAATGCTGCCGTGGCCGGAGGTACGGGTCACGGTGACGTGCCGTTCGGCGAGAAACTGTTGCAGATTGATGTGCTCGCGGATGCGCGGATGACTGGCGCTGAGCAAGCAGGTATAGCGCTCATGCATCAGCACCCGGTTGTGGGTGCCGGGCACCGGATGGCGGCAGATCGCGGCGTCGATCTTGGCGCTGGCCAGCCATTCACCCACCTGGTCGACCTGCAGCGGTATGACTTCGACCTCCGCCTGCGGTGCCTCGCGATTCAGGCGCGCCAGAATCAGCGATAAAAAGCCCATCTCCCCCAGATCCGAGAGCGCAATGCGAAAGCGGCGCTCAGTGGTTGCCGGGTCAAACTGGCGAGTGCTCTGCACGGCGCCCTCAATGCGTGTCAGACAATCACGCAGCGTGGGGTAGAGCTGCTGCGCGACAAATGTCGGCTGAATGCCGTCTCGGGTGCGGCTGAACAATTTGTCATCGAACAGCTCGCGCAGGCGGGCCAGGCCATAGCTCACGGAAGGCTGGGTGACGAACAGACGTTCTGCGGCCAGGGTCACGCTGCGGGCTTCATACAGAGTGATGAAGGTGCGGATCAGGTTCAGGTCGATGTGGCTCATGGCGCCTCAAGTGGCTACAGCGATATAGATGGGGCTTATTTTTAATAGAGATAGTATCGATTTGATCAATCAACTGGCAGCTGCAAGAGTAACCCAAAGTCTAAAAACAGCTGCAAGGGTCCCTATGAAAACCGTTCACTCTGCCACTTACGACATTCTGCGCGAGCAAGGCCTGACCACCATTTTTGGCAACCCCGGCTCCAATGAGCTGCCGTTTCTGAAGGGGTTCCCCGAAGATTTCAGCTACATCCTCGGCCTGCACGAAGGCGCCGTGGTGGGCATGGCCGACGGCTTTGCCCTGGCCACCGGCAAACCGACCTTCGTCAACCTGCACGCTGCGGCAGGCACCGGTAACGGCATGGGCGCGCTGACCAATGCCTGGTACTCCCACAGCCCGCTGGTGATTACCGCCGGGCAGCAAGTGCGTTCGATGATCGGTGTCGAAGCGATGCTGGCCAACGTCGATGCCGCGCAGTTGCCCAAGCCTCTGGTGAAGTGGAGCCACGAACCGGCCTCGGCGCAGGACGTGCCGCGCACCCTGAGCCAGGCCATTCACATGGCCAGCCTGGCGCCCCGTGGTCCGGTGTATGTGTCCATCCCGTATGACGATTGGGCCTGCGAAGCCCCTGCCGGGGTTGAGCACTTGGCCCGGCGCCACGTGGCAAGCGCCGGTGTGCCGTCGCCCGCGCAGTTGCACGACTGGGGGCAGCGCCTGTCGAGCGCGCGTAACCCGGTGTTGGTGCTCGGCCCGGACGTAGATGGCAGTGGCAGCAACGCGCTGGCCGTGCAACTGGCGGAAAAACTGCGCATGCCCGTATGGGTGGCCCCTTCGGCATCGCGCTGCCCGTTCCCGACTCGTCATCCGTGTTTTCGCGGTGTGCTTCCCGCGGCGATTGCCGGGATCAGCCGCCAGTTGGCGGACCATGATGTGATTCTAGTGGTGGGCGCGCCGGTGTTTCGTTATCACCAGTTCGCCCCCGGTGACTACCTGCCAGCGGGCACGCAACTGCTGCACATCACCTGTGATCCGGGCGAGGCGGCGCGTGCGCCGATGGGCGATGCGCTGGTGGCGGATATTGCCCTGACCCTTGAAGCCCTGGTGGCTGAGGTTGCACCCGGCGCGCGGGCAATGCCCCAGGCCTTGCCGCGCCCGCCAGCGGTTGTCGAGGAGGGTGGTTTGCTGCGCCCGGAAACCATCTTTGACCTGATCGACCAACTGGCGCCCAAAGACACCATCTACGTCAAGGAGTCCACGTCAACCGTGGGGGCGTTCTGGCAGCGCGTCGAAATGCGCGAGCCGGGCAGTTACTTTTTTCCGGCCGCCGGTGGCCTGGGCTTTGGCTTGCCTGCGGCGGTCGGCGTGCAACTGGCCACGCCAGAGCGGCGGGTAGTCGGCATTATTGGTGACGGCTCGGCCAACTACGGTATTACGGCGCTGTGGACGGCGGCGCAATATGGCATCCCTGTGGTGTTCATCATCCTTAAAAACGGTACGTACGGCGCCTTGCGCTGGTTTGCCGATGTATTAAACGTCAGCGATGCGCCGGGGCTGGATGTGCCGGGCCTGGACTTTTGCGCGATTGCCCAGGGGTACGGCGTACACGCCTTGCGCACCGACACCGCCGAGCAGTTTGCCGCAGCATTCACTGAGGCCTTGGCGGGCCAGCGCCCGGTCTTGATCGAGGTGCCGACGCTCACCATCGAGCCTTAGCAGCCCACGTCAGGCCCGAGCCTTGTCTGGGGAAACGGGCCTGATACCGCACGACAACAACAATAAAAAAAGAGGTGGTTATGAACAAAACTTCCGTCAGTGAAGTGATCGACGCCGCACCGTTTAATCGCACGCACCTGCTGATACTGATGTGGGGCTGTTTCATCATGCTGTTCGATGGCTACGACATGGTGATCTATGGCTCGGTGGTGCCGCAGTTGATGCAGGACTGGCAATTGTCTGCGATCGAAGCCGGCACCCTGGGCAGTTGCGCGTTGTTCGGCATGCTGTTCGGCGGCACCCTGATTGCGCCCTTGGCCGACCGTTTTGGACGGCGCAAGCTGATCATCCTCACCACCTTGCTGGCCAGCCTGGCGGCATTTCTCACCGGGCACGCCACCACGCCTTTCGAGCTGGGCGCCTGCCGTCTGGTGACGGGCCTGGCCTTAGGCGCGCTGGTGCCGAGTGCGATCAACCTGATCAGCGAGTTCGCCCCCGAAGGGCGGCGCAGCACCATGATTACCGTGATGTCGAGCTTCTACTCGGTGGGCGCGGTGCTGTCGGCCTTGCTGGCGATTGCGGTGATCCCGCAGTGGGGCTGGCAGGCGGTGTTTTACGTGGCCGTCCTGCCGGTGTTGGCGGTGCCATTTATGCTGCGTTACCTGCCTGAGTCGGCGGCGTTTCTGGCCCTCAAGGGGCGCCGTGGCGAGCTCGATCAACTGTTGGTCAAAGTCGACCCGGCGTATCGCCCCGGCACTGCGTTGAGCCTGCCGGTCAATGACAAACAGACCCGCGCTGCCCGTCTGCCGCAGCTATTCAGCAAAGGTCAGGCGCTGGCCACCTTGTTGCTGTGGGTAGCATTCGCCATGTGCATGCTGATGAGCTACGGGCTCAATACCTGGTTGCCCAAGCTTATGGCGCACGGTGGTTACCCCCTGGGTTCGAGCCTCGCGTTTCTGGTGACCCTCAACGTGGGTGCCACGGTGGGCGCACTGTTCGGCGGCTGGCTGGCGGACCGTCTGGGTGTGCAGCGCACTCTGGCGTTGTTTTTTGTTCTGGCGGCGCTGTCGTTGGCCGCCCTCGGCTTCAAGCCCGGCCCGATCCTGCTTAACCTGCTGTTGCTGATTGCCGGCGCAACCACCATCGGTACTCTGGCGGTGATTCATGCCTATGCTTCGATTTCTTATCCGGCGCATATCCGTTCTACCGGCGTGGGCTGGGCCGCCGGGATTGGCCGCCTCGGGGCCATTGCCGGGCCGATGCTCGGTGGCAGCCTGTTGGCGCTGGACTTGCCCTTCCAGCAGAACTTTTTGGCGTTCGCGTTGCCCGGAGTAATAGGTGCTTTGGCCATCGTGTGCATTCACGTACGCCCCACGTCTTCCATTACCCAAGCCTCTGAATCTGTTTAAAAGGAGCATGACATGACCCATTACAGCGATTTTCATCTGCAACCGATTGCCGGAGAGTGGCGTAAAGGCACGGGCGGCAAACACCTGCGGGTGACTAACCCGTTCGACGATTCGCTGCTGCTGGAAATCCCTCAGGCTAACCGGGCCGACCTCGACGCTGCCTATCGCAAGGCCGCCGAGGTGCAGCCGCAATGGGCTGCGCTTGGTCCTTCGGCGCGAGCGGCGGTGTTGCATGAGGTGGTGGCGGTGTTTGACCGGCGCCGCGACGAAATCATCGACTGGCTCATCCGCGAGTCAGGCAGTACCCGGCTCAAGGCGCAACTGGAATGGGGCGCGGCACGGGCCATTGCGCTGGAGTCAGCATCCTTCCCGGCGCGGGTTCACGGGCGCATCGTCGAGTCCAACGTACCGGGTAAAGAGAGCCGGGTGTATCGCAGCGCGCTTGGCGTGGTCGGCGTTATCAGTCCGTGGAACTTCCCGCTGCACTTGACCCAGCGCTCCATTGCCCCGGCGCTGGCGCTGGGCAACGCTGTGGTCATCAAACCGGCCAGCGACACCCCGGTGTGTGGCGGTTTGCTGCTGGCGCGCATCTTTGAAGAGGCCGGATTGCCGGCTGGCGTATTGAGTGTGGTGGTGGGTGCGGGCAGTGAAATTGGCGATGCGTTTGTCGAGCACCCGGTGCCGTCGCTCATCACCTTTACCGGCTCGACCCCGGTCGGTCGCGGTATTGGCGCAATCGCCAGCGGCGGCGAACACCTCAAGCACGTCGCGTTGGAGTTGGGCGGCAACAGCCCGTTTGTCGTGCTGGAAGACGCTGACCTGGAGCAGGCGGTAAATGCTGCGGTGTTTGGTAAAATCCTGCACCAGGGGCAGATCTGCATGGCGATCAACCGCATCATTATCGACGAGCGTTTGTATTCGGCCTTTGCCGAGCGTTTTGTAGAGCGGGTCAAAGGGCTCAAGGTGGGCGACCCTAACCTGCAAGACACCGTGATCGGCCCGGTCATCAACGCCAAACAGCTGCAGGGCCTGCATGAAAAGATCGAACTGGCCCGCGCTGAAGGGGCCCGTCCGCTGTTTGAAGGCGGCAGTAATGGAAACTTGATGGCGCCGCATGTCTACGGCGAAGTTACCGTCGACATGGACCTTGCCCGCAATGAAATTTTCGGCCCGCTGGTGGGGCTGATCCGTGCCCGCGACGAAGCCCATGCCCTGGAATTGGCCAACGCCACCGAATTCGGCCTTTCCAGTGCAGTCTTCAGTACCAACCTGGAACGCGCCGTCACCTTTGCCCGCAAAGTGAGAGCAGGCATGACCCACGTCAACGACATCCCGGTCAACGACGAAGCCAACGCACCTTTTGGCGGTGAAAAGAACTCAGGGCTTGGCCGTTTCAATGGTGACTGGGCGATTGACGAATTCACCCGTGACCACTGGATCAGCGTGCAACACACGCCACGGCACTACCCGTTTTAAACGCCGGGGTCCTTGTAGGAGCGAGCTCGCCTCGCGATCTTTTAAGGTCAAGAGATCGCGAGGCAAGCTCGCTCCTACAGAACCCGTAGTCGCTGCCGAGGCACGAAGGCTGCGATAAATCCCAAGGTCAAGCTCGCTCCTATCAAACATAAAATAAGTGATTGATTTTAAAGGCTTTGTAGGAGCGAGCTTGCTCGCGATCTTTTGATCTTGATCTAAGAGCCCCCCTCACCCTAGCCCTCTCCCGAAGGAGAGGGAACCGATTCGGGGATGCTGAAGATATTCGGTGGCCTGTTTGCTGCGCGACAGCGCGGCGTCGTAGACGGGGCGGTCCCTCCTACAGTGGGAATGGGGGTATTCAGGGCTTCATCGCCGGATACGATTCTTCTGCCAACTGAAGTCACTGTGAAACGTGCCGGTATCTCCCCGTAAAACATACAAAGTGGCCCTGTAGGCAGACGACAGGCGTGAGCATTGCAAACTGCGGACTTTTCGGTAAGCCCAGACCCAGCCGTGTGAGGAAGTGGCGTTCATCTTGGCAATCCTGAGTCGATAAGAACCTCATTGGACTCAGTTTAGAACTCAAGTTCCCTTGCCATGACAAACGTCATACCAATCGTCGGTTACCTCATAAAACAGGCGTAAAACCGCAGTCTGGCAAGCTCGCCTCAAGTTTTGCTAGTCTGTGTGGTAATCGCAAAGGGAGTACAGACAGCATGGAACTGAAATCACCGGACAAAAATATTCGAATTGTCGGCCTGGCAGGGATCGTCGCGGGGCTGGGAATGATAGTGGCCGGTCATGCCAGTTTCGGCACCACGCTTCTGGGCGGCGGGCTGCTGTTTCTGGCACTGCCTCTGTTCAGGACAGCGGGCAAAAAATAGGTTTTTTGCCCGCTGCAGTAGGCGCTCAAGATCAGGCCGTGACCAGTCGACGTGCGCGGAACCAGCCAATCAGTACGGCACCGATCAGCAGGAAACCCAGGTAGCCGAACAGCGGGTACACCTGACCTACCAGGCTGATAAACCCGACCAGACTACCGACAAAGGCAATTGCGCCGGCGGCGACGGAGCCGAGGCGGAACTTGTGGGTGCCGACCGGCAGCACGCGCGCGCAAAAGGAATACAGCGTGCCTACGGCCGTGTTGAGGATCATGCAAAAAATGATCACGGCCATGAGCAGCCCCAGAATAGGCGAGGCTTCAGTCGCAATCGAGAGCATCGGCATCGGCAAGTCCGCCACGCTGTCCAGGCGTGAAAGCAGCCCCAGACTCATGACCAGCATCAGCAAACCCAACAATGCACCGCCGATGATGCCGCCCATCATGGCCTGCTTCTCGGTTTTTGCGGCGCCACCCATGATCGCCAAAATGGGCACTCCGGCAACAATGTTGTAGGACACGTACAGCAAGGCGCCCAGTAACCAATGATTCGCTCCGGCCTCCTGCTCGCTGGCCAACTGGTTGAGCTCCGGGAAACTCAGGTCGCGAGTGGCGACTCCGTACAGTGCTACTCCTACTGCGGTAAGAATCAGAAAAGGAGTTGCTGCACTAATGACGCCAATGACTTTGTGCACATCCAGGCACACAACGGCCACGACGATTACGGTCACGATAATGCTGCCCAGAATCGCCGGTATGTCGAACTGCTGCTCCAACAGCGCGCCACCGCCCGCCAGCATCACCACAGTCACCGCAAACATGAAAAAGGTAATCATCAGGTCGACAAAAGTCCCAAGAAAGCGCCCGCACAGGTTATAGACCACGTCTTTGTGCGACGTGGCCTGTAATCGGCTGCCCATGCCGGCAAGTGCCATCCCGAGAAACGTAAAGAACGCGGCGCTGATCACTGCGCCCACCAGTCCCCAGACGCCGAAGCTGACGAACATCAACATCAGCTCCCGGCCTGAAGCAAATCCAGCACCGACTATCACGCCTACAAACGCTCCGGCGATTTTTAGACTTTCTTTCATGACGACTTCCCTCGATTTATTGTTTTTATGCTGGTAGCAGGCGGTGGTACTGACCTGCGGGGTAGCGCATTGACAGTCGATGCCCTGGATTAACTGGCGCCTAGCCAGGCCTGAACTTCGACCTCGACATCGACCCCCAGCGCAAGCTGGGCGCCGACGGTGGAGCGCACCGGGAAGCCGTTAGGGAAATGACGCTTGTAGACCTCATTGAAACCGGTGAAGTGCTGCATGTCCGATAGCCACACCGTGGCCTTTACGACCTGATCAAAGCCCACGCCGCACTCGGCCAGTGTCTCGCTGATGCGGGTCATCACCGCTTCGGTTTGTACGCTGATATCACCGCGTACTACTTCACCCTGCGCATTCATGGGCACTTGCCCGGACAGAAACAGGAAGTCACCCACGCGTATCGCCCTGGAGAAAGGGAAGGGCAGATGGCTGGGGTAGCGCTTGATCGTGTCAGACATAAGAGGACCTCTGGGTCAGGGGGATTAACGCAAACGTGCGGGGGCCAGGCGTTGTGGATCGACACCTTGGCTGCGCAATTCTTCGGGCAGGGCTTGATGGAGCAGTTGGGCGCAGGCCAGTTGTGAAACCCCGGCTGCCGACTGAATGCCATAACCGCCCTGAGCCGCCAGCCAATAGAAACCGTCCCGGTGGTTGTCCCAGCCGACGACGAGGTCTCCATCACTGACGAACGAACGCAGGCCTGCCCAGCTGTGACGTGGGCGGCGAATACTCAGCGTGGTGGCGTTTTCGATGTGGTAAATGCCGGTGGCAATGTCCAGTTCTTCCGGCATCACATCGTGTGCGGCAACGGGGTCGGCGTTGGCAGGTGAGCCCAGTAACTGGCCAGCATCCGGTTTGAAGTAGAAACTTTCGTCAATACCGATGACGGCGGGCCATTGCGAGAAATCCATGCCTTTGGGGCCGTCGAATGTGAAGGCAGTGCGCCGACAGGGTTGTAACCCAATGGGCGCTACGGCGCATTGTTGAGCTACCTGATCGGCCCAGGCGCCTGCAGCGTTCACCAGATTGTGTGCGCGTAACGCGCGGCCGTCCTTCAACAGCAGATGCCAGACAGCACCCTGACGGCTTGCAGTGCTTAGCTCAGCGTCACACTGCAACACCCCTCCGGCCTGGCGCATGGCCCGCAGAAAGCCTTGATGTAGAGCGTTTACATCCAGATCACGTGCCGCTGTTTCAAGCATGGCGCCTGCAGTGACCCGCGGGTGCAGGCAAGGCACCAGTGCCAGCGCACGTTCGGCATCGATCAATGACACATTGTCAGAGTGGGCTCGACTCGCTTCGAATGTCTGCTTGAGCAATGCCCGCTGTTCATGATTCGCGACGTACAAACAGCCCCGTGGTTCCAGCAGCGCATGCTCGGTGAAGCCTGTCGGTGGTTGCTCGTAAAAAGCCCGGCTGGCACGGGTCAATGCCTGGATTTGTGGAGTGCCGTAGGCCTCCATAAACATCGCCGCCGAGCGACCGGTCGAGTGGTATCCGGGTTGGGGTTCGCGCTCAAGCACTGCAACACTGGCATGTGCAGACAATCGCCAGGCTAGCGAGGCTCCGGCTATGCCGCCGCCGATGATGACGTAGTCAAAACATTCGTTGTCGTGCATGCCTGGATCTCCCGTTTGAAAGTGCCCTGTGATGCAGGGTTCTAAATTCTCATATAAGAGAAATGTAGGATATGAGAATTTAGCAGTCAAGCCTTCTGGGTGAGGTAATATCCAGACTCGCGCCTGGAACCAGTCCCAGACGCCTTCATTTGCCCGACAGAGAGCCTGCATGAGTTCCGATCGAGACCCTTCCTCCTCGAGCGCCACAGCCCATTCCCTGATTGACCGTACCCAGGTGGGTGCACGTCTGCGGGCGATTCGCAAAAATCAAAAATTGACCCTTAAACAACTCTCCGAGCGTTCCGGCGTCGCACTCTCGACCTTGTCGAAAATGGAATTGGCGCAAGTGTCGGTGAGTTATGAAAAATTGGCGGCTGCTGCGCGGGCGCTGAGCACGGACATCGCCCAATTGTTCAGCCTGCCCCGAGAGCACAATGACCTGTTGCAACCCACCGTGGTCAGCTCACCTCTCGATAACACGGCGGGGTACAGCACCGGCAATTACGATTACCACCCGATGGCGGGGGACTTTCCGGGGCGCCGCATGGAGCCCATGTACGTCAGGGTATTTGCCCGCGAATTGAGCCAGTTTGACGATTACATTCGCCATGCCGGTCAAGAGTTTGCTTTAGTCCTTGCCGGAAGGGTGCGCATCCAGTTCGAAACGGGCGAGTCGATCAGCATCGGTGTCCGTGAAACAGCCTATTTCAATAGCGGGGTTGGGCATATCTACCTGTCTGAAAGTGAAGACGAGGCAGATGCGCAAGTGATGGTGGTGATGTCCGAGTAGCAATTGCGAAGCCAGAGCTTGCGATGGCACCGTTAAACGGATCACACAAAGCGCAACGCACGCCGCGTACTATGGCGCCCGGGTCGTGATCTTCTGGAGAGCTGAAATGCTGTTTGTTGTTATGCTCGGGGGCAAGCATCCCCGAGCCAAAATCGAAGTTCATGACGTGGTTTTTGCCATCGCCGACAGCCTGGAAGCAACCTACCCGCAACTGCGTCAGGGCTGGTTTGGCAACCCGGCAGGTTTGCACATCGACGCCTGGATGCGGGTTGACGGCGTAGATGGCTGGAAGGTTGAGCTGAGCCCGCTGGCACCGCTACCAGGTTCTCCGCGTTTGTATTTCATCAACCTGGGTGGCTACGAGGCGAATACTTTTGGTGAGGCCCATCATTACCTGCTGGTGGTTGCCCAGGACAAGAACCATGCCAAATCCAGGGCCAGACAGCACATGCTCAAGCATTGGCAACAGGCCCACACCGACGCGCTGCTGGATGTGGATGATTGCTTGCCGATTGATCAGGTGAGCGGGCGCTACATTCATCTGGTTGAGGGCGAGCACCGGGGTGTGATTCAGCACAACGACTACATCGTTATTTAGTGTGTATCAGCAACAGCCGCAGCTCCTGCAGGCAATTGTTCAATCACCGCTTACTGCACAACAGGCGTTTGCCCTTGGTCATGCAACAAGAACTTTATTGTCGAATCGAGTTCGTCCGGCGCGCTTTCCACCGGCTGTGGCGTCGCTTTCACTGAGGCGGTGTTGTTCAGCGCCTGGCCGTCTGATTTGAAGGGGGAGGTGACGAGGGGCGGGTGGGAAGGCATGCCGGTTTTTTGCGGTACGCGATTGTATGAGTACTCGATGATGCAGTTTTCTTTCTGGACGCCCTCGGGTATGTCGCGGCAAGCCTGCGCGCTGTTGTTTTTGTAGCATTTGGCGCGGTCGGCCTCTACCAGCCGGTTCTGGCAGCTACTCACCGACAGCACGGCCTGCACCACCTTGGCCCAGTCAGCACCCGGCGCAACATGCGGGTCGGCGTGTGCGGCACTGGCCATCAATAAAAAGCTGACGCTCAAGGTTTTTAATGACGAGGTCGAGTTAAACATCCGGGCAGTCCATGGCGAGGTGTGCGCGTATGTAACACGGTTTTTTAAGCCGCCACAATGCGTCTTGCATGCTGATTTGCTAGGGTGACCAACGGACTCAATTAAGGAATGACGTGATGAAAAAGGAAGTGATGGCGCCCCTCGCGGCGTTTGTGTTGCAGTTGCTCTTGAGCGCATGCAGCCAGCATGCGCCCTCGGTCAGCACCACGGCCCCTGAAGCAACGAGTACGGCCCGGCAGTTTGTCGCCCGAGGCAACGAGCCGTTCTGGACCCTCAAGGTCAATGGCGACACCCTGGCCTGGATTACCCCGGATCATTTAGAGGGTCGGCAATTGCATGCCGACAAGGTGGTGTCGGGGGATCGCACGACCTACACCGGCACCGATCAGGGCAAGGCGTTCAGCCTGGTGATCGAGCCAAAACCCTGCACCGACTCGATGTCGGGTGAGACGTTCACCCACACGTCTACCTGGACTTATGCCGGTGAACGCAACAGCGGATGTGCTGGCGAAGGCAACTGATTCAGGGGGGTAACGCACTCGCTGTGTATCACACTGTGTACCAACCCCACGCTGATACACCCGCAGGTTGTTAACGGTCGAACGCGACACAGACCAGATACACGCCTGGCTTTAAATCTGTCTACCCGATAGCGCAAGTGATCACTCACCTGAACTTGCGCTACGGACACATTCAGTCAAGCCAGGAGATATAACAATGAAGCGCCATTACGCCGCTCTCGCCGCCACCCTCGCTCTGTCCCTCGGTGCCTTTGCCGGTGCTGCCCACGCTGATGATGCCAAGCCTCAAGAGAAATGCTTCGGCGTGTCGCTGGCCGGTGCCAATGATTGTGCCGCGGGTAAAGGCACCTCTTGCGCCGGTACCGCCACAGCTGACTACCAGGGCAACGCATGGATCCTGGTGGACAAAGGCACCTGCACCCAGATCAAAACCCCTAAAGGCTATGGCAGCCTGACGGAAAAACCGTGATTGCCTCGGCCCCGGTGGTGCTCAAGCGGTTATTGCCTGAGGCACTGCTGTTGTTGGTGGCCCGTGTCGGTATCGCCTCGGTGTTCTTCCTCTCGGGCCGTACCAAAGTCACCGGTTTTCTGGAACTCAAACAGTCGACTTACACCTTGTTTCGCTCGGAATACGCCTTGCCTGTGATCCCCCCGGAATGGGCGGCGCACCTAGCGGCATACGCCGAGCATGCGTTCCCGCTGTTGCTGGTGCTGGGCCTGATGACTCGCCTGTCTGCTGCTGCACTGTTGGGCATGACCCTGGTGATCGAGGTGTTTGTCTACCCCGACGCCTGGCCGACGCATTTGACCTGGGCGGGGTTGTTGCTACCGCTGTTGGCCTACGGTGGCGGGGCCTGGTCGCTGGACAACGTGTTGCGCCGTCGGTGTGTGTGAACCCTTTAACAATAATGCTGTGGAGTGTCTTTATGCGTGTTCTGTCTTCTCTGGTCATCGCCATGGCGTTGACGGCGCCCATGCTGGCTTCGGCGGCTGAAAAGCCGCAGGCGTTGCCCGGCACCGGTAAAAACGTGGTGATTGTGCCTGGCTCGTTTGTCGACGGCTCCGGCTGGCGAGTGGTACACGACATCCTGTCCCACCAGGGCTACAAGGTCACCGTGGTGCACCAGGGGCATGAAAGCCTTGCTGCAGACGTAGCCGAAGCCCGTGAAGTGCTGGAGCAACAGGTCGGCCCGGTGGTGCTGGTGGGTCACAGTTCCGGCGGCGGGGTGATCTCGATTGCCGGTGACCGGGGCAAGGTCAGGGCGTTGGTCTACGTTTCGGCCTTGCAGCCGGAAGTGGGCGAGAACATGTCCCAGTTGTTGAACTCCATGCCTGCGCCAAGCAATGACATCAAGCAGAGCCGAGACGGCCATCTGTTTGTGGACCGCAGCAAGTTCCATGATGATTTTGCCGCTGACCTGACCACCAATCGCACCGACTTTATGGCGGCCTCGCAAGTCCCGGCCACCACCGCATTGTTCGGCGGCACCGTGTGGGACGCCGCCTGGCACAAGAAGCCCACCTATGCGGTGCTCTCTACCGAAGACCGGGCCTTGAGCCCCGATTTACAGCGCTGGATGTACAAGCGCGCCGGTTCCAAAGTCACTGAACTAAAAGGCAGCCACTCCGTGTACATTTCCCAGCCCGAAGCGGTGGCCAAAGTGATCGAAGACGCTGCATCAGTTATTAACTAACCCAAAACACCAAAAAACACCCTGGAGACACCCCCATGAGCACTTCTTTGAAATCCCGCGTCAGCCTTGCCACTGCTGCTGCCCTGATCGCTATGGCATCCGCCTCTTTCGCTACGGCCGCCAGCGCTGCCGACCAGCAGGAAAAACCCGGCCGCTGCTACGGCGTCAACAGCTGTAAAGGCGAAAGCCAGTGCGCCACGTCGAAAAACGACTGCAAAGGCCTCAATAGCTGTAAAGGCCAGGGCGTTGTGGTGAAAACCCCGTCCGAGTGCCTGAAACTGGGCGGCACCACCACCGAGGCCAAGTAACCCGCCCCCGGTGCAGGAGCGAGCTTGTCTCGCGATCTTTTAAACGATCAAAAGATCTCGAGACAGTTGGCTCCTGCAGTGTTTGCGTACAACGACCTATCGATGCACTGGAGCACATCACATGGCGACATCCAATCCACGTTTCTCGGGCTATGGCCTGGGGTTGCGCAAGGAACATTACAGCGACTTTCTTGAAACCTCGGTCGCCGTGGATTTCGTCGAAGTGATCTCCGAGAATTTTATGGTTGCAGGCGGCCAGCCACTGCATATCCTGCGCCAGATCCGTGAGCGGCATCCGGTGGCGCTGCACGGCGTGTCCATGTCCATCGGCACCGCCCAAGGGCTGGACCCTGACTACCTCAAGCGCCTCAAGTCGCTGGTGGACGACATTGAACCGCTGTTTGTGTCCGACCATTTGAGTTGGTCGCGCACCGGCGGCTTCAACTCCCACGATTTGCTGCCACTGCCTTACACCGAAGAGGCACTGAACCTGGTCTGCGCCAATATCCACCAGGCTCAAGAGGCCCTGGGCCGCACTATGCTGTTTGAAAATCCGTCGAGCTATCTGGCCTTTGCGGGCGCGTCCATGAGCGAGTGGGAATTCATTGCCGAGATGTCCCGGCGCACTGGCTGCGAGCTGCTGCTGGACGTCAATAATGTGTTTGTCAGCGCCAGCAACCACGGCTTTGATGCACTGGCGTTTCTCGACGGCATACCGGCCGAGCGCGTGCGTCAGGTGCACCTCGCGGGCCACAGCCAGGGCCCCAGCCTGTTGATTGACAGCCATGACAGCCCGGTGTGCAGCGGCGTCTGGCACTTGTACGCCAAGGCCATTGAGCGGCTGGGCCCGGTGGCCACCATGATCGAGCGTGATGATGAGATTCCACCTTTGTCCGAACTGCTCGATGAACTCGCCATCGCCCGGGCATTGGGCGCCAGCGCGGCCAAACAGCGTGCGCAGGTGCGAGCATGAACCTGGCCCGTTTGCAGCAGGAATTCCAGAACTGGCTGGTGAACGCTTCGGATGAATCCGCCGCGCTTCTGGGCAATCATGTTGCCGGTCTGGCGGTGTACCAGAACAACTACCGGGCGCAATTGGTAGGTTGCCTGGAAGGGGCGTTTCCCAACCTGCGCCAATGGCTGGGGGATGAAGCCTTTTTGGCCGCGTGCATCACCCATATCGACCGCCATCCGCCGCATGCCTGGACCCTTGATGTTTACCCGGCAGGCTTGCAAAAAACCTTATATGAAGTCTTCCCTGACAACCCGGACGTACACGAACTGGCGTGGATCGAATGGTCACTGAACGAGGCGTTTGTCGCCGCCGACGCTGCGCCCCTGCGCATGGAGGCGCTGGCTTCGGTGGACTGGGACACGGCGCGCCTGCAATTGGCGCCGTCGCTGCGCAGCCACGCGTTGACCACCAATGCCGAAGCCATCTGGTCGGCCTTGTGGCAGCAAACCCCGCCGCCCGAAGCCGCGATGCTGGCCGAGGCGGGCGGGTTGCTGGTGTGGCGTCGCCAATACACCTCGCGCCTGCGCCAGGTCGACGCGCTGGAACTGCACGCGCTGCAGCACCTGCAACACGACGGCAGCTTTGCCGGGTTGTGCGAGTTTTTAGTCGAACGTCTGGGCGAAGAAGAGGGGATAGGCCGGGCCGGTGAAATGCTGGCTGGCTGGATTGGCAGTGAATTAATCGTCGGGGTTACCGACCACTAGCACTCAACGCCTCGGCGAATTGTTGCGGGGTAGGGCTTTCGGGCCAACTCGCAATGGTGTCCGGCAGGCTCAGCCAGGGTTGCTTGTGCTTGACCCAAATGTGCGCGACGGGCTGTAACGCAGGGCTGTTGTCCAGCGTGCCCACGCGCAACACCCGTAAACCGGGCGCAGCACTGGTGGTGTTGAAGAGGCGAGTGTGGCACTGGCTGCACACGACGTGATCAGCGTGCTGGCTGTTGGTGTCATACGCGTAATGCGTCACCGGGCCGACCAGCGACAGGGCATCTGCTGGCACCAGCGCGTGCAGGGCAAAACTGCTGCCGCTCCAGGTTTGGCAATGCTGACAATGGCAGGCATACACCGCCAGCGCAGCGTCGGTGTCGAGGGTGTAGTTCACGGCCGAGCAGCGGCATTTTCCAGTGAGTGTCATGGGTAAGGTTCCTCTTGGATGTCTGTAGGATATTCTTCGCAAGTCTGAGCGAGTACCTCCTCAAAAAACATTCGCCAAAACTGCCCAGCGGCTCACAGGAAATGTATGACCCCCCCTCAATTACAGTGGGAAACCCAACGTGCTTTTTTAGCGGTATTACGCACCGGCAGCCTGTCCGGGGCCGCACGTTTGCTGGGCATCGCCCAGGCCACTGCGCGTCGGCGCATCGAAGCGCTGGAGCAAAGTGTCGGTGTCAGCCTGTTTATTCGCACGCCTGCCGGGTTGCTGCCCACTGAAATGGCCAAAGACCTCATCAGCCATGTTGAAGCCATGGCCATGGCGGCCAATGCCTTCAATCGCGCGGCATCCGCCGATGCCGCGCTGGCCAGCGGCACGGTACGCCTGACCAGCGGCCAATTGCTGGGTGTTGAAGTGCTGCCGCCGATGCTGCGTGCAGTGCGCCGCGAGCACCCGCAACTGGCCATCGAACTGAGCGTGTCCAACCGCTTGCACGCACTGGCGCAGCAAGAGGCAGACGTGGCCGTACGCATCCGCCGCCCTACTGAAGCCTCGGTGGTGGCGCGCAAAGTCGGGGAGTTGCGGGTCGGGTTGTACGCGGCTCCCGAGTTGCTGGCGCAAGAGGGCGGCCTGGCGACTGCCAGCGAGTTGAGCCGCTACCCGCTGATCGGGCCTGATCGCAATCTGGATGACCTGGAGTTTCTGCGTGAGCAGGGCTTTGACTGTGCACCGGAGCGGGCGTTGATTCGCACCGATGATCACCTCGCGCAACTGGCTGCGTTGCGGGCGGGGTTGGGGATCGGGGTGTGTCCTGAACAGGTGGCCCAGCGCTACGGGTTGGTGCGAGTGCTGCCCGGGCAAGTGGGTTTTGCCGTGGAGGTGTGGATCGCCATGCATCAGGACCGCCGCAGGGTGCAGCGTATTGGGTTGGTGTTCGATGCGCTGGGAACGGCTATGAGCGAGTTTCTGGCAGCCTGACCGCAGTCTTGTAAAACCCGGCGTGACCCAGAGTTAGCCTCTGTGCCGCGCCGGGTGTGTTGCCAGCCCGCGTGCAGATGTCGTGGATCTGCACGCGGGCTGTTTGAACCTTTTAGTCGCGCTCGATGGCCAGGGCCACGCCCTGACCGCCGCCGATGCACAAGGTCGCGAGGCCTTTTTTGGCGTCACGCTTGATCATTTCGTGCAGCAACGACACAAGTACACGGCAGCCCGACGCACCAATCGGGTGGCCCAGGGCGATGGCGCCGCCATTGACGTTGACCTTGTCCATGTCCCATTCCAGCTCTTTGCTCACCGCCAGCGCTTGCGCGGCGAAGGCTTCGTTGGCTTCGATCAGGTCCAGTTGGTCGAGGCTCCAGCCAGCTTTTTTCAAGCAGGTGCGGGTTGCCGAAACCGGGCCGATGCCCATGATGGCCGGGTCGACACCGGCGTTGGCGTAACCGGCGATCCGGGCCAGCACGGGCAGGCCCAGGGCTTTGGCCTTATCGGCGCTCATCAGCACCACGGCGGCAGCGCCGTCGTTGATGGTCGAGGAGTTGCCAGCGGTGACGCTGCCGTCTTTTTTGAACGCAGGCTTGAGTTTGCTCAAGGCCTCGGCGGTGATGCCGTCGCGCGGTTGTTCATCGACCTTGAACGAAATCGGCTCGCCTTTGCGCTGAGGAATCTGGATGGGGGTGATCTCGTCGGCAAAGCGCCCGGACTCGATGGCCGCAATGGCTTTTTGTTGCGATGCGGCGGCGAAGGCGTCCTGTTGCTCGCGGGTCAGATGGTATTTGTCCACCAGGTTCTCGGCGGTGATGCCCATGTGGTAATCGTTGAACGCGTCCATCAGGCCGTCTTGCAGCATGCTGTCGAGCATTTTGGCGTGGCCCATGCGCAGGCCGGTGCGCGCGGCCGGCAGTACGTACGGCGCCAGGCTCATGCTTTCCATGCCTCCGGCGATGATGACTTCGGCATCGCCGCAGCGAATTGCCTGGGTGGCCAGATGCAGCGCCTTGAGGCCCGAACCGCAAAGTTTGTTCAGGGTCAGTGCCGGTACGGCATGGGGCAGACCGGCGAGGATCGACGCCTGACGCGCCGGGTTCTGGCCGCAGCCCGCAGTGAGCACCTGGCCGAGGATCACTTCGTCAACCTGCTCGCCTTTGAGACCGGTGGTTTCCAGCAGTTGACGAATGACGGCAGCGCCGAGTTCGGCAGCCGGAATGTTGGCCAGCGCGCCCTGAAAACTGCCAATGGCCGTGCGGGTGGCGGCAACAATGACGACTTCTTGCATGACTTCTCTCCTTAAATAGTGGCGGATCAGGCGAACTGCATTTCCGGGACATGGTCCGGAACGATCAATTTACCGGCTGTTTTGCTGACGATTTCTTCAACGCTAACTCCGGGCGCCCGCTCTTTGAGGATGAAGGCGCCGTCTTCGATTTCCAGGTAGGCCAGGTCAGTCAGCACCCGCTTGATGCACCCGGCGCCGGTCAGCGGCAGGCTGCAGCGCGACAGCAGTTTGGATTCGCCGTCTTTGGAGGCGTGGGTCATGGTGACGATGATGTTGTCGGCACCGGCCACCAGGTCCATCGCGCCGCCCATGCCCTTGACCAGCTTGCCGGGGATCATCCACGAGGCGATGTTGCCGTGCACGTCGACCTCAAAGGCGCCCAGCACCGTGAGGTCAATGTGGCCGCCGCGTATCATCGCGAACGACTCGGCAGACGAGAAAATCGATGCGCCGGTGCGGGCGGTGACGGTTTGTTTGCCGGCGTTGATCATGTCGGCATCGGCTTCACCCTTGCGCGGGAAGGCGCCCATGCCAAGCAGGCCGTTTTCCGATTGCAGCATGACTTCCATGCCGTCGGGGATGTAGTTGGCAACCAGGGTCGGGATGCCGATGCCGAGGTTCACGTAGAAGCCGTCCTGCATTTCGCGGGCGACGCGCTGAGCCATTTGTTCGCGGGTAAGGGCCATTATTATTCTCCGTGCTCTGAATCCAGAGCTTAAGGCTGGGGGCAGGGGATCAAGAGCGCTCAGTGAGCTGTTCGATACGTTTTTCAAACGTGCCGCAAATGATCCGGTCGACGTAGATGCCAGGGGTGTGGATCTGCGCCGGGTCCAGCTCGCCGGGTTCGACAATTTCTTCGACTTCAACCACGGTGATCTTGCCCGCGGTAGCGGCCAGCGGGTTGAAGTTTTGCGCGGTGTGGCGGTAGATCACGTTACCGAAATGGTCGGCTTTCCAGCCTTTGACGATGGCAAAGTCGCCGGTGATGGACTCTTCCATCAGGTAGTCGCGGCCTTTGAATTTGCGGGTTTCCTTGCCTTCAGCGACCGGAGTGCCTACGCCTGTGGCGGTGAAAAACGCCGGGATGCCCGCACCGCCTGCGCGCATTTTTTCTGCGAGGGTGCCTTGAGGGGTAAGTTCGACTTCGATTTCGCCGCTGAGCAGTTGCTTCTCGAACAGCGCGTTTTCACCCACGTAGGAGGCGATCACTTTGCTGATCTGGCGGTCTTCCAGGAGGATGCCGAGGCCGAAACCGTCGACGCCACAGTTGTTGGACACCACGGTCAGATCACGGGTGCCTTTGCGTTTGATCTCGTTGATCAGGTTCTCGGGGATGCCGCACAGACCAAAACCGCCTGAAATCACGGTCATGCCATCTTCGAGCCCGGCCAGCGCTTCCTCGTAGGACGCTACGCGCTTATCAAAACCTGCCATATGCACCTCTTTTATTATTGATGGGTGATGGTGTGTCGAATGGTACGAGTGTTACTCCACTGGATTGATTTGTTAAATTGATTTTTGCGGTTGATTGATAGATAAATCGAAATAATCAAACACGAGAGCACGCCCATGACGGTGAAACAGATCCGCGCCTTCCTTGCCGTGGCGCAAAGCCTGAGCTTTGCCGTGGCCTGCGAGCGCCTGCATTTATCGCAATCGGCCTTGAGCCTGACCATCAAGGCGCTGGAAGAAGGGCTGGGCGGCCGCCTGTTCAGCCGCACCACGCGCAACGTGGCCCTGACCCCCGAAGGTCAGGCGCTGTTGCCGCGAGCGCGAAAGCTGGTGGCGGACTGGGACAACGCAGAAGACGAAATGCGCCAGCTGTTCACCTTGCAGCGTGGGCGGGTGACGTTGGCGGCGATTCCGTCGTTTGCCTGCAACCTGCTGCCGCCCATCCTCAAGCATTTTCGCCTGCGCTACCCCAAGCTCAATGTCACGGTCAACGACGTCATCAACGAGCAGGTGCTGGAAATGGTCCGTGATCGCCAGGTTGAACTGGGGGTCGCGTTTGAGCCGGCGCCGGGGTCATCACTGACATTCACCCCGTTGTACATCGACCGTTTTGTGGCGGTGGTGCCCAGTGACAGCCCGCTGGCGAATGCCACAGTGATTGACTGGAAAACCTTGCTGGAGCAGCCATTTATCACCCTGCAACGGCCGTCGGCGGTGCGGGTGCTGCTGGAGGAACATTTGCAGGCGCGGCAGATGAAATTGCCGGTGGAGTTCGAAAGCCATCAACTGGCTACCGTCGGGCGCATGGTCGCCAGCGGGTTGGGCGTGAGCGCCGTTCCGGCCCTGTGCGTCGAGCAAATGCGCGAGTTGGGGGCGCGTTGCATCACCTTGCATGAGCCAATCGTCGAGCGGGCGATGGGGGTGCTGACCAAGCCCGGGCATGAACTGTCAGCGGCCGCGCAGGCACTGTTCGACAGCCTGCTGGATGAGTGGAAATCTGTCCTGTAGGAGCGAGCTTGTCTCGCGATCTTTTGATCTTGAAAAGATCGCGAGGCAAGCTCGCTCCTACAGGGGTTTATTTAAGGCTTATACCTTTTTTGTTGACGGCAACAAGATGGTCAAAATGCCCAGCAACGGCAGGTACGAACACAGCGAATACACGTACTCAATGCCGTGAATGTCCGCCAAATGACCGAGCAGAGCCGCGCCGATGCCGCCAAAGCCGAACATCAGGCCGAAGAACACACCGGCGATCATGCCGACATTGCCCGGCACCAGTTCTTGCGCATACACCACGATGGCCGAGAACGCAGAGGCCAGAATAAAACCGATGATCATGCTCAGGATGCCGGTCCAGAACAGGTCGACATAGGGCAACGCGAGGCTGAACGGCGCTGCGCCGAGTATCGAGAACCAGATCACCGCCTTGCGCCCGATCTTGTCGCCAATCGGGCCGCCAAAGAAGGTGCCCGCTGCCACCGCGCCGAGGAACAGGAACAGATACAGCTGGGAGCTGGCCACCGACAGGTCAAATTTTTTGATCAGGAAAAAGGTGAAGTAGCTGGTGAAGCTGGACATGTAGAAGTACTTGGAGAACACCAGCAACGCCAGCACCACCAGGGCACCGGTCACGTGTTTTTTCGACAGGCCGTGGGTGGCCAAGCTGCCTTGCTTGAGCTTGAACAGGTTGAGGTGGTGGCGGTACCAACGGCTCAAGCCGAACAGGATCAAAATGGCAAAGGCTGCAAACAGGCCGAACCACGCCACGTTGCCCTGACCGTAAGGGATGACGATGGCTGCTGCCAGCAACGGGCCGAAGGCACTGCCCGCATTACCGCCGACCTGGAAGGTGGATTGTGCCAGGCCATAACGCCCGCCCGAAGCCAGCCGCGCAACCCGCGAAGTCTCGGGGTGAAAGGTCGAGGAGCCAACACCGATCAGCGCCGATGCCACCAGAATTGAAATGAACGAGCCAACAAACGCCAGCATCAAAATGCCGATCAAGGTGCACACCATGCCCGCTGGCAGCAGCCACGGCTTGGGGTGGCGGTCGGTGTAATAGCCGACGCCCGGTTGCAGCAGCGAAGCGGTTAGCTGGAAGGTCAGGGTAATCAGGCCGATTTGGGTAAAGCTCAGATCGTAGTTGGCCTTGAGCATCGGGTAAATCGACGGCAGCACGGCTTGAATCAGGTCGTTGATCAGGTGGGCAAGCGCGCAAGCGGCGATCACGCGCATGACCAACGGGTTGGACTGGCTGCTGACTGAGGCACTGGGACTGCTGCCGGGGCTGCTGGTAGCCGCCGGGGTCGTACTTGTTATAGACATCGAAGATCATCCGGGCAGGGAGTAAGGACACGGGATGCACGCAGGCAAACCAGCAGCTATCCTAGGTTTCGCGAAATTGCCTGTCTCGCGCAATTCGGGAGCTCACTGTCGCAAAAAGGGAATCATGATCAAACCGCTGAAAGAATTTCTGCTTGAGGTCGATGAAGCACACTGGACAGTGAGCTGCAGCGCTACCGATTACCCGGCCGACTGGGTAATCGCGCCGCATTCCCACGCCAAGCATCAACTGCTGTATGCCATTGAAGGGGTGATGGTGGTGCACTCGGCGTTGAGCCAGTGGACGGTGCCGCCCAGTCGTGGCATCTGGATGCCCTGTGGTCAGGTGCACTCGGTGCGATGCGTTGGCCCGCTGAAAATGCGCAGCGTCTATGTTCGGCCTGAGGTGGTGGCGCAACTGCCGACGCAGACCCGTGCAGTGAGTATTTCGGCGCTGTTGAGCGAACTGATCAAGGCCTCGGTCGACATCCGTGCGCCTTACGAGGCCGACTCGCGAGAAGACCGGATCATGAAGCTGATTCTGGATGAACTGGCGATTTTACCGGTGCTGCCGTTGCACCTGCCGCAGCCGCTCGACCCGCGCATCCAGAGCATTTGCAGCGTGTTGCAGCGTGACCCTGGCGACGGTTCGACCCTGGCCGACTGGAGTGCCCGGCTGGCGCTGGATGAAAAAACCATCCAGCGGCTGTTTCACAAGGAAACCGGCATGACCTTTGGCCAATGGCGCCAGCAATCGCGGTTGCTGCTGGCATTGGAGCGCATTGCCGTCGGCGAAAAAATCATCGATGTCGCCGGGTCATTGGGCTACGACAGCCCGAGTGCATTCACCACCATGTTCAAAAAGCAGTTCGGCAAAACACCGAGCAATTTCTTCAAGTGACACCATCCCGTAGGAGCGAGCTTGCCTCGCGATCTTCTGATCGTTTAAAAAGATCGCGAAGCCAATCAGGGCTTAATACGTAAACGCGATCGGTGGGTGGCGGCCGTTGAGCAGGAACTCGCCAATCGCCTTATATTTGTAAGCCAGCGAATCATGGGTGGTGTGGGTACGGGCGTTGCGCCAGTGGCGATCGAAGTTGTGCAGGCTTTGCGTGGTGGCTGCGCCGCCGACTTCATACAAACGCTCGCAGACATGCAGCGCCGCACGGGTGGAAGCGATTTTTGCTTCGGCCACTTCGATGGAAGCCTTCGCCAGGAACGCTTCCAGTTCATCGCCTTGCAGCAGGCCCTGTAACTGGCTGCGGGCGGCGAAGTCGACTGCCGCTGCGGCTTTTTCTACCAGCGCTTCAGCGCCGTGGATGCAGGCGGCAAGGTCGCCAATGGTGTGCAAAATGTACGGATCATCGCTGGCCCGCTGCACACCGCTTTCACGCACCGGGCGTGAGCCGTTGCGGGCCCATGACACCGCGTCGTCCAGCGCTGCCAGACCAATGCCGATGTCGATAGAGCAATGGATCAGTTGCGCGCTGGCGCCAATGTAATTACGTCGTTGATACCACTGGCTCAAAGGAATTACCTGCTCGGGCGCTACCTGCACGTTTTCCAGCAGAGTGCTGCCGCTGGCCGTGGTGCGCTGGCCCATACCGTCCCAGTCATCGAGCAGGGTGATGCCCGGTGTATTGGCCGGGAGCATGACGTACAGAGCGGCGCCGGTCTCGTCCACGGCCTGGATTTTCAGCAGGTCGGCAAACAGGCAGCCGGTGCTGTAGAACTTGCTGCCGTTGAGGATCAGTTGCTCGCCACGACGTTCGAGACGGGTGTGGATCTCGCCGCGAAAAGTGCCGCTGCGTTCGGCAATCGCACCCGATGACAGTTGGCGGTCTGCGAAAGCCCCCAGGTAACGGGCCTGTTGCTCCGGGTTGGCGATCAGCCGCAGGTGCTCGACGGTGGCGAAGTGCGGAAAAATGGCCTGGGCCACACACGGGTCAGCCTTGGCCAGGGTAATGAAAATCCGCGCCACATCGACTTGGCTGATATCGCCACCGCCCAGTTCGGCGGGCACTCGTGCGGCACCCAGCCCTGACTGGCGGATCAACTCGATTTGTTCGTGCGGCAGGGTGCGCTCGGCATCGCGTTGCGCAGCGCCGGGCTGGATCTGCGCAGCCAGTTGTGTGGCCAGGGCGACGTAGTCAGTCATGTGTTTTTTCCAGGGTTGAAGGGGCGTCGCGCAAGGCTTTGCGCGGTACGCCGAAGAACAGGATCAAGGCTCCGCTGGCGACCATGGCCGCCACGATATAGAGGGCCAGGCGAATGTCGCCGGTGGCGGTTTTGATCTGGCCGATCATGATCGGGGTCAGCAGGCTGCTGATTTGCCCGCAGCAATTGACCATGGCCAGACCCGCCGCTTTTGCCCGGTCCGACAGGTAGTACGTGGGGATGGTCCAGAACACCGCGGTGGCGCTCAGGTAGCCGGTGGTCATCAGGACCATCGTCGCCACGGTCGCGGTCGGGCTGCTCAGACATTGCGGCAAGATCAGCATGGCCAGCGCCGCCAGCAGACCGGGCACGGTGAAGTGCCAGCGCCGTTCCTGCTGCTGGTCTGAGTGGCGACACACCAGCAGCATCACCCCCACAGCGATGACGTAGGGCAGGGCTGAGAGCAGGCCCAACTGGCTGAGGCTGGTAATGCCCGAGTCACGGATGATCGACGGTGCCCAGATGTTGGTTACGTTGCCGGTACTCATGATGGTCAGGCAGTAGGCGAGCACGATAAACCAGACTTTGCGGTCTTTAAGCGCACCCAGAAAATGCTGATGGCCGCCCGGTTGGCGGCGTCCGCGTTCCTCGGCCAACGCTTGCTCGATGCGCCGTTTTTCATCCTGGCTGAGCCAGCGTGCGTCGGCCGGGCGGTTGTCCAGCCAATACCAGGCGAAGAGCCCGGCCAGAATCGGCGGCAAGCCAGTCAACACGAACAGCCATTGCCAACCGTGGAATCCGGCCACGGTGTCGAAGTGGCTCATGATCGACGTCGACAGCGGCCCGCCGATAATCCCGCACACGGCAATCGCCATGATGAACCTTGAGGTGATCCGCGCCCGGTGACTGGCCGGAAACCAGTACGTCAGGTACAGGATCACCCCCGGGAAAAACCCCGCCTCGGCCGCGCCCAGCAGCACGCGCAGTACATAGAATTGCGCGGGCGTCTGGGCAAAGGCCGTCGCCACGGTTACCAGCCCCCACAGGATCATGATGCGGGTCATGGTCTTTTTGGCGCCGATCTTTTCCAGCAGCAGATTACTGGGGATTTCGAACAGCAAATAGCCGATGGAGAACACCCCGACAATGATGCCGAAGGTGGCATCACTGATGTTCAGGTCGGTTTTGAAGCGCAGGTGGGCAAAGCCAATATTGACCCGGTCCAGCCAATTGAGCACAAAACACAGAAACAAAAAGGGCATGATCCGCCAGGCAAGCTTGCGGTACAGGGCCTGATCAAAACCCTCGGCCGCACGCGACGAGGAGTGAGTGACGGGCGAGGCAATGGGCGGATTCATGGGCAATTACCAGCTCACGTCGACTTTGGCGAAGTAGTACGCGCCGTCCAGACCATAGGGTGAGTACCAGCTGTAGGTCGGGTTGTCGGTGGGGGCGAAGTAGTACTTCTTGGCTTCGTCGTTAAGCTGCTGCGGGCGACGGTTGAAGATGTTTTCGCCGCCCACGGTCAGCTTCACCGCGTCGCTCAGCCAGTAGCCCACGCTCAGGTCGGTGATAAACGCAGGGTCGATTTTTTCGTCGCGGGTCGGCGACACCTGGTTCAGGCCGGTGACGCCGGTGTAGTGGGTTTCTTTGAGGTTGACGTCGAAGTCGCCCAGTTGCCACGCGGTGTTCAACGAGGTGACGTTTTTCGGGTAGGCGCTGGTCAGGTTGCCGATCTTGTCGCGGCCCACGGCGGTCACGCCGGTGCCGGCCAGTGCGGCGGGTTCCTTGACTTTGCGCACGGTCTGCAAGCTCTGGTTGCTGAGCAGGGTCCACTTGACCTTGCCGTACTGGCCGAAGTCGTAGCGGTAGTCGGCCACCAGGTCGATCCCGCGGGTGCGGGTGTCGGCCAGGTTGCCGAAGTACGAGACGATCTGGTTCGGGTCCAGGCCTTTGCTTGCCAGCAGGTTGGACACGGCCGGGCCTTGCAGGTTGCTGGTTTGCAGGATGCGGTTGTTGATGTCGATCTGGTACAGGTCGACAGTGATGTCCAGGTTGGAGGTTGGCGTGGCGACAAAGCCGACGCTGTAGTTCATCGATTTTTCCGGCTTCAGGGCTTTGGCGCCCAAGGCCTGACCGGCCGCATCATCGACGGTGACGTAGCGCGTCACGTTCTGTTCAAGTTGCCCGGTGAGGGTGTTGGCGCGCCAGGCTGTCAGCGACGACGAGTAGTATTCCTGCTGCAAGGACGGCGCCCGGAAACCGTTGCTCACCGTGCCGCGCATCGCAAATTGCGGGGTGAAGGCATAGCGGGTCGAGAGCTTGCCGCTGGCGGTGTCGCCAAAGTCGCTGTAATGCTCAAAACGCCCGGCCACGCTGGCATCCCACTTGTCGGTCAGGCTCTGGCTGAAGTCGACGTAGCCTGCAGTGTTGGTGCGCGAATAGTTATGCGCATCTGCCGGGGTAAAGCCGGTCAGGCCCGGTGCACCGGGGTTGGGGCGCTGGCCTGCCAACGGGCTGCCGACCGGGAACACGTAGCCGCCGTCGCCATAAGAAGCCAGTTCGCCGGACTGGATCTCGAAGCCTTCGCGACGGAACTCAAGGCCGGTCGAGACGTTCAACGGTTTCTCGAACAGACCGGTGTCAAAGGCGCGGGTCAGGTCGAGGTTGTTGGTCCACTGGTTGGCTATCAGGTTGCCGCCATCCATGTTGCGCGGGCTGTCGGGCCCGAAAGACGGGTTGATGGACTTTTCATTGCGGATGTTGGCGTTGTCCTGGCCGAAGCTGGTGCTCAGGTCCCACTTCCAGCCGAACAGGTTGTCGTTGCGCAGGCCCACCACGGTCTGGAAGTCATCCTCTTCAACCACAAAACGCGGCGAGAAACCGTCCGGGTACACCGAGACGATGTTCTGCGGTGAGCTGGCGGTGCGGTAGGTACCCCAGCTCTCTGAGTTGCGATGGCTGGCGGTGGAGAACGAGTACAACGTGTAGTCCGCGTTGAGCGGCAACTCCATGTTGTAGGCCAGGTTATAGGTCTGCGAGCGCGGCTGGCCCATGATCTGGCGGTAGCGGCTCTCGCCGTTTTCCCGTGGATCAGGCTGGCCGTTGACCGGGAAATAGATGCGGGTGCGCGCCGGTACGGCACCGGCCACGTTGGAGTTGTCTTGAATGCCGAGGTCGGCACTCAGGCTGAAAAAGCCATCGTTGGGCAGTTCAAAGCCCTGGTTCACCGACGCCTGACCGCGTGCGCCGAAGTTGCCTTTGCCGCCCACGCGGTCTTTGAACTGGCCGTACAGGGCGCTGCCGCTACCACCCGAGCTGTTGCTTTTAAGGATGATGTTGATCACCCCGGCAATCGCATCCGAGCCGTATTGCGCTGCCGCGCCGTCACGCAGCACTTCGATGTGATCGACCGCCGAAATCGGGATCAGGTCCAGGTCGGTGGGCGACTGGCCGCTGGCCGTGGCCGCCGTCTGGACGAAGATCAGCGAGGTGGTATGGCGGCGTTTGCCGTTCACCAGCACCAACACATGGTTGCCGCCCAGTCCGCGCAGCGTGGCGGACTTCACTGACAAGCCGGTGCCGCCGGTAAATCCGGCGGCATTGGTGTACGACGGCACCGCAGCGGCCAACGCGTCGCGCAGGTTTTGTTTGCCCGAACGCATCAAATCGTCGGCGCTGATTACGTCAATCGGCGCAAGGCTCTTGGCCACGGTGCGGCCGCCGTCACGGGCACCGGTCACCACCACGGTTTGCAGTGAAGGCGTGCTCGATTCTTCGGCGAGCGCAGGCTGGCTGGCGTACAGACCGAGAATCCCGACGGTCAGCAGGCTCAGCTTGGGGCACAAATTTTTACGTGGGCGAAACATGGTGAGGCTCCAAAAATGATTGGCGCCCGCTTTCCATTCCTGGTGGTGGGTGTTCCTGACAGGTCGTGGTGGCGAGTAAGTGTTAGGGGCTGTCAGTGAGGTTGCATTACGTCGGTTCGGGCCTCGTCGATCAAGGCCAGATGCTGTTGCAGGCGGTTGTTGCGATTGGCCAACAGCAAGCGTTTGGTCCATTGCATGGCGCGTGAGTCATGGGCTGCCAGACGCCGGGCGAGGTCCAGTGCGGCGGCGATGGAGTCGTCGACCACAGCATTGACCAGCCCCAGTTCAAGTGCTTGTGCGGCATCGAACGGGCGTGCGCTGAGCATGATATCCAGCGCCGCCGCTTCGCCGATCAGGCTGGGCAGGGTGACGGTGCTGAAACCAGAGAGCATGCCATGACCGACTTCGGGAAAGCTGAAGCGGGTGTCGTGCCGGGCAATGCGAAAATCGCAGTGAATCGCCAGGCTGATGCCCAGGCCCAGTGTATGGCCCTGCAACGCGGCGATCACTGGCTTGGTCAACGGGGTGCCCACGCCGGGCAGCGAATTGGCCAGTACCTGTGTGCTGACAGTCTCACCCGTGGCGGCAATTTCCTTGAGATCGGAACCGGCGCAAAAGGCCCGTTCACCGGCACCGCGCAGCACGATGGCGCGCACTGCGCAGTCGCCTTGCGCACGCTGCCAGACCTGCGCGAGGGCCAATTTGGCAGCACCGTTCAAGGCATTCAAGCGCTCCGGGCGATTGAGCGTGACCAGTAAAACGCCGTCTTCAACTATTTCGTACTCGACAGTCATGGCTTCGATTCAGTGTCGTTTTAAGGAAAACGCATTGCCACTTGAGCTCTGCGTCAAAGTGAGCAAAACTTAAATCATGTGCACAATACAAACAATGTGTTTGTTATATGAACATATTCTTATGTACTTCCATATGGTTATAAAAGATGAAAGCAATCGTTCTAAAAGATTTCGGTGGCCCCGAGCAGTTGCAGCTTGAGACGGTGCCGACGCCACAGCCAGACGCCCATGAAGTGCTGGTGCGCATTGAAGCCGCTGGTGTGTGTCATCACGATTTGATGCACCGCGCCGGCAAGTTGCCGGGGGCGCATACCGGTGTGGTGCTCGGTCATGAAGTGTCGGGCGAGGTGGTTGAAGTGGGTGCCCAGGTGCATCACTTGAAAGTCGGCAGCCGCGTGGTGGTGTACCAGCGACGTTTTTGCGGGCAGTGCCGTGACTGCCTGCGTGGGCGTCAGGACTTGTGCCGCGCTTTAGGTTTGCCCTCTGTCGACACCGAAGGCGCATATGCCCAATACCTGCGCGTACCTGCGGCTTCAGCAGTGCAATTGCCGGACAGCATTGGCTATGCCGATGCCGCCCTGGCGTGCTGCCCGATCGCCACCAGCGTGCGTGCGCTGGTGTCGCAAGCGCAGCTCAAACCGGGTGAAACCGTATTGATCAACGGCGCCAGCGGCGGGTTGGGTGCGCATCAATTACAACTGGCGCGCTCGCTGGGCGCGCGGGTGATTGCAGTGACTGGCAGCGCTGACAAAGTGGACTTTTTGCGTACCTTGGGCGCCCATGACGTGGTGGTGGCGGGCAGCGAAGGCTACAGCGCTGCCGTCTGGCAACTGACCGGGCGCCAGGGTGTCGACGTGGCCATGGAGAACGTCGGCCACACCTTGCACGACACCTTGCGCAGCATGGCGATGGGCGGGCGCGTGGTGGTGCTGGGTAATGTGCAGCCGGGCACGGTGCCGGTGTCGCCGGGGCTGTTGATTGGCCGACGCCTGAGCCTGCTTGGCTCCGGCAGCGCCACGCTGGAGGATTTGCGCACGGCGTTGGCAATGATTGCGGCCGGTCAGGTCCGGCCTCTGATCGACCGGGTGCTGCCGTTTACCGAAGTGGCTCAGGCTCACGCCTTGCTCGAAAATCGGCAGGTCAATGGCCGCATCGTCCTCAGTGGGTGGTGAGCATGGACATCAGCACACTGTTTACCCAGGCTGCCCGCAAATGGCCGCAGGCGCTGGCGATCAAAGACCTGCGCAGCGCTCGTGAACTGACCTTTGCCGAGCTCGATCAGGCCCTTGATGATTTCGCGGCGGGGCTGGTTGAGTTCGGCGTCGGTACGGGCGAGCGGGTTGCCCTGTTGGCCGATACCAGCCTGGACTATCTGCTGGCCGATTACGGCTGCATGGCCCACGGCCGGGTCCGCGTGCCGCTGGATCCGTCGCTGGCATCGGGCGAATTGCTGGCGCAGATCAACGATGCCGGCGCGCGTTTGCTGCTGTTCGGCAAAGGCCATGCTCACGTGGCGGCTGCGCTGGTGGAGCAGGGCGTGGTCTGCCTGCCGCTGGACGCGGTGAGTGTTCGTGGCATGGCCGATGCACCGCTGCGGGTTGCCCGGGCACGCACGGAGCTGGCGTCGTTGAACTACACCGGCGGCACCACCGGCGCGCCGAAGGCGGTGATGCACACCCATGCCAGCCTGTGTGCGGTGTTGCAGAACATCATCATGGCCCGTGCGGCGTTGCCCGGTGATGTACTGCTGAACGTGCGGCCGCTGTGGCCGATTGCGGCGGTGGCATTGCTGGCCCATGTGCTCAGTGGTGGGCAGTTGGTGCTGGCTGAGCGTTTTGAGGCCTCTACCTTTGTTGCCCAGTTGCAGCAGCACCGTGCGGCTTTTAGTTCGCTGGTGCCGACCCAGTTGTTGCGGGTTCTGCGTGAGCCGCGCCTGGCTTACCCGGACCTGAGCGTGTTGAAGAGCATCGACATCGGTGCGGCCGCCATCGCGCCCTCGGTTCTGGACGATGCCTGTGAGTTGTTCGGGCCGCGCTTGAGTGTGTTGTACGGCATGACCGAAGCCCCCTGGACCTGCTATTTGTCGGCTGCGCAAATGGGCCAGTTGCGCCGCGACGGTGAGAGCGCCGAGGGGCTGGTCGGGCGCCCGGTGTTTGCTGCGGGGCTGCGAATAGACCGGCCTGATGACCAGGGCATGGGTGAAATCATGCTGGCGGGTCCGCAGTTAATGGCGGGTTACTGGCAGCAGCCCGAATTGACTGCGCAGGTGCTGGAAGAGGGCTGGCTGCGCAGCGGCGACCTGGGCCGGATCCGCGCTGATGGTTATTTGCAGGTCATGGGCCGCAGCAAGGAAATCATCCGCAGTGGCGGTAAAAGCATCCAGCCGGGTGAAGTCATCGAGTGCCTGCTGAACCATCCGCAGGTGGCGGATGCCCATGTTTTTGGCCAGGCCGATCTGGAGTGGGGCGAGCGGGTATGCGCCGCAGTCGTGCTTAAACCCGGTGCTGCGCCTTCCAGTGAGCAACTGCAAAGCCATTGCCAGCAAGTGTTGTCGCGTTTCAAAGTGCCGCGCCACGTGTACTTCGTGGAGACCTTGCCGCGTTCGCACTACGGCAAGATCCAGCTCAACCGCTTGCTTGAGCAACTGGGCTGAGCTTGCGCAGTGTTAGTTGGGCGCCATTTGCGCAGCAATGCCCTGACAGGTACGGCGCAGATGGCTGGCCAGCTCAGAGCCGGGGTGGGTTTGTTCTTCCATGGCCAGCCCGGCGATGACCAGCGCCCCGACGGCATGGCCGTTGGCGGGGCGAATCGGGTAAGCAATCGAGTGCAAGCCCGGTTTGAACTCTTCGTGGCCGAAGGCAAAGTCCTGCTCGCTGCGGATCTTTTGCAAGGCTCGATCGATCCGTTGCCAACGCTCTTCACCGAGCAAACCGTGCGCCTGCTCGGCGCTGTAAGTGGCCAGTATCGCCCGTCCGCTGGGGCTGCCGTCGATAGGGAATTGATCCGCCAGATCGACAATCACATTCAGCGGCGTCGACGGCGTCCACATCCGCTCAATCAACACCACCTCATCACCGACCGGAATCGACAGCGAGACAATGGCCTGCAAGTCACCGATCACACGCTGCAACTCAATGGTGAACGGCAGGGCGATCTTGCGCAGGTTAAGGCGATTGAGATAAGCCGACGAATAAATCAATGACTCGGCGCCGATCCGGTACGTACCGGCGTGCGACTCGATCAGATTCCAGTGATTGAGTGTCTTGAGCAGACGATGGATCGTGGTGCGATCAATCCCCGTCAGCTTGGCCAGCTCCAGCGCCGACGCGCCCTGCTTGAGCCGGGCCAGCGTCCTGAGCAAGACAATCGAACGGTCAATCACCTGAACGCGTCCGCAGTTGCCGGCTTTATCCTGGCTGGCCTGTGCTGCGAGTGGGAGTGAAGAAGTGTCCATTAAAATCCTGTGCGTGTTCGAGCCATTGCGAGCGGGTAAGGGTAGCGGTGAACGCGGTGGGAGAGAAAGGGGGGAATGCGTGGGGGATGAAAAATAGAGGGTAGGGACTAACAGGTAATGAGTAGGCGTTGCCGAAGGCTGCGATCTTTTGATCTTGGCAATTGAAATATCCCAATACTGGCGTCTGTGACCAAACACCGAAGAACGGTGATTACGCTTTGGGGTGAACAGTGGGGTTTAACGCCACTTCAAAAGATCGCAGCCTTCGGCAGCTCCTGCCGACCGAGATTTTTATCTATACCCTAAATAACCTGTCGAAACGTGTAGTTATTCTTTTCAGGAATAAATCACGTTTTTTTGTTCTTTTGGGTTTTTATCCGCTCGGAGCATAGTGGCCCCCTTTTTCGGGCAGCTGACCTTGCTTCGTTTGGAGTCATCCATGGATGTCGATCATAAATCCCGCAGTCTGCTGATCGGCCAATGGTTTAGAAGCGAATACCGTTGGTTACGTGCCAGGGTAGGCAAGGATTTGGGGTGCCCACATGGCGCCGAGGACATTGCATCGGAGACGTTTGTGCAGGTGCTGGGCCTGCGTGATGTGTTTACCGTGCGCGAACCTCGCGCGCTGTTGACCACAATCGCCCGGCGCCTGATGTACGAAGGCTGGCGTCGGCGCGATCTGGAGCAGGCTTATCGCGAAAGCATGGCCGCGCAAATCGGCAATGTTCACCCGTCACCTGAAGAGCAAGCGCTGATTATCGAGACGCTGCTGACCGTCGACCGCTTGCTCAATGGGGTGTCGGCAAACGCCAAGGCTGCGTTTCTCTATCACCAGCTCGACGGCATGACGTACACCGAGATCAGCCAGCAGTTGGGTGTGTCGGTCAGCCGCGTGCAGCAGTACATGGTGCAAGCGTTCAAAAGGATCTACACCGTAATGGATGAAGCATGAGTGCGATCGACAGCCGTGTGATCAACGAAGCCGCGCAATGGATGGCGCTGGTGCAGTCCGGGCATGCCAGCCCTGAGGAGTTTCAAGCGTTTGCGGCCTGGCGAGAGAGTGACCCGCGACACGCCGAGGTGTGTGCACGTATGGGGGGCGGTCTGAGCCGTTTGCCGGTGGATGCGCTGCGGACGATTCCGCGTCAGAGCCTGATGAGCAGTCTCAACAGCCCTTCGAGTCGACGGCGCTTTTTGGGCAAAACCCTGTCCGTGGTCGGGGTGGGCGCGTTGAGCCTGGGGCTTTGCCGGTTTTACGGGCTGGTGGCATTGCCCGGCGAGTTGCTGACCGGCACCGCAGTGCGCCGTTCGTTGACCTTGGACGATGGCAGCGCCTTGACCCTCAATGCGCGCAGTCTGGTGCAGGTGCACTTTGATGCGCTGGAGCGTTTGTTGCTGTTGCGCAGCGGTGAGTTGTTGGTGGATGTGGCCCGGGATGCCGGCAGGCCGTTTGTGGTGCAAACCGAGCATGGTCGGATGCGGGCCCTGGGCACCCGGTTTGTGGTGCAGCGCCGCGACGATTCAACCCGCATCGTCATGCTGCACTCGCAGGTTGAAATCACCACGCGCTCAGGGCTTCTACAGATAGTAAAAGCCGGTGAAAGTGCCACGTTTGATGGCAAAAACAGTCTGAGTGTCTCTCCGGCAACCGGCTACGAGAACGCCTGGATCGATGGCCAGTTGGAGGTGCGTGACAGTTCGCTCGCCGATGTGGTTGAGCGTCTGCGCAGTTATCGCCGCGGGATCATCGTGCTTAGCCCGCAAATAGCCAGTTTGCGCATCAGCGGCCTGTATTTTCTCGATGACAGTGACCGCACTTTGCAACTGCTGGAGCATTCGTTGCCCGTGACCGTGCGCTACCACACTCCGTTTTGGGTCAGCATCGAGCCACGGGTTTAAATTTTTTTAAAAAAATTTGCTGTCCCCCCCTATAAATTCCCCCGCGCTGTTTCACATACCTGCATCAGACAATCAATGAGGTGCAGGGTATGGGCTACGTAAGGGCTTCGCGGTTGGCGTTGGGTGTGGCATTGAGCATTGTCGGCAGCGCCGGTTTGAGCACGGCATGGGCCGATGGCCAGGCGCTGGGCAAGGTTGCCCATTTCGAGTTGCCAACCGGGCCGCTGGATCAAGTATTGCTGACCATCTCGCGTCAGGGCGCGGTGCCTATTTCTTTCGAGCAGCGTTTGCTGCACGGTTTGAAAAGCGCGCCGGTCAGCGGTGATCTGACTGCCAGCGAAGCCATCGACCAGGCCCTGCGCGGCACCGGACTGCACCGGGTACAGAGCGATATTGGCTTGAGCGTGCAAGCCGATGCCCCAACCGACTCAACCACTCCACAACTGAAAACCGTGACCGTTACCGGGCAGAAGGTTGAGCAGCCAAAGATCATTGCCGGGGCGCTGGGCAGTGCCAGTGAGCTGGATACGCCATTTTCGACGCGCCAGGTCAGCAGTGCCGAGATTGAAGAACGTCAGATCAAGGCGCTGGGCAAGGTGTTTTCCGAAGACACCTCGGTGGTGTCCAACGGCGATACCTTTTCGCTGAACGCTTACTCCATCAGCGTGCGCGGCTTGCCGCTGGATGACGGCGGCAGCTACAAGATCAACGGCCTGCCGATTTACATGACCACCGTCGAACTGCCGCTGGAGGCCTTTGATTCCGTGCAGTTGCTTAAGGGCGCTTCGGGCTTTATGTACGGGTTTGGTGCGCCGGGCGGGGTGATCAACTTTGTCACCAAAAAGCCGACTGACGAGACCACGCTGAGTGTTGACGCGGGCATGCGCTCCAATGGCGTGTATAGCGAGCATGTGGACACGGGCGGCCGGGTCGGGGCGGACGACACATTTGGCTATCGCTTGAACGCCGTGCACGAAGAAGGTGAAACCTACAGCCATTCCAACGTGCACCGCGACTCGGCGTCGTTGTCGCTCGATGCGCGCATTACCCCCGACCTGACCTGGACCGCCGACACGCTGTACCAGGAACGCCGCATCAATGGCGGCATTCAAGACTTCGACCTCAGTAGCTATACCGGCGATAAACTGCCCAAGCCCATCAGTGGCCGCACCGATCTGTCTGCCTTTGACGACACCTTCTTCCAGTCGCGCATTTGGCTGGCCGCTACCGGCTTGCACTGGAACGTGACCCCGGACTGGTCCGCCAGCGTGGATTACAGCCATTTCAGCGACAAGCGCGTGTACGCCGCTGAATGGATGTCGCTGCTGGACAAGGCCGGTAATTTTCGGGACAACCTGAACGTCGGCCACAGTATCGCGATTTATGACCAGGTGCAGGCGATGGCCCAAGGCAGCTTCAGCACCGGGCCGATTGACCACAAAGCTGTGTTTGGCGTGTCATGGCAAGGCCTGACCCGACGTTCGAGCCTCAATTACCTGAGTGCCGATATCGGCGGCAACAACCTCTACGACACCCCCGACCGTCTGACCTATGACGGCAGCTTTGATTACTCCACTTACCGCACGGCCTACATCGATCAGCGTGCCGTGTTTGCCAGCGACACCCTGGACCTGACCCATGGCTGGTCGCTGCTGGCCGGACTGCGCCTGACCGATTACACCCAGGACACCTATGGCAAAAGCGGCAGCCGTACCTCGACATACCACGAAACGCCGCTGACGCCGACAGTTGCGCTGATGTACAAACCGCGCCCGGACACTACGTTCTATGCCAGTTATGTCGAGGCCCTTGAGTCGGGCGGCACGGCGGGCATCACCTATAAAAATGCCAACGAAGTGCTCGACCCGATCAAGAGCAAGCAATACGAAGTCGGGGTGAAAACCGATCGTAAAAACTGGGGCGGCTCGGCGGCGATTTTCCGTATTGAACGCGGCGCGGAATACGGCAATAGCCAGAACTATTACGTGCAGGATGGTGAGCAGCGCTACCAAGGGGTAGAACTCAACGGGCACCTCGACGTGACCGACAACACCACCCTCAGCAGCAGTTCCACCTGGCTGGACGCTACCTTTACCAAAAACGAAGACGACCTGGTGGGCAATCGGGTGTCCGGTGTGCCGCGCTTCCAGCAAGTGCTGCAAGTCAGCCACAAGGTGGCCGGGATCGAAGGCCTGAAAGTCTATGCTGACGCCCATTACACTGGCTCTTCCGAAGCCGACGACAACAACACCTGGAAGCTCTCGGAATACACCTTGTACGGGATCGGTGCGAGCTATCGCCTGAAGGTCGACAACCACAACGTGACCTTGCGCGGCGCAGTCGACAACCTGACCGACCACAAGTACTGGGGCATCCTGTCTTCGGATTACATCTTCGTCGGTGCCCCTCGCACGCTGTCGCTTAACGTCAGTTTCGACCTTTAACGCAGCGGACGCCGACCATGTTTGAACGACTCGCATACTGTGCCGGGCTGCTGTTGCTGTGCGCGCCGCTGGCGCATGCCCAGCCACAACAGGCGCTGACGGTTTACGGCGAAGCGCCGAAATACCCGCCCGGTTTTCAGCACTTTGACTATGTGCAGGCCAATGCCCCCAAAGGCGGGAGCTTCAGCCTGTCCGGGCAGACATCGCCCTTTGATCATTTGCTGCCGTATGTGGACAAAGGGCAGGGCGTCGACAAGCTCGATGGCTGGCTTTACGCGCCGCTGGCCCAACGTTCAAAAGATGAACCCTATACGGTGTATGCCGATGTCGCGCAGAGCATGGAGTTGGCGCCGGACCACAGCTGGATCCGCTTCACCCTCAACCCGCAGGCCCGATTTGACGACGGCGCGCCCATCACCGCTGACGATGTGCGCTACACCTTCGAGCAACTGACCACCCACGGCAAGCTGAAGTACCGCATTCAGTTTGCCGACGTCGCCAGAGTGGTGGTCGAGTCGCCATTGCAGGTGCGCTTTGACTTCGTCGGCAGCGATAACCGCACCCTGGCGCTGGACATCGCGACCTTGCCGGTCCTGCCTGCGCATTGGTGGCGTGAGCACGACTTTGCCAATGGCGCGGGTTTTGATATCCCGCCCGGCAGCGGGCCGTATCGCGTGGTCAAGGTTGATCCTGGGCGCAGTGTGCATTTGCAGCGGGTGCCGGACTGGTGGGGCGCCGACCTTCCGGTCAACCGTGGCCAGTACAACTTTGATCAGGTGCGCATCGAGTACTTTGCCGATAACGGCAGCGTCGATGTCGAGGCCTTGCGCGCCGGGGTGTTCGACTTCAATACGGTCGGTTCTTCGGCGCAATTTGCCACCGCCTATAACGGCGCAGCACTGAATGACGGGCGCTTGCAAAAAAAACGTCTGGCGCCCCTGGCCATTCAAGGTACTCAGGGGTTTGTGTTCAACCTCGACAACCCGATCTTGGCCGACCGCCGCGTGCGTCAGGCCCTGGCCTTGTTGTGGGACTTTGAATGGACCAACCGCAGCCTGATGTATGACGCCTACCACCGTCAGCGCAGCTTCTTTTCCAACAGCGAACTGGCAGCCAAAACCCTGCCCGACGCCGACGAACTCGAGGTGCTGGAGCCGCTGCGCAGTCAACTGCCGCCAGAGGTCTTCACCCAGATCTTTAACCCGCCTGCCACCGATGGCAGCGGGATCATCCGCGACCAGCAATTGCAGGCCTTGGCCCTGTTGCAAGCCGCCGGCTGGCGCCCTCAGGGCGATCAGTTGGTGAATGCGGCGGGCAAACCCCTGCGCCTGACGTTTCTCAACAGCGGCAGCGGTTACGAACGGCTGGTCTTGCCTTATATCCGTAACCTCAAACAGATCGGCGTGACCCTGGATTTTCGCACGGTTGACGCTGCGCAATACATCAATCGACTGCGCAGCCGGGACTACGACATGATTGTGGCGAACTACCCGGTGTCCGCGTCCCCCGGGCGTGAGCTGTTTAATTACTTTGGTTCGGCGGCGGCGAAAAATCCCGGCTCCAACAACTACATGGGGCTGCAAGACCCGGTGGTGGATCAACTGATCGGTGGCCTGACCAAAGCCAACGACCGCAGCACCATGATCACCTACGCGCGGGCGTTGGATAGGGTGTTGCAGTGGGGTTATTACTGGGTGCCGAATTTCTACAGTGGCGGCACCGGCTCGGTGTGGTGGAACCGCTTTGCCCAACCTGCCACTGCGCCGATTTACGACGCCGGCCTGGACACCTGGTGGCAAGTCAGCGCGCAGCCATTGACCAACGTGCAGATGCAAAGCCAGCAGGAGCAAAGCCATGCTGGTTTATAGCCTGAGACGTTTGTTGCTGATTATCCCGACCTTGCTGTGCATCCTGTTGGTTAACTTTGCCATTGTGCAGGCCGCCCCCGGTGGCCCGGTGGAGCAGGCCATTGCCCGCTTGCAGGGGCTGGGCAGTGGTTCCGCGGTAGGCGGCGGGCACGTTGAAACCATGGACGTTTCCTCAGGCTCAGCGACCAGCCATGGGCTTGATCCGCGTCTGGTAGCTGACATCGAGCGCCAATACGGCTTCGATAAACCGCCCTTGCAGCGCCTGTGGCTGATGGTCACTCAATACGCGCATCTGGACTTCGGCAGCAGCTTTTTCCGTGGCGCAAAGGTCATCGACTTGATCGTTGAAAAACTCCCGGTCACGTTCTCGCTCGGCCTCTGGGCTTTGCTGATTACCTATGGCGTGTCGATCCCCTTGGGTATCCGCAAGGCCGTCGCCCATGGCAGCGCCTTCGATGTATGGACCAGCGCGGCGATCATCATCGGTTACGCCTTACCGGCCTTCTTGTTCGCCTTGGTGCTGATCCTGTTGTTCGCCGGTAGCAGTGGCCTGAACTGGTTTCCGCTGCGCGGACTGGTGTCCGAAAACTTCGCCTCGCTATCCGCCGCCGGCAAGGTGCTGGACTACCTCAAACACTTGGTCTTGCCGGTCACGGCGCTGGTGGTGGGCGGTTTTGCGACGTTGACCATGCTCACCAAAAACAGCTTTCTCGATGAAATGTCGCGCCAGTACGTCATCACCGCCAGGGCCAAAGGCGCCGGGGAGCGGCAGGTGCTGTACGGCCACGTGCTGCGCAACGCGATGCTGATGGTGGTCGCCGGATTGCCGCAAGCCATGGTCAGCGTGTTTTTTGGGGGTTCATTGCTGATTGAAGTGGTGTTCAGCCTCGATGGACTGGGCCGCATGAGCTATGACGCGGCGGTCTCGCGCGATTACCCGGTGGTGTTTGGCTCGCTGTTCATTTTTACCCTGTTCGGTTTGCTGATCAAACTGCTGGGTGATCTCTGTTATCGGTTGATTGATCCGCGAATCGACTTCTCGACGAGGCGCTATTGATGTTGAGTCTGTCTCCTGTGAACCAGCGCCGCTGGCAGCGTTTCAAGGCCAATCGCCGAGGCTATTGGTCGTTGTGGATTTTTTTGGCGGTGTTTGCCGCCAGTTTGGGCGGCGAGTTGCTGGCCAATGACAAACCGCTGCTGGTGGTCAGCCAGGGGCATTGGTATTTCCCGGCGGTGTCGCGTTACACCGAACAGAAGTTTGGTGGCCAACTACCGTTTCAGCCGGACTACCGCAGCGCTTATTTTCGCCAGATGATCAAGCAGCAGGGCGGCTGGATGCTGTTCCCGCCGATTGAGTTCAGTGCCGACACGGTCAACTACGACCTGCGCACGGCCGCCCCCAGCCCGCCGGGTGGGGAAAACTGGCTGGGCACAGACGATCAGGCGCGGGATGTGATGGCCAGGGTGATTTTCGGTGTGCGCCTGTCGCTGCTGTTTGCCCTGGCGCTGACCCTGATCAGCAGCTTTATCGGCATCTGCGCCGGTGCGTTGCAGGGCTATTACGGCGGCTGGGTCGACTTGTTGGGTCAGCGTCTGCTGGAAATCTGGTCCGGATTGCCGGTGCTGTACCTGCTAATCATCCTCTCCGGGTTTGTCGAGCCGGGTTTCTGGTGGTTGCTGGGCATCATGGCACTGTTTTCCTGGCTGACCCTGGTTGACGTGGTGCGGGCCGAGGTGCTGCGCGGGCGTAATCTGGAATACGTGAAAGCGGCGCGCGCCCTGGGCCTGAGTAACCTTGAAGTGATGCTGCGCCATGTGCTGCCCAATGCCTTGACCTCAACCCTGACCTATTTGCCGTTCATCCTCACCGGGGCGATCGGCACCTTGTCGGCCCTGGATTTTCTGGGCTTTGGCATGCCGGTGGGCAGCGCATCGCTGGGCGAGTTGATCAGCCAGGGCAAAAACAATTTGCAGGCGCCCTGGCTGGGGCTGACTGCGTTCTTTACCCTCGCGTTGTTGCTGAGTTTGCTGGTGTTTATCGGCGAAGCCAGTCGTGATGCGTTTGATCCGAGAGCTGCCAATGTCTGAGCAACTGATCGAAATTCGTAACTTGCGCGTCAGTTTTGCCGGGCAGCCGGTGGTCCGTGGCATTGACCTGGACATACGGCGCGGCGAATGCCTGGCGCTGGTGGGTGAGTCCGGCTCCGGCAAGTCAGTGACCGCGCATTCGATCCTGCAATTGTTACCGGCCAGCAGCCAAACCGAAGGCAGCATCCGGCTGTGCGGTGAGGAGTTGCTGGGGGTGGATGCGGCCCGATTGGGAAAACTGCGCGGTAATCAGGTGGCGATGATTTTTCAGGAGCCCATGAGTTCGCTCAATCCACTGCACACCATCGAGCGTCAGCTCAGCGAAACCTTGCGGCTGCACACGGCTCTGGATGGGCACGCTATTCGTCGGCGCATTATCGAGCTGCTCGACAGGGTAGGTATTCAACACCCGGCGCAACGGCTAAAGGCCTACCCGCATCAATTGTCCGGCGGCCAGCGGCAGCGGGTGATGATCGCCATGGCATTGGCCTGCGAGCCGCAATTGCTGATTGCTGACGAGCCCACCACAGCGCTGGATGTAACTGTACAGCGCAAGATTTTGCTGCTGCTGCGTGATCTCCAGCAGCAAATGGGCATGGCGATGCTGTTTATCAGCCATGACCTCAACTTGGTGCGGCAGATCGCCCAGCGGGTGGCGGTGATGCGCGGCGGCGAGGTGGTCGAACAGGCCAGCTGCGACGACCTGTTTACGCATCCGCAGCACCCCTACACGCGGCAGTTGCTGGATGCCGAACCCGGCAGAGATCCGCTGCCGGTAGCGTCTTCAGCGAACCTCTTGCAGGTGCACAAACTGGCTGTGCGCTTTGCGCTGGGCGGGCCGTTCTGGCGTCGAACTTACTTGCAGGCGTTGCAAGGCATCGACTTGAACGTGCGTCAGGGCACCACCCTGGGGATTGTCGGTGAGTCCGGTTCCGGCAAGTCGACCTTGGGGCAAGCGATCTTCAAATTGATCGAGGCCCAGGGCTCGATCCAGTTTGACAGCACAGCGTTGGAGAACCTCGATACCCGGCAAATGCGCCCGTGGCGCAAACGTATGCAAGTGGTCTTTCAGGATCCTTATGGCAGCTTGAGCCCGCGCCTCAGCGTGCTGCAAATCATCGCCGAAGGCTTGCGCGTACACACCGACCTCACGGCAGAGGAGCGTGAGACTGCGGTAATCAGCGTGCTGGAAGAAGTCGGGCTGGATCCGGCGGTGCGCCACCGCTATCCCCATGAATTCTCGGGTGGCCAGCGACAACGCATCGCCATTGCCCGTGCATTGGTGCTCAAGCCGGACTTGATGCTGCTCGACGAACCGACCTCGGCGCTGGACCGAACCGTGCAAAAGCAAATCATCGAGTTACTGCGCCGTTTGCAACGGGAACACGGGCTGACGTATCTGTTTATCAGCCATGACCTGGCGGTGGTCCGCGCCCTGGCCCACGACATCATGGTCATCAAGGACGGGCAAGTGCTGGAGCGGGGCGCGACACAGACCATCTTTGACGCGCCGCAGCATCCCTACACCCAGCAGTTACTGGCGGCGGCGTTTACCGGGGCTGCTTGAGCAACTCAGCGAGGTGCGCGGCGCTTACCGGGCCAAAATAGTCGAACGGTCAATCACCTGAACGCGTCAGTCGTTGCCGGCTTTATCCTGGCTGGCCTGTGCTGCGAGTGGGAGTGAAGAAGTGTCCATTAAAATCCTGTGCGTGTTCGAGCCATTGCGAGCGGGTAAGGGTAGCGGTGAACGCGGTGGGAGAGAAAGGGGGGAATGCGTGGGTGATGAAAAATAGAGGGTAGGAGGAGCCGAGGTTTGGCGTAGGAAAAGTCTTGAAACTTATACTCTGCATTTCCTTTAACTTGCAACGAGGTTTCTTTTTAAGAAATAAGAGTTTGTTTTTGATGGTTTTGATTGTTGTGCGTGGCGTGTTGAAAGTGTGGTGTTTAGTCGTAAATATCTATTTGTTGCATGGTTTATTTGTATGGAGTGTTTGTTTGGTTTTGTATGCGGGAATATGTGCCGTTCGTCAGTTTTACTCGGGTTGTGCTCGTTGTAAAAGTCGTTATATGTTGGCTTGGAGTGTTAAGGGTAAGGGGTGTGGTGGTTTGAGTTTTCGTGTGTCGTAATGTGTCGTTTTAGTGGTGCTTTTTATCTTGACCTGTTAGTGGCGTTGGAGGATGGTGTTTTGTGTTGGGGTAGCGATTTTAACGGGCTGCTGAGTGTGAGTATATTTTTAAGGGGGTTGCACTAAGTTATTAGGAGTGGGTCTATGTTGTGCGCTAAATTTTTGTTATGAGTTATGCTCGCGCCGGAGCCAAGGCTGGTTTGCTCGCGGCGATAATCTCAAATGTACTGCTTGGGCTTTCTTCACTTTATTGGAAAGCACTTGATGAAATGTCCCCGTTTGCTTTATTAAGTTATAGAGTTGTTTTTTCAACGGTAAGTGTGACGTTGATTTTGTTGGCTCGAAAAGAGCTTAAGTGCTTGTTGTTGGAGATCAAGTGGAAAGATATATCACTGCACGGCGCGGCAGCGATTTTAGTGGCTTGTAACTGGGGGGTATTTATTTGGGCTTCGATTCATTCTCGGGTGTTTGAGAGTGGGCTGGGTTACCTCATTGCTCCGTTGTTTGGAATTGGCTTAGGGCTGGTTTTTTATAAGGAGTTTATATCCATATTTAAAGGTGTCGCCCTGTTCTTTGTATTGTTGAGCGTGTTGTTTCTGATTTTGAGCGTGCCGGGCTTGGATTTTCGTGTGTATTTAAGCATCGGTGTGACGTGGGGGGCTTACACGTGGTTGAAAAAAATGGCCCGTCTAGATCCTGTGTCTGGATTGTTTGTTGAATCTTTATTGCTCTCCGTTATGGTTGTTACCTTGGTTTTATATTCTGATGGTGGAATAGAGGTTCCTGTAGGGTTAACTGTAATTGATTGGTCATTGCTTCTAAGCTGTGGTCTGGTTTCATTGATTCCTTTGGCACTCTTTGCATTCGCTGCAAAAAATCTCCCTTTGAGTGTCATGGGGCTGTTGCAGTTTGTGCTACCACTGGCTCAGTTTTGTGTTGCAGTGATTTTTTATGGACAAATAATTTATTTTGAAATGCTTGTGGCGTTTTTAGTGATTTTTCTGGGGATGATTTTGGTGGTTTTGGAGTCGCCCATAAAAATGTTTTTGCGAATAAAACGGCGATCATAAATCTCGCGTACAACTATTCGTTGTGGGGCCGGAGCGGATTTGCCTAATCACAATGTATCAAGATCAAAACATCGCAGCCTTCGGCAGCGACTACAAAACTGGCTTGTATCGCACCCTCTGTAGGAACGAGCTTGCCTCGCGATCTTTTAATCTTTCCATATATCCTAAATAACCTGTCGAAACGCGTAGTTATTTTTTAAGGAATAAATCATTTTCTGCTGATCGTCGATCACTTGCTCAATGGCTTGTCGGCGAATTTCAACGCCGCGCGCAGGATTTGCTTGCGCAGCAGCGCGCCGGGCACCTTGGCCAGTTGCTCGACAAAGGTAACGTCGAGCAACTCAGCGAGGTGCGCGGCGCTGGCCGGGCTGCCGACCAACAGGTAGCTGCAGTGTTCTTCGATGCTGATCAGGTTGAGCAGCCAGTCCGGGTCATGGGCTTGCAGGGGCGATACCAGCGTTGCCCGCTGTGTCTGCAACAGGTGCTGCGCATTCCATACTGTGAGCTGCCCGATCACCCGTGGCAGCGGCAATTGAGCATCCATGCGCTTGAGGTCTTTGTTGATCGCCGCAGGCAGGTCATGCTCGATCGCGGTCTGGCATTCACTGAAGTAACGGGCTGGCCAGTCCTGAGCCAATCCTGCCTTGTCGGCCAGCGCTGCGTAGGCCTGCAGATCGCGGGCAGTGGTAATTTGGCCCTTGAGGTTCAGGGTGTTATCGAGAATCGCGGTGGCCAGCAAGGCGGCGGTGCTTGAATTCATTGCGTGGAACAGACCGGCTTCGACCCAGCGCTCATACACCTGTGTGCAGGCGGCGCCGACAGCTTCGATGGCGGCGCGGGGGCCCAGCCGCTCTTGCCAATACGACTCAAAGCCCGGGTGATGGTCGATCACTTCAATCACACGCCGTGTATCGACACAGGTGTCGAAATGGCTGGGGTCACTGATGTCGATCATCACGAAATGATCGTGCTCAGTGACAGGGTGTGCATCTAGGGCAACGGGCCACTCGCGAAGGGTCTGGCTGATGCTCTGGTTGAGCGGGGCACTGCTGATAGCCTTGGCCTCAAGGCCTTGCAGGTTAAGCAACTGGGCGAAAGCAATACACCCCGCGTAAGCATCGATATCGAGGTAGGCAGAGCCGCTGGTGACAACAATCATGGGCGAGGGCAGGTCCGGGAGCAGCAAGATAGAGGCCCGCCAACTTAGCCCAAAGAGATGTCAGCGGTGTTTCAGCTTTTGTGATCTCCAGCGACTGTAGTCGCTGACGAGGCACGAAGGCTGCGATCAACATCAAAAGATCGCGAGGCAAGCTCGCTCCTACGGTTTATTGCGTGTGCAGATCTTGCTCTGGGCGCATTCTGCCCGGCCCGTCGATTGCCGCCTGCAGCGCGTCCCAGTGTTAAACTCGCCCCCGCCGTAGAACAAGCCAGCGCGGCGGTTGGTTAAGTTAGCCAGACGTGAGGCGGGCTTTTAGTTTTTAATGAGGCCACGTATTGCTTACCGGAATACTCCCATGATGGATCAACAATGAGCCGCTACCAGCCACCCCTGTCGCTGACTCTCCCGATGCTCGGGCTGGTGGCCGAGATCAGCGAGCAGATTGGCCGGTTGTCGGCGTTGCACGCTGCGACCCTGACTCCGCAGCTGCGGCGGGGTAACCGGATCCGCACCATCCAGGCTTCGTTGGCGATTGAAAACAACACCCTGAGTGTCGAGCAAGTCACGGCCGTACTGGAAGGTAAACGCGTGTTGGGTTTGCCCCGTGAAATTCAGGAGGTCCGCAATGCGTTTGCGGCCTATGAAGCCATGCCTGATTGGCGTCCGTCATCGCGTGCTGATGTGCTGGCGGCTCATCGGTTGTTGATGCTGGGGTTGATTGACGACGCAGGCCAATTTCGTCGAGGTGGCGTTGGGATTTACCGCGGTGACAAGCTGGTACACATGGCGCCGCCGCCGAGTCGGGTGGCAACACTCATTGATGATCTGCTGGCCTGGCTTGAGGTGACGGAGCTTCACCCCTTGATTGCCAGTTGCGTCTTTCATTACGAGTTTGAATTTATTCATCCGTACGCTGATGGCAACGGTCGTATGGGCCGTTTATGGCAAACACTGATCCTCAGTCAATGGCGCCCGGTGTTGGCCTGGCTACCGGTGGAAAGCGTGATTTGCGAACAGCAAGAGGCTTATTACGCCGCGCTACTGGCTGCCGATCAACAAGCGCAGGCCACGCCCTTTGTGGAGTTTATGCTGCAAGCCTTGCAGCAGGCCTTGTTGAATGCAGAACAGACCGACCAAGTAACCGATCAAGTAACCGACCAAGTAAGCAGTCATGTAATCCGCTTGCTTGACGCATTAAAAGGCAGCACGGGGTTGAAAACGGCTGAGCTGATGCCTCTGTTGCGGCTGACTCATCGGGCAACCTTTCGCAGTAACTATTTGTCACCTGCGTTGACAGCCGGGCTCGTTGAAATGACGGATCCGCTTTCGCCGCGCAGCCCGGTACAGAAATACCGACTGACTGCCCAAGGCCTCAATTGCCTGGGCATGAGCAAGACCTGAAGATTTTATTCACCCTGACCCAGAGATTCATATGGCCCACCAAGACATTACCTTCACCCCTGATCCAGACGCCGATTCCATCTCTTCGGATGTTGCCGGTTTTGCCGGGATTCTGGTCTCCACGCAGATCCCGACCCGCGCTGACGGCAGTCTGGAGCTGGGTGGGATCACTGAGCAAAGCGAGTGCACGTTGCAGGCACTCAAGGTTGCCCTGGAAAAGGCCGGCAGTTCGATGGACCGGGTGTTGCACCTGACGATTTACCTGACGGACATGGCCGACCGCGCGGCGTTCAACGAAGTCTACAAGCGCTTTTTCGCCAAGCCGTGGCCGGTGCGCGCCGCTGTTGGCGTAGCGGCTCTGGCGGTTGAAGGCATGCGTGTAGAAGTGACCGCCATGGCGGCCAAGGCCTGAGTCAATAACGCCCAACTGCGATCGGTCTTCTACACTCCCTTTTGGCCAGTTTTTGGCCGTGCCAATGAAGGCACACTAAGAAAGGGAGCAATGAAGATGGTTCGCAGATTTTTGGGCGTTGTAGCGTTGGTATTGCTGGCCGGTTGCGCCACTAATCGGGCAGAAGTGGATGTGGATGTCTTGCCGCCGGGCAATACGCAAACGTCTGCCCCGAGCAATGGCAAGAAGGTGTTTGTCAGTGCCGTTGATGAGCGAGTTTTTCAGATCAAACCAGACAGTTTCGATATCCCTTCCCTGAAGTACGACGATATTGACGACAAGTCGATTACCGAACGGGCGATTGCGCGCAAACGCAACAACTTCAATTGGGCCATTGGCGATGTGCTGCTGCCCAAAGGCCGCACGGTGGCCGGGTTGGTGAGTGATGCGGTGGCCAGTGCTTACCGTCAGGCCGGTTATGAGGTCGTGAGCACGCCAACGGGCAGTAATGTGCACAAGGTGCAGGTGCGCATTATTGAGTTCTGGTCATGGTCAGGTGTCGACGGGGTGCTGGACAAGGGCGTACGCAATCAGTCGCTGTTGCAGATCAAACCCGCAGGCGCGCCTGAGTACAGCGTGAAAACCCTGGTCACCGAAAACGCTAAGGTGGTGACCGACTCGGTCTGGAAGAACATCACCGAAGAGGGTCTTGAGGCCATTACTCAGGAAACCCTGAAGAAGCTTTAATCCGCTTGCAGGGCGAGGCTGTGACGGGTGTCATAGCCTCGCTTTACTCTTCAGCGAACACACGTTTTACGCCAGTGACGTGCGCTTGCCGAAAAACATTTCAGTGATCAGATCGTTGTTGATGGTGTCGCCTTGCAGGGTGCGTATCAGCAATTCACTGCCCAGCAGCGGCAGTGACAACAGCAGGGTCGGGTTCACGCGTTTGACCTTGGAGATGTTCTGAGTGTCGTTGACCAGCGCAATGATCTTGGTGTTTTCGCCGGCCACTTCCTTGGCCGCCAAAATGGTGAATACGTTTTGTGCATCGCTGTCCGACAGGGTGACGATGTACTTGGCTGCACCGGCGTCCGCCAATTTGAGGGTCGCGGTGGCCGACGGGTCCCCCTCGATGATGTCGGCCTTGTCTGGCAGATCGTGCTGGCTGCCCGGAGCGCAGATCACCGTGACATGCTCGCCACGTGCTGTCAGGCCTTTGTAGACGTTGTGGGCCAATGAACTGGCGCCCACCAGGATGTAGTGTTTTTTGCGCGCCATGTGGGTCATCCGGCCTTTAATGATGCGCTGGATATTGTTGCTGATCAGCGGCCCGACAATGGACGCCAGGGAAATGGCAAACAGAGTGATGCCCAGCACAATCACCGTCAGGCAAAAATACCGGGACACGGTGGAGTGCGGGAGGATGTCGCCAAAGGCAACGGTGGTCATGACCTCGAGCGCGAAATAGAACGCCGTGGTCAGGTCGGTGACCGGCGGTGCGAACTGCTCCCCCAGGTACAACGTGCCCAGCGTGCTGTAGACGGTCAGCGAGGCCAGGCTGACGATTGCAAAAAAGCTGCCGGTGGCCAGGCTGTAGTGGTCAAAACGTCGCCAGTCATAAAAAAGCACGGCGATGCTGACTAACGAAAGGTAAGTGACGTAGCTGGGCTTTTTCTCGATGAAAAAGTCGATGCAGACCGCCGCCAGCAGTAACAGCAGAGCAAAGAACCAACTGATCCGTGACTTGATCAGCAGCCCGAATGACATCAGTACAAGCACAAAGCCTGTGATGACCACGGGGATTTCCAGCAAGGCGAAAAAGCCCAGGGCTTCTTTCCATGAGTGAAACGAGTTGCCCGCAGCTTCGGCCTGCGCGAGCCAGCGTAGCCACACGGGCAGGACCATTGCACAGCCATTGATTGCCACCAGCAGCGCGACGCCATAGGCAAAACTGAGTCGCGATTTAACTTCCTGTAATAAAGCCATGGTTCCCACCTACCACATGTCCGTTATGAGGTTCGGGGGAGTGTAGGACAGGTTTTATGTTTTACGCTGGCAGGGCGAGGGGCTCCGCAATGGCCTTGTTCCAGACCATTGCGGGGCAAAACGAAAGGGCGTTTGGTTACAGCGACGTGCGCTTGCCGAAGAAGATTTCGGTGATCAGGTTGTTATCGATCTGGTCGCCCTGCAGGGTGCGCACCAGCAGTTCACTGCCCAGCAACGGCAGGGACAACACCATGTTCGGAGCCACGCGTTTGACCTTGGGGATGTTGTCGGTTTCGTTGACCAGCGCGATGATTTTGGTGGTGTCGCCGGCCACTTCCTTGGCAGCGAGAATGGTGAACACATTCTCTGCATCGTTTTCACGCAAGGTGACGATGTATTTGGCCTCGTCGGCACCGGCCAGTTTGAGGGTCGCGGTTGAAGACGGATCACCCTCGATAATGTCGGCGGTTTCCGGCAGTTCGTGCTGGGTGCCAGGAACATTGATGACGGTGACGTGCTCGCCACGATCAATCAGGCCGGTATAGACGTTTTGCGCCAGTGAGCCAGTGCCGACCAGGATGTAATGATTTTTACGGGCCATGTGGGTAATCCTGCCTTTGACAATGCGTTGAATGTTGTTGCTGATCAGAGGTCCGGCAATCGACGCCACCGACACCGCGAAGATGGTGATCCCCAGAATAATCACCGTGACGGTGAAGAGCCGGGCATCGGTGCTGTGCGGCACGATGTCGCCAAAGCCGACGGTCGACATCACCACAATGGAGAAATAGAACGCCGAAGGCAGGTCGTTGACCTCGGGGGTGAACTGATCGCCCAGGTACAGCGTGCCCAGTGTGCTGTAGACAATCAGCGAGGCGATACTGACGATCGCAAAGAAGCTGCCGGTGGCCAGGCTGTGGTGATCAAAGCGGCGCCAGTAAAAAATCAGCAGGGCGATGGTGAACAACGAGTAGTAGGCCACGCCGTTGGGATTTTTCACGATGAAAAAATCGACGCAGACCGTGGCGATCAATAACAGCAGCGAAAAAAACCAACTGATGCGTGACTTGAGCAACAGACCGATCGACATCAGCACCAGCAAAAACCCGACGACAAATCCGGGGATTTCCAGCAAGGCTAAAAAGCTTAAGGCGTCCTTCCACGAGTTAAAGACACCGCCCGCCGCATCGGAGTGGGCGATGCCGCGTTGCAGCACCGGCAGAATCAGGGCCATCCCATTGATGGCAGCCACCAGGGCTACCCCATACGCAAACGAGAGTCGCGATTTAACTTCCTGTAATAAAGTCATAATTCCTACGACGTGTCTATTTAGCGGTTTCAAGAGTGTAGGTCAGGTTAATACACCTGACCTTTCTGGCTTCGCGCAGTTTAACAAGTGCCCTTAGACGCTGGCACCCAGTCGGTCATAGCCTCGCAAGTAGTAGTTGAGCCCCGAGATCAGCCAGCAGAGCACGAACAGGGCGATGATCCAGTAGCCAATTTCTCCAAAGTTGTCGTTAAGCGCCGCAATCGGCGCCCATATTCCGCCGCTCAGGTCCAGCTTGTCAGCGATCAGGCCCAGCGCTTCGACGCCGCCGATAAACAACGCGACAAACACCGACGCGGCGGTGATGGTGATGTTGTAGTAGAGCTTGCGCACGGGCTTGGAGAAGGCCCAGCCATAGGCGCCGATCATCACGAAGTTATCGAGCGAGTCGATCAGCGCCATACCGGCGGCAAACAGCACCGGGAACACCATGATTGACCACAGGTTGATGCCTTGTGAGGCGCTGGTGGCGCTGATACCCAGCAGCCCGACTTCGGTGGCGGTGTCAAAGCCAAGGCCGAACAGAAACCCCACCGGGTACATGTGCCAGCTTTTATTGACCAGGTTAAACAGGCGGCCAAAGATGCGCGCCATCAGCCCGCCCTTGTTGGCCACCAATAGGTCCAGTTCTTCGGCGGGCAAGGTGTGGCCCGCCTTGACCTGTTTGAACTTTTTGTACACCGACAGCAGGATCACCAGGTTAAGCACGCCGAACAGCAGCAGGAACACCGAGGACACCAGGGTGCCGATCAAACCGCCGGTTTCATGGAACCACTCCATGTCGTCCTTGAAGGCCATGGCGGTGGCGGCGATGGCAAAAGAGGCGAGGACCACAATGGTTGAGTGTCCGAGGGAGAACCACGTACCGACGGCAATCGGTCGCTTGCCTTGCTGCATCAATTTGCGCGTGACGTTATCAATGGCCGCGATGTGGTCAGCATCCACCGCATGGCGCAACCCGAAGCCGTAGGCCAGCAACGCGGTGCCCATCAGTACCGGGTTGCTGCCGAACTCGATAAACGCCCAGGCCCACGCGAGCAGGTTGGCGACCACCAGGCCTACCAGTAAATAAATGGCCCGCCTAGTGGTAGCGCTGGTGTCAGAAAGGCTGGAAGGGTGAGCGACAGGGGTCATTGTTGTTCCTCAAAACACTGCACTTATTGACGATGAGAGGGCATAACGTCCTTGTTCGGCACCAGAAATAACCACGACGCGAGCACAAAAGGCATGGTCAGGGTCGGGATGCCCACAGGGGCCAACACAGTATTCAAAGCACCCTGCACAAATACAGTGAAAATTACACCGATCAGCGTGTAGATCAGTACCCGCAAGCGCGGCTTGTTGAAGGTTGAGCCCAGCGCGATGGCGGTCAGTACGGCACTGAACGCATACAAGCCGTTGTTGATGGCCGACTGCTCGCCCTGCAACAGGCTTGCCACCAGCACCGCCAGTAATGAACCCACCAGCCCAAACAGCGCTGCCCACAACGAAGACACTGCCAGACCGGCCAAAAATAATAAACTGCCGACCACGGTGCTCATCAAAAACACTTCGGAGATGCCGTAGAACGTGGCATGGAACACGTCGATGCCGTCGAGCAGGTCTGGTGTATGCGCGACCAGATCGTGGGGCAGGTTGGGCAGGGGCAGTGCGTGGCTGTTCAGGCCGCCAAAGGCATAGCTGGCCAACAGCATGGTCCAGGTCACCAGAACGAAGGGCGCCGTCAGGGCCGCGACTTTCCAGGTTTTCAGAATGTCGGCAATGCAGATGGTGACGATCACCGAGACCACGCCGCCGAGGATGATGCACAGCCAGACGATGGGCGTGACCTCCAGAAACGTCGGCAAGCCAACACCCACCAGGCAGCCGTTGTAGCCGAACAGACCGGCTTTCCATGACGTCTGGTCCTTGAGGTGCATGCCGGTAAACGTGGCTGCGACGGTGCCCAGCACGCTGCCAAATGCGACCGCCGGATTGCCTTCGGCAAAGGCTCCGACAAATATCGCGGCAAAAAACAGCAAGCCGGTCAGCGGGTTGTTCTGGAACATCACCTGCGCGCAGCCGCGCAGGGTGACGTCAATAAACCCCAGCAGTGCGTTGCTGTTTGCCAGTTGCGACCACTTGGATAACGCCGCGTGCATAGTGACTGTCTCCATCGAACCCCGCTGGGAGCCGTGTTCACCTGCTCCCGTCAGCGGCGTTTATTTCCACAAAAAGGGCGGTGGCAAGGTCACGCCCAAGATCTCTTCACGGGCGACGGCCCAGAACGCGCGGATTTGCGCTTTCACGGTGCCGCTGTCATTGCCCAGTACTTTGAAGATTAAGCCGCACTGATTGGGCAAACGTGTGACACCGCTGGCCAGTCCCGCCTGCCTGTCAAATACGGCCGGGATGCGCTCGACAATGCGGTCGTGATGTTCCTGGGGCGTGAGCAACACCACGTTGGCGAACACGTCAAAGGTTTGCATGACGCCGACGGCGTCCAGGCTTTGCTTTTTCGGCTCCAGCACGTATTTCTCGACAAACAGCTCCTTGCCCTCGAGGGTTTCGGCGGACACCCGGGAGGAATACACATCAAAGCCGAAACGCTCATCGACATGGTGATACTTGCGCCCCGACATCAGGGTCTCGCAGTAAAGGGCCGTTGCCGTCGGGTGGATACTGATGCGCGTGTCAGTGATAAACCGCGCATCGCGATGAGGGATCAGCGGGTCGGGCATAAACTCCAGGTAGCCGTTTTCTTCGATTCGCAGGTGCTGAACCTGCGTGGCGTAGTTGGCGTTCATGGAGTGCACTTTGGTCGCCGACTGGGTGGTGACATGCCCGCAGGCGCCCACGCCCACGTTCACATCCGTGGCCAGACGGTCGCCCTGGAGCACGCAACCCGAGGTCGAGATCATGGTCACACAGGGCAGTTGCGGCAGTGCTTCGTCCCAGTACAAGGCCCGTTGCACCAATGACGGCACGCGCCGCTCCATGTCTGCCAGTACGCTGCGCTTGCCGCGTTGTTCAAAACCCAGGCGCAGGTAGCCGCTTTTGCCGACGGCGCCGCTGTGCATCTGCGCGGGTTCGTCCTGGTACTGCGCGAGTTCCGGGGCGTCGTTGCCGAGTGAATGAGCACGAAGCCGTGAAGGGTTGTTCACGATCTGGCTCTGCGCGGTCATGCCGTAACCTCAGCCTGGGTCGCCGGGGAAGAGGGTTTGTGGGCGAACAGGAACATGTGTTCGATCATGTCCACCAGCGCTTCGATGCCATGCCCGGTTTTGCAGTTGGTGAGGATGTAAGGGCGGCCACTGCGCACCACTTGGGTGTCGCTTTCCATGACCTCCAGGCTCGCGCCGACGTAAGGCGCCAGGTCGATCTTGTTGATGATCAGAATGTCCGCCTGGACCAGGCCGGGGCCGTTTTTGCGGGGGATTTTCTCGCCTTCGGCGACGTCGATCACGTAGATATAAAAGTCGGCCAGGGCGGGGCTGAAGGTCAGGGTCAGATTGTCGCCGCCACTCTCGATCATGATCAGGTCGCTGTCCGGGAACTTCTCTTCCATCTCTTCGACCGCGGCGATGTTCATGCTCGGGTCTTCGCGTACCGCCGTGTGCGGGCAAGCGCCGGTTTCAACGCCGAGGATCTTGTCTTCGTCGAGGATGCCCTTGAGCGTGCGCTTGACCTGTTTGGCGTCTTCGGTGGTAACGATATCGTTGGTGATGATCAGCGGCTTGTACCCACGCTGAATCAGGATCGGGGTGATCACTTCAATGACGGCGGTTTTGCCGGAGCCGACCGGGCCGCCAATACCAATACGGGTAATCTTTTTCACAGGCTCTTCCTTGGAAAGTGCAACGGATTCAGTTCATGAACAAACGCACATGGGCTTTGACGTGGACCGCCGCCAGCACGTCGACGATGGGGACATACGACGACATTTGCTCGATGTCGCCGATTTCTGCGATGTCGCAGAAGGTTTCGATGTCATGGTTCAGTTCAAACAAAATGCGCTGGGTGTCGAGGTGGGTGACCCGCATCAGGCGCATGGCCGCGCTGAGGATGGTCATGGCCACACCGTACTGGTGCATCACCACCACTTCTCGGGCACCGATGCCCTGGGTCGACATGACCACGGCCTGGGTGACGGGGTAGGTGCCAGCGGCATGACCGGCTTTGATGTGTTCGAGCCACCAGCGCACCAGTGGTTTTTCCACCACATGGATCGACATTTCGGCGAGTTTTTTGCCCATGCGGGTGGCCATTAACCGGCTTTCTTCATTGAGCTTGCGGTTGTTCACCGCCCAGTCGGCGCGCAGGATCGCGTCACGGTCATCGGCCACGGCGGCCCGGTGCGCCGCGACCACGCCCATGCCGTCACAACTGGCGGCCTGTTTGAGGGCGGTGAGGACAAACCCCTTGAGGCTGTCGACATCGTGCACGATGCCGGTCTGAATCGCCGACTCCACGCCGTTCGAGAACGAAAATGCGCCGACGGGCAATACCGAGTCGCCAAACTGCATGATGCGAATCAGGTCTGATGCGTTCATCCAAAGCGCCTTATGCCGGGTTTAGTGCTTAGAGTCATGGCTGTGAAACGTCAGGCCGTTGTCATGGCTATGGCTGTGCGGGTCATGCAGGTATTGGCCTTTGATCTGCAGGGCGGCGGCTTCCAGTTTGTCCTGGGGGCTGGCCACATGAACGTGGGTGGCGGTTTCTTCGGCGCCACCAAACAGCAGGCGCGCTTCAGAAGGGGTGAGGTTGGGCAGCACGGCGGCACCGCTGATAAAGGCGTAGGGCAGGTGCTCAAAGCCGTGGGTGCGCATCACTGAATCCATCATCTTGGTTTCCACCGTGAGCGGGATGTACACCTCGTTGTTTTTGGTCACCGCTTTCCAGTGCTGGTTGCCCAGGGCATGCCCGAGTTCGAAGCTGGTCTTGATCAGTACGTCCAAGGGTTGCTGCTTGAGTTCTCTCAAGTCAATGACCATCACGTCGCGCAGGTTGAGTTGCACCACCACGGCATGCCGGGTGGGCTCATCCCACATCAGTACGTCGCCGTCAGCCAGCACCACGTTGCGATCCAGCGAGATCCCGAGGTCAAGCCCGCCGACGCTGGTGCGGCGGCAGCGGCTTTTTTGCGCTTCACGCTGATCGAGGACCAGCACATCAATGTTGGCGCCTTGCAGTTTTTGCTTCCAGGCCGGGTCTTTCTTGGCATTGCCCAGAATGTGTTCAATCAAAATCACGTCAAAAACTCCTTATTGAACCCTGTAGGAGCGAGCTTGCCTCGCGATCTTTTGATCGTTTAAAAGATCGCGAGGCAAGCTCGCTCCTACAGTCAGATGGTGGCTTAGCCGAAGAAGTAGCGCTGGTTCATGGCGGCCACGTCGATGGGTTTGCACGTGGCGTGCACGCCGTCGACCTTGACCTCGAAGGTTTCCGGATTCACTTCGATTTTTGGCGTTTGGTCGTTACGCACCAGGTCTTTTTTGGAGATGGTGCGGCAGTTGCGTATGGCCATGACCTGGCGGTCCAGCCCGGCTTTTTCCTTGACCCCGTCCTCCAGCGCGGCTTGCGACACAAAGGTCACGCAGGTGTCCTGCAGGGTTTTGCCGAAGGCGCCGAACATGGGGCGGTAGTACACCGGTTGCGGCGTGGGCAGAGAGGCGTTGGGGTCGCCCATGGCGGCCCAGTTGATCATCCCGCCCTTGATCACCATTTTTGGCTTGGCCCCAAAGAACCGTGGGTCCCAGAGCACCAGATCGGCCATTTTGCCGACTTCGACCGAGCCCAGAACATGGCTCACACCTTGGGCAATGGCTGGGTTGATGGTGATTTTCGCGACGTAGCGCAGCACCCGGAAGTTGTCGTTATCCGGGCTGTCTTCCGGCAGTTTGCCGCGAGAGGCTTTCATCGCGTGGGCGGTTTGCATCACTCGCAGCCAGTTCTCACCGACGCGGCCCATGGCCTGGGAGTCGCTGGAAAACATCGAGATCACGCCCATGTCCTGCAGCACGTTTTCGGCGGCGATGGTTTCCGGGCGCACCCGGCTTTCTGCAAACGACACGTCAGCGGGCACGTTGGGGTTGAGGTTGTGGCACACCATGATCATGTCGAACAGCTCTGCCTGGCTGTTGACGCCATAGGGCAGGGTCGGGTTGGTCGAACTCGGCAGTACGTTGAGCTGGCTGGCCACGCGGATAATGTCCGGGGCGTGGCCGCCACCCGCACCTTCGGTATGGAAGGTGTGAATGGTGCGGCCTTCAAAGGCATCAATGGTGTCTTCGACGTAGCCGCCTTCGTTCAGGCTGTCGGTGTGAACCGAGACCTGCACGTCCATTTCATCGGCAATGCGCAGCGAGTGACGCAGGGCATTGGAGGTGGCGCCCCAGTCTTCGTGGACCTTGAGGCCAGCGACCCCGGCAATGATTTGTTCGGCCAACGGGGCGTGGGCATAAGAGTTGCCTTTGCCCAGCAAACCGACGTTGATCGGCAGGCCTTCAATGGCCCGCAGCATCTTGCGGATGTTCCACGGGCCGGGGGTCACGGTGGTGCCGTTGGTGCCATCCGTGGGACCAATGCCACCGCCGAAAAAGGTGGTGATGCCATTGGACAGGCCGTGATAAGCCTGTTGCGGCGAGATCAGGTGAATATGGGTATCGATCCCGGCGGCGGTCAGGATCAAGTGCTCGCCCGAGATGGCATCGGTGCTGACGCCGACCACCATGTCTGTACTGATGCCGGACATCACGTCCGGGTTGCCGCTTTTGCCGATGCCGCAAATCTTGCCGTCACGAATACCGACGTCGGCTTTGATCACGCCCTGAATCGGGTCAATGATGGTGACGTTGGTGATCACCAGGTCCAGCACGCCGTTGTCGCGGGTCAGATGGTTGTTGTGACCCATGCCGTCGCGCAGGGATTAACCCCCTCCGTAGACCGATTCTTCGCCGTAACCGCGCAGGTCCTTTTCGATTTCGACGAACAGGTTGGTATCGCCCAGGCGGATTTTATCGCCGGTGGTGGGGCCAAACAGGCCTGCGTATTCTTTGCGTGAAATGGTGGGCATCGGTGGCTCCTTGCTAATGCCGCGCTGGCGCTGAAGGCGTCACTGCGCAGGTGCAAAAAAAGTGAGTGCATGAGGGGCTGTGCGGGCTACGGATCGGTCTTGGAAAACTTGAAACCCAGCTCGGTGGCAAGTTGTATGGCTTGCAGTTTTTCCGCGCGCTCATGCAGGGCGATGGTGTTGTCTGGCGCCCAGCCGTCGACCAGATTGTTGAAGCCGTACACAGTCTGTTTGCCACCGTAAGGGATCAGCGACACTTCAATTTCATCGCCCGACTCAAAACGGATCGCCGTGGTCGAAGTGATGTTCAGACGTTTGCCAAAGGCGGCAGCCCGGTCGAATTCCAGTGCGCGGTTCACTTCAAAAAAGTGGTAATGCGAGCCGATCTGAATCGGGCGGTCGCCGGTGTTGCGCACTTTGATCTGGGTCACCGGGCGGTCTTCGTTGAAGGTGATCGGTGTGCTGGCGTAGACAATGCCGCCCAGTGGTACATCGTCCTCCTGGCTTTTGGGCACGCCACCGGGGTCTTTGGCGTTGGGGATGCTGTGCTCAGGATGCGTGTCCTGGTGCGGGCTGGCGGGTGCGGCAGTTTTTTTGCGGGTCATGACGGGCTCCTCAAAACAGGGCTGTGTGCGTTGAGCGATCAAGCCAGGCCGTTATTTGATCGGGTCGTGAACGGTCACCAGACGGCTGCCGTCAGTAAAAATCGCCTCAACCTGAACGTTCGGAATCAGCTCGCTGACGCCTTCCATCACATCGTCTTTGGTCAGCACTTTGCTGGCTTCTGTCATGACGTCTTCAACCGACTTGCCGTCCCGGGCGCCTTCCAGGGCCGTGACGGTGATAATTGAAACGGCCTCCGGGTAGTTCAGCTTCAAGCCACGCGCCTTGCGGCGCAGCGCCACGTCCGAGAGGGTGTAAACCATGAGTTTGTCGATCTCTCTGGGGGTGAGTTGCATAAGCCCTCCTGTCTACAGTGCGGTAAAAATGAGTGTTCGGCGTGTAGGGCAGGGCATGAACCTGCGCCCACACAAAAAGGCCGGTAACGGGCTGAGCCGTTCAGGCGTGGTGACAATAAATGAGGGTTTTACAGGGGCTACCCACCCCGATTGACGGGCCGTAGGCACGTAATACCCGATGCAGGTGTGTTTCATCGGCTCGACCGTTCAAATCCATTGCGGTGGGGGCGATCTGAGCCTAGACCATATTTTTTGAGGGGTGAGCGCACGAGCAATTATTTGGGCACAGGGGTTGCCAGAGCGTGTTGGCAGGGAGTGTTTTTGTTTTTTATTTTTTTTGATTTAAAACAATCAGTTAGTTATTTTCTCGTGACTTTTTCAGAGCGTTCATCGTGAATTCGCGTTGTTATAAAAAATCACGAGACGGTAAAGAATCTTAGTTTTAAGTAGGTTAATTCCTACTTAATAAGTAGGAATTGTCTTTAGTTTTTTTTGCGCTCAACGTCGATGAGCAGCTACGTGTTCTCGATAGAGCGCGGCATGTATACCGTCCCGCCAGTACGTTGCTTTACCCAATTGCATAGAGAGCCCCACGACGGCGAAGGATCGGGCAGCCACCGTAGTTCAGGCTGGCGCGATTGACCATGTGCCATGCTTTAAGCAGATAGTACCCTCTGTATTTGGAATGGCGAGGAGGGCGCCTGCTGCGTTTAAGATGCTCGCGTGGTGCCAAAAAAATAATCGAGGATGGCCTGATGAACGCAATTCCAACGCTGCTGAACCGCAAGCCCTTGCCCGAGTCTTTATTGCTCGCACTGGGGCAACTTTTGGGCACGCGGCTGTCGACGTCGGCCAGTGTGCGCGAGCACCACGGCAGCGATATTTCGTCGTTGGGCCCGGTCCCGCCGGATGCGGTTGCGTTTGTCGAGAGCCTTGAGGAGATCATCAGCGTCTCGAGCCTGTGCCATGCCCACGATGTGCCGATGATTCCTTACGGCAGCGGCACCTCACTTGAGGGTTGGCTGCAGGCGGTGCAGGGCGGGGTGTGCATCGATGTGTCGGGCATGAACCAGATTATCCAGATCCGCCCGGACGACATGGACGTGACGGTGCAGCCGGGTGTAACGCGCAAACAATTGAACGCCGCTTTGCACGGCACCGGTTTGTTTTTTCCAATTGATCCGGGGGCCGATGCGTCGTTGGGCGGCATGGCCTCGACCCGGGCGTCGGGCACCAACGCTGTGCGTTACGGCACCATGCGCGAGAACGTGCTGGGCATGACCGCAGTACTGGCGGACGGTCGAGTGATCCAGACCGGCGGCCGGGCCCGCAAGTCTTCGGCCGGGTATGACCTGACGCACTTGCTGGTGGGTTCGGGCGGTACGTTGGCGACCTTCGCCGAGTTGACGGTTAAATTGCACCCCTTGCCTGAAGCCGTGTCGGCGGCCATTTGCACCTTCCCTTCAGTGGATCAAGCCGTGCAGGCGGTGATCCAGACCATTCAGTTGGGCGTGCCGATTGCCCGCATCGAGCTCATCGATGCGCTGACCGTGCGGGCGATCAACGCTTACAGCAAGACCTCACTGCGTGAAGCGCCGTCCTTGTTTTTTGAATTGCATGGCTCGGAGTCCGGGGTTAAAGAGCAGATTGAAACCGTGCGCCTGGTGGCTGATGAACACGGCGGCCAGGACTTTGAATGGGCGGTCAACCCTGAAGACCGCACCCGGCTGTGGCAAGCGCGGCACGATGCCTACTTTGCTTCGGTGGCGTTGCGTCCCGGCTGCCGATCCTTGACCACCGACTCGGTGGTGCCGATTTCGCGCCTGGCCGAGTGCATTGAAGCGACCGCCGCAGACCTTGAAGAAAATGGCCTGCTGGCGCCGATTTTTGGCCATGTGGGCGATGGCAACTTCCACGCCTTGATCCTCGTCGACCCCGACAATGCCGATGAAGTGGCCCGCGCCGAAGCGGTGGCGCACCGCCTGGCTGAGCGGGCCATTGCCTACGAAGGCAGTTGCACCGGTGAGCACGGCATTGGCTTGACCAAGCGGGACTACATGGCGGTCGAGCATGGCCAGAATGCGGTGGATGTCATGCGTTCAATCAAGCACGCACTAGACCCCAAAGGCTTGATGAACCCCGGCAAGATTTTTGGCTGACGCCTGGGCGCCTCAAGGGCTGTAGAATCGCCAGCATGGAAATTCGACAGCTCAAATATTTTGTGGCGATTATCGACTGCGGCAGCCTCTCGGGGGCTGCCCGCGAAGTCTTTGTGGCCCAATCGGCCCTGAGTAAACAGGTCCTGGAACTCGAAAAAGAACTCGGGGTGCAGTTGTTGCACCGCAGCCGCAACGGCGTCAGCGCGACGGATCCGGGCAAAGTCTTCTACGAGTACGCCCAAGGCATTCTCAAGCATCTGCAGGACGCCCGCGTGGCGGTCCTCGACTCGGCGCAAACCCTCAGCGGTTCGGTGGTGGTGGCCTTGCCGCAGAGCGTCGCCAGCCCGCTGGCTTTGCCATTGCTGCGTGCGGTGGCGGCGCGTTATCCGCATATCAGCCTGAACCTCAATGAAGAACTGACCGGCAATCTGTTTGAGCAACTGCTGTACGGGCGCATTGACCTGGCGTTGTTTACCGATGTCGGCTTGCCTGCCGAAATCGCCTTCAGCCCGCTGCTGCAAGAGGACTTTTACTGGCTCAGCGCGGCGACCGATCCACAGCCTCCGGGCACCGGCGCCCTCACGCTTGAGCAGGCACTGGCGCGCCCGCTGGTGTGGCCGGGGCTGGCCCACGGGCATTGCACGCGGGCGCTGGTTGAGGCTGCGCTGGCCAAACAGGGTGCGTTCGTTGAGTCGGTGGCCCTTGAGGTCAACTCGGTACACATTCTTAAAAGTGCGGTGGAGGCGGGGATCGGGCCGACAATAATGCCGCTCAATCTGGCTCGCCGCGAAGTCGACGAGGGGCGGTTGATTGCGCGGCGCATAGACTGCCCCGGGTTGAATCGGCGTGTAGGGTTGTGCGTGTCGACGCGCATGCCATCGACCCCGGCGCGGCAGGCCGTGGCCGACCTGATACGTCAGGTGGTCAGCGACATGTGCCTGCAGGATCAATGGCCCGGCAGCCATGTGCTGACCGCCGGGCCTGCCTGAGCGGTCAGGGTTGCTGAGGCAGCGGGTTGGCCTGGGCCAGCCCGCTGATATCGGCCTTGACCTTGGGCACACAGAGGCCCAATACGCCGCCCAGCACCAGCACCGCCGCCATCATGTACATCGAGGCTTGGGTGCTGCCGGTGACTTGGGTGATCCAGCCGACCACGATGGTGGCAAAGAAGCCTGCGACGTTGCCCATGGAGTTGATCAGCGCGATACCTGCCGCTGCGGCAGCCCCGCCGACCACTGCGGTGGGCATGCTCCAGAACACCGGCAGGCTGCTGACCATGGCCGCCGTGCCAATGGTCAAGCCGATCATGCCGAGCAGCAGATTGCCGCCGAACAGTGTGCCAAACAGCACCCCGGCGGCGCCCAGGGTGGCGCAAATTGCCAGGTGCCAGCGGTACTCACGATGGCGGTCTGAGCTGCGCCCCACCAGCACCATGACCACCGCCGCTGCGGTGAACGGAATCGCCGAAAGCATGCCGATCACCCACGGTTGCTCGATGCCGCTGTTGCGGATAATGGTCGGCATCCAGAAGCTGATGATGTACTGGCCCATGACCAGGCAAAAATACACGCCGCCCAGCAGCCATATTTTCGGGTTGAGCAACCCTTCGCGTATCGAGTGTCCTTGCTTGCCTTGGTTGTCGCGCTCGATGGCGGCCTGCATGCCTTGTTTTTCCTCGGCCGTCAGCCACTTGGCATCGGCGATGCGGTCATGCAACAGATAAAACACCGCCATGCCCAGCGCCACCGCCGGCAAGCCTTCGATCACAAACAGCCACTGCCAGCCTGCGTAACCTGCCACGCCATGCATGTACTGCATGATGAAACCGGAAATCAGTGAGCCCAGCATGTTGGAAATCGGCAAGGCCGAGATAAACAACGCCACCATTACGCCCCGGCGATGGCCTGGGAACCAGGTGGTGAGGTAAAAAATAATCCCCGGGAAGAACCCGGCTTCAGCCACACCGATCAAAAAACGCAGGGTGTAAAAGCTCCACGGTGTTTGCACAAACATCATTGCCGCCGAGAGCAACCCCCAGGTGACCATGATCCGTGCGATCCAGCGGCGCGCGCCGTAACGGTGCAGGGCGATGTTGCTCGGGACTTCAAACATCAGGTAACCGATGAAGAAAATCCCGGCGCCCAGGCCGTACACCGCTTCACTGAATTTAAGGTCATCGAGCATCTGCAACTTGGCAAAGCCGACGTTGACCCGGTCCAGGTACGCGACCAGAAAACACACCATCAGCAGCGGCATGACACGCCATGCCGTTCTGCGATAAGCCGAATCCAGATGCTGATCAATGCGCTCGGGGTGAGGCGAAGATGAATGAGTCATGAGAAGCCCTTTTTGTTATAGCGCGCCTGAACACGGGCGTGGCCAGGCATCCTTTTTAGGCCGTGCAGAACATAACGTTTACGTAAACGCCAGCAGGGCAACCCAGACTCTAGAGTCGATAGACAATTCACACAATCGTCAGAACGTTTTTTGTAGGACAAAAAACCCCGAATACCTTGTAGGAGTTACCGCCCCGTCTACGACGCCGCGCTGTCGCGCAGCAAACAGGCCACCGAATATCTTCAGCATCCCCCAATCGGTTCCCTCTCCTTCGGGAGAGGGCTAGGGTGAGGGGGCTCTTAGATCAAGATCAAAAGATCGCGAGACAAGCTCGCTCCTACAGAGCCTTTAGAATCAATCACTTATTTTGTGTTTGAAGGAGGGGCCGCAGGCTGCGATCTTTTGTTGGGATGTTTATACAGGTTTTGCGTGCGCCACAATCTGTAGGAGCGAGCTTGCCTCGCGATCTTTTGATCTTAGAGGCGCTCTATCTCCCGCTCCAACAGCCGGTAAATGCGCTCATCCAGGGAATGCGCCACATTGAATCGCATCCACGGAACGATCTGCGCGTTGGGCATGAATAACTGACCGGGGGCCAGCAGGATTTTTTCGTCGCGGGCTTTGGTTGCCAGTGCGGTGGAGTCTTCGATCAAGGGATGACGGGCCCACAGAAACATCCCGGCATGGGGTTTGACGAACAGCTCCATGCCCACGCCTTCCAGTAACCGCGCGACGGTTTCGTGGGCGTCGGCGAGATTGCTCTGTAACTGTTTGACGTGTTTGCGGTGGCGGCCCTGAAGCAACACCGTCAGGGCCAGCTCCTCGGTCAGCTCCGAGGTGGTAAGGCCGCTGACCAGCTTGAGCGGCACCAATTCGTCGATCAGTTCCTGGTGCGCCGCTACAAACCCGACCCGCAATGCCGGGGCAATGGTTTTCGAAAAACTGCCGATGTAGATCACCCGCGACAGCTGATCCATGCCCGCCAGCGCTTGCTGGCCGGTGGTGTCGAGGTCGGCGTAAATGTCATTTTCGACAATCAGGAAGTCGTACTTTTCAGCCAGTTGCAGCACCCGGTGTGCCACCGCCAGCGACAGGCTGGTGCCGGTCGGGCAGTGCAGGCGAGTGTTGGTGAAAAACACCTTGGGCCGATGCTGGATAATCAGCGCTTCAAGCACCTCAAGGTCGAAGCCATCGAGGGTGCGCGGCACACCCAGCAGTTTGGCCCCTTGCAAACGCAAGTTGAGGAACAGGTTGTGATAGCCCGGTTCGTCGACCAGCACACTGTCACCGCGCTGCACCAGATAACGTGTGACCAGGTCCAGCGCATGGCTGCCGCCGCTGGTCAGCATGATTTGCTCAGGGTGGGCGGCGATTCGCGTGTCTGCCAATTTTTCGGCAAGTTTAGCGCGCAGCCGCGGTGAACCTTTGGCCTGCCCGTAACCGGAAAAACTGCCGGGCTCGTTGCGGGCCAAAGTGCGCAGCCCGCGTTGCAGGCCGTCGTGGTCTGTCCACTGCTCGGGCAGCAGGCCAATGCCCGGGCGTAATTCCATGCCCATGGGCTGGAAGACTTTTTGCAGCAGCAAGTGCGCGTCAAAGTCGAACTCAGTGTCTTCCTCGTGGGGCTCCGGTACAGGGTCGGGGCGCGGGTTGCCGGGGCTGCTGCGCACATAGAAACCGGCGTTGCGCACCGGCGTCAGGTGACCGAGCGCCACCAGGCGGTCGTAGGCTTCGACAGCAGTAAAGTGGCTAACCTTGTGGGTCTGCGCGAATTTGCGGATCGAAGGCAGTTTGCTGCCGGATTTCAGCCGGTGTTCTTTGATCGCCAGGCTGATCCCCGAAACGATCTGGTTGACCAGTGACTCCTCGGAGTCGGGATCCAAAAACATCATAAACATCCGTCCAGGCTCGAAGGGCTGCGGTGTGTGTACCGGTAAAAAGACCATAACAGTAATGCGCCGGCAGCAGGATTTCTGTGCATGGTCGCCGGTGGCGTGCGGGGGCAAGCTTATGCCATTGCCACCTCAATCGAACAAGGACCCGCGATGCACGACACGCCTTTTCAATTCGACCGCAGCCTGATTTCCGATGACGAGTGGAAAACCCGTTGCGACCTGGCAGCACTGTACCGGCTGGTGGCACATTTTCGAATGACCGATCTGATCGACACGCACATTTCGGCTCGGGTGCCGGGTGAGGAAGGGCACTTTCTGATCAACCGCTACGGGGTTTTGTTCCATGAAATGCGCGCGTCCGATCTGGTCAAGATCGACTACGACGGCAATACCGTCGATGCCCATCACGGCCCTGACAGCATCAACCGTGCGGGTTTCAACATCCATTCAGCGATTCATGCTGCGCGCCATGACATCAGTTGCATCGTGCATACCCACACCTCGGCGGGCATCGCGGTGTCCGCGCAAGAAGACGGCTTGTTGCCGATCAGCCAGCACGCGCTGAAGTTCTACCGGCGTCTGGGTTACCACGATTACGAGGGTATTGCTCTAAACCCGGATGAGCGCCAACGCCTGGTGCGCGACCTCGGCCCGCACATGGTGATGATTTTGCGTAACCACGGTTTGCTCGCCACCGGCCGCTCGATTGCCGAGGCGTTCAATCAGATTTACTTCCTGGAGCGCGCGTGTCAGGCCCAGGTTCAAGCGCAGGCGGGCGGGGCGACGTTGCGGTTCCCCTCCGAGGCCGTGTGTGAGCTGACCGCTCAACAGTCCGATGACGAGATCGAGCACAACCTGCATCAACTGGCCTGGTCGTCTGTGCTGCGTTTGATTTCCAAAGATCAAGGAGATTACCAAAGCTGAGGGACAGCAGCGGTCAGGTCGTCACCGGCCTGACTCAACACTCGACTGGCCCCAGAGCCAGATGTGCGAAGCTGGGCGCTCGCTCAGTGAGCGCTGCCAAGCGTGATTCAACTCTGCCATAACAATTAATCCTAGAGGTAGATATGAAAAAGACAGCAATCGGAGCCTTGCTTATCGCGGCTATTTCGGCCAATGCGATGGCTAACGAAATTACCGTGATTTCGTTTGGTGGTGCCAGCAAGGACGTGCAGACCGACGCGTTCTACAAACCCTTCGCCAACGCCAGTGGCAACAAAGTGATCGCGGGTGAGTACAACGGCGAGATGGGCCGGATCAAGGCCATGGTCGACACCAAGAGCGTTAACTGGGACGTCGTGCAGGTCGAAGCGCCGGAGCTGATTCGCGGTTGCGAAGAAGGCCTGTTTGAACCCCTCGATCAGAGCAAGCTGGGCAACCCGGCGGACTACGTGCCCGGCACGCTGTCAGAGTGCGGCGCCGGTGTGCTGGTGTGGTCGATGGCCATGGCCTACAACGGTGACAAAGTCAGCAGCGCGCCGACCGGCTGGGCCGATTTTTGGGACACCCGCAAATTTCCTGGCAAGCGCAGCCTGCGCAAAGGCGCCAAGTACTCGCTTGAAGTAGCGTTGATGGCCGACGGCGTACCGTACGCCGACATCTATAAACAGCTGTCGACCAAGGAAGGCGTCGATCGCGCATTCCGCAAGCTCGATGAGATCAAGTCCGATATCCAGTGGTGGGAAGCCGGTGCGCAACCGATGCAGTTTCTGGCCAGCGGTGACGTGGTCATGACCACTGCCTTTAATGGCCGGGTATTCGCCGCTCAACAATCCGGGGCCAACCTCAAGGTGGTCTGGAATGGCAGCATCTACGCCATCGACTCGTGGGCGATCCCGACTGGCAGCAAAAACAAGGACGTGGCTGAAGACTTTATTGCCTTCACCCTCAAGCCGGAAAACCAGAAGATCCATACCAAAGAGTTGGGCTACGGCTCGGTCAACCTGAACACCGCAGCATTGTTGGACCCGGCCCTGGCAGCACGGCTCAATACCGCGCCGGATAACCTGTCCCAGGCCATGCCGATCAATAACGAGTTCTGGGTCAACCATGGCGAAGAACTGGAACAGCGCTTCAATTCATGGGTCGCCAAAACCAAGTAACCGCGGCGAATGAATGCGGCCTGCCAGCAGGCCGCATTGCGTTTGGTGCAGAGGTTCAGATAACCGGATTGCGCCCGCCGTTCACCGGCAGGATCGCGCCGACGATGTAACTGGCCCGGTCGCTGGCGAGAAACAGCGCCGCGTCGGCCACTTCCTCAGGTTTCCCGTAACGCCCCAGCGGCACGCTGGCCACGCCACGCGCCAACGCTTCTTCGGGGGAAATATTCAAGCGCTTGGCTTCCACGGCCACCGATTGTTCGACCCGGCCGGTGAGGGTATAGCCGGGGTTGATCGCATTGATCCGGATGCCCTGCGCCGCGTAGTGTTCGGCGGCGCCGACGGTGGCCAGCATTAATGCGGCGTTGGCGGCCCCGCCGGACAGGTGAGTGCTGGTCGGCACCTTGCCGCCCGAACCGATGATATTGACGATTACGCCCTGACCGCGGGCGCGCATGCCCACCAGTACGGCTTGCTGGCTATTGATCACCGGATAGTATTTGTCCTCCATGCCCGCGCGCAGCGCCTGGCCGTCGAGGTCTTGCGGGTCATAGCGTTTGGCCGCTCCGGCGCTGTTGATCAGGATGTCGACAGGGCCATGCTGCGCTTCGATATCGGCGATCACCTGCACTGCATTTTCGTAGACCGACAGGTGGGCGGCAAAACCGCTTGCCTTGATCCCGTCCTGCTCCAGGGTTTTGAGCGCAGCTTCGATGTTCTCAAGGGTTCGCGACACGATCACCACACGAGCCTGTTCCTGGCCGAATGCGCGAGCGCAGGCCAGGCCGATGCCCTTGCTGCCGCCGGTAATGACCACAAGTTTTCCACGCAGATTGAGATTCATGCCAGGGTTCCTGTCAGTGGGTTAAACGAGTGAGCATCATAGACCTGATGATGGGTACGCAGCAGCTGTTGGCCAGATCAAGGTCAAGAGATCGCGAGGCAAGCTCGCTCCTACAGCTGTGTCGTCACAGACAAGACGAGGGCGTCAAGCAGCGAGAAAAAAGGGCCATTACCCTCATGGGGATCCGGTAATGGCCAAGATTCTCAACCAAAGAGAGCGTCAGGCATCAACCTGACGGCGGGCAATTTACCTGTCCGGGGTTTAGTTAGCTAGCTAAGGAGCTGGGATACAGTTTTACCTTCTGCGCAATAATGGTGCGCCGTTTGCCTTCTCTAATGGGCGATGCTGTTTGATGCATCTGGCCTCTGCGGGCCTTAAACGCTAACCTTGCGGCCATGCAAATACCTGACTTGAATCTGCTGGTTGCCCTCAATATCTTGCTCGAAGAGGGCTCTGTGGCGGGCGCTGCCCGACGCATGAACCTCAGTGCTCCGGCCATGAGCCGCACCCTGACGCGTATCCGCGAAGTGTTAAATGACCCGATTCTGGTGCGTTCCGGGCGCGGGCTGGTGCCAACCCCCAGAGCGCTGGAGTTGCGCGAGCAGGTACGCGGCGTGGTGGAGCTGGCGCACGGGGTGTTCACCCAAAGCCAGGACAGCGATTTGCGCACGCTGGAGCGCACGTTCAGCATTCGCTCCAACGATGTGTTTTTCGGTGTGTACGGCGAAGCGTTGCGCCAGCGCATGGCCCAGGAAATGCCCAAGGCGACCTTGCGGGTTGTGCCCGAAGGATTTACCGACGATCAGGCGCTGAACGAGGGGCGCATCGATTTGACCATCTGCGCCACGAACAAATTTTCTGCGGACATCAAGGTCCAGCGCCTGTTTACCTGTCCGTTTGTGGGGCTGGCCCGCGAAGGTCACCCCATTTTTGACCAGCCGCTCACCGTGCAACGCTTTGTCCAGTTTGACCACATCAGCGTGTCCCGCCGAGGTGTTCCTCGTGGGCCGATCGATTCGATGCTGGCCGAGATGGGCCTTGAACGGCGCGTGTCCTTTACCACGCCGACTTTTTATTCCGCGATCTTTGCCCTCGCAGCTTCCGACCTGATTTTGCCGCTCATGCCGAAGATGCTAGTTAAAACCCTTGAACCCATGGGCTTGAAGCTGCGCCAGTTTGAGTTGCCCATCACCCTGCAGCCTGTCGAAATCAGCCAGGCCTGGCATCCGCGTCTGGACAATGACCACGCCCATCGCTGGTTGCGTCGCACCCTCAAAACCTTCTGCGATAACGCTACTGTCTGATTGTGGATTGCGTCTGGCGCACTCCACAGTTAGCTATTTATCAATTTTTATAGCATTGCCGCTTGGTTAAACTTTTTGTCATCTAGTTAGAAGACGGAGTTAGCCATGTATTGGCGTTTTAAGTGTGGGCGTGATTGGGCGCCGGGAGCCTGGCGGTGACCTCGCTGGCCGCAGGCTCGGTCAGCGTCGCGCCGCCCGTTGCAGCGCCACCGGCCAGTGCCGCGTTTGGCCTGCGGATTTTTACCGGGTTGGTGGGGGTACTGCTAGCGGTGTTGGTCTCGGGTTTTAACGAGAACGTGACCAAAGTGGCGATGCCGGACATACGCGGCGCCATGGGCATCGGTTATGACGAAAGCACCTGGTTGCTGGCGGTGTATTCGGCCACGTCGATCAGTGCCATGGCCTTCGCGCCGTGGTGTGCGGCGACGTTCTCGCTGCGCCGCTTCACCTTGTGTGCGATCGGCGCGTTTTTGCTGCTGGGCATCTTGTGCCCCTTCGCCCCCAACGTTTCTGTGTTGATGTTGCTGCGGACCTTGCAAGGGTTTGCCGGGGGCGCGTTGCCGCCCATGTTGATGTCGGTGGCGTTGCGTTTTTTGCCGCCGAACATCCGCTTGTACGGGCTGGGCAGTTATGCGCTGACCGCCACCTTTGGCCCCAGCTTTGGTACGCCGTTGTCGGCCTGGTGGGTGGAATACGCCGGTTGGCAGTGGGCGTTCTGGCAAGTCATTCCCCTCAGCCTGCTGGCCATGGCTTGTGTGGCCTGGGGTTTGCCACAAGACCCGCTGCGCCTGGAGCGTTTCAAGCAGTTTGACTGGCGCGGGCTGATGCTCGGCTTGCCCGGTTTGATCATGCTGGTGCTGGGCCTTGAGCTTGGCCAGCGGCTGAACTGGTTCGAGTCCGAAATGATCCGGATCTTTATCGTCGGCGGGCTGGCTTTGCTGGTGCTGTTTTTCATCAATGAATGGTCGCACCCGCTGCCGTTCTTCAAATTGCAGTTACTGAAGAACCGCAACCTCTCCAGCGCTTTGCTGACCCTGGCCGGGGTGTTGTTTGTGCTGTTGGCGGTGATCAAGATCCCGTCCAGCTACCTGGCGGAGATTCAGGGCTATCGCCCGCTGGAAACCGCGCCGGTGATGCTGATGGTGGCCTTGCCGCAATTGATTGCGCTGCCGCTGGTGGTCGCCCTGTGCAACCTGCGCCGGGTTGATTGCCGCTGGGTACTGGCCATCGGTCTGGGCTTGCTGGCGTTGGCCTGTGCACTGGGTTCGCAGGTGACCTCGGTGTGGAGCCGCGAGAACTTTTACGCCTTGCAGGCGATTCAAATCATCGCTCAGCCGATGGCGGTGATCCCTTTGCTGATGCTGGCCACGGGTGGCCTCAATCCGGCTGACGGACCATTCGCTTCGGCCTGGTTCAACACGGTTAAAGGCTTCTCGGCGGTGGCGGCGGGCAGCGTGTTGCAAGTGCTGACAATCAATCGTGAGCACTTCCACTCGATGAGCCTGGTCGATCGCCTGGGCAACTCGCCGCTGGTGTCTGCTGGTGTCGATCTGGCGCACCGGGTGCACCAGCAGGCGATGGTGCTGACCTCGTCGGATTTGTACCTGTGCATGGCCGGTGTCGCGATTTTATTGGTTGTCATTATTCCTTTTGGCCCGACGCGGATTTATCCGCCGGGCACAGTGGCGGGAGCAGTTAAATGAGTACAACAAACGGGCGCAAGCCTTTGCTGATGGCGGGTGCAGGGGTAATGGCGCTGGCGGTGCTGTACGGGTTGTGGCGCGTGGTGTTTGCCAACGGCCCGGAGCAAAGTACCAATGATGCTTATGTGAGTGCCGACTTCACCTTGATCGCGCCGAAAGTCGCGGGGTTTATTGATGAAGTGCTGGTGGAAGATAACCAGCCGGTCAAAGCCGGGCAGTTGCTGGCGCGCATCGATGCGCAGGATTACCAAGCCAGCGTGATGGCCGCCCAGGCCATGGTGGCTACAGCCCAGGCCCAGCAGATGAATGCTCAGGCGATGCTTGAGCGCCAGCGTTCGCTGATCGAAGAGGCCAAGGCCACGGTCGATGCCGACCTCGCCCAGGTGGAGTTCGCCGAGCACGAATTACAACGCTATGAGCACTTGGCCGGGCAGGGTGCAGGCACTCTGCAAAACTCGCAGCAGGCGAAGAACCGTTCACAGACAGCCCGAGCACAATTGGCGCAACACCGCGCGGCACTGGAAGCCGCCCGCCAGCAAACAAGAGTGCTGGCCGCGCAACACACTGCCGCTGAGGCCTCAGTGCAGCATGCACAAGCGTTGCAGGCACGGGCAGAACTGGAGTTGTCGTACACCCAGTTGGTGGCGCCGTTTGACGGCGTGGTCGGGCGCCGCAGCGTGCGCAAAGGTGCTTACGTCAAATCTGGCGACACCTTGCTCGCCGTGGTGCCGGTGGCCAAGGCCTACGTGGTGGCGAACTTTCTTGAGCATCAACTGACGCACATGAGCCCGGGGCAGCGGGTGATGGTCACGGTTGATACCTTCCCCGGCGAGCAACTGCACGGCACCGTCGACAGTATTGCCCCGGCCACGGGGGTGACGTTCTCGGCCATCGCGCCGGATAACGCCACCGGCAACTTCACCAAGGTGGTTCAGCGCATTCCGGTCAAAATCACCTTGGACTCAGACCAGCCGTTGATCCAGCAACTGCGTCTGGGTATGTCGGTGGATGCATCTGTCGACACCGCAAGCACCTCCGGGCAGCAGGTCAGCGCACGATGAACAGCAAAATAATGACCTGCGCCGTCACCTGTTACAGCCTGCTGAGCCTTGGCGGTTGTGTGATGGGCCCTGATTTCAGGACGCCCGAGACACCGTTGGCCGCGCATTGGGCGAACACGCCAAGCCAATCTGGGCACAGCGGGACGGTTGAGTCGCCGGTGGACATGCGTTGGTGGGACAGTTTTGGCGACGCGCAGCTATCGGCGTTGGTACGTGAAGCCCAGACGCGCAACTTCGACTTGCAAATGGCCGCCAGCCGTCTTGAGCAAAGCCGGGCCATGCGTCGTCAGGTCGCCGCCGACACGCTGCCGGCGGTAGACGGTTCGGCGGGCTACAGCCGCAGTCGCAACAGCCAGCGCGGCCTGAACGACCCGTCGGGTAAAGCGGGCAAGCAAGCGTTTAACCTGTGGAACGGCGGGCTCGGCATCAGTTGGGAAGCCGATTTGTGGGGCCGCGTGAAGCGCTCGGTGGAGGTGGCAGATGCATCGGTGCAAATGGCTGAAGAAGACCGCCATGCCGTGCAACTGCTGGTGATCGTGCAGACCGCCCAGGATTACATTGAACTGCGCAGCACCCAGCAAGGGCTGGCGGTGGTCGAGCAGAACCTGCACATCGCCCAACGCAGCCTGGAACTGACCCGGTTGCAACTCAAGGAAGGCGTGGCGACGGATCTGGAAGTCTCTGAAGCGGCCGCCCAAGTCGCAGAAATCCAGGCGCGTCTGGCACCCTTGCAACAGCACAGCGCGCAATTGATCAACGCCCTGAGCCTGTTGCTGGCGCGTGAACCGAGAGCCTTGCAGGCGCAATTGAGCACGCCTGCCAACGTACCGTCCTATGCCGCGACCGTACCGATCGGCTTGCCCAGCGAACTGGCAGAACGACGTCCGGACATTCGCCGCGCGCAGGCCCAACTGCATGCAGCCACGGCCGCCATTGGCGTCGCCGAGGCGGACTTTTACCCGCGCATTACCTTGTCCGGGAATATGGGGTTTCAGGCGTTGCAACTGTCGGACCTGGGCAGTTGGGGCTCGCGCAGCTTTGCCTTTGGCCCGGGGGTGAGCGTGCCCTTGTTCGAGGGTGGACGCCTGAAAGGCGCGCTGCAACTACAGGAAGGCCGCCAGCAAGAAGCCGGTATTGGCTTTCAGAAAACCGTGCTGCGTGCCTGGCACGAAGTGGACGACGCGCTGGTGGCGTACCAGGCCAACCAGCGCCGCCGAGACAGCCTGCTGCAGGCTGTCGCACACAACCAGCGGGCACTGGACAGCGTTCACCAACAGTACACCCAAGGCACGGTGGACTTTCTTAACGTGCTGACCGTGCAAAACGCACTGCTGGCCAACCAGGCGGCGCTGGTCGACAGCACCGCCCAAGTTTCACTGTCGCTGGTCGACCTGTATGGCGCGCTGGGCGGAGGCTGGCAAGGTTAAAAAATCTAGACCCTATCGCGAGACAGGCTCGGGCCAAGGATTTGAGGCGCATCCCGAATCCGAAGTACGAGCTTGTCTCGCGATAGGGTCTTTTTACTACCCCTCCACGTTGTAGGAGCGAGCTTGCTCGCGATCTTTTGATCTTAAAAGATCGCAGCCATCGTGCCTCGGCAGCTCCTACAACATTGAGCAAGACGAGTTGCAGCGTTCGTATCTGCGTGGCTGCGCAGGGATTTGTTATGCTCGGCCCTCGAATCAAGCGCCAGCATAGGCGTGTCCAGTTCACTTTGAGCGTATTTATGTCTGCCGATACTCAAGCTGTCACGACGCGTTTTTCGCGCTCCGACTATAGAACTCTGGGGCTGGCGGCCCTGGGTGGGGCGCTGGAAATCTATGATTTCATCATTTTTGTGTTCTTCGCCCTGACCCTCAGCCAGCTGTTTTTCCCGCCCGATATGCCGGAATGGCTGCGCTTGCTGCAAAGTTTCGGGATTTTTGTGACCGGCTATCTGGCCCGCCCGTTGGGTGGAATCTTGATGGCGCATTTTGCCGATCATCTGGGGCGCAAACGGGTGTTCAGCCTGAGCATCCTGATGATGGCCCTGCCGTGTCTGCTGATCGGGATCATGCCGACGTATGCAGATATTGGCTATTTCGCGCCGCTCTTGCTGCTGGCGCTGCGGATTTTCCAGGGCGCCGCAGTCGGCGGTGAGGTGCCCAGTGCCTGGGTGTTTGTTGCCGAGCACGCGCCTGCCGGGCGTCGCGGCTATGCCTTGGGCTTTTTACAGGCCGGTCTGACCTTCGGTTATTTGATCGGCGCCCTGACGGCGACCTTGCTGGCGCAACTGTTTACCCCGGCCGAAATCCTTGATTACGCCTGGCGCTTTCCGTTTTTGCTGGGCGGCGTGTTTGGCGTGATCGGTGTGTGGCTGCGTCGCTGGCTGAGCGAAACCCCGGTGTTTCTGGCCTTGCGCGAGCGCCGTGAGGGCAGGGTAGAGCTACCTTTGCGCACAGTATTGCGGGATTTTCGCCCGTCATTGCTGCCCGCCGCGTTGCTGACCTGTGTACTGACCAGCGCCGTGGTGGTGTTTGTCGTCATTACCCCCACCGTGATGCAACAGCAGTTCGGCATGACCTCCAGCCACACCTTTGCCTTGAGCAGCGTGGGCATCGTGTTTTTGAACATTGGCTGTGTGCTGGCAGGCCTGATCGTCGACCGTATCGGCGTCTGGCGCAGCATCGTGCTGTACAGCGTGCTATTGCCGCTGGGGATTGGCGTGCTCTACGCCAGCCTGGTCGGGCAATGGGGCTTGCCGGGGCTGGCTTACGCGTTGGCCGGTTTGACCTGCGGGATCGTTGGCGTGGTGCCGTCAGTCATGGTTGGCTTGTTCCCTGCTGAGATTCGCGTGTCGGGCATTTCTTTTACCTACAACATCGCTTACGCGCTTTGGGCCAGTATCACGCCGTTGTTGCTGATTGCCCTGATGCCGTGGAGCCCGTGGGTGTGCGTGCTGTTCTGTGGGGTGATGGGCCTGGTCGGCGTGCTCACGGCCCGCTGGTTCGGCTTTGCCCGTGGCCATCAGGTCGAGCGGCGTTTGCGCGCGTTGGCAGAGGTGTGATGCAGAAACCTTCCGTCAGCGCAATGATTGCTGGGATTAATAGGAAGCATTACTATTCACGCCCCACCTATTCAGTCCAGTGCGATGACTCACAAAGTGCCCCGCCGAGCGGGCTTTTTTGAACATTACGAAGAGTTGATCGGTACCTGGACGCGTCGCTTGCGTAATCGCCAGCAGGCGCAATACTTGGCCCATGACACTTTTGTACGCGTGCTCGAATCCACTTCGGAGGCCGTCGAGCAGCCGCGTGCCTATTTGCATCAAATGGCGCGTAATATCGCTGTCGATGGTTTTCGCCGTGAAGAGTTACGTGACGCCAAGGAGCAGGCAGCCGTTCCCCCAAGTTCGTCCGAGACGGGCGACCCGGAGCAGTACATGCGTGCTATCCAGTTGGCTGAGTCTGTTGAAAAAGCCCTGCAAGAGCTCCCGCTGAACTGCAGGAAGGTGTTTGTCTGGCAGAAGATCGAAGGCCTGACTCAAGCCGAGATCGCCGAGCGCCTGGGACTGTCCAAGAACATGGTGGAAAAATATATGATCCGCACCCTGCGACATCTGCGTGAACGGGTGGAGGCTCAATGATGGATACGCGTGACGGTACCCACGACATCGCCAGTGTGCGTGACGCTGCCGCAACCTGGTTTGCCCGTGTGCAGGCGCAGGCCTTGAATGCCGGGGATCAGGCAGAATTCGAGGCCTGGCGTGCCCGCCATCCGAGCCATGAAACGGAATACCAATGGCTGGTCAACCTCTGGTCGGCAGCAGATTTGCTGCCCAAGGAGCGCCTGCAGGCCCTCTGCGAGGTGCCGGTCAAGCCGATCAAGCGCCGTTCTGTACTGGGTTTTGGTCTGGCGGCCAGCGTGCTGGCAATGGCGGGCGGCGCATTGGTGTGGACGCAGTTGCAGTCTCTGGGCAATTACCAGGGCAGCTTTGCCACCACGGCAGGCGAGCGCCGCACTGTGACCTTGCCGGATGGCTCGGCCATCGAGCTAAACAGCCGCAGCCAGTTGTTGGTCAGTTTTGAACGCCAGCAACGCACGGTGGTGCTCAAGCAGGGCGAGGCGATGTTCAACGTGGCTCACGACACGGATCGGCCTTTTGTAGTGCTCGCAGGCCCTGGCCAGGTGACCGTCACCGGCACCCGTTTTGATGTGCGCCACGAGGACGGCCAGGCGCAAGTCGCCGTGGAGTCGGGCACTGTGCGGGTGCAGGGTAACGAACCCGGATCGCGGGTTAACCTGACGGCGGGACTGGGCACGGTGGTCAATGCCCAAGGGCAGGTGGCGGCCGTACAACCAGTGAATACCGAAGCACTGACGGCCTGGCGCAAAGGGCAACTGGTGTTCAATAACGCCAGCCTGGCTGAGGTTGCCGCCGAAGTGTCGCGCTATCGGGACACGCCGCTGCACGTCAGTACGCCAGCGCTGGGGCAGTTGCGTCTGACCAGCGTGTTCAAGACCAACGACACCGACGCCTTGCTCAGCGCCTTGCCGCGCATCCTGCCGGTGGCGATCAAAACCCGTGACGATGGCAGCCAGGAAATCATCTCGGCAAAATAATTTCAGATCGGATTCAGGTTTTTTTCGAGTTCTTCGTCTTCTTGATCAACTGCAACTGGTTTGCATTAACAAGCGCAATCAAATGCGATCAACTGGGCAAGACTCGACGTGAAAAACAACCATCCTTGTGTGCGGTTTTCCTCGCTTAAATCATCTTTGAAAGCTCCATCGTCCAGCGCACGATCGCGCTTGTTGCCACTGGCGCTGGCCCTCGCGGTCAGTGCGGCGATGCCCGCTGCGTTTGCCGGCGAAGCCGTTGCCAGCGCCATCCATATCCAGGCCCAGCCGTTGGGTGCCGCGTTGAGCCAGTTGGCGCAGCAAACTTCGTTGCAGGTGTTTTTCAGTCCGCAACTGGTGGCCGGCAAGCAGGCGCCTGCGGTCAACGGCACCCTGTCACCCGAGCAAGCGCTGCGTGAACTGCTGCAAGGCAGTGGCTTGAACTACCAGCTTGATGGCGACGCCGTGACTCTGACCCCGGCGGCCACCGTGAGCGCCTCCGACGCTTCCGGCCCGCTGGAGCTGGGGCCGGTAGACGTGAAAGTGGTGGGTAACTGGCTGGGTGATGCCAACGCCCAAGTGGTGCAGAACCACCCCGGCGCGCGGACAGTGGTGCGCCGCGAGGCGATGGTCGAGCAGGGCGCAATGACCGTCGGCGACGTGCTCAAGACCATTCCCGGTGTGCAGGTACAGGAATCCAACGGCACCGGCGGCAGCGATATCTCCTTGAACGTCGGCGTGCGTGGCTTGACCTCGCGTCTGTCGCCCCGTTCGACCGTATTGATTGACGGCGTACCGGCAGCGTTTGCCCCGTACGGCCAGCCGCAACTGTCGATGGCGCCGATTTCCTCGGGCAACCTCGACAGCATTGACGTGGTACGCGGTGCCGGTTCGGTGCGCTACGGACCACAGAACGTGGGCGGCGTGATCAACTTTGTGACCCGCGCCATCCCGGAAACCTTCCAGGGCGAAGTCGGTACCACTCTGGAAACCTCCGAGCGTGGCGGCTGGAAGCACCTGGAATCGGCCTTTCTGGGCGGCACGGCCGATAACGGCATTGGTGCTGCATTGCTCTATTCCGGTGTCAAAGGTGATGGCTACCGGGCGAGCAATAACAACAACGACATCGACGACGTGTTGCTGAAAACCCATTGGGCGCCGACCGATCAGGACGATTTCAGCCTTAACTTCCACTACTACGACGCCACCGCCGACATGCCCGGCGGCCTGACGCAGAAGCAGTTTGATGCCGACCCGTACCAGTCCGTGCGCGACTGGGACAACTTCACCGGGCGCCGTAAGGACGTGTCCTTCAAATACCTGCGGCAGATTGATGACCAGACCCAGTTTGAAGTCCTGACCTACTACACCGACAGCTTCCGTGGCAGCAACATTGCTGCGCGCAACCTGCAAACCCTGGCGTCATACCCGCGTAGCTACCACACCTTCGGCATCGAGCCACGGGTGTCGCACGTCTTCACCCTGGGTGAGGTTACCCAGGAAGTGGGCATTGGCTATCGCTACCTGAAAGAAGCCATGCAGGAAGAAGCCAGCCAACTGCAACTGGTCAATAACGTGCCTGTGGCCCGTCCAGGGGCTGACGGCCATATTTATCAGGACCGTACCGGCGGGACCGAAGCCAACTCGTTCTACATCGATGACAAGATCGATGTCGGCAAGTGGACCATTACCCCGGGCATTCGCTTCGAGCGCATCAGCACCAACTGGCAGGACCACTCGGTGCTGGACAACAAAGGCGTGCCGGTCCCGGAAAAAAACCGCAGCATCGACAGCAACGAAGCGTTGCCGGCCTTGAGCGTGATGTACCACCTTTCCGATGCCTGGAAACTGTTCGCCAACTACGAAACCTCGTTTGGCAGCTTGCAGTACTTCCAGTTGGGTCAGGGCGGCCAGGGCGACCAGACCGCCGCGGGCCTGAAGCCTGAAAAGGCCAAGACCTATGAAATCGGTACCCGTTATGACAATGGCGTGTGGGGCGGCGAAGTTACGCTGTTCTACATCGACTTTGCTGATGAACTGCAATACGTGAGCAACGACGTGGGCTGGACCAACCTAGGCGCGACCAAGCACCAGGGTATCGAGACGTCGGTTCATTACGACATGTCGACGCTTAACCCGGCCCTTGACGGCCTGTCGGTGAACGCCGGTTTCACCTACACCAAAGCCACCTCCGAGGGTGACATCGCCAACTTCAAAGGCCGTGACCTGCCGTTGTACTCGCGCCAAGTGCTCAACTTGGGCGCCCGCTACGTGGTCAACCGCTGGAGCTACAACCTCGACATGTTTGCCCAGTCGCAACAGCATGCACCGGGCACTGGTGGGGTTTACATCACCGACCCGACGCCGGACGGCCAGTACGGCGATATTCCGGGTTACGCCACCTGGAGCACCCGTGTCGGTTACGACTTTGGCCCTGAAGCATCGAACCTGAAAGTGGGCGCGGGCATCAAAAACCTGTTCAACCACGAGTACTACACCCGTTCCAGCGACAACAACTCGGGTATCTACGTGGGTGAGCCGCGCACGTTCTTCGTGCAGGCCAGCGTAGGGTTCTAAAGCAGCACGGCTTGCTTGCGATTTTTTGAACGATCAAAAGATCGCGAGCAAGCTCGCTCCTACAAGTACGTGGGGGTCAGACTTTCAAGATGCGCCCGCTGATGGCCACGCCTACCAGCATCACGGCGATCAGGCCGAAGGCGATGTTCAAGCTGCTGACATGGGCGATAAAGCCAATGGCCGCAGGCCCTACCAAAATCCCCGCATAACCCAGCGTAGTAATGGCCGGCACGGCGATGCTCTCAGGCATCACCGTTTGCTTGCCCACCGCGGTGTACAGCACCGGCACGATATTCGAGCAGCCGGCACCCACCAGCGCGTAGCCCAACAGCGACACTTCCCAGTCCGGCGCCGCTGTCGCCAACGCCAACCCGGCGGCAGCACATAGCCCGCCCAGAACAATGACCCGACGTGCGCCCAGGCGGCTGACGATGGTATCGCCGAGCAAACGGCCTGCCGTCATGGTCAGGGCAAACGCGGCATAACCGAGCCCGGCATACACCTCGTTGATGTGTTTTTCAGAGGTCAGGAACACCGCGCTCCAGTCGAGCATCGCGCCTTCAGCCAAAAACACGGTAAAGCACAGCAGGCCGATAAACAGCACTACGCCATGGGGAATGGCAAACGCCGGGCCGCTGCTCTCGCTGCCATAGGGCAACAGGTGCGGAGCGGCCTTGAACAGCGCTGCGAGGATCAGCACGATGACCACGGCCATGGCCCACAAAGGCGTCAGACCGACGGCCAGCAGGCCGCTGACCCCGGCAGCGCCGACGATCCCGCCGACACTGAACAAACCATGAAAGCCGGACATCATGTTGCGCCCGCTGGCGCGTTCGACAATCACTGCCTGCAGGTTGACGGTGGAGTCGACGGTGCCCAGCCCAGCGCCAAAGACAAACAGCGTGGCAATCAGTAACGGGATGGAACTGACTGTCGCCAGCAACGGCAGACTCAGGCAGATCAGCAGGGTCCCGGCGGTCAGCACCCGGCGGCAACCAAAGCGGGTGGCCAGCACCCCGGCTATCGGCATTGCCAGAATCGAACCGACGCCCAGCGACAGCAGCAACAGCCCCAGCGTCGCGTCATCCAACCCGGCCCGTGCTTTGGCGTAAGGCACCAGTGGTGCCCAGGCAGCGATGCCGAAGCCGGCAATAAAAAAGGCAATTCGCGTCGAGAGTTGTTCGAGACGCCCCGGTACCGGAGGCGCTTTAGGCATGGAGGTCATGGTCTTCCTTGAAGGACAAGCGGCAAAAACAAAGCAACATCCTTACACAGTTGTAGCCAACCTCGCGACACCGCGAACGCCATCACGCTGTGGGAGCGGGCTTGCTCGCGATTGGATCGACGAGGTGTAACAGACAGACCCAGTCGTTTGCATCGCGAGCAAGCCCGCTCCCACGGGGGCCTAGACTTTACGCCGCGCGAACACCCAACCCACCAGCAGCACCAGCACGACAATCGAACCCCAGGCCAGCGCCGGGGCGTAGTTGATCAGCCAGCTCACCGGTGTTTTATCCGACAGAATACTGGCCACCTCCTGTTCATCCGGCCCGGAGCCTGGCACTTGCCCAAATGTCGAACGCACATAGCGGGCCAGTGCGGCGATTTGCTCGTTGTTCATTTGGTCACGGAAACCGGGCATGAGGATGTGCCTGCCATCCATTTCGAGGTTGATGCCCCCGGCGATGACTTGCACCAGGTTATTGGGATGGGCCGAGCGCAAGTCGCGTAACCCGCCTAAGTCCGGCCCTGCGGTGCCAGTGCCGTCGACCCCGTGACAACTGGCACACGCCGATTGATACAACACTGCACCATCGGTGGTGGCGTTGTTGGCCAGGTTACGCCAGCCGGTAATCGGTCCCTCGACCGTGTCAGGGTCGACGCGGGCCGGGCGTGAGGGCGCAGCAGGCAATGCTTGGGTAATGACCGGTGGCACCTGGCGCAAGTAGGCAATGATGTCGGCAATGTCGCTGTCGCCCAGATGGCTCAGGCTACGACTCACAGCCAGGCCCATATCACCGCCTGCGACCGCCACCGGGTTATGGCCTTTTTGCAGAAACTGTTTGAGTTCCTCATCGCTCCAGCTACCCAGCCCGGACGGGTCGTTAGTGAGGTTGGGGGCTTGCCAGCCGCCGACAAACGCGCCGGCCAGATGCTGCTCCGGCAACTCCGCCATGAGTACCCCGCGTGGTGTGTGACACGCGCTGCAATGCCCGAGGGCCTCGACCAGATAGCGCCCGCGTTCTGCCGACTCACCTTGCGCAGGTTTCTCGCCTGCCGCGTGCCCTTCCTTTAGGTACAGCGCGTTCCAGGCAATCATGGCCGGCCGTATGAACGGAAAGCCCAAGTCGGTTGCGCGCACTTCATGGTTGACCGCAGGCACGCTCTGCAAATAGGCGTAGAGCGCTGACACATCGGCATCGCTGATGCCGGTGTAGGACGTGTACGGCATTGCCGGATACAGCCAGCCTTTGCCGGGGGCGCGGCCTTTGCGCAGGGCGTCGCGCAACTGTTCTTCGCTCCAGTTGCCGATGCCTGTATGTGTGTCCGGGGTGATGTTGGAGGCATAAATAGGCCCCAGGGGACTGGCAATTGCAGCGCCGCCCGCCAGGTTTTCGCCATGGCAGCCCGCGCAATCGGCTGCCGTGGCGATGTATTTGCCACGCTCAACCGTGCTGGCATCGTTTGACTGAGCACTGGCCCACTGTGTGCCGAGGGCGAGGGTGACGGCTATCAAGGCTTTACGCATGTCACACCTCCTTGGCGATATGTTTGCCAGCACGGATGGCCAGCGCCATCCCGGTCAGGGTGGGGTTCACACCGCCCGCCGTGGGCATGACTCCAGTGGTCACCAGAAACAGGTTCTGGTGATCAAAACAGCGCAGATCCCGGTCCACAACAGCATCCTCGGCCCGGGTGCCCATACGCACCGTGCCCATGATGTGCTGCTGGCAAATCCATTTTGTGGGTGCACTGATCCGCGTACCGTTGGTGGCTTGCAGGAAGTTGGCAAAGTCGTCCATCAGCCGGGGCAGGTTGGCGTTGGTGTAGTCCGAGATCCGGTAGTCCAGGCGCAATCCCGGTAAGCCGAGCGAATCCTTGAAGCCGGGGTTCAGGGATATCCCGTTGGCCTTGTCCGGCAAATCTTCGGTCAGGGCTTCAAAGGTGAAAATACGGGCTGAACGATCGTGGATTTCGTCATCCAGCGCGGCGCCGATCTTACGCTCCGACAGGGCGGTTTCGGCAATGCCGACAGTGGGCGGGTTGTTCAGCAAGTCATAGCGCGTCGAAGGAATACGCGTGCGGTCTGGCTGATTGCGCCGCTGCATGATCGCGCCGTGAATGTTCTGCCCGCGTCCGGCCCACAACGGCTCCGACGAGAGCAGGGTCATGTCGATGGTGGGGTGAACCATCAGGTTGCGTCCGACCATGCCCGAACGCGCCCCGAGGTTGTTCATCAGCATCAGCTTGGGGGTTTCAAAGCCATGGCCGGCCAGCACATAAACTTTGGCCGTGAGCCGCGTGGCGGCACGGTTAGGCGTCAGGTAGTGGAGGGCGGTCACCTGGCCGTCCGAGCCGGTTTCGATCTTGTGCACGATGGCGTTGCTGCGCAGGTCGACGCCCAACTTGCGGATCTTTTCAACGACGTGATACCCCGAGTGCTTGGCGCCGATCGGGCAGTTCCAGTTGCACATGTTGTTGCCAATACACGCGGGGCGGCCGTCATAGGGTTTGCTGATGCGTGACGAAGGGGCGACGTCGATGCGATAACCCTTGGTTGCAATTTGTTGCTGCAAGCGCTGAATGGCGTAGGGCTTGGCTTCGGGCGGCAGTGGAAAAGGCCGGGAGCGGGGCGGGTAGGTATACCCCAACCCTTGGCCGGACTCGTCGTAATCGGCGATGCCGTTGACCCCGATTTCGTATTCGGCGTCGCAATAGAACGGCTCAAGCTCGGCATAGGTGATGGGCCAGTCCACGGCGAGGCCGAAGCTGGACTTCAAGGTCATGTCTTCGGGGAGCAGGCGCCAGGTGGCCGCCGTCCAGTGCCGTGAGGTGCCGCCCACTGAACGCAGGGTGCCGGGGAACACCTCGATCCCTTCAAGGTGCGGGCTGATATAACCGGGGCTGAAGCTGTTAGGGGCGTAGGGCACATCCGGGAACAGCGCGTTGAAATTGTTCTGCCGCGCCGAATTACGAAAGTTGTCGGTGACTTTCCAGTCTGTGGTTTCAGGTCCGGCTTCCAGCACGATGACTTTTTTCCCGGCGCGGGCCAGCTCCAACGCCACCATGGAGCCCAGTGAACCTGAGCCCACGACAATCACGTCAGCATCGTAATCGCTCATTTCCTTGCCTCCTGGCCCAGTGCCGCGCGGGCAGCTTCGATTGAGTCGAACCGGCCTTCGGCATAGGCGTGCCAGGCCGGGTCAGGGGCAGCGATGGTGTAATGCTTCAATGGCTGATAAGCCCAGGTGGTGGCGCCTTCCGGCAAATCGGAAGCGTCGACCCCGCGTGGCGTGTCTCGCCACCAGCCTGCCGGGCCGGGTGGGTAGCTCTGAGCAGGGATAATGCCGCCGGTCTTGGCATACGCCTGCATTTCAAGAAACGTGGCGAAGGCGGCGTCATCTTCAAGAATTCGCCCTGAAGGGGTGCCGACATAGCCCAAATACCAAGGTTTGGCGATGATCAATGCCGTGTCCAGATCCGTACCGCTGAGGGCCGACAGACCCGCTTCGCGGCTGGTGCTTGCGGCCAGGGTTTTGTGCAATGCGGCGAGGTGTGCGGCAAAGCCTGTGTGGCGCTCAGTCAGCAAGGCCTCGATCCGTGCGGCGGCACTGGGGGTCAGGTTATCGGCGCCGGTAATGATCCGGCTCACCTCGCGAAACGCATCTGAAGCCGACCCTGCGGCCAGCAGCGCACTCGACCAATACAAGGCAGGCGGTATCAAGGCCAGCGATACAAGAAAGGAGCGACGATCCATAGACATAGTGCCCACCCTGGCAAACTGATTAACATCCGGTGTTAATACTTTGAAAGTTGTTTATAGCCAAAATACAACTAACAGCAAGTTTTGATTGTTAGTCAGGGAGGGGACTTTCAGATTAATAAAGCGGGTGTTGAATCTTTGGAGTGCGGCTGTTTTTATATGTGTTTTTGGAAATGCAAATCATTATTGACCTGTAGGAGCGAGTTTGCCTCGCGATCTTTTAAATAATCAAAAGATCGCGAGACAAGCTCGCTCCTACAGTTATGTGTGTGGTTTAAAAATTAAACCTGCAACAACCGCTCCCGGAGTTTGCCGATTTCGTCGCGCATTTGTGCTGCGGCTTCGAATTCCAGGTCGCGGGCCAAGGCGTACATTTTTTCTTCCAGTTGGCGAATGCGTTTGCTGATCTCGCTCGGCGAGCGCAATTCGTTTTCGTACTTGGCGTTTTCTTCGGCGGCCTTGGCCATGCCTTTGCGCTTCTTGCTGCGCGAACCCGGTACCACCGCGCCTTCCATAATATCGGCGACGTCTTTGAACACGCCTTTAGGGGTGATGCCGTTGGCTGCGTTGAACGCGATCTGTTTTTCGCGACGGCGTTCGGTTTCACCAATGGCCCGTTCCATCGACCCGGTGATGCGGTCGGCGTACAGAATCGCCTGGCCATTGAGGTTACGAGCGGCGCGGCCAATGGTCTGGATCAAGGAGCGTTCGGAGCGCAGGAAGCCTTCTTTGTCGGCGTCCAGAATCGCCACCAGCGACACTTCGGGCATGTCCAGGCCTTCACGCAGCAAGTTGATGCCCACCAGCACATCAAACACGCCCAGGCGCAAATCGCGAATGATCTCGACCCGCTCCACGGTATCGATGTCCGAGTGCAGGTAACGCACGCGCACGCCGTGATCGGCCAGGTAGTCGGTCAAGTCTTCGGACATGCGCTTGGTCAGCGTGGTCACCAGCACGCGTTCTTCAATCGCCACACGCTTGTTGATTTCGGAGAGCAGATCGTCGACCTGGGTCAGCGCCGGGCGAATCTCGATTTGCGGGTCGACCAGACCGGTTGGCCGTACTACCTGCTCAATCACCTGGCCCGCGTGCTCGGCTTCGTAATTGCCCGGGGTCGCCGAGACGAAGATCGTTTGCGGGCTGATGCGCTCCCACTCGTCAAAGCGCATCGGCCGGTTGTCCAGCGCCGAAGGCAGACGGAAACCGTACTCCACCAGGGTTTCTTTACGCGAGCGGTCGCCTTTATACATGGCCCCGACTTGCGGCACGCTGACGTGGGATTCGTCGATCACCAGCAGTGCGTCAGCAGGCAGGTAATCAAACAGCGTTGGTGGCGGTGCACCCGACTCACGCCCCGAGAGGTAGCGCGAGTAGTTTTCGATGCCGTTGCAATAACCCAGCTCCATGATCATTTCCAGATCGAAGCGGGTGCGCTGTTCCAGACGCTGCGCCTCAACCAGTTTGTCGTGGGTGCGCAGGTAGTCGAGGCGTTCCTTGAGTTCTGCCTTGATCCCTTCCACGGCATCGAGCAAGGTTTCGCGCGGGGTCACATAGTGGCTTTTCGGATAGAAGGTGAAGCGCGGCATTTTGCGGATCACTTCGCCGGTCAGCGGGTCAAAGGCGCTGATGCTTTCGACTTCGTCATCAAACAGTTCGATGCGAATCGCTTCAAGGTCCGATTCGGCCGGGTAGATATCAATCACATCGCCGCGCACCCGGAAGGTGGCGCGGGCAAAATCCATGTCATTGCGGGTGTATTGCAGGTCGGCCAGACGGCGCAACAGCTCGCGCTGGTCGAGTTTGTCGCCACGGTCGATGTGCAGCACCATCTTCAGATAGGTTTCCGGACTGCCCAAACCATAAATGCACGACACCGTGGTCACAATGATCGCGTCCTTGCGCTCCAGCAACGCCTTGGTCGCCGACAGTCGCATCTGTTCGATGTGGTCGTTGATCGACGCGTCTTTCTCGATAAAGGTATCGGAGGAGGGGACGTACGCTTCCGGCTGGTAGTAGTCGTAGTACGAGACGAAGTATTCCACCGCATTGTTCGGGAAGAACGACTTGAACTCGCCGTACAACTGCGCGGCCAGGGTTTTGTTCGGCGCCAGTACCAGCGTCGGTCGATTGACATGGGCAATCACGTTGGCAATGCTGAACGTCTTGCCCGAACCGGTTACCCCGAGCAGGGTCTGGTGCGACAGACCGGCCTCAATGCCTTCGATCATCTGGCGAATGGCCACGGGCTGGTCGCCGGCGGGCTGAAAGCGGGTAACGAGCTGAAAATCGGACATAAAGGACCTCTGGTTTCGCTTCCTTGAGTCGGGATAATCCCGGCCAAAGCGAGAAAGACTGCACACGACGCATGCCGCAGCGCAAACAGGATACGTGTAAATATGGAGATCGTGACTGACTGTTTCAAGGCGTGAGGCTGGCACGCCGGTTTGGGCAAATATTGCAATTAGACCAGTGGGCCAAAAATAAACTCAAATACTTGGCCAAAACCGGGTTTCGCCTGTTGCCCCAATCCTGATCAGCTTTATACTTGCTCCCCGTTTGTGCACCGCTCTAGTGCAATCGGCTGGAGCGTTGTCACCCCCTCCATCATCCATTCAGAGCCGCCGTAATAATGAGCCTGTTCTCCGCTGTCGAAATGGCACCACGCGATCCTATCCTGGGCCTCAACGAAGCATTCAATGCCGATACTCGTACCGACAAAGTGAATTTGGGGGTCGGTGTTTACTGCAACGAAGAGGGACGAATTCCACTCTTGCGTGCCGTTATCGAAGCCGAAACGATCCGGGCAGCAGAGCACGCTTCGCGCGGCTACTTGCCGATCGATGGCATTCAAGCCTACGACCAGGCAGTACAAAAGCTGCTGTTCGGTGCTGACTCGGCACTGTTGGCTGCTGGCCGTGTGATTACCACGCAATCGGTTGGTGGCACGGGCGCGCTGAAAATCGGTGCTGACTTCCTCAAGCAACTGCAGCCAGACGCTGTGGTCGCCATCAGCGATCCAAGCTGGGAAAACCACCGCGCACTGTTCGAAGCCGCGGGTTTCCCGGTACAGAACTACCGTTACTACGACGCCGCCAGCCATGACGTGAACCGCGCTGGCATGCTCGAAGACCTCAACGCCCTGCCTGCCGGCTCGATCGTTGTGCTGCACGCCTGCTGCCACAACCCGACCGGCGTTGACCTGACCCCGGCTGACTGGCAGAACGTACTGGAAGTTGTCAAAGCCAAGGGCCTGATTCCGTTCCTGGACATGGCTTACCAGGGCTTTGGCGATGGCATCGCCGAAGACGCCGCTGCCGTGCGTCTGTTTGCTGACTCGGGCCTGAGCTTCTTCGTGTCCAGCTCGTTCTCCAAATCGTTCTCGATCTACGGCGAGCGTGTAGGTGCACTGTCGATCGTCACCCAATCCAAAGACGAGAGCGCTCGCGTTCTGTCCCAGGTCAAGCGTGTGATCCGCACCAACTACTCCAACCCGCCGACTCACGGTGCAAGCATTGTCGCGGCCGTTCTCAACAGCCCGGACCTGCGTGCCAAGTGGGAAGCCGAACTGGCTGAAATGCGCGAGCGCATCAGCGGCATGCGCCGTCAGATGGTTGAACTGCTTGCGAAAAAAGCACCAGGCCACGATTTCAGCTTTGTTGCGCGTCAGCGCGGCATGTTCTCGTACTCCGGCCTGACCGCTGAACAAGTAGGGCGCCTGCGCACCGAGTTCGGCATCTACGCGCTCGACACTGGCCGGATCTGCGTTGCAACCCTGAACCAGCGCAACATCGAAGGCGTGACCGACGCCATTGTGAAGGTCATCTAAAAATTTTTGGAGAGAAGTCAGCCAAAGCGTTGACTTCTTTTTAGATATCAGTAAGATAGCCCTCATTCCGCGATAGCTCAGTTGGTAGAGCAAATGACTGTTAATCATTGGGTCCCTGGTTCGAGTCCAGGTCGTGGAGCCAGATAAAGATTCAGAGCCGCTTCCAGCGCTTCTGAATCGTCCGAAAAACCCGCCGAAAGGCGGGTTTTTTCGTTTATGCGCTGAGCTCGCAGATGACCCGCGCATCCTGCCCAAATTGACCATTTCTATCTAGACCGCACCCTAAAAAGTATGGGATTGATTCTAAAGCCCCTGTAGGAGCGAGCTTGTCTCGCGATCTTTTGACCTTTTAAAAGCTCGCGAGACAAGCTCGCTCCTACAGTTATTCGTACGCATCTCATAAGTGAACAGCATTACCTGTAGGAGCGAGCTTGCTCGCGATCTTTTGATCTGGCTTTTGATCTAAAAGTCCTCACCACGCCTCTCCCGAAGTAGAAGCGCCCGATTGGGGGATGCTGAAGATATTCGGTGGCCCTGTGTGCTGCGCGACAGCGCGACGTCTTAGGCGGGGCGGCTTTTCCTAGGACTATTCCCACGCCATAAAGCTATCGTGCCTACAGTACAGCTTGGGTCTTTACAGGGTTAAATGTTCCTTATTCTGAATAGGAAAAAGGACATCCCTAATGTCGAAACAATGCTCCGGCACCACTCCAAAAGTACGTCCTGTTCACTTGCCTGTGCTCGGCAGGCAAGAGCAAGGCTAGCGCCCGTCAAAATCCTCCCTCCCTTGGTCTAGATCCACGCCGTGCCAGTTGCCTTCTACCGGTAAAAAATCCGGGGTAGGGTGCTTGCCGCCTCAGGAGCGCCCATGCCCCGTCAAAGCGATCTGCGTTTTACTTTCGAGCCCCTGCAAGGCGATGCCTTTGAGGTGGTCGAGTTCAAGCTCGAAGAAGGCTTGTCGCAACCCTTCAAATTAACCCTGGACCTGGTCAGCCACGACCCGGCGGTGGACTTTAATCGTGTCCTTGATTTGGGCGCGCTGTTCACGGTGTGGCGCGGCGAAACGCCGGTGCGCTATGTCCATGGTCTGGTCAGTCTGTTCCGTCAGGGCGACACCGGTTTTCGCCGTACCCGCTACCACGCGGTGATCGAGCCGACCTTGGCCCGCGCGGGCCTGCGTTCCAACTGGCGGATGTTTCAGTACAAAACCGTGCCCGAGATCATCACTCTGGTGCTCAAGGGCCAACGCATCACCGACCTCGAAAAACAGATCTGTTTCGATCACCAGACCCGCGAATACTGCGTGCAGGCGGGTGAAACCGACCTCGACTTTATTGCCCGCCTCGCCGCTGAGGAAGGCCTGCTCTACACCTTCGAACACCGCACCGACGGCCATACCTTGATCCTCACCGATCGCGTCGGTGGCCTTGGCACCATCGGCACCCACAAAGACTGCCCGGTGCTATATCAGCCCATGGGCGGCGGCGATTCGTCAGAGCCTGCCTTGCACCGCTTCAGCTACACCGAGCAGGTGCGCACTTCTCGGCAAGTCCAGCGCGATTACACCTTCACCCATCCGCGCTACAACCAGCAACACACCGCCGATGGCGGCCTGGCCCTGAAAAACCAGCACAAGGACTACGAGCGCTACGACTACCCCGGCCGCTACAAGCGCGATGCGGCGGGTAAACCTTTTACCAAGACCCGCCTTAACGCCTTGCGCAGCGACGCGCGCATGGCCGAACTCGAAGGCGACGACGCCCGCCTGCAACCCGGTCTGGCCTTCGACCTGAGCGAACACCCGCGCCCCGATTTCAACGACCGCTGGCGCAGCATCGCCCTTGAACATACCGGCAAACAACACAGCAGCCTGCAAGAAGAAGCCGGCGGTAGCGACTACAGCACCACCTACCATTTAAAGGCCAGCGCCATCCGCTGGGACGCCGAGTGGAAAGCCCCGTTGCAGCCCAAACCCTGCATCGACGGCCCGCACACCGCCACCGTGGTCGGCCCGCCGGGGGAAGAGATCTACTGCGACGAATGGGGCCGGGTCAAAGTCAGCTTCCCGTGGGACCGCGACAGCCAGGAAAACGACCACAGCTCCTGCTGGATCCGCGTCACCCAAGGTTGGGCTGGCACCTTATGGGGCGCCATGGCCGTGCCGCGCATCGGCCAGGAACTGATCATCAGCTACCTCGACGGCGACCCCGACCAACCCATCGCCACCGGCAGAGCCTACCGCCAGGCCAACCTGCCGCCCTACGAACTGCCCAAACACAAAACCCGCATGACCATCAAAAGCCGCACCCACAAAGGCACGGGGTTTAACGAACTGCGCTTTGAGGATGAGGTGGGCCAGCAAGAGGTTTACATCCATGCCGAGCGGGACAAGAACGTTTACATCAAGCATGACAACACGACGTTTGTGGGCAATGACAGGAAGGAGGAAGTTGGCAATGACGAACACCTCTGTATTGCACATGACCAGTCCAATGAGATCGGACGAGACCGCTCGCTGTCCATCGGGCGTAACCATGAGGTCAGCATCGGCAAAGACCTTTGGCAGCAGGTCGGCAATGATCGCTACGACTCCACCACCGCCAATCACCAAAGCGAAGTCGGTGGCCACAGCCAAAGCACGATCAAAGGCCAGCATCGTTTGACCGCAGGCCAAGGCATGCATCAAGCCACCACGGTCTATCAACTGCAGGCCAGTGAACGCGTGGTGTTCCAGGGGCCCGGCGGCAGTATCACGCTGGATGCACAGGGCATCCATCTCAATGGCGTTGCAATCACCTTGCAGGGCCCGGTGACGGCCAAAGCAGCGGGTGAAGGTAATGCCCTGGCGCTGACGTTGCTGCCCGATACAGGCCAGACCTGCGTGGAGAAAAACCGATGACCCCGGCCACTGTTCAGGCATTCGTCGCACAACACCATGCGCCCGACGACACGCTGTACTTGCTGCTCGATCTGTCGGCCGACTGCGCCTCGGACGACCCGTTGCACATTGAGGCGTTGCATCAAACCCTCGGCCGGGAAGCCATTACGCCCCTGCTGCGTCCCGATTTGATGCATACGCCATTAGCTTGCCCCGTGCTCGTGACTCTGGCCGAGCCGGGCAGGTCGCCCTCACAACAGCTGTTGGCACTCTCGGCTCTGCGCGCAAAAGATGATTTTTTCCGCCACAAACGCTATGTGTGTGGCTGGCTCAGCAGTGGCGCCAATGCACAGACCGTCAGCGCCCACGTCATCGCTCTGGGCCAACTGACGCAGGGGCAGACACGCACGTATTTCCCGGTGCATGAACCCCTTCGCCTGGAGTTGCTCGTCGCCACTTACCGTCGTAATGAACCGGGGCCGTGGTGGCCAGTTCGACACTGGCTGCTGCCCACTAGCAGCGGCGACAGCGGTATGCTGACAGGCATCCCCGATCAGGGTTCTGCTCCCGACGAGCGCGCTTACGCCATACAGCAGGATGTGCCCATGGTGTCTGCACTGCTGAGCAGTTGGCGGCGGGCGCTGCAAGTGCCACTCACCTATGCACCTGATCGCTGGAACGGCCCTACAGCACTCCCGCCGCTAGCCGCTGCAAAGGCTTACATGCAAATCCGCCAAGCCCGCACGCTGGGGCTCGCACAACAACCCGACCTCCTGACACTGGCCTTGTTCCACCTGATGCTGCACCCGCGTCTGCATGAGCATGCCGGCGTTCGCAGCGTGATCAAGCAGGCTGTCCAAGAACAGCGACCGCTCAGCACCTTGTTTGCTCTCTTCAACGACAGCGCCTGGAGGCAGGCTGTGGAGGATTTATTCTATGCCGGAGCTTGTCCATGACTGTGGGTACACAACTCAACATCGCCATCAGCGAAACGGCCGTTTCAACGGACCGTTGCAGGGCCTGTCAACGTAAGGGCCTGCCCATTCTGCCGTTGCGCCACGCCCTCGTGCCGCGCTCACGGGATGAACAAACCCGACCCGATACCGTACAAACTGATACGCGCATGGGGTTGCGCACCTTGCGTGCGGGCTACCTCTACGTGCTGCTGGATCGTTCGATCTGGCAGGCTTATCAGGTGACGCCGGACGGCTATTTGCGCCAGTTCAACCCCTACGAGCCAGCGCCCGCCAACGAGGCTTCTCTGTCCGATGCATGCGTCAGCGCCCATCACGATGGCCCGGCATCGTTCCTCAACATTGACACCGACAAACACACCACCGCCTGGCTGGCTTTTGCCAGTGATCCTTGGCCCGCCAGCGTGCTGGACGGTTACAAAGCCGGTCGCGCCCCAGAGCGCTTTCAAAAGCTCGACCTCGCCAGCGCCCGCGACAATCCGGCCAGCGTCGGCCTGGCCATGAACACTGAAAACCTGCAGGTGGACAAGCAGGTCTACGAGTACCAAGCGCATAAAACCGAAGCCTCATCCGCAGTCCTAACACTTAACCCTCCGGTAAAAGACTGGCGCTTTTACGAGCACTCACAACAAGCGCACGCGCCGTATTTCAATAGCGTGCATGGGTTTTGCAGCCGGGCCCATCGTGTGGGCGCGCTGAAGGGCTTTGTGATTAGCGCCATCGCGACCCATAAACTCCAGCAAGGCGTACTGGCCTTTGTGCTGGATGACACCATCGGTCTGGTGCAGGAATACAACGGCCTGCGTAACGGCTGGATCGAGACCCGACAGCAGTGGATGAGCGAGCCAGAGCGGGCCTACAAGTACCAGACCTCTCAGCTGTTGCTGGCTATCCGCGTCGTAAACCGTGAAACCGCTGACAATCAGACACCGCCAGCGATTGATCCTGTCAGTGGCGATGGACCACCGGACTTTTCCAGCCCCGAGGTGCAACGCGAACGACTCGTACGGCAAAGAGCCCTGAGCGCCGATGAGGCGCTGGAAGAGCGTTACGACGAACAAGCCCGCGCGCTGTTTCAGCGACTTTATGAAGAGGCGTTGGCGAACTACCAGCGCTATATCGATCAGAGCGCACACGCCTACGTTGCCGCCTGCCGCTCACAGCAGTTTGTACGAATCGAGCAACATGACTACGACGGGGCCAATCGCCCGTCAGGGCTGGCCTACTGTCAAACCATGGCACGCTGCCTGGAGGGCGGCATCAGCGAGGCGCCGCCCCCGCAAGACAAGGGCTCACACACCCAGAGCCCTCCTGCAGACACCGGCCCCACGGCATCACTGTGGAGCGATTGGCTTAAAAACCCGCAAAGCCCGGTCTATCGCGCCCTGTTAGTCCGTGACAAAAAACTGCTGGCTGACCTGCTGCCCAGCTTCGACGCTGAGACAGATGAGAGTGAGTGGAACGACACTGAGAAGCTCTATTCCACGATTGTCGCGCTCATCGGCAGCGACGAGTTCAAACACTCTGTTCGCCCTCATCTGCAACTGGCCATGGCGCAACTTCTGGGTGCTCTCAACAGCGCGGGTGCCCGCTTGCAACCGGTACTCAGCCCGGCTGTGGCGCGCGTTGTGTCGCGTCTTAACAGTGCCGTGCAACTGCTCTATAACGGCGTGCATCTGACCCAGCTCAAAGTGACGATGACTCTGGGTCAGTACTACGCCCTGCAATCCGAATACCTGCGCAGCCTGCAACAAAAAGCCGCTGATGCCATCGACCGCACCTGGGAAAGCGCAAAAGACAAGCTGGGCGAGATCGACCATGAGGCCCGCCAAGCGCGCAAACAGGTACGCCCGATCATCCAGAACGGCCTGCTCAGCCTGGCGGTGTTGCACCCTAAAATAGCTGACCATGCCGTGACCATCAGCGTTTGGGTCGAAGGCAAAGTCACCGAACTGCAAGACAGCCTGATGCGCCAGGCCAACCTGGGCGTGGATCATCTGGGCCGAAGCGCACACGCCTTGCTGGTGAACGTCACCGTCGGTTTGGGCACCCTCGACCCGCAAACGCGCAAGCTGCTGCAAGGCCTCAAAGTATCAACCCAACAAGCGGCGCACTGGGTGCGCACCGGCTTTACCGGGCTGCGCGGTGTCGCCACCAGCAGCGAACTGCTGATGGCCATTGGCGGCCTCTACTTTGCCAGCGACTCATTGAAGAAGAACATTGAAGAAGCGGAAAAGGCCATTGGGGATAAATCCGATGAGGCCAGGTTGGCGCTGTACGGGAGTAGTTTGGGGGTGTTGGGTGGCGGGGTTGAGATTGTGGGTATTGCACTGGAAAAAGGTGCGGAGCAGGCGCAAAAGATCGGCGGATTATCTGCCCGGGCATCCGCAGTCGCCAAAGCAACGGCACACGCTGGCAACATTGTTATAAGGGTTGGGGGCAGTATCAGTGCTGTGTCGGGTCTTTATGATGCGACTCAAGCGGGGTTTGCTTACAAACGCACTTTGAGTGGGGGGGACACTGCGGCATCAACAGGGTATTTCTTCTCTGCCGCAGCTTCAGGTATAGGGGTCGCAGCTGGCATTTTGGCCGCGTCGACAGGTGCAACCATGCTGCTAGGGCCGCTCGGCATGGCATTACTCTTCGGCCTAGCAGGTTACGCATTGTTTAAATGGGCCGAAGGGGAGGAATCAACACCTCTCGAGCGCTGGGCCCGCCGCTGCTACTTCGGTTTTCAAAATGAAACACCGCCCATTCATTGGAGCAAACCTGAACATGCCGCCTTGGCCATTGCCGAACTCAACGCCGCGACCATGGGTATTCAGGCGGGCGTCAACTTCAGCTTGCGACTCGTCGAAACCGACTCACCCGGCAACATGGGCAAGAGCTTGGCAATCCTCAGGCGACAACTGGAATATCGCCTGGTCCTGCCGCTCTTCGATGCCGAGCGTTCGGCATATCGCTGGTCACTTACGGTCCATCGCCACGGCGATGGTGCGGCCGATCAGCACTTGGGCGGTGAAGTCGTGGCGCAAGGCAATTTGAACCCGCCCGAACTGGCGACGCCGGCGAGCAAGCGTCAAACAGCACTGGCCGCACCCAAACTGCCAAAAAAACCGGATTACCAGGCCAACAGCACCACACCCACCCTGAATATTCGGACAGTTACGTCCGCCGATGCCCGCACGCTGCAAGTAAAAGATATCAAAGGCGCGATTGAGCTGCTGCCCGATAGCCGTCGGCACAACATCGAAGCGGCCACTTTGTCCCTGACCTACTGGCCAAATCGCGACATTCTCGATGCCTATGCGGAACTCACCTTAATGGATCACCAGTAAACCACATGGCCTGTCTGCTGTTAGTCCGCTTATTTCGTATCTGTCCTACGGCAAACCTTGCTGAAAGCCATTAACACTGAACTTGACCATTTACTGCTGGCAGCCTCCTCGAAAGATCGAAGAGGTAAATGGCACTTACCTGAACCGGAAAGAACACATGTTATTTAAAACACCTTTACTCGATAAACCGGCCCCGGGCTGGAAGCGAGATTTACCGGGCCCAAACGAGCCTCCATCCAAAGAACCTTACCCGCCAGTACTCACTAATCCTCCCAATCATGTTGATGATGTGTACCTTGAGTTGGCGCGCGCCACGATGAGGATGCGTGGGATTGGTGTTTGGTTAGCACTTTTTATATTTCTGTTATCAATGATTTTTCCCGCTGGGTTAATTATTTTTGTTGTAACAGTGCAGTATTCACCTCCCTTGATGCTGAGTTTTTTCGGTTCCGTTCTGTTTATTACAGGCTCATCCTTCGGAGTCTACATCTGGAGAATGGACACTGAAGCCCCACGCGACGAACCCATCCGTTTCAACCGCGCCCGACGCAAGGTCTATGTCTACCGCTTCCGTCACAACGGCCTCAAGCCCTTCAGCCGCAGCGCCTGGGTGGCACGCGCTGAAGTGTATGACTGGGACAATCTGCACGCCGAGGCCTGCAGCATTTATGGCGCCATGGGGAGCGGAGGCCTAATTGAGACGGTCACTTTGGCCGTTCTGGAGCCCGGCACCCGCAAGGTGATTGATCGCTTTCATTTCGCCCATGAGCTGCAACAAGGTGAAATGTACTGGGCCATGGCCCAGCTCTTTATGCAGCAAGGCCCGCAAGCGCTGCCCTTGTTCCCGCGTCCGCCCCGTGACTGGAACAACGAAAAAATACGCTTCAACCTCGCCCGCCGCCTCGCGCCCAAAGTGCACTGGCCAGAGGCTATCGACCTGGAGTCACGCTCGGCGCCGTCGATGCACGGCTAACCCTCATATTTCGTTCGCCCTGTGGCTGCCTGCTCACTGAGAACTGGAACGTACTTATGCTATTTAAAACACCTCTACTCGATAAACCGGCCCCGGGCTGGAAGCGTGATTTACCGGGGCCAAACGAGCCTCCATCCATAGAGCCTTACCCGCCAGTACTCACTAATCCACCCAATCATGTTGATGATGTGTACCTTGAGTTGGCGCGCGCCACGATGAGGATGCGTGGAGTTGGTGTATGTATTGCTCCTTTTTTTTTCTTACTCTCAACCATCGCACCAATCTTTTTGATCTCAGACATATTCAAACTTGAAAGCACACCGCCTCTAGTTCCAAGCATCCTCTTATTAATAGCTTTTGCTGTCGCTCTATGGTCGGGTATCTACGTCTGGAGAATGGACACTTCAGCCCCATGCGACGAACCCATCCGTTTCAACCGCGCCCGACGCAAGGTCTATGTCTACCGCTTCCGTCACAACGGCCTCAAGCCCTTCAGCCGCAGTGCCTGGGGGGCACGCGCTGAAGTGTATGACTGGGACAATCTGCACGCCGAGGCCTGCAGCATTTATGGCGCAATGGGGAGTGGCGGCCTGATCGAGACGGTCACTCTGGCCGTTCTGGAGCCCGGCACCCGCAAGGTGATTGATCGCTTTCATTTCGCCCATGAGCTGCAACAAGGTGAAATGTACTGGGCCATGGCCCAGCTCTTTATGCAGCAAGGCCCGCAAGCGCTGCCCTTGTTCCCGCGTCCGCCCCGCGACTGGAACAACGAAAAAATACGTTTCAACCTCGCCCGCCGCCTCGCGCCCAAAGTGCACTGGCCAGAGGCTATCGACCTGAAATCCCGCTCGGCGCCGCCAGACGAGGGCTAGCCCCCGTCCTGACCCTGCCTTACGGTCAGCGCTTCACCCTGCGACATCATCCATTTGAGCAGCGCGCTCACCGGCACCCGATGAGTGCGCTCAACCCAGTGCACGTCGTCGAGGCTGTAATGCTCAATGTAGCGAGTGAGCACGATTTCATCCCGATCATCCGACAGGCACAGGCTGGTTTCACTGCATTGCAGGCTGGCGGTGTCACTTTTTACCAGGCGTTGCTCCAGCAGCATGGGTGAATTATCAGCAGACATGGCACACCTTCTCAATCGCGGGAGGCTGATGCTCGCACCCGCGTTTTGCGCGTGTATGTCTGCTTTGTTGCCAAGTTGAAATATATGACGGGGCGCGCTGAATAGTTTTAGATATGAATTCTTACAGAACTTAAGTGATGCGCCGGTGAGCAGTCTGTTGATCGTAGACGATGACCTTGAGGTCCTTGCGCTACTGAAAAAATTCTTTGAGCAGCACGGCTATTCGGTGCAGGTCGCTATCGATGGCGCGGCGCTGTGGGCGGCCGTGGCGATCCAGTCACCCGACTTGATCATTCTTGACTTGATGCTGCCCGGAGAAAACGGTCTGGCCCTGTGCCAACGCCTGCGCCAGCAGTATTCCACGCCCGTTATCATGCTGACCGCCATGGGCGAGTTGAGTGACCGGGTGGTTGGCCTGGAAATGGGGGCCGACGATTACCTGAGCAAACCTTTTGACGCCCGTGAGCTTCTGGCCCGGGTGCGTGCGGTGCTGCGCCGGGCGGCCGACAGCCAGCCGGTGACCGGCGAAGTGCCGCGGCCAATCCTTGTGTTTGCCAATTGGCAACTGGACCTCACACGCCGCGAGTTACGCTCTCCGCAGCAGGTAATGATCCCGCTGTCGGCCGGCGAGTTTGATTTGCTGCTGGTTTTTCTGGAGCACCCGCAGCGCATTCTGACCCGTGAAGTGTTGCTGGACCTGGCCCGTGGCCCTGCCCATGAAGCGTTTGATCGCAGCATCGACGTTCAGGTCAGCCGCCTGCGGCGCAAGCTGGAGTTCGACAGCAACGGGGTAGAGATGATTCGTACGGTACGCAACGTCGGTTACCTGTTCACGCTCGGCGTGGTTCGCAAGTGAAGCGCTGGTTTTCAGGCTGGAGCCTGCGCTCGCACGACACCCTCACACGCTGGATCGCCCTGACCACGCTTGCCGCCATGCTCACTGCGCTGGCTTTCAATGCCCTGTTTACCCAACTGGCCGGTGTTTGGGCTTACCCGCCTTTGAGCGAAATAGGCTTGCTCGAACGTACCGCGTTAACCACCCATATGATCGAAGCCGCACCCCCTGGGTTGCGTGCGCATCTGGCAGCCACGGCGAGTAACACCAAGTCCACCGTCAGTTGGCACGCCACGCATCAAGAAATGAACTTGCCGGCGGTCCATGATGATTTGCGTCGAACCGTCACCCCCGAGGGCAGGCAACTGTTGGACAAACCTGACCAGCAACTGGAGGTTTATCACCCCGACGATTGGCCGCAGGGACACGGCTATTACGCCTTGGTCGTGCAGTTGTCAGATGGCTCCTGGTTGATGTTCAGCGCTGCTGCGCGCAGTTGGGGGTTGGGGGAGTGGCAGCGCAACTTGATCCTGATCGTCCTGGTGCTGATCTCTACCGTGCTGGTCGCGCTGATTGCGACGCGTCATCTGGCCAAACCGTTGCGCCATTTTGCCGAAGGTGCCCGGCGTTTCGGTGCGGACTTTGGCGCTCCGCCGATTGAGCCGGTCGGGCCCATAGAAATCCGCCAGGTGATCGTTGCGTTCAATGCCATGCAGGGGCAATTGCAGCATTTCATCAACGACCGTACGCAAATGCTGGCGGCCATTTCCCATGACTTGCGCACGCCGCTGACGCGCATGCGTCTGCGCGGCGAGTTCATTGAAGACCCCGAGCAACAGCAGCGGCTGTTTCGCGACGTCGACGAGATGCAGGCCATGATCAATGCCAGCCTGGAGTTCTTCCGCGACGACGCCCGCCTTGAGCAGGCCACTTCATTTGATCTGGCAGAACTGCTGCGAACCCTGACGGACGACTATCGCGATCAGTCCATCGACATCGCAATCAGCAGCCCGCAGCATCTGGTCTTTTTTGGTCGGCCCATGGGCATCAAGCGGGTGGTGGGCAACCTGCTGGACAACGCCGTCAAATACGCTCAAGAACCGACGATTGAGCTGAGCGCAGACGACCAGCAGGTGACCTTGCTGGTACTTGACCGAGGCCCGGGGATTGCACCGGAGAGCCAGGAACAGGTGTTCGCACCGTTCTTTCGCCTTGAAGGCTCGCGCAATAAAAACACCGGCGGTGTGGGCTTGGGCTTGTCAGCCGCCAGAGCGATTGTGTTGGGGCAGGGCGGCACACTAACCCTCTGCAATCGCCCTGACGGCGGGCTCGAAGTGAAGGTGGTGCTACCGGTTTTGCACGGTAAATAACAAGGCCGCCACCAGCGCGCACACTGCGCAGAGTGCCCAGAGCGCTCCCCATCCCCACTGGCTCACGGCGGTAGACGCGACGAGAGGCGCGAGGAACAATCCGAGGAAGGCGCCGCTGTTGCCCATGGCGATGGCCGTGCCTGAGCGTTGGGCCCCGGCAAGGGTGGCCAGTTCGGCGTAGGCCACACCGTGCCAGATCGACACCAGCGTACCGGCAACGATCAGCACGACGGGCAGCACAACGCTGGCCAATGCGGAAGGCATTGGCAGTACGCCGCTGGCGATGCTCAGCCCCAGGAACGCTGCTGCGCTGAACAAGGCGCAGGCTTTTAGAAAGGTCGGGCGGTTATTGCGTTGATCGGTCCAGTGGCCGCTCCACAAACGGCCGACAATGGCCCCCGCCTGGATCACCGCCAGCACCAACGAAGCCGTCGCCACGCTCAGGCCGACGCCATCGTGGAAGAACACCACGGCATAGGTCACCAGAGTGAATTGCGGTGCGCAGAGCAGGCTGATGGCGAGCACGGCGCGCCATACGTTCAGATCACGCAGCGGGCTGACACGCTTGAGCGCAGGCTTGGCCTGGGCGATTTCTGGTTCATGAATCCAGCGCCAGACCAGGCCACTGCACAGCAGGCACAACGCCGCGGCAGCAGCAAACACCGCGCTGAACCCATAGGTGTGGGCGAGCCAGGGCAAAACGATTGCGCCCAATGCGTAGCCGCTGGGCACGGCGGTTTGCCGAATGCTCATGGCCAGCCCGCGTTCGCGCTCCTGAAACCACAGCATGATCGCCCGGCCACTGGCGCCGTTGACGCTGCTGCCCAGCACGCCGGTAGCGAACAGCCCAAGACATAACCCCAGCGCGGTGGGGGCATGCCCGGCAAAAGCCGCGAGCATGAGTAAAGACAGCGCAGCGCTCAACAAGCCTGTCAGCAGCACAGGCCGGTCGCCCCAGCGGTCGGTCAGCAAACCCCAGGGAATTTCACTCACGGCAATGCCGAGCCCGAGAATACCCAGTGCCAGCCCCAGCTCACTGTTCGACAACTGATAGCTGCTGCGCAGATACACCGCCGTGGCCGGTACACCGCCGACCACGCAGGAAAAACTAACGTTCGCGCCAACTCCCGCAGCCAGTACTTTCCAGCGATGTTGTTGATTGAGTGGCATTGACGCTCTCCCGTTGGGTGACTTGTGAGCGGCCAGCGTCCCATGCCATGATCGTGCGCAAAATCAATTAATTTTTAAAATAATCCCGAAAAACAGGATAATTATGCGGCCAGTCAGTTTCGACATTGATGTACTGCGCAGCTTCGTTTGCGGGGTTGAGTCCGGCAGCTTTGCGGCAGCGGCGGACAAGCTGGCGCGCTCGACATCGGCCATCAGCGCCCAGATGAAAAAGCTCGAGGCTCAGGTGGGGGCGCCGTTGCTGCGCAAGGCGGGCAGGGGGCTTGAGTTGACTCAGGCGGGCGAGCAATTGCTGGACTATGCGCGGCGCTTGCTGAGCCTGAATGACGAAGCGCTGTTTGCGGTTTCAGAGGCGTCCCTGCAAGGTTGGGTGCGATTCGGCCTGCAAGAAGATTTGAGCGGTTTTCTGCCCTCGGTGCTGGGGCAATTTACCCGTGCCCATCCGCAGGTCCGGGTCGAGGCGCAAATTGCCCGCAATGCCGATTTGCTCAGCCGCCTGGAGTCCGGTGCGCTGGACATGGCAGTGGTGTGGGGCGAGGGCGCCCGGCGCAGTGAAACCATCGCCCGTTTACCCATGCGCTGGATCGGCTCCGAACAGCAGTCGCTCGCCTGGAGAGCCCATGCAGCGGAGCCCCTGCCGCTGATCATGTTTGACACCCCTTGCCCGTTTCACACGGCGGGCACCGAGGCATTGAGCCGTCAAGGCATCGACTGGCGCGTGGCGTTCACCAGCTCCAGCTTGCCCGGCCTGGCAGCCGCCACCCAGGCAGGTCTGGGCTACACCATCAGAACCCGCCTGGGCATGCAGGCCGGCACCTGCGTGCTCGATGAGCAGCACCTCGGACTGCCAGAACTGCCGAGCATCGCCTTGACCTTGCGCTATCAGCAGGCGGAAAGATCCTTGGCTGTCGAGCGCTTGTCACGCATCGTTTTGCAGGCGATCAAGCAGCAGCTGGAGTGAGTGTTCTACTCACCAGACCACGTCTGCGCTGGCGCAGTCATGCCTGGTCGACGGCTCAATGCCAGCACTGCCAGCCCTCCTGCTAGTGAAACACCGACCAGCAAGCCCATCGCGGCCTGAAAACCCGATAAAAAAACCACCTGTGTCCACACGCCCGCGGACGATGTCACCGAGGTATAAAGCGCCGTAGCAATCGTCACGCCCAGCGCGCCGCCCAGGTTATGCAAGGTCCATGACGTGCCCATCGCGACTGCGCCCAGTTGTTCTGGCACCGAAGACAAGGCCGCCATGGTCGAAGGGCCGAGCATGCATCCCCAACCGATGCCCATACAGGCAAATGCCAGCAACACCGTGGACAGATCACTGTTCAGGGTAAAACGCGACTGAATCAGCGCCGACAGCGCCAGAAACAGCAGCCCCGCAATCAACACTGGCGTGGTGGTGTAGCGATCAACCAGTCGTCCGGCGAGCGGGGATACTGCAGCCATCACCAAGGTAGTCGGCAGGAGCATCCAGCCAATGCCCGCGCTGTCCTGCCCGCGGATTAAACCCAGATACAACGGCATGAGAAAAAACGCCGCGCAGTAAAAAAACGCCAGGCAAAACGTCGCAATACTGGCCGCTATAAAGCGCCGGTTAGTAAAAATCCCGAGGTTTACCAACGGTTGTTCAGCCCTTAGCTCGATGCGAATAAACAGGCCCAGCAGCACAGCCGTTCCCCCCGCCAGCAGCAGCGTCTGAACAGACCCCCAGCCCCATTCACCGGCATGGCTGATCAACAGCAGCAGGCCGGGGATGCCCAGCATGAGCAGGAGCAAGCCGGGGATGTCGAGCTTTTGCGTCGTTGCAGGTGGGCGTGAGGCTTGTAACTGCCCCAGACACAGCGCAAAGGCGAGCACAATCAAGGGCACATTGAGTAAAAACACCGAGCGCCAGCCCCATGCCGCCACCAGTAACCCGCCGGCAACCGGACCCGCTGCCAGCCCCAGGCCATTGGCGGCAAACAGAAGCCCCAAGGCCATGCCGCGCTGCCGGGGCGCGAACGCTTCGGCCACCAGGTTGGCCGAGGTGGTGTAGAGCACGGCGCAGGCCTGCCCTTGCACAAAGCGCCAGGCAATCAGCATGCCGATTGAAGTCGACAAGCCAGCACCCAATGACGCCAGAGCAAATACCAGCATGCCGGTATACAGCGCGCCACGGCGGCCATACAGGTCCGCCAGCCGCCCGGCTGCGACCATGAATGAACAGAGCGCCATGACAAACATCGTCACCACCCATTGGCTTTGATCGATGCTCGCATTCAACTCGGTTTGAATCGCCGGTATCGCGGTGTTGACGATGGTGAAGTCGATGCAGCCCAGAAAGCTGGCAATGGAAATGCCCCCCAACGCGAGCCAGCGGCTGTGGGTTTTGATAGCAGAAGACATGGCAGACAAGACTCGTGCAAAAGAAGTTTGTGTATTTTAACTGTGAGGTTTAATCCGCAGTTCAGCTATAAATACCAAGCTCTCAGGACTAAAAGTCTCAAATAGAAAAGGCCTCATCCATGGTTTCAGTAGAAGGATTGACCGGTATTCAAGCGTTCGTCGCGGCTGTGCAAACCGGCAGTTTCAGTGGCGCTGCCCGCCAATTGGCGCAGACACCTTCGGGCATTGGCAAAGCGGTGTCGCGGCTTGAACAACGGCTGGACGCGCGATTGCTGCACCGCACCACCCGCAGCCTGTCGCTGACGGATGAGGGGCTGGCGTTTTATGACAGCTGCGTGCTGGCGCTGGAGGAATTACAGCGCGCGCAGTCCTCTTTAAGTGAGCGTCGTCGCGTGCCTTCCGGGCGATTGCGCGTGGCTGTTCCGGTCTTGCTGGGGCGCTACTGGATTGCGCCGTTGCTCTTGAAATTGGCAGCGCAGTACCCGGCACTTGAACTTGAAGTGGTCTTCTCCAGCCGTGCGGTGGACTTTGCCGAAGAGGGTTACGACCTGGCGGTTCGCATTGGTACGCTGGAAGACAGCACCACCTTGGCGGCCAGACCTATAGGCAGCCAAAGCCTGGTGGTATGTGCGTCACCGGCCTATTTGCAGGCGCATGGCCAGCCGCAATCTCCCGCAGATCTGGCCAGCCATGCCTGCATCGGAACGCTGCGCAACGGGCGTGTCGAGGGCTGGCATTTTAGCGGATTGCCGGGCCGCACGAGCCTGTTGCAACTGCCTGCGCGATTGCGTCTGGGGGATATGGAAGCCGTTGCAGGTGCGGCTCTCGACGGCCACGGAGTGGCACAGTTGCCCGGTTGGTTGGTCGATGCACAGATCAAGACGGGCGCCTTGGTGCCGTTGTTGCAAGCGTATCAGGCACCGGGTTTGCCGATTCATGCGGTATGGCCAGCGTCCCCGGCGATGACCGCTCGGGTGCGCATCGTTATAGACCTGCTGCGCGAGTCACCGCTGCCGGGTCGAGCATCTTTATAAACTAACCCCCGTAGGAGCGAGCTTGCCTCGCGATCTTTTGATCTTGATCTGGCTTTTGATCTTGATCTAAGAGGCCCCGTTAAACCACGCTAGCCGCGACACGGCCATGGATGGCCGATCGCGGCGGGCCCACGGAGCAAGGCCTGTGGTGAGGGCATGCCGAGCCTCAGCGAGGCACCGAGGGGTTGGGGCAAAAAGCGTTTGGTTACTTTGCGCTTTCAAAGTGACGCGCCGTAAGGGCGGAACCCTAAGTAGCCGTTGCCGCAGCAATGGATATGTACCCAAGAATCCGGAGGTGGATGGTTTTACGGCTGCACGCAGCCGATCGCAGCCTTCGTACCTCGTCAGCGACTACAGTGTCCTGTTTGCTGCGCGACAGCACGGCGTCGTAGACGGGGCGGCCCCTACTACGCACCGGGGTACATGGCACCAGCAAAACCAAAACAGCTATATCCATAGCAAAAAACGATATTGGTATAGACCAGATTTCACCTTTATAAATCGCCTACTCAAAAAACAGCGCCCTTCACCGTTGAGTGGCAGGGCAGGAGCGCGGTAATGATTGGCGTACGCGTAATGCTCGAATATTTCCACCCCTGGCCGAACTCGGCCGGGCTTTATCTGGCCCGGGAAAAGGGCTGGTACAGCGACGCCGGTCTGGACGTCGAACTGGTGGTGCATGACCCATGGCGTGGCGACACGCTGGATCACTTGCTTGGCAAAGCCGTGCACTTCGGTCTGTTCCCCAGCAACCGCTTGTTGGTTCGTCGCGCTTTGGGCCAGCCACTGCGCGGCATTGCGGCGATCAACCATCGCGGCCTGGAGTCGATTCAAACCCTTACCGATTCGGGCATTACCCGGCCCCGTGATCTGGCCGGGCGCCGCCTGGCGTTGAACCCGACCCCGCGCGGTCTGGCCATGGTGCGTCACCTGGTGGCAGCCGATGGCGGCGATCCGGATGCGGTCATCATCGTCGACAGCGGCGTGCGCGAACTGCGCCCCGAAGAGTTGGCCGCCGGTGCCGCCGATGCCAGTTTTGGCGGTTACTGGGCATGGGAAGCGTTGATGGCCAGCCCGGTTGGCGAAGAGCGTCGCGTGGTGTGGCCGGTGGATGACATCGGTGCCCCGGCGTATCACAGCTATTTGCTCGGCGCCCACGAAGACACCCTGGCTGCTGACCCTGAATTGACCCGCGCCTTCCTGGCCGTCACCGCTCGCGGTTATCTGGCCGCCGCGCAAGACCCGCTGAGCGTGTTGCAGGCTTACGAACTCGCCACGCCGTATTTTCCCCGTGAACTGCTCGCGCAGTCTTTGCAGCACATCGCCCCGACCTGGCTGCACCAGGGCCGTTGGGGCGAGCAGCGTGAAAGCCTGCTGCAACCTTATGCTCAGTGGCTGCATGAGCATCAGGTGCTGAACGACGCGGATGCCTGGCGTGGTGCAACCACCAATGCCTACCTGCCGGAGACGGTCTGATGGCAGACGCGCGCAGCAGTGCTCATGGCGTGGGACTGGAACCGGTACAAGCCGACTGGCCCGCGATTGGCGATGCGGCGATTGAGCAGTTGCTCAGTCACTACCCGGCGGTCGGCGGTCTGCATGAGGTCAACTGGCACAGCCCGCGTCCTTTCTCGGCGGCCTGCCTGATCACCACCAGTGAGCAGCCGTTGTTTGTCAAACGTCATCACCGCTCGGTGCGTGAGCCGGAGTGGTTGCGCGAAGAGCATCGCTTTATGGCCCATCTGCGTGGCAACGGCGCGCCGGTGGCCCAGGTGCTGAGCAGTGCTGAGGGCGACACGGCCATTGCCCTTGGCGAGTGGACGTATGAAGTGCATCAGATCGCTGCCGGGCAAGACCTCTACCGTGAGGCGCTGTCGTGGACGCCGTTTCAGGCGTATCAACATGCCTGGGCAGCCGGGCAGAGCCTGGCCCGTTTGCATGACGCTGCCAGCGGGTTTACTGCGCCGCCGCGTCAGGCGCCGGTGCTGTTGGCCAACTTCCGTCTGTTCAGCCAGCCCGACCCGATTGCCGCCATTGAAGCGGCCTGCGTGAATGATCCGGCACTGGCGGCGTACTTGAGCCAGCGCGATTGGCGTGCTGACCTGCAAAGCCTGCATCTGCCGTTTCATCAGCAGTTGTATCCGTTACTCGCCACGCAACAGCCCTTGTGGACCCACAACGACTGGCATGCCTCCAATTTGCTCTGGGACACCACGCAGCCAGACAGCCAGGTCAGTAGCGTGCTGGATTTTGGTTTGGCGGATCAGACCTTTGCCTTGTTCGATCTGGCCACGGCTGTGGAGCGCAACAGCATTCCCTGGCTGGATCTGGACATCGGCGGCCGCGCTGCTGCCTCGCTGGAGTCGGTCGACGCCATTTTGCAGGGCTACAGCAGTGTGCGGCCTTTGTCGGCCCAGGACTTGCTGACCCTGGCGGCCTTGCTGCCGTTGGTGCACACCGACTTTGCGTTGTCAGAAGTCGCCTATTACCAGGGCATCGTCGGTTCCGAGGCCAATGCCACGGTGGCTTACGAGGCTTACTTGATCGGCCACACGCGCTGGTTTAACGGCGCAGAAGGTCAACGCCTGCTGGCCCATCTGCACGATTTGGCCGCTCGCGCTGAAGAGGGTGAGCAACCATGAGCCTTGTCGCGAACAGCCCGTTGATCAGCCCGCAGGCCCTGCACGCGGCGTTGAACGACCCGGATCTGTTGATCATCGATGCCACGGTTGAACTGCCTGCACCGCGTTTTGATGGTGACTATCAGGTGCGCAGCGGCCGTTACGGCTGGCTGCAAGCGCACATTCCGGGGGCGTTGCATGCCGACCTGTACGGCGCTCTGGCAAATCAGCAAGCGTCGTTCAGTTTTGCCTTGCCGGACATTGCGCAGTTGGCGGACGGCTTGACGCAACTGGGCATCAGCCCGCAACGAAGGGTGGTGATCTACGACCGCAATGACGGATTCTGGGCGGCGCGGCTGTGGTGGATGCTGCGCAGTGTCGGCCTGCACAGCCAGGTGCTGGACGGCGGTTTCAGGGCCTGGCAGCGCGCTGGTTTGCCTGAGCAGAGCGGGGCGCAGGCGGCGCAGCCAAGCCAGTGGCTGCCAGCCTTTGTCGAAGGTTTGTGGATCGACCGTGCAGGCGTTGAGGCCGTACTCGCCGGGGAGCGCTCCGCGACCCTGGTCTGTGCCTTGTCTGCCGGTTTGTTCGAGGGCAGTGCCGTGACCCGTTATGCCCGTCGCGGGCATATTCCGGGCAGCCTCAATGTGCCAGCCCGCAGTGTGTTCGATGAACACGGTCGCTACCTCGAACCCCAGGCGCTGCGTGAGGTGCTGGCGCCGCTGTTGCAGGCCACGGCACCCGTGGTGGTGTACTGCGGGGGCGGTATTTCTGCTGCCGCGCAGGCCCTGGCCCTTACATTAGTCGGTCGCTCCGACGTCTATATCTACGACGGTTCCCTCCAGGAATGGGCCGCCGACCCGCGCTTGCCAATGACCACCGGAGCAGCTCCGGCCTGACGTCCAAGGGCCTTCGGGCACTGGCCAATCAATCCAAGTAGTACCGGGGCTTTGCAGTTCTGGCGCGTTTGCGGCACCGTGCCTGGCAAATAGCGCCGGTGACGGCGGTGCCCGTTAAGGAGCTTTCATGGTCATGTTGTATCGAACTGCCGAGTTATCCCTCCCTCGGTTTTCGCCAAATCTGTTACGCGCCGGCATGTTGATGGCCTGTGGCGTGGGCACCACCTTGCTGCCCGCTGGGGCATGGGCCGACAGCCTGGCGGCTTCATCCAATAGCGTTCAATTGGACGCCGTGACCGTAGTCGGCGAGCACGACAGCGGTTATCAGGCCACCTCCGCCTCGGTCGGCGGCTTTGACTCAGCGCCTCTGCTCGACACGCCCGCAGCAATCAGCGTGATCACCGATCAGCAGATCAAGGATCAGCAAGCGCGCCTGCTCAGCGAAGTGCTGCGCAATGACGCCTCCGTGGGCGAAAGCTATGCGCCGATTGGTTACTACGAAAACTTTGAGGTGCGCGGCTTCTCCCTGAATTCGGCCAGCAGCTACAAGATCAATGGCCGCACCATCACCGGCGAGCAGAACGTCGGCCTGGAAAACAAGCAACAGGTCGAAGTGCTCAAAGGCCTGGCGGGCCTGCAAAGTGGCGTGTCCGAGCCTGGCGGCTTGGTCAACTACGTGACCAAGCGCCCGGAAAATGTGCGCTCGGTGACGGTATCGACCACCGATCAGGGCGGCAGTTATCTGGCCACTGATTTGGGTGGCTGGTTCGGCAGCGAGCAGCAGGTGGGTATCCGCACCAACCTGGCCCATGAAGACATTCATTCCTATGTCGACCATGCCGACGGCAAGCGCGATTTTGCCTCGCTGGCGCTGGACTGGAACATCGACCCCAACAGCACGTTGCAACTGAATGCCGAGTACCAGCGCCGTCAACAGCGTTCGGTGCCGGGCTATCAGTTGCTGGGCGGCACTGAGCTGCCCCATCACGTCAACCCTCACGATCTGCTGGCTTATCAAAGCTGGTCGAAACCGGTGACCATCAACTCGTTGAACATGGACGGTTTGTACGAGTACCGCTTCAACGAGAACTGGAAAGCCAGCTTCAGCGCCTCGCGCAGCCGGGTGGTGATTGATGACTACAGCACCTTTGCCTGGGGCTGCTATGGCTCGGCCAGTTGCGCCGGGGCTGCCGTGCCGAACACCTTCAGCCCCGAAGGCAACTACGACATTTATGACTACCGCAACCCCGATGACACGCGGCGCAATGATGAAGCCCAGCTGGCACTCAGCGGCCAGTTCGACACCGGTTCACTCAAGCATGAACTGACGGTGGGCAGCAGCGCATTCCGTCGGGTGCTCGACAGCCGCCCTGAGTTCAACCAGATGATCGGTTCGGGCACGATTGGCACCACCCCTGAAACGCTGGAACCTTATGACGGCACCCCGGGCCACACTTACCGCCATCTCGACAGCCGCCAATACGGCGTGTTCGTGACCGACCGCATCAGTTTCAACGAGCAATGGCAAACCGTGCTCGGCGGGCGGCAGATTCGCCTCGACGAAAAAGCCTATGACAGCGACGGGTCGACCAACCGGCATACCCAACGCTCGGAGTTTTTGCCGCAAGCGGCTTTGATCTACAAGCCATGGCTGGATACTTCGGTGTACCTCAGCTACAGCAAGGGCTTGTCACTGGGCGGCCAGGCGGCCTGGTTCAGCACCAATGCCAGTGAAATCCTCGCGCCCACCACCTCGCGTCAAATCGAACTGGGGGTCAAGCACGACTGGCAAAACCTGAGCCTGACTGCCGCGCTGTTCCAGATCAGCCAGGACTACCAGTACAACAAGCCCAACGGCGACGGCACCTTCACCTTCGTGCAGCAGGGCAAGCAGAAAAACACCGGGATCGAGTTGTCTGCCAATGGCCACGTGAGCACTAACCTGCAAATCGCCGCCAGCGTTGCCGCCATCCGCGCCCGGGTCAGCGACAGCGGCACCGACGCCTATGATGGGCATCAAGCCATCAACGTCCCGAACCTGCGCGCCAGCCTTCACGCTGACTACAGCATTCCGGGGGTGCCGGGGTTGGCCTTGCTGGGCGGCGGGCAATACAGCGCCAGCAAATATGCCAATCAGCAGGGCAGCGTCAAAGCCGCCGGTTACACCGTGTTCGATGTCGGCAGCCGCTACAGCACCCGCATCGAAGGCTACGACACGGTGTTTCGCCTGACGGTCGACAACCTGTTCGACAAACGCTACTGGCGTGACGTGGGTGCCTACATGGGCGACGACTACGTATTCCAGGGTGCGCCGCGAACCGCGCGTTTGTCCGCCACGGTGAACTTCTGATTCGGGCAGCACCCCTGGGTGCTGCACCACTTTATTGAGGGCGCAAGAATGTCAAATCTGGAAATCGTCGCCGTGCTGATCAATGTCCTCGGGGTCTGGCTGACCACCCAGCGCATCCGCTGGTGCTGGCCGGTCAGTGTCGTTGCCGTGCTGTTGTATGCGTGGATTTTTTTCGACGCCAAGCTCTATTCCGACACCTTGCTGCAAATCATCTTTGCCTTTCTGCAGGGGTACGGTTGGTGGCGCTGGAGCCAGGGCGGGCTGGATCACGGCAAAGTGCACGTGGCGCGACTGCCATTGCGCGATGCCGTACTGGGCGCGATTGCCGGAGTCATCGGCACCGTGTTGCTGGGCGGCCTGATGTCCAGTTTTACCGATGCCGCTGTGCCGTGGCTGGACGCATCACTGACAGCATTCAGTCTGGTCGCCAGCGTCTGGGCGGCACGTAAATACGTGGCCAGTTGGGCGTTGTGGATAGCCCTGGACGTTGTCTACGTGGGCATGTACTTGAGCAAAGACCTGCAACTGACGGCAGGCCTTTACGCCGGGTTTGTGCTGCTGGCGTTCTATGGCTACCGTAGCTGGAAGCGTGACCTGCTGAGCCAGGAAGCGCAGACCCAAGCCCGTGGATGTGCCAATGCCATTTGATCCCGTGTCCCCTCATTACTTGCGTATTCGTGACGAAATTGCCGCTGACGTCGCCAGCGGGACGCCCTGCGCCGACCACAAATTTCCGTCCGAACGTGAGATGGCCGAGCGTTTTGGCTGCACCCGCGTGACATTGCGCCAAGCGTTGCAGCAACTCGAAGCCGAAGGGGTGGTATACCGGGAAAACCGCCGGGGCTGGTTCGTCAGCCCCCAACGTATTCGCTACGACCCGACGCGCATCACCGGCTTTATGGACTACGTTGCCGCCCAAGGGCGTACGCCATTAACCGAATGCCTGCACGCCGAACTGCGCCCGGCGGGCAGTTGGCTGGCACGGCGGATGGGCTTGGCATCGGCTGACGAGCCGGTGTTTTATCTGCAACGGCGGCGCTGGGTGGATCGGCGCCCGGTGCTCCTGGAATTCAACGCACTGGTCGCCAACTGGTGCCCAGGCTTACTCGATGCCGACCTCAATACCTCCCTGACCACGGTGCTGAGAGAGCGTTTTGGCCGTGTCCAGTCGCGCTGCGAACTGGCCATGCACACCGGCACCGTGGACGAGCATCAGGCCGAGCTGCTGCAACTCAGTGTCGGTTCCAGCAGCTTATACCTTGAACGCTTGAACTTTGGTGAAGCCGGCCAACCGGTTGAGTTTGACCAGGAGTTTTGGCGCCCGGACGCCTTGTCCGTGGTTATGGAAACCCGGTATCCGGGTTAACCGTAAACAGGCTTTTGTAGGAGCGAGCTTGCCTCGCGATCTTTTGATCTTGATCTAAGAGCCCCCTCACCCTAGCCCTCTCCCGAAGGAGAGGGAACCGATTGGGGGATGCTGATATTCGCTGGCCTGTTTGTTGCGCGACAGCGCGGCGTCGAAGACGGTGGCAGCAAACCAATAGCCCTGTGCCGTCCTGGCACAGCGGGTATGAACCCCCGTCATAGCCAATTCATAGACGCTGTCCGGGCTTAAGCGTATGTTTTTGCCATCACCTTCTTAATAGCGATTGACTGCATTTTCCAGGGTATTTCGCCCCCTAAAAGCTGGCGCCCTGCGTCATGGTCAAGGCGTTCGGCTGCCTTCAAGGCAGCGCACCCATAGTGAACCTGGAACGTGTTTATTCCCTCGCTGGAGCACTACGCGTGAATAAAAACTATATAGGCGGAGAGTGGGTTACCGGCGTTGATGTGAACGTAAACATCAATCCGTCAGACACCAACGATGTAATCGGCGAGTATGCGCGGGCTGATGCCACGCAGGCGCAAGCGGCGGTTGAAGCGGCGTTTGATGCGCAGGCCGCATGGGCAAAATTTACCGCAGAACAACGCAGTGACGCGCTGGACCGTATCGGCAGCGAGGTCCTCGCACGTCGTGAAGAACTCGGGCGTTTGCTCGCCCGTGAAGAGGGCAAAACCCTCGCCGAAGGCGTCGGGGAAGTGGTGCGGGCCGGGCGCGTGTTCAAGTTTTTCGCCGGTGAAGCCTTGCGAATGTCAGGTGAGCGTTTGCCTTCCATTCGCCCTGGCGTCGAGGTCGATGTACGCCGCGAGCCTGAAGGGGTGATCGGGATCATCACGCCGTGGAACTTCCCCATCGCGATCCCTGCCTGGAAGATCGCCCCCGCGCTGGCGTTCGGCAACACCGTGGTCTTTAAACCCGCAGATCTGGTGCCGGGCAGTGCCTGGGCGCTGGCCGAAATCATTGTGCGGGCCGGGGCGCTGCCGGCCGGGGTGTTTAACCTGGTCATGGGGCCGGGCTCAAAAGTGGGTGACGTCTTGGCCCATTCGCGCAAAGTGCGCGCTGTGACCTTTACCGGCTCAACCTTCACCGGCCGTCAGGTGGGCCTGGCCTGCATGGAACGGGGCGCCAAGGTGCAACTGGAAATGGGCGGTAAAAACCCGCTGGTGATTCTGGATGACGCCGATTTACAGCAAGCGGTGGAAGTCGCGGTGTCCGGTTCGTATTTCTCGACCGGCCAGCGCTGTACCGCTTCCAGCCGCTTGATCGTGCAAGACGGCATCCACGACCGCTTTGTCGAGGCCGTAAAGCAACGGCTCGCCGGGCTGCGGGTCGACCATGCGCTGGCCGACGGCTGCGACATGGGCCCGGTAGTGTCCCAGGCGCAACTCAAGCAGGACTGCGAGTACATCGACATTGCGCGCCGCGAGGGCGGCAATCTGGTCTTTGGCGGCGAACGGCTGGAACGCGCAACCCCGGGCTTTTACTTGTCCCCGGCGCTGATTACCGAGACCACCAACGACATGCGCATCAACCGCGAAGAAGTCTTTGGTCCGGTGGCCAGCGTGATCCGGGTCAAGGATTACGAGCAGGCCGTTGCGTTGGCCAACGACACCGATTTCGGTTTGTCCTCGGGTATCTGCACCACCTCGCTGAAATACGCCGCTGACTTCAAGCAGCGTTCCGGCGCGGGCATGGTGATGGTCAATGTGGCCACCGCAGGCGTCGACTATCACGCCCCGTTTGGCGGCCGAAAGGCCTCCAGTTACGGCACACGAGAGCAGGGCAGCTATGCCCGTGAATTCTATACAGGCGTAAAAACCGCCTACACCCTGGCCTGAAGCAATGACTGACATCACTCAAATCAGCGGCACCACACGGGTCTTCGCCATCCTTGCCGACCCAATCCACCACGTGCAGACCCCGCAAGCCATGAACCGGCTGTTTTCCTCGATGGGGCTGGACCAGGTGCTGGTGCCGTTTCATGTGTCGCCGTCCGACCTTGAGCGGGTGGTCAACGGCTTGCGCGGTATCAAGAGCCTTGACGGTTTTATCGTCACGGTGCCGCACAAAACCGCCATTGTTGATCTGTGCGACAGCGTTTCCGAGGCCGCGCGCCTGGTGGGTGCGGTGAACGTCGTGACCCGTACCTGCGACGGCAAATTGCACGGTGAAATTCTCGATGGCGAAGGCTTTGTCAGCGGCTTGCGGCAGGCGGGTATCGAACTTGAAGGCCGCGCGGTGTACCTGGCGGGCGCAGGCGGGGCTGCCAATGCCATCGCTTTTGCCCTGGCTGCCTCCGGGATTGGTTGGCTGACCATCGCCAACCGCAGTCGCGAGAAAGCCACGTCGCTGGTTGACCGTCTCACCCGGGCGTTTCCTGATCTGCAAGTCACAATCGGAACCTCCGACCCTTCAGGCTACGACCTGGTGGTCAACGGCACGTCACTGGGGCTCAAGGAGGGCGACCCGCTGCCGTGTGACGTCACGCTGCTCACGGCCGATCAAGTGGTTGCCGAGATCATCATGAAACCAGTCATCACCCCATTATTGGCGGCGGCGCAAAAAGTTGGCTGCCGGATCCACGAAGGCCTGCCTATGCTGCTCTGCCAGATTGAGTTGATGGCAGCGGCAATGTCGTCGAGCAAGAAAGAGTCCTGTCATGAGTGCGTTTGATTACATCATCGTCGGCGGCGGCACCGCAGGCTGCATTCTCGCCAACCGTTTGACTGCCTCCGGCAAGTACCGTGTCCTGGTGCTGGAAGCCGGTGGTGAACCCAAGGGTTTCTGGATTCCGATTCCGGCAGGCTTCAGCAAACTGCTGGTCGACAAACGCTATAACTGGCGTTTCAAGACCCAGGCCGAAGAGAACACCCAGGGCCGCGAAATTGCCGTGCCACGCGGCAAAGGCCTGGGTGGCTCGACCCTGATCAACGGCATGATCTACGTGCGCGGTCAGCCGGGTGATTACGACGCCTGGGAGGCCGCTGGCGCCAAGGGCTGGAACTTCACCACCCTCAAGCCGTACTTCAAAAAGATTGAAAACTATCCGCTGGGCGATCATCGCCGCGGTCATGACGGCCCTATGCACCTCAGCCAGGTGTCTGAGCGCTATCCCATTGCCGACGCGTTCATGCTCGCGGCCAAGCAAGACAATCAGCCATTCAACAGCGACTACAACAATGATCAGCAGACCGGTTTCGGCTACTACCAGGTGGTTCAGCACCAAGGGCGGCGCTGGAGCGTGGTTGACGGTTACCTCAACCCGGCCCGGCGCAGGCCCAACCTGACCATTGAAACCCATGCCCATGTGTTGCGCCTGGAGCTCAAGGGCAATCGCTGCACGGGCATCACTTACCGCCAGAATGGCCGGGAAATCACCGTCAACGCGTTGCAAGACGTGATCCTCTGTGCCGGGGCGATCCAGTCGCCTCAGATCCTTGAGTTGTCCGGGATCGGTCGTCCGGATGTCCTCGAAAAAGTCGGCATTGCAGTCAAGCACCGGCTGGACGGGGTCGGTGAAAACTACATCGACCACTTTGCCACCCGCCTGAACTGGAAGCTCAAAAACGCGATCACCCTCAACCAAATGGCCCGTGGCTGGCGCTTGGGCATGGCGGTGTTCGAGTACTTCACCCAGCGCACCGGGATTCTGACCCTGGGTACCGGGCTGGTGCACGGGTTTGTCAAAAGCCAGGCGCAGATGCCAACCCCGGACGTGCAGTACTTTGTGGTGCACGCCAGCTACGCCAACGCGGCCGAGCGGATTCTCGACAAGCACCCGGGCATGACCATCGGAGTTAGCCAGTTACGGCCAAAGTCCAAGGGCAGCATCCATATCCAGTCAGCCGACCCGCAAGTCATGCCGGCCATTCGGCCGAACTTCTTGAGCGTCGAAGAAGACCGCCAAAGCCTGATCGAGGGCATGAAAATCGCCCGACGGATCATGCAGCGGCCAGCCATGCAAGCCTTTGTCGAGCTGGAAACCGGCCCGGGCATTGACGTGCAAACCGATGAACAATGGCTTGAATTTGCCCAACGTAACGGCCAGACCATCTATCACCCCATCGCCACCTGCCGCATGGGCGAAGATGCTGACGCCGTGGTCGACTCGTCCCTGCGGGTACGGGGCATGACGGGGTTGCGCGTGGTCGACGCCTCGGTGATTCCGTCAATGGTCTCCGGCAACATCCAGGGCGCGGTCATGGCCGTGGCAGAGCGCGGCGCGGACCTGATTCTGGAAGCGGCTTCGCTGCATTGATAAGCGTCACCCACCTGTAGGAGCGAGCTTGCCTCGCGATCTTTTGACGTTATTCATCAAAAGATCGCAGCCTTCGGCAGCTCCTACAGGCCTTTTTACCCCCCAATAAACTCCTGCATCGCATCCACCAGCGCTTCGTGGAAATAGGCTTTCGAGGGACGGTCAAACAAAATGTGCAAAGCCGGCTGCTGCGCACTGCCCGAGTTGATGACGATGACGTTGATACGCGCCGCCGAGGTTTGCGCCACGGCGCCAAACCCGAAAGCTTCGGCACTCAGGTCGACGCCGCAGAGCTTGGCCATGATCGCGCTCAGGTGCTCGCCACTGAGCTGGAAACAGCCGTGGCTGTCCTGGCGCGGCAGCAGGTAGTTGGCTTGATGGTCCATCTCCCAGCGTGCTTCTTCGTCGGCAATGCGTTCGTCTTGCAGGTGGCTGGCGATCAGCAGGTATTCAGTCTGTGAAAGCCGTACCACCAGGCTGCCGTCAGGTTGGGTGATGGCGCGGTTGGGGGCGGTCGGCAGTTCGAAGCCGCGGCCGCGCAGGTAGTCGGCGCTGTCAGCCCCGCGAAAGCCGACCCGGGGCAGGTCGGTCAAGTCGCTCAGGGCACAGCCAATCAAGGGCACTTGCTGTTGTCTCAGGCTGGTCATGGGTCAAAGCTCCTGGCGCTGGTTTTCAGGGTCAAAGAAGGGCAGGGCGACAACCTCGGCCTGAACGGTCATACCCCCTTCAACACGGATCGGGATGCGTTGTCCCGGCGTGCTCTGGTTGATGCCCGCGTAGGCCAGGCCAATGATCTTGCCCAGGCTGGCGGAGTATTCACAGGAGGTGACGCTGCCGCTGATGTCCGGGCCGTTAAGCACCAAATGCCCTTCAAGCGGTTGCGCGCTGTCTTTGGGCAAGCTGAAGCCCACCAGTTTGCGCTTGAGCGGTTGGGCCTCGAGGATGTCCACCGAGCGCCGCCCGACGAAGAAGGGTTTGTTGCGACTCACCGCCCAGCCCATGTCGATTTCTGCCGGGTGGGTCATGCCGTCGGTGTCCTGGCTGATGATTACGTGGCCTTTCTCAAGGCGCAGCAAGCGCTGGGTTTCAACGCCAAACGGTCGAATATCAAATGCTTTGCCGGCGCTGATCAGGGCATCCCAGAGCGCCAGCCCGTGACGGGCCGGAACGTGGATCTCATACCCCAGCTCGCCGACAAAACCGACCCGCAGCAAGCGCGCTGCAATCCCGGCTACCGTGCCTTGGCGCACGCCCAGATACGGGAAGGCACTGGCACTTAAATCGAGGTCAGAACAGAGCAGTTCGAGGACTTTGCGTGAGTCCGGCCCGGCCACGTTGACCGCGCAAATGGCGGCGGTCACGTTGTTGATGTCGACGTCCAGACGCCATTGCGCGTTCCACTTCAGCATCTGCTGGTAAATGCGGTCTACGCCGCTGGTGGTGGCGGTGACGTAAAAGTGCTGCTCGGCAAAGCGTGCGCACACGCCATCATCAATCACCACCCCGTGCTCGTTGGTCATCAGCGCATAGCGCGAGCGGCCCACGGGCTGCTTGATGAAGGCAAAGGTGTACAGGCGGTTCAACAGCTCCGCCGCATCCGGGCCGCGCACATCGAGGCCGCCCAGGGTCGACACGTCAATGATGCCGACCTTGTTGCGCACGTGCAGGGCTTCGGCCTGCATGCAGGCTTCGCGGTCTTTGGCCGCGCCATAGTAGGCCGGGCGTTGCCAGATACCGGCCGGCATCATTTTTGCGCCTGCCTGCACATGGCGGATGTGCATGGGTGTTTGGCGATACGGGTCAAACGCGCGACCGGCCACATGGGCCAGTTTTTCTGCCACAAACGGCGGCCGCGCGGTGGTGACCCCGGTCTCGCTGATGTTGCGTTGCGTCGCCCACGCCACCAGGCGTGCGGTGGGCAGTGCCGAGTGGCGGCCTTGGGACGGGCCCATGCCCACGGTGGAGTAGCGTTTGACCAGTTGCACGTCGCGATAGCCGATGCGTGTGGCGTTGACGATGTCGGCCACTTGCAGGTCTTCGTCAAAGTCGACGAAGTCTTTGCCTTTGGGGTGCGGGAAAATCGGCCAGCTGAAGTTGACTGGCGCTTCTGCCCGCCACCGTTCAGGGGCCGCATCTGCGCTCAGGCCGAGTGCCCGTGCTGCAGCGGCCCCGGCACGGGTGCCGTCGGCGAGTACGTTGTCCAGTGAGTGGCGGCCATTGACGGACCCGGCAACCTGCAAGTTTTGCGGCAGCCCGCTGAGGGTGAACTCGGCACGTTGGTCGTCATAGGCCAGTTTGCCGCCTGCCTGGCACAGCAGTTGATAGACCGGCATATAGCCTGCCGACATGCACAACAGATCGCACTCCAGACGTTTGCCGCTGTCGGCCACGCGGCCCTGAGCAAGGATGGTGCGCACCTCGACCCCGGTCACGTGGCGCATGCCTTTTTCGTGCAGGGCTTCATACACGGTGCTGTTGTTCAGGCACGGAATCTTGCGTTGCAGCAAGGCTTCACGCAGTGCCGGATTACCCGGCGCGGCCCGCAGGTCGATCAGCGATGCAACCTCCACGCCTTGCTCATGCAAATCCATCGCGGCCAGATACCCGTCGTCATTGCCGGTCAGTACCACGGCCCGTTGGCCGGGCTTGACCGCATAAAGCTTCATCAAACGTTGGGCGGCACTGCTCAGCATCACCCCCGGCAGGTCGTTGTTGCGAAAGATCACCGGCTGATCGAACGAGCCGCTGCACACCAGGCATTGGCTGGCCCGCACCTTGTACAGGCGTTTGCCCTGAATCACCGGCAGGTAGTTGTCGGTGAACCAGGCGTTACAGGTCGCCTCGGTGAGCACTTTAATATTGGCGTGCTGCACCACTTGCGCCAGCAGCGAATGGCGCACAGCGTTGGCCTGGATGCCTTCAATGTCGAAGCGGGCATAGGTCAGTGAACCACCGAGTACCGCTTGCTGCTCGATCAGCAGCACCTTGGCCCCGGCATTGGCGGCCGTCAACGCGGCTTGCAAACCGGCAGGCCCGGCGCCGATCACCGCCAGATCCGTGAATAAATACGCCTTGTCGTAGTACTCGGGGGTGAAATTCAGGTCGAGCACACCCAGCCCGGCTTTTTTGCGAATCATCGGCTCCCAGAGCTTCCACATGCCCTTGGGCTTGTAGAACGAGCGGTAGTAGAACCCCACCGGCATGAATTTGGAAAACTTGCCGAGCCAGGCGTCGCGGTCGTGGTCCAGGCTGCCGTTGACGTTTTGCGCACTGACCTGCAAACCCGGCGTCAGCGGGCAGGTGTCGGCCAGCACGTTGGGTTCTTTGGGCAGTTGCACCAGGCTGTTGGCGTCTTGCCCGGCCATGGTCAGCGGGCCACGGGGGCGATGGTATTTGAACGAACGCGACAGCAGAAACCGGCCGTTGGCCAGCAGCGCACTGGCAATGCTGTCACCTTGCAGGCCCTGGTAGCGCTCGCCATCGAAGGTGAAGTCCAGCGGCTGATGACGGTCGATCAGCAGGCCCATCGGGGCGGGGAGGCGGTTCATCCTGCAATCTCCTTGGCGGCGGTGCTGAACTCGACACGGCGGGTAAACAGCTCTTTGGGGTCGAAGGTGCGCAGTACTTCATCGCTGACGGTGTGGCGCTCGGCGATAAACCAGTAGCTGGACGGCGTGTGCATCCACCATTCGCGCACCACCCCGGCGAGGTTTTCGCTGTTGAACACGTAGTCGGCCCATTCGCCATCGCTGCAGGTGGTCGGGTCTGGCATGACCTTGAACTCGCCGCCGTAGGTGAACTCACTGATATTGCGCGGCCCGTTGAGCGGGCACATCATGATTTTCATTGCGTGCTCCGGGTCAGTGGCTGGCCGCCGTGGCGCCCATTTCGTTGACTTGCTGGAAGGTTGAAAAACGTTCGAGGGCGAACGGTTTGATCAGCTCGGGCACCTTGCCGCCGCTGGCAACCAGCTCGGCCATGGTCTTGCCGCAGATGGGCGTGGCCTTGAAACCCCACGTCCCCCAACCGGCGTCGAGGTAGTAATTTTTCACCGGCGACAAGCCCATGATCGGGCTGTAGTCGGGGGTCATGTCGGTGCTCCCGGCCCACTGGCGCATCAGTTTGGCGTTGGCCAAAAAAGGGAACATCTCAATGGCGTGGGCCAGCAGGCTTTCTTTCAAGTCCAGGGTCGAGCGGGTGTTGTACAGCGGGTAGGGGTCGGAGCCGCCGCCGAACACCACTTCGCCACGGCTGGTTTGCTGCACGTAACAGTGCAGTGCCGACGAACTTACCAGCGGGTCGAGAAACGGCTTGAAAGGTTGTGTGACCATGGCTTGCAACGGGAAGGTCTGAATCGGCGAGCGGATCCCGGCTTTGGCCATCAGTAGCGAGCTATGCCCGGCAATGGCCTGCACGGCGCAACCGCAGCGGATCGTCCCGCGATTGGTTTTGACGGCAGTGATCGCGCCGTTCTCGATCACCAGGTCCTGAACCTCGGTCAGTTGATGAATCTCCACCCCGCGTTTGGCCGCCTGCTTGGCATAACCCCAGGCCACGGCATCGTGGCGGGCGGTGGCGCCGTCGATGTGCCACAGCCCGGCGAGCACCGGCAGGTGGCCGGGATCAAGGTTGAGGGTGGGCACCAGTTCGCGGATCTGCTGGCGGTCGATCATCTCGCTGCGCCCGCCAAAGTGCTTGTTGACCTCGGCCCGCTGGCGGAACGAACGCACGGTGGCATCGGTGTGGGCCAGCGTCAGTTGGCCGCGCTCCGAATACATAATGTTGAAGTCGAATTCGTTGGACAGCGACTGGAACATCCGCACTGACTCGGCGTAAAGCTTCACGCCTTCGCTGGTCAGGTAGTTGGAGCGAATGACCGCCGTGTTGCGCGCCGTATTGCCGCCCCCCAGATAGGCCTTTTCGAGTACCGCGATATTGCTGATGCCGTGGTATTTGGACAGGTAGTAAGCGGTGGCCAGGCCATGCCCGCCCGCGCCAATGATGACCACGTCATAGCTCGGTTTGAGCGCCTTGGGCGGCGGTAAGTCGACCTCTACCGGGTACTCCGAACTCAGCCCGTATTTCAAGAGATTGAAGGGCATACGGCCTCCGACAGGCTGCGTTGCGCCTGAGATTGGTTAAGGGCGGCGGTCACGGTGTTTTTCATCAGAAAAGCGATGGTCATCGGGCCGACACCGCCGGGCACCGGGGTGATGGCCGCGACGCGGTTCAGTGCGCTGTCGAAATCCACATCGCCGACCAGGCGGCTGCGACCGTTGTCATCGATGCGGTTGATGCCGACATCAATCACCACGGCGCCGGGCTTGAGCCATCCGGCGTCGATCAGGCGCGGGCGGCCCACGGCGGCGATCACAATGTCGGCCTGGCGGCACAGCGCCTGTGGGTCCTGGCTGCGAGAGTGGAGCACGGTCACCGAACAGTCGGCTTGCAGTAGCAGGGCGGCCATGGGTTTACCGACGATGTTCGAGCGGCCAATCACCACCGCATGCTTGCCGCGCAAATCAACGCAAGCCTGCTTGAGCAAATACAGGCAGCCGCTGGGTGTGCAGGGTGCCAGCACCGCACGGCCCTGGCTCAGCCCGCCGACGTTGTCACTGTGGAAACCGTCGACGTCCTTGTCCGGGTTGATGGCCTGCAGGGCGCGCAGTTCGTCGATATGCGCGGGCAGGGGCAGTTGCAGCAACACACCGTGAACCGAACGGTCGGCATTCAAATGATCGATCAATTGCAGCAAGTGCTCAGTTGTGGTGTCGCTCGGCAGGCGATGTTCCAGCGAACGAATACCGACCTCTTCGGCGCGCAGGACCTTGTTGCGCACATACACCTGACTGGCCGGGTCGTTGCCCACCAGAATCACCGCCAGGGTGGGCTCAATGGCCTGTTCGTAGAGGCTGGCCACATCTTCGCGCACTTGCTGCAACACGCGTGTGGCGGCGGCTTTACCGTCAATCAAAAGGGGCGTATTCACCGGAAAATCACCGTTCTGTCCTGGTTGAGAAATACCCGATGTTCAAGGTGGTATTTGACCGCCCTGGACAGCGCCACGGTTTCGGTGTCGCGCCCGATTGCCACCAGATCTTCGGGCAAATGGGCGTGATCGACCCGTTGCACTTGCTGCTCAATGATCGGCCCCTCGTCCAGGTCGCTGGTCACGTAATGCGCGGTGGCACCGATCAGCTTTACCCCGCGTTGCCAGGCCTGGTGATACGGCTTGGCGCCCTTGAATCCGGGCAGGAACGAATGGTGGATATTGATCGCCCGGCCTGACAGCTGTTGGCACAGGTCGTCGGAGAGGATCTGCATGTAACGCGCCAACACCACCAGCTCGGTGCCTGTGTCGTCGACGATTTTCATCAGTTCGGCTTCTTGCCGGGCCTTGGTGTCTTTGTTGACGGGCAGGTAAATGAAGCGGATACCCTCGCGCTCAGCCATGGGCCGCAGGTCGAGGTGGTTGGACACAATGGCGGTGATGGTCATGTCGACCTCGCCCTTGTGGTAGCGGTACAGCAAGTCACCCAGGCAATGGTCGTACTTGCTCACCATCAGCAACACACGCATCGGCTGGCGGGTGTCGTGGAGTTCCCAAGTCATGTCGAAGGCGGCGGCAACGTCACTGAACCCGTCTTTGATCTGCTGAAGGTCAGCGGCCTGCTCATCGTTGAAGCGAAACACGGCCCGCATGAAAAAGCGCCCGCTGAACTCATCGTCGAATTGCGCCATCTCCCCGATGTAGCAACCGTTGTCCGCCAGAAACGTGGTCACGGCAGCAACGATGCCAGACACCGCCGGACACGTGACCTTGATGATGAAATGGTTTTTTTCGTGTTGCATGACACATCCTCGGGAAGGTAGTGGCAGCTCATCGCAGGGCGAAAAAAGACATCAGCACAGCCGTTCTCGAGGCGGAACGTACTTTCTTGACGGGAATAAAATATTCCTGAATGTTGGCTTTATAGGGGAATGCCCGCGCCGCGTCCAGAGGTTTTAAGAAAGTTTTTTAACTGACAGGAATTTTATGCGGGGAGGAAAGATGCAATCTGTAGGAGCGAGCTTGCCTCGCGATCTTTTGATCTTGATCTAAGAGCCCCTCACCCTAGCCCTCTCCCGAAGGAGAGGGAACCGATTGGGGGATGCTGAAGATATTCGGTGGCCTTTTTGCTGCGCGACAATGCGGTATCGAAGACGGGGCGGCAGCCAAAGAGGGTATGGCTTATTCCTTGTCGTTGCCGTAGTTCATGATCGACAACAAACGAATCGGTACTTGCACAAGCTGTTCTGGCCCGTGGGGGATGTCGCCTTCGAAGGTCAGGCTGTCGCCCGCCTGCATGCGGTACAACTGGTTGCCGTGGCGATAAATCAATTCGCCTTCCAGCAAATGCAAAAACTCGGTGCCCGGATGGGCGAAGGTCGGGAACTCTTCGCTGGCGTCGTCCATGCTCACCATGTACGCCTCAAAACTCTTCTTCGGGCCGCGCGTGTGGTTGAGCAAGTGATAGGTGTGGCCTTTCTCGGTGCCCCGGCGCACCACCTCCATGCCTTGATCGGCCTTGACCAGCAGCGCGCTGCCGTCCTGCTGATCGTATTCACTGAACAGCTTGGACATCGGCAAGCCGAGCACGTCGCACAGACGGCTCAAGGTATCGAGGCTGGTAGAGACCTGGGCGTTTTCGATTTTGCTCAACATGCCCTGGCTGATATCGGCAATTTTGGCCACGTCGGACAACTTCAAATCCTGAGCCTGGCGTTGGCGCTTTATCTGCATGCCCAAGTATTGCTCAAGCTTGAGCCGTGGAGCGGGTTCGGTTGGCATCGTCATTCAGTCCTGCACACTTTCCGTTCAGTAACAATAGTTTCGCACTGAGAAAGTGCAAAAAGCTGGTTACAGGCTAGCGGATCATTGGCCATATTCCCACCGGGAAAAGAATTTTCCCATATAGACAGCACGAAAACGCCACTGGAGGCGTTTTGACGCAGCGCTGACAACTCTGGCAAGGGCTTTGCATTCCTATTGGGAAACTAACTTTCTTTTTAGGAATAAAAAGACAGTTAAGGCCAACCCTCACTGTTTTGCCTTTCGCCAGGAGTGACGAGTAATGCTGCCAGCAGAAACCCAGCGCATCATCGATAAGCACGGGATCAAGTACGTGCTTGCGCAGTTTGTCGATATTCACGGTGCGGCGAAAACCAAGTCGGTGCCGATTTGTGGCCTCAAGACCGTCGCCGAAGAGGGCGCCGGGTTCGCCGGTTTTGCCATTAGTGGCATGGGCATGGAGCCCCACGGCGCGGATTTTATGGCCCGTGGCGATTTGTCGACCCTGACCCCGGTGCCCTGGCAGCCAGGTTACGGGCGAGTGGTGTGCGTGGGGCATGTTGATGGCAAGCCGCACCCTTACGACAGCCGTTATGTATTGCAGCAACAAGTGCAGCGCCTGGCGGACAAGGGCTGGACCCTCAACACCGGGCTGGAGCCGGAGTTCAACCTGATGCGCCGTGACGAGCAGGGCACGCTGCAACTGGTCGACCCCAGCGACAACCTCGACAAGCCTTGCTACGACTACAAAGGCCTGTCGCGCTCAAGAGAGTTTCTGGAAAAACTCACCGAAGCCCTGCAAGCGGTGGACTTTGAGGTCTACCAAATTGACCACGAAGACGCCAACGGCCAATTCGAGATCAATTACACCTACAGCGATGCACTGACCTCCGCCGACCGCTTCACGTTCTTTCGCATGGCGGCCGGTGAAATCGCCAATGACCTGGGCATGATTTGCTCATTCATGCCCAAGCCGGACCCCAAGCGGGCGGGCAACGGCATGCACTTTCACCTGTCGATCAGCAGTGCCGAGAACAAAAACCTGTTCCATGACGCCAGTGATCCCAGCGGCATGGGCCTGTCGAAAATGGCTTATCACTTTGCTGCCGGTCTGCTCGCCCACGGCCCGGCCCTGTGTGCCTTCGCTGCGCCGACCGTCAACTCTTACAAGCGCCTGGTGGTGGGGCAGTCCTTGTCCGGCGCCACCTGGGCACCGGCCTTTATCGCCTTCGGCGCCAACAACCGTTCGGCCATGGTCCGCGTGCCTTACGGGCGTCTGGAGTTTCGCCTGCCAGATGCCGGGTGCAACCCGTATCTGGTCAGCGCAGCGATCATCGCGGCCGGGCTCGACGGCATCGATCGTCAACTGGAAATCGACCACGTCTGCAACGAAAACCTCTACAGCCTGAGCCTCGAAGAAATCGCCGCCCGGGGCATCAAGACCTTGCCGCAATCGCTCAAGGAAGCCTGTGACGCGTTGCAAGCCGACCCGCTGTTTGCCGAGGTGCTCGGCCCGCAAATCGTTGGCGAGTTTATCAAGCTCAAACGCATGGAGTGGGTGGAGTACAGCCGCCACGTCTCCGACTGGGAAATCAAGCGTTATACAGAATTCTTCTGATTATGTCTGGCGGCACAGCCGCTCCCGAACAACCTGAGGACTGCTCTTATGTGTGGAATCGTAGGTCTGTATCTGAAAAACCCGCAGCTGGAAGCCCGGCTCGGCACGTTGTTTGAACCCATGTTGCAGGCCATGACGGATCGCGGCCCGGACAGTGCCGGCTTTGCTATCTACGGCGACGAAGTGGCGGCAGGCTGGGTCAAATTGACGTTGCAGGCAACCACTGAAAGCTTTGACTGGAACAACCTGATGGGCGCGCTGGAAGGGCGCCTGGGCTGCTCGCTGGACTGGTTCCAGAACGCCAGCGCTGCGGTGCTCAAGGTCAATGCCGATGAGGCATCAGTGCGTGCCGTACTGGCTGAGCTGGCGCCGACGGTGCGCATCATGAGCGCCGGGCAGAGCATCGAGATCCTTAAGGGCATGGGCTTGCCTGAGGACATTTCCCGGCGCTTCGGCCTGGCCGGCATGCAGGGCAGCCACATCATCGGCCACACCCGCATGGCCACTGAAAGTGCGGTGACCATGGAAGGCAGCCACCCGTTTTCGACCGGCGCCGACTTGTGCCTGGTGCACAACGGCTCGCTGTCCAATCACTTCCGCCTGCGTCAGGAGCTCAAGCGCGAAGGGATTCATTTCGAAACCGACAACGACACCGAAGTCGCGGCCGGTTACCTGACCTGGCGCCTGCAACAGGGCGACTCGCTGAAAGAAGCGCTGGACCACGCGCTGGAAGACCTCGACGGCTTCTACACCTTCGCCATCGGCACCCGTAACGGTTTTGCGGTGATCCGCGACCCGATTGCCTGCAAACCGGCGATTTTGGCTGAAACCGACGATTACGTGGCCATGGCTTCTGAGTATCAGGCGCTGTCGAGCCTGCCGGGCATTGAACACGCACGGATCTGGGAACCGGCACCGGCCACGTTGTACATCTGGGAACGCGAGTCAGCTTAAGGAGCGCACACATGAAAACCATCGATCTTTCCACTGCCAGCGTGCGCGAACTCAATCAGGCGCTGCACAACCAGGTTCATAACGTTATCGACGCTGAATGGCGGGTGACCCACTCCAATGGCAAGCACAACCTCGCGGTGGGCGTGAACCAGGCTGTGTCCATCGATATTGAAGGCCACGCCGGTTACTACTGCGCGGGCATGAACCAGCAGGCGACGATTACCGTTCACGGCAACGTCGGCGTGGGCTGCGCCGAGAACATGATGTCGGGCGTGGTGCGGGTCAAAGGCAGCGCCTCGCAGGCGGCCGGGGCCACTGCCCATGGCGGCTTGCTGGTGATTGAGGGCGATGCCGGGGCGCGCTGCGGGATCTCCATGAAAGGCATCGACATTGTGGTCGGCGGCAGCATTGGCCACATGAGCTGTTTTATGGGCCAGGCCGGGCGTCTGGTGGTGTGCGGCGATGCCGGTGATGCACTGGGCGACTCGCTGTACGAAACCCACATCTATGTGCGCGGCAGCGTCGAGTCGCTGGGGTCGGACTGTGTTGAAAAAGAGATGCGCGCCGAACATTTGCAAGAGCTGCAAGGGCTGCTCGATGTAGCCGGTTTTGCGCACAAAGCCGCCGAATTCAAGCGCTATGGCTCGGCCCGTCAGCTGTACAACTTCAAAGTCGATAACGCGTCCGCGTACTGATCCGCGCGAGGAGAACCCCATGAGCGATTCCACTAACCCAACGCCCACCACGCCGGTACTGCGCGAATCGGCCACCTTCGATCGCCTGACCATTCAGGAGATCCAGCGCGCGGCCGAAACCGGTATCTACGATATTCGTGGCGGTGGCACCAAACGCAAACTGCCGCATTTTGATGACTTGTTGCTGCTCGGCGCCAGCGTCTCGCGCTACCCGCTGGAAGGCTATCGCGAGAAGTGCGGCACCGATGTGATCCTCGGCAACCGCTTCGCGAAGAAGCCGATTCACCTGAAAATTCCGGTTACCATCGCCGGGATGAGTTTCGGTGCTTTATCCGCCAATGCCAAGGAAGCCCTGGGCCGAGGCGCGACCATCGCCGGGACCAGTACCACCACCGGCGACGGCGGCATGACCCCGGAAGAGCGTGGCCAGTCGCAGCATCTGGTGTATCAGTATTTGCCGTCTCGCTACGGCATGAACCCGGACGATTTGCGCAAGGCCGACGCGATTGAAATCGTCCTCGGGCAGGGCGCCAAACCGGGCGGTGGCGGCATGCTGCTGGGGATGAAAGTCACTGAGCGGGTGGCCGGGATGCGCACCTTGCCGATTGGCGTCGATCAGCGCAGCGCCTGTCGTCACCCGGACTGGACCGGCCCGGACGACCTGGCGATCAAAATTGCCGAACTGCGGGAAATCACCGACTGGGAAAAACCCATCTACGTAAAAATCGGCGCCAGCCGTCCGTACTACGACGTCAAACTGGCAGTCAAAGCCGGGGCCGACGTGATCGTGCTTGACGGCATGCAAGGCGGCACGGCGGCCACTCAGGAAGTGTTTATCGAACACGTCGGCATCCCGATTTTGTCGGCCATCCCGCAAGCGGTTCAGGCGCTGCAAGAGATGGGCATGCACCGCAAAGTGCAGTTGATTGTCTCGGGCGGCATCCGCAATGGTGCCGACGTGGCCAAGGCCATGGCCCTGGGGGCAGACGCTGTGGCCATTGGCACGGCAGCCTTGATCGCCCTGGGTGACAATCATCCGCGGCTGGACGCTGAGCTGAAGAAAATCGGTTCGGCAGCGGGTTACTACGACGACTGGCAGAACGGCCGCGACCCCGCCGGGATCACCACCCAAGACCCGGAACTGTCCAAGCGTCTGGACCCGGTCGAAGGCGGTCGGCGCTTGGCCAACTACCTGCGGGTGATGGTGCTGGAAGCCCAGACCATGGCCCGGGCGTGCGGCAAATCGCACCTGCACAACCTTGACCCCGAAGACCTGGTCGCCCTGACCGTAGAGTCGGCCGCCATGGCCCGCGTGCCGCTGGCGGGCACCAGTTGGGTACCGGGCTCCGGCTACTGATAGACCCCACCTCGTAGGAGCGAGCTTGTCTGGCGATCTTTTGATCTTTTAAAAGATCGCGAGACAAGCTCGCTCCTACAATTTCGAACGTTCTTTTGCAGGAGCTTTGAACATGGTCAATCGCCCTCTCGGCAAATCATTTTTGATGGTGTGCACAGCCATGCTGTTGGCACCGCTGGCTCAGGCCGCCGATGCCCCCGTCTTGAACACCGGCAGCACCGCCTGGATGATCACCGCTGCCGCGCTCGTGTTGTTTATGTGCCTGCCCGGTCTGGCGCTGTTTTATGGCGGCCTGGTGCGGGCCAAGAACATGCTTTCACTGTTTACCCAGTGCTTCGGGATTGCCGGGGTGGTGGGCGTACTGTGGGTGATCTATGGCTACAGCATGGTGGTGGATACCACGGGCATGGTGGAGGGGCAGGTGACCTTCAACAGTTTTGTTGGTGGCCTGGGGCAAGCCTTTTTGAAAGGCATTAACGCCGACAGCCTGGTGGGTGACATCCCGGAAGGGGTGTACGTGACCTTTCAGATGACCTTCGCCATCATCACTCCGGCACTGATCGCCGGTGCCTTTGCCGAGCGCATGAAGTTCTCGGCGGCGCTGCTGTTCATGGCGGTGTGGTTCACCCTGGTGTACGCACCGGTGGCGCACATGGTCTGGGGCGGGCCCGGTGCATTAATGCATAACTGGGGCGTGCTGGATTATGCCGGTGGTACGGCGGTGCACATCAATGCCGGGGTTGCCGCCTTGGCCGCTTGCCTGATTCTGGGCAAGCGCAAGGGCTACCAGAACACCCCGATGCCCGCGCACAACCTGAGCCTGACCATGGCCGGTGCGGCGATGCTGTGGGTCGGCTGGTTTGGCTTCAATATCGGTTCGGGCGGCGGCTTGAGCGGGTTGTCCGGCATGGTGATGCTCAACACCCAGTTGGGCGCATGTGCAGGCATTCTGGGCTGGATGTTCACCGAGTGGTTCAAGGTCGGCAAACCCAGTGCTCAAGGCTTGGCCTGTGGTGCGCTGGCCGGGTTGGTGGGCATTACCCCGGCGTGTGCTTATGTCGGCGTCGGCGGTGCGCTGGCCATCGGCTTGTTGTGCGGGGTGTTCTGCTACCTGAGCGTCACCGTGCTCAAGCGCCGTATCGGTTATGACGACAGCCTGGACGTATTCGGCCTGCATGGCATTGGCGGGATGATCGGTGCAGTGCTGACCGGGGTGTTCTGTGTGCCGTCGTTGGGCGGTCTGGTGGACGGTGTGAGCATGGGCGCGCAAGTCATGGCGCAGATCAAGGGCGTATTGCTGACCACGGTGTATTGCTTTGCCGTCAGCTGGGTGATTCTGAAAATCATCGACCGCGTGATGGGTTTACGTGCCGACGATGCCGTGGAAGAGCTGGGGCTGGATCTGGCTGAGCATAACGAGCGGGCTTATAACCACTGAAGCATTAGCATCCTGTAGTGATCGTGCTCGCGATCTTTGACAACAGATCGCGAGCAAACTCAAGCCTACAGAGCGGTATTCAGCGGCGGGGTGCGGGGTGGGATCTGGCGTTTGCTGCCCAATGCTTCAAACGCCGAAGCAATGCTCAGCAAGGCCGAATCGTCGTAAGCGCGCCCGGCAAAGGTCAGGCCCACCGGCATGCCGATGTCTGCCATCACACCCATCGGCACGGTGACGGTCGGCACGCCCAAATGACGGATCGCCAGGTTGCCGTTGGCCACCCACACGCCGTTGCTCCAGGCAATGTCGGCCGATGCCGGATTAACATCGGCGTCGGCCGGGCCTACATCGGCGACAGTCGGGAACAGCACGGCATCCAGGCCCAAGTCGTCCATCCATTGTTCAAGGTCGATCTTGCGGGTCTGTTCCAGGCCACGCAGGCCGTCCGGCAAGCTCGCGATCTGGTCCCACGGGGTAATCCCGCGTTGGGCCATGCGCACGTACTCATCCATGCCCGCTGCCAGTTCATCTTCGCGGTTGGGCAGGGTGCCCGGGTCGTGCGGGAAAATCTGCGGGCCATCCACGTCGGCCAGGCGGTTGAGTTTCGGGTCGCCGTTGGCCCGCAGGAAGTCATCGAAGGCCCAGGCTGACAGCTCCCACAATTCGTCGTGCATGAACTCCTTGGACACCAGCCCGCGGGTGAACACGGTTGGCGCGCCCGGACGGTCGCCTTCGCAATTGGACACCAGCGGGAAGTCGACCTCGATCACTTCGGCGCCCTTGGCCTCAAGGGCCTGGCGCGCGGCTTGCCACAGGTCGATGACCGCAGCACGGGTGATGATGCGCTGCCCGGTCGGGCCGCCGATGCCGGGGTTTTCTGCGGTGCCGGCCAGCGGGTCGGCATTGATGTACATGCGCGGCACGCCAAAGCGCTTGCCGGCCAGGGATTCAGCGCTGGCGGCCAAATCCAGGTACGACGCCGGGCGCACGGATTCAACGCTCGGCAGCGGCACCCAGGGCTGCATGCGCCACAGGTCGCCACGGGTGTCCGGGTCTTCGGCAACCACCACGTCGAGCACCTGTAGCAGGTCGGCCATGGTCCTGGCATAGGGCACGACCACGTCCATGGTTGGCGTCAGCGGCCAGTTACCGCGCACTGAAATCACTCCGCGAGATGGCGTGTACGCGCACAGGCCGTTGTTGGACGCCGGACCGCGCCCGCTGGACCAGGTTTCTTCGGCCAGCCCAAACGCCGAGAAACTCGCAGCGGTGGCCGTGCCAGCACCATTGGACGAGCCGGAGGCGAAGGGCGCAGTCAGGTAGTCAGCGTTGTACGGGCTTTCGGCGCGGCCATACACGCCGCGTTGCATGCCGCCGTTGGCCATGGGCGGCATGTTGGTTTTGCCCAGGCAAATGGCCCCGGCGGCGCGCAAACGCTCAATGGTGAACGCATCGCGATAAGCGATCAGGTCTTTAAAGGCCGGGCTGCCGGAGGCGGCTGTCAGGCCCTTGACCAGGTAACTGTCCTTGGCGGTGTAGGGGATCCCGTCCAACGGGCCGAGGGTTTCACCCTTGGCGCGACGGGCGTCCGACGCTTCGGCTTCTTTAAGGGCTTCGGGGTTGCGCACCACCACCGCGTTCAGCGCGGTCGGCGTTTGCGGGCCGTCATAGGCCTCGATGCGTGCAAGGTACGACTTGACCAGCTCAACCGCGGTGGTCTGGCCCGAATCGAGCGCTTCACGCAGTTGGGCAATGGAAACTTCAGTAACTTCGATCATGCGCTCACCGCCGAAGGTTAAGGGTGGATGTGGACTGTGTGCAGCTTAGCGAAACCGTTTTCGTTAATCGATATTTATCCGTAATTATTAAGCGGATCGCGTCTACCTAATAAAACGCTGAACATAATCTGCGCTTAATTCCAGCACGCTCTGATAGCGCGAGTCGGCTAATTGTAACCGTCATTTTTAACGATTAAACTCGCGCCCCATGAAACGCTATCTGCGGCTTTGCCTTATTTTTGTCCTGAGCCTCGCGCTTCCCTTGAGTGGGATGGCGGGTGTGCAGGCACCGGCAGACCCGTGCCCCATGCAAGTGCTGGGCATGAAGATGATGAACGACATGGGCATGGACTGCTGCGACGACAGCAAGGCGCCGTCCGAACATGGCAAGTCGTGCAAACCCGGCCAGGAATGCAAAACCGGGACGATGTTACAAATTTCGGTCATCAAGCCCGCACTTTCCTTGCCCAATCCGCTCACGCTGGCACTGTTCAGCGATGCTGTACCCACCTCAGCCCCGTCCGGGGTGTGGCGCCCGCCACGGGTTTGATTCCTGTCCCTCTTTGAACCGTCTTGCGCATTAGCGCGAGGCACAGTTGTGCGCTGTGTTTGCAGCGTGCACGGGATCTTCACAGGAATCTAAAACATGAAACCCATGTGCTTTGGCACGGGCTTGCGCGTATGCGTCGGCCTGGTGGCAAGTGTGCTGGCGTGGCCGAGTTTCGCGGGTGGTCTGACCCTCGATGAAGCGCTGCGCCTGGCCGACAATACGGCGCCTGCGCTGGCGGCCCAAAATGCCAGCGTGCAAGCGGCCAGCAGTGCCGCAATCCCGGCGGGCGAATTACCGGACCCGAAACTGGTGCTGGGGGTGCAGAACTTCCCGGTGGGCGGCCCCGATCGCGGCAGCCTGGACCGCGACTTCATGACCATGCAAATGGTCGGCATCCGTCAGGACATGCCCAATAGCGAGAAGCGCAAGGCGCGCATTGAAGTGGCCGATGCCGCCGTGGACACCGCCATTGCCCAGCGCCGGGTGGCGCGGCTGAATGTGCGTCAGGCCACCGCGCTGGCGTGGATCAACAGTTATTCAGTGGAGCGAAAAGACGCGCTGTTTAAGGATTTCTACTCTGAAAACCGCCTGTTTACCGATGCCGTGCGTGCGGCGATTGCGGGCGGCCGCGCGCAACCCTCTGATGCCGTCACCCCCAAACAGGAAGCTGCAGTGTTGGCTGAGCAGCAGGATGAGTTGCAGCAACAGCGTGCCCAGGCCCATGCCGCACTCAAGCGCTGGATTGGCCCGGCGGGCAACGATACGCCGCTGGGGCGCTTGCCCGAATGGCCGGTCGAAGGCGGGATGTACACCCATAACGTGCAGCACCATCCGCAGCTCGCCGCCTTTGAACCCATGACCCGCGAGGCGCAAGCCAAGCTGCATGAAGCCGAGGCCCAGAAGCATTCGGACTGGAGTTGGGAACTCGACTACCAGCACCGGGGGCAGCAATTCGGTGACATGGTCAGCGTGCAGTTTTCCTGGGATTTACCGATATTTCCCGGTCGCCGACAAAACCCGGTGATTGCCGCCCGGCAAGCCGACCTCGACCAGCTGGATGCCGAGCGCGAAGACATGACCCGCGAGCATACCCGGCAACTGGACGATGACCTGGCCGATTTTCAGCGCCTTAACCGCGCCGTGCAACGCGGTCAGGACAGCCTGATTCCGCTGGCCCAAGAGAAGGTCGCGTTGAGCATGGCCAGTTACCGCGCAGGCAAAGGTGATCTGAATGCGCTGGTCACGGCACGTCGCGAGTTGATCCAGGCCCGCCTCAAACAGGTGGACGTTGAAGAGCAGCGCGCAGCGGTCAATGCCCGTCTGTATTTCGCTTATGGGGAAGGCGCACATGACATTTAATAAAACCAAAGTAACCGGGCTGGTAGTCGCTGCGCTGGCGTTGGGCGTGGCAGCAGGCTGGTGGGCAGGGCAACCCCGTGACACCGGCATGGCGCCGTCAATGGCAGCCAGCGCGCCCAAGGCGCTGTACTGGTATGACCCGATGTTCCCGCAGCAAAAGTTCGATAAACCGGGCAAGTCGCCTTTTATGGACATGCAATTGGTGGCGCAGTACGCCGACGATAAAGCCGACGCGCAAACGCTGCGGGTTGATCCGGGGCAGACCGAAAATCTCGGTGTGCGCCTGGCCACGGTCGGTCGCGGCATGTTGGCGACCCGTGTCATGGCGTCCGGGGTGCTGGGCTTCAATGAGCGTGATGTGGCCGTGATTCAGGCGCGCACGCCGGGCTTTGTCGAGCGTGTCTACAATCTTGCGCCCGGTGATGTGCTCAAACCCGAAGCTGCGCTGGCGGATGTTTTGGTGCCGGAATGGGCGGCGGCGCAGGAAGAGTTTCTGGCGCTCAAGCGCGTGGGTGATTCCGCGCTGCTGGCGGCGGCGCGTCAGCGTCTGCGCCTCACGGGCATGCCGCCAGCACTGATTGCGCAGGTCGAGCGCAGTGGCAAGGTGCAGCCGGTGTTGACCGTCACCAGCCCGGTGGGCGGCGTGTTGCAGACGTTGAATGTGCGTCAGGGCATGACCTTGGCACTAGGTGAAACCCTGGCCCAGGTCAATGGCCTGGGCAGCGTCTGGCTGACCGTGGCGGTGCCCGAGGCGCAAGCCGCAGCCGTTGCGCCGGGGCAAACCGTCGAGGCACGTTTACCGGCCTTTGCCGGGGAAGTGTTCAAGGGCACGGTCAGCGCGATCCTGCCGCAAACCAACGCCGACAGCCGCACGTTGCAGGTGCGGGTCGAGCTGGCGAACCCCGGTGCACGGCTGCGACCGGGGTTGACCGCGCAGGTCAGCCTTGAGCAGGGCATCGATCAGCATGTGTTGTGGGTGCCCGGCGAAGCGGTGATTCGCACCGGCCATCAAGCCTTGGTCATGCTGGCTGAGGAGGGCGGGCATTACCGCCCGGTTGAGGTGCGTACCGGGTCTGAAAACGATGGCCAGACCGCCATCCTGCAAGGGCTGCAAGAAGGCCAGCAGGTAGTGAGTTCAGGCCAGTTCCTGCTTGACTCCGAGGCCAGCCTCAAGGGGCTGGACGTCACGCCGCTGGCGCCAAACCTGCCAACCGGGAGCCAGCCATGATTGCCGCGCTGATTCGCTGGTCTGTCGGCAACCGGATGCTGGTGTTGCTGGCGACGTTGTTTGTGACGGCGTGGGGCATCTGGTCGGTGCAAAACACGCCGATTGATGCCCTGCCGGATTTGTCCGATGTGCAGGTGATTATCCGCACGCCGTACCCTGGGCAAGCCCCGCAGATTGTCGAAAACCAGGTTACTTACCCGTTGACCACCACCATGCTCTCGGTGCCCGGCGCCAAGGCCGTGCGTGGCTATTCGTTTTTCGGCGACAGCTTTGTCTATGTGTTGTTTGAAGACGGCACCGACCTGTATTGGGCGCGCTCGCGGGTGCTGGAGTACCTGAGCCAGATTCAAGGCCGCTTGCCCGCCAGCGCCAAACCGGCGCTGGGTCCGGATGCCACGGGGGTGGGCTGGATTTATCAGTACTCGCTGGTGGACAGCAGTGGCAAGCATGACCTCGCACAATTGCGCGCCCTGCAGGACTGGTTTCTCAAGTTCGAACTCAAAACCCTGCCCAATGTGGCGGAAGTGGCGACTGTGGGCGGGATGGTCAAGCAGTATCAGGTGCAACTCGATCCCCTGAAAATGGCCGCGCTGGGCATTACTCAGGCTGAAGTCACTGAGGCCATCGGCAAGGCCAATCAGGAGACCGGCGGCTCGGTGCTGACCATGGCCGAAAGCGAATTTATGGTGCGGGCGTCGGGCTACCTCAAGACCCTGGAGGACTTCAGGGCAATCCCGCTCAAGCTTGGCGTCGGTGCGGTACCGGTCACGCTGGGGGACGTAGCAAACATTCAACTGGGGCCGGAATTGCGCCGGGGCATTTCAGAACTCGACGGTCAAGGCGAGGCCGTGGGCGGCGTGGTGATTCTGCGCAGCGGCAAAAACGCTCGCCAGACCATTGCTGCGGTCAAGCAAAAGCTCGAGGAGCTGAAAGCCAGCCTGCCCGCGGGTGTCGAGATCGTCACCACCTACGACCGCAGCCAATTGATTGATAGGGCGGTGGACAACCTCAGCCACAAACTGCTGGAAGAGTTCCTGGTGGTGGCGCTGGTGTGCGGGGTCTTTCTGTGGCATCTGCGCTCCTCGCTGGTGGCGATCATCTCGCTGCCGGTGGGGGTGTTGATGGCCTTTATTGTGATGCGCTACCAGGGAATCAACGCCAACATCATGTCGCTGGGCGGTATCGCGATTGCCATCGGCGCCATGGTCGATGCGGCGGTGGTGATGATCGAGAACGCCCATAAAAAAATCGAAGCCTGGCACCACGCGCATCCCGGTGAAGAACTGAAGGGGGCCCGGCACTGGCAGGTGATCACCCAGGCCGCCACGGAAGTCGGGCCGGCGTTGTTCTTTTGCCTGCTGATCATCACCTTGTCGTTTATCCCGGTGTTCACCCTGGAGGCGCAGGAAGGGCGGCTTTTCGGCCCGCTGGCGTTCACCAAAACCTGGTCGATGGCCGCGGCTGCCGGGTTGTCGGTGACCTTGGTGCCGGTGCTGATGGGCTACTGGATTCGCGGGCCCATCCCCGACGAAAAAAAGAACCCGCTCAACCGTGGTTTGATCCGGCTGTATCAACCGGCGCTGGACGCGGTATTGCGCCGTCCGAAAACCACTCTGGCGGTTGCCTTGCTGGTGTTCGTCAGCGCCTTGTGGCCGATGTCGCGGCTGGGCGGGGAGTTTCTGCCGCCGCTGGATGAAGGGGATTTGCTGTACATGCCCTCAGCGCTGCCAGGGTTGTCGGCGCAAAAGGCCGCGCAACTTCTGCAACTCACCGACCGGTTGATCAAGACCGTGCCGGAGGTTGCCCACGTGTCGGGCAAGGCCGGTCGCGCCGAAAGCGCCACCGACCCGGCGCCGCTGGAGATGTTTGAAACCACCATCGCGTTCAAGCCCCGCGAGCAATGGCGTCCCGGTATGACCCCGAAAAAGCTGGTGGAGGAACTGGACCGTGTGGTGCGGGTGCCGGGGCTGACCAACCTGTGGGTGCCGCCGATCCGCAACCGCCTCGACATGCTCGCCACCGGCATCAAGAGCCCGATCGGGGTCAAGGTCAACGGCGGTGATCTGGCCGCAATCGACAGCGTTGCCCAAGCCATAGAACGCGTGGCCAAGGGCGTGCCGGGAGTCAGCTCGGCGCTGGCTGAACGGCTCACGGGCGGGCGTTACATTGACGTCGATATCGACCGTGGGGCAGCGGCCCGTTACGGGCTCAACATTGCCGATGTACAGGCGATTGTGGCCGGGGCCATTGGCGGTGAAAACGTTGGTGAAACCATCGAAGGGCGGGCGCGATTCCCCATCAACGTAAGGTACCCGCGTGCCTGGCGGGACTCTCTGAGTGCTCTGCAACAGTTGCCGATCTACACCCCGCAGGGCAGCCAGATCACCCTCGGCACCGTGGCCACTGTGCGCATCAGCGAGGGCCCGCCGATGCTCAAAAGTGAAAACGCGCGGCCTTCGGGCTGGGTGTATATCGACGTGCGCGACCGCGATTTGGCATCGGTGGTGAGGGATTTGCGCCAGGCCATCAGCGAGCAGGTGCACTTGCAGCCGGGCATGAGCGTGAATTACTCGGGGCAGTTTGAATACCTTGAGCGGGCCAACGCACGGCTCAAGCTGGTCGTGCCTGCGACCTTGCTGATCATCTTTGTGCTGCTGTACCTGACCTTCAGCCGTTTCGACGAAGCCCTGCTGATCATGGCGACCTTGCCCTTTGCCCTCACGGGGGGCGTGTGGTTTTTGTACCTGCTGGGCTTCAACTTGTCGGTGGCCACCGGAGTCGGGTTTATCGCCCTGGCCGGGGTGTCTGCCGAGTTCGGCGTGATCATGCTGCTGTACCTGAAGAACGCCTGGGCCGAGCGTCAGCAGGCGGGCGAGGGCAGCGAGCCAGGGCTGGTTGCCGCCATTCGCGAAGGCGCCGTGCAACGTGTGCGGCCCAAGGCGATGACCGTGGCCGTGATCATTGCCGGTCTGTTGCCGATCTTGCTGGGCGGCGGCACCGGCAGTGAAATCATGAGCCGCATCGCGGCGCCCATGGTCGGCGGCATGCTCACCGCGCCGTTGCTTTCCCTGTTTGTTATCCCGGCGGCGTACCGCGTGATGCGCCGTCGCCATTTACCTGTTGAAACCCAACCTTCTCAAGGAACCCCCCTATGAAATTCCCTCTCGTAGTCGTAGCCAGCCTTGTTGCCGCGTTCAGTATTGCGGCCCATGCAGAAGACATGTCGGGCATGCCAATGGACGGCATGCAGGCTCACCAGCAAGCACCGGCTGCCAGTGCCGAAGGCGTGATCAAGGCGATTGATCCGGCCAGGCACACCGTGACCCTGGCCCACGGCCCGGTCCCGGCTTTGCAATGGCCGCCCATGACCATGGGCTTTGCCGTGACCGATGCGCAATTGGCCGGGCTGGCGGTGGGTGACAACGTGGCGTTCAGCTTCCGCATGGAAGGCAGCAAAGCGACGATTGTCTCCATTCACAAATAGAGGCAGGGTGGGAGCGGGCTTGCTCGCGATTGGATTGATGCGGTGTACCCGCATAGCCGAGGTGTTGCCATCGCGAGCAAGCCCGCTCCCACAGTGTTATGTGATTGATCAATATAGATAGCGTCAGTTTTTGTCGTATTCTGCGGGCCGATTCACAAGGATGTTGTTTAGATGCAATGGTTTAAGCGCTTCAATCAGGCGTGTGAACGCTTCGGAAAGCGGATCCCGACCTGGCTTTTTGGTCTGGTCGCCGCAGGCTTTTTTACCACATGGCTGATCACGCTGTTTATCCCGATACCCTTCAACCCCGTGCTGCTGATGATCCCTGCGGTGGTTATCACGATGGGCGTGCTGAATAGACTCTACCCTTCAAAGGAACGATGAAATGGTTACGTGTTACCTGCGTTATGTGATCGACCCCTACCAGCTGGCAGAATTCGAAGCGTATGCACGCATCTGGATCCCGCTGGTGGAGAAATTCGGCGGCACCCATCACGGTTATTTCCTGCCTTCGGAAGGGGCCAACAATATCGCCCTGGCCATGTTTACCTTCCCCAGCCTGACCGCTTACGAAGACTACCGTGAGCGCTCCAAGACCGATGCCGAATGCATCGCCGCGTTCAAGCTGGCCGAAGACAACCGTTGCATCCTCAGCTACGAGCGCAGCTTCTTCCGGCCCGTGTTCGAATAAGCCCTATTTCAAACGTGCGGGTGCCTGACAGCGCCCGCCGCTATTCGGTGCTTGACAGCCAACCCGTCCGGGGAAATACTCGCCACCAATATTCATATATATGACTAGATAACAAGGTGAATAAGGTCAATGAATTCTCTATCCGGTGATACCCGCCTGCCGCAGTACCAACGCTTGCGTGATCATTTGGCGGAGCAGATCGCGCAAAATCGCTGGCGTCCGGGGGAGGCGATCCCGACTGAAGCCGCGCTGTCGGCGCAATACCTGCTCTCAACCGGTACCGTGCGCAAAGCCATTGATGCGCTGGTCAGCGAGGGCATTCTGGAGCGCCAGCAAGGTCGTGGGACGTTTATTCGGCGGCCACAGTTTCAGTCGTCGCTGTTTCGTTTTTTCCGTTTTCAAACCGCTGCCGGCGAGCGCCAGGTGCCGCAGAGTCGCATCCTTTCAGTAGAACCGGTCGCCGCGCCTTCGGCCGTGGCACACGCCTTGGGCTTGCCCGCCGATGCTCAGGTCATTCGTATCATGCGCGTGCGTTTGCTGGATGAGCAGCCGGTGCTGGCCGAAGAAATCTGGCTGCCTCACGCACTGTTTGCGCCCTTGCTGCAGCTCGACTTGAGCCAGCAGGGGCCGTTGCTCTATCCGATCTATGAAGATGTCTGCGCTCAGGTCGTCGCCCGTGCGGAAGAGACCCTGACCGCTGAATCGGTCAATGACGTGTATGCACGCTTGCTGCAAGTGCCGGTCAACAGCCCGGTGGTGGTGATTGAGCGCCTGGCCCGTGATTACGCCGGTACGCCGCTGGAATGGCGGCGCTCGCGCGGGCATGCCGAGCACTTCCGTTACAGCGTGGACATCCGCTAACCCCAAGCCTTCGGCCCGCTGCCTGCGGACCGGGGGCTTTTTTGTGTATTGCTTTTGACTGGCCTGACGGCGGTACGGTCCGCATTCGGCCGCCTTGCGTTTGACTTATAAGGATAAAAAACATGTTCAGTTGGTATCGTCAGATCACTTCACGGGAACGCAAAACGTTCTGGGCCTGCTTCGGTGGCTGGTCGCTCGACGCTTTGGAAGTACAAATGTTTGGTCTGGCGATTCCGGCACTGATTGCCGCTTTCGCCTTGACCAAGGGCGACGCCGGCCTGATCAGCGGCGTGACCCTGGTGACTTCGGCCATCGGCGGCTGGGTCGGCGGCACGTTGTCCGACCGCTACGGGCGAGTGCGCACGTTGCAGTGGATGATCCTGTGGTTTTCGTTCTTCACCTTTCTCTCGGCTTTTGTCACCGACTTCAACCAACTGTTGATCGTCAAGGCGCTGCAAGGCTTTGGGATCGGCGGCGAGTGGGCCGCGGGCGCGGTGCTGATGGCCGAAACCATTAACCCGAACTATCGCGGCAAGGTCATGGGCACCGTGCAAAGCGCCTGGGCCGTCGGCTGGGGGCTGGCCGTCGGGGTGTTTACGCTGATCTATTCGCTGGTGCCGCAAGACATGGCCTGGCGGGTAATGTTCCTGGTCGGGTTGCTGCCGTCGCTGCTGATCATCTGGGTGCGGCGCAATGTGCAAGAACCCGACAGCTTTCAGCGTCTGCAAAAAGAAAACGCTATCCCGCCAAGCTTCTTCAAATCGCTGTCGGGTATTTTCCGCCCTGAACTGCTGCGCGTGACCTTGTTTGGCGGGCTGTTGGGCCTCGGTGCCCACGGCGGTTACCACGCGGTCATGACCTGGCTGCCGACCTTCCTGAAAACCGAACGCAACCTGTCGGTGTTGAACTCGGGCGGTTATCTGGCGGTGATCATTGCCGCTTTCTGGTGCGGCTGCGTGGTCAGCGGCTTTTTGATCGACCGCATCGGGCGACGTAAAAATATCATCCTGTTTGCCCTGTGCTGCGTGATCACCGTGCAGTGCTATGTATTCCTGCCCCTGAGCAATACGCAAATGCTGTTCCTCGGCTTTCCGCTGGGCTTTTTCGCGGCGGGGATTCCGGCCAGCCTCGGGGCGCTGTTCAACGAACTGTACCCGGCGGATGTGCGCGGCGCCGGTGTCGGCTTTTGCTACAACTTCGGGCGCGTGTTGTCGGCGGTGTTCCCGTTTTTGGTCGGTCACATGAGTGAATCCATGTCCCTGGGCTCGGCGATTGGTATCGACGCCGGGATTGCCTATGGCGTGGCAGTGATTGCCGCCCTGTGCCTGCCGGAAACCCGTGGCCGCAACCTTGAAGCGCCCATCCAGGCGCAACCGGCCAGTGGTAGCAGCAACGACACCGCACGTGCCTGATACCCATTACTTTTGATAGATGAACGACATGCCTGATACCCGCTTTACGCCGATTAGCGGCATTGACTCCCACGCTCATGTGTTCAGTCGCGAACTGAGTCTGGCGGCCGCACGGCGCTATACCCCGGGCTACGACGCCACTCTGGCGCAGTACCAGAGCCAATTGCAGACCAATGGCTTTAGTCATGGCGTGCTGGTGCAGCCGAGTTTTCTCGGCACTGACAACCGCTACCTGCTGGCGGCGCTCAAGCAAGCACCGCAACAGTTGCGCGGGGTTGTGGTGCTGGACCCCGGCACTGAACGGGCGCAGATGCGTGAACTGGCTGGCCAGGGCGTGGTGGGCGCACGCTTGAACTTGATGGGCTGTGCATTGCCTGATTTTAACCAGCCGGTCTGGAAGGCATTCCTGGGGAATATCGCGGCGTTAGGCTGGCACATCGAACTGCACCGTCAGGTTGAAGACCTGCCGGGTTTGCTCCGGCAACTCAAGCCATTCGGGATCAAGGTGGTCATCGATCACTTCGGTCGCCCGGATGCGCGTTTGGGGCTAGAACAGCCGGGCTTTCGCCAGATGCTTGAGCTGGGGCAGGGCGGGCAGGTGTGGATGAAAGTCTCGGGCATTTATCGACTGGCCGGGACTGAGCAGCAGAACCTCGATTTCGCCAGGGCGGCGTTGTGCCTGTTGCAGCAAAGCCTGGGTCCAGAGCGGTTGGTGTGGGGCAGCGACTGGCCGCATACGCAACACGAAGAGCGTGTCAGCTACACCTCGGTGGTCCAACAGCTGGACGCACTGGAGTGCTCGGCCGAGGTCAGGCATGCACTGCTGGTCGAGGCGCCACGGGCATTGTTCGGGTTCGAGTAGCGTTTATTGATTTGGGTCAGTACCGTCCGTAGAAAAATCGCGCAAAATTTCTTGTTACCTGTCGTAACACTGGGGTATTATCGCCCTGCGTTCACCTACCACGGTTTATGCATTTTTAAGCCCCAAGTTTCCATCAGCTACTTGGGCTTTTTTTTGCCTGAAATTTGGCATGTACATCAAAACTGTAGGAGCGAGCTTGCCTCGCGATCTTTGAAAGATCAAAAGATCGCGAGGCAAGCTCGCTCCTACAGAGTGACGATCTTTTAATCGATCACTCGCGCACTCCACTCGCCATTGACCAAGCGCTGCAAGCCCAGCGGGTTGCTGTTTTGCAACGCTGCGGGAAGCAGGGCGTCGGGGTAGTTCTGGTAGCACACCGGGCGCAGGAAGCGATCAATCGCCAGCGAACCCACCGACGTACCGCGAGCATCCGAAGTGGCCGGGTAAGGGCCGCCGTGGACCATGGCATCGCACACTTCGACGCCGGTCGGGTAGCCGTTGACCAGAATACGCCCGACCTTTTGTTCAAGGATCGGTACCAGCCACTGATAGTGTTGCAGGTCGCCCGGTTCGCCAATCAGGGTGGCAGTCAGTTGCCCGCGCAAGGCTAGCAAGGCAGCTTTTAGCTGCGCGTCATCAGCCACTTCGATGATCAAGGTCGCCGGGCCAAACACTTCTTCTTGCAGCAGCGGGTCCTTGTTCAGCAGCAGGCTGACATCGGCCTTGAACAGTTGTGGCTGCGCTTGCGTGCCGCTCTGTGCGTGCCCCGCCAGATGGCTGATGCCCGCGTGGTTGAGCAACTGCTCGATGCCCTTGGCGTAATTGCGCAGGCCCCCGGCATTGAGCAAGGTGTGCGGCGCCTGTTCGCTCATGTATTGGGTCAGTTGTTGCACAAACCCGGTGAACTCAGGCGAGCGCACGCCGATGACCAAGCCCGGATTGGTGCAGAACTGGCCGCCGCCCAAGGTCACCGATGCGGCCAGGTCTTTGGCGATGCTGGCCGCGCGTGCTGCCAGGGCTTGAGGCAGGAGGATGACCGGGTTGATGCTCGACATCTCGGCAAACACCGGGATCGGCTGCTCGCGCTCGGCGGCCATTTTGCTCAGGGCATTGCCGCCATGCAGCGATCCGGTAAAGCCCACGGCCTGGATAGCCGGGTGCTTGACCAGCGGCTCGCCGACGCCTGCGCCAAAAATCATGTTGAACACGCCTTTGGGCATGCCGGTTTTTTCGGCGGCGCGGATAATCGCGCCGCCGACCTGATCTGCCGTCGCCATGTGCCCGCTGTGGGCCTTGAACACTACCGGGCAGCCTGCGGCAAAGGCCGCGGCGGTATCGCCACCTGCCGTTGAAAACGCCAGCGGAAAGTTGCTCGCGCCGAACACCGCAATCGGCCCTACACCAATCCGGTATTGGCGCAGGTCTACGCGGGGCAGCGGCTTGCGATCCGGCAGCGGCAAATCAATGCGTGCGCCTAAAAAGTCACCACGCCGCAAAACCTTGGCAAACAGGCGCATCTGCCCGCTGGTGCGTCCACGCTCCCCTTGAATGCGCCCGGCCGGCAGCGCAGTTTCACGGCAGACCAGCGCGACAAAATCGTCACCCAACTGGTCGATTTCATCGGCGACGGCGTCGAGGAACTCGGCGCGGCGCTCGGGGCTCAGTTGGCGGAAGCTCGCAAAGGCTTCATCGGCGGCCTGGGCGGCGAGGTCGACTTCTTCGGCGGTGGCTTGATAAAAGTGATAGGGCAGGGCTTCGCCCGTGGTCGCATCAAGGCTTTGAAGGAGGGTGGTGCCTGCGGCGCTGCGGCGACCGGCGATAAAGTTGTGGCCTGTAACTGTCGACATGTGTTCAATCCTTACTCATTAGGCGTGCGGGCAGCGCGGCTCAGCGCACCAGACACGGTTTTTTGTTATCGAATTTCCAGCCGGGAATCATGTATTGCATGGCGATGCTGTCGTCCCGTGCGCCGAGGCCCATGCCTTTGTACAGCTCGTGGGCCTTGGCGACGGCGTCCATGTCGATGTCCACGCCCAGGCCGGGTCTGGCCGGCACCTGAATCTCCCCGTCAATGATTTGCAGCGGGTCGCGGGTCAGGTGCTGGCCGTCCTGCCAGATCCAGTGGGTATCAATAGCGGTGATTTCGCCGGGCGCGGCAGCAGCGACCTGGGTGAACATGGCCAGTGAAATATCAAAGTGGTTGTTGGAGTGCGAGCCCCAGGTCAGGCCCCATTCGTGGCACATTTGCGCGACCCGCACCGAGCCTTGCATGGTCCAGAAATGCGGGTCGGCCAGCGGGATGTCGACCGATTGCAACTGGATCGCATGGCCCATTTCGCGCCAGTCGGTGGCGATCATGTTGGTGGCGGTCGGCAGGCCGGTGGCGCGGCGGAACTCGGCCATCACTTCGCGCCCGGAATAGCCGTTTTCGGCGCCACACGGGTCTTCGGCGTATGCCAGCACTTTATGCTGGTCGCGGCACAAGGCGATGGCCTCCTTGAGCGACCACGCGCCGTTGGGGTCAAGGGTGATACGCGCGTTGGGGAAGCGTTCGGCCAGGGCGGTTACGGCTTCGATTTCTTCAGCGCCGCGCAGCACGCCACCCTTGAGCTTGAAGTCGTTAAAGCCATATTTGGCCTGCGCGGCTTCAGCCAGTCGCACCACGGCTTCGGGGGTCATGGCGTGTTCATTGCGCAGGCGGAACCAGTCATCGGCGCTGTCTTCAGTGCGGTATCCCAGATCGGTTTGCTGGCGGTCGCCGATGTAAAACAGGTAGCCGAGCATCTTCACTGCATCCCGCTGCTGGCCTTCGCCGAGCAAGGCCGCCACCGGCACCTCAAGGAACTGGCCAAGCAGATCGAGCAGGGCAGACTCCATGGCCGTCACGGCGTGAATGGTGATGCGCAGGTCAAAGGTTTGCAGGCCACGGCCACCGGCATCACGGGCAGCGAAGGTGCTGCGCATGCTGTTGAGCACCCGCTGGTAGTTGCCGATGGCCTGGCCGACCACCAGGCTGCGGGCGTCCTCCAGGGTTTCCCGGATGCGTTCACCGCCCGGCACCTCACCCACGCCGACATTGCCACTGCTGTCCTTGAGGATCACGATGTTGCGGGTAAAGAAAGGCCCGTGGGCACCGCTGAGGTTAAGCAACATGCTGTCGTGGCCAGCCACCGGAATGACCTGGAGGCTGGTGACCACGGGCGTTTTGCTGGCGTGATGAGGGTGTTCGGCAGTCATGGCATGGTCCTTATTAGAATTAGAGTCAGGGCTGGGCGAATCAAGTTGACAGACATCATATGACTTGAGTTTTCACCTCGCAATGCCTCAATCAAACCAATCAGTTATAAAAATCCCCGGAAACGGTGATTTCTATAAGCGGGCCGCCATTTTTACGTCAGCGTAAGTCCGTTGAGAAACGCACAGTTTTAAAAAGTGCTATCAAGTCATCGTATGTGTTGTGGTGTGGCTGTCAGTCAATGAATCCGTTGTACCCGCGTGCTATCGTGGGCGACTTTTTTTGAGGGGATATTCAATGCGAATGCTGATTGGCGCTGTAGGCCTGGCCTTGCTGGCGGGGTGTGTCTCACCGGCGATGAATGAAGCCCGCAACCAGGCCCCCACGCGGGCCCTGATCTCTGACAAAGAGACGCCGAAGGTGGCCGAGTGCATCAAGTTCACCTGGGAAGACGAGGGTGTGTTCGGGGTGGATGCCAGTGCCTATATCGACAAAGACAAATCCGGTCGTTTGACGGTCTATACCCGTGGCGCCGAATCGTTTGTCGACCTGCAGCCGCAGGGCACCGGCACCGCCTTGAGCTATTACGCCAAGCAGCCAAACGACAGCGCTGCGTTGCGCCGTTTGGCCATGGTTGCCACGTGTTTGTAAGGCGCACCTTGTTGTGCTGAGACATGGCTTTGTACTGACCCGGCATTGGCGCGATACGCCGTCAGGGGTTGAAGTGGAGTTCTGGCTGGCCACCGATGACGGGCCGCAGCACGTGCGCCTGCCGGTGCAGACGTCTGTCGCGTTTATGCCGCAGGCGCAACGTGGCCAGGTCGAAGCGCTGGTGCAGGATGAGCGCAATATTGAGTTGCGTGAGCTGGCCCTGCGCGACTTCCACTCGCGGCCGGTGCTGGGCCTTTACAGCCAGCAGCATGGGCAATTGATCGACATCGCCCAGCGCCTGCGCCGCGCCGGGGTTGAGGTGTTCGAGGCCGATATTCGGCCACCTGAACGCTTTTTGATGGAGCGTTTTATCACCGCCCCGGTGAGTTTTAGCGGCCAGCCCCAAACGGATGGCCCGCTGCTGGATACGCGGATGAAACCGCACCCGGACTACCGACCGCGTTTAAAACTGGTCTCGCTGGACATTGAAACCAGCGCCCAGGGCGACCTGTATTCGATTGCCCTCGAAGGTTGTGGTCAGCGCCAGGTGTACATGCTGGGCAAGGCGACGGACGCCGACACCCCGGTGGATTTCGACCTCGAGTTTTGCGCCACCCGTGGCGACCTGTTGCTGCGCCTGAACCACTGGATGGCGCTGCACGACCCTGACGCGATCATTGGCTGGAACGTGGTGCAGTTCGATATGCGCATCTTGCACGAACATGCCCGACGCCTGGGTATCCCGTTGCTGTTGGGGCGTGGGGGCAGCGAAATGCAGTGGCGTGAGCACGGCTCGCGCAACAATCATTACTTCGCCAGCGCGGCGGGGCGCTTGATCATCGACGGTATCGAATCGCTGCGTTCGGCGACATGGTCGTTCACCTCGTTCAGCCTGGAAAACGTCGCGCAAACCTTGTTGGGTGAAGGCAAGGACATCAGCACCCCCTACCAGCGCATGGACGAAATCAACCGCATGTTTGCCGAGGACAAGCCCGCACTGGCGCGCTACAACCTCAAGGACTGCGAGCTGGTGACGCGCATCTTCCACAAGACCGAGCTGCTGACATTTTTGCTGGAGCGTGCCTCGGTCACCGGGCTGGAAGCTGACCGCAGCGGCGGTTCGGTGGCGGCGTTCTACCACTTGTACATGCCGCTGATGCATCGCCAGGGCTACGTTGCCCCGAACCTCGGCGATAACCCGCCGCAGGCCAGCCCCGGCGGCTTTGTCATGGAGTCGCAGCCCGGTTTGTATGAGTCGGTGCTGGTACTGGACTACAAGAGCCTGTATCCATCGATCATCCGCACGTTCTTGATCGACCCGCTGGGACTGATCGAAGGGCTGCGAGAGCCTGACGATGAACACTCGGTTCCGGGCTTTCGTGGCGCGCGTTTCTCCCGTACCCGGCATTGTTTGCCCGCGATCATCGAGCAGATAGCCAATGGCCGGGAAGTGGCCAAGCGCGAGAAAAACGCACCGCTGTCACAAGCGCTGAAAATCATCATGAACTCGTTTTATGGGGTACTGGGCTCCAGTGGCTGCCGCTTTTTCGACACCCGGCTGGCCTCGTCAATCACCCTGCGTGGCCATGAAATCATGCTCAAGACCCGCGCCCTGATCGAAGCGCAGGGTTACAGCGTGATCTACGGTGACACCGATTCGACCTTTGTCTGGCTGCGCAGCGAGCACAGCGAAGCCGATGCCGCACGCATCGGCCGTGAACTGGTGCAGCACGTCAACCAATGGTGGCAAGCCCATGTCCGCGATGAGTACGGGCTGGTCAGCGCGCTGGAACTGCAATTCGAAACGCACTACCGCCGATTCTTGATGCCGACCATTCGCGGGGCCGAAGAGGGCAGTAAAAAGCGCTATGCCGGGCTGGTGATGCGCCCTGACGGGCAGGCAGAAATGGTCTACAAGGGCCTTGAAGCCGTGCGCAGCGACTGGTCGCCGCTGGCGCAACAGTTTCAGCAGGCGTTGTACCTGCGCATCTTCAACCGCCAGCCGTACCAGGATTACGTGCGCGATTTTGTGCAGCGCACCCTGGCGGGCCAGCATGACGAATGGCTGATCTACCGCAAACGCTTGCGCCGGCCGTTGAGCGACTACGAGCGCAACGTCCCGCCGCACGTGCGCGCGGCGCGGCTGGCAGACGAATACAACGACCAGCAAGGCCGACCCCGGCAATACCAGAATGGCGGCTATATCAGCTACGTCATTACTGTGGCGGGGCCGCAGCCGCTGGAGAACCGCACCGCCGAGGTCGACTACGATCACTACCTGACCCGGCAGTTGCAGCCCGTGGCCGATGCGATTCTGGTGTTTGTCGACGATGACTTCAGCGCGCTGGTGGGCGGGCAAATGGGGTTGTTTTAAGCGTCGCTGGCGGGCGTCGCGGCTTTGGAGCGAGCACGGTCTTTTGCGGCTTTGGCTTCAGCGGCCAGACTTTCCAGACAAAACTGCTCGGCGTAACTCATCAGGATCTCGGTGGTATCGCCTTTGATCGTGCGCGAACCGGCGAGAATGTAGCGCATGCGTTTTTCAGTGACACCGATGCGCTGGGCAATCCAGGCCGGGGTCTGGCCGATGCGGTCCACCAGCTTGTTGGCGTATTCAGTGGAGTGGTTATAGCGTTCAGCGTTGGGAAACATAGAGGGTCCTGGGGCGGAAAATAAAAGCCGGACGGCAGGGTACTCCTTTTCGCCACCAACCCCTTTATTTAAACGACTGGGGTGATAAGAGGCGGCTCCCACGGGGTTGTAGTCGCTGACGAGCACCGCGAGGCTGCGATCGATTGCGCAGCGATCGCGAAACCTGTGCCCCCGAATCTGTCTGGATGAGCGCGTTGGCTGATTTACGACGACTGTGTCGCCGATCGCAGCCTTCGGCAGCGACTACAAATGGGTGTTTTAGCCGACAGCCGGGTAGCTGATCGGGCGCTCTGAGCGTTGCAGTTCACTGGCGATCAGGGTGTTTTTCAGTAGATAGGCAATGGTCATCGGCCCCACACCGCCCGGAACCGGGGTGATGGCGCTGGCCACGCGACTCGCGCTCTCAAAATCCACGTCGCCCACCAGTCGGGGCCCGTTGCTGGTGTCGATGCGGTTGATGCCGACATCAATCACCACAGCGCCCGGCTTGAGCCAGCGGGCATCGATCATCTGCGGCCTGCCCACGGCCGCGACCACGATATCCGCCAGACGGCACAGCGCCGCAGCATCGACGCTGCGCGAATGCACCACACTGACGCTGCAATTGGCCTGCAACAGCAAGGTCGCCATGGGCTTTCCGACAATATTGGAGCGACCCACCACCACGGCATGCAGGCCGCTCAGGTCACCGAGGGTTTCGTGCAGCAGGCGCATGCAACCGCTGGGCGTGCAGGGTGTGAGGACCTCGTCGCCTTGCACCAGCCCGCCAACGTTTTCACGATGAAACCCGTCTACGTCCTTGATCGGCGCAATGGCCTGGATCACCGCTTGTTCATTGATGTGCGCAGGTAACGGCAGTTGCACCAGAATGCCGTTCACGCCCGGGTCGGCGTTGAGGCGCTGGATCAGTTGCAGCACCTGCTGCTGGCTGACGTTGTCGGGCAGGCGGTGCTCCAGCGAGCGGATGCCGACGTCTTTGGCGCGCAGCAACTTGTTGCGCACGTAGACTTCGCTGGCGGGGTCCTGGCCGATCAGCAGGACCGCCAGTGCCGGGTAAATCTGTTGTGCGGCGAGGGCGCGGACGTCTTCGCGAACCTCGTCGAGAACCTGCGCCGACAGGGCTTTGCCGTCGATGATGCGGGCGTGTGTCTGGGCTGAAGGGGTCAATCGAATCACCGTTGTCTTGAGGTTTAAAAAGGGCTGGAGCATCAGGGACGTGCCCTGATGCTCCAGCCGTAAACGTCAGATCACCGCCAGTTGATGGCAGCCATAGACCACGAGCACACCCGCGATCAACGTGGCGTAGGGCAACCAGCCCGCGCGTTTTTGACCCGAGTCGGCCTCGATATAGAGGTCGTTGAGCATGGCTTCGGGGAAGCGCCCTTTGTCCTGCAGGTAATGGCGGAAGCAAAACACCGGCAGGATCAGCAGCGCCAGCAGCAGCCCGGTCAGCAGTGTGCCCGCGCCCCAAATGTCGGCGCCCAGGCCCATGCAGGCCAGGTTGACGAAACTCAGCACGCCACCGGCGGCCAGCAGCAGGGTGGGCGCCTTGTACGGGCGGGCCCAGTCCGGGCGGTCCATGCGGTGGATCCAGCCGGCATTGAGGTTGAGGAAGTTAAAGATGATGTAGCTGACGTTGGACGCCGCCAGCACGAACACGTAGTCCGACATCAACAACAGCAGCAGGTTGAAACCCAGGTCGGTCCACATGGCCGCTGTCGGCGCCCCATGTTCATTGGTGCGGCCCAGGTATTTGGGCAGCCAGCCGTCTACCGACGCCTGGTACAGGGTGCGCGACGAGCCTGACATGGAGGTCATGATCGCCAGCAAAGTGGCGAGCACCAGCATGATCAGCACGATGTTGGCCACCAGCTTGCCGCCACCGATGCTGTCGGCCATCACTTGGCCGACGCCCATGCCGCTGTAGATGGCAGGGGACAACAGACCGCTGTAGACCGCCGGGGTAACCACCGCACCGCTGGCATCAAGTACCGCCGGTGTCACCAGTTGGCCCAGCCCGAGGCTGCCCTGAAACGCCAGCGGGACCAGGGTGAAGACGAAGATACACAGCACGCCCGCGTAAAAAATCGCCTTGAAGGTGTCGCGTTTCGGGTCCTTGAATTCGCGGGTGTAGCACACCGCCGTTTCGAAACCGTAGGTCGACCAGGCGGCCATGAACAGCCCGCCCGCCATCAGGGTCCAGCCAGACATGTTCCAGCTGCCGTCGACCACTTGCCCGGCCGCATCGTGGGCCAGCGGGTAGAGCGGGAAGAAATTGGCCTGCAGGGTGTCGCCGGTAAACAGCGGAACCACGCCGACCAGCAGCAGCGGAATCAGCGAAGTCATGCCCAGCACCAGGGTCAGGCGTGCCGAGCGCAGAATGCCGCCGTGCTGCACGGCAAACACCGTCAGCAGAATCAGCAGGCCGATGGCGAAGGTGGCGTTGATGCGCAACGACAGCCCGCTTTTGACCCAGCCCAGATCGAGCAGGGTCAGTTGCCAGGTGTTGATCAGCGAATCGGCCGGAAACAGCGCCGTCAGGATGTAACCTGCGGCCAGCCCCGAGCCGATGGACAGCACCGGCGACCAGGCCAGCCAGTTGCACCACACCGACACCGGGGCAATCAGCTTGCTGTAGCGCACCCAGGCCACGGCGCCATACACCGAAGCGCCGCCGGATTTATGCGGGAACAGCCCGGCAATTTCGGCGTAAGTGAAGGCCTGGATAAACCCGAACAGGATCGACACGATCCACACAATCCAGGCCGGTTTGCCCACTGTTGCGGCAATGGCGCCGATGGTGAACAGCACCAGCGCCGGCACGCCGCTGGCGACCCAAAACGCCCCTCGCCAATCGATTTTTCGCTGCAGGCTGCCCACTGAACGGGCGGACTGCGGTACGGCCTCGAACGTAGTCGCTTCCATCTTCTTGATCCCATGTCTGTATTGCGTGGTAGTGGGGCAGGCAAAGTGGGTGACGTTCGTCGATCAGCTACGGACCCGGCTCTTGTCCGGGTCATAGAAGATCGCTGCGCTGACCGTGGCGCTGATGCGCTTCTGCAGGCCATCGACTTTTCCAACTTCCAGCTCAGTACCGGCTTCGCTGCACGCCACATCCACCCGGCACAAAGCAATGTTGCTGCCCAGCAGCGGTGAGCGGCAGGCGCTGGTGACCACCCCGACCTGGGCCCGGCCACGGTAGACCGGGTCGCCGTGGTGTGCGCCTTCGTTGCCGCTCAGGTGCAGGCCCACCAGCTTGTGCGCGGGGTGGGCGCTGCGGCGCAGCAGGGCGTCGCGGCCGATAAAGTCATCGGTTTTGCTTTTAAGCGGCACTGAAAAACCGATCCCGGCTTCAAACGGATCGGTCTGATCGCTGAATTCATACCCGGCAAAAATCAGACCGGCTTCGATGCGCAGCATGTCCAGTGCTTCCAGGCCCAACGGGACGATGCCCAAGGGTTGGCCCAGCGCCCAGATCCGGTCCCAGACGCGCTCGGAATCTTCGGGCTGGCACCAGACCTCAAAGCCCAGTTCGCCGGTGTAGCCGGTGCGTGAAATCATCAGCGGGCAGCCGTCGTAACCGTCCAGGCGGCCCACCAGAAAGCGGAACCAGCCCAGGGTTTCAATGCTTGGCTGGCCGGGCGGGGTCCAGACCATCTGTTGCAGCAGCTCGCGGCTGCGCGGACCTTGTACGGCGAGGTTGTGAATCTGCTCGCTGGCGGACTTGATCCAGACTTTCATGCCCAGTTTTAGTGCTTGTTCACGCAACCAGACCCCGGCGTAGTCCTCGCCGCAGATCCAGCGAAAATTGTCCTGGCCCAGCCGCAGCAAAGTGCCGTCGTCGAGCATGCCGCCGTGTTCGTGGCACATGGCTGAATACACCACCTGGCCGATTGCCAGGCGCCGCACGTCGCGGGTCAGGCAGTACTGCAACAAGGCTTCGGCGTCCGGCCCGAGGATTTCGAATTTGCGCAGGGCGGTGAGGTCCATCACCGCCACCCGCTCGCGGCAGCCGAGGTATTCCTCGATGGCGCCGTAGCCGTCGTAGCGCAGTGGCAGCCACCAGTTGCGGTAGTCGACAAAACTGCTGGTGAGGGCGCGGGTACGCCCGTGGAATGCGCTTTCGCGGGTCAGGATCGGGTCGGCATCCGCCGTTGCTCGAGTGCTCATGGCGATGGAAAAACGCTCCTTTTCGCTGTAGATGCGGACATGAATGTCCGTCGGGTTCCAGCCGTTTGCCGGGTCGATGTCGTCCGGGCACGACGTGCTGCCACACACCAGGTCGGTCATGGCCCGCAGCAGCACGTAATCGCCGGGGCGTGACCAGGGCTCGTCGAGGGTCAGGTGCTGGTGGGCATCGATCCCGGTGTTAAAGAAGAAATTGATCGCCGGCCAACCGGCGCGGGGTTGTACGCCATGCGCGGCGAGTACCCGGCTCAGGTTGTCGCTGCAGTTGTCGTGCCCAAAATAGCCATGGGTTTCGTAGTAGCGTGCCGCGCAGGCCAGGGCGAAGGAGTCGTGGCGGCCAACGGTGTCTTGCACCACTTCGAGCATCGGTTGCATCTGGCGGTCGAAAAACTTCGAAAACAGGCCCGGTAGCGGGTAAGCGCTGCCGTTCAGGGTGCGGGTCACGGTCTGGTCGAGGTCCAGCTCCAGGCCGCGATCCAGCGCCCTGTGGTCCAGCGCGACAAAGTCAGAGCATTGCCGGCCAGCCACATCCAGTACCTGCACGTACTGGCCCTTGGCGACGGTATAGCTGTGCGCCGTGCCGGGGCGCAGGGTGAATTCGTCGACCAGTTCAGCCAACGGCTCGGGCAGCGCGGGCAGCAGCAGGGCCGAGGGATTGGCCCGGGTCACCAACACCCGCAGTTCGCTGGGGCGGTACTGGCGGTCAACCGCGGTGGGTTCGGCGGGGGCGGCGATGAGCACCAGCCGTTCTGCCTCGGCAACCCACTGCTGCTGGTGTCCGGCCGGGCTGTCGGTGCCCCAGAGCAATGCCGGGTGCGGCAGGTTGTTAGCCTCAATGGCGCGTTTGCCCAGGGCTTGAGTGATCCGTCGGGCTTGCAGCGTGGGCTGGCTCAGTCGGGTGCGCAGGTAAGTGTTGGCGGCCGATGCGCTCAGCCCCCAATCGCTTAACGCGCTGGCACCTTGCGCATTGAGCGCCAGCAGCTCACACGGCTGCTGGCCTTCAAGGTCGATCACTTGCAGGCTGTCACCGGGTTGCAAGGCGATCAGGGTCAGGCCGCCCGCCACCACCCGGTAGCGCTCCAGATTGGGCGCCCGGGCAAACAACCCGGGCTCGTTGGGCCGGGAAATGCGTGGTGCATTCATTAACAGGCTCCCGGGTCAGCCGACCGACTTGATGGTGGTGGGCGGCTCGCCCAGATACGCCGCCATGGAGTCGTCCAGCGCATGCAGCCACGGCGTGTGGTGAGGCGGCGATTGGGTGCCGGTCATCAGCGAGCGGTACGACTTGTCGCGATAACCCATGATGTTTTCGGCTTTGTCATGCTTCCAGTGCAGGAAGGTTTGATTGACCGCCGCGATGTCGAAGCTCGGGTAGTCGGTGGCATCAACCAACTCCTGGATATACGCGCCCTGGAATTCGAACATCTGCTGGTTGGTTTCCAGGGTTTGTTCACGGGCCTGCCATTGCTGGCTGTCGGCGGTCCGCTGGGCGTGGTCGGGCAACTGGATGCGCCCCAAAATCACGTCGCGGGCGTACCAGGCCTGGGCGTCGAACATGTTGAACGAGTACCACTGATCTTGCATGCCGAGGTAGATCAGGCGCGGGTTGGGTTCCCAGAACACGCCCTTGTAGAGGTTCATCGGCCACAAGCGGTTGTCGGTCTTGAGGCTCAATTCGTCGGGCAGGAACGGGAAATGATGCTTGTAGCCGGTGCACAGAATCACCGCATCGATGTGCTTGCTGCTGCCATCGGCAAACCAGGCGCGGTTGTTTTCCAGGCGTTGCAGCTGCGGTTTTTCTTCCCAGTTGTCCGGCCAGGCATAGCCCATGGGCGCGGTGCGGTAGCAACTGGTGATGCTCCGTGCCCCGTATTTGTAGCATTGCGAACCGATGTCCTCGGCCGAGTAGCTGCTGCCGACAATCAGCAGGTCCTTGCCCTTGAACTCCAGCGCTTCGCGAAAATCATGGGCGTGCAGGATGCGGCCGGCGAATTGCTCGAAGCCTTCGAAGTACGGGACCTTGGGCGTAGAAAAGTGCCCGCAGGCGTTGATCACGTAGTCGAACTGCTCGCTGGTCAATGTGTCGCTGTTGTAGTCGTGGGCCTGCACGGTAAAGCGCTGGCTGGCCTCATCGAAAGTCACTTGGCGCACCGCATTGTTGAAGCGGATGTAGTCGCGCACTCCGGCTTTTTCGACCCGGCCCTTGATGTAGTCCCACAGCACTTCACGGGGCGGGTACGAGGCGATGGGGCGACCAAAATGCTCTTCGAAGGTGTAGTCGGCGAACTCCAGGCACTCTTTCGGCCCGTTCGACCACAGGTAGCGGTACATGCTGCCGTGCACCGGCTCGCCGTTTTCATCCAGGCCGGTGCGCCAGGTGTAGTTCCACATGCCGCCCCAATCGTTTTGCTTCTCGTAACACACCAGCTCGGGGATCTCGGCGCCCTTGTCACGGGCCGACTGGAAGGCTCGAAGTTGCGCCATGCCGCAAGGGCCGGCACCGATGATTGCCACGCGTAAGGTCATGATCGTGCCTCGGGTAAAAGGGGGAATCAGCGAAAGATCACTGTCTTGTCCTGGTTGATGAACACCCGGTGTTCCAGGTGGTACTTCAGCGCTTTGGAAAGGGCCACGGTTTCGGTGTCGCGGCCGATAGCGACCAGCGAGTCGGGCAGGTGGGTGTGATCAACGCGCTGGATTTCCTGCTCGATGATCGGCCCTTCGTCGAGGTCGCTGGTCACGTAGTGGGCAGTGGCGCCGATCAGCTTGACGCCACGGTCGTACGCCTGGTGATAGGGCTTGGCGCCTTTGAAACCGGGGAGGAACGAGTGATGAATGTTGATCGCCCGGCCTGACAGTTGCTGGCACAAGGTGTCAGACAGGATCTGCATGTAGCGGGCGAGCACCACCAGGTCAGTTCCGGTCTCGTCGACAATGCGCATCAGCTCGGCTTCCTGGCGGGCCTTGTTGTCTTTGCTGATCGGCAGGTAAATGAAGCGAATGCCTTCGCGTTCGGCCATGGCCCGCAGGTCCAGGTGGTTGGACACTACGGCGGTGATCTGCATGTCCAGTTCGCCCTTGCGGTGGCGGTACAGCAGGTCGGTCAGGCAATGGTCGAACTTGCTCACCATCAGCAACACGCGGGTGGGCTGACTGGAGCAGAACAGTTGCCACTGCATGTCAAAACCACCGGCCAGAGCGCCCAGCCCGGCACGCAAGGCGTCTATGTCACCGGTGACGCCGTTGTTGAAACGGAACACCGCACGCATGAAAAACTGCCCGGTGAACTCGTCGTCAAACTGCGCCAGTTCACTGATGTAGCACTGCTGGCGGGCCAGGCAGTCGCTGATCGCAGCAACGATGCCGGAGGTCGCCGGGCAGTTGATCTTGAGGATGTAATGTTCGGTCGAAGTGTTCATCAAAGGCTCCGAGGGTAAAAAAATGTGCGGATCAGCCTTTGGCCGTGCGCTTGGTTTTTTGCGGGTCGTCGAAGGGCAGGGCGTGGCTGGCGGCGCTGGCATTGAGGCTGCCGCGCACCTGCAACGGCGTGCCGGGGGTAGCGCAGTCGACGCTCAGGCGGGCTATCGCCATCGAGCGTTTGCTCAGGCGCGAGTACATGGCGCAGGTGATGACCCCGACCTGTTTGTCGCCTTGCCACAGGGTGTCGCCCGCCTCGGCGGGGCGTTCGCCGTCGAGCAGCACGCCAGCGATCTTGAAGCGCTCTTTGCCGCGTAAACGAAAGTGCTCTTCGGCGCCGCGAAACTCGCGTTTGTCAGGGGAGACGGTGAAGTCCAGGCCCATCTCCCACAGCGTGTCCCCGGCCTTTTGGTCGGCGAAGGGGTACATCTGCGAGTTGTCATACGGGAAGAACATCAGTGCGCTTTCGACCCGCAGCCAGTCCAGCGCGGTAAAGGCACACGGGATGATGCCCATGCCCGCGCCGTGCTTGACTATCGCGTCCCAGATGGCCGGTGCGTCGGCGGCCTTGCAGAAGATCTCGTAGCCGCGCTCGCCGGTGTAGCCGGTCCGGGAAATCATCACCGGGCGGTCAAACAGGCGGGTTTGCAGGTGGTGGAAGTACGGCAGCTGGCGAATGCCCGGCACGTATTCCGCCAGAAAATCTACCGCCAGCGGCCCTTGCAACGACAGGTCGTGCAGGTCGTCATCGAACAGCACCGCCACTTGCCGACCTTGCGCCGAACGCACGAGCATTTCGTAGCCGGTCCCTGCGCCGTGCACCACCATGAACGCGTTGGGCCCGGTGCGGTAAACGATGCAGTCATCGACGAACTTGCCTTCTTCGTCGAGCATCGAGGCGTACACCGACTTGCCGGGGTAGAGCTTGGCGATGTCGCGGGTGGTCGCCCATTGCAGCAGGCTCTCGGCATGCGGGCCGACGTAGTGGACTTTTTTCAGCCCCGAGACGTCCATCAAGCCTGCGCGGGTGCGGATCGCCTCATGGTGATCGGCCAGCGGGCTGGCATAGGTCCAGGCAGTGCCCATGCCGTTCCAGTCTTCGAGGTGGGAGCCGAGTGCGCGGTGACGCTCGGCCAGTGCAGAAATACGCCATGAATGTGCCATGTGAAAATCCTTGTCTGGAGGAAGGGGTCAGGAGGCAGAGGTCAACTCTGCGGATCGAATTGCGCCAGCCACTCGACCAGGGTCTGGCGGTAGCGGGTCATGCCCTTGTAGTCAGCAATCGGCTCGGGCAGGTCGCGCAGCACCCGGTGCAGGCGGCAACCCCAGCCGGGCTGGGTCACCAGTTCTTGCAGGCTGATCAGGTAGGTGCGAATGCTGAACATCACCGCGTTGCTGCGCGGAAGGCGCAGCATCACTTGCAGCTCGACGCGCAGGTGCACCTCCTGGCCGACGTTGTCAGCGGTGATGCGGCCGCGGTCGGCGCCCCATTCGTGAAAGGTCTCGGGTGATGAATCCAGGCGCGGCTTGATCGTCAGCGTCCAGTTCAGGCGCCTTACCGGCTGGCCTGTTTGCAGGTTGAGCAGGTATTTCAGGGCCCGTTCGAAAATGCCCATTTGATGGGCCATCGGCACCGGCGAATGCCACTGTTTGAAGCTCATGCCAGCGTCAAAGGCCAGCGACCAGTCGGCCGGGCTGGTGACGATGCCGGCGTCCATAAACAAGTCGTTGTCGCGTTGATCGAGCAGGGCGAAGTCGCCTTGCACCTGGCGCCCGATAAACTCCAGCGGTTCGCACGGCAAGCTGCTGGCGTCACCGAAAACAAAGTGCTGATCAATGTCCAGCAACAGGTTGCGCCAGTGCCAGCGCTCGCCGTCGCGATTGAGCACGAACCACTGCGGGTAATCGCCAGCAAGGCTTTCCATCAGCAGTTGCAGGGCATCCCAGGCGGCCACCTGCATGTGCGGCAGGACCAGATAGCGGCGCGGGTCTTTGTCCAGCACCTGGGCGCGTTCGGCCATCTCCGAGCGGTAGTGTTCGTCGATGTCGAACGCGCAGTGATAAATCGAACCAGGGTCACGGGAGGTGGCGGGTTCGATGTTCACCGAGTACAGGTAGCTGTCTTCGGTGAACGGGAAAGGAAAGCGGCGAATGGCGGCCGGGCTATTGCGAAAGCTGAAGTCGTCGCGGTAGCTGAGCACGGGGCTTGATGGGGTGATCATGGTCGACTCCTCCTAGAGATCCAGCGAGACGCAAGGGTGGCCGCGCGAGACGCAGGGCATTAAGAATTCGGCTTGCTCGGCGGGACTCAGAAAACTGTCGCGGTGCTCGATGACGCCACCGCTGTGGCGCACCTTGCATTGGCCGCACACACCGCCACGGCACAGGTTGGGCACGTTGAGCCCGGCAGCTTCCAGGGCTTCGAGCAGGCTTTGCTCGGCGCCGACCCGCAGTTGCCGGGCGCTGCGCAGCAGGTTCAGGTCAAACGGCTGGCCGGGCTGCGCTGCACTGAAGGCCTCCCAGTGCACCCGCTGTGCGGGCCAGCCGAGGGCGTTAGCCTGTTGGCGAACGGCATCGAGCAAGGGTTGCGGGCCGCAGCTGTAAACGTGGCTGCCCAGCGGTCGCTCGCGCAGGATGCGGTTCAGGTCGGGCCGTTGGGGATAGGTGTGCAGGCGCGTGCCAAGGCGCTGTTGCAACTCATCGACATAGGCATCGCTCTGGCCCTGGCGATACACGTAGTGCAATTCGAAGTTTGCCTGGCGCTGCTCCAGGGCCGCGATGTAGGCCATGAACGGGGTGATGCCGATGCCTCCGGCAATCAATATGTGCAGGCTGGCGGTCGAGTGCAGAGCAAACAGGTTGGCCGGGGCCGACAGTTGCAGGGTGTCGCCCACCTGCACCTCGCGGTGCAGAAAACGCGAGCCGCCGCGTGAGTGTTCTTGCAGGCGCACGGCAATCCGGTAGTGGCGGTTGTCGGCCGGATCGCTGGTCAGCGAATAGGCATTGCGCAACGTGCCTGTGGCCAACGGTAAATGGACTTGCACATGGCTGCCGGGGGAGAACGCGGGCAAGTGGCCCGAGCATGGCGTGAAGGTGAACTCGCGCACGGCTTGAGTGAGCATCCGCGTGGCGCTGACCTGTACCTGGAGCGGGCGACTCATGAGTGCGCTCCTGCATACGGCTGGTCCGGGTTGCGGCACACGCCGATGTAGGCGCCCAGCCGCCGGGAAAAATGCTCGCGCACTTCCAGCTCGACGTCACAGCCCAGGCACGCCAGTTGCGCGGTGGGCGAGGCGGCCTGGAGCAGGCCGCAATGCACGCAATACACCTGGCGCGGGCCGCTGAGGGTATGGCTGAGGTCGATTTCCTGTTCTTCGAGCCCGGCGTCGCGGGCCAGACCGTGGATGCGCCACATAAACGCCTCGTCGCCCATCACGTAGAGGTGGCTGCCCACCGTGGCGCTGCCCAGAAGCTGTTGCAGGCGTCGGGCAAAGTCCGGGTGCTCGGCGTTCAACACCTGAGCCGGCTCCAGCTCGCAGACAAAGGGCGCACTGGCTGCAGTGCTTTGCATGACCACGAGGTGCTGGCGGGCATTGGCGCCAAGGGGCGCCGCCTGATAGCGCGGCAGGCTGTGGCGTTGCTCGAGGGCGGCATTGAGGCTATCCGTCATGTGGGCTGTCCTGGCTGATCCACCCCGAGTAACAGGGCGAAAGTGGCGTTTTGTGTTTCCTGTTGGGGAAGATAGTTTCCTAAGGGGAAAATCTTCTCAATCTGGCCAAAGGGCTACCTCTTTGGAGATAAGCCAAGCGTGGCGGGCCTCCGGGGCACGGAAGTTGCTCGTGTTTGCGTGGGTTCACAGGGAGTTAACGAGAGTGCAAACACGATCGCGATGGTGGCCGCTCTGGTTGGGGCGTGTCCGCCCTGAACAGGCAAGCAGCGTGCGCAAGCTGCTGATCGAACTGCCCTTGAGTCAGTTGCACGTGGACAGTGCCGTGAGCGATTTTTTGGACCGTTTTGAAGCACTGCTACCGATGGCCAGGCTTGATCTGATGCTCGCCGAGGAGGGGCCGCAGACTGCGCACTGCGGTGTGCTCAAGCGTTGCCCGGCAGTGGCCGGTTGCCCCTTGCTCGATCACCCGGCAACTGACACCGCGCATGCCTGCGTCCCGTGTCGGCGGCGTGGCGTGCAGCGGTTGTTGTGTGCCACGGCTGCCGCCGCCGATGTGCCGTCGGGCTGGCTGTTGCTGGACACCCCGCGGGCGGCCGATGGCAGTTGGCGCCAGTTGTTGAACGAAGTTGCCCAGGGGCTCAGCGTCACCCTGCGCGTGCGCGGCTACAGCCGTGAGCAACAGCGCAAGCAGGCCACCTCGCAGCACGCGGCCCTGGCCCGCGAGCTGCACGACTCCGTGGCCCAGCAGTTGGGTTATCTGTCGTTTCAGGCGCGGGTGCTGCACGCGCAGATCAACACGCCTGAGCAGGCGGGCGCGGTACTCCAGGAACTGCGCAGCGGTTTGAGCCAGTTACAGCGCCAGGTGCGTGAACTGATTACCAGCGCCCGCCTGACCATGGACGGGCGCTCGTTGCGCCAGGCCCTGGCAGACTCGGTGGCAGAGTTTTCCCGGCGTTGCATCATCGTCTTCGAGCTGGATAACCGGCTGGCCGACAACGCCTTGAGCGCGGAAACCGAATTGCAGGTGCTGCAGATCATCCGCGAGGCGCTGGCCAATGCAGTGCGCCACTCGCACGCGCGGCATGTGCGCATTGAACTGCGGCAAAGCCAGGGCGGCGAGGTATCGGTGTCAGTCGAAGACGACGGCATCGGCCTGAGCCCTGCATCCGGTGAAGAAAACCATTTTGGTCTGGCGATCATTCGTGAGCGGGCGGCCAGCATTGGCGCACGTTTGAGCATCGACGCCAACCGCCCGCACGGGGTGCGTGTGCACCTTGCGCTGGTCGGCCATCCAGACGTGCCAGAGGGGAGTTTCGATGCAGAGCACCACCTTATTGCTGATCGATGATCATCCGCTGTTTCGCAAGGGCCTGGCGCAGCTGTTCAGTGCCAGTGACGACTTCGAAGTGGTCGGGCAGGCTGCCAGTGGGCGCGAGGGCATCAACCTGGCCGTCAGTCTGGCGCCGCAGCAAGTCCTGCTGGATTTGCACATGCCCGGCCTGAGCGGCTTGCAAGTGCTCGACGAACTGCGCCAGTTGCGCCTCGAGTGCCAGATCGTGGTGCTGACTGCGTCCATGGACCGTAGCGAGTTGCTCAGTGCCTTGCGCTTGGGCGCCAGCGGTTATGTGCTCAAGGAAACCGAACCCGATGCCTTGCTGGCCTACATGCGCAATTGCAACAAGGGCGCGATTGTTCTGGATTCCACCTTGATTGCTTTGCTTGCCGATCAAAACGAGGCGGTGAGTGCGTGCGATCCGTTGGACACAAGTCACCTGACCGAGCGCGAAGGCCAGACTCTGGCGCTGATTGCGGCGGGCATGAGCAATAAACAGATCGGCCGCAAACTCGGGATCAGCGACGGCACGGTGAAGATCTACGTGAAGAACCTGCTGCAAAAGCTCAGCCTGCACTCACGCCTCGAACTGGCGGCGTGGGTGCATAACGGTGCATCGAACCGGTCCGAGGAGCGTCATTAAATGATGGAACGACGAGAAACACAGCCGCAGGTGCCGTCGTGGACGCTGATGGATGGTTTTGCGGCGGCGCTGCTGGAGCTGCGCGACAACGGGCAAATCGTTCATTTCAACCGGGCCTGGGTCGAGTTGATGGACCAGCCGTCGGCGCAGCGCAACCTGATCGACTACGTACACCGTGAAGACCGCTCGTTATGGCGTCAGGCCCTTCTGGAGTTGCAACGGCGCCCGGCCACCACGTTCAGTCAGCGCTTGCGCTTTGTTCATCCCTCAGGCGAATTGCGCTGGCTGGAGGTGAGCCTCAAGCGTGGGCCTGGCGGGTTCTATCTGGTGGCAGGCGACGTCACCGCACACAAACGCCGCGAGATTGCCCTGCAAGCCAGCCAGCGCAGCAGTGCCAGCTTGCTCGACAGCATGCCGGGGTTGATCTATCGCGGGCGCAACAACCGCGACTGGACCATGGAATTTGTCAGCGCCGGGTGCTTGCGCGTGACCGGCTACCCGCCAGAGCGTCTGGTGGACAACCATGAGTTCACCTACAACAGCTTGATCCTGGAGCAAGACGCTGATTACGTCTGGCGCGAAGTGCAATACGCCCTGACGCGTTGCGAACCGTTTGAATTGAGCTATCGCATTCGCTGCGCGGATGGCGCGATCAAAAAAGTCTGGGAGAAGGGCGTGGGCATCTATGCCGATACCCGCGAAGTGCTGGGCATCGAAGGCGCGATTTTCGAACGAGGCACTTAAGGGGCTCGTCTACAACACCGTGCTGCCGCGCAGCAAACAGGCCACTGTAGTCGCTGACGAGGCACGAAGGCTGCGAACGGCTGCGTTCAGCCGTAAAACCATCACCTGCGTTCGGCCAGCGTGGTTTAGCGGGGCCTCTTAGATCAAAAGATCGCGAGCCAGCTCGCTCCTATAGGTGAAGGTGTTACAGAGCTACGAGCGGCGCGGTTCGCTGTTGACCATCTCGCGCATCAGCGCCAGGTAGCGGCTGGCGCCTAATCCCAGCGGGCGGTTTTTGACCCAGACGATGTCGACCCACAAGCGCATCTGGCTGGCCATGTTGTCAAACACCACCTCGGTCAGGGCTCCGGTTGCAATCAAGGGTTGCACCAACGGTCGCGGTAACCACGCCCAGCCAACCCCGGCTTGTACCAGATCAAGGGTCGCCAGGTAGCTGTCGCTCAGCCACACGCGGCGTGACAGCACCACCCGCGGGTCGGAGCCGGTGGGCTCGTCGGTGGCGACGATAATCTGCCGGGTGTTGACCAGCTCTTCTTCACGCAGCGGGCTTTTCTGCTCGCCACCCGCCGGGTGGTCTGGCGACACCACGGCCACCAGCAACTGGCTGCCGGCCTCGAGAAAGGTTTCGCGCTCATCAATACCCGGACGCTCAAAAACCAGCGCCAGTTGCACCGTGCCCTCGTGCAGCATACGGATGGCCTGGGACTGCGAAGCCGAGCGGATCTCGATTTCCAGGGTGGGAAATTCTTTGGCCAGCGTCGCCAGCGGGCGACTCCAGACCCCGGTTTGCAGCTCCGGGGCCATGGCCACGATAAAGCGTTGCTCCAGCCCTTGATGCAGTTGCAATGCGTGGGCATCGAGCAAGTTCAATTGGCTGGCGACCTGCCTGGCCTGCGGCTCCAATGCTCTGGCAGCGGGTGTGGGGATGGCTTTTCGGGTCGAACGGTCGAACAGCAGCAGGTCCAGTTCGGCCTCCAGTTGTGACACCGCCATGCTCACCGCCGAGGGCACGCGCCCGAGCTTACGCGCTGCCGCAGAAAACGAACCGCTGTCGACGACGGCAAGGAATACCTTGAGTGTTTCGCTGGTGAAGGCCATGGGTTGTCAGTTTTGTTGATGATAATCGTCTTTTTTTATCAGCTTTATGAACCTAAATTCCAGTCCCATCACAACCGCAGGTGGAGCGCAGCATGTTCAACGCGAATGATCAGGGGCGCGTCGCGCTCGTCAGTGGCGCCGGTAGCGAACGGGGTATCGGCATGGCCATTGCCCGCAGGCTGGGGGCGGCCGGGGTCAAGCTGATCATTACTGCCAGCAGCGCGCGCATTGCTGAGCGGGTCGCAGAGCTGCGCGCAGAAGGCTTTGACGCCCACGGCCGGGTCGCAGATCTGACCGATGAAACTCAGGTGCGTGAGCTGGGGCAATGGGCCGAAAGCCTCTGGGGGCGCATCGATATTCTGGTGAACAACGCCGGCATGGCCATGCAAGGCAGCCCGGAACCGTTCAGTGAACTGGCGAGCATGGATTTGTACACCTGGAACCTGTCGCTGGCGCGTAACCTGACCAGCGCTTTTTTGCTCACCCGCGCCGTGTTGCCGGGGATGAAAGCCCGTGGCTACGGGCGCATCGTCAATATCAGCTCGACCACCGGCACGCGTGGCAGCAACCCTGGCGAGTCGGCTTACAGCGCGGCCAAGGCCGGCATGCTCGGAATGAACATGGGGCTGGCCCTGGAAGTGGCCAGCCACGGCATTACCGTCAATGCGGTGGCCCCCGGCTGGATCGCCACCGGCTCCAGCACGCCCGAAGAAGCAGAAGCCGCACGCTACGTGCCCATAGGCCGTGCAGGCGACCCGCGAGAAGTGGCCAGCGCCGTGGCGTTTTTGGCGTCATCCGAGGCCAGCTATATCACCGGCGAAGTGCTGGTGGTGGATGGCGGTAATTGTCTGATCGAAAACAAGGCGCCCTGAATGTCTGAGTCCACCATTTCAGTGCTGGTGACCGGTGCCGCAGGCGGCGTCGGGCGGGCGCTGGTTGAGCATTTTAGGAAGCAGGGCTGCAAGGTCTTCGCCACCGATCTCACGGCTTTAGAGGTTGACTGCCAAGCCGATATTCGCCGCCCCGCAGCGTGTAAAGCGGTGGTTGCCGCTGCGGTGGCGGCCATGGGGCGTCTGGATGTGCTGATCAACGCCGCCGGTGTCTGGCGTGAAGGCCCGGTAGAGGAATGCAGCGAAGAAGACTTTGATCTGGTGCTGGATGTGAACCTCAAGGGCACTTTTTTTATGTGCGCTGCGGCCATCCCGTATTTAAAAGAATCTGAAGGCAGCATCGTGAATATTTCCAGCGATGCCGGTCGCCAAGGCAATAAAAACGCCGCCGCGTATTGCGCCAGTAAAGGCGGGGTGACGTTGCTGAGCAAAACTCTGGCGCTGGACTTGGCGCCCTTTGGCGTGCGTTGCAACGCGATTTCCCCCGGCGATATCGAGACCCCGATGCTCAGGTTTCAGGCCGATCAATACGGCCAGGGCGATACACAAGGCTATTACCGGGCCTTGCTGGACAAGTACCCGCAGGGCGCGCGTGCGCGTTTTATTCAGGCGCAGGAAATAGCCGAACTGGCGTTTTTCTTGAGCCAGCCCGGTGCGCGCTCGATCACCGGCGCCGATCTGGCCATCGATTGCGGCCTCTCGGCTGGCAACTAACAACAACACGCAGCAAAAAGGACTTAAGCATGTCGATCAGTGGAATTAGCGAAGCAGCAGTTGAAGCGTTCGCAGCGGCCGAACGCGAGCGTTTTATCCAGAACAACCCCAAGTCGATTGCGCTGGCAGAGCGGGCCCGGGCCAACCTGTATAACGGCGTGCCCATGCACTGGATGAGTGACTGGTCAATGCCCACGCCGCTGTTTGTGCAGCAGGCCAAAGGCGCACGTTTCACCGATGTGGACGGTCATGAATACGTCGATTTTTGCCTGGGCGATACCGGCAGCATGTTCGGGCATTCCCCCGAGCCGATTGCCCGCGCCATGGTCGAGCAAGCCAACAGAGGCCTTACCACCATGCTCCCCGGCGAAGATGCGGTGGTCTGCGGCGAATTGCTAGCCGAGCGCTTTGGCTTGCCGTATTGGCAGGTGACTGCGACGGCCACCGATGCCAACCGCTACGTGGTGCGCTGGGCGAGGGCCATCACCCAACGCAAGACACTGCTGGTGTTCGACGGCTGCTACCACGGCACCGTGGATGACGTGATGGTGCGTCATCGCGAGGGCGCTACGGTGCATCGTTCCGGGCTGGTCGGCCAGGCCTACGACCTGACCCAGTTCAGCCGCTCGATCCCGTTCAATGACGTCGACGCCCTTGAGGCGGCGCTGGCGCAGGGCGATGTTTGCGCGCTGTTGTGCGAACCGGCGATGACCAATATCGGCATGGTCCTGCCCACTGACGGCTTTATGCAAAAGTGCCGTGAACTGACGCGCCGCTATGGCAGCCTGCTGATCATCGATGAAACCCACACCATCTCCACCGGCATGGGCGGTTGTACCCGCCTGTGGGACTTGCAGCCGGACTTTTTTGTGGTCGGCAAACCGATTGCAGGGGGCGTGCCCTGCGCGGTATTCGGGTTTACCCAAGAAGTCGCGACGGGGATGCAGGCCGTGCAACAACAAAACGCTGAGCAAAGCACCGGGCATGGCCACAGCGGCATGGGCACGACCCTGTCAGCCAATGCCCTGGCCATGCATTGCATGCGCGCCAATTTGCAGGAGGTCATGACCGAACAGGCCTACCGGCACATCTTGCCGTTGGCAGCCGACCTGGCCCAAGGGCTGCGGGGCGTGTTTAAACAGCACGGCCTGCACTGGTCGGTGACGGAGTTGGGCGCACGCTGCGAGTTCCAGTTCTGTGCCACGCCCCCCAAAACCGGCGCGCAAGCCGAGGCGGCGTTTCATGACAGCCTGCAAATGGCCCTTCACCTGTACCTGATCAACCGCGGGATCCTCATCACGCCGTTCCACAACATGACCCTGTGCTGTCCGTCCACCAGCGCGGCGGATGTCGCACGTTTAATTGGCGAACTGGATCAGGCGCTTAGCACCTTGCTGGCGCTGCCGGGTGCCCGCGTCGCCACTCCGGAGGTTTGATATGCAGTTTGCCGATAGAAAAGAAGCTGAAGCCTTTTTGGCTGCGAACCCGCAAGTGCGCAGCATCGAGCTGTTCCTGATCGACGCCAACGGCGTGCCGCGTGGCAAGTTGTTGCACCGCGATGAGCTGCTGGCCATTTACGACAACGGGCGACCGCTGCCCAGTTCGATTCTGGCGTTGACCCTTCTGGGTGAAGACGTTGAAGGCACCGGGCTGGTCTGGGACGTGGCCGACGCAGATTGCTGGACATACCCGTTGCCCGGCAGCCTGACCGTGCAACCCTGGCGCACCACGCCGACCGGCCAGTTGCAGGTGAGCATGCACCCCGAACAGGGCTTGCCAGCGGCCCCGGCTGATCCCCGGCATGTGCTTGCGCAGACCATTGACCGGCTCAAGGCCGACGGTTACCACCCGGTGATGGCGGTTGAGCTGGAATTTTATTTGCTCGACCGCCAACGTGACGCCAATGGCCGCCCGCAACCTGCATTGCAAGCCAATGGCGTGCGCCCGCAGGCGCCGCAGGTGTACGGGATTTACGAGCTGGAGCAGCTACAGCCGTTTCTGGACGACCTGTATGCCGCCTGCGAAGCGCAAGGCTTGCCGGTGCGTACGGCGATTTCCGAGTACGCGCCCGGTCAGGTCGAGCTCACCCTTGAGCATCGTTTCGACGCACTGCAGGCCATCGATGAAGGCGTGCGCTACAAACGATTGGTCAAAGGGGTGGCCAACAAGCACGGGCTACAGGCTTGTTTTATGGCCAAGCCGTTCAGCGATCAGGCGGGCAGCGGTTTGCACCTGCACGTGAGTCTGGCCGATGAACAGGGGCATAACCTCTATGCCAGTGATGACCCGCACGGTACGCCGCTGCTGCGTCACTCCATCGGCGGGATGATGCACACCCTGACGGACTCGCTGGCGATCTTTTGCCCTCATGCCAACTCGTACCGGCGCTTTCAGGCCAGCAGTTATGCGCCATTGGCCAAGAGTTGGGGGGTGAACAACCGCACCGTGTCATTTCGCGTACCCGGTGGCCCTGCGCAGAGTCGGCACATCGAACATCGCATCTGCGGCGCCGACGCCAACCCGTATCTGGCGGCGGCTGCGTTGCTGGCAGGGATCCATCTCGGCATTCGTCAGCAGATCGATCCGGGGGCGCCGATTGTAGGTAATGGCTATGAGCAGGCGACTGACTTTCTGCCCACCGACTGGCTCACTGCGCTGTTGGCACTGGAGCGCTCAAGCTGGGCACGGGAAGCGTTGGGGGAGGGGTTTATCAAGGTCTACCTGGCGATCAAGTGGCAGGAGTACCGGCTGTTCAACGCTGAAGTGGGTGAGCAGGACTGGCGCTGGTATTTGACCCACGTTTGAACCTTGCAAAACCTGTAGTCGCTGCCGAGAAACGAGGCTGCGTTGGGTTGCGAAGCGACCCCTCTGAAGGCGGTCCTGCGGCCCGCATCGCAGCCTCGTGCCTCGTCAGCGACTACGTCTTTTAGCTTTTTACGCTGTTGCCGATCTGCCAGACGTATTTGGGTTCGATGCCGTTGACCACCCAGTCGCCGATGATCCGCGCCTTGAAGATCCACGGGTTATGCGAAGCGGCGGTGCGGGCATTACGCCAGTGACGGTCCAGCGATTTGTTGATGCTGACCCCCGAGGCACCTAGTGCATTGAACAGGTCGGTGGTTGCCCGCAGTACCAGTTCCGAGACCACGACCTGAGCCTTGGACGTTTCAATTTCGGCGTCGATATTGGCCTGGCGTTCGGCTTCGGCATCGTTGGCAAAACGCGCAAGGTAAGCGCGCTGCAGCGGTTCGGCCGAGCGCAGGGTGGCCGCTTCGGCGGCGTAGATCTGTGCCGAGATTTGCCCCACCACCTGCTGTATTTGCGGGTCGCCGTGCGTGGTATCGGCAGAGCCCTGGCTGAACACGCGCTTGCGGGTGCGCACTTCATGGGCCACATCGCGCTCCACGGCACGACCAATCCCGGCCAGTACTGCCAGCAAGACCAACTGATAAAACGCGGTCTGGTATTTGAAGCGGGTTTCGAACGGGATCACCTGCTCGGCGCTCAGCGGTACCTCGACATACAGCGACGTGCCGCTGCCGGTGGTGCGCTGGCCAAAGCCGTCCCAGTCATCGCTGTGGCTGACGCCTGAGTGACGGGCGTCGACGATGGCAATCACATCGGCGCCGTTGTCCGAGCGCTGCGCGTAGACGTCCACCCAGTCGGCAAAAATGCTGCCGGTGCTGTAATACTTGGCGCCGTTGAGCACAAAATTCTCGCCTGCCGGGCGCACTTTGGTGATGACCTCGCCGATTTTAACCGCGCCGATTTCGGTCCAGCCGTTACCCACCAGATCCCCCGCTACAAAACGCGCAAACCAGGCATCCCGCGCCGGGCTTGGCGGAGCATTGAGGCGGTCTTCGACAAAGGCAAAATGGCCACGCAGCGATTGCACAATGTTCGAGTCGGCCTCAGCCAGTTCAATCAGCAACTGGAACAACTGGCTGATTGAAGCCCCCGCGCCGCCGAACTCCACGGGCACCCGAACGGCGCCAAAACCGGCTTCTTTCAGCCAGCGGATTGGCTCAAAAGGCAGGTCGCGTGCCTGCTCGCGCTCCACCGTCCCGGCGGCGATTTGCCGGAACAGTGGGCGAAAACGATTGGCCAGCGTTTCGTAGTCGGTGCCGACGGACAAAGGGTTTTGACTCATAACAATGCTCCTGCATAAATAAAGGTCACTGGCATGTCCGTTGCACAGTCTGTGCCGTTAAATCGCAAGCCGATAATTCGGGCGTTTGGTGCTTTTTTGTCAGCTCAACTGTTGGCGTTGCAACAGTGGATTAACACGTTGTACGCCAATCCAACAGCACCGCTCCGGGCTTGCCTTGCGATCTTTTTTTTAAGATCAAAAGATCGCGAGGCAAGCTCGCTCCTACAGGTATGTGTTGCTATGGCAACTGTTGCTTAGCCAACAGCAAGTGGACAGATTGCACGTGAGTTGTTGTTATCTGTTCAACGTTAAATTTAATAACTATCTGATTTATAACGATATTTAAAAACGGCACGACCTGTGCAATGGGGACTTCAGTGTTTTCCACTGGATTGGAGTCTGCCCATGAGCATTTCTGTATCACCCCCTGCCAAGGCCCATGTGATCGCCTCTGATGCCGAGGCCATCGAGATCGCCAAAGCCCTGGCGGTGCGTTTTGCTGAAGAAGCCTCGGTGCGTGACCGTGACCGGCGTTTGCCGGTGGCCGAGCTGGATCTGTTTGCCGCCAGTGGCCTGTGGGGCATTACGGTGCCCAAGGCCTACGGTGGGGCCGGGGTGTCGTATGTCACCGTTGCTGAGGTGATCAAGATCATTTCGGCTGCCGACTCATCATTGGGGCAAATCCCGCAAAACCACTTGGGCGTGCTGGATATCCTGCTGCACACCGGCAGCGAAGAGCAAAAGCGTTACTACTACGGCAAAGCCCTGGAGGGCTGGCGTTTCGGCAACGCGTTTTCTGAATCCAAGAGTAAGAATGTCGGCGCCTTTCAGACCCGAATCCGCTTTGAAGACGAGCATGCCGTGGTCGACGGTGAGAAGTTTTACTGCACTGGCGCACTGTTCGCCCATATCGTCCCGGCGGTGGGCGTGGATGAACAGAATCGTCCCTTTATCGCCTTCGTCGAGCGCGACAATCCGGGGCTGACCATCATTGACAGTTGGGACGGTTTCGGCCAACGCACCACCGCCAGTGGTGGTGCGGTACTGGCAGGCGTGCGCGTGCCATTGAGTGCCGTGATCCCGGCGTACAAAGCCTTTGAAGAGCCCACGGCAGACGGTCCGATCTCGCAAATCATTCAGGCGGCAGTGGACACCGGCATTGCCCATGGCGCCTTTGAACAGGCGCTGATTCATGCGCGGTTGTCCCGCCCGTGGGTCGACAGCCAGCTGGATCACGGCTGGCAAGACCCTTACACGATTGCCGCCATTGGCGATTTGCAATGGCGTCTGCACGGCACCGACGCGATTCTGGCCAAGGCCGGGCGGGCCATTGATCACGCGTTGCGCTCGCCCAGCGAAGAGAGCGTGGCTGAAGCCTCGGTGATTGTGGCTCAGGCCAAAGTGCTTTCAGCCGAGATCGCCTTGCTCGCCAGCAGCAAGCTGTTCGAGCTGGCCGGTACGCGCTCGGTGCTCGGCAAACACAACCTCGACCGCTTTTGGCGCAACGCCCGAACTCACACCCTGCATGACCCGGCGCGCTGGAAATACCACCTGATCGGCAATCGTCTGCTCAACGGCATCCTGCCTCCACGCCATGCCTGGAACTGATAGAGGACTCACCACCATGAACAGCCCGGCAATCGCTTTGCCCAACCAGCTTGCAGCAGCGGCCGAAGACCTGCGTCTGGCCCGACAAGGCCTGGAGCAGACCCTCACATTCGTTCGCGAACAGGCCCAACCGTGGGCGCTCAGCGGCTTAAGCAAGGCCGTGGACGACCCGTACATCATCGGCAAGTTTGGCGACCTGAATATTCGCCTCGACGTGGCCGAAGCCCTATATCTGCGTGCGCAACACTTTGTTGGCCCGGCTGCCGAGACCCTGGTGGCGACGGCCGAAGCCGTGCTCGCCAGCGCCGAAGCGTTGCAGGCGGTGGGCAACGTGCAGCAAGAACTCACTGGCAGCCGTTCACCGTCGCCTTCTCTGGAAGGCCGCGAACCCTTGCGCTGGCAGGCCCGGATTATTGGTAACTACCGTTTGAACGGCGTCATACCGCCTCAGCTTCAGGAGTAAACAGATGTCCCGTGAAATTCGTCTCAACGCTTTCGACATGAACTGTGTGGGCCACCAGTCGCCCGGCCTGTGGGCGCACCCGCGTGATCGTTCGTGGCAATACAAGGACCTGGAATACTGGACCGATCTGGCAAAAATCCTCGAGCGCGGCAAGTTTGACGGCTTGTTTATCGCCGACGTGCTGGGTATTTACGATGTTTATCGCGGCAACGGCGAGGCGGCGATTCGTCAGGCGGCGCAAGTGCCGGTCAATGACCCGCTGCAACTGATTCCACCCATGGCGATGGTCACTGAGCATTTGGGGTTTGGCCTGACTGCGTCGTTGTCGTTTGAGCATCCGTACCCGTTCGCCCGTCGTCTGTCCACGCTTGATCACCTGACCAAGGGCCGTGCCGGCTGGAACATCGTGACCTCATACCTGGAAAGCGGCGCCAAGAATCTCGGGCAGAAAACCCAGACAGCCCACGACTCGCGCTACGACTTCGCCGAGGAATACCTGGAAGTTTGCTACAAACTCTGGGAGGGCAGCTGGGAAGACGGCGCGATCCTGCGTGACCGTGAGCGCCGGGTGTTCAGTGATCCGAGCAAGATTCATGAGATCCAGCATGTCGGCGAGCACTTCCAGGTGCCCGGCATTCACCTCTGTGAGCCATCGCCGCAGCGTACGCCGGTGTTGTACCAGGCCGGAGCCTCCAGCCGTGGCAAGCAGTTTGCCGCTGAACATGCCGAGTGCGTGTTTGTGGCATCGCCGTCCAAGGCCTTGTTGAAAAAGACCGTGGCTGATATTCGCCGTCGTGCTGCCGAGGCGGGCCGTGACCCGTCGAAAATCCTGATTTTCAACCTGCAAACGGTGATCGTCGGTGAGACCGACGCCAAGGCCAAAGCCAAGTTCGAAGAGTACAAAAGCTACGTCAGCTACGAAGGGGCGATGGCCTTGATTTCAGGCTGGACCGGTATCGACTTCAGCCAGTTCAAGCCTGACGAGCCGCTCAAGCACGTGCACACCAACGCCATTCAATCGGCAGTGGAAACCTTCTCGACTGCCGACCCGAACACCATCTGGACGCCAAATGCGCTGGCCGACTGGGTGGGTATCGGTGGTTTTGGCCCGTTGTTTGTCGGCGGCCCGGAAACCGTGGCCGACCTGCTTGAAGAGTGGGTGGCCGAGACCGACGTCGACGGGTTCAACCTGGCTTATGCCGTGACCCACGAAACCTTTATCGACGCGGTGGAGTTGCTGGTACCTGAGTTGCAAAAGCGCGGGGTGTACAAAAAGGAATATGCGCCGGGTACATTGCGCGAGAAACTGTTTGGCGAGGGCCCGAAACTGGCGGATTGGCACCCCGGTGCCGGCTACCGTAACCTCGGCGAACTGAACCGGGCGCGTGAAAAAGAACGTGCGTGATGAGCTGTTTTCAAAAGAGAGAATACCCATGAGTGAGCCACAAGGCGGACAGGCAACGCCTGCCATCCGCGAGGCCGATGTGTTGATTGTTGGCGGTGGCCTGAGCGGCACCTTGCTGGCCATGCAATTGCTGCGTTTGCCGGGTGCCCGGAATATCGTGCTGGTCGAGCCGCGGGTCGAACTGGGGCGGGGCGAGGCTTACAGTGCCACAGAACTTGGGCACACCCTGAACGGCAATGCGGCGCGCATGAGCATTGACCCGGACGATGCCGACGATCTGACGCGTTGGCTCAAAGCGCATATTGCAAGTGGTGGCTGGCCTGAGTCGGCGGTGCAGGACGTGCCGGTCGAGCACCTGTTCCCGCCACGCGGGCTGTTTGGCCAGTATGCCCAGCAGCGGCTGGCCGAAGCATTGGCCACCGGTTCGGCGCAAGGCTCAAGCCTGACCCATGTGCGTGACGAAGCCATCGACCTGCAAACCGAGCAAAATCGGGTTCAGGTGACCCTTAAGGACGGTCGTCAGTTGCAGGCGGCGGTGGCCGTGTTGGCCACCGGCATGTTCCCGGCCGCGCGTACGGCGCAGCGCCAGTCCAGCGGCCTGAACGCGGCCGCGCTGGACCCTTGGGATGTTCAGGCATTGCGCGGTTTGCCGGTGGATGCACGGGTGCTGATCATTGGCTCCGGGCTGACCATGGTCGATGCGCTTGAGTCGTTGAATCGGGCCGGGCATCGAGGCTCCATCGAGGTATTTTCACGGCACGGCCTGTTGCCGCACGTACGGCGTCAGCCACCGGCCTGGGAAGACTTTTTGACCCGGGACCCGCAGATTCGCAGCCCGTTGCAATTGCTCCGAGCGTTGCGTCGCCAGTGTGAGCTGGCCGAGGCGGCGGGCATTGACTGGCAGGCACCGCTGGACACCGTGCGCGTGCATATCGGTCGGTTGTGGAGCCAGGCCAGTGATGTTCAGCGCCGCCAGTTTGTGCGCCATGTGCGGCCGTGGTGGGAAAGCCATCACCACCGTTCCCCGCCGCAGGGTAATGCCTTGTTGGAGCAACTGTTGGGGGAAGGGCGCTTGACCATCAATGCCGCGTCACTGCAGGGCGTGGAGGTCAGCGCTGACGGGCGTCCACGGGTTCACCTGCGCTATCGTGGGCAGGCGCAGGTGAGGGTGGTTGAAGGGGATGGCCTGATCAATTCCACCGGCATTGAATACGACTGGCGTCGGGTCGATAAAGCCTTGCCGCGTCAGTTGTTGGAGCGGGGTTTGATTCGTGCAGGCAACCTGGGCCTGGGTATCGCCGCTGATCCGTCAGGGGCTGTGCTCAACGCACAGTCGGAACCGGCGAAACGCCTGTTTGCCATGGGGCCGCCGTTGCGTGGCGAATGGTGGGAAAGTACCGCCGTGACCGATGTGGCCTTGCAGGCCAAGGCGTTGGCTGCGCGGTTGGCTGAACGCGGGTTGTAACGGCTTCACTCTTTTGGTGGGAGCGGGCTTGCTCGCGATAGGGCGCACGCGGACGTCAATGACACCGCGTTGTCTGTATCGCGAGCAAGCCCGCTCCCACCGTCAAAAGAGTGGGTTATTCAGCCGTTGACGGTTTTTCCCATAGGTTGATCCCGCCTTCCTGGGCAAAGCGGTCGATTTCGGCCAGTTCTTCTGCGCTGAACGCCAGGTTCTGCAACGCACCGACGTTTTCGACAATTTGCTCAGGGCGGCTTGCGCCAATCAGTGCCGAGGTCACGCGCGGGTCACGCAGGGTCCAGGCCAGTGCCAGTTGGGCCAGGCTCTGACCACGGCGTTTGGCGATCTCGTTGAGCGCGCGTACATGGGCAATGTTGCTTTCAGACAAGTGCTTGCTCTGCAACGAACCACCACCCGGGCGATTGACCCGCGCATCAGCCGGAATGCCATTGAGGTATTTGTCCGTCAACAAACCCTGCGCCAGCGGAGTGAAAGCAATCACCCCGGTGCCGAGTTCTTCGGTGGTGTCCAGCAGGTCCTTTTCCACCCAGCGATTCAACAGGTTGTACGCCGGTTGGTGGATCAGCAGCGGTACTTTCCACTCTTTGAGCAGCGCCGCGATTTCACGGGTTTTGACCCCGGAGTACGACGAAATCCCGATGTACAGCGCCTTGCCTTGTTGTACCGCGGTGGCCAGGGCGCTGGCGGTTTCTTCCAGCGGGGTGTCCGGATCGAAGCGGTGCGAGTAGAAAATATCGACGTAGTCCAGGCCCAGGCGCTGCAGGCTCTGGTCAAGGCTGGCGAGCACGTACTTGCGTGAGCCGCCGCCCTGGCCGTAAGGGCCGGGCCACATGTCCCAGCCTGCTTTGCTGGAGATGATCAACTCATCGCGGTAGTGCTTGAAGTCTTCGCGCAGCAAACGGCCAAAATTGATCTCGGCACTGCCATACGGCGGGCCATAGTTGTTGGCGAGGTCAAAGTGGTTGATGCCCAAGTCGAAAGCGGTGCGCAGCAAGGCGCGCTGGGTGTCGATGGGCGTGCTGTCGCCAAAGTTGTGCCACAGCCCCAGGGACAGGGCTGGCAGCACCAGCCCGCTGCGGCCTACGCGGCGATAAGGAATGGATTCATAGCGGTTTTCGGCTGCGGTATAAGTCATCGAAAAGTCTCGTGTTGAGAAGGTAGAGACCCTGCATCCCGGTTGGCCGGACGCTTCAATCCCAAGTGATCACGCAGTGTCGCAGGCGTGGGATGAGGCGATATGCGCCCCGGTTGCCCGCGGTTTTCGGCCTTGTTTGGCGAGGCTTAGGTTCGCTCTGCCTTTCGATCAGGTCAACACCTTAATCAATCCTGTGTATAGACAAGACGAATGACTTATCGAACAAACGTCAAGCTATCGACCTGTATGTATGTTTTTGGCCGGGCCGCTATAATTTTTTAGTTGTTTTAGCACAACGCCGATTCTTTTCATAAATGAGTTATTTACGTTTCCCTGTGTGTCGATTTTTTCTGCGTAGGCTATATCTTCCACCTCAAAATAGGTGTGTGGTGCTATTAGTCGCTCATACTCTTCAAGTACAGGAGACGCTATTCCATAGACAAGAGGGGCAGCCTCTGCGTTCTTAATCAAATAATGCGCAAGTGTTGTAGTCGTTTCTTTTTCTGGGCTGTCCGTCAAGGTTTGAGCATAGGAATTACTTTCCGAAACCGCCATCAATAATGCTTGATTAGAGACAATGTCACCTTTGTTGATAGTCTTGCCCCACGGTATATCATCGCTATGTGCGTATTCATCCGTGCGCAGTAGAACCGCTTTGTCAATGGTGAGTTTGCTAATGCTCGACTGTAAGTTTACATAGGCTTTTCGGAATTTATTATCCAGAGGCTTGTTTTCGGCAAGATGTTGATTGAGTTCGTAGCTTATAGCGTCCGGGTAATCATCGCTATCCATGAAATCATGGTATTCAAATGCGTCGCCAATACTGCTCCATCCCCGAATGGCCGCTTTTTCATCCATGCTTAATGCATCAAAGCGATTAACATACTCCGACATGTCCAAAGGGTGAACTTCGGTTAAGTTGATCTCGTCAGAAAAAGCAACTTCTGCTGCTAGAGAAGTGTTGAGTGCTCCCAAAGTTCTAATTAAAAAGCGTCCTGAAGATTCTTTTCTTCTATAAGGCGTTTTGACAATGGCGTCTTCAAAGTTTCGTCCATCATTATCGGTCAGACGTATTGGGGAGTTTGCTACAAACCGATAGTGGTTCAATCCATCCACATCCCCCGCCGGATCCGGATTAATCCAGCGCTGCAACCACGGCGCGTAATATCTAAACCCGTAGTAATACAACCCGGTTGCATCCCGTTCTTTACCCGAAAAACGAATCACTTTGTAGCGGGCTTCCAGTGCATTTTTGGCCGCCCACCAAGCCGTACCGCCGTAGGGATAGTAACTTTCCTGACTCAGCAACTCGCCATTTTGATCCAGCTCCAGCGTGCTGCTGCCCAAATGGTCGTTCACGCTGTAACGGTGTTGATGCTGGCCATTATCACGGTTCAACAAACGCACGGCATTACGCCCCGCTTGGGCAAGCACCACGTGCAATTGCTCGCCTGTCGTTCGGCTGCGGATCTCCAGCCCCGGCAAGTAGCGCACTTCGCTGATGTGTTCACCGCCAAGGGTTTTGGCGCGGCGCACTTTACGCACGCGCTGGCCGCCGCCGTCATAAATGTAGGTTTCCGTATCGTCGTCCTGACCATCGGGATCTTCGCGCTGCACCTGCGTTACGTGCTGCAACTGGTTGCGGCTGTCCCACTGCATAAGTTGGCCCGGTGCCAGAGCCTGTTGATTGCCGTTGGCATCAAACGCCTTGGCAAAATCTATCGGCGAACCGTCCTTGAACAGGCTGCGGTTGCTGCGTGCGTCGACGACCATTTCGCGGGTACAGCTGTTGCCAGCTCCGGCAGCGTGCTTGAGCCGGGTCAGGTTGCCGCCACTGTCGTAGCTGTAGGTCTGGCTGTAAGTGCGCCAACGGCTGTCATCTACCGGGCCGAAGATCTCTAGCCCCGGCAGACCCGGGCCGATGGTTTGGCTGGCGTTTTCGCGACCGGTGGCGCTGATCAGTTGATAGAGCGTGTCATAGGTGAAGGTACTGACTGCCTGAATACGCTGCCCGGCAAACCATTGCACTGACTGGGCAAGGTCTTCGATGCGGGTGATGTTGCCTACCGGATCGTACTGGTAGTTCAGGTCCTGTAGCGTCTTGCCGTCTGACCTTTTGGCCTTGAGGTTGGACAGCAGACCGTCCCGAGCCGAGTAATAGGCCGTGGTAGTGACGCCGTTGCCTGCCAGCTCAATTTCTACCTGACCAAAGACGTTGTAGGTCGTGCTTTTGAGCAGGGCAACGTCGTCCAGCCAGGACGCAAAAGGTTGCCCGGCCACATCAAATTCAAAACGTTGCACATGCCCAAGGGCATCGATTTGCTCGATGACCGTGCCCAAAGCATCGTGACGCCAGCGTGTGGTGTAAACCGCGTCTTCAAGATCAGCTTCAGATGCGGGCCAATGGGGCTGCGTCAGTGCAGTGCAGAATCGCCGGGCTTCGCTCAGCGGCTGCCCGGTGAGGGCAAATGCGTCATGCCACAGACTGCCCGCCTGATCATCGTGGCGAAGCAGTTGCCCGCAGCGGTTGTGGTGGGCGTCTTCTTCGTCGGCACCCGCGTAGGTAAAACGCTCCACGCACAGCGGCGGCTCGTGTTCGAACACATTCACTGGTCGCATCAGTTCATCGTAGGTAAAGCGCCGATGGGTGTCGCGCCCGTCCCAGCTATCACGCAACTGCCCGGCGGCGTCATGACAGGCAAGCCGCCAGCCGGCATCCACGCTCGTGGTCAGCAG
>NZ_JYLD01000005.1 GCF_001043025.1 Pseudomonas helleri | reverse complement strand
CGGCCGCTGCGCGCCCGGACGTAGCCTCGCAAGGCTCGTCAACTGCTACAGGTTGCACGCAAAACATCTGTAGGAGCGAGCTTGCTCGCGATCTTTTGATCTTTCGCAGCCTTCGTGCCTCGTCAGCGACTACAGGCGTACGCGGTAAAAGCGTAGGAGCTGCCGCAGGCTGCGATCTTTTGATCTTGGCCTTTTTGCGGCCGCTGCGCGCCCGGACGTAGCCTCGCAAAGCTCGTCAACTGCTACAGGTTGCACGCAAAACATCTGTAGGAGCGAGCTTGCTCGCGATCTTTTGATCTTTCGCAGCCTTCGTGCCTCGTCAGCGACTACAGGCGTACGCGGTAAAAGCGTAGGAGCCGCCGCAGGCTGCGATCTTTTGATCTTGGCCCTTTTACGGCCGCTGCGCGCCCGGACGTAGCCTCGCAAAGCTCGTCAACTGCTACAGGTTGCACGCAAAACATCTGTAGGAGCGAGCTTGCTCGCGATCTTTTGATCTTTCGCAGCCTTCGTGCCTCGTCAGCACTACAGGTGTACGCGGTAAAAGTGTAGGAGCCGCCGCAGGCTGCGATCTTTAGATCTTGGCCTTTTTGCGGCCGCTGCGCGCCCGGACGTAGCCTCGCAAAGCTCGTCAACTGCTACAGGTTGCACGCAAAACATCTGTAGGAGCGAGCTTGCCTCGCGATCTTTTGATCTTTCGCAGCCTCGTGCCTCGTCAGCGACTACGGGCTGTAGGGCAACTTCTTACGCGGAACTCGGCAATGGCCGACTTGGCGGTGCTGGCCGAGGGGGACAAGCTCTGGATGCTCAGCCCTTGAGATCGGCCTTCTCACCATGAGCATTCAGCCCACTTCATCCAGCACCTGGTGCTGGATCGGTAAATTGACCCCGCCGCATACTCTGCTGACGTCTAAGGTGCGCGAAACCCTGCTCGCGTCATTGCGCCAGCAACCTTCACCCCCTTTGCTGCTGGTCGTCGCACCCGCCGGCTACGGCAAAACCATTTTGTTGATGCAATGGCGCGAGGAACTGCTGGCTCGCCCTGCCCCTGCGCACCTCGCCTGGCTTTCGCTGGATGAAGCCGACGCCGAACCCAATCGCTTTTTGGCCTACCTTATTCTGGCCCTCGAACGCGCCGGGTTGGAGCTGGGGCCGCTGTCACACCTGGCCGCCACTCAATCGCTGGACGCCCAGCCGCTGCGAACCCTGTCTGCGTTGCTGCACGCGTTGTCTCACGCTGACCACCCTATCACGCTGCTGCTGGACGACTATCACTACGTGACCTGCAAAGAAGTCGATCACATTGTCTGCACGCTGCTTGAACAGGCAACACCCTGGCTGAATCTGGTGGTCGCCAGCCGCACCCGCCCGGCCTGGCCCCTGGCCCGCTGGAAAACCAAAGGCTGGGTGCAGGAAGTGTCTGCCCACCAACTGAGCCTGTCCGAGGACGAGACCCGCAGCATTCTCGGAGCACACGCCCAGACCAGCGATGTTCAGCACATCCATCGCACCACCGAAGGCTGGGCCGTCGCCGTGCAGTTGGCGCGCCTTTGGCGAGAAAGCCATGAAGGCAATGTGTACGGTTTGGGGGCGTTTTGCGGTTGTGTTACCGATGTGGCTGACTACCTGGCCGAGCAAGTGCTGGACAGCCTCTCGCCGCAATGCCAGCTTTTTTTGCTCGAAACGTCATTACTCGAACGCTTCAATGCCGAGCTGGCCGATGCCGTACGTGAACGCACGGACAGCGTGCAATTACTCAGCCAGCTCGGCCACCTCGATGCGCTGCTGATGCCACTGGACGCCGAGCGCCAATGGTTTCGTTATCACGGCCTGCTGCGTGATTTTTTGGGCCCGCGGGTGCGCCTGACGCAAGCCCGGCGCATCCACCGCGCCGCCGCTCATTGGTTGGCGCAAGCCAGCGATTGGGTACAAGCCGTGGCCCACGCCCTGAAAGCCAAGGACACCGCGCTGGCAATCAACCTGGTGGTGCAGGCGGGCGGCTGGGCGCTGGTACTGCGCCAGGGCATTCGCTACGCACAAAGCCTGGTGCAACAGTTTGATGAGCAGACCCGGCGCAATGCGCCCGACCTGTTGCTGCTGCAAGCCTATTTGCACGCCAAACTGGGTAAGCATGCCCTGTGTACGCAACGGCTGGAACTCGCGCAAAAGTCGCTGCAAGGAGAACCCCGCCTGCTGCGCGATTTTTATGTGATCCGCACCTTGTCCAATGCGTATCTGGACCGCTTTACGCATGACGAGCTGCCCCCTGGCCTGGGCGAGCACCCCGAAGAACTGCTCGCCCAAGCCACGCTTGAATGTGTAAACACCCTGCATCTGCTGACACATGGCGATATACCAAATGCTCTGCGCAGCATCCGCACAGCGCAGGTACAAATGCAGTTGGTGGCCAGCCCGCGCGGCGAAAGTTACTGCTGCCTGCACGAGGCGCAACTGCTGGCCCTGAGCGGGCAAATGCAGGCATCCAGCGCCTTGATCAACAGCACGCTGGCCTTTGTCCATAGCCACTTTGGTGGCGAAAGTTCGTTAAAAGCACTCATCGGCTGTTTAAAGGCCCGTCAGGATTATTGGCAAGGCCACTGGGAGCAAACGATGCCGTGGCTCAACGACGGCTGGGCGGCGCTGGAATATGCCGACGGCTGGCTGGAAGTCGTGGCAGGCACCGCCGAAGTCACGTGGCGCACCACCTTGCAGGCCAAGGGCTTGCACCCTGCTCTACTTGAGCTGGATCGCGTTTCACAACTGGCCAGCATCCGTAATTGGCCGCGATTGCAGCAGTTGATCAACGCCTGGCGGGTCGACGCGCTGGTACAGGGCGGGATGCTGACCCAAGCCCGCAAAGAGGCGCAGCAAGCGGACCTGCACACCCAAAGCCCCCAGCAAGACTGGCGCAACCTCGAAGCGGCCAGCCTGGCGCTGAGCCGCTTGCACATCGCCACCGGTGCCTCACAGGTTGCGTTCAATCGCCTGCAACGTGACGCTGCGCATTTACATGACAAAGGGTTGCTGCTGCCGAGTTGGCGCTTGAAATTGCTGGCTTTGGTGGCCTTGCACAAAGCGCAAATCCCCCAGCAGACAGACGACGTACTCACTACCCTGCTGCCGCTGTGTGAAAACGCGGTGCCCGGTTTGCTGCTGGAGGTCGGGCCGTGCCTGCTGCCCGTGCTGGAAGACTACACAGAGGCGCTGCCGGTGCTGCAACCCTTGATTAGCCGGCTGCGCAGTTGGCGTGCGCAGCCGTTGCGGGTAAAGATCCCGTTCAGCCCTAAAGAAACCCAAGTCCTGACACTGCTCGCCTGCGGCCAGCCCAACAAAGCCATTGCCCAGGCGCTGGACGTGTCTGAAAACACCGTGAAATTCCACCTAAAAAACATCTACACCAAGCTGTCGGTGGACAACCGCACCAGCGCCATCAACATGGCCCTGCGCCAAGGCCTGATTGCCCCACCGTTGTAATCGGTATTCAAACGCCAAACCTACCCGTTGGGGTAGCTCATGGCAGAACATGCGGCTGCCCTACCCTTCGGCTCCGTAGCCCCCCGCCCACACGCCCCCCTAGCATCGACCCCGGTACAACGCCGGGCAGGCCTTGCGCTGCCTCCAGCAAAAACAATCACAACAGGAGATGCCCTGTGGGTATGGACGGCAAAATCGTACGGGTTGCAACGGATGTCGGCGGCACGTTCACGGATCTGGTGTATTTCGAAACCGACACCGCCACTGGCCAACAACAGATTCGCACGGCCAAGGTCGACACCACCGCACCAAACTTCGCCGAAGGCGTGCTCAACGTGATTCAAAAAGCCGACGTGGCGCTGGAAAAGGTTGATTTTCTCGCTCACGGCACCACGGTGGTGATCAATGCCTTGACCGAGCGCCGGGGTGTCAAAACGGCGCTGATCACCACCAGCGGTTTTCGCGACATTCTGGAGATTGCCCGGGCCAATCGTCCGGATTACTTCAACCTCAAATGGGTCAAACCCGCCCCTTTCGTGCCGCGCTACCTGCGCCTGGAAGTTAATGGCCGCTTGCACACCGATGGCCGCGAGCGCGAGCCACTGGACCTGTCGACACTGCCCGACCTGCTCAATACCTTGCGCTGTGAAGGCGTCGAAGCAGTAGCCATCTGCCTGCTTCACGCCTACGCCAACCCCGTTCATGAACAAGCACTGCTGGCCGAAGTCCGCAGGCTCTGGCCCGACGTATCGGTGGTTGCTTCACACCAGATCACCCGCGAGTGGCGCGAATACGAGCGCTCCAGCACCACCGTACTGTCGGCATACGTACAGCCCATTGCGGCGCGCTATCTCGATGAATTACAGGCCGGTTTACGCAACGCGGGGTATCAGGCGCCGCTGTACATCATGCAGTCCAACTGCGGTGTCGACAGCCTGGCGCACGCCCGTGAAACCCCCATCACCATGGTCGAATCCGGGCCTGCCAGCGGTTTTTGGGCGGCAGCCGAACTCGGGCGTTTGATCGATGAACCCAACCTGCTTGGGCTGGACATTGGCGGCACCACCGCCAAGTGCGCCTTGATCCAGAACGGTCAGGTCAGCATCAAGACCGACTACTGGATTGAGCGTGACAGCACCCACGCGGGCTATCCGATCATGGTGCCGGTGGTGGATCTGGTAGAGATCGGCAACGGTGGCGGCTCGATTGCCTGGGTCGATGATTTTGACAAACTGCACGTAGGGCCACAGTCCGCAGGGGCTTTGCCCGGCCCGGCCGCCTATGGCAATGGCGGTGAACACATCACCACCACCGACGCCAACCTGGCCTTGGGCCGGATCAACCCGGACTATTTTTGCGGCGGCGAACTGACCGCCGACCAAGGCGCAGTCGCCCGCGGGCTGGACCGGCTCAGCGAGCGTTTACAGCTGCCGCCCATCGAGATCGCACGCGGCATCGTGCGGCTGGCCAATGACAACATGGTCAACGCGCTAAAGCTGGTCTCGCTAAGCCGTGGCCATGACCCGCGCGAACTCACCTTGATGGCGTTTGGTGGTGGCGGTGCCCTGCACGCCGTAGCCCTCGCGCAAGAGCTGGGGGTTAAAAAGGTCATCGTCCCGCGCAGCGCAGCGGTGTTTTCGGCGTGGGGCATGACCCTGTCTGACCTGCGCCGCGACCTGTTTATCAACCGCTTCGTGGACACCACCCAACCCGCCGCCCTGGCTGACACCCAATGTGCACTTGAAACGCTGATGCACGCGGCCCGCGAGCAATTCGCGGCCGAGAACATGGCGCCAGCTCAGGTGCAACTGCAGGTGTTCGCCAAGCTGCGTTATCAAAACCAGGAGCACTCGGTCGAGGTTGCGCTAAACAGCCATGAAGCCATCGCCGAACACTGGCCCGCTATCGAGCAGCGTTTTCACGCGTTATACGAGCAGCACTACACCTACCGGCTGCAGGCACCGGTTGAAATTGTCGGTTTTCACCTGATAGCCGTGGCCGAGATCGGCAAGTTAATCCCCCAGGCCCTGCCCGTCACCGGCCGCACCTTGCAAGCCGCCAGCAAAGGCCAGCGCAACGTCGACTTTGCCCTTCAGGGCGTGCATCAGGCCGCGCTCTACGACTACGCCTTGCTCGAGCCGAACATGACCTTCTGCGGCCCGGCCATCGTTGAAGACTCAGGCACCACGGTGGTGATCCACCCCGGCAATCACGTGCGGGTCGATCACCTCGGCAACTTGCATATCACCCTCGATGGCAACGGAGCGTAAACATGCACAGCCTCGATATTTTTACCCGCGACATCATCCAGAACGCTTTGCAGGCCATCGCTGACGAAATGTTTGCCGCCATGCGCAAGGCCGCGATGAGCCCGATTATTTATGAAGTGCTCGACATGGGCACCGGCATTACCGACGCACAGGGCGACATCGCCAGCTCAGGCGCCGGAATCCCGGCCTTTGTCGGTGTGCTCGACAAGGCCGTGAAGCAAATCCTCAAGCACCACCACGCCGATGAAATCGAAGACGGCGACGTGTTTATCAGCAACGACCCACACGACGGCGGCGCAGTCACACACCTCAATGACGTGGTGCTGGCCATGCCGGTGTTTGCTGACGGGCAACTGGTGGCCTGGACGGCCAACATCGCCCACTGGAATGACGTGGGCGGCATGGTGCCCGGCTCGTTATCGACCGAAGCCGTTGATATTTTTCAGGAGGGTTTGCGCCTGGCGTCGGTCAAGTTGATCAGCCGCGGGCAGCCGATTCGTTCGGTGCTGCAAATATTGCGCGCCAATTCGCGCATGCCGGACTTTATGGAGGGTGATTTGTGGGCCGGTATCGCCGCCGTGCGCGGTGGCGCTCTGCGCTTGCAACAACTGAACAGCAAATACGGCACCGATCTGTTTTTGCAGGCCATGCGCGACTTTATGGACCTGGGCGAAAAAATCTCGCTCAAGGCCCTCCAAACCTTGCCCGGCACAACCCTCAGCCTGAGCGAACCGCAAGACGACGGCAGCGTGTTCAAGGTCGGTATTACCATCAGCCACACACAACTGCTGATTGATCTGCGCGACAACCCCGACCAGTGCGCAGGCCCCGTCAACCTCAGCCGCGACGGAGCCGTGGTGGCAGCGCAAATGGCATTCAAGGCGCTGACGGCTCCGCAGGGCGTAACCAATGGCGGCACCTTTCGCCCGCTCAAGGTACTGACGCGCCCCGGTTCCTTGTTTGATGCGCAGGCACCCGCCGCCGAGGGCTTTTATTTCGAAAACATGATCCGGGTCTACGACCTGCTCCTGCGCTGTTTGGCCACAGCGTTCCCCGAGCGCCTGCCAGCCGGCAATTTCGCCTCGGTGTGCGCCACCATCATTGGCGGCGTGCACCCGGACACCGGGCGCCTGTTCACCCTGGTCGAACCCGAAATCGGCGGCTGGGGCGCCGAACCGGGTCGCGACGGCAATAACGCCATGTACTCAGGCCTGCATGGCGAAACCTACAACTGCCCGGTCGAGATCTGCGAAGCCCGCTACGGCCTGTATGTCGAGCGCATGGCACTCAACGACGAACCCGGCGGCCACGGCCAGTTTCGGGGTGGCCGGGGTATCTGCATCGACTATCGGGTGCGCTCCGACGCCAGCTTCATGACCTGCGGCTACACCCGCTCGGTCGTGCCGCCGTGGGGCCTGCAACAGGGGGAGCCCGGCTCGCTCAACTACGTAGAAGTGATCCGCCAGCACAGCGGCGCGCACGAACGCTACGCCATGGCCAGCAGCATCCCCCTGAATGCGGGTGACCTGGTGCGCGTACGCACCGGCGCGGGCGGCGGCTTTGGCCCACCCGGCAAACGCTGCAAGGACGCGGTGCGCGATGACCTGAAAAACGGCTATGTCGACGCCGCCACCGCCCACGCGGTGTATGGCGTTCAAGGCTGACCTGGGCTGAAACACGGCTTCAAACAAAAACAACAATAAAGAGAGCTCAACCATGCACACACACTTTGCACGGCGCCTCAGCGTCGGTCTTGCACTCGCTTGCACCCTGAGTTCCAGCCCGCTGGCTCTGGGCGAGCAATTTATCGGATTCGCCCAACCCGGAATCCCGGGCAGCTGGGCGGTGGAGTCATTTCCGATGCTCAACCGCACCACCGACGGCGACCTCAGCGTGGCCGCCAATACGGTGCTGGCGTACTTCTCCGAAACCGGCTTCACCGGCACCACCCGTGATCAACTGCAATTTTGGGTAGGCGCCATCCCCGGCTACGCCAGCAGCAACGGCGCCCGTGACAGCAGCGCGTGGGGCATTGCCTCGCCCAATGTCGGGTTTTCGTACTACTACAACGTGGTCGAGCCCACCAGCGACATGGGTTCAGATGACTACACCACGTTCTGGACCAACCCTACGCTGATGGTCGAATTCCCCAACGGCAATGACGACCTGACCGGCCACGGCGCCTTTGCCAATCGTTATGCCGTGAGTTTCAGCGTCGCCAATTACCTGCGCGTGGGTCGTTTCGCCGTCACCTTCACCCCCGCAGGCATCCATTATGCCGCCCGCAACCGCCATTCGACCGACTTGGGCGCGGGCGATCCCGCCCAACTGCGCGGCGGGGTCAGCCTGTGGCTGGGCGACATTGCCGCCGGGTATCTGGTGACCGAAGACCTGTGGCTGGGCGTGCACCACGTCTACCACATCAACAACACCACCGCCTCGGACTTCAACGTGTCGCGGGCCGGCAAGATCGGCCCGTCCATGACCTACACCGGGTTTGCCGAGGACGGCCTCTTCATCTCCGCCAACCTCAATGTTGACTACTACCACAGCGCCAATCTCAAGCATTCCAACGCCCTGACCATGGCGCTGGTGAAGTTCTTTTAACCTTGCGAGGACACGCCCATGGACACCCCGACATTCCCCACCCCGGCACACGACGTGCCGGTCACCGTGCGCTGGCTGAACCCGATTGGCCGCCCCACCTTCGATGCGCCGATCAGTGAGTTGCTGCACGCCATCAAACTGCCTTCGACCCGCGTTGAAGTGCTGTCGCTGGCCATGGCGGCCAGCTCCACGCATCTCGAATACCGCGCGTATGAAGCGCTGACCTACGCGCCCATCGTGCACATAGCCCGCGACAGCGCCCAGCACAACATCGACGCATTGGTGCTGGGCTGCTTCTACGACCCGGCCCTTGAAGATGCCCGAGAAATCTCTGGCCAGACAGTGGTCATCGGCCCTTGCCAGGCCAGCGTACAAGTGGCTGCCAATCTGGCCAACCGGTTCTCGATCATTGTGGGGCGCAACAAATGGATAGAACAGATGCACGGGCGCATCCGGGCTTACGGCGCGCAAGACCGGCTGGCCTCCATGCGCTCGCTGGGCATGGGCGTTGACGAGTTCCAGCGCGATCACGCCCTCACCCGCCGAACCATCATTGAACAGGCCCGGCGGGCTGTCGAAGAGGACGGCGCAGAAGCCATCATCCTCGGTTGCACCATCGAGTTCGGCTTCTTCGAAGAGGTACAGGCGCAAATCGGCGTACCGGTCATCGACCCGGTGGTCGCTGCGTTCAAAGTGGCCGAGGCCGCAGCGGGCATGAAACGCCGCTTTGGCTGGAGCCCCAGCCGGGTAGGCAGTTGTGAGCCGCCATCCGAAGCAGAGATCAAGGCCTTCGGGCTGTTTCAAGAACCGGTGCCAATTGGCAACCGCATCAACGCCTAATCCTGGATGCAGCCCTTATGAGCATGACGCCTGACACCACAACAACCCGGCAGGTCGGTGATGTATTTCGCACCGTCCCCTTGACCCGCGAACATTTAAAAAGCTGCCTGGCGCTGTTTTTTGTCTTCGCGATTGAAGCGTGGGAAATGATGATCATCGTCTACACCTCGCCACTGATCGCCAACGACTTCGGCCTCGACACCATCGCCGTCGGCAACCTGATTGGCGCCATGTTTATCGGCATGCTGCTGGGGTCGCTGGGCTGGGGCAAAGTGGCCGAACGCATTGGCCGCAAACGCGCCATCATATTGAGCCTGGCGACCTATGGCGTGATCTCGCTGGCCAGCGCCTTTGCCCCCGATTACGTCACCCTGTACAGCCTCAGACTGCTGTCGGGTGTGGCGGCGGTGGGCATGATGGTCGTCACCTTTGCCCACTTTCAGGAGTTGCTGCCACTGCGCTATCGCGGCGCGTTGTCGGTGTACCTCGCGGCAGGCTGGCCGGTCGGCATGTTATTGGCGCTGGGCGCGACCGTGTGGCTGCTGCCATGGGGCTGGCGGGCGATTATCGTGCTGAGCTCAATGGGCAGTTTATGGGCGTTGGTGGTTGCGTATTGGGTGCCGGAATCGCCTTATTGGCTGGCAGGTGCCGGTAAACAAACCCAGGCCCGCGCAGTGATTGCCCGGCTCAGCCGGGGCGCGGTGCAAGTCCCGGAGCATTGCCGGCTGCACATCGACCAGACCAGCCGCGGCCATCAGCGTGAACTGTTCAAAGCCGCGCTGTGCAAAGTCAGCGTGTTGCAAATTGCCGTCAACTTCACCTTCTCGTGGGGCTATTGGGGCTTGCAAACCTGGCTCCCGACCTTACTCCAGCAGCGCGGCCTCAACTTGCCGCAAAGCTATGGCTTTATTGCCCTGTCAGCCCTGTGCATGATCCCGGGCTACATGGCCGCCTCCTGGCTGACCCACCGTTTGGGCCGTAAAAAAGTCATCATCGCTTTCATCAGCGCCTCCGTGGTGGCCGGGTACGCCTTTGCCAACGTCCAGAGCCTGGAAATGCTCTACCTCAGCAACTTTGCCCTGGCCTTCTTCAGCCTCGGCGCCTGGGGCGTGTGGGGCACCTGGATCGCCGAACTCTACCCCACCCCACTGCGCACCATCGGCTATGGCTGGGCAGTCTTTGCCCAACGCGTGGCCAACATCCTGGCACCGTCCATCATCGGCGTGCTGGTGGCCTACGGATCATCCTTCAACCTGACCACCACCCTTATCAACGGATTCATGTTAGTCACCGTGCTGCTGGTGGTGTTTATTCCGGAGACGCAAGGGAAGGCGTTGCAATGAGCCCGGTTGCAGGCCTTTGGACCAATGAATACGGCTCGCTGATGAGCCTGGTCGTTGAGGGTAATAAAGTGTCGGGGGTTTACCAGTCTTCAACGGGCTCCACGGGGCAGTACGAAGTCAGCGGTTACCAACTGGGCACAGCCGCCACGGCGACACAGGGCCAACCCGTGGCGCTGGCCATCGACTGGCATTGCGTTGGCAAGGGCACGGCAGACCCCAGCTGGAACTGGTCATCCTCACTTTGCGGGCAAATCAGTTTGCAGGGTAAGGAAGAGGTGTTGACCCTCTCGCATTTACTGGTCGCCAGCAGTGACTTTGCGGGGCTTGCCACGCAGGGAACCTACGTCGACAAATTGGTGTATCGCAGGCCCGGCCGTATGCAACGCGGGGTGCCGACAGGGGCTACGGCCATAGCGTCGAGCGTCGACAACCCGCTGACAGGCACATGGATCGCGCCGGACGGCACGGGTTTAAACCTGTGGGTTGAAGCCACCAAAGAAGGTCGAGTGGGCCGCGTGCAGGGCTTTTTGATCAATGCCGAGGGTCAGACACAGATAGTGGGGTTTACCGACATCAAAGCCATGGCCAGCGGGTTAGTGCTGCAATCAGTGGCACTGAGCACTGCACACTCATCCCACGTACAGTCGTTATGTGGAACCTTACAGATGCAGGATCAAACATTGGCGTTAGCGGTAATGACCAGCGCACCGACAGCGCCAGGTCAGACCTACGTACAAACACGTCTGACGGCATTAGTGTTTAAACGCGGGTAGCTTTTGATCTTTCGCAGCCTCGTGCCTCGTCAGCGACTACAGGTGTGCGCAATACACCTGTAGGAGCGAGCTTGTCTCGCGATCTTTTGATCTACAGGTGTACGCGGTAATAGCGTAGGAGCCGCCGCAGGCTGCGATCTTTTGATCTTGGCCCCTTTTGCGGCCGCTGCGCGCCCGGACGTAGCCTCGCAAGGCTCGTCAACTGCTACAGGTGTATGCGCTTGTCTCGCGATCTTTTGATCTTTCGCAGCCTCGTGCCTCGTCAGCGACTACAGGTGTGCGCGGTAATAGCGTAGGAGCCGCCGCAGGCTGCGATCTTATGATTTTGGCTATTGCGTAGCCTCGCAAGGCTCGTCAACTGCTACAGGTGTATGCGCTTGCCTCGCGATCTTTTGATCTTTCGCAGCCTCGTGCCTCGTCAGCGACTACAAGCGGGCGCGGTACAACTGTGCGTCTCACGTAAAACATCTCTGTTCGCGCAATAACGTCTCCAGCTCTTTTGTCGGCAATGGCCGGCTCAACAGGTAACCCTGGACTTGATCACAGCCGTTCTCTGTCAAAAACGCCAGTTGCTCACAGTTTTCAACACCTTCTGCAATCACCTGCAAGTTGAGGCTGTGAGCCAGTTCGATGATGGTGCGGGTAATGGCCGCGTCCTGGACGTTGTGCGGGACTTCGCGGATAAAAGCGATGTCGATTTTCAATTTATCAATCGGGAAACGACTCAAGTAAGCAAGGCTCGAATACCCCGTGCCAAAGTCGTCTATGGAGATCTTCAACCCGATGTCTCGCAACGCCAACAAACTGGCTATGGTCTCGGGGGTGTTGAACATCAAGGAGCTTTCGGTCAACTCCAGCTCCAGCCATTTAGCCTCGATTTGATGTTCGTCCAGCGAGCGCTGGATGTCTTGCACAAAATCCCCCTCGGCTATCTGCTGCGCCGAGACGTTGACCGCCACTTGCGACACGCCTAAACCGGAACGCTGCCAATAGGCAATTTGCTTACAAACCCTGGCAATCACCCACTGCCCCACCATGGAGATAAGCCCCATTTCTTCCAGAATCGGCACAAATACCGACGGCGGCACGCTCGCCAGCCCCGGGCGATGCCAGCGCAACAGCGCTTCAACCCCGCACATGGTGCCGTCGCGCAGGCTTATCTTCGGCTGGTAATACAGCTCAAACGCCTGCTTGCGTACCGCATCACGCAACGCCGTTTCGAGCTCTTGGCGTGCCTGCACTTCGACGTTCATTTGCGCGGTGTAAAACCGGTAGGTATCCCTGCCCGCCTGTTTGGCGCGGTTCATCGCGGTGCTGGCCTGTTTGATCAGCCCCTCGGCGTCGGCGCCATCATCGGGGTACAGGGCAAGCCCCATGCTGGCAGTCATGGTCACGTCTTGCTCCTGAACCCTGAACGGCTCGCGCAGCACCTCTCGAATACGGTCCACGATCTGTTTGGGCCCCGTCTGGCCTTTGCGGATCATCAAGATCAAGGCCAATTCATGACCGTCCATACGGCCCAAGGTGTCGGTAACGTTAAGGCAGTTGGACAGCCGACGACAAAACTCGGCCAGCACCTGATCACCAATCAAATGCCCCCACACGTCGTTGAAGCTTTTAAAGTCATTCAGGTCGACCGTACACACCGCCAGTTGCCAGCCTCTAAGCTCGGCCTGGGTCAGGCCCATTTGCAAGGTGGTGTAGAACAGATTGCGGTTGGGCAAGCCAGTCAGCGGGTCGTAGTTGGCCATTTTCAACAGGCGCTCGTCGCTGCCCATGGCGGAACGAAACCGCTCAACGTCGATGGTGCGCTTTTGCAATTGCTGCTCGAGCATCAAGCTGTGCACCACCTGATGATCGCCAAAGGCCTTGAGCCTTAGCAGGTTGCGCACTTTGAGCCACAGTTCATCATTGACCACCGGTTTGCTGAGCACCTCTTCGGCGCCCGCCTCCAGCCCTGAAAGCCGCGCGCTTTGCTGGCTGAGGCCCGACAACATGATGATCGGGATATTCGCGGTCGCCACGTTCGCCTTGATGTGGCGGGCCACCTGGTAGCCGTCCATGCCCGGCATCATGGCATCGAGCAAGATCAAGTCGGGCGGTTGCCTGGCCACCATGGCCAGGGCCATTTCACCCGAAGGGGCGCTGAGCGTTTGATAGCCCTGATCCTCCAGCATGATCTCCAGCAACTTACGGATGCCTTCGTCATCATCAACAATTAAAAGTGTGGCCGGCGTTGTAGGCATGAAGAGTCCTTAATTCAGTCGGCCTGGGTTTCCAGCCTTGATCGGCCTTCGTTCAGTGTATTCACCGTGTTGAACCCCTTACCGCCGGAGCTCTCGCTTTAAGTGGGTTGGAGTAAAGCACCCTTCTCAGGGTTTCTCCACGCGGGCGCTCTACAAAATCTATGCCAGCCACCACCGGGCCAAGGCATGCTTCAAATAAAGGCAACATTCAAACGAAACCGTTGCAAATTTAAGCAATGGCAAACAGCCACAAACTGCGATGAAAAACGTCAGCAGCACTTAAAAATCAGCCATTTCGTACGACAGTTCGCTTTCAATTGCGCGAAACTTCCGAGAAAATCCCGTTCGCTTGCGCCTGTCCAGTTCGAGGCATAGTCTCGGCCCATCGCTGTCCATCAGCGGTTGGGTTTAGTCGCCCGGCAAGTGATCAGGCGCAAGGCGCCACCTGTGCGAGGCGTTTTTTTTCGGCCGCGTTTTATGGTGGCCGTGCGCAGGGCGCCTTCGGGCGCGCCGGGTTTCCTGATCACCGGTCGACTAACCTGCGTACGGCTGCCACCCACTCGTTTAGTCGCGACAGGTGACAGCTCCTTTAAGTGATTAGGAGTTGTACCCATGAAAAAGATTGTCCCCGATCCACCCACCCTTCCCTTGCTCGATGCTGCCCAGTGCAACGATGTGCTGTTAGACCGTGCGGCCGCCGAGCGCGCGCTGGATTTTTACCTGCTCGAACCCAAACCTCCACGACACGTGGACCTGGCCACGTATGTCATCCCGGACAGCGTCAATTTAGAAGCGGCTTTGGCCCAAGCGTCAGACTTGTTGCGCTGCGCGGGTGCCTCCGCGAGTGAGGCAGGAAATGGCATGAGCGGGCACGCGCGCAGTTTGGTGTTATCGACCGTGCACCTGGTGGAGCTGGCCAGGGCGTACGTCGATAAGTCGCTGGATGGTTTAACCACGCACTAAAGCAGCACGCGCCTGCTTGGCGACAGGCGCGTCAGCCCAACCGTGTATTCATACAAACACCTCACCCCACCCGCCACAGTTGGTCCAGCCGCGTGGTATAGCCCTGGCTCATCAAGTCACGGCGCATGGCCCACTCCGGATGGCTCGGCACACTGGCCGTGCGTAACGTGCCACGCCCCCAGCGCCCGTTGATCTCGTCCAGCACCGCCATCACCCGCGACGCCTCCGCAGGCTGGTTAATCGCAAACAGATCATCGGTAAACTCGCCCGGCTGGCGCAGATCCAGCAACAGCACCTCTGCCTTGCTGTATTTAAAACCCGGCCGAAACACCAACTCCACCGCATCAACCGCGGCCTTGGTGAGCAAGCGCACGTCGTCGGTCGGGTACGGCAACGTCACCACCACACCATTGGCGTACTTGGCCTCATCGGGGTTGAACATCCCCGTACGAATACTCACCCGCACCTTGCGGCAATAAGAACGCTGGGCCCGAAGCTTCTCGGACGCGCGCATCATATAAGTCGCGACCGCTTCTTTAATAGGTGCCATGGCGGTCAGGCGTTTGCCGAACATGCGGCTACAGCAGATCTCTTGCTTGGGCGGATCTGGCTCATCCAGCTCCAGGCACGACGTACCGGCCAGCTCGCGAGCGGTTTTCTCCATCACCACGCTAAACTTTTTGCGCAGCATCCATGGGTCAGCACTGGCCAGATCCATGGCCGTCATAATGCCCATGCCTTGCAAATGCAGCGTCATGCGCCGGCCCACGCCCCACACTTCAGCCACCGGCGTATTACGCAGCACCCAACTGCGCTCACGCTCGCCACACAAATTAACCACCCCGCCTGTACGCGCCTGCAACCGTTTGGCCGTGTAGTTGGCCAACTTGGCCAGGGTTTTGGTCGGGGCAATACCCACCCCTACCGGGATCCCTGTGCACTGCACAATTTTGCTGCGCAACTGGCGCCCCACCTCGCTGGGGTCGGTAATACCGGTCAAGTCAGCAAAACACTCATCAATGCTGTACACCTCGACGGCGGGCAGCTGAGACTCGATCAGGCTCATCACCCGCTCACTCATATCGCCGTACAGCGCATAGTTGGACGAGAACGCAACAATCCCCAATGCTTCCAGCCGATCCTTGATCTGAAAATACGGCTCACCCATTTTTATGTGCGGCTTGGCGTCATAACTGCGGGCAATCACGCAGCCATCGTTGTTGCTCAGCACCACAATCGGCACCTTGGCCAAGTCCGGACGAAACACCCGCTCGCAACTGGCATAAAAACTATTGCAGTCAATCAGCGCAAACACCGCTGGCAACTTAATGGCCATGGCTGCGCACGCTATACGTAATCACGCCCCAAATAGACAAGTCATCGCCCTCCAGCACATGGTGGTCGGGGTACTTGGGGTTCTCGGAGCAAAGCACCACGCGCTTGCCACGAATACACAGCCGCTTACAGATCGGCTCGTTATTAAGCAGAGCCACCACCACATCCCCGTCTGCCGCCTCAATAGAACGATCAACCACCGCAAGGTCACCCGAAAAAATCCCCACCCCCTGCATGCTGTCGCCATCAATCGTCACCAGATACACATGCGGGGCACGCAGGCTTAGCACCTCATCCAGCGAGATGGGCTGCTCCATATGGTCCGTCGCAGGCGACGGAAACCCCGCCGGGATCTTGAACGTACACAGCGGCAAGCGAACGCTGCCTTCAGCAAGAGGACCCAAGAGAGAGAAACCCATGACACGCGCCTTTCCATAAACTGTACATGCATACAGTAGACTGTGGCGTAAGAGCCCGGTCAATTTTTATGTCAGAAATTTCGACAGGTGGAGCCAGCCGCATCCGAAATTGCCAAAAACGCATGCCCGGCCTAAATGCTCTGCTTTATCGCTGTGCGATATCTGGAGCAATTGCACTAACTTGAAGCGAATTTCAGATTCGCCCTACACATTTAGGGCGCATAAGTACTGTCAAACTCAGTGACAAAAGCGCGTAATACATGGCTATTTACCGCTTATCGCTTAATTTGATGTTTTGATATCAACATCAATATCACCGTGCCACTACCACTAAGTTTAGGTGAATAGTCATGCAACTTCTGAAGAGCCAAGCGGCAGTTAGCGCCAGATATAACTAAACAGTTCTACCGCAAAATTGCCCGTGCACCCTGCCACCGGCACCCGTGCAGCCAGGGCGATGAGCGGGCACCACCTTGCACCAGAACCGGGCACAGGTTGCCATCTAAAAGGATGGGCACCCGCGAAAGCACACCCAAGTGGGTGAGCGCAAACCCCAACCCGCACAACGTGCCCTGGAAGCCGCATAAATACTCATCTGCACCCTGAAAACTGCCCCTTAGGCCTGCTTGCCAGCGCAACGCAACAGCGCCTAAGGGGTTGATTTGACCGAGAAAAAAGGCCCTAAAATGTTATTTTTTGTCAAACTAAAATCGTTGAAAAAGGCTATATATAGCCCCCTACGTTACATCTTGTACATAAAGGTTGATCTGAGAGACCCTTCGCCGTTAAAATTTTCGGCACCTCCAACTTCACACCGGCCTTATCTGTAATTAAAACAGAGGGAACTGTTGCCTTGTGAAGGCCATGTCCACTTAGCAATTGCTGCACATAGGCTTTTATAGACAGGTACAACCATTGCCCAAACGCGGGCATGGTGGTCGTGACGATTAGTTGAATGCTCTCGCCGGCTGAGCATATTTGGCACAAAGGAAGCTGCCTTGTTTAAACGAATCTTGATTGTCTGCGTCGGCAACATCTGTCGCAGTCCTACCGCAGAACATATGCTGCGGGTTGCCCTCGCCCCCTCCGGCATCGCCGTGAGCTCTGCGGGCTTGGGCGCCCTGAAAAACCACGCCATCGAAAAAAACGCTCGTGCTGTCCTTGAGAGCAAAGGTCATGTCCTGGGCGACCACAGCGGTACCCAATTGAACTCTTCTCTGATAAATGACTCGGATCTCATCCTTGTCATGGAGAAGAAACATATAGACGGTGTACTGAAAATCGCACCGGAAGCACGCGGCAAAGTGTTGTTGTTGGGTAAATGGCAAAACAACCGTGAAATCGACGACCCCTATCGCCAGGGGAAAGCCGCCTTCGACCATGCGTACGCGCTGATTGAAGAAGCTGTAAACGCATGGGCACAGCGCCTCAAGCGCTGAGCAAATTCTCGAATACTGTGAAGAAAAAGAATCGAATTATGCAGCAAGCTCCCGTGACAAAGTCCCATGAACACGAAGACGATAACGACGAAATCGACCTTATGGGGTTGCTGGGTACGCTGATCGATCACAAATGGTTGATCGCAGGCGTGACCGGCGCATTTATGGCTGCGGGCGTGGCGTATGCGCTCCTGGCCACTCCGGTGTACCAGGCGAATGCGTTGATTCAGGTTGAGCCGAAGAAGAATGACCCGCTGGGGTTTTCTGATGTCAGCAGCTTGCTGGGTAAAGAGTCGCCATCGACTACAGAAATTGAATTGATTAAGTCCCGTAAAAATATCGGGGCCACCGTTGATAATTTGCAATTGGATATTGATGTTCGGCCCAACCGATTCCCGCTAATTGGGGAGTTTATCGCTCGTCGCTTTAAACCAGAGATAGATGGGGAAATTGCAAGCCCACTTCTGGGCTTGAATAGCTATGGATGGGGCGGGGAAGAGCTCAAGCTTGCACAACTCGAAGTACCACGAGAACTACTGGGAAAAAGCCTGACACTTATTAGTGGCGATTCTGGCGCATTTAGCCTTATCGATGATGAAGATAATCTTTTGATCAAAGGCAATGCCGGCAAGGATATAAATGAGAATGGTGTCAAACTTCAAGTAGAAACTTTACACGCCAATCCTGGAACTAAATTTACTATTATTCGTAACCCGCGTTTTAACACTATCGCAGACTACCAAAAAGCACTGGATGTTGCTGAGCGCGGGAAAGACTCAGGAATGATAGCCCTTGCACTTGAGGATCAGGATCCTGCCAAGGCAATTCTTACGCTGAATGAAATCGCACGTTTGTATGTACTGCAAAACGTAGAGCGCACTTCTGCCGAAGCAGCACAAAGTCTTGGTTTTTTGAAAGATCAACTGCCACAAGTACGCAAAGACTTGGAAAAGGCTGAAAACGCTCTGAATGCCTTCCAGATACGTAGCAAATCCATTGATATCAGCCTAGAAGCAAAAGCTATTCTCGATCAAATTGTGGCGCTGGACACAAGTATCTCTGCACTTAAATTACAAAAAGCAGAAATGGACCGGAAATTCACCCCTCAACACCCAGCTTATCGCGCGTTGATGGGACAACTTGCAGAACTCACCGCAAAACAAAGTCGCTTAGCTAAGCAGGTTGAAGGTTTACCTACTACACAGCAAGAGGTACTAAGTCTGACTCGCGACCTGAAGGTCAGCACCGAGATTTACACTCAGTTACTTAACAAATCTCAAGAGCTGGATGTGATGCGTGCAGGTGCTGTAGGGAACGTACGTCTGATAGATACTGCCGACGTAGATCTGCTAAGTCCGGTTAAACCTAAAAAAGCACTGATCGTACTTATTGCAACCTTTTTAGGTGCTATTTTGGCTATCGGCTATGTGCTGTTTCGTAAAGCACTTAACCGCGGCGTACAAAACCCGGATGATATCGAGAAACTTGGTCTGCCAGTATATGCCTCGATTCCATTCAGCTCACTGCAAAAAGTTGAGGATGATAAAAGTAGTGGTGGGCGCGGTACTCGCGTGACACCACTACTTGCGAGCAGCCATCCTACCGATTTGGCGGTTGAAGCACTACGCAGCCTGCGTACAAGCTTGCACTTCGCCATGCTGGAAGCTGACAACAACCGGCTAATGATCTCTGGTCCGAGCCCCAAGGTAGGTAAATCTTTTGTATCCTCAAACCTGGCCGCAGTTATAGCGCAATCGGGCCAGCGTGTGCTGCTTGTCGATGTAGACATGCGTAAAGGCTACATCCACAAAATGTTTGATATCCCGGTGGAAAATGGCTTATCAGATGTACTGGCCAAACGCTGCGATCTAAGTACAGCAACTCACAGCACAGAAGTAGAAAATCTTTTTGTAATTGGTCGTGGTCAAGTTCCGCCAAACCCTTCTGAACTGCTGATGCACAAAAATTTCAGTGAGTTCCTTGATGAAATTAGCTCCCAATATGACATGGTCATCCTCGACACCCCACCATTCCTAGCCGTGACCGATGCAGCGATTGTTGGGCGCCAATCGGGCACCAACTTGATTGTCACCCGATTTGAGCTGAATCCGGCACGTGAAGTTGAACTGACCATGCGACGCTTCGCCCAAAATGGGATAGATCTTAAAGGAGCGATTTTCAATGGCGTTGAAAAACGTGCTTCTGCTAAATATGGTTATGGGGCATATGGCTATTACAACTATGAATACAAATCCGACAAAGCATAACAATATTACTGCTTAAATAATACTCAAGCGCCTTGAAAATTAAGGGCGCTTTTTTAGTTAATTATTTTCAGACTAGACAACAGATCTAAGTAAATCCGCTTTCAGGGAGCAGCTACTAATCCTGGGGCGGTAGCATGTCTAATCAATACTAAAAAAAGAAATAACAATCAGATCTATGCAGTAATCACAAAAATTTTCATATTTAAAACTCAACTGAGTACATAGTAGTTATTAACGATTTCAAACCTTCAACAAACGAGTACAACATGAAGCGTTCTATGAAAACCCTGTGTGTTTTTGGCACGCGACCAGAAGCTATCAAAATGGCACCGCTGGTACTTGCTTTGGCGGCAGACGAACGATTTGAAGCAAAAGTTTGCGTCACTGGCCAGCATCGTGAAATGCTTGATCAAGTACTGGGCTTGTTCAACATAACTCCAGATTTTGATCTGAATATTATGAAGCCTGGTCAGGACCTGACAGATGTAACCACAGCAATCTTGCAAGGCTTGAAAAGCGTACTCAGTGAGTTTAAGCCCGACATCGTATTAGTTCACGGTGATACCGCAACTACATTGGCCGCCAGCCTGGCAGCTTACTACCAGCAAATACCAGTTGGTCATGTTGAGGCAGGCTTACGCACGGGCAACCTGTATTCGCCTTGGCCCGAAGAAGGCAATCGGAAGTTGACTGGTGCACTGGCCAAATTAAATTTCGCACCCACAGATACTTCGCAGATTAACCTGCTCCGCGAAGGCATCAACCCTGATAGCATCATTGTAACGGGCAATACCGTAATCGATGCCCTTCTGGATGTCGTCAAACGTCTAGATGAAGACTCAGAACTACTGGCTCAAGCGGCAAAGCCTGCTGAATTTCTGGATCCTACACGTAAGCTTATTCTAGTAACCGGCCACCGTCGTGAAAGCTTTGGAGATGGTTTCGAGCGCATATGCTATGCATTGATAGAAGTTGCGCAACAGCACCCCGAGGTTGATATCGTTTACCCTGTACATCTCAACCCAAATGTTCGGGAGCCTGTAAATCGTCTGCTAAATGGAATTAGTAATATCCACCTAATCGCACCACTTGATTATCTTCCCTTCGTTCACATGATGAGCCGATCTCATATTATCTTGACTGACTCTGGTGGCATTCAAGAAGAGGCTCCATCGTTGGGGAAACCGGTACTAGTTATGCGTGAAACAACAGAGCGTCCAGAAGCAGTATCTGCAGGTACAGTTAAACTGGTAGGAACGAATACAGTCGATATAGTCCGGGAATTGAACCGATTGCTAAAGGACAAAGACGCTTATCAGACTATGAGCTATGCCCATAATCCCTATGGTGACGGTAATGCTTGCAAACGCATTCTTGAAGCGCTGCTCGAGAACTATCTGAAATAGAGCAGTATTTTTATTGATATGCACTCTATCTAAAATTTAAGTAACATATTTTCTGTCAAGGAAGTCATATGCCTTTCACCACAATATCCGTAATAGGCTTAGGTTATATTGGTCTGCCTACTGCTGCAGTATTTGCATCCCGTAAAAAGAAAGTTATTGGTGTTGATGTCAACCAAAAAGCAGTAGATATTATAAATCGCGGTCAAATTCATATTGTCGAACCTGATTTAGACATGGTTGTACATGCCGCAGTTACCGAAGGTTTTTTGCGTGCAACAACCAAACCAGAACCCGCTGATGCGTTTCTGATTGCTGTGCCAACACCGTTCAAAAATGATCATGAGCCCGACCTAACCTATATTGAAACCGCAAGCAAAAACATTGCACCAGTTTTGAAAAAAGGCGACCTAGTTATATTGGAGTCAACTTCTCCTGTCGGCGCTACGGAACAAATGTCTGCTTGGTTGGCTGAGGCGCGACCGGATTTAACCTTCCCGCAAACTCATGGTGAAGATTCTGATATCCGTATTGCTCACTGCCCTGAACGTGTATTGCCTGGCCATGTACTACGTGAGCTAGTCCAAAATGACCGCGTTATCGGTGGCATGACTCCAAAATGTTCCGAACTAGCCATCTCCCTATACAAAATATTTGTACAGGGAGAATGTATTGTCACCAATGCACGCACTGCTGAAATGTGCAAACTTACAGAAAACAGCTCCAGGGACGTGGGCATCGCTTTTGCGAACGAATTGTCAATGATCTGTAACGAGTTGGATATCAACGTCTGGGAGTTGATCAGTCTGGCCAACCGTCACCCACGAGTTAACATTTTGCAGCCAGGACCAGGTGTTGGCGGCCACTGCATTGCTGTCGATCCTTGGTTTATTGTCAGCAAAACACCTGAACAGGCACGTTTAATCCGCACTGCTCGTGAAGTCAATGACAGTAAACCGCAGTGGGTAATAGATAAAGTTAAGTTAGCTGTTGCTAATTTTCTACAATCTAATCCAGATAAAACATCAAAAGAAGTAACAATTGCATGTTTTGGATTAGCTTTCAAAGCAGATATTGATGATTTGCGAGAGAGTCCAGCTGTAGCGATCACACAAAAAATTGCATCTGAACATCCAGGAACCGTTCTGGCAGTAGAGCCAAATATAGAAACACTGCCTGATAAACTTTCTCAAAATATAAATTTGGTAGACATCGATACTGCGCTAGCAGAGTCTGATTTGATTGTTCTCTTGGTTGACCACAGAGAGTTTAAAGAAAGTCAAATTCGCATCAGCAAGAAAAATCATGTTATTGACACTCGAGGAATAAATAAAAATACACAAAGCTAATAAATAATTTTAATACTCAAACCAAAGAATCAAACCTGAACATGCTTTCTCAGACTAAAAAATGTGCACACCTAAAAGCACATCGCTCATATTAAAACTCAAATAGAGCAAGCATGTTCAGCGCACATATATTTATAAGTCCCATCGTATAAAGGCTATTTAATTATGGACTTAAGAATATATCGAAATTTTCTTTCCATGGTTGCGCTTCAAAGTGTCAATTACATAGCTCCTTTAGCAACATTACCCTACCTAACAAAAACATTAGGTCAAGATAATTTTGGGGCGCTAAGCTATTGCATTGCATTAATTGCTTTACTAACGGTTATAACAGATTGGGGATTCAACTTAAGCGCCACAAGAAAAATATCACTTCATAAAGATGATGAATATAAAACAGCACAGGTTTTTTGGGGCACTTTGGGGGCAAAAATATCTATAGCTGTCACAACACTTTTTTTCCTGATAATTGCAACAGCTTCAATTGATACTGTCAGAGGTCTAAGCCATATACTATTCATAACATGGCTCATGGTTCTGGGAAATGTAATAACAGTAAACTGGTATTTGCAGGGTGTAGAGAAATTTGGCTTAGTCGCAACTGCAGGAATAATTGCAAAACTTCTTACGATACCAGCAATCTTTATATTCGTATCAACACCTGAAGACACTTGGATTGCAGCGCTCATAAACTCCTCTAGCACTCTACTCGTTGGATTCATATCCATTTTTGCAGTATTTAAACTAGAGAAAATAAAATGGTGGCGCCCTACAATTAAAAACATGATAGAGCAGACAAAAGATGGATGGGATATATTTATATCAGCCTTATCTGTAAGTCTATTTACCAATATAAACACAATAATACTAGGGTCCATCTCAGGAATGGGACAAGTAGCAATCTACAATGCGGCCGACAAAATCAAAACAGCGTTAAACATGCCATCCTCACAACTAACAAATGTAATATACCCCCGAGTATCAGCCTCTTTTAATGACTCAACTGAAACTTCAAAAAAGCTCATAAAAAAAACGCTGGCTTTCAATATCACAATAACTACAATAACATTGATATTTCTTTTGTTTTTTTCAGATAATATTGTGTCACTGATCTTTCCAAAAGATTTTTCTGAATCCGGCAAAATTCTAATAGTTTTATTTTCAGCATACTTATTTGGAAACATCGCATACCCTATAGGTCTTCTAGTGATGTTAAATATAGGTATAACGCGCGCTAGAAGAAACATAATGTTGACGGCAGGATTGTTGAGCATTCCAGTTAGTTATGTTTTGTCGCTTAATTATGGCGCTATGGGCGCTGCGTACTCCATACTTATAAGCGAAAGCCTTATTCTTTTAGGCTTTCTAGTAGTTTTATATTTTAAAACCCGGACTCATTGAAAGATGAAGATTTATATTATTTCGCTTGAGACTTCACTCCGCCGAAGCAAAATAAAAGAACGATTAAACGAAGTTAATCTCGATTTCGAGTTTATCAGTGCAGTTGATAAAAATAGCATAACAGAAAATGAAATAAATGCACTATACAATGCCGAGGAATGCAAGAGAAGACATGGCCGGGATTTAGTAAAAGCAGAAATCGCATGCTTCATGAGTCACATTAAAGCTTGGCACAAGATCGCTGACCAAAACGAATGTGCAATCATCTTAGAGGACGATGCAATTCTTACTAGTGAATTTAAACTTGCTACTGACTTTCTGAGAAAAACACAACACGATAATGATGTTGTACTTCTGGGTCGTTCTAAACAAAGGATAGACGACGAAAAAAAACATTACTTCCACAATCCGATATTCAACAAAATAGGAACTAGAAAATTTGCCATAGGCGAAGTATTCAAACTCTGGACATCGGGTATGGTTGGCTACTATGTGACAAGTATAGGGGCTAAAAAACTAATTAAAATTAACAACAAAATTAAGTGCGTATCAGATGACTGGAGCTACCACGCAGAAAACGGCATAATTATTAACGAAGCTAGACCATATGTTGTCTGGGAAGATTTTGACAACATGCCCAGCAATATTGAATCAGAAAGAAGCTCCGTAACAAAAAAACGAAATATTATTATTTCAACTGCATTACCACCAGCACGAATGGTAAGAGCATTATATAGAAACCTCATGGCCAACTTTAAGCAACACAAGCAATAACAAAAGAATAACGGCTGCGCATAATTACACAATACATGACTTCAACCAAAAAAAGAAACATACTAAGCAAGGTGAATTATGATAGCAACTCAGCTATACAGAGCTGGCAATAAACTACATAGCCTTGGTATTCCAGGATCCGCTTTTTTGTTTAAAGTTTTAATTCGTCTCATCTGCAACTGCGCAATTGACCCGAAAACTTCAATCGGAAAAGGTAGCTTTTTTGCCTATGGCGGAATTGCTGTAGTAATTCATAAAAATGCCGTTATTGGTAGAAATGTAACCATTTCACAATGTGTGACAGTTGGCGGAAAATCTGGAATAGCCAAAGTGCCAAGACTAGGAAACAACATTCACATTGGCGCTGGTGCAATAATTTTAGGAGATATAACGATAGGTGATGGAGCAATTATTGGCGCCGGAGCGGTCGTGCTGTCGGACGTTGGTGAAAATGAAATCTGGGCAGGAGTTCCTGCACGAAAAGTAAGATAGCTATAGAATATAATTCACCACAATATAAAACTAAACAACTTGGAACTTATAAATTAAAACATCAATTAGACACGGATATCGCAGCAATATAAAAAACCACTTCAGAAAGCCCGACATACAAGTGTGCATAACACGGGAACATGTATACGCTAAATATTTTAGCAGCAAATAAAACAGAACTTATTATTCCGGAGCTCTTCTTGAGTAGCCATACAAAGAAATCGGATTTATTTAGACTAGCAGGATATGGCTTGATAATTTGTGTGGCTTTAATGCCATTAGCAGACTTTCTTACGATATATGCTAGGAGCATTGAATCTTCGACTTTCGAGCGAGTGTCGCTAGCATACCGTACAGCAATTGTTATATTTGCATGCATCGTCTGCATTTCAACTGCAAAAAGAAAAAAATCTTATATACTTAAATCTTTTGTGTTATTTCAAATTACAATATGGCTATACCCTTTATTCACTCAGCAAATTGATATCTCATCTACAATAGAGAGCTCAATGCTTCTCTTGAAATTCTATGTGATTTTTTTATTTTTTTATGGCTTTACAGCCTTGTTAAATAGCAGACTAATAAGCAATGAACAACTAACTAGAATCACAACTTTTTTAATATACGTATATTCTTTGGCGATAGTTTTCGGCGCAGTATTTGGTGTTGCACTGATGCGCTATTATGATACAGATCGCTGGGGGGTTAAGGGAATAATCATATCGGGCAACGAAGCCTCTGGAGTGCTACTAGTGTCTTTAGCATGGTCCATGCTCCAATTTAGTCGCTCACAGAGCAGAACATTACTACCTTTGGTGATAGCCGCATTACTATTGAGCGGTACGAAATCCTCAATAATAGGCATGCTAATACTTTTTGTTGGTTATTATATAGCCAAAGGAGGAATTTCTAGCATTATTAAAATGTGTTTTTCAGCTCTCCTATTGATACTGGCAAGTGGATATTTTTACTTATACTTTGACGCTGTACAAGAAGCCGTAGCTAAATCCGCAGACTACTTCGAATATCAGTACTATAACTTCGCAAACAAATCATTAATAACACTTGCTCTTTCCGGAAGAGACTTAAAACTCTACACCGTATACAACGAAATAATAAATGATTACCCTGTGGCATTATTTATCGGGGGATTCCCTGTTGGTTCATACTCAACTGAAATGGATTTCTTTGACTTGCTGGCGCTCTCGGGCATATTTGGAGTTTTGATATATACATATTACTGGCTACGTATTTGGAAAAAACAATTTATATATAATAAGTTTGAATCTAGATTTCGTCTTGCATTTGTAATCACTTTCATTGCACTTGGGTTCTTAGGGGGACACATGTTCTACTCTGCAGTGACAGCCCCTCTATTAGCTTCACTCGCAATAAGCTTTCGAGAAAATCAAATAAGAAATAAAAGAAAAACCCAAAGACCTCTCTACATAAGAAGAGAAAACCTGTCACCCAGTATTTAGTAAGAGTGAATATGAATAAAGACGTAGATATCATTGGTCCTTATCCACCGCCATTCGGAGGCGTTTCAATTCATATTAGTAGAATTATTCCTTTGATGCGTGAAAACGGTCTAAACCCGATCGTATACAATCAATACAACTACGAAAATGAAGATTTAAAAATTTTTGCAACAAGAAAAAGCATCAAATGGTGGCTCACATATTTTTTTAAAAACAAAAGCCCTGTAGTACACTTCCATCAATTTTCAATATTACACTTCCCTTACTTACTACTACTATCAAGACTCTCTAGTAATAAAATTATCCTAAGCATACATAATGAGAAAATCTTAACCTATCCTCGTGCATTAAGGCTTGCAATCTTAAATACGTTAAAGCTTTCACGTTTATCCTGCATCATCATCGTATCTAAAAGACTTTGCTCTACGATGAATGATCATAAAATAAAAAATGTAACATGGTTGCCAGCCTACGTTCCGCCTCCTAAAACACAATCTACTCCGCTCCCAAATGAGTATGGTATAAAGGTCGCATACAATGCGGCTCAGCTTTCAGACATTAATGCTATAGAAACCTATGGAGCGGACCTTTTGCTAAGACTTGCAAGAGATAACCCATCAATTGGATTCTATATATTCATTGGCGAGCCTTCCTCGAAATTATTTTTTGAGGATTACATCTCTCAATATAATATAAAAAACTGCATGGTTTTTTATGGTAAACCACTTGTTGAATACTTGGCCTCAGCAAACATTTTTTTACGACTTAATCGAAAAGATGCTTATGGAATCTCTATTGATGAAGCACTTGATTTAGGCGTAATAGCTATAGCTTCCGATGTCTGCACTAGGGCAAAAGGCTGCATCCTTTATAAAAACAACGATTATGACGATCTCTCAAGCGTTTTCTATAATACTATTAACAAACCTTCTGAAGATATTCAGATATCACGTGAACCTTCAAAATACCATCTGCAACTAATAGAAATATATAAAAACCTACTATCGTAATATAGCCAGATAAAAATCTACCGATAATCGGAAACTTTTAATAAACGAAATCGCTCACCAACTCAAGAGGTGTGCCAGGCCTAGAAGCCTGACTCTATTTATGGCTGATACAATTTCTTTAAATCACAAACTTTTAGATTCGATCCGTGCAGATGATTATTCTGGTTTCGATCCTTTTGATTCATTAAACAGCAAGATATTAAAAGCAACGCCTTTATATAAGAGCGCATGGATCCGTTTGGCTTGGCTCCAATTTGGAAAACGTTCCCCCGTAAATTTTCGCCAACTACTAAGAGTGCCTAAAAAGCGCAATCCAAAAGGGGTAGGCCTCTTCATCTCAGGCCTAATACAAGACTATCTAAGAACAGGTTCACTAGAGTATCTCGAAGAGGCTAAAAAGCTTGCTAACTGGCTGTTAACAGAACGAAGTGACCAAAAAAAATGGCAACATAGTTGCTGGGGCTATCACTTTGATTGGCAGGCACGAGCTTTTTATGTCCCTGCTGGAAAACCTAATATTATTACAACGTGCTATGTCGCACGCGCACTGTATGAACTTGGGACATTAACTGCGGATAAACATTTAATAGAAATAGCTCTCGACTCTGCTTACTTCATCTCAAAAACCCTATTTACAAAATCTTCAGGCCGAAGCTTCTACGCTTACATTCCCGGGGAGACTGCATTCGTGCACAACGCTAGCCTCTGGGGGGCTGCCTGGTGCGCATTTGCTGGAAAACAGTTAGGTGATGATCAACTCGTGATTCAATCGTGTGAAGTTGCGCGCCAATCTGTTCAAGAACAATCGATGAATGGGTCATGGGTTTATGGTGCCCTTCATCATCATCAGTTTATCGATGGATTCCATACAGGGTATAATCTCGAAGCTCTATTATTACTAAGAGATGCAACTTCCAATGGTGAATTTGACGACTGTATTCAAATGGGCTATGACTACTACGTAAATACTTTTTTTACAGAGGATGGCACAGTAAGTTACTACAATAATCAAGTTTACCCTATAGATATGCACAGTGTTGCTCAGGCAATATTCACACTTCTCAAGGTAGGTGGAACTAAGAAAGACCTTGAGCTGTGCGAAAAAATAATAACTCGTGCCAAAGAAACTTTATACCTGCCTAACAAAGGGCAGTTCATTTATCAAAAAACGCGCAGATTTAAAAACAAAATAAACTATACCCGATGGACACAAGCTTGGGCTTATAGCTCTTTGGCTTTTTATAACCGATATCGCGCAGAGAAAAACCATGCAGAGAATTGATTTTTTGGGTTGCCCTATGGATGTAGCATCCATGAGCGATACTGTCGAAACAATCCGACATGCAATTTCAAAGGGTGATTTCACCCAGCATGTGGTTGTAAACGTGGCTAAACTTGTCAACATGCGCAATGACTCTCAACTTAGAGAATCAGTACATTCTTGCGACATTATCAATATTGATGGCATGGGTGTTGTTTTAGGAGCGCGCTTTTTAGGTCACTCCGTTCCCGAGCGTGTAGCTGGAGTAGATTTGTTTCATGAGCTATTAAAAATGAGCACTGTTAACAAACTTCCTGTATTTTTACTGGGCGCTGAACAAGAAGTATTAACTCGCACTGTTAACAATGTACTTGATTTATATCCAGAACTTATTCTCGCAGGTTATCACCATGGTTATTTTTGGGATGACGAACAAGCTATCGTAGATAAAATTCGAGCATCTGGTGCACAGTTGTTGTTTGTTGCTATTACATCCCCTAAAAAAGAGAACTTTATAAACCGTTGGAAGGATCAGCTAGGAGTTAACTTTGTCATGGGTGTTGGCGGCACTTTTGATGTAGTAGCTGGCAAGGTAAAACGTGCTCCTAAATGGATGCAACAATATGGCTTAGAATGGCTTTATAGAGTGATCCAGGAACCCGGCCGAATGTGGAAGCGCTACCTTACCACTAACGTCCGATTTGCCTATTTACTAATTATTGAAAAATTGAAAAAAAAGGAAAGTTAACCCAGCGCCATTTAAACATCACATATTATTAGCGAATCAGTCATTAGGGCGCCTACCCAAACACAATTTTAACTATCTTCAAGCAGCAAAATCATCCATACATGTAACTTTTCAGAACATGCATTACAACTTACAAACATTATTTGTACTTTCTCTTAGGTTTCAATAGTTGCTATTTTTATCTAGTCATCCCAAATCAAGACAATAAAACTCCTGCGTTTGCAAGATCTACTTGCCGGTCAAGTCTTGAAATGTTACAAAAGGTCAGCAATAATCAGGCCTTGACGCGGGTACTATTAGCAGGTTTTCGTGGCCTAAATGCCTAATTAGGAGTTCCACTCCAATCCAGACTCAGGTAATTTAATGCTCCTACCTCGAGTTAGGAACCGTGCAACCACGTCAATATCGACGATTTTTCAAAAGGATTTCTCAATGAACAAATTTCTTATCTCCGCACTCGCACTGGCTTTGAGTGCATCGGCATTCGCAGCTGAGACTCCTTCATCCGCATCGGCGCCGTCTGACGCAACCACAAGCGCAGAAGCAGGTACTGCAGGTTCAGCTTCAGGCACATCCCTCGCTACTTCTACTGGTGTATTGGGCGGCGTCAGCACCGCTACCGCCGTAGGCGTGGGTGTTGCGGTTGCAGCAGGCGCAGCAGCCATCTCTTCTGGCGGTGGCGGCGGTGGCGGCAGCAACGGCGGTACTACTGGTACCACAGGCACTACAGGAACCACTGGCACCACCGGTACTACTCGTTAAGTACCCGCCAGGTTGATCGAACTAAACCACCTGGCTCGCGCCAGGTTTTTGATTTTGATGTGTTTCTTTTACAAGTGTCCCCAATGATGATTCGTAGTTTGTCGCTCGCGGTACTTGCAGGGCTTGCCCTGCAAGGTTGTATGTTTTCGCCTGGTCAATACCTGGATACCAGTGAGATTGGCACAGAAGGCTCACCAGAAAGCAGTCGGGTTGAGTTGATACCCATCACCCCCAAGCTGATTGCTCAAAACGCAGCGACCTACGTTTCAAGCTCGGTGCCAGCAGAATTGTTGGCATTCAAGCCACAGGCTTACAGAATTGGCGCAAATGATGTGTTGTACATCACGGTGTGGGATCACCCCGAATTGACAGCGCCCTCTGGCCCGCAACAACAAATTGATGCAAACGGCCGTCTTGTAAGGCCTGACGGCACTATTTTCTATCCCTATATAGGCAATGTTGATGCCGCGGGCAAAAGCATTGAAGAGTTGCGCGCGATTATAGCCCAGCGCTTGGCTCAATACGTTGATAGCCCGCAAGTGGATTTAAGCGTTTTACGTTTTGCCAGCCAAAAGGCCACACTATCTGGCGCAGTTGTAAAAGCTGGCCCCATGCCCATTACCACCACGCCTGTGAGCGTTGTTGAAGCTTTGGGTGCAGCCGAAGTTGACCCTTTAAATGCAGACTTATCAGGTCTGACGCTGACCCGCGATGGACATGAGTATGTTCTAAACATGGACGCGCTCAATACAGCCAAAGGATCGCAACTGCATAACATCTACCTGAAAGATGGTGATCAGTTGTACTTGCCGTACAACGACCGTAAAAAAATATATGTCATGGGCGAAGTGCTAGCACCGCAAGCAATTAGGTTCAAGACCAAAAATATGAACCTTGCCGATGTAATCGGTTCGGTCGGCGGGATGAACCAAAGCACCTCCAACGGCAATGCACTGTATGTGATTCGTGGGGCGGAAAATCTTGAAACAGAGCCGGCCAAGGTCTACCAACTGGACGCCCAATCTCCGGTAGCGTTTGCCGTTGCCACGCACTTTGAACTGAAGCCCCAAGATATTGTTTACGTGGGCCCGGCACAGGTTACTCGTTGGAACCGCTTGATCAGCCAATTGCTGCCTTCAGCGACTATTTTGGGCACTGGTGCCTCTGCAACCAATAACCTCAGTGAAGCTAACAGCCGATAAGGTTTGAGCCGTTTTGAAAATTCTTCGTAACCGCTCTTGGCTATTGGTGGGCTTGCTGCTGTGTGGCTGCAGCCCACTGATGAAAGGCTCTATCGATACCTTCAAGGCTGCTGTTCAAGGCGTTCAACCTCTGCAAATAACAGAGGCAGACGTTGCAGCAGTCCCTTATGCGCAAATCAAGGTCACTACCCGCTCCAGTGAAGGGATTATGGCCAGGCTGCGCCAAGAGAGCGACCTGCAGTACTGGGTCGCCTCCGGCAAGCAAGTGTTGATTACCCGTGACGGCCTTGTTGAACGCACTGTCGGCCTGCCACCCAACCTTGAGAGCACCCGTTTTGACGGTCCCTCTCCGTTCAAACAAGGCTTACAGCACATCACTGATGGCGCTACCAGTACTCGACAGATTGATATCTATGACGGTCAGCGTGTCGGTGTAACAGTGCACAGCCGTTTTCGCCGTAAAGGCCTGGAGACGGTCAAGATCCTTGATAAACCCTATGCACTGCAACGTATTGACGAAGAGATCGTTATGCCGGCATTGGGGTTCAGTGGAACCAACCGTTACTGGGTGAGGCCGGATGACGGCGTGATTTTGCAGAGCGAACAATATGCAACGCCAGAGATTTTATTGCAGATCGTGCACCTGCGCCCAGACTGGGAGCCTGCAAGGTGAGTGAGTTAAAAAAACTGACCGCTGGACTGTTGTTAGGCGCATCTATATTTGGCTTCATTCAGCATAGCCAAGCAGCCGTGACTGTTAGCGGAGAGGTACGTAACCCGGTGAGTGTTGCCTACACACCGGGCATGCGTCTGCTGGATGTCATCAGCCAAGCCCAACCCAACCATAATGATTATTGGCTAGCGGCTGGGTGGCTGCATCAACCTCTGATTGAACAGCAAACGCGCTTGAAAGTCGGTGTACTGTTCGATTTGAAAATGCTGCAACGCGGGTCTTTGCTTAATAACAATGTCGCCCTAGCCTCTCTAGCTGAACGCTTGCATGAATATGTGAGCGGCTTACCTGTGACCGGACGTAAAGTTGCCAACCTGGACCCAGTCGCATTGGAAGTAAACTTTAGCCATAACTATTTGCTCAGCGATGGTGATCAGGTGATCTATCCGCCTCGAATCAACCGAGTAAGGGTTGTCGGGGCGGTGGCTGAACCTTGCAACCTGCCCTATCAGGCCATGCAAGAGGCGCGCGACTATCTGGACAAATGCCCCCCCTTGAAAGAGGCAGATGTGGACTTTCTGTGGTTGATACACCCAGACGGGACCTATAAGCAGGTACCCACTGCTGCATGGAACCGTAAAGACGGTGTTTATGCGGTAGCTGGCAGCACGATCCTGGTACCTGTACACAATGACAACCCGGATTTACCCACGCCTGATTTAAATGAGCAGCTGGCGCAGTTCCTCGCCACTCAACTGTTGGCTGAGGTTGCACCTTGAAGTTACGTTTTTTTATTGTAATTCTATTGCCATATGGCTTTGTCCATGCGGAGCCACGCTATACGCAGAATGATTTCGGCGGTGTTGGATTGTTGCAAACGCCAACAGCTCGTATGGCTCCTGCAGGTGAACTGAGTCTAAACGCTAACCGCACGGATCCATATTCTCGTTATAGCTTATCCTTGCAACCACTGGATTGGCTTGAAGGTACTTTTCGCTATACCACAATTAGTAATATCAAATACGGCCCAGAATCTTTTAGTGGCGACCAAAGCTATAAAGACAAGGCCGTTGATGTTAAAGCACGTTTATTACAAGAAACACATTGGGTTCCAGAAGTCGCGCTAGGCTTTCGGGACGTAGGTGGCACCGGGCTATTCTCAAGTGAATACTTTGTTGCTAATAAACGCTATAAAAATTTCGATTTTAGCTTAGGCATCGCTTGGGGCTATCTAGGAAATCGAGGGGACTTCGCAAACCCGCTGGGTTATTTAGACGATGGATTCAAGGACCGCCCATTTGAGACCAGCCAATCCACTCCCGGCGAAGTAAATACGACTTCATACTTTAGAGGTTCACCGTCACTATTTGGTGGAATTCTTTATCAAACACCTTTACCCTCGCTAAGTTTAAAAATCGAACTTGATGGTAACGACTACAAACAAGAACCACAAGGCAATAGATTCAAACAAGACTCGCCAATAAACATTGGAGTTGTATATCAACTCAATGAAAATGTCGACCTAACTGCTGGCTGGGAGCGCGGAAATACAGCCCTATTTGGTATAACACTTCATACAAATTTTGTAAGTCGCAAAGCCCCGACCAAAACTTTCGATCCGCCTGCTCAGCCGCTACCGACTCAAGAACCGGTCACCCCGTTAACTGAGGTCGATTGGGCTGAGGTTTCCAAGCAGTTGGATAAAAATGCTGGTTACAAAGTTGAACGTATTTCACAGCGCGACTCGGAGCTTACGGTATACGGCGAGCAGTCTAAATATTTTTACTCAGCCAAAGCCGTCGGCCGAGCCAGCCGGATCCTGGACAACAATGCGAATAGCGATATTCAGTGGTTCAATCTGGTTAACAAGCGATACAACATGCCTATCGAAGAAACCAGTGTTCCGCGCTCGACCTTTCGAGATGTTATCAACAATGAACAAGATCTGGTTAATCTTCACCGTACAACTGAGGTCAATCGCGCGACCCCGCGTATTGAGAAAACCCTGTTTCAACAGAAACCAGACCCTTTCACTTATGGTTTCGGCTTAGGTTACCAACAGAATATCGGCGGCCCTGATGGGTTCTTGCTCTACCAAATCAGCGCCTATGCCGAAGGGCAATATCGTTTCACCCCTGGAACTTGGGCAAGTGGCGGCATCAGTGCAAACTTGCTGAACAATTACGATAAGTTTAAATACGATGCACCTAGCGGCTTGCCACGTGTGCGTACCGATGTGCGTAAATACGTCACGACTTCAGATGTAACGATGCCTGCTCTGCAACTTAACCAAGCTCGCCAGTTGGATCAGGACCTTTACGGCATGGTTTATGGCGGTTACCTGGAGCCTATGTACGCAGGGGTTGGCGGTGAACTGCTGTACCGTCCAATGGGCGAACGCTGGTCGATTGGTGCAGACTTGAACTATGTACGCCAACGTGACTTCGAGCAAGATTTTGGTCTGCGTGATTACCGGACAATCACCGGCCATATCACCGCTTATACAAAACTGCCGTTTGATCTGGATGCCGCGGTAAGCGTTGGCCGCTATTTGGCGCGCGATTGGGGCACCACTATTGATATCTCCAGAGAGTTTTCCAATGGCGTAAAATTTGGCGGCTGGGTCACTCGTACCAACGTCTCATCTGAAGAATTTGGTGAAGGCAGTTTTGACAAAGGGATTTATATCTCGATTCCATTTGACGAAATGATGAGCGTCTCGACCATGAGCCGCGCCGGCATTGCTTGGGCCCCGCTAACACGTGACGGTGGCGCCATGCTGCATCGACAGTACTCTCTGCATACCATGACAGATGGCCGCAACCAGGATGCGTTTTATGAAAACTTTGGCAAGATTACGGAGTGAGTCAACTGGTTCAGCGCTGGTTTGAGCAAATCGTTACTCAAAGCAACGCGACTCAATGGTGGGAGCGGGCCTGCTCGCGATGGCATTCAGAGTGCCTCATTTAAAAGGCAAACACGCTAGATCGTTAGCGAGCATCGCGAGCAAGCCCGCTCCCACAGAAGCAGAAATCACTTAAGTGAATAGCATTGCAGTCAGGCGCTGATTTTTTGAGCTTTGTAAGCAGACAAGGGTTGTTCGAAGGGCTGCATTTGCAGCCCATGCCGAAGCCCTTTTCAGAAGATAGGCCACTCGGTGTGCACTTAGACGGCGATGATGCTCGACGAAGGCGATCGTTTTTTTGATCACCCAACGCTGTCAAAAATCCAATTTAAAAAATCAATACGGCCGCGCCGTTATAAAAAGTCGGCTTCCATACGGGCGGCTATGGCAAAATCTAGCCGCCTCTACGTACTTGGGTTAGGTGATATGCTTTTCGCAGGATACAAAGCAGACGCGCTGAGTTTTTCAGTGTTAAATTTTGCGCACACACCGGTGTTAATTGCCGATATAAATACTGTGGTCTCATCTGAGGTTTTGCATCTTGATTCCTTCAGTCCAGCATTGAGCCACAACCTTAACCTCTCTAAGCTTGAAGCAGTTTTTTTTGAAATTAATAGCCCTGATATAACAAATGATAGCCTCGAAGTTTTAAAAAAAATCCGCCAAACCAATCAGACTGCCTGTGTTTTCATACTAGTGACACACAGCAAGTCATTTTCCGGTACACATTTTTATATTTCGGGCGCCGACCATTGTTTAAAACTGTCCAGCGACACACAAGAAAGAAAAAAAAATCTATCTAAAACATTAGAAGATTCACATTGGAAATCACCGACACAGTTATACCTAGACCGTACACGACTACTTCTGTGCAGCACCACCTATAAACTTGATATTTCATATACCGAAATGACAATTATAGATGCACTTATAAAAGCACCTGAGCATGTCATGAGCCAAGATAGCATTGCCAAAACATTGGACCCCAATATTATTTTCTATGACCCTAGAGCACTAGAGAAAACTATCAGCCGCTTAAGAACTAAAATAAGAAAAGCCTACAATATTGAGCTTATCATTAGTGTCCGCGCCTATGGGTATCGTTTGCGCCGAGGGACTATCTCGAGATAAGTAGGTCGTTCAGCACACATACACTCTAAAACTTTTTATTTAAGCATATCTGTAGCTGCGCAAAAAATCACAGGAAATCCATGGAGGAACCTAATCATGAAGGCAGCGTTCAGCATCACTAACAGTTTCACATCTAAAACCACCAGCTTTAATTTATACGCTTCGCCAAAATGTTGCGTATCACGACCAAATACAATTAAAGCCCCAACCTCAAATAGAGTGTCGATTACCTACGTGCCAACCTCTACATCTCCAGACCCAGCCTACTCACCACTTTCGCAGACCTGGTTCTTTGATTTGGCTGCTAGAGAGCTGTGTAACACTACAGCCCGCATTCAACTCACGGCTATTGAATCGCTGCTTATTAATACGCTAGTACTCAGTACCGAGCGGATTTGTAGCAAACAAGAGCTGATTGCCGGCATCAATAAAGACCCCTTGGCTTACAGTGGGCTTGAAATGTGCTTGAGCCGTCTGCAACAAAAATTTCGAGCTGTCTTTGACGAACGTTTGTTTCGCTCAGTGCGCAATCGGGGCTATTGCTTGGTGCAAGACGTAAAGATCACGCACTGACACCCAGTTACGCGACTTCAAAGAGGTCTGCTGTGCTATCACGCCTGATAGAACCTAGTAGATTAAAAAAACATCAAACAGCATGCTCAGGACCGTTATAAATCGTCGAGCTCTAACGAACAATTTTCCTTATTATCGACATCTAGCTCAATATCGACAGCATTACCGCTGTGCGTCACACAGATATGAAGTGCGCCTAATTTAATCTTTCCATCATTAGCCACTTCTATATAATCAGAGACTTTTACAAGGCTGATACCTTGATACATACTCGCATAGATCGAAAATCCGTCGCCAGAGGGCTCACGTTTTGGGGACAGTGGTTCATCTCTATGAGCCTTGTCATTTCGACATTACTGATACTGGTGTACACCAAAAACGGCAGCATCGACTTCCACTACCGCATTGCTGGCATTTTAACATTATTTATTTCAGTACCCGCCTACTCTGCGACCAATACCTATTACAAAAGGCATGGGTATTTGAATGGATTGTTGCGTCTATTTATTGCTTGGACATTCACACTAACGTGCTTAAGCACTGTCGCATTTATAACAAAATCCAGCGAGTTGTTTTCACGAGAAGTTATCATTACTTGGGCATTAGTTAGCTATGCTATCCAAGTGCCACCCTACTTACTGCTCCATTACCTGTCGCGCCGCTATCATGAACGCAACAGCCATCATTACAACAGTCTTATTATTGGTTCTGACGGGGTTGCACTAAAACTGGCTGACAGTTTTATACAGCAAAATCAATTTCCATTGGTGGGCGTTGTTAGTGCCTCTCCGTTCGAAGATGCTGAAAACTCCCCCCTTGTTGTCGGAGAGTTGACACAGCTGCGAGCACTTATCACCGAGCACAATATACGCCGCCTGTATCTCGCTCTATCTCTGCAAGATGCGCAGCGGATTGAAGCTCTATATATTGATTTACTGGATTTGAATGTCGATGTTGTCTGGATCCCTGACTTGGACAGCATGCTGCTATTGAATCACTCCGTCAGCGAAGTGGGTGGACGCCCAGCCATTCATTTGAACGAGAGCCCGCTTACCAGCTATCCAACAGCTGCATTTAGCAAGGCTCTGATGGACCGTTCCCTTGCATTGCTGGCCATTATCGGATTTAGCCCCGTACTGCTTGTTGTTGCATTAGCAGTTAAGCTCTCTTCTCCTGGGCCGATCCTTTTCAAACAACAGCGCCACGGTTGGAACGGCAAAGTCATACAAGTTTTAAAGTTCCGATCAATGAAGGTGCATGATGACAAGCATGTACAACAGGCCAGCAAAAATGATTCTCGTGTAACGGCGGTAGGCCGATTTATCCGGCGTACATCGCTTGACGAATTGCCTCAACTGTTCAACGTGCTGCACGGGGATATGTCTCTGGTTGGTCCACGACCTCACGCGGTTGCTCATAACGACTATTACACCGACAAGATTCACGCCTACATGGCTCGTCACCGCATCAAACCCGGCATTACTGGCCTTGCACAGATTAGTGGTTGCCGTGGCGAAACAGACACTATAGATAAGATGCAAAAGCGTGTGGAAATTGATCTTGATTACATCAATAACTGGTCATTGTGGCTTGATGTCAAAATCATCATCAAAACGCCGTTCACCTTAATATCCAAGGATATTTATTGAATTAAGTACACCCAGGCAAGTCACTCAGAATATTGCAGCCCTTACATCGCCCTCATCATGAGGGCGATTTTGTTTGTAGCTACACCATTATCGAAGCTCACCCCCACACAATCCTGTTCTTGCCCGCCTTCTTGGCCTCATACAACGCCCGATCTGCACGTTTGAGTGTGTCTTCATGGGTGGTGTCTTCCGGCACCATGCTGGTTATGCCAATGCTCGCGGTGACGACAATATTGCCCACTGAAAAATGATCCAGCTCTTGTTTGAAGTAGCCATGCAAGCGTTCGGCAAACTGCATGGCCTGCTCACGCGCGGTATTGGGCAGGGCAATCACAAACTCGTCCCCGCCAAAGCGGCAGGCCGTGTCATTTTTGCGCAATGCCGTGCGGCAGATGTTGGCGGCGGCCTGGATCATCTGGTCGCCGACGTGGTGGCCTTGGGTGTCGTTGATTATTTTGAGGTTGTCGAGGTCGAACATGCAGACCGACGTTGGCACGGCATATCGGGTTAATGCCTGGTGGTGCAGCGTGAGGTCATGCTCAAGCCTTCTTCGGTTGTAGAGGCCGGTCAGTTGGTCGGTGTCGCTCAGTTCCCTGAGTTTGACTTCGAGGTGGTGGCGCTCAGAGATGTTGCTGGCGACCCAGAGTACGACATCGTCTTCGTCCACTTGAAAGCTCAGGGCCTGGATGCGGCCTTCAAACCATATGGGGTCTGCGGGGCCTTCATCGAGCAGCCCTTTTACATCCCGGTTGCTTAGCTCGTATTCCACAACCATAAGCTTTTGCGTGTCCAGTGCCTTGGCAATCTGTTCCAGAAACCAGTTGGCTTTTTCGGGTTTGATCAGGTCCTGGATGTACAACCCGATCAAGCCGGTGCCGTCGTGGTAATAGCGCGTATCGCGCCCGCCAAACACTGCAACGTATTTGCCGCTGCGCGTAAAAATAAACGCCGGGTCTGGCAGCGCTTCGAGAATTAAAGCCAACTGTTTAGAGTCAATCATGACGCGTGTCTTCTCAGCCGCTTGATGTGTGGCAGCTTGTCGTTTGAAAGCAGCAAACTTTTGTTATTTCAGCGCTATGGGCTGCGGCGTAACGCGGCATCTTGTGGCTGCCAACAAGGTGCCTGGCTGCCATGCAGTACCGCCGCTCTAGTGGTCACTCGACTCCCATCGCCGCCTCGTGCTTCGGCAACGACTACAGGTGCTTGCAACGCCCTGGCATTATCAGGCCAGCGCAATCCCGGCCGATGATACTATTGCGCCACCACCTATTGAATGAATGTTTTTTATACGTTGGTCGCGCAGACTTATTCGGTACTTGGCTGGCAGGCTTTGCGCCATGTGTACTGCAGTTGCAAGATCGCCGCTTTGGCCATCTCTTGTTCCGCCAACCTCGAGGGATGCTCCAGTGCCTCGAGCAATACCTGACTGGGTGCGTCCATAAGCGTGAGGCTTTGCTCGCTTGGCCCGCCTTGTTTAAAAGCACCCGCCAGGCAACGCAAATAGCGGTCACGCGCAAGCGCCAGGGCTCCCTGGCTGTTTGCGAGGCAGGCGCGCAGTTCGAGCAACTCATCGCCAAGGTCCAAACCTTGCAGGCCACGCGACCAATGGCTGGTGCCGTTGGTAAACGCTGCGGTGTAGCGTGACAGCCGGATCAAGCGGTCTGCCATGCGTCCGCCAAACCAGCTTTCGGCTTGCTCCAGCGGGCGTACGGTCAGTTGAGCAAGGTCGAACAGCAGGGCTTTGTACATGCGCCGATAATGGCGCTCGCCGGGGTTGAGTTGTATCAGGCGGAACACCAGCACGGCGATGCCGCTGCCCATCAGGGTGGCTACGGCGCTATTGAGGAAGGCGGCGAAGTCGTAGGTCATCAGGTTGCTGGGCCCGATGTTGTTGACAAAGAAGATGCAGAACGCCGAAGCGGTGGCCGCCAATGCTGGCCGGCTCATGCATAACGAGGCCAGAAACAACGGTATGCCCAGGCACAGGCCAAGCATGGCGAAGCTGTCAAAGGCGGGCAGCAGGCCAAAATGCACCACCCCGGCCACCGGAATTGACAGTGCAATGCCTTTTAAAAAGTTAAGGCTGGATTCAGAAGGGTTTTCTCTGGCGGCAAACAGGCTCAATACCACGCCGCAGATTGATATCGCGCCCAGGCCCGACGGCCAGGCCGTGTACATCCAGAACGCCGCCACAGCCAAAAACGCCACAGCGCAGCGCAACCCGGCGAGCACGCCCTGTTCAATGTCTTTGTGCCACGACATGGCGCCCGGTGCACCTGGCGGCACTCTCCCCTGCTCCAGGGCCTGAAGTGTCAGCGCGCTCTGCTCAATCAAGCGCAACAACTGAGCCAGCGCCATCAGGCAAAAATGCGCCTCCTGGCCCAAGGTCTGATCCTCGAGCGCCAGCCTGATGTGCTGGGCCAGCGCGGGCAAGTCCTGTAGGTGCGCTTGCTGCAATGCCGCCGCCACTTGCTCGATCAACGGCATGACACGCGCAGCCTCATCGAGCATCAACCGTTGGCGTGCCACCGCCCTGGCTGCACGCAACACACTGAGCAGGTCTCGACTGAGCACACGCAATGCTTGAGAGCGGCGCCGCCCTGCCGGGCCTTCAAAGCGGGCGCTGGCATGTTGATTATCGACCGCTACCAGTCGCCCCAAGGCAACCAGCATGCCTTTACGTTGATCCGTGCCCAGCAGTTCTGCCGCCGCGGCTTCAAACCCGGCCAGCCAGGCCGCTCGCCCTTGAGCCGATAGCGCCTGCTCGGCGTGACGGGGCCACAAAACGGTACTCGCCACGGACGCGCAAATAATCCCCAAGCTGATCTCAATGCACCGCGCAGTCGCATGGTCGAACACCGCCAGCGGGTCCGAGACCGCTGGGAGTGCAATGATCGCGGTGGTGTAGCCTGCCAATACAAAGCCATAGGCGGCATGGCTGCGTAACAGTGAGGCGCCAGTGGTGCACAGCGCCAACCACGTTGCCATGGCCAATAGAAACAACAAGGGCGACTGGCCAAACACGGCAATCAGCGCAACCGAAGCCACGCCCCCTACCAGCGTGCCGACCAAGCGGTATGCGCCCTTGCCCAACACCATCCCGCTGGTGAACTGACCCACGATAAACACCGTCGTCAGCGCCCATTGCGGTTGTTCCAGATCGAAGATCAACGCCAGGTACAGCGCCACCGCGCCGGCGATGATATTGCGCAGGGCGAACAGTAAGTCGCTGCGCGAAGGTGCGAGGATGGCCTGCCAAAAATCTGATAACGCGATGGAAGGTGGCTTCATGGCTATGCAATAGGTAGCAGGCTAATCGATAGGATAGTATCTATCTCCATTAGAAAATCCAATTCTGATCTTGGGCTGCGTACTGTCTGCGACTTGGCCATGACAGCTTAGCCCAAGGTCTGAACAGCCCGTTTTAGCCTGGCTAAGGTTTTAATTCGGGGCAAAACTGCCCTCAACCGGGGCCCCACCGCAGCGATCACTCACAGTCGGAATGGGCAGAAATCGCAATGGATCCTAAAAGACAACGGTTTTGAAAATCGCAGCTAGACTACAGCCGCTCATTTTTAGTTATGCAGTCAACATGAGCCTTCAGACATACCACACGTGGGGGTTGACTATGAAAGCAGCTGTTGTCGCAAAGAATAAGACCGTCGTCATTGAAGACAAAAAATTACGCCCTTTAGAATATGGAGAGGCCTTATTAAAAATGGAATGCTGCGGTGTATGCCACACCGACCTGCATGTAAAGAATGCAGATTTCGGTGATGTATCCGGCATAACGCTTGGGCATGAAGGCATCGGTGTTGTGACTGAAGTAGCGGATGGTGTTACATCACTTAAAGTTGGCGATCGCGCCAGTGTCGCGTGGTTTTTCCGCGGCTGTGGCAACTGCGAATACTGTAACAGCGGCAAAGAAACTTTCTGCCGCACAGCCAAGAATGCGGGTTATACCGTCGACGGCGGTATGGCTGAAGAATGCATTGTCAGTGCTGATTACGCGGTCAAAGTTCCGGACGGTCTTGATTCGGCTGAAGCCAGTAGTATTACCTGCGCTGGCGTGACTACTTATAAGGCCATTAAAGTTTCAGGTATAAAACCAGGCCAATGGCTGGCGATTTACGGCCTGGGCGGGCTGGGAAACCTGGCCCTGCAATATGCCAAGAATGTATTCAATGCCAAAGTGATCGCCATTGATGTTAATGACAAGCAACTGGCATTGGCGAAAGAGATGGGGGCAGATTTAACCCTTAATCCAAAGACAGACAATGTCGATGAGATCATTCAGAAAGAGTTGGGCGGCGCCCATGCAGCGGTCGTGACAGCCGTCGCCAAATCAGCCTTTAACTCTGCCGTCGCCAGTGTCCGCGCCGCAGGGCGTGTTGTGGCAGTGGGCCTGCCAGTTGAAACGATGGACCTGAGCATTCCGCGCCTGGTCCTGGACGGTATTGAGGTCGTTGGCTCACTGGTGGGGACTCGTGAAGACCTGAAAGAGGCCTTCCGTTTCGGCGCCGAAGGTAAAGTCGTACCAAAAGTGCAGATGCGTCCACTCGAAGATATCAATACGATTTTTGAAGAAATGGAGCAGGGTAAATTTACCGGCCGCATGGTCATTGATTTCAGCAAGAAGCATTAACCTGATGATCTTGCCCTTTTGGATTTCTTAGCGTGCTGCTTAATCCATGCCGTAAAAGGGCAAAATCTTTTTTTTGGGATATATACGTTAACTACATAAAAACAGCACGCTGATTACTGTCTATAACTGCCGATAAGCCTCTCACACTTGTAAGTGACCAAGTAGACCCCGCGATTTGGCATGGCATCCCCTAATCGGCCCCTCTCCTTCGGGGATCGTTATTTTCAGGAAACTGTAGTCGCTGACGAGGAACGAAGGCTGCGATCGACTACGATCGACTGCGTGGTTTAACGGGGCCTTTTGGATCAAGATCAAAAGATCGCGAGCAAGCTCGCTCCTACAGTGGGTTAATAACAATCAGTTATTTTGTATTTGAGAGGCGCTGTCGCGGTCATTAATACACAGTTCGAAGTCGTCGGACTCCATGCCGGGTTTTCCGTAGTACGTAGCAATAGCAGGCGGTCATTGATCAACGACGTGATGTCGGCGCCGTCTGCGACGATGCGAAAGGTGGGTGTCATAAGTGCTCCAGACGACAAAAGCCCCGCACAAGGCAGGCCGTAAAGGGCAAAACGGCTGCATTGCGGGCAGTATGTATAGAACATGACCACACGTCATACACTGCCAAGGAGTCGCTAGGTTTGGCTTTGAGGATGGAGTAGGATTAAAACCTACTCAGCCCGGGAGGCTTATCATGCGCAGCACTCAGCAATTCAGTATCACTCTGCCCATTCAGATGGCAGAAGCGGTGAAAGCTAAAGTGGCTGCTGGTGAGTACGCCACTGAAAGCGAAGTCATTCGTGATGGCCTACGAGCGTTGATGGCCCGTGACCGCGCGCTGGAAAGCTGGCTGGTCAGCCAGGTAGCTCCCGCTTACGATGCCCTGAAAGCAGACCCTTCTCGAGCAGTAAGCATCGATGAAGTGCGTGCCCGGTTAGCAGCAGAGCATCAGAACGCAACGACCGAATCTTGATGGCGTATTCCATTGAGTTTTCACCTGAATCTTTGGAGCAATTGACGGCGCTCTACCGATTTATAGCCACGGCGGCGTCCCCAGAAGTTTCCAAACGTTACACCGACGCTATCGTGGCCTACTGCGAAGATTTACGAACGTTCCCCCTGCGAGGAAATCAACGCGACGATATACGCCCGGGTCTGCGTATAACGAACTATCGCAAGCGGGCCGTGATTGCTTTTGCCGTTGATGGCAAGCAGGTTTTTATCATTGGCATTTATTACGGCGGGCAAGATTTTGAGACGGCCTTGCTGTTCGAGCCCGATGATTAGCACACAACAAAAAAGCCCCGTAGACGTTAATCTACGGGGCTTTCGTATGTGGAGGCCGAAGCCGGAATCGAACCGGCGTGGGCGGATTTGCAATCCGCTGCATAACCATTTTGCTATTCGGCCATTGCGCTTGAAACTTCTGTTTGGAAGTATCAAAAGCAAGGAAATTTGCGATTTGATCGCTACAACTCTTTGATTCTTCAGCTATTCAGGTAGTTGCCCCGAGCTGATGGCGCGCATTATGTACTAGAAGATCGAAGCTGGCAACCCCCTGAATTCTAATAATTTTTAGTGTCGGGTCTCACCCTGTAGTCGTTGACGAGCCTGCGAGGCTACGTCTGTAGAGTGCGGTATTCGCGCAAAGTCTGTGTGAGTCTGGGTTTCGCAATTATTCAGTTGATCGTGCTGTCAGGGTTTACGATCGCTGTGCAATCTGACGTAGCCTCGCAGGCTCGTCAACGACTACGGTTTGCAGGAAATTATTGGGAGCTTCCTCTTGCCCCATCACGCGCATCCACCCAAGCTATGCGCCACATGATTTAAGACCGTCAGGGAATAAGGGATATTCACATGCGCATTTTAGTCACCGGCGGTGCCGGCTTTATTGGTTCGGCTCTGATCCGTCACTTGATTAAAGACACCTCCCACGAAGTGCTCAACGTCGACAAGTTGACCTACGCTGGCAATCTGGAATCGCTGCAAAGCATCGCTACGGACACCCGTTACGAGTTCGTTCAGGCTGACATCGTTGATCAGGCGGCGATGAGCGCCGTTATTGAGCGCTTCCAGCCGCAGGCGATCATGCATTTGGCGGCCGAGTCGCACGTTGATCGCTCCATCGATGGCCCATCGGACTTTATCCAGACCAACATTGTCGGCACTTACAGCCTGCTTGAGGCCACTCGTGCTTATTGGTCGACGCTTGCAGAACCTGCAAAAAGCGCCTTCCGTTTCCACCATATTTCGACCGACGAAGTGTATGGCGACTTGCATGGCGTTGATGATCTGTTCACCGAAACCACGCCGTACGCGCCAAGCTCGCCTTATTCGGCCAGCAAAGCGGCATCTGACCACTTGGTGCGCGCCTGGAACCGCACTTACGGTTTACCGGTACTGGTAACTAACTGCTCGAACAACTATGGGCCGTTCCACTTCCCGGAAAAACTGATCCCGCTGGTCATTCTCAATGCGTTGGCCGGTAAACCGCTGCCTGTATACGGCAATGGCCTGCAAGTGCGCGACTGGTTGTTCGTAGAGGACCACGCCCGCGCCCTGCTCAAGGTGGTGACGGACGGTGTGGTCGGCGAGACATACAACATCGGCGGCCATAACGAGCAAAAGAACATCGACGTGGTGCGCGGCATCTGCGCCTTGCTCGAAGAGTTGGCACCTGAGCGCCCGGCCGGTGTCGCGCAGTTCGCTGACTTGATTACCTTTGTTCAGGACCGCCCCGGCCATGACCAGCGTTATGCCATCGACGCCAGCAAAATCGAACGCGAGCTGGGCTGGGTACCCGCAGAAACCTTTGAAACCGGCCTGCGCAAAACCGTGCAGTGGTACCTGGACAACCTGGAATGGTGCAAACGCGTTCAGGACGGCAGCTACCAGGGCCAGCGTCTGGGCTTTACTGACGCCAAGGATCTGATTGCATGAGCCGCACCGCCACGCCTTTAAAAATCCTTATCAGCGGCAAGACCGGCCAGGTGGCCGTTGAGCTGCAAAAGCAGCTTGGCGATGTGGCCGAGTTGATTGTGCTGGGCCGTGATGAGCTGGATTTGAGCCAGCCCGAGCAGATCCGCGCACAGGTTCGCGCCCATCGCCCGGATTTGATCATTAACGCCGGTGCACACACGGCGGTGGATCTGGCAGAAAGCGAGCCGGACTTGGCGTTTGCCATCAATGGCACCGCGCCGGGCGTTTTTGCGGAAGAAGCCAAGGCGCTGGGTATCCCACTGATCCACTACTCCACTGACTACGTGTTCGATGGCAGCAAGCCCGGGCCTTATACCGAAGACGATCCAACCGGCCCGCTGGGCGTCTACGGCAAAAGCAAATTGGCGGGTGAGCAAGCGATCACTGCAGTGGGCGGGCAGCATTTGATCCTGCGCACCAGTTGGGTGTACTCCACCCACGGCAAGAACTTCCTGCTGACCATGCAGCGTTTACTCCCGGAAAAAACCGAGCTGCGCGTGGTGGCTGACCAGATTGGCGCACCGACCTGGGCCGGCACCATTGCCAGGAGCACGCGCGCGTTGATCGAGCGCTGGCAAGCGGGCCAGGCCGGCGCATGGGGGGTGTACCACCTGACAGCAGCCGGTGAAACCTCCTGGTTTGGTTTTACCCAAGCCATTGCCGAGCACCTGACGGCCCAAGGCAAAACGTGCGCCACCCTTGAGCCGATACCGGCCAGCGCCTACCCGACCCCCGCGGCCCGCCCGCAAAACTCGCGTCTGGACTGCAGCCGCCTGGTCCGTGAATGGCAGGTCAGCCAGCCAGACTGGCGCGCCGCGCTAAATGAGTGCTTGACCGAACAGCGCTAAAACGGGTTCAGGCTATTTCAGCATGCCGTGGGAGCGGGCTTGCTCGCGATTGCATCGACAGGGTGAAACATCCATACCGAGTCATCTGTATCGCGAGCAAGCCCGCTCCCACGGGTCTTATATTCGCCACAAAACTTGCCTCGCGATCTTTTGATCTTTCCGTACCTCCCGCGTATTACACCCCGCCCTGCCCCGTACCTACAGTGAACTCCCGTAAAAGTAGGAGGTAATCCAAATTCCTACCGCCAATAGGTTTTATGCCTGCGCGAGAGAGGGACTTAGCTGACTTTAATCCTAGGGGTGCTCACGTACAGTCTCGCCGCCGTTAACGAACGGACTGACAAATCTCTTGGAGCTTTACGATGAAAAAAATATGGATGCCTGTCGCATTAGTGGCAGCAGTTCTGGCCACCAGCGGTTGCATGAGCCACAACGTGAGCCAGCCAAATGCTCCAATCGCGGGTACTGTCACTGCTGACCTGAAAGCTAACATTGAAGTGGGCGGCGAGATCACCGGCCAATCGTCTTCGGACATTCTGTTCGACGTGCTGAAAATCAGCGGCGACAGTGAGTTCGCAGACGGCGTGACCTATGGCGGCCCTGCTCCTGCTTTCAGCCTGCCAGACCCAGTGTCTGCCACTAAAGCAGCTGCTGCTTACAAAGCGGTCAAGAGTTCGGGTTCGGATTTGATCGTCGCACCTCGTTACGCCGTGTCGGTTGAAGACTACTTCATCTTCAAGAAGGTGAACGTGACGGTTACCGGTAACAAAGGCACCATCAAAAACATCCGCTAAGCGGAGTGTTGCGTCAGGCCTGCGGTGCAGCCTACGTCGCTCGGGCTGATTCCCCAGTCAGCACATACCCTGTTCAAGCCAATTGACCTGATGATTGGCCTGGACCGCGAGCGAACGGTGTGCGGCAGCCTGGCTCGGCGGGACATTTGTCCCGCCACCTTTCTCAAATAACCACGTTGCGGATAAAGCGAACCACTTCATCGCCGTCATTGCGGTAGGAGTGCGGTTTATTGCTGGCGTACATATAGAACTCCCCTGCGCCGAACGTGAACGACTGCTCGTCAATGACCAGCGTCAAGCGCCCTTCAAATACGTATAACTGCTCGCTCCAGCCGTCGGCATCAGCCTGCGAGTGGTATTCGTCGCCCGGCACCAGGGTCCATTCCCATAGCTCAACCTCTTTACAGGCCACCGCCTTGGCCAATAACACCGCCTTGCTCGCCGTGCTGTTGCCGGCCCACGCCAGTTCGTTGATGCGACTCGGGTCAACTGAACCCGGCGCCTGAATCAAATCACTGAACGCCACGTTCAACGCCTCTGCCACGCGATCAAGGGTGCTCAGGCTGACGTTTTTCTCGCCGGCCTCTATCGCAACCAGCATCCGACGGCTGACACCCGACAAATCAGACAGGGCACTTTGGCTAAGGTGAGCGAGCAGCCTCAAGCGCCGAACGTTCTGACTGACGTGCTGCAATACCGAAGTACGTTGCATGAAACCTCTCTGTGACGAATCAGAATGGGGAATTTCGTTGGGCACTATATTGCTCACTCTATGGGGGTGCGCAGTATACTGCTCAGCTTTGACGCATTGTGCGTCTCTCATCTTGTGGCGTGCAAGGTTATGTCAACGTTGAAAACTTCCAGGCTCGGGTCGATAACGGCTCGTTTCAGTAAAGCAGAATGTGTACTGATCCTGATCACCATGGTCTGGGGCGGCACCTTTTTGTTGGTACAGCATGCATTGACGTCCAGCGGCCCGATGTTTTTTGTCGGCCTGCGCTTTGCTGCCGCGGCGACGATCGTGGCACTGTTTTCCTGGCGAAGCTTGCGCGGTTTCACACGACTTGAGCTTAAAGCCGGGTTTTTCATTGGTACGGCAATCATGTTCGGTTACGGCTTGCAAACCGTAGGCCTGCAAACCATTCCCAGCAGCCAGTCGGCCTTTATCACCGCTCTTTACGTACCTTTCGTGCCGCTGCTGCAGTGGCTGGTACTGGGCCGCAGACCCGGCCTGATGCCGAGTATCGGTATCGTGATGGCGTTTACCGGCTTGATGCTGCTGTCCGGGCCCAATGGTGCAGCGCTGAACTTCAGCCAGGGCGAAATCGTGACCCTGATCAGTGCTATCGCCATCGCCGCCGAAATAATCCTGATCAGCGCCTATGCCGGCAAAGTCGATGTGCGACGGGTGACCGTCGTGCAGCTCGCCACCGCGTCTATTCTGTCATTCTTGATGGTGGTGCCGAGCGGCGAGGCCATCCCTGACTTCTCTTGGCTGTTGCTGATCAGCGCGGTGGGCCTGGGGGCTGCTAGCGCGATTATTCAAGTGGCGATGAACTGGGCACAAAAAAGTGTTTCACCGACCCGCGCCACGCTTATTTACGCGGGCGAACCGGTATGGGCCGGAATCGTCGGGCGTATCGCCGGGGAGCGTTTACCCGGCATCGCATTGCTCGGTGCGCTATTGATTGTTGCAGCGGTGATCGTTAGTGAGTTAAAAACAAAAGGTAAAACGCCCGGCGAGTCGGATGAAAAGCAAGGTAATCAAGCCTGCGAGTGATGCCTTGGCACTACATTCACCCGGTTAAACCTCATCTCCTGGCATGACTCGCCCCCACGTATGGGGGCGACGCTCGCATCACGCAAGCGGGTCAATAAGGAAGAGACCTGGCTCGTTGTTAAAGTTTTGCACACATTTTGTAGGATTCATCTACAGATACGTTGTTGGTGATCGTCAAGTCGCCACGTATGATCGTTCGCAAACTCCTGCAGATTAGAAGCCTATGTCCCTGATAGTTCTACTGCTTCTGCCATTTATTGGCAGCTGTCTGGCGGCTGTTTTGCCGCACAACGCACGTAACAGTGAATCACTGCTGGCCGGTTTGATTGCTCTGATCGGCTTAGTTCAAGTTGCCCTGCTCTATCCACAAATCGCCCATGGTGGGGTGATTCGTGAAGAGTTCATGTGGCTGCCGAGTATCGGCCTCAATTTTGTCCTGCGCATGGACGGGTTTGCCTGGCTGTTCTCGATTCTGGTCCTGGGCATTGGCGCGCTGGTGTCTCTGTACGCCCGTTACTACATGTCACCCGAAGACCCGGTGCCGCGCTTCTTCTCGTTTTTCCTGGCGTTTATGGGCGCGATGCTCGGCCTGGTGATTTCGGGCAACTTGATCCAGATCGTATTTTTCTGGGAGCTGACCAGCCTCTTCTCGTTCCTGCTGATCGGCTATTGGCACCACCGCTCTGACGCCCGACGCGGCGCCTATATGGCACTGATGGTCACTGGCGCGGGGGGCTTGTGCCTGCTGGCGGGGGTCATGCTGCTCGGCCATGTTGTCGGCAGCTATGATCTGGACGTCGTGCTGGCCGCAGGCGACCAGATTAAAGCTCACAGTCTGTACCCCATTCTGTTGCCGCTGATTCTCATCGGCGCCCTTAGCAAAAGTGCACAATTCCCGTTTCATTTCTGGTTGCCCCATGCCATGGCGGCGCCGACTCCGGTTTCGGCTTATCTGCACTCAGCAACCATGGTCAAGGCCGGGGTGTTCCTGTTGGCGCGCCTGTGGTCGCCCCTGTCCGGCACCGAAGAATGGTTCTGGATTGTCAGCGGCGCCGGGGCCTGCACCCTGGTGCTCGGCGCGTACTGCGCAATGTTTCAAAACGATCTCAAGGGCCTGCTGGCCTATTCGACCATCAGTCACTTGGGCCTTATTACCCTGCTGCTGGGCCTTAACAGCCCGCTGGCGGCCGTTGCGGCGGTGTTCCATATTCTCAACCACGCCACCTTCAAGGCCTCGCTGTTCATGGCGGCCGGGATCATCGACCACGAAACCGGCACGCGGGATATTCGCAAGCTCAGTGGCCTGTTCAAACTGATGCCGTACACCGCCACACTGGCGATGGTGGCCAGTGCGTCGATGGCCGGTGTGCCGTTGCTCAACGGTTTCCTGTCGAAAGAAATGTTCTTCGCCGAAACGGTGTTCATCAACTCCACAGCTTGGGTCGAAATTGCCCTGCCTGTCATCGCCACCATTGGCGGTACGTTTAGCGTGGCCTACGCGCTGCGCTTTACCGTGGATGTGTTCTTTGGCCCGCCTGCTACCGACCTGCCGCACACCCCGCACGAGCCGCCGCGCTGGATGCGGGCGCCGGTCGAGTTGCTGGTGTTTACCTGCCTGATGGTCGGTATCTTCCCGGCCCACACTGTCGGCCCGCTGCTCGCTGCGGCCGCGCAACCAGTGGTGGGGGGAGACCTGCCCGAATACAGCCTGGCCATCTGGCACGGACTGAATGCCCCGATGATCATGAGCCTGATCGCCATGTCCGGCGGTATTGTGCTGTACGTGTTGTTGCGCAAGCAGCTCAAGCTTGAGCGCTTCCCGCTGCCGCCGCTGATCAAGTACTTCAACGGCAAGCGTTTCTTCGAACGCAGCATGGTGGTGATCATGCGTCGGGCGCGGCGCGTCGAGCGGCGCGTGAGCACCTTGCGCCTGCAAACCCAGTTGTTCCTGCTGGTGCTGGCGGCGGTGGTTGCCGGGCTGATCCCGATGCTCTACAGCGGCTTGAGCTGGGGCGACCGGCCGAACATTCCGGGTTCCATTGTGTTTGTGACCTTGTGGCTGCTGGCAATTGCCTGTGCCATCGGCGCTGCCTGGCAAGCCAAGTATCACCGTCTGGCCGCTTTGACCATGGTCAGTGTGTGCGGCTTGATGACCTGCGTGACCTTCGTCTGGTTCTCGGCGCCGGACCTGGCCTTGACCCAACTGGTGGTTGAGGTGGTGACCACGGTACTGATTCTGTTGGGCCTGCGCTGGCTGCCACGGCGGATCGAAGAAGTCTCGCCGTTGCCTGGCACCCTGAACAAAGCCCGTATTCGTCGTCTGCGCGACTTGCTGTTGTCGATCGCCGTCGGCGGCGGCATGGCGGTGCTGTCGTATGCCATGTTGACCCGGCAAACCCCGAACCACATCTCTTCGTTCTTCCTCAGCCGTGCGTTGCCCGAAGGCGGCGGCACCAACGTGGTGAACGTGATGCTGGTGGACTTCCGCGGTTTCGACACCCTGGGGGAAATCACCGTACTGGCCGCCGTGGCCCTGACCGTGTTCGCCCTGCTGCGCCGGTTCCGCCCGCCCAAAGAAAGCATGCAATTGCCTGCCCAGCAGCGCTTGCTGGCCAAAGACGTGGTCACCGACCTGGTGAACCCGCGCAGCGCCAGCGACACCGCCCTGGGCTTCATGATGGTGCCTGCGGTGCTGGTGCGTTTGCTGTTGCCGATTGCGTTTATGGTCTCGATGTACCTGTTTATGCGCGGTCACAACCAGCCGGGTGGTGGCTTCGTCGCCGGCCTGGTGATGTCGGTGGCGTTCATCCTGCAATACATGGTGGCCGGCACGCAGTGGGTCGAGGCGCAAATGAGCCTGCGGCCGCTGCGCTGGATGGGTACCGGGTTGCTCTGTGCAACGTTGACCGGGCTGGGCTCGCTGCTGTGGGGCTACCCGTTCCTGACCACCCATACCGCGCATTTCAGCTTGCCGGTGCTGGGTGAGATTCACGTGGCCAGTGCGCTGTTTTTTGACATTGGTGTGTTTGCCGTTGTGGTCGGCGCCACGCTGCTGATTCTGACAGCACTGGCTCACCAATCGGTACGAGCCCATCGTCCCGCCCTCCAATCCAAGACGGGAGCTGCCTGATGGAAGAAGTTATCGCTATTGCTATCGGGGTGCTTGCCGCCTCTGGTACCTGGCTGATCCTGCGCCCTCGAACCTTTCAGGTGGTGATGGGCCTGTGCTTGCTGTCGTACGGGGTCAACCTGTTTATTTTCAGCATGGGCAGCCTGTTTATCGGCAAGGAGCCGGTGATCAAAGAAGGCGTGCCCCAAGACTTGCTCAACTACACCGACCCTTTGCCGCAGGCACTGGTGTTGACCGCCATCGTCATCAGTTTTGCCATGACCGCGCTGTTTCTGGTGGTCTTGCTGGCCTCTCGCGGCCTGACCGGTACCGACCATGTGGATGGCCGGGAGCCTAAAGAATGAATTTGATGCCGCATTTGATAGTCGCGCCCATCCTGCTACCGCTGTTTACCGCTGCGTGCATGCTGTTACTGGGCGAAAAACATCGCCCGCTCAAAGCCCGTATCAACCTCGGCTCGACCCTGCTCGGGTTGTGCATTTCGATCACCTTGCTGCTCTGGACTCAACAAAACGGCAGCCCGGCCTCGATAGGCGTGTACCTGCCGAGCAACTGGCAAGTGCCGTTCGGCATTGTGCTGGTGGTGGATCGCTTGTCGGCGCTGATGCTGGTGCTCACCGGGGTGATCGCCAGTTGCGCGCTGATGTTCGCCATGGCCCGCTGGGACCGCGCCGGTTCCAGTTTCCATGCGCTGTTCCAGATCCAGTTGATGGGGTTGTATGGCGCTTTCCTGACCGCCGACCTGTTCAACCTGTTCGTGTTTTTCGAAGTGTTGCTGGCGGCCTCTTACGGCCTGATGCTGCACGGTTCGGGCAAGGCACGGGTGTCGTCAGGCCTGCATTACATCGCGATCAACCTGCTGGCTTCGTCACTGTTCCTTATTGGTGCGGCGTTGATCTATGGCGTCACCGGCACGCTGAACATGGCCGATCTGGCGTTCAAAATCCCCTTGGTGCCCGAAGCCGATCGTGGCCTGTTGCACGCCGGTGCGGCCATTCTGGCCATCGCCTTCCTGGCAAAAGCCGGCATGTGGCCGCTTAACTTCTGGCTGGTGCCCGCCTACTCCTCGGCCAGCGCGCCGGTAGCAGCGCTGTTCGCGATTATGACCAAGGTCGGGATCTACACCGTATTGCGCCTGTGGACGCTGCTGTTCTCGGGCCAGGCCGGGGCGTCGGCCTACTTTGGCAGCGACTGGCTGATCTACGGCGGCATGGCAACCATTGTCTGCGCCGCCATTGCCATCCTCGCGGCCCAGCGCCTGGAGCGCATGGCCAGCCTGAGCATTCTGGTGTCGGCCGGCATTCTGTTGTCGGCGGTGGGCTTTGCCCAAACCAACCTGATTGCGGCGGCCTTGTTTTATCTGGTCAGCTCCACCCTGGCACTGAGTGCGCTGTTCTTGCTGGCCGAGCTGATTGAGCGTTCGCGCTCGTCCATTGAAGCGCTGGACGAAGAAGATGCTGAAGCGTTGCCAGCCATCGTTGAGCCGCCCCCACGCGGGACCAACCTGGACGACGAGCAAAACGTCGTGGTCGGGCAGATCATTCCGTGGGCGATGGCATTTCTGGGCTTGAGCTTTATCGCCTGTGCCCTACTAATTATTGGCATGCCGCCGCTGTCCGGGTTTATCGGCAAGCTCAGCTTGCTCAACGCGCTGCTGAACCCGGCCGGGCTGGGCAACGATATAAACGCCCCGGTGTCTACCGCCGCCTGGTGCTTGCTGGCTCTGTTGATTCTGTCCGGGCTGGCTTCTTTGATCGCCTTCTCGCGCATGGGCATCCAGCGCTTTTGGACGCCGCTGGAGCGGCCATCACCGATTTTGCGTCGCCTTGAGTGCGTGCCCATCGTAGTGCTGCTGGCGCTGTGCGTGGTCCTGACGATCAAGGCCGAGCCGCTGTTGCGCTTTACCCAGGCCGCCGCCGAGACCTTGAGCAACCCTGAGCGTTATGTGCAGGCGGTGCTGGAGTCTCGCCCTGTGCCTGGCCCCACAGCCAAAGCGGCGTTGCAGGAGGTGCAGCCATGAAGCGTTTATTCCCGGCACCGTGGTTGTCCCTGGCGTTGTGGGCACTGTGGTTGTTGCTCAACTTGTCATTGAGCGCGGGCAATCTGTTGCTCGGTGCAGCGCTGGGCTTTTTGGCGCCGATCATGTTCGCGCCCCTGCGGCCCCTGCCGATTCACATCCACCGTCCGGGTGTGATCCTCAAGTTGTTCTTTTTGGTGGGGCGTGACGTGATCATGTCCAACATCGCCGTGGCCTGGGGCGTGCTCAATGCTGGCAAGCGCCCGCCACGCTCGCGGTTCATCAAAATCCCCCTCGATCTGCGTGACGCCAACGGCCTCGCGGCCTTGTCGATGATCACCACGGTAGTGCCGGGTACGGTCTGGTCCGAACTGGCGCTGGACCGCAGCGTGCTGTTGTTGCACGTCTTTGACCTGGATGACGAAGCGCAATTTATCGAGCACTTCAAAACGGCTTACGAGCGCCCCTTGATGGAGATCTTTGAATGAGTGCCCTGCTCTCCAATGCAATCCTGATCAGCCTGTTTTTCTTTAGCCTGGCGATGGTGCTGACCGTGGTCCGCCTGTTTAAAGGCCCTTCGGCCCAGGACCGGGTTCTGGCGCTGGACTACCTGTACATCGTGGCCATGCTGATGATGCTGGTGCTGGGCATACGTTATGCCAGTGACACCTACTTCGAGGCCGCCTTGCTGATCGCCCTGTTCGGGTTTGTCGGGTCGTTTGCGCTGGCCAAGTTCCTGCTGCGTGGGGAGGTAATTGAATGAATTCCGTCAGCGAGCTGTCGCTCTGGATCGAGATACCGGTGGCCGTACTGCTGGTGGTCAGCAGCCTGTTTGCGCTGTTTGGTGCCATCGGGATGCTGCGCCTCAAGGACTTTTTCCAGCGCATGCACCCGCCTGCACTGGCTTCAACCCTTGGCGCCTGGTGCGTGGCACTGGCCTCGATTGTGTACTTCTCGGCACTTAAATCGACACCGGTCTTGCACGCCTGGCTGATCCCGATTTTGCTGGCGATTACCGTGCCGGTGACCACCTTGCTGCTGGCCCGCACGTCATTGTTTCGCAAACGCATGGCCGGTGAGGATGTACCCGCCGAAGTCAGCAGCGGCGGGCGCAGCGAAGGTGGTAGCTAACTCCACCCTGTAGGAGCGAGCTTGCCTCGCGATCTTTTAACGATCAAAAGATCGCGAGACAAGCTCGCTCCTGCAGGTGGGGTTACATCCAGCCCAGCCAGCTCCAGTACGTCGCGCCAAACAGCAGCATCAGCAGGTAACCCACCACGGTGACTATCAAGCCGACCTTGGCAAACTGCTTGGCGGTGAAGGTTTGTGTGCCCAGGCACACCATGTTTTGCGGGGCGTTGATGGGCAGGATAAAGCCGTAGCTCACCACAAAGCCCAGCAACATGGTCATGCCCAAGCGGCTGAATTCACCCGGCAAGGTCTGCAAGACCGCAATCAGAATGGGCAGCAAGGCCGATGTCAGCGCCGTCGCACTGGCAAAGCCCAGGTGAATCAAAATCAGAAACGCCCCCAGAATCGCAAAAATCCCCAGTGGCCCTACCTGATCCAGCCCGGTGTTATGCACCACCTGCCCGCCCAGCCATTGCCCCGCCTGGGTGGTCAGCAACGCCGTCCCCAGGCTGATCCCCACGCCGAACACAATCACCGTGCCCCACGGGATACGCGACTGCACGTCCTTCCAGGTCATTACCCCGTAACGCGGCAGCAACAGGATCACCAACCCGGCGTAGGTAATGGAGGTGGTGTCGAAGCTGTGCAACTTGCCTTCCGTGGCCCAGCCCAGCAACAGCGCGATGGAAACCGCCATCAGGCGTTTCTGCGGCCCGGTCATGGGGCCCAGTTCGGCCAGTGATTTTTCCACGGCTTCTTTACCGCCCGGGATGCTGTCGCTTTCCGGCGGGAGCATTTTCAGCACCACAAACAGCAACACCGCCGACATGATGATGGCCCACGGCGCACCGGCGATCAGCCAGTCGAGCCAATTGACCCGTTCGCCGAGCATCTTGTCCATAAATCCGACCGTCAGCAGGTTTTGCGCGGCGGCGGTTTGAATGCCGACGTTCCAGATACTGGTGCCCTGCGCCACCACAATCATGATCCCGGCGGCGATGTTGGAGCGCTTGTCGACGCCAAACGCCAGAATCACCCCCATCATGATCGGCACCACACATGCACTGCGCGCCGTGGCGCTGGGCACCACCAGGCTGAGTAGAATGGTCACCGCAATCGCACCGATCAAAATGCGCCGAGTGCTGGTGCCGATGCGTGACAGGGTCACCAGCGCAATGCGCCGATCCAGCCCGGTGTGGGTCATGGCCGCCGCAATAAACAGCGCGCCGGCCACCAGCGCCAGTGCGGCATTGGAAAACCCGGTGAGGGCCATGGTGATCCCGGCGTTGGTGCCGTAGATTTTCGACGGGTCGGCCAAGGTGGGTGCCATGCCAATCAAAAACGCCATCAGCGACGTGATCATGATGGCGCTGGCTTCGTATGACACCGCTTCGGTGATCCACACCACCACGGCAAACACCAGAATCGCCAACATCCGGTGCCCGGCGACCGGCAAGTCGGCGGGCAACGGCATCATCAAAACGCCCACCATCGCCACAATGGCGATGACCAGACCTATGGGTAACTTAACTTTCGCCGTTGCCGGCGGCGGGGTCGTAGCGGGCGCGTTCACGGCCATCTCCTTGTGCTTGAAAACGCATGCAGCATAGGTCAAGGACGCGGGTTTCGCGTTGATGCTTGTCAGGTATTTATTGAAGCTCACACCAAAAACTGTGGGAGCGGGCTTGCTCGCGATGGTCGTTAACGATGACGCTTCTTTGCCGGGCAAATGAGGCGCACTGAAGCGCATCGCGAGCAAGCCCGCTCCCACCCTTGAGCCGTGTTGCTCTTAGATGAGTCAGCGGATTTTATAGTGAAACGTATTGCGCACCCCAGGCACTGTCACTGCCTGACCATCGACGATGCGCGGCTGATAGCGAAACGTCGCTGCCGCCACCAATGACGGGCGAATAAACGCCGGGTGGCAGTCACCGACCACTTTGGGGCTTTCGACCTTGCCCTGCGGCGTCACCGAATACTCAACCGTGCAATCGCCCTCAATGCCTTTGTCCAGCGCGCGCTGCGGGTAGTCCGGGGCCTGTTTGCTGATCGGCAAGTATTGCCGCACATCCGCCGCCGCGGCCGCCTGTTGCGCACGCCTGGCGTTATCCACTGCCACTCGGGCTTGCTGCGCAGCCGCTTCAGCCGCCACTTGCTGACGTTGCATCTCGGCCTGCTCGGCGCGTTGTTGGGCCATTTTTTGCTGCTCTTCTTTGAGCTGCTTTTGCTCCTCTACCCGTTTACGCGCCAACGCCGCCTGTTCCAGTTTGCGTGCCTGTATCTGCGGGTCCGGCTTGGCCACTTCGGGCTTGGTTTCGACCACCGACGGCGGCACTACCACCGGTTGTGGTGCCGGTTCAGGCGGCGCCACCACAGGTTCCGCTGGCATCATCACCAAGCGGGTTTTCAAGGTACTCGGCGCGGGCGCGGCCATTTCGTGCTCCATGCTCCAGCCCAGCACTAAAAACGCAATCACCGCACTGTGCAACGCAACCGTGACCGCCACCGCCTGGCTGTTGTGCCAGAGCCGGGTCCAGGGCAGCGGCCGGGTCTCAACGCGCCCGGCACTCATCAACGCGGCACTCATTGCGGGGCCTCTGTGACCAGCCCCAGGTTGGTCACGCCGCCTTGTTGCAAGGCCGCCATGGCCTTGACCACGCTGCCGTAACCGGCGTCGTTGTCGGCACGAATATACACCTGGGTGTCGCCGTCTTGCGCCACCACCTGGCCGATTTTGGCTTGCAGCTCTTCAAGGCTGACGGCGCTGTCGGTCTGGTTTTTGGTGTCCAGTTCACTGCCCAGGTTCCAGTAGTAGCCGCCATCGGCCTTGACCGACAAGGTGAGGATTTTCTGCTGGGTATCATTGGCCAACGCTTCACTGGCGACTTTGGGCAGGTCAATTTTGACGCCCTGGGTCAACATCGGCGCAGTCACCATAAAAATCACCAGCAGCACCAACATCACGTCGATGTAAGGCACTACGTTCATTTCGGCCTTGGGCCCGTGTTTGCGCTGTGGTCGAGCAAGCATCTTCAAACTCCCTGTTAAGCGGCAGCGGCCATGTTCCGTGAACCCGCATGAAAGCCACGGTACAAGCGCATTTGCAGTTCATTGCCCAAGCTGTAATAGCGGGTCAGCAGGGTTTGCCCACGGGACGAGAAACGGTTGTAGGCGATGACCGCCGGGATCGCGGCAAACAAGCCAATCGCGGTGGCGATCAAGGCTTCGGCAATGCCCGGTGCCACAGTCGACAACGTGGCCTGTTGCACCTGGGACAAACCGATAAAGGAGTTCATGATCCCCCACACGGTGCCGAACAGACCGATATACGGGCTGACCGAGCCAACGGTGGCCAGAAATTGCAGGCCTTTTTCGAGGCGGATTTCCTGCTCGGTAATGGCTACATACAGCGAGCGTTCGATGCCTTGCATCAGCCCGTCAGCATCAATGCCCGGCTGCTGGCGAAGCTGCGCGTATTCGCTGTAGGCCGCGACAAACACCTGCTCGGCACCGGCATCCGGGTTGCTGGCGTCGCGGCTTTCACGGTACAGCGCGCCCAGGTCACCCGGCGCCCGCAAGCGCTGGGTAAAGCTTTCAATGTCGCGCTCGCTGCGGCGCAGGATGGCGCTACGACGCACAATCAAGAACCAGCTCAGTACCGAAGCGGCGAGCAGTATCAACATCACGCCTTTCACCAGCAGGCTGGCATCGTTGATCAGACCCCAAATGGTCATGTGTTCCATGGTTGCTTGCATGTTGTAACTCCTGATGACTGTTGATTTAAATACACCCCCCGTGTGACCGGGTTATGGCAGGCGCAGAGCCTTGGCCACGTCGCTCCATGGGATGTACTTGAAGTTCTGGGCCTGCTCGGGCATGCGCTTGCGGCCGTCCTGCACCACCAGCATGCCTTTACTCCAAGGCCCGCCGAGGTTGGCTGAGGTCACGTCGAGGCCATCGGTTTCGGAGGTGCCGTCAATCCCGGCTTCGGCGTTCACGCCTACCCGGAAGGCACCGCGCAGGGCAAACGGCGGCTCGGCATCGACCACCACGTAGCTGTCATTGCCCTGGCTTGAAATCACCAGGTACTTGTCTTTTTCTGTCTGGTACAGCGCCAGCCCTTCGATGTCGTCATGCACCTGCTCACCGACCTTGATCACACTGGTCAACGTGGCGGGCTGATCCGGGCGCGCATCCACGGCCCACACCGCCACATCCTCTTCGCCCAAAAACAGGCGTTGGCGCTGGTCGTCGGCGACACAACCTTCAGGCTGGGTCGGCACCTTGAACTGGCGTACCAGCTCGCCTTGCACCTGGTCACCCTTGGCAAACAGACGGTGCTGCACAAAGGTCCCGTCCTTGTCGTTGGCGAAGCTGTAGATCTCGCCCGACGGCGCCTTGAACAGGCACAGCCCGTAGATGTCTTTGACCGGCGTGGCGATCTCGCCCACGGCTTTCAACTCGCCAGACTCACGATCAATGCTGAACACATTCAAGCTGTTGTGATCACGATTAGTGGCGACCGCCAGGTCAACGGTGCGCGAACCCAAGGTGAACCCCGGACGCACATCGACGTTGTTCAGACGTCCTACCGGCAAGTGCTGCACGCGCTTGCCTTGCAAGTCGTACACCTCAAGCCCTTGCTGTTTGTTGGTGCCCAGCACGCGGCTCTGCGCCGGATTTTTGGGGTTGACCCAAATCGCCGGGTCGTCGGCGGCATCGCCCTGGCTCATCACCACGTCGGTCTGCACCACCGGCTTGACCACCGACAGCACGGGCGGCAGAGCCACCGGTGTGGCTTTCCAGTTGAGCGAGCCTTGGAACAGACGATTGGTCGCGCCGTCCTGCACCAGTACATCCAGCCCTTTGGCGGTTTCACGCAGGGCCAGATGCTCAGGCTCGGTCACACCGTCAAGTGCCAGGCTGGCCACCGGCGACCAGCGCTTGCCTTGCTGTTGATAGAGGTTCAATTGCGCGGCTTCGGGGTCCAGCCCGAGCAGGCCACCGGGCACCACCGCCATGGCCCCGGCGGCCTTTTTGACGTTGCCGAAGGGCTCGACGATGGCCACCGGCAAGCGCTCAACGTCAGACTCGGCATGGGCCGGGTAAGCCCACCAGCCGACGTTCTCTTCGTTGACGAACAGTTGCTGCGCCGCATCCTCCACCTGGCAGAACTTGGCTTGCGGCGGCATTGGCAGGCTGCGCACCAACAAGGGTGCGGCCAGTTGTTTGCTGTCCGCCGCCACCAGCCATTGCTCACCCTTGCCCTCTTCACCCACGGTAAACAGGTACAGATTGCTCGCCTGATCGCGGTACAGGCACACGCCATTTACCGCGTAGTCGCGTTTGGGCAGGTACGTCGGTGTCTGCCACTCGCGGGTTTTCGGGTCCAGGCTGAACAACGCGACTTGCTGCTTGGCCTTGTCCTGGCTGGCCACCAGCACGTTGTCGCCCAGGGGGCGGCTGTCCAGCCCGGCGAACGAACCGGCGATCTGGCTCAGGGTTTTGCCTTGCGCATCGAGCAGCCGCAGACCGTCGCGCTTGCTCACGGCCAGGCGATCATCGCCTGTGGGCAGGTAACTCAGCGCCTGGGCTTTGCCCGTGCCCCAGGGTTGCAGGGCTGGCGCGCTGATTGGTGCCGCCTGTGCGCCGCCTGCGGCCAGGCACACCAGCAAAGGTAAAAGCCGCGGTGGGTGTTTGAACAAAAGAAACATGGATATACCGTCCGTTGAAGCCGTATCTGTAGCCGCTGCCGCAGGCTGCGATGGGTTGCGCAGCGACCCCGCTCTTGCTCGAAGGCGAAGGTCCTGCGGCCCTTATCGCAGCCTTCGGCAGCGGCTACAGAAAACGTCCAATGCTTTAGAAATGGGTGAAGGTCAGGCCTACAGAGTAGGTTGGACCGTACTCTTCGTACTGGTTGTTGTAGCGGCTGTTGCCGCTGTACACGAAGTACGGCTGGTCGGTCAGGTTCTGCGCGTCAAAGCTCACTTGCAGGTTTTTGGTCAGCGAGTAACGCGCGCTGAAGTCCACAAAGGTCTGCGCAGCCACATGGGTGTCGTGGGCTTTGTCGTTGACCCCGGCCAGCTCATAGAGGTAGGCCGATTTGTAGTTGGCAGACAGGCGCACGCTGAGCTTGTCGTCTTCCCAGCCGAGCATCAGGTTGCCGACGGTGTTGGACTGGCTCGGCAAGTCGATGTCGCGCTTGAGGGTTTGCCCGGATGCGGCGTCGTAGCCTTTAATGCTGGCGTTGGAGCGGCTGAAGGTGGTGTTCGCCCCCACAATCACGCCGTTCCAGGGCGCAGGCAACCAGTCGAATTTCTGCGAGTAGGCCAGTTCCAGGCCGTACAGCTTGGCGTTGTCGCCGTTGGCATAGGAATGCGCCTCGGTGAAGTCGCGCCACGCGCCCGTACCGGCAAGGTCATTGTTGTAGACGAAGTTTTTAATGTCTTTGTAAAACAGGAACGCCGACACCGTACCGGCCTGCCCCATGAAGTGCTCAATGCCCAGGTCGAAGTTGCTCGACTCCAGCGGTTTGAGGTTCGGGTTGCCGAATTCAGCCTTGTCATCCTCGATCACAAAGCCCGGCGCCAGTTGGCCGAAGGTCGGGCGCACCACCGCGTTGGTCCAGGCGGCACGCACCTGGGTGTTTTTCGCCAACTGGTAACGCGCATGCAGGCCCGGCAACCAGTGGTGGTAGTCGCGCTTGGTGTTCTGGGCTTCATACACGCCGTTGCGGATGCCCGTGCCCTTGGCGTCGAACTCGGTGCCTTCGTAGCGCAGGCCGGCGATAAAGCGCCAGTCGTCGATGTCTACGGTGTTCATCAGGTACGCCGAGTTGATGTCTTCGTGCATGGTGAAGTCATTCACCCGCGACCCTTGCTCATCGTAGAACTTGTCGCGGTTCAGCCCGCCGATCAGGTCTTTGATCGCCCCTGCGCTGATGCCCGGCCCATAACGGCCGAGGGAGTAATCCAGCTCGCCCTTGCTGAAGCGATCGAGGTTCAACTGGTCATCGCTGAAGCCCAACTTAGAGAAGTTTTTGTAGGTCCAGGCTTCGGTGTCGTTGTCTTTGCTGCGACGGCTGACTTTGCCGCCGAACTTGAACTGCGAGGCGTAGCCGTCCACGTCGTAATCGCGCGCCAGGTCGAGGCGGATGTTCTTTTCTTTGTCTTTGGTGATTTCTTTCTTCACGTCGACTTTGTCGAGGATGAAGTTGGCCGGGTCATAAAAACCCGCGCCGATGATCGGCCGGGGCTTTTCCGAGTCGTACCAGCCGCTGTCGGGGAAGCTTGAAATGCTTTTGAAAGTCGCCCCGGCAATGCCCGCCGGGCTGTCTTCGCTGGACTCGCTGTAACCGGCCTGCCCGCTCAGGGTCCACAGGCCCATGCTGCGCTCGCCGCCGAACACGTAAGACTGGATTTCCTGAGTCTCGTCGCGCTGCTTGAGTTTGCGCTTGGCTTTGGCCTTGCCCAATTCGCCTTCGGCTTGCGGGTTGGCGTATTCAATCGAGTCCGAATTGCGGATTTCGCTGTCTTTGAAGCGGCTGTACAGCGTGCGCAAGTAGAGTTTGGTGTCGTCGTCGGGCTTGTAGTCGAAGTTCAGACCGCCCCCGGAGCGCTCGCGACTGATGTCGTATACCCGTTGTTCGAAGCTGTTGAGCTTGGCGCCGTCGGTAAAGTCCCAGGCACCGGCTGTTTCGACGTTGTCCGAACCAAAATCGCGCTTGTTCCAGCTCAGGGCTGCCGCCACACCGAAGTTGTCGATGCCGTCGCCGAGGCTGAAGCGATCACTGATGGCGCCCGACACTTTGGGGCTGGTCTGGTGGGTGTTCTTGTTGTATCCGGCCTGGGTGGTGGCGGTGTAGAACAGGCCGTCGTGGTCAAAGGCCGACAAGCTTTCGACGTCGACCGTGCCGCCCAGCGAGTTGGCGTCCATGTCCGGGGTCAGGGTTTTGATCACCGACAGCGACTGCACCAGCTCAGAGGGCAGCACGTCCAGAGCAACGGCGCGGCGCTTGCTTTCAGGGGACGGCACCAGCGTGCCGTTGATGGTCACGCTGTTCAGGTCCGGGCCCAGGCCACGCACGCTGACGAAGCGGCCTTCGCCCTGATCGCGCTCGATGCTGATGCCCGGCAGGCGCTGTACGGCTTCGGCAACGTTAGCGTCCGGCAACTGCGCGACGCCATCGGCGTGCACCACGCTTTGGATGGTGTCCGAATTGCGTTGCTGCTTGAGCGCCTTGTCCAGGCTCACGGCCTGCCCGACCACCTCAACGTGTTCAGTGGCACCGGCGACCGAAGCTTCAGCGGCGCTCAAGCGTTCGCTGGCAATGGCCATGGCCAGTGCACTGAACGTAAAGCCGACCCATTGCGTCTTGCTGCGACCCTTGTACATGTTTGCTCTCCCCCAATTCGCGCTTAAGGCCAGGCAAATGGCCCGACAACTTGGGAGCGAACGCTAGGGGTGCTCAATGACAGTGCCGTGACAGTGCTCAGCACACACCCCGGAAATAGAGGCTTTTAGGGGGGTAATCTGCGCCGGATGAGCTGATTTGACCTTTTTCAGCCCAAGACCCTGTAGGAGCGAGCTTGCCTCGCGAGCTTTTAAACCATCAAAAGATCGCGAGACAAGCTCGCTCCTACACACTTCATATCAACGATTTTTGGCAGGACCCTTGAGCTGATTCGACCCTCACACCTCGTAACATCACTGTCACAGAGCTCTGTTCTGCTGGCCTGCATTACGTTTGGGTAGACCCGTCATGACTTGGCTCAACATCCTTAAGCACCATCGCTGGAAACTCGGGTTGCTGGTTCTGGCCGCCAATATCGGCGTGCTGCTGAACTTGGCGTTCGGTACGCCCAAGGCCTTTCACGAATGGCAGTGGCTGGACATCATCGGCGAAGGCGGCACCGCGCTTTTTGTGCTGCTGTGGCTGGTGCTGGTACTTAAAAGCCGCCCCACAGGACGGGTCACCAATTACCTGTCGATTGGCCTGTGCTGCATCTTCTTTTCCTGGTGGATGGACGTTCTCGACGAATTTATCCGCCTGCCCAAACACCTGGGCTGGAACCACTGGCTCGAATCCGGGCCGATGCCGGTCGGGATGGTTCTGCTGACCCTCGGCCTGTACCACTGGCACCGCGAACAGCAAGCCATCAACCAGCAGATGGAAAAGCGCGAACGCATATTCCGCGAGCATCGCCTGTTCGACAAACTCACCCCGCTGGGCGGTGCCGATTACCTCAAGCGTCAGGTCAGCGACTGCATGGCGCAGAGCCTTGAGCAGCAACAACCGCTGTCATTGCTGGCACTGGATATCGACGATTTCGCCTCGCTCAATCAGCACTATGGCCACGCGGAAGGCGACGCGGTGCTGCAAGCTTTGAGTCAGCTGTTGCTTCTCAATCTGCGCCGCCACGACCTGCTCTGCCGCTTGGCCGGGGACCGCTTTGTGGTGCTGCTGCCAAACACCGGCGAAAGCCAGGCCCGGTTACTGGCTCTGGAGCTGCAACAGGCCGTGCAGAGCCTTGCGCACAAAACCCGTCAGCATGGCGAGCGGGTCTATTTGTCGGCCAGCACGGCGGTGGTCATGGCCTTCAACGAAGCCCCCGATGAATTGCTCAAACGCTTGAACCTCGCTCTGGCGCGGGCCAAACCGGTACGGAGCAAACGGGCATGAGCCTCGACAGCCGCTGGTATGAAGCCGACACGCGCTTTATACCCGGGCACTACCAACCCGCGACCCTGATTGACCTGGCGTTGTCCCGCGACATCGACAGCCATCGGCTGCTGCGCGGCACCGGCTTGTTCTATGACGACATCGTCGGCGGCAATACGCGCCTGAGCCCGCAACAGTTCTTCGGCCTGATCGCTAACGCCCAGCGCTTGCTGGGGGCCGATGACAGCAGTTTTCTGTTCGGTCAACGCTTGTTGCCGGGCCACTACGGCCCGGCCAGCCATGCCCTGCAACAGGCGCAAAACCTGCATCAGGCGCTGGAAACCGTCATTCACCACCGGGCGCTGCTCAGCCCCTTGTTGACGCCACGGCTGTTGCTGGATGAGCGCTACGCGTATGTGTATTGGCTCGACAGTTGCGGCGCCCAAGAGCAATTACGCTTTGTCCAGGAAGCCAGCATGACCGCCTTGAAATCCATGAGCCAATGGCTCAGCGGCGAGCGTTTGCCGTGGGAATGCAGCTTCAGCTACCCCGAGCCGCGCTACGTGGAGCAGTACTGGGTGCACTTGGGCGAAAACACCCAGTTCGGGGGCCAACTCGACCTGATGCGCCTGCCCCGCGAGTATCTGACACGGCCTTGGCCAAACGCCTCGGCGATTGCCCGGCAAGTCGCGCACCAGCAAGCACAAAGCCAATTGCACGAGCTTGGCTTCAGCGCAAGCCTGCTTGACCGGTTGTATGTGCACTTGCGCGATCAGGCGCAACGCGCCCCTGGCCTTGAAGAAGTGGCCCAGCATTTTGCGATGAGCCAGGCCACCCTCAAGCGCAAACTGAACAAACACGGCACACACTTTCAGGCCCAACAAGACCAGGCGCGCAAACACGTGGCGCTGTACCTGTATCAGATCAAGGGGTTCAGCAACGAGGCGGTGGCCGAATACCTGAACTTCAACGACCCGGCCAACTTCCGCCGGGCGTTGAAACGCTGGACCGGGTGCACGCCGAATTTGATCCGAAAGTTCATGACCCTGTAAAAACCCTGTGGGAGCGGGCTTGCTCGCGATTGGGGCGACTCGGTTAGTCTGATAAACCCAGTCGATCCCATCGCGAGCAAGCCCGCTCCCACGGTTTTAATGCATCGGGTTATTCAGCCAATGCGCGCAGTTTGGCCAATTCTTCTACGCCCAACGGAATGCCGGCTTCCAGGGATTTGGCACGTTCGATAAAGCGTCGGTCGCCCGGCATGCGCTCAAGGCCCACGGCGTGCATCTGCCTTACCAGTTCGGCGCTGCGCTGGGCGAAGCTGTTACCACCGGATTTGCTCGGGTCAATCACGATCAGCAACTGGCCGGTCCAAGGGGTTTGCGCGCCCGGGTGTTTTTTCCAGTCGAATTCAAACGAGAAGTTGCCACCCGTCAACGCCGCCGCCAGCAGCTCCACCATCATCGACAGTGCCGAGCCTTTGTGGCCACCAAACGGCAGCAAGGCGCCGCCGTCGAGAATGGCTTTCGGGTCTTCGGTCGGCTCGCCCTGTTTGTCGACGCCCATGCCCGCTGGCAACAGGTGACCTTTGCGCGCAGCGATTTGTACGTCGCCATGGGCAATGGCGCTGGTGGCCAGGTCGAAAACGATAGGGCTGGCGCCTTCACGGGGTGCCGCGAAGGCGATCGGGTTGGTGCCAAACAAGGGTTTTTGCGCACCGTGCGGCACTACGCAGGTCATGCTGTTGACCACGCTTAAGGCCACCAGGCCTTCTTCGGCAAACGGCTCAACATCGGGCCACAACGCCGCGAAGTGGTGGGAGTTGCGAATCGCCAGCACGGCAATCCCGGCGCTGCGGGCCTTTTCAACCAGCAGCTCGCGGGCCGCCGCCAAGGCCGGTTGCGCAAAGCCATTGGCGGCGTCCACGCGGATAAAACCGGAGGCCACGTCTTCAACCTTGGGGACGGCCTGGCCATCGACCCAGTTGCTCGCCAGCGACGCCAGATACCCCGGAATGCGGAACACCCCGTGGCTATAAGAACCGTCGCGCTGAGCCCGGGCACAGTTGTCGGCCAGTACCTGCGCCACAGCGCGGGAGGTGCCATGACGCTCAAAAATCTGTTGCAGCAAAGCGGTCAGTTCGCTCAGAGAAAGCGACTCGGTGGCCGATGTGGCGGTGACGGGCTGGGACATTAGGGGGCTCCGATCTCGTTGTTATTGTCGAGTTATGACGGTAAAGCACTATCCTGCGATGACAGTTCTCTGTCAATTCTTGACTTAATGACAGAAAACATTCACTTTCTCCACCGCGCTGAAACAAGAACAGGAAGCAGCCGTGAGTCAGTCGATCAAACAACGCCTTGAAAGCAGTCTGTCTACCGCCGCGCCTTCGGGCCGGGCGATTGCCAGTTATATGCTGGCGAACCTCTACGAGCTACCGTTTCAGACCGCCGCCGACATTGCCGCCAAGCTGGGTGTCAGCGAGTCCAGCGTTGGGCGTTTCTGCCGTGCGCTGGGTTACAGCCATTTCAAAGAACTGAAAAACGATCTCAAGGACGACCTCGGCGATGGCCCGTGGCTGGTCGGAGATCGCCTGCAAGAATTCCGCCAGCAATCAAGCCAAAGCCCGCAGGCATTGCCGCGCAGCTTTGAGCTGGAAGTCGCAGCGCTGGTCAAGGTTTACGAATACAGCCTGACCCCCGCCTGGCAAACCGTCAGCCAGCGCCTGGCGACCCGGCGCAAAGTGTTTGTCGCAGGGTTCCAGACCGAGCGCGGGATCGCCGCCTCCATGGTGCATTTGCTGCAATACCTGCGTGATGGCGTGCAATTGGTCGATGGCGCTGCCGGGCATTACGCCGATGTGTTGCTGTGCCCGGCCGACGATTGCGCGCTGGTGGTGTTTGAAGCCCGCCGGTATTCGCGCCACGCCCAGCAACTGTGCCGCAAGGCACGTGAAGCGGGCATCCCGGTCACGCTGGTGACCGATACCTTTTGCGACTGGGCCGATGCCTGCGCCGATGAAGTGTTTCGCGTACCGACCGAATTCAACCTGTTCTGGGAATCCACCGCAGCCATGCTGTCGCTGGTGCACCTGCTCATCAATGAAGTGTGCAAACAACTGGGGCCTGACGTTGAGAAGCGTCTTGAGGCAACCGCGGCCTTACACAATGAGTTCGTGGGTTACACATCCTCACCCGGATCAAAACAATAAAACGAGGTGCTAGATGAACAACGTCCTTCGCTTTGCCAGTGCTTGTGCAATGGTGTTCGCGGTCGCGGCCAACGCCCAGGCAGACAAACTGACCATCGCCACAGAAGGTGCTTACCCACCGTTCAACTACGTTGATTCGGACAACAAACTGCACGGCTTCGACGTCGATATCACCGAAGAGCTGTGCAAACGCATGGACGCCCAGTGCACCATCGTGGCCCAGGACTGGGACGGCATCATTGCCGGTTTGATGGCCAAAAAGTACGACGCCATTGTCGCCTCAATGATCGTCAACGAAGAGCGCAAAAAGAAAATTGCGTTCACCAACCACTACTACCGCACCCCGCTGTCCATCGCCGTGGGCAAAGAGTCGGACATCACCGATGCCCAGTCGGACTTCGCCGGCAAGACTGTGGGCGCACAAAACGCCGCCACGCAAAGCCTGTACGCCGAGTCCCACTACAAAAAAGCCGACATCAAGCTGTACCCGACCCTGGACGAAGCCAACGCCGATTTGAATAACGGGCGTGTCGACGTGGTGATTGCCGATAAATTCCCACTGTTGGAGTGGGTCAATAAAACCGGCAAGGACTGCTGCAAAATCATTGGTGACGTTGACGGCACCCTGGATGACGCCGCCATTGCCGTGCGCCAAAACGATGATGCCCTGCGTGAACGCTTTAACAAAGCGCTGGACGAAATCGTCGCCGACGGCACCTATAAAAAGATCTCCAGCAAGTACTTCGACTTCGACATCTACTAAGTCTTTCGCCCTCGATTGAGGGCCTCCCTGCCGATGACCCTGCCCTGCGCGCCCATGGTGCGCAGTGGCTGACCTTCGCCTTTTTTTGACCGGGGACTCGAGCATGCTCGAACAACTTTCACTTCTCTCATTTGCCAGTGGCGGCTGGGGTTCAGCGCTGCTGGCCGGTTCGCTGGTGACCATTGCCCTGGCCTTGAGCTGCCTGCCCATCGGTTTGCCGCTGGGGCTGCTGGTGGCCGTCGCCGCACGCTCGAAAAACCGCTGGGTACGTGCCTGGGCCACGACCTTTTCCACGGTGTTCCGGGGTTTGCCGGAACTGCTGACGCTGCTGATCATTTACTACGGCTGCCAGATCGCCGCGCAAAAGATCCTTGAGGCCATGGGGTATGACGTGCAGTTCACGATCAATACCTTTGTTGCCGCCATGATTGCCTTCAGCCTGGTGTTTGCCGCGTTCTCCAGCGAGATCTGGCTGGGCGCGTTCAAGACCATCCCTAAAGGGCAATACGAAGCCGCCTCGGCGCTGGGCCTGTCGAAGTTCACCACCTTTCGCAAAGTAGTGCTGCCGCAACTGGCGCGCATCGCCCTGCCCGGCCTGTCGAACAACTGGCTGTCGCTGCTCAAGGATACCTCGCTGGTCTCAACCATCGCCCTGGTCGACCTGATGCGCCAAACCAACCTGGCGGTCAGCGTGACCAAAGACCCGATGCTGTTCTACACCGTTGCGTGCTTTATCTACCTGTTTTTCTCGACGATTTCCGGGCGTCTGTTCGCCTTTATGGAACGCTACTTCAACCGCCACATACGGAGCGTGCAGTCATGAGCCTGGCGGATCTGCAAAACATGATTCTCGACCCCGAATTGCTCGAACGCTTCGCCCCGCGCTTTATTGACGGGCTGCTGGTGACCGCCAAGCTGGTGGCGATTTCATTCACCCTCGGTGCGTTGCTGGGCTTGCTGATTGCGCTGGGACGTTTGTCCAGCAATCGCCTGCTGCGCAATTTTACCGGCGCCTATGTGTACTTCTTCCGTGGTTCGCCGCTGCTGGCGCAGTTGTTCTTGCTGTATTACGGCCTGGGCTCGTTCAAGAGCTTTTGGCAAGACATCGGCTTGTGGTGGTTCTTCCGCGATGCCTGGCTGTGCACCCTGTTGGCCTTTACCTTGAACACGGCGGCGTATCAGGCCGAGATTCTGCGCGGCAGCATCATGTCAGTCGCCCAGGGCCAGCGCGAAGCGTGCAAGGCACTGAACCTGTCGCGCTGGACGACGTTTCGCAAGGTCATCTTGCCGCAGTCGCTGCTGGTGGCCATCGGCCCGCTGGGCAACGAACTGATCCTGATGATCAAGGCCAGCGCCATCGCCTCGCTGGTGACCATTTATGACCTGATGGGCGTGACCAAAATGGTCTTTGCCCGCACGTTCGATTTCCAGGTGTACCTGTGGGCCGCGGTGCTGTACCTGCTGATCGTCGAGATCGTGCGCCGCACCCTCAAATTTATCGAAGGCCGCCTCAGCCGCCATCTGCAGTAAGCCCATTGTTCGGGCTGCACAATCGGCCCCTGTTTTAAGGATTTGTTTATGCATTGCGACACTCTCGTTCTGGGGGCCGGCATTGTCGGCGTCAGTACCGCGTTGCAACTCCAGGCCCGCGGACGCAACGTTGTCTTGCTCGACCGCGACCAACCGGGCAGCGGCACCAGCCACGGCAATGCCGGGCTGATCGAGCGCGCCAGCGTGATCCCGTATTCGTTCCCGCGTGAGCTCTCCCGCTTGCTGCGTTACGGCCTCAATCAGCAGCCCGATGTGCGTTACAGCCTCAAGCACCTGCCCAAAGCCGGGCCGTGGCTGATGCAGTACTGGCAGCAGTCCGGCAGCAAAGGCCTGGCCAAAGCCACTGAAGCGATGCTGCCGCTGATTGAAAAGTGCGTGAGTGAACACGACCTGCTGGCAGAACCTGCGGGCATGACCGAGCTGATTCAGGACAGCGGCTGGGTCGAGGTGTACCGCACCCCGGCAGACTTCGACAAAGCCCAGCGTGACGCGGCGGCCTTGGGCCGGTTCAAGCTCAACTATCGCGTGCTCGACAAGCAACAGGTGCACGCCCTTGAACCGGGCCTGCACAGCGACGTGCTGGGCGGCATTCACTGGCTCGACCCCAAGACCGTCAGCGACCCCGGCGGCTTGACTCGCGGTTACGCCGAGCTATTTGTGCAGCGCGGCGGCCGCTTTGTGATCGGCGACGCCAACAGCTTGCGAGCGACAGCCGGGCAATGGCAGGTTGAGAGCCAAAAAGGCTTGATTGTGGCCAATGAAGTGGTGGTTGCATTGGGCCCGCAGGCCAGGGGGATTTTCGAGCCGCTGGGCTATCGCATCCCCTTGGCGATCAAGCGTGGTTACCACATGCACTACGCCGCCAAAGACGGCCACACCATGCAGCACCCGATCCTCGATTCAATCGGCGGTTACGTGTTGGCGCCCATGGTAGGCGGTATTCGCCTGACCACCGGTATCGAATTTGCCGACAGCGATGACCCGATCAATGAAATCCAGCTGCGCCGCTGTGAAGAACGCGCCCAACGCCTGTACCCACTCGGCCCGCGTGTCGATGCCGAGCCGTGGCTGGGGCGCCGCCCGTGCCTGCCCGACATGTGCCCGGTGATCGGCCCGGCCAGTCGCCACAAAGGCTTGTGGTTCAACTTTGGGCATGCCCATCACGGCCTCACCCTGGGCCCGGTCAGCGGGCGCCTGCTGGCAGAAATGATGACCGGCGAAACACCTTTTACCGACCCGACTCCCTACAGCGCCGAGCGCTTTAACTGATCGTTGGAGACACACTATGCAAGCTCATTCTGCTTACGTTCATAACCCCGTGTCGCCATCGACTGACACCCGCAAGGTGGTGGTGGATATCTCGGGCCTGAACAAGTACTACAGCGCGTTCCATGTACTCAAAGGCATCGACCTGAAAGTGCACGAAGGCGAGCGTATCGTCCTGTGCGGCCCGTCCGGTTCAGGCAAATCGACCTTGATCCGCTGCATCAACCGCCTCGAAATCGCTGAAAAAGGCCAGATCCTGGTCAACAGTACCGACCTGTCACAGCCCAGCCGTGAAGCGGCCAAAGTGCGCAGCGAAATCGGCATGGTGTTCCAGCACTTCAACCTGTTCCCGCACATGAGCGTGCTCGACAACTGCATTCTGGCGCCGATGTCGGTGCGCGGATTGCCGCGTAAAAAAGCCGTGGAACTGGCCCAGCACTTTCTGGAGAAAGTCGGCATTGCCAGCCAGGCCGACAAATACCCGAGCCAGCTCTCTGGTGGCCAGCAACAGCGCGTGGCGATTGCCCGGGCGCTGTGCATGGAACCGAAGATCATGCTGTTTGATGAACCGACCTCGGCCCTGGACCCGGAAATGGTCAGCGAAGTGCTGGACGTGATGGTCAAACTGGCAGGCAGCGGCATGACCATGCTGTGCGTGACCCACGAAATGGGCTTTGCCCGGCAAGTGGCCGAGCGGGTGTTGTTTCTCGATGGCGGCATGATCATCGAAGACTCCCCGCCCGAAGACTTCTTCAACGCCCCGAAAAGCCCAAGGGCCAAAGCATTCCTTGCGCAGATCGTGCATTGAACGGTTGATCGGTTGATCGGTTGATCGTCGTAGCAGTTGACGAGCTTTGCGAGGCTACGTCCGCTTCGTGGGGCCACACCGAAATAGCAGTCGTAAATGAATTAATGCGGCGCCTCAGTCAGGCCTTGCACTTAGCATTTACGATCGCTTCGCAATCGGACGTAGCCTCGCTGAGCTCGGCAACTGCTACGGGAGTAGCCTGGCGCAAAAACCACAGGATCAGCAGGGCAACGGCCACGGTCAGGGCGGCCAGCCCGTAAAGCAGTACCTGGAACGCTTGCAGGTAGGCCGCGCCCAGCACGGCCTGCTCCAGCCCCTGGGTCACTCCCGCGGCCTGGCTCAGGTCGCCCGTTGCCAGGTACTGCGCCGCCCCCGCGCTTTGGCTGGGTAAATGGCGTTGAATCAATACCGCCAGCAGCGCGCTGACAACCGCCAGCGAGATCCCCTCGCCCGCAACACGGGTGGTGCCGAAGATGCCGGTCGCCATGCCCGCACGCTCCTTGGGCACGACGCTCACCGACAACCCGTCCATCAAGCCCCATGGCAACCCCGTGCCGATGCCGATCACCAGCAGCGGGACGGCCCATTCGAGCGTCGGCTGATTGATCCCCACCCGGCTCAGCAGCAACAACCCGGCCGCCGCGATCAACAAACCCGCTGCCGACAACACCCGCGCCGAGGCCCAGTGGGTCAGCACGCCTGCCAGATAAGGCACGATCAGCATCGGCGCCGACAAGGCAATCATCAGCAACCCGGTGTCGGTTGCACTGCGCCCTTCGATGCCAATCAAACGGACGGGCAGCAACACCAGCAGCACCACAAAACAAAAACAGGTGGCCACAGGCAGCAATTGCACGCCGACAAAACGCGGGTAACGGAACAGTGACAGGTCAAGCATGGGCCGCGTCACCCGCCGTTCTATACGCACAAACGCCAGCACACAAACCAGCGCCCCGAGCAACATGCCGATCACCGGCGCGCTGTTCCAGCCCGTGCTCGGCACCAGCAAAATGCCCCAGGTAAACAGCACCAATGCGGCGGTGAAACTCACGGTGCCTTTAGCGTCCAGCTTGCTGGCGTGCGGGTCTTTGGACTCGTGCATCATCGGGATCGCCATCAGCAACGCCAGCCCGCCGATTAACGCGCCCGAAACAAACACCGCGCGCCAGCCGATATGTTCGATCAGCACCCCCGCCAGAATCGGCCCCAGCGCCAGGCCGACGCCAAAGCTGGTGCCCAACAGGCTGAATGCCTTGGTCTGACTGCGCCCTTCGAACGTATTGGCCAAGGCCGCGCTCCCGCCCGCCAAGGCCGCGGCGGCGCCTACACCTTGTAACGCGCGCAGCCCGTCCAGCCAGACAATGTTCGGCGCCAAGCCCAAAGCCAGCGACGCCAATACAAACACGCCAACGCCCGAGACAAACATGCGTTTACGCCCATAGCGGTCCGCCAGGGTGCCGGCGGCCATCAACAAACTGCCAAAACTCAACATAAAGGCGTTGGTGATCCAGGTCAGCGCCAGCGGCCCGGCGCCCAGATCAAGGCCAATGGCCGGTGTGGCCAGCGCTCCACCGGAAAAACTCAGCGGCAGGATCAGCGCCGCCGTGCAGACGGCAAGCAAGGTCCAGCCAGCGGACACGCTGGATGTGCGATCAAGACTCATGGGTAACGCTCCGGCCAGACGGCCCAGCAAAAGAAGGTTCAACGAGGATAAAAGCGATCCAATCGGAGAAAAACAGGCTATAAATCCGCTCTAACCCAACCAAAACTCCTTAATAAAGGCAGCACATGGAAAGCTTGAGTGGTCTGAACGCGTTCGTGATTGCCGCCAGACTGGGCAGTTACGTGGCCGCCGCTGAGCGGCTGGGGATTTCGGCTTCAGCCGTTGGCAAGAGCGTTGCGCGCCTGGAAGACGGGCTCGGCGTGCGCCTGTTCAATCGCAGCACCCGACGCTTGAGCCTGACCGAAGGCGGCACGCTGTTCTTTGAGCGTTGCAGCAAGATCCTCGATGAACTGGAAGAAGCCGAGGCCGAACTGCACTCATCGCGGGATGCGCCACGCGGTCGCTTGCGCGTGAGCCTGCCCGCGATTGGCTACCGCATGTTGCTGCCAATACTCGGCGAATTCACCCGGCGCTACCCCGAAATCGAACTGGACATGGACTTCAGCGACCGCATGGTCGATGTGATAGGCGAAGGCATGGACGCGGTGATCCGCAGCGGCGACTTTGCCGACTCGCGGCTCAAGAGCAAGCCGCTGGGCACCTTCCACTTTGTGCTGGTCGGCGCACCGGACTATTTTGCCCGCCAGGGCGTACCGCAGACGCCCCACGACTTGAAGCAGCACGTGTGCCTGCGCTACCGGTTCCCCAGCAACGGCCAGTTACAGGAATGGACCTTCACCGGCGACGAGGACGACGACAGCCAGTGGAAGCGTTCAACCCCGCTGGTGTTCAACAACCTGGAGGCATTGATCAGCGCCGCTACGGGCGGTTTTGGCCTGGCTTACGTGCCCGACTTTGCCGTACGCCAGGCATTGCAGAGCCAGCAATTGGTCGCCGTGCTGGCCGATCACATCAGCGCACACGGGCGATTTTCGGTGCTGTGGCCCAGCAGCCGCCATTTGCTGCCGAAGTTGCGCGTTTTCGTCGATTTTCTGGCCGAACACATGACCCTGAACGCACGCCCCCAGCCCTTGTAGGAGCGAGCTTGCCTCGCGATCTTTTGATCTGAAAGGTCGACAAGGTGTGACAATCACACCGCGCCGCCCGCATCGCGAGCAAGCCCGCTCCCACAGGATGCTGTGCTTCTTAGAGCTGTGCCGCCAGCCGCGAGCCCTGGTTGATCGCGCGCTTGGCATCCAGCTCGGCGGCCACGTCAGCGCCACCGATCAAGTGCACGCTCTGGCCGGCAGCCAGCAGGCCATCCTGCAGCTCGCGCAAAGGGTCTTGCCCGGCGCATATCACGATGTTGTCGACGGGCAGCACTTGCGGCTCGCCTTCGCCAATGCGGATGTGCAGGCCGTCGTTGTCGATGCTCAGGTACTCCACGCTGTTGAGCATTTGCACGTGTTTGTTCTTCAACCCGGCCCGGTGGATCCAGCCGGTGGTTTTGCCCAGGCCGTCGCCCACTTTGCTGGCTTTGCGCTGCAACAGAAACACTTGGCGCGCCGGTGCATGCACCTCGGGCTTGATCCCGGCCACACCGCCGCGTGCCTCAAGACGGCTATCAATGCCCCACTCGCGCCAAAACGCTTCGCGGTTCTGGCTGGTGGCCTCGCCCTCTTGCACCAGGAACTCGGACACGTCAAAGCCAATGCCGCCCGCACCGATCACCGCGACGCTGGCACCCACCGGCTTGCGCTGCAAAATCACGTCCAGGTAGCTGAGCACTTTAGGGTGGTCGATCCCGGTAATCGCCGGGGTGCGCGGGGCAATCCCGGTGGCCAGGATGATTTCGTCAAATTCGCCCGCCACCAGTTGCTGCACATCCACGCGGGTATTGAGCCGCAGGTCAACACCGGTGGTGCGCAGTTTGTGCGAGAAGTAGCGCAGGGTTTCGTAGAACTCTTCTTTGCCCGGCACGCGCTTGGCCACATTGAACTGGCCGCCGATTTCACTGGCCGAGTCAAACAGCGTGACCTGATGCCCGCGCTCAGCGGCTACGGTGGCCGCCGAGAGCCCCGCAGGCCCGGCACCGACCACGGCGATTTTCTTCACCGCAATAGTCGGCAGGTAGTTGAGTTCAGTTTCGTGGCAGGCCCGCGGGTTGACCAGGCAACTGGTCAGCTTGCCGCCAAAGGTGTGGTCCAGGCACGCCTGATTGCAGCCAATGCAGGTGTTGATTTCGTCGCCGCGACCCGCGGCGGCTTTGTTGACGAACTCCGGGTCGGCCAGAAACGGGCGCGCCATAGAGACCATGTCGGCATCGCCTTCGGCGAGGATCTGCTCGGCAATTTCCGGCGTGTTGATGCGGTTGGTGGTAATCAGCGGCACGCTGACCGAACCACGCAGCTTGGCGGTGACTTTGCTGAACGCGCCACGCGGCACTTTGGTGGCGATGGTCGGAATGCGCGCTTCGTGCCAGCCGATCCCGGTGTTGATCAGGGTCACGCCAGCCTGCTCCACGGCCTTGGCCAGTTGCACGATTTCTTCCCAGACGCTGCCACCGGCTACCAGATCGAGCATCGACAGGCGATAAATGATGATGAAGTTCGGGCCTACGGCTTCACGGGTGCGGCGCACGATTTCTAGGGGCAGGCGCATGCGGTTTTCGTAGCTGCCGCCCCAGCGGTCGGTACGATGGTTGGTCTGCGCAGCCAGGAACTGGTTAATCAAATAACCTTCGGAGCCCATGATCTCAACGCCATCATATCCGGCACTTTGCGCCAGTTTGGCGCAGGTCACGAAATCGCTGATCTGCTTCTCGATACCCGCTTCATCCAGCTCTTTGGGAGTAAACGGGTTGATCGGCGCCTGAATGGCGCTAGGGGCGACTTGTCGCGGGCTGTAGGCGTAGCGCCCGGCGTGAAGGATCTGCAGGCAGATCTTGCCACCTTCGGCGTGCACGGCCTGGGTCACGACCACATGTTTCTCAGCTTCTTCAGCCGTGCTCAGCTTGGCCGCCCCGCTGTACACCCCGCCCTCATCGTTGGGCGCAATGCCGCCGGTGACCATCAGGCCGACGCCCCCTTTGGCCCGCTCGGCAAAATAGGCGGCCATGCGTTCAAACCCGCCCGGCTGCTCTTCAAGGCCGGTGTGCATCGAGCCCATCAGGGTGCGGTTACGCAAGGTGGTAAAGCCCAGATCAAGCGGGGCGAGCAAATGGGGGTAGTGGGAGGCGGTCATCAGGGATGCTCCGTTACAGGCTAAATCACGGAAAGCGAGGTGCTCTTTGGCCCTCGTCGGTTGTGTCTGGCACAGTAAAGGCACGCCCGGGCTCGCTCAATGACCCAAAATGACAAACTCCTAACCTTAATGAGCAGCCCCCCTTGGCAAGCCGGGCTGAGCGACCTACCCTAGTCGACGAATTCTGCACACGGTTACCGCTTTCGTTCTCATGCGTAAATTATTTACTTGTACCTTATTGACCGCCCTGGTCGCCGCTGGCGCAGGCTACGGATACTGGACCGGACAGCGCCCGGCCAGTCATTACTTGTCTGATCTGCGGGTGGAGCTGGCCATCAACGAGGGCGTTGATCAGGGCCGTGGCAATCTGCTGGGCATCGAGCCCGACCTGTCACCGCGCGACTTTCAAAGCCTGGACCTGGTGCGCTTGAAGCTCGCCGCGTACTTGAACAGCGCACGCAATGACGGGCTGCTCAACGATAAAACCGTGGTGGTGCTGCCTGAGCACATCGGCAGTTGGCTGGTGTTTGAGGGTGAGAAGAACGAGCTGTACCAGGCTGCCAATTTGAATGAAGCCATGCACATGCTGGTGCTCAGCCACCCGTTGGCCTTTGCCAATGCCTGGCTGCGCGCAGATGGCGACAGCCGGACCAACGATGCGCATCTGCGCATGAAGGCCCGTTCGATGGCGCGCGATTACCAGAGCCTGTTTGGCGGCCTGGCCAAAGAATTTGGCGTGACGCTGGTGGCTGGCAGCATCGCCCTGCCCGACCCGCGCATTGAGGACGGCAAGCTGGTACCGGGCAATGGCCCGCTGTACAACAGCAGCGTGGTGTTTGGCCGTGATGGCGCGCCGCTGGGCACACCGCAGCGTCAGTTGCTGCCGACCTACGAAGAGCAGAGCTATATCCAGCCAAGCCCCGATCATCAGTTGAATGTGGTCGACACCCCCGCCGGGCGCCTGGGCATTTTGATCGGCAGTGACAGCTGGTACCCCGAGCATTACCGAACCCTGAACGAGCACGGCGCGCAAATGATCGCCGTGCCGGCGTTCATCATGGGTAAAAACACGTGGGAACAACCCTGGGGCGGCTACAAAAGTGTGTTGACCCCCAGCGAGGTCAGCCTCAAGCCCGGCGAAGTGTCCGAAGGTGAAGCCTGGCACCGCCTGACGCTGATCAGCAGCGTACCCAGCAGCACGGCCGAAGCAGGCGTTACGGTGTTTCTGCGCGGCAAGTTCTGGGACAAACGCAGCTCCGGGCACGGTTTTATCAGCCGCGAGGGTCAGACCAGCGCCAATAACACCGGCGATGGTGCCCGCTTGTTGAACGTGTGGCTGTAAGACCATGAAACCGCTGCCGATGCGTTTGGGTGACCTTTCTGTCGGTTTTGTCGATTCCATGGCCGAGGCCATTCGCAGCCACGGCCATGACCCGCAGCCGCTGCTGGATCAATACGGGCTCGACCCGGCCCGACTGGCGCAGCCTTCGGCGCGCTTGTCGATCCCGCGTTACATGCGCCTGGGGCATGCCGCGATCGCACTCACCGGCGACCCGGCACTGGGCTTGCGCATGGGCCAATTGAGCCGCTTACCTCAGGCCGGGCTGGCCGGGGTCACTGCGGCTCAGGCCCCGACGGTGCGTGAAGCAGCCCGTACCCTCACCCGTTTTGAACCGTTGTACGGCTCCAACTATCGCGGCCAGTCGAGCTTGCACGAAGATGCTCAGGGCGCCTGGCTACGGTTTTACTCCATCAGCCCGTATAACGCCTACAACCGCTTTGTGGTGGACTCGATCATCGCGGGCTGGCTGCAACAGTTGTCGTCGGTGGCCAATCAAGCTTTGTGCTGCGAGCAGGTTGATATTGAGTTCAGCGAGCCGGAATACGCCGAGCACTACCGCTCATTGAGCGAGGCAACAGTGAACTTTCGTGCCGAGACCAATCAGATCCGCCTGAGCCACGCGACCCTGGATCTGCGCAACCCCGTGCACTGCCCGAGCACCTGGGCAAGCCTGCTGCAGGTGTGTGAGCGCGAACTGGAACAACTGACCCGCACCCGCAGCCTGCGCGAACGCATCACACAACTGTTGGGGCCTTTGCTCAATGGGGGCCGGGAACCGGACCTGGAAGAAGTGGCAGCACGTTTGAAGCTACCGACCTGGACCTTACGTCGCAAGCTGGCAGAAGAAGGCACGCAATTTCGCGCGATTTTGAATGACACGCGGCGAGATCTGGCCATGACCTATATCCGTGACACGGAACTGGCCTTTGGCGAGATTGCCTATTTGTTGGGGTTTGCCTCAGCCGAGGCGTTTCAGAGGGCCTTTAAGCGCTGGAACGCGGAGACTCCAGGAGAGTTCCGTCGTCGCCAGCGTCAATTGGCCTGATTCAAAGCTCAGTCGCGTCGTCAGCAGACTCTGGGGAGTCCAGCTCCGAAGCCTGATACTCGAGCAGTTCTTCTTGATAGTCGTCCATGGGTGCATCCTCTTAAAAGCCTATTGGTTCAAGTCATGCCTGAGTGGCGCTGGTTGAGCTTAAGGCGCGCGCATGAAGGTTAAATGACACCTTCGCGGGCCTGTCCAGCACTGACTTTAAACGTAGCAGACCTCTGAAATTTAGCACAAGCCTTTATTGTGCCGACGCAGGCTCTAGCACGGCGGGTACAGCAGGCTTTGGCGACTCGGCTGGCGGCGTGACGGGGGACGTTGGCGCCGGGGCAGCCGGTTCTGTGGTTTTCTCTGAAGGTGTTTCAACAGATTTCTCGGCGGCTGGCGGAGTTACCGCCGCCGGGGCCGCAGGCGTTATTGGAGCCACAGGCGCCGGAGTGACTGGCGTTTCAATCGGCACGATCGGCTGCAAGTCTGCAGGCGGCGCTACGGGCTTGAAGCTTGTGGCTTCTACTGCAGGCTCAACAGCGGGTGTTGGCGCAGGCTCAAGGGCCGCAGGCGTGGCAGGCGTTGCAGGAGCTGTCGGAGCCACTACCGGCGCCACAGGTGCTACTGGCACAGCCTGAGGCTTTACAGCGGCTTCAGGCACACCCAGCTCAGCCTTGGGCTTGTCATCGGTTGGTGTCACTTTTTTCGCATCCTTGGGCAAGAACGCTTCAACCAACGAGAAATAGCGGTCATAGAAATCCGGGGACGACACGGTTTCACTGGCCACCTTGACCATTGAGTCGTCGGACGAGCCGATCGGCATCGACACAGACCCCAGCACACCCACCCCGAGGCTGGCCGAGTTATTCACCTTTTTCAGCGCGTAACGGTCGAGCAAGGCGTTGGCGAACATGGTCGCGTGGTGCGCCGAGCCACCATCGTCGGCACACACCACGTTAAAGCTGATTTCCAGATGGCTTTCGCCACTTTGCTGGAAGCTCTTGTGGCCGCTGATCATTTTCGGATCGTTGCTGGTGATGATGTAGCCCTGACTCAGCAATGCCCGGCGCGCGGCTTCGCAAGAGACCTTGTCACTCACCGGGTAATTGCGCGAGAACGTGCCTGAATCATCGAAGCTTTCATGATCGTAAATCGTCGGCTTATTCGATGAACAACCTGCGAGGCCGGCCAGACACAAGGCAACTACCGCGGTACGCAAGGAGAAGGACATGGGCATTAACGATCCTGAAGAAAACGGTACGGGGCGTATTGTGCATCAGATCGCGTTTTTCGCGTGCGATTTGATTGCGTGTCGCCGCTGACGAGGTACAGTCGCGAAGGAATCGCAGGCACAAAAAAAGCGACCCTAAGGTCGCTTTCTTTGTAGCTTCAGAGAGTTCAAGGGCTCTGAAGCAAATATGGCGCAGCGGACGGGACTCGAACCCGCGACCCCCGGCGTGACAGGCCGGTATTCTAACCGACTGAACTACCGCTGCGTATCGCTCGGACTTGCGTCCGTTTGAATCTTTAAAACCGTTGATCGAGAAGCTTCGGTGCTTTTCAATCGCAAGCCAGGCTAACCTGACTTGTACAAATATGGCGCAGCGGACGGGACTCGAACCCGCGACCCCCGGCGTGACAGGCCGGTATTCTAACCGACTGAACTACCGCTGCGCGTCGGTTGGTTGCTTCGTTAAAAGCGACCTTCTCTTTCGAGAAACTCAAGAAGTGGTGGGTGATGACGGGATCGAACCGCCGACCCTCTGCTTGTAAGGCAGATGCTCTCCCAGCTGAGCTAATCACCCTTTGCTTCGTTGAGGCCGCGAAATTTACGCAGGTATTGAAGCTAAGTCAAGGACAAGGTTGAGTTTTTTTCAAAAAAAGCAAAAAAACTCAGTTACTCGTCATAAACCATTTTCTTGCTCATGCCACCGTCCACGACAAACTCCTGCCCGGTGACAAAACCGGCATTGCGCGACAGCAACCAGGCGACCATCGCCGCCACGTCTTCAACGGTCCCTACCCGGCCAGTCGGGTGTTGCGCGTGATCGGCGTCGGTTAACGGCTCTGCGCGGCGCACAGAAGGGTCACGTGCGTCGATCCAGCCGGGGCTGACAGCATTGACGCGGATCTCCGGCCCAAGGCTGATGGCCAGCGCATGGGTCAACGCCAGCAACCCGCCCTTGCTCGCCACGTAAGCCTCGGTGTCTGGCTCTGACTGGCGGGCGCGGGTGGACGCCAGGTTGACGATCGAACCGCAATGCGCGCGCAAATAAGGCGCACAGTGCTTGGCCAACAGCATCGGCCCGGTGAGGTTGACGGCCAGTACGCGGTTCCAGTGATCCAGATCGAGGCTTTCAAGGGTCATGTTGTGCGGATCGGCAATCGCAGCGTTCGATACCAGCGCATCCAGACGCCCGAACTGCCCCAACACTTGGGCCACACACTGAATCACGTCGGCCTCGACCGACACGTCCATGGCCACGAACCAGGCGCTGTCACCCAGCGCCTTGACCACTTTTGAGCCACGCGCACGATCAATGTCGGTCAGCACCACTTGCCAACCTTCACTGATCAACCACGCCGCAATCCCCAGACCAATGCCGCGTGCAGCACCGGTCACCAGTGCTACACGGCCATTGCCCTCAATCGCTGGTTCAAGCGCCCATTCGGTCACAGTACGGCCAAGCCTCGCGACAGGTCAGCTTGCAGGTCAGCTACGTCTTCCAGGCCGACCGCAATGCGGATCAGACTGTCACGGATGCCGGCCGCTTCGCGCTCTTGTGGCGCCAGACGACCGTGGGAGGTGGTCGCCGGGTGGGTAATGGTGGTTTTGCTGTCACCCAGGTTAGCGGTGATGGAAATCAGGCGGGTGGCGTCGATAAAGCGCCAGGCGCCCTCTTTGCCGCCTTTGACTTCAAAGCTGACCACTGCACCGAAGCCGCGCTGCTGGCGCTGGGCCAATGCATGCTGCGGGTGGCTCTTAAGGCCCGCGTAGTGAACTTTCTCGACGCCGTCCTGCTGCTCCAGCCACTCGGCCAGAGCCAAGGCGCTGGCGCAGTGCGCGCGCATACGCAGGTTGAGGGTTTCCAGACCTTTGAGGAAGATCCAGGCGTTGAACGGGCTCAGGGTCGGCCCGGCAGTGCGCAAAAAGCCGACGACTTCTTTCATCAGTTCGCTGCGCCCCGCCACAACACCGCCCATGCAACGGCCCTGGCCGTCGATGAACTTGGTCGCCGAGTGCACAACGATGTCAGCGCCCAGCTTGACCGGCTGCTGCAAGGCTGGCGTACAGAAGCAGTTGTCGACCACCAGCAGCGCACCCTTGGCGTGGGCAATTTCTGCCAGCGCGGTGATGTCTACCAGTTCCGCCAAGGGGTTGGACGGCGACTCCACAAACAGCAATTTGGTGTTCGGCTTGATCGCCGCATCCCATCCTTGCAGTTCGGCCAGCGGCACGTAGTCCACCTCAATGCCAAAGCGCTTGAAGTATTTTTCGAACAGGCTGATGGTCGAACCAAAGACGCTGCGCGAAACCAGCACGTGGTCTCCAGCGCTGCACAAGCTCATCACCACCGACAAAATGGCGGCCATGCCGGTTGCCGTGGCAACGGCCTGCTCCGCCCCTTCCAGTGCCGCGATACGCTCTTCGAACGCACGCACCGTAGGGTTGGTGTAACGCGAATAAACATTGCCCGGGACCTCACCCGAGAACCGCGCCGCCGCATCGGCAGCCGTGCGGAACACGTAGCTGGAGGTCAGGTACATTGCATCACCGTGCTCGCCTTCTGGCGAACGGTGCTGGCCAGCACGCACAGCCAAGGTGTCGAACGCTACGCCCTCGAGGTCGCTGTCCAGCCGACCGGCATCCCAATCCTGACTCATGCTGCCCACTCCTTGCCTTGTATATAAATGCTTTTAAGTAAGAACAATGCAAACCGGCCCATCAGGGCCGGTGTGTTGAAGCTTAGTTGTTGTACAAGCCTATCGTTGCACCGACGCCTTGAGCAATCACCTTGGAGGCATCATTGCGCGCACGCTCGATGCGGTCCAGATAGTTCTCGTCAATGTCGCCGGTCACGTACTTGCCGTCAAACACCGCGCAGTCGAACTTCTCGATCTTGATCTTGCCGCCACCGACCGCTTCGATCAGGTCCGGCAGGTCTTGATAGATCAGCCAGTCAGCGCCGATCAGGTCAGCCACGTCCTGGGTAGTCCGGTTATGGGCGATCAGTTCGTGGGCGCTTGGCATGTCGATGCCGTACACGTTCGGGTAGCGTACAGCCGGGGCTGCCGAGCAGAAGTAAACATTCTTCGCACCCGCTTCACGGGCCATCTGAATGATCTGCTTGCAGGTGGTGCCACGCACGATCGAGTCATCGACCAGCATCACGTTCTTGCCACGGAACTCCAGTTCGATGGCGTTGAGCTTCTGGCGCACGGATTTTTTACGTGCAGCCTGGCCCGGCATGATGAAGGTACGGCCGATGTAACGGTTTTTAACGAAGCCTTCGCGGAACTTGACGCCCAAGTGGTTCGCCAGCTCCAGCGCAGCGGTACGGCTAGTGTCCGGGATCGGGATGACCACGTCGATGTCGTGGTCTGGACGCTCGCGCAGGATCTTCTCGGCCAGCTTTTCGCCCATGCGCAGACGCGCCTTGTACACCGAAACGCCGTCGATGATCGAGTCCGGACGCGCCAGGTACACGTGTTCGAAGATGCACGGGGTCAGTTGCGGGTTTACTGCGCACTGACGGGTGTGCAGCTTGCCGTCTTCAGTGATGTAAACCGCTTCGCCCGGCGCCAGGTCGCGAATCAGGGTAAAGCCCAGCACGTCGAGCGACACGCTTTCGGAAGCGATCATGTACTCGACGCCTTCGTCGGTGTGACGCTGGCCGAACACGATCGGGCGGATGCCGTTAGGATCGCGGAAACCGACGATGCCGTAACCGGTGATCATCGCCACCACGGCATAACCACCGCGGCAACGGTTGTGCACGTCAGTCACAGCGGCGAAAACGTCTTCTTCAGTCGGTTGCAACTTGCCACGTTGCGCCAATTCATGGGCGAAGACGTTGAGCAGGACTTCCGAGTCCGAGTTGGTGTTGACGTGACGCAAGTCAGATTCGTAAATCTCCTTGGCCAGCTGTTCAACGTTGGTCAGGTTGCCGTTGTGCGCCAAGGTGATGCCATACGGCGAGTTGACGTAAAACGGCTGTGCCTCTGCTGAAGTCGAGCTACCTGCTGTTGGATAACGCACATGGCCGATGCCCACGTTACCAACCAGGCGCTGCATGTGGCGCTGATGAAACACATCCCGCACCAACCCGTTGTCCTTGCGCAGGAATAACCGGCCATTATGGCTGGTTACAATACCGGCAGCATCCTGGCCGCGGTGCTGGAGGACGGTTAGCGCGTCATACAGCGCCTGATTGACGTTCGACTTACCGACGATACCGACGATGCCACACATGCGACGCAACCCCTACTTAATGGATCTGAACTGAACACCGCTCACTTGGGCTGGATAGCCGGCAAGAGGTGCTCCTTGAACGGTAGATCAGCAGGTGCGCTGATACCGCTGGCCAACCATTGGCTACTCCACCCCAAAATGAGGTTTTTCGACCAATCGGCAACCAATAGAAATTGTGGCATGAGCCTGGACTCCTGCCACCACGAGTCTTGCTGCACCGGCCCCAGGCTCAAGAGCCCGACCCCCACGACCACCAGCAGCGCGCCACGCGCAGCGCCAAAGGCCATGCCGAGAAAACGATCGGTCCCGGACAACCCGGTGACGCGAATCAGTTCGCCGATAAGAAAGTTGATCATTGCGCCTACCAGCAAGGTGGCGACAAACATGATGGTGCACCCGACGATGATGCGGGCGGAAGGTGTTTCGATGTATCCGGTGAGGTACTGTGACAACGAACCGCCGAACATCCAGGCGACAACCCCGGCAATGATCCAGGTGCACAGCGACAGCGCTTCTTTTACGAAGCCGCGCTTCAAGCTGATCAATGCAGAAATGGCGATGATTGCAACGATCGCCCAGTCAACCCAGGTAAATGGCACAGTTCAGTCTACAGACAGATAAGGCGGCGCATTTTAGCAGAGTGCCGCCTCTCAAGTCAGGCGATTTATCAGTGCATTGGCTATCAGACCCAACCTTTTTATGCGCTTAGCCACGCTCAGGCTGGAAGCGCACCACAAAACCCTTGAGATTTTGCTGCTTGTCGAGAATGTCACGCATCCGATCGGCCTCTGCACGTTCCAGCAACGGCCCTACAAAAACCCGGTTCATCCCGCCAGACGATCGAACGTAAGCGTTATAACCTTGATTACGAAGGGTTTTTTGCAAGTTATCGGCGCTGGCACGATTGGACAGACTCACCAACTGGATCGACCAACTGATGGGCAAACCGTTAGGGTCTACACGCTTTTGCGTGGTGTCGAGCTTGGCTGGCGGCTGCGCCACCGTTTGCGCTGGCGTGACTGCAGGCGGCTTGGCGGGCGCTACCGGTTTGCTGACCACTGGTGCAACCGGCGCCGGAGCAGGTGCAGGCGCAGGTTTTGGCGCTGCAACCACGGCTTGCTCGACCGGCAGTTCCGGCTCTTGCTCAATGACTTGCGGCTCTGGCACCGGCACAGGCTCTACCTGAACCTGAGGCATGACGGGTGCTTGTGGCGCCGTCGGCGCATCGACCTGAACCTGGCGCTGCTCATCCTGACGCGAAAACAGCATGGGCAGAAAAATCACCGCCAGAGCGATCAGTACCAGCGCCCCAACCATCCGCTGCTTGAATACCTTATCCAGCAAAGCCATTTGCAGCCTCCTCCTTGGCGCGCCGCTCCAGCCATTCAAGCGCCTGAGCGACACAATAAAATGACCCGAACAGCAAAATTTCATCTTGCGGCGTAGCCCGTTCGCACTGCGCCTCAAGTGCTGCATCAACACTGTCGTACGGGGTAACCGATGCGCCCAACGCTTGCAGCGCAGCCTGCAACTCAGCCGCAGGGCGCGAACGCCCGGTGTTCAGTGGCGCGACTGCCCAATGCTCGACAACATCAGTGAGTTGCGACACAACGGCATCCAGATCCTTGTCTGCCAACAGACCAAACACCGCCAAACGCTTGCCCGCCAACGGTCGTTGTTGCAAACGCTTGCGTAAATACTCGGCAGCATGGCCGTTATGGCCGACATCCAGCAACAGGCTCAGCGGCTTGCCGTTCCAATTGATCTGGCGACGGTCAAGACGCCCGGTGACCTTGGTCGCCAACAGCGCCTTGATCACCGTCTGCGGATCCCAAGGCCACTGCGTCAGGGCATACGCCTGAAGCGCCAGCGCTGCGTTTTCCATGGGCAGATCCAGCAACGGCAAATCGCGCAGCTCGAGCGTTTGCCCTTGTGCATCACGCCCCTGCCAATGCCAGACAGTGTCGGCAATGGTCAGATTAAAATCACGCCCGCGCAGCAACAGCGGGCAAGCCAGCTCTTTGGCTTTGTCGAGCAGAGGTTGAGGCGGGTCAAGATCACCGCACAAGGCCGGCTTGCCCTGGCGGAAAATCCCGGCCTTTTCATAGGCAACGGATTCACGGGTATTACCGAGGTACTCCACGTGATCGACGCCAATGCTGGTGACCAGCGCCATGTCAGCGTCAACCAGGTTGACCGCATCCAGTCGCCCGCCCAGCCCGACTTCAAGCACCACAACGTCCAGTTGTGCGCGCTCGAACAGCCAGAACGCAGCCAGCGTGCCCATCTCAAAGTAGGTCAGGGATGTTTCCCCGCGACCGGCGTTCAACGCCTCAAAGGCTTCGCACAACTGCGAGTCCGAGACTTCAACCCCGTCGATCTGCACACGCTCGTTATAGCGCAGCAGATGCGGCGAGTTGTAAACCCCGACCTTGAGCCCTTGCGCACGCAGCAACGAGGCAACGAATGCACAGGTCGAACCTTTACCGTTGGTGCCAGTGACTGTCACCACCCATGGCGCGGGCTTTTGCAAGCCCATGCGGTTCGTTACCTCTCGTGCGCGGTCCAGCCCCATGTCGATGGCAGCCGGATGCAACTGTTCAAGATAGGCGAGCCACTCGCCAAGGGTGCGCTGGGTCATAGGTTTGCAGGTGCCGGTGGGACAACGACGGTTTCAACAGGCACAGCCACAAACTCAGGTGTTGGCAGGCCCATCATTTGTGCCAGCAGGTTACCCAGGCGCGGACGCAGCTCCTGACGCGAAATAATCAGGTCAATGGCGCCATGCTCCAGCAGGAATTCGCTGCGCTGGAAGCCTTCTGGCAGTTTTTCGCGAACGGTTTGCTCAATCACTCGCGGACCGGCGAAACCGATCAGCGCTTTTGGCTCAGCCACGATCACGTCACCCAACATCGCCAGGCTGGCCGAAACACCGCCGTACACCGGGTCAGTCAATACCGAGATAAACGGAATGCCTTCTTCACGCAGACGCGCCAGTACCGCAGAGGTCTTGGCCATTTGCATCAGGGAGATCAGCGCTTCTTGCATGCGCGCACCGCCGGAAGCGGAGAAGCAGACCATTGGGCAGCGGTTTTCGAGGGCGTAGTTGGCGGCGCGAACGAAGCGCTCACCGACGATGGCACCCATCGAGCCACCCATGAAGGAGAACTCAAACGCCGACACCACAATCGGCATGCCCAGCAGGGTACCGCTCATGGACACCAGAGCGTCTTTTTCGCCGGTCTGCTTTTGCGCGCCGACAATGCGGTCTTTGTACTTTTTGCTGTCGCGGAATTTGAGACGGTCAACAGGCTCCAGATCAGCACCCAACTCGTTGCGACCGTCAGCGTCCAGGAAGATGTTGATGCGTGCACGTGCGTCGATGCGCATGTGGTGATTGCACTTGGGGCAAACGTCCAGGGTCTTTTCCAGCTCTGGACGGTAAAGCACAGCGTCACAAGACGGGCATTTGTGCCACAGGCCTTCAGGTACCGAGCTCTTTTTGACCTCGGAACGCATGATCGAAGGAATCAGCTTGTCTACCAACCAGTTGCTCATGCTTTTTTTCTCCAGTACCGGCGACCTGAACACTGCGGTTCAGGCCCCGTGTATGCCCTTGAGCTTAATTCAATAAGTGTGTGGCGATGATTGTCCGGGAACAGCGGTCAGCCATGGCAAACCAGCGCATCCCTTTCAACCCTCAGCCTTCCCGACAACACGCCCTGAAGCGGTTGGCGCTTTAATTTCTGCCCGTCATGTCACCGGGCCCGCCCGTATCACGAAGCGGTAATGATGGACGGTGGCAGGCTGCCAACCGTCACATCGAGTATCAGTTTGTTGCGCGTACAGCCTGCATAAAGGCCCGAATCTTATCGTGATCCTTGATGCCTTTGCTCTTTTCTACGCCACCGCTGACGTCAACAGCGTAAGGCTGCACCTGAGCAATGGCTTGCGCCACGTTCTGCACGGACAGGCCACCAGCCAAAATAATCGGCTTGCTTAACCCTTGAGGTATCAGAGACCAGTCAAAGGCCTGCCCGGTTCCACCCGGCACACCCTCAACGTAGGTATCGAGCAAGATCCCGCTGGCAGAGGCGTAAGCCGCACAGGCTGCAGCAATGTCGTCCCCTGCTTTGACCCGTAGCGCTTTGATGTAGGGCCGGTGATAGCCCTCGCACTGCTCCGGGGTTTCATCGCCGTGAAATTGCAGCAAGTCCAGCGGCACAGCGTCCAGCGTTTCGTTCAGTTCACAGGCGCTGGCATTCACAAACAGACCCACGGTGGTCACAAACGGCGGCAGCGCGGCAATGATGGCCCGCGCCTGCGCGGCAGTCACCGCTCGTGGGCTTTTGGCATAAAATACAAAGCCAATCGCATCAGCCCTGGCGGCCACGGCGGCCAGTGCGTCATCTATGCGGGTAATCCCGCAGATCTTGCTGCGAACGGCTGACATGTAAGCGATACCCCTGAGCACGAGCGTGAAAGTGCCGGATGTTAACAAATGCTTACCCGTGCGTCAGCCGTCGAGTTCGCTAAAACCGGTCAAGAAATGTGGGCCAATGTAACGCTCGGGCAACGGGAACTCGTCGCGGTATTCCACCTGCACCAGATACAGCCCGTAAGGATGCGCCGTCACGCCGCCTGAGCGACGCTCACGGCTCTCCAGCACTTCTTTGATCCATTCCACCGGACGCTCGCCAGAACCGATGGTCATCAGCACTCCGGCAATATTGCGCACCATGTGATGCAAGAAGGCGCTGGCGCGGATGTCCAGCACGATCATCTGCCCGTGGCGCGTCACACGCAGGTGATGCAGTTCCTTGATCGGCGACTTGGCCTGGCATTGCCCAGCACGGAAGGCACTGAAGTCGTGTATACCGAGCAGGTATTGCGCGGCTTGCGCCATGCGCTCGACGTCCAGCGGGCGGTGGTTCCAGGTGATTTCCTGGTTGAGGTGCGCGGGGCGAATCGGATCGTTGTAGATCACATAGCGGTAACGCCGGGCGATCGCCTTGAAACGCGCATGGAAGTTCGCCGGCATCACCTTTGCCCAACTGACACTGATGTCGTGGGGCAAATTGATGTTGGCGCCCATGACCCACGCCTTCAACGAGCGTTCGGCCTGGGTATCAAAGTGCACCACCTGCCCGCAGGCATGTACCCCGGCATCAGTACGCCCGGCACACATCAACGACACCGGTGAGTCGGCGACTTTTGACAGCGCGTTTTCAAGGGTTTCCTGGACCGTCAGCACGCCATTGGCCTGACGTTGCCAGCCGCTGTAGCGCGAACCTTTGTATTCAACGCCCAGGGCGATGCGGAAAAAGCCTTCGGCGGCCATTTCGGCTGCCGGGTTATCTATATTTGCCAAGGAGTTACAGCCTGCTCATAAACGCAAAGGCGGCCATTATAAGGCCCACCCGCGAAGACGCCATGAATCAAATGACCGGCGCGAACAAATTGAGCGTTGTAGGAGCGAGCTTGCCTCGCGATCTTTTGATCTTTTTAAAAGATCGCGAGGCAAGCTCGCTCCTACAGGGAGGGGTCAGGCCAGGCGGGAGAGCAGTTCGATGGCCTCGGCCTGTTGCTCCGGACTGCCCTCGCCCATGACTTCGGTCAGGATGTCACGCGCGCCTTCGTCGTCGCCCATGTCGATGTAAGCCTGGGCCAGGTCAAGCTTGGTCGCGGCTTCATCGGCGCCCGACAGGAAGTCGAACTCCGGTTCTTCGTCAGCGCCCGCTACAGCTCCGGCAAACGGCTCGGCCATCGCCGGCTGTTCCAGGCTCTGGGACAGGCGCTGCAATTCAGCGTTTACCTTGTCCAGTTCCATCGAGAAGCTGTCCGGCACTTCAGGCACCGCTGGCGCTTCTTCTGCCAGGGACAAATCAAAGTCATCCGGCAGATCAAGGTCAAAATCTGCTGCCTTGTCCAACGCAGCCTGGGTTTCAGCCTGTTGCTCAAGCACCGCATCGAAGCTCTGCCCGCTCGCCTCAACCAGATCATCAAGCCCCTGCTCAGGCGAGACCCGGGTCGGCGAGACCTCTTCCAGATCATCGAGACTCAAGTCGAAGTCGTGGTCAAACTCTTCAACTGGGGGCGTGATCACGGGTGCCGGCTTGAGTTCGGGCTCAGGCTCGACAACCCGGTCGTCGCGCATCATTTCTTTGACGAAATCAGCCTGGAACTGCGAAGCCACCGCTGCCGCGACAATCCCTGCCGCCACCGCAGCCATGGCCGGGTAACGCACCTTGAGCTGAGCCACTTCGGCGTAGTTTTTGCCATTGGCAACCAGTTGGCGCTCTTGCGCGATAAAGGCTTCACGCTCGCCCAACTCGCCATAGACCTGCATTAATTTCAAACGCAGGTCGCTGCGCTGCGGTGCATGGCTGATGGCACTTTCGAGCAACCCGGCCGCTTCATGGAACTGGTGCTGCTGAATCAATTGCTCCGCTTCAACCAGTACTTCAGCGCCTGACTTGGCGGGTGCAGCCACCGGCGCGACAGGTGCGACCACTGCGGCCGGAGCCGGGGTCGGCGCGGGTGCAGGTGCTGGAGCGGCGTCCAGATGAACGCTCGGCGATGCCACTTCAATGCCTTCAAAGCTGCTTTCTGGCAGGTCGAAGTCTGCCGCGAACTCAGGCTCTTCTTCCAGCGCCCGCGCCATACGCGCATGGCGCTCGGCCGCTTGCTGGGCCTTGCGCCGACGTACCAGCAGCAGCAACAAGAGCAACAGCAACAAGACCGCTGCACCACCCACGGCGGCTGTCAGCATCGGGCTGGCGAGCAGGTCCTGGATGTTGCGTTCATCACTGGGCGTATCGCCCGGTGCCGGTGCGACCGCGGTTGCCGGCGCCCCTTCGGTGGCCGGGGCGATGTCGTCTTCAGGTGTGTCTGCCGCCTCGCCTACCAGGCTGGCTGGCAAGGCAGCGCTGGCGTCGAGCGGCGCGGGAGCTTCACCCTGCAACTTGGCCAACTGGTTGTTTTTCAATTCGATCAAGCGTTGCAACTTGTCGACCTGGCTTTGCAGGTCTTGTACCCGGCTTTGCAACTCGGCACTTTGACGACGGCTGCTGTCGAGGCTTTCCTGGGTCATCGCCAGCTTGTCGCTGACATTCTTGGCGTCGCTGCCCGCGCCCTTGCCCGCCTGCCCTGCAACCAGGCTCAAGCCATCTTTGACTTCAGCTTTGGGTTGCGCCGTGGCTGCCGGTTTGCGCGCGGTGGCATCCAGCTGCTGAGCGCGTGGCGCGGTACGCCGACCACTGCGCCAGTCAGCGTTTTGCGTCGCGACTTCGGCAACAGCCTTGGACTGGGCCAACTCGACACTTTGCGCCGCCGTCGGCAAACGCAGCACTTGGCCGGTTTTCAGGCGGTTGATGTTACCGCCGATAAAGGCATCGGGGTTGAGCGCCTGAATCGCCAGCATGGTTTGCTGCACCGAACCGCCATTGCGCGCCTTGGCGGCAATTTCCCACAAGGTGTCACGAGCAGACGTGGTGTATTGCCCTGCTTCCCCGCCGGCAGTGCTGGCTGCGCTAGCCGGAGCTGTCGCCGCGGCGGCTGCGGTTTGTGGCGAATATTTAGCAGGGTCCAGCAGGACGCTGTAGTCACGCATCAAGCGGCCATTGGGCCACATGACTTGCACCAGAAATTTTACGAAAGGTTCCGACAACGGTTGGCTGGAGGTTACCCGCAACACGCTCTTGCCATTGGGATTGATCACCGGGGTAAAACGCAGGTCGTTCAGATACGCCGGATGCGGCACCCCGGCTTTGGTAAATTCGTCTGCCGGGGCCAAGCTTGGCACTACTTCGGCAGCGCTCAGGTCCTTGACGTCCAGCAGCTCGATCTCGGCCAGCAGCGGCTGGTTCTGCGTCGACTTCAGGGTCAGCTCGCCGAGCCCAAGTGCCTGCGCCATACCGGATGACAGCGCCGAAGCGGCGGCTATTGCTAACACTAATTTGCGAACCTGAACCATAGCCTCTTCCTTATTGGTACAGGCCTCGTCCCACGAGACCTGTAAAGCTGCTGCCTGACGACAGTCGAGGGCTGTCATCGGCCCGCGCATTGCCTCATTGAATCTGTAAGCCCTGACAGCAGCTTGACTGCGACGCCGCCTCGGCAAACCCGCCAAATAGCGACGCCAAGTATCTTTTACAGTGGGTCTTTTATCAACAACTCAGCCAGTTGTACGGCGTTCAATGCCGCACCTTTGCGTACGTTATCTGACGCCAGCCACAGATTTAGTTCACTGGCGTCATCGACACCGTGGCGAACGCGGCCGACATACACCACGTCCTGCCCCACCGCATCGCCTACGGCTGTCGGGTAGTCATCGGCCTCTACCCACTCAATCCCCTCACCGGCTTCAAGCGCAGCATTGACGGCCTGCAGGTCAACCGGCGCAGCCAGTTGTAACGACACACTATAGCTATCGCCAAAAAATACCGGAGCTTGAATGCACGTCACGGAAACTTTCAGGCCCGGCATGCCGAGCACTTCACGCAGCTCGGTGACCAGGCGTTTTTCCAGCGGCACATGCCCCTGTTCATCCGGTTTGCCCACCTGCGCCAACAGGTTAAATGCCATCTGGCGGTCGAAGAAACGGGTTTCCAGCGGGTGCATATTCAGCAGTGACGTGGTTTGGCGGGCCAACTCAGACACCGCTTCGCGACCTTGGGCCGAGACCGCCAGGCAAGCGGTGACCGTGACGCGCTGCAAGTCCAGCAATTGACGCAGTGGCGCCAGCACCACCGCCAGCGCGGTGGCCGAAGGGCTTGGGCTGCTGATCTGGAACGGCTGCGCAAGCCCGGCCAGGATATGCCCATTGGACTCAGGCACGATTTGCGGGGCCTGGTCGGCTGGCAATGCGCCCGACAAATCGATCACGCTGCAACCGGCAGCACGGGCCTTGGCGGCAAAGCTCAAGGTTACGGCAGGGCCAGCGGCAAAAAATACAAGTTTGGCTTTGCTGAAATCGAATTCGTCGACTTCACGCACTCGAACGTTTTTACCCCGAAAAGGCACCGAACTGCCGGCCGACTCGCTGCTGGCCAGCAGATGCAAGTTGGCAACCGGGAAGTCGCGCTCTTCAAGGATTTGCACAAGTGTTTCGCCGACAGTGCCGGTGGCGCCGACGACGGCGATATCAAAGGACTGGTTCATGTGTCTACCTCAGGCGAAACGTGGGGAGCGGCACTGTACCGGGAGCCACCGATGGAGGCAACGGACAGCGCTTTGTAGCGCCATGGATGACAATAGCGCATGGATAAAAAAACCCGCGGCCCTTGCGAGACGCGGGTTTTCATTGCAACCGGGGCGATTAACGCTCCAGCAGAATCCGCAGCATGCGGCGCAACGGCTCAGCCGCACCCCACAGCAACTGGTCGCCCACGGTGAATGCACCGAGGAACTGCGAACCCATGTTCAGCTTGCGCAGACGGCCAACCGGCACGTTCAGGGTGCCTGTAACCTTGGTCGGGCTCAGCTCTTGCATGCTGATTTCACGCTGGTTCGGCACCAGTTTGACCCAAGGGTTGTGCTGGCTGATCAAACCTTCGATGTCCGCAATCGGCACATCTTTGTTCAGCTTGATGGTCAAGGCCTGGCTGTGGCAACGCATCGCACCGATACGCACGCAGATGCCGTCAACCGGAACCGGGTTTTTGAAGCGACCCAGGATCTTGTTAGTCTCAGCTTGCGCTTTCCACTCTTCGCGGCTCTGGCCGTTTGGCAGTTCTTTGTCGATCCACGGGATCAAGCTGCCAGCCAATGGCACGCCGAAGTTCTCGGTCGGGTAGGCATCGCTGCGCATGGCTTCGGCCACACGGCGGTCGATATCGAGAATGGCGCTGGCCGGGTCAGCCAGTTGATCGGCGACCGCAGCGTGGGTGGCGCCCATCTGCTTGATCAGCTCACGCATGTTCTGCGCACCGGCACCGGAAGCCGCCTGATAAGTCATGGCGCTCATCCACTCGACCAGACCGGCTTCGAACAGACCGCCAAGGCCCATCAGCATCAAGCTGACGGTGCAGTTGCCACCGATGTAGTTCTTGGTGCCTGCATCCAGCTGCTGGTCGATGACCTTGCGGTTGACCGGATCCAGAATAATGACCGCGTCATCCTGCATGCGCAGGCTCGACGCCGCATCGATCCAGTAACCTTGCCAACCCGCCTCACGCAGCTTTGGGAACACCTCATTGGTGTAGTCGCCGCCCTGGCAGGTCAGAATCACATCGAGGGTTTTTAACTCTTCAATGCTGTAAGCATCCTTCAGCGGGGCAATGTCTTTGCCCACGGAAGGACCCTGCCCACCGACATTGGAGGTAGTGAAAAACACCGGCTCAATAAGATCGAAATCCTGCTCTTCCAGCATCCGCTGCATGAGCACGGAACCAACCATACCGCGCCAACCGACAAGACCTACACGTTTCATCGCAACTACACCTTTAACAAAAAGTGGGGTCGTTACTTCCACCAACAGGAAGTAACGGGCCCGAGAGATTACAGATTCTGTAGCGCCGCGACTACTGCATCGCCCATTTCCTGTGTACCGACCTTGGTGCAACCGGTCGACCAGATGTCACCGGTACGCAGTCCCTGGTCCAAAACCAGGCTCACGGCCTGCTCGATGGCGTCAGCGGCAGCCTGCTGATTGAAGCTGTAACGCAGCATCATCGACACCGACAAAATGGTCGCCAGCGGGTTGGCAATGCCTTTGCCGGCGATGTCCGGCGCCGAACCGTGGCACGGCTCGTACATGCCTTTGTTGTTGGCATCCAGCGAGGCCGACGGCAGCATGCCGATGGAACCTGTGAGCATCGAGGCTTCGTCAGACAGGATGTCGCCGAACATGTTGTCGGTGACGATTACGTCGAACTGCTTGGGTGCACGCACCAGTTGCATGGCCGCGTTGTCGACATACATGTGGCTCAGCTCTACGTCCGGGTAGTCCTTGGCCACTTGCTCGACCACTTCACGCCACAGTTGGCTTGAGGCCAATACGTTGGCTTTGTCGACCGAACACAGCTTTTTGCCACGCACACGGGCCATGTCGAAACCGACGCGGGCAATGCGGCGGATTTCGCTTTCGCTGTACGGCAGCGTGTCATACGACTGACGCTCGCCGTTTTCCAGCTCGCGAGTACCGCGCGGCGCGCCGAAGTAGATACCGCCCGTGAGCTCACGAACGATCAGGATGTCCAGGCCTGCAACGATTTCAGGCTTGAGGCTCGATGCGTCAGCCAGTTGCGGGTACAAAATGGCCGGACGCAGGTTACCGAACAGGCCCAGCTGCGAACGGATTTTCAACAGGCCGCGCTCAGGGCGAATATCACGTTCGATGGTGTCCCACTTCGGGCCACCCACGGCGCCCAGCAATACAGCGTCAGCAGCACGAGCACGCTCCAGGGTCTCGTCAGCCAGCGGCACGCCGTGCTTGTCGATGGCTGCGCCGCCGATCACGTCGTGAGTCAGCTCAAAGCCGAGCTGAAACTTGTCATTGGCCAGTTCAAGCACTTTAACTGCCTGAGCCATGATTTCTGGGCCAATACCGTCGCCTGGGAGAATCAGAATCTGCTTGCTCATGTGTTCCTCTGTCTTGTCGGTTGATGCCCCCGCAGGCGCATCCTGAAAATTTTAAAAAAACCGTGGGAGCGGGCTTGCTCGCGATTCAGGCGCCTCGGTTCAAGAGACAAACCGGGGTTTATCCTCGCGAGCAAGCCCGCTCTCACACTTCAAAAAATACGCTTATCAAGCGTCACGGAACAACCATGGCTGGCTTGCGCGGTGCTTGCTTTCAAACGCTGCAATCGAATCGCTGTCCTGCAAGGTCAAGCCGATGTCATCGAGGCCGTTGAGCAGGCAATGCTTGCGGAATGCATCGATCTCAAAGTTCAACACTTTACCGTCAGGACGGGTCACGGTCTGGGCTTGCAGGTCGATGTTGAGCTGATAACCCGGCGTCGCTTCAACCTGGGCGAACAGCTCGTCCACTTCAGCGTCGCTCAAAATAATCGGCAACAGGCCGTTTTTGAAGCTGTTATTGAAGAAGATGTCGGCGTAGCTCGGCGCGATGATGCTGCGAAAGCCGTACTCTTCCAGGGCCCAAGGGGCGTGTTCACGGCTGGAGCCGCAGCCGAAGTTTTCACGGGCCAACAACACGCTGGCGCCCTGATAGCGCTCGGCGTTGAGCACGAAGTCCTTGTTCAAGGGGCGCTTGGAGTTGTCCTGGTAAGGCTGGCCCACGTCCAGGTAGCGCCACTCGTCAAACAGGTTCGGGCCAAAGCCGGTGCGTTTGATCGACTTCAAAAACTGTTTCGGGATGATCTGGTCGGTGTCGACGTTGGCGCGATCCAAAGGTGCGACAAGCCCGGTGTGCTGGGTAAAAGCTTTCATGCTGCGCTCCTTAAATCAATTCACGGACGTCGATAAAGCGACCGTTTACCGCCGCGGCAGCGGCCATGGCCGGGCTCACCAGGTGAGTACGACCACCGGCACCCTGACGGCCTTCGAAGTTACGGTTGGAGGTCGAAGCGCAGTGCTCGCCCGACTCCAGACGGTCCGGGTTCATGGCCAGACACATCGAGCAACCTGGCTCACGCCATTCAAAACCGGCTTCGAGGAAGATTTTGTCCAGGCCTTCAGCCTCGGCCTGTTCTTTAACCAGGCCCGAACCTGGCACCACAATCGCCTGCTTGATGGTCGAAGCCACTTTGCGGCCTTTGGCAATCACTGCCGCAGCGCGCAAGTCTTCGATCCGCGAGTTGGTGCACGAACCAATGAATACGCGGTCCAGCTGGATGTCGGTGATCGCCTGATTGGCGCTCAAGCCCATGTACTTCAAGGCACGCTCAATCGAGCCACGCTTGACCAAGTCAGCTTCCTGCGCCGGATCCGGCACGTTCTGATCCACGGCCAAGACCATTTCTGGCGAAGTACCCCAGCTCACCTGCGGCTTGATCTGGGCTGCATCGAGTTCAACCACGGTGTCGAACGTGGCGTCGGCATCCGACACCAGGTCTTTCCAGGCTTCTACGGCCAAGTCCCACTCAGCGCCTTTGGGTGCGAACGGACGACCCTTGACGTACGCCACGGTTTTTTCGTCGGCAGCCACCAGGCCCACACGGGCACCGGCTTCAATCGACATGTTGCAGATGGTCATGCGGCCTTCTACCGACAAGTCGCGAATCGCGCTACCGGCAAATTCAATGGCGTGGCCATTACCGCCAGCGGTGCCGATTTTGCCAATCACGGCCAGCACGATGTCTTTGGCGGTCACGCCGAACGGCAATTGCCCTTCGACCAAGACCAGCATGTTCTTCATTTTTTTCGCGACCAGGCACTGCGTGGCGAGCACATGCTCAACCTCGGAGGTGCCGATACCATGAGCCAATGCGCCAAACGCGCCGTGGGTCGAGGTGTGCGAGTCGCCGCAAACGACGGTCATGCCCGGCAAGGTGGCGCCCTGCTCCGGGCCAATCACGTGCACGATGCCTTGGCGGACGTCGTTCATCTTGAATTCAGTGATGCCGTACTCGTCGCAGTTGTCGTCGAGGGTTTGCACCTGCAAACGGGAAACCTGGTCAGCAATCGCTTCGATCCCACCCTTGCGCTCTGGCGTGGTCGGTACGTTGTGGTCCGGGGTCGCGATGTTGGCATCGATGCGCCAAGGCTTGCGCCCGGCCAGACGCAGGCCCTCAAAGGCTTGCGGCGACGTCACTTCGTGAATGATATGACGGTCGATGTAGATCAGCGCCGAACCATCGTCGCGCTGTTTGACCAAATGCGAATCCCAGAGCTTGTCGTAGAGCGTTTTGCCGGCCATCAGACGGTTTCCTCATCAGCTACTTTCTATGCCAATAACCACTTGGCTTGTGAGGTCGATGCTATGGGGTTACAGTGAATAACTCAAATTCATATTTTTTATGCTTTGGATAACCAACAGGAATTCACCTAGATGGATCTCGCGAATCTCAACGCTTTCATCGCCATTGCAGAAACCGGAAGCTTCTCTGGCGCCGCCGAACGGTTGTTTTTAACCCAGCCTGCGATCAGCAAACGCATCGCCAGCATTGAGCAGCAACTCAAGCTGCGACTGTTTGACCGGCTGGGTCGCGAGGTCAGTTTGACCGAGGCAGGCCGGGCGTTGCTGCCACGCGCCTACCAGATTCTCAACGTGCTGGATGACACCCGACGGGCGCTCAACAACCTTAATGGTGAAGTCAGCGGACGCCTGACTCTGGCCACCAGTCACCATATCGGCCTGCACCGTTTGCCGCCGTTGCTACGTGAGTTCACCCGCACGTATCCCAAAGTTGCGCTGGATATTCAGTTCCTGGATTCAGAAGTTGCCTACGAAGAAATTCTCCATGGCCGCGCCGAATTGGCCGTTATCACCCTGGCGCCGGAACCTCACTCGCTGATTCGCGCGGTGCCGGTGTGGGACGACCCGCTGGATTTCGTGGTGGCGCCCGAGCACAGCCTCACTCAGCAAGCCAGCGTGAGCATGTCGGACATTGCTCACCACCCGGCGGTGTTTCCGGGAGGCAACACCTTTACTCACCATATCGTGCAGCGCCTGTTTGAAGGCCAGGGCCTCACACCCAATATCGCCATGAGCACCAACTACCTGGAAACCATCAAGATGATGGTGTCCATCGGTCTGGCATGGAGCGTGTTGCCGCGCACCATGCTCGATGAACAAGTGGCCTCAATCGCCTTGCCGGGCATACAACTGACACGTCAACTAGGCTATATCGTGCACACCGAAAGAACTTTGTCGAACGCCGCACACGCTTTCATGACACTGCTGGATGCCCAAGTCGACACGCTGCACACTGAGCAACCCTGAAAACACCGGTTCAGGCATGGATCGTTTTCAAGATTTTCAGCCCAAGGACTGCAGTCAATGTCAAACCCCACGGATGCGCTGCACCCTGCCCCTGATGCGTCTGATATCGACCTGTCAGCCCTGGACAATCACGCGCTGAGTGCCACGCAACTGCTCACCGCCATGAACGCAGCCCAACTGGGCGCCTGGTGCTGGGAACTCAACAGTGGCGACTTGCATTGGTCGAATGGAGCCCACGTTTTTTTTGGCTTTGATTCAGCCCTTGCGCTGCCCGGTAACCTTCAGCAATTGGCCTCCCTGCCCTTTGACGACTGGCCCAAGGCCCAACAGGCCTTCGACGCGATTATCAACGGCAAGCAATTACTAAAACCCATTCATTACCGGGTGCGCTGGCCTGATGGCAGCCTGCACTGGCTGGAGATTCACGGCAGCCAGGTCCCCGGCGATGACCCGAACCCACGGATCATGGGGGTGATTCGCGACGTCACCCTGCAACGTCAGCGCCAGCAAGCGCTGAACAGTTCAGAGCAACGCTTTTCGACGCTGTTTCAGCTGTCACCGCACATGGTTTTGCTGGTACGCATCGAAGACGGGCTGATCAGCGAAGCCAACCATAGCTTTGAAAGCCAGTTGGGCTGGACCGCCGCCGAAGCCATTGGCCGTACCACGGTTGAGCTGGGCATCTGGCCAGACCCGGCGCAGCGCCTGCAATTCACCAAAGCCGTCAGTCAGCAGAACGCACCGATCACTCTGGAAGTGCAATTGGCCGACCGTCACGGTCAGTTTCATGAAGGCATGCTGAGCGCGCAAAAAGTCGAACTGGAGGGCGAGGCGTACCTGATCAGCACCTTCGTCGACAACCGTCTACGCAAAGAAGCCGAGCAAGCGCTGATTGAAAGCCAGGAACGCCTGGACCTTGCACTCGACTCGGCGCAACTGGGCACTTGGGACTGGCACATCCCCACCGGCCGCCTGTATGGCTCGGCCCGCGCCGCTCAACTGCATGGCCTGCCCGCAGAGCCGTTCAACGAATCATTTGACGCGTTTTTTGAAGGCGTGCCCGAAGAAGAACGCTTCAACATGCGCAATGCCTACCGCTCGCTGCGCGAAGGCCCGGCCGGCAATTACCAACTGACTTACCGTGTGCCGCTGGCTCACGGCGCCTCACGCTACCTGGAAAGCCGTGCCCGGCTGTACCGCGATGCAGCGGACAAACCGCTGCGCATGGCCGGCACTTTGCTCGACATCACCGACCAGGTAGAGCGCGAACAGCGCTTGAGCGCCTCAGAAGAAAAGTTTGCCAGTGTCTTCCAGACCAGCCCCGACCCCATTTGCGTGATGCTCGCAGACAGCGCGCACTTTATCGAAATCAACACCAGCTTCACCCAGACCTTTGGCTGGACCGTGGCCGACCTGCAAGAAGGTGCAGACACCAGCAGCGCCCTGACCGACGCCAGCGCCCAGCACCTGCGCCAGTTACAGCGCATTATCCGCGCCCCGGCACAGACCAACCCGGCGTTAACCTTGCACCACAAAAATGGCGAACCGCTGACCTGCGTATTGTCCAGCCGCCACATCGAGGTCAATGGCCAGCCGTGCATCGTCACCACCCTGCGCGACATTACCCAGCAACAGCGGGCCGAAGCCGCGCTCAAGGCCAGCGAAGAAAAATTCGCCAAGGCTTTTCACTCAAGCCCCGACGCCATCACCATCAGCGAACTGGTGAGCGGTCGTTACCTTGAAGTCAACGACGGCTTCACCCGGCTGACAGGCTACAGCAGCGACGAAGTGATTGGCCGCAGCCCGTATGAGCTGGGGATTTGGGGCGACAGCTCGAAGCGTCAGGCGCTGCTTGATGAACTGCGTGAAAAGGGCCGCATCAGCAACCGCGAGGTGCTTGGCCGGGCCAAAAACGGCAGCCCGCTCACGGTCGAAATTTCAATAGAGCTGATTACCCTAAACGAGGCGCCCTGCTTGCTGCTGACCGCCCGCGACATCAGCCAATTGAAAAGCGCCCAGGCGCAAGTCCGGCACCTGGCGTACCACGACCCTTTGACCAACCTGCCGAACCGCGCCCTGCTGATGGACCGCCTGAGCCAGCAGACCTCACTGCTCAAGCGCCATGATTTGCGCGGTGCGCTGTTGTTTCTGGACCTTGATCACTTCAAGCACATCAACGACTCATTGGGGCACCCGGTGGGCGATTCGGTGTTGCGCATCATCACCGCGCGCCTGGAAGCCAGCGTGCGCAGCGAAGACACCGTGGCCCGTTTGGGTGGTGATGAATTCGTGGTGCTGCTGACCGGGCTTAAAGGCTCGCAGCAAGAGGTCACTGACGCGGTGTGCCATATCGCCGACACTATTCGCCAATTACTCGCCGAGCCAATGTTCCTCGACGGCCAGCGCCTGCAAGTGACGCCCAGCATTGGTATCGCGCTGATTCCCGACCACGGCGCCAACCCGGCCGACCTGCTCAAGCGCGCCGACATTGCGCTGTACCGGGCCAAGGATGCCGGGCGCAACACCACGCAACTGTTTCACTTTGAAATGCAGACCGCTGCCAGCCAGCGCATGCGCATGGAAAGCGATTTGCGCCAGGCGCTGGCTCGCAGCGAATTCAGCCTGCACTTTCAACCGCAAGTCGACGCCCGCAGCAACCGCATCGTTGGTGCTGAAGCCTTGCTGCGCTGGACGCACCCGGAGCTGGGACCGCAGTCACCCAGCGAGTTTATTAAAATCCTCGAAGACAGCGGTCTGATTCTGGAAGCGGGCACCTGGGTGCTCGATGAGGCGTGCCGTGCTTTCAGCGAACTGCTCAAAGAAGGCCTGCTCGACCCGGAGGGTTTCAGCCTGTGCGTCAACATCAGCCCACGGCAATTTTTGCAGAGCGACTTTGTTGAGCGGGTCCAACGCAGCCTGTTGAATCACCACCTGCCCTACTCGATGCTCAAATTGGAAGTCACCGAAGGCATCGTGATTCAAAACCTGGAAGACACCATCGAAAAAATGCACCAGTTGATCGCCCTGGGCGCCAGCTTTGCGATGGACGACTTCGGCACCGGTTATTCCTCCCTGACCCATCTCAAGCGCTTGCCGGTCGACACCCTGAAAATTGACCAGTCGTTTGTGCGTGACGCAATCCAGGACCCCAACGATGCCGAGATTATCCGCGCCATCGCCGCCATGGCCCATAGTCTCGGCCTGACCGTGGTGGCTGAAGGCGTTGAGCAACTGGCGCAGTTGACGTATTTGCAAACACTGGACTGCCATTTGTATCAGGGCTATCTGCACAGCAGGCCAGTGCCCTTGGCGCAATTTCGCGAGCTGTTACAAAAAACCCCGTAGTCGCTGACGAGGCACGAAGGCTGCGATGCGGGCCGCAGGACCGCCGATTGGGGTCGCTGCGCAACCCATCGCAGCCTTCGTACCTCGTCAGCGACTACAAGATCCTGGGTTACATCCGGCCGAACTTGCCCGACTGGAAGTCCCTGAACGCCTGATGAATCTCAGCCTCGCTGTTCATCACAAACGGACCGTGACCAACGATGGGCTCGTCGATCGGCTCACCGCTGAGAATCAACAACACGGCATCGTGACTGGCGTGCAGTTTTATCTGCGTGCCTTCACGTTCGAACAGCGCCAGTTGGCCTTCGCCCACTGCTTGCGCGCCATTAACCTCAACCGTGCCGTGCAACACAACCAGCGCCGAGTTGCGGCCCGCAGGCAGGTCAAAGGTTGCCGACTTGCCCGCGTTCAGGCGTATGTCCCACACATCGATGTCAGTGAACGTACGCGCCGGGCCACGTGTGCCATCGAACTCACCGGCAATCAAACGCAAGGTGCCGGCATTGTCCTTGAGCGCCAACTGTGGAATTTCGCGGTCCAGAATGCCTTGGTAACCCGGCTTGGCCATTTTGTCCTTGGCGGGCAGATTCACCCACAGCTGGACCATTTCCAGTGCACCGCCACTGCGGGCAAACGCCTCTGAGTGGAACTCTTCGTGAAGGATGCCGGACGCCGCCGTCATCCACTGCACATCACCGGGCCCGATGATCCCGCCGTTGCCGGTGGAGTCACGGTGTTCAACTTCGCCTTTATAGACGATGGTCACTGTCTCGAAGCCGCGATGCGGGTGTTGCCCGACGCCACGACGCTCAGTGGTCGGCGTGAACTCGGCTGGGCCCGCGTAATCCAGCAAAAGGAACGGGCTGATGTGCTTGCCCATCGTGTCGTAGGAAAACAACGTGCGCACCGGGAAGCCATCGCCGACCCAATGACCTCGTGGCGCGGTGTAGAGACCCATAATGTTTTTCATGTTGCACCTCCTGTCATGCATGGCAACCACTATAGATTCGCATCACCCATAGCACTAGATGGCAATTTTGAATTATATCGTTCCACAGATAGAACGATCACTCCAACGCCCCAAACCCCCGTCTAAATTTCTGCGTCATCCCCTCGTCCCCTCCTGATAGCAAAGGCCGTATAGCGGCGGATTTCTACTGAGATGGCGATGACTAAATCACGCAGCAAAAAAGCCCTGTTTATCGGTATTCCTCTGGCGCTGGCCGTGGCCATCGGCGGCGGATTTTTGGCCTGGGACGCGTTTTACAAAGGCAATGCCGGCTACCCGCTGAGCATCGTCAAACAGGCCGATGAACTGCAAAACCGCCTGCTGTCATTCGACAGCCATATCACCGTGCCGCTGGAGTTCGGCAGCGCAGGCAATGAAGCCGACAAAGACGGCCCCGGCCAGTTCGACCTGGTCAAGGCAGCCAAAGGCCGGTTGTCGGGCGCCGCGCTGACGATCTTCGGCTGGCCAGAAATCTGGAACGGTCCGAACGCCCCGCACCGCCCAACCGCAGGCTTTGTCGACGCCGTGCGTAATGATCAAGAGGTGCGCTACACCATCATCAGCGCCATAGTGCGTGACTTTCCCGAGCAAGTGGCCATTGCCTACACCCCGGATGATTTCCGGCGTCTGCACGGCGAAGGCAAGTTTGCGATTTTTATCAGCATGCTCAACGCCTACCCATTGGGTAATGACCTGAACCAACTGGACAAATGGGCCGCGCGCGGCATGCGCATGTTCGGCTTCAGCTATGTCGGCAACAACGACTGGGCCGACTCTTCACGCCCGCTGCCCTTTTTCAATGACACCCCCGACGCCCTGAACGGTCTGTCAGACACCGGCAAACAGGCCGTCAAGCGCTTGAACGATCTGGGCGTGATCATCGACGTTTCGCAAATGTCGAGCAAAGCGCTGGAGCAAGTCAGCCAGCTCAGCCGTACCCCGCTGGTGGCGTCGCACTCTGCCCCACGGGCGCTGGTCGACATCCCGCGCAATCTCAGCGACAAGGACATGCAACGGATCAAAGACACTGGCGGCGTGGTGCAAATTGTCGGTTTCGGCACTTACTTGCGCCCGCTGAGCCAGGCCAGCCAGGACAAGCTCAATACCCTGCGCAGCCAGTTTGATTTGCCGCCCTTGCACAACCTCGAAATGGCCCTGATGCCCGGTGACGCGATCATTACCGTGTGGCCAGAACAACGTTTCGGCCAATACGCCAGCGGGCTGTACGACATCGTCGAGCATGAGCCCAAAGCCACCTTGAAAGACTACGGCGATGCCATTGACTACGCGGTGAAAAAAATCGGCATCGACCATGTCGGTATCAGCTCTGACTTCAACGATGGCGGCGGCCTGGAAGGCTGGAAAGACGTGAGCGAGACCCGCAACGTCACCGCCGAGCTGCTCCAGCGCGGCTATTCAGAAGCCGACATCGCCAAGCTTTGGGGCGGTAATTTCCTGCGGGTCTGGGACACCGTGCAAAAAGCCGCCAACCCTATCTCCCAGTGAAGTGTTTAACCATGCCCACGCTAAAACCGCTGTATTGCCTGTTGTTCGCCAGTGCCCTGCCCGCCTTGGCCCACGCTGCCCCGGCTGCCGAACCGGGCACGGTCTTTCAAGATTGCAAAAACTGCCCGCAAATGGTGGTGCTGCCGGCGGGCAGTTTCGTCATGGGCACCCCTGACGATGAAGTCGGCCGCGAACCTGATGAAGGCCCGATGCACACCGTGACCTTCAGCAAGCCGGTGGCGATCAGCCGCTTTCAAGTCACGGCAGGCGAATTTGATGCGTACATCAAGGAAACCGGGGTCAAGATTGCCGACGGCGACGACCGCCCCGGGCGCAAATGCACGGCGAGCAAACCCAGCTACCCGCAGGGGCCGCGTCAGCCCGCGGTGTGCATGGACTTTGAAGACGTTAAGCAATATGTCAGCTGGCTGGCAAAAAAGACCGGCAAGCCGTACCGCATGGTCAGCGAGGCCACCCGCGAATACGCCGCCAGGGCCGGATCGACCGGGCCTTTCCCGTTCCCGATGGATGAAGGCAAGCCCTACAGCATCGCCAAGCACGCCAATACCTACGGCCCTGCAGATGGCTACAGCTACAGCTCGCCGGTCGGCAGCTACCCGGCCAACGCCTTTGGCGTGTATGACATGCACGGCAACGTGTACGAATGGCTCGCAGACTGCAAACACAACGACTACGTGGGCGCACCCACCGATGGCAGCGCCTGGGTGACTGAGTGCGCGGGCGAACTGATGCAGATCCGCGGCAATGACTGGGGCGAAGCCCCGGTGTTCTCACGCTCGGGCAACCGTAACGACATTTACCCGCAAACCCGTGGCGACTGGATCGGCTTCAGGGTTGAGCGCGATCTTTAAAGCCCATAACCTTATTGTAGGAGCGGGCTTGCTCGCGATACGGGCGGCTCAGTTTGTCTGTCGTCCCCGGTAATGCTATCGCGAGCAAGCCCGCTCCCACAGGTTCATTCTCAACCTGTTGCAGCGGCTAAATCCCCACCCCAATCACTCGTTCACAAGAGACTGCCCTTCCCTTGAGCCAAGGAACTCTTGTTTATGAGCCAGCCTGCCACGCCCCGGACATCGCCCGGGGTTCTTCGAGAACTGTTTATTCTGCTCAAGCCTTTTCGTTTGATCGTCAGCCTGTCGATCGTGCTGGGCATGATCGGCGGGTTAAGCGTGACGGTGCTGCTGGCGACCATCAACAGTGCCCTGCACGCCGAAAGCGGGCTCACCCAACAGGTGGTCGCGCTGTTTGCCGGGCTGTGCGTGCTGGCGCTGATCAGCAGTATTTGTTCCGACATCGGCAGCAATTATGTCGGCCAGCACATCATCGCCACCCTGCGCCGAGAGCTCGGCGAAAAGGTGCTTTCGGCGCCCATCTCGCACATTGAACGTTACCGCAGCCACCGGCTGATTCCGGTACTGACCCATGACGTCGACACCATCAGCGACTTCGCCTTCGCTTTTGCCCCACTGGCGATTTCGCTGACCGTGACCCTGGGTTGCATGGGCTATCTGGCCATGCTGTCGTGGCCGATGTTTGTGATGATGCTCGTAGCAATCGCCATCGGCACGGTGATCCAGTACATCGCCCGCGGCTACGGCCTCAACGGGTTTGCCGAAGCCCGTGAAGCCGAAGACGAGCTGCAAAAGCATTACAACGCAATTGCCGAAGGCGCCAAGGAACTGCGTATTCACCGCCCCCGTCGGCAACGGATGTTTGTCTCCGGCATTCAGCGCACGGCGCAAAAAATCTGTGACATTCAGGTGCGCTCGATCAACACCTTCGTCATCGCCAAAAGCCTCGGTTCGATGCTGTTTTTCGTGGTCATCGGCCTGGCGCTGGCCATGCAGTCGTTTTGGCCCAGCGGCAACCCCGAAGTCATCAGCGGTTTTGTCCTGGTGTTGCTGTACATGAAAGGCCCGCTGGAGCACTTGATCAGCACCCTGCCGATCATCAGTCGTGCGCAAATCGCCTTCCGGCGCATTGCCGACTTGTCCGAACAGTTCAACTCGCCCGAGCCGCACCTGCTGCTCAACGCACAGGACGCACCTGACAAGACCCTCAACAGCCTGCAACTGGTGGACGTGAGCTACAGCTTCCCGCCCGTGGACGGCAGCGCCCCGTTCCGCCTCGGCCCGGTGAACCTGACGATCAAGCAAGGCGACATTGTGTTTATTGTCGGCGAAAACGGCTGCGGCAAAACCACCCTGATCAAGTTGCTGCTGGGCCTGTATGCACCGCAACAGGGTGAGATCCGCCTTAATGACCAGCCCGTGTCAGCTGAAACCCGCGATGACTATCGGCAGTTGTTCACCACCATTTTTGCCGACTACTACCTGTTCGATGACGTGGTGCAAGGCGACATGCACATCCCCCAGGACGCCGAGCAGTACCTCAAGCGCCTGGAAATTGCGCACAAGGTCAGCATCACCGACGGCCAGTTCAGCACCACCGACCTCTCGACCGGGCAACGCAAGCGTCTGGCTCTGGTCAACGCCTGGCTGGAAGAGCGCCCGGTGCTGGTGTTTGACGAATGGGCGGCCGACCAAGACCCGACCTTCAGGCGGATTTTCTACACCGAACTGCTGCCGGACCTTAAGCGCCTGGGCAAAACCATCATCGTGATCTCCCACGACGACCGTTATTTCGACGTTGCCGATCAATTGGTGCGCATGGACAGCGGCAAGGTCAGCACGGCGCTGGACGTGGCGTAATTCCCGGCTCTCAGCCTGCTTGAAGAGCAAAAGACCGCGAGGCGAGCTCGCTCCTACAGAGGTTTTCGACCACAGCTGAGAGCACGGCTAATTTTTTTCAGGAACTTTTATCCGGTTTTTCAATCGTGCTGCGTCTAATAACTATTCCCATTAACAAGAAAGAATTTTTCTACGGAGCCTAGGCACGACATGCAACGACCAACCTTGAGCCGGACACCTCTCGCGATCGCTACCCAGCGTCAGACTGTGCGCCGCACCCTGTTGTCCAGCGCCTTTGTGGCATCGGTTTTACTAGGCTCTTCACTGGTTCAGGCCGCCCCGGTCGCGGTGAACATTCCGGCACAGTCGCTGGCCAGCGCACTGAACGAGTTTGGCAAGCAGGCCAACCTGCAAGTGCTGTACAGCCCGGATCAGGTGCAAGGGATCAAATCGCATTCGGTGTCGGGTTCGCTTGAGCCCATCCAGGCACTGGAAGCCCTGCTGCAAGGCAGCGGGATTTCCTATCAGCTCAATGGCAATACAGTGATTATCAACACCCATCAGGGCAAAGGCCTGGAGTTGGGCGCCACAACCATTACCGGCAAGGGCCTGGGCAACACGCTGATCACTGAAGACTCCGGCTCGTACACCACAGGCGCTACCGCCAGTTCGACCAAGTTGCCGTTGTCGATCCGCGAAACCCCGCAGACCGTGACCGTGATCACCCGCCAGTTGATGAACGACCAGGCAGCGCAAAGCATCGGCGATGTGCTGCGCAATGCGCCGGGCATTTCGACCCAGGCCTACGACAGTGACCGCATGGAGTACTCGGCGCGTGGCTATGCCATCACCAACTTCCAGTACGACGGCGTCAACAGCCAGTACGACGGTGTGTTCGATGAAGGCGCGACCAAGGTCGACATGGCCCTGTACGACCGCGTCGATATCATCAAGGGGGCAACGGGCCTGCTGTCCGGCTCGGGCGAGCCTTCGGCCACGGTCAACCTGATCCGCAAAAAACCGACCCGCGAATTCAAGGCATCGGTCAGCGGCAGCGTCGGCTCATGGGATGATTACCGCACCGAAGGCGATATTTCCGGCCCGTTGAATGAAGACGGCAGCGTGCGCGGCCGCGTGGTGGCGGTGTACCAGGACGCAGACTCGTACCGCGACCATTATTCCAAAAAGAATGACGTGTTCTACGGCATCATCGAAGCCGATCTGACCCCCGACACGCTGTTCACCTTCGGCATGGACTATCAAAAAATCAAGCCGCGCGGCTCGTCCTGGACCGGTAACCCGTACTACTTCTCTGACTACAGCAAGACCGACTTCAGCCGCTCGTTCAACCCGGCCACGGACTGGAGCCGTCGTGATGTCGTCGCGCAAACCACCTTCGCCTCCCTTGAGCACACCTTTGCCAACGACTGGAAGGTCAAAGGCACGCTGAACCAGCAAACCAACGACCACGACACCCAACTGGGCTCGGCCAGTGGCGGCACCCCGGACCCGGTGACTGGTGAGGGCATGTTCTTTTACTGGGGCAAGTGGGAAGGCCATCGCGTACAAACCACCGCCGACATCAATGCGACAGGCCCTTTCACCCTGTTCGGCCGCGAACATGAACTGGTCGTCGGCGCTACATCGCAGTCGTCACGCCAAACCGGCGCGACCTTCGATGGCAGCGCGTTCGGTGAGGTACCCGGCAGTATCTTTGACTGGAAGGGCCATTACCCGAAACCGGATTTCCCGAAAAACGGCAAGTACGAAAAAAACACCAATCAGAACAGTGCCTACATTGCGGCCCGCTTCAAACCTGCGGACGACTTGTCGGTCATTTTGGGTAGCCGCCTGAGCGACTTCCAATACAACGACACCTACAAGTATTACGTGCAGTCGTCTGCATTCAGCGACAACAAAACCACCTCCAAGCAGCACGGTAAAGTCACGCCTTATGCAGGTGTGGTGTATGACCTGAACGACACCTACTCAACCTATGCCAGCTACACCTCGATCTACAAACCGGTGACCGAGCGCAGCCAGTCCAACACCAACCTGCCACCTACCGAAGGCAACAGCTACGAAATCGGCTTGAAGGGTGAATACTTTGGCGGCCGCCTGAACGCGACCGTGGCGGTGTTCCGCACCGAGCAGAAAAAACTGCCGATCTACGCCGGCACAGACGCGGATACCGGTCGCGACTTCTACGAGTCGGTTGATGGAGCCAAAACCAAAGGCATCGAGTTTGAACTGGCCGGTGAGTTGATGCCGGACTGGAACATCATGGCGGGCTACACCTACGCCCAGACCAAAACCGATGACGGCAAGCGCCTGTATGGCTTCCCGCTGGAAACCACCAAGCCTGAAAACGTGGCACGGGTGTTCACCACCTATCGCCTGCCAGGCGCGTTGAACAAAGTCACTGTGGGCGGTGGCGTGAACTGGCAGAGCCCGTTCTACGGGCGGATCTGGAACGACCCGAAAGGCGACTACGACATCATCGAGCAGAACAGCTACGCGCTGGTTAACCTGATGACCCGCTACGATTACAACGAACACCTGTCGTTCAACCTCAACGCCAACAACGTGTTCGACAAAAAGTACCTGTCGGGCCTGGGTAACTTCAGCACCGTTTACTACGGCGAGCCACGCAGCCTGTCGTTGACGACTAAATACACCTTCTAACCCCGCAAAATCTGTAGGAGCGAGCTTGCTCGCGATCTTTTGATCTTTATAAAAGATCGCGAGGCGAGCTCACTCCTACAGTGTCCATGTGTTTTTCGTACATTGCCCTTACACTGAGCACCCCTTGCTCACAGGCACGATCATGGACCTCGACCTGGCCCGTACCTTCCTCGAAATCGTCCGCTGCGGCAGCCTCGCGGCAGCAGCCGAAAAACTTCACATCACCCAGACCGCTGTGACCGCCCGCGTGCAAAAGCTCGAAAGCCTGCTCGGCACCGGGTTATTTGTGCGTAACCGCGCCGGAGCCAAGCTGACCCCGGACGGCGAAGCCTTTGTGGTCTATGCCAATCAACTGATGCAAACCTGGGAGGCCGCCCGCCGTGATGTGCCGCGCCCCGAAGGCTTGCACAAAATGCTGCACATCGGCGGTGAAGTCAGCTTGTGCAACCCGCTGATTCTGAGCTGGGCGAAAACCTTGCGAGAACACCTCACCCAACACGCCTTGCGGATTCAGATTCGCGACGGTGAGTTTCTGTTGCGCCAGATCGAAATGGGCCTGCTGGATGCCGCGCTGGTGTATCAGCCTGCGTATTGGCCGGGGATGCAAGTTGAGCAGTTGCTTGAAGAGAAACTGATTCAGATTCGCTGCCCTGCCCTGCCCGAGCCTTATGTATACGTGGACTGGGGTGAAGACTTCCGCCGTCAGCATGACGCCGCCCTGCCTGACAAAGCCCGGGCGCCGATCAGTTTTAATCTGGGGCCGGTGGCCTTGCATTTCATTCTGGAAAACGGCGGTAGCGGCTACTTTCGCACCCGGGTGGTCAAAAGTTACCTGGACAGCGGCGCCCTTGAGCGCGTGCCCAAAGCCCCGGAATTCAGCTACCCGACCTATTTGGTGTACTCACGCGAACGCGACAGCCCGGCGTTGCAACACGCCATCGAACTGCTGCGCGAGCTGGTCAAGGAGGACGGCGACTGGTCGCAGCGCTGGGGCCCGGAGATTTAACCAACAGCTGTGCGACAACCGGGCGTCTTGTGAAGATGAAAGCTTTCAGCTTTAGAGCCAATCTCTTAATCTGCGAGCGCTGAATAACAAGAACCCCACAGGTGGCACATGACCAATCTCACGCGTACCAACGAAAGCTGGCTGACTTCTGCCTCCCATCAACAGTGGCTGCACGACCAGGGGCAAGCGCTGGTGGATTTCGCCAAGGCTGCGCGCGTGCCGCTTGGGTTTGCCAGCCTCGACCACTTCGGCCAGCGCCCGAACGATGCCCAGGTGGATACCGTAACCACCGCGCGGATGGTTCACAGCTTTTCCCTGGCGCATATTCAGGGCCTGCCGGGCTGCGGGCCGTTGATTGATCATGGTCTCTCGGCACTGGCCGGCGCGCTGCAAGACGCCAATTATGGCGGTTGGTTTGCGACCCCCAATGGCGAAGATGGCAACCGCCGCAAGTACGCCTACCTGCATGCGTTTGTCGCCCTTGCCGCCAGCTCTGCGGTGGTGGCCGGACGCCTGGGCGCTGCTGAATTGCTCGCAGAAGCCGTGGGTGTGCTGGAGCGTCATTTCTGGTGCGAAGAGCAAGGCGCCTTGCAGGAAAGCTTTGCCGAGGACTGGACTGACTGCGAGCTGTACCGTGGGGCCAACAGCAACATGCATGGCACCGAAACCTTTCTGGCACTGGCCGATGTGCTCGACGAAGACCTCTGGCTCGACCGCGCCTTGAGCATCGCCGATCGGGTGATTCATCAACACGCCGCGCAGTCCGGCTACTTGCCCATTGAGCATTTCGACGCGCAATGGCAAGCGCTGCCCGACTACAACATCGATAACCCGGCCGACCCTTTCCGCCCTTTTGGCAAGACACCGGGCCATGCGTTTGAATGGGCGCGCCTGTTGCTGCACCTTGAAGCCGCACGCAAGCAGCGTGGCCTGGAAAACCCTGAATGGTTGCTGGACGATGCCCGCCATTTGTTCGCCAGCGCTTGCCGCTATGGCTGGCAGGTGGACGGTGAACCGGGGATTGTTTACACGCTGGACTGGAACCATCAACCGCAGGTGCGTGAGCGCCTGCACTGGACCCTCGCCGAAGCCGCAGCGGCGGCCACGGCCCTGATCCAACGCACCGGCGAGCCTGAGTATGACGTGTGGTATCAGCGTTTCTGGGACTACATCGACCTGCACCTGATCGACCGTGAGAACGGCAGTTGGCACCACGAACTGGGCCCGGACAACCTGCCATCGGCCACCATCTGGCCCGGCAAGGGCGATTTGTACCACGCTTACCAGGCCACGTTGTTGCCACGCTTGCCACTGGCGATCAGCCTGGCCAGCGCCCTCAAGCTACGCCGATAAAAAAACCCGTCCGTAGCAGTTGTCGAGCCTGCGAGGCTACGTCCGATTGCGCAGCGATCGTAAACGCTAAGTGCAAGGTCGAACTGGCAGACTGGGGCGCTTGCTGTGACGACTGCTTCGCAGCCGGACGTAGCCTCGCAAGGCTCGGCAACTGCTACGAGCAGGACGTTCTCCTAAAGCCATTTAAAAATTAACGAACCACGTCAATCACCGTCAACCACGGCCCATAGCGCGTGACTTTGAGCGGCAGGGTTTGCGCCAGTGCACTCAAGGTATGCGCGGTGTTGTCCAGCGCGAATACCCCAAAGACCCGCAACCGCGCGGCTTCTGGGCTGATGCGCAACACGCCGGCCTGGTAGGGACGCAAGGCATCGATCAAGTCCGACAGCGGCTCATCGTACAGCTCGATGGTTTTGCGTTCACCAGTGCCGGTGTATTGATCGGCCGTCAAGCCTGCCAACGGCACTACGCGGTCTACCAACACGGCGGCGCCCAGACCGAGCAATAACAGCAGCACAGCGCCTTGCAGGGCTTTTTTACGCACTGGCGAAGGCTTATCCAGCAAGGCCTTGAGTGCCGCCTGCATTTGACCCGGGCTACGCCGATCAACCGATTGCAAGTCAGCCATGGAATTTTTCACCAGCCCGGCGACCCGTTGCCAGGCGGCCTTGTGCTCAGGGTTTTCAGCCAGCCAGGCTTTGAACACTTGGCGCTCGGAAGAACAGGCGCGGCCAGACTCAAGGTGCAGAACCCAGTCAATGGCATCACGGGTAATGGGGTCGAGCTTGTTTTTGCTCATGGGCATTGCGCCGTATGTGATAAGCAATGAACAAAGGCACGGTCTGGAAGAGGTGCAGACACGACAGATCACCAGACTCAAATAGCAATAAGTCGCATTATCAGCAGATTGAGCGTAATTGCAATGCGCTTGTTCAGAACATGTCGAGCGCCCCGCGATCTTTTGATCGTTTAAAAGATCGCGGGGCAGGCTCGCTTCTACAGTCGTTTAACGCCCGCCGCCCAGGTCCAGAAAGGTGCCGGTGGTGTAGGAGGCTTTGTCCGAGAGCAGCCAGATGATGGCTTCGGCGACTTCTTCCGGGCGCCCGCCTCGTCCCATGGGGATGAGGGGTTCAAGTTTGCTGACCCGACCCGGGTCGCCGCTGAGGGCGTGAAAGTCGGTGAAGATGTAACCCGGCCGCACGGCGTTGACCCTAATCCCCTCGCCGGCCAGTTCTTTGGACAAGCCCAAGGTGAAGGTGTCGAGGGCGCCCTTGGAGGCGGCGTAGTCGACGTACTCGCTGGGCGAGCCCAGTCGCGCGGCCACCGATGACACGTTGACGATGTTGCCACCCTGGCCGCCGTAACGCGGTGACATGCGCAGCACCGCGTGCTTGGCGCACAAAATCGGGCCCAGCACGTTGGTTTTAAGGGTATGCATGATGCGCACTTGCGACATTTCGTCGACCCGGGACTTCTGCCCCACGGTCCCGGCATTGTTGACCAGCGCCGTGACCGGGCCCAGTTCAAGATCAACCCGCGAGAACAGGCTGATGACCTCATCTTCGTCGCTGACGTCTGCCCGAACGGCAATGGCTTGTGCCCCCAGCGCACGCACCTCGTCCAGCACTTGATGCGCCGCCGTGTCGTCAGACTGGTAGTTGATGCAAATCCGGTAACCCTGTTTCGCCGCCAGCACAGCAGTGGCTGCGCCAATGCCGCGACTACCACCGGTGATCACGATGACTCTATCCATAAATACGCGCTCCCCATTCAACCAGTGGACATGAGCACAAGAGTAACCGCGATACACCGGTTTTGTCAGGCCGAAGCCGGGTTGCCTGCGACGGGCTGTTCAGCGCGGTGAATATCCACCATAAATTGCTCGGCTGGCAGGGGCTGCCCCAGCAAAAAACCTTGCAGGGAATCACAGCCCAAGGTGGTCAGGAAGCTTTGCTGGGTGTCGGTCTCGACGCCTTCAGCAACGATCCGCAACCCCAGCGCCTGACCCAACGCCACAATGGCCGAGACAATCGCCGCATCGTCGCTGTCATGTTCCAGATCGCGCACGAAACCACGGTCGATTTTCAGCTCGTTGGCAGGCAAGCGCTTGAGGTACATCAAGCTGGAATAGCCCGTACCAAAATCATCAATGGACAGGTCAACGCCCATGTGCGAGAGCTTTTGCAGCACCGTCATGCTCGCGTCAGCGTCACTCATAGCGGTGGTTTCGGTGATTTCCAGGGTCAGGCTGTTGGCTGGCAATTGGTTGCGTTCCAGCGCCGAGACCACGCTGTCGACCAGCCCTGAGTAGCAAAACTGCAAGGCCGACAAATTGACCGCGATGCGCCAGTGGCTGTAGCCCTGATCAAACCAGATACGCATTTGCCGGCATGCCTCGTTGAGCACCCACTCGCCAATCGGGATGATCAGGCCGGTTTTTTCGGCCAGCTCGATAAAGTCGTCCGGTTGCAGCAAACCCTGTTGCGGGTGCTCCCAGCGCAGCAAGGCTTCGGCCCCGACCGGCTTGCCGTTGCTGGCATCAAATTTGGGCTGGTAGTGCAGGCGGAACTGGTTATGTTCCAGCGCCTGCCGCAGGTCCTGCAACAGTTGCAGTTGTTTGCGCGCGTTGGTGTTCATCGATACGTCAAAGAAGCTGTAGCCGTTTTTACCACCACCTTTGGCGTGGTACATCGCGGCGTCGGCGTTCATCAGCAGCTCTTCGGCGCTCTGGCCATTGCCGGGGTACAGCGCAATGCCGATGCTCGCAGAGATCTGCAAGTCATGCTCATCTACCCGAAAGCTCTTCGCCAACAGGCTGACCTGGCGGGTGGCCACTTGCGGTGCGTCGTCTGGCCCGGTCAAACGCACCAGCAACACAAATTCATCGCCGCCAATGCGCGCCAGGGTGTCCTGGCTGCGCAACTGCTCGCGCAAACGCAAGGCCACTTCACGCAGTAAGCGGTCACCCACGTGATGGCCAAAAGCATCGTTGACCGGCTTAAAGCCGTCCAGGTCGATAAACATCAGCGAAAAGCACCCGCCCTGCTCCGCGACCTTGGCCATGGCCTGGCTGATCCGGTCAGCCAGCAGGATGCGGTTAGGCAGCCCGGTCAGGGTGTCATGCAAGGCCAGTTGGGTGAGCTCTTCGTTGGCCAGGGTCAGTGAATCCGCCAGCGCCGCCGTGCGGGCGTCCAGGCGGGCATCGAAGATCGAGGTCAGCAGCGCTATCACCAGCACCGCGAGGCTGGACACCAGCACCAGGTTGTCCAGACCTTTGCCGCTCAGCCCATCCACCAGCGCGCCGCAAAAACTGCCCACCGGGAAATTCGCCGCGGCCATGCCGGTGTAGTGCATGCCGACAATCGCCAGGCCCATGATCACCGACGCACCGCCGCGAATCAGGCGCACATAAGGGGTTTGCTTGCGCAAGCGAAACGCGATGGACAGCGCAGCCGCCGAGGCGCCGACCGCAATCACCAGCGACAGGCCAAACAGCGTCGGATCGTAGTCAATGCCCGGCTGCATCTTCAAGGCCGCCATGCCGCTGTAGTGCATGGCGCTGATCCCGGCGCCCATGATCAAGGCGCCCAACAGTAATTGCAGTGCCGGCAGGCTCGGCTGGCTGACCAGCCACAAGGCAAACCCGCAAGACAAAATCGCCACCAGCAATGACCACAGGGTGAGGCCAAGGTCGTAGCCCAGCTCCAGCGGCAACTCCAGGGCGAGCATGCCAATAAAGTGCATCGACCAGACCCCGAAACCCATAGCCAGCGCCCCGCCCCCCATCCACAAATAGGCCGTTCGCCCACGCGCGGTAGCGATTCGCCCTGTCAGGTCAAGTGCGGTATACGAGGCCAGAATGGCCACGCATAAGGAAATAAACACCAGGGCGGGAGAGTACGTTGCAGCAACCATGAGCTTTCTCTTGAACGATCCGGACCAGCATCCATGTCCAGTGAAAAATGCGCGATTGTACTGTTTCCTGAAACGAACGCACGCAAATGCTAACCCGCTTCATGCTTGACCTTGTCTATATAACGCACGACTGCCGCGGACTTTTCAAATCGGCGATAGATCAACGACAACCAGGAGGTTGCGTCACACCCTTCGATAGTCCGGTACAGCACATTCGGCAGGCTGATATGCCCCACCACCGAGGCCGGCACCACCGCCACGCCCCGGTTCAAAGACACCAAAGCGATGACAGCCACCAGCCCGCCGGGCTGCGCACCCAGTTTAGGGGCATAGCCTCCTTGGGCCGCCACGTGCAATGTGCCGCTGATCTGCTCGGGCAAGATGAAGGTCTCGTGCTGCAAATGCTCGGCGCTGATGTGCTTGAGGCGAGTGAGCCACGCGTCGGCGGCTATCGCCAAGACAAACCCTTCGCTGTTCAGACGAATGGCTTCCAGTTCCGGGGGCAGCGCCATCGGTGAGCGCACATAGCCCAGGTCAAAACGCCCTTCGGCCACCATCGTCGGCAAACTGGCCATCGGCGCTTCGCGCACGCTCAAGCTGACTTCTGAGGACTCATCGGCGTAAGCCTTGACCTGGCGCTGCAAGATGCCTGAATACACCGCCGAGGCCACATAGCCCAGTTCGATATGCCCGGTCTCGCCGCGTCCGGCCCGTTGCGCATGCCGCTGTGCAAGCTCGAACTGGCGCACAGTGGCATCGGCTTCAGGCAACAGCGCCTGCCCCGCCTCGGTCAGGCTGACCTGACGCTGCTCGCGCACAAACAAGCGCACCCCCAGGGCGTTTTCAAGGTCCTGGATTTGTCGGCTCAGGGTCGGCGGTGCAATGCCCAGCACTTCAGCGGCGCGGGTGAAATTGCAGTGCTGTGCAACGGCCAGAAAGTAGCGAAAGTGGCGTATTTCCATAGCAGCATTAGCTCAAAGGTAATGAAGTTCGAGCAGCCAGCTAACGCAACTCAGCCAGCGCAGCGATACCCTGTTGACACCGCCATATGAGAGAGACTCGCACATGTCCGTCAACTTGATTACTCACAAAGTAACGCCCTTGGTTGGCACAGGGCAACGCCCATGAAAACAGTAAGCCCACGTCTGACCCTGCTGACTGCCAGCGGGGTGTGTTCATTGATCGTGCTCGACACCAATATCGTCGCGGTCACCCTGCCCACCATCGCCCGTGATCTGGGCGCCAACTTTGTCGACATCGAATGGGTGGTCAGCGCGTATATGCTGGCGTTTGCCGCCTTGCTGCTGCCGGCCGGGAGCATTGCCGACCGCATTGGCCGCAAAACCACCCTGATCTGGGGCCTGTGTATTTTCATCCTCGCGTCACTGGCTTGCGGGGCAGCGCCCAATAGCCTGCTGCTGGAAATCGCCCGCGCAGTAAAAGGCGTTGGAGCGGCGTTGCTGCTGACCTCGGCGCTGGCCTCCATCGGGCATGCCTTCCATGATGAAGTTGAACGGGCCAAGGCCTGGGCGTTTTGGGGCGCGTGCATGGGGGTGGCCATGACCGCAGCGCCAACCTTGGGTGGGCTGATCACCGAGTACCTGGGCTGGCGCTGGATTTTCTACCTCAACTTGCCGGTCGGCCTGGTACTGATGGCGCTGGTGCGCCACGCCATCAGCGAATCCCGCGATCCGCAGTCAGCACGCCTCGATCCTTGGGGCAGCCTGGCCTTCAGCGCCAGCTTGCTGTGCCTGATCTGGGGCCTGATCGAAGCCAACCGGATTGGCTGGGATAACCCGCTGACCTATGCCCGCCTGTGCGGCGGCGCCTTGCTGCTGGCGCTGTTTGTGTGGATCGAGTCGGTGCAAAAACGGCCGATGATCGACCTGCAACTGTTCCGTCACCCGCGGTTTATCGGCGCATTGCTGGGCATGTTTGCCTATGCCGGGTGTGCTCAGGTGATGATGACCTTGCTGCCGTTTTACCTGCAAAACGGGCTGGGCCTCACGGCCATTCTCTCGGGGTTGGGCATGCTGCCGTTTGCCCTGACCATGTTGATCTGCCCACGAATTGGCGCGCGCATGGCATCACGCTACACCCCGGCGAGCATGATGGCTCTGGGGCTGACCCTGGTGGGCTGTGGCAACTTGCTGAGCGCCTGGGCCGTGGGTTATGGCGGCTACCTGAGTTTCGCCCTGGCCACCGCTGTGACTGGCGCGGGTGCCGGGCTGCTGAACGGCGACACGCAAAAAAACATCATGGCCTGCGTCCCGCGAGACCGGGTGGGCATGGCGTCCGGCATGAGCACCACCATGCGCTTTAGCGCCATCGTGTTGGCGATCGGCGTGTACGGCACCTTGCTGGGCGGGCACACCGAGCAAAACTTGCAAGCCAGCCTTGCACAGGTGGCGAGCCCCTGGCTGGAACAAAGCCACTTTATTGCTTCACGGGTGGTCGCCGGCGACATGTCAGGGGCGCTCAGCCAGTTGCCGCTGGCGGCACAAGCGCAGATTCAACCACTGGCGACCCAGGCGTTTGTGGCAGGCTTCAGTACTCTGCTGTGGGTGGCCGGGTTGCTTGCGCTGTTGGGCGCACTGCTGGTGGGTACCCTGATGCGTAAACCGATACCACGGTTTGTCGTTGCCACCTGAAAAGGCTTCGCCCCGCTCATGGTGATGCTGGCATACCTTCCTGCAAGCGCTGCAGTTCGCGGCGAACCATGCTGGCATATTCGGCGGGGCTCAAACTGTACAGTTGCCCCGCCACCCAGCCCAGCCAGGCGCCTTTGAGGTCCGTGCGCCGGGCAAATAGCTCGGCAGCCTTGGCCTGGGCCTGCTCAAGGTGCTGCTGATGAAACTCGCTGCGCGTCAGCGTCACTCTTTGCTGGCCTTGAAGGTCAGCTCACCCTTGCGCCATTTGGCCGCCTTGGTGGTAACCGCCTTCAAGGTTTTGCTCAGGCCAGCTTCGAGTTGCTCGGTGGCCGCAAACACCAGCATCACGGTTTGGCCCTCTTTGAAAACAATACCTTCACCTAAGGGCGACTTGACGTAGGCATAGTCACCAATGCCATACACCGTCATTTTGATTTCACGAAACTTGATGTCCAGCTTGCCGCCTTCACGGCTCGGCATGACGGCGGCACTGAAATGATCGCCAACCTTGAGTTTCAGGCCCGGTTTGTCGTCTACCACCAACGCTGTTTCGGTATCGATTTCAGCGATGTAAATACCTTCTGCCGTTTGTTCGGTGACGTATACAAAGCGCGACTGGAACAATTTGACCAACCGGGCCCGCAAGTCACCCAACACAAATAAAGCGTGCATCTCCAAATTGCTGACTGCCAACGAAAAGCCCTCAATAACAAAAAAATGAATCTGCCTGCTAAAAGGCAGGCAGCAAAAAAGGCCTCACCCGCCCACTTAAAAACCGAGTACGGGAAATTCAACTGACGGCTGGGGTCAGGGATGGCCTGTGACGTAAAAGTAATGGATTCCCGCCTGGGTTGCCCTGACAAAAAGGCGCCAGAACTTGAAGGAAATTAACCAGGGCATGTGCTCGCGCACAGCGGTTTGTACTCAGTTGGGCGGCTATTCTACCGACTCAGGCACAGGAATGGGTATACACATCCTGTTCCCAATTTTGCCAACGGCTTATTTTCTGCCTGATTGGCCCCATATTCAACAGGGCTTTCGTCGCACCGATGCGTTAACTGCGCCACAACCCGCCAACTGCTGCCATACTGGCGCGAAAAATTGGCCTGGCCCATGCCGCCAGGTTGTCTGTACTCCATTACTTGCAAGGAATCATGACACGTGACGGAATTTGATATTGGCGAGTATTTCATCCGTGGTGACGTCAAAGATGTCGACGGAGAGTTTCAGGCAGTGATCGTGATGCGCCCAAAACCACCTTTGACCAAAGTCAGTTACTACCAGGTTGAAAAGGACCGTTGGTTCAAGACCGCCGAACTGGCAAAAATAGCCGGCATGGAATCTGCCCGGCAACTAAAAGAAGCCGTCGACGCGGGCGCTCTCAACGCTTAAACGCACTTTAAACAACACGTTTCATGTTTCTATTCTAGGCTTGGCCTCGAACTCTTTGCTCTCGCAGGCCTCAAAGCTGAGCACCCACTCAAGGAAATGAACATGGACGATACCCCTGTCACCCTGCAAGCGTTGTTTGAACAACTGGGTCTGGATGCTGATCAAGCGTCGATCGACGCGTTTTTTCTCAAGACCCCGACACTGGCTGAAGACGTCAAACTGGCCGATGCGCCTTTCTGGACCGCGGCTCAATCGCAGTTTCTAAAAGAAAAAATCGCCGCTGACGATCACTGGGCCATTGTTATCGACGAACTCAACGAACGCCTGCATCAAGCACGCTGAGCGTGCTCTAGCCGTGTGCCAAGGTTGGCGCCCAGTTGCGCCAACCACGCCGTGCGACATTCTTCTGCTTCGACCCGGCTTGAGAACGCCGTCCCCCGCTGCTCACCATTCACCAGTACTACCCAGCAAGCCTTCTGGCCCAAAACGCGCAAGCTTTTGGGAACACCGCTACCAATCATCACGGCTACATCGACCTGGTTGGTCATGAGGGTCACTCCGCTAATTAGTTAGTCTCCTAACGATGCCGGCTATGTTAGTGCTTCCGTGACAGCGGAAAAAGCTATGTACCGAATAGATGCATTGCATGACCTGTAACAATCCCGCTGTACGCTTACCCGAATACAGGGGCCTTTTGCTCATAGATGAAGCGCCCGCCTTCCTGCGGTCGATTGAAAAAAGCCTGATCGATAATCCCTTCTCCCGAACCCACCGAGGCATTCCAATTGGCCGATTGGTGGATGTAGCGCTGACGTAAAACCCGCTCTTGCTCATCGCTCAGATCGATAGCGCCAAGACGCACTTGCGCCTGAAGACTTGCTTCAATGGGCAGCAGTTCGTCAGGCAGTGCGCAAGCAGCCTCGGTCAATGGCTTGAGCGGCACGCCCTGCTCGCACGCCAGGCTGTGCATGATGCGCAGGTACACCCGCGCCAAATCACCGAATACCCGGCGTTGCATAAACACTGCGGCCAGTACTTGTTGCATGGGGTCTTCGCGGCTGCCCTGGCGGCGTGAATCACTGCGCACTTGCAGCAGGCGATCCGGGTCAGCGGGGTCCAACACGTCCCGGGCCTGCCACTGTGTCAGTTCTGCACTCGCGCGCTGCCAAGCGTGGGTCAGGTTGATGGGTGTGGACGGGCTGACCAGATTGGTTTGCCAGCGCGTCAAAAACACCTGCTCGGACATCAACGCCGGATACCCGCCCCCCACATCGGCATGCGCGCCGGGGACGGCGATTTCCATGGGCCACTGCCCAGCGATGCTGTTGAGCGCAAAATTGCGCCGCTGCTCATCACGTGCAGCCAACTGCACAACATACTTCGCACAGCCAGGGCTCAGGTACAGGTTAAGGCCGGGGTTGATGTCGTCACTGATATCGCCGCCGTCTGCCAGCCCACCCATGGCGGCGACAGTATCGAACAAGCCGATAAAGGCAATCTCGCACTCAAAATCTGCGGCCAGGCTGAACTGCGACTTAAAGGATCCGCTGATGACGAGGTTGGCAAAGTGCCGGGCGGCGGCCGCGCCACGACTGAATCCAAAAATATCCAGCTGTAACCGGCTCAAAGAAGCCGCTGGCGCGGTCTGGATAAAATGCGTCATGCACTCGAGCAGTTGCGCGTAAGCCAGCTCTGCCTTGCCCACTACGCCGCTGCTGCCACGGCCATAGGTCTGGGCCGGAAAACGCGTATCCGCCGAGCCTGTGGTAGTCCCTATACCGCCAATATAGAGAGACGTCACGGCGTTGCCGTCGGTATCGAAAGTCTGTTGCGCCGGGTAATGCTGGTACAGCGCGGCAATATTGGTCGTTGCGTTGGCGTAGCTGCTGTCGCTCTCGACCCTCAGCCCTTGCGCCATTCGGGCCTGACCCGATGCACTGTTGAATTGGTTATTGGCGGTGCCATCAAAAAACACACCCACCCGCAACACGCGTTTTGTGTTGCTTGAATCACCCATGAATTTCACCCTCGCTCAAATCGGCCACGCGTAAAAATGCCGCGCAACTATAAGGTGCTTCACCGGAGGGACCCACTCAACGCGCGGAGATTGTTGTACAAGGTTTTACAAGGCGGGACGGGCAGCAAAGCGAATGCTCGCAGAACCCAAAAGCTACCGGGGCCGTGCGGCCCCGGCAAGGTCAGGCACTCAGGCTTGACGCTGGTGCTTGTCGATTTGCTCGTGACGCTCTTGAGCTTCGATGCAGTACTTGGTGGTCGGGCTGATCAGCAGGCGCTTCAGGCCAATGGCCTCGCCGCTGTCGTCGCACCAGCCGAAGCTGTCTTCTTTGATGCGCTCCAGCGCTTGTTCCAGCTGAGGCAGCATGCGCTGGTCACGATCGATTGCGTTCACCAGCCACGTACGTTCTTCTTCAACCGAGGCGGCATCCGCAGGATCGGCAGGGGTGTCCAGGCTCTCGATCGCAATGCGGTTTTGCTCGATGCGCTCGTGGGTTTCAACCTTCATGCCTTGCAACAACTCAGTGAAAAAAGAGTGCTGCTCGGCATTCATGTAGTCATCCGCCGGCATGGCCAGCAACTGTTCCTTTGTCATTGATTTCTCTATAAAAAATACGTGCATTAAGGCGAAATGGGGAGCGATCGGATCGTTCTTTATCCAAACCCGTTAGGTGCCATCTATCTCAAGCGCCACCCGGCACTCAATTTACGAGGGGCGGCAGTCTAAGGCCGACTTATCGAGTCAGCAACTGAAATGACAGCTATTTGTCCAGCTAAACGTGGAAAGAGACGAAAAAACCGTTCAGAGGGGCTAATGGAGTGCGTTTATAGCAAGAAATTCAATCGTGCTGCTGAAAATCATCACCCTTTGAAAAAAGGCCTCGCTCAAGCAGCCGAGCCCTGACCTTTTACCCTCAGCCGAAAATACTTCGGATTGTTACATCAGAGTAAAAATCAGTAAGACCCAGGCTCAACACGCGAACGTTTGCAGTCATCTCTACGTGCGACTTTAACGCGCTACGTCTCCCGCTTCTTGGGTTGAAAAATCCCACAAACTTCTCCGTAAATCTTATTGGTAGTTACGCACTGCCTGACAATACTGCGCGGGAATCGCGCTTTACAATCACTCGACCAAATCCCATATCCCACGCCAAGTAAATGATCGATATGTCACTGCTTGTATCGCCAGCGCATAACGCTTTAACCGAACCGACTGCCAGATAATAAATAGCCTTTGTTCAGGGGTACGACGTGATGAGAAATTCCTTGTTTGCCGACGATCAACCCGCACGGGCGCCAAGTGTGCCAATTATCCCTCTGCCAGAGCACGCGGTGAGCCTGCCCGAACTGGAGCGATTGAGCACACTGCGCGATGCCCTGCTATTGCTAAAAGTACCGCTGGCCAACAGTTGCGGATTACGTGTCCTGATTGAGAGGCAGTTGCTGAGCAATGACGTGTATGACCGCGTGCTGGGCAAATCATCAACCTCGGACTCTCCCGCCTGCGCACCGACACTGCCGTAGCCTGCACAGGCGCGCCTTAGCTCAATAAAAATGCAGTTAAGCATCATTATTATGAATTTGCGGATTGCAAACGACGCAAGCACACTGCGCACGTTCCTCCCCCAATAAAGGAACACTTTTAAGGGCTTGCCGGGAAACCCGCACGGCCCTTTTTTTATCCCTTCGTTGCCAGATTCCGGATTTCCCCACCATGCAAAACAGCTGGATCAGCCGCCTGTTGCCTGCGGCCACGAATACCCGCCCCACCGAGTGGAGCCGCGCTGCGATAGGCGTCTCGCTGGGCACACTGCTGTGTGTCTGGGTCTGTAGCCTGTTCTTTGGCCTGCCCGTGGCCATGCACCTGATTGGCCCTTTGGGGGCCTCGGCCATTTTGCTGTTTGCCGTGTCCTCCGGGGCCTTGGCGCAACCCTGGTCGATTGTCGGTGGCTACCTGTGTGCAACGGTAGTGTCATTGGGCGTGGTGCATTTTTTCGGCCGCAATCTGGACAGCGCCTGCCTGGCGGTAGGCCTGGCGATGCTCATCATGTGCCTGCTGCGCTGCCTGCACCCACCGGCAGGCGCACTGGCCTTGCTGGTAGTTCTCGCAGACCCGGACAGCGCCCGCCTGGGCTGGGGGATGCTCGGCCCCGTGATGCTCAGCGCTGTGTGCATGCTGCTGGCTGCATTGGTCTACAACAACCTGACGCGCGTGCGTTACCCTAAAAAAAATGCTGAACCGGCACCGGCCATTGTGGCTCCGCATATCCCCGGAGAGGCCGGCATTACGGCTGAGGACTTGCAAAAAGCCATGGAACAAATGGACGCGTTTATTGACGTGACACCCGAAGACCTCGAAGCCCTGGTACGCGCCAGCGAGCACAATGCGCGCCGACGCAGTGTGCGCGAGGTGTTTGCCGAAAGCACCTAGCGCATAAGCGAGCCTCATGCCTGATACGGCGCCTGTCGAAAACCTGAAGACTCCTGCTAGGGTTACTGAAGCGTCGTCCGGGCGGGTTGTGTTCACACACAGTTGATCACTCGGATCCCACACTCCACGTGATCAAGGCTCGCAATGCTCAGAACCATCGAGAACGAAGTCTCCCGGCAGGCTGCGCCCCCCGCCCTGCAAGCTGAATTTGCCCAGCATGACTTTGAGAAGCTGCGCACGTTTTGCAGCCTGACCTATATCGCCAGCACGATTATCTGGCTGATGTTTGACCTGATTGTCAGCACCAAGGGCGGTCAGGGGTTTACCGGGCTTTCCATGCTGTTCATCGCCACCATGGTCGGCCTCACCCTTCTTATCGGCTTTCTGCGCACGGCTCAACAATTCAACCTGTTGAACGTGGTCTTTGTGCTGGTGATCAGCATCGGCATACGCTTGCTGGTTGAGGGCCTGCCAGAGACCGAGCAAGCCGTGTGGCTGACCCTGGCGACCTCAAGCATGCTGTATTGCGCCTCGATCCTGCCCTTGAGCCGCTGGGCATTCATCAGCACCCTGGCTATAACCGTGGTAGTACTTAACCCGTTTGTGCTGACTGAAATATCGTTAATGGACCTGCGGGGCAGCATGCTCCTCTGCTATTACTCTTTTCTGGCCTGCCTGACGACTTACAGTTTTTTCAAGTTGCGCCGCGTGAAACTGCTCAACTACACCCTGTCCAAACTGCTGATTGAGCAGGCCTACATTGACACCCTGACCGAGATCCCCAACCGCCGATCCTTTATGGCGCGGGCTGGCAGCGAATTGGGCATCCGGCCCCGTGAGCACGATCACTACCTGGCGATGATCGACATCGACAACTTCAAGAAAGTGAACGACCTGTACGGCCATGATATTGGCGACGAAGTGCTCAAACGCACGGCGGCGAATATCAAAGCCGTGGTGCAGGGCTATGAATATGCGCGCCTGGGCGGGGAAGAGTTTGCCGTGTACGTTTCAGGAGTGCGCCGGGATGACGTTGAAGTGCTGATGGATGCATTGTGCCGTCAGGTGCGCGAAGACCCGCATCAATACCCGGTGACCATCAGCATCGGCCTGACCCGGGTTGACGACCACGACACCCTCAACCAGGCTCTGGCCAAGGCGGACAAAGCGCTGTACGCGTCCAAAAATAGTGGCAAGGACCGGTTTACGTTTCATGCTGATTGAGGCTACAGAACGCACTAAATCTCGCGATCCTTTAATTTTTCGCAGCCTTCGTGCCTCGTCAGCGACTACGCCGGACGTAGCCTCGCAAAGCTCGTCAACTGCTACGGGGTCTTTGTAAATCACCAACTGTAGGAGCGAGCTTGCCTCGCGATCTTTTGATCTTTCGCAGCCTTCGCACCTCGTCAGCGACTACGGTCGGACGTAGCCTCGCAAAGCTCGTCAACTGCTACGGGGTCTTTGTAAATCACCAACTGTAGGAGCGAGCTTGCCTCGCGATCTTTTGATCTTTCGCAGCCTTCGCACCTCGTCAGCGTCTACGGTCGGACGTAGCCTCGCAAATCTCGTCAACTGCTACGGGATTTGTGTGCACCGCGATCTTTTGATCTTTCGCAGCCTTCGTGCCTCGTCAGCGACTACGCCGGACGTAGCCTGAGCAGGCCCTAGCGCTCGCTCACTTCCATTTTTCCGTCCCAGCCACCGCCCAGCGCGGCGATCAATTGCACGCTGGCGATCAAGCGGCTTTGCAGCAGGTTCAAGACGCTGCGCTCGGTGCTCAAGGCGGTGGTTTGAACGTTGACGACATCCAGATACGCAATCAAACCCGCCTTGTACTGATTGGTGGTCAGACGAAGTGATTCGCGGGCCGATTCCAGCGCCTGCTCTTGCACCACGGTTTCATCACCCAGCACTTTCAACTGGATCCTGTAGTTTTCCACCTCACGGAAACCGTCGAGCACGGTCTGACGGTATTTAGCCACGGTCTGGTCATACACGGCTTCGTTACGGTCCACTTCGGCCGAACGCTGGCCGCCATCAAACAATGGCAATGAAATTTTTGGCCCCACCGACCAGAACCGGTTTGGCGCGCTGATCCAGTCCTGATACTGGCTGCTGCTGTAGCCGCCCGACAGGCTCAGGCTGAAGTCCGGGTAGTACGCTGCCTTGGCCACGCCTATGTTGGCGTTGGCGGCAATAATCGAGCGCTCTGCCGAGGCAATGTCCGGGCGCCGCTCAAGTAGTTGCGAAGGCACGCTGACCGGGATCGCCGGCAGCTTGGGGATGTCGTTGATTTCTGCCAGTTTGAAGCCCGTCGGCGGTTGACCGGTGAGCACCGCAATGGCGTTTTCAAACTGGGCACGTTGCCAGATCAGGTCGATCAGGCTGGCCTGGGTATTGCGCAATTGGGTCTGCGCTTGCGCCACCGCATCTTTGCCGGAGATCCCGGCGCGGTACTGGTTTTCGCTCATTTTCAGCGACCGCTCATACGCCTCGACGGTCGCTTCCAACAAACGCTTCTGCTGATCAATCACCCGCAGTTGCAGGTAGTTCTGCACCAGCTCCGACTGTTGGCTCAAGCGCATGGCTGCCAGGTCGGCATAGCTGGCTTCGGCGCTGGCTTCATTGGCCTCAAGGCCGCGCCGCAATTTGCCCCAGACATCAGCCTCCCAACTGACGCCGACCTGTGCGTTCAAGGTGTCGCGAATACCGCTGCTGGAACTGGTCAGGCTGGAGTTGGAACTGCCGGTACCCTGGCTGGAGCGGGTTTTACCCACACTTAAATCAGCACTCGGCAAGAAGGCTCCACGGGCATTGCGCACCAGCGCCTGGGCTTGGCGAAATTGCGCCTCGGCCTGGGCAACACTCTGGTTGTTGCTGTTGAGCTTGGCCACCAGCGCGTTGAGCTGCGGGTCAGCGTACAACTCCCACCAGGCGCCCCGCTCCAGGGCATCGCTCGGGTTGGCCTGGGTCCAGCCATCAACCGCGTTGAACTGCTGCGGCACGGCCAGTTCAGGGCGCTGGTAATCCGGCCCCACCGCACAGGCGCTGAGCAGCACGCCGGTCAGCACCAGGCCCAACAGACGCGAGCCACGGGCGAGCGCCCAACGTTGTGGCGACAAAGCCGGAGCAAGGTTAAGCAAACGAGAGGTCATAGCGGAGTTTCCAGAGCAGCATCAGTACGCACACCACGCCATTGGTTGAAACGATGGCGCGCACGGTCGAGATAGAGGTAAACCACCGGGGTGGTGTAAAGGGTCAGGATCTGGCTGAAGACCAGCCCGCCGATGATGGTGAGGCCCAAGGGCTGGCGCATCTCGGCGCCTTCGGCATGGCTGAGCATCAACGGCAAGGCGCCAAGGATGGCCGCCAAGGTGGTCATCAGGATCGGCCGCAAACGTTGCAGGCAGGCGCTGCGGATGGACTCTTGCGGGCCCATCCCCGAATGCCGTTCCAGTTGCAGGGCCAGGTCGATCATCAGGATGGCGTTTTTCTTCACCACGCCGATCAGCAGGAAGATCCCGAGCAACGAAATCAGGCTGAATTCACCGCCCGTGAGGTAAATGCTCAACAGCGCCCCGACCCCCGCTGACGGTAAGGTCGAGAGGATGGTCAGCGGGTGAATGTAGCTCTCGTACAGAATGCCCAGTACCAGATACACCGCCACCAGCGCGCCCAAAATCATGAAAGGCTGGCTCTTTTGCGTGGCAGCAAAGGCATCGCCGGTACCGGCCATTTTCACGATCACTTCTTCGGGCAAGCCCAATTTGGCGATCTCGCGTTCAATTGCTGCGGTGCCCTGCTCCAGTGAAACGCCGGGGGCCATGTCAAAGGAGATGGTTTCAGAGGCAAACTGGCCTTCATGTTCAACCCGGTCGTCTTGCAAACTGTTCTCGTAGTGAGCAATGGCCGACAACGGAATCCGTGCACCATCGGCCGTAATGACCTGTACCTGATCCAGGGTTTGCGGATCCTGGGCGTATTTGGGGTTAACCTCCATCACCACCTGATACTGGTTCAGGCTGTCGTAGATGGTCGAAATCTGCCGCTGGCTGTAGGCGTTGTTCAGCACCGCAGTGACCATGTCCATATCGACCCCGAGGCGTTTGGCCTGATCGCGATCTACCACCAAGGTGACTTGCTGCGCACCCCGCCCTTCACGGGCATCAATGGCAGTGAGTTCGGGCAGGGACTTGAGTGCAGCCACCACTTTGGGGTACCAGGTGCGTAACTCACCCAAGTCGCCGCTTTGCAGGATGTAAGAATACTGGGAACTGGTTTGCTCACGGCCACCGCCAAATTGCAGGTCCTGGTCGGCCATTAGCATCAGGCGCCCGCCCGGCACTTTGGGCATGTTTTCACGCAAACGCTCGATAACTTTTTGCGCAGAAATTTTGCGCTCAGTGATCGGTTTAAGCCGCACGATCATCACAGCGTTATTGGTGCCGCTGTTGCCGCCAATAAAGCCCGCCACGCTGTCTACTGCCGGATCTGCCAACACTGCCTGGCGGAAAATATCCATCTTGGGCTGCATCACGCTGAACGACAGGCCATCATCGCCGCGCACAAAGCCAATCAGTTGCCCGGTGTCTTGCTGCGGCATAAAGGTTTTGGGCACCACCACGTACAGCGCAACGTTTACGCCGATGGTCAGCAACAGGCTGAGCAGGGTCAGGCGCTTGTGCCGCAAGACCCAATCCAGGCTGCGGGCATAGCCCAGCACCATGCGGTCGTTAAGCCGGATGCTCCAGCGCTGCATGGCGTTTTCAGTGCCCGGCACATGGGGTTTGAGCCAGCGCGCGCAGAGCATCGGGGTCAAGGTCAGCGATACCACCAGCGACACCACAATCGCCGCCGCCAGGGTGATCGAAAACTCCCTGAACAAGCTTTCAATGATCCCGCCCATAAACAGGATCGACAAAAACACCGCCACCAGCGAAACGTTCATTGAGAGCAAGGTAAAGCCGACTTCCTTGGCCCCCAGGTATGCAGCCTTCATGGGCGAGATCCCGGCATCAATATGCCGTGAGATGTTCTCAAGCACGACGATGGCGTCGTCCACCACCAGCCCGGTGGCCAGGATCAGGGCCATCAGCGACAGGTTGTTCAGCGAAAAGCCGAACAGGTACATGATGGCAAAAGTACCCACCAGCGACACCGGCACCGCCAGGGTCGGGATCAGCGACGCACGAAAATTACCGAGAAACAGGAACACCACCAGAATCACCAGCGCCACGGCAATCAGCAAGGTCATCTCGGCTTCATGCAGCGTGGCCTTGATGACCGGGGAGCGGTCCATGGCCAGGTTCAGTTTGACGCTGGCCGGCAGGACCGCCTGCAAAGCAGGCAACTGGGCCTTGATCGCGTTGACGGTTTCAATAATGTTGGCGCCAGCCTGACGGTTGATCACCAGCAACACCGCAGCATCGTTGTTGAAAAAACCACTGTTGTAGCGGTCTTCAACGCCGTCCTGGACCTTGGCCACATGGCCCAGACGCAAAGCCGCACCGTCCTGGTAACGGATGATCAGCGGCTCGTAATCCTTGGCCTTTTCCAGTTGGTCATTGGCCTGTATTTGCCAGTTATGCTCGTCATTCGACACAGCCCCCTTGGGCCGGCGAACGTTGGCGTTGGCAATGGTGTTGCGCACGTCATCCAGCGCCACGCCGTACTGGTTAAGCAGTTGCGGCTCCAGCTCGATACGCACGGCAGGCAACGAACTGCCGCCGATTTGCACCTCGCCCACCCCAGGCACTTGCGAAAGGCTTTGCGAGAGGATGGTCGAGGCCAGATCGTAAAGCTCGCCCTTGGCCAACACATCGGACGTCAGCGACAGCACCATGATCGGTGCTTGCGACGGGTTAACTTTTTTGTAGGTCGGCATGCTGCGCATACCGCTGGGCAACAGGTTACGCGAGGCGTTGATCGCCGCCTGCACCTCACGGGCCGCGCCATTGATGTCGCGGTCCTGATCGAACTGCAAAATCACCCGCGTCGAGCCCTGGCTCGAGCGGCTGCTCATGGTGTTGACCCCGGCAATCGCGCCAAAGGATCGCTCCAGCGGCGTGGCCACGGTAGATGCCATCACCTCGGGGCTGGCGCCCGGCAAGCTGGCAGACACCACGATCACCGGAAAATCCATTTGCGGCAGCGGCGACACCGGCAGCAAACCAAAGCTCACACCGCCCAGCAACATGATTGCCAGACTCAACAGCATGGTCGCTACCGGGCGCTTGATGAACGGGCCGGACAGGTTCATAGGGTCAGCCTCAAGTTGCAAGCTTCAAGCTTCAAGTTAGAAGCTAAGAGCCCGCACGCAGGTTGAGTCTGCTTTTCTCTTGCAGCTTGCCGCTTACCGCTTGCCGCTAACCCCCTCATACCTCCACCTCTTTCAAACCGGACTTACCAAAGCGCCGTCCCATCCGATCAAACGCCAGGTAAATAACGGGGGTGGTAAACAAGGTCAACACCTGGCTCACCAGCAGACCGCCGACCATCACCAGACCCAGCGGTTGACGCAACTCCGCACCGGAGCCGGTCGCCAGCATCAGCGGCACGGCACCAAACAAAGCGGCCAAAGTGGTCATCAAGATCGGCCTGAAGCGCAGCAACGCCGCCTGGTAAATCGCGTCATGGGGGGCCATGCCCTGGTTGCGCTCAGCGTCGAGGGCGAAGTCGATCATCATGATCGCGTTCTTTTTCACGATGCCGATCAGCAAGATGATGCCGATGATCGCGATCATGCCCAGGTCATTGCCGCTGAGAATCAGCGCCAACAAGGCGCCGACGGCCGCCGAAGGCAAGGTCGAGAGGATGGTGATCGGGTGGATGTAGCTCTCATAGAGCACGCCCAGCACGATGTACATGGTCACCACCGCCGCCAGAATCAGCAGCAAGGTGCTCGACAACGACGCCTGGAACGCTTGTGCAGCGCCCTGGAACTCGGTTTGCACGCCAACCGGCATGCCGATGTCTTTTTGCACCTGATCAATCAGTTCGACCGCCTGCCCCAGCGCCACGCCGGGCGCCAGGTTGAACGAGACCATCACCGACGGGAACTGACCGATGTGGGAAATGGACAGTTGCGACTGACGCTCTTCAACCCTGGCCAGGCTGGACAGCCGGACCTGACCGCCATCCGTGGTTTTGACGTGGATCTGCTCCAGCGACTGCGGGCCGATTTTCTCGCCATCTTTGGCCTGCAATACCACGCGGTACTGGCTGGCCTGGGTGTAAATGGTCGAAATCTGCCGCTGGCCGAAGGCGTCGTACAGTGCGTCCGTGATGTTCGCTACCGACACCCCGAGGCGCGACGCGGCATCGCGGTCGATGACCAAAAACACCTGCAAGCCTTTGTCTTGCAGGTCGCTGGCGACATCGGTCAGTTCTGGCTGATTGCTCAAGGCCGTCACCAGTTTTTGGCTCCAGGTACTGAGCAACTCCGCATCCGGCGATGACAAGCTGAATTGGTACTGAGTGCGGCTGACGCGGTCTTCGATGGTCAAGTCCTGCACCGGCTGCATATACAGGCGAATCCCGATCAGCTTGTCCACCTGCGGTTGCAGACGCGCAATCACTGCTGAAGCACTGTCGCTGCGCTCGCTATGGGGCTTGAGATTGATCAGCATGCGCCCGCTGTTGAGGGTGGCGTTATCGCCGTCCACACCGATGTAAGACGACAGGCTTTCAACATCCGGGTCTTGCAGGATGATCTTGCCCAGCTCTTGCTGACGCTGGCTCATGGCGCTGAACGAAATCGACTGCGGCGCCTCGGAAATCCCTTGAATCACGCCCGTGTCTTGCACCGGGAAGAACCCCTTGGGCACCACCATGTACAGAAACACCGTGAGCGCGAGGGTGCCGATGGCTACCAGCAATGTCAGTGGCTGATGCTTGAGCACCCACTGCAGCATGCGCCCGTACTCGGCGATCATCCAGTCAATAAAGGCACCGCTGGCCCGGTAGAAACGGCCCTGCTCTTCGGGCTTTGGCTCGGCTTTGAGCAAGCGTGCGCACATCATCGGGGTCAGGGTGAGCGACACCACCAACGAGATCAGAATCGCCACCGCCAGAGTGATGGCAAATTCACGGAACAGCCGCCCGACCACATCCGCCATGAACAACAGCGGGATCAGCACGGCAATCAGCGACAGGGTCAGCGAGATCAGGGTAAAACCAATTTGTTTGGCGCCCTTGAGGGCGGCCTGCATCGGGGTTTCGCCCTCCTCGATATAGCGTGAAATATTTTCCAGCATGACGATGGCGTCATCGACCACAAAGCCGGTGGCAATGGTCAGGGCCATCAGTGTCAGGTTGTTGACCGAAAACCCGGCCAGGTACATCACGCCAAAGGTCCCGATCAGCGACAAAGGCACCGCAATCGACGGAATGATCGTGGCGCTGGCGCGGCGCAGAAACAGGAAGGTCACCATCACCACCAGCGCGATGGCGATCAACAATTCATGCTGCACATCACGTACCGAGGCGCGGATGGTTTGCGTGCGATCGGTCAGCACGGTGACATCGATACCGGCTGGCAGGTTGTTGGTGATGCTCGGCAACAGCGCCTTGATCCGGTCCACCACTTCAATCACGTTGGCACCGGGTTGACGCTGGATATTGAGCAATACCGCCTGATTTTCATTGGCCCAGGCGGCCAGGCGTTCGTTCTCGGCCCCGTCGACGATTTCTGCCACGTCTTTGAGTCGCAACGGCGCGCCATTGTTGTAGGCCAAAATCAGTTCGGCGTATTCCTGCGGGGTTTTCAACTGGTCGTTGGCGTCCAGCATCGACACCCGCGTCGGGCCGTCAAAGTTACCCTTGGGCTGGTTGACGTTGGAGGCGCCGATCAGGGTGCGCACATCCGCCAGGTTCAAACCATTGGCGGCCAGCGCCTCGGGGTTGACCTTGATCCTCACGGCCTGGCGCTGACCGCCGGCAATGCTGACCATGCCCACACCATTGATCTGGGCAATTTTTTGCGCCATGCGGGTATCGACCAAGTTGTTGAGCTTGGGCAACAGCATGGTTTTAGAGGTAATCGCCAAAGTAAGCACCGGGGTGTCGGCCGGGTTGACCTTGTTGTACACCGGCGGTGCCGGCAAGTCCTTGGGCAGCAGGTTGGTCGCGGCGTTGATCGCGGCCTGCACCTGCTGCTCGGCGACATCCATGTTCATGTCCAGGTTAAAGCGCAGGGTCAATACCGAAGCGCCACCGGAACTGGTCGAGGCCATCTGCGTGAGGCCGGGCATTTGCCCGAACTGGCGCTCAAGGGGCGCCGTCACCGCACTGGTCATGACATCCGGGCTGGCGCCGGGGTAAAGCGTCATCACGCGGATGGTCGGGTAATCGACCTGAGGCAAGGCCGACACCGACAGCAGGCGATACGCGATGATCCCGGACAAGACGATGGCAATCATGCACAGCGTGGTTGCAACCGGGCGCAGGATAAACAGCCGCGACAGATTCATTCGCCGGCCTTGCCCTTGCCCGTACCCTGGGCTTTGGCAGCACTTGGGTCGGCGTCCGCATCCGGACCACCTTGCAGTTGCCCTGCGGCCGATGTCGGTACTTCGCTGCTGTTGCTGACCACTTCGACCAGGCTACCTTCGCGCAAGCGATCGGTGCCTTCGAGCACCACGCGATCACCCGGTTCCAGGCCTTCTTTGACAACGGTCAAGTCGCCATCGGTCGCACCCAGTTTGAGGGTGCGGATCTTGACCTTTTTATCACCGTCCATTGCATAGACAAACGAGCCATTGGTGCCGTACTGAAGTGCTGCTGTCGGGGCCAGAATCACACCTTTGAGGGTGTCAGCCAGCAGGCGCACGTTGACGAACTGGTTGGGGAACAGCGCCTGATCGCGGTTCTCGAACAGCGCCTTGAACTTCAAGGTGCCGGTGGTGACATCAATCTGGTTATCAATACTGCTCAACACGCCGCTGGCCAACTCTTTCTGATCACCGCGATCCCAGGCTTGTACCGGCAGTTTTGCACCGCTGCGATAACGCTCCAGTACCAGAGCCAGGTTGTTTTCCGGCAAGGTGAAGCTGACCACAATTGGCTCGGTCTGAGTAATCACCACCAGCGCGGTGGTGTCGTTGGCCGCGACCAGGTTACCGACGTCCAGCTGGCGCAAGCCCACGCGGCCGCTGATCGGTGCCCGAATCTTGGTGAACTCAAGGTTGAGCTTGGCATCATTGACGGCCGCCTGATTGGTCTTGACCGTGCCCTGATATTGGCTGACCAGGGCTTCGGCCGTATCCAGCGTTTGCTTGGCGATGCTGTCCTCGGCGTAGAGACCGCGATAGCGCTGCACATCTACCTGGGCGTTTTTAAGCTGGGCCTGGTTCTGCAACAGCGTGCCTTCGGCTTGCAGCAGTGCATTTTGATAGCTGCGCGGGTCGATTTCTGCCAGCAATTCACCAGCTTTAACCATCTGCCCTTCTTTGAAGTAGACCTTGACCAACTCGCCTGCCACGCGGCTGCGCACATTGATCGTGTTCAGCGCAGTGACCGTGCCCAACGCCTTGTAGTAGATCGGGAAATCCCCCCGTGTCACCTCTGCGACCAGAACCGGCACCGGTAACGTTGAGCCACCAAAGCCCGGGCGCATCGCCCCCGTGCGGCTGGTGTGCCCGGCGGGTTGCGCGTTCTGGCCTTTTTTCGCCGATGCGGGCCAAAGCCACCAGCTCACGCCAGCAACGATCAGCAAAATCAGCAGGCCAACCAGCCAGCGACGAGAAGTGCGAGAAACAGAGGATTGCATTGAGTGATCAACCAGTTGGGCGCGAGCGCTTAATTTCAGGAGCCTGAAAGATAAGCAGTGCAGACAGTTATGAAAAGGCTCTTTACCGGCTATTTACGTTATAGCGCGTCAAAGACCTGCTTTACATTCACGACAAGGGCCTGCCCGGACTTTGATCTGTTTAGTTTCCAACACCAACACTCAACCTCAAATAATCCAGACTTGAGGCAGCCCTTGCCTCAATTGTGCCGCGCAGAGTGTCTAGAACCTGTGTGACATTATGTAGGCCGGTTTGATTATTTGATCTTTACGGGCAATAAAAAACGGCCTGGCATTCAATGCCAGGCCGTTTTCGGTGTTGCTGTACGACTTACTTCAAAACAGCCAGAGCTGCTTCGTAGTTAGGCTCTTCAGCGATTTCTTTAACCAGTTCGCTGTGCAGCACAGTGTCGTTTTCGTCCAGTACAACCACTGCGCGAGCAGTCAGGCCTTTGAGCGGGCCATCAGCGATTGCCACACCGTAGTTCTTGATGAACTCGGCACCGCGCAGCGTCGACAGGTTTTGTACGTTTTCCAGACCTTCAGCACCGCAGAAACGCGCTTGAGCGAATGGCAGGTCAGCCGAAATGCACAGCACCACGGTGTTGGCCAGTTCGTTGGCTTGTGCGTTGAACTTGCGTACCGACGTTGCGCAGGTCGGGGTGTCAACGCTTGGGAAGATGTTCAGCACTTTACGCTTACCGGCAAAATCGGCCAGCGTTACATCGGACAAATTACCGGCAACCAGCGAAAACGCTGGCGCTTTGGAACCTACTGCAGGCAGCACGCCGTCGACTTGAACAGGGTTGCCTTTAAGCGTCACTTGAGCCATGAACGATGTCCTTTTTAACTGTTTTTGAAGAGCCGGAAGTTAAACACGAAACGCGCACGCGACCTATGCCCGGAGCACAAATTGTCATGCCGGGTGTGACAAAAAGAGGGGCCCGGCACTGCCAAAGGGATGTCGCCGCGTGCCAGGGCTCTTCTAATCCTTGACCTTCTGAAATGACTGGCGCATGTCCGACGCCCAGCCATCGATCACTGCTTTCACGTCATCTGCCTTCATCACCTGGCTGGCATTGCTCAGCGGTTTGCCCGTGCCTTTGCGCACCACTTGAGCAACAACATGCTGATCGTTCCCGTCGATAAAAACGGCCTCGGTAGACAACTGGGTTTCCTGATCACGGATCCCCGAGGCCGTCGTCACCGCTGCCGCCACCAGAGCGACAGGGATGTACTCATAAGGTGCCAGGCTTTCAGTTTGGCTGCTGACGGCAGTAATCGCCGGGCGCACCACAATCACCCCTGGCCCTGGCGCGCTGGCCAGCGGCAGCACTTTACTGATCTCTCGTTTGAGCGCCTGATCGTAGTAGGCCGTAATCGCGTTCAACGTGCTCTGCGGAATTTTCTCGGTAGGTTTTGGCGCCGGATAGAGCTGGCTCGGCTCTATATACACACTGGTGTATTGGTCGACCTTGATCGTGGGATCAACCCAGCGCATGACCTCAGCCCCCGAAGGCGACCGGGCTTCTTTAAGTCGGCTGTAATCTTTTAAAAAGCCGGAGTATTCATCCGGTTGCTGAACCTTGCTGGCGCATCCGGCCAGTACCAGCGTAGCGAGGCATAACGTACCGATCATCAACCCAGGTTTCATGGTGGAAACTCCTGTATGAGACGCAACCGTTTGAACATGGAGTTGTAGGTATAGCCAACCCTCCACAGATTGCTTTTCTCGCGATTAAATCTCCTGATCAGTTGCACAACGACCTTGTTCGACGGCATTCTGCCACTTATCGTTTAAAGAACTTTTGCTCGACGACGTACTCCATCTGTACAGCCATTAATACCTTTGAGACAGAGACGCTCATGACTTCCAAGCTGGAACAACTCAAGCAGTTCACCACCGTGGTCGCAGACACCGGCGACCTCGACGCGATTACCCGCCTCAAACCCGTTGATGCCACCACCAACCCTTCCCTGCTGCTCAAGGCCGCAGCCCTGCCGGGTTATGCCGACCTGCTGAAAAACGCTATCACCCACGCCAAAGGTGATGTTGGCCTGGCCTGCGATCTTTTCGCGGTGTCGGTGGGTAGCGGTATCTTGAAGGTCATTCCGGGCCGTATCTCCACCGAAGTCGATGCGCGCCTGTCGTTTGACGAGCCAGCCCTGCTGCAAAAAGCCAATCAATTAATCGAGCTGTATGACAAGGCCGGCGTAAGCCGTGACCGCGTATTGATCAAGCTGGCGTCGACCTGGGAAGGCATCCGTGCCGCCGAGAAGCTCGAAAAAGCCGGTATCCAGACAAACCTGACCCTGCTGTTCTCGTTTGCCCAGGCCGCAGCTTGTGCCGATGCCGGGGTGTTTTTGATCTCGCCGTTCGTGGGCCGAATCTACGACTGGTACAAGAAGTCCACCGGTATTGATTACACCGGCTCAGATGATCCGGGCGTGCAGTCGGTAACCCGCATCTACAACTACTACAAGGCCAATGATTACAAGACCGTGGTCATGGGCGCGAGCTTTCGCAACACCAACCAGATCGAGCAACTGGCAGGCTGCGATCGCCTGACCATCAGCCCGGACCTGCTGGAAAAACTGGCGCTGGACGACGGCGCACTGGCGCGCAAACTCAGCCCCGGCGCGACCGGCGAGCCGCGTTTGACCCTCAACGAAGCGCAATTTCGCTGGGCTTCGAACGAAGACGCCATGGCCACTGAAAAACTGGCCGAAGGCATCCGCCAATTCGCCCGCGACCAAGAAAAACTTGAAGCCCTGCTGTCAGGTAACTAACGGCTGACACCCCACCTTCTGTTGGCGCGTCTCGCGATCTTTTGGCCATAACAAAGATCGCGAGGAGCGGTGGCCCTTTACCAAGACCCATAAGGCACCCCGTATTTTTCGATGTAGGCTTTTGTTTCTGGCTCTAACGGCAAGGCATATTTGCCATTAGTCTGGCCGCCAGAAGGCCCTTCCTTAACGATTTCTCCTTGAACCCTGGCCACTTCGATTGGGCTGACGCAAGGGCCTGAAATCCACACCTTGGCAATACCGCCGGGTGCCAACCCTACGGTCACGCCTTTGCGGTAACCGGTGATCCATTTGGCATCGGCGGCACAAAAAGCTTTCTCAGGTTTGACCATGGCCTGCTGAATGGCTTCGGGGATCACGATATAAGCCTCGTAGGTTTGTGGCTCTACCAATGATTGCCAGCGCACATAAATCAGGCGTGGTACAGCAGCCCCGTAAACATATTTACCTTTACCCCAACCGGGATAGCTGGGCCAACCGCGAGGATTACCTTTGAGGTTTTTAGGCGTCTGAATTGCGGCCACTCCACTCATGGCTCGTTTGAATACACGGTCTCGCACATCCACCGCATCTGCGGTTTCGATCCACACTTCCATATAGTTGGGAGCGAACAGTCCAAGCCGCCAGCCATCATAGGGCAACCCATTGCTGCCCTTGGCACAGCCCGCCATCAACCCAAGTACACCGCACACCCATAGCAGCTTGAATGTATTCATTGGGATGCACCGCCCGTGTGCGGCGGCCCTTTACCAAGAGCCATAAGGCACCCCGTATTTTTCGATGTAGGCTTTTGACGTTTCGCCAAGCGGGAAATGATGGCCTTCGGACTTCCCGCCATAAGGTCCTTCTTTCACTACTTCTCCCTGAACCCTGGTCACTTCGATTGGGCTGACGCAAGGGCCCGAGATCCACACCTTGGCAATACCGCCGGGGGCCAGCCCTACCGTCACGCCTTTACGGTAACCGGTGATCCATTTGGCATCGAACTCGCAAAAGGCTTTCTCAGGCTTGACCATGGCCTGCTGAATGGCTGTGGGGATCACGATATAAGCCTCGTAGGTTTGTGGCTCTACCAATGATTGCCAGCGCACATAAATCAGGCGTGGTACAGCAGCCCCGTAAACATATTTACCTTTACCCCAACCGGGATAACTTGGCCAACCGCGAGGATTACCTTTGAGGTTTTTAGGAGTCTGGATAGCGGCTACTCCACTCATGGCTCGTTTGAATACACGGTCTCGCACATCCACCGCATCTGCGGTTTCGATCCACACTTCCATGTAGTTGGGGGCGAACAGTCCAAGCCGCCAGCCATCATAGGGCAACCCATTGCTGCCCTTGGTACAGCCCACCATCAGCCCAAACACAGCGCACACCCATAGCAGCTTGAATTTACTCATTGGGATGCACCGCCCGTTTACCGCCTGCAGCCGGCCGATTAATAAAGAGCACCTCAATGTCGCTGTTGTTCTTGCCGCTGGCAGCATTCCAATTGCCTGACAAGTGGATGTATTTGCGCTGTAGTAAAGCCACCTCTTCATGGGTCAGTCCGGGAAAGCTGTCGCCGACGGCATACGCTTGCAGTTTGATGGCAATGTCGTGCAGGTCAGCAGGAATCGCCAATGCAGGGTTACGATCATCAATGGATACGAAAGGAACCCCATTTCGTACTCCCAACTCGCGCATGGCTCGCAAGTAAATCAGTGACAACTGACCATGCACTTGCCGTTCACTGCGTAGGGCGGCATACACGCGTTTCTCGGCAAACATGTCACGGCGTCTGTTATAAGGCAGAACCACCGCCCATGTGTCGACACTCCAGCGCTGCAGATAGGGCTCCAGATCCGGCAGCATAACCCCCATGAGCTGACGGGCTCGGTCATAAGCGACCGTGGAAGTTTCTGGCATGTCGACAGGCACCTGACTGCTCTGGGGTTTACTCAGCAGCACTTTTTCGGTGGCCAGAGGCAAATAACCGCCGCCAATATCGGAATGGACACCGGGCAGCTCGATGTCATTGTCGGTACGAACCAGTGAGAAGTTATGACGATATTCGCTGCGCGCCACAAATTGCACCACATAGCGCGCAATGCCAGGGGCAAGGTGCAGGTTGAGACCAGGGTTACTGGCGTTATGCGGGCTAAAGTCGCCGCTTAAGGGTGCAACCATCCCAGGCACCGTATCAAACAGGCCGATAAAGTTGAGGTTGAAATCAGTTCGGTGGCGCCATCTAAAGCCATCTGACATGCCCTTCGTTCCCGGAGGGATCGATTGGGCGATAAGGCTTTTCGGCCCCTTCAACAAGTCATTGGCACAATGCCGTGCAGCAGCGGCACCACGACTGAAGCCAAACAGATCGATAACGATTCGCCAAATAGTCAGGCCGGGATTGTTGTCTTGCAGTGTTCGAACCTGCTCCAAAATCAGCGCAGGCGCTTGCTCAACTCGCGCCACAATACCAGTGCTGCCTTGACCGCTAGCCTGGCCATAGACCGAGTCAGCTTGCCCCGTGACTGTACCGATACCTTCTAGGTAGACACTGAGAAACGCCTCTTCAGTTCCTTGCGGCAATTGCGTATCCGCATGATCCGGATACAAGTCATAAAGCCGCGCCACATTGGTGACATCGTTGCTATAGCTGTTATCCGGCGAGTTTCCTTTACCGTCAAAGCCAAAGCTCGCGCAATGCTGACGTATATCCGCGCCTTCCTGTTCACCTATACCCAAGCTAATGGCCAGGCAACCTCGCGCCGCCTCGCTGTTGCCCTGGTTATTCCCGGTGCCATCGAAGAACAAGCCCACATGCAGGGTGATGCCGGTGTCCTGTTCCTCTTCTTCGTCCTCTTCTTCCAGCTCGGGCTCGGGATTAACGGGCGCTGTTTTTTTAGGTGCCGGCGATTCGGGCCACTGAGCCAAATACTCCATGTAACTCTGCTGAGGCCCTCTGGTATCTCCCAGCACTTGGCCTCTGATGTATTGATCAGGGATCAGTCGCGGCGCAGGGCGGCACAGGCACTGGCACAAGTCGCCTTCCAGCGCGGCTTGCCGCCCTCCCAGTGATTCATCATGGCGCGGACCGCACAGTACGATAACGCCTGTGCTGCCGCACACAGGACACTCGATGCTGTCACCTTCGCGGGCCAGAATCTGGTCGTTGATTGTCATCAGCTCCCAGCCCGTCACCACCACGCCGCCCACCGTCGTCCTGGACCCGACGGTGATGTTCATGCGCTTCATACGCAGGCACCGGGCAAGGCGTGAGCGTTGTTGTGTAATAGGGTCATGTCGGCATCCTGGTTGAGGAAGGTTGAGTGCCCGCTAACTGTCAAATTGCCAGTTAGCGGCGCCCAGCCAGTATGCCGAGGGGGTGCGGAACCACCCTGTCAGAAGGATCCGTTTGGTTTGTAGTACGCGTAGCTTTCCGAGAGTTGAGAGGGAATCACGCCGGTTTTTGCGTCACAAACGCGTAAGTGATGTACGGCACGCTGACTTCCCCGCCGTGATTCAACACGCTGTGTGACGCGACAAACGCACGCAACTGCTGCTCCACCTTTTCCCGCTCATCAGGCGCCAGTGCCGAGATAAAGCTGGTGGAACGCACGCGATTGAAAATCACGTCCTCGACCGGCCCGTTATGAGGCTGAATGAACCGTTGCTCTTGCAACGGCCCAAGGCCGTCATACGGAAACGCCTGACGCCAGGCGCCGGTGTAGAAGCGTGGCGCGTCGGCTTCCCATTGATTGACCAACGCATCGAGCTCCGCCACCCACGGTACGCTGGCATCACGCAGATTCCAGATCAGCCCCAGGCGCCCGCCCGGTTTAAGCACGCGATGGATCTCGGCCAAGGCTTCATGGTTGGCAAACCAGTGAAAGGCTTGTGCGCACACCACCACGTCGACACTGGCATCGGCCAACGGAATGGCTTGTACGGTGCCTTGATGGGCTTCGACCTCAGGATGGGCCTTTGACAGCTTGGCGAGCATGGCCTGGACCGGCTCAAGCACGATCACCCGTGCGCCGGTCTGCAACAGGCGCGGGGTGAATTTGCCAGTTCCGGCACCCACTTCGAGTACCGTCTGGCCAGGCTCCAGGCCCAGGGTGTGAGTCAGCCAGGCGCTGACCTGGGGCGGGTAATCAGGGCGCCCGCGCACATAAGTATCAGCGCCCTGGGCATAGCCCTCAGCCGCAGCATGATGAAGGGTTGAGTCGCTCATCGTCTGGCTCCGCTTGGAATGGTTGCTCAACCATAGCCCAATCGTCCCCGCTGCGACATGAAACCCTTGTCAGAAGCTGTACTTCATCCCCAGCATCAGGTTGCGCGGATCGCCATAGTAGTAGGTTGAGTACAGGCCATAACCACTGAGGTATTCGCGGTCAAAGACGTTGTTGAGGTTGACCGTGGCGCTGAGGTTTTGGCTGATGTCATAACGCGCCATCAACCCCACCACCGCGAAACTGCCTTCTTTGGCGTCGGCTTTGATCGATGAGTCCAGCTCACTGTAAGTCGAACCTTGCCAGGACACATTACCGCCCACGGTCAGGTCCTTGAGGTCACCGTCCAGTTGGTAACTGGTGGCCAGTTTGAACAACTGCTCGGGATGATTGCTGTTGATGCGTTTGCCGTCCTTGTCCCGGGGTTGAGCGTAGGTGTAGCCCGCCAGCAATTGCCAGCCGCGTGCCACTTCACCGGAAATCTCGGCCTCAAAGCCCTTGGTTTTAGTGCCGTCGATGGCCTTGTAGGCATCTTCGCCGTTATCGCGCACACCATCGTATTCGGCGTAGTTGTTCTGTTTGATCAGGAACACGGCAAAACTGGTATTCAGTGCACCGTCGAAATACTCCGACTTCAAGCCCGCCTCGTAGCTTTTACCGGTCATCGGTGCGAGCACTTTATCGTTGCGATCGAAATAGCTTTGCGGGGTAAAAATCTCGGTGTAGCTGGCATAAACCGAGTGATTGGCGCTCAGGTCGTAGACGATCCCCGCATAGGGGATCGGCTTGCCGGTCTTTTTCGAATCATCCAGCGTAGGGACCGTTTGCGCAGCGTTGTAGGTCATTGTCCCCTTGCGGTCGTAGTCGACCACGCGAGCACCGAGAATGACCGATAAATCATCCGTCGGCTTGAGGCGCAAGGCGCCATAGAGCGCCGATTCCTTCGTCTTATAGCGCTGTTTCAAGCCTTGGCTCAATTGAGCAGGGCCCGGACGCGGCGCATCGTTGTTCCAGTTTTGGTAATTGATGGTCAGGTCGTCAGCATTCTCGGCCAGGTAGTCGTTGCGACGATTGCTGACATTGGCCCCCAACACCAATTCATGGCTGCGCCCCAAGAACTCAAAGGGCCCGGTGGCATAGGCGTCCAGCGTATCGGTGTTGATCTCGAAGGTTTTGGTGCCGCTCATGAACTGCGCTTCACCCGTGGTTTTGTCCGGGAACGGTCCCCAGCCCACGATATTGCCCTGCAACTGATCGGTGTTGCCCTTCCAGTGGCTGGCTTCGACTTTCAACAGCCAATCGTTATCGAAACGCTGCTCTACCCCGGCGAAGTACTTGGTGCTTTTACTGTCGGCATACGCCCACTTGGCGGCCGGGTTCATGGAGCGCTTAAAGTGGGTTCGGCTGCCATCGCTGTAATACAGCGGCAACTGGCCAAAGCTTGAACCATTGGAGTCGATTTTTTGATAGTCGATACCGGCATACAGCGTCGTATCGTCGGTCAGATCAGCCTCAGCGATGCCATAGAACACATCTTTGATGGACGAGTAACGGTCGATAAAGGAGCGTCCATCTTCATGGGCGGCCACCACGCGCCCGCGCACCGCGCCGTTTTCAGTCAAGGGGCCCGACAAGTCCAGTTCACTGCGATAGCGGTCCCACGAGCCACCGCTGCCCGACACATAGCCCTGGAAGTCTTTGGTCGGGCGTTTGCGCACCAGATTCACCGCCCCCGACGGGCTGCCCACGCCGCTCATCAAACCGGTGGAACCGCGCACCACTTCTACCCGGTCGTAAATGGCCATGTCGCGCATGCCTAGACCGTTGGTATTGGTAGTGAAGTCCGAGGTCGGTACGCCGTCGTACTGGAAGTTATCCAGGGTGAAACCGCGGGAATAGAAGTTGTAACGCTCGCTGTCATCGTGCATCACGGTTATGCCCGGCGTTTGCTCCATCACTTGAGCAATGCTGCCTAGCCCTTGATCGGTCATTTGCTGACGGGTAATGACCGTGACTGACTGCGGTGTTTCACGCAAAGAAAGGGGCAATTTGGTTGCCGTACTGGTTTCGCCCGTGGTGTAGGAATTGCTGCCTTCGGTGGTCCCGCCCAATGCCACGCCGGTCACACTGGTGGCCTGTAGTTGTAACTTGCCGTCTGCGCTGCCAGAGGTCAGCGGGTACAGCGTCCACACCCCGTTGGCCCCTTCGGTGGCGGTCAGGCCGCTGCCTTTGAGCAATTGCTGCAACGCTTGTGGTACATCAAATCGGCCCTTGAGGGCTGGCGCCTGTTTGTTCTGTACCAGTGCCGGGTCGTAAGGCAGCGAGATATTGGCCTGCTGGGCAAAGCGGTTAAGTGCGTCCTCCAGCGTACTGGCCGGCACATCGAAACTGCGTTGCGCACTGACCGATGCGGCCACCGTCATCGAAAACGGTTGCACGGCTGCCAGCACAGCACCGCCCAGCAAGACCGCCTGCAGGGCAATGGCCAAGCGGCTACGCGCGGGCAAGAAAAGAGGTTGAACGGCAGCGGACATGGGTTTTGCTCCTGCAATTAAAAGGTCTTATGCCTAGTTGTCGAAGGACGCGAAAAAACCCGCAAAGAAATTTGATAATTATTCGTATTGACACAGGCACGAGCTGGCCGCGCGATCTTTTGATCTTGGCTAAACCGCCACAATCCGCGTCCAGAACCGCGTTCTGCGCTCGATGCGCACCGCCAGCGTCTGGCTCAAGCCCTGCAATGCCTGGTCGATATGCTCGAGTTGAAACACCCCCGACACGCGCAAATCACTGACAGCGGGTTCGCACAACAACCAGCCCTGGCGATAACGCGACAGTTCGGCCGCCAAGTCTTCCAGGCGCATGTTTTTCGCCACCAGCGCCCCGCTCGTCCAACTGCTGACGTGCAAGGCCGAGGAGGTTTGCAAACGGGCCGATTGCCCATCGATCACATATTCCTTGCCCGCCTGCACCAACACCGGCTGCGTCGCCGGCAGATGGACAGCCACCATGCCCTCTTCAACCATCAGCCGGGTACGGCCAGACTCCTGGCGCACGTCAAACGCGGTGCCGATAGCCTGTAACCGCGCCTCACGGGTGTGCACCCAAAACGGTCGGCGCCCGGCCGAGGCGTCAGGGTCATTGCCGGTACGGATAAAAACCTCGCCGTCACGCAACACAATCAAGCGCTGTTGCTCGTTGAAGACAACGTCCGCAGCGCTGTCGGTATTGAGTTGCAGGCGTGTGCCATCGGCCAGATTAAACACCCGGCGCTCGCCCACGGCAGTGGCATAGTCAGCGCCAAAGGTGCGCCACGGTTGTTGTTGCCACACAAGCCCTCCCGCCCCGGCGCCCAGCACACCTAGCCCCAGGACCTTGAGCGCCTGGCGCCGTGAGCGCAGCCGACTGCTGCCACTCAAGGTGTCCAGCGCCACCCGCCCCGACAAGGCTGACGCCTGGCGAAAAGTCGACTCGGTCACTTGCAGGGCTTGCCAGGCCGCCTCATGGCTGACATGCGCGGCGCGCCATTGCTGGCAGGCTGCGTGTATCTGCGGATCAGCAGCCCCGGACTGGGTTTTCACCAGCCAGTTAATCGCCGCATCCAGCACCTCGGATGAAAACTCGACAGAACCCGACATGGCGCCGTTGCCCCCGCTCACAAGGCCGCGCGCGCCAGGAAGCAATGACGAATCGCCGTCGCCATGTACTTCTCGACCGAACTCACGCTCACCTCCAACCGCTCGGCAATCGCCTGATAGCCCAAGCCTTCGAGCCGCGACAGCAAAAAGGCAGTGCGTACGTTGGGTTTCAGGCCATCGAGCAAGGCATCGATACGTGTCAGGGTTTCCAGCAGGATCAAGCGTTCTTCGGGTGACGGCATGTCCTGTTCAGGCACGTGTGCAAGCGCCTGCAAATAAGCCTGCTCCACCTGCTGACGACGATAACGGTCAATCATCAAGCCTTTGGCAATGCTGCTCAGCCAGGCGCGCGGTTCACGCAACTGCGCGACCTGCTCCGGTTTGCCGAGCACATAAAGGAAAGTGTCCTGCGCCATGTCGTCCGCATTCTCGGCATTGCGCAGCCGCCGTCGCAGCCAATTCACCAGCCAGTGGTGATGGTCGCTATACAGATTGCGAACGTCGGTGTGCAGCAGCGATGAGTTGGACGGTGATGACGACACAAGAGCCCTCGATGCACACTGAAAATAAAATGCGAATAGGAATTTGTCGCAATAGTATTCAGAGTGCAGCCCAGACTCAAGCGTTGCACGACAAGAGACGATCAATCAGTGGCCTGTCGCTGCGCAGAACGGCAGCGACAGGCCCTGGATCAAGGGATCAGCGAGTAGACCAGCGACGAAATCGCTACCAGGCCGACCACGGTGACAAACACGTTGGAGATTTTGCCCGCGTGCTGACGCATGCTCGGCACACGACGAATCGCGTACATCGGCATCAGGAACAGAATGGCCGCAATCACCGGGCCGCCGAAGCTTTCGATCATGCGCAAAATGCTGGGGTTGAGGGTCGCAACTGCCCAGCACACCAGCAGCATGAAGGCTGCCGTCAGGCGCTCCAGGGTTTTGCCGGCAGGACGCTTGCCGGTCTTCAGAATCAACCCTTTCAGGCCCTCATTGGCACCGATGTAGTGCCCCAGGAAGGACTTGGCAATCGCCACAAACGCAATCAGCGGCGCGGCAAAGGCGATGGTCGGGTTGCTGAAGTGGTTGGCCAGGTACGACAGGATCGACAGGTTCTGCGCCTTGGCTTCGGCCAGTTGTTCAGGGGACAGCGTGAGCACGCAACTGAACACGAAGAACAGCACCATCACCACCATCAGCAGGTGCGCGCGAGAGAGGATCTGCGAGCTGCGCTCATCCGCGCTGGCGCCATAGCGGCGCTTTTGATCAACGGCAAAAGCCGAAATAATCGGTGAGTGGTTAAACGAGAACACCATCACCGGGATCGCCAGCCACAGGGTGTGCAGCAAGGCCGATGGCTCCGGCAGGGTGCTGGCCGTGGCCAGAATGCCGCCGTTCCAGTGCGGGATCAAAAACACTGCCAGAAACAGCAGCGCAGCAATGAACGGGTAAACCATCATGCTCATGGCCTTGACGATCACTTGTTCGCCGCAGCGCACCACCGTCAGCAAGCCGAGGATCAGCACCAACGACAAAATGACCCGGGGCGGTGGCGTGATGTGCAACTGATTGAGCATGAAGCTGCCGACCGTGTTGGTCAGCGCCACGCTGTAGATCAGCAGAATCGGGAAAATCGCCAGAAAGTACAGCAGCGTGATCAACGCCCCGGCTGTCAGGCCGAAGTGTTCTTCCACCACGTCAGTGATGTCTGAGCCTTCACGACCGGACAGTACAAAACGGGTCAGGCCGCGGTGCGCATAAAACGTCATGGGGAATGCCAGCAGCGCCAGGATCAACAGCGGCCAGAAGCCACCAATGCCTGCGTTGATGGGCAAAAACAAAGTACCTGCGCCAATGGCCGTGCCAAACAGGCCCAGCATCCAGGTAGTATCGTGGCGGTTCCAGCGACTGAGGGTCGCAGGTGTCGCGTCGTCAAAGCGTTCATCGACGCTGTTAGCCTGGTCATTCATCCGGTCAAATCTCCGCTAGCCGGTCGTTACCACGCAGCCGGGGCGGACAAAACACACCTTACTGACCACGCCCCAGCCATAAGAGGGCCGCGATTGTCCGGGATTAGACATAAGAAGCAAAGGTTTAGCTGAGGAATGGTGAAAATGATTGATCACACTAAAGCAAGACTTTGACACCTATTGATACACTATAGCCTTTCGAAACCTGCGCTCAAGGCCTGTTGCCCATGACTGTTTGTCACCGTTACACCGCATTTGCCGGACTGCTGCTGGCCCTGTCGCTACCTGCAGCCAACGCCGACAGTTTGATGATCACCTGGCCAGGTGGCTGGGACGTCCAGGCCGTGCCGGCCGAGGCCGACACTACCGTTCAACGCCAGCGAGCGGTGAAAAACGACGCCAATGGTGACCCGCAGATGGTCATGGAGCTGACCCAGTCGACCCTCGCGCCTGAGCACCAGGTGAACATGGACGCGGTGTTGCTGGAAATGCGCAAGACCTTGCAGAAGAACTTCGCGCAAGGGGGTTATCAGAGTGCCTGTAACAAAATCCACCCCAGCACCTTGGGCGGCCTGAAAGCGCTAGAGACCACCTGCAAAATCACCCAAAACGGCAACCACGTGATCACCCAGACCCTTGTCGCAGCGACTCAGGGCCAAAGCGCTTACGCCCTCTCCTACGCGGGTCCGGCTGACGGATACAAAGCCAACGAGCCTGAAGTCCAGGGGATCCGCGCCAGCTTGCGATTGAGCCAGACCCAGCCGTAAACCTTGTAGGAGCGAGCTTGCCTCGCGATTTTTTAAAAGATCAAAAGATCGCGAGACAAGCTCGCTCCTACAGGTTGATCAGTTATGGAATCAGCACCACTTTGGTGCTCGCCCCGGCGTTGACTTCAGCGTAGCTGGCCAGCCCTTGCACCAGTGGGGCTTGTTCAAGGTCGCGGGGTGCGGGCAGTAAGCCCTCATCGAAGTACTGGCCAAATTGATTGAGCATGCGTGCGCACTCGGTGCTGCTATATAGCAGGCTGTTGACGCCAATCAGTGAGCCGCCTTTGCGGTACAGCGCCAGCGCCGGGAGTTGCACGTGCCCGTCCAGTGGCGCGGCGATAATGGCCAGCCGACCAAACACCGCCAGCGCTGGCACCGCAGCCGGCAGCCAGTGACCGGTGGTGTCAAAAATCACGTCGGCGCCCCCGGCAAACACCGCATTGACTTCGCCCGCCAATGCTTCGGGTTGTTCAAGCACGATCACTTCATAACCCTGCTCGCGCAGTACACGCGCCTGCTCCGGGCGACGCACGGCAGCCAACACCTGCGCTCCCAGCACTGTTGCCAGGCCCAAGGTGGCCGAGCCCACCGCGCCTTTGGCGCCGATCACCAGTAAACGCGTACCGGCCACTACGCCACTGCGCTGTAAGGCATCCCAGGCCGTGGTGTAGGGCACGCCCATGCTGGCGGCCTGTACAAAGCTCAATGCCTCAGGTTGTTGCGCGACGCCACTGGCGGGCAGGGTCAAATACTCAGCGTGGGAACCGTCACGGTTAAACCCCAGGTCCTTGCCCGTGCCCCAGACCTTCTGCCCTATTAAGGCTTTGGGGCCCTCAACGACGACACCGGCAAAATCGCGCCCCGGAATCCGCGGCAAGGTGGTGTAAGGGAAACGCCCCAGCACGTTCTTTACATCGCTGGGGTTCAAGCCCGCGGCCTTGACCTGCACCAGCACCTGGTCGGCAGTTGGCGTCGGGGTGGGCACGTCGACTACCTGCAAAGCGGCCAGATCACCGGTTTTGGAAAATTGCAGCGCCTTCATGTTCTAGCCTCCAGGTCAGTGAGATAGCCATGAGTCTATGACCGGCAAACGCCGCGCATCGGTCAAACCCTTCTGCCTGTCGGCCAGATTCAAGCGTCTGGCAGGTGGCCCTGCCCATATAAAGACGGCGTAACACCCAGCTCGCGGCGAAACATGTCGCTGAAGCTGCTCGGTGAATACCCCAGCGAACGGGCGATCTGGCTCACCGACACCCCCTGGATCAGCTCCGCCGCCGCCGTGGCCAACTGCACCTGGCGTCGCCATTGCGCAAAGCCCATGCCCAGCTCCGTCTGAAACAACCGCGCCAAAGTACGCACGCTGGCCCCGGCATGGTCGGCATGCTGTTCAAAGGCGATGTCCAGCGTCGGGTTGGCCATTACCGATTGGCACAGATTGAACAGCCGCCGATCCGCAGCGTCAGGCATCGGCACCTTGAGCAGCGTGCGCCGGGCGCGCTGCAACTCGAGCAAGGTCAGATTGAGCAACGCGTCGGTGTAGGCCGGCGGCGCATCAGGCTGATCCACCAGATTGATGATCAACTCTCGCAGCAGCCGCCCGACTTCCAGCACTTGCACATGACTGTCGAGCGTGCGCGCCGTGACTTGGGGCAAATACAGATTGCGCATCTGTAAATCCGACACCACGCGAATCCCGTGGGGCACGCCCGGGGGCAACCAGACCGCACGTTGCGGCGGCACGGCCAAGGCTTCATCCGGGGTATCAACCCACATCACGCCGCTCATGGCATACAACAACTGGCCCCATTCATGCTGATGCGGCTCAATGTACAAACCGCGCGGGTAGGTGCGCGCCAGCTGCTGTACCGGCACGGCGGGGTCAGACAAATCAGGCGGGGCAGCAAGAGCCATAAGCAGTTCACGTCAGAAAAGTAAGTGGGCATGTTACATCAGCGTGTTTGTGCCTAAAGTGTCGGCACCTGACAAAACTGTCATCTGAACATCAGTTGCCTGACAGCCCGCGCAGTCCAGGCTGAGTTATTTCATCAAGAGGTCATCAATGAAGAACCCGTTACGTATTTTTGCGCTCTCTACACTCTTTATTACGTCATTCGCCAACGCTGCTGAACAACTGACCATGGACGTACACCGCGATGCCAACTGCGGTTGCTGCAAGGCCTGGATCTCGCACCTGCAAGCCAATGGCATCAAGGTCAATGACCACGTTGAAGACGACATGAGCCGCGTCAAACAAGAGCTCGGTGTACAACCACGGCTGGCTTCGTGCCACACCGGGGTGATCAACGGTAAATTCGTTGAAGGTCACGTGCCGGCCGAGCAGGTGATTGCCCTGAGCAAGCGTCATGATTTGAAAGGCATTGCGGTTCCGGGCATGCCAATGGGCTCGCCGGGCATGGAAATGGGCGACCGCAAAGACGCTTTCCAGGTGATTGGCTTGCGCAACGACGGCCGTGATGAAGTGGTTGCCGAATACCCTTAACCCCCGCATAAGCCAGCAGGAGCGAGCGCGGTCTTTTGAGCTCTAAAGCTCGCTCCTGCTGTTTGTCTGAAAATTCCTCGTTACCCAATATTCTTGCAATCTCGCCTAGCCCCTTGCGGCATCTCTCCTACACTCATCGCTGTCGTGTATACGACACGCAACGTCGTTTTAAACAAAGCGAACCTTCTACCCCTCTGACAGGTCAACCTGATACAGGGCTGCCTGCTTGGTGCATTCCTTGCAGCACTTTTTTCACCTTCTACGCCTTTGGCCAAGGTGACCTTTATCAATCTGAACGTGGAGGCTGACTGGCCTTAAGGCCGATAGCAGCTCAAATAAGTACAACGGGAGAGAGTCATGATCAGTGCTGCTGCTCCACATCAAGACGAACGGCTAAATCCGCCAGCGGCGTCTTCGATCACGCTCTCCGGGTTGGCACCTGCGGGTAAAGCTGTACCGCCAGTGGTGAATACCAATCCCAATAAAAAGAAAGTCCTGTTCGTGACCTCCGAACTGGCAGACCTGGTCAAAACCGGTGGCCTTGGCGATGTATCAGCCGCCCTGCCCCGGGCCATGCGCCATTTGCACGATGTGCGGGTGTTGATCCCCGGCTATCGGCAAGTGCTGCACAGCGATAACCCGATCCACATCATTGGTGAACTCGGCGGCCATGCCGCGCTGCCACCGTGCAAAATCGGGCGCATGGACCTCGCAGACGGCTTGGTCATTTATGTGCTGATTTGCCCGGAACTGTACGAGCGCGAGGGCACGCCTTACGGCGCCAATAATGGCCGTGACTGGCCCGACAACCACATCCGGTTTGCCCGCCTGGGCCTGGCCGCCGCTGATATCGCCGCCAACCTGGCGCAGATCCACTGGCAGCCCGATTTGGTGCACGCCCACGATTGGCCAGCCGGCCTGGCCCCGGCTTATATGCACTGGCGCGGCCAACGCACGCCCACGCTGTTTACCATTCATAACCTTGCCTACCAGGGTGTATTCAGCCGCGCGTGCTGCCCGGAATTGGGCATTCCACCCCATGCCCTGCAACAGGACGGCATGGAGTTTTACGGCAAGCTGTCGTATCTCAAGGCGGGCATGGCGTATGCCAGCCACATCACCACTGTCAGCGCGACCTATGCCCAGGAAATCACCACCCCGGCCTTTGGCTGCGGGCTGGATGGCTTTTTGGCCAGCAAAACCCAGCAAGGGTTGCTCAGCGGCATCCCTAACGGCATCGATGACACGTGGGAAGCCTCGACCGATCCGCACCTGGTCGCGCCGTTCAGCATCGGTGACTGGGAAGGCCGGGCGGTCAATACCGCTTACGTGCGCGACTTGTTTGGCCTGCAACCGTCTGCCGGGCCTTTGTTCGCCGTGGTGTCGCGGCTGGTCTATCAAAAGGGCCTGGACCTGACTGAAGCAGTGGCCGATTTCATCGTCGCCTCGGGCGGGCAGATCTGCATCATTGGTCGCGGCGAGCCCGAAGAAGAACAAGCCATGCGCGAACTGGGGCTGCGCTTTCCAGGGCAAATCGGCGTGCGCATTGGCTTCAACGAGGCCGATGCCCGGCGCATGTTTGCCGGCAGTGACTTTTTATTGATGCCCTCGCGCTATGAGCCCTGCGGCCTGAGCCAGATGTACGCGCAACGCTTTGGTTCGCTGCCGGTGGCGCGCAATACCGGCGGTTTGGCCGACACCATTGAAAATGGCGTCACCGGCTTTTTATTCGATGAGTCCACCGTCGAAAGCTACACCGAGGCCCTGACCCGCGCCTTCAAGGTCTTCGCCTACCCCGAGCTGATGAACGCCATGCGCTGCCGTGCAATGGCGGCACCGTTCAATTGGTGCAAAGCCGTGGAGCCCTACGCCGAGCTTTATGAGCGCCTGGTGGCGCAGTCCATGGTGCGTACCAGCAAGTTTTAACACCGCAGCAGCCTGATTTGCCCGACGTTCGATAGCCACTCGCCAGCCTTCAAGGGAGCCCGCCAATGAGCGAAGCGCAATTGGAAATACTCGCCGGCCGAGCCGGACTGGCCGTTGACTGGATTGATGCCAACGGCCAACCGCAAAGGGTTACGCAACCGGTGCTGGAAGCCATTCTGGCCGGTTTGGGGCTGCCCGCCGACAGCCCTGAGGCCATTGAAACCAGCTTGCTCAACTTGCAGCTGGAGCAACAAAACAAACGCTTGCCGCCCTTGCTCACCGCTGACGTGGACAAGGCGCTGGACCTGTCGCGGTATTTCCACGCCCACAGCCATTGCACGGTGTACCTGGAAAACGGCGGCTCATTGCCCATCCAGCTGGATGCCGACGCCATGCTGCCGGGCATGATTCCTGTCGGGTATCACCGGGTGCAGGTCGAGGAGCAGCTTTTTACCCTGGCCGTGGCACCGGCCAAATGCTTCAGCATTGCCGATGCCCTGCAACAGACAACGCCCAGAACGTGGGGCTTGAGCGTGCAGCTGTATTCATTGCGCCGCACCGGTGATGGCGGCTTTGGCGATACCCGGGCGCTTGAGGTGCTGCTCCAGGCCGCCGGCGAACGGGGTGCCGACGCACTGGCCATCAGCCCGCTGCATGCCATGTTCAGCAGTGCGCCGAAACACTACAGCCCGTACTCGCCCTCCAGCCGTCTGTTTCTCAACTGCCTGTACGCAACACCGGCGAGCATTCTGGGCGGCGATGCCGTCGACCGGGCGATTGAAGCCACAGGGCTAAAAGACGAACTGGAGCGCCTTGAGCAGTTGCCGCTGATCGACTGGCCTGCGGCGACCCACGCCAAGCAAACGTTGCTGCGCCAACTCTACGAAGACTTCATCAACGAAGACTCGCCACTGCTCAGTGATTTTCAGCGCTTTCGCGACATCGGCGGCGAAGCACTGGAGAACCATTGCCGCTTCGAGGCCTTGCAAGCGGTCAGCGCCGCCGAGCAACGCAGCCTCGACTGGCGCGACTGGCCCGAGCAGTTACGCAACCCGGACAGCCCGGCCCTGCTGCGCTTTGCCGAAGAACACCAGCACCTCATCACCTACTACGCGTTCTGCCAGTGGCTGATCGCGCAAACCCTCGACCGCGCACAAGCCACGGCGCGGGCCAGCGGCATGGCTATCGGTTTGATCGCCGATCTGGCGGTGGGCGCCGACGGTGCGGGGAGCCAGGCCTGGTGCCGTCAGGATGAACTGCTGGCGCAATTGACGGTGGGCGCCCCGCCCGACTTGCTCAACCGCGCAGGGCAAGGCTGGGGTATCTCGGCCTTCTCGCCCGAAGGCCTGAAACGCAGCGGCTTCCGCGCCTTTATCGAAATGCTGCGCGCCAACTTTGCCCATGCCGGTGGTCTGCGCATTGACCATGTACTGGGGCTGCAACGCTTGTGGGTCATCCCGCTGGGCGCCTCGCCCGATCAGGGCGCTTATTTGTATTACCCGGTGGATGACCTGCTGCGTTTGGTCGCCCTGGAGTCGGTGCGCCATCAAGCCATCGTCTTGGGTGAAGACTTGGGTACGGTCCCTGAAGGCCTGCGTGAAAAGCTCAGTGAGCGGGCCATTCTCGGCATGCGCGTGTTGTTGTTCGAGCAGGACTACGGCGCGCACTTCAAGCCCATTCTGGCCTGGCCGGATGACGCCCTCGCCACCACCAGCACCCATGACCTGCCAACGCTCAACGGCTGGCTGCAAGGCCGCGATATTGACTGGAACGAGCGCCTTAATCTGATCGATCCGGTCACCGCCAATGACTGGCGGCGTAACCGCCAGCGTGAATGCGAAGGGCTGGACCGTGCATTGCGCCAGGACCCGCAGAATTTTCAGGAAGAAACCCTGGGCAACGCCCCCACGCTGGACGCGAGTATCCGTTTTCTCGGCCACACCCGCGCACCACTGGTACTGCTGCCCATCGAAGATGCATTAGGCCTGGAAGAACAGGCCAACCTGCCCGGCACCGTCAGCGGCCACCCCAACTGGTGCCGCCGCTTGCCGGCAGATTGCAACACCCTGCTGGACACCCTGGATGCAACGCGGCGCTTCGAGTTACTCGCCTGCGCACGTTTGCAGGCCCATGAACGAGACCGTTAACCCGAGGAGCCATTGCCATGAGTCACGACGATAAGCGTATCCGTGAGTTTGCCTACCAGATCTGGGAGTCCGAAGGCAGGCCTGATGGCCAACATGATCGGCACTGGGAAATGGCCCGCAAGCTGGCCCAGGCCGAAGCATTGGCACCGACTAAACCGGCGCCGAAAGCGGCCAAACCCAAAGCGCCAGCCAAGCCCAAACCCCCTGCCGAGAAAAAGCCGCGGGCGCCACGTAAACCTGCGGGGTCTTGAAGCCATCGGCAGTGAACGCGATGGATTATGCACGGCGTTGAGAAACGCCTGAGTACCGGCAATTATCAAGGAGCGACCATGAGCACGAGCACGTCAGCAGCACCGCAGCCCTCACGCATTCGAGAAGGTCTGCCCTTCCCGCTGGGGGCAACCTGGGATGGACTGGGGGTCAATTTCGCGCTGTTTTCCGCCAACGCCACCAAGGTTGAACTGTGTCTGTTCGACGCTGCGGGTGAAGTCGAACTGGAACGCATCGAACTGCCCGAATACACCGACGAAACCTTCCATGGCTACCTGCCCGATGCACACCCGGGGCAGGTCTACGGCTATCGCGTGTACGGCCCGTACGACCCCGAAAACGGCCACCGTTTCAACCACCATAAATTGCTCATCGACCCCTATGCCAAGCAATTGGTGGGCGAACTCAAATGGTCCGAGGCGCTGTTTGGCTACACCATTGGCCACCCGGATGCCGACCTGAGTTTTGACGAGCGCGACAGCGCCCCTTTTGTGCCCAAGTGCAAAGTCATCGACCCGGCCCACACCTGGGGCCATGACCACCGCATCAGCGTGCCGTGGGAACGCACGATCTTTTACGAAACCCATGTGCGCGGGATCAGCATGCGCCACCCGGCGGTGCCCGAGGCGGTGCGCGGGACCTTTGCCGGGCTGATGGTCGATGAGGTGATCAAGCACATTCGCAACCTGGGCGTGACCAGTGTCGAGCTGCTGCCGATCCACGGCTTCGTCAATGATCAGCACCTGCTGCAAAAAGGCATGACCAACTACTGGGGCTACAACACCCTGAGCTTTTTCGCGCCCGACCCGCGCTACCTGGCCAGCGGCAAAATTGCCGAGTTCAAGGAAATGGTCGCGCACCTGCATGAGGCCGGGCTGGAAGTGATTCTGGACGTGGTTTACAACCACACCGCTGAGGGCAATGAACAAGGCCCGACCCTGTCCATGCGCGGCATCGACAACGCCTCCTATTACCGGCTGATGCCCGATGAAAAGCGCTTCTACATCAACGATTCGGGCACCGGCAACACCCTCGATCTGAGCCACCCGTGCGTCTTGCAGATGGTCACCGACTCGCTGCGCTACTGGGCCGGGGAGATGCACGTCGATGGCTTCCGGTTCGATCTGGCGACCATTCTGGGCCGCTATCACGATGGTTTTGATGAACGCCACAGCTTTCTGGTGGCCTGTCGCCAGGACCCGCTGCTGCGTCAGGTCAAACTGATTGCCGAGCCTTGGGACTGCGGCCCCGGTGGCTATCAGGTCGGCGGCTTCCCGCCCGGCTGGGCTGAGTGGAATGACCGCTTTCGCGACAATGTGCGGGCGTTCTGGAAAGGCGATGAAGGGCAACTGGCCGAGTTTGCCGGGCGCATGACCGCCTCCGCCGACCTTTTCAACCGACGCGGGCGCCGCCCTTATACGTCCGTCAACTTTATTACCGCCCACGACGGCTTCACCCTTAACGATCTGGTGTCGTACAACGACAAGCACAACGAAGCCAACGACGAAAACAACCAGGACGGCAGCAATAACAACCTGTCATGGAACCACGGTGTCGAAGGTCCCACCGACGACCCCGAGATCAACGCGCTGCGCCAGCGTCAGATGCGCAACTTCATGGCCACTTTGTTGCTGGCCCAGGGCACGCCCATGCTGGTGGCCGGTGACGAGTTCGCCCGCACCCAGCACGGCAACAACAATGCGTATTGCCAGGACAGCGAAATCGGCTGGGTCAACTGGGAACTGGACGAGCCCGCCAAAACGCTGCTGTCCTTTGTCAAACGCCTGATCAAGCTGCGCCTGCACTACCCGATCTTGCGCCGCGGGGTGTTCCTGGTGGGTCATAGCAGCGAACAGCCCGGGGTCAAGGACGTCACCTGGCTCACCCCGGCGGGTAATGAGATGACCACCCAAGACTGGGAAGACGCGCAAAACCGTTGCCTGGGCATGCTGCTCGATGGCCGCACACAAATCTCCGGCGTACAGAAATCCGGGGCCGATGCCACCTTGCTGATCATCGTCAATGCGGGCCACGACACCCTGGACTTCAACTTGCCCGAAGTCGACCATGGGAGCAGTTGGGTGTGCAAGCTCGACACCACCGATCCAGAACTCAAAAGCTCGCCCGCCCTGGCATTCAACACGCCCTACAGCGTGACCGGCCGCTCATTGGTGCTGCTGGAACTGCAACACGCCAAGGCGTCTTAAAAACCGTCAGCCACGCCCGTGCCAGACACGTGCGTGGCTAATTACGCAAAGCTTGATAAACATCAGTCACGTCCCCATTCCTTAAGCTATAACCTGTGATTGACATGCGGCATGCCGCCTAAAAGGACAGGAGCGACCATGACCATTGATGTAGTCGGCAACACTCGGGCGCCCATAGCCTCGGTACCCGAGCCTGCCGTGCACCGAATCAAAGTACTGACCGTCAACACCCACAAGGGCTTCACCGCGTTCAACCGCCGCTTCATCCTGCCTGAGCTGCGTGAAGCGGTGCGCAGTACGTCGGCCGACCTGGTGTTTTTGCAAGAAGTGCTCGGTGAGCATGAGAAACATGCCTCGCGCTATGAAGAGTGGCCAAAAACCTCGCAATACGAATTCCTCGCCGACAGCATGTGGACTGATTTTGCCTACGGCCGCAATGCGGTGTACCCGAACGGGCATCACGGCAATGCACTGCTGTCCAAATACCCGATCAAATCGTCGCGCAACCTCGACGTTTCAATCACCGGCCCTGAGCGGCGCGGCTTGCTGCATTGTGTGCTGGACGTACCGGGGCATGAAAACGTGCATGCGATCTGCGTGCATTTGAGCTTGCTCGAAAGCCATCGTCAGCTACAAATCGTATTGCTTCACCAACTGCTCAAGTCCTTGCCGCCCCATGAGCCGGTGATCATTGCCGGAGATTTCAATGACTGGAAGCTGCAAGGCAATGCCGCCCTCGCGCAGCGTGATGACCTGCATGAAGTGTTTGAACGCCATCACGGCCAATTGGCCAAGACCTACCCGGCGCGCTGGCCTTTGTTAAGGCTTGACCGGATCTACCTGCGCAATGCCACCGGGCATGAACCCATCATCTTGGGCAACAAGCCCTGGACGCACCTGTCGGACCATTTGCCGCTGGCGGTTGAAGTGCATTTATAAACCGGGGCCCACCCTCGCGATCTTTTAACAATCAAAAGATCGCGAGGCGAGCTCGCTCCTACAGAGGGCAACGCGAGTTTTTACTCAGCCCGCAGTATCAACACCCCCAACGGCGGCAGGTTCAGGGCCAGTGACACTTCCTGGCCGTGGCTCGGTTGCGGGTCTGTGTTCACACCGCCGCCATTGCCGTAGTTGGACCCGGAATAGACCCCGGCGTCGCTATTGATGATCTCGTGCCAGATCCCGGCCTCGGGCACGCCCACGCGGTAGGCTTCACGGGGTACGGGGGTGAAGTTGGCGACGACCAGTACCGGCTTGCCGGCTTTGCTCCAGCGCAACCACGCGTAGACGCTGTTGGTCGCATCGTCACCAATCAACCATTGAAACCCCTGCGGCACGTCGTCCTGCTCATGCAGTGCCGGCTCTTCGCGGTACAACTGGTTGAGGTCACTGACCAGTTTCTGCACACCCCGGTGTTCAGGGTATTGCAGCAAGTACCAGTCCAGTTGCTGATCATGGTTCCACTCGCGCCACTGGCCGAACTCGCAGCCCATAAACAGCAGCTTTTTGCCCGGATGCGCCCACATAAAGCTCAAGTAAGCCCGCAGGTTGGCGAACTTTTGCCAGCGGTCGCCGGGCATTTTGTCGATCAATGAGTGCTTGCCGTGTACCACTTCGTCGTGGGAAATCGGCAGGATGAAGTGCTCGTGCCAGGCGTACACCAGGCCAAAGCTCAATTCGTTGTGGTGGTGGGCGCGGTACACCGGGTCTTGCTGAATGTAATGCAGCGAGTCATGCATCCAGCCCATGTTCCATTTGTACGAGAAGCCCAGGCCGCCCTGCTCGGTCCCTTGGGTAACGCCGGGCCAGGCCGTTGACTCTTCGGCAATGACCAGCGCGCCGGGGACTTCCAGCGCGACCACGTCGTTGAGGTGGCGCAAAAAGTCGATCGCTTCGAGGTTTTCCCGGCCGCCGTGAATATTCGGCACCCACTCGCCGGCCTTGCGCGAATAGTCGCGGTACAGCATCGAGGCCACCGCATCGACCCGCAAACCGTCAACGTGATAATGCTTGAGCCAGTGCAAGGCCGAAGCCAGCATAAAACCGTGCACTTCAGTGCGGCCCAGGTTGTAGATCAAGGTGTTCCAGTCTTGATGGAAGCCTTCTCGCGGGTCGGCATATTCATACAGCGCGGTGCCGTCAAACTGCGCCAGACCGTGGGTGTCATTGGGGAAGTGCGCGGGCACCCAATCCAGAATCACCCCGATCCCGGCCACGTGGCAGGCATTCACAAAAGCACCGAAGTCTTCTGGCGAGCCGTATCGGGCGCTGGGGGCGAACTGCGACAGCGGCTGATAACCCCACGACCCGCCAAACGGATGTTCCATGATCGGCATCAGTTCGATATGGGTAAAACCCAGCTGCTGCACGTAAGGGATCAAGCGCTCGGCCAACTCGCGCCAGTTGTACTGGCGCGACACATCCCCCACGTCATCGACTTCACACTGCCACGAGCCCACGTGCAGCTCATATATAGACAACGCTGCATCAGTACGCTGATGCTGCGCACGGGCGTGCATCCAGTCAGCGTCCTGCCAGTCAATGTTCAAGGGCGCCGCCACGATGGACGCGGTGAGCGGCGGCAACTGAGTCTGCAGCGCCATGGGATCTGCCTTTAACGGCAGAATCCCTTGCGCCCCCAGTATTTCGTACTTGTACGCTTCACCGGCCAGCAAACGTGGCACAAACAGCTCCCACACCCCGCTCGGATGGCGCAAGCGCATCGGGTGACGGCGTCCGTCCCAGCCGTTGAAATCACCGACCACCGACACCCGCCGCGCATTCGGCGCCCACACGGCGAAACGCACGCCTGGCACACCGTCGACGTGGGTCAACTGCGCCCCCAGGCAATGGCTCAAATCACGATGATTGCCTTCTGCGAACAAATACAGATCCATCTCACCCAGCAGCGGGCCAAAACTGTAGGGATCCTCGCTGATTTGCTGAACATCGCCCCAATCGACCTGCAACAGATACGCCTGCGCCTGCGCAAAATGCCCCACAAACAAGCCTGGGGTTTGAGCCTGCTCAAGACTGCCCAGCAGCGCTTGCCCCTCGCGCACCAGCACCTGAACACTCACCGCTCCAGGCAGAAACGCCCGAATTAACTGACCGCCTTTGCCATCCGCATGCGGGCCCAAGACTGAAAACGGGTCCGGATGCTCGGCCCGGACCAGTGCCTGAATGTCCGCAATCTCGGGTAACAGCGCGTCCTTACCCCCACCTGCCTGCCCACTCGAACTCATGCTGCTCTCCGTACGCTAAAGGTTTCGCATGACGCTGCATGCCGCTGAACCATCCCCTGAGCTGTACCTACAACTCGCAGTCAGTTCCTAGCCTAGTCGTGGTTGGCGTATCTGTATCGCCCGGCGCTCGACCTGCGTTGGATAACACCTTGCGCCAGCGGTGTCATGGCAAAACACTTGCAACTCTTATACCCATACTGCGTGCAGGGTTACGAGCGCAACGCCAGGGTTAAAGTTCAAACCATTGGGCGGAGCCTGAAGCCCGTGCCGTTGATAGGGGCTTCAGTGCACGTGATCATGATCAGTTCGTCTGACAAGCGCCATGCCCGTACACGTCATGCAAATCGGGACCTGACCCAGCTGCGGTAGAGTGTCACAGCCTGCCAAAAAACCTCTCTGATCTGCTTTTTAATCAGCCAGCTGAGCCTGTTATGCAAACAGTTTGCGAGGGATAGTGCCTTTGCCTGATGGAGGCTGATGAGCGAAAGACCATGAGCAGACACATTCCCGTGCACAGACTTGACCCTGTTGCAGCGTCGCCTGACCGCGCTGCATCGAGAAAAAACAAGCCTGCCGACGCACAGATCCACACCCGCAGTTTTACCGGGCTGTTCCGTTCGATTCGGATCGCGGGCAGCGGCTTTTTGTTTTTGCTGTTTTTCGGCACGGTCTGGTTGCATTGGGATGGCCGTCAGGCGGTACTTTGGGACTTGTCCGAGAGCAAGTTCCATATTTTCGGCGCGACGTTCTGGCCGCAGGATTTCATCTTGCTGTCGGCGCTGTTGATCATCGCGGCCTTTGGCCTGTTTGCGATCACGGTGTTTGCAGGTCGGGTGTGGTGCGGCTACACCTGCCCGCAAAGCATCTGGACTTGGCTGTTTATGTGGTGTGAAAAAATCACAGAAGGCGACCGAAACCAACGCATCAAATTGCAGGCCGCGCCCTGGCGCATCAACAAGATTGCCCGGCGCACGGCCAAGCACGCGCTGTGGCTGGCGATCAGTGTGATGACCGCGCTGACCTTCGTCGGCTATTTCACCCCCATCCGGCCGCTGGCCGCCGAGTTGCTGACCCTGGAAATAGCCGGCATCAGTTTGTTCTGGGTGGTGTTTTTTAGCGGTGCCACCTACCTCAGCGCCGGCTGGTTGCGTGAAGCGGTGTGCATGCACATGTGCCCATATGCACGCTTTCAGAGCGTGATGTTTGACAAAGACACCCTGGCGATTGCCTATGACGCCAGCCGTGGCGAGAGCCGAGGCCCGCGCAAACGTGGAGTTGAACAGGCGCAAGCCGGGCTCGGCGATTGCATTGATTGCACGATGTGCGTGCAAGTGTGCCCGACCGGGATCGATATCCGCGACGGCTTGCAGATGGAATGCATTGGCTGCGCCGCCTGTGTCGATGCCTGTGATTCGGTGATGGACAAAATGGGCTATGCCCGTGGTCTGGTGCGTTACACCTCTGAACATGAATTGCAGGGCGGCAAAACCCACCTGCTGCGGCCCCGGCTGATTGGCTACGCTGCGGTGCTGGTGATCATGATCGGCGCGCTGATCATTGCCTTGAACCAGCGTTCGATGGTGTCACTGGATGTCATCAAGGACCGCGGTTTGTTCCGCGAGAACAGCCTGGGCCAGATCGAGAACATTTACAGCCTCAAGATCATTAACAAAACCCAGCAGCCACAGCACTACCGGGTGGCGCTGCAACAGGGCGACGACTTCCAGTTAAACGGCAAGACCGAGCTAACCCTGGCCCCTGGCGAAATTGCTGAAGTGCCCGTGTCCGTCGCGTTACTGGCCGAACGACCGAAAAGCAGCTCCCAGACCCTTGAGTTTGTGGTCACCGACACCGCAGACCCCGGTGTGCGCAGCGTGGCTCAAAGCCGGTTTGTTGCACCGATAAATCGTTAAATCACACATTCTCCTGTGGGAGCGGGCTTGCTCGCGATAGCATCGACCGGTCATTCCGGCATACCGCGTCGTTAACATCGCGAGCAAGCCCGCTCCCACAGGATTAGCTGAGCTTTAGTTCATGAAACGCTACGAAAAATTTGCTGACGATATTGCTGAACTGATCCGCGCAGGCGTGCTCGGCCCCGGCCAGCGCGTGCCCTCGGTGCGCTATGCCAGCCAGACCTACGGCGTGAGCCCGTCTACGGTATTCCAGGCCTATTACCTGCTCGAACGCCGTGGACTGATTCGCGCCAAGCCGCGCTCGGGGTATTTCGTCAACACTCACGCGCCCAGCCCGTTTTCCGAGCCGGAAGTCAGCAGCCACCCCACCGAGTCCACCCAGGTCGATGTGAGTGATTTGGTGTTCTCGGTGCTGGACTCCATCAAAGACCCGAACACCGTACCGTTCGGCTCAGCCTTCCCCAGCCCGATGCTGTTTCCGCTGCAACGTCTGGCCCGCTCCATGGCCACCGCCAGCCGCGAAATGGACCCGCGCATGGTGGTCACCGACATGTCGCCGGGCAACCCGCAGTTACGTCGCCAGATCGCTCTGCGTTATATGGTCGGCGGCCTGATGCTGCCCATGGAGGAGTTGCTGATCACCAACGGTGCGCTGGAAGCCTTGAACCTGTGCCTGCAAGCAGTGACCGAACCCGGCGACCTGGTGGCCATTGAAGCCCCGGCCTTTTACGCCTGCCTGCAAGTGCTGGAGCGGCTCAATCTCAAAGCCGTGGAAATCCCTGTGCACCCGCGTGACGGCATGGACCTCGACGCACTGGCCCATACCCTCGAACGGCACTCCATCAAGGCCGTGTGGAGCATGACCAGTTTTCAAAACCCGATTGGCGCGACCATGCCCGAAGCCAAAAAGCAGGCGCTGGTCGAGCTGTTGCGTGAGCATCAGGTGCCGCTGATTGAAGACGATGTGTACGCCGAGCTGTACTTCGGCCAGCACGCGCCGAAACCGGCCAAAGCCTTTGATACCGAAGGGCTGGTGATGCATTGCGGCTCGTTCGCGAAAAGCCTGGCGCCGGGTTATCGGGTTGGCTGGGTCGCCGCCGGGCGGTTTGCGCAGAAGGTCGAACGGCTTAAATTGATGACCTCACTGTGCCCGTCGATGCCCGCCCAGGCGGCGATTGCCGATTACTTGCAGCACGGCGGCTACGACCGCCACCTGCGGCGCCTGCGCGATGCTCTGGAAGACCAGCAAAGCGCGATGCTGGCGGCGATTGCGCGGTATTTCCCGGCGCAGACCCGGGTCAGCAAACCGGCGGGCGGGTACTTTTTGTGGCTTGAGCTGCCTGAACAGATGGACTCGCTCAAACTGTTCCAGATGGCCCTGGCCCAAGGCATCAGCATTGCGCCGGGGCCGATCTTCTCGGCGACCCAGCGCTTTAGAAACTGCATCCGCTTGAACTACGGCAGCCCGTGGGATGAAACCACTGAAAAGGCCATGGAAACCCTGGGCAAGATCGTTCGTTCTTTTTAAAGCCCCCTTAAAACCAACTGTGGGAGCGGGCTTGCTCGCGATTAGAACAACGCGTTTCAATCTTCAAGCGCGTCGATTCTATCGCGAGCAAGCCCGCTCCCACAGCGTTCCGCACCCGCGCGGGGGGGTGTTAGCCCGGCATGCAGTTGAAGTCGGCGGTGTGGGCCACTTCTTTGCCGCTTGCGTCCACTAGGGTGGCGCTTACGTGAGTGCCAAGGCTCGACTCAACCAGCTTGTAGCGCTCGCCCGCCTTGAAGTTCTGGTAGTTGACATTGCCTTGGCAATCCACCTCGTTTTCATCACCGGTGGCGCCTTCATATAAGGTCACGTCCAGCTTGTGGGCGCCCGGGGTGACTTCAAAGTAACGGCCATCATTGATGTTCTTGCCGTCTACGCGCTCGGCCATCAGGTCGCTGTTACCTTCTTCCTGCAGACCAATCCAGGCTTCACCCGGATCTTGCTTTGGCATGGGGCCGGCACACGCTGTCAGCAGCAGGGCCAGGCTCAGGGTCGGGATAAGCAGCAGTGGTTTAAGGTTCATTACGGTATGCCTCACACAGGGAACCAAAGAGTGCGACTGGCCGAGAGTCAACCCGTCGAGTGGTTCCAAGCTTGGCCCCGTAAACCGCTCTAGCCCAATGAATCTAGGTGAAGGGAGTTTAAGGACTTTACTAACGCAACCTTCATGTTGGTGAAAGCTGAAAGTTAAGGTGTGACGGTAAGACTGCCCGTGTTTGCAATTTTCACTCCTTCGGAGGTTCAGGCATGCTCGGGCTGGTAAAGACCGCACTGCACAAGCCCTACACGTTTATCGTGTTGGCGATTTTTATCTGCATCATCGGGCCTCTCGCGGCTTTGCGCACCCCGACGGATGTGTTCCCTGACATCGGTATCCCCGTGGTTGCCGTGGTGTGGCAATACACAGGGCTGGCGCCTGCCGACATGGCAGGTCGAGTTATTTACACCTACGAACGCTCATTGAGTACCACCGTTAACGATATCGAACACATCGAGTCTCAATCTTTACCCGGCATGGGCATTGTGAAGATCTTCTTCCAGCCGGGCGTCGATATCCGCACGGCCAACGCGCAAGTGACCGCCGTGTCACAAACCGTGCTCAAGCAGATGCCGCCAGGCATTACCCCGCCGCTGATTCTTAACTACAGCGCCTCGACGGTGCCGATCCTGCAACTGGCGTTTTCCAGCCCGACGCTCTCGGAAGCGAAAATTCGCGACCTGGTGCAGAACAACATTCGCTTGCCCCTGAGCGCCCTGCCCGGCCTGGCCATGCCAACGCCCATGGGCGGCAAGCAGCGCCAAATCACCCTTGACCTCGACCCGCAGGCCCTTGCCGCCAAAGGCCTGTCGGCGCAAGACGTGGGCAATGCGCTGGCCGCGCAGAACCAGATCATTCCGGTGGGCACGGCCAAGCTCGGCACTTACGAATACACCGTGATGCTGAACAACAGCCCCACGGCGATTGATGAGCTCAACGACTTGCCCATCAAGACCGTTGACGGTGCGTTGATCACCATTGGCCAAGTGGCCCACGTGCGGGATGGTTCGCCGCCGCAAACCAACATCGTGCGGGTTGACGGCCATCGCGCCGTGCTCATGCCCGCGCTGAAGAACGGCAATATCTCGACCCTGTCGATTGTCGACGGGATTCGCGGGATGCTGCCGCGCATCAATGAAACCTTGCCACCTTCGCTGAAAACTTCCTTGCTGGGCGACGCTTCGGTGTTCGTTAAACAGTCAGTGGGCAGCGTGGCGCAGGAAGGGATCATTGCCGCCCTGCTCACCAGCGCCATGATTCTGCTGTTCCTCGGCAGCTGGCGCTCGACCCTGATCATTGCCGTGTCGATCCCCTTGGCCGTGCTCTCGGCGATTGCCCTGCTGGCCGCCACCGGGCAAACCCTGAACGTGATGACGCTCGGAGGGCTGGCACTGGCGGTGGGGATATTGGTCGACGATGCGACGGTGACCATCGAGAACATCAACTGGCACCTTGAGCAAGGCAAGACGGTGCGCAAGGCGATTCTCGATGGCGCCAAACAGATCGTTGGCCCGGCGTTTGTCTCACTGCTGTGTATCTGCATCGTGTTTGTGCCGATGTTCATGTTGCAGGGCATTGCCGGCTACCTGTTCCGCCCCATGGCACTCTCGGTGATTTTTGCGATGGGCAGCTCGTTCATCCTGTCGCGGACCCTGGTGCCGACCCTGGCGATGTTTTTGCTCAAGCCACACAACCCTGAGCAAGGCCCCGGGCATCACCCGGAAGACGGCTACATCAACCATCACGAGGGTGATCAGCCGCCCCCAAAACATTCGGCGCCAGTGCGTGCGCTGCTGAATTTCCAGCAAGGTTTTGAACGGCGCTTCTCGGCTGTGCGCGATGCGTACTACGGCGTGCTGGAACTGGCGCTGGCCAATCGCAAACGCTTTTTGCTCGGTTTCATGGCCTGTGTGCTGGCGTCCTTTGTCTTGCTCCCGACCCTGGGCCAGGACTTCTTCCCGGCAACCGATGCCGGCGCGCTGGCCTTGCACGTGCGCTTGCCATTGGGGACGCGGATCGAAGAAAGCGCCGCGGCGTTTGACCATATCGAATCGCGCATTCGCGAGATCATCCCGGCTGATCAACTGGACACCATCATCGATAACATCGGCATCCCGTTGAGCGGTATCGACATGGCGTACAGCAGCAGCGGCACCATTGGCCCGCAGGATGGCGATATCCAGGTCACCCTCAAAGCCAATCACGGCCCGACCGCCGAGTATGTCAAACGCTTGCGCGAAGCCTTGCCCGAGAGTTTCCCCGGCAGCCAGTTCGCCTTCATGCCCGCCGACATCAGCAGCCAGATCCTCAACTTCGGTGCTCCGGCGCCGCTGGACGTGAAGATTTCCGGGCGTGACGACGCGGCCAACCGGGCCTACGCCCTGGAACTGCAACGGCGCCTGCAACATGTACCGGGCATTGCCGACCTGCGCATCCAGCAGTCCGTGGGTTACCCGTCACTGCAAGTCAAGGTCGACCGTCTGCGGGCCAATGGCCTGGGCATCACCGAACGCGACGTGACCAACAGCATGGTGGCCTCGCTGGCCGGCAGCTCGCAGGTGGCCCCGACGTTCTGGCTCAACCCGCAAAACGGTGTGTCTTATGGCGTGGTGGCCGCCACGCCGCAGTATCGTCTGGACAGCTTGCCTACCCTGGAAGCCTTGCCGGTGACGGGCAGCAATGGCCAGTCAGCGATCCTCGGCGGGCTGGCAACCATTAGCCGCGTAGACAGCCCGGCGGTGGTCACGCACTACAACATCCAGCCCACCCTGGACCTGTATGCCAACATTCAGGGCCGCGATCTGGGCTCGGTGGCAGCGGATGTGCAAAAGGTCATCGACGGTGCGTCGGACCTGCGCCCCAAAGGCGCGATCATCTCGCTGCACGGCCAGATCGACGCGCTGCATGAGGCGTTCAGCGGCCTGAGTTTTGGTCTGCTGGGTGCGGTGGTGCTGATCTACCTGCTGATCGTGGTCAACTTCCAGTCCTGGCTAGACCCGTTTGTGATCATTACCGCCCTGCCCGCCGCCCTGGCCGGGATCGTGTGGATGCTGTTCCTCAGCGGCACCTCGCTGTCAGTCCCGGCCTTGACCGGCGCAATCTTGTGCATGGGCGTGGCCACCGCCAACTCGATCCTGGTGGTGAGCTTCTGTCGAGAGCGCCTGGCCGTTCACGGCGATGCCCTCAAGGCTGCACTTGAAGCGGGCTACACCCGTTTCCGCCCGGTGTGCATGACCGCCCTGGCGATGATGATCGGGATGCTGCCGCTGGCCATCTCGGAAGAACAGAACGCCCCGCTCGGACGCGCCGTGATTGGTGGTCTGATGCTGGCAACCGTCGCCACCCTGCTGTTCGTGCCCGTGGTATTCAGCCTGGTGCACGGCCGTGAAAAAAATCGCGCTGCTGCTGGAGAAACTACCCATGTCGTCTGATCAAAAACCTTCGCGCAAGCGCCTGATGCTGCTGGGCATCGGCGGCCTGACACTGGCCGCGCTGCTGGTCGCCAATGGCCTCGCCGCGCGCAGCCGGCATGAGCAGGCGGTGGTCGGTTGGACCGAAGCCGCCGCCCTGCCCGTGGTCAACGTGTTCCAACCTTTGCAAAACGCCCACGGCGACACCCTGCGCCTGCCCGCGCACCTGGAAGCCTGGAGCAAGGCGCCGATACATGCCCGTGTGAACGGTTACCTGAAAAGCTGGACCAGCGACATCGGCAGCAAGGTCAAGGCCGGTCAGGTATTGGCGGTGATTGACAGCCCCGATCTTGACCAGCAACTGGCACAGGCTCACGCACATATGCTGCAAGAGCAGTCCAACGCCAAGCTCGCCGCGACCACCGCGACGCGCTGGCAAAACCTGGTGGACAGCCATTCGGTGTCGCGTCAGGAAGCCGACGAGAAACTGTCCAACGCCGCAGCGGCGAAAGCCAACGCGCAGGCCGCCGAAGCGGACTATGCGCGGTTGTCTTCACTGGAAGACTACAAGACCATCCGCGCGCCCTTCGCCGGGACCATCACCGCGCGCAACACCGACATTGGCCAACTGGTGAAGGCTGACACCGACAGCGACCCGGAACTGTTCGACATCGCCGACACCCATCAACTGCGCCTGTACGTGCCGGTGCCGCAAAACTATGCCAGCGTGATTCGCCCCAACATGCAGGTGCAACTCAATGTGCCTGAGCATCCGGGGCAAACCTTCAGCGCCACGCTGGTGGGCAACTCGACCTCGATTGACCGACGTTCCGGCACCCTGACCGCACAGTTTGTGGTGCAAAACCCCAACGACGCCCTGCTGCCCGGCGACTACGCCGAAGCAGCCCTGTCGATTCCGGCAGACACCCATGGCGTGAGCATTCCGGCCAGTGCGTTGATCTTCCGCGCCCAGGGCACCCAGGTGGCCGTGCTGGACACCGCGCAACACGTGCACTTGCAGGACATTCATATCGGCATGGACCTGGGCGACAAACTGGTGATCGACCAGGGTCTGAAACCCACTGACACCGTCATCGATAACCCGCCTGATTCTTTGCGTGACGGCGACTCGGTCAAACTTGCCGATGCGGGAGCCCCTCATGTCGCCAAAACTTAAACGCAGCGCCTTGCTCCTGGCACTCGCGCTGCAAGGTTGCTCATTGGCCCCGACGTACAAACCGCCGGTGCTGGACCTGCCGCAGCACTACCGCGAACAGACCAGCGATGGTCCGTGGCACAGTGCGCAACCGGGCGACAGCGTGTCGCCACAGTGGTGGCGCGCCTATCAGGATGAGCGCTTGAACGACCTGCAACAGCGCCTGCTCAACGCCAACCCGGACCTCGCTGCGGCCCTCGCGCACTTCGATTCGGCGCAAGCGTATGCCAGCCAGTTGCATGCCGGGTTGTTCCCGCAAATCACCGCCAGCGAGCAAACCTTGCGCCAGCGCCAATCGGACAATAGACCGTTGCGCGGCAGCACCCAGCCATCGGTGTACAACAGCAACACCGCGGGCTTTGCGCTGAGCTTCGATCTGGACCTGTGGGGCAAAATCCGTAACCAGGTCGCCGCCGGTGACGCGCAGGTTCAGGCCTCGGCCGATGACCTGGCGGTGGCCCGCTTGAGCTTGCAGAAGCAACTGACCGGCCTTTACGTTCAACTCGATGGCCTGGATGCGCAAAGCCGCATCCTGTCCAAGTCGCTGGACGATTACCGCCAGGCCCTGGACCTGACCAAGGCACGCTATCAAGGGCAAATTGCCTCGGAGATGGACCTGACCCGCGCACAGAACCAATTGGCTCAGGCCGAAGCGCAACTGGACGATGTGCGCGGTCAACGCAACCTCACCGAGCACGCCATTGGCGAACTGGTGGGCGTGCCCGCCAGCCAGTTCCAACTGGCCGCGCGCAGCGACACCTTAAACCTGCCGCAGCCACCGCAAGCCCTGCCCAGCACCCTGCTGCAACGGCGCCCCGATATCGCCGCAGCTGAGCGTCGGGTATTTGCCGCCAACGCGCAAATCGGCGTGGCCAAGGCCGCCTGGTACCCCGACTTCAGCCTGACCGGCCTGTTTGGCGGGCAGACTCAGGGCTACGGCAACCTGTTGGCGGCGAGCAACCACTTTTGGGCGCTGGGCCCGCTGGTCAGCTTGCCGATCTTTGACGGCGGCAGGCTCGACGCCCAAGAGCGTCAGGCCAAGGCCGAGTTCGAAGAAGCCTCTGCCCACTACCGCAGCCAAGTATTGCGCGCTGTACGCGAAGTCGAAGACAACCTGGCGCAATTGCGTGACCTGCAACAGGAAAACCTCGACGAACAAGCCGCAGCCAATGCGGCGCAACACACCCAGACCCTGGCCACCAACAGCTATGAAGCGGGCGCCGTGAGCTATCTGGATGTAGTGACCGCGCAAACCGCTGCCTTGCAGGCCGAACGCCAGGTACAAGCCCTGCGCACCCGGCAGTTGCAAGCCAGTGTCGGGTTATTGACCGCGTTGGGGGGGGGGTGGGAGGGGCAGCAGTAACGTATCACCTGTCTGCGTCGGGCCTGGTTTTTTACGCTTGGCTCGGCGCAGGCCCGTATGAAGACTCAGATGTCCCGGTAAATACCTGCAGCTTCCATTTCGCGGATTTTGGCGTAGTCGCTTTCAATTTGGCCAAGGTCTGGATGAACCAGATAAACCGTACCGGGCTGGCTAAAAACATCGTTGGTGATACCGATGTGTTGTCCATCCGCCAGATAGAAAACCACTTCAAAAAATGAATCCAGACGGGTCAATTCAGCGAGGAACGCTGTCTGTCGGAAAACACCGTCTTCAGTGTTTATGAGGCAGACATTGTAAGTGTATTTGAGCAACTTATAGTCCGCACCAGAAGCCAACAATTGCTCGAACTCTTTGGGGTGCGCAATAGAGAGCGCGACGGCATTAATTTGCCCCAGCCCAGTCGTTTCAGTGCAAACCTTGGACCGAAGAATCCCATCCGTACGGGCCGCAATTTCGACCAACACCGGGCCTGTTTCTGTGTACATGACCTCAGCATGACTCGGTCCATTTTTTATTCCCAGGCTTTTAACCACCTGCCGGGTATAACGCACCAATTCGGCATATACCTCAGCACTGGAATCAATTAATTGATCGATGTCATACACAATTCTGCCCGACGCTAATAGGCGTTTTTGGTATTTGACAACCTCCGTCACTAATGACCGCCCGCCTAAAGACACCATATTGACCACATACTCAGTGCCCAGCAAATACTCTTGCAGCAACACCTGCCTGTTCTCGATATTGAGCCGATTTCGTGTTCCTAGCACCTCTTTGAATGCACGCTCGCACGCTGCGAGATCAGGACATATATAAACTCCATCAGCCCCTGCGCTTTGGAGCGGTTTCACAACAATTGGAAATTTTTTTTGCGTTTTAATCCACTCGCATCCTGCAGCCCAATTATCAACTGCGCACTGTGCGGCAGCTGACAAACCCGCCTGAGTAATGCTGTCGATCATGTCATATTTATTTCTTCGCGCATAAGAACTGGCAGCATCATTGGCATAGCTCAACCCGAGACGTTCATTCAATAGATCGGTCAGCAGCACGCCGCTCTCTGAACCCGCAATGATGACATCAACCTCAAACGGCTCCAGCTCAAATAATGTAGATTCAATATTGAGATGCGTCATTGATTTCTGATAAATACTGACATCAAATCCCACGTAGTAATAATCATCCATCACGGGATTGGACGCCAGATGCCACAAGAGGCAGCCGTGTTCGTGCAATTTTTTCGCCAAGAACTTACCCGAGGAAAACCCGTCAACTATTATAACATTGATCATTTCAAGTCCCACCGTTTTTTCTGACGCTTGCAAGTGATAGCAGCAACAGCAACGCCACGATCACACCGACCGCTACAACACTCGCCATGGAGAATGCAACACGCGAATCCATATATTGTAGCCATAGCGTAAATACTGGCAGTGTCAGCAATACAAAAGACACATGCAGCGCGCTGAGATGAAAAATTGATTGTTGAATCAAGTAAATCGGCAACACATGACCAAGGACAACCAACACCAACATCGGTGCTATCCACTCATTTGCGATTCTGAACGAAACAGTGTCTGTAAAAATAAGCGCACTGCACATCGTAACTATCAAAAAATTTCTGACCGCTAATATTTGCTCGACCTTCCAGTGGCGCGCAAATAATTTTTTAGAAGAAATGGTATACAGCACAGTCCCCAGCGCACATAACACCACACTGGTAATGCCGACAATTCGCTGTTCAAACGTCGTAGAGGAAATACCACTTTCCCCGACAAAAGATTGAAAGAGCATAATTACAACGGACAGCAACACGAGGCATGCGATCACTGCTTCGATCGGTGTCGTTTTACTGTCCGATTTTATAAACCTGGAAATAACTAAGGTTATTGCCGGGCCACAGGCGACCGATGCGACCCCTACGACCGCAGGTTCCAAATAGCGCAAGGCATAAAAAAGCCCTCCCCAGTTAAGGACAACGGCTACATTCACCCACACAACCAACAGACCTGCTTGCTTCACATTAGAAAACAATGACACTCGGTCTTTCCAGAGGCTATACCCGAGAAACAGCAACGAAGACGAAACAAAACAATAAAAAATGACCACAAGGGTATTTAGCGTCTGAATGACAAAAGCCACATAAACATCAAAGGCAGCACTGATAAAACAAAATAACAACCCTAACAAAACGCCCGTGCTTTTGATATGCATATAATTGACCTACGCGACGATAGTAGACCCCAGGCACCCATTGCCATCAAGTGCGGAACACGCCAAACCCCAATACCTGCACCTTCTCGTCAGACAGTTGTATTTTCATCAGCGTTTTAACCGTAATACCGGTCTTGTTGTAAACGTGAACTGCTCCCTTTTTTTCAACCTTTTCAACTGCGCAAACCACATCAACGACTTCAGCGCCACGTTGCCTGATCGATTCAATAAGGGAGATAACAGCTCCGCCAGTGCTGAGGGTGTCATCCACAATCACAACCCGATCACCGGGATTAATACCATTGAGGTACAACGTGCCCTCAAAATATTCAGATGTAATATTAACCACCGCTTGGTTCACACTGTCCAGACTGTAGGTATACCAACGCGCCATGGCCATTGGAATACCGGTCAGCAGCGATACTGCTGTAGCCAAAGGTGCACCTTTGTCTTCTTCCGTGACAATTTTATCTGCAGTCAAATCCATGGACTTGACAACCTCATAAGCTACTTCATAAAGTACCTCAGGTCGCAAGGCCGGTAGTTGATCGGTGAATTCATTAACCGTAATCAAAGTCGATCCGGCACTCACAACTTTAGCGTTCTCGTAAACATCTTTAAGCAGTCTCATTGTGCCTCCGGATAGTCAGGATAATTACCTTCCCATCGACTTTTGTACTTCCAGGCGCTGTCAAAAAACAAAGTGATAATATTTTTATCCTTCACCACACGAGCGATTTCTTCGCACACCAACACATTTGCTCCGCAGGTGGGACCAATCCCGAAATCGTAGTCGGCAATAAACGTTTTCATTCGACCCCACGCTGCATGCCCCTCAACGACCCTTACATCGTCGATCAACTCAGATACGGTATTTACCGACAGCATCCCGGCCCCCAACCCCATAAGATTGTGAGGCTGATGCACAAACACCTCGCCGCGTCGGGAGGCATACAAAGGCGCTGACTTATCGACCTCAACACCGACTGTCTTAATATTTTTATATTCCCGCTTCAACCTGTCGGCTATGCCACTAAACGTTCCGCCTGTCCCGATAGAACAGATAAAAAAATCTGGCACTACCTGTTGCTTCTGCAAATCACAGACTATTTCCAGACCACAGGCATGCCATGCACTTTTATTGAGTAAAGTATTGGATTGATCCAGAAAACAAACTTCGCCAACCCGATGGCTCTGCCTATATTTCTCTGCTGCTATAGCCGCGCCCATCAGGAACGTTTCTTTCGGTGTTTCAATAATTTGCGCGCCAAAAGAGAGGATCTGCCGTTTACGTTCATCAGTCATGCCTTCTGGCATAAAAACAACCACCTTATAGCCTTTTTCCCTGCCTACCCATGCAAGGGCTGCCCCGCCATTACCGGTAGAACAATCAATAAGTGTCATGCCTTTTTTGATGACGCCCTGCTGCTCCATGGTGTTAATGATATACAGATAGGTTCTATCTTTATGGCTGCCCGAAGGATTCATGTATTCACACTTTGAAAAAAGACGATTGCCATTCTGTAGCAATCCAGACACTTCCACCAAAGGCGTATTCCCAATATCAGCCAACTTCATTGCCATTTCCTTTCTGGTTCGAAACCGAGGCAAACGACTTACAAAACAGACGCTAACCCCACCCAGCACAACTCAACAAATAAAATATAATTGAAAATTCCTACACAGGACTACACCTGAAGCTTTCAGCCACTCCTAACTCATTGTTTTCATAACTTCATCAGGCGCCACTGACGCGCATTCAAACAATATTCAGCAACAACTTGAATTATTATCAGCGCTATTAAGCAACCCACGGATCACGGCATCGCAAGACAGCCGATTACCAAGCATGTCTATAGCCCGCCGAAGTAACTACCTTAATGCCTTAGTTTAAGGGCTGTTGCCTGGAGTCGATTTAATTAAGACACGCGGTAACGAGACACACTTGCACAGAAGCTGCCGCAACCTGCGATCTTGAGATTTTCAAAGTCAAAAGATCACAGCCTGTGGCAGTTTCAGAGCCCAAGTGTATAGGGAGGAAGTTAGTGCTGGGCAGCTACGGTTTCGGAGGCTGCCAGCATGGCTTTGAGCAGCACCGCGCAACCCGCTGCAAGGTCTTTGGGGTCGGCGTTTTCGATTTCGTTGTGGCTGATGCCGCCTTCACAGGGCACGAAGATCATGCCCGCCGGGCCCAGTTCGGCGAGGAAGATCGCGTCGTGCCCTGCCCCGCTGACGATGTCCATGTGGCTTAAGCCAAGCTCACTCGCCGCATTGCGCACCGCGTTGACGCAGTCAGGGTTGAAGTACAGCGGCGGGAAATCCGCCGTCGGAGTGAGTTCAAAACTCAGCCCATGTTTGGCGCACGTAGCCTCAATCACTTCGTGCACTTCGCTGATCATCGAGTCCAGCCGTTCCGGCTGCAGGTGACGAAAGTCCAGGGTCATGCGCACTTCACCGGGGATGACGTTGCGTGAGCCAGGGTACGCTTGCAGGCAGCCCACGGTGCCGCAGGCATGGGGCTGATGGCCCAGGGCGGCTTTGTTGACCGCGGCGACCACGGCCGCCGCGCCGACCAGCGCGTCTTTGCGCAGGTGCATGGGGGTTGGCCCGGCATGGGCTTCGACGCCGCGCAGATTGAGATCGAACCATTTTTGCCCCAGCGCCCCGAGCACCACACCGATGGTTTTGCGTTCGTCTTCCAGAATCGGCCCCTGCTCAATGTGCGCTTCAAAATAAGCACCCACCGGATGCCCGCTGACCTTGCGACTGCCTGCATAGCCAATGGCGTTCAGCGCTTCGCCAACAGTCACGCCTTGGGCATCGGTTTTGGCGAGGGTTTCTTCCAGGGTGAACTTTTCGGCAAACACCCCCGAGCCCATCATGCACGGGGCAAAGCGCGAACCTTCTTCGTTGGTCCACACCACCACTTCAATCGGCGCTTGGGTCTGGATGTTGAGGTCATTGAGGGTACGCAGCACTTCGACCCCGGCCAGCACGCCGAAACAGCCATCAAACTTGCCGCCCGTAGGTTGAGTGTCGATGTGGCTGCCGGTCATCACTGGCGGCAGGTCAGGACTAAGCCCCGGTCGACGGGCAAAGATATTGCCCACGGCGTCGACGCTGACGGTGCAACCGGCGTCTTCGCACCAGCGCACAAAAATGTCCCGTGCCTGACGATCGAGGTCGGTCAGGGCCAGGCGGCACACGCCGCCTTTGACCGTGGCGCCCAGTTTGGCCAGTTCCATCAGTGACGCCCACAGGCGTTCACCGTTGATCGACTGGGTGGCTTGCTGCTGAAGGGGATGTGCTGCGTTCATATTGTTATTCCTCAGGCAGTTTTTATTGGGTCAGAGCGTGCTTTTGGCAGCCGCTGTTTGCGGGCTGCTCAGGCGGCACAAGCCGTAGTAAATCGCGGCACCGAGCAGCGACCCGGTGAACCAGCCGTAGTCATAAAACCAGCTGAAAGCGCTGCTGCCCAACGACATCAGGGTCAAGACCACCGGCACGCCGAAGGCGATAAAACCTTTCCAGTTCCAGGCCGGGTACACGCCGTCGCGGTAGAGCCCGGCGAGATCGAGTTTTTGCTGACGGATGATGAAATAGTCGACCACCATGATCCCGGCAATCGGCCCCAGCAGGCTGGAGTAACCCAGCAACCAGTTGGAATACACGGTCTCGAGACTGACATCCGAGACCAGCAAACCGAGTTTTTTCAGCAGCTCATGGGCCATCAGCAGCAGCCCCACCAGCCCGGTCAAGATCACCGCCGTGGTGCGGTTGATGAGCTTGGGCGCAATGTTCTGGAAGTCATTGGTTGGGGAAACGATGTTGGCGGCGGTGTTGGTCGACAAGGTGGCGATGATGATCAACGCCATGGCCAGCGCGACCCAGCCAGGGCTCTGGATATGGCCGATCAGGCTGACGGGGTCGGAGACGGTTACGCCCACCAGTTTTTGCGAGGCGGCGGTCATGATCACGCCTAGGGCGGCGAACAGAAACATGGTCAGCGGCAGGCCAAATATCTGCCCCAGGATCTGGTCTTTCTGGCTTTTGGCATAGCGGCTGAAGTCGGGAATATTCAGCGACAAGGTGGCCCAAAAACCCACCATCGCCGTCAGCCCGGCAAAGAAGTAGCCATACACGCTGGCCCCTTCAGGGCGTTTCGGCGGTTGGGCCAGCAGTTCGGTCATCGACACATTCGGCAAGGCCCACACCAGCAAGCCCAGCCCTACCAGCACCAACAGCGGCGCAGAGAGGGTTTCGAGCCATTTGATCGATTCGGCGCCGCGCAGTACTACCCACAGATTGAGCGCCCAGAACAGCATGAAACCGATGACTTCACCGATGCCCCCCAGGTTTTTCCAGCCCTCAAACACCGAGCCCAGAAACAGGTGAATAGCCAGGCCTCCGAACAGGGTCTGGATCCCGAACCAGCCACAGGCCACCAGTGCCCTGATCAGGCACGGGACGTTGGAGCCGAGGATGCCGAACGAGGAACGCAACAGTACCGGAAAGGGAATCCCGTATTTGGTGCCTGCAAAAGCGTTGAGCGTTAGCGGGATCAGCACCACGATATTGGCCAGCAAAATCGCCAGCAGCGCCTCACCGACGGACAGCCCGAAGTAAGCGGTCAATACGCCGCCCAGGGTGTAAGTCGGCACACAAATCGACATGCCCACCCACAGCGCGGTGATGTGCCATTTGTTCCAGGTGCGTTCATGCACGCGGGTGGGAGCTATGTCGTGGTTGTACCGGGGGCTATCGAGAACTTCAGGCCCGGCTTCCAATTCGTACAAACCATTGCGTTCGGTGACTTGGGATCTGCTCGGTTGCATGCTCATTCACTCTCTTTTTATGGTGATTAACCCTGCGCACGGACGCAGAGCGATTCTCTGTGCAATCACCTGCGAACCTTGACGGTGAGGTAATGGCAGCGACAATCAAAAACTGTGCCGTGTTAATTATTGTGTTCACGGACAGTTGTGTTCACACCTTACAACTCGCTGGTTTATAAGCACTTTTAAACCGCACATAACACGCCGATAAACCCTTATCAAGAATAGTTTGCATTGCCGGATAGAACTAAACGAAACATATCGGTGCACGCTTATTTATTTTTGTTTGGCTCTGGCTGTTCTCCGAAGACTTCAAGCGCCTGATTTAGCATAAGAAACTTCACCCATATTTAATTCCTGTCAAGTGCGCCGAAATGGTTAAAGCGCGCACCAATTTGGTGATTTCAATATTAAACCTATATAAATCAATAAATTAAGTCACTCACACATACTTAAAAATAATGTTTGCTCATTCCTCAACAACCCACTAGATTTTATTCCTGTCACCAGTGGCAGGAATAAAAACCTGTACTACGGTCGTAATAACAACATTAGAACCGGCCCCAGCCGGTCTGCCTGCGAGGAACTTGGTATGTCGCTGTTAATCCGTGGCGCTACGCTTGTGACCCATGATGAAAGTTACCGCGCTGATGTTTATTGCGCAGACGGTCTAATCCGCGCAATTGGCACTGATCTTGAAGTTCCGCCCAGTTGTGAAGTGCTGGATGGCAGTGGCCAATATTTACTCCCCGGCGGTATCGATCCCCACACGCATATGCAGTTACCGTTTATGGGCACTGTTGCCAGTGAAGACTTTTTCAGTGGTACGGCGGCAGGACTGGCAGGCGGGACAACGTCGATTATTGACTTTGTCATTCCCAACCCTCAGCAGTCGTTGCTGGAGGCTTTTCACCAGTGGCGCGGCTGGGCTGAGAAGTCCGCGTCGGACTACGGTTTCCATGTCGCCATCACGTGGTGGAGCGAGCAGGTCCGCGAAGAAATGGCCGAGCTGGTGAGCCACCACGGCATCAACAGTTTCAAACATTTCATGGCCTACAAAAACGCGATCATGGCCGCCGATGACACCTTGGTCGCAAGCTTTGAACGCTGCCTGGAACTGGGCGCGGTGCCCACCGTGCACGCAGAAAACGGCGAGCTGGTGTACCACTTGCAACGCAAGCTGCTGGCACAGGGCATCACCGGCCCGGAAGCCCACCCGCTGTCTCGCCCTTCGCAAGTTGAGGGCGAAGCCGCTAGCCGGGCCATTCGCATCGCGCAAACTATTGGCACGCCGTTGTACCTGGTGCACGTCTCGACCCGTGAAGCGCTGGACGAAATCACCTATGCCCGCAGCCAGGGCCAGCCGGTGTACGGCGAAGTGCTGGCCGGGCATTTGCTGCTCGATGACAGCGTGTATCAAAACCCCGACTGGCAAACCGCCGCCGGCTATGTGATGAGCCCGCCCTTCCGTCCACAGGGCCACCAACAAGCGCTGTGGCACGGCCTGCAATCCGGCAATTTGCACACCACCGCCACCGACCATTGCTGTTTCTGCGCGGAGCAAAAGGCCGCCGGGCGTGACGACTTCAGCAAAATTCCTAACGGCACGGCGGGTATCGAAGACCGTATGGCCGTGCTCTGGGATGAAGGCGTGAACACCGGGCGCTTGTCGATGCAGGAGTTCGTGGCGTTGACCTCGACCAACACCGCGAAAATTTTCAACCTGTACCCGCGCAAAGGTGCAATCCGCGTCGGCGCCGATGCCGATCTGGTGCTGTGGGACCCGCAGGGCACACGCACCATTTCCGCTAAAACCCACCACCAGCAGGTCGACTTCAACATATTCGAAGGCAAGACCGTGCGCGGGGTGCCCAGTCACACCATCAGCCAAGGCCGGGTGGTCTGGGCCGATGGCGATTTGCGGGCCGAACGCGGCGCCGGGCGTTATATCGAACGCCCGGCCTACCCCGCCGTGTTCGACCTGTTGAAAAAGCGCGCAGAGCATCACCAGCCCGTTGCTGTTAAGCGCTGAGTACACCACCACTGCCCGTCAGAGGCAGACGCTTCCCACAACCGTGAGGCAATTCCTGTGATCAAGTCCCTGAATCATCTACCGCACCCCCACGAAAATGCGCTGGTGCTGGCCAGTCACTTCACTGATCTGGCGCCACCGCTCAGCGCCCGTCAGGCTGAACTGGAAAGCTCGCGTTGCCTGTATTGCTACGACGCACCGTGTGTGAATGCGTGCCCTAGCGACATCGACATTCCGTCGTTTATTCGCAATATCCAGCAGGAAAACGTTCAAGGCGCTGCGCAGAAAATCCTCTCGGCCAACATTCTCGGCGGCAGTTGCGCCCGCGTGTGCCCCACTGAAGTGCTGTGCCAGCAAGCGTGTGTGCGCAATAACGCGCAGGAATGTGCGCCGGTATTGATCGGCTTGTTGCAGCGCTATGCGATTGATCATGCGCAATTCAACGAGTACCCGTTCACCCGCGCCGCCTCAACCGGCAAGCGCATTGCCGTGGTCGGCGCGGGCCCGGCCGGGTTGGCCTGCGCCCATCGGCTGGCGATGCACGGGCACGAGGTGGTGATTTTCGAAGCACGGGAAAAATCCGGCGGGCTCAATGAATACGGCATCGCCAAATACAAACTGGTGGACGATTTCGCTCAACGTGAAGTGGATTTTGTCTTGCAAATTGGTGGCATCGAAGTTCGCCACGGCCAGCGTTTGGGCGACAACCTGAGCCTGAGCGACTTGCACCAGCAATTTGATTCGGTCTTTCTGGCCATCGGCCTGGCCGCCAGTCGGCAGCTCGGTCTGGCCAATGAAGAGGCGCCCGGTGTATTGGCTGCCACTGACTACATTCGCGAGCTGCGTCAAAGCGACGACCTGACCCAACTGCCACTGGCCGAACGCTGCATCGTGCTCGGCGCGGGCAATACCGCCATCGACATGGCCGTGCAAATGGCCCGTCTGGGCGCCCGCGAGGTGAACCTGGTGTATCGCCGTGGTCAAGAAGACATGGGCGCAACCGGCCATGAGCAAGACATCGCCAAAGCCAATCAGGTACGCCTGATGACCTGGGCCCAACCCGATGAGGTGTTGCTCGACGATCAGGGCCAGGTTCGCGGCATGCGCTTTGCCCGCACCCGCCTAGCAGACGGGCGCCTGGAGAAAACCGGCGAAACCTTTGAGCTGGCCGCCGATGCGGTGTTCAAGGCCATCGGCCAAACCTTTGACGAAGCCACCCTGAGCGACCCACTGGCCCATTCACTCCAGCGCACAGGCGACCGGATTACCGTGGATGAGCACCTGCGCACCAGCATCCCCGGCGTGTATGCCGGTGGCGATTGCACCTCGCTGGGCCAGGACCTGACCGTGCAAGCGGTGCAACACGGCAAGCTGGCCGCGCAAGCCATTCATGCCCAACTCATGCTCACTCAGGAGGCTGCGTAAATGGCCGATCTCTCGATTAACTTCGCCGGTATCAAAGCCCCCAATCCCTTCTGGCTGGCCTCTGCGCCGCCGACCGACAAAGCCTATAACGTGGTCCGCGCCTATGAAGCGGGCTGGGGCGGCGTGGTCTGGAAAACCCTGGGCGAAGACCCGGCAGCGGTCAACGTCTCTTCACGCTACTCCGCGCATTTCGGGCCTAACCGTGAAGTCATGGGCATCAACAATATCGAGCTGATCACCGACCGCTCGCTGGAAATCAACCTGCGTGAAATCACTCAGGTCAAAAAGGACTGGCCGGACCGCGCACTGATTGTGTCACTGATGGTGCCGTGTGAGGAGCAAGCCTGGAAGTACATCCTGCCGCTGGTTGAAGCCACGGGCGCTGATGGCATCGAGCTGAACTTTGGATGCCCCCACGGCATGCCGGAACGCGGCATGGGCGCGGCCGTTGGCCAGGTGCCGGAGTACGTGGAAATGGTCACGCGCTGGTGCAAGACGTACTGCTCGCTGCCGGTGATCGTCAAGCTGACGCCCAACATCACCGATATCCGCCTCAGCGCCCGGGCGGCCCATCGCGGCGGTGCCGATGCGGTGTCGTTGATCAACACCATCAACTCGATCACCAGTGTCGACCTGGATCGCATGGTCGCCCTGCCTGTGGTGGGCAGCCAGAGCACTCACGGAGGTTACTGCGGCTCGGCGGTCAAGCCGATCGCGCTGAACATGGTGGCCGAAATTGCCCGCGACCCTCAGACCCAAGGCTTGCCGATCTGCGGGATTGGCGGCATTGGCAGTTGGCGCGATGCAGCGGAATTTATCGCCCTGGGCTGTGGCGCCGTGCAAGTGTGCACCGCTGCCATGCTCCACGGGTTTCGGATTGTTGACGAAATGAAAGACGGTTTGTCGCGCTGGATGGACAGCCAAGGTTATTCGAGCCTGGAGGACTTTTCGGGTCGAGCCGTGGGCAATACCACCGACTGGAAATATCTGGATATAAATTACCAAGTCATCGCCAAGATCGATCAAGAGGCATGCATAGGCTGTGGTCGTTGCCACATCGCCTGCGAAGACACCTCGCACCAGGCCATTTCCAGCCAGAAACTGGCCGACGGTACGCATCGCTATGAAGTGATTGATGATGAGTGCGTGGGGTGCAACCTGTGCCAGATCACCTGCCCGGTAGACGACTGTATCGAGATGGTGCCGCAAAATACCGGCAAGCCGTTCCTGGACTGGAACCACGATCCGCGTAATCCGTACCACGTGGCTTCCTGACACCCTTGTGGGAGCGGGCTGGCTTGCGATCGTTTGCTCTTGATCGCAGCCTCGCTCCGCTCCTCAGCGACTACGGTCGGGGGAAGAATCCTTCACGGCTCCAGCCCGATTCCGCGCAGGATGATGCTGGTGACACTGTGTATGGCGCGTTCGAACTGGATGTCACTCAACGGCTGATGCTCGTTGATGATATTCACCTGGTGATCGAAGTCTGCGTAATGCTGGGTTGAAGCCCAGATCATGAACAACACGCTGGAGGGCTCTACCGGCAATATCCGTTTGTCTGCCACCCACTGGCGGATTTTGGCTTCTTTCATTTTTGCCCAATCATAGAGACTCGCATCCAGCGTGAGCCCCAATGTGGGCGCGCCATGGATGATTTCGTCTGCCCAGACTTTCGAGCCGTAGGGCCGCGTACGCGAGTGGGTCATCTTGGCGCGAATGTAACTGCTGAGGACCAGGCGCGGGTCATCATAGGTTTCAAAACACAGCGCATCTTGTTTCCACACTTCCAGCAAACCCAGCAAAACCGCGTTATACAGCTCGGTTTTGGTACTGAAGTAATAGTGCAAGTTGGAACGAGGCAGCTCAACTTCAGCGGCAATATCCGCCATGGCGGTGCCCGCAAAGCCTTTTTCGGCAAAGACCTTTTCGGCTCCGAGAAGGATTTTTTCGACATTGCTGCGACGAATTTCGATCTTGTGATTGCTCATTGCGTGCGGCCCTTGTCGTCACGATTCGTCGATATGTGTCCAGATAAAACTTGCGCCATCTGCCCGCTGCACGCAAGGGCTGAGCCTGGATTAAGGGGTCAGTCAGAGCACACAGCAACGCGCAAGCTCGCCTGTCGGTCCACCCTCTGAAATGTGTTCAGACTGTTATTTTTGACAGGTTCCAAACACCGCAGAACGGTTTATAAATAAGCCCACAGCAAGGAAAAGTCCTACGGGATTTTCCTCTCGATTAGAGAGGAACTTCCTACAACCCACTTACGTTTTTTGATCTATGGGAGCGTCTTGCCATGCATCAGCCTCAATCAGCGACCAGTGGACAATCAACATACCTGCAGCCTGACGCCCAGACCAAAGAAAACGCTCTGAGCGCCATCAAACTCACCCCCAAAGAAAAGGAAGTGCTCGCTTGGGGGGCTCAGGGCAAAACCTCCTGGGAGATTGCGCTGATCCTCAAATGCACGGAGTCGGGGGTCAACTTTCATTTCGGCAATATTCGTCTTAAGTTCGGCGTTTCGAGCCGTAGCGCTGCGTTGATCAAAGCAACGGCCCTGGGGCTTGTCACACCTTTCTAAACGCTGAACAACTTGCATGTCCAGATTGCCGGCGACACGCGCTTAATGTGCGTGTAATCAGGGCATCGTATTGCTGTAATCCTGCTCTCGCCTGGAGCGGTAGCGCCGGGCACGCTTAAAAAAAACAGGTGGCGACATTCGCGTAGTGCCCGTTGGGCACTACGCTTGAACCATGGCTGACAGGTAGTCGATCAAGGCGAAGGCGGCAGCTCTATCACGTCGGTTTCAATGCCTTCGAGCTTGGGTTTGAGCTTGATCTGTTCTTGCACTTCCCGGGCTTGAGCCTCGGTCGCATAAGGGCCGATCAAGAAATGTTGCACACCGTCTTTTTCGAGAATGTAGGGAACAAAGCCATTATCCAGCAGCCTGCCAGTGGTATCCGTAATCGTCGCTCTCTGCCCTTCAGTGAGCTCCAGCGCCCAGTGAGCAACAGGCACCTGGACCACCGTAGAGTGAGAAGCCGCTTTAGCCTGCTCGATTTTATCGTTAGACTCCTGACCGCAAGCCGTCAAGGCCAATATTGCTGTCATCACGATGACTTTACGCACTGCGTTTCCCCTATCTGTATGAGTGGGTCGATTTTATCACTGGGGCAGTGGCCTTTGCTCTCCTTGAACAAATCAAATCCGCCCCTATTTAAGCTTCATAGGCATGAGCTTCCCTCGTTCGGGGAATTTTACCTCTGGCTATGACGTCTGTAATGAGCGGCGCATTTATATGCACTTAGCAGTATTCTGTAGCCATGACCGAAGCCGCACCGTCTCAGAGACGTGCCTTACAAAGCCATCAAGGAGAAAAAAATGCTGATACTCACCCGTAAAGTTGGTGAAAGCATAAACATCGGTGACGATATTACGATCACTATTTTAGGAGTCAGCGGGCAGCAGGTCAGAATCGGCATCAACGCGCCGAAAGACGTCGCAGTACACCGCGAAGAAATCTATCAACGCATCCAGGCAGGTCTGAATGCATCGGACAAAGGCAACCAGTCTTAATTCTCCGAGGTATCAGCCCTTGGAGTGAGTGTCAGGGCTGCCTAGCCAGCCCTCCACGATTGAAACCATCCCCGTTTTTTCCGCAATCATGCCCCGTGATTGCTGGCAGTGACGCGCTGCTGACTTGACATATCCAGGTTTGCGACCACGCTCTATCCTCGCAGAAGACTCAAATTCTCTGAATCACTGCGGCCACGATGCCCCTGCATCATGGCGACTGAGCGACTCCTTTTAATATCAGCCCCTCTGGGCTGGACCTGTATTGTCAAGGAATGAAAGACATGTCCGATCTAATCGTAGTGGGATTTTCAGACACCCAAACCGCCGACCGCGCGCTCACCGAGCTGGTGTCGTTGAGCAAAGAATATCTGGTTGAGCTCGAAGACTCGGTCATTGTTACGCGTAACGGTGAAGGCAAGCTCCACGTCAAACAAAGCGTCAACCTGACCGCTATTGGCGCCACCTCGGGCCTGGTCACTGGCGGGCTTTGGGGCGCACTGGTTGGCCTGCTGTTCCTCAACCCGCTGGCCGGTTTTGCCATTGGTGGCGCCCTGGGCGCTGGCGCCGGTGCACTGTCTGGCTCGTTGAGCGATTACGGGATCGACGACAAGTTCATCAAGAATCTGGGCGAAACCATTCCGAACAACTCTTCGGCGCTGTTTGTGCTATTGCGCAAATACCAACCGGAGAGAGTGCTGGAAGAACTGCAAAAAGCAGGCTTCGAGGGCAAGGTTCTGCGTACCTCGTTGTCCCCTGAGCAAGAGAAAAAACTTCAGGAAGCACTGTCCCATCATGTGCAGGCCCAACCGGCTGCCTGACCGTTAAAAACGGCACCGCCGTGTCGACGTTTCGACTGCCCCTGCCGGGCAGTCGAAACCCTGGATCTGCGCATCCATGCCTGTAAATCCTCGCTTAAAACCGTGCCCTGGCCCTACCGTTGACCGTCCCTTGCAGACACCGTAATTGCTCAGAGACCTCGGCTAAAGTTAGCCGATCGATAGCTGGTCTTCTGCGTGCGCGGTGTTACTGTAGCCAACGCGACCCGCGTAAGGTGGATCGCTCTGCGACATGCCTGCACAGAGGCACTATGCTTTAATCGAATGAATCCAAAGACGTAAGAGTTGGGACCTCTCGCTCGGCCAATGCGAAGTGCTGATATGAACTCATAAAGCTGCGCCACGCCATTTTTGATCCCGCTCACAGGAAGCCCACAATGGTTCAAAGACAAGTCATCAATGCTTCGGTCAGCCCGAAAGGCAGCCTGGAGACGCTCTCGCAACGTGAAGTGCAACAACTGAGCGAAGTCGGCTCAGGCAGCAGTTACACACTGTTCCGCCAATGCGTACTGGCTATCCTCAACACCGGTGCTCATGTCGACAACGCCAAAACCATTCTGGAAGCCTATAAGGATTTCGAAGTCCGGATTCACCAGCAAGACCGTGGTGTTCGCCTTGAACTGCTGAATGCACCGGCCGATGCCTTTGTCGACGGCGAAATGATCGCCAGTACCCGAGAGATGCTGTTCAGTGCCCTGCGCGACATTGTCTACACCGAAAGCGGTCTTGAAAGTACACGCATTGACCTGAGCTCTTCAGCCGGCATCACTGACTACGTCTTCCATTTTCTGCGCAACGCCCGCACCCTGCGCCCTGGTGTAGACCCCAAGATCGTGGTGTGCTGGGGTGGCCACTCGATCAACACCGAAGAGTACAAATACACCAAAAAAGTCGGCCATGAACTGGGCTTGCGTAGCCTGGACATCTGCACCGGCTGTGGCCCCGGCGTGATGAAAGGCCCGATGAAGGGCGCCACCATTTCTCACGCCAAGCAACGCCTGGTGGGGGGGCGTTATCTGGGCCTGACAGAGCCCGGCATCATCGCCGCCGAAGCCCCTAACCCAATCGTTAACGAACTGGTGATTCTGCCCGACATCGAAAAACGCCTCGAAGCGTTTGTGCGTGTAGGGCACGGCATCATCATCTTCCCGGGCGGTGCGGGCACGGCTGAAGAGTTTTTGTACCTGCTCGGGATTCTGATGCACCCGGACAACAAGGACGTGCCCTTCCCGGTCATTCTGACGGGTCCCAAAGAAGCCGAACCTTACCTGCAACAGCTGCACGAGTTTGTCGGCGCCACCCTGGGCGAGGCGGCACAACAGCACTACCAGATCATCATCGACAACCCGCCTGAAGTGGCCCGCCAAATGACCGCAGGGCTAAAAGAGGTGAAGCAGTTCCGCCGCGAGCGCAATGACGCATTTCACTTCAACTGGTTGCTGAAAATCGATGAAGGGTTCCAGCGCCCATTCGACCCGACCCATGCCAACATGGCCAACCTGCAATTGCGCAGCGGCCTGCCACCCCATGAACTGGCCATCAACCTGCGCCAGGCTTTCTCCGGGATCGTGGCCGGCAACGTCAAAGAAAAAGGCATTCACCTGATCGAAAAGCACGGCCCGTATGAGATTCACGGTGACGCCACGATCATGAAGCCGCTGGACAAACTGCTGCATGCCTTCGTTAAACAACACCGCATGAAGCTGCCAGGCGGCGCCGCTTACGTGCCCTGCTATCGCGTCGTCAGTTAAGGCGCCACCCTTGGCCTGTTGAGGTTTCATGGCGTCAGCTGTGAAAGCTCAACAGCCCCTTGAATCCGTCGAGCAGCAAGTGCTGCATCACGGGTGCACCGCCAATAAATGCAGCGCCTCGCGGTAAACCGCCAAGCGCTCGGCATGCCCATTCAGACCACCATTGACCGCCTTGGTGACCGATGCAAAATCATCGCCATCAGCCCACTTATTAATACCGCGTGCCTGCCAATACCAACCCGCACTCGCCACCGCCCATTGCCAGTCTTCCAGCAAGTGGGGCGTCGCGAGCAAGCGCTCATCTGCAAACAGCGCAAGGCTACAGGCGCGATAGTTGCTCTTGCCGGTGACTTGAATCAAACCCCGACCGCGATAGAGCCAGCCCTCCCCCGACGTCTCGGAGCCATTGCCCAAGCGATCACTGTAAACCCGATTGGCAATAGCCTCAGGCTTGCGATGCAACAATTGCGCATCGCTATTGGGCATACGCCGCAAGCGGCTTCCGTCCTTGACCATCACGTATTTACCCGCAGAGTCCTTCAAGGCAAAGCGCGTGCCCCAGGTCATGGCCAAACCATCTGCGCTGTAATTGAGGTTCTCGACAAGTACCGTGAAACCGGTACTTTCGTGCCCCACTTGGGACAGAAAAGCGGCTATCCGCTGCGGGGTATTAATCTGGCATCGTTCAATTACGCCATGCATCAGCGGTAAATAGCTATCAACGTGCCGTGCACTCTTGGGGAATAACTTCAACATTATTTCTCGGTTCAACATCACACTTCACTCTTAATTATTGATAAATAAAAAGTGAAGCACTTTGCGCGTAATAAAACCGCCATTTATCACTCAAGTCGAACTTACCCACCTACATCACAGAATAAACTGACATATGCCGTTCAAACCCAGCATTCAGATGCCCCATCACTGCTCATGACTCTCGGCAAGTAAACGCTCAATAAATTGTTCCTGCTGTTGATACATACCTTCGCCAAAATGCGTGGCCCGCACTTGGCCTTTAGCATCAACAAAATAGTGGGCAGGCCAATACTGGTTATCAAAGGCGCGCCAGATTACGCTGTTATTGTCGATTGCAACCGGGTATTCAATACCCAACTTCTCCACCTGCTGGCGTACGTTTTCGACCACTCGCTCTTCTTCATACTCAGGCGTATGCACGCCAATCACCACCAGCCCTTCTTTGGCGTACTTTTTTGCCCATGCGTTGACATAAGGCAGACTGCGCTGACAGTTAATACAGCCATAGGTCCAGAAATCTACCAGCACCACTTTGCCGCGCAACGACTCGCGTGTCAGCGGCGGAGAGTTAAGCCATTCAACGGCGCCGGACAACGCCGGCATCGGCACACCGCCTTCTTGGGCCGCGAACGCTCCTCCACTCGCGGCCATCGCACCCAGCAACGCCAGCCAACGCGCAGCCCGGCCAACACCTGCAAACTTGCCAGCCATGGACTAGCCGCCCTCGTTGCAGTTTTGCGAAACTTTCAGGTAGTTGAGTTGCTGGGTTTGCCCCTTGGAGTCTAGGTAGGTCATGTGCGATTTGACCACCTGGCAGTCGTAACCTGGGTCTTCAGTGATAGCCAGCACCTTCTTCACATCCAGATGCGTGCCGTAGGTGTAGTTTTGCGCAACGGGCATTTCTTGAGCCTGGGCACCCAGGGCAAACAGGCTTAACGCGGCAAACACACCGGCAGCACAGGTAGCTTTAATGTTCATGATCAGTTCCTCACAGTCTTGGTTAAGAGTCATCGAGGCTTGGTATCTCGATGGGTCCTATTCAAAGCCCGTGAGGTATCGCGAATGTGTCGAAAATCGGCCTCGATGACTCTTTGCGTATCTGGAGGACCTGCAGATACACAGCGATACATTCCAGACCAAGGCCGGGTGAGAACGGCCTGAAGATTTTTGCCTCAGGATGTATCTGTAAAACCTCAGATACACTGAAATACAAAGGCCTGCAGGCAAGAGCGCGGTCTCTGGCTATGATGCGCCTCACCAACCACCCGCGAGAGATTAAAGCCATGGAGCATGTCGATCACATCCTGATCGTTGACGATGATCGTGAGATTCGCGAACTGGTGGGCAATTACCTGAAAAAGAATGGTCTGCGCACCACCGTGGTTGCCGACGGCAGGCAAATGCGCAGCTTTCTGGAAAGCACACCTGTCGACTTGATTGTGCTGGACATCATGATGCCCGGTGATGATGGCTTGTTGCTGTGCCGCGAACTGCGCGCCGGCAAGCACAAGGCCACGCCGGTATTAATGCTGACAGCACGCAGTGACGAAACCGACCGCATTATCGGCCTCGAAATGGGCGCCGACGACTACCTGGTCAAACCCTTCGCGGCCCGTGAACTGCTTGCTCGGATCAACGCCGTTTTAAGGCGTACGCGCATGTTACCGCCCAACTTGCAGGTCACCGACAGTGGCAGCTTGTTGGCTTTTGGCCGTTGGCGGCTGGACACCAGCGCCCGCCATTTACTGGATGAGGACGACACCATGGTCGCGCTCAGTGGCGCCGAATACCGCCTGCTGCGGGTGTTCCTTGACCATCCTCAGCGGGTCCTCAGCCGCGATCAATTGCTCAACCTGACACAGGGCCGTGATGCCGACTTGTTTGATCGTTCCATCGACCTGCTGGTCAGTCGTTTGCGTCAACGCTTGCTCGATGATGCCCGCGAACCGGCCTGTATCAAAACTGTGCGCAGTGAAGGCTATGTGTTCTCACTGCCCGTGAAAATTCTCGGTGCATCACTATGAAATGGCTGCGCTGGCCCAAAACCCTGGCGTCGCAATTGTCGCTGATCTTTCTGGTAAGTCTGCTGCTGGCTAATGGTCTGTCGTTCAGCGTGCAGTTCTATGAGCGCTATTTGAGCGCCCGTTCGACCATGCTCAACAACATGGAAAACGACATTTCAACGTCCGTTGCCATCCTGGACCGCCTGCCCGCCGAAGAGCGTCAGGCCTGGCTCTCGCGCCTGAATCGGGAGCATTACCAGTACCTGCTGACCAAAGGTGACAGCGGTGTGCCCATGGACACTGCAGACCCGCCCATGTCGGCCTCCTCGATCAAAGACACGCTGGGCCAACATTACGCCCTGACTTTTGCCGACATCCCCGGCGTGCGCCCGCACTATCAGGTGTTTTTACAACTGGCTGACGGCAACCCCGTGACCATTGACGTGCGCCCCGCCGACATTCCCGTAGCCCTGTGGCTACCGGTAGTTTTGGTGCTGCAACTGGCGCTGCTGCTGGGCTGCACCTGGATGGCGGTGAGGCTGGCGATACGCCCGCTCAGCCGGCTGTCGCGGGCGGTAGAAAGCCTGGACCCGAATGCCCGCATCCAGCATCTGGACGAAAGCGGCCCGACCGAGGTCGCCCATGCCGCCGTGGCCTTTAATGCCATGCAGCAGCGCATCGCAGACTATCTCAAAGAGCGCATGCAGATTCTCGCGGCCATTTCCCACGATTTGCAGACCCCCATTACTCGCATGAAACTGCGCGCCGAGTTTATGGACGACTCGATCGAGCGCGACAAACTGCTGAGTGATCTGGGGGAAATGGAACATCTGGTCCGCGAGGGTGTGGCCTACGCCCGCAGCGTGCACGGCTCAACCGAGGCCAACTGCAAACTCGACCTGGATGCCTTTGTCGACAGCATCGTGTTCGACTATCAAGACGTGGGCAAGGCGGTTAACAGCAGTGGCAGCTATGGCTCCCCCATCGAAACCCGCCCCCACGCCCTGCGCCGGGTACTGATCAACTTGCTGGACAATGCCTTGAAGTTTTCTGGAGCGGCCGAGTTGGTAGTCAGCGCTGAAGCCAACGGCAACGTATCAATCAAAGTGCTTGATCGCGGGCCGGGTATTTCAGCTGAAGAACTGCGCGAAGTGTTGAAGCCGTTCTACCGGGTTGAGAGCTCACGCAATCGCGACACGGGCGGCACCGGGCTCGGGCTGGCGATAGCCCAGCAACTGGCAATTGCCTTAGGGGGCTCGCTTGGCCTGAGTAACCGCGAAGGGGGCGGACTGTGCGCAGAACTCTTGCTGCCTAAAAGCTCGTACTAGAAAAAGCTGCATCTGCCTGAGAAACAACCAAGATGATTCTTACCTTAAAAAACGAACTAACGGCATCAATGAAAAGACGATGACACCGACAACACCTCAGTTAAGGCTCTAATCTTCAGCTATTCACCCAATGAGAAGGATCTCAAAAATGAATAGCAAATTCAGCGACACACTGATAGTTAACCTGCGCGTAATCAACAACACAGCGCATGAACTAAAAAGAATAGAAGGTACCCACAGCGGCAGAGAGGGAGGCTTCCCTCCTGAGTTTTCCGCCCACAGCAGGAATGTTTTCCAGTTCCATGCAGCCCCCCACTTCAAGGGCGACATATTGATTGAATACGGTGTTAAGAAGCCCATTTTTGAAGCCCGGTTCGCCTACAGCATTGGCAAAGAAATACTGCAGTTTGAAACCAGCTTCTTATACGCCTATGAAAAGTCGTATCTTCATCAGTCGCCAAGAGTTAATTACTTCTGGACTCACAGCGTCATCGGCCCAGGAGATTGCAATTCCCGGTTAAGACAGCACTCAGACGTCTACCCCTATAACTACGCGGTCGATTTTACGATCGAATAAACGCATTCAACCTGCGGGCGTCGTCGAAGTGTGATTGGCAGAGCGGGCAACACAGGTATGCCCGCATCTGAGTGGAAACATCTGATCAACCCGGCGGAATGGTCGCCAAAATACCGATACCGATGGTCAGTATTAAAAAACCGCCTAAAAACCACGCCATCTTACCCATCACATTTCCCCGTCAAACCTACGTAATAAAACAGGTGCAGCACATCGGGCGGCAAAAAGGTGAGTATTGCTTGGCTCTCACACTCTTGCCTGTCTCGAGAGGTTGATGGGAATTGTGCGCTTTGATCTGCACTCATAACAGATGCAGATATGGCGAAAAAATACGTATCAGTTTCCAGGCAATACAAAATGGTCGTGCGACACGCTGCGCTGATAATCCGCGACCACACGCTGACACAAATTGACCACCGCTTCGTTCAATTCCAGCCCCGCTCCGACGCGCCAACTGACAAACACCGCAAACCCTGGTGGCGCCTCCATGGGCAACCCAACCATCGCTTGGCTGTGCAATTCACGGCTGACCAGCACCGGTGGTAACGCGCCTATGCCAAAGCCGTCAGCCACCAGTTTGATGATCGCCGCCACTGAGTTGATGCAACTGACCTTGGGCGTCGCAATGCCTTGCTGATGCAGAAAATTAAGCATGTCCTGATGCGGCCGCGATAACCGCGAAAAGGTCAGCAAGCGTTCCTGACTGAGGTCTGAAAGGCTTGCATAGCGGCGATCAAGCGGGCTGTCCTTGGCCACGACCCAGCTCAGCGGGTAGCTGGCCAGTTGCACATTGCGCACCCCGTCGGCACGCACCAGATCAGTTTGAAAAATAAGGTCCAGATGCCCCTTGAGCAGTTGTTCGTTGAGATTTAACGCCGTATCCGCCGTCAACTCGACTTCAACCTGAGGGTAATCGCGGCTTATGGCGCTGATCAGATCGCTGAGCCAACTGTGGATCACCGTGTCCATGACCCCGATGCGCAAGCGCCCGGCGAAGCTGTCTGTCTGGCCGAGCGATTGCAACAAACGCTGCTGGGTCGCGAGCATCTGTTCGGCATAGCCCAACACCTTCTGACCTTCGCGCGTGAGGCTCACCCCCCGCGAATCACGCTGAAACAACTGCACCCCAAGCTCGTTTTCAAGCACTGAAATGCGACTGGAAACCGCCGCCTGGGTGGTTGAAAGCTTCTCTGCGGTCAGGCGAAAACTGCCAAGCCGTGCGACCCAAACGAAGGTCTGCAGAAATCGAATATTCATAACGCCGTGCTCGCCCGATCCAAACCTGGGCACCACTCTAAACCTTTGGCTTAGAGAGCGGTATTTGCACAATGCCAAAGCCTGCCAAATGCCCTGTAGTCGCTGCCGAAGAATGAGGCTGCGATGGGTGGCAGCGATCCCGGACGGCGGTCCTGCGGCCCGCATCGCAGCCTCGTACCTCGTCAGCGGCTACAGGGAATTTGAATCGTGCGAAAAAACTGTAGGAGCGAGCTTGTCTCGCGAACTTTTGATCTTCACCTATCAGAAGTGGAACGAAACGCCGGTAGTGACGTTGAACGGGTCGCCCGGATAGAAGTTGGCCGAGTCCTGGCCCTTGGCGTCATACGCGGTGTTGGTCGCCGTAGCGTAGCGCTGGTTGGTCAGGTTGCGGGCATCCACAAACACTTCCCATTTTTTGCTCGGGGCTTCGTAACCGATTTTAGCTCCCCACAAGGTGTAGGACGGCGCACTCAGGGTGTTGGCAAAATCGACGTAATAACTGGAAGCCGCACGTGCATTGAGTTGTGCGTAGAAGCCTCCCGCTTGCCGATATTGGAGCTCGGCCTGGTACACCTGACGCGGCAGCCCCGGCAACTGGTTATCTCCAAACGTTGAGTCGTGGCGGTAGTAGAAGTCGTTCAGGGTGTAAGCCTGACGCAACGACACCGTGTCACCATTCTTGCCTTCCCAAAGCAATGCGTTGAGCCCCGCCTCTATCCCCTGGTGAATGGTCGGGCTGCCGTTGGAGGTGGCCACCAATTGGTCCTGGGTCGCCGTGGCCTGACGCACGACCACCGAAAGCAATTCCTTTTGCACCCACGAACGGTACACGGTCAGGCTGCCGTCAAAGATGCCATGACCGCCGCGAATCCCGAACTCCACGGTGTTGGCCTTTTGCGGGCGGACATCGCGAATGTAAGGGGTCCCGGTGCTACCCAGTTGCCAGGTAACGGGGGGATCGACCGAACGACTGACGTTGCCGAACAGCTCGAACTCCGGTGTCAGTTGATAGCGCAAGCCCAGACGCGGGGCAAGATCGGTTTCGGTGTATTCAACACCGTTGGGGAAGGCACTGGTATTAACGCCGGTGGTGTATTTAATGTCGGCCTTGCGTTTGACATTGATCAGCGAGAGCCCGCTGGACAGCCAAGTTTTGTCGCCCAACTGCAACTCGTTCCCCAACGAGAACACCGTATCGCGTGAGCCGGTGTAATCGGTTTTCTGGAGCGTTGCGCCGGTAACCCGACTATGGGACTTCACGTCCGCCAGGTAAGACTGGGTATTGCTGAACGTCACGCTGCTGTCGCTGGGCAAGCCCAGGAACGTGTCGCCCGTGCGCAGATAACGCAGGGTCAGGTTGATGTCTTTAGAGCGCCAGTCTTGGGGGGACGGGCTGTAGCGCCAGCCGTTCAACAGCGGATAGTCGTTGTAGCCCAGGCCCACTTCCAGCTTGGCGTTATCGTCAAAGGTGTAGGTGGTCTTGCTGCCCAACAGGGTCGAGCCGTCTTTCTTGCGACCAATCGGCACCGTGTTGCTGGTCGGGTCATGCTTGAGCTGGTACTTGGTCAGCGTGTTGCCCTGGGTCAGGGTCTCTTCGCGATAACGCACAAAGAATCGCGTTTCCAGCTTTGGATTGAACACGTAGCCAAAGTTGGCGACCAAGCCTTGGCCTTTGTTGGACGTGTCGTCCTGATAGCCATCGCGCTGGTTGTGCAGAACACTGACGTAGTAATCAGCATCACCCACGACCCCACCGGTGCTTAATTGCTCTTTTTGATAGCCGTAACTGCCCGCCTCAAAACGCGCGTAATTGCCTGGATCAGTGCGCCCGGTTTTACTCACAAAGTTGATGGCACCGCCCAGCGACAAGGCGGAGTAAAGGTAAGCGTTAGCGCCGTACAGCACGTCAGTGTGGTCCACCGCTTGCATGTCCAGCATGTCTTCCTGAGTACCGCCCGGCCCGGTCAGCGGCAGGCCGTCAAAGAGGAATTTGATGCCCAGCACATAGCCTTGATAGAAGGTATTGAGCCCCGAGCCACGAATGGAAATCTTGTTGGCGCTAGACCCACTGGTGGCCTGGGCGAACACACCGGGTTGCAAGGCCAGAACGTCTTCGGCATTGGCTGCGCGACCGCGCTCGATGTCCCGGTTGTCGACCACGGCGGTGTTGCCCGCCACTTTCTTCAGTTCTTTTTGCGCTTTTTGCGCTTCGCTGGCCTCGGCACCGGTCACCACCACCGTGGCTAACGTAGGATCTTTGTCCTCGGCAGCCACCGCGGTGGCCTGAACCAGCATCAGGAGAATTCCCATGCTGGAAGCTGTCGCCAGTGCACTACGTCGTAATACTCGCCTTTCTGACGCACTGTTCATTATTAATGCTCCTGCCTGTTAGTGAGTGGAGCATCTATTCGTATAGTCTCGCTCTCACACGGACTTTTGCAGAGTTCGTGCCAGCCCAAAAACAGCGATTTCCGGCAATTAAAGAGCAACTTTCAGGTGTCAACCAAACAGTTTGTAAAGGGGCTGTTTGCATTTCAACAGTCGACCTGTTTTAAAGTTTTCTTATAACAATTTGATCAGTGCATATGCATTTGCATCACTTGCTGTCGTTGCCGTGACGCCCACGGTAGAGGGGTTTTGCATACCTGCTGTTCAACACGTGTTGCTCCAGCAACAGTGCATGAACAATGCGCTGAATTAACCACACTGTTGTGTCTGACAATTAACAAAATACGCCCGATTTACGGCGCTTTTACTAGTTGGTATGGCTCTTGCTATTACTTTTGCATGCCTGTTTGCTTCGGCAACTAAGTGCATTCAGTGGAGTGTATTGATCGCGAATACGACTTCGTTTTGCTAAAAGCCAGGAGTTATTAATGGCCAATGTCCAAACTGCCAGCGCGCTGGATGTGCTCTGGCGCCAGGGCCCCGGCGGCGAACTGCTTGATCTTGGGCGCACGTTTCGCGGCCCACTGTCATTGTCGCGCCTGCAAAGCACGCCCAAGCGCATCCTGAGCCGCCGTGAAGCAGTGCTGCTGGGGGTTTTCGCACTGGCACTGCACGGTGCGGTGATTTACTGGATCAGTCAGAACCCGACGCCGGTATTGCCGATCGTGCCACCGGAAGTGCCGCCGATGACCATCGAGTTTTCTCAACCGGCACCGCCTGTGGTGGAACCGCCTCCGCCCGAGCCGGTTGTTCAGCCCGTGGTCGAGCCGCCTCCGCCTGTAGAAGACGAACTGGCCGTAAAACCGCCACCGCCCAAGCCGATTCCAAAACCCAAGCCGGTGGTCAAGCCTGTGCCTAAACCCGTGGCCAAGCCTGTTGAACAACCGCCAGCGCCGCCGCAACCGGTTGCACCTTCTGCCCCACCCGCGCCGCCTGCCCCTGCGCCAATAACCCCGGCTTCTGCCAATGCCGGTTATTTACACAACCCGGCGCCGGAATACCCGTCACTGGCCATGCGCCGTGGCTGGGAAGGCACTGTGCTGCTGCGGGTCCACGTGTTGGCCAGCGGTAAGCCTGGCGAAATCCAGATCCAGAAAAGCAGCGGTCGCGACCAACTCGACAACGCAGCCAAGGATGCGGTGAAGCGCTGGAGTTTTGTCCCGGCCAAACAAGGCAATGACCCGATTGACGGCTGGGTCAGCGTGCCGATTGATTTCAAAATCAAATAAGCACGGACCTCAATTTTTACACCGCGAGCGTCCTGAAAAAGACGCGGCGCCTTGACCGTTTTGATGACCTAATTTAGAGAGCCTGAACCATGAACCTTATCGCTTCCCCCTTTGAATCCATTGAACATGCGGTCATCTGGCTGCTGATTATTTTCTCGGTGGCCACCTGGGGCCTGTTCTTGCTTAAAGGCGTGCAGTTCAGCCGCCTGAAAAACCAGGACCGTCGCTTCCTCAAACAATTCTGGGCCGCCACCAGCCTCGACTCGGCCGCCGAGCTGGCCAGCACGGCGCCGGGTGCTGCTGCCCGTGTAGCCCAAGCCGGCTATGCCGCCATTCAAGTGACCGATGCGCCACAGGCCAATGACCTGGCGCACAACATCAACCATCAAGACCGCCTTGAGCGCTCGCTGCGCCAGCAAATTGTGCGTGAACGTCGCTCGCTGGAAACCGGCCTGGCGATCCTCGCCAGTATCGGCAGCACCTCGCCTTTTATCGGTCTGTTCGGCACCGTGTGGGGCATCATGTCAGCCTTGAAAGGCATCAGCGCCGCCGGCTCTGCCAGCCTTGAAACTGTGGCGGGCCCGATTGGTGCAGCGCTGGTTGCCACCGGCGTCGGGATCGCGGTCGCAGTCCCTGCGGTGCTGGTTTACAACTACTTCCTGCGTCGCCTGAAACTGACCGCTGCTGACCTTGACGACTTCGCCCACGACTTCTACAGCCTGGCCCAGAAGAGCGCCTTCCGTGTGCACCTGCACCCGGTGCTGAACAAGTCTGCCGCGCCCGCGCAAAAAGTGAAGGAGGCGTCCTGAGATGGCCTTTTCAACCCAAGACAACGACGAAGTACTCAGTGAAATCAACGTCACGCCGCTGGTCGACGTGATGCTGGTGCTGCTGGTGGTGTTTATCGTCACCGCGCCACTGCTGACCAACGCGATTCCGATCAATCTGCCCAAGACCGACTCGGTCGCCCCCGTGGAGCAAAAAGATCCGCTGGTGGTGAGCATCGACGATCAGGGCAAAGTGTTCATCAACAAGGATGAAGTTGAAGCGGGCCTGCTGGAGTTCAACCTGCAGGCGGCCAAGGCCAAAGACCCGGAAGTTCGCGTGCAGTTGCAAGCCGATAACGGTGTGAACTACGGCGAAGTGGCACGCGCCATGGCCTCGATTGAGCGCGCCGGGATCACCAAGCTGTCGGTGATTACGGCCAAGTGAAATAACCCGCAGCCTTCTGGCAACCCCCTGACACGACGTCGGGGGGCGACATTCAAACGAGGTGAACACACGTGACTGTCACACAGCTAAATGCCAGGAAGGCACCGTTGGACATCGCTCGAGAGCTGGCAGTCGAGTTCGCCCTGACCGCGGTGGAGCGTGATGCCCAAGGCGGCACGCCCAAGCACCAACGTAATCTTTTGCGCGACAGCGGCCTGCTGGCCATGAGCATTCCGGGCCAGTTCGACGGCCTCAACGCCACCTGGTCCGAAACGTTTGAAGTGGTGCGCGAATTTGCACGGGTGGACAGTTCTATTGCCCATGTCTTCGGCTTCCATCACCTGATGCTGGCCACTGTGCGACTGTTCGCCAAGCCCTCGCAATGGCAAACCTGGTTCAAGCTGACGGCGAACAAAAATTGGTTCTGGGGCAATACCCTCAACCCGCTGGACACCCGCACCGTGGTCAAGGAGCGTGAAGGCTGGCGTGAGTTCTCCGGCAAAAAAAGCTTCTGCTCCGGCGCCAACGACTCTGAAATGCTGATTGCCTCTGCGATTGACGAAAGCGCAGGCGGCAAGCTGCTGATAGCCGCCATCCCCAGCGCCCGCTCGGGCATTACCTTGCACAACGACTGGCACAACATGGGCCAGCGTCAGACCGACAGTGGCAGCGTGACGTTCCAGCGTGTGCGGGTTGAAGACTCGGACTTGCTGCTCGATCCCGGCCCGCTGAGCACGCCTTTTGCCTGCCTGCGGCCGCTGATAGCCCAACTGCATTTCGCCAATATTTTTCTCGGCATCGCCGAAGGCGCCTTTGAAGAAGCGCGCCGCTACACCCTGGAAGAAACCCGGCCTTGGTTTAAATCCAGCGCTACCCAAAACACTCAGGACCCTTACATTCTTGGCCATTACGGCGACTTTTGGGTCGCCCTGGAAAGCACCCGCTTGCTGGTCGAACGCGCCGGAGCCGTACTGGACGAGGCCTGGGCCAAAGGCCCGGCGCTCACCAGTGAAGAGCGCGGTGAAGTCGCCATCGCCATTGCTACCGCCAAAGTGGCCGCCAGCCGCAATGGCCTGGAGTTGTGTAGCAAGGTCTTCGAGGTCACCGGAGCGCGCGCGACGCAAACCTCCGTGGCGCTCGACAGGCACTGGCGCAACCTGCGCACGCAGAGCCTGCACGACCCTCTGGACTACAAGCTTCAGGAACTGGGCGACTGGGCACTTAACGGCACGTCCCCCATCCCGACATTTTATTCATAGGGACCGACATGCAACTGCTAACCCTCCCCCCTTCCCCGGCCTTGGCCACCTCGATCCGGGCAACTGCGCAAGTCTTTGAAGACCCCAAGTCCAAAGCCTTGCTCCAGCACCTGCAACAAATCGCGCCCAGTGATGCGAGCGTGCTAATCATTGGTGAAACCGGCACCGGCAAAGAACTGATTGCGCGCCATATTCACAACCTCAGCGCGCGCAAACACCAGCCTTTTCTGGCCGTAAACTGCGGTGCGTTCTCAGAATCGCTGGTGGAATCCGAACTCTTCGGCCATGAGAAAGGCGCCTTTACCGGCGCGCTGGGCGCCAAGGCAGGCTGGTTCGAAGAAGCCAACGGCGGCACCCTGTTTCTCGATGAGATTGGTGATTTGCCAATGCCGATTCAGGTCAAGCTGCTGCGTGTTCTACAAGAGCGCGAAGTGGTCCGCCTGGGCTCGCGCAAAAGCATTCCCATCAACGTCCGTGTCCTGGCGGCCACCAACGTACAGCTGGAAAAAGCCATCAACGCCGGGCACTTTCGCGAAGACCTGTTCTATCGCCTGAACGTGGTCAACCTGGAACTCACCCCACTGCGCGAACGCCCCGGCGACATCCTCCCGCTGACCCGCTACTTCATCGACACCTACAGCCGTCGACTGGGTTATGGCGACGTCGTACTGAGCCCGGAGGCAGAGCAAAAACTCGCGCACTCCAACTGGCCGGGCAACATCCGCGAACTTGAAAACGTCATTCACCACACCCTGCTGATCTGCCGCGACGGTGTCATCCAGAGTGACGACTTGCGCATGTCCAACCTGCGCATCACCCGACCAGAAACCAGCAGCGTCAACAGCGACCAGAGCGCCGAAGAACTGCTGGAACATGCATTCCAGCGGCTGTTCGAGAGCCAGTCTGACAACCTCCACGAAAACGTCGAACGCAGCCTGCTGCGCGCGGCCTATCGTTTTTGCCACCACAACCAGGTCCACACCGCCAAACTGCTGGGGCTGAGCCGCAACGTCACCCGCACCCTGCTGATCAACCTCGGCGAATTAAAAGTCAACAAACGCAGCGCAACAGAACCCAAGCAAGATGAACGCGTGTTGCATTTATCGATTTGAATACTGCCTTGCGATAACAACAAAACCCTGTAGGAGCGAGCTTGCCTCGCGATCTTTTAAATAGTCAAAAGATCGCGAGGCAAGCTCGCTCCTACGAAGTAAGCGGAGAGCACAAAGAAAAAGTAACGAAAAAAAAGGGAGCACGAACAATTAACAGAACACATTAAAAACCACACACCTCATAACCTGAAAAATCATTTGAAGCGCTCCAACAAAGTAAAAACCACTACATTCAGCATTTAAAACACCTAGAAATACAGACTACTAATCACTTTCATTCGACGGACTCCAAAACTCTAACTGACTGATGCGCCTTTCGATATCATCCATATCATCTTCCCCAACGGCCGAATCAAAAGGCTCACTTAAAATTCTTCTGATTTTTGCAAGCCTTTGGGTTACCCGCTTATCGTCAATAAAATCGGTTGTCTCACGACGATACTCATCTACAGACTTACCCTCATAGTAGCTTCCAATTTTGTGCAGAGAAATCAATATATATTCCAGATCAGCAAGTGCTTCAAGAGCAGACTCACCACTCAAACTGATTTCTTTATTTTTTTCTAGCATTACTTTCTCCTGAAAAATTCTGGACGCTCTAGTTTAACATTACCCTTAATTGTTAGTTCTACAGCGCCATACCTTGGATTTTTAACTTCTTCCAATTGGCTAACAGGAACATCAAATTCAACATAATCTCTCCCCCTGCCGCGTCCAATTTGATATTTCTCTTCTGCCGATTGCTGATCCAAAGCTTTTTTCCTGGCTGATTCTACATAAACCCTGTTGTTGTCTTGCGCGGTAATCATGCCATCCTGTTCAATCCCAGTTGATCCTCGCCTGTTGGTGTAATGCCGGACTCTTTGAGTCTCTTGAGAATGCAAGACTGGAGCAGGCGTTACGGGGTCATCATGGCTATTACTTTTTTGAGCTTCAGGCTGTTCAACCTTTGGCTCACTATCTGCTTGCCCCGGGCACCTACCCTTGATAGAGCTCAACCCCAACGGATCCACCCACCCTGTCGGGTTGGGCACGTACTGGTAGCTGTTCAGCCCGCCCGCGAGTTTGATCGGGTCGGGGGTAAGGTAGCGCCCGGTGTTTGGATTGTAGTAGCGGTGACGATTGTAGTGTAGTCCGCTCTCTTCGTCGTAGTACTGGCCCTGAAAGCGCAGCGGGTTGGTGATTTCGGCCTTGTCGAGTTTGAGGACGTTGCCGTAGGCGCGGTAGTGGGCCGACCAGGCGATTTGGCCGCGGTGGTCGGTAAGTTCTTGTGGCGTGCCCAGGTGGTCGAGTTGGTAGTGGTAAACCTGTGCTGCGTCGCCTTCACCCTGGAGCAAGGCCAGTGGTTTGAAGGTGCCCGGTTCGTATAAATAGCTGCAGTAGTGGCTGATGCCACGCAGGCCTTTTTGTTGGGTGCTTTCGGCGATCAGGCGTTCGCCCTGCCAGAGATATTGCGTGGTGGTGCCACCATGGTCTTTGCTGATACGCCGCCCGAAAGCGTCGTAGCGGTACGTCACCTGGCTGCCGTCTGGCAAGGTGATGCCGATCAGGCGCTGCTGACTGTCATAGCGGTAGTCGCGGGTCAGGCGTTGGCCCGTGCCGCGTCGCTCTTGGCGCAGGTTGCCGTAGGCGTCGTACTCAAAATGGCTGTCGCCTTGCATCAGCAGGCGGTTGCCTTTGATGTTGGCGTAGCGGCTGTGCCGTTGGCCGTCGATGCTTTGGTCGAGCAGGTTGCCCGCCGGGTCGTGGACGAAGTGTTCGGTCAGTTGGCCGCGCACTTCGGTCAGGCGGTCGAGGGGGTCGTAGGCGTAGCTTTTTTGCCCTTTACGGCTATCACTGAGCAGGCTGAGGTTGCCGTTGGCGTCGTAGCGGTAGTGACGGCCGTACAGCGGCTGACCCTCGATGTCGCCACGGGCATTCAGTTGGCTGACGGCGTGGTCTTGCAGTCGGCCTTGTTCGTCGTATTGGTAGTGACTGACCACGTAGCCTTGTTGGCGGACGGTTTCCAGCCCCGCTTCGTAGCGATGCCCGGTGAGGGTTTTGCCGTTGAGATAGATGCCTTTGAGGGCGCCGCCTTTTTGATAGTGATAGTGCAGACGGTTGCCATCGGGCAGGCGGCAGTCGCTAAGTTGGCCGAGTGTGTCGTACTTATAACGCAGGGTCGCCCAGCCTTGATGCTCACTGAGAAGGCGATCTTGCAGGTCGTATTCGTAGGCCAGCGGCCAGGTACCGTCGTCGACGGCAGTCAAGCGACCCAAAGCGTCGTAGGTGTAGGTGATTTCGCTGCCATCAGGCAGGGTTTTATTTGTCAGCCGCCCTGCAGGGTCGCGCGCGTAGGCAGTGACCAGCGGAGCACTGTCAGGATGTTCTGCGTCCGGGTATTCGGTCTTTTCCAGCAACTGCCCTTTAAGGTCGTAGGCATAAGCAGTTTTACGGCCGTCAAAGCCGATTTCTTGCTGGATCAAACCGTTGGGGTAGTACTCAAGCTGGTAGTGCTCGTGCCGCTCGTTTTCGATACCTGTCAACAATAAGCGGGCGTTGTCGTAGCGGTAGTTGAGCTGGCTGCCATCAGAGTTGATGCGGCGGCTGATCAGGTGCAGGTTGTCGGCGTATTCGTAGCGGGTGATATGGCCGCGCTCATCGCGCTCAGCCGTGACTTTGCCGTAGGCGTTGTAGCTCCAGGCGCGGGTTTTGCCACCAGGCAAGGTGATTTGGCTGAGACGGTTAGCAGCGTCCCACTGGTACTGGGTGATGGCGCCCCGCTCGTCCTGCCGGGTGATGGTGCGACCCTGTGCATCGTAGCGATAACGCCGTTGCGTGCCGTCGGGCAGGGTTTCGTCGAGCAGTTGCCCAAGCGGGTTCCAGGTCAGTGTGTGCTGGCTGCCGTCCGGGTAGTACAGGCCGCTGAGTTGGCCTTTGGCAGTGTATTTGTAGTGGGTTAGATTGCCGTCCGGATCGGTCTGGCAGGTGATGTCGCCCTGGTTGTTGCGCTCATATTTCCAACTGGCAAGACCGCGCTGTACTTTGCGCACATAACCGTTGAAGTAGCTGTAGAACGTTGGTTCGTCAGCGGGCGGGATCAGTGCCGTAAGCTGCCCGGCCTCGTTGTACTGGTATTCGGTAACAGCGCCGAGCGGATCTTTTTCAGCAATCAGGCGGCCTTTGTCATCGTAGGCCTTTTGGTGTTCAGCGCCATCCGGGTCGATCTGGCTGACTAGCCGCGCGTTGCCGTCATGCACATAGACTTGCTGGCTGCCGTCCCGGTTTTTAACCGTGACCGAGCCTTGGTCGTCCCATTCGTAGGTGGCATCCATCTGCCCGAAGTTGGCCCAATGACGGATGCAACGCGCCTGCTTGCCCGTGTGTTGCCACTGCCAGTAAAACGCCGCGCCACCCGCCAGTTGCCGTTCCTGGATGACGTGTTGGGCGTCATAGCGGTAGTGCTCGGTTTCTTCCAGCGCATTGCTCGCGCTAATCAGTTGCCCCGCTGCGTTGTAGCGATAGGTGACCTGCGTGTAGAGGGTTGCCCAACGTTCAAGGTGAATCCCGCACTTGGCGTAGTGGTCATTTGAGCGCTCGGCAAATCCACGGCTGTCATCGTATTGCTGGTAGTCAACAGCGCTGAGCCGTGCGTCGGTGTAGCGCAGCAGCAAGGCGCGGCCGGCACCGTTGTCTATGCGATGCAGACGCCCTTGCTGGTAGGTGATTTTCAGCCGATTGCCGTAGGCGTCGCTGATGGCGGTCAGTCGCAGGTCGTTGAAGTGATAGAAGCGGCTGCTTTTACCGGCGTGGGCGAGGATCAACTCGCAATCATGGTCGCCCAGGTAAATCGCCGCCTTGGCCAAGCTGTTGATGATGGCCGGGCGTTGTGCGCTGGGTTGCGGAAAGCGGGTCTGACGGTTTTCGTGGTCCGTCCAGAGCAGTTCGTCGCCTTCGCGTTGAAGGCGGTGCGACAGTGTGTGGCTCCAGCCAAAGCCCAAATCGCCGTTTACTTCGACCGCGCTGGTGCGATACAGGCGCGTCCACTCAAGGGGCAGCGCGCCGTCGAGCACGCCGTCGGTCAGGGTCAGGAGTTCTTCACCGGTGACCATTGAAACCGGGCAGCCGTGGGTTTGGGTGTCTTTGGCAGGTTCGGCAGGTTTGCCGTTGGGGGTATTGGATTGCGACGGGGCATCGTCGACGTGCTCGACCACCTCCAGCGTGGTTCTCGCCTTGGGTTTGCTTCGGGCTATAACCGTGGCATCAGGGATGCTTTGGGCGGGGGTTAGGCCACTCTGCGGTTTGATATCCAGATCAGCCTTCAATCCTGGATCCAGGCGACCCTCGCTTTGCAGCAAAATCGGCTTGCCCACTGTGGCGTGGTGAGTGGATCGCGCTTTGCTGGTGCGCATCAGCAGGTCGACAAAACCTTCCAGCAACCGAGTCGCTTTTGCGCTTTCAACCACAGTGTTGGCCCCCTTGATAGAGAGCCGTACAGCCAGGCCAATCCCCCCACTGAATATGATGCCGAGGACGATATTGATCAGAACGTCAGTGGTGAGGCGCGCTTGTATCTCGCTACGAACTTGGGGCGGTAATAGTTTGAGCCAGGCGATCAAGGCTGAGAAATAAGACCACATCAGTGGCTCATCGCTGGCAATTAGCAGCGCGGTTTCCAGTGTTTCTTTAGAGGCATTCAAGAGCAACTTCAGTTGCTCTTCGCTGAGGAACTTTTTGAACTTTTCGTAGCTCTGCTGGGGGCGGCTGATCAGCTTCAAGAAACCAACGATGTCATCCCACACGGCCAACAATGACTTGATAAGGCCACTCCACTGGCTCTTGATCTCGATCCAGGAACGTCCCAGTGCATCGGCTTCCTGATGAGCTTGCCAGAGCGACAGATATTCAGTGTCCCATTGGGTACTCAGCCACTGGCTCAGGTCACTGAGCACCTCCTGATAAGAGTTAAAAAACGCATCTAGCTGCTCAGAAGTGATCTGTGGGTAAAAGGTGACGTGGTATTGCTGATTAGGCAGGCAGCCCTCGACACGCGTGATACCGGTGGCATCAATCAACGCTTTGATCTCGACTCCACCCCCCACTGGCACCAAGCGCACTTGGGTATTGCCAATGGGTATAAAACGCGCCGCTTCAAAGGCGTGGACCAACGTCACGGTAGAATCGCGCTGGCATTGGGCATACATGGCCGCCGGCGCCTGATCGTCCTTGTCACGGGTCACTACTTCATCGCCGACACGAAACATTTGCTCGACATCGATCATGCCGCCGTACCAGGAGTCCGCCCGATCCCGATAGCCTTCGATGCAGTGTTCTAGCTCTTGCAAAACCTGCTTTACGTCAGGCTGGGTGTCGCCAATAGTCAGAAGCATTTTGCCGATAATCGTGATCATGGTTACGCACAAACCTCTTGCTGCACATGAGCCAACAAGAGCCCGCTGTCTTTACGTTGTGTAGGGGATGAGCGCTGTACGAAATGCTCGACTTTCAGCCGCAAATGGGCTTCGCCAATCGATGCATACAACGGCGCGTGAGCGTCTTTGAGCCACTGCATGAGGTTGTCGATTACGGTGTTGAGGTCCTGCTCAGCGAGGCTGTCGAGCAGGTCACCGGGCACTTGCCACCATGGGAATGCTTGCGCGGCAAGCACCTCACCCTGCCCCACTGTGACCGGCTGGCCGTTGATCCAGTAGCGGTCGAAGACCGGCAAGACATCACGGGTCGCTGTGCCCAAATGCTGGAGGATGGGCAGCCAGTGGCGACCGTCCCAGAACCGCAAAAACACAGCTTCACCAGCAGGCATCAGGACCTGGGTCAAACTGCGCAAGTGTTCGGTAATACGTTGCGGGCTGGCCGTGGAGATGGCCAACCAGCCCCAATCGTCAGCATCGGTGTGCTCCGCCCACAGGATGAACTCACTGTCAGGCGTCAGGCTCAGCAAATAAGGCATGACAGGGAGCCAATCGGCGTAGGGGGTTTCGGCCCACAGCAGGCAAGGCGGCTCTACTACACCCCGTTGTCGGTAAGCATCGAGCGGGTCGGCATCGCTGGTGGAGCTGATGACCGCGTACAAGCTTTCGCCGGGGCGCAGCGGGTGGTCTGTCAGCCATTGCCGGGGGGTTAAAGGCTCAGATGTCACAAACGCCTCCTTTGCATTTTTCGCACTCTTCGCAAAAAGGTGCGTTGCGCTTGAGGCTGCTGATTTGGGTCGGGGTCAAGACGGCTGCAGTCAGTGCTGCAACGGCAGAGATGACAGCGGGCAATGCCGGTGTGCCGGGCATCGGTACGCCACCGAGCAGGATCGGTGAACTGACGTAGATCCCGGCAGCGCTGACGATCAGATGCTGGCCGCCCGCCGTCAGCGAGATACACGCCCCTGCCGATAACACCACATGGGCACCGGCCTTGATCGTGACTTCCATCCCCGCGTCGACCGTCAGCGCGCCCCCCACCTGGGTGTGGCTGCTGGCGGCTACCTGGCGAAAATCGTTGGCATTGAGTTGGGCCTTGCGATCACCGCTGACGGTGCGTTGATCATCACCTTTGAGGACCGAGACGCTGTTGCCGGTGACGGTCTCAGCGCGCTGACCATCGATTTGCACCAGCGAGTCGTTTTTGATGTGTTGTTCAAGGTCGCGCTGGGCGTGCAGGTAGATCAGTTCCTGGCCCAGTCGGTCTTCAATGTGCAGTTCGTTGTAGCCTGTGCCGTTCGGGGTGCTGCGGCTGCGCAGCACGCTGCGGGTTTTGTAGGCGGGCAACGGATAAGGAGGCGGGTTGAGGCTATTGACCAGGCAACCCGAAATTACCGGCTGGTCCGGATCCCCCTCCAGAAACGCCACCAGCACTTCCATGCCGACCCGTGGCACGGTTACTGCGCCATGACTGTCACCGGCCCAGCTAGAAGCTACCCGCAGCCAGCAACTGCTGGCGTCGTTGTTTCGGCCTTCACGGTCCCAATGAAACTGCACCTTTACCCGACCGTACTGATCGCAATGCACCTCGTCGTTGACGGGGCCGGTGACCCGGGCAGTCAGCAGGCCCAGCACCTGAGGCTTGAGATGTTTGAGTGGCGGGCGGTAGAACACATCCCATGGGGTGGCTGCGAAGTCGTTGCGATAGCCCTGGGTAAACCCGTCTGTTGGCTTGTCGTCCAGATCAGTCCCGGTCTCTTCGAGCACCTGCGGCTGTCGGCCCTGATGATGGATTTCAGTCAGCAGCCACATCGCGTTCCAGTCCCCGTGGGGGTGCTCGCTCAGGATCATGAAATGGCCACTGATAAAACCGCAGTCGTCACTTTCGCCATTGGCCAGACAGCGGTCAGCGCGTTGGCGCTCTAGGGCCCGCTGGCTGAGCAACTGGCCGCGCTGTTCGAGGCTGAAGTGGCCCGGGTAGCGGTAATCCTCAAGATCTCGCTCGACGCGCTGGGTGTCGGGGCCGTAGCTCGCCTCGATCTCGCGACTGGCGGTTTCGAAGTTGTAATCGCGCAAGGTGCTGCGGGTGGAACGGGTGTTGATGCCCACTTCGAAATAGCTGACTACCGGCGCCTCGGCAACCAGGCCGCTTTCGCCCTGATAAGGCACGGGATTATCGAGTTTGGTGAAGGCGCTCTGGCCATCACCGAAGACCAATTGATGGCCTTGGGCTGAGTGACGGAAGTGGTAATGAATACCCTCTTCTTCGCACAGGCGCTGAATAAAGTGCAGATCCGTTTCGTGGTATTGCACGCAGTAGTCGCGAACCGGGTAGGTCCCGTGCAAGTTGAAGGCGTAGGCATTGCTGAGAATGCCGTGCTCCTCGAGGAGCCGGGCAATGATCTGCTCGACCGTCAGTTGCTGGAAGATGCGCTGGTTGGTGCGATGCTCGAGGTAGGCCAGTTGCGGTACGAGAGTCAGGGTATACACCGTCAGGCGCTGGCGAGTCTGGCCTTGGGCAATGGCATAGATGAGCCCGTGAACGCCGCCTCCGCCGTCGGCATACGCCAAAAAGGCCGGGGCATGCAGCAGTGCCACCAGATCCAGATCGGCCCGCGGGCTGACCAGTACCAGCTCGAAGGCATAAGGCGTGCTGATGGCCTCATCACCTTTAAATGACAAGACTTGAAGGTCATCAGCGAAGCCGTCAATGGTCAGGCTGAAACGAAACTGAGGCTGCGAGCGTGACATCCGCGACTCCTTGCGCTGCGGTCGCCCTGATGTAACAAAACGTCAGGGTTTATCGGTGCGCAAGTGTGCAATCACGGCATTGGGGCTGGATGTAGGCTGGGTCTATGACGGCCTGAGCATTAGGCGAATATCGAGTAGGAAAGCTGAATGCTAAGTGTAAGAGTCAGCTTGCCTCGCGATCTTTTCGACCCGCGAGGCAACGGCTACAGCCAGTATTAAAACAATCCGGAGGTCGGTGGCGGCGTGCCTTTCAGTTGCCAGGAGCCAACGGCAGAAGCTTTCCAGTGCCGTGGGTTGTGGTTGGCCACGGTGCGTGCGTTGCGCCAGTGTCGGTCCAGGTTATGCCCGCGCCCCGTGGTCGAGGCGCCGCCCACGTCGAACACCAACTCGGCAGCCTTGAGCGCCGACTCGGCAGCAATGTATTGCGCTTGCGCCACATCGACAGCGGCCTGGTCGACCAGGTGCGGATCGAGGTCGCCCGCCCATGCCCGGTCGATGGACTCTGCCGCGTGCAACACCACCGCTTCGGCGGTGAAGGCACGGGCCGAGATGTCACCGACGCTCAATTCAACATAAGGGTCGTCCACCGAGCGGCTGGCGCTGCTGTGTTTGATGGGCCGGGCATGCTCTTTGGCAAACGCAACGGCGTCGTTCAAGGCGTTGCGTGCAATGCCCGCCTGAACCGCCGCCAGGAACAATTGCAAAAACGGCGTGACAATTGTGCGCTTGCCCTCTTCCACCGTCCGTGTACGGATTTCGTCAGCCAGCACTTGCACGTTGTTCAGGCGCGTGGTGCCACTGGCGGTCAGGCGCTGGCCCATTGCGTCAAAATCGTCGAGCAACTCCAGCCCCTTGCGGTTGCGCGGCAGGATAAACGAAACCGGTTGATCCTCTTCATCCAACGCCACTGCGCTGACCCAGTCGGCGTACAGCGAGCCGGTGCTGTAATACTTGCTGCCGGTGGCCCGGTAGTGGTCGCCGTCGCGCACGATCCGCGCGCTGATCGAGCCGTTGGCGCCGCCCACTTCCCAGCCGGCATTGCCTACCACGATGCCGTCAAGGTAGCGGGCAAACCAGCGCTCGCGCTCGGTTTCGGCCTGTTCGCTGGATGACGCCAGCAAGCCTTCGACAAAGCCGAACCCCGGGCGAAGCGCCTGGGCAACGTTAGAGTCGGCGGCGGCAATGCGGATCAATAAACGGATCACATCCTTGACCGAGCCGCCGCTGCCGCCATAACGCACCGGGATGCGCGTGGTGAAGAAACCGGCCTTGGCAATCTGCGCCACCGCATCAAACGGCAGCAGGCGATCACGCTCGCGTTGTGCGGCCCCCGCAGCAATGGCGGGCAATATTTCATCGGCCCGGAGATTCAGTGTGTCGATCGTGGCAATGGCCTGCTCAGTAACAAGAGACAACGTAGTCATGACAATTCCTTAAGGTGTTCAAGCTTAAATAGCGATCTTCCACAGTTGCGATTCGTCAAATCGCAACGCCGTGCTTTCTGCTTCCAGCGGTGGCACCACCAGCTCACTGTCGGCGCCCGGCAAGCGCGGTACTGCGCCCAAGAGGCGTTGGGTGTAAGCGTGTTTTGGATGTTCAAAAAGGTCTTCGACCGGGGCGCTTTCAACCACTTGGCCGCGACGCATCACCAGCACTTCGTCACTGACATGGCGGATCACGCCCAGGTCATGGGAAATAAACAGGTAGGCCAGCCCCAACGAGGCTTGCAGGTCGGCCAGCAGGTCCAGTACTTGCGCCTGCACCGAGACATCGAGGGCCGAGACCGGCTCGTCACAAATGATCACTTTAGGGTTGCTGGCAATGGCCCGGGCGATGGCCACCCGTTGCCGCTGGCCGCCCGACAGTTGCAAGGGACGGCGGCTCGCCAGCTCGGCTGGCAAGCGCACTTGCTCGAGCAACTCGCGGATCCGCGCGGGCTGCTGCGAAGCTGCCACACCGGCAACATCCAGCGCGTCGGCGAGGATCTGGCCAATGCTCCAGCGCGGGTCGAACGAACTCAGCGGGTCTTGATAAATCACACTGATGTCACGTCGATGCACACGCCGGTCTTTTTCCGCCACCCGATTCGCACCCGCCCCCGCCCAGGCGTGCCCCAGAAACTGCACCTGGCCCGCATCCGGCTCCAGCAACCCCAACACAATGCGCGCCACGGTGGTTTTGCCCGAACCGGACTCACCGACGATGCCCAGCGTGCGCCCGGCTCGCAGCTCAAAGCTGACGTCGTCGACCACTTGGCGAGATTGCTGATCGGGGCCAATGTAGCGTTTACCCAAACCGCTGGCCTTGAGCAGCACCGGGGAGTCAGCGCCCGGCCGAGGTTGCACAAGCTGCCCGCTGTTGTGCGACGACAGCCGTGTGCCCCGCGCATGTTCGGCTGGCACCGCGTCCAGCAACGCCTGGGTGTAAGGGTGACTCGGGGTGCGCAAAACCTGCTGCATCGGGCCCTGTTCGACCACCACGCCGTGGCGCAGCACCAGCACCTCATCGGCCAATTGCGCCACAACCGCCAAGTCATGGCTGATGATCAGCAACGAATCACCGCGAGCCTTGATTTCTTGCAGCACTTGCAGAATCTGCGCCTGCACCGTGGCGTCCAGCGCGGTGGTCGGTTCGTCGGCGATGACCAGCCCTGGGCTCAGCGCCAATGCACTGGCGATCAGCGCACGCTGGCGCAGGCCGCCGGACAATTGGTCGGGCCGCTGGCGGGCACGCAATTCGGGCTCGGGCACGCCGACTTTGTCCAGCAGCTCGATAACCCGCTCAGCGCGGCTGCGCCGGTCGCCCCATTGGTGGGTCGTGAGCACTTCCAGAATCTCTTTGCCCACCGGGCGCAGCGGGTCGAGCGAGACCAGCGCATCTTGCAACACAAAGCCAATGCCTTTGCCGCGCAATCCGCGCCAGCCACGCTCGGACAACCCGAGCAAATCCTGCCCGCCATAACTCAGGGTGCGCGCCGTCACTCTCGCCCCGGCACCGGCCAGACCAATCAAGCTGCGCGCGGTCACACTTTTACCAGAGCCGGACTCACCCACCAGCGCCAGGGTCTTGCCCGGCGCCAGGGTAAACGACACATCGCGCACCACAGTCTGGCCGCCAAACTCAATGGACAGGCCCTCAACGATCAAGTGTTTATCGCTCATGACAGACGCCCCTCCAGACGTTGTTGCAGATAACGGCCCGCGACCGTGGTCGACAGCGTGGTAAGGACGATGAACACCCCCGGGAAGAAGGTCAGCCACCAGGCGTTGGCGACAAAGTCGCGGCCCATGGACAGCATGGTCCCCCACTCCGGCGCAGGCGGCTTGGCGCCCAGCCCCAGAAAGCTCAGGGCCGACGCCCAGACAATCGCCTGACCAATCCCCATGGTCAGGGTCACGATCAGCGGGCGCATGGCATTGGGTAATAGCTGGCGCAGGATGATCCGCCGCGTGGGGTGACCCAAAGCAACCGCCGCTTCGATGTAACCGGCATTGCGCACCGCCAGTACCTGACCGCGCACCATCCGTGCGTAGCCCGGCGCTGCGCCCAGCCCGGTGGCAACAATCAACGGCCCGATGCCGCTGCCAAACACCGCCACAAACAGCAGCGCCAACACCAGGCTCGGGAACGCGAACAGTATTTCCAGCAGCCAGCCAACTCCACGGTCAAGTCGCGCACCGCCAAGCCCGCCGAGCAACCCCAGGGCAATCGCAATGCTCATGGCCAGCACGGTGGCCGCCAGACCAATCAGCAGCGACTGGCGGGTGCCGTAAATCACCCGCGAAAAAATATCCCGACCGGACTGATCAGTGCCGAACCAATGCGCCCAACCCGGCGGATGAAACGCATCGTGCGGCACAATCGCCAGCGGATCAGCGTGGGTAAAAAGTTGCGGCAACAGCGCGGCAACGATCAAAAACGCCAGAAACAGCAGCGCCAGCAAAGGCCCCAGCGGCACCTTGCGCGACGAACGCTGCACCCGCACACCCGGCAACTGCGTTTCGAGAGTCAGTGTGCTCATGCTGTTTTCCCCTGTTGACGAGGGTCGACCCACAGGTGCAACAGGTCGACCAAAATGTTGGCCAGTACATACACCGCCGCAACGGTCAGGCTGATACCGATGGTCAGCGGCAAGTCCTGCGCCTGCACCGCCTGATACAACTGACGCCCCAGGCCCTTGCGCGAAAAGATCACTTCAACCACCACCGCGCCGCTGATCAAGGCGCCGATGGCCCAGCCCGACAACGAAATGCCGGGCAACACCGCATGGCGCAGCGCATGTTTGAAGCGCACGGCGGTTTCGCTCAAACCACGGGTCCGCGCCGTCAGCACAAAGGGTTGCTCCAAGGTTAGCTCCAGCGACTCTCGGGTGACCTGCGCAATAAACCCGGCCAGCGGCACCGCCAGCGCCACAGACGGCAACACCAGGGTTCGCCAGCCATCGCTACCGGCAGGCGGGAACCAGCGCAAGCCGAAGGCAAACACCGCCAGCAGCACCAGCCCCAGCCAAAAATGCGGGACGGCGGCCGAAACGGTTTCGGCAAATGAAGCCACCTTGGCCACCCAACGCTGGCGCCCGGCGGTCAACACGGTAAGCAACAGCACCAACAGCCAGGCCAGGACCAATGAGGTAAACGTCAGTTGCAGGGTCGCCCACGATTGCTCAGCCAGCACGCGGGTTACCGGCAAATGCTGCGAGTAGGACACCCCCAGATCGCCCTGAACCAGACGCCCCAGGTACAGCGCGTATTGCACCGCCAGCGGCTTGTCCAGGCCGTACTCGCGGGTGGCTTCGGCAATGGTTTCGGGCGACGGATTACCACTCGGGCCGCCGAGGATGGCCAGCACCGGGTCGCCCGGCATCAGCCGCAGGGCAAAGAAGGTCAGGGTCGCCACCGCCCACAGCACCAGCAGCCCGCCCGCCACACGCCAGACGGCGCGTCGCCCCACCTGCAGCCAGCGCTCGCGCTGCGGATTTACAGTCTCGATTCGGCTCATTGGTTCACCCTTTTCATTTATTGACCCAGGCGTCATACAAATACGTCACCGCCAAAGACGGCTCCAGGCGCACGCCCTGGGTGGTCTTGTAGATGCCCAGGCGTGAGCTTTGCGGGTACGTGGTCAGTTGCAGGTATTGGCTGGAGGCAATCTGCTGCGCCTTGTAATACAGCGCCTTGCGCTGCTCAGGGTCTTGCGTGGTCAAGGCTTGCTGGATCAGCCCGTCAAACGCCGTATCGCTGAAACCGGCGGTGTTCTGGTGATAACCGCCGACACCCGCCGGGCGAATAAACTCCGAGCCAAAAATGATCCGCAGCACGTCCGGGGTGTTGGTGTTCCAGTAACCGATACGAATGTCGTAGTCCCAGTCCGCTTGGCGCTGAGTGGCCTGCACATCACTCATCTGGTCGATGATCAGTTGAAACCCGACCGCCCGTGTGGTCGCTTGTACTTGCTCCCACAGGGTGTATTCCGAGGGCGGCGTGCGGTTGCCCATCACCACATGCACCTGCAAGCGTTTGCCGTCACGGGTGCGATAGCCTTCGCTGTCACGCCCGGTCCAGCCGGCTTCATCAAGCAATTGCGCCGCGCGCGCCGGGTCGTAGTCCTGGGCGTGTTCGAAGTCCGGGCTATAAAAGCGGGTCGCCGAACTCAGCGGGCCACCGGCACGGGGGAATTCGCTGAAATACACACTTTTGAGCGCGCCCTCGACATCCGAACTGCGCACAAAAGCTTCGCGCACCTTGAGGTCATTAAACGGCGCACGGGTGATATTCAGCGTGCCGTTTGTGGGGTTGCCCGGCCGCAAGGCCACCAATACCGTAAGGTCCGGGTTGCGTCGGGCGGCCTCATGGGATTCGGGCGGCAGCGTCTCGATCACATCAACCTCCCCGGCTTGCAGCGAGGCAAAGCGCACGGACGGCTCCTGAATGAACTTCCAGACGATGCGCTCCAGCCACGCCGGGCCTTGATGCCTGGCGGTGGGTGGCGCCCAGTTGTAATCAGGGTTGCGCACCAGTTCGACCTGGCTTTGCCGGTCCCAGCGGACGATCTTGAACGGGCCGCTGCCCACCGGGCTTTCGCAGTTTTCATCGCGTGAACGAAGCAGCGCGGTGGGCGACTCTATGCCCAGAAACCCCTGAGCCAGGACTTCCAGAAACGCCGCGTACGGGGTGGCCAGGTGCACCACCGCCGTATGGTCATCGAGCACATCGGTGCTGCGGTATTGGCGGATATAACCGCCCGCCGTACTCGATTGGGTTTTCGGGTTAGCCATGTGATCGAGGTTGGCCTTGACCGCCGCCGCGTTGAACGGCGTGCCATCGGTGAAGTGCACGTCATCGCGTAGATGGAAGGTGTACGTCAGGCCATCGGCCGAGACCTCCCAACTTTTCGCCAGCCACGGCCCGATCTGGCCTTGGTCATCCATCGACACCAGCGAGTCGAGGTACTGCTGGCCGATAAACACCTGCGGCATGTCACCCGCCACATGCGGGTCGAGGCACGTGGGTTCGCGGTCGGTGGCATAAATCAACGTCCCGCCGCTGACCGGTTTGTCACTGCGCGCAACGGTTGAGGTTTCCTGCCCGCAGCCGACCAGTACCGAGCACAGGGTTGCGATGCCGAGCAACGGAAAGTTTCGAATAAAGGGGGAAATATTGCGCATGGGGCCTGCTGCCTTAAGTCCGGGACTTAGGCTATTGCACAAGCCATGCCGGGTTTTTCGCCCAGCAAACAGGCGCAAATCGGCGTCACGAGGGAGTCAAAAGCAACAGTCTGTACAGCGACTGTTGGTGATCCAACAGTTGGCTTAAAACCCACTGTAGGAGCGAGCTCGTCTCGCGATCTTTTTAAAGATCAAAAGATCGCGAGACGAGCTCGCTCCTACAGATGATGTGTTCAGAAACGTAATGGCGTGGCCGGTTGTTGCAACACCGCCGGGTCGCGATAGCGGGCGCCGAAATGGTCAGCGGGCAAACGCGCCTGCCCCGCACCAAACAGGCGTTCGCGCAGGGTTTCGCCTTCGTTGTAACGCTCACGGAAACGACCACGACGGCGCAGTTCAGGGATCACCAGCTCAATAAAATCCCGGGCCGTTTCAAACGACAGGTACTGGCGCAAATTGATCCCGTCGATGCCGTCGACATCCAGCCACTTCTCGATTTCATCCGCCACCACGGTCGGCGTACCCGCCACAAAGAAACGCTCGCGGTTAAACCCGGAGAACTGCGACAACACGGTGCCGATGGTCCACTCAGGTTTGTAGCGCTGCAGGCTCTCCCAGCCATCGACTTTAAGCTCGATCAAATCACTGATCAGCGCATCGCTGGGGTAAGCAGTCAGGTCAATGGCTGACTGGTGATGGGCCAGTGACGCTTCGACACTCATCAGCTTGCGATAGCTGTCGAGCTTGCGGCTGACTTCTTCGTCAGTCCGGCCCACGATCACCCCGGCCATGACAATAAATTTCAGCCCCGCCGGGTCACGCTCATGGGCGATGGCCTTGTTGCGCATGGCCTGAATATTCGCGCGCACGGCCGGGGTGTCGAGGCCGCCGGTAAACACCACTTCGGCATGCCGCCCGGCAAATTCGATACCGGCTGGCGAGCCGGTTGCCTGGAACAACACCGGCGTGCGCTGGCGCGACGGTTGGCACAGGTGCGGCCCGGCCACGCTGAAATGCTCACCCACGTGGTTGATGTAACGGACCTTTTGCGGGTCGGTGTAAACCCGTTGTTCACGGTCGATAATCACCGCGTCATCGTCCCACGAGCCCTCCCACAGTTTGTAGAGCACATCCAGGTATTCATCGGCGATTTCATAGCGATGGTCATGCACGACTTCGGTGTCATGCCCGAAGTTGCGCGCCGCATTGGGCAGGTACGAGGTCACGATGTTCCAGCCCACCCGGCCCTTGGTCAGGTGATCAAGGGTGCTCATGCGCCGGGCAAAAGCAAACGGCGGCTCGTACGTGGTTGAAAACGTCGCGCCAAAGCCGAGGTTTTTGGTCACGGCGGCCATGGCCGGAATCACCATCAACGGGTCATTGCTGGGAATTTGCATGGCCTCGCGCAGGGCGGTTTCCGGGCCATTGCGAAAACGGTCATAGGTGCCGATCACGTCGGCCAGAAACACCCCGTCAAAGGTGCCGTATTCCAGCAGTTGCGCCAGCTCGGTCCAGTAATCCAGGTCATTGAAGCGGTGACGGTTGTTCTCGGGATGCACCCACAGGCCGTGAACGATATGGCTCACGCAGTTCATTTCAAACAGGTTGACGTGCAGTTGCTTGGGCATCGCCCGTACTCCTATGGCGCAGGGTTGGGGACACGCTGATGGACGGCCTCGATGCGCGCGAGAATCTCCGGGCTGAGGCTCACGTTGATCGCGCTGAGGTTGTCGCGCAATTGCACGAGGCTGGTTTGCCCGGTCAGCGCGCTGGCCACAAACGGTTTGTTGATGACATAAGCCAGGGCCAATTGCGCCGGGGTCAGGTCATGCTCCCGAGCGATGTCCACATAGCCTGCGATGGCTTCTTGGGCCAGCAGGCTGTCGTAGCGATTGAACGTGCGGTACACCGAGGTCAGACGCGAACCTTCAGGGCGGGCGCCACCGAGGTACTTGCCGGTCAAGGTGCCAAACGCCAGCGGCGAATACGCCAACAGGCCAACGCCTTCGCGATGGGTGAACTCCGCCAGGCCGCCCTCGTACAGGCGGTTCAGCAAACTGTAGGGGTTCTGGATGCTGACAATGTTCGGCAAGCCCAGGCGCTCGCTCTGCTTGAGAAATTCAGCCACGCCCCACGCCGTTTCGTTGGACACACCGATATGACGGATCTTGCCCGCCTTGACCTGATCGGCCAGCACCGAGAGGGTTTCTTCGATGGCCACACTTTGCGTGTCTTCGGCGTACGGGTATTCACGCAGGCCGAAAAAGTTGGTCGGGCGATCAGGCCAGTGCAGTTGATAGAGATCGAGGTAATCGGTTTGCAGGCGCTTGAGGCTACCGTCCAGGGCTTCGACGATGTTGCGCCGGTCATGCCGGGTCAGGCCATCGCGAATATGCAATTGGCCACCCGGCTCGCGGGCCGGGCCGGCAATTTTGCTCGCCAGCACGATGTCAGCACGGCGCGCGCTGTTGGCGCCCAGCCAGTTGCCGATATAGCGTTCGGTGGTACGCCAGGTGTCGCCGCGGGTGGGCGTGGGATACATCTCGGCGGTGTCGATCAGGTTGACGCCTTCAGCCAGCGCCAGTTCGATTTGCTGATGAGCATCGCTTTCGGTGTTTTGGTGGCCCCAGGTCATGGTGCCCAGGCCCAGAACGCTGACGTTAATGCCGCTGTTACCCAGTTGACGGTAGTGCATGAGAGGTCCTTTTAGCTGGCAATCAATACAAACACCTTGAGTGTTTATGACTGCCAGGAACCTATGCACCTAACATGCCACGACCCCAACCTCAGCCATAACAGCGGATTAGCCCTGCGGGTCAGGCAACGTGTTGTTGAACCGTGTGCAATGTGCTCATGAAGTGTTGGGCAACCAACATGTTGATAAGAGCCCCCTCAACCCGGCCCTCTCCCGAAGGAGAGGGAGCCGATTTGGGGATGCGCCAGCCCAGTATTTATGGCGACTCTACTGTGCCGCCCTGGCAGCCGCGCTGATTGGGATTGTCGGTGCAGCCTTGCTGATAACTGAAGTATTGGCAGCCTGCACATAGAACAACAAGGCTCAACAGCATCCATCGCAATGTCATACGTTCTCCTGGGTCAGCTGGTTATTCATCTTCAATAGCCTAGCTGACATAAGAGAACACAGACGTTTAATACCGATTTAAAAGCCTGGCACGATCTGGCCTTTGTAACGGGTCAGGATAAATTGACGCACGGCATCAGAGTGCAAAGCCTTGGCCAGCTTCTGAATACGCGGGTCATTGATGTTGTCCGGGCGTGCCACCAGATACTCGACGTACAAGTCCTTGCCCTTCTCGACAATCAACGCGCTGTTGGTGTCGATACCCGCTTCCAGCGCGTAGTTGGCAAACACAAATGCCAGGTCCACCTGGCTCACGGATCGGGCCAGCATCGCGCCTTCCAGTTCACGGATTTTCAAGTGCTTGGGGTTAGTCACGATGTCGCGGGTGGTCGACTGCGGGTCGCCAGGGTTTTTAAGCGTGATCAGCTTGGCCTCTTCCAGCAGCACCAGAGCACGACCGGCGTTGACCGGGTCATTGGGGATGGCCACCGAAGCGCCGTCCTTCAGCTCGGCGATGTTTTTAATTTTGGTCGAGTACGCGCCAAACGGCTCGATATGCACGCCCACTACCGGGACCAGATCCGTGTGGCGTTCCTTGTTGTACTCATCCAGAAACGGCCGGTATTGGTAGTAGTTGGCGTCGATGTTTTTAAGCGCGAGTTGCTGGTTGGGCTGGATAAAGTCGTTGAACACTTTGATCTGCAGATCAACGCCTTCCTTGGCCAGCTCAGGCTTAACAAACTCAAGAATTTCGGCATGGGGCACCGGCGTGGCACCGACCACCAACTTTTCATTGGCCTGAGCGCTAAAGGCGGCTATCACGGCCACCAGAGCAAGAAGCTTTTTCATTGCACAAACTCCGAACAATCAAAAATGAGCCGTCTCAGCGACGGCTGTAATGGGACACCAGACGGTCACCGGTCATTTGCAGCCCTTGTACCAACAGGACCAGCAAGGCCACGGTTACCACCATGACGTCAGTCTGAAAACGCTGATAACCAAAGCGGATTGCCAAGTCACCCAAGCCCCCGCCACCGATCACTCCGGCCATCGCGGTGTAATCCACCAGCACGATTGCGGTCACCGTGACGGCTGCAATCAGCCCCGGCCGGGACTCTGGCAACAAGGTGTGCCAGATGATTTGCCAGGTCGTGGCGCCCATGGACTGGGTGGCCTCCACCAGGCCGCGATCAACTTCACGCAGCGCGGTTTCCACCAACCGTGCAAAGAACGGCGTGCAGCCCACCACCAATGGCGGAATGGCACCCGCCACGCCCAGCGAGGTGCCGGTGATCAAGGTGGTCACCGGGATCAGCACAATCAGCAAAATGATGAAGGGCAGCGACCGCAGGACATTCACCACCATCGACAGCACGCGGTAGATGCCGGGTTTGGCGTGCAATTGCTGCTTGCCGGTGAGGTACAGCAACACCCCCAGCGGTAGCCCCAGCAACACGGTAAAACCCAGGGCCATGCCGAGCATGCTCAGGGTGTCGAGGCAGGCCTGACCGATTTCCGGCCAGTTAATATTGCTCAGCAGCGCGTCCATCGTTATGACCAGTCATGACGCGGCGGATTGACCCCGTTCAGCAGCCAGTTGCCGACCACGTGGTATTTCCAGCGCACCGGGTCATGCAGGGTGTGCACGCGGGCGTTGCGCCAGTGGCGATCATGGTTGTGACGCGCCAGCGAGGAGCGCGTACCGCCCAATTCGAACAGACGGTTGCTGGCTTCCAGGGCGATTTCAGTGGTCAGCACCTTGGCTTTGGCCACTGCTACCGAAGCGCGCGCCACGCCGGCTTCACCGGGGTTTTCACGCTCGCTATCGAGGACCCGACCGGCCCGCTCAAGCAAGGCTTCGGAGGCGTCCAGCTGGATGCTCAACTTGCCGATCTGGATGATGGTCAGCGGGTCCTCGCTGGCTTTATCCAGCCCCGAGTCGATCCATGGGCGAGCGTGATCACGCACAAAACTCAGGGTGTCGCGCAAGGCGGCGCGGGCAATGCCGGCATCAATCGCGGCGGTGGTGATTTGCGCAATCGGTCCGGCCAGGGTCGGGTTTTCATAAGACTGGTACGTCTTGAACACGTTAAAGGCCGGCACCCGCAGGTTTTCTGCCAGCACCGTGCCGCTGGCGGTGTTGCGCTGGCCAATGCTCGACCAGTCATCCACCACGATCAGGCCGGGCGTGCGCCGCGGCACAAACGCCAAGTGCGCTTTATCGTCGGCATTCAGCGCCAGCACCCCCAGCCAATGGGCGTACAACGAGCCGGTGCAGTAGCCTTTACGGCCATTGATCACCACCTCATCGCCTTCGCTGACAAAGCGCGTCTGGATGTCTTGCACAGTCTTGCCGCCGGTTTCGGAAATGGCATTGGCAAAGCGATTACCCTTGAGCGCCAGCCCCAGAAACCAGGCCTTCTGCTCTTCTGTGCCTTGCAGCCGAATGTCTTCGAGCAGGCAGTAATGGTTCTGCGGGATCTGCCCGAGGGAAGCGTCGGCCGCCGAAATGATGGCGATCACCTCGGCCAGCGTGGCGAACGACACCTCAGCACCGCCGTACTCCTTGGGCACGGTAATGCCCCACAGGCCGCTGTTGGAGAACACATCCACCACCTCAGCAGGCACTTCGCGCTGACGGTCGCGCTCGGCATCACCTTCGAGTAAAAACGCGGCGACCTTGTGGGCGACTTCAATGGCTTCTGCGTCCGAGCGGATGACATGGGCATCGGGAACAGACAGTGGGTAATGGGCGTCGGCTGGGGTGTTCGACATGGGGTTCTCACTCTTTACTCGTGTTTAATCGCCAACAGATGCGATCGTTATTCACAACAGAGCAGAATCCATGCCAGATAATTTATTGTTTAAATTCAGTAAGTTATGGTTTATTCGAAGCATCAATAGTTGGCCTGGCAACAGTCTGTAGAACAACTGTTGCCAGGCCAACACTGCCCGCGCAAACCCAGGGTCACAGCCTTCGTGCCTCGGCAGTTCCTGCAGGTTTAGCGACACGCAGGCGAGCTTGTGAACATCAATGACCGACGACAGCAGCCTCGGCCTGGCGCTGCCCCTTGGGAAAACCGTGCTGACGAGCGTTGAACACGATCAACAACCCGGCCAGCAACAACACCAGCAACGCCCAGGGCAACGCACTCACACCGACTTGATCGAGCAACACGCCACCCGTTAGCGCTCCGCCAGCGATGGCACTGTTCCAGACCACCACGTTCATCGACAACGCTACATCGGCGCCCTCACCTGCGGCGTCTGCCAGCGCCGTCTGCAGCAAGGTTGCCGCGCCGCCAAAGGACAGGCCCCAGATGAAAATACCGACGTACACCACCGGCGCAGACTGGAAGAACACACCAAACAACAGGGCAATCGCGGTAAATGCCGCAAGGCTGACCAGCACCACCTTGCGCAAATGGCTGTCGACCAGCCGACTGGTCAGCCAGATACTCAACAGCGCCGCCAGGCCAAATACCAGCAACACAAGATCCACCTGATCGGCCAGACCCGCTGGCGTCACAAACGGGGCGATGTAGGTGTAGAGCATGTTGTGCGCGAGCATCCAGGTCATCACCACCGCAAGCACGGAGCGCACCCCGGGTGTCAGCAGTACCTGGCGCAAGCCGATGCGCTGGGCGCTGGCCTGCCCCGGATAATCCGGCACTTTGGCCAGCACCCAGACAATCAGCACCACAGTCAGTATGGACATCAGGCCGAAGGCGCTGCGCCAGCCCATCAGCGCCCCCAGCCAGGTGCCCAGTGGCACACCCAGTGACAGTGCGATTGGCGTACCGACCATCGCCACCGCCATGGCGCGGCCCTGCAAGTGCGGCGCAACCATACGCCGTGCGTACCCCGCCAACAGGCTCCAGGCCAGACCGGCCGAAGCACCCGCGCAAAAGCGCGCCACCAGGGTCACGCCATAGTGTGACGACCACGCGGTGATCGAGTTGAACAGCAGAAAACCCACAATGGTCAGCAGCAAGACATTGCGCCGCCGCCAGCCCTGGGTGGCGATGGTCAAGGGAATCGCCGCCAGCAACGAACCCAGCGCGTAGACCGTGACCATCTGCCCGGCCATTGCCGAGGAAATCTCAAGGCCGCTGCTGATTTGGGTCAGCAAACCCGCCGGCAACGTCTCGGTGACAATGCAGATAAACCCGGTCATGGCCAGCGCCAGCAGCGCGCCCATGGGTAATCGCTCAGTAGTGTCGCGCTCTTCAACCATCGCCTGTCCCAACCTGCCTTAGTTATGTATCGATAGGTACAGATGTTGGCGGTGCAAAAGCGATTGGTCAACGACTTTTGTATCGACTAGTATTTATGTCTTGTGAAAAAGGAGGCTGACAATGGCCCAGATGGGACGCCCACGTACGTTTGACCGTGACGCGGCAATCACTCAAGCCATGCACCTGTTTTGGCAGCATGGTTATGACTCCACCTCGCTGAGCCAGCTCAAAGCGAGCATCGGCCCAGGCATTTCGGCGCCAAGTTTTTATGCCGCCTTTGGCTCCAAGGAGGCCTTGTTCAAAGAGGTCATGGAACGTTATCTGAACTCCCATGGCCGCGTGACCGAGAGCCTGCAAGACCCCGGCATTGCCCCGCGTGAAGCCATCGAACTGGCGTTGCGCCGCTCAGCCCGCATGCAATGCGAACCGGGGCACCCGCGTGGCTGCCTGGTAACACTGGGGCTGATGAGTGCCTGCTCGGCTGAAACCCTGGAGATCTGCGCGCCACTGGCCCAGGCACGCGGGCGTAACCGGGCAGGGTTTATTGCTTGCATCGAGCGCGGCGTGGCCTCGGGCGAACTGTCGGCGCAGACCAACGTTGTTGCGTTGGCCACAGTGTTTGAAAGCTTTTTGCTGGGCCTGACGACGCTTGCCCGGGACGGCCTGGAGCACGCAGTACTGGACGCCGCTGTCACCCAGGTAATGAGCGCATGGGACGTGATGCGCGTGGCCGCGTAACGGCTTGCGTTCATGTCTGTTTTTGGCGGGTCAGCTCATCAATCAGCAGTTGCGTCGGGGCGGTTAATGCCACGCCTTTGCGGGTGACAATTTCGTATGGCTCGCTGCGTGATTTCAAGTCCAGCGGCAAGCGCATGAGCATGCCGTGGGTCACCGCCATTTGCGCAACGTCCACCGGCATTACGGCGACCAGTTGCGGGTCCTGCAAGAGCAATGACAGCGTGGTGAAGGTCGATGAGGTTTCAATCGGATACGCCGGAAAGTTAAGCCCCGCTTCCCTGAACTCCCGCTCAAGGGTCAGGCGCATGGGCATGTTGACCGGGAACACCACCCACGACGAATCTGCCAGTTCACTCAACGCCAGCGACGTACGGCGCGCAAACCGGTGCGCGGTGTTAGCGACCACGATCAGCGGCTCCTGCTCGCGCAAGCGGCTGTCATAAGCCGCCGGATGTTTGCTGACGCTGGTGCGACATATGGCCAGGTCCAGGCGCCCTTCGTCGAGTAATCCCAACAGGCGAGCGCTGGTGTCTTCGACGATTTCTACCGATAACTGCGGCTGTTTGGCGCGCAATTGCGCCAGGCATTCCACCAGCACCGGCACTGCGCCCATGATCACCCCCACCGACAGACGCCCGCCATGGCCTTGCAAAATGCCGAGCATTTCTTCGCGCAGGTGCGCCACATCGGTATGTATCAAACGCGCGTAACGAATCACGCAACGCCCCAGATCATTGGGCGTCAGGCCTTTGGGCGTGCGCTCGAACAGGGTTGCGCCCAGCGTCGATTCAATTTCGTGCAGCGCCTTGGTCGCGCCGGGCTGGGTAATTGCCACAGACTCGGCGGCCTTGTGCAGCGAGCCGAATTCGTCCAGCGCAATCAACAACCGCAGTTGTTTGAGGCGCAGCCGGGAAATGATGGTGGTCAGGGATGGCAGCATGGGGATGACTATTGGTTATCGCTCAATCAGCATCTGTCATTAGGCAGCATCCCTGACAAAAATTAAAGTGAGCGCCAGAAGGGGTTAACGACCCGCCATAAAAATAATCTGCGAGAGTTCACTGCATGCGCTTGATCCAATTTGAAACAGCTCAAGGCCAGCGCCACGTCGGGGTGATCGAGGGCGATGAGATCCACGTGGTGCTGGGCACCGAAACCACCCGCGAACTGGCTCTGGAGGCCATTCGTAAAGGCCACGGCCTGGTCGCTGAAGTGCTGGCCCGTGGCACCGAGGCAAGTCCTGTCAGTTATAGCCAGACACTGGAGCAAGGCCGCGTACTCCCGCCGCTGGACCATGCAGACCCGGCCCACTGCCTGATCAGCGGCACCGGCCTGACCCACTTGGGCAGCGCCTCGACACGCGACAAGATGCACCAGCAAAACGCAGCCGATCACAGCGCCATGACCGACACTGCACGTATTTTTCAGTGGGGCATTGAAGGTGGCCGCCCGGCATCCGGCACGGTGGGCGTGCAACCGGAGTGGTTCTACAAGGGTGACGGCTCGATCGTGGTTCGCCCCGGCAGTGCGTTCAGCAAACCGACCTTCGCTGAAGATGCCGGTGAAGAACCCGAGCTGACCGGCCTGTATGTAGTGGGCGACGATGGCAAGCCCTACCGCGTAGGCTTTGCGCTGGGCAATGAGTTTTCTGACCACGTCATGGAGCGCCGTAACTACCTGTACCTCGCGCACTCTAAATTGCGCAATTGCAGTTACGGCCCCGAGCTGCGTGTCGGCGAGCTGCCGCGTCACCTGACCGGCATGAGCCGCATCCTGCGCGGGAACGAGGTAGTCTGGGAAAAAGAGTTTCTCAGCGGTGAAGACAACATGTGCCACAGCCTGGAAAACCTTGAATACCACCACTTCAAGTACCCGCAGTTCCTGCGCCCTGGCGATGTGCACGTGCATTTCTTTGGCACCGCCACTCTATCGGTGGCCGACAACATTCACACCCAGGAAGGTGACCGCTTCGAAATCAGCATGCCGGAGTTCGGCGCACCGCTGATCAACGGTATACAGGCAGGCACCGCTGAACTGCCAGCCGGGCACGTCGTAACGTTGTAGCAAGGCTTTGTGGGCTTACCTGCAAGCCCACTCCCCGCTTGATAAAAAACATAAAAAAGCGAGACGAACATGAACAGCAAAATTGCACCGGCCGCCCCCAGCCAGGCCGCCGGGCTTGCAGACGCCTCACGACCTACCACGGTGCGCTGGCGCATATTTTTGATCCTGCTGCTGTTGTCGGCGATCAACTACATCGACCGCGCGTCACTGTCGGTGGCCTTGCCCCTGATATCCAGCGAATTTGAAATGACCCCGGCCCTGGAAGGCCTGATGCTCAGCGCGTTCTTTTGGTCCTATGCGCTGATGCAAATTCCTGGCGGCATGCTCCTGGACCGTTTTCAGGTGCGCAATATCGTCGGTGTGGCGACCGTGGGCTGGGGCTTCTTCCAGGCCATCGCAGGGGGCGCCCACAGCTGGATGACCTTGCTCGCCACCCGTATCGGTCTGGGCGTTGCCGAATCACCGATCATGCCGGCCGGGGCCAAATTAAACGGTGCCTGGCTGACGCCCAATGAGCGGGGCCGCGGGGCAACCCTGGTGGATGGCGGCGCACCCTTGGGCACAGCCTTTGGCGCCATCATCATCGCGGGCCTGATTACCTGGTTCGACTCGTGGCGCATTGCGTTCGTGATCGCCGGTGTCGGCACCATGATCGTCGGTGTCTGGGCCTGGTGGTACATCCGAAATAACCCGGCCGAACACCCTAAAGTCAACGCGGCTGAACTGGCCTATATCACCAACGCCAATGCCGAAGCGGCGAAAACCAACGGCGAACGCAAAGCCATCCTCAAAGACTTGCTGAAAAGCCGTTCGGTATTGGCCATGTTCGCCGGGTACGCCTGCTACAACAGCGTGTTCTACGGCTTGCTGACCTGGATGCCGAGCTACCTGCACAAGGCGCACAACCTCGATATCAAGGCCATGGGCGGTGCAACGTTCCTGATCTTTATGTGCGGGTTTATCGGCGAGATCTTCGGCGGTTGGCTGGCGGACAAATGGAAGGACGCAGGCGGCGCTCCGAACAAGGTGATGCGCACCATGTTCGGCGGTTCGGCGGCGATTGCTGCGCTGTGCATCCTGCTGGTGGCCTACACACCGGACGCTTTCACCGTGATTTCGCTGCTCTGCGTGGCCCTGTTTTTCATTCGCTGGTGCGGCATGTACTGGTGCTTGCCAGCCATTTTGGGCGGTAAATCCAAGGCGGGCGTACTGGGCGGCAGCATGAATTTCTGCGGCAACATGGTCGGTGTCATCGTACCGATCCTGATCGGCCTGATCGTGCAGTTCACCGGTTCGTACTTCCTCGCGCTGATCTTCTTCGTGGTGATGGCTTTCGGTCTGATGCTGTTCTCATCCCTCATCGACTACCGCGAGCGCGGTCTGGCCTGAGCCTTTCACTGAGGTAACTGTTGATGCAACTCATAACTAAAACAGGCAGTGAAAATGCTGCCAACGCCGTGATTCGACTCAACCCGCTGGACGATGTGCTGATTGCCCGCCAGCCCATTCCCAAAGGCCTGATCCTTGAGGCCGAAGGGCTGACAGCGCTGGACGCTATCCCTTCGGGCCACAAGATCGCAACCCGTGATCTGCCGGCCGGCCAGGCGCTGCGCCGTTATGGGCAGATCATTGGCTTCGCCAGCCAGCCGATCAAAGCCGGTGAACACGTGCATGTGCACAACCTGGCCATGGGGGATTTTTCGCGCGATTACGCCTTTGGTGTGGATGCGCGGGGGATTCATACGCCCGACCAGGACACCTTTATGGGCATCGTGCGCGCGGACGGCCGCGTCGCTACCCGTAACTACGTGGGCATCCTGACGTCGGTGAACTGCTCGGCGACGGTGGCCAAGGCCATCGCCGATCACTTTCGCCGCGACATCAACCCGCAGGCCCTGATCGACTATCCCAACGTGGATGGCGTGGTCGCCCTGACCCACAGTTTTGGGTGCGCAGTCGACCCCGGCGGCGAAGCCCTGGCCATGCTGCGCCGGACCTTGGGCGGCTATGCGATTCACCCCAACTTCGCCTCGGTGCTGATGATCGGTCTGGGTTGTGAAACCAACCAGATCGCGGATTTGCTGGAGGCCCAAGGCCTGGAAAAAGGTGAATTTCTGCGCGCCTTTACCATTCAAGGCACGGGCGGCACGTCGAAAACCATTGCCAGCGGCATCGAGCAGGTTAAATCCCTGCTGGCCGAGGCCAACCGCGTCGAGCGTGAGCCGGTCAGTGCCAAACACTTGATCATCGGCTTGCAATGCGGCGGTTCCGATGGCTACTCGGGCATCACCGCCAACCCGGCGCTGGGCAATGCGGTAGATCGCCTGGTCGCGGCGGGCGGAACTGCAATCCTCTCCGAGACCCCGGAAATCTATGGCGCCGAGCATTTGCTCACACGCCGTGCGGTCAGTCGTGAAGTCGGAGAAAAGCTGATCAAGCGGATTCACTGGTGGGAAGACTACTGCAAGCGCATGAATGCCGAGCTGAACAACAACCCGTCGGCGGGCAACAAGGTCGGAGGCTTGACCACCATCCTCGAAAAATCTCTGGGCGCCGTGGCCAAGGCCGGCTCCAGTGACCTGGTCGATGTCTACGAATACGCTGAGACGGTGCGCGCCCACGGCCTGGTGTTTATGGACACACCGGGCTACGACCCGATTTCGGCAACCGGCCAGGTGGCGGGCGGCGCCAACCTGATTGCGTTCACCACAGGGCGCGGTTCGGCCTATGGCTGCGCGCCCTCGCCGTCGATCAAGCTGGCTACCAACACCCGCCTGTGGGAGACCCAGGAAGAAGACATGGACGTGAACTGCGGCGGCATTGCCGACGCCAGCATGACCATCGAAGAGCGCGGCGAGTACATCTACCGCCTGATGTTGCGCATCGCCTCCGGTGAGCGCAGTAAAAGCGAGCAGCACGGTTACGGCCAAAACGAATTTGTGCCATGGCAGATCGGTGCAATTACCTAAGCCCGTGATGACACACCACACCTGTGGGAACCGGGCTTGCCCGCTCCCACGGGTTTCATTGTTTTTTCAAGGAGATGGACATGACCCAGATTACCGGCCAGAACTTTATTGGCGGCCAGCGCAGCAGCGCTGGCGCTGTTCATTTGCAAAGCCTGGATGCAACGACCGGTGAAGCCCTGCCGTATCAGTTTGTGCAGGCCACCGACGCCGAAGTAGACGCCGCCGCCAACGCGGCCAGCGCCGCCTTCGCGGCCTTTCGCAGTTTGCCCGCCAGCCGCCGTGCGGAATTTTTAGAAGCCATTGCTGAAGAAATCGACGCGCTGGGCGACGAGTTTGTGGCCATCGTTTGCCGTGAAACCGCCCTGCCCGCCGGGCGCATTCAGGGTGAGCGCGGCCGCACCAGCGGGCAGATGCGTTTGTTTGCCCAGGTGCTGCGGCGCGGCGATTTTTATGGCGCGCGGATCGATCAGGCCCTGCCCGACCGCCAACCGCTGCCTCGCGCTGACCTGCGCCAATACCGCATCGGCGTCGGCCCGGTCGCCGTCTTCGGCGCCAGTAACTTTCCGCTGGCGTTCTCCACCGCTGGCGGCGACACCGCAGCCGCACTGGCCGCCGGTTGCCCGGTGGTGTTCAAGGCCCACAGCGGCCACATGGCAACCGCCGAATGGGTGGCGCAGGCGATTATTCGGGCTGCTGAACGCACCGGTATGCCTGCGGGCGTGTTCAATATGATCTTCGGCGCCGGGGTCGGTGCAACGCTGGTCAAGCATCCGGCGATTCAAGCCGTCGGCTTTACCGGCTCACTGTCGGGCGGTCGCGCCCTGTGTGACATGGCGGCGGCACGTCCACAACCGATCCCGGTGTTTGCTGAAATGTCGAGCATCAACCCGGTGGTGGTGCTGCCCGAAGCCTTGTATCAGCGCGGCGAACAGATCGCCAAAGAGTTGGGTGGCTCGGTGATGCTCGGCGCCGGTCAGTTCTGTACCAGCCCGGGCCTGGTGCTGGGGATTGCCTCACCAGCGTTCAGCGCCTTTGTCGATGCGCTGGGTTCGTTTTTCAGCGCCCAACCAGCGCACACACTGCTCAATGCCGGTGGTCTGAAAAGCTACGTCAAAGGCCTCAGCCATTTGGCTTCGGTCGAAGGCATTCGCCATCTCGCAGGTTCGCAACAACAGGGCAATCAGGCGCACCCGCAGTTGTTCCAGGCCGATGCCAGCCTGCTGATCGGCGGTGCCGAGGTGCTGCAAGAAGAAGTCTTTGGCCCGACCACCATCGTCATTGAAGTAGCCGACAAAGCGCAGTTGCTGCAAGCGCTGCACAGCCTGCACGGTCAACTCACGGCCACGCTAATCAGTGAGCCCGCGGACTTGCAAGCCTTTGCCGAAGTGGTGCCGGTGCTTGAGCACAAGGCGGGCCGCTTGCTGATCAACGGCTACCCGACCGGGGTTGAGGTGTGTGATGCCATGGTCCATGGCGGGCCTTATCCGGCGACATCGGATGCCCGTGGCACATCGGTCGGCAGCCTGGCCATCGACCGTTTCCTGCGACCGGTGTGTTTCCAGAACTACCCGGACAGCCTGCTGCCCGATGCGCTCAAGAACGCCAACCCGCTGGGGATCCAGCGCCTGCTCAACGGTCAGCCAAGCCGTGAGGCGCTGAACTGACGCTTACTGGTCAGCCGCGTAAATAACCGTTTGCGCGCCGTCCGGGGCCACGGACTTGAGGGTGAAGTAGGTGTCACCCTCATCCGTGAGAATCTCGTACTGCACTTTGCTCGGCACACGATTCGAGACGCTGACGTGCTTGATGATTTTCAGCACGCGCTGGAATTTCACATTCTGGGTACCGTTCTGGGCGGGGCCGGTGAGCACATTGACGGTCTGAAACCAGTCTTGATTCTTCTTGTGCGACACCAACGTATCGGTCAATGCCTCAAAGCGTTCAAGGCGGGTAAACCCCCACAAGGTTTGCTCTGCCGACGCCTTGCCCTGGGCGTTCGAACCGGTAAACACAAACAGATTAATGGCCGGATTGTCTTCGCAAAAAAAATCGTAGGGCACCAGCCCATCGACCATTTTCTTGCCCGCGACAAAGCCTTTTTTATGCACCAAAAACATGTTCACCTCCACTCAATGGCATCACCACAACCTCAGACAGTGCTGAGCGGGAAGTCTACGGGGGCAAGGCGTACAGAGCCGTCAAGGCTATGTAATATCGTGTAAAGATCACAAAACCTGTGGAGCGAGCTTGCCTCGCGATCTTTTGATCTTGGCTCTTTTTTCGGCCGCTGTGCGCCCGGACGTAGCCTCGCAAGGCTCGTCAACTGCTACGGGGGGTGTTTGCTCGCAGCCTTCGTGCCTTGTCAGCGACTACAGGGTGTACGCGATTCAAACTGTAGGAGCGAGCTTGCCTCGCGATCTTTTGATCTTGGCCCTTTTACGGCCGCTGCGCGCCCGGACGTAGCCTCGCAAGGCTCGTCAACTGCTACGGGGGTGTTTGCTCGCAGCCTTCGTGCCTTGTCAGCGACTACAGGGTGTACGCGCTCCTACACGGGGTCTTTGGGCAGGCTGATTTCTACGGTGAGGCCGCCCGAGGGCTGGTTGTAGGCGACGATGGTGCCGCCGTGCATTTCCACCGAGCGTGAAGCAATTGCCAGCCCTAACCCAAAACCGCCACCGGGTTCGCTGGCGCCGCGCTCGAAGGGCTGGAAAATGCTCTTCAGGCGCTGTTCTTCAACCCCCGGCCCATGGTCGGTAATTTGCACCTGCAAGCTGTTGCCCGCCAGACTGGTCTGGGTGGTTACCCGCACACGCGTGCCGGGGCGGGTATGGCGAACGGCGTTGCGAATCACGTTTTCAAAGCAGCGATACAGCAGTTCACCGCTCACCCGACTGACAAAAGGTGGCCCCGCCTGCAAGGTGACTTCGCAGTCTTTGACCCCCGCCTCAAACTGCGCATCTTCAACGATCAATCTGAGCAATTCGATGATGTCGACCAGCTCCCGCTCGATACTGTCGGGCCGCCCCTGAACGCGGGCCAGGGTCAGCAGCGCTTCAATCAGGGTGTCCATGCGCACCGACTCGCGCTCGATGCGCTCGACCATTTCTTTACGCCCAGGGTCTTGATGCAACAGCCCGATCGCCACTTGCATGCGGGTCAGCGGTGAGCGCAATTCGTGGGAAATGTCATGCAGCAAGCTCTGTTGCGCCTCGACCAGCAGCCTCAGTTGGTTGGCCATGCGGTCACAGTCTTCGGCCAGGTCGACGATTTCATCACGGCGCCCGCCCATCATTGGTTTGACACGCGTACCGAATCGGCCCTGGGCTACGTCACTCATGGCGCGGCGCAAAAAGGTCAACGGCCAGGTCAGGTAAAAGGCCATGTAACCGCTAAATAACGCGCTCATCACCGTGCCGATAATCAACGGCATCAGGCCCGGCCCTTCGCCAAACTCCGGCCCTGGTTCGCCGTGTTCACCCGGCGCGCGGGTCGAGCGGATAAACAGTTCGATGCCTTCTTTGCTCAGCACCGCGCGCTCAAACACCGGGTGCAATACGGGTGACCCGGCCAGCAATTGCCCGCTGCTGTCATACACGCCAATGGCTTGATCATCGGGGTGGCGCCAGACCGTGAGCAGTTGCATGCCCGACTCGACACCAAAGGTTTCAAGCAGGTGGATTTCGCTGGTCAAGATGGTGTCGAGATGCGGGTCCCCCGGTTTTGATTTGCTCAGGATCACAAAGCCCATGCCGACAAAAAACGTCAGCGTGGTGGCCAGCCAGAACGCCAGAAACAGCTTCCAGAACAGTCGACTCGCTTTCATTATTCAGCGATCAACAGGTAGCCCAGGCCGCGCACGCTCTGGATCCAGGCTTTGGCATCAGGACGCGGGCCGAGTTTTTGCCGAATGCTGCTGATGTGCACGTCTATGCGCCGGTCATAGCGGGTCAACGGGCAGCCCAGGGCATTGAGCGACAAATCTTGCTTGCTAACCACTTGCCCGGCGCAGCGGGCCAGTTCTTCGAGCAGGCTGAACTCCGTACTGGTCAGGCCCAGCTCATTGCCTTGCCACAGCGCCTGGCGTTTGCCGGGCCAGAGCACCAGTTGGCCGGTTTTGATCGCTTCGGTGGCGGTCTGATCAGGGGCGGGATTGACCCGACGCATGATCGCCCGCAAACGCGCCACCAGTTCACCCGGCGAGCTGGGTTTGGGCACGTAGTCATCCGCGCCCAGCTCAAGGCCGGTAATGCGGTCAATGTTGTCACCACGGGCGGTCAGCAACACCACCGGCACCTGGCTGCGCGCACGAATGCGCCGCAGCACTTCGATCCCCGACAACCGGGGCAACATCACGTCCAGTACAACAATGCTGTAGCGACCGGACAACGCCTGGACTTCGCCCTCTTCGCCGCTGTGCACGGCGGTCGCAGCAAAACCTTCGCGCTCCAGATATTCACTGAGCAGTGCAGTCAGTTCCTGGTCATCGTCGACGAGCAATACACGGATCATGGCGAACTCTTGCAAAGGGGGGCCAGGCATTATCGTAGCTGAACCGTGCAGCGTCATCGCGTAACGCCAACCTTTACCTAACTTGACACTGGGTTAACCGCACCAAACGCCCCGAGCTTTTATGCTGGCGCTCCACCCGCTTGCGTGGCTCGCGGAGCATGGCGTCTGCTCGAGCCATCCGCACGCCCGCCAGCGCTGCTTGTCGATGTGTTCTGGAAATAAAGATCTTGATGAATTTTCCGCGCCTGCTCTGCTCGGTTGCACTGCTGCTCAATGCCACCCTTGCACATGCCCAGGGTTTCAAAATTTCTGATATTCGAATCAACGGCTTGCAGCGGGTTTCCGCCGGTAGCGTGTTCGGCGCCCTGCCCTTGAATGTCGGCGAAGAAGCGGATGATCAGCGCTTGGTCGAATCCACCCGCGCACTGTTTAAAACCGGGTTTTTCCAGGACATTCAGTTGGGTCGCGATGGCGACGTTCTGGTCATCACCGTGGTTGAACGCCCGTCTATCTCCAGCATTGATATAGAAGGCAACAAGGCCATCTCCACCGACGACCTGATGAAAGGCCTCAAGCAATCGGGGCTGGCCGAAGGCGAGATTTTCCAGAAGGCCACCCTTGAAGGCGTGCGCAACGAACTGCTGCGCCAATACGTCGCCCAAGGCCGTTACTCGGCCTCGGTAGACACCGAAGTCGTCTCCCAACCGCGTAACCGCGTGCAGTTGAAGATCAAGATTGACGAAGGCCAGGTGGCGGCGATCAAGCACATCAACGTGGTCGGCAATAGCGTGTTTGATCAGGCAGAACTCGACGACCAGTTCACCCTCAAGACCACCAACTGGCTGTCGTTCTTCAAGAACGATGACAAATACGCCCGCGAAAAGCTCACCGGTGACCTGGAGCGCCTGCGCTCTTATTACCTGGACCGCGGCTACATCAACATGGAGATCATCTCGACTCAGGTCTCGATTTCGCCTGATAAAAAGCAGGTATTCATCACCGTCAATATCAATGAAGGTGAAAAGTACACCGTGCGCGACGTGTCCTTGCGCGGCGACCTGAAAATCCCCGAGGACCAAATCAAAGCCTTGCTGCTGGTGCAGAAGGGCCAGGTGTTCTCGCGCAAACTGATGACCACCACCTCTGACTTGATTACCCGGCGCCTCGGCAACGAAGGTTATACCTTTGCCAACGTCAACGCCGTGCCTACGCCGAATAAAGACGACCACACGGTTGATATCGTGTTTGTGGTCGACCCGGCCAAACGCGCGTACGCCAACCGCATCAATTTTCGCGGCAACACCAAGACCGAGGACCAGGTGCTGCGCCGTGAAATGCGCCAGATGGAAGGTGGCTGGGCCTCGACCTACCTGATTGACCAGTCCAAGGTGCGCCTTGAGCGTCTGGGCTACTTCAAGGAGGTCAACGTTGAAACACCGGCCGTGGCGGGTGTCGACGATCAGGTGGACGTGAACTACACCGTTGAAGAACAGGCCTCGGGGTCGATCACCGCCAGTGTCGGCTTTGCCCAGAACGCCGGTTTGATCCTCGGCGGCTCGATCACCCAAAACAACTTTTTGGGCACGGGTAACTCCGCCAGCCTTGGCCTGACTCGCTCCGAGTACCAAAGCAAATACAACATCGGCTTTACTAACCCCTACTTCACACCGGACGGCGTTAGCCTTGGCTACAACGCGTTCTACAACAAAACCGACTACAACGATTATTACGACGATGGCGTGTCGTACTACTCGATCAACAGCTACGGTGCCGGGATAACCCTGGGTTACCCGATCAACGAAACCTCACGGGTCAGTTTTGGCCTGACCGCGCAGCACGATGAACTCAAGCCCGGCACCTACAGCGCCGATGAGATCTATGACTTTATCCAGCGCGACGGCAAGTCCTTCACCAACTTCAAAGCCAATCTGGGCTGGTCGGAATCTACCCTGAACAAAGGGATTCTGGCGACACGAGGTTACTCGCAAAACCTCAACCTGATGGTCACAGTGCCCGGCAGCGACCTGAGTTTCTACAAAATCGATTACAGCGGTCAGACCTTCCTGCCACTGACTCAATCCACCTCGCTGCGTTTTCATACCAACTTGGGCTACGGCAATGGTTACGGCTCGACCGACGGCCTGCCGTTCTATGAAAACTACACTGCAGGCGGTGAAGGTTCGGTGCGCGGCTTTGAAAGCGGCACCCTGGGCCCACGCAACACCCCGGCCACCGGCAAATACGCCAGCATGGGTCAGGAGTACTACACCGATCGCAAAACCGATGCGCTGGGCGGCAACATCATGATCACCGGCGGCGTCGAATACCTGTTCCCGATCCCCTTCATCAAGGACAACAAATCACTGCGAACTTCGTTGTTCTGGGACGTCGGTAGCGTGTATTCGGACAAGTGCTACTTGAGTACCACCACCGGCTGCGACGGCGTAGACCTGAGCCAGATGGCCAGCTCGTTGGGCGTGGGCGTGACGTGGTACAGCCCGATGGGCCCGCTGAGCGTCAACCTGGCCTTCCCGGTGCGCAAACCGACCGATGCCGAGACGCAAATCTTCCAGTTCTCGCTGGGGCAAACGTTCTAACCCGCCCAGCAGCGCGAGCGCGTAACTCGTCAACGAATACGCCCTCTCTTTGCTTAGGTTGGGCAGTTTTGTTCAATACCCGGGTCATTCAACTCCGCATACTTGCCCCCTAATTGACAAGCAGGAGTTGAAGAATGAGCGTGCTCGTTTCCATGGCTGTATTCGCCCTCGCGGCCTCCATTTCACCGGGCCCGGTTAATGTCGTGGCGCTGAGTTGCGGCAGGCAATTCGGGCTGGGGCCCAGCCTGCGCCATGTTCTTGGCGCAACGGTGGGCTTTGTGGTGCTGCTGTTGTTCACAGGGTTTGGGCTGCACGAGGTGCTGAGAAAATGGCCGCTGCTCACCGACCTGATCCGCTGGGCCGGTATGGCCTTTTTGCTGTACCTGGCTTGGAAGCTGGCAGCCGATAACGGGCGCCTCGATGCCCAAGGCACGATACTGCAACCGTCGTTCATGAACGGCGCGATGATGCAGTGGCTGAACCCCAAAGCCTGGCTGGCCGCCATCGCAGGGATGGGAGCATTTGTCGCCAGCGGCGAAGCCACGCTGATCTGGACCTTCGCACTGATTTACTTTGTGATTTGCTATGTGTCAGTGGCGTGCTGGGTCTACGCCGGTGCTTTTCTGAACCGCTACCTGCACAACGCGTCACGCATACGGATGTTCAATCGCTGCATGGCATTGCTGCTGGCATCCTGCGCGGTGTCGTTATTGTGGATTTAAGCCTTGTATTGACCCGGCGTGGCCGCAAGGTGCTTTTTGAACACCCGTTGCAAATGGGCCTGGTCGGCAAAACCGCTTAACTGGGCAATGGCGGCAATGGAGGTGCCGTCGCGCAGTTGGGCCTGGGCATGCTGCACCCGGCGATTGGTCAGGTAGGCATGGGGCGTCATGTGATAGCGCTGCTCAAACGCACGAATCAGATAAGCCTGCGACAGATTAGCTGCTTCACACATGTCTTCCAGCCGGATCGAGTGCATGAATTGCGCATCGATGTACGCGGCGACACGCTCTATGCGACGGTTGGCAACCCTGGGGAGCAATTTCGAGCCGCCCAATGACTGCTGCAACAGCGAGAAAAAGCCAACGGCAGCTTCATGCTTGGCCAGCGTCTCGCTAAGGGGATCGATCAGTTGCGCATACAACCCAAGCAACCCGTTGAACAGTTCGGGCAATTGCGTGTGCGTCGCAGCAATGGGCTGAAACGCTTGCCTGGCGCCGCGCCCGCTGGCGTGCTGAATGCCTGCCAACCACTGCGGGTCGACATAAAACATCAGGTAAGACCATGGCTGGTCTTCAATGGGGTTGCAGGCATGCACTTCACCCGGATTCATTAACACTACAGTGCCAGTACTGACGGTATGACGGATTTTCTCGTGCAGGTAAGTAGAGCGCCCGCCAGTGATCGCGCCAATGGAAAACACTTCGTGAGAATGCCGGGCATAACACACCTTGCGGCCATCGGCGATTGAGCGCGCCTCGATAAAGGGCATCTGCGGGTCACGCCAGAATCGTGGGGTGGCGCTCGATACATCGCTGGACATGGTGTTTACCTGATCACGGGGCGGGTCTTTGCGAAATGTATCTTAATTCAGATACATTTCGAACAACCTGCGGGTTGGACAAAGACCGCCTCACATAAACCAGCGGTACTCCCGCGCGCTGATGTCTTGCATAAACGCCAGATGGTCCTGGCGTTTGTTTTCACAATAAACGTCGACGAACTCGACCCCTAAACCTGCGCGCAACTGCGGTTGGGGCTGCATGGCGCGCACGGCTTCGAGCATGTCCAGCGGGAAGTCGACGCCGCTGTTGCGGTCTTCGTTGAGCGGCGCAATCGGCTCTTTGGCCGATTCAAGCCCGTGCTCAAGCCCCACCAGAATAGCCGCCAGCACCAGATACGGGTTGGCATCGGCGCCCGCCAGACGGTATTCCACCCGCAGGTTTTTGCTGTCTGACTCGGGAATCCGCAAGCACGCGTCGCGGTCCTCAAAGCCCCAACTGGCGCGGGTGGCGATGTTGGTGGTGCCACCCAGACGGCGGAATGCGTTGTGGTTGGGGGCAAAAATCGGCATGCACGCGGGCAAGAGTTCCAGGCAGCCGGCAATGGCGTGACGCAGCGGTTGCTGTTGATTGGCCGCCAGCAGGTTGTTGCCCGCCGCGTCATACAGGCTGACGTGCACATGCATGCCGCTGCCCGGCTGATGCAGGTAGGGCTTGGACATAAAGCTGGCCCGGTAACCGTGCTTCATTGCAACACCCCGGGTGCTGCGGCAGAACAGCGCTGACCAGTCGGCGGCACGCAAACCATCGTCAAGGTGGCCAAAGTTGATTTCAAACTGGCCCGGGCCCAGTTCGGCGGTGATGACCGTGGCATCGATACCCTGGATTTGCGCCGCCTCAACCATTTCATTGAGCACCGGGGCAAAACGCGACAGGCGCTCGATGTGCATGTTGGGCTGGTCATCGGTGCCGTCGGTGAACGGGTCACGGGCAAATTGCGGCAGGCCATCACGCAGGTGCTTGTCGAAGAGATAAAACTCCAGCTCAAACGCCACCACCGGATGAATGCCTTTGCTGGCCAACCGGTTAAGCACTTGCGCGAGGACTTCACGCGGCTCGAATTCGATGGGTTTTGCCGTGCCGTCAGAGGTAATCAGCATCTGCCCCAGAGGCTGGCCTTCCCAAGTCACCGGCTTGAGTGTGCCGGGCACCAGACGGCGCACGGCATCAGGGTCGCCATCGTTAAAGCAATAATCACCGATCTTGAACAACCCGCCCTGCGCCCCCAGCAACACGCAGTTTTGCGGCAACTTGAGCGCGCTGCCCCCCGCGACTTTTTCCAGCATGTCGATCGGATAACGTTTGCCGTAAAAATGCCCCGGTATGTCCAGGGAAATCAGGTCGACATACCGCACATCCGGGTAGCGCTGGCGAAAGGTCCGCACTTCGGCCAACAGGTCAGAGCACGCAGCATCCATCGTATTCATCCTTAAATCAGGTGTAGACCCACAGCACGCGTGTGAGCTGCTCGGTCAGGTTGGCGTAACGGCACAAGGTGTTGCTGTCGAACTGAAAACTGTCGCCGGCGCGCAAGGTCACCGGGTCTTCGTCATCGCCCAGCCATAAGGTCAGCTCGCCCTCCAGCACATAGCCGCCCTGCTCGGAGCTGTCGAGCATGTGCCGCTCGCCGCTGGTGGCACCCGCCTCCAGCAGACTTTCGAGCATGGAAAACGATGCGCGGATTTTCGGCGAAACCAGAATGTCGGTGATGCCGTTGGCCAGGTACAGGGTGCGGCGCTCGTCCGGCCGAGTGACCCAGGACAAGGCTTTGGGCTTGGGCATGTTGTAGAAATAGGTGGTCGGTACGTCCAGCGTTTCGCTGATGGCGGTGAGATCTGCCACCGTCGGCCGCGACAGACCGCGCTCAACCTGAGACATAAAACCCACCGAGCGGCCAATTTTATCGGCCAGTTCCGTGAGGGTGACTTTTTTGTGCTTGCGCAGATCGTGAATGAGGATCGCCAGCGCAGCGATTTCTTCTTGTTTATTCACGCCCTGATTCCGCACAGCCTTGAAGGCACATTTATACCGCCATGAAATTTATTTAGCTTAATTTCATGAAAAATTACTCGGTAAATTTCACAAGCGCAAGGCTATTTTTTGACCAGACAAGAGCGCGCCAGGGCAAAAAAACTCTCGGTATGCCCTAAAAAAATACTAAGCGGCTGTTTTTACGTGATTTTTTTCATTCAGGGGGTTCACAGGTCGAGAAAATGTCGATATATTCTCGCCCACTCTTACAGCAGATCTTAAAGACCTCGCAGTAAGCAGCGTCACACAGAGTGCCAGGCACTCTTCGCAACAGATACAGGGGCGTCGCCAAGCGGTAAGGCAGCAGGTTTTGATCCTGCCATGCGTTGGTTCAAATCCAGCCGCCCCTGCCATTTTCCAGTGTTATTCAGCCGCCAGGCATCCAACGAATAACCCAAAAAATTCGCAATACCTGTAATCGTTGCCCAAGCATGAGGCTGCGAAAATCGTTTTATTTACCTCTTCTCGCAGCCTTCGTGCCTCGTCAGCGACTACAACGTCGGGTAGTCGATATATCCGGCAGCGCCCCCGCCATACAGGGTGTTCGGATCCAGCTCAGCCAGAGGCGCACCGGTTTTCAGGCGTTCGACCAAATCCGGATTGGCAATAAATGGCCGCCCGAACGCGAACAAATCTGCCTTGTTTTCTGCCAATTGCTGCTTCGCCAGCGCCAGGTCATAGCCGTTATTGGCGATGTAGGTATTTTTGAAACGTCGACGCAGCCCGGCATAGTCAAAGGGCGCCACATCACGCGGCCCACCGGTCGCACCTTCCACTACATGCAGGTACACCAGGTCGAGCGCCGATAACTGGTCGACGATGTAATCAAACTGCGCCTGCGGATCGCTACTGGTAATCCCGTTGGCCGGGGAAACCGGCGAAATACGGATACCGGTGCGCTGCGGGCCGATCTCGCTGGCCACCGCCGACGCCACCTCCAGCAACAAGCGGGCACGGTTGACGATGGAACCGCCATAGGCGTCGTCACGCAGGTTGGCGCCGTCTTTGGCGAATTGGTCCAGCAAGTAACCGTTTGCGCCATGGATCTCGACCCCGTCAAAGCCTGCCTTGATGGCATTGGCGGCGGCCTGACGAAAATCGTTGATGATGCCCGGCAACTCCTCAAGCTCCAGCGCCCGAGGTTCAGAGACGTCCACAAAACTGTTATTGACGAAGGTTTTGCTCTCGGCCCGCAGCGCTGAAGGCGCGACCGGAGCACCGCCATCGGGTTGCAGGTCTACGTGGGAGATCCGTCCCACATGCCATAACTGGGCAAAGATCCGCCCGCCCATGGCATGCACGGCATCAGTCACTGCACGCCAGCCGTCAATCTGCGCCGGGGAATAAATACCGGGCGTGTCCTGATAGCCCTGCCCTTGCTGAGAAATTTGCGTGGCTTCTGAAATCAGCAAACCGGCCGAGGCCCGCTGGCCGTAATACTCTGGCGCAAACTCACTGGGCACAAACCCTTTACCCGCGCGGTTACGCGTCAGCGGCGCCATCACGATGCGGTTGGCAAGCGTAAGGTGCCCAAGGGCGTAAGGCTCAAACAACGTCTTTTCGGTCATGGCTGCAGTCCTTTTGAGGAATGGCGAAGGACTGTGAGCATAGACCCCGGCGCCTCATGCTGCCGGTGCCAGTAAAAGATCTTGACGACTGCTTCGCAGCCGGACGTAGCCTCGCTGAGCTCGTCAACTGCTACGGGGGTTGCGTGCGCCAAGACTACCCAGGCGCTGCGCGAAGTTGAAGAAGTTGGAGTTAGGCGCTCTTACGGGATTTTTTGATGGCTTCTGCCTTTTCGACAACGCTGCGCTGAGAGGCAATTGCCTTGCTTATCACGATGTTGAAGACTTCGCGCTTCTTCTCTATCGATGCGTTGCAGAAAAAATCGGCCAAGGGACTGGGTTTTTCGGCCTTATTGACAGTCATTTTTTTCAGCCTCGAGCGAAGAGCGGTTCACTCGCACAAACTCAAGTGCGACCTCTTCAATTGCAATCTCTTCACTCGTCATCAGATAGCCCGGAGTCTGTTTTGCCAAAGCTAGCACTTGAAGCTACACAGGGTCATGCCCGCTTCTGATTCACCATTTTGCTGAATCGCTGCATTCGCCGCTGTCTTACTTGGCCCACTCAATCAGCTCGTTGTATGGCGTCTGGATGTCGCGCTCGGGGATTTCCCAGATCACCAGTTTGGGCGGAGTGTCTTTGAAAGCCGGGTTGTTGAAGTAGGTGTTCGCACCACCAGAAAACTCGCCGCCATCCTTGGAGAAGTTGCCCACCGGCGCGGCCAGCGCCTGTTGCAGGAAACCCAGGAAGTTGGAGTTACGCGAAAAGGAGGTGCCGATCAGCGCTATGTTGGGCAGGTTGTCGTCGCCAAACAGGTCATCTTCGCTGGCCGCCCCGCTGCTACCTTCGGTCTTTTTCTCGCTGAACTCGCTAGCCGCCACTGTTTCCGGGGCGGGCTGAGCACTTACCGGCAACCAGTCAAGGCCCGCCAGGTGCACCAGGTCACCCGGACGGCGGGCCGGGCTTTGCACTGTGCGCTCGTAGTCTGTGTGCGGGGTGGCGTTGATGCCCATGGCCTGCACGTGCTGGGCAATCGCTTTGGCCGCCGCCGATGAGCCCACTTCGCTCCAGTGAGTGTCAGTGCGCAGAAACGCCTCGGCACCCAGCGGTTGCAGAGTGGGCGCCAGGTCGATGGCCTTGACGCCCGCCTTATTGAGCGCGGCAACCCAGGCCACCGCGCGATCCTGCAATTGCGCCGGGCGACGCAAATCGCACAGTTGTGAAGCGCCAATCCGGCTCTTGTCCGGCACCACCGCCACCAGCAATTGAATCCCGCGCTTGGCCAGGCGCTGTTGAATGTCGACCACCGCTGCCGCTTTGGTGTCGGCGTTGTCTTGGGCGTGACGGTTGATGCGCATTTCGTCGGTCAGGAATAACCATCCGTCACAGCCCGGACGCACCCGCGCGCCGGTGTCATGGAAGGTCAGCCAACTGGCCGCGCGCTCCAGATCGGCGGCGCGTTCAGGCACCGCCGCCATCGATAATTGCTTGGCGATTTTATGGGTGACCTCGCCATGCAGCACTTGGTCCTGGGTGAGGTTGGGCGGCAACAGTTGAACCTTGCCGCTGACCATTAACCAGACAGCCGAGGCAAAGCTTGCCAGCAAAAACGCGGCGAATACCCAGCCGGACAGCTTGCTGATACGGGCCGTGAATTCACTCGGCATAACCGCTTTTGGGGATGAGTCAGGCATGGGCTCGGCCATCAGAACTGGAAGTACAGGAAAGGCACCGCTTCACGGCTCGCGATCAACGCGAACGAGAGCAGAAAACCCGCCACCGGCCACACGGCCGCTATCGGTGCATACAGCGCTGAGCCGCCGAAGCGTTGCTCATACCGGCTTTTAAAGGCCGGCGCGAGGATGCAGGCGATCCCCAGCAAAGCCGCCAGGCCATGGGCCGAACGCAGGGTCACGGCCAGCGCATCACCCAGTGCAAAGTCGTGCAAACCAATCTGCCCGGCGTACATGTTCAACGCCGAATGGAAGTCCGGCGCGCGGAACAACGTCCAGGCCATAAACACAAACAACAGGGTCAAGGTGTGCGCCAGCACCGGCGGGATGCTCGGCAAGGTCGAGCGCGACCACAGGCGGTCCACGCACAATGCAATACCATGCGCAGCGCCCCACAGCAGGTAGTTCCAGCTGTCGCCGCCATGCCACAGACCGGCGATGGCCATGGTCAGGAACAGGTTGCGGTAGGTTTTCCAGGCGCCATTGCGGTTGCCACCCAAGGCGATGTACAGGTAGTCGCGCAACCAGCTGGACAGCGACATGTGCCAGCGCCGCCAGAAGTCCTGAATGCTTCGGGCCAGGTACGGCTGATTGAAGTTTTCCGGGAAGTGAAAGCCCAGCATCAAGCCCAGGCCGATGGCCATGGCGCTGTAACCGGCAAAGTCGAAAAACAGTTGCAGTGAGTACGCCAGGCAGCCGATCCAGGCATCGACAAAAGACGGGTTGTCCAGATGAAACGCCACGTCCACTAACGGCGACAGGGTGTCGGCCACCAGCACCTTCATGCACATGCCGATCATGAAACGGCGAGCACCCAGCGAGAAGTTCTGCCAGTCGAAGTAGCGCTTGACCAGCTCGCGGCGCACCCAGTCGTAACGAATAATCGGCCCTGCAATCGAGTGGCCGAACATCGAAATGTAGGTGGCGTAGTTCACAAAGCTGCGCTCGACCGGCACGGTTTTGCGGTGCACATCCACCAGATAAGAGATCGCCTGCAGCACGATAAACGACAGCCCGGCAGGCAACGCCACGCGCTGCCATTCCAGCGGCATGGCACCCGGGTAGGTGATCCACTCCATCCAGGTGGCCGCAAGGATGTTGGCGTACTTGTACCAGCAGAGCACGGCGGTGTTGAACACGATCAGCGCGACCAACAACCGCACACGACCCTTCGAGTCTTCCCGCGAGCGGTCAATCAGCAGCCCGCCGACCCACGCGACCACGGTCAACGCCATGTGCAACGCGAGAAACATTGGGTTCAGCCAGCCGTAAAACAACCAGCTGCCGATCAACAAAATAACGTTACGCCACTGCGGCTTGCCCAGCGCATAGATGAGCAGGAACGCTGGCAGAAATAACGTCAGAAACTCGAGAGAGGCGAAGACCATGGCGGCGGCAGAATCCGATCAGTGGGATAGAGTGTCCGTTGCGTGCAACAACCGCGGCCCGCTGGCAGACGGCACCAACATCACGCTGTAACGCTCGCCCGCCTTGAGTTGGCCCAGATCCAGCGCAGCGCCTGCATTGGTATTCGCGCACACCAGTTGCACCGACAATTGCACCGGATTGATCAGGCGGCGCTGGGCGGTGTTGACCGGGACAGACTTGAACAACTCAGCGTTACGGCCCGCAGCAAGCAGCGCGGCATCGGCACATGACGCATCGACATTAAAAAACGCCAGCGACGCCTTTAAAGCGTTGAAGTCAGTGTCGGGCTCGCGCACCACCGCCTGTTGAATACCCGCGCCATCCGGCACAGCAAACACCGTGACAAACTCACTGGGCTCGATCTTCAAATCGATGGGCAACTTCTGCCCGCCACTGACCAACGTGCCCTTGACCGGTTTGCTGGAGTCCACGGGAAACAACAGCGACACCGGCTGCGCCGTCTCCAGACGCAGCGGCGCCTGCCCAGGCTGAGCAACCACCTCCAGCGGCGCAGGGCTGGCGTTGACGAAGCGTATGAATGCCGAGTCTGCACTTGGCCCTGTCGGATACAGGGCGAACTCTGCAGCCATTAGCGTCGTACTGACCCCCATCGCTGCAATAGTGGTAAACATGGGAAATAAACGAGTCACTATTTAGCCCCTTTATTGCTGACAGCGTCCGCGGGTAATTTGCCCAACGCCTCACCAATTGCATTAGCCCAGGACTTATAACCGGCCACAGTAAAATGCTGCCCATCTGTAGTGACCCATTGACCGGGCTTGGAGAACTGCAACGAGTCGATATAAGTGCACGGTGCAACGTTGGACGCCAGAAATGCCGACATCAGCTTGGTGCGTGGATCGTTCTTTTTGTACTGGCCGCCCTCCTTACCCCATGCAGGACCTACCCATGCGCACTTGGCACCGTTCGCTGTAATTTCTTTGACCAGATTTGAAACGTTCTGCCATGCCCAGGCCTTCGGAAAAACCGGGTTGTCATAGGAAGCCATCGTATCTCCAATCACCAGCACTACCAGATCAGGCTTGTCAGCAGCAATCAAGTCCTTGATAGGGGTTGTCGTCGCATCGCGTCCCTTGATCACTATTTTGCTATTGCCTTTTTCTTCGGCACCGCAATCGACTTTTTTCGTGACCAGCCAATCCCCGGCACTGGCACCGCAGGCACCAATCGAATGCACATTAGCACCCTGCTGGGTCAAGTTGGCATGCAACGGCTCCATCAAATGGTCCGCCAGACTCATGTGGCTTTCTCCAAGCACCAATAAGGTCATACCAGCAAGAACAGAAGAAGGCATTGAAGGCTCCAGATAATTAATTTGAATAAGGGGAACGGTAAGGACTTACCGGTAGTTCCATCGCACCATTCATGTCCTCAAACATGTAGCGCAGGTACAGTGCGCCTGTGTATTGCTTATAGTCTTGCGCGTTATCCAGTCCCAGGTTGCCACCCAGGAAAAAGTTTGAGCCGAACTTGTATTCCCCAGCCGCACTCAAACTGTAGCCGATGCCGGTTTTGTTCTGGCCTGAATAGCGCTTGCCGCTGGCTGCTTGCAGATTCTTGTCATTCGGGAAGTAGTCCGCAGCATCTTGTTCAAAGTGTTGAACACCCACCGAACCTTTTAGCTGATAAGTCAAACGGTCATTACGCTGAGACCATGTGACCGGTACACCGAGAGCAAAGTAACTCTGGGGGCTGAAATAGCCACCATGCCCATATGTAAAAAAATCCTGATTGTTTTCAAAACTCAAACTGGTAGCACTTAAGCCGAGAGTCAGCTTGGAGTCTTCGACATTTTGCAGATACCAGTACACTCCGCCGCCCAATTCCGTGCGACTGTTGGATTCAACATTGTGTCCAACCAGCTTGTGCCACGAACCATAGCCATAGGCACCGACTTCCTGGTCGTCATAGCTCAACTGCCCGCGCCCGCCGTTGGCTGTAACCCCACCCCATGACTGCCCCGTCCGGCCATCAGTAGTACCGGCAAATGAGGTCACACTATCGACGACAGGGCGCCGAGAGACGTTGACGCCGTATCGAACATTAGAGTTGCTCTCAAGCGGGCGATCGACGCTAACACCACCAGCCATCGTGCTGTACTTGAAGCCCATTGGAGTGGTCCCGATATCGGCTTTGATGCCTTCATCCGGGCGCGCGTAGCCCACACTCACACCCACACCCTGATCGCGCTGCGAGCCAATACCGTCGGCCGATTCGCCACCGCTGCCAAAACGCTCGGCAGCATCAGTGCCTACTCGGCCGGCAGTCAGTGAAACAGGGGTTACGCGAACAGAGTAACGATCATCCCCGACCGGAATATTCACCTCAAGAGGCGCTTCGACGTCTGTTAGCTTACTCAAGCCGGATTCACTGTCATTGCTGCGGATCGTAACGCCTTGGGTTACGTATCCACTGCGTTCCTGCAGGATACTGTCCAAAGCGCGCTGAGCAGAGCTGACTTGCTCTACAGCAACGTTGACCGTCCCTGAAGGCGCAAATGGGTTAGCTGTATCGCCGCCCAGACGAACACCAGGGACCACAGCAACTGTCGAGCCTGCCGGCGCCCTGCTGCGTGTTAACGGGTCGGCATACAGGTCCGCCGGTAACGGCACTGAACTGGACGACGTATATGAGGAGGACTCCAGAAGCGCCTGCGTCGGCGCAGGGATAGTATCCAGCGCTGCGCGCCCCTCTTTAAAACGCTGCGAAGATGTGCCAGCAAAAGGGTTACCAGGTGTATTGGACGTTGCCATCTGAGACGCCAGGCTACGTTTTTGCTCGCTCTGCTCAATGCCTACGGCTTTGCGTAGCAAATCGGTTGCCTTACTGCTTTTACCCATGCTGCGATAAATACGTGCCGCCTGCTCCAATGACTGCGGATCGAAGTTTTGCAGCTTCTCATACTGCTCCAGAGCCCGTTCGGCATAACCGTTGTCATGCGCCAATACAGCTGCATCGGCCGCATTGAGGAGCATCTGCGGATCATTGGGCTGACGCTGCAACAAAGGCTTGTATAACTCGAAAGCTTTGGCATTGTCACCGCTGGTGGCGTACATACGGGCCAGGGCTGAAACAGCACCGACATCATCGGGACGCGAGGCCAGAGCCGGCGCGAGGGTCTCGTAAGCACCCGCCAGGTCACCCGCTTCGCGCAGCAAATCAGCTTGGCGAATCCGATATTGATAAAGCACATCATCGTAGCGTTTGCGGGTGGCAACACTCATACGCTGGTTTTGTAAACCACGCAGGATTGAGTTGACCTGCGCATCATTGCCGGTTTTCAGCAGCAGGTTGGCATACTGCAGCATGAGATCGGCAGACGGGGTTGGCGTCTGATTGATGACGTCACGCATCATGGTCAACGCCCGCTGCGAGTCTCCCGCATCCACATAAGCGGAAGCCAAAGTTGCCATGCGATCAGGGCTGCGGGTGGCCATTGGTTGCAAGCGGTCAAGCAAAGCCAGCGCTTCTTGTCTCTGGCCCCGACGAGCCATCGCAGCTGCAATCTTGATCTGCACTGTCAGCGTTATCTGATCAGCCAACTCGTTCATATCAGCAGTGCGACGACCAACCGGGATTCGGCTGATAGCAGCTTGCGCGGCATCCCACTGCTCCATCTCAACAGACAACAAAGCACTGGTGTAGAGTGCATCGACATCTGTCGGGTGCGCCTTGAGGTAACTGTCGATCAGATCACGCGCTTTCTGAGGTTCGCCGGTCTTAAGGTAAAGCCTTGCCAGGTCAAACCGGGTCCATACGTTATCAGGGTCATCGTTGACCGCTTGCAACAGAGCTTGTTGTGCCCCGCGAGTGTCACCTCGTTGCTCGGCAATTTTTGCCTTCTGAGTAGACCGCAGTGCACGCAAACGCCCTCCCCCGCCAACCTCAGCCTGCTGGGCGGGAGTCAGGGTATCAAGCAGGCGCAGCGCTTCATCAGCCTGGCCTGATTGCGATAGCACATTCACCAAGCCCTGCACAGCCTGGGCATTACCACGCTGCGAGGCCAAAACCTGACGGTAGTTGGACTGCGCGGCATCCAGCTGGCCGTTTTGAGCTTGTACATCTGCTAGCGCCAACCGCGCCTCAAACCCCTTGGGGTTAAGGCGCATCGCTTGTGCAATGCTTTGCTGAGCCTTTGCAGGCTGGTTCTTCGCCTCGCCCCGCGCCTGTTGAAGCAATGCCCAGTAGCGCACGTTGTCGAGTGCCGGTTTCCAGCGTGAGCCACCATTGGCAATAGCTCGGTTGAGCAGTTGCTCAGACTCAGCAAGACGATTCTGTTGCTGGCGAACCACTCCCATGCCGCCAAGTGCGTCGGGGTCGTTAGATTTATTTTTCAAACGAGCAGAAAAAGCTTGCTCTGCACTAGCCTGATCGTTCTTTTCAAGCGCCTGTAATCCACGCGCAACCAATGGATCCGGTTGCCAAGCCACGGGCCGGCTTGCTGCGACGGATTGAGACTTGCCTTTGTTTAATAAATCGCGAATCCCCTGATCATCAGGATGGACTTTCAGAAATTGCTCGAAAAGAGGCACTTGTACTGCGTTCGGCGGTCCCATCCAGACCAATGCGAGACGCCAGCTTTCATCCGCATCACCGCCAATGTCCACTCGAGTCGAGAGTTTCGCTAATGCCCGAATCCCCTCAGCTCGACTGTCTTCATGGCGAACAAGGTGCTTGGCATAAAATAGCGCTAGAATCGGCTCGTCTGGCGTTTCACGCAACAAACGCTCAAAACCTTTGCGCGCTTCGGGCCAACCGGTCGGATTGAAAGCCAGGTTAGTGTAATACTCTCGTCCGACTTGCCCCTCTGGGGTTCGCCCTGCAAAAAGCTTTCGGAACGTTTCGGTTGCCTGATCACGCTGATCACTATCAGCAAAGCGTCGCGCTTCAGCGAGCAATGCAATATTTTTCGGATCAGTAAGGGCAATATCCTGCTCAAGCTGCGCTGCTAGCCAAGGCCGGGGCGACAATGCCTGCAAACGGGCAAGGTATTGTTTCGCCTGCTCAGGCTTGTTCATTTTGAGAGAGACCAGCCCCATGCCATACAGTGCGTCCACTTGCTTGGCATCAAGTCGTAGTACTTTCTCCCACGCCTCAGCAGCGCGTGGGGCATCAGAGCGCGCTTGCCAGTATTGACCCTGCTCGATCAACACTTTTTGCACATCACTGTTTTCAGCATGGGCCGTTGCGCCAATAACAGCAGTCATTAGGCCGATAACTAGCGAGTTTCTGCGCGAACGCATGGCGTCTCCCAAGACATTTTTAATGTTCCATCATCACGAAACTGATAACGCTTTTCTGCCCATCCAAGCGCGAACAGGCTAAGCATAGTGTTGTAATACAACGGTTCGCTGCCTGAGTTTCCACCGTTAAGCAACGCGGCGTTTAGCGACTCTTCTACTCGACGCCGCTGTATATCCGCTAACCAGGGTTGCCCCTTCGCTTCAAAATAGGGGATCAACGCCGCAGAAAACCCGAAAGGCCCTTGCCCCTTGAGTGCCCCGCTCTGGATCTGAACATTCTCAGGTGGGAAACCTGTTGACCCCGTACCAAGAGACATTCCGTTGAGGCTAGACAGGAGTGGCCCCGCCAGCGGATCAGACTTAGGGGTCATACCGGCCCACAAGTAGACTCGGATTGCGTCATAGCTACCGATGTCACCCTTGACCGGATCGACGACAAACAGGCCTTCTTTCGGCCCTGTTGCCCTATAACCGACCCAGTCAGCAACATAGCCTTCAGGACTCGAGGCCTTAACCATTTTCACGGTGTTTTCGGCAACCTCTTTCCACGGACCGTTCGGTGCTTCTTTGGCGAGGCGGCGCAAAAGTGGAATCGGCAAATAACTGGCGTTAAGACGCCAAAGATGATCAGGCTGGACAAACCCCTCAGGGCCGGGAATCACCATTTTGCCCAGCCCAGGAAGACTCATCACCAACTTCGACTCAATAGTTTTCAGCAAGCGCAGAGCATCATCGTGATAATCCGGACGCTGCCATACCCTGGCAGCTTCGAGCAATGAATAAGCCATCCACAAGTCGGCATCAGAGGCTGAATTGGCGTCCTGCAATTGCCACTGTTCATCCTTTCCACGCCCCCACAACCATCCTGGCAAACGGATATTTATGTCAGCACCTGCCAAATTGGCAGTTGTCCATTTCCACAGTGACTCAAATCTTTGAGGATCATTCGCAACCAAGGCAAACAGCATCCCATAGGACTGCCCTTCAGAGGTGCTGTGATTGGGCTCGACGCTTGACTCGAGCATCCGCCCATCATCCTGCACATAACGTGCTGCATAGGCTTGCCACAATGGCCAACTTTCATTCTTGCACACCGAATTACCTGCCAAAGCAGGACTCAAGCTAACGGCAGCAAGAAGACCGCCCAGCCAAGAGAATACGGTGCGTCTACTGCGCGAAAGTGAGTTCAATGCAGAGCTGGAAATAACCTTCATGGCAGATCAGTTACCCAACCGTTTGTTGGCACGTGAACGCAATGCCAGATATGCCATGCCACTAAGCAACACCACGCCCAACCCGGTCAGTATCAATACCCAAATCACATGCCGCGACATGAGCCACTGCAGGTATTTGATTGGGCCCAGGCTGCCGACGTAGTAATCCTCGTCAGCAACCAGCGCCTCGACGGCTTTATCGCGAACCACCACCAGGCTGCCCTGGACCGACTGGTTGTAATCCTCCCCGCCAATCAGGGCATTGGTCGCATCCGCCAGGCCGTCAGGGCCGCCCCCCGCGATCACCACCACACTGCGACCGCTCTTGAGCGGCGACTCAAAGCCCGTCAGGTAAGTGCTGCGCGCACCACCGGAGAACGCCATCGCCAGCTTGGTTTTACGCAAGTTGGCTTCCGGATCCGGGCTGAACCAGTCGCGAACGCGCATCGGCAGGTCAGACAGATGGAATTTCTGCTGGCCATTAGCATCGTAAGCCGGCAGGCGATCGGCCCATAGAGACAGCAACGGCTGGTTGTTACCCGAGGCAAACACCAGCAGGTCTTTATCTGCGGCGCCCGCCACTTTGTCGGCTTCAATCACTTGCACGCCAACCGCCGGGTAACCGGTGGACTGGCCAAAACGGCCGAGGACGGTCAGGAACGCATTCAGTTCAGCAATGCCGGGGTGATCAGGCAGCACCACCGCAGTTTCTGACAGGTCAGCCATGCGGGTGAACGGGAAGCCGGCGTCTTTGAACACGCCCAGGTTAGGCATCGCGATGAAATGGTCGTAACCGGTCAAGTCCAGAGTCGACTCGGGGTCGATGGAGCCGCGCATGTTGTCGATGATGATGTCGCGGCATTCGCCCTGCTTGATGTAATCAAACATGTAGCGCAGTTGCAGGCGTGATTGCAGCGCCACCGAGTTCAGCGGCAAACGCACGTTGGCCTCACGCTCCAAATTGCCATTGTTAGCTTTAAGCGAACTCAACACACTGCTGTCGAGCTTTTCTTCTGATGGCAGGCTCTGTGATTGAATCAACGCTTCATTGAAGCTGATGATAAATGACGAGTTGTTAGATTTCTCTTGCGGTGTGTAACGGTATTTAAGGTCCAGCGGGGCCCCATCATCTCGCCAAGTAAACAAGTCCGGGGGAAAGTTCAATGGCACGACGATATCGCCAGGATTGTAACCGGATACATTAAACTGCTGCTCGGGAAGAAGTTCGCCGAGCTTGACCTTGCGATCTGTTGGCAACCAGTTTGGCGCATCGTAAGGCTTGCGCGGTTGCACTACTGCAAGGCTGTCAATAACCACACTGTTGCCCGACAACGCCTGACTTCCCAAGACCAGTGCTGTGGCTGCGCGCTTGACTTCTGCGCTGTCACGACCAGTGATGAGCAATAATTTGCCATTCGGGTCATTGGGGTTGGTCATGATATTGATGCTAGGGCCCTTGGCTGCTGGCAAGCTCACCCCATCCAGTAGCAGCTCACCCGGTCCGCTAAGCAGAACCACGGCATTACCGCTGGCTGGGATCTGGTTAAAGGTTGACGAAAACCGGGCACCGCGGTAACTGGCCAGCGCACCAAACCAGGACGACAGCGCACCAGCTGCCTCTAATGTGGTGTTGTCCGGTGAAGCTGCGAATACAAATGGCATGTTTAATGGCAACGCGTCACGGCGGTCAAAAAATGGCAGCGGTAAAATCGACAGATCGTTGGGTAATGCCAATGGCGATATATCAAGGCTCAAATTGGTGCTGTTGTTTATCTTGGCCCACAAACTGGTGTGCTGAGGATCCTCGCAACTCATGGTGTAGTGGCCGATAAACTGAAGACTCAATCGATTGAATTCGGTGATCAGATGCGCCGGAATTTCGATTGTCTGCTGCTGGGGCTGTCCGGCCTTGTCTTTAGGCAAAGGTAAGCTCGCTGCCACCTCGTCATTGATCAGCACGTTGATTTGCGACAACTCCGCCAGCAATGCAGGCGAATACGAATACTGCAAATTCAACTTGGCGCCAGTCACAATAGAATCTGCGCGCACATTAAAGCTGACGCTGTCCGTCGAATCTACACCACGCAACGTCATTGGATAATTTCGTCCCAATTGTTTGAGCGTAACGGTGTAGCCCTGTGGGCTGGCCACTGCAGGCGCAACAGAAGTAGCAGGCGCAGCAGCAGTTTCGGCGAATACAGTGCCGCCACTCAACGCCAGCCAGGCGCATGCAATGCCTGCCAGGGTGCGACGCGGGTCGCGCAGATTACTGAAAGCGAAAGACTTTGATTTCATCATTTGTCCATTACGTTTTCTGGAGTGGAGGGGCCGACACGACGACGCTGAAAGAACTGTCGTGCTTCCATGATCGTGGCTTGAAAAAGTGCATGAATACCCCGCCAACCAATGCGGGTAACAGCGCGCAAAGCAGTCAGAGGAGTATCGATTTGGCCATGCCCCCATGTAGAAGCCCAGGTATCAGCACGTGAAAACGTCAGACGAATCAGTTCGCTTTGCTGGCGCAACGTCAAGTGATCAAACTGCAGACCGAGCAAGGAGCCGCGACTGAACACAATGCTTGCCGGGAACACACTGGGATGATCATCTCTATACAACGAAAGCTTGACCCGCGCCCCTTGAGGCACGCTAAAGCCTTCAGGCAAACGCAATCCCATGCCCTTTTGTGAAAAGTCCTGAGTGACGCCCTCTATTGAACGACCATCGTCCAAGGTCAACAACGCCGGCAACTCGGCTGCAACCCGCGGCTCTGAACGCACCTGACGGGTTTCACTGGCTACCGCCACGGCAGCGCTGGTGATGATCAGGTTATAGACCGTCCAAACCAAGTTAATCAGCAAGGTCGTAACAGCACCCTCATCGCCTGTTGCAAGCTGCACAAAACCGAAAATCATGCCTGCAACGTTGAGCGCCAGAAGCACGATATAAGGCCGGGCCAGCTTCCAGTCGAAAAAAGTTTGATCGATGATCCCGCCTTTGTCGGTAACGTTGAAACCACCGAACTTTGGGTTTACGAGCGCCATCAGTACCGGACCCATGATGTACCAGGCCAGGACGGTCTCATACACCTCGTTCCAGAACGAATGACGGTAACGCCCTTGGATAGCCGAGTTGGTCAAACTCGCATGAAAAATGTGCGGCAACGCATACGCCGTGATCATTAACCCTGTTGCATGGAAAATCTGAGCATCGAAAAACAGATATGCCAGTGGCGCAGTCAGGAACACAAGCCGCGGCAAGCCATAGAAAAAGTGCAACATTGCGTTGAGGTAGCATAAGCGCTGCCCCAGTTTGAGACCCTTGCCGAACAACGGGTTATCCGTCCGAAAAATTTGCGCCATCCCTCGCGCCCAACGAATCCGCTGGCTGATATGTCGCGACAGGCTCTCTGTGGCCAAACCGGCTGCTTGAGGAATAGCCAGATAAGCTGTGTTGTAACCGGCACGGTTGAGCTTCAACGCTGTGTGGGCGTCTTCAGTTACGGTTTCTACTGCCACGCCACCAACTTCCAGCAATGGCTCACGGCGCAGCACTGCACAAGAGCCACAGAAGAAGGTTGCGTTCCACAGATCGTTTCCGTCTTGCACCAAGCCGTAAAACAGCTCACCTTCGTTGGGTACAGAGCGGAAGGTGTTGAGGTTTTTCTCGAATGGATCCGGAGAAAAGAAAAAGTGCGGCGTCTGCAGCATCGCAAGCTTGGGGTCCTTGAGAAACCAACCGATACTGATTTGCAGGAACGAGCGTGTTGGCACGTGGTCAGCATCAAAAAATGCCACAAATTCGCCACTAGTGACTTTAAGAGCTTCGTTAAGGTTGCCAGCCTTGGCATGACGGTTGTTGTCACGAGTAATGTAGTTGACATTGATCTGGGCGCAGAACTCGCGGAAGTCCTCACGCCGACCATCGTCGAGTACATGCACGCGAAGCTTGTCCTTGGGCCAGTCAATTGCTTGGGCTGCAAAGATCGTCAGCTTTACGATATCCAGAGATTCGTTATATGACGGGATAAATACATCTACAACGGGCCACTCGCTGGGCGGCCCCTTGATCAAAACCGGTTGACGACGCAATGGCCAGGCTGTTTGCAAGTAACCGAAGACCAACACAACCAGCGCATATAGTTCAGCCAGCACCAACCCATAACCGAAGGCCATGTCGACCCAGCTCTCAAAGCCCAGGGTCGACGTGACGCGCCAATACATGTAGCGCAACGACGCCGTCAATGAAAGGCCGATCAAGATCAGGACCGTAAGGCGACCCGGGATCTTGCGCAAAATCAGCGCCACCATGAAACAGCCCAAACCAAAGATGCACTGCGCATACAACTCAAAAGGCGTAATGATAATAAAGATGGCAAGCAAGCAGCTTAAGAGGGTCACACCTATGCCCAGAGTTCGACGTAATGCCGTCGGCCACCGCTCAATACGATCAGAAAATGCCTGGGCCCAACGCTGCGTGCGTGTAGACGGGGCTCCGGATTCTGGAGTTGTTGTTATCATCAACCTTCAATCCCTTGAACAGGTGTAGCTTCGAATCTGGCCTTTAGCTGTTTTGCGAGATTCAACACGTCTTCACACGCCGGCGAAGGCTCAACCGTTGAAAAAGGGTTTCGTCCATAGGCAAGCGCTTCACCCAAGGTATGATCCAGGGAAATAACCGCCATCAACTGCGCCCCAAGGCGTCGCTTAAGAACCTGGAGCATATCCCGTGAAAACTCACGGCTGGCATCGAACTGATTGACTAAGTAGCTGCAACGTGAATACGCCGGACGAGCATCGCTCTCGCCCAACACGCCATCGATCTGATCCAGGGCGATGAAACTCGACGCATCAGCCGTCGTCACAACAAGTACTTCATCCGCCACATCCAGGGCCTGCATCAATGCCAGGTTGTTGCCGGTCGCTGTATCGATCACCACTACATCGTTTTCATCCAGATTCATGCTGTCTAATTGGCGAGCCAGCCAATGGCGGTCCTCGGTCATGTCCTTAATCAGTGAACTCCGCTCGTCTTCGCTCAATATGCCGTAGGGCAACAGCAAAGCATCGTTAAAAGCGCGTTGCCACCTCTCGCTCCAGTTGAGCCCTGCCATGCTGGAGCTACCGAAACCGGACACGCTGTGTTCGACCCCTAGGTGATATTGCAACGCGTTTTGCGGATCAAGATCGATTGCCAGCGCTCGCCCCCCCTTAAGCCGCAAACTGCTGACCAGACCGGCACTCAGAGTGGTCTTTCCGACCCCACCCTTGAGCGAAATCATCACCACAATGTGCGCCTTGCACTTGGCGGGACGACCACGGGCTGCCGCTTGACGCAACGCTTCCTCAGCTAGGAGTTGTGCCTCTGCCTGACGGGCCAGCACTACTTCAGCGAGCAGGTTGCGCAACTGGCCAGGTGCAGTGACAGGAGGAACTGCTGGCAAAGCCTGCTTTTGTTCTACCAGCAACACATCAGAGCGCCCGGATTCTGACGCTTCTTCGGCCGCAAGCAGTTGGCCAGCAGCCTCTATAGCCGGTCGCTCCTGAGCGATTTCAGACAACAGATTACGCAGTTGGCTTGGCGCAGTAACAGAAGTCACTGCTGAAAACGACTGCTCCTGCGGCGTTCGGAACTCAACTGACTGCTCGAATTCAGCCCCTGTAGCAGACGCCTCAAAACAATCACCAGCATCAATAACTTCTGGCAACGCAGTGGGCTCAGCAGTACTCGAAGTCGGCACTGGTAATGCAGCGGCTTCAACTTCAAGCAGTTCAGACGCGAGACAAGCCTCAACAACCGGCAAGCAATCGCCCACTACGACAGGAGCAGACGATACTGAAGATACTTCATGCAGCGAGGAGTGCACGTCAACCTGCACAGGCTCGATAAGCTCTTCGAGCACTTCAGCTACAGGATCAAGTGGGACGTTACCAGGAACGGGGGCAAGCTCTGAGCCAGACGGCATTTCTTCCTGCTCCTGAGCCGGCTGAGCCTCTTTGAAATCGACCTGACTATCGAACTCGTGATAACTCTCAGCACTTGCTCCGAATCGACCAAAAAGATTCGATATGTCATCTGTACGATTCATAGACATTTCCCGTGACGCTGACTTTCTAAAAAGGACATCCGCAACGCCACTTTATATACATCAAGATAAGCCACCAAAATGATATCGTCAATATTTTGGATAATCCAGCAAAAAAAGCTGCATCACCAAGTTAAAACAACTGGCATCGTCATTTTTTTGGCGTTTTTGGTTTTTCATTACCGACACAATCAAGATCAAACAATCACCAAACGCATCCCGCTCGCTTGAACCCACCAATTGAAGGCCTCACGACAAGTTTTTTAAGCCATGCAATAACTTCACAACCTTTCTAGTGCGCCACAAAAAACGATACCTGACTGACGGATAGCCACTTGAGCAATTGTTGTACCACCCTCTCCATCTCACGTTAACGCCCGCATACTTAGAACAATTCGACCACAATCATTTGAAAAGACTAAAAAACTTTGATTACCGCAGCCTCCAGCTCAAATGAACATCAGCCATCGCGGATACCGCCACCTGTTTGGCATAAATTTTTTTGACCTCCATTTATTGTAGCAGCGCACGGTGAGCCCTCCAGCGCACCAGACCACAGACAACTACCTACCAACCTGCGCACAGATTTCGCCTCAGGTCGCTTAGCGGCCAACTTTGCCCCCCCCACGTAGAATCCAGAGTAATTAGCTATAAGAAGACCACCCGCCTTACCTTCTAAAGCAATTACTTGCCATAAATTGTCGCTCAATATGAGCCGCGAATTACACCCACTCAAACATACCCCGCCACCAAGCAGACTCACCCCAAAATGCAAACCGGGCAGCACTTAACCCGAAAAAACTTTGACCCGAATGCCAAGCCCATAACGCACCTGCCGAGCTCTAATTAAGGGATAAATGGTTTGATCACGTCGACAAGGACAGAATCTGTATAGCATCAGAGCCACATAACAACCCTTGAGCTATCGGCTAGCCTGATGCATTTAAGGAGGACGCTAAATTTTAGACAACAAAAAAGGGCTCACCTTTCGGTGAGCCCTTCTAGACCGCCCAGCAGAGCGGATTTTGTTTGGTAGGCGCGATTGGACTCGAACCAACGACCCCCACCATGTCAAGGTGGTGCTCTAACCAACTGAGCTACGTGCCTGCTGTGGGGTCGCATTCTATAGATTTGCGGAGGGGTGTCAACACCTTTTTTGCAGCTAACCCCATGAATAGTCGAAATTTTTATTTTCACCCCGAAAATACTCAGTTGGCGCTGGCTGGCGGGCGAATTTCAACTGAGGTAGCATCGGGCGCACTCGTAAAAAATATAAAACAGAGGTTGCAGAATGGCGAACACACCTTATCCCCAGTCCTACTATGCGGCTTCGACTAATCCGGCGCCGGAGCGCCCTGCCCTGCAGGATGAGGTTGAAACGGATGTCTGTGTGATCGGCGCCGGTTATACCGGACTGTCGAGTGCTCTGTTTCTGCTGGAGCACGGTTTTAAGGTCACTGTGCTTGAGGCGGCCAAAGTAGGTTTTGGCGCGTCAGGACGTAACGGCGGCCAGATCGTTAACAGTTATAGCCGCGACATTGATGTGATTGAACGCACGGTCGGCGCCAAGCAAGCCCAGCTGTTAGGCCAGATGGCCTTTGAAGGCGGCAAGATTATTCGTGACCGCGTTGCCAAGTATCAGATCCAGTGCGATTTAAAAGACGGTGGTGTGTTTGCCGCGATCACCAGCAAGCAAATGGGTCACCTCGAAGCACAGAAGAAGCTGTGGGAGCGCTACGGCAATACGCAACTAGAGTTGCTCGACAAGCGCCGGATTGGTGAAGTGGTTGCTTGTGACCTCTACCAGGGCGGCCTGCTGGACATGAGCGGCGGGCATATCCACCCTCTGAATCTGGCGTTGGGCGAAGCGGCAGCGGTCGAATCCCTTGGGGGCACGATTTACGAGCAGTCGCCCGCTGTGCGCATCGAGCGAGGTGCCAACCCGGTGGTGCATACGCCACAGGGCAAGGTCCGCGCCAAGTTCATTATCGTGGCGGGCAACGCGTATCTGGGCAATCTGGTGCCTGAGCTGGCGTCCAAGTCCATGCCGTGTGGCACGCAGGTCATTACCACTGAACCGCTGAGCGAGGAGTTGGCCAAAACGCTGCTGCCTCAGGATTACTGCGTCGAGGACTGTAACTATTTGCTCGACTACTATCGCCTGTCCGGCGACAAGCGCCTGATCTTTGGTGGTGGTGTGGTGTATGGCGCGCGCGATCCGGCCAACATTGAAGCGATTATTCGGCCGAAGATGCTCAAGGCGTTCCCGCAGCTCAAGGACGTAAAAATTGATTACGCATGGACAGGCAACTTCCTGCTGACGCTGTCCCGTTTGCCGCAGGTTGGGCGCATTGGCGACAACATCTATTACTCCCAAGGTTGCAGCGGGCACGGGGTGACGTATACGCACCTGGCGGGCAAGGTGCTGGCCGAAGCGCTGCGCGGGCAGGCTGAGCGTTTTGATGCGTTTGCTGATTTGCCGCACTACCCTTTCCCCGGCGGGCAGTTGTTGCGTACACCGCTGACGGCGTTGGGTGCCTGGTATTACAGCCTGCGTGACAAGTTCGGGTTTTAACGGGCTAAACCAAGGGCTCGCGATCTTTTGAGCTTGGTCGTTGCACCGAGTGGGAGGGTTGGCGGCCGCTGCGCTGTCGATCGCAGCCTTCGTGCCTCGTCAGCGACTACAGGGTTTGTGTGCGCCAAGCCCTGTAGGAGCGAGCTTGCCTCGCGATCTTTTAAAAGATCAAAAGATCGCGAGGCAAGCTCGCTCCTACAGGGTATTTGGCTATTGCAGGGCTTTGATGGCTTTGCTCGCTGCTTGTTCCTGGCCCAAGCGGGACAGGTCGTTAGCCGCCTTTAACCAGCGTTCTTTGTCGACATTCACCGGCAGTTGGTCCGGGGCCAAAATCAGTACAGCCCAGCTGCCAGCATCCTTCCAGCTGGACTCAAACTTGCTGAAGTCCATGACCCGGCGCCGATCCATGCCCGCACGCAACAATACGGTTTGCTTGTTGCGGTCATAGCCCGCCAGCACTGCATAACGCGGTTCGCTCCAGACTCGCCCCTCCGTAAAGCGCACCATCGCCGGGTGGCCTGCGGCAACCTGGGTCAACAGCGCTGTGAGCGCAGGATCCAGCCGGTACACCATGAGCCCGTATTGCCCGGCCAGTTGCTCCATATTGCTTTGCAACGAAGCTTCGGCCTCTGGCAGTTTGAGAGGCTTGGTCAAAAGGCCCGGGGTGATTCTGATGCGCTGCTCACCCAGCATGCTGGCCAGCACCTGCGGGCCGCTTTGATGGGCGTTACCGCGAAAAAAGGGCACACCGTTAAGCTCAACCCGCTCTGGCAGGTGACGCATTTGCGCCTGGTCAACACTGGCACACCCCACAACAGTCACCGCCAATGCGGCCAGCAGCCACAGACGCAGCCCTTTCAATCCACTCAGTCCCTGCATACGCCCTCGCTTTGAATGAACACCAGACCGCAAGGTCTGCCATGGTCGACGATCATAGGGCGCCAACAGGGTCTGGTATAGCCTTAAAGCACAGTGAAAGTTCCTACATAGAGCCAATCAGTTGGTGCAGCACGACCTTTGGTCAATAGACTGAAACACTGCTCAAGCTAGACTGTCATCTGAAGTGTGTTTATGCCCGTCGTGGGCAAAGGAGGCACTTATGAGCCCGACATTGACCATTATCTTGCTGATCACCGGGTGGCTGGCCGTTGCCGCCGCCATGCTCTGGGGCCTGATGCGCATCAGCCGTCATCATCATCCGCAACCCCAGCCAGAACCCAAGCAAAAACCCGCCCAACCGGCCGCTACCACCGCCAACGCGCACTAAATGCAAAAAAACCGTCCACCCTGACAAGGATGGACAGTTTTTAAGTGGCAGCCTGCGCTTACTTGGTCACGCCAGCCTGACGTTTTTCCCGAGCCCGACGCGCGAGAATGTTCAGGGTTTCTACGGTGGCGGAGAACGCCATCGCCGCATACACGTAGCCTTTTGGTACATGAGCGCCAAAACCTTCTGCGATCAGGGTCATGCCGATCATGATCAGGAACGCCAGCGCCAGCATCACCACGGTCGGGTTTTCGTTGATGAACTTGGCCAGAGGCTCCGAAGCCAGCAACATCACCATCACCGCCACCACGACCGCAATCACCATGATCGGCAAGTGCTCGGTCATACCGACCGCCGTCACGATACTGTCGATGGAGAACACCAGGTCCAGCATCAGGATCTGACCGATCGCAGCGGCAAAACCTACAGCTACTTTGGACGACACGCTCTCGGCCTTGTCCTCGGCGTCAGGGGTCATGTTGTGGTGAATTTCACTGGTGGCTTTCCAGACCAGGAACAGGCCGCCCGCGATCAGAATCATGTCTTTCCAGGAGAACGCCTGCCCCAAGACTTCGAATACCGGCGTGGTCAACTGCACGATGTAGGCGATGGTGCTGAGCAAGCCCAAGCGCAGAATCAGCGCCAGGCCGATACCGATACGGCGGGCCTTGGTACGAAATTGCTCAGGCAGCTTGTTGGTCAAAATCGAGATAAAGATCAGGTTGTCGATCCCGAGCACCACTTCCATCACGATCAGCGTGGCCAGTGCAATCCAGGCCGTAGGGCTGACCGCCAGTTCTAAAAGGTATTCCATAGGTGTGTTCTGACCCTTCTGTAAGACAACTTAAATAGTGTGCGATGTTTCTTTATTTTCTTCAGCCGGTGGCTGCTGTTCAATCAAGCGCCCGCCGGTTGCGTCGTTGAGCGCCTGCTCAGCCGCCTTGTGGGTGTCATCAATGGCCTGCTTGGCAGCCTCAGCGGTTTTGCTGAGCATCTGCTGCGCGGCTTTTTCTGCCTGATCACAACCGCCTATCAGCAACAAGGTGGACGCCAACAGCGCGACATAACCTGCTTTTTGAATCTTCATCGTGACGTGTCCTCTTTAAACCTGCGGCCAGCAACGTGGCCTGCGAATAACGCGCGATTTTAGAGAGCTAGACACTTCAGGAAAATTCGTATTTTTAAGCGTTATACTTCGGTTTTTACGAAGTGTTGCCAATCATATGCTCAATTACCGCCAACTCCATTACTTTTGGGTCGTTGCCAAAACCGGCAGCATCGTGCGCGCCTGCGAGCAATTGAACCTGACAGCACAAACCATCAGCGGGCAAATCAGCCTGCTGGAAGACACCTACGGCCTGCCCTTGTTTCGCCGGGTCGGGCGCCAACTGGAGCTGACCGAAACCGGGCGCCAGGTGTTGCCATATGCCGAACAGATCTTCCAGGTGGGCGCCGAGCTGGAAAGCATGCTGTGCATGGCGCCCAAAGAGCAACAGGTGATCTTGCGGGTCGGGGTTGCCGATGTAGTGCCCAAGTCGATTGTGTATCGGCTGATCGCCCCGACCATGGAGCTGGACAAACCCGTTCGCATTACCTGCCGCGAAGACAAGCTCGACCGGCTGCTGGCAGACCTGGCGATTCAACGGCTTGATTTGGTCATTTCCGACAGCCCGATGCCTTCCCATTTAGACATTAAAGGCCTAAGCCAAAAGCTTGGCGAATGTGGAATCAGTTTTTTTGCCACCGCAAGCCTCGCCCAAGCATATGCCGAACACTTCCCGCAGAGCCTGCAAGACGCGCCCCTGCTGATCCCGGGCCCGGAAACAGTGATCCGCACGCGTCTGTTGCGCTGGTTGGCCGAGCTGAAAATCCAGCCAAGAATTGTCGGTGAATTCGATGACAGCGCGCTGATGCAGGCGTTTGGCCAATCAGGCACCGGCGTGTTTATCGCCCCCAGCGTGATCGCCGACGAGGTCATGCGCCAATTTGACGTTGAGCTGATCGGCCAGACCGAGGCCGTCACCGAATCGTTTTATGCCATTACCGTCGAGCGCAAGATCCTCCACCCCGGCATCGTGGCGATTACCGAGGGGGCGCGACGGGAGCTGTTTACCGAAAGTCGCTGATCAGGCGCAGGCCGCCCGCGGCTTCATCGCCATCAGCAGCGATGCAAGGATGATCGATACCAGAATAAAACCGGCGCCGGCGAAGCCCAGGCTGCCCAGCCCGTAGGTATCAATCACATGCCCGCCAAACAGCGCGCCCAGGCCGATCCCCAGGTTAGCCCCGGCAATGTTCAATGATGCGGCAAAGGCCGGTGCCTGCGGCGCGGCTTTCATCAGCCGCACATGGCTGACCAGAAACAGCGCCGCCTGGGTTATCCCCCAAACACCCATCGCGGCCGCCAGCCCCAGCGTGGAGTGAATGCTCGGCACCAGCGCCACCATGCCGCCAATCATAAACGCGCAAAACACCATCGACGCAATCAGCGGGTGGCGGTCTACCATGCGCCCGCCCAGCGAATTGCCAATCAGGCCAACAGCGCCAAAGCCCATCAGACACCACCCCACCAGCGTGCCGTCAAACCCGGCCAGGCGCTCCAGGATATCGGCCAGATAGGTGTAGGCCGTGAACATGCCGCTGAACACCAGCACTGACAGCACGATATGCCCGATCATCAGCGGGCTGCGCAGCAGGCCAAACTGTGAACGCAAGGTGACACCCTCTTTGACGCCTTTGACTGCCGGCAAATACACCCACAGCAGCAAGGCCTTGGCCAGGGCGATCACGACCAGAATTGCGAACGCACTGCGCCAGCCCCAGGCATCCGAGATCAACGTCCCGACCGGGATACCGAACACCGTCGCACAGACAATCCCGAAGCCGATCTTCGCAATCGCCCGGCCCGCGTATTCAGGGCCGACAATGTTGACGGCGGTTTCGCTGGCCAGCGCCCAAAACACCGGCAAGCCCAGCGCAGGCAGCAACCGCGCAAACGCCATGACCCAAATATTCGGCGCCAGCGCGGCCACGGTATTGGCGAAGGCAAACATCAGCAAAATGCCGATAAACAGGCGCTTGCGCTCAAAGCGGGCGAAGTAGGCCGTTAAAAAAGGCCCCAGCGCTGCCACGGTGAAGGCGAACAACGTGACCAGCAAACCGGCCTGCGACACGCTGACCTCAAGGTCACGGGCGATCGCAGGCAACAGCCCGACAATAATGAACTCGGTGGTGAGCACGGTGAAACCGGCCGCAGACAGCAGCAGGATGGGCAACAGCATGAATAACTCCAAAGACGACAACGCCAGCGAAAGCCCGAAAGGCCCGCTGATTTAAAGAAAGTGGGGGATGCGCAATGGTAACAGAATGCTTCGCCAGCATGGGGAGTTGGCGCAGTAGACCTACGCGCTAAGGTGCGGCAGATCGCCCTTACGCAGGAAAGGTCCTACTTCTGTATGGTAAAGTCCGCCCCCCGTTCTGACCTTAGTCAGACAAGCGTGCTCAGCACGCATAACTGAATCTGCCCCCTACTCTGCTTAACTCAACACGTTCAAGTGCGGCGGCTGGCCGTTATTGCCTGCCGGCTAAAGGTTGAGTCAACACCAGAGTCTTTGAATGCGCCACCCACAACAACTAGAGACACTCCTATGACTGATGCTCCACCTACCCTGCTGCAAACGCTCAAACGCACCAGCCTGGTGACCCAAATTGTCATCGGTCTGATTGCCGGTATTTTGCTGGCCTGGCTGGCACCTGCTGCGGCACTCTCGGTGGCCTTTGTCGGCAAGGTGTTCGTCAGCGCCCTGAAAGCCGTGGCGCCGATTTTGGTGTTTGTGCTGGTCATGGCCTCGATTGCCAACCACAAACAGGGCCAGGTCACCCACATCCGCCCAATCCTGGTGCTGTATTTGATCGGCACGTTTGCCGCAGCGGTTGTCGCCGTGATCGCCAGCACGCTGTTCCCGTCCAGCCTGATTCTGCTCACCGAAGACATCACCGTGTCCGCTCCCGGGGGCATCAGCGAGGTCTTGCAAAGCCTGCTGTTGAGCGCGGTGGACAATCCGGTCAGCGCCCTGATGAACGCCAACTTCATCGGCGTTCTGGCCTGGGCGATTGGCCTGGGCATTGCTGTTCGCCATGCGGGCGAAACCACCCGCACCGTACTCAATGACTTGTCCAACGGCGTGACCTTGATCGTGCGAGTGGTGATTCGCTTCGCGCCATTGGGCATTTTCGGCCTGGTCAGCGCGACCCTCGCCACCTCCGGTTTTGGCGCCCTGCTGGGCTACCTGCACCTGCTCACTGTTCTGATCGGCTGCATGCTGTTTGTGGCCCTGGTGGTCAACCCGCTGATCGCCTTCTGGAAGCTGCGCCGCAACCCGTACCCGCTGGTGTTCATGTGCTTGCGTGAAAGCGGGATCACCGCGTTCTTTACCCGCAGCTCTGCAGCCAACATCCCGGTCAACATGGCGCTGAGTGAGCGTCTGGGCTTGCATGAAGACACCTACTCAGTGTCGATCCCATTGGGCGCGACCATCAACATGGCAGGTGCGGCCATCACCATTACCGTCTTGACGCTGGCAGCCGTGCACACGCTGGGGATTGAGGTGGATGTGCCGACCGCGATTCTGCTCAGCGTGATGGCGGCCGTGTGCGCCTGTGGCGCTTCGGGTGTTGCGGGGGGCTCGCTGCTGTTGATTCCGTTGGCGTGCAGCCTGTTTGGTATCCCGAGCGAAATTGCCATGCAGGTGGTGGCGGTCGGTTTCATCATCGGCATCCTGCAGGACTCCGCTGAAACCGCACTCAACTCGTCAACCGACGTGCTGTTTACCGCTGCTGTGTGCCTGGCCGAAGAAGAACAGGCCTAGGCCTTACAAAACAGGAGCACCCGCGCGGGTGCTCCTGAGTCTGTCACGCGTGGCTTGGCGCAATGCTTAGAACGCGCCCATGTAGTCACGCTTGCCGATTTCAACGCCGTTGTGGCGCAGAATCGCGTAAGCGGTGGTCACGTGGAAGAAGAACTGCGGCAAGCCGTAGGTCAGCAGGTAAGCCTGGCCGGTAAAGCGTTTTTCTTTCGGCGTGCCCTGACGGGTGATGATTTCGATCCCTTCCTTGCCATCGATTTGCGCAGGCGTAATGCCATCAACAAACGCCAGCACCTTGCTGATCAGGGCTTGCAGGTCAGCAAAAGTCACTTCGCTGTCATCGTATTTAGGCAGCTCGATCTCAGCCAGACGGCCCGAAACACCCTTGGTGAAATCAACCGCGATTTGCACCTGACGCACTAGCGGGAACATGTCCGGAGCCAGGCGTGCTTGCAGGAACACACTCGGGTCAATGTTCTTGGCTGCGGCGTGAGCTTCAGCTTTGTTCAGAACACCGCTCAGGGCATTAAGCATTTGTTTGAACACAGGAACAGAAGCAGCGTACAGAGAGATAGTCATGAAAGTCTCGACAGTCTGTGGGCGGGAAGTGAATGTGCGGCGATTATAGGCATACGCCGCGTAAGAAGCGGCTTGTCTTTTAGTCAGTGTTGAACCTATAAGGGGCGGATGACAATTGGGTGTGATCGCAACACACTGATCTCCATTTAAACGCACAAGGAAAGCGTGATGAGCACTGAACACGACAGCGACACCGGAGCTCGGCTTAACAGCACTGAAATCCGCATTCTCGGTTCCTTGATCGAGAAGCAGGCCACCAACCCGGAAACCTACCCCCTGACCCTCAATGCGCTGGTGCTGGCCTGCAACCAGAAAACCAGCCGCGAGCCGGTGATGAACCTGACCCAAGGCCAGGTCGGCCAAAGTTTGCGTGCGCTTGAAGGCCAGGGCTTTACCCGTTTGGTCATGGGCAGTCGCGCCGATCGTTGGGAGCACAAAGTCGACAAGGCATTGGAGCTGGTCCCTGCCCAAGTCGCTCTGCTCGGCCTGCTGTTTCTGCGCGGCCCGCAAACCCTCAACGAATTGCTCACCCGCAGCAACCGCATGCATGACTTTGAAGACACAGAACAAGTCCAGCATCAGCTCGAACGGCTGATTGCCCGTGATTTGGCGCTGCTCATTCCTCGCCAGTCGGGCCAGCGCGAAGATCGCTATACCCACGCACTGGGCGACCCGGCAGATATCGAAGCAATCATCGCAGCCCGCCAGCAACCCGCCGAGCGCAGCCCTTCAGGTGTGTCCCTTGAGCGCTTTGAAGCACTCGAAGCACGCATTGCGGCACTGGAAGCGCGGTTGAGCGAACTGGAATAGCACCCTGCATAGCCCCCCTCAGATGCCGCGCCGCTCAATCCGGCATCGGGGGCTCTTTTAAAAAAGCCACTCTTTATCAGGAACCTTCCCGCGCGTTAAAGCGACTCGTCTTTAAATACATCCGATGATCGAGGACTAGGCTAAACACTTCATATCGTAAAACGACGGCGTCATGGAGTGCTTCAGTAATGACCTTGTGTTCAATAACACCTAAAAACCTTAAACCCGGCAGCCGGATCGCCATCGTCTCCCCGGCCGGGGCTGTGTCTAATCCAGACCTGCTGACGCACACTCACAACATGATCATTGAGCAGGGCTATACACCTGTTTACGGTGAGTTTGCGCTCGCCAGACATGCGCATCATTACACCTATGCGGGCACGCCCGAACAACGACTCAGGGACTTGCAGTGGGCGCTGGACGACGACTCAATTGATGCCATCTGGGCAACCCGTGGCGGCTATGGCAGCGTTCAACTGCTGGAGCACATCGACCTGAGCCGTTTCGTACATAACCCCAAATGGTTAATCGGCTACTCCGACATCACCTTCTTGCAGAGCCTGCTGGCCAGGCACGGAATTGAGTCGGTACACGGCCAAAACATCATCAGCACGCCAACCCCGTCAGCCGATTCTTATCAGAATATTTTCAACCTCTTTAAAGGCATCAAACCGACGTACCAACTGGACAATAACCTGCTCAATGAACCGGGCTCGGCGTGCGCCACCCTGATTGGCGGAAACATGACCGTCGTGACCGCACTTTCTGGCACTCGCTTTAACTTCAATTACGACAACGCCATTCTGTTTCTCGAAGAAATCGGTGAGAACGCTTACTACAAGATTGACCGCTACCTTAAAAGCCTCGAACAGACAGGGGCTTTTGAAAAGATTAAAGGTCTGATTATTGGCGGCATGAAAAACATCGCGGATGACACCTCGCCGCACAGCCCCATTGCTCAATCAATCATTGCCGAACGCGTGGCCCAGTATTCCTTCCCGAAAGTGTTCGGGTTTCCCAATGGCCATATCCCGGACATGCGCCCACTGATCATCGGCGGCACCGTGAGCCTGCGTGTTGACGAAAATGGTGTGCGACTGGCGCACCTTTAAGCGCTAAGCGCCATAAAGGCCGAATCTCGGCCTTTATGGCTCAACCATCAACTGCGGGCAAAGGCCACCGCCGCCTGGAACTGCTCCGGGGTTGGGCGCACGCCGGTGTACAGGGCAAATTGCTCAACCGCCTGGATGGCAATCACTTCAAGGCCCGTAATGACCCGTTTGCCTTGCTCTCGGCCACGAATGATCATGGGCGTTTCAACGGGGATCGCTACCACATCAAACAGGATCTCGGCCTGATCGATCGCCTCAGCAGCAAACGCCAGATCATCGGCCTCAGCCCCGCCCGCCATGCCAACCGGTGTGACGTTGATGAGCATTTGCGGCCTCTGCTGGCCCAGTTCTGCCTGCCATGAGTAGCCGAGGTTTTTCGCCAGCGCAGAACCCGTGACCTCGTTACGGGCCACGATCATGCCATTGTGATAGCCGCCATCGCGCAAGGCTGAAGCCACGGCCTTGGCCATGCCGCCGCTGCCGCGCAAGGCGAACGTGGTGTCCTTGGCAACCTGGTGATCACGCAGCAATTGCGCAATGGCGATGTAATCAGTGTTGTAGGCCTTCAGGTGCCCGTCTGTGTTGACGATGGTGTTGATCGACTGAATGGCCTGCGCCGAGGCGTCCAGTTCGTCGACCAACGCAATGCTCGCCTCCTTGAAGGGCATCGACACCCCGCAACCGCGAATACCAAAAGCCCGGATGCCGGTAATGGCCCCGGCGAGGTCTTTGGGGCTGAAGGCTTTGTAGTAAAAGTTCAGGCCCAACTGTTCATACAGATGATTATGAAAACGCAGTCCGAAATTCCCGGGTCTGCCTGACATCGAGATGCATAGCCGGGTGTCTTTGTTCGGATTCATTTGCATGTTCATCTCCTCGTGCTTTCGGATAAACGGCTCAAGCTGCCGCGATAAATTTGCCGGATCATAGCGCTCGCTGAAACGTGTCAGCGAGCCCAAGACCTTACACAAACTTTACCGAAACATTTTGCAATTTTTTCTAAAAAGATTGTCTCAATGTTATCCCCGCTATTTCATATGGCCTGGTGCAGGCCAAGACGCGGGGTTGAAAGCAGAGGAATCGTCATGATGCGTACCTTCCCCAAAGTTGCTTTGCTGATCGGCGCCCTGGCTGTCGCTGGCCAGGCATCCGCCCATGGCGGTTGGGGTGCTGGCCCGGCGCTGGTTGGCGCAGTGGTCGGTGCTACGGTTGTTGGCTCGATAGTCGCCAGCCAACAGCGCCCGGTTTACGTAGAACACCCGGTCTATGTGCAACCACAACCGGTTTATGTGCAGGCACCTCCGGTGTACTACCAGGCGCAGCCAGTTTACGTACAACCACAACCGGTTTATGCACCGGCCTATTACGGCCGACCACAACCGGTGTACTACGGTCCACCCCGCGGTTATTACGGCCCACCACGCTGGTAATCGCAGTCAACACCCCAGCGGCAGGCTTGTTCAGTTGCCGCCAGGTTTGAATTGAGGTTGCGATTGTCACGCACTGGACACAGTATTGGCAGAAACTACGGCATCAGCATGCACACACTTTCGACGCTCTGGCCGTGACACTTCGCACACCATAAAAACAAGGACGACCTGTATGCCGACACAAAACCCGCACCGCACTGTAGGCCTGTGCACTTCCACCAAGGTCTACAACACGCTGACCGAACTCAAACAGCTTGAAGGCCACCGCGCCGCCAAGCTGGTTTCTCTGCTGGCTCAACACCTGGTTAGCCAGGGCTTGTTGAGTGACCATGAAGTGATGCAAATGCTGGATCAAGTCGTCGACTAAACTGCCTGGAAGCAACCTATGTAGCGACACACCTTTCAGGCGGCCGTAGTCGCTGACGAGGCACGAAGGCTGCGGTCGGACAGGGTTGTTTAACGTAGCTTTTTAGATCAAAAGAACAGACTTTCGCCGCATCAAAATCTTCGTAGGAGCTGCCGCAGGCTGCGATCTTTTGACGTTGAAGATCAAAAGATCGCAGCCTGCGGCAGCTCCTACAACGCGATAATTCGTTAACCTTCTAAAGTTGTATAGATACCTATACCCGCATCAATGGCGACTATCACGCGTAATGATTTTTTGCGCATGGGCCCAAGCCTTAAAGTGGCGCCATTGTTTGATAGCAGGAGGTTCCTTTGCCAAAGGTCCATATCATGTCGGTTGTCGGCAGCGCAGTCCCCGAACCGCTTCGCGCGGACGGTCTGCTGGCGTGCTGGTATGTGGTCATTGACGGTGTTCCCGTCAGCGGCCCGTTCAAATCACGCGCCGCAGCGCAAGTTATAGCCACCAGCGAAACAGATAAAACAACGCCACACTTAACACGACACTGAGCAACACGTTGCGGGTCCAGAGCATCAGCCCTATCGCACACACAGCCGCCAGCAGGTACGGGTTGGTGGGGCTCAGATCAAGGGTGTGATCCTTGATAAAAATGATCGGCCCGCAAATCGCCGTCAACATGCCCGGCACCGCAAACCCCAGAAACTCACGAACCCCGCGGTTCAAGCGAATCGGCAAACGCGGCTCAAGAAACAGATAGCGGTTAAAAAACAGAATCAGCGTCATCCCGCCAATAATCAGCCATACCGTCATGCGAAGTACGCTCCCAGCCGTTTGCACAGATACCCGACGGTCATACCCGCCAACCCCGCCAGCACAATCGCCGACTCCCATTGCCAATAACTGAACAGCACCACGCTCAATAACGAGACGGCGACGCAAATCAGCGTTGGCACATTGCGCACAATGGGCGTGATCAGGGCAATGAACGTCGCGGCAATCGAGAATTCCAGCCCCAATTGATCCAGCCCCGGAATGCTTTTACCGACAATCACCCCCAGGCAGGTAAACAGGTTCCAGCCCACATACATGCACAGGCCAACGCCCAGGGCGTACCAGCGGTTGAAGGTTTTTTGGTCATACGGGCTGACCAAGGCAAAAAACTCATCGGTCAGCAAAAAGCCAAGGCTGGCGCGCCATTTAGCCTCCATGGGCGCGACAATGGGGCGCAAATGCATCGCATAGAGGATGTGTTGCGAGGTCAGCAGCAGCGTGGTGATCAAAATGGACAGCGCACTGGCGCCCCCTTTGATCATGCCAATGGCCACCAATTGAGCCGCCCCGGCAAACACAAAAAGCGACAGCCCTTGGGCTTGCATCGGTGTCAATTGCGCATCAATCGCCGTCGAACCGGCTAAAAGTCCCCAGGGCGCGCACGCCAGGGTCAAGGGCAGACAAGCAATCGCGCCGCGTGTAAAAGCGACGCGAGGAAGCGAAGTAGGCATCAAAAAACATCCCGGCAGTAAGCAGCGACAAAGGGTCGCAACTTGGTCAGTGAAAGTCTTGAACGATCTTGCTCTTCGTCAGGTCGTAACGTTTAGCCGCCCTTATTGAGCCGCCCGGCGGGTTTGACGAACCACTGTTCGTGGTCTTTAGTCAGCCCCACTATTCATTCGTTTAAGCCTATTCACAGCCAACACGAGGAACGACCATGAAAGACCTGAAATCCGCCAAGGAAAGCAGAAAGGCCGATCTGCGGACACCTTCGGCGCTGAGCGAAGAAGCACGCATCAACATTGCTGCAGAAGTGAATGCATTGCTGGCCGACACGTTCGCCATTTACATGAAAACCAAGAACTTCCACTGGCACATGTCCGGCCCGCACTTCCGTGACTTCCACCTGCTGCTGGATGAGCAATCTGATCAGATTTTTGCCACCACCGATGCCATTGCCGAGCGCGTGCGCAAGCTGGGGCGCACCACAATCCGCTCGATCGGACATATCAAAAATCTCCAGCGCCTGCTGGACAACGATGCTGATTTCGTGACCCCGGAAGACATGCTCGCCGAATTGCGCGAAGACAACATCCAGTTGGCCGCCTACATGCGCGCCACCCACGAGCTGTGCTCTGAGTCGGGTGACGTGGCCACTACCAGCTTGCTGGAAAACTGGATCGACGAAGCCGAACGCCGCGTCTGGTTCCTGTTTGAGTCGTCGCGCACTCGCTAACGTGTGAGCCGCGGGGGGCCACCGTCCTCGCCGATATTCCCTCTCCTTCGGGCGAGGGAATATCAGATCAAAAGATCGCGAGGCAAGCTCGCTCCTACAGGGCCTGCAGTTTCACCCGGCTCATGAATTTTGTTTCACGGTGGTCACAACAGGCGACTTGTATAGTGATCCCGCTCATTCAATGAACCTTGGCCCGCACTCTCCCGCGGGCTTTTTTTTGCCTGTCACACGCCCTGCTTGAACACCAGCGCTTTCAGCCCGCACTCAGGATCGGCATCCGGAAACTCCGGCGGGTTTTCCAGCCGTTGCTCAAAACGCAGGCTCGGCGCCTCGGCGGTCACGCCATTGATCAAAAATTCGGAGCCCAGCGAAGGATCGTTCATGCACGCCAATACCGTGCCGTTATCAGTGAGCAATTCCGGCAAGCGCCGCAGCACGCGCTGGTAATCCTTGGTCAGCAAAAAACTGCCCTTCTGGAACGAAGGCGGGTCGATGATGACCACATCGTAAGGCCCCAGGCTTTTGACCTTCCCCCAGGACTTGAACAACTCATGCCCAAGGAAGCTCACCTTGCCGGTGTCATGCCCGTTTAGCCGGTGGTTGTCCCGGCCACGGCTCAGGGCCGCACGTGACATGTCGAGGTTCACCACATGCTCAGCGCCGCCTTCAATGGCCGCGACAGAAAACCCGCATGTGTAGGCAAACAGATTCAACACCCGCTTACCCTCGGTATTCTCCCGCACCCAGTTACGGCCATAACGCATATCCAGAAACAGCCCGTTGTTCTGCTTGCGGCCCAGGTCCACCTGATAACGCAATCCGCCTTCTGTGAGCGTCCACTCGTCCACCGGCTCACCCGCCAGCCATTCAGTATCACTTTGCAACGTGTAGCGATGCTGCATCACCAGCGTGTGGGCGCCACAGGCTTGCCACACCGGCGACTGCACAATCGTCAGCAGCATCTGCTTCAGGGCTTCAAGCTGGGCGGGCTCCGGCTCTTTGAACAACGAGACCAACACCACACCTTGCAGCCAGTCCACCGTCAACTGCTCCAGGCTCGGCCAGCAGCGGCCGCGCCCATGGAAAATACGCCGTGTTTCAGCAGGCGCAGCCTCCAGGGCGGTCATTAAATGCAGGTGCAAGGTGGTTAACGCTTCAGGGGTCATCAGGCTGGCCGGTCAATTTCAAAGGCCGGCATTTTACACAATTGCGCAGTAGCACTTAAACAACACACCCCTGCCCGGAATTCACGCAGACATCAAGCTGCAATCTGTCGCCATAAAATTATCGTTTTACAATCATTTATTATCGAATTACGATACAGCCACTGCACAGGCCTACCCGGAAGGACTGCGCAGCCTCCGGACACTTAAATCGATGACTACGCATAAAAGGATTGTTCGATGACAACAGATCTCCTGGCCAATCGCAGCCGGATCTTGGCGACCGCCACATTGGTACTGGTGGTCAGCATGCTGCTGGCCAATATCGCTTACTGGATTTTCCCTGACGCGCTCGGCAGTTTCATGGGCGGATTCAACTTGACCGCGATGATCGGCCAATTGAACGCCAACATCTCGCTCATGCCCTGGTGGCAAGCGGCCGGCGGAATCGTCCTGTCCAGTATCCCGCTGCTGATACTGGCAAAAGGTTTACTGGCGCTGCGCAGCCTGTTTCTGGCCTACAGCAAAGGCGAATACTTTTCGTCAGAGTCGGCAGACCTGCTGGGCAAAGTGGGCAAGAGCGTGTTGCTCTGGGTACTGGCCAGCCTGGTGCTGACACCGGTGATGAGTGTGTGGATTACCTTCACCCGACCTGCAGGCGAACGGTTGCTCAGTATTAACTTTGAGCCGTCACATATTGTTGCGTTATTTCTCTCAGCCTCTCTTATGATCATCGCTCGCAGCTTGTCCAACGCGTGTTCGTTGGCAAGAGAGAATGAGCAGTTTGTTTAAGAGGGCACGATGCCGATAGCCATAAAACTGGACGTCATGCTGGCCACACGCAAGATGAAGTCCAAAGACCTCGCGCAAATGATCGGGATAACCGAGCAGAACCTTTCACTGCTCAAACAAGGAAAAGTCAAAGGTATAAGGCTGGCCACCCTCGAAGCCATCTGTGTCGCTCTGGATTGCCAACCCGGCGACTTGCTGCATTTTCAACCGGAGCCGTAACCCGCCCCTCCCTGGCACCTAAACTGCAAAACGCCCATGAGCCTGACACCTCATGGGCGTTTTGCGTTTTAAAGCCCCTTGATTCCCCGCTGCAACGTCTGTTCAGCCAGCCAACAGCATTGCGCTGCTAGGCTCGTGCGATGCACGCTTCACGGGCTTGTGAAGCAGCAAAATCCTCACCGGCACGGCGCACAATACCCAGGCTCACCTACCGCGTGAAATTTCTCTGCTAACCCCCTGCAAATACAGGCATTTCTAACGTTATTAATCCATACTCAGAAAATGTAACGTTATATGTATACCAACGGTTGCCGTTCAGAATTCCCTAACCATCATTGAGTCAATCTGCGTGAAAATTCATCTTTCGATTTTGAGCCTATTTTTAGTTCTCACAGGCACAGCCGCTCCTTCAATCGCCGCAGCGACGGAAGGCACCATGTCACCCCGAGACATGTCGAAACTGCACATTGCTTCTGGCAGCGCGCTGCTGATCGACCTGCAAACCAATAAAGTCATTTACGCCAGCAACCCGGACGTGGTCGTGCCCATCGCATCGGTTTCCAAACTGATGACCGCGATGGTGGTGCTGGACGCCAAGCAATCGATGGACGAGTACATCTCGGTCAACATCAGCGACACCCCGGAAATGAAAGGCGTGTTCTCGCGGGTCAAGCTGGGCAGCGAGTTGTCACGTCACGAAATGATGCTGATCACCCTGATGTCCTCGGAAAACCGCGCTGCGGCCAGCCTGGCGCACCACTACCCGGGCGGCTACGTGAAATTTATTGCTGCCATGAACGCCAAGGCCAAGAGCCTGGGCATGATGCACACCCATTACGTTGAACCTACCGGCCTGTCGCCGCGCAACGTCTCGACGGCCCGCGACCTGAGCAAATTGCTCGCCGCCGCGCGCCACTACCCGATGCTCAGCCAACTGAGCACCACCAAAGAAAAATCGGTGACGTTCCGTAAACCCAACTACACCCTGGGCTTTCACAACACCGACCATTTAATCAACAAAGACAAATGGAACATCAAGATCACCAAAACCGGCTTCACCAATCAGGCAGGCCATTGTCTGGTGCTGGTGACCGAAATGGGTAATCGCCCTGTGTCATTGGTGATTCTGGATGCATTCGGTAAATACACTCACTTTGCCGATGCCGGGCGTATTCGTAACTGGGTTGAAACCGGCAAAGCCAGCAGCGTGCCTGACGTAGCGCTGCGCTATAAAGCCGACAAAAACCTGCAACAGCATCAACCTAAAACGGCGCATGTCGCCGAGTAACACGGCACTCGTTAAAAAACAGGCACCTGCCCCGGGGAGAGAGTCGGAGCAAGTGCCTGTGTGTTGCCCGTTAACGCTTGGGTGAAGGCTTGGGCGTTTTCTTGATGGTTTCGACGGTGGTTTCTTTCGGGCGGCGCTTGGCCTCCTCCAACGGAATAAACAGACCCGTTTCTGAATCACGTGCGCGTTTGTTTTTCATCTAAAGCTCCAGTCAAAGCCCCGAGGTTGAGGCCTGTCCTGGCAGACTAGTTGAAGCTTTGGGCCCTTTCGGGCGATAGAAACACGCGCTTGCAGATCCGTTGCAATCTCCCCCCCTCCTCCTGCAAAAAAGAACCCCGCCTATAAGACGGGGTTCCAGCACAGACTCACATCAGTTTTGCAGAGCAGGCTGTTGATCCCCACTGTTGATCGGGATGCGTTTGGCTTTTGCTTCTTCGGGCACCACCCGCTGCAGGTCGATGCTCAGCAAGCCATTGCTCAAGTTCGCGTTTTTGATCTCGATGTGGTCATCGAGACGGAAGGACAGTTTGAATGCCCGTTGCGCGATGCCCTGATGCAAGTAGGTCACGCCTGATGCTGGTTTTTCAGCGCTGCTTTCGGTGTTGTCACCGAAGGTTTCACGTTTGCTGCCGCTGACGCTCAACACACCTTTTTCAACTTGCAGGTCCAGATCATTCTGGGTAAACCCTGCTGCCGCGATCACGATGCGATAGCTGTCATCACCGTGCTTTTCGACGTTGTAGGGTGGATAGCCAGCGCTGGAGTCGTTGCGCAGCGCGGTTTCAAACAGATCACTAAAACGGTCAAAACCGACAGAATTACGGAACAGTGGCGCCAGAGAAAATGCGGTGTTCATAATTTAGCCTCCTGATTTCAGCGAGATTTTGTCTTCGCGACCCGGTTTCGGCATCGCTTAACCCCTAAGTAGGGATCAGCAAAATCATTTCAAGAGGCTTTTTTGAAATTTTTTACGCGCCTTCCACAGGCGGGTTGTTGACCAGATGCCGAACCTTTTCACAGTCGGTTTCGCGGCGCATGGCATTGAACAGCACCACCGCTTCAGGGTAGTTGCGCGTCAACATGGCCAACCACTGCTTGAGCCGCCCCGGCGCCGAACGCGGCGTCAGTTGCGCCTCAGCTTGCGCCCAGAATTCGCGGATCATCGGTTGTAAATCCGCCCAGGTCATTTCAACCACCTCTTCGCCCGCCCGCGCAGCGGCGATTTGCCGGGCAAGGTCCGGGCGCGACACCAGACCGCGACCGAGCATGATGTCTTCAGCCCCGCTGATTTCGCGGCAACGGCGCCAGTCTTCAACCGACCAGATATCACCATTGGCAAACACCGGCACCTTGACCACCTCTTGCACTTGGGCGATGTACTCCCAATGCGCAGGCGGCTTATAGCCATCCATTTTGGTCCGTGCATGCACCACGATCTGGCTGGCGCCCCCCTCCGCCAGGGCAATCGCGCATTCATTGGCGCTGTCGGGCGTATCGAAGCCCAGGCGCATCTTGGCCGTCACCGGGATATGCGCAGGCACGGTACGGCGCACCTGCAGCAAAATCGCATGCAGCAGCTCAGGCTCTTTGAGCAGCACCGCACCGCCACGGGACTTGTTCACGGTCTTGGCCGGGCAGCCAAAGTTGAGGTCGATGACCTCGCTGCCCAATTGGCAGGCCAGCGCGGCGTTGTCCGCCAGACACGCCGGGTCAGAACCCAGCAGTTGCACGCGCAGGGGCACGCCAGCACGGGTTTTGGCACCGTGTTGCAGCTCAGGGGCGAACTTGTGGATATAGGCTTCGGGCAACAGCCGTTCAGTGACCCGAATAAATTCGGTCACACACCAATCAATACCGCCGGTGCGGGTCAGGACATCACGCAGGATGTTGTCGACCAACCCCTCCATCGGCGCCAAAGCAATTTGCATGGGTGACTCTCATAGAAAACGTGCGGCAGTTTACGGGGTTATGTAACCAATCGGTATCTCGATCAGGGCGCTACGACCGCCGAACCGTAGCCTTCCAGAAACTCCGGCGGCAGGCGCTTGGGCTTGCCCGTCGACAGTTCGATGCAGACAAACGTGGTTTGCGCGCGCAGCAAGGTCGCGCCATCACTTGGCCGGATCAATTGAAAGTGCCGAGTCAGACGCAGGCGCTTGTCAAAATCGACAATCCAGGTCGCGAGCTGCAGCTCATCCCCTTCATAGGCGCTGGCCAGATAATCGATTTCGTGGCGCGCCACCGCCATGGCCCGGTCGAGCCTGCGGTATTCGGTCAAATCCAGCCCAAGGCGCTGGGAGTGGCGCCAGGCGCAGCGCTCCAGCCAAACCACATAGGCGGCGTTATTGGCATGGCCAAAACCGTCGATGTCTTCGCTCTGCACGTGCAGATCAATGATGAACGGCGTCGCCAGATCCCAATTCATGCCTGTCTCCCTGCCTACAAATAAAGCGCGCAGTGTAACGCACCCGATCTGCGCTGAGGCAGGCCCGGACTGATGGCAAAGGCAAAAGGGATGGAAATGGCCGAACGCCAGAAAAACAAAAGGGCCATTCAATAAATGAATGACCCTTAAAAATCCCGCAGAGCGGGTAATCGTGGCGTCCCCTAGGGGACTCGAACCCCTGTTACCGCCGTGAAAGGGCGGTGTCCTAGGCCACTAGACGAAGGGGACACAAACCCTTCTAACAGTGATCAGTGCTGAGTACTGATCGATTCAATGCCAGTGTGGCCCGGCATTGAACTGTAAATTGGTGGAGCTAAACGGGATCGAACCGTTGACCTCTTGCATGCCATGCAAGCGCTCTCCCAGCTGAGCTATAGCCCCGATTTATCGCCTGGCGGCGGAGCAACACCGAAATGCTGCTTCTGTGAAACTGGCGTCCCCTAGGGGACTCGAACCCCTGTTACCGCCGTGAAAGGGCGGTGTCCTAGGCCACTAGACGAAGGGGACACAAACCTTCTATTTGATCAGCGCTGAGTGCTGATCGATTCAATGCCGGTGTGGCCAGGCAGTGAACCTAAAATTTGGTGGAGCTAAACGGGATCGAACCGTTGACCTCTTGCATGCCATGCAAGCGCTCTCCCAGCTGAGCTATAGCCCCAAACAGTCAATGTTGCGTGTTGCTGTGTGGACGGGCCGCATATTAAGACTGGATCGGTAGGCTGTCAAACTTATTTTTAAAAATTTCTAAAAAAATTTGTCGTGAGAACAACCACTTACCCTTAAAACCCCGAAAACACGGGGGCGCGCTGATTAAATTTGTAGTCGCTGCCGCAGGCTGCGATGGGCTGCATAGCAGCCCTGCTGTTCCAAAATACCTTCGGCCCCTCTCGCAGCCTTCGGCAGCGACTACAAATAAACGCGAATCAAGCCATTGCGCTGAACAGCTTTTCCCACTCTTTGTTTTCTTTCTTCGATACGCCACCCAGCAGGTCCAGCGCCTGACGCAGACGGAAGCGCGTCAGGTCCGGGCCCAGGATCTCCATGGCATCCAGTACCGACACCGAGCTGGCCTGGCCAGTGATGGAAGCGAACATCAGCGGCATGGCATCACGCAGCTTTAGCTCAAGGGCTTCCACCACGGTCTGAATGCACGCCGTGATCGCGTCTTTCTCCCACTGACGCAGGCTTTCGAGCTTCCACAAAATCAACTGCATCAACTGGCGTACTTGATCGCCAGAGAGCTTTTTGTGCTCAAACAGCTTGGCATCCGGCTGCACGCCGCCTGCGAAGAAGAATCCGGCCAACGGCGCGATCTGGCTGAAGGTTTCAACCCGGCCCTGCACCAGCGGCGCAATCTTCATCATGTAGTCGGGGTTCAACGCCCAGTGCTGCACGCGGCTGGCGAACTCTTCCAGCGGCAAGTCACGCAGCCATTGGCCATTGAGCCAGGAAAGCTTTTCGATATCGAAAATCGGCCCGCCCAGAGAGACACGGGACAGATCAAAATTATCGACCATTTCTTGCAGCGAGAACTTCTCGCGCTCGTCCGGCATCGACCAGCCCATGCGGCCCAGGTAATTGAGCATGGCCTCAGGCATAAAGCCCATGCGCTCGTAGAACGTCACCGACGTCGGGTTCTTGCGCTTGGACAGCTTGCTCTTGTCCGGGTTACGCAGCAGCGGCATGTAGCACAACTGCGGTTGTTCCCAGCCAAAGTATTCGTACAGCAGGATCAGTTTTGGCGCCGATGGCAGCCATTCTTCGCCACGCAGCACGTGGGTGATGCCCATCAGGTGGTCATCGACCACGTTGGCCAAAAAGTACGTTGGCAGGCCGTCAGCCTTCATCAGTACCTGCATGTCCATGCGGTCCCACGGGATCTCGACGTCGCCACGCAGCATGTCCGGCACCACGCACACGCCTTCGGTCGGCACTTTCATGCGGATCACGTGCGGCTCGCCTGCGGCCAGGCGGCGGTCGATTTCTTCTTGCGACAGCAGCAAGGCACGGCCGTCGTAACGCGGGGTTTCGCCCTTGGCCATTTGCTCGGCGCGCATTTGGTCCAGCTCTTCTGCGGTGCAGAAGCACGGGAACGCATAGCCCTTGTCGACCAGTTCCTGGGTGTATTGCTTGTAGATGTCACTGCGCTCGCTTTGACGGTATGGACCGTGCGGGCCGCCTACGTCCGGGCCTTCGCTCCAGGTGATCCCCAACCAGCGCAGGGCGTCGAAGATCTGCTGTTCAGACTCGCGGGTCGAACGCAATTGGTCAGTGTCTTCGATGCGCAGGATGAATTCGCCGCCATGCTGCTTGGCAAAGCAGTAGTTGAACAAAGCGATGTAAGCGGTACCTACGTGGGGGTCGCCAGTCGGTGATGGCGCGATGCGCGTGCGAACGGTGGTCATGAGCGATCTCGAAGTGAAGATAAAACAAAGGGCGAATCTTAACAGGCCGACCCGGCTCGGCTCCAGCGCAGCACGCAGGCAAAGCCCGAACATCCGACGCGCAGATGAAAAAACCTCCAAATAGAGCGTTTGTATCAAGTTGATACAGGGAAAACCCCGGGACAGAGGTGCTAATCTCGCCTCATTCTCGGTCAATCCTGTCTGGAGTCTCCCCATGGGCCACGTAGTGCTGGTGCTGGTTGAAACGGTTAACGACTGTCTGTATCTGCTGGAGGACCAGGGTTATGAACTGATTCTTGCGCCCAGCGCCGCCAGCCGCGCCGAGGCCATCGCCACTCACGGCGCACGTATTGACGTCGTGCTGACCCGCGGCCCGCTGGGCTTGCGTGACGATGAAATGGCCGCCCTGCCCTTGCTCAGCATCATCTGCGTGATTGGCGCTGGCTATGAAGAAGTCGATTTGCAGGCCGCCAGCAATCGCGGGATCAAGGTGACCAATGGCGCCGGGGCCAACGCCTCGTGCGTGGCTGACCATACCCTGGCGCTGCTGTTGTCTACGGTGCGCGGCATCCCCCAGGCGGACGCCAGCGTGCGCCGTAACGAGTGGATCAAAGTACGCCAGCCGAGCCTGTCCGGAAAACGCTTGGGCATTGTCGGCCTTGGCGCAGTGGGTCAAGCCATCGCCAAACGGGCCGCGCTGGGTTTTGACATGAGCGTCAGCTACAACACCCGCCAACCCCGCCCGGACAGCCCGTACACCTACCGCGCCAACGTACACGACCTGGCCAGCGCGGTGGACTTTCTGGTGCTGGCGACCCCCGGCGGTGCGGGCACGCGACACTTGGTCGACGCCAGCGTACTCCAAGCGCTGGGCCCCGACGGCTACCTGATCAACATTGGCCGGGGCAGCGTGGTCGACACTCAAGCCCTGATCACCGCCCTGGCCGCAGGCACCATCGCCGGTGCCGGGCTTGATGTGTTTGACGGCGAGCCATTGGTCCCCGATGGCCTGAAAACCCTCAGCAACGTGGTCATGACCCCGCACGTGGCCGGCCAATCGCCCGAAGCGGCTAAAGACACCGTGCAATTGGTGGTCGACAACCTGCAGGCGTTTTTTAGTGGCCAGCCGTTACTGACACCGCTGCAACTGCCTGCACCTCGCTAACACTGATTTATAAAGTCCCGGAGCCCGCGTTTGAAATTCAGCCTGCCAAAAATCGCCACCGCGCCCTTCTGCCCGCCTGAAGTCAGCGGCAGCGTCCCCGTGGACACCAGGGCGCCGTTCTGGAAACGCGCGCTGAGCTTCGCCGGGCCCGGCTTGTTGATCAGCATCGGTTACATGGATCCGGGCAACTGGGCCACCGCCATCGAAGCAGGTTCGCGCTACGGCTACAGCTTGCTGTTTGTGGTATTGCTCGCCAGCCTGGCCGGGATGGCCGTGCAGTGTTTGTGCTCTCGCCTGGGCATCGCCACCGGGCGCGACCTGGCGCAACTTTGCCGCGAACGCTACAGCCAGCGCTCGGCGCGGTTTCAATGGGTATTGGCAGAAATCTCGATCATCGCCACCGACCTCGCCGAAGTACTCGGCTGCGCGCTGGCCTTCCACTTGCTGCTAGGCTGCTCGCTGACCTTCGGCATCGCCCTGACCGCCTTCGACACCCTGTTGATTCTGGCGCTGCAAGGCAAAGGCTTCCGCCGCCTCGAAGCCATCATGCTGGCTCTGGTGATGACCATCGCCGCGTGTTTTTTCGTTGAACTGGTGCTGATCAAACCCTACTGGCCGGATGTTTTCGAAGGCTTCAAACCTTCCCTTTCCGCCATCAGCGACGCCGCGCCGCTGTACATCGCCATCGGCATCATTGGCGCCACGGTCATGCCGCACAACCTCTACCTGCACACCTCCATCGTGCAAACCCGCCTGACCGGCCGCGACTACGCCAGCAAACTCGACGCCGTACGCCTGTCGCGCATCGACACCATCGGTTCGCTGACCCTGGCCCTGCTGGTCAACGCCGCCATCCTGATCCTCGCCGCTGCCGCCTTCCATCAGACCGGCCATTCTGACATCGTCGAAATCCAGGACGCCTACCGCATGCTCGACCCGCTGGTCGGCGGCGCGATGGCCAGCGTGCTGTTTGGCGTGGCATTACTGGCCTCGGGGCAAAGCTCGACCTTCACCGGCACCATTGCCGGGCAAGTGATCATGGAAGGCTACTTGAACCTGCGCATCCCCTGCTGGCAGCGCCGCCTGATTACCCGTGGCCTGGCGTTGATCCCGGCGTTCCTCGGGGTGTGGCTGATGGGCGATGACGCCGTGGGCAAACTGCTGATCCTTAGCCAGGTCGTGCTGAGCCTGCAACTGCCCTTTGCGCTCTACCCGCTGATCCGCATGACCAGCGACCCGACGCTCATGGGGCCTTTCGCAAATCGGCTGCCGACAAAGCTGCTGGCGTGGTTCCTGTTTGCCGTGATCAGCGGGGCGAATGTGTGGTTGATTGCGCAGATTGGATTTGGGGATTGAAAACGGTTCGTGTAGCCACATCTGCGCCAGCAGCAATAACGGAAAGCACCGGCTTTGAGAGTCACAAAGCCATATCCAGGAAAAACAAACTCATCCACCCAACTTTTAACTCTCCACCCCAAAAAACCAAGTTGCCGTTATTTAAACGGCGCCTTAACCCTCTACAATTAGGCACAATACTTTAACAGTCTACACCCGAGCATGGCGTAAAAAAACAACTACAGAGAAATGCAGTTGTAGTGAATTTTCCAGAGCACCCACCCAAGTAAGAACTTCGCCTTTATTGCGACGGAAATTTCATACAAATAGGTTTCAGTATTCGAAAAACCTTACAAGAACAATCAACACACACCCCACACACACCTACAACACCATGAATAGTAAGAAAAATATATTAGCACCCCCACCCTTCATAAAAACCAAGCACTTTTAAAACACTTTTTCCCCACAAAAAAAACCAATGACAGATCAACTGCGCCTAGCTACCATCCATCCAAGCCGCAAAAATCAAACTCAATAAACCTCCATTGCTAACTGAAAAAGGATATGACACATATGTCTTCCTCACTAACCCCACCTACTGTTTCGAACGAAACAGCAGGAGACGGCGTAGAATATAGCAATGCATCGTGGACTTTTGGAGGTACTACCCCACAGCATTTCGATTCCCATGTATCCAAGTCCGTACCTCACTATAAAGACGGGCACAGTATTGTACTGTCACTCAGCGATTTTTTCGTAAAACATGACAGCACATGCTACGAACTTGGAAGTTCCACCGGCACTTTAACCAGACAGCTTGCACTGCGTCACTGCTCCTCGACAAACTGGGTCGGCATAGATTTGGAACCGGCGATGACACTCAAAGCCAATGACCATTTGTGCGCACCCAAACAAGACAACGTTAGTTTCATAACCGACGATATATTGACCTTCCCCTTTGCAAAAAGTGATTTGATTGTTGCTTACTACACTATTCAATTTGTGCACCCACGTGCTCGTCAGTTATTAATTGATCGCATCTACGAATCTTTGAACTGGGGCGGCGCATTCATTATGTTTGAAAAAGTCAGAGGACCAGACGCTCGATTTCAAGACATCCTCAACAGCCTTTATATAGATTACAAGCTTGACCAGGGCTATAGCGCCGATGAAATATTAGCCAAATCAAGAAGCTTAAAGGGTGTTCTGGAACCTTTTTCCACGTCCGGCAATATAGATATGTTGTCTCGATCCGGCTTCAAGGACATAACCAGCGTATTTAAATATATTTGCTTTGAAGGTTTCTTTTGCATTAAGTGACCGGAGCTATATTGTGAGCACACTCATAGCGCGACAGTATTTACAGCTTCTGCAAATGCCCGGCACGTTTCACGCGCAAAAAATCAATTGTGAGCTGTGCAATTCCAATGATCATTTGTGTTTGCTGGATAGCGTCCAAGGCCCTTGTGGCAAGGCAGTAGCATTACCAGTACTCGGCTGTCGTGATTGCGGACATATTTACCAAAAATACCGCTTTAGTGAAACCTTTTATAAAGCGTATTACAACAAATTCTACCGCTTGAATTTATTTGGCAATAATGAGCCAGAGCGCGCTTTTTTTCAGGATCAGGTGCGCCGTGGCGAACACCTGTGCCAGTACTTAAAAAGCATATTACCCAGCAAAGGAAAACTACTTGATGTTGGATGCTCCGCTGGCGGCATGATGATTCCTTTCGCTAAGCGAGGTTGGTCAGTAAAAGGTAATGATCCTGACCGGGCCTATGTGGAGTACGGAAAAAAAATTGGACTTAGTATTGACTTGGTAGGAGCAGAACATATGAGCCCCCACGGAGACTACAATTTCATTATCATTAATGGTTCACTGGAACATGTTCATGACGTCAATAAAGTTATGCGACTTTGCCGTAAAGCCAGTGCAGAGAATGGTCTGCTGCTGATTGAAGGTCGGGCCTTGGGTTACGGTATCAAGCAAGGATTTTTAACCCATAATCATCGCCGCTACTTAACTACCAATAGCATCGAGCACTTGATGTACCAGCACAACTGGGAGCCTATACATACCACCCATGATCCCGTCTGCGGCCCCACCCGACCAGGAGCGGTTTTCGTATTGGGGCGAGCCTGTGTGAATATAGACTCTAAGCGTCTTGAAGGCATTAAGGCTCAGGGCCGCAAGGCGCTTCAAGAGGACCATATGCCAAGCCTACGCGCGTTACGCCCCCTTACATGAGTACTTCGACGTCATATCTCGACAAGCCGGGTGTCCAAGCCTGCTCCAGCTTCAGAAATGACCTAATCGCAATCCCGCCGGCAGCAGATTCTGTTACTCGACGCTACAACATTTACGATCCGTCTAATGACATAAGCTTTGAACTAGGCAAGGCCGAGTATTTATTGGCGTTACTTTTCGATGGACAACGAAACCTGGAAGATATAGCAATAGTTGCTCTTACGCAGTATCAGATAAAAGTAAACCTCGAAAAACTTGCCCAGTTCGAGCGCAAACTACTTAAACTAAAATTGCTAAGCAAACAAAACACCCCTAAAGCAAAGAAGTTTTACGACCCCGCAATGGGTATCACCTACGGCCCCTTTAAAAGATACCTTTTAATCAACCTTGTTAAAATCAATCCTCAGCCACTGCTAGATCGTATTTATCGGCTGATGCCTTGGTGTTGTTACGCGGTATTCGTTTTGCCATTGTTGGCGCTAGCTATTGCGAGCTTCATTTATTTAGGACTGCATTTTGACACTTTTATGGACGATGTTGGCAGAACCTACGTCCAAAGCTACAACTGGCTACTCTGGCACTTCCCGGTCATATTGACGTCCATCGCCCTTCACGAATTAGGACACGCGATGGCCTGTCGTCACTATGGAGTCAAGGTCAACGATTTCGGAATTGGTATCTACTTGTTGTTGGCCACCGGCTGGGTGCGTCCGGAACAAAAGCAATGGTCGCAGTTGCCGCTAAAGCATCGGGTTATAACAATTCTTGTGGGCCCTTTGGTCAGCCTACTGTATGCAGCTTCAGGCATTGTTCTATGGGCACTTTTCCATGATACGCAAAGCATTTTAGATACCCTATTTGTGGTCATGGTCGTGGCATCACTCGTCTCCCTCATACCTACTCTGCTACCCACCTTTAATGGCGACAGCTACCTGGCTATTACCGAGGTTCTGGGGCAACCGCGTCTGCGCCAGCATGCTTTCAACTATGTGAAACGTCATTGGAGGACCGCTCCTCTCAAAGATATCTCCCCCGCTTTGCGCAGACTCTACTGGAGCACATTCCTATTGACCTGCCTAGGCTGGATAGCCACTTGGTACTTTACCGTATTTTTCCTGATCCGCCTCTTCGACAACCCATAAGGACAACGCCATGAACCAATCAGTAGTTACTCTGGACACAGCCGAAACCGTTGAGCACACCGTCGACCTCATAGATCTACCAGATCCCATCTCTACTACCTTTGAGGAGTTTGATCTGGACGATATAGAAATTATCGAGAGTAAAGTTTTCGCGTGATCGTTCTGCGCTTCCTCGGATTGACGCCGAGGAAGCCTTTCTTTCTCTGGATGGGCAATTACATGGCTCACTTCGTTAAGCCCAAACCGATAGGTGTGGGAATCCAGTACAACCCCGAGATCCTTGAATGGTTTCCATTTGAGGAGATCGAAGTTGATATCTTGGAAATTCTGCTCGATAACATCATGGCCCCTATGGACGGCCCTCAGGTTATCAAACCCGCGGCCCAAGCAATGATCAATCGGCTGGCTGAGAAATTCACGCTACTGGCCCACTCCAATTATGGTTGCGACTTTGGCTTCAGCCCTCTTGAAGAAACCGCCGCGTTGAAACGTCATGTGCCCTTGGCCAAAATGCTAAAAAGCCCATGGGTCGCCAATCATTGTTTTTATGGCGACAACTCTTGGCTAGATATCTGGAGCAGTCCATTGCAGTTTTCCAATGCAGAAGTACTCCGATGCGCCGAGCGAGCAAAAACGTTGCAGTTTCATTATGGGATGCCACTGGCCCATGAAAACGCCGCCTATTACGTGCAATGCCCAGGTGCACAAATGCGTGAAGCCGAGTTTATGGCCCGGCTAATACAACAATCCGGAACTTTTTTGCACTTGGATTTACACAACATCTACGCCAATCATTTAAACCTTAAAAACTTCGACTTGCGCGACTACCTTGACACCTTGCCATTAGACAAAGTGATCTCGGTACACCTGGCAGGCGGCAGTTGGCACAACGGGCTTTATCATGATTGGCACGACTCGTGTGTACCCGAACCCGTCTGGGATCTACTTCAGGAGCTCATGTCTCGTGCGCAGCCTTCGGCAATTATCCTGGAATACCAAGGGCAGGCACACCATGCGCTTACACGCGTAATGGACTCTAACGACGAACACATGATCATCACGGATGTGAAACGCGCCCAGAAAATCTGGAATCACTATACAAAACCGATGCAGGAACTGACGCATGGATGCTGAGCAGGTCTGGACGTTATGGCGACGCCTCCTACGCGATGAAACGATGCAGCAGCAGATGTACCAAGCAGAGGGGGCGACTCAATGGTTAGATGGTCTCTCAGATGACGAACGGGTGATTATGCTTACCTACGCCAGCCAGTTTGAGAATGTGAAATGGCTTGTCGAAAACTATCAATTTCGCTTGATCAACTCGTTCATTAATGCGCTGGATACCGGCGCTCCGCTGACGTTGCGCGCACTACTTAACATTGGCCTGGATCTGCCAACACTCTCCAAGGAATTTCTGCGTAAGCACGCATGGTTTGATTACGGCCCCAAGGTGTATGGCTATTGCGATGCAGTACTGTGCTATCTGCTCGAACACCCGAAACTATCAGATTATCCGGAGATTCATGACCTAATGCGGCTTGAGCGCGAAGGCGTTCGCCTCTACACAGGATTAGTCCAAGCTCGCGCTTTAATACCAGAGCAGTATCAGCGCGCTGATAGCGCACGTGTATATCAGAGTCGGTATACGTTATCGCATTGGCTTCGTGACAAACATCATTTGGGAATCAGCAGTCTGGAGGAATCAAGCCAATGCATTCTGGTGTATTTGCCCAGCCCTGAGGCACGTCATAAATTTACGCTCATCTGCACACGCTCAGCGAACCTCTATAAATGTCTGGGAAGGCCACAATCGCTCGCTACATTGGCGCGGTTAACTGGTTCTGCAAGCTCCGAGCATCCTAGCGACGAAGATATGACACTGCTGAGAAAGCTGCACCAATTCAACGCCATATGGATACCCGTCTAGATAATGGAAAGCTCACAGTACTTCTGGCTACGTTCAACTGGCTTTCCCATTCACTACTTGACTGATCTTGGTCGACTCTCCGAGTTACCTGCATGTCGTGCCTTTGAGCAAGACTTCCGTGCATTTCAAGCGCTGAAGGCAATGATGCTTGAAGAAGCAAACTCACATTCCTTACTAACCTGCCGCAAACTCATCCGTAAACTCAACGAAGGCCAGTCCTTACTGCTTTCTGACCTACCACAAGCACTTCGCGAACCGCTTAACACCGCGGTACTGAAATGGAACGACTTATTGAAGCGGCTCGTCATAGGGGACGTTGCACGTCATGAATACAGCACTTATCTGGAAAGAGCACGCCAAGGACTAATTAATTTCCTGGATGATGACGCGGTAAGCGAGGCCTTGTTTATATCTAATCCATCGGCTCGGGCCCGCATCCAAGAACTCATCAAGGATCGGCACAGCAGAAGTGACTCACGGAAAAAACAGAAACTACGTTTGGGCTGGAGCTATGCACAACGTTTCTGCGCAAAAAACGATACCTCCAGTTTTTTCGGACCCTTGGCTTGGGGGCACTTCAAAGACCAGCAGATCGCCAATGTACAACTGACCCAAAATGACACTACATGGCTTAAGGATCGCCACACTTTCTTCGAGAACTGGGTGATGCAGAGACTGGTTGAACAGATCAATCAACAATGCCCAAATACCGACTGCATGCCTTTGAAACTTAATGCCAGTTGCTATTTACGTGAACAACACTTATTCATGCCAATAAATAAAAGCCAGCGTCTTACCCCCCTTACTGCGCAAGTACTCCACACCATCAACGCTCAACACAAAGAAGACGTTACATTTAAGCAGATATTGAATGCCTGCTCAGATATCTCACCCTACACTCTGCGCGATCTGCTGGATCACTTAGTTAATAAACGGATTGTGCGTCGAGGCTGGGATATTTCGCCCCGCGAGCGTAACCCTATCGTACGACTTCAACACTATCTGGCCACAACCGGGGTGTCTCCTGACTTCCAAAAAGCGTGGCATTCTCGCCTTCATGCACTTGAACAGGCACGCTGTGACTATGCCAATGGCGACCTGATACGCCGAACCGAAATTCTTGAAAAGTTGAATCGATTGCTTGGCGAGGCGGGCGTCGATCTCTGTAGGGAGTCTGGCACCATGTATGTAGGCCGATATCCGATTTACGAAGATTGCTCAAGAAACATCAACATCAGTTTTGGCCAAACAGTATTCCACCAAGTCAACAAAGAACTCGCACCGCTTATGCGCATAAATCAGTGGCTGATCAAAGCCATTGCACACCAGCTTAACAGTGTCTTCGTCGAGGCATGGGAGCAGCGCCAAGCTATTAACCCTTGCAGAACAGTAGATTTTCTTGACCTAATCAATACCTTGGCCCCTCTTCTACCCGCGATCGAAACTAGTATCATCGTAGATCTCAACCAACGCTTGGAAACAGCCTGGACGCAGTTGTTGCGAGAGTTCCCAGCGCAATCCGAGGTGCGTCTTTGCGCGACTGATATTGACCATCTAATTAGTCGGCTAAACAAGGATTTTGACGTTTCAGATTTCACCGTTTTCGGCAGTGACTATCACTCTCCGGACCTACTGCTCTCAAGCGCGTCAATCGAGGCCTTCAATCTTGGCCACTACGAAATAATCGTAGGAGAAGTGCATCCCGCGGTTCATACCCTTAGCCAGCCCGTTGCGGATCCATTCGGCCCCTACAATTCCCAGATTTGCCAACAGGTGGAAACTATTTTTCAGCGCCCTCGCCTGATACTGGCGGACTCGCCTGACAGCTATCAACGCTCGCACATCGACTGGCCATTGCAGCCATTTTACTTGCAACTGGTGTTGCCATCGGGGGGCGGTTGCGTCGAACCGCACCAACAGTTTGCCGCAGGCAGGGCAAAAGTCTTGTTTGTGAATGGGCGTCTGCAAGTGGTCGATACCCTTGGCCAATTCAGTGAAGACTTGCTATGTGTGTACCCCACTCCTTTACATCGAATTGGTTTTACTCTAGCCGATAGCGCCGTAGCCAAACATGAGTACCGACGTATCTGGTTAGGTCGTACCCTCTATAAGCGCGCTTCCTGGCTATTCACTCGTGAGCAGCTACCGGAGCCTAAGGGCACAATCGAGGAACTTGAATATACGATGCAATGGCGAGCTTGGGCAGTGTCTCAAGGATTACCCCGCTACGCCTTTATCAAAATTGACACCGAACCCAAACCGCTTTTTCTTGATTTTGATAACCCCTTGTCCTTGGACGGCATCATCAATGCACTGAAGAGCGCTGGTCACGTTAAGTTCTCTGAAATGCGACCCGGCCCCGATGAACTGTGGCTTGAAGACGCCAGAGGACGCTTCTGTTGTGAAATACGCACAACCTTTTCCATAAATAAGGCTCTGGCGACATGAACAATGAGCAAACCGAGTCTTGCAACAAGGCTGCCCAAGAAGCTAAACATTCATTTTTATATTTGTTTCTGACCATATTCATCCCCTTTGGCCTCGGTCATTTCGTGTCGTACCTGTTTCGCACAGTCAATGCCTTGATCTACGTGGATTTGGAACAAGAGCTGCACTTGCCGGCCAGTAGCTTGGGCCTGTTGACGGGGGTGTACTTTCTAACATTTGCTGCGGCGCAGATCCCGCTCGGTGTAATGCTTGACCGCTACGGTCCACGTAGCGTGCAGGCCCCCATGCTGCTATTTGCTGTAGTGGGTTCGCTAATTTTCAGTGTCTCCCACAGTGAACTGGGCTTGATAATTGGACGCGGCCTGATTGGTCTAGGGGTTGCCGGTTCACTGATGAGTGCTATTAAAGCGTGCGCTATCTGGCTGCCTGTTGAACGTCTGCCGCTAAGTACTGCGTGCCTGTTGTCAGTAGGCGGTTTGGGTGCCATGGCTTCTACCACGCCGCTGCATGAGCTACTGAAATGGATCTCTTGGCGAGAAGCTTTCTTGATTTTGGCTCTACTCACACTATTCGTCTGTGTGATCATTCATCTCAGCGTACCTCGCACCTATAAACCCAAGCACACCACACTCGCGGAAATGTCCAAGGCCGTGGGGACTCTTTATTCCTCATGGGTATTCTGGCGTCTTGCGTTGTACTCGGTGTTTGCCCATGCGATCTATATGTCAGTGCTGTCGCTCTGGATGGGGCCATGGCTAAGGGACGTGGCTCAATTAAGCGATTCCAGCATGGCCAATACTTTGCTCTGGGGCGCTGTAGCCATGGTGGCTGGTTCGCTGGTGTTCGGCTCGATTACCGACTACCTGCAGCGCTTTGGTGTACAGCCCATCATGGTGTGCGGCACCGGGGTTCTAATCTTCATCTCGTTTCAATCACTAATGATCAGCGGGCTGCACATATCGCCATTGTTGATTGCTATGGGGTTTAGCTTCTTCGGCACCTCTACCACCATGAACTACGCGATAGTCGCTCAATCGGTATCTCCCGAACTGGCAGGACGGGTCAGTTCATCGTTCAATCTGGTGGTTTTCGTACTCGCATTTATCTTGCAGTGGCTGATGGGGGAAATGCTAAGCCTGTGGCCGTCAACTGGACAAGGACACCCTCTGGAGGCTTATCAGTGGTCGCTGGGGATAATGATTGCGCTACAGATGCCAGGGGTGTTTTTGTGGCTGAGCTTTAAACCGTGGCGACTCAAAAAAGCGTCTGCGCGCTAAACCATAATGACCGCGACGCAGCCTGCGGCAGCTCCAACGGGTTACTTTGCCAGCCTTTTATCCAGCCAACCCGCCACCCGCCCATGGATCTCCGGCACTTGCTCCAGCAGGCCGCTCATGCGCATAAAGTCGTGGGTCATGCCGGGTTCTTCCAGCAACAGCACGTCGTTACCGGCTTGTTCAAGCTTGCGGGCGTACGCCAGGCCTTCGTCATATAACGGGTCGTAGCCAGCCAGGTACACCAGCGCCGGGGCCAGGCCGCTGACGTCCGTTGCCAGTAACGGCGAAATCCGCCAGTCCTGCAGCGCCTGTTCACCCTTGGCGTAATGCCCGTAAAACCAGTCCATGGTCGCGGTTTCGAGCAGGTAGCCCTCGGCGTAACGCTGATGGGAGTCACGCTTGCAGCTGCCATCGGTTACGGGATACAGCAGCACTTGAGCGCGGGGCACGATGGCGACTTCTTGCGGTTCCTGCACCGCGAGAATCGATAACACCGTGCTCAAGGTTCCGCCCGCACTGTCTCCGGCAAAGGCCACCCGCGAGGCGTCCAGCCCATGTTGACGGCCCTCACGCAGCAGCCAGTTCACTGCATCGCAGGCGTCATGCACGGCGGTGGGAAACACCCACTCCGGGGCTAGCCGGTAATTGACCGCCAGCAAGGCAAAATCCCCGGCCGCCGCCAACCGGCGGCACAGCGAATCATGGCTGTCGAGGCTGCCAATGACATAGCCACCGCCATGAAAATAAACCACCACCGGCAACGGCCCGACCTCAAGGCCAGGACGACGATAAAGCCGCGCCGACACGCTGAAACCATCACGCGCCGGGATGCGCACGTCGTAGCTGTCCACCGCCGTCAACGGCACATCGAACACGCTGGCGCTTTGCTCGAACTCGCTGCGGGCCTGGACCGGGGTCAGCGCATGCATGGGCTGGGTCTTGCCGGTCATGCGGCTGAATTCAGCCAATTCTAAAAATGCTTCCAGTTCGGGCAACACCGACATTTCTACTTTCCTCAATAACAAACTGTTAGTGGGGCCGCCCGTCGTCGGCGCCAACTGTCGCGCAGCAAACAGGCCGCCGATTTTCTTCAGCATCCCCCAATCGATTCCCTCTCCTTCGGGAGTGGCTAGGGTGAGGGGCTTTTGACTTGAGTACATATCCGTTGCTGCGGCAACGGCCACTTAGGGTTCCGGCCTTACGCCGCGTCACTTTGCAAAAGCGGCAAAGTAACCAAAACGCTTTTGCCCCAACCCCTCGGTGCCTCGCTCTGGCTCGGCATGCCCTCACCACAGGCCTTGCTCCGTGGGCCCGCCGCGATCGGCCATCCATGGCCGTGTCGCGGCTAACCCGGCTTCCTGCCTGGTTACCCTCTGCGCAAAACCTGCGTTCGGCCAGCGTGGTTTAACGGGGCCTCTTAGATCAAAAACCAGATCAAGATCAAAAGATCGCGAGCAAGCTCGCTCCTACAGATTCTTTAAAATCAATCGCTTAGTTCATATTTGATAACGATCTTTTGCTCCGCCCCCGTTCAAGCCAGATCAAGCTGCACAGCCAACAGGTCATCCAGTTGTGCCAGCAATCGCGCATGGCGCATCAATTCGTAATGGCCGCCACTCAACACCTCATGGCTGGCGCCCGCGCCGATTTGTGCCGCGTGCACCCGGCGCTCGTCTTCACGGCCTGCCACCCACCAGTGGTGGGCCTGCACCCGCGTCTGCGGCAAGCAGCGCTGGGCCAACGCCAAGTGTTTGAGCCGTGCACCCACGGCGAAGATCTGGCTCAGTTCTGCCGCCCCCAACACGCCATGCTCATGGGTGGTCAGCGCTGCTTCAATCACCTGCTCGGCACTATGCTGGTCATCCGCCATTAGCGTCTGCGCCTCGGCCTGCGTCACGCCCAGCACGAAGCGCAAAAAGTCTTGTAGATCTTCACGCCCGTCACTGGCTTGCGCCGTACCCGCCACGTAGCTGTCGACCAATCCGGCAAACGCCACTTCCTGGCCTTGGGCCTCCAGCTCTTGCGCCACCAGCAAGGTCAACGCTCCGCCCAGCGACCAGCCCAGCAGGTGATACGGTCCGCGAGCCTGCTGCTGGCGGATATGCCCGGCGTAGGCCTGGGCCATGGTTTGCAATGAGTCGTCCTGCCATGCCGGATCCAGCAACATTCGGCACTGCACTCCATAGACGCTGCGGCGCCCGTCCAATTTACGGGCCAGCGGTTCATAGTCGAACACCGTGCCAAACCCCGCGTGCAGGCAGAACAACGGCGGCACGCCACTGACCCGGCTGTTGAGCGCCAACAAAGGGTCCGGCGCAAAGGCCGCAATGTGCGGTTCATAACCGCTCAGTTGCGCGATGCAGGGCTTTTGCATCAGGTCGCGCAGTTTCAGGCTGAAGCCCAAATGCGCCTGATGACGGACCTGCGAGATGACTTTCAACACCTGCAACGAGTCGCCGCCCAGCTCAAAAAAGTTATCGTCGATACCGACTTGCTCCAGGCCCAGCACGTTTTGCCAGATCTGCACCAAGGCCTGTTCCAGCGCATTGCGCGGCGCGCGGTAATGGTCTTGGGCACGCTGGGGCTGTGGCAAGGCGCGGCGATCCAGCTTGCCGTTGGCCGACAGCGGCAACCGTGCCAGTTGCACGATCTGCGCCGGCACCATGTAGTCCGGCAGTTGCGCCTGGAGTTGCTCTTTCACCTCGCGCTCAAGGCCCTGACCGGGCGCGGCAACCACATAGCCCACCAACTGCTTGCCGGTCACACCCTCAAAGACGTTGACCGCCGCGTCCTGCACGCCCTCGCATTGACGCAGGCGCGCTTCGATTTCGCCCAGTTCGATGCGGAAACCGCGGATCTTCACTTGTTGGTCCAGACGACCCAGGTAGTCGACTATGCCGTCTTCACGCTGGCGCACCAGATCACCGGTGCGGTACATGCGCCCGCCCTTGGCATCGAACGGGTCCGGCACAAAGCGCTCGGCGCTCAAACCGGGCTGGTGATGGTAACCGCGCGCCAGGCACTCACCGCCCAAGTACAACTCGCCGCTGACGCCCACCGGCAACGGGTTCATGTCCGCATCCAGCACGTACACACCGCGCCCGGCCACGCTGCGGCCAATCGGCGCGTAGGCGGCGTCACACTGCTGCGTCACCTCGGCGCGCCACAGCAGCGGCGTGACCACGGTTTCTGTCGGGCCGTAGCCATTGACCAGACGCTGCGGTTGCAAGGCGCGTTTAACCATTTCAAAGCTGGCATCCGGCACCGCATCGCCGCCAAAGCAGTAGGTGTGCACCGCTGGCGGCGGCCCTTGGGTCAGCGCCACTTCGGCCAGTTGTTGCAGATAAGCCGGCGGGAAGCACGCCACATTGACCTGCTGCTCATGCAGCACCTGCAAGGTCTGCTCGGGAGTCCACAGGTGGTCGCCACGAATCACCAGGCTGCCACCGGCCAACAACACGCTGAGCCAGCGTTCTTGGGCACCGTCGAACGCGAACGACATAAAGTGCAATTCACGGCTCGCCGGGCTCAGCTCATACAGCTCGATAATTCCCTGGCAATGTCGCGCAATCGGCTCGCGGGCCACCGCCACGCCTTTAGGTTGGCCGGTGGAGCCCGAGGTGTAGATCAAATACGCCAGGTGCCCGGCCAATGGCTGCACGGGGTGCGGCGTGCCTTGAACGTCCGCCAGTGTGTCCAGCTCCAGCCGCGCCAGGGCCGGATCAAACGCCACCCGCTGATCGACGTCGCTGCGGCACAGCAACAGGCTCGCGCCCGAGTCCGCCAACATATAGGCCAGACGCTCGGCGGGGTAATCCAGGTCCAGCGGCAGGTACGCCGCGCCCGCCTTGAGCACCGCCAAAAACGCTACGACGGTGAGCTCCGAGCGCGGCAGCGCCACGGCCACCACCTCCTCCGGGCCGATGCCTCGGGACTGCAACTCACAAGCCAGCCCATTGGCTTGACGCTCAAGCTCGGCATAACTGAGTTCGCGGCCGTCACAGCTCAGCGCCCTGGCCTGCGGCTGGCGCAACACCTGCTGGCTAAAGCCCTGCACCAGATCAGTCACCGGCAGAGCGGGATGCGTCGGTTCGATACAGGCGTTGGGCAAGCCGATGGCACCGATCAAACGCTCGGCGTCTTGCGGCAACTGTGCCAGCAACCCTTCCAGTTGCGCACGAATGCGCTCGACCTCAGGCGCACTGAAGCGCTCGCGCAGGTACAGGTATTCAACCTCCAGGCCTTGCTCGCTGGCGCTGACCATCAAGTCCATCGGGAAGTTGGTCACCCCGCCGCTGCCGACCTCGGCAAAGCGCAGCTCTCCGTCCTGCTCGCCGCGCAAAGCGCGGTCTACCGGGTGGTTCTCAAACACGATGATGCTGTCGAACAACCCCTGCCCGCCCTGCCCGGCCCAGCGCTGAATATCTGCCAGCGGCGTGTGTTCAAAGTCGCGGATCGCCAGGTTGTAGTCCTGCACCTGACGCAACCAATCGCCCAGCGCCTGCTGCGGGTCGAGGATCTGGATCACCGGCAAGGTGTTGATAAACAGCCCGAGCATGTCCTGCGCCCCGGCCAATTGCGTCGGTCGCCCGGCCACGGTGGCGCCAAAGGCCACGCTGCGCTGCCCGGTGTGACGCTGCAAGAGCAACAGCCAGGCCCCCTGAATCAGCGTGTTCAGGGTGACGCGCTGGGCATTGGCAAAGCGATGCAGACGCTGGGTCGCCGCGCTGTCCAGATAGCTGTACAACACACCATGCCCGCTGCCTTGAGTATTCGCGGCCTTGGCCAAAATGCTCGGTGCATCCAGCGCTTGCAGGCGCTCGCGCCAGAAGTGTTCGGCCAGCGAGGCGTCCTGGCGCTGCAACCAACTGATGTAGTCGGCATAACGCCCGGTCAGCGCTGGCAACGCCTGCCCGGCGTACACGCGGAGCATCTCACCGAGCAGGCGCGAGGCGCTCCAGCCGTCGAGCAGCAAGTGATGGTACGTCCAGATCATTTGCACACGGGACTCGCCCACATGCACCAGGGTGAAGCGCATCAACGGCGGGCAGTTGAGGTCAAAGCCACGGGCCTGTTCATCCGCGGCCAGTGCCTGCAAGGCGGCTTCGGGCGCGGCATGATCACGCCAGTCCAGCTCGACAATCGGCAGTTCGGCATGCCGATACACCGCTTGCATCGGCTCGGTCACGCCGTCACGCCAGCGGAACGCAGCGCGCAGCACCTCATGGCGTTCGAGCAAGGTTTGCCAGGCGGCGCGAAAACGCTCTACCTGCAAGCCTTCAACCGCCACGCTCAACTGGTTGACGTACAGATTAAGCTCGGGCGACTCGATGCAATGGAACAGCATGCCCTGCTGCATCGGCGACAGCGGGTAGACATCGTCCAGCTCATTGCGATCAATTGCCAGCGTGTCGGGTGCAAGGGCAAACGCCGGAGTGTTGAGGGCTTCAAGCCGTTGCGGCTCGGCAGTCTGGGCCAATGCCGCCAACGCACGGATGGTTTGTGCGGTGAACAACTGCTTGGGGGTAAAGGCCAGCCCACGGGCCCCGGCACGGCTCACCGCTTGCAACGAGATGATCGAATCACCGCCCAGCTCGAAGAAGTTCTCGGTGACGCCAATCGCCTCCAGCCCCAGCAACTCCTGCCAGATCTCAACCAGCAACACCTCGGCCGGAGTGCCTGGCACGACACGTTCAGCCACCTCCCGGCAGGCCTGCGGTGACGGCAGCGCCTGCCGGTCCAGCTTGCCGTTGGGGGTCAGCGGTAACGCCGCCAGGCACAGCACATGGGCGGGCAGCATATGCGCGGGTAAACGGCTGCGCAGATGATCGACCAGCGTTTGGCGCAACGTCGCCTCGTCGGCCAGCGGGTCACGGGCCACCACATAGCCCACCAACTGACGGCTGAGCGGGCCTTCGCGGTCCACCACCCAGGCTTCGCGCACGCCATCGTGCTCCAGCAAGCAGGCTTCAATTTCGCCCAGCTCGATGCGGAACCCGCGAATCTTCACTTGCTGGTCAATCCGCCCCAGGTACTCGACCACACCGTCTTCGCGCAGCCGCGCCAGGTCGCCACTGCGATACAGCCGCGCGCCCGGTACAAACGGGTCGGGCACAAAGCGTTCGGCGGTCAGGTCCGGGCGCTGGTGATAGCCGCGGGCAATGCCTTCGCCGCCCAAATACAGCTCACCCGCCACACCCACTGGCAGCGGCTGCAAGCTGACATCCAGCACATAGGCGCTGCGCTCACCCACCGGGCGCCCGATCGGCAAAAACGCCGAGTCAAATTGGGTGTCCGGATAAGCGCACCAGATCAACGGCGTGATCACCGTTTCGGTCGGGCCGTAGCCGTTGATGATGCGCGGCGGTTGCAACACGCGCTGCACTTCATCAAAGGCGTGCTTGGGCATGCCCTCACCGCCCACGGTATAGGAGCGTATTGGCAGCCTGCGCCCGGCTTCGCCAATGTAATCGGCCATTTGCAGCAAATAGCTCGGGGTAAAACAGGCGATGGTGATGCCGTGGCGCTCGATTTCTTCGCAGGTACGCTGCGCGCTCCAGACCTCGTCGTCACGGGGCATCAACGCCGAGCCGAACACCAGCGGGGTCAGCCAGCGCTCGTGGGCACCGTCAAAACTGATCGAAGCAAATTGCAGCTCGCGGTCGTTCGGGGTCATGCCGTACAGCGCGCCAATGGCCAGGCAATGCATGGCCAACGGGCCGTGGGCCACGCTCACGCCTTTGGGCCGCCCGGTCGAACCCGAGGTGTAAATCAGGTACGCGAGGTTCTGTGCAGTGACCAAGTTGACCGGGTTGCTGGTCGGCAAGTAGCTGACGTCTTCACGGTCGAGTTCCAGCAGCGGCAGGCCGTCGATCTGCGGTAACTGCTTGCGCAACCACGACTGGCTCAGCAGCAAGGCAATGCCGCTGTCCTGCATCAAGTAACTCAAGCGCTCTGGCGGGTACGCCGGGTCCAGCGGTACATACGCGCCCCCGGCCTTGAGAATGGCCAGCAAGCCGATAATCATCTGCGGCGAACGTTCTACCGCCAGCCCCACCCGCACTTCGGGGCCGATCCCCAGTTCACGCAAGCGATGGGCCAAACGGTTGGCCCGCTGGTTGAGTTCGGCATAGGTGAACGTGCTGCTGTCAAAGATCAGCGCCGTGGCGTCAGGGCGTAGCGCCGCCTGGGCGGCGATCAACTGATGCACACTCTGCTCGGTCGCGGCTTTAGGGGGCAGGTTCCACTCACGCAATTGTCGGGTGTGCTCGACAGCACTTAGCAACGGCAATTCGCCCAGCGCACACAACGGCGCCGCCACCATGGCGTGCAGCAGGCACGCCAAGTGCTCGCTCATCCGGGCAATGGCCGCCGGTTCAAAATGGCTGCACAAGAAGCTCCAGGTCAGGCTCAACTGGCCTTCACTGACCGCCGCCAGCGTCAGCGGGTAGTTGGTGCGCTCATGGTTGGCCGGTACGGCAAAGCTCAAGCCCTCTGGCGCGCCCTGCTGCAAGGCCGCGCCGATGGGGAAGTTTTCAAACACCAGCAAACTGTCGAACAGCGGCTCACCGGCACGCCCGGCCCAACGCTGCACATCGCTCAGCGCGGTAAATTCATGCTCGCGCAGCTCCAGGTTATGCGCCTGCAAGCGGCTCAACCACTGCGCCACACTTTCAGCCGCCTGTGGCTGAGTGATCACCGCCAAGGTGTTGATAAACAGCCCGAGCTGGTTTTCTGCACCCGGCAGATCCACCGGACGCCCGGACACAGTGGCGCCAAACGCTACGGTCTGTTGACCGCTGTAACGCTGCAACAATACCGCCCAAGCGCCCTGCACCAAGGTGTTGAGGGTGATGCTGTGCTGGCGGGCAAAGGCATTGAAGGCCTCGCTGCTCGGCCCATCAAACACCTGCCGATGATCCGCGTACTCGCTGCTGTCTGAACCACCGTGCGCCAGGCTTTGTGCCAACAGCGTCGGGTTGTCCAGGGTCGCCAGTTGCGCACGCCAAAAGGCTTCATCGGCCTGAGCATCCTGCCCTTGCAGCCAGCCGATGTAGTCGCCAAAGCGGCCCTGATGAGTGGCCACCTCAACCCCGGCATAACGCTGCAACACCTCACCCAGCAGCAAGGCATTGCTCCAGCCATCCAGCAGTAAATGGTGATGGGTGTAGATCAGTTGCTGGCGCTGCTCATCGAGACGCACCAAGGCCAGACGCAGCAGCGGTGGCTGGGCCGGATCAAACTGCAAACGCTCGCTGCGCGCCAGCAACTCCAGCTCGGCGGTTTGCTCGGCGCGGCCGCGCCAGTCGAGCACGGTTAGCGGCAACTCCAGCGCCCGCTGCACCACCTGCACCGGCTCACTGGCGCCCTGGGGCCAATGGAAACCACTGCGCAAAATCGGGTGTGCATCCAGCGTCGCCTGCCAGGCCTGCGCCAAGCGGCTGGCGTCCAGCCCGCTCGCCGCGACGCTGAGCTGGTTGACGTAGGCCCCGGCCTGGGGCTCGTACAAGCTGTGGAACAGCAAACCGCGCTGCATCGGTGACAGCGGATACAGGTCTTCGATCTGCCGTGGCGGCACGGGCAGTTGGTCAAGTTGCGCCTGGGTCAGGTTAGCCAGCGCGAAATCCGCCGGGGTCACGCCGCTGTGCTGCGGGTTGAGGCAATGCTCAATCAGCGCCTGCAACTGGGCCTTAAGGCTTGAGGCCAGGGCCTCGATATCCACCGTGTCGAAACATTCCTGGCTAAAGCTCAGGTCCAGCTTCAATTCACCGCCATACACCTGGCCATCGACCGACAACCAGTTGGCCAACGGCGAATCCAGGCTCTGCGCCGCGCCGCTGGCCGCTTGAGCCGGGACGAATAACCCGTCGTCGTTGAAGCTCTGGTCAAACTGGCCCAGGTAGTTGAACGTCACCCGTGCCTGCGGCAAGGCCGCGAGGCTGGCTTGGGTCTGGGCATCGCCCTGGTAGCGCAACAGCCCAAAGCCCAAGCCCTTGCCCGGCACCTCACGCAGTTGCTGCTTGATCGCTTTGATCGACTCAGCCATGCCCGCGGCTGGGGTCAACTTGACCGGGAACAGGCTGGTGAACCACCCCACCGTGCGGGTCAGGTCGATATCCGCAAACAGGTCTTCACGGCCGTGGCCTTCCAGCTGGATCAAGGCCGTCGAATCGCCGGTCCATTCGCACAGGGCACGGGCCAGCGCGGTCAGCAGCAGGTCATTGATCTGCGTGCGATACGCCGCAGGCGCCTGTTGCAGCAAGTGCCGGGTCTGCGCCCGGTCCAGGCCCAGGCTCACCACCTGGCGATGACGCAACGCCTGGCTGGCCTCCGTGCGGGCATGGGGCAACCGGGCCCTGGCGCCTTGCAACTGCTGCAACCAGCTGTCGCGTTCTGCCATCAATGCCGGGCTTTGCGCATAGGCCGACAACTGCCGGGCCCAGTCTTGCAAGGCGCTGGTTTTTTCTGCCAGGGCTTGCCCGGCGTAGGCCGCCTGCAAGTCTTCAAGCAAGACCCGCCACGACACGCCGTCCACCACCAGGTGATGAATCACCAGCAACAAACGCTGGGCCCCTTGCTCGTGGTCGATCAACACCGCGCGCAGCAGCGGCCCGTCGTGCAGCGACAAACTGCGCTGCGCCTCGTCGCACAAGGCTTGTAACGCCTCGCAGCTTTGCACTTGGGCGGTCCACAGCAAATCGGTGGCCGCGCTGCTGTCCAGCGGCACATAGCGCGCCGTCCATTGCCCGGCCTGCTCGCGGAACTGCAAACGCAACGCGTCGTGTTGGGCCAATACCTGCTGCAAGGCGGTTTGCAGGCGCAGCAAGTCCAGCGGCTCGCGCACGTCCAGCAGCACCGACTGGTTCCAGTGCTGGGGCTGCTCGGTTTGATTGGCAAAGAACCACTGCTGCACCGGGGTCAGTGTTTGCGTGCCCTCCACCGGCCCTTGAGGGATGTGTGCGACCTGTAGCGGGCTTGCCGCAGCGGCCAGCGCCTGCAAGGTCGGCTGTTGAAACAGGTCACGCGGCTGCAAGCGCAACCCGGCACGCCGCGCCCTGCTGACCACCTGAATCGAGATGATCGAGTCGCCGCCCAGCTCAAAGAAGTTGTCCTGACGGCCGACCTGTTCAAGCCCCAGTACGGCTTGCCAAATCGCTGCCAACTGACGTTCGTTGTCGCTGCGTGGTGCCTCGAAAACCCGCTGGCTGACGCTGGCCTGCGGCGCCGGCAACAACTTGCGCTCCAGCTTGCCGTTGGGGCTCAGCGGCATGCGCTCGATCAACAGCAACTGCGTCGGCACCATGTAATCGGGCAGGCTCAGCAGTACATGGGCTTTCAGGGTGTCACGCCAGACGGTTTGCGCTTCGGGGTGTTCCAGCAGCGCCACGTCGCTGGGCACCAGATACGCCACCAACTGGTTATCCAGCGCCAGCACCACCGCTTCCTGAACCTGCGGGTGTTCTTGCAGGCGCGCTTCGATCTCGCCCAGCTCGATGCGCAGGCCGCGAATTTTCACCTGATGGTCGATCCGGCCGCAGTACTCGATAGCACCGTCAGCGCGATAACGCGCCAGGTCGCCAGTGCGGTACAGCCGTTCGCCACTGCCAAACGGGTCGACCACAAAGCGCTCGGCCGTCAATGCCGGGCGCGCATGGTAGCCCCGGGCTAAACCCGCGCCCGCCAAGTACAATTCGCCAATGGCGCCGGTCGGCAAGGGCAACAGTTCCGGGCTGAGGACGTAGCTACGCAGGTTGGCAATCGGCCGCCCGATCGGCACGCTGTCGCGGTGTTCTTCAACGCACGTCCAGTGGGTCACGTCGATGGCCGCTTCGGTAGGCCCGTACAAGTTGTACAGCGCCGCTTGGGGCAGGTTACTCATTGTCTGGCGTTGCAAGGCAATCGGCAGCGCCTCGCCGCTGCACACAATCCGTCGCAGCGAGTGACACTGCACAGCCTCGTCGCTGTTGATGAAGGCTTGCAGCATCGACGGCACAAAATGCAGGGTGGTAACCCCCTGTTCGACGATCAGTTGCGCCAGTTGCTGCGGGTCGCGGTGCGCACCAGGAGCGGCGACCACCAACATCGCGCCATGCATCAGCGGCCAGAAAAACTCCCACACCGACACGTCAAAACTGAACGGGGTTTTCTGTAAGACCCGGTCGGCAGCGTTCAGGCCATAAGCTTGTTGCATCCACGCCAGCCGGTTGTACAACGCGCCATGGCTGTTGCCTGCGCCTTTGGGGCGGCCGGTGGAGCCCGAGGTGTAGATCACATAGGCCAGATTCTCGGGATGTGCCAGGTTAGTCAGGTTTTCAGCGCGCTCATGATCGTTTGAGAGTTCGCGAGGCAAGCTCGCTCCTACACTGGGGTCCAGGATCATGACGGGGATGTGTGGCGGCAACGCCATCTGCACGTGCGCCTGGGTCAGCAGCAAACTGATGCCGCTGTCTTCAACCATATAGGCCAGGCGTTCAGCCGGGTATTCGGGGTCGAGCGGCACGTAAGCGCCCCCGGCCTTGAGAATCGCCAGCAAGCCAATCACCAGCTCCAGAGAACGCTCGCAGGCCACGCCCACGCGCACTTCCGGACCCACTGCGCTCTCGCGCAGCTGATGCGCCATACGGTTGGCGCGCTGATTGAGTTCGCGATAACTCAACGACTGCCCGGCAAACACTAGCGCACAAGCCTCCGGTGTGGCCGCCGCTTGCGCTTCGATGTGCTGGTGCACGCAGGCGGGGCCGGGATAGTGCTGTTGGGTGGCATTCAGGCCATACAGCGTGGCCTCGATTTCATGTGCGGCGAGCATCGGCAATTCGCTGATCGCGCATTCAGGGTTCGCCACCACACCAGCCAGCAGGGTGCGCCAATGCGCGGCCATGGCTTCAATGCGCGGGGCATCGAACAGATCAGTGGCATAGGTCAGGCTGGCCAGCAGGTGCTCGCCTTCTTCATGGGTATCGAGTTGCAGGTCAAACTGAGCGGTGCGCCCCTGCCATTCCAGGCTCTCGACCTGCAAACCGGCGAGCATCCCGCGCAGTGCGCCGGGGCGGCTTTGCTGGTGGTTGAACATCACTTGGAACAACGGGCTGTGGCTCAGGCTGCGCTCGCCCTGCAAGGCATTGACCAGCCGTTCGAAGGGCACGTCCTGATAACCCTGGGCATCCAGTGCGCGGTCACGGGTCTGGCTTAGCAATTGGCTGAACGGCATACGCCCGTCCAGCTCGGCCCGCAGCACCTGGGTATTGACGAAAAAGCCGATCAGGCCACGGGTTTCCGCCCGCGTGCGGTTGGCCACCGGCACACCGATACGCAGATCCTGCTGGCCGCTGTAGCGGTGCAGCAGCACTTGAAAACTGGCCAGCAAGAGCATAAACGGCGTCACCCCGCGCTGCCTGGCCAAGCTCAGCAGGCCTTTGGCCAACTCGGCTGGCAGCGCGAAATCCAGTCGCGCGCCGTGCTGGCTTGGCTGCACAGGGCGTGAGCGGTCGCTGGGCAACTCCAGCACCGGTTGCTCGCTGCCCAGTTGCCCGCGCCACCAGTCCAGTTGCCGCTCCAGCTCCCCGGCCTCCATCCAGCGCCTTTGCCACAGGGCGTAGTCGACGTACTGAATCGCCAGCGCGGGCAACGCCAGGGTTTTGCCTTGGGCATGGGCGGCATACAACTGTGAAAACTCGTCGACCAGCACGCCCATCGACCAACCATCAGCCACGATGTGGTGCAAGGTCAGCACCAGCACATGATCCTGCGCGTCCAGTTGCAACAGGCTCACCCGCAGCAACGGCCCGTGTTGCAGATCGAACGGTTGCGCGATGTCCTGCTCGACCAGGCGCAGCGCCAGGTTCAGGCGTTCGGATGGCGGCTGATCGCGCAGGTCGTGGCGGGTCAACAGCATTGCTGAATCTGTGGGAGCGGGCTTGCTCGCGATAGCATCACCGCTGTTGTCCAGAAACTCCGCGTTGTCTGCATCGCGAGCAAGCCCGCTCCCACAGACAAAGACCCTACGCAAGCTGTGATGGCGCTCCAGCAGGGCATCAAAACTGTGCTGCAACGCCGCCACGTTCAGCTCGCCGCGCAAACGCAAGGCGGCCGGGATGTGGTACGCGGCGCTCTGCGGGTCAAGCTGCCACAAAAACCATTGCCGTTGCTGGGCATAGGACAGCGCGCAGGGTGCGTCTGGCGATGCGGTCTGCGGGATCGGCAACTGGCCGAAACTCACGCCCTGCTCTTGCATCTTGTGCAAGAACTCTCGGCGCTGCTGTGGGGCAAGGCTGGCGAAGCGGTTGGCAATACGCCAGGCGGTAGAGTGTTCCATCAGTTGATCTCCATCTCGTCGAGCAGCGACTCAAGTGCGCTCAGACGAACATCGTTATCCGCAGGCGTTTGGGCCTGTACCAGAGCGGCATAGGCGTGCAGGTCGGGGGTTTCGAACAGCGCGCGCAGCGCCACTTCAAGGCCCAGTTCCAGTTCGACCCGGGCGTTGGCCTGGGCTGCGAGCAGCGAGTGCCCGCCCAATTCAAAGAAGTTGTCGTGGCGCCCTACCCGCTCGACCTCCAGCACCTGGGCCCAGATCGTTGCCAGCCTGGTTTCCAGGTCGCCCACCGGGGCACTGTAAGGGCGCTGCCAGTGCTCGGCGTCAGGCAATGGCAACGCCTTGCGATCGAGCTTGCCGTTACCGGTCAGCGGCAGGGCTTCCAGCAGCAGCCAGTGGCTCGGGACCATGTAATCCGGCAAATCGACCTTGAGCGCGGTGCGCAAATGCTCGCGCCACGCCAACGGATCGATTGGCGTCTGCTCGGCCACCACATAGGCGCAGAGCTGGCCTTGATGCACGCTCAGCACCGCATCGCTGACGCCCACTTGCTGTTTAAGGCACGTTTCGATTTCGCCCAGCTCGATGCGGAACCCGCGAATCTTCACTTGCTGGTCAATCCGCCCCAGGTAGTCGAAGTTGCCGTCAGCGCGCTGGCGGGCCAGGTCGCCGCTGCGGTACAGGCGCACGCCCGGCGCAAAAGGGCTGGGCACAAAACGCTCGGCGGTGAGCCCGGCGCGACCGTGGTAGCCACGGGCCAGACCGGCCCCGGCGATGTACAACTCACCGGCGCAGCCTGGCGCTACGGGTTGCAACTGGCTGTCGAGCAAATACCAGCTGAGGTCGCTGATGGGCCGGCCGATCGGGCTTTGTACCTTGGCATCGAGGTCTTGCGCGCTCAGGCCGCGCCAGGTCACATGCACCGTGGTTTCGGTGATGCCGTACATGTTGACCAGCGTGGTGGGCGCATCACCAAAGCGCGCGTACCACGGGCACAAGCTCCCCACATCAAGGGCTTCGCCACCAAAGATCACCCAGCGCAAGGCCAGGGTTTGCGGGCTGTTGCAGGCAATGGGCAGCAATTGCCGGAACGCCGTCGGGGTCTGGTTGAGCACCGTGACCTGCTCATCGCAGAGCAACTGATGGAACGCCTGCGGCTCGCGGCTGATGAAGTACGGCACGATCACCAGACGCCCGCCGGTGCACAGCGCGCCGAACATCTCCCACACCGAGAAATCGAACGCATAGGAATGGAACAGCGTCCACACATCACTCGGACCAAAGGCAAACTCATCGGCGGTGGCGCTGAGCAAACGGCTGACGTTGGCATGGCTCAGCAACGCCCCTTTCGGGCGCCCGGTGGAACCCGAGGTGTAGATCACATACGCCAGATTGTCGGGCTGGGTCAGGTTGAGCAGATTGTCGGCGCTAAACGCCTCCCACTGAACATGTTCCAGACATAGAGCCTGCACGCCGACCCGCGGCGGCAGGTTTTCCAGCAGGTGCTCCTGGGTCAGCAATAACTGAATGCTGCTGTCTTCGATCATGTAGCTCAGGCGCTCGGCGGGGTATTGCGGATCGAGTGGCACATACGCGCCCCCGGCCTTGAGAATCGCCAGCACCCCGACCACCAGCGCCACAGCCCGCTCAGTGGCAATGCCAACCCGCACTTCCGGGCCGACACCGCGCTCGCGCAGTTTGCGGGCCAGGCGATTGGCCTGGGCGTTGAGCGCTGCATAGGTCAGCGAATCATCACCGCAGCGCAACGCCAGAGCGTGCGGGTGCAAGGCGGCCTGCGCCTCGAACAGTTGGTGCAGGGTTGGCCCGGCAGGCTGCACCTCAACCTGCGGGTTCCAGTGCGTCAGCAACGCCTGTTGCTCGCCCGGACTCAGCATGGCCAATTCAGCGATACGTTGCTGGGGTGCCTGCACCACCGCGCGCAGCAGGTTCAGCCAGTGCCCGGCCAAGCGCTCAATGGTCGCGGCGTCATACACATCGCAGGCGTAGGTCAGGCTGGCGTGCAAGTGCTCGCCCTGCTCTTCGGTGTCCAGCGCCAGATCGAACTGCGCCGTGTGCTGCTGCCAGTCCATGCGCTCAATGCTCAGGCCCGGCAGTTGCCGCTCGACGCTCTCGCCGATCTGCCGCTGATGATTGAACAGCACTTGAAACAGCGGGCTGTGGCTCAGGCTGCGCTGCGGCTGCAGCGCGTCCACCAGTTGCTCGAACGGCAGGTCTTGATGCGCTTGCGCCCACAGGGCGTTGCGCTTGACCTGTTGCAACAGGCTGGCAAACGTTTGCTGGCCGTCGATCTCGCTGCGCAGCACCTGGGTGTTGATAAAGAAACCGATCAAGCCTTCCGTTTCGAGTTGTCCACGCCCGGCATTCGGCACCCCGACATTGATCGCCGACTGGCCGCTGTAGCGATGCAACAAGGTCTGATAACTGGCCAACAGCAGCATAAACAGCGTCACATTGTGCTGTTGCGCCAACTGCCGCAGTGCACTCGCCAATGCCGGTTCAATGGCCACGTCCAAACGCGCCCCCCGCTCACTGCGGATCGCCGGGCGAACCAGCTCGCTAGGTAGCTCCAGCGGTGCATGCTGGCTGCCGAGCTGCTCACGCCAGGCGTTCAACTGGCGCTCGCCCTCGCCGGCTTGCAATCCGTCGCGCTGCCAGGTGGCGTAATCGGCGTAGCTCACGGCCAAGGGCGGCAGCTCATGGCCCTGGTACAGTTCAGTGAATTCATCGACCATCACCTGCATCGACCAACCGTCAGCCGCAATGTGATGCACGGTCAGTACGAGCACGTGCTCATCGGCCGCGACCTTGAGCAGCAACACGCGCAGCAACGGCCCCGTGCGCAGGTCGAAGGGCTGACGCATTTCTTCGGCCACTTGGGTGTCAATCTGCGCGGCTGATGGCTGATCGAGGGTTAATTCACGCAGCACCAACGGCAAATGTGCGTGCAGCACGCCACGGGCCTGGTCACCGTCCTGAACAAAGGTGGTGCGCAAGGTTTCGTGGCGTTGTTGCAGGGCGTTGAAGCTGCGTAGCAAGGCCTCGCGATCGAGTGAGCCTTTAAGCCGCAGCGCCGCCGGAATGTTGTACGCGGAGCTGTGCGGGTCGAGCTGCCAGAGCAGCCATTGGCGCTGCTGTGCATACGACAACACGCCGGGCTGGCCGGGCGCACGCGGGCGCAATGGCGGCTGACTGAGGGTTTGCGGCTGTGAGGCGCAACGGGCAGCGAAATCGCTGAGCACGCTGCTTTCAAACAAGCTGCTCAGCGCCAGTTCGATGCCGAGCTGCTGGCGCACCCGAGACACCACTTGTGCCACCAGCAGCGAATGGCCGCCCAGTTCAAAGAAGTTGTCGTCGCGGCTGACCGCCTCAAGTTTGAGCACCTCTTGCCAGATCGCGGCTATACGGGTTTCGATCCCGGCATGGGGCGCAATCACCTCGCGCTGCCAGTCAGCCGCTTGGGCCTGGGGCAGCGCCTTGCGATCAACCTTGCCGTTGGCATTGAGTGGCAAACTCTGCAATTGAACCCAGTGCAGCGGCACCATGTAGTCCGGCAGTTGCGCCTTGAGCGCTGCTTTCAAGGTCTCGCGCCATTCGCTCCAGGCACTCGCTTCATCGTCGGCCACCACAAAGGCCACCAGCGCCTTGCCGGTCGGGCTGTCCTGCACGACCACGGCAGCTTCACGCACGCCAGGCAAGTCACGCAGACGCGACTCGATTTCGCCCAGTTCGATACGAAAGCCGCGCACTTTGACTTGCTGGTCGATACGGCCCACGTATTCCAGTTGGCCGTCCGGGCGCCGCCGGGCCAGGTCGCCGGTGCGGTACAGGCGCTCGCCCGGCCTCGCGGCGTAAGGGTCAGGCAAAAACACCGCCGCGCTGCGCAGCGGGTCGGCAAAATAGCCCCGGCCCACGCCCGTACCGGCCACGTACAACTCACCGACCACACCGGTCGGCACCGGCTGCAAGTCGCCATCCAGCACATACAAACGGTTGTTGTCGGTGGCCAGGCCAATCGGCAAATACGCGCCTTGGGCCGACGCCACGTCAACACGGAACAGCGCCACGTCGTCCGAGCATTCCGCCGGGCCGTAGGCGTTGACCAGACCAATCTGCGGATAACGCTGCAACCAGCGGCGCGCCAGCTCCGGGGGCATGGCTTCGCCGGTGGGCAGCATCCAGCGCAGCGCAGCCAGCGAACCCTCGGGCTCGTCGAGCAGACTCTGGATCAGCGACGGCACGCTTTCGAGCACGGTGATCCCGCGTACGGCCACATGCGCCAGCAAGGCGGCCGGATCATGGGCGATAACGTTGGGCACGATGTCGACTTGCGCGCCTAACAACGGCGCCGCGAGGAACTGCCACACCGAAATATCAAAACTCTGCGACGCCGTCTGGGCGATCACGTCCGCCGCACTCAGGTGCAGATACGGTTGCTTGCTCAGTTGGTTATTCAGCATCCCGGCCTGCTCGACCATCACCCCTTTAGGCGTGCCGGTGGAGCCCGAGGTGAATATCACATAGGCCAGATTGTTGGGCGCGGTGTAGATGCCCGGTGAAGTGCTGCAATACCCGGCGCCTTGCACGTCCTCCCACACCAGCAAGGGCGGGCGCTGCGCCGGGCTGAGCAAGGCCAGCACGCGCTCGGCCTGTTCGCGGCACGCCGCACTGGCCACCAGCAACGGCACATGCCCCAGTTGCAGCAACGCCAACAGGCGCTGGGTCGGCAGGTGCGGGTCGAGGGGCAAGTAGCCCGCCCCGGCCTTGAAGGTGCCCAGCATCATGCCCAGCAGTTCGAGGCTGCGCTCGGCCAGCAAGGCCACCGGCTGATCAACAGTGACGCCCGCCGCCAGCAAGGCATGGCCGAGCCGGTTCGCCCGCTGATCCAGCATCTGGTAGGTCCAGCGCAGGTCCAGGCACGTGGCAACCACCTGCTCCGGATGCGCCGCCAGCTGCGCTTCAAACAGCCGTACATATCCCTGCGCCAACGGGTAATCGCGAGCGGTCTGGTTGCCCGCCTGCAACAACTGCGCACGCTCGCCAGCCTCCACTAACGGCAGGTCGGCAACGTTGCCTTCGGCGTGTTCGCCAATCGCCAGCAACAAGCGCTTGAAGTCCGCCAGCAAGCGCTCGACCGTGGCCTCATCAAAAAAGCGTTTGTCGTAGGACAGGTGCAAGCCCAGCGCATCGCCGGGGTACACCACCACGGTCATCGGGTAGTTGGTGTGAGTGCGTGCGTTGTCGGACTTGGCGCTGATCTGCTCGGCGCCGCTGACCACCGCGCTCTCCACCGGGGCGTTTTCATAGACAAACAGGCTGTCGAAAATCGGCTGGCCTTTGTCCAGCGCACTGCACGCCTGGATGCTCAACAGCGGCAAATGTTCGTGCTCACGCAGCGCCAGGTTGTGCGCAAACACCCCTTGCAGCCACTCGCGCACGCTGACCCGCCGGCCTGCCTGCGGCAAACGCATGCGCAGCGGGATGCTGTTGATGAACAGGCCAACGGTGTCTTGCATTTCCGGGCGATTGACCGGGCGCCCGGCCACGGTGACGCCAAACAGCACTTCGTCGAGCCCGCTGTAGCGCTGCAACACTAGCGCCCACGCGGCTTGGGTCAGGGTGTTGACGGTCACATGGTAACGCTGGGCCAGTTCGCGCAAGGCGCGGCCCTGGCTGACCTCCAGGTCGGCATAGCAATCACCGATCTGCGAGAACCCGCCCTGACGGCGCACGGCACGGTCAAAGGGCAATGGCGTCGGCTGTTCAAACCCGGCCAGTTCAGCGCTCCAGGCCTGCAGAGCCTCGCGCTCGCCCTGGGCTTGCAGCCATTCAATAAAGTCGCGATACCGCGCCGCGGGCGGCAGGCTGCGCTGGCCGCTGTACAGGGCAAAGAAGTCTTGCAGCAACAGCGAGCGGCACCAGGCATCAATCAGGATGTGGTGGTTGCTGAGGATGAACCAGTAATGCCCGGCGCTGCGCCGGATCAGGCGCAGGCTGAAAGGCGGCGAGTTGAGCAGGTCAAAGCCTTGGGCCCGATCTTCGGCCAGCAACGTTTGCAACGCCGCTTCGTGTTCGCCCTCGGGGCGATCCGTCCAGTCGTGCACTTGCACGTTGGGCGCAGCATCGCGGTGGATGATTTGCAGCATCTGGCCGTCATCGTCGAGGCTGAACGAAGCGCGCAACGCGTCATGACGCTGCACCACCGCGTGCCAGGCTGCGGTAAAGCGTGGCAGGTCGATTTCGCTGTCGATGATGTAACGGTCTTGCATGTAGTAAATGCCCGAGCCGGGCTCGAGCAAGGTGTGCACCAGCAAGCCCTGCTGCATCGGCGATAGCGGGTAGATGTCTTCGATGGCACTGGCCGGAACTTTGAGGGCGTCCAGTTGCGCCTGGGTCAGTTGTGCCAGCGGGAAGTCCGACGGGGTCATGCCGCCCTGCTCGCTGTTGACGCAATGGGCAATCAGTGCCGTCAGTTCGCCCCGATAATCGTCCACCAATGCCTGCACAGTGGCGTCATCAAACATCTCGTGGCTGTAGGTCCATTGCAGGTTGAGCTCGCCGCCATATACCTGCCCTTCGATGCTCAGCCAGTTGGCCAGCGGTGCGTTTTCGTCCTGCGCCAGCCCGGCGCTTTCAGTGGCCGGGGCAAACATCGCGGTGTCATCGAACTGGCGATCAAACTGGCCCAGATAGTTGAAGGTAATGCGCGGCGTTGCCAGGCTGGCCAGTTGTTGAGCCACGCCCTCGCCTGCCAGATAGCGCAGCAGGCCATAGCCCACGCCTTTGTCCGGCACGCTGCGCAGTTGCTCCTTGATCGACTTGATCGAGTCACCCAGATAAGCACTCGGGGTCAATTGCACCGGGTACAGACTGGTAAACCAGCCCACAGTGCGCGACAGGTCGAGGTCGGCAAACAGGTCTTCGCGGCCATGGCCTTCCAGTTGGATCAAGCTGCTGGGCTGCCCGCTCCAGCGGCAAATAACCCGCGCCAACGCGCTCAGCAGCAGGTCGTTGACCTGTGTGCGATAGGTGGCGGGGGCGACTTGCAGCAACTGGCGGGTCAGTTCGGCGTCGAGGGTCAGGCCCAAGGTTCGAGCATGGCGGTTTTGCAAACCGGCATCAGGCCGGTCCCACGGCAACTCGCTGGACGCACCGGCTAGTTGGCGCTGCCACAGCGCCAGTTCCCCGACCCGCACCTGTGCCTCCTCGGCCAAACGGGCGGTCCAGGCCTGATAGGCGCTGGTTTTGGCCTGCGCAGCCTGCAGCGGCTGGGTGTAGAACTGCTGCAAGTCTTCAAGCAGCACCCGCCACGACACGCCGTCCACCACCAGGTGGTGAATTACCAGTAACAGGCGCTGACTGTGATCGGCCATGTCCACCAGCAACGCCCGCAGCAACGGGCCGTTGTGCAAGTCCAGACTGCATTGGGTCTGTTCGCACAGGGTTTTGAGCTCGTCAGTTGACGCGGCCTGGCGCTGCCACAGCAGCGGCTCGTTCGGCAGCTCGGCATAGGCTTGCTGCCATTGGCCGGGGTGCTGAACAAAGCGCAAACGCAGTGCATCGTGATGGCTCACCAGCGTGTTCAGCGCCTGTTCCAGTAACCCGGCATCCACCGGCTGACGCGGGTGCAACAGCAATGACTGATTCCAGTGCTGGCGCTGGGGCATGTCCAGGCTGAAAAACCACTGCTGCACCGGCGCCAGCGCCACCGCACCCGTGGCCAAACCCTGATCGACAAGGGTCTCGGTGCTCAGCGCGGCAATCCGGGCAAGGCTGCGAATGGTTTGATGCTGGAACAGGTCGCGAGGGCTGAAGGCGATCCCGGCCTGACGGGCACGGCTGACCACTTGGATCGAGATGATCGAGTCGCCGCCCAGGGCAAAAAAGTTGTCATCGACACCGATCTGCGCCACGCCCAATACCTGTTGCCAGATCTCGGCCAGGCGCTGTTCCAGCTCAGAGGCCGGTGCGACGTAGTCTTGCTGCACGGTGCTGATGTCCGGGCGCGGCAAGGCTTTACGATCGAGCTTACCGTTGGGCGACAGCGGCAAACGCTCAAGGCTGACCCAGTGGTTAGGCACCATGTAGTCCGGCAAGCTGAGTTGCAGTTGACTGGCCAATTCCGCTTGCCAAGGGTCGGCAGGCGCCTGCGCATGCAGCACCACGTAGGCCACCAGTTGCTTGCCGTCGAGCACCTGCACCACAGCTTCGCGCACGGACGGCTGCTCGGCCAGACGCGCTTCGATTTCTCCCAGCTCAATGCGCAACCCGCGCAGTTTGATCTGATGATCAAGCCGGCCCAGGTATTCAATGACCCCGTCAACCCGCTGGCGCACCCAATCGCCGGTGCGGTACAGGCGCTCGCCCTGATTAAACGGGCACGGCACAAAACGCTCTGCCGTCAGCGCCGGACGACGGTGGTAACTGCGCGCCAGCCCGGCCCCGCCCAAATACAACTCCCCGGCCACGCCCAAGGCTACGGGCGAGAGGTTGGCATCCAGCACCAGCGTGCGCAGGTTGGCGATGGGCAAGCCAATCGGCACGCTGGCCGCACCCTCATCGATGCAGGTCCAGTGCGTTACATCGATAGCCGCTTCGGTCGGGCCATACAGGTTGTACAGCTCTGCATCGGGCAGTTTGCTGAACACCTGCTGCTGAGCATCAACCGGCAACGCTTCCCCGCTGCAGACAATCCGCCGCAGGCTGGTGCACTGCTCAACGCCCACCTCATGAATAAACGCCTGCAACATTGACGGCACAAAATGCAGCGTGCTGATCTGCTGCTGGCGAATGGTTTCGATCAGGCGCAGCGGCTCGCGGTGTTCACCCGGTTGCGCCACCACCAGACGTGCGCCGGTGAGCAGCGGCCAGAAAAACTCCCACACCGACACATCAAAACTGAACGGGGTCTTTTGCAGCACGGCATCGTCGGCCGTCAGGCGATACGCCTGCTGCATCCAGCTCAGGCGGTTGACCAACGCGGCATGGGTGTTACCCGCGCCCTTGGGCTTGCCGGTAGAGCCGGAGGTGTAGATCACATAGGCGAGGTTTTGCGGCCGGGTCAGATCAACCGGATTCTCTGTACTGTAGGCGCGAGCTTGCCTCGCGATCTGTTGGTCGTTTAAACAATCGAGGCACATGACCGGGATGTGTTGTGGCAATGCCGCCTGCAAGTGCTTTTGCGTGAGCAGCAACTGAATCCCGCTGTCGTCGATCATGTAGCTCAAACGTTCGGCCGGGTACTCCGGGTCGAGCGGCACATAGGCGCCGCCCGCCTTGAGAATCGCCAGCAGGCCGATCACCATTTCTACTGAACGCTCTACGGCAATCCCCACCAGCACATCCGGGCCGACACCCCGTTCACGCAACTCATGGGCCAATTGGTTGGCGCGGGCATTGAGCTGCGCATAGCTCAGGGACTGCGCGCCAAACACCAACGCCGTGGCGTCGGGGGTGCGCTCAACCTGGGCTTCAATCAACACCTGCAGGCCAGTTTGGGTCGGGTATTCAGCGTGGGTGCGGTTCCAGTCGTGCACACGGGTCTGTATTTCACTGGCGTCGAGCATCGGTAATTCACCGATCCGCCGTTCGGGGTGGTCCACCAGCGCTCGCAGCAGGTTGCACCAGTGCCGTGCCATACGGCTGATGGTGGCGCCGTCAAACAGGTCATTGGCATAGGTGAGCGCTGCGTGCAGGCGGCCGGATTTCTCGTAGGTGTCCAGGCTCAAGTCAAACTGCGTGGTGCGCCCTTCCCACTCAATCAGGCCCAGTGTGAGCCCCGAAGCCGTTTTGATCGCTTCAATGTCGGCCACTTGCGGCTGGTGGTTGTACATCACTTGAAACAGCGGGTTGTGGCTCAGGTTGCGCTCAAGTTTGAGGGCTTCTACCAACTGCTCGAACGGCAGCTCCTGATGGGCTTGAGCACCGAGCGCAGTCTCTTTGACCGCAGCCAGCAATTCGGCCACGGTGGTGTCTGCCGTCAGTTGGGTGCGCAGTACCTGGGTGTTCACAAAGAAGCCGATCAACCCTTCGACTTCACGGCGGTTACGGTTGGCAATCGGCACGCCCACGCGCAGATCGTTTTGCCCGCTGTAGCGCTGCAACAGGATGTTGAACGCACCCAACAGCAGCATAAACAGCGTGACCGTGTGCTGCTGGGCCAAGGCCCTCAACTGCTCAACCAGCTCCGGGGCTACGGCGAACTCATGGCGCGTGCCGCGATAGCTGGGCACGGCCGGGCGCGGGTAGTCGTTGGGCAAGGTGATGACCGGGTGTTCATCACCCAGTTTGGCCTGCCAGTACGCCAGTTGCCGCGCTTGCTCACCCGCCTCCAGCCAGCGGCGCTGCCACAGGGCGTAGTCGCTGTACTGGATGGCCAGCTCAGGCAACGACGGCGCCTCGTTACGCACAAAGGCATCGTAACTGCGGATAAATTCGTCGATCAGCACGTTCATCGACCAGCCATCAGAGACGATGTGGTGCAAGGTCAGCAGCAACACATGCTCGTCAGCGCCAAGCTTGAGCAGCTTGATCCGCAGCAGCGGGCCATTGGCCAGATCGAAAGGGTGCAGCGACTGCTGCTGCGCCTCTGCGGCCACCGCTTGTTCGCGCTCGATGGCCGGCAACAGGGTGAAATCCACATGTTCGACGGTGATCGGCGCCAGACGCTCGACTTGCTCCAGGCTGTCGTCAGGGTTCTGCCGGAACACCGTGCGCAAGGTCTGGTGACGCTGCACCACACAAGCGAACGCCTGTTCCAGCGCACTGAGGTTAAGCGTGCCGGTCAGGCGCACGGCACCGGGCAAGTTGTAGGCGCCGCTGTGCGGGTCCAGTTGCCACAAGAACCACATGCGCCGCTGTGCGTAGGACAACGCCTGGCGATCCGCCTGAGGCACATCGGCAGGAATCGGAAACTGCGAAAAGTCGATCCCTTCCGCACGCAGACCGTCGAGGAATAACCGGCGTTTTTCAAGCGGCAATTCGATGAACCGGCGGGCAAGTTTGAGGGACTTCTCAGCATTCATCTGACTTCTTCCGTACACGTTGGCAATCGAGCTTTGGCTCGGCTATCCCTACGGAACGGATGAAGCGGGGGGAAAATTAAAAGGCCCGCGAGCTTGACACATGCCCTGTGGGAGCCGGGCTTGCCCGCGATGCAGGCGACGCTCAGTCATCTGTTACACCGCGCCGATATCATCGCGGGCAAGCCCGCTCCCACACCATAAGCCACCCGGGCTTAAATTTATTCCCAGGCAGCTCGTTCTATATGGGTCTCCAGCTCATTGATGGGTGCTCTCCATGTCTCCCGCAGCTTTGGTGCAAACCCTGCGCAAACGGCTCAGTAAACCGACCGGCTATCAACTGTTCGACATTCACCTCAAACAGCGCATTGCCTTGAGCCCTTCACTCACGCGTTTTGTGTTTACGGGCGAGGATGTGGCGCTGATGCACACGCTGGCCCCCGATCAGCGGGTCAAGCTGTTCTTCCCCAGCGCCAATGGCAGCGCGCCCGACTTGCCCAAGGTTGGCGACTGGCAAGCCGCCCGCCGCACCCTGAAGCCCGAGCACGCGCCGCCGATGCGCACTTACACCATTCGCGCTCTACGCCCCGACATGAACGAACTGGACATCGACTTTGTGCTGCATGGCGAAGCCGGCCCCGCTTCGCGCTGGGCGGTCCATGCAAGGCCAGGCGACCCCTTACAAATAGTCGCGCCCAACGCTGCCTACCACGCCGACCCGGGCGGCTATGAATGGATGCCGCCGCAGGGCGTGCGCAAAATCCTGTTGATCGGCGACGAAACCGCCCTGCCCGCCATCGCCGGGATCCTCGAACAACTGGCCAGCCATCCCGACGCCCCGCAGGTCCAGGCGTTTATCGAAGTGCCCGAAGAGGCCGATTGCATGCCGCTGCTCTGCGGCGTGCACACCAAAGTGCACTGGCTGCCCCGCCTCACGCTGCACAAGCAGCATGGTGAAGGCATGATCCTCGCGGCCCGCGAACTGGCGAGCTTGCCGCCCACCCGGGCCAACCTCAACGACAGCGCAGCATTGCAAGAGCTGGACCTCAATAGCCAGCGCCTGTGGGAACTGGCCAGCGCCAAGCGCAGCGAGTTCTATGCCTGGGTGGCCGGAGAATCCGCAGCGGTCATGGATATTCGTCGGTTTTTCATCAATGAATGCGGGCTTGATCGCAAAGGGCTGACGTTGATGGGCTACTGGAAACTGGGACGTTCGCTTGAGTAACTCAATCGTGTGGGCGCTCGCGATCTTTTAAGGATCAAAAGATCGCGAGGCAAGCTCGCACCTACAGATTCGTGCTTGCCTAGTATGAAACACTTTTTTACAACTCTACCTTCGGGTTTGCGACATCTCATACGTCCTACATGGATAGCAATCGCATTCTCAGTTGCGATTAAACATGCTCAGCCGTGAGTCTGCCGTCCCCCATGTCCAAAAAATCCCGCTCCAAGGTCTGGTTCCTGGTCCACAGCTGGTTAACGCTGCCGATCTGGTTCTTTGTATTGATTGTGTGTGTCACCGGCACGTTGGCGGTGGTCAGCCAGGAGATTGTCTGGCTGGCGACCCCTGAAGCCCGTGCCACACAGCCTTCAAGCGATGCTCCGTTGCTCACTTATGAGCAGGTGCTGAACACCATTCACAAGGCAGAACCGGCGCTGGCGGTGCAGTCGATCAGCCGCCCGGATGAGTCGCACTTTGCACTGGTCGCCAGGGTGGTGTACCCGGACGGGCGCTCGCCGGCGCTGTACATCAACCCGTATACCGGGGCCATTCAGGGCGAGAGTTCGAGCTTTGACTTCCGCCAGTTCACCCGCGCCCTGCACGGCTGGTGGCTGGTGCCGTTCACCAACGGTTATAGCTGGGGCTGGTACTTGGTGTCTTTCCTCGGCCTGCCGCTGCTGGCGTCGTTGATTACCGGGCTGGTGGTGTACAAAAAATTCTGGAAAGGCTTCCTCAAACCCACGCTGCGGTTAAAACACGGCGCGCGGATCTTTTGGGGCGACTTCCATCGGCTGTGCGGGATCTGGTCGATCTGGTTTATCGCGGTGATTTCCATCACTGGCGTGTGGTTTTTAATTCAGGCCTTTATGTTCGATAACCAGATTTCAATCTCGACTGCGGGCAACCCGCCGGTCGTGGCGCGTCAGGATGTGCCGATCATGCCGGACGGCCAACCGGCGCCAATGATCAATCTCGATCAGGCCGTGAAGATTGCCGCCGAGAGCATTCCAGGCCTTGAAGCGAGCTTTGTCAGCTTGCCAAGCAACGCCTACGGCCATATCGAAGTGGGCGGCCCGGGCTGGTACCCGCTGCTGTTCCAGACCGCCGACATCAACCCGTACAACGGCGCCATCGAAGGTTCACGGATGATCGCTGACCGTTCCGGGCTGGAACTGGTGACTGAATCCATGCGCCCGCTGCACACCGGTGATTTCGGCGGTCTGTGGGTCAAGCTGATCTGGTTCTTCTTCGGTCTGGTACTGAGCATGATGGTGTTGAGCGGCCTGCTGATCTGGACCAAACGCACTGCCCTGGCCACTGCCAACGCGCTTAAACGCAGCAATAAACCCGCCCGTGTACCGACCGGCAGGCAAACCGTCACAGCGCGCAGCGCACAGCCCGAGGAGGCCAATGTATGAGTAAGGCAGCGGCGGTAGCGCCCTCTTCTGCACTGGGTCGCTGGTGGCTCAAATGGCGGTTTCACATCAACATTCTGTTGTTGCTGATCCCGCTGGGCTTTATGCCCAAGTATTTTCATGAGGCGTCACTGTTTCGGGGTGACAGCGGCCTGGGCGAGCGCGAAATCGGCACGGTGCAGGTTGGCCCCTGGAGCCTGCGGCTGGCAGAAATGCGCAACGAGGGCCCACGCCCTGATGGCCCCGCTGGCTATATGAAAAGCTTCACTGCTGCCCTGTGCGACACCTGTATCGATCAGGTCAAGGCCGGTTATTTACGCATCGGCAAGCCGCGCAGCTTGCGCGCTGCCGGGGTGATTTTTTTCGGCACGCCCTACCGCATGGGCGCCACCTTGCCGATCCCGGAACGTACCAAAGACGATGCTGAGTTGTGGATCACCCTTGAGGGCTGGGACGGCTCAATGCATCAGGCATCCATCCCCCTGAGCGAGGCCTCACCGGCAACCATGGCCTGGCTGGCTCAACAAGGAGGTAAACGATGAGTTCGCACCTGTTCAAACACCCCGCGCGCCGTGTCATGGCCGCGGGTTTTCTGGCCTTGCTGGGGTTCAGCGGCCAGGCCCTGGCGCACAACCCGATGTGTGAGTGCAAAAGCCTGGGCGACGACCAGATCCGCTGCACCGGCGGGTTTTCTGATGGCAGTGGCGCACCGGGGGTGACGCTGGATGTGATCGGTTATGACGAAACCATATTGGTGCCCGGCAAGTTGGGCAGCGATTCGACCCTGACCTTCAAACGCCCGGAAGGTGAATTCTACGTGCTGTTTGACGCAGGCCCCGGCCACATTGTTGAAATCGACCAAGCCGATATCGAATGAATACTCACGTCGTGCGCCCGGCCGGTGCCGGGCATGAAACCCTTTATGTGCTGCTGTTGTGCCTGCTGATTCTGTGCGTCGCGGGGTCGGTTGTGGCCTGGCGTCACGAGTCCCATGAAGCAACCTCAGTGGCGGCCCACCAACTGGATGCCCGGCTCGATCTAAATGCCGCCGAGCAAGGTATCTACGCTGACCTGCGGGTCACCCTGGACGAGATCAACCTGCTGCACGAAGAAACCGGCGCCCTGCCCCAACCCGGGCAGTTGGCCGAAGAAGGCTTCGCGCCTTTTGCCAGCGACGCCAGCTCGATGAGCCGCGGCAACCATGCCTGGCAATTGCTGGGCGACCAGGCCTACCTGGGCGTGAGCCCCAACCCTGAGGTGGCCGGCTCGTTCTTGATGCGCATCAGCGAGCAGCCCGATGTATGGCTTAACCGCAACAGTAACGTCAGCGCCCCCACCGACTTCAGCGATGGCGCCTTGCTCCAGAACGGCTGGAAGCAAGTGATCGCCCAATTCGATGCCGGGGTGACTCGCCAGCATCGGCACTGAACCCACCGCTTTACCTGAGAGAAGACTGCTCGCCATGTCCATTTCATCTGTATTTCGACGCCGCACCTTGTTGCTGGCCGGCCTCCTGGCCCTCTGCCTTTCACCTCTGACTCACGCTGACACCCCCGCCCCGGCGCCGCTGGCCAAACCGTTGCGCATTGGCATCACCTTGCACCCGTATTACAGCTACGTGAAAAACATTGTTGGCGACAAGGCTGAAGTGGTGCCGTTGATTCCAGCCGGTTTTAACCCGCACGCCTATGAACCCCGCGCTGACGACATCAAGCGCATCGGCACGCTGGACGTAATCGTGCTCAATGGCGTGGGCCATGATGATTTCGCCGACAAGATGATCGAGGCCAGTGAAAAACCGGACATCCCGGTCATCGAGGCCAACCAGAACGTACCGTTGCTGGCCGCCACCGGCACCGCCGCGCGGGGCGCTGGCAAAGTGGTCAACCCGCACACTTTCTTGTCGATCAGCGCCTCGATTGCCCAGGTCAACAACATCGCCAGGGAACTGGGCAAGCTCGACCCGGCCAACGCCAAAACCTATACCGCCAATGCCCGCGCTTACGGCAAGCGCCTTCGCCAGATGCGCGCCGACGCCCTGGCCAAACTCACCGAAGCCCCCAACGCTGATTTGCGGGTCGCCACCGTGCACGCCGCCTATGACTACTTGTTGCGCGAATTTGGCCTGGAAGTAACCGCCGTGGTTGAGCCAGCCCACGGTATTGAGCCGAGCCCCAGCCAACTGAAAAAGACCATCGACCAACTGCGCGAGCTGGATGTGAAAGTGATCTTCTCCGAGATGGACTTCCCGTCGACGTACGTTGAAACCATCCAGCGCGAGTCCGGGGTCAAGCTGTACCCGCTGTCGCATATCTCCTATGGCGAGTACACCGCCGACAAGTACGAAAAAGAGATGAACAACAACCTCAATACCGTGGTCAAGGCGATTCAGGAGTCCGGGGCATGACGGCGGCTGTACCTCTTGCAGTGCGGGCCCGCGGGCCGGGTGTGGAGTTTGATCAGGTGTCGCTGACCCTGGGCAGCACGCCCATTCTGGACCGCGTCAGTTTCAATATTAAGGCGGGTAGCGTGCATGCGCTGGTGGGGCCCAATGGCGGCGGCAAAAGCTCGCTGATCAAAACCCTGCTCGGGCAAATGCCGCATCAGGGCGAGTTGCGCCTGAACTGGAACGGCGAGCCGGGGTTGATCGGCTATGTGCCCCAGGCGCTGGAATTTGACCGTGGCTTGCCCATGACCGTGGACGACTTCATGGCCGCCATGTGCCAGCGGCGCCCGGCCTTTATGGGCTTGTCGCGCAAGGTTGCCCCGGCCATTGGCGATGCGCTGGAACGGGTGGGCATGCAACACAAACGCAAGCGCCGCATGGGCGCCTTGTCGGGCGGTGAACGGCAACGGGTGCTGCTGGCCCAGGGGCTGATCCCGGCCCCGCAATTGCTGGTGCTGGATGAGCCGATGTCGGCGCTGGACGAAGCCGGGGCGCAGGTCTTTGAACGCTTGCTCAACGACTGGCAGCAATCAGGCGTCACGGTGGTGTGGATCGAGCACGATCTGGCGGCCGTCAAACGTCTGGCGGATCGCGTCACCGGGCTTAATCGCCAGGTGCTGTTCGATGGCCCGCCTGCGCAAACCCTCAGCCCTGAGCGCCTGTTAAGCCTGTTTTCAACCCACCCTAAAGCCTGCGGGAGCGCCCAGCCATGAGCTATGAAGCCTTCCGTTTGATGATTCAGGGCTGGGCCACCGCCGGGTATTTGCCTGAGGTGCTGGCCTACGGTTTTGTGGTCAATGCGCTGCTCGCCGGTTTACTCATCGGCCCCGTGCTGGGCGGCCTCGGCACCCTGGTGGTGGTCAAGCGCTTCGCGTTCTTTTCCGAAGCCGTGGGCCACGCAGCGCTGACCGGGGTGGCCATCGGCATCCTGCTCGGCGAACCCTACACCGGGCCTTATGGCAGCCTGTTCGGCTATTGCCTGCTGTTCGGCATTTCGCTCAATTACCTGCGCAACCGCACAGGCCTGGCCCCAGACACGCTGATCGGGGTCTTCCTCTCGGTGTCATTGGCGTTGGGCGCCAGCCTGCTGCTGATTCTCGCGGGCAAGATCAACATCCATATCCTTGAAAACGTCCTGTTTGGCTCGGTGTTGACCGTCAACGGCAACGATCTGCTGGTGCTGGCGGTGGTCGGCGCGCTGGTGCTGGGCCTGAGCCTGCCGCTGTACAACCGCATCATGCTGGCCAGTTTCAACCCGCAACTGGCCGCTGTGCGCGGGGTGGCAGTTAAATCCCTGGATTACCTGTTTGTGATACTGGTAACACTGATCACCGTGGCAGCGGTCAAGGTGATCGGGGCGATTCTGGTGGGCGCACTGCTGGTGATTCCGGCTGCTGCGGCGCGCTTGCTCAGCCAGTCGTTGAAGGGCTTTTTCTGGATTTCGGTGCTGATCGCCACGGTCAGCACCTTGTGCGGGATTTTGCTGCCTATCGTCCTCGACCTACCGATTCCGTCCGGCGCCGCGATCATTCTGGTGGCCGGTATCGCCTTCGCCCTGGCCGCCATTGCTCGTGGCGTGGTGCCAAGCCTCAAAGGGAATATTGGATAAATGTTCACGCTGCGCAAACTCACTCTGGCAATTGCCATCACCGGACTGCTCAGCACCCCGCTGCTGACCGCCACCCCGTCACCGCAACCAGTGCGCATTCTCGCCAGCTTGCCGATTACCTATGGCTTGAGCGAGCTGCTGCTCAAGGACAGCGGCGTGACCCTTGAACGCGCAGCGGCAGCCAACCTGCCCGGCAGTCGGCAAAGTGCCTACTTCAGCGGTCGCGGCGCCCCGGCCCTGCAAAAACTCGCAGAAAACGCCGATGCGGTGGTCGGCCTGCGCTCGCTGTGGAGCGACGACCCGCTGTACCCGATGGCTAGGCGCAGCAACATCCGCATCGTCGAAGTAGACGCCGCACGCCCTGTGGACGGCAGTTTGCCGGGCATTGCCGTGCAACCTGACGTGCACAGCGATGGCCTCAACAGCCAGCCGTGGCTGTCCAGCAACAACATGGGCCGTATGGCTGACGTGATTGCGGCTGACCTGGTACGTTTGGCCCCCGCCGCCAAGCCCAAAATCGAAGCCAACCTGGCCAAGCTGAAACAGCGCCTGCTCAAACTCAGCGCCGAGAGCGAGTCACGCCTGGCCAAGGCCGATAATTTAAGCGTCGTGAGTGTCTCAGACCGGCTGGATTACTTGATCAGCGGGCTGAATCTGGAGCGCGTTGACGTGGCCCATAACAGTGAAGACCCGTGGACACCGCAAGCCCTCAAGGCGCTGACGCAAACCCTCAAGGACAATGACGTGGCGCTAGTGCTCGACCATCGCGAACCTTCGCCAGAGTTGAAGGCAGCGATTACCGAGGGTGGCAGCCACCTGGTGGTGATCGGCGCTGACGGCGCAGATCCGGTGGCGCAGTTGCAGAGCAACATTGATGCGATTGTAAAAGCCTTGTAGCGAGGTTGCTCGCGATCTTTTCAAGGTCAAAAGATCGCGAGGCAAGCTCGCTCCTACCGTGATTGCGCTTAGTGCGTGGCCACTGCATCCATCTTCTGGCGCAGGCTCAAGGGCCGCATGTCGGTCCAGACTTCTTCGATATACGCCAGACACTCAGGTTTGAGGCCGCTTTTGCCCACGGCGCACCAGCCGTTGGGGATGGCTTTGTAGTCCGGCCAGATCGAATACTGCTCTTCATGGTTCACCACCACTTGGAAGAGGATGTCATCGCGGTCAAATACTGAACTCATGTGCGGGTCTCCGTCGCTGTAAAAGATATGAATCTAACGAGTGATGGCGGGCAGAAATTAGAGCCGGGTGATCGCTGCGGCCATGGCATTGCCAAAGATGGCCGCGACCTGGTCGATTTCACTGGCGGTGATGATCAGCGGCGGCAAGAAGCGCACCACGCTGCCCTGGCGCCCGCCCAACTCCAGAATCAAGCCGCGCTTCAAGCATTCACGCTGCACCAGCGGCGCCAGCCGGGCAAAGGCTGGCGGGTGGCCCAGGGCATCGGGGCTGCCGTTGGGGTCAACCAGTTCAACCCCCAGCATCAGGCCGCGACCGCGAATATCGCCCAACTGCGGGAAGTCGCGCTGGAGGATGCGCAGGTGTTCGCTGAGGCGCTCGCCCATGGCAGTGGCGTGCGCAGCAACGTTGTGCTGCTTGAGATAGCGCATCACCGCCGAACCTGCGGCCATGGCCATCTGATTGCCACGGAACGTTCCGGCATGGGCGCCCGGCAGCCAAGTGTCGAGCCACTCGCGATACACCACCACCGCCAACGGCAAGCTGCCGCCAATGGCTTTGGACAACACCACCACATCCGGGATGATGCCAGCGTGCTCAAAGGCGAACATTTTGCCGGTGCGGGCAAAGCCGCTCTGGATTTCATCGACGATCAGCGCCACGCCGGCTTGCTCGGTAATCCGGCGCAACCCGCGCAGCCAGTCGAGGTCTGCCGCAATGACGCCGCCCTCACCCTGCACCACTTCAACAATCACCGCAGCCGGTAGCTGCACACCGGCTTCGGGGTCGCTGAAGAGGTTTTGCAGGTAGTGCAAATTGGCCTGCACGCCCTGCTTGCCGCCCAGCCCGAACGGGCAGCGGTAATCGTAGGGGTACGGCATGAATTGCACGCCATTGCTGAGCAAGGCAGCCAACGGCTTTTTCGGCCCCAGGCTGCCCATCAGGCTCAAGGCGCCCTGGCTCATACCGTGATACCCGCCGGTAAACGACACCACGGTGTTGCGCCCGGTGGCGGTGCGCACCAGTTTCAGCGCGGCTTCGACGGCATCAGTGCCGGTCGGGCCGCAGAACTGGATCTTCGCTTCGCTGGCCAAAGCGGCGGGCAGCAGGCCGAACAGGTCTTGAACAAACTGGTCTTTGACCGGGGTGGTGAGGTCGAGGGTATGCAGGGGCAGTTCATCGCTCAGCACTTGTTGGATGGCGGCGATCACGACCGGGTGGTTGTGCCCCAGCGCCAGAGTCCCGGCACCGGCCAGGCAATCGATGAAGCGGCGACCCTCGACGTCTTCAACGTACAAACCCTTGGCACGCTTGAGGGCCAGCGGCAAGCGCCGCGGGTAACTGCGCGCGTTGGACTCCTGACGGCTCTGGCGGGCCAGCAACGGAGACTCTTCAAACTCGTACAGCGTTTCAACCGGATGATTTTCAGCAAGGCTGGTAGCGACTGACATTCCTGGGACCCTCAATACGCCGATGAGATTGACCAAAACATTCCTGTTTTGAAAACGCATCAGCGTGGTGAGGATTTAGCCAAGCCCAGAAGTTTCCCGGTTTCTGTAGCCGCTGCCGCAGGCTGCGATAAGGGCCGAAGGACCTTCACCCCATAGAACAGGGCCGCTTCGCGCCCCAACGCAGCCTTCGGCAGCGACTACAAGGATTGAGAGGTTCAAGCCGTCTGCAGCGGCATGCGCAGTTCAACCCGCAAGCCATCGGCCTGGCTGTCGAAATTCAGTTCGCCCGCACACCGTTCAACAATGGCCTGCACAATCGCCAGGCCCAAGCCGCAACCGTTGCTGTTGCCGTTGCGCCAGAAACGTTGGGTCATGTGTTGCAAGGTCTCAGGCGCAAGGCCGGGGCCGTGGTCACGCACCACGAACACGACGTGGCTGCCCTCGGCATGCACCTTCAATTGCACTTGGGTGTCCGCCGGGGTGTGGCGCAAGGCGTTGTCGAGCAGATTGCGCAAGGCGGCGATTGCCAGCACCGAAGGCACATGCAGACGGGTGTCCGGGAGGTCATCGGCCAGTTGCAAATGCACACGGTCAGCCGCGCCGCTGGCCGCGTCGTTGATGGCCAGACGCGCCACTTGTTCGGCTGAGCACTCTACACCGTCATCAAACGATAAGCTGCCTTCAACCCGCGCCAGCAGCAGTAGCTGCTCCAGGGTCCGGTGCAAACGGTCTGCCCCGGCTTCGGCGTGGGCCAGGGACTGTTCGCGCGCCGCGCCATCGGTCATGCGCGCCACTTGCAGGTGGGTTTTGATCGCGGTCAGCGGGCTGCGCAGTTCATGGGCGGCATCGCCAGTCAGGCGCCGCTCACGTTCGATGGCTTTGGATATTCGCGCCAGCAACTGGTTCTGGGAATCCAGCAATGGCTTTAATTCGCTGGGCAACGGGCTGATTTGCAGTGGTTGCAGCGAGTCGGCATCGCGGCGCATCAGGGCATCACGCATGCGGTTAAGCGGCGCCAACCCCTGGCCGAGGCCCAGCCACAACAGCAGCAAACACACGATCAAGGCCATGCCCACCGGCACCGAGGCGGCGAGCAGCACGGAAAGGTTCAGGGCTTCGCGCTCGACCTGGCGGTCGGCGGTGGTAATGCGCACATCACCCCGGTCGAGGGTGAACGTGCGCCAGGCGGCGCCATCAATGATCTGGTCATGAAAACCTGCCGACTCAGAGCGCATCGGTTGGTCCGGGTTGTTGTGGCTGCGAGCCAGCACTTCACCGCGCAACGAACTCACCTGGCACGCCATACCGCCAGGGATGGTCAGTTGTTCCGCACTGAAATGGGTGCCCTCGCCTTTCACCGGCAACTGCGGCAATTGCTCAAGCAGCCCCGCCACCATACGCGCGGACGCCACCAGACGCTGGTCAAGGGAGAACATCATTTGCTGACGCAAGTCACTGAGCATCCAGGCCGCCGCCAGCGCCCAGATCAATACAAACGCCGAGCCTATGGTCAGGCTCAAACGCAGACGCATGCTCATCATGGCTGCTCGGCACCGTCGGCAGTGCCCAGACGATAACCGAGGCCGCGCACGGTTTCGACGATGCCTTTGCCCAGTTTGGAGCGCAGGTGATGGATATGAACGTTCAGGGCATTGCTCTCCAGTTCGTCGCCAAAGCCGTAGATGCTGTCTTTGAGCTGCTCGGCCGACAACACGCGGCCGCGGTTATGCAGCAAGGCTTGCAGCAGTGCCTGCTCGCGCCGCGACAGGTCGACCGGCTGACCGGCCAGCAAGGTAATGCGGCTGCTGGGGTCATAGCTCAATTGCCCGTGTTCGATCAAATTGACGCTGCGCCCGGCCACTCGACGCAACAAGGTGTGCAGGCGGGCGGCCAGTTCGCGCAGGTCAAAGGGCTTGAGCAAGTAGTCATCGGCCCCGGCTTGCAGGCCATCCACCCGGTCGGTCACCGAGTCACGGGCGGTCAGCACCAGCACGGGCAGTTCAAAGCCCTGCTGACGCAGTTGCTGCAACAGCTTGAGGCCGTCTTCGTCAGGCAACCCCAGGTCAAGCACCATCACGTCAAACACGGCGGCCTTGAGCATGGCTTTGGCTTTGCTGGCGGTACCGACATGTTCAACCGTCAGCCCCTGCGCCGTCAGCCCGGCCACAATGCCGCTGGCAATCAGTTCATCGTCTTCGCAAACCAGTACGTGCATGCTCATACCCGCGTAAATAGGCTGATTAAAAAATCATGGGATTAAGGGCGGATTATCCACCCTATAAATCTAGTGCACCTGCATTGTTTAAAGCGCTTGTCAGTTTCGCGACCCTATTAACACTCGGTTAATCATGTGTCGCCAAGGTGTTGCCTATTCATAAAGACCAAGGCTGGGCGTATGCACCGTTTGTTTATTTTTTTGTTTCTACTGCTGACGGGCTTCAGCCAGGCGCAAGCCAGTAATGATCCTTTTGCCCAGAAAGTCGACTTCTTGCCGGTGGCCAAGGCATTCGCCTTCAGCAGCGAAGTGTTGCCATCGGGCGAAACCCGGCTGAGCTGGCAGATTGCGAACAACTACTATTTGTACCAAAAGCGCTTCAAGTTTGACGGTCTGGACGCTGCGCACACCCCCGTGCTGCCCCAGGGCGAGGAGCACAATGACGAGTTTTTTGGTGCCAGCCAGGTCTATCGCAATCAAGTCGACGTGCTGATCCCGGCGGGTGCCAGCGGCCAGGTCAAAGTGAGCTGGCAAGGCTGCGCCGATGCCGGTCTGTGCTACCCGCCGCAAAGCCAGGTGGTGGATCTGGGCGGCGCACAACCCGTCGCCGCTCAAGGCCAGGCCCAGGACCAGTCACTGGCGGCCAGCTTGCAGCAGCGTTCATTGGGCTGGAGCTTGTTGCTGTTCTTCGGCCTGGGCCTGTTGCTGGCCTTTACCCCGTGCTCATTGCCCATGCTGCCGATTCTGGCCGGGCTGGTGGTGGGCAGCGGTGCCAGCGCCGGGCGCGGTTTCGCCGTCGCCAGCAGTTACGTAGTGAGCATGGCGTTGGTGTATGCAGGCTTGGGCGTTTTGGCCGCCCTGCTGGGCGCCAACTTGCAGGCCCTGCTGCAACAACCCTGGTTGCTCGCAAGCTTTGCCGCCCTGTTTGTGGTGCTGGCACTGCCGATGTTCGGCTTTTTTGAATTGCAGTTACCCGCCGCCTTACGCGACCGTCTCGAAAACGCCGGCCGCGGCCGTAAAGGCGGCAGCCTGCTGGGTGCAGGCATCCTCGGCGCCTTGTCGGGTTTGCTGGTAGGCCCGTGCATGACCGCCCCGCTGGCAGGCGCCCTGTTGTACATCGCGCAGAGCGGCAATGCGGTTGAAGGTGGCCTGGTGCTATTTGTGATGGGTGTCGGGATTGGCATGCCGTTGTTGTTGCTGGTCACAGTGGGCAGCCGCTTTTTGCCCAAGCCGGGCGCCTGGATGGATCTGACCAAAGGGCTGTTTGGCTTCCTGTTCCTCGCTACGGCCCTGCTGTTGCTGCGCCCGGTGGTCAGTGAAACCCTGTGGCTGGGGTTGTGGGGGGTGTTGCTGATTATTTTTGCCAGCAGCCTGTGGCAACAAGCGCAGCACTTCGCCCGCGCCAAGCCGCTGTTTAACCCCTTGAGCCTGCTGGCCGGGATTTGGGGTGGTTTGATGCTGATAGGGGCCGCCGGTGGCGGCACCGACCTGGGGCAACCGTTGCAGGTGTACACCGCTAAAACCGTGATCGGCACTACGGTCAGCAATGACCACGGCGACTTCATTACTCTCAACGATCCGGCCAGCCTCGACCGTGAACTGGCCAGCGCCAAGGCCGAGGGGCAATGGGTGTTGCTCGACTACTACGCCGACTGGTGCGTGTCGTGCAAAGTCATGGAAAAACAGGTGTTCGCCAAACCTGAGGTGCAATCGGCTTTGCAGGGCGTGCGACTGTTGCGTCTTGATGTGACCGCCGATAATGTCGCCAGCCGCGAATTGCTCAGCCGTTACCAGGTACCCGGCCCGCCCAGTTTTGTCTGGATAGGTCCCAATGGGGTTGAGCGTCGTGGGCAGCGGATCACCGGCGAAGTCAACGCCGAGACTTTTTTGAAAAACTGGAATGCCACTCGGGAAACCCCATAAATGCTCACCCTGACCATCGGTTCGTTTGCCTTGGCAATTAACCACCTGCTGCTGATCCTGGCCCTCGCCCTGGCGACGCTGGTCGGTTGGCGGGTGGCCAAACGTGGTGGCGAGAACCCTGAGTCAGTGTTGTTTGCCCTGTTTTTGCTGGGCTTGCTCGTGGCGCGTATCGGTTTTGTGCTCGCTTTCTGGCCGCACTTCCAGAACAGCCCGTTGAAAATGCTCGATTTGCGTGACGGCGGGTTTATGGTCTGGCCCGGCCTGGTGGCCGTGGTGGCGGGTGCGGTGCTCTGGGGTTGGCGCCGTGCGGGCTTGCGCCGCCCATTAGCTTGGGGGTTGAGTACTGGCCTGACCTTCTGGATTTTGGCCAGCCTGTCTTCCAGCCTCTATGAGCAGGGTTCGCGCCTGCCTGAACTCACCTTGCGCACAGCCAATGGCGAATCGGTGCAACTGAGCAGTTACCAGGGCGGCCCGCTGGTCATCAACTTGTGGGCCACGTGGTGCCCGCCGTGCCGCCGGGAAATGCCGGTGCTGCAGAACGCGCAAAAACAGCATCAAGACGTGACGTTTTTATTCGTCAATCAGGGCGAAAGCATGCAGAGCGTCAGTACGTTCCTCGAAACCCAGGGGCTGAGCCTGAGCAACATCTTGTTCGACAGCAGCGGGCAACTGGCCCAGAAGGTCGGCTCCATGGCGCTGCCGACTACGCTCTTCTACAGCGCTGACGGGCGTTTGCTGCGCAGCCATTTGGGCGAACTGTCCGATGCCAGCCTGGCGCAGGCCATGCAAGGCTTTACCAAAGAACATTCAAAGTCGGCCCAACAGGTCGACCCTGCAAGGAATACGCAAACATGCTTAACCGCAAACTGTTAACCCTTAGCCTGACCTCTCTGTTTGGCGCTGCCCTGCTGCAGTCGCCTGTGCTGCAAGCTGAAGAACTGCCTCCAGCCATCAAGAAAATCGAAGCCAAGGGCGCGAAAATCGTCGGCAGCTTTGATGCCCCCAGCGGTTTGAAAGGCTATGCCGCGCAGTACCAGAACCGTGGCATGGCCTTGTACCTGACCGCCGACGGCAATGTGCTGGTCGGTAACCTGTATGACGCCGACGGCAAAGACCTGAGCCTGGCGCCGTTGCAAAAGCTGGTGTATGCGCCGATGGCCAAAGAGGTCTGGGCCAACATGGAGAAGAGCAACTGGATCCAGGATGGTAAAAAGGATGCGCCGCGCACCGTTTACCTGTTCAGCGACCCGAACTGCCCGTACTGCAACATGTTCTGGGAACAGGCCCGCCCGTGGGTTGACTCCGGCAAAGTGCAATTGCGCCACATCATGGTGGGCATTATCCGCGAAGACAGCCCGGGCAAGTCTGCCGCCCTGCTGTCCGCCAAAGACCCGCAGCAAGCCCTGCTGGCTCACGAAAAAGCCGGCAAGGCCAGCACCCTCAAGGCCTTGAGCAAAATCCCGGCGGACGTACAGGCCAAGCTCGATGCCAACGCCCAGCTCATGAACGACCTGGAACTGTCAGCGACCCCGGCGATTTTCTACCTGGACGACCAAGGCAACCTGCAACAACAGCAAGGTGCGCCGTCGCCAGACAAGCTGGTGCAGATTTTGGGGCCCAAGTAACTACCGCAGCCTCGTACCTCGACAGCGACTACGGGGTTAATGGCGTCAAACACCACCAGCGTGGTCGGATGTCCTCAAACGAGTGGTACAACGGCGCCAGCTCGGCGCCGTTATTGTCATCAAAACCGCCAATCAGCAATGCAATCGTCGGCTCATCATCGATTGCGCCAATCGAGCTTCCGCACGTTGGGCAAAAGGCCCTGCTGGAGTAATCCGAGGTTCTGAAGACCGAAGGAGCCCCCCCGGCCCCTACCCACTTGACCCGTTCTTGCGCAAACTCAACCCACACGACGGTCGGTGAGCCTGTATGCCGCTGACAAGTTTTGCATGAGCAGGTATGAGCGTTTTCTGCAGAGCCCAAGGCTTTATAACGGATCGAGCCACAAACGCATCCGCCACTGTAATGAGTGTGTTCCATGCACAATTCCATTGGCTTGCTGTCGAGATGCCAAGCGTAGCGAGAAGCGAACAACTTGCAACGTGCAGTTCACCCTGGAGCTGCCGCAGGCTGCGATCTGTTGATGGTTAAGATCAACAGATCGCGAGGCAAGCCCGGCTCCTACAGGGGGTGTTGTTACAGCCCTTCGAGTTCGGCCATCAGGTCGCTCAGGCGGTCGACTTTTTCCTCGTTGATTTCGCTGTTTTCCAGCCCTTCGATGTACACCGCCAACTCGGCCACGCAACTGCATTCAAACATCGCCCGTAACGGCACGTTGCGTTGCAGTACTTTCTGCACCCGCGAGGCGATTTGTGTCGCCAGCAAGGAGTGGCCGCCCAGCTCGAAGAAGTTGTCGTTGACCCCTACCCGCTCGACGCTCAGGACTTCACTCCAGATGGCCGCCAAGGTGTGTTCAAGCTCAGTGCGTGGCGCCAGGTAGTCCTCACGCTGCAACTGGCCGATGTCTACAGCAGGCAGTGCCTTGCGGTCGAGTTTGCCATTGGCGTTGAGGGGCAGTCGCTCCAGCCACAGCCAATGCAGCGGCACCATGTAGTCCGGCAGTTCAGCGCGCAGGCGCTGTTTGACCCGGTCCAGCCGCTCGCTCAGGCCGAGGGCCGTTTGCGCGGCCACCAGATAGCCGACCAGGTATTTGCCATTGGGCCCTTCCTGTACGCTGACCGCCGCATCACGCAGTTCTGGTTGCTCGTGCAGGCGCGCTTCGATTTCGCCCAGTTCGATCCGATAACCGCGAATTTTCACTTGATGGTCGATGCGCCCGACGTACTCCAGCACCCCGTCGCTGCGCCGCCGTGCCAGGTCGCCGGTGCGGTACAAACGCTCACCCGGTGCGCCGAACGGGTTCGGCACAAAGGCCAGCGCGGTGCGCAGCGGGTCACTGACATAACCCCGGCCCACGCCGGTGCCTGCCACGCACAACTCACCCACCGCGCCGAGTGCGACCAGTTGCAGCGCGTCGTCGAGCAGGTACAGACGGTTGTTGTCGGTCGGCGTGCCAATCGGCAAGTAGCTGCCTTGAGTCGCCCCATGATCAACGCGGAAGAACGCCACGTCATCCGAACATTCGGCCGGGCCATAGGCATTGACCAGGCCAATCTCGGGGTAACGCAACAGCCATTGCTGCGCCAGTTCTGGCGGCATGGCCTCGCCGGTGGGCAGCATCCAGCGTAAACCCTTCAGTTCAACAGGGGCCTCGGCCAGCATCCCTTGAATCAACGACGGCACGCTTTCCAGCACGCTGATGCCTTGGGCATTGACCTGCGCCAGCAGGGCTTGCGGGTCGTGGGCGATGGCGTCCGGAACGATCTCGACACGCGCACCGAACAAGGGGGCCGCGAGGAACTGCCACACTGAAATATCGAAGCTTTGCGAAGCAGTCTGCGCGATCACATCCGCCTTGCTCAGTTGCAGGTACGGCACTTTGCTCAACTGGTTGTTGAGCATGCCGCGTTGCTCGACCATCACGCCTTTGGGCAACCCGGTGGAACCCGAGGTGTAGATGACGTAGGCGAGGTTGTCCGGGCCGCTGTAGACCTGCGGGTTGTGATCCGCCCACGTCCCGGCTTGCACGTCTTCCCATACCAGTAGCCGTGGACGCACGGCGCAACCTGACTCATCGAGCAAGGCTTGCGCCTGCTCGCGACAGGCCTGGGTGCAGACCAGCAACGGCGTACGGCTTAATTCCAAGATGCGGCTCAGACGCGGCCCTGGCAGCGCCGGATCCAGCGGCAAATAGCCCGCACCGGCCTTGAAGCTGCCGATGATCATGCCCAGCAAGTCCAGCCCGCGCTCCGCCAGCAGCGCCACCGGCTGGTCCATACGCACACCGCCTGCGATCAAGGCATGGCCCAGGCGGTTACTGCGCTGGTTCAGCTCGCGGTAACTCCACTGCTGCTCCAGGCAACCGGCCGCGATGCGCTGCGGATGCGCTGCCACTTGGGCTTCGAACAGTTCGGCATAGCTGTGCTGCAACGGGTACTCGCGCTGACTTTGGTTGCAGCCTTTTATAAGGAACTGCTGCTCGGCCTCGCCCAGCAAGGGCAAGTCGGCCATGTCGCCATTGACGCCGTCCATCAAGGCCAGCAACAAGCGCTTGAACTCACTGAGCAGGCGCTCAACGCTGCTGCGCTCAAAAAAGCGCTGGTCGTAAGACAGGTGCAAGCCCAAGTCATCGCCGGGGTAGCACACGGCGGTGAGCGGGAAGTTGGTATGGGTGCGGCCTGAGTCCGAGGTGGCATTCAGACTCTGGGCCCGGTCCAGCACCGACATATCGACCGGCGCGTTCTCGAACACAAACAGGCTGTCGAACAACGGCTGGCCTTTGGGCAGCTCGCTGCGCTCCTGAATCGTCACCAGCGGCAAGTATTCATACTCGCGCAGCTCCATATTGTGTTCGAGCAAGGCGCTCAACCATTGCCGAACGCTCAGCACCTGACCGTCTTCGGGCATCTGCACACGCAGGGCCACACTGTTGATAAACAGCCCGACTGTCTGCTGCATTTGCGGCAGTTGCACCGGGCGCCCGGCCACGGTAACGCCAAACACCACGTCGCGCTCACCGCTTAAGCGTCGCAGCACCAACGCCCATGCCGCTTGGGCAAAGGTGTTGATGGTCAATTGGTGCTGCTGCGCCAGTTCACGCAACCGCACGCCATCTTTGACCTCAAGCCGGGTGTAGCAGTCGCCCACCAGCATGCCGCCGCTAGCGCCCGCATGCTCGCGCAGCAAAGGCCGGTCGGTGGGGATGTAAGTGGTCCGTTCAAAGCCTTGCAGGTTGCGCTGCCACCAGACGTTGGCCTGCTGCAGGTCTTGCTGTTGCAGCCAACTGATGTACTCGCGATAGCGCGGTGGCGTGGTCAGTTGCGGGGCGCGACCTTCGCCCAGCGCACTGTAGATTTCAAAAAAGTCGCTCATCAGCAGCGAACGGCACCAGGCATCGATGAGGATGTGGTGATTGCTCATCATGAACCAGTAACGCGACTCACCCACACGGATCAGGCGCAGGTGGAATGGCGCCTGATTGAGCAGATCAAAACCGGCTTCGCGCTCGCGCTTGAGCAGCGCCTGCAGACGCTCTTCATGGCTGTCTTGCGGCTCGCGACTCCAGTCGAGGTAATCAACTTCGGTGTTGCCGGGACGATGGATGATTTGCAGCATGCCTTCGCCCGCGTTCCAGCAGAACGACGCACGCAAGGCCTCATGCCGCGCCACCACTGACTGCCAGGCCTGGGCGAAACGTTGCGGGTCGAGGGCGCTGTCAATCCGGTAGCGGTCCTGCATGTAGTACAGCCCGGTGCCCGGTTCGAGCAAGGTGTGCAGCAACATGCCCTCTTGCATCGGGGTCATGGGGTACACGTCTTCAATCAGGCCTGCCGCCACCGGCAAGCTGTCGAGTTGTACCTGACTGAGTTTGGCCAGCGGGAAGTCGGATGGCGTCAAGCCGCCCGCATCGCTGCTCAGGCAGTGGGCAATCAGGCTTTCAAGCTCCGCGAGGTAATCCTGGGCCAGCGCTTCAATGGCTTGGGGCTGATAGCGCTCGACGCTGAAGGTCCAACGCAAAACCAACTCGCCGCCATACACCTGGCTGTCGATGCTCAACTCGTTGGGCAACGGCGCCTGCGGGTCGTGGGCTGCGCCGGTCGGCTCGTCCAGCGGGTGGAACAGCGCATCGCTGGCAAAGCTCTGGTCAAACTGGCCAAGGTAGTTAAAGGTGATCGGTGCCTCGGGTAGCGCGGCCAGGGTTTGCCCCGTAGCCGGGTCGCTCAGGTAGCGCAACACGCCGTAACCCAGGCCTTTGTGCGGGACGTGTCGCAGTTGCTCCTTGATGGCCTTGATCGAAGCGCCCTGCCCCAGGTGGCTGCTCGGCGTCAGGCGCAGCGGGTAAGCGCTGGTAAACCAACCCACGGTGCGACTCAAGTCGATGTCATCGAACAGGGTTTCGCGGCCGTGACCTTCAAGTTGCAACAGGGTCGACGGTTGGCCGGTCCAGCGACAGATCACCCGCGCCAGCGCGGTCAGAAGCACATCGTTGATCTGCGTGCGATAGGCGCTGGGCACCTGTTGCAGCAGTTGCTGGGTGCGTGCCTCGTCGAGCCGCACACTGAGCGTTTGCCCGTGCAGATGTTGCCGCCCGCCATGACGGTTAACGCCCGGCAGCTCCACCGCTGGCCCCTTGAGGTGCTCTTGCCACAGGCCCAGCTCTTCACGCAGCGAATCACTGCTGGCATAAGCGTGCAAACGATTGGCCCACGCCCTGAATGCGCTGGTTTTCGCGGGCAGTGGCTGTTGGCGATACAGCGCCTGTATGTCTTCCAGCAAGACCCGCCAGGACACCCCGTCGACCGCCAAATGGTGGACCGCCAGCAACAGGCGTTGCTCCCCTTGCGGGCCATCGACCAGTACCGCGCGCAGCAGCGGCCCTGCTTGCAGATCGAGGCTGCGTTGCGCGTCGTTAAACAGCCCGGCGCAGTCTTGCAGGTCCGCCACGCTGGCTCGCCAAAGCAACGGTTGCTGCGCAGCGCCCAGGTAACGCGCCTGCCATTGCCCGTTGCGGTGCTCGAAGCTTAGGCGCAAGGCGTCGTGATGCATCACCAGGGCCAGTAGCGCCCGCTCCAGCAAGGCCGGCTCAAGAGGTTCGGCAGGTTGCAACAGCACGCACTGGTTCCAGTGCCCGCGTTGCGGCATGTCGGTATCAAAGAACCACTGTTGAATCGGCGTCAGCGCCGATTCGCCAGTGAGTACGCCCTGTTCGGCGGTCAGTTGCTCGGTCTGGGTCGCAACGCTCGCCAACGCTTGCACGGTTTGATGCTGGAACAGGTCACGGGGGCTGAAGTGAATCCCCAATTGCCGGGCGCGGCTGACCACTTGAATCGACAGAATCGAGTCACCGCCCAGCTCGAAAAAGTTGTCATTGAGACCGACATGCTCAAGGTTCAGCACCTCGCCCCAAACCTTGGCCAAACTGGCTTGCAGTGCATTGCGCGGGGCCACGTAGAGTTGGCGATTGAGCTCAACATCGGGCTCTGGCAAGGCGCGGCGGTCGAGTTTGCCGTTGGCGGTCAGCGGCATGTTGTCCAGCAGCATCAAGTGCGCGGGCACCATGTAATCTGGCAGTTGCGCCTTGAGCCGGGCCTTGAGCGCTTCGCGCAACGCACCCGCCTCAGCCTGTTCATCACACACCAGCCAGGCCGCCAGTTGCTTGCCACCCGGCATGTCCAGCGCCAGCACCACGGCTTCACGTACCGCCGGATGCCCGAGCAAGTGACTTTCGATCTCGCCCAGCTCAATGCGGAAACCCCGGATTTTGACCTGATGATCGACTCGCCCCAGGTATTCCACCAGACCGTCAGCGCGCTGGCGCACCAAGTCGCCGGTGCGGTACAAGCGTCCGCCATTGCGCGCAAACGGGTCTGCCACAAAGCGTTCGGCCGTCAGCCCGGGACGCTGGTGATACCCCTGCGCCAGCCCAGCACCGCCGATGTACAGTTCGCCGGTGGCGCCTTGGGGGACCAGCGCCAGATGGCTGTCGAGAATGTAGGCCACCCGCGAACCAATGACCTCACCGATTGGCACAGAGGCGGCACCATCGGCCAGCTGTTCCGGTGCCAGGCTGGCCAGCGGCATGACCACGGTTTCGGTCGGGCCGTAGGCATTGAAAAACACGCTCGGCTGGAAGGCCGAACGGATGCGCTGCAAGTGCTCGCCGGTCAGTGCCTCGCCGCCGGTGATGCACATGCGCACCGGCAATGTCTGCCCGCGGCTGGCCAGCCACTGGGCCAATTGGCTGCCGTAGCTGGGGGTGAAGCCCAGAATACTGACCTGTTGCTCACGAATGAGTTGGCAGATTGCTTCGGCGTCCCACTGCCCTTGCGCCCGCAGCACCAGCCGCGCACCACTGAGCAGCGGCGCCAGCAAACGCTCGGTGGCAGCGTCGAAGTTAATCGAATAAAAGTGCAGTTCACAGTCATCCGCACGCATGCCAAACCGTTCAATCACCGCCTGACAATGCATGGCGATCTCGCCGTGGGACACCACCACGCCCTTGGGCTGGCCGGTGGAGCCCGAGGTGTAGATCAAATACGCCTGATGCTGTGGCAGGTTGAGGAACGGCAGTGCGCTGGACGGGTACCCGGCCAGTTGCGGGCCGTCGTCTTCGAGACTCCAGCGCACGACGCTTGAGGGCAATTCACCCAGCGCGACAAACAGACTGCGATGGCTCAATAACACGCTGATGCCGCTGTCTTCGATCATGTACTGCAAGCGTTCCAGCGGGTATTCCGGGTCGAGCGGCACATAGGCGCCGCTCGCCTTGAGGATCGCCAGCAGGCCGACGACCATGTCCAGCGAACGTTCCAGTGCCAGCCCCACCCGCACCTGCGGGCCTACGCCCAGCTCGCGCAGCTTCCAGGCCAGTTGATTGGCGCGGCCTTCAAGTTCGGCGTAGCTCAAGTGCTGCCCGCCGAAGGTCAAGGCGATGGCCTCAGGACGCATTCGGGCTTGCTCCGCAAACAGAACATGCACGCAGTGATCGAGACGCTGCTCACCCGCTACAGGTGCCAGCCCGTCCAGCAAGCGCTGTTGTTCAGCGCTATCCAACAGCGGCAACTCGCTCAGCCGTTGTTGCGGGTCGGCCAGTAGCGCTTGCAGCAGATTGCGCCAGTGCTCGGCCATGCTGGCGATGCGCGGCTCATCAAACAAATCAGTGCTGTAGGTCAGGCAGCAGCCCAAGCGGTGGTCGAGGTCAGTGACTTCCAGGTTGAGGTCGAACTTGGTCGCCCGCGCATCGTTGGGCAAAAACTCCACTGTCATGCCTGTCAGCGTCCGGCTTTGCTGGAACTCCCAACGCTGCACGTTGCACATCACTTGAAACAGCGGGTTGTAAGCGGCGCTGCGCGGGGGTTGCAGGGCTTCGACCAGATGATCGAAGGGCAAGTCCTGATGCGACTGGCCTTCGATGACGGTCTGGCGCACCTGCTCCAGCAGTTCAGCCACGCGCATGTGGCCATCCAGTTCGCAGCGCAGTACCTGGGTGTTAAGAAAAGCCCCGATCAGCCCTTCGCTTTCCGGGCGGATGCGGTTGGCCACCGGCGCGCCGATGCGCAGGTCGGTCTGGCCGCTGTAGCGGTAGAGCAGCAGCGCCAGGGTGGCGGTCATGGTCATGAACAGGGTCAGGCCGTGTTCGGCATTGAACCCTCGCAGTTTCGCGGCCAACTCGTCGCTGAGGTCAAAGCGGTACAACCCGCCCTGATGGCTCTGCACCGCAGGCCGAGGCCGGTCGCCGGGCAGTTCGAGCAGCGGATGCTCGGTGCCGAGTTTGGCGGTCCAGTAATCAAGCTGGCGCTGCCGTTCGCCCGACTCCAGCCACTGGCGTTGCCACACGCTGTAGTCGAGGTATTGCACGGCCAGCGGCAGCAACGGCGAGGCGCGATCATCCACAAACGCTTCGTACAACTCGCCCAGTTCGCGGGCAAAAATATCCATCGCCCAGCCTTCAGTGACGATGTGATGCAAGGTCAGGACAAAGTAGTGCTCGCGGTCGGCGGCCTTGACCATATGGGCGCGCAGCAACGGCCCGCGCTCCAGATCAAACGGCTGATGCGCCTCGCTGTCGGCCTGGGCCTGCAAACGCTGCTCACGGGCAGCGCAGTCCAGGGCGCTGAGATCCAGCCAGCCCAGGCTCAGGCGTGTGTCGCGGTGTACCTGTTGGCAAGGCACGCCATTGACGCTGGGAAACGTGGTGCGCAGGGTTTCGTGGCGCAGCAGCAACGCCTGCAATGCCGCCTCGAAACGCTCGACGTCCAGCAACCCGGTCAAACGCGCCATGCCGCCAACGTTATAGGCCGGGCTGTCGGGCTCCATCTGCCAGAGGAACCACATGCGCTGCTGAGAGTACGACAGCGCCACCGGCTGGCTGCGATCCGCCAAATGAATCGGCCGTTGCGTGTTGCGCTGGCCGCTGGCCTGGATTTGCGCAACCTGCTCGACAAATGCGCCCAGCTCACTGGCTTCAAACAAGATTCGCAAGGCCAGTTCAACGTCACAAGCCTGACGCACGCGGGCAACGATTTGTGTAGCCAGCAGCGAGTGCCCGCCCAGGGCGAAGAAGTCGTCATTGAGGCCAATTCGGGCCTGCCCCAGCACCTCGCGCCAGATTGCGGCGATGCGTTGTTGCAGTTCATTCTGAGGCTCGACGTGCTCGCGCACGTGCCACACCGGCTCCGGCAAGGCCCGGCGATCAAGCTTGCCACTCGGGCTCAGGGGCATGCGTTCAAGGCGCAACAACTGCGCGGGGACCATATAATCCGGCAGTTCGGCGGCCAGTGCGGCTTTAAGTTGCACGCTGTGTTCGGCCTCGGGCAGCGACCCGTCGAGCGCCGTGTAGTAGCCGATCAGTTGCGGCCCGGCCTGGGTGTCGCGAATCAATACCGCCGCCTGAGCCACCTCAGGCTGGGCCAGCAAGCGCGCTTCGATCTCTTGCGGCTCGACACGAAAGCCGCGCAGTTTGACTTGCTGATCCAGACGCCCGAGGTACTCGAGGGCGCCATCGCGGTTCCAGCGCACCTGATCACCGGTGCGGTACAGCCGTGCGCCCGGCTCGCCCAGCGGGTCGGCAATAAAGCGCTCAGCCGTCAGCCCCGGACGCTCCAGATAGCCACGCGCCAGGCCAATGCCGCCGATGCACAATTCCCCCGGCACCCCCACCGGCAGCGGGTTCAATTCGCTATCGAGCACCCGGCACACCACGTTGCCCAGTGGGCGGCCGATGGGCGAGCGCTCGCCGTCCTCAAGAGCACACTGCCAGTGGGTGACGTTGATCGCGGTCTCCGTCGGGCCGTAACGGTTATGCAGTTGCACGGCGGGTAATTGTTGCAGCACGTGATTGCGCAGTTCGGCGGGCAAGGCTTCGCCGCCACTGAAAAGCCGACGCAACGTGCGGCACTGCAAGGCCTGCGGTTCATCGACAAACAGACGCAACAACGGCGGCACAAAGTGCAACGTGGTCACCCCGAACTGCTGCACCAACTGCGCGATGCGCTGCGGGTCGCGGTGCTCTCCCGGCCCGGCCAGCACCAGACGGCAACCGGTAATCAACGGCCAGAAGCACTCCCACACTGACACGTCAAAACTGATCGGGGCCTTTTGCATCAGCACATCGTCGGCGCCCAGGCCGTAGGTGGTTTGCATCCACTGCAAACGCTCGCTGAGGGCCGCATGGGTGTTGCCGACGCCTTTGGGCTGGCCGGTCGAGCCCGAGGTGTAAATCACGTAGGCCAGGTTGTCGCCGTGCAGGTGCAGCCCCGGCGCATGGGCGGACCAGCTGTCGAGATTGAGGCCGTCCATGGCGATCACACTAAGGGCTTCAACATTGGGCAAACACGGCAGCAGATGGCTTTGGGTCAGCAACAGTGCTGCACCGCAATCCTGCAGCATGTAGGCCAGACGCTCGGGCGGGTAGTCCGGGTCCAGAGGCACATAGGCGCCGCCCGCCTTGAGAATCGCCAGCAGGCCGATCAGCAGTTGCGGCGAGCGTTCAGCGGCAATCGCCACCGGCACATCCGGGCCTACGCCTTTGTCACGCAAGTAGTTGGCCAGGCGGTTGGCGTGCCCATGCAGATGGGCGTAATCGAGGCTGCCGCCGTCCCACAACAAGGCGATGTGGTCCGGGGTGAGCTGCGCTTGCTGTTCAAGCTGCTGTGGCAGCCATTGCTGCGCGGGAGCACACGGCGCTTCGCTCCAGCGCGCCTGTTCAAGCAATTGCTGCGGGCTGAGCAGGTGCAGGTCAGCCAGGGCCTTATGGCTATCGGCGCAAACTTGGCGCAAAAGACTGACAAAATGCTCGGCCAGTTGCGCAATGGTGCTGGCCTCAAATCGCTCATCGGCATAGTCGAACGACAGTTTCAGGCGGCCCTGACGGTCTTCTTCGCTGTGCAACTGCAAGTCGAATTTGGCTTCACGGCTGTGCCATTCCAGCTCTTCGGCGAGCAAGCCCGGCAAACGCCGTAAAGCACTCAGGTCGCGTTGCTGATGGTTGAACAACACTTGGAACAATCCGTGTTCGCGGGCCTGCGGGAAGGCTTCCAGCAGTTGCTCAAAGGGCAGGTCCTGATGCGCTTGGGCATCCAGCGTGGCAAGGCGGGTTTGCTGGAGCAATTGGGCAAACGGCAGGCGCCCGTCCAGTTGCGCACGCAGCACCAGGGTATTGATGAAAAAGCCGATCAGGCCATGGGTTTCCTGACGCGGACGGTTGGCGCTCGGCACGCCAATGCGGATATCGCGCTGGCCGGTATAGCGATACAACAAGGTCTGGAACGTCGCCAACAGCAGCATGAATGGCGTGCTGTCATGGGCCTTTGCTGTCTCACGCAAGGCCTCGGCAAGCGGTGCCTCCAAGCGCACGCTGTAGCGCGACGCGCTGTGTTGCTGCGCGGCCGAACGCGGGTAATCGGTGGCCAGTTGCAAGGTCGGCTGCTCGTCGCCCAGCTGTTGTTTCCAGTAACCGAGCTGGCGCTCGGCTTCGCCCTGGGCCAGCCATTGGCGCTGCCAACTGCCGTAGTCGGCGTACTGCAAAGCCAGTGGTGCCAGCGCTAACGGTTGCTCCAGGCAGGCCGCCGCATACAGCCGCGAGAACTCGTCGATAAGCAGGTTGAGTGACCAGCCGTCCGCAATGATGTGGTGCAAGGTCAGCAGCAGTTGGTGCTCTTCGTCATCGAGCTTGACCAGGGTGACCCAGAACAGCGGGCCGCTGGTCAGGTCGAACTGGGTACGGGCTTCGTCATCGCGGATCTGCTGCGCCCGCGCTTCTCGCTCGGCGACGGGCAAATCGCTGATGTCGATGACCTGCAGGTCAAAATCCGCGGCGGCCTCAACCCGCTGCCAGGCTTGGCCATCGCGCTCATAAAAGCGCGTGCGCAGGGCTTCGTGGCGTTCGACCAAGTGCGCGAAGCTGCTGCACAGCGCAGTTTCGTTCAGCTCGCCGCGCAAGCGCAAGGCGCCGGGAATGGTGTAGGCGCTGCTCTGCGGATCGAGCTGCCACATAAACCACAAACGGTTTTGCGCCAGCGATTGCGGCAGCGCCTCATCACGGCTCAAACCGACGATGCAGCCCTGGGCCAGACCGCCATCCTGCTGCAACGCCGCGACCCGAGCCGTGAAGGCGCTCAAAGTCGGCGCCTCGAACAGCAGGCGCAGGTTGAGTTCCAGTTTCAGTTCTTCGCGCAGGCGGGCGATGGTTTGCGTGGCCAGAATCGAGTTGCCGCCCAGCAGGAAGAAATGATCGTCAGCGGCCACTTGCTCGACCTGCAAATGCTCGCACCAGATCCACGCAATCAGCGCCTCCAAGTGATGGGCTGGCTGCACTGGATCATGGTTGGCCGGCTGAGCGTCGTCACACGGGAACTGCGCGTAGCTGTCCAGGCTGCCATCGGCCAGACGGCTGCGGCAGGCCGAGCGCTGGAGTTTGCCGCTGGAGGTTTTTGGCAACGCCCCCGGATTGAGCAGTACGACCACGCTTGGTGCTTGCTGGCAGGCTTCGGCCACGGCCTGGCGAATGGCCGTGATCAGGGCGTTCGCAGGCATGATTTTTTGCACGCTGCGGCTGATTTCGGCGGCAATGCCGATCCCCTCCTCGCCTTTGACATTGACCGCGAACGCCGCCACACGGCCTTTGCGCACCACTTCGACTTCACGCTCGATGGTGGCTTCGATGTCTTGCGGGTAGAGGTTATGGCCGCGCACGATCAGCAGGTCTTTCAAGCGCCCGGTGATGTACAGCTGGCCTTCATGGATAAAACCCAGGTCGCCGGTGCGCAGCCATGTGGCGCCCTGATGTGCAACAAATGTCCGGGCGCTGGCGTGCGGGTTGCGCCAGTAGCCGTGGGCGATGCTTGGCCCGCAGGCCCAGACTTCACCGACGCGGTTATCCGCCAAGGGCTCGAACGAGTGTGGGTCGACGATTTGCACCGCATGTTGCGGCTGCTGAGTACCGCAGCTCATCACCGCGCAGCCGTCGCCCGGCACGATGCAGTTGTTGGCCAGCTCCAGTTCATTCAGGTTCAGGGCCGGGATGCCCTGCCCGCGCTGCCCGCCTGCGACAAACAACGTAGCCTCGGCCAGCCCGTAAGAGGCGAAATAGCTGGCGGAGTCAAAACCGCACGGGGCAAATTTTTCGGCAAAACGCACCAGGGTGTCCTGGCGGATCGGCTCAGAGCCTGAATAGGCCACGCGCCAGCGACTTAAGTCCAACCCGGCCAGCGCGTTTTCACTGACCCGCTCGCTGCAAAGCCGATAGGCAAAGTCCGGCCCGCCGCTGATGGTCCCGCCGTATTCGCTGATGGCTTCGAGCCAACGCAGCGGGCGGGTCAAAAAGTACGCGGGCGACATCAGGATGCACGGCACACCGCTGAAAATCGGTTGCAGCAGGCCACCGATCAAACCCATGTCGTGGTACAGCGGCAACCAGCTGACAATCACGTCGTCGGGGTTGAGGTCGATGCCAAATCCACGGCGAATCAGCAACTCGTTAGCCACCAGATTGCCGTGGGTCACTTGCACGCCCTTGGGCATGGCGGTAGAGCCTGAGGTGTATTGCAAAAAGGCGATGTCATCGGCCTGTAACACCACCGGCTGCCAGCCTTGCGCCAGGCTCGGTTCAAGGCTGTCGACACACAGCAACGCGGGCGCATCGGCGCAGGTGAGTTCGGGCAGGGCCAGCAAGGACTCGCGCAAATGGCTGCTGGTCAGGAGTACGCGCGGTTCGGCGTCGCTCATGATCGACAGCAAACGCTCCTGATGGTGGCGGCGCGACGACTCAGGCGGATACGCCGGAACGGCGATCACCCCGGCGTACAGGCAGGCAAAAAATGCCGCGACGTAGTCCGGGCCGCTGGGCAACAGCAAGACCGCGCGATCACCCACCGCGGCATTGGCCTGCAAGGCTGCGGCAAAGGCCCGCGCACGTAAATCCAGGTCAGCATAGGTCAGCACCTGGCTGGCACTCTGGTCATCGCCCAAAAAGCGTAATGCCAGTCGATCCGGGGTCTGGGCTGCACGTTGTTGCAGGGCTTGGGCCAAGGTGCCAGGGAGTTCGAACGCGTCCATCATGGGATTTCCTGCCTGAAGTCGGCTTTGCATAAATTCGGTGTGTTTGAGAGACGAGAAAGCACGGCGCCGCTTTAGCCGGGCACTCGCCGAGCCTGTTGCTGACGTCGGCGCAGCAGGTGTTCTTCGGCGTAACGACGCAGGCAACGCAACAAGGCGGTTTCTTGCTGGTGCAGAAAAAAGTGATGGCCTTCAAACATGTCCAGGGAAAACGCGCGGCTGGTGTCGGCCTGCCAATCGAGCAGTTGCTCGGCGCGCACACTGTCTTGCTTGCCACCAAACACGTGAATGGGTAGCGGCAACGGCGCCCGTCGGTCGTGCCTGAAACTGCCGCACAACAGGAAGTCGGCGCGCAGTATCGGCAGCATCAGGTGCATCAGTTCGGCATTGGCCAGCACCTCTTCGGGGGTGCCGTTGAGTTCGCGCAAGCGCTCGATAAGTTGTGCGTTGGTCTTGGCCACTGCGTACTCGCTGACATCCCGGCGGGCCGGACCGGCCGTGGCAGATGCAAACAAGGCCAGCGGCTCGGGCACTCCGCGCTCACGCAAGGCATGGGCCAGTTCAAAGGCCAACAGACCGCCCAGGCTGTGGCCAAACAACGCGTAAGGGCGGTCCAGTTCCGGGCTGATTTCATCGGCCAACTGGCGGGCCAATGCGCGTATATCGCTCTGCAAGGGCTCGTCCATGCGCATCCCGCGCCCCGGTAATTCCAGCGGCCGCACCTGCAGCCAGTCGGGCAGCAAGCGGCGCCAACGGCTGTATGCCATGGCGCTGGCGCCGGAGTAAGGCAGGCAAAACAAGCGCAACTGGATGACTTCAGTCATGGTCTGCACCACCGCCGTAAAACGCCGCCCGTGCACATGCAAACGCCATATCACCCTCCTGTGTTAACCGTTCATCGCAGGTCTGCAACACAGACCTTCGCCCCTTGTGAACGGTTGACCCGGGCAAATAATTAGCCCTCGCGATAGTGGCTTTTTGATGCAAAACACGCGGGATGTGAGGCTTATCTCAATCTCTTGAAAGGATGCGTATTAATTACCTTTCTCAATTGACAATCATTATCATTCAGCCTAGTTTGTTTCGCACTGTGACGGCGCCAACCGAGCAATGGCCCGCACGTTTTCACTAGCCACAGGTGATCTCCATGACGGAACAAATGTCCACAAGCAGGTGTGACTCACCCTTACTTCAAGCCTTTGTCGACAACCGATTAATCCTGGTCAAAATTGCAGCGCGGATCACTGGCTGCCGATCACGGGCCGAAGACGTGGTGCAGGACGCTTTCTTCCGTTTGCAGTCCGCGCCGCAGATCACCTCGTCATTCAAGGCGCAACTGAGCTATCTGTTCCAGATCGTGCGCAACCTGGCGATTGATCACTACCGCAAGCAGGCACTGGAGCAGAAATACTCGGGCACAGAAGAGGAAGGCTTGAATGTGGTGATCAATGGCGCCTCGCCAGAAACCTCGCATATCAATTTTTCGACCCTGGAAAACATCGCAGACGCCCTGACCGAGCTGCCAAGCCGCACCCGTTATGCGTTTGAGATGTACCGCTTGCACGGTGTGCAGCAAAAGGACATCGCCAAAGAGCTGGGGGTGTCGCCAACACTGGTCAACTTCATGATTCGCGACGCGCTGATTCACTGCCGCAAGGTTTCGGGCAGCCAGCCAGATACCTTTAGTCGCCGCTGAAATCAGCTTCTTTGTGCGGGGGCTCGCGATCTTTGAAGATCTAGAGAAGATCAAAAGATCGCGAGGCGAGCTCGCTCCTACAAAATGAACGTCGCTTTAGCGTTGGTTTTCGATTGTCCTTTCCAGCACCATCAAGGCCGCCCGTTTGTGCGGGAAGTCGAATTCCTTGATCCGCGCATAGCCCTGCGCCTGCATGTAACCGATCATTTTGTCGTTGTCAGCACGGGGCTCGGCCACGATGCGCCGGGTGCGCGGGTCGTCCTGCAACAGGTAATCGGTCAAAGCGGATAACCAGCTGGCAACCTTGTGCGGCCCGCGATGGGCCTGCTCCCCCACCAGCATATGAATGCCACGGTCGTAATCGTCTGCGTCGTAAAAGGGCGCGATGCGATCTTCTTTGGCCCAATAGGCTTCGAAATAGGCAAATGGCTGGTCGTCAAAGCAACCGATCAAGGTCAGGGTGTGCGGGTCGTTGGCCAGTTTTTCGAGGTACTGGCGATGGTCGTCAAGGCTGCCCCCTTCATCCCAGAAGGCCAGTACTCGCGGGGTGTTCTGCCAGCGGTTGAAGCGTTCGAGGTCAAGCTCGATGTCCAGCGTACGCAAGGAGATCCAGGCGCCAAGCTGGGGGTCGAAGCGCCGATAGACTTCGCCTTGGGGTTTAGCAGGGCGCTGCGGGTGCGAAGCGATTGCAGTCATTTTGGACTCACGATTGTCGTCAACAGTTAGGCTGTGTGACGTTGGTCGCGGGGCAAAATTTAGGACTCTGTTTCGACGAGTTCAATATTGTAAGGGGCAAAAATCGCTTTTAACTGGCCATTGTCCTTTAGCGCTTTGATCAACTTGGTCACTTCTTCGGCTTTGATCGGGCCATGGGGCCGAATGAAGGCGTAGTGATGGTAGCGCTGGTCGGCACGGTCAGATATCAGCACGCGAGATTTGTACTGCGGATTGTGTCTGAGCATGTCATTGAGGTTGGATCGCGTCATCAAGGTCATGTCTACCCGCCCGCGCAAGACCATCTGCAGGTTGCTTTCGTGGGAGTAGGTCAAGGTCGCGTCAAAGTGGTTGAGCAAGTAGCTGGGGGCAGGATTGAAGTCTGCAAAGGCGTAGTGATAGCCGGAAAAAAGCGCCAGCCGTTTTCCCTTTAAATCATCAAAGTAGGATTGGTCACGCCCCGGCTGTTGCTTGGCAATAAACACTTCCGAGTCAACAAGGCCAAGGTCGACAGCATCGTAATCGACACCCTGCCAGCCCCAGTTGGAGCTTTCAAAAAGGATCAGGTCAACGCGGCCCTGATCAAAGTCACGCACCCTGCGCGCCAGCGAGGTGGGGACGGCGGTGAATTTATAATCAGTTTGTAACTCATTCATCGCACTTAGCAATTTTTGCAGCAAGCCCGTGTCGGAGCCGCGTTCCGGGCGCACGATATACGGCGGAAAATGCGCCGCACCGACGCGAATTTCCTGCGCGGCCCACACCGGCGACATCAAGGTGACACTCAGCGCCAGCAACACACTGCGGACCATCCACATTGGCAAACACTTAAACGCTGTGCACATCGGGGACGCCCGCAACTGGAACTTATTAATGGGTACAGGACCTGAGATCGAGTACGACCGTAATTTAAGCGCGCCTAGACTAGCAAGCAAACGTGGTGTGGCCCACTACAAATTAAGTGCCCCGTGGCTGCGCATTAGCTACGCTGCATCCTCAATGCCGATGTTGTTTAAGGAAAGCTGCACATGCCTCACTGGCTGGTAATTGACCTGGAAGCCACCACCGATGACGGCGGCTGGCCTCTGGAAGAAATGGAAGTCATCGAAATCGGTGCCAGCGTGGTCACCCGTGCCGGGCGCGAAATAGACCACTTTCAGCGTTTTGTACGGCCGCAACGGCGCCCGCTGCTGACTGCTTTTTGCCGTCAATTAACCCATATCACCCAAGCCAATATTGATAACGCCAGCCCTACCGGACAGGTTTGGGAGCAGTTCGAGCGCTGGCTGGGCCAGCACCTGCCCAAACTGGAAGGCTGGGCCAGTTGGGGTGAGTACGACCGCAAGCAACTGGAACAGGAATGGCAACAAAAGCAGCTGGACAGCGCCTTGGCGCGTTTGCCGCATATGAACCTCAAGCAACAATTTGCCCAGGTCCGCCAGCTAAAACAGCCGCTGGGCCTCAACAGTGCGCTGCAACTGGCCGGTATGCAGTTCAGCGGGCAGCAGCACCGCGCCCTGGAAGATGCGCGCAATACCGCGCGTTTATTGCCTCTGGTGTTGCGGGTTTAGTGCAGCGCCGAGCCTCTACAAAAGGGCGTGACGGGATAAAACGGCTTCTGCATACTGGCCAGCCTTTTTAACCCATTCCGAGGAATCGCCATGTTTAAAGTCAACGAATACTTCGACGGCACCGTCAAGTCGATTGCGTTCACACAAGCTGAAGGCAAAGCCACTATTGGCGTCATGGCCCCGGGTAAATACGAGTTCGGCACCGCCGAGCGTGAAATCATGCACGTCGTCTCGGGCGAGCTGAAGGTCAAGCTGCCGGGCAGCAGCGAGTTTGAAACATTCAAGACAGGCAGCCAGTTCAACGTACCGGCCAACAGCAAGTTTCAGCTTGAGGTCGCAGTAGATACCGCTTACCTGTGCGAGTACCGCTGAGTTAGCCCCGCGTAGGAGCGAGCTTGTCTCGCGATCTTTTGATGTTTAAAAGATCGCGAGGCAAGCTCGCTCCTACGGTTTTAGCTATCCGCCGTGTTGAACTGCAACGCTGCCAACCGCGCATACAGCGGGTTACTGGCTATCAATTGGGCATGTGTGCCCACCGCCACCAGCTTGCCCTGATCCATCACGGCAATGCGATCGGCATTCTGCACCGTCGCCAGTCGATGGGCGATCACCAGCGTGGTACGGCCTTTCATCAGGCTGGGCAACGCTTCCTGGATCAAGTGTTCACTTTGCGCATCCAGCGCGCTGGTGGCTTCGTCCAACAGTAAAATCGGCGCATCCACCAGCAGTGCCCGGGCAATCGCCAGGCGTTGCCGCTGCCCGCCCGACAACCCCTGACCGCCATCGCCCAAGTGGGTTTTATAGCCTTGGGGCATTTGCAGGATGAAGTCGTGGGCATGGGCAATACGCGCCGCCGCCTCGACCTGGGCATCTGTTGCCTGCGGGTTGCCATAGCGGATGTTGTCTTCGACCGTGCCAAAAAACAGCGCCGGGGTCTGCGATACCAGGGCAAAGCAGCGGCGCAAGTCGTGCGGATCAAGTTGCTGGACAGGTCGCCCTTCCAGCAGGATTTGCCCTTGCTGGGGGTCATAGAAACGCAACAGCAAGTCAAACAAGGTCGATTTACCGGCCCCGGACGGCCCGACCAAGGCCAGGGTTTCGCCTGCATTGATGGTCAGGCTCAGGCCCGCAATCGCGAAGCTTTCGGGACGCGACGGGTAAGAAAAATACACATCTTCGAGACGCACGTTGCCTTCAACCCGCTCTGGCAACACTTGCAAACCGCTGTCCGGTGCAACGATCTGGCTTTTGGACTGCAGCAGTTCGCTGATCCGCTCTGCCGCGCCTGCCGCCTGTTGCAGTTCGCCAATCACTTCACTCAGGGTGCCGACGGCACTGCCGACCACCAGGCTGTAGAACACAAACGCGGCCAGTTCACCGCCCGTGATACGCCCGGCAATAACATCCATGCCGCCCACCCAGAGCATGACGCCGACCGCGCCCAGCACCAGCGAGATCACCAGGGTGATCAGCCAGGCCCGTTGCAAGATACGTTTGCGCGCCGTGGCAAAGGCCCCTTCGACAGTTTGCGCAAAGCGCTGCTGGTCTTGTTGCTGATGGTTGTAGGCCTGGACGGTTTTAATCTGGGTCAGGGCCTCGGCCACGTAGCTACCAACATCGGCGATGCGGTCCTGGCTTTGGCGCGACAAGCTGCGCACGCGACGACCAAAGATCAAGATCGGTGACAACACCAAGGGCAAGGCGACCACGACGATGCTGGTGAGCTTGGGGTTGGTGATAAACAGCAGCACCACGCCGCCAATCACCATCAGGCTGTTGCGCAAAAACAACGACAGCGACGAACCGATCACCGATTGCAGCAATGTTGTGTCGGTGGTCAGCCGCGACTGGATTTCTGAACTGCGGTTGTTCTCGTAGAAACCGGGGTGCAAACCGATCAGGTGGTTGAAAACTTGTCGACGAATGTCAGCCACCACCCGCTCGCCAATCCACGACACCAGGTAGAAACGCACGAATGTGCCCACCGCCAAGCCCAGCACCAGCAGCAAAAACAACCCAATGGACTGGTTGAGCATGTGCGGTGATTGGGTCATAAAGCCTTTGTCGACGAGCAAACGAATGCCCTGCCCCATCGACAGCGTGATCCCCGCCGTGACGATCAGGGCCAGCAAGGCGCCGACCGCATGCCAGCGGTAAGGGGCTACAAAATGAATGACCAGACGAATGGCACGGCGCTGACGGGAAGAGAGCATGGGGGTGTTCCGCAAAGGGGGTCGAGTGTTGAAAGCCGCACACAGCCTACAACGAACCGGGGTAACACTTGGTAAACCTTTCTCAGTCGTTTTGAATATGACCGGGTGCCACAAGCCCTAGGCGTTAAAGTTCTAAAGTGAGGGTAGAAGTTTCGAAGTATTTCTGTTGGACTGGGTTCCGCGGCCAAGTGTGTAACAGCTTGGTCATTTAACGGATCTAAAGTAGCGCTACACCCTGATGAGGAGACAGGCCATGGAATCAATCAACACTCAAGCACTTCCGGTAATTCGCACCCACCAGCAACCGTCGTTGGGGTGTGCTTTTATCGACGCTGAAGGTAATGAAGTTCTCATCACTGAAGAGATGATTCAGAACGCCTGCCAAGAACTGGAACAGCGTTTGGTCAAGCCTGTAAACAAAGACTGAACCTGACAACACCTTACTTGCCCGCGATCTTTTAAAAGATCAAAAGATCGCGAGGCAAGCTCGCTCCTACACCCGTACTGCGCCCAGCGCTTTAACCATCTGCGTCAAACCCTGCGACTGACCCTCTATGCGCACCTGTAGGCCTTCGATTTCGCGGCGTACCGGGTAGTGTTTGCGCAAGGCGTCAAACGCCAGCTTTTGCTCCTGAACCGTGCCCACCAGGCTGCGACGAAAGTCCGCATCGTCACGGCGCGGGTCGTAAACCCCACGGCATACCGTCGCCAGCGCCCAGGCCGGGTCGCTGTCAGCGCTCAGTTCAACCTTGGCCAGCCAAGGCGCAGGCAGTAAGTCGGCCAGTTTGATGACGGCTTCCTGCCCCAGAAAATCGCAGAACGCCTGGTAAATCTGCGCCGTGCCCCGCTGCTTGCCGTCCAGGCTGTAACCGGCAATGTGCGGCGTTGCCAGTACACACAGGTCGGCCAGTTCAACATCAACCTGCGGCTCGGCTTCCCACACATCCAGCACCGCTTGCAGGTCTTCGCGGCGGGTCAGCACTTCACGCAGGGCGTTGTTGTCGATCACCGGACCTCGGCTGGCGTTGATCAGCCAGGTGCCGTGTTTGAGCTGGTTCAAACGCTGCTGGTCGAGCAAGTGCCAGGTCGCGTTCTCTGCGGATTTATCCAGAGGCGTGTGCAGGCTGATGACATCGCAGCGCTCGATGATCTGCTCAAGGCTGACGTAGTCACCGCCCTCTGCCGCCTGACGCGGCGGGTCGCACACCTGCACGTTGAAGCCTAGGCCCTTGAGCACATTGACCAGACGCCCGCCCACTTCACCGGCACCGACCACACCGTAGGTGCGCTGATTGAGGTTAGCGCCTTCGATTTCGGCCAGTGTCAGCAAGCTGCCGAGCACGTAGTCCACCACACCGCGGGCATTGCAGCCCGGTGCGCTGGACCATTGAATGCCCTCTTGATGAAAGTAATCGAGCGCAAGGTGATCGGTGCCGATGGTGCACGTACCGACAAAACGCACGGCGCTGCCTTCAAGCAGATCGCGGTCGACCTTGGTCACCGAACGCACCAGCAAGACATCTGCATCGTGCACATCGGCCCGGGTGATCTGACGCCCCGGCAAACGGCGTATTTCACCGAATTCAGCAAAGAACGCATCGACCAACGGAATATTTTCATCAGCAACAATCAGCATGGCAGGCTCCTTTCAAGGACTGGCAGTGTAGGCGTTGTCGGCACGTTTGGGCCGATCAATCCTGCTTTTTGCGGATCCAGTACAGGTACGTGCCCGCTTCTTCGGCCTGGCCGACCAGTTCGTGGTCCAAAAATACGCAGAACTTGGGAATGTCACGGCGGGTCGACGGGTCGGTCGCGATCACTTTCAGCAAGCCACCCGGCACCAGATCGCGAATGTGTTGGTGCAGCATCATCACCGGCTCTGGGCAGTTCAGACCGCTGGCGTCCAGAGTGCCGTCAAGCGGCAGGTCAGCAAAACTCATTGGTTACTCCTGAATCAGCGGGATTTAGGCTTTTTCACGTCCAGTCGACGCAAATGGCAAGTCACTTCTTCACGGTCGTGGTACAGCTGCTTGCAGCCGATTTCAACCTGGATACCGCGCGCCTTGAAGCCGTCGGCAATGCGGTCCAACAGGCGACGCACTTCGGCGTAGCGTTGTTTCATCGGCAATTTGAGGTTGACCACCGCCTCACGGCAATGCCCTTCGCCAATCCATTCTTCGAGCATCGCCGCATTGCGCGCAGGCTTCTCGACGATGTCGCAGACCATCCAGTCCACTGGTTGTTTGGGCTTGAAGGTAAAGCCATCAGCCATCAAGTGTTGCACCAACCCGGTGTCCATCAGGCTTTCAGCCATGGGGCCGTTGTCGATGGCGATCACCAGCATGCCGCGGTTGACCAGTTGCCAGGTCCAGCCGCCGGGGGCTGCGCCGAGGTCAACACCGGTCATGTCACTGTGCAAACGGTCATCCCATTGATCACGCGGAATGAAGTGGTGCCAGGCTTCTTCCAGCTTGAGGGTCGAGCGGCTCGGGGCTTCACGCGGGAACTTGAGACGCGGAATGCCCATCGGCCACATGGCCGAGTTGTTGGACTCGGCCAGGCCGAGGAACACTTCACGGCCACTTTTGAAGGTCAGCAGCAGACGCGGTTTGTCGTCGGCGTTTTCGACCAGCTTGCCCGCCTTGAGCAGCGCCTTGCGCAAATGCCCTTCGAACTTTTTGCAGAAGTTGGACAGCTCTTTGCCGTCGTTGGTATCGACCACTTCCAGCCACAGGCTGCCACACCCCGGAAAATCGGCCATGTGTTCAAGGATGACGCTGATCCGGTCGGTTTCCGGTAGCTCGACAAAGCTGCCGCGAGCCCATTGGCGCGGGAAAATCAGCTCGGCAAAGCGCAGGCGCTGCATCAGGCGCTCAGCACCGCCTGCCTCGGTGCAGACAAACTCGGCACAGGCCGCGCTTGGCTTGGCCTTGGCGTAACCGGAAACATTAATACGGGCGGCGTGCTCGGCGATTTCTGAGCAGACTTCGCCTTCAAAACCGGGCCGGCAATGCATAAAAACGGTGTTCATTGATTTACTCCTGGGCAGCGGCAAGACATTAGACCGCTGCGCTACCTTGTCCTGGAACAAGGTCTGTCACGAAAAGGCGGGCATGATAACTGAGTTCGGAACCTTGAAGCCCTATAGACAGTCCAGTTATTAGCCAGATCACTGAATCAGGGCTAGGTTTGAAGCTCTGCTCACTGTTCTGTTCGTATCACACGATCCGTGCCGTGCGGATCAAAAGGAGTCATTTCATGTCCTCCCTCGATAGCCTGAAAACCCTTTCTACCTTAAAAGTCGACGATAAGACTTATCACTACTTCAGCCTGCCGCTCGCCGCCAAGACCCTGGGCGACCTGGGCAAGCTGCCGATGTCTCTTAAAGTGCTGCTGGAAAACCTGCTGCGCTGGGAAGACGGCAAGACCGTCACCGAACCCGACCTCAAGGCCCTTGCCGCCTGGCTCAAGGAGCGCCGCAGCGACCGTGAAATCCAGTACCGCCCGGCACGGGTGTTGATGCAGGATTTTACCGGCGTACCGGCGGTGGTCGACCTGGCCGCCATGCGCGCCGCCATGGCCAAGGCCGGGGGCGACCCGCAGCGCATCAACCCGTTGTCACCGGTTGACCTGGTGATTGACCACTCGGTGATGGTCGACAAGTTCGGCAGCACCAGCGCTTTTGAGCAAAACGTCGACATCGAAATGGAACGCAACGGCGAACGCTATGCGTTTTTGCGCTGGGGCCAGGATGCCTTCGATAATTTCAGCGTGGTACCGCCCGGCACCGGGATTTGTCACCAAGTGAACCTTGAATACTTGGGCCGCACGGTCTGGACCAAAGACGAAGACGGCCGCACTTATGCCTTCCCCGACACTCTGGTAGGCACCGACTCGCACACCACCATGATCAACGGCCTTGGCGTTTTGGGCTGGGGCGTGGGCGGGATTGAAGCCGAAGCCGCCATGCTCGGCCAGCCCGTGTCGATGCTGATCCCTGAAGTGGTGGGTTTCAAACTTAGTGGCAAGCTTAAAGAAGGCATCACCGCCACTGACCTGGTGCTGACGGTCACGCAAATGCTGCGCAGCAAGGGCGTGGTCGGCAAGTTCGTCGAGTTTTACGGCGATGGCCTGGCCGATTTACCCCTGGCAGACCGTGCCACCATTGCCAACATGGCCCCGGAATACGGCGCTACGTGCGGGTTTTTCCCGGTGGATGAGATCACCCTCGACTACCTGCGTTTATCCGGTCGCCCAGACGCCACGGTCAAGCTGGTTGAGGCTTACTGCAAAGCCCAGGGCCTGTGGCGCGAGGCAGGCCAGGAACCGATTTTCACCGATACCTTGGCGCTCGACATGGGCACCGTCGAGGCCAGCCTGGCCGGGCCAAAACGCCCGCAAGACCGGGTCGCCCTGCCCAACGTAGCGCAAGCCTTCAGCGACTTCTTGAGCCTGCAGTTCAAACCGGCCAGTAAAGAAGAAGGCCGCCTCGAAAGTGAAGGCGGTGGCGGCGTGGCCGTGGGCAGCGCAGAGTCGGTTGGCGAGGCGGATTACAGCCTCGATGGCAAAACCTGGCGCCTGAAAAACGGTGCCGTGGTGATTGCCGCCATTACCTCGTGCACCAACACCTCCAACCCCAGCGTGATGATGGCCGCCGGGCTGGTGGCGAAGAAAGCCGTGGAAAAAGGCCTGAAAAGCCAGCCTTGGGTGAAAACCTCATTGGCCCCCGGCTCCAAGGTGGTTACCGATTACTACAAGGCCGCTGGCCTCACCCCGTACCTCGATCAATTGGGCTTCGACTTGGTGGGGTATGGCTGTACCACCTGTATTGGCAACTCCGGGCCGCTGCCTGATCCCATTGAAAAAGCCATCACCCAAGCGGACCTGACCGTGGCATCTGTGCTGTCGGGCAACCGTAACTTTGAAGGCCGCGTGCACCCGCTGGTCAAAACCAACTGGCTGGCCTCGCCGCCACTGGTGGTGGCCTATGCATTGGCCGGTACGGTGCGTATCGATATCAGCAGCGAGCCACTAGGCGTGAGCAAAGACGGCCAGCCTGTGTACCTGCGCGATATCTGGCCGAGCCAGAAAGAAATCGCCGACGCCGTGGCGCAAGTCAGCACCAGCATGTTCCACAAGGAATACGCCGAAGTGTTTGCCGGTGACGAGCAATGGCAAGCCATCGAAGTGCCGCAGGCGGCGACGTATGTCTGGCAAGACAGCTCGACGTACATCCAGCACCCGCCGTTCTTCGACGACATTGACGGGCCATTGCCGGTCATCGAAGACGTCAAGGGCGCGAACATTCTGGCGCTGCTGGGGGATTCGGTGACCACCGACCACATCTCCCCTGCCGGTAATATCAAGGCCGACAGCCCGGCCGGGCGTTACCTGCGCGAGAAAGGCGTCGAGCCCAAGGACTTCAACTCCTACGGTTCGCGACGCGGCAACCATGAAGTGATGATGCGTGGCACGTTCGCCAACATCCGTATTCGCAATGAAATGCTCGGCGGTGAAGAAGGGGGCAACACCCTGTACATCCCGACCGGCGAAAAACTGGCGATCTACGACGCGGCCATGCGTTATCAGGCCACGGGCACGCCGCTGGTGGTGATTGCCGGTCAGGAATACGGCACCGGTTCGAGCCGCGACTGGGCGGCCAAAGGCACCAATCTGCTGGGCGTCAAAGCGGTGATTGCCGAGAGTTTTGAGCGTATCCACCGCTCCAACCTGGTGGGCATGGGCGTGTTGCCCTTGCAGTTCAAGCTGGATCAGAACCGCAAGAGCCTGAAGCTCACCGGCAAGGAGACCCTGGACATCCTCGGGCTGACCGGGGCCGACATTCAACCGCGGATGAACCTGACCCTGGTAATCACCCGTGAAGACGGCCAGCAGGAAAAGGTCGAGGTCCTGTGCCGGATCGACACCCTGAATGAGGTGGAATACTTCAAGGCGGGCGGGATCTTGCACTACGTGCTGCGCCAGTTGATTGCTTCGTAATAGCCAAACCTGTGGGAGCGGGCTTGCTCGCGATGGTATCGACGCGGTCTAACAGAAAAACCGCATTGCCTGCATCGCGAGCAAGCCCGCTCCCACTCCTTCATGTTCACACCATTTGCTTCATGCCGAATCGTTATACTCGTGCGCCCTTCTCCCCCTAGGATTCGCATGATCGCCCTGCCCTGGCCTTATCTCGCCCTCTTGACCCTCGGCTACGGCATTGCCCTGAGCTATGGCCAATTAGGCGTTCAAGCTGTTATTGCCCTGGCCGCCCTGGTGGTGAGCGGGTTTGCTGCCCACCAAACCCAACGCTCATGGCTGCGCTATGCCGGACACGCAGTATTTGTGTTGCTGGCCCTGGCTTTGGCCCTGCATTGGCTGCCCGGTTTTCACAACGGCCGTGCCATCAGCCCCGAGCGGCTGACCCCGGATGCCGTGCCCTTTTCGATGTACCTGAATCTGGACAAACCCCTGATCGGCTTTTGGCTGCTGCTGGTGTGCCCGTGGATAGCACCGCGCTTTAACTGGCGCGCATCAGTGGGCGCCGCATTGATGGGGCTGGTGCTGGCCGCCTTGGCCGCGCTGGGTGGCGCGCTGTTGCTGGGCATTGTGGCCTGGGCGCCGAAGTGGCCCAGCCAGGGCTGGATTTGGCTATTGAATAACTTGCTGCTGGTGACGCTGGTCGAAGAAGCGCTGTTTCGCGGCTATTTGCAGGGCGGTCTGAGCCGCTGGTTCAAACAACTGCCGTATGGGCAAACCCTGGCCTTGGTGATTGCCTCGCTGTTGTTCGGCCTGGCGCATATCGGTGCCGGTTGGCAGTGGGTACTGTTGGCCGGCATCGCCGGGCTTTGCTACGGCCTGGCCTACCGCTTTGGCGGGTTAAGTGCGGCGATTGCCACGCACTTTGGTCTTAACGTGCTGCACTTGGCGTTCTTCACCTATCCCATGCTGGCGCCTTAAGCTCGCCCCAAGACTGCGACAGCGTTGATGCACGCTGTTGCAGCAGAAATATTAATTAAACAATTCGTTGCGCGTGCCGAAAGCCTATCAAAGTCTTGCGGATTGAAACGACATGCGTAACAACCAGCCCATCACCCAGCGCGAACGCACATTCCCCGCGCAGCAACGGTTGATTTCCACTACCGATACCAAAGGCGTGATCACCTACTGCAACGACGACTTCGTCGACATCAGCGGGTTTTCCCGTGATGAGCTGGTGCGCGCACCGCATAACCTTGTGCGCCATCCGGATGTGCCTTCGGCAGTGTTCGAACATATGTGGAGCACCCTGAAAAAGGGCATGCCGTGGATGGGCATCGTCAAAAACCGCTGCAAGTCCGGCGATCACTACTGGGTGAATGCGTACGTGACCCCGGTGTTTGAAAACGAACGCGTAGTGGGTTACGAGTCGGTGCGGGTCAAGCCAACGGCCGAGCAGATCCGCCGCGCCGAAGCCTTGTACCAGCGTATTAATCGCGGCAAGCCCGCCGTACCGCGCCGCGACAAGTGGCTGCCGGTGCTGCAGGACTGGCTGCCGTTCATTCTGGTCAGCCAACTGAGTTTTGTTATTGGTGCGCTGTTCAACTCCAGCTGGGGTTTTGCCTTGGCCGCGCTGTTGTCGATTCCGTTGGGACTGCTGGGCCTGACCTGGCAGCAACGCGGGATCAAGCGCTTGCTGCGCCTGGCCGAACAGACCACTTCTGACCCTCTGATTGCCCAGATGTACACCGACAGCCGTGGCCCGCAAGCGCGTCTGGAAATGTCCATCCTGAGCCAGGAAGCGCGTCTTAAAACCTGCCTGACCCGTCTGCAAGACACCGCCGAGCACCTCAGCGAGCAAGCCCGTCAATCAGACGTGCTGGCGCACAAGAGCTCCACCGGGCTGGAGCGCCAGCGGGTTGAAACCGAACAGGTTGCCACCGCCGTTAACCAGATGGCCGCGACGACCCAAGAGGTCGCCAGCCATGTGCAGCGCACTGCCGATGCCACGCAAGAAGCCAATCGCCTGACCAGCCGCGGCCGCGACATTGCCGGTGAAACCCGCGAGGCCATTGAGCGCCTGTCGGTGGTCGTCGGTGAAACCGGCGCGACGGTGACCCAACTGGCGAAAGACAGTGACGAGATTGGCGGTGTCGTCGACGTGATCAAGGGCATTGCCGACCAGACCAACCTGTTGGCCTTGAACGCAGCCATTGAAGCGGCACGTGCCGGTGAAATGGGCCGGGGTTTTGCTGTTGTGGCCGATGAAGTACGCCAACTGGCGCAACGCACCAGCACCTCGACCGGCCAGATTCACGGCTTGATTGCCAAGCTGCAACAAACCGCCGCCACAGCCGTACAAACCATGGACGCCGGCCACCGCCAGGCACAAGAAGGCGTGGCACGGGTGCTGGAAGCCGACGCGGCACTGATCGGGATCAGCGAAGCGGTGGCCAATATCACCGATATGACCACCCAAATTGCCGCCGCCACCGAAGAGCAAAGTGCCGTGGCCGAAGAAGTCAGCCGTAACATCAGCACCATTGCCGACCTTGCCGACCAAACCTCGGAGCAAGCGCAGCATTCCGCCCTGCTCAGTGAGGAACTGGCCCAGACCGTAAATATTCAATATTCGCTGGTGGAGCGGTTCAACCGCTGAAACTAAAAAGCCAGAGCATTCGCTCTGGTTTTTTTTTAATCATGCTTCAGTCAAATGCGTATCGCACCCCGACATTGGCCCCCCAAGGTTGTTCGATACCTTGGCCGTTCATGTAGTCGAAGTCTGCGTGCAATTGCAGGTTACTGGACAATGACAGCGCCAGACCGGCCCCCAATTCAGCACGGGTGCCGTACAGATCATTGTTGAAGCGATGCCCGTTGACCTCGACGTCATTGTCCCGGGCAAACTCTTGAGCCAGTGCGACTTTGATGTAAGGGCTTAGCCATTGATTGCGATGTTCAAGGGTCATGCCCACTTTACCGAGCAGGGAGTGGGTGGCCGCGTTATCGGCCTTCAGCTCTGAGTCCAGACTGAACGACTTTCCTTGCACTGCCACCGCAGACACCTGAGCGAAAGGCTCGATGAACAGGTGTTCGGTGAGCTGGATCTGCCGACCGGCTTCCAGCGAAGCACCCAGCCCATAGTTGCTGTAGCTGCCTTTGGCCTTACTGAAATCGCTCATCAAGACGTCCGCGCGATTCTGGAACTGGTTGAGCTTAAGCACGCCATCCACGTAATAACCGTTGTTGTTCATCCAGGTCCCGTAAGTCCCGACATAAAAGCTGTCGACAGTGCCTGAGGAACCGCGTGACTGAGACAGGTCAGATTTGCTGTAACCGCCGAGCAAACCCACCAGCAGCACACCGTCAGTGAGGGCCAGCGGCGCGTCCACGCCCAGCGAAAAACCGCTCTGCTGTTGCTCAAAGCCCAGGCCATCGCGCCCTGCAACCCGGTACTGGTTACCGTAGCTGCGCATCCAGGCACCGCCCTGCCCGCTGCTTCTGACCTCGCCCATACGGCTGCGCAAGGTACTCATCTCGCCATACCAGACGGTCGGCGCACTGTTAAACAGCGCCTGAACACTGCGGGTGGCCGGGCTTACCTCACGGTCTTCGCCAGTCAAAAACCAATCGTCGCCCTGACGTTCCAGCCCATACGAATAAGCCCCGAGGTCGACACGCTCGCCCAGCACGCTGAACTGCGCATCGCCGCCACCGGTGTGAACCACCTGCAAAGGATCAAAGCCTGATTCAGGCTCGGCACCGCTGTTCTGAATGCTCAACACATGATTGCCCGTCGCCTGGCCTTCTATGTTGAGAAAGTCGACTTGCTGGTTGTCCATGTCCAGCTTCAGCCCAAAGGAGCCATTGCCGGACAACTCGCCCATGGACAGCTGATGAAACCCCTCAGCTTTGGCAAAGTCGATGCTCCCGCCATTGAGCACCAAGGACTCGACATTGCTGTCACCCATAATGTCCCAGCCGACGCCTGCATCAAGTTGCAGGTTTTTGACGTCGCTCATCTGCCCGGTAAAACGTGTTCCATTCTGCAAACGCACATTCACCAGGCCGCCCTCAGGGATGGTCAGGTTGCCGTGCAAATAGCTGCCATCGACGACAAGGTCCAGCACGCTGTCAGACTGCACGTCGAGCAATTCGCCCCGACCATTGCCAGCAGACAGCGTGGAACCATTACTGACCGTAATGGTTGCCTGTGCGCCGCCTTCAACTTTTATGGCCGGCCCCTCAACACTGCCGATATAAGCGTTATCGATGGCCACTGTGTTGCCTTGGCCACTGATATTGATCGCTGCCGCGGTTTGCGATTGAATCGAGCCACCGTTGACGGCCAGAGTGCCACCGTTCAGTTGCGCACCGACCGCACCGGCGCCATTGGCTTTAACGTGGGAATTGTTGAGTTCTACCCGGCCGCCGGATTGGGTCACAACGCCTGCTGAACCTTCGCCAAAGGTTTCGATGGAACTGTCGTTCAGTGTCACCAAGCTGCTGTTGCCGATAGAAACCACACCATGGGACTCTCGGCCACGGGTAACAATCGACGAGCCCTGGCTCAATTCAATCGAAGCACCGCTCTCAGCACCTGCACCGGAGGACTGATCCCCTTCAGTGACAATTGAACTGCCTTGCAAATCAATGACTGCACCACTGTGCCCTTCAACACCCAACGAGCGGTAGCCTTCAGTGCGGATCTGCAGGTTGGCCGCTTCCACGGAACTGAGCTGCCACCCCAAAATCCCTGCGCTGTGGTCTCCTGTGGTGGTGACGCTGCCGCCGCCCAGTTGGATAGCCCCGTCACTGAACGCATAAATACCGGCAGCGGCATTGCCGGTGGTAACAACGGTGACTTTCTCCACATCGGCTACAGCACCAACGCCTACGCGCAGGCCCGTGGCGCCTTCACCTGAAGTCTCGATCTGAAGCTCCCCGGTGGATTGGAATGTGCTGCCCTGACCGTTAACCAGCACGCCGTAAGCGTCTTTACCAGACGTTGCGACAGCCATGTCAGCGGACTTGATTTTTCCGCCACTGGAGGCATGCATTCCATACACGCCAGCGCTGACTGTTTCGATCTTGCGATCACTGACGCTGACTTCTTCTCCGTCCCGGGCTGACACCTGGTCCTCATCAGCAGCGAATGCCTGAACACTTGAGAACAACAATGTCTGACTGATCGCTATGGCAAGAATGGACTGACGCGGGAAAAGGAACTGGGGCATGAGGATTGTTTTCTCTTGTGTTGAGTTCTCGTACGGAGCTCAACGACATTGCCGAGCGCACCTACGTACGAGGGCGCCAAGAATGAAAATAATCGTCAGAACAAAACATCGGGAATTTCCTTGATTACTGTAGGACTTAACGCATCAAGCATGTAGAGAAGCTCAAGCACCCTGTCGCAAATCCACTCGCCCGGCATCAAACCATCATCTTCTTTTGAGCCATCCTGCAAGGCTATCCGCGGCCCGTTCCAAGTGTTGATCATGAGTGAACCCTGAAACCTTGAGCGGCTTGAGGTCATGGTCGGCGGCGGCCAGCCACACCAGTTCGAGCGTCGGCGCCAATGGGTAAGTTTCAACGGTCAGCCGATTACCCAGCGCGTCGCGCTCACCCTGCACAATCAGGGTCGGCGTGTGCAGTTCAGCCAGATGCGCGACCCGAGGTTTTTCCGGCTTGCCCACGGCATAGAACGGGTAACCCAGGCACACCAGCCGATCAACGCCCAGCTCATCAGCCACCAGGCTGGCCATGCGCCCGCCCATGGACTTGCCGCCGATGGCTAATGGCCCAGTGACATGCCGTCGCACCTCGCTGTAAACCTCACGCCAGCATTCCAGCAATTTAGCCTGTGGATTGGGCGGCCTTTTGCCGCCATCCAGGCGCCGTTGCGCCATATACGGGAACTCGAAGCGCAGCACGTTGATCCCGCGTGCAGCAAGGCGTTCAGCCATGCCGGTCATCCAGTCACTGTCCATTGGCGCACCTGCGCCGTGAGCCAGAATCAAGGTTGGCGATAAGGGTGTTTTTGCAGCGTTCCATAGCCAGCCCCGCGTCTGCAGGCACTTCGCCCATTGATCCTCGTCAATACCCACTTTGCTGCCTACGCCCATGCTTGCCTCGCTTTTAGTCTGCCTATAACTCCAGGCGTGCGTTGAACTCGCCTGATCCGTGGATGGGGAACTATGAACACTTCTATCAGTACCGCCTACAACTATAAGGTGGTCCGCCAATTTTCCATTATGACGGTGGTTTGGGGCATCGTCGGTATGGGGCTCGGCGTCTTGCTCGCCGCGCAATTGGTCTGGCCCGAACTTAACTTCGATTTGCCCTGGACCAGCTTTGGGCGGTTGCGCCCGCTGCACACCAACGCGGTGATTTTCGCCTTTGGCGGTTGCGCCTTATTTGCGTCCTCGTTCTACTCGGTGCAACGCACCTGCCAAACCACGCTGTTCGCGCCCAAAATCGCTGCCTTTACCTTTTGGGGCTGGCAACTGGTGATTCTGCTGGCGGCCATCAGCTTGCCACTGGGTTACACCAGTTCCAAGGAATACGCTGAACTGGAATGGCCGATCGACATTTTGATCACCATTGTCTGGGTCGCTTACGCCATCGTGTTCTTTGGCACGATCATGAAGCGTAAGACCAAGCACATTTATGTGGGCAACTGGTTCTTCGGCGCGTTTATCGTGACCGTGGCGATTTTGCACATCGTTAACAACCTGGAGATTCCGGTCAGTTTCACCAAGTCCTACTCGCTGTACGGTGGCGCAACTGACGCCATGGTGCAGTGGTGGTACGGCCACAACGCTGTGGGCTTCTTCCTGACGGCGGGCTTTTTGGGGATGATGTATTACTTCGTGCCCAAGCAGGCCGAACGCCCGATCTATTCCTATCGCCTGTCCATCGTGCACTTCTGGGCGCTGATCACCCTGTACATCTGGGCCGGTCCGCACCACTTGCACTACACCGCATTGCCGGACTGGGCGCAGTCGCTGGGCATGGTGATGTCGCTGATTCTGCTGGCACCGAGCTGGGGCGGGATGATCAACGGCATGATGACGCTCTCGGGCGCCTGGCATAAGTTGCGCAGCGACCCGATCCTGCGCTTTTTGGTGGTGTCGCTGGCGTTCTACGGCATGTCGACCTTCGAAGGCCCGATGATGGCCATCAAGACCGTCAACGCCCTCTCCCACTACACCGACTGGACCATCGGCCACGTACACGCCGGCGCGCTGGGCTGGGTAGCGATGATTTCCATCGGCGCGATGTACCACATGATCCCTAAAGTCTTCGGCCGCCCGCAGATGTACAGCATCGGCCTGATCAACGCGCACTTCTGGCTGGCGACCATCGGCACCGTGCTGTACATCGCTTCGATGTGGGTCAACGGCATCGCCCAGGGCCTGATGTGGCGCGCGGTCAATGCCGACGGCACGCTGACGTACTCCTTCGTCGAAACCCTGGTGGCCAGCCATCCGGGCTACGTCGTGCGGTTGATCGGCGGGGCGATTTTCCTGAGTGGCATGTTGCTGATGGCTTACAACACGTGGCGCACGGTGCGTAATGCCGAGCCCGCTGAAGTTGTCGCCGCTGCGCAGATGGCCTGAGGAGTCCGCCATGAAACACGAAATCATTGAAAAAAATATCGGCCTGATGCTCTTGCTGATGATTCTGTGCGTGAGCGTCGGCGGTCTGACGCAGATCGTCCCGCTGTTTTTCGAAGACGTGACCAACACCCCGGTAGAAGGCATGAAGCCCTACACCGCGTTGCAACTGGAAGGCCGCGACGTGTACATCCGCGAAGGCTGCGTGGGCTGCCACTCGCAAATGATCCGCCCGTTCCGCGCCGAGACCGAGCGTTATGGCCACTATTCGGTAGCGGGTGAAAGCGTGTGGGATCACCCGTTCCTGTGGGGCTCCAAACGTACCGGGCCGGACCTGGCCCGAGTGGGCGGGCGTTACTCGGATGACTGGCACCGCGCGCACTTGTACAACCCGCGCAACGTTGTGCCTGAATCGAAAATGCCCGCTTATCCATGGTTGGTATCAACACCCGTAGACAGCAGCCATACCGAGAAGAAACTCGAAGTGATGCGCACGCTGGGTGTGCCTTACACCGACGAAGACATCGCCAATGCCAAGCAGTCGGTCAAGGGTAAAACCGAAATGGACGCGCTGGTCGCCTACCTGCAAGTGCTCGGCACTGCCATCAAGAGCAAGAGGTGAGCCATGGTGTTTGACATGAGTAGTGGAATGATTCGCGGGCTGGGCACTGTGGTGGTTGCAGTGGCTTTTATCGGTCTGGCGCTGTGGGTGTTCAGCCCGCGGCGCAAGGCAGAGTTCGACGATGCGACCTTGCTGCCGTTCAAGGACGACCCCGAGGCCATCAAACACGTCGAGCAAGAGCAAGCGTCCAGGAGTAAAAAGAATGTCTGAGTTCTGGAGTATTTACGTCAGCGTACTGACTATTGGCACGCTGATCGGTCTGACCTGGCTGTTGTTCGGTACGCGCAAGGGCGAGAAAAAAAGCGAAACCACCGAAACCATGGGCCACAGTTTCGATGGCATCGAAGAGTACGACAACCCGCTGCCACGCTGGTGGTTCATGCTGTTCATCGGCACGCTGGTGTTCGGGGTCGGCTATTTGATCCTTTACCCTGGCCTGGGCAACTGGAAAGGCCTGCTGCCAGGTTATGAGGATGGCTGGACCGGCGTTCACGAGTGGGAAAAGGAGATGAACAAGGCCGATGCCAAATTCGGTCCCATTTTCGCCAAATACGCAGCCATGCCGGTGCAGCAAGTGGCGCAAGACCCGGCAGCCCTGAAAATGGGTGGCCGCCTGTTTGCCTCCAACTGCTCGGTGTGCCACGGCTCGGACGCCAAGGGCGCGTTTGGCTTCCCCAACCTGACGGACGCGTCCTGGCGCTGGGGCGGCGATGCCGACACCATCAAGGCGACGATCATGGGCGGACGCATCGGCATGATGCCGGCCTGGGGCGAGGTGCTGGGCGAGGAAGGCGTGAAGAACGTCTCGGCTTATGTTCGCCACGACCTGGCGGGGTTGCCGCTACCAAAAGGCGCCGCGTTCAATCTGGAGGCCGGCAAACAGGCGTATGCCACCACTTGCGTGGCGTGCCACGGGCCTGAAGGTAAAGGCAACCCGCTACTGGGCGCACCGGACCTGACGGCACCGACAGCCTTTATTTACGGCACCAGCCTGGCCCAATTGCAGCAAACCATTCGCCATGGTCGCCAAGGCCATATGCCCGCGCAAAACGAATTGCTGGGCAACGACAAAGTGCAATTGGTCGCAGCCTACGTCTACAGCTTGTCCCAAGGCACGCCAGAGGAGAAAACCGCCAAGTAACCCCTATTCTTTACAGGAGCGACGGCGAGCCGCTCTTGTAAAGATGTATACAACTTTGTGAACAATATCTGGACATTCCTCGCCGCCTCTTTTACTTTCTCCCCCAGAGTCACCTCGCCAAAGCCCTTTGCGACAGCCTTCCACAGGGCGTTTTTTAACGGCCATTTTGACCTTGCTTAGCCTGTGGAAAAGCCGGAAAACAAGCGCTGAAGGGCATTGACTGAGGGCTGGCTTCGTTGCATTAGCCCTATGCTTTATCCATACTTGCGACCGTTTTTGCCTCTAATAACTATAAAACCGTGGAACCTTGCGATGAGCACAGCAATCAATCCGACTGCTTATAACTATAAGGTCGTCCGCCAGTTCGCCATCATGACGGTGGTCTGGGGGATCCTTGGCATGGGACTCGGGGTTTTTATCGCGTCACAACTTGTGTGGCCCGAACTTAACCTGGGTCTTGAATGGACAACCTTCGGTCGTCTGCGCCCCCTGCACACCAACCTTGTGATTTTTGCCTTCGGTGGCTGCGCCTTGTTTGGTACGTCTTACTACGTGGTGCAACGTACCTGCCAGACACGGCTGATTTCCGACAGCCTGGCCTCGTTCACCTTCTGGGGCTGGCAAGCCGTCATCCTCGGCGCAATCATCACCCTGCCGCTGGGCTACACCACCACCAAGGAATACGCCGAACTGGAATGGCCGCTGGCTATCCTGCTGGCCATCGTCTGGGTGGTCTACGGCATTGTCTTCTTCGGCACCATTACCCGGCGTAAAACCAAACACATCTATGTGGGCAACTGGTTCTATGGCGCGTTTATCGTGGTTACGGCGATGCTGCACATCGTCAACCACGCGTCTCTGCCGGTGAGTTTTTTCAAGTCTTACTCGGCGTATGCGGGTGCGACCGACGCCATGATCCAGTGGTGGTACGGCCATAACGCGGTCGGGTTTTTCCTGACCACGGGCTTTTTGGGGATGATGTATTACTTCGTGCCCAAGCAAGCCGAACGCCCGATTTACTCCTATCGCCTGTCCATCGTGCACTTCTGGGCGCTGATCACCCTGTACATCTGGGCCGGCCCGCACCACTTGCACTACACCGCATTGCCGGACTGGGCGCAGTCGCTGGGCATGGCCATGTCAATCATTCTGCTAGCACCGAGCTGGGGCGGCATGATCAACGGCATGATGACCCTCTCGGGCGCCTGGCATAAATTGCGCACCGACCCGATCCTGCGCTTTTTGGTGGTGTCTTTGGCGTTCTACGGCATGTCGACCTTTGAAGGCCCGATGATGGCCATCAAGACTGTCAACGCCCTCTCCCACTACACCGACTGGACCATCGGCCACGTACACGCCGGGGCACTGGGCTGGGTAGCGATGATTTCCATCGGTTCGATGTACCACATGATCCCGCGCCTCTATGGCCAAAAGCAGATGTACAGCGTTGGCCTGATCAACGTCCACTTCTGGCTGGCGACCATCGGTACCGTGCTGTACATCGCCTCGATGTGGGTCAACGGCATCACCCAGGGCCTGATGTGGCGCGCCATCAATGACGACGGCACGCTGACCTATTCGTTCGTTGAATCGCTACAAGCCAGCCACCCCGGCTTTATTGTCCGCGCCATCGGCGGGGCCATTTTCGCCAGCGGCATGCTGTTTATGGCCTACAACGTGTGGCGCACCATTCGCGCCTCGAACCCGGCAGAAGCTGAAGCCGCAAGCACGATTGCAGTCGCGGGGGCCCACTGATGATCAAGCACGACAGTATTGAAAAGAACATCGGCCTGATGGCCTTCTTCATGGTCATCGCCGTGAGTATCGGTGGCCTGACACAAATCGTTCCGCTGTTTTTTCAGGACGTGACCAACAACCCGGTCGAGGGCATGAAACCGCGCAACGCGCTGGAACTTGAAGGCCGCGACGTCTATATCGCCAACGGCTGCGTGGGCTGCCACTCGCAAATGATCCGACCGTTCCGCGCCGAAACCGAGCGTTATGGCCACTATTCGGTGGCCGGTGAAAGCGTGTGGGACCACCCCTTCCTGTGGGGCTCCAAACGCACCGGCCCGGACCTGGCCCGCGTGGGTGGGCGTTACTCGGATGACTGGCACCGCGCGCACTTGTACAACCCGCGCAACGTGGTGCCGGAGTCGATCATGCCGGCTTACCCCTTCCTCGTTGAGCGCAAGCTCGACGGCAAGGAAACAGCCAAGAAGATGGAAGTCTTGCGCACCTTGGGCGTGCCTTACACCGATGCAGACATTGCCGGTGCCAAGGATGCCGTGAAGGGCAAGACAGAAATGGACGCACTGGTGGCTTACCTCCAGGGCTTGGGCACACTCATCAAGAGCAAACGGTGATCTGAATGGATATCGGGATGATTCGTGGCCTGGGCACCTTGCTGGTGATGGTGGCTTTTATCGGTTTGGCCTTGTGGGTGTTCAGCCCCAAGCGCAAGTCCGAGTTTGACGACGCAACGATGTTGCCGTTCAAGGACGACCCCGAAGCCATCAAGCACGTTGAGCAAGAACAAGCGTCCAGGAGTAAACATAAATGACCGAGTTCTGGAGTCTGTACGTCACTGTCCTCACCCTGGGCACCATCTTCGCCCTGACCTGGCTGCTGTTTGCCACACGCAAGGGCCAACGCAGCGAGCAGACCGACGAAAAAGTCGGCCACGCCTACGACGGCATCGAAGAGTACGACAACCCCCTGCCCCGCTGGTGGTTCATGCTGTTTGTCGGCACCATCATCTTTGCCTTGGGCTATTTGGTGCTGTACCCAGGTTTGGGTAACTGGCGTGGCCTGCTGCCGGGCTATGAGTACCTGGACACCAAAGATAAAACCCCTTTTGCCAATGGCCAGACCGGCTGGACGGGCGTGCATGAATGGGAAAAGGAAATGGCCAAATCGGATGCCCGCTTTGGGCCTATTTTCGCCAAGTTCGCCGCCATGCCCATCGAAGAAGTGGCCAAAGACCCGCAAGCACTGAAAATGGGCGGCCGCCTGTTTGCCTCCAACTGCTCGGTGTGCCACGGCTCTGATGCCAAGGGCGCTTATGGCTTTCCGAACCTGACCGATGCCGACTGGCGCTGGGGCGGTACGCCAACCGACATCAAGAACAGCATCATGGCGGGACGACATGCGGTGATGCCGGGTTGGGGCGAAATCATCGGCGAGCAAGGTGTCAGTGACGTGGCAGCGTACGTGCTGACCCGCCTTGACGGGCGCAAATTGCCGGACACGGCAAAGGCCGACCCACTCAAGGGTCAGGCCATCTACGCCACCAACTGCGCGGTCTGCCACGGCCCGGAAGGCAAAGGCAACCCGTTGATGGGCGCCCCCAACCTGACCCAACCCGGCGCGTTTATCTACGGCTCGAGCTTTGCCCAGTTGCAGCAGACCATCCGCTACGGCCGTCAGGGCCAGATGCCTGCCCAGGCCGAGCTGCAAGGTAACGACAAAGTCCACCTGCTGGCCGCCTACGTGTACAGCCTGTCGCACCCTGATGAGGTCAAGCCTGCGGAGTAAACCCGCTGCCTCGGCACGACACAAAATGGCCCCCGCCAGCGCAGGTTGGCGGCGGCGTTTTGTTTCATCGTATTTTTGAGATGGTTAGCTTGCGCTTTAAGTAGTAACGTTACTACATTCGTTTTTTGGGGAGGAACCACTCCATGACCATCACCACTATTTCAAGCCGCGAATTCAATCAAGACACAAGCGGTGCCAAAAAAGCATCGCAACAAGGGCCTGTTTACATCACCGACCGTGGCCGCCCCGCCCATGTACTGCTATGCATGGAGGAGTACCAAAGACTGACCGGCCAAAACACCAGCATCGTCGACCTGCTCGTCATGCCCGACACACCACCGGTTGAATTCGAACCCGAACGCGCAATCATCGCGCCGCGCCCAGTGGACCTCTAATGTTCCTGCTCGATACCAACGTGGTTTCAGAACTTCGCAAACCCCAGGCACACCCTGCCGTGGTGGCTTGGGCCGGCAGCATACCGGCTTACAAACTGTATATTTCGGCCATTACCCTGCTTGAAATTGAGACCGGCATTTTGCGGCTGGAACGCCAGGACCCCAGGCAGGCCGCGCCGTTGCGCAACTGGCTTGAGGCGCACGTAGTACCGGCATTTGCCGGGCGCGTACTGTCCATTGACGGCACCGTAGCCAGGCGCTGCGCGCGCCTGCATGTACCTGACCGCAGCAATGAGTGCGATGCTCTGATCGCCGCGACAGCTCTGGTCCATGGCATGACCATCGTGACCCGCAATACCCAGGATTTTGCGTTAAGCGGAGCCCCTTTACTCAACCCGTGGGAGCCCTGATTCATGGTTTTGACACCGTAGTCAGCGGCTTAAGTCAATTGATCCACATCATGATTCAACGCAACTCCTATACCAAGTTTCAGATTTTCGGAACGCGACCAAAGGTCGCACCCTTGCGCTAGAGTCTCAGGGGTATCATTGCGCCATTGCAACACCTTCTGACCGCGGTTGGCACGTACTGGCCGTGGCACTTCACTGCCGTGGTAAGCCCTTATGAGCGATAAGATCCCAGTCCAAAACGTCACGCCGCCTGCCTCAAAAAACACTGAAAGCATCGACCTTTACGCGGCGCGAGAAAAAATCTACACCCGCGCTTTCCACGGGTTTTTCCGCAATGTGCGCATGGTCGGTGGTGCCCTGCTGTTCTTGCTGTATTTCGGCACCGTCTGGCTCAATTGGGGCGGACATCAAGCCGTGTGGTGGAACCTGCCTGAACGCAAATTCTTTATTTTTGGCGCCACCTTCTGGCCACAGGATTTCATCCTGCTCTCGGGCCTGCTGATCGTTGCGGCCTTCGGCCTGTTTTTTATTACCGTGTACGCAGGCCGCGTATGGTGCGGTTACACCTGCCCGCAAAGCGTCTGGACCTGGGTGTTCATGTGGTGCGAAAAAATCACCGAAGGTGATCGCAACCAGCGCATCAAGCTCGACAAGGCACCGATGAGCGCCAACAAGTTTGTGCGCAAATTCAGCAAGCACACGCTGTGGCTGCTAATTGGATTTGTCACCGGCCTGACCTTTGTTGGCTACTTCGCCCCGATCCGCGAACTGGTGGTGGATTTCTTCACCGGCCAGGCCGATGGCTGGGCTTACTTCTGGGTAGGCTTTTTCACCCTCGCCACCTACGGCAACGCGGGTTGGCTGCGCGAGCAAGTGTGCATTTACATGTGCCCTTACGCGCGTTTCCAGAGCGTGATGTTCGATAAGGACACGCTGATTGTTTCGTACGATCCGCGTCGTGGCGAAGTGCGCGGCCCGCGCAAAAAAGACAGCGACTACAAGGCCCAGGGCCTCGGTGACTGTATCGACTGCACGATGTGCGTTCAGGTCTGCCCCACCGGCATCGACATTCGTGACGGCTTGCAGATTGAATGCATTGGCTGCGCAGCCTGTATCGACGCCTGCGACGACATCATGGACAAGATGCACTACCCGCGCGGCTTGATCAGCTACACCACTGAGCACAACTTGTCGGGCCAGAAAACCCACACCCTGCGCCCGCGCCTGATTGGCTATGCCCTGGTGCTGCTGACCATGATGGGCCTGCTGGCGGCTGCTTTCTTCACGCGCTCGCTGGTGGGCTTCGACGTCAGCAAAGACCGCGTGCTGTATCGCGAAAATGCCGAGGGCCGGATCGAAAACGTGTACAGCCTGAAGATCATGAACAAGGACCAGCACGACCATACCTACGTGCTGCAAGCCAGCGGTTTGCCAGACTTGCAGCTGCAAGGCAAACGCGAAATCAGCGTCGCGGCAGGCGATATTGTCAGCCTGCCGGTCGAGTTGTCGGTTGACCCGGAACAACTGCCGTCCAGCACCAACGAGGTGTATTTCATTCTTCAAGATGCCGACAACAACGACATCACCGTTAAAGCCAAGAGCCGATTCATCGGCCCTCATATTCGTTAAGAGAAACTGTCCATGCCCGCAGCAAACGCCTACAGCCCTTGGTACAAACACATTTGGCCATGGATCATCATTGCCATTCTCACCTGCTCGGTGACGCTGACCCTGTCGATGGTAACCATTGCGGTGAAGAACCCGGACAACCTGGTTAACGACAATTACTACGAGGCGGGCAAGGGCATAAACCGCTCGCTGGACCGCGAACTGCTGGGGCAAGCCCTGCAACTGAAGGCCAAGTTGCGGCTGGACGAGTTGACCGGCGAAGTGGTGCTGCTGCTCGAAGGCAACAGCCAGCCGAAAACTCTGGAGCTAAACCTTATATCGCCGACCCAACCTGAAAAGGACCGCGGCCTTATCCTGGTCCAAAGCCCGTCTGAGCCTGGGCGCTATACCGGCCAACTGGATGACAAGGTAGAAGGTCGGCGCTTTGTGGAATTGTTGGGGGTGGAAGATGGCAAGACCTGGCGCCTGTTTGAAGAAGAGCTGGTTGACCATGACAAAGACCTGATGCTGGGCGACGAGCCGATTCCAGGCGCGGAAGATCGCAAGCAGTAAAAGGTATACCCCATGATCACTCCCACGCCTTGCTACCACTGCGCCCTGCCCGTTCCGCCCGGCAGCCGCTTTACCGCCGATGTTCTGGGCAAGAGCCATGAGTTCTGCTGTCCGGGCTGTCAGGCGGTGGCGCAGGCCATCGTGGCCGGCGGGCTGGATCACTACTATCAGCACCGCAGCGAGGCCTCGGCCAACCCGCAGGCGTTACCGGTGCAACTGGCCGAAGAGCTGGCCCTGTATGACCGCCCCGATGTGCAAAAACCGTTTGTTCGCCATGAGGGTGAGCAGGCTGAAACCACACTGCTGATCGAGGGCATCAGTTGCGCCGCCTGTGGCTGGCTGATCGAGAAACACCTGCTGCACCTGCCCGCCGTCAGTGAGGCACGGCTGAACTTGTCCAACCACCGCTTGCACATCCGCTGGGCAGACAGCCAGTTGCCCTTGAGTGACGTGTTGAGCGAGTTGCGCCATATCGGCTACGCCGCCCACCCGTATCAAGCCGATAAAGCGGCAGAGCAATTGGCCAGCGAAAACCGCCTGGCTTTGCGCCAGTTGGGAGTGGCCGGCTTGCTGTGGTTTCAGGCGATGATGGCAACCATGGCCACTTGGCCGGAATTCAATATCGACCTCAGCCCCGAGATGCACACCATCCTGCGCTGGGTCGCGCTGTTTCTGACCACTCCCATCGTGTTTTACAGCTGCGCGCCGTTTTTCAAAGGCGCAATGCGTGACCTGCGCACTCGCCACCTGACCATGGATGTCTCGGTATCGCTGGCCATTGGCGGTGCCTATGTGGCCGGTATCTGGACCGCGATCACCGGCGATGGCGAGCTGTATTTCGATGCAGTCGGCATGTTTGCCCTGTTCTTGCTGGCCGGGCGCTACCTGGAACGCCGCGCCCGCGAACGCACAGCGGCGGCCACTGCGCAACTGGTCAACGTGTTACCCGCTTCGTGCTTGCGCCTGGGCGAAAACGGCCAAAGCGAACGCATTCTGCTGAACGAGTTGAAGGTCGGCGACAAGGTGCTGGTTCACCCCGGCGCCGTGCTCCCGGCCGACGGCAAGATTCTCGACGGCCAATCGAGCATTGATGAGTCCTTGCTGACCGGCGAGTACCTGCCGCAGCCTCGCACCGTGGGCGATGCAGTGACCGCTGGGACCTTGAACGTCGAGGGCGCACTGACGGTGCAGGTGCTGGCTCTGGGCCAGGACACGCGCCTGTCGGCCATCGTGCGTTTATTGGAGCGCGCCCAAAGCGAAAAGCCACGGCTGGCCGAAATTGCCGACAAGGCTGCGCAATGGTTCTTGCTGTTCTCTTTGATTGCGGCAGTAGCGATTGGCCTGCTGTGGTGGCAGCTCGACCCGTCGCGAGCGTTCTGGATCGTGTTGGCGATGCTGGTGGCGACCTGCCCTTGCGCGCTGTCGCTGGCCACCCCGACCGCCTTGACCGCCGCCACCGGCACCTTGCACAAGCTGGGCTTGCTGCTCACCCGTGGCCACGTGCTCGAAGGGCTGAATCAAATCGACACGGTGATTTTCGACAAAACCGGCACCCTGACCGAAGGCCGCCTCGCGTTACGTGCCATTCGCCCGCTGCGCGATCTGGACCCTGACCAGTGCCTGGCCCTGGCTGCTGCGCTCGAAAACCGCTCTGAACACCCGATTGCCCGCGCCTTTGGCCGCGCCCCGAACGCCGCCGAAGATGTGCAGAGTACGCCGGGGCTGGGCCTTGAGGGCGTGGTGGGCAAGCAACGCTTGCGCATCGGTCAGCCAGGCTTTGTCTGCGCGCTCAGCCACTGCGCAACTCCGGACCTGCCGGATGAACCCGGCCAATGGTTGCTGCTGGGGGATACCGAAGGCGCGCTGGCCTGGCTGGTACTCGACGACCGCCTGCGCACTGACGCTGCGGCGCTGGTTGCTGCGTGCAAGGCGCGCGGCTGGCGTACGCTGCTGTTGTCCGGTGACAGCTCGCCAATGGTTGCCAGTGTGGCTGCAGAGTTGAACATTGACGAGGCCAGGGCCGGCTTGCGCCCGGATGACAAACTGCGGGTGCTGCAAGACCTGCACGCCCAAGGGCGCAAAGTGTTAATGCTGGGTGACGGGGTCAATGACGTGCCGGTGCTGGCGGCGGCCGACATCAGTGTGGCGATGGGCTCGGCCACCGACTTGGCCAAAACCAGCGCCGATGCGGTGCTTCTGTCCAATCGTCTGGACGCTTTGGTACAAGCGTTCAGTCTGGCCCGGCGAACCCGCCGGGTGATCATCGAAAACCTGCTGTGGGCCGGTTTGTACAATGGCCTTATGCTGCCTTTTGCGGCGTTGGGCTGGATCACACCGATCTGGGCCGCGATCGGCATGTCGATCAGTTCGCTGACCGTGGTGCTTAACGCCCTGCGTCTGACCCGCATGCCGCGTCAGACGCCTGCCCCGCCCACGTCAGACCTTCGCCTGCTACCGGCCTGAGCCGGTCGCCTGGAGCCTTTATGCCAGCGCTTTACATCATGATTCCCGCGGCGTTGCTGATTGTTGGCATCGCCATTTTTATCTTCTTCTGGGCCGTGGACAGCGGCCAGTACGACGATCTGGACAGCCCTGCGCACAGCATTCTGTTCGACGACCAGGATCCGCAGCACACCGCCGCCGTGGAAGAGGCCAAAGGCTCTAACGGGCATGCTGTGGATAAACCCGATCAGCACGTGCCACCCCATGCTTGAGTTGGCACCACTGCTGGTCTCGGCGTTCATATTGGGCGTGCTGGGCGGCGGGCATTGTCTGGGCATGTGCGGCGGCCTGATGGGCGCGCTGACATTCGCCATTCCCAAAGAGCAACGCAGCCGACGCTTCAAGCTGTTACTGGCCTACAACCTGGGGCGAATTCTCAGCTATGCCACGGCGGGTTTGCTGCTGGGATTGGCAGGCTGGGCGGTCGCCAACAGCCCGGCCGCCATGCTGATGCGGATACTGGCCGGGGTGTTGCTGATCATGATGGGCGCGTACCTGGCAGGCTGGTGGAGCGGCCTGATCCGCATCGAAAGCCTGGGGCGCGGGCTGTGGCGGCATATCCAGCCGCTGGCAAGCCGCCTGTTGCCGGTATCGAGCCTGCCCCGCGCCATGCTGTTGGGCGCCCTGTGGGGCTGGTTGCCGTGCGGATTGGTTTACAGCACTTTGATCTGGTCAGCCAGCCAGGGCAGCGCCCTGACTAGCGCTTTGCTGATGCTGGCTTTCGGCCTGGGAACATGGCCCGTGTTACTGGCCACGGGCCTCGCGGCTGAACGCATGACCGCCGTGTTGCGCAGGCGCAGCGTACGCATGGCCGGCGGGTTGCTGGTGATGCTGTTCGGCCTCTGGACCCTGCCCGGCCCGCATCAGCATTGGTTGATGGGGCATTGAACCGTTAGAGCCTGGCGAAGCTAACGCATGAGCTGAGCCAGAGCTGGCGTTGATGCAAATCAAGGTGCGACAAATTCGCAGCCCCTAGACTCCTGAGCATTGCCAGCCATCCCAGGGGAATGCCCGCATGCTCGACGCCATTCGTTGGGACTCCGATTTAATTCGTCGTTACGACCTCGCCGGACCGCGCTACACCTCGTACCCCACGGCGATGCAGTTTCATGATCAGATCAGTCCATTCGACTTTCTGCACGCCCTGCGCGACAGCCGCAAAGCCATGCGCCCGCTGTCGCTGTATGTGCACGTGCCGTTTTGCGCCAATATTTGCTACTACTGCGCCTGCAACAAAGTCATCACCAAAGACCGTGGTCGCGCCCAGCCGTATTTGAAACGCCTGGAACAGGAAATCAGTCTGGTCGCCTGCCACCTTGATCCCAAGCAAAAAGTTGAGCAGTTGCATTTTGGCGGCGGCACACCGACGTTTTTAAGCCACGACGAACTGCGCCAGCTAATGGGCCACCTGCGCGAGCACTTCAATCTGCTGGACGATGACTCCGGCGATTACGGTATCGAGATCGACCCACGCGAAGCCGACTGGTCGACCATGGGCTTGTTGCGCGAGCTGGGCTTTAACCGCGTGAGTATCGGCCTGCAAGACCTCGACCCCGCCGTGCAACGAGCGGTCAACCGCCTGCAAAGCCTGGAAGAGACCCGCGCGGTGATTGATGCGGCGCGTACTTTGCAGTTTCGCTCGATCAACATCGACCTGATCTACGGCTTGCCCAAGCAAACCCCGATGGCTTTCGCGCGCACCGTTGAGGAAGTAATCAGCCTGCAGCCGGATCGTTTATCGGTGTTTAACTACGCGCACTTGCCGGAGCGCTTCAAGCCGCAACGGCGGATTAATACCAGTGATTTGCCTTCGCCTGCCGACAAACTGCAGATGCTTGAGCACACCATCGAGCAACTGACTGGCGCGGGTTATCGCTATATCGGCATGGACCACTTCGCCTTGCCCGACGATGAGCTGGCGATTGCCCAGGAAGAGTCCACCTTGCAGCGCAACTTTCAGGGTTATACCACCCACGGCCATTGCGACCTGATCGGCCTGGGCGTGTCGGCCATCAGCCAGATCGGCGAGCTGTACTGCCAGAACAACAGCGACATTGCCCTCTACCAGCACACGCTGGCCAGCGAGCAACTGGCGACCAGCCGTGGCTTGCTGTGCAATCAGGACGACCGGATTCGCCGCGAAGTCATCCAGCAGATCATCTGCAATTTGCACCTGCCGTTCGCGCGCATCGAACAGGCCTTCAACATCGATTTCAGGGGCTATTTTTCTGCGCAATGGCCTGAGCTGGAGGCGATGGCGGCTGATGGCCTGATTGCACTGAACAACGAGCAACTGACGGTCCTGCCCGCAGGGCGGTTGCTGGTGCGCTCGGTGTGCATGGCGTTCGACGCATATCTGGCACAGCAGCCCCGGCAACGCTTCTCGCGGGTGATCTAAACCCGCGTCATCACTTCATGGCCAGGGACGCGGCTTTGACGATGCTGTCACTGCTCGCCCCGGACTCTTGCAGCGCCTTGTTCAAGCTGTTGTTGGCCGAGGTCAACGATGCGTTCAAACCGGCCACTTCGGCCTGCAACGCCATCGACTGAGACCGGGCCTGTTCCGGGCTCAGGCTGCGGTTGGTCATGATCGCTTGCAGCTTGGCCATTTGTTCAGCGATCTTCTTTTTGATAGCGCGGATCATCTTCAGAATGCTCTGAATGTTCTCCGGCAAACCACTGTCTTCAATATCGCTGTTTTCATTCTTGCTGGCGCTGGCCGCCTTCAGGGCAGCCCCGGAGATGGTCACCTTGACCCCTTCAGCCCGTGGCGGCGCCTCTTCTTTATCGGCCTTGGCCCCCTTGTTGGCTGCGGCCCCCTCTTGGGTGTTTTTGGCAGGTTCAATACTGGGTGGTATGCCAGTTTGACCAAACGTCATTGCACCTATCGACGACATGAATTCGCTCACAATGGATATCTATTACCACGCTATCGACCGTGCGTTTTGCAACTTGAGGCCGACTCGCGACCCGGTGCGCCCTAGCCTCACCCATCGTGCTGAGTTACCCTTGCATCTTATGTGTGTTTTCCCACAAGGATTGAAGAAATGTCCGAGCCAGTAAAACTGCGCGCTCATAACCAGGCTCACTGCAAGGATTGCAGTCTTGCCCCTCTCTGTTTGCCACTTTCGTTGAATTTGGAAGACATGGATGCGTTAGAGGAAATCGTCAAGCGCGGTCGGCCACTGAAGAAAGGCGAGTTTCTGTTTCGCCAGGGCGACACCTTTGGTTCGGTCTACGCCGTACGTTCCGGAGCACTCAAAACATTCAGCCTGAGTGACAGCGGCGAAGAACAAATTACCGGCTTTCACTTGCCGAGCGAATTGGTCGGCCTGTCAGGCATGGACACTGAAACGTATCCGGTTTCGGCTCAGGCACTGGAAACCACCCCTGTTTGCGAAATCCCTTTCGAACGTCTGGACGAACTGTCTGTGCAACTGCCGCAATTGCGCCGGCAGTTGATGCGCATCATGAGCCGCGAAATTCGCGACGATCAGCAAATGATGTTGCTGCTGTCGAAAAAGACCGCCGATGAGCGCATCGCCACCTTCCTCGTCAACCTGTCTGCACGCTTTCGTGCCCGCGGCTTCTCGGCCAACCAGTTCCGCCTGAGCATGTCGCGCAACGAGATCGGCAACTACTTGGGCCTGGCCGTGGAAACCGTCTCCCGGGTGTTTACCCGGCTGCAAGAAAACCAGTTGATCACCGCAGAAGGCAAAGAAGTGCACATTCTTGACCCAATCAAGCTGTGCGCGCTGGCCGGTGGTTCGCTGGAGGCCTGATCAGGCCGCATGAGGGGTATACTGGCGGCTCCGAAGCCCGCCAGGACACCCACCCCCATGGTCAACGACTTCTGCCTCAAATCCCTGATCCGTCCGGTGCTTGATTTCCCCAAGCCCGGCGTGATCTTTCGTGACATCACCCCGCTTTACCAGTCGCCCCGCGCCATGCGCGTGATCGCCGACGCCTTTATCGAGCGTTACGTCGAAGTTGAATTCAGCCATATCGGCGCCATGGACGCCCGTGGTTTTCTGATTGGCTCAGTGCTTGCGCATCAACTGAACAAACCGTTGATTCTGTTTCGCAAGCAAGGCAAGTTGCCCGCTGACGTATTGGCTGAAGGCTACCAGACGGAATATGGCGAAGCGTTTCTGGAGGTGCATGCCGACAGTTTGTGCGAAGGTGATTCGCTGCTGCTGGTCGACGACTTGATCGCCACAGGCGGGACGCTGGTGGCGGCGGTGAACCTGGTGCGCCGCATGGGCGCACAGGTGTTTGAAGCGGCGTCAATTATTGACTTGCCCGAATTGGGCGGCTCAGCGCGCTTGCAGGAAGTGGGTGTGCCGACGTTTTGTCTGACTGAGTTTTCGTTGACTGAATAAATCAAGAACCCTCACCCTAGCCCTCTCCCGGAGGGAGAAGGAACTGATTGGGGGATACTTTAGATTTTCTGCTATCTAAATGCCTTGCGCTGAACCTGAGAACACCTCGGTAAAGCCCCCTCTCCCTCTGGGAGAGGGTTGGGGTGAGGGTGGCGTTTAAAACGTCACAAAGCGATCGGTTTACGCCCGGCAAACGAATGCGCCAGGGTGCCGCCGTCGACCAGCTCCAGCTCGCCACCCAGCGGGACGCCGTGGGCGATGCGCGACGCGATCAGGCCTTTGCTGCTCAGCAACTGGGCAATGTAGTGCGCAGTGGCTTCACCTTCCACGGTCGGGTTGGTCGCCAGGATCACTTCCTTGAAAGTGCCCTGCTCGGCGATGCGCGTCATCAGTTGCGGAATCCCGATGGCCTCAGGCCCAAGGCCATCCAGGGGCGACAAATGCCCCTTGAGCACAAAATAACGTCCGCGATAGCCGGTCTGTTCGATGGCGTAGACGTCCATCGGCCCTTCCACCACGCAGAGCAAGGTGTCATCGCGGCGCACGTCGGCGCACTGCGGGCACAAGTCATCTTCGGTCAGGGTTCTGCACTGGCGGCAATGACCCACACCGTCCATCGCCTGACTCAAGGCCAGCGCCAAACGCGAACCGCCACTGCGATCACGCTCGAGCAGTTGCAGGGCCATGCGCTGTGCGGTCTTTTGGCCGACACCGGGCAACGTGCGCAAGGCATCGATCAGTTGGCGAATAAGGGGGCTGAAGCTCATAGAGAAAGGTCCGACAAAACAACGAGAGGCGGTTTATACCCGTGGTCCGGGCCAGCGTCAAATGCCAACCCGCAGGCAAAAAAATGCCGGGCGCTGGGCCCGGCATTTTTAAGCGCCTTAGAACGGCAGCTTCATGCCCGGTGGCAGTTGCATGCCAGCGGTTACGCCGGACATTTTGTCCTGGCTGTTGGCTTCGATCTTGCGCACGGCGTCGTTGACTGCAGCGGCGAACAAGTCTTCCAGCACTTCGCGGTCATCTTCGCTCACGCCTTCAAGCAGGCTTGGGTCAATGTTCACACGCTTGAGGTCGTGACGGCCGGTCATGACCACCGTCACCATGTCGCCACCGGCCTTACCGGTGACTTCAGCGTTGGCCAGTTCTTCCTGCATCTTGGCCATTTTTTCCTGCATCTGCTGCGCCTGCTTCATCAGGCCGGCCATGCCACCTTTCATCATGGGAATCACCTCAAACGTTATTTGCACAATGCACCCGCAGTCACAATGACTGCGGGCTGTCAGTATCTAGCCGGTGTTACGAGGCCTGCGCCTCAATAACATCGACAGGTTGAATCGTATCGTCACGCACGGCTGCACCGAACTGCTCAATCATTTGCTGGACCAACGGGTCTGCGTAGATGGACTCTTCAGCCAGGCGCTGACGCTCTGCACGCAAGCGCGAAGCGGCCTGGGCCGGGGTTTCCTGCTCAGGCTTGACCAGCTCAATGGTCACTTTGAGTGTGCGCTGATGAAACTGGTTCAACGCATCATTCAAGCGGCGCTGCTGGGTCGAGTTAAACAGGGCGCTATGGGCCGGGTCCAGGTGCAGAAGCCAGTCATCGCCATCAACCGCAATCAAGGTGCAGTTGGCACCAATACTGGCCGTCATCCCTGATACCGGTAATTGGGGGAACATGTTCAGCCATTCAAGGGCCAAGCCCGTGGCAGGCATGGCTGCCGGTAATGGTTCGGGCTCGGGTTGCGGCTCGACGGCATGTTCGCTGGCCAACTCGTCCAGGTAACTATAGGCCGCAGAATCCATGTCCGGCTCAATGTAGTCTTCGTCCAGCGGCGGTTCATCGTCGCGGTCCATACCGGACAGCGCGGCGTCGACTTGCTCGGGCGTTGGCTCGTGAACAGGTTCGGCAACCCACTCCGGCGCGTCAGGCACCACGCTGTCCGGGGTCGGCAGCGGCATGGGCGGTAAATCCGGCTGCTCACTGACAGTCTCGAGCACAGGCTCTGGCGTGATCTCGTCTTCGATCACCGGCGCCGGGCGCTCATTCCAGGGCAAGTCGATTTCGACTGCAGGCGGTGCTTCAGGAGCCACTACAGGGGCCACCACTTCAGGTGCAGGAGCCACGACTTCAGGAACCGGCGCAGCCACTGCCACCGGAGCGGGTTCTGTGCGCGGTGTAACAGCCGTCGAGCCCGCCACGGTGTTGGCGGAATCAACTGTGGCCTGGCTGATCCCCACTGGCTTTAGCGGCTGACTCGGCGCATCGCCGGTGTCCGCCGGGCGGAAGGCCAGCATTCGCAGCAAGACCATTTCAAAGCCGCCACGCGGGTCTGGCGCCAACGGCAGATCGCGTCGGCCGATCAGGCCCATCTGGTAATAAAACTGAACGTCTTCGGCAGGCATCGCTTGCGCCAGCGCCAGCACCCGGTCGCGGTCGCCGTGACCGTTGTCGACGCCTTCAGGCAACGCCTGGGCAATCGCCACGCGGTGGAAAACGTTAAGGATCTCGGAAAGCACACCATTCCAGTCCGGGCCCTGCTCGGCCAAGTGCCGCACAGCCTCCAGCAGTGCCCGTGCATCACCCTGGATCAAGGCGTGCAACAGATCAAATACCTGGCCGTGATCCAGCGTGCCGAGCATCGCCCGCACATCCGTCGCCAACACTTTGCCCTCACCGAAGGCAATCGCCTGGTCGGTCAGGCTCATGGCGTCACGCATCGAACCATCTGCGGCACGGCCCAGCAGCCACAGTGCATCGTCTTCGAACGGCACGTTCTCGACACTCAACACATGGGTCAAATGCTCGACAACGCGCTCGGGGGTCATGTTTTTAAGCGAGAACTGCAGGCAGCGAGACAGAATCGTCGCCGGCAGCTTTTGCGGATCGGTGGTCGCCAAAATGAATTTGACGTAGGGCGGCGGCTCTTCAAGGGTTTTCAACAGCGCATTGAAGGAATGGCTGGAAAGCATGTGCACTTCGTCGATCAGATAGACCTTGAAGCGCCCACGGCTTGGAGCGTACTGCACGTTGTCGAGCAGCTCTCGCGTGTCCTCGACCTTGGTCCGGCTCGCGGCGTCGATCTCGATCAGGTCGACAAAACGCCCCTCATCGATCTCACGGCACACCGAACACGTCCCACACGGCGTCGAGGTGATACCTGTTTCACAGTTCAGGCATTTGGCGATGATCCGCGCAATGGTGGTCTTGCCGACGCCGCGCGTACCGGTAAACAGATAGGCGTGGTGCAGGCGCTGACTGTCCAGAGCGTTGATCAGAGCCTTGAGCACATGGGTCTGGCCGACCATTTCGCGGAACGAGCGCGGACGCCATTTACGTGCAAGAACCTGATAACTCATTGATAACCGTCGCGTCTGAAAAGCGGAAGGGGCTAATGCTAGCGGAGCAGGGGCAAAATTGCATCCGGTGCGCGCTTTTAACTGCTCAGGCGCTCATGGCCGGGCATTTCAAGCAGACATGAAAATACGTCGACCAAGCATTCAGCCGTCGAGATTTATAGAGGAGAAGATTTTGTTTTGGACTAAAAACCCTGCCAATTGAGGATTCTTAAAATGGAGGCAACCCCACCAGCCACACCCCGGCACACAATGTTCCCGCTGTGGCTGCTGCCTTCCGGCTCTGACCATGTAGCATGCAAGCATGCTCGGTAATCGTTGCAAGCCATATGGGGTAAGGGTTTCAGGCTTTTGAGGTTGCTTCCAAGCACCCGTACCGACACACCGTACGGGGAGTCATAAATCTGGGGTGCAGTCAGCATTGTTCCACTCGACTGTTCCACTTTGGTGTTCCACTTATGGCCTACATCGTCCGCCGCAACTCCGTTTACTACATGAATCTGCGGCTGCCCAAGCACCTATTCCCTAATCGGCAAACCCTACGCTTCAGCCTCAACCTGCGTGAGCGTCAGTCCGCGTTATTCACTGCAAGCCACATTGCTCAGAAGGTGCACGAGCATTTACTTGAACACCCTCTAGCAGACCTTCAGGCGCTCCGTACGCTGTGTACTAGGTGGCGAGACGCTACGCCTGCACCAGCAATTCAATCTGTCGTACGGAGCTCCTCAGTCATTTCACCCAAGCAAGTAAACGTCAGCACCAGCCCTACCCTTGGCACCTTATCCAAGAGATACATCGAAGAAGGTAAACGGGGAGGCACATGGCGTGAAGTGAGCACACACGAAGTAGAACGCTCACTGCGAGACTTATTTGAATTGATGGGCGATATGCCTATTGCTGCATTTGATGTAAATCAAGCACGCCTGCTTAAAGATCGCTTGAGCCGTTGCCCTCAATACTTCGGACTACGACCTGAGTTCAAAGGCAAGACGTTGCTACAGGTGGTTGAGTCTGGTAGCTCCTACAAAGCTGTCACCGCAGTTACGGTGAACAATCGTTTGCGCAAACTCTCAGCATTTATGAACTGGTGCAAAACCAACGGATACATGCAAGACAACCCGTTGACCGGACTCAAGATGATGACGGGTTCAGCAAAGGAAGCACGCTTATCATTTGAACAGCGTGACCTGACCGCCCTTCTCGACCTGAATGCACTCAAAACTGAAGCTCGAAAACATCCTTGGCGCTACTGGATACCATTGCTGGGCCGCTACACAGGCGCCCGACTGGAAGAGTTGTGTCAGCTACGTGTCGATGACTTTGTTGAGCAACAAGGCATTCAATGCATCCGCGTAGATGACAGCAGCGAAGGTCAGAATCTAAAGAACACAAGCAGCCGACGCATGCTGCCAGTACACCCGCTTCTGGTTGAGGAGGGGTTACTACGGCATGTTGAGTCAGCCAGAAACAGTGGAACCCATAGATTATTTCCTGAGCTTGAACCAGTGCGTGGAAAGTTGGGTCATGCGCCCTCCAAGTGGTTTGGGAGGTACAAGGTGAAGCGCGGGATTGATGACAACAAGAAGACGTTCCACAGCTTCCGACACACACTGATCGATGACCTGCGGGACGCTGGCGTACAAGACTCGCTGATCAAGAGAATTGTTGGGCATGAGGATAGCGCTGTCACTTTTGGTGTGTATGGCAGCAGGACTCCACTGAAAGCCATGCTTGAGGCTCTCCAACACATCAAATAATCTTTAAAAATTAGTTGCACAAAAAGCAACAGCAAGATATATTTATCGGCTGACCAATGCTAGTCAGCAGACATTCCAGAACCTCCCCCGCGACCACTGCGTAAACAGTGCCTTGCAGATGGAGGTTTTTTTGCGTCCGCGATTTACCAATACCAACCGGCAGAACTCGAGAGATTGCCTATGAACTGAACTTGAAAAGGAGAAAGAAGAGAATGATTTATGTCGCCCCAAACAAAGTGATCCACACCGCAGTATCTGAGCCTGATATTCGCTCCATACTTACCAAACACCGCACCACTACCATTGACGGTTTTGTCTTCGACAAGGCTACAGGCGAGCTGCTGGGCTGCTACATCTTCTCTGAGTATGCCCCCGAATCAATTGATTACCCAGCACCATCCAGAAAGGAAGCAGCTAACTACGTTTCTGACGAGGACGGCACTCCAATCGTGCTTTTCACTCCGGCAGCGAAAAGCGGACACATAGCAACAGTCTCCACTCTACCCACAACCAAGGCTCGACCGCACCCCAAGACAAAAAGCACAAAAGGCCGTAAACAACCGGTCGTTGAGAATCCTTTGTATGCTGTAATTTTGGCAGCCAAAGTGGAAGAGAAACCGACACCATGGTTGGACGATTATATCCATGGAGCTATCAATACAGGGCCAGGAGTGATTAATGGCAGGTACAGCGTGTCTCCTGCTGACGTTGCTAAGCTACTCAGACTGTCAGAGATTTCCGTGGCTAGCGCTTCAAAATGCTTACTAAATTACGACCATGAGCCGATGAGCCTGAGACAACTTCAGCGGGTCGTCGAAGCCGCAAGAGTTGCACTGCGAGGTATTGCACTACACTTGGAACGCCACCCAAAAATACTTGCAATGCTTGATGTTGATATTGACTTCACTTCGTTTTGGACAAGCAATTCTACAGAGAAAAAAAATCAAGGACGGAAGGAACACCCGCAGCGACAGGAGGTTTTACGATTACTGGGGCAAGGTGAAGCAGTGAAGACGATTGCACGACAAACAGGCGTATCCAAGACCACTATCAAGAAATGGCAATTAGAGTTGCTTGCTGCCTGCCCACTTGATAGTGACTGCCATGGGGGGGGGTCAGTAACTTGAATTAACGACAGATATATAAGAGAAGCGTACTGCCTCAATTGTGCAATGAAAGTGTGCATCTATATTCACTGCTATAGCAGTGGCTACTATTTCTATCATGGCTACGCCATAGTCGGCCTTTGATCTTGATCTTTCGATCTACCAACCACCACCGACCTCACAGTCGAACACCACATCAATTATTAGTCAACACAAATCAAAGCTATCGCTTTAGACCTTGACTTTATTTATGTGGTTACCACATGAACAGCTAGACACTAAAAGAAAAGATCAAAAACTTAAAACCTTTCTGATCTGTATCGACAGTTTAACTGTAAAGCGTAGGAACTTAAGAGCAGTGAATCGCCCCGGGTTTCCTAGACACTCTCCAGGCTCGCTGCGTAACGCTTTTCAAACTCTACCGGTGACAGCTGATTGTTGAAACTGTGGCGTCGTTTTGGGTTGTAAAACATCTCGATGTAA
>NZ_JYLD01000004.1 GCF_001043025.1 Pseudomonas helleri | reverse complement strand
CATAAAATGTTGGCCAGAAGCCGATTATGGCTTCCTAGAATAGGCCTTATACATAGATGCAGCCGGGTGTCAGTGGGCAAAAGCGGGTTGACAGTGGGGGGCGAGTCCATACATAGGAGCGAGCTTGCCTCGCGATCTTTTGGAAAATCAAAAGATCGCGAGGCAAGCTCGCTCCTACAAAGAAAAATGCAAAAAAAACCCGGACTCTGGGGAATCCGGGTTAAGACCATTAGGAGTAAAACAGAGGTGCACATCCAGTGCCGCCTCAAATGTCGGCGTGGCATTTGGGGGGATGTAACGCCGACAAGGTAAGTATTGGTCAGCTTTGTCGAACGTCCAGTGACGCATTGGTCGTTTTTTAAACAGATTTGGAATACTCGCAATTCGTTTGAGTACGCTTCTGTGGCTCTGTGTTCAGCTGTAAACATCCAGCGGTAGGATGGTCCGTGCAATTTAGCGTGACTAATGCATAATACTCCGCTTCTATTTTGACCCCTACAGACCTTTTCTTATGCACAAAGAACCCCGTAAGGTCCGTGAGTTTCGTCGCCGTGAGCAAGAAATTCTCGATACCGCGCTCAAGCTGTTCCTCGAACAAGGTGAAGACAGCGTCACCGTCGAGATGATTGCTGATGCCGTGGGTATTGGCAAAGGCACGATCTACAAGCACTTCAAGTCCAAGGCCGAGATCTATCTGCGGCTGATGCTCGACTACGAACGTGACTTGAACACGTTGCTGCACTCCGCAGATGTGGATAAAGACAAAGAGGCGCTGTCACGTGCCTACTTTGAATTCCGCATGCGCGATCCTCAGCGCTATCGGCTGTTTGATCGCCTGGAAGAAAAGGTCGTCAAAGGCAACCAAGTGCCTGAGCTGGTTGAAGAACTGCACAAAATCCGCGCGTCCAACTTTGAACACCTGACCCTGCTGATCAAAGGCCGGATCAGCGAAGGCAAGCTCGAAGATGTCCCGCCTTACTTCCACTATTGCGCCGCCTGGGCGTTGGTGCACGGCGCTGTGGCGCTGTATCACTCGCCGTTCTGGAGCAATGTGCTGGAAGATCAGGAAGGCTTTTTCCAGTTCCTGATGGACATCGGCGTGCGCATGGGCAACAAGCGCAAGCGTGACACGGACACGCCTGCGGTCGAGTAATTTCCTGACGTGGCCGAATGCCGTCAGGTCTATACTCGGGCTTGGGTCGTAGCAGAGCATGACGCGTCAGTCCTGTTCTGCTGCGGCCCTTATTCCCCGCGCCGGAGCCCTCCATGATTGTTGACCGCCAAGGCAGACGCTTTCGCAATTTGCGTATCAGTCTGACCTCTGCCTGTAACTACGCCTGCACTTACTGTGTGCCGAACGGCAAGCGGCTGGTCGCGGCGCAGGACGAGCTGTCGGCCGAAGCCATGGTGCGTGGGGTCGCTTACCTGATTGAAGCGGCCGGGATTGAACGCTTGCGCATCACCGGCGGCGAGCCGTTGGTCAGTCCCAAGCTTGAAACCTTTATGCGTGAAGTCGGCCAGTTGGGTTTGAGTGATATCAGCCTGACCACAAACGGCCAGTTGCTTGCGCGTAAATTGCCGTTACTGCTCGACGCGGGCATTCGTCGACTCAACGTTTCCCTGGATACCCTCGACCCTGTGGCGTTCCGCCGAATTGCCCGTGGCGGCGATTTGCCGACGGTGCTCGACGGGATGCGGCAAGCCCGTGCCGCCGGCATGAACATCAAGGTCAATATGGTGCCGCTGCGCGGGCAAAACCTTGATCAAGTCATGCCCTTGCTGGACTACTGCCTTGAGCAGGGATACGAGCTGCGTTTTATCGAACTCATGCGTATGGGGCACTTGGCCAGTGACGGCAACGGGTTTTTGCAGCAGTTCGTCAGCCTGCAACAATTGCTTGCGTTGATCGGCGAACGTTACGAATACCTGCAAGCCGACGCGCCCATGGATGCCACGGCAGTGCGCTATCACATCCCGAGTCACGGCTATTTTGGCGTCATCGCCAACGAAAGCGTGCCGTTCTGTCGAACCTGCTCGCGTTTGCGCCTGTCATCGACGGGCTGGCTGCATGGCTGTTTGTCGTCGAGCAATCGTCACTATGTCGGTGACCTGCTTAACAAGCCGCGTCACGAAGCCTTGCCAGCGCTGCAAGGGCTGCTGATGAAAGCTCTGGGCGACAAGCAGGACATCGCCTTCTCGGGTGGCGCCACGGTAATGAAGATTATCGGCGGCTGAAGTCACTCAAACTGGCGCGCAAACTGCATTACGCGACTATTCGCCGGTTTTCTGTCGCCGGCCATTGGGAGAATAGAATGCGTAGTCTGGTTGGGGGGCTGGCTGTTTTGGCGCTGAGCGGCTGTATGACGGTCAGTGACATGGGCGAGGGCGTGCGTTATCAGATGAGCGACGCCGGGTTGCTCGATCACAGCAATACGCGCCGCAGCAACTCGCTGCGCATTCAGCCAGACTCCTTTATCTACATCGCCCAAGGGCCGTTCGCGCCTGTGGGCGACCCGTATGTGCGGCCCAACGTGGTGGCCGAAGAAGCCTTTAACGGCTTTGTTGAATACTTCCCCATGGTGCGCCGGGCCAAAGCACCGGAAGGGCTGGACGCCGCCATGGCTGAAGCCCGCGGCTTTGGTGCGCACTACCTGCTGTACACCCGTTTCGCCCGGGCGGACGACCGTATTGGCAACAGCGACGAATGGCTCGATCAGGAAGAAATCAGCCGCCTGGGTGTCGACAGTGGCGTGATCCAGGTCATGTTGATTGAAACCAGCACTCAGTACCTGATCGACACTGCGACCATCCGCAGCCGTGGCGGCTTGCTGACGTTCCACGACAACAAGCCCGAAGACCTGATCGGCCCGCCGCTGGCTAAGTACGCGCGCAGCTTGATAGGCTTGAGCGATCAATAAGTCGAGGAGAGCAGCATGAGTGAGCCGGTAGACGTCAGTAACCTGTTGGCGCAAATCCCCAAGGCCGACAAGGGGCTGCCTCCGGTTCATCTGTGGGACACGGCTTTTTGTGGCGATATCGACATGCGCATCGCCCGTGATGGCACTTGGTACTACATGGGCACGCCGATTGGGCGCAAGCCAATGGTCAAACTGTTCTCGACCATTATTCGCCGTGATGGCGATGACTACTTTTTAATCACGCCCGTGGAAAAAGTGGGCATCACCGTCGATGACGCGCCGTTTGTCGCGGTTACCCTGGAAGTAGAAGGGCAGGGCGAGCAGCAAGTGCTGCGCTTTAACACCAACGTCGACGAACTGATCACGGCAGACAAAGAACACCCGTTGCGCATCGAGATCGACCCCAAGACACAAGAGCCCGCGCCTTACCTGCTGGTGCGGCGTAACCTGGAAGCGTTGATCCATCGCAACGTGTTCTACCAACTGGTCGAATTGGCCGTGTCACGCACCCTCGACGGCCAGAACTGGCTGGGTGTGTGGAGCAGCGGCGAATTCTTCGTCATCGGGCCTGAGCCGGACTAAAACCCAGTCCTTGCCTCGCGATCATTTAACGATCAAAAGATCGCGAGACAAGCTCGCTCCTACAAGGGGGCGGTGGTTAAGCCTTCAGGGTTTTCATGTCGATCACAAAGCGATATTTGACGTCGCCTTTCACCACGCGCTCGAACGCCTCGTTGATGTTTTTGATGTCGAGCATTTCGATGTCGCAGGTGATGCCGTTGGCTGCGCTGAAGTCGAGCATTTCTTGGGTTTCAGCAATGCCGCCGATCAACGAGCCAGCCAGTACGCGACGCTTGAACACCAGGTTGAACGCATCCAGTGCCGGGTCGACCGGTTCGATCAGGCCCACGAGGATGTGCACGCCATCAAAACGCAGGGTTTCGAGGTAGGGGTTGAGGTCGTGGGGAACCGGGATGGTGTCCAGCAGGAAGTCGAAGCGGTCGGCAGCGGCTTTCATTTGCTCCGGGTCGGTGGACACGATCACGTGATCGGCACCTTGTTTGTAGGCTTCTTCTGCCTTGGCCGCCGAGCGGGTGAACAAGGTCACTTCTGCGCCCATGGCCTTGGCAAACTTGATGCCCATATGGCCCAGGCCGCCCATGCCCAGAACGCCGACTTTATCGCCCGCTTCTACGCCGTAGTGCTGCAGCGGAGAGTAGGTGGTGATACCGGCGCACAGCAGCGGGGCAGCGCTGGCCGGGTCGAGGTTTTCAGGGATGCGCACGACAAAGTGCTCGCTCACCACGATGCTGTCCGAGTAGCCGCCCATGGTGTTGGTGCCGTCGACCCGGTCTGGCGTGCAGTAGGTCATGGTCGCGCCTTCCAGGCAGTATTGCTCCAGGTCTTCTTTACAGGCCGAGCACTCGCGGCATGAGTCAACCATGCAACCCACACCGACCAGGTCGCCGACTTTGTGCTTGGTGACTTTGTCGCCGATGGCGGTGACTTTGCCGACGATCTCGTGGCCCGGCATCACCGGGTACACCGCAAAGCCCCACTCGTTGCGTGCCTGGTGGATGTCTGAGTGGCAGACGCCGCAGTACAGGACTTCGATGGCTACGTCGTCCGGGCGCGGTGCGCGGCGGTTGAACTGCATCGGAGCAAGTGGCGCTGAAGAGGTTTGAGCGGCATAGCCGATGGCGTTGTAAGTGACGTTGGACATGGGAAACCTCGAATTGCGATAGCTGTGAACAGGGCGCAAGTGTGCGCCCGCAGTCCTTGCAGGACTATGACGATTCCTCCGCGTGTCATGCCTATTCGTCCGAACTCGCGGAGCAACTGTCGCTTTATTGATCAATTCTGCGAAGATGCGGCGATCCATTACTGCTGTGAATTATTTCCATGTTTTTAACGCGTCACCGCGATGAGAACGCCACGCTGGTGTCCCTTATCAAACCGCTGGCCAACCGCCTGGGCTTTGTTCCTACCCTGATGCCTGAGGTGCGCGTGGTGTCGGCCTGCAACACCGTGGCGCGGATGCCGCAGATCTATGAGCCGAGCCTGATGGTCATCGCCCAGGGCAGCAAGGTGGCCTATCTGGGCACCCGGACCATGGAGTACGGCGCCGGGCATTACCTGGTGCAGGCCTTGTCGGTGCCGTTTGAGTGCGAAACCTTTGCGTCTGAAGAGATGCCGCTGCTGGGCGTCGCGATCAGCATTGACCGGGCGGTGCTCGGAGAGTTGGTGCTGGCCATGGGCCTGGATCCTGAGCGCAGTATCGCCCAGACCCCGGAGTCCATGACCTCGGCTGTGCTGGATGATGAGATGCGTCAGTCGGTTGAGCGTTTATTGCGCTGCCTGCATGACCCGCTGGAGTGCCGGATCATGGGGCGGGCGCGCTTGCGCGAAGTCTTGTTCGCCGCCTTGCGCGGTCCGCAAGCCAGCGTGTTGCGGGCGTTGGTTGAGCAGCAGGGTCAGTTTGCCCGGGTCGCGGCCTCGCTGACCCATTTGCATGAGCATTTTGCCGAGCCGTTGAATGTTGAGACCTTGGCCCGTTGCGCGAACATGAGCGCGTCGACCTTTCATGAGCACTTCAAGCGCAGCACATTGCTGTCGCCGGTGCAGTACCTCAAGCGCCTGCGCCTGTTGCGGGCGCAACAACTGCTGTTAAGCAATGAAGGCTTGGGTGTGGCGCAAGTGGCCGAGCGGGTGGGTTACCAGAGTACTTCGCAGTTCAGTCGCGAGTACAAACGCTATTTTGAGCGCAGCCCGGGGTGTGAAAGCTCGGTGTGCTGAGCGCCCGGACGCTGTAGGAGCGAGCTTGCCTCGCGATCTTTTAAACGATCAAAAGATCGTGAGACAAGCTCGCTCCTACGGACTTACATGTTCGGGTAAGTCGGGCCGCCAGCACCTTCCGGGGTTACCCAGGTGATGTTCTGCGACGGGTCTTTGATGTCACAGGTTTTGCAGTGCACGCAGTTTTGCGCGTTGATCTGGAAACGCTTCTCGCCGCTTTCCTGAGTAATCACTTCATACACGCCAGCCGGGCAGTAACGCTGGGCAGGTTCGTCGTAGAGCGGCAGGTTAACGTTGATCGGAATGCTCGCGTCACGCAGCTTGAGGTGGCACGGCTGTTCTTCTTCGTGGTTGGTGCTGGAGAGGAAGACCGAGCTGAGTTTGTCGAAGCTGAGTTTGCCGTCCGGTTTCGGGTAGTCGATCTTCTTGCAGTCTTTGGCCAGCTTCAGGCAGGCATAGTCTGGTTTGGTGTCGTGCAGGGTGAACGGCAGTTTGCCGCCGAAGAAGTTCTGATCGACCCAGTTGAAGCCTGCGCCCATGAGCGGGCCGAACTTGTGCATCGCCGGGCCGAAGTTACGGCTGGCGAACAGTTCTTCGTACAACCAGCTGGCTTTGAAAGACTCAACGTAAGTGTTGAGTGCGTCACCGCCTTCGGAGCCTGCAAACAGCGAGTCGGCCACGGCGTCGGCAGCGAGCATGCCGGACTTCATGGCGGTGTGGCTGCCTTTAATCTTGGCCACGTTCATGGTGCCCAGATCGCATCCGATCAGTGCGCCACCGTTGAAGACCATTTTTGGCAGCGAGTTCAGGCCACCTTTTGCCAGTGCGCGTGCGCCGTAGCTGATGCGTTTGCCGCCTTCCAGGTACTGCTTGAGGACCGGGTGGTGCTTGAGGCGCTGGAACTCATCGAACGGCGACAGGAAGGTGTTGCTGTAGGACAGGTCGACGATCAGACCGACCACGACCTGGTTGTTTTCCAGGTGATAAAGGAAAGAACCGCCAGTGTTTTCGTTGCTGGTGATGTCCAGCGGCCAGCCTGCGGTGTGTACGACCAGGCCAGGCTGGTGCTTGGCAGGATCGATTTCCCAGATTTCTTTCAGGCCGATGCCGTAGTGCTGGCTGTCTGCGTCACTGTCGAGCTTGAAGCGTTCGATCAGTTGCTTGCCCAAATGGCCGCGGCAGCCTTCTGCGAACAAGGTGTACTTGCCGCGCAGTTCCATGCCGGGGGTGTACAGACCTTCTTTCGGCTTGCCTTCGCGGTCAACGCCCAGGTCGCCGGTGATGATCCCGCGAACCACGTTGTTTTCATCGAACAGCACTTCTTGGGCGGCGAAGCCCGGGTAGATTTCTACGCCCAGGTTCTCGGCCTGCTGAGCCAGCCAGCGGCACAGGTTGCCCAGGGAAATAATGTAGTTGCCTTCGTTGTGCATGGTTTTAGGCACAAAGAAGTCAGGTACTTTTGTCGCAGTGCTGTCGCTGCGCAGTACATAAATGTCATCACGGGTCACCGGTGTGTTCAGCGGTGCGCCGAGTTCTTTCCAGTCCGGGAACAATTCGTTCAGGGCGCGGGGTTCAAATACCGCACCGGACAGAATATGAGCGCCGACTTCGGAGCCTTTTTCAACCACGCAGACGCTGATTTCTTTACCGGCTTCGGCGGCCTTCTGCTTAAGACGGCAGGCGGCGGACAAACCGGCAGGGCCGGCGCCGACGATGACCACGTCGAATTCCATGTATTCGCGTTCCACAGGCTATCTCCTACTCAAGGCTCAACGGTGTTTTCTAATTGGAGGTTTGGCGTTTCATCCATTATTCCCTCGCTTTGCAGTCGAAGACGCAATGGATGAGGCGCCGCTCTCTCTATGGGCGCGCATTATATCTACACCACTAGCAGCGTCCAATACAAACGTTTGTTTGAATTCGCTGCAAGCCAGACAAATCAATGACACGCGGCTCTAAAGTGGCCGATTTGCTGTATTGACCGCAAATGGTGTTCCGGTCAAGATACGGGCGGTTTTGCGCTCGCCGTAGGCTGATTGTTGGTTTCAAGAGCACCTCTAAAGACAGGGCACAGGCATAAGCGTGCAGGAGCCTGACATTTTTTGAGCGGAGTTTACACGTCCTTTTGGTGGATGACTTGGTAGTCACACCTGACAGACGGTCGCACGGGAAGGGCATAGCAACGATCTTTGGAGGTGCCCTTGTGCTGATGAGCATCAACCGCCAGGTTCGCCTAGGCGACTTTCTTTTCACCGGAGAGTAACGAGGAATCCATGAAGGTTCTTGTAGCTGTCAAACGAGTGGTCGATTACAACGTTAAAGTACGCGTCAAGGCGGACAATTCCGGCGTTGACCTCGCCAACGTCAAGATGTCGATGAACCCCTTCTGCGAAATCGCTGTGGAAGAAGCCGTACGCCTGAAAGAAAAAGGCGTTGCGACTGAAATCGTCGTCGTCTCCATCGGCCCGACTACCGCTCAAGAGCAACTGCGCACCGCGCTGGCTCTGGGTGCCGATCGCGCCATCCTCGTCGAATCCGCCGAAGACCTGACCTCGCTGGCCGTGGCCAAGCTGCTCAAGGCTGTGGTCGACAAGGAACAGCCTCAGTTGGTGATCCTGGGTAAACAGGCCATCGACAGCGACAACAACCAAACGGGCCAAATGCTGGCTGCGCTGACCGGTTACGGTCAGGGTACCTTCGCTTCTAAAGTAGAAGTGTCGGGCGACAAGGTTGCTGTGACCCGTGAAATCGACGGCGGCGCGCAAACTGTTTCGCTGAGCCTGCCGGCCATCGTCACCACCGACCTGCGTTTGAACGAGCCGCGCTACGCGTCTCTGCCAAACATCATGAAAGCCAAGAAGAAACCGCTGGAAGTGCTGACGCCAGACGCGTTGGGCGTTTCGACGGCTTCGACCAACAAAACCGTGAAAGTTGAAGCACCGGCTGCACGCAGCGCGGGCATCAAGGTCAAGTCGGTGGCTGAACTGGTCGAGAAACTGAAAAACGAAGCGAAGGTAATCTAACAATGACTATCTTGGTAATCGCAGAACACGACGGCAAAGTACTGGCTCCAGCCACACTGAACACCGTAGCCGCCGCTGCCAAAATCGGTGGCGATATCAACGTCCTGGTGGCAGGCCAAGGCATTGGCGCAGTCGCTGAAGCGGCCGCAAAAATTGCTGGCGTGGCTAAAGTGCTGGTGGCAGACAACGCCGCTTACGCGCATCAACTGCCAGAAAACGTTGCTCCGCTGGTCGCTGAGCTGGGTAAAGGCTACAGCCACATCCTGGCTGCCGCGACCTCCAACGGCAAAAACATCCTGCCGCGCGTTGCTGCGCAGCTGGACGTTGACCAGATCTCCGAGATCGTTTCGGTGGTCAGCGCTGACACCTTCACTCGCCCAATCTACGCCGGTAACGCCATTGCGACCGTGCAGTCGACTGCGCCAGTCAAAGTGATCACCGTGCGTGCGACCGGTTTCGACCCGGTTGCTGCTGAAGGTGGTTCGGCTGCTGTTGAAGCCGTGGCAGCGGTTCACGATGCAGGTACTTCGTCGTTCGTTGGTGAAGAGCTGGCCAAGTCGGACCGCCCTGAACTGACCGCAGCCAAAATCGTCGTTTCTGGCGGTCGCGGCATGCAAAACGGTGACAACTTCAAACACCTGTACGCTCTGGCCGACAAGCTGGGCGCTGCTGTGGGCGCCTCGCGTGCTGCAGTTGACGCAGGTTTTGTACCGAACGACATGCAGGTCGGTCAGACCGGCAAAATCGTTGCGCCACAGCTGTACATCGCCGTCGGTATCTCCGGCGCGATCCAGCACTTGGCCGGTATGAAAGACTCCAAAGTGATCGTTGCGATCAACAAGGACGAAGAAGCGCCGATCTTCCAGGTAGCCGATTACGGTCTGGTGGCGGACTTGTTCGAAGCAGTACCTGAGCTGGAGAAACTGGTTTAATCCAGTCGCTTCACTTATAAAGAGCCCGGTTATCCGGGCTGTCAGGAAGGGCAGAGCACCCAGTGTTCAGCTTTCTCTTAACAGCCTGAATGACCGGGTTTTTTTTATGCGTTTGAATGATCCACGTGGAGCGTAGGAATATGGATGTGCGTAAGGTAAGCAGGTTGTTATTGGGGTTGGCATTGATGCCTTTGCTGTCCGAGGCTGCGGGTAAATGCGAGCGCCTGATCGTGACCGGCAGCCCCGATGCGCCGCCGTATCTGTGGCGCGACCCCGCCAATCCCACCCATTTGATCGGTGCCAGTGCCGATCTGTTGCAGCACGCTGCCGAAGAGCTGGGCATCAAGGTTGAGGTGCTTTATGCGGGCAAGCGTTCCCAGGCTCAGGACGAAGTGCGCACCGGGCGCATGGACATGCTGCTTGATACGCCGCTGACCCTGGCCGGGCTGAACTCCCTGGATTACATCCACCCGCCGCTGGTGCGTAACGATTACCTGGTGTGGACGCGCAAAGACTCGGCCTTGCACTACGAAACGCCGGCTGACTTGCACGGGCATACTGGCGCGCTCTCCGAGAAGGCCCGGCTGACCGAATCTTTTGATGCTTTTGCGCAACGTCAGCTCACCCTAAAGCCGCAACCCGGCCTGACCCAGGCGTTTCAAAAGCTGTTGCTGGGCCAGGTCGAATACGTGTTGGCCGGGCGTTATGCCGGCATGGCGACGGCGCAAACCTTGGGCATCGCCGATGACTTGCAAGCGCATTCGCAACCGATTGATCAGCCGGGGCTGTTTTTGGCGATCTCCCATGACTCAGCGTGCAATGAGCCGTGGTTGCGCGGACAGCTCGCCAAAAAGATGACAGAATTGCCCGCCTCCGGCATGGCCGAGGCCGCTTTGCAACGCAATCTGGAGCGGTGGAAATCGCAACTGCAGCAACCGCTCAGCGCCCCAAAACAGTAGGAATTTTTAGTGACGATTCGACCTCTTTTCGCAGCCCTGGCTGTTATGGCTCTGGCGGGGTGTGCGAACGACCCTGCACCGAATCAACAAATACGCTTGAGCGAACAAGCCTTGGAGCAAGCCAGGGCGGTCGGCGCGAATGCCGACGATATGCCTGAACTCAAACAGGCTGAAGACAAGCTGGCCCATGCTCAGGCCGATATGCTTGAAGAGTCTTACAAAGACGCGCGCCTGCAGGCCGAGCAGGCTGAGCTTGATGCTCGCCTGGCCGAGGCGCGGGTTTTGACGCAAAAAAGCCAGGAACAATTGAACGTGCTCAACACCCGCATTACCCGCTTGCGCAAACAACTGGCGGAGGCCCAATGAGTCTCAAATCCAGTGTTTTCAGCAGTGCCGTGTTGTTAGGCAGCATCAGCCTGGCCGGTTGCGCCGGGCATCACAGTGGCGAGCAGGCCTTGCAGCAGGCCAACAGCGATTTCCAGGCGGTTAAAGAAGACAGCAACGTCTTGCGCATCGCGCCTAAAGACGTGATTCGCGCCGGTGAATCGCTGGCTCGCGCCGACCGATTGTCCAGCTACTGGGGCAGTGGCGATGATGTGGTGCACTACGCATACCTCAGCCAGCGTTATAGCGAGATTGCCCGTGAGCACACGCAAAAAGTGCTCAATGAGGAGCGTGCGGCCAAGCTCGAGCTAGAGCGTCAGCGCCTGCAACTGGCCTTGCGCGAAGCCAAGTTGTTGAGTGTTCAGCAGCAGGGCAAATGGCTGGAAGAGCAAATCATCAGCCTGGCGACCACGCAGACTGACCGTGGTTTAGTCATGACCTTGGGCGACGTGTTGTTTGATACCGGCGAAGCGGACCTGAAAAACTCGGCTAACCGCACAGTCCTCAAGCTGGTGCAGTTTCTGCAACTGAACCCCAAGCGCATCGTGCGCATTGAGGGTTACACCGACAACACCGGTGGTACAGAAGACAATCTCACCCTGTCGCTGGCGCGGGCCCAGACCGTAGCCGATACGCTGGTCGACCTGGGGATCGACGAAAAGCGCGTTCAAGTGGCCGGTTATGGCGACCAGTACCCGGTGGACGTTAACGCCACCGAGCGCGGCCGGGCGCAAAACCGTCGGGTTGAAATCGTCTTCTCTGACGATAAAGGCCAATTGGGCGCCGCTCGCTAAGCGCAATACCGTCTGGTAGGAGCGAGCTTGCCTCGCGATCTTTTAAACGATCAAAAGATCGCGAGGCAAGCTCGCTCCTACAGGTTCTATGCCGCTCACCCATACAGTTAACCCGCGGTCTGCACTGTACGGCTCAGAATAGTGGCAACTGTGCCCGTACACTTCTAAACTGTTCCGGTATTGTTCATCACAAAAATGCTTCATATAAAAAAAATGCCTGAACATCGAGTGCCGCGCCATGACCAACCTTTTGCTTTATCAACGTATTGCTCAGCAGCTGGCTGAGGATATCCGGCGTGGCGTCTACCAGCCGGGGGAGCGTGTGCCCTCGGTGCGCAAGATGAGCTCACAGCTAAATGTGAGCCATGCGACGGTGTTGCAGGCCTACGCCAATCTTGAAGACCAAGGCTTGATCCGGGCGCGCCCGCAATCGGGTTATTACGTGCACCAAACCCCGGCCCTGACGGCGCCCACGCCGGACATCGCGCGTGTTGAGCGCCCAGGTCTGGTGACACGCAGCAGCATCATTCAGCAAGTATTGGTCGAATCGCGGCGCGAAGGCGTGTTTCCGCTGGGGGCTGCGGTGCCGAGTGTCGATTACTTGCCCGTGCGCGCGCTGCACCAGCAATTGGCCAAGGTCACCCGTTTTCATAGCCCGCGTGCCTTCAGCTACATGTTCAGCCCAGGCTTTGAGCCGTTGCGCCGTCAGGTGGCGATCCGTATGCGGGATGCTGGCGTGGTGGTCGACCCTTCGGAAGTGATCATCACCCACGGCTGTGTGGATGCCCTGCAAATGTCATTACGGGCGCTGACCCGTCCGGGTGACCTGATCGCGGCCGAATCGCCAACCTATTACGGCTTGTTGCAACTGGCCGATTTGCTGGGCTTGAAAGTCATCGAGATCCCCAGCGACCCAGCCACCGGCATGAGCCTTGAAGCCCTGCAATTGGCGGCTAATCAGTGGTCGATCAAAGCGCTGGTACTCACCACGCGCTTGAGCAACCCGTTGGGTGGCACCATGCCGGAAGAGCGGCAAAAACACCTGCTGCGCCTGGCGTCAGATTTCGATATCCAGATCGTTGAAGATGATATCTATGGCGAACTGATGTTTGAGGTGGGGCGCACTAAAGCGTTGAAAGCCTACGATCGCCTCGACCGCGTGATTTATTGCTCGAGTTTCTCTAAAACGTTGTCACCGGGCGTAAGAATCGGCTGGATGATTGCGGGGAAATATCAGCAGGAAATCCAACGTCTGCAAACGTTCACCACCCATTCGGCGTGCAGCGTGACGCAAATGGGGGTGGCGGCTTACCTTGAAAACGGCGGTTACGACCGCCATTTACGCTACATCCGGCAGGAATACCGGAAAAACCTCAGCGCATTCCAGTTGGCCGTTCAGCAGTACTTCCCGGAAGGCACGCAGATGTCGCGCCCTAGTGGCGGGTTTATTTTGTGGGTCAGTTTGCCGGGCCGGGTGAACACCCAAGAGCTGCACGTGCGCGCCTTGCAGCAGGGTATCAGTATCGCGCCGGGGCTGATTTTCAGTAACACCGAGCAGTTTAATCACTGCATTCGACTCAACTGTGGCACACCTTGGAACAAAGAAGCCGAGCGGGCACTGATGACGTTGGGCATGCTTGCTAACCAATTGTGCCAGGAGACCGCAGGCCTCTATTAAGAGGGTAAACGCTGCGCGGTATGGCCATTTGGTTACATTCGGCTTGTCTCGGCCGGCTTAAAGCGCGAGCATGCGTGCCTGAACGAAGAAAACCGTGGGAGTTATGAGAGCGACATATTGTGTAGGACTCGTGTTGGCAGGCGTGTTGACTGCGTTTGGCGCGATAGCTGCGCCAGCGAACCCGTCGGCACCCCAAACAGTCACTGCCCACCCTGAAGCCGCTCATACCCCGCCCAAGCCTGCGGCCAAAGCGCAAAAGGCACCGGCCAAGAAACCCCCGCCTGCGAAACCCAAATCCCCTGCGAAGGCCACCAAAAAGCGCGTGCCGACCAGCAAAGTTGATTTGAGCTTGCCGCCCGAGATGGTCCGCCAGTTGCGCCCTTTAGGCGCCGTCCCCATGCCTGCGCACAAACCGTTGCTGCCCAATATGTTTGTTGAAAAGCAGGCCGAGGAGAGCCCTTTCCAATTGAACGGGCGCCTGCTCAGCAATGAAATGGGCCTGCAGTTACGTAACGAGGCGCGGCAGAATGAAATCGATGGTGCCGCCCTCGATTTTGAATTCAAACAATAAGTGCCCCAGCATCGAAAACGGACTTCTAAACTGACTAATCAGTCACTGATATTCTGCTGAACGGTCAATTTCAAACGCCCGTTCCAGCGAGTACTATCCCTTGTCATCAATGCACTTTGCCCCTAACGAGGAGCTAACGTCATGAATTGCCGTGAAGGCTGTGGCGCTTGTTGTATAGCACCCTCCATCAGTACACCGATCCCTGGCATGCCTGATGGCAAACCCGCGGGGGAACGCTGCCTGCATCTGTCTGTCGATTACTTGTGTGGTTTGTTCGGCCAACCTGAGCGTCCCGCCGTGTGCGGCGCGTTCAAGGCTGACATCGAGGTATGCGGCAGCAGTCAGCAAGAGGCCATTAACCTGATCGGTTGGTGGGAACAGGTGACGGCGGCTTAGTGCATTCGTGTTCAGTGAACAGACCTTTAACAATAAGGAATAAGACAATGGGTTCGTTACATCGAGTGGCAATGGCGTGTGGTTTGAGTGTTCTGCTGGTGGGCGCGGCCCAGGCAGAAGACTGGAAAGTGGCGAAAAACGAAGACGGCATTAAAGTCTCATTGAGTGAAGTGCCGGGCTCCGCTTACAAGGCCTACCAGGGTGTGGCACTGATCAAAGCGCCGCTGGCCAAAATCCAGGGCCTGCAAGAAGACGTGGCGGGGGCGTGTGCCTGGATTCACGAATGCAAAACCCAGAAGCTGCTCAAGCATGAAGGTGACAAAAGCTGGACTTACACCCAATTCAATACGCCGTGGCCTGTAACCCCGCGTGACTCGATTCTGGAGGTCACCTCATCGGTTGCCCCGGACGGCACGCTGACCCGTACCCTCAAAGGCGTACCGACCTATCAGCCTGAAGAAAAAGGCTTCGTGCGGGTGGCTCAGGTGGACGGTTTCTGGAAGCTGGTCCCTAAAGGCGACAACCTGACTGAAGTCACCTACCAAGTCCACACCGAGCCTGGCGGCAGCGTCCCGGCCCTGATTGCCAACAAGTTCGTGGTGGATGCACCGTTCAAAACCCTTCAGGGGCTCAAAGAGCGCGCTGAGAAGTAACACGCGGCCCGTACGGCCATAGGGCTGGTCCTGGACAGCGCATCTGTCCAGGTGCCGGGCCCTGTGTTTTTGAGTGTGAATGTCATTCATTTAAATGCACAAAATTTAAATTTCCCCCTTGGCAGAGATTATCCGTAAGGTCTACTCTGCACCCAGACCAGCGAAGTATTCGACTGGTTCTGATCTTGTTCGCTACATGCTTATTCTCTCTGCTCCGGCACATCTGCTGGTGTGACGAGAGCGCTGAATGTCTATCCATTGCGAGGAGGACGTTTCATGAGCACAGCCCATCAAGAAGACCTCAGCAGCTTTGTGCTGCGCCGCATGAAAGAAGGCGGTTTTGATTTTGCACGTATCCATCCCATTGAGTTTTACGCAATCTTCCCGGATGAGGAGCGGGCGCGCAGAGCAGCAGGCAAATTTTGTGGTGAGTCCTTTAATGCCCAGATCAATGTGGGTGAGGACGGCGCCTGGCACCTTGAGTTAAGCAAGGTGATGCACGCAACTTATGGCGGTATCGGAGATTTTGAACAGAACTTCGAAGCGGTTGTAGCGCCGCTGGGTGGCATTGTTGAAGGCTGGGGCGTCAAGCAGGAGGTGCGTGGCCTGCTGAACTGACGTCAATTGTGGATGTAAAAACGGCTAGCCTTAGGGCTAGCCGTTTTGGTTTCTGTGGATTGAGATCGTTTAAGTGCCGAGGACTCGCACACAAAAGCGACACCTTAGCCGATGACCTTGGTCAGGTTCGGCAAAATCAACAGCAAAGTTGTAGCGAAGAGGATAAGCCCGGCTTGACGTATTTTCGTGTGTTTGAACATGGCGACCTGCCTTTTTTTGTTATTCCTGAATTGCATTGCTCCACGGTAAGGGCTCATATCCTTGGAAAGCGTCTTGCCCGTTGACAGGCTTAACCTTAGAGGCCGCATAACACGCGGCTTAGAACCTTTTCAAATCATCCAAGCGCAATAAGTTTTTAAAACGCTATTAGACAATTTGTGTATGCCCTGCGAGGCCGTTGCTAGACGCAATCGACCCCCTGATGTTTAAAATCATTAGTCACCTACCGTTCGTCCGGGAACTTATTTTGCCTGCACATTGCGAGCGGTGGGTGATTGTCCAAGGTTTCAGTACGCGCAGTACTTGCCATCAATTGCTGTTTCAGGGCAGGCTCTAGCGAGTTGTCGTCATTATTTTCGCCTTTATCGTGCCAGGTATTTTTATGTCGCTACGCATCTGCATTTTGGAAACGGACATCCTGCGTCCTGAATTTATTGATCACTACCAAGGCTACGGGCAGATGTTCAAGCGCCTGTTCTCCCAGCAGCCCATTCCTGCAGAGTTCACCATCTACAACGTGGTGAATGGCGAATACCCGTCGGATGATGAAGTGTTCGACGCCTACCTGGTGACCGGCAGCAAGGCCGACTCTTTTGGTACCGATCCCTGGATTCAAACCCTTAAAGAGTACCTGCTGACGCGTTATGAACGGGGTGACAAGCTGTTGGGTGTCTGCTTCGGCCACCAATTGCTGGCGCTATTGCTGGGTGGCAAGAGTGAGCGGGCGACCAAAGGCTGGGGCGTGGGCACCCATCAATACACACTGGCTGCCAAGGCACCGTGGATGAGCCCTGTGGTTGAAGACCTGACACTGTTGATCAGCCATCAGGATCAAGTTACCGCCTTGCCGGAAAACGCCACAGTAGTGGCCTCCAGTGAGTTTTGCCCGTTTGCGGCTTACCACATCAATGACCAAGTGCTGTGCTTCCAGGGCCACCCGGAGTTCATTCACGACTATTCCCGGGCCTTGCTCGACCTGCGCCAGGAGCATTTGGGCGAACAGGTTTACAACAAAGGCATCGCCAGCCTCGAACATGACCACCATGGCAAGACTGTTGCCGAGTGGATGATGCGTTTTGTGGCGAACAAACCTGAAGCTAAAGCGCTCTAACACCGCACTGTAGGAGCGAGCTCGCCTCGCGATCTTTTGATCTTCTAAAAGCTCGCGAGGCAAGCTCGCTCCTACAGTTTTTTGCGATCTCTACAACCAGCCCGAACGCTTGAAGCTTGTCCACAGCCCCGTCACGCCCACCGCAATAAACCCCAGTACGCCGAAATAGCCGTAATGCCAGGTCAGCTCCGGCATGTTCTGAAAGTTCATCCCGTAAATGCCCGCCACCGCCGTAGGGAACGCCAAGATGGCTGCCCAGGCGGCGAATTTGCGCTGCACGATGCTTTGCCGTGACGACTCCAGCAGCACCACGATTTCAATGGTTTGGCTGGCGATGTCACGCAGGGTGGTGAGGTCTTCCATCTGCCGGGTGACATGAATTTGCACATCGCGAAAATACGGACGCATGTTCTTGTCGATAAACGGGAAGTCGAGGCGCTGAAGCTCTTCGCTGACTTCAACCATGGGCGCCACATAGCGCCGCAATCGCAGCACATCACGGCGCAAATCATGAAGTTTGACGATATCGGCCTCATTTAGCGTATTGCCCATGATCGTGCGTTCCAACTGCTCGATCTCGGCGTGAATGGCTTCACTGACGGGCTGATAGCTCTCGGTCACAAAGTCCAGCAAGGCATACAGCACAAAGTCTTCGCCATGCTCCAACAGCAGCGGGCGGGCCTCGCAGCGTTGGCGCACAGAGCGGTATGAGGCGGAATGGCCATTGCGGCTGGTAATGATGTAACCATTGCCGGCAAAGATATGCGTTTCAACGAACTCTAATTTGCCTTCATGGCGAATCGGCGAGTACGTGACGATAAACAGTGCGTCGCCAAAGGTTTCGAGCTTTGGCCGGCTGTGTTGCTCCAAGGCGTCTTCGATGGCCAGTTCATGCAGATTGAACTGACGCTGCAAATTGCTCAGCTCTTGTGCGTTGGGCTGCTCCAGGCCGATCCAGACGAAGTGGCCGGGCTTTGCAGCCCAGTCGCTACCTTCATCCAGCGTAATATCGGTGACCTTTTTGCCTTCGCTGTACACCGCAGCAGCAACAACTCTCCCCATAGTTCTAATCGCTTCTTCATCAAAGGGTTATGGCACGAAGGTGCAGCTTAGCGTGCAATCAACCACTTTGACGTGACAAACGTTCAGACGTTCGGGTTAGACGCCGTTGTTTTGCGGGCGGGGAGTGCAGGCTGAGGCAGCTTATGCTGGGCCAGCAGCTCGCGATCCATGGCTTCGATGCAGGCGAGCATCTGCTCGCTGCACTGCTCCATCAGCCGTGGCAGGTCATCTTGGGTCAAACCCGCCGTAGGAATGGCAGGCAAAGAACGAATCAGAATATCGGCACTGTGCCAGCGGTTGAGCTTGAGGTGCTGGCTGTAGGTACTGACACACACCGGCACAATTGGCACCCCGGCAGTAATTGCCATCAGGAACGCGCCCTTTTTGAACGGCAGCAACGACTTGCCCAAGTTGCGCGTGCCTTCCGGGAAGACCCAGATCGACGTGTCTTTTTCCTGCAAGGTGCGTGTCGTGGTCAGCATTGATTTGCGTGCTTTTTGCGCGTTGCCACGGTCGATAAGCACATTGCCCGCCAACCAGAACAACTGGCCGAACAGCGGTACCCATTTGAGGCTCTTTTTACCAATGCACACCGTACGGCGCGGCACCACGTTGCCGAACACAAACAGATCGTAATTGGATTGATGATTGGCGATGACCACGCAGCTTTGTGGCTTGTCCATCAGCGGGCCGACTTCAGTCTTGAGCTTGTAGCCCAAAATCCATTTTGAAGGCCACGCATACAGCCGCGCGCACAGCCGGCTGTTATCAGGATTGAAAGGGCGGCACATGCCCAGCAGCACGCCGAGAACACCCGCAACCACAAAATGCACACTCATCAACACCATGCGAAACGAAAGTAGCATTTACAGGCTCATCAAAACAAAAGGTGGCGCAGTGTACGGACGTGCACTGTAAACGGCAATTACCCCGATACACGCAGGAGATTGCTGATGTTTAAGCATATGTTTCAACAAAGGCTGATAAGTGCCAGCCAGAGGTGCTGACGATACAAAGATGAGACGCGGGGGAGGGAGGCATCCCGACTGCTCAGTGCAATCGGGATATCGATCAAGCGATAAGGTCAGAGCGCGTGGTGTTGATCCAGCTCGATTGCCCTGTCGAGGGTTTCCAGGAGTTCTTTGCGCACTTTAAGTTTGGTGTTCTTGTGTGCCTTCATATTGATCTTCTTCAACTGGCGGGCCACTTCGAGCGCCGTGGCGTGCAGCTCTTCAGGCTTGACCACCTGGTCCAGGAAGCCGGCATCGACTGCGGAGATCGGGTTAAACATCTCACCGTTAATCACCGAACGATGGAAAGCCGACTTGCGCAAGCGGTCGCGGGCCAGCTCGATACCGGCGTGGTGCATGGTCATGCCGATTTGCACCTCGTTCAGGCCAATACTGAACGGGCCTTCTACGCCAACCCGGTAATCCACCGACAGCAGCAAGAATGCGCCTTTAGCCACCGCATGCCCCGGGCACGCAACCACCACCGGGAACGGGTGCGCCAACAAGCGACGTGCCAACGTCGAGCCCTGCCTGACCAACTCAATCGCCTGCTCAGGACCGGACGTCATCACCTTCAAGTCATAACCGCCCGACAGAATCCCCGGCTGGCCAGTGATAATCACCACTGCACGATCCAGCTCAGCCTGGTCCAGCGCCGCGTTAAAGGCAGTGATCACCTGCGGGGAAATAGCATTCACCTTGCCATTGCTCAGCGTCAGCGTCGCGATACCGTCTTCCAGGTGATAAGCAATCAAGTCACTCATGGCGCAATTCCTTGTATTTAAGTGAGTCAGACGTTACCCAGCCCCACGGCACAGGTAAAGCGCCGTGACTGACTGACCAGTCAGCCAAAAGCCCGGCACCTTCTATATAGACGCCAGCGTGCCTGAGCTTCAACGTGTTGGCGCTGCGGTGCCAAGGCTTGAAAATGGCAGAATCGCCGGGTCCGCTCATGCCAAAAAACCAGCAAAACCCGTAAGCGCATGAAAATTCTGAAAAAAACATTTGTCATATCGAAAGCTTTCGACTACATTAGCGCGCCTCGACAGACAGAACATGTTTGAAGAGATACGGTGAAGTGTCCGAGTGGCTTAAGGAGCACGCCTGGAAAGTGTGTATACAAGAAATTGTATCGAGAGTTCGAATCTCTCCTTCACCGCCACATTAAGTAAACACAGACCCCTGATTTTCGAAGAGAAAGTCGGGGGTTTGTGGTTTCTGGCGTCTGGAAAAAGGTTAAGGGATTAGCCGTGGGTGAAGGCGCTTTGCCTTGAGCTAAGCTGGATCGTTAATGATCGAGGTTTCCAAATGGACTGTCAGATTCGCTCCGCAACCCTGGACGATTCAGTTGCGATAAGCCGTGTCGTGATCGCCGCTCTGCGTGGCACAAATTCACAGGATTATTCGCCTGAGATCATTGCCCAGGTTGAGCGCAGCTTTGCCCCTGAAGCTGTCAGCGCATTACTCGACAAGCGCAAGGTTTTCGTAGCCTTGCTGGGCGAGACTATTGCTGGCACTGCAAGCCTCGACGGTAATGTAGTTAGAAGTGTTTTCGTTGATCCTGCCCACCAAGGTAAAGGTATCGGCCGATCGTTGATGGATGTCATTCACGCGACTGCTGTCAGCGCTGGTGTTGGCTCTTTACGAGTGCCATCGTCGATTACAGCGCAGAGCTTCTACGCGGCGTTGGGCTATCAAACGATCCGGGACGAATTTTATGGGGCTGAGCGCACCATCATTATGGAAAAGCCGCTTGCGGGTTAGTCCGTGGTGCTCATCCGCTTTTCCCGCAGCGTTAGGTAAACACGAACCGCTGTTTTTTCTGGGGCAAGTCTGGGGAGTGGGCGGGGAGGGTTTTAGTGTTTTTCAAGACTCTACGCACTGGGATTGTTAGTTAAGAATCCTAAGCTGGTTGATTCTATTTAAGACGTTCTTGTGCCTTGTCATAAGCAGCATCGTTTTCGCGTTTGTCCACGGCAACGACGAACACGACAATTTCTTGATCAATGACCTGATAGATCAGGCGGTAGCCCGCACTGCGCAGCTTGATTTTGTAGCAGTCGGGTAAATCGCGCAGGCGGTTGGCCTCTACGCGTGGGTTAATCAATATTTCAGCCAGCTTTTTTTTAAATTGCTGCCTGACCGTATCTCCGAGTTTTTGCCACTCTTTGAGTGCGCGCTGGTCAAACTCAAGGCTAAAGGTCATCCAGTGTCACTTTGACCCGTTTAGGGTCAGCCAAGCGTTCACGAACGGTGTTCAGGAGCGCTTCGTCTTCCTCGGTCATGAGCACCGGGCGAAAGGGCAATTGGCCGCGTTCTGCTACGTACTGCAAGGCCTGGCGCATCAGCTCTGAGGGGGTGACACCCAGGCGTTCAAGCTCTTGATAGGCGCGAGCTTTGAGATCATCGTCCACGCGTATGTTGATAGATGCCATGGGTTTGATTCCTGTAATGACGTTTGTCATTACGGTGGTGCTAGCGAGCTTATTTTGCAAGTGCCATTCGGCAGTAGAGCTTTTCACATTATTCAATTTGCCTCCCGTGACTAGATCAAATAGAGGTTGATCCGTCAGGTGAGCTTAGCTGCACACAATCAGCCGTTTCGTACGACGCTTCTCTTTCAATCTGGCGAAATATCTTGGGAATATCCGTTCACTTGTTCCAGTCAACCTGGCTTTTTTGATATTTAATCTTTCCAAGGCCGTAGCAGCCTTACCAATCATCTTGCCGCTCAGTCCTCTGATGAAGAATACGCAGAACCTGCACCTCGCTATTCATCAGCCGGTACGGCGCAATAAACGGGAATTTGCCCAGAATCAGCTCCCGAACATCGGGCGTCTGTGAAGGGCGCCCGAGGCCGGTGAACGTTTGCAGTTGCTCCAGTGTTTCGATGATCTGGCCAAGTACGGCATCCGCTGCAGCAGCGCCTAAGCGTGACTCGTAATATTCGTGAATCGAGTCAAGATCACTGCTCGCTTTGTCTGTCAGTGCGATGTTTGGCACGGTCCACCCACTTGGCTTTGATGGTGCTGAGATCGGTCAATTTGCCTGCGTCGGCGTCGGCTATGCCTTCGGCAATGGCTTTGATGTGCCAAGACTCGGCCTCAATGTAACGGGCCAACGCACGTTTGAGGTGGTACTGGCGGTCGCGATCAGTGGCTTGTGAAAGCTGGTCAAGTTGTTCGACCAATCCTTCTTCAACACGGAATGACAACACAGGCGATGCCATGATTGGCTCCTAAGTTCAAATGTATACACCGTATACGAATTCCAGAACTGTAAACCCTGAGCAATCGTTAGAACAGTAGCGTGTGTTGACTTCAGACGAACGCAACGCTGTTTCACGGTTAGCGTACAGGCTCAAAATCAGCCGTTTCGTACGACGCTTCCCTTTCAATCCGGTGAAACATCCTAGAAACTTCCATTCGCTTGTGCCTGTGCAGTTCGGGGAATAGTCTCGGCCCATCGCTGAAAATCAGCGGTCGGGTTTAGTAGCCCGTGTTCCCCCAGGCGCAAGGCGCCACCTCCGCGAGGCGCTTTTTTTCGGCCAGCGTTTTATGGTGGCCGTGCGCAGGGCGCCCTTGTGGCGCGCCGGGTTCCTGGGGCACCGGTCTACTAACCTGCGTACGGCTGCCACCCATTCGTTTAGTAGCGATAAGTGACAGCTCCTTAAGAGACCCTGGGAGTTGTATCAATGAAAAAGCTAGTCCCTGATCCACCCATAACCCTGCAAGATGCTGCTCAGTGCGATGCATTGTCGTTAGACCGTGCCGCCACGGATCGCGCCCTCGATTACTACCTGCACAACCATAAGCCTCCACGGCACGTGGATCAGGCCACGTATGCCATCCCGGACAGCGTCAATTTAGAAGCGGCTTTGGCCCAAGCGTCAGACTTGTTGCGCTGCGCGGGTGCTTCGGCGAGTGAGGCGGGGAATGGCTTGAGCGGGCACCCGCGCCATCTGGTGTTGTCGGTCATGCATTTGGTGGAGCTGGCCAAAGCGTACGTCGACAAATCGCTGGACGGTTTAACGACGCACTAAGCAGCACGCGCCTGAGTGCAGCAGGCGCGTCACTTCTGTTGTTGCGGTCTTTTGTATGCCCTTGGCAGATCACTTTTAAATCCGGCTCTGTTATCTCCAGGAATTGGCTCCGAATGTACTGCACCTTGGTTTTGTTGGTGTGTGCCGATGAAAGGCAGGTTGTGAGTTAGGTTTAGTCCGGTTAGTGGACTAGAATAACTGCATTAGCCAATCAACTGGGAGGGAGCAGTATGCAGACCCATAACATCCATGCAGCGAAAACGCATTTCTCGCAGCTTGTCGAAGCAGCGGCGGGGGGGGAAACAATCATTATCGCCAAGGCAGGTAAGCCCGTGGCCAAGCTGGTTCCTATTACCGCCCCTAAGCGTCGCGGCATGCTGGCGGGGGTGACATTCAATACCGCAGCGTCAGACGCCATGGATGCTGAAATTGCAGATATGTTTGAGGGTAAGGCATGAGGTTATTGCTCGATACTCACATTCTGGTATGGGCCGCCACCGATGACGTCAAATTATCCAAAGCGGCGGCTCAACTTATAGACGATGAGGCCAATACCTTGTATTTCAGCGCCGCCAGTATTTGGGAACTGACCATTAAAGGTGCCGAGCGTACCGGTGTTATCCCAGCGGTACTACGCAAGGTGCTCCTGGATGCGGGTTACCTTGAGTTGGCTATCACGTCCGAGCATGGGTTGACCGTAGGCGCTCTGCCGAATGTTCATCGAGATCCGTTTGACCGCATCTTGGTAGCTCAAGCACTGGCTGAAGGTATTAGCCTGGTAACACATGACAGCGCTATGCATGCTTACCCGCACACCATCATTGTTTGAACCTTTGAGGGAGCTGAAAACACCTCCCGTCGCGTCACTTCCCCTGACCTTTAAGCTCAAAACATCACGACGCCAGCTCGCGCTACAGAATGGCGGCTTGGCAGGCATTTGGGAAAAGGGCGGGACTTCCGGCTGAAAAATCGGATAATGGCGCCCATATTTTTTAGCCCGTTATTCTGGTAATTCCCTCATGGAAATTAAGGTCAACTTTCTCGACAACCTTCGACTTGAAGCCAAGTTCGATGATTTCACGGTGGTGGCCGATCAACCTATCCGCTATAAGGGCGATGGTTCGGCGCCGGGTCCATTCGATTATTTTCTGGCGTCGTCGGCGCTGTGCGCGGCTTATTTTGTGAAGCTGTACTGCCAGACGCGCAATATTCCTACCGAGAATATTCGTCTGTCGCAGAACAATATTGTTGACCCGGAAAACCGCTACAACCAGATTTTCAAGATTCAGGTCGAGTTGCCCGCCGATATTTCCGAGAAGGATCGCCAAGGCATTTTGCGCTCCATCGACCGCTGCACGGTGAAGAAGGTGGTGCAGGCCGGGCCTGAGTTTGTGATTGAAGAGGTCGAAAACCTCGACGCCGATGCTCAGGCGTTGTTGATGCCAGCGTCCAGCTCCGCAGCTTGCGGTGGCACGTTTATCGCGGGCAAGGACCTGCCGCTGGAGCAGACCATCGCCAATATGTCGGGCATTTTGGCCGACTTGGGCATGAAGATCGAAATCGCGTCGTGGCGCAATATCGTGCCGAATGTCTGGTCGCTGCATATCCGCGATGCGCAATCGCCGATGTGTTTCACCAACGGCAAGGGCGCGACCAAAGAGGGCGCGTTGGCCTCGGCGCTGGGCGAGTTTATCGAGCGTCTTAACTGCAACTTCTTCTACAACGATCAGTTCTGGGGCGAAGAGATCGCCAATGCGCCGTTTGTGCATTACCCGGAAGAGCGCTGGTTCAAGCCGGGGCGCAAAGATGAGCTGCCCGCTGAAATCCTCGACGGCTACTGCCGCAAAATCTACAACCGCGATGGCGAGTTACGCGGTTCACACCTGATCGACACCAACTCCGGCAATGAAGAGCGCGGCATTTGCTCACTGCCGTTTGTACGTCAGTCGGACGGCGAGGTGGTGTATTTCCCCTCCAACCTGATCGAAAACCTCTACCTCAGCAACGGCATGAGTGCCGGTAACACCCTGGCTGAAGCGCAAGTGCAGTGCTTGTCGGAGATTTTCGAGCGGGCCGTCAAACGCGAAATCATTGAAGGCGAGTTCGCGCTCCCGGATGTACCGGCCGAGGTGCTGGCGCAATATCCGGGCATTCTGGCGGGCATTCAGGCGCTGGAAGAGCAGGGCTTTCCGGTATTGGTGAAGGATGCGTCGTTGGGCGGTGAGTTCCCGGTAATGTGCGTAACCCTGATGAACCCGCGCACCGGTGGTGTGTTCGCCTCGTTTGGCGCTCACCCAAGCCTTGAAGTGGCACTGGAACGCAGCCTCACCGAGCTGCTGCAAGGCCGCAGTTTTGAAGGCCTCAACGATTTGCCGCAGCCTACCTTTGCGGGCCACGCGGTGACCGAGCCGAACAACTTCGTCGAGCACTTTATTGACTCCAGCGGTGTGGTGTCGTGGCGTTTCTTCAGTGCCAAGGCGGAGTACGAATTTGTCGAGTGGGACTTCACCAGCCAGGGCGAAAACGCCAATGCTGACGAGGCCGCGACCTTGTTCGGGATTCTCGAAGGCATGGGCAAAGAAGTGTACATGGCGGTCTACGAGCACCTCGGCGCCAAGGCGTGCCGCATTCTGGTGCCGGATTACTCCGAGATTTACCCGGTGGATGACCTGATCTGGGACAACACCAACAAGGCGCTGTTCTTCCGCGAAGACATCCTCAACCTGCACAGTCTGGATGAGGCGGCGCTCAAAGATCTGGTTGAGCGTCTGGTGGAAAGTGAGCTGGACGATTACACCGATATCACTACCTTGATCGGCATAGAGTTCGACGACAACACCGCGTGGGGCCAACTGACCATTCTGGAGTTGAAACTGCTGATCTACCTCGCCTTGCAGCAACATGAAGAGGCGAAAGAGGCGGTCGAAATGTTCTTGCAGTACAACGACAACACCGTCGAGCGTGGCTTGTTCTACCAAGCCGTGAATGCGGTGCTGGAGATGTACCTGGACGAAGACTTGGAGCTGGAAGACTACGAAGTCAACTTCCGGCGCATGTTCGGCAACGAGCGCATGGACGCCGCCATCGGCTCGGCTGACGGCAGCGTGCGCTTCTATGGTCTGACCCCGACCAGCATGAAGCTGGAAGGTCTGGACCGGCACTTACGCCTGATCGACAGCTACAAAAAACTGCACGCCGCCCGGGCCAAGGCAGCCGGCATTTCGCTGTAACCCCGACTGTAGGAGCGAGCTTGCCTCGCGATCTTTTGATCTTTAAAAGATCGCTCGCTCCTACACATTCTTACCCTCTTTCATCCCCCGCCTTCCTTCCTGTACTCCATAGCCAGCAGGCTATGACCTAAACGCATACCCCCATGACTTTTAATGGTTACAGCCTGCGCCTGCGCCAGTGCTAAAAATTGCAGCAACAGCTCAACCACAACAAAAAAGAGCGCTGCAACCATGACGGATTCCCTTCTCGCCAGCCCTGCGCTGCGCTCTTTGACTGTCCCTGTTCGCCTTGCCTGTCGTCCGACCGGCCTGCACGACTGATCCCAACAATAACGCATCGTCCAAAGAGTAATGACCCATGAAAGCACTCGACCTGTACATCGGTGAAGGTTTCGAAGGCCCTGGCGTGAACGCCGCGCACATCAACATTTTGATCGGGCCGCGCAACGGCCCGGCGGGTCAGGCCTTCGCCAACAGCCTGGCGTCGCCAAGCCAAGGGCATTGCCCGTTCATGGTGATTGCGCAACCCAACATCCCGGTCAAGCCTATGACCCTGTACGTCAACAAAGCCGAGATCAGCAGCGACCTGCATGGCAACGCGACGTGGGGCGCGTCCCAGGCCGGTATCGCCAAGGCGGTTCTCGAAGCGCTGCTGGACGGCACCTTGCCACCGGAAGCCGAAGACGAGTGGGCCATCGTCACCGCCAACTGGGTCAACCCGGCGTGTGATGACCTGGATGCGGTGTACCTGAACAACTACAACGCTTGCCGCACGGCGATTCGTGCAGCGCTGACCGGCCTGCCGTACACCTCGCAACTGGCGGACGTGGTCGAGCACATTTCCAACCCTTTCTACACGCCAAAAGCCTGAGGTCTGCGCCATGCAATACATTCGTTTGGGCAACTCCGGCCTTGAAGTCTCCCGCCTGTGCCTGGGCACCATGAACATGGGCACCCCGGACTGGAAGCCGTGGATTTTCGATGAAAAGCAAAGCGAGCCGATTGTCGCGCACGCGCTGGATAACGGGGTCAACTTCATCGATCTGGCAGACTTCTACTCGGCTGGCGTCGGTGAAGAAGTGGTCGGCCGTATCGTCAAGCGCCTGGCCCGTCGCGAAGACCTGGTCATCACCACCAAGGTGGGTTACGGCACCCGCACCGGGATCAATGCCAGCGGCCATTCGCGCAAGCACATCATGGACAGCATCGACGCCTCCCTTAAGCGTCTGAACATGGATTACGTCGACGTGTTCATGCTGCATTACTTCGATGTGAACACCCCGGTTGAAGAAACCATGAGCGCCATGAACGACATCGTGCGCTCCGGCAAAGCCCGCTACATCGGCGTCTCGACCATGCTCACCGGGCAGTTGGCGAAGATCCTCATGGCCTGCGAGCGCAATGGTTGGGTCAAACCGATCAATATGCAGCTGCAATTGAACTGCGCCTATCGCGAAGAAGAGCGCGAGATGATCCCGTTTTGCCGCGATCAGGGCCTTGGCGTCTCGGTGTTCAGTCCGTTGGCCCGCGGCCTGTTGACCGGCGATGCGCAATCGACGCGCAACCAGACCGACTTCTTTACCCAGCAGATGTACAGCGACGAGGCGTCTTGGCAAATCGCCCATTCGGTGCAGCGTGTAGCGCGTGCCCGGGGTGTGTCCAATGCCCAAATCGCCCAGGCGTGGGTCGCCAACCATCCGGGTGTCGATTGCATGCTAGTGGGGGCCGACACCACGGCGCAGTTCGACAGCGCCCTGGCTGCACTCGAAACCCAGCTCGATGCCGATGAACTGTACGAACTGGAGCGCAATTACACCCCGTGCGACGTGATCAATGATTACACCGCCGGTAAACGCATCCTGCGCTCGGCTCGCCCGGCCCACGAACGTTTCACCCTGACGGAGGCGGTGGCATGAGCGCGCTGATCCGTCACGGCAATTTCATCGATGGCCAATGGTCCAGTGGTGGCCCGACTTACCCGGTGTTCAACCCGGCCACGGGCGATTTGGTCGCCAACGTGCAAAAGGCGGGCGCTGAAGAAACCGAACTGGCGATTGATGCGGCCAATCGTGCCTTGCCGGCCTGGCGCAAGCTGACCGCCAAAGAGCGCAGCCAGCGTCTCAAGCGCTGGGGCGAACTGATGTTGAGCAACCAGAAGGACCTGGCCACTCTGCTCAGCCGCGAACAAGGCAAGCCGCTGGCTGAGGCCATGGGCGAAGTGGTGTATGCCGCAAGCTTTCTGGAGTGGTTTGCCGAAGAAGCCAAGCGCGCGTATGGCGATGTGATCCCGAGCCACAAGGCGGATGCGCGGATCATAGTGGTCAAGGAAGCCATTGGTGTGGTGGCGGCCATCACACCATGGAATTTCCCGCTGGCGATGGTCACCCGCAAGGTCGGCCCGGCGCTGGCAGCCGGTTGCACCATGATCCTCAAGCCGTCGGAAGAAACCCCGCTGTCTGCCTTTGCCCTGGCCGTACTGGCTGAACAGGCCGGGATCCCGGCCGGTGTGTTCAACATCGTTTCAGGGGACGCCGTGGCCATCGGCGGGGCGCTGCAAGCGTCCAGCATTGTGCGCAAACTGTCGTTCACCGGTTCCACCCGCACCGGCAAACTGCTGATGCGCCAAGCGGCAGACACGCTGAAAAAAGTCTCGCTGGAACTGGGCGGCAATGCGCCGTTTATCGTGTTTGACGATGCCGATCTGGACGCAGCCGTCAAAGGCGCCATGGCCTCCAAGTTCCGTAACACCGGGCAGACGTGCGTCTGCGTTAACCGCTTCTTTATTCAAGACGGCGTGTACGACGCCTTCACCGCCAAGTTGGCCGAAGCCGTTGCGGCCATGCGCGTGGGCGATGCCTTGCAAGGTGACACTGAGCAAGGCCCGCTGATCAATGCGGCGGCGTTGGCCAAAGTCGAGGCCCATGTCGGTGATGCGGTCGAGAAGGGCGCCAAGGTGTTGTGCGGCGGCCGTCGCCACGCCCTCGGCGGGACCTTTTTTGAACCGACCATTCTGACGGAGGCCAGCAACGACATGCTGATCGCCCAGGAAGAAACCTTCGGCCCCGTGGCGGCGTGCTTTCGCTTCAAGGATGAAGCCCAAGTGCTGGCGCTGGCCAACGACACACCGTTCGGGCTCTCGGCTTACTTCTACAGCCGTGACATTGGCCGGGTGTGGCGCATGGCCGAAGGGCTGGAAGCCGGTATGGTCGGGATCAATGAAGGGATTATCTCTACCGAAGTCGCACCGTTTGGCGGCATCAAGGAGTCGGGCCTGGGCCGTGAAGGGTCCAAATACGGCCTGGATGATTACCTGGAACTGAAGTACCTGTTGATGGGCGGTCTTTGAGCCCGGCACTACCTCTGTAGGAATGAGCTTGCTCGCGAAGGCGATCTGTCGTTTTCACGAGTAAGCCGGCTCCCACACAAGCCATTCAAAGAAAAGCTAGAGCAATCGGTTTCTCCGTCAATAAAAAAAATTGGAGACGAACATGTCCGCTCAACCTGTAAAAATCGACGACCTGCCCATCGGGCGCTTTCACCTTAAAATCGCCGGGCTGACCTTTGGCGCCCACTTCACAGACGGCTACATCCTGGGTTTGATTGGCATCGCCTTTACCCTGATCAGCCCACAAATGCATCTGGATGCGTTCTGGCAGGGGTTGATCGGTGCTTCAGCGCTGATCGGGCTGTTTCTCGGCAGCCTGTTCTTTGGCTGGATTTCCGACAAGGTCGGTCGGCAAAAGATTTTCCTGGTCAGCTTTGTGCTGATCACCGTGGCTTCGGTCATGCAGTTCTACGCCGAAACGGCGATGGGGCTGTTTTTGTGTCGGGTCTTGATCGGCATCGGCTTGGGCGGTGACTTCAGTGTGGGCCACGCCATGCTGGCCGAGTTTGCCCCCAAAAAACATCGTGGCGTGATGCTCGGTTCGTTCAGCGTGATCTGGACCTTTGGCTACGTGGCGGCCACCTTTGTGGGCACCGCCATGCTCGGTTTGGGCGATGACGCCTGGCGCTGGATGCTGGCGTCCTCTGCGATCCCGGCGGGTTTGATTCTGATTGCCCGCATCGGCACCCCAGAGTCGCCGCGCTGGCTGGTCAACCAGGGGCGCATTGCCGAGGCGCGGGCCATCGTTAAAAAGCATCTGGGCGACAACGTCGAACTGGATGAAGTCCCGTCCGGCGAAACCCGCTCGGGCTATGCCGTGCTGTTCAGCCGCGAATACCGCAAGCGCACCGCGTTCAACTGCCTATTCTTCGTGTGCATCGTGATGCCGTACTTTGCGATCTACACCTTCCTGCCGTCCATCCTCAAAACCATGGGCCTGGCTGAAGGCTTTGGCACTGAACTGATGCTCAACCTGCTGCTGATCGTCGGCGCATTGATCGGCATCTGGTGCACGGTGAAATTCTCGCGCCGGGGCTTCTTGATCAACTCGTTCATCATTTTGGCGGTGGCGTTGTTGATTCTCGCGATCCTGCCCAGCAGCGCCGCGTTCTTGATGGTGTTGGCGTTTGGCATCTTCACCCTGGTGCTGTCTGCGGTGAGTAACCTGGTGGGCGTGTTCCCGGCCGAAAGCTTCCCGACCGAAGTGCGCGCCAGCGGTATTGGCCTGGCGACTGCGGTCAGTCGCTTGGGCTCGGCGGTGAGTACCTTCCTGTTGCCGGTGAGCGTGGTGGGGATTGGCATGAGCCCGACCATTGGCATCCTGGCGGCGATTCTGGCGTTTGGTGCGCTGATCTCATGGGCATGGGCCCCCGAGACCAAATCCCTGACCCTGAGCCAAGCGTGCAAGGCCCACAGCCCTGTGCAAGAAAGCGCGCCAGTGGCAGTTAAAGTGGTGGCGACGGTCTAGTACAAGCCGTAGGAGCGAGCTTGCCTCGCGATCTTTTAACGAATCAAAAGATCGCGAGGCAAGCTCGCTCCTACACGTGTCAGGCATCCCTGTTTTAAGGGTTACTCACCAACCCCAGCCATTCAGTAAACAGCCGCACTTTCGACAACCCTTGTTTGTCGTGCGCCACGTTCAGCCAATAGCCATACGGGCCGATGACCTCCACGGGGGTGATCGGCAGCAGGCTGGCGTTGGCCAGTTCTTTTTCGATCATCTGGCGGTCGATCACAGCCAGTCCGCCCCCGGCAACTGCGGTGTGGATCACTTGGTCCAGCGTGCTGAACTCCAGCCCGCGGGCCGCATCGACGTCGTCACGGCCCATGGCGGCCAGCCAGTTTTCCCAGACCTTCAAGCGTTTGCCATCGTGCAGGATGTGCAGCAAGGGCAGGGTGCGCACATCGGGCGGCTGGCCGTTGACGAACAGTTCCGGGCTGGCGACGGCAATGTGGCGCTCCATGACCAGTAACTGGCTGCTGCAATGGCTGTCCGCTTCCAGGCCCCAATGGATGATGCAGTCCACTTCCCCCAGGCTGTCGTGAGCGCTGGTGTTGGTCACGCTCAAGCTGATGTCCGGGTAACGTTCGCAGAACGCGCGCAAGTGCGCCGACAACCAGCGCGTGCCCCAAGTGGGCGGCACGACAATACGCAGGCGCTGGCGCAGGTTTGGCACGCGCACGGCCTGCAAGGCGCGCTCCATGTGATCGAACGCCTCGGCCAACTGCGGCGACAACCTCACGCCGGTTTCGGTCAGCGACAACCCTTGTGGCGTGCGCACGAAAAGCGCCACACCCAAGTAGTCTTCAAGCTGTTTGATTTGTCGGCTGACAGCCCCTTGGGTGACGTTAAGGCTTAACGCCGCCTGGCTGAAACTGCGATGCCGCGCGACTTCTTCAAAGACGCGCAGCGTGTTGAGCGACGGCAATTGGCGCATGACGCTTTGCTCCGCACCGGCCTTCTACGCCAGAAGGGTAGGGCGGGCTTATTGTTATGTAGGAGGTTTCTTGCTTCTGTGGCGGATTGTAGCCGTTGTCACGGGCGGCGATAAGCGGCCCCACTCGTCAGAAAATCACATCTCATCTAAACCTTTGCCGTCATGGGCCTTCAGATTCTGTGCAGGACATAAACCTGCCTTTTACTGGAGGACGCAATGAAACCCCTGATGGCCCCTAAACGCTTTATGGCTGGATGTGCCCTGGCCTACGCCCTGTTTGTGATCGGCAGTGCGGTCGCTGCAAGCCCGGCAGATTTTGTCGACGAATCGTCTGCGGCAGGCATTGCGGCGATTGAAACCAGCCGCATGGCGATCAGTAAGTCGTCTTCAACCGACGTCGGCAGTTACGCGGTGGAGGTGATCAAGGACTACACCGATGCCAATCGCGATTTAAAAGACATCGCGCAAAAGCAGGGCTTAAAGGTCGCTGATCAAGAAGAAATCCTCAGCAAAGCCAAAAAACTGATGTTGCAAGTGCAGGAAGGCGATTCCTTTGATGCCGCCTATGCGGCCAATCAGGTCAAGGCCAGCGAGGATGCGATCGAGCTGTATAAACAGCAGATTGATGACCCTGCCTCACCCGAGCTTCAGGCCTTTGCCGAGAAGTACCTGCCCAAGCTGCAAATGCACCTGGACATGGCCAAAAGGCTGGTCTCGGCGCACCACAAAGGTGATGGCGCAGTATTGCCGGAGTGACAGCGTTAATGGCGTAGCGGTGGGTTTGGCACCGCTACGTCAGCTCAGGTCAGACAGCGATGTCGTTGAAACCGCAGTACTCTTCCCAGCTCATCTCAAGGGCTTCGGCCACTTCCTGATGCACTTCAAGGCGCATGGCTTTGAGTTCTTCGGGGCTGCGGGCGATCAGTTGCAGCGCCAGTTCCCAGGCCTCAAGGCCACGGCTTTCGGCTTCGTCTTCAAAGGCCCATAAAATTTGCTGCTGGCGGTCCTCGGCGCTCAGCTCTTTCATTTCTTCCAGCAGATGCGGGTGCGCCTTGATGAAGGTATCCAGGGCCAGTTCGTTACGGGATTCTTTTGGGATCATATGGCGTCTCGGATCATTAGGACGGTCTGCGGGGCAGACCGTCGTCAGGGCGTTTTTCGCATGCTAGCGACTTCACCCCCTGATGAAAAGTGCCATTAGCCCACAGGTTGCAGCTTGCTTTCGCGCTGCAACATAAAGCCCCAGATGGCCAACGCCAGGGTCGAGATCACGGCGCCGACCACCACAATGCCGTCCCAGCCATACACCGGATAGGTTTGTGCGCCGATCAACGAGCCCAATGCACCGCCAATGAAGTAGCAGGTGATGTAACCGGCGTTCAGTCGATTCCGGGCCGCAGGGCGCACCTGGAACACCGCGTTCTGATTGCTCACGTGCACCAGTTGCACGGCAAAATCCAGCGCCAGCACGCCAATCAGCAGGGCGATCAGCGAGTGACCGGCAAACGCCATCGGCAGCCAGCAGGCCAGCAGTACCAGCAGGCCCACGGTGGTCGCCATTTGCCCGCGGCCACGGTCGGCCATGCGCCCGGCCCAGTTGGCCGCCACGGCACCCACTGCGCCTGCCAGGCCAAACAGACCAATCACGCCATCAGAGTAGTTGTAAGGCGGTACGGCCAGCAGAAACGCCAGCGGAGTCCAGAACAAGGCGAACAGCGAGAAGGTCAGCAGGCCGAGCACTGAACGCAGGCGCAGCACGGGTTCTTCGACAAACAGCTTGAACACCGACCCCAGCAGTTTCGGGTAGCTCAGGCCTGCGCTGTGGTGGTGGTTGGGCAAGGCGAAAAACAGCGAAATGGCGCTGATAAACATCAAGCCTGCGGCCAGCAGGTAAATACTGCGCCAGTCACCGGCCGAAGACAGCGCCCCGGCCACGGTGCGGGCCAACAGAATGCCCAGCAGCAAGCCGCTCATCAGCGTGCCGACTACACGGCCACGGCTTTGCGGGTCGGTGAGGCTGGCGGCCATCGGTACCAGCACTTGCGCCGACACCGAAAACATCCCGGTGACCGCCGTGCCAATCAGCAGCCAGGTCAATGACGGCGCAAAAGCGCTGAGCAACAGGCCGGCCGCACTGAGCACGGTCATGGTGACGATCAGGCGGCGCTGTTCAAACAGGTCGCCCAGCGGCACCAGCAAAAACAGGCCCGCGCCGTAACTCAATTGCGCCGTGATCACCACGGTGCCGGCGCTTTCCATGCTCAGGCCGAGCTCTTGGGCGATGGTGTGCAGCAGCGGTTGGGCGTAGTAGTTGCTGGCGACCGCAAGGCCGGTGGCAACCGCCATCAGGAGGATCAGGGCAGTGCTTAAAGGTTTAGTGGCAGCAGGTGATTCGGACATTGACTGTCTCTTTGATAAGAGTGGAATGGCGTGAAGTATCCGGAATGCCTGCGCGAGATGTCACTGAATATGTCGAGAATTTTGATTTTTAAACGACAAAGCCCCGCGTCATGACAACGCGGGGCTTTGGTAACCGTGCTAGCGCTGGATCAGTTGCGACGACCCAGCAGCAGGCCGACCACCAGGCCGACACCGGCCGAGATCGCTACGGTTTGCCATGGGTGGCCACCGATATAGTTTTCGGTGGCATCGACCACCGGCTTGCTGCGCTCACGCACGTTGCTGACCGAGTCCAGGGCTTGCTTGAGCTTGAGGCCAACCTGTGCACGCAGGGTTTCGCCTTCTTCGCCTACCAGCGACGCGCTGTCCTTGAGCAGCTTGTCAGATTCGGCGATCAATTCTTGAAGCTCGCTGAATGCTTGATCCTTGATTTGATCTTCAGCGGCTTGTACGGCATTTTTTCGAGCCATTGCGGTACTCCTTGCAGGTGAATGGGGTGATGACTAATGGAGTCAACCCAATGCTAAAAAGTTGCATCGATTTTTCAACGCATTGTGAAACCGAGGTGTGAGCGTAGTAAAAATCCAGGCTGAGACACTTCTTTTGAGGGTGTAAGATGTCGCCTAATTTACGCAGCAGGAAAATCTCATGAGCTTCAACCTCGCCAATAAGTCACTCGCTGAGCGTGCTGCGCTTGAGGATGAAAAGTCCCGTCTGTACGAACTGTGGCAAAGCAACCTGGGCAAAGCCAAAGGCGATGCAGCCCGCCTGTTTGGCGAGCGCGCCAAACGCAAGGGCAAATGGGCAGAATGGGTGCGTTCGGAGCTGGACGCCATGTCGCCGCCCGAATACGCCAACATGGTGCGCAGTGAAGTCAACCGCCTGATGGCCGCCAAGTAATACGCATGCGCTAATCAACCTCGCAGACAATAAACCCCTGTGCTGCACCGCCGACCTTGATCTGCACTTCATCGTCCACCTGCTTGCCGATCAAGGCCGCGCCCAGCGGTGCACGCGGGGTGATCACGGTCACGCTCTGGCCGTCATGGGCAAGCTTGAGCCCGGCCGCGTCCGGGGCCAGGAACAGCCACTGTTCACTGCCGTTGTCAGCTTCCAGCTTGACCAGCGCGCCCAACTGAACCCCGTGAGCGGGATCAAACGGCGCCAGGGTCATGGCCTGGCAGTGTTTCAATGCCTGACGGATTTCCTCAACCCGGCGCGCCTGGCCGGTGGCCAGGTACGAGGCTTCAAGGCCGAGGGTGTCGTATTTGTTTTCGGCGATGTTTTCTTCGTGGGTCGCGGCTTCATAAGCGGTTTGCGCCGCCCGCTGGAGCACGTCGAGGTCGATGGCGAGTTTTTCCAGCATCTGCTGGTACACGGCGGTTTTGTTCATAAAGGTGGCTTGAAGGGAAACGAGCGGCGATTGTCGCCTTGGCCCAAGCCTTCTGTACACGCTGATTTGCGCAGACAATCAGCCCTTTAACTGGTGGAGCCCGGAATGAAAGCCTCCTGGGATATTTTTTGCAGTGTGGTCGATAACTACGGCGATATTGGTGTGACCTGGCGTTTGGCCCGGCAACTGGTGGCCGAGCATCAGGTGCCGGTGCGGCTGTGGGTTGATGATCTGCAAGCCTTTGTGCCGCTGTGCCCTGAGGCCGATGCCAGCGCTGCCCAGCAGTGGCAGCAGGGCGTTGACGTGCGTCTGTGGCCCAAGGACTGGCAACCGGTAGAGGCCGCCGATGTGGTGATCGAAGCCTTCGCCTGCACCTTGCCCGACGACTATCTACAGGCCATAAAAGCCCGGCAAACCCCGGTGCTGTGGCTCAACCTCGAATATTTAAGTGCTGAAGACTGGGTCAGCGGTTGCCACGGTCTGGCGTCCCTGCGGCCGGATGGCCTGAAGCGCACGTTCTTCTTTCCGGGCTTTGAAGCCGGGACGGGCGGCTTGCTGCGCGAAGCTGACTTGCTGGCCCGACGCCGCGCTTTTGAGCAAGACCCGCACGCCAAACAGGCTTTCTTGCACAGCCTGGGCGTTGTGGCGGCGGACAATGCCCGCCTGATCTCCCTGTTTGCCTACGAAAACAGCGGGCTGGCCAGTTGGCTGAACGCCATGGCGTCGGGGGCTACGGCCATTCACCTGCTTGTGCCGCAAGGGCGGATTATGGGCGACCTGCTGCGTTGGCTTGAAATCGACGCGCTGGCGCTGGGGCGTGTGGAGCAGCGCGGGTCATTGACCGTGCAGGCGTTGCCGTTCGTCCGACAGCAAGATTACGACCGCCTGTTATGGAGCTGTGATTTCAACGCGGTGCGCGGCGAAGACTCGTTTGTCCGCGCGCAATGGGCAGGGCGCCCGCTGCTGTGGCACATCTACGAGCAGGAAGAAGACGCGCACTGGGTCAAACTCAATGCGTTTCTGGCGCTGTACATCAAAGGCCTGTCGCCCGCTGCCGCTCAAGCCTTTACCGGCCTGTGGCATGCCTGGAATGCCGGCTCAGACATGGCGCCGAGCTGGAATGGCGTGCAGGAACACTGGTCAGAAATCACCGAACACGCCGAGAAATGGTGTCTGGAGCAGTCATTGCAGGCTGATCTTGCGCAAGCGCTAGTACTGTTTTATAGAAATTGGATATGATACGCGGCCTAGATTTTTGTAAATCTCAATCCAAATTCGGATACTCGTAATGAAAACTGGTAAAGAGCTTAAACCCGGTACAGTGATTCGTATCGACAACGACCCTTGGCTGGTTCAGAAAGCTGAGTTCACCAAGTCTGGTCGTAACAGCGCAATCATGAAGACCAAGCTGAAGAACCTGCTGACTGGTTACAAGACTGAAACCGTATACAGCGCTGACGACAAGCTGGATGACGTGATCCTGGATCGCAAAGAAGCGACCCTGTCCTTCATCAGCGGCGACACCTACACGTTCATGGACACCACTGACTACACCATGTACGAGCTGAACGCTGAAGACATCGAAGCCGTTCTGCCATTCGTTGAAGAAGGCATGACCGACGTTTGCGAAGCCGTATTCTTCGAAGAGCGTCTGGTTTCCGTAGAGCTGCCGACCACTATCGTGCGTCAGGTTGACTACACCGAAGGCTCCGCTCGCGGTGACACTTCGGGCAAGGTGATGAAGCCTGCCAAACTGAAAAACGGCACCGAGCTGAGCGTTGCTGACTTTATCGAAATCGGCGACATGATCGAGATCGATACCCGTGAAGGTGGTTCCTACAAGGGCCGCGCCAAGTAATTCTGGCGTAAACCGCACGATAAAAAACCCGACTTCAACGTCGGGTTTTTTTATTCATGAAATTACGCTTAAGGTGCGGTTTTAAGCTTTGCCCCCTGTCAGTGACTGGTTAGCATGGCCGCTCTGATTGAGGGGCTGTGATGTTTATAGATTTTGCAATGTACACGGCCTTGGGCCTTGCCCTTGGGGCGCTGGGCGGGTTGTTCGGGATCGGTGGCGGCTTGATCGCGATCCCGGTGTTGGGTTTGTGGTTTGGTCTGGACCAGCAAATTGCCCAGGGCACCGCGCTGGTGATGTCGGTTCCTAACGTATTTCTGGCGCTGTACCGCTACAACCAACGCAACAAAATTGACCTGCGCCAGGCATTGCCGCTGGTGTTGATGAGTTTTTGTTTTGCCTGGCTGGGCGCAATGCTTGCGGTTGGCGTCGATGCGCGGCTGATTCGCTGGGGCTTTATCGTCTTTTTGCTGTGCATCACGCTGTACAACCTGATCAAGCTCTATAGCTCGCCCGCGCAACCGGTGGCCGGTTCGCGCTATGGCTGGCCCTGGTACGGGGTGCTCGGCGCGCTGGCAGGCACCACGGGCGGGCTGTTTGGGGTCGGCGGCGCAGTGGTCGCGGCCCCGGTGCTCACCAGCGTGTTTGGCACCACGCAAGTGATGGCCCAAGGTTTGTCGCTGGCGCTGGCGGCGCCCAGCACGGCGGTCACATTGCTGACGTACGCGGTGCACGACGAAGTGAGCTGGCTGATGGGCATCCCCATGGCCATCGGCGGTCTGCTGAGCATCAGTTGGGGCGTCAAGCTGGCGCATGCGCTGCCAGAGCGCATGCTGCGGGGAATGTACTGCGCCTTTTTGCTGCTGTGTGCGGCGTTGCTGGCTATTAAAGCTTAAAGCCTTCGACGATGTACTCGGCAAAACACTCAATAATCGGCGAGGCCGCGCTGTTGTGTTTGCGCAGCAGCACGATGCTGGCAGACGGCAACTGGGGCAGGTTTTCTGCCTCGCCAATGATGCGCAAGTCTGCTGGCAGCAGGCTTTGCAACTGGGCCGTCACCGCCAGCCCGGTGCTCACCACTGCATTGATCGCCGACAGGCTGGCGCTGGTGTAGGCAATCCGGTACTCGCGCTGCGCCATGTCCAGAGCATTGCACGCCCAAGTGCTGCAAAAACAGTCGGTATTGAACATGGCCAGTGGCATGGGCGTGCGTTCGTGGGGGGCGAAGCCTTCGGCGACCATCCACACAAAGCGCTCCTGACGCAGGATCTGCCCGGTCTCCGTGCCGGGCTCGCGGCTCACAATGGTCAGGTCCAGATCGTTGCGCTGTAACAGCAGCACGGATGGCTCGCAATGCACCTCGACGTTGATCAGCTGATAGTCCTGGGCAAAGCGCGACAGGATGCCGGGTAAAAAACGCATAACGTAATCGTCCGGCGAGCCGATTTTCACGTTGCCAACCATTTTTGGCAGGCTCAGCGTATTGAACACTTCACTGTGCAGCTTGAGGATGCGCCGCGCATACCCCAGCAGCACCTGACCTTCTGGCGTGAGGCTGACTGTACGGCCATCGCGCTGGAACAGCGTGCAGTGCAGCACGTCCTCTTCCAGGCGCTTCATTTGCATGCTCACCGCCGATTGCGTGCGATTGACCGCTTCTGCGGCACGGGTAAAACCGCCGTGATCGGCAATCGCAGCGAAAGTGCGCAGCAAGTCAGTGTCGATACTCGGAAAACCGGCCATTCATCAATCTCGCAAATGGGTCGCATAAGAAACATTCGTTGGATTGATCTTATGCCTGGGCAGAGACTTGAGCCATCCCCCAGGAGGCTCAGGTGATGAAAGGTCTAAAAGAAAATGCGTGGATGGCGCGTATTGCGCGTTGGTATCAACTGTCCCGCGAGCGGGCGGCGCTGCGGCGAATCAGTGATGCGGGGCTCAAGGATTTGGGCTTGAGCCGGGCAGACATCGAAACCGAAAGCTATCGCCCGTTTTGGGATGATCCGTTGAAGAAGTGAGTTAGAGCAGGGCCTTGTGGGAGCGGGCTTGCTCGCGATGTCATCCACTCGATTTAGCTGAAAAATAGAGTCGTCTGCATCGCGAACAACCTGCCTCGTACGGTTTTTAGCGCTTAACCTGCTTCAACGTTTCGGCAATCAGGAACGCCAGTTCCAGCGACTGATCGGCGTTCATGCGCGGGTCGCAGTGGGTGTGATAGCGATCTGACAGGCTGTCTTCGGTGATCGGATTGGCGCCGCCAATGCACTCGGTGACGTTCTGCCCGGTCATTTCGATGTGAATCCCGCCGGCGTAGCTGCCTTCGGCTTCATGTACCTGGAAGAACTGCTTCACTTCGCCAAGGATCTGCGCGAAGTCGCGGGTCTTGTAGCCGCTGCTGGCCTTGATGGTGTTGGCGTGCATCGGGTCGCAACTCCACAGCACTTTTTTGCCTTCGCCTTCGACGGCGCGGATCAGTTGCGGCAAATGGTCGCCGACCTTGTTGGCGCCCATACGCACGATCAGGTTAAGACGGCCCGGATCGTTGTCAGGGTTGAGGATGTCGATCAGGCGGATCAATTCCTCGGTGTTCATGGTCGGGCCGACTTTAACCCCGATCGGGTTGTTCACGCCGCGCAGAAACTCCACGTGGGCACCGTCCAGCTGGCGGGTACGGTCGCCAATCCACAGCATGTGTGCCGAGCAATCGTAGTAATCGTTAGTCAGGCTGTCGCGGCGCACAAAGGCTTCTTCGTAGTTCAGCAGCAACGCTTCATGGGCGGTGAAGAAGCTGGTTTCACGCAGTTGCGGCGAGCTGTCCATGCCGCAGGCGCGCATGAAGGCCAGGGTTTCGTCGATACGGTCGGCCAGTTGGCTGTACTTTTCTGCCAGCGCCGAGTTGGCGATGAAGTCCAGGTTCCACTTGTGCACCTGGTGCAGGTCGGCAAAACCGCCCTGGGCAAAGGCGCGCAGCAGGTTCAGGGTTGCGGTGGACTGGTGATAAGACTGCAACAGGCGCTCTGGATCAGGCACGCGGCTTTTTTCATCGAAACCGATACCGTTGACGATGTCGCCGCGATACGCCGGCAGCGTGACGCCGTTGATGGTTTCATCGTTGGCCGAGCGCGGCTTGGCGAACTGGCCCGCCATGCGCCCGACTTTGACGACCGGGCAGCCCGCCGCGAAGGTCATGACAATGGCCATTTGCAGTAACACCTTAAAGGTGTCGCGAATCTTGGCTGCCGAAAACTCTGCAAAACTTTCAGCGCAATCGCCGCCCTGCAACAGAAACGCCCGACCTTGGGTGACCTCGGCAAACTGACGGCGCAGTTCGCGGGCTTCTCCGGCAAACACCAGTGGCGGGTAACTCGCCAGGCTTTGCTCGACCCGCAACAAGTGGGCCGCGTCAGGGTAGTGGGGTTGTTGCTGGATCGGCAGGGCGCGCCAGCTGTCAGGGCTCCAGGGTTGGCTCATCGCAGACTCTAGTGTCGAAAGGGGATGGCGCATGTTAGCAGCAATTAGTGCGTGACCTGTTGCGTTGCAATGGCCGACAATCGTGCCTTTGCGCTCGGCATCGAGTGGTGGTTTTTAGCGCGCTGGCCGTGTGTGCCGGGCGCGGCGAGGAGAGGCAATGTCTGAGGAGCGCATAGAGCGCCTGCTCGCTGAAGTCCATGATGACTTCGGCATGATTCGAGTGTTTGAAGTGGAAGACTACCGCTTCCTCGAATTTGGCGATGCGATCGAGCAGAGCTGCGTGTTCACCACGGACCCCAGTTGGCTGGAATACGACTACACCCGCGCCATGCTGATTGGTGCCTTGTGCCATGAAGCGCCAGAGAGCGCCCTGTTTCTGGGGTTGGGTGCCGGGACGCTGACTCAGGCCTGCCTCAAGTTTTTGCCTCTGGAAGACGTCGAAGCCATTGAACTGCGCCCGGATGTACCGCGCCTGGCCATTGAGCACTTGGGGCTGGACGACGACCCGCGGCTGTACATTCGCATTGGTGACGCGGTGGAGCTCTTGCCCAGCGCCGAGCCTGCCGACCTGATTTTCGTCGACCTTTACAACGACCTGGGGCCGGCGCCTGGTCATTTGGCCTGGACCTTCCTGGAGAACTGCCAGAAAAAACTCCAGCCCAACGGCTGGCTGGTGATCAACCAGTGGGCCACCGACGACGGCAAACCGCTGGGCGCCGCCTTGTTGCGGGGCTTGTTCCATCGTCACTATTGGGAGCTGCCGGTCAAAGAGGGCAACGTCATCTTGCTGGTGCCCGACGATCTGGATCAGGCGCTGGACATTGACGCACTGACCGCTCGCGCACAGGCCCTGGCGCCGCGTTTGGGTTATTCGCTCGAAGCGTTGATCAAGGCTATTCGCCCTGCGACCTGAAGCGCCACGGTGAATCGTTTTAGCGACAGGCCCGTAATTGCCGGGCCACGCCCCGTTTTGCGAAGCCCAAATTATCGCAAAAGCCCGGTCTACAGAGGCTTGCAGACGATCGACTGTTAAAAAAGCGCTTTTTTTTTGTGATAAATCCGGTATAGTGCGCGCCGGCCTTTAGCCGGGCCACGTTTAGGTGTTGCACTTCCCGAAGTACGCTTCGGCTGCTCGTCCGTTTCGCGGACTACCCTGAACGCTCCATTCATTTAACGTTTTCGCAAATCCCCGCCGACAAAGCAGCCAGGGCGACTCTTGTAGTCTTACACGGCATGCGCAGCTTTGGAGCATGGGTCTTTGCGGATGCACTTAGAGGCAGACCCATGACCCAGGAAACCGGCGGCTTCGCCGCTTTTGATCTTAACCCGAACATTCTTGCAGCCGTCATCGCGACTGGCTACGAAGAGCCTTCGGCTATTCAGCAGCAATCGATCCCGATCATTTTGGCCGGTCACGACATGATTGGTCAGGCGCAAACCGGTACGGGTAAAACCGCCGCCTTTGCCCTGCCTATCCTCAATCGCATCGATCCTGCAAAGCGCGAACCGCAAGCCCTGATCCTGGCGCCAACCCGTGAGTTGGCGCTGCAAGTAGCAACCGCTTTCGAAACCTACGCCAAGCAAATGCCTAGCGTTAACGTTGTGGCCGTTTACGGCGGCGCGCCCATGGGCCCACAACTGAAAGCAATCCGTAATGGCGCACAAATCGTTGTTGCCACTCCGGGCCGTCTGTGCGACCACCTGCGTCGCGACGAAAAAGTATTGGCGACCGTGAACCACCTGGTTCTCGACGAAGCTGACGAAATGCTCAAGCTGGGCTTCATGGATGACCTTGAGGTGATCTTCAAGGCTTTGCCTGCTACCCGTCAGACCGTATTGTTCTCGGCCACCTTGCCGCAGTCGATCCGTGCCATTGCCGAGCGTCACCTGCGTGACCCGCAGCACGTTAAAATCCAGACCAAGACTCAGACCGTTACCGCGATCGAACAGGCTCACCTGTTGGTTCACGCTGACCAGAAGACCTCGGCTGTATTGAGCCTGCTGGAAGTTGAAGACTTCGACGCGCTGATCATGTTCGTGCGTACCAAGCAAGCTACCCTGGACCTGGCCAGCGCCCTGGAAGCCAAAGGCTACAAAGCCGCTGCGCTGAACGGTGACATTGCCCAGAACCAGCGTGAGCGCGTTATCGACTCCCTCAAAGATGGCCGTCTGGACATCGTTGTGGCGACTGACGTAGCCGCTCGTGGCCTTGACGTTCCACGTATCACCCACGTGTTCAACGTTGACATGCCTTACGATCCAGAGTCCTACGTTCACCGTATCGGCCGTACTGGCCGTGCCGGTCGCGAAGGTCGTGCACTGTTGCTGGTGACTCCACGTGAGCGCCGCATGCTGCAAGTGATCGAGCGTGTAACCGGTCAAAAGGTTGCTGAGGTCCGCCTGCCGGATGCTCAGGCAGTCCTTGATGCCCGCATCAAGAAACTGACCAACAGCCTGGCGCCACTGGTTGCTGATGCTGAATCGACTCACGGCGACCTGCTGGATCGTCTGACTGCCGATATCGGTTGCAGCCCGCGTGCGTTGGCCGCTGCTCTGTTGCGCAAAGCCACCAACGGTCAGGCTCTGACCCTGGCAGCTATTGAGCGTGAGCGCCCGCTGGTGCCGAACAGTGCTCCACGTGAGCGTTCGGAGCGCAGTGGCGACCGTCCAGACCGTGGTGATCGCGAGCGTCGTGCTCCGGCTCCATTGGCTGAAGGCCGTGCTCGTTGCCGTACCGCGCTGGGTGCGCGTGATGGTATCGCTGCCAAGAACCTGCTGGGCGCTATCCTCAACGAGGGTGGCCTGGCACGTGAAGCAATCGGTCGCATTCAAGTGCGTGATAGCTTCAGCCTGGTAGAACTGCCGGAAGAAGGCCTGGAAAAACTGCTGGCCAAGCTCAAAGACACTCGTGTCGCTGGCAAGCAGTTGAAGCTGCGTCGCTACCGCGAAGATTAATCACAGCGTGCTGTGATTGATCACTAAAAAATCCCCGACTGGTTCGGGGATTTTTTTTGCCTGCGGTTAAAGGTGCGATTGATCCCTCGATCAGGGGGGTGGGAGCGGGCTTGCTCGCGATTGGATCGACTAGGTGCAACTGATGTACCGAGTTGTTTGCATCGCGAGCAAGCCCGCTCCCACAGAGGTTTGGCGCATCATTATCCAAACCGGTAGATGTCCATCCCCAGTGCGCCCAAGGTCCAGCCCTGATGCGCAATGCTGAACGGGCCGCCCGCGCCCCGGGCAAAGTACAGCGGCAACAGGTGTTCATCGCTCGGGTGGTTTTTGGCGGCGAACGGCGCCTGTTGCCGGTACTGGTGCAAAGCTGCCGCATCGTCGGCGGCGAGCTTTTCAATCATCCAGTCACGAAACGCTTTGGCCCATGGTTCGACGCTTTCCGGGCCCGCCTGCCAGTCCAGCTCGCGCAGGTTATGGGTGATGCTGCCGGAACCAATAATCAAGATCCCCTCGCTGCGCAAGCTTGCCAGCGCCTGACCCACTTCATTCAAGCCCGCAGGGCCCGATTGGCTGGGCAGCGACACCTGCACCACGGGAATGTCGGCTGCCGGGTACATCAATGACAACGGCACCCAGGCGCCATGGTCGAAAGGGCGTTTGGCATCCAGTTGCGCTGGCAGGCCGTGTGTGGCCAGTAGTTGCACGATCCGTGCGGCTAGAGCGGGATCGCCCGGCGCCGGGTATTGCACGGCATACAGCGCACGTGGGAAGCCACCAAAGTCATGCCAGGTCTCTGGCGCAGGGTGGCTGGCAACCCGCAGGTCGGCGCTTTCCCAGTGAGCCGAAAGCAGCACGATGGCCTTGGGCTTCGCAAATTGCGCGGCGAGGCGCTTCAAGGCCGGGCCGCTTTCACCGGGTTCCAGTGCCAGCATCGGAGAGCCGTGTGAAATGTACAGGCTAGGCAGCATGGTGAGGGTCCTCAAGGTTTGGATGCGCCATCTTCAACCTGATCATTGATCTAAATCCAATATAAGTTTTAGTGCTTATCTATCGAATTTAAAGGTTGGTTCAGCGCCCTTAAGCAGGCGTGTCGGCAATATCCGAACAGCAGGCACAAAAAAGGGCGACCGAAGTCGCCCTTTTGAGTAAGCCCGTAGCGGTTAGCCACGACGACGCAGTGCGTCGATACGTTCTTCCAGAGGCGGATGGCTCATGAACATCCGCGCCAGGCCTTGCTTCAAGCCGCCATTGATACCAAAGGCAGACAAGGTGTCCGGCATGTGCACCGGCAGGCCTTGCTCGGAGCGCAGGCGCTGCAGGGCGCTGATCATGGCGCCAGTCCCGGCCAGGTGAGTACCGGCTTCGTCAGCCCGGAATTCGCGTCGGCGCGAGAACCACATCACGATGGCGCTGGCCAGGAAGCCCAGTACCAGCTCCGCGAAAATGGTCGCGACATAGTAGGCAATGCCACGGCCTTCATCGTTCTTGAAGATCACTTTGTCGACGAAATTGCCGATGATGCGGGCAAAGAACATCACAAAGGTGTTCACCACGCCTTGCACCAAGGCCAGGGTCACCATGTCGCCATTGGCGACGTGGCCGATTTCGTGAGCCAGTACGGCTTTCACTTCATCGGGCGAAAATCGCTCAAGCAAGCCCTGGCTAACCGCTACCAGCGCATCATTTTTATTCCAGCCGGTGGCAAACGCGTTGGCCTCGTAAGCAGGGAAAATCCCCACTTCAGGCATTTTGATCCCGGCTTCGCGGGACAGTTGTTCAACGGTTTGCATCAGCCATTGTTCGTGGCGTGTACGAGGTTGAGTGATCACCTGGGTGCTGGTGCTCATTTTCGCCATCCATTTGGAAATGAACAGCGAGAACAAAGACCCTGCAAAACCAAAGACCGCACAGAACACCAACAGCTGATTGAGGTTCAGATCAACCCCGTTGGCCGCCATGAACCCGTTAAAGCCGAACAGGCTCAGGGTGATGCTGGCAATCAGCACGACCGCCAGGTTAGTGGCCAAAAACAGCAGAATGCGCATCATGGTTGTAAGAATCTCCTCGTCTTAAGGGTGTTGCCGCATGCGGGTATATAAGGTGCTGCCTCAGGCTATTCAACCAAGTGACTATTTCAAACTGTGTCCTACAGGTCGAATTGAGCGCGGCGCCAGATATTTCCTAATATGAATGGACCCTTTATTCAGGCAAAAGTCAGGCTCAAAGCCAATAAATTAAAGGCCTTGCCAGGTTTTAGGTTTTTCGGGTGTGCAGGAAAAGTCGGGAAAGCTAACAAATGAAGATTCTTTCAGTGGACACATGCTGTGCGACTTTTCATTTGTCGCACAGCATGTTCGGAAATTACTGACGGTAGGTCTTCAGAAAGTTACCGATTCGACCGATGGCCATGTCCAGTTCGTCGACGCGTGGCAGGGTCACCACACGGAAGTGGTCCGGCCAAGGCCAGTTGAACGCGGTGCCCTGGACCACTAGCAGTTTTTCCGAGAGCAACAAGTCCAGAACGAATTTTTCGTCGTTGAGGATCGGGCAGACTTTCGGATCAATGCGTGGGAAAGCGTACAGCGCGCCCATGGGTTTTACGCAACTGACGCCAGGAATGTCGTTAAGCAGTTCCCAGGTGCGGTTGCGCTGCTCCAGCAGTCGCCCGTTGGGCAGCACCAGATCATTGATGCTCTGGTAGCCGCCGAGTGCGGTCTGGATGGCGTGCTGGCTGGGCACGTTGGCGCACAGGCGCATGTTGGCCAGCATGTCGATGCCTTCGATGTAGCTCTGGGCGTTTTGCTTGGGGCCGGAGATCGCGATCCAGCCGGAACGAAAGCCCGCCACCCGGTACGATTTGGACAAACCGTTGAAGGTCAGGCAGAGCACGTCCGGGGCCAGCGAAGCGGTGCAAATGTGCACGGCGTCATCGTAGAGGATCTTGTCGTAGATCTCGTCCGAGAACACCACCAGGTTGTGTTGGCGTGCCAGTTCGAGCATGCCCAGCAACACTTCCTTGGAGTACACCGCGCCCGTCGGGTTATTCGGGTTGATGATCACCATGGCTTTGGTGTTCGGGGTGATCTTGGCCTTGATGTCTTCAAGGTCTGGCCACCAGTTGGCTTGCTCGTCGCACAGGTAGTGCACCGGGTGGCCACCGGCCAGGGTCACGGCAGCGGTCCACAGCGGGTAGTCCGGCGCCGGCACCAGCACTTCGTCACCGTTGTTGAGCAACGCTTGCAGCGACATCACGATCAGCTCGGACACGCCGTTGCCCAGGTAGATGTCTTCAATGCCGACACCTTCGACCTGCTTTTGCTGGTAGTACTGCATCACCGCCTTGCGCGCGCTGAACAGGCCTTTGGAGTCGCTGTAGCCCTGAGCAGTTGGCAGGTTGCGGATAACGTCCTGCAGGATTTCGTCCGGCGCTTCAAAACCAAAAGGTGCCGGGTTGCCGATATTCAGCTTGAGGATGCGTTGGCCTTCCTCTTCCAGACGTTTGGCGTGCTTGAGCACTGGGCCGCGAATGTCATAACAGACGTTGGCGAGCTTGTTTGATTTGCTGACCTGCATGGCGATGGGATCCCGAAAATGAACGATCCAGGCAAGGTGGGCACCTGTGCACTGGGAAATTCTGCGTTGGCGAACACCGCTAGGCTTCAAGAATCCGTTTGAATGCTTACAGAGCGGGTGCCAGACTGGCGCATAACGAGGCGCAATCATACGTGCCACCCGCCCCCTGGAAAAGCCACCGGTCGGGGTTTTTCAGTTGCAGAGGTAGAACCATGGAAAAGTTGAACAAAACCCTGGACGAATGGAAGGCCATGCTCGATCCGGAGCAGTACAACGTGTGCCGTCTTAAAGGCACCGAGCGACCGTTTTCGGGTAAATACAACGGCACCAAAACCGATGGCGTTTATCACTGTATTTGCTGCAATGAACCGTTGTTTGATTCGCGCGCCAAATTTGATTCGGGCTGCGGCTGGCCCAGCTTCTATGAGCCCATTGGTGCGAGCGCGATGGTAGAAATCCGCGACGTGAGCCACGGCATGATCCGCACCGAAGTGGTGTGCGCCAAGTGTGATGCGCATTTGGGTCACGTATTCCCCGATGGTCCGCCGCCGACCGGGCTACGCTACTGCATCAATTCGGTGTGCCTGGACCTGGTTCCACGTGCTTGATGCCCATTCCTTGAGGTGCTGTCATGACTGATACATTGCTCACAATTCCCTGTACCACCCTCAGCGGCGAGCAAAAGACTCTGGCGGATTACTCGGGCAAGGCCGTGCTGGTGGTGAATACCGCCAGTAAATGTGGCTTCACCCCACAGTACAAAGGGTTGGAGGCGTTGTGGCAGCAATACAAGGATCAGGGTCTGGTGATTCTTGGCTTCCCCTGCAACCAGTTTGGCCAGCAAGAACCGGGGGATGAAGCAGAGATTTCAGAGTTCTGCGAAGTGAACTTTGGTGTGACCTTCCCGCTGTTCAAAAAGGTCGAGGTCAATGGCAACAACGCGCACCCGCTGTTTGTCGAGCTGAAAAAGCGGGCGCCGGGGGTGTTGGGTTCGGAAGCGATCAAATGGAACTTCACCAAGTTTTTGATCGGCCCGGACGGCAAAGTCGAGCGCTACGCCCCGGCCACCAAGCCCAGCGCCCTCAAGGCCGATATTGAGAAGCTCCTGAAATAACCTTTGTAGGAGCGAGCTTGTCTCGCGATCTTTTAAAGATCAAGAGATCGCGAGGCAAGCTCGCTCCTACAAATTGAACTGCCCGTAGCAGTTGACGAGCCTTGCGAGGCTACGTCCGGCTTGTAGCCGCTGCCGAGGTACGAAGGCTGCGATGGGTAGCGAAGCTGACCCAACCAAGATCAACAGATCGCGAGGCAAGCTCGCTCTTATTAAACATAAAATAAGTAATTGATTCCTAAGGCCTTGTAGGAGCGAGCTTGCTCGCGAGCTGTTGATCTTGATCTGGCTTGTGATCTTGATCTAAGAGGCCCCGTTAAACCACGCTGGCCGAACGCAGGTTTTGCGCAGAGGGTAACCCGGCAGGACGCCGGGTTAGCCGCGACACGGCCAGGGATGGCCGATCGCGGCGGGCCCACGGAGCAAGGCCTGTGGTGAGGGCATGCCGAGCCTAAGCGAGGCACCGAGGGGTTGGGGCAAAAAGCGTTTGGCCACTTTGCGCTTTTCAAAGTGGCACGGCGTAAGGCCGGAACCCTAAGTGGCCGTTGCCGCAGCAATGGATATGTACAAAAAATCAAGAGCCCCCTCACCCTAGCCCTCTCCCGAAGGAGAGGGAACCGATTGGGGGATGCTGAAGATATTCGCTGTCCTGTTTGCTGCGCGACAGCGCGGCGTCGAAGACGGGGCGGCCGCTCCTACAGATCTTTCACGGGCACCCAGCTTTCCAGCAGCGCCGCGAGTTCTTCGCGTCGAAACGGTTTTGCCAGGTAGTCGTTCATCCCTGCCGCACGGCAGCGTTCGCGCTCTTCGGGCATGGCATTGGCGGTCAGGGCCACAATCGGCAGGTCTGGCCAGCGGCCGCTCTGGCGAATCCTTCGGCTGGTCTCGTAGCCATCCATCACTGGCATGTTGCAGTCCATCAGCACCAGGTCAAAGTAGCTGTGCTCCAGTTGCCCCAGGGCTTCGCCACCATGGGCCGCTATCACCACCTCGCATCCCAGTTTGCTCAGCATGCCCTTGGCCACCAATTGGTTGACCGGGTTGTCCTCGACCAGAAGTATCCGCGCGCGGTGCAGCACCGGGTCGCTGCTGACCGGGAGGCTGGGACTTTCGTCACCTTCTTTTTGCAACAAATGCTGCACCGACTGGTACAGCGCCAGGCGCGACAGGGGGCGGGCTTTTTGTTGCAGCGGGGCGAGGGCGTTGACCTGGTCGCCGGGCATAAAGTTGCCATAGGCGGTGACCAGCAAAATAGGCGCGCTGATGGCCGGGCGCAGTTCGGACAAGCATTCCGAGCAATCGGTGATCAGCAACTCGGTGTCGACGCCCTCCAGGGATTGCCCCAGTGAGTAGCGTTCATACTCCAGCCCCCACAGCGGCAGGTAGTTGCTGAGCAGTTCGCTGAGGCCGCTGCTTGAGGCGCTCACTGCAATGACCCGCCCGTTAAGCGGTTTGAAGGGGATTGCCGGGGTGTGGCAGGGCAAGGGCAGTTCGGCGCAGAACTGGCTGCCAAAGCCGATCTCGGAACTGATGGTCAGCCGCCCCTGCATGGCTTCGCACAGGCTGCGGGTCAGGGCCAGCCCCAGGCCGGTGCCGCCAAACTGGCGTGTGATGCCGGCTCCCGCCTGAGTGAACGGGCGAAAAATACGCGCTTGGGCTTCTTGGGCGATACCGATTCCGGTGTCGCATACCTCGATATGCACCAGGTCGTCGTGCCGGCTCAAGCGCACATCGACACGGCCAAAGCGGGTGAATTTGAGTGCGTTGGAGAGCAAGTTGCTGACGATTTGCCGCACGCGGGTCGGGTCACCCATGACCAGTACCGGGAAGGCCGGGTCGATCAGGCACGTCAGTTCTACGCTGGGCGCCGCGTTCTGCGAGAGCAGCTTGGCGGTGTCTTCAATCAGCGTGCTGAGGTCGAATGCAATGTGTTCCAGCTCTAATTGGCCGGCGTCGAATTTGGACAGGTCAAGGATGTCATTGAGCAGTTCGACCAGCACTTTGCCCGAGTCGTGGGCAATCGACAGTTGTTGATGCTGCTCGGCGTTCAGCGGGCCGTCCAGGCTCAGGGCGAGCATGCCCAGCAGGCCGTTCAAGGGGGTGCGAATTTCGTGGCTCATATTGGCCAGAAACGCAGCCCGGGCCTGGGCCATTTCAAGGGCGGTGCTGCGGGCGGCTTCCAGCTCTTCGTTGGAGTGGCTCAGACGGATGTTGCTGGCCTCCAGCTCCTGGGTGCGCGCCGAAACAATATTCTCCAGTTGCGCGAGGTATTCGGTGAGGCGGTTTTCAGCCGCGCGGCGTTGCTCTATTTCACGGGTGACGGCATCAAACTGCTGATTGGTCGCATCGACCAAGACCCCGATCTCGTCATCTTTATGGCCCGGCGGGCATTGCACGCGCGAGGGGTTCGGGTGGCCCGGCTTGGTGTTGCTCAGTTCACCAATGACGCGCACCAGCGGGCGGGTCAGCATGACGTAAAACAGACCGAGCAGAATAAAGGTCAGCAGAAAGCTGCGGGCAAAACCGCTGAGCAAGGTGACTTCGGCGCGTTGCAAAAAGCGCGCACCAAAGGGGTAGGTGTCCACCTCAAGGTGCAACTCACCCACGCTTTGTTCGGGTAAATGATTGAAATACAGCCGGTCGTCGAAGTTTCGGGTGTCACCAAACAAAAAATCGCTCAGGGCACGATAACGCCCGCCATCAGGAGAGTCGCGAACCTGCGCGAGGGTGTTTTTGTCGTTATCACTGATCTGCACGCCGGTGATGGCTGGCGAGCGCAGCAGCCCCATGGCCAGCTCTTGGGCGAGTTCTGTATCTAGGTTGTAGGCAATGCGCGACGCCGGATTGTGACTGATGTCCAGCAGGGATTGGATTTCCCGGTTGATGGCAGCGTTTTCACTGGCATAATCGATACCGATTTGCACCAGGCTCAGCATTGTCCCCAGAGCAAACCCGACCAGCACTGTCAGCCTTGCTTGCTTGAAAGACAGACGATGGGTGAATTTTATGTCCATTGGGTGCTGCACCTGTTCCCATTCCCTTACCGGTCGCAAGAATAGTCGAAGTGTGGGGTAACTTGTTGGTGGGCGTGCGGTTTTTTCAATTACCCGAATCGTCCTACACGTCGAATGAACGTTCAGCGTCTGGCGTATCAATGCGCAATCACTGTGCAGCTGTTTGTGGAGATGAAATGGATCCTAAACTGAGTGCTTTTCTGGAGCGCGCCGAAGCCGTTCTGGCTCGCCTTGAGCCTTTGTTGCCAGCGACTCGCCAGGCGATTGAATGGGATAACTGCCTGGCTGCACGCTGGCAGCGTGATGGCCGTACGGGGTATTTGCTGGCGTTGGACGTCAGCCTGGAAATGCGCCTGACTGACTTGATCGGCGTCGACAAGCAACTCGATCAACTGGGGCGCAACACCAAACAGTTTCTTGATGGTTTACCGGCTAACCACGCCTTGCTGTGGGGCTCACGCGGGACCGGCAAGTCTTCACTGATTCGCGCCTTGCTCGCTGAATATGCGGGCGCAGGGTTGCGGCTGATTGAAATCGAGCGTGATCACCTGGCGGACCTGCCGCGGGTGGTCGAGCAGTTACAAGGTTTGGCGCAGCGTTTTGTGCTGTTTTGCGATGACTTGTCCTTTGAGTCGGGTGAGAGCGATTACCGGGTGCTGAAGAGCGTGCTTGATGGCTCGCTGGAACAGGCACCGGACAACGTTCTGCTGTACGCCACGTCGAACCGTCGGCACCTGGTGCCCGAAAAAGAGAGCGACAACGAAAACTGGAAGAACGTTGACGGTGAACTTCACCCCAATGAAGCCGTGGAAGACAAGATTGCCCTGTCTGACCGTTTCGGGCTCTGGCTGTCGTTTTATCCGTTTACTCAAGAACATTACCTGAGCGTGGTTGAACACTGGATCAACGTGCTGGCCAGTAAGGCCGGGCTGCAGTGGCAACGCGATCAGGCGCTGGATATTTTGGCCGTGCGCTGGGCAACCGGACGCGGCAATCGTAATGGCCGCTGTGCTTATCAGTTCGCGCGCTACTGGGTTGGTTTGAAATTGTTGGAGCAGACGAATGATTGATTTAAACGCCACCGGCGAGGGCCTGGACGGCTACGCACTGCTGAAGGCTCAACTGGAGTCTTTGCTGGCCGATGAGCGGGACTTTATTGCCAACGCCTCACAGTTTTCCGCGTTTTTGTTTAACCAGCTTGAAGACTTGAATTGGGCCGGGTTTTACCTCAACCGCAACGAAGAACTCGTACTCGGGCCGTTCCAGGGTCAGATCGCCTGCGTCCGTATTCCGTTTGGCCGTGGTGTGTGTGGCACCGCCGCGGCCACCCGGCTGACCCAGCGCGTTGAAGATGTGCACGCATTCGCCGGGCATATCGCATGTGACAGCGCTTCGAACAGCGAATTGGTCGTGCCGTTGATCAAGGACGGCCGCTTGATCGGTGTGCTGGACCTGGACAGCCCGAGCATTGGCCGCTTCACCGAGCAGGATCAACAGGGCATTGAAGCGCTGGCGGCGATTTTCTTGCGTTTGAGCGACTGCTGATCAACGCAGCATCCGTCAGCTGACGCCCGCCTTGAGCAGCAGTTCGTCGACATTGACCGGGTCGATTTGCTGCGGCTCAAGGTAGCGGCGGGCGTACTGCATAAACACTTGCTCGCGCATAAAGAGCTCAAACAAGGGCGGATCTATGTGCCCGTCCAGGCACATGCCCGCCATGATCTTCAATGCCTCACTCAAGGTTTTGCCCCGCTTGTAAGGCCGGTCCGAGGCTGTCAGGGCCTCGAAAATATCCGCAATCGCCATCATCCGCGCCGCCAGGCTCATTTCGTCCCGGTTCAAGCGTTTTGGGTAACCCTTGCCATCCATCCGTTCATGGTGCCCACCGGCAATTTCGGCAATGTCGCCCAGATAGCTGGGGAAGGGCAGACGGCTGAGCATGAGGATGGTTTGCACAATGTGATTGTTGATGATGTAGCGCTCTTCAGCGGTCAGCGTGCCCCGGGTGATGCTCAGGTTGTAAAGCTCGCCGCGATTGAACTTGTGCTGCGGCACCTCCAGCTTGAACCCCCATGGGTTATCGCTGGCAATCAGTTCTGATTCATTGCGCGCAAACACATGCTCAGGCTTGTCAGCCAGCAGCCTTTCAGTCACCGGCAAGCTCTGCTCTTCGCGGGTTGCCTGGCGCTTGTTTTCTTCCCATGACACACCCAGCCGGTCATCCAGAGTGCGGGTCCAGGTTTGCCGGGCAATGCTGTCCAAACGCTGTAGATCGGCCTCAGCCATGGCTTCACCGCCGACATTGCTGCGGGCGACAAAAGCAAAATCATCATCCAGCTCGGCCAGACGGGCGTCACGCTGTTGCGCCAAAGACGGTTCGTCACCGCCGTTGGCCAATGCTTGCCAGTAGTTGATCCACGCATCGCGCTTGAGCACTTCAAATCGGGTACGAATTTCGTGTATGCGGTCGTACAGAGTTTCAAGTTTGGTGGCTTTGTCGACCACGTATTCTGGGGTCGTGACTTTGCCGCAATCGTGGAGCCAGGCGGCAATGTGCAGGGCTTCCCACTCTTCTTCGGTAGGTTTGTAGTGGGCAAACTGCGGGCTTTGGTCCTGTTCAGCGGCCTTGGCCAACATAAAGGTCAGTTCCGGAACCCGCTGGCAATGGCCGCCGGTGTACGGGCTCTTGGCATCGATGGCCCCGGCCACCAATTGAATAAAGGCATTGAGCAACTGTTTTTGGCGCTCTTGCAGGCGCTGGCTCTCAATCGATACCGCCGCCGCCCCGGACACCGCTTTGATAAAGGCAATGCGTTCTGCGCTGAGCGGTTCCTGTTCGGCATGGGGGTCGCTGTTGTTGAGGATCAAGGCCAGCACCCCCACGGTTTCGCGGTGACGGTTATGCAGCCGAATACCGATCACATGGATGTTTTGGCTGTCGAGCTCGCGCATCACCGGTGCCAGTTCGCCCGCGTGTTCGAGGTCGAGGGTGCACACCACGCTGTCCTGACCTTGGCTCAGGTTGCGCAGCCATTGCGGGGCTTGATCGCTTTGCGGGTTGATCACGGCATGGGCCAGGGTGCCGAGGTCGTACGGTTGGTCATTGATGATCAGGCCTTTAAGTTCCAGGTCGGCACTGTCGTTTTCAGTCAGGTAGATCAAACCTGCCTGAGCCTGGCCAATCTTGATCATTTCAACCATCACCGACTGCAGGAGTGGCTCAAAGCGGGTGTGCGCCGAGAGGCTGGCAGTGATCTCAAAGAAACTGGCGAGGGTTTCTTTCATTCGCCGCATCGATACGGCCAGTTGATGGATCTCCAGCACGGGGGACTGCTGCTGCAGCGGGTAATTGAAATCGAAGCTGCGAATCGCGTTGGCTTCCTGCACCAGACCTTTCAGCGGTTTGACCAACAAGCGCGAAGTCATCCAGCCCAATGGCAAGCACAGCAGCAACATTGCCAACGCCACCAGCGTGCCTTGCCAGCGCAGCCGATAGGCGTCGGCCAGCAACTCGTCCTCCGGCACCATGAGCGCCAATTGCAAACCGTTGGAACCGCCATCCTGCACCTTGGCCAACGACACGATCCATTGGCGCTGGCCGTCATCAAGGTGGTGATTGGCGTCTGCGCCCTGGTTGATCAAGCGCTCCAGGGCCGGATTGAGGGACGTGACCTTGGCCAATTGCGTGGGACTTTCTTCGCTTAACAGCTTGGCGGCGTCCGGGTACGCCACCGCCTGACCGCTCCCATCGAACAGGACGATTTGCGTGCTGGGGGTTATCAGGTGTTTGGCGAGGGTACTGGACAGCTCAGACAGCGTCAGGTCGGCGGCGATCACCGTCTTGGCCGAGCTGCGCTTGGACAGGGTGGTACCGATTTCGCCGGTGGAGAAAAACAAGTAGGGGCTGGTGGTGGATTGATCAATGCTGGCATGGCTTGGGATATACCAACTGCGCTTGCGCGGGTCGTAGCTGTCATTAATGGCGGTGCGCTGTGCCAGCAACGTTAACGACTCGTCATAAAAAAGCTTGGTTGATTCGGTACCCAAGGGTTTGCCCGAACGTTGCACGGACCACACCTCATAGGCAGCTTGGGCGGGGGCTTTTTGGCGATTTTTGATCGCCTCTGTGCGCAAAGGGCGGACCTGGAAAAAATTGCCCTGATTGTCGCCCATATACAGCGCTGACAATGCCGGGTTGTCATCCAGTGCCTGGACGAAGGTGGGGAGCAGCTCCATCCGTGCATCGAATTGATCGGTCTGCACCGCCGGGTTGCGCGCCAGCAAGTTCAAAGTGTTGCGCAGCGGCTGATAGGTGTTCAGCAGATCCAGCTGCACATCCTGCTCGATCTGGTCGAACAGCTTCTGGCTGCTGTCGAGGATGATGCGGGTGTTTTGCAGGTAATTGAAAACACCCAGTGCGACGCCCATCAGGAGCAGCAGTAAGGTGAACACCACGCTGATATGAATATGCAGCGGGAACTGACGCTGACTGGCGGGCACGGTAAAAGGCATGACATGTCTCCGTAAGCATCAGGGCGCTGATGCCTGTAAGCATAGTAAGCCGTGGCCAATCTGCCTGTGGATTGGCCGTTTTGTGCAAACAAACAGTCAGGTGGCAGCGTCACGCTGGGCCAGCTCGCGCAGCAATGTCTGCTCGAGCGTCCTCATGGCGTGTTGTACGCCCAGACTGCAGTCTTGGAGAGTGGCCTGGCTGGCGTGTTCGAGACGTTCACACTGGTTGATCAGTTGCACGGCCCCGACGATACGCGCTGCGCCTTTGATCCGGTGCGCAATGGCGGCAAAGGGTTCCTGGCCGTCTTCAACATTCAGTTTGCTCAGAGTGTTGAGGTCCTGTTGGTTGGTGCGCAACAGCTCTTCGAGCAGCAGCTTGATCCGCTTGTCATCCTGGCCGGACAGTGCGTAGAGATTTTCAATGTTGAAGACGTCCTTTGCGCACGTCAGCGGCTCAAGGGCGGTTAATCGCTGGCTCAGCAAGGTCAAACTGATGGGTTTGAACAGGCAGTCATTCATGCCCGCTTCAAGGCAGCGCTGGCGCTCTTCGGGTTGAGCATTGGCGGTAAAGCCCAGGATGGTGCAAGGCGCGTGCTGTGCGGCGTGTTCGTGACGGCGAATAGCACGTGTCAGGTCGTAGCCGTTCATGACGGGCATGTTGCAGTCGGCTATCACCAGGTCGAAAGCGCCGCCTGTCCACAGCTCAAGCCCGGCTGCGCCATTGTGCGCCGTGGTGAACTGATGCCCCAGGTAACTCAATTGCTGGCACATCAGCAAGCGATTGGCTGGGTGGTCATCCACCACCAGCACATTCAACTGCCGAACGGCGGGTGCAATGGCCGGTTCTTGCGCCACGGCTTCGGCGCACGGTTCGAGGGTCTTGACGTTGAGCTTGATGTGGATCTGCGTACCGATGTCGGGTTGGCTGTTCAAGTTCAGAGTTCCGCCCATCATCTGGCACAGGCTGCGGCAAATAACCAGGCCCAGCCCCGCACCGCTGAGCGCCAGTTGCCCGCAGTTTTCTGCCTGGGCAAAGGGTTCAAACAAGCGGGCCTGATCGAAGGTGCTGATGCCAATCCCGGTGTCGCTGACGTTTAGCAGCAACTCCACCTCGTCGGCAACGCCGGTCGCCAGCATCTTCAGTTCAAGTGTGACCTGGCCGCGTTCTGTGAACTTGATCGCATTGCTGACCAGGTTGGTCATGATTTGCTTGAAGCGCAGGGGGTCGATCAGCACATCGGGGGCATTGTCTTCGGGGGTAAAGATCAGCACCAAGCTGAGGTTTTTTTGCCGGGCCAGGCCATCAAACACCCGTACCACCGAGTTGGCCAGCTCACGCAGGTTCACCCGCTCCGTGCTCAGGTTGAGCCGCCCGGACTCAATGCGGGCGATGTCGAGGATGTCGCCGATCAACTCCAGCAAGTCTTTGGCCGAGTTGTAGGCGACCTCAATGGAGGGGCGTTCCAGATAGCCCTGATCGGCGCGCTTCAAAGTGAGTTCAAGCATGCCGATGACGGCGTTCATCGGTGTGCGGATTTCATGGCTCATGGTCGCCAGAAAAGTGCTTTTGGCGCGGTTGGCGTCATCTGCCTGTTCTTTGGCGGCGCGCAGTTCATCCATTAATTGGCGTCGGTCGCTGATATCAATCCAGCCGCCGATAATGCCCTGAACTTCGCCCAATGAGTCCCGATATGGCAGGATCCAGTGGTAAATGGTTTGCGTCTTGCCACCGATATGCAGCGGTCTGTCAACGATCATCGGCGTGCCTTCGCGCATCACGCGCTGGTAATCCGCCTCATAGTCATGGGCTTCATGCTGATTGTTGAGCAGGCTTTGGGTCTGCATCACGTTTTTGCCGATCACGTCTTCGCGACGGGCCGAGAAAGCCTGCAAGTAGCTGTCGTTGCAGGTTTGCAGAATGCCGGCGCGGTCACGCACATAAATGGGGTGCGGGGTGCCATTGACCAGCGCACTCATGAATTCAAACTGGTCGCTGAGCGCGCGCTCGGCTTTTTTACGCTGATTGATCTGGCGGCGCATGTAGGCATTCCAGACCAATGACAGCAACAGCAGCAGGCTGGTGCCAATAATGATCTGGTAAATCAGGCGGTGGTAATTGCGCCAGTAGCTGTCGGATGCCGGCACATAGCCGCGCCAGCGGCTGTTGATCACGCCCAGCTCGTCGGGGCCAATGCTTAGCAGGGCTTTATTGAGTATGGAGCCGAGTTCGGTGGCATCCCGAGCTGTGGCGAGGGAGAACATGGCCGGTTGAGTGCCCAGGGTTGTGCTGATCTGCAAGCGGTCCTGGAACAGTTGCGAGGCGAGCAGGTAGTTGGCAATGACCAGCGTATTGACGGCGCCATCAGCTTTACCTTCGGCTAGTAATTCAGTGGCCTGGTAGATGTCATCGGTCTCGACCAGGGTGATCTGCGGGTACTCGGCAACCAGGTAGTCGGTCAGCGGGTTGCCGTGGGTCAACGCCAGACGCTTGCCGGCCAGTTGATCGAGGCTGGCGGGTTGCTCCGCGCCTTTGCGGCTGAGCAACACAAATGAGTTTTCTAGATAGGGACGGCTGAAGGCCAATGCGCTTTCTCGCGAAGCGGAGGGGCTGATGGCCGAAATGATGTCGGTGTCGTGCTGCTGAACCATGCGCATCATGGTGCTGAGGCTGCGCTCGCGCTGGATTTCAAAGCGCAACCCGGTGCGCAGGCGAATCACTTCCAGGAGATCTGCGGTAATGCCGCGGAAATTGCCGTCGGCATCAAAAAAAGTCAGGGGTGCCAAGGTTTCATTGACCGCCACTTTGACCACCGGGTGTTTGACCAGCCAGCGTTCTTCGCGCTCGGTGAGTTGCAGTTTTTGATCGGTGAGCAGCAGGTCGCTGCCGGCGTTCCAGCGTTTGGCAATGCTTTCGCGTTCACTATTGGGCACGGCAAGCAGAGTGGCGTTGATAATGTCGAGTAATTGCGAGTTGTCGCGGCGTACGGCAAAGCTGAAGCCGTGAGCTTCATGCTTGCCAAAATTGGCCATTTTGATGTTCTTCAAATAGCCCTTGTTGATCATGTAATGGGTGGAGATCGTGTCACCCAGAAAGACGTCGGCCTGATCGAACGCCACCGAGTTAATGGCATTTTGCGTAGAAGGGTAAGACTGGATGATGGCGTTGGGGTAAAGCGCCTTGACCTCATCCAGTGGCAAATAGTGGTAGACCATGCTCAGCCGCAGGCCCGCCAGGCCGTCAGAGAGAGAGCGGGTCTCTCCCTCACGGGTGACCAGTACCGGCTGGTCGATGGCATAGGGGGCTGACAGCAGCAGGTTTTGATTGGCCGCTTCAAAACCATTCGACGTGCCCAGCACGTCGATGCTGCCGTCTTCCAGTGCCTTGATGGCGGCATCGCGAGACGCGAAGCGTTTGACCTTGATTGATACATTCAGTGCTTTAGCGAGGATGCCTGCGTAATCAGCGGTCAGGCCTTCGAAATCCTGACCGCTGACGGTCATGTCAAACGGTGGGTAGTCGGGGGCGGAGGCCCCCAACTGTAATTCACGTTTTTCGTGTAGCCAGTAACGCTGTTGTTTATCCAGCGGGACTTCCATGTGATAGGTGCCCGAGCGGCTGAGCAGGGGAAAGCTTTCGGGTTTAGGTAACTCGGCAAACACGGGGGCGCACAGGAGCAGTCCTGCGAGCAGATAAAAGTAATACGTTAACCGCATGGGCATCCTGTTTCTCACACTAGGGCGTTGCGTTTAGCCAATTCGATGAGGTCGACCAAAGAATTGGCTTTAAGTTTTTGCATGAGCCGTTTTTTATAAGTGCTCACGGTTTTATTGCTAAGAAACATGCCGGTGGCGATTTCCTTGTTTGTTTTGCCTTGGGCGAAGAGCTTGAGAACCATCAGTTCCCGGTCGTTGACTAATTTGAACAGCTCAAGCTCCGAAGAGTTGTGCCCTTCAATATTTTCAGGAGTCAATGCTTGGCTGGGGAAGTAATTGTAGCCAGAGAATACAGCCTTAATTGCACTGACAAGTTCACTGAGTTCTTCTTGTTTACACACATATCCTGCTGCCCCCGACTGCATGCAGCGCATGGCAAACAACGCCGGTGACTGGGCCGTCAAGACAAGGGTTTTGAGGGTTGAGTTCATGGCGTTAAAGCGCGCCAGTACTTCCAGTCCGTCGAGTTTTGGGATGCTGATATCGAGAATGATCAGGTCAGGGACACATTCGCGAATCATTTGCATAGCATCTACGCCATTGTCGGTTTCACCGACTATTTCATAACCTTCATGTTCTAACAACATGCGAATGGCCAAGCGGATAACTGGATGATCGTCGACAATAAAAATCGTGTTCATATTGAATTCCCATAAAGAGCTGCATAGAAAGCGCGCACCTTAGCTCAGATATATGGATGTAGACACGAAGCGATCAGCCTACAAACGTAGTATGGGAATATTCCTACATTAAATAAGGCGTGAACTCACGAATTGTTCGGGGGGGTGACGGCGGTTTAATATCGTGCTGAATCGTTTGATGGCTGTTTTGTCGTTAGTGTGTTTATAGAATCTTATTAAGATTAGGATTATTCCTACATATGCTTCTGTTTTTGTATGGTGAATTTTTTGCCCGGATTTAAATGCTCGATAACGTCATTCTTTCTGGGTATTGAACTGCAGAGTGTTTAAAAAATAAAAACGGTTACAACTTATGTGTTCATTACCTTGTGGTTGTTCCTTCAGCAACGACCACAAGGTAATGCCCCACTCAGACAGGGCTGGAACGACCGGTCATCTCCTTGGCCATTTCGGTGGCATAGCTGTCAGTCATGCCGGCAATAAAGTCGATGATGCGCATAAACGAGCGATGCAAGGACCAGCTTGGGTCCGGGGCGTTGTGACCGAGCAAATCGAGGATGCGGCGGTTTTTGAACGATAAGGTTTTGTGCCCGTGTTGTTCCAGTGCCGCCCCACAAAAAGCATTTAACAAGATTTCCAGCGTGGTGTAAGCGCCGATTTCATGCAGGGTTTTGCGCTTGTCCTGGAAGATCTTTTTACGCGCCATGTTCTTGGCGTCCAGCACGCAGCGCTTGGCCGTGCCGTGCATGTGCTCCACCAGATCGCCGGCCAGCGTACCCGCGAGCAAGGCGTCCTGCTGTTCGACAAAGGCGCGGGCGGCGGCATTGGTCAGGTGCTCAATAGCCTTGCCACGCAAAATCGCCAGCTTGCGGCGTTCAGAGTCTTGTGGGCCGAGCTGGCGATAGGTCTCGGGCAAATCATCGCCCACCAGATTCAATAACAGGGACTCGACCTCGGCGTAGTGCAGCAGGTCCATCTCCAGGCCGTCTTCAAGGTCAATCAAGGCGTAGCAGATGTCGTCAGCGGCCTCCATCAGGTACACCAGCGGATGGCGCGCCCAACGTTGCTCTTCGATTTGCGGCAGGCCCAACTTGTGGGCAATCCCTTCGAGCAAATGCAGCTCGCTTTGGTAGCAACCGAACTTGTGCTTTTTGTACCCCAGAGAGTCGGCATGCCGGGCGGTCCACGGGTACTTGAGGAACGTACCAAGGGTGGCATGGGTTAACCGCGTGCCACCGTCGAACTGATGGTATTCAAGCTGTGTCAGCACCCTGAACCCTTGGGCGTTGCCTTCAAAGTTCAAGAAGTCATTGCGCTCGGCTTCGCTCATATCGTCCAGCCAGCCCTTGGCCGCAGCCTGCTGGAACCAATGGCGGATGGCATCTTCACCGGAGTGGCCGAAGGGCGGGTTGCCGATGTCGTGAGCCAGGCAGGCCGATTGCACCACCATGCCCAGGTCGGCGGGGTCGCACCATTCGGGCAGGGCGCTGCGAATGGTTTCGCCCACGCGCATGCCCAGCGAGCGGCCGACGCAACTGACCTCCAGCGAATGGGTAAGGCGGGTGTGAATGTGGTCGTTGCTGCTGACCGGGTGCACTTGGGTTTTGCGCCCAAGCCTGCGAAAGGCGCCGGAAAAAATAATCCGGTCGTGATCCTTGTGAAAGGGACTGCGCCCGAGCTCTTCGGCGCTGTAATGAGGTTTTCCGAGACGTTCGCGGTTAAGCAGGGTTTGCCAATCCAAGGCGCAGCGCTCCATCAAATGACTGATGACGCAGCTTCTCGCTTCAGGCCGGTTGGTGCAAGGCTTGGCGCATAAGTTAGGCAGCAAGCATGCCCGCGATCTTTTGATCATGAAAATCAAAAGATCGCGAGCTGTGCGTCAGGGCTTGCGCGAAGAACCCTGAATCACCAGTTTGATCAGCGGCAACAGCCCCGTGGTCAGCCCGATTAAACGGGACACGCCACCGGAGCCTTTGCTTTTAGTGCCTTTACCGGTCAAAAAGCCCAGCAGAGTCACCACCGCGACACCCCATAGCGGGGCGTGCTTGATCCCCAGGTGTTCTTTCCAGTTACTGGTGACACCGCGCATTTTGTTTAACGGCTCCAGCAATTGTTGCGACTCATGACGAATCTCCTGGCGGTGCATTTCCATGCGCAGGCGAATCAGCATTTTGCGCATGTCACGGCGCGAAGCGTTTGGCGGCATTTCAGGCAGGCTCATGGCAACAAACGCTCCCGGTCTTTGGCCAACTCTTCGAGCGTGGCGTTGAAAGGAGAGGACTCATCAAACACGGCCGCTTTAAGGCGCAAACCGCAGAACGCCGCTGCCAGGGTGTAAAAGACGCAGAGCCCGATAATGCCGGGCAGTCGATAACTGTCCCAAAGCACGATCAGCACCAGCGCCGACAGGCCGAGCAGCAATAACAACCCGAACACCAGTGCCAGCCCGGCGAACAGTAACAGGCTGACGGTCCGTGCCTTCTGTTCTTGCAGCTCAATGCCCAGCAACTCGACGTGGCTGTGCAGCAGACCCAGAAACGCGGCACCCAGGCGCCGCGGTGAGGAACGAGGGGAGCCGGATTCTTCGTTTGTCATATCAGCGCCGGGTGGCCAGCAGGCCAATCAAAAAGCCGACCCCGGCAGCTATGCCGACCGATTGCCACGGGTTGCTCTGTACATAGTCTTCGGCAGCGGTCACAGCGGCTTCACCGCGCTCGTGCAAGGACTCTTTGGTGTCCTCCAGTGAGGCGCGCGCTTTGTCCAGGCTCAGCTTGATCTTGTCGCGCAGTTCATCGGCCTGGTCACCGGCCAGCGCAGCGCTGTGTTCCAGCAGGCGTTCTGCGTCGTTGACCAGCGTCTGGAGATCGGCTTTGAGGATTTCTTGAGCATTCTTTGCTGTTATGCGGGCCATGATTAACTCCGTGTGTGGCTTCTTGATGGTTCGAGTGTAGGCATTCGCTGAAGGTTCACTACTTTTCTTCACATCAGATCAATGCGCTGACCTGCTGGTGCCCTGGAACACTCAGACTAGACGGCTTAACCCCGAGCGGAAGCAAACCTTACCTTAAATCATTCGTCGTCGCGGGGAAAACCCGGCGTGTCCAGTGGCTCGCTGCTCTCAAAACAACCCTCCAGCAAGTGATAGCGGTTATGCCGCACTTCATCGACGCGGTGGCGTACGGTTCTTTCAGGCAGCCCCAGCAATATCAGGGCGTGTGAGGCCAGCATCAAGCTGGACTCGAGCAATTCGGGCACCACTTCGGTGGCGCCGGCGGCCTTGAGCTCGGTAAGCCGGCTGTCGTCGCGGGTTCTGACCAGAATCGGCACTGCAATGGTGATGAGACGGGCCTCTTTCAGCACGCTCATGGCGATTTCGGTGTTGTCCACGGCAATCACCAGCAAGCGGGCACGATCAAGGCCCACCGCCCGCAACAAATCGCCACGGCGGGCGTCGCCGTAATGCACAGTGCTTTCGGTTTTGTTGGCCTTCTGGATCTGGTCCGGGTCGTAGTCAAGGGCGATAAAGTCCTGATTTTCACGGTGCAGGAAGCGCCCGATGGACTGGCCGACCCGGCCAAAGCCGCAGATCACCACATGCCCCTGCAGCTCGGCACTTTGCTCGGTGATTTTTTCCAGCTCGGCTTCTTCGTTCGAGGTGTGGTGCAAGCTGGCGGCGATGCGAGGAGCGGCGCGCAGCAGCAGGGGCGTGAGCAACATGGAGCAGAACGTCGCGGCCAACAAGTAAGGGGCGTATTGCGACGGGATCAGCGCATTGAGCTGCATTTGTGCCATCAGCGCGAAGCAGAACTCACCGCCTTGGGCCAATGCCAGGCCGCTGCGCCAGGCGGTCTCGCCGTCGCTGCCGCGCAGCTTGACCAGCGTCGCCACAACTGCGCCTTTGATGAGCATCAGCGCCAAGGTGAGGCCGACAATCAAAAAGCCGTGGTGCAGGAACAATTGCAGGTCGATGAGCATGCCGATGCTGACGAAAAACAGCCCCAGCAGAATGTCGCGAAAAGGCCGGATGTCGGCCTCGATCTGGTGCCGGTAATGGCTTTCACCCAGCAACATGCCCGCCAGGAACGCGCCGAGCGCCGGGGACAACCCCAGCAGGTGGGTCAACCAGGCCGTGACCAGCACGATCACCAGGGCCAGCAACACAAACAGTTCGGCAGAACGTGAGGCCGCCACCTCGTGAAACAGGCGCGGCAGTACGAAGCGGCTGGTGATGAGCAGGCCGACAAACAGAATGATGGTCTTGCCCAAGGTGATCGGCAGCGCCCAATACCAAGCTTGATCGCTGCTGCCGGCAAACACCGGTACCAGCGTCAGCAGCAATACGGCCACCACGTCCTGGAACAGCAATACGCCAATTGCGTTCTGGCCGTGGGGGCTGAAAATTTCCCCCAGGCTGGTCAGCTCTTTGCTGACGATGGCCGTGGAAGACAGGGCCAGGCCTGCGCCCAGCAAAAAGGCGCTGCTGGCTGACATGCCAAAGGCAAGCAGCAAGCCGCCCAGGACCACGGCGGTGCAGATGACTTGCAGGCTGCCGAGGCCAAAAACTACGCGGCGCAGCTTGAGCATTTTGGGCAGTGAGAACTCCAGCCCCAGCGAGAACAGCAAAAACACCACCCCCAACTCGGCGAGGTCCGGCAGGTCCGGGCTGTTATTGACCCAGTTCAGCGCCGTTGGGCCGATGAACAGGCCGACGCACAAATAACCCAGCACCGGCGGCAGTTTCAGGCGTCGAAACAGGGCAATGACCACCAATGACGAGGCGAGGATGATTAACAAATTGGCAAACACTAAGCGCTTCCTTCACTCATTTTTCTAGCTGAGCACTCTGTATGGGCCACAAGAGCACGCCAGTACGTAGCGTAGTCGTAAGCAGCGGTGTAAAGCGATTGCTCTGATCAGCGTTGCTGCACAAGCGCTGCCGACAGGCGGGTCGACGTGCCCGGGCAAGGCTCCTAAACTATATGCCCACCCTACACAGGTTAATGATCATGCTTCCCGAATGTCAGTTGCTCGGCACCTTGGGTTGCCATCTGTGCGAAGTGGCTGAAGGCGTCTTGATGCCGTTGGTGTATGAAGACGGCTTGCTGGTTGAGCTGGTTGATATTGCCGACCGTGAAGAATTGGCTGAGGCCTACGGCTTGCGCATCCCCGTGTTGCGTCGGATCGACACCGGCGCTGAGCTGGACTGGCCGTTTGACACTGAGCAGGTAGCCCACTTTCTGCTGTAGCTTGTGGCGCACTGTGCGCGATAATCGCGGGCTGCTTTTCTTGCCCAGAGTTTTTTATGTCGACCCAGCTTTTCAACGCCGCCGAGCATCAAGCCAGCACCTTGTACTTGCCACCGGGTCAATGGCCGACGGTACTCGACTGTTTGTGCGAGCACTTTCGGGCCATCAGCCGTGAGCAATGGCTGGATCGAATCGCCCGTGGCCGGGTCCTGGACGCCTACGGCGTGCCGATCAGCCCGCAGTTGGCGTACAAAGAAGGCCTGCGCATTCATTATTTTCGCGAAGTACCTAACGAAACGCCGATTCCGGTGCAAGAAACCATTTTGTATGCCGATGAGCATTTGGTGGTGGCAGACAAACCGCACTTTCTGCCCGTGACCCCGGCGGGCGAGTACGTCGAGCAAACCTTGCTACGCCGTTTGATCCGCACGCTGGACAACCCCAATCTGGTGCCGCTGCACCGGATCGACCGGCACACGGCGGGGTTGGTGCTGTTCTCTGCGAACCCGACCAGCCGCTCGGCGTATCAGTCGTTATTCCCTACGCGAAACATTGAAAAACGCTACGAAGCCATTGCCCGGGCCTTGCCAGATCTGGAATTGCCGCGCGTGCACAAAAGCCGTCTTGTGGAGGGCGAACCGTTCTTCCGCATGCAAGAAGGGCCGGGCGCCAGTAATACCGAAACCCGTGTCGAAGTGTGCGAGAAAAACGGCGATCTGTGGCGTTATGCGCTGTACCCGGTTACGGGTAAAAAACACCAGTTGCGCGTGCACATGGCAGCGCTGGGGGCAGGGATCTGCAACGATCCGTTTTATCCCGAGGTCATCAAGGACGCTGTGGATGACTACGCCAAGCCCCTGAAGCTGCTGGCGCAGGGCTTGCGTTTTACCGACCCGCTGACCGGCGAAGAGCGTTTTTTCGAGAGCCGTATCCGCCTCGACTGGTAATTGAGTATCGCGAAAAACCAGACAAAACCGGGCAGTCAGATTGGGGCTTAAGGGTCTTTATGAGAGCCGAAAAACTAGCCAAAGTCGCTGAAAATGCCCGGATTGTCGGACAAAAACAAACATGAAAAACTCTTCATAAACTGCCTCCTCGAAGATTGGTAGCTTCCTCAGCGCTGCCCACTCATTCGAGTTCTAATAATGAATAAAAAAATGCTCAAAAGCGCTTTGGCGCTCTCTGTTGCTGTTGCCTCGACTCAACTGCTCGCCGGTGGTTTTGCCCTCAACGAACAAAGTGTCAGCGGGATGGGAACCGGTTTTGCCGGGCGCTCCTCTTCTGCCGACGATGCCAGCACCGTGTATGGCAACCCCGCCGGGATGTCCCGCCTCAAGCAAAACGAAGTCAGCGTTGGCGCCACCTACCTTGACGCAAAATCCACCATCAAGGACGCCAGCTCTACGCAGTTTGGCGCTGATAACCCGGGCACCAACAAAGGCGACATGGTACCCGGCATTGGCGTGCCGTTCGGCTACCTGGTCACCCCGATTGACGAGCATTGGGCCTTTGGTCTGGGGGTTTATGCCCCGTTCGGCCTGGTGACTGACTATGAGAGCAGCTTCCAGGGCAACGGCTTTGGCAGCAAAAGCAAAGTGCAAGTCATCACTACCCAGCCGACGGTCAGCTATGCCTTTAACGACAAAGTCTCGGTAGGTTTCGGGCCGACGTTCAACCGTCTCACTGGCGAGCTGGACTCCAAAGTGCCGGCGTTTGGCCTGGGCAATGAAACCGTCAAGATCAAGGGCGACGACAACGCTATCGGTTTTAACGCCGGGCTGTTGGTGCAGGCGCTGGACAGCACCCGCTTCGGTGTGACCTATCACTCGCAGGTGGTTTACCACCTGAGCGGCCACACCAACGCCTCGGGCCTGCTCTCTGATCTGGTGGACGGCGGGCCGCAGCGTTACGGCGCCAAGCTGAACATCACCACGCCGTCGTCGGTGGACTTCTCGGTCACTCATCAACTTAACGATGACTGGACCCTTTATGCGGGCAGTACCTACACCCGCTGGAGCCAGTTGAAGAAAATCACCGTCAACAACTCCGGCGTGTCCGACGGTAGCAGCGAACTGGCTTCCATTACCGAGGTGCAGAACTGGCATGACACGTGGTCGCATGCCATCGGCGCGGCGTACCGGGTGAATAAGCAGTTGGTGTTGCGCACCGGTTTAACGCTGGACCAAACCCCCACCAACAACACCGATCGTTCGGTACGGATTCCTACGGGAGACCGGACTGTATTCAGCGTGGGTGCCGGTTGGACACCCGTGGATAACCTGACCTTCGACGTTGCCTATTCCTACCTCAAGGAACAGCCGATCAAGGTTCATGACAGCCAGCCCGCGCTGGGCCTGACCTACGACGCCAAGTATGAAAACAGCGCCAATGGCTTTGGTGGCTCGGTGACCTATCGCTTCTGATCGCGCAGTCTCAGCAACAGCCAGGTTTTTTACAGATGCGTCAAAAAACAAAACCCGCACTTGGCGGGTTTTGTTTTTCAGCGCATAAACCCGAAGGCTTACAGTTCTTTAACGGTACGAACCTGGTCTTTGTTGATGCGGGTTTCTTTACCGTCCAATTGTTTGAACTGGTAAAAGCCCGACGACGAGTCGTACTTAGGGGCGTCGACTGTCTGGATTTCACGGCCATCATTGAGTGTGATCACGCTTGGCGAGGAGCAACCAGCAAGGGCGGCCAGGCCTGCAGTGAGCATAAGAGCGGCCAGAGTCCGATGAGTCATGTTTATCTCCAACAAATAGGGGTGCTGTTATTAATCACTGTCCTTGAGACGTATACATCGCTCTCAAGTTCCGTGGTTAGCCACAAGAACAGCGCGTTAGCTTATATCAGTAAGTCAGCAGTGTTGAAGTTGCTTAACCGTGAATCATTTTCGGGGCATTGTACGGGCTGTGCATTGAGCTGGAGCATGATTTTTCGCGGGCTGCGTTCGCCCGTGTGCCAGGCCGCTTCGAATGCCGGTGCCAATGCCGTCGGGATCACACAAAACAACGGCTCCCAGTGTTCGCCCTGACGCACCATGTGCGGTGTGTCCGGCGCATGGGCGGCGGCCGCAAGCAGCGTGCCGAGCAGCTCGCCATTGACCTTGGGCACATCGCACGGCAGCACCAGCAGGTGTGAATACCGAGCCGCTGCCAGGCCCGCCCGAATGCCCGCCAGTGGCCCGTCAAAGTCATCATTGCCATCGCTCACCAACTGGTCGGCATAGGCGGCGTAGCGGTCGTGGTTGCGATTGCAGGAAATGATCAAGTCATCGGTCAGCGCGCGCGCCGCTTGCTGCACATAAGCAATCAGCGGCTGCCCGCGCCACAAAACCAGGCCTTTGTCCTGGCCCCCCATACGCTGGCCCCGGCCTCCGGCCAGAAGCAAAATCGAACTCTGAAACGGCTGCATGAATGGGCTACGCTCCGTCTGGCGAATAAGGGCGTGATATAACACCCACCTGTTTTTCCTACAACCGGACCCCGTCTATGAAAGCCAAAGTTGATGCTCCTTTCGTTCCTTTGAACATTGCGGTGTTAACCGTCAGCGATACCCGGACCCTCGAAACCGACACGTCCGGGCAAGTCTTTGTCGATCGTCTGAGCGAGGCCGGGCACCATTTGGCGGCGCGGGTATTGCTCAAGGACGACCTGTATAAAATTCGCGCCCAGGTGGCAACCTGGATTGCCGATGATGAAGTGCAAGTGGTGTTGATCACCGGCGGCACCGGCTTTACTGCGCGTGATAGCACGCCAGAGGCGGTGAGCTGCCTGCTGGACAAGCAGGTCGATGGTTTTGGCGAATTGTTCCGCCAGATTTCCGTAGCCGACATCGGTACTTCGACCGTGCAATCACGCGCCTTGGCCGGTTTGGCCAATGGCACGCTGGTGTGCTGCCTGCCGGGTTCGACCAATGCGGTGCGTACCGGTTGGGACGGCATATTGGCCGAGCAGCTCGATGCCCGTCACCGGCCTTGCAACTTTGTCGCGCACTTGAAGCAGGCACCGGCCTGTGAAACCCGTGGGTAAGCCGGGGCGCACGGGCGAGTTAATGCCCGTTGAAGTCGCGCTGGCGCAATTGCTGGCGCTGGCCGAGGCGGCGCCGATTCGTGACAGCGAGTCAGTGCTGCTGGCCGACAGTGACGGGCGGGTGCTGGCCGATGACCTGGTGGCAAGCCTTGATTTGCCGCCGTGGCCCAACAGTGCCATGGACGGTTACGCACTCAACCTGGCTGACTGGTCGGGCGAACCGCTGCCTGTCAGCCAGCGGATTTTTGCCGGGCAAGCGCCTGAGCCGTTGACGCCGGGCACCTGCGCACGGATCTTCACCGGCGCGCCGGTTCCACAGGGCGCCGATTGCGTCGAAATGCAGGAAAACGCTCTGGTTCAGGCTGATGAGCGGGTGTTGTTCACTGAGGCGCTGACCGTGGGGCAGAACATTCGTCCTCAAGGGCAGGAAACCACCGTGGGCGAAACCGTACTGCTTGCCGGTACCCGGCTGGGGCCGATCGAACAGGGCTTGGCGGCGTCTCTGGGCTGCGCCACGCTCAAGGTAATCCGCCGGGTCAAAGTGGCGGTGCTGTCGACCGGTGACGAACTGATCGAGCCCGGCCAGCCGTTGGGGCCGGGGCAGATCTACAACAGCAACCGCGTGGTGCTGTGCAGTTGGTTGAAGCGCATGGGGTGTGAGGTGGTCGACGCCGGGATCTTGCCTGACGACCTGCCTGCCACCCGGCAACGTTTGGCGGAGCTGGGCGCGGTTGACCTGATCTTGTCCACCGGCGGGGTCTCGGTGGGCGAGGCGGACTTTCTCGGGATAGCCCTGCGTGAAGAGGGCGAACTGGCCTTGTGGAAACTGGCGATCAAACCTGGAAAACCCCTGACCTTTGGGCATTTTCGCGGCGTGCCGGTGATTGGTTTGCCGGGTAACCCGGCCTCGACTCTGGTGACCTTTGCATTGCTGGCCCGGCCTTACCTGTTGCGCCGTCAAGGCGTGCAAGGCGTTGCGCCGTTGAAGTTTCAAGTGCCAGCCGGGTTTGTCTGGGCCAAGCCGGGTAATCGTCGCGAATACCTGCGTGGCCGGCTGGATCAAGGCCGGGCAATCATTTACAAAAATCAGAGCTCAGGCGTTTTACGCAGCGCTGCCTGGGCCGATGGGCTGGTGGAAGTGCTTGAAGGCAGCACACTGGCCGAAGGCGACGGGGTCGGCTTTATCCCGCTCAGCGAAGTGTTGGGCTAACCCGCAAACCTGGAGCTGCCGCAGCCTGCGGCAGCTCCTATCAAAAATAAAATAAGTGATTGATTCTAAAGGCCCTGTAGGAGCGAGCTTGCTCGCGATCTTTTGATCTTGGTCTAAGAGCCCCTCACCCTAGCCCTCTCCCGAAGGAGAGGGAACCGATTGGGGGATGCTGAAGATACTTGGTGGCCTGTTTACTGCGCGACAGCGCGGCGTCGAAGACGTGGTGGCCCCTCTTATCAAACATAAAATAAGTGATTGATTCTAAAGGCTCTGTAGGAGCGAGCTTGCTCGCGATCTTTTGATCTTGGTCTAAGAGCCCCTCACCCTAGCCCACTCCCGAAGGAGAGGGAACCGATTGGGGGATGCTGAAGATACTTGGTGGCCTGTTTACTGCGCGACAGCGCGGCGTCGAAGACGGGGCGGCCCCTTTTATCAAACATAAATAACTGATTGATCCTAAAGGCTCTGTAGGAGCGAGCTTGCCTCGCGATCTGTTGATCTTGATCTGGCTTTTGATCTTGATCTAAGCCCCCGTTAAACCACGCTGGCCGAACGCAGATGTTGCGCAGTGGCTAACCCGGCAGGACGCCGGGTTAGCCGCGACACGGCCAGGGATGGCCGATCGCGGCGGGCTCACGGCGTAAGGCCGGAACCCTAAGTGGCCGTTGCCGCAGCAATGGATATGTACCCAAGAATCCCGAAGTGGCCTGTTTTACGCGCCTCAGCGCGGCGTCAAAGATCGGGCGGCAGCTCCTACGCGTTTACGGCGTTTCTGTGCGCCCATACACGTCATTGAAACGCACGATGTCGTCTTCCCCTACGTAGTCCCCGCATTGCACTTCGATCATCACCAACTCAACGTCGGTTGGATTCACCAGACGGTGCGCGCGGCCTGCTTTGATATAGGTCGATTCATTGCTGCCCAGCACGAACTGCTGGTCGCCATTGGTCACCTGCGCGGTGCCGCTCACGACGATCCAGTGTTCGCTGCGATGGCGGTGCATCTGCAATGACAAGGCGCCTTGCGGTTTGACCACGATGCGTTTGAGTTTGAATCCGGGGCCTTCCTCCAGCACGGTGTAGCTGCCCCAGGGCCGTGTCACGCTGCGGTGCAGGCGATACGTATCGTGGCCTTGTTGCTTGAGCGTCTGGGCGATGTATTTAACGTCCTGGCTGCGGGTCGCATCGGCCACCAGCAGCGCATCGGCGGTGTCGATGATGATCAAATCCTTGAGGCCCACCCCGCCGACCAAACGCGTAGGCGAGTCGATGTAACAACCTTGTACATCGTGCAGCACGGTTTGCCCGGTGCACTGGTTGCCATCGGCATCGGCTGGGCTCAATTCACGTACTGCCTGCCAACTGCCAATGTCACTCCAGCCGAGTTGGCAGGGCACAACGGCGACTTTTTTCGAGTGCTCCATCAGCGCGTAGTCGATGGAAATATCGGCCGCTTGGGCGAAGGTCTGGCTGTCGAGCTCGCGCTGACATTGCTGCGGGCCTGCAAATACCGGGCTGTGCTCAAGGCACAGGCTCACGGCCTGAAGAATTTGCGGGGCATGTTGCGCAAGCTCTTGCAGCAGGCTGTCGACGCGCATGCAGAACATTCCGCTGTTCCACAGGTGCAGGCCGCCCTCCAGGTACTGCTGAGCGGTCGCGGCATCCGGTTTTTCGACAAAGCGCGCCACGGCGCACCCGTCGCCTTTTTCGATGTAGCCAAACCCCGTCTCGGCCCTGGTCGGCTGAATGCCGAACGTCACCAGCCAACCTTGATCGGCCAACTGCCGGGCACTGTCGACGGCCTGCTGGAAGGCCGCGATGTCGCTGATCAAGTGATCGGCCGGTAGCACCAGCAGATGCGCATCTGCGCCGTAGCGTTGGGCAACGTGCAGCGCTGCAGCGGCGATGGCGGGGGCGGTGTTGCGGCCGAAGGGCTCAAGGATGAAGTCCAGCGCAACGTCGTCCGCGGGGTGCTGGCGATACTCATCAAGCGTACGGAAATACACCTCGCGGTTGGTCACGGTCAGCAACTGGTGCACGCCCGGCAGGCCGATGGCGCGTTGGAAGGTCTTTTGCAGCAGGCTCTGGCCATCGGGCAGGCGCATAAAGGGCTTGGGCATGGCTTCACGCGACACCGGCCACAGTCGGGTGCCCGCGCCGCCGGCGATGATGCAGGGAATGAGTGGGCTCATTCAGAACGCCTCCAGAGGCAATGGGCTGCGGTTGGGGGGTGAAGTCTGACGGGTTCTGGCGGTTTGATCGACCCGTTGACGGCCCTGAAAGGTTTTTTTGCAAATAAACCGCTTGCGTTGGGCCTTTCTTGATCGGTTGTTGTCCAACCCTACGGACTGACCAGGAGATGCGGCATGAGTGCAGGAAAGGCATTTTTGATTTTGCACGGCAAGCAAGCCATGAACGAAGACGTTCGGGCCGCTGTCGAGCAGCAACGTGCAGGCGGGCGCGAGCTGACGGTGCGCCTCACGTGGGAAGCCGGGGACGCGCAGCGCTTGGTGGGCGAAGCGCTTGAGGCTGGTTACGAGCAGTTGATTGCAGGTGGCGGTGACGGCACGTTGCGTGATGTGGCCGAAGCGATGGCACAGGCGCAGACCACCGCCAGCTTGGTGCTGTTGCCGTTGGGCACGGCCAATGACTTTGCCCGTGCGGCGGGGGTGCCGCTGGAACCCGGCCCGGCCTTGGGGCTGCTGGACGTACCGGCCCGGCAGATCGATTTGGGTGAAGTCGGCGGGCAGTATTTTTTGAACATGGCCACGGGCGGTTTTGGCAGCCAGGTCACCGCCAATACCTCAGAAGACTTGAAAAAAGTCATCGGCGGCGCGGCCTACCTGTTTACCGGGCTCTCACGTTTCAGTGAGTTGCAGGCGGCCTATGCCGAGCTGCAAGGCCCTGATTTTCAGTGGCAAGGCCAATTGTTGGCGTTGGGCATTGGCAATGGCCGCCAAGCGGGCGGTGGGCACGAGTTGTGCCCGCAGGCATTGGCCGATGATGGCCTGCTGGACGTGAGTATCCTGCCCGCGCCACAAGAGGTGGTGGGTACGGTGAAAAACCTCATGGCGGGCGGCTGGGGGCTGGACAACCTGTTTGTCCGGGCGCGCCTGCCATGGGTAGAGATCAAGGCCGCGCAAGGGCTGGCGCTTAACCTCGATGGCGAGCCGCTAACCGGCGAGAGCTTGCGCTTCAGCGCACACAAAGGCGCGTTGCGCGTGCATTTGCCGCAAAACTCACCGCTGTTAAGTTCTTAAAAGCGCCAGATGTCATCTGGCCATTATTTTTAGGGTGTGAGGGGAGGGGAGGGTCAAGAATCGACGTGTCGTGTCGATAGCCTAGGACCTTTCGCACACACGCCCAGGAAATATCTATGGCCGGCATTCTCGACACGGTAGACCAGCGCACACAGTTGGTCGGTGAAAACCGACTGGAACTTCTGATGTTTCGCCTTGCAGGGCGGCAGTTGTTCGCAATCAACGTGTTCAAGGTGCAAGAAGTGTTGCAACTGCCCAAGTTGACCCTGATGCCCCATCGCCACCGGCATGTGTGCGGGGTCATCAACTTGCGCGGCAAGACCTTGCCCGTCATCGACCTCTCCCAGGCCATCGGCATGCGCCCGGTGGTGCCGGGGCCCGCCAGCACGATTATCGTCACCGAGTACAACCGCTCGATTCAGGCCTTTCTGGTGGGCAGTGTGGACCGGATCGTCAACATGAACTGGGAAGCCATCCTGCCGCCGCCCGCCAGCGCCGGGCGTCACCATTATTTGACCGCCATCAGCAAGGTTGACGATCAACTGGTGGAAATCATCGACGTGGAAAAGGTCTTGGCCGAGATCGTGCCGTACAACGCCAAAGTCTCCCCCGACAAGCTGGCCGACCCGGTGCTGGAGCGGGCGCGGGGCCGTGAAGTGCTGTTGGTCGATGATTCCAGCGTGGCCTTGGCTCAGTTGCGTGAAACGTTGTCGCAGTTAGGGATCAAAATGCATGTCGCCAGCGACGGCCTCAAAGCCTTCAACATGCTCAAGGCCTGGGCCGACTCCGGGCAGGTCATGACTGACAAGCTGCTGATGGTGTTCACTGACGCGGAAATGCCAGAAATGGATGGTTACCGTTTAACCACTGAAATTCGTAACGATCCTCGTCTGCGCAGTTTGTATGTGGTACTTCACACGTCATTGTCCGGCAGCTTCAACGAGTCGATGGTGAAGAAGGTGGGGTGTGACAACTTTCTCTCCAAATTCCAGCCGGACAAATTGGTGGATGTCGTCCGTCAGCGCCTGATGCTGGACGAAGTGCCTGCCTGATCTTGTCCCATTGGGGGATCTTTGCAGGCCCGAAGGCTTCTATACTGTGGCTTTTTTACCTTGCAGGGATCTGACCCATGCTTCGTCTGAGTGCGCTGTATCGCTTCCCACTGAAATCCGGCAAAGGCGAAAGCCTGCCGCATGCCCGACTGGACAAGCTGGGACTGGTCGGTGATCGACGCTGGATGTTGGTGGACGAAGCGAACGGGCGATTCCTGACGCAGCGTACAGAGCCAAAAATGAGCCAGCTGTCGGCCCTGTGGAGTGGCGCGGGCGGCCTGACCTTGAGTGCTCAGGGCTTTGCGCCTCTGGAAGTGGCGTTGCCTGACCCGGACGATAATCTGCGCGGTGTGACCATTTGGCGCGACACCTTGCGCGTGCCGGATGCCGGAGATGAAGCGGCGCAGTGGCTAAGCGGCTTTATCGACAAACCGGTGCGCCTGGTGCATGTGCCGCTTGAGCGCGCGCGCATGACTGAGTCGGGCTACGGGCAGGATGATGACAAAGTGGCGTTCGCCGATGGCTACCCCTTGCTGTTGATCGGTCAGGCCTCGCTGGATGACCTTTCGCAGAAAGTAGGGCGGTCGCTGGAGATGCTGCGCTTTCGCCCCAACCTGGTGATTGAAGGCAGCGAAGCGTTTGCCGAAGACGGCTGGAAGCGCATCCGCATTGGCGATGTTGAGTTTCGAGTGGTCAAGCCGTGCTCGCGTTGCATCCTCACTACGATCGACCCGCAGACCGGCGAGCGGGACGCCAATCGTGAGCCGTTCGCGACCTTGAACAACTATCGCAAACAGGAAGGTGGCGCGATGTTTGGGCAAAACCTGGTTAACGACAGCGAAGGCGTGCTGGAAGTCGGCATGCCGGTCACCATTCTGGAATAACTGTAGGTGCGAGCTCGTCTCGCGATCTTTTGACCTTAAAAAGATCGCGAGACGAGCTCGCTGCTACAGGAGTTTCGTCAGTTATTGATCATCAAAATACCGCTCATGCCAGTCCACCAGCGGCTGTGGCACGTTGAGCTTTTGCCCGTAGATCACCGAATAAGACAACACGTTCTGTACGTATTGGCGGGTTTCGTCGAACGGGATGCTTTCGATCCACACGTCAAAGCCCAGATGGTTCGCGCCCTTCAACCACTGACGTACCCGGCCCGGGCCTGCGTTGTAGGCCGCTGAGGCGAGCACGCGGTTGCCATTGAACTGGCCGTGTACCTGGCTCAAGTAGGCGGCGCCCAACTGGATGTTTTTGTCCGGGTCCAGCACTTGCTGTGGCGAGGCCAGCGGGATGCTGAATTTGCGGGCAGTCTCTTTGGCGGTGGCGGGCATCAATTGCATCAAGCCGCTGGCGCCCACGCCGGAGCGGGCGTCATCCATAAAGGCGCTTTCCTGACGGGTAATGGCGAATACCCAGCTTGAATGCAGGCCGCGGACTTTAGCTTCGCGTACCAGGGTGTCGCGGTGCGCCATCGGGAAGCGAATGTCCAGATCGTCCCAATACTGCGCCTGACTGATGGTACGAATGGCCGGGAAATACCACTTCAGGTCGTAAGCCAGTTTGGCCTGGGCGACCATCTCGTCACGGTTGAAGTGACGGCTGACGTAGTACCACTCACGCCGACCATCAACCACTTGGCCTCGTGCGTGGAACTCCAGGGCGCGCTGAATACCTGGTGTGTTGCGTACCTTGTTGACCAGTTGCGGGCTGAGCACCAGCGGCTTGTTGTTGAGCTTGTAAGGTGTTTGCGCCCGATCGGCGGCCAGGAAGCCGTAGAAATCACGTTCCTTGGCGACATTCTTGAGCAGCACCAACGCTTGCGGGTTTTTCGGCTCGGCCAACTCCAGGCTGCGGGCTTGCCAGTAGCGCCAGCGGTTGGTGGTCGCGAGGTCTTGCGGCAGTTTTTTGGTCAACTGATACGCGTCTTCCCAGCGCGCCAGGCGCAACAGCAGGCGCAGACGCCATTCGGTGACGGTGTTGTCACGCAGCTCCGGGTCGTACTGGGTCATGATGGCCAGGCCGCGGCTGTCGTAACGACGGGCGAACGTCAGGCCGATTTCCCGGGCGATTGACACTTTTTCGTCACGGGAAAAGTGCATGTTATTGGCATAAGTGTCGAGCAGCGACGCGGCTTTTTCCGGGTCCTGGCGGGCGAGGCGACGCAGGCCCAGACCGACTGCATCCGACATGGCTTCACTGGCTGGCAGGAACACCGAAGGCTGGCTGAGCATGTCGGGCTTTTGGGCCACGGCGATCATCAGTTTGGCTTGCGGGCCCAGTGTGGTCAGCCCGCTGGCCAAGGAGGTGGCCAGCGCATAGTTACGTGCCTCGGCGGCGAGTTTGACCCGCTGCCAGCGCTTTTGCTCGGTCAACTGGCCTTCGGCGGCCCATTGCCCGAACAGGGCGTCGCAGGCGGTAGGTTGGGCTTTGCCCACCAGCCACAGTTTTTCGGCGTTGGCATAGCCTTCAGCCTTGAGGTTGTGGCTGATCTGGTATTGGCCATTGAGGCAGTCCAGCTCGGTGAAATTGAGCTTGGGGTCGTAATACTTGACGAAGGTTGCCCAGTCGCCACGCTCGGCCAGCCAGCGTAACCAGCGCAACCTCATCCAGTTGGACTGTGGCAGGTCGCCATGTTCGGCCAAAAACTGTTCGATTTCGGCGTTACTGGCAGATTTGAGGCGTGCGGTCAGCTCGTCGTAGGCCAGGTAAGGGGTCAGCGGGTACGTGCGCAGGGCGGCGGCATTTTGAAAATAAGGGCCGGAGTCACCTTTGGCCAGGGCGCGCTTGGCGTCATCGTACAGTTGCCGTTGTTGGGTCAGGTCTGCAGCCAGCGTGGATTGCACGGCGCAGGTAGAGAGCAGCAGGCAGGATAAAAAGTTGAAAAGACGACTGCGCATGAGGCTTCCGTACAGATTGAAAACACGACACGTGCAGCGCTCGGCTGCACAGACTGTGTCGTAGCTTAGCCTTTTGCCGGCAACCCGTGAAAGCCTTGGCGGCCAACCGGTGCATCTTGTTCAGAAATGAACGCCAGACGCGCCCGTACAAGAAATACCCGGCCGCCTGCGGGCTCAAATCAGGTAGAATGCGCGCCCAGTTTTTGGAGAAGCTCATGACCCTGCTCAAATTCAGCGATGTGTCCCTTGCTTTCGGCTCTACGCCGTTGTTGGACAAGGTGTCCTGGCAGATCGCCCGTGGAGAGCGGGTGTGCATCATCGGCCGCAACGGCACCGGCAAGTCCAGCATGATGAAGCTGGTTAAAGGTGATCAAAAGCCTGACGACGGCTCTGTCTGGCGCGCACCCGGGCTCAAGATTGGCGAATTGCCGCAAGAGTTGCCGGTAGCCGACGGACGGACAGTGTTCGACGTAGTGGCTCAAGGTCTGGACGGTGTCGGCGAATTGCTGGCCCAGTACCACCACCTTAGCCAGAACATCGTCACCGATGCCGACCTGGACAAACTGATGCACGTCCAGCAAGACCTTGAAGCCCGTGATGGCTGGCGCTTGCAGCAATTGGTCGACAGCACCCTGAGCCGTCTGCAGTTGCCGGCTGACAAAACCCTCGCCGAGTTGTCGGGTGGCTGGCGTCGTCGCGTCCTGCTGGCGCAAGCACTGGTTTCCGAACCGGACTTGCTGCTGCTCGACGAGCCGACCAACCACTTGGACATCGGCGCGATTGCCTGGCTGGAAGAGGCCTTGAAGGACTTCCAGGGCGCTGTACTGTTCATCACCCACGACCGTTCCTTCTTACAGAACCTGGCAACCCGGATTCTGGAGCTGGACCGTGGTGGCCTGATCGACTGGAACGGCGACTACGCCAGCTTCCTGGTGCACAAAGAAGCCACCCTGGCCGCAGAGGAAACCGCCAACGCGCTGTTCGACAAGCGCCTGGCTCAGGAAGAAGTGTGGATCCGTCAGGGCATCAAGGCCCGTCGTACCCGTAACGAAGGCCGTGTTCGTGCCTTGAAAGCCTTGCGTGTAGAGCGCAGCGAGCGTCGTGAGCGCACCGGCAAGGCCAACATCCAGCTCGATACTGCTGAAAAGTCCGGCAAACAAGTGATGGTGCTGGAAAACGTCAGCTTCGCTCACCCGGGCGGCCCGTTCCTGGTCAAAGACTTCTCGATGGTCCTGCAGCGCGGCGATCGAATTGGTCTGCTGGGTGCTAACGGTACCGGCAAGACCACGCTGCTCAAGCTGATGCTGGGCGGCCTGCAACCCACCGACGGCAAAGTGGAAGAGGGCACGCGCATCGACGTGGCGTACTTCGACCAATTGCGCCACCAGTTGGACCTGGAAAAGACCGTGATCGACAACGTGGCTGAAGGCCGCGATTTTATCGACATCGATGGTCAAAGCCGCCACGTCCTCAGCTATCTGGGTGACTTCCTGTTCAGTCCGCAGCGTGCCCGCACGCCGGTCAAGGCGCTGTCGGGTGGTGAGCGTGCGCGTCTGTTGCTGGCCAAGTTGTTCAGCAAACCGGCTAACTTGCTGGTACTCGACGAACCGACCAACGACCTGGACGTAGAAACCCTCGAGTTGCTCGAAGAAGTCTTGTTGACCTTCCAGGGCACTGTGCTGATGGTCAGCCATGACCGGGCATTCCTCGACAACGTTGTCACCAGCACCCTGGTCTTCGAAGGTGAAGGCAAGGTGCGTGAATACGTGGGCGGTTATCAGGACTGGCTGCGTCAGGGCGGTTCGCCGCGTCTGCTGGGCGTCACCGAAAGCAAGTCGGGCAAGGCTGACTTGAATTCGGCGGTGGTCACCGCAGCACCGGCTCCGGCCGCTGCACAGCCTGCACCTGCGGCGAAAAAGAAGCTCAGCTACAAGCTTCAGCGCGAGCTGGAAGCGTTGCCGGGCGACATCGATGCCAAAGAACAGGCCATCGCGGCTGTCGAGGCTGAAATGGCCGAAGCCGGTTTTTACCAGCGTCCTGCCGCTGAAACCGCTGCTGTGATTGCCAAGCTGGAGAAGCTGCAAGCCGAGCTTGATCAATTGGTCGAGCGTTGGGCCGAGCTGGATGCCTGAGTGACGGTGCGTTGAAACAAAAAGCCCGGCCCTTTAATCAGGGGCCGGGCTTTTTGTTGGGCGCAAGGCGAGCCTTACTCAGGTTTTTTCAGGCTCACGGCCAGTACGTCGCACGGTGCGCCGTGCAGTACGTCGTTGGCCGTAGAGCCCAGCAACAGCGCCAGACCGTGGCGGCCATGGCTGCCGACGACGATCAGTTCGCAGCCGTGCTCTTTGGCAAAGCCGTGGATTTCCTGGCGTGGCTGGCCGTATTTGAGGTGGCAGTTGTCTTTGGACAGTTGCGGGTAGATGTCGATCAGGCGCTCAAGACGCGCTTTGGCCTGGTCGAACTGCTGTTGCTGAAGCTGTGACAGGTCCATGGGGACGTCACCACCAAAGGCCATCGCCATAGGCTCGACGATATGGATGAGCGACAGTTTTGCATTGTTCGCTTCAGCGCTGGCGCTGGCGCGATAGATTACGGGGTCGCATTCTTCGGTCAGGTCGACGGCAACTAAAATATGTTTGTAGGGCATCGGCGAGGTCATGTGAAGCGTTCCTGTAAGGGCGATTAATGATGAGTATGGCCCGTTTATTGAGGCGTGTTATGGATCGGGATCAACTCGTTTATAAAGTGATGAGAGTAGAAATATGACGGTATGGATCGTGGTGTCAATCCTGGTGCTGGTTCTGAGCCCTTTGGCCTGGCTGCGACCTTCGCGGCGTCAGAGTGGTCGCATGGCATTGCGCATGGAAGCCCGGCGCATGGGGTTGGCAATGCAACTGGCGAGCCAGGAATGGCCGCACTGGCTTGAACCTGAGCCGCCGGGCTCGTGTGCGCAGTTTCATCGTCCGCGTCGGGGTACTAAGCCTGAAGTCTGGTGCTATTGGCAATCAGCGCCGGGAATATGGGTCAATCAGTGGCGTGAAGTCTGCACGGATGAGCGCTTGCTGACCCAGTTCAACAAATTACCGGCCAACGTGTACAAAGTTGAAGCCGGGCCACAGATGATTGCCTTGTACTGGGGCGAAAAAGGCGAGCCGCAAGTCCTGCAAGCCATTGATCAAGTGCTTAAAGCCCTGGCGTAAACCGCTATTTTGTAGTCGCTGACGAGGCACGAGGCTGCGATGGGTTGCGAAGCGACCCCCTCAGCGACGGTCCTGCGGCCCGTATCGCAGCCTCGTGCCTCGTCAGCGACTACGGTGTGCTGTCCTGCCGTAAATCCCTGTCTATCCTTGTCTGCTCTTGCGCGGGTTTTAAATCTGACTGGCGAGTCGTTTTGTCATCCTTGTTTTGGACAATTGACAATCGTTGGCTTTTCCGTGAAGGTGTCGACACCCAAATCAAACGGGCGTATGAATCGGGTGTTTGTCTTGTCAGACGATGCTCGCAGAATCCCGACTATCGCGTTGGCGGGTGTGCCTGGCGGATTGGCATCAGCATTGACACAACGGTCAATGACAGCCAGACGCTAGCGTCCGACGTGTACTGTTCAGCTTCCATATCGTGGAGATCAGTTGATGATTTACGAAGGTAAAGCCATCACGGTTACGGCTCTTGAAAGTGGCATCGTCGAACTCAAGTTCGATCTCAAGGGTGAGTCCGTCAACAAGTTCAACCGTCTAACCCTGAACGAATTGCGTCAGGCAGTGGATGCGATCAAGGCAGATGCTTCGGTCAAGGGTGTCATCGTTTCCAGTGGCAAAGACGTCTTCATCGTCGGCGCTGACATCACCGAATTCGTCGAAAACTTCAAGTTGCCGGATGCCGAGCTGATCGCGGGCAACCTCGAAGCCAACAAAATCTTCAGTGATTTCGAAGACCTCAACGTCCCGACTGTTGCCGTGATCAATGGCATCGCGTTGGGTGGCGGTCTGGAAATGTGCCTGGCTGCGGACTTCCGCGTCATGGCCGACAGCGCCAAAATCGGCCTGCCAGAAGTCAAGCTGGGCATCTACCCGGGCTTCGGCGGCACCGTCCGTCTGCCACGTCTGATCGGCGTTGATAACGCGGTTGAGTGGATCGCCTCGGGCAAAGAAAACCGTGCAGAAGACGCGCTGAAAGTCGGCGCAGTTGATGTCGTGGTGCCGGTTGCCAAGCTGGCAGACGCTGCACTGGACGTGATCAAGCGCGCCATCAGCGGCGAGCTGGACTACAAGGCCAAGCGCCAGCCAAAGCTTGAAAAACTCAAGCTGAACGCGATTGAACAAATGATGGCTTTCGAAACCGCCAAAGGTTTCGTTGCAGGCCAGGCTGGCCCGAACTACCCGGCGCCGGTTGAAGCGATCAAGACCATCCAGAAAGCCGCGAACTTCGGTCGCGACAAAGCGCTGGAAGTTGAAGCGGCAGGCTTTGCCAAACTGGCCAAGACCTCGGCTTCGAGTGCCTTGATCGGCCTGTTCCTGAACGATCAGGAACTGAAGAAAAAAGCCAAGATCTACGACAAGATCGCCAAAGACGTGAAGCAGGCCGCCGTTCTCGGTGCCGGCATCATGGGTGGCGGTATTGCCTATCAGTCGGCCTCCAAAGGGACGCCGATCCTGATGAAGGACATCAACGAGCACGGCATCGAGCAAGGTCTGGCAGAAGCCGCCAAGCTGCTGGTGGGTCGCGTTGATAAAGGTCGCATGACCCCGGCGAAAATGGCTGAAATCCTTAACGGTATTCGTCCTACCTTGTCTTACGGCGATTTCGGCAACGTTGACCTGGTGGTCGAAGCCGTTGTTGAAAACCCGAAGGTCAAGCAAGCAGTACTGGCCGAAGTGGAAAACCACGTGCGTGAAGACGCCATTCTGGCGTCCAACACCTCGACCATTTCCATCAGCCTGCTGGCCAAGGCGCTCAAGCGTCCTGAAAACTTTGTCGGCATGCACTTCTTCAATCCGGTGCACATGATGCCGCTGGTTGAAGTGATCCGTGGCGAGAAGTCCAGTGATCTGGCGGTTGCCACCACGGTTGCCTACGCCAAGAAAATGGGCAAGAACCCGATCGTGGTCAACGACTGCCCGGGCTTTTTGGTCAACCGCGTCCTGTTCCCGTACTTCGGCGGTTTCGCCAAGCTGGTCAGCGCCGGTGTCGACTTTGTGCGTATCGACAAAGTGATGGAAAAATTCGGCTGGCCGATGGGTCCTGCCTACCTGATGGACGTGGTCGGTATCGACACCGGTCACCACGGCCGTGACGTAATGGCTGAAGGCTTCCCGGATCGCATGAAAGACGACCGTCGCTCGGCAGTCGATGCGCTGTACGAAGCCAACCGCCTGGGTCAGAAAAACGGCAAAGGTTTCTACGCCTACGAGGCGGACAAGAAAGGCAAGCAGAAGAAAGTCGTGGATTCGAGCGTGCTTGAAGTGCTCAAGCCGATTGTCTACGAGCAGCGCGACGTCACCGACGAAGACATCATCAACTGGATGATGATCCCGCTGTGCCTGGAAACCGTGCGTTGCCTGGAAGACGGCATCGTTGAAACGGCAGCTGAGGCCGACATGGGCCTGGTCTATGGCATTGGCTTCCCGCTGTTCCGTGGCGGCGCGCTGCGCTACATCGATTCGATCGGTGTGGCAGAGTTCGTAGCCCTGGCTGATCAGTACGCTGAACTGGGCGCGCTGTACCACCCGACTGCGAAGCTGCGTGAAATGGCCAAAAACGGTCAGAGCTTCTTCGGTTAAGCGCCCCATTAGAGTGAGAGTGAAATTATGAGCTTGAATCCTAGAGACGTGGTGATTGTCGACTTCGGTCGCACCCCGATGGGCCGCTCCAAGGGTGGCATGCACCGCAACACCCGCGCCGAAGACATGTCGGCGCACCTGATCAGCAAAGTGCTGGAGCGCAACAGCAAGGTTGACCCGGCTGAAGTCGAAGACGTGATCTGGGGCTGTGTTAACCAGACCCTGGAGCAAGGCTGGAACATCGCGCGCATGGCGTCGCTGATGACCCAGATCCCGCACACGTCGGCGGCACAAACCGTGAGCCGTCTGTGCGGTTCGTCCATGAGCGCACTGCACACTGCCGCGCAAGCCATCATGACCGGCAACGGTGACGTGTTTGTCGTGGGCGGCGTCGAGCACATGGGCCACGTGAGCATGATGCACGGCGTTGACCCTAACCCGCACATGTCGCTGTACGCGGCAAAAGCGTCGGGCATGATGGGCCTGACCGCTGAGATGCTCGGCAAGATGCACGGCATCACCCGTGAGCAACAGGATGCCTTTGGCGTGCGTTCGCATCAGTTGGCCCACAAGGCAACGATTGAAGGCAAGTTCAAGGACGAAATCATCCCGATGCAGGGGTATGACGAAAACGGCTTCCTGAAAGTTTTCGACTACGATGAAACTATCCGTCCGGAAACGACCCTGGAAAGCCTGGCCGCCTTGAAGCCAGCCTTCAACCCTAAAGGCGGGACCGTGACTGCGGGCACTTCGTCGCAGATCACCGACGGTGCTTCATGCATGATCGTCATGTCCGCCCAGCGCGCCAAAGATCTGGGTCTGGAGCCGTTGGCCGTGATCCGCTCGATGGCACTGGCAGGTGTGGACCCGGCAATCATGGGCTATGGTCCAGTACCGGCAACACAAAAAGCATTGAAGCGCGCAGGCTTGAATATGGCCGATATCGACTTCATTGAGCTTAACGAAGCTTTCGCTGCACAGGCCCTGCCAGTGCTGAAAGATTTGAAAGTGCTCGACAAGATGAATGAGAAGGTTAACCTGCACGGCGGTGCAATCGCTCTGGGCCATCCATTTGGATGCTCGGGTGCTCGCATCTCCGGCACTTTGCTCAATGTGATGAAGCAAAATGGCGGCACTTTCGGGTTGTCCACCATGTGCATTGGTCTTGGCCAGGGCATTGCCACTGTCTTCGAACGCGTTTAAAGCGTTGCGTTGATGGAAGCCGGGGCCATGTGCCCCGGTTTTTGTTTTTAGGCTTTTTTTTATTTTTTCTTGCAGGGGGCCGCAACATGCCGCTACAACCTGGGCTCTATCAGCATTACAAAGGGCCGCAATATCGGGTATTCAATGTGGCTCGCCACTCTGAAACCGAAGAGGAAGTGGTGTTTTACCAAGCCCTGTATGGCGATTTCGGCTTTTGGGTTCGCCCGCTGAGCATGTTCCTTGAGACGGTCATCGTTGACGGTGAGCAAGTCCCGCGTTTTGCCTTGATTGAGGCTGAGCCGAGCATTTTTTCCCGGCCATGAGGCCTGGTCGCGCAGAACCCTGTGCTTGACCTCACCTTGTAGCCACTATATATAGCGGTGCCGCGTCAGGCGCTCACCGCCTTTCACTTCTAGAATTCAGGAATTTTCTGATCCATGGGCAAATCGCTGGTCATTGTGGAATCCCCGGCTAAGGCCAAGACCATCAACAAGTACTTGGGCAACGAGTACGTGGTGAAGTCGAGTATCGGCCATATCCGAGACCTGCCCACCAGCGGTTCGGCTAGCGCCAGTAAAGAACCTGCTGCCAAGCGTGGCAAGGCAGCGGCGGGCGAAGCGCCGGCCCTGTCGCCTAAAGAGAAAGCTCAAAAGCAGCTGATCTCGCGCATGGGGGTCGATCCCGAGCATGGCTGGAAAGCCAAGTACGAGATCCTGCCCGGCAAGGAAAAGGTCATCGAAGAGCTGCGTCGGCTCGCCAAAGATGCTGACACCATCTATCTCGCAACCGACTTGGATCGCGAGGGGGAAGCCATTGCCTGGCACCTGCGCGAAGCCATCGGGGGTGACGACAGCCGCTACAAGCGCGTGGTGTTCAACGAGATCACCAAGAAGGCGATTCAAGAAGCCTTCTCCAAGCCGGGCGAGCTGGATATCAACCGTGTGAATGCACAGCAGGCGCGTCGTTTCCTCGACCGCGTGGTGGGCTACATGGTCTCGCCACTGCTGTGGGCCAAAATTGCCCGTGGCCTGTCGGCTGGCCGTGTGCAGTCGGTAGCGGTCAAGCTGGTGGTTGAGCGTGAGCGCGAGATTCGTGCGTTCAACCCCGAAGAATACTGGGAAGTTCACGCAGACCTGGGCACTGCCAAGGGTGCGAAAGTGCGCTTTGACGTGGCCCGCGAAAACGGCGAAGCCTTCAAGCCGCTGAACGAAGCCCAGGCCATGGCCGCGCTGGAGAAGCTCAAGGCTTCCAGCTACACCATCGCCAAGCGCGAAGACAAACCGACCAGCAGCAAGCCGTCGGCACCGTTTATTACCTCCACCCTGCAACAGGCCGCGAGTAACCGCCTGGGCTTCGGGGTGAAGAAAACCATGATGATGGCTCAGCGCTTGTATGAAGCGGGCTACATCACGTACATGCGTACCGACTCCACCAACCTCTCGGCCGATGCGGTCGCGATGGCGCGCACTTACATCGAAAGCGAGTTCGGCGAGTCGTACCTGCCGCCGACGCCTAACGTGTACAGCAGCAAGGAAGGCGCACAAGAGGCTCACGAAGCGATTCGTCCTTCAGACGTGAATATGCACCCGAGCAAGCTGTCGGGCATGGAGCGCGACGCTGAGCGCCTCTACGAGCTCATCTGGCGCCAGTTCGTGGCGTGCCAGATGCTGCCGGCCAAATACCTGTCGACCACCGTCAGCGTGGCCGCAGGCGACTTCGAGCTGCGTGCCAAGGGCCGTATCCTCAAGTTCGACGGTTACACCCGCGTAATGCCGCAAATCACCAAGCCTGGCGATGACGATGTACTGCCGGACATGGCCCAGGGCGACGTGCTCAAACTGATCCAGCTGGACCCGAGCCAGCATTTCACCAAGCCGCCTGCGCGTTATTCGGAAGCGAGCCTGGTGAAAGAGATGGAAAAACGCGGTATTGGTCGTCCGTCGACCTACGCAGCGATTATCGGAACCATCCAGGACCGCGGTTACGTGGCGCTGCACAACCGTCGTTTCTACTCCGAGAAAATGGGCGACATCGTTACCGAGCGCCTGTCTGAGAGCTTCTCTGACCTCATGGACTACGGCTTCACCGCCGGCATGGAAGAGAACCTCGATGACGTGGCGCAAGGCGAGCGCGACTGGAAAAACGTGCTGGACGAGTTCTACGGCGACTTCAAGAAAAAGCTTGAAGTAGCGGCAGCACCGGACGGCGGCATGCGTGCCAACGAACCGGTCATGACCGATATTCCGTGCAAGGAATGCGGTCGTCCAATGCAAATTCGTACGGCTTCTACTGGCGTGTTCCTGGGTTGCTCGGGTTACAGCCTGCCGCCTAAAGAGCGTTGCAAGGCCACCGTCAACCTGGTGCCGGGCGATGAAATCGCTGCGGACGACGAGGGCGAGTCCGAGTCGCTGGTGCTGTTGGGCAAACACCGCTGCCCAATCTGCAGCACGGCGATGGATGCTTACCTGCTGGATGAAAAACACAAGCTGCACATCTGTGGTAACAACCCAGATTGCGTGGGTTACGAGATCGAAGAAGGCAACTACCGCATCAAGGGCTACGAAGGGCCGAGCCTGGAGTGCGACAAGTGCGGCAGTGAGATGCAGCTCAAGACCGGGCGTTTCGGCAAGTTCTTTGGTTGCACCAATTCGGAGTGCAAGAACACTCGCAAGCTGCTGAAAAGCGGTGAAGCAGCACCACCGAAAATGGATCCGGTGAAAATGCCGGAGCTTAAGTGCGAGAAGGTCGACGACACCTACATACTGCGTGATGGTGCTTCGGGGTTGTTCCTGGCGGCGAGCCAGTTCCCGAAAAACCGTGAGACCCGCGCACCGTTGGTGATTGAAATCATCCCGCACAAGGACGAGATTGATCCTAAGTATCACTTCTTGTGTGAAGCGCCGAAGAAAGACCCGGAAGGTCGCCCGGCCGTAATTCGTTACAGCCGCAAGACCAAAGAGCAATACGTACAGACCGAAGTGGACGGCAAGCCGACTGGCTGGCGTGCGTTCTACGACGGTGGTAGCTGGAAAATAGAAGACAAGCGCAAAGATAAAGACGCTTGAAACTGAACTGACCGCACCACAAAAAAAACCGCGCAAGGGCTGCATGCCTTGCGCGGTTTTTTTGATTTTGGGTGGGGCAGTTCAATCTGTAGGAGCGAGCTTGCCTCGCGATCTTTTGATCTTTGGTGGGGCAGCTTCGCTACCCATCGCAGCCTTCGTGCCTCGGCAGCGACTACAGGGATGTTTTGACCCTAGGGTGAAAATCCTCTCATCATGGCCTTGCGCCCTTATCCCCTATACCTGAGACTGCTGTCAGCCCTTACCCCATTCGCTGTGGAGCGCCTCAACATGGCTCACGAACTCTATACCCGTACCAATCAGAAAATATATTTCGCCGGTTTGGCCCTTGAGGCCATGAACAAGGCTGGGGAGGGGCGGGCCATGAATGCTCAGGCGCTGGTTCAGGCTGAACGCGAATCGGCCATTTTTCATTTGTATGGCGCTTTACTCGGCTTATGCCATGAAATAGCCGGCTTTTATCGCTTGCCTCAAGCAAATGCTCCGCGGGTCGAGTTGCTGCTGACTCAAGAAGTTTTGGACGCCATAGCCATTCCTGAGCTGGCAGAAATGGTCGAACTGGCCAGAGCGCCGCACACCTGGCTGGCGCAATTGGTTGCCACTCACGCAGCGTTGTACCAGCCTTTGCAAGCGCCGAAGAAGGTTAAGGCAGACGTTTTTCAGCCCCTGATTGAGGCGGTAAATCTGGAGGATGAAGCACCCGAAGAATTAAGCCGTGAGACGCTGGAGGAGTGGCGCCAAAACCTAAAAAGTTTGGCCATCAGGTTTCGTGACGGACTAAATGAGTGTTGAAGGTCGCGGATAAAACTGTACAGTCATTCATCAGTCGGTAATGAAACAGGCTCATATCCTGGAAAAATTACAATGGATGACTGATATAATCCCGCGCTTTCGTGGAGAACAAACCTTTATGCCAACGTCCTTTCTAGAAATTGTCGAATTACCAGACGGCCGTATCGAGTTGCGCCGGGCTGAAGACGAGGGGTCTTTGGTGACGCTTAACTTTTCTGAAGATGCCAAGGCCTTTCTTCAAGGCCAGCACGTTGAGGTGGCCAAAGCCATGCTCAGCGTCGGTGTTCAGATGGCAGGCCGATTGGCCGAAGGCGAGCTTGAAAAAGATGAAGGCCCGCGCATCCTGCACTAAGTGTTCAGGCTGGCAGGCATTACTGGCAGGCTTGTGCAGGGCGCACAAGCACTGAGGCAGTTAGCGACAACCGCTTAGCCCAAACGAATATTAAGGCTTTGCCCGTGGCCGGTACGTGCTGCGCTGACCAGTTGTTGGCGAGCGCTGGCAGTCAGCGGGTTAATCCAGCTGACCACGGTGTGGCTACGGCCCAGGCGCAGTGCTTCGCAGGTCAGTTGCAAAGCACTTTTGTTACCGTTGGGTTGCAGGAGCAGAATGCGCTCGCGGTTCAGCCCGGCCTCGCGCAGCCAGCTTTGTGTCAGGCTGGCAGGCGGGGCAATCAGGGTCAGCCAACGGTCGTCTTGTTGCTCGCTGAGTTCGCGAAGCATGGGCGCCAGCAGGTTCAGGCAGTTTCCGGCAGCACCGCGCAGCGACAACTCACTGAAAACTTCAGGTTCGGCGCTCCAGGGTGCATCGAGCACTTCTTTGATCGCAGGGGCCATGGGTTGTGCCATGAACACTTCGAACAAGGGGAGTTGTGCTGGCAGCGGTGTGTGTGGGAACTGCATGACGTCTCCTATTAGCGGCGTATGACGCCGACGCTCAGGCCTTCGATAACCAGTTCCTGCTCTTTGAGATTGACCTCAATGGGCTGGAAATCCGGGTTTTCAGCGATTAGCCAGACCTTGTTACCTTCGCGCTTGAAGCGCTTGACGGTCACTTCGTCGTCGATACGGGCTACCACAATCTGGCCGTTGCGGGCTTCGCGGCAGGTATGCACAGCCAGAAGGTCGCCATCAAAGATGCCGACGTCCTTCATGCTCATGCCCTGGACCCGCAGCAGGTAGTCGGCGCGCGGATGGAAGAACGTCGGGTTGATGTTGCAGGACTCTTCGACGTGCTCTTGCGCCAGGATCGGCGCACCGGCAGCGACCCGGCCAATGATGGGCAAGGTGGATTCGTCGGCCTTGGCTTCAAAGCCAGGGATACGAATGCCGCGTGAGGCGCCGGGGGTCATTTCGATGGCACCCTTGCGAGCAAGGGCCTTGAGGTGTTCTTCAGCGGCGTTCGGAGACTTGAAGCCCAGTTCCTGTGCGATCTCGGCACGGGTGGGCGGGTATCCGTTGTCATCCAGGCATCGCTTGATGAAGGCCAGGATCTCAGCTTGGCGTGGCGTCAGTTTTAACATGGTGATCGCTCTGTCTTTTTATACAGTGACTGGGATTATATACAGTGAAGACTTATTGGCAATCCTCCATTTTCTGCCGTCCGCTGGACGGTCATCAATGCTTTGCAGGCTTCGCCTTTTAGAAGGCAAAGCCTTGCTGGCGGCGGCTGTGGTTAAATGCGAGACCGCCCGGTCGCAAACCGAACACGCCGCCTTGACTTTTTACAAGTCGAAACGTATGTTTCAAACAGATGTTTTAATGTTTTGTCAGGCGGAGTAGCCATGGCCCAGTCGGAAACCGTTGAACGTATCCTTGATGCTGCTGAGCAGCTGTTCGCGGAAAAAGGTTTTGCTGAAACTTCATTGCGGCTGATTACCAGCAAAGCCTCGGTCAACCTGGCGGCGGTCAATTACCATTTTGGTTCCAAAAAGGCCTTGATCCAGGCTGTTTTCTCGCGTTTTCTGGGGCCGTTCTGTGCCAACCTGGACCGCGAGCTGGAACGCCGTCAGGCCAAGCCTGAGCAGCGCCCCAGCCTTGAAGAACTGCTGGAGATGCTGGTCGAGCAGGCGCTGGTAATCCAGCCACGCAGTGGTAATGACCTGTCTATATTCATGCGCCTGCTCGGGTTGGCCTTCAGTCAGAGTCAAGGGCACTTGCGGCGTTATCTCGAAGACATGTACGGCAAGGTGTTTCGCCGCTATATGTTGCTGGTTAACGAAGCCGCCCCGCAGATCCCGCCAATTGAGCTGTTCTGGCGTGTGCACTTTATGCTCGGTGCGGCGGCGTTCAGCATGTCCGGGATCAAGGCCTTGCGGGCCATCGCCGAAACCGATTTTGGGGTGAACACCTCGATCGAGCAGGTGATGCGCCTGATGGTGCCTTTCCTTGCGGCCGGCATGCGTGCCGACAGTGGTGTAACCGACCCCGCCATGGCCAGCGCGCAGCTTCGCCCCCGGACCAAAACCCCACCGGTCGCCGCCAAGGTTTGACCGCGTGCGGGTGGGCGCGGCAGCTTTGTTCCGCTAAGCTAGCCGCCATGCCCAACCCAGACTTATTCCCGTCTCGCTCTTCGCCGCTGCCGCTCTGGTACGCGGCGCGCCTTGCTGTGCCTAGCGTGAAGAGCCGGTTGATAAGCGCTTTCTCTCTTTAAGGATTTCCCATGAGTTCTGCCTTGCAAGGTTCCTTGATGGTGGACGTCGCCGGTACCTGGTTGACGGCTGAAGACCGGCAATTGCTGCGCCAGCCTGAAGTGGGCGGCCTGATCATCTTTGCCCGCAATATTGAGCACCCGCGCCAGGTGCGTGAGTTGAGTGCATCGATTCGCGCCATTCGCCCGGATTTGCTGTTGGCCGTCGACCAGGAGGGCGGCCGCGTACAGCGTCTGCGCCAAGGTTTTGTCCGCCTGCCGGCGATGCGCGCAATCGCCGACACCCCCAACGCCGAGTACTTGGCCGAGCAGTGTGGCTGGATCATGGCCACCGAAGTATTGGCGGTCGGTCTGGACCTGAGTTTTGCTCCGGTACTGGACCTCGATTACCAGCGCAGTGCGGTGGTGGGGACTCGCTCGTTTGAAGGAGACCCAGAGCGCGCCGCGCAATTGGCAGGCGTCTTTATTCGCGGGATGAACGCGGCGGGCATGGCCGCGACCGGTAAGCATTTTCCGGGGCATGGGTGGGCAGAGGCTGATTCTCATGTCGCCATCCCGACTGATGAACGCAGCCTGGAGCAGATTCGCAGCCATGATCTGGTGCCGTTTGCCCGTCTGAGCAAGCACTTGGCAGGCGTGATGCCTGCGCACGTGATCTACCCGCAAGTCGACAGCCAGCCTGCCGGGTTCTCCCGTCGCTGGTTGCAGGACATTTTGCGGGGCGAGCTGCAATTTGACGGGGTGATTTTCAGTGACGACCTGTCGATGGCCGGTGCCCATGTGGTCGGCGATGCGGCGAGCCGCATTGAGGCCGCCTTGTCTGCCGGGTGTGACATGGGCCTGGTGTGCAACGACCGTGCGGCTGCCGAGTTGGCCCTCAGTGCTGCTCAGCGCCTTAAAGTCACGCCTTCTGCGCGTATTGCGCGGATGCGAGCGCAAGCCTGGGCCAGCACCGACTACCGTCAGGACCCGCGCTGGTTGGTGGCCACGGGCGCCCTTAAAGATGCTCAATTGATTGATTAATGCACGTGCTCAAGAGGCAGATTCAATGACGGTTTACGCAATTATTGGTGGCACGGGGCTGACCCAACTCGACGGCTTGACCATCAGCCGTTCGCTGGCGTTGGACACGCCTTACGGCCCGACTTCAGCTGATATCCAGATCGGGGAGTTTGGCGGCCGTGAAGTGCTGTTTCTGGCACGCCATGGCCATCCGCATCGGGTGCCGCCGCATCAGGTGAACTACCGCGCCAACCTGTGGGCCTTGAAGCAGGCGGGTGCCGAGGCGATTTTGGCGGTGAATGCCGTGGGCGGGATTCACATGGCGATGGGCACCGGGCATTTCTGCGTGCCGCATCAGTTGATCGACTACACCAGCGGCCGCGAACACACCTATTTCGCCGGTGATCTGGAGCACGTAACCCACATCGACTTCAGCTTTCCCTACACCGAAGCCTTGCGTGAAAAACTGATCAGCGCACTGGCAGCCGAAGGCTGTTCGTACAGCACCCATGGTGTGTATGCCGCAACCCAAGGCCCGCGTCTGGAAACCGTGGCTGAAATCGCCCGTCTTGAGCGTGATGGCTGCGACATCGTGGGCATGACCGGCATGCCTGAAGCGGCGTTGGCCCGTGAGCTGGACCTGGATTACGCGTGTCTGGCGCTGGTGGTAAACCCGGCAGCGGGCAAGACCACGGCGGTGATTACCATGGCCGAAATCGAGCAGGCGCTGCACGACGGCATGGGCAAAGTTAAAGCGACCCTGGCGCGGGTGTTGACCGACCACCATTGATAGTTAATCAGGCAGTGCAGTGAATGCTCTCTATAGAAAACCTGTTGCACAGTGGCGACTGGGCTATTGGCTTTAGCAAGGGCGCTCTTGAACGTGGACGCAAGTACTTTCGAGAAGATCGTGTCGAGTTGCTCAGTAGTGATGACGTCTGCATACATGGCACGTGCGTGGGTGGAGAAGGTTATGCCTACGAACAACTGATCGGTATCGAGTCTGATCTTGCAGGTGAACAGTTTCTGAACTGTTCATGTACTTGTCCGGTCGCCTTTGATTGCAAGCACTGCGCTGCTGTTTTGTATTATGTGCACAACACACAGTCTCAAGAACGGCTGCAAAGGCTTGGTGAGAACATGGGCACTGGCCTGGAACGTTGGCTTGATGCCCTTTCAGACAGCAAGCGTGCCGCGGGTCCTGCTAAAAAAGACAACGACACATGCCTTTTATATCGGCTTGTGTCAAACCGCCAAAAGGGGAGTTGGCAGGTAGAGTTCTTCACGGGCCGACGTCTGCAAGACGGCAGTCTTCGAGATTTGCAGCGCTGCACGTTTACCCACGAGACCGTGCACAATTCGCCCAATTACGTGCTTGAGTCGGACCTTAAGTTTATTCGTCTGTTTTTAGCCAGCCATAGCAACGCGAGCTATGTGTCAGGCGTAGAGCTCAAAGGGCGTATCGGCAGTGAACTGCTTGAGTTACTCCTTGAAACGTCACGGCTGTTTCTCGATGTTGACTCGCAGCAACCATTGGTTGCTTCGCCGCCGCGCCCTGCAATCTTCAATTGGGTTGAACAAGCGAACGGTCATTACCGCGGTCAATGGTTTGCCTCTGACCAGCCGCTGGATGTTGTTCTGGCGCTTGAACCGCTGCACTACATTGACGTCGAACGGATGCACGTTGGGCCGCTGCAGTATGACTTGAGCGACAAACTGGCTTGTCACTTGCTTGTGGCTCCGGACATTCCGGCGCAGCATGCCCTGGAGTTCAGTCATCGCATGCGTGCCATAGTCGATACGGTAGCTGCACCGGTCACACTGACTGAGCGGGTTGTCGACGATATTACTCCCCTAGCGCATTTGACCTTGGGAAGCGTTGTGCAGACCTCGTGGCGCGCCCCCCGTCCCTTTGAACACCGTGCCGTGTTGGGTTTCAGCTACGCGGGTCACTCTGTAGCAGATAAAAAGTCCAGCGAAATACGTGTGTTGTCGGGCAGTGAAACCCAGCGTATCCAGCGCCAGCCAGCGGCTGAAAAAGCGCTTCGTCAGGCACTGCTCAAGGTCGGCTTCAAAAGAGTGATAGGTCAAAGTGCCCCATTGCCCGGCGTGACCGGTGAGCTATTTGAACAAGTGAGTGATGCGGGCTGGATCAATTTTGTCCAATCTGATCTGGAGCGCTTGCGTGGCTTGGGCTGGCAGATCGTAATCAATCAAGGCTTTCACTTTGTACTCCACGAAGTCGGGCAATGGTACGCCGATATCGAGGAAGGGCCAGAGCATGCCTGGTTTGATCTGGAGTTGGGCATTGAGGTCAATGGCCAACGTTATAGCCTGTTACCGATTTTGCTTAACGTGTTGAGACGCAACCCTGAACTGTTAGACCCGCAATCCATGGCTCTGCGCAAGGATGACGAGCCGATGTTGGTCAATCTTCATTATTCGACTTATCAATATGGGCTGCAAAAGCCAGCCTTGAACGTGGTCTTGCCCTATGGCCGGATCAAGCCGCTGATGACAACCCTCAGCGAGTTGTATTTAAACGAGCATCGTGGCAATTCATTGCGCCTGAGTGCTCTGGATGCCGCACGCCTCAGTGCGTTGGACGATATACCGCTGGTATGGCAAGGGGGCGAGCGTCAGCGTGACTTTGCCAAGCGCCTCAAGCAGTCAGACTATGTCGCGGTGCCTGCGCCAGAGGGATTAAACGCCACGCTACGTCCTTACCAACTAGAAGGCGTCAACTGGATGCAAGCGCTGCGTGAGCTTGAGGTAGGAGGCATTCTGGGTGACGACATGGGCTTGGGCAAGACATTGCAAGCCCTGACTCATTTACTGCAACTCAAGCAGAACGGTCAGCTTGACTCGCCTGCTCTGGCGATCATGCCCACCAGTCTGATACCTAACTGGCTCGACGAAGCGGCGCGTTTTACCCCGCAACTCAAAGTGCTGGCCTTGCATGGAAACAATCGCCAAAAAGACTTCGATCAGTTGGCAAACTACGATTTGGTCTTGAGCACCTACGCCTTATTGCCACGTGACCTGGAAACACTTGAACCTCTCGTCTGGAGTGTTGTGATTCTGGATGAGGCACAGAACATTAAAAATCCGACGAGCAAGGCCGCCCAAGCCGCACGGCAGTTGCAGGCAAAACAACGTGTGTGTCTGTCTGGTACGCCTTTGGAAAACCACTTGGGTGAGCTGTGGTCCTTGTTTCACTTTTTGTTGCCGGGTTGGTTGGGTGATAACAAAGCGTTCAATCGTGATTACCGTACGCCCATCGAAAAGCATGGCAACAGTGAGCGCATGCACAGCCTGACGGCGCGTATCAAACCGTTTTTGTTACGCCGAACCAAAGAGCAGGTTGCCGCTGAATTACCCGCGAAAACTGAAATCGTGCATTGGGTTGACTTGAGCGATACCCAGCGTGATGTCTATGAAACCGTTCGCGTTGCAATGGACAAAAAGGTGCGTGATGAAATCAAGCGCAGCGGGATAGGCGGCAGTCAGATCATCATCCTCGAAGCGTTGCTCAAACTGCGTCAGGTGTGCTGCGATTTGCGCTTGGTCAAGAGCGCATCAGCCGTGACTACCAAGCGGACGTTGACTGGAAAGCTGGGCAGCTTGATGGAGATCATTGAAGAGTTGCTGGGTGAAGGCCGAAAGATTTTGCTGTTCTCACAATTCACTTCAATGCTGGCATTGATAGAGCAAGAGCTGGCACAGCGCAACGTTGCCTATTCGCTGCTGACCGGTGATACCAAGGATCGGCGCACGCCGGTTAAAAACTTCCAGGACGGCAAAGTTCCACTCTTTTTAATCAGCTTGAAAGCTGGAGGTACGGGCCTTAATTTGACAGCGGCTGACACAGTGATTCATTACGATCCATGGTGGAATCCGGCGGCTGAAAACCAGGCCACTGATCGTGCACACCGAATTGGTCAGGATAAGCCTGTATTCGTTTACAAGATGATTGCCCGCGGCACCGTGGAAGAAAAAATCCAGGCGTTGCAACAGAAGAAAGCGCATTTGGCTGCAGGTGTTTTAGAAGGCAGCTTGAGCAGCGGCTGGAAGCTTGAACAGAGTGACATTGACGCGTTGTTCGCCCCGTTGAAGGGGTAATGTACGCGGGTTATGTAGGCGCTTGCCTCGCGATCTTTAAAAGGGAAAAAAGATCGCGAGGCAAGCTCGCTCCTACAGATAGGTGTTTTAGCGTTTTTCGTTTTTAGGCGGCAATGGCGCAAACAAGGCGTCGATGTCGTCGTCTTGCAGTTTCCAGTCTCCGGCGATGCGTCCATCGAGTACGCCTGCCGCCAAATCTGATTTTTCCTGCTGCAGGTGCTGGATTTTCTCTTCCACGGTTCCGCGCGCAATCATCTTGTACACAAACACTGGTTTTTCCTGGCCAATGCGATAGGCGCGGTCGGTGGCCTGGTTTTCGGCGGCCGGGTTCCACCACGGGTCGTAGTGGATCACGGTGTCGGCTTCAGTCAGGTTCAAGCCCACGCCACCCGCCTTGAGGCTGATCAGGAAGATCTGCAACTTGCCGCTCTGGAAATCCTTGACCGGCGCGCGTCGGTCGCGGGTTTGCCCGGTGAGCAGGGCGTAGCGGATGTTGCGTTTCTTCAGTTCGGCTTCGATCAGTTCCAGCATCGAGGTGAACTGTGAAAACAAGAGAATGCGCCGACCCTCGGCAAACAGTTCTTCAAGCATGGTCATCAAGCTGTCCAGCTTGCCCGAGGTGCTGCCTTTTTTCGGCGGGGTGTTGCTGACCAGGCGCAGGTCGCAGCACACCTGGCGCAGTTTGAGCAGCGCTTCAAGGATGATGATCTGGCTGCGGCCTACGCCTTTGCGGGTGATTTCGTCGCGGACCTTTTTATCCATCGCCAGGCGCATGGTTTCGTACACGTCGCGCTGGGCCTCGTTGAGGTCGACCCAATGGATGATCTCGGTTTTCGGCGGCAGCTCGGTGGCGACTTGTTCTTTGGTTCGACGCAACAAAAACGGTTTTATCCGGGCATTCAGGTGCTGCAAGCGCTCGTCGCTGCCCTGGCGCTCAATCGGCACCCGGTAGTTGTGGTTGAAGGTTTTCATGTCGCCCAACCATCCGGGAAGCAGGAAGTGAAACAGTGACCAGAGTTCGCCCAGGTGGTTTTCCAGCGGCGTGCCGCTCAGGCACAGGCGCTGGCGGGCCACCAGCTCGCAGGCAGCCAGTGACGCCTTGCTACTGGGATTCTTGATGTACTGCGCTTCATCGAGGATCAATACGTGCAGCGCTAATTTGGCCAACTGCTCACTGTCTTTGGGCAGCAGTGCGTAGGTGGTGAGGATCAGGTCGTAGTCGTTCAGGTGATCGAAGTGTTTTTTGCGCGTTGCGCCCACCAGTGCCAGCACTTTGAGTTGCGGGGTGAAATGCGCAGCTTCATCCAGCCAGTTGGGGATCAGACTGGTGGGCATTACGACCATGGCCGGGCGGTCGAGGCGTCCGGCATTTTTCTCGCAAAGAACATGCGCCAGTGTTTGCAGGGTTTTGCCCAGGCCCATGTCGTCCGCAAGAATGCCGCCGACTTCAAGCTGGCGCAGTGACTGCATCCAGCTCAGTCCCTCCAGCTGATAGGGGCGCAGGTTGGCATTGAGTCCTTCGGGGGCGTCGACGCTGAAGTCTTTGATGTCGCGCAGGCGTTGGGCAAAACCACGGATGTGCTCGCCGCCTTCCCAGCGCAACGGCATGGCGTCCAGTGCATTAAGGCGCGGGGCGTCAGCACTTTTGATGCGCAATGCGGTGGCGCCCGGCTCACCCAGATAGAACTCGTCGAGGGTCGCCAGCACCGGTTTCAGGCGGCCATAGGGCAGCGCAACTTGCAGTGGGCCGTGGCCGCTGTTGGGCGTGGCCGGGATATTCACCAGAATCAGTTCGTCGTCGCGACGTCGGGCGAGCTTTTCGGGGCTGAGGATGTCGGTGTGCGAGCGCATCAGGTTCAGCAGAATCGGCAGCAAGCTCAGGCGCTGGCCGTTGACGATGATCCCCAGCTCCAGGTCGAACCAGTCGTGCTCCGGGGCTTCGTCGACGTTGGCGTACCAGTCTTCGATCGGCGACAGGTCAAAGCCGAAATCTTCGTCAATCTGTAGCTCCCAGCCTTGCTCGCGCAGGCCGGGCATCTGGTTCAGGGTGAAGTTGAGCCAGGCGCTGTCGTTGACCATCTCAAACAGTTCGCCGGCGCTCTCCGGCAGGGCTTTGCTCTGGCGGGTAGCGATTTTGAAGCCCAGCTCGCGCAACTGCTCGCGAAAGGCGTTTTCTGCCTCGGGCTGGCGTTTGATGCGCAGGGTTTGGTGTTCCTGGCGTATCAGGATGTCTGCGGCTTTGTGCCCGCTTGCGTAGTGATCCAGGTAATTGAATGACAGCGCGGCGCGGTGCTGGGTGTAGCGCTGCATTTTCCCGTTGCGCGGTTCGAAGGCGCTGAATTCGGCGCTGGCCAGCCACAGGCGTGGCGTGGGCTGCACGTCTTCACTCAGCACTTCTGGGAGGTTGTTGGGGCGGCGCGAGTCGAGTACGGCCTGGAGTTTTTCCAGAAGCTCGGCGTCCTGGGCAGCAGCGGGGTAGTTCAAGGTGTCTTCAATCTTCAGTAAAACGGCAGCGGTGTGCTTGCAGTTAGTGCGTACAGGGCACGTACAGTTCGCGCTCACCAGCAGCAGGGTGCCTTTGGCGGATTCGCGTAACTGTATGGTCTGGCGATAGGTATTGTCCCCGGAACCCTGGCAACTGGCCGTGATCAGGCTGTCGCCAATCTGCGCGATTCTGACACGGTTTTCCCGGGCGTAGCGGCGGCCACGCTCCAGGCTTTGTTCTTTGAAACGACTGACCCAAGTCGGTGCGAGCGGCTTGGTCAGTCGCGGGTTCAGGTTCGGGGGCATGGGCGTTTCATTGCGCAGGTCCCATTACGACGACTTCGGCGTGAGGCGCTCCAAGAGGGCCTCGATGACATTGAAGCGTTCGTCCGGGCGTTCCATCGGCACCATAAATTTAAACAGCGTGGCGCCTTCGAATTTATAGCGGTTGGGCTGGCTTTGGATCAGTTTGATCAAGGTCAGCGGATCAACCGGTGTGTCGGAGGCAAATTCGACACGCCCGCCTTGTGGCCCGGCGTCGATCTTCTTGATGCCCAGTTGTTCGGCCTGCAATTTGAGCAGGGTAATGCGCACCAGGTTCTTCGTCGGCTCCGGGAGCAGGCCAAAGCGGTCGATCATCTCGACCTGCAAGTCCTTGAGGCCGTCTTCGTCCGTGGCCGAGGCAATTCGCTTGTAGAGGATCAGGCGCGCATGCACATCCGGCAGGTACGACTCCGGGATCAGTGCGGGGACGCGCAGGTTGATTTCAGGCCCGCCGCCCAGCGGCTGCTCAAGGTTAGGCTGCTCGCCCTTGCGAATCGACTTGACCGCGCGCTCGAGCATTTCCATGTACAGGGTAAAACCGACCGCCTGGATCTGGCCGCTTTGGCCGTCGCCGAGCAACTCGCCCGCACCACGGATTTCCAGGTCGTTGGTGGCCAGCACAAAACCGGCGCCCAGGTCCTGGGTGTTGGCGATGGCTTCGAGGCGCTTTTGCGCATCGCCGGTGATTTGCTGGCGCGGTGGCGTCAACAGGTAGGCGTAGGCCTGGTGGTGACTGCGTCCGACGCGGCCGCGCAATTGGTGCAACTGGGCCAGGCCGAATTTGTCTGCACGCTCGATGATGATGGTGTTGGCGCTCGGCACGTCGATACCGGTTTCGATGATGGTCGACGCGATCAGCACGTTAAAGCGCTTGTGATAGAAGTCGCTCATCACCTGTTCGAGTTCGCTTTCACGCATCTGCCCGTGGCCGATGCCGATCCGCGCCTCGGGCACCAGAGCTGCCAGTTCGGCGGCACATTTTTCGATGCTCTTAACGTCGTTGTGCAGGTAGTACACCTGGCCACCACGGAGCAATTCACGCAGCAGGGCCTCTTTGACCGTGCTGTTGTTTTGCTCCATGACGAAGGTGCGCACCGACAGCCGGCGCGCCGGTGGCGTGGCAATGATCGACAGGTCGCGCATGCCCGACACCGCCATGTTCAGCGTGCGCGGGATCGGCGTTGCAGTGAGGGTCAGAATGTCGACTTCGCTGCGCAGGGCCTTGAGCTGTTCTTTTTGGCGCACCCCGAAGCGGTGTTCTTCGTCGATGATCACCAGCCCCAGGTTTTTGATTTTGACGTCGTCCTGCAGCAGCTTGTGCGTGCCGATCACGATGTCGATCTTGCCTTCGGCCAGGTCGGCCACGGCCTGGTTGATCTCTTTGGCGGACTTGAAGCGGCTCATCACTTCAACGCGCACCGGCCAGTCGGCAAAGCGGTCGCGGAAGCTGTTGTAGTGCTGTTGGGCGAGCAGGGTGGTTGGCACCAGAATCGCCACCTGACGGCCGCCGTGCACGGCAATAAAGGCCGCGCGCATGGCCACTTCGGTTTTACCGAAGCCCACGTCGCCACACACCAGACGGTCCATCGGCTTGGGCGACAACATGTCGGCGCGCACGGCTTCGATGGTGGTTTGCTGGTCCGGGGTTTCTTCAAACGGGAAGCCGGCACTGAAGGTGGCGTAATCGGCCTTCGGGTCGGCAAACGCATGGCCTTCACGGGCGGCGCGGCGGGCGTAGATGTCGAGCAGCTCGGCGGCCACGTCACGCACTTGTTCGGCGGCTTTGCGTTTGGCTTTTTGCCAGGTCTCGGAGCCCAGGCGGTGCAACGGCGCCAGTTCGTCATCGCTGCCGGTGTAGCGGGCAATCAGGTGCAGGTTGGCCACCGGCACGTACAACTTGGCGCCCTCGGCGTATTCGAGGGTGAGGAACTCTGCCACCTGATTGTCGACTTCCAGCGTCGCCAGCCCCTGATAACGGCCCACGCCGTGGTCAATGTGCACCACCGGCGCGCCTTCGCGCAGTTCGGTGAGGTTTTTGATCACTGCGTCGTTGTTGGCGTCGGCGCGTTTTTCACGGCGTCGACGTTGCATGACGCGTTGCCCGAACAGCGGGCTTTCGGCGATCAGCGCCAGTGCCGGGTGATCCAGCAGCAAGCCTTCATCCAGCGGGGCGATGGTGATCGCCAGGCGGTGCTTGCTGGCGACAAAGTCCGGCCAGTTGTCGACGTTTTTCGGCCGTAGCTTCAGGCGTTCGAGCAATTCGAGCAGCACTTCGCGGCGCCCGGCCGATTCGGCGGTGAACAGCACGCGGCCATCAAACTGCTCCAGGAAGCCGGACAACGCCGCCAACGGCTGGTTGGCCTTGGCTTCAATGGCCAGGTTCGGCAGCGGTTGCGCCGGGAAGCGTTCGCGACCGCTGCCTGCGTCGATGTCGTCCTGGCTGGCGACCACGCGTGGCCAGCTTTTAAGCCGGGCAAAGCAGTCTTCAACTGGCAGGAACAATTCGGCCGGGGGCAACAACGGTCGCGATGGATCAATGCGGCGTTCTTCGTAGCGGTTGCGTACATCCGACCAGAAGTTTTCCGCCGCTTGCTCGATACCTGGCAGCGAGAACACTTGCGTATCCCCCGGCAGGTAGTCGAACAGCGTCGAGGTTTCGTCGAAAAACAGCGGCAGGTAATACTCGATCCCCGCCGGGGTGATCCCGCTGGTCAGGTCCTGAAAGATCGGGCAGCGACGGAAGTCGACATCGAAGCGCTCGCGAAAGCGCGCCTTGAAACGGGTCACGGCGTCTTTTTGCAGCGGGAACTCGCGGGCCGGCAGCAAGCGCACCGACTCCACTTTATCGATGGAACGCTGGGTCTCGGGATCGAAGGTGCGCAGGGTCTCGATTTCATCGTCGAACAGGTCGATCCGGTACGGCAGTTTGCTGCCCATCGGGAACAGGTCGATCAACGCACCGCGCACGGCGAACTCGCCATGCTCATACACCGTGTCAACGCAGCGATAACCGCTGGCCTCAAGGCGCGTGCGCATTTGCTCGACATCGAGCTTTTGCCCCACGTCCAGCACCAGGCTGCTGCCCAGCAAGAACTTGGTTGGCGCCAGACGATGTAGGGCGGTAGTGATCGGCACTACCAAAACACCGTGGTCCAGCTCTGGCAGCCTGTAGAGGCTGGCAATGCGCTGGGAAATGATGTCCTGATGCGGCGAGAACAAGTCGTAGGGCAGGGTTTCCCAGTCGGGGAAATGCAACACCGGCAGTTCGGGGGCGAAAAAGCGTAATTCCTGCTCAAGGCGTTCAGCGCTTTGGCTGTCGGCAGTCAGGAGCAGGGTGAAGCGCTTGGCGGCGCTGGCGGCCTCGGCAATGGCGAGACTCAGGGCAGCACCGGGCAGATTGCTCCAGTGCTGTTTACCTGCCGTAGCAGGGAGTTTGGGTAGACGCAGGACGGGCACGGAAGGTTGAGCTCCAAGCGTTGCGGCAAAGAGGCTAAGTGTAACGGCCAAGGGGATGGCTGTCAGTTGCCGTCTTTAATGGAGTCTTGAATTCACCGCTTCAAGGCGTAAAACACTGGGCCAGAGGGCGTTGCAGCACGGCTTGAAGCCGCAAAAAAGCCCATTGTTAGAAAATTATTTACCTTTATTTGTTGGTGCTTAAACGTTTCAGTTGAGGTGTGTGACAGGCGTGCATTGCCCATGTATGGACACAACTGCATAATGTAGCCCCTTTTTTCAGCCCCTACATGTGGAAGGTTCCCGTGACTCAGAAGCCCGACCAGTGTCTTGGTGAATGGATCGACCGTGAAGCACTCGCAGAAGCGATGATTCCGCTCATCGGTCAGCTTTACCGCAATAACAATGTGGTGAGTTCGATCTATGGCCGCAGCCTGATCAACCGTTCAGTCATTGCGATTCTCAAAGCGCACCGCTTTGCCCGTCATCGCCAGTCCGATGACAGCGAATTGTCCGTGCACGAAACTTTCCCGCTGCTCAAAGCGATGAGCGAGCTCAAGCTCGGCGCCGCGTCGGTAGATCTGGGCAAGCTGGCAGTCAAGTTCAAGGCTGAAGGCAATGGCCGTACTGCCGAGCAGTTCGTTCGCGAAGAACTGGCCGATGTGGTTGGTCAGCAAAACGCTTCTGCACGTAAAGGCACTGACGTTGTGCTGTACGGCTTCGGTCGTATCGGCCGTCTGCTGGCCCGTATCCTGATCGAAAAAACCGGTGGCGGCGACGGCCTGCGTCTGCGTGCCATCGTTGTGCGCAAAGGCGCCGAAAATGATCTGGTCAAGCGCGCCAGCCTGCTGCGTCGTGACTCGGTACATGGTCCGTTCGACGGCACCATCGTGGTCGATGAAGAAAACAACACCATCACCGCCAACGGTAACCTGATCCAGGTGATCTACGCGAAGAACCCGACTGAGGTGGACTACACCCAGTACGGCATTCAGAACGCCCTGCTGGTGGACAACACCGGTGTATGGCGTGACGCCGACGGCCTGGGTCAGCACTTGCAGTGCCCGGGTATCGATCGCGTTGTTCTGACTGCGCCGGGTAAAGGCAAGCTGAAGAACATCGTTCACGGCATCAACCACGGCGAAATCACCGCAGACGACAAGATCGTTTCGGCGGCATCCTGCACCACCAACGCCATCGTGCCGGTGCTCAAGGCTGTCAACGACAAGTTCGGTATCGTCAACGGTCACGTTGAGACTGTTCACTCGTACACCAACGACCAGAACCTGATCGACAACTTCCACAAAGGCGATCGCCGTGGCCGTAGCGCCGCGCTGAACATGGTGATCACCGAGACCGGTGCTGCGACAGCTGCTGCCAAGGCATTGCCTGAGCTGGCTGGCAAGCTGACCGGTAACGCGATCCGTGTTCCAACGCCAAACGTGTCGATGGCCATTCTCAACCTGAACCTTGAGAAGTCGGCTACCCGCGAAGAAATGAACGACTACCTGCGTCACATGGCGCTGCACTCCGATCTGCACAAGCAAATCGACTTCGTGAGCTCCCAGGAAGTGGTATCGACTGACTTCGTGGGTTCGCGTCACGCCGGTGTGGTGGATGCTGAAGCGACTATCTGCAATGACAACCGCGTTGTGCTGTACGTGTGGTACGACAACGAATTCGGTTACAGCTGCCAGGTAGTGCGCGTGATGGAAGACATGGCCGGGGTTAACCCGCCAGCGTTCCCGCGCTAAGCACTCGTTGCAACTAAAAACGCCCCGACTGGTTCGGGGCGTTTTTGTGTGCGGCATTTAAAAACCTGTAGGAGCGAGCTTGTCTCGCGATCTTTTAAACGATCAAAAGATCGCGAGGCAAGCTCGCTCCTACAGATAGGCGCAGGTCCGCTTAAGCCGCTTGCGCTACGCGCAACTGATGCTTATTACCGCGAAACAGCGCCACGGTGGCAATCAGGCCCAATACGGCGGCACCGGTGAGCCACAGGCCGGGCGCTGCCTTGTTGTCCAGGGCGTGGATCAAGTAGGTGCACGCGGCCGGGGTAAAGCCACCGAAGGTCGCGGTTGCCAGGCTGTAAGCCAGTGAGAAGCCTGTGGTGCGCACTTCTGCGGGCATGATTTCGGTCAGGGCAACCACCATCGCACCGTTGTACGAGCCGTACAGGAACGACAACCACAACTCCACGATCAGCAAGTGGCTGAAGCTCGGGTTGGCCACCAGCCAGGACAAGGCCGGGTAGGCGGTGAGGATGGCGAGAGTGGTTGCGCCCAGCAGCAGCGGTCGGCGACCGATTTTGTCAGACAGTGCGCCCATGATCGGCAGCCAGATGAAGTTCGACAGGCCAATACAGACGGTCACCAGCAACGCTTCAAGATCCGACAGGTGCAGCTCGGTTTTGCCAAAGGTAGGGGTGTAGGCGGTGATCAGGTAGAAAGACACAGTGGTCATGACCACCAGCGCCATACCGCCCAGTACCAGGCCAAAGTTCTGACCGATGGAGGTGATGATTTCGCGCAGGGTAGGGCGATGTTTGCGGGCTTCGAACTCCGGTGTTTCTTCCATGGACTTACGGATGACAAAGATCACCGGCACGATCATGCAGCCGATCAAAAACGGAATCCGCCAGCCCCAGTCGCCCATGTCTTCCGGACTCAACCAGTGGTTCAAACCAACGCCCATCAAGCCTGCGAAAACCACCGCAGCCTGTTGGCTCGCGGACTGCCAGCTCACGAAGAAGCCTTTACGGCCCGGTGTGGCGATTTCCGCCAGGTACACCGATACGCCGCCCAGCTCCACGCCCGCCGAGAAACCTTGCAACAGACGGCCAAGCAGCACCAGCAGCGGTGCCGCGACGCCCAGGGTGGCATAACCCGGTACGCAGGCAATCAGTACGGTGCCCATGGCCATCAGGGCCAGAGTAATGATCAAACCTTTACGACGGCCGTGGCGGTCGATGTAGGCGCCCAGAAAAATAGCGCCCAATGGACGCATCAGGAAACCGGCGCCGAAGGTCGCCAGGGCAAGCATTAAGGATGCGAAAGCGCTGTCGCTGGGGAAGAAGGTTTTGGCAATGGCCGTGGCGTAAAAGCCAAAGACCATGAAGTCGAACATTTCGAGAAAGTTGCCGCTGACAACGCGAAAAATCGCTTTGCCTTTGCCTGTACTGGAGGCCATCAGAAATCACCCGCTGTTATCTGTTTTATGCGTAATCCATGTTTGTTGCTTGTCCACACTGCAAGATCAAGGCGCACGCCGTTGTACAAAACAGTTTTGTAACGATATGTGTATCAGGCCGTCCAGGCAACTTTTGTTGCTGTTGCGCGTCGGATTCAAGGGCTAGGGGCCCGCAAAGGCTGGCGATTTTTTTTGATTAATCCTGGCAGGGTGAGCGAGATGCTCCGGCGGATTTTGGTCTTTTGATGATTTTTGGCGCGCAAGATGAACGCAACATTACGTGCATCACAGCTTTCGCGTTTTACAGCGAGGGCTGCTTTTGGCGAGGCTGACATGAGGGTGAAATGCAAACAGTGATGTAGTGCAGACAAAATTAGCCTACGACAAGACCAAGGGTTAATGTTCGCCGCGGTCAGGCTTCTATAGACTGTGCCCCACGTTTTGATCCTTCATGGCGCTGGCCGCGACATGATTTAGCCGTAGGTGCCCAAAGCGGTGCCACGGCCTGTTCTGAGGAGTACGCATGGCTGTCTACAACTACGATGTAGTGGTACTGGGCTCTGGCCCTGCAGGAGAAGGCGCGGCAATGAACGCCGCTAAAGCAGGGCGCAAGGTAGCAATGGTCGACAGCCGGCGTCAGGTCGGCGGCAACTGCACGCACTTGGGCACTATCCCGTCCAAAGCCTTGCGTCACTCGGTTCGCCAGATCATGCAGTTCAACACCAATCCGATGTTCCGGGCCATTGGTGAGCCGCGTTGGTTCTCGTTCCCGGACGTGCTTAAAAGCGCTGAAAAAGTCATTTCCAAGCAAGTGGCTTCGCGCACCGGTTACTACGCGCGCAACCGCGTTGACCTGTTCTTCGGTACTGGCAGCTTCAACGACGAACAGTCCATTCAGGTGGTGTGCCCCAACGGCGTGGTTGAAACCCTGATTGCCAAGCAAATCATTATCGCTACCGGCTCGCGTCCTTATCGCCCGGCCGATATCGATTTCACCCACTCGCGTATCTACGATAGCGACACCATCCTCAGCCTGGGCCACACCCCGCGTAAGTTGATCATTTACGGCGCTGGCGTGATCGGTTGCGAATACGCGTCGATCTTCAGCGGCTTGGGTGTATTGGTTGAGCTGGTCGACAACCGTGGGCAATTGCTGAGCTTCCTCGACGCCGAAATTTCCCAGGCGCTGAGTTACCACTTCAGCAACAACAACGTCACTGTTCGCCACAATGAAGAGTACGAGCGTGTTGAAGGCGTTGAAAACGGCGTGATCCTGCACCTTAAATCCGGCAAAAAGATCAAGGCAGACGCCTTGCTCTGGTGCAACGGCCGTACCGGCAACACCGATCAACTGGGCCTGGAAAACGTCGGCCTCAAGGCCAATGGCCGTGGCCAGGTGCATGTGGACGAAAACTACCGCACCGACGTGCCGAACATCTACGCCGCAGGCGATGTGATCGGCTGGCCAAGCCTGGCCAGTGCGGCTCACGACCAGGGCCGCTCAGCCGCCGGCAGCATTGTCGACAATGGCAGCTGGCGCTTCGTCAATGACGTACCGACCGGTATTTACACCATTCCGGAGATCAGCTCGATCGGCAAGAACGAGCAGGAGCTGACCCAGGCCAAAGTACCGTACGAAGTGGGCAAGGCGTTCTTCAAGAGCATGGCGCGTGCACAGATTGCCGGCGAGCCTCAGGGCATGCTGAAAATCCTGTTCCATCGCGAAACCCTTGAAGTGCTGGGCGTTCACTGCTTCGGTTATCAGGCTTCAGAGATCGTACACATCGGCCAGGCGATCATGAACCAGCCGGGCGAACTGAACACCCTGAAGTACTTCGTGAACACCACGTTCAACTATCCGACCATGGCCGAAGCCTATCGGGTAGCCGCTTACGATGGCCTCAACCGGCTTTTTTAAGTGGCTCCGGCCGGTGGCCTGAGCCGGCCGGGGAGACCGATTTCAGCCATTCCCAAGGGTGGCAGTGGCCAAACCGGGAAAGTCTGTAATCAGGCTGTCGACGCCGAAATCAGCGAGTCTGCGCATCAGCGCAGGCTCGTTGACTGTCCACACCGACACATGCAAACCCTGGCGCTGAGCCTTGGCCAGACGTTCAGGCGTGCAGAGTGTCCAGTTCAAGGCCAGCATCTCGCATCCGTAATTCTGGGCGACCTTCAGCGGGTCGAGCCAGGCGTACTCGGCTACCAGGCCGCGTGACAGGTCCGGGGTCAGTTCCAGTGCGGCCTTGAGCACTTCCCGCGAGCTGGAGGTGACGGTGACTTTGTCCATCAGGCCATGGCGTTCAGCCATTTCGCGGATCGCCAGCACGGTGGTGGCAGCGCGGGTGCGCGAGGCGCTTTTGACTTCCAGTTGCCAGTGCTCAAAGTTGCACTTTTCAAACAGTTCTTCCAGACGCGGGATCGGGCACGGATGTACCCAGCCCGGGCCACCTTTGCGCGCGTCATAGGTCACCAGGTCGGCAGCGGTCTGTTCAATCACCTTGCCGCGTCGGTCGGTAGTGCGTTTGAGGGTCGGGTCGTGGATCACCATCAACTCGCCATCTTTGGACAAGTGCAAATCCAGTTCGCAACGACGGACGCCGTGCTTGAGGCATTGCTCAAAGCTGGCAAGGGTGTTTTCCGGTGCTTCGCCTTTGGCGCCGCGATGGCCATAAATCAGGGTCACAATTGCTCCTTTATGCAGCATTCACTGCGTCTACAGAGAGCCCGTTGAAGGCTTACTCGGTCGTTGGATCGTCTAAGTCGCGTGCCAGGCGCCGTGCCTGAGCCTGTTTTTGCAAAATATGGCGTGCCAGCAATTGGCGCTGGGTTTCGCTCAGAGCTTCAAATTCTGTAGTAATCCAATAACGCCCGGCGTCGGCCCGGCATTCAACGACCCGGGCGCGCAGCAACAACCCCAAGGCTTGCGGCATCAGCACCAGCTTGACTGATACATGGCTATCAACCGGGTACGCCTGCGGGTGGTGAAAGTCGATACCGCCTTCGGACAGGATGACCGGCTGCAGTTCGCCGACTTTACCCAGCACGGTTTGCGCGACGATCTGGCTGAGCAGATCGACGCGTTTGTTCAGGGTTTTAAGGTAGTTGGACAGCGTGCGGTCGCGCTCGCTGATCTGGCGCAACAGGTGTTGGGACTCGAATTCGCTGAGGTGCAATTCACTGAGCAAATTGAAGAGCGGGGATGCATCCTGCAACACTTTACCGCTGTCGACCTCGGCGGCCGACAGTGGGGTGATTTCCAGTGCGATCACATCCTCGATACGGTAGTATTCGCGGCGATTTGCTTCATCTAATGTCGACATGGCGAACCCATGATGGCGGCTGTGGTCAGAGTGTAAAGCTGCTTATCAGGCCCCGCCACAAGGACGCCTTCTTTTCCCCAGAACAAGCCCCGACATGTTCAGACCTCTCTTCGTATTTATTGGCACGCGTTATACCCGTGCAAAGCGTCGCAATCATTTTGTGTCGTTCATTTCCCTGACTTCAATGATCGGGCTCGCCCTTGGCGTGGTCGTGATGATTGTCGTGCTCTCGGTGATGAACGGCTTCGATCATGAGATGCGCACCCGCGTGCTGGGCATGGTGCCCCACGCGACCATTGTAGGTGATCAACCGATCACAGACTGGCAAAGCCTGGCCGCCAAGGTTCAGCAGAACCCGAAAGTGGAGGCGGTTGCGCCGTTTACCCAGATGCAGGGGTTGCTGACCCACGATGGCAATGTGCAGAAAGTCCTGCTTAATGCCATCGATCCGGTGCAGGAGCGCAAGGTCTCGATCATCGATCACTTCATGCAGGAGGGGCAGCTCGACTCCCTGACGCCCGGCAGCTTCGGCATCATTATTGGTGACAAGGCCGCCAAGGCGCTGGGCGTGGGTGTGGGCGACAAGCTGACATTCGTGGCCCCGGAAGTGTCCGTGACCCCGGCCGGCATGTTTCCGCGTATGAAGCGCTTCACCGTGCAGGGCATTTTCCATGTTGGCGCGGGCGAGATCGACGGCTATCTCGGCCTGACCAATTTGCAGGATCTGGCGCGCATGCAGCGCTGGAAGCCTGATCAGGTGCAGGGCTTGCGCCTCAAGTTCGGTGATTTGTTCGAGGCCCCGCGCGGCGCATGGGAAATCGCCCAGCATTTGGGTGACAGCTATTACGCCCGTGACTGGACCCGTACCCACGGCAACCTGTACCAGGCCATCCGCATGGAAAAAGCCATGATCGGCCTGCTGCTGTTGCTGATCGTGGCCGTGGCGGCGTTCAACATCATTTCCACGCTGGTGATGGTGGTCAATGACAAGAAAGGCGATATCGCCATTCTGCGTACCTTGGGCGCGACACCGGGCACCATCATGGCCATCTTTATGGTGCAGGGCACGGTGATTGGCGTGGTCGGCACGGCCATCGGCGCGGTGGTGGGCATCCTTGCCGCGCTGAATGTAAGCGCTGCGATCTCGGCCCTCGAAGGCTTGATCGGCCACAAGTTTCTCAATGCTGACGTGTACTTCATCGACTACCTGCCGTCGCAATTGCAGGCGCAGGATGTGTTGATGGTGTGCGGTGCGGCGTTGGTTCTGAGTTTCCTCGCGACCTTGTACCCGGCCTGGCGTGCTGCGCGCACCCAGCCTGCGCAGGCGCTTCGTTATGAGTGAGTTGGGCATGAAAGATCAAGCAGTGTTGAGTTGCCGCGACCTGGGCAAGGCCTACGAGGAAGGCCCGGAGTCGGTGGTGGTGTTATCGGGCTTGCAGTTAGAGCTGCACCCGGGTGAGCGCGTGGCGATTGTCGGTACTTCGGGCTCGGGTAAAAGTACTTTGCTGAACCTGCTCGGCGGCCTCGATACCCCGACCACCGGTAGCGTGTGGCTGGCGGGCGAAGAGTTGTCGGCACTGGGCGAAAAGGCCCGTGGCCTGCTGCGTAACCGCTCGCTGGGCTTTGTGTACCAGTTCCACCACTTGCTGCCGGAGTTCACCGCACTTGAGAACGTGTGCATGCCGCTGTTGATCGGCAAAACCCCGATCCCGGAGGCGCGCGAGCGTGCCACAGCGTTGCTGACTCGTGTTGGCCTGGGCCATCGGCTGGAGCACAAGCCCGCCGAGCTGTCCGGTGGTGAACGTCAGCGTGTGGCAATTGCCCGTGCACTGGTGAACAAGCCGGGGCTGGTGATGCTCGACGAGCCCACCGGTAACCTCGACTCGCACACCGCCCAAGGCATTCAGGATTTGATGCTGGAACTCAGCACCTCGATGCGCACCGCGTTCCTGGTGGTGACCCACGACATGAACCTGGCCCGGCAGATGGATCGCGTGTTGCACCTTCAAGAAGGTCGCCTGACCGCGATTTGATCGGCCAAGCCCGACGCTGAATCACGGCGTCGGGCCTTTTATTTTTATACGGTGCCCGCGAATGTTCAGACCGTTATCGATTTTTATCGGCACGCGCTATACCCGCGCCAAGCGCCGCAATCGTTTTGTTTCGTTTATCTCCATGACCTCGATGATCGGCCTCGCCCTGGGCGTGCTGGCGATGATCGTGGTGTTGTCGGTGATGAACGGTTTTCAGCGCGAAATGAGTAACCGCATCCTCGGCATGGTGCCGCACGCAACCATCGTCGGCGTCAAGCCGATTGATGACTGGCGCCCGGTGGCCGACGCGGCGATGAAAAATCCGGAAGTCACGGCGGCTGTGCCGTTTACCGAGATGGACGGCATGTTGTCGTACAAAGGCTCGATGCAACCGATCCAGATCAGCGGTGTGGATCCGGCATTGGAAGGGCAGGTGTCCATCGTCGCCAAGCACATCGTGCAGGGCAAGCTTGAAGACCTTAAGCCGGGCGAGTTCGGTGTTGTACTGGGGGATATCACGGCGCGGCGTTTTCGCTTGAGCGTGGGTGACAAGATCACCTTGATCGTGCCCGAAGCCAGTACCGCGCCTGGCGGGATTACTCCACGCTTGCAGCGTCTGAACGTGGTCGGCATCTTCAAGGTCGGCGCTGAGCTGGATGGTTCGATGGGCCTGGTCAACATGGCCGATGCTGCGACCATCCAGCATTGGCAGCCTAATCAGGTGCAGAGCGTACGCCTTGCTGTTAAAGACTTGTATGCAGCGCCTAAAGTGTCGCAGCAAATTGCTGCCGGGCTGGGCGCGGACTACAAGGCCGATGACTGGACCCATACCCAGGGCAGCCTGTTCAGCGCCATGAAAATGGAAAAAACCATGATCGGCCTGTTGCTGCTGATGATTGTCGCCGTGGCGGCGTTCAACATCATCGCCACCTTGATCATGGTGGTGAACGACAAGGGCGCGGACATCGCGATCTTGCGCACCATCGGCGCGACACCACGTCAGATCATGGCGATTTTCATGGTGCAGGGTACCGTGATCGGCATCGTCGGCACCTTGATCGGCGGTGTACTGGGCGTGATTGCTGCCTTGAACGTCAGCGAATTGGTGGGCTGGATCGAGCGGATTTCCGGACAGCATATTTTCAGCTCGGACGTGTACTTCGTCAGCAACCTGCCGTCAGAGCTGCAAGGTGGCGACGTCGCGTTGATCTGCGGCGCGGGGTTTTTGTTGAGCTTTTTGGCGACGTTGTACCCGGCCTACCGCGCGGCCAAAATCGAGCCTGCACACGCGTTGCGGTATTCCTGATTGTAGGAGCGAGCTTGCCTCGCGATCTTTTAAAGATCAAAAGATCGCGAGACGAGCTCGCTCCTACAGGGTGGGTCAGGTGTTGCGTGGCAACTCAATCACAAACTGTGTCCAGCCTTCCTGCGATTCACACCTGATCTGCCCGCCATGGGCGCGAATGATCGATTGGGTGATGGCCAGCCCCAACCCTGCATGTTCGCTACTGCCTTCGCTGCGCGCCGGGTCGGCCCGGTAAAAACGGTCAAACAAGCGCGGTAACAAATCGGCACTGATTCCGGGGCCGGTGTTGGACAGGCTGATGCGCACAGCAGTCGCCGCTTCGCTGATCACCACCTTGATCGCCCCACCAGTCGGTGTGTAACGCAACGCGTTATCCAGCAGGTTGGAAAGGGCGCGCCTCAACATGCTGCGGTCTCCGGCGATCTGGGCATAGCCTTCGCGGGTCAGTTCGATCTGTGACTCTTCGGCCAGCAGCGCATAAAACTCCAGCAGCGAATCCACCTCATTGGCCAGCTCCAGGGGCTCGCGGCGCGGGGTCAGCAAGCCATGGTCGGCTTTGGCCAGGTACAGCATGTCGTTGACCAACTGGGCCATCCATTGCAGCTCTTCAAGGTTGCTGTGCAGCGCTTCTTTGTAAGCTTCAATGTCTCGCGGCCGGGTCAGGGTGACTTGGGTGTGCGTCAGCACGTTGGACAGCGGCGTGCGCAGTTCATGGGCAATGTCGGCGGAGAACGCCGACAGGCGCTGAAAAGAGTCATCCAGCCGTTCCAGCATGGCGTTGAAGGCGATGGCCAGCTCCGCCAGTTCGGGCGGCATCTGTGCGTGGGGCAGGCGTGCATTCAGCGAGTCTGCTGACACGCTGCCAGCAATCGCGCTCATGCGGCGCAGCGGGCGCAAGCCGCTACGGGCCGCCCAGGCGCCGAGCAGGGCGGTGGCCAGCGCCGAAAGCCCGACCGTCATCCAGATCAAGTGCTGCATGCGTTGCAGAAAGTGCTGGTGATGGGTGATGTCGAGCAATAACGTCAGTTGCGGCGCATCAGGGCTGTCAGTGCGAGGGTTGAGGACCCGGTAATCGGTGCCATTGATCTGCAGGCTGCCCAGCCACGGCTGTGTAGGCAGTTCTAGCGGCAAGCGCGTCGAGCTGTCAAACCATGTGCGCCCGTCCGGGCCGCGCACTCGCACCGCCAGGTCGGGCTGATGGCTGAGGTCTTGCAGCAGTACCGGCAAGCGTTGCTTGAACGTGTCGAGGGAGTCCACGCCATGCAGCGTGCTGCGCAAGACCGCGAGGCGGCTTTCCATCAGTTGTTGATCAAGCTCGACGAAGTGCATCTCGCTGGCGCGGCCAAACAGCACTCCGGCAAACAACGAGACAACCGCCGTGCAGCCGGCAAACAGCAGGGCCAGGCGAGTGCTCAGTGACAGACGCCGCATCAGTGGGCGCGCTCTTCAAGTACGTAACCCATGCCGCGCACGGTATGGATCAGTTTGTGTTCATGGTTGTCGTCGATTTTCAGACGCAGGCGGCGGATCGCCACTTCGATCACGTTGGTGTCGCTGTCGAAGTTCATGTCCCACACTTGCGAGGCGATCAACGATTTGGGCAGCACTTCGCCCTGGCGGCGCAACAGTAATTCCAACAATGAAAACTCTTTGGCGGTCAGGTCGATGCGCTGACCGGCGCGCTCGACGCGGCGGCGGATCAGGTCCAGGCGCAAGTCGGCCAATTGCAGGCTGGTTTCTTGAGTGGTGCTGCTGCCGCGCCGCAACAGGCTGCGCACCCGGGCCAGCAGCTCGGAAAAGGCGAACGGTTTGACCAGATAATCATCGGCCCCCAGCTCCAGGCCATGCACGCGGTCTTCTACGGCATCGCGGGCGGTCAAGAACAGCACGGGAATATCCAGCCCGGCGCTGCGCACCGCTTGCAAGATCTGCCAGCCGTCGCGACCGGGCAGCATTACATCGAGAATCAACAGCGAGTAATCGCCCGTGAGGGCCAAATGCTGGCCGGTGATGCCGTCAGTGGCCAGTTCGGTGGTAAAGCCTGCCTCGCTCAAGCCTTGGCGCAGGTATTGGCCGGTTTTGGCCTGATCTTCGACAATCAGCAGTTTCATGGGCAACTCATCACAAAATTCACCTCAGCCTTATACAGGGCGGATTTGTTCGTAGGGTCAAGCTTACAAAGTTGTAATCTTGCGGTCAGTTGAATGCCAGTCGCGCCGCTTTAAGGTGGTGCAAAGACTGACTGCACGTTTCTGGAGGTAAGTATGACGGTACACAAGCGTTTGTCTCTCGCGGGTTGTTTGCTGGCGCTGAGCTTGCCGGTCATGGCCTCGCCGGGTGAGCACTTTGACTTTGGTCATCCGGCGCCTGCCGTCAGTGCCACGCGCACGGTGGAAGTCGACATGACCGACATCGCCTTTAACCCCAAGACGCTGGATGTAAAAGCCGGCGAGACCGTGCGTTTTGTGCTGGTCAACAAAGGCCAATTGCTGCACGAATTCAACCTGGGGCACGCGGCCATGCACGCGGCGCATCAAAAAGAGATGCTCGACATGCAGCAGAGCGGCATGTTGACGCCCACCGGCATCAATCACGCAGGTATGGACCACTCGGCGATGGGGCATGGCGGGATGAACATGCCGGGCATGAAGCATGATGACCCTAACAGCGTGCTGGTAGAGCCGGGTAAAACGGCCGAACTGACCTGGACCTTTAGCAACACCGACAACCTGGAATTTGCCTGCAATGTGCCCGGGCATTATCAGGCGGGCATGGTGGGGCAGCTGAAAGTTGCACCTTAAATCGGTCTGATCGTCTGCGGGGGCTGAAAGCCTGTAGAATTGCCGGGTTTTTCTAGCCAGGTTTTTGTCATGCATCCCGCAGCCGAACATTCGCCGCTGGGCAAGTCCAGTGAATACATCAGTACCTACACCCCGTCCTTGCTGTTCCCGATCCCGCGTGCGGCGAAATGGGCGGAGCTTGGGCTGAGCGCCGACACGCTGCCTTATGTGGGAGTGGACTTCTGGAACTGCTTCGAACTGTCGTGGCTGTTGCCCTCGGGCAAGCCCGTGGTGGCCATTGGCGAATTCGCCTTTGCTGCCGATTCGCCGAACATCGTTGAGTCCAAATCCTTCAAGCTGTACCTGAACTCGCTGAACCAGACCGTGTTTGCTGACACGCCAACCCTGGAAGCCACCTTGCAGGCGGATTTGTCAGCCGCCTCTGGTAAGCCTGTGCGCGTGCGCGTGCGCAGCTTGAATGACGTTCAAGCAGATGGCGTAGGCGTTTTGCCGGGTGTATGCATTGATGATCTGAACATTACGGTCAGCGATTACGCGCACCCGCGTCCTGAGTTGCTCAAGTGCGACCCGTCGCAGGTTGTGGAGGAGAGCATGTACAGTCACTTGCTCAAGTCCAACTGCCCGGTCACCAGCCAGCCAGACTGGGGCACCGTGGTGGTGGAGTACCGTGGTGCAGCGCTGGATCACGCCAGTTTGCTGGCGTATCTGGTGAGCTTTCGCCAGCACTCAGACTTCCATGAGCAGTGTGTCGAGCGGATTTTTCTCGATTTGCAGCGTTTGCTCAAACCCGAAAAACTGACCGTGTATGCACGCTACGTGCGCCGTGGCGGGCTGGACATCAACCCGTACCGAAGTACCGAAAAGGTTGAATTCAACAACCTGCGGTTGGTTCGTCAGTAAAAACCATTTGATCGTGTAGGAGCGAGCATGTGGGAGCGGGCTTGCTCGCGATTGGGCCGACAAGGTGTATTAGATAGACCGAGTTGTCGGCATCGCGAGCAAGCCCGCTCCCACAGGGTGTAGATCCCAAGTCATGCGGACCAGGTCAGGCCTGGTTCAGTTGCTTGGCCTGACCCAGCACCGCTTCAACATGCCCTGGCACCTTAACGCCGCGCCATTCGTGACGCAGGACGCCGTCCTTGTCGATCAGGAAGGTGCTGCGGTCCACGCCCAGGTATTCCTTGCCGTAGAGCTTTTTCAGCTTGATCACGTCAAACAGCTGGCACAGGGCTTCGTCCTTGTCGCTCAGCAATTCAAACGGAAACGCCTGCTTGGCCTTGAAGTTCTCGTGAGACTTGAGGCTGTCCCGTGATACGCCAAACACTTCGGTATTGGCTGCCTGGAACTCGGCGTAGTGGTCACGAAAGCCCTGGCCTTCAGTGGTGCAGCCCGGCGTGCTGTCTTTGGGGTAGAAGTAAATCACCACCTGTTTGCCTTTGAGAGCCGACAGGCTAACGGTTTTCTCGCCGGTCGCCGGGATCTGGAAGTCGCTTACGGGTTGGTCAAGTGCAACGGCCATGAGGGGTTCCTTCCTTACATCGGGTTCTGTGGGCGCCACGGTTCGATCAGCGCGTCGAGGTTCAGGGCATCGGCGAAATCCAGGAACTGGTCGCGCAGCCAACTGATTTGCACACCGGGCGGCAAGGTCACGGTGAACGTGGCGTTGAGCATGGTGCCGCCGGTTTGCGGGGCCTGATAGGTGTCGCAGGTCAGGTTTTCGAGTTCTACGTTGTGGTCCATGAAGAACTGGCACAGCTCGTTGATGATGTCCGAGCGGTAGGCCGAACTGACATAAGCCACGTACGGCAGTGCTTGCGGGCGAGTCTCAAGTGCCGCGCTGCGCACAACATTGACGTTGAACGCGTGGCGTTTGGCCAGGGAGGGCAGGCCGGCCTCAAGGCGGGCCAGGGCGTCCCAGCTGCCAGAAATTTCCAGTACCAGCGCGCTGCATTCGCCGTGGCGAGTCAGACGAGAGGTCACCACCGCGCAGCGATTTTCATGGCTGGCCCGGCACAGGACGTTAGTCAGCTCCATGGGATTGGCGCCGAGTGCACTGATGACAAGGAATTGTTCGCGGACTGTGGGGGTGGACATGCAGCCTTCCTAAAACGATGAGCGGTCAGTACGGTCGATGACGTGCGAGTCGAAAATCAGGCCCTTTATAAACAGCACAAGCCCGCCAGCAGGCCGTTTCAGGCAATTTGCACACGCGGCAAACTGCGTTCTGTGGCGTGGGGGCAGGGTGTGAAATGCTGACATAAAGGCCCGTAAAACAGACGTTCGCACACATCAGTACCAATCAAAGGATGAAGGGTAGCGAAAAGCAACGCTAAGGGGAATGCTCATGAGGCGCGCTGTTGCTTGTGCAAGGGTCATGGCGCCAGTACCATTACGGCTCTCTTTTTCCGGCAGGAGCGGTTGCATGATTGCGGGCAGTATGGTGGCACTGGTCACACCTATGGATGCACAAGGACGTCTTGATTGGGACGCTCTGAGCAAACTGGTGGACTTTCACCTGCAAGAGGGCACCAACGCCATTGTTGCCGTTGGCACCACAGGTGAATCAGCAACTCTGGATGTGAACGAACACATCGAAGTGATTCGTTACGTCGTCAAACAGGTGGCGGGGCGTATTCCGGTGATTGCCGGCACAGGCGCCAACTCGACACGTGAAGCGATCGAACTGACCTCCAACGCGAAGACCGCGGGCGCAGATGCTTGCCTGCTGGTGACGCCGTATTACAACAAGCCGACCCAAGAAGGCTTGTATCAGCACTTCAAGGCCATCGCCGAAGCGGTTGATATCCCGCAGATCCTTTACAACGTTCCGGGCCGTACGGCGTGCGACATGCTGCCAGAAACCGTGGTGCGCCTGTCGACAGTGAATAACATCATCGGCATCAAGGAAGCCACCGGCGACCTGACCCGCGTGCGCGCCATCCTGGACCATGTAAGCAGCGATTTCCTGGTGTACTCCGGTGATGACGCCACGGCTGTAGAGCTGATGCTGCTCGGCGGCAAAGGCAACATCTCGGTGACCGCCAACGTTGCCCCACGTGACATGAGCGACCTGTGCGCTGCTGCGATGCGTGGCGATGCTGAAACGGCCCGCAAGATTCACGAAAAACTGATGCCGCTCAATAAAACCCTGTTTATCGAATCCAACCCGATCCCCGTGAAGTGGGCGCTGCATGAGATGGGCTTGATGCCGGACGGTATCCGTCTGCCGCTCACCTGGCTCAGCGAAGCCTGTCACGAACCGCTGCGGCAGGCCATGCGCCAGTCCGGCGTCCTGGTTTAATTGAGGAAGCATTACGCATGAAGCGATTGGCCGGACTTTCCGCACTAGCCGTGATTATTTCAAGCACCAGCGGCTGCGGTTGGCTGTGGGGCCCAGATGGGTACTTCCGGGACCGTGGCAGCGACTATTTGCAAGCTCAAGAAACTGCACCGATGAAACTGCCGCCGGGCGTTGTCACTGACAAGCGCCTGGTGCCGTTGTTGCCGATTCCGGCCAACGTGCCGGATGACAACGTCAAGGGCGAGTTTGTCGTGCCACGTCCACAACCTTTGGCGGCGATTACCAGCTCCGGCGACTACAGCCTGCAAAAAACCGGCGACAGCCGTTGGGTGTTGGCGCAGCACGTGCCGTCCGAGGTGTGGTCGGTTGCGATGCAATTCTTCCAGGACAACGGCTTCCGTATCGACGAGCAGCACCCACAAACCGGCGAGTTCACCACCGCTTGGCAGCAGGCTGGCGAATTGTCCTCACCGATTGCCCGTCACGTGACCAGCAGCGGCTTGGCTGCCGACAGCGAAACCCGTCTGCGGGTGCGCATCGAGCCAGGCGTGCAGCGCAACACCAGCGAAATCTACGTGGTCAGCGCCAACCGCCCGGCGGGCAGCACCGCCAATGTTGATTTCACACAGAACTCGGTGAACACCGGTCTGGATGCGGGCCTGGTTGACGAAATGCTGATCAGCATGAGCCGCAGCGCCGAGAAGGGCGGTTCGGTATCGTTGCTGGCAGCCCGTGACTTCGATACTCCGGCGCGTGTCACCCTGAGCGAAGACGGCAGCGGCAACCCTGTTCTGAGCCTCACCGAAGACCTCGACCGTGCCTGGTCCAGCGTCGGTCGTGCACTTGAGCAGGGTGATTGGCGCGTTGAAGACATCAACCGCACATTGGGCCTGTACTACATCAACCTGGCGGAAAAAGCCGAGAAGAAGGACGAGAAACCTGGTTTCTTCTCCGGTCTCTTTGGTGGCAAGCCGAGCAAGGAAGAAGTTGAAGCCCGTGCCCAGCGTTATCAGGTTCGCCTGAGCAAGGTCGGTGACAGCGTACAAGTGACGGTTGAAGAGAACATCAACAAGAGCGCATCGCCAGAAGTGGCGCGCAAAGTGTTGAGCGAGATTCAAGACAACCTGGGCTAATTTTATGCGTTTTGCCGTTCTCGGCAGTGGTAGCCAAGGGAATGGCACGCTGATAGCCAGCGACAGCACCTATGTATTGGTCGATTGCGGTTTCTCGTTGCGAGAAACCGAGCGCCGCCTGGTTCGGTTAGGCGTCAGCCCACACCAACTCAGCGCGATTTTGGTAACCCACGAACATGCCGATCACGTGCATGGCGTGGGTTTGCTGTCTCGGCGCTACAATTTGCCGGTGTATATGAGCCGTGGCACTCAGCGCGGGATGCGCAAACCACTGGAGCCGGCCGGTTTCGTGGCAGACGGTGAGACGCTGCAGATCGGCGCTCTGACCATCAGTGTGACCCGTGTGGCACATGATGCTCAGGAGCCCACCCAATATGTTTTCAGTGATGGTCAGCGGCGTTTTGGCTTGTTGACCGACCTGGGTTCCTATTGCGCGGGCGTGCTGCACAGCTACCGCGATCTGGATGCACTGATGATCGAGGCTAACCATTGCCGCGATCTGCTGGCCCGTGGTCACTACCCCTACTTTCTCAAGCAGCGAGTGGGTGGTCAGGAAGGACATTTGAACAACCATCAGGCCGCAAACCTGGTGGCCGAGTTGGGCTGGAAAGACCTGCAACACCTGGTGCTGGCCCACCTCAGCAGCAAGAACAACCTGCCGCAGCTGGCCCGACAATGTTTCGTCGACACCCTTGGGTGCGACCCGGACTGGCTGCAACTGGCGGATCAAGATTCAGGGCTCGACTGGCGCACAATCGCCTAGCCCACCTACTTAGCATGCGGAGCCCATCATGGAAAAACGTGAAGAACTCTATCGCGGTAAAGCGAAATCGGTTTACAAGACTGACGACGAAAACCGCTTGATCCTGTTGTTTCGCAACGACACCTCAGCATTTGATGGCAAGCGTATCGAGCAGCTCGATCGTAAAGGCATGGTGAACAACAAGTTCAACGCCTTCATCATGCAGAAACTCGAAGCCGCCGGCGTGCCGACGCAATTCGACAAACTGCTGGGCGACAACGAATGCCTGGTTAAAAAGCTCGACATGATCCCGGTTGAATGCGTTGTGCGTAACTACGCCGCAGGCAGCCTGGTCAAGCGTCTGGGTGTTGAAGAGGGCATGAAGCTCAACCCTTACACCTTCGAACTGTTCCTCAAGGACGACGCCAAGGGCGACCCGTTCATCAACGAATCCCACGTAGTGGCATTCGGTTGGGGCACAGCCGAGCAACTGGTTCGCATGAAAGAACTGTCGCTCAAAGTTAACGACGTGCTGAACAAACTGTTCGACGACGCTGGCTTGCTGCTGGTCGACTTCAAACTTGAATTCGGCGTATTCCACGACGGCACCATCGTCCTGGGCGACGAATTCAGCCCGGACGGTTGCCGTCTGTGGGACAAAGCCACTGGCAAGAAAATGGACAAAGACCGTTTCCGTCAGGGCCTGGGCGACGTTATCGAAGCCTACGAAGAAGTTGCAAACCGTCTCGGCGTCCCGCTTTAAGCTGTAAAAGCGCGCAAGCAACTGATAGCACGCGATTTTTTTGAAAAAAGGCTTTGCCTGAAATCAAAAGCGTTGTTATGATGCGCGCCGTTGGAGAGATGCCAGAGTGGCCGAATGGGACGGATTCGAAATCCGTTGTACTGGCGACAGTACCTAGGGTTCGAATCCCTATCTCTCCGCCATTATTGAATACGACTAAGCCCCTGAAATGGTTGAACATTTCAGGGGCTTTTTCGTTTCTGGGATTTTGTTTAGGGCATTTTTAGGGCAGGAAATGTCTTTCTAGGGCCGCTTCAGGCGGCTTTGTGCTCGTGTTCAATTGCGCAAGCGCACCTTCCTCGATGGCGACTTGATATGATTGTGCTTCCAGGGTCGAGAAGTTTGGTGCGGGCTTATGCGTATCGTTCGATGGCCAAATTTGCAGTATTAAGTCGAATGACGGGAGGTGGCGGTGCCGATATTATTTATTGTTGCCCTAGTGCTTGCGTGGCCTACTTTTGGCTTGTCTCTACTCTGTTGGGTGGTGTGCTATTTCTTATTCGGAAGAAAAACTACTAAGGCAAATATTCCGGAAAAGGATCTCGCGAGTATTGAAGCTGTTTTTCGACAAGAGTACGCCGTTTTTTTTAAGACTTTAGATGTCCCATATTTGCAAGGGCACACGATAACTCATGTGGAAGCTGAGCGATGCGGTCGGCATATTAAAAACTATATAGCTGGTAATCCCTCGGAAGCCCGTTTGTTTTTTGAAGGGCTAGCGAAGTGGGGTACAAAAGGCGGTGAGGTATATAGCAGTCCGGTGACGGCAGCAGGTGAAGAGTTAAAATATAATGTAAAAGAAAATGTTCATGGAGTGTCTTATCGGGCTATCGAGGCTTTGATGACAAACAACCCTGGCTTGGGATGTTTTAAATCTGTTAATTTGCCGATGATTTCACAGTACGTTGATGCTATGGAAATAGGCGCTGCACCAGCGCAGGCTATTAGAACTAGTTTTATCTTTCGAGACGAACCGGTCGACGCTGCTGCTCATTTCACATCTGCAGAAAATATTTATGATGCTGACGATCTCCGTCATGATTCTAATTTTAATGCGATCCTTCTATATCGCAAGGCTGCTGAGCTTGGGCACGTGGAAGCACAATTTAGATTGGGCTCTATTTATTTAGATAAGTCAGATCTTAAGAATGCTTTGAAGTGGCTACTAAATGCCGCTGAGAAAGGGCATGTAGGGGCACATTGCCGATTGGGTAATTTATTCTCTCGCAAACGAGATGCTGAGTCTCTAATTTGGTACTGTAAGGCCGCTGAATTAGGCAGTGTTGATGCAATGATTAGTCTCGGCCATTTGTATGAGGTCGGGCATGTAGTGCCTAAGGATTTGTCCAAGGCCGCAGCATGGCGTCTAAGAGCTGCTGAACTTGGGGATGTAGAGACTCAGCTAAGGTTGGCTAGGATGTATAACAAGGGGGCAGGGGTCGAGCAAGATAAGCTGAAAGCGGATTTTTGGCTAGATTTGGTGTTCTCAACATATCTTCGCTTAGCAAAGGAGGGAAGTGCAGAGGCTCAGTATATGTTGGGATGCTTGTATATGGATGGTGAGGGCGTGCCTGAAAATCCAGTAGAAGCTGAGTACTGGATTAAAAAAGCAGCCCTTCAAGACCATTTCAATGCGAAGGAAGCGGTAATGATGTACGGATTCGATGATTTATAGTTTCTTTATTTTTTTTGAATTATGCTGCGAAAATTAATCATCGCTCTTGGTATCCTTCGGTATCCACCTCCCGTAATGCTTTCGCACCTTCGTTGTGTCCGCGTGACCGAGTTGCCTGGCCACCCATTCCACAGGGACATAGCTCGACAGCATCTGGCTGGCAAAGGTGTGGCGACATTGGTTGGCGCCTCGGTGTCGAACCTCTGCTTTTTTCAGATGGGCGGTAAACCAGTTGCTTAACGTCTTACCACTCCAGAGCAAGCCACTGTTGGAGCTGCGGAATAGGAGCCGGACTTTCATCTTCTTTGACGTGATGTTGTCGCGCTGGATAACCGTAATCTCTTCGGCTATCGCTTCCTTGGCCGCGGCAAAAATCTCCCGCATCAGTTCGAGCGCAGGGTCTATCAACTCGACGACTCTGACCCTGGAGCGTTCTTTGGTAAGCGCTCCATGAACCCCACATTTTAAAGGTGGGAATCTATGGCTATCGTGGAGTTTGCAGCGTGCAGTTCCACGGCAGCAAGGCCTCGAAGTCTTCTACGCTCGAGGCATGTGGCAGGCGCTCAAGTGCGTGGCGCAGCCACGCATAGGGCTCTTGGCCGGTAAGGGAGCGGTGAACACACCTACCGACCTCCCAAATTAAGGGCGATGGTGTCCGTCTATTTTTAAGCGGACGCGATAGCCCTTAAATGCGCCAACGAAGCTCTTACCCCAAGTCGTTTAAAGCCCAGGTTGTCCAGGAATGCCTGCAACCCGGCGCCTCCATTTCCAGCGTGGCCATCAGTCACGGCATCAATGCCAACGTGATCCGTAAGTGGCTGCCACTTTTTCGAGATCAACCACCCACAACCCTGCCGGCGTTTGTTCCGGTAAAGGTCGCCCCGAAAAGACAGGCCGAGTCATCGGTAATCATCGAGCTGCCATTTGGTGAGCAAATCATCACGGTGAAATGGCCGTCTTCCGATCCCGAAGGATGTGTCCGTTTTGTCCGTGGACTTGCTTCGTGATCCGCATCGACGCAATCTGGCTGGCCACCGAGCCGATGGATATGCGCTCCGGCACGGAGAAAGCCCTCGCACGAGTCGTGTCTGTCTTCGGTGCGGCGCAGCCGCACTGTGCTTATCTCTTTGCCAATCGCCGAGGCAATCGCATGAAGGTGTTAGTGCATGACGGCCTGGGCGTTTGGCTGGCGGCACGCCGTCTACACCAAGGAAAATTCTCCTGGCCGAGTAATCGGCATGGCGATCAAATGGAGTTAAGTCCCGAGCAGTTACAGGCTCTGGTGGTCGGCCTTCCCTGGCAATGGCTTGGGTCTGACGGAGCCATCCGTAACCATTAAGAGAAATGGATGACATACATCGATCAGCAGATCGGGCAGAGTCATCGCCATGATTCCTACTCCTCGTCTCGATCAGCTCGACACTGAACAACTGCGCAGCCTCGCTGCGCAGTTGCTCACACGCGTTGAGCATCTAGATACGCAGCTGGCGAGCCTCGACAAAGAGGTTCTTCATCAGAAGACCCGTAACCAGCAACTCATTCACGAAATAGCCCAGCTCAAACGCCACCGCTTCGCCAAACGCTCCGAGTCGTTTAATCCGGATCAGGCCAGCTTGCTCGACGACCTGATTGAGACCGACCTGGCCGCCATCGAAGCAGAGCTTGAAATCCTGGCACCAAAACCTGCGCAATTAGTAGCCCGCCAGCAACCCAAGCGCACTGCGTTGCCTGCCGAGTTTCCGCGCACGCTGATTCATCACGAACCTGAAAACACCCAGTGCCAATGCGGCTGCGCCCTCAAGCGCATCGGCGAAGACGTCAGCGAAAAGCTCGACTACACGCCAGGCGTGTTCAGCGTTGAACGGCATATTCGTGGCAAATGGGTCTGTGACAACTGCGAAACCTTGATTCAAGAGCCGGTGCCGGCGCAGGTCATCGACAAATGCATCCCGACGGCCGGGCTGTTGGCCCAAGTGATGATCGCGAAATACGCCGATCATTTGCCGTTGTTCCGCCAGGAGCAAATCTTCGGACGGGCCGGTCTCGCGATTCCTCGTTCAACGCTGGCCAGTTGGGTCGGCGTTTGCGGCGTGCAATTGCAGCCACTGGTCGATGCCCTGCGCGAGGTCGTGCTTGAGCACAACGTGGTGCATGTCGATGAAACGCCGGTGCAGATGCTCGCGCCGGGCGAGAAGAAAACTCATCGAGCTTATGTTTGGGGCTATGCCACGACGGCGTTCGCAGGGATCAGTGCAGTGGTGTACGACTTCAGCCCCGGTCGCTCGGGCGAATATGCCCGTAACTTTCTTGGCGACTGGAAAGGCAAGTTGGTCTGTGACGACTACAGCGGTTACAAAGCCAGTTTTGCACTTGGCGTCACCGAAATCGGCTGCATGACCCACGCTCGCCGCAAGTTTTACGACCTGCACGTCACCAATAAAAGCGTGCTGGCTGAGCAGGCGTTGCGGTACATCGCGGCTTTATATGAAGTTGAACGCGAAGTTCGCGATTTGGAACCGGATGTCCGGCGACGAATACGTCAGGAAAAAGCAGCGCCCCTGATGGACGCGTTTCATGCCTGGATGATCGCCCAGCGCGAGCTTGTGCATGAAGGTTTGGGGATTACCAAGGCGCTGAATTACAGCCTAAAACGATGGGCTGCGTTGAGCCGTTATCTGAACGACGGCACGGTGCCGATAGACAACAACCATATCGAACAGCAAATTCGACCTTGGGCTCTTGGAAGAAAAAACTGGCTGTTCGCCGGTTCACTACGCAGTGGCCAACGCGCTGCCGCGCTAATGAGTTTGATCCAGTCAGCCAAACTCAACGGCCACGATACGTATGCTTATCTAAAAGACGTTCTTACTCGCCTGCCGACGCAGCGGGCGAGTGAGATTGGGGAGTTGTTGCCGCATCGATGGCAACCGGCTTAGTTACGCAAGACGGGATGCCTGACCGCTCACCTTGGCCGTTGGCTTTAGCCGTCTCGACCAAACTGTAAAGCTGAGCGCTGGCCATCGCGCCTTTGGGTGTGTCGCTGAACAGCCAGTTCTTACGTCCGATAACGAAGGGCCTGATCGCACGCTCTGCCGCATTGTTGTCGATCGGCAAGTAACCGGCTTCGGTGTAGCGCATCAGCTTGATCCAGTTGCTAGCCAAGTAGCTGATGGCTTTGCCCAGTGCATTTTGCGCCGTCACTTGTGGCTGGGTTTTCTCCAGCCATGTTTGCAACTGCGCCAACACCGGCAGGCTGTTTTGCTGTCGGCATTCGTGACGATGTTCATCGCCGACTTCTTTTAAATCTCGCTCGATACCGTACAGCTTGTTAATCAGATTCAGGGCGACATCGGCACGCCCGGTTTTGCCTTTCGGCTGCACCTTTTGCGCCTCGACAAACTTGCGTCGCGCATGAGCCCAACAGCCTAAACGTTCGACACCGGATTGCGCGCCCAAGGCGTTATAACCAGCGTAATCATCGGTCATCAGGTAGCCGCGATAACCTTCGAGCAGGCGCGACGGAACTTCCTGCGCCCGGCTGGTCGAGTAGTCAAAAAGGATCACAGGCTGATTCGGCGGCCCGCCGGTTTGCACCCACATCCAGGATTGGCTGCTCGGTTCTCGATCAGGTTCTTTCAGCACTTGCACACGCGTTTCGTCGCAGTGGATGACGCGACTTTCCAGCAGTCGATCCCGCATCAAGTTGAGCAAGGGTTGCAGGTGTTCGCCGCACTGGATAACCCAGCGCGCCAAGGTTTGCCGTGGAATATTGACGCCGTGGCGACCGAGTACTTTTTCGAAGCGATGCAGTGGCAGGCCATCGACGTATTTGGTCGTCAGCAACATCGCCAAAACGCTGGGGCTGGCCATGCTCTTTTCGATCAGCTGCGCTGGCTTGTCGGCCGTGACCACCGCGGTTTCACATCCACGGCAGGCGTAGACCTTGCGCACATGTCTGATCACGCGGATTTGCATCGGCACGATCTCGAGCTGCTCACTGATTTCCTCGCCAATGCTGTGTTTACGGCAACCGCAGGCGCAGGTCAGTTCGTGATCGGGCAGTTCGTGAATGACTTCGATGCGCGGAAGATCGGCGGGCAGAGGCTTGCGTTTGCCCCGTCGCTTGGTCGGAGCGACGACCTCATCTTCAACCGTTTCGTCGACAGATTCGGCCACGCTTTCAGCTTCGTTGAACAAGGCCATTTGCGGAGTCGTGGGATCGGCGGTCTGCTCTGACTTTCGCCCGAAAAGACGCTGACGCAACCAACAGCGCGTTATCCTCTTCAAGATGAACGATCTTGCCATTATCCGACTCGCGCTCACTGAGCATTTGCTCAAGCAGTTGCTTGAGCAAAACAGGGTCGTCAGGAAGGTCTTTGGGCATGGAAATCATGCCCTGGATTATACCGAATCAGGCGACGAATCGAGGCGTTAAAACTTGATGCGGACGGTTGCGCCACAAATCAAAACCGTCCAATAACCAGTTGAGTTCTTGAACCGTCAGCACGAATGTGGGGTTTATGGAGCGCTTACGAACGCTCTGTGATTAGCCGTGGCGCACTTCGTTTAATAACTCAGGGTGGTGATCAAGCAGCTTCAACAGCTTGACCAAGGCCAGAGGCGGTTTGGTTTTACCGTTTTCATAGCGGGAAAATGCGTTTACACCGCCTCCGAAAATCTCGGCGGCTTCGCGTTGATCGAGGTCCAGCTTTTTACGCACAGTGGTAATAAAGGCTGGATCAACAATCGAGGCATTGACTTGCTTGTTGAAGGCCAGCATTGCGCCGCTGACACGACTCGATTGGCTGGCATCCAGCACTGCTTCACCGCAAGCCGGGCAGAACTCGCCAGTCACTTGCGGGATCAGTGTGGTTTCGCTCTTGTAGGTATAAGGCAGATCTCGGGTGTCATGCACCAGTTCTGCCGCACCGCAAGATGGACATTTCATGTTCATAACTCCTTGAAAGACACGATGAGTACATCATCAATGATCGTGAGTTTCAGATAGGCCTCGCCAGCGTGAGTTTTACGCCGGTATACGTCTTGCCAGATTTTGTGATCGGCATGCGTGGTCATGCTTTTATAGAAATCAGTGGGGGCTAATGCCAGAACCACACTGACGATGCCGTCAAAGTCAAAGCCCAGGGCTGAACCGCCAATCAGTGCTGACTGGGTAGAGCGAACCTTTCCTGCTTCAATCGAGGCTTTGACGGTGTGCAGCTTGCAGTGCGGGTCTTTTTCGCCAGGGCTGAAACTAACCTACTTGGTTTTATTTGGCAAATAGGTTAATGACGTCAACTCTGCATTCGTCAATGTTTTTTGATTTTTTTGGCTGCGTATTGTTCTGCTGATCCGGCTCTATCACCCGACGGATCAGCAGATTCGACACGCTGCCCTTAACCCCTTTCAGCCTCTACCTGCATACCTGCCGGCTCTGCCACCAGGTTATTGCTCACATTGCGCCCCAGCACCAGCACGGTGACAAAGCCACAGCCGACCAGTGCGGTGGCGAGGCTGAATAGCATTGCGCTGCCCATTTGGTCGACGATCTGGCCGCCGAAGAATGAGCCCAGGGCGATAATTACCTGGAACAAGGCGATGAACAGCGGCATGCCGCGTTCGACGTCTTTGGGGGCGACGACGAACATCCAGATGCTGGCGCACGTCGGGAAGGCGCCGAAGGCAAAGCCCCAGAGTGCGATGAGTATGAGGGCACCGGTCATGTGGGTGGCGAAAAGGGGGAACAGGGCGGTGCTGGCGCCGATCATCAGTGCCACCAGTAGCAGGGTGTAGCGCACGCTGCGGTTGGCCGCGAAGCCGGCAAAAAAGTTACCCAGAACCCCGGCCGCGCCGTAGAGCAACAACAGGGAACCAATGGTCGGTCCATCGAAGCCCGAGCTGTTTTTAAAGAACGGCGCAACGTAGGTGTATGCCGCAAAGTGGGCCAGGCCGATGAGCAATACGGCGATCAGGCCAACCCGGGATTTCGGGTTGATAAACAAGGCAGGCAGGTCGCTGACCAAAATGGCTTTTTCCGGATTGAGACGCGGCAACAGAAAAATCTGCGCCAGAAGTACCGGCAAGCCCAGCAGCGCGGTGATCAGGAACGTCATGCGCCAACCCATCAGGCCGCTCAGCCAAGTGCCCACGGGCACACCCAGCACGGTGGCCAGCGTCACCCCGAACATGATGATTGAGGTTGCCTGGGCGACGCTCACGCCTTTGGGGGCCAGCCTGCCGCTGAGGCCGATTGCGGTCGCCCAGAAGCCGCCGATGCTGATACCCAGCAATGCACGGCCTAACAGCAGCACATTAAAGTCGCTGGCGACGGCTACTACCGAGTTGGCGACGATCATCAACAGGGTCAAGCCGATTAACAGATAGCGGCGGTCCATGGCGCCGATACCGACAGACAGTAAAGGGGCGGCGAGCGCCGCCATGATGCCGGGTAAGGTTACCATCAGCCCTGCGTGGCCTGCGCTGATGCCAAGGTCGGTGGCGACGTCGTTGAGCACGCCCACCGGGAGAAATTCGCTGGTCACTAAGGCAAAGGCGCCTACGGAAACCGACAGAATCGCCATCCACTGCTGTTTGACGCTTTGCTGATTATGTTCGGGTAGGCCGCTGGAGGCCTGGCTTGCGCTTGGCATGGAGTGGGGTTCCAGGAGGGATATCGCCTGAAGGAGGCGAGGAGGGGAATTGGGAGGCGATTATAAGAAGCCATTTCGGCAAGCGGGCAGGCGGTCGTTTCGATAGTGATCATCAGTGTAATTAATGCGATGACCCGGTTGCTTTCGCGAGGTAGAACAGTGGCTTACAGAGCGACGGATGTTTGCAAGTGTGACAAATCTCTCAGGGTTGATGCGTCAATCGCTTGACGAAATCTTTTTGACTGTCATTTTTCTGAACATGAACAGTAAATGCAGTTTGCACATTAGGGAATGAGAGCTATTATCCGGGTGTCTTTGTGCCATGACCCGGTGGCGCCATGATCAAGCTGTCCATGAAAAACTCGATGTGCCCTCTCGGTGTTGTATGGAGTGGCCATTTGCTGATTTTTTTTGCAATCGTTTCGAGCTCTCGAGAAAATTTCGAGCGGGGTGAAATTTCATAGACGGCTCGTCGTTTGTGGGTCGCGTACCGTACGGCGAGATCTTCGGGTAAATTGCCAACATACATAAGTGACAAGTCAACGTTGCAGGAGGTGAGGGCAAGCAGTTTGCTAAATGCATCGCGGCCTTCCATAGGGCTATACGTTCTATTACTGATAACTCTGAATTTTCTGATTTTGTATTGGTTATTTAGCGTATAGATAAGCGCGTGTGCATTCAGGATCGAGGCGGGCTCATTACAGATGACCACCAATACTTCGTGAGCGGCACGTGTGAAGTTCAGGACAGAATCATTGGCCCCGGAGGCAGTGTCTACAACCAGTACATCCACTTCAGTCTGGATCTCGTTGAACGCGTTTATAATCCCGACGTGATGAGCGGTTAGAAGACCGCGCGTCGTTTTTGAGTAGGGGGTGCCGAGTATCAAGTTGATGCCTCGGGGGCCAGTGTGCAATATTTCGGTTAATGTGCAGTTGCCTTCAATCAAGTTTGAAAGTGTTCTCTGCGGCCTGATATTCAGCAGTGTATCGATGCAGGGCAGTTCCAGATTGCCGTCCAGTAATGCGACCCTCTGCCCTAAGGTGGCCAGGGCAATGGATAGATTGATGGCCAGTGTGCTTTTGCCGGTGCCTCCTTTGCCGCCGGTAATGGCAATGACCTGAACCGAATGTTTTTTTTTCATGAAGATAACGCCGTCCTTAGCGAGTTGCGCAAGTGTAAACTTGCCGGGTTATAATTTTATTCTTATTTTGTAGTGACTATGTTTGTCTCTGAAAGCACCCGTGTCCCCCGTGAGTAAAAAGCGCGTGGCTCTTAATGCGGCGGTACTTCGGGAACAGTGCAATGAGCGTATTTTTTTATAAGCCCACCACCATCCGCGTTTTTTTCTATGATTGTCCATGGGGTTGATACTTCTTGGGTTTTTTAGAGACTTGCTGTGTGATTTCATTCTCCCATGCGCATGGTTTAATCATAAGTGTCCCCTGAGGCTAATAGTATGTCCTGAAGCGCAACAGCATTGACTCAGTCCTGTGGCAGGATTAATTCTATAGGGTCTGTTGTGCACGTTATTTTATGTCTGAAATTAGAAGGCACTCGTTCGTGCTCTTGTTTGTTCCGTGGATGAATGAATGTATAGAATTCGAAAATCATATGTTTACTTGCTCTGTCGAGCGTTGGGGACTGTCTATAAGTCCAGTGAAACATTTCATGATTATGTCGATGACACGGAATTTGTTGAAATCCAGTCGGTGTATGAGTGGTTGGCCAATCTTGCTGTAACTTCTTGCGATCCGGATCTGGGGCTAAGGGCCTACAGGAACATGCACCCCGCCATGCTGGGGGCGTTGGGGTATGCAGTCATGTCATGTGCGACATTGGGGGGAGCTCTTGAACGCCTGGTAAATTACTATCCCTTGATCAGCAGTGGTTCATTGTTAAAGCTGGAATTACATGACCATATCGTAAAAATTGTCAGTATTGAAGTGACCAAAAAAGTGCCCCGCGTCTTTATAGACGCTGGCTTCTCAATTTTACTGGCACTGATCAGGTGGCTGGTTCCACATTATTATGTGGTGCCGTTGGGGGTTGAATTAGTCTATGCCCCTCCCGGCGAAAGAGCGGGGCTGGAAGAGGTGTTTGGGCGGAATTTAAAGTTTTCAGCAGGTCATAATGTATTGGTTTTTCCCAGAGAAATTTGCAATTACCCGCTGATTACAGCATCGCCAAAGTTAGACCGTCTACACGCTGATTTTCTTAGAGTTCAACTGGAATCATCGCCCACCGGTTTCGCATCGTCGAAGATAAGAAGAGCCGTTGCACAAAGTTTAGCGCTGGGGGTTACCCCGACATTGGATTCAATTGCGGACGCACTCAAAGTTAGCAAAAGAACCCTGCAGTACTCTTTAAGGAATGAGGGGCTCAGCTTTTCCATGGTGTACAACGATGTCAGGCAAGCCTTGGCGCATGATTACTTGCGGCACTCGGTATACAGTATTAAGTATATTTCTGCTACATTGGGCTTTAGTGATCAGAGTAGTTTCTATAAAGCCTCTTTGAGGTGGTTTGGGATGACGCCTCAGAACTACAGGGATTTGTCTTGAATCTTTAGTGGTGATACCCAGGAATTTAGTTTTTAGCTTTTATTTCTATTTATTTATTGTCATAAAAAATACATATTTTGTTTTTGGCGATTTATGGGTGTGCGTGATTTTGCTTTTCCTGTCAGCTATTTAGCAGCTTTGAAATGATCATCGCTCTAAGCGTGGATGACAGTTAGTAATCGATATATTTTTCAAAAAAATGTTTTGCGTTATGGCTTTGGCAGGGGTGTTCCAGACGTGTCGGTGACAATCAGAAACGCGAAATGGGAGGCCATCCATAGCCTTTTAATGTCTCGATTTTTTCATAGAAGCATGGCGAAAAGGCAGACGAATTATATCGGTGTTCATTCAACTTACGTCGGGCTTGCTCACTGCCAATAATAAAAAAGGCGGGCGTCTAAGTGCATCTGTTAATGATGAGCGCTCTTTTAGTGCATGCGGCAAAGGCGTGGGTTCGCCCAGATGATCCAGGCGAAAACCCGCGGCTATCAGTGTGTTGACGTAAGTTTGCAGAGTTCGGTGAAACTTGGTCACGTTCTCTACAAACCAACGGCTTTGGCGTTCTGTTTCATAGTGGTAATTGTCCAGTGGCCAATGCAGGCGTTCGCCCTCAGAGCTGAGGACCCAGCCGCTGGGCTGCGCCGTACACAGCGGGTGTTCGACTGAAAAAACGAATTGGCCACCGGGGACAAGGCTTGCGTACACGCGTTTGACCACCGCTGCATAATCATCGACGTAGTGCAGCGCCAGCGATGACACCACCAGATCAAAAGCTTGAGCCTGGGGTGTGAAACTTTCAATCGGGTGATGGACATACACAATCTTGTCGTCATGGGTGAGGTGCCGGGCCTCAGACAACATCTTTTGTGAAATATCGACAGCAGTGACCGCCTGGGCGCCTTGGCTGCGGGCATAGCGTGCGAAGTCACCAAACCCCGCACCCAAATCCAGCACCTTAAGCCCCTGCAATTTGGGTAACAGCGCATGAAATGCCGGTATCTCAAGCACACCGTTCAGCCCCGAATCCTTCTGGCGCAGGTTCTTGTAGCCTTCAAAAAATACCGGATCGTCGTACACGTTCTGAGGCCGGGGTGAGGTCGTGTCACTCATCTACAAACTCCTGTGGAGGGGGCGCCTGAAGGGTTGAAGTTGAGCAAACGTCCAGCAAAAAACACGCCATTAATGTTTACCAGGCTTGTCGGGCATTACCTTCTCTGAAGGTGTCTGGCTGCAAGCAGCGCTTCTGCTGTGCTGCTGTTGGCGCAGCACTGGGGAAGGTCGTCAGAGGTTGTGTTGATCAGCCAGCCAGCGCATTGAGTACGTGCACCGGGTCATTATGGATGGCTTTTAACAGGGCTTTGGCGGGGCCGGTGGGCTCTCTACGGCCTTGTTCCCAGTTACGTAAGGTGCCGAGTTGAACGTCAATCAGCGCTGCAAATTTGGCTTGCGTCAGACCTGTTGCTTTACGGATCTCTTTTACTTGCAGTGCGTCAACGTGAAACTCACGGGACGGACGACGTTCGCCTCGGACAATTTCGTCCATTTGCTGCACGCTCTCCATTAGCTCATCAAAAAATTTGCTCATGGTTATCTCCAGTGTTCAATGACGGCTTTGAGTGCTCTGCGCTCATCGGCTGTCAGATCTTGTTGTTCATTTTTCGGGTAGATCATCAGTAGTGCGATTTGCGAGGCCGAGACGAAGTGATAGTAAATCACGCGTGCACCGCCCCGTTTTCCATGGCCTTTGGCCGCGATCCGGATTTTTCTGATACCACCCGTGTCTTCCATTACGTCACCTGCAGAAGGATTCAGTACGAGCACCCTTTGCAAAGCGATATAAGCATCCTCATTCATTAACTCTTTAGCTCTGCGGGTAAAAATCGGGGTTTCAATGAAGATCATTGCTAATGTACGCCAGTGGCTTACTGTTGGGCAATTCTAAGCTGGGCCGTACTCCTTAACATCTGATCAGTTGTTACTGCATTTAAATGTCATTTCTTGCTCTTAAGCCCAAACCAGCTGCAAACCTGTCACTTGCCACAGACTCATCCAGCCCCCCTAAACTCGTTATAACCAAATAACAAGCAGGTCTTTCGTTTTTAGACTTTTTCCTTTTATTTTTATAATCAGCAATGCCATCAACCACCTGACTGAAGTCGGGCCCGTCATACCTAAAATTCTTCTGTTTCAACAAGGAATTCACTATGTCAGGTCTGGAGGAGCGCGTGGGCGGGCGTGAGTGGCGCGCCGATGTGTTGGTGATCGGGGGTGGACCCGCGGGCACTTGGGCGGCGATCAGTGCGGCGGCCCAGGGCGCACGTGTGGTGCTGGCGGACAAAGGCTACTGCGGGGCGTCCGGGGCTACGGCGCCTTCGGGCACGGCCGTCTGGTACGTCGAACCTGACGCGCAAAAGCGTGAAGACGCCAAAGCCAGCCGCTATGCGCGTGGTGGTTTTCTGGCGGAAAACCACTGGATGGACCGCGTCCTTGAACAAACCTGGAGCAACATGCAAACCCTCGCTGACTGGGGTTATCCGTTCCCGCTCGACAGCGACGGCCAGCAGCAGCGTATTTCTTTGCAGGGCCCGGAATACATGCGTTTGATGCGCAAGCGGGTGAAGCAGGCCGGTGTGCGGATTCTCGATCACAGCCCGGCGCTGCAACTGCTCACAGACAGTGAAGGGCGCGTCAGCGGTGCGTCCGGTTTCTCGCGGCAGAAAAATCATGAATGGAAGGTCGAAGCCGCTGCCGTGGTCATCGCGACGGGTGGCTGCGCGTTTCTAAGTCGGGCGCTGGGTTGCAATGTATTGACGGGTGACGGGCATTTGATGGCGGCCGAAGTCGGCGCCGATTTTTCCGGTATGGAGTTTTCCAATGCGTATGGCTTGTGCCCGGCTTTTTCGTCGGTGACCAAATCAGCGCTCTATAAGTGGGCGGTTTTTTATCATGCTGACGGTCGCGTGATGGAAGGCGCAGGTTCGGCTCAGGGCCGTGGCGTGATTGCCAAGGCGCTGCAAACCGAGACGGTGTATGCGCGGCTGGACAAGGCCGATGCCACGGTTCAGGCGCAGATGCGCCTGGCGCAGCCGAACTTTTTTCTGTCTTTCGATCGTCTCGGCATTGATCCTTTTCAGCAGTTGTTCCCGGTGACCTTGCGCCTGGAGGGCACGGTGCGTGGCACCGGTGGCCTGCGCATTGTCGATGAACAGTGTGCGACCAGTGTGCCGGGCTTGTACGCGGCCGGTGATGCGGCGACTCGCGAGCTGATCTGCGGGGCGTTCACCGGGGGTGGCAGTCATAACGCGGCGTGGGCGTTGTCGTCCGGCTTTTGGGCAGGCGCTGGCGCGGCGCAGTTCGCTCAGGCCAACCGACTGGCGGCCAGCACCCATTTACGCGCCCAGGGCAGGGCGGGCTTGCTCGATGCTCGAGGTCAGCGCATGGACAGCGGCGCGCTGATCAAAGCCGTGCAGGATGAAGTATTCCCGTATCAGCGCAACTGGTTCCGCCATGGCGAAGACTTGCAGGCCTCGCTCGGCCGGCTCGACACGCTGTGGCAGCAGACGCGCCACGCGGCCCCGGCGGCGGACCACGAACAAACCCTGCGCCTGCGCGAAGCCACGGCGATGCTGGCGGTGTCCCGCTGGATGTACCGAAGTGCGCTGGAACGCACCGAATCCCGTGGCATGCACCGGCGCAGCGACTATGCAGGCACCGACGTGACGCAACACCACCGGGTTATCAGTGGCGGGCTGGATGACGTCTGGACCGGGCATGAACGCCTCGGGCCGGTGATGGAGCAGTTGCTGAGAGGGCAGGCGGCATGATTGAACTGATTGATCCGCAGCGTTGCACCGGCTGCAACATTTGCGTGCTGGCTTGCCCCACTAACGTGTTCGCGCCAGTACCGGGGCAAGCGCCCTTGATTGCCCGGCAGAACGATTGCCAAACCTGCTTTATGTGCGAAGTCTACTGCCCCGAAGATGCCTTGTTTGTGGCGCCGTACGCAGACCGCCTGGCTACGCCTGTCGAGATCGCTGACCAGACCCGGCAGTGGCTGGGCAGCTACCGCAGCGCGGTGGGGTGGGGCAAGGGGCGGGCGTCTACCGCCAGCGATGACCAGAGTTACCATTTGCTAGGAAAGTATTAACCATGAAGGGATTCAATCGACGGCAGTTTTTGGGGGCCGGGCTCGGTGCTGCGGCCTTGTTAGGATTGCCCGGGCGTTTGCTCGCCGCCAGCGACCCAAAGCGTACTTTGCGTGTGGGCTATGTGGGTTCGACCACAGTGCCTACCGGGCCCTCCGGTTGGGCCTTGCACCAAGGGTTAACGCAAAAACATCTGGAGCCACTGGGCTTCGACAACATCAGCACTTACGTGTTTGTGAACGGCCCGGAACTGAATGAAGCCTTGCTGTCGGGTGCGCTGGATGTCGGCACCTACGGCGATACCCCGGCCATGGTGTGTTACGCCATGAGCCAGGCCAGCCGTTTGCTCAGCATCGATGCCGTGGGCATGAACGCCTGGCTCGTCACTCCCAAGAACGGCGTGAGCTCTGTGGCCGAACTCAAAGGCAAGGTGGTCGCCACGCCGCTGGGGTCGTACATGCACCGCTACCTGATCGGCACCTTGCACGAGGCAGGCATTCTCAAAGACACCAAAATCGTGGCCTTGCCTGCCCGCGATTCGGAAGCCGCATTGGCGCGGGGCGACATTGCCGCTTACGCAGCGCAAAGCGAATTGGGGCCTACGCTGTTGAGCAACGGTTACCCGCTGATCGACCAGGCCACTGACCACCCGCACTTGCGCGGCTGCACCGTGACCGTCGCCAGTGAGAAGTTATTGAAACAAGTGCCCCACTTCAGTGAGGCCTGGTTGGCTGCGCGCCGCGAGTCGGTGGCGCAGATCACGGCCGACTGGCCGGCTTACTTCAGCTTCCATGCCCAGGCGTCCAAATACTCCCAGGCGGCGATTGAAGCCACCTACACCGGGAATGAGTTTCAGTTGGAGCCACTATCCCCGGTAGGCCTTGAATTGTTGAGTGGTTCCAAACATTTCCTGCTCGAACAACGCCTGATCCGTCGTGATTTCGATATCAACGAGTGGAAGGTCTAACCCAGCGCCCCAACCAACTGTAGGAGCGAGCTTGCCTCGCGATCTTTTAAAAGATCAAAAGATCGCGAGGCAAGCTCGCTCCTACACGTATTTGATTGACTCAGCCCTTCACCAATCCCCGAATATCCACCGTCTCCAGAATGCTTTTCGGCGCACCATGGCGCGCTACTTCGAGCATGGCCAAGCTGACTGGCTGCCGGTGCATAGATAAAGGTCAGGTTACGCAAAATCCAGGAAACCCTCGAAATTTGGCGAATCGATTCCGGAACACGCTCGTAAGAGAAAATCAATTGCTCCAAACATACCTCACCTCATCCAGCGTCACGCCACCACGCACGAGCGTGCGGCAACTGCCAGGCTCTTCTGTTCCACCAAGGCCCTTATAGAAACGAATGGCCCTTTCGTTGCCAGATAAAACCCATAAGGTGATGCGTTTATAACCTTGATCAAGCAAACGCTTAAAACCCGCCTGCCACAATTGGGCGCCAATACCCTTACTCCAGTATTCAGCCAAAACGTAGATCGCCATGACTTCTCCCGATGCTGATTCGGGCGTTTTTTCATCACGACAAGGCCCCAGTGAAAGCCAACCAATAACGTTTCCCTCCACTTCGGCGACTAAAACGTCAGCGTCTTTGCCTTCAATTGTGCGGGCCCAATAGGTCTCTCTTTGAGGCAATGTCGCACTAAGGGAGGCTAAATAGTCAGTGGGCATCAGATCAAGATAAGCGTGTTGCCAACTACTGACATGAACGTGAGCGATGCGTTTCGCATCCTCGGGTAATGCGTCACGAATCATAACCATCCCTCTTAAGCGTTATGTCTCGCATAAAAGCTGCGCCAGACGGGATGCCCGGACGCTTACGGGACTGTAGGAGCGAGCTTGCCTCGTGATCTTTTAAAAGATCAAAAAGATCGCGAGGCAAGCTCGCTCCTACACGTATTTGATTGATTCAGCCCTTCACCAATCCCCGAATATCCACCGTCTCCAGAATGCTTTTCGGCGCACCATGGCGCGCTACTTCGAGCATGGCCAAGCCGATTTCTTCGGTCGACAACACGTACTTGGGCAGTAACTTGCGGGCAATCGACAGCAAGGGCGAGGTCAGCACATAGAACGCGTTGTACATCGGCGTCTTCGAACGCGCGCCGTGCAACGGCTGGATCACCCCAGGGCGAAACATGTAAGCCGCCTTGAACGGCAACGCCAGCAGGTCGGTTTCGGTGCGCCGTTTAACCCGAGCCCACATGGCCGACTGGCTGCCGGTGCCTGCGCCCGACACATAGGTAAAGGTCAGTTGCGGGTTGAGGCCCGACAGCACTTGGCCGGCCGCCAGCGGGATGTCGTGGTTGATGCGCGAATACCCGGCTTCGTCCATGCCCACCGCCGAGGCGCCGAGGCAAAAAAAGCAGGCGTCAAAGCCCGTCAGCAGGTCTTCAATGGCCGAGTAGTCGAGCAGGTCGGCATGCACCAGGGTGCGCAGTTTGGGGTGGCTTGTTTCGCTTTCAGAGCGGCCAATGCTCAGGACATGGGTCACATCCTGTGCGGCCAGAGCCTCACGCAACACCCCTTGGCCCACCATCCCGGTGGCGCCAAACATCACAATTTTCATCTCAGTAGTCCGTTAGCGTTAATGAGTGGAGGACGACATGGGTTGCTGGGCTTGCGAGGCGCGCCAACGCGCTGGCGTCGTGCCTTCCCATGACCGAAACGCCCGATAAAACGAGTTGGTGTCCTCGTAGCCTAGCAGGCAGGCAATTTCTTCAATCTCGATTGAAGGTTCGCTGAGCAGATGGCGCACCACCTCTTGGCGGGTCTCCAGCATCAGTTGCCGAAAGTTCGTGCCGTCTTCGGTAATTCGCCGCTGCAAGGTGCGCTCGCTCATGCCCAGTTCCCGCGCCACGTCGGCCAGTTCCGGGCGACCGCTGGCGAGGATGCGCTTGAGTGCTGCCTTGACTTGCAGGCTGATGCTGGCCGACGCCGTGGCCTCGGCCAATGCAGCTATCAGCGCCGGGTTGAGCATGTCCAGCAGCTCCGGGTTATGGCCCGGAAACGGCCGATCCAGATCCGCCACGTCCAGCACCAAGGCATTGCGCTCGGCGCCATACTGCACGGGGCATCCGTAGAACTCGCTGAGCGCAGGGCTGCCATCGTCTTTACGAGCCAGTTCGACCTTGCGCGGGGTAATGTGCACGCGGGTGCCCTGACGACCCAGTTCTACGAAGGTGGCAAAGGCTGCGTCCACCAGCAGGTTGGGCGGCAGCTCGGGGGTGTGCAGCCAGTCAATGGTGACGGTGCAGGTCTGGCCGTCTTCATTAACCAGCAGCCGTTCCGGCGTGCACAGTTGTTTGAAACGGGCCATACGGTGCAAGCCATCGCGATAATCACGGGCAATAAAGGCTGCAAAGCTGGACGGCGGCAAGGTCGCAAAATCAAGCCGGGTCACCAGCAACACAGCGGCGGCCGGGTCCGGGTTGAGGGCCTGCACGGCGGCCCACAAACGAAAGAATTCTTCGGTGCTCACCTGTCGCCGGTCACGCAGTTCACGTATGCACAGCGTGACGGGGAGCCGTGCCTGACGCAGGACCACTGAAGGCTCCAGCCCGATCAGTTTCAGGCCTTGCCAAAAGGCATCCGGCACATTGAAACGAGAGGCGATGGGGCGGCTTGCGTCAGACATGGGGGCTCCTTTATGTCAGGTCAGTCAGGGGTGGCTCAGTTAGAGGCTGACACGCTCAGGTCGTGCCACTTTTTATCCGATTCGGCCAGGTCTTGCGCGGCCTTGGCAGCGTACTGCACCGCGTCGCTACCGATCAGCAGACGCAGTGGCGCGTCATCCTTGAGGGCCAGTTCCAGCACAATTTCAGCCACGCGGTCCGGACGGGTCGGCAAAATGCCCGGGGAGTTGAGCAGCTCGGCCAGTGCGCCGACCGATTGTTTGTAGGGTTCGCTGATAGGCGGGATGGTCATCGACGGGCCGGCCCAATCGGTCTGCATGCCGCCCGGCTCAAGCACGGTCACTTTGATGCCCAGCGGGGTGACTTCCTGTGCCAGCACGGTGGAGAAGCCGCCGACGGCCCACTTCGCGCTCTGGTACGCGCCCAGGCCAGCCATGCCGATGCGCCCACCCAGCGACGAGACCTGGAAAATGTGCCCGCTGCCCTGGTGACGCAGGACCGGCACAACCGCCTTGCTCACATACACCACGCCGTAGAAGTTGGTGTCGATTTGGGCGCGGAAGTCTTCCAGGGTGACGTCTTCGACCGCAGCCAGATCGCCATAACCGGCGTTGTTGACCACCACATCGAGGCGGCCAAAATGCTTCACGGCGGCGTCAACCGCCTGTTCCACCTGCTCGTTGTTGGTCACGTCCAGCGCCAGTGGGTAAATCGCATCGCCAAACTCGGCCACCAGGTCATCGAGTTGCTGAGGCTTGCGGGCGGTGGCGACAACACGGTCCCCGGCGCGCAGGGCAGCCAGAGTGATGGAGCGACCGAGGCCACGGGAACTGCCAGTGATAAACCAGATCTTGGACATTCGAACACCTCTTCGTTAGAAACCGCTGAAACACTTGCCTCAGCGCCTGAACAAATAATGCTCGGCTGGCCGCCTCTAAACACTAGCAGCAAGGCGCCAAGTGGCTTGCAGAAGGCGCCATTGTGCTTGCAACTCAGGTAATCGGCGCGAACTCCTCAACCGCATCCGGCCAAGGGCTCAGCACTTCAAAGCCGTTATCGGTCACTGCCACCATGTGTTCCCATTGGGCCGACAGCGACCAATCCTTGGTGACTACGGTCCACTGGTCAGCCAGGGTTTTGACGTGGCGTTTGCCCGCGTTGAGCATCGGCTCGACGGTGAAAATCATGCCGGTTTTAAGCTTCATGCCCTGGCCGGGATAACCGTAATGGAGGATCTGCGGTTCGTCGTGATAGACCTTGCCGATGCCGTGGCCGCAGTACTCGCGCACCACGCTGAAGCCTTCTTTTTCGGCAACGGTCTGGATCGCGTGGCCAATGTCGCCCAGGGTTGCTCCGGGGCTAACCTGGCGAATACCGGCGCACATGGCCTCATACGTGGTTTTGACCAGATGCCGCGCTTGCGGGCTCGGCTCGCCCACGTAGTACATGCGGCTGGTGTCGCCGTACCAGCCATCCTTTACCACGGCGATGTCGATGTTGACGATGTCGCCATCGTGCAGCACTCGGCCCGACGGGATGCCGTGGCACACCACTTCATTGACCGAGGTGCACACGGTTTTCGGGAAGCCGTGGTAGCCGACGTTGCCGGGAATGGCCTTTTGCACATTGACGATGTAGTCATGGCAAATCTTGTCGAGCTGGTCGGTGGTCACCCCTGCTTTGACGTGCGGGGTGATCATCGCCAGTACTTCAGCCGCGAGCATGCCGGCGACTTTGGACTGGGCGATTTGGGCCGGTGTGTTGATAACCACGTGCGCTCTCATGGGCGGGCTCCTGCTGCAGCCTGTGCCGAATCAGCCAATTGGCACAGCTGTTTTAAATCGAGACCGCCCTCAAGCTCGGCGCGAATCAGTAAACGACTGATCTGGTTGTGATCCAGATCCGGGTACAGCTCTGTGAGCATGCCAATGCGCATCCAGTGCTCTGCCTGAGCATTGATCGAGCGACTGAGCGCGTTGCTGGCGATGCGCAGATTTTCGTGCATGGCGTCCGAGATTTTTACGATGCCCATCAAATGACCCAAGATGAAATATATATGGAATGTAAGCGAAACGTATATTAGGCGATGAGCCACGAAATCTGCAACACGCAGTCATGGACAGGCCCAAGGGTCGATCCCTATGCTGGGGCCATTACAAAAACAATCAAGAACGCCATGAACCCCGACTCTTCCCTCCATGTGTTGTTGCAGTGGCTTGCCCGGCCGCACCGTAGCCTGGTGGCGCGCTATACGTTGCTGTCCGTTGTGGTCATGAGCGTGGCGCTGATTACCCTGGCGATTTTTTATGAGCAACTGGCCAAGGACTTGCTCAACCGTCTTACCGGCGAGCGGCTGGATGCCCAGGCATTGTCGACGGCCAACCGCCTGTCCTCCTTTCTGGATGATCGCTTCTACCAGCTCTCGGCGCTGTCCAATCACCCCAACATGCCTGAATTCATAGTCGATCAATCTCGGCTGATCAGCGACGTCGACTCGCTGCTCAAGCTGGAAGGGGACTTGCCCTTTATGTACGGCGTGCTGTTTTTTGATGAGCAGGACCGCTTGATCAAAGTACTGCCGGGCCAGTCTGCCTCGGGGGAGCCGTATTGGGGCAATGAACACTGGTCCATCGCCGGTTTGCCGGTGCAATGGGTCGGTGACGTCGAAGTGATAGGGCCGCTGCTGCCCAAGGCGGGCGGCTCGGGCAGCTTTCTGATCCGCAAGAGCGTCCGCATCGGGCGTACCAATCAGAAGGTGCGCATAGCCCTGCATTTACGCCTGGCCTCCTTGAGCGAGTTGCTGGTCAGTGCGGGCATGGGCGGCGTGGTTGCGCCGTTGTTGCGCGTGCCTGGCGGCGCGTTTATCGACCCCACCGGGCGGCCCGTCAAAGCGCCGGGGCAATGGCACGAAGGGCCGATGATTTTGCCCGGCTGGCAACTGGTGTTCAGTGTCGAGCCGGGGGCCATCCTCAAGCCCCTGAACGATGCACGCTGGTGGCTGTACTGGGTGGCGGCGGGGTTTATCGGGTTTATCCTCATCGTTTTTTTTACCCTCTCGCGGCAGTTGCGCGCGCGGGTCAGCACCTTGCTGCAAGGTGCCCATCAACTGTCCATGGGCGACTTGAGCTATCGCCTTGCGCTACAGCCCAAAGACGATGAAATCAGCCATGTGGCCCGCGCCTTTAACGTGATGGCCGAGCGTCTGGCGCAGGTCATGGACCAGACCGTACGCAGCGAAAACCTCGCCGTGCTGGGCACCTTCGCCACGGGCGTGGCCCATGAAGTGCGCAACCCGCTGGCGACCATGAAAACCACGGTGCAAGCCTTGCTGCGCCGCGAGCAAGAACCTGAGCGGCGGCACCTGCTGAGTGATCTGGTCAAGGAAATCGACCGCTTGTCACGGGTCACCAATGACTTGCTCGAATACGGCCGCCCGCACCCGGCCAAACCGCGGGTGGTCTCGGTGGCGCACCTGTTCGAGCACACGGCGGCGATGGTCGGCCCCCACTTGCAAGCGCGCAATATCGAACTGCTGTGCGAGTCGGCAGGGGATTTGCAGCTGTTCGTCGACCCGGATCAAGCCCGCCAAGTGCTGCTCAACCTGTGTTTGAACGCTGTGCAAGCCAGCCCGGAGGGCGGCGTGGTGCGCTTGTGCGCCGAGACGGGCCAAGGGCGGGTGCGGGTGTTGATCATCGATCAGGGTTGCGGCATTTCGCCCGAACACCTGGAACAGATTCGCCAGCCATTTTTCACCCTTAAACCCCAGGGCACCGGCTTGGGATTGAGCATCAGCCAGCAACTGCTGGAGGCCAACGACGCGCGCATGCACATCGTCAGCCGCGTGGGTGAGGGCACCCAGGTGGCGCTCGATTTCCCTGCGTTCACCCGGTTTTTGTAGCCGCCTGCGTGCCTCGTCAGCGGCTACCGATCATTTTGAATACGTAAAAGTGAGACACAGATGCCTGATGTTCACGTGTTAATCGTCGACGATGAAGAAGCGCTGGTGCGCTCGCTCAGCTATGCATTGCGCGGGGAGGGCATGCGTATCAGCACGGCCAGCAGTGGCGAAGCGGCGCTGCAACAGGTGCTGGATGACATCGACATCGTCTTGCTGGACCTCGGCCTGCCGGGCATCGACGGCATGGCCACGCTGGATGGCTTGCGCCAGCGCAGCCCGCACCTGCCGGTGATCATGATCTCTGCCCATGGCGATACCCGGGCGGCGGTGCAGGCGGTCAAAAGCGGCGCCACCGATTACCTGACCAAACCCTTTGAGCTGGATGACCTGCTCGCCACCATCAGCAGCACCTTGGCCCTCGACACGCCTGAGTCACCGGTGCCCGGCCTGCAAGGGCAAAGCCCGGCGATGAGCACGCTGCACGCGGCGGTGCAACGGATTGCCCGCAGCTCGGCCACGCGGATCCTGCTGTTGGGTGAGTCCGGTACCGGCAAGACCTTGGTCGCCCAAGCGTTGCACGCGCACAGCTCCCGGGCTGCCAGCGCGTTTATCGAAGTGAACTGCGCCGCCTTGCCCGAGCAGTTGATTGAGGCCGAGCTGTTCGGCTCGGAGAAAGGCGCCTACACCGGCGCCCATCAAAAGCGCGCCGGGCTGGTCAGCCAGGCCAACGGCGGCACGCTGTTTCTTGACGAAATCGGCGAGTTGCCGCTGAGCCTGCAAGCCAAGTTGCTGCACTTTCTGGAAAACGGCAGCTATCGCGCGGTGGGCGCCAGCCAGGCCAGCAGTGCCGACGTGCGCGTGGTGGCAGCAACTAACCGGGACCTGGCCGACGATGTGCGTTTGGGGCGGTTTCGTGAAGACCTGTTTTACCGTTTGAACGTCATCACGGTAGACATCCCGGCCTTGCGTGAACGCGGCGAAGACCTGCTGTTGCTGGCGCAGTATTTTGCCCAGCGCCAGGCGGTTGAAGAGGGCGTGAGCCCGATCCAGTTTTTGCCAGATTGCGTGGCGGCGCTGCGCCGTCATCGCTGGCCCGGCAACGTGCGCGAACTGAAGAATCTGGTTGAGCGCCTGACCATTCTGTTGCCGGGCCAAGGCATCAGCGCGGCGATGCTGCCTGCGCCCTTGCAAGGGCAAGAGGTAGAGGCATCCCATGTGCTGGGCGACCAGCTTGAACGTGCCGAGCGCGAGCTGGTGACCGATGCGCTCAGCCGCTCGGCGGGCCACAAAGGTCTGGCCGCGCAATTGCTCGGCATTTCGCGCCACGCGCTCAAACGCCGCCTGCAACGGCTGGGCATTGAGCGCTAAGCGCTCACACCCGCGCGCGTGTTGAGCGCAAACCGCTCAACACACCCGCAAATCCTGTAGGAGCGAGCTTGCCTCGCGATCTTTTGACCCTTTAAAAGATCGCGAGGCAAGCTCGCTCCTACACGTTGTTCACCTTGGCATAGCCCTTGCTCTGTCCCTTCCCGCACTCCAACAAGAGGCGTTTTCAACGCCCAAAGGAATTTATGTCCCTGTTGCGTCAATGGGCCTGTGGCCTCCTGACCCTGAGCACTCTGCTTGCCAGCCCCTTGTCCAGCGCCGACGTCGGCCGTCTGGAATTAGGCGTGCCGGCCGCTGACGCCGACCTGACCCTGGGCTGCCTGTACCCGATGACCGAGCGCGCCGCCATTTATGGCCACGACAGCATCCTCGGCATTCAAGTCGCACTCAATGAATTGCAAACCCGCCGCGTGGCCGGTGAGCCCGTGCCGCGCCTGCGGGTAATTGTCGATGACGACCAGTCCAAAGCCTCCTACGGCGTCAGCCTGGCCAAGAGCTTTATTCACAAGGACGGCGTGCAAGTGCTGTGCGGCATGGTTTCGTCCGGTGTGGCGCTGGCCGTCAGCCAACTGGCCCGCCAGGAAAAAGTGCTGATGATCGGCTCCGATCACGCCTCGTCGCGCATGACCCTGGAAAACGGCCACCCGTACTATTTTCGTGTGACCAATGACACTTGGACCTCCATGGCGGCAGGTGCGCGGTACCTGCAAGCCTTGCAGAAAAAGACCGGCTGGAAGCGCCTGGCATTTATTGGCCCTGACTACGAATACGGCCATGTGTCCCGCGATGACTTGCACGAAGCCCTGAACCAGTTGGGGGTTAAGTTCGATGACGTCATCGAGTTGTGGCCGCGTCTGTACGAGCCGGATTACTCGCCGTACATCACCGCGTTGGAACAGGCCAGGCCCGACATCATCGTCTCGGCGATCTGGGGCGGCGACTTCCATGCCTTCGTCAAACAGGCCGCCGGTAGCCGCTTGCTGGAAACCTCGCGGCTGGCGAACTTCGACACCGGGGCCAATTACGATTTTCTGGTGTCGCTGGGCAACAAGGCACCTGCCGGGCTGATTCTTTCGGCGCGCCACCACAACAACTGGCCCGACACCCCGCGCAACCGCTCGTTTGTCGAGCGCTTTCATCAGTTGAGCGGGCGCTATCCGACCTACGCCGCGCAAGGCGCCTACAGCGTGGTGATGGTGATGGCCAAAGCTTTTGAGAAAACCGGCGGGGTGACCGACACCCAGGCCCTGATCCGTGCCCTCGAAGGCCTGGACATCGCCTTGCCCGAAGACCCGCCCGGCAGCTTTTCACGCATCGACCCGGTGACCCATCAAATCCAGCAGAGCCAGGCCATTGGCACGCCGGTCAGCAATACCGATTACCCGCCTGCCCAACTGATGCTGGGTGACTGGTCGGTGTATTCGGCGCAAGAGCTACAGCTCGACAGCGCCACCCTGAAGCGGCGTCTGGCCGCGCGTAAACCCGTCGCCGAGCCCTAGCGGCTCGACCTTTGACCGAGAAGCAAGCATGAATAATTCCAAGAAAAGCATGTTGAAACACCCTTTGGCCTTTGCCATCACGGCTGCCGGGCTGGCGTTGTCATTAAGCGTCGGGGTACAGGCTGCTGAAAACGGCAAGTTCCGCATTGGCGTGGTGACCTTTCTGTCGGGGCCGGCCGCTGGCCCATTTGGCGAGCCGTCAGCGAATGCCGCCAAGGTGCTGGTCGAAGGCTTAAACAAAGGCCAGTTGCCTGCGCCCTACGACAAGATCGGCATCAACGGTGCCGAAATTGAAATGGTCATGATTGACGAAGCGGGTGGGGCGGCCAAACAGGTCGAGGAATTCCGTAACCTGGTGCAGCGCCAGAAGGTCGATGCGGTGGTGGGCTATATCTCTTCCGGAGACTGCCTGGCCATTGCGCCGGTTGCCGAAGAGCTGGGCGCCATGACGGTGTTCTACGACTGCGGCACCTCGCAGTTGTTCAAAGAAGACAAAACCCCGCAGTACGTGTTCCGCACCAGCCTCGATGCGGCGGTGGACAACATTGGCGCCGCCCGTTACCTGGCCAAGGTGCGCCCGGACGCACAGAAAGTCGCCGGTATTCAGCAGAACTACGCCTGGGGCCAGGACAGCTGGAACGACTTCACCCACTCCATGGAGCAACTGATGCCCAAGGCCAAAGTGGTGGAGTCGCAAATGCCCAAAGTGTTCCAGGGCCAGTACGGCGCTGAAATTTCCGCGATCTCGGTCAAGCGCCCGGACATCATCCACTCCAGCTTCTGGGGCGGCGACATGGAGGCTCTGGTGTTGCAAGCCAACGCCCGTGGCTTGCTCGAAGACGCTACCGCTGTGCTGACCTGCGGCGAGTCGGCCATCGACCGTTATAAAGATCAGGCGCCTAACGGCATGATCATTGGTGGCCGTGGTCCGTTCGGTGCTTTTGCGCCGGATAACACCCTCAACGGCTGGTTTAAAGGCCAGTACCAGGCCGCCTACAAAACCGCGCCGACGTATCCGGCCAGCAAAATGGCCCAGGCCATATTGGGCCTCAAGCACGCGGCGGAAAACGCCAAGGTTGAGCCGGGCAAAATCCCGACCCCGCTGCAAATCGCCCAGGCGTTCAAGGGTGCGACTTTTGAGTCGGTGTCCGGCACCGTGCAAATGGCCCGCGCTGATGGCCATCAAGCCATGCAAGGGATTGCCTACGGCGAATACCAATACGATCCGACGACCAAAAAAGGCGGCGTGCAAAACGTCATCGCCTTCTCGGGCGAATGCGTGACCCCGCCGGATGGCACCACCGCGCTGGACTGGATCAAGGCCGGCTTCCCCGGCGCGCAGTGCAACTGATCCGTTAACGGCCACTGTAGGAGCGAGCTTGCCTCGCGATCTTTTAAACGATCAAAAGATCGCGAGACAAGCTCGCTCCTACAGGTATTGCCACCTTCTTGCCAAGGTAGGACCTCAATGATGAGTCTTTTCGCGGTGCTGATAGACGGCACCATTTATGCCTCGTGGCTGTTTCTGGTCGCGGCCGGGCTCACGGTGATCTACGGGGTGATGCGCATCCTGAACATGGCCCACGGCAGTTTTTATGCCATTGGCGCCTACACCGCTGCGTCTCTGGTGGGCTGGTATTTCAATAACGGCATTGGCCCGGTCTGGGTCGGGTATCTGCTGATGCTCGGTTGCGCACTGGTGGCCGGGCTGATCGTCGGGCTGATCATCGAGCGCGGCCTGCTGCGTTTTATGTACGGCCGCGACGAAGTGCTGATGGTGATCATCACCTACGCGCTGCTGCTGATCCTCGAAGACACCATGAAGATGATCTGGGGCGTAAACCCGTATTTCGCCTATCAGCCCTATGCCGAGATGGGGCGCAGCGCGCTGGCCGGGCTCAAGGTGTCGAATTACGACCTGATGCTGGTGGGCATCTCGCTGGTACTGGGCCTGGGCCTGTGGTTATGGCTGGAGCGTACGCACCAGGGCAAGGTGCTGCGCGCAGTGATCCACGACCGTGAAGTGGCCATGGCCATGGGCGTCAACGTGCGGCGCATGTTCACCCTGGTGTTTGTGCTCGGCACCATGCTCGGCACGCTGGCGGGCGCCTTGACCGCACCGGCGATCTCGGTGGTGCCGGGCATGGGCGTTGAAGTCATCGTGCTGGCATTTGCCGTGGTAGTAATCGGCGGCATGGGCAGCATCGAAGGCGCCGCAGTGGGCGCCTTGCTGGTGGGCTTGAGCCGCGCCGCTGCCGTGCATTACGCGCCGGAGTTCGAGCTTTTTGTGATCTACGGGGTGATGGCGCTGGTGTTGGCCGTGCGTCCTCAAGGGCTGTTCGGCCGTGTACTGGCGAGGAAAATCTAAATGCGCCTGAGTAAAACCGAATTGATTCTGCTCGGCGTTGCCGTGCTGCTGGCTGCAGGCGGCGTAATCGCCCCGCAATGGCTGGTGTTTTTGCTGACCATGGCGCTGGCCAAGGCCATGGTGGTGCAAGGCGTGGTCATGCAAATGCGCGCCGGGCTGGTGACCTTTGGCCAAGGCTTGTTCTTCTGCATCGGCGGTTACGCGGTGGGCATGAGCGGGCACTTCCTGGACATCACCGACCTGGCCCTGCTGCTGGTGATCGGGGTGGGGGCGGCAGTGTTGCTGGCCATGCTGCTGGGGCTGCTGATGACCCGCTACCGGGAGATTTTCTTCGCCATGCTGTCGCTGGCGTTCTCGATGATTTTGTACGGCGTGCTGGTCAAAAGCTCGGCGCTGGGCAGCACTGACGGCTTCAACGTTAAGGCCTGGACCCTGTTTGGCTGGACACCCGCTGCCGGGCAGGCGCCGCTGGCGCTGTTCATCATTATCGTTGCCTGCTCGGGGTTGCTGGCGGTGTTGCTGCACCGCTACAGCCGCAGCAGCGCCGGGATGATGTGCGAGGCCATCCGTGAAAACGAAGTGCGCGTCGAATACCTCGGCCAGTCACCGCGCTGGGTGCTGTACATGAACTATGTCGCGGCCGCTGCCGTGTCGGCGTTGGGCGGTGGTTTCATGGCGTTGTCGGCCGGGCACATCGACCCGGAAATGGCCTACTGGATCACCTCCGGCGAATTCGTCTTCATCGCCTTGCTGGGCGGTACTGCCCACGTCGCCGCGCCATTTATTGCGGCCATTCTGTTTGCCGTGGTGCGCACCTACGCCATCGAGCTGGTGCCGCACAGTTGGCAGATGATTCTGGGTTTCACCCTGTTGGCGATCATTGTGTTCCTGCCTAAAGGCTTGTGGAGCCTGTTCACCGGGCAGGCGCGGAGGGCAAAGGCATGAACTGCATTCTTGAAACCCAAGGGCTGTGCAAGGAATTTGGCGCCGTAACGGCGGCCAAAGACGTCAACGTGCGCATCCACAAAGGCGAAGTCGTCGGGGTGATTGGCTCCAATGGCGCCGGTAAAACTACGTTTATCAACATGGTCACCGGCTACCTGAAACCCAGCCGTGGCGAGATCCTGTTCAACGGCCAGTCGATCCTTGGCCGCACACCCAGGGCCATCACCCGGGCGGGCATGGCGCGTTCGTTTCAGGTCGCGCAGTTGTTCCCGCAGCTGAGCGTGCTGGACAACCTGCTGATTGCCGTTTCGGCCGCGCAAAGCCCGTTCCCGTCGCTGCTGGCGCCGATGCGCAATGCGTCACGCATTGCTCAGGCGGATGCGATTCTGGCCGAGTTCGACATCAGCCGCTGGCGCGACACGTTGGTCACGGCGGTACCGCAAGGCGTGCGCAAATTGATCGACATTGCCATGGCATTGATCGGTGACCCGCAAATGCTGCTGCTCGATGAGCCCACCAGCGGCGTCAGTGCCGAAGAGAAAACCGCCCTTATGGACACCGTGATGCGCGTGGTCGCACAACATCAGGTGACGGTGCTGTTTGTGGAACATGACATGGACGTGGTACGCCGCTACGTGTCGCGAATTCTGGCGTTCTACAGCGGTGAAGTGCTGGCCGACGGGGCGCCTGAAGCGGTGCTGGCCAACCCCCGCGTGCAAGAGTTCGTCACCGGCGGGCCAAACGCTCACAAGAGGGCAGCGCAATGAGTCTGGATATTCGCAACCTGCACGTCTCGATCGAAGGCGTGCCGATTTTGCATGACGTGTCGTTGCACGTGGGCGCCGGGCAAATGGTCGGTTTGATCGGCCATAACGGCGCCGGTAAAACCACTTTGATCCGCACCATCATGGGCCTGCTCGAGGCTGACTCGGGGTCGATCACGTTTGCCGGCCAGGACCTGCGCAACCGACCGGGTTTTACCCGCGCCGCAGCGGGCATCAGCTACCTGCCCGAAGACCGCCGATTGATCCCGGCGCTGACTGTCGAAGAGAACATCTTGCTGCCGGTCTGGGCCAACAAATTGCCTGACAGCCAGCGCCGTCTGGAGTGGGTCTACAGCCTGATTCCGGAGATCGCCCAGTTCCGTGAGCGCAAGGCCATGCAACTGTCCGGCGGGCAACAAAAGCTGGTGGCGCTGGCGCGGGCGTTGATGCCGGGGCACACGTTGCTGTTGCTCGACGAGCCGTTTGAAGGGGTGGCGCCGGTGTTGTCCCGGCGCCTGAGCGAAGTGATCGCCAAGCTCGGCCGTGAAGGGCTGTGCGTGCTGATATCTGAATCCGATGACACTCATTCTGCCGATCTGGTCGATGCGCTCTTTCGCATCGAGCGCGGCAGCGTGACCGCAGGGTAGGGACCGCCATGTCAAAATTTACCTTTGAAACCACACCACGGGTGATCTGCGAAATCGACGGCGCACTGCGTCTGGGTGCCTTGTGCCGAGAACTGAATGCCGAGCGGGTGTTGCTGGTCAGCGACCCCGGTTTGCTACGCGCAGGCTTGCTCGACGCGCCGATCAACGCCATGCGCGACAGCGGTTTGCAGGTCACGTTGTACAGTGACGTGCAGGCCGACCCGCCGGTGGCCTGCGTTGAAGACGCCGTGGCGGTGGCGCGCGAATGCCGTGCGCAGGCGGTCATCGGCCTGGGCGGCGGCAGCTCGCTGGACATCGCCAAATTGGTGGCCTTGCTCTGCGGCCACGAACAACGGCTGGAGGACATCTACGGCATCGGCCTGGCCAAAGGCCCGCGCTTGCCGCTGATCCAGGTTCCGACCACCGCAGGCACAGGCTCGGAAGTCACAGCGGTAGCCATCGTCACCACCCCGGGCCACGAGAAAAAGGGCGTGGTTAGCCCGCTGCTGTACCCCGACATCGCGTTGCTCGATGCGCGGCTGACGGTCGGCCTGCCTGCCGCTGTCAGCGCCATGACCGGTGTGGATGCCATGGTCCATGCGATCGAGTCCTACACCAGCGCGCACAAAAAAAACGTGCTGTCGGATGGTCTGGCGGTGCAGGCATTGACCTTGCTGGCGGCCAACATGGACCGCGTGCTGGCCGAGCCCGGTGATTTGCAGGCGCGTTCGAACATGTTGCTGGGCTCGATGCTGGCGGGCATGGCCTTCGCCAACGCGCCGGTGGCAGCAGTGCATGCGCTGGCGTATCCGCTGGGCGGGCATTTCCATGTGCCCCACGGCTTGAGCAATGCCTTGGTGCTGTTGCCGGTGTTGAACTTCAACCGCCCGGCCGCCGAAGCCTTGTACGCGCAATTGGCCAGTGCGGTGTTACCGGGGCAGCGCTTCGCCAGCCCCCGAGAGGCGTGCGACGGCTTTATCGACTTTATGACCCGACTGGTGGCGCGCATGCCGTTTGCCCAGCGCCTGAGCGAAGTGGGTGTCACCGAATCAGACATCAATCAACTAACCGATGACGCCTTGAAAATCGAGCGCCTGCTGATCAACAACCCCCGCCCGCTTGACCGCGACGACATCCACGCCCTCTACACCTCGGTGTTGTAAACACCGGGCCCTGAAGGAGCGAGCTCGCCTCGCGATCTTTTAAACGATCAAAAGATCGCGAAGAGGCGCATTCATCAGTTAACAGGAGTCAGCGATGAACCATGAATTCAGAAGCGTGCCGCGCATCATTTGCGAAGCCGGGGCACTGCAAGAACTTGGCACTGTGTTCCGTGGCTTGGGGGCGCAGCGGGTGCTGCTGGTGTGCGATCCGGGGATTGTCAGCCTCGGCTTTGCCGGCCGCGCACAAGCGGTACTCGAAGCCGCCGGGTGCGCGGTGGCGGTGTTTGATCACGTCACGCCGGACCCGTCTTCAGCCGTGGTTGAGCAAGCCGCCCTTCAGGCCAAAGCTTTCCAGGCCGATGGCGTGCTGGGCCTGGGCGGTGGCAGTTCACTGGACGCCGCCAAGCTGGTCGCCTTGCTGACCAATAGCGACCAGCCGCTGGAAAACCTCTACGGCACCGACAAAGCCCGTGGCAAACGGGTGCCGCTGGTGCTGATGCCGACCACCTCGGGCACCGGTTCGGAGGTGACATGGGTGTCGGTAATCACCGATCCGCAGAATAAAAAACAGGCGGTCTATTCGCCGCAACTGCTGCCGGACGTGGCCATTCTCGACCCGCTGCTGACCTTGGGCCTGCCGCCCAAAGTGACGGCGGCCACGGGGCTGGACGCCATGGTGCATGCGATTGAGGCCTACACCAGCCGCACCCGGAAAAACCCGATTTCCGATGGTCTGGCCACGGCCGCATTGAACTTGTTGGGCAGCAACCTGCGCAAAGTGCTGGCTGACGGCACGGACCTGCCAGCGCGTACGGCCATGCTGCAAGGGTCGTTGATGGCGGGCATGGCGTTCGTCAATGCGTCGGTGGCGGCGATTCACGCCCTGGCGTATCCGCTGGGTGCGCGCTTTCACATCCCCCACGGCCACGCCAACGCTTTGGTCATGGCCCCGGTGCTCCGCTTTAACCTGGCAGCGGCTCAGCGCCAATACGCCGAACTGGCGGCGCACCTGTTGCCGGGCGAGCATTTTGCCGACGAAGCCAGCGCCGCAGAAGCCTTTGTGCGAGCCATTGAAAGCCTGGTCGAGGACAGCGGCCTGGAGCTGCGTTTGTCTGAGTTGAAAGTGGATGAGCCGTCGCTGGCGGTCATGGCCAGCGAGGTGGTGGTGGGCATTCGTCGCTTGATCGACAGCAACCCGTGCGACATGAACGAGCAGGAGGTTGAAGCGATTTACCGGCGTATTTTTTAAGCCTGAGCAGCGGCGCCCTCAGGCGCCGCTGTTCCGTTCAGCGCAATAGATTGACCTTGGCCAGATCAATCAACTCCTTGGCGCGGCCATCCATCACGGTTTTAAGCATGAACAGGCTAAAGCCCTTGGCTTGTTCGAAGGTTTTGGTCGGCGGCATCACCAGTTCCTGACGGGCGCTGACCACGTCCACCAGCACCGGGCCGTCATGGCTGAAGGCTTCACGCAGCGCGGCTTCCAGCTGCGACGGATGCTCGACGCGAATCCCTTTGACGCCCATGGCTTCGGCCATCGCGGCAAAGTTGGGGTTGTCCAGGTCGCAGCCCACGTCCGGGAAACCGGCCGCCTTCATTTCCATTTCAACAAAGCCCAGGGTGCCGTTGTTCAGCACAATGACTTTGACCGGCAAACCCACCTGATTGAGGGTCAAGAAATCGCCCATCATCATGGTGAAACCGCCATCGCCCGACATTGAAATCACTTGGCGGTAAGGGAAGGTCGCCTGCGCGCCGATGGCTTGCAACATGGCGTTGGCCATCGAGCCGTGGTTGAACGAGCCAACCAGGCGGCGCTGGCCGTTCATTTTCAGGTAACGGGCGGCCCATGCGGTCGGGGTGCCGACATCACAGGTGAAAATCGCATCTTCTGCCGCCAGCTCGCTGACCAGACGGTTCAAGTATTGCGGGTGGATGATGTCGCTGTTGGGGCCGCTTTCAGCCAGGGCGTCGAGGTCCTGACGCGCTTTTTTATAATCTTTGAGGGCTGACTCAAGGTGATCGCGATCCGGGTTTTGCGCCAGCTTGGGCAGCACGGCCTGCAACGTCAGCTTCACATCGCCAAGAAGCCCCAACTCCAGGCCGCAGCGATTGCCCAGCGCTTCGGGTCGCAGATCGATCTGCGCGATGTGACCGTGCTCCGGGTAGAACTGCCGATAGGGGAAGTTGGTGCCGAGCATCAGCAGCGTGTCGCAGTTTTTCATGGCCAGATAACCCGAGGCAAAACCGATCAGCCCGGTCATGCCGACGTCATACGGGTTGTCGTACTCGACATGCTCCTTGCCGCGCAACGCATGCACGATGGGTGCGTTCAGACGTTCGGCCAGGGCGAGGATCTCGGTGTGGGCATCGACGCAACCGGCGCCGCACAGCAGGGTGACTTTTTTGCCGTCATTCAAAAACGCCGCCAACTCATCGATATCGCTGTCGCTGGGGCGAACCAGCGGCTGAGTCGGGGTGAGCCAGTTCGGTACTTTCGCTTCAGTTTGCTGCAGCGCCACATCCCCCGGAATCACCACCACCGCCACGCCGCGTTTGGCGATGGCGATGCGCATGGCACGCTCCAGAATTTGCGGCAGTTGTTCGGGGCGCGAGACCAGTTCCACGTAGTGGCTGCATTCCTTGAACAGGCTCTCGGGGTGCGTGGCCTGAAAGTAGTCAATGCCGATTTCGCTGCCCGGAATGTGCGCGGCCAGCGCCAACACCGGCACACCGCTGCGATGGGCGTCGAACAGGCCGTTGATCAAGTGCAGGTTGCCGGGCCCGCAACTGCCGGCACACACCGCCAGTTCGCCGGTCAGATGCGCTTCAGCGCCTGCGGCAAAGGCTGCGGCTTCTTCGTTGCGCATGTGAATCCACTTGATTTGCTCCTGGCGGCGCAGTGAGTCGGTAAAGCCGTTCAAAGAATCGCCGACCACGCCATACACACGTTTAACGCCGGCTTGCTGAAAAGTCTCGGTGATGAAATCGGCTACTGTTCTGGACACGGAGGACGCCTCTCAAAGTCAGATAAAAGATGGCTTGGGTTGCCTTTGCCCAAGCAGGATAGACACTGCATCCGACCTTGCCGGTTTTTAAAACGTTCGATGAAAATCTGTTCATGTGCCACAACCGTGCCGCTCTCTAGCGCGCGGCTGGGCGATTAATGTTTAGTCAGCCTGCAACTGAATATCTGAAACTCTGTGTTGCATCGGGTCACCCAGTCGTGTGAGGCTACGGCTTCAGTGTTGACCAAGGTCGAAGGTATGGGTGGTTTGCGAGGAGCGCATGAACGATGCAGTGTGTCGCAGACACCGCTATTGCGTGGCGTTCGGTCCCGTTACTTTGCTCCTTGCCCCTCCAGCCGTTGTGCACTCCCTTCCAAATTGGCCTTTTGGGCCCTGTTCCACTGCCGGCATGCCCGCCCGCCGGATACTCGTGTTTCGCATTAAGTCCTGACTGCCTGCTGCCTTGAAAAGGCGCAGTTGCCTCGGCGCGCCCGTGCGCCTGTCTGATACGAAATGATGAGCATGACCATGACTGCTACGACCCCGTTTGCCCCGCTGAATGAAGCCCTCGATTTTCTGGAACTGAACCCGGATATCGAGATGTTCGAGCTGTTTATCATCGACAACAACGGCGTGCCGCGCGGCAAGTTGCTGCACCGCGATGAGTTGCTGGCGGTGTATGAAAGCGGGCGGCCGCTGCCGAGCACGATTCTGGGCCTGAGCATCAACGGCGATGACGTCGAAAACACCGGGCTGGTGTGGGACGTGGGCGATATTGACTGCCGGGCCTACCCGATCAGCGGCAGTTTGCAACGCATGCCGTGGCGCTTGATCCCCACCGCCGCGGTGCAAGTCAGCATGCACCCGACCCAAGGTATGCCAGCCACGGTGGCCGACCCGCGGCATTTGCTGGCCAAGGTTATTGATGGCCTGAAAGCTGACGGTTATTACCCGGTGATGGCGGCCGAGATGGAGTTTTACCTGCTCGATCAGCAGCGCGACAGCAACGGGCGCCCGCAACCGGCCCGTGATGCCGACGGTCAGCGGCCCCGGGCAACCCAGGTGTACGGGCTGCGTGAGCTGGAGCAGATCGAACCGTTCCTCGCGGACTTGTACAGCGCCTGCAAACTGCAAGGGATTCCGGCGCGCACGGCGATTTCTGAATACGCGCCGGGGCAGGTCGAAATCACCCTTGAACACCGCGCTGATGCCTTGCAGGCCATGGACGAAGCGGTGCGCTACAAACGCCTGGTCAAGGGCGTGGCGCACAAGCACGGGATGGTCGCGTGTTTTATGGCCAAGCCGTTTGATGACCTGGCCGGCACCGGTCTGCACATGCACGTGAGCCTGGCCGACAAGGACGGCAATAACCTGTTCGCCAGCGAAGCACCAGCCGGAACGCCGCTGCTCAAACACGCGGTGGGCGGCATGCTCAGCACTTTGCTCGACTCGTTGCTGATGTTTTGCCCGAATGCCAACTCGTATCGCCGGTTCCAGAGCAACAGCTACGCGCCGCTGGCTGCGACCTGGGGGGTGGACAACCGCACCGTGAGTTTGCGTGTTCCGGGCGGCCCGGCGTATTCGCGGCACATTGAGCACCGAATCTGTGGCGCAGACGCCAACCCGTACTTGGCCGCTGCGGCCATTCTGGCCGGTATTCATCGCGGGATCCGTGAGCAGCGTGATCCGGGTGCGCCGATTGAAGGCAATGGCTACGCCCAGGCCAGCGAATTGCTGCCAACCGACTGGCTGACCACCTTGCGCGCGCTGCAAGCCTCGGAGTGGGCCAAAGAGGCGTTTGGCCCGGAGTTCCTGAAGGTGTATCTGGCCGTGAAAAACGGCGAGTACCGCCAGTTCATGGGCGAAGTGGGCGAGCAGGACTGGCGCTGGTATTTGCAGCAGGCGTAATCAGCGTTGCTGATTAATTTGTAGGAGCGAGCTTGCCTCGCGATCTTTTGATCGTTTAAAAGATCGCGAGGCAAGCTCGCTCCTACAGAATTGCGTGTTTAATCACGCTGCTTTTCATACTTTCCTAACATTTTTTTCACTGGTTGCCCCTTAACCTTTGTGTTGAATATCCCTAAACACAAGAGTTCGCGGGCCCATGTCATCGCAGCTACCTTCCACCATTGAGCTTGAGTTCGCCGAGCGTTACGACCGCGAACATGCGCAGGTCTGCCTGGCCGTGCGGCCATCAGGGCTCGTCCGGCGTCTGGCCGGGTGGCGTGAGCAGCGACTGGTTCGCCGTGCACTTAAAGTGGCGGGGGAGCCGGGGCTGGTGTTGGATGTGGCTTGCGGCGTCGGGCGTTTCTGGCCGGTGCTGGCCGAGCACGGCAACCGGGTCATTCTGGCGTCGGACGCTTCGCAAAGCATGCTCGATCATGCGCAAACCCATCATCCAGCCAGCCTGCTAAAACGCATCACGCTGTTTAAAAGCTCGGTGTTTTCCATCGATTTGTCTGAAAACGCCGTGGACAGCATCTTTTGCATGGAGCTGTTTCATCACGTCAGTGACAGCGAGCACCGCCTGGCCATTTTGCGTGAGCTCTCTCGGGTTAGCCGCGACACGTTGATTGTGTCGGTGTCGGTTGGGCATACAACCCGCCAGCATGACAGCCAGCGGGTGGTCATCGGTAAGCATGAGCTTGAAACGCAGTTCGCCCTGGCGGGCTTCAGCATCCTCAAGCATTACGATGTGCTGCCCGGCTTTGCGCAGGGCAGCATTTATGTGTTGCGCAAAGGCGCTTAGTTCAATGCCTTGAAAATCGCGTAGGCCAGTTCTACGCGGGCACTGTTGGGGTAGTTTTTGTTGGCCAGGATGACCACGGCCTGTTGTTTGTCGGGCAGGACCGCGATGTAACCGCCAAACCCCGAGGTGGAGCCGGTTTTGTTAAGCCATACGGCTTTTTGTGGCGCCAGCGGCGGGTTCAACGCCACAGCCTTGTTGGTCTCATAGGCCATGGTGTTTGAGTTGCCTTCCAGCAAGTCTGCCTGTGTGGCCGGGTAAGGGTATTGCTCCCAAATCAGGTCCTGGGTCATGGGGCCGATCTGGAAGTAGCCGGTGTGGGTGTTCTGCACTGCACGTTCGATCGCCGATGCGGGCTTGCCCGTGTTCAGGTTCAGTTGCGCGAAATGAATCAGGTCGCGAGCGCTGGTCCGCACGCCATAGGCTTCGTCGGCCAGCACGTCCGGGGTGAGCCTGCGCGGCTGGTTCTGCTTGTCATACCCTTGGGCATACAGCGGCATTTTGTCCTCCGGCACGCTCAGATAGGTGCTGCTCAGGCCCAAAGCGGGGTAGAGCATGTTTTGCATGGCCGCTTTGAACGGCATCTGCAAGCTCTTGGCGGCGATCACGCCGAGCATGCCAATGCTGGGGTTGGCGTACGTTCGGTGGGTACCGGCTTGATAAGTCGGCTGCCAGTGTTTGAGGTAATCCTGCAGTTGCTCATCGTTTTTTACGTTGTCTGGCACTTGCAAGGGAAAACCCCCGGCCGTGTGCGTTGCCAGATGCAACAGCGGCACTTTGCCGAACGCACTGCCTTGCAACTGCGGCAGGTAATGGCTGACCGGCTCGGTGAAAGACAGCTTGCCTTCGACTTGCGCGTAGGACGCCAGGGTGGCGGTAAACAGTTTGCTGATCGAACCGACTTCAAACAGCGTGTCGGGGGTTGTTCTGGCATCGGTTTCTTTGGAGGCCAGGCCGAAGCTGTAGAACTGCTGTTTGCCCTTGTCGCTGATGGCAATGACCAGGCCAGGCACTTCGTACTGCTGCATCAGCGCTTTCGCGGCTTTTTGCACGCTGTCTTCAATGTCGGGGGCAAAGGGCTCGGCATGGGCAACGCTGGCAAGGGTGCTCAGCGCAAGGGCGCAGGCTGCAGTGGAGAGTGTTCGGGTAATGCGCATACAGGGCAGTCTCGATTTTATTAGTGGGTATAGCGCCTGGCACAACGCCAGATTCACTCATTACCTTGTCACGTCATATTTCGTAACGACGCCATCGGGGTAAATCAAGCGCGATATTTTAGAGGCTGAAACGCGTCAAGTCATGGGCGGAGATAAAGTTACTGACAAAAAATAACGAAGTATTGAAGGTCATAGCCTTTTAATGCGTAGGTTTTTTCGTCGCCAAGATTGCGAGTCGATGCTCGGAATACCCTGGTAGCGATATATACTGCGCGCCATTCTTCAAGGGAGAGCCGTGTGGCCATCGATATTCACTGGATTCGCGACAACGATAGCCTCGGCCAACATTGTGCCGAATGGCAACACTTGCCATTCATAGCCCTCGACACCGAATTTATGCGGGTCGACACCTTTTACCCGATTGCCGGGCTGATTCAAATTGGCGACGGCGAACGGGCTTTTCTGATTGACCCCTTGACCATCGACAACTGGCAGCCGCTGGCTGCACTGCTGGAAAACCCGGCGGTGGTTAAAGTGCTGCATGCGTGCAGTGAAGACCTGGAAGTGCTGTTGCGCCTGACGGGCAGCTTGCCTGCGCCGTTGTTCGACACCCAACTGGCAGCGGCCTATCTGAACCTGGGCTTCTCGATGGGTTATTCGAGGCTGGTCAAAGAGGTGCTCGACCTCGACCTGCCTAAAGGCGAAACCCGTTCTGACTGGTTGCAACGCCCGTTGTCGGAAACGCAGATCAGCTACGCCGCTGAAGATGCCCAGCATCTGGCTGAGGTGTATGTGCAGTTGCGTCCGCGCCTGTCGGATGACAAGTACAACTGGGTGCTGGAGGACGGCGCCGAACTGGTGGCCAACCTGCGCCGTGAGGTCGACCCTTACGAGGTGTACCGAGAGGCCAAGCTGGCCTGGAAACTCTCGCGTCAGCAACTCGCGGTGTTGCGCGAAGTGTGCGCCTGGCGTGAGCTGCAAGCCCGCGCCCGGGACCTGCCACGCAACCGTGTGGTGCGTGAGCATGCGCTGTGGCCATTGGCCAAAACCCAGCCAGATAACCTAGTGACCCTGGCGCGCATTGAAGACATGCACCCGCGCACGGTGCGTCAGGATGGCGAGTTCCTGCTGGATCTGATCAAGCGGGCAAGCAGCCTGGGCCCGGACCAATGGCCCCCGGCCGTGCCTGAGCCGTTGCCGGTCGAGGCTGCTGCGCTGGTCAAGCGCCTGCGTGCCATCGGTCAGGCCGAGGCTGAGCGTCTGAACATTGCGCCTGAGCTGATGCTGCGCAAGAAAACCCTCGAAGCCCTGCTCAAAAGCGGCTACCCCGAGGGGCCTTATCAATTGCCCGATTCACTGCGCGGTTGGCGTCGTGAGTTGATGGGCCAGGCGCTGCTTGATTGCCTGGCCGACGCTGGAGAACCGTCTTGAAACATATTTGCTCGATCTACCGCAGCCCAAAACGCAACGGCATGTACCTGTACGTGTTAAAAGCCGAAGCACTGGAGCGTGTGCCAGAAACCCTGTTGAGTGGTTTTGGCAAACCGCAGCACGCCTTCGATCTGGTGCTGACCCCGGAGCGCACACTGGCCCGTGAAGACATCGGTAAAGTCCTGGAAAACCTCAAAGAACAGGGCTACCACCTGCAAATGCCGCCGGCCGAAGACGAATACATCGAGCACTTGCCTGAAGAGCTGTTGCGTCGTAACGACCCTGTGTAAAGGCTCTGGTGCAGAACAGACTCACTTTGATTGCCGGTGGCTGAACGCAATGGAGCAAACCCGGGCGCGGCGGCTGGCAATGTTTTAATAAGGTTAGAAGCATGCGTGTCCTGATTGCCGAGCAAGATTACTCGCTGTACGCCCAACTCTTGCAACAAGCGGCCCCTGAACTGCAAGTGCACACCAGTGGCGACTCGGCGCAACTGGCGCAGTTGGCTGCCGACTGCCCGGTGTGGCTGGGCCAGCCGGACCTGATGGCTACCCTGTTGCGCCAAGGGCACACGCCGCAATGGCTGCAATCGACCTGGGCCGGGATCACCCCGTTACTGGCTGAAGGGTTGGGGCGCGATTACCGGCTGAGCCGTGCGGTCGGTATTTTTGGTCAGGTCATGGCCGAATACGTACTGACCTACATGCTCGGTCACGAACGTGAAGTGATGGCGCGGCTGGTCAGCCAGGTCGAGCGCAAATGGGACAATCGCACGGGCCAGAGCCTGGTCGGGCGCAAGGTCTTGATCGTCGGTGCAGGTGACATCGGCCAGACCGTGGCGCAGTTCCTGCAACCGTTCGGGGTTGAGTTGTACGCCATTGCCAGCAGCGCGCGGGAACAGGCGCCGTTCATCGAGGTTGCGACCTTGGGTGATCTGCCGCGTTTGGTCAGCCAGATGGATTACGTGATCAACCTGTTGCCCAACACCCCTGAAACCCACGACCTGTACGATGCCGAACTGTTTGCCCTGTTCAACCCCAACGCCGTTTTCATCAATGCCGGGCGGGGTGTGGCGGTGGTGGATGCTGACTTGGTTGAAGCGCTGCGTCTGGGGCACTTGGCCGGCGCCATCATTGACGTCTGCCGCCAAGAACCATTGCCGGCCAAACACCCGTTCTGGACAGCCTGGGGTCTACTGCTGACCGGCCACAGTTCGGCACCCACCTCACCGCCGATGATGGTGCAACTGTTCATCGACAACCTGCGCGCATACCAGGCGGGCGAGCCGCTGCGTGGAGAAGTGGACTTCGAACGCGGGTATTAAAGGCTCCATTCATACTGTAGGAGCGAGCTTGCCTCGCGATCTTTTGATCTTTAAAGATCGCGAGGCAAGCTCGCTCCTACAGGCTGCAGTGTCCTCAAACCCCTTACAGGCTGAAATCACCTTCAGCCACCAGCTTGCTCAACGGCTCGCGCTGGCTTGGGACTTCCTTGGCTTGCAGGTAGTCCACCAGGCTCGCTTTGTCGCCCAGTTTGCCAATGGCAACCATGGCTTGAACCGCGTAACCCTCAGGGATCTTCAGCTCGGTGCGAGCCCGTTCAAAATCCAGACCGCTCATGCCATGGGTGTGCCAGCCGCTCAAGTGCGCTTGTAAGGCCAGTTGGCCCCAGGCGGCGCCTGTATCAAAGGCGTGGGTGGGTGCAGGTTTTTCTTCTGTGCTGCCCGGTGCGGCGAAGGTGGTTTTCGACACGATTACCACCAATGCCGCGGCGTGCTTGGCCCAACCCTGGTTGAACTCAACCAGCAGGCTCAAGTAACGCTCAAACTCAGGGGTGCCGCGCAGGGCGAACAAAAAGCGCCAAGGCTGTGCGTTGTATGCCGACGGGGCCCAGCGGGCCGCTTCGAAAAAGCTCAGCAGGGTTGGCTTGTCCAGGGTTGCGTCGGTAAAGGCGCGCGGTGACCAGCGCTGGGTGAATTGCTCGTGAATCGGGTGTTCGGCAACGCGGTTGGAGGTTGGCATTCGAGTTTCCTGAGTGGATTTAACCAGCCGCAAAACTACTGTCATGTCTGCAAGCTGACAAGTCCTGTTACGCCGTCAGTCACAAGCGCTTGGCCCACGACAGCTTGGGCACTAGACTGGCGGCCTTTTCCACTCCCTGATGTTGATGTTTGAGCCATGGCCGCAATCGTAAAACCCTTCTGGATCCGCAAAACCCTCGATCAACTCGATCAAGAGGAGTGGGAGTCGTTGTGCGACGGCTGTGGCCTGTGCTGCCTGCAAAAACTCGAGGATGAAGAGGACAACAGCGTCTACTACACCCGCATCGCCTGCAAATTGCTCGACATGAAAACCTGTCAGTGCAGCGACTATGCCAACCGTCGTGACAGCGTGCCCGATTGCATCCAGTTGTCACCCGGCAAGGCTGAAGAGTTCAAGTGGTTGCCGCCCACCTGCGGTTACCGGCTGGTCAGCGAGCGCAAGGACTTGCCGCTCTGGCACCACCTGGTCTGCGGGGACCCTGAGGCCGTGCATCATGAGCGCATTTCGCAATCCGGGCGCATGCTGGCCGAGGGCAGCGTGCCGGAAGACGACTGGGAAGATCACCTGATTTTCCGCGCCGGTTAAGTGCCGGAGCGGTGCAAAGGAGTGTGTATGCCGCTGTGTTTTAAATGGCCTTTGGGCGTATTGCTGATTATCGCCAGCGGCCCGCTGTGGGCGGGCAAAAAAGTCGACCTGGATTACCACGTGCAACTGATGCCGCAGAGTAATCAGGCGCAGGTGCGCGTGACCCTGGCTGAAGGCTCTGCGGTGCGTAGCCTGGACTTCGACCTGGGGGTGCCCGACAGTTACAGCGATTTCAAGGCGGACGGGCAGTGGCAATTGACCCCGGACCCCGAGCACAGCCGTGTCCTGTGGCATCCGGGGCCGGGCAAGGCCAGCCTCACTTACCGAGTGCAGTTGAATCACCCGCTTAAAAATGGCAGCTACGACACCCTCATGACCCCGACGTGGGCCTTGTTTCGCGGTGAACAGTTGGTCCCGCCTGCAAGCCTCGATCAACAAGACGGCACCGAGTTGGTCTCGCGGCTTGAGTTCGAACTGCCCAAGGGCTGGAAAAGTGTTGAAACCGCGTGGCCGCGTATCGGTAAGAACCGCTTTCGTATCGATGATGCTTCCCGGGTGTTTGACCGGCCTACGGGCTGGATGCTCGCTGGCACGCTAGGCACCCGGCGTACCACCTTGGGTGAAACCGAAGTGACCGTGTCGGCGCCAAAAGGGCAGGGCATGCACCGCATGGATGTCATCACCTTGCTGACGTTTGTGTGGCCGCAAGTGCAAGCCGTGTTCCCGCGTAACCCACCTAAACTGTTGATCGTGGGGGCGGCCAGCCCGATGTGGAAAGGCAGTACGGCTGACCACAACTCAATTTATCTCTCAAGCGTCCTGCCGCTGGTCAGCGAAAGCGGCAGCAGCCCGTTACTGCGAGAAGTGGTGCAAGTGTTTGCCGGCATTAATGCCGAGCCAGGCCATGAGTGGATCGTTGACGGTCTCAGTGAGTACTACGCCATTGAACTGCTGCGCCGTGCGGGCGGCATGAGCGACGAGCGTTATCAGACCCTGCAGCATCGGCTCAATGCGGCCGGTAAAGGCGTCACTCATTTGCGCGCAGCGACCGTTAACCAGGCGATGCAGGCCCGTGCGGTAACGGTGTTGCAGGCACTGGACCGCGAAATACGCTTGCAAACACACAACAAGCGTTCGCTGGATGACGTGAGCCGGGCGCTGATGCGCATGGACAAGGTGAACACGGCGTCTTTCATCCAGCTCAGCGAAAGTGTGCTGGACGGGAGCTCCAGTGTGTTGGACAGCCCATTGCTGCGCTAATCTGCGCATCGCACTGATATTGATTTACATATTTGGGCATACAACCTGGCCCTATTGTCAGGTGCTCCAAATCGGCACATGGTAGACACTTCAGTTTCATTTACTGGAGTGTCAAACCATGACGGTTTCAATCATCAGCTTTAACTATGATCCCCTTGATCGCTATATAGCGTTTACGCGTTCGGATGAGCCTGTCGGGTTGCGCTTCTATCAGAGAGATCAGTGGGTAACGGCCATTCAGGGCAACGTGGCCACTTCGCTGTTGCGCAATAATCATCAAGCGCTTGCACAACGTGACTCTACAGGGGCCACCTTATTTGCAACCGACTTGCCCGGTTCTGCCATAAGCCTTGTCAAGCCACTGCATCCGGTTAATAACGTTGTCTATAGCCCTTATGGTTATTCCCGGTCTCTCGACAGTGCGAGTGCGTTGGTGGGGTTTAACGGCGAATTGCCTGAAGCTATTACCGGTCACTATTTATTGGGCAATGGTCATCGAGCGTATAACCCGGTACTGATGCGATTTAACAGCCCTGACTCGCTGAGCCCCTTTTCAAAAGGCGGTATTAATGCCTACGCATATTGTTCGGGCGATCCTGTTAACAAACAGGACCCAACGGGTAGATTTTTTACCCAGTGGTTAAAAATGCTACGCAGGGTGCCTCCGGCAGTTGCAGTTACCGGATCTACTGCACCTGGAGTGCTTGAGCAAGCACAAGAGGTGTTTGACTTGACTTATAGAGCATTGGTATCCGTCCCTGGGACGCGAACGTTCGACTCACCTGGAAGACAGCATATTAATCACGTGGCCTCACAAGGCTCGCTGAGCCAGCCTTTTTCTCGTGCGTTGGTTACGGTCAATCATAATTTGAACACTAATGGCGTCCCCTTGGATCAGGTTGCAGGTAACCACTACGGCGCCCTCTTGACGAACGTGGAGAGGGGACATACCTCCAACGCAGGCGCACATGCAAGCGCGGCTGCATATTGGTTAATTAATACGTCTGGACCAGAAAGACTCGTGGGCGCGAGCTTCAACTTTTTCGGCTTTCTGTCTGCGGGACCTCATGATGCAAAGGCTTTTAAGACCGGCGTTGCTCTGCGTAGCCAGAGATAATGCTGGTTTGATTGGAGCACACTGCCGTCTTTTATGGCAGCAACGATAATGCCGATAAATAGCTCAAATTCTACCTGAGAACTTGGTAATCAAGGCTGTCGCAAACAAAGGGTGCTTTCATACCGTTCGATTCGATAAACATACGGACTGAAGCGTACCTGAAGGTTCGCTGTTGATAACGTATGGATAACGAATACCTATCAGATCTGCTAGTTGTGCTGGTGCTGGCATTTATTTAAGATTTTATGCCTTACGGTGTGTGCGCAATATTATAGGTAGGCTGCACAATGGACAGGCAATCGGGAAAAACAATCGCGACTGATGGCGACGTAAAACATTGGATGACCTCCCTTCATCCCTTGCTGGGCACTTTAAAGTTGCATGAGCTAAAAATCCCTTCAACCCAGCTCTCAGGGTTGATTGAATGCGACGGTCAGCAGGATGAAAGCAACGGGTCCGATTCCACCGGGTCGCCCTGGGGATTCCAGATTGAGGCCGGTATCAGGGCGTTGGATTTACGAATTTACCAACATGAGGAAGGGCATTGGGTTTTTCACTACAATAACTTGCCTTCCTTGCACTCCGTACAGAGCCTGATCGATTGGTGTAATACTTACTACAGTGCGCCAGAGCCGATCATTAACAATGAGATTATTGTTTTACATATTCATGGTTGTTTCTCGCCCATGGATCAATTTAACGACAGTCAGTTGAGAGATCTTTTTGTTAATGGCTTGCGATCAACGAGCTTGATACCGCGCCGTGCGGCCCTTTTGAATTTGATGCAGATACACCAAGATTATCCAGGGAAAAACATTGTTCTCAGTTGGGATAGATGTGTGGATGATGATTTAATCTGGCCTTATCGCTGGCAGGGCTGGGTCAAGACTGATGTGCCTGCGGGAAAAGAACACAAAGCCACGTTGCCGCTGCGTTTAATTTGTAATGCCGTCACAGAATGTATTTCAACACTCGTTGTGGCGAATACCAGTTCTCCTGCTATGAGTGCTGGTCAGCCGAGCGTCTGTTCTGAGCTTGATCATGGTTTGATTGAAAAGTGTATAAATTACAATCTCGATGCTGCGCCGTTTTATGCTCCTGAACTTGAGCAAAGTGGGTATAACTATGTTTCGGAAAAATTTCATTTGATTATTAATCCTGTTTTGAGGGCGGTGCAATACCAGATTGACTTTCTTGGAAGGGGCTTTATGGCGTATCCGCACACATTATCTAATGGTTGTCATAATATTGAAATCCCCGTCGCGAGGAATCAGATGTTCAACTTGACTGTTCGTGCGTTGGATGCCAGGGGGAAAATTTCAGAGTCTAAAATGTTAAGCGTTAATACAACTGCTCCCGCTCCTATTGTTGCGTTTAGTGACCCAAACAGTTCTGGGGATTCTAAGATAAAAAATATACGTATTGAAGGTACTGGTTCCAATAGGGTCGCTTTCATAATGTTGGATATAAATAGCTTTTACGACTTCCCTCAAGTGGAGATAACAGTTTTTCGCTTGCAGAAGGAAGGTATAGATAACAGTCCTGCGGTATATCAAAAATTAGTTTCTAAGAACGCGGCGGGTGCTATGTTTCCCATGGTTGAAGGCGGGGTGTATGTAGCAGTCGTGCAGGGGGCCGACTTTGGAGGCTATAGGTACGGAACCGTTTGGGAACGATTTGGCTCTTGGTCCTGAGTAAAGGCTTAACAAAAAATACAGGCTTAAATGGTGGTCGCCGCCAGTCTGGCGGCGGCTTGTATGATCGGCTGCTCTAACAGGACCACGTTATAACTTGCGGAGCAGAAGGTAGCCTGCGCAGAGATAATTGCTTCCTGTCATTCATTTTTTACACCTTCTTTACGCCCCCGTACGCCTCTCGATCTCGATCCTTTACGCCCACATTGCACACACTCTTCCTACACGCGGCAGGTGCCGCTTTGGGAGAGTTGTCATGGGCGTTCTGGATGGGGTGTCCCTGCTGCTGGCAGTGGGGCTGTTCGTTTATCTGTTGGTTGCGCTGTTGCGCGCAGATCAGAACTAGGAGCGGATATGCACAGTTATGACTATGCGCTGATTCTGGCCTTCTTCGTTCTGGTATTACTGCCAGCACCGTGGCTGGGGCGCTTTTATTACAAAGTGATGGAAGGTCAGCGTACCTGGATGACTCCGGTACTGGGGCCCGTCGAAAACGTGTGCTATCGCATTGCCGGGGTTGATCCGAACAGCGAGCAAAGCTGGGTTAAATACATGCTGGCGCTGCTGGCCTTTAACCTCGCGGGGTTTGTCATCCTGTTCGCGATTCTGCTGTTTCAGCAGTACCTGCCGCTCAACCCGCAACACTTGCCGGGGCAAGAGTGGACGCTGGCGTTCAACACGGCGGTGAGCTTTGTCACCAACACCAACTGGCAGAGTTACAGCGGTGAAGCGTCGCTCAGCTACCTCAGCCAAATGGTCGGCCTGACCGTGCAGAACTTTGTCAGTGCCGCCACCGGCCTTGCGGTACTGGTCGCGCTGTGTCGCGGTATCAGCCGCCGCTCAACTAAAACCTTGGGTAACTTCTGGGCTGACATGACCCGCGCCACGCTGTATGGCCTGTTACCGTTGTGCCTGGTGCTGGCGGTGTTTCTGGTGTGGCAGGGCGTGCCGCAAACCTTTGCGCACTATGTCAACGCTGTGACGATGCAAGGTGTCGATCAGGTGATCCCGCTGGGCCCGGCTGCCAGCCAGATTGCGATCAAGCAACTGGGTACCAATGGTGGTGGTTTCTTCGGTGCCAACTCGGCGCACCCTTTCGAGAACCCGACAGCCTGGAGCAACCTGTTTGAACTGGCCTCGATCATCCTGATCCCGGTGGCGCTGGTGTTCACCTTTGGCCATTACGTCAAAGACCTGCGCCAAAGCCGGGCCATTATGGCCTGCATGCTGGCGTTGTTCCTGATCGGTGGCGGCACCGCACTGTATGCCGAGTACCAGCCCAACCCGACGCTGAACAGCCCGCTGGTTGAGCACACTGCGCCACAGGAAGGCAAGGAAGTCCGCTTCGGCACCACCGCCACAGTGCTGTGGGCCGAGACCACTACCGCCGCTTCCAACGGTTCGGTGAACGCCATGCACGACAGCCTCAACCCCATGAGCGGGATGGTGGCGATGGTCAACATGATGGTCGGCGAAGTGATCTTCGGCGGTGTCGGCGCCGGGCTCTACGGCATGTTGCTCAACGTGCTGATCGCGGTGTTCCTTGCCGGCCTGATGATCGGCCGCACCCCGGAGTACCTCGGTAAAAAGCTGCAAGCCAAAGAAGTGCAATTGCTGGTGGTGACCCTGCTGGTGATGCCGGTGGGTGTGCTGGTGCTGGCCGCTATTGCGGCGGTATTGCCCAGTGCAGTGGCGGCGGTGAGTAACCCCGGCCCACACGGTTTCAGCCAGATCTTGTACGCCTTTACCTCGGCCAGTGCCAACAACGGCTCGGCGTTTGGCGGGCTCAGTGGCAACACGCCGTTTTACAACCTGATGCTGAGCCTGGGCATGTTGCTCGGACGCTTCGGTTACATCCTCCCGGTACTGGCCCTGGCGGGCAGTCTGGCGATGAAGAAAACCGCACCGGTTGGCCAAAACACCTTCCCGACCCACGGCCCGTTGTTTGTGGCACTGCTGACCGTGACCATTTTGCTGGTAGGCGGCCTGACCTTCTTGCCGACGCTGGCACTGGGTCCCATCGCTGAACAACTGACTATGGGCTTCTAAGGAGACGATCATGACTATGCCTGCTCCTGTTTCAAAATTGACGCCTACGCCTGAAACCCAGGCGCCGCAAACCCCTAAAACGGCGTTTGCCGACCTCTGGCGCCCGGCGTTGTTGCAAGCCTTTGTCAAACTCGACCCGCGCCAGCTGAAACGCTCGCCGGTGATGCTGGTGGTTGAGCTGACCGCCATTTTTACCTCGGTGTTGTGCTTTATGCCGGAAGCGTCGGTGCCCACCGCGGTGGCCGTGCAAATCGCCATCTGGCTGTGGTTCACCGTGTTGTTTGCCAACTTTGCCGAAGCCTTGGCCGAAGGTCGCGGTAAAGCCCGTGCCGACAGCCTCAAGGCCGGCAGTGAGGGCTTGAGTGCTCGCCGCCGGACCACCACGGGGAGCTTTGAAATCGTGCCGGCCACCCGCCTGCGCAAAGGCGATGTGGTGCGCGTTGAGGCTGGGGAGATGATCCCCGGTGACGGCGAGGTGATCGAAGGGATTGCCGCCGTCAACGAGGCTGCGATTACCGGCGAGTCTGCGCCGGTGATTCGTGAATCGGGCGGGGATCGCTCGGCGGTCACCGGCAACACCTGGTTGGTGTCGGACTGGCTGCTGGTGCGCATCAGCACCAACCCCGGCGAGTCGACCCTGGACCGCATGATTGCCCTGGTCGAAGGCGCCAAGCGACAGAAAACCCCGAACGAAATCGCCCTGGATATTCTGCTGATCGGCCTGACCCTGATCTTCCTGATCGTGGTGGTGACCCTGCAACCGTTTGCCTTCTATGCCGGTGGCAGCCTGCCGCTGGTGTTTCTGGTGGCGCTGCTGGTTACGCTGATCCCGACCACCATTGGTGGCTTGCTGTCCGCCATCGGTATCGCCGGTATGGACCGTCTGGTGCGCCTCAACGTGATCGCCAAATCGGGCCGTGCGGTTGAAGCGGCGGGTGACGTGCATGTACTGATGCTCGACAAGACCGGCACCATCACCTTTGGTAACCGCCGTTGCGCCGCTCTGTATGCTTCACCTGGTGTGACCGCCAAAGAGCTGGCTGAAGGGGCGCTGCGTGCGTCGTTGGCGGATGACACAGCGGAAGGCAAATCCATTGTCGAATTCATTCGCGGCTTGCACAGCTTCACTGAGCCTGCGGCCGATGAATTCACAGCGGTGCCGTTTACCGCCGAAACACGCTTGTCGGGTATCGACTACCACGGCCGGGTATACCGCAAAGGCGCGGTGGATTCGGTGCTGGCGTTTGTTGGTATGAAACGTCACGAAGTGCTGCCTGCGTTGTCCCGTGAAATCGACAAAATCGCACAAAGTGGCGGTACCCCGTTGCTGGTCTGTGGCCAGGGCCGTTTGCTTGGCGCGATCCACCTCAAAGACGTGGTCAAGCCCGGCATTCGCGAGCGCTTTGCCGAACTGCGCAAGCTGGGCATTCGGACCGTGATGGTGACCGGCGACAACCCGTTGACCGCCGCCGCAATCGCAGCCGAAGCCGGGGTGGATGATGTGCTGGCCGAAGCCACACCCGAGAAAAAACTGGCGCGCATTCGCCATGAGCAGAACGACGGCCGCCTGGTAGCGATGTGCGGCGACGGCGCCAACGACGCCCCGGCGCTGGCTCAGGCTGACGTGGGCATGGCGATGAACGACGGCACCCAGGCGGCGCGTGAAGCGGCCAACATGGTTGACCTCGATAGCGATCCGACCAAGCTGCTGGACGTAGTGCAAATCGGCAAGGAACTGCTGGTGACGCGAGGCGCGCTGACGACCTTTTCGATTGCCAATGACGTGGCCAAGTACTTCGCGATCTTGCCGGCGCTGTTTGCCTCGATCTACCCGCAGTTGGGCGTGCTCAACATCATGCATTTGGCCAGCCCGCAGAGCGCGATTCTCTCGGCCATCGTGTTCAACGCCTTGATCATCGTGGTGTTGATTCCCTTGGCTCTGCGCGGGGTGCGGGTACAGGCGGCCAGCGCTGCACACTTGCTGCGTCGCAACCTGCTGATCTATGGCGTGGGCGGGCTGGTGGTGCCGTTTATCGGCATCAAGCTGATCGACATGCTGCTCACTGCGCTGCACTTGGTTTAAGCGTTTTCGGAGGGATTGATCATGGCAAATGTATTACGTCCGGCCTTGAGCCTGATGCTGTTGATGACCGCTATTACCGGCGTGGCTTACCCGCTGGTCGTGACCGGGATCGCCCAAGTGGCGTTCCCGCAGCAAGCCAACGGCAGCCTGGTGCGTGACAGCGCCGGGCAGGTCAAGGGCTCGGCATTGATTGCGCAAGACTTTACCGGTGATGACTGGTTCCACCCACGGCCTTCGGCGGGCGCGTTTGCCACGGTGTCGAGTTCGGCGAGCAACCTGGCGCCGAGCAACCCGGCCCTGGCCACACGGGTCAAGGAAAGTGCGGCGCAGCTTGCCGTGCCGGATCAAGGCCCGGTGCCAATGGCCATGCTGACCACGTCGGGCAGCGGTCTGGACCCGCACTTGCCACCGGAGGCAATTCGCTATCAACTGGTACGGGTTGCAGCGGCTCGGCACTTGCCGGTACAAACGGTTGAACAGTTGCTTGAACAACACATCGAACAACCGTTGATAGGCCCGCCGGTGGTCAATGTGCTGTTGCTGAACCAGGCGTTGGCGCAGTTGCAGTAAATCTCCTGTAGGAGCGAGCTCGCCTCGCGATCTTTAAAACTCGCGAGACAAGCTCGCTCCTACAGTTTATGTATTCATCAGGACAAACCCATGAGCCATTCCGGTCGCGCCGATGCGTTGTTAGCTGACTTGCCACGCGCCGGCCGTGGCCGGCTCAAAGTGTTTCTGGGCGCGGCCCCCGGCGTTGGCAAGACGTACGCCATGCTGCAGGCCGCGCACACCCAATTGCGCCAAGGGGTCACGCTGTTGGCCGGGGTGGTCGAAACCCATGGTCGCGCTGAAACCGAAGTGTTGCTCAACGGTTTGCCCCAACTGGCCATGCTGCGCTCGGAGTATCGCGGCGTGCAGCTTGAAGAAATGGAACTCGATGGCCTGCTCGCGGCCAAGCCCAAGCTGGTGCTGGTCGATGAACTGGCCCACAGCAATGCCCCCGGCAGCCGCCATGCCAAGCGCTGGCAGGACGTGCAAGAGTTGCTGGCAGCGGGCATTGACGTCTACACCACGGTCAACGTTCAACACCTCGAAAGCCTCAACGACCAGGTGCGCGGTATCACCGGGGTGCAAGTGCGTGAAACCGTGCCCGACTGGATCGTCCAGGAAGCCTATGAGCTGTTGCTGATCGACTTGCCGCCGCGTGAGCTGCTGGAGCGGCTGCGCGAAGGCAAAGTCTATGTGCCTGAGCAGGCTCGTGCGGCCATCGATGCGTTTTTCTCCCAGACCAACCTCAACGCCCTGCGTGAACTGGCGATGCAGACCGCCGCCGTGTACGTCGACGATGAGCTGGACAAAGGCTATCGCCAGCAAGGGCAATCGGCCCCGGCGCTGCGTGGGCGGCTGTTGGTGGGCGTGGACGGTGATGTGCATGCCGAGCGTTTGGTTCGCCATGCCAGCCGGGTCGCAGAGCGGCGGCATTTGCCCTGGAGCCTGGTGCATGTGGATAACGGCACCGTGCGTGACGAGCAATCGCGCTTGCGCTTGCAGAGTGCCCAGCAATTGGCCGAGCGCCTGGGCGGCGAAGTGGTGTTGCTGCGTGCGGGCGAGGTGGCCAAAACCTTGATCCAGCACGCCAGCGAGCGTCGGGCCAGTCTGCTGTTGGTGGGGCAGTCGCGGCTAACCTGGCGCCGTCGGATGTTTGGTGGCGGGCTGGCTGCGCGCTTGCTGCGCGATGCCCATGGCCTGGAAATCAACGTGCTCGACCACGAGCAATCGCCCGCGCCGGTGGTTACCCGTGGCAAGCACACGCTGGTGTGGTTTGACTATGGTCTGGCGCTGGTGGCCACGGTGCTGGCCAGCGCCTTGGCCTGGGGGGTTTCCAGTGTGCTGGCGCTGCCCAACATCTCGCTGGTGTTTCTTGCGGCGGTGTTGCTGGTGGCGGTGCGCAGCAGCCTTGGGCCAGCGCTGGCCTGTGCGGCGATGTCATTTTTGGCTTACGACTTTCTGTTTATCCCGCCCAATTTCTCGTTCAGCATCCAGCGCGAAGAAGACGTACTCACGCTGTTGTTCTTTCTGTTGATGGCGGCTCTTACCGGTAACCTGGCCGCGCGCCAACGCCGACAACTGCAAGCCTTGCGCGACACCCAGGAAGAAACCACGCAGTTGCTCGACTTGTCGCGCAAGCTCACCGCTGCCACGGACCGTCAGGCAGTCATCAATGCCGCCGCCCAGCATTTGAGTGGCTGGAAAGAGCTCAACATGTGCCTGCTCAAGCGCGATGACAACGGCGACTGGACCATCGAAACCGGCGGCCCTTTGCATTTCAACGAAGCCGAGCGCGCCGCTGCGGACTGGGCCTGGTCACACCTTCAACCGGCAGGCAAAGGCACGGGCACGTTGCCCATGGGCAATTGGTGGTGGTGGCCGATCAGCGCTGAAGAAGGGCCACTGGCCTTGCTCGGCGTGAGCCCCAAAGACGGCCAAACCCTCAGTGGCCAACGTCGGCGCCTGTTGATGGCCTTGAGTCAGCCGCTGGCCCAGGCGCTGGCCCGTGCGCGGTTGGCGCAAGACCTCGAAGCTGCGCGCCTGCATGGCGAAACCGAACAACTGCGCAGTGCTTTGCTGGCCTCGGTGTCCCATGACTTGCGCACCCCGCTGACTACCATGCGCGGCAGCATCGATACGCTGCTGGCGCTGGGCGAGGCTATCGCACTGGAAGACCGGCGTGAATTGCTCGAAGGCACCCGCGATGAGGCTGAGCGTCTGGATCGCTACATCCAGAACCTGCTGGACATGACCCGCCTGGGCCACGGCGCCTTAAAACTGGCCCGTGACTGGGTGTCACCCGCCGACATCGTGGGCAGTGCCTTGAACCGGCTGCGCACTGTACTGGCGCCGTTGCAGGTGCAAGTGGATGTGCCGCCGCAACTGCCGCTGTTGCATGTGCATGCGGCGTTGATCGAACAGGCCTTGGTCAATGTGCTGGAGAACGCTGCACGCTTTTCACCGCCCCATGGGCAACTGCGCCTGAGTGCCGGGGCGCATGAAGGGGAGTTGTGGTTTGCGGTGAGTGATCAAGGGCCGGGCATTCCCGAAGAAGACCGCGCCAAGATTTTTGACATGTTTTACACCGCTGCCCGTGGCGACCGAGGCGGGCAGGGCACCGGGCTTGGCCTGGCCATTTGCTTGGGCATGGTCGGCGCCCATGGCGGACGCATCACCGTGGCTGAAGGCATCGACGGGCAAGGCACTTGCATCACCTTGTTTCTGCCCTTGCGCGATCAACCGGCCATGGATCAGGAAGAGGCGGAGCGTGAAGACTGATACTCTTTGGCCCTACTTTTGTTGCGATGAATTGCCATGAGCCAGCCAGCGACGATTTTGGTCATTGATGACGAACCTCAGATCCGCAAGTTTTTGCGCATCAGTTTGGCGTCCCAGGGCTACACCGTGCTTGAGGCGGCGACCGGGGCCGAAGGCTTAAGCCAGGCGGCGTTGAACAAGCCGGACGTCATGGTCCTCGATCTGGGCCTGCCGGACATGGACGGCCAACAGGTGTTATGCGAGTTTCGCGAGTGGTCGACGGCGCCGGTGCTGGTGTTGTCAGTGCGTGCCAGCGAAGCGCAAAAAGTTCAGGCGCTGGACGGTGGCGCCAATGACTACGTGACCAAGCCGTTTGGCATTCAGGAGTTTTTGGCGCGCATCCGCGCCTTGTTGCGTCAGGCCCCTAGCGGAGAAACCCGGCAAGCGGCAGTTGAGCTGGGCCCGCTAATCATTGATCTGGCGTTTCGCCGGGTGCTGCTCGACGGCGTAGAAGTGGGCCTGACCCGCAAGGAATACGCGGTGCTGGCGCAACTGGCGAGCCATCCGGGGCGGGTGATTACCCAGCAGCAATTGCTCAAGGACATCTGGGGTCCGAGCCATGTCGAGAACAGCCACTACCTGCGGATTGTGGTCGGGCATTTGCGGCAAAAACTGGCCGATGATCCGACCTCGCCGCGTTTTATCGCCACCGAGGCCGGTGTGGGCTACCGGCTGTTGAGCTGAGGCCTCGTCAGGGTTGCGAGCGCTGGTCAGCTTCATAGCGGTCCAGTGTGTCTTTGGCAATTTCCCGGCCCAGGGCGATCAGTTCGGCGGCCTTGTAAAACTCAAAGAAGCGGCACACCCGTTTTGGCACGTTGATCAAAATATCTGGCGGGTATCCGGCAATTTTGTACTGCGCCAAAGAGGTCTGCATCACCTCGAAGCTCTGGTTGATCAGATCCAGCAGCGAGGCGGGGCCGACGTTGTCGATGATGACCGAACCGGTGGCGGACTTGGGCGCGCCTTGCGTGTTGGCCGCAAGGCTGGGCGCAGGCTTGGGGGGCGCTGAGTCGATCCAGGGGTTGAAGGGCACTTCAGCTTCTGGCTCGGCGGCAGGCTTGAGCATCTCCTGTTCAAGGTCGAGCAGGTGCTCCGCCTGGCGGGTGCGAAACGGAATGTGAGAGCCCAGCGAATTCATCAGGTTGTTAAACCGGCCTTTAAAGGCCGCCGGGCGCGGGATCACGGGGAGCTGGTAATGGTTTTGCGTGGTGGAGTTGAGGTTGACGGCGACAATCAGGTCGCAGTGGCTGGACACCACCGGGACGATGGGCAACGGGTTCAGCAAACCGCCATCGACCAGCATGCGATTGCCCTGCATCACCGGGGTAAACAGGCTGGGTATGGCCGCCGAAGCGCGCATGGCCTGGTGCAGGCAGCCTTCTTGAAACCAGATTTCCTGCTGGTGGGTCAGGTCGGTGGCGACGGCGGTATAAGGGATGCGCAGGTCTTCAATATTGATCTCGCCGACAATGTTGCGAATTTGCCCGAAGACTCGCTCGCCACGAATGGCCCCGAGGCGAAAACTCACGTCCACCAGGCGCAGTACATCCAGGTAATCCAGGCTTTGAATCCAGTCGCGGTATTGATCAAGCTTGCCGGCGGCATAAATCCCGCCCACCACGGCGCCCATCGAACAGCCGGCAATGCAGGCAATCTCGTAACCCCGGCTTTCGAGCTCTTCAATCACCCCAATGTGGGCATAGCCCCGTGCGCCTCCGGAGCCTAATACCAGTGCAATACGTTTTTTCATGAGCCGGTCCTTTGCAAGACAAGTGCTTACAATGCCTTTTTGTGTGAGTCAGTGACAGCTCAAAGCGGTTTGGCGAGCTAGTCTTGCTCCACGACGTTTTGCGTTACGGCACTTTTAGGCCGGTTGCCCGTCTTAGCACTGAACAATTATTTGAGGATTTGCCCCATGAAAGCTTGGATCTGTGTGCCATTAATGGCGATTGCTTTGGTCGGTTGCGCGGGCAAGAAGGTTTATCGTGACAGTTGCGGCACGCAGTTGGACGCGGCCTGGCACGAACTGGACCTGGCCAAGGCTGAAGGGTTTGCCGGTACGGTCAGCTATTCCAAAGCCCTGTCTTTGCTGACGGCGGCGAAAACTCAGCAACAATTCGAGGCCTTTGAAGGCTGCACGGCCAAGGCCGAGAAGGCGCGCTTTTATATCCAGGAGTCCCGCGCCGGGCGTTGAGGCGCCAACCTGACGAGGGAGAGTAAGGATGTCTGATTTGGTTAATCGGATCGTGGCTAACTGCTTACGTCTGGAGGTCAAGTTGTTGGCCTGCCAGGCGCGTTTAGCGGCCCAAACCGATCCTGAAGCACTGCATGACCTGCGCACGACGGTCCGTCGTTTACGCAGCCTGTTACGCCCGTTGCGGGGGTTGCCGGGCGTGGTCCAGCTTGAAATGTCGGCCTCGCAGGTCGGTGTTTTGACAACCCCGCTGCGAGACCTTGAAGTGTTGGCGGCGCACCTGGAACAACAGGGCCACCCGACCCTGGCCAAGCGCCGGCTAACACAATTGGCCGGCAGCTACCCGCGGGTGGCGGCCAGTACCGAGCTGTCGCAATTGCTGATGATCCTTGAGGCGTTCCCGCGCTTTTTGCGCGCCAGCCAGCGTGAGGGCTTATTGCGCGGGTTACGCCAGCGCATTGAGGCGATATTGGCCAAGCAATGGCAGGCGCTGCACAAAGCCTTGAAAGATCCTGCTCACGACCGGCATAAGGTCCGGTTGTTGATCAAGCGCGTGCGTTATGGCGCTGAAGCCTACCCCGAGCTGGACCGCGTGCCCAAAGCCGTAATGAAACACCTCAAAGAGGCGCAAAAGGCCTTGGGTGAATGGCATGACGCCTGGCAGTGGCTCGCTCAGGCTGAGCAACAGCCCGATCTGCAACCGTGCGTTGAGCAATGGCGCGCCACCTTGGCCCGAGGCGAGAAACGCGCGGACCGGGTGTTGGCCAAATTGCGCTAAGGCGTTCACATACCTCTGTAGGAGCGAGCTTGCCTCGCGATCTTTTAAAGATCAAAAGATCGCGAGGCAAGCTCGCTCCTACAGGGGGAAAGTGCTCTTTCAGCAGATGATTTGGCGCATATAGGCGCTGTGCCGAGGCGGGCGGGTCAGTAGTATCACGGCCTGATCTTTTAAAGATCAAAAGATCGCGAGGCAAGCTCGCTCCTACAGGGGGAAAGTGCTCTTTCAGCAGATGATTTGGCGCATATAGGCGCTGTGCCGAGGCGGGCGGGTCAGTAGTATCACGGCCTATTGTTCAGCGTTGAGGTGTGTATGCAGTTTTCTGAATTGGTCGACGCTGTACGTAAAAACCCCCTGGATGTGACCATCACTGAAGATTGGGGGCAGGGGCGGGCCAGTTTTGGTGGGCTGATGGTGGCGTTGCAGTACGAAGCCATGCGCGCTCAAGTGTCCAGCGAGCGGGCGTTGCGCTCATTGGCGGTGACGTTTGTCGGGCCCGCCGAACCGGGTGTGCCGGTGAGTTTCGAAGTCGAGGTGCTGCGCGAAGGCAAGGCAGTGAGCCAGGTGCTGGGCCGGGCCGTGCAAAACGGCCAGGTGGTGACACTGGTGCAAGGCAGTTTTGGTGGTGCCCGCGAGTCTGCGGTGAAGGTAGACAGCTTGCCTGCCCCTGACATGAAATCCCCCGAGCAATGCCCGTTATTGCCCTATATCAAAGGGGTGACCCCGGAGTTCATGCGGCACTTGTCGATGGCGTTTGCCGTGGGCGCCATTCCGTTCACAGGGCGTGGCACACGTGAAATGGGCGGTTGGGTGCGTTTTGCCGGTGAGGTGGCAGAGCAGCCGCTCACAGAAACCCACCTGCTGGCGTTGATCGACACCTGGCCTCCGGCGTTGTTGCCGTTGCTCAACAAACCCACGGCGGGCAGCACGCTGACCTGGACGGTGGAGTTTGTGCAGCCGCTGCCCGACGCCAACACCCTGGACTGGTGCAAATACCTGGCAGTGATCGAACACGCCCGTGACGGCTACGGCCATGTGGCAGCCAATCTGTGGGCGCCCAATGGCGAGCTGATTGCAATCAGTCGCCAGACCGTCGCCATCTTCGGTTAAAACGTTTTGCTGCGCTGTGCTTGCTGAGCCTTGGCATCCAGCTGGCGGCTCTGGCGCTGAATGGCCATGCCGGCAAACAGCGCCACCAGGCCAATCACCGCGCTTGAGGCGTTGTTGCTGAACACGCCGGTAGCCAACAGCAGGAACGCCAACACCATCATCGCCACAGCCAGCAGGCTCAGCGCCTGATGGCTGGCACTGTGGGTGCTTTGTGGGTTAGAGCGCCATTGCCAGGCGGGTAGATCAGGATGACGTTTGCCCATGATTTCTCTCCTTGGTTCAAGGGTTCAGTCTTGTCTGAACCGGATGAGCCAAGAATAGGGGCGAGCCGGGCGAACGGCGAATCAACTCTGGCTATAGGCCTTATAGCTTTAACTGACCAATGGCCCGGTTCAGCTCACCGGCCAGGGTCGCCAACTGATTGCTGGTGGTGGCCGAATCGACGGTTTGTTGCACGGTGTCTTCAGTGACATCGCGGATGCTGACCACGGCGCGGTTCATCTCTTCGGCCACTTGGCTTTGCTGCTCGGCCGCGACCGCGATTTGCGTATTGCTTTCGCGCATTTGCGCCACCGCGTGGGTGATCTCGGCCAAGGCTGCGCCTGCCTCCTGAGCCTGCTGTACGCAATCGTCGGCCTTGAACGAGCTCTCTTGCATAAAGTCCACGGCATCCCGGGTGCCGGCCTGCAAGGCTGAAACCATCGTGGTGATTTCGTCAGTGGAGGTTTGCACGCGCTTGGCCAAGTGCCGCACTTCGTCGGCCACCACGGCAAAGCCACGGCCCATGTCGCCCGCACGGGCGGCTTCGATGGCGGCGTTGAGCGCCAGTAGGTTGGTTTGTTCAGCGATGCTGTGGATCACGCTGACCACGCTATTGATCTGCTGGCTGTCCTGGGCCAGTTGCTGAATCATCTCGGCGGTTTTTTGCACGCCATCGGAGAGGTTGGCAATGGAGGTTTGCACGCGGCTGACCACTTGTTGCCCGCTGCCGGCCAGGTCGTCGGCGGTTTGCGACAAATCACGGGTGGCGCCCGCGTGCTGGGCGATGTGATGGACCGTGGCAGTCATTTCATTGATGGCTGTGGCGGCCTGGTCCGTCTCGCTTTGCTGGCCGAGCATGCCGTGTTGCACTTCGTTCATGCTGCTGGCCAGGCGCGCGGCCCCGGCATCCAGTTGCGCGGCGGTGTCTGCCACGGTGTTGACCACCCGCTGATAACCGGCCTGCATGGCATTGAAGGCGCTGGCCATCTGGCCGACCTCATCGTTGCAGGCCAACGGCACACGGGCAGACAAATCGCCGGTTTTTTCGACATGCAGCATCACATCTTTGAGGGTGTTGAGCTGGCTGAGCAGAAAACGAATCAACAATTGAGAAGCGCAGAGCATGGCCAGCATCAGCACCAGAACGGCCGCCGCATAATTGGGCAAACGCTCGACGAACACTTGGGCCAGGCTGGGCGCGTAGGCCAGCACGGCGACCTTCTGACCATTCTCGCGGCTGACCACCTCGGCCCCGGACAGCGGGTTTTGCCCGAACAAAGGCATGTGATTGAGCGATACCCAGCCGTTGGCGTCGCTCAATTGCGGCAACGGCAGACCGTTGACGGTCGGCACGGCGTTGGGCGCCAGTGGCAGCAGGGCTTGGGCTTCGGGGAGTGGCTGATTGGCCGGCCACACGCTGAGCAGGTGCGCCTGAGCCTTGGCATTGGCGTGGGCGGCGTTGCTGCGTGATTGCTGTTCGAGTTGCACGGCGTACAGCACCAGCAGCAACGTGGTGACAAAAGCCACCGCATTCACAGCCCAGAATTTGTATTTAAGCGAGATGTTGCTAAGCCAAGCACCCATGGAAGGTCTTCTCTGATGTGGCGAACACAGTATTGGCAAGGTGCCATCATTGTGCCGCTACTTTATGAAGACAATGTTGATGTGGGTCAAGCCGTCTGGCATAAGGCGGACCCGGATTAGCAAGATCAAAAGATCGCGAGGCAAGCTCGCTCCTACAGATTGCGGTTATGCGTCCAGCACCGGCAACCCGAAGAACGCCCGGGCGCAGGCGGTGGTGTGGGCGGCGAGGTCGTGTTCGGACTCGGCGCGGTGCACGGCCACTTCGCGCAGCACTTCAGGCAGGTAGGCCGGTTCGTTGCGGCCACTTTTGGGCTTGGGGCGCAAGGTGCGCGGCAGCAGGTACGGCGCATCGCTCTCAAGCATCAAGCGGCCACGCGGGATGTCGCGGACCAGCGGATGCAGGTGAGTACCGCGGCGCTCGTCACAAATCCAGCCGGTAATGCCGATATGCAGGTCCAGGTCGAGATAGCTGAACAATGCCCGCTGCTCGCCGGTAAAACAGTGCACAACCGCTGCCGGCAGGTGGTCGCGGTAGTTGCGCAGGATTTCCAGCAGACGCTGGTTGGCGTCGCGCTCGTGCAGGAAGACCGGCAGTTGCAGCTCCACGGCCAGCGCCAAGTGCTCTTCCAGCACTTTCTCTTGTTGTGCACGCGGCGAGAAGTCGCGGTTGAAGTCCAGCCCGCATTCGCCCACAGCCCGCACGTTGACCTCCTTGAGCAAGGCCCGCAGACGCTGGGCGCTGTCGCCGTTCCAGTCGCTGGCCGAATGCGGGTGAATACCCGCGGTGGCGAACAGCCGTTGGCCGTTTTCGTCCAGCTCGCGGCACAGTTGCAAGGCCTGTTCGCTGCCTTCAACGCTGGTGCCGGTGAGGACCAGTTGGGCGACGCCAGCAGCGTACGCACGGTCCAGCACGGCTTGGTGCTTACCGTCGAAACTGGAGTTGGTCAGGTTGACGCCGATATCGATGAGTTGCATGGTTCTACCTCAGGCCACAGGCCGTGAAGCATATCAGAGCTGTAGTTTTATAAGAAAAACCAAGAACTACAGACGGTTATGGTTGTCTTTGAATGCCGCAACAACGCAATGCCTTTTTCATTTCAGGGTGCATTGGCTGTATTGCGCTCTGTTTCCAGCGCTGAAATTCCCCCAATGGGGTGACCGATTGTCGGGTAATCCGATGCGGCGCGGGACTGTATTCTTTCCGGAGAACGGATGACGAGACCTACGTTATTGATTGCGCTGTGCCTGTTGCTGTTGCCGCTCCCGGCAGTGGCGCGATTGGCTGGGCCACTGCAAGTCGGGCAGTCAAGCCAGGTCCGCGATCTGGCGCAGATTCGCAGCAGTCAGGTGTTGCGCGTGTTGGTGAATCAAAGCCGCAACAGCTCCGGCGAAGTGCAGGGCCAGGATATCGGTGTTGAATACCATCGCCTGCGCGCTTTCGAGCAATACCTGAATGCCAGCGCCCGCGACGGGCACGAAATTACCCTCAAGATCATTCCCAAGGCCAAAGATCAGTTACTCGGTGCGCTCATGCGTGGCGAAGGCGACTTGATGGCGCCGGGGGAGTTGCTGGACGTCAAGCCCAGCCATGCGGTGAGCCCGAGTGATCCTGTGGTCGATCGGGTGCCGTTGTTGCTGGTGGGGAAGAAGGGCGAGCGGCGTTTTACCCGGTTTGAGCAACTGTCCGGGCGCACAGTGGCATTGACCACAGGCAGCGCGGCCGGTGAGTCCATCAGCCTGATCAATCAAAAGCTCGCGCTGCGCAAATTGCCCCCGGTGAAGGTGGAGTGGGTCGACCCGAGCCTGGCGGTGGAGGATGTGCTGGAGATGGTGCAGGCCGGGATCTTTCATCTGACCATTGTCGAAAAGCCGATTGCCGAGCGTTGGGCCACGCTGATGCCCAAGCTGCGCTTTGACCGCCAGGTGCTGATCAGCGAGCCGGCTGCGATGCGCTGGTTTGTACGCCGCGATGCCGCCATGTTGCACGCCAGTGTCGATAAATTCCTGGCCAGTTATAAAGCCCCGTCCAATCAGGATCTGGCGTTTGAGAAGGTTTACCGTGGTTTGTACCGGGTGCATTACCCGTTGGCCAAAACGGACCGGCAAAAACTCGAAAAACTGCGACCGGTGCTGCAAAAACATGCACGGCAACAGGGCATGGACTGGCTGAACCTGGCCGCGCTGGCTTTTAAAGAGTCGGCCCTGGACCCCGGTGCACGCGGTTCGGGTGGCGCGACGGGGCTGCTGCAAATTACCCCTTCGGCGGCACAGCGGGTTGGGGTCAATGACATCAAAAATGTCGATAACAATGTGCAGGCCGGTGCCAAGTACTTATCGATGATCCGCCGTAAATTTTTTTCTAGCCCCAAACTCAATGAACGTGAGCGCATGGCCTTTGTGCTGGCGGCTTACAACATGGGCCCTGAGCGGGTGCAGGCCATGCGGGCGGAGGCCAAGCGACGGGGCTTGAACCCAAATCAATGGTTTTTTCAGGTAGAACGTATTGCCATGGAACAGATGGGCATGAGCGCCGTCAGCTATGTTAATAGCGTGAATAAATACTATTTGGCATTCGACCGCGAGCGCGACTCTTTGGAGCCGGCAGCAGGGCGGGTAGCCTCTCGCAAGTAATCGAATAATTCGATTGTAATGCGGGGTTTATTCGACTTTTAACATGATAAAAACTGATTAATATGGCGTCCATTCCCCACCTGATTTGAAGGAACGCACCATGAGCAAATTGATCCAGACTGTTCTCGCTACCCGTGCCGGCTACGGTTTGACCGTCTTGAGGGTGTTTGTCGGCATCATCTTTGCGGCCCACGGCTCGCAAAAACTCTTTGGCTGGTTTGGTGGGGGCGGCCTGGCGGGCACCGCACAATGGATGGAAAGCATCGGTCTGGCACCGGGCATCTTGATGGCACTGTTGTCGGGCGGGACTGAGTTCTTTGGCGGGCTGGCCTTGATTATCGGTTTGCTGGCACGCCCGGCGGCCTTGGGCTTGTCGTTCACTTTGCTGGTGGCCATTTTCTCGGTGCATATTCACAACGGGCTGTTTATGGCCAACAACGGCTATGAGTTTGCCCTGGCCTTGCTCGGCGGCACGCTGGCAGTGTTGATTGAAGGTGCTGGCAAACTCTCGGCTGATCGGGCCATCGCGGGCTAATCGCGAGCTTCTCGCAGGCCATAAAAAATCCGCAGCCCGGTGCAAGGGCTGCGGATTTTTTGTTTCTGGCGGGTCAGTTTCAGAACATTAGCGCGTTGGTCATATCGCCCATGGGCGTTTGACCGCGGACTTTCATGGCATCGTCACGGTGTTTAAGGCCGTCGAGGGTTTCCAGTTTGTGCACGCGGGTGATCAAGCGCAGGACCGACGCCGTGTCATATACCGTGTGGTCGACCGTGCCTTTGCGCGCGAACGGTGACACCACCAACGCCGGGATGCGTGTACCCGGGCCCCAGCGATCGCCCTTGGGCGGCGCAACGTGGTCCCACCAGCCGCCGTTCTCGTCCACAGTCAGCACGATAACCATGTTTTCCCATTGCGGGCTGTTGCGCAGCACTTTGAGCACGCGGTCCAGGTGCCGGTCGCCCGCCGCCACGTCGGCATAACCGGCGTGCAGGTTTAGGTTGCCCTGAGGTTTGTAGAACGTAACGGCTGGCAGCTTGCCGGCTTCGGCATCGGCGAGGAAGCGGTTGCTGCTGCTTTCGTCGCCCAGGCCGCCATCACGCAGGCGCTTGCTGCGTTCAGCCGGGTGTTCCGGGCCTTGGCGGGTGAAGTAGTTGAATGGCTGGTGATGGTACTGGAAGTTCGGGATCTTGGGGATACCGCCGGAGTCTTTGTACTCGTCGAGCGTGGCTTGCCAGGCACCGGCGTACCAGGCCCAGTCGATGTTCTTTTTACTCAGTTTGTCGCCAATGTGTTCATGGTTTTGCGGCACCAGCACGCTGGGCAGGTCGGGCTTGGAGTAGTCCGGGCGCTCGGGGTCACGAATCCAGGTCGGCCAGTAGGGCGGGGCCATGGTGTTGACCGCGTAGCCGTCAGGTGTGATCGCGCTGGGGCCAAATTGCGGGGCGCCGGTCATGGCGCTTTGGGGCGATTTTTCCAGCGGCTTGAGGCGCGTGCCTTTAGGGTCGTCACCTTCCAGCGTGGCGATCTGACTTTTGGCTACAGAGTTGGCGGCGTCCGGGTAAACCGGCACGGCGGCGCTGATCAAGTACTGGTGGTTGAGGAACGAGCCGCCAAAAGCGCCCTGGAAGAAGTTGTCACACAGCACAAACTCACGGGCGACATCCCACAAACGCAGGGAGTATTGCGACTGCGCGTAGTGGCCCATGGGCAAACCACCGGAGTCGCCCCAGGCCACAAACTGGTCATTTTTGCCGTCGTTGATTTGCATCTGGTTTTGATAAAACACGTGCCACAGGTCACGGGTCACCAAGCTCAACGGCAGGTCTTCCTGGTTCGGGCCTTTGAGGGCGAATGGTGCGTTGGGCAGGTTTTCCTGGAACTGCACCCCTTGCGGATACGTGACACCGTCAACCGTTTGCGGGCCTACCTGCAAGACGCCGCCCCAGGCCGGTGGCAGGGTGTTGAGCAGGCTGCCATCGCGGTCGCGCTGCTGATAGTCAGCTGGTTTGAGCGCCGACAAGGGCTTTTCGACACCGGGGAAGTTGGCGAACAAGTTATTGAAACTGCGGTTCTCGGCGTAAATCACCACGATGGTTTTCACCTGCTCGTGGAGCTTTTTGTCCAGTTCGGTCGGGGTTAGCGGTTCAGCCGCGACGGGGGTGTCGTGCGGGGTGTTTGCATACACGTTCAAGGTCGCCGCACCTACGCCCAGCGCGGCTGCACCGGCGAGGAAGCGACGGCGGCTGGCATCGGCAGGGAGTTGAGTGTCCTTGTCTTTTTCGTCGCTCATTACGGGGTCCTGTTAACTGTTACAAAACATTTTCGGCGGCAGCGTAACAAGGGATTATGACGGCGGGGTTTCAATTAATCGAATTCAACCAGGTGCAGGCGCATTCTTCATCTAAGCGTGCATGAATTCATGGGGGCGTCTGGGGCAGGGTTTTCGTGGCATATGATTCTTGACAGTTGTAAGCGGCTTTATCTAGGATGTTTCTTGCGCCGATTTAAACAGCTACTTGCGGGGCGCCAGGGTGTCAAAAGACGCTCGAAATACCGCTAAAGCGCTGGTTCGGTGTTGCCTCTCACCTGCCACGCAGAACCTTGAGGCGGAGAACCGATACATGATTCAACCACGTCCTTTCGTTCGTCTGGCGCCGATCACGGCCAATCAGACTTCGCGCAACCCAAAAATCCTCCTGGGCGGTAAACATCAGCCAACGCTGCTGCGTTATCTGGACGGCTGGCCGCGTCGCAAAGGGCAAACTTCAGCGTTTTTGATTCAGTTTGTTGAGGTCGACGACGAGCTGACGCGTTTTGCCGCCGACAGTTTTGACCTGGCAGTGATTCAGTCGCCTTCAGCCGAAAATGCCGAGCTGGTCATTCGCAACCTTATCCGCGTGTCCCGCCAGGGTTTGATTACTTTGCGTTAATGAACAGGGTCGCCCATCAGCTTTGTTTAACAGGCAAAGCTGAAACGGATCATGTTTCAAACTGGTGATAAGACGACCATCCAAACTTAACGCATTGTTTAAAAGTTGTGTTGGCCATTAGCTCTTCTGCCGTCGAGTAAGTCGAACGAAACGGTAGTACTGGAATCGGGTAACCACTGAACTTGGTAATACAGCCCCTGTAGAGATGTGGCCCCTTGCCAGGTAGCCGTTTTACGTCAGCCTCAGTCCAGTCGGAGCTGTTTGCACTTGCGGACGCTGGCGTTTGGGCTATTGCTGCGGTAGTGGCGAGCACACTCAATGAGAGTGCTGCAAAAATGCGGGTTAAAAGTGTCATTAATTTATTCCATTAAAATAATGTAAGTGGTTTGTAGTCCTCAGTTTAGTGGTGGGGGCTTAACGCTCAATGAGACAACAGCCACGCTGTTTGTAAGAAACGCCCCGGATAAACAGTGGCGTTGTTAGTCAGGGGTACTCAATAGCCACGATATACACGTACTGTTCGCCGGTGGGGGTTTGTACCCGAACTTCGGCACCCAGCGCTTTGCCTATCAAGGCGCGGGCCAGGGGTGAGTCGATGCTGATCAGGCCTTGTTTAAGGTCCAGCTCATCGGGGCCGACGATGCGGTAGCGCGACTGTTTGCCGTCTTCATCTTCAATCGTGACCCAGGCGCCGAAATACACTTTGTTCGGGTCGCCAGGTTTTTCGCTGACCACTTTCAGGCTTTCAAGGCGTTTGGTAAGAAAACGCACGCGGCTGTCGATCTCGCGCAGCATCTTTTTGCCATAAGTGTATTCAGCGTTTTCCGAGCGATCGCCTTGTGCTGCTGCTTCACTGACCGATTGCGTGACCTGTGGCCTGCGCACATGCCACAGCTCATGCAGTTCGGCGCGCATCCGCGCTTCACCTTCCGGGGTGATCAGCGCGGTGCCAGCAGGGCGGGGAGGACGGTAGCGGCTCATGGTCAATCCGTTGGCAGAGAAGGGCGCGAGTCTATCAGCCCTCGCGCAGCACTGTCAGCGGGCTGGCATTGAGTGCGCGGCGGGTACCAAACACCCCGGCGCCGCCAACCATTACGGCGCCGAGCACCGGCAGCAGCAACAGCCATGGGTGCGGATGCCAGGGCAGGTCAAAGGCATAGCGGTACAGCACCAGGCTGACCAGTTCTGCGCCCAGCGCCGCGAGCAAGCCGCTGGTGGCACCGAGCAAGCCGAACTCGATGCGCCGGGCCTTGATCAGCAGTTGGCGTTCGGCTCCCAATGCCCGCAGCAAGGCACCTTGGCGGATGCGCTCGTCGAGGGTGGATTGCAGACCGGAAAACAGCACTGTCATCCCCGCCGCCAGAACGAACAACAGTACGTACTCAATGGCAATTGTGACTTGCGCCAAAATGCTGCGCAGCTGTTCGAGCAAGGCATCAATCGGCAGGATGGTCACCGCCGGGAAGCTGCGCGACAGCTCAATGATTTGCGTGTCGTGACCCGGGGCCAGGTAAAAACTGGTGAGGTAGGTGGTCGGCAAGTCCTGCAGGGTGCCGGGCTGGAAGATCATGAAGAAGTTGGGCTGGAAGTTGTCCCAGTTAATGCTGCGCAAACTGGTGACTTGCGCCTCACGGTTGACCCCGGCAACCGTAAACACCAGATGGTCGCCCAGCTTGAGTTTCAGGCTTTCGGCCACTTTGGCTTCAACCGACACCCCAGGCACACCCTGTGGCGGTTGCGCTGACCACCACTGACCTGCGGTCAGTTCATTGCCTTCAGGCAGGTCGGCGGCCCAAGTCAGGCTCAGGTCGCGCTGTACGGCTTTGTCGCCGCTGGAGTCTTTGGTGACGATCTCTTGCACCGGCTCGCCATTGATGCTGATCAAGCGTCCGGGCACCACCGGGTAGATCGGCGCAGCCTGGGCCTGGAGTTCGTGCAGGCGGGCACCAAAGGCGTCCTTGTCGGTGGGCAAGATATTCAGTGCAAAGTAGTTGGGTGCATCTTTGGGCAACTGGTTTTGCCAGGTGTCGAGCAGTTCGCCGCGCAACAAGGCAATCAGCGCCATCGACAGCAGGATCAAGCCAAACGCCAGAGCCTGTCCGGCTGCGGCCAGAGGCTGGCGCAGCAGTTGGCCCAAGCCCAGACGCCAAGGCAGGGAGGCGCGGGCCAGCCCACGACGAAGGCCCTTGAGGCCCAGCAGTAACAGGCCGCCGAGTATCAGTGCGGCAATCACCCCGCCGCCGAGCAGGGCGAAGGTCAGCACCAGGTCCAGGCTCATGCGCCACATGATCAGGCCCAGCGCCAGCAAGGCGGCTCCGTACACCGTCCAGGTGCTGGCCGGGATCGGCAGAATGTCACGGCGCAAAACGCGCAGCGGCGGCACACGGCCCAGGGCGGCCAGCGGCGGCAGAGCGAAACCGGCCAGTGCGACCAGCCCGGTGCCCATGCCGGCCAGTGCGGGCATTACGCCGCCGGGCGGTACATCGGTCGGGAGCAAGTCGTGCAGCAAGGCGAACAACCCCAGTTGCGCCAGCCAGCCGAGCAGGGCTCCGGTCACGCTGGCCAGCAGCCCGAGCATCGCCAGTTGCAGGCTGAACAGCCAGAGTGTTTCGCGGCGGGACAAGCCCAGGCAGCGCAGCAGCGCGCTGGCATCAAAGCGCCGATTGGCAAAACGGGTTGCAGACAGGGCAACCGCCACCCCGGCGAGCAACACCGCTACCAGGCTGGCCATGTTCAGATAGCGTTCGGCCTTGCCGAGTGCGCCGCCGATTTGCTGGTTGCCATCACGCCCGTCGAGCAAGCGCTGGTTGGCTTCAAGGCCCGGTTGGATGACGTCACGGTAGGACTGTAGTGCCGGTGCTTCGCCGCGCCACAGCTCGCGAAAGCTGACCCGGCTGCCGGGTTGTACGATGCCGGTCGCTTGCAGGTCATCCAGATTGATCAGGACCCGCGGGGTCAGGCTGTAAAAATTACCGGCACGGTCGGGTTCGTAGGTCAGAACACGGGTGATCTTGACGGTTTTTGAGCCGACATCAATGTCGTCACCGACCTTGAGATCCAATGCAGTCAGCAGTCGCGGCTCAACCCAGGCCTGTCCGGACTTTGGCCCGCCGCCGGGCTGTTCTTCGCCGTAAGGCTGGGCGGCGCTTTTGAGTTGGCCGCGCAGGGGGTATGCGTCATCGGCGGCTTTGATGCTGGACAGCTGAATGCCGTTGTCTGTGGCAATTACGCTGGAAAACTCGACGATTTGCGCGTGTTTGAGCCCCAGTTCGTTGCCCACGCGGATTTGCTCTTCGCGGGCCGGTGAGCTGCCTTCGAGCACCAGGTCGGCCCCCAGGAACTCGGTGGCGCGCAAAACCATCGCGCCGTTGAGGCGAGCGCCGAAGTAACCGATGGCGGTGCTGGCAGCGACGGCCACCAGTACGGCAAAAAACAGCACGCGCAACTCACCGGCGCGTGCATCACGCAGGAGTTGGCGCAGGGCGAGGCTGAGCAGACGGACCAGCGGCAAACGTGCCATCAAGGCTCCAGAGGGCCAACCAGATGGCCGGCGTCAAGACGGATCAGGCGTCGGCAGCGATGGGCCAGACGTTCGTCATGGGTCACCAGTACCAGTGTGGTGCCCTGTTCTTTGTTCAGCTCAAACAGCAGCTCGGTAATGCGCTCGCCGGTGTGGCTGTCGAGGTTACCTGTCGGTTCGTCGGCAAACAGCACGTCCGGGTTGGCGGCAAAGGCCCGTGCTATGGCAACGCGTTGCTGCTCGCCGCCAGACAACTGGCGCGGTGAATGGCTCAGGCGCTGGCCCAGGCCGACCCGTTCAAGCAAATGCCGCGCCTGTTCGCGGGCGTCTTTGCGGCCATCGAGCTCCAGCGGCAACATGACGTTTTCCAGTGCGTTGAGGCTGTCGAGCAGTTGGAATGACTGGAACACGAAGCCAACGTGTTCGGCGCGCACGCGGGCACGCTGATCTTCATCGAGGGTGCTGAGTGCATGCCCGGCCAGAATGACTTCACCCTGGCTGGGCAGGTCCAGGCCTGCGAGCAAGCCGAGCAGGGTGGATTTGCCCGAGCCGGAAGCGCCGACGATGGCCAGGCTGTCGCCTTTGCGCAGTTCCAGGCTTAAGGGGTGCAGGATGGTTAACTCGCCTTCCGCGCTGAGAACCACTTTGCTAAGGTTCTGCGCGGTGAGAATACTTTCGCCCATGGAGAATCCAATGCGTACGTGGTTTTTAAGTGCTGCTCTTGCCCTGATGTGTATAGCGCAGAATGCAGCTGCAGGAACAATCTTGATCGTCGGCGATAGTATCAGCGCGGCTTTAGGCCTGGATACCCGTCTGGGATGGGCTTCTTTGCTGCAACAACGGCTTAAGGAGCAAGGCTACGACGACCAGGTAGTCAATGCCTCGATCAGCGGCGACACCAGCGCCGGCGGGCTTGCGCGGTTACCGGCGCTGCTTGCGGAGCATAAACCGCAGGTGGTGATTATTGAGCTGGGCGCCAACGATGGGCTGCGCGGCCAGCCGCCAGCACAATTGAAACAAAATCTTGCCGCGATGGTCGACGACTCGCAAAAAGCAGGTGCCAAAGTGCTGCTGTTGGGCATGTTGTTGCCGCCCAATTATGGTCGGCGCTATACCGACGCTTTTGCCAAGGTCTACAGCGATCTGGGCAGCGAGAAAAAGGTCGCGCTGGTGCCGTTTTTCCTGGAAGGCGTCGGCGGGCATCCCGAGTTTATTCAGGCCGATGGCCTGCATCCGAAGGCCAATGCACAGGGCCGTTTGCTCGATAATGTGTGGCCAACCCTAAAACCACTGCTTTGATGCTTTTCTAGTGGCATGGTTTCGGCTAATGTGGCGCCCCCCCGATTTGGAGCCCCTGATGTCGCGTCCTGCCTGGTCTTTATATGCTTATCAACTGATCGAGCCCGATGAACAGCTCGATTTGTTCGCCTGCCAGGAGGTACGGGTACATTTGGTCACGCGCCAATTGGAGCTGGGTGGCACAATCGACCGCACCCTGTGTGGCTCATTGCTGCCCGCGCAGCCGCGTTGGTCGGATGTCACGCGCAAGGTGTTTCAGGATCACCGGCTTTGCCCGCTGTGCCGTGCAATTATTGAGTCTCAGCGCCGTGGCACTGAGCCGATCTGGCCCGAATTGCGCTTTGAATTGTGATGTAACCTGTCTGAAACCTTAAGACTCAATACGCCGCCTCCCGGCTTTTCGAGGTGGCGTGTACACTCTCTTTTTTGTCCCCTGTTGATTATGCGAAGGGTCTTCCGGATGTTCTCGCGCTTACCTGCTGTCACCCGTTATCTGTCAGTTGCCGCACTGTGTGTTGCGGGTCCCGTTCATGCGCTTGAATTTCCGCTGCCGCCACCGGGTGAAGACGTGGTCGGGCAGGTGCAAGTCATCAAGGGCAAATACGAAGATTCTTTCTCGGACCTTGGCAACCAGTACGAACTGGGCTACTCCGAAATGATTGCCGCCAACCCAGGTGTGGATGCCTGGCTGCCTGTCAAAAAGAACCTCGACGGCTCGATCGTTGACACCGATATTGTCTTGCCGACCCAGTTCATCCTGCCGCCGGGCAAGCGCGAAGGCATCGTGATCAACCTTGCCGAGTACCGCTTGTATTATTTCCCCAAAGGCCAGAACAAGGTGTACACCTTTCCGCTGGGGATCGGCCGTGAAGGCTGGGGCTCGCCTTTGGGCCTGACCAAGGTCACGGCCAAAACGCCAAACCCGACCTGGACGCCTCCTGCTTCGATCAAGGCCGAACACGCCGCCAATGGTGACCCGCTGCCTAACGTTGTGCCGGCAGGGCCGGACAACCCGCTGGGGCCGTTCAAGTTCACCCTGGGCATGCCGGGTTACCTGATTCATGGTTCCAACGCCAAGTTCGGTATCGGCACAGGCACCAGCCACGGCTGTTTCCGCATGCTTAACAAAAACGTACTCGAGATGGCCAGCATGGTGCCGGTGGGCACGCCGGTTCGCATCATCAACGAACCGTACAAACTCGGTGTAAGTGGCGGCAAGGTATTCCTTGAAGTGCACGAGCCGTTGAATGTCAAAGATGGCTCTTTGCTAGCCAAAAGTGACAAGTCGCATTTGACTCAGGAAGATCTGCAGAACAAGTACGCAGGCTTTATCAACTTCCTGCTTAAGCATAAAGACCTGGAAAAGGTCATCCAGATCGACAAAGACAAAGCGTTCCCTGTGGTCGGTGCCGAAACCGGCATACCTCAGGAGATCGGTGTGGCCAACACCACGGTGCAACAGGGTCAGTCGCTGGACTACGTTCAGTAACGCACCCAGGCACTAAAACAGCCGCCACGGTTAACGCCCTGGCGGTTTTTTATTGCCTGCTTAGTTGGTAGCAGGCATAAAAAAAGCCGACCCATAAAAATGGGTCGGCTTCGATAATAATCCCGAAGGACTATTACTTGCGGCTAGCTTTTTCAAGCATACGCAGAGCACGTTCGTTAGCTTCATCAGCAGTCTGTTGTGCTTTTTGAGCAGCAGCCAGAGCTTCGTCAGCTTTGCGGTAGGCTTCGTCAGCACGAGCCTGGGAACGAGCTGCTGCGTCTTCAGTTGCAGTCAGACGGGCTTCAGTTTCTTTAGATACGCTGCTGCAACCGGTAGCCAGAACTGCGGCCAATGCCAGAGCAGAGAATTTCAGAACGTTGTTCATCGTGTTCCCCTTCAAGGACTTTCTAATTAAAGCTGCTCCTTCAACATGAGGAAACAGCCGGCGTACATACTACCCATTACTTGTAGTAAGTAAACTGACCTAGCGCAAGAACCAAAAAAAATATTTGGCAATCAATGCCAATGGGCTAGATTTAACAGATTGTGTCCGAGAAAACTGCCCGTCTTTGGTCGTCTTGAGCAAGCGGCTTGCAAATATAAAGACCGCGTGAAGTGACTTCAAGAGGGCGCCTGCGTCATAGATAAGTCTTTTGCGTGCGAGCACACACTGAGCATCAATTGCGAGAGCGACTATTCTTAATTTTGCCTGTCGGCGTGCCTGCCGTTGTCTGTGTGCCTGTTGCAGAGGCTGTTCCGGTTGCTGTGTAACGGCAATGACACAGGGCCAGTATCTGGGTTCCCTCGGCACAAAAACATGAGTAAGGTAGAGGTCACAGTCCAAGACCCGCGAGGAGTAATGATGAGCGAGGCGCTGTCCATCCACCATGACCAGGCAGGTCACCAGTTTGAGACCACTGTCGACGGTCACCGTGCCTACCTGACCTACATGGATTTGGGTAAGCAGACTCTGGATATTTACCGCACCTTTGTGCCCAACGCGTTGCGTGGGCGAGGCATTGCGGCCGCGTTGACCGAGCAGGCGCTCGATTACGCCGAAAAAATGGGCTACGAAGTGATTCCTTCGTGTTCCTATGTTGAACGCTATATGGAGCGCCACAAGCGTACTCAGGCTAAAACCTGAAATAGCATTCCATAAAAAACGCCGGGCTAGCCCGGCGTTTTTTATGTGCGCTGAAAAATCAGCCGCGAGCCCGCTTGGGCAAGACATCCTTGAGCTTGGCATGCATGCTGCGCAAGGTGTTTTCTGTGCTTGCCCAGTCGATGCAGGCATCGGTGATCGAGACACCATACTGCAAGTCTTCAAGGTTTTTAGGGATCGCCTGGCAGCCCCAGTTCAGGTGGCTTTCAACCATCAGGCCGATGATCGACTGGTTGCCTTCAAGGATCTGATTGGCCACGTTCTCCATCACCAGCGGTTGCAACGCCGGGTCTTTGTTGGAGTTGGCGTGGCTGCAGTCGACCATGATGTTCGGAGTGATTTTAGCCTTGGTCAGGGCTTGCTCGCAGAGCGCCACGCTGACCGAGTCATAGTTCGGCTTGCCATTGCCACCGCGCAATACCACGTGGCCGTAGGCGTTGCCTTTGGTGGTGACGATGGACACGCCACCTTCCTGGTTGATACCCAGGAAACGGTGCGGGCTGGACACTGACTGCAAGGCGTTGATCGCAACGGTCAGGCCGCCATCGGTGCCGTTTTTAAAGCCAACTGCCGAAGACAGGCCAGAGGCCATTTCGCGGTGAGTTTGCGACTCGGTGGTACGCGCACCAATGGCAGACCAGCTGATGAGGTCTTGCAGGTACTGCGGAGAAATCGGGTCAAGGGCTTCAGTGGCGGTTGGCAGGCCCATTTCGGCCAGGTCCAGAAGCAATTTACGGCCGATGTGCAGACCGTCTTCGATTTTGAACGAGTCGTCCAGGTACGGGTCGTTGATCAGGCCTTTCCAGCCCACGGTGGTCCGTGGTTTTTCGAAATAAACGCGCATGACCAGATACAGCGTGTCGCTGACTTCAGCCGCAAGTACCTTCAGGCGCTCAGCGTATTCATGAGCCGCCTTGAGGTCGTGGATCGAGCAAGGCCCGATGACAACGAACAGGCGATGGTCTTTGCCATCCAGGATGTTGCGAATGACCTCACGCCCTTTGTTCACGGTCTGCAGCGCTGTAGCGCTGAGAGGGATCTCGCGCTTGAGGCGTTCAGGTGTGATCAGGGTTTCGTTGGAGGCAACGTTAAGGTCGTCGATCGGTAAATCAGCCATCGTGTTACTCGTCAGGTCACGGGTGCCGGCCGCCAGCGATCCCCGTGCGGCGGAGCACAGCTTGATTGAGCGCATCGGGGAGCGGAACCTTAACGCGTTAAGCGGTTATTCGACAATGGGCACACAGCGGTTTAATCCAGCGCAGGTTGTGCCAGGGCCTGCTCCAGAGTTTCCTGGGAAAACTCTGGAGCGTGCAGGTTGACCCATTCCAGGGCCAGCGCATCCTTGTTTTCGAAGGGCAGGTTGAGTTGATTGCGCTGGCGGCAATAGTGTTCGATCTGACACACCTGCTCACCCATGCGCGCACCAAACAGGGTCTGGTCATCGGTAAAGGCCACACCGACGCGGTAGCCGTCGGCGTGTTTTTCACACCAGGCGATATAGCCCGGGTAGTGGGCGGTGTCGCCCAGGGTGGGCATGTACATATCAACCGCCGTGCCGCGCCTCCAGCCTCTGTCACTGTTGCACGCAACACCCCCCAGGCTGATAGTGTTCAGCTTCTGGCGCGAAAGGGCAGGGTGCTTGCGAGGGGTGATCTGAACAGGAACATCATCTGGGTGAGGCAAAAAACGACCCATGTACACAGACTCCAAAGTGCCAGTATTTTGATCTTGTTAGCTGAGTATAGTGACTGAAATGGAACTGACAGACTTTGATGCGGACCAGCGCCTGCTGACGCTGCCCGGCACGACCTTGCTGGTGTTCACCAGCACCGGGTGTTCGAGCTGCCGCACGGCGCGCAAAATGCTGCCCGAAATGCAGTTGCCCATTGATCAGCTGTGCTGGATTGACGCCGGTGACAACGGTGGCCTGGTCGAGCGTTACGAGATCTTCCACCTTCCTGCAATGTTTGTCGTGCGTGACGGTGCTTTTTACGGTGAATTGAAGTCGCGCTTGAGTGAGGGGGAGTTGGCCCACCACCTTAAACTGGCCTTGCTGCTTGAGCCCGACGAACTGCCTTGAACCTTGTGCTACCCCAACTGTGCGTGTAAGTCATCGCGCGGGTCATCGAACTTGTCCGGGCGCTGCTAAGCTGAATTCATCTCGGCCATAACGCCTGTCGAGGAGGTCGCATGATTCGCTCGATACTGTTCGCCACAGACCTCGGTATTTATGCTCCTGTTGTGATGCAGCACGCTTTGGGGCTGGCCCGCAGTTTCAAGGCAGACTTGTATGTACTTCACGTTGTGGAGCCTATGGGGCTGTTCGCCGAATCGGTATTGCAAAGTTATCTGGATGAGCAGGCGCTGCATGAACTGCAGCAGCAGGGCATGACCGCCATGCTGTCCAATATTGAGCAGCGCGTATTCGAGAGTCTTCAAGATGAACTGGGCGAAGGGGCGCAGGAACTTGCCTTGATCCGTTCGGTCAAGGTGGTTCAGGGCGAGCCCGCCCACGTCATTCTGGAGGAGTCGCGAAAGCTTGGGGTTGACCTGGTGATCCTCGGCAGTCACGGCCAGTCTACTGGCGCAAACAGCCACTTGGGGCACAACGCAAGCCGCGTCGTAGAGCAGGCGCAGGTGCCGGTGTACCTGGTGCCGTTGGTGCAACGTCGGCGGCGCACCGACGGATGAAGGTGACGAACTGCTAAAAACGATAAAAAAGTTCTAGATTTATTCTTCTGACCTTCCATATAGTTATATATCGCCGCCGATAGTCATGGCGCCTATTTGCTCTGAGGGATGCATATGAAGCTTCAACAACTGCGCTACATCTGGGAAGTGGCGCACCACGACCTCAACGTTTCAGCTACCGCTCAGAGTCTCTACACCTCACAGCCGGGGATCAGTAAACAGATCCGTTTGCTGGAAGACGAGTTGGGCGTTGAAGTATTTGCGCGCAGTGGCAAACACCTGACCCGTGTCACACCGGCGGGCGAGCGTATCATCACCACCGCCGGTGAAATCCTGCGCAAGGTTGAGAGCATCAAGCAGATCGCTCAAGAGTTTTCCAACGAGAAAAAAGGCACGTTGTCGATTGCTACCACGCACACTCAGGCGCGCTATGCCTTGCCGCCGGTTATCAGCAACTTCATCAAGCAATACCCGGACGTCGCCCTGCATATGCATCAGGGCTCGCCGATGCAAATTGCTGAAATGGCCGCTGACGGCACCGTCGATTTTGCAATTGCCACTGAAGCGCTGGAGCTGTTCGGCGACCTGGTAATGATGCCGTGCTACCGCTGGAACCGTTGCGTGGTCGTGCCTCAAGGCCACCCGCTGACCAAACTGCCGAAGCTGACCCTTGAGGCCTTGGCTGAATACCCGATTGTGACTTACGTCTTTGGTTTTACCGGCCGTTCCAAGCTGGACGAAGCCTTCAGCCATCGCGGCCTTACCCCCAAAGTGGTGTTCACCGCAGCTGACGCTGACGTGATCAAGACTTACGTACGCTTGGGCCTGGGCGTCGGTATTGTGGCCAAGATGGCCGTGGACACCAACCTGGACAAAGACCTTGTAGTTCTGGATGCCAGCGAATTGTTCGAGTCGAGCATCACCAAGATTGGTTTCCGTCGCGGTACCTTCCTGCGCGGTTTCATGTGCGATTTCATTGAGAAATTCGCGCCGCACCTGACCCGCGAAGTGATGGCCAAGGCCATTGCCTGCCATAACAAGCAGGAACTCGAAGACCTGTTTGAAGGGGTTGAACTGCCGGTTCATTGAGTGGGCTGACGGGCCCACGGATGGGCCAGTTGAACCCGTGACGGTGGTGGCGTGCGAACCATGACCGTCACTACCCCAGTAACGCACGTGCTGCCATGAATACCTTGAAACTTGACGCGTGATTTCACGCTGGGCGAACAGCGCCCGGCCCACGCCAAGACAAGGACTTTTCCATGAGTACCAGCGCGCAAACTGCTTCTGTATTAATCCCGTCGTTAAGCCCCGCCTTCATCAGTGCCGATGATGCGGCGGTGTACGCCCACGAGCTCATTGCGGCCATCAAGAATGGCATTGTTTACGGCGGCTTTATACTCGCCAGGCAGAACCGCTATTACGCCACCCTGCCACATGCGGGTTCCAGCACGTCCTTTGACCCTGCCGACGTGCTGTCATTGTCTGATGAGGGTTTATTCCTGCCGATCCAGGGCTACACCATTGAAGGGATGTACCACTCCAATACTTCCATTCAACGGATGCCTTGGCAGGTGCACGAGGAAAGCGAGTTGCAAGACAACTTTTTTTCGATTCACGACCTCAATCAAGCGATTCGCTATAAACACAACTACCCGCGCTTCTATTTGTCCTGCCCCGACAAGTGCGTATTGAGCTACGTCGCCAGTGGTTCAGACCTTGAGAAAGCCTTGTTGCCTTTACTTTCACGCAAGCGTGCGCTGTATCCCGGGACGTTTGAAAGAGCCTATGACTTGGGGTCGTTGATGCCCTCTGACTTGATTGGTTTGATCTGCCTGGCGGGGGAACTCAGCATTGTGCTGGCGGGGGCTCACTGGGATCGACGCACCCGGCTGGGTGCGAACTGGAAGGCCGATCAGCAGAAGGGGCGGACCTCGGTCGACAAGCCCGCACTGTGTTCCAGTGTGTACAGCGATGTAGTAGACGCGGTGAAGGCTGTTCATCAGGCCATGCTCTTGCGCAAACACACGCAATTTGCCGGGTTTGTGCTCAAGCAGCTGGACGCTGACGTGTACGTTTATACCCGTGCATTAGAAACGCCTTTTTTTGAATTTGACTGGGATGTGGTGTTCCCCAAGGATCCCAGCGGAGTGCCGGTGGTGCCCGAGGGTTACCGCATCGTCGGGGTTTACTTGTCAGGTGAAGAACCGGATGCGCTGTTGCATGACACTACCAACGAGTTGTTTGGTGATTTCTTTTCCCCCAGCGCGCTGCTGACCAGTTTGTTGCTGGTGCGCGCAACGCCTGGCTGCGACGTCTTCTTTTGTGCACGGGAGGGCGGGTTACTGCGCTATCAGAGCGACGCGACAGAGTCAGAAGCAGAGCTGGTCACCCTTATAAACCGCACTCACACGACCGTGTCAGATATTGAAGCGAGACTTTTCCCTTACGACCGTAATGCACAGAGCTACGTCCACCGTGTAGCCGAAGCGGGCAAGCTGGAGGTCATTACGACTGACGAGGTATGGACGCAAGAGGGAAGGATTGGCCCCGACTGGGCGCCGTTTGCCGTGTCGCCAACACTGTAGGAGCGAGCTTGCCTCGCGATCTTTTAACGGTCAAAAGATCGCGAGACGAGCTCGCTCCTACAGTGTGTGGCGGGACGCGTTATTGCTCGGCGTTACGGCTGTGGCGGTACTCGCTGACCGAGTCATACACGGCTTTGCGCAGGCGGTTGATACCGCCAATTGGCCGGTGCTCTTCGATGCCGTGCCATGGGCTGAACGACAGGTTGTCACACGCCAGGTTCTGGCTCGGGGTGTCGAAGTCTTGCGGCGCTACGGTGATGCGCGCCACGGTTTCGAATGGCGCATCAGACGCCTTCCATTCAACACTGGTGTCTTCAATCGGCATGTAGCGGTTGGCATCCTGACGCTGAATCTGCAACACAAAACAGGCAGGCGTGCGGTCTGTGCTGAGTTGCTGAGTCAACGCACTGCGCAAGAAGTTCGGCAGGTCCTGATTCTGTTTGGGCAGGCTGTAGGCCGGGCAGGTGTCAGCGTCCGGTGCCACTCTGAATTTGGCATTGGCCGTCCCGAACTTGTAAGGCGACACCGAATAGTAGGTGGTTTGTGTCGGGCTGGCGGGTGCGGGTGCCAAGGTGGCCAAGGCAATAAACAGGTGCCGCACTTGCCAACTGCGCGGGTCCCAGGACGGAAAAAACGCCAGCACTTTTTTGCCGTCGGCCTGGGCCGCGATGTTCTGACGATACTCCGCCACATCGCTGACAAAGAAGTTGGGGTGGTTGAACATCACAAAATCCTGTTCGCCGCGCCCTTGCTGGCTGGGCAACAGCTGCGTACCCGGCACGTCCTGCAACTTGATCGCCATGCCGCGGGCGTCGCGGATGCTGTCAAATTGCGGGTAAGCATTACCGTTGGACAGGCGCATCACGGCTTGCCAGGTTTTGCCCGGCGCTGCAAACACGCCTTGGCGCAAGGCCGGGTCGAGGTCATCGAGCACTTTGACCTCGGCTTTGACGCAGCCATGCGCCTTGGCGTGAGCATCGCGCAGGTAGCGAGTGTTTTCGCGGTGTTGGTCGACGATTTTAATCGCCGTCTGGATCGTGTCTTGAGTCATCGCGGCTTCACCGGCCGGGATCTGCTCCTGTGCTGAAACAGGACCGCGGTACTTCCAGGCATACCAGCCTGTTGTCAGCGCCCAGCCCAGCAGCCCCAGCACGATCAGGGCGAGTAACAGCTTGCCCAGCCAGGTGCCGAGTCGAAGCCATAAAGTGGTCAGCATGCAAACATCCTTTTAATCGTTATTCGTTGGGCAACTGGTGTTCGAGCGGGCCGCCGAGCACTTTCAGGTACTCGATCAAGGCCCAGCGCTCTTCAGGTTGCAGCAGGCGACCAATCACGCCGTTGCCCTGTGGCCCGGCCCGGAACTCATGGCCGCTGTTGTGGTTGCCACTGATGCGGGTGTCCAGCACAAAGCCGCCATCAAAGGCGTCTGTGCGGTAGCCCAAGTGGCGCGGGTCGTACTCAAAATTGCCGCGATAGAAGGTTTGCGCACGTTCTGACTGCGGCGACAGCAGTTGATACACCGTCGGCACAGAGCCGTTGTGCAGGTAGGGCGCAGTGGCCCAGATGCCATCCAGCGGGCGAGCCTTGTAGGCGCGCAACTCCAGTACGCCAATCGGCAGGCCAAAGCCGTTGAGGCGTGCTTGCTCTTCAGGGCTGACGGCAGCGTCCTTGTAGGCGCGCTTTTCAACAAAGGCGGTGACATAGGCCAGGCCCTTGGCGACAGACAGCTGATGCATGTCCAGCGGCTGCTCGCTCTTGGGGAGGAGGTTGACGTTCATGCTGGCCAGCTCGGCCGGGTCCCACTGCAGAGCGCTGAGGTCGTAGCGATTGTCTGCGATGTTAGTGGCGGTATTGGGATCGGTACCGATCACCTCGACCGGCAGCATCTTAAGTTGCTTGACCAGACGGCCGTTGTCTTCAACCACGGGCGGCACGTGGCAACCTGCGCAGTTCTCGGTAAAAAGACGGCGGCCTTTGGCGGCCAGCGGGCGGTCGATCTTGCCGAACAGGTCTTCGGGCCAAACGGGAGGTTTGAGTCGTTGCAGGGTTTCTTCAATCAGGTGCAAGTCGTTGACCCGCACGCTGGACGGGTAGCGCTGGTCGCCTTGCAGCGGCTGACCGTGGCTGTCGAAGAAGTTCAGGGTTGCGCCGACGCCCAAGGCTTCACCGATATTGCGTGCCATGGGCTGTTGGGCCGAGCCATTCCATTGCACCCAGTCGAACGTCCACATGTCCCACAGGTGCGGGTAGTCTACCGGCGCATTGGCCACTCGATAGTTGTCGGGCGAGATCGCGTCGCCGAAGCTGGCATTGGCAATCCGGCCAAAGGCATCGGTGCGCCCCGGGCCTTCGAGCGTCGGGTAAAGGCCGCGATGGGTGTCGTTCCAGGCCACGGCCAGAAAGGTGTCCAGCGAGGCCTTGAAGTCCTTGCGCAGTTGCTTGTGCCCGGCTTCATAGTTATCGCCCAGAACCGTGCGGGCAAAACGCTCAAATTTCCAGGGGTTGTAATACGTGGCTGCCAGGCTTGCGACCAGCGCCTGGCCAAAGCTGCCGCCGCGCAGGGTCGGTACGCTGGAAGGCAGCACGTGTTGCGCCGGGCCACCGTCAATGCGCAGGGCCTGGCCTTTGTAACGCAGCTCGCCGGTGTGGCAGGCCGCGCAGGTGATGTCCAGATACTCAACGGGGCTGCCGGGGTTCTGATGGCGAGTGAAGCCGACGGGCAAGTTGGCCGGGTTGGCCGCGCTGGCTTGTTGCTGCGGGTCGACCAAAAAGCCAAACCGCGCCAAATACTCAGGCGCAGCGAAGTGTTGCGTCGAGAAGGGCAGCTCCAGGGCACTGAACCAGTCGTAATGCAGGCCTTTCACTTGGGTGCCCTGGGGCGTGTAGTAATAAACTTGCCGATCCGCCTCGCTCCATTGGTCCTGGTAGTGCACGTGCTGCGGCGCGGTGTAAGCAGGCAGTTTTGGGTTGGCGATGAAGTAGACAACCACACACAGCCCTAACACCAAGGCCACGCCAAGCCCTGACAGCACACGGTAAAACAATCGCAAAATAACGCTCCTTGTAGGAATTTTTTCAGTCTTATGCCTGAGCGAGCGGCTAGCATCAAGTGGCTATCGGTTTGATCGGGGAGGGGAGGGACAGGTTTGACAGCGTGCTTGAAGTGTTAGCAAAAGTTGCGGTAATTATGAATTGTGATTTAGACATGAACTTATCCGCGATTTGCCTCTCTCATGCCGGTAGCCATTGGTTGCGGCCGCCTGATAAGCTCGCGGCTTTATTCGATTGCCCATTTGGCGCATGAACAAGGAAATAGCATGAAACAGCATCGGTTGGCGGCAGCTGTGGCTCTGGTAAGCCTGGTACTGGCGGGTTGCGACTCGCAGACCAGCGTAGAGCTGAAAACCCCGGCACAAAAAGCCTCTTATGGCATTGGCCTGAACATGGGTAAAAGCCTGGCTCAAGAAGGCATGGATGATCTGGATTCCAAAGCCGTAGCCTTGGGCATCGAAGATGCCGTCGGCAAGAAAGAGCAAAAGCTTAAGGATGACGAACTGATCGAAGCGTTCGCTGCCCTGCAAAAACGCGCTGAAGAGCGCCTGGCCAAGATGAGCGACGAAGCCTCTGCCGCCGGTAAAAAATTCCTCGAAGAAAACGGCAAGAAAGCAGGTGTTGTCACCACTGCTTCTGGCCTGCAGTACGAAGTCATCAAAAAGGCCGATGGCCCACAGCCAAAGCCAACTGACGTCGTGACCGTTCACTACGAAGGCAAGCTGATTGACGGCAAGGTTTTCGACAGCTCCATCGAGCGCGGTAGCCCGATTGACCTGCCAGTCAGCGGCGTGATCCCGGGTTGGGTTGAAGGCCTGCAACTGATGCACGTGGGTGAGAAGTACAAGCTCTACATCCCTAGCGAACTGGCTTACGGCGCACAAAGCCCAAGCCCGGCGATCCCGGCCAACTCGGTGCTGGTATTCGACCTGGAACTGCTGGGCATCAAAGACCCTGCAAAACCAGAGGCCGATGCTGCCAAGTAAGCAGCCTCTGTTTTCACACAACGCCCCGTCCTGACGGGGCGTTGTTGTATCTGGGCCTGGCCCGTCTGTTTATCCCCCGACCAGCGGTTATTTGTCGCATCTGTTCTGGTGGCTAGTAGTTGCTGACCAGCAAGTCAATGAATTTATGTGTTTTTTTATGTGTGTAAAAAATGCCCGATCTAAGCGCAGCCCTTATAGAACGTGGCTTTCAGAGCGAAAAATCTGCTCTGTTCACAAGGTTATCCACAATTTGTGTGGATAACATTTCGCGTTTATCGGGCTTATTCCTGCGGCGAAGGTGAACACGAGTAAGAAGATCAAAAACCCCAGAGACCTCAGCGGCTGTTAGGATTAAGCTTCTAAGGAAAATTCCGACTTGATCTGTCTAAAAATCTGACGGGGTTAGCAATGGATCTTCAAATCATCAAGCGCAATGGAGAACCCGAATATGCGGTTCTTTCGTGGCAGAGCTACCTGGCGCTACTCAAGGCTGCGGGTATCGACGCTCCGGTAGCGACAACACTCATCCCTGATACTGAACGACAGCCGCCTGAGCCTGTACAGGCGCTGCCAGGGCTCGATCAACTGCGTGGTCTGCGCGAGGGCAAGGGTTTGGCCCTGGAGGTGCTGGCACGCACGGTAGGCATTAGCCCGTCGTACTTGGGAATGATCGAAACCGGTGAACGTCTGCCGGATCTTGCCATTCGCCGCAGCCTGGCCTGGGAGCTGGGCGTTGCGGGCTGGAGGGAAGCCTCATGAACGTGCGCATCAGTCGTCAACACTGGGATGGGTTACTGGCTGAGCTTGATCAGGCGCGTCGACAGCGCCATTTAGTGACATACCGGGCATTGCTGGAGCGTTTGCAGTTGCCCAGCCCGGCCATGTTGACCCTCACCTCCGCGCTGGAGCATCTGGCGGCAATGGACGTGAAGGCCGAACAGCCGCTACGCAGTTCGCTGGTGATCAGCCAAGGGGCGAGCCGTCTGCCCCGCACCGGTTTTTTTGAATGCGTGGGGCGCCTTGGGCGTTTTGCCGGGCCGCCGGATGGCGTCGCGGCAGCCTCCTGGCACGCCTCGGAAGTGGTTCGGGTGTTTGAACACAGTTACGAACACGAAGAAGCGTAAAGACAAAAAGGGCGGGCCGCATGATGCGGCTCGCCCTTTTTTACACCAAAACCCCGTAGGAGCGAGCTTGCCTCGCGATCTTTTAAACGTTCAAAAGATCGCGAGGCACGTGAAGGTTACTTCTTCGCTGCCTGTGGGTTGAGCTTGAGGTAGTCCAGCAGGACGCGCCCGGTTTCACTCAGGTAAGCGTCGTCTTCTGGCTTGGTCTTTTCAGGCTCCACCGGCAAGGCGTCTTCGTCTTCTTTCTTCATTTCCTTGAGCGGTGCTTCGCCTTTGGCCTTGCGGCGGGCGTTTTCCATCACCAACTGCTGGGCATCGATATCGGCGTGTTGTGCGCGACGGTCGGCCTCGTTCAGGCTCACGGTTTTCTCGGCCATCAGCTTGTCGGCCAGGGCCAGCTTGTCGCGGATAAAGATGAACTCGGCATCTTTAGCCACACGCGCATCGTGATCCGCTTTCAGTTGCGCAATGAACGGCTTGAACGGGTCAGCCGCCGGCTTGATCGCAGGGCGGATGGTGTCCCACGGCATGGCCTCAGGCAGTGCACTTTCGCCGATTTCCTTGGTGTCGATAATCGACGGGAAGGCGACGTCAGGCAGTACGCCCTGATGCTGGGTGCTCTGCCCGGAAACCCGGTAGAACTTGGCCAGTGTCAGTTTCAGTTCGCCGTGGTTCAGCGGCTGAATGGTTTGCACCGTGCCCTTGCCGAACGTTTGGCCGCCGATAATCAGCGCGCGGTGGTAGTCCTGCATGGCCCCGGCAAAAATCTCCGACGCCGATGCCGACAAGCGATTGACCAGCAACGCCATCGGGCCTTTGTAGAACGCGCCCGGATTTTCGTCTTCAAGCACGTCGACTTTACCGTCAGCGTTACGCACCAGAACCGTTGGGCCCTTGTCGATAAACAGGCTGGTCAGCTCGGTCGCTTCCTGCAACGAACCACCACCGTTGTTGCGCAGGTCGATAATCACGCCATCGACTTTTTCATTCTGCAACTCGGTCAGCAGTTTTTTAACGTCGCGGGTCGTGCTCTTGTAGTTCGGGTCACCGGCACGGTAGGCCTTGAAGTCCAGGTAGAACGCCGGGATTTCGATCACGCCCAGTTTGTAATCTTTGCCATCCTGCTTGAGGTTGAGGATCGACTTTTTCGCCGCCTGCTCTTCAAGCTTCACCGCTTCACGGGTGATGGAGACAATCTTGCTGGTCTGGTCGTTAGGGGCATTGCTCGCAGGAATCACTTCCAGGCGTACCACAGAGCCTTTAGGGCCACGAATCAACTTGACCACTTCGTCCAGGCGCCAGCCGATCACGTCGACCATCTCTTTGTCGCCTTGGGCAACGCCGATGATTTTGTCTGCCGGAGCGACTTGCTTGGTCTTGTCGGCGGGGCCCGCCGGCACCAGGCGCACGATCTTCACCTGGTCGTTATCGCTCTGCAACACGGCACCGATGCCTTCCAGCGACAGGCTCATGTTGATGTCGAAGTTTTCCGCGTTATCTGGCGACAGATAATTGGTGTGCGGGTCGTAAGACATGGCGAAGGTATTGATGTACGCCTGGAAGATGTCTTCGCTGCGGGTCTGGTCAAGACGGCTCAACTGGTTTTTGTAGCGCTTGGTCAGCAGTTCCTGAATTTTCGACGGCTCTTTGCCAGCGATTTTCAGGCGCAGGACTTCGTCCTTGAGACGTTTGCGCCACAGATCATTGAGTTCGGCTTCAGTCTTGAGCCACGGAGCGTCCTTGCGGTCGATCTGCAGGGTCTCTTTGGTGGTGAAGTCGAACGAGTCCACGCCTTTGTTCAGTTCGCCAAGGGCGAAGTCCAGACGCGACTTGACGCGATCCAGGTAGCGCTTGTAGATGGTGAAGCCGGGATTGAGATCGCCGCTCTTGAGGAAGTCGTCAAACTGGAATTTCCATTTGTCGAATTCGGCGATATCACTGGCCAGAAAGTAACTGCGCGAAGGATCGAGCAGCTTCAGGTAGCTGTCATATATGATCGCGGAACGTGCGTCATCCAGTGGCGGCTTGCTGTAATGATGGCGTTTGAGCAGCTCAACAACGTTAAGACTGGCAATTACCTCATCACGATCGGGCTGAAGGTTATCCCAACTGTTAGCGGCGAACGTAGTGGCCGAAAACGGCAAAACGCCTAAGCCAATGAAGAGTGCGAGAGCGGTGCTAGGGAATAAATGCTTCATGCTGAGTCGACGCGGGGGCAATTGATAACGCATATTAGGCCGTCTTTGAAGTCGCCGGTTCCCTAAGAACCGGCCGCATAATGCAAGAAGCCCGATGCAGCAGCACCGGGCTCAGTCCAGACTCACTATGGAGGCACTGTGAAAGCATTGCAAGGCGTTGAGGGACAAGTGAAGTGGGTTGAAGAACCAAGCCCACGTTGTGATGTAGGACAAATTCGAATTCGTGTGGCGGCAGCGGGCCTTAATCGCGCCGATCTTTTGCAAAGCCAGGGGTTGTATCCGCCACCGCCTGGCGCCAGCCAGATGCTGGGGCTGGAGTGCTCGGGCGTGGTCAGCGAGGTCGGGCCAGGGTCTTCCTGGCAAGTCGGAGACCGCGTGTGCGCGCTGTTGGCGGGCGGTGGCATGGCGCAAGAGGTTGTCGTTGATGGGCGCCATGCCTTGCCGGTGCCCGAAGGGTTGTCGCTGATTGAGGCGGCCGCCCTGCCCGAGGTGTACAGCACTGCATGGCTTAATCTGTTCCAATTGGCGGCCCTGAAGCCGGGCGAAAAAGTGTTGCTGCATGCCGGAGCAAGTGGAGTTGGTTCAGCCGCTATTCAGCTGTGCAAAGCCTTTGGCAGCCCGTGCTGGGTGACGGTCGGTTCGGCCGAGCGTCTGGCCTATTGCGAGGCCCTGGGTGCCCAGGGCGGCGCAGTGCGCACCGAAGGGCTGGACAGCCTCAAGGCGCTGGGGCCGTTTGATGTGGTACTCGACCCGGTGGGCGCCAACTATGTTGAGTCCAACCTCAAGTTGTTGGCACTGGACGGGCGTTGGGTTTTGATTGGCTTGATGGGTGGACGCAAGGCCGAGCTGGATCTGGCCTTGGTGTTGGGCAAGCGCATCCAGTTGCTGGGTTCGACATTGCGCAGCCGCGGCGACCAGTTCAAGGCGGATTTGTTGAGTGATCTCAATCAGCAAGTGTGGCCGTTGTTTGCCGAAGGCCGCTTGAGCCCGCAGTTGGCCAAAACCTTCCCGATTGAAGAGGCCCAGGCGGCGTTTGCCGAATTGGCCAGCAATCAGGTGTCGGGCAAGCTGGTGCTGGTGATCGACGCGAGCCTGGTGTAGTTGACACATAACTGTAGGAGCGAGCTTGCCTCGCGATCTTTTAAAAAGATCAAAAGATCGCGAGGCAAGCTCGCTCCTACAGTTAGCCTATTTACTTCCAGTGATGAATTGGCCAGCCCGCCTTTTCAGCGTGCTCACGCAAGACCGGGTCCGGGTTGACCGCATGCGGGTGATCTACTTTGAGCAGCAACGGCAAGTCGTTGCGTGAATCAGAATAAAAACTCGCGCCCTCAAGGTTTTCTTCTTGTTCGTCCAGCCATTCCAGCAGGCGTGTGATCTTGCCATCACGGTAGGTCAGGGTGCCCACGGTGTTGCCGGTGTACGTACCGTGCGCAACTTCCAGTTCAATACCCAGCACTTCATCAATGCCCAGACGCTCGGCAATCGGTTTGACCAAGTGCACACCAGACGCCGAAATAATCAAAATGCGATCGCCGGCCTTGCGGTGAGCGGCCACGGTTTTGGTCGCGTCACTGAAAATGATCGGCTCGATAAAGTCTTCAACCCACGGGCCGACCAAATGCTCGATTTCTTCAGGGGTCCGTCCGATCAAGGGCTCCAGGCTGAAGGCCATGTAATCTTCCATCCTCAACTTGCCTTGGCTGTAGGCGTGCATCAGTTCGTTATTGCGCTTTAAAAACGCCTGCGGATCGACCCAGCCGAGGCGGCCCATTTGCTCGCTCCACAAGGTGGCGCAGTCGCCGTGAATCAACGTTTCATCCAGGTCAAAAATTGCCAGGGCCATCAGTGCAACTCCCTTTTCATGGTGCTCAAAAGCATCAGGCTACCTCACATAAGGCGCTGGAATCGATGGTCAACGCCACGCGCTGACCATCCGCGTAAAGGTCGGCCGCAGAACGGTTGAGCACGTCCACGATCAACTCCACGCCACGGACTTCGACCCGATAGCGGATCACGTTGCCCAGCAGGCTGTGGTTGCGGATCAGTGTGTCGGCCTCGCCGTGCAGGCTCAAGCCCAGGGTTTCCGGGCGTATGGCGATGCGGCTGGTGACCGGGCGCTGCAACAAACGGCTGGCGGTGTCGGCGTCCAGCAGGTTGTAGTTGCCAATAAAACTCGCGGCAAACACGTCCACCGGGGCGACATAGAGGCTTTCGGCATTGCCGCTCTGGACGATCCGGCCCTGGTTCATCAGGAAGATGCGATCACTCATGGTCAGCGCTTCTTCCTGGTCGTGGGTGACGAAAATCGTGGTCAGCCCCAGCTCACGCTGGATCTGCCGGATCTGCTCGCGCAAATGCTTGCGGATACGGGCGTCCAGCGCTGACAGGGGCTCGTCCAACAGCAACAGGCGCGGGCGCGTCACCAGTGAGCGGGCCAGCGCCACACGCTGGCATTGGCCGCCCGAGAGTTGGTGCGGGTAGCGCTTGGCAAAGTCATTGAGCTCGACCAGTTGCAGCACTTCAGCTACGCGTTTTTGGCTGTCATTGGCATTGACCTTTTGCATGCGCAGGCCAAACGCGACGTTTTGCTCAACAGTCATGTTGGGGAATAGCGCGTAACTTTGAAACACCATGCCAATCCCGCGTTTTTGCGGATTGAGCGGCACGATGTCCTGGCCATCGAGGAGGATCTTGCCGTCATCCACCGGCGTCAGCCCGGCGATGCAGCGCAGCAGCGTTGACTTGCCGCAGCCCGACGGGCCGAGCAGGGTGACGAACTCGCCCTTGCTGATGGTGAAGTTGATGTCGCTGAAGACCGGCGTGCCGGAGTAGGTTTTTTGCAGGTGTTCGACGCTGACAAAACTCATTGGCTTTTGTCCTTGTTCAGGAAGGTGGCAACCCAAGTCAGCACCAGTACAAATAGGAAGTACGAGATCACCAGCGCACTGGTGAAATGGCCGCTGCTGTTACGCATGTTATTGAGGAACACCTGCAAGGTTTCGTAGCGGGTGCCGACCAGGATGTTGGCAAACACAAACTCGCCAAACAGGAACGAAAACGACAGCAGCAACGCCACCAGCAAGCCTTTGCGCAAGTTCGGCAACACCACCAGAAACGCCGCCTGCCAGGTGCTGGCGCCGAGCAGTTGGGCAGCGTCCATCAAGTCGTGCAGGTTGATGGCTTGCAGGTTGTTGGTGATGGCCCGGTACATGAAAGGCAGGGCCACGGTGAAGTAGCAGCCGATCAGGATCCACGGCGTACCGACCATGGCTATCGGCCCCGAGCCGTACAGTTGCAGCAGGCCCACCGATGACACCACCGGCGGCACTGCAAACGGCAGCAAAATGAGGATGTTCATCAGCGCGTCGAGCTTGGGGAAGTGGTAATGCACCACAAACAGAAGCGGCAGAATCAACACCACCGACAGCAGCAAAGACCCGAAGCAGATCAACAGCGAATGGCCGAATGCGGTCAAAAAGCGCGGGTCGCTCCACAGTTGCAGGTACCACTTGAAGGTAAAGCCGCTGGGCAACACGGTGGCGGACCAACTGCTGGCAATCGAGTACACAAACGTGCCCAGCAGCGGCAACAACAAAATAATAAACAGCAGGTAAACCACCGTGCGGTGATAAACGCTGGCGGTTCCGGTTTCAGCGCGCGACATGGTAGCTCCTCTTTAACAGCCACTGATGCACCAGCGTCACCAGGGTCATCAACCCCACCAGAATCACCGCCAGCGCACTGGCCATGTTCGGGTCCAGGCTGATGTCACCCGAGACCATCGCGGCAATGCGGATAGGCAATACGTTGAAGTTGCCGGTGGTCAGCGCATACACCGTGGCGTAGGCGCCGAGGGCGTTGGCCAGCAGGATCACAAAGGTGCCCAGCAGCGCCGGTGTGAGGACAGGCAGGCCAATAAAGCGCCAGAACTGCCAGCTATTGGCGCCCAGCAATGACGCTGACTCGCGCCAGTCTTCACGCAGGGCATCAAAGGCCGGGTACAGCAGCAGAACGCCCAGCGGGATCTGGAAGTAGGTGTACAAAATAATCAGGCCGGTTTTGGAGTAGAGGTTGAAGTCCTCGATGATCCCCGCTTGTTTCAGCATGATCGTGATACTGCCGTTAAACCCCAGCAGGATGATGAAGGCAAAGGCCAGCGGCACCCCGGAGAAGTTGCTGGTCATGTTGGCGAAGGCGTTAACGAAATTGCGCAGCCTTGAGTCGACTTTATGCAGCGAGTAGCTGCCGAGCACGGCAATTACGATGCCGAACAGGCTGGACCAGAAACTGATCTCCAGGCTGTGCTGGATGGCCTGTAAATAGAACTTCGAGGCGAAGATCTTGCTGAAGTTATCCAGGCCCCAGCCGGTGTCTTCTGATTGCAGGCTGTGTACCAGCACCCACACCAGCGGGGCGATCTGGAACACGATAAAGACAATTGCAAAGGGCGCGAGGCACAACAATGCCAGCCATTTACCACGGGTCATGGCGCGGGTCTCAATAAGGTCTGGCACAGCGGTTTGTCATGGGCGACGCCCAGCAATTGGCAAATCGTGCCGCACAGTTCGGTTTGTTTGGGGGTGGCCTGCGGGTCCAGGCTAAAGGCGTCGCCAAGTACAAACAGCGGCACTTCGCGTTCTTCGGGCAACAGGCCATTGTGCGAGCGGTCGTTGTTCATGCCGTGGTCGGCGGTCACCAGCACCTGGTAGCCCGCGTCCAGCCAGCTTTGAAGGTAGTCGGCCAACACAATGTCCGCAGAACGCGCGCTGTTGCGGTACTGCGAGCTGTCGAGGCCGTGCTTGTGGCCGGCATCGTCGATGTTCATCGGGTGCACCAGCAAAAAGTCCGGCGCATGGCGCAGGCGCAGGCTTTCGGCATCGGCAAGCAAGTGGGAATCGGGATAGTGATCGTTCCAGTAAAAATGCCCGTGCTGGATGGGCAGATCGCTGTCTTCGGTGTGGCGGTCACGGGCCGCGATAAAAGGCGAGCGGTTATACAGTTCGCTGACCCAGTGGTAAGCCGCGGCGGCGGTGCTCAAACCTGCCTCGCGGGCGTAATGGAACACGCTGCGCTGATGAGACAGGCGCGAGACATTGTTATGCACAATGCCGCTTTCAATCGGCGGGACACCCGTGAGGATGCACTCATACAGAGGGCGTGACAGCGCTGGGAGTTCACAGGTGAGCTTGTACAGCGTGGCGCGTCCTGCGCTGACATAGGCCTGCAAATGCCCCATGGCATGGCGGGCAACGTCATGATTGAGTCCGTCGAGTACCACCAAAATGACCTTGTGTTTCATGTACTGCGACTCCGCAGGTAAAGCACAGAATGTGCAGGGGCGAGCGTGCCTCGCGATCTTTTAAACGCTCAAAAGATCGCGAGACGGGCTCGCTCCTACAGGGGTAGGTACAGCTCTTTACTGCATGTTGATAATGACTTCTTCCTGCCATTTCTGAGGCAGGGCCTTCGCGGTTTTTTCCCATGCGTCGGCGTCTTTGATCGGCGTCACGTTCTTGTACTGCTCGTTAGGCAGCAGCTTGGCCTTCACGTCGTCTGGCAGGGTCAGGTGTTCGGCGCGGATCGGGCGGGCGTTGCCACGCGCCAGATTGGTTTGGCCGGCATCACTGAAGATGTATTCGCGGGTCAGTTTGGCGGCGTTCGGGTGCTTGGCGTATTTGTTGATGATGGTGGTGTAACCCGAAATCACTGAGCCGTCCGACGGAATCAGCACCACGTAGTCATCCGGGTTGGCCATTTTGGCTTTGTAGCTCAGGCCATTGAAGTCCCAGACCACGCCCACTTCAACTTCACCTTTTTCCATGGTGGCGATGGTCGGGTTGGCCAGTGACAGGCGGCCTTGCTTGGCGATATCAGCAAACATCAACAGGGCTGGCTGAATGTTCTTTTCATCACCGTGGTTGGCAAAGGCCGCAGCCAGAACACCGTTGGAGGCTTGCGCGGCGGTGCTCACGTCACCGATCGAGACCTTGTATTTACCAGATTTGAGGTCAGACCATTTGGTTGGTACTTCAGAGCCGTGCAACAGCTTTTTATTGACGATAAACGCGATGGTGCCGGTGTAGGCCAATGCCCAGTTACCGTCTTTGTCCTTGGCCCAGGCCGGGATCTGCTCCCAAGTGGTGGGTTTGTATGGCTGGGTCACGCCTTTGGCCACCGCGATAGGGCCGAAGGCTGCACCGACGTCACCGATATCAGCACTGGCGTTGTCTTTTTCGGCGGCAAACTTGGCCACTTCCTGAGCCGAACTCATGTCGGTGTCGACATGCTTGAGGCCATACAGTTTGTTCAGGTCTTCCCACGTGCCTTTCCAGTTGGCCCAGTCATCGGGCATGCCGACACTGTTCACGGCGCCCTCTGCCTTGGCGGCAGTTTCAAGGGCTTTTAAATCGACATCGGCGGCCATGGCCGAGGTGCAAAGGGCGATGCTGGTGCCTAACAGTGATGCCAGAAAAAACTGTTTCATCTGAAGCTCCTGTGGGGGTGTTCACGCTGGTTTTTTTAGAGTTTTGCAGTGGGTTGGTCTAGGTCAGCAATACCTGAGCCAATTTAAGGGCGCTGCATGACACTTTAATGTCGGCATTGGTTGTGCAAGCACTTTTACAGGCCCGCCAAGTGTCGTGAGCTAAGCGTAGACCATGGTCAAGGCCCCGGCGGGTGTGGGCTTGAGGGTTAAAACAGGTGTCAGTGTCATCGAACAGTCATCTGCACTGCCTAGGCTGGCACCCTCAAGAGTTAAGTGTTTTGCAGGCCGAGCCTGCCCACATTTGGTGCTGGACTAGTCCAGATAGGTAACGTTGATGCGTGAAGGTGCACCCAAAGCGGTGACAGCCATTGGTTTGGCCCTGCAAGAGCAAATCGAACATGGCTTGCTGACCTGCGGCAGCCAATTGCCGGCTGAAAGAAAACTCAGCGAACTGTTCGCGACCACCCGCATCACGGTGCGTGAAGCGTTGTTGCAACTGGAAGCGCAAGGCGTGGTGTATCGCGAGGAGCGGCGCGGCTGGTTTATTTCGCCGCCGCGCCTGGCCTACAACCTGATGCAGCGCAGCCACTTTCACGCGATGGTCAGCGCCCAGGGACGAGTGCCGACCACCGAGGTGATTTCGGCGCGCTTGCAGCCGGCCTCGGCCGCCGTGTGCGCACGTCTGCAGTTACCGGCGTTTTCCAGCGTGATCCAGATCTGCCGGGCGCGGCGCATTGATGGGCGTTTGGTGCTGTATGTCGAGCATTACCTGAACCCGCAATATTTCCCGCAGATTCTGGACTTTGACCTGACGCAGTCGATCACCGAGCTGTATGCGCGGCACTACGATTTGCATTACGGGCGGGTGCGTTTTGAGATCGTGCCGACCGCCTTGCCCGCCGAGGCGGCGGCAACGCTTAAAGTGTCGACGGGCAGCCCGGGGCTGAGGATCGAGCGCATCAACTATGACCAGCACGAGCGGCTGATCGACTGTGACATTGAGTATTGGCGACATGACGCGATCCACGTTGGTGTGGATGTGCTGGAGCGCTGAGTCTGAGCCTGCCTCGCGATCTTTTAAAGATCAAAAGATCGCGAGGCGAGCTCGCTCCTGCAGGGAGGTAGGGGTTATTCCTTTTGTAAGTTCCCGCTACCTGCTGTTACTACCTGCACACTCAGGCGCGGTGTCGCGAGGTCAAGGCCGGCTTCATCCAGATGGCGCTTGAGCGACAGGTTGAACGCCCGTGACACTTCCCATTGCTTGATCGGCGCGGTTTTGAAGCGTGCGCGCAAAATTGCGCTGCCCGACTCGAAACTCTCGACCCCTTGAATCTCCAGCGGCGACCAGATGTTGCGGCGCTGCAGCGGGTCGGTGCGCATCTTTTGTCCCACCTCGCGCATCAGCTTGATGGCGTCGTCGATTTCCATGTTGTACGGGATCGCCACGCGGAAGATCGCGTAACCGAACTCGCGGGAATAGTTTTTGATGCTTTTGATTTCACTGAACGGAATGGTGTGCACGATGCCGTCAATGTCGCGCAGGCGCACGGTACGAATCGTCAGGCCTTCAACCGTGCCCAGGTGGCCGCCGACATCCACGTAATCATCGATGGCCAGCGAGTCTTCAATGATGATGAACAAGCCGGTAATCAGGTCGGCAACCAGCGACTGCGCACCAAAACCAATGGCCAGACCGATCACACCGGCACCGGCCAGCAGTGGCGTGACGTTCATGCCCATGTTCGCCAGTGCGACGATCAGCGCGATGATGAAAATGGCCGCAAACAGCACGTTGCGAATCAACGGCATCATGGTTTGCGCGCGGGCGTTGGCCAGGCCTTTGCGCGAGCGGGTCAGGGCGTGGTGGATGGCCGTATCGGCGAGAATCCAGATCAGCCAGGCAAACAGTAACGTCCCCGCCAGGCCGAACAGTTTGACGCTGATTTCATGGCCTTCACCCTCGGTGAAACCGATCAGCGAGAGGCCCCACACGCGCAACCCCAACTCGATGAACACCAGCCACACAATCAAGTGCGCCAGGGTGTAGACAAAGCTCTTGAGCCGTTCCGAATACAGCGCGTGGCGCTTGGGCCCGCGTTGTGGCTTTTGCGCATGACGGCGTACCAGCCCGTTGATCACCATGCACAGCACCACCAGCACGGCGCAGATCAGCGACTGGCGCAGCGCGGTGCTGGTATCGCCCGCCGACAAGAAGGTGGCGAACAGTGAGATGCCCACCAGAATCAGCGCGGCGATGTACCAGTAAGTGCCGAGGGTCTCGATGCTGTCGCTCAGGGCGCGGCGGGTGAGGCGGCGTGACAGCGGCTGGTTACGGATAAGGTGAGCGATGGGGCGGCGGAAGCGGATGATAAACAGCCCGGTCGACAGTGCCGCCATCACGTTGGCAAACGTGGCCACGGTATGCGCCAGGTGCACGCCAAGTGAGGCGACCATGCGCGGGTCGCTGAGTGCCTCACCAAAGGCGGCAAAGCTGCCGATCCACCACAGCGGGCGGAACGCCTGATGCCGCAGAATATGCAGGGCGCGATGACGGTGCGGGCCATCGAGCAATGAAAACAAAATCACGCAGGTGGCCGAGAAGCAGGTGCCGATCACCAGGGCGTAGGCCAGCGCCATGGCCAGGTCTTTGCCCAGCGATGATGGCAAGGCGTAACTCATGTACACCGTGATCACCAGCGCCACCAGCCAAGGGCCGAGCTTGCGCAAGGCAAAGCGCAGCATGTCGACGGCTTTTGGGTGCTGCGGCAATTCTTCGCTCAGGCCAAAGCGCAAGCGCACGCGGTGGCTGACCCAAATCAGCAGTGAAGCCAGCAGGCTCCAGATCATGATGATCAGCGCAAAGGCAAAGATGATGGGCACCCATTCCTTGGCGGGCAGCATCAAGGCCACCAGTTCATCTTTGGCCTGGCCGATTTCTTCGCTCCAGCGCGAGGTGGGGCTGTCGTTGCCCGAGAACTGTTTTTCGAGGTCGGCGAGAGTGCTACCGATCAAACCCAGCACACCGATTTCAGCTTCGGGCTGGGCTTTTTTGGTGGCATCGCGAAGCTTTTTAAGGTCCGCCAGCAACTTGCTGCGTTGCTGGTCGTTCTCAAGATTTTTGATCACCTCGTCCAGCGACTGGCCCAAAGGCTCGGTGGGTTGCGTTTGGGTTTTATCCGAACTGGGAAGCAGGCTGGTGATGCCCACAGCCTGGGCCGAGGCGAGCGGCAGCAAGGTCAGCAGACAAATCAGTAGCCAATAGGGCCGGGCAAAGAGACGAAGAAACACTAGGCGATCACCCTCGGAAAGTACGGATCGGACGAGTGTACGCTAGGCCCCGCGATCATTCATTTCTTGTCATACATAAAATAAGTGATCGCGGATGCGGTGCTATTTATTGATTCAGTTTGGCGAGAATTTTAAAAACGATGGTGCCGAAGATCAGCAACATGCCAAACCAGATCGACAGTACACCGGGTTTACTGTCGCGAAAGTTGAAGCCAATGGTGAGCAGCAACATGCCAATCACAATGGGGATCAACATGGAATTAAAGGCGGATATTTCGAGCATGTTCTGGACCTGAAGAAGTTAATCACCCAAGTCTAGGTGGCTTTACGCAGAAGTGGGGTGATGTGTATCAAAAATGAATCGCCCGGGCACTCTTCACCTGTGTAGGAGCGAGCTTGCCTCGCGATCTTTTTTAAGATCAAAAGATCGCGAGGCAAGCTCGCTCCTACACAGGTCGGGTGTTTTACGGGAGTTCGTTGCTGGCGTAGAACGCGCTCAATACTTTGACCAGGTGCGCCAGGTCGTGGCTACCGGCCAGTTCACGGATGGAGTGCATGGCGAAGGTCGGCAAGCCGATGTCTACCGTGCGCACACCCAGGTGGCTGGCGGTGATCGGGCCGATGGTTGAGCCACAGCCCATGTCGCTGCGCACCACAAAACTTTGCACCGGCACTTCAACCGCCATGCACAGATGACGGAAAAAACCCGCCGTTTCACTGTTGGTGGCGTAACGCTGGTTGCTGTTGACCTTGATCACCGGCCCGGCATTGAGTTTGGGGCCGTGGTTGGCGTCGTGCTTGTCGGCGTAGTTGGGGTGCACGCCGTGGGCGTTGTCGGCCGAGACCAGCAGCGATTTTTGTATGGTGCGCACAAACTCGTCGCCTTCAGGCAGTACGCGCTGGAGGATCTGCTCCAGCATCGGGCCGTCCGCGCCGCACGCTGAACACGAGCCGACTTCTTCATGGTCATTGGCCACGAACAGGCAGGTTTCGTCGGTGTCGGTGTTCAACAGCGCTTGCAGGCCGGCGTAGCACGACAGCAGGTTGTCCAGGCGCGCACCGGCAATAAAATCACCGTTGAGGCCGATCACCGCAGCGCTTTGTGTGTCGTAGAAGCTCAGCTCATAGTCGAGCACCACGTCGGCGTTCAGGCCGTGTTCGCGGGCCAGCTGGTCGGTGAGCAGGGCGCGGAAATCTACGCGCTCATCGCCTGCAACCTGCGCCAGAATCGGTGGCAGTTCGGTCTGCGGGTTAATCGCCCAGCCTTCGTTGGCCGTGCGATTGAGGTGAATCGCCAGATTGGGGATGGTCGCAATCGGCGCGCGGAAGTCGATCAACTGGCTCTCGACCTTGCCGTCACGGCGGAATGTCACGCGCCCGGCCAGCGACAGGTCGCGGTCAAACCAGGGGGCCAGCAACGCGCCGCCGTAGACTTCCATGCCCAATTGCCAAAAACCCTGGCGTTGCAGCTCAGGCTGAGGCTTGACCCGCAGGCAGGGGCTGTCTGTGTGAGCGCCGACCATGCGGATGCCACCTTGCAGGGGCGAGTGACGGCCCAGCTTGAAAGCGACGATGGAGGAGTCATTACGGGTGACGTAATAGCGGCCGTTGGCTTCGGTGTACCACGTCTCGCGCTCGTCGAGGCGCTGGTAACCGGCGGCTTCCAGGCGTTGAACAAGGCTGGCGGTGGCATGGAACGGGGTAGGGGAGGCCTTGAGAAAGTCGATCAGGCCTTGGTTCAACTCTTCGCGCATAAGTTACTCCAGACAGCAAGGCCGCGAGTTTAGCGCATTGATCACAAAATTTGACCAGCAAAAACGTGCAAACCCTTTGTAGGAGCGAGCTTGCCTCGCGATCTTTTAAAGATCAAAAGATCGCGAGGCAAGCTCGCTCCTACAGGGCGTGAAGCTGTTAAAACGGGGCGGGGCACTCGAAGCGCAGGCGTTCGCCGGTCTGCGGGTGGGTGAAGCTGAGCATGCTGGCGTGCAGGCACAAGCGCGGGTAGGCCGCCAATGCCTGCGGGTGCGCGTACAGGCCATCGCCCAGCAGCGGGTGGCCAATGGACAACATGTGCACGCGCAACTGATGCGAACGCCCGGTAATCGGCGTCAGTTCAACCCGGCAGTAATCGCCGCAACGTTCCAGGACTTTCCAGAAGGTCAACGCGTTCTTGCCAAACTCGTGGTCGACCACGTGGCGTGGCTTGGTCGGCGGGTCGTAACGCAGGGGCAGGTCGATGCTGCCACTGTCCAGCTCCGGTTGGCCCCAGGCCAGCGCGGTGTAGGCCTTTTCAGTTTCCCGGTCGTGAAACTGACGCGACAATTCGCGGTGCGTGTCGGCATCGCGGGCCAGCAGAATGATCCCCGAGGTTTCCCAGTCCAGGCGGTGCACGATGCGGGCTTCGGGGTAGCCGTTTTCTTGCAGGCGGGTGATCAGGCAGTCTTTGTTGTCTTCGGCGCGGCCCGGCACCGACAGCAGCAAGGTCGGCTTGTTGACCACCAGAACGCCTGCGTCCTGATGGATGATGTGAATATTCGACAACGGCATTAAAACAGCCTCTTAACAAACGCCAACGGCGGCTTGGAGATCCCCCTGTGCAGAGAAACCTCCAAGCCGCCGTGGTATCAGCCGGATCGATTAACGATCTGGCAGGGTGATGTTGAGTTCCAGAATCGAGCAGCTACCCTCGTTTTCAAGGGCGATCTGTACTTGATCATCGCCGATGTTGACGTATTTGCGGATCACCTCGACCAGCTCTTTTTGCAGGGCTGGCAGGTAGTCCGGGGTACTGCGTTGGCCGCGTTCGTGCGCCACGATGATCTGTAGACGCTCTTTCGCGACCGACGCGGTGGTTGGCGTTTTGCGGGTACGAAAGAAGTCAAAAATGTTCATTGTTTAATTGCCTCCAAACAGGCGCTCGAAGAATCCCTTCTTCTGTACATCGAGGAACCGATGCTCCACGGTTTTGCCCAGCAAACGATCAACCGCATCGCTGTAGGCCTGACCGGCGTCACTTTGGTCATCAAGGATCACCGGCACGCCCTGGTTGGATGCCTTGAGCACCGCCTGGGATTCCGGGATCACACCCAGCAGCGTAACCGCCAGGATTTCCTTGACGTCTTCAACACCGAGCATTTCACCCTTGCTGACGCGATCCGCGTTGTAGCGGGTCAGCAGCAGGTGTTCCTTGATCGGGTCTTCGCCCAGTTCGGCGCGGCGCGATTTGCTAGCCAGCAGGCCCAACATGCGGTCCGAGTCACGCACCGAAGACACTTCCGGGTTGGTCACGACAATCGCTTCATCCGCGAAGTACATGGCCAGGTGGGCGCCAGTTTCGATGCCCGCCGGAGAGTCGCAGACCACGTATTCGAAGGTCTCTTTGAGTTCCATCAGAACTTTTTCGACGCCTTCTTTGGTCAGGGCGTCTTTGTCACGGGTCTGGCTGGCAGCCAGCACGTACAGGTTTTCCAGACGTTTGTCTTTGATCAGCGCCTGTTGCAGGTTGGCTTCGCCGTTAACCACGTTAACGAAGTCATACACCACGCGACGCTCGCACCCCATGATCAGGTCGAGGTTACGCAGGCCAACGTCGAAGTCGACGATGACGGTTTTGTGCCCGCGCAGTGCCAGGCCCGTACCGATAGCGGCGCTGGTGGTGGTCTTACCCACACCACCCTTGCCGGATGTAACCACTAGAATCTTGGCCAAGGTGCTTCACCCCTAAGGAAAAAGGACTTTTTAGTCCCTGAATAACATCTCTAAATAAACGACAACAGGTGAACAGTCTTGGTGGACATCCCCCAAGCCAGGCCTACACAACGTAAACACTGGCTGATTGCTGACTTCCTACAAAGACTAGTCTGTTTTCTCTACGTAATTGAGATGGTTGGAAAATGGCGTGAGTATCCGTTAAAGACGGGTGATGTTCAACATGTCACTTGACAGACTGATTTGAACCCCGGCGCCCCACAAAGGATCGCGTCGCAGGTCTTCGGACACTTTGTACATTCCGGCAATGGACACCAGTTCGGCGCTCAGTTGCTGGCAAAAAATTCGCGCTCGGGTGTTGCCTTTGTATCCGGCAAGCGCTCGGCCACGCATAGGGCCGTACACATGGATGTTGCCATCGGCCATAAGTTCCGCACCGGGGCTGACCGAGGCGATGACCACCAGGTCGCAACCCTCGGCGTATACCGTTTGGCCACCACGTACTGGCGTGGTGATGATGCGGGTCGGCTTGATGGCCGGCTCGGGCGGTTTTTCGGGCTTTTTCGGCGCGATGATTACTTCAACCGGGGGCTCAATCGGCCGCTCACGTGCACCGGACGGCGGCAAGACTGGCAGGTCGATGGCGATGGCCGCGGCAATGTCTTCGATGCGGCTGGCGCGAATGGCCAGGGTGCGCAGGCCATGTTGGCGACACACGCGCATCAGCCCGGGCAAGTCGACGGCACCGGCACCGACGGGCAGCTTGTCGAGCGCCAGCACCAGCGGGGTGTTACTGAAAAAATTGGGCGCCTGGGCAACTTTGGCGGCCAGTTGGCGATCAAGGGCTTCAAGGTTGTTTTGGGCCAGTTCCAGCACCGTAATGGCGAGCATACTGCCCTTAAGCTGAAACACGGGGGCTTGGTCTTGCGATTCGGTTTGGCTCATGGTCGGCTTAATGCGGCTTGTCACTTAAAGTGCAGAGACTTATAACGAGAACGCCCGCGAGCCGCAAGCCGGGTCTAACGATGTAGAATGCCCGGCCCTTGTGTCTGTCCGGAATCATTAATGGATCGCCCGCGTTTTCGAGCTGCTTTTTTTCATCCGCGTTTTTGGCTGCTGTGGTCAGGGCTGGGCGTGCTGTGGCTGGTGGTGCAACTGCCTTATAAGGTGCAACTGCGCATTGGTCGTTTTCTGGGGGCTTGCATGTTCCGGGTGGCCGGTGAGCGCCGGCGCATTGCTGCGCGCAACCTTGAACTGTGCTTCCCCGAAAAAAACGCCGCTGAGCGCGAGCGCCTGCTTAAGGAAAACTTCGCCTCAACCGGCATCGCCTTTTTTGAAATGGCCATGAGCTGGTGGTGGGCCAAGCCGCGCCTGGCCAAGTTGGCGCATGTCGAAGGGCTGGAGCACCTGCAGCAGGCCCAGCGTGAAGGCAAGGGCGTCATCTTGATGGCCTTTCACTTCACCACCCTGGAAATTGGCGCCGCCTTGCTCGGGCAGCAGCACACCATTGATGGCATGTACCGCGAACACAAAAACCCGTTGTTCGACTTTATCCAGCGCCGCGGCCGCGAGCGCCACAACCTGGACTCGCTGGCAGTGGAGCGCGATGACGTGCGCGGCATGCTCAAGTTGCTGCGCGCCGGGCGGGCGATCTGGTACGCACCCGACCAGGACTACGGCGCCAAGCAAAGCATTTTTGTGCCATTGTTTGGCATCGAGGCCGCCACAGTGACGGCCACCAGCAAGTTCGCCAAGCTGGGCAAAGCGCAGGTTGTACCCTTTACTCAACAACGACTGGCGGATGGCAGTGGTTATAAGTTGGTGATTCATCCGCCTTTAAGCGACTTTCCCGGAGAAAGCGATGAGGCCGACTGCCTGCGCATCAACCAATGGGTCGAGCGTGCGATACGCGAATGCCCAGAGCAGTACTTGTGGGCGCACCGCCGCTTCAAAACCCGGCCACCGGGCGAGCCAAAGCTGTACGACAAACGCCGCAAGTAACCCGCGCTGCAAAGGCGCTGAGGTATGAACGGCAGAGCGTCGGTGACCGGGTTGATTCTGTCGGGCGGCGGCGCCAGGGCGGCGTATCAAGTGGGGGTGCTGGCGGCCATTGCCGAGTTGTTACCTGCGGGTGCGCCCAACCCGTTTCCGGTGATTGTCGGCACCTCGGCCGGGGCGATCAACGCAGTCAGCCTGGCCAGTGGCGCGATGAACTTCACCCAGGCCGTCGAGCACTTGACGACCTTCTGGCAAAACTTTGAAAGCCATCGTGTGTTGCGCAGTGATTGGCCGGGGGTGATTCACCAGGCCAGTCGCTTTCTGGGCCACAGCTTGTTGGGCCTTGGCAGCCACGTGCCGGTGGCGCTGCTCAACAGTTCGCCGTTACGCGAATTGCTCAACGACAAAATCAACTTTGCCGGTATCGATCAGGCCATCGCTGCGCAGCACTTGCGCGCTGTGGCGCTCACGGCTTTTGGCTACTCCTCGGGCCAGGCCGTAACGTTTTATCAAAGTGAAGGTGCGATCGAAGGCTGGTTGCGTCATCGGCGCATTGGCCTGCCGACGGCGTTGACCGTCGAGCACTTGCTGGCCAGCTCGGCCATACCGCTGTTGTTTGCCCCGGTCAAAATTGGCGAAGAGTATTTTGGCGATGGCGCCGTGCGCCAGTCTGCACCCATCAGCCCGGCGCTGCATTTGGGCGCCAATCGCGTGCTGGTGGTCGGGGTCAGCGGCAACCCGCGCGGGCCGGATCGTCAGGGCGGGCAAGCGCGCCAGTACAACGCGCAGCAACCGACCTTGGCGCAAATTGGCGGGCACATGCTCAACAGCACTTTTATTGACAGCCTTGAGAGCGATATCGAACTGCTGGAGCGCCTGAACCACTTCAGCCGGTTGCTGCCAGGGCAGCCCGACAACCTCGGTTTAGCGCCGGTTGATGTGCTGGTTATCGCCCCCAGCCAGCCCATTGACGAAATAGCCGCCCGCCACCGCCACGAACTGCCCGCCGCGCTGCGCCTGTTTTTGCGCGGGCCGGGGGCAACCAAAACCAGCGGTGCAGGTGTGCTGAGTTATTTGTTGTTCGAGGCGGGCTATTGCAGCGAGTTAATTGAACTGGGGCGCAAGGATGCATTGGCCCAGCGTGCGGCGTTAGTGGGGTTTTTGGGTATTACGTAGCAGTTGACGAGCCTGGATGCGCTTTGGAAACGCAGTGCATGCCATTCCCCACCTCATGCGCCAGACGATTAACCGTGCTACTAAATTCGATCAATAAATAGGCAGCGATGGGCCGAAACTACAGTGAGTCAGGCCCCAAAAGTGGCAAGGGCCTGCTGGGTTAGAGCGTATTTGAGAAGGTTATATGCGGTGGGTTTACCTGTCATTTCTGACAGTATCCAACTGCCTTAAAAAGGCGTTCAATAACTCTAAGAGTCACAACAGTATTAAGGTATTTATGGCGGCCATAGTTCGTTCGGTGGCGTGCTGCTCGCACACTTAATTTATAGGCTAAGTGCTAAGTTTTTTGTGGGTCTGTTTTTGTAAGGCGTAAGAACGTTCGATATCTAAACTTTTCTGTGAATTGAGGGTTGCGGGATGAATATGCTTGAGAGGAAATTAGCTGCTAAAAATGCACGTAAGGCTTATTTTAAACGCGCTGTTGGGTTAAGGCATGCAGCTGCACATGTCAAACCTACTGTGCAAGGTGTTTTGCCAGGCGATCCGCTTGGGCTTATCCCTAAAGCGCTTTTGACCGTTCCTCTTAAAGTTGAAATTCCGCACTGGGTGAATTTTCCGACCAATCCAACAAGGCCCGGTGATGAATTAAGGCTGCAATGGCGACCGCTAGGGAGTACCGATGACGCGGCCTATATAGACCTGCTGGACCCTCCATCTATTGAAATAAAAGGGGTGTACCCAGATCCCATGATTCAAGAAATACCGCTCGACGCTTTTAAAAATGTTCACGGTGCTTTTGAATTTAGATACCGCGTAGTGGGTGGGAATGATGGCGGAGTTGCTACTCCGTCAGAAACAACACCTATAGTGCTCGACATTATCCCGCCCTACGGTTCTGCATATCCGGCTGATTTAATTCTCCCGGCGGGACCTATTACGGATGCCAATCGTGCTGCAGTAGTGGCTGAAATTTCGGCTTATCCTGATGAAGAAAGCAGCGATAGAATTGGTGTTTTCTGGGTAAAAGGTGATGTGCCGGATGATATATCCGGCTTGACCCCTATTGGGGGGTATCAAGCTATTCCAGCAGGTCGGAAATTTGCAATTCCCGAAGCGACAATTGTTGCTGCGGGGGATGGTGATTTTTACGCCTGTTATATCCTGCTCGATAAAGCCGGTAATGACAGTCGTATTGGTAAGTCTGTGAAAATGCCTGTAGCGCTTGGACCTTTGCCTGTGGCGCCATTTCCGGCACCGACGGTACGCCATGCCGACGAGATCTCAGATGAGTTAATTGACCGTGATGATGCTTTTTTGGGCGTTTATCTTGAGATAAAAACTGAAATTACCAACTGGAAAATTGGCGATCGTATTGAGGTCAAGTGGGGAAGCAAGACGTTGGATGTCCTTTTTCCCATCAGTCAGTTTCCGGTTAGCGTCCCAGTGCCGTGGGCAACTCTGAAAGCTGCCTATGATTTCACGAAGCCTGGCTCGCAGCCCACCATTGTCGAGTACACCTATTACCGGGGTTCGCTGCCTTTGGGCTCAGCCGATGTCACGATTCAGGTAGATTTATCCAAAGTGGGGCCAGAAAACCCTGACGAGCCTAACCCGGTAAACCCTGCACTCGGTGTAGTGACCGTAGTCAGTTTTACGGGGGAAGTTGATAAAATTGTTGCTGGTGATGTAAACGAACCTGCAACGATAAAACTCAGACCTTATGAGGGAATTGGCCCCGATCAAAAAATCGAGTTCTTTTGGGGGGGTAAATCACTCGGTACTCATACGGTCACCACCGAAGAGCCCACTGATCCTGATGATATAGAGTTCACTGTTGATTGGGTTAATATTGATGCAGCGGGTAATGGCGACATCGATGTTTGGTTTTCTGTATCGCATGACGACTTTATCAACGATGAAAAATCAAAGCCCAAACCGGTGGCGGTTTCGGGAGTTCCTATTGTTTTGGCTCCCCCTGAATTTCCAACTATTGACACGACTTGGAACTGGCTGAATTGCCCTTCTCTGGAACTGACTGATGATGGTTCCTATGGGATTCGTGTTTATATTCCGGTATCCAGATACTTGGTCGAGGGTACAAAAATAAAACTTAAATGGACTAGTTTTATTGATGAAGGCACCGTAACGCCGATTCCAGGTGACCCACTTGAAAGTGGCGAGTTGACGGTGAGTAAGGAGCAAGAACAGCAAGGTTTTATCTGGTGGGTTAGACCTTATGACACCTACTTTCTGCCCATCTATGGTGCAGACAGTGACAATATAGGCAGTGGAAAAGTTGAATACACACTGCTTATTCAGGGTAAAGAAGAACCTGGAGAGGCGACAGTGGACATAGGTATGTATACCTCAGCAGGGACGTGCAATATCCCCCCAAGTCCATAGATTTATCAGGGCATGCAACATTATTTGGGAGGCGCCCTACGATTGCGTAGGGTTTTTCCTACATTGCGGTTTATACAATGTGCGTAGCATGCGTCGGCTTTGTATGAATATGCTTAGAGAGACCTAAGGTAATTCTTTGCATAAAAATGTATCCGATTAACAGGTAAATGACCATGCCCTATCAACGTTCGCCACTTTCTCATTGTATGTTTCTTGTTGCGGTAGGCTCCAGTTTGTTCATCGCTGAACGCGTAAATGCCGAAACAGTTTTGGTCAGATTTAGTGACGAGTCTATTAGTGCTTTGAGTGATCCGCTGAATAAATATAGAGTTTTCAATGGTTGGACGCTGACGGCCAATGCAGCGACCGCACAAAATATTGAGGTCAATAAGTCAAATCTGGTGTTGAACGGGTCAACTGTAAATGGAAACGGTACAGAACCCGGTGTGAGTTTATATGGCAGTAATGCGACCATTACTGGCAGCACACTTACCAGTAATGGGATCGCTCTTAGAGTCGCAGCTGATACCAATACAGGGTCTGTTGCACAGGTACAGAGTAGTACCATCACGGGTATGAACCGTGGCGCAACAGTGTCTCATTTGAGCCGCCTGGAGATGACCGACACTACTTTGTTGGCCAACGCTGCTGAGGGTATCGGCCTTGAGGTGTTCAACGGCAACGCCTCAGCCGTGAGAGGCACGATTGTTGGGGGGCTGAATGGCATACAGATTATTGATTACATCAATCCCGAAGATTCAGTTATTGATCTAGACAGTACTACCGTGACCGGGCGGACTGGGGCGGCGATCCTTGTAGAAAACTACGATTCCGGGAGCGCTCATACACAAATCAATGTGATGAATGGCTCTACACTCACCGGTGGTAATGGCAATTTACTGGAGGTTAACGGCACATCCACAGCCACCTTGCGAGTCAGCGACAGCAATACCCAACTTAAGGGTGATGTGATTGCTGCGTCAGGTGCTACTGCCAATGTGATCCTTGATACTCAGGCCACCTTGACCGGGCGCCTTGAAAACCTCTCGGGCCTGGCAATCAATAGCCAGGCACAATGGGTAATGGTTGAAGACGGTACAGTGTCCGACTTATCCATGAATGGAGGTTCGATCAAATTTGGTGAACCCACCGCTTACTACACGTTGTCGGTCAGTAACTTGAGCGGAGCGGGCGGTACGTTCTATATGGCTTCAGATTTTTCGACCGGTCAGACCGACAAACTGGACGTAACGGGCACCGCTACGGGCAGTCACCAACTGGTAGTGGCCAGTTCCGGTGCTGATCCGATTAATGCAGACAAGCTTTACCTCGTGCACACAGCCGCAGGGGATGCAAAGTTTTCGTTGCTGAATGACCGAATTGACCTTGGTGCTTATTCCTATCAATTGGCAAACAGTGAAGATGGAGGCGCAACCGACTGGTACTTGAACCCTGAGAACAGAACCATAAGCCCTGGCACTCAGTCGGCCATGGCATTGTTTAATACGGCACCTACTATCTGGTATGGAGAGTTGACCACGTTGCGCACACGTATGGGGGAGTTGCGTATCGGTTCGGGGCAGTCCGGCGCATGGGTCAGGGCCTATGGCAATAAGTACACAGTGTCTGCTTCTACCGGAGTGGGCTATAAGCAAAGCCAGCAGGGGTTAACATTCGGTGCGGATGCACCGTTGCCGATCGGTGATGGTCAGTGGCTGGCGGGTTTGATGGCGGGTTATAGCCAGTCAGATCTTGACCTCGATCGTGGCACTTCCGGCACGGTAGACAGTTATTATGCTGGTGCTTATACCACCTGGCTTGATGCGCAAACCGGTTATTACTTTGATGGTGTCGTCAAGATTAACCGTTTTCAAAATAAATCAGATGTGAATTTGAGTGATAACACGAGCACAAAAGGCAGTTATAGCAATTATGGTGTTGGTGCCTCTGCAGAGTTTGGGCGTCATATAAAGCTTGATGAGGGCTACTTTGTCGAGCCGTATGCTCAAGTGTCAAGCGTTATTATCCAAGGCAAGGATTACGATCTGGACAATGGGTTACGTGCTAAAGGTGACCGCACGCGTTCATTATTGGGTGAGCTTGGCTCTACGGTGGGGCGTAATATTGAGTTGGCGGGCGGTCAGGTCGTACAACCCTACCTGCGAGCCGCTTACGTGCATGAGTTCTCGAAAAACAATGAAGTCAAAGTTAACGACAATGTCTTTAATAATGACTTGTCCGGTTCGCGAGGTAAGTTGGGGGCCGGTATGACGATGACCATGACTCAAAAAATAAAAGTCTATGCTGATGTGGAGTACAGCAAAGGCGACGGTATTGAACAGCCGTTGGGTGGCTCAGTGGGGGTTTATTATAGTTGGTAAGTTTTAAGTGTACGAAAAATAATAGGGCTGTTTAAAGCTGAGAGGTCGGGTGCTAGTAGTTTTGCTAGTAACCGATCGATCAAAAGCGTGCTAAATATACTTGACGTGCTTTACGTGCACAGTGGGAGTCCACTGTACACGTCAGGTTAAGTTTCAATTAAATTGAAGTTTAGTGAGTGATAGTAATGGCCGATTTTGATGACAGAAAAAATGTAAAACCCACTGAAGGCCCGGCGAATATAAATGCGCTTGCGTCCCTGCACCTTTTGTTGCAAGAGCCCGATATTGTAGGCGTTTTGCCGGGGCTCCCGGCAGGGTTACTACCGGCTTCGGCGCTTGATGATCCGTTAATCGTTGACGTTGCAGCATGGGTTAATCTCCCGCCAAAAAACGCTATTGATAAACTCTCATTTCAATGGCGCAGGCAGAATACCTCCAACGCATTTAATACAATGCAAACCTATGACGTTGTAGGGCCGCTTGCTGACAGTGATTTTCCTATGTCATTTAGTATTGATGCGGGGAAGCTAGATTACGAGGAAGGGCCTTTTGACTTTAGATACGTGGTCGTTGGGCATAATGGGGGAGGAGAGAGTGAATCAAACATTGTCCCCTTGGTTATTGATCGTACGCCTCCGTATAAGCATCTAAAACCCAGCACACTGATCCTTCCCGCCACGCAAATTACTATTCCTTTCTTCGAGGCTCATGACAATAAATTTGTCTGTGTCATACCAGAATATGCCGATTATCAAGACGGTGATGAAGTCGTTTATTTTTGGAGAACCCGTACGGGTAGTCAACTTATTGGTCGGACACCGGTGGCGACCAATAGAGAAATAATCTATACCCGTGCGCAGATTGAGGCCGCGCTGAACGGTGAGTGTTATGCCGAGTACCAACTTATCGATAAAGCAGGAAATAGCAGCCCGTTGAGTGAGTCAGTGCCCATTGAAGTGGACATGGCGCCACGTTCTCTCGGCTACGTAAAAGTTACAGGCGCCAGCGGTTCATCTCAATTTGGGAAACTGAATATCGATTCTGTAGGGGAGGGCCCTGGAGACGGTATCACTGTGAATATCCCTCCAGAAAGTGATATTTATGAGGGCGAGAAGGTTCTTCTTCAATGGGCTGACCCTCTGGCGTTTAATGCAATTACGCTGAGCAGCGCCGATCCTGATGCTCCCTTGCTATTTAATGTACCCAGAAAAAATATTGCGGCCCACATGGTCAGCAGTTTGGTCGACGGAGCACGCTATATTCCCGTCTATTATGAGGTGCTCGACGGTAGTAGCTCTGAAGTGCTTGCGACGTCGGGTATCTATGGCTTGACCCTCTCAGATATATTGGCAACTAACTATCCGACCATGCAGTGTTCGCACGTGAACGGGAATATTTTGAGCCTTTCCAGCGTGCCTGGGTCAGGAGCTGAGGTGAGTATTGGTGTGTGGCCTTTTATGGCAGACGATCAATATATCAAATTCAAGCTGGTAGGTTTGGGGCAGGATGGTAAAAACTTAGAGGTGGTTTTCTTTGAGCATAAAGTGACTGCCGAGGAAGTAGCGGATAAGAAGGTCAGTGTGACAGTCGCTAAAGAGCAATTTTTAAAATTCAAAGTAGGCATCGATATTTATTTTGAAGGGCAGGTGACTTTTAATAATAAGGGTTATTGGTATGGCTTCAGGGCGTTGCGAGCTAATCTGACCAATTAAATATGTGTCTCCCCGCTTTTTTATATTGCGAAAGCGGGGGGAGCATTTATTTGTAGGTAAGTGTGAAGTTTAAGGCTCCTTCCACTGACCCGGACTCAACTTGGTCAGCTGGATGGGTCTGATACATGCGTGCCTTGAAGTCCAGCACCGTGTTACCCGGCTGAATGGCGATCACGGGTACTTCCACTCCCAAAGCTATTGGAGTCAGGCCATCGGCGCTGAGCATTTGAATTCCCACCCCCTTTGCCGTGGCGCTTGAAGTCAGAGTAAATATCCCTTTAGCAGCATCAAATACCGTCGATCCCTTGGCCCCTTCGAGACGAATATTTGCCGTTGCGATATTCGCGTCTGCAGGGTCTGCTTCGCAGTCGATCAGATTGATGTGAAAATCCACCGCATCTGTTACATCCCCCGGTTTAGTAAAGTGCGAGTTGTCCCAATCACCCAGATTTACCGGATTTGCACTCACAGGGTTGCCTGACAAACTGCATTGCGCTTGTATTACGGTGCCAGTGACACCGTAAGAAAACGCCTTGCCTATGCCGCTGAAATGACCACTGAACAACTGAGCGCCATTCAGTGTGTGCAGGCCGGGTGCGATTTTGCCTATTTTGATCAGCGTGAGTCGATGACGTAAGTTCCCCAAACCGAAGTTGGCACTGCCCATTGCGCCTGTGTGTTGGCTGTCCATTGGCACGTAAGGGCCATTGAGGGCTGTGAATGAGTTGTCTTCTGAAAACTCTTTAACCAAGGGTCTTTGCAGTTCAATTCTGACCCCCACTCCGGGAATGTTGGAATGCAGTATTGTGCCCGGCGTCGGCGGCAGGGGGCCTATGAAAATAGGGGCAGATGCAATGGCGTTAAAGCTCAGTACCGTTTTGCCGTCGTTTGCGCAACCAATGTAGCCTCTCTCAGGATTCTGCGGAAACAGATCATTTACAATCCCAATCACACTGCCCAAGGGCGCATCTCTTGGGATATAAACAGCGCCTACATCGGGAGTAAAAGTTACAGGGCCTGAGCCGCTGACCCAGTAGCAAGTGTTCACATCATCTGCGCCGAAAGCGATAGACATCTTAGAGCACAGAGCAAGTCCAATCAGGCACACTAGCCGTTGAGAAAACGTGTTCATTGAGTCATTCCAGATTGGCCGGGGGGTATATTGAATACCACCCTTATAGAGGGCGATTTATTGGCAAACCAGAGCCTGCAAATGAAACCCGTTGATTTGTTGCATCGTGTCCGGATTTGTGTGCATTTTGCAGTTTTGCTCTGGTTCCGGACCCCAGCCCACGTTCAGAGTTTGCGACTGAAGCGTTGTCGATAACAGCACTTGCCCGGCTTGGCCGATGATTCCCTTTTGTTCACCTGTAACTGTGGTTACCAGTGCAGCAAAAGGCAGCGGTTGGCCATCGATTGTGGTACCGGTTATTAGGATTCGGTTCACTTTTCGGGCAGGAAACACGCTTTTCACAACCGCGCCTCGTCGAGGTATTACCTGAGCAGTAGCGTTATCGATCTCGATATTTGGTCCCAGATCGTCAGTATTGAGCTCAAGGTAGTTGACCCGATAAGGGCGCAGGTAAGGAGCCAGTACAAAACCTTTTTCATTGGTGCGTATGGCGCTCGTATTGGCGACACCAACCCCGGCAATGTCGGGCACCTGAATTAAGGCCATGGTTTCCCCCAAATAAGGGCTTAACTCGATGCCTTGATCGTGGAGCATGATCGCGCCAGTGGTGTTCACCGACATACTGCGGTATTCACGTCCTACAGTAATGCCGCTGCCCAGGCTGGCATAGGGTGTTTGATAGTTGGCCGATAACGTAGCGGATTCTTGCTGTTGCTCGGTGTGGCTGAATGAGCCCCGATAATTGAGACGATTGCCATAGGCGCTGCCACTCACGCTGGTGCGCTGACTGTAGTAGTCGGCATTTTTTTGCAGGTCAAATGTGACATTGCTGGCACGGGCAAAGTCCAGTGGCATTGAAATACTCAGACCTATTTGTCTATCACTGGCGTACTTATCGCTTAACGATTGCGAGGCAAACAGGTTAAGCGTGACGTCCTGAAACTGAGTGTTGAAGCTGAACTGGAATTGACGCTGCTTGTAGCTCGTCCCCCAGTAGTCTTGGTGCGAAAGCGATAAGTTTAAGGAGCTGCGAGTCGTTAAATTTTGATAAACAGAGGCTTCTATCCGGCTACGGCGGCTTCCAAAGAACGTGGAGTCCTGGCTGCGTTGGCGCAGCGCTTCATCAAAGTCTCGATAGCCTGAGGTGGAGTAGCGATAACCGGCAAAACGAAGATTGGTGCCCGAGCTGAAAGATTTGCCGTATTTAACGGCGTAGCTCATCCCCTGCAGACTTTGCACATCATTCCAATCGATCTGGGCGCTGGAACGGGTTGCGTCAAGCGCCAGGGCGCCGAATGTACCTAGGTCTTTAGAGATGCCAAATGTGCCAGCCTGATAAAAGTTGCTCCCCATGAGGCCACCATAGAGGGTTGAGTTCCAGGCGGTGCCCATCGCTAAAGTGCCTTGCCATAATATCGGCTCGCTCAGGTGGCCTGCCGCGTTATAACGTCCCGCAGCAGCGCTGTAGCGCCAGACACCTTCGCGCAATAGATTGCTCAGGGTCGCGTAGGGCTGAGTAAACCGTCTTATCTGACCGTCTTCTTCGGTGAGTACTATTTCCAGTTCACCACTGCCACCAGCAGTGCTCAGGTCGTCGATTTCATAAGGACCGGCGCTGACATAGGTTGAGTAAATGGGGTACCCGTTTTGCCGCACCTCGAGTTTGGCTCGGGTCAGCGCCACGCCTCGAATGATGGGTGCGTAACTTTGCAGCACGTCTGGCAGCATCCCTGGATCCGAACGAAGCAGGACTCCCTGAATAGGCACGCTGCGAAAAATATCTCCTTCTGTTGACGTTTCACCCAGCGTCAAATTCGCGTTAGTGCCCGGCACATCTCGTCGCAGGTAACTAAATGAGCGCGTCCACTGATCGTTATCGGTGTCATCCCGACGGAGTACGTGATTGGTGCGAAATTGCCATTCACCCAGGTTTATCCCGCTGTTGAGAAATAAATCCTGGCTGCTGCTCTGGCCTCTGTAACGGTTGGAGCTTTGCTGTGCAGATGCTTGATAGTTAATGAATGCAGCATTGATGCCGGTATCCCAACGTTTTGGTTCAACATGCCCCGCGACATCACGACGCAATGCAATTTGCGGGATAGAAATGTCCAACAGCATTTTGGCACTGTCAAAATCTGTTGTAGCGCCCGGTATCAGTGCCCAAAGATCCACACAGGCAGCTTTCAAGGAGGCAGGGTCTTGCACACTGTCCGGTTTAATGCCAATTGACGTCAATAATGCTGCAGGCAAGCAAGGTTTGAGTGTTTCGCCATCCTCGCTTAGTAGGAAATTGATCTGTTGCTGTTCAAGCGGTTGTGAATTGGCTTGAACATGCACCCAATAACGTCCGGGTACGATGTCATGTCCTTTGGAAAGGGCTTCAAGTGCATAGTTGCCCGCATCGGTTGTTTGTCCAGTGCCTTGGCGCATAAAACTGGATTGAAACTGTGTTGTCGCGTTTGCGAATGTAAAAGCTGTGAACGTGAGGTTTAAGCTGGCACTCATGATAAAAAGTCGTGTTAATTTCAGGCGCGCATGAGCATTGCATAGGCCGGGTGTGTAGATCATGGAGGGTCCTGGTAGGTCAATGCGGGGATAAGCTTTAGTTAGCGAACGCTACCGGGCGGGATAAAGGTGTGCTGAAGCCGCCGTAGTCATTGATTGCAGAGAACGTGACTTGTATATCGGAGGCCAGCTTGGTGTTGTCCATCGGGTAAACCTGATGAGAAAGGGGGGCAGCCATTGGCGGATTTTCAGGGGACTGAATATGGCCGTTTGAACTAACATCCAAGCGTAGAAAGGAAACGTAATAGGGGGTCGGGTTATATACCTCCAGATAAGTCTTGCCCTCAATTTTTTTCATGGACCATTGCAGCTCTTTTAATCGAAGCTCTGGGTTGCCCTTGATCGCTGTAGGGCGATAGAACAATTTAATTCGAGTGCGTAATGCAATATTTAATATCCCGTCTTGGGACTTAGTGGTTTGAGGGATTTCTTGTACATTAAAATAAAAGACCGACTCTTGGTTGTCAGGTAATTGATGGGGGAGCAGGTTGATTTGAACGTGCTGTTCTTTTCCTGCATTTAATCGAAATAAAGCGGGGGATGGAATAAAAGGCACTGCCGTGGTGTTGTCATCGTCAATTGTATTGACCCAGGTTTGAACGGCAAACGGTTTTTTGCTGGGGTTGGAAATAATAGTGGAGACACTACGCTTGTCGCTGTCATACACGATGCGGGTGCCACTTATAACTAGGGCGGCATGGTTGGAAGCGCTATAGAAAGTGCATATAGATAACAGTGTAATCATAAGCAAAGCAGGCTTTGAATCAGTGGTCTTTCTGATAAAACCGAACATGGAGTGCAGACCTGTCAGCGAGGTGAGAAGTTGGCGAGTCAGATAAGTGCTGCCCTTGGCTGGCAAGGGCAAACAGTGGGCTATTACTTGATAGTGACGAGGAAGTTTATATCGGCATCAGCCGGTCCGGCACTCACGTCTTTTGAGGTTGAGACATAATAAGCATCAAACTTCATGTCGTTAACCTTGAGAGGGTCCAAGACATAGGATTTGGATGCGATGCCGTTCTTCACAGGCTCACCTGTATGATCCTTTATAAGAATTGCAACCCCGGTGGCTGCGCCTGTATATACTTTAGTTGCATAATTATCACCAGCAGCATTACTGGTGAAGGTTACGGTTCCAGCATTTACAACAGCGCAATCCGCATCTAAGGGTATACGAAGAATAAAGTCATTCCCCGGATACTCCTGGCCGACTTCAGTAAAGCGTGAGGGTGATATAGAACCCATGCTGACCTCGTTGGTCACCGCACCACTGCCTGGGTTTACCACTTCTATAGGGCATGTTGAACTGTCGATTTTACCGACGAAGTTGATAGTGCCGGTGTTGGCAAAGGCAGAGGTACCTGTCAGGGCTGTCAGAAGACCCAAGGTTATTAATGAGCTTTTCATGGTGTATAACCTGTTTGGAAATGTGTTCGGCGTATAAATGCGAAACATTGCCGAGTGCACATAAGGGTGATTATAAAGGGGTAGCGTTGTTTCAGAGGGCAGATTTTGCAGGGGTTGAGCGGGTTGAGATATGAGAGAACTCTCAATTATCAGGTGGTGAAAATTTAGAATTTAATATTCCAGCGGTTGAGTGAACTGGGCAGGTCCGCCTCTCACATCGGTTCAACTGGATCAAGCGCATAGCGCGTGCGGCTTATAGGGGGGATATAAGTGCTGCAGTCACATAATACCCTTCACGTAAAATAATGTATTTCACGCGAAAGGTATCTGTGTCTACTGACTGAACTGTTCAGCTTGTTCGAGCCAAATGTTTCACTTGGGCGAGAAGTTTTTAAGAATTACCCTATATTCACGCCCTGGTATTGCGAACACCTGCTTCAGTAGTTATGACGCGATCTGGAGTCTCGACAGTAGGGTAAGTTTTAGCCAAACGGTAAGGATTAAGGGGTTTTATATCTGGCACTTTTGAATAGATATCAATCGTATAGACGTCAGTCGAAGAGGTTGCTGGATTAAATAATTTAGCATCTCCTACTGATGTCGTTACTCCAGCCTCTATAGGTGTAAATGAGGCTAAAGATTTTTGTACATTGCGTGTAGCTCTAAGCCCACTGGAGGTCGCAGCTTTAGCAAGGTCAAGGGCAAGGTCAAGGTCAAGTATTCGCGTGATTGCCAACGTAGCGTCTGCAGCCAGCAGTGTCCAGTTAGCCTTGTCCAGAACATTGGCTAATGTTGGACTCTTTGTGCCTATGGATATCGCATCTAAGCTGGTCGTCACTGCATCAAGAGCCACAAAAGTTTTTTCCAAAATTGTCGGTGCTGTGATGAAGGTGGTGATGATGGTCGAAGTCCAATAGCTAACTGCATAGCCAGCCATGAGTACTGGCGTAGAACTTGTCAGTGCAGACAGAGCTGTTGTGAAACTGGTTGCCACACTCGAAGCTATGGCTGCCACAGGTGGGAAAAATACCGTTGCGATTACAGTTGCAACTAAAAGCACAGCACCAATAATCACGCCTATCCAGGCGCCGATACCGCCACCGCTGCTACGCGGCGCTACATATTTAGGACGAATGTTGCGACCTGAACCCGCATGCCCGGTGGGGTCACTTAATGCAATGGGATTGCCCAGGCAATACGCATATGGATTTAGCCCACCCGCACCAAATGGACTCATCGAATCGGGACTGTGGAAGCGCATCAGTTGTGGGTTGTAAGCTCGGTAGCCTTTACCGAGTAAATACCAACCACTGGCCTCATCACGCACTTCGCCATTGAATGCCATCAGGCTTTGCAGGTTTTGTTCACTGCTGCGTTCGCCATAAGCAGTGTAGCTAGCGGTCAATAACTGATTTTGCAAGCACTCGCCGACTACGGTATGACTGGCGTCAGTCAGTAACACCAGGGTTTTACTGTCGTCGCCAGCCTGTTGTTGGCCGATCGGCTGCCCGCTGATGGTCAGAAAGTGAGTGCTAATACCTTCTTGAACTGAAAGGCTCAGGCGATTACCTTCATAAAAGCGCAAGGTTTCAGGCTGCTCGCCGACTTGAGTGGTGATTAATTGATTGTGTGCATCGTAGCGATAACGCCCGCTGATCTGCGCATCCCGGACCGCCTCAACTTGCAGCAGTCGGCCTTGGGAGTCATAGATAAGACGCTGGTTCTGCTCATCATTGAGCATGTTGCCATTAGCGTCATACTCGAATGCCTGAGTTGCTGGGTAGGAAGGGTGAGTATGGGTCACGTTTAGAAGGCGGCACTTATCTTCAATGTCGTAGGTGAACTGGGCAAGATCCGTTGTAGCGTCGGCAAATATGGTGGCGCAGCGTTGAATATTGTCAAGCGAATCAAACCTGAACGTTTGTCGAGTAATTGCATTGCCATAACGATCCTTGGGTAAGTTATCACCTTCGCATATATGCAGCCGCAGTCGGCCGCGGGCGTCATATTCAAATGTTTCTTTCAATAGCAGGGCACCGTCACTGTTAAGTTCACGTGTGCGTAGCAGGTTATTGGGGTACCACGTCTGGCCGAGAATGCGTGGCGCTTCACTGTTCAAGGTTTGTGAGCGCAGCACTTCCTGTCCTTGATCGTTATACCCAATCTCAACTGTTAATAGGGTATCGGCTGCACGGTCACTCGTTATCGTCTGCGATAACTGGCCCAGGCTGTTGTAAGCAAAGCTCACACTCAGCGCTTTATCCTCATCGTCTTCAGACTGTTGTACGCGTAAAAGACGCGCGTTGTCATCATATTCGTAGATTCTGCGCATGCCGTTGTATTCGGTTTTGCTAAGGGGCAGACCTTGTAATGAATAGGTAAATTGCGTTTCCCAAGTTGTCCCACTGTTATCAGTGCGTGTTTCACTGATCATTTGTTTATGACTATTGTAGAGGTAGGTCAATCTACCTTCAGGGTTGACGGCTGAGCTCATCAATGCATTAACAGCGTTATATTTGAAGGTGGACAGCTCCTCGCCTGCGACGTCTGTGGTTTTCGCCTGAGTGGTAAGTCTAAGGTCATAGGTATAGTCAATGGGCGTCCCACTGGCTTTGGTCAGGCGACTGATCAGATTTTGCCCGTCGACATAGTCATAAAGCTCGCTACGTTTACCGGTTGTCATTTGGGTGAGTCGTGCAAATCCATCAAACTGCTGTTCACCCGCGAGGTACTCTTTAAGCAAGTGATTATTGGGTTGAACGCGCGTGGCAACACGTAGCTCGCCGCTACTGTGTGAGGCATATTCGCTGCTGACTCGGGTAAGATCGGGCAATGTTGTGCTTGTCAGACGGGACCATGCATCGTAAGTAAAGCGCGTAGTGAGTTTGGCCGTGTCGGTTGTCTCAATACAGCGTCCAAAACCGTCATATGTATAAGTATCGACCGACATTAGCGTGCGGTTGGCAGTGTATATTTCAGTTTTTATCGGTTTTTTGAATGCATTGAATACGCTGATTGTCAGGCCGCTGATTAGCTGTGGCGTTGTTTTGTTTTGGGTGTAGAGGGTCTGTGTAGCCCGCTTGACAGGCGGCGTGCCTACAGAAATACCAATCGGGTCGTTATATTCGACTGTCTGTACGCCATCGGCCGCAGTGACACAAAATTGCTGACCCCAATCGTCATAGTCGATCAAACTGCTGGATAAGCGTTCCTCATCATCAATCCAGTCATGTTCGGTTTCCCTGACCAGATTGCCTCGTACGTCGTAAAGCGCGGAATACACTTGGCGCTCTACAGTTAGTGGGCTGCCGGGATCAATCAGGGTCGTACGAACGGCGCGATTAAGTCCATCAACATACGTATGAGTCTCAATGCCATCTGCATTTGTCACAACTTGCTTGGCTTGGGTGCCTTCTACACTGAGTGCATAGGCATAGGACAGTGAGGTTTCGACATCAGTGCCGGGAGCAACAGTTTGTCGAATGAGCCTGTCCAGCGCGTCATAGCTGTACTGTAGGGCAACATCGCCTTCCAGCGTGTATTGCAGCAGGCCGGTATAGAGGGATACTTGCCTCAACAGCGTTTTACTCAACGGAGTTTTTGGGTCTAACTCACTCTTGATAGTTTCCGTGATCTCCAACACTGATAAGTCGTCAAGGCGCGTGTACGTGTATTCAGTAGTCGTGGTGTTGTTGTTGAGTGTTAAGGCTTCCTGTTGGATGCGACCATGCAGCAGTGGATCTTGCGGGAGATCAAAATAACTCACCACCTTGTTCTGCAGTTCAAAAATGAGTTCATCTTTGATTTCGAAGAGAGTTTCGCTCTCCTGCACACAGAAAGTGTCGACGCGCTCTCTAGCCAGAGAGGGTAATGCCATATAAGAATAACGTGTGAGCAAGGCGTTTGCAGGTTCGCCGGTTGAAGTGGGAGCCGGAATAACTTTCTTATCACGTACTCGGTACACAAAGCCTTCTGGGTCGGGAGGGCAGAAGTAGCCGTCAGAGTCTTCACCTTTTGCGCTGTAGTAAGTGTAAAGCTCCACCATCCCTTCTTCTGTGGTATGGCTCAACACGTTTCCTCGGTGAGAATAAGTTGTAGAGGTTGATGCGCTACGCAGTTGATTTATATCATTAGCCAAATACCAGGTACTTTTAACTTTGATCGGCATTTGGCAGTATGGCATTTGCTGGTAAAAAGATTGACCACTATAAAGTGGGTACTCATTGATGACACGGTGAACATGATCATTTTGTGTGGTGACTTCATGGCTCAACAAATGATAACGATTAAACCTGCGTTCTATTATTCGTTCGGCCTTACCCTCAACAATCAATGATTCGGTACTGTGATAGGTGTAATCGTTATTCACCTTGAATAGGTTATCAAGGCCATCGTCATCCCAGTCAAAGCCGCCTGCGCCATAGCCCATAAAGTTCTCGTCGCTGTAGCTATAGTGGTACTCGATCGGCGGTTGATCAAACAATGGAAACACCACATGGGTAGCAACACGTGGCAGCGGGCTGGTGCCGGATGCTGGGTGCAAATGACCTTGACTGTCATAAGTAATGGCTTCATGCCCACCGGTTGGCGTGGTGACTTTTTCCAGACACAGGCATTCAAAAACCTGTCTATATTCAAATGCCCAAGAAGCCAAATCGTCAGAAGGCAAGTGGATTTTAGTGACGTGATTATCGACCCCCGTTAGCTCCAAGCTATAGCGCGCAATCGGCTGCCCCTGACCTCCGGAAAATGGGTATATGTCGATGTGCACGAAGTCATCATTGGGGTCGCGTTCTATAGACAATATCGGCAAATCGTCAGAGTCGGTAATAGCATTTAAAAAAGGCTCACCTTGAAAGTCCGTATAGGCCAAAGTGATTTTTTGACCTTGTGCAGAATAAAATTCTTCAGGCATCGCGACAGTGCCCTGATTAACCAGGATTTCCATCTCTCCTGAAAGATGCATGACGCGATATTGATTATTACCCTCATCGTATAAATGAAACGTATCAAGCCGCTGCTCGGGGATAATTGCGCGTGAGGTAATGCTGTCCCATTCAGTGACTTTGAAGGTTTCACCGGAGCGTAGTGAAATAATTTGAGTGCTTATATCAAAATGCGTGAGATATAAATTCCAGCCATAACCAAAGCCTCGATCGATACGGCTAATGGGGCTAAAGCTCAATACCAGCGGGATACTGGGGCCGTTGAGAGAGTTGCTTTTAATCTCTGGCAAATTGATCGACAGGGTGTATTGCCCCGTGCGTTGATCAACGCCGCTTTGTAGGGCACCTAGAAAATTGAAAGCATTGGAGTGCACCGCAGTTGGAGTGGTCATGAGTCTGGGTCTCTTCTTAAAGAGTGGGCAATAAGTGAATGGTTATTATGGTTAACGATAGGCAATGCTGACCTCAGAGCGATGAGCTCACGAAATTAAAAAGGCCGGTAATCATGTACAAAATAAACCTGGTAGCAAGGTGAATACGTGAGCGTGTAAGCCAAGACTAACAGCTGTAAGCGCGGCGCGAACCTATCAGATTAGCTAGTAGGCGCATGATGATTTAGAGCGTAACCTGAAAAAAATCGTCAGGCTCAAGCTGGGGACACTGGCGTTAAGTGTCTGCTTATTAAATGCCTCTGTGGAGTAATTGTCGTGGCTGATACATTTCCGCTACCTATCATTGAAAGTTTAGATGCCGAAAAAGTTTTGGATTTGGAGGAGTTGGGTTCAGGCCCCCTTCTGACCTATATCAAATACGACGGTATTATAGAAGGCGATACACTTTATCCGAATTGGCGTGGGTGCAGTGAAAGCGGTGAGGTCATCGATTTTATTGATTCCCCCGTTGACGTTTCAGGATCAGAAGCCGAGCTGGCCAAGGGGATGCTGGTCAATCTACCTAACATTGCAATTGCGCCACTGGATCAGGGCTGGGCTTTTTATTCTTATGCAGTAAGACTCAAGGGCGAAACGACAATAAGTGCAGAGTCCAGACGTTTAATGATTTATATCGGTAAACGTCCTGCACAGTTACTTCCGGCCGCTCATATTACGCAGTCTCATGCACTGTGTATCAATATTGATGAGCTTCCTGGGGAGGGGGGCAGTGTCAGCGTACTGCCCTATCAAGCAATGGCCGTAGGAGACAAAGTTACTTTTTCTTGGTCTGGGTATATGCAGGGCAGCGATCCGGGCGACCCGAGTGATCCGGGTGACTCGGATACTTATCAATATATTCTGCAAAGCAACGATATTGGTAAACCGCTGTCATGGATTATTGAGAAGTCTTTATTTGACTTTATCGAAAATGGCTTTGGCTACCTGGATTACACAATTGACTATGCGCCGAATGACAGTGGTTTAACTTCAATTGCAAGCCGACAACGCTATGAGATCATTCCTGCTGTAGAGCCAAAACTGGAAGCGCCTATATTTGATAGTTTTAGTGGCGCGGACGTTAACCCGGATAAGTACCCCAACGGTATTACTGTACGTATCCCTTTGTACGAAGGGGCCCGAATAGGAGATGACATTCGAGTGTACGGAATGAGCACTGTGCAGACATTAAGTGCATTAAAAACACTGCGCGTTGACCCATCGAACCTAGACAGTGGCAGAGTGGAGTGTGTGTTTGACGCTAATTGGTTAAAGGCTAACAACTGGCAGACGATCCAACTATTTTATCAGTGGGGCCGTCATAAGCTATCGAGAACTTCTAATGTATTAGAGTTCCAAGTTCGCCAAACGCGAAGTTTAATTGCGCCAATGGTTAAAACAGCCTATCCGGATGATGAAGATCAGTTTATGTATGATGCAATGGAGGGGGCAGTGCGCGGGGCGAGTGTGATAGTCCCGGATGCTGCAATTATTGAGGCGGGCGATACGGTACACGTTGAATGGGCTTTTGTAGATGGGAGTGCAGCTTACACGGGGGCGGCACTAGAAAGTAATCCACGAGAATTCAAAGTTCCGTTGGAGTTTATTCCGGCCTATATGGGTAAGCGAATAGATGTCGTGTATAGCGTCGTACCTGAGCACCCGGTGGATGATAAGGAAATTTACTATTCAGCCCCCTTCAATATTGAGATTAATAAATTGCCCGTCAACCAATACACACGTTTGAAATGTGCGTTGGAGGGCGCAGTAACAGAGATTTCACGGGCGAAAGTGCCAAGTAGCGGTGCCCCGTTTTATCTGGATAAGTGGAAATTCATGGCAGCAGATCAATTAGTCACCATTGAGGCTAATGGCGGAGTAAGTGATGCGGGTGAAAACTATGATTTATGCCGCAGCCGAAAAGTAGTGCTGGCTGAGGCTCAGCTCGGGAAGTTTGATGTGATCTTACCGTTGAGTTACCTCAATGGGTTGACGTTGGGTGAAATATTTTCGATTAAAACCAGTGTCAGTTTCGATGGTGGGGAGAGCTATCAAACTTTCCCGACTGTTGAATTTAAATTGGTTGCTTAACCAAAGTCACAATGGCAATTAAAAACACTGAGGTGCAATATGTCAAAAGAATTCAGGGCGTTGAGCAAGTTAACTAAAACTGTGCCAGCAGTGAATGATATTTTAAAACTTAATCAGTGGTTTGCTGAAGGGTCAAGAACCTATGGCTGGGGTGCTATTTTGGCATATGACCGTCAATCAGCCAATAAAGTGTTAAAGCAGGAGTACATTCAGCGCTTCAATTCGGCAAGCGTTGCGCTACCTATCAGTCTTTCGGTGTCAGGAGGGGCAGAGACGAAGCAGCTATCTGGATATGAGTTTGATGCGCCACTCATGTCCTTCGAAAATCATACGGATGGAGATGTCAGTAATGATCCGCGTTGTAAGCTTCGGCTGCCGATCATTGCCGGTTCATATAAAACTGTCGCAGCCAAGGGGATTGTCACGTCGATTAGTGTACTGGACCCGCTGGACGGCCAAGTGTTAACCATGACACTTGACCTGATGGCCAGGAAAGGTGCGGTAAATGACAAAGACCAGGTGGTTTTTGATATTAGTGAAGGAACCGGTTTCACAGTTGATGTTAATGAACATAGTATGGATCAGGAAGATGTAGGTAAAGCGATTCAGGCCTACTTTAAAGAAAAACTACCTCTGGATCAAAAAGTCTGGGTCTTGAGTACGATTGACAAAAGTAAGAATCAATACCTTAAGCCTGCGTCGATAGTACTTTATGTTCGTCAACTTCCTGGTTCTACAGGTATTGCCGACGGCGAGTTGTTGGTGCTGGTAGCGATGCAGGGAGACCTTGTCGGGACAGCACTTCCAGCTGATTTTCCCTACCTGACGAGCAGAGACTCTGCAATTATTATGTTAGGGCAAAAAACACTGCTTGAAAAAGTGGTACACCCGCAACTCTCGTCGTTTTATTCTTCGATGACCAGTACCGCTGTTAAAGAAGAGAATGACTATGTACTTAAAACGCTAAGTGGAAGTGCTGATGTGCAACACAAAAGCTACAACTATGTAACTGAGAGTGAAGGGGCCACATTGCCGGTGACCATTGCTTACCAAACCTTGGAGTTTGCAGGTGAAGGTAATCAACTAAAGGTGACTGCGGCGGGCGAGTACATTACAGCTGCTTGGAGTGGCCAGAATACAGTTGATATTTCAGCAGGTTATTTTAATAACTGGGGTTCACAATGGGTTGGGACTTTAGCTCAAACTTGGGCGGGGTCATCAAAGGCATCTTATAAAGTTAAGGCCGATGGCAGTGGTTTGGAAGTTAGCTCGGTCATGGATAATGAGCCTAGCCGATCCGAGACAATTAAGTGCACTAGCATACCCGCCGCCACTGACGCGCTTAATGACGTTATGAACAGGCTGTGTATTAAGTACAAAAGTGAATACGTGCCAGAGATGATCGGTAAGATTAAAGCTGCAACCCACAATGCCCTCGCTGGTTTGCCAGAACTGAACACGTTCGTTCTTGAGAGTATACTTTTCAGAAATGAAGATTCCGTCAGCCTGAACAGTTGTAGCCTGCCTAACGATCTGGTCATGCAAGGTACAGTGGGCCATTCATTTTCAGCTTACGAAATAACGCCTATGGCACACATAATGCCTGTTGGCACCACTCATCAGTTTAGAGTTGAGCCTGCCACCGTAACAGATGTGGTATGGTCAGTTGAATCTGTTTCTGGCGACGGCACGTTAAAGGGAACTATTGATACCAGCACTGGCCTGTATACACCGCCTGATTTATCTGGTTTTAAAGGTGACTTTATCCGCGAACGCGTAGTTGCAAAAAAAGGCAATTATGTCAGCTATGCATTAGTCAGTGTGCTGAAAAAAACCATTACAGTGAATCCTTTACTAACAGTGAAAACAATTGGTAAGACTCCAATTGAAGGCGACAACGTCTCATTCAGTGCCAATCATGTGAGTGGGGCTTCACTTTCATGGGAGCTGATTGGCCCGGGTCAAGGTGGACTGCAAGATAAGATTGGCTACAGTAATGTCTATACGCCTAACTATACGGATTCAACAAGTCCTTATGATATCGATAGTGTTAGCGTGACAGATGAGTCAGGCAATCAAGTTGTCGCCACTGTCATCGTTAATCGCACTGCGGATGCGGGCGCTGCGATGGTCGAGGGTAGTTCAACAGCCACTACGGTGCAATTAGAATGGGTGACTGGGGGGGCTGATATAATCGCAGAAGCGGCCACGACACTTACAGTCGTGGGCAGTGGTACGATTGATGCAAAGGGTCTTTATACCCAATCTGAAAATAATAGCGATACTTTTGCAATAGTAAAGTGCAAATATGCAAGCGGGCCTTTTACATTTAGCTCTTTTATCGTAATACCCTTGCCGCTGGTTGCCTATGCTGCACCTTGATGTGTAGGGCAGATAAATTTTTTTAAATTTTTGAATGAGGTGCCGTAATGGGTATTAACTCGCGTGAAGAAATACTAAAGCAAATGGCTGGCCAGTCCGTCACGTTTGGTTGGGGGGCTGTCACTGTTTTTAACAAGACTAGGCTTAATCGATTGTTAGAGCAGCAGTATGTATCCCGCATGGAGGGCAATAGTTTTTTTCCTGGGTTTGCAGGCGAAATTTCGTTATCAAGCAGTTCAAATGCAACTGTAAAGCTGGACTCCGTTATACTTGGAAAACCGTTATTGTCTTTCGAACAGGCGGCATCACTTGACGAGTCAATGGCAACCGTTACTCTGAATATTGTTTCTGGCAATTTATTACTGATGCAGCCGGGTGAAAAAGCCGCACGTGTGAATACCAGTTTGAAAATTCGAGAGTCGCATGGTTATCAAGTGACCATGCGCCTCCAACTCTCGATGATTACGGGTAGTGTATCGGAGTTGGGCGTTGTAATGATGGACTTGTCCAAAGGTGTAGACTTCAGCTGTAATTTGTTGCCTGACGCTCTAGACCAAGTGCCACTAGGGACTGGTTTCAAGGATTTTTTTAATTCCTTGCCAGAGACTCAACGGGTGTTTGTGCTGGGGGTCTTGGACATGGGGAGTTATGACCCTCTTGCACCCAAAGAGTTTTCAATACTTACCCAGCGTGCACCTGGCGCGGACAATTTAACAGCCTCTAATTATGGAGATGGTGGCGTTGTTGTATTTGTGCGTGTCGCCGCTGATACAGAAATAGGCAATCTACCGAGGGAAGGCTCTGGTTTTCCATACTTGATCCCGGATGATCAAGATGAATTGGGCCAGGATATTTATTCAGCTGCGGTTGTTGTTACGCAAAAGTGGAGTGATTATGTCAATGATAAAAGCATCGAGCAACTGAGTAATTTGCTCGTTCCTGGAGCAGATAGCTTCCTCAGCAAAGACAGTGCTGAACCGTTTGATTATATTAACTTCGGTAATGTGAATCCTTCGGCCACGCAGTTGGTGATTCATCCTTTGTTGTCTACCTTGAAGGTGGGACAGACCCAAGCGTTTAGTGTGAAACGCAGCGATGGTACAGCCGTATCGGGCGTGACATGGACCGCTAAGAGTCTGAATAGTCATACCCTGAAAGGAGATGGTGCTATTAATTCAGACGGTATTTATACCGCGATGGGCGTGGATGATATTGAAGCCGATACGGCACGGGTGGTTATTACCGGCACGGTTATTCTTGATGATGTATTTTATAAGGTGTCAGCGGCTGTCATGGTTACAGCTGAGCGTATGGTAATTGCGCCTCAGGTCAGTAGCCGAATTATTGAGTTAACCCCGAAGACAGTTACCTTGTTTGCTGCGACTAGTGCGACCTCAAAATTGACATGGTCGCTGTCGTTACCTTTGGTGGGGAAACTAGAGGTGTTGGGCAGTGGAAATACCGCCATTTATACGCCTCCTACTGCAGAGCAAGCAACCTTCGAGACGGTTCAAGTTATTAGTGTTTATGATGAAGCGCTTAAAGAAACAGCCCAGTCAACGGTAGTTTTATTCAATAATTATTTGTCTCTTGGGGTAAGCCCTGCTCATACCTCACATCTGACAAGAGGTAAAACTGTTACTTTTGCGGTGGAGGATGACTTTCCAGCGGATACAACTACATGGAGTGTGATTCGAGGCGGGGGAGCATTCGAAAACCCTCAATCAGGTATATTTACTGCTCCCGATCCAGTGGTAGATCCAGTGACGCTAGTTAAGTGTGTCAAGACCTCGGGTATTTTCACTTTCACGGGTTACAGCACCATTGAGTTCGATAAGTTTGAAGAGGGCCTGGCTGGACAAAGTTGGCAAAGTTCACTGTAAAAGTACGGGACAGCTCGGGCAACTTAGGCCCGACTGGTTATGTATATCGTAACGGTTTACAACAGGTTAAATTGGCTGTCAGTATAGAAACTACGGTGCTTAATAATAACCCGCAACGGCCTTCAAGTTTAGAATTGCAATCACTGCGATTAGTGACTTCCGGGGGGGCGCAGGTTAATCCATTGCCGCCAGGACAGGTGGGGATCTCACCAGGTGTTGGCGCATGGGCAACCACGACTATTGCCAACGCCTATCATCTTTTTCCGGGGGCTGGAGTTCCAGCGCTGGGTTTAGCCTCAGCGGAGCCCCTGAGCGAACAAAGTACTGCCAATTTTGAATTGTATGTACAAACGACAATGCCGGCAAAAGAAAATGGTACATTCCATCTCTCATTTGTTGGCGGGAATAATGAGGAAACGTTTTATTCAAATACCTCCGATGCCATCAACGGTCAAGTCAATCTCACGCCTGTAGATCCCCCTCGGTTGATAGTCAATAAAGACTACACATTCGATAAAATAATGATTTCTGATGGTACGCTTAAAACTGGAATAACCAAGGCAATAAATCAACACGAGCAGCTTGAGCCGGAACCAGGTGATTATTATGATTTCCACTTGAATACGATTGATTATTACGAGTTAAAGTTTGTCAATTGCAAGATGGCGCGCTTGAGTTTCCTTCCAACAGCTACAGGTTTTGGACACAAATCGACGGTGCGCTGGGAATCAAGACTGTTAGAAGAAACTATGTTTAGTTTCTCCGGATACGCCTGGAATCCCGCTAAATTGACTGATGTAGAATCAGGTGAAGAAAAAAGCAGTAATATATATGTCGACCCTTGGATGAAAAATATCATGTTGACACAAACTGTGCCGACTTTCCCTCTTGAGAAGGCTATAGCTGAAGGGGATTTTATTGTTAGCATGCATCGAACTGACGATGTGCGATATGGTGCTTTAGTTGCACAAGAGGATATTGTGGCCCGCGATAGACTTTATAGCGATATCAATATTGCATTTGTTGATCAATACGGTAATACCTATAAGTGTGTAGTAGGGTTTCCTGCTGAGTCGATTCATGACCGACAAAATATGGAGTTAAAATTCCTGTGAGGTTGGTCGTGTGTTTTATATATTTTATTCTTAACAAGAGGCAATTATAATGAATGTCCCATCTAAAATTGTAATAGTTGTTGCTTTCTTGGCAGCGTTTTTCGGTGCTGGTCTCACGCTCGCTGAGGGTTCCGCGAAGGTTCCGGAGGTTACTGCTGAGGACGGAACTATTGAGTTTTTCGATAAAGACCAAAAAAGTAAATGTGTTATACCCTTCGTAACGGGTGCTTATGGTTTTACGAATGAGTCAACCAATAAGTGCCCCAACGATAATATTTACTTTTTTAAGCTTCATCATGTTCCTTCGGCAGCTACCATTTTAATGACCGATGATGCAAATTGTGGAAGGGATCAAGAGAATTTTGACTTCCTGTTCAAAACTATCAAATTCGAAACGACTACAGATTTTGTATCTATAAGTAATACCATTACCTTTGATGATAAGGCAGTGATTGTGCCAGGCCTTAGGCTAGAGAAGAAACGGTATAAAAATGGTGCGCAGATAGATGGTAAACTATCATGTGTGCAAATCGTGCGCTCTCTCTAATTGGTTTTTGATGGTTAGCTATTAAAGTGTCCTCGGGCACTTTATTTATCAGTGCGTCATAGCATTCATTGGTATCAATGTTTTGGTGTGCTGGAATATATATACAACTTTTGTGTAATTTCTATTGCTTGGAGAGTCGTATGGCTACGAACACAGCAGTGCATTCTAACGCATTTAACTTTCTTAGTTTTTTGAACAGTGGTGTAGATCCCCGTACTGGCCTGTACACCGTTGCCATCAACTTACCCACGGTGTTGGCTAACAATTTGGCAGGCCCTGCCCCCTCTATAGGATTAGCATTTAATCCGCTCAGTAGCCAAGACGTTGGCTGGGGCTTGGGCTGGAGTCTGCAACGTTCTGAGTTTGATCCTAAACGTTCGATTGTGTCGTTGGGGGCAGGCGAAACCTTTAAAGTCACTTCAGTCACTGATGGACTCTGCAAAATGGAGGAGCAAAAACTCCTCAGTTTCAAATTGTACGATGATGGTGGTGAGCGTTATCGAATTGTACATAAATCCGGAAATATCGAAGAGTTGCTAGTCTTTGGTCGCGCAGAGTCACGCATTGCTTTGCCAGTACGGTTGTATTCAGTTGAGGGTCGTAGTGTCTCGTTTTATTATGAAGACACTGCTTATCCACTGATGTTGACGCGTATTGAGGATGAGCTGGGAAATACAGTGTTCAGTGCCAAGCGCAACGCCAATGCGAATATTGAAGTGTTGTTATATCCTTTCGCCGGTGAGCAAGGCGCGGCGCTCGCAAAGTACGAATTGGAGCTCGGCGCCAACGGTGTCGTTGATTCTATTGTGCTGCCGACCCCTGAGCGTGCCAGATGGAGGTTCACTTACAAGCAAGATATCAATACAGCGCTGATGTTTATCACCGAGGCCTTCTCGCCTGTGGGTGGCAGTGAGTTCATTACTTATGAGTGGGGTGGGCATCAGTTACCTGTGGGTGCTTCGCCCTCAACGTTGCCTCGTGTCTCTAGTTACACTGTTGTTCCTGGATTTGGTCAGGCGACGGTAGAGACTCATTACACCTATTCAGCCAAGAACTTTTTAGGTGCGGGCGACAGTGCTGTGACTTGGAATGACTCCGGGGTTGATAATCTGTATCAAGCAGCATCGGATTATGTTTATGAAACGGTCGAGCTGTTGATGGTTGAGGGTAGCGCCGTGCGCACCATCAAGCGCAGTTTTAACTGTTTTCACTTGTTGATCAGTGAATCCACCACGCAGGGTAATAACATTCAGGAAGTTTTCACCGTTTATTACGTTGATCCCGATGTACCTTTCAGTCAGCAATTACCTTATTGCCAATTGCCAAAAAATGTCAGCACCACTTGGCGTTTGAGTACTGAGTCATTGATGCGTACTGAAACTGAGTACAGCGAATATGATAACCAAGGCAATGTAACACTGCACAGGCAGGCCAATGGTGTAACCGAGGAGTCTGTTTACTATCCGGTCGAGGGGGAAGTGGACGCGTGCCCGCCTGACCAAGCTGGCTTTGTACGGCATCTAAAAAGGAAAGTTATCATTCCAGCACCCGCATCTGCTGCTCATGCGCCGACGCTCAGTACTACCTATCGACATAAAACTCTAGCGGCGGTTAGTGACGCAATTTATCCCTGGCATGTGCTGGATACAGAGTTGCTGCAAGAAGATCTAAACGGTGCTTCAACGACCTTGCAGACCACTCAGTATCACTATGTTGACGCTGTCACCGATAGTTTGCGCCACGGCAAGGTCTCCTCTGAGGTACTAACACTAAATGGTCATTCACTGACTACTTCGTATCAGTATAACTTAGGCCCTGTACCTGCTCCCGGCGAGAGTGAGGCATTTACTGTTTTAACCACGGTGGTGCAACAGCACTCAGATTTGGATGTGTTCACTAAGGCGGTGACCAATGAAACCTCCTTGTTTTCCGGTCAAGAATTACTGACCCGGGATGATAATGGTGTAGAAATTCTTTATGTGTACGATGCTTTGCAACGGGTACTTAGTGAAACTGTTGCACCAGGTAAAGATGCCGAAGCGACACGTCAGTATAGTTACACCTTGTGTGCCAAGGCTGGGGATCAGGCAACTCAGACCGCTATCAACGTTAAAAACGTCAAGACGGTGACGTATATGGATGGGCTCAACCGGCCTGTCAGAGAACTACGTATTAATGCTGATAGTAAATTGAAGGCTGATTTATTAAGGCCGATTTACACTGCCCTGTATAACGCACAGAACCAATTGATTGAAGAAACTGTGGTCGATTGGGAGGGCGATATTGACAGGCCAATGACCACAAGTTTTCGCTATGATGATTGGGGGCAGCAATTCTGTACTGTGGGGCCGGATAAAGTTGAAGTCTATGAAGTGACTGAGCCGCGTGGGACAGCCGATTGGCAAGATGGGGTCGTTACTACCAGTTGGCGGCAGTTTACCGACAGCGCGGGTGAAGTGATCAAGGCAACGGGTAAGTCTGTCACGCTAGTCAATAAGTTTGAAAAACCCGTGCAGGAGCAACGATGGAATTTGGCTGCGGCATTGGTCAGCACTCATTTTTATGAATATGACGGCCTTGGACGTACAGCGAAAGAGACTGATGCTTTATCTAACGTCACCCTCTATACCTATGATGCTTATGCGCGGGTAGTACAAACGGATTTACCTGGTGGGGCTGTGGTCGTACGCAGTTATGCGTCGCACAGTACTCAAGATCTGCCTGTCTCGATCAGCGTTAATACTATCGAGTTGGGGGCTCAAACTTTTGATGGTCTTGGGCGCATGTGTTCATCGGTTACCGGAGGCCGCTGCCAAGCTTATGAGTATCTACCTGGGCAGACCCAACCTTCTAAGGTTACCAAGGCTGGGGGGCAAGTGGTTGAGTATCGCTACAATCCCCTATTGGGTGAAGAGCCGGAGAAAAGATTCGCTAATGGAGAGGAGGCAACCTATACCTATGATCTTAAAAATGCGCGGCTTGACTCTTGTTCAGAGGCTGGACTGAGTTTGACCCGTAAATACTTCAGCACTGGAGATATACAGTCCGAAACTCAGGGCGTGCATTCGATGGTTTATAACTACAGCTTGCAAGGATTGATCTTGGGTTATACCGATGTGCTGGGTAATACTCAGAGTTACCACTATGATTTTGAACGCGGAGGGCGAATTGTATCAACCAAGCTAGGGCTCACAGAATCGATTTTCTCGTACGACGAGTTGGGTCAAACGACTACCATAACCACCACAGACACAACTGACTCAGCAAATCCGCTGGCGGTTAGCATTAACTTGCACTATGACGAGTATGGACGTGAAACAGAGCGCGTTTTTGATCTGAACGGCGTCAAGCAGAAATTGGTTCAGCGTTATAATGCCGTTGATAACCTAGTACAACGTGAACTCACTGCCCTTGATATAGATGGTAATGTACTCGAAGTTCTACGTGATGAAGCCTATGAGTACGATGCACGAGCTCGGTTAACCAAGTACACCTGCCTGGGTAGCCAGAAACCCGTAGACCCCTATGGCAATCTTATCGATGAGCAGATTTTTCGATTTGATCACTTGGATAATATCACTCGCGTCAGAACCTCGTTTGGCCTTGAGTCAAATACAGCCGCTTACTACTATGAGAATGACGACGATCCTGTTCAACTGAGTCGTGTTACAAATACCCACGCATCAGCAGTTCCTCGTGAATTGATTCTGGACTACGATGCGAATGGGAATCTCATTATCGATGAGTGTGGAAGAGTTCTTAAATATGATGACTTAAGTCGCTTGATATCTGTAAGTAGTGCTGCGCCTTAATTGCTAAGCGTTTGGATTTAAGCCTGTACTCTTTGTGTTACGGCGCCATTAATTGTTAATGGCGCCTTTTTTATAGAGTAGACTTTAGGGTGTTCGGGTTTTAAAAGCTTTGGCCAAATGCTGCGAGTTGGCTGTTGCTTTGGATGTCCAACTTATTCATGGCGCTACGTTTCTGTCGGCTGATCGTTTTTTCGCTGCGGTTCAAGCGTCTTGCAATTTCACGTCCTGAAAGGTCCTGAGCAAATAGGCGCACAACCTCCAACTCTTTGATCGACAGTCTGCTATTTATGATTTCGCCTTTTTTAGGGCTTCTCAATACCAGGCCAAAGCTCGGGCTCAGGTGACACCGACCTTGAATTGCCGCCCGCACTGCACTTTTAAATTCTTCAGCGGGGGAGTGCTTGTCAAGCAGGCAGGTGACGCCCAATTTGAGCAATTGCCTTAGAATCATTGGATTCTTCATCATGGTCATGACCAGCAACTTTACGTGAGGAAAGTTCCGGCGAATGTAGCTAATCAGCGCTAATCCATCTGGAAAGTTTTCTGAAGGCATAAAGAAGTCGGTAACAACCAGGTCACAGGGCTCCTGCTCTAATAGCTGAATAAGTGTCTCAGGGGTGGATGCCTCGTGGGTGATGCAGGTAGTCGGGTTGATTAATGTGCTTAGGGAAATGCGTGTGCCAATCAATACGACAGGGTGATCATCGGCAATAATCACTCGGGTTGGCTCATGATAAAGCTTATTGAGGAGAGTGGATGATGGCACGTTCTCATTCGTTCCTTGATAAGGTGAGCGCGTGCACTCTAACAAACATGTAGGAAGGACTATGTAAGATATTTCTTCAAGAAATTGAGAATGTGCTGTAAGGCTGTGTTTATTTCGGATAAATATATGTGGGAATTACTCGGACAATTCTGTAGGAAGGCTGGCAGGATTGAAATATTAGTATTCGCACCTACCCGCCTGCCTTTTGCTTTACGGCTTATTCAGTAATCTGCAACTTTCTAGCTTCCGTGTAGATGTAACGCAATTTGTCATATTCAAATGGCGAGTCGAATTGCCCGTAACGGAAGCTGGTGTTGTAGCGTTTATCGATGGCTTGCAGCAGCCAGATTTCCGGGTGGCGCGAGCTTTCGCGCGGTACGTTGAGGAAGTTGATTTCTCGATTGGCGCCGTAGTCGACCACCAGCCCCGTGGTGTCGCGCAGGTTTGATGGGCCCAGGATCGGCAGCATCAAATAGGGGCCGTCCGGTACACCATAAAAGCCCAGGGTTTGCCCGAAGTCTTCGCTCTGACGCGGTAGGCCCATGGCGGTAGCAGGATCCCACAGCCCGCCAACCCCCAGCGTGGTGTTAAACAGTAAGCGCGCGGTGGTTTTCAAGGAGCGGTCGCCCTTGAGTTGCAGCAAGCTATTAAACAGGTTCGGTACATCGCCCAGGTTATTAAAGAAGTTGGTGACACCAGTGCGCACAAAACTGGGTGTGACGTACCGGTAGCCATCGACCACTGGCAGGAATACCCATTGATCGAAGCGGTAGTTGAAGTGGTAAATGCGCCGGTTGATCGACTCCAGCGGGTCGTACACATTGAGCGCGCCCATGGTGGCGCGTTCAAATTCACGCTGATCGAGGCCTGGATTGAACTTCAACAGTTTTAAGGGTTGTGTAAAGCCATCAACGTCGTGTGTAGGTTCGATGTTGGCTTTGCTGTCGTCTGCCTGGGCGTAGCCGGCACTGAGTAGGGCGGCGAGAAGCACGAGATGTTTAGCCACGGAAGAACTCCAGCATGTCTTTGGTGTTAACGCGGTAGTTGAGATTGCCGCAGTGGCCACCATACGGGTAGACAGTCAGGCGGTTGCCGAAGGTCTTGCGCAAGAAGCCCAAATCACCAGGGCCCAGGATGATGTCGTCGGCATTGTGCATAACGGCAATTTTGGGGCTGTTTTTCAAATAGTCCTGCAAGGCATACAGGCTTACCTGGTCGATCAGTTGCAGCAAACTGCCGCCATCGGTGCGGGCGCGCCACATCGGTATGACTTGCTCGGTGAGGTAGCAATCGAAGTCGCACAGCAGTGAGCGCTTGAGGAATGGCGTCAGGCTAGTGCCTTCGGTAATGGGGTAGTTGGGAGGCGTGATCAGACCGCGACGGTTGATCAGGTCTGAAGTGAACACGATGTCGGCGGATGAAAACCGGAACATAGTGCCAATCAGCATTGCCATCTGTTCGTTGGTCAAACGCTCTTTGGAGTTTTGCAAGTCGTAGACCAGCGCGCCATTGAGATCGACGTAGCCTTTCTGCTTGAAGTACTCGGTGAGCTTGTTCAGTACCAACTCGTAGAACGTGGTGCTGCTATTGATGCCTTTAACTTCCGTTTGTACCAGCTTGTCGAGGTTGCTGATGGACGTATACAGGTTCACCGGCGGGTTAAGCATCAAGACTTTCTTGAAGTTGAAGCTTTTGCGGGTTTCGTCCAGGTGGCTGACGAAGGCCGCGTCCAGTGCGCCAAGGCTATAACCCGCGAGGTAGTACTCAGTCACCGGCACATTGGCTTGTTGGGCGCGAACCGCTTGCATGACGTGATACAAGTCTTCGGCATCGTATTGGCTGATACCGGGTGTGGCAAAGCGTGAAGCCGCGCTCATAAAGTCATAGCTGGTTGGCGACGACAATTGCACAACGTGGTAGCCGGCTTGATAGAACAGCTTTTTCAAAAACTCGTTGAGGCTGCTGTCGTAGGGCGCCCCTGTACCGGCGATCAGGAAGATCAGCGGGGCCGCGTGGTCTTGCTTGGCGATTCGGTAGGTGAGCTTTTTCACTGCCCAGAAGTTGGCCGGCAAGGTGAACTCGCGCTCTGGTCGCAGCTTGAGGGTGTAATCCGATTGGTTGATGTCATCTTCGCTGGGCAGCAGTGGGCGCATTTCCGGCGGGGTTGTAGCAATTGTGGCTTCGAAGGGGTTGGTCAGGGGGTAGCCATAAGTGGCGGGATCGACATCGACCGCTTGTGCGGACGCACTCAAAATAAGGCCGCACAGCAAGGCGGCAAAGGGTAGAGAACGAAGCATGACGACTATCCCTAATAAAGTGCGGAAAATGATTCGCAGGCTATGACCACAGGGCTACAGTCGAAGTGCCATTGTCTGACACAAAATACATCCCCCGGGCAGAAGAAAGCAGGCAATGAACTACCAGAAGATACACGTTGAATGACTTTAGTGAACAGTTATCTGATTGCAAGGCTTGCATACCCCTAAAGGGCGATTAAGCTGGGCGCCGCTTTTGCCTATTGGAGTTTTGTATGCGCCCTCGTTTGCCGTGGATCTTGCTGCTCATTGCCTTGCCATTGTGGCTGGCGGCCAGTTATGGCCTGCGTTACGGCTTGATGGAGGACCCGCAATGGGTGGGAACGTGCGTTGCTGAGGCCGGGCGTTGGGAATGCCAGTTGCGCTCAAACCTTGGCTGGTTGATTCACTTCAGGGCGTTGGGCTGGGCGGCGTTGGTGACGTCGGTGCTGGCTTTTTTTGTACGGGGACGTGTTGGCAATGCTCTGGCGGTGTTGGCGTTGCTGTTTGGCTTGCCGGCATTGGCGCTCTACAACGCCAGTTTAGCGGTCTTTGCCGTGGTGATTGCGGGGTTGCGGCTGGTTCGGGCAAAACCGCAAAAATAATCCAGTCCAGGAGCGAGCTTGCGATCTTTTTAAAGATCAAAAGATCGCGAGGCAAGCTCGCTCCTGTAGATTTTTGGGTTATTGACGGCGACTGCGCCACAGCGCGATGACCATCAATACACTGACCAAGGCCCATACCCAGGCTTGTTGGTTGTTCAGGCCTTCGCGGTACAGTTGCAGCGGGATGCCCGCGCCGATGATCAGCGCCAACAGGCTGAGTTCACGCCGTGGTCCGCTCGCCGGGCGCAGCAGGTAAACCAAAGCTGGCAGCATCAGAGCGGCACTCGGGAAGCTGCGATAGCGGGGTTCAAATACCAGGCCCAGCATCATGACTGCACCGGCAAACCCGGCGGCTGCGATCCAGCACCCTGCATGACGCTCGAGCACGTTGAACAGGCGCTTACGCCAGCCCTGTTGTTGCCCCAGCGCCAAAGCGCCGTGGGCGAGCACAATCAGATTGAGCACAACCAACAACCCGGCCCATGTCCATTCTTCGGCAAAGCGACTGGTGACTGATGCCAGTTCGGCCCATGCCACCAGGCTACAACCCGCCACGGCCCCCAAGGCCGGCAGTAACAGGGCCGAGCGCGTGCTGCGTACGCGTCCACCGATCAACAATGTGGCTGCAAACAGGGCGATGCCCAGTCCCAACCAGGCTGGCCAATGGGGCAGGTTGGTTACGGGGCCTGCAAGTATGCCTTTATCTTGGCGGTCGGCATCAAACAGCCCCCAGTAACCGCCCACTGCACCCTCACTTGCACGCTTCCAAGGTTGGTCGAAGGCTTCGATCAGGTTGTATTTCCAGCCGTTCTGTTCGGCCAGGGTGACAAAGCCACGAATGAATTTGGCTTCGTTGACGCGGCTCGGCAGGGCGGTTTCGCGCTGGCGGCCTTCGCTGGGCCAGCCGGTTTCGCCGATCAGGATGTCTTTATCGAATTTGCTGCCGAATTCCTTGCGAACCTGGGCGACGTGGTTGACGGCCTGGTCGATCCCCGCAGGGTCGTCTTCCCAATACGGCAGCAAGTGGATGGTCAGAAAGTCTACCGCTGGAGCGATTTCAGGGTGTTGCAACCAGAACTCCCACACATCGGCGTAGGTGACAGGTTGTTTGATCTGGCTTTTGACCTGCGTGATCAGCTTGACCAGTTGGGGTGCAGTGATTTCTTTGCGCAGCAAGGTTTCGTTGCCGACAATCACGGCGCTGATGACATCCGGGTTGGCATTGGCGTTGGCGATCAGTGCGTCGACCTCTTTTTGGGTCTCTACCGCGTTGCTGCTAACCCAGGCGCCACTCATCATCTTCAGCCCGTGCTTGCGGGCCAGTTGCGGGAGGGCTTCAAGCCCGGCCTGGGAGTACGTGCGGATACACTCAAAGCGTGTCGCCAACAATGCCAGGTCCGCGTCCATGCGTTCTACGCGGGGTACGAAAGGCTGGTCGAACGGGGACTGGTCTTTGTCGAACGGTGTGTAAGACGCACATTGCAGTTTGTGCGTAGGGGTGGCGGCATCGGGCAGGATGACGGGTTTGCCCAGGCCATACCAGAAACCGGCAATGGCACACACGCCCAGCAAGCAGGCAAGGAGGTAGGGCAACACAGGGGAGCGGGCAGTCGCGGACATGGTCAGGCCGTATGGGAGCAAAGCCGCGCATCTTACCTGCAATCAGCTGCGCCTAGAGCCTCCGTATAATTTTGTCATGCAAAGTTCAGGTGGGTGTCCGGGCAAAGTGCTTTGAGGCAGCGGCAGATGTCGTTGATGGTTGGCTGGGCGTCGTCGTCAGAGCAGGGCACTTGGCAGGCGAGGCCGATTATCAGGGGGGATGTTATGTCGGGGTGTTGATAAAGCCCTGGAACCTGATGTGGTCCGGCACTCGTCGGGCCCGGCACAGCGAGGAATCATAGATGAAGATGCGACGACTCTTGAGCGCGGGAGCTGCCTTGGTGCTGGCGATGAGTGCGGGGTTGGCGATTGCTCAGACCAAGCCCACCCTTAATATCGGTTATGTCGACGGTTGGTCCGACAGTGTGGCGACAACGTTCGTGGCCGCAGAGGTGATCAAGCAGAAGTTGGGTTACGACGTGAAATTGATGCCGGTAGCCACGGGCATCATGTGGCAGGGCGTGGCCACTGGCAAACTCGATGCGATGCTGTCTGCCTGGCTGCCAGTGACTCACGGCGAATACTGGGCCAAGAATAAAGACAAAGTGGTGGATTTTGGCCCCAACTTTAAAGAAGCAAAAATTGGTTTGATTGTGCCGGAGTACGTAGAGGCCAAATCGATTGCTGATCTGAAGGACGATAAAGGCTATAAAAACAAAATCGTAGGGATTGATGCAGGGTCGGGCGTGATGTTGAAAGCGGACGAAGCAATCAAGGACTACGGTTTGAATTATAAGTTGCAAGCCAGTTCGGGTGCGGCCATGACCTCTGAGCTTGGGCGTGCATACGCTAAAAATGAACCGATTGTAGTGACGGGCTGGGTACCGCACTGGATGTTCGCCAAGTGGAAGTTGCGCTTCCTGGACGATCCAAAGGGCGTCTTTGGCGCTGCAGAAACTGTCAATAGCGTCGGTAGCAAGGACCTGGAAAAGAAAGCACCCGAAGTTGAAGCGTTCTTGAAGAAGTTTTCGTGGAACTCCAAAGACGAAATTGGTGAGGTTATGTTGGCCATTCAAGAGGGGGCCAAGCCAGAAGCTGCCGCCAAAGATTGGGTTGCCAAACACCCTGAGCGTGTCGCTGAGTGGACGGCTAAATAACCGCGAAGTGTCTAGCTCGCAGCACACAGAACCGCCCGGTTTAATCGCCGGGCGGTTTTTCTATTTTGAGCACTGGCCAAATGATGTCGTTATTCGCGCAGCCTAGAGAATACGGGGCCTGTAGGGTATTTCGGTTCTACTACTAAAGTCGTCTGGCTTAGAGATCGAAGCCCCCTAATAGTGAAACCGTTACATCTCTTCTGTGCTGCGAGGACAAAAATAATGAACGACAGCATTTACCTCTCGATTCAAAACAGCCCGCGTTTCAAGGAGCTGGTCAAAAAAAGGGAGCGGTTCGCCTGGATTCTTTCAGCGATCATGCTCGGTTTATATGCCGCCTTTATTCTGTTGATTGCTTACGGGTCGCACATCATGGGGGCCAAGTTGTACCCCGGCTCCGCTATAACCTGGGGAATACCGATCGGGATCGGGCTGATTATTTCGGCCTTTGTTCTGACTGCTATTTATATTCACCGGGCCAATGGCGAGTTTGACGACCTGAACAATGCAATTCTGAAGGAGGCTGAGCAATGATCCGGCGTCTATTGGCAACACTGGGCATTGCTGCCTTGTCTCAAGGTGTCTGGGCGGCTGACGCCTTGACGGGGGAAGTTCAAAAACAACCGCTTAACGTCTCTGCAATTATTATGTTCCTCGCGTTTGTAGGCGCGACCCTGTGTATTACTTACTGGGCCTCCAAGCGTAATAAGTCAGCTGCGGACTACTATGCCGCAGGTGGCAAGATCACCGGCTTTCAAAATGGTCTGGCGATTGCGGGCGACTATATGTCTGCCGCATCGTTTTTGGGTATTTCCGCGCTGGTGTATACCTCTGGCTACGATGGCCTGATCTATTCGATTGGCTTTTTGGTGGGTTGGCCAATCATTCTGTTCCTGATTGCCGAGCGTCTGCGTAACTTGGGTAAATACACCTTTGCAGACGTGGCGTCGTACCGTCTGGGCCAAACCCAGATCCGTTCGCTGTCAGCGTGTGGTTCGCTGGTGGTTGTCGCGTTCTACCTGATTGCGCAAATGGTCGGTGCGGGCAAGCTGATTCAATTGCTGTTCGGTCTCGATTATCACGTTGCGGTAATTCTGGTCGGCATTCTGATGTGCCTGTATGTATTGTTCGGCGGCATGTTGGCGACTACATGGGTGCAGATCATCAAGGCGGTGTTGCTGTTGTCCGGTGCGACCTTCATGGCTGTGATGGTGATGAAGCACGTTAACTTTGACTTCAACTCGCTGTTCGCTGAAGCGGTCAAGATTAACCCCAAAGGCGAGGCCATCATGAGCCCGGGCGGCCTGGTGAAGGATCCGATTTCGGCCTTCTCGCTGGGTCTGGCGCTGATGTTTGGTACCGCAGGCCTGCCGCACATCCTGATGCGCTTCTTCACCGTGAGTGACGCTAAAGAAGCCCGCAAGAGCGTGCTGTACGCGACTGGCTTTATTGGTTACTTCTACATTCTGACCTTCATCATTGGTTTCGGCGCGATCATTCTGGTCAGCACCAACCCGGCTTTCAAAGATGCAGCGGGCGGTTTGTTGGGCGGTAACAACATGGCGGCGGTGCATTTGGCTGACGCGGTGGGCGGTAGCATCTTCCTGGGCTTTATCTCGGCCGTGGCCTTCGCGACGATTCTCGCGGTGGTTGCAGGGCTGACGCTGGCCGGTGCTTCGGCGGTGTCTCACGACCTGTACGCCAGTGTGTTCAAAAAGGGCAAAGCTAACGATAAAGATGAAATCCGCGTCTCCAAAATCACCACGGTGGCGTTGGGCGTGTTGGCGATTGGTCTGGGTATCTTGTTCGAAAGCCAAAACATCGCGTTTATGGTGGGCCTGGCGTTCTCTATCGCGGCGAGCTGTAACTTCCCGGTACTGCTGCTTTCGATGTACTGGAAGAACCTCACCACGCGCGGCGCCATGATCGGCGGTTGGCTGGGTCTGATCAGCGCTGTTGGCTTGATGGTATTGGGTCCAACCATTTGGGTGCAGATTCTGCATCATGAAAAAGCGATCTTCCCTTACGAATATCCAGCCTTGTTCTCCATGATCATTGCGTTCGTGGGTATCTGGTTCTTCTCCGTGACCGACAAATCCAAGTCGGCTGCGAAAGAGCGAGCGCTGTTCTTCCCGCAGTTTGTTCGTTCACAAACCGGGTTGGGGGCAAGCGGGGCGGTAGACCACTAAAGCAGCGGCAAGTTGTTAGCTGCAAGCTGCAAGCTGCAAGTTAGAAGCGGTCTGTTTAATGAGATCCCCCTGTCGTGAGGCAGGGGGGTTTTTATTTGGGGGGAGGGCGCGCCTTGTAGTCGCTGCCGAGGCACGAAGGCTGCGATAGGGGCTGCCTGCCTTGTGCACAGAGCTGCTTCAAATCCCATCGCAGCCTTCGTGCCTCGGCAGCGACTACGGTTTTTGTGGGCACAAAAAAATACGGCCTCTAACAAGTAGAGGCCGTATCGGCAGCAGCTAAGACGCTATCGTGGTATCAATGGTCTTATTTGCGGTCTTCAAGCTTGCTGAAGTCACGCGACTCGTAGCCGGTGTACAGCTGACGCGGACGGCCAATCTTGTACGGGCTGGAGAGCATTTCTTTCCAGTGCGAGATCCAGCCGACAGTCCGCGACAGGGCGAAGATTACGGTGAACATGCTGGTAGGAATGCCGATCGCCTTGAGGATGATCCCCGAGTAGAAGTCGACGTTCGGGTACAGCGAGCGCTCGATGAAGTAAGGGTCGGTCAGAGCGATCTCTTCCAGGCGCATGGCCAGTTCGAGTTGTGGGTCATTTTTGATGCCCAGCTCTTTCAGTACTTCGTCGCAGGTCTTTTTCATCACGGTGGCGCGTGGGTCGCGGTTTTTGTAAACGCGGTGACCGAAGCCCATCAGTTTGAATGGATCGTTCTTGTCCTTGGCCTTGGCGATGAACTTGTCGATGTTGGACACATCGCCAATTTCGTCGAGCATGGTCAGAACAGCTTCGTTGGCGCCGCCGTGAGCCGGGCCCCACAGTGCTGCGATGCCTGCAGCGATACACGCGAACGGGTTGGCGCCCGAAGAGCCCGCCAAGCGTACGGTAGAGGTCGATGCGTTCTGTTCGTGGTCGGCGTGCAGGATAAAGATCTTATCCATGGCCTTGGCCAGTACCGGGCTGATCGGTTTGATCTCGCACGGTGTGTTGAACATCATGTGCAGGAAGTTTTCGGCGTAGCTCAGGTCGTTACGCGGGTACATCATGGGTTGACCCATGGAGTACTTGTAAACCATGGCTGCCAGCGTTGGCATCTTGGCAACCAGACGGATCGCGGAGATTTCGCGATGCTGCGGGTTATTGATGTCCAGGGAGTCGTGGTAGAAAGCCGACAGTGCGCCGACCACGCCGCACATGACGGCCATCGGGTGAGCGTCACGACGGAAGCCGTTGAAGAAGGTCTTCAACTGCTCGTGAACCATGGTGTGGTTCTTCACGTTGCTGACAAACTGAGCCTTCTGTTCTACCGTCGGCAGTTCGCCGTTCAGCAGCAGGTAAGCTGTTTCCAGGTAGTCAGAGTGTTCAGCCAGTTGTTCGATCGGGTAGCCGCGGTGCAGCAGGATACCGTTGTCACCATCAATATAGGTGATCTTCGACTCGCAGGATGCAGTCGACATGAAGCCTGGGTCGAATGTGAATCGGCCCGTGGCCGTGAGGCCGCGCACATCGATTACATCGGGACCAACGGTGCCAGTTAAAATGGGCAGCTCGACGGGGGCAGCGCCCTCGATGATCAACTGCGCTTTTTTGTCAGCCATGTGGCCTCCTATTTATGCTTGAAATCATCAGACAGACCCCCCACGCAGGGCCCGCACCACTATAGTTAGATAAATTTGAATGTCAATTTGCCTAAAGTCTTGCTGTACAAGGCTTTCAGGAGTCATTTTTCTCGAATATCCCCGCCGTTTACGCCTTTTATGCGAAGAGTGCAATGCTCTATTAGAGGGAGGTGATTGCGTTGTCATTAGTAACCTAACTGTCTATACTCGGCAGCCGACCGCCAGAGGCTTTTGGGCCTGTTTAGATGGGGGTCGTCACTCCCGGGTGGTGGGTACCTGACCAGTGCGCATCCCAACAAACTTGCCCTGATTGTTAGGGGCTCTTCAGTGTGAAAAAAGCCGTGAATAGCCAACGACCTGTAAACCTAGACCTAAGGACCATCAAACTCCCCATCACCGGCGTTACGTCGTTTCTGCACCGCGTATCGGGCATCATTCTTTTTCTCGGCCTGGGCTTCATGCTTTATGCATTGAGCAAATCCCTGGGTTCCGAAGAAGGTTTTGCCGAGGTGAAGGCATGCTTGACCAGCCCGCTGGCCAAATTCATTGCATGGGGCCTGCTATCTGCCTTGCTGTATCACTTGGTTGCCGGTGTGCGCCACTTGATCATGGATATGGGCATCGGTGAGACGCTGGAAGGCGGCAAGCTGGGCTCGAAAATCGTAATCGTCATTTCCGTAGTGATGATTGTTCTGGCAGGAGTTTGGATATGGTAACCAGCGTTACGAACCTATCGCGTTCGGGCCTCTATGACTGGATGGCACAACGTGTGTCTGCGGTCGTTCTAGCGGCTTATTTCATTTTCCTGATCGGATACCTCGTTGCGAACCCTGGCATTGGCTACGCCCAATGGCACGAACTGTTCGCAAGCAACTGGATGCGTATCTTCAGCCTGTTGGCCCTGGTTGCCCTTGGCGCTCACGCCTGGGTCGGCATGTGGACCATCGCGACTGACTACCTGACGCCAATGGCGCTGGGCAAGTCCGCGACAGCAGTACGTTTCCTCTTCCAGGCAGTATGCGGCGTTGCGATGTTCGCTTACTTCGTCTGGGGTGTGCAGATTCTTTGGGGTATCTGATTCATGGCTAACACAGTTAATACACTTTCCTTCGACGCCATCATTATTGGCGGCGGCGGTGCCGGTATGCGCGCTGCGTTGCAACTGGCTCAAGGCGGTCACAAGACTGCTGTAATCACCAAGGTTTTCCCGACTCGTTCCCACACCGTATCGGCTCAGGGTGGCATCACCTGCGCGATCGCGTCTGCGGATCCAAACGATGACTGGCGCTGGCACATGTACGATACCGTCAAGGGTTCCGACTACATCGGTGACCAGGACGCTATCGAATACATGTGTTCCGTAGGCCCAGAGGCCGTATTCGAACTCGAGCACATGGGTCTGCCGTTCTCCCGTACCGAGCAAGGCCGTATCTACCAGCGTCCTTTCGGCGGTCAGTCCAAGGACTTTGGTAAAGGTGGCCAGGCTGCCCGTACCTGCGCTGCTGCTGACCGTACCGGTCACGCACTGCTGCACACCCTGTACCAGGCCAACCTGAAAGCCGGCACTGTATTCCTGAACGAATACTACGGTGTCGACCTGGTTAAAAACGAAGCTGGCGATTTCGTCGGCATGATCGTTATCTGCATCGAAACTGGCGAAACTTCCTATGTTCGTGCCAACGCCACCGTATTGGCGACTGGCGGTGCAGGCCGTATCTACTCTTCGACGACCAACGCCCTGATCAACACAGGCGACGGTATCGGCATGGCCCTGCGTGCAGGCGTACCGGTACAGGACATCGAAATGTGGCAGTTCCACCCAACCGGTATTGCCGGCGCCGGTGTACTGGTTACCGAAGGTTGCCGTGGTGAAGGTGGATACCTGATCAACAAACACGGCGAGCGTTTCATGGAGCGTTACGCTCCGAACGCCAAAGACCTTGCTGGTCGTGACGTAGTAGCACGCTCGATGGTTAAAGAAATCATCGCGGGCAACGGTTGCGGTCCAGATGGCGACCACGTAATGCTGAAACTTGACCACCTCGGTGAAGAAGTTCTGCACAGCCGTCTGCCAGGTATCTGCGAACTGTCCAAGACTTTCGCCCACGTTGACCCGGTACTGGCTCCAGTTCCAGTGGTTCCAACTTGCCACTATATGATGGGCGGCGTTGCCACCAACATTCATGGCCAGGCGATCACTCAGGACGCCGACGGCAACGACCAGATCATCCCTGGCCTGTTCGCAGTGGGTGAAGTGGCGTGCGTATCGGTTCACGGTGCCAACCGTCTGGGCGGCAACTCGTTGCTCGACCTGGTGGTATTCGGTCGTGCTGCCGGTCTGTTCCTTGAGCAGACGCTTAAAGAAGGCGTTGATTACGCTCGTCCACGTCAGTCCGACATTGACGCTGCCTTGGCACGTCTTGACGGTCTGAATTCGCGCACTGATGGCGAAGACGTTGCGACCCTGCGCAAAGAACTGCAGAGCTGCATGCAGAATTACTTCGGTGTATTCCGTACTGGCGAATACATGCAGAAGGGTATTACCCAACTGCAAGACCTGCGCAAGCGCATTGCCAACGTCAAGATCAACGATAAGAGCCAGGCGTTCAACACTGCTCGTATCGAAGCTCTTGAGCTGCAAAACCTGCTCGAAGTGGCTGAAGCCACTGCTATCGCTGCTGAAACCCGTAAGGAATCGCGCGGTGCTCACGCCCGTGAAGACTTCGAAGATCGTGACGACGTTAACTGGCTGTGCCACACCCTGTACTTCCCGGGTGAGAAACGCGTAGCCAAGCGTGCGGTGAACTTCTCGCCGAAAACCGTTCCGACCTTCCAGCCAATGGTTCGTACTTACTAAGGGTGGCCGATATGTTGAAAGTCAGTGTTTATCGCTACAACCCGGATCAGGACGCTGCGCCGTTCATGCAAGAATTCCAGGTCAATACCAACGGTAAAGACCTGATGGTGCTTGACGTACTGGCCCTGATCAAAGAGCAGGACGAAGGTTTCTCCTATCGTCGCTCTTGCCGTGAGGGCGTTTGCGGCTCCGACGGCATGAACATCAACGGTAAAAACGGCCTGGCGTGCGTAACGCCGCTGTCCTCCGTTGTAAAAGGTAACAAGTTGGTGATTCGTCCGCTGCCAGGTTTGCCGGTTATCCGTGACCTGGTCGTCGACATGAGCATCTTCTACAAGCAATACGAGAAGGTGAAGCCGTTCCTGCAGAACGATACTCCGGCTCCGGCCATCGAGCGTCTGCAATCGCCAGAAGAGCGTGAAAAGCTCGACGGTCTGTACGAGTGCATCCTGTGCGCCTGCTGCTCGACTTCGTGCCCGTCCTTCTGGTGGAACCCGGACAAGTTCCTGGGCCCTGCTGCACTGCTGCAAGCCTATCGCTTCCTGGCTGACAGCCGTGACACCAAGACCAGCGAGCGTCTGGCTTCACTGGATGACCCGTTCAGCGTATTCCGCTGCCGCGGGATCATGAACTGCGTAAACGTGTGTCCGAAGGGCCTGAACCCGACTAAGGCCATCGGTCACGTGCGTAGCATGCTGCTGCAAAGCGGCGTGTGATTCAAAGCTGCACTGCAACATCGTTGTAACCGTAGATGCTACGGCGCAGGCTTCAACCGGCGCCGTAGTTATAACCTGAGCAGCAGCTCACAAAGTTGCGGCTCTTATTTTGAAGAAATGAGACCAGCAGGGGCATCCGGGCTGGTACCCGGACTATCAGCGTGACTCAAGTGGCTTGTTTTAGTCGCTGTATTCGGACTTTCTCAAGTGCTGTGGTGTTTTCGCCGATGGTGTCCCCTAACCGAGGGTGACCAAGCATGCAAGAAAGCGTGATGCAGCGCATGTGGAACAGCGGCTATCTTTCAGGTGGTAACGCTGCCTATGTGGAAGAGCTCTACGAGCTCTACCTGCACGACCCTAACGCTGTGCCAGAAGAATGGCGCACCAAATTTCAGACGTTGCCTACTGAGGGCAACTCTGCCAACGATGTTTCGCACTCCACAATCCGCGATCATTTCGTGTTGCTGGCGAAGAACCAGCGCCGCGCCCAACCGGTATCTGCCGGAAGCGTGAGCAGCGAACACGAGAAGAAGCAGGTTGAAGTGCTGCGATTGATCCAGGCCTATCGGATGCGCGGCCACCAGGCAGCCCAGCTTGATCCGCTGGGGCTGTGGCAGCGTCCTGCACCTGCAGACCTGTCGATCAATCATTACGGCTTGACCAATGCCGATCTTGATACGACCTTCCGTGCCGGCGACCTGTATATCGGCAAAGAGGAAGCGAGCCTACGCGAAATTCTCGAAGCGTTGCAGCAGACATATTGCCGCACCATTGGCGCCGAGTTCACGCACATCGTCGATTCCGAGCAACGCCACTGGTTTGAACAGCGTCTCGAAAGCGTACGTGGCCGTCCGACCTATTCGGCAGACATCAAAAGCCACCTGCTTGAGCGCGTGACCGCAGCTGAAGGCCTGGAGAAGTACCTGGGCACTAAGTACCCGGGCACCAAGCGTTTCGGTCTGGAAGGCGGCGAGAGCCTGATTCCGTTGCTGGACGAGCTGATTCAGCGTTCGGGCAACTACGGCACCAAAGAAATCGTTATCGGCATGGCCCACCGTGGTCGTCTGAACGTGCTGGTCAACACCTTCGGTAAAAACCCGCGCGACCTGTTCGACGAGTTCGAAGGCAAGAAGCAAATCGAGCTGGGTTCCGGTGACGTTAAATACCACCAGGGCTTCTCGTCCAACGTGATGACCTCGGGTGGCGAAGTTCACCTGGCCATGGCGTTTAACCCTTCCCACCTGGAAATCGTTTCTCCAGTGGTTGAAGGTTCGGTACGTGCACGTCAAGACCGTCGTAACGACGCAACGGGCGAAAAAGTACTGCCTATTTCCATCCACGGTGACGCTGCATTCGCAGGTCAGGGCGTGGTCATGGAAACCTTCCAGATGTCGCAGACTCGCGGCTTCAAGACTGGCGGTACGGTTCACCTGGTGATCAACAACCAGGTTGGCTTCACCATCAGCAACCCTGAAGACTCGCGTTCGACCGAGTACTGCACTGACGTCGCGAAAATGATTCAGGCGCCGATCCTCCATGTTAATGGTGATGATCCGGAAGCCGTTCTGTTCGTGACCCAACTGGCAATCGACTACCGCATGCAGTTCAAGCGTGACGTCGTGATCGACCTGTTCTGCTACCGCCGTCGCGGTCACAACGAGGCCGACGAGCCAAACGGTACTCAGCCGTTGATGTATCAGCAAATCGCCAAGCAGCGCACCACGCGTGAACTGTATGCCGAGCGTCTGACTCAAGAGAAAGTGGTAGACGAAGAGCGCGTTCAAGCCAAGATCGACGAATACCGCAACGCGCTGGACAACGGTCTGCATGTTGTGAAAAGTCTGGTCAAAGAGCCGAACAAAGAGCTGTTCGTTGACTGGCGCCCGTACCTGGGCCACGCCTGGACTGCGCGTCACGACACACGCTTTGATCTGAAAACCCTGCAAGAACTGTCGGCCAAGCTGCTGGAAATTCCAGAAGGCTTCGTCATGCAGCGTCAGGTGTCGAAGATCTACGAAGACCGTCAAAAAATGCAAGCCGGCGGCCTGCCGATCAACTGGGGTTATGCCGAAACCATGGCATACGCGACCCTGGCGTTCGAAGGTCACCCGATCCGCATGACCGGTCAGGACATCGGCCGCGGTACGTTCTCGCACCGTCACGCTGTGTTGCACAACCAAAAAGATGCCAGCACCTACATTCCTCTGCAGCACCTGTACGAAGGTCAGCCTCGCTTTGACCTGTACGACTCGCTGCTGTCGGAAGAAGCGGTATTGGCGTTCGAATACGGCTACTCGACTACCACGCCAAACGGCCTGGTGATCTGGGAAGCCCAGTTCGGTGACTTCGCCAACGGTGCACAGGTTGTTATCGACCAGTTCATCACCAGCGGCGAGCACAAGTGGGGTCGCCTGTGCGGTCTGACCATGCTGTTGCCACACGGCTACGAAGGTCAGGGCCCTGAGCACTCCTCGGCACGTCTTGAGCGTTACCTGCAATTGTGCGCTGAGCACAACATTCAGGTGTGCGTACCAACCACTCCAGCGCAGATCTACCACCTGCTGCGCCGTCAGGTTATCCGTCCGCTGCGCAAGCCGCTGGTGGTACTGACACCGAAGTCGTTGCTGCGTCACAAATTGGCAATCTCGACACTGGAAGATCTGGCCGAAGGTTCGTTCCAGACCGTTATTCCAGAAATCGATGCACAAGATCCGGCGAACGTCGGTCGTATCGTGCTGTGTAGCGGCAAGGTCTACTACGACCTGTTGGAAAAACGCCGTGCCGAAGGTCGTGATGACATCGCTATCGTGCGTCTTGAGCAGCTGTATCCGTTCCCTGAGGACGACTTGATTGAAGTCCTGGCTCCGTACAAAAACGCCAAGCACATTGTCTGGTGTCAGGAAGAGCCAATGAACCAGGGCGCCTGGTACTGCAGCCAGCACCACATGCGTCGCATCATTGGCGGTCACGATAAATCTCTCGTACTTGAGTACGCGGGCCGTGACGCTTCAGCTGCACCTGCTTGTGGTTACGCATCGATGCACGCTGAACAACAGGCCAAACTGTTGCAAGACGCGTTCACTGTTTAACGCCTTCGCGCACTGAAACCGAATTAAAGGAACCAAAGAACATGGCTATCGAGATCAAAGCCCCAACATTTCCGGAATCGGTTGCCGATGGCACCGTTGCCACCTGGCACAAGCAACCAGGCGACGCTGTAAAGCGTGACGACCTGATCGTTGACATCGAAACCGACAAAGTCGTACTGGAAGTATTGGCGACTGCTGACGGCGTTCTGGGCGCAATCGTGAAAAACGAAGGCGACACCGTTCTGTCCGACGAAGTACTGGGCTCCATCGTTGAAGGCGGTGCTGCTGCCGCTGCTCCAGCCGCCGCTGCTGCACCGGCTGCCCAAGCTGCTGCTCCAGCCGCTGCTGACGGCGAAGACGATCCAGTGGCTGCTCCGGCTGCACGCAAGATCGCTGAAGAAAACGGCATCAACATCGCTTCCGTTGCCGGTACTGGCAAAGGCGGTCGTGTGACCAAAGAAGACGTTGTGGCTGCTGTTGCTGCCAAGAAAGCCGCTCCGGCTGCCGCACCTGCCAAAGCTGCTGCGCCTGCTGCCACTGCTCCGGTATTCGCTGCTGGCGACCGCGTAGAAAAACGCGTTCCGATGACCCGCGTTCGCGCTACCGTGGCCAAGCGTCTGGTAGAAGCTCAGTCGAACATGGCGATGCTGACCACGTTCAACGAAGTTGACATGACCGAAATCATGGCACTGCGTTCGAAGTACAAGGACCTGTTCGAGAAGTCCCACAACGGCGTACGCCTGGGCTTCATGTCGTTCTTCGTTAAAGCCGCTACCGAAGCCCTGAAACGCTTCCCGGCTGTCAACGCTTCGATCGACGGTTCGGACATCGTTTACCACGGCTACGCCGACATCGGTGTTGCAGTGTCCAGCGACCGTGGCCTGGTAGTTCCAGTACTGCGTAACGCTGAACTGATGAGCCTGGCTGAAATCGAAGGCGGCATCGCTGCTTACGGCAAAAAAGCCCGTGATGGCAAACTGTCGATCGACGAAATGACCGGCGGTACCTTCACCATCACCAACGGTGGTACTTTCGGTTCGATGATGTCTACCCCGATCGTTAACCCGCCGCAAGCCGCGATCCTGGGCATGCACAACATCCTTCAGCGTCCAATGGCAGTCAACGGTCAGGTTGTAATCCGTCCGATGATGTACCTGGCTCTGTCTTACGATCACCGCTTGATCGACGGCAAAGAAGCTGTAAGTTTCCTGGTAGCCATCAAAAACCTGCTGGAAGACCCAGCTCGTCTGCTGCTGGATATTTAATAGGAGCAGCTTCAAGTTGCGAGCTTCAAGCTGCCTGTAACGCAGCTTGGCTTGCAGCTTGAAGTTCCGAGCTTGAAGCTTGTAGCTAATAGAGGATCTATTCCCATGTCTCAGAAATTTGACGTTGTAGTGATTGGTGCGGGCCCTGGCGGCTACGTTGCCGCGATCAAGGCCGCGCAACTGGGCCTTTCGACTGCATGCATCGAAAAATACACCGACAAAGAAGGCAAACTGGCATTGGGCGGTACTTGCCTGAACGTTGGTTGCATTCCATCCAAGGCGCTGCTGGACAGCTCCTGGAAGTATCACGAAGCCAAGGATGCATTTGCTATCCACGGCATCACCACCGGTGAAGTGAACATGGACGTGCCAGCGATGGTTGGCCGTAAAGCCAACATCGTTAAAGGCCTGACCTCCGGCGTTGCGACCCTGTTCAAAGCCAACGGTGTGACCTCCCTGCAAGGCCACGGCAAACTGCTGGCCGGCAAGCGCGTTGAGCTGACCAAGCCAGACGGCAGCGTTGAAATCATCGAAGCCGAGAACGTTATCCTGGCTTCCGGTTCGCGTCCTATCGACATTCCGCCAGCTCCAGTTGATAACAACGTGATCGTTGATTCGACCGGCGCTCTGGAATTTCAGGCCGTACCTAAGCGTCTGGGCGTTATCGGCGCTGGCGTTATCGGTCTGGAACTGGGTTCGGTATGGTCCCGTCTGGGCGCTCAGGTAACGGTTCTGGAAGCACTGGACACGTTCCTGATGGCGGCTGACGCTGCTGTGTCCAAAGAAGCCTACAAAACCCTGACCAAACAAGGTCTGGACATCAAGCTGGGCGCTCGCGTGACCGGTTCCAAGGTAAACGGCGACGAAGTCGTTGTGACCTACACCGACGCCAACGGCGAACAGACCATCACCTTCGACAAGCTGATCGTAGCGGTAGGTCGTCGCCCTGTGACCACCGAACTGCTGGCAGCTGACAGCGGTGTGACCATCGACGAGCGCGGTTTCGTGTTTGTTGACGATCATTGCGCGACCAGCGTACCGGGCGTTTACGCCATCGGTGACGTGGTTCGCGGCATGATGCTGGCACATAAGGCGTCTGAAGAAGGCATCATGGTGGTTGAACGCATCAAAGGTCACAAGACCGAGATGAACTACGACCTGATTCCATCGGTTATTTACACTCACCCGGAGATCGCATGGGTAGGTAAAACCGAACAGGCCTTGAAAGCTGAAGGCGTTGAAGTTAACGTCGGCACCTTCCCGTTCGCAGCCAGTGGCCGTGCCATGGCAGCAAACGACACCGGTGGCTTTGTTAAAGTCATTGCTGATGCCAAAACTGACCGCGTACTGGGCGTCCACGTGATTGGCCCGAGCGCAGCAGAGCTGGTACAGCAGGGCGCAATCGGTATGGAATTCGGCACCAGTGCCGAGGATCTGGGCATGATGGTTTTCTCCCATCCAACCCTGTCCGAAGCGTTGCATGAAGCAGCGCTGGCAGTGAATGGCGGCGCCATCCACATTGCCAACCGTAAGAAACGTTAAGACCAGACAATAAGAAACCACGGCGGTTTGCCCGTCGTGAGCCTTGCTAGCAAGCCTCACCGCGGAACTTCCGCCGGACGCAGTCTTGTCTTGTTTTATCCAGGCCCGGCCTTTGCTCACGCAATGGCCGGGTTTGCTAAAGCAGCACAAGCAGCAGTCACAGGTGGTGCGGCACTAATAAAAGTGCAGCGCCGAATGCGCAGTACCTAACGAAGACGGTAAAAAGCATGAATCTTCACGAGTATCAGGGTAAGCAGCTGTTCGCTGAGTACGGCCTGCCAGTATCCAAGGGTTATGCAGTAGACACCCCGGAAGCAGCGGCTGAAGCTTGCGACAAAATTGGCGGGACCGAATGGGTTGTAAAAGCCCAGGTTCACGCAGGCGGTCGCGGCAAAGCGGGCGGCGTTAAGCTGGTTCGCAACAAAGAAGACGCTAAAGCATTTGCACAGCAGTGGCTGGGCAAGCGTCTGGTGACTTACCAAACTGACGCCAATGGTCAGCCGGTCACCAAAATCCTGGTTGAATCCTGCACTGATATCGCTAAAGAGCTGTACCTGGGCGCTGTCGTTGACCGTTCCAGCCGTCGTATCGTGTTCATGGCTTCCACTGAAGGTGGCGTGGACATCGAGAAGATCGCACACGACACTCCAGAAAAAATTCTCAAAGCAACCATCGATCCACTGGTTGGCGCTCAGCCATTCCAGGGTCGCGAGTTGGCATTCCAGCTGGGTCTGGAAGGCAAGCAAGTTGCTCAGTTCGCCAAGATCTTCGTAGGTCTGGCCAAACTGTTCAAGGATCACGATCTGGCCCTGCTGGAAGTGAACCCGCTGGTTATCAAGACTGACGGCGACCTGCACTGCCTCGATGCAAAAATCAACATCGACGCAAACGCCATGTACCGTCAGCCCAAGCTGAAAACTTTCCACGATCCGTCGCAAGACGATCCGCGCGAAGCGCACGCTGCCCAGTTCGAACTGAACTACGTAGCGCTGGAAGGCAACATCGGCTGCATGGTAAACGGTGCCGGTCTGGCCATGGGTACCATGGACATCGTTAACCTGCACGGCGGCAAGCCAGCCAACTTCCTCGACGTAGGTGGCGGCGCAACTAAAGAACGCGTAACTGAAGCGTTCAAAATCATTCTGTCCGACAGCAATGTCGCGGCAGTACTGGTTAACATTTTCGGCGGCATCGTTCGTTGCGACATGATTGCTGAAGGCATCATCGGCGCAGTGAAAGAAGTCGGCGTGAAAATCCCGGTGGTTGTGCGCCTTGAAGGCAACAACGCTGAACTGGGCGCTAAAGTACTGGCAGACAGCGGCCTGAACATCATCGCTGCTACCAGCTTGACCGACGCTGCTCAACAAGTTGTTAAAGCTGCGGAGGGCAAGTAATGAGCGTCCTGATCAATAAAGACACCAAAGTTATCTGCCAGGGCATCACTGGTTCGCAAGGTAGCTTCCACACCCAGCAAGCCATCGAGTACGGCACCAAGATGGTTGGCGGCGTAACTCCGGGCAAAGGCGGCACCGAGCACCTGGGTCTGCCAGTGTTCAACACCGTGAAAGACGCCGTAGCTGCCACTGGCGCCACCGCCAGCGTGATCTACGTTCCGGCTCCTTTCTGCAAGGACTCCATCCTTGAAGCAGCGTTCGGCGGCATCAAGCTGATCGTTTGCATCACCGAAGGCATTCCTACCCTGGACATGCTGGACGCTAAAGTTAAGTGCGACGAGCTGGGTGTTACCCTGATCGGCCCTAACTGCCCAGGCGTGATCACCCCGGGCGAGTGCAAGATCGGCATCATGCCAGGTCACATTCACTTGCCAGGCAAAGTAGGTATCGTGTCGCGTTCCGGCACCCTGACTTACGAAGCTGTGAAGCAAACCACTGACGCCGGTTTCGGTCAGTCGACGTGTGTAGGTATCGGTGGTGACCCGATCCCTGGCTCGAACTTCATCGACATCCTGAAACTGTTCCAGGAAGACCCGAAGACCGAAGCGATCGTCATGATCGGTGAGATCGGCGGTTCGGCTGAAGAAGAAGCGGCTGCCTACATCAAGGCACACGTGACCAAGCCAGTTGTTTCCTACATCGCTGGTGTGACTGCCCCTCCAGGCAAGCGCATGGGCCATGCTGGCGCAATCATCTCTGGCGGCAAGGGCACTGCAGACGAGAAGTTTGCTGCTCTGCAAGACGCAGGCGTAAAAACCGTGCGTTCGCTGGCAGACATCGGCAAGGCCTTGGCCGAGCTGACCGGTTGGGCTGTCAAGTAAGCCACGCGCTTAACTGATTGCTACACCAGGCAAAGGCCACCTTCGGGTGGCCTTTGTGCATTCTGGCTACTTAAATCCCTGTAGGAGCGAGCTTGCCTCGCGATCTTTTGACCTTAAAAAAGATCGCGAGACAAGCTCGCTCCTACAGCGATGTGGGAATACCAATGTAGGAAAATCACACCAGTTTAAATTTCGATGTCATCCAGGCGACAACTGCGTTCGTTCATCGGACAGAATGCCCTGCAACAGTGCGTTCATCTTAAAAACTCGGTAATCTTGCCGCCATTCTGCTTTTCTGCGTGTGCGTCCCACAAGGAAGCCACGCGCTAGACGGGTCGGTCTTATTCAGACTGACAACATTTCCCATATCCGCACGGGAAATTCCCCTCTAAATCCCGATTTACTAGTGTGGTACTTCCGTAATGAAAGTTTTGAAAGGCCAGGACATTCTGGCACTTGGGTTTATGACCTTTGCCCTGTTCGTTGGGGCTGGCAATATCATTTTCCCGCCAATCGTTGGTTTGCAATCCGGGCCTAATGTCTGGATCGCCGCGCTGGGCTTTTTGATTACGGCTGTGGGTTTGCCGGTTGTCACTGTTGTCGCCCTGGCCAAAGTTGGCGGCGGCATGGATGCACTGAGCAGCCCGATTGGCAAAATCGCCGGTGGCTTGCTCGCGGCTGCGGCCTACCTGGCTGTGGGCCCGCTGTTTGCCACACCGCGTACGGCAACCGTGTCGTTCGAAGTGGGTCTGGCGCCCCTGACCGGTGAAAGCCCGTTGGCGCTGTTCCTGTACAGCTCCGTGTACTTCTTGATCGTGTTCTTCGTTTCGCTGTATCCAGGTCGTTTGCTGGACACGGTAGGGCGCTTCCTGGCTCCGCTCAAAATCATCGCCCTGGCCATTCTCGGTATCGCCGCGTTTGCCTTGCCTGCCGGTGATATCGGTAGCGCGACCCCGGTCTACGAGGCTGCGCCGTTCTCTCAAGGGTTTATTCAGGGTTACCTGACCATGGACACCTTGGGCGCACTGGTTTTCGGCATCGTGATCGTTAACGCGATCCGTTCCCGTGGTGTCGAGTCGCCGAAACTGATCACCCGCTACGCGATCATTGCTGGCCTGGTGGCGGGCGTTGGTCTGACACTGGTGTACATCAGCCTCTTCCGCCTGGGTTCCGGCAGCCATGAAGTGGCTATCGGCGCAACCAACGGGGCTGCGGTATTGCACGCCTATGTTCAGCACACCTTCGGCTCGCTCGGCAGTGGTTTCCTGGCTGTGCTGATTGCCCTGGCGTGTCTGGTTACAGCGGTAGGCCTGACCTGTGCCTGTGCAGAATACTTCAGCAAGATCTTGCCTCTGTCCTACAAGGCCTTGGTGATTATCCTTGCCGTGTTCTCGCTGGTGGTGTCCAACCTGGGCCTGACCAAGTTAATCGCCTTCTCCGTGCCGGTGCTGACCGCCATTTACCCGCCATGTATCGTGCTGGTGGCCTTGAGCTTCTGCAAAGGCTTCTGGCATGAGCAGACTCGTATCGTCGGCCCGGTGATGCTGGTGTCGTTTATCTTCGGCGTGGTCGATGCCCTTAAAGGCGCAGGCCTGGCGGATGGCTTGCCGAACTGGCTGACTCACATGCCGTTCAGCGAGCAAGGCCTGGCCTGGCTGGTGCCGTCGCTGATCGTTCTGGTAGGTGCGTTCATTTACGACCGCCTGCTGGGCAAGTCGCAAGAAGCCATTGCCTGACGACACTGCCCGCCAAAAGCGTGCCCACAGTGTTAATAAAAAAGCCCTGTATCGATGAGATACAGGGCTTTTTTTATGGCGCTTACCTGTAGGAGCGAGCTTGCCTCGCGATCTTTTAAAAGATCAAAAGATCGCGAGGCAAGCTCGCTCCTACAAGGTCAGCTACAGCGAATTACTTGCTTTCAGCCGCTGGAGCATCCTGAGCGGCTTCTTTTGCTGCAGCTTCATTGGATTCAGCTTGGGCTTTAGCTGCTTCAGCGTTCTCTTTAGCAGCGTCGTTTACCTTGTCTTGCGCTTCAGACATGTTTTGTTGAGCTTGTTCTGCGTGCTGATTAGCGTCCTGGGCTTTGTCTTCGGATTTTTTATCGCAAGCAGCAAGGCCCAGAGAAGCGGCCAGCATCAAGGCAACAGCAACGGTATTACGCATGGGATGTTTCTCCTTGTGAGTAGTTCTACGGGGCGTTTGAGCCAGCCCGCGGTACTTAAGTTCCATCGCCCTGCAGATATATAAGTAGTGCCGATTGCACAGAATCTATTGGTAAAAAGTATCAGGCCTTGAAATCCAGAGTTCAGGCCCCAACTTTCATCACATCCCGCCGCTAACCCTCTTGGGCGTGGCTCATGCCATCTAATCGGAGTTTGATAACAATGAGCGTGGAAACTCAAAAGGAAACCCTGGGCTTCCAGACCGAGGTCAAGCAACTGTTGCACCTCATGATCCATTCGCTGTATTCCAACAAGGAAATCTTCCTTCGCGAATTGATCTCGAACGCCTCTGATGCTGTCGACAAATTACGTTTTGAAGCGCTGTCCAAACCAGAACTGCTGGAGGGCGGCGACGAACTTAAAATCCGTGTGAGCTTCGACAAGGACGCTAAAACCGTCACCCTCGAAGACAACGGTATTGGCATGAACCGTGACGACGTGATCGCCCACCTGGGTACGATCGCCAAGTCCGGCACCGCCGATTTCATGAAAAACCTGTCGGGCGATCAAAAGAAAGACTCTAACCTCATCGGCCAGTTCGGTGTGGGCTTCTACTCGGCCTTTATCGTCGCTGACAAAGTTGACGTATATAGCCGCCGCGCCGGTACACCTGCCAGCGAAGGCGTGCACTGGTCTTCCAAAGGCGAAGGCGAGTTCGAAGTTGAGAACGTCGAAAAAGCCTCTCGCGGCACCAAGATCGTTCTGCACCTCAAGTCAGGCGACGAAGAGTTCGCCGATGGCTGGCGCCTGCGCAACATCATCAAAAAATACTCCGACCACATCGCCTTGCCGATCGAACTGCCTAAAGAGCAGGCCGCAGCCGAAGGTGAGGAAGCACCGGCACTGGAATGGGAAACCGTTAACCGCGCCAGCGCCCTGTGGACCCGTCCTCGCACTGAAGTGAAGGACGAGGAATACCAGGAGTTCTACAAGCACATTGCCCACGACTACGAGAACCCGCTGGCCTGGAGCCACAACAAGGTTGAAGGCAAGCTCGAATACAGCTCGCTGCTCTATGTCCCGGCCCGTGCACCATTCGACCTGTACCAGCGTGAAGCGCCTAAAGGCCTGAAGCTGTATGTACAGCGCGTATTCGTGATGGATCAGGCTGAGTCGTTCCTGCCGCTGTACCTGCGCTTCATCAAAGGTGTAGTTGACTCCAACGACCTGTCGCTGAACGTGTCGCGTGAAATCCTGCAGAAAGATCCGATCATCGACTCCATGAAGTCGGCGCTGACCAAGCGTGTTCTGGACATGCTGGAAAAACTGGCGAAGAACGAGCCAGAGAAATATCAGGGCTTCTGGAAAAACTTCGGTCAGGTCATCAAAGAAGGCCCGGCAGAAGATTTCGCCAACAAAGAAAAAATCGCCGGTCTGCTGCGATTTGCTTCGACCCACGGTGATGATGGCGAGCAAACGGTTTCTCTGGCCGAGTACCTGGCACGCGCTAAAGAAGGCCAGGACAAGATCTACTACCTGACCGGCGAAACTTACGCTCAGGTCAAAAACAGCCCGCACCTGGAAGTCTTCCGCAAGAAAGGCATCGAAGTGCTGCTGCTGACCGACCGTATCGACGAGTGGCTGATGAGCTACCTGACCGAGTTCGACGGCAAGAGCTTTGTTGACGTTGCGCGCGGTGACCTCGATCTGGGCAACCTGGACTCCGAAGAGGACAAAAAAGCCGCAGAAGAAGTGGCCAAGGCCAAAGAAGGTCTGGTTGAGCGCATCAAGACCGCGCTGGGTGAAAGCGTCAGCGAAGTGCGTGTGTCGCACCGCCTGACCGACTCGCCAGCCATTCTGGCGATTGGTGAACAAGACCTGGGCCTGCAAATGCGCCAGATCCTTGAAGCCAGCGGCCAGAAAGTGCCGGACTCCAAGCCGATCTTTGAATTCAATCCGGGTCACCCGCTGATCGAAAAACTGGATGCGGAGCAGAGCGAAGAGCGTTTTGACGACCTGTCGCACATCCTCTTCGACCAGGCTGCCCTGGCGGCTGGTGACAGCCTCAAAGATCCGGCGGCGTATGTCCGTCGCCTAAATAAGTTGTTAGTTGAGTTGTCCGTGTAACACGTCTATAAAAAACCCGCTTCGGCGGGTTTTTTTTGCTTTGAATTCGGGAGTTTTTAATGAAATCAATTACGGTCAGTTCTGTGGTCTATCAAATCGATGGCCAAGCTTACGAAAGCCGCCTGGCATATGACCCAAGCCGCGAAGAGTCGCTGCCGGGTTTGCTGATGGCACCGAACTGGATGGGCATCAGCGCAGGCGCCGAGGACATCGCCAAAAAGGTCGCTGAGCAAGGGTATGTGGTGCTGATTGCGGACCTGTACGGCCAAGGTGTTCGTCCCGCCAACGGAGATGAAGCCGGCGCTGCCATGATGCCGCTGAAAAATGACCGTGCCTTGCTGCGCAAGCGCATGCAGGCGGCCTACGCAGTGCTCAAAGAGCAAACTGAGGCCAAGGTCGATAGCCAGCAATTGGCGACCTTTGGTTTCTGCTTTGGTGGGTGCTGTTCGCTGGAACTGGCCCGTGATGGTGCTGCGCTAAAGGCTGCGGTGTCGTTCCATGGCTCGCTGGATACACCAAACCCGGCAGACGCCAACAACATCACTGGCTCTGTTTTGGTGTTGCACGGTGCGTCAGACCCATTGGTGCCCCATGAGCAATTGCCGGCTTTTGAAGCCGAGATGAATGCGGCCGAAGTGGACTGGCAGTTGACCAGCTATGGCGGCGCAGTGCATTCGTTCACCGACCCGCACGCCAACGTGCCCGGCAAAATGATGTACGACGCCAAGACCGCACACCGCGCCTTCACCGCCATGCACAACCTGCTGGATGAAGTGTTCAAGGGCTAAATAATCTGTAGTCGCTACCGCAGGCTGCGATCTTTTGATTTTTAAAAGATCGCAGCCTGCGCCAGCGACTACAGGTTTACAGCGCTCTCTCTAGGCTTTCGCTCACCGTCAAATCACGCATCAGCAGGGCATAGCTCAGGTCCACCTGTTCGGGGATCGGCAAGTAAACCGTGTGCCCATCCCCCGGCGCGACTTCGATCGGCAATCCTGCAGTGTTATGCAATTGGTCCAGGTCAAAGTGGTAATTGCCGCGTGGAGTCATCAACTCCAGGTGATCGCCCACGGCAAAACGGTTTTTGACTTTGACTTCCGCGAGACCTTTTCGTCGCTCGCCGGTCAATTCACCGACAAACTGCTGGCGGTGTGACAGAGAACTGCCGTGTAGATAATTCTGGTACTCGTCATGCACATGCCGACGCAAAAAGCCTTCGGTGTAGCCGCGCTGCGCCAGTGACTCCAGATCATTCATCAAGTTGCGGTCGAACTCACGGCCGGCCACCGCATCATCAATCGCCTTGCGGTAGACCTGCGTCGCCCGCGCACAGTAAAAGTGCGACTTGGTACGCCCCTCAATTTTCAGTGAATGCACGCCCATCTCTGTCAGCCGTGCTACGTGTTGTACCGCGCGCAGGTCTTTGGAGTTCATGATGTAGGTGCCGTGCTCGTCCTCGAATGCCGACATGGGTTCGTCCGGGCGATTGCTTTCGTGCAGCACAAACACTTCGTCGGTCGGCGCGCCCAGACCGAGGGTCGGCTCAACCACTTTCACCACATTGCCCAGTTCGTTTTCTGTGGCGGGCTTGGCTTCGTACTTCCAGCGACACGCGTTGGTGCAACTGCCTTGATTGGCGTCGCGCTTGTTCATGTAGCCAGACAGCAGGCAACGTCCGGAGTAGGCCATGCACAACGCGCCATGGACGAAAATCTCAAGTTCCATGTCCGGCACCTGCTGACGGATTTCTTCGATCTCTTCCAGTGACAGCTCGCGGGACAGGATGATCCGGCTCAAGCCTTGCTGGCGCCAGAACTCCACACTGGCCCAGTTCACTGTGTTGGCCTGCACCGACAAGTGAATTGGCATCTGCGCGAAGTGCTGGCGCACCAGCATGATCAGCCCGGGATCGGACATGATCAGCGCATCCGGGCCCATGGCAATTACCGGCTCCAGGTCTTTAAGGAAGGTGCGCAGCTTGGCGTTGTGCGGGGCGATGTTGACCACCACGTAAAAGCGTTTGCCTTGGGCCTGGGCCTCGCGAATGCCGATGGCCAGGTTTTCGTGGTCAAACTCGTTGTTGCGCACCCGCAAGCTGTAACGCGGCTGGCCAGCGTAAACCGCGTCCGCGCCATAGGCGAAGGCGTAGCGCATGTTTTTCAGGGTGCCCGCAGGGGCGAGGAGTTCGGGTGGAGCAAGGCGCATGGTCGGGTCTTTCGCAAAAAGGCGCGATGGTAGTCGAGCCTTTGGGCGCGCTTATTGATCTGGATCTAAAAACCCGTACCTGGCTTAACGCGCCGTCCGTTGCAAGGCCAGCATGACGATCCCGGCGACCACAATCAGCCCGCCGATTACCTGGCCGTTGCTCAGCACCTGGTCCAGGATCAGCCAGCCAAACAGCAAACTCGCCACGGGCTCAACGTTCATCACCGGGGCGTTTTGCGCCATGTTCAAACGCGTCATGCAGATAAACAGCAAGCAGAACCCGAAGCCATACAAGGTGACCAGGCAGGCGAGGGCGGTCCAGCCGGTGGACGAGCTGGGCAACGACACGCCGCCGGGCAACACGCCGCTGATTCCGGCCAGTGTGGCGGCGCTGAACACAATCAACATGGTCAGCATGCTGCGTACGCTGCCGCGCAGGCTCGACAATTTGTGATCGGTGATCCACAGCGCACAGGCGAACACCGAGGCGGCACCAAAGCCAAACAAAATGCCCTCCAGCCATTGCGCCTCGGTGCTGCCCTGATTGGCCAGACGCTCGGGCACGTCCAGCGCAAACACCAGGCCGCACATGATCAGGCCCATCAGCAGGGCTGCGCGGCGGGTAGGCGCAGCGCCGCCCAGCGCCCATGTCAGCAACACCAGCAGAATCGGCGCCATATTGCCGATCAACAACGCCAGTGCTACAGGGATGCGCGCCACCGCTGAATAGAGGAAAAAGCTTTGCGCCGCAATCAGCAGGCCCAGCAACAGTTGCCAGCGCCAGTTGGCAGCGGTCAGGCGAGGTCGTTCGCGTTGCCAGACCACCAAGGCCGTCAGCACCAGCAGGGTGACCCCGGCGCGGCACAGAATCGCCAGTAGCAGGCCGGTGTCGTGATCGAACGCAATACGCGCAGCGATGTGGTTCCCGGCAAAGGCACAGGCCAGCAGCACCAGAATCAACACCGCAACATGACGGGGAAACAGAGCAGGAGCAGACATAAGCAACCAGCCTCCTTGGCTGGAAAGATACCGAACCCTCTGTAGGAGCGAGCTTGCTCGCGATCTTTTGATCTTTTAGAAGATCGCGAGACAAGTTCGCTCCTACAGAGGGGAGGGTTACAACACCAGGCTTGGCAACCACAGCGAGATGGCCGGTACGTAGGTCACCAGCATCAGCACGCCGAACAACGCCAGGTAGAACGGCAGCAGAGCTTTAACGGTGCTTTCAATTGTGACTTTGCCCACCGCCGCACCGACAAACAGCACGGCACCTACCGGCGGGGTAATCAGCCCGATGCCCAGGTTCACCAGCATGATCATGCCGAAGTGCACCGGATCAACGCCGATACCGATGATCACCGGCAGCAAAATCGGCGTCAGGATCAAAATCAGCGGCGCCATGTCCATCACCGTGCCCAGCAGCAGCAACATGACGTTGATGCACATCAGGATCACGTAACGGTTATCCGACAGGGTCAGGAACGCCGTGGTGATTTTCATCGGGATTTCCATCAGCGTCAGGATGTAACCGAAGCTGGCGGCAAAACCGATCAGGATCATCACGATGGAAATAGTCCGTACCGCCCGGTGCATCAACTTGGGCAGGTCGCGCCACTTGTAGTCGCGGTAGATAAACATGGTCACGAAGAACGACCACAACACTGCAATGGCCGCCGACTCGGTGGCTGTGAAAATCCCCGACAAAATACCGCCCAGGATGATGACCATGGCCATCAGCCCCCACAGCGCGTCACCGGCGATTTTCAGGGCCTTTTTCAGCGGGATCACTTCACCCTTGGGGTAGTTGCGCTTGCGCGCAAAGATCATGCACAGGCCCATCATCACCGCACTGAGCAACAGCCCCGGCATGATCCCGGCCATAAACAGCGAAGCAATTGACACCGTGCCACCGGCCGCCAGCGAGTACAGCACCGAGTTGTGGCTCGGCGGCGTGAGCAGGGCCTGTACCGAGCCGCTGACCGTCACCGCCGTAGAGAACTCGCGAGGGTAGCCCGCACGCTCCATTTCCGGGATTAACACTGACCCCACCGAGGCGGTGTCGGCCACCGACGAGCCCGAGATGGCACCAAAGAAGGTCGAGGCGACGATGTTGACCAGCGACAGACCACCGCGCACAAAGCCCACCAGCACCCCGGCGAAGGCGACCAGCCGGCGCGACATGCCGCCTTCGGCCATGATCGCGCCCGCCAGAACGAAGAACGGGATCGCCAACAGCGAGAATTTATTCACGCCCCCGGCCACTTGGATCATCAGCGCGTCGAACGGAATTTCAATCCACCAGGCGCCGATCAACGCCGACAGGCCCAGCGCGTAAGCCACCGGCATGCCAATCAGAATCAGCGCAACAAAGCTGCCTAACAGTACCAAAGCGTCCATTTATACGGCCTCTTCGCTGGCTTCTACGATGTCGAACCGCACAACACGGCGGTGGCTCTGGTCGCCCAGGAAGAGCTTTTCCAGGACAAAGATCAGCGTGATCAAGCCGCCGATGGGGATGGGCAAGTACGAAATGCCGACCCGCATGGACGGCATTTCGCCGAGAAATTGGTTCCAGGTGGTGGCGCAGAGTTTGAAACCCTTGACCGCCATGAACAGGCAGACGATGACCATCAGGATTTGCACCAGCACCGCCACCGGTTTGCGCACGTGCAGCGGCATGCGCTCAACCGCCATGGCCACGGCCATGTGTGCGCCTGCGCGATAGCTGGCTGCCGCACCGAAGAAGGTAAACACCACCATCAACAAAATGGCGGTGGGTTCTGGCCAGCTGGACCCTGAGCCCAGCACGTAGCGGGCGAAGATGCCCCAAGGGATGATCAGGGTCATGGTCAACACCGACAACCCGGCGATCGCAATACAGACCCTGTACAGTAAGTCGTTAAAACGCAGCACGGCATTTTTCATGGAGGCTCACCCCTGTGGCGGTGAACGGGCTGGCGCCCGCCACCGCGGCGTTATCGGACAGGCTTACTGAACAGCTTCGATACGCGAGATCAGCTCTTTGTAGTTGGCGCCGTATTTGTCACGAACCGGTTGGGTGGCGTCGTAGAAGGCTTTTTTCTGGTCCGGGGTGAGGGTGATGAACTCCACACCGGCGGTTTTGAGCTTGGCTTCGCTCTCGGCCGATTTTTTATCCCAGATCACGCGCTCTTCCATCTGCGCTTCGCGGGCCAGTTTCTGCACCAGTGCCTGTTGCTCGGGGTTGAGCTTGTTCCACGTGGTTTTGGCAATCACGATGGGTTCCGGCAGGATCAAATGGTCAGTCCAGGTGAAGTACTTGGCGTTCTGGTAGTGGTTGTGTTCAAGGAAAGTCGGCGGGTTATTTTCGGCGCCATCAATCACGCCCGTCTGCAGGGCGCTGAAGATCTCGCCGGTGGCCATGGCAATGCCGTTACCGCCCATGTCATTGATGGTGTCGATAAACACCGGGTTGCCTTGCACGCGGATCTTCATGCCTTTGAGGTCGGCTATCTCGCGCACGGGTTTTTTGGTGTAGAGGTTGCGGGTACCGCCGTCCATCCACGCCAGAGCGACCATGTTGAAGTCGGAGTTGGTGATTTTGTCGAGCATCTCCTGGCCGATTTCGCCGTCGATGATTTTGCGCATGTGCGCTTGATCGCGGAACACGAAAGGCAGGTTGAAGGCATTGGTTTCCGGCACCACCGGGCCCAGGATGCCGAGGCTGACACGGGTCATTTGCACGGCGCCAGACTGCAACTGTTCAACCACTTCTTTCTCGGAGCCGAGCACGCCACCGGCAAACATCTTGAACGAAATGTCGCCGTTGCTTTGCGCCGCCAGCTTTTTGCCCATCTCTTGTTCAGCCACTACCGGCGGATAGCCGACCGGGTGAACTTCAGCGAATTTGATCTTGATTTCGGCCTGGGCTACGCCCGACAGGCAGAAGGCAAGCGGCAATGCAGCGATGAGTAAGGTGCGTTTGAAATCCATGGGTCACTCCACATATTGTTTTTGTTATTTAAAGGTTCTGGATCAGCAGGATTAAACAGTCAGCTTGTGTACGCGGGCTCCGCCAGCCCTTTAACACCAGGGTTAAGGGCAAACACGCCGCCCGCCAAAGGTTGGTCACTGAGGTCGCCTGCGGGGCGAATCGAGGTGACGAACAGGGTGTCCAGATTCGCACCGCCAAAGGCGCACATCGCAGGCTTCTTGACCGGGACGGCCAGCGAGCGGTCAAGTGTGCCTTCGGGGGTAAACCGGTGAATCAACCCGGCATCGTTGCCGCAAATCCAGTAGCAGCCGTCGGCGTCGACAGCGGCGCCGTCAGGGCGGCCCGGATGTTGTGTCATGTCGACAAACAGGCGGCGGTTGTGTGGGGTGGCCGTGTCGATGTCGTAATCGAAGGCCCAGATCTTTTGCACGTCCGGGTGCGAGTCCGAGAGGTACAGGGTCAGGCCGTCGGGGCTGAACGCCAGGCCGTTAGGCACGATAAACCCGGTCAACTGCGGTTTCAGAGGTTCGTGTTGCCCGGCTTCATAGCGATACATCGCACCGGCGGGCACCCCTGCGGCCATGTCCAGCAGCATGGTGCCGGCCCAGAAGCGGCCCTGGCGATCACAGCGACCATCATTGAAACGCATGCCCGCTTGGGCATGGTTCACGCTGCTTAACAGGCGGGTATTCAGGCGCCCATCGGTCTGGGGCGTGAGGGTGAAAACGCCGCTTTCCATTGCGCCAATCCAGTGGCCATCATGGCCTCTGGCGATACACGCAAGCATTTGCGGGGCTTCCCAGCTTTGGCTGAAGCCATCGGCGGCCTGCCAGCGGTGCAGACGCCGGGCCGGGATATCAACCCAGTACAGCGCTTGTTCGGCAACACTCCAGACCGGGCTTTCACCCGTGGCATTGCGTGCGTCTAGAATCAGTTCGGCAGTCATGCGGCTTGATCCCTGCGTTGTTGTTCTTATTCGTCGCCAAAAGGGCCGGCTGCCACAAAGGCACCGCCTTGATAAATTCTGCTGGGGTCACCGGCAGGCGGCATGGGTTGAGCTTCAACCTTGTCGCGGAAGATCTCTGAGTTGTCCTTGGGGGCGAAACCCAAGTGCGCCGCATAGCGGTTGTCCCACCACACGTTCAAATTGTTCGAGGCGCCATAGACCACGGTATGCCCGACATTCGGCGTGTAGAGCGCGCGTTCGAGCAACTGCGTGAGGTCGGCATAGCTCAGCCAGGTGTGCATCATTCGGCGGTTTTGCGGTTCGGGGAAGGAAGAGCCGATGCGGATGCTGACGGTTTCGATGCCATAACGGTCGAAATAAAAGGTCGCCATGTCTTCGCCATACGACTTCGACAGCCCGTAGTAACCGTCGGGGCGGCGAGGGGAGCGGGCATCGAGTGTCTGGTCTTGCTGGTAAAAACCGATCACATGGTTGGAGCTGGCAAACACAACACGCTTGACCCCGTGTCGGCGCGCCGCTTCGTAAATATGAAACACGCCGCTGATGTTGGGGCCGAGGATTTCTTCAAAGGGGCGTTCAACTGACACCCCGCCAAAATGCAGGATGGCGTCCACGCCTTCGACCAACTGGTGCACGGCCTGTTTGTCGGCGAGGTCACACACGATGGTTTCTTCATGGCTGTCGGCTGCGCAGGCCATTGGCGCAATATCAGACAGTCGCAGCACCTTGGCATAAGGCTTGAGGGTTTCGCGCAGCACCTTCCCCAAACCACCCGCAGCACCGGTGAGAAGAAGGCGATTGAAGGGAGTTTGGACAGTACGAGTGTTAGTCATCAAGGACCCCTGCATTTCTTATTAATGTCATCTGTTGTCGTATGACTTGGTTCGGATTATTCACAGCCCTGGGCGGTGTTGTCAATGCGCGATTTTGCCAAGTGCCATCATTGCGCCTCAACCCTTTGCAGGCGCGAGCTTGCCTCGCGATCTTTAAACCGATCACGAGACAAGCGGGCGGGTTACAACAACGACAGCGGGTAGCTGATAAAGATGCGGTTCTCGTCAAACTCATGGGCGCTGTAGTCGCGACGGATGCTCGCGTTACGCCAGCGCACTGTCAGGTCCTTGAGGGTGCCGCTTTGCACGGTGTAGGCCAGTTCCGATTCGCGGCCCCACTCTTTGCCGTCAGTGGTGGTGGCGGTGTGGATGTTACTGCCGCTGATATAGCGGTTCATCATGGTCAGACCCGGGACCCCAAGTACGGCGAAATCAAGGTCATGACGCAGTTGCCAGGAGCGTTCCTTGGCCAGGTCATAGCTGGAGTTGTAACTGTCGTTGGCCAGGGTGCCGCCGCTGGTGCCGTTGACGCGGAACCAGCCGTCGTCGCCGTACACTCTTTGCAGGCCGACATACAGGGTGTTGCCTTTGTATTTGGCCGAGAGCAGGGCAGATGCGGTTTTGTTGTCCAGTTCACCGGCACGTTTGCTGCCGTCTTCCTTGCCCCAGAAGTAACCGAGGTTCGCGCCCAGGGTGACATCGCCCACCGGCTGGCTGTGGATCAGGTTGAGGAATTGCTGCTGGTAGATGTTTTCCAGTTCGGCATACCAGGCGCCGACCTGGGTGCGCTTTTCGTTGAAGGTGTAATCACCGCCGGCAAAATTGAAGCGGTCTGATGTGAAGGCGCCTTTGCCGTTGAGCGACATGTCTTCCATGCTCGCGTCATTGCGTGGGCTGTTGGCGCGGAACTGCCCGCCGTAAAGGTTCAGGTTGGTGATTTCTTTAGAGGTGATCTGTGCACCGCGAAAGGTCTGAGGCAGCGAGCGACCGTCATCTGAACGCAAAATTGGCAGCACCGGCATCCACTCGCCGACTTTCAGTTCAGTGTTCGAGAACTTGGCTTTGGCGGCGACACCCAGGCGCCCGAAATTCTTGGCCGGTTCGCCATCACTGCCGGTCGGCAGCAACTGCGTGCCCGCCGTGCCTTTGCCGCCATCAAGTTTTTGCGAGTACATCCCCAGCACGTCCACCCCGAAACCGACGGTGCCTTGGGTAAAGCCGGATTTGACGTCAAGAATGAAGTTTTGCGTCCATTCTTCGGCCTTGCTTTGCGGGGCGCGGCTGTTGGGGTAGTCCGGGTTGGTGTAGTTGCGGTTGATGTACGCGTTACGCAGGGTAAGGGTCGCTTTGGTGTCGTCGATAAACCCTTCTGCCATGCCTGTCAGCGGCAGCGTAAACGACATGCTGCCCAGCCCCATAAGAATCAATGAACGGGTGTTGTGAGATCTCATTATTGTTGTGCTCCCATTTTTGACAAAGCCGTCCTCACGTGACCGACAGAAGCGGCCTGCAATGTGAAGGCGGTGTGTGTTGCCCTGGTGTCAGGGCGCTGACTCAAACCGTTGTGACGGCAGAGTCTTTTGCTGCAGACAGACGTTCAGCAAAAGCGGCAGGCAATCGGCCCGTGTGCAATCGGGCTCGACCGGGGTGTGCGAGGGGCGTAATGCGAGAGAGTGCGGTCATACGGAATTCCCTGATTATTATTGTTGTGTTATCCGTTGTCGTACAACTTTGGCGGATTATTTGCACCTTCGGAGGCCTTTGTCAATGCAGGGTCAAGCAAACAAATCAGGGTTTCATCGGGGCAGGGGGTGGTTGAACTCACTGGCGAAGGGTGATCGTACAACCGCCATGAGCTATCATGCGATAACTTGCAGTTCGCACTTAGACCCCGAGATAAATGTTGACCATGGAAAACCCCACTGACGTTCCACGCCTTCCTCGCAAACGCCGTAGCCTCGCGCAGGAATTGGTGACGGTGCTGTCCGAGCAAATTCGCGACGGCTTGCTCAAGCGCGGCGACAAGCTGCCCACCGAGTCCGCGATCATGGAAGCCCATGGCGTCAGCCGCACTGTGGTGCGCGAGGCAATCTCCCGTTTGCAGGCGGCAGGGCAAGTCGAGACGCGGCATGGCATCGGCACGTTCGTGCTGGACACGCCGAGCCCGAGCGGCTTTCGTATCGACCCGGCCACCGTGGTGACATTGCGCGACGTGCTGGCGATTCTGGAGTTGCGTATCAGCCTGGAGGTTGAGTCGGCCGGGTTGGCCGCGCAGCGTCGTAACCCGGAACAGTTGGCCGCCATGCGTGCCGCCCTGGATGCCCTTAACGAAAACACTGCCCGTAACGGCGATGCCGTGGCGTCGGATTTTCAATTCCACCTGCAGATTGCGCTGGCCACCGGCAACCGCTATTTCACCGACATCATGAACCACCTGGGCACCAGTATCATCCCGCGCACCCGCCTCAACTCGGCGAGCCTGGCCCATGATGATCAGGGGCAGTACATGAGCCGCCTGGGCCGTGAACACGAAGAAATCTACGCCGCCATTGCCCGCCAGGACTCCGACGCCGCCCGTGCGGCCATGCGTTTACACCTGACCAACAGCCGCGAACGCCTGCGCCATGCGCATGAAGATCCAGAGGCGCAGGGCTAAAGAACTGCACTTGTAGTCGCTGCCGAAGGCTGCGATGGGCGGCGATGGGCTGCGCAACGGCCCTCACCGTTGAAGTCAACAGCGAAGGTCCTGCGGTCCTTATCGCAGCCTTCGGCAGCGACTACAGGTCTACTTAAGACATGGAAGGTGTATGAACGAAACAAGTCTGCAACGTAAAACCCTGCTCCTGCTTCTGGCCTTCGTCACCGTTGCCTTTATCTGGATTTTGCTGCCGTTCTATGGGGCGATTTTTTGGGCGGTGGCGCTGGGTATTCTGTTCGCGCCCCTGCAGCGCAAGCTGCTCCTCAGGTTCAAAGGTCGGCGTAACCTGGCCACCTTTGTCACGCTCACAGCCTGCACCCTGATCGCGATTCTGCCGGTGATTTTCACCACGATCCTGCTGGTGCAAGAAGTGGCCACCCTTTATAGCGATGTGCAAAGCGGCAAGATCAACGTCGCCGGTTATATCGCCCAACTGCAAAGCAGCTTGCCCCATCAGGTCATTGAATGGCTCGACCGGCTGGGCTTGAGAAGCATTGAAGGCGTCAGCGACAAAATCTCCAAGGGCGCGCTTGAAGGCAGCCAGTTCTTTGCAACCCAAGTGTTCAACTTTGGTCAGAGCACCTTTGAGCTGGTGGTGAGCTTTTTCATCATGCTCTACCTGTTGTATTTCTTTATTCGTGACGGCCAGGCCATGGTGCGTTTGATCCGCAACGCGGTGCCCATGGCTGAACAGCACAAGCGCCTGTTGCAAATCAAATTGCGTCGCGTGGTCAGGGCTTCAGTCAAAGGCAATCTGGCGGTGGCCGTGGTGCAGGGCGCGCTGGGCGGGGTAATCTTCTGGATCCTGGGCATCCAGAGCTCGCTGTTTTGGGCGGTGCTGATGATGTTCCTGTCCTTGTTGCCTGCCGTCGGAGCGGGCATCGTCTGGGCGCCGGTGGCGATTTACTTCCTGACCACCGGGATGATCTGGCAAGGCGTGGTGCTGGCGCTGTTTGGCGTCTTCGTCATCGGTATGGTCGACAACGTATTGCGCCCGATCCTGGTGGGCAAAGACACGAAAATGCCGGACTTCCTGATCCTGATCTCGACCTTGGGCGGCATGGCGATTTTCGGCCTCAATGGCTTTGTCATCGGGCCATTGATCGCCGCCCTGTTCCTGTCGAGCTGGGGATTGTTCAGCGGCACCCGGCGCAAGGTCCGCTTGCCCGCTGACAAAATCACCCTCGACTAACGAAAGCTGTACGAAACCCCGACGTAGGCGCCCCGGCCTTCGCCGGGGGTGGAACGGGCGGCGTCCTGGCCTTTGTCGTCGTAACCCGGTGTCACCGTGGCGGCGTAGCGCTCGCCGGTGAGGTTGCGCAGGTCGATCCAGGTCTGCCAGTCGCGCTTGGGGGAGGCGTAGCCCAGCGTTGCGCCCCACAGCGTGTAAGACGATGCGTAGTAGGTGTTGGCATAGTCCACCGCCATGCGTGAGGCCACTTGTGTGTTGACCCCCGCGTAGAAGCCTTGCGGGTGGTCATAGCGGACCTCCGCTTGGTAGTAGTGCTGTGGGATGCCCGGCAAGCGGTTGTCACCAAAGCGTGAGTCATCGCGGTAATGGAAGTCGCTGAAGGTGTAGGCCTGACGCAACGACAGGCTGCCCACGCTATCGCGCTCCCACAAGCGGCTATTGAGCCCGGCTTCAATGCCTTGGTGTACGGTCGGGCTGGCGTTGGACTCGCCGACAATCGGTGCCAGGTCAGCCGTGGCAGCTTGCAGCTCAACCGTCAGTAGTTCATGGCGCACGGCCGAGTAGTACCAGGCCAGATCCCATTGGCCGATCCCCGAGTCGCCCCGTGTGCCCAGCTCAAGGGTGGTCGCGGTCTGGTTCTGCATGGCAATCGGGGTGCTTTGGCGCCCGGTGGCCGGGCCGCTGCCCACCGGGAATACGTACGGCGAACTCCAGATCATCGACCACGGGTGCGGCGGCTCGACCGAGCGACTGAGGTTGCCGTACACCTGCAAGTGCGGGTTGAACTCATAGCGCAAGCCCAGGCGCGGCGCGTAATCCCAATCATGGCGGCTGACTTTGCCGCCGCTGTCGGGGTAGCTCACTTCACTTTCGCGGCGGGTATAGATCAGCGCCATACCCGTGGTCAGCCACAGGTCGGGCATCAGCTCCAGATCATTGCTGGCGTGCAGCACGCTGTCCGATCCCTGATAACTGAAGTCGCGCATTTTGGTGCCCGGCGCATAGCTGGCGGTATTGCCGCGCGGGATGCGCACGTATTCCGACGCGCCGCTGTTGGGCAAATGCTTGCTGCTGCGCAGACCCACCGTGGTTTTGCTTTCAAGGCCAAACAGGGTGTCGCGGCGCTTATAGTTCAAGGTACCGCTGACGTCGGAGTAGGCAACCTTCAGCCGGTTAGGCCCTTCGCGCAGATCCATGGGGTAATCGTGGTACACCAGCCCGACTTCCAGCTGCGAATCATCGTCCAGGTACAGCGTGGTCTTGTTGCCCAGCCAGGTGCTGCCGGGTTGCGGGCGGGTGTAGTCGCCGCTCATATACGCCGGATTGGCAGCGCGTGGGTGATGCTTGATTTGCTCTTTGGTGACCCGGCCTGCGAGTTCGTTATCGGTTTCGCGATAACGCAGATAAAAGCGTGTTTCCAACTGCGGGCTGAAACGATAGCCAATATTGGCAGCGATGCCTTTGCTGTTGCCTGACGTGTGGTCTTGATAGCCGTTGGTCTCAGCGTCGTTCAGCGACACGTAGTAGTCCAGATCCCCCAACACTTGCCCGGAACTGATTTGGCGTTTCTGGTAGCCATAACTGCCCGTTTCATAGCGCACTTGCAGGGGCGCGGCGTCATAGCCGGTGTGGGTGACGTAATTGATCGAGCCACCCAAGGCCAGCGCGCCGACATCAAAACCATTTGCTCCGCGCAACACCTCAGCACGGCTCAGCCACAACGGCTCGAACAACTCATAGGGCGTACCGCCGGGGCCGGTCAGCGGCAGGCCATCAAACATCACATACAGGCCCGAGCCGTGGGCGCCGGGGGCGCGGTTGATGCCCGAACCGCGCACCGAGACCTTGGTGCCCTCATTACCGCCAGATTGCGCATACACACCGGGTTGATACGCCAGCACATCACTGTTGGTCGCGACGCGGCCCTGTTCGACCGCGTTCATGTCGATCACATTGCTGGCGCCGGGCACCTGCTTGAGCGCCTCCTGTGCGGCTTGCAGGTCGCTGCTTTCCTCACTGCGAACCTGAACCTCACCCAACTCCAGCGGGTTAGCATAAGCGGGCGCAGCGCAGACAAGCGCCAAAGGCAGAAACGAAGACAAGGCAGATCGCATTAACAGGCATTCCAGGACGATGGGCGGGCGGCGCGCCAGCCTATACAAGCCCGTAATCACTCGCAACTGTCAGACAATCACAGCCCCACCTAACTGTAGGAGCGAGCTTGCCTCGCGATCTTTTGATCTTTAAAAGATCGCGAGGCAAGCTCGCTCCTAAAGGGGCTGGCAGGATCAAAAAAAATACCCCGTGAAGGCCGGGCCTTCACGGGGTATCGGGACAACCGTTTAACGCTTAACCGTGCAGGTACAGCGTTGCGTGTTGCACCAGTTCCAGCATCGGTTGTGGGTACACGCCCAGTACGAACACCAGAATCGAAACCGCCAGCAGCATCACGCCACCTGCTTTCTGCTCCCAGTTCAGCGGAGCATCGTGGCGATGCAGTTTCGGCTCGACCAAGTACAGGGTCACCATCACACGCAGGTAGTAGAACACGCCGATGGCGCTACCCAGGATCAGGGAACCGACCAGCCACCATTGGTGAGCTTCAACGCCGGTCGCAATGATGTAGAACTTGCCGATAAAGCCAGCGGTCAGCGGGATACCGGCCAAGGACAGCATCATCACGGTCAGTACGGCGGTCATGTACGGACGGCGCCAGAACAGGCCGCGGTACTCGTACAGTGCGTCTGCGTCACGGCCTTTGTACGGCGACGACATCATGGTAATGACGCCGAACGCACCGAGGCTGGTGAGCACGTAGGTGATCAGGTACACGCCGATCGCTTCAACGGCCATGCCTTTGCTCGCAATCAGGGCGATCAGCAGGTAGCCAAAGTGGGCGATGGACGAGAAACCCAGCAGACGCTTGAGGTTGTTTTGGGTCAGGGCCAGCAGGTTACCGAACAGGATCGAAGCAATCGCGATCACGGTCAGTACGTCGCTCATCACACCGGTAGTCGCGGCCGGGGAGATCTGGAACAGACGCACGATGACGGCAAACACGGCAACTTTCGAAGCGGTGGCCAAGAAAGCCGCCACAGGCGCCGGAGCACCTTCGTACACGTCTGGGGTCCAGAGGTGGAACGGTACCAGCGACAGTTTAAAGGCCAGACCCACCAGCATCATGCCCAGACCCAGCTGTGCGATGGCGCTTGGCGCGCCAGTCGACGCCAAGGCGTGGCCGATACCGCTGAAGCTCAGGCTGCCGGCTTCGGCGTACAGCAGGGCCATACCGAACAGCAGGAACGCAGAACCTGCAGCCGACAGCACCATGTACTTGATGCCGGCTTCCAGCGAACGCTTGTTGAAGAAGGCGTAAGCCACCAAGCCGTAGACCGGAACCGAGAGCAACTCCAGGCCGATGAACAAACCCGCCAGGTGTTGCGCGCTCACCAGCACGATACCGCCAGCCGCAGCCAGCAGGATCAGCAGGTAAAGCTCTTCGCGGTTGCCCGGGTAGCCGGTGCCGCCTTCGCCCAGGTAAGCATGGGCGAGGGTGACGCAGGCCAGCGTCGAGACCAGGATCAGCCCGGTGTACAGATAGGCGAAGTTGTCCATCATCAACAGCGGGGTGACAGCCAGCGGTGCCACTTTTAATGCCGGGAAAATCGACAGCAGTGCCAGGTTAAGACCCGCCACCGAAAGCAGGAAGGTCTGTGAGTGATTGCGGCGCCACGCGATTGCCAGCATCACCACCACAACGGTGAGGCTGGTAATCAGCAGTGGAGCAAGCGCGATAAAGTGTTGGATCGTGAATTCCATAGCGCTCTTACCGGGCCGAAGCGAGTTGAGTGAAGGCGGTGCCGAGCCATTGCTGCACGCCATGCATGGTCGCAGCAGAGGCATCGAGGAACGGTTGCGGGTACACGCCGATGAAAATCAGCAGTACCGCCAGACCGAGCACCATGATCAGTTCACGAGCATCCATGCCGGCCAGTACCGCGTCCGATTTGGACGGGCCGAAGTAGGCGCGGTGAATCATGATCAGCGAGTAAACCGAACCAAACACCAGACCGGTTGTTGCAATGGCCGTGACCCAAGGGAAGCTGGCGAACGAGCCCATCAGAATCAGGAACTCACCCACGAAGTTACCGGTGCCTGGCAAGCCCAGCGACGCGGCAGCGAAGAACAGGCTGATGGCCGGCAGGTAAGCGATCTTCGACCACAAGCCACCCATTTCACGCATGTCACGGGTGTGCAGGCGCTCGTACAGCTGGCCGCTGAGGATAAACAGCGCCGCTGCCGAAACACCGTGCGCGAGCATCTGGATCACTGCACCTTGCAACGCCAGCAGGCTGCCGGAGTAGATGCCGATCAGAACGAAGCCCATGTGCGAAACGCTGGAGAACGCGATCAGACGCTTGATATCGGTTTGTGCGAAGGCCAGGAAAGCACCGTAGAAAATCCCGATCAGACCCAGGGTCATGGCAATCGGCGCAAACTCGGCCGAAGCATTCGGGAACAGCGGCAAGGCGAAACGCAGCAGACCATAAGCAGCGGTCTTGAGCAGGATACCGGCCAAGTCGACCGAACCTGCGGTAGGTGCCTGGGCGTGAGCGTCCGGCAACCAGGAGTGGAACGGTACAACCGGCAGTTTCACCGCAAACGCAATGAAGAAGCCAAGCATCAGGATGTACTCGGTGGTGAGCGACATCTTGGTTTTCAGCAGCTCGGCGTAGCTGAAGGTCAGCACACCGGTTTCATTGTAGTTGACCAGCACCAGGCCCAGGATCGCCACCAGCATGATCAGGCCGGAAGCCTGAGTGAAGATGAAAAACTTGGTCGCGGCGTAGATACGGGTTTTCTTGCCGTCGGACGAGCTGTGACCCCAGAGCGCGATGAGGAAGTACATCGGCACCAGCATCATTTCCCAGAAGAAGAAGAACATGAACAGGTCGATGGCGAGGAACACGCCAACTACGCCGCCCAGGATCCACATCAGGTTCAGGTGGAAGAAGCCCACGTGACGCTGAATTTCTTTCCAGGAACACAGTACCGACAACACGCCCAACAGGCCGGTCAGCAGGATCATCAGCAGCGACAGGCCGTCCAGCGCCAGGTGCACGCTGATGCCGAAGCGCTCGATCCAGGTGTGCTGGAACTCAAGCGCCCACGCCGGGGCAGCGCCCGGGTTCGGTGCCAGATGGTAGTCCCCGTGCGCCCACAGCCAAAGGCCGAGGGCAAGTTCGAGGGACATGGTCAGCAACGCAATCCAGCGTGGCAGGGTAGGGCCGAAGCGCTCACCCAGCCAGCACAGCAGGCCGCCGATAAAGGGGATCAGGATTAGCCAAGGCAGAATCATGACGGGCTCAATTCCTTTCGCAATGTCGAAGGTTCATATCAGACCGCTACCAGTACGATGGCGCCCATGACCAGTACAGCACCGGCGGCCATGGAAGCAGCGTACCAACGCAGTTGACCGGTTTCGCTGCGGCTCAGGGCGTTATGCCCGGCCTTGGCCATCTGCGGGATCAAACCAATGGTCTGGTCCAGCGGATCTTTGCGCAGCACGCGGCAGATCAACAGGTACGGTTTGACGAACAGTTTGTCGTACAGCCAATCGAAGCCCCAGGCAGCGAACCACCAGGCCGAGAGGAAGCGACCGATGCCGCTATTGGCAACAGCGGTAACGAAACGACGTTTGCCCAGGTACAGCAGGGCAGCGAGCAGGATACCGGCCAGGGCAATGGCACCCGAGGCGATTTCCAGGCTGTGTTTGGCTTCGCCGCCAGCATGGCCAACGCTTTGTGGCAGTACGCCAGCCAACGGAGGCGTGATCAGGGCGCCGATGAAGGTCGACAGCACAATCAGGATGCTCAGTGGCAGCCAGTAGGTTACGCCGTGGCCTGCATGAGCTTCAGTCTTGGCTTCACCGTGGAAGGTGACGAAGATCAGACGGAAGGTGTACAGAGAGGTCATGAACGCACCCGCCAGACCGGCATACAGCAGACCGCTGTGACCGCTGGCGAAGGCTTCCCAAAGAATTTCGTCCTTGGAGTAGAAGCCAGCTGTCAGCAATGGCAAGGCCGACAAGGCCGCGCCGCCGACGATGAAGCTGGCGTAAGCCAGTGGCAGTTTTTTCCACAGGCCGCCCATCTTGAAGATGTTCTGCTCGTGGTGGCAGGCAACAATCACTGCACCCGATGCAAGGAACAGCAGGGCCTTGAAGAAGGCGTGGGTCATCAGGTGGAATATCGCCCCGTCCCAGGCGCCAACGCCCAGCGCCAGGAACATGTAGCCGATCTGGCTCATGGTCGAGTAGGCGAGGATACGTTTGATGTCGGTTTGAACCAGCGCTGCGAAACCTGCCAGCACCAGTGTCACACCGCCGACGATGCCGACCAGGTGCAGCACTTCAGGGGCCAGGGTGAACAGGCCGTGGGTCCGCGCGATCAGGTAAACACCGGCGGTTACCATGGTTGCGGCGTGGATCAGTGCCGAAACCGGTGTCGGGCCCGCCATCGCGTCTGCCAACCAGGTTTGCAGGGGCAATTGCGCCGACTTACCGACCGCACCGCCCAGCAGCATCAGGGTCGCCAGAACGATCCAGAAGTCACCGGCCTGGAATTTCTGCGGCGCCAGCACCAGCAGTTCCTGAATGTTCAGTGTGCCCAGTTGCTGGAACAGGATGAACAGGCCGATGGCCAGGAACACGTCACCGATACGGGTCACGATAAAGGCTTTGAGTGCGGCGTTACCGTTGTTGCGGTTGCTGTAGTAGAAACCGATCAACAGGTAAGAGCACAGGCCCACGCCTTCCCAGCCGAAGTACACGAACAGCAGGTTATCGGCCAGGATCAGGAACAGCATGCTGGCGATAAACAGGTTGGTGTAGGAGAAGAAGCGCGAGTAGCCGTCTTCACCGCGCATGTACCAGGAGGCAAATACGTGGATCAGGAAGCCCACACCGACAACAACGCCGAGCATGGTCACTGCCAGGCCGTCGAGGTACAGGGTGAAGCTAGGCTTGAAGTCGCCTACCGACATCCACTGCCACAGCACTTGGCTGTAGTGGCCGCCTTCAGGTGGTGCAACGTTGAATTGCCAGATCACGTACGCGGCAACGATGGCTGACAGGCCGATGGAGCCGACGCCGATCAGTGCCGAGAGATTTTCGCTGAAACGTCCACGGGAGAACGACAGCAGCAAAAAGCCGATCAGGGGGAATACGAAAGTCAGAAAGAGAAGGTTCATCCGCGCATCTCACTGGCAGCATCGATATCAAGCGTGTGGAAGCGGCGATACAGTTGCAGCAAGATCGCCAGGCCAATACTGGCCTCGGCAGCTGCCAGGGTGATCACCAGGATGAACATCACTTGTCCATCCGGCTGCGCCCAACGTGCACCGGCCACAATGAACGCCAGTGCAGCGGCGTTCATCATGATTTCCAGACTCATCAATACGAAGAGAATGTTACGGCGAACCATCAGTCCAACCAGACCGAGGCAGAACAGTACGCCTGCTACCGCAAGCCCGTGTTCCAAAGGTATTCCAGGCATCTTATTGCTCCTTCGCCTCAGTGCGGCCCAAGTGGAACGCCGTCACCGCTGCAGCCAGCAGCAGCATCGAGGCGAGTTCGACCACCAGCAGATACGGGCCGAACAGGCTGATGCCCACGGCTTTTGCATCAATGGTGGTTTGACCGATAGCCGCGCCGCTCTGGTGAGCGAACAGCACATACAGCAGTTCAGCCAGCAGCAAGGCCGACAGAATGCTCGGGCCAACCCATATGCCGGGCTTGAGCCAGTGGCGTTCTTGCGTCACCGAGGCCGGGCCCTGGTTGAGCATCATCACCACGAACACAAACAGCACCATGATGGCACCGGCGTAGGCGATCACTTCGAGCACACCGGCAAACGGTGCGCCGAGGCTGAAAAAGGTCATCGCCACGGCAATCAGCGAAATAATCAGGTAGAGCAGGGCGTGCACAGGGTTGGTGTTGGTGATCACGCGTAGCGTGGACACGACAGCGACACCCGATGCGAAATAGAAAGCGAATTCCATCGTTCTTCCTTAAGGCAGCAAGCTCTTCACGTTGATCGGCTCGGCTTCGTTCTGGGCAGCGCCTTTCGGCTTGCCTTCTACGGCCATACCCGCAACACGATAGAAGTTGTAATCAGGGTTCTTGCCCGGGCCGGAGATCAGCAGATCTTCCTTCTCGTAGACCAGATCCTGACGTTTGAACTCGGCCATTTCGAAATCCGGTGTCAGCTGGATCGCGGTGGTCGGGCAGGCTTCCTCACACAGACCGCAGAAAATGCAGCGTGAGAAGTTGATGCGGAAGAACTCCGGGTACCAACGGCCATCTTCGGTTTCGGCTTTTTGCAGCGAGATGCAGCCCACCGGGCACGCTACGGCGCACAGGTTACAGGCTACACAACGCTCTTCGCCGTCCGGGTCGCGGGTCAGGACGATTCGGCCACGGTAACGCGGTGGCAGATAGACCGGTTCTTCCGGGTATTGCAGCGTGTCACGCTTGCGGAAGGCATGGCCAAACACCATCACCAAGCTGCGAAGCTGGGTGTAGGTGCCATGCACGATGTCAAACAGGTACTTGAACATGGGTCTCTATCCTCACTGAACCGCGACTGCAGGCGTGTTCATCAACACGATTGCAGCGGTTACCAGCAAATTGATCAGGGTCAGCGGCAGGCAGAACTTCCAGCTGAAATCCATCACTTGGTCATACCGTGGACGCGGAATAGAAGCGCGCAGCAGGATGAAGATCATGATGAAAAACGCGGTCTTCAGGGCGAACCAGATAAACGGGATCTGCGGCAGGATGCCGAAAGGCCCGTGCCAGCCACCGAAGAACAAAGTCACCAGCAACGCCGAGATCAACACGATCCCGATGTACTCACCGACGAAGAACATGCCCCATTTCATGCCGGCATATTCAATGTGGTAACCATCGGCCAGTTCCTGTTCTGCTTCCGGCTGGTCGAAGGGGTGACGGTGAGTCACAGCGACGCCAGCGATGAAGAAGGTCAGGAAACCGAAGATCTGCGGAATGATGAACCACAGGTTCTGCGCTTGGTATTCAACGATGTCGCGCATGTTGAACGAGCCAACCTGTACCACGATGCCCATCAGCGACAGGCCCATGAACACTTCGTACGAAACAGTCTGAGCCGAAGCACGCAAGCTGCCGAGCAGGGCGAACTTGTTGTTACTGGACCAGCCAGCGAACAACACCGCGTACACCGACAGACCGGCCATGGCGAAGAAGAACAGGATACCGATGTTCAGATCCGCCACGCCCCAGGTCGGGGTGATCGGGATAATCGCAAAGGCGATGAGCAAAGCGCTCATGGCCACAACCGGTGCCAGGGTGAAGATCATCTTGTCGGCAAACGGAGGGGTCCAGTCTTCCTTGAAGAACATCTTGATCATGTCGGCGGCGATCTGAAACGCGCCGAACGGGCCTACGCGGTTTGGGCCGTAACGGTCTTGCCAAAGGGCGAGCAAACGACGCTCGACCCAACTCAGCAGCGCGCCGCACACCACCACGGCGAGCAGGATCACGATGGCCTGCACCACCGTGATGATCACGTCGATCACTTCAGGCGTAAACCAGCTCATTGGGCTGCCTCCTGCAAACCGTCAACGGTAAGGCCAAAGATAGCGGGCGGAATACCTGGCAGACCGGCTGGCAATGCCACCAGACCTGCACCCAGCTCTTCATTGATACGCAGCGGCAGACGCAGGGTCAGGCCCGCCACGTTCAAGCTCAGCAGCGCACCGTCGTTGACACCCAGACGGTCGGCTTCGGACTTGGCCAGGGCCACGTAGGCGGCAGGGATACGCTCTTGCACCGGCGCGGCTTTCGAAGAGTTCTCTTCGCTGCCCAGCAGGTGATAGAACGGCACCACTTGCCAGGTGCCACGTGCCGGGTTGAACGCGCCCGGAATGTTGGCGGACCAGCTCAGTGCATCACCTTTGCTTTCGATCAGGCGGGTGCCCGGGTCGCCAGCGCGGATGTGACCACCGACTTCGTCCTGGAACTTGTTCCACGCTTGTGGCGAGTTCCAGCCCGGCGACCAGGCGAACGGCACTTGTTTGCGCGGTTCTACCGAGCCCGAGTAACCTTCCATCGAGAACGCGAACGCGGTGTCCGGGTCTTGTGGAATACGTGGCTCGTGCACGCTGATGTTGGCGCGCATGGCCGTGCGGCCGCTGTAACGCAGCGGTTCACGGGCCAGTTTCAAACCTTTGATACGGAACGCAGCGGACGGCGCAGCATCAACAATCTGGGCCAGTTCCGGGGTGCTGGCGGCAGTGGCTTGAGTTACGTGGTCGAGCAGCGTCCAGTCAACCGGCTTGTTCAGCAGGGTGCTGCGCAGGGCGTGCAACCAGCGCCAGCCTTCGTGGATCAAAATGCTCGAATCCAGGTAGCGCGGCTCGTAGACCTGGAAGAAGCGCTGGGCGCGGCCTTCCTGGCTGACCAGGGTACCGTCGCCTTCGGCGAAGCTGGCGGCTGGCAGAACCAGGTCAGCGCGGTCTGTGGTTGCGGTCTTTTGATGATCGGCAACGATGACGACTTTGGCAGCGTCCAGTGCCGCATTCACCTTGATCGCGTCAACACGGGTGAACAGGTCGTTTTCCAGCACCACGATGGCATCGGCTTTACCGTCGATAACCGCTTGCAGCGCCGCATCAACCGAATCACCGCCGAGCATGGCCAGGCCGAGGCTGTTGGCCTCTGGCACTACCAGGCTGATGGAGCCGGCTTTTTCACGCAGGTGCAGGGCCTTGGCGATGTTGCCTGCGGCTTCGATCAGGGCCTTGGAGCCCAGCGAAGTACCGGCCACGATCAGTGGGCGTTTGGCCGCGAGCAGGGCGTCAGCGATGCGCTGGGCCAGCTCAAGGGCTTCGGCGTCCAGGCCAGGTACGGCCGGAGCGCTGGCGTCAATGGCGTGAGCCACGGCGAAACCGATGCGCGCCAGGTCTTCAGGGGCAGCGTGTACACACTCTTCAGCCACGTCATCGAGCTTGGTTTCAGCCAGGCTGGCGATAAACAGCGGGTTCAACGCGTGCTGGCCGATGTTTTTCACCGCAGCGTCGAGCCAAGGCTGAACGCGCATGGCGTCGGCCATGTCTTCAGCTTTGCCCTTGACCGATTGACGCAGCGACAGCGCCATACGGGCGGCGGTCTGTGTCAGGTCTTCACCCAGTACGAACACGGCGTCGTGATCTTCGATCTCGCGCAGGTTAGGCACTGGCAGCGGGCTGTCTTTCAGCACTTGCAGCACCAGACGGATGCGCTCCAGCTCAGCGGCTTCGATGCCGGAGTAGAAGTGCTCGGCGCCGACCAGTTCAAGCAACGCGTAGTTGCTTTCGAGGCTGGCGCGTGGCGAACCGATGCCGACGATGTTGCGACCGCGCAGCAGCTCAGCCGCTTTGTCCAGCGCAGCGTCCAGGCCCAGCTTGGTGCCGTCGGCCAGCAGCGGCTGACGTGGGCGGTCGGTGCGGTTGACGTAGCCATAGCCGAAACGGCCACGGTCACACAGGAAGTACTGGTTCACCGAACCGTTGAAACGGTTTTCGATGCGGCGCAGCTCGCCATAACGTTCGCCCGGGCTGATGTTGCAGCCGCTGGAGCAACCGTGGCAGATGCTTGGCGCGAACTGCATGTCCCACTTACGGTTGTAGCGCTCGGAGTGAGTTTTGTCGGTGAACACACCGGTCGGGCAGACCTCGGTGAGGTTGCCGGAGAACTCGCTTTCAAGCACGCCGTCTTCAACGCGACCGAAGTACACGTTGTCGTGAGCGCCGAACACACCCAGGTCGGTACCGCCTGCGTAGTCTTTGTAGTAGCGCACGCAGCGATAGCAGGCGATGCAGCGGTTCATCTCGTGAGCGATGAACGGGCCGAGTTCCTGGTTCTGGTGGGTACGCTTGGTGAAGCGATAACGGCGTTCGTTGTGGCCGGTCATCACGGTCATGTCTTGCAGGTGGCAGTGACCGCCTTCTTCGCACACAGGGCAGTCGTGCGGATGGTTGGTCATCAGCCATTCGACGACGCTGGCGCGAAACACTTTCGCTTCTTCGTCTTCGATGGAAATCCAGCTTCCGTCAGTGGCCGGGGTCATGCAGGACATGACGATACGACCACGGGTGTCGTTCTCGTCGGTGTACTGCTTGACTGCGCACTGGCGGCAGGCGCCGACGCTGCCCAGGGCAGGGTGCCAGCAGAAATACGGAATATCGAGTCCTAGCGACAAACAGGCCTGTAACAGGTTGTCTGCCCCATCGACTTCGAGCTCTTTGCCGTCTACGTGGATAGTGGCCATGGTTCAAAGTTCTTCGTTGGCCCGGTGTCAGCGGGCGTGGCTAATGGAATCTTGTTATGCGTTCGAATCAACACAGCCTTTACGGCGTCATCGAACGATCAAAGGGTGGCACGGACCACCCTCAGTCAAAGCGTTACGCGCCGATTACAATCGGGCGAGCCAGCGGTACGGCGCCAGGTTTTGCTTGCGAAATACCGGCTTCGAACTCTGGACGGAAGTACTTGATCGCGCTGCCCAATGGCTCCACGGCGCCCGGTGCGTGAGCACAGAAGGTTTTGCCTGGGCCGAGGAAGCCGACCAGACCCAGCAGGGTCTCGATATCGCCGGGCTGACCTTCGCCTTTCTCGAGGGCCATCAAGAGCTTGACGCTCCATGGCAAACCATCACGGCAAGGGGTGCAGAAACCGCACGATTCACGGGCAAAGAACTGTTCCATGTTGCGCAGCAGGGAGACCATATTGACGCTGTCGTCCACCGCCATCGCCAGGCCCGTACCCATACGGGTACCGACTTTGCCGATGCCGCCGGCGTACATTTGTGCGTCCAGGTGCTCTGGCAGCAGGAAGCCGGTGCCGGCGCCGCCTGGCTGCCAGCACTTGAGCTTGAAGCCGTCGCGCATGCCACCGGCGTAGTCTTCGAACAGCTCGCGTGCGGTCACGCCGAACGGCAGTTCCCACAGGCCAGGGTTCTTCACTTTGCCGGAGAAGCCCATCAGCTTGGTGCCGTGGTCTTCGCTGCCTTCGCGGGCTAGGGATTTGTACCAGTCAACGCCGTTGCCAATAATGGCCGGTACGTTGCACAGGGTTTCTACGTTGTTCACGCAGGTCGGCTTGCCCCATACGCCCACAGCGGCCGGGAACGGCGGCTTGGAACGCGGGTTGGCGCGACGGCCTTCGAGGGAGTTGATCAGTGCGGTTTCTTCGCCGCAGATATAACGCCCGGCGCCGGTGTGCACGAACAGTTCGAAGTCAAAGCCCGAACCGAGGATGTTTTTGCCCAGCAGGCCGGCTGCCTTGGCTTCTTCGACGGCACGACGCAGGTGCACGGCGGCGGTGGTGTACTCACCGCGCAGGAAGATGTAGCCACGGTAGGTTTTAAGCGCGCGGGCACTGATCAGCATGCCTTCGATCAGCAGATGGGGCAGTTGCTCCATCAGCATGCGGTCTTTCCAGGTGTTGGGTTCCATTTCATCGGCGTTACACAGCAGGTAACGGATGTTCATGGATTCGTCTTTAGGCATCAGCCCCCACTTCACGCCCGTGGGGAAGCCAGCACCACCACGACCCTTAAGGCCCGCGTCTTTCACGGTCTGGACGATATCGTCCTGCGCCATGTCCGCGAACGCCTTGCGCGCCGCCGCGTAGCCGTCTTTGGCCTGGTACTCGTCGAGCCATACAGGCTCGCCGTCGTCACGCAGGCGCCAGGTCAGCGGGTGGGTTTCTGCCGAACGCGCAATGCGGTTGGCAGGGCCGAAAGAAGTCAGGGTCATGGGTAGCCCTCCAACAACGTAGCGACGCCAGCAGGCTGCACGTCACCGAATGTGTCGTCGTCGATCATCAACGCCGGCGCCTTGTCGCAGTTGCCCAGGCAGCACACCGGCAGCAGCGTGAAGCGGCCGTCCGGAGTGGTCTGGCCCAGGCCGATGCCCAGCTTGCTCTGGATTTCGCCAACCACGGACTCGTGGCCACCGATGTAGCACACCATGCTGTCGCACACGCGAATGATGTGGCGGCCCACCGGCTGACGGAAGATCTGGCTGTAGAACGTGGCCACGCCTTCAACGTCGCTGGCAGGGATGCCCAGCAGTTCGCCGATGGCGTATACCGCGCCATCCGGCACCCAGCCGCGTTCCTTCTGAACGATCTTCAGGGCTTCGATCGACGCTGCGCGTGGATCTTCGTAGTGATGCATCTCGTGCTCGATGGCCGAGCGCTCGGTTTCGCTCAGGGCGAAACGGTCTGTCTGGATAAGCGTGCTGTTCATGCTTAGCGGTCCACGTCGGCCATAACGAAATCGATACTCCCCAGGTACGCAATCAAGTCCGCGACCATTTCGCCTTTGATCACCGAAGGGATCTGCTGCAAATGGGCGAAGCTTGGGGTGCGAATCCGGGTGCGGTAGCTCATGGTGCCGCCATCGCTCGTCAGGTAGTAACTGTTGATGCCCTTGGTCGCTTCGATCATCTGGAAGGATTCGTTGGCCGGCATGACCGGGCCCCACGAAACTTGCAGGAAGTGCGTGATCAAGGTCTCGATGTGCTGCAGCGTGCGCTCTTTAGGCGGCGGCGTGGTCAGCGGGTGATCCGCCTTGTACGGGCCGGCTGGCATGTTGCGCATGCACTGCTCGATGATTTTCAGGCTCTGGCGCATTTCTTCGACGCGCACGATGCAGCGGTCGTAGGCATCGCCATTGGCTGCCAACGGGACTTCGAATTCGAAGTTCTCGTAGCCGGAGTACGGGCGCGCTTTACGCACGTCGAAGTCGCAACCGGTGGACCGCAGGCCGGCACCGGTGACGCCCCATTCCAGGGCCTCTTTGGTGTTGTACTGGGCGACGCCGATGGTACGACCACGCAGAATGCTGTTGTCCAATGCGGCTTTTTGGTATTCGTCCAGACGCTTTGGCATCCACTCGACGAATTCCTTGACCAGACGCTCCCAGCCATTTGGCAGGTCGTGGGCAACGCCACCGATGCGGTACCAGGCCGGGTGCAGACGGAAACCAGTGATGGCTTCGATCACTTTGTAAGCGCGCTGACGGTCGGTGAAGGTAAAGAACACCGGGGTCATGGCGCCCACGTCCTGGATGTAGGTACCCAGGAACAGCAGGTGGCTGGTGATACGGAAGAACTCGGCCATCATGATGCGGATGGTGTCGACCCGGTCCGGCACCTTGATCCCGGCGAGCTTCTCGACCGAGAGCACGTACGGCAGGTTGTTCATCACGCCGCCGAGGTAGTCGATACGGTCGGTGTACGGGATGAAGCTGTGCCAGGACTGGCGCTCGGCCATCTTCTCGGCACCACGGTGGTGGTAGCCGATGTCTGGCACGCAGTCGACGATCTCTTCGCCGTCCAGTTGCAGAATGATACGGAAGGCACCGTGAGCCGAAGGGTGGTTCGGGCCCAGGTTGAGGAACATGTAGTCCTCGTTTTCGCCGGAACGCTTCATGCCCCAGTCTTCAGGGCGGAAGCGCGCGGCTTCTTCTTCCAGCTGTACTTTGGCCAGGGTCAGGCTGTACGGATCGAACTCGGTCGCACGCGCCGGGAAGTCCTTGCGCAGCGGGTGACCTTCCCAGGTCGGCGGCATCATGATGCGCGACAGGTGCGGGTGACCTTTAAAGTCGATACCGAACATGTCCCAGACTTCACGCTCATACCAGTTGGCGTTTGGCCAGATACCGGTGATGGTCGGCAGGCTGAGGTCGCTCTCGGACAAGGCAACCTTGATCATTACGTCACTATTACGCTCAAGCGACATCAGGTGGTAGAAGACTGTGAAGTCTGCACCCGATGGCAAGCCCTGACGCTTGGTGCGCAGACGTTCGTCCACACCGTGCAAGTCATAGAGCATGACGTAAGGTTTTGGCAGGTTGCGCAGGAAGGTCAGTACTTCAACCAGTTTTGCGCGGGTAACCCAAAGCACCGGCATGCCGGTGCGTGTGGCCTGTGCGGTGAACGCTTCAGGGCCAAAACGGGTATTGAGTTCGACAACCACATCCTGGTCGTCAGCCTTGTAAGGCGGGATGTACAGAGCGGAGCCTGTAGTCATGGTTTTTTTATCGCTTTCGTTCAACGTAAAGAATGAAGCCAGTGTTTCGTTCTATTTATAGAAACGGCGCTGGATCAGACTTCGTCGGGGCTGCGCAGGTTAGTGACCTGAATACGCTGTTCGCGGCGCTGTTCCTTTTGGGACGGCATCTCGGCGCGGTACACGCCTTGTTCACCGACAACCCAGGAAAGTGGGCGACGCTCCTGGCCAATCGACTCTTGCAAGAGCATCAAGCCTTGCAGGAAAGCCTCTGGGCGGGGTGGGCAGCCTGGCACGTAAACGTCCACGGGCAGGAACTTGTCGACCCCTTGAACCACGGAGTAGATGTCGTACATGCCACCGGAGTTGGCGCAAGAACCCATGGAGATAACCCACTTAGGCTCAAGCATTTGCTCATAGAGACGCTGAATGATCGGCGCCATCTTGATGAAGCAGGTACCGGCAATAACCATGAAATCCGCCTGACGCGGCGATGCCCGGATCACTTCGGCGCCAAAGCGCGCGATGTCGTGGGGCGCCGTGAAGGCGGTGGTCATTTCCACGTAGCAGCACGACAAGCCGAAGTTGTACGGCCACAAGGAGTTTTTACGCCCCCAGTTGACCGTGCCGTTCAGCACGTCTTCCAGCTTGCCCATGAAAATGTTTTTGTGGACTTGATCTTCTAACGGATCGGCAACGGTTTCCCGATTGCCGATCGGGTATTGCTCGTTAGGAGCATCCGGGTCGATCCTGGTGAGTTCGTATTGCATTGCCAAAGCCTCATTGTTTCAGCTTGGCCTGCCGCTTACGACGAGCTTCCGGTGCCCAATCAAGAGCACCCACCCGAAATAGGTAGACAAGGCCTGCCAACAGAATTGCTATGAAAACGAGAGCTTCGACGAATCCGGTCCAGCCGCTTTCGCGAACAGACACAGACCATGCAAAGAGAAAGAGGGCTTCGATATCGAAGATCACGAACAGCATCGCGACCAGATAGAATTTTGCAGAGAGCCGCAAGCGGGCGCCACCGGTAGGCAGCATGCCGGACTCGAACGGTTCGTTTTTGCTGCGGCCCCAGGCTTTTGACCCAAGGAGGCTGGAGACGCCGAGCATGAAGGCACAGAGGCCGACAACGCCGAGAAGGAAAATGGCAAAGCCCCAGTTGTGGGCTATGAGTCCTGTCGCTTCGGGCATGCTGGAAATCCTTAACAGAGAGCAAAGGTCTCTGAGCTTAAAAAGGTAATAAAGCAGTGACGATATGTCGCAGCGCTATTGATTGCCGGGATTTTATGGCTAAACACCCAGCAAGTAAATTTTCTAAGATGAATTAATTCAATCCTTTAGTGGTATAGCACTCCTCAAAGTCTACGCAGGCCTTGTGTTCCGTGGATTACAGCGTGTTTCAAGGATTATGTTTTACGACGCAGGTAATCAACAAAAGCAACTCTAAATGATAATTAATATCGTTTAAGCGCTGCGCTGTTGTGACGCAGTACGGTTAACCCGTTGAACTTGGCTTATATAGACGCACTTGGCAAGTTTTGAACTTGGCTTTGTAACCTGCTTCACGTTTCAGTTTATGGATCTGAGTCAGGGTTTTGTTGGATTGACCTGATCCCCCCTCTGATCTCGTAGTCGCTGCCGAGGCACGCAGGCTGCGAGCTCTTGATCGTCATGGCTGCTTATAAACAGCTCGCAGCCTGCGTGCCTCGACAGCGACTACAAAGATGAGCGATACCCACACACAAAAAAAAACGCCCCGAACCAGTCGGGGCGCCAATCACTGAGGAGCAGCTATCAGTGGAACTGTTCTTCTTCGGTCGAGCCGGTCAGGGCGGTTACCGATGAAGAGCCACCTTGAATAACGGTGGTCATGTCGTCGAAGTAGCCGGTGCCCACTTCTTGTTGGTGTGCCACGAAGGTGTAGCCTTTTTCTGCGTCAGCGAATTCCTGCTCTTGCAGTTTCACGTAGGCAGTCATGTCGTTGCGGGCGTAGTCGTGCGCCAGGTTGAACATGCTGTGCCACATGTTGTGAATACCGGCCAGGGTGATGAACTGGTGCTTGTAGCCCATGGCCGACAGCTCGCGCTGGAACTTGGCGATGGTCGCGTCGTCCAGGTTTTTCTTCCAGTTGAAGGAAGGCGAGCAGTTGTACGACAGCAGTTGGTCCGGGTATTCCTTTTTGATCGCTTCGGCAAAGCGGCGTGCTTCTTCAAGGTCCGGTTTGGCGGTTTCACACCAGATCAGATCGGCGTAAGGGGCGTAGGCCAGGCCGCGGGCAATGGCTTGGTCCAGGCCTGCACGTACTTTGTAGAAGCCTTCTTTGGTGCGTTCGCCAGACACGAACGGCTGGTCGTACGGGTCGCAGTCAGAAGTCAGCAGGTCTGCGGCGTTAGCGTCGGTACGGGCCAGGATGATGGTCGGTACGCCAGCCACGTCAGCAGCCAGACGCGCTGCAGTCAGCTTTTGTACGGCTTCCTGGGTAGGTACCAGTACTTTGCCGCCCATGTGGCCGCATTTTTTCACCGAGGCCAGTTGGTCTTCGAAGTGAACGCCGGCGGCGCCTGCTTCGATCATGTTCTTCATCAGTTCGTAAGCGTTCAGTACGCCGCCGAAACCGGCTTCAGCGTCCGCCACGATAGGAGCGAAGTAGTCGATGTAACCTGCGTCGCCCGGGTTTTTGCCAGCTTTCCACTGGATCTGGTCGGCACGACGGAACGAGTTGTTGATGCGCTTGACCACGGTTGGAACCGAGTCCACCGGGTACAGCGACTGATCGGGGTACATGGATTCAGCAGAGTTGTTGTCTGCTGCCACTTGCCAACCCGACAGGTAGATAGCCTGGATGCCGGCTTTAACCTGTTGAACTGCCTGGCCCCCGGTCAGGGCGCCCATGCAGTTGACGAAATCTTTCTCAGGACGGAAGGACGGGTGTGCGCCCTGTGTCACCAGTTTCCACAGCTTGTCAGCGCCCAATTTTGCAAAGGTGTGCTCGGGTTGAACCGAACCACGCAGGCGGACCACGTCAGCAGCGGAATAATCGCGTTTCACGCCTTTCCAGCGTGGGTTTTCGGCCCAGTCTTTTTCAAGGGCTGCAATTTGCTGTTCGCGTGTCAGTGCCATGGAGATAAACCTCGTCGCATAGGTCTGGGTTGAAAAATTTGCTCCGCCAGCACACAGCAATTATGTTTGTGTAAGTGCGTGAATGGCTGCTCGCCAAGAGTCATCCTGGGCCCTTTTACGGGGCTCTGATTGGCGGGAGCGGGGCCATCATGCCTTTGCATTTTTGTGTCGTCAAACACTTTGTAGTGCTTTTTTCACAGCACTACATATTTAGTCTAATACGACCCGTCAGTCAGTTTTGGGTCCTCTGGTCGAGAGTGTTTACTTTGACCCGCACCGTCATGTCGTTGCGCCCTTGAGTAGAGTACGTAAGGGTTGTAGCGTTATTTTCGGTCTGGCTCTGGTTACTGCTGCCTGCCACGGTGATCCACTGGCCGAGGGGGCCGCTGATCTGTGTGTTGGCATTTTGCATGTTCACTACATCGGGACGCTCCTGGCTCATACTGTCCAGATGCGTGCTGATCGCGAGGTGTACCGTTTCACCTGTGACGGTGGCGGTGACGAAAAAACCCTGGGTGACATCGCGGTACTCGGTCTGTGTGAGCAGTCGGCCATAGGCGTCTGTCTGGGTGCTGGTGAGGGGCACGCTCTGGCCGATCTGGATTTGCGCGGGCACACCTTCAGTGGCCTCGATTTGCTGAATACCGCCTTCACGGCTGGCGGTGCTGATTACGCGGGTGTCTGAGTTGGATTCGGGGAGGTTGTTATCGCGGGTGTCGACCGTAATCAGCAAGCGCTTGGCGGGTGTGTCGAGTTGCGCCAGCAGGTTTTCCAGATTTTGAATTTTTGAGGGGGCTGCTTCGACAATCAGTTGATTGCCGTAGGCACTGACTTTGCCGTTTTTACCAATAAAGTTCTGCGCAATCGGCAGTAGATCGGCGCTGGTACGGTTTTGTAAGGTGATGACTTTAGTATCGGCCAGTGCGCTAATGCTGAAGACCATGAGCAGGCTGGCGATGAAGGCGCGTAGGGACATGTCCGTTATCTCCGCAATACGTGAAAAGTATCCCCGGAGTGTGGCAGATAGCAAAACGCCCTGCGATCCGAAGATGGCAGGGCGTTTTGTTGTCACGCATGTGGGAGCGGGCTTGCTCGCGATGCAGACGACTCATTCTTTCTGCAAAGCAGCGTTATCCGTATCGCGAGCAAGCCCGCTCCCACAAAGGTGGGCGTAGTGGTTAGCTACCGCGTTCCATATCAACGTGCGGAATGCCTGCTTCGAGGAATTCCTCGCTGACGATTTTGAAACCCAGGCGTTCATAAAACGACGTGGCGTGCACTTGCGCGCTGAGCTGCTGCTTTTTGAGGCCGCGCTTTTCAGCTTCGTTGATCGCGGCCTGCATCAAAGCGTCGCCCACTTTGAGGCCACGCCAGTCTTTGAGGACAGACACCCGGCCAATGTGGCCGTCCGGCAACAGCCGGGCAGTGCCAATCGGAAAGTCGCCCTCATAAGCCAGAAAATGCACGGCATCTGCGTCGTCTGCGTCCCACTCAAGCTCTGGCGGGACTTGTTGTTCGGCAATAAACACTGCCTCACGAATGCGTCGAATATCGGAGTTGTCCTTTTTCCAGTCGGCGACACTTACGTGAGTCTTATTCATCAGCAAACCCCAGGCTTCCTTGTTTAACCAGCTCGAAGAGCAGGTTGCTTGCGTCTTCATCGGCCAGCCATGGGCCGAGGTTATCACTGTGCAGGGCATCGGCCGCGCAAATCATTTTCAGCAACTCGCGCAGTTTACCCGGCAACAGGCGGCTTTGGCCGCTGGCGAACAACAGCAGGTCTTCGTCCACTTCAGACCAGGCCAAGCGGGCGCTCGGATTGCGGATCAGGATAGCGCCCTGTTCCAGGCTGTCGATCAGCTCGGGCTCTTCGAGTTCCGGGCCGACCACGAGTTCCGGGTAGCGTGGCTCGGTCATGAACTGGCCGAACCAGGTCAGCAGCATGCGCTCGTCGCTCATGTGCTCTGTCAGCAGGTTCTTCAGGCGGCCCAGAGCGTCGTGCTGAATCTGGTGCGGATCGCTCACCGGTTGCGCGTCGGCGTCAGTGTAGCGGTCTTCGTCTGGCAGATACTGGCTCAGGAAGTCGGTGAAGTGAGTCAGCACTTCGGCTGCGCTCGGGGCACGGAAACCGACCGAGTAGGTCAGGCAGTCGTCCACGGCAACGCCGCAGTGGGCCAGGCGTGGCGGCAGGTAGAGCATGTCGCCGGGTTCCAGGGTCCACTCATCGGTGGCCTCGAACTCAGCCAGAATGCGCAGGTCGGCATGTTCCAGCAGCTTGCTGTCGGCGTCGCACATCTGGCCGATCTGCCAATGACGTTTGCCGTGGCCTTGCAGCAGGAACACGTCGTAATTGTCGAAGTGCGGGCCAACGCTGCCGCCCGGGGCTGCATAGCTGATCATTACGTCATCGATGCGCCAGCTTGGCAGGAAGCGGAAGTTTTCCAGCAGTTCACCGACTTCCGGTACGAACTGGTCAACGGCTTGAACCAGCAGGGTCCACTCGCGCTCTGGCAGTTTGCCGAATTCGTCTTCTGCGAACGGGCCGCGGCGCAGTTCCCATGGGCGCTCGCCGTGCTCGATGATCAGGCGCGATTCGACTTCTTCTTCCAGCGCCAGACCGGCCAGTTCGTCGGCATCGATAGGGCTTTCGAAGTCAGGAATTGCCTGGCGGATCAGCAGTGGTTTCTTCTGCCAGTAGTCGCGCATGAACTCGCGCGCCGTGATGCCGCCCAGAAGTTGAAGAGGAGTATCAGGATTCATGTGTAACCTATTGAAAAAATGCGCTTTGTAATCAGGAATAAAAACGCCCGGCACGGCCGGGCGTTAATAGGTCGTTGCAGCGATCAGATACGCTTGGCTTGCTCGACCGCGTTGCCAATGTAGTTGGCAGGCGTCAGCAGCTTCAGCTCGGCCTTGGCCGCTTCCGGCATTTCAAGACCGTCGATGAACGTTTGCAGTGCTTCAGGGCTGATGCCCTTGCCGCGCGTCAGCTCTTTGAGCTTCTCGTACGGGTTTTCAATGTTGTAGCGACGCATCACGGTCTGGATTGGCTCGGCCAATACTTCCCAGCACGCGTCCAGGTCAGCAGCGATTTTTTGAGCGTTCAGCTCAAGCTTGCTGATGCCTTTGAGGCTGGCTTCGTATGCGATCACGCTGTGGGCGAAGCCGACACCGAGGTTACGCAGTACGGTGGAGTCGGTCAGGTCGCGCTGCCAGCGGGAGATTGGCAGTTTGCTGGCCAGGTGCTGGAACAAGGCGTTGGCGATACCCAGGTTGCCTTCGGAGTTTTCGAAGTCGATCGGGTTGACCTTGTGCGGCATGGTCGACGAACCGATTTCGCCCGCGATGGTGCGCTGCTTGAAGTAGCCCAGGGAGATGTAGCCCCAGATATCGCGGTCGAAGTCGATCAGGATGGTGTTGAAGCGCGCAATGGCGTCAAACAGCTCGGCGATGTAGTCGTGCGGTTCGATTTGCGTGGTGTACGGGTTGAAGCCCAGGCCCAGCTCGTCTTCGATGAAGGCGCGGGCGTTGGCTTCCCAGTCGATCTGCGGGTAGGCCGACAGGTGGGCGTTGTAGTTGCCGACAGCGCCGTTGATTTTGCCCAGCAGCGGTACTGCAGCGACTTGAGCGATTTGACGCTCCAGACGGTACACCACGTTGGCCAGCTCTTTGCCCAGAGTGGTAGGTGAAGCCGGTTGGCCGTGGGTGCGCGACAGCATTGGCACGTCAGCGAAACGGATGGCCAGTTCGCGGATGGCTTGAGCGGTCTGGCGCATCAGCGGCAGCATCACGTCATCACGGCCTTCGCGCAGCATCAGGGCGTGGGACAGGTTGTTGATGTCCTCGCTGGTGCAGGCAAAGTGGATGAACTCACTGACGTTGGCCAGCTCAGGCAGCTTGGCGGCTTGTTCCTTGAGCAGGTACTCAATGGCTTTAACGTCGTGGTTGGTGGTGCGCTCGATCTCTTTGACGCGCTCGGCGTGCTCCAGAGAGAAGTTTTCGGCCAGTTCGTTCAGAACGGCGTTGGCTTCGGCGGAAAAGGCCGGGACTTCAGGGATGGCAGCGTGAGCGGCCAGGCGCTGGAGCCAGCGAACTTCAACCAGAACGCGGGCACGGATCAGGCCGTACTCGCTGAAAATTGGGCGCAGGGCCTGGGTTTTGCCGGCGTAGCGGCCGTCAACAGGGGAAACCGCAGTGAGCGAAGAGAGCTGCATGGGGTGTTCTCGGACAGTCGGGCAACGAAATGGGGCGCGTATCATACATGAAAAAAACAGCCGGTCCGCTGCCAACTGACCGGCGTCTTACGCGTAACGAGGTTGCAACGTGTTCGTACTGGCGTGTTTCAGTTGCCACGCAGCATCGGATAAAGCTCTTTGAGCAGCTTGCGGCGGCTGAAAACCAGCTGCCAGCGATGACCGCCCAATTGGCGCCACAGCCGCGCGGAACGAATACCGGCCAGCAATAGCGCGCGAATTTTTGCCGCATTGTTCGGTTGTTGCAGGTTGCGCATGTCGCCATGTACCTGGATGCGCTGACGCAGGGTGCTCAGGGTGTCCTGATACAGCCCGCCGCAGGCCGCCACCACGTTTTCGTGGGCGGGGCCGAAATGCTCAACCTGGGACTGGATTTGCGGCAGGCGCTTGCCAATCAGCTCAAGCATGTCGTCGCGCTTGGCCAGTTGACGCTCAAGCCCGAGCATCGACAGGGCGTAGCGCAGCGGCTCGCGCTGCAGGGTGTTCGGGTCGCGCTCAAGGGCGCCAATCAGTGCCCGATAGCCTTCGCGCAGGTTGCTGTCGTCACCGCCATAGACCTCAAGGGTGTCCTTGGGGTCGCGTACCAGCAGGCTGCCCAGCATGCAGGCCAGGTCGGCTTCGCTGATCTGGCCGGTCTTGGCGATCTTGTCGACCAGCACCGCGGCAAAAAACACGCCGCCCAAGGCTACCAGTTGCTCCTGAATCGGGTTCATGCGCGGTGGCCCTTGCTGGTCCACGGCTCGGCCACTTCGATCACGCCGCCGCCCAGGCACACTTCACCGTCGTAAAACACCACGGACTGGCCGGGGGTGACCGCGCGTTGCGGGTCGTCGAAGGTGGCGCGATAGCCGGTAGCGGTTTTTTCAAGGGTGCACGGCTGGTCGCTCTGGCGATAGCGGACCTTGGCGGTCAGGCGCAGCGGGCTGCTCAGGTCGATCGGGTTGACCCAATAGATCTCTGAGGCGAGCAGGGCGCGGGAGAACAGCCACGGGTGGTCATTGCCCTGGCCAACGATCAGCTCGTTGTGCTCAAGGTCTTTGATCAGCACGTACCACGGCTCGTCACTGGCGTCTTTGAGGCCGCCGATGCCCAGGCCCTGGCGTTGGCCGATGGTGTGGTACATCAGGCCGTGGTGGCGGCCGATGACTTCACCTTCGGTGGTTTTGATTTCACCCGGCTGCGCGGGCAGGTACTGCTTGAGGAAGTCGCTGAAGCGGCGCTCGCCAATAAAGCAGATACCGGTGGAGTCTTTCTTTTTGGCGGTGGCCAGGCCGTGTTTCTCGGCAATGCGGCGCACTTCCGGTTTTTCCAGTTCGCCTACCGGGAACAAGGTCTTGGCAATCTGCTCACCACCGACGGCGTGCAGGAAATAGCTCTGGTCCTTGTTCGGGTCGAGGCCCTTGAGCAGCTCTGTGCGGCCGTCAATGTCACGACGGCGCACGTAGTGGCCGGTAGCGATCAGATCTGCGCCGAGCATCAGGGCATAGTCGAGGAACGCCTTGAACTTGATTTCGCGGTTGCACAGGATGTCCGGGTTGGGCGTGCGCCCGGCCTTGTATTCGGCCAGGAAGTGCTCAAACACGTTGTCCCAGTATTCGGCGGCAAAGTTGGCAGTGTGCAGCTTGATGCCAATTTTGTCGCACACGGCCTGGGCGTCTGCCAGGTCATCCATGGCGGTGCAGTAATCCGTTCCGTCGTCTTCCTCCCAGTTCTTCATGAACAGGCCTTCCACCTGATAGCCCTGCTCCATGAGCAGAACGGCGGAAACGGAAGAGTCTACACCGCCGGACATGCCGACGATGACGCGCTGTTGTTCGGGGGCGACTAAGGCTGGATCACGCATAGGGTTTCAATGAGTGCCTTGAAAAAGGACGCGATTCTATCAGGCCCGAGCGCTCAAGGCTAAACCGAAGGGCGGATTAACGTGAGGTCGAACAATTGGCCGCTCAGATAATCGTCGATGCACTGCAAGCTCAGCTCGCTGCGCCAGCGCTGGCGTTGCGCTATCAGCTCGTCGCGGGTCAGCCATTGCGGGCCGATGATGCCGGTGTCCAGGGTGTATTCGGGGTGATGTTTGACAGCTTTGCCGGCAAAGCATACGCGCTGATACGTCACGCCGTTGCTTGGGGCGGTGTACAAGTAAATGCCGATGACCCCGGTCAGCTCGACGTCGTAGCCGGTTTCTTCGAGTGTTTCGCGGATCGCTGCTTCAATCAGGGTTTCGTTCGGGTCCAGGTGCCCGGCGGGCTGGTTAAGAACGGCGCGCTCGCCGCTGTACTCCTCGACCATCAAAAAACGGCCATTGTCTTCAACGACCGTGGCGACGGTGATGTGGGGTTTCCATTCCATTAAGGGGGGTCTCGGTTTTTTGGGAGAGTTTTCTGGATGCTACAGAAAGTTTGCGCCAAGCCCAAAACTGTAGTCGCTGCCGAAGGCTGCGATCGGTTACGAAGCGACCGTAAACTACAGCAATACTGCGTGGTGTGGCTTTACGCCGGCTTCACCGTCGATCGCAGCCTTCGGCAGCGACTACAGGGTTGCGAGCACCCTGAAAACACAAACCCCGGCGTCGTGGGCCGGGGTCTGTGCTGTTGCCAGTTGCTCTTACACCAGAGAAGCGATGATCTCGTTCAGCGTGGCGCTAGGGCGCATTACGGTGCTCACCTTGTCGGCGTCGGCGTGGTAGTAACCACCGATGTCCACAGGCTTGCCCTGCACGGCGTTGAGTTCGGCAACGATTTTTGCCTCGTTCTCGGTCATGGCTTTTGCCACTGGGGCAAACAGGGCTTGCAGCTCTTTGTCTTCAGTTTGGGCCGCCAGGGCTTGAGCCCAGTACAGCGCCAGGTAGAAGTGGCTGCCGCGGTTGTCGATGTTGCCGACTTTGCGCGATGGCGATTTGTTGTTGTCGAGGAACTGGCCAGTGGCCTGGTCCAGGGTTTTGGCCAACACCAACGCTTTTGCGTTGTTGTAGGTGGTGCCCAGGTGCTCCAGGGAAGCAGCCAGTGCCAGGAACTCACCCAGCGAGTCCCAACGCAGGAAGTTTTCTTCCAGCAGTTGTTGCACGTGCTTGGGTGCCGAACCGCCTGCGCCAGTTTCGAACAGGCCGCCGCCATTCATCAGCGGGACGATCGAGAGCATTTTGGCGCTGGTGCCCAGTTCCATGATCGGGAACAGGTCAGTCAGGTAGTCGCGCAGTACGTTACCGGTTACCGAGATGGTGTCCAGGCCGGCGCGGGTGCGTTCCAGGGTGAACTTCATGGCGTCGACAGGCGACATGATGCGAATGTCCAGACCGCTGGTGTCGTGATCTTTCAGGTAGGTTTCAACCTTCTTGATCATTTCTGCGTCGTGGGCACGCTTAGGGTCCAGCCAGAATACAGCCGGGGTGTTGCTGGCGCGGGAGCGGTTAACGGCCAGTTTGACCCAGTCGCGGATCGGCGCGTCTTTGGCCTGGCACATGCGCCAGATGTCGCCTTCCTCAACCTTTTGTTCCATCAGCACGTTGCCGTTGCTGTCGGTTACCCGAACAACGCCAGGGGTTTTGATCTGGAAGGTTTTGTCGTGCGAGCCGTACTCTTCGGCTTTTTGCGCCATCAGGCCAACGTTTGGCACGCTGCCCATGGTGGTCGGATCGAAAGCGCCGTGCTTTTTGCAGTCTTCGATGGTGGCCTGGTAGATGGTTGCGTAGCAACGATCCGGGATGATGGCCTTGGTGTCTTGCAGTTGGCCTTCGGTGTTCCACATTTTGCCGGAATCACGAATCATCGCTGGCATGGAGGCGTCAACAATCACGTCGCTTGGTACGTGCAGGTTGGTGATGCCTTTGTCAGAGTTGACCATCGCCAGAGCAGGGCGGTTGGCGTAGACAGCCTGGATGTCAGCTTCGATTTCAGCTTGCTTCTCGGCTGGCAGTGCCTTGATGCGGGCGTACAGGTCGCCGATACCGTTGTTCAGGTTGAAACCGATTTCTTTCAGGACGTCGGCGTGTTTGGCCAGCGCGTCCTTGTAGAACTCAGCCACGATCTGACCAAACATGATCGGGTCGGAAACCTTCATCATGGTGGCTTTCAAGTGAACCGAGAACAGCACGCCTTGTTTCTTGGCGTCTTCGATTTCGGCCGCTACGAACTTGCGCAGGGCATTTTTGCTCATGACGGAGCAATCGATGATCTCGCCGGCTTGTACGGCGGTTTTTTCCTTCAGGACGGTGGTGGTGCCGTCTTGAGCGATCAGTTCGATTTTAACGCTGTCCGGGGCTTCGATCAGGGCCGCTTTTTCGCTGCCGTAGAAGTCGCCTTCGCTCATGTGGGCCACGTGGGACTTGGAGTCTGCAGCCCAGGCGCCCATTTTGTGCGGGTGCTTGCGAGCGTAGTTTTTAACCGACAGTGGTGCGCGGCGGTCCGAGTTGCCTTCGCGCAGTACCGGGTTTACGGCGCTGCCCATGACTTTGCTGTAACGCGCCTTGATGTCTTTCTCGGCGTCAGTCGTCGCGGTGTCCGGGTAGTCAGGGATGTTGAAGCCCTGTGCTTGCAGTTCCTTGATGGCAGCTTGCAGCTGAGGAACCGAGGCGCTGATGTTAGGCAGCTTTATGATGTTGGCTTCAGGGGTAACAGCCAGGGCGCCCAGTTCGGCGAGGTGGTCTGCTACGGCCTTGTCACCCAATTGCTCGGGGAAGCTGGCGAGGATGCGGCCTGCCAAAGAGATGTCGCGCGTCTCAACGTCAATATCAGCGCTGGCGGTGAAAGCCTCGATGATAGGCAGCAGTGAATAGGTGGCGAGCGCCGGAGCTTCGTCGGTGAAGGTGTAGATGATCTTCGAACGGTTGGGCATTTCGGATTAACTCTCTTCTTTGCTGAGCGTGCTCAGATACTCGAGATGCGCAGGGTAGGCGCTTTCGTACACAGTGAACAATGAGCCGAAAGTCGAGGTTCTTCGCTGTGATGTGAATGCATCAGTAGAGCGTCAAGCGGTCGAGCCGGGGTAACGGCTCAGCCTTTCTAGGCCTGAAAGACTCATTCCAGTAGGTGTTGCTGAGTGACTCCGTGGTCACCGGCGCAGTATACATAGGTCACTAAGGTTGCTGCGAGGGGGGTGGCCTAACACAAATCATCAATTGGTCTAAGAACCTGCGGCAAAATGCCCTTGGTTTTGGCTTGATGCCCCCGTGTTTACAGGGTTTTTCTGGGGTTTTTAAGGTGGGGTGTGCACGTGCATGGCGGCAAACGCAATAAAAAAACGGCCGATTCGTGTGTGAGAATCGGCCGTTCTTCATGACGGGCTGTGCTCGCGGGCTCAGACCGACAGGCGGGTGGCCCCTGATGCAGTCACGGGTTGCGGCGTCAGCACCTTGGCGTCGGTGATTGCCACAGCGTGCAGGCCTTTGGGCCCTTGAATGATTTCAAAGCTGACAGGCTGGCCTGCTTTCAGCGTTTTGTAGCCGTCCATCTGAATGGCGGAAAAATGGGCGAAGAAGTCGATTGGATGTCCATGCTCGTCGATGCCTTCCTTGGCTTCCGTATTGATAAAGCCGAAGCCTTTGGCGTTGTTAAACCACTTGACCTTGCCTTGCATACTCATCTCCCTCTGCTGCAAACAACTCCATCACTGGAGTATCATCCAGTTCACTCGCGCAGAAACCACGAAATATGGTTGACTGCACGGACCTTTATTACCCACTGTGGGTTCTATTGGTTGTAACACCGTTTTACCGATAGTCAAGGTCACGCGGCGGCGCAGTTGAAATTTGCTACGTCTGCCTCCATCACTGTAATCGATCAAAGACGAACCTTTCTTTCCATGCATGCAATCAGCCAGATTCGACTAACATCCAATCATGATCAGCCCGATTATGATGACGAAGATTCCGCTGGCTTGGCTGTGCAAGAGGCTAAGCCTGCGCTTCAGGCGCCGCCGATGTACAAGGTGGTTTTGTTCAACGATGACTACACACCCATGGATTTCGTTGTCGAAGTGCTTGAGGTGTTTTTTAACTTGAATCGCGAATTGGCGACCAAGGTCATGCTGGCCGTTCATACAGAAGGACGGGCAGTGTGCGGCATCTTTACCCGCGACATCGCCGAGACCAAGGCGGCGCAGGTAAACCAGTACGCACGCGAAAGCCAGCATCCGCTACTCTGTGAAATCGAGAAGGACGGTTAACGCCGACCACTTGGGTATGAGGTGAAGCCATGTTAAATCGCGAGCTCGAAGTCACCCTCAATCTGGCCTTCAAGGAAGCACGCTCAAAGCGTCATGAGTTCATGACGGTCGAGCACCTCCTTCTAGCGCTTCTGGATAATGAGGCGGCCGCAACCGTTCTACGCGCCTGTGGCGCAAACCTCGACAAACTCAAGCATGACCTGCAAGAGTTTATTGATTCCACCACCCCCCTGATCCCTGTCCACGACGAAGACCGTGAAACTCAGCCAACCCTGGGTTTTCAACGCGTCTTGCAGCGCGCTGTGTTCCACGTACAAAGCTCCGGCAAGCGTGAAGTTACCGGCGCTAATGTGCTGGTGGCGATTTTCAGTGAGCAAGAAAGCCAGGCGGTGTTCTTTCTCAAGCAGCAGAGCGTTGCCCGCATCGATGTGGTCAACTTCATCGCGCATGGTATTTCCAAAGTGCCGGGCCATGGCGATCACGCTGAAAACGAGAACGAAATGCAGGATGAAGAGGGCGGTGAGTCGTCGTCTTCAAGCAATCCTCTGGATGCTTACGCCAGCAACTTGAACGAGCTGGCCCGCCAGGGCCGGATTGATCCGCTGGTGGGGCGTGAAAACGAAGTTGAGCGCGTTGCGCAGATTCTGGCGCGTCGCCGTAAAAACAACCCGCTGCTGGTGGGCGAGGCGGGCGTGGGTAAAACCGCGATTGCCGAAGGCCTGGCCAAGCGCATCGTTGATAACCAGGTGCCGGACCTGCTGGCCAACAGCATCGTCTATTCGCTGGATCTGGGTGCCTTGCTGGCCGGCACCAAGTACCGCGGCGATTTCGAGAAGCGCTTCAAAGCGTTGCTCGGCGAGCTGAAAAAGCGTCCGCAGGCCATTTTGTTCATCGACGAGATCCACACCATTATTGGTGCGGGCGCGGCGTCCGGTGGCGTAATGGACGCTTCCAACCTGCTCAAGCCCCTGCTGTCCTCGGGTGAGATCCGTTGCATTGGTTCGACTACGTTCCAGGAATTTCGCGGGATCTTTGAAAAAGACCGTGCCCTGGCGCGGCGCTTCCAGAAAGTCGACGTGTCCGAACCTTCGGTTGAAGACACCATCGGTATTCTGCGTGGCCTTAAAGGGCGTTTCGAGCAGCATCACGGTATTGAATACACTGATGAGGCCCTGCGTGCGGCGGCCGAGCTGGCGTCACGCTACATCAATGACCGGCACATGCCGGACAAAGCCATTGACGTGATCGACGAGGCGGGGGCGTATCAGCGCCTGCAGCCGGTTGAAAAACGCGCTCTGCGTATCGATGTGCAACAGGTCGAAGACATCGTGGCGAAAATCGCCCGTATTCCGCCTAAGAGCGTCTCCAGCTCCGATAAAGAGCTGCTGCGTAACCTTGAGCGCGACCTCAAGCTGACGGTGTTTGGTCAGGATGCGGCGATTGATTCCTTGTCGACGGCCATCAAGCTGTCGCGTGCCGGGCTCAAGTCGCCAGACAAGCCTGTCGGTTCGTTCCTGTTCGCAGGCCCGACCGGTGTGGGTAAAACCGAAGCTGCGCGCCAGTTGTCCAAGGCGCTGGGCGTCGAGCTGATTCGCTTTGATATGTCCGAGTACATGGAGCGCCACACCGTATCGCGTCTGATCGGTGCGCCTCCAGGCTATGTCGGGTTTGATCAGGGCGGCCTGCTCACCGAAGCCATCACCAAGCAACCGCACTGCGTACTGCTGCTGGATGAAATCGAGAAGGCGCACCCTGAGGTCTTCAACCTGCTGCTGCAGGTCATGGACCACGGCACGCTGACCGATAACAACGGGCGCAAGGCTGACTTCCGTAACGTGATCATCATCATGACCACGAACGCGGGTGCAGAGACGGCTTCACGGGCCTCGATCGGCTTTACCTTGCAGGATCACGCCACCGATGCAATGGAAGTGATCAAGAAGAGCTTCACCCCTGAGTTCCGTAACCGCCTGGACACCATCATTCAATTTGGTCGCCTCAGCCATGAAGTGATCAAACACGTGGTGGACAAGTTCCTCACCGAGTTGCAAGTGCAGTTGGAAGACAAGCACGTGCAGTTGGTGGTGACCGATGCCGCGCGCGGCTGGTTGGCGGCTGGCGGCTACGACGTGACCATGGGCGCCCGCCCGATGGCGCGTCTGATTCAGGACAAAATCAAGCGCCCACTGGCTGAAGAGATTCTCTTTGGTGAGCTGGCTGATCACGGCGGTGTGGTTAACATCGACCTCAAAGACGGCGAGTTGGTCTTCGAGTTTGAAACAGACGTTGAAATGGCTTGATGTGACCGTGAAATAAAAAAAGCGCCGAAAGGCGCTTTTTTTATAGGTAAACCCTGTAGGAGCTGCCGCCTCGTCTTCGACGCCGCGCTGTCGCGTAGCAAGCAGGCCGGCGAGTATCTTCAGCATCCCCCAATCGGTTCCCTCTCCTGCGGGAGAGGGCTAGGGTGAGGGGGGCTTAGATCAAGAGATCGCGAGGCAAGCTCGCTCCTACAGTCAGGCCAGGCGTTCGTCATATCGCAGGCAAACAAAAACGCCCGGCAGAGCCGGGCGTCTTGTATTGACTTGATTAACGAGCGCGGTAAGTGATGCGCCCTTTGCTCAAGTCATAGGGCGTCAGTTCGACGCGCACTTTGTCACCGGTAAGAATACGAATGTAGTTCTTGCGCATCTTGCCGGAAATATGCGCGGTTACGACGTGCCCATTTTCCAACTCCACACGAAACATGGTGTTGGGCAGGGTGTCGACGACAGTGCCTTCCATTTCGAAGCTGTCTTCTTTCGACATGCAGTAAAGCCCTCGGTGTCCAGTGAATGGCCCGGTGCAACTGCGCCAGGCAAAAGCGGCGTGCATTGTGCCCGAAAAGTAGGGTTTAAGCCAAGGGGTTCAGTAAAGAGTGCTCCATCTCTGATTAATCAGCAGCTCAATGGGCCGATATTCAGTCTTGTAATTCATCTTTTTGCAGTTCTTGATCCAGTACCCGAGGTACAGCGCATTCAGCCCCAGGCGGCGGGTTTCGGCAATTTGCCAGAGAATCCCGTAACGGCCCAGGCTGCGGCGCTCTTCGTCAGGCTCGTAGAAGGTATACACCGCCGACAAACCATTGGGCAGCACGTCAGTGACCGCCACGGCCAGTAACCGTCCGTCGAGACGAAACTCGTAAAACGTCGAGAACGGCAAGTCGCGCACCAAAAACGTCGAAAATTGCTCACGGCTTGGCGGGTACATGTCGCCGTCTGCATGCCGTAGTTCGATGTAGCGCTTGTAGAGGGCGAAGTACTCATCGCTAAAACTGGGCTTGGCGGCCTTGACCTGGAGGTCGGTATTGCGTTTGAAAATACGCTTTTGCTGGCGATTGGGGATAAACGTCTGTACCGGGATGCGCGCAGGTGTACACGCATCGCAATTCACGCAATGGGGTCGATAAAGGTGGTCGCCACTGCGACGAAAGCCCATTTCGGACAAGTCGGCATAGACCTGCACATCCATCGGCTGGCTGGGATCGAGGAACAGCGTGGTCGCCTGTTCATCGGGCAGGTAGCTGCAAACGTGAGGTTGAGTGGCATAAAACTTCAAGCGCGCCAGCTCGGTCATGATGGGCCCTCAGGGAAATCTTTGAATTAAGTGTAAGCCAGCCAGCAAAACTCGCCTATCAAACCCACTCTGCGTTTGTAGGTAGATCGAGATGTTTGTGTAGGTAATCGGCGAATTGTTGTCGTGGGATTGAGCGGGCGCCCAGGCTTTCGAGGTGATTGGTCGGCATCTGGCAGTCAATCAGCACAAAGCCCCAGGCCTTCAAGTGACTGACCAGCGTCGCAAACCCCACTTTTGAGGCGTTGTCTGCGCGGCTGAACATGGACTCGCCAAAAAACAATTGGCCCATCGCCAGGCCGTACAAGCCGCCAACCAGTTCGCCGTTGTCCCAGACTTCTACCGAGTGCGCGTGGCCGCGTGCGTGAAGCTCGATGTAGGCATCTTGCATTTTTTCGGTAATCCACGTGCCGTCGGCATAGCTTCGCGGTTCGGCGCAGGCTCGAATAACCCCTTCGAAGTCGCGGTCGAACGTCACGTGGTAACGTTGCTGGCGCAATAGTTTTGCCAGGCTGCGCGAGATATGCAGCTCTTGCGGAAATAACACCGTGCGCGGGTCTGGCGACCACCAGAGTATCGGCTGGCCTTCGGAAAACCACGGGAAGCAGCCATGGCGATAGGCCTGGATCAGCCGGTCAGGGGACAGATCGCCGCCGGCGGCGAGCAAGCCATTGGGTTCGCGCATGGCCGTTGTCAGTGGCGGGAATGTCAGGGTGTCGCGTTTTAACCAGGTCAGCATGGCAATCGGTCTTACAGAAGAGGGGAGGGGGGCTGCAACTCTGTCGCGTTGCCGCGGTCTGAGTCGAGCGGATCCGTGGCTGTCGCGACAGCGCTATAAGTCTTTGTCACACAAGGCAATGCATGCTCAAATTGGCGGCTCTCGGGCGGGCACATGATGATCGCGCCCGGCGCTGGCGTCAGCGTGGCATCCACGGCTTAAACCCGTACAATGGCCCGCCTGTTTGAGCTGTTCTAAACTGCACAACATTCGCCTCACTCCCTGGCGGGCTGGTCTTGGGGTGACGAGTCATATTACAAGGCTGTGTGCAAGGCTAGTCCAGTTTCATGTCTGAACTTGTCACCTGCTCGAATTGAGCAGTATTTTGCAGTCAATCAATTGTTGGGCGCGCCACAGGCGCAGGAAAAGACGCGTTTTGAAGAAATCCACAGCAGCACCTAAAACAGTTCCACTCTGGCGTCAGCAATTGCACTACCGGCTCAAGGAAGGTGCATTGCTCGCTATTGGCGCTCTATGCCTGTTCATGATGATGGCCTTGCTGACCTACGGTAAGGACGACCCCGGCTGGAGCCACAATAGCCGCGTGGTGGATGTGCAGAACTTTGGCGGGCCTGCGGGCGCCTACAGTGCGGACATCCTGTTCATGGTGCTCGGCTATTTTGCCTACATCTTCCCGCTGCTGCTGGCGATCAAGGCGTATCAGATTTTCCGCGAGCGGCATCAGCCGTGGCAGTGGAGCGGCCTGCTGTTTTCGTGGCGGCTGGTCGGCCTGATTTTTCTGGTGCTTTCAGGTGCCGCGCTGGCGCACATTCACTTCCATTCTGCCAGCGGCTTGCCCGCCGGTGCTGGTGGTGCGCTGGGCGAAAGCCTGGGTGATCTGGCGAAGAACGCGCTTAACATTCAAGGCAGTACCTTGCTGCTGATTGCCTTGTTCCTGTTCGGTTTGACTGTTTTTACCGATTTGTCGTGGTTCAAGGTCATGGACGTGACCGGCAAAATCACCCTTGATCTGTTCGAGTTGATCCAGGGCGCCGCGAATCGCTGGTGGTCTGACCGTAATGAGCGCAAGCAACTGGTTGCACAATTGCGTGAAGTCGACACACGGGTTAACGAAGTGGTCGCCCCAAGCGTTCCCGACAAGCGTGAGCAGGCCAAGGCCAAAGAACGCCTGATCGAACGTGAACAGGCGCTGACCAAGCACATGACCGAGCGTGAAAAACACGTGCCGGCTGTAATTACCCCGGCACCGGCCAAAGCGCCGGAGCCGAGCAAGCGTGTGCAAAAAGAGAAACAAGTGCCGTTGTTTGTCGACAGCGCGGTTGAAGGCACCTTGCCTCCGATCTCGATTCTGGACCCGGCCGAGAAGAAACAGCTCAACTATTCCCCTGAATCCCTCGCGGCTGTTGGCCATTTGCTTGAGATCAAGCTCAAGGAATTCGGGGTCGAGGTGGCGGTGGACTCGATTCATCCGGGTCCGGTCATTACCCGTTATGAAATCCAGCCAGCGGCCGGGGTCAAGGTCAGCCGTATCGCCAACCTGGCCAAAGACCTGGCACGTTCGCTGGCCGTGACCAGCGTGCGGGTGGTTGAGGTGATTCCGGGTAAAACCACGGTGGGCATCGAGATCCCCAACGAAGATCGCCAGATCGTGCGCTTCTCCGAAGTGCTGTCGACCCCAGAGTTCGATGACGCCAAATCGCCAGTTACCTTGGCCTTGGGTCATGACATTGGCGGCAAGGCGGTGATTACCGACCTGGCAAAAATGCCGCACCTGTTGGTGGCCGGTACCACCGGTTCCGGTAAGTCGGTGGGCGTGAACGCGATGATCCTGTCGATCCTGTTCAAGTCGGGCCCGGAAGACGCCAAGCTGATCATGATCGACCCGAAAATGCTTGAGCTGTCGATCTACGAAGGCATTCCGCACTTGCTCTGCCCGGTTGTGACCGACATGAAAGACGCGGCCAACGCCCTGCGCTGGAGCGTTGCCGAGATGGAGCGCCGCTACAAGCTGATGGCCAAGATGGGCGTGCGTAACCTGGCCGGTTTCAACCAGAAGATCAAAGATGCCGAAGCGGCGGGTGAGCCGATCAGCGACCCGCTGTACAAGCGCGAAAGCATCCATGACGAAGCGCCGCTGCTGACCAAGCTGCCGACCATCGTGGTGGTGGTCGACGAATTTGCCGACATGATGATGATCGTCGGCAAAAAGGTCGAAGAACTGATTGCCCGTATTGCCCAGAAAGCGCGGGCTGCCGGGATTCACTTGATCCTCGCGACCCAGCGCCCATCGGTAGACGTGATCACCGGTCTGATTAAGGCCAACATCCCGACCCGTATGGCGTTCCAGGTATCGAGCAAAATTGACTCGCGTACCATCATCGACCAGGGTGGCGCCGAACAACTGCTGGGCCACGGTGACATGCTCTACATGCCGCCAGGCACAAGTTTGCCGATTCGGGTACACGGTGCGTTCGTGTCTGACGAAGAAGTGCACCGTGTGGTTGAAGCCTGGAAACAGCGTGGTACACCGGACTATAACGATGACATTCTGGCGGGCGTCGAAGAGCCGGGTAGCGGCTTTGATGGCGGTAGCAGTGAAGGCGGCGATGACGCTGAAACCGATGCGCTGTACGACGAGGCTGTGCAGTTCGTGCTCGAAAGCCGTCGCGCTTCGATCTCTGCGGTTCAACGCAAACTGAAGATCGGCTACAACCGCGCGGCACGCATGATCGAGTCCATGGAAATGGCCGGGGTCGTGACCGCAATGAATACCAACGGCTCGCGCGAAGTGATAGCGCCGGCTCCAATGCGCGACTGATCTGCTCGCAGGTAAGCTGCAAGCAGGGTTTAACTAATCAATGAGGATTTCCATGCGTTTTGTCAGCATGTTGTTGCTACCGGTTTTGGCGTTGACTGCCTTTTCCGCCAGTGCCGCTCCGGCGGATGTACAGAGCCTGACCAACCTTCTGGAACGGTCGAAAACCTTGACGGCCAATTTTTCTCAGTTGACCCTCGATGGCAGCGGCACCCAGTTGCAAGACACCAAAGGGCAAATGGCCTTGCAGCGTCCGGGGTTGTTCTACTGGCACACTGATGCGCCGAACGAGCAGACCATGGTTTCCGATGGCCAGAAAGTTACTTTGTGGGACCCGGACCTGGAGCAGGTCACCATCAAGAAGCTTGATCAGCGCCTGACCCAGACCCCGGCCTTGCTGCTCTCGGGTGATGTCTCAAAAATCAGCGAAAGCTTTGATATCACCTCCAAACAATCGGGTGAAGTGATCGACTTCACGCTCAAGCCAAAAACCAAAGACACCCTGTTTGACTCGCTGAACCTGTCGTTTCGCAGTGGCCTGATCAACAACATGCGTCTGGTTGATAGCGTAGGTCAGCGCACTGATCTGCTGTTCACCGGGGTCAAGGCCAACGAGCCGATCCCGGCGTCCAAATTCAAGTTCGATATCCCGAAAGGGGCTGATGTCATCCAGGAATAAGCCCTGGACGAGGTTTCAAACGCCGCTATGGATCTGTTTCGAAGTGCACCGATTGCCCAGCCCTTGGCCGCCCGTCTACGGGCGACCAATCTGGATGAGTATGTCGGTCAACAACACCTGCTCGCCCGGGGCAAGCCCCTGCGTGAAGCGCTGGAGCAGGGCGCGCTGCACTCGATGATCTTCTGGGGGCCGCCCGGTGTGGGTAAAACCACGCTGGCGCGGCTGCTGGCTGAAGTCTCGGATGCTCATTTTGAAACGGTCTCGGCCGTCCTGGCCGGGGTCAAGGAGATCCGCCAGGCGGTGGAAATCGCCAAGCAGCAAGCCGGCCAGTACGGGCGGCGGACCATTCTGTTTGTCGACGAAGTGCACCGCTTCAACAAGTCGCAGCAAGATGCGTTCTTGCCCTACGTTGAAGACGGCACCCTGATTTTTATCGGTGCGACCACCGAAAACCCCTCCTTTGAGCTCAACAACGCCCTGTTGTCACGGGCGCGGGTCTACGTGCTCAAAAGCCTCGACGAGGCGGCGTTGCGCAAGTTGGTACACCGGGCGTTGACCGAAGACAAAGGCCTGGGCAAACGCGGCTTGACCTTGGGCGATGAGGGTTTCCAGACGTTGCTCAGGGCCGCTGATGGCGATGGCCGACGTTTGCTCAACCTGCTGGAAAACGCCTCTGACCTGGCCGAAGACCACAGTGAAATCGGCGTCGACCTGTTGCATGACTTGCTGGGCGATACCCAGCGGCGCTTCGACAAAGGCGGTGAAGCGTTTTACGACCAGATCTCGGCCTTGCACAAATCGGTGCGTGGCTCCAATCCGGACGGTGCGTTGTACTGGTTTGCGCGCATGATCGACGGCGGTTGTGACCCGCTGTACATCGCGCGCCGGGTGGTGCGCATGGCCAGTGAAGATATCGGCAACGCTGACCCGCGGGCCTTGAGCCTGTGCCTGTCAGCCTGGGACGTGCAAGAGCGTCTAGGCAGCCCCGAAGGCGAGCTGGCCGTGGCCCAGGCCATTACTTACCTGGCCTGTGCGCCGAAAAGCAACGCGGTGTACATGGGCTTCAAGGCCGCGCTGCGCAGCGCCGCCGAATACGGTTCGCTCGAAGTCCCGCTGCATTTGCGCAATGCCCCGACCAAGCTCATGAAGCAATTGGGTTATGGCGACGAATACCGTTACGCCCACGATGAGCCTGATGCCTATGCTGCCGGTGAAGACTACTTCCCGGATGAGCTGGAGCCGTTACCGTTGTATCAGCCCGTCCCGCGCGGGCTCGAATTGAAGATTGGCGAGAAGCTTAAACACCTGGCTGCACTTGATCGGGCCAGCCCTCTACAGCGGAGAAAACCTTGATTCCTTTGATCGCTGCGGTAACGGTGGGCGGTATTGCAGGTACATTGTTGCGTTTCGCCACGGGCAATTGGGTGAACGCCAATTGGCCAAAGCACTTCTATACCGCGACATTGGCCGTTAATATCGTGGGCTGCCTGCTGATTGGCATCCTTTACGGACTTTTTTTAATCCGCCCGGAAGTACCGATTGAAGTCCGCGCCGGATTAATGGTCGGTTTCCTGGGTGGTTTGACCACTTTTTCATCCTTTTCACTGGATACGGTGCGCCTGCTGGAAAGCGGGCAAGTGCCTTTGGCACTGGGCTATGCAGCCATCAGCGTATTCGGCGGGCTGCTTGCAACCTGGGCTGGCCTGTCCCTGACCAAACTTTGATAAACGAGAAACCGACATGCTCGATTCCAAACTGTTACGTACGAACCTGCAGGACGTAGCGGATCGCCTGGCATCCCGTGGCTTTAAGCTGGACGTGGCGCGCATCGACGCGCTGGAAGCCAAGCGTAAAGAAGTTCAAACCCTGACCGAGCGTCTGCAGGCTGAGCGCAATGCCATCTCCAAGAGCATTGGCCAGGCCAAGGCGCGCGGCGAAGACATCGCGCCACTGATGGCCAGTGTAGAAACCATGGGCAGCGATCTGGCCAACGGCAAGGTTGAACTGGATGCCATCCAGACCGAACTGGACTCGATTCTGTTGAGCCTGCCGAACCTGCCGGATGAATCGGTACCGGTGGGTGCGGACGAAGACGACAACGTCGAAGTTCGCCGCTGGGGCACGCCAAAAGCCTTTGATTTCGAGATCAAGGACCACGTCGCCCTGGGCGAGCAACACGGCTGGCTGGATTTTGAAACTGCCGCCAAATTGTCCGGCGCCCGTTTTGCCTTGCTGCGTGGGCCGATCGCTCGCCTGCACCGCGCCCTGGCGCAGTTCATGATCAACCTGCACATCAACGAACACGGCTACGAAGAGGCATACACGCCTTACCTGGTTCAGGCACCTGCGCTGCAGGGCACTGGCCAGTTGCCCAAGTTCGAAGAAGACCTGTTCAAGATCAGCCGCGAAGGCGAAGCCGATCTGTACTTGATCCCGACCGCTGAAGTGTCGCTGACCAACATCGTTGCGGGCGAGATCGTCGATCACAAATCGCTGCCGATCAAGTTTGTGGCGCACACGCCATGCTTCCGCAGTGAGGCCGGTGCTTCGGGCCGCGACACGCGCGGCATGATTCGCCAGCACCAGTTCGACAAGGTTGAAATGGTGCAGATCGTCGAGCCTTCGACGTCGATGGACGCGCTGGAAGGCCTGGTCGGCAACGCCGAAAAAGTTCTGCAACTGCTCGAACTGCCATACCGCACCTTGGCGCTGTGCACCGGCGACATGGGCTTCAGCGCAAGCAAGACCTACGATCTGGAAGTGTGGATCCCGAGCCAGGACAAGTACCGCGAGATCTCGTCGTGCTCCAACTGCGGCGATTTCCAGGCCCGTCGTATGCAGGCGCGTTTCCGTAACACCGAAACCGGCAAGCCTGAGCTGGTTCACACCCTCAACGGTTCCGGCCTGGCGGTCGGTCGTACGCTGGTGGCCGTGCTGGAAAACTACCAGCAGGCCGACGGCTCGATCCGTGTGCCAGAAGTGCTTAAGCCTTACATGGGCGGTATTGAGGTCATCGGCTAAATGGAGTTTCTGCCGCTGTTTCATAACCTGCGTGGCCGCCGTGTGCTGGTGGTCGGCGGTGGCGAGATTGCCTTGCGCAAATCTCGCCTGCTGGCCGATGCCGGTGCGGTGTTGCGGGTCGTTGCGCCCGCGATAGAGCCACAGTTGTGCGAGTTGGTAAACAGTAGCGGCGGTGAGCAGGTGTTGCGCGGTTATGTCGAGGCCGACCTTGACGGGTGCGGGCTGGTCATCGCCGCCACCGACGATGAGCCGCTCAACGCTCAAGTGTCCGCTGATGCCCATCGACGTTGCGTGCCGGTCAACGTGGTCGACGCGCCTGCGCTGTGCAGCGTGATTTTCCCTGCCATCGTTGATCGCTCGCCGTTGATCGTTGCCATCTCCAGTGGCGGCGATGCGCCGGTGCTGGCGCGATTGATTCGGGCCAAGATTGAAACCTGGATCCCCTCGACCTATGGGCAACTGGCGGGCTTGGCTGCGCGTTTTCGCAGTCAGGTAAAAAACCTGTTCCCGGATGTGCAACAGCGTCGCGGCTTCTGGGAAGACGTGTTTCAGGGCCCGATTGCCGACCGTCAGTTGGCCGGGCAGGGTGCTGAGGCAGAACGTCTGCTAGAGGCCAAGATCAATGGCGAAGCGACGGTGACCACGGGTGAGGTTTACCTCGTGGGCGCCGGGCCGGGTGACCCGGATCTGCTGACCTTCCGCGCCTTGCGCCTTATGCAACAGGCGGACGTGGTGCTCTACGACCGTCTGGTGGCACCGGCGATTCTGGAACTGTGCCGCCGCGATGCCGAGCGTATCTACGTAGGCAAGCGACGTGCTGATCACGCAGTGCCGCAAGACCAGATCAACCAGCAACTGGTGGACTTGGCCAAGCAAGGCAAGCGCGTGGTGCGGCTCAAAGGCGGTGATCCGTTCATCTTTGGCCGTGGTGGCGAAGAAATCGAAGAGCTGGCAGCCCACGGGATTCCCTTCCAGGTGGTGCCGGGCATTACCGCCGCCAGCGGTTGCGCGGCCTATGCCGGTATTCCGTTGACCCATCGTGACTACGCGCAATCCGTGCGTTTCGTGACAGGCCACCTAAAGGACGGCACCAGCAACTTGCCATGGAACGATCTTGTCGCTCCGGCGCAAACCTTGGTGTTCTACATGGGCCTGATTGGCTTGCCGATTATCTGCGAGCAACTGATTGCCCATGGTCGCTCGGCGGACACCCCGGCTGCATTGATCCAGCAAGGCACCACCTCTAACCAGCGAGTGTTTACCGGCACGTTGAAAGACCTGCCGACCTTGGTCGCAGAGCACGAAGTGCATGCCCCGACCCTGGTGATCGTCGGCGAAGTGGTGTTGCTGCGTGAGAAGCTGGCGTGGTTCGAAGGCGCCCAGTCGCAGGTTTAACTGCGGTGCAAAACACTGTAGGAGCGAGCTCGTCTCGCGATCTTTTGATCCTTTAAAAGATCACGAGGCAAGTTAGCTCCTGCAAATTATTTTCAGCTCCTGTTTTCCCCCACCAGGCTGTCGACCGACGGCACGCGGGTATCGCTTTCCATCTGGGCATCGTGCTCCAACTGGTGACTAAAACGGTCCAGTGAGCCTTGCGCCGGTTGGGCGTCGCTGGCAAAAACCGGCGGGCTCAGCAGGTAAGCACTCAATAAGCGGCTCAATCCCGCCAGACTATCAATGTGCGTGCGCTCATAACCGTGGGTCGCGTCGCAACCAAATGCCAGCAAGGCACAGCGAATGTCGTGCCCCGCCGTGACGGCTGAATGCGCATCACTGAAGTAGTAACGGAACATATCGCGGCGTACCGGTATGTCGTTGTGGGTCGCCAAACCCAACAGGTGCCGTGACAAATGGTAGTCATACGGGCCACCCGAATCCTGCATGGCCACGCTGACTGCATGTTCACTGGAGTGCTGGCCCTCGGCGACGGGCGCAATATCAATGCCGACAAACTCACTCACGTCCCACGGCAAGGCTGCCGCCGCGCCACTGCCGGTTTCTTCGGTGATGGTGAACAGCGGATGGCAGTCGATCAGTGGTTGCTCACCACTCTCGACGATGGCCTTGAGTGCGGCCAGCAAGGCAGCAACACCGGCTTTGTCGTCCAGGTGCCGGGCGCTGATATGGCCGCTTTCGGTGAACTCGGGCAGCGGGTCAAAGGCGACAAAATCCCCAACATTGACCCCCAATGAATCGCAGTCGGCACGCGTCACGCAGTAGGCGTCCAGGCGCAACTCAATGTGGTCCCAGCTCACCGGCAATTCATCCACGGCGGTATTAAACGCATGGCCGGACGCCATTAATGGCAACACGCTGCCGCGAATCACGCCGTTGTCAGTAAACAGGCTGACCCGGCTGCCTTCGGCAAAGCGGCTGGACCAGCAACCAACCGGGGCCAGCACCAGACGGCCGTTGTCTTTGATGGCCCTAACGCTGGCGCCAATGGTGTCCAGGTGAGCTGACACGGCGCGGTCCGGGCCGCTCTGCTGGCCTTTAATCGTGGCGCGCAAGGTGCCGCGCCGGGTCAGTTCAAAGGGGATGCCCAATTCTTCAAGCCGCTCAGCGACGTAACGCACGATGGTGTCGGTAAACCCGGTCGGGCTGGGGATGGCAAGCATTTCCAGGAGAACCCGTTGCAGGTACTCAAGGTCAGGTTCTGGCAGGGCATGACTCATAAAAGCTCCTTTTGCGGGAGAGGCAGTACATAGGGATTGTTGACGTTTCAATGCAGGCGCGAAGAAACGTCAACAGACCCCACCGTTCAGGGGGCGGGCTGGCTGTGCGGAAACAGCAAGTCGATAAAGCGCTCAGCGGTGGGCTGCGGTTCATGGTTGGCCAGCCCGGCGCGCTCGTTCGCTTCGATAAACACGTACTCGGGCTGGTCGGCGCCGGGCACCATCATGTCGAGCCCAACCACCGGGATATCCAGTGCCCGGGCGGCCCGCACGGCCGCATCGGCGAGAACCGGGTGAAGGATGGCCGTGACGTCTTCCAGGCAGCCGCCGGTATGCAAGTTGGCCGTGCGGCGCACCGCCAGCAACTGGCCAGCAGGCAGGATGCTGTCGTAGTCGTAACCAGCCGCTTGCACGGCACGCAGGGTTTCGGCGTCCAGCGGGATGCGGCTTTCGCCTTGGGTGGCGGCCTGACGGCGACGGCTTTGGGCTTCGATCAGTTGACGGACGTTGTGCTGGCCATCGCCGATGACCTGGGCCGGGCGCCGAATGGCGGCCGCGACCACTTCATAACCAATCACTACGATGCGCAGGTCATGGCCTTCGTGGAAGCTTTCGAGCAACACCCGGCTGTCAAAGGCCTGCGCCGCCTTGATCGCATCCTGCACGTGTTCAATGGTTTGCAAATCAACCGCTACCCCATTGCCTTGCTCGCCATCCAGCGGTTTGACCACCACCCGCAGGTGTTCTTCGAGAAACGCGAGGTTGTCATCGGCATTGCCTGCGCGTTGTTGGGTTGGCACGTTCAAACCTGCGGCGCTGAGCACTTTGTGGGTCAGGCTCTTGTCCTGACACAGGCTCATGCTGATGGAGCTGGTCAGATCGGTCAGCGACTCGCGACAGCGAATACGCCGTCCGCCATGGCTGAGGGTGAACAGCCCGGCGTTGGCGTCATCGATGTGCACATCGATGCCGCGTTTGTAGGCTTCCTCAACCAAAATCTGCGCATACGGGTTAAGTCCTGCCTCCGGGCCAGGGCCGAGAAACAACGGTTGGTTGATACCGTTTTTACGTTTGATGGCAAATGTCGACAGGGTGCGAAAGCCCAGTTTGCGGTAGAGGTTCTTGGCTTGCTGGTTGTTGTGCAGCACCGACAGGTCGAGATAACTCAAACCGCGGCTCATAAAGTGTTCGACCAGATGCCGCACCAGCACTTCGCCAACACCGGGGCGCGAGCAATGTGGGTCAACCGCCAGGCACCACAGGCTGCTGCCATTTTCCGGGTCATGGAATGCCGTGTGGTGGTTCAGGCCCATGATGCTGCCAATTACCACGCCGCTGTCCTCGTCTTCGGCCAGCCAGTACACCGGGCCACCGTTATGACGTGCGGTGAGCAAGTCCGGGTCGACCGGCAGCATGTTGCGCGCCTGATACAAGGCATTGACCGCGCTCCAGTCGGCCTCGCTGCGCACTCGACGAATGCGGAAACCACGAAACACCCGGGTTGCCGGACGGTAATCGGTGAACCACAGGCGCAAGGTGTCCGAAGGGTCGAGAAACAGTTGTTGCGGTGACTGCGCCAAGACCTGTTGCGGCGCGGCCACATATAGGGCGATATCGCGTTCCCCGGCTTGTTCGTTCAGCAGTTCGTTGGCCAGGCGTGCCGGGTCGGGGAAGGTGTGCCCGATCAGCAAGCGGCCCCAGCCGCAGTGCACGGCGACCGGCTGCGTATCCAGCGCGCTGCCATCTTCGGCAAAGCGCGCCTGGAGTCGCTCGTAGGAGGGCGTTTGCCCGCGCAGTAAACGTTGGCTATAGGCGGTGGCAAGGGGTTTCATTGATCAAATTCCTTGTTCGCTCAGCCACAGATTCAGGGCTGCCAATTGCCACAGTTTGGAACCGTTCAGTGGCGTCAGTTGGCTTTGCGGATGGCTCAGCAAGCTATCCAGCATGGCCGGCTGAAACAGCCCGCGATCCTGGCTTGGGTCCAGCAATAGATCGCGTACCCAATTGCGCGTGTTGCCTTCCAGATGCTTGAGACCGGGTACCGGGAAGTAGCCTTTTTTGCGGTCGATGACTTCGCTGGGGATCACCAGGCGCGCGGCTTCCTTGAGCACATGCTTGCCGCCGTTGGGCAGCTTGAAACGCGCCGGGATGCGCGCCGACAGTTCCGCCAGGCGGTAATCCAGAAACGGTGTACGCGCTTCAAGGCCCCAGGCCATGGTCATGTTATCGACACGCTTCACCGGGTCATCCACCAGCATTACCGTGCTGTCCAGACGCAGCGCCTTGTCGACGCCCGCATCGGCGCCGGGCTGGGCAAAGTGCTCGCGCACAAAGTCACCGGCAGCATCGTTGGCGGTCAGCCATTGTGGCTGCACCGTGGCCTGGTACTCGGCATAGCTGCGATCAAAAAAGGCCTCGCGGTAGGCCGCGTAAGGATCGCTGGCGCCATCAACTTGCGGGTACCAGTGGTAACCGGCAAACAATTCATCAGCGCCCTGGCCGCTTTGCACCACCTTGCAATGTTTGGCGACTTCGCGCGACAGCAGGTAAAAGGCGATGCAGTCGTGACTGACCATCGGCTCGCTCATGGCCCGGAAGGCCGCCGGCAATTGCTCGATGATTTCGTTTTCGCCAATGCGTAACTGGTGATGACGGGTGCCGTAATGCTCGGCAATCAGATCCGAATACTCGAATTCATTCCCGCGCTCGCCGCCTGCGTCTGCAAAGCCAATGGAAAAGGTCGACAGGTCTTGTACGCCGACTTCCCGCAGCAAACCGACCAGCAGGCTGGAGTCGACACCGCCTGACAACAGCACCCCGACATCGACCGCAGCGCGCTGGCGAATGGCGACGGCTTTACGGGTGCTGTCCAGTACGCGTTCGCGCCAGTCTTCAAATGTTAGATTGGTCTCATCTGCATGCGGGCCGTAGGGCAGTGTCCACCAGGTTTTCTGCTCGGTGGTGCCGTCGGCGTCAATGCGCAGCCACGTAGCAGGCGGCAGTTTTTCAATGCCTGCAATCAGCGTGCGCGGGGCCGGGACCACGGCGTGGAAGTTCAAGTAGTGGTTCAGCGCGACCGGGTCGAGCATCGGGTTGATATCGCCGCCTTTAAGCAGGGCGGGCAGGGTGGAGGCAAAGCGCAGGCGTTCGCCGGTGCGTGACAGGTACAGGGGTTTTACGCCCAGACGGTCGCGGGCAATGAACAAGCGTTTTGCATCTCGCTCCCATATGGCAAAAGCGAACATGCCATTGAGCTTGGGCAGCAAGGCTTCGCCCCAGGCGTGGTAGCCCTTGAGCAAGACCTCGGTGTCGCCGCCGGAGTAAAAGGCGTAGCCAAGCGCTTCGAGTTCGGCGCGCAACTCGGGGAAGTTGTAGATCGCCCCGTTGAACGCCAGCGACAGGCCCAACTGGTTGTCGATCATGGGTTGCGCTGAGCCGTCCGATAAATCCATGATTTTCAGACGACGATGGCCCAGGGCTATCGGCCCCTGGCTATGAAAACCCCAGGCATCGGGGCCACGTGGAGCAAGGTGGTGGGTGATGCGTTCGATGGCCGCCAGGTCGGCAGGTTGATGATCAAAACGTAACTCGCCAGCTAATCCGCACATGGTGTGTAAATCCTTGGTATTTCGGCATGTGTGTCACTACCGCTTCAGTCGCCATCCCTAGGGGATGTGGGCAGCGCGGGCACGGTTTAGAGAAGGCATAGCGGCTAGCCATGCCTTCAGCCCAAGCGACGCACAGGCGATAAAAATGCCGCGCGCCGCGATGAATGACCGTGTTTTATCGAGTGATCGTGGTCTGGATCGTTCAATAAAATTTACCAACGGTGCTTGTTCGCGGCGCGGATCGGGTCTACGCAAGGGGCGGTTGGCCCCGGCAGCGCGGGGGCGCACTGCCGGATTGAAGGCCGGTTTTAAAGCCTGCGCACCAGGGCGCGCACGGCAAAACGGTTAGGGTGGCAAGCTTCTGCGACCGGGCGGGGCAGAGGCAGGGGTTCGTCGTTGATCCAGGCGGCAAGCAGTTCGCCAGATAGCGGTGCAGTGATCAAACCGCGTGAGCCATGGCCGCTGTTGACGTACAAACCGTCAAGCCACGGGCATTGGGTATCGGGCACCTGCCGGGCGTCCTTGCTGAGCACGGCATAGGCCTGGCTGAATGCTTCTGGATCGGCCAGCGGCCCGACAATCGGCAGGTAGTCGGGGCTAGTGCAACGAAACGCGGCCCAGCCTTGCAAGGTCTGCGGGTTGAGGTTTGCTTCGCCGAGACGCTGTACCAGGTCAGGCGAAATTTCTTCCAGCAAATCCAGATTGCCCTGATGGCCTTCAGGTGTGGTGGTCAGGTCTTCGTTGTGAAAATCGAAGCTGGCGCCCACCGTGTGCTCGCCCAAACGCCCCGGCGCCACATAACCTTCGGCGCAGACCACGGTTTTAAGTACTGCGCTTTGCGGGGTTTCGAGCAGTTGGGTGATTTGCCCGCGAATGCGTTTGAGCGGCAAACCGCTGCTGGCCGGGAAGCGTTTGACCTCGGCCGCCCCGGCCAGAATCACCACAGGTGCGCTGGCCAGTACCTGTTCACCCTGGCATGCCTGCCATTGGCCCTGCACTTTATTGAGTTGCAGCACATCATGGAGGGTCAAGACGCTGACGTTGGGGTGCAGCGTCTGAAACTGGCATAAAGCGGGCGGATGCACCCAGCCGCCTTCCGGGTAAAAAAGCCCGCCATGGGCCAGGTCTATACCTGCCAAGGCTTGTGCCTGGGGTTGATCCAGCACGTGCACCAGCGCGGGCGGGAAGGCAGCGGCCAGTTGCTCCTGACGCTCGGCCTCTTTGGCATTGAAGCCCAGTTGCAACACGCCGCAATCATCCCAGTCGCGTCCGCGCTGCAAGTGCTCGAGCACGCGGCGGGTGTAGCCAAAGCCACAGACGATCATTTGCGACAGTGCCGTGCCGTGGGCGGACAGCTTGAGGTACAACACCCCTTGTGGGTTGCCGGAGGCTTCTTTGGCCAAGCGTTCGTGACGCTCCAGCAGCAGCACTTTCCAGCCGCGCTTGGCCAGGCTGTTGGCGCTGGCGCAACCCGACAATCCACCGCCGATCACCAGCGCGGTGCGCGGGCCGCTGATCTGTGGTGGGCGAGCGAACCAGGGTTTGACCGTGGCGCCGGGCAAAGCGGTTTCTGGCAAGCCGAGAAAGACCCCGCGCAGGATCTCCCACTTATGGCCGATACCCGGCGTGCGGCGCATTTTAAACCCGGCCTCATTCAGCGCGCGGCGTACCCAGCCGGTGCTGGTAAAGGTGCTGAGGGTGGACTCGGGAGCGGCCAAACGGGCCAGTTGTGCGAACAGTTCGGGCGTCCACATGTCCGGGTTTTTCGCGGGGGCGAAGCCGTCCAGAAACCACGCGTCGATCTGCGCATCGAGCTGTGGCAGTTGCTCCAGCGCATCGCCGATCAGCAGCGTGAGCGTGACCCGGCCATTGACCAGGCTGAGGATTTGGAACCCCGGATGGATGGCCCAATAGCTGGCCAGCAGTTGCTCGCTGTAGTGCGCCAGCTCTGGCCAGAGAGCGAGGGCGCGTTGCAGGTCATCGCGGGTCAGCGGGTATTTTTCGGCACTGATGAAATGCAGCCGGGCCTCAGGGTGCGCCGTTTCGTCGAACAGTTGCCACGCACAGAGAAAGTTGAGGCCGGTCCCGAAGCCGGTTTCACCAATCACAAAATGCGCGTTTGCGGGCAAGGCGCTGAAGCGCTCGCGCAAGGCATTCTGTTCAATAAAGACGTAACGGGTTTCTTCAAGGCCGGACTTGTCTGAAAAATACACGTCGTCAAACAGTCGCGAATGGGGGCGACCCTGGTCATCCCAGTCGAGCTGGGCATTGGGCATTTCAATGGTCATGTGAGGCTCTGCATCGGCAAGGCGGCCATTCTAGCCGATCGGCCACAGCACGACGGATTGATGACAGTTTTATGCGTTTTGTTGTTACGCGCAGGCATCAATCGTCTAGGCTTGTGGCATCTTGCCAGGGAGCTTTCCATGTTCGAATCTGCAGAAATCGGTCATTGCGTCGACAAAGAAACCTACGACAGAGAAGTTCCTGCCCTACGCGAGGCTTTGCTTGAGGCACAGTACGACTTGCATCAGCAAAAGCGCGCAGCGGTGATTGTGCTGATCAACGGCATCGAGGGCGCCGGCAAGGGTGAAACAGTCAAGCTGCTGAGTGAATGGATGGACCCGCGGCTGATTGAGGTGCGTACCTTTGATCAGCAATCGGACGAAGAACTGGCGCGTCCGCCGGCGTGGCGTTACTGGCGTCATTTGCCGGCCAAAGGCCGCATGGGCGTGTTTTTCGGCAATTGGTACAGCCAGATGCTCCAGGCCCGGGTGCACGGGGTGATCAAGGACGCGGTGCTGGATCAAGCGATTACCGGGGCCGAGCGCCTGGAGCGCATGCTCTGTGACGAAGGCGCGGTCATTTTCAAATTCTGGTTTCACTTGTCCAAAAAACAAATGAAAGCACGGCTCAAAGCTTTGAAGGATGACCCGCTGCACAGCTGGCGAATCAGCCCGCTGGACTGGCAGCAATCCAAAACCTACGACAAGTTTGTGCGTTACGGCGAACGTGTACTGCGTCGCACCAGCCGTGATTACGCGCCCTGGCACATCGTTGAGGGTGTAGACCCGCACTACCGCGGCCTGACCGTGGGCAAGATTTTACTCGAAGGGCTGCAAGCCGCGTTAAGCGCGCCCAAAGCACGCCCGCGTTCGATCAACGTGCCGTTGCTGCCAGAAAGCCGAGATGGGTTGAGCCTGCTCGACTGCCTGGACATGACCCAGGTGCTGGAGAAGGATGACTATAAAGAGCAACTGGTCACCGAACAGGCACGGCTATCGGGCCTGATGCGTGACAAGCGCATGCGTCGTCATGCCTTGATTACGGTGTTCGAGGGCAACGATGCAGCGGGCAAGGGCGGTGCCATTCGCCGCGTTGCGGCGGCACTCGACCCGCGTCAATACAACATCGTGCCGATTGCTGCGCCGTCGCAGGACGAGCGCGCACAACCTTACCTCTGGCGCTTTTGGCGACAGATCCCGGGGCGCGGCAAATTCACCATCTTTGACCGCTCGTGGTATGGGCGGGTGCTGGTAGAGCGGGTCGAGGATTTTTGCACCCAGGCCGACTGGATGCGCGCCTACGGCGAAATCAATGATTTCGAAGAACAACTGAAAAACTCGGGGGTGATCGTCGTCAAGTTCTGGTTAGCGATTGATAAAGACACGCAACTGGAGCGTTTTCAGGAGCGGGAAACAATCCCGTTCAAGCGTTTTAAAATCACTGAAGAAGACTGGCGCAATCGCGAGAAGTGGGACCTGTACCGCACCGCTGTGTGCGACATGGTTGACCGCACCAGCACGGAGATTTCGCCCTGGACACTGGTAGCGGCCAATGACAAACGCTGTGCACGGGTCAAAGTGTTGCGCACCATCAACGAAGCGCTGGAAGCCGCCTTTGCCAAAAGCGACAAACACGTCAAGAAGGGCAAGGCCATGATTCGTATCTAGGCGTTGAGCCGCGCTACGCCTCCTGAATTCGATTTCATACGATCTGTAGGAGCTGCCGCAGGCTGCGATCTTTTGACCTTTAACATCAAAAGATCGCAGCCTGCGGCCCCTCTTATCAAACACAAAATAAGTTATTGATTCTAAAGACCCTGTAGGAGCGAGCTTGTCTCGCGATCTTTTGATCTTGATCTGGCTTTTGATCTTGATCTTAGAGGCCCCGTTAAACCACGCTGGCCGAACGCAGGTGTTGCGCAGAGGGTAACCCGGCAGGACGCCGGGTTAGCCGCGACACGGCCAGGGATGGCCGATCGCGGCGGGCCCACGGAGCAATGCCTGTGGTGAGGGCATGCCGAGCCTCAGCGAGGCACCGAGGGGTTGGGGCAAAAAGCGTTTGGTTACTTTGCGCTTTCAAAGTGACGCGCCGTAAGGGCGGAACCCTAAGTGGCCGTTGCCGCAGCAACGGATATGTACAAAAAATCAAGAGCCCCCTCACCCTAGCCCTCTCCCGAAGGAGAGGGAACCGATTGGGGGATGCTGAAGATACTCGCTGTCCTGTTTGCTGCGCGACAGCGCGGCGTCGAAGACGGGGCGGCCCCTCCTACGGGGTTATGGCGTTTGTTTTTAATGCTTGCCGGGGCTGAGCATATTTTCCGGGCGTACCCACTCGTTGAATTCTTCGTCGGTCAGGTAACGCAACTCCAGCGCCGCTTCGCGCAAGGTCAACCCTTCGGCATAGGCTTTTTTGGCGATTTGCGCCGACTTGTCGTAGCCGATATGGGGGTTGAGTGCAGTCACCAGCATCAGGCCGCGCTCCAGGTGCTCGGCCATTTTGCCCGCGTCCGGCTCAAGCCCGGTCACGCAGTGTTCATTGAAGTTGCTGCAACCGTCGGCCAGCAGTTTGATCGACTGCAGCAAGTTATGAATGATCACCGGCTTGTACACGTTGAGCTGCAAATGCCCCTGGCTGGCGGCAAAGCCAATCGCCACGTCATTGCCCAGCACCTGACAGGCGAGCATCGACAACGCTTCGCATTGGGTCGGGTTGACCTTGCCCGGCATGATCGAGCTGCCCGGTTCGTTAGCCGGCAGTTTGATTTCGGCCAGCCCTGCGCGTGGGCCGGAACCCAGCAGGCGGAAGTCATTGGCCAGTTTCATCAAGGTAACGGCCAGGGTTTTCAGGGCGCCCGACAAGGTGGTCAGCGGCTCATGCCCGGCCAGCGCGGCAAATTTATTGGGGGCGGTGACAAACGGCAGGCCCGACAGGGCGGCAAGTTCGGCGGCAATGGCTTCGGCAAAGCCGTGTGGCGCATTCAGCCCGGTGCCCACGGCGGTGCCGCCCTGAGCCAGTTCGCAAACGGCCGGCAGGGCTGAGCGAATGGCTTTGTCTGCGTAATCCAGTTGCGCGATGTAAGCCGACAGCTCTTGGCCGAACGTAATGGGGGTCGCGTCCATCATGTGGGTGCGACCGGTTTTAACCAGTTTCATGTGGCGCGCCGACAATTCGGCCAGCCCGCCGGACAACTCACTGATCGCCGGCAGCAGGTGCTCATGCACCGCCTTGGCCGCCGCAATGTGCATGGCCGTCGGGAAGCAGTCGTTGGAGCTTTGCGAGCGGTTGACGTGGTCGTTCGGATGTACTGGCGATTTGCCGCCACGGCCTTTGCCGGCCAGTTCGTTGGCGCGCCCGGCAATCACTTCGTTGGCGTTCATGTTGCTTTGGGTGCCACTGCCGGTTTGCCAGACCACCAAGGGGAATTGATCATCGTGCTGGCCGCCGAGCACTTCGTCGGCCGCCTGTTCAATCAGGCGCGCGATGTCGGCTGGCAAGTCGCCGTTGCGGTCGTTGACGCGGGCCGCGGCTTTTTTGATCAGCACCAGGGCATGCAGTACGGCCAGCGGCATTTTTTCGTTGCCGATGGCAAAGTTGATCAGCGAGCGCTGAGTCTGAGCGCCCCAATAGGCCTCATCCGGTACGTTCACTTCACCCAGGCTGTCGGTTTCGATGCGGCTCATCAGGTCGTTTCTCCTAAAGGTTGATCAGTGAGCTTAGGCGCTCAATCGCCTATAGGAGTTCAAACTTTAGTTTTATTGGTTTTTGTCGGATTGTTGAGAACCGCTATCAGTCTCGGGGTTGAGTGACACACTTTGTTAGGCGCAGAATAGTGGCCCCTGGGGTACGACCTCGCTTGCTAGATAAAGGAAACTCGATGACTCGTCTTCGCGCCATCTGTACTGCAGTTGCTCTGGTATGCGCCAGCGGCCAGGTATTCGCCGATGCTGCCAGCCACGCTGCCAGTGCTGAAACGTTCCTCAAGCTGGCACACGCCGACAAACTGGGGACGCCGGTGTACATGCAAGTGCAGCAAATGTTTGCTCAACGCTTTGAACAAACCAAAGCGCCGGCTGCGAAAAAAGCCTTGCTGGAAACCTACCAGGCCAAAGCCAACACTGCCCTGGACCAAGCCATTGGCTGGGACAAGCTGAAGCCGGACATGGTCAAGCTGTACACCGCCAACTTCAGCGAGTCCGAGCTTAATGACCTGGTGAAGTTCTACCAGTCGCCATTGGGCAAGAAAGTGCTGGAAAAAATGCCGCAACTGACTCAACAGTCTGCCCAGATGACTCAGGCCAAGCTGGAAAGCGCCGTGCCTGTGGTCAACAAGTTGTTGGAAGACATGACCAACGAACTGGTACCGGCTGCACCGGCCCCGGCCAAAAAGAAGTAAGCGGAGTCTGAATGAGCATGCAACAACGTATTGAAACGACGCTGAGCGCGTTGCAACCCGAGCATTTGAGCGTGCTGGATGAGAGCCACATGCACAGCCGTGGGTTGCAGACTCACTTCAAGGCAGTGGTGGTCAGCGAGCAGTTCGACGGGCTCAACCGTGTCAAGCGTCACCAAAAGGTTTACGCCACCCTGGGTGACCTGATGGGTGAGTTCCATGCGTTGGCACTGCACACGTACACGCCTGAAGAATGGGCGAAAATCGACGCAGCCCCGGCCTCGCCGACCTGCGCTGGCGGTGGGCACTAACACACGTTTTTGCTAGAATCCGCAACGCGCCGCTTAGTCGGCGCGTTTTTTTTGCATCCGGTTCACCCTTTGCGAGGGTAGCCACCTGGAGAGATTCACGATGACCGCGCCAATTGTTGTTGCTGCACTGTATAAATTTGTCACCCTGCAAGACTACGTTGAACTGCGTGAACCGTTGCTCAAGGCAATGGTGGATAACGGCATCAAAGGCACTTTGCTGATCGCCGAAGAAGGTATCAATGGCACCGTTTCCGGTAGCCGTGAAGGCATTGACGGCCTGCTGGCATGGCTCAAGACTGACCCGCGCATGGTCGATATTGACCACAAAGAATCCTACTGCGATGACCAGCCGTTCTACCGGACCAAGGTCAAGCTGAAAAAAGAGATCGTCACCCTCGGCGTTGAAGGCGTAGACCCGAACAAAAAAGTCGGTACCTATGTCGACCCCGAAAACTGGAACGCCTTGATCAGCGACCCAGAAGTGTTGCTGATTGACACCCGTAACGATTACGAAGTCTCGATTGGCACCTTTGAAGGCGCCATCGACCCTAAAACCACGAGCTTTCGTGAGTTCCCTGACTACATCAAAGCCAACTTCGACCCGGCTGTGCACAAAAAAGTCGCGATGTTCTGCACCGGCGGCATTCGCTGTGAAAAAGCCTCGAGCTATATGCTCAGCCAAGGGTTTGATGAGGTGTATCACCTCAAGGGCGGCATTCTGAAGTACCTCGAAGAGGTGCCGCAGGAAGAGTCCAAGTGGGAAGGTGACTGCTTTGTATTTGATAACCGCGTCACGGTGCGTCACGACCTGAGCGAAGGCGAGTACGATCAGTGCCACGCTTGCCGCACGCCGATCAACGCTGCAGATCGTGAGTCCGAGCACTACCAGCCGGGTATTAGTTGCCCGCATTGCTGGGACAAGCTGAGCGAGAAAACCCGTCGCAGCGCGATAGATCGTCAAAAGCAGATTGAACTGGCCAAGGCCCGCAATCAGCCGCACCCGATTGGTCATAACTACCGTAAATCTGCCGAGGCCTGATATGTCTGCGCGCCTGCTCTATGTGATGGACCCGATGTGTTCATGGTGTTGGGGTTTTGCGCCTGTCGCGCACGCTCTGATCGAGCAGGCGCAAGCCGCAGGTGTGGAACTGCACCTGGTGGTGGGTGGTTTGCGCACCGGCAACAGTGCGGCGCTTGAGCCTTCGACCCGACGCTACATCCTTGAGCATTGGCAGGCCGTGGCTGACGCCACCGGGCAACCGTTCAACTTTGAGGGAGCCTTGCCCGAGGGTTTTGTTTACGACTGCGAGCCCGCTTGCCGGGCGATAGTGGCAGCACGCGCCCTGGCACCGCAGAAAACCTGGTGCTTGCTCAAGCTTATCCAGCAGGCGTTTTACGCTGAAGGCCGGGATGTCACGCAAAGCAGTGTTTTGGTTGAGTTGGCCGAGCAGGCCGGGTTGCCACGGGCTGAGTTTGCGGCGGCCTTTGACAGCGTCGAGCAACAGGCGGCGACGGCTGCGGACTTTACCTGGGTACAGGACTTGGGCATTGCCGGGTTCCCGACGTTGCTGGCCGAGTGTAATGGTCAATTAGCCTTGCTGACCAATGGCTATCAACCGCTTGAGCCGTTGTCTGAATTGCTCGGCCGCTGGCTGGATCGTGCCACGAGTGCTTGATCCCCTGGCTAAACCGTCAACTGCCCGCACGCCAGACCGGTTGGGCTGGGCTGACATTCGCCGTCTGGCCCTGCGGCATAAAAAAGCCCTGTGGATTGCCAATGGTGTGGCTGTGCTGGCCACGCTGTGCAGTGTGCCGATTCCGTTGCTGCTGCCGCTGTTGGTGGACGAAGTGCTGCTGGGGCATGGCGACGCGGCCCTGAAAGTCATGAACCACTGGTTGCCAGTCGCCTGGCAGAGTTCGGTGGGCTACATCGGCCTGATGCTGGTAGTGACGTTGCTGCTGCGCGTTGGCGCATTGTTGTTTAACGTCCTGCAATCGCGGCTGTTTTCACGGCTGGCCAAAGACATCGTGTTCCGTATCCGGGTGCGCTTGATTGAGCGCTTGAAGCGCATCTCGCTGGCGGAGTACGAGAGCCTGGGCAGCGGCACGGTGACCACGCATTTAGTCACCGACCTCGATACCCTCGACAAGTTTGTCGGCGAAACCCTCAGCCGGTTTTTGGTGGCCATGCTCACCTTGATCGGCACCTCGGCGATTCTGCTGTGGATGAACTGGCAGTTGGCGCTGCTGATCCTGTTGTTTAACCCGTTGGTGATCTACGCCACGGTGCAACTGGGCAAACGCGTCAAACATTTGAAAAAGCTCGAAAACGACAGCACTGGGCGTTTCACCCAGGCGCTGACCGAAACCCTGGATTCAATCCAGGAAGTACGAGCAGGCAATCGTCAGGGCTTTTTCCTCGGTCGCTTACAGCAGCGTGCCCGTGAAGTCAGGGATTTTGCTGCCAACTCGCAGTGGAAAACCGACGCTTCGAACCGGGCCAGCGGGTTGTTGTTCCAGTTCGGCATCGATATTTTCCGCGCGGCCGCGATGTTGACGGTGCTGTTCTCTGACCTGTCGATCGGGCAAATGCTGGCGGTATTCAGTTATCTCTGGTTCATGATCGGCCCGGTCGAGCAGTTGCTGAACCTGCAATACGCTTTTTACGCGGCGGACGGCGCGGTGACACGCATCAACCAGTTGCTGGCGCGTGAGGATGAACCTCACTATCCGGGCGGCGTTGATCCGTTTGCCGGGCGTGAAACAGTCGGCATCGATATCCGCGACCTGAGCTTCAGTTACGGCGAAGAGCGGGTGCTGGACACGCTCAATCTGAGCATCGCTCCTGGCGAGAAAGTAGCGATTGTCGGCACCAGCGGCGGTGGTAAAAGCACTTTGGTGCAATTGCTGCTGGGGCTGTACACGCCACAGTCCGGGAGTATTTCGTTTGGCGGTGTGCGCCAGTCCGATATTGGCCTTGAGGCCATTCGCGAGCATGTGGCGGTGGTGTTGCAACATCCGGCGCTGTTCAACGACACGGTGCGCGCCAACTTGACCATGGGCCGTGAGCGCACGGACGAAGCCTGCTGGCGCGCTCTGGAAATCGCTCAGTTGGATGGCACCATCATGACCCTGCCGCAAGGTCTGGACAGTATCGTTGGGCGTTCCGGGGTGCGTTTGTCGGGTGGTCAGCGCCAGCGCCTGGCGATAGCGCGCATGGTTCTGGCCGAGCCCCGTGTGGTGATTCTCGACGAGGCCACCAGCGCACTGGACGCGGCCACTGAATACAACTTGCACCACGCGTTAGGCGCTTTTTTGAGCGGGCGCACGACGCTGATCATCGCGCACAGGCTGTCTGCGGTAAAACAGGCAGACCGGGTGCTGGTGTTTGACGGTGGCAGCATTGCCGAAGACGGTGAGCATCACCAGTTGATCGCCGAGGGTGGCCTCTACGCGCAGTTGTATGGCCACTTGCAGCAAAGTTGAGGGCGCAGCGTATTTGCCCTTAATGTGTTTTTTGAGGGCTAGTTAGCACTCTGAGGTATCCCTAATGTCGGTTGTTGGCCTAGTCTCAGTTCTTTGAGGCTTTTCCTCTGGTTTTCATCTGACTGCGTGATGCAAAGGGAACTCATGAAGCCAAAACGTACGCTCGGGACGCCCCACCTGCTCGGGATTGTCTGGCCCTTTATTGCGGTTGTACTGTTTCAGGTTTTATTGGGCTGCATGAGTCTCTACATGCTATCGGCCGTAAGGGGCTATGTCGCAGGCGAGAGCTTGTGGTCCAAGGGCCAGAAAGACGCCATCTATTTCTTGAGCTTGTATGCGGATAATCGCGACCCCGCGACCTATGCGCAGTATCAGCAAGCCATTCGCGTGCCTCAGGGCGGCCATAAACTGCGGGTAGCCCTGGACCAGCCCGAGCCGGATATGCAGGCCGCACGCGAAGGTATTCTGCAAGGCGGCAATCGCCCCGAAGACGTCTATGGGCTGATTTGGCTTTATCAAAATTTCCGACATTTCAGCTACCTCGAAAAAGCCATCGCGAAATGGAGCGTGGGCGACGAGTATCTGGACAAGCTCGATAATCTGGCGCAAGAGATACACCGCCAGGTCAGCACGAATCAGGTGTCAGAGGCCGATGTCGCGCAATGGCGCGCGCAGATTTATGCCATCAACGACGCGGTGACCCCCGCAGCCAAGGCGTTCAGCGATGCCTTGGGTGAGGCTTCGCGGTTTATTTTGAAGTTGCTGGTAGCGGTCAACCTGGCCGTGGCCCTGGGATTGATTTGCCTGGCGTTGTTGCGCACCCACAAGATTCTGGTTCAGAGCCGCATATTTGCCGAAGCGCTGCAACTCGAGAAGGAGCGGGCGCAAATCACCCTGGAATCCATTGGTGATGGTGTGATCAGTACCGATGTTGATGGCGCTATTGTGTACATGAACCCAGCTGCCGAGCACTTGACTCACTGGCAGTCTGAACAGGCCCGGGGCGTGCCTTTAGGGGCGCTGTTCAAAATCCTGGATGACAACAGGCCGGATGAAGGCTTCAAGCTGATTGATCATGTGCTCAGCGGTCAGTTGGGCAGCAACAATGAGAACTCCAGGTTTATCCAGCGCATGGATGGCAGTACCGTAGCGGTCACCCTGACCGGCGCGCCGATCTTGCACGCGGGCAAACTTAGCGGCGCGGTGTTGGTGCTGCATGACATGACCCAGGAGCGGCAGTACATCGCCAATCTGTCCTGGCAGGCCACCCATGATGCGCTAACCGGGCTGGCCAACCGCCGTGAGTTTGAATACCGCCTGGAACTGGTGCTGCAAAACCTGGCGCGGCAACAAGGTCGGCACGCGCTGATGTTTTTGGATCTGGACCAATTCAAGCTGGTGAATGACACCTGCGGTCATGCGGCGGGTGACGAGCTTCTGCGCCATATTTGTGCGCTGCTGCAATCCGGTCTGCGTGAAGGCGATACCCTGGCGCGGCTGGGCGGAGATGAGTTCGGCATCTTGCTGGAAAACTGCCCGGCCGATGTGGCTGAGAAAATTGCCGAGGGGTTGCGCCATGCAGTGCAGAGCCTGCACTTCGCCTGGAAGGGGCGTCCGTTCCTCAACACCATCAGTATTGGCCTGGTGCATATTCACGAACTCCCGATCACGCTGGAAGGCTGTATGCGGGCTGCCGACATGGCCTGTTACATGGCCAAGGAGAAAGGCCGGAACCGGGTGCAGGTGTATCACGAGGACGACTCCGAACTGTCCCTGCGCTTTGGTGAAATGAACTGGGTGCAGCGCCTGCACGTGGCGCTGGAAGAAAACCGCTTTTGCCTCTACTCCCAGGCAATCGTTCCGTTGGGGCATGTGGAGGAGCACAGCGGTCACATTGAGATTCTTTTGCGTCTGCATGATGAAAATGAACGCATGATCATGCCTGATCATTTCATCCCGGCCGCCGAACGTTATGGCTTGATGCCGTTGATTGACCGCTGGGTGGTCGAGAATGTCTTCAAGATCATTTCCGAATGCACGGCTCAGCACCCCGGGCGCCCAATGGAAATGTGTGCGATTAACTTGTCGGGCACAACCATTGGTGATGATGAGTTTCTGGCGTTCTTGCACGAACAGTTTGAATGCTATGGCGTTTCGCCCGGGCAAATCTGCTTTGAGATCACTGAAACCAGCGCCATCGCCAATCTGGGCAGCGCCATTCGCTTTATCAATGACCTGAAGGCGCTGGGGTGTCGTTTCTCGCTGGATGACTTCTGCGCGGGTATGTCTTCGTTTGCTTATCTAAAGCACCTGCCGGTGGACTTTTTGAAGATTGATGGCAGTTTCGTCAGAGACATGCTGGATGATCCGATTAATCGGGCTATGGTAGAAGTGATTAATCACATTGGGCACGTGATGGGTAAGCGTACGATTGCAGAGTTCGTCGAGTCTTCGCACATTGAGCAGGCTTTGGTCGAGATCGGTGTCGATTATGCGCAGGGATATGCAGTTGAACGTCCTCACGTGCTGACGTGTGACAGTTTGTGGTGCCGGCCCAAACGCCCCGCGCCGTTGGCCTTGAAGTCGCCGGGCACGTTGCGTTAAGCATTTCCGGATTTGCAAAACCAGCGTGTCATAAGGAGCCTGATAGTGACCGAGACCTATAACCGAACTGGCCCTCTGATGGAGGCGACCAGCTACCCCGAGTGGGCTCAGCAATTGATCCGCGACTGTAGCGAGAGCAAACGCCGGGTTGTTGAACACGAAATTTACCGACGTATGCGCGACAACACCCTCAGCGAAAAGACTATGCGTGTTTTCCTGATCGGTGGCTGGCCAGTGGTCGAGCAGTTTTCGTTGTACATGGGCCATAACCTGGGCAAAACCCGTTATGGGCGCCATCCGGGTGAGGACATGGCGCGGCGCTGGCTTATCCGCAACATTCGTGTCGAGCTTAACCATGCCGACTATTGGGTGCATTGGGCGCGTGCACACGGTGTAAGCCTTGAAGACATGAACGCGCAGGACATACCGGCAGAGTTTCAGGCGCTCAACGACTGGTGCTGGCACAGCTGCGCAACCGACTCGTTGGCCGTGGCGATGGCCGCCACCAACTATGCCATCGAAGGCGCAGTCGGTGAGTGGGCCGCTGTGGTGTGCTCAAAAAGCATCTACGAAGAGTCGTTTCCGCAAGAAGGGCGCAAGCGCTCCATGAAATGGCTGAAGATGCACGCGCAGTATGACGATGAGCACCCGTGGGAAGCGCTGGAGATCATTTGCACGCTGGCGGGGTTGAACCCTTCAGAAGAGCTGAAAACCGAGTTGCGTAAAGCGATCTGCAAGAGCTATGACTACAAGTATCTGTTTTTGCAAAGCTGCTTGCAGTTTGAGGGGGCGCCGGTAGTGCGTGCGCGGCGCGAGCTGGTCGAGTCCTGATTGTAGGTAGATGACGACCTGAAGGGCTAAAAAAACCGGAGGCTGCTTGGGCAGGCTCCGGTTTTTTTATGGGTTTTTACTGTGCGTTGAACGCCTGCCCATTGATCCCGGTGCTGTCCGGGCCCATCAGGTACAGGTAAACCGGCATGATGTCTTGCGGCTCAGGGTTGTTCTGCGGGTTTTCTGCGGGGTAGGCCTGCGCGCGCATGCTGGTGCGGGTTGCGCCCGGGTTGATGCTGTTGGAGCGTACCGTCGAGACGTTTTCAACTTCGTCGGCCAGGGTTTGCATCAGGCCTTCGGTGGCGAACTTGGACACGCCATAGGCGCCCCAGTAGGCGCGGCCTTTGCGGCCAACACTGCTGGAGGTGAAGATCACCGAGGCGTCTTGCGACAGTTTGAGCAGCGGCAGCAGCGTGCTGGTCAGCATAAACATGGCGTTTACGTTGATGTGCATCACGCGCATGAAGTTCTCGCCACTCAGTTGCTCCAGCGGCGTGCGCGGGCCGATGATCGAAGCGTTGTGCAGCAGCCCGTCCAGGCGCCCGAACTCGCTTTCAATCATGGCCGCCAGTTCGTCGTACTGATGCGGCAGGGCGGTTTCGAGGTTGAACGGGATGACCGCCGGTTTGGCGTAACCGGCGGCTTCAATGTCGTCGTAGATCTGGCTCAGGTTGGCTTCTGTCTTGCCGAGCAGCAACACGGTCGCTCCGTGGGCTGCATAGGTTTTGGCGGCGGCTGCGCCAATACCACGACCGGCCCCCGTGACCAGGATGATCCGGCCCTGAAGCAGGTCGGGGCGGGCGGTGTAATCAAACATAAAGCACCTCAACAAAAAGCAGGAAACATGTGCAGCGCCCGCGCTTCAGCAACTGCACATCGCGTTATCCAGGACTTTGCGCAATTCGGCCGGATGGTCGACCACCACGTCAGCGCCCCAATGGTCAGGGTTGTCGTTGGGGTGGATGTAGCCATAACGCACGGCGGCTGTTTTGGTCCCGGCATCGCGGCCTGACTCGATGTCACGCAGGTCGTCGCCGACAAACAGTACGCTGGCCGGGTCCAGGTCAAGCATCTTGCAGGCCAGAATCAACGGCTCGGGGTCGGGCTTGCTCTTGGTCACGTGATCGGGGCAGATCAGCAGGGCGGAGCGCTCGGCCAGCCCAAGCTGTTGCATGATCGGCTCGGCGAAGCGTACGGGCTTGTTGGTGACAACGCCCCACACCAAATGCGCTTTTTCAATATCGGCCAGCAACTCGGCCATGCCGTCAAACAGCTTGCTGTGGACTGCACAGTCACGCTGATAACGCTCAAGGAACTCAAGGCGCAGCGCCTCGAAGTTGTCTGCTTCAGGGCTAATGCCAAACGTCGCGGCAACCATCGCCTTGGCACCGCCGGAAATTTCATCGCGAATCAGTTTGTCGGCAACGGGCGGCAGGTCACGGTCTGCGCGCATGGCCTGGCAGATGGCGATGAAGTCCGGCGCGGTGTCGAGCAGGGTGCCGTCCATGTCAAAAAGAACTGCTCTTAAACGCATGTATTACTCCTCGCGAAGGGTCTGGATCATGTAGTTGACGTCTACATCGTTGGCCAGTTTGTAGTGCTTGGTCAGCGGGTTGTAGGTCAGGCCGATGATGTCCTTGACGCTCAGGCCTGCCTGGCGGCTCCAGGCGCCCAGCTCGGAAGGGCGAATGAACTTCTTGAAGTCGTGGGTACCGCGCGGCATCAGCTTGAGGACGTATTCGGCGCCGATAATCGCGAACAGGTAGGACTTGGGGTTGCGGTTGATGGTCGAGAAGAACACTTGGCCGCCCGGTTTAACCATCTGGTAGCAGGCGCGGATGACAGACGCTGGATCCGGCACGTGTTCGAGCATTTCAAGGCAGGTGACGACGTCGAACTGGCCCGGCATTTCGAGCGCCAGTTCTTCGGCAGTGATCTGGCGGTACTCAACGTTGACGCCGGACTCGAGCTGGTGCAGTTGCGCGACAGCGAGGGGGGCTTCGCCCATGTCGATACCGGTAACAGTCGCCCCGCGCTGAGCCATGGACTCACTGAGGATGCCGCCGCCGCAGCCCACATCGAGGACTTTTTTACCGGCCAGATGAACGCGCTCATCAATCCAGTTGACCCGCAGCGGGTTGATGTCGTGCAGCGGCTTGAACTCGCTTTCGCGGTCCCACCAGCGATGGGCAAGCGCCTCGAATTTGGCGATCTCGGCGTGGTCGACGTTGCTCATGGGTAAATCCTCTAAAGCTAAAAAACCGGGTAAAACTCAGGGCTGGGGCCCTGAGGCTTGGAATCAATGAGTATGGCTGTTAATACGCTCGCCCCAGGCTTTGGCGGTGGCGCACAGTTGTTGCTCGTCCAGGCGCGTCAATTGGCCGTTATCCAGCAGTTGCTTGCCGGCGACCCATACGTGCTTCACGCAATCGCGGCCAGTGGCGTAGATCAGCTGTGAGACGGGGTCATAGACCGGCTGCTGGGCAAGACCGCTCAAATCGAATGCCACCAGGTCAGCCGCTTTGCCGACTTCGATCGAGCCGATTTCGCTCTCCTGGCCCAGGGCGCGAGCGCCGTTGAGCGTTGCCATACGCAGTGCGCGGTGAGCGTCCAGTGCCGTGGCCGAGCCGGATACGGCTTTGGCCAGCAAGGCAGCAGTGCGGGTTTCACCGAGCAAATCGAGGTCATTATTGCTGGCGGCCCCGTCGGTGCCAACCGCGACATTAACGCCGGCTTGCCACAAACGCTCGACCGGGCAGAAACCGCTGGCCAATTTGAGGTTGGATTCAGGGCAATGGATCACGCTGGAGTTGCTTTCTACCAGAAGGCTCAGATCTTCATCGTTGATTTGAGTCATGTGCACGGCCTGGAAGCGCGGGCCCAGCAAACCCAGGCGGGCAAGGCGGGCTACCGGGCGCTCGGCATTGTGCTCGACGGCCTGTTGCACTTCGAAGGCGGTCTCGTGCACGTGCATTTGCACGGCAGCATCGAGTTCGTCGGCAATCACCCGGACTTTCTCGAGGTTTTCGTCACCGACGGTATACGGCGCGTGCGGGCCGAACGCGATTTTGATGCGCGGGTGGTATTTCAAGTCGCCAAACAGTTCTACCGCCTGGCGCAGGGATTCGTCTGCGGTGCTGGCGCCCGGAATCGGGAAGTCCAGAATGGGGAAGGCAATTTGTGCGCGGATGCCGCTGTTGTGCACGCGCTCGCTGGCGACCTTGGGGAAAAAATACATGTCACTGAAGCAGGTAATGCCGCCTTTGATCTGCTCGGCTATGGCCAGGTCGGTACCGTCGCGAACGAACGCCTCATCGACCCACTTGGCCTCGGCCGGCCAGATATGGTTTTCCAGCCAGGTCATCAGGGGCAGGTCATCGGCCATGCCGCGGAACAACGTCATTGCCGCGTGACCGTGGGCATTGATCAGCCCCGGACTGAGCAGCATCTCGGGGAGTTCGCGGGTTTCAAGGGCGGTGTGTTTTTCGGCGAGGTGGCGCGGTCCCATAAATACAATGCGTCCGTCCTGGATGCCCACAGCATGGTCCTTGAGTACGACCCCGGCGGGTTCAACAGGTACGAGCCAGGTGGGGAGCAGCAATAAGTCGAAGGTCAAGGGCTGGGTTGGCATCAAAAATGACTTCCGGTGCATTATAAAAAGGACGCGAAGTATACCCGAGCGTCTTGGGGGCGGGCTCGCTATAATCGGCGGTTTTGTATCAGGGTGATAGGGGAAGTCATGCGCGATCGACTGTTGGCCGCTGAAAAGGTAAAGGCCATTGATTGGCAGGGTGAAGCCCTGCATCTGCTGGATCAGCGCATTTTGCCTTTTGAAGAGAACTGGCTGGCCTATACCGACGCTGAGGGAGTTGCTCAGGCCATTCGTGACATGGTGGTGCGTGGCGCCCCGGCGATTGGTATTGCGGCGGCCTATGGCGTAGTGCTGGCGGCGCGTGATCGCAAGGCGGCAGGCGGTGACTGGGTGGCGGCGCTGGAGCAGGATTTCTCCCTGTTGGCGAACTCGCGACCGACCGCGGTGAACCTGTTTTGGGCGCTTAACCGTATGCGCGACCGTCTGGAGCGCTGCAAAGACAACACCGATGCGCTGCAGGCGCTTGAAGACGAAGCCGTCGCGATCCATGAGAGCGATCGCGAGGCCAATCTGACCATGGCGCAGTTGGGTGTCGATGTGATCCGTCGCCATCAGGGCAATGCCCAGACCGTATTGACCCACTGCAACACTGGAGCGCTGGCAACCGGCGGCTTTGGCACGGCACTGGGGGTCATTCGCGGCGCATGGATCGAGGGCATGATCGAACAGGTGTATGCCGATGAAACCCGGCCGTGGTTGCAAGGCTCGCGCCTGACTGCCTGGGAGCTGGCCAACGAGGGGATCCCGGTGATTTTGAACGTGGACTCGGCTGCAGCCCACATCATGAAAACCAAGGGCGTGACCTGGGTGATTGTCGGCGCTGATCGCATTACCGCCAATGGTGACGTGGCAAACAAGATCGGCACCTACCAGTTGGCGGTCAATGCCATGCACCACGGTGTGCGCTTTATGGTGGTTGCGCCGAGTTCAACCATCGACATGGACCTGGCCAGCGGCGAAGACATCCCGATTGAAGAGCGTAACGGCAGTGAATTGCTGGAAGTGGGCGGCAAGCGTGTCGGCGCGGATGTTCAGGCGTTCAATCCGGTGTTTGACGTGACCCCGGCAGACCTGATTGACGTGATCGTGACCGAGAAGGGCATTGTTGAGCGCCCGGACGCTGCCAAAATGGCGCAATTGATGTGCCGCAAGCGGTTGCACTAAGGCAGCAGTTAAGCGGCAAGTTGCAAGCGGCAAGCTTGAAGTCAAGGCTGCGTATCCCGTTAATCGGGTTATGGGCTGCGAACTTGCAGCTTGTTGCTTGAAGCTTGTAGCTGCGAAGCACGTCAATTGTGATAACATCCGGCGGTTTCCGGGGTGCCCTGCAAGGGTTGCCCTTACTGCGCAAATCCGTAGGTTAACTCGTTGATTTGTCGTAAGTCGTTGCGTGGCACGTGGCCAGCGGCGGCGAGCTTCGTTCGTCCCGAATGGATGTGGCGAAGTTTCACCCGAAAAAGGAATCAGGCTTCTCATGGGCGAACTGGCCAAAGAAATCCTCCCGGTCAATATCGAAGACGAGCTGAAACAGTCCTACCTCGACTACGCAATGAGCGTAATTGTCGGCCGGGCACTGCCTGATGCGCGCGATGGCTTGAAGCCCGTGCACCGGCGTGTGCTGTTTGCGATGAGCGAACTGAGTAACGACTGGAACAAGCCGTACAAGAAATCTGCCCGTGTGGTCGGTGACGTTATCGGTAAGTATCACCCGCATGGTGATACGGCCGTTTACGACACCATCGTTCGAATGGCTCAGCCATTCTCCCTGCGCTACCTGCTGGTAGACGGTCAGGGTAACTTCGGTTCGGTTGACGGCGACAACGCCGCTGCCATGCGATACACCGAAGTGCGCATGACCAAGTTGGCTCACGAACTGCTGGCCGACTTGCACAAAGAAACCGTGGATTGGGTGCCGAACTATGACGGCACTGAACTGATCCCGGCGGTCATGCCAACGCGTATTCCCAACTTGTTGGTCAACGGCTCCAGCGGTATTGCTGTGGGCATGGCCACCAACATCCCGCCGCACAACCTGGGCGAAGTCATTGATGGCTGCCTGGCGTTGATCGACAACCCGGAGTTGAGCGTCGACGAACTGATGCAGTTCATCCCGGGCCCGGACTTCCCGACGGCGGCAATCATTAACGGCCGTGCCGGCATCATCGAAGCCTATCGTACTGGCCGTGGCCGCATTTACATGCGTGCCCGTTCGGTTATCGAAGACATCGACAAGGTCGGCGGCCGTCAGCAGATCGTGATCACCGAGCTGCCTTACCAGTTGAACAAAGCGCGTCTGATCGAGAAGATCGCTGAACTGGTTAAAGAGAAGAAACTCGAAGGCATCACCGAGCTGCGTGACGAGTCCGACAAGGACGGCATGCGCGTTGTGATCGAGCTGCGTCGCGGTGAAGTGCCGGAGGTTATTCTCAATAACCTGTATGCACAGACCCAGCTGCAAAGCGTGTTCGGGATCAACATTGTTGCCCTGATCGACGGTCGTCCGCGCATCCTGAACCTCAAGGACCTGCTTGAAGCGTTCGTGCGTCACCGCCGTGAAGTGGTGACCCGTCGTACCGTCTTCGAGCTGCGTAAAGCCCGTGAACGTGGCCACATCCTTGAAGGTCAGGCCGTTGCCCTGTCCAACATCGACCCGGTGATTGCGCTGATCAAAGCGTCTCCAACGCCATCTGAAGCCAAAGAAGCGCTGATCAGCACCCCTTGGGAGTCGACGGCGGTAGTGGCGATGGTTGAACGTGCCGGTGCCGATTCGTGCCGCCCCGAAAACCTGGATCCGCAATATGGTCTGCGCGACGGCAAATACTTCCTGTCGCCAGAGCAGGCTCAGGCCATTCTTGAATTGCGCCTGCACCGCCTGACCGGTCTTGAGCACGAGAAGCTGCTGGCTGAGTACCAAGAGATTCTGAACCAGATCGGCGAGCTGATCCGCATCCTCAACAGCGCTGTGCGCTTGATGGAAGTGATCCGCGAAGAGCTGGAAGTCATTCGTGCGGATTACGGCGACGTGCGCCGTACCGAAATTCTGGATCATCGTCTCGACCTGACACTGGGCGACATGATTCCGGAAGAAGAGCGCGTTGTGACCATTTCCCACAGTGGCTATGCCAAGACCCAGCCATTGGCTGCGTACCAGGCTCAGCGTCGTGGCGGTAAAGGCAAGTCGGCCACTGGCGTGAAGGATGAGGACTACATCGCTCACCTGCTGGTAGCCAACAGCCACACCACGCTGTTGCTGTTCTCCAGCAAGGGCAAGGTGTACTGGCTCAAGACTTACGAAATTCCAGAAGCGTCCCGTGCCGCGCGCGGTCGTCCGCTGGTCAACCTGCTGCCGCTGGATGAGGGTGAATACATCACCACCATGTTGCCGGTCGAGGAATACACCGAAGGTCATTTCATCTTCATGGCGACCGCTAACGGCACCGTGAAGAAGACTCCGCTGGAATCTTTCAGCCGTCAACGCAGCGTGGGCCTCATCGCCCTGGAGCTGGACGAAGGCGACGTACTGATCAGCGCTGCTATCACTGATGGCGAGCGCGAAGTCATGCTGTTCTCCGACGGTGGCAAAGTGACTCGCTTTAAAGAGTCTGACGTCCGTGCGATGGGTCGTACGGCCCGTGGTGTTCGCGGCATGCGTCTGCCAGAAGGTCAAAAGCTGATCTCGATGTTGATCCCGGAAGAAGGCAGCCAGATCCTCACCGCGTCCGAGCGTGGCTACGGCAAACGTACGGCGATTAGCGAGTTCCCTGAGTACAAGCGTGGCGGTCAGGGCGTAATTGCCATGGTCAGCAACGAGCGTAACGGTCGCCTGGTTGGCGCTGTCCAGGTTCAGGATGGCGAAGAAATCATGCTGATTTCTGACCAGGGTACGTTGGTGCGTACGCGTGTTGACGAAGTGTCGAGCCTGGGTCGTAACACCCAGGGCGTGACCTTGATCAAACTGGCCAGCGATGAAACGCTGGTCGGGCTTGAGCGGGTACAGGAGCCTTCGGAAGTGGAAGGCGAAGAACTCGACGATGACGTTGAACTCGAGGGCGAGGCCATCCAGGATGGCGTTGACGACGAGCAGCCGCTAGAGGGTGGCGCTGACGAAGAAGAACCGCAGGAATAAGCGGACACACAGGGGGCGGATGAAGATTCGCCCCCTTGTTGTATGTGTTGGGGCTGCAACGTGTAGCGAAGCACTGATTTTTTGAGCCGCCAGGCCGGTGTGCACAGAACAGATTGGCGCTTTGCCATGCGGTGCAGCTCTTGTTGATTTATTGCATGACCCACCAAATCAGAGCGAGAGTGGATGTGAGCAAACGAGCCTATAACTTCTGCGCAGGTCCTGCTGCGCTTCCTGAAGCCGTCCTGTTGCGTGCCCAGTCTGAGTTGCTCGACTGGCATGGCAAGGGCCTCTCGGTTATGGAAATGAGCCATCGCAGCGATGAGTTCGTGTCCATTGCAACCAAGGCTGAGCAGGATCTGCGCGATCTGCTGTCTATTCCCTCGAACTACAAAGTCCTGTTTCTGCAAGGCGGCGCAAGCCAGCAATTTGCCCAGATCCCGTTGAATCTGCTGCCTGAAAATGGCTCGGCGGATTACATCGATACCGGTATCTGGTCGCAAAAAGCCATCGAAGAAGCTGCACGCTATGGCCACATCAACGTGGCTGCCAGCGCCAAGAACTACGATTACTTTGCGATTCCTGGCCAGAACGAGTGGAACCTGTCCAAAGACGCGGCCTATGTTCACTATGCGCCGAACGAAACCATTGGCGGTCTGGAGTTTGACTGGATTCCGCAAACCGGCGACGTTCCGCTGGTTGCCGATATGTCTTCGGACATCCTGTCGCGTCCAGTCGACGTTTCCCGTTTCGGCATGATCTACGCTGGCGCGCAGAAGAACATCGGCCCAAGCGGTATCGTGGTGAACATCGTTCGCGAAGACCTGCTGGGGCGTGCACGCTCGTTCTGCCCGACCATGCTGGATTACAAGGTCGCCGCCGATAATGGCTCGATGTACAACACCCCGCCAACGCTGGCCTGGTACTTGTCTGGCCTGGTGTTTGAGTGGCTGAAAGAGCAGGGTGGCGTTGAAGCAATCGGCAAGCTCAATGAAGTTAAAAAGCGCACCTTGTACGACTTCATCGATGCCAGTGGCTTGTACAGCAACCCGATCAACAAGACTGACCGCTCGTGGATGAACGTGCCGTTCCGTCTGGCTGATGACCGTCTAGACAAGCCATTCCTGGCGGGTGCTGAGGCTCGCGGCCTGTTGAACCTCAAAGGCCACCGCTCGGTAGGCGGCATGCGCGCGTCGATCTATAACGCCGTGGACATCAACGCAGTGAATGCGCTGGTGGCTTACATGGCAGAGTTCGAGAAGGAACACGGCTAATGTCCGAGCAAGAACTCAAGGCCTTGCGCCTGCGTATCGACAGCCTGGACGAAAAGGTTCTGGAGTTGATCAGTGAGCGTGCCCGCTGCGCTCAGGAAGTGGCGCGGGTCAAGATGGCGTCGCTGGCTGAAGGCGAAGTGCCGGTCTTTTACCGGCCTGAGCGTGAAGCTCAGGTGCTTAAGCGTGTGATGGAACGCAACAAGGGGCCGCTGGGCAACGAAGAGATGGCGCGGTTGTTCCGCGAAATCATGTCTTCATGCCTGGCGTTGGAGCAGCCGCTGAAAGTGGCTTATCTGGGCCCTGAAGGCACCTTTACCCAAGCTGCGGCCATGAAGCACTTTGGTCACGCGGTCATCAGCAAGCCGATGGCTGCGATTGATGAAGTGTTCCGTGAAGTGGCGGCGGGTGCGGTGAACTTTGGAGTGGTGCCGGTAGAGAACTCCACCGAAGGCGCTGTTAACCACACGCTGGACAGCTTCCTTGAACACGACATGGTGATCTGCGGCGAAGTTGAGCTGCGTATCCACCACCACCTGCTGGTGGGCGAAAATACCAAAACCGACAGCATTAGCCGTATCTATTCGCATGCCCAGTCGTTGGCCCAGTGCCGCAAGTGGCTGGACGCGCACTACCCGAACGTTGAGCGGATTGCCGTGTCGAGCAATGCCGAAGCGGCCAAGCGGGTTAAAGGCGAGTGGAACTCCGCAGCGATTGCTGGCGACATGGCAGCAGGCCTGTACGGTCTGACCCGTCTGGCTGAAAAAATCGAAGATCGCCCGGATAACTCCACGCGTTTCTTGATGATTGGCAACCAGGAAGTGCCGCCGACCGGGGATGACAAAACCTCGATTATCGTGTCGATGAGCAACCGTCCGGGTGCGCTGCATGAGTTGTTGGTGCCATTCCATGAAAATGGCATCGACCTCACGCGCATTGAGACGCGTCCATCGCGTAGCGGCAAGTGGACCTATGTGTTCTTCATTGACTTTGCTGGCCACCACCGCGACCCGTTGGTCAAAAGTGTGTTGGAGCAGATCAGTCAGGAAGCCGTAGCGCTCAAAGTGCTGGGCTCCTATCCGAAAGCGGTTCTCTGAGGCGGTTTACATGAGCGGTGATTTCCTCGCCCTGGCACAGCCGGGCGTGCAGCAACTTTCGCCATACGTCCCGGGCAAGCCTGTGGACGAGCTGGCGCGTGAGCTGGATATTGATCCGGCAACCATCGTCAAACTGGCCAGTAACGAAAATCCTTTGGGTGCAAGCCCCAAGGCGCTGGCGGCCATTCGTGAAGAACTGGCTGAGCTGACGCGTTATCCAGACGGTAACGGTTTCGCCCTGAAAACCTTGCTGGCCGAGCAAACTGGCGTGCAACTGAATCAAGTGACGCTGGGCAATGGTTCTAACGATATCCTGGAGCTGGTTGCGCGTGCGTACCTGGCGCCAGGCCTGAATGCCGTGTTCAGTGAGCATGCGTTCGCGGTGTACCCGATCGTGACTCAGGCCATTGGTGCGACGGCGCATGTCGTTCCGGCCAAAGACTGGGGCCATGACTTGCCGGCCATGCTGGGGGCGATAGACGAGAACACCCGTGTGGTGTTCCTCGCCAACCCGAACAACCCGACCGGCACCTGGTTCAGCGCCGAGGCGCTCAACGAGTTTTTGCAAGATGTGCCTGAGCGTGTGCTGGTGGTTCTGGACGAGGCGTATATCGAGTACGCAGAAGGCAGTGAATTGCCGGATGGCGTGGAGTTCCTGTCGGCTTACCCGAACTTGCTGGTCTCGCGAACCTTCTCCAAGGCCTATGGCCTGGCCGCCTTGCGGGTAGGATACGGTCTGTCGAGCGCAGTGGTGGCCGACGTGTTGAACCGTGTTCGACAGCCATTCAACGTCAACAGCCTGGCGCTGGCCGCAGCCTGCGCTGCGCTGCAAGATGCCGACTATCTGGCCGAAAGCCGCCGCCTCAACGAGGCGGGCATGGAGCAGTTGCAAGACGGCTTCCGTGAGTTGGGCTTGCAGTGGATTCCCTCCAAGGGCAATTTTATTGCGGTGGATCTGGGGCAGGTCGCAGCGCCGGTTTATCAAGGCTTGTTGCGTGAAGGCGTCATTGTGCGTCCGGTGGCCAACTACGGCATGCCGAATCACTTGCGAGTCACCATTGGTCTGCCAGCGGAAAACACCCGTTTGCTTGAGGCGCTGGCCAAGGTTCTTGCTCGTGGTTGATGTTATATCGCTGAAACCTGTTGCGCCTATTGTAGGTCGGCTGGTGGTTGTAGGATTGGGCCTGATTGGTGGCTCTTTCGCTAAAGGTATGCGTGAAAGTGGCTTGTGCGCCGAGGTGGTCGGTGTTGATCTGAACCCGAAGTCGCGAGCCCTGGCAGTCGAGCTGGGTGTGGTTGATCGCTGTGAAGCTGATCTGGCGGTGGCTTGCCGTGGCGCCGACGTTATTCAGTTGGCCGTGCCAATTCTGGCCATGGAGAAAATGCTCGGCTTGTTGGCGGGCATTGATCTGGGCCACGCGGTATTGACCGATGTCGGCAGTGCCAAGGGTAACGTGGTACGCGCTGCAGCTCAGGCGTTTGGTGCCATGCCGCCGCGTTTCGTGCCGGGGCATCCTATTGCCGGGTCTGAGCAAAGCGGTGTAGAGGCTTCAAATGCCAGCCTGTTCGAGCGGCACAAAGTCATTTTGACGCCTGTGGCTGAAACCGATCCTGCTGCGCTGGCCCTGGTCGATGTGCTATGGCGCGCACTGGGTGCAGATGTTGAACACATGCAGGTCGAACGCCACGACGAAGTCCTCGCTGCAACCAGTCATCTGCCACACCTGCTGGCGTTTGGGTTGGTCGATTCTCTTGCCAAGCGCAATGAGAATCTGGAGATCTTTCGGTACGCTGCGGGGGGCTTCCGCGATTTCACAAGAATCGCCGGGAGCGACCCGGTAATGTGGCATGACATCTTCCTCGCTAACCGCGAGGCGGTGCTGCGCACATTGGATACATTTCGTAGCGACCTCGACGCCTTGCGCGACGCGGTCGATGCAGGGGACGGGCATCAATTGCTGGGCGTTTTTACCCGCGCCCGAGTTGCTCGAGAGCATTTCAGTAAAATCCTGGCCCGCCGGGCATATGTGGACCCTATGAATTCAAATGATCTGATTTTCCTGGCTGAACCAGGTGGCACTGTAACTGGCCAAATCCGTGTGCCAGGCGACAAGTCCATTTCTCACCGCTCGATCATGCTCGGCTCGTTGGCTGAGGGCACGACGCAGGTTGAAGGTTTTCTTGAGGGCGAAGACGCTCTGGCAACGCTGCAAGCGTTCCGTGACATGGGCGTTGTTATTGAAGGACCGCACCAGGGTCGTGTGACCATTCACGGCGTTGGCCTGCATGGCTTGAAAGCGCCGCCCGGGCCCATATATCTGGGTAACTCGGGTACGTCGATGCGCTTGTTGTCGGGTCTTTTGGCCGCACAGAGCTTTGACACGACGCTGACCGGTGATGCATCGCTGACCAAGCGCCCAATGAACCGTGTGGCCAACCCGCTGCGTGAAATGGGTGCTGTGATTGAAACGGCGGCTGAGGGTCGCCCGCCCATGACCATTCGTGGCGGTCACGCCCTTAAAGGTGTGAATTACACATTGCCAATGGCCAGTGCCCAAGTGAAATCCTGCCTGTTGCTGGCGGGTTTGTATGCCGAAGGCACTACCTCTGTCACTGAGCCTGCGCCAACCCGCGATCACACCGAACGCATGTTGCGTGGTTTTGGTTACCCGGTCAGCGTCAACGGACCTACGGCGTCGGTCGAGTCGGGCCACAAGCTCACGGCAACGCACATCGAGGTGCCGGGCGATATCTCGTCGTCGGCGTTCTTCCTGGTAGCGGCTTCTATTGCTGAAGGTTCGGACCTGTTGCTGGAGCACGTAGGCATCAACCCTACTCGCACAGGCGTGATCGACATCTTGCGTTTGATGGGTGCTGACATCACCCTCGAAAACCAGCGCGAAGTAGGCGGCGAGCCAGTGGCGGACCTGCGTGTACGGGCTGCCAAGCTTAAAGGTATCGACATTCCGGAAGCGCTGGTGCCATTGGCAATTGATGAGTTCCCGGTACTGTTTGTAGCTGCGGCGGTGGCAGAAGGTCGTACTGTTCTGCGCGGCGCCGAAGAGCTGCGAGTCAAGGAGTCGGACCGTATCCAGGTGATGGCTGACGGCTTGCTGACCTTGGGCGTCAAATGCGAACCGACCCCTGACGGCATCATTATTGATGGCGGCTCCATCGTTGGCGGTGAAGTTCATGGTCATGGCGACCACCGTATTGCGATGGCATTCAGCATTGCTTCGCTGCGTGCTACGGCGCCAATCCGTATTCACGATTGTGCTAACGTCGCGACGTCTTTCCCGAACTTCCTGGCGCTGTGCAAGCAGGTCGGTATTCGTGTGGCGCAAGAGGCGCAGTCGTGATGTCGGTGGCGCCAGTCATCACCATCGACGGACCTAGTGGTTCGGGCAAGGGCACCGTTGCAGGTCGCCTGGCCGAGCATTTGGGCTGGGCATTGCTGGACTCTGGCGCCTTGTACCGTTTGCTGGCGTTTGCCGCTGTTAACCATGGTGTCGCGCTCGATAACGAAGCTTTGTTAAGTCAGTTGGCGGCTCACCTTGATGTGCAGTTCGTCGGGGCGACGGAAGGTAAGTCGGCGCGTATCGTGCTTGAAGGTGAAGACGTCACGCTGGCTATTCGTAATGAGACGGTTGCAAAGGGTGCATCGCAAGTGGCGGCGCTACCCGCTGTTCGCGAGGCTTTGCTGCAGCGTCAGCGTGCATTCAGGGAGTTTCCGGGGCTGGTTGCCGATGGTCGCGATATGGGAACAGTGGTTTTTCCTGAGGCTCCGCTGAAGGTTTTCCTGACGGCCAGTGCCGAGGAGAGGGCCCGTCGCCGTTACTTGCAGTTGAAGGCCAAGGGGGATGATGTTAGTCTCCCGCGTCTGTTGGATGAGATACGTGCCCGTGATGAGCGTGACACGCAGCGTGCAATAGCCCCGCTAAAGCCGGCGGCTGATGCCATACAGCTTGACTCTACGGAGTTATCCATCGAGCAGGTGTTAGAACGCATCAAGAGTGAAATCGCCCTTCGCGATCTCGCCGGATGACCAAGAACGCGTGCAGGAGACCAGAAATAGTCCTGCATGCCTTCTTTTATATGAACGTAACCCACATTGTCTGGAATGTGGCAGATGGGCGTATTCCTTCGCCCTTGATCAACAGGAATTAAAATGAGCGAAAGCTTTGCAGAACTGTTTGAAGAAAGCCTAAAAACCCTGAATCTTCAGGCTGGCTCGATCATCACCGCTATCATCGTTGATATCGATTACCAAGCTGGTTGGGTTACCGTTCACGCTGGTTTGAAGTCTGAAGGCCTCATCCCGCTGGAGCAGTTCCACAACGACGCTGGCGAACTGAACATCAACATCGGTGATGAAGTTCACGTTGCGCTGGACGCGGTCGAAGACGGCTTTGGCGAAACCAAGCTGTCCCGTGAAAAAGCCAAGCGCGCTGAATGCTGGATCGTTCTGGAAGCAGCCTTCGCAGCTGAAGAAGTGGTCAAGGGCGTTATCAACGGTAAGGTTAAAGGCGGCTTCACTGTCGACGTTAACGGCATCCGTGCGTTCCTGCCAGGTTCTCTGGTTGACGTTCGTCCAGTGCGCGACACCACGCACCTGGAAGGCAAAGAGCTGGAATTCAAGGTCATCAAGCTTGACCAGAAGCGCAACAACGTTGTTGTTTCGCGTCGCAGCGTACTTGAAGCAGAGAACTCGGCTGAGCGTGAAGCTCTGCTGGAATCCCTGCAAGAAGGTCAGCAAGTTAAAGGTATCGTCAAAAACCTCACCGACTACGGCGCATTCGTCGACCTGGGTGGCGTTGATGGCCTGCTGCACATCACTGACATGGCCTGGAAGCGCATCAAGCATCCTTCCGAAATTGTCAACGTTGGCGACGAGATCGATGTCAAGGTTCTGAAGTACGATCGCGAACGCAATCGTGTTTCCCTGGGCCTGAAGCAACTGGGCGAAGATCCATGGGTTGCTATCAAAGCCCGTTACCCAGAAAGCACTCGCGTTACCGCTCGTGTAACCAACCTGACCGACTACGGCTGCTTCGCTGAGCTGGAAGAAGGCGTTGAAGGTCTGGTACACGTTTCTGAAATGGACTGGACCAACAAAAACATCCACCCTTCGAAAGTCGTACAAGTCGGCGACGAAGTGGAAGTTATGGTTCTGGACATCGACGAAGAGCGTCGTCGTATCTCCTTGGGCATCAAGCAGTGCAAATCTAACCCATGGGAAGATTTCTCTGGCCAGTTCAACAAGGGCGATAAAATCTCCGGCACCATCAAGTCGATCACCGATTTCGGTATCTTCATTGGTCTGGACGGCGGCATCGACGGCCTGGTTCACCTGTCCGACATCTCCTGGAACGAAGTGGGCGAAGAAGCCGTACGTCGTTTCAAGAAGGGCGACGAGCTTGACACCGTTATCCTGTCTGTTGATCCAGAGCGTGAGCGCATCTCCCTGGGTATCAAGCAGCTGGAAAGCGATCCGTTCTCCGAGTACGTACAAGAGAACGACAAAGGCGCAATCGTTAAGGGCATCGTGAAAGAAGTTGACGCTAAAGGCGCCATCATCACTCTGGCCAACGATATCGAAGCAACTCTGAAAGCCTCCGAAATCAGCCGTGACCGCATCGAAGACGCGCGTAACGTTCTGAAAGAAGGCGAAGAAGTAGAAGCCAAGATCATCAGCGTTGATCGCAAGAGCCGCGTAATCCAACTGTCCATCAAGTCGAAAGACGTTGAAGACGAGAAGGAAGCAATCCAGAGCCTGCGCGACAAGCCAGCTACCTCTGAGATCGCTGCTGGTCCGACCACTCTGGGCGACCTGCTGCGTGCACAAATGGAAAAACAGAACTAAGTTCTGATTGACCATAGAAAAAGGGCGACTTAGGTCGCCCTTTTTTGTGCCTGTGATTTGAGTATTGTTTTCTTAGACATAAAGCATACAGAGCCAGTACGACGCGATTCTGGAGGTCCTTGTGGCCCTCGGCTCCAGTACACGGTATCTATCTCAATTGCCGGTCAGGAACTCTCTGCGCGCATGTCGGGCAGGTTGATGGTGTGCTTTACCTGAAGTGATGGTTGACAGGTATGTCAGGCATACCTGAGCAATTACGCAGAGGTCTGCAAAGATAAGTCAAGATCTGGGCTGTTCAAATTCAATTGATCATGCTAAAACCTTTGAAGCGCTGATCTAGCTGCTTGAAAAAGAAGGGAAAAATATGACGAAGTCGGAGTTGATCGAACGAATTGTCACCCATCAAGGGCTGCTCTCATCCAAAGATGTTGAGCTGGCTATCAAGACCATGCTTGAACAAATGTCACAGTGCCTGGCGACCGGAGATCGAATTGAAATCCGTGGCTTTGGTAGTTTTTCACTGCATTACCGCGCACCACGGGTCGGCCGTAACCCAAAAACCGGCCAGTCTGTAAGTCTCGACGGTAAATTTGTTCCTCATTTCAAGCCGGGTAAAGAGCTACGGGATCGAGTGAATGAAGATGAGGAAGACGATATTTAATCCTTAGGGACATGGGAGTTACAGATGAGTAGCGTTAAGCGTGCAGTTCTGGTGGCTTTTGCGCTGGTAGTTATTTTCGGGACGATGATTTTTATTCTCGAAAACCAGCAGCCCACGTCTTTGGTTTTTCTTGGGTGGAGTACACCTGAGCTGCCAGCTTCACTGTTTTTTATCGGTGCATTGCTGCTTGGCATGCTGATTGGGCCTGCAATGGGCTTTATTGCATACAAGCGAAAAGCTACACGATTGAAGCGCAGCGTGTTGCAGCCTTAATACAAAGAGCTTGGCGCATCGGGGCAAGGAGCGCCTCCTTGGTCCCGCAGCAGTCACCTTCATAGGAAAAGTCCTACAGAAAGTCAGGCTTCGTATTCTATGTACGCCTTGGTAATGCATGCAGAATACGGCCAATCCTCGATTGCCAGCTATTTCCCTGCGTATTCAGGTGCTCTGATTTAAGCACCTGCTGTTCAGCAATGAATATCCCTGCAGCCGAGCCCGCCATGTTTCATTGAAAGCAGGCTTTGTTGGTGAGCAATACTTCCTCTGTTTCCAGTGCCGTCGCAAGGCATGACATCAATATTTTTGGTATTTCCAAACTGATTTGGCAGGGCAGGCGTCTGATTCTGCTACTGGGCACACTCTTTGGTTTGTCTGCTTATGCCTGTACCAGGTTCATCACATCTGAGTACCAGGTTACCAGTGTGCTTCGTCCGGTTGCGCTTAATGCGCTGGATGCGCTTAACCGTTCAGGTGTCTACACACTTCCTCCCGATAAGGCTCTGACAAGAGTGGGCTCGGCTCTTGAGTCGTATGGTGTGCGGTCAGGTTTTATTAGAGCGAATCAGGCACTGTTCAGTAACGTGCAGCGTCCAGGCGTTACGATGGAACAGAGCTTTGAGTCCCTCATTAGATCCTCATTGAAGGTCATCACATCTGCGCCCGACAAGGTTGGGTTTTCAAGTGCTCTAATTCATTTGGAGTTGAGCTATCCCGAGGGTGTTGACGGTGCTCGAATTCTCAATAGCTTCGTTGAGTATGCAATTGAAGTGGAGCGTAAAAAGATAGAAGCCGATCTCAATATCATCATTGAGAACCGTCTTGCGGAGCTTGGAGACAGCATCGATGCGGCTCGCACCGAGTATGACGTCAGCAAGCAAGCCCGCATTGCAATACTGCTGGAGAACGATGCCGTTCAGCGTTCGCAATTGCAGGACGAGCTTGTCGCGCTACGAAAGCAGCTCAGGGTTGGGCGAATGGATCGAATAGCTCAATTAAAGGAGGCCATCGATATTGCTCAATCGCTGGGGATTCAAAAGCCAACAATGCCATCGGGTTTGTCTGAGAATTTTCGCGCGGGTGAAGGACCTACCATGTACACCGAGATCAATAATCAGCAGATCCCACTTTATTTTATGGGGGTCGAGATCCTCGAAGCGGAACGCTCTGCATTGCTCAAACGCAACAGTGATGACTTCACGGAGGCCCGTATTGCACAAATCGAGCGTGAAATGTGGATGCTGCAAAATAATCGTGAAGTTGAAGTGCTTGAGCGGCGTGAAAATGAAGAGGTTTTTCTGAGTGAGGTTCAGCCAATTCGAGCTGAGATAGTCCGTTTGGGGAAGGCGGGTAGCCTTGAATTCAGTAGTATTCAGTTAGTGTCAGTTGACCGCAAGGCGCTTGAGCCACTGGGCCCAATCAAGCCCAAAAAGAATTTGCTTGTACTGCTAGGGGTGGTTTTTGGCACTGCGGCAGGTGCCGTGATTGTTTTGATTCGAAATTCAATGGCTGCGCGACGAGTCGAGAGCCTGGGTGGGGGATAGCCCTAAATTCTGATTGGCGAGAGCAAGTACATGGCATATCCGATTGTAAAACATCACGGTGCCATCAACGGCGTCACAGGCTCGTGTCATCAATTACAGATGACAAGCCAGAGCAGTATTCTGATCGACTGCGGGCTTTTTCAAGGCAGTGACGAACGTATCGCTTTAGACAGGAACCCACTGTACCCGCAAATCGACTTTTCGCTTGAAGGCATAAAAGCCTTGGTCATCACCCATATCCATGCCGACCATGTGGGGCGTCTTCCTCATTTGCTTGCTGCAGGATTCAAGGGGCCAATCCTGTGCAGTGAACCATCAGCCAAATTGCTGCCATTGATACTTGAGGATGCATTCAAGCTTGAGGTGAGTCGTGAGCCGAAGATCATCGAGCGATATTTACAGCGTGTGCACCAACAAGTGATTGCGCTGCCTTTTGGCCATTGGTTCAACATCGAGCAAACAGATAACCTGCGCGCTCAAATCAGGCTGCAGAGAGCAGGCCACATACTGGGATCAGCCTATGTGGAGTGCGATCTAGATTATCCTCAGGCAGCGTTGACGCGACGCATCGTCTTTTCGGGTGATTTGGGCGCTCCGCATTCACCATTTCTGCTTGCGCCTGTGTCACCCAAGAGGGCAGATGTGCTGGTTCTTGAGAGCACTTACGGCGACCGTTTACACGAAAATCGTCTGGACCGCCAAGAACGCCTGGAAATCGCTATCGACAGGGCTTTGGCTGATCATGGAACGTTACTGATACCGGCATTCAGCATGGGCCGTACTCAAGAGCTACTCTACGAAATCGAAGATATCCTGCATCGCAAAGCGTTGCTGGGGCCGGCGCAAGCAGTATGTGATGACGATCAATTTCTTCCCATTAATTGGCCACAAGTGCCGGTTATTCTTGATTCACCGTTAGCAAGTCGTCTAACCAAGGTCTATCGTGAACTGCAGGACTATTGGAATGAAGAGGCGCAAGTGCGTTTGGGTCATGGACGCAACCCTTTGCATTTTGAGCAGTTGATCACTATCGACAGCCATGCCCGGCACTTGCAGACCGTTAACTATCTGGCCAGCACGGGTCGGCCGGCAATCGTCATCGCCGGAGGAGGGATGTGCTCCAGCGGTCGAATAGTCAATTACCTGAAAAGGATGTTGGCTGACCAACGGCATAATGTGCTTTTTACGGGGTATCAGGCGAAGGGAACACCTGGGGCGGCTATACAAAAATACGCTCAGTCAGGCGGTTTTGTTGAATTGGAAGGTGAGCGCTGTATGATCCATGCTGGCGTCAGCACATTGGGTGGATATTCCGCCCATGCCGACCAGGTAGACTTGCTCAACTTTGTATCAGGCATGACTGAGTGGCCTGAAGAGATACGTTTGGTACACGGTGATGAGCGGGCAAGGAAAGCATTGGCAAGGGAACTGTTGAGCCTGTATCACGCTCAAAACAGAGTTGTCGATGTCCTTGTCCCGACAGGCGCTGAGCCGCTTGTGCGAAGCTGATTGCAGTCATGATAAGAACCCAGTGGCTTACCATGCGCAGATGCAGAGCAAAATGGTAAACACGGATGAACCCATTAATGAAGTCCCCATGCAAATAACAAACACCCCTGTACCGCCTGATCCCAGCACGCCGAAATCTGATGACTGGTACCTGGTGCAATGCAAGCCCAAACAAGACGAACGTGCAGAGGAAAATCTCCAGCGCCAAGGCTACGAATGTTCACGCCCAGTTTGCCGACGTGAAAAGTTGCTACGTGGTCAGCTGAGCTGCGTTAAAGAGTCTTTGTTCCCTGGCTATCTGTTTATCAACATGCCGGAAGGCGCCAACTGGGCACCATTACGCTCAACCCGCGGAGTCGCGCGGGTTGTTGCATTTGGCGGGCGACCTTTGGCCGTCAGTCACGAGTTGATCCTTCAACTACAATCACGTGCAGACACGCACGTCATCTCCAAATTTAATGCTGGCGACAAAGTCACCATTCTTGACCAAGGCTTCGCGGGTATTGAGTCCATATTCATGTCTATGGACGGCGAGGAGCGGGTCATTCTGCTCATCAACTTAATGAATCGTCAGCAGCAGATCAGTTTGCCTGTCACGAGTATTTCTACTCTGTAGGTAAATCAGGGCTGAGCCCACTATATCGTTAATGAAAACCGTTCTCAGGAGATCAACGATTAATCCTGGGGCGGTAGCGTGTTTATTCAGATTAGTCCAACCCATAACATGTAGATGTAGGGGGAGGGGGCGAACAAAAAGTTAAGGAAGTGCTCGCGACATGACCACTATTAAACGTAAAGGCATCATCCTCGCTGGCGGTTCAGGCACCCGATTGCATCCGCTCACCTTGGGCGTGTCTAAGCAAATGTTGCCTATCTACGACAAGCCAATGATTTTCTACCCTCTGTCGGTGTTGATGCTGGCAGGAATGCGCGAGATTTTGATCATCTCCACGCCAGAGGATTTGCCATGCTTCAAGAAGTTGTTAGGCGATGGTAGTCAGTACGGTATCGAGCTGAGTTATGCAGAGCAGCCTAGCCCCGATGGATTGGCTCAAGCATTCATCATAGGCGATGAGTTCATCGGGAATGATTCAGTTTGTTTGATCCTTGGCGACAATATTTTTTACGGTCAACATTTCTCGGACAACCTGCGTTCAGCCATGTCTCAGACATCGGGTGCAACTGTATTTGGCTATCATGTTTCAGATCCAGAACGCTTTGGTGTGGTGGAGTTCGACAGCAATGGTCGAGCGCTGAGTATTGAAGAAAAGCCCGCCAAACCCAAATCGAACTATGCAGTCACAGGGCTGTATTTTTATGACAACGACGTCGTGAAAATCGCAAAAAGCATTAAGCCGTCTTCACGAGGCGAGCTAGAGATTACAGATGTCAACCGTACCTACCTTGAGCAAGGCGGCTTGAAAGTAGAAATGTTGGGGCGCGGTTTTGCATGGCTGGATACTGGAACGCATGAGTCATTGCTTGAGGCCAGTCACTTTGTGCACACCATCGAGCACCGTCAGGGCTTGAAAGTTGCCTGCCTGGAAGAAATTGCGTTTAACAGCGGCTGGATAACGCCTGAAAAATTGGGTGAGCAGGCTGAGAAATTGAAAAAAACCGGGTATGGGCAGTATCTGCAAAAGTTGTTATCCGAGACTGATAAATAATGAAAATTCTCCGTACAGATATTCCTGATGTGTTGATTATTGAACCTGCAGTGTACAGTGATGACCGTGGTTGGTTTATGGAGAGTTTTAACGAAGAGGTGTTTGCCAATAATTTAGAAGCTCTAGGGTTACCGGCGGCCGGGCCTTTTGTACAAGATAATCACTCGAGTTCAAAGCGAGGTGTTCTACGAGGTTTACATTATCAAGAAGCACCGTATTCTCAAGGTAAGCTTGTTAGAGTTGTGGAGGGTGCTGCGTTCGATGTGGTAGTTGATATTCGCCCTGAGTCACCATATTTTTTGAAATGGGTAGGCGTTGAACTTAGTAACTTCAATAAAAAGATGTTGTGGGTCCCTGAGGGCTTTGCGCACGGGTTTTTATCTCTTGAGGATAATACACAATTCCTTTACAAGACGACTAATTATTATAATAAATCCTCTGAGCGCTCTTTACTCTGGAGCGACAGCCGTATAGGTATTGAGTGGCCGGCGATGGAGAACGTTATTGTGAGTGAAAAAGATAGAGTGGCAGAAGTATCGTTGGATAGTCTGTTTAAATAAAAATTATGACATAAAAAGCAGGTTGGTGATGAATAAAAAAAGAGTTAGTGATGAATATTAATATTGTATTTGTGTTCGAGTTGTTAGTCATTTTGACGTTGGTGGGTGCGCAAGTTTTTGATGTATATGCCGTAATGGTTAGAGCCAGAGTAAACGTGGATGGCACTACGCAGGTACTAGCAATTGCAAATTGGGTTCAATACCTTGCTCGAATCATGAACATGGTGTCTGTTTTTGGTATATCTTTATTGTTAGAGAAAAAAGTTACCACTATTGGTGTGCCTGCCATGTTTGGCTATTCTATGTGCGTAGGGTTGTTGTTAATAATATTTGTGTGTAAATCTCAATATGCATCCAAACCACTGAAGTACATACAAATTCTTGGTTTTACAGGGGTGTTTGGGGCTTTGGGGAAAAAAGAATACTGGTGGCGTATAGACTTTGACTATCTTTCAAAAGTTACTTTTTTTTCAGTGTTGGTTAGTCTTCTAATTAATTTGGCAATTGTTATGCCGTTTGTTTTGAGTATGAAGTATCCTGAGATAAGAATGACTCTTGCCTATACAGGACAGCTTTTGAATTTTTGCGCTTCAATCATAATGTTTACCTATGTTGATAGAGTATTTTTTAAAGCGCTTGATGCTGGTAATGAAATAAAGTGTGCGGCAAGCATTATAACGGGTAAGTTGATTGGTCAGTTAGTATTGGTGCTTGGTGTGGTGGTTGTTTTTTATAGTTTCCAAGCGTAAGTATATGTTGAAATAATTGTGCGTTTTGGTGGGGAGGGGGCGGTGCAGTACATAGTGAATACAAATAGATCTATGTTTTTATTGGTGATCTTTTTTGTTTTGGGTGTTTATTATTATATTGGTGGGTCTGGATTTCCGGATTATAGTAATTATGTGACGTTAGTGAAAAATGGCGGATATCTCAGGTCGCCTGATGAATATGCCGCAGAGTGGGTTTCACGTTATATTTTAAAGAATCCTTTTGGTTTTTTTGACAGTGCAGAGCACGTTGTCGATTGTCTGGCATTAATAGTCCAACTTTTTTATTTTGCTTTTGTTTACGTCTTAATGCGAGATGCAAATGAACAGCAGCAACGTGGTTGGTTGTTTTTTACATTGGCACTTTCACCGCTATTGCTGACAACAGCTTTAAGAGCGGCTCCCGCGTATATTGTTATAGCCTATCTTGCCTCGCATGGTAAGTTATTAACACCACGGGTATTTATTTTGTCATTGGTTTCGATAGCTTTTCATGACTCAGCTGTTGTGATGATAATGTTGTACGCTATGGTCTGCATGTTCTGTGGATTGTTTCCAACAGTACAAGCAGGGCTTCTTCGTTGGGTGATGATAGGTGCGTTGGTCCTTATTGTGTTTTCTCAGCAGATATCATATTTGTTGATCAGCTTTATGTCTCACTATGATTTTGGGATAAGGTCTGTGTATTTTCAAGGAGGAGAGAATGCGTCTATTCTTAAGAAAATATTTATATTGCTTATTTGGTTTGTTTCTTGGACGGCTTTGTTTAATGAGCAATCAGATATAAGAACTAAAGTTTTTCTTACCGCTGCTGTGCTTCTAATGGCATTTGCTTTTTCCGTAAGTGAGGTCGCTGGTATCAGGTTTTCTGCTTATGTTCTAGGCGCGGCCGTAGTTTCTAAAGGCGCGTTTATGTTTAGTGGTAATCCTGATAGTAAATATAGTCAAGTGGACCTGTTGTTAGGTTTGGTTTTTTTTGGTCTGATGTTTTATGATATTTTCAGAAATGTTAAACCTTGATGTTATTAGTGAATAAAATGTATTTTTATTTTTGGTGTTAATACTATGGATTGTAAAGTTGCTATTTTGCTTGCTACCTACAACGGTTCGCTATATATCGAGGAGCAGTTGGAATCTTTTATTGCTCAAACGCATAAAGATTGGCATTTGTTCGCGCGTGATGACGGTTCAACGGATGATACAGTAGATATACTGAATTTATTTGCGTCTAAGTATAAAAATGTAACTGTTGTGGATAATTTTGGTGATTTTACGGGTTCGGCTGCGGGCAATTTTTTTAAGCTTATTAGTTTTTCAGACTATCAGGGTTTTACCCACGTTAGCCTTGCAGATCAAGATGATGTTTGGGCCCCTGGAAAGTTAAAGGCTGCTTTAAAGACTATGCAGTTGGAGGAGGCGGGTGGATATTCGTCAAATCTTGTTTCATATGATAATGCCATGAAAAAAGCTGGTTATATTGATAAGAGTCAATCTCAGAAAGAGTTTGATTATCTCTTTCAAGGGGCCTCTGCTGGGTGTACTTATGTTTTAACTCGCGATGTTTGCTTGTTAGTTCAGGAAAAAATAGCAGCGATAGAATCATACAGGGGGCGCTCTCATGATTGGTTGATATATGCGCTGTGCAGAACCAATGATATTCATTGGGTCTTCGACAAAGAGGCTCATATTTTTTATCGGCAACATGCTAATAATGTTTACGGTGCAATGGGTGCATTCTCGGGAGTTCTGGCTAGACTTAAAATTTTACGGAGTGGTTGGTATCGCGAAAACATCCTTTGGATCGCTGAGAAATCAGGCGCGGATATAAAGTGCGCTACTATTGTTGATCGCATAAAAAGAAACTCATTTTTTGATAAGATATATCTTTCCAAGTTGGCTTCCAAGTTTCGTAGAAATAAAAAAGAAAGCCGGGCTCTCGTATTTATCCTGTTTTTTTTATTTTAGTATGCTTTTCTAGGTGGTATTTATGAAAAGGCTGTTCGATGTTGTTTTTTCGCTAATTGGTTTATTAATACTATTTCCTGTAATTCTTATAGTTGCTTGGCGGGTGCGCAAAAAACTTGGGTCTCCTGTGTTATTTAAACAGGAAAGACCAGGTTTGCACGGGAAATCATTTCACATGATCAAATTTCGAACTATGCGTGATGCGGTCGATAGTAACGGTCGGCCTCTCCCAGACAGTGAGCGGATGACACCTCTTGGACGTTTTTTACGCTCGAGCAGTCTGGATGAGCTGCCAGAGCTCTGGAACGTTTTGAAGGGGGATATGAGTTTAGTTGGACCTAGGCCCTTGCTGATGCAATATCTACCGCTTTACTCGGATGAACAGAGAAGACGGCATGAGGTTAAGCCCGGCGTAACAGGTTGGGCTCAGATCAATGGACGTAATAGTTTAAGTTGGGATGAGAAATTCAAGCTTGATGTCTGGTATGTCGACAACCACACGCTATGGCTCGATATAAAAATTCTTTTTCTAACCATAAAAAAAGTGCTTATAAAAGAAGGCATTTCGCAGGAAAATAACGCGACTATGGAAGCCTTCACCGGGTCCATTGAGCAAAAACGTACTACTGATAAATCGTAGGGAAAATGCTATGCAAGAAAAAATTCTGAACCTTATCGAAGAAGCAATGGAAGCAGATGAAGGGACGGTGAGCCTTGACGATACACTCGCAGATCTGGCGTGGGACTCGATTGCTGTCGTTACCTTTATGGCGTTGGCGGATGAACGTTTGGATAAAACACTTTCAGCAGAAAAGTTGAATGAGTGCGTGAAAGTGTCAGATATTGTGGCGCTTATTACCATATAGTTGTAACTTTAAAAAAGAGGTGAGCGCTAAGTTATCAAGCCCGGAAATAATTTTCCGGGTATTTGATTTTTGCGTGCAGCACGAGTGTTAGTTTATAAGGTGTGTTGCGCGGATATATATTCTGAAATTTTTTATATTGGCTATGTGAGCGTAAAAGATGGCAGTGTTGGATTCTGTTAAAATTGCTGATGATTTAGTACGGTCTTATTGGCATCCAATTGCCCACATGTCTGAGTTGGCGAATGATAGAGATTTTGTACTTTTTGAGATACAAGATTTTGAAGTGGTTGTTATTAACGACAAAGGAAATCTTGTAGCGTTCGATAATCTATGCCCTCATCGTGGAGCTCGTTTTTTTACGGAAGACTATGGTAATCAAATGGTAAAGTGTCTTTACCATGGCTGGAGTTACACTCGCGGTAAAGTCAATGTGGCAGGTATTAAGACTTTTCAAGGCTGTGATATTGCCAGTGCCCGGCTCAATGAGTTTAAACTGGAAGTTATCGGTGAGCTTGTGTTTTTTGCTATAAAGCCGCATACAACCCTAAACGAGCAACTTGGGCCTGTTATCAGTGATTTGCTTGTTAGGATTGGAGGTGATATTGATAGTCGTGCAGACTTTAACAGATACCCTTTTGAGTGTGATTGGACCATTGCTCTAGAAAATGCTCTAGAGCCTTATCATATACCGTTAATACATACCAATACGCTTGCAACATTAAATTTAGGTGTTGGTCAAAATGAGTTTTACGGCGAGAATTCAATATGGTATTCACCAGTTGAAGATGAAAAGGTTGCCAAGCGTCTTAGAAGCTTGAATCGATTTTATTCGGTAACAGAGCCTTATCAAGGGTATATGAGTATTTTTATTTTTCCATTTTCAATGATTTCTTCTACGTATGGTTACTCGTATTCGATGCAAAGTTTTTTTCCCTCTTCAGATTCGCAGTCTTCTTTTTTTACCAGTCGGCTTTATCCAGTGAAAAACAGTGAGCCCAAATATAAAGAAATTACATCTTCTTTTGTTACCTCTAGTGCTCAAATTAATCGTCAAGTATTTGATGAGGATCATCAAATTTGCAAACGTATTCCTGCCAAGTCATGGTCTACCTCTGCGCCAAAATTCACGAGTACGTTAGAACAAAAACTCCTGCACTTTAGACGCTCTTGTGCAGAGTGGAATAAATCTTCTTGAAGAGCCTTTTGAATATACAAGCCCGCAAAACTCGAACAGCAGGAGTTTAAGATGGTTGGCAATAATCACATCCGTTCGGTCAAAAATGTTCGTGTCAAAGGAATAGCTTGTGCTGTGCCGGCTCACGTTGCCGAGGTCACCAGCCTTACTGATGCATTTGGTGCTGAAAATCTCAACAAGATCATGTCTAGCACGGGAGTAGAACGTCGTCATGTGGTGTCTAGTGAATGCTCCTCAGATCTATGTGTCGCAGCAGCTGAACGCCTGATAAGTGATCTGAATATTGACAGATCAACTATTGATACTTTGATTTTTGTATCACAGACCCATGATTTCACTTTGCCAGCCACTGCATGCATCTTACAAGAACGCTTAAATCTACCCATGCACGCTGCAGCATTTGACATCGCATTGGGTTGTTCAGGATATACATACGGGCTCTGGGTAGCAGGATCACTTTTGTCTGGTGGTGGAAGTCAACGTGCTTTGTTATTGGTCGGCGATACCATCAGTAAAATTGTCTCTCCTGCAGATCGTTCGGTCGCAGCATTATTTGGTGACGCTGGGTCAGCAACGATATTGGAACATGACCCGTCTGCTCCTGATATGCCCTTTGTCATGGGGACAGATGGGAGAGGAGCCAAGAACCTGATCGTGCCGTCTGGAGGTTTCCGAGACCGCCATGGTCAGTCGACTGAAACCTCAGAACCAGGAGTTCGAGGGCCTTACGACCTGTACATGAATGGTGCCGAGATTTTTGCATTTACTCTGGCTCGTGTACCGGCACTCGTAAAGGCTCTTCATGAAGCAAATACAGCAAGTGGAAAAGAGATCGATCATTATGTTTTCCATCAGGCTAATCGCTTCATGCTGGAGCATCTGGTTAAACGGATGAAACTACCACCTGAAAAGGTAGTGTTGGATGTGAAAGATGTTGGCAATACAAGTTGCGCTTCAATTCCTCTTGCACTTAGTCTTCATCAGAATAAAGCAGGCAGTCATTTATCTGGCCGCTTCATGTTAGCTGGGTTTGGCGTCGGGTATTCTTGGGCAGGATGTATAGCTGATTTTGATAATGTCTGGGTTAGCTCGCTTACCGTTACTTCCAACTCTGAAACCGAAGGTGAAATGTGACAGAGGTGAATCCTTTTTCGATGGCTGGCAAGCATATACTGGTAACAGGTGCTTCTTCAGGGATCGGGCGTGCAGTTGCTATTTGGCTTAGTAAACAGGGCGCAAGTCTAACATTAGTTGCTCGTGACATGACGCGCCTGGAGTCTACCCTTAGCCAGTTACAAGGTGCAGGTCATTCAATTGAGTTATTTGATTTCTTGTCTGGTGCTGATGTTTCTCAATGGTTGAAGGAAGTTGTTAAAAGGACATCTCCTCTGGATGGATTGGTTCATGCTGCTGGTGTACAGATGCCAATGCCAATTCGAGCTATGAGTGCCGGGCATTGGGATAAGATCATGGCAACCAATGTAACTTCAGGTTTTTTACTGATTAAGGCTTTTCGTCAGAAGGGGGTATGTGCTTCTGGTGGCAGTATTGTTCTGATTTCTTCTGTAATGGCCCAAGCTGGTGAACCCGCGCTCCTCGGTTACTGCGCAAGCAAGGGGGCTGTTGAGGCTATGGTGCGTGCGGCAGCCGTAGAGTTGGCACGTGAAGGTATTCGTGTTAACGCAATTGCTCCTGGGGTCGTACAAACTGAGCTAGTCGATACATTAGAGTCTTTAGTGGGTGCTGACTCAATGCTTGCGATCGAACAGCGGCATCCTCTCGGTTTTGGCAAGGCAGACGATGTTGCCTATGCAGTTAACTATCTTCTTTCACCAGCAGCTCGTTGGGTTACTGGCACTGCTATGGTTGTTGATGGGGGCTACCTTGCATGATCAAGACAAATAAACTTGTGATCTTGGGGGCAGGTGGTTTTGGGCGTGAAGTTTATGCCTGGCTTTTGGATCTTATTAGCCAGGGAACTCTTCGTTCGACGAACACCGCTGAATGGATAATTTCCGGTTTTATTGATGATTCTGGAGATGCCCTAAATGGTTTTTCTGATCTTCCGCCTATATTGTCAACTGTCGAAAATTTTGTCCCTGCAGACGACATATATGTCGTCTGTGCAATTGCCAATCCTCGCGTCAAAAAAATATTAACAGATAAATTAAAAGTTAAAGGCGCAAATTTTTACACTCTGCTTCACCCTACTGTGATTGTCGGTCCCCGCGTAAAAATTGGCGAGGGATCTGTCATTTGCCCGTTCACAGTCCTTTCGACGGATTTAGTTGTCGGTGACTTTGTCACCATTAACTCTAGTTGCACCATTGGCCATGACACCTTGGTGTCAGACTTTTGCACACTGAGTGGTCATTGTGATGTAACGGGGGGGGTTAAATTGTTAGAGGGTGCATTTCTAGGTTCTCACGCGGTTGTTGTGCCCAAGGTTGTAGTGGGTGAGTACGCAGTTGTCGGTGCCGGGAGCGTAGCCATCAGAAAAGTTGCGCCAGGTGTTACGGTATTCGGTGTTCCAGCCAAACGTATTTCCGGATGATCAAATGAATGTATTTGCCCGAGTCACAGCTATTGAATATGTCCTTCCTGTTAACTCACTGACTAATGATGAACTGGCGCGTGAGTTTCCCGAGTGGAACGTAGATAAAATATTTAATAAAACAGGAATTAGCGATCGTCGAATTATTGCGCAGGATGAATGTGCGTCTGATTTAGCCTTTCTCGCGTGTGAAAAGTTATTAGCAACAGGTACTATCGATCGATCCGAGATAGATTTTATTATTCTGTGTACTCAAAGCCCAGATTACTTTTTACCTGCCACTGCTTGCATTTTGCAGGATCGTCTTGGACTTTCAACACTGTGCGGAGCTTTTGATTACAATCAGGGCTGTTCAGGTTTTATTTATGGTCTGGGATTAGCCAAAGGATTGATTGAAACAGGGCAAGCAAAAAATATCCTGTTAGTGACGGCGGAAAGCTATAGCAAATTTATTCATCCCGCAGATAAAAGTGTTAGGACCTTGTTCGGAGACGCCGCTGCAGCAACGTTGATTCAGGCGTCTGCAAGTGGCCCGTTTCTTGATCGATTTCGTTATGGCACCGATGGTGCGGGTGCTAAAAATCTAATTGTACCTATTGGAGGTGCTCGCCATCCCGCGGCACTCAATTTAGAGCCCGAACTTTATACGGATGACAGTGGAAATTCTCGTACTGATGCCAATTTGTACATGAATGGCTCTGCTATTTTTGAATTTTCCATGCGTCGTGTACCTGAACTATTTGCATCGTTGTTTGATGATGAATTTACGATTGATCAGGTTGACTTGTTTGCGTTTCATCAAGCTAATAAATTTATGCTCGATTCTTTGCGGCGCAGAATTAAACTGCCCTCTGAAAAGTTTATTGCAGAGTTTGCACACTGTGGTAATACTGTTTCAAGCAGTATTCCTATCGCGCTTAAAGAGTCGTTAAATAAAGGTGTTTTAGTTGAGGGCAAAACAGTTGCAGGTGTTGGTTTTGGTGTAGGGTATTCTTGGGCTGGCTGCATTATTAAATGGTAAGCTTCATGAAACTTATAATTGATGGTCAGCGTCTACGCAGAGGTTAATTGTGCTAAATACTAATTTTTCTCCATGGCCTTCTTTTTCTGATGAAGAAGCTGATGCAGTCCGTGCCGTGATTTTGTCGAATAAAGTTAATTATTGGACTGGTCAGGAAACTCGTTTTTTTGAAAAAGAATTTGCTACGTGGTCTGGGACTGAATATGCCGTGGCTTTGGCAAATGGGACTGTCGCCCTGGATTTGGCATTAAAAGCCCTTCGTATTGGCACTGGTGATGAGGTGATAGTAACCTCTCGCACTTTCCTGGCTTCAGTTTCAAGTATTGTAAATGCCGGAGCGATACCAGTTTTTGCCGATGTGGATTTGAATTCGCAGAATATTACTGCAGAAACCATCCGCCAGGTTTTGACTCCTCGCACTAAAGCGGTGATTTGTGTCCATTTGGCAGGCTGGTCATGTGATATGGATCCAATCATGGCATTGGCAGATGAGTTTGGCCTCAAGATTATTGAGGATTGTGCTCAAGCTCACGGAGCTCATTACAAAGGCCGTCCGGTTGGTTCTATTGGCCATGTCGGTGCCTGGTCCTTTTGCCAGGACAAGATCATGACAACAGGTGGTGAGGGGGGCATGGTTACGACTAATGATCGCCAACTCTGGTTGGATATGTGGGCACACAAAGATCACGGCAAGAGTTGGGAAGCTGTCTATGAGCGTGAGCATGCCCCCGGATTTCGTTGGCTGCACGAGAGCTTTGGTACGAACTGGCGGATGCTGGAGGTGCAAGCTGTCATAGGTCGTATTCAGTTGCGACGTATGCATGACTGGCAAGCTACTCGTTTGAATAATGCCCTTCAGATTTGGAACGCTGCGAAGCAGTCACCTGCTCTTCGAGTACCTGACCTGCCAGCAAGTGACGTTCATGCCGCCTATAAGTGCTACGTGTTTGTGCGCCCTGAGTGCCTTAAAGCAGATTGGTCCCGTGATCGCATTCTTAATGAAATTGTTGCCCAAGGGGTACCTGCCTTTTCAGGCTCGTGCTCAGAGGTTTATCTTGAAAAGGCCTTTGACAATACTGGATGGAGGCCTGCTCAACGTCTTGAACACGCCAAAGAACTAGGTGAAACAAGCATGATGTTTTTGGTTCACCCTACGCTGACAGACCAAGAGATAGCTCTGACCTGTGAGATATTGAGTAGTGTTGTAAAGGAAGCATCTTTGTAAGCAGGTGCTACTTTATAAGTACTAGGTTTGCACACAGCAGCAGGCTGCGTATTGGTTTTGGAACTGCACAGGTGTTCAAAGAGGTTATGGCTATAATTAGATCTTTTTTACTAAATTTGTCTCGACGGCAAAAGCGCGCTATTCAGGTAGCCTCAGACATCATGCTCGTTTGGCTAGCCTTGTGGTTGGCGTTCGTTGTTCGGCTGGGTATAGACGATATGACTAACCCAGTCAAAACGCATGTCTGGCTATTTGTCACCGCGCCTTTAGTAGCCATTCCCCTGTTTATCCGTTTTGGCATGTACCGCGCAGTCATGCGCTATTTCGGCAATGATGCCCTCATCGCTATCATTAAAGCAGTCAGCTTGTCTGCGCTGATCCTGGCGGTAGTGGTGTACTGGTATAGCAATCACGACAACGTCGTTCCACGCTCAATCATTTTCAACTATTGGTGGCTGAGCTTGATCATGTTGGGCGGTTTACGCTTGGCCATGCGTCAGTACTTCTTGGGGGATTGGTTTTCCGCTGCCCAGCACGTGCCTTTTACCAGTCGCGATGATGGCCTGCCGCGAGTCGCTATTTACGGTGCGGGTGCTGCGGGTAACCAGTTGGTTGCTGCATTGCGCATGGGCCGGCTGATGCGCCCTGTGGCTTTCGTTGATGATGATGAAAGCATTGCTGATCGGGTTATTTCAGGCTTGCAGGTTTTCAAGCCTGAAAATATGCAGCAGATGATCGATCGAACTGGCGCTCAAGAACTACTTTTGGCCATCCCTTCGTCATCACGTGCACGTCGTCGCGAGATATTGGGATTGCTAGAGGGCTTTGCGCTGCATGTACGCAGTGTTCCCGGCTTCATGGACTTGGCAAGTGGCCGGGTCAAGGTTGACGATATCCAGGAAGTGGATATCGCTGATTTACTGGGTCGTGATGCAGTGCCCGCGCAGGCGGATTTGTTAGAGCATTGCATTAAAGGTCAATGTGTTTTAGTCACAGGCGCGGGAGGCTCAATTGGCTCTGAGCTATGTCGTCAGATTCTGTCCCTGAACCCAACAACGTTATTACTGTTCGAACACAGTGAGTTCAATCTTTACAGCATCCTTTCTGAGCTTGAGCAACAGGTGAGTCGCGAATCGCTCTCGGTGAAAGTGCTACCGATTTTGGGGTCGGTTCGAAATTCTCAGAAGCTGCTCGATCTGATGAAAACCTGGAAGGTTGATACGGTTTATCACGCCGCGGCTTATAAGCATGTGCCCATGGTTGAGCACAATATCGCGGAAGGGGTCCTTAATAACGTTATTGGCACACTCAACACTGCTCAGGCAGCCCTTCAGGCAGGGGTGGAGAACTTTGTCTTGATCTCCACAGACAAGGCCGTACGCCCGACCAATGTGATGGGGAGTACCAAGCGATTAGCTGAGATGACGCTTCAGGCTCTCAGCCATGAGGTAGCCCCTGTCTTGCTGGGCGATAAGTCAAACGTAGTCAGGGTCAATAAAACTCGTTTCACTATGGTTCGTTTCGGCAATGTGTTGGGCTCATCGGGTTCAGTGATTCCTCTATTCCATAAGCAGATCAAAGCCGGTGGCCCACTGACGGTCACTCATCCTAAGATTACCCGATACTTCATGACCATTCCTGAGGCGGCCCAATTGGTTATCCAGGCCGGCTCCATGGGGCAGGGTGGTGATGTCTTTGTTCTTGATATGGGTGAACCGGTACGCATTGTCGAACTGGCTGAGAAGATGATCCATCTTTCAGGTCTAAGCGTGCGCTCCGATAAGAACTTGCATGGCGACATTGAAATCGAATTCACAGGGCTTCGTCCTGGAGAAAAGCTTTACGAAGAATTGCTGATTGGCGACAACGTAATCGCTACGCAGCATCCAATGATCATGTGTGCCAATGAGGACATGTTGTCTTGGAGTGAACTCAAGCAAAAACTTGATCAATTGCTTGACGCAGTAGATCAGGACGACTATCCACGAGTTCGACAATTGTTACGTGAAACAGTCAGTGGATATTCACCTGAGGGTGAAATTGTGGACTGGATTCACCTGCAACATCGGATTGAGCCCTAGTCTATACACACCCTGCAACTGACACATTTTTGACACCCTCCAACCATCGCCTAAGTTTGGAGTACAGCTCAGGAAAGCTGTTTCCACTTAACGATGTATTGGAGTGTCACTTATGCGTATTGCCTTGCTCTCTTCGATGTTTTTGGCTTTGATGGTCGGTGTTTCCAGCGCGACTAATGCTGCTCCTGTGGCCGAAACAGGTGTACCGGTCGTGGCTGCGGCGGCTTCACCCGATGTTCAAGTGATGACAATCAACCTCAATACGGCAGATGAGGCGACACTTCAGCGCGAACTGTCCGGTGTGGGTGCCGCCAAGGCTAAAGCAATCGTTGCTTACCGTGAGGCAAATGGCGCTTTTGCTTCGGCCGATGAGTTGTTGGAAGTCAAAGGCATAGGCAAAGCCATTTTCGACAAGAACCGGGATCGGGTTGCCGTTAACTAAGTAAAGCGCGGGAATGCAGAAGGCCAGTCAATGACTGGCCTTTTTTGTTTGCAGCCGCTTTTACTCGACTGATTGCTTCAGTGTTTTACGTGTTACATCCAGGATTTTTTCTCTTAATGCGTCACTTTCAGCGCTTCGGGCAAGCACCAATGCGCCCACCAAGCTGGCGAATATCATGATGCTCTGATCTTGCGCCTCTGTGCCCGGCAGCGTGCTTTCGATTTGTTTGAGCCTTGCGTTGATAACGCTGTCGGTCGTCGGGCTGGCATGTCCTTGCTGTGCCATTTCTGCAGACATGGTTGGCAATGGGCAGCCTTCATGGGGCGAGGTCACGTGCCATTGCGACAGGTAGGCATCAATAAACACATGCAGCGGCTGCGGCTGGCTGAATATATCGGCACACAGGCCATCGACTTCATATGCTGCCTGTTGCAGGGCTTTTTCAACCAGTTCGTTTTTTGAGGCGAAGTGAGCGTAAAAGCCACCGTGGGTCAGGCCCAGTGATTTCATCAGGGGCTGCAGGCCGGTTGCTCCAATCCCGTCACGTCGAAACAGGCAGGCGGCTTCTTTAATAATGCGTTGATGCGTCAGGGCTTTGTGGTCGGGTGAGTAACGCATGGCTGCAGCCTCTTAATGCAATGACGCATCATAGCCCTGAGTTTCGAGCCATTGCACAGACACTTCGTGCATTTGTGTATAGGCATTTGTCCTCAGAGCTCATCCTTGAACGAGCGCTGAGGACTGCCCACGTTTTACCGGTCCTTTGATTCTTTTGCGTCCATTTCAGCATTGCGTTCAGCAACGCGTTTGCGCTGCTCATCGGTCAGTTCCACTTTGTCGGCGGTGTCACGCAGGGTCATCAGGCCGCCAACTATAGCGCCGATGACTACGATGAGTATTATCCAACCATACCAGGGCATTGTGTTCTCCTTGAAGGGCACGTGGCTGAGCAAAAAATTTGCGAAGCGTTGTGCTGTCTATCCCGTTAAGTGTGTGAGTAATCAGTGATTTCATTGTAGGCCGGTTATTTTTTCGTGCGCGTGTGATCACCTCAAGATGATTAAAGTCATGAAAATACGATCATCGGGTGCCGGTAGGCGGCGGCTTCCGCTACAATGCGCGCCGATTTCGACCAGCCTGAGAACCCGCTAATGTCCGACTGCCAGACTCCTATCATCGTCGCCCTGGATTACCCAACGCGTGACGCCGCACTGAAATTGGCTGATCAGTTGGACCCGAAACTGTGCCGCGTAAAAGTGGGCAAAGAGCTGTTCACCAGTTGCGCTGCTGAGATTGTCGGTACGTTGCGTGACAAAGGCTTTGAGGTCTTTCTGGACCTAAAATTCCATGACATCCCCAACACCACCGCGATGGCCGTAAAGGCTGCTGCCGAGATGGGCGTGTGGATGGTTAACGTTCACTGTTCGGGCGGCTTGCGCATGATGGCTGCCTGCCGTGAAGAGCTGGACAAGCGTACCGGCCCGCAACCGTTGTTGATTGGTGTCACGGTATTGACCAGCATGGAGCGTGAGGACCTCGCTGCCATCGGCCTGGACATCGAGCCACAAGAGCAAGTGTTGCGTTTGGCTGCTTTGGCACAAAAGGCCGGTATGGATGGGCTGGTGTGCTCGGCTCTGGAAGCGCAAGCGCTGAAGGCCGCACACCCGTCGCTGCAATTGGTAACGCCAGGGATTCGTCCTGCTGGCAGTGCTCAGGATGACCAGCGTCGCATTTTGACTCCACGTCAGGCGTTGGATGCGGGTTCTGATTACCTGGTTATTGGTCGCCCGATCAGCCAAGCGGCTGATCCGGGCAAAGCATTGGCTGCCGTGGTTGCCGAAATAGCTTAAGCTCGCCAGTGATGTCGCCGCAGCCCGGGCTGCGGCGACATGGGGTTTAAACCTTCAGTACCAACTTGCCGAAGTTTTCCCCGCTGAACAGCTTGAGCAGGTTTTCAGGGAAGGTCTCCAGCCCTTCAACAATGTGCTCCTTGCTTTTCAATTGCCCTTTGCTCAGCCAAACAGCCATTTCTTGTGCGGCCGCAGCGTAACGGTCGGCATAGTCCATCACCACAAACCCTTCCATACGCGCACGATTGACCAGCAATGACAGATAGTTGGCCGGCCCTTTGACGGATTCCTTATTGTTGTACTGACTGATCGCACCGCAGATGATTACGCGCGCCTTGGAGCGCAAGCGACTGAGCACCGCGTCCAGAATATCGCCGCCCACGTTGTCGAAATACACGTCGACCCCTTTAGGGCATTCACGTTTCAGGCCGGCGAGAACGTCTTCGTTCTTGTAGTCAATCACGCCGTCAAAACCCAGTTCGTCAATCAGGTAGGCGCATTTGTCTTTCCCGCCTGCTATACCGACCACATGACAGCCCTTGAGCTTGGCGATTTGCCCGGCAATGCTGCCAACGGCGCCCGCAGCACCAGAAATCACCACAGTGTCTCCGGCTTTCGGTGCTCCAATGTCGAGCAATGCGAAGTAGGCGGTCATGCCGGTCATGCCCAGCGCTGACAAGTACACCGGCAAAGGCACCAGTTTGGGATCAACTTTGTAGAAACCGCGGGTTTCCCCAACGAAGTAATCCTGCACACCCAGCGCGCCGTTCACGTAATCACCGACGCTAAAGTCCGGATGCTTCGAGGCAACGACTTTGCCGACGCCCAAAGCGCGCATCACGTCCCCAAGAGCCACAGGGGGGATGTAGGACTTGCCTTCATTCATCCACCCGCGCATTGCGGGGTCGAGGGACAGGTATTCATTTTTAACCACGATTTGCCCATCGCCGGGCTCAGCCACAGGCACCTGTTGGTAGGTGAAAATGTCGCGGGTTACTGCGCCGACGGGGCGTTTGGCGAGAAGGAATTGGCGGTTAGTCTCGGCGGTCATCGTAGGCACTCATCATTAAGGCAAAGGAGGTTGATAGACGTTCTGGGCCGTGTCGGCAAGCGAACATGATCTTACGAATGCTTTTTCATCAATTGGGGTGATGTTGGTAGGCGGAGTTATATCACTTCGATAAATAAGTTGTTTGGGTGTGCCTACACTGAAAACAGATTTTCCCCTTTGAGGATAAGAATAATGAGCATGACGTTTTCCGGGCGAGTGGCTGTGGTGACCGGGGCCGGTGCAGGTATCGGGCGGGCCGCGGCACTGGCCTTCGCGGCCGAGGGCTTGAATGTCGTTGTGGCCGATCTGGATGCCGCGAGCGGGGAGGGCACTGTCGAGCTGATCAAGGCCGCCGGTGGCAGCGCAGCATTTGTACGTTGCAATGTCGCCCTTGAGGCGGACGTCAGGCATTTGATGGAGCAGACCCTCAGCACTTATGGCCGTCTGGATTACGCCTTCAACAATGCTGGCATCGAAATCGAGCACGGCCGCTTGGCGGACGGTACAGAGGATGAATTCGACGCAATCATGGGCGTGAACGTTAAAGGTGTGTGGTTGTGCATGAAATATCAGTTGCCTCTGATGCTCAGCCAGGGCGGTGGAGCGATCGTCAATACCGCGTCTGTGGCAGGCCTTGGCGCCGCACCGAAGATGAGTATCTACTCGGCGTCAAAACACGCGGTGATTGGTCTGACAAAGTCGGCGGCCATTGAATACGCGAAGAAAAAGATCCGCGTCAATGCGGTGTGCCCTGGCGTGATTGACACAGATATGTTCCGCCGCGCATACGAGGCAGATCCGAGAAAGGCGGAGTTTGCTGCGGCGATGCATCCGGTCGGGCGAGTGGGCACAGTAGAAGAGGTCGCGAGTGCTGTGCTGTACCTGTGTTCGGACGGTGCAGCATTTACCACGGGCCATGCCTTGGCAATTGATGGCGGGGCTTTAGCGATTTAATGAAACCGCTGAAGGCTGCGATCTTTTGATGTTGAAAAAGATCGCAGCCCACATTGAGCCATGATTCAGCGGGTTTTCCAGTTCAAAATCATCAGCGTCAACACGCCTGCCACGATGCCCCAGAACGCTGAGCCGACCGAGAACAGGCTCATCCCTGATGCGGTGACCATAAACGTTACCAGCGCAGCTTCTCGCTCTTTGGACTCCGTCATGGCAATAGTCAGGCCGTTGATGATCGAGCCAAACAGCGCCAAGGCCGCAATCGACAGCACCAACTCCTTAGGGAAGGCGGCAAACAAGGCGGCCAATGTGGCGCCAAAAATGCCTGCAATGCCATAGAAAATCCCGCACCACATGGCCGCGGTGTAACGCTTTTTGGGGTCTTCATGGGCATGTGGCCCGGTGCAGATGGCCGCGCTGATGGCCGCCAGGTTGATCCCGTGCGAACCAAAAGGCGCGAGCAGCAGCGAGGCCACACCCGTGGTGGTAATCAGCGGCGAAGCGGGCACGGTGTAACCGTCGGCGCGCAGCACGGCGATGCCCGGCATGTTCTGCGAGGTCATGGCGACCACAAACAACGGGATGCCGATGCTGATGGTGGCTGCCAGCGAAAAGGAAGGCGTGGTCCACACCGGCACGGCCACTTCCAGGGCGAAACCATTGAAATCCAGCAGCCCGAGCAACCCCGAAATCACGATGCCAATCACCAGCGCTGCCAATACCGCGTAGCGCGGCGACAGGCGTTTGACGATCAGGTAGGTGAAAAACATGCCGATGACCAGGCCGGTCTGATGCTGCGCAGCGACAAATATCTCGCTACCGATCTTGAACAAGATACCGGCCAGCAAGGCCGCAGCCAGGGACGCCGGAATGCGTTTGACCAAGCGCTCAAAACTCCCGGTCACCCCACAGATAATCACCAGCACGGCACATGTGATGTACGCACCTATGGCCTCGTGGTAACTGACGCCACCTAAACTTGTGATCAGCAAGGCCGCACCGGGCGTTGACCAGGCGATGGTAATGGGGGTGCGATAACGCAGGGATAAGCCTATGCTGCAAATGGCCATACCAATGGACAGCGCCCAAATCCATGAAGAGATTTGTCCGCTGGTCAAACCTGCTGCCTGGCCTGCTTGAAACATCAGCACCAATGAGCTGGTATAGCCGGTCATCATTGCAATGAAACCCGCGACCACCGCAGAAGGTGAGGTGTCGGCCAACGGGTGCAAGCGTGGCTGAGTGGCGTCGGTCATAAAACGCAATTCCTTGTACTGGGCAGAGTGCTCTGCAAAAGCTGTTCTTGATAAGACAGTGAACAGAGCGCAAGCCTAAACGCAAAAGTAACATTTCATTGCAATACAGCCGGGATATCAAACGGCCATACAGTCGTGCATACACTCGGGCTTGTGTACAATGCGGCCTGTTTTCTTGCATTAATTCATTGTCAGCGAGGCCCGTTTACGTATAAACGTAACGCTCAATTTGCCGCCGCTTTTCCCATTCGAGTGCCCATGAACGAACAGTTGCAGCCTCTCAAGAAACCCACCCGCGCCGGCAAGGCCGGTCGCAGCGGAACCCAGGACGATATTGTCTACGCGCATATCTTCGAGGCCATTCTCGAACAGCGTCTGGCACCGGGCACAAAATTGAGCGAAGAGGCGCTGGGCGAAATCTTTGGCGTGAGTCGGACCATTATCCGTCGAGCACTCTCGCGCCTGGCCCATGAAGGGGTTGTGTTGCTGCGCCCCAATCGTGGCGCAGTGGTAGCCAGCCCGAGTGTTGAAGAAGCGCGCCAGGTTTTTCTTGCCCGCCGTCTGGTGGAAAAAGCCATTACGGAATTGGCCGTGGTTCATGCCACGGCGGACGATCTGGCTGAGTTGCGCAAAATGGTCGAGGACGAGCGCGACAGTTTCTCGCGGGGCGATCGTGGTGCAGGTATTCGGTTGTCGGGCGAGTTTCACTTGAAGCTGGCTGAAGCCGCTAAAAATGCGCCGCTGATCAGCTTCCAGCGCAGCCTGGTGTCGCAAACATCGTTGATTATTGCCCAGTACGAAAGCGGCAACCGCTCACACTGTTCCTACGACGAGCACATGCAACTGATCGATGCCATCGAAGCCCGTGACGGTGCGCTGGCAGTGGACCTGATGATGCATCACATGGACCACATCGACAGCAAACTCAACCTCGACGAAGAAGGCGCCTCGGACGATCTGCATGCAGTGTTCTCGCACCTGCTGCAAACCAAAGGCAAAAGCCATCGCTAACCTGTAGTCGCTGACGAGGCACGAGGCTGCGATGGGTTGCGAAGCGGCCCCATAAGGCGGTCCTGCGCCCGCGCATCGCAGCCTCGTCCCTCGTCAGCGACTACAAGTGTTTTTGCCAGTCCCTTAACGCTGATGCACCAGGTTCCCTGCCGCGTACGTCTGCTCAACCGTGCGGTCATCCCCCAAGGTCATCAACACAAACAACGTGTCGGCGATGTCTTTGGATTGCTGCAGGCGATAGCTCATCAGCGGCGTAGCGTTGTAGTCCAGTACCACAAAGTCTGCGTCGGTACCCGGTTTCAGCGTGCCGATCTTGTCTTCCAGGCGCAGCGCCCGCGCCCCACCCAGGGTAGCCAAATACAGCGACTTGAACGGGTTGAGGCGTGCGCCTTGCAATTGCATGACCTTGTAGGCTTCGTTCAGGGTGTTAAGCAGCGAGAAGCTTGTCCCGGCGCCTACGTCGGTGCCCAGGCCAACATTGAGCTTGTGCTTTTCGGCCATCGGCAAGTTGAACAGGCCACTGCCCAGAAACAGGTTGGACGTCGGGCAGAAGGCCACGGCGGAGCCGGTTTCAGCCAGGCGTGCGCATTCTTCGTCGCACAGGTGTACGCCGTGGGCAAAGACCGAACGTTCGCCCAAGAGTTGGTAATGGTCGTACACGTCCAGATAGCCCTTGCGCTCCGGGAACAGCGATTTTACCCACTCGATTTCCTGAAGGTTTTCGCTGATATGGGTGTGCAAATACACGTCCGGGTATTCGCTCAACAACTTGCCCGCCAGGGTTAGTTGCTCTGGCGTGCTGGTCGGCGCGAAACGCGGGGTCACGGCGTAGTGCAAGCGACCTTGACCATGCCAGCGCTCAATCAGCGCCTTGCTATCGTTGTAGCCAGATTCGGCAGTATCTGTCAGATAGTCCGGCGCATTGCGGTCCATCATGACTTTGCCTGCGATCAGGCGCAGGTCCAGACGTTGTGCGGCTTCGAACAGGGCATCCACCGATTGCGGGTGCACACTGCCGAAGACCAGGGCTGTGGTTGTGCCGTTGCGTAGCAGCTCTTTCAGGAAAATATCCGCGACCTTCTCGGCATGTGCCTTGTCGGCGAACTGGTTTTCGCACGGGAACGTGTAGGTGTTCAACCAGTCGAGCAACTGTTCGCCGTAGGCGCCAATCATCCCGGTCTGTGGGAAATGGATATGGGTGTCGATAAAGCCCGGAGTAATCAGCGCATCGCTGTAGAAGGTAATGTCAGTGTCGGCAGGCAGTGAGGCGAGCAGGTCTGCGGCATTGCCCAGCGCGGTAATTTTGCCGTCCTCGACCACCAGCAGGCCATCTTCAAAATACTCGTAGGAGGCCTCGATCCCGACTTCGGCGGGGTCGGCGATGCTGTGCAGAATGGCGGCGCGATAGGCTTTACAGGTCATAACAACTCTCAGTGCGTGGCATGGCTGCGTCGCGAAGACGCCAGCAATTGTGTAAGGGGTTCAGCGCCAATCGGTTCGGCGCAGGCAGTGTGCTGGCCGAAGTGGGCGTTATAAGTGGCGATAATTTCGCCGGCGATGGAGATCGCGATTTCAATCGGTAACTTGCCCTTCACCTCATTTAAGCCCATCGGGCAGCGCATACGCTGCAAAGGGGCGGCGCTGATGCCGCGCTCACGCAGGCGATGTTCAAACTTCATGCGCTTGGTTTTTGAGCCAATTAAGCCGAAGTAGGCAAAGTCGTTGCGTTTGAGCAGGGCGGCGCTGAGTTCCAGATCCAGGGCGTGATTATGCGTCATGACGATGCAGTAGCAACCCGCAGGCAGCGTATTGATTTCATCAATCGGGTCTTCGCAGACTATTTTGCGTACTCCGGCCGGTATCAATGCCGGGAATTCTTGCTCCCGCGAATCAATCCAGCGCACCCGGCAGGGCAAGCTGGCCAGCAGGGGCACCAGTGCTCGGGCGACATGCCCGGCGCCGAACACCGCTATGTGTGCTTGAACCTGACTCATGGGTTCAAACAGCAGGACGGCCACGCCGCCACAGCATTGGCCAAGACTGGCGCCGAGGCTGAAGCGTTGCACTTGCGGCCCTTGTGAGTGGGCAGCGAGCATCTCGCGGGCGATGTGCATGGCTTTAAATTCAAGATGGCCACCACCGATGGTGTCGTAGATCTGGCTGGCGCTGATCAGCATCTTTGCCCCCGCATTCCGGGGCGTTGAGCCTTGTTCTTCGATAAGCGTGACCAGTACGCTCGGTTCGCCCTGTTGCTGCAAATCGGCCAGTGCGCGGATCCAGTCATTCATGCTTACCTCCCGCGATATGTCGACGCATCTGCTCACAGCCCCACAACACCCGTTCCGGCGTGGCAGGCGTATCAATATCAGGCTGCACGCGGTAATCGGCGAGGCTCGCGACCGCATCTTTTATCGCGCACCACGCGGCAATGCCGAGCATAAACGGCGGCTCGCCCACGGCTTTGGAATGGAACACCGTGTCTTCCGGGTTTTTGCGGTTTTCGACCAATTTCACCCGCAGATCCATCGGCATGTCGGAAACCGCCGGGATCTTGTAGCTGGCCGGGCCGCTGGTCAGCAGCTTGCCCTTGGCGTTCCACACCAGTTCTTCGCTGGTCAGCCAGCCCACGCCCTGCACATAGCCACCTTCAACCTGGCCCACATCAATAGCCGGGTTCAGCGAGGCGCCCACGTCATGCAGGATGTCGGTGCGCAACATTTTGTATTCGCCGGTCAGGGTGTCGACGATCACCTCTGCGCAGGCAACCCCAAAAGCGTAGTAGTAAAACGGTCGCCCACGGGCCTGGCTGCGGTCGTAAAAGATCTTTGGGGTTTTGTAATAGCCGGTACTGGAGAGCGAGACTTGGCCGAAGTAGGCCTGCTGGATCAGTGCTGCAAAACTCAGAATCTGTTCACCGATGCGCACCAATCCGTTATGGAACACCACGTCCTGGGCGCTGACCTGGTACTTTTCTGCGGCAAACTCAATTAAGCGTTGCTTGATGGTTTGCGCCGCATTTTGCGCTGCCTTGCCATTCAGGTCTGCACCGCTGGAGGCTGCCGTGGGTGAGGTGTTGGGCACTTTCTCGGTATGCGTGGCGGTGATGTGCACGCGGTCGACCTCCACCTGAAACACCTCGGCCACCACTTGCGCGACCTTGATATTCAGGCCCTGGCCCATTTCTGTGCCGCCGTGGTTCAAGTGAATGCTGCCATCGGTGTAAATGTGGATCAGCGCTCCGGCCTGGTTGAGAAAGCTGGCAGTGAACGAAATGCCGAATTTGACCGGGGTGAGGGCCAGGCCCTTTTTCAAGATCGGGCTGCTGGCGTTGAAAGTTTTGAGCGCTGCACGGCGCTGCGCGTATTGGCTGCTGGCTTCGAGATCGGCGGTCATTTCATGGAGCAAGTTGTGCTCCACGGTTTGGTAATAGTGAGTCACGTTGCGCTCGGTTTTGCCGTAGTAATTGACCTTGCGCACCGCCAGCGGGTCCAGGTGCAAATGCCGGGCAATCCGGTCCATGACCTCCTCAATGGCGACCATGCCTTGCGGGCCGCCGAAGCCGCGGTACGCCGTGTTCGAGGCGGTGTTGATCTTGCAGCGGTGCCCATGGATTGTGGCATCGCCCAGGTAATACGCGTTGTCAGCGTGAAACATGGCGCGGTCAACAATGGACCCCGACAAGTCGGGCGAGTAGCCGCAGTTAGCCGCCAGATCCAGTTGGATGCCCTGCAACTGCCCGTTGTCATCGAAACCGACGTCGTACTCGATATAAAACGGATGGCGCTTGCCGGTCATCTGCATGTCTTCGGTGCGCGGCAGGCGCATCTTGGTCGGTTGCCCGGTCAGGTGTGCAATCACCGCACACAAGCATGCGGGGCTGGCGGCCTGGGTCTCTTTGCCACCAAAGCCGCCGCCCATGCGGCGCATGTCGACTGCGACTTTATTCATCGGCACGCCTAGCACTTCGGACACCAGCTTCTGGATCTCGGTCGGGTGCTGGGTTGAGCAGTACACGATCATGCCGCCGTCTTCAGTGGGCATGACTGAAGAGATCTGCGTTTCAAGGTAAAAGTGCTCTTGCCCGCCGATGTGCAGTTGACCTTGCAGCCGATGGGTGGCCTGGCTCAGCGCGCTGCTGGCGTCGCCGCGCCGGTGAGTGTGGCTGTCGAGCACAAAGTTTTTTTTGCGTAGCGCCTCGACTACATCGAGCACTGGCTCCAGGTCTTCGTACTCGATTACGGCCGCCATTGCGGCCTTGCGGGCGGTGTCCAGGTCGCTGGCGGCCACCGCCAGTACCGGCTGCCCTACAAACTCCACGGTATCGATGGCCAATAACGGATCGCCCGGCAGCAGCGGGCCGATATCCTTAAGGCCGGGGATGTCCTCGTGGGTGATCACCCGTCGCACACCGGCAAAGGCGTAGCAGGGCGCGGTATCGATGCGGATGATGCGTGCGTGGGCCCGGTCAGACAAACGCGCGTACACGTGCAACTGGTTGGGGAATTCCAGCCGGTCATCGATGTACTGTGCCTCGCCCGACACATGTTTATCTGCGCTGTCGTGTTTGACGCTGCGGCCCACACCGGTTTTCAAATCCTGGGCAAACAGGGTGCTCAGTTCAGCCTGAGACAGTTCGATCGCGTGAGGGTTAGACATAAGCCGTTACCCGCGTTTGGAGGTCCGGGGTTTGCTGTTCGATAAAGTATTTGCGCAACAGGTTTTGCGCGCACAGCAAGCGATATTCTTTGCTGGCGCGAAAGTCCGAGAGCGGGCTGAAATCCTGCGACAAGGCGTTGCAGGCTCGCTCCACCGTTGCGCTGTTCCAGGGCGCTTTGTGCAAGACGGCCTCGCAGGCGCTGGCGCGTTTGGGCGTGGCCGCCATGCCGCCGAAGGCCACACGGGCATCCATCACCACGCCATTTTCGATGTGCAGATTGAACGCGGCGCACACGGCGCTGATGTCGTCATCCAGACGTTTGGAGATTTTATAGGCGCGAAACAGATGGCTGGCTTTGGCGCGCGGGATGACGATTTTCTCGATGAATTCGCCTTCAGCTTGGGCGGTCACCCGGTAGTCCAGAAAGTAATCTTCCAGCGCCAGCGTGCGACGTGTAGCCCCTTTGCGTAAGACCAGTTGTGAGCCGAGGGCGATCAGCAGGGGGGGCGAATCACCAATGGGCGAAGCGTTGCCAATGTTGCCGCCCAAAGTGCCTTGGTTGCGAATTTGCAGCGAGGCAAAACGCTGTAATAGTTCGCCAAAGTCCGGGTATTCGGCGTTAAGCGTTTGGTAGATGTCTGCGAGGGTCACTGCGGCGCCGACTTCGAGGCGATCTGCAAAGCGTTCGATGCGCTTTAGCTCGGCAATCTGCCCCAGAGCAATCATTACCGGCAGGCTGCGGTGAAGTTGCGTGACCTCCAGCGCCAAGTCGGTCCCGCCCGCCAGCAGGCGCGCCTGGGGATGCGCTGCATAGCCACGTGCCAGTTCGTCAAGGGTAAAGGGCAGCAGGCAACGGTTCTCACCGTTATTCAGTTCGCTGGCGCCTACCGGGCGGATGGCCTTGAGTTTGGCCAGGGTCGCGCCGTGTTGCGCATCAAATTGGTCCGCAGGCGCTGAGTGGCAGGCTTGCGCCGCGGCGGCCAGAATCGGTCGATAGCCGGTGCAGCGGCAGAGGTTGCCGGCCAGTGCTTCGTGGGCCTGCTGGTGATTGGCGTCAGGGCTGTTCTTTTGCAGGGCAAACAGCGACATGACAAAGCCGGGCGTACAAAAGCCGCATTGCGAGCCGTGGCAGTCGATCATCGCCTGCTGCACGCTGTGGAGCTGGCCCTGATGCTTGAGGTCTTCAACGCTGATCAACTGTTTGCCATGCAAGGCCGAAACGAATGTCAGGCAGGCATTCAGGCTGCGATAGCGCAGGCCTTCAGTGCCTTGCTCGTCAGTGTGCAGTTCGCCGACAACCACTGTGCAGGCGCCGCAATCACCGCTGGCACAGCCTTCCTTGGTGCCGGGTTTGTGCAGGTGCTGACGCAGGTAATTGAGTACCGTGAGGTTGGGGTCCAGTGCGTGTTCAGTGCGTAGCGTCTGATTAACTAAAAACTGGATCACGGGCGGCCTCGCACTGCACTATTTTTATCGGGCGGGATGAATTGAATCTAGTCATTGCTGACTTCAGGGTCAAGAAATGCCAGTGAGTCATCCCGGTGATTGGTCACGACACGCTTTATTTGCTTATTTCGTGCCACATTCGGCGCCCGAGACACTCTGCTTGCACCGCGCAAGTGCGTTACACTCCGCCGCCTGCACTGATCGAAGATTTTGAAGGTACAACATGACGTTCAAGGCGCCGGATAGCCTCGCCGAGCAAATAGCTCACCACCTCGCTGAGCGGATTATTCGTGGCGAGCTCAAGCCTGGAGAACGCATTCAAGAACAGAAGGTAACGCTGGCGCTCAATGTCAGCCGCGGCTCTGTGCGCGAAGCGTTGTTAATCCTGGAGCGTCGACACTTGATCGCGATCCTTCCACGGCGTGGGGCACATGTCACCGAGCTCACTGCACATAAGGTTCAGAGCCTGTGTACGTTGATGAGCGAGATGTACATCCTGCTCGGCAATGCCGTTGCGCAGCGCTGGACAGCGCCGTCTGACCTGGGGCCTTTCCTGCAAATCCAGCAGCGTCTGGTTGACAGCTACGAGCGCCAGGACATCAGCGCCTTTGTTGAAGACAGCTTCAACGTAATGCGCGCTGCCTACCCGTTTGCCGACAACCCGTATCTGCAAGAAACCGTCGAGAACCTGCACCCGGCCATGAGCCGTGCCTATTACCTGGCACTGGAACAGCGCAAGGCCGAGATGAGCGAGTTTCTGGCGCTGTTCGCGGAGTTGCTTGAGGCGGTTCTGGCGCGGGATTTTTCGCAAATTCGTGTCGTACTGAGCCGATATGCTCAGCGCAGCTGTGACCTGGTGTTGTCCGCCTTGACGGTTGCCTGAACGTGCGTCTCAAGTGCATCAAACTGGCGGGCTTCAAATCCTTCGTTGACCCGACAACGGTTAACTTTCCGAGCAATATGGCGGCGGTGGTCGGCCCCAACGGTTGCGGCAAGTCGAACATTATCGACGCCGTGCGTTGGGTAATGGGCGAAAGCTCGGCTAAAAACCTGCGCGGCGAGTCGATGACCGACGTCATCTTCAACGGCTCCACCAGCCGTAAACCCGTGAGTCAGGCCAGTATTGAACTGGTGTTTGATAACTCCGACGGCACGCTGCTGGGCGAATATGCGGCCTACGCCGAGATCTCCATCCGCCGCAAGGTGACCCGCGACAGCCAGACCACTTACTACCTCAACGGCACCAAGTGCCGTCGTCGTGACATCACCGATATTTTCCTCGGCACCGGCCTGGGGCCGCGCAGCTACTCGATCATCGAGCAGGGCATGATCTCCAAGCTGATCGAGTCCAAGCCCGAAGACCTGCGCAACTTTATCGAAGAAGCGGCCGGCATCTCCAAGTACAAGGAGCGGCGTCGCGAGACCGAAAACCGCATTCGTCGCACCCACGAAAACCTCGCGCGCCTGACCGACTTGCGTGAAGAGTTGGGTCGCCAGCTTGAGCGTCTGCACCGTCAGGCCCAAGCCGCCGAGAAGTACCAGGAATACAAAGCCGAAGAGCGTCAGCTTAAGGCGCAGTTGTCCGCGTTGCGCTGGCAAGCTCTGAACGAGCAGGTGGGGCAGCGCGAAACGATCATTGGCGATCAAGAAGTCAGTTTTGAAGCGTTGGTCGCTGAGCAGCGCAATGCCGATGCCAGCATCGAACGCCTGCGTGACGGGCATCACGACCTGTCAGAACGCTTTAATTTGGTGCAAGGGCGCTTCTATTCGGTGGGTGGCGACATCGCCCGCGTCGAACAAAGCATCCAGCACGGCCAGCAACGTTTGCGTCAGTTACAAGACGACTTGCGCGAAGCCGAGCGCTCGCGTCTTGAAACCGAGTCGCACCTGGGGCATGACCGCACGATGCTGGCAACGCTGGGTGAAGAGCTCGACATGTTGGTGCCCGAGCAGGAACTGACCAGCGTTGCCGCTGAAGAATCGGCTGCTGCGCTCGAAGAGTCCGAAGTCACCATGCATGCCTGGCAAGAGCAGTGGGATGCCTTCAATCTGCGCTCGGCTGAGCCGCAACGCCAATCCGAAGTCCTGCAAGCGCGTATTCAGCAGTTGGAAACCAGCATGGAGCGCGTGGCTGAACGCCAGCGTCGTTTGGCCGAAGAGCGTGCCTTGCTCGCCGCAGACCCGGAAGATGCAGCGATTCTTGAACTGAGTGAGTTGCTGGCGACCAGCGAGCTGACCCAAGAAGAGCTGCAAGTCAGCGAAGAACAGGTGATCGAGCGTCTTGAGCAAGTGCGTCACGACTTGCAGCAAGCCACGCAAAACCAGCAGCAGGCCCAGGGCGAGTTGCAGCGGCTTAACGGTCGTCTGGCTTCCCTTGAAGCGCTGCAGCAAGCCGCGTTGGACCCTGGCGCCGGTGCAGGCGAATGGCTGCGTGAGCAGCAACTGGCTGAGCGTCCACGTCTGGCCGAAGGCCTGCGGGTTGAAGTCGGTTGGGAGCTTGCGGTCGAAACGGTGCTGGGTGCCGACCTCCAGGCTGTGTTGGTGGATGATTTTTCCCAAGTGAATCTGGCGGGCTTTGCCCAGGGCGATTTGCGCTTGTTCAGCGCCGACGCCACTGCAAGCCGCATCGCTGGGAGTTTGCTGGACAAAGTCGAAGCCGATTTTGATTTGGCGCCCTGGCTGGGGCAGGTCAAACCGGTCGAAACCCTTGAGCAGGCACTGGCTGCGCGCGGGCAACTGGCCGACGGTCAAAGCCTGATCAGCCGTGACGGTTATTGGGTCGGGCGTAACTTTTTGCGTGTGCGTCGCGCCAGTGAAGCCGAAAGCGGCGTGCTGGCCCGCGGCCAGGAAATCCAGCGTCTGGGGATTGAGCGCGATGAGCGTGAAGCCACCCTGGCGACTCTTGAGGAGCAGTTGCAACGCTTGCGCGAGCAGCAAGTCGCTCAAGAAGACGCGCGTGAGCAAGTTCGTCGCCGCTTGCAGGACGAAGCCCGCCAACAAGGCGAGATCAAAGCCAAGCTGTCTGCCAGCAAAGCCAAGGTCGAGCAGTTGACCTTGCGCCGTCGGCGGCTTGACGAAGAGCTGGCCGAGCTCAGCGAGCAGCGTGCGCTGGAGCATGAACACGTTGGTGAGGCGCGCCTGAACTTGCAGCAAGCGCTGGATGCCATGGCCACTGACACCGAGCAGCGCGAACTGCTGCTGGCCCAGCGCGACAGCTTACGCGAACGCCTTGACCGGGTGCGTCAAGAAGCCCGTCAGCACAAGGATCACGCCCACCAATTGGCGGTGCGTTTGGGCTCACTCAGGGCACAGCACGACTCGACCCGTCAGGCGCTGGAGCGGCTGGAGCTGCAATCTGAGCGGCTCGCTGAAAAGCGTGAGCAGCTCACCCTCAATCTGGAGGAGGGCGAAGCTCCCCTTGAAGAGCTGCGCCTTAAACTTGAAGAGTTGCTGGATAAACGCCTGAGCGTTGACGAGGAACTTAAAGTTGCGCAATTGGCTCTTGAGGATGCGGACCGTGAACTGCGCGACGCTGAAAAGCGCCGCAACCAGGCAGAGCAGCAGTCCCAACTGATTCGCGGCCAGCTTGAACATCAACGTATGGAATGGCAGGCGCTAACAGTCCGACGTACTGCGTTACAAGATCAGTTGCTGGCGGACGGTTATGACTTGCACGGGGTGCTGGCAACATTGAGTAACGAACTCAATGAGCAGCAGGCCGAAGAGGAACTTGAGCGGATTGCTGCGCGTATTCAGCGTTTGGGTGCGATTAACCTCGCGGCCATTGATGAATACCAGCAGCAGTCCGAGCGCAAGCGTTATCTGGATGCTCAGGATGCCGATTTGGTCGAAGCACTGGACACCCTGGAAAACGTGATTCGCAAGATTGATAAAGAAACCCGGAGCCGCTTCAAAGACACCTTTGATCAGATAAATGGTGGATTACAGGCGCTTTTCCCAAAAGTTTTTGGTGGCGGCAGCGCTTATTTGGAACTGACGGGCGAAGATTTACTCGATACAGGGGTAACGATCATGGCGAGGCCGCCGGGCAAAAAGAACAGCACGATTCATTTGCTGTCCGGTGGTGAGAAGGCATTGACGGCTCTGGCACTGGTTTTTGCCATTTTTAAACTCAATCCGGCGCCGTTTTGCATGCTCGACGAAGTTGATGCACCGCTTGATGACGCGAACGTGGGGCGCTATGCACGGTTGGTTAAAGAGATGTCACAGACCGTGCAGTTCATCTACATCACCCACAACAAAATCGCCATGGAAATGGCCGATCAGTTGATGGGGGTGACGATGCATGAGCCCGGTTGTTCACGTCTTGTTGCGGTTGATGTTGAGGAAGCAATGGCAATGGTCGATGCATGAGCTATAAGCAAGTAGGGATAAAATTTTCTTCATGTAAGAAAATCCCTACGGATTTGACCGATGAGATGCGTAGGTCAGCGGCTACATGGGCCTAACTCAAGGTGACAGACGGTGTAAAGTTATCTTTGGTCGTGTTAATTTAGCGTCTAATTTTTTTTGTACGTGGAAAAACGTCATTCAGAACATAGAGTTGGCGCCACGTTTTAAAGGGCTTTAGGCTCTTCTTCATAGAATCATTTTTTAGGGGCACGGGATTACATGGAAATCGGTCTGCGCGAGTGGCTGATAGTCATCGGCATAGTGGTCATCGCCGGTATTCTTTTTGACGGCTGGCGTCGTATGCGTGGCGGTAAAGGGAAGCTCAAGTTTCGTCTTGACCGCAGTTTTTCCAATGTCCCCGACGAGGAAAACAGCGCCGAGCTGTTAGGCCCGTCACGGGTTCTGGATACGCCGGATCACAAAGAGCCGCAGCTCGATGAGCATGACCTGCCATCGGTGAGCATGCCGCCCCGTGAGAGGTCCTCCAAGCGCGGTAAACGCTCCAGTGAGCCGAGCCAGGGTGATTTGAACCTCAACCTCGATCTTGATGATGACGGTCCAAGCTTCAGTGCGCGTGACGATGATGCTCCTGTTGAAACCAAACCACGCGGGCGTCAGACGCCAGCAGTGGCTGCGGCAGAAAGCAAAGAGCCCGCACCGGCAACCGAAGAAGTGCTGGTCATCAGCGTTATCAGCCGTGATCCGGCAGGTTTCAAAGGCCCGGCGCTGCTGCAAAACATTCTTGAGAGCGGCTTGCGTTTCGGTGAAATGGATATTTTCCACCGTCACGAAAGCATGGCTGGCAACGGCGAAGTCCTGTTCTCCATGGCCAACGCCGTGAAACCGGGCGTGTTCGATCTGGACGACATCGATCTGTTCAGCACACCAGCAGTGAGCTTCTTCCTCGGCTTGCCAGGCCCGCGTCATCCCAAGCAGGCGTTTGATGTGATGGTGGCAGCAGCGCGCAAGTTGTCCCAGGAGCTCAACGGCGAACTCAAAGACGACCAGCGCAGCGTGTTGACGGCTCAGACTATTGAGCATTACCGCCAGCGCATCGTCGAATTCGAGCGTCGTGCCCTGACTCAAAAACGCTAAAGCCGTGGGGGCCGTGTGATCGCTCCCGCTGAGTGCACTATGAATTAACACATGAGCAGCCTCGGCTGCTCATTTGCTTTGTGAGAGAAAATCCCCATGACCGCCGCCAACACCCGCATTCTAGAGCTGCGCGCTGAACTGGATCAGCATAACTACCGCTACCACGTCCTCGACGAGCCGAGCATCCCGGACGCTGAGTACGACCGGCTGTTTCGTGAGCTTAAAGCCCTGGAAGCGGAGCACCCGGAACTGGTGACGGCAGATTCGCCGACCCAGCGCGTAGGCAGTGCGGCGTTGTCGGCCTTTACTCAAGTGCGTCACGAAGTGCCCATGCTGAGCCTGGGCAACGCGTTTGATGAAACCGACATGCGCGAATTTGATCGGCGTGTCAGCGAGGGGCTCGATTTGCCGGCTGGCGACCTGTTTGGCGGCGGTGCAGAAGTTGAATACAGCTGCGAGCCCAAGCTCGACGGTCTGGCGGTCAGCCTGCTGTATCAGGACGGTGTTCTGGTGCGCGGTGCCACCCGCGGTGATGGCACCACCGGTGAAGACATCAGCATCAACGTGCGCACCGTGCGCAACATCCCGCTCAAGTTGCAGGGCAGCGGCTGGCCTGCGGTGCTTGAAGTGCGCGGTGAGGTGTTTATGTCCAAGGCGGGTTTTGACCGCCTCAATGAAGCCCAGCTGGCGGCGGGTGGCAAGACCTTTGCCAACCCGCGTAACGCAGCGGCTGGCAGCCTGCGCCAGTTGGATTCGAAAATCACCGCCAGCCGTCCGCTGGAGTTTTGCTGCTATGGGTTGGGGCAAGTTTCTGAAGAGTTTGCCGATACGCACATTGGCAATCTCAAGCAGTTGCAGCAGTGGGGCATGCCCATCAGTCACGAGTTGAAACTGGCCAAAGGCATTGCCGAGTGCCTGGGCTACTACCGTGATATTGGTGAGCGTCGTGCCTCGTTGGCGTATGAAATCGACGGCGTGGTGTTCAAGGTCAACAGCCTGGCCTCGCAACGCGAACTGGGCTTTCGCGCCCGTGAACCGCGCTGGGCAATCGCCCATAAATTCCCGGCAATGGAAGAGCTGACCGAACTGCTGGATGTTGAATTTCAGGTCGGGCGAACGGGGGCGGTCACTCCGGTTGCGCGCCTGAAGCCAGTCAAGGTGGCGGGCGTGACCGTGTCTAATGCCACGTTGCACAACATGGACGAAGTGGCACGCTTGGGTCTGATGATTCACGACACCGTGATCATTCGCCGTGCCGGAGATGTGATCCCGCAGGTGGTGCAAGTGGTGCTCGACCGGCGCCCTGAGAACGCGCGCCCGGTGCACATCCCGCAAAACTGCCCGGTGTGCGGCTCCCATGTTGAACGCACGCAATTGATCAAGCGCAGCAAGGGCCGCGAAACCGTCAGCGAAGGTGCGGTGTACCGCTGCGTCGGGCGACTAGCCTGTGGTGCGCAATTGAAGCAGGCGATCATCCATTTTGTCTCGCGACGGGCAATGGACATTGAAGGCCTGGGTGAAAAAAGCGTCGAGCAGTTGGTCGATGAAGGTCTGGTGAGTTCGCCGGCCGACCTGTACACCCTGTCGTTTGAGCAAATCGTCGACCTGGAAGGCTTTGCCGAACTGTCGAGCAACAACTTGTTGGCGGCCATTGCCGACAGCAAGCGTCCGACACTGGCGCGATTTATCTACGCATTGGGTATTCCTGATGTAGGCGAGGAGACAGCCAAGGTTTTGGCGCGCTCATTGGGCTCTCTGGAGCGCGTGCAGCCTGCGTTGCCGCAAGTGCTCACGTACTTGCCGGACGTGGGCCTGGAAGTGGCTCACGAGATCCACAGCTTCTTCAGCGATGACCACAACCGCCAAGTGATTGGTCAATTGCTGGAGCGCGGTCTGGAATTGCAGGATCAGGGTGAGCTGGGCGCTGAATTTGCCGCCAGCGCCACCTTGGGCGGGTTGATTGACAAACTGCACATTCCGTCTGTTGGGCCGGGCGGGGCGCAGAAGCTGGCCGACAAGTTTGACACCCTTGAGCGCGTGATCAACGCCGATTGGCTGGACATGCGTCAGGCTTTGCCTGAAAAGCAAGCCAAGGCTGTGCGCGAGTTCTTCGACAACCCGGACAATGCGCGACTGGCGCTGGACGTCGAAGCGCAACTGCGCGACTTCGGCATGCACTGGCAGAGCGAGAAAAAAACCGTAGAAGGCTTGCCGCTGGCCGGGCAGACCTGGGTGCTGACCGGCTCGCTGGAATTGATGAGCCGCGACGTCGCCAAAGAAAAGCTGGAAAGCCTCGGCGCCAAAGTCTCGGGCTCCGTGTCCGGCAAAACCCACTGCGTCGTGGCCGGGCCGGGAGCAGGGTCCAAATTGACCAAAGCCAACGAGCTGGGCCTTAAGGTGCTGGATGAAGAAGCGTTCGTGGCGTTCCTCAAAGAGCAGGGTATCGGCCTGTAACGGCTGCAAAACCTGTAGTCGCTGCCGCAGGCTGCGAAGGGTTGCGAAGCAATCCGTTGCCTCGTAGCCTGCGCGAGCTTCATCGCAGCCTTCGGCAGCGACTACGGAGCCAAATACATGCCCGAATCCAAGTACTTGAACCCATTCATTTTTTTATTGTTGAAGCAGCGGTTGTAAGTTTTCGTCAGATAGGTACAATGGCGCCGTTCGCTGCTAGGCGGATGTTGTTATGGTGACCCTATCGGTCCCTCCGCAACGATTACCCGTGAACCTGGTCAGAGCCGGAAGGCAGCAGCCACAGCGGGAACATTGTGTGCCGGGGTGTGGCTGGTGGGGTTGCCTCCATTTTATAAGTCCTTGAATCTACAAGGATTTTCAAGTCAAAAATCTTGAAGTGTTACAGCGTTTAATGACACCTGATGGTGCATCATGAGCGGCATATTATCGTGCGTGTATTAAAAGCGCCGCAGTTTTAGCACCCCAGCTCAATTTTCAGATTTACCAACTGGCACTTTCCGATCAATTTGCGGCTCTGTGTGCTGAGAATCCCGCGTGGCGGTCATAGGGTTAAGCCTGTCCCTGATGCTCGTGCTACTGGCGTGCTACATTAATCTAAAATCCGACCACGCCACCACTCGGTGCACCATCAATTTGGGTCAAAGCGGATCTCTTGTGCTGTAGGGTAGCTGTTCAAGCTTATCCATCCACTGGTTGTGGAGTGGCGCGTAACTCGATCCGCTTCCAGTAAATGAGGGCTATTGAAATGCCATCATATTGCCTTCATTATGCTAAGCCCCACATGGATGATCTGAATCGCCCCTAGTTTCGTAGACACCTCCAAGCCTTAAAATGAGGCCCATTAGGAGGTGCCATGAGCAACCAGCGATATCCCGAAGAATTCAAAATCCAGGCGGTCAAACAAGTGACCGAAAAGAA
>NZ_JYLD01000037.1 GCF_001043025.1 Pseudomonas helleri | reverse complement strand
GAATCACAAATTTTACCTTAGCCTGAATAAACACCAGTGAAAGTGTCATTCAGTCTATCTTTCTATCACATACCCAAATTTTTAAAGAACGATCTAATCAAAAGATCAGAAATCAACATTCACCATCATTTGATTGAATGCTCATTTCTAAGCTTTACGATACAGAAGCAGTTTATGGTGGAGCCAAACGGGATCGAACCGTTGACCTCCTGCGTGCAAGGCAGGCGCTCTCCCAGCTGAGCTATGGCCCCATATTTCTACAGGTACTTTCCACACAAAATTGGTGGGTCTGGGCAGATTCGAACTGCCGACCTCACCCTTATCAGGGGTGCGCTCTAACCAACTGAGCTACAGACCCAATTTCGAGCTTGCAACTGTTAGCGTGAGCTATCAGCTTGTAGCTTAAAGCTGCTTCTATCGTCTTCTTCAATGAATCAAGCAATTCGTGTGGGAACTTATGGAGCAGCTGATGTCGTCGATTAAGGAGGTGATCCAGCCGCAGGTTCCCCTACGGCTACCTTGTTACGACTTCACCCCAGTCATGAATCACACCG
>NZ_JYLD01000003.1 GCF_001043025.1 Pseudomonas helleri | reverse complement strand
AACTCAGTAGTGAAACGATGCATCGCCGATGGTAGTGTGGGGTTTCCCCATGTGAGAGTAGGTCATCGTCAAGATTAAATTCCGAAATCCCTGTCTGCTCACGCAGACAGGGATTTTGTTTTTGTGCCCAAAAAAACATTGAGCATCGCCCCGCAACAAGCAATCGATACACCCAGCGAAAATCCCCAACCTACACTGGACACCCCCGCCCAGGCCCCCACGCTCTTGCAGCTTGCAGCTTGCAGCTTGCAGCTTGCAGCTTGCAGCTTGCAGCTTGCAGCTTGCAGCTTGCAGCTTGCAGCTTGCAGCTTGCAGCTTGCAGCTTGCAGCTTGCAGCTCACAGCTCACAGCTCACAGCTCACAGCTCACAGCTCACAGCTCACTTCACCCCCTTGCATCTAAAGTCCTACAAATAGGCAAACTTCTTTAGGACTTCGCACATTAGAATAGGCGCAGTCATTTCTAAGACAGAGACGCCTTATATGCCAGATCCAGCTGACGCCAGCAGGGTGTCAGATTTACCGCTGGACGAGTTAGTGGCCTGCCATGAGTGCGATCTTCTGATGCGTAAACCGCATCTCGCGCTTGGTGAAAAAGCCCAATGCCCGCGTTGCGGTTATGAGCTTTATGCCCATCGTCACAATGTGGTCGAGCGTAGCCTCGCTCTCGTCATTGCCGCCTTGCTGCTGTATGTCCCTGCGAACTTTTTACCCATCATGGAACTCAACCTGTTGGGCCAGGCTTCTCAAGATACCGTTTGGAGTGGCGTTGTCGGCCTCTTCGACACAGGCATGCAAGGCATCGCCGTCGTGGTGTTTTTGTGCAGCATGGGGATTCCGTTACTCAAATTGCTGTGCCAGCTGGCAGTGCTGCTGAGCATCCGCTTGAACATTGGCCGCTCTTACGGCTTGCTCATCTACAGGATTTATCACCACTTGAAAGACTGGGGCATGCTTGAGGTGTACCTGATGGGCGTGCTGGTGGCCATTGTGAAGTTGGTCGACCTGGCCGAGCTGAGTCTGGGGCTGGGACTCACCTGCTTCGTCAGCCTGTTGCTGGTTCAAGTCTGGCTGGAGGTCGTCATGTCACCTCACCAGATCTGGCAGGCGCTTTCAGGGGAGGATACGCATGCGTGCGATTGATGCTGGCATCCTGATTTGCACCGAGTGCCACGAATTAAATCGGCAAGACAAAGACGTCGATGAGCAAACCTGCACCCGCTGTGGCGCTCTGGTGCACGCTCGTCGCCCCAACAGCTTGCTGCGTACCTGGGCCCTGTTGCTGACCTCAGCCATTCTGTATATACCGGCGAATTTGTTGCCTATCATGACCATCAATGCGCTGGGCCAAGGCAGCCCCAGTACGATCATGTCCGGGGTGATCGAGTTGGTGCAGCACGGGATGATACCCATTGCCGCAGTCGTGTTCGTGGCCAGTATTTTGGTGCCCACCTTCAAGCTGGTCGGCATTGCCTTGCTGCTGTTCTCGGTACAGCGCCACCAGCCCTTGTCTGCCCGGCAACGTATCATCATGTACCGATTTATCGAGTTCATTGGCCGCTGGTCGATGCTCGATATTTTTGTCATCGCCATTCTGGTGGCGGTGGTGAACTTTGGACGTATTGCCAGCATTGAGGCTAATCTCGGCGCTGTTGCCTTCGCCAGCGTCGTGATCCTCACCATGCTTGCAGCTGTAACTTTTGATCCCCGACTTATTTGGGATAACACGGAGTCGGATGACGACCATGAGTGATTTACCTACTGCTAAAACCCGTCCGGCGTCCAATTGGTCGGCCATCTGGATTCTCCCGCTTATTGCCCTGATCATCGGTGGCTGGCTGGGCTGGAAAGCCTACAGCGAGACGGGCATCGATATTCAGGTGCGCTTCGAAAGTGGTGAAGGCATCGTCGCCAACAAGACCGAAGTGGTCTACAAAGGCATGCCCGTAGGCAAGGTTAAAACCTTGGCACTGGATGAGAGTGGCCCGAGCAAAGGGGTCATCGCCACCATCGAGATGAACAAGGACGTTGAACAATACCTCAAAACCAACACCCGCTTCTGGCTGGTCAAACCCAGCGTTTCTCTGGCGGGTATTACCGGCCTCGAAACCCTGGTCTCCGGCAACTACATTGCGGTCAGCCCGGGTGATGGCGAGTCCACACGCAAGTTCAAAGCGCTGTCGCAAGAGCCGCCGCTGTCTGACGCCAAGCCAGGCTTGCACCTGACACTCAAGGCCGAACGACTGGGGTCGCTGAATCGTGGCAGCCCGGTATTCTACAAACAAATCCAGGTTGGTCAGGTTAAAAGCTACGTATTGTCCGAAGACCACAACACCGTCGAGATCAAAGTCTTTATTGAGCCGACCTACGCGAATCTGGTGCGCAAACACACGCGCTTCTGGAACGCCAGCGGCATCAGCATCGACGCTAACCTGTCAGGGGTAAAAGTACGCAGCGAATCGCTGGCCAGCATCGTCGCCGGCGGTATCGCCTTCGCCACCCCCGAGAATCGCAAAGACAGCCCGCCAACCGATCCCAACCTGCCGTTCCGCTTATATGAAGACTTCGATGCTGCCCAGGCGGGCATCAAGGTCAAAGTCAAGCTCAGCGACTTCGAAGGGCTGCAAGCAGGGCGCACACCTGTCATGTACAAAGGCATTCAGGTCGGTAGCCTCAAAGCCTTGAAAGTCGACCCCGACCTCAGCAGCGCCAGCGCCGAATTGGCCCTTGATCCCCTGGCCGAAGACTATCTGGTAGAAGGCACCCAGTTCTGGGTGGTCAAACCCTCCATCTCACTGGCCGGTATTACCGGGCTCGAAGCGCTGGTTAAAGGTAACTACATCGCCATTCGCCCGGGTGACAAAGGCAGCAAGCCCGAGCGCGAGTTTGTGGCCCGCCCTAAAGCGCCGCCTCTGGACCTGCGCTCACCGGGCCTGCACATGGTGCTCTTCACCGACAACCTGGGTTCACTGGATGTCGGCAGCCCGGTGCTCTACAAACAGGTTAAAGTCGGTTCGGTCCAGAGCTACCAGTTCTCCCGCACTAAAAAGCAGCTGATCATTGGCGTGCACATCGAGAAGGAATACGAAGGCCTGGTCAACGCTTCAACCCGCTTCTGGAACGCCAGCGGCGTGACTCTCACCGGCGGCCTCACCAGCGGCATCCAGGTTAAAAGTGAGTCCCTGCAAAGCTTGATGGCTGGCGGCATCGCGTTCGAAACCCCGAAAGCCACGGCGCCTTTGCAAAAGCGCATTCCGCGTTTCCGCCTCTTCAGCGATCGTGACGCGGCGATGGAGCAAGGCGTGCCGATCACCATCAAAGTGGCGAGTGCAGACGGCTTGAGCAGCGGTTCGCCTATTCGCTTCAAAGGTTTGACAGTCGGCAAGATCGAAAGCGTCGACCTCAGTGACGACCTGCAATCTGTGCTGCTGCAAGCGCGCATCACCGAAGTGCCGGAACGCATTGCGCGGGCAGGCACGCAATTTTGGGTGGTCAAACCCGAACTGGGCCTGATGAAAACCGCCAACCTCCAAACCTTGGTGACAGGCCAGTACCTCGAAGTACAACCGGCACCCAAAGGCCGCGGGCTACAAAGTGACTTCGTTGCTCTGGAGCAAGCGCCCGACGCCGCAATACCTGAAGCAGGGCTGCGCCTGGTCTTGAGTGCAGCACGTCGGGGGTCGCTCAAAGAGGGGGTGCCTGTCACCTATCGTGAAGTCACCGTGGGCAAAGTTACCGGGTACGAATTAGGCAACACCGCTGACCGAGTCTTGGTGCATATCCTGATCGAGCCGCGTTATGCGCCATTGGTGCGTAGTGGCAGCCGCTTCTGGAACACCAGCGGCTTCGGTGTCGACTTTGGTTTGTTCAAAGGCGCGACGATTCGTACCGAGTCCCTTGAAACCCTGGTTCAAGGCGGCATAGCCTTCGCCACACCAGACGGCGACAAAATGGGCAACCCGGCTCGGCCACAACAAACCTTCCCGCTCTTCGACAAGTTCGAAGAGGAATGGCTGCAATGGGCACCGAAGATCCCGTTGGCTAAATAACCCGCAACATGCCCATTAAAACCGCGATCACTGATCGCGGTTTTTTTTCGTCTGCGTATTCTCCCCCAGCCAAAACCATACTCATCGCCACGCCGACTTTTTCAAAAACTTCAGAGAATTCCTACGTTGGATTTGCTGGGAGCACGTTAACTTCTTCCCAGTTTCGTCGTTTGGGCCAGGTTCACTATTTAAGGGGATAACTAATAGGGGCGTGGTCAACTTTAATGCGGCAAAACATTGGAGTAGAACTGTTTAAATAACTCACGGATGAACTTCTTGATTGAAAGGTATGCGGTACCGTGCCTGACAACAAGTTTAATTTAATAGGTGGCTCCGAAACTTAATCATCTAAAGGAAATTAAAAAAATGAAGTTCGTAATGAAATCTGCTTTGGTCTCCATGTTCATGTTGGCGGGGTCTGCTTCGATGGTACAAGCGGCAGGTGCCGGTCAAGGAACAGTTACTTTCGAAGGTTCGATTATTGAAGCTGCTTGCTCTATCGCGCCTGAAAGTGTTGATCAGACTGTAGGCCTTGGCCAAGTTGCCAAGTCGCAATTGGAAGCGGGTGGCTCGAGCCGGCCTGAACCGTTCGAAATCAAGCTGGTGGGTTGCGATACCGCGACCCTTAAAGGCGTCAGCACCACCTTTACCGGTGGCATATCGAAAGACGTTCCTGGGGCATTGGGTATTGTAGGCACGGCTTCTGGTGCAGGCATCGTCATGCGCGATTCGTCTGGTGCAGACATCAAATTGGGTACTCCAACGGCATCTCAACCCATCCAAGATGGCAATAATACCTTGCAATTTGGCGCATTCCTCAAAGGCGCTACCGCCGCAGATGCGGTCATACCAGGTGAATTCACCGCCATTACCAACTTCTCATTGGCTTACCAGTAAGTCATTGCCCTGCCACCGCGAGGTGGCAGGGTAACTTGAAAATGAGAACCTGCTCGTGAATGTAATAACGCAGTTAACTATTACTTCTTCGTTCGCACTGTTAATAGTGCCCTTTAATAACGTTGTAGCGGCTGGCCAACAAAATGGGGTTGTTACACTCGGCGGTGAGATTCTTGACGCGGCCTGCGCCATGGATACCAGCAGCGCTTATCAAGTAATTGAAATGGACCCCATGCCTATTGGCCGACTTATTCGGCTGGGTGAGGGCGACCCGCATTCGTTTACCTTGCGTTTAATTAATTGCTCACTCACCCGTAATGACCCGGATCGTCCCGGTGAAAAGTTGCCCGACTGGCAACACATACGCGTGACCTTTGACGGCGTATCAGACCGTCAAGGCCTTTCCTTCGCCGCCAATGGCTCTTCACAAGGTGTGGCCTTTCACATCACTGATGCCGAAGGCCGCGAAAGCCTTCCCGGGGTGCCCATGACGATGATCCCGCTTTCGAGCGTGAGGGACCAAGTGCTGCATTACACCCTCAAATTGGTTGGCAACAACCAGCCTCTGTCTGTAGGCAGTCACCGTGCTGCGGTGCGTTTCAGGTTGGAGTACTACTGACATGGTTGGTCTGTTTTCCATGCTCAAAACCTCAACGATAAAAGCTGCATGGCCTCCGTGTGTCATGAGCGGGCTGATGGTCGTGGCCGGCAGCGCAATCGCGGCCGGCGATATCCAGTTCAATACCGACATTCTTGACCTGAACGACCGTTCCAATATCGACCTGTCGCAATTCTCGCGCAGCGGCTTCATCCTGCCCGGTGTTTATCCGATGAACGTGCAGATCAACGCCCAGAGCCTGGGCGAGCAGCGCATCGCGTTTATCTCTCCCGAGGATGACCCCAAAGGCAGCGAAGCCTGCCTGTCGCCCGAGCTGGTTGCGCTACTGGGGCTCAAAGAGGGCAAGGACGCCGAACTCACCTGGTGGCATAACAATGAGTGCCTGAACATTCGCAGTTTGCCCGGTATGGAAGTCACTGGCGATCTAAGCACCTCGACCCTGCGCATCTCGTTGCCCCAGGCCTACCTGCAATACACCGCGCAAAACTGGGATCCGCCTTCGCGATGGGATGAAGGCGTGTCGGGCCTGTTGTTTGATTACAACCTCACCGCCCAATCCATTCGCAACAAAAACGACGGCGTTAAAAATAACCTCAGCGGCAATGGCACCCTCGGCGCCAACGTCGGTGCCTGGCGGGTGCGCGCCGATTGGCAAGGGCGTGTCGATGCCGAAGATACCAGCCGCACCCAACACATGGAATGGAACCGCTTCTATGCCTACCGCGCATTGCCATCCCTGCAGGCGCGCTTGTCGGTGGGCGAAAACTACTTGTATTCCGACCTGTTCGACAGCTTCCGGTTTACCGGTGTTGCGCTCAATTCTGACGACAACCAATTACCGCCCAACTTGCGCGGCTACGCGCCAGAAGTCGTGGGTGTCGCACGCACTAACGCCAAAGTGGTCATCAGCCAGCAAGGGCGCGTGCTCTACGAAGCGCTGGTGGCTGCCGGGCCGTTCCGTATTCAGGACCTCAATGATGCCGTCAGCGGCTCGATGGACGTACGGGTAGAGGAGCAGGATGGCTCGGTACAAACCTTCAAGGTCGAGTCCGCCAGCATTCCCTACCTCACACGGCCGGGCAGCGTGCGTTTCAAAGTGGCAGCGGGCAGGCCGACGAACTTGCAAGAGGGCGGTGCCGGCAGCGTCTTCAGTACCGGCGAATTCTCTTGGGGTGTGGCCAACGGCTGGTCGCTGTTTGGCGGGGCAATCACCGACAACAATTACCGCGCCCTCTCAATAGGTGTGGGCCGCGACTTGATGGCCTTCGGTGCGGTGTCACTGGACAAGACCCGAGCGAGCACCACGCTGTACGGTGACACCTTCACGGGGTCCTCCTATCGTTTGAGCTACTCCAAACGGTTTGAAGAGTACGACAGCCAAGTCTCGTTTGCCGGGTATCGGTTTTCACAAGAAAATTACCTGAGCATGAGCGAATACCTCGATGTGCGTCACTACGAAGGCGACGTCGGAGGGAGCAAGTCTCTGTACACGGCCACCTTCAACAAACAGTTTCGCGATGCCGGTGTGTCGGTCTACCTGGACTACAGCAATCAATCCTATTGGGACCGGCCTGACAGCGAGCGCTGGAACCTGTCGCTGTCGCGTTACTTCGATGCAGGGCCGGTCAAAAACCTGAGCATGTCGCTTAACCTGTTCCAGACCCAGCAGCGGCAAGAACCGACCAGCAAAGGTATGTTCCTCACCTTCAGCGTGCCCTTGGGCCGTTCGGGTTCGCTGTCCAGCAGTTTCAACAGAACCCAGAATACCAACAGCTATTCAACGCGCTACAGCGACCGTATCAATGCGCGTAACAACTATCAGTTGGCGGCAAGCGACACCTCGGTCAGCGGTTTCCTGAGTCACTCCGGTGATCGGGCCGATGTTGATCTCAGCGCGGGCATCGAAAAAGACAGCCGTTCAAGCCTCAGCGTGTCTGCTCGAGGTGGCGGCACGCTGACCAAAGACGGCGCTGCACTGCACCGCAGTTCCAGCATGGGCGGCACTCGCCTGATGGTCGACACCAGCGGCGTGGCGGATGTGCCAATACGCGGTTATGGCACGCCGACACGCAGCAACGGCTTCGGCAAAGCGGTGATCTCGGACATCAGCAGCTTCTACCGCACCTCAGCCAGCGTTGACCTGGAAAGCCTGCCAAGCAACATCGAGGCCACCCAGTCGGTCACCGAGCTGACCCTTACCGAAGGCGCCATCGGTTATCGCACCCTGGCAGTGATCTCCGGTGAGAAGGCCATGGCGGTCCTGCACCTGCCCGATGGCAGCGTCCCGCCGTTCGGCGCCAGCGTCAAAAATGACAAGCAACAAGACACCGGTATCGTCAACGACGAAGGCAGCGTGTACCTGAGCGGCATTCAGCCCGGTTCGCAGATGACCGTCAGTTGGGGCAGCACCGGGCGCTGCAACCTGAGCTTACCCGAGGTGCTTCCGGCTGACGGGCTGGCCTCGACCCTGAACCTGCTGTGCCAGCCCATCAAGGCTGACAGCGCACCCGCCTCGGCAGTCCTGCCTGATGTTTTGGAGAAAAAAGCCTCATGAACCTTAATCCCCGCTTTGCCCCTTTTGCACTGGCCCTGTTGGCGATGTGCCTGATCAACAACAGCAAGGCCGCCATCGGCCTGGACCGTACCCGGGTGATTTTTGACGGCAGCAAAGACGCCGTCAGCATGAACATCACCAATAACAACACCGAACTGCCGTACCTGGCCCAAGGCTGGATCGAAGACGAGTCCGGAAAAAAAATCAGCACCCCGCTGACCGTATTGCCCCCCGTGCAACGCCTGGAACCGGGCAAGAACAGCCAGGTCAAGGTTCAGGGGTTGCCGGCGGCCAAGTTACTGCCTCAAGACCGCGAGAGTGTTTATTACTTCAACCTGCGTGAAATCCCACCGCGCAGCGACAAAACCAACACCTTGCAAATTGCGTTGCAGACGCGCATCAAACTGTTCTACCGCCCGGCGTCGATCATGCCGACCCAGCAGCAACAGTCCAATCCCTGGCAAGAGAAGCTGACCCTGACCCGTAAGGGCGATCATTACCAAGTCAATAATCCGACCCCGTATTACGTAACGCTGGTGGATGCGCGCAACAGCAAGGACGGTAAAACCGCGACCGGCTTCGAGCCGCTGATGGTCCCGCCAAAAGATGCCCTGACACTGGGGCCGAGTGTGGCTGCGCTGGGCTCCACGCCGTATCTGACCTACATCAATGACTACGGCGGTCGCCCGACCCTGGCCTTCACCTGTGCCGGCAATGAATGCAGCGTCGACCCCAAGGCTTCTTCACGCCATGAATAGCGTCATGTTCCTGGCCCGAGGGGTGCTGCTGACCAGCCTGATACTGGCGTTGTCGGCCAACCTGTGCCGGGCCGAAGATGAGCCCATTATGGATGGCGAGGGCTTGCTGGACATCAGCGGCTCGCTCAACCATGCCCCTTGTCTGCTGGAAATGTCCTCGGCCTACCAGACCGTGGAACTCAACAATGTCTCACGCGCCGACTTGTCAAAGCCCGGCGACATGAGCCACCCCGTGGCTTTCCAGTTGCGCTTTATGGACTGTCGGCGCATCGCCGGTGGGCTGCCCAACGAGCGCACCGGCCGTCTGGTCTGGAGCCCTTATGAACCGATTGTCTCGGTGGCCTTTCTGGCGCCGGCCGATTCTGATGACCCGCGTCTGGTCAAAGTACAGGGCGTTACCGGAATGGGGCTGCGCCTCACTGATGCCCTGGGTCGCGACGTGCGTCTGGGTACATGGGGCCAGCCCTTATTTTTGGTGCACGGGCGCGATACCGTGACCTGGTACGTCCAGGCCACCCGCACGCCGGCCCCCCTGACCAACGGCGCCTTCCGTGCCGTCGTGGATTTCAGGCTCAACTATGACTAAGGACCCCGCCATGCCCAGCTCCGGCTTACCTGCCGTCCTGATCGGTGGCTGCCTGTTACTGGCGCTCAGCCAGGGTGCTCAGGCAGACGTCAATGTGACCATCAGCGGCGTCGTGCAAGCACCGCCACCGTGCGAGATCAACCGCGGAACAACGCTTAACGTCCCGTTTGGCGATGCCCTGCTGACCACCCGCATCGACGGCATCAATTATCAGCGAGGGGTGCCCTATGAAGTGTCATGCAGCAACCCGTCGCCCAATGCCATGACCCTGGAACTCAAGGGCACAGGGGCCGCCTTCGATGCTAAATCGCTGGCCACCAGCAAGGCAGATCTGGGGGTCAAGCTGTTCGTTGACGGGGCTGACTGGCCGATCAATACGGCCGTTAAATTCACCTACCCGACCTTGCCCGATGTACAAGCGGTGCCCGTTAAGCGTCTTGGCAGCACCCTGAGCGGCGGCGCATTCACCGCGGTTGCAACCTTGGTGGTGGGCCTGCAATGAGAAAGGAACGTCTGATGCCATTCTGGCAATCGCCCGTCGTGCTGACCGTGCTCGCCTTGGGCCTGTGCAGCAGTGCCTCGGCCAATGTGGCGTTCGATGGGACGCTGGTCGAACCGCCGCCATGCACCATCAATGGCGGCAGCACCATCGAAGTGGACTTCAAGGAAGTGGGTATCAGCCAAGTGGACGGCGAGCATTATCGCCAGCCGGTGAGTTACACCATCACCTGTTCAGCCGACACCTTGCCTTGGGAAATGATCCTCACCGTGCGCGGCACGGCCACCTCTTTTGATCCGTCAGCCGTGCAATCGAATGTGGCCGACCTCGGCATCAAGCTGCTGCAAAACGGCAAGCCCATGGCACTCAACACACCGCTGGTGATTACCCCCAGTTCGCCCCCCGTGCTTGAGGCCGTCCCGGTCAAACGCACAGGCTCGACACTGGCCCCGGGTGGCTTTACCGCCACAGCCACGTTACTGGCGAACTACCAATGAGGAGCCGCGCCATGCGATCAGTTATTGAAACCCTCGCGTTCTCAACGATTGCGGGGTGCCTGCTGGCCAGTCAGGTGCAGGCAGCAGATAACTTGAGCTTCAAGGGCGTGCTGGTCGCCCAGGCGTGCACCATTCGCCCGGGTGATGAACTCATCGCGGTGAAGTTCAGCGATATCTCCACCGCCAGTATTTACCTGAACACCCGCACCCCCGGTGAGCTTTTTTATATTCACTTGCAAGACTGCGACACCCAGATTGCCGACTCGGTGACGACCACGTTTAGCGGTGCTGAAAATGCCGAGTTGCCGGGTTTGCTGGCGCTGGGCACTGGCAGTACTGCGCGAGGCATTGCCATCGGCCTTGAAACGGTCACCGATCAGGCCTTGGCGCTGAACGTGGCCAGCCCCGAACAGGCTTTGAACGATGGCGACAATGTCATTGCACTCAAGGCCTATGTGCGGGGCGAGCCCAAGGCAATTGCCAATGAGTCAATCCGAAAAGGCCGCTTCGTGGCGAACTCGACGTTTACGCTGGCGTACCCGTGAAGAAGATTTCAAATCAAACTTTATGCATTGCTCCAGAGGCAAACATGACCTTCTGCGTCTCTTTTTTTCGTCCGTTACTGGCGCTGGCCCTATGGGCCGTGATGCCTGCGGCCAGTGCATTTTTGTTAAGCACCCAAGCCAACAACGACCCCCGTCCTTCACCCATCACATCGCCCAGCGGAATGGTGGTGGTTTCCGGGTCTGCGACGGCCGCGGACAACGGCATTCCTAACCAGTACCCCGGCAAAGTGATTTGCCGTGGGGGCAATGGCTGCAATTTTGGACCGGTGGCCAGCCCGTATCAAACCAGTAGCTTTCGTTTCAATATCGTCATGAACTGCGTCGAGAACCCTCCAGCCAATTGTCGATACGGAGCCGATACGTCGGTGAGCGTGCACAATGGCATGACCTGGGACCAGGCAATCAGTACTTGGCGGGCGCGTCACGGTAACTCAATAAGCCGTTATAACGCCTACACCTATTCGAGAAATAACACCCTGCGCATGTGTACCTCTTGGGCGACCTATTCAATCCCAGGTGATTTCTACTTGCTGCCCGGCGCTGACACCTGCGGCCCGCCACCGATTCCGCCTAACCAGTGCAACGTGGGGGGCGGTCCTGTGATTCTCGATCACGGCACGCTGAAGGTCGGTGAAATTACCGGTAAAACAGTAGAAATCACGCGCCAGATTACCTGTACCCGCACGGCCGACGTGATGTACACCGTCGCTGCGGGCAACCCGATAAATCTGGGCAACGGCATCCTGAGCACGCTCTCGATCAACGGTGTCAATGTAGGTTTGGTCACCCGATTCCCGGGCGGTACCTCCAACTTTAAAATCACCTCAACCTTGACTGACCAAGGCGCGGTGGCCGGCTCTTTCTCCAAAACGGTAGTACTTATTCAATATCTTTTGTAAGGCCGGTGGTGGCTGGCGCCACTCAACTTAACTGCACAGGTGATGTGATGAACAACTATCTTCGCGCAGCGTTGCCAGTGGCAGTGCTGATCTTTACAGCGCCTGCGGCCAATGCCTGGAACCTGGTCAACGCGATCAACGCCGATGCCCGCCAAATGCCGGGCGCTCCGGCCACAACGCTGGTGGCATCGGGCAGTGCCGGTGCCTATAACGACGGCAATCCTCATCGTTATCCAGGTTCTGCCTTGTGCAGCAGAGGTACCAATTGCCGGTTCGGCCCGGTCTCTTACAGCCAACTCTTCAACGGGCTACGCACCATCACGCCGATGGGCTGTACGTCCTGGAACATTGACTGCTGGGCATCGGTCGATACTAACGTGGCGATTACGTCGGGTGTCTCCTGGGATCAGGCCATCACGGCATGGCAAGCCAGGTACGGTAGCAGCACCTATCGGTACGCGGGTTATGCCTATTCCGTCGAACCTGGCTGGACCACGCAAATTTGCGCAGCCTGGGCGGCATACAATGGCACGGCGCCAGGTGCACCCACTATTGTGCCGGGCACCGACTCGTGTGCCACGCCGCCCATTCCTCCCAACCGCTGCGACGTCTACGGTGGCGACGTCAACCTTGATCACGGGGTCTTGAAGTTAGGAGAAATTACCGGCTCCCGTAAAGAACTGACCCGGCAAGTCAACTGCTCTCGCAATGCCTCTGTGCGTTACCGCGTGTCTGTGGGTAACCCGGTTGATCTAGGCAACGGCATCAACAGTACGATCACCGTTAATGGTGTCCCTGCCGGCCAGTTAATCACCTTGCCCGGCGGGACTTCGTTCTTGCGAATCGCCTCAACCCTGACAGACCGGGGCGCCCGGGCTGGCGTGTTTGCAAAGACGGTGGTACTGATTCAAAGTTTTATGTGAGCCACCCGGCTCACACCCGGTACACCTCAATCATTTCCAATATCTGGGCCATGGCTTCATACAGATCATCCACCCGTTCAGCCACCTGCGACCAGTTGGCGAGCAGGCAGGCTTTTTCAAGGTCTTCACAGCATTGCAACAGATGCCGGGCCTTGATCATTCGGGCGCCACTTTTGACCTTGTGCGCCACCGCACTCATGCCCGGCAAGTCATGCTTGGTGAACGCTTGCAGCAGCGCGGTCATGTCCTCTTCCATGCTGTTGATCAGCGGTTCGATCAAGTGCTTGAGGGCGTCGGCATCGCCGTGGGTCAGGCGCTCCAGCGCGTCGAGATCAATCTCACGTTCCGACCCCACGGCCTCGCCAGTGACTTGCAGGTTGATCGGCTCCAGATCGGCCGAGGCCAGTCGCGCCTCAAGGTGTTGCAGGCTGATGGGTTTGAACAGGCAATCATTCATTCCGGCGGCCATGCAGCGCTCGATTTCACCTGTTTGAGCGTTAGCGGTAAACCCGACAATCAACACCGCCGGGGCGCCGCTGGCGGCTTCTTCGGCACGGATGGTGCGGGCCAGTTCGTAGCCATCCATCACCGGCATGGCGCAGTCGGTCATGATCAGGTCAAAACGCTGGGCTCTCCAGGCCTTCAAGGCTTGGGCACCTTCGCCGGCTTCTTGCGCCATATGTCCCAGATAACCGAGTTGTTGCGTCAACAACCTTCGATTAGGGGGGTAATCATCGACCACCAGCACGTTCAAGGCGCGTTGCGGAGGCGCGGGTGGTTCGTGCGGGGCGATCACGGGCGAGACCGCAAGCAGAGTCACCATGTCGAACTCCAGGCTAATGCGCGTGCCTTTACCCAACGTGCTGTGCAACTGCAGCGTGCCGCCCATCATTTCGCACAACTGGCGACTGATCATCAGCCCCAGGCCGGAGCCGCCCGGCAGCTTGTTTTTCGAGCTGACCTGGGAGAAAGGGCTGAACAGGCGCTGCTGGTCCTGCTCCGAAATACCGATCCCGGTGTCCTCGATCTGCACGCACACGTTCAGCCGCTCGCTGTTGCGCGAACCTTTAGCGCGTACGCTCAGGCCAACATGACCGCTGTCGGTGAACTTGATCGCATTGCTCAGCAGGTTCGACAGCACCTGCCGAAAGCGCAGGGGGTCAATCAGGACCTCTGTGTTGATCCTGGGGTCGAGTTCAAAACTCATCAGCAAGCCTTTTTTCTCCGCCAGGGCTTCAAACACCCGGGCCGTAGACTCCACCAGCTTCATCAGGTGAGTGCGCTGCTGATTGAGCGGCATGCGCCCCGATTCGATCTGGGTGATATCCAGAATGTCACCAATCAGCTCCAGCAAACCCTGTGCGGCTTGCGAGGCGACTTCCAGGCTGTCGTTGTCGGCGAGCCCCTGTTCGGCCTTTTTCATCGCCAACTCGAGCATGCCGATCACCGCGTTCATGGGCGTACGGATCTCATGGCTCATGGTGGTCAGAAAATCACTCTTGGCCACATTGGCCTGTTCGGCCAACTGTTTGGCTTCCTGCAACTGTTCGACCAACTGCTGGCGCTCGCTGATATCAATCCAGCCGCCAATGATGCCAAGCACCTCGTTATCGCTGCCTCGATAAGGCAGGATCCAGTGGTAAATGGTCAGCACCTGAGTGTTGGGCAATTCCAGTTGGTGATCGCGAACCAGTGGGCGGCCTTCTTTCATTACGCGCATGTAGTCGCTGTGATAGGCCTTGTGTTGGCGCATCGACGTCAGCGAATGCTCAAGCAGGGTTTTGCCCACAATGGACTCGCGTTCGGCGCCAAACGTATCCAGGTAACCTTCGTTACAAATCAGTAGCCGGCCCTGACGATCGCGCACGTAAATGGGGTGGGGCGTACCGTCAATCAGCGTACGCATGAACGCCAGTTGATCGCTCAGTGCGCGCTCGGCCTGATCGCGTTTGCGCAGCACCCGGCGCAAGTAAGAGATCCACACGATACCCAGCAGCAACACTCCGACTGCCACCGCCGAGACCCGCATGATCGCCGAGTGGTGACGTGCCCAAAAACGGTTATCGAGCACCACGGCGCTGTGCCAGCGGGCGGTCAGGGTGTTCATCTCTTCGGGCGAAATACTGGCCAGTGCCTTGTCGAGAATGGCGTGCAGTGTGGTGGCTTGCGCATTCACGGCCAATGAAAACTGGGCGGGGACAATGCCCACGGTGCTGCTGATTTTTAACTGCCTGGCGTAGTGCTGCTGGAGCAAATAACGCGCGCTGACCAGATTGATCACGGCCCCCTGTACCTCACCTTTGCTGGCCATTTCCAGGGCGAGTGCCGAGTTGCGCGCGGCAACCAACTGCACACCCGGATAGTGCTGCGCCAAGTAGGTGCTGACGTTATTGTCGATCACCAGCGCAACGCGCTCACCGTCCAGTTTGTCCAGTGTTTGCGGGCTGCCCGTGAGCAGGCGTGTCACCAGCACAAAGGGCGTCGAAATATACGGCTTGGTAAAACGCAGAACATGTTCGCGGCTGGCGCTGGCGGTAAACGCCGGCATCAGGTCGGCTCGCCCCAGCTTTACATCCTCGATCAGGCCCGGTACGGACTGGCTGCGCACCCAGTCAAATTGAATCCCGGTGCGCAAGCTGATCTTGGCCAGCAAATCAGCCGCCAGACCACTAAAAACCCCTTGGTCGTTAAAAAAGGTAAACGGCAGGAAGTCTTCAGAAACGGCCACCTTCAAACGCGGATGAGCCTCGATCCAGCGTTGTTCAGACGGGGTGAGTTGCAACGGCCCACGCCGCTCGATGCTCATTGCGCTAACGCCCCAGCGATGCAGGATGGCGTTGTTGTGGGCGGGAGGAATGGCCGCCAACGCCGAATTGATCAGGCGTAGCAAGCGTGGGTTAGGGTGATGCACCGCAAATGAAAAAAACTGCTCTTCAAGGAGGGCCACGTCCCGGATGTACACGTTATTCGGATAGTTTTTGGTAATCAGGTAGTGGGCACTGATGGCATCACCCAGATACAGGTCGGCCTGGCCAAACGCCACGGCGCCGAGGGCTGCAAGGGGCGATGCATACAGCTCTAACTGCACATCCGGATACTGGGCCTTGACCGCTGCGACAGGCTGGTAGTGATAAAACATGGCCATGCGCAGACCGGGCGGCAGCGGGATGCTGCCTTTGCTGTCGCCGGTACGTGAGACCAGCACGGGGGTGTCGAGGGCATAGGCCGACGAGAGTGCCAATTGGTCATCGGCACTTTCAAAGGCATTGGCGGTGCCGAGCAGATCGATCTGATCATTTTTCAACGCCTCGATAGCCTGCGCCCTGGAGTCATACCGCCTGACCTTGATCTCAAGGTTCAGTGCCTGGGCGAGCAGCCCGGCATAATCGGCGGTCAAACCTTCAAAGTAATCGCTGCCTGAAGATATATCGAAGGGGCCATTGTCCGGTACCGACGTGCCCAGAATCAGCGACTGTTTGGCGCTCAGCCATTGTGTGTCGCCCTCACCGAGCTTAAGTGCAGGCACATCGGCCTGTGATCGCGCCAGCAACTGCAGAGGCATCGGGTCAGCATGGCTTGCTGTTGTCAGGCTTAGCGTCAATAACCAGACGGCATGCTTCATTCGATTAAGTTATTGCGTTTGGCAAATTCAGCCAGATACACCACTGACTTGATATTGAGTTTTTGTAAGAGCCGTGTTTTATAAGTACTGACCGTTTTCTCACTTAGTAACATAATTTGTGAAATCTTTTTATTGGAGAAGCCCGACACCAAATATTGCAGGGTACGCAATTCGCGATCTGACAATGTTTTGATTAATTGCTGGTCTGAGTGATCGGGAGACAGATCAACATCACAGTTATTTAAATAAATCCTGCCACTCATTACCACATTAATTGCTTTGGTCAATGCATCGACGTCTTCGGTCTTCTCAATAAAACCAATGGCACCGGCCCTGATACAGCGATCAGCAAAAAAAGCGGAGTCTTTGGACGTCAGCACTAACACTTTGATCGGGAGCCCCAGTATGTGTAGCCGTTTAAGCACCTCAAGCCCGTCAAGTTTGGGCATCGAAAGGTCCAGCACAATCAGGTGGGGGAGGTGTTCGCGCGCCAGATCCAGCGCCGTGGCGCCGTTATCGGTTTCAGCCGCAATCTGGAAGTTGGCGTTTTCCAGTACTAGTCTGACGATCCTTCGAATAAAAGGATGATCGTCTACTATCAAAGCCTTACGCATGATAATTCCTACAACGTTAAGAGGGCGCTATTGTCGTGGCGGCGAGGTGCGGCCGTAACGACGTGAGTGTCAAGCGCTCAATGTTCGAGCTGAATTAAATGCCGGTCATAAACATCGATGAACAACTTTATTTTCAGTGGAATCAAACCGTTAATTAGTCCGCAGGCTTGCTGTCAGTAGCGGTGTGCGAATTGTCCTAAGAAGTAGTGGTTTAAGATTTTTGAGGCAGGACGGCCCAAGCCGTTATTAATGAGCAATAACTTTTTTGAGACATAAAAGTTATCGGCAGAGGGGCTAAAAGGTTCAACTCAGTGAATGACCGATCGTCGGGCGTCTGTGAACAGTCATTCCAGCACGTGACTGAGTTCATCGTGTGCTCCTTCCTCGTAATCCTCCTGTCTGTTGTCTTTACAGGGGTATCGAGGAGTGTGCTTCTCAGGATGCAAAAAACAGGTAGGAATTTTCTGAAAAATTGAAATTTATGTTCGGCAGGCATGTACGAAAGGAGGGGAGCAGAGGTGTTCACTAAGGCCGTTAAAAAAGCCTCGCGAACACCCTTGCTCCTGCGCAGGTGGCGTCAAACTGCCGTGACATCTTCCAGTTGCGGCTCGGCAGCCGCAGGGCTGGCCACCTCGTCATGGCGGCGGATGTACTTCCAGTCATCCTCGTCGATATAGATCCCGTTAGGCCCGCTGCCGCCTTCCAGGTCGATGGCCACATGGGCGCAGACCTGCGGCTTTACGCTCGCCAGAATCGGTACAAAACCCAGCTGCAAGCTGGTTTCCAGCAGCGCGGTCTGGTTTCTCTCGTCAATGTCTGCCGCTTCGTCGAGGTAATACGGCAAACGGATACGCCCGGCCAGGTCGCGATCCATCAAGTGCAGCAACAAATACATGTTGGTCAGCGCCTTGATGGTCATGGTCGTACCGTTGGAGGCGGCGCCATCGATGTCGGTATGAATCACCGGCTGGCCGTTGACCTTGGTGATCTCGAACGCCAGTTCAAACAGATCCTTAAGCCCCAACTGGTTATGGTTGGCCGCCACCAGACGGGCCAGATACTCCTTGGCTTCTTCGTTCTTGTTGTCCTGTTCAGCACTTTGGCTGAGGTCAAACACCGACAGCGTTTCGCCTTCTTCGTACTGCCCGGCGCTGTGGATAATCTGGTCGATGTGCTTGAGTGCCTCTTTGTTCGGCGCCAGCACAATCCGGAAGCTCTGCAGGTTCGACACCTGACGCTTGTTGATCTCGCGGTTAAACAGCGCCAGTTGGTGCTCAAGGCTGTCGTAGTCACTGCGAATGTTGCGCAAGGTCCGGGCGATGTCCGTCACGGCAGCACGGCGCGCCTTGCCCAAGGTCAGGGCTTCCTCGCTGCGGTGCGCATAGGCGTTGATCAACAGTTGCAGGCGGCGCTCCATGTCATCTTCGCTGTCGAACTTGGCCACGCCTTTCAAGCGCACCTGCGCGTACAGCGCTTCGATCTGCCCGTCGCAGCGCAGCAGGCCTTGCCACGTGTCCTGGTAGTCGTTGAGCAACGGCAGCAGGTTGTCCATAGAGTCGTCGACCGGGTCCATGAACGGCGTACCGAATGGCAAGTCGGCCGGCAACAGCTGGCGCCGACGCAGGCTGTCATCAAGGGTGCGCTGCTTGGCTTCCATGTCACCGATTTGCCGCCCGACCAATTGCAGCTTGGCCGACAGGTGCTGCACGCGCTCGGTGAAGGCATCGCTGGAGCGCTTCAATTCATCTTGCGCGGCTTCGGCCTGGGCTAACAGCTCGAGTTTTTCGCCTTCTTCGGCGCCCAGGGTTTGCGCACGACGGAAGTCTTCCAGCGCCTTCTGCGCGTCCAGCACTTGCTGGTACAACGACTCGGCTTCGGACTTGCTCGCCGCCCGGTCCGAGGTGACCGCCTGCTGGGTTTTCAGTTGCTTGAGTTCTTTTTCCAGCCGCTCTTTCTGGTCGCGCAAGGCGGCGCGATCCGCCAGCGCTTGCAGGGCGGGTGGCTCGATATGGCTGAGGTCGATGGACAAACCCGGCGCTTCAAAGCGTTCACCTTTAAAGCCATCCAGGATTGCCTCCAGGGATTTGACCCAGGCGTCGCCGTCATCCAGCGCAATCCCTTGCTCGCCCAGCGGCAGGCTGAACAGGGCGCTGTTGAACAGGCGCATCAGGCGCTCAACATCCTGTTGCGAGAATTCTTCGCGCAGGCGGGCGTAGCTGTTGTTGTCGGCGTGGTCGAGCTGCTGCTTGACCGACTTGAGGCGTTTTTCCAGGTCGCGCAGACGTTCGTCCAGGTCTTCGGCGCTGAATTGGCGCGACTGTGCCAAGGCACCGGCCAACTCGTCGTGGGCGTCTTTGGCGGCCAGTAGTTGCTGCTCCAGCACCTTCACGTCGTCCACCAGCGCAAAACGGTGCTTGAGCACCGACAACTCGCCCAGCCAGCGCTGAATGCCGGTGATCTCACGCTCCAGGCGCATCAGTTCCTGGGTACTGCTGCGCTGATCGTTTTGCAGGGCGTCTTGTTCGTTGCGGTAGTGCTCGGACTGAATCAGCAACTCTTCCTTGCGCGCCCCGGCGTAGTCCTGCCAGGTGCCGAGCAGTGAATCCAGCAGCGGCGACAGGCGATGCAGCTTGCCTCGTAGCAGATCGCGCTGGCGGACACCGGCGGCCAACGATTCGACCAAGGGTCCGGCACCGACCAGCGCGTTGTAATCCTGCTCCATGCGTCGCACATCGCGGAAGGCTTCTTCACACGCGGCGATGTAGTCCACGCTGCCGGAGCGCAGGCTGTGCTCAAACGCATCGAGAAACAATTGCTTGAGTTTGGCCGCCGTAATTTCGCGCATGTGCAGCAGGTTGATAAATAGCGCGCGGAAGGTTTTCAGGCTTTGCTCACTGGTGGAGCGCAGCGGGATCAGCGTCAGGTCCAGCGGGATCGACGTATGCCCGCCGACCAGCAAACGGCGCAGTTCATCAGGCTTGAGTTCATAGGCTTTGAGGCCATTGCGCTCAAGGTTGCTGAACAGCTCTTTTTGCCGCAGGCAGGTGTCTTCTTTCTGGTAATGGGCCAGGTCGAGCTTGCCCGCATAGGCGAAAAACTGGTGACCGAAACCGCCACCGGGGCCGCGTCCGACCACGCCAATCACATGGGGGCCGTGGGGCAACGACACTTCGACGAGGATGTAGCTGGTGTCGGAAGCGAAGTAAAAGCGCCGCGATTGTTCGAGGCTGTACTTGCCGAAGCTCATGTCTGACATGCGCGCCAGAATCGGGAACTGCAAGGCGTTGATCGAGGCTGATTTACCGAGGTTGTTGGCCCCGTACACCGACAGCGGATGCTCCAGCGGAAACAATCCCAAGCTGTAACCGGCGGTATTCAGCAGGGCGAAGCGGCGTATTCCGTAGCGTTCCTGGCTCATGCGTCCAAATCCTGTTGCTCATCGGCAATGGCGCGGGCCAGTGCCGCGTCTTCGTCTTCTTCCTCAACCTCGGCTTCATCATCAACCAGCACCGGTGTCGGCAGCGGCAAGATGCTGTGCAGGCTGGCGGCCAGATCGCGGTCTTGCTGCACTGACAAACACACATCAAGAAAGCGATGCATCGGCGGCAGAAAACGGTAAACGCCGTTGTCTTCGCTGGCAAAGCCGAGCTGGGTCATGCGGCGCATGATCTTCTCTTCCAGCTCGTCCTGGGTGGTGACTTCGGCCTGCACAAACAGGTCGCGGTATTTTTCCAGCAGCGCGGGCAGTTCATCACGGCCCAGGCTGCCGCCATCGAGCACGGCAATCGGGTCGCGGCCCTGATCGGCCAAATGCTCGACGAGGATAAACGTGAACAACGCCAGGCGTTGCGCGGTCTTGTTGACCTGCGCCGAGGCAATGGCGGTGTCGGGCACGAAATAATAAAAACCACGGGTGTCACACACCAGTTCAAAGCCAAGGGCCTTGAACAGGGCGCGGTACTGGTCCTGAAAATTCGATAGTTGCGCGTACAGCTCCGGGTCGCGACGGCTCACGTGATAACCCTTGAACAGCTCACGAAAGATCGGCGCCAGATGGGACAGTTCAGACAGATCAAGATGCATGGAGAGGGCTCGCAGAAGTCTCGCTCGCGTCATCGCTGCGTGAAAGCAGGGCGAAGGAGCGCAGGCTGACCAGATGTTCGTGGGTGTGGTAATCGCGGCGCTCAAGGCGTTCGCGCACGAAACGTTTTTCGCGCGACAGGCGCGAGAACCAGTACAGCAATTCGTCGGTGTCGCCGTTGGGCTCTTGGGCCAGCAGCCAGCTCATCAAATCGGGCATCGGCAGCGCGTCGCTGCAGCGGTCGAGCATTTCCTTGACCGTGCGCGGGGCCTTGGGCGTTTCACCGCGATGGGCTTTGTGGGCTTTCGGGAAGCGTGCTGGCTTGGGCTCGAAGCGGGCCAGCGCGTACACATAGGCTTCAACCTGGCTGGCGCTGCCCAAAAAGGTGCTTTGCGGGCGGGTGAACATTGGCATTGCCGCTTGCGGCACCGCGTCCAGCCCTTTACGGCGTATGGCCGCCAGCGCCAGCGCGGCGCCACGGGTAACTGCGTTGTGGCGTCGTGCCTCTTCTCGCAGTGGCAACAGCAGCTCGCGGGCATGGCGCAAGGTGAGCTGGGCGCTGGTTTGCATCTCAAGGATCCGCGCGTGGGTGCGCAGCAGCATGTCATCGTCCACCAGGTGGCCAAGGCGTTGCTGCTCGCTGAGCATGCGCAGCAGTACATTCTCGACCTTACGTACGCCTTGTTCGAAGGCGCCGTCAGCGTTCACCAGTTGGATCATCGGTTCGACGTATTCGTCCCACGTCGCCAGCACCTCGGCGTAACGCTGGCGCAGCGGGATCTGCCGGTCGCTGGTCTTGGCCCGCTCGGCCACGGCCACCAGGGCCTGTTCGTCATTGGCGAGCTTCTTCAAGACATCGCGCACACGCATGTCGAGCAAACGCAGCTGGCGCGCCAGATCATTGCCATCACGAATGTCGAACGCGTCCTGAATGTAACCGGCCAGGCGCTCCAGATGGCGCAGGTAGGCTTCGATTTCTAGGCACAGCCCGAGGCGGTGTTCGCGGCGCAAATACGCGAGGAAGTCGTGGATTTGGGCGTTCAGCTCAAAGCGGTTCGGGCTCTTGGCCACCGGCACCAGAATGTCCAGGCGGATCCAGCTGTCGAGCACGTTGGTGATGTCTTGCGGTGTGCTGTCCAGTTGCTGGGCAGCCAGTTGCAGGCGCAACTCGCTCAGGCTCAAAGTGCCTTGGTCGAAGTGTTCACACAAAGGCTCAAGGAGTGCCCAGTGTTCGGCGAGGGCACGTAAAACGCGCTTGGGTTCGATCATGGGAGGGCCGGTCGATTGCCAATGAAAGGTCGCGATTGTACTGCAACACGGGTTTGAGTCATTACTTGGCGATCAGAGGCGGGCGAGAAGGGCAGAAGGGCGGTAGAATCGCTGCTCTTTAGTTATCCACAGATGGCCGACCCTTGTTGAACGAGTCCCGCCGCCGCGCTTATTTGACTGCCATGCAAGTGGTCAGTTGGGTACCGCGCACAGAGCTGCCGTTTGCCGCCCCTTCGCGGCCCGAACTGCTGGTGCTCCCCGAACCGCCTGCCGCGCCTGAAGTCATCCGGCCTGCGGTCAAACCTGCGGCTGCGCCGAGCAAACCCGCTGAACGGCCAAAAATTGAAGTGCCACGGCCATCGGTCACCCCGCGACCTGCCAGCAAGCCGGTGGTGGACGCCGAAGCGGCCCCGGCGCCGGTAAAAGCCGCCCCGGTGGCACCGCCGCGTTTTGCCTTGCAGTTGCTCCGGGCGGGGCGTTGCCTGGTACTGGTGGAGTTACCCACAGGCGGCGCATTCCAGAGCCGCGACCCGGCTTATTTATTGTTAAAGGATATGTTGCGAGCTGCCGGTTTGCCCGACAGCCCGCAAATCGTTGGTGAGCCAGTACGTTGGCCGCTGCTCAGGCGCGGCAATGTCGACCAGGGCCCAGAGGCGGCGCGTCAGTTTGTGCAGGGTTTTGTCATGGCCCGCCTTGAAGAGGCCGAATGCGCTTGCTTGTGGCTGATCGGCCTGCCGGCTGTGCGTTTTGCCAGCGAAGCGAACGCTGAAGCCTTCAACACCGAACTTGAAATCGAAGGGCTGGGTAGCGCATGGGCGCTGCCGGGTCTGGAACTCTTAATGGAAGAGCCACACCGCAAAGCGGATGTGTGGCAAGCCATGCGCAGGCTGATGTCGCGCTGGAAACAAAACGATGAGTGACGCAGTAACCTTCCGCCCGATGACCGAAGCGGACCTTGATGCGGTTTTAAAAGTTGAATACGCGGCGTTCACCCACCCGTGGACCCGCGGGATCTTTCTCGACGGTTTGGGCAAATACCACATCTGGCTGATGTTCGAAGGCGAGCAACAAGTGGGGCACGGCGTGGTGCAAATCATTCTGGATGAAGCACACCTGCTCAACATCACCGTCAAGCCAGAAAACCAGGGCCGTGGCCTGGGGCTCAAATTGCTTGAGCACCTGATGTCTATTGCCTACCAGCATGAAGCCCGCGAATGCTTCCTCGAACTGCGTGACAGCAACACGGCCGCCTTCAAGCTGTACGAGCGCTACGGCTTCAACGAAATTGGCCGCCGCCGCGACTACTACCCGGCCGTGGGCGGGCGTGAAGACGCAGTGGTCATGGCCTGTACGTTGGTTGACTGAAGAAACCCTCTCCCGGAGGGATAGGGCGCTTTACCGAGGTACCCTCAGGTTCAGCACAAAAGTTCAGGTTGCGGATGTTATTCAGCATCCCCCAATCAGTCTCCTCTCCCTCCGGGAGAGGGTTAGGGTGAGGGGCTTTTAACGTTTGCGCCCCACCGGATCAATATCCGCCAGCTCCGCTTCATCCAGCCCTCTGCCAGCGCCGATGTCGTCTTCATCGACCACGCTCAACTCCCAATCCGCCGCGTCATCGTTGCCCTCTGCGGCCTCTTTGGCATCGCGGGCGCCGTCTTCACGGATAAGCATCTCCTGCTCCAGATCATCGTCGTCAAACCCGGCGTCCAGGTCTTCATCGGGCAATGCGCCGCCGCTCAGCCGGGCCTTGCGGGCAGGTTTACCGGCCACGTGCAGGGCGCGCTCTTCGTCGGTAAACAGATCGCTGATGCTCTCGTGATCCTCATCATCATCCTCAAAGTTCAACGGCTCAACCGAGCCTGAGCGGTCTTCGAGGTCATCAATCTCTGCTGGTTGTTCTGCTCCATACGGGCGACGTGAATCAGACATGGTCATTCCTCATACTGTGGCTGCTTACTACGATGGACTGTAGCCACGGTTTAAGATTCCACCCAACGGACCGGCGGATTAAAGCGCAGATTAACGTGACCCCGACCAGCGGTCCGCAGTCAAAGTTTGCGCATCAACTCTCGAGGGTTTCCCGCATGAACGAACTACAAGATCTGATTGATAACAACGAGCGCTGGGCCGATGCGATCAAGCAGGAGGATCCTGATTTCTTCGCCAAGTTGGCCCGCCAGCAAACGCCGGAATACCTGTGGATTGGTTGTTCGGATGCCCGCGTACCCGCCAACGAGATCGTCGGCATGCTGCCCGGTGACCTGTTTGTGCACCGTAACGTGGCCAACGTCGTGCTGCACACCGACCTTAATTGCCTGTCAGTGATCCAGTACGCAGTGGATGTATTGAAGGTCAAACACATACTGGTCACAGGCCACTACGGCTGTGGCGGGGTGCGTGCATCGATGCAGAACCAGCAATATGGCCTGATTGACGGCTGGTTGCGCTCGATCCGCGACCTGTACTACGAAAACCGCGAAGTGCTGGCAAAACTGCCCACTGAAGAAGAGCGTGTTGACCGTCTGTGCGAGTTGAACGTCATCCAGCAAGTGGCCAACGTCGGGCACACCAACATTATGCAAAACGCCTGGCATCGCGGGCAAAAGCTCTCGGTCCACGGCTGCATCTACGGCATTAAAGACGGCCGCTGGAAAAGCCTCGACACCACCATCAGCGGTCTGGACCAACTGCCACCGCAATACCGCCTGCGCCCGCTAACCCCGATATAACACCGCTCCCCTGTAGGAGCGAGCTTGCCTCGCGATCTTTTGACCACTCAAAAGAACGCAAGACAAGCTCGCGTCTACCGCTAAGGCATCACGGGCGCGACATACACCAACGTCGTGCCCAGCGCCCACAGCAAGAACAGCACCAGCGGCGTGTGCACCAGTAACTGCACAAACGAAAAACCGATCAAGTCTCGCGCCTTCAGCCCCAGCACGCCCAACAGCGGCAGCATGTAGAACGGGTTGATCAGGTTCGGCAAGGCTTCGGCCGCGTTGTAGATCTGCACAGCCCAGCCCAGGTGGTATTGCAGGTCATTGGCGACTTGCATCACGTAGGGCGCCTCAATAATCCATTTGCCGCCGCCCGACGGAATAAAGAAGCCCAAGATCGCCGAGTACACGCCCATCAGCACTGCATAGGTGTCATGGGAGGCGATTTGCACGAAGAAGGTCGAGATATGGTGCGCCAGGGTTTGCCCGTCCACACCTTTGACCACGGTCATCAGCGCTGCAATCGAGCCGTACAGCGGAAACTGGATCATCACCCCGGTGGTGGTCGGCACGGCGCTGGCCACGGCATTCAGAAAGCTGCGCGGGCGCCAGTGCAGCAGGGCGCCGAGCATCAGGAATAAAAAGTTGTAGGTGTTCAGGCCCGAAATGGCGCTGATCGCAGGTTTGGTCGAAAACTCGTGATACAACCAGCCGGCGGCCAGCAGCACCAGCAAGATCGTCAGCAGTGGGCTGTATTCCAGCCATTCGCCAGGCCGCGTACGCGGCGGCAGTTTTGGCGTGTTGAAACTTGGGTCAACCCCACACGCCGCGGCATCGCGGGCCGAGTCCGGGCCGGGCGCCGTGGCGTACGCCACGATCAACGACACCACCACCAGCGCTGCCAGCAACACGCCGGACTGCCACAAAAAGATGGTCTCCGTGAACGGGATCACCCCGGTGATCGCCAGAATCGACGGCGGCAAGCTGGCCGGATTGGCCTGCAACTGCGCCGCCGACGATGACAAGCCCAGCGCCCACACCGCGCCCAGCCCCAAGTAGGCAGCAGCCCCGGCTGCGCGATAGTCCATGCGCAAGTTGGTGCGCCGGGCCAGGGCGCGCACCAGCAGCCCGCCAAACACCAGCGACAAGCCCCAGTTGAGCAACGAGGCAACCATTGAAATCAACGCCACCCAACACACCGCCTGGCGACCGTTTTTCGGCACCTTGGCGAGTTTGTCGATCAGCTTCACCGCGGGTGGCGAGCTGGCGACCACGTAACCACCAATCACCACGAAGGCCATTTGCATGGTGAAGGGGATCAGGCTCCAGAACCCGTCACCAAACGCCATCGCGGCATCCGTGGGTTTGGCGCCCATTATCAGAGTGGCGAGCGCCACGACGATCACCGCAACGGCGGCAAACACCCAGGAATCGGGGAACCAGCGTTCGGCAAAGTTGGAGCAGCGCAGGGCAAAGCGGGCAGAGCGACTGTCGGTCATCTCGGCGGCCATGGGGGATACCTCGTCTTTCTTATGATTATTGGATGCCCAATCTCACTGCGAGCCCTCAGGCTCGCGGTTTACAGCTGGGCTGGTGGGTACAGTAAATGAATTTCGGCGGCTTTCCGATAGGCTGACCTTTGAACTCTGCCTCAGCGTCTACAGTCATTGCTTGTAAGCGGCACGCCTGTCGCTTGATAACGACCTGACAACATGGAGTTGAAAATGAAAGAACACACGTGTGATTGTCCGAGTTGTAACTGCAAAGTCGGTAGCCACGGCATCGAGCGCGATGGCAAGCACTACTGCTGCCAGGCGTGTGCCGACCATCACCCCAAAGGCCAGGCGTGCAGCACCTCCAGCGGCTGCCACTGCGGCGATAAAGCCAAGTAACGTGTAAAGCCTGTGCGCGCAGCCACGCGCTGCGCGCTCTTATGACAAGCGCTTGCCATCCTATGGCGGAGTAAGTGCGCGTAAGAAAAGTGCTCGCTGTGCGAGTTGAACGTCATCCAGCAAGTGGCCAACGTCGGGCACACCAACATTGTGCAAAACGCCTGGCATCGCGGGCAAAAGCTCTCGGTTCACGGTTGCATCTACGGCATTAAAGACGGCCGCTGGAAAAGCCTCGATACCACCATCAGTGGTCTGGACCAACTGCCACCGCAATACCGCCTGCTCCCGGTAAAACCTGTTTAAACCGTTACACATGCAAGTGGGAGCCGGCTTGCCAGCGATAGTATCAACTCGGTTTTTCTGAGCGATCGAGTCGCCTGAATCGCTGGTAAACCAGCTCCCACAATCGCGTTACAGTACCCATGGCAAGCAGCCGGTTTGTTCAGCTTTTTCAGCACATGACCGCTCGTCAGGAAGCCTTTAGAAACGCAGGCGAAAGCCGATGCCTCTATCACGCGCTTCCTATCCCTTGGTATCCCCCATGTTTAACAAACGCTTGAAACAGGAGCTGTCAGCTCTTCGCGAAGAACTGTCCTCAATTCAGCAAATCAAAGACAGCCTGGAGAGCGAAATGCTCTGCATGAGCCTGGACCCTGATGGGCGTGTCGAGTCGGTCAATGGCAACTTCACTCACGACATGAACTACTCGGGCAGCCAGCTCCTGGGGCGGCATATTGATGAGTTGGTGCCGGCTCATTTAAAGCATGACGAGCATCATCTGCGTTTTAAAAATGCCATGAACCGTGGTGAGCATTACAGCGGTACCGTGCGTTTGCTCCGGGGCAATGGGCAGGAAGCCTGGCTGCGCTCAATCATGCAGCCGGTGCGCAACTCCAGCGGTCAGATTATGCGCATCTCGATTTTTTCCAGCGACCTGACTCGCACCATAGAAGCCTCGCGTGACCACGAAAACCTGATGGACGCGCTGATGCGTTCAACCGCCGTTATCGAGTTCAATCTCAAGGGTGAAGTGCTCACGGCCAACGACCGTTTCCTGCGGGGCATGGGTTACTCGCTGGCGCAGATTCAGGGTCGGCATCATCGTATGTTCTGTACCTCCCAAGAGCAGAGCAGCGCTGAATATGAAGTCTTCTGGAAGCGCTTGAACGCGGGGGAGTTTGTTGCCGATCGTTTTAAGCGTATTGATAGCCAGGGGCGTGAAGTCTGGCTTGAGGCTTCCTACAACCCGGTGCGCGACGCCAATGACAACCTTTATAAAGTGGTGAAATTTGCCACCGTCATCACCGACCAAGTGCAGCAGGAACAAGCCGTGTCCGAGGCGGCGGGGATTGCCTACAGCACCTCGTTGCACACCGACAACAGCGCTCAACGCGGGACCATCGTCGTGACACAAGCGGTCGATGTGATGCGTGAGCTGGCTAAGCACATGCAGCAAGCAGGCGATGGCATCGAAGCACTGAACGATCAGTCGCAGGTCATTGGCAGCATCGTCAAAACCATCAGCGCGATTGCCGAGCAAACCAACTTGCTGGCGCTTAACGCCGCGATTGAAGCCGCCCGCGCGGGTGAGCAAGGGCGCGGCTTTGCCGTGGTGGCCGATGAAGTGCGCCAACTGGCTTCGCGCACCAGCAAGGCCACCGAAGAAATCATCTCTGTGGTGCGTAAGAACCAAGACATGGCAAGCCATGCCGTGGCGTTGATTGCCGACGGCAAACGGCAAGCCGAAGAGGGCCTGTCTCTGGCCGCGGAAGCCGGCACGGTGATTGTCGAAATTCAGGATGGCGCGAAAAAGGTGGTAGATGTCGTAGGGCGATTTGCTAATCAGCTATCAGCCTAAGACTTGATCTACGTAGGGCATGGGCCAACAAAAATAACCCTTTGGTGTCCGAAAAGTCGCTGGTGAGGCGTAAACTCCAGGCTTTCCTGAAGGAGTTTCTATGAGTCTTTACCAGCCCGGCATCCTCGCCAAACCCGTGCCGCCGCAGGCGCGCTATATGTTTTTCGCCCTCAAGTCTGTAGAAGCACTGCCGGCTGCACTCGACACCTTGTCGCAGTGGGTAGACGGCAAAAGCGTGGTAGCAGGCTTGGGTTCACCGCTGGTACTGGCCTTGGGCGCAAAAGTGCCGGGGCTGCGCGTCTTCCCCGCACTCAATGCCGTGGTGGAAAACCCGTCGACCCAACACGCCCTGTGGCTGTGGTTGTGGGGTGATGATCGTGGCGAGCTGTTGCACCGCAGCCAGGCCATTGAGACGGCGCTGGCGCCTGCGCTCAACCTGCTGCAAGTGACCGAAGGCTTCCTCTACAACACCGACCGCGACCTGACCGGCTATGAGGACGGCACCGAGAACCCGGTGGACGAAGCAGCGGTAGACGCGGCCATCGTCACCAATGCAGGTCCGGGGCTGGACGGCGGCGTGTTTGTTGCCGTGCAACAGTGGCAACACGACCTCAATGGCTTTGCCGCCCGCCCCCAGGCCGAACAGGACAACATGATTGGCCGCCGTAAAAGCGACAACGAAGAACTCGACGACGCGCCGGAATCGGCCCACGTCAAACGCACCGCACAAGAAAGCTTCTCGCCTGAGGCCTTCACCGTACGCCGTTCCATGCCCTGGATTGAAAACGGCAAATCGGGGCTGATGTTCGTCTCGTTCAGCCGCACCTTGAACGCCTTTGAAGTTCAACTGCGCCGCATGAGCGGCATGGAAGACGGCATTGTAGACGCCCTCTACAGCTTCAGCCGCCCGTTGAACGGTGGTTACTACTGGTGCCCGCCGCTTAAAGACGGCCGCCTGGACCTGAGCGCGCTTCGCCCCGCTTAAGCGAGGTATCGCTGGCGAGGGACGCAGCCCTGGGTCACTCGCCAGCGACTTGATTTTGCCGTTTCAGGAATTGTCTGATTATTTTTAACATTTTCGCGGCTTAGGCTCGCGGGATGAAATCGACTCCTCAAGCTGCCCGAAAACTACTCCACTTATTTGCCTCTGGCCTGATCATTGCGGTGATTGCTGGCTCGTTGATCTATTTGCGCGCGGTGTTTAACCAAGAGGTCTCTCAGCGCCGCAGTGTCATGAACGAAGCGGTGTTCAATGCCCAGGATTTTTTCGTCAGCCGCCAGACTTTGCTCAAGAGTCTGGTGCTGGCGGCTGTGCCTGATAAACCCGGCCACGCGCCCTTCATCAGTGTTGATCCTGAAGAAGAGACAAGCATTAGTCTGGGCAGCGAAAATGATCGTTGGAACCTATGGCTGACCCAGCGGATGGTAGAGCACCTGTCCGAGAGTAAAGTCAGTCTGTTGTATGTGTCGCAAGCGCAAGACCCAGAGGTGGTTCGCTTGTTTAACACCACAAGTCACTTGAGGCCCGTGCCCAAGGAGATCCTGCAACGTCTGGAGGATGAAGCCAGCAAATGGTATTCACTACGCGATGATCTATGGCTGACTGATAAAAAAGCCCTGGATTCGCCCTTTTATCTATTTGCCCGACTGGATAACCGCAACCTGGCATCAGGGTGGTTGGGCATTGAGGTCGAAGGCGCGGATCTTATAGACGCCTTGAGCAGTGAAAGCGCTGGCGATTTCATGCTGCTGGACGGCAATGGGCAAATTATTTTCACCAATGCGGTGCAATCCACGTTAGTGGACTCTTTGCACACGCTGGCGCCTAAAAACTCTTTCGGCTTTATTGGGCGTGGATGGTTTCCAGACAGTCTGGCGATCAGAAAAAAACTTGGTTATTCGAATTGGCAAATCGTCTATGCCGTAGATATTCGTACCCTGTTGCCTGTTTTGATGTGGCCTTTACTGGGCTGTGTGTTCTTGTTGATCGCATCGTGCATCGGATTGCGCCTGCTCATTGCGCGCATCGACAAGCGGCTGATCACCCCGGGTGAAAAACGTATTCAAGCACTGATTGAAAGTGAGGCGTTCAACCGCGCCGTATTGCAAATTGCTCCGGTTGCGCTGTGCGTAATTCGCCGTACAGATGGCACGGTGGTGCTGGAAAACTCCCTGTCGCAACAGTGGCTGGGTAGCGGCCGTGAGCGAAGCAAATTGTGCCATGGTTGGATTTCTCGTGCGTTTGACCAACGTGATGCGAGCACCAGCGATGAAGTAGAGATGGAAGATGGCCGGCTTCTCTACCTCGCATTCGCGCCGACTCGTTATAACGGCCAGGACGTGCTGATTTGCGCCTTCAGCGACATCACAGCACGTAAGCAAATTGAAGTGACGCTGGAGCGCGCCCGGCAATTGGCTGATCGTGCCAATGAGGCCAAGACTCTATTTTTGGCGACCATGAGCCATGAAATTCGAACCCCGCTGTATGGCGTTTTAGGCACGCTCGAACTGCTGGCACGCACTGAGCTTAATGACCAGCAAAACAACTACCTGAAAGCCATCGAGCGCTCATCTGGCAATTTGCTGCAATTGATTTGCGACGTGCTGGATGTGTCACGCATTGAAGCGGGCCAGTTGCAGCTGGAATTGAACACCTTCAGCCCCATGGAGCTGATCGAAGAAGTTGTTCAAGGCTATAGCGGGGCTGCGCAAGCAAAGGGCTTGCAACTGTTTGCCTTGATTGATTCGACTGTGCCCGAGTGGCTCAGCGGGGATGTCACCCGTATCCGCCAGATCCTCAATAACCTGCTCAACAATGCGTTGAAATTCACCGACAACGGCAAAATTGTCCTGCGGCTCAAAATGGACAGCCGTGATGATGAGCGCGTCTTGCTGCATTGGCAGGTGTCGGACACCGGAAAAGGCATCGCCATTGAAGAACAAGCGCGGTTGTTCGAGCCTTTTTACCAAGTGGAGTCGGCAAAAAATGTGGTTGCCGGAACCGGCTTGGGTCTCTCCATCTGCAAGCGCCTTATGCACCTGATGAACGGCAGCATGCGGCTGGTGAGTGAACCCGGTTTAGGCAGTAGTTTTACCCTGTATTTGCCTTTGGAGCAGGTGCGAGACAAAGAGCACCCAAGCCCCATGGGCGATTTGGCGCCCAGTGTGGTGTACGTGGTATCACCCCTGCGTGAGCTGGCCGAGTGTTACTGCGGCTGGTTACGTCGCTGGGGCGCGCGTGCCCATATAGGCCTGCCCAAGCCTGGCGACGTACTAAAGGGCGACGTGTTACTGGAGCTGCACCCTGGGGCTTTTGCGCAACGATTGGAGCCCGAGTGGACCGGCCCTGCCGTAGTGGCCGCCAGTGATCTGTCGTCACCGATCAATCCGGGCACTCTGTGTTGGCAGGCTAATCTGAATAGCTTGCAAGACGTCTACCGTGCCTTGTCCAAGGCACAAGGCACCAGCGCTGATACGCTCCTTGACCCGGAAGCTGAAAAGCACGAGTTCAAACTTGATCTGAGAATCCTGGTCGCTGAAGACAACGTGATCAATCAGTTGATTTTGCGTGATCAATTGGAGGAACTTGGCTGTTCAGTGACCTTGGCCAGTGATGGGCTGGAGGCCTTGGGCATGTGGCAAGACGCCAAGTTCGATCTGGTACTGACTGACGTCAATATGCCGAGAATGAACGGTTATGAATTGGCAGCCCAATTGCGCTCCATGAACGTGACCCAGCCCATTATCGGTGCCACCGCCAATGCGATGCGCGATGAGGGTGAGCGCTGCCTGCGCGCGGGGATGAACCACTGTTTGATCAAGCCTTTTACGCTGCACACCTTGTACAACTGTCTTCAGCACTTCTAAAGGAGGGTCCAGTGAAACCATATCGTGTTTTGGTCGTTGAGGATCATCCTTTTCAGCATGAGTACTTGCTGAATGTGTTCAGTGAGGTGGGCGGCTTTAAGGTTGACACTGTATGGGATGGCGATGAGGCGTTGGAGCACCTGGCGCGCCATAACTATGACCTGCTCCTCACCGATTTACTGATGCCCGTCATGGATGGTGTGCAGTTGATCCAAAAAATTGCCGCATTGAAAAAGCGTCCGGCGCTGGCGCTGATGAGTGCGTCATCACGGCGTATGTTGATCAGCGCGGGGCTGGTGGCAAAAAACCTGGGTATATCGGTAGTTGGTTTAATCTCCAAGCCGGTTGAGCTCAATGCCGTCATGCGCTTAAAGGAGCAGATGGCTGCTTACTGCCTGAACGGTCTGACAGACCCTGCGCTGACCATTGAAGTCGACCCGTTCAGCATTGTGCGAGCGATGGACAACGCCGAGATCCAGGCCTGGTTCCAGCCTAAGAAGTCCTTGCTCAACGGCAATATTCTCAGTGCCGAGGCATTGGTGCGCTGGGTCCACCCGGAAGCCGGAACATTACTCCCCAAAGATTTTTTATCATTGTTGATAAAACAGGGGCTGGAAGAGCGTCTATTGTGGTTGATGATGGAGCAAACCCTGCAAGCGCAAAGAAAATGGCGCGACCAAGGGTGGGATATTCCCGTCTCCATCAACCTGCCCACGCATTTGCTGGATAACCACCAATTGGCGGACCGCTTGCGTGATTACGTGGTGGCTGAGGGCGGGGAGCCGCGCAGCATCGTGTTTGAGCTTATGGAAAGCTCAACCACCAAAGAGCTCAGTAATTATTACGCAGGGGCTTGCCGCTTAAGGATGATGGGGTTCGGCTTGGCCCAGGATGACTTCGGTCAGGGGTTTAGTTCTTATTTCAATCTGGTGTCCACGCCTTTCAGTGAACTCAAAATTGATCGTTCGCTGGTGCATGGCTGTGTCGAAAATGAAAATCTGGCTTCTGCCTTGCGCAGCCTGGTTGAGTTGAGTCGAAAGCTTGGCCTGACGGTGGTCGCCGAAGGCGTAGAAACTCAGGCAGAGCTAGCGTTTCTGCGTCGTATTGGCTGTGATCAAGCGCAGGGTTTTCTGATTTGCGGGGCTGTTTCACCGGCTGATTTTGGAACTCTTTTGTTGGAGGATAGCTCCAAGCCATCATGGGGGTAACGTTGCACAAAAAATGATGGGCAGGCCGCTCGGCCAACTTTTTTATTCTTTCAGCACAACGTATCAGCGGTTCAAGGAAGCAAGGAGTGCTGCCTTTTGCAGTCCTGCGAGGGGGATTTCAAGCAGGCTGACCTTGCCGTCCATGCACTCCAGATTGGTGATGTGTACGTCTGTGTACGCCCTGATCATTGTTCGCTCGATTGACCGGGCGAACACTGGCCTAACCTCGAATTCACTCAGCGATAAAGAGCGATGCGTCATTAATTTGGAGTCAGGGCAATGCACGAAATAAAGGCAGTAATTGCCGATGACCACCCGGTGGTTTTAGTAGGCCTGCGGGAGATGATCCAGCGCGACACGCGTTTTGAGTTGGTCGGGGAGGCCGTCAGCTCATCGCAGTTGATCAAACTGTTGGTGTCGAATCAGCTCGATCTGGTCATAACCGACTTCAACATGCCCGGTGATGACCTTTACGGTGATGGCCTGCAGTTGATCGAATACATCATTGAACAGTTTCCGGCGGTGAAAATTCTGGTGCTGACCATGGTCAGCAATCAACTGATCATCTCCCGATTATTGGAAATGGGCGTGGCGGGGGTGATTGCCAAAAACCACATCCACGAAGAAATCGGCAAGGCGCTGAACGCCTTGGCCAATGATCGGCCTTATGTCGCGCCGAGTGTCCAGCCAATGTCTGTTCTGGCCAACGCTAAAGTGATCGATGAGCGTTTCTCCAACCTTTCGCCGCGCGAGGTTGAGGTGCTACGGCTGTTTGTAACTGGAAGCACCGTGAGCGAGATTGCCAAGCTGTTAAACCGCAGCGTAAAAACCGTCAGCACACAAAAAATTTCTGCGATGCACAAGCTGGAAGTGCTCACGGATCACGCGCTGCTCACTTACTGTATCAAGGCCGATCCTTTCGAGTCATAAGCCTTCTATCCCGGCCGTTCACAGCAACCTGTCTTTCAGGACTGGAGTCATAAACGTCATGCCCAAAATGAGAGTATTACTGGCCGACGATCATCCGATTGTGTTGATGGGCGTGCGCGAAATCATAGAGCGTGATCCGCGTTTCAAGGTCGTGGGTGAAGCCATGAATTCGTCTGAGTTGATCAGCAAGGTGTCGCAACTGCGACCTGACGTGATCATTACCGACTACAACATGCCGGGCGATGAACAATATGGCGACGGCACGCGCCTGGTCGAGTATTTGCGCCGGCATTTCCCTGAGCCCCGGGTGTTGATCCTGACGGTGATTTCCAACCCGCAGATTCTGGCCTGGCTGTATGAGTTAGGGATTAGCGGTGTGATTTCCAAGAACGCCGGTCTGGAGCAGATTCTGGTGGCGCTGGATGCGTTCTATCGTGAAGGGCATTACCAGCACAACTCGCATGAGGGCGCGTCGAGCGAAGAAATGGACGGCATTTCGCACAAGCTCAGCCAGCTCTCGGTCAAGGAGTTTGAAGTCTTGCGTCTGTTTGCCTCAGGCATGAGCGTGAGTGATGTAGCGCAGAGCTTGAATCGCAGTATCAAAACCATCAGCACGCTGAAAATATCAGGCATGCGCAAGCTTGATGTCGACAGTGATCAGGCGCTGTTGATTCTGTGCATCAAGGCCAATCTGTTTGCCTGACTGGCTTGAGTTACAGGTAGATCATTTCCAGCAACAGGGTTGAGCTGTAATTGCCTATCTCGGGCAGTTCTTGCCCGGTTTTCACCGGTCTGACCGACAGTTTGAGCTTTAGCTGCGTGTCTTGAATGGGGAAGATCAGTTGGTCGCCCAGCTTCAAATCCATCACTTTCTCGGTAAGGGTCATGTTGCTCAGGCGGGTTTTTAGCCCCAGCTTGTCGAGCGAGGTGCGCAGCGTCGTACTGTCAAAAGAACCGCTGCCGGCGCTTAAGCGCAGGTGCACAAGGCTGCCTTTGGTGCACGTGAAATCGAGGTCCACATCGGTCCATTCACTGATGTCAGTGCGCAGTGAATTAAGGTTCACCTTCGGGATGTTAATACTTTGCGAGGCCGGGAAACTGGCCGTGCACGGCGGTTTTATCAGCGTGCCCTTGATATCCAGTGAAGGGGCGTCTGCGGCGCAGCTGACAGTACTCAAACCCAGCACGAGTACGACCAATAGCGCGAACCATAGAGTTATTCGAGCAATCATGGGCATATCACAAGTAGTCGATATTAATTACAGCGGAGGCCGTGAACGTGCCTTCGGACAGTGCACCTTGCGCAATCAATTTAGCCTTCATGCTCAGATCAACCGCACCATTGAGGTTGGTGACGTTGCGCTTGGTGCCCTTGATGTTGATGACTGTGCTGTCACTTTTCCAGAACAGTGAATAACCCAGGTTTGTCCTGCCTGCCGAAGCCACGGTGTCCGACAGCGCCGAAGACGCCGTGACACTGATATTCAACACTGAGTTTGGCGGGCACGTCATGATCACCGGGACATCGATTTGTGCAGCAGTGCTCACCTGGTCATAACGCAGGGTGCCGAAATCGGCGGTCAGCACCTTATTGCTGGTCAATGTGCAAGGTGGACGAATCAACGTGCCTTTAACGGTAAGTGTGCTGCTGTCGCTGTCAGCATAGGCGTTGCCACACATGACCATGCCCAGCAGTGAAAGGGCTATAAGGTGTTTATTCATGATGCGTTCCTGTTGTTGGCGGTCAGGCGGAGTTGGCGAGAGAAACGCTGTCACAAGTATTCAATGCTGATAACGGTGGAGGCGTTGAATGTCCCCTCGGTGACTGCTCCCAGCGCAGTCAGTTTGGCCTTCATGCTCAAGTCGACGGTGCCACTCTGGTTGGTCAGATTGCGTTTGACGCCCGTGACGTTGACGGCTGAGTTATCGCTGCTCCAGTACATCAAGTAAGCCAGGTTGTCTTTCCCTGCATAAGCTTGAGTCGTTGAACCCTGAAATACGTTGGAGGCCTTGACGCTAATACTCAGGGCCGAGTTGGCCGGACAGGTCATAGTGACGGGAATATCGACCATCGATGCCGCCGCAATTTGGTCGTAGCGCATCGTGCCGAAGTTAACGGTGAGTGTCTTGCTGCTAGTCAATGTGCAAGGCGGACGTGTGAGGGTGCCGCTGACATTCACGGTGACGGTGTCTGTGGCGGCGTTGGCTGAGATGCAGGCCATGCCAGCAATGATTGCGGCGGCCAGCGATAAGCGTAATGTCATGGTTGAGCTCCTGGCCTGATCATGGATAGGTGATGTTGAGGGTGTATTGGCTACTGAAATTGCCGGTAGGCGATACGCTGGTATTCAGACGCGGCCGAAACCCCACGCCGATGGTATTGGCACCAGTTCTCAGGGTTAACGAGCGCGGGCTGTTAAAGGTTACGGCGGTATTGTTATCGGCCCAGGTAGCGGCCATCGACAGCCCGGCCAACGTGGTGGCCGAAACGCCCGTGCTACCGCTGATGGCGGCTTGGGTCGGCACCAACGTGGCAGTCACTTGCGTGCCTCTGGTGCAGTTCATCGTGACGTTGGCCACTTGCTGACTGGTGGCGAAGTCGCTGCTGTTGAGCGTGCCAAAAGACAGGTTCATGGTTTTAGCAGAGCCCAGCGAGCAGGCAGGTTGAGCCACGGTGTATTGCAGAACGAGGGTTTGAAGGGAGTCGGAGTAGTTCTCCCACCCCCCGATGGACGTATCGAACAGATTAAGGCTCACCAGATAATTGCCCGGGGTAGCGCCCATTTTGCCGGCAAATATAACGTCATATGAAAATGTGGTGCCTACCGTCAGTGGAACGCAGCTACTCGGCACGCAAGCTGTACCGGTTGTACCCATCCCTCCTTTGGTGAGGAATTGGTTGCTGCCCAAGTGAAAGGCGGCAAAATCGCCGGTCACACCCCGTTGGTTAAATTGGGTGAACGAAAGGTTGGACCCCTTCGGAAACCAACGCGTGACTCTGCAGTTGGCAGTCATGTGTATTTGGAAGTTTTCGGAGGGGCTAAAGCTCCCTAGGTCGATCATGCCCTGGGTGCCTGTAGGGGTGCAGGTCATGTTGTTTTCGTAAAAAGCAAACGCCTGCTGACTGGCCAGACTGAACAGCAAGCCGAGTGCTAGCACCACCAGGGTTGGCCACTTCATACGACGGGGTTTAGCGGTGGAATCATGCATCGGGAGTCCCCTTTGTGTCTGCCGGCGTGGCCAGTTGGGCATTGCAACGCAGTTGCACTTGCCCAATGCCTGCGTCAGACAGGTTGTAGGTGTTCAGGTCCAGGTCTTGGGTGCACCACGGCTGGCCGCTGACGTTAATCTGCAGGCGCGCCTTTTCAGGTACGCCGGTCATAAATACCCGGCCTTTATCCGCGACCATGGCGCTGCTCAATAGCGTGCCATCGAGGTCGAACAGTTGAGCTTCAGCAGCGAAGGGCGCCGGTTTGCCATTGCTGGAGGTAATGCTGAGCAACAGGCGGCGACCGTTGTGAGTTTCAAAATTAGCCATCACAAAAGCGCCTCGATTAGGGGTGACTTCCTGCACCAAATTCGCGATATCAGTGTTGTCCGAGAGCGAGTCAGTGTTGAGTGACACCTTGTTTTTGCGGTACGGCTGGGCTGACGGAATAATCGTGTAGCCACTGCTGTTGGTCTTGATCCCGCTTTTGGTCAACACACCGACATTGGCGGCCCCCGGCGTGGCCACGATGATGTTGGTTTCGCCCAATGGCTGGGTGAACATCAGGGTTTCGCGGGTGGCAACGACGCCGCCTTCCACGCCGTAGTCCATCTGACGGGTGTTTTGATCCCTGTTGTAAGAACCGTGCCATATGGCATTGGCGGCGTTGTAACGGGCCGCGATCGAACTGCCCAGCACGCGATCTTCATCGCTGATCTGCTGGTTAATACCCAAGGTGTAAGACAGTGCGTCGTTCTGAAATTGATTGCCGCTGAATGTCGCGTTACGCGACGCATTACCGGCCGTGTCCTGGTTGGTACTCAGGCCGACACGGCTGCTGCTGCCGGGGTTACCCAGCGGTAGACTGACGCTCAACGACACGCTGCGGATGTCATCGCCGGTGCCGCTGTTCTGGGCCAGGCCTACGTTGTACGAAGCACTGCCGACACTGAAGCTGTAGCCCACTTGAATGGACGTATTGCTTTGGGCCCGGTTCCAGTAATCGGTTTTGGTCAGGTTGGCGTACATACCGCCATAGCTGCCCAGTTGTTGCGATACGTTGGCGGTAAAGCTGCTTTTCATATGGCCGCCCAAATAGGGAGAAAAAGCAGCGTTATTACTGAGCGTTTCATCTGTGTACGGCACCAGCGTATTGTTGGCGCGTGCGCTGATGGCCTCGTTAAAACTGTAATAGCCGTTGGTGGAGTAGCGATAGCCCACCAGGCTGAAGCTGGTATCGGTCAAGTCGATGGACTTGGAGTAGCGAAAGCGGTACGACTGCCCTGACAGGGTCTTGGAATCCGTGCCTATGTCATCACTGATGGCATGGGTCACATCCAGCGAAATGGCGCCGAAGCCAGCGAAGTCATGGGCAAAGCCCACCAGTGCCGATTTGTATTGCTCGCTGACGATAGAGCCACCAAACAGCGTGGTGCCCTCTGTCAGCCCGCGACGGTAGGTACCCTGAACAAAGGTGGGTTTCTGCGAGTTCAGCGCACCGTCTGCCGGGCGGAATTGCCCCGCTGTGACCGAGTAGCTCTGTTGGCCTTCGCGCAACATATACGGCACCGACGAGAATGACTGGATATACACCTGGCGCTCACCATTGGGGCCTTCGACCGTCACTTCGATGTCACCGTTGCTGGACGTCGAGTACAGGCCCTTAAGGGCGAAAGGTCCGGACGGCACCCACTGTTCACTGATCACATAGCCGCGCTGGCGCAAGGTCACCAGCGAGCGACCGTTGGCCACCCCACGGATCACCGGGGCAAAGTTGCGCGCATCATCGGGCAGCATGTCCAGGTCAGACGCAATGCCCACACCGCGATACGAGATCGTGTCAAACAGGTCGCTGTCGGTTGAGCTTTCACCAACGGTGGCAATGGCCATCAGGTTGCCCAGGTCATGCTGGACATAGGTGTCTACGGACTTCCAGCTGCCTTCGACATTGGTGCTTTTTTGCCAGGTCGAAAAGTTGCGAAAGCGCCAGGCACCGCTATTAATGCCGCTGTGTACACTGCCGAACTGGGATTGGCGGTTGCCGGTCTGGGTTTCGTAGTTACTGCCGGAAAAGCTGTAATTGGCAAATGCAACCTGCTCGCCGTTGCTCCAGTTTTTGCGGCGAGTCTCGAACGGCACATCGCCGATAAAAGCCTGAGGCACTTGCAGGTTCAGGCTTTGTTTATTGAAGTCGTAGTCGTACGTGACGCCGGTCAATTCACGGTTGAAGTACACACACTTGTCAGGGCTGATCTCTGCGTCCTTCAGGCGCGCGGGGTCAATGCCCAGCTCCGTCAGGGCTTGAAGGCTAAAGCACGGGAACAGGCCGTTAGGTGTAGATACCTGGCTCGGGGTCTCGCGAATAAAGTTCATGTCGCGTTGTTCAACCACCCGGTCATCCACTGATAGGTCAACCCGGTAAATCCCGGGCAATTGCCCCTGGCTCATTGCTTTAACTTGCTCAGCCACTTCGGACGACGTGTTACCGCCACCAATTTCGAGAAAGGAAGAGTCGAAGCTGAATTCCGCATGCGCTGCAGTTGCGGTGAAGCCGAGAACACTAAGGCTTAACGTACTTAAGTTTTTTACTCGGCGCGCGAAGGCGCACATGCGCACTCGCAGCATGAGGGAATCCTTCTGTTCAACGGTTCATTCACGAATCAATGAGGGGTAACAGGTGCCGCCTTGACGGTGCTGCCGTATTCATTGATGTAGCTGAGTTCCAGCGTGTCGCTGTTTTTCAGCGCGATCGGCGTGGTGACGGTGCTGCCGGGCTTGATCACCTCGGGCATGCCTTTGCTGGCCGTGTTGTTAATCAGCAAGTCACTGACGACTACGTTGTAGCCCGACGGGTTTTGCACCGTCAGTTTTCCGCCTTCAGCACGCCATTGCAGTTTTTCAACAGCCTCAGGCAGAGAACCCTGCAAGCCGGCAGGGCGGTAGAACAGTTTGATGGTGGTCTTAAGGGCAATCTGCAGCACGTTCTGGCTGCTTTGCTCGGCACTCTTGGCCGGGATCGCTTTGACATTCAGTAAAAACAGGCTTTCTTTGTCGGTGGGCAGGCTTTTAACGTTGGTGGCGATGATTCGCAGGATGTTCTGAGCTTTGGCGTCCAGGCGGAACAGGGGCGGCGTGATGATGAACTCATCTGCACTGTCATCCTTATTGTCATAAGGGCTGACCCACGATTGCACCAGATACGGAACGCCATCTTCGCCCGAGTTTGAGAGTGATAGGTTGGCTTCCTTTTCCTTGCTTTGGTAGACGACGCGTGTGGAGCCGACATTGACGCCTGCCTGAACGTGGGGCAGCCAAAAGCCTGCTGCCAACGCCAAAAAGGCTGCAACTTTTAAACGCATGTAGAGGTCCTCTTGTTAACGCCAGAGCCCGTGATTAGTCACGAGCCCTTGCGTTAATAAAAATGAGTTACTTGTAAGTAACGTCGAAGGTAGCCAGCGCGTTAACCTGACCGGTACCGATACCACGGGTACCTGGTGCACCCTCGGTGCCTGGGGTATCAGCCACAAGGCGTACGTAGGACGCTGTAAAGTCAAACGTGTTGGACTGTGGGCGCAGCACGTAATCGGTGCTGGCGGTGTTCAAAGGCAGTTTGTCGCCGGTACGGGCGTCAGCGATCTGGATACCCACGCCAGATACCTGATTAGAACCGACCATGCCCAGTACGGTGGCGTCCGATGCCGCTTGTTGGCCGCTGAACTTGATGGAAGCGTTCTTCAGGGTCGAACCGCTGCAGTTTTCCAGCGAGATCGAGAACGGTGTAGCACCCGAGGTCGCGACAGCGCCTACAGTGTTAGGGAAGTCAGCAATACGGACCTGGCCCATATCAACCGACTTCTTCACGCTTTCGCTGTTGATGGTGCAGGCGTTATCGTTGACGCTGCCAGTGAATTCAACTTGACCATCAGCTGCGTGTACGGTGGCAGCTGCCATTGCGATCAGCAGCGTGGAGCCGCACAGCGCAGTGTATTTGCCGATTGTTTGAAACATGAGAGATGCCCTCTGCAAGAAATTATGTGTGATATCCATTTTTGATCGTCCCCCCCCTGTTCACGGCTCGCCGCAGCAGGTGTTGCATAGGATGCAATTTGCCGGGCTTGAGCCCCATCAGACGATTCCTGTTTTCGTAGGCACTATATTTTTGGGCCGCAATGCCCCTGATAGGCTCTCTCATGAAACAAGCAAAAGTACGCCTCGGTGCCTTGGCACTGAGTTCACTCAGACTCAATAAATTGCTGCTCCTGCTGACCGGGCTGGCCCTGCTGTTGGTGAGCATGAGTTATTGGGCGGTTAACCGGGTGTTGAAGGAGGAGGGCGAGAAGACTGATTTTCACTTTGCGCGGCTGATGGAAAGCATTCATGAACATGAAGCCTTTTTGCGCACGGCAGCCGAAAGCTATGGCCAGGATAACGAGAATCTGTTGGAAGACAGTGTGCCGCGCTCACACACCGAGTTGATGCGTCAGGCCGATGAGCGTTTGTTTCAGAGCCGCGACACCGCCAAATCACTGCCCTTTACCGTCAGCCAGCGCGATAAGTTCAGCGCTGAACAAATGGCCGGCGTTTACTCGTTTGGCGTGCAGTTGACCGATCTGTTTGCCGCCTATTGGTCCGATTCCCATTACACGGCGCCCCAAGTGTTTGTCTTTTCACCCACCGACCTGTTCACCATTGCCGTGCCCGGTATTGATGGGGCCCGGCAGTTCCCGCTGCTGCAAAAATTCAACTTCTTTGAGGTGACCAAACGCCTGTATGACCAGCTTGTCACCTTGGGTCCCAAACTCGATGACAACCAGGTGTTATGGGTACGTGCCCCGGCCGGCCTTATCCAGAAACGCAAATACATCGTGGGCGCTATAGGTGTGGGTTTGTCTCATCGCTTTTTGCCCGGCCCAGCAGATGACGACTCCGTGATCCTCACCGCTTTGCTGGATGTCAGTGATATCAGTGACCTTGAGCGGTTGTTGATGCGCCCGAGCAAGAGTCAGCTGACGCTGATTTCGCCCGCTGGCGAGGTACTGCTGGGCGATGATCTGGATGCGTATGACTTGCCGTTTGGCATGAGTTTTCAGTCTGACGGTTTGCACTTCAAGTTGAGTTCGGGGGGCTCAGATCCTTGGGTCGGTCTGTACACCATCAGTTACCAGAACTTTTTCGGTTACGCCAAGTGGCCCTTGTTGGGAACTGTGGTGCTGGTCTTGCTGTTTGCGTTGATTGCCTGGCGCCTCAACCGCTGGTATCGCCTGCAAATCATCGAGCCTGCAAACCGCGCCAACCAGTCGCTGGCTGAAAGCGAAGAGTTCAATCGGGTCATGCTCGACAACGCACCCGTTGGTTTGTGTGTGGTGCAGCGTGGCACGGGCATCGTATTACTGGAGAATCAGCGTGCCCAGCAATGGCAGGGCACGCCTGAATTGATCGCGCTCTTGAAGCGCGACTATGCCAAGCGTGAACCGGGCGAGGTCCAGCTTGAGGTTGCCGGCCGCCACCTTCTGGTGTGTTTTGCGCTTACCCGTTACAAGGGCAAAGACGTGGTGCTGTGTGGTTTCAACGACATCACCCGGCATGTCGACGACGCCAATATGATGGAGGAGGCGCGCCGCTCCGCCGATGAGGCCAGCAAGGCTAAAACCCTGTTTCTGGCCACCATGAGTCATGAAATCCGCACGCCTCTGTATGGCGTACTCGGCAATCTCGAGTTGCTGGAAATGACCCCGCTCAATGCACGTCAGCAGGAATACCTGCGCACCATTCAGCGTTCGTCGACGGTGTTGTTTCAACTCATCAGCGATGTGCTGGACGTGTCCAAGATCGAGTCCGGGCAAATGGCGGTCGAGCCGAAACCCTTTAGCCCGCTGGATGTGTTTGAAGATGCGGTGCGCAGTTATGCCGCTTCGGCAAACAACAAAGGCCTGAAAATTTTCGCCTGCGCTGACGCCTCCTTGCCGCCTCTGGTGTGCGGTGATGCGGTGCGAATCCGTCAAATCATCAACAACTTGCTCAGCAATGCCATCAAGTTCACGGATTTTGGGCGTGTGGTCCTGCGGCTGAAAGTGACAGACATCGAGCGCGACCATGTCTCACTGCAATGGCAAGTCTCCGACACCGGTATGGGCATCAGCGAGCAGGAACTGCCGAAACTGTTCAAGCCTTTTTCTCACGTGGGGGGGAGCGAGCTGGCGGGTGGTGCGGGGCTGGGGTTGTCGATCTGCGCTCGGCTCAGTGAAATGATGGGCGCCCACTTGCGAGTAGTCAGTGAGCCTGGCTTGGGCAGCAGTTTTTCATTGCATATACGCTTGCCCATCGTGGCAGGTGCGCTGGCCAACAGTACCGACATTAATCTGCAAGGCGTGAGCGTTTATGTGCGTGCGCCGCTTAAGGATCTTGCCCAGAGCCTGACTGAATGGCTTGGCGGTTGGGGCGCGCGAGCCTTGGTCTGGTCGGATGCAGGCACTGAAGACAGTGATGCCGTGTTGCTCGACGTTGAGCCGGATCCATTGGCTGCGCAACTTTGGCAGGGCGCCCGAGTGATCGCCACGGGAACCGCGCCGAGCCTGCCGCAAAAAACAGTGCGCGGTTGGGAGGTCAATGCCTATGACATCCGCGCGATTGCCAAAACCTTGATGCAGGTGGCGCAAGGCTCTACCTGCGAACTGCCGGCCTACATCGCCGAGCCTGTTTCAGACATGGACTTGAGCGTGTTGGTTGCAGAAGACAACCCCGTCAACCGCGAGATCCTCAAGGAACAGCTTGAGGCCTTGGGCGTACGGGTGACGTTGGCCCAAGATGGCGAAGAAGCCCTGTTGCGTTGGAAAGAGGCGTCATTCGATCTGGTGATCACCGACGTCAACATGCCCAAGCTCGACGGGTATCAGCTCACCCAGCGCTTGCGTCAGTTGGACTCGGACGTACCGATTATTGGAGTGACTGCCAATGCGTTACGTGAAGAGGGCGAACACTGCCTCAAGGTCGGGATGAACGCCTGGCTGGTCAAACCCTTGAACCTTGAGACCTTACGCCAGACCTTGGCAGCCTATTCTCGGCAACCCGCAGCAGTGGCTCCGCAGGCACTACAGGAACAGGCGCCCGCTGAACATGCTGCTGACCTTGAAGGCTGGATAACCCTTTCGCCAGCCATGCATCGTTTGTTTGTGACAACCATGCAGGAAGACCTGGAACAGGCTGAGCAGGCTTTGCAAACCTCCAATACTTCAAAGCTGATCAGCTATCTGCACCGAATCAATGGTTCGCTAGCCACCGTAGGGGCTCAAGATCTGGCTGCGGCGTGCGGTGTGTGTGAAGTAACCCTGTTGCATGAGCCTTTGAATCCAGAGTCGGCCAGTGCGGTTGAGGCATTTTTGAAGCGATTGCACCGGGTTGTGCTCAAGATGATTGAGGGCGCGTTGTACCCGCCTCGATAGGCATAGCCTTGTATCGGCCATGACGCGCCTGCTTGCACTCAGGCGCGTGCTGCTTTAGTGCGTCGTCACACCATCCAGCGATTTATCCACATACGCCTTGGCCAGCTCCACCAGGTGCATGCAGGACAACACCAAACTACGCGAATGCCCGCTCAAGCCATTCCCCGCCTCACTCGCCGAAGCGCCCGCGTAGCGCAACAAGTCTGACGCTTGGGCCAAAGCCGCTTCTAAATTGACGCTGTCGGGTATGGCATACGTGGCCTGATCCACGTGCCGTGGAGGCTTATGGTCGTGCAGGTAGTAATCGAGGGCGCGATCGGTGGCGGCACGGTCTAACGACGATGCATCGCACTGAGCAGCAGTTTGCAGGGGTAGGGCGGGTGGATCGGGGACCAGCTTTTTCATTGTTACAACTCCTAGGGTGTTTAAGGAGCTGTCACTTGTCGCGACTAAACGAATGGGTGGCAGCCATGCGCAGGTTAGTCGACCGGTCACCTAGGAACCCGGCGCGCCACATGGACGCCCTGCGCACGGCCACCATAAAACGCAGGCCAAGAAAAAGCGCCTCGCGGAGGTGGCGCCTTGCGCCTAGGGAACACGGGCGACTAAACCCGACCGCTGTTTTGCAGCGATGGGCCGAGACTATTCCCCGAAATGATCAGGCACAAGCGAACGGAAGTTTCTAGGATGTTTCAGCGGATTGAAAGGGAAGCGTCGTACGAAATGGCTGATTAGCAACCTCTGTAGTCGCTGCCGCAGGCTGCGATAAGGGCCGCAAGCCCTTCAAAAGCGAGTCGCTGCGCAACCCATCGCAGCCTTCGTTCCTCGTCAGCGACTACAGGCTATTTATCGACAGGCACAAAAAAGCCCGCACTAGGCGGGCTTTCTCGTTGGTTTCATTTCATCTTGCGATGTGGTGAAACCGGTGTTTGGTGGCTACACAGGGACTTGAACCCCGGACCCCAGCATTATGAATGCTATGCTCTAACCAACTGAGCTATGTAGCCGATGGCGCGCATTATTCCCTCGTAAGGGGGGTGTGTCAAGCAAATATCTGAAAATTTTCTCTGCGCTATCAAACGCTTAAGGTTTCTCGGGGTTCGGATGGCACTGGCTTGTTAAAAAATGGCACATTGGGGCACTTGCACGTGCATTCATCTGTTGCCTGGAAACCCTTATGGCTATTAGCGACACTCCAATAAAAACAACGCCAGACCTTCAAATGCCTCAAGCCAGCCCGTTAGTCCTGCGCATTATCGGGGCCGTGGCGTTGGCGCATTTGATCAATGACTTGATCCAGGCGGTGTTGCCGTCGATCTATCCGTTGCTCAAGGACAAATACGATCTGACCTTCACGCAGATCGGTCTGATTACCCTGACCTTTCAACTCACCGCGTCGCTGTTGCAGCCGTGGGTGGGTTATTACACCGACCGTCATCCCAACCCGCTGTTATTGCCGTGCGGCATGGTGTGTACGCTGATCGGGATTTTGATGTTGTCTCAGGTCGGCAGTTTTCCACTGATTTTGCTGGCTGCCGCGTTGGTCGGGGTGGGCTCGTCGACCTTTCACCCTGAGGCCTCGCGGGTGGCGCGGCTGGCGTCGGGCGGGCGGTACGGGTTTGCTCAGTCTACGTTTCAGGTGGGCGGTAACGCAGGGTCGGCGTTCGGGCCGTTGCTGGCCGCCGCCATCATCATCCCCTATGGTCAGGGCAACGTGGCCTGGTTCGGGTTGTTTGCGCTGTTTGCGGTAGGCCTGCTGTATGTGATCAGCCGCTGGTACCGCACGCACTTGAGCCTGTTCAAGCTCAAGGCCGGGCAGAAGGCGACACATGGTTTGTCCAAACGGCGTGTGCTGAGCGCGCTGGTGGTGTTGGGGCTGCTGGTGTTCTCCAAGTATTTTTATATGGCCAGCCTCACCAGCTATTACACCTTCTTCCTGATTCAGAAATTCGACGTCTCCATCGCCAACTCGCAGATGTACCTGTTTTTGTTCCTTGGGGCGGTAGCAGCGGGGACGTTCTTTGGCGGTCCGATTGGCGACCGCATCGGGCGTAAGGCGGTGATCTGGTTCTCGATTCTGGGTGTCGCGCCGTTCACGTTGCTGCTGCCGTATGCGGATCTGTTCTGGACCAGCGTCCTCAGCGTGGTGATCGGTTTTATCCTGGCGTCGGCGTTCTCGGCGATTGTGGTGTATGCCCAGGAATTGGTGCCGGGCAACGTGGGCATGATCGCCGGTATCTTCTTTGGCTTGATGTTCGGCTTTGGCGGGATTGGTGCGGCGTTGCTGGGGCATCTGGCCGACATTCACGGTATCGAATACGTCTATAAGCTCTGCTCATACCTGCCGCTGTTTGGTGTGCTGGCAATCTTTTTGCCGCGCACCAAAAAGGTCTGATTGCTGTAGTCGCTGTCGAGGTACGAAGGCTGCGATGCGGGCCGAAGGACCGCCATTCAGGGGCGCTGCGCACCCCATCGCAGCCTCATCCTTCGGCAGCGACTACGTGTTTTGCGCGCTGGCACTAAAACTCTGCAACGCGCTTTCGACGGTGCTCAAATGCTGCAGGCAGATTTGCCACGGCGCTGACACGGCTTCGACCTGTTGGTCGTCATAGGCGGCCAACACCGGCTGCTGCGTATCGCCGGCAATCGCTGCACAGCCTGAGGCGACGCTGGCCAGCCGTTCGTGCAGCGCGGCGGGTGGCGAGCCCTGTTCTTTGCGCATGGCGTCAGCAAAGGCCTCAGAGAACAGCAGGGCGCTGGCGTACAAGCGCACGGCGTGTCGCTCGTAACGGCTGGCTATGTCTTTGACTTCCCGCGAGGCAAACCGTCCGCGCAACGTCCAGCGTGCAGTATTGCGTGCGCTGGCAATGCCGTTCTCAAGGGTGATGAGGCTGTCGTGAGCACCCGAGAAAATAAACACCGCGTGCTGCGCGCTTTTAGCGTCGTTCTTTTCAAGGGCTGTCAGGCTTTGGCCGAAGCCTTTGGCGAGTTTTTCCAGCAAGTCCTTGGCCGAGTCATCAATGATCCCGATGGGGTTGGGTGTCAGCAAGATCTGGCTGAACATCAAGCCCACCCCCGCGCCCACCACCACATCAAGCATGCGCACAACACCTGCGCTCTCCGGGCCGACCGCCAACATCAATACGGCTGACACGCCTGCCTGAATTGGTACGACAGCGCCCAAGCCGTACAGCGCGGCGATGGCAATGGCCGAGAACGTGGCGAAGCCGATGCGCAGCAGCGGGTAGCCATCCGGTAACCACAGCGCGGCTTCCCCGATGATAATCCCGGTGGCCACGCCGACCATTAAACCGACCGCTTGCTTGCCATGGCTGGGCAGGCCGGGCGCCAGGCAAACAATCGCGCTGATGGCGGCAAACACCGGGTGCTCGTGGCCGAATAAGTGCTTGGCGAGGATCCACGCCAGTGCAGCAGCGATGGCTGAGGCCAGGGCATCGCGCCAGGCCGTGGTCCAGCGAAACTGGATTCGCTCAATAAGAGGAGTGGTGAAACGGTTGAAGAACACCTTGGACAGCATTGCGACTCCCTACACAGTCAGCCTTTAGGTCTTGGGATTAACCATAGACTGTTTGCCTGGCGCAGTGTTTGTCGGGGTAAAACCCGGGCCAAAAAAAACCGCGCCTGGGCGCGGTTTTTTAGACGTGTGTTGGTTTACACGTTGAAGCGGAAGTGCAGGACGTCGCCGTCTTTAACGATGTAGTCCTTGCCTTCCAGACGCCATTTGCCGGCCTCTTTTGCACCTGCTTCACCCTTGTACTGGATGAAGTCTTCGTAGGCGACCACTTCGGCGCGGATAAAGCCTTTCTCGAAGTCGGTGTGGATCACGCCAGCCGCTTGTGGGGCGGTAGCGCCTACTTTGACGGTCCAGGCGCGTACTTCTTGAACGCCGGCGGTGAAGTAGGTTTGCAGGTTGAGCATTTCGTAACCGGCACGGATCACACGGTTCAGGCCTGGCTCTTCAAGGCCCAGGGCCTCAAGGAACATGTCCTTTTCTTCGCCGTCTTCAAGCTCGGCAATTTCAGCTTCGATTTTGTTGCATACCGGAACAACGGTAGCGCCTTCTTCTTCGGCAATGGCTTTCACCACGTCGAGCAGCGGGTTGTTTTCAAAACCGTCTTCGGCCACGTTGGCGATGTACATCACCGGCTTGGTGGTCAGCAGGTGGAAGCCCTTGATGATTTGCTTCTCATCGGCGTCCATGTTCTTGATCAGGCTGCGTGCTGGCTTGCCCAGGGTGAAGTGGGCAATCAGTTGTTCCAGCAGGGCTTTTTGGGCAACCGCTTCTTTGTCGCCGCCTTTGGCGTTACGTGCGACTTTTTGCAGTTGCTTTTCGCAGCTGTCGAGGTCGGCGAAGATCAGCTCAAGGTCGATGATCTCGATGTCGCGCTTAGGGTCGACGGTGTTGGAAACGTGGATCACGTTTTCGTCTTCAAAGCAGCGCACCACGTGAGCGATAGCGTCAGTCTCACGGATGTTGGCCAGGAACTTGTTGCCCAGGCCTTCGCCTTTCGACGCGCCGGCTACCAGGCCCGCGATGTCAACGAACTCCATGGTGGTCGGCAGGATGCGATTCGGTTTAACGATCTCGGCCAGTGCTGCCAGACGCGGGTCGGGCATCGGCACGATGCCGGTGTTCGGCTCGATCGTGCAGAAGGGGAAGTTCTCCGCTGCAATGCCGGATTTGGTCAGGGCGTTGAACAGGGTGGACTTGCCGACGTTAGGCAGGCCGACGATGCCGCAGTTGAATCCCATGGTGTTTCCCCTCGGAAAAAGAGTCAGGCCTTCTGGCTGTGCAGGTTTTTCATCGCGCGGTTCCATTCACCGGCGAGGATATCCGGCAGCACGCCGAGGGCAAAATCGATGCTGGCGTCCAGTTTTTCCTGCTCGGCGCGTGGCGCACGACCCAGAACAAAGTTGGACACCATGCTCGCGACGCCTGGGTGGCCAATGCCGAGCCGCAGACGGTAGAAATTATTGTTGTTTCCCAGTTGCGCAATGATGTCACGCAAGCCGTTATGACCTCCATGGCCGCCGCCCAGCTTGAGCTTGGCAACACCCGGTGGGAGATCGAGTTCGTCGTGGGCCACCAATATGGCTTCTGGCGCAATGCGGTAGAAACCGGCAAGTGCCGCAACGGCCTGGCCGCTTCGGTTCATATAGGTGGTGGGAATCAACAGACGAACATCCTGACCCTGATGGCTAAAACGTCCGGTCAGGCCAAAATATTTACGATCGGCAACGAGATTGACCCCGTTTGCCGCCGCGAGGCGCTCAACAAAAAGGGCCCCTGCGTTATGCCGGGTCTGTTCGTATTCGGTGCCTGGATTTCCCAGGCCAACGATCAGTTTTATGGCGGTCACGACAAGGGCCCTTCTATAGAGTTATGGATCACATCGCCGCTAACGGTAGCGGCGAAAACAGACAAGAAAACGGGTTTACCTGAGTAAACTTCGCGATCTTGTCCGCTTTACTCGCTGCGTGTTAGCTCGCGATGTTTCTCAAAACTCCAACGACAGAGTAATGAATTACTCAGCGTCTGCTTCTGGTGCAACACGTGGAGCGTGAACGTTGGCTACTGCCAGGTCGTTACCGTGTGCCAGAGCTACGAACTCAACGCCTTTAGGAGCGGTGATGTCCGACAGGTGAATGATCGAGCCGATTTCGGCGTTAGCCAGATCAACTTCGATGAATTCAGGCAGGTCTTTTGGCAGGCAGGAAACTTCGATTTCCGCGATAACGTGCGAGATCTCGCCGCCTTTCTTAACCGGAGCAGCTTCACCAACAAAGTGAACTGGAACGATTGCAGTCAGCTTTTGACCAGCAACAACGCGTACGAAGTCAGCGTGCATCACGTGGCCTTTAGCCGGGTGACGTTGCAGAGCTTTGATGATCACGTTTTGCTTAACGCCGCCAACGGTCAGTTCGATAACGTGGCTGTAAGCAGCTTCGTTTTCGAGCAGTTTGGCAACTTCTTTAGCCAGCATGCTGATGGATTCAGGGGCTTTGTCGCCACCGTAAACTACAGCTGGAACCAGGCTTGCGAGACGACGCAGGCGGCGGCTCGCACCTTTCCCCAGGTCGGAACGCACTTCAGCATTCAGAGTAAAATCGTTCATGTTGTATCTCCAAAATATCCACACCCGCCCTAGCGTTTGCGACCAGCGCTATGGACGGTATGGGCAAAAAAGCCCCGCCCCAACAGGCTGTTGGGGCGGGGCGCTTTTCGTCAACGGATGTCAGAGCAGGGCAGGGCCCTTATCTGAACATCGCGCTGATCGATTCTTCGTTGCTGATGCGGCGAACCGCTTCAGCCACAACCGGTGCGATATCCAGTTGACGGATACGCGCACAGGCTTGTGCGGCGGCGGACAGCGGGATGGTGTTAGTCACCACCAGCTCATCCAGCACAGAGTTCTCGATATTCTCGATTGCCCGACCCGACAGCACAGGGTGTGTGCAGTAGGCGAACACTTTGGCAGCGCCATGCTCTTTCAAGGCTTTAGCCGCGTGGCACAGAGTGCCGGCGGTATCGACCATGTCGTCAACCAAAATACAGGTACGCCCTTCGACATCACCAATGATATGCATCACTTCGGAGTGATTGGCTTTCTCACGGCGTTTGTCGATGATCCCCAGATCCACGCCCAAGGATTTGGCAACAGCACGTGCACGCACGACGCCGCCGATATCCGGGGACACAATCATGAGGTTCTCAAAGCGCTGATCTTCGATGTCATCCACCAATACTGGGGAGCCGTAGATGTTATCTACAGGAATATCGAAGAAACCCTGAATTTGGTCAGCATGCAAATCAACCGTGAGAACACGGTCGATGCCGACTACGGTAAGCATGTCAGCAACAACTTTTGCGCTGATAGCCACACGTGCGGAACGCGGACGGCGATCCTGACGGGCATAACCAAAGTAAGGAATAACAGCAGTAATACGAGTTGCTGAGGAACGGCGGAAGGCATCAGCCATCACGACGAGTTCCATCAGGTTATCGTTGGTCGGAGCACAAGTCGGCTGAATAATGAAAACGTCTTTACCGCGAACATTTTCATTGATCTCAGCGGTAATCTCGCCGTCGGAAAACTTGCCGACAGAAATGTCACCGAGAGGGATATGCAGCTGACGTACGACACGCCGAGCCAGATCGGGGTTAGCGTTCCCCGTAAAGACCATCATCTTGGACACGCGCAGTACCTGAAGGCTGAGGGTAACCTGGATGAGTATAAGAAATGGCAGGGGCGGCTGGATTCGAACCAACGCATGGCAGGATCAAAACCTGCTGCCTTACCGCTTGGCGACGCCCCTGTATCTGTTGCTACGAGTACCGTGTACCCGTTTCCGTTTACAGATCTTGTAGCGTTCGATGCAACATCGAAACGTTGCTTCCTTTTGCTACAAACCCTGTAAGGGTCTCTGTAAGAAGGTGCAGCACTTTATCAGCACTTGCTTCGTTTGGGAAGGCCCCAAATATACAACTTCCAGTTCCAGTTAATTTTGCTTCGGTATATTTACCTAGCAAATTCAAAGCGTTACGTACTTCTGGATAACGCTCCTTCACCACTGCTTCGCAGTCGTTTCGGCTGTTTCCCTTGGGAACGGGGCGCACTTTAATGGGCAAAGAGTCACGTGTCAACAAAGGATCTGAAAATATTTCTGCTGTGCTGACAGAGACTTGCGGCACAAGTACGACGTACCAGGGCTCTTCCGGGTCTACAGGGGTAAGAATTTCGCCTACGCCTTCTGCGAAAGCGGCGTGCCCACGGACGAAAACCGGAACATCGGCTCCCAGGCTCAGGCCCAGTGCTGCCAACTGGTCTTCAGTCCAGTTCAATTGCCAGAGATGGTTGAGGCCCAGCAAGGTGGTGGCCGCATTTGAACTGCCGCCGCCAATGCCGCCGCCCATGGGCAATATCTTTTTGATCCAGATATCGATGCCCAGCGGGCTGTTGGACTGTTGTTGCAGTTTTTTCGCCGCTTTGACGATCAGGTTGTCGTCGTGCGCCACACCGGCAAACTCGGTGTGCAGGCAAATAACCCCGTCGTCGCGTACGGCGAAGGTCATTTCATCGCCGTAATCGAGGAATTGAAACAGGGTTTGCAGTTCGTGGTAGCCGTCTGCGCGACGACCCAAAATGTGCAGCATCAAATTCAGTTTTGCCGGGGAGGGCAAAACCAGTGCCTCTTTTTGCATCTTATTGTCCCAACTGACGCGGTTGCCAATCTTTCACGACCAGCGTGACGTCCAGATCCGTGCCGTGCAGTTTGACCCGCTCCGGCAACCAAAAACCATTTTGTTCGATGTAGCTCAGGTATTCGATCTGCCAGCCATCCTGTTCCAGGCTGGCAAGGCGGCTGTCGGCGTTCAGGGTCACGCGGCTTTTGCTGTCGGGCGCGGGCAGCCCGCGAACCCACCAGACCAAATGCGACACCGGCAAGCTCCAGCCCAACTGCTCGCCGAGCAATTGTTCCGGGGTGGTGGCTTCATAGCGGCCCTGGTTGGCGACCTCAAGGCTGACATTGCCCGGGCGGCCGGTCAGGCGGGCAGCGCCTCGGCCCAGCGGGCCCGACAGGCGAATGTCGTAGTAGTCCTGGCGTTGCAGCCAAAACAGTGTCGCGCTGCCCGAATCTTTAGGGGCACGAATGCCGACCTTGCCGTTGATTTGCCAGCCATCGAGTGCGCTCAGCTGCTGTTTATGCTGCGACCACAGGGCGGGGCTGCCGTGACCTTCGACCGATTCACGAGCGCCGAAACCCGCGCAACCGGCGAGCAGGGCGATCAGGCCAAAGGCAATGAGATGGCGTACATGACGAAAAAACATGATTTAAGGAGTCTCGGATCCGGTCAGGCGCAAGACGGTTTTGCGCAGAATAGGGCTGTCTGGGTTGTCCTTGAGGAACTGCCCCCAGAGTTTTTTGGCTTCACGCTGCTGGCCGCTCACCCACAACACTTCGCCTAAATGCGCGGCCACTTCTTGGTCGGGGAAGCGCTCCAGCGCCTGGCGCAGCAAACGTTCTGCTTCAGGCAAATTACCCAGGCGGAAGTTCACCCAGCCCAGGCTGTCGAGCACGGCCGGGTCTTCCGGGTTCAAATCGTAAGCTTGCTGGATGTATGTTTTGGCTTCGGCGTAGCGGGTGGTGCGGTCCGCAAGGGTGTAACCCAGCGCGTTCAAGGCCATGGCGTTGTCAGGTTCACGCTGGATAATGGCGCGCAAATCGGCCTCCATTTGCGGGAGGTCGTTACGTTTTTCGGCCAGCATGGCGCGTGAGTACAGCAGGTTCAGGTCGTCGGGGTATTGCTTGACGGCTTGTTGCAAAACGGCCCAGGCGCGATCGGTCTGATTGTTCGCCGACAGGGTTTCGGCTTCGATCAGGTACAGCTGAATCGCGTAGTCCGGCTGGGCGTCACGGGCAGCCGCCAGTTTTTGCGAGGCTTCGGCGCCGCGACCGTGATTGATCAAAATGTCTGCCTGGCGCAATTGTGCAGGCAAGTAGTCATTACCAGGCTCTACCAGTGCGTATTGAATCAATGCGCCTTGCGGGTCATTACGCTCTTCCGCAATGCGCCCCAGGTTCAAGTGTGCCGAGTCGACATGACTGTCGCGGTCGATCAGTTCTTGCAGATAGCCTTCGGCTTCGTCCCAGGACTTAAGCTCAAGGCACACCAGCGCCAGGGAGAAACGCAGTTCGTCGTCTTCCGGGTACTGCTGAACCAGGCTGGCGAATTGCACTTTTGCCTGATCGATGCGGTTTTGCTCGACCAGCGTACGTGCATAAGTCAGGCCCAGACGTTTGTCGTCCGGGTTGTCGCGCATGGTTTTTTGCAGCAGTGGCAAGGCTTCGTCACCACGGTTAAGGCTTTGCAGCAGGCGGGCGCGCAGCAGAATCGGGGCGATTTCACCGTCTTGCGGCGGATGCTGCTCTAGCAACTTCAAGGCGCCGGCCGCGTCATCGTCCTGTTGCATCAACAAGGCTTTGCCGAAGATCAGTTGATCGTTGTCCGGGTGCCTGACCAGCAGGCGATCAAAGTTTTTTTGCAGCCCGGCACGAGTCTCGGGGTCTGTTTCGAGGGCCGACAAGGCTAAAAAGTCGAAGTGCGTGTCGCCTTTGGCCTGCAGGACTTTTTCCATGTAGGCCATGGAATCGTCGTAGCGACCGCTGCGTGCCAGTTGAATGGCCGCCGCGCGTTGCGCGTCCAGGTCGTCCGGTGCGTTTCTGGCCCAGATCAGCACCGTGTCGAGGGCTGCCTGATCGGCGCCCAGGTATTCGGCGATGCGAAACGCGCGCTCGGCGACGCCAGGATCCTGGGTGTTGATCGCCTGCGTCACGTAGTTATCGAGGGCGATATCCAGGCGATTGCGTTGGCCGGCCAACTCCGCGCTCAGCAGGCTGTACAGCGTGTCTTCGCTGAACGAGCCATAAACCGTGGGCTTTTCCGGGACGGTGGTAACGTCTTCTGCCGCGGACGAAGCATCCGGGGACGTGGGGGCCAGAGACTGGCAGCCACTGAGAACGACGAGAGCAAGGAGCAACGCGGAGGATCTATTCATATAAGAGAAAGGCGACTTACCTGCGGTCTGGGCATCATGACACATGCGATGGTGCAAACCATAACAGGTGCGACTATCGATAGAAGCGATATAAGGCTCTGATGATGCGAGGGAAGATGAGTTCAACAGACGTTAACTATAGAGACAATAGTCAGCAATGGTTGTTCTGAATCAGACGAAGTAGGACAATTGTCGGCTTCTCGTCACCATCAGCGATATTGAATGGCCTTCCTCGCACTCGGTATTAACCACAAGACTGCTTCAGTAGACGTCCGCGAGCGCGTGGCATTTACTCCAGAGCAGTTGGTTGAAGCCTTGCAGCAACTCTGCCGCCTCACCGACAGTCGCGAAGCTGCGATCCTCTCGACCTGCAATCGCAGTGAGCTTTATCTCGAACAAGACCAGCTCGGTGCCGAAGCCGTGCTGAAATGGCTGGCCGAATATCACGATCTGAACTACGAAGAGCTGCGGGCGTGTGCCTACATCCATGAAGATGATGCGGCCGTTCGTCACATGATGCGTGTGGCTTCGGGGCTCGATTCGCTGGTGTTGGGCGAGCCGCAAATTCTCGGCCAGATGAAATCTGCCTACGCCGTGGCGCGTGAGGCGGGTACTGTCGGGCCGCTATTGGGGCGTCTGTTCCAGGCCACGTTCAACTCGGCCAAGCAAGTGCGCACCGACACGGCGATTGGTGAAAACCCGGTGTCGGTGGCCTTTGCTGCGGTGAGCCTGGCCAAGCAGATTTTCAGCGACTTGCAGCGCAGTCAGGCACTGCTGATCGGGGCGGGCGAGACCATCACCCTGGTCGCCCGGCACCTGCATGATCTGGGGGTTAAACGCATCGTGGTGGCTAACCGTACCTTGGAGCGGGCCAGTACCCTGGCCGAGCAGTTCGGCGCACATGCCGTGTTGTTGTCGGACATTCCACAAGAGCTGGTGCACAGCGATATCGTGATCAGCTCGACCGCCAGCCAATTGCCGATTCTGGGCAAGGGTGCTGTTGAAAGTGCCTTGAAGCTGCGCAAGCACAAGCCTATTTTCATGGTCGACATTGCCGTGCCACGGGATATCGAGCCAGAAGTCGGCGAGTTGGACGACGTTTACCTCTACACCGTCGACGACTTGCACGAAGTGGTCGCAGAAAACCTCAAGAGCCGTCAGGGCGCGGCCCAGGCCGCTGAAGAGCTGGTGAGCATCGGCGCCGAAGATTTCATGGTGCGTTTGCGTGAGCTGGCGGCGGTTGATGTGCTTAAAGCCTATCGCCAGCAAGGCGAGCGCCTGCGCGATGAAGAATTGCAAAAAGCCCTGCGGATGATGGCCAATGGCAGCAATCCGCAAGACGTATTGGTGCAACTGGCGCGTGGTTTAACCAATAAACTGCTTCACGCCCCCAGCGTGCAGCTTAAAAAGCTTTCCGCCGAAGGCCGCCTCGATGCGCTGGCCATGGCCCAAGAACTTTTTGCCCTCGGTGAGGGCTCATCGGATAGCTCTGCGGATAAAAAACTGTAATGAAAGCGTCACTGCTTAATAAGCTGGACATCCTCCGGGATCGATTTGAAGAATTGACCGCCTTGCTTGGCGATGGCGAGGTCATTTCTGATCAAACCAAGTTCCGCGCCTACTCCAAGGAGTACGCGGAGGTTGAGCCCATTGTTGCCGCCTACGTTCAGTGGCTCAAGGTGCAGGACGACCTCGAAGGTGCCCAGGCGCTGCTCAAGGACAACGACCCTGACATGCGCGAAATGGCGGTTGAAGAAGTCCGCGAAGCCAAAGAACAGCTCATCGGGCTGGAAAAAGACCTGCAACGCATGCTCTTGCCCAAAGACCCGAACGACGGGCGCAACGTTTTCCTCGAAATTCGAGCGGGCACCGGCGGTGATGAAGCGGCCATTTTTGCTGGCGACCTGTTTCGCATGTACTCGCGCTACGCCGAGCGTCGTGGCTGGCGGGTCGAGATTTTGTCGGAAAGCATCGGCGAACATGGTGGCTATAAAGAAGTCATCGCCCGGGTCGAAGGCGACAATGTCTACGGCAAGCTGAAGTTCGAGTCCGGCGCCCACCGCGTACAGCGTGTACCGGCCACCGAATCCCAGGGCCGTATCCATACGTCGGCCTGTACCGTTGCCGTTTTGCCTGAGCCCGACGAGCAAGAAGCGATCGAGATCAACCCGGCCGACTTGCGCGTCGACACCTACCGTTCCTCGGGGGCGGGTGGTCAGCACGTTAACAAAACCGACTCGGCCATTCGTATCACGCACTTGCCGACCGGCATTGTGGTCGAGTGTCAGGAAGAGCGTTCCCAGCATAAAAACCGGGCACGGGCGATGTCCTGGCTTTCAGCTAAATTGAATGACCAGCAAACCAGCGCCGCGGCCAACGCGATCGCCAGCGAGCGTAAATTGCTGGTGGGTTCGGGCGACCGTTCCGAGCGCATTCGCACCTACAACTTCGCGCAAGGCCGTGTCACAGACCATCGCGTCAACTTGACCTTGTATTCACTGGATGAAGTATTGGCCGGCGGTGTTGATGCCGTTATTGAGCCATTGTTAGCGGAATATCAGGCTGACCAACTGACAGCCCTGGGTGAATAAATGACCATTATTGCCAGTTTGTTACGTGCCGCTGAATTGCCCGACTCGCCCACCGCCCGTCTTGATGCGGAGCTGTTGCTGGCGGCCGCGCTGGGCAAACCGCGCAGTTACCTGCACACGTGGCCAGAAAAAATCGTCAGCAGCGAAGCCGCGTCGACCTTTTCAGACTTCTTGCAGCGCCGTCGCCAAGGTGAACCGGTGGCCTATATTTTGGGCCAGCAAGGGTTTTGGAAGCTCGACCTGGAAGTCGCGCCGCACACCTTGATCCCGCGCCCGGACACCGAGCTGCTGGTCGAAACGGCATTGGCGTTGCTGCCCCAGACCCCGGCCAAAGTGCTGGACCTGGGCACCGGCAGCGGGGCGATTGCCCTCGCGTTGGCCAGTGAGCGTGGCGCCTGGCAGGTGACGGCGGTCGACCGCGTGCCTGAAGCCGTGGCGCTGGCCGAACGCAACCGCCAGCGTTTGCAACTGGCCAACGTCAGCGTACTGCACAGCCACTGGTTCAGCGCTCTGGCCGATCAACGCTTTGACCTGATCATCAGCAACCCGCCCTACATCGCCGCAGGTGACTCGCACCTGGCCGAAGGTGACGTGCGCTTCGAGCCTGAAAGTGCGCTGGTGGCCGGTGCTGACGGGCTGGATGACATTCGCCACATCATTGCCCAAGCTCCGTTGCATTTAAATGCCGGTGGCTGGTTGATGCTTGAGCACGGCTACGACCAAGCGGCTGCGGTTCGTGAGCTGCTGCAAGGCGCGGGCTTTGAACAGGTAGAAAGCCGCAAAGACCTGGGCGCCCACGAACGCATTACCCTGGGCCGCCTGCCGTGCTGACCGATGAGGAGCTGTTGCGCTATAGCCGACAGATCCTGTTGCAACAGGTCGACATCGACGGCCAGCTCAAGCTGAAAAACAGCCGTGCGCTGATTGTCGGTCTGGGCGGGCTGGGTTCGCCGGTGGCGCTGTACTTGGCGGCAGCGGGGGTGGGTGAGTTGCACGTGGCTGACTTCGACAGCGTCGACGTGACCAACCTGCAACGCCAGATCATCCACGACAGCGCCAATGTCGGCGAAAGCAAGGTCGACTCGGCCATGCGCCGTCTTCGTCTGCTTAACCCGCACATCAAACTGGTTGCCCATCGCTCGGCACTGGATGCCGACTCGCTGGCCGAGGCCGTGTCCGCGGTGGACGTGGTGCTCGATTGCTGTGACAACTTTGGCACCCGCGAGGCCGTCAACCGCGCCTGTGTCGCGGCGCGCAAGCCACTGGTTAGCGGTGCGGCGATTCGCCTTGAGGGGCAATTATCGGTTTTTGACCCGCGCCAGCCCGCGAGCCCGTGTTACCACTGTTTATATGGGCACGGCAGCGACGAAGAGCTGACCTGCAGCGAAGCCGGCGTCATCGGTCCACTGGTGGGGCTGGTCGGCAGCCTGCAAGCGCTGGAGGCACTCAAGCTGCTGGCCGGTTTTGGCGAGCCACTGGTGGGGCGCCTGTTATTGATTGACGCCGTGACCACGCGCTTTCGCGAGTTGCGGGTCAAGCGCGATCCGGCCTGTAGCGTGTGCGGGGCTGGCCATGAGTGAAGCGCCGATTGGTGTGTTCGATTCCGGCGTCGGCGGTTTGTCGGTGTTGCGTGAGATCAACCAATTGTTGCCCAACGAATCGCTGCTCTATGTCGGCGACTGCGGGCATATTCCCTACGGCGAAAAAAGCCCCGAGTTCATTCGTGAGCGCTGCGCAATCATGGCTGAGTTCTTTCAGCGCGAAGGGGCCAAAGCTCTGGTGCTGGCGTGCAACACAGCGACCGTGGCGGCCGTGGCGGATTTGCGTCAGCGCTACCCCGACTGGCCCATGGTCGGCATGGAGCCTGCGGTAAAACCCGCTGCGGCAGCGACCCGCAGTGGCGTGGTCGGCGTGCTCGCCACCACCGGCACCTTGCAGAGTGCCAAGTTCGCCGCCTTGCTCGACCGCTTCGCCAGCACCGTAAAGGTCATCACCCAGCCGTGCCCCGGCCTGGTGGAATTGATCGAAACCGGCGATCTGAGCAGCGAGGCCTTGCGCACGATGCTGCGCGGCTATGTCGAGCCGCTGCTGGCCGCCGGCTGCGACACCATTATTCTGGGCTGCACGCATTACCCCTTCCTCAAGCCTTTGCTCAGCCAAATGCTCCCACCGTCGATCGTCTTGATCGACACCGGCGCCGCCGTGGCCCGCCAACTGCAACGCTTATTGGACGAGCGCGGCCTGTTGGCGAGCGGTCCTGCGCGGGAAACACAGCTATGGACCAGCGCGTCCCCCGAATCTCTAAGAAATATCCTTCATGTGTTGTGGAATAAATCTGGTCTTGTGCGAAGCTTCGATCTGTAAGAAAACATGAAGAGCATTTGAGTCGTTGAACTTTCTCAGGGGCTGGAGATTCATACTCATCGGTTTGATGAGGTACATAAAAATTAAGATCGGCATACGAAAATAGGATTTTCATATGAAACGTTTGATTGGCTTGGTGGCGCTGGCAACGGCCGCTCTGGGGTATAGCTATACGGCACAAGCGGCCGGCATTGAATTCGGTGTGGGGCACACCAGTGAGTCAACGATGACCTATCGTCTGGGCTTGAATTCAAATTGGGACAAAAGCTGGCTGCAAAGTGACGTCGGTCGTTTGACCGGTTACTGGAGCGGCGCTTACACCTACTGGGAAGGCGACAAGTCTTCGGCGAACAACAGCCTGTCGTTCTCGCCTGTCTTTGTGTACGAATTTGCGGGTGAAACGGTCAAGCCTTACCTGGAAGCCGGTATCGGCGTGGCGGTGTTTGGCCACACCGAGGTCGAGCGCAACAAATTGGGCACGGCGTTCCAGTTTGAAGACCGCCTGGGCTTTGGCCTGCGCTTTGCCGGTGGGCATGAAGTCGGCATTCGCGCGACTCACTACTCCAATGCCGGGTTATCCAGCACCAACGACGGCGTAGAAAGCTACTCGCTGCACTACACCCTCCCGCTGTAACCACCCCTGTAGGAGCGAGCTCGCCTCGCGATCTTTTGATCTTAAAAAGACGCTCGCTCCTACACGTACGCCGTCGAAATCCCCTGGCGTTCATTCAGGCATTCAACGTCGCCCATCTCGAAGTCTCGACAAATCAGCGGGCGCTGTTCGTAGATCGTGCACATCATGGTGTTGCGATCCAGCGCAGCACACCAGCCATCATCGAGCCTGAGCATCACCTCACCGCCCCAGTCATCGGTGTCGATAAAACGCTCGGGCACACCGGTGTCGGTGATCAGCATCACTTCCAGTTGGCAGCAACAGGCTGCGCACGTTGAACAGGTAACGGCGGGTTCGGTAATGTCGTTCAGGGGGATGTTGGTCATAGGCGCGCAGTGTAAGGCACAGCTGCGCTCAGGTGTGAACCCGCTGACCAGTCACCCGCACAATCACTGGCTTAGAGCGACGTCTCGCCCTGGTTGCGTGACAGGCGCTTGGCCAGTGCAACCTGCACGCGTTTTGGCAGGGTGGCCAGCAGGTTGAGCAGTTTTAGCAAGCGGGTCGGGAACACGACCTCCCGTGGCCGTTTTTGCAACTGCTGGCAGATGTACGCAGCGGCTTTAGAGGCAGGCCAGCGGCCCTGTATCGACAGCTCAGGGTTTTCTGCCCGCGACGTATCGACAAAGCCTGGGCTGACCAAGGTCACATCAATGCCTTCGTCGGCCAGATCAACCCGCAGTGATTCGAGCAAGTAACGCAGCCCCGACTTTGCCGCACCAAAAGCTTGTGCCCGGCGCTGCGGCGAGGCCGTGACCGCACTGACTACGCCCACCAGATGCGGTGAGCGTCCGGCGCGCAGCAAGGGCAGCGCGCTTTCAATGCAATAACTGCTGGCCAGCAAGTTGGTGCACACCGAGCGCTCGATCACCCGCGCATCAAATTGGCTGACATCGACATATTCACAGGTCCCGGCGCTCAGGATGACCGTGTCCAGGGCGCCCCAGCTTTGCGCGATGGTCATGCCGATTTCACGCACTTGCAGATGGTCGGTCAGGTCGCCGGGCACCAGCAACACCTGGCCGGGGAAGCGTTCAGACAACGCCACCAGCGGGCCCAGGGTACGGGCGGTCAAGGCAAGGTGAGCGCCGCGTTGCAGCAGCTCTTTTGCCATGTGCGCGCCAATACCGCTGCTGGCGCCGGTTAACCAGATGCGACGACCTTCAATCATGTTCCACCTCGAGAAGTTGTCGTGAAGGCAGGCTTTTGAAGGCGCTGAGGGCGCGTTCTCGGCTTTTCTTCAGATCGACAATGGGCGCAGGGTAATTGGCTACACCAAACAGGCCGCCAGCAGACGCCGGGTTGTGCACTTCTTTTTTATTCAGTGCAGCGAGCTCGGGCAACCAGTGCTTGATGAATTGCCCTTCAGAATCGAAGCGCTCGGACTGGCTTAACGGGTTGAAAATTCTGAAATACGGAACGGAGTCTGTACCGGTTGACGCGCTCCACTGCCAGCCGCCGTTGTTGGCCGCGAGGTCGCCATCAATCAAATGACGCATGAAAAAACGCTCGCCTTCGCGCCAGTCGATCAACAGGTTTTTGGTCAGGAACATCGCCACCACCATGCGCAGGCGGTTGTGCATCCAGCCGGTGGCCAGCAGTTGGCGGATCGCCGCGTCGACAATCGGCACGCCGGTACGGCCTTCTTGCCAGGCGGCCAGTTCGTCCGGGGCGTTACGCCAAGGCAAATATTCGGTTTCTGGTTTGAAGGCGCGGTGCCGTGAGACACGCGGGAAGCCCACCAGCACATGTTTGTAGAACTCGCGCCAGAGCAGTTCGTTAACCCAGGTGAAGACGCCAGGGCTGCCGCTTTCGAACTCACCGTTGTTGCTGCCCAGCGCCGCATGCAAGCACTGGCGAGGCGAAAGAACGCCTGCGGCCAAATAAGTGGACAGCTGGCTGGTGCCCGGCTTGGCGGGTAAATCGCGCTCGTCCTGGTAATAGTGAATTTGTTCACTGGTAAAGCGCGCCAAACGCTCATGGGCTTCATCTTCACCGGCGGGCCAGAGATCACGCAGAGCCTGGGGCGGTGTTTCAAAGCCGGAGATGGCCTGCGGCACGCTATCGCGTTTGATCAGCAGGGCCGCTTGCGCTTTGGGCGCCGCGACGGTTTTCGGCAGGGCCATGTGCAGGCGGTTGTAGCAGAGCCGACGGAACTGGGTGAACACCTTAAAATACGAGCCGGACTGCGTCAGTAGGCTGCCGGGCGCAAACAGTAGCTGGTCCAGATAGCTGTGAAAGCCGATGCCTTGGGCCTTAAGTGAGTCGGCAACAGCCTGGTCGCGACGGGTTTCGTGGATGCCGTATTCCTCGTTGACGTGCACGTCATCAATGCCCAATTGCTGGCACAACTCAAGCAGCACGGCGGGGGCCTGATCCCAGGTGTCGGCGGTGCGGATAAGCAGCGGGATGTTCAACCGTTGCAGGCTGTCGCTCAAGGTGCGCAGGTTGCGCAGCCAGAAATCGACTTTGCAGGGAGCATCGTCGTGCGCCAGCCATTGCTCAGGGCTGATCAGGTACACGGCCACGGTCGGGCCGCGCTCGGCACTGGCGCTCAGGGCGGTGTTGTCATGTTGGCGCAAATCGCTGCGTAACCACAAAAGTTGCATGTCTGTTCCTTGAAAACACTAAAAGAGGCGAAGTTGGCTCAGGCGTTGATGGGCTTCGATGGGGTCCTTTGCCAAAGACAAACCCGCGCTTTCAGCGCTGGATACCGCTAATTCGTCGTTGTGGATGGACACCGAGGGCCCGGCAATCAACACCGGGCAAGTGATCGCACTTAACAGTTTTGGCAGGTGTTGCAGGTTCAACGGTTTGCTCGAATACAGCACCACCGCGCGGGCGTTGAGCCGCTCGACCGCCACCGCCAGCTCACTGCCGGGTATCTGGGCGTCAAACACTTCAACCGGGCAATGGCTGCTGCTGACCATCAGGGCGGTAAGCCATAGATGGGGCTCGAATGGCCTGTCTGACTGGTTGATCAGCAGCACTGGCGGGCCGCTGAGGGAGCGGTTGTTGTGGTAAATCCGCGCGCCCAGTTTGCTGCGCAGCCAGGACTCAAAAAATACGCGTTCCAGTTGCGCGCCAAATTGGCCGTGCCAGTGTTGTTCCAGCTCGCTGATCAGCGGCATCAACAGGTGCTCGCACAAGGGTTGGGCCGGGTATAGCGACATGACCTGATTGAAGTTGTCATCAAGGCGGCGTTCCGCCAGTTCGCGGATCGCCAGGGTCAGCGCTTGGCGCCATGCGTGCCAATCATTGTCGGCAGGCTCATGGTAAGAGGGGGCAGAATCGAGCAGCGGTTTGATCTGGCTGACCGAAACCCCGCGGTTGAGCCAGGTCAAAATGCGTCGGATACGCAGAACATGGTCGGTAGAGAACAGACGGTGCCCTTTGGCGGTACGAAAGGGCACGATCAGGCCGTACCGGCGCTCCCAGGCACGCAGCGTGACGGCGTTGACACCGGTCATGCGGGCGACTTCGCGGATCGGTATCCAGCCTTCAGCCAGGGCTTTGCTGTAGTCCGAGTCGGGTGTATTGGACATGATCAGGTCATCGTTCATTGTCAGATAGCATTACGCAGGCTGAGGTTTTCAGGGTGCGGTTGCAGGTAGACCTGCCGCGAGATGTAAAGGTCCGGGTGCTGACGGAAGTGATGCTTGAGCAGGGTCAGTGGCACCACCAGCGGCACAATGCCCTTGAGGTACTGGCTGATCAGTTGCTGCATTTCCTGCTTGTCTTCAGGGCTGATGGAGCGCTTGAGGTAGCCGCTCAGGTGTTGCAGCACGTTGGTGTGCGTGCGCCGGGTGGCGCACTTTTTCAGCGCTTTCATCAATTCGCTGAAATAGTGCGGGGCGATGTCTCGCGGGTCTTGCTTGCCGAGGTTGCCCAGCAGGTTACCCAGCGCCTTGTATTGCACCGGGCTGTTGGCCATGAGCTGATATTTGTAACGGGCGTGGTATTCGGTGAGCGCGCGGCGCGTGATGCCTTGCTTGAGCAAGGCTTGCCATTCGCTGTAGGCGTACACACGGGTCAGGAAGTTTTCACGCAGCACCGGGTCATTCAGGCGACCGTCTTCTTCCACGGGCAAATCCGGGTGCGCCGCGCAAAACGCCTGGGCATAAATGCCACGGCCGCTCAATTCGGCAGGGCGGCCGCCGTCCTGGTACACCTTGACCCGCTCAAGCCCGCACGATGGCGACTTTTGCATAAAGATGTAGCCACAAATGTCGGTATGCGCCGCGGCCATTTCGACGCCGTAATCGTGTAACGGCCGGGTAACGTTCAGTTGGTTATCGACACTGCCGACAGCCTGTGGCTGCGCCGGGTCGCCGACCAGCCGTATGGCCTGGCGGGGAGTGCCCAAGCCAATGGCAACCTCGGGGCATAGCGGTACAAATTCAAAATGCTCGCTCAGGGTCTGACTGCACAGCCGCGATTCCTTGTGCCCACCATTGAAGCGAACCTCGGCGCCCAGCAAGCAGGCACTGATGGCAATTTTTGGTTTGTGCTGGCAAGAAGCAGTGCTGCCCATGTGACGAACCTCCAAGAAATACTTGTACATCTTTTAAGCGATGTACAACTTGGTTTCATCATAAGCGCAGGCTTGTACAAGTCAAATATCTTGTACAGGTATTTGAGGTTCAGGCGGGTCAGTTACAGCCAGCCCAGCTTCCACTCATCCGCCGCTTGCAAGTGTTGCCATGGCAGGCGCTGGTTGCGCTGGGTGAGCACGGCCTGAAGCTCGACTTCCAGCACGGTGCCTTCTTCGTCGCAGAACAATTGGGTGACCAGAAAGTGTTTTTCGCGGTGTTTGGGCTGCGCTGCCGTCCATTTGGACAGCAGCAGTTTGCGTGGATTAATGCGATTCACGACAAGTGCTCGATCAGTCGGCGGGCGGCTTCCTGGCCGCTGAGCCAGGCCCCTTCGACCCGGCCAGACAAGCACCAGTCGCCGCAGGCATAGAGTCCCAGGTCCGCATCGGCCAGCGCGCCCCACTCATGGGCAGATGACGGCCGGGCGTAGAGCCAGCGGTGGGCCAGGGTGAAGACCGGCGCGGGCATGGTGCAGTGGATCAGCTCCGCAAAGGCGCCGTGCAAGTGTTCGATCACGGCCTCTTTGGGCAGGTCGAGGTTCTGTTTGCTCCAGGCGCTGGTCGCGTGCAAAACCCAGGTGTCCGGGGTGTCTTCGCGGCCGGGCTTGCTGCGGTTACGGGCCAGCCAGTCGAGCGGGCTGTCTTGTACAAAGCAGCCCTCCATCGGGGTGTCGAGCGGTGTCTCGAAAGCCAGAGCGACGGCCCAGGTAGGGTCCATTTTGACCCCGGCCACAGTGGTGGCCAGTTTAGGCGCTGCGGCCAGCAGGGCGATTGCCTGCGGGGCAGGGGTGGCAACAATCACATGGCTAAAGGGGCCATGGGTGCATTCGTCCGAGTCGAGCAAGTGCCAGTGTTTTTCGCCGTGGATCAAATCGGTAATCCGGCACGAAAAGTTCACCGTCAGGCGCCCGAGCATCCCGCGAGTAATGGCGCTCATGCGCGGTGCACCGACCCAGCGGGTTTGCTCGTCGGGCGAGGGCGTCAGTTGGCCGTTTTTGTGGTTGTACAAATGCGGCGACCATTCTGCGGCCCAGCCATGGGCTTGCCACTGCTGGACTTCATCGACAAATCGACGGTCACGGGCAGTGAAATACTGTGCACCCAGATCCAGCGAGCCGGCATCGCTGCGCTTGCTCGACATGCGCCCGCCGCTGCCTCGACTTTTATCAAAAAGATGAACCGCGTAACCGGCCTTGTGCAGCGCGTTGGCGGCTGAGAGTCCGGCAATGCCGGCTCCGATGATCGCAATGGGTACAGTCATATTGGTCTCGTTCCCCTGTTTGCACAGACTTCGTTTTCTATAATACCTGTACAAATTTATTTTTTGGTATAGGTTTTAGTGCGCCTGCCGAGTCAGACTGACCTATTCTTTATAAGGCCAATGGCCCATTCATGAGCCTTCTTTTAAAAATAGACCAGTGCTCTGCATAAAACTCCTCGGGAGGTTCACCCCATGCACATATTGCTGACCGGCGGTACAGGCTTGATAGGCCGCCAACTGTGTCGTCACTGGCTGGCGCAAGGTCATCGCCTGAGTGTGTGGAGCCGCCAGCCTGAACGCGTGCAAGAACTGTGCGGGGCGGGCGTTCGGGGCATCGAGCACCTGGTTGAGTTAAGCCACGAGCCAGTAGACGTCGTGGTCAATCTGGCCGGGGCGCCGATTGCCGGCGGCCGCTGGACACGCAAGCGCAAGGCGCAGTTGTGGAGCAGCCGGGTCACGCTCACCGAAACGCTTTTAGTCTGGCTCGAAAGCCTCGAACACAAACCTTCGGTGCTGATCTCCGGGTCGGCCGTTGGCTGGTATGGCGACGGCGGTGAGCGTGAACTGACCGAAGAATCGCCGCCGGTCAACGACGATTTCGCGTCCCACTTGTGCATTGCCTGGGAAGAAACCGCTCAGCGTGCCCAAGCCTTGGGCATTCGTGTGGTGCTGGTGCGCACGGGGTTGGTGTTGGCGGCTGAAGGCGGCTTTTTGTCGCGCCTGGTGCTGCCGTTCAAGATGGGCTTGGGCGGCCCGGTGGGCAACGGTCGGCAATGGATGTCGTGGATTCACATCAAAGACCAAATTGCCCTGATTGATTTTCTTGTGCATGAGAATGCCGCCTCGGGTCCTTATAATGCCTGCGCCCCGCACCCGGTACGCAACGCTGAGTTCGCCAAAACCTTGGGCAGCGTGTTGCACCGTCCGGCGTTCATGCCAGCACCGGCGTTTGTTTTGCAGGTGGGATTGGGCGAGATGGCAACGTTATTGTTGGGTGGCCAGCGGGCAATGCCCGCCCGCTTGCTGGCTGCCGGTTTCACTTTTCAGTTCACCGATTTGCGTGCGGCGCTAGACGATCTTTCCGCCCGCCTCTGAAATAGGATGTTGCATGACCGACCACGCGCTGTTGCTGGTTAACCTGGGTTCGCCGGCGTCTACTTCGGTAGCGGATGTACGCAGCTACTTGAACCAGTTTTTGATGGACCCATATGTCATCGACTTGCCGTGGCCTGTGCGTCGACTGTTGGTGTCCTTGATTTTGATCAAGCGGCCCGAGCAGTCGGCGCATGCCTACGCCTCGATCTGGTGGGACGAAGGCTCACCGCTGGTGGTGTTGAGCCGCCGCTTGCAGCAGGCGATGACCCGTGAATGGACCAAAGGCCCGGTCGAGCTGGCCATGCGCTATGGCGAGCCGTCGATTGAAACCGTGCTCACGCGTCTGGCTGCGCAAGGCGTCAAGCAGGTGACGCTAGCGCCACTGTATCCACAGTTCGCGGACAGCACCGTGACCACGGTGATTGAAGAAGCCAAGCGAGTGGTCAAGGCCAAAAAGCTGTCGATGCAGTTCTCGATTGTGCAGCCGTTTTACGATCAGGCTGAATACCTTGACGCCTTGGTGGCCAGCGCCCGGCCGCATCTGGAACAAGACTACGATCACTTGTTGCTGAGCTTTCACGGCTTGCCTGAGCGGCATTTGCACAAGCTGGACCCGACCGGCAATCACTGCTTCAAAAATGCCGATTGCTGCCAGAATGCATCGACCGAAGTGCTGGCGACCTGCTACCGGGCGCAATGCTTGCGCACCGCTCAATCGTTTGCCGAGCGCATGGGCTTGCCTGAGGGCAAGTGGTCGGTGGCCTTTCAGTCGCGGTTAGGCCGGGCCAAGTGGATCGAACCCTACACCGAAGCGCGTCTGGATGCGTTGGCCAAAGACGGCGTGAAGAAAATTCTGGTGATGTGCCCGGCGTTTGTTGCCGATTGCATCGAGACCCTGGAAGAGATTGGCGATCGCGGACGCGAGCAGTTTATTGAGGCGGGGGGCGAGGAGCTGGTGCTGGTGCCGTGTCTCAATGACAACCCGGAGTGGGCGGCGGCGTTGAATACTATCTGTGAAAGGGCGCCGTTGGCGCTATAAAAGCTGCAAAGACTGTAGGAGCGAGCTTGCCTCGCGATCTTTTAAACGATCAAAAGATCGCGAGGCAAGCTCGCTCCTACAGAGATCAGGCCGATTTATAGAATCGGCTCATCACCTTTCTTGTTTTTCCAGCTGTCATTGCCCGGCAAAAGCAGGTTGAGTGCGATCGCTACGATAGCGCACAACGCGATGCCTTTAAGGCCGAAGTCTTCAGGGCCCATCCCTGTGCCGATCAGCACGCCGCCAATCCCGAAGACCAGGGTTACCGACACAATCACCAGATTGCGCGCTTCGCTCAGGTCGACCTGATGGCGAATCAGGGTGTTCATCCCGACCGCAGCAATCGAACCGAACAACAGGCACAAAATCCCGCCCATCACCGGTATCGGAATGCTTTGCAGCAATGCGCCGAACTTGCCGATAAAGGCCAGGCTGATGGCGAAGATCGCCGCCCAGGTCATGATTTTCGGGTTGTAGTTCTTGGTCAGCATCACCGCGCCCGTTACTTCGGCGTAGGTGGTGTTCGGTGGACCACCCAGCAAACCTGCGGCAGTGGTCGCAAGACCGTCACCGAACAGGGTGCGGTGCAAGCCCGGCTTTTTCAGGTAGTCGCGACCGGTCACGCTGCCCACGGCAATCACGCCGCCAATGTGTTCAATGGCCGGGGCCAGGGCCACGGGGACGATAAACAGAATCGCCTGCCAGTTGAACTCGGGGGCCGTGAAATGCGGCAGGGCAAACCAGGGCGCAGCGGCGATTTTGGCCGTGTCGACCACGCCAAAGTAAAACGCCATCGCAAAACCCACCAGCACACCGGCAATGATCGGCACCAGGCGGAAGATGCCTTTGCCGAACACGGCCACGATCAAGGTGGTCAGCAGCGCTGGCATCGAGATCATCATGGCTGTTTGGTAATGGATCAGCTCAGTGCCGTCTTCAGCACGGCCCATGGCCATGTGTGCAGCAATGGGCGCCATCGCCAGACCGATCGAAATAATCACCGGGCCAATCACCACCGGTGGCAGCAGGCGATCAATAAAACCGGTGCCTTTAAGCTTTACCGCGAAACCGAGAAAGGTGTACACGAAACCGGCTGCCATCACGCCGCCCATGGTCGCGGCCAGACCGAATTGGTCCTTGGCGAGAATGATCGGGGTAATGAAAGCGAAACTCGAAGCCAGAAAGACCGGTACCTGACGGCGGGTCACAATCTGGAACAGCAGAGTTCCGAGACCCGCCGTGAACAGCGCTACGTTAGGGTCGAGGCCAGTAATCAATGGCATCAATACCAAGGCGCCGAAAGCCACGAACAACATCTGCGCGCCAGAGATGATCTGGCGCCAGAGTGGGTCGTTGAACTCGTCCTGCATGTGATTAATCCTTTTGCTTGGTGCCGAAGATCTTGTCGCCAGCATCGCCCAAGCCCGGAATGATGTAGCCGTGTTCGTCCAGACGGTGATCGATGGACGCGGTGTAGATGGTCACGTCCGGGTGAGCCTTTTCAACGGCGGCAATCCCTTCTGGGGCAGCGACCAGCACCATGGCGCGGATCTCTTTGCAGCCGGCTTTTTTCAGCAGGTCGATGGTGGCAACCATGGACGAACCCGTGGCCAGCATCGGGTCGATGATCATCGCCAGACGCTCGTCGATTTCTGGAACCAGTTTTTCCAGATAGGTGTGGGCTTGCAGGGTTTCTTCGTTACGGGCAACGCCGACAGCGCTGACTTTGGCACCCGGAATCAGGGTCAGTACGCCTTCCAGCATGCCGATACCGGCGCGCAGGATAGGCACGACGGTAATTTTCTTACCGGCAATTTTTTCAACTTGGACAGGGCCGCTCCAGCCTTCAATCTCGTAGGTTTCGAGGGTCAGGTCGCTGGTGGCTTCGTACGTCAGCAAGGCGCCGACTTCTTGGGCGAGCTCACGGAAGTTCTTCGTGCTAATGTCTGCACGGCGCATCAGGCCGAGCTTGTGACGGATCAGCGGATGGCGGATCTCACGGATGGGCATAAGTAAAGGCTCCGGTTGGGCAGGCAAAAAAAGCGGCCTAGATTAATCTAATCCGGGGTGATGTCCTACAAACATTAATGCACGTTAGTCCATAAATGCTTGATCTGAGCCATGCGTGTGCGTACCTTTGCCCGCTTTTCTGGCAAACCACCCCCCTGGAGAGCGTCATGTCTGCTGATCTCGAGCATATCCGTCAAGTCATGCGAGAGGCTGACTGCCTGTACACCGAAGCCGAGGTTGAGGCAGCGATTGCCCGCGTTGGCGCGCAGATCACAGCTGAAATGGCTGAATTCAATCCAGTGGTTTTTTGTGTGATGAACGGCGGCCTGATATTCGCCGGCAAGCTGCTCACCCACCTCAAATTCCCGCTTGAATCGTCTTACCTGCACGCGACCCGCTACCGCAACCAAACCAGCGGCGGCGACCTGTTCTGGAAAGCAAAGCCAGAAGTGTCCTTTATGGACCGTCACGTGCTGATCATCGATGACATCCTCGATGAGGGCCACACCCTGAGCGCGATCGTTGATTTCTGCAAACACGCGGGCGCCCATAAGGTGCATACCGCGGTGTTGATCGACAAAGACCACGACCGCAAGGCCAGCCCGGGCCTGAAAGCCGACTACGCCGGCCTGCCGTGCATTGACCGTTATATTTTCGGTTATGGCATGGATTACAAAGGCTACTGGCGCAACGCTGCCGGGATTTACGCCGTTAAAGGTCTGTAAGCCCGAGTGATGAAGCTTCCTTGCGGGGAAGCTTCAGCCAGTTTCTGGCACATGCATTAGTTTTTTAACGACCTCACACGAGCGTGTTTGCATGCTGGCTATCTTTTTTCTGACCCTCTCGATCACCGCTCCGGTGTTTGCCATGCTCTTTATGGGCATTGTGCTCAAGCGGGTGGGCTGGATTAACGACAACTTTATCCACACGGCGTCGGCACTGGTGTTTAACGTCACCATGCCGGCGTTGTTGTTTTTGGGGATTGTCCACGCCGACCTCAGAACCGCCATGCAGCCCAAGGTGCTGGGCTATTTCACCCTGGCGACACTGGTGTGTTTTGGCCTGGCCTGGGGTTGGGCGATCTGGCGTTGCCCGCGTGAAGATCGCGGCATCTATACCCAAGGCGCATTTCGCGGCAATAACGCGGTGATCGGCCTGGCCCTGGCGGCCAGCATGTATGGCGACTACGGCATCTCGCTGGGGGCGGTGCTCGCCGGGTTGGTGATCCTGTTGTACAACACCCTGTCGACGATTGTGCTGGCGGTGTACAGCCCGGTGATCAAGTCCGACCCGTGGAGCGTCTGCAAAAGTGTGGTGAAAAACCCGCTGATTATCAGCGTGCTGGCGGCGATCCCGTTTGCAGTGTTCAAGATCACTCTGCCAGGCTGGTTGCAGGCCTCCGGTGAATACCTGGCGTCCATGACTTTGCCGCTGGCGCTGATTTGTATTGGCGGCACCTTGTCGCTGGCGTCCTTGCGCAAAAGCGGCAATCTGGCGTTGAGTGCCAGCCTGGTCAAAATGATCAGCCTGCCGCTGGTGGCCACACTGGGGGCGTGGCTTCTGGGCTTTCGCGGGCCGGAGCTGGGGACGTTGTTCCTGTACTTCGCCAGCCCGACGGCAGCCGCCAGCTACGTCATGGCGCGCGCAGCCAACGGCAACCACGAACTGGCCGCGTCGATTATCGTGATCACCACCTTGATGGCGGCCATCACGACCAATATCGGGATCTTTGTATTGCAGTGGGGCGGCTGGATTTAGCCTTTATAGGCGTCGATCACTTCCTGAGCTGCCCGAAACGCATCAATGGCCGCCGGTACGCCGGCGTATACCGCGCAGTGCAGCAGCGCTTCGCGGATCTCGTCGACGGTGCAGCCGTTATTCAGCGCGCCGCGTACGTGGCCTTTGAGTTCTTGCGGGCACTTGAGCGCGGTGAGGGTGGCGAGGGTGATCAGGCTGCGGGTTTTTAGCGACAGACCCTCGCGATTCCACACGCCGCCCCAGGCGTGTTCGTTGACGAAGTCTTGCAGTGGTTGGGTGAAGTCGGTGGCATTGCCCAGTGCACGGTCGACAAACTCATCGCCCATTACCTGGCGGCGCATTTCAAGTCCGGTCTTTTTGTTGTCCATCGCAAAACTCCTCAGTGTTGTCGTCGCCAGGCGCGCAGGGTACTGAACAGCAGAAACACCAGCAGCGCCGGCAAGATGTAAAACAGCATCAGGTGTTCGAGCCTGCCCGCCAGCGGCATGCCGGTGGTGAACGACACCACGTGCAGTGCATACGCCAGGTACAGCCCCAAAAACAGCAAGCCTTCGGCGCGGGTCACGCGGTAGCCGGTATAGAACACCGGCAGGCACAACACGGCGACGCCGAGCATCACCGGCAGGTCAAAAGCCAGGGCGTTGGGTGATACCGACAGCGGTTCGGGGCTGATCAGCGCGGTGAGGCCGAGCACGCCAAGCAGGTTGAGGACGTTGCTGCCAATCACATTGCCGACGGCAATTTCGCGTTGCCCGCGAAAGGCTGCAATCAGTGAGGTGGCCAGCTCCGGCAGCGAAGTGCTGACGGCAATGATGGTCAGGCCGATGATGCGCTCGGACAGCCCCAGTTCGGTGGCCACGCCGACGGCGGCGTCCAGTAACAAATGCCCGGCAGCGCCCAGCAAGACCAAGGCCATAAGCATCATCAGAACGTTGACCGGCCACGACGTTGGCGGTCGGTCGTGGCTGACATGATGGTGCCCGCTGTGGCGTGACTGGCGGAGCAGCAAGCCGAGGTAGATCACCAGACCGACCAGCAGAATGGCGCCATCAAGGCGATCCAGTTGTTTGCTCAGGGCCAGGCCAAATACCAGCGCGCTGGCGATGATCATCAAGGGGATATCGAGCCGCACCAGTTGGCGTGACACGCGCAGGGGGATAATCAGTGCCGACAGGCCGAGGGTGACGAGGACGTTGAAGATGTTGCTGCCAATGACGCTGCCGACGGCAATGTCCGGTGTGTCGTTTAGTGCGGCTTGCAGGCTGACGGTCATTTGCGGGGCGCTGCTGCCGAAGGCGACCACGGTCAAGCCGATCAGCAGGGGGCGAACCTTCAGGTTGGCGGCCATGCGCACCGCGCAGTGCACCAGCAGTTCGGCGCCAGCAATCAGCATGGCGAGACCGCAGAGCAGTTGCAGCAGGTTCCACGGTGATAACGCGCTTAACCCCAAAATGGTGATTCACTCCATTGATTAGTCACTTAAACCCTGAACCCGCACCTTGGCCGTGCCGCTGCTCAGCATACCCAACTGCTGGGCGGCCTGGCGCGAAAGATCAATCAGACGGCCGCGAGTATGCGGGCCCCGGTCATTGATGCGTACCACCACCGTTTTGTTGTTGCTGAGGTTGGTAACCACGACCCGTGAGCCGAAGGCCAGGCTGCGATGGGCAGCGGTGAGGGCGTTTTGGTCGAAGGGTTCGCCGCTGGCAGTCCGTTTACCGTGGTGCCGAGCGCCGTAATAAGAGGCAACGCCGGTTTCGTCATAGCCGCGTGGGTCTATGTCGTGGCTGGCGCAGCCGGTGAGCAAGCCGAGCAGGGCGCAGGCGCCGAGTAGCCGCTTCATGGGGGAGTCCTTTGTGTGCCCACTCATGCCTGCAGGAGCGAGCTTGTCTCGCGATCTTTTGATCTTTAAAAGATCGCGAGCAAGCTCGCTCCTGCAGTGAGTGTGCGATTTAGCCTTCGAGCTTGCTCTTGAGCAGTTCGTTGACTTGTTGCGGGTTGGCTTTGCCTTTGGAGGCTTTCATGGCCTGCCCGACGAAGAAGCCAAACATTTTGCCGCGTTTGGCTTCGTCAGCCGCACGGTACTGTTCAACTTGCTCGGCGTTGGCCGCCAACACTTCATCCAGCACCTTTTCAATGGCGCCGCTGTCGGTGACTTGCTTGAGGCCTTGTTTGTCGATGACTTCGTCAGCAGTGCCTTCGCCGTTGGCCATCGCTTCAAACACCACTTTGGCGATTTTGCCGGAGATGGTGTTGTCCTTGATGCGCAGCAGCATACCGCCCAGCAACTCGGCGCTGACCGGCGACTGGTCGATGTCCAGGCCTTGCTTGTTGAGCAGGCTGCCCAACTCAACCATCACCCAGTTGGCCGCCAGCTTGGCGTCGCCGCTGATGCTCACGACTTTTTCGAAGTAGTCTGCCTGTTCGCGGCTTGAGGCCAGAACGCTGGCATCGTAGGCCGACAGACCGAACTGCGACTGGAAGCGCTCGCGCTTTTGCGGTGGCAGTTCCGGCAGGGTGGCGCGCACGTCTTCGATGAACGAGTCTTCGATCACCACCGGCAGCAGGTCCGGGTCCGGGAAGTAACGGTAGTCGTTGGCTTCCTCTTTGCTGCGCATGGCGCGGGTTTCGTCTTTGTTCGGGTCATACAGGCGCGTTTGCTGGATGACTTTGCCGCCGTCTTCGATCAGTTCGATCTGGCGCTGGACTTCGCTGTTGATCGCCTTCTCGATGAAGCGGAACGAGTTGACGTTCTTGATCTCGCAGCGGGTGCCGAACTCGGCCTGGCCGACCGGGCGTACGGATACGTTGCAGTCGCAACGCAGCGAACCTTCAGCCATGTTGCCGTCGCAGATGCCCAGGTAGCGCACCAGTGCGTGCATGGCCTTGACGTAGGCAACGGCCTCTTTGGCGCTGCGCATGTCCGGCTCGGAAACGATTTCCAGCAGCGGGGTGCCTGCACGGTTGAGGTCAATGCCGGTCGAGCCGCTGAAGTCTTCGTGCAGGCTTTTGCCCGCGTCTTCTTCCAGGTGCGCACGGGTGATGCCGACGCGCTTGACGGTGCCGTCTTCCAGGGTGATGTCCAAATGGCCTTTGCCGACAATCGGCAGTTCCATCTGGCTGATCTGGTAGCCCTTTGGCAGGTCCGGGTAGAAGTAGTTTTTACGTGCGAACACGTTGTGCTGGCCGATTTCGGCGTCAACCGCGATGCCGAACATGACGGCCATGCGCACGGCTTCCTGGTTCAGCACCGGCAAAACGCCCGGCATGCCCAGATCAACCAGGCTGGCCTGGGTGTTCGGCTCAGCGCCGAACGTGGTGGCGCTGCCGGAGAAAATCTTCGATTGGGTGGCGAGCTGGGAGTGAATTTCCAGCCCGATCACAACTTCCCATTGCATATGTTTCTCCTCAGAAGCCGGCAGGTGAGCGCGTGTGCCAGTCAGTGTTCAACTGATACTGGTGAGCGACATTGAGCAAGCGGCCTTCCTGGAAGTACGGCGCAAGCAACTGCACGCCGACGGGCAAGCCATCGACAAAACCGGCTGGCATCGACAGGCCCGGCAGGCCCGCGAGGTTGGCGGTAATGGTGTACACGTCTTCCAGATAGGCAGACACCGGGTCGCTGTTTTTAGCGCCGATTTTCCAGGCCGGGTTAGGCGTGGTTGGGCCGAGGATGACGTCGACTTCGTTGAAGGCTGCGACAAAGTCGTTTTTGATCAGGCGACGGATTTTTTGCGCTTGCAGGTAGTAAGCGTCGTAGTAACCGGCCGACAGGGCGTAGGCACCGACCAGAATCCGGCGCTGGACTTCCGGGCCGAAGCCTTCGGCGCGCGAGCGCTTGTACAGGTCGGTCAGGTCTTTGGGGTCTTCACAGCGGTGGCCGAAACGCACGCCGTCAAAACGCGACAGGTTGGAAGACGCCTCAGCGGGCGCGATCACGTAGTACGCAGGAATCGCGTGCTGCATGTTGGGCAGGCTGATGGTCTTGATCACTGCGCCGAGCTTTTCGAGCTCTTTGATGCTGTTGTGCACCAGCTCGGCAATGCGCGGGTCGAGGCCTTCGCTGAAGAACTCGGCAGGCACGCCAATACGCAGGCCTTTGAGCGAGGTATTGAGGTCGGCGCTGAAGTCCGGCACCGGTTCGTCGATGCTGGTGGAGTCTTTAGGATCGAAGCCAGCCATGCCTTGTAACAAAATCGCGCAGTCTTCTGCGGTGCGCGCCAAGGGGCCGCCCTGATCAAGGCTGGAGGCGTAAGCGATCATGCCCCAGCGCGATACCCGACCGTATGTCGGTTTGAGACCGGTGAGGTTGGTCAGCGCAGCGGGCTGGCGGATCGAACCGCCGGTGTCGGTGCCGGTCGCTGCCGGCAACAGACGAGCGGCAACGGCGGCTGCCGAACCACCCGATGAACCGCCAGGTACGTGCTCAAGGTTCCACGGGTTTTTGACTGCGCCGTAGTAGCTCGATTCGTTGGCCGAGCCCATCGCGAACTCGTCCATGTTGGTTTTACCCAGGCTGACCGCGCCAGCCTCGGCGAGCTTGGCAACCACGGTGGCGTCGTAGGGTGCCTTGAAGTTGTCGAGCATCTTCGAGGCACAGCTGGTGCGTACGCCCAGGGTGCAGAACAGGTCTTTGTGCGCGATCGGCGCGCCCAGCAGGGCACCGCTTTCACCGTTGGCGCGACGTGCGTCAGCAGCCTTGGCCTGCTCGATGGCGAGGTCTTCGGTGAGGGTGATGAAGCTGTTGAGCTGCGGATCGAGCTGGGCGATACGCGCCAGCAAGGTCTTGGTCAGCTCTTCAGAAGAAAACTTTTTATCGGCGAGTCCGCGGGCGATCTCGGCCAGAGTCAATTGATGCATGCAGGCTCTTTCCCTTTACTCGATGACTTTCGGAACCAGATAGAGGCCGTTTTCGACCGCTGGTGCGATGGACTGGTAAGCCTCGCGATGATTGCTTTCAGTCACGACGTCAGCGCGCAGGCGCTGGCTGGCTTCCAGTGGGTGGGCCAGCGGCTCGATACCGGTGGTGTCGACAGCCTGCATCTGATCAATCAGCCCCAGAATGCTATTAAGGGCTTCGGTGGTGCGTGGGAGATCGGCATCATTGAGACCCAGACGGGCCAAATGTGCGATTTTTTCCACGTCGGAGCGTTCAAGCGCCATGGGATTCTCCAGTGGAAAACAGGACGGATGGTGTCCGTGTGTTAGATTGTCGGAACACTACCGCATTTCTACGGTCATATGGCCGCGATTGTGGGGGTTGGTGCACGGAAAAGCGGTCAATTTAACATATTGGCGCCTTGCCCAAAATCCCTGTCGTTGTTAGAGTTTGCCGCACTTTTTTACCCACGCGTTGCCTAGGGTCCCTTTCCCATGTTCAAGAAACTGCGTGGCATGTTTTCCAGCGATCTTTCCATCGACCTGGGCACTGCCAACACCCTTATTTACGTGCGTGAGCGCGGTATTGTCCTGAATGAGCCATCGGTTGTGGCTATTCGGACACACGGTAACCAGAAAAGTGTCGTTGCCGTCGGCACCGAGGCCAAGCGCATGCTCGGCCGTACACCTGGCAACATTGCTGCCATTCGTCCGATGAAGGATGGCGTGATTGCCGACTTCAGCGTCTGCGAGAAGATGCTGCAGTACTTCATCAACAAAGTGCATGAAAACAGCTTTTTGCAGCCAAGCCCTCGGGTTTTGATTTGCGTACCGTGCAAATCGACTCAGGTAGAGCGTCGCGCCATTCGTGAATCGGCACTGGGTGCCGGTGCCCGTGAAGTATTCCTGATCGAAGAACCGATGGCCGCGGCCATCGGTGCTGGCTTGCCGGTTGAGGAAGCACGCGGTTCGATGGTTGTCGATATCGGTGGTGGTACCACTGAAATCGCGCTGATCTCCCTGAACGGTGTGGTTTACGCTGAATCCGTACGGGTTGGCGGCGACCGCTTCGACGAAGCGATCATCACTTATGTGCGTCGTAACTACGGCAGCCTGATCGGCGAGTCGACGGCGGAGCGCATCAAGCAGGAAATCGGCACAGCCTACCCGGGCGGTGAAGTGCGTGAAGTCGACGTACGCGGCCGTAACCTGGCAGAAGGCGTTCCACGTGCATTCACCCTGAACTCCAATGAAGTTCTTGAGGCTCTGCAAGAGTCGCTGGCAACCATCGTTCAGGCCGTGAAAAGCGCACTGGAACAGTCTCCGCCAGAGCTGGCTTCGGACATCGCCGAGCGTGGCCTGGTACTGACTGGTGGTGGCGCCTTGCTGCGTGACCTCGACAAGCTGCTGGCCCAGGAAACAGGCCTGCCGGTGATCGTTGCCGAAGACCCGCTGACCTGTGTTGCCCGTGGTGGTGGCCGTGCGCTGGAAATGATGGATAAACACACAATGGACCTGCTCTCCAGCGAATAAGATCGCCGGTGCAGGCCAATGGTTATCACCAAAAGGTAGCACTTTGCAGTGCTGCCTTTTGGCGTTTATCTTTTGCCAATCTTCATCCAGGCCGCTTTAACGCCGTATGAATACATTGAACACTTGCCCGGGAGGGGCGGCTTATTAAACCGCTCTTTTCTAAAGGCCCCTCATTGGGCGTGCGCTTATTGGTGCTGGTCGTGCTATCGGTCGCGCTGATGGTGGTAGATGCCCGTTTCACCTTGCTCAAGCCGGTGCGCAGCCAGATGTCGCTGGTGCTGATGCAAACCTACTGGGTGACCGATTTGCCGCAACGCCTGGTTCAGGGGGTTGCCAGCCAATTTGGCAGTCGCACCGAACTGGTGGCTGAAAACGAGAAGCTCAAAACTGAAAACCTTCTGTTGCAAGGCCGCATGCAAAAGCTGGCAGCCTTGACCGAGCAGAACGTTCGCCTGCGCGAGTTGTTGAACTCCTCGGCGCTGGTGAACGAAAAGGTTGAAGTGGCCGAGTTGATCGGCATGGACCCGAACCCGTTCACCCATCGCATCATCATCAACAAGGGTGAGCGCGACGGCGTAGTACTGGGGCAGCCGGTGCTCGATGCTCGCGGGTTGATGGGGCAGGTGGTCGAGTTGATGCCGAACACCTCGCGTGTCTTGTTGCTCACCGACACCACCCACAGCATTCCGGTACAGGTGAATCGCAACGGCCTGCGCGCCATTGCCAGCGGCACGGGCAACCCAGAGCGGCTTGAACTGCGTCACGTGGCCGACACGGCAGATATCAAAGTGGGCGATCTGCTGGTCAGCTCGGGCCTGGGGCAGCGCTTCCCGGCCGGTTACCCGGTGGCCACGGTCAAAGAAGTCATTCACGACTCGGGCCAGCCATTTGCCATTGTGCGGGCTGTGCCGACTGCCGCCTTGAACCGAAGCCGCTATTTGCTGCTGGTGTTCAGCGACAGCCGAACCCCTGAAGAACGCGCCAATGACGCCGCTCAAGCCCAAGAGGCCGAGCAGCGGGGTGAAGCACCGCCGGTGGTGCCGGCGACTGTGCCCAAGCCTGCGCCAACGGCCGCCGCACCTGCTGCACCTGCCGCCGCGCCAGCGGTGACGCCAGCCCCGGCTGCAACTGATCCCAAGACCGTGAAAAAACCTGTACCCGCCGCAGCCAAGCCGCCAGCCGCTGCGCCGGCCACTACTCGGGAGAGGGAATAATGGCGGGCACTCATTCGCGAAACGGCTGGATTGTCTGGCTGACGTTTGCCATCGGCCTGTTGCTCAGCGTTTCGCCGTTGCCGCAGTTCATGGAAATCCTGCGCCCGTTGTGGTTGGCCCTGTTGCTGGCATTCTGGGCCCTGGCCTTGCCGCACAAGGTGGGCATGGTCACCGCCTGGTGCCTGGGCTTGATGGAAGACGTGCTGTACGGCACCTTGCTGGGCCAGAATGCATTGATTCTGACCCTCATCACCTTTTTGGTATTGTCGCTGGCGCAACGGTTGCGTACGTTCCCGATGTGGCAGCAAAGCCTGGTGATCCTAGTCATATTTGGCCTGGCTCAACTGGCTCAACTATGGCTGAGTGCCTTGACCGGCAATCGCCAGCCCACGCTGGCGTTGGTATTGCCAGCGCTGGTCAGTGCGCTGTTGTGGCCATGGGTGAGCTACGGGCTGCGCGGTTTGCGCCGACGTTTCAAAATCAATTGACTGGATCGCGAGCCATTTCCTGGTTTGTGTACGTAGACAGGGAGATGTCTTGATGACTCCGCTTTTTCTGGCCTCTGGCTCACCGCGCCGCCGCGAGTTACTGACTCAAATCGGCGTGCCGTTCCAGGTGGTCAGCGCCTCCATAGACGAAACTCCCCTCCCTGACGAATGCCCTGCGGCCTATGTCGAGCGCCTGGCGCGAGCAAAGGCCCGTGCGGGGCGCGAGCACCTGCTCGGGGCCTCGGTAAGCGCTCCATTCTGTGTATTGGGCGCCGACACCGCCGTTGTACTGGATGATCAGATTCTCGGCAAACCGGTCGACGAGGCCGATGCCTTGTCTATGCTCATGGCGTTGTCTGGCCGGGAGCATGAAGTCTTGACGGCCATTGCCATTCTGGCGGCCGAGCGTTGCGAAACCCGTGTGGTGCGCAGCCGGGTCAGTTTCAGAACCATCAGCCAGCAAGAAGCCGCCCAATATTGGGCCAGCGGAGAGCCTCAGGACAAAGCCGGTGGTTACGCCATTCAAGGGTTGGCCGCGGTCTTTGTAGCGGGCCTTAATGGCAGTTATTCCGGTGTTGTGGGTTTGCCCGTGTGCGAAACCGCAGAACTGCTTGGGCAATTCGGCATACCCTGTTGGCAAACCTTATCGAGCGCTGAATAACGCGCCTTACATGACTTGGCACTAATGCTATGACGCCTGAACGAGACCCAGCCATGAGTGAAGAGATTCTGATCAACATCACGCCGATGGAATCGCGCGTGGCCGTGGTAGAGAACGGTGTTCTGCAAGAGGTGCATGTCGAGCGTACCCAGCGCCGTGGCATTGTTGGCAACATTTACAAGGGCAAGGTGGTGCGGGTATTGCCCGGCATGCAGGCCGCCTTTGTCGACATCGGGCTGGACCGTGCCGCCTTTATTCACGCGTCTGAAATTTCCCTGCGTGAAGGTCAGGCCGTTGAGAGCATCAGCGCGCTGGTGCACGAAGGTCAAAGCCTGGTGGTGCAGGTCACCAAAGACCCGATTGCGTCAAAAGGCGCACGCCTGACCACGCAGTTGTCGATTCCTTCGCGCTACCTGGTGTACATGCCGCGCACCGCCCATGTCGGCATTTCGCTGAAGATCGAAGACGAAGCCGAACGTGAGCGCCTCAAGCAGGTGGTCAGTGATTGCGTGGCGCAAGAAGGCATCAAGGAAGCGGGCGGCTTTATTCTGCGCACGGCCGCTGAAGGCGCCGGGGCGGATGAGATCCTGATGGACATTCGCTACTTGCGTCGCCTGTGGGACCAGATCGGTCTGCAGATCAAAACGGCGGGCGCACCGAGCGTTATCTATGAAGACTTGGGCCTGGCGTTGCGCACCCTGCGTGATCTGGTCAGCCCGAAGATCGAGAAAATTCGCATCGATTCGCGAGAAACTTTCCAGAAAACTACCCAGTTTGTGGCTGAACTGATGCCGGAAATCGCCGACCGCCTTGAGCATTACCCCGGCGAGCGGCCGATTTTTGACCTGTATGGCGTAGAAGATGAAATCCAGAAGGCGCTGGACCGCAAGGTGCCGCTCAAGTCGGGCGGTTATCTGGTAGTCGACCCGGCTGAAGCCATGACCACCATCGACGTCAACACCGGCGCGTTCGTGGGCCATCGCAACCTTGAAGAAACCATCTTCAAGACCAACCTCGAAGCGGCAACGGCCATCGCCCGGCAACTGCGCCTGCGTAACCTGGGCGGCATCATCATCATTGACTTCATCGACATGGAAGATGAAGAGCACCAGCGCCAGGTGCTGCGCACCCTCGAAAAACAGCTGGAACGTGATCACGCCAAGACCAACATCATCGGTATCACCGAGTTGGGGCTGGTACAGATGACCCGCAAGCGCACCCGCGAAAGCCTTGAGCAAGTGCTCTGCGAACCCTGCGTGTGCTGCCAGGGGCGCGGCAAGCTGAAAACCCCTGAAACCATTTGCTACGAAATCTTCCGCGAAATTCTCCGTGAAGCCCGCGCGTACCAAGCCGTTGGCTATCGTGTATTAGCCAACCAGCGTGTTGTTGACCGTTTGCTGGACGAAGAGTCGGGTAACGTCGCCGAGCTGGAAGGATTTATCGGGCGTACCATCCGTTTTCAAGTAGAAACTCAGTACTCCCAGGAACAATACGACGTGGTACTGCTCTGAAGTATCTGAACGCGTATTCGCATGACAGGGGGCTGGGCGCAGCCCCCTCGACCATCACTGAAGGGGCCACCTGACATGGAGCGTCTGACACGCTTTTTTGCCGCGCTGACCCGCTGGGGATTAGGTCTATGTGCGTTGGTTCTGGTGCTCACGGCGCTCTACGTCAGCTTGGGTCGTGAGCTGACGCCACTGATTGCCGAATACCGCGCAGAAATCCAGACCAAGGCACGTGATGCTTTGGGCATGCCGTTGACCATTGGCAGCCTTGAAGGCAGCTGGAAGGGCATGGCGCCGGTACTGCTGGCGCACGACGTGATGGTCGGCGAGGGCAGCAATGCCCTGCGGCTGGACAACGTGAAGGTGGTGCCCGATGTCTGGGCCAGCCTGCTCAATCGCGATGTGCGGCTTGCCAGCGTGCAACTGGGCGGCCTGCAACTGAGTGCTCGTCAGGACAAGGACGGCCATTGGGCGCTGGAAGGGCTGCCTGTGCAAGATGATCAGCCGCTGGACCCCGAGCAACTGCTGAATCAATTGCAGCGGGTGGCGCGGGTGTCGGTCCTCGACAGCCAGGTGACCCTCGAACCCTTCAATCATGCGCCGATGACCCTGACTTATGTCGGGCTGACGCTGGACGTGGGGGCTTCTGACCAGCGTCTGGATGCGCGTTTGACCCTGCCCGACGGCCAGCCGCTGGCGCTGAGCCTCAAGACCCAGATCCAGGCCAGCCGCTGGCGCGACGGTGCCGCTCAGGCCTATTTGAGCTTGCCGCAGAGTGACTGGGCCAAATGGCTGCCGGCCAGCCTGATCCAGCCGTGGAAAGTCTCTGAATTAAAAGCCGGTGGCGAGTTCTGGTTCAACTGGGGCCATGGCACCGTGCAAAGCGCGGTGGCACGCCTCAATGCGCCCAAACTGAGCGGTGCCTATGCCGATCGCAAAGCCGAAACCCTCGACAACCTGGCGCTGCATGCCTGGGTCGAGCGTGGCAAGCAGGGGTTCACGGTTACCCTCGATTCACTGGCAATGAACATCGCTGACAAGCGCTGGGAAACCCGCCTGCAGTTGCAACAGTTCGCCGCCACTGAGGGCGAGCAGGAACGTTGGCATTTACAGGCCGATCATCTGGACCTCACTCCGATCACCCCGTTAATGGATTCGCTGGCGCCGGTGCCAGAAGCCGTCGCCAAGGTGATTGACCAACTGAGCGTTACCGGCACCTTGCGCAACGTCCTGGCCGACTACCGGCCGAATGCGACCGACGATCAAAAAATCAGCTTCGCCGCCAACTTGCAGCAAGTTGGTTTCAATGCCACCCACGGGGCACCGGCGGCGCGTAACGTCAGCGGGCTGATCAGTGGTGACCTGGGCAAGGGCGAGTTGCGCCTCGACAGCAAAGATTTTGTCCTGCACCTGGACCCGATTTTCGACAAGCCCTGGCAGTACCTGCAAGCCAATGCCTTGCTCAAGTGGACGCTGGATAAAAACAGCTTCACCTTGATCGCGCCCTACATCAAGGTGCTGGGCGAAGAGGGCAAAATTGCCGCTGACTTCCTGATCCGCATCCACATGGATCACTCTCAGGAAGACTACATGGACCTGCGCGTCGGGCTGACCGATGGCGATGGTCGATTCACCCCCAAATACCTGCCGGCCGTTTTGAGCCCGGCGCTGTCCGAGTGGTTGAGCACGGCGATTCTAAAAGGCTCGGTCGAAGAGGGCTTTTTCCAGTACCAAGGCTCACTGGACCACGATGCCGTGGACGCGGCGCGTAACATCAGCCTGTTCTTCAAGGTTCATGGCGCTGAGCTGGCGTTCCAGCCCGGCTGGCCACATGTACGTGATGTTTCCGGTGACGTGTTTATCGAAGACAGCGGTGTGCGGATCATGGCCAGCAAAGGCCTGTTGCTCGACACCAAAGTGCGCAACGTTGCGGTCAATATCCCTCACGTCCACGCTGGCAAAGTCTCTCACTTGTTTTTGGACGGTGACTTCGACGGCGGTTTGGGCGATGGCCTGAAAATCTTGCAAGAAGCGCCGATTGGCACTGAATCGACCTTTGCCGGCTGGCAAGGCGAGGGCTCGCTCAAGGGCCGCGTTGATCTCGACATCCCGCTGGAGCATGGCGAAGAGCCGAAAGTCGTAGTGGATTTCAACACCGACAAGGCCCGCCTGAAAATCAGTGACCCGGAACTTGAACTGACCCAACTCAAGGGCGACTTCCGCTTCGACAGCGCCAAGGGCCTGAGCGGCAAAGCCATCAGCGGTCGCGCATTCGACCAACCGATCAAGGCGCAAATCTTTGCCGAGGGCAAGTCGGGCAAGCTGAGTACCCGCGTGGTGGCAAGCGGTCAGGTCGGGGTTAAAAAACTGACCGACTGGCTCAAGTTCAATCAGCCGATCCCGGTGTCCGGGATGCTGCCTTATCAGTTGCAATTGACCCTGGACGATGCCGACAGCCAGTTGCGGGTCAGTTCGTCACTCAAAGGGGCGACTATCGATTTGCCAGCACCGTTTGGCCTGGCCGCCAATGAAAGCCGCGACGCGGTGTTTCGCATGACCTTGCAAGGGGCTGAGCGGCGTTACTGGTTTGACTACGGTGACTTGGCCAACCTGACCTTTGCCGCCCCCAATGGCAAGTTTGAAGACGGTCGGGGTGAGTTGTTCCTGGGGTATGGCGACCCGGTGTTGCCCGTGACCAAGGGCTTGCGCATTCGCGGTGTGCTGTCAGAACTCGACGTTGCCCCGTGGCAGGCGCTGGCCGAGCGCTATGCGGGCAAAGACCCGGGCGGCAGTGCCAAACAACTGCTCAACAGCGCCGACTTTAAAGTGAACAAGCTCATCGCCTTCGGCACCCAGCTTGATCAAGTGCGGCTGCAAATGAAGCGCAGCGGGGCGGCCTGGGACCTGAACATCAACAGCAAGCAGGCGACGGGCGCTGTCACGCTGCCGGACGCGAAGAACGCGCCGATCAAAGTGACGATGCAAACCATCCGCCTCCCGGCGCCAGACCCTAAAGCGGTGAGCGATGCCAATGCGCCGGACCCGCTGGTGTCGGTCGACCCGCGCAAAATCCCGGCACTCGACATCATCATTCGCCAGCTCTATCAGGGCGCTGATTTGCTCGGCGCCTGGTCGCTCAATATCAGGCCGACCACACGCGGGATTAACCTCAATAACCTGAGTCTGGGCCTCAAGGGCTTGCTGCTCGAAGGCTCGGGCGGCTGGGAAGGCGTGGCCGGGGCGAGCAACAGCTGGTACCGGGGCCGGATTGGCGGTGGCAACCTGGCTAACGTGCTGCAGGGCTGGGGCTTTGCCCCAAGCGTGACCAGTGAGGACTTCAAAGTCGATATCGATGGCCGCTGGCCGGGCTCGCCTGCCTGGATTGGCCTGAACCGGTTCTCTGGCACCCTCGATGCCACCTTGAATAAAGGCCGCTTTGTTGAGGTCGACGGCAGCACACAGGTGGTGCGCATTTTTGGCCTGCTGAACTTCAACGCTATCGGCCGGCGTCTGCGCCTGGATTTCTCGGACTTGTTCAGCAAAGGGCTGAGCTACGACCGTGTCAAAGGCTTCCTGACCGCCAACAACGGCGTATACCGCACCACCTCGCCGATCCTCATGACCGGCCCGTCGACTAACCTTGAACTCAGTGGCACTTTGAACATGGTCTCTGATCAGGTGAATGCGAAACTGCTAGTGACCCTGCCTGTGACCAACAACCTGCCGCTTGCGGCCTTGTTGGTCGGCGGTCCGGCAGCGGGGGGGGCGATGTTCCTGCTCAATAAGCTGATCGGTGATCAAGTGTCGCGTTTCGCCAGCGTGCAATACAGCATTCAAGGCCCATGGAACGACCCGAAAATTACCTTCGACAAGCCATTTGAGAAAAACTAGGAGTAGCATGACAACGGCAGTGCCGGTGGAGGTTCTGTCTACACAGTCCATCAAGGGGGCGTGATGTCGTTTGCAGTGATTCAAATGGTTAGCCAGAGCGATGTGCTGGCCAACCTGGCTCAGGCCCGGCGCTTGCTTGAAGACGCGGCGCAACGCGGTGCACAGCTCGCGGTGCTGCCGGAAAACTTCGCTGCCATGGGCCGTCGCGATATCGCTGATGTGGGGCGCGCCGAGGCATTGGGCGAAGGTCCAATCCTGCCATGGTTGAAACAGACCGCACGCGACCTCAAGTTATGGATAGTGGCGGGCACTTTGCCGCTGCCGCCAGCGGGTCAGCCAGACGCCAAGGTCAATGCCTGTTCATTGTTGATCAACGCCGACGGTGAGCAAGCGGCGCGTTACGACAAGCTGCATTTGTTTGATGTGGATGTGTCTGACAGCCGGGGTCGTTACCGCGAGTCGGATGACTACGCGCCCGGTGAACGTGTGGTGGTGGCCGATACGCCGGTGGGCAAATTGGGCCTGACCGTGTGCTACGACCTGCGTTTCCCGGAGCTGTACAGTGAATTGCGGGCTGCCGGAGCGGAGTTGATCACCGCGCCTTCGGCCTTTACCGCGGTGACTGGTGCTGCACATTGGGACATTCTGATTCGGGCACGGGCCATCGAAACCCAATGTTATGTACTGGCCGCCGCCCAGGGCGGTGTTCATCCGGGCCCGCGTGAAACCTACGGGCATGCGGCGATCATCGACCCGTGGGGCCGGGTGTTGGCGGAACAGGCGCAAGGCGAGGGCGTATTGCTGGCCGCGCGCGATGCTGACGAACAAGCCGCCATCAGGGCGCGCATGCCGGTGGTGAACCACCGGCGGTTTTTTTCGCAGGGCGCACAGCGACCTGCACTGCAGGACTAATTTTCAGGCCCGTGGGTTCAGTGCATCCATGATGCTGAAACAGGGGCCAAGACGGAGTGAATATGAGCGAGTTGTTGACCTCAGTCAGCGAACACCTGTTGGCACCGGGCGGTGTCACCCTCGACAGCCTGCAAGGCGTATTGGGTGACTTGGCCGGGCCGGGCATTGATGCAGCAGATTTGTATTTTCAGGGGCAGATTTCCGAGTCCTGGGCCCTGGAAGACGGCATCGTCAAAGAAGGCAGCTTCAATCTCGATCAGGGCGTCGGAGTGCGTGCCCAGTCAGGTGAGAAAACCGGCTTTGCCTACAGCAATGCCATCACCCTGGAAGCGCTGGGGCTGGCGGCGCGGGCTGCCCGTTCCATCTCCCGTGCCGGGCAAAACGGCACCGTGCAAGCCTTTACAACCCAGGACGTGGCGCAACTGTACGCCCCGGATAACCCCCTGGAAGTCATCACCCGCGCCGAAAAAGTCGAGTTGCTCAAGCGCGTCGATGCGGCCACCCGTGCTCTGGACCCGCGTATTCAGCAAGTGACCGTGAGCATGGCCGGGGTGTGGGAGCGTATTCTGGTGGCCTCCACCGACGGCGGCCTGGCAGCCGATGTGCGCCCGCTGGTGCGTTTCAATGTCAGTGTGATCGTCGAGCAAAATGGCCGTCGCGAGCGCGGTGGCCATGGTGGCGGTGGCCGTACCGATTACCGCTACTTCCTGACCGACGACCGCGCCATGGGCTACGCCCGTGAGGCGTTGCGCCAGGCGCTGGTCAACCTCGAAGCCGTACCGGCACCTGCGGGCACCATGCCGGTGGTCTTGGGCTCTGGCTGGTCGGGCGTACTGCTGCACGAAGCGGTAGGGCACGGCCTTGAAGGCGATTTCAACCGCAAAGGCAGCTCGGCCTACAGCGGCCGCATGGGCGAAATGGTTGCTTCCAAACTGTGCACCATCGTCGATGACGGCACCCTGGCCGGTCGTCGTGGCTCGTTGAGCGTCGATGACGAAGGCACCCCGACCGAGTGCACAACGCTGATTGAAAATGGCGTGCTCAAGGGCTACATGCAAGACAAGCTCAATGCGCGCCTGATGGGCGTCGCACGCACCGGTAACGGCCGTCGCGAATCCTATGCGCACTTGCCCATGCCGCGCATGACCAACACCTATATGTTGGGTGGCGAAAGTGATCCGGCCGAAATTATCGCGTCGGTGAAAAAGGGCATTTACTGCGCCAATCTGGGCGGTGGTCAGGTCGACATCACCAGCGGCAAGTTTGTGTTTTCCACCAGCGAGGCGTACCTGATCGAAGACGGCAAAATCACTCGTCCAGTCAAAGGAGCGACCCTGATTGGCAACGGGCCGGAAGCGATGAGCAAGGTGTCGATGGTCGGTAACGACCTGTCATTGGACAGCGGCGTCGGAACCTGTGGCAAGGATGGGCAGTCGGTACCGGTCGGTGTCGGGCAGCCAACCCTGAAAATTGATGCGATTACCGTAGGCGGTACGGGCGGTTGATGGGGAGCAGGTGGGTTGCAGGGCAACCCACCCACGTACGAGATTTAACGCAGACCGCGTTGCGTCTCGTCCAACCCACGAATGTACTTGAACAATTTGCGGCTTGAGGCCGGTGCCTTGTTATGAGCCAGTTCGTGTTTGGCCTGACGGATGACCGAGCGCATTTGCTGGCGGTCAGCCTCAGGGAACTCGACAACAAATTTTTCCAGTACAGCGTCGTCGCCTTCGAGCAGGCGATCACGCCAGCGCTCGAGGTTGTGGAAACGCTCGTTGTATTGGCGAGAAGAGGCATCGACTTGATCGATCAAAGCAAGAATTTCGTCGATCGGTTGATCGCGCATCAGCTTGCCGATGAACATCAGATGGCGCTTGCGCGCAATATGAGCCGTGTGTTTTGGAGCATCTGCCAGAGCCTTACGCATAGCGTCAGTCAAAGGCATTTTGTTCAGCAAATCAGGCTTGAGCGTTGTAAGGCGCTCGCCCAGATCAACCAGAGCGTGCAGCTCTTTTTTGACCTGTGTTTTGCTTTTTTCGCCGTCGAAGGCGTCGTCGTAAGAATCAACCATGGTGGCAGTCCGCAAAGAAACGCCGCCATGATAACCAGTCGGAGGCCGCTTGTCCGGCCTGGTCGCTCGGCGGCCCTACCGAAAACAGAATTTGAGTGGAGAAAACCATGAGTGCAGTACAAAGCGTCGGCCCGCAGGCCTTGCCGGCACTGCAACAGCAGGTCGAGCAAATCATCGCCGAAGCCAAGCGCCAGGGCGCCAGCGCCTGCGAAGTCGCGGTGTCGCTGGAGCAGGGCCTGTCGACCTCTGTACGCCAGCGCGAAGTCGAAACCGTTGAGTTCAATCGCGATCAGGGTTTTGGCATCACGCTCTATGTGGGACAGCGTAAAGGCTCGGCCAGCACCTCGGCCAGCGGCCCGGATGCTATCCGCGAAACCGTCGCGGCCGCTTTGGCAATTGCCAAGCACACCTCCGAAGACGAAAGCTCGGGCCTGGCCGACGCCAGCCTGATGGCCCGCGACCTGAAAGATTTTGATGTGTTCCACACTTGGGACATCACCCCGGAACAAGCCATCGAAAAGGCCTTGGCCTGCGAAGCTGCGGCTTTTGACGCTGACAGCCGCATCAAAAACGCCGACGGCACCACCCTCAGCACTCATCAGGGCTGCCGGGTGTATGGCAACAGCAATGGCTTTATCGGTGGTTCAGCGTCTACCCGGCACAGCTTGAGCTGCGTGATGATCGCCGAAGGCGACGGGCAAATGCAGCGTGACTACTGGTATGACGTGAACTGCCAGGGCGAGTTGCTGATGGACGCCGTCAGCATCGGCCAGCGCGCCGCAGAACGCGCCGCTCGCCGCCTGGGTTCGCGCCCGGTGCCGACCTGCGAAGTCCCGGTATTGTTCTCGGCTGAACTGGCCGGTGGCTTGTTCGGCAGCTTTTTGGGCGCGATTTCGGGGGGCAACCTGTACCGTAAATCGTCGTTCTTGCTGGATGCGTTGGGGCAGCAGATTTTCCCTGAATGGCTGACCTTGGACGAGCGTCCGCATCTGGTCCGTGCCATGGGCAGTTCCTCCTTCGATAACGACGGCCTGGCGACTTACGCCAAACCGTTTATCAAGGATGGCGAGTTGGTGTCCTACATCCTCAGCACCTATTCCGGCCGCAAACTGGGCCTGCCCAGCACCGCCAACGCGGGTGGCGTGCACAACCTGTTCGTGACCCACGGTGACGAAGACCAGGCGGCCCTGATCCGCCGCATGGGCCGGGGGTTGCTGGTGACTGAACTGATGGGCAGCGGCCTGAACATGGTCACGGGCGACTACTCCCGTGGCGCAGCGGGTTTCTGGGTTGAGAACGGTGAAATCCAGTTCCCGGTTCAAGAAGTGACCATCGCGGGCAACATGCGCGACATGTTCAAACAGATCGTTGCCGTGGGTAACGACTTGGAACTGCGCAGCAACATCCGCACCGGCTCGGTGCTGATCGAACGAATGACCGTCGCGGGCAGCTAAACCTTCCCGGTTGCAATCAAGGCGTATCACCTTCACGGGTGATACGCCTTTTTTTTAACCCAACCTCTGTAGGAGCGAGCTTGCCTCGCGATCTTTTGATCTTGAAAGATCGAGAGGCAAGCTCGCTCCTACAGGTGTGTGCCTAACGCAGGCTTGTTTTGATAATCAATATCGCTTAATAATGAATCTCATTATCGAGCGAGCCTAGGTCATGAGTTCAGCTTTGCATGAAGGCCCTTATCTGGAAAGCTGGCGCTGGATGAGCCGCCAGATCCGTTGCGGCCTGGCGCCCGACGAGCCGCGCCTGATTGAGCACTATCTGGCCGAAGGCCGATACCTGGCCGGTTGCACGGCGACTTCTCCCTGGATGATTTCTGCTACCGCGTTCCGGCTCTTGCTGGACACCGCCGCTGATACGGCCCTGCCGTGGCACTGGCGCAACCTGTGCCTGGACCATGCATGGCGCCCGCTGCGCGACATGGAAACTCAAGCCCTGTGTAACTGCCGCCTCAAGCGCTGGCAAAGCTTTGCCTGGCAATTGGCGACCTGCGAACTCGAACCTTCAATTTCTTTAACAGAACTGCTGCAAGGATTTCCTGATGAGTAATACGCGTATCGAACGGGACAGCATGGGTGAATTGCACGTGCCTGAGGCCGCGCTGTATGGCGCGCAAACACAGCGTGCGGTAGACAACTTCCCGATCAGCCATCAGCGCATGCCCGCGCAATTCATTCGTGCACTGATTCTGGCCAAGGCCGCTGCCGCCAAGGCCAACGTTGAACTCAAGCAAATCAGCGAAGCGCAGGGCAATGCCATTGTCGAAGCCACGCAGATCCTGCTGTCCGGCGATTTTATGGAGCACTTCCCGGTGGATATTTTCCAGACCGGTTCGGGCACCAGTTCCAACATGAACGCCAACGAAGTCATCGCCACACTGGCAACCCGCGTGCTGGGCGAAGTGGTCAACCCCAACGATCACGTCAACTGCGGGCAAAGCAGCAACGACATTATCCCGACAACCATTCACGTCAGCGCCGCTCTGGGCTTGCACGAAGAACTGCTGCCAGCCCTCAAGCATCTGGTTCAGGTGATTGAGCACAAGGCCGAGCAGGTTCACGTCTACGTTAAAACCGGGCGTACCCACCTGATGGACGCCATGCCAGTGCGCATGAGCCAGGTGCTCAATGGCTGGGCACAGCAGCTCAAGGCCAATATCGAGCACCTGCACACTCTGCAACCGGCCTTGCAGTCGCTGGCCCAGGGCGGCACGGCGGTGGGCACGGGGATCAACGCGCACCCGCAATTCGCTGCGCTGTTCAGCCAACAACTCAGTGCGCTGACCCACGTGCAATTCACGCCGGGTAAAGACCTGTTTGCCTTGATTGGTTCGCAGGACACCGCAGTGTCTGTTTCGGGCCAGCTTAAAGCGACCGCTGTATCGCTGATGAAAATCGCCAACGACCTGCGCTGGATGAACTCGGGCCCGCTGGCAGGCTTGGGTGAAATTGAACTGCAAGGCTTGCAGCCGGGCTCGTCGATCATGCCGGGCAAGGTCAATCCGGTGATCCCGGAAGCCACCGCCATGGTTGCCGCCCAGGTGATCGGCAATGACACGGTGATCACCATTGCCGGGCAGTCAGGCAACTTTGAGCTCAACGTGATGCTGCCGGTGATTGCACACAACCTGTTGAGCAGCATCGAGCTCTTGGCCAACTCCAGCCGCTTGCTGGCCGACAAAGCCATTGCCACCTTCAAGGTTAACGAAGCCAAGCTCAAGGAAGCGCTGTCGCGCAACCCGATCCTGGTCACGGCGTTGAACCCGATCATCGGCTATCAAAAGGCGGCCGAAATTGCCAAGACCGCCTACCAGCAGGGGCGCCCGGTGATTGATGTGGCCCTTGAGTACACCGATCTGCCGCGCAGCCAGCTTGAAGTCTTGCTCAACCCCGAGAAATTGACCGCCGGCGGCGTTTAACCCCACGCCCCACACACTGCTTTGGAGGTTCACATGGAGCACTGGAAACGCACGATCGAAAGAGCCAACCGCTGTTTCGCTGAGGGCGAGCTGGTCGATGCTCGAGAACATTACTTGCAGGCGCTGGCACTGGCACAAGTGCTGTTTGAGCGCTGGAGTGATGCCGACGAAGCAGTGGCGGCCTGTGTCATTTCCCACCACAACCTGGCGGATCTGCATTTGCGCCTTAACCAGCCGGAGGAGAGCGTTGAGTACCTGTGCGCGATTCACCAGCGGTTACTGCAAACCATGCAGAACCCCCGCCTGGCGCCTGCGCTGCGTGAAGCAGCGCTGCGTCAGAGCAGCAAAACCTACGTTGAGCTTTTGAACTTTATCAGCGATCACGGCGAATACCCGCGTTCCGAGCTGTTGCTCAAAAGCCCTGTGGCTCAGTCAAGTCACGAATTCTCAACCGTCAGCGGCCATCACTCAGGAGCACATTGATATGACTTACACCTTGCCTGCCTTGCCTTACGCCTACGACGCGCTTGAGCCGCATATCGATGCGCAAACCATGGAAATTCACTACACCAAGCACCATCAGACCTACATCAACAACCTCAATGCCGCGGTCGATGGCACGGAGTGGGCAAAATGGCCAGTTGAAAAACTGGTCGCCAGCGTCCAGGAACTGCCAGAAAAACTGCGTGCAGCGGTGATCAACCAGGGCGGCGGGCATGCCAACCACTCACTGTTCTGGGAAGTCATGAGCCCAACCGGCGGCGGCACCCCAAAAGGCGCATTGGCCAAGGCCATTGATGAACAGCTGGGTGGGCTGGAGACGTTCAAGGAAAACTTCACCAAAGCGGCCTTGACCCGTTTCGGCAGCGGCTGGGCCTGGCTCAGCGTGAACCCCGAGAAAAAACTGATCATCGAAAGCAGCGGTAACCAGGACAGCCCACTGATGAACGGCAACACCCCGATTCTGGGGCTGGACGTTTGGGAGCACGCTTACTACCTGCGTTATCAGAACCGCCGTCCGGAATACATTAATGCGTTTTACAACGTGATTAATTGGCCCGAAGTCGAGCGGCGCTATGCAGCTGCGATTGCCTAAGCCGACCAAGAAGGATTCAGGCAGATTATGGGCACGCAAATATTAGCGGTGGGTGGCGTGCGGATGTTCCGCTATGCGCTGGGCACGCTCTTGCTGTTGGCGGGCACGGCCTTGCTGGTGGCCAAGGGGTTGGTCTGGCTGGATCTTGAACCCAGGTTGTTGCGGGCTCTGCAAGGCGGTGCGCTGTGTGCGCTGGGCACCGCTTTGGGCGCCGTGCCGGTATTGGTTATCCGCAAAATGCCGGTTGCGGTAAGCGACACCTTGCTGGGTTTTGGGGCGGGGGTCATGTTGGCGGCCACGGCATTCTCGTTGATTGTGCCGGGCATTGCGGCGGCGCAAAATCTTGGGCTGTCGTCATGGGGCGCTAGCGGCCTGGTCAGTGCGGGTATTTTGCTGGGGGCATTCTTTCTGTTTCTGGTCGACCTCAAGGTCTCCGGGGCTGCCCCTGAAATGATCATCAGCAAGCCCGGCGAGCCCGTGATTGCGCCGCGCATCTGGCTGTTCGTGATTGCCATCATTGCGCACAACATCCCGGAAGGGATGGCGGTCGGGGTGTCAGCGGGCGGCGGCATGCCAGATGCTGACAGCCTGGCGATGGGCATTGCCTTGCAGGACGTCCCGGAGGGCCTGGTGATCGCGCTGGTACTGGCGGGTGCAGGCATGTCGCGGGTCAAGGCGTTCTTGATCGGTGCGGCCTCCGGCCTGGTTGAGCCGGTATTTGCGCTGCTGTGTGCCTGGCTAGTGAACCTGGCCGAAGTGTTATTGCCATTTGGACTGGCGTTGGCGGCGGGTGCGATGTTGTTGGTGGTCACTCAAGAAGTGATCCCCGAATCGCGGCGCAACGGTCACGAAAAGCTCGCAAGCCTGGGCTTGTGCATCGGCTTTTGCCTGATGATGGTGATGGACACCGCACTGGGCTAACGCCCTGTATTGATCCCCAACAAACCCGTAGGAGCGAGCTTGCCTCGCGATCTTTTGATCTTAAAAGATCGCGAGGCAAGCTCGCTCCTACAGTTACACCGGGCTGTTCTTCACTCACCCTCATCGAAGTAGTTGTTGATGAGCTTGACCAGTGCGTCGAGCGCTTCCTGTTCCTGCTCGCCTTCGGTCTTCAAATGGATCTTGGTGCCTTTGCCGGCAGCGAGCATCATCATGGCCATGATGCTCTTGCCGTCGACCATGGATTCAGGGGTACGACCCGCTCTTACCTGACACGGAAACTTCCCGGCGACGCCGACGAATTTTGCTGATGCTCGAGCGTGCAAGCCCAGTTTGTTGATGATTTCGATTTCCAGAGCAGGCATCGCGGGGTGGGTCCTTTCAAGTCAGGTCGCGGTGGCGAACCTGGACGTTCTTAAGAGTTTCTTGCAGGCATTTGCCAAGCCGTTCGGTCAGATACACCGATCGGTGATGGCCGCCTGTGCAGCCGATAGCAATGGTCACATAAGCACGATTGCTGGCGGCAAAGCGGGGTAGCCATTTAAGCAGGTAGCTGGAGATGTCCTGAAACATCTCTTCAACATCCGGCTGTGCAGCGAGGTAATCCGCCACGGGTTGATCCAGGCCTGATTGCTCGCGCAGTTCCGGTTTCCAGTACGGGTTGGGCAGGCAGCGCACGTCAAACACCAAGTCAGCGTCTACCGGCATGCCGCGCTTGAAGCCAAACGATTCAATCAGGAACGCTGTGCCCGGTTCGGGCTTGTTCAGCAGGCGCAACTTGATCGTATCGCGCAACTGATACAGGTTCAGATTGGTGGTGTTGACGGTCAGGTCGGCGAGGTCGGCAATCGGCCCGAGCAAGTGGGTTTCATCGCGAATGGCCTCTGCCAGCGAGCGGCTCTCACTGCTCAGCGGGTGCCGACGACGGGTTTCAGAGAAGCGCTTGAGCAGGGTTTCTTCATCGGCATCCAGATACAGGACATCGCACTGGATATGCCGGTTGCGCACTTCCTCAAGCAATTGCGGAAAGCGCGACAGGTGGCTCGGCAGGTTACGCGCATCAATGGAGACGGCGACCAGCGGTTGCGGTAATTCTGTGTGGATCAGTGCGCGTTCCGCCAGCTCAGGCAGCAAGCCGGCCGGCAGGTTGTCGATGCAATAAAAACCGTTGTCTTCGAGGACCGCGAGGGCTGTACTTTTTCCGGAGCCGGAGCGTCCGCTGACAATGACTAAGCGCATGATTAATGACCGTTCTGTACGTCCAGAACAACCTGATACAACGCTTCGTTGCTGGGTGCGTTGCGCAATCTGTCACGCACGTCTTTGCGGTCGAGCATGCTGGCGATCTGCCGGAGCAGTTCCAGGTGCGCATCGGTAGCCGCTTGTGGCACCAGCAAAACGAACAAAAGGTCGACCGGTGCGCCATCGATGGCGTCGAAATCTATGGGGGCGTCCAGGTGCAGCAAGGCGCTGATGGGCGACTCGCAGCCAGCCAGACGGCAATGAGGTATTGCGATGCCGTTACCAAAACCGGTGGAACCCAGTTTTTCACGGGCGATCAGCGCCTCAAACACTTTTTGCGCGTCCAGATCAGGTACTTCCCGGCTGATCAGGTTGGCAACTTGTTCGAGTGCGCGCTTTTTACTGCCGCCCGGCGCGTTCACCAAGGAACGGCCGGGGGTCAGGATATTTTCAAGTCGAATCATGGTGATGGAGTATTAGCGACCCGTTGCGCCCTGGAGCTGCCTTTGGGTCTTTTCCTTATGCTTTATCAGTTGGCGATCAAGCTTCTCGTAGAGGCTGTCGATAGCGGCGTACATGTCTTCATTGACCGCATTGGCGACAACTTCTCCACCGGGAATATTGAGAGTGGCTTCGATTTTATGTTGATGCTTTTCAACAGAGAGGATCACCTGCACGTTGGTGATTTTGTCGTAGTGCTGTTCCAGGCGTTTGAGTTTGTCATCGATCGATTCGCGCAGCGCTGGGGTGACGTCCAGATGTTGTCCACTGATGTTGACTTGCATACAGTTTCTCCTTCTGTTGCCATTGCATAAAGTGACAGGCCGAAGCGCCTGCCACTGAAACGCTGTGACCCGTACTTACATCAAACGCTTGCGTTCGCTCGAAGGCGCAATCCCAAGGGATTCGCGGTACTTGGCGACGGTCCGACGGGCCACCTGAATACCTTGTGCCTCCAGTAAACCAGCGATCTTGCTGTCACTCAACGGCTTTTTCTGATTTTCAGCGGCGACCAGTTTTTTGATGATCGCGCGGATCGCGGTGGACGAGCATTCACCGCCTTCCGAGGTGCTGACGTGGCTGGAAAAAAAGTACTTCAATTCATAAATACCGCGCGGGGTATGCATGAATTTTTGTGTGGTGACGCGCGAAATCGTTGATTCGTGCATGCCGACCGCTTCTGCGATGTCATGCAGTACCAGCGGCTTCATGGCCTCATCGCCATATTCCAGAAAGCCACGCTGATGCTCGACGATTTGGGTCGCTACTTTCATCAGCGTTTCATTGCGGCTCTGCAGGCTTTTGATAAACCAGCGGGCTTCTTGCAACTGGTTGCGCATGAAGGTGTTGTCGGCGCTGGTATCGGCACGGCGTACGAAGCCTGCGTATTGCGGGTTGACCCGCAGGCGTGGCACCGATTCTTGGTTCAGCTCGACGAGCCAGCGGTCGTTGTCCTTGCGAACGATGACGTCAGGAACCACGTATTCCGCTTCGCTGGACTCGATTTGCGAACCTGGACGCGGGTTGAGGCTTTGCACCAGTTCAATGACCTGGCGCAGCTCGTCTTCTTTGAGCTTCATGCGCCGCATCAGCTGGCTGTAGTCACGCGCGCCGAGCAAGTCGATGTAGTCGGTGACCAGGCGCTTGGCTTCGTTGATCCAGGGCGTCTTGGCGGGCAACTGGCGCAGTTGCAGCAGCAAGCACTCGCCCAGGTTGCGGGCGCCAATGCCGGCTGGCTCAAATTGTTGGATGCGGTGCAGGACGGCTTCGATCTCGTCGAGTTCGATATCGAGTTCTGGATCAAAGGCTTCCAGAATCTCTTCGAGTGTTTCGTCGAGGTAACCCTGGTTGTTGATGCAGTCGATGAGTGTCACGGCGATCAGGCGATCGGTGTCCGACATCGGTGCCAGGTTCAATTGCCACAACAGATGGCTTTGCAAGCTCTCACCGGCCGAGGTGCGCGTGGTGAAGTCCCACTCGTCATCATCGCTGCTGGGCAGGCTGCTGGCGCTGGTCTGGTAGATGTCTTCCCAGGCCGTGTCGACCGGCAGTTCGTTGGGGATGCGCTCGCTCCAGTCGCCGTCTTCCAGGTTGTCCACGGTAGGGGCGGACTCTTGCTGGTAGGAAGGCTCCTGAATATCGCTGCTGGGTTTTTGCTCGATGTTGTCGGCCAGAGGGTCCGAGTTGTCGAAGTCGTCGCCTTCTTCCTGGCGTTCGAGCATCGGGTTGGATTCCAGGGCCTCCTGGATTTCCTGTTGAAGGTCCAGGGTCGACAGTTGGAGCAAACGGATGGCCTGTTGCAGCTGAGGCGTCATCGTCAGCTGCTGGCCCATTCTCAAGACTAGCGATGGTTTCATGGCAGGGGCTTAACACCTTATTCGCCGGCGCGCATGGCGCCATCCACTACAGGGCGCGTGAGCGCCAAACTTAAGCAAATTATATGCCTGAAAGCGGGGCGTTTGCCTAGGGGGCATTTTTAATAAGTTTGTGCTAGGGGGGGGGATCTGCGGGAGGGCGCCACTTGAAGGATTTGGCAGCATGGGCGGTTGCCTGATGCTTCAAATGGCGCTCAGGGTGCAGCTTTAGAGGCGGAACTCGTGACCCAGATACACTTCTCGCACCAACTTGTTGGCGAGAATTGTTTCAGCATCGCCTTCGGCGATCAATTGACCGTCGTTGACGATGTAGGCTGTTTCGCAAATGTCGAGCGTTTCACGGACGTTGTGGTCGGTGATCAGCACGCCAATGCCTTTGGCCTTAAGGTGGTGAATGATTTGCTTGATATCGCCCACCGAGATGGGGTCAACGCCTGCAAAAGGTTCATCGAGCAGGATGAACTTGGGATTGGTCGCCAGGGCGCGGGCGATTTCTACACGGCGACGCTCACCGCCGGACAAACTCATGCCGAGGTTGTCACGGATGTGATTGATATGGAACTCCTGCAGCAGGCTTTCCAGTTCTTTACGGCGACCAGCCTTGTCGAGCTCTTTGCGTGTCTCAAGAATCGCCATGATGTTGTCGGCGACCGACAGCTTGCGGAAAATCGACGCTTCTTGCGGCAAGTAGCCGATACCGGCGCGTGCGCGACCGTGCATGGGCTGGTGGCTGACGTCCAGGTCGTCAATCAGCACGCGGCCCTGATCGGCTTGTACCAGGCCGACGATCATGTAGAAACAGGTGGTTTTGCCCGCGCCGTTAGGCCCGAGCAAGCCGACGATCTGCCCGCTGTCGATCGACAGGCTGACATCGCGTACCACTTGGCGACTCTTGTAGCTTTTAGCCAGATGCTGGGCTTTCAGGGTTGCCATTACTGGGCCTTCTGCTGGTCGGTTTTACTCTTTGGCTGGATCACCATGTCAATGCGCGGACGAGGCGCAGTGACGTTCGTGCCATTGGCCCGGCCAGCATTGGCGACTTGCTTCACGGTGTCGTAGACGATCTTCTCGCCTTCGGTCGTGTTGCCTTCGTTGATGACTTTAGCCTTGTCGATCAGCACGATGCGGTTTTGCGGCGCGTGATATTGAATCGTCACGGCGTACGCCTGAACCGGTTTCGGATCACCGACTTTTTGCAGTTGTTCGAAATACGCCAGGTTGCCGACCGAGGTCACCACGTCAATATCGCCCGCTGCGGTGCGGGTAAGGGTGACGGTGTTACCGGTAATTTTCATGGACCCTTGGGTGATGATCACATCGCCCTTGTAAGTCGCAACGCCTTGCTTGTCATCCAGTTGGGCTTCGTCGGCCTGGATACGGATAGGCTGCTTGTTGTCATCCGGCAGAGCCCAGGCGCTCGCGCTTCCCAGTGCTGCGCTCAGGCTGAGCAATAAAGGGAGGGTTTTAACGAGACTCATACTGTCCTCTTACGTTGGACAGCAGGTCCATCCTGCCGTCTTTCAAATATGCTTTCATTCCCTTACCAGTCGTCACACCACCGGCGCCGTCGATTCTAACGTCTCGGTCGGTCTGCGCATATTCCTTCTGTGGGAATACAGTCATGCGGGTCGTGGTAATAATCGTAGTGCGGTTTTTCTCGTCGGTGCGTGCAACGCGTACAGAATCGATGAGTTCGACCTGGGTACCGTCCGGGTTAACTTCGCCGCGCTCGCTCTGAACGTGCCACGGGAAGGGCGTGCCGCGGAAAATTTGCATGTCTGGCTTGGTCATTAATGTGACTTCAGAAGCCTGCAAATGTTCGACCTTGTCTGATGTCAGCTCATATTGCAGTTTGCCGTCGGGCAAGAACTGCAGGCTGTGAGCATTGATTGCGTAATAGTCGATAGCGGTGTCATCGACAGGCGCAACAGGCTTGTCGAGAAAACGCTCCGGGCTGATATTCCAGTAGCCAACGGCCGCAAACAGCGCGGCAATGACTGCGAATAACAGAATGTTGCGAATCTTTTTACTCTGCATAAAACGCTCTATAAGTAGGCGGCGAGGGCTGCATCAAGGCGCCCTTGAGCGCGCAAGATCAGTTCGCAAAATTCGCGGGCGGCACCTTCGCCACCGCGTGCCTGGGTAGTGCCGTGGGCGTGCTCGCGAACAAAACCGGCAGCGTTGGCCACCGCCATGCCCAGGCCGACCCGGCGTATGACGGGCAGGTCGGGCAGGTCGTCGCCCAAATAGGCAACCTGTTCATAGCTTAGGTCGAGTTGGCCGAGAAGCTCGTCCAATACCACCAATTTATCTTCACGCCCTTGATAGAGGTGCGGGATGCCCAGGTTTTGTGCGCGCCGTTCAACGACCGGGGTCTTGCGACCACTGATGATTGCGGTCTGCACACCGCCGGCCATCAACATCTTGATGCCTTGGCCGTCCAGGGTATTGAAGGTCTTGAATTCGCTGCCGTCTTCGAGGAAGTACAGGCGACCGTCGGTCAGTACGCCATCGACGTCAAAGACAGCAAGTTTGATGTGTTTGCCACGCTCAAGCAGATCGCTGGTCATTACATTACTCCTGCGCGCAGCAAGTCGTGCATGTTCAAGGCGCCCACCGGGCGGTCATCCTTGTCGACCACCACCAGCGCGCTGATCTTGTGGTCTTCCATGATTTTCAGAGCTTCGGCGGCCAGCATGTCGGCCTTGGCCGTTTTGCCGTGCGGCGTCATGACCGAGTCGATGGTTGCATTGCGAATGTCGATTTCGCGGTCCAGGGTGCGGCGTAAGTCGCCGTCAGTGAAGATCCCGGCCAGTCGCCCGTCTTCTTCAACGATAACGGTCATGCCAAGGCCTTTGCGGGTCATTTCCATCAAGGCGTCTTTAAGCAGGGTGCCACGGACCACGTTTGGCAGTTCATCGCCGGAGTGCATCACGTTGTCGACTTTCAGCAGCAAGCGGCGGCCCAGGGCACCACCGGGGTGCGAGAAGGCGAAGTCTTCTGCGGTAAAGCCGCGGGCTTCGAGCAACGCCACGGCCAGGGCGTCGCCCATGACCAGGGCTGCGGTGGTCGAGGAGGTCGGCGCCAGGTTCAGTGGGCAGGCTTCGTGGGCAACATGAACGTTAAGGTTCACCTCGGCGGCTTTGGCCAGCGTCGAGTTCGGATTGCCGGTCACGCTGATCAGCTTGATGCCCAGGCGTTTGATCAGTGGCAGCAGGGTCACGATTTCGGCCGTTGTGCCGGAGTTCGACAAGGCCAGAATGATGTCATCGCTGGTGATCATGCCCATGTCGCCATGGCTGGCTTCTGCGGGATGAACAAAAAAAGCCGTGGTGCCGGTGCTGGCCAGGGTGGCGGCAATTTTATTGCCGACATGCCCGGATTTGCCCATGCCGACCACGACAACCCGGCCTTTACTTGCCAGAATCATCTCGCAAGCGCGTACAAAATCAGCGTCGATATGAGCCAGCAAGCCTTCGACGGCTTCCAGTTCAAGACGGATAGTACGGTGGGCAGATTGAATCAGGTCGCTGGATTGGCTCATGTTTGAAGTCGGGTAGCCTGAGAAAAGGCGACGATTATAGCGGTTATGCGCAATTCCCTCACGCTTGATCGTGATGCTTTGTTGCACCAGGTTACAAGTCAGTGTCAGGACTGCGGCTAATTTGGCATTTATTAGCTGTCTGGAACCTGTGAGGGCACTCCTTCGGTCTTGGGCGGTCTGTATCAGCAGTGCTATAGTTCGCCGCCAGTTCGGCCCGCTCAGGAGCGCGAGCTTCTTAATAAGAAGCATGGTGCCCGGGTGAGAGGCAGAAGCTGCATCGCAAGGAGTTTAGATGAGCGCCGATAACGCCTACGCGGTCGAGCTGAAGGGAGTGTCCTTCAAGCGCGGTTCGCGCAGCATCTTCAATAATGTCGATATTCGAATTCCGCGTGGCAAGGTCACGGGAATCATGGGCCCGTCCGGCTGCGGCAAGACTACCCTGTTACGTTTGATGGGCATGCAATTGCGTCCCAGCAGCGGCGAAGTGTGGGTCAATGGCCAGAATCTGCCGACCCTGTCACGCAGCGACCTGTTCGATGCGCGCAAGCACATGGGCGTGTTGTTCCAGAGTGGCGCGTTGTTCACCGACCTGGACGTGTTCGAAAACGTAGCGTTCCCGCTGCGGGTTCACACCCAGCTGCCAGAAGACATGATCCGCGACATCGTGCTGCTTAAATTGCAGGCTGTGGGGCTGCGCGGGGCCATCGATCTGATGCCCGATGAGCTGTCGGGCGGCATGAAGCGTCGAGTAGCCCTGGCGCGGGCGATTGCCATGGATCCGCAGATCCTGATGTATGACGAACCTTTTGTTGGCCAGGACCCGATTGCCATGGGGGTTCTGGTGCGGCTGATCCGTCTGCTCAACGACGCGTTGGGCATCACCAGCATCGTGGTGTCCCACGACCTGGCAGAGACGGCGAGTATTTCTGACTATCTCTATGTCGTTGGCGATGGCCAGGTGCTGGGGCAGGGCACGCCAGAAGAGCTGATGAATGCGGATAACCCGCGCATTCGTCAATTCATGAACGGCGATCCGGACGGCCCGGTCCCGTTCCATTTTCCGGCGTCGGACTACCGAACCGATCTTCTGGGGAAGCGTTAATGCCCAAAAAATCAATGATTGACCGAATCGGGTTATTCGGCAGAGCCGGGATCGACATGGTCTCGGTGCTGGGCCGTTCGACCATCTTCCTGTTCCATGCATTGCTGGGGCGTGGCGGCATTGGCGGCGGGTTTGGGCTGTTGCTCAAACAACTGCACTCTGTGGGCGTCATGTCGCTGGTCATCATCGTGGTGTCCGGTATTTTTATCGGCATGGTGCTGGCGCTGCAGGGCTTCAGTATTTTGTCCAGCTACGGTTCCGAGCAGGCGGTAGGGCAAATGGTTGCCTTGACCCTGTTGCGTGAGTTGGGGCCGGTGGTGACTGCCTTGCTGTTCGCCGGGCGTGCCGGGTCGGCGCTGACCGCCGAAATCGGCAACATGAAATCAACCGAACAGTTGTCCAGCCTGGAAATGATCGGTGTTGACCCGCTCAAATACATCATTGCGCCACGTTTGTGGGCCGGGTTCATTTCCCTGCCGGTGCTGGCGATGATTTTCAGTGTGGTCGGGATCTGGGGCGGTTCGTGGGTGGCAGTCGACTGGCTGGGTGTCTACGACGGTTCCTACTGGGCCAACATGCAGAACAGTGTGACCTTCAGTGGTGACGTGATTAACGGGATCATCAAAAGCATTGTGTTTGCTTTTGTAGTGACCTGGATTGCTGTGTTTCAAGGTTATGACTGCGAGCCCACATCAGAGGGGATCAGCCGTGCCACTACCAAAACCGTGGTGTATGCCTCTCTGGCAGTCCTCGGGTTGGACTTCATTTTGACTGCCTTGATGTTTGGAGATTTCTGATGCAAAACCGCACCATGGAAATCGGTGTCGGCCTGTTCCTGCTGGCTGGCATCCTGGCTTTACTGTTACTTGCCCTGCGAGTCAGTGGGCTGTCGCCGACTGCCAGCACGGACACCTACAAACTCTATGCCTACTTTGACAACATCGCAGGTCTCACGGTGCGCGCCAAAGTCACCATGGCAGGCGTCACCATCGGCAAGGTCACGGCAATTGATCTGGATCGTGACAACTTCACGGCACGCGTCACCCTGCAAGTGGAAAAGGATGTGAATAACCTGCCGACGGACTCGACGGCGTCTATCCTCACAGCCGGGCTGTTGGGCGAGAAGTACATCGGTATCAGCGTGGGCGGGGATGACGTTGTGCTCAAGGATGGCGGCACCATTCACGACACGCAATCGTCGCTGGTCCTCGAAGACCTGATCGGCAAGTTCCTCATGAACACCGTTAGCAAAGAAGCCAAATAAGGAGCCTTAAGATGATTTCTCTCTTGCGCCGTGGCCTGCTGGTAATGTTGGCGGCGGCTTTGCCGATGATGGCGAGTGCTGCGCCGGGTCAGTCTCCTCACGATATCGTGCAGGACACGACTACTCGACTGTTGGCAGATCTGGACGCCAACAAAGAAAAATACAAAGCCAGTCCGGCCGAGTTTTATGACGCCCTGAACAGTATTGTTGGGCCGGTGGTAGACGTTGAAGGTGTTTCCAAAAGCATCATGACCGTCAAGTATTCGCGCAATGCCACGCCTGCGCAGGTGCAGCGCTTCCAGGACAACTTCAAGCGCAGCCTGTTCCAGTTCTACGGTAATGCTTTGCTTGAGTTCAAGAACAAAGGCATCACTGTTGCCCCTGACAAGGGCAATTACGGAGCAAGTGATCGCGCCAGTATCGACATGAGTGTTAAAGGGGATAATGGCGCGATTTACCCTGTCTCCTACACACTGACTAAAATAAATGGCGAGTGGAAAGTACGTAACGTCATCATCAACGGCATCAACATCGGCAAGTTGTTCCGTGATCAGTTCGCTGATGCCATGCAGCGTAACGGCAATGATCTGGACAAGACCATTGATAACTGGGCCGGCGAAGTCGCCAAGGCCAAGGAAAAAACCGACGAGAAGCTGAGCCAATGAGTGACGCCGCCATTATCCTGGCTGGCGAAAGCGAGCTGCGCCTGAGTGGCGTGCTCGACTATCAGACCGGCCCGCGCTTGCGCAAGGAAGGCCAGGCCCTGATCAAAAAGGCCTTGGCCAAAGCCCTGGTGGTGGATTGCTCAGCGGTCACCAAATCCAGCAGCGTGGGCTTGTCCCTGCTGCTGTGCTATCTCCGTGACGCACAAGCCCTGAACAAGCCAATGACCATTACCGGTTTGCCCGAAGACATGCGTGAAATCGCCAAAGTTTCGGGTCTGACCGAGTTGCTGGCACATCATTAATAGCCACTTATAAGAAAGCCCCCCGTCAGAGTCCTGTTATACGGGGTTCGCAGGCGCGGGGCTTTTTTGTATGATGGCCGACCCGCGCGCGTTAGGCGCCGATTGAGGTTGAGCATGCAGGCCGTAGAAGTTAAGAGCTTTCTTGAAGAGAAGCTGCCTGAAATTCAGGTAGAAGTTGAGGGCGAAGGCTGCAACTTTCAGCTGAACGTGATTAGTGACGAGCTGGCGGCCTTGAGCCCGGTCAAACGTCAACAAAGCATCTATACCCATTTGAACCCGTGGATTGCTGATGGCAGCATCCATGCGGTGACTATGAAATTCTTCAGCCGCGCGGCCTGGGCCGAGCGCACCTGAGCCCCCTTGGCGTCGAGATTGTTATGGATAAATTGATTATTACCGGCGGTGCCCGTCTTGATGGCGAAATCCGTATTTCCGGTGCGAAGAACTCTGCTTTGCCGATTCTGGCAGCGACCTTGCTGTGCAATGGCCCGGTCACGGTCGGCAACTTGCCGCATTTGCATGACATCACCACCATGATCGAGCTGTTCGGTCGCATGGGCATTGAGCCGGTGATCGACGAGAAGCTCAGCGTCGAAATCAACCCGAACACCATCAAGACCCTGGTCGCACCGTACGAGTTGGTGAAAACCATGCGTGCGTCGATCCTGGTGCTGGGCCCGATGGTTGCACGCTTCGGTGAAGCAGAAGTTGCGCTGCCTGGCGGTTGCGCCATCGGCTCGCGTCCAGTTGACCTGCACATCCGTGGCCTCGAAGCCATGGGCGCAGTGATTGACGTCGAAGGTGGCTACATCAAGGCCAAGGCGCCAGAAGGCGGCTTGCGTGGTGCCAACTTCTTCTTTGATACCGTCAGCGTAACCGGCACAGAAAACATCATGATGGCCGCTGCTCTGGCCAATGGCCGCAGCGTATTGCAGAACTCTGCGCGCGAGCCTGAAGTGGTTGACCTGGCCAACTTCCTGAACGCCATGGGCGCGAAGGTAAGCGGTGCTGGCACTGACACCATCACCATTGATGGCGTTAAAGAGCTGCACCCGGCAACTTACCGCGTGATGCCGGACCGTATCGAAACCGGTACTTACCTGGTGGCTGCCGCCGTGACTGGCGGTCGCGTGAAGGTCAAAGACACCGATCCGACCATCCTCGAAGCCGTCCTTGAGAAACTCAAGGAAGCGGGCGCCGAGATCACCACCGGCGAAGACTGGATCGAGCTGAACATGCACGGCAAACGCCCGAAGGCGGTCAACGTGCGTACGGCTCCGTACCCGGCGTTCCCGACGGACATGCAAGCGCAGTTCATCTCGCTCAACGCCATTGCCGAAGGTACTGGCGCAGTGATCGAGACCATCTTCGAAAACCGCTTCATGCACGTTTACGAACTGCACCGCATGGGCGCCAAGATCCAGGTAGAAGGCAACACTGCCATCGTCACCGGCACTGAAACGCTCAAAGGCGCGCCCGTCATGGCCACCGACCTGCGTGCTTCGGCCAGCCTGGTTATTTCGGCACTGGTTGCTGAGGGCGACACCCTGATCGACCGCATCTACCACATAGACCGTGGCTACGAGTGCATCGAAGAAAAACTGCAAATGCTGGGTGCCAAAATCCGCCGCGTTCCGGGCTAGTTTTGGGGTTTGGCATCATGGGCACAGGGATCGTGTCCAGCCGCCAGGTGACGTAAGCGCTCGCACGCGTTACCTTACCTGGCCTTGAATCGTTCAAGTCGAGCCTGATATCAGGCTCGATGCATGTCCGGCGCCGATTGCGCCGGGCATAAGTACCCTGATAAGGACTTACGTTTCCCATGTTGACCATTGCACTGTCCAAGGGCCGTATCCTTGACGACACCCTGCCGCTTCTGGCTGAAGCAGGCATTGTGCCGACAGAGAATCCGGACAAAAGCCGCAAGCTGATCATCCCGACCTCCCAGCCGGACGTCCGTCTGCTTATCGTCCGTGCCACCGATGTGCCGACGTATGTCGAGCATGGTGCAGCCGACCTCGGTGTCGCCGGTAAAGACGTGCTGATGGAATACGGCGGCCAGGGCCTTTATGAGCCGCTGGACCTTCAGATTGCCCAATGCAAGCTGATGACTGCCGGTGCTGTCGGCGCCGTCGAACCTAAAGGCCGCCTGCGCGTTGCCACCAAATTCGTCAATATCGCCAAGCGTTACTACGCCGAGCAGGGCCGTCAGGTCGACATCATCAAGCTCTACGGCTCGATGGAACTGGCTCCGCTGATTGGTCTGGCCGACAAAATCATCGACGTCGTCGATACCGGCAATACCTTGCGTGCCAACGGCCTTGAGCCACAAGATTTCATCGCTGCCATCAGCTCCCGTCTGGTGGTTAACAAAGCGTCGATGAAAATGCAGCACGCCCGCATTCAAGCCCTGATCGATACCCTGCGCAAAGCAGTCGAGTCTCGACACCGCGGCTGACACACCTGCGCGACCCTGGATCCAGCATCTTTACGTCGCGCCCATCCATCCGTGTAATAGCCAGAAATTTCAGGTACCCACGCGGATGGCTTGGTAGTCTTGCCGTGCCTGATACTTGCACCCCTTAATTCCAAGCAAACGCCCATTACCGAGGCCCTCGCTATGACCGCTCCCACTGCAATTCGCCGACTCAACGCTGCTGACCCGGACTTCGCGCAGCATCTGGATCATCTGCTGAGCTGGGAAAGTGTGTCTGACGACTCGGTCAACCAGCGTGTGCTCGACATCATCAAAGCCGTGCGTGAGCGTGGCGATGCGGCGCTGGTTGAGTTCACCCAGCGTTTTGACGGCTTGAGCGTTAACGCCATGGCCGACCTGATCCTGCCGCGTGAGCGCCTGGAACTGGCCTTGACCCGCATCACCGCCGCGCAGCGTGAAGCACTGGAAAAAGCCGCACAGCGTGTGCGCAGCTACCACGAAAAACAAAAGCAAGACTCCTGGAGCTACACCGAAGCCGACGGCACCGTGCTGGGGCAGAAGGTCACGCCACTGGACCGCGCCGGTCTGTACGTGCCGGGCGGCAAAGCGTCGTATCCGTCTTCTGTGTTGATGAACGCGATCCCGGCCAAAGTGGCAGGCGTTGGCGAAGTGGTTATGGTCGTGCCAACGCCGCGTGGCGAAATCAACGAGCTGGTACTCGCTGCTGCCTGCATTGCCGGGGTTGACCGGGTGTTCACCATCGGTGGTGCCCAAGCCGTTGCAGCGTTGGCCTATGGCACTGAAAGCGTGCCGCAAGTCGACAAGGTGGTCGGGCCGGGCAACATCTACGTGGCCACCGCAAAGCGCCACGTGTTTGGCCAGGTGGGGATCGACATGATCGCCGGGCCTTCGGAAATCCTCGTTGTTTGCGACGGCCTGACCGACCCGGACTGGATCGCCATGGACCTGTTCTCCCAGGCCGAGCACGACGAAGACGCGCAAGCGATTCTGGTCAGCCCGGATGCCGAGTTCCTCGACAAGGTGGCCGCCAGCATCGCCAAACTGCTGCCGACCATGGAGCGTGCCGACATCATCAACACCTCGATCAATGGCCGTGGCGCGTTGATTCTGGTGAATGACATGCAGCAAGCCATGGACGTTGCCAACCGCATTGCCCCGGAACACCTGGAGCTGTCGGTGGCAGACCCGCAAGCCTGGCTGCCACAGATCCGTCACGCCGGGGCGATCTTCATGGGCCGTCACACCTCCGAAGCCCTGGGCGATTACTGCGCAGGCCCGAACCACGTATTGCCGACGTCGGGCACCGCACGATTCTCGTCGCCGCTGGGTGTGTACGACTTCCAAAAGCGTTCATCGATCATTTTTTGCTCGGAGCAGGGCGCTTCTGAACTGGGCAAAACCGCGTCGATTCTGGCCCGTGGCGAGTCGTTGACCGGCCACGCCCGCAGTGCTGAATACCGGATCATCGCCGACACCGAACAGGGGCAATAAGCATGAGCAAATTCTGGAGTTCGTTCGTTAAAGAGCTGGTGCCCTACGTACCGGGTGAGCAGCCAAAACTGACCAAGCTGGTCAAACTCAACACCAACGAGAACCCTTACGGGCCATCGCCCAAAGCGCTGGCTGCGATGCAGGCCGAAGTTAACGACAACCTGCGTCTGTACCCGGACCCCAACAGTGACCTGCTCAAGCAGGTGGTGGCCGAGTATTACGGCGTACAAACCAACCAGGTGTTTCTCGGCAACGGTTCTGATGAAGTGCTGGCGCACATCTTCAATGGCCTGTTGCAGCACGACAAACCGCTGTTGTTCCCGGACATCAGCTACAGCTTCTACCCGGTGTATTGCGGTCTGTATGGCATCGAGTTCGACGCGGTGCCGCTGGATGAGCAGTTCCAGATCCAGCCTGCGGACTATGCCAAGCCCAACGGCGGCATCATCTTCCCGAACCCCAACGCGCCCACGGGCTGCTTGCTGGCGCTGGACGCCATTGAGCAGATGCTCAAGGCCAGCCCGGATTCAGTGGTTGTGGTGGACGAAGCCTACATCGACTTTGGTGGTGAAACCGCCATCAGCCTGGTGGACCGCTACCCGAACCTGCTGGTGACGCAAACTCTGTCCAAATCGCGCTCGCTGGCCGGTTTGCGGGTGGGCCTAGCGGTGGGCCATCCTGACCTGATCGAGGCCCTGGAGCGGATTAAAAACAGCTTCAACTCCTACCCGCTGGACCGCATCGCCATCGTCGGCGCGGCGGCGGCTTTTGCCGACCGTGATTACTTCGCACAGACCTGCCAGGCGGTCATCGATAGCCGCGAGCACGTGGTCGGTCAGTTGAAGGCGTTGGGTTTTGAAGTGTTGCCGTCGGCGGCAAACTTTATTTTTGCCCGCCACCCGGAACACGATGCGGCAGCACTGGCGGCCAAATTGCGCGAGCAGGGCGTGATCGTGCGCCACTTCAAGCAACTGCGTATCGCCCAGTTCCTGCGCATTACCATTGGCACGCCTGAGCAGAACGCGGCGCTGATTGAAGGGTTGGCTGATATTTAAAGCGTCCCACGACCTGTAGGAGCGAGCTTGCCTCGCGATCATTTAAAGATCAAAAGATCGCGAGGCAAGCTCGCTCCTACAGAGGGGTGTTTACTTCTCGGTATGTGCCGGTTGTTCTTGCTGTGGCCGCAGGCCCACTTCGGCGGTGAGCTTGAGCTCTTTGCCATTGCGCAAGACCAGAATCGCCACCTTGTCTGAAGGCTTGATGCGAGCCACCTGGTTCATCGAACGACGACCATCGTTAGCCGGTTCGCCGTCAATGCTCAGGATCACATCACCCAGTTGCATACCGGCTTTTTGCGCCGGGCCATCACGGAAGATCCCCGCGACGACAATCCCCGGGCGTCCATTCATGCCAAACGACTCGGCCAGGTCCGGCGTCAGTGACTGAACCTCAATCCCCAGCCAGCCACGGATCACCTGGCCGTGCTCGATTATCGACTTCATGACTTCCATCGCCAGATTGATCGGGATCGCAAAGCCAATACCTTGCGAGCCCCCCGACTCGGAGAAGATCGCAGTGTTGATGCCGGTCAGGTTGCCGTTGGCATCCACCAGAGCGCCGCCCGAGTTGCCAGGGTTGATCGCGGCATCGGTCTGGATAAAGTCTTCGTAGTTGTTCAAGCCCAACTGGTTACGCCCGGTGGCGCTGATGATGCCCATGGTGGTGGTTTGACCCACGCCAAACGGGTTGCCAATGGCGAGCGCGATGTCACCGATGCGCAAGGCGTCAGAGCGACCAATGGTGATCGAGGGCAGGTTTTTCAGGTCAATCTTGAGCACTGCCAGGTCAGTTTCCGGGTCACTGCCGATCATGCGGGCCAGGGTTTCGCGACCGTCCTTGAGCGCCACGACAATCTGGTCAGCACCTGCCACCACGTGGTTGTTGGTCAGCAAATAGCCTTCCGGGCTCATGATCACGCCCGAACCGAGGCTCGATTCCATACGCTTTTGTTTGGGCGCGTTGTTGCCGAAAAAACGTCGGAACTGCGGGTCTTCAAACAGCGGGCTGGCGTTTTTGTTCACCACTTTGGTGGTGTACAGGTTGGCGACTGCCGGGGCGGCGCGGGTCACGGCGTCGGCATAGGTCACAGGGCCTTGCTGCACATAACTGGTGCGTGGGGCTTGTTGCAGATTAACGTCCAGCGTCGGCAGGCCAACCCACTCTGGATAGCGTTGAATAATCAGCAAAGCGATAAGCACGCCGGCCAGCAATGGCCAGCCAAAAAAACGCAAAGCCTTGAACATTGAACTTAATCCTGAAGGTTGCAGAGCCACCATGACGGCCCATAATGGCGGCCATTATACGAGTGCCTGAGCGCCTCTGAACGCTATATTTAGGAGTCTTTTATGGCTGTCGCCCTGAGCACGCTGGTAGAAGAATCAAATCGTTACCTGAACAGCGCTGCAATCAGCGATTACTGCCCCAACGGCCTGCAAGTCGAAGGCCGCCCGCAAGTAGTGCGAATTGTGAGCGGGGTCACTGCCAGCCAGGCGTTGCTGGATGCCGCTGTCGAGGCTGAGGCCGACCTGATCCTGGTGCATCACGGCTACTTCTGGAAGGGCGAAGACCCGTGCGTCACCGGTATGAAGCAGCGCCGTCTTAAAACCTTGTTCAAGCATGACATCAGCTTGCTGGCCTATCACTTGCCACTCGACCTGCATCCTGAGGTTGGCAATAACGTGCAATTGGCGCGGCAACTGGACATCACCGTTGAAGGCCCGCTGGACCCGGCCAACAACAAAGTCGTGGGCCTGGTGGGGTCATTGGCTGAACCGATGACTGCTCGCGACTTTGCCCGCCGTGTCCAGGAAGCGTTGGGGCGTGAACCGTTACTCATTGAAGGCAGCGACATGATTCGCCGCGTAGGCTGGTGCACCGGCGGCGGCCAAGGGTTTATCGACCAGGCCGTGCTGGCGGGCGTTGACCTGTACTTGAGCGGCGAAGCGTCCGAGCAAACCTTCCACAGCGCGCGGGAAAACGACATCAGCTTCATCGCTGCCGGCCACCACGCCACCGAACGTTACGGCGTACAGGCGCTGGGCGATTACCTGGCGCGACGCTTTGCCCTCGAACACCTGTTCATCGACTGCCCCAACCCGATTTAACCCATAGCCCCGGCATGTCGGAACGGCCAAACCTGGCGATCTATTCTTAGATCGTTTAGGTCTACTTGGCGCCCTCAATAGAAGTAGGCGCTGTGCTAGCATTCGACCCTCGAACACGGCCCGCAGGCCGTTAATAAGATAGCTTTCGTGAGTAGCCATGGTCGACAAACTGACGCACCTGAAACAGTTGGAGGCGGAGAGCATCCATATCATTCGCGAGGTGGCCGCCGAGTTCGATAACCCGGTGATGCTGTACTCCATTGGTAAAGATTCCGCCGTAATGCTGCACCTTGCCCGCAAGGCATTTTTCCCTGGCAAGCTGCCGTTTCCGGTGATGCATGTCGATACCCAGTGGAAATTCCAGGAGATGTACAGCTTTCGCGACAAGATGGTTGCCGAGCTGGGTCTGGACCTCATCACTCACGTAAACCCGGACGGCGTGGCGCAAGGGATCAACCCCTTCACCCACGGCAGCGCCAAGCACACCGACATCATGAAAACCGAGGGCCTCAAACAGGCGCTGGACAAACACGGTTTTGATGCTGCCTTCGGTGGTGCCCGTCGCGACGAAGAAAAGTCCCGTGCCAAAGAGCGCGTGTACTCGTTCCGTGACAGCAAACACCGCTGGGACCCAAAAAACCAGCGCCCCGAGTTGTGGAACGTCTATAACGGCAACGTCAACAAAGGCGAGTCGATTCGCGTGTTCCCGTTGTCCAACTGGACCGAACTCGACATCTGGCAATACATCTACCTTGAAGGCATCCCGATCGTGCCGCTGTACTTCGCGGCTGAGCGTGAAGTCATCGAGAAGAACGGCACACTGATCATGATCGACGACGATCGCATCCTTGAGCACCTGTCTGACGAAGACAAGGCGCGCATCGTCAAGAAAAAGGTCCGCTTCCGTACTCTGGGCTGCTACCCGCTGACTGGCGCGGTAGAGTCCGAGGCAGAAACCCTGACCGACATCATCCAGGAAATGCTCCTGACGCGAACTTCCGAGCGCCAGGGCCGAGTCATCGATCACGATGGCGCAGGCTCGATGGAAGATAAAAAACGTCAAGGTTATTTCTAAGGGGTTGTCATGTCGCACGTATCTGATTTGATCAGCGAGGACATCCTCGCCTACCTGGGCCAGCACGAGCGCAAAGAGATGTTGCGCTTTCTGACCTGCGGCAACGTCGATGACGGTAAGAGCACCCTGATCGGGCGCCTGCTGCACGACTCCAAGATGATCTACGAAGATCATCTGGAAGCCATTACCCGCGATTCGAAAAAAAGCGGCACCACCGGCGATGATATCGACCTGGCACTGCTGGTCGACGGCCTGCAAGCCGAGCGCGAGCAGGGCATCACCATTGACGTGGCGTACCGCTACTTCTCCACGGCCAAGCGCAAGTTCATCATTGCCGATACCCCGGGCCACGAGCAGTACACCCGCAACATGGCCACCGGTGCGTCCACCTGTGACCTGGCAATCATTCTGGTGGATGCCCGTTACGGCGTGCAGACCCAAACCCGTCGTCACAGCTTTATTGCCTCGTTGCTGGGCATCAAGCACATCGTCGTGGCCATCAACAAGATGGACCTCAAGAACTTTGACGAAGGCGTATTCGAGTCGATCAAGGCCGATTACCTCAAGTTCGCTGAAGGCTTGAAAATGAAGCCTTCGAGCCTGCACTTCGTGCCGATGTCTGCCCTCAAGGGCGACAACGTGGTGAACAAGTCCGAGCGCTCGCCGTGGTACACCGGCCAGTCGCTGATGGAAATCCTCGAAACCGTGGAAATCGCGGCCGACCGCAACCTCACCGACCTGCGCTTCCCGGTGCAATACGTGAACCGCCCAAACCTGAACTTCCGGGGTTTCGCCGGTACGCTGGCCAGCGGCGTCGTGCACAAGGGCGACGAGATCGTGGTGCTGCCGTCAGGTAAGAGCAGCCGTGTGAAATCCATTGTCACCTTTGAAGGTGAACTGGAGCATGCCGGGCCAGGCCAGGCGATCACGCTGACCATGGAAGACGAGATCGACATCTCCCGTGGCGACTTGTTGGTGCATGCCGACAACGTGCCGCAGGTGACTGATAACTTCGAAGCCATGCTGGTGTGGATGGCCGAAGAGCCGATGCTGCCGGGCAAGAAGTACGACATCAAGCGTGCGACCAGCTATGTACCGGGTTCGATTGCCAGCATCGTCAACAAAGTCGATGTGAACACCCTCGAAGAAGGCCCGGCCAGCGCGTTGCAGTTGAACGAGATCGGCAAGGTCAAGATCAGCCTCGACGCACCGATTGCCCTGGACGGTTATGAAAGCAACCGCACCACCGGTTCGTTCATCATCATTGACCGTTTGACCAACGGCACCGTGGGCGCGGGCATGATCATCGCCTCGCCGGTCAGCCACGGCAGCGCGACGCATCACGGTGAGCTTGCACACGTCACCACCCAGGAGCGCGCCCAGCGCTTCGGCCAACAACCGGCGACCGTGTTGTTCAGCGGTTTGTCGGGTGCCGGTAAAAGCACCCTGGCTTACGCAGTTGAGCGCAAGTTGTTCGACATGGGCCGTGCGGTGTTTGTGCTGGACGGTCAAAACCTGCGTCATGACCTGAACAAAGGTCTGCCACAGGACCGTGCGGGCCGTACCGAGAACTGGCGTCGTGCTGCCCACGTGGCGCGTCAATTCAACGAAGCGGGCTTGCTGACCCTGGCGGCTTTCGTCGCGCCGGATGCTGAAGGCCGTGAACAGGCCAAAGCCCTGATCGGTGATGATCGTTTGATCACGGTGTATGTACAGGCATCGCCTGCAGTCTGCGCCGAGCGTGACCCGCAGGGCCTGTATGCAGCGGGTGGCGACAACATCCCGGGCGAATCCTTCCCGTACGACGTGCCTTTGAATGCCGACCTTGTGGTCGACACTCAAGCGCTGACCGTCGAAGAAGGCGTCAAGCGGGTGCTCGACCTGTTGCGTCAACGCGGCGCAATCTAAGCCGCGATTAAAAAGCCCGTCACCGCGAGATCGGTGGCGGGCTTTTTATTGGGCGCTGTATTTTCCCCTCACCCCAGCCCTCTCCCGAGGGAGAGGGAGCTGATTTGTGGTGTTGCGCAGGCCTGCTTCTGCTTTTAGTCCCCTCTCCCTTTGGGAGAGGGTTAGGGTGAGGGGCTTTTGATCTTCTTCACTGTGCCGGATATTGCCGATGCAGCTCGCCCAACAACCGGTCCTTGTCTTCCCACAGCTGGTTGATCCAGCTCTGAAACGCCAATTTGTAGGCCGGGTCCTGGTCGTAGTTTTTGCCGATGAACTCCGCCGGGATTTCCAGCTCTTCAAATACCACCACCACGTCCCGCACGTTTCCGCACAGCAAGTCCCAATACCCCGGACGTCCGCCAGGGTAATGAATCGTCACGTTGACGATGGACTTTAACTGTTCGCCCATCGCATCCAGCACAAAGGCAATGCCGCCGGCTTTAGGTTTGAGCAGGTAGCGGAACGGCGATTGCTGTTCAGCGTGTTTGCCTTCGGTGAAGCGTGTGCCTTCGACGAAGTTGAAAATGCCCACCGGCTGGTTTTTGAACTTGGCGCAGGTTCTGCGGGTGGTCGCCAGGTCGGCGCCTTTCTTTTCCGGGTGTTTGGCCAAGTACGCCTTGGAGTAGCGTTTCATGAACGGGAAACCCAACGCCCACCACGCCAGCCCGATCACCGGCACCCAGATCAGCTCTTGCTTGAGGAAGAACTTCAACGGGCGGATACGTTTGTTGAGCACGTATTGCAGCACCATGATGTCGACCCAGCTCTGGTGGTTGCTGGTCACCAGGTACGAGTGCTCATAGTCCAGCCCGTCGAGGCCCTTGATGTGCCAGCGGGTTTTGCTCAGCAGGTCCATCCAGCGTTTGTTGTTGCCGACCCAGGCTTGGTGAATGTGCCGCATCAACTCGTCGGTCACCCGTTGCGCGGGCTTGAACGGCAGGCACAGCTTAAAGATCGCAACCACAAACAACGGCGTGCAACACACGATGGTGTTGATCGCCAAGAACAATGAAGCAATGACGCCGCGTAACGGCGCAGGCAGAAAATCCAGCATTTACACATCCATAGGTCGGTTGGCGGCTTGAATCGCCGTCAGGGCGATGGTGTACACGATGTCGTCCACTTGCGCACCACGGGGCAGGTCGTTCACCGGTTTGCGCAGGCCTTGCAGCATCGGGCCCAAACTCACGCAATCAGCGCTGCGCTGCACGGCCTTGTGGGTGGTGTTGCCGGTGTTCAGGTCGGGGAAGACAAATACCGTCGCACGGCCGGCCACCTGGCTGTTGGGCGCCAGTTGGCGGGCCACTGTTTCGTTGGCCGCAGCGTCGTACTGCAACGGGCCGTCGATGAGCAGTGCGCGCTGGGCTTCATGGGCGAGGAGGGTCGCTTCACGGACTTTTTCGACCTCTTCGCCGCTGGCCGAGTCGCCGCTGGAGTAGCTGATCATGGCCACGCGCGGGGTGATGCCGAACGCTGCGGCCGAGTCAGCACTTTGCAGGGCAATTTCTGCCAGTTCAGTGGCTGAGGGGTGCGGGTTCATCACGCAGTCGCCATATACCAGCACCTGTTCCGGGAACAACATGAAGAACACCGACGACACCAAGGTGCAGCCCGGCGCCGTCTTGATCAGTTGCAGGGCAGGGCGGATGGTGTTGGCAGTGGAGTGGATGACCCCGGAAACCAGCCCGTCGACCTCGTCCAGCGCGAGCATCATGGTGCCGATCACCACCGGGTCTTCCAGTTGCTGCTCGGCCATCGGCGCATTGATGCTTTTGGTTTTACGCAGGGCCACCATCGGTTCGACATAACGGCCACGAATCACATCCGGGTCGAGAATTTCCAGCCCCGGCGGCAGTTCAAACCCATGGGCCTTGGCCACGGCGTGAACTTCTTCAGGCTTGGCCAACAGCACGCAACGGGCGATACCGCGGGCCTGACAAATGGCGGCGGCCTGCACGGTCAAGGGCTCGCTGCCTTCGGGCAAGACGATCCGCTTGTTGGCGTGCTGGGCGCGCTGGATCAATTGATAGCGGAACACTGCAGGCGTGAGGCGCATCTCCCGTGGCGTACCGCAACGCTGATGCAGCCAGTGCGCGTCGAGGTGGCTGGCGACAAAATCAGTGATGATTTCTGCGCGTTCGCGGTCATCGATCGGGATTTCTTTGTTGAGCTGATTGAGCTGGTTGGCGGTGTCGTACGAGCCGGTGCTCACCGACAGCACGGGCAGCCCGGCTTGCAAGGCCCCACGGCACAGCTCCATCAGGCGTGGGTCAGGCTTGGTGTCGCTGGTCAACAGCAGACCTGCCAGCGGTACGCCGTTCATGGCAGCCAGGCTGACGGCCAGGATGATGTCATCGCGGTCACCGGGGGTTACCACCAACACTCCGGGTTTGAGCAGTTGCAGCGTGTTCAGCACGGTGCGGGCGCAGAGGATGATCTTGGACATGCGCCGGGTTTCATAATCGCCCGCATTCAGCACCTGCGCGCCGAGCAGCTCGGCCACGTCACGGGTGCGCGGGGCATTGAGTTCGGGCTGGTACGGAATGCAGCCCAATAGCTTGAAGTCGCCGGTCCGCAGTAACGGTGAGTGCTCTTTGAGGCGCGCTGAAAACACTTCCATGCTTTCGTCGGTTTTCACCTTATTAAGGATCACGCCGAGCACTTTCGGATCTTTCGGCCCGCCGAACAGCTGCGCTTGCAGCTCGACCCGGCCAGAGAGCTCGGTCAAAACTTCGTTTTCCGGGGCTGACACCAGAATCACTTCGGCATCCAGGCTCTTGGCCAGGTGCAAATTGACCCGCGCCGCGTAACTGGCGGTGCGAGTGGGCACCATGCCTTCAACGATCAACACGTCTTTGCCAACGGCGGCTTGTTGATAAAGGCTGATGATCTCTTCGAGCAACTCATCAAGCTGGCCGTCACCGAGCATGCGCTCAACGTGGGCCAGGCCCAGGGGCTGTGGCGGCTTGAGGCCATGGGTACGCGCCACCAGTTCGGTCGAGCGTTCAGGCCCGGTGTCGCCGGGATGCGGCTGGGCAATGGGCTTGAAAAAGCCGACTTTCAAGCCTGCACGCTCCAGGGTGCGAACCAGGCCGAGGCTGATTGAGGTCAGGCCCACACCAAAATCAGTGGGGGCGATAAAGAAAGTTTGCATGCGAGCTTCCTGACGTAGCAGTGCAAGAGCAACACTCGATAAACGAGCCATGTGCTGGAATCAATTGCCAAGGTTAACGCTATCAGCCTCCTGAGCACACCAGCCACAACGAAAGGGCTGGCCTATTTTTTTTGCCCGCTGCTCAGGGTCCAGCACCCAGGGCCGTGACTGCCAGGGCGGTTGATGGCGCTGATGCTGGGTATGGCCACAGGAGAGCACAGCAACCCAGTGCTGCTCTTCATCTTGGCGCCAGCCAATGATTGTTGAGGTTTTCAAAGTTATCCGTTGGTCTTGGTTGTGTTCGCTTTCGTGCGAATGCTTGGTTAAACTTGCGAACTCATTATTATTTTGCAAAAGGTCTCGCCCCATGACGATCGCCGCCAACAAGGCAGTCTCCATCGAATATACCCTGACCAACGACGCTGGTGATGTCATTGACAGTTCTGCTGGCGGCGCTCCGCTGGTTTACCTGCAAGGCGCGGGCAACATCATTCCAGGTCTGGAAAAAGCCCTTGAAGGCAAAAACGTCGGTGATGAGCTGGACGTTTCCGTTGAGCCAGAAGACGCTTACGGCGAATACTCCGCTGAACTGGTCAGCACCCTGAGCAGCAGCATGTTCGAAGGCGTTGACCAACTGGAAGTCGGCATGCAGTTCCACGCTTCCGCGCCGGACGGCCAAATGCAAATCGTGACCATCCGTGATCTGGACGGCGACGACGTAACCGTTGATGGCAACCACCCGTTGGCGGGTCAGCGCCTGAACTTCAAGGTAAAGGTTGTTGCTGTACGTGACGCGAGCGAAGAAGAAGTTGCTCACGGCCACGTGCACGGTGAAGGCGGTCATCAGCACTGATACCGGCTACTTCGCTCACCTGTGAGCGAGTAAAGAAAGGCGCCTGTTGGCGCCTTTTTTTGCGCCTCTAAGTTATGTCATCAGCGCTCTGCATGATTGTTGATTCACGATCGCGCGGCACAGGTCAGGGCGGGTTTATTCAGATAGCGGCAACGGACCTGTCTGGCTTTGGCAGGCGCGCTGCAACTGGTTTTCGAACTGTTCGATAATTTGCGGCCAGCCCTGGCGACAGGCATGGTGGCGCGCATTGAGACGCACGGTGCGCAGGGTTTCCGGCTCTTCAAGGAGCCAGGCGGCAGCATCGATCCAGGCATATTCATCCCCTGGCATGGCCAGCACGCCGTTGTAGCCATGACGAATATGCTGGCCCGCCGCGGCGGCGTCATAAGCCACAACGCCCAGCCCCGAAGCCAAGGCTTCTAGCACCACATTGCCGAACGTTTCGGTCAGGCTCGGGAACAAAAACACGTCGCCACAGGCATAGTGGCGGGCCAGGTCTTCACCGGATTGAGCGCCACAAAAAAACGCATCCGGCAGCGAGGCTTCCAGTGCGGCCCGTTTGGGCCCGTCACCGACGATGATCAGCTTGAAGCGGCGCCGCGGGAAGCGCTCCTGCAAGGCTTCCAGGCAGTGCTTGAGTGCACCCAGATTCTTCTCGGGTGCCAGGCGACCGACATGCAGCAGGGCAATATCGTCTTCGCCCAATCCCCAACTCTGGCGCAAGGCGCTTTGGCGTTTCGCCGGGCTGAACAGTCGGCTGTCGACCCCGCGCTCCAGCAGCTCCAGGCGATCAAAGTGCCGACGCTGCAGTTCGAGCCGCTGGCTGGCGCTGGGCACCAGAGTCAACGCCGAGCGGTTATGGAACCAGCGCAAATATTGGGTCAGCAGCCGGGTAAATACCCCGAGGCCGTAAATGCTGGAGTAATGCTGGAAGTTGGTATGAAAGCCGCTGACCACTGCAATACCCAGTCGGCGTGCCACGCGCAGTGCACACAATCCCAGCGGGCCTTCGGTGGCGATATACACCACGTCCGGGCGTTGTACTTGCCAGCGCTTCATCAAGCGCCGGGTGGAGGCCATGCCCCACTGTAGTCCCGGATAACCGGGGATAGACCAGCCCCGGCACAGCATCACCTGATCGTTACTGCGTTGATTGCCATCGCAGGTCTGGCGAGGGCGAACCAGCTCCACATGGTGATCGCGAGCGCGCAGGCCATCAAACAAACGCCCAAGGGTGTTGGCCACGCCGTTTATTTCTGGTGGAAACGTTTCGGTGATCAGGGAAATATGCAGGGCAGTTGTCATGGCACCAGTCTCAACGTGATCTGTGTCGGCTACGTGTCAGCCAAATGATGAATTTATGGCGACTGAACCGTAGACAGCGTGGAGACAGCTTAGGTGCAATAAGGCTCTCAGCGTTTTTAATGCAGCGCTGAGAGCCGTGTTTTTTATCCCTTCATGGCTTTTTCACGGCCAGGGCTTCTTCGCCCCGCTCACGTACCCAAAACAGCGTTGCCCCGGCCACGGCGGCAGGCATCATCAGCAGGTTGACCACGGGTACCAGCAGCACCAGATACACCACCCCGCCAAAGCTCAGGCTCTGCCAGCGTTTCTGGCGCAGCCAGGCGAGCATCTCGTTCCAGCCCAGTTTGTGGTTGTCGGCCGGGTAGTCGATGTACTGGATGGCCATCATCCAGACCCCGAAAATCAGCCATAACGGTGCTGCAATCAGGTTGATCACGGGCACAAACGACAAAATCAGCAAGGCAATCGCGCGGGGCAGAAAGTAGCCCAGCTTGCGCATTTCACGGGCCAGTGTGCGGGGCACCATGGCGATCAGTTCGCCCCAACTGAACGGCGGCGAGTTATCGACCCCGCGCACCACGGCTTCGACTTTCTCCGAGAGAAACCCGTTAAAAGGCGCGGCGATGATGTTGGCGAACATGGTGAAGGTGAAAAACACCATCAGAATGAGCAACACCACAAACAGCGGCCATAACACGTAGTTGAGAAAACTCAGCCAGTTGGGCAGCGTCGGCATCAATGTGTCGACCCACAGGCTGAACTGATGCCCGGCGAAGTAAATCAGCCCGACAAACAGCACCAGGTTGATCAGCAGCGGCAACAGCACAAATAAACGCAGGCCTGGGCTCAGGACCAGCTTCAGGCCTTCACGCAGGTACTGCGGGCCAGATAGAACAGGGGCGGGCATAGTGGGCTCCGGGCAATGGAAAATCGGCCGACCTTAACGGCTTTGCGCGCGAGGCGAAAGCCTGGAGGCGGATTCGACAATAACTGTAACAAAGACGTCCAATGATGAATTTGAGCACATAGAGACCTGCTATGAGCTGGATTGTTAATGCGTATTTCCTTACTCTCAGCGGCCTATATACGCTGCACCTACATTTTTCAGGACCTGCGGGTGACAGACCTGGCCTGAGCAGGTGAGCGGTTTCTTTTTATTCCAGCCGGTAAAGCGGCGTTCCGCCCTTATTTCTTCACGGGCGGCCATAGGAGTGAGTCATGTCTGAAGTACGTCATTCGCGTGTGATTATTCTGGGTTCTGGCCCTGCCGGTTACAGCGCCGCTGTTTACGCTGCCCGGGCTAACCTCAAACCACTGCTGATCACGGGCATGCAGGCGGGCGGTCAACTGACCACCACTACCGAAGTCGACAACTGGCCGGGCGATGTACACGGCCTGACCGGCCCGGTCCTCATGGAGCGCATGCGTGAACACGCCGAGCGTTTTGAAACCGAGATCGTGTTTGATCACATCAACGCCGTTGATCTGAAAAACAAACCGTTCAGCCTGACCGGCGACAGCGGCACTTACACCTGCGATGCGCTGATCATCGCTACCGGCGCCAGCGCCCGTTATCTGGGCCTGCCGTCTGAAGAAGCCTTTATGGGCAAGGGCGTGTCGGCCTGTGCAACCTGCGATGGTTTCTTCTACCGCAACAAGCCGGTGGCAGTCGTGGGTGGCGGTAACACGGCAGTTGAAGAAGCCCTGTACCTGGCCAACATCGCGAGCAAAGTGACCCTGGTTCACCGCCGCGAAACCTTCCGCGCCGAGAAAATCCTGATCGACAAGCTGAACGCCCGCGTAGCTGAAGGCAAGATCGAGTTCAAATTGAACGCCACCCTGGACGAAGTGCTGGGTGACAACATGGGCGTGACCGGTGCCCGCCTGAAAAACAACGACGGCAGCTTTGACGAAATCAAAGTAGACGGCGTGTTCATCGCCATCGGCCACACCCCGAACACCTCGCTGTTCGAAGGCCAGCTGGAACTCAAAGACGGCTACATGGTGGTCAAGGGCGGCCGTGAAGGCAACGCCACTGCGACCAGCATCGAAGGCGTGTTTGCGGCAGGCGACGTGGCTGACCACGTTTACCGTCAAGCCATCACCTCGGCCGGTGCCGGCTGCATGGCAGCACTGGACACCGAGCGTTACCTGGACGGCTTGCAAAACGCTGAGTTCAAGTAATCCGTAGCGCCTAAAAAACCGGCTTCGGCCGGTTTTTTTGTGGGCAAAGAACCTGTAGGAGCGAGCTTGCATCGCGATCTTTTGATTTTTTAAAAGATCGCGAGGCAAGCTCGCTCCTACAAGGCTTTTTAAGCCTTGCGCGTCAGCGGCTGGGTCTGGAATGTAACCCCGGCCAGGCCGTGGCTGATCAGCGCGCGGATGTTGCCGTGGTCGGTGCCTTCTGGCGTCGCCAGTACCGAGCGGTAATGCTCGCCGAACGCCAGCAGCGCTTCTTGATCGCTGAACCCTTCGAGCAGGGCCAGGCCCAAGGTCTTGCACGAGCCTTCGTTTTGCCCGGCCGCGTTCTCGACGCCGCCGTTGTTGAAAGCCTGCGGCTGGTAATCGTACTGCGCGGCGACAAACGCAAGCGTGTCGGCAAATACGTGTTCGCCGCTGTTGAGGCTGGCGCGCAGGGTGTTCAAATCAGTCATTCGTGTTTTCCTTTGGCGAACGCCGCTACTTGTTCGGCGCTGGCTTCTTTCTGGTAAAGGTTTTTCCATTCGGCGTACGGCATGCCGTAGACCACTTCACGGGCGTCATCGAGGCTGACCTCGATCTGACGCTCATCTGCCGCGGCCTTGTACCACTTGGACAGGCAGTTACGGCAAAAACCCGAGAGGTTCATCAGGTCAATATTTTGTACGTCTTTGCGGCTGTCCAGATGCGCGACAAGGCGGCGAAAGGCGGCAGCTTCAAGTTCAAGTTGTTCTTGGGGCGTCATAAAATTTACCTGGGTTCAGTGGGCTGTAGCTTAGCGGCAAGCCGCTAGCGTAATCGACACCGATTCAGCAAAGCGCAGGGCGTGGGGCTTGTCGACCTCGACTTCGGCGTACTGCACGGCGGTGTTGCTCATCACCAGGTCGAGCAGTTCCTGGGTCAGGCGCTCAAGCAGGGCGAAGCGGTTCTCTTCGACGTGCTGAATCACCGCCTTGGTGATGGTCCGGTAATTCAGGGCGTGATCGATGTCGTTATCCCGTACCGCTTCTTGCGCGGCATACAGGATGGTGAGGTTGATCAACACATCCTGCTTATTGAGGATCTCGTCTTCATTAATCCCGATAAAGGTGCGCAGACGCAGGTCTTTGACACGGATGCGGGCCGTTCCTGGCTGAAGTTGTGGCATTACGACTTGCTCCGTCCAATCAATTGCAGGAACTCCATGCGGGTGCTGCTCGACTCGCGAAACGCGCCAAGCATGACCGAGGTGTTCATGGTCGAATTTTGTTTTTCTACACCGCGCATCATCATGCACATGTGCTTGGCTTCAATCACCACGGCAACGCCCGCCGCCTGGGTAATGCTCTGAATGGCGTCGGCGATTTCGCGGGTGAGGTTCTCCTGGATCTGCAGGCGACGGGCAAACATGTCGACGATGCGGGCGACTTTCGACAGCCCCAATACTTTGCCGGTCGGAATGTAGGCCACGTGGGCCTTGCCAATGAACGGCAGCAGGTGGTGCTCGCACAACGAGTAAAGCTCGATGTCAGCGACGATCACCATTTCATCGCTGTCTGAGGCAAACAGGGCGCCGTTGACGATGTCTTCCACGCTCTGGCCATAGCCGTGACACAGATACTGCATGGCCTTGGCGGCGCGTTTCGGGGTGTCGAGCAGGCCTTCACGCTCAGGGTTTTCACCGAGGCCGACCAGGATCTCGCGGTAATGCTCAGGCAATGATGTGCTCATGAAATACTTCCTCGCGGACGTCTTACTTAACGTGTCGTCCGCCGTTGACGGTCAAGGTGGTGCCGGTCACGTACGGGTTATCCAGCAGGTAGCGCAGGCTTTGGTAAATCACCCCGGCGCCGGGCTCAATGCCCAGGGCTGACTTGGCCAGGGCGTTGGTGCGGTACGCCGCGTCGTCGTCTGGGTTGAACATCAGCAAGGCCGGAGCGATGCCGTTTACTTTGATATGGGGCGCCAGTTTAGCCGCGAATGACAGCGTGAGGCTGTCGAGCCCGGCTTTGGTGGCGCAATAGGCTATGTGCTTGCTACTGCCTTTGCGGGTCACGTCATCGCTGATATGCACGATGTCGGCCGGGCTTGAGCGCAACAACAATTCGCTGCAATGCAGGTTAATCAGATACGGGGCGAGCATGTGCACGCTGAACATCTGGGTAAAAGCGCTGGTTTCAGTGCCAGGCGTCTCTGCCAGCCACGCTGAGGCGTTATGGACGATAGCCCGCAACGTGTCGGTGTGGGCTTTAAGCCGCTCAATAAAGTCGAGAATGCCGCCTTCACTGGAAAAGTCGGCATACAACGTGGTCGCGCCCAGCTCGCGTAACGCCTGCACGCCGGGCTTTTCGCTGCGATAGCTGATGATGACGGGATAACCGTCAGCCATCAGTTGCCGGGCGCAGTTCAAACCAATGCGCTGGCCAGCACCAGTGATCAGGATCGGGGCAGAAGACGTGGGCATGACGGGCTCGATGCGAAATAGCCGGAAACAGTCGCGGCGCAATGGCAAAACTATACCAGCGTCCGCGACCTGACTGCCAAGCCCGGGGCGATCGGTTAACTGCGTTGCGCGAGGGAGTTTGTGCGCAAGGGCTTGTTGGGCGTGCTGTGCAGCCAGCCTGCGAGCAAATGGGTCGAAAGCGGAATAAACAGATAAACCATTAGCGGCGTCAGTGCCAAGGTGCTGACAAACACCCGTGGCAACAAACTCAACTCGCCCAGCAATGGGCCTAGCGCAAAGTTGAACAACAACGACACCGGAAAGAACGCCAACCAGATGGCCACGGCCTGTTTCCAGCGAGGTGGGCGCTGCCCGGCGGCGCCAAACCAGCCATCGATGCCGCTGACGCGATGTTCTGAAGGGTTGGCAAACAGGTGGCTGCCGCGCTGCAACCAGGCCTTGCGCGACACGGAGTGTTCCCACGCGTGCAGGGTGGCTTCGTCGGCAAAGCGGAAAATGATCTGGAATTCATCGTCGCTCGGGGGCGGTGCCAGCACGCCTGAACCCAAGTAACCGGGAAAGTCGGTGGCTAACTGTTCGCCTTCGTGCAGCCAGGCGATCAGTTCCTGGTAACGGCCTTTCGCGACACGGCGCGCGACCATCAAGGTGACAGGGGAGGTAGACATTGTGTATCTCCATGAGGCTGATGCTGCCCGGGTAGGGCAATCACAAAACACAGCGCCGGGGTGGTGGGCTGTGTCTGGAAAAAACAAGCAAGGATTGTTCCCGAACGCAGTCAACGGGATCGCCACAGCGAGGGAGATGAAGCGTAGAATCCCTCCATTCACTCTTGTAACAGGCCTTAACCATGCCCGTGATCACTGAACTTGAGCCCGTTGCGCTCGCGGCAGGTCAGCCAGAACTGCCGGGCCTGTACCCGATCAGAGAAGTCGCCCGGCTCACCGGCATTAACCCGGTGACCTTGCGTGCGTGGGAGCGGCGCTATGGTTTGATCCAGCCGACACGCACCGAAACAGGGCATCGCTTGTACACAATGAGCGATATTGAGGCAGTGCGTCAGGTTATGGGCTGGCTTGAGCGCGGCGTTGCGGTCAGCAAAGTGGCCGAATTGCTGGCACGCCCGACCGCCTCTGTCAGCGTGCCGAAAGAGGCTTTGGCTGACGAATACCAACAGTGGCAAGCGCGTGTTCAAGCTGCGCTCAGCGCCTTTAACGAAGCTGAACTGGATCGCCTGTACGGGCAGATTTTCTCCAGTTACCCGCTGGAAGTCGTGTTCAAAAGCATCTTGATGCCGCTCTGGGAGCAACTGCTCAAGGCGCAAGATGAGTTTGGGCGCACCAGCGAATGGTTGCTGCTTGATCGCTTTTTGCGCGGCCGCGTTCAGCAGCGCCTGCACCTGCAACCCATGGACGCCCACAATTGCGTGTTGCTGGTGGGACTGCCCGAGTTGTGCACAGAGCTGGAACTGCTGGTGACCGGTTTGCTGTTGAGTCGCAATGACCGGCTGATCAGGGTATTGGCCGTTGGCCAGCCGCTGGATGAGCTGTCGCTGATTTGTGAGCAGGTTCAGCCTCGTGCGGTCGTGCTGTTCGCCCGTCAGGTAGTGGGCGCAGCCCATCAGCGCCGCTTGATCCGCCTTGCGCAATCGCTGGACTGTTCAGTGGCGCTGGCCGGTGAGGCCGCCAATGTGGCACAAGACGCGCTGGCTGGCTCATCGATTGCCTGTCTGGGCAGCGAGACCGCTTTGATGAACCAGCGCCTGGACGCTGAGCTTAAGCAAGCGGCGGCGCGCTAACACCGTTGGCCGCTTTGAGCGCCTCCAGTTCAGCTTTTACTGCCGCCAACTCGATCTCCAGTTGAGCGGCTTTTTGCTGAGCTTTTACCTGTTGGGTGACATCCTTTTGCACCCCAATAAAATAGGTCAACTGATCAGCGTCGTTGAACACCGGTGTGATCGACAGTTCGTTCCAGAAGTGCGAACCATCTTTGCGGTAATTACGCAGCACCTGTCGTGTCGGCTCTCCGCTGGCGATGGCCTCGCGGATCAAGTGCAAACCAATCTGGTCACGGTCGCCTGACTGTAAAAAGCGGCAGTCCTGATACAGGATGTCGTCGCTGCTGTAGCCCGTCAGTGCCTCAAACGCTTTATTGACGTAGATAAGGATGTTGTCTTCACCTTCCTGCTCGGCCACCACAATACCGTCCTGGGACGCGTCCACCATGCGCTGCAGTAAACGGGCGTTGATCATGGTGCAGCACTCCAAAAGTCAGTTAAGTTCGAGCCATTTTAGGACATCGCGACAAGCTGTCTACGTGCTATCACCGAAAGCATGGCGTCACCTGTTAGTATCCCTGCCTTTTAGTCAGTTACAGGATCAGATTGATGAAAGTCGCCATCCTTTCAGGCTCGGTGTACGGCACCGCAGAAGAAGTCGCCCGCAACGCCAAACAACTGCTGACCGATGCCGGTTTTGAGGTGCTGTTTAACCCGCGCGCCACGCTGGCCGAAATTCAGGCCTTTGCTCCGGACGCTTTTTTGGCGGTGACCTCAACCACCGGCATGGGCGAGCTGCCTGATAACCTGACCCCGTTGTACAGCGAGATCCGTGACCTGCTGCCCGCCGCCTGGCGCGGTCTGCCGGGTGCCGTGATCGCGTTGGGCGACTCCAGCTACGGCGACACCTACTGCGGCGGTGGCCAACTGCTCACTGAACTGTTTGCCGAGCTGGGCCTGCGTGAAGTCCAGCCGATGCTGCGCCTGGATGCCAGCGAAACCGTTAACCCTGAAGGCGACTCCGAGCCGTGGGTAGAAGACTTCATCAAAGCACTGACCCAGTAATCGACCGCTCACGCAGCAGCTCCAGCCAGGCTTGAGCTGCGCGTGACAAGTACGCGCCTTCGCGCCAGATAAAGGCGATGTCCCAGCGTAGGGTGTCGGGGGCAATCAGCTTTAAACGTATGACGTCGGGGCGCACCAGTTCGCGTGCGACCACGCTGGGCAACAAGACCACGCCTTGGCCGGCCGCCACCAGCGCCACCAAAAAGTCTGACTGGCCGCTGCGCCCGCCTTCCTTGGGGGTAAAGCCCATTTGCTGGCAGGCCTGGACTACACGATCGTTAAGCACAAAGCTGCGTTGATAGAGCAAAAACGGCGTCTCGGCCAGTTGCTCCAGGCGCACGCTGCCGCCTTCTGCCAGCGGATGATTGGCCGGCAGCAAGGCGTCCAGCGGCTCGTCGCAAAAGGGCTGCCAGGAAAACGCCTGATTGTTTTTGGGCGTCAGGCTGCCGCCCAACTCCAGTTCGCCGCTCAACACCGCCTGTTCAATATTCAAACTGCCACCTTCGAGCAGTTGCACCTGAATATTCGGGTAGCGACGCCGGTACTCGGCAAACAGGTTGGCAAACAGCGCATTACCGCCTAGCAGCGGCAAACCCAGTTTCAACTCGCCGCGTTCCAGGTGGCTCAAGTCATCAAGCTCACTCAATAACTCATTGTGCAACCGCAGCATGCCTTCGGCGCGTTGCAGCACCACCTGTCCGGCTGCAGTGAGGCGCACGTGCGAACCGAACCGGTCAAACAGCGTCGTGCTGAGGCTGTGCTCCAGTTGTGCGACTTGTTTGCTCACCGCCGATTGGCTGATGTGCAGGTGTTGGGCGGCCTGGGTAAAGCCGCCGTGGCGTACCACCTCAACGAAGGTGCGCAGTTGTTTGAATTCCATGATGTGATTCCAGACTGGAATGCAGGCCAGTCTAACAATTCGTTTTAGGTATGGAAGGTGCATCTTTAAACTGAAGGCCTGTCTGCACTGGAACCACTATGAAACGCTTCGATGTAAAACGTATGGGTCGGCTGATCGGTGAAATCGCCGTATTGCTGGCCATCTATTTTGTCGGCTGCCAGATCGCCGCGTGGTTGCAGGTGCCGATCCCCGGCGGCGTGATGGGCATGATCCTGTTACTGCTAGCCTTCGCCCTGGGCTGGGTCAAGCCCGCCACCTTGCAGCTGGGCGCCGGTGTGCTGATGGCCGAAATGCTGTTGTTCTTTATTCCCGCCTTGATGAGCCTGCTCGATCACGGTGCTTTGGTGCGTGATGAGGGCTGGCGCATTTTGTTGGTGATTGGTGTGAGCACCCTGTTGGTGATGATTGTCACGGCCTTTACCGTAGAAGCCGTGTGCCGCTGGAAGCTGCGCCATGAGGGCTGAACTGATGCCGATGTTCTGGCTGGTACTCACGCTGGGCACTTATGGCCTGAGCCGCTGGTTGTACCGGCGCACCGGGCGCTATCTGCTGTCGCCGCTGATTCTGGTGCCTGCTTTGTTGCTGGCAGTGGCCGCGCCGCTACACACCGCCTACGCCGAATATTCCCGTGATACCCATTGGCTGATGCTGGTGCTCGGCCCGGTGACCGTCGCGTTCGCCGTACCGATTTGGCAGCAACGCAAGCTGCTGGCGCGGCATTGGCTGGCGTTGTTGCTCGGCATGATGGCGGGCAGTGTCGCCTCGATTGGCAGCTCGTACTGGCTGGCCAAAGTGCTGGCACTCGACACATCACTGACCTTGTCGCTGGTGCCGCGCTCCATTACCACGCCGTTCGCCATGCCCGTTGCGCAAAGCCTGGGCGGCGTGCCGGAACTCACCGCCGTGTTCGTGATGTTCACGGGCGTGTTTGGCGCCATGATGGGCGGCATCCTGCTCAAATGGTTGCCGTTGCGCAGCAGCCTGGCGCGCGGTGCACTGTTTGCGGTCGGTGCTCACGGTGCGGGCGTTAGCCGTGCCCGTGAAGTGGGCAGCGAAGAAGGCTCGGTGGCCGGTTTGGTCATGGTCCTCACCGGGATCCTCAACCTGCTGGCCGCGCCCTTGTTGATGCTGATGATTTAAATCCCGCATCAGGGCTTAAATCTCGGGCATAAAAAAGGCCGCTGTAAAACAGCGGCCAAAGAAGACGTTCATCAAGGAGCAGCAAATCAACGTCAGGGTAAACAGTGAGAGCAGAATCACTGTGACTCAATGCTCTGGCGGGCGGGTGTGCCCGGTAAGTGCGACAAGAATAAGGGCTCGCCGGCCTGGGAGTAAGGCCGGTTTACGACAAGCTCTGTTACAAATTAGGCAACAGTTTGCAGGCCTGCATCTGATTGGCCTCAGTGTTCGGTGATCAACCGGGCTGGTAGCCCATGAGCCAACTGACGGCGTGGGCCGCCGCCAGCAAGCGCTGCGCGGCCGGACCATGTTCATCGGCATGGAACAGTGACGTGGGGCCAACCACGGTCAGCACGCCCGCCACTTTGCCAGTCGCTTCAAACACCGGCGCCGACAGCGCATCGACGCCAGGCATCAACAGGCCGTGCACAAAATGCAGACCACGGGTGCGGATCTGCTCGCTGATCGCGGTATAAGCCTGGGCAGGTTGCAGCGGGTGCACATGGTCGGTGGCAAGTTCCAGCGCGCGCAATTCGGCGGTTTCGCGGTCAGGCAAAAAGGCGTTGAACACCAGCCCGGTGGATGAACTGAGCAGCGGCAGCACCGAACCCAGCTTGGTCACCACCGTGACCGCACGAACGGCGGCTTCGATGTGCACCACGGTCGCACCCTGATTGCCCCACACGGCCAGAAAACAGGTTTCGTTCAAGTCATCACGCAGCTCTGCCATCGGCAGGGCGGCGACTTTGAGCACATCCATGCTGTTGAGCGCGGCCAACCCCACGCGCAATGCTTCGCGGCCCAGGGCGTAATGGTTGGTGGCGGTATTTTGCTCGGCAAACCCGCTGGCAATCAGCGCCTGTAAGTAACGATGGACCTTGCTCGCCGGCATCTGCACGTGCTCGGCCAGACGCGATAACGAGGTCGATGGCGGCAGCTCGGCCAAGGCCTTGAGGATGTCAGTGCCGACTTCAGCAGAGCGCACTTTCTGTTTGCCGGTGCTGTCAGCGGTGCTTGGAGGCTTTTGCATGGGGGCGCGGGTCTCGGGATGAATGGGCGTCTTTATAGCTTGACGCTTACTGCCAATCAAATTACGTTATGCGTAATTCGATTACGATAAAAATAACGCAGTGACACACACGCGGTTCAGCGTTGAGTGAGTCCACTGTTTTCTCCACTCTGGAGGCTCCATGAACCTCGACTCGTCTTTGTCTGACCTCGCGTATCAATCCGGGTTTGGCAACGAATTCAGCAGTGAAGCATTGCCGGGCGCGTTGCCCGTCGGGCAGAACTCTCCGCAAAAAGTCCCCTATGGCCTGTACGCCGAATTGCTCTCTGGCACGGCCTTCACCATGGCTCGCAGCGAGTCGCGGCGCACCTGGATGTACCGGATCAAGCCGTCCGCCAATCACCCGGCCTTTACCAAGCTTGAGCGCCAATTGGCCGGTGGCCCGTTGGGGCCGGTGACGCCTAACCGCCTGCGCTGGAACCCGCTGCCGATTCCTGCCGAGCCCACCGATTTTATCGACGGTCTGGTCGGCATGGTCGCCAACGCTGGCCCGGACAAACCTGCCGGGATCAGCATCTACAGCTACCGCGCCAACACCTCGATGCAGCGTGTGTTTTTCAATGCTGATGGCGAGTTGCTGCTGGTGCCGGAGCAGGGCCGTTTGCGCATTGCCACTGAGTTGGGGCGTCTGGACCTGGAGCCTCTGGAAATTGCCGTGATCCCGCGCGGGCTCAAGTTCCGCGTTGAACTGCTCGACGCACAAGCCCGCGGCTACATCGCAGAAAACCACGGCGCGCCGCTGCGCCTGCCCGATCTGGGGCCGATTGGCAGCAATGGCCTGGCCAACCCGCGTGACTTCCTGAGCCCGACCGCGCACTACGAAGACTCGCAGCAGCCGGTCACCCTGGTGCAAAAGTTTCTCGGCGAACTGTGGGCTTGCGAGCTGGATCACTCGCCGCTGAACGTGGTCGCGTGGCATGGCAACAATGTGCCGTACAAATATGACCTGCGCCGTTTCAACACCATCGGCACCGTCAGCTTCGATCATCCCGATCCGTCGATCTTTACCGTGCTGACCTCGCCGACCAGCGTGCCGGGTTTGGCCAACCTCGACTTCGTGATCTTCCCGCCGCGCTGGATGGTGGCAGAAAACACCTTCCGGCCGCCGTGGTTCCACCGCAACTTGATGAACGAATTCATGGGCCTGATCCAGGGCAGCTATGACGCCAAGGCCGAAGGCTTCTTGCCCGGCGGTGCTTCGCTGCACAGTTGCATGAGCGCCCACGGCCCGGATGCCGAAACCTGCAGCAAAGCCATTGCGGCCGATCTGCAACCGAGCAAAATCGACAACACCATGGCCTTTATGTTTGAGACCAGCCAGGTGCTGCGTCCGAGCCAATTCGCCCTCGAGTGCCCGCAACTGCAACCCCATTACGACGCTTGCTGGGCTTCGTTGCCCTCGACCTTTACCCCGAACCGGAGATAACCATGACCCAGTCCACTTTAACCCGTAGTTGGATCGCCTCCGCCAATGGTCACAGCGATTTCCCGTTACAAAACCTGCCGCTGGGCGTGTTTAGCGTTCAAGGTTCAGCTCCGCGCAGTGGCGTTGCGATCGGCGAGCACATCTTCGACCTGGAAGCCGCACTGGCTGCCGGTTTGTTCGAGGGGCCTGCCAAAGTCGCCGTAGAAGCCTCGTTGGGCGGCGCCTTGAACGCCTACTTTGCCTTGGGCAAAAGCGCTCGCGTGGCCTTGCGTGAACGGTTGTTGGAACTGCTGGGCGAAGGCAGCACCCTGCGCGGCAAGATCGAAGCCCAGGGCGCCAAACTGCTACCGCTGGCGGCTGATTGCGAACTGCACCTGCCCGCCAAAATCGGTGATTACACCGACTTCTACGTGGGCATTGAACACGCGAAAAACGTCGGCAAACTGTTCCGCCCCGACAATCCGTTACTGCCCAACTACAAGTACGTACCAATCGGCTACCACGGCCGTGCCTCGACCATTCGCCCGTCGGGCGTCGACGTGCGCCGTCCTAAAGGCCAAACCTTGCCCGCCGGGCAGACCGAACCGGTGTTTGGCCCCTGCGCCCGTCTGGACTATGAACTGGAGTTGGGCATCTGGATCGGCCAGGGCAACGACATGGGCGATGCCATCGCGATCGGCGAGGCGAGCGAACACATTGCCGGTTTCTGCCTGCTCAACGACTGGTCGGCGCGTGACATTCAGGCGTGGGAATACCAGCCGCTGGGGCCGTTCCTGTCCAAAAGCTTTATCACCAGCATCTCGCCATGGGTGGTGACCGCCGAAGCCCTGGAACCGTTCCGTCGTGCACAACCTGCGCGCCCGCAAGGTGATCCGCAGCCGCTGCCGTATCTGCTGGATGCCCACGATCAGGCCCATGGTGCATTGGATATCGAACTGGAAGTGCTGCTGTTGACCGCATCGATGCGCGAGCAAAACCTGCCTGCGCAGCGTTTGGGCTTGAGCAACAGCCTGAACATGTACTGGACCGCCGCGCAGTTGGTGGCCCACCACAGCGTCAACGGTTGCCAATTGCAGTCGGGTGACTTGTTCGGTTCGGGCACCTTGTCAGGCCCTGATCATTCGCAACTGGGCAGCCTGCTGGAAATTACCGAAGGCGGTAAACATCCGGTTGAACTGGCGTCGGGTGAAGTGCGCAAATTCCTTGAGGACGGCGACGAAATCATCTTCCGCGCCCGTTGCAAGCGTGAAGGTTTTGCCTCAATCGGTTTCGGCGAATGCCGCGGCAAGGTTGTCGCTGCACGCTGAGGAGCGAGCCATGGAACTCTTTGCTTACTACCGTTCGACCTCGTCGTACCGGGTGCGCATCGCTTTGGCGCTCAAAGGCCTGGATTACCAGGCCGTGCCGATCAACCTGCTCAAAGGCGAGCATCGCCAGCCCATTTACCAGGCGATCAACCCGCAGGGCCGCGTACCGGCCTTGCGCACCGATGACGGCAGCGTATTGATCCAGTCACCGGCGATCATCGAATACCTCGAAGAACGCTACCCGGTGCGGCCATTACTGTCCGAAGACCTGATCACCCGCGCTCACGAACGTGCCGTTGCAGCTTTGGTGGCCTGCGATATCCACCCGCTGCACAACGTCAGCGTGCTCAACCAACTGCGCCAACAGGGGCAGAACGAAGAGCAGGTAAGCCAGTGGATCGAGCATTGGATCAGCCAGGGTTTGGCGGCCATCGAACACATGATCGGTGACAGCGGCTATTGCTTTGGCCCGGAGCCGGGCCTGGCAGACGTGTACCTGATCCCGCAGGTGTACGCGGCACAACGGTTCAACGTGTTGCTGACGGCTTATCCACGCATTGCGAGGGTGGCGGCATTGGCCGAACAGCACCCGGCCTTTATCCAGGCGCACCCGGCACGGCAACCGGATACGCCCGTTTAACGGGTAACTTTCACAATCAAAAGATCGCAGATGGCGGTTAACCACATCCCTGTAGGAGCGAGCTTGCCTCGCGATCTTTTGATCTTGATCGGCTTTTGATCTAAGAGGCCATTGCCGCAGCAATGGATATGTACTCAAATCAAGAGCACCCCCTCACCCTAGCCCTCTCCCGAAGGAGAGGGAACCGATTGGGGGATGCTGAAGATATTCGCTGTCCTGTTTGCTGCGCGACAGCGCCGCGTCGAACACGGAGCGGCAGTTCCGGACGTTCTCCATATACCTGCAACCAGCGCAAATCCTCGAACCTTATTCCTGCTCACTTCAACGCCTTTTTTGCGACGGCCTATACTGGCGTTTACCTGTCACCGATCGAGGGCTGGTTAATGTTTGCTCTCATGCAAAGCGCTCATGTGGAGTCGCTGCACCTCAGTATTGATCCCGTTACAGGGCTTAAAGCCGTGATTGCCATTCACAGCAGTCGCTTGGGGCCAGCGTTGGGTGGGTGCCGTTATCTGGCGTACCCCAACGACGAAAGTGCCGTCAGCGATGCGGTCCGTCTGGCCCAGGACATGAGCTATAAAGCAGCGCTGGCCGGGCTGGCAGTCGGTGGGGCAAAAGCGGTCATCATGCGCGCGCCTCATGTTGAAAGCCGTTCAGCGCTGTTTGAAGCATTTGGTCGCTGCGTGGAGCAACTCGACGGCCGCTACATCACCGCCATCGACAGCGGCACCTCCACTGCCGATATGGACTGCATCGCCCAATACACTCGCCACGTCACCAGTACCACCGCCGCCGGTGATCCTTCGGCGCACACGGCCATGGGCGTGTTTGCCGGCATCCGCAGCACCGCCTCATCGCGGCTGGGCAGTGACAATCTCGAAGGCTTGCGCGTTGCCATTCAAGGCTTGGGCAAAGTCGGCTATGCCCTGGCCGAGCAACTGCACGCGGCTGGCGCCGAGCTGCTGGTGTGCGACACCGACCCCGGCAAAGTACGCTTGGCCATGGAGCAGTTGGGCGCCCACCCGGTGGCCTGCGAAGCCTTGCTCAGCACGCCGTGTGACATTCTGGCGCCGTGCGGCTTGGGTGGCGTGTTGAACTGGCACAGCGTCGCCCAATTGCGTTGCTCTGCTGTGGCCGGATGCGCCAACAATCAGCTGACCAACTTGCAAGTGGCCGACCAGTTGGAGCGTCGGGGCATTTTGTATGCACCCGATTACGTCATCAATTCGGGCGGGCTGATCTACATGGCGTTGACCCACCAAGGGGCGCAGCCAGAAACCATCAATCAGCATTTGCTGCAAATCAGCAAACGTCTGACCGGCATCTACGCCCACGCCCAGGCCGAAAAACGTTCACCGGCCCGGGTTTCGGACGAATTGGCGCAGAAGCTGCTGTATGGGCAGGACTAAAAGCGGGCCGGTTTTCTGCAGGTTAAGGATCGCAGCCAGGATTCACAGGTTGTGAGGCATCCTTGAAACGGGTTTCAAATTCAACCAACTGCGCCTGCACCTGTTGCAATGCTTCGATCTGCCTCGCCACAGCATTTTTCTTTACCTCGATGGCGTTGCTGACCACCTCCCACGGCAAGGGTTGCCCTGGGTGGTTCTCGACAATCGTGAGCATTTCCTTAAGCTTGAAACCCAACTGCTGTGCACACTTGATGAACTTCAGCCACTCAACACTGTGTTGGGAGTAGATGCGGTATTTGCCCTGACGTTGAGGGGAGGGCAACAAGCCGATGGCTTCGTAGTGACGAATGCTTTTTATGGTCGTGCCTGACAATTGGGCCGCTTTGCCGATGTACATGAAAGGTCCTTAAAAGAGGCGTCGGCCGACGGAGCATTAGCGACGGGCAAGCGTCATGGCCTGTTGCAGCCACCTTTGCCGTTGAGTTGTGGTCGAGGTTAACACTGGGCCGAACATCAAAGTGGTCAGCGGTTTTATGCCGCAAAACGCCAAAGTGTGCTTGCGCATTTGATGAAGCCCCGGCATCCAGTAAACCCATTTGTAATACCACGGTGCAGTGTCCATGGCGACCAGCAGGTGGGCGGTGCGGCCTTTGAGCAATTTGTCAGGGAAGACTTTGCCCTGGCGGTACTTGAAGGCAAAGCCTGGCAGGAAGGTGCGGTCGATAAAGCCTTTGAGCAAAGCCGGAACGCCGCCCCACCACAGTGGAAACACAAACACCAGATGTTCGGCCCACATGATGTCTGCCTGGGCATCGAGCAGGTCTTGTTCCAGTGTCTGGATCTGGTTGTAACCTTCGTGCAGCACCGGGTCAAAGTTCAGAGCACCCAGTTGTACTATGCGCACCTCGTGACCAGCGTGCGTTGCTGCCTCGAAATAATTATTTGCTATCGCGCCACAGAAACTGTCGGTCGAGGGATGCCCCAGAATGATCAGTACACGCTTGCTCATCGCTACACTCACCTGAAAGAAGGCCTTTCAAGGTAAACGTTGCCCCAAAGGGGAGAGTCAAGCGAGGGCGCGACTGATTACTCGCTCTCGACCAGCAGCTCGGACAGCGCGTCGGGCTGGCTCTTGAAGGCCTTGGCGAACACATCGCGGTTCTTCGCCATGTAGATGCCGGCTTCTTCAACTTGCTGCTCGTTCAGCGACGGCACAGCCTTTTGCAACACTTCAGCCAGCAGCTCGGCCAGCTCGAGCATTTTGTCATGACGGTCAGCTTCGGCTTTATCCATGAACAAACGCTCCAGATCTCGGCTGCTGCGGTATACCACTTCGACGGCCATTTACCACCTCATATGCCTTCACGATAAGTTGTCTTACGAATACTGTGTTTTTATACAGCAAAAAGCATAAGCCAATCACCGCCCTTTGACTAGCGACTTTTTGACTCTAGCTGCAAATGGCAGAGGACGTGTCTAATCGCGGCTGGCCATCATCTCACTGGCGGTGACTGGCCTTTTTTCTGCATGCAGAAAGCGTCACGTTCATCGCGGATGATCCGTTTTAATCGACTCAAGGAGCTGCATCGTGAGAGTAAACAAAGCTGAGAAGCTACGTCGCCGGGTCCATGAGCTGGCCGAATCGATGGGCAATTTGTTCGTTGAAACCTTCCACTACCTGGCCTTGTTCGCCATTGGTGCAGTCACTGCCTGGGCGGCGGTGATGGAATTTCTGCAGATGGTGGAGAAGGGCAACATCAGCATCGACGACATTCTGCTGCTGTTTATCTACCTGGAACTGGGGGCGATGGTCGGGATTTATTTCAAGACCAACCACATGCCCGTGCGCTTCCTGATTTACGTGGCGATCACGGCGCTGACCCGTCTGCTGATTTCCAACGTCTCGCACCACAACCCGCCAGACATGGGCGTGGTGTACCTGACCGGGGCGATTCTGCTGCTGGCGTTTGCGATTCTGGTGGTGCGCTATGCGTCCTCGCAGTTCCCGTCAGTGAAGATCGAAAACCCGCATCGCAAGACCGGCGCCGGTTCTGGCGAGCACCCGGAGGTGGAGAAGGGCGAATTGTAATCTGGCGTTTTTGCACCACAAAAAAGGGCGGGCTTACCGAAGTAAGCCCGCCCTTTTTTAGTGCGCCCTTGGCGCTGAATCAGCTGTTGAGTGCGGCCTGTTCTTTTTCCAGGAATTCTTCTTCGAGCAAAGCGTCAGCACTGGTTTTGTGCTCTTTCTCTCCGAACCCCTCAACGGGCAGTTTTGCAGTGGGTTTACTCTTTAGCTTGCCGAACAAATGCTCCAGAGCGTGCTGCAGTTTGGTCGCAGCGCCTTCAACGGCGAGTGTCAGTTCATTAGCGTCGTGGGATACCAGAATCGGTTGGTGACCTTTTGGACGAGCCTCCATTTTGCAGCGTTTGTCTTTTGGACCGGACTTGCCGCCATTCTCATCGGTGACATGCACGATGACTCGAGTCAGGTCTAACAAGTAACGCTCGAGCGTAACTTCAACTGTAGCTGTCACCCAATTCTGGGTGCGTGCGTCAACAGCGATGTTTTTATCGGAAAAGACTTCAGTTTGCATAATGCTTCCCTTATCTAGCGTGCTCGTGTGAGTTGTGACGGCCTCGCGACTCAAAGGTTCATCGTCAGCGCTCACCTACAGTGTTTGAGCCGATGAGCAAATATTTCAAGCACTATTTTCAGGAACAATCATTGGCCCTGATCCGCGTCAGTCTTTGACAGGGGCAAAGGCCCGCATGGGCGGGCCATGGCCGATTTATATCAAAATGCAACAGAGGTCTGGACGTACACGGTGCGAGGTTCGCCCACGTATTTGCCCTTGTTGTTGTCGTCAAATGAGCGTGTGTAGTACTCGTGGTTGAAGATGTTTTTAACCCCGACGGCAACGTTCAGGTCAGACAGTTGATGGCCGAAATCGTAGCCAACGCGGGTGTTGAACAGCATGTAGCCGGGGATCAGGCCGGTGCTGCCGTCAGCGCTTTCAGTGCGGGTGTTGGCGTTGTCAGCGAACTGGTTGCTCTGGAAGGTGCTGTCCAGATTGGCCTTCCACGGGCCTTGGGTGTAAGCAACGCCAAGGCTGCCTTTGTTTTTCGAGGAGAACGGCACGCGATTGCCTTTGTTCGGCCCATCTTCGCGGATGGTCGCGTCAACATAGGCGTAGGTGGCATACACGTCGAAACCGGCCAATTCAGGGCTCAAGCCTTCGAGCGCATAGTTGACGCTGGCTTCGATGCCTTGATGGCGGGTTTTACCCCGGGCGATCACGGTGTCGGTGGTCTGGTTGCTGTCGTATTGATTGTTGAAGTTGATCAGAAATGCGCCGATCTCCGCGCGCAGGTTGCCATTGTCGTAGCGTGTGCCCAGTTCCCAGGTGCGGGCTTTTTCAGGTTTTACTTCGCCGCCAGTGACCCGGTTCGGCATCTGGCTGTACTGCACACTGCCGAATGAACCTTCGGTGTTGGCGTAAATATTCCAGCTGTCGGTGACGTGGTACATCACGTTGAGTGCAGGCAGCGGCGTGTTGTAATCGCCTTTATATTTCACGTGGGTCAGCAGATTGGTTTGCTGCTGTTCGATCATTTCGTAGCGAATGCCGGGCGTGAATGTCCACTTGCCGATATCGATTTTGTCGTCGATGAAAAAGGCGTGCGCTTCGGTGGCTCCGCGGGTGTCGCGGTCGTTGCGGCTGCTGGTGGTCGGTAGTTGGTTGTCAGCGATAGGCGTGCGGTAGCGCAACTCGTGCCCGGCTTCGTTGATGTAGCGATAGCCCACGCCCACTTCGTGCACGCTGCTGCCCAGGTCAAAGCCTTGGGCCAGGCGCGTTTCAACCCCGCGCACCCAGTACTCGCGGGGTGACAGCGAGAGGAAGGTGCCTTGATCCAGATACCCGCTGCGCAGGGTTTTGGTGAAGAAGCTGTTCACCGTGAATTCGCGGCGGTCTTCCTGGTAGCGATAACCAAAATTAACCAGCGTGCGACGGCCCCAGAACTTGTCGTTCGGGCGGGTCGATTGATACGGGTCAGCCTTGTAAGCCGCGGTGCTCAGGCCGCCCGGCATTTGCGCCTCGCCGTCGTAGTACTGAGCCATGGCGTTGAAGCTGTTGGCTTCGTCGAGTTGGTAGTTGCCCTTGAGAATCAGGTCATCGATGCGCGTGTCGCTGTGTTCGCGCCAGTCGCTGCCACGGGTTCCGGAGTAGAGCACGGCGCCGCCCAGGCCATTGTCGGCCGTGCCGCCTGCCAGCAGGTTGGCGGTTTTCTTGAAGCCGTCCTGGGTGGACGACGGGCTGGTTTCGGTCTGAACGCCCACTTTGACCGTCGGCTCCACGGGAATCGCGCGGGTCACAAAGTTGACGATGCCGCCCACGTTTTGTGGGCCATAACGCACGGCACCGCCGCCGCGCACCACATCCACCGCGTCCATGTTGCCCATGCTTACCGGGGCAAAAGACAACTGAGGCTGACCGTACGGCGCAAACGGCACCGGAATGCCGTCCATCAACACCGTCGAGCGCGTAGCCAGACGCGGGTTGAGGCCGCGTATGCCGAAGTTGAGGGCCATGTCATGGCTGCCGGTGCCGTTGTTTTCCGGGGCGTTGACGCCGGGGATGCGGTTGAGCACCTCGCGGGCAGATGTGGCGCCCTGGCGTTCGAACTCTTCGCGGCGGATCACGTCACGGGCGCCCGGATGCTCGAACACATTGATTTGCTCGGCATCGCCCAGCCAGTCACCGACCACGCTGGAAGCGCCCAATTCGATACTGTGCGGGGCGTCAGCAGCGGGTGCCGGTTGTAGGCTAAAGGCCCCTTCACCTTCTGAACGGGCTTGCAGGCCGGTGCCTTCGAGCAACGTTTGCAAGCCTTGCTCCGGGTTGAAGTTACCTTCCAGGCCGTGGCTTTGCAGGCCACTGGCGGCGGCCGAACTGAACGAAATCAGCACCCCGGCTTCACGTCCAAACTGATTCAGCGCGTTTTCCAGAGAGGAGGGTGCGATGTGATAGTGCTTGGCGTCAGCCTCGGCAACGGCGTTGAAGCTGAGGCTGGCACCCAGTAACACACTGGCCAGGGACGTAAGACGGAACGGCTGAGCGGGCATGAAAAAGTCCTGAGAAGAAGGGATAACCGAAGTGGCTTACCTTCTCTGTCACGCCAGATTTAAAAACAGCTCACGTTTTTTGAAATAAGCACACATCGCTTGCCTCGCGATCTTTTAAAAGATCAAAAGATCGCGAGGCAAGCTCGCTCCTACAGGGGGTTACGCACGTGCCTCGACTGTCACCCAGTACCGCGTAAAGCGTCTGACCCGCACCGGCAGGCTGATTTCCAGCAGGCTAAGGATCCGCTCGCTCTCGTCTATCGGGTAAGTGCCGGAGATCAGCAGCTCAGCGACTTTAGGGTCGCAATTGAGTTGGCCGCGGCGGTAGCGGCCCAGTTCGGCCAGAAAGTCTTGCAGGCGCATGTGTGCGGCCACCAGCATGCCGTCAGTCCAGGCGCCGCTGCCAGCGTCCAGCGCCTGCGGAGTGCTCCAGGCCAAGCGGTTAAAGCTCACTTGCTGATGGGCGTTTACCCACAACGGGCCGCCGGTGTGATCGGCCGGTGACAGCGCGACCCGGCCATCAAACACGGCCAGTTCGGTGCGGTTATTGAATTGGCGCAGGTTCAGGCGCGCGGCCTGCGGCTGCAACAGGCCATCGGCGGTGAGCACCTGCAAAGGCCGGGGATCTTTAGCGGTAATCAGCTGCATCTCGCCCTCCAGCAGACGAATCACGCGCTGCTGGGCGTTGAAGTTCACATCCACCGAGCTGGCGGTGTTGAGCTGGATCAGGCTGCCGTCTTGTAACTGCACTTTGCGACGCTGGCCGACCGGGCTGCTGTAATCCGCCAGCAGCGGGGTGATCGGCAATTGGTCGCGCAGGCCGTAGGTCAGTGCCGAGCCCGCGCCCAACAACAGCAACAGCTTGAGGGCGTGGCGACGGCTGCTGCTTTTCGGCGCGTTCAACGCGGCGTGGGCTAGGGGCGAGGACAGCCCGCGCAAGCGTTGGTTGACCCGCTGAATATGCTCCCAGGCGCGTTGGTGTTCGCTGTGGGCCTGTAGCCAATGCTCCCAGGCTTGCTGGCGCCGGGGGCTAAGCGCGCCGCCCTGCATTTCCACCAGCCAGCTCACCGCTTGCTCGGCGACCCCCGGGGTGATGTCTGGCGGATGATTAAAGGCGCCGTTCACAGGGCGAAGTAGCAGCGCAGGGCGGCTTTGTTCAGGTGGCGTTTAACCGTGGCAATCGAAATGCCCAGTTGCGCGCCGATCTCGGCATAGCTCAGGCCATCGACCTGTGCCAGCAAAAAGGCACGCTTGACCGGCGAGGGCAGGCCGTCGAGCAATTGATCCAGCTCGGCGAGGGTTTGCAGGATGATGGCTTTGTCTTCTTCAGACGGCACCAGCGTCTCGGGCAGCTCTGCCAGCGCCTGCAAATAGGCGCGCTCCAGCTCCTGGCGACGATAGTGGTTAAACAGCACGCGCTTGGCAACCACGGTCAAAAAAGCCCGGGGTTCGGCAATGGTCGGTGTTTCGCGGGCGGTCAGCAGCCGCATAAAGGTGTCTTGCGCCAGATCGGCAGCGCCTTGCGGGCAACCCAGCTTGCGCCGCAGCCAGGCGGTGAGCCAGCTGTGGTGGTCCTGATAGAGAACCTCGACGGTGTTTGACGGGGGCAACGACCACTCCAGCTGCGCAGAAGACGCTTTAGAGAACAAGAATTGTTCGCATTGTAGTAGCGAGGGATTGGATTGAGCAATCACCCTTGATCAAAGGATTCAGCACAGCCCGTCATCTGCTTTTGCATATGAGAATATTTATCATTAATATCCGCCTTCTTTTTGACTTCCCGCCTCGACGCCCATGAACCCTCCCGAACTCAAGGATGGACCTGGCAGTGAATCGCGCCATGGACGTGCGCATTTTCTGCAGGTGTTTTTATCCCAGCGCCCACAAATGGAAGCGCTGGTCAGCCGCCGCGTGGGCTGCCGGGCCACGGCCGCCGATCTGGTTCAGGATTTGTTTTTGCGGTTCTGGCGTCGGCCCTTGGTTCAGGTTGAGGAACTGGGCACTTATTTGCTGCGTTGCGCGGGCAACATCGCTATCGACCATCTGCGCAGCGAAGGCAGCCGCGACCGGCTCAACCAGCATTGGCAGACCGAGCCTGACGCCCAAGGCTGTGAGCCGCAGGCGGCGCTGGAGGCGGGCAATGATTTGCGCCAGGTCGAGGCGGCCTTGCGCAGCCTGCCGGAGCGCACCCGGCACATCTTTTTGCTCAATCGCATCCATGGCCGCACCTATGCCGAGATCGCCAAGGTCACAGGCGTGTCCCAAAGTGCCGTCGAAAAACATATGATGCGCGCCCTAGAGGCCTGCAAGGCCAGCTTGCGAGAGCCGCCAGGGACAGCATCGTGACTCAACATTCGAAGATCCAGGTGACACCCGAGCAGGAGCGCACCGCGCTGCAATGGCTGAGCGTGCTGCATGACCAGCCCGAAAGCGGCGACCAGGCCACCTTCAGCCGCTGGCTGCAAGCAGACCCGGCCCATGCCGAGGCCTACGCGCAGGCGCAAGTGGTGTGGGAACTGAGCGAAGTGGCGGGCAGCACCTTGGCCAATGAAGAAGCGCTGGTGATGCAGCGCTACCTGTCGCAGATGAACGTCAGCCGCCGTCATCGCCTGGCACGCTGGTCCAGCGGCCTCGCCGTAGCAGCCTGCCTGTTGCTGATGGTCGGGGTGTTCGCCGGTTGGCAACCCATGCGCTGGCTAAATGATCTGGGGGCCGATTACGTCAGTGCGCCGGGGCAAGTGCGAACCTTGACCCTGGCCGATCAATCCGAAGTGACGCTGGGCGCCGACAGCGCCATTGCTGTGAACTTCAGTGGCAACGAGCGACATGTCGAATTGCGCCGGGGCGTGGCGTTTTTTCACGTCACCCACACCGGCCAGCCATTTGTGGTGGATGCCGACGGCGGCGAAGCGCGGGTGTTGGGCACCGAGTTTGAGGTTCGTTTACAGCCTGGCGGCGCGCAGGTCACGGTGTTGTCCGGGCGGGTCGGGGTCAAGGCTGACAAACAGGCGCCGCAGCAGATTCTTACCGCTGATCAACAAGTGGCCTACGCCGCAGGCACGGCAGACACCGTGCACCGCGTCGACAGCCTTGCACAACTGGGCTGGCGCACGGGCTGGCTGACGTACTACAAAACCCCGCTGGCCGATGTCGTGGCCGACCTCAAGCGTTATTACCCCGGGCAGATTGTGCTGCTGAATGCGCAGTTGGGTGAACGGCGTATCAGCGGCAGCTTCCCCAGCCAGGACCCGCAAACAGTGATTAATTCCCTGCAAGGCGTGCTCGGGTTTGAACAGCACAACCTGTTTGGGAAGGTGATTGTTCTGCGCTGATTACCGGACTTTTCTCTCAAGCCAAAGCGGCGTGCCTTGCTTGTGAAAGCCGATTCTCAAGCCTAGCCTGAGTACATCTGGTTCACCCCCTTCATCGGCCCGGCAACGACAGTGAATCAGGTACGGATTAGACTCACGAACATTCACGCGGAGGGCTCCCCCATGAGCGCCAAACATACGCACTGTGTTGCAGAGTCCGCTGCTAAAACGTTCGAAACCCAAGAGCAGGCGGCCAGTTATGACCGTTGGTTTCACGCCAAGGTACAAGCCGCGCTGGATGATCCAGGCCCCGGAGTCCCGCACGATCAAGTAATGGCCGATATGCGGGCGCTTATTGAATTGAAGTGCAACACGCACAGTGCGGATTGAGAGGAGATTTAAAATTATTTTTCAACAACAGGTGAGGTAAACCCTGAGCCCATCCGTGTAGTGCTTGAAAATGCGAAAAATTCGTATTCCGTAACAAGTCATACACAGGTCATGAGCATGAAGTCCAGGGCAAGGTCGGCGGCAGGCGGTTCGGTAAAGCAGTGGATGGGCGCGTCTGCGTTGGTGATGGCAGGTCTGGCACTCAGCCCGTTGAGCGTGGCGTTGGCGCAAGACGTTGCGCAGCAGCAACCCGTGGCGCTGTTTGATTTCAATCTGCCGGCTAAGGCGTTGCCCCAGGCATTAAACGATTTCAGCCGCTTGACCGGCCTCAGTGTGGTTTACACCGATGAGGCGCCATTCGGCCTGCAAGCACCGGCCATTAAAGGTCGCCTGAGTGCAGATCAGGCTTTGCAGCAATTGCTGGCGCATTCGGGCTTCAACGTCCGCCGTATTGACGCCACCACCTACGCCCTTGAGCCGCAGCCGACCGGGGATGCGCTGAATCTGGGGGCGACCAGCATTACCTCGCAGATGCAAAACGACACCACCTATCAGCCTCCCGCCACGTCATCGGTGATGCGCGGCACGGGTTCGTCCATGGAAACCCCGCAAACCATCAACGTGGTGCCCGCGCAGGTGATTCGCGATCAGGCGCCGCGCAACCTCGATGACGCGCTGAACAATATCAGCGGCATCACCCAGGGCAATACGCTGGGTAGCACCCAGGACTCGGTGATGAAGCGCGGTTTTGGTGACAACCGCGACGGCTCGATCATGCGCGACGGCATGCCTATCGTGCAGGGGCGGGCGCTGAATGCCACCGCTGAGCGGGTCGAGGTGCTCAAAGGCCCGGCTTCGTTGCTCTACGGCATTCAAGACCCGGGCGGAGTGGTCAACGTGGTCAGCAAAAAACCGTTGCTGGAGCAGTACAACGCCGTGACCGTGCGCGGCTCGAGCTATGGCTCGGGTAAAAACGGCAGCGGTGGCAGCCTGGACAGCACGGGGCCTTTGGGTGATTCGGGGCTGGCTTACCGGATGATCGTCGACCACGAAGACGAAGATTACTGGCGCAACTTTGGCGTGCACCGCGAAACCCTCGTGGCGCCGTCGCTGGCTTGGTACGGCGACAACACTCAAGTGTTAATGGCCTACGAACACCGCGAATTCCTCTCGCCATTTGACCGTGGCACGGCGATCAACCCTGCGACTAACCATCCGCTGGACATCCCGGCCACGCGCCGTCTGGATGAGCCTTTCAACAACATGGAAGGACGTTCGGACCTGTACCGCTTTGAAGTCGATCATGACCTCAACGACGACTGGAAAGCCCACTTCGGCTACAGCTGGAACCGCGAAACCTACGACGCCAGCCAAGTGCGTGTGACCAAGGTCAACTCGGACGGTACCCTGACTCGCAGCATGGACGGCACCAAGGGCGCCCTCACCACCGACCGCTTTTCTACAGTCAGCCTGCAAGGCAAGGTTCAGGCGGCGGGTATGCAGCATGACCTGGTGTTTGGCCTGGATGACGAATACCGCAAAATCTACCGTGCTGAATTGATCCGCCAAAACAGCAAGTCCACCTTCAACTACCTCAATCCGGTGTACGGCAATGAAGTGGCGGGCACCACGGTCAGCGCCAAGGACAGCAATCAGACCGACCTGTTGCGCAGCGATTCGTTATTTGCCCAAGACTCCATTCACCTCACCGATCAATGGATTCTGGTGGCGGGTGCGCGTTTCCAGAAGTACGACCAATTGGCGGGTAAAGCCATCCCGTTCAAAGCCAGTACGGATACCAACGGGGTTAAATGGATTCCGCGTGCAGGGCTGGTGTACCGCTACACCGATGAGTTGTCGTTCTACGGCAGCTACACCGAATCGTTCAAGCCCAACTCCAGCATCGCCCCGCTGGATGGCGGCGTGGTACTCGATTCGGCCATTGCCCCTGAGCAGTCCAAGTCGTGGGAACTGGGCGCCAAGCTGGACATTCCGGGACGCATTACCGGCACGGTGGCGTTGTACGACATTAAAAAACGCAACGTACTGGTGTCGACAACCGTGGGCGCAGACACTGTTTACTCGACGGCGGGCCAGGTTCGCTCACGCGGCCTGGAACTGGACGTCACCGGCCAGTTAAGTGACAACTGGAGCCTGATTGGCAGCTACGCCTACACCGATGCTGAAGTGACCAAAGACAACACCTACCAAGGCATGCGCTTGCAGAACGTGGCCAAAAACAGCGGCTCGGTGTCGGCAGTGTATGACTTCGGCAGCATCATTGGCGGTGACAAGTTGCGGGTCGGCGCGGGTGCCCGTTATGTGGGCGAACGGGCGGGCGATGCGCTGAACGACTTCGACCTGCCGTCGTACACCGTGGCCGATGCGTTCGCCACCTACGACACCCGCATTGAAGGGCAAAAGGTCAAATTCCAGTTCAACGTCAAAAACCTGTTTGACCGCACTTACTACACCTCGGCGGCCAGCCGTACCTTCGTCTCGATCGGAGATTCGCGCCAGTTCACCCTGTCCAGCACCCTGGAGTTTTAAGCCCGCAGGTTATGGCCTTGGGTGGGAGCGGGCTTGCTCGCGATGCAGACGACGCGGATGTCCGGGCAGAGACCCAATCGCGAGCAAGCCCGCTCCCACAGGTTATGGGATGAAAGCCGCCCGGTACTCCCCCGGTGTGGCGCCCATGCTTTGCTTGAACCGGTTGGTGAAATGGCTGGCGCTGGCAAAGCCGCAGGCCAGTGCGATGTCGCCCAGCGCCAGCGAGCTGTTGCGCAGTAACTCACGCGCGCGGGCCATGCGTCGGGCTAGCACGTATTGATGCGGCGGCACACCGAAGCTTTCACGGAACATGCGCGCAAAGTGGTAGGGCGACAGCGCGCATTGCGCCGCCAGTTGCCCGATGCTGAGCGGCTCGGCCAATGAATGCTCAATGCTCTCAACCAAGTGGCGACGCTGATGGGCGGCCAGCCCGCCTTTGAGTTGCAGCCCGTCGCGCATCCCCACCTGATTGAGCAACGCATGGTCGAGCAGGGTGCTGGCCAGGCTGCTGGTCAGCAGGCGTTCGCCCGGCTCGCTCCAGTTCAGGTTGATCAACTGATGAAAGCGCAGGCTTTGCTGCTCGTCTTCTTGAAAGGTGATTTCGCGCAGTTGCAGGCTGCGCGGTTCGCGGTCGAGCAGGGTGATGCAACCCAGGGCGAATTGCTCCTGGCTGACATACACGTGCGCCAGGCGAATTTCGCCATTGATGATCCACGACGATTGATGTTCGGCGGGCAGCACACAGAGCTTGCCCGGCGAGCCTTTGCTGCCCGGTTTTTCCCGACGAAAGGTGCCCGTGCCGCCCGAGATATAGCACGACAAGGTGTGATGCGTCGGCGCCTCGTAGCTGCGCGCGTCGTGATGGTTGCTCCACAACGCCGCAGCCATGCCGTCACCCAGTTCGGCGCTGTGCTCCAGCCGGGCATTGGGCGAGCTGCCCATGGCTTGAAAAACGTGCAGGGTGTGCAGTGTGTGCATGGTCAATTCTCCAACGCCTTGCATCCTACTCCGTCACAGGCCGCCTGCCAGCCCCGGGTAAATAAAAGCGCAAGAATCTGCAAGTGCCGCACAACGCAGGGCCACACACTGCAAGCCATTGACGGGAGTGCGCCATGAATCTGTTTTTGTATGTGTTAACGGTTTTGATCTGGGGCACCACATGGATCGCCCTCAAACTGCAATTGGGCGTTGTCGCCATTCCGGTGTCGATCGTTTATCGCTTTGGGCTGGCGGCGCTGGTGTTGTTTGCCGTGTTGTTGCTCAGTCGCAAGCTGCAAATGATGAACAAGCGCGGGCACTTGATCTGCCTGGCTCAGGGCTTGTGCCTGTTTTGCGTGAACTTCATGTGCTTTTTGACCGCCAGCCAGTGGGTGCCGACGGGGTTGATTGCGGTGGTGTTCTCCACGGCTACCCTGTGGAACGCCTTGAATGCGCGGGTCTTCTTCAAACAGAAAATCGCCCGTAACGTCATTGCCGGCGGAGCATTGGGTTTGCTCGGTCTGGCGCTGCTGTTCTGGCCTGAATTAAGCGGGCACACCGCGACACCACAAACCTTGCTGGGGTTGGGCCTGGCGCTGATCGGCACGATGTGTTTTTCGGCAGGCAACATGCTCTCCAGCCTGCAACAAAAAGCCGGGCTCAAGCCGCTGACCACCAATGCGTGGGGCATGTTGTATGGCGCGAGCATGCTGGCGGTGTACTGCGCGTTTAACGGCATCCCGTTCGACATGGAGTGGAACACGCGCTACATCGGCTCGCTGTTGTACCTGGTGATTCCGGGTTCGGTGATTGGCTTTACCGCGTACCTGACCCTGGTCGGGCGCATGGGCCCGGAGCGAGCGGCGTATTGCACGGTGCTGTTCCCGCTGGTGGCGCTAAACGTGTCGGCGTTTGTCGAAGGCTACCAGTGGACAGCCCCCGCGCTGGCCGGGCTGGTTCTGGTGATGCTGGGCAATGTGCTGGTGTTTCGCAAACCCAAGCCCGTGCCGATGACAGCCAAACTGGCCTGATAACGTTAAATTTCAGGCGCGGGCTTTTGCCTTTGAAGATCAAAAGCCCCAATCAGTCCCCTCTCCCGGAGGGAGAGGGGACTGATTGGGGGATACAGGGTTAGCCTTTGAATACCTGCGGATTGACCAGATCCTGCGGGCGTTCGCCGAGCAAGGCGCTGCGCAGGTTGGCCAGCGCACGGTTGGCCATGGCTTCGCGGGTTTCTTCTGTGGCCGAGCCGATGTGCGGCAAGGTCACGGCGTTTTTCAGGGCAAACAACGGTGATTCGGCCAGCGGCTCTTTCTCGTACACGTCCAACCCTGCACCGCGGATAGTGTTGTTTTGCAGGGCTTGAACCAGCGCCGCTTCGTCCACCACCGGGCCACGGGAGATGTTCACCAGAATCGCGCTTTTCTTCATCAGGTTCAGTTCGCGCTCGCTGATCAAGTGCTTGGTTTTCTCGCTCAGTGGCACCACCAGGCAGACGAAGTCGGCCTCGGCCAGCAACTGATCCAGCGTGCGGAACTGTGCGCCCAATTCTTGCTCAAGTTCCGTCTTGCGGCTGTTGCCGCTGTACATAATCGGCATGCCGAAACCCAGGCGGCCACGACGGGCAACGGCGGCACCGATATTGCCCATGCCGACGATACCCAGCGTTTTGCCGTGCACATCGGTGCCGAACAAGGCTGGCCCTACGCTGGCTTTCCATTCACCAGCCTTGGTCCAGGCGTCCAGCTCTGCCACACGGCGCGCGGCGCTCATGATCAAGGTAAAACCCAGGTCGGCGGTGCTTTCGGTCAGCACGTCCGGGGTGTTGGTGAGCATCAGCCCGCGTTCGTTGAAGTAATCGACGTCGTAATTGTCGTAACCCACCGACACGCTGGACACCACTTCAAGGTTCTTGGCGTTTTCCAGCTGCTTGCGACCCAACTTGCGGCCAACGCCGATCAAGCCATGGGCGTGGGGCAGGGCTTCCTCAAACTGAGCATTGATATCGCCCAGCTTGGGGTCAGGCACGATGACGTTGAAATCCTCTCGCAGGCGCTCGACCATTGCTGGCGTGACGCGGCTGAAGGCAAGTACGGTTTTCTTGGTATTAGAAAGACTCATCGGTACAAGGCTCGTCGGCTGTCGGGAATGTAAGCACGCTAACATTCCCGCTGAAATTGTGCAGCCCTGATTAGCTTTTGTGGGAGCGGGCTTGCTCGCGATAGGGGCGCTGAGCGTATCCAGAAAGACCGCATTGCTTGCATCGCGAGCAAGCCGGCTCCCACCGTTCGCCTTAACTGTACGTAGCCAGCTCTACCTGATGCGCGGTCAGTATTTCGGGCAGCGTGCCGCGCAGGAACTCGACCCAGGTTTTGATCTTCGCATCCAGGTATTGGCGCGACGGGTAGATGGCGTACAGGTTGAGCTCTTGCGAACGGTACTGCGGCAATATCCTCACCAGTGTGCCGTTGCGCAGGCCTTCGATGGCGGAGTACAGCGGCAAAACGCCCACGCCCATGCCGCTGATGATCGCGTTACGCATGGCATCGGCCGAGTTGACCAAAAACGGCGACGAATTGATCAACACCATTTCCTGGCCTTCGGGGCCTTCGAACACCCACTTGTCCAGGGCAATCACCGGGCTGACCAGGCGCAGGCAGGCGTGGTTGAGCAAGTCGCTGGGTTTGAGCGCTTTGCCGTTGGCTTTCACGTAGTCGGGAGAGGCGCAGACGATGCTGTAGGTAATGCCCAAACGCTGGGACACAAAACCCGAGTCCGGCAGTTCGGTGGCCAGCACGATCGAAATGTCGTAGCCCTCGTTGAGCAAATCCGGCACACGGTTGGCCAAGGTCAGGTCGAAGGTGACGTCCGGGTGAGTCTTGCGATAGCGGGCAATGGCGTCGATCACGAAGTGATGGCCAATGCCGGTCATGGTGTGCACTTTCAGTTGCCCGGCCGGGCGCGAGTGCGCATCGCTGGCCTCGGCTTCAGCTTCTTCAACATACGCCAGGATTTGCTCGCAACGCAGCAAATAGCGCTTGCCGGCTTCGGTCAGGGCAATGCGCCGGGTGGTGCGGTTGAGCAAGCGGGTTTGCAGGTGAGCCTCAAGGTTGGAGACCGCGCGCGAGACGTTAGCGGTGGTGGTGTCCAGCATGGCGGCCGCGGCGGTAAAGCTACCGGCTTCGGCCACACAACTGAAGGCGCGCATGTTTTGCAAAGTGTCCATGAAGTGCTCTCAGGGCGGTATAGGGGACAGCAACAAAGGAGACAGCGACAAATTGTGACATGAAGTTTCAGGATTTACTGAGCGGATCTCATGCGACTTACGGATTATTCTGTGAACGGTAATAAAGAATCACAGTTATGCCAGCTTATCGTTGCCCCTGCCAAGCCATAGACTTATCTATCTCGAAAAACCTCCCCTCATGTCAGGAATTTGCAGCAGTGCAGCGTCGCATCAGCAGAGAGCTTAAAGCCCTCAGTGTTCTGGCTTTATCGTTGGCATTAAATGGCTGTATCGGTTTCGGCGGCATTGCCCCCAAGGGCGAAATGCTCAATGCCAATACCCTGGCCACTGACGAGGCGATTAAAAGCGCCGCGCAAGACGCAAACTGGCCCACAGCCCAATGGTGGCGCGCTTATGGCGACCCGCAATTGGACAGTTGGATCAGCCTGGCTGTACAGGGTAGCCCGACCATGGCAATCGCCGCCGCCCGTGTGCGGCAGGCCAAAGCCATGGCCGGTGTGGCCGAGTCTGCCGAGTCCCTGCAAGTCAATGGCACAGCGGCGCTCAAACGACATGGCTGGCCGTCGGACCAGTTCTATGGTCCCGGTGGTCTGGACAGTGCCAATACGTGGGACAACAACGCCCAGTTAGGCTTCAGTTATGCGCTGGATTTGTGGGGCCGTGAGAGCAATACCACCGAGCAAGCGGTGGACATGGCCCACATGAGCGTGGCCGAGGCGCGCCAGGCGCAACTGGAGTTGCAGAACAATGTGATCCGCACCTACATCCAGTTGTCGCTGCACTACGCGCAACTCGACATTGTTGAATCGACCCTGCACCAGCAAGAGCAGATCCGCGACCTGGCGCAGCGACGCCTGGACGGCGGCATCGGCACCCATTTTGAAGTCAGTCAAGCTGAAGCGCCGCTGCCCGAAACCCATCGCCAGATCGACGCACTGGAAGAAGAAATCGCCCTGACGCGTAACCAACTGGCCGCGCTGGCCGGTAAAGGCCCGGGCGAGGGCGCACGCCTCAAACGCCCGACCCTGGCGTTGAACACAGTGCTCAAACTGCCATCGACGTTACCTGCGCAATTGCTCGGCCAGCGCCCGGACGTGGTTGCCAGCCGTTGGGAAGTGGCCGCGCAAGCCCGGGGCATCGACGTTGCCCACGCCAATTTCTACCCGAACGTGGACTTGGTCGGCAGCCTTGGTTTTATGGCCACAGGCGGCACCGCGCTGGGTTTTTTGACGGCGCAGAAAATGAGCTACAACGTCGGCCCGGCGATCTCCTTGCCGATCTTTGATGGCGGCCGCTTGCGCTCAGAGTTGGGCGCGGCATCGGGCGGTTATGACCTGGCGGTGGCCCGGTACAACCAGACCCTGGTCAACGCGCTCAAAGGCATCTCTGACCAGTTGATCAAACGCGAGTCCATGGACAAGCAGCAAGTGTTCGCGGCCGAGTCGGTGGCAGCGGCGCAGAAAACCTATGACATCGCCATGATCGCCTACCAGCGCGGCCTCACCGACTACCTCAATGTGCTCAACGCGCAGACCCTGCTGTTCCATCAGCAAGAAGTCCAGCAGCAAGTCGAGGCGGCGCGCTTGAGTGCTCACGCAGAATTGGTGACGGCATTGGGCGGGGGCCTGGAAGCAGGCAGCGACGTCCCCAAAGACGACCGTTATGCGCCGAACAAACCTGGGGCGGTTATGGCCTTGTTCAATAAATGACGCAGCGCCCCCACCCTGTAGGAGCGAGCTTGCCTCGCGATCTTTTAAAGATCGCAGCCTTCGGCAGCTCCTGCGACGAGTTCCGGTTTCACACTTTTGAGAGCCTGTAGATGAACCACTTGCCCGCCCCGGTACGCTGGCTGTATTCGCTGGAATGGCGCCGAGGCTTTTTTGACTGGGCACGCAGCGATGGCGTGACCTGGGTGCATATTTTCAAAGTGTTGATTGCCGCATTTCTGACCCTGTGGTTGGCCATGCGTCTGGAATTGCCACAACCGCGCACCGCGATGATCACCGTGTTTATCGTGATGCAGCCGCAAAGCGGCCAAGTGTTCGCCAAAAGCTTTTACCGGTTTCTAGGCACCCTGACCGGTTCGGCAGTGATGGTGGCGTTGATCGCCTTGTTTGCGCAAAACACCGTGCTGTTCCTCGGTTCGCTGGCAATTTGGGTGGGTATCTGCTCGGCCGGTGCGGCGCGTTGCCGTAACTTCCGCGCCTATGGTTTCGTCCTGGCCGGTTACACCGCCGCCATGGTGGGCCTGCCGGCCCTGGCGCACCCGGACGGGGCGTTTATGGCCGCCGTATGGCGAGTGCTGGAAATCTCGCTGGGCATTTTGTGCTCAACCGTGGTCAGCGCCGCGATCCTGCCGAAAACCGCCGGGGCAGCGATGCATGACGCGCTGTACAAGCGCTTTGGCGTGTTTGCCGGGTTTGTCGCCGAAGGCCTGCGCGGCCAGTCGACCCAAGAAGCCTATGAAGCCAGCAACGTGCGCTTTATCGGCGAGAGCGTGGGCCTGGAAGGCATGCGCAGCGTGACGGTTTTCGAAGACCCGCACATGCGTCGGCGCAGCGGCCGTTTGAGCCGCCTCAACAGTGAGTTCATGGCTGTGACCACGCGCTTCAACGCCTTGCATCAACTGCTGGCGCGGTTACGCTCGCGGGGCGTGGGCTCGGTGATTTCGGTGGTCGAGCCTGAGATGGAGTTGCTCGCGCAGTTGCTGGAGGCCTATTCGGGCCGTTCCTTGACCGACAAAGACGCCGTGGTGCTGGCCGAACAATTGGCCGAGTTCAAGACTCGCTTGCCGGCCCAGGTCCGCGCACTGCGGGTGAGCTTTCTGGAAAACCAGCCCAGCGACACCGAGTTTCTCGACTTCAACACCGCCTTCGAACTGCTGTTCCGTTTTGTCGATGATTTACACAACTACGCGCTGACCCATGCGTCGCTGGCCGACCACACCCACGAACGTGAGCGTTGGGACCAACCCTTTATCTCGCAAACCAACTGGTGGTCGGCGGCCGCTTCAGGGATCCGCGCGGCCTTTATCCTGGTGGTGCTGGGCACTTACTGGGTGCTGACGGCCTGGCCGAGCGGGGCGATGATGACCCTGATTGCCGCCGCCACGGTCGGCTTGTCAGCGGCCACGCCCAACCCCAAACGCATGGCCTTTCAAATGGCCTGCGGGACTTTTATCGGCGCGATAGTGGGCTTTGTCGAAATGTTCTTTGTGCTGCCGCACATCGACGGTTTCCCGCTGCTGTGCCTGGTCTTGACCCCGGTGATTGTGTTCGGCTCGTTCCTCACCTCGCGGGCCAACTACGTGGGCGTCGGGCTTGGCTTACTGATCTTTTTCAGCACCGGTTCGGTCCCTGACAACCTGACGATCTACAACCCGTACCAGTTCATCAACGACTACATCGCCATGGTCATGGGCATGCTGGTGTGCGCAGCGGCCGGGGCAATCATTCTGCCGCCCAACAGCCACTGGTTGTGGAGCCGTCTGGAACAAGACCTGCGTGAACAAGTGGTGTATGCCATCAGCGCCAAGTTGCGCGGCTTGAGCTCCAGCCTCGAAAGCCGTACCCGCGACCTGATGCACCAGGCGTATGGCCTGGCTGCCGGCCAGCCCAAAGTGCAACGCGAACTGCTGCGCTGGATGTTTGTGGTGCTGGAAGTGGGCCACGCGATCATTGAGCTGCGTAAAGAACAGGCGATTTTGCCGATTCACCCGGCGTATGCCGAGTCGCAGCCCTGGCGCCAAGCCATCCGCGTGATGGGTCGTTCGCTGGTGCGTTTGTTTATCGCCCCCAGCGAAAACAACCTTGAGCGCGCGCTGATTGCGGTCGATCACGCCATCAGCCGCGTGCAGGCCGCCGACGAACCCTTCGCGCGCAATTTCGACACCTCGGCGTTGGTCCGGGTGCAAAGCTACCTGCACTTTATTCGTACCTCACTGCTCGACCCGCAATCGCCGCTGGCTCATTTTGCCCAGCCGCAAGGACTTGAACATGCCTCGTGAAATCGCCTTCCACGGCGTCTACATGCCCACCATGACCCTGATGTTTTTTATCGCGGCGGGGTTGGCATGGGGCTTTGACCGACTGTTTTCCGGCTACGACCTGTACCGCTTCTTCTGGCACCCGGCGCTGCTGCGCCTGAGCCTGTTCATTTGTCTTTTTGGCGCCATGGCGCTCACTGTTTACCGTTGAGACTGATCCGATGAAAAAGTTCTTCAGCCTGCTTGCCACCTTGCTGGTTCTGGCCCTTGCGATATGGATCGGCCGCACCCTCTGGGAGCATTACATGAACACCCCGTGGACCCGCGACGGGCGGGTCCGCGCCGACATCATCAACGTGGCCGCAGACGTCAACGGCTACGTGGTCAACGTGCCGGTCAAAGACAACCAGTTGGTGAAAAAGGGCGATGTACTGCTGGAAATCGACCCGGAGCACTACGAAATTGCCGTCAAACAAGCCGAGTCGCTGGTGGCTTCACGCAAGGCCACCTGGGAGATGCGCAAACAGAACGCCCGTCGCCGGGCCGACATGGACAACCTGGTGATCTCCCGCGAAAACCGTGACGACGCCGGTAACATTGCCGATTCAGCCCTGGCTGATTACCAGCACGCACAGGCGCAACTGGACGCGGCCAAGCTCAACCTTAAACGCACCAAAGTCGTGGCCACCGTTGATGGCTACGTGACCAACCTCAACGTGCATCCGGGTGACTACGCACGGGTCGGCGATCCGAAAATGGCCGTGATCGACAAAGATTCGTTCTGGGTCTACGGCTTCTTCGAAGAAACCAAACTGCCGCACATTCGCGTTGGCGACACCGCAGAGCTGCAAATGATGAGCGGCGAAGTGTTGAAAGGCCACGTAGAAAGCATCTCGCGCGGTATCTACGACCGCGACAACCCCGAGAGCCGCGAACTGGTGGCGGACGTCAACCCGACCTTCAACTGGGTGCGTCTGGCCCAGCGTGTGCCGGTGCGCATCCACATCGACGAAATACCGGACGGCTTCCTGCTGGCGGCGGGCACCACCTGCACCGTGATTGTTGATCAAACCGATAAATAACCTGCACAACTGTGTAGGAGCGAGCTTGCCTCGCGATCTTTTGATTTTTATCCAAAAGGCTTTAAACGCCGCAATGGGTATCTGCGAGCAATAGATCAAAAGATCGCGAGACAAGCTCGCTCCTACAATTTTTTGGCAATAGGGTAAATACCCGCTTAACCCGCGCTAAACGTCTCATGCAAATGACGCCACAGCACCTTGCCACTGGCGTCGCGCTCAAACACCACGGTGGCCCGGCGGTCGGTGCGGGTGCCGTTGTGTTCTTCTTGCAGCTCCCGGTAGCTGACCACCGCGCCTTCTGCGTGCAAGGCGATGCCCTGGAATTCGCTGAGGGTGATTTTTAACCCCGGGCGGGCCCCGCGCAGTTGCTCAAACAGCGTTTCGACACCATTGGCATCCAGCACTTTGCCGGTCGGGGTGATCATCGAAAACTGTGCAGAGAAACGGGCAAGCAGCACCGGCAACACGCCCGGTTCCAGGCCGGAAAACCAGCCTTCAATCTCAACGTGGGTTTCGGTTACAAGGTCGAAGTAGCTCGAATAATCAGTCATCACAGTTTCCAGGTCAGGGCGCCAGCAAGGCCAGCACGTGTGGTGTATTGAGGCGTAACACGGGGATAAGCGGCGCCAGGGTTAATACGCAACCGATGGCAAAGCATAGGGCAAAGGCGTGGGGCGTCGAGGTGATTGTGCTCAAGGCGGCGAACAACGCCATCATCAGCGCTGGACCGAGCAGAAAACTCAACTGGCGGTTGATATTCCACAGCGCGCTGGCGTGCCCCATGCGTTCGGGCCTTATATCGATAAACGCGGTGTTTTGCGCGGTACTGCTGCACAGGCTGCCGCCAAATCCCATCAGTGCGTACAGGGGGATCGCCAGCCACAGCTGTGAACTGTCCACTTGAATCAGTAAACCAATGCCCAAGGCTTGCGCACCCATGCCCAGCAGCATTAAGGGTTTGGGCCCCAGTTGGTTGAATTGATAACGGCTCACCATAATGCCCAGCGCCGACGCCAGCGCCCACGGCAGCATCAGGGCGCCGGTCTGCGCAGGGCTCAAGCCCAACTGGTGCAAATACAAAATACTCACCAGTTGGGTGCCGATAAAAATCCCCGCCACACACAGGTACATCAGCATGGCGACGCGCAGCAGCGGGCTTTTCAGCAAGCCGCCCATGCTGCGGGCGCCGGTTGCCAAGTTGTTGAGGTTGAGTGCCGGGCGCTCGGTGGGGCGTGGTTCGGCTTTGATCCACACACACGCCAGCACCAGAGCCAGCAATGCCAGCGGCAGGTTGGCGTAGAACACCCCGCGCCATGACCCGTACTCCACGACCCAACCGCCCAGTGCCGGTGACAACGCCGGTACCAGCAGCGCGACCAATAGAATCACCGATGTCAGGCGTGCCCGCTCACGCACCGGAAAGTGCCGGTAGACCATGGCCTGGCCGACCGGGATCAACAACCCGCCGCCCAGACCCTGGAGCAAGCGCCAGCCGATAAGCGCCTCGATTGAACCAGCTTGGGCGACACACCACGACGCGACACTGAACACCAGCAGCGAGGCGAGAATCAGGCGTTTCTCGCCAAACACCGAGGCCAGCCACACGCTGGGCAAAATGATCAACGTGAGGCCGAGCATGTAGGCATTGCCGATCCAGGCCAGTTGATTGACCGAGGCGTGCAGCATCTGGCCGATCTGCGGGTAGGCAATCGATGCGGCGAACATGTTGACCAGGTCCAGTGCAAAGCCGAGCACATAGATCAGCGCGAGTTTGTTGCGATAAGCCATGTGGGGTTCCTTGAAAGAGCCTGCACAGTAAGTCGCTTTTTCCTTTAGAGAAATGGCCTGCGCCCTGCTAGATTGTCAAAAATATTTTGACAGTCAGCGGGTTTAACCATGGTCAGCCTCGATCGATTCGACACCTTCAAAGCCGTGGTCGAAGCCGGCTCATTGACCGCAGCCGCTGATTTGCTGGGCCAGACCCGGGCCGTGGTCAGCTTCAACATCAAACGCCTGGAGGCTGAGCTCGGGGTGACGTTGCTCATCCGCAACACCCGGCGGCTGGCGCTGACCGAGGCGGGCGAACGTTTCTATGTGCGCTGCCTGAGCATGCTCGAAGAAGCGCGGCTGGCGATTGACGAGGCGCGCAGTGAACACACCGAACTCAAGGGCACGCTGCGCATCACCACCACGGTGGAGTACGCGTTGGCCAAAGTGGTGCCTGCGCTGGAGCTGTTTCGCGCCCGACACCCTGAACTGAACGTGCATCTATCGACCTCTTCGACCCATGCAGACCTGATCTCAGAGCGTTTTGACGTGGCCCTGCGGCTGGGCCGCGTGCTCGACTCCAGCCATCGCGCCGTGCAGTTGCGCACCTTTGAGATTCTGCCGGTGGCCTCGCCGGGCTTTGTTGCCAGCCTGGCGCCGATCAACAGCGTGCAAGCCCTTGAACAAGCACCCTGGCTGGAACATGGGCGGGTCGGTGAGTTGAGCATTACCGAGTTGAGCAGCGGCAGCGTCCGGCCTTATCAACCCAACCCGGCCAATGCGCGGATCAAGGCCGACAATTCATCGGTGCTGCAGGCGTTTGCCTTGACCGGGCAGGGCGTGGCGATTTTGCCGGACTGGCTGATCGAGGACGATTTGCAGGCCGGCAGGCTGGTGCATCTGCTGCCCGGCTGGCAACTCACGCGCCAAGGCATCTATGCGCTGTACCCCGACACCCGTCATCTGCCCCTGAAAGTTCGCGTGTTTATTGATTTTATGAAGACTCACGGATAACGCGGTACATTCATACTAAAGTTATAACTCCATTGTTTTTATATTTTTTTATAAAAAAATAAAGAAGTATGAATAATGCATTGAGTGTGTGTTCCGTTATCACGCGCTGTGCGTTTTATTATCATGCTGTGTGCGTTGGTGTGACATGGATTGTCAGTGGCGGGTGATTCAATACGCGTTGAATGTGCGTGCACTCATCGGGTGCAAAAGAGGGAATTAGCCTGTTTTGAAATTGTCGGCTGTATGGCTAGTATTGTCCCTGCATTGCCAGAGCTGTATCGGCATAGAACTTGGAAGTCGTCCACCTGACGGTTTTAATTATTACGCGTTGTCTGGGTGTGTTCACCATGGTTAACGAATGGATTCGTAGAGCGTATGTCCAGCTGCTGTCAATCGAGAACCTGCCTTCTCGTGGCCAGCCCGGCCCGGCACAAAGCCCGGTCGCCAGCGTTTGCCCTGTAGTTTCCCTTCGTATTTCACAGACCTTTTCAGCCTTGGACTCAGCGCTTCATCGCCCGCTGGCGGTGTTTGGCAGTGGCAGAGCAAGGCGTCTGAACGGACGTGACGAAACAGGCGTGGGCTGAAGCCTTACGCCAAACAGTCGTTGAATAGCACGACCCCATTATCGAATAACGGTTGTTAATTACGCCGCCGGGGATACTTGCGCCCTGCATTTAGTGCAGTGGCGAGTCCCTTTATTTATCGAATGAATAAAGTAGGTGTGAGATGAAGAGTATTGTGATTGTTGACAAGGCATCAGGGGCTAAGTCGGAACAGGCGTTGGGTTCGCTCAGCCTTAAAGGCACGAGCATTGTAAAACTGCCCTTCGGCCAGGAGAGTGTTCAGTCTTATCAACAGTCCGGCAATAATCTGGTTATTACACTCAAGTCCGGTGAAACCGTTACGATCCAGAACTTCTTTGTGACGGGCAGCGACGGAGCCACTAACCAACTGGTGCTGGAGGGCAGCAATGGAACGCTGCTCCTGGGTCAGTATTCTTCACCTTACTCTGGCTTTACTTTCACCCAGATTTCCAGCCTTCACGACCTGACACTGGCCGCGGCTGGCGGCAGTGCCGACATTCCTAACTGGGTCCTGTGGGGGCTTGGCCTTCTGGCGGTAGGTGGCGCGGCGGCTGCGTTGAGCGGTGGTGGCGGTGGCGGCGGCCATCATGGCGGTGATGGCGATACCGCAGCGCCCGGTGCTCCAACCGGTATTTCGGTGAGCAGCGATGGCCTGAGCGTCATCGGCAAGGGCGAGGCCGGTTCCAAAGTGACGGTCAAGGATGCGGCCGGTAACGTGGTCGGCACCGGCACGGTCGGCGCTGATGGCAACTTCAAGGTGCCCCTGGACTCGTCCAAGACCAACGGCGAAAAACTCGACGTAACCTTGACCGACCCGTCGGGTAACCAGTCCCCGGTCGGTAGCGTGGTGGCGCCTGACACCACCGCTCCAGAGGCCCCGACCGGCCTGACGGTCAGCCCGGATGGCCAAACCATCAGCGGCAAGGGTGAGCCTGGCTCGACGGTGACGGTTAAAGATTCTGCGGGCAATGTGATCGGCTCGGGCACCGTAGGGGCTGATGGCAATTTCGACATTACCCTCGGCACCCCGCAAAACAACGGTCAAACCCTTGATGTCACCTTGACCGACCCGGCGGGCAACCAGTCGCCGGTCGGCAGCGTGGTGGCGCCTGACACCACCGCTCCTGATGTACCCACCAGCCTGTTTTTGGCCACAGACGGTGTGACATTCAGCGGTAAAGGTGAGCCGGGTTCCCACGTTACGGTCAAGGACTCCGCCAACAATGTGGTGGGCAGTGGCACTGTCGGTGCCGACGGCAATTTCTTGATCACACTGACCTCACCGCAAAGCGTGGGTCAGCAGTTGAACACCACGCTGACTGACGCGGCTCAGAACGAATCGTTGCCAGGCAAATTTATTGTGACTGACACCGATTTGGGCTCAGGAGGCCAACCGCTCGCGGCCACTGACTTGGTCGTCAGCCAGAACGGCCTCTCGATCAGCGGCAAGGGGCAGGCCAATAACAAGATTACGGTCAAGGATGCGGCGGGCAATATTATCGGCAGCGGGACGGTGGATGCCGATGGCAATTTCAACCTGTCTTTCGACACGGCCCTGATCAGCGGCGCCAGCGTGAATGTCACATTGACTGACAGCAAAGGCCAGGTATCGCCAGTCAGCAGCGTTGTGTACACCGACACCACCGCGCCTGATGCGCCAACCAACCTGGCTGTGAGCCCCGATGGCCTGACCCTTACCGGTAAAGGTGAAGTGGGCAGCACAGTTATCGTTAAAAACGCGTCCGGGGAGCAAGTCGGTACAGCGGTCGTGGGGGCTGATGGCAGCTTCGAAGTCACCCTCGATGCAGCCCAAGGCAATGGCACCACCCTTGAAGTGACCCTGACTGACAAGGCCGAAAATATTTCGACAGCCACGCCAGTAGTTGTGGGTGAAGCTGTAGCGCCTGAAGCGCCAACCGGTCTGGTTGTCAGCGCTGATGGCCTGTCGGTAACCGGTAAAGGTGAGCCGGGCTCCACCGTGACGATCAAAGACTCTGCGGGCAATGTGATCGGCACCGGCACTGTTGGAAATGACGGCAACTTCGACGTCACCCTGGGCACCGCACAAACCAATGGCGAAACCCTGGGCGTGACCCTGACCAGCCCTGGTGGGCTGACTTCGCCATCGATCAGCGTTGTTGCAGGCGACACCACCGCACCTGAAGCGCCAACCAATCTGGCAGTGAGCGACGATGGTCTGGTGCTGAGTGGTAAAGGTGAGCCGGGTTCAACCATCACCATTAAAGGTCCGACGGGCACCGTGATTGGCACTGGGACAGTCGGTGCAGATGGCACCTTCTCGATCATCCTCGAAACAGCACAAACCAATGGCGAAACCCTGGGCGTCACCCTGACTGACAAGGCGGGTAACGTATCTCAAGCTGGCAGCGTGGTAGCAGGCGACACCACGGCACCCGATGCTCCAACTAATATCGCAGTCAGCGCCGATGGCCTGACCCTCACCGGTAAAGGTGAAGCGGGCAGCACGGTTATTGTTAAAAACGCAGCCGGTGAGCAAGTCGGTACGGCGGTCGTGGGGGCTGATGGCAGTTTCGAAGTCACTCTGGATGCGTCCCAAGGCAATGGCACCACCCTTGAAGTGACCTTGACCGACAAGGCTGGCAACGTATCGACAGCTACCCCGGTGGTTGTGGGTGAAGCGGTTGCCCCTGAGGCGCCTACCGGTCTGGTTGTTAGCGCCGATGGCCTGACAGTGACCGGTAAAGGCGAGGTTGGCAGCACCGTAATCGTCAAAGATGCGGCTGGCTTGCCAATCGGCACCGGGGTTGTCGGTGCTGATGGCAGCTTCGAAATAACGCTCGACAAAGCACAAACCAACGGCGAAACACTGGGCGTCACTTTGACCAATGCCGGTGGCCTGACTTCGCCATCGATCAGCGTGATTGCAGGCGATACCACCGCACCTGAAGCACCGACCAATCTGGCTGTGAGCGACGATGGTCTGGCGCTCACGGGTAAAGGCGAGCCGGGTTCCACCGTCACTATCAAAGATCCAGCTGGCAAAGTGATTGGCACTGGGACAGTCGGTGAAGACGGTAGCTTTTCGATCACCCTCGACAAAGCACAAACCAACGGCGAAACCTTGGGCGTCACTCTGACCGACAAGGCTGGCAACATCTCGCAAGTTGGCAGCGTGGTAGCAGGCGACACCACTGCCCCTGAAGCCCCGACCGGCTTGGGTGTTAGCGCAGATGGCCTGACCCTGAGCGGTAAAGGCGAAGTTGGCAGCACCGTCACCGTAAAAGATCCGGCAGGCAATGTGATCGGCTCCGGTCCAGTCGCCGCTGATGGCAGCTTCGAAATCACCCTCGACCCAGCACAAACCAACGGCCAAACACTGGCTGTCACTCAAACCGATGCGGCAGGCAATATCTCTGCGGGTGGCAGCGTGGTTGCAGGCGATACCACCGCGCCAGCGGCTCCAACTGAGCTGGCGGTAAGCGCTGATGGCCTGACCCTCACCGGTAAAGGCGAAGTCGGCAGCACCGTTATCGTCAAAGACGCGGCAGGTTTGGAGATCGGCAACGGCGTTGTGGATGCGGATGGCAATTTCTCCGTCATTCTCGACAAAGCACAAACCAACGGCGAAACCTTGGGCGTCACCCTGACCGACAAGGCGGGCAATATCTCGCAAGTGGGCAGCGTGGTTGCAGGCGACACCACGGCCCCCGATGCGCCAACCAATATCGCTGTCAGCGCCGATGGCCTGACCCTCACCGGTAAAGGTGAAGCGGGCAGCACGGTTATCGTTAAAAACGCCGACGGTGAACAAGTCGGTACGGCGGTCGTGGGGGCTGATGGCAGCTTCGAAGTCACCCTGGATGCAGCTCAAGGTAATGGCACCACTCTTGAAGTGACCCTGACTGATAAGGCAGGCAACATCTCAACGGCTACCCCGGTGGTTGTGGGCGAAGCTGTTGCGCCTGAGGCGCCTACCGGTCTGGTTGTCAGCGCAGATGGTCTGACGGTGACCGGTAAAGGCGAGCCGGGCTCCACCGTGACGATCAAAGACTCTGCGGGCAATGTGATCGGCACCGGCACCGTCGGTGATGACGGCAACTTTGACGTCACCCTGGGCACCGCACAAAACAACGGTGAAACCCTGGGCGTGACCCTGACCAGCCCTGGTGGCCTGACTTCGCCATCGATCAGCGTGATTGCAGGCGATACCACCGCACCTGAAGCACCAACCAATCTGGCTGTGAGCGACGATGGTCTGGCGCTCACGGGTAAAGGCGAGGCGGGCAGCACGGTTATCGTCAAAGACGCGGCGGGCTTACAAATCGGCGCAGGCGTTGTGGATGCTGACGGTAATTTCTCGATCATCCTCGATAGCGCGCAAACCAACGGCCAAACCCTCAACGTCACCCTGACCGACAAAGCGGGCAACATCTCGCAAGTTGGCAGCGTGGTAGCGGGCGACACCTCTGCACCTGAAGCCCCGACCGGCTTGGGTGTTAGCGCAGACGGCCTGACCCTGAGCGGTAAAGGCGAAGTTGGCAGCACCGTCACCGTGAAAGATGCAGCGGGTAATGTAATCGGCTCCGGCCCTGTGGGTGCTGACGGCAGCTTCGAAATCACTCTTGCGCCAGCACAAACCAACGGCCAAACACTGGCTGTTACCCAAACCGATGCGGCAGGCAATATCTCTGCGGGGGGCAGTGTGGTGGCGGGCGACACCACAGCACCAGCGGCTCCAACTGAACTGGCGGTCAGCGCTGATGGCCTGACCCTCACCGGTAAAGGCGAAATCGGCAGTACCGTAATCGTCAAAGATGCGGAAGGCTTGCAAATCGGTGCTGGGGTTGTCGGGGCTGATGGCAGCTTCGAAATCATCCTGGATGCTGCTCAAACCAACGGCGAAACCCTCAACGTCACCCTGACCGACAAAGCGGGCAACATCTCGCAAGTGGGCAGTGTGGTTGCTGGCGACACCACTGCACCTGAAGCACCAACCGGCGTGGTCCTCAGCGCCGATGGCTTGACCCTGACGGGTAAAGGCGAAGTGGGCAGCACCGTTACGGTCAAAAACGCCGAGGGCGCGGTGATTGGCTCCGGGCCTGTCGGGGCTGATGGCAGTTTCGAAATCACCCTGGATGCGGCGCAGACCAATGGCCAAACCCTGGACGTCACCCTGGCCGATAAGGCAGGCAACGTCTCGGCAGTCACGCCTGTGATTGCGGGCGATACAACGGCACCTGCAGCGCCAACTGATTTGGCGGTCAGCGCTGATGGCCTGACCCTCACAGGTAAAGGTGAAATCAACAGCACGGTCATCGTCAAAAACGCAACCGGTGGGCAAATCGGCGTGGGGGTTGTGGACGCTGATGGCAATTTCTCGATCACCCTCGACAGCGCGCAAACCAACGGTGAAACCCTCAACGTTACCCTCACCGACGCGGCGGGCAACGTTTCGCTAGTCGGCAGCGTAGTGGCGGGCGACACCACGGCTCCTGATGCGCCAACCAATATCGCGGTGAGCGCGGACGGCCTGACCCTCACCGGTAAAGGCGAGGCGGGCAGTACGGTCATCGTCAAAAACGCTGCCGGTGAATCCGTGGGTACAGCGGTGGTGGGGGCTGACGGCAGTTTTGAAGTCACCCTCGACGCCGCGCAAGGTAATGGCACCGTCCTGGAAGTCACCTTGACTGACAAGGCTGGCAACATCTCTGACCCGACGCCTGTACTGGTCGGTGAGGCTGTAGCACCTGAGGCGCCAACCGGTCTGGTGGTGAGCGCAGACGGTCTGACAGTGACCGGTAAAGGCGAAGTGGGCAGCACCGTGACGGTGAAAGGCCCGGCTGGCAACGTGATTGGTACCGGGGTTGTCGATGTTGACGGTAATTTCTCGGTCACTCTGGACACCGCGCAAACCAACGGCGAATCCCTGGGGGTGACGTTGACCAATGCCGGTGGCCTGACCTCGCCATCGATCAGCGTGGTGGCGGGCGATACCACGGCGCCTGATGCCCCGACTGACCTGGTGGTGAGCGCGGATGGTCTGGCGCTGACCGGTAAAGGTGAAGCGGGTAGCACGGTCACCATCAAAGACGCGGCGGGCACAGTGATTGGTACCGGGCCTGTCGGGGCTGATGGCAACTTCTCAATTACTCTCGACAGCGCACAAACCAATGGCGAAGCCCTCAACGTCACCCTGACCGACAAGGCGGGCAACATCTCGGCAGTCACGCCTGTGATCGCGGGCGACACCACGGCACCTGATGCACCGACTGAGCTTGCGGTGAGCGTTGATGGCCTGACGCTGAGCGGTAAAGGTGAAGTCGGCAGCACAGTCACGGTCAAAGATGCAGCGGGCGCGGTGATTGGCTCCGGGCCTGTGGGCGCTGATGGCAGCTTTGAAATCACTCTCGATGCTGCGCAAACCAATGGCGAAACCCTTAACGTCACGCTGACTGACAAGGCAGGCAACGTCTCAGCGATCACGCCAGTGGTTGCTGGCGACACCACAGCACCTGCGGCGCCAACTGATTTGGCGGTCAGCATTGATGGCCTGACCCTGACCGGTAAAGGCGAAGCGGGCAGCACCGTTACGGTCAAAGATGCAGCGGGCGCAGTGATTGGTTCCGGACCTTTTGGGGCTGATGGCAGTTTCGAAATCGTCCTCGACAGCGCGCAAAAAAATGGCGAAACCCTCAACGTCACCCTGACCGACAAGGCGGGCAACGTGTCGGCGGTCACGCCAGTGATTGCGGGCGATACCACCGCACCTGATGCACCGACTGAGCTTGCAGTGAGCGTTGATGGCCTGACGCTGAGCGGTAAAGGCGAAATCGGCAGCACGGTGACGGTCAAAGATGCAGCGGGCGCGGTGATTGGCTCTGGGCCTGTGGGCGCTGACGGCAGCTTCGAAATCACCCTGGACACGGCTCAAACCAACGGCGAGACCCTCAACGTTACGCTGACTGACAAAGCAGGCAACATCTCGGCGGTTACGCCAGTGACTGCGGGTGATACCACCGCACCTGATGCTCCGACAGAGCTTAAAGTGAGCGCTGATGGTCTGTCCCTGACCGGTAAAGGCGAAGCGGGCAGCACCGTCACGGTCAAAGATGCGGTGGGCGCGGTGCTCGGCACCGGGCCGGTAGCGGCTGACGGCAGCTTCACCATCACCCTCGACAGTGCGCAAAAAAATGGCGAGACCCTTAACGTCACCCTGACCGACAAAGCCGGCAATGTGTCGGTTTCCGCTCCGGTTGTTGCAGGCGATACCACCGCACCTGATGCCCCCACCAACATTGCCGTGAGCGCGGATGGTCTGACGCTCACCGGTAAAGGTGAAGTCGGCAGCACAGTCACTGTCAAAGACTCGGCCGGTCTTTCGGTAGGCACGGGTGTGGTGGGGGCTGATGGCAGTTTTGAAGTCATCCTTAAAGACGCGCAGGGCAATGGCGCCATCCTTGATGTCACCTTGACCGACAAGGCAGGCAACATCTCGCCGATTACCCCAGTGGTGGTCGGTATCGCGGTAGCGCCTGATGCGCCAACCGATCTGGCAGTGAGTGCCGATGGTCTGACAGTGACCGGTAAAGGCGAGATTGGCAGCACCGTTACTGTCAAAGATGCGGCTGGCTTGCCAATCGGCACCGGGGTTGTCGGTGCTGATGGCAGCTTCGAAGTAACTCTCGACAAAGCGCAAACCAACGGCGAAACCCTGGGCGTCACCTTGACCAATGCCGGTGGCTTGACCTCGCCATCGATCAGCGTGGTGGCGGGCGATACCACGGCGCCTGATGCCCCGACGGACCTGGTGGTGAGCGCCGATGGTCTGGCGCTGACCGGTAAAGGCGAGGCGGGCAGCACGGTCACCATCAAAGACGCGGCGGGCACAGTGATTGGTACCGGGCCTATCGGGGCTGACGGCAGCTTCACCATCACCCTCGATACGGCGCAAAAAAATGGCGAAACCCTCAACGTCACCCTGACCGACAAGGCGGGCAACATTTCGGCAGTCACGCCAGTGATTGCAGGCGACACCACGGCACCTGATGCCCCGACAGAGCTTGCGGTGAGCGTTGATGGTCTGTCCCTGAGCGGTAAAGGTGAAGTCGGCAGCACGGTCACTGTTAAAGACGCAGCGGGCGCGGTGATTGGTTCCGGGCCGGTAGAGGCTGACGGCACCTTCACCATCGCGCTCGACACGGTACAAACCAATGGCGAAACCCTCAACGTCACCCTGACCGATAAGGCGGGCAACGTGTCGGTGGTCACGCCAGTGATCGCGGGCGACACCACCGCACCTGATGCTCCGACAGAGCTTAAAGTGAGCGCAGACGGCCTGTCCCTGACCGGTAAAGGCGAAGCGGGCAGCACCGTCACGGTCAAAGATGCGTTGGGCGCGGTGATCGGCACCGGGCCGGTTGCGGCTGACGGCAGCTTCACCATTCCCCTCGATTCGGCGCAAAAAAATGGCGAAACCCTTAACGTCACCCTGACCGACAAGGCGGGCAACGTGTCGGCGGTCACGCCAGTGATTGCGGGCGACACCACGGCACCTGATGCACCGACAGAGCTTGCGGTCAGCGTTGATGGCCTGACCCTCAGCGGTAAAGGCGAGGCGGGAAGTACGGTCACTGTCAAAGACGCAGCGGGCGCGGTCATTGGCAGCGGGCCTGTGGGCGCTGATGGCAGCTTTGAAATTACCCTCGACACTGCACAAACCAATGGCGAAACCCTCAACGTCACCCTGACCGACAAGGCGGGCAACGTCTCGGCAGTCACGCCAGTACTAGCGGGCGATACCACCGCACCTGAAGCCCCAACAGAGCTTGCAGTGAGCGTTGATGGCCTGACGCTGACCGGTAAAGGCGAAGTTGGCAGCACAGTGACGGTCAAAGACGCCGCGGGCGTGGTCATTGGCAGCGGGCCTGTGGGCGCTGATGGCAGTTTCGAAATAGCCCTCGATGCCGCGCAAATTAATGGCGAAACTCTCAATGTCACCCTGACCGACAAGGCGGGCAACGTCTCGGCAGTCACGCCAGTGATCGCGGGCGATACCACGGCACCTGATGCACCGACAGAGCTTGCAGTGAGCGTTGATGGCCTGACGCTGACCGGTAAAGGCGAAGTTGGCAGCACGGTGACGGTTAAAGATGCAGCGGGCGCAGTGATTGGCAGCGGGCCTGTGGGCGCTGACGGCACCTTCACCATTGCTCTCGACACGGCTCAATCCAATGGCGAAACCCTCAACGTCACGCTTACTGACAAGGCAGGCAACGTTTCAGCGATCACGCCAGTGACCGCGGGTGATACCACCGCACCTGATGCCCCGACAGAGCTTAAAGTGAGCGTTGATGGCCTGATCCTCACCGGTAAAGGCGAAGCGGGCAGCACCGTCACTGTCAAAGATGCAGCGGGCGCGGTGATCGGCACCGGGCCGGTTGCGGCTGACGGCAGCTTCACCATCACCCTCGACAGTGCGCAAAAGAATGGCGAGGCCCTCAACGTCACCCTGACCGACAAGGCGGGCAATGTGTCGGTGGTCACGCCAGTGATTGCGGGCGACACCACGGCGCCTGATGCACCGACCAACCTGGCGGTGAGCGGTAATGGTCTGATCCTGACCGGTAAGGGCGAAGTCGGCAGCATCGTGATCGTCAAAGACGCTGCGGGCGTGCAAGTCGGTACGGGCGTCGTCGACGCGGGCGGCAATTTTGAGGTGGCTCTTGACCCGGGCCAAAGCAATGGCTCTACGCTTCAAGTCACCCTGACCGACAAGGCCGGCAACATTTCGATCGCCAGCCCTGTGGTTGTCGGCGATGCCGTCGCACCGGATGCGCCAACTGACCTGAGCGTGAGCGTTGATGGCCTGGTACTTGATGGCAAGGGCGAGCCGGGCGCCATCGTCACCGTCAAAACGGCAGCGGGTGTGGTGATCGGCAGTGGGGTCGTAGGCCTTGACGGTAACTTCAGCGTGGCGCTGGACACCGCTCAAACCAACGGCGAAACCCTGGGCGTTACCCTGAGCAGCGTCGGTGGGTTGACCTCACCTTCCGTCAGTGTGGTGGCGGGCGATACGACGGCGCCTGATGCCCCGACTGAGCTGGCCGTCAGCGTCGATGGCCTGACCTTGAATGGTAAAGGTGAGCCGGGCTCAACCGTCACCGTTAAAAATGCCGCAGGCGCTGTGATCGGCAGCGGACCTGTGGCGCTGGATGGCTCCTTTGCCATCACCCTTAATACCGCACAAACCAATGGCGAAACCCTTAACGTCACGCTGACAGACAAAACCGGCAACGTGTCGGTGGTGACGCCTGTTATCGCCGGCGATACCACCGCGCCAGTGGCACCGACTGAGCTGGCGGTCAGCGCGGATGGCCTGACCCTGAGCGGTAAAGGTGAAGCAGGCAGCACTGTCATCGTGAAAAATGTGGCCGGTGCGCAAATCGGTACTGGCATCGTTGACGCTGACGGCGCGTTTACCGCGATCCTCGATACCCCGCAGAAAAATGGCGAGACCCTCAACGTCACCCTGACTGACAAGGCCGGTAACGTGTCGTCGTCTACCCCGGTGACAGCGGGCGATACCACGGCACCTGCAGCCCCAACCGAGCTTAAAGTCAGCGCAGATGGCCTGACCCTGGACGGTAAAGGTGAGGTGGGCAGCACGGTGATCGTTAAAAACGCCTTGGGTGTGCAAATCGGCACGGGTGTCGTAGGCACTGACGGCACTTTCGCCGTCACCCTCAACACGGCGCAGAAAAATGGCGAGACCCTCAACGTTACCCTGACTGACAAGGCAGGCAACGTGTCGGCGGCGACCCCGGTAATAGCGGGTGATACCACGGCACCCGACGCGCCGACTGAGCTGAAAGTGAGCCTCGATGGCCTGGAACTGACCGGTAAAGGTGAAGCGGGCAGTGTGGTCACCGTGAAAAACGCGGCGGGCGTGCAAGTCGGTGCCGGTATTGTTGGTCCTGACGGCTCGTTCACCGCGATCCTCGATACACCGCAGAAAAATGGCGAGACCCTTAACGTTACCCTCACCGACAAGGCAGGCAACGTGTCGGCGGTCGCCCCTGTGGTAGCCGGTGACACGACGGCTCCGGGTGCGCCGACTGAGCTTAAAGTGAGCGTTGATGGCCTGACCTTGAGCGGTAAAGGCGAAGTCGGCAGCACAGTGACGGTCAAAGACGCTGCGGGCGCAGTGATAGGCGGCGGGCCTGTAGGCGCTGATGGCAGTTTCGACATCACCCTCGACACTGCGCAAACCAATGGCGAAACCCTGAACGTCACCCTGACTGACAAGGCCGGCAACGTATCGGCAGTCACGCCAGTGATTGCAGGCGACACCACCGCACCGGCAGCGCCGACTGAGCTTAAGGTCAGCGTTGATGGTCTGGAACTGACGGGCAAAGGCGAAGCGGGCAGTGTCGTCACCGTGAAAAACGCCGCGGGCGTGCAAATCGGCACGGCTATCGTTGGGCCTGACGGTTCGTTTACCGCGATCCTCGATACCCCGCAGAAAAATGGCGAAACCCTCAACGTCACCTTGACCGACAAGGCGGGCAACGTGTCGGCGGTCACGCCAGTGATTGCGGGTGACACCACTGCACCGGCGGCGCCTACGGACCTTAAAGTCAGTGTCGATGGCCTGGCGCTGACCGGTAAAGGCGAAGCGGGTAGCACCGTCATCGTTAAAAATGCCCTGGGTGTGCAGGTCGGCACCGGCACCGTTGGCGCTGATGGCTCGTTTAGCGCAGTGCTCGATACGCCGCAGAAAAATGGCGAGCTGCTTAACGTCACCCTGACGGACAAGTCGGGCAACGTGTCGGCAGTTACGCCAGTGATTGCCGGTGACACCACCGCACCAGCCGCGCCGACCGAGCTCAAAGTGAGTGTCGATGGCCTGGCGCTGACGGGTAAAGGCGAAGCGGGCAGCATCGTCATCGTGAAAAACGCCGCCGGTGTGCAAATCGGCACCGGTATCGTTGGCCCGGATGGCGCGTTTACGGCCGTCCTTGATACCCCGCAGAAAAATGGCGAAACTCTCAACGTCACCTTGACCGATAAGTCGGGCAACGTGTCGGCAGTCACCCCGGTGATTGCGGGAGACACCACGGCACCGGCAGCGCCGACTGAGCTTAAGGTGAGTGTCGATGGCCTGGCGCTGACCGGTAAAGGTGAAGCGGGCAGCACCGTCATTGTGAAAAACGCCCTGGGTGTGCAAGTCGGCACCGGCACCGTTGACGCTGACGGCTCGTTTAGCGCAGTGCTCGATACGCCGCAGAAAAATGGTGAGCTGCTTAACGTCACCCTGACGGACAAGGCGGGTAACGTCTCGCTGCCGACCCCGGTTGTGGCGGGCGACACCACGGCACCGGCGGCGCCGACTGACCTTGACGTGCGTGTCGATGGCCTGGCGCTGACGGGCAAAGGCGAAGTGGGCAGCACCGTTACCGTGAAAAACGCGGCAGGTGTGCAGGTTGGCACCGGCATCGTGGGTCTTGATGGCTCGTTTACCGTGATCCTGGCCCCGGCACAAAATAATGGCGAAAGCCTTAACGTCACCCTCACCGACAAGGCGGGCAACGTGTCCTTGGCGGGTGTTGTGACAGCGGGTGATACCACCGCACCGGCGGCGCCTACCGAGCTTAAAGTGAGCGCTGATGGCCTGGCGCTGACCGGTAAGGGCGAGGCGGGCAGCACGGTTATTGTGAAAAACGCCCTGGGCGTGCAAGTGGGTAGCGGCACTGTTGACGCTAACGGCGTGTTAACCGCAACGCTCGATACGCCGCAGAAAAATGGCGAAATCCTCAACGTCACTTTGACCGACAAGGCGGGCAACGTGTCCTTGCCGGGTGTGGTGGCAGCGGGTGATACCACGGCACCGGCGGCGCCGACCGAGCTTAAAGTCAGCCTCGATGGTCTGGCGCTGACCGGTAAAGGCGAAGCGGGCAGCACCGTCATCGTAAAAAACGCCGCAGGTGTGCAAGTCGGCACCGGCATCGTTGGGCTGGATGGCTCGTTTATCGCGGTCCTGGCCCCGGCACAAAAAAATGGCGAGAGCCTCAACGTTACCCTCACCGACAAGGCGGGCAACGTGTCCGTGAGCACTGCGGTTGTAGCGGGTGATACCACCGCACCGGCGGCGCCTACCGAGCTTAAAGTCAGTGTTGATGGCTTGTCGCTGACCGGTAAAGGTGAGGCGGGCAGCACGGTTATCGTTAAAAACGCTGCGGGTGTGCAAGTGGGTGCTGGCACCGTGGGTGAAGATGGCTCGTTTAGTGCGGTGCTGACCTCGCCGCAAAAAAATGGCGAGCTGCTTAACGTCACCCTGACCGACAAGGCCGGCAACGTGTCGCTGGCCGCTCCGGTCACTGCCGGTGACACCACCAATCCGGATGCCCCGACTAACCTGGCAGTCAGCCTTGGAGGTCTGGTGCTGACGGGTAAAGGCGAGCCTGGTGCCGCCGTGACCGTTAAAGGTCTTGGTGGGGTAACCGTCGGTACAGGGTTTGTCGGGGCGGATGGCGGCTTTGCGATTGTGCTGGTCCCGGCTCAAGGCAATGGCCAAACCCTGGATGTTCAACTCAAGGATGCGGCGGGTAACGAGTCCCCGATCGGCACTGTGATTGTGGGGGGCGCCCTGGCACCGGAAGCCCCAACCGACCTGGTGGTGAGCCTGGATGGCCTGACCCTGAGTGGCAAGGGCGAAGCAGGGTTGTCTGTGACGATCAAAAACGCTGCGGGCGCGGTGATCGGTACGGGCACTGTGGGCGTGGACGGCAACTTTGCCGTCACCCTCGACACTGCGCAAAAGAACGGTGAAACCCTTGGCGTCACCTTGACCAATAGCCTGGACCTTTCATCTCCGTCCATCAGCGTGGAAGCGGGCGACACCACGGCACCGGCAGCGCCAACCGGCCTGGCGGTCAGCCTTGATGGCTTGTTGCTGACCGGTAAAGGTGAAGCGGGCAGCATCGTCACCGTGAAAAACGCGGCCGGTGTGACCATTGGTACGGGCGTGGTGGGCGTTGATGGCTCGTTTAGCGCCATCCTCGATACCCCGCAAAAAAATGGCGAAACCCTCAACGTCATCCTCACCGACAAGGCGGGTAACGTCTCGGTGGCCACCCCGGTTGTTGCGGGCGACACCACGGCTCCGGCGGCGCCAACGGAGCTTAACGTCAGCGCTGATGGCTTGACCCTGACCGGCAAAGGCGAAGCAGGCAGCACCGTCACGGTTAAAAACGCGGCGGGTGTGCAAGTCGGTACCGGCACCGTGGGGGCTGATGGCTCGCTGACCGCGACCCTGAGCCCGGCACAAAAAAATGGCGAAAGCCTCAACGTCACCCTCACCGACAAGGCGGGCAACGTCTCGCTGCCGACCCCGGTTGTGGCGGGCGACACCACGGCACCGGCGGCACCGACCGAGCTTAAAGTCAGCCTGGATGGCTTGTTGCTGACCGGTAAAGGCGAGGCGGGCAGTACGGTCATTGTAAAAAATGCCGCAGGCCAGCAAATCAGCACCGTTGTGGTAGGGATAGATGGCTCGTTTGCCGCCGTCCTCACGCCAGCGCAAAAAAATGGCGAGACCCTCAACGTCACCTTGACCGACAAGGCCGGCAACGTGTCGGTGGTCACCCCGGTTGTGGCGGGCGACACCACGTCACCGGCAGCCCCGACTGAGCTTAAAGTCAGCGCTGATGGTCTGGCGCTGACCGGCAAGGGCGAAGCGGGCAGCACCGTCACCGTGAAAAACGCGGCGGGCGTGGCCATTGGTACTGGCGTTGTCGGGGCGGATGGTTCGTTCAGTGCGACGCTCAACACGCCGCAGAAAAATGGCGAGTTGCTTAACGTCACCCTCACCGACAAGGCCGGTAACGTCTCGCTGCCAGCCCCTGTGCTGGCGGGTGATACCACGGCGCCGGCAGCGCCAACCAACCTGTCCGTGAGCGTCGATGGTCTGGTGCTTAACGGTAAAGGCGAGCCAGGCTCAACGGTAACGGTCAAAAATGCGGCGGGTGTGGTGATCGGTGGCGGTCTTGTCGGGCTGGATGGCTCGTTTGCCGCGGTCCTCACCTTGCCACAAAAAAATGGCGAAACCCTCAGCGTCACCCAGACCGATGTGGCGGGCAACGTGTCGGTGGCGGCACCGGTGGTGGCGGGCGATACCACGGCACCGGCCGCGCCGACCGATCTGGCAGTGAGCCTCAATGGTCTGGCACTCACCGGTAAAGGCGAAGCGGGTAGCATCGTCACGGTGAAAAACGCCGCAGGCGTGCAGATTGGCACTGGCATCGTCGGGCTGGATGGCTCGTTTAGCGCCGTGCTCACCTCGCCACAAAAAAATGGCGAGACCCTCAACGTTACCCTGACCGACAAGGCAGGCAACGTGTCGGTGGCCACGCCAGTGATTGCAGGCGACACCACGGCACCGGCGGCGCCGACAGAACTTAAAGTCAGCCTCGATGGCCTGGCGCTGACGGGTAAAGGTGAAGCAGGCAGCATTGTCACCGTGAAAAACGCCGCAGGTGCGCAAGTGGGCACCGGTGTTGTCGGGGTTGATGGCTCGTTTAGCGCGGTCCTGAACCCTCCACAGAAAAATGGCGAAACCCTCAACGTGACCCTGACCGACAAGGCGGGCAACGTGTCGGTGGCGGGTGATGTGACGGCGGGTGATACCACGGCACCGGCGGCTCCGACTGAGCTTAAAGTCAGCCTCGATGGCTTGTTGCTGACGGGTAAAGGCGAGGCGGGTAGCACGGTTATCGTGAAAAACGCGGCAGGCCAGCAAATCAGTACCGTTGTGGTCGGGATCGACGGCAACTTTGCCGCCGTCCTCTTAACACCGCAAAAAAATGGCGAGACCCTTAACGTCACGCTGACCGACAAGGCGGGCAACGTGTCCTTGCCGGGTACTGTGACGGCGGGCGACACCACGGCGCCGGCGGCTCCGAACACCCTGGCTGTGAGCGCCGATGGTCTGTCGCTCACAGGTAAAGGTGAAGCGGGCAGCACGGTCGTCGTGAAAAACGCCGCCGGTACGCAAATCGGCACCGGCGTCGTCGGGGTGGACGGTTCGTTTACTGCGACCCTCAGCCCTGCACAAAAAAATGGCGAGAGCCTCAACGTTACCCTGACCGACAAGGCGGGCAACGTGTCCTTGCCGGGAACCGTGACGGCGGGTGACACCACGGCTCCGGCAGCCCCGACAGACCTTAAAGTCAGCCTCGATGGCTTGTTGCTGACGGGTAAAGGCGAGGCGGGCAGCACGGTTATCGTGAAAAACGCGGCGGGCCAGCAAATCGGCACTGTTGTGGTTGGCATCGACGGCAACTTTGCCGCCGTCCTGTTAACACCGCAAAAAAATGGCGAGAGCCTCAACGTTACCCTGACTGACAAGGCGGGCAACGTGTCCTTGCCGGGTACTGTGACGGCGGGCGACACCACGGCGCCGGCGGCTCCGAACACCCTGGCTGTGAGCGCGGATGGTCTGTCGCTCACGGGTAAAGGTGAAGCGGGCAGCACGGTTGTCGTTAAAAACGCCGCAGGCACGCAAGTCGGTACCGGCGTCGTCGGGGCGGATGGCTCGTTTACCGCGACCCTCAGCCCTGCACAAAAGAATGGCGAGAGCCTGAACGTCACCCTGACGGACAAGGCAGGCAACGTCTCGCTGCCGACTCCGGTTCTGGCGGGTGATACCACGGCACCGGCTGCTGCTACGGACCTTAAAGTCAGCCTCGATGGCTTGTTGCTGACGGGTAAAGGCGAGGCGGGTAGCACGGTCATCGTGAAAAACGCGGCAGGCCAGCAAATCAGTACCGTTGTGGTTGGAATCGACGGCAACTTTGCCGCCGTCCTCTTAACACCGCAAAAAAATGGCGAGACCCTCAACGTCACCCTCACCGACAAGGCGGGTAACGTCTCTGTGGCCGCGCCAGTGGTTGCCGGGGACACCACTGCACCAGTGGCGCCAACCAACCTGGTGGTCAGCGTCAATGGTCTGACCCTGACGGGTAAAGGCGAGGCGGGCAGTACCGTCACCGTGAAAAACGCGGCGGGCGTGGCCGTGGGCAGCGGCACTGTTGGCGCTGACGGTTCGTTTACCGCGACCCTCAGCCCTGCACAAAAGAATGGTGAAAGCCTCAACGTCACCCTGACCGACAAGGCTGGCAACGTCTCGTTGCCGACGCCTGTGCTGGCGGGTGATACCACGGCACCGCAGGCGCCGACTGAGCTTAAAGTCAGCCTCGATGGTTTGACGCTCACCGGTAAAGGCGAAGTGGGCAGCATCGTTACCGTGAAAAACGCGGCCGGTGTGCAAATCGGTACCGGCCTTGTCGGGGCTAATGGTTCGTTTACAGCGCTGTTGGTTGGGCCGCATAAAAACGGTGAAAGCCTCACCGTCACCCTGACCGACAAAGCAGGCAACGTTTCGGTGCCTGCGCCAGTGCTTGCAGGCGACACCACGCCACCGGCCATTGCGACCGACCTTGCGTTGAACGCAGATGGCGTGACGTTCAGCGGCAAGGGTGAAGCGGGTAGCCAGGTGACGGTTAAAGACTACTTGGGGCAGACCATCGGTACGGGCACCGTCAACGGGCAAGGTAACTTCACGGTGATCCTGAATCAGCCACGCAGCACCGGTGAAACCCTCAACGTCACCCTCAAGGATGCCGCGCAGAACGTCTCTCAGCCGGCAACCTATCTGGCGATTGACCCCGGCCTGCCGGGGACCTTGACGCCCAAAGCCTTCAACGACCTGACAACGGCTGAGATGGTGATCAAGCCGGTGACGACCAACACCGGGTTGAAGGACATGACGGTCTATACGCTGGCCAGCGTAGGCGGAATTATCATTGGCGGTGTCGTCAAAGATACGCAGCTCTTTACTGTTGCCAGTGGTACGACCGGAACCTTGAACTTGAGTTCGGGTTCTGCTGACTTCCTGAAATTGCTGGGGGGCGGGGTCAAGGCGACGCTTGAGGTGAGTGACGGCAAGGGCGGATGGCTGCCGGTACAGCAGGGTTCCCTAGGGAGCGGTTTACTCGATTTGCTAGGGATATTCGGGTCCAGTGGCAGCGGGAAAGTTACAGGCCTGTCTGCTGGAAATTATCGCTTCACGTTCGAGCTTGATCTGGCGTTGGTCAAGGTGTTGTCCAGTGCAACGGCCAAACTGAGTGTCACCGAGCAAAGCCTCACCGATTTCACGGCTGACGCCGGGACAGCGATCAAAGGTAACGTGATCACCGACCTGGGCTTTGATGGCAAAACTGACGTTACGGGCACGGCCGGGCCTGCGAAGGTTCAGGTTATGGTCGACGGCAAGCTTGTCGATGCGGACATCCCGACCGGGCCCGGGACCGTGTTGCAGGGCCAATATGGTCAACTGACGATCTTTGCCAACGGCAATTACTCGTACGTGGCAAATGGCAATGCGGCCAATCTTGGCAAGGTTGATTCGTTTGAGTATCACCTGGTCAATGCGGCGGGCTCCTCAACAGCCAACTTGTATGTGCGCATTGATAGCGCAGACTCCAATTTCACGTGGAGCACAACCGATCCTTCGGCCCCCGGCGTTATTGTTCCGGTTGCTAATGATGACGTGGGTTCTGTAGCGATACAGTTGTCGCCTGAAGTCGGGCCGCAGGTTTCGTTGCAGGGCTTTGGCTATGATTTGAAGGCAGTAGGCATCTCTTTGACTGGATCAGGAACCGGTGCCGGTGGAGCCATCGTCATCGAGGCCAATACCAAGGGCGATATTGCGGTTACTGCGAAATTCTCGTCGGGATCGCAGGGGCTGGGTGGCACAACCTTGACCCTGGAAAAATTCATCAACGGGGAGTGGGCTGCAGTACCACAACAGAGCTTCTCAGCTACATCCCATACCTTTAAAGACCTGGGTGAGGGCACTTATCGGGTAACAGCGTCGACCAGCATCTTGCTTTCACTGGGCACTAAAGTGTCCATCGAGCAGAAACTCACGCCCACTTACCTGGACAAGTTTGTTGTCGGCACAGTCACTCCGGCCACCGGCAATGTGCTGTCCAGTACCTTGACCGGTCCTGACAAGCTGGGTTCTGTGCTCACGGTGATCAGTGTGCTGGACAAGGGTGTGTTCGTGAATGCCGGGGGCGAGGGCAAGGTGGTTGCGGGGGCATACGGAACGTTGACCCTGTTCGCCGATGGTAAATACACCTACACGCCGAATGCCGGCCTGACGGCGAGCAACGTGGGGCAGGTGGATCACTTCACCTACAAACTCACCTCGCCGACAGGCAATTCCGACACGGCTGAGCTGTACATCCGTCTCGACTCTCCAGACCGTCCTCAGGTCTGGGACGACGCCAACCCGGGCGCACCGGCCAAGACCGCCACGTCGTTCGCCGCACTGGCCGTGGAGGAGCATGTCGCCGCCGTCGACCACGTGGCTGCAACAGAGGGGCATACCACGGGTGAACACGGGGATCATGCGGTGGTTGCCGACACCGATTTCACTCACGTCGACAACGTTGCCGGGACCGATGGGTTGCTGTGGGAAGGGGGCGATGCTGCGATCAATCTGGCGAGCCTGATTGGCAAGGTCAGCGGCATCGATGCCATCGACCTCAACCACGTCAGCGCTGTTGATCTGACGCTGAGCCTCGAAGACCTGGTGTCCATCACCGGGCCTGAAGCGGACCGGTTGGTGATTCAGGGCGATGACAACGACAGTGTGCATTTGACCGGCAATTGGTCATCGGGAGTGGCTCAGGTTGAGAACGGTCTTGAATACGTGATCTACACTAGCGAGGAAGATAAAACCCACCAACTGTGGGTGCAGAACGGAATCAGCGTGGTTTAACCCACAACGTTTTCGCCGGGCCTTCAAAGGCCCGGTTTTGTGTACTAACGGTATTGCAATGATGGATCGTTGCGGGCTGCGAGTAACGATCCATTGTTGCGTGCACACCTGAGCCAAGGCGTGCATGTGATACCCCAATGTTGTTTCGCTGAGTGCGCCTTTTTTGCAGGCCAACACTCATCTGGGGGCTGGATTTGAGGCATAGAACGCTGGTTAAACAGTTGTCGGTTGTGGTTTGTGCCGTTGCGTTAACCCCGCTGTTGCTTGAACGGGTCATGGCCAAATCAATGTATGACGACGCCGAAAGCGTCAGCACCATCAGCCCGAGTCAATTGGGCACTAATTTACCGGGAGGGCCAATGGGCGTCAGTGCGCCGATCCCCCCGCAACGCGTTGTTCCGGGCACCCTCGACCTGACCCGCGCGGTACAAATGGTCGTGGCGTGGCACCCAGCTATCGCCGAGTCGATCGGCAAGCTGTATCAGCAGCAACAGAACGTGACCATTGCCCGTTCCGGTTACTACCCGCAAATCAGCGGCGGGTTGCGCTCGGGCTACGACAGTGGCTTGAACGGCAGCGGCGAAAGCCAGGCGTTCACCTTGTCGATGTCACAGATGCTCTATGACTTTGGCAAGGTATCGAGCACCGTCGACAGCGCCCTTGCCCGCGTCAACGGCAGCCAGGCGGCGGTGTTGCTGGCGGTCGATCAGGTGACCCGGGAAACCTCGTTTTCGGTGATTGAGTTACAGCGCGCGCAAACCTTGCAGAGGCTGGCCCGAGAGCAAGTGGATGGCCTGGCGGCGATTGCCGACCTGGCGCAAAAGCGCAGCGATATGGGCGCCAGTACGCGTTCTGACTTGATTCAGGCGCGCTCACGGGTCGAAGCGGCAATGGCAACGCAATTGCAATTCACGGCGCAATTGAACCGCTGGCGCGGGGCATTGAGCAGCTTGCTTGGCTCGCAGGCGCCGGTCAGCGTCACGCCGGGGTTTCCTGACAGCCTGGAGCACTCTTGCCAAGGCGTGGTGCCCGATGAGGCCGTGACCCCTTCGTTGTTGATCGCCCAGGCGCAGCAGGTCGATGCCGTGGCGCAAATCGCCAATGCGCGGGCCGAAGCGTTGCCCACGTTGTCTTTGGACCCGGAGCTGACCCAGTACCTGGACAGCAACGACAACAACGTTCAAAACGGCCGCGACAGAACACGCTACGGGGTGTTTCTGAACGTGAAAATGCCGATCTATCAGGGCGGTGCGATCAACGCCCGCAAAGCCTCTGCCGAACAAGCCCTGCGCACGGCGCAGTACGCAAACGACGCCGCACGGCTTTCAGTGCGCCAAGGGCTGCTGGAGGCGCGGGATCAAATATCCAGCCTCACTCAGCGCCTGTCGACCCTGGATTTTCGTGAGCGCAGCATCTCTGAAACCCGCGACCTGTATCGCCAGCAGTACCTGGAACTGGGGACCCGGCCGCTGCTTGATTTACTCAATGCCGAGCAGGAAATCCACCAGGCGCGCATGGACCGTGAAAACACCGCGTCCGACCTGCGCCGCCTGAAGATTGATTGCCTCTACAACACCGGCGGATTGCGCACAGCCTTCCATCTGGATAACAGCTCGATCCAAGGCGTGGAGATCCGACCATGAACGATACCGTGATGCTTGAGGCCGACACGCAAGCTGCCGAACAACCCGCTGAAACGGCGCCTGATCATTCCGCTCCGCTGGATTATGAAGTGTGGCTGGACGCGGTCCTGCTCGTTGCCCGGCACTACCGGCTGGAGTGTTCCGCACAAAGCGTGCGCCTCGCCGTGCAATGGACAGAAGGCAAGACCGTCGAGGAGGTGGTGCGGCTGATGGCGCGCCAGGCGGGGCTTAACTGTGTGATTGTCGACTTCACTGCAACCACTCTTATGCAGCGGCAAATGCCGTTGGTGCTGCAGTTTGATGATGGTCAGGTCGGTGTCTTGCAAACCCTGGGCGACGATGACGATTTGGGCATCACCTACAGCGGTGACGCGGGCCTGCAAAGCCGTATCTCGCGTCAGGAACTGATCGCCCACGCGAGCAAAATCGTGGTGCTGCGCCCCATGCGTGCGGTGCGCGATGCGCGCATCGATGACTATATAAAAACCTACGAGAAGGACTGGTTCCGAAACATCGTGCTGAGGGACTTGCGCCCGTACAGCTACGTGATGCTGGCGTCGCTGGTCACCAGCGTGCTCGGGCTGGCCGGGGTGTTGTTCTCGATGCAGGTGTATGACCGGGTGATTCCGGCCGAGTCGATGCCCACTTTGTACGTGCTGTTTGGCGGCGTGGTGCTGGCGCTGGTGTTCGATTTGATGATGCGCCTGACCCGGGTGCGCATCACTGACATGCTCGGCAAACGTGCCGACCTGCGCGTATCTGATTTGGTGTTCGGCCACGCCATCCGCCTGCGCAACAGCGTGCGGCCCAAGTCCACCGGCTCGTTTATTTCGCAGATCAAAGAACTGGAACAGGTGCGCGACCTGATCACTTCCAGCACCGCCACGGCGTTGGCAGATTTACCGTTCTTTTTGCTGTTTCTGGTGATCTTCTGGTTTATCGCCGGGCCCTTGGTGGCGATCCCCATCCTCGCGGTGGTGTTGATGGTGGTGCCGGGCCTGATGTCACAAAAGAAACTGGCGCGCATGGCCAACGAGTCGATGCGAGAAAGCTCGTTGCGCAGCGCCATGCTGGTGGAAACGATCCAGGGGCTGGACGATATCAAGTCGCTGCAAGCCGAGCAGCGTTTCCAGCAGCAGTGGAACCACTACAACGCCAGTTGCGCCGACGCCAACCTGCGGTTGCGCATGCTGACCAACTCGTTGGTGTCCTGGAGCAACACGGTGCAGGGTTCGGTGTTTGCCGTGGTCGTGGTGTTCGGCGCGCCGATGGTCATGGCCAGCGACATGACCACCGGTAGCCTGGTGGCTGCGTCGATTCTGTCGTCCCGCATGATGGCGCCTATGGCACAACTCACCCACGTGCTCACGCGCTGGCAGCAGGCCAAAGTCGCCCTGCAAAGCCTTAACCAGATCATGCAGTTGCCGGTGGATCATGCCGATGGCAGCAAGCGGGTGCATTTGCCCGTGGTGCGCGGCGATTATGTGCTCAATGAGGCGGCGTTCCAGTACTCCAGCGATTCTCCTGCGCCCGCGTTGACTGTGGCGGATATGAAGATCCAGCCGGGTGAACGTATTGCCGTGCTGGGGCGCAATGGTGCGGGCAAATCGACATTGCTTCAGGCGCTGGCCGGGATGCTCGATCTGAAGGAGGGCAGCATCAGCCTGGACGGCGTTGCCCTCGGGCACATTGACCCGGCGGACGTGCGCCGCGACGTCGGGCTGCTCACACAAAACTCCCGGCTGTTTCACGGCACTTTGCGCGACAACCTGATCCTTGGCGCACCCCACGCCACCGACAGCGAAATCCTCAACGCGCTGGCGCTCACCGGCGCCGCAGAGTTCGTCAGCAAGTTTGCCGATGGCATGGACCACTTGATCCTTGAGGGCGGCTTGGGGCTTTCGGGCGGGCAGCGCCAGGCCTTGTTGCTGTCACGTCTGTTTATTCGCCAGCCGCATATCGTCCTGCTGGATGAGCCCACGGCGTCTTTGGATGAAGCGAGCGAGCGCAACCTGATCCAGAACCTGGACAAATGGGCCGGTCATCGCACCTTGATCATTGCCACCCACCGCATGAGCGTCTTGAGCCTGGTCAACCGGATCATTGTCGTGGACAACGGGCGGATCGTCGTTGATGACAGCAAAGACAACGCCATAGCACGACTGTCCAAACCACAGAAAGCCGCGCAATGAACCAGCAGCCACGGACAGCGTCGCGCTCAAGGACCTTCACATGAACAATAAAACGTCCCACGGGCCACAAGGGCCGAAGAGAATCCCACTGCTGGCCAGCGAAGACGACAGCACCCGGCCGTATCACGATGGCGTCGACGACAGCACCGTGGTGCGGGCGACACGGGTGGTCGGTTACGTGTGCCTGATGCTGATCGCGTTTGGCGTCTGGGCTTACTTTTTTGAAGTCGACGAAGTGTCGAACGGCACCGGCAAAGTCATTCCGACCTCCCGCGAGCAGATTATTCAGTCACTGGAAGGCGGGATCGTCACCGAATTGAACGTCAGCGAGGGCGATATCGTGGCGAGCGGGCAAACCCTGGCCAAGCTCGATCCGACCAAAAGTGAATCCAACTTCGATGAAAGTGCGGCCAAGTACCGGGCAGCCCTGGCCAGCGTGGTGCGCTTGCAGGCCGAGGTGAACAACAAGCCGCTGGTATTCCCCGATGAACTGCAGGGCTACCCGGCCCTGATCCGCGCCGAAACTGACTTGTACACCACACGGCGCAAAGGCCTGGATGAATCGCTGGCGGGGGTGCGCTCTTCGTTGGCGCTGGTGCGCAGCGAGCTTGAAATTACCGAGAACCTGGCCAAGGTCGGCGCGGCCAGCAACGTTGAAGTGTTGCGCCTGAAGCGCCAGAAGGCTGAGTTGGAGTTAAAACTGACCCAGGCGCGCTCCGACTACATGGTGCACGCCGGAGAGGAGATGGCCAAAGCTAACGCCGACGTCGAGACCCTGTCTTCGGTAATGCGCGGGCGCTCCGACTCCGTGACCCGCCTGACCTTGCGTTCGCCGGTCCGTGGCATCGTCAAAGACATCGAGGTTACCACCATCGGCGGCGTCATCCCGCCCAACGGCCGCCTGATGCAAATTGTGCCGATGGATGAACAGCTACTCATCGAAGCGCGCATTTCGCCACGGGACATCGCCTTTATCCACCCCGACCAGGTGGCCAAGGTCAAAATCACCGCCTACGACTACTCGATCTACGGCGGAATGGACGGCAAAGTCGTGACCATCTCCCCGGACACGATTCAGGACGAAGCCAAACCCGAGGTCTTCTACTACCGCGTGTTTATTCGCACCGATGCCGATGTGTTGAAGAACAAGGCCGGGAAAACGTTCTCGATCGTGCCGGGGATGATCGCCTCGGTCGACATCAAGACCGGGCGCAAAACCGTGCTCGACTACTTGATCAAGCCAATGAATCGCGCGCGCGAAGCGCTGCGTGAGCGGTAGGGAATCGTACTGTGACCACGGGAGCCCCAATGATATGGGGCATTCCTGGCTCAATCTGAAAACAGTCTTTTAAATAAGTAATACTATTAACCCGTGTAAAGAGTATTAATGAGTTAATGCTAAAGTATTAGTCCTATTTATATATTAAGCATGGGTTGACGAATCTAGTTTCTCCCGGTTGTTAGAGATGTTAATCGTTTTGTTCTCATACTGATGAAGGTGGTCTCTTATTAGCTTTCTGATGACTTGCGAGATGGTCAGGTCTGTTTCTTCAGACAGGATCTCCAGCTTTTGCTTGGTCGAAGAGTCAATAAGAATGGTAAGACGCGTTGTTTTATCAGGCATTTTCTGACTCCTTGTGTCGTACGCGGTATCGACTGCCGCGTGCAGCAATATGAATACTGATCGAGACTGAACATAGTCTATTGGCGATTTAATATCACCTCTGAAGTGTCGATTCAAACAATTTTGTTTTATTGAATAAGCCGTCAATAAAGAACTTTGCAGCTGTTTGTGATGGGGCGAGGGCGTTGTTTAATTGGGTGTTTAACGTGGGTTTAAAACGCAGGCCAGCCGTCATAGGGCTTCATGCTCTTTCGATATAAGCCCTATTAATTCCGGTGCTTTGATGTGTTGGCCGACTGTTAACGATTCAAGCCAAATCGCTTCATCAGTATTTTTTGCAGCAGCCCGCTCGGTACCAGCGCGGCAAGCAGCGGCAGAGCGCGGCTGCCATTACCGTACCTCAGCAGATGGGGTGGTTTTGGCCGGTCTACGGCGTTGAGTACGGCTGTGGCGAAGGCAGTGGCGGGGGTAGGGTTGTCTTGCGAGGCTTTGGCCCGTGCACGAATGCCTTCCCGCATTGGCCACCATGGGGAGTTTTCGCTGATCAAGTGCTCAGCCTGATCGCTGGCATTTTTCGCAAACTGGGTGTTGATGGCGCCCGGCTGGACTTCCAACACGCGGATACCGAACGGCGCCAGTTCCATGCGCAAGGCGTCGCTCAGTGCATGTACCGCTGCTTTCGAGGCGCAGTAAGCCCCGGCGAACGGGGTGACGAGTACGCCAGACACGCTGCCGATGTTCACCACCAGCCCGTGCTTGCGACGCAGTTGGGCAAACAATGCGCGGGTGACGCCAACCACTGAAAACACATTGGTTTCAAATTGCTGCTGCAGGCCTTCAACACCCCCGTCGAGCACCGGGCCCATGGCGCCGTAGCCGGCGTTATTGATCAACACGTCCAGCCCATCGGTCTCCTGGCTCAGACGCTCAGCCAGTTGCGCCAGCGCTGCCGGATCATTGACGTCCAATTGCAGGGCGATAAATCCGGCGGCGGCCAAGTGCGCGACATCGTGCGGTTTGCGGGCGCTGGCCCACACTTCGTGGCCAGCCGCCTTGAACGCATCGGCCATGGCGCGGCCAATGCCGCTGGAGCACCCGGTAATCAAAACACGGCGCATCGAAATATCCTTAATTAGAGAAGCTGCCTTGCAGGCGCTCAGCGCGAAATTCCAGGCTTGGCGCGCGATACCCCGTGCGCAGCGGCGGCATTGGCAAACAGTCTTGCCACGAGGCGCCCGCTTGCAACTCACCGGGGCCACGATAATGCGGGGCCGTGTACTGGTTGTCAGCGAGGTTGACCGCGTCACCCGGCGCGTACGCCGCGATCCGCCAGGACAATTCGCTCAACGGCACGTCATTGCTGTTGGTCAGGGTTAACTGCAGCGGGCGATCTGCGGGGCATTGTGCCGGGTCGTAGACAATACGCAGATCCAGCCGGGCCAATTGATCGGCCTCCCGGCTGTCTTGCCAGGCCACGCAGGCGGCCACTATTGCCAACCCGACCAGCGCTGCCAGCGACACCGGAAACGCCTTGCGCGGGTAGCGCAGCAACAGTACGAGCCAGGCAATGATGAGTAAAACGCCGATAAACATGGCTACGCCTCTACTCGGGAGCTTCGTCGCGCAAGAAAACCAGCAGATCGGGCTTTGACTGTTCAGCGCTGTAACGATAGCCCTGAGCGTCAAACTGCTTGAGATCGGCCGGGTTGTTAATGCGTTCCTTGATCACAAAACGGCTCATCATGCCGCGCGCTTTTTTAGCGTAGAAGCTGATGATTTTGTGTTGACCGTTTTTCAGGTCCTTGAATTCAGTATTGATGATGCGGGCGTTCAGGGCTGACTTTTTTACCGCCGAGAAGTACTCGTTGGAGGCCAGATTCAGCAACACGTCATCGCCTTGCTCGGCCAGCGCCTCATTCAGCCATTCGCTGATACGGGTGCCCCAGAACGCGTACAAATCCTTGCCCCGGGCATTGGCCAGTTTGGTGCCCATTTCCAGGCGGTACGGTTGCATCAAGTCCAGCGGGCGCAGCAAGCCGTAAAGCCCGGAGAGCATGCGTAGATGCGTTTGAGCGTAGTCGAAATCGGCCTCGCTGAAGTCCACCGCATTCAAGCCGGTATACACATCGCCTTTAAACGCCAGCAGCGCCTGTTTAGCATTGTCAGGGGTGAAGTCCGGGGTCCAACTGCCGAAGCGGGCGGCGTTAAGGCCCGAGAGTTTGTCGGACAAATGCATCAGCTCGCCAATCTGTTGCGGGCTTAGTGTGCGCAGTTGTTCGATCAACTCCTGGGAGTGATCCAGGTATTGCGGCAAGGTGAAACGCGCAGTGGCTGGCGGCGTCTCGTAGTCGAGGGTTTTAGCGGGTGAAATCACCATCAGCATGAGGTCGTCTCCTGTTAGCGTCCGGACGATTCTAGGGGGTTGAGCGGTTTGACTCCACCTATGGTGGTGATAGGCCCTGAAAAACAAGGCGCTGTAGTCGCTGACGAGGCACGAAGGCTGCGATAGGGGGCAGATCAAAAGATCGCGAGGCAAGCTCGCTCCTACAGGTTTTGCGCCGTAGCAGTTGACGAGCTTTGCGAGGCTACGTCCAATGTCCAACATCACCTTAGCGGTTATAGTGCTGGCAGTTTTTATACGGAGATGGCTCTGTGCGCATTGCTCTTTTTTTGTCGGCCTGGCTGGTGTGTCTGGGGGCAGTGGCGGCGCCCAATGATCCGGCGACGCTGGATCGCACGACCTGGCCAGAGCCATTGAGCAGCCCGGCCCTGTTCGATGTCGCCTCGCGTGCCGAGATCCTGACGTTCGCCCACGCCTTGCTGGTCAGCGAAGGGCTGGATGAGAACGGCCTTAAAGAGCGCCTGGGCCTCAAGGTCATCAATATGGACGCGATTGATAAAGTCCGTCAGCGCCTGTGGCAACGCCTGTTGGCCAATTACAACTTTGCTCAGCAAAGCTGTGATCAGGATGCTTCGTTCTGTTATTACGTCGAAGACATGGTCAGCCTGCGTGAACAGGCAGGCAAGTTCGAAGTGGCCGATGATTCTTTCTACGTGAAATGGGCCGAGCCGAGTGCCGGGTTCCACCGCCGTTACCTGGATGAACAGTTGCGCCTGGCCGCACTGTCGCCACAAATCAGCAGCGAAATCGCGCTGCTGGGCGATCAGGAGTTCAATGGCGAGGACATGCACGACCGGCTGTTCATGCTGACCTTCGACAGCGGCCCGACGGTCATCGGCGGCACCACCGACTGGCTCACTGACTACCTGCGCAAACAGTCCATGAGCGCGACGTTTTTTGTCTTGGGCAACAGCTTGAAAGCTCGCCTCGACAAAAGCTCTGATCAGGCCCTGAGGGCGCTGTACAAAGGTCAATGTGTAGGCGTGCAAGGGTGGGAATATCGGGCCCACAGTCATTGGCAAAACTGGCAGGACTCGGTGCTGCGTAGCACCGCGCTGGTGAAACAGGTGTTGCCGCAAAACTACGTGCCGTTGTTCCGGCCGCCTTACGGCCAGCGCCGGGCTGACAGCGGGGCGTTTTTTGAGTCCCAGGGTTTGCAGGTGGCGTTGTGGAACATTGACTCGCAAGACCTGGCCGGCAGCCTCACGGCCGAGCAGTCGGCACACCGCGTATTGACCTTGATGCTGTTGTGGCGCCATGGGTTGATTGCCTTCCACGACACCCAGGACAAGGTCCGCAGCGCATTGCCCTGGCTGCTCAAGGCGACGGTGCAGAGCGGGCTGGGCTGGGAGGAGTGCGAGGCCTTGGGGGCTCAGTGATCAATGCGCCCGCCCGATTGGGCGAGCGCTTTGTTGTAACCCTTACAAAAGGCGCAAGGCCAGTTCTGAGCCTGCGCGAAGGTATTCCACTTGTGACACTACGGCATCTTTGACGATGGCTTCGCCGGTATCGGTCAGTTGAGCTTTTTTCGCATCAATGACCGACAGCTGTAGCAGTTGCATGGCGACGTCCATGGCTTTTTGGAAGGCGGTGATGTTGTTGTGCTGGCCAAACTCGTTGATGACCGCCGACATGCGCTCGTCAGCGTTGTCGCGAAGCTGGCGGTATTCAATCACAGACACGCTGCCGTCCTGGTATATCTCGAGCAGCATTTGTTCCAGGGTTTTGGAGATAGGGGTCATACGGATTCCTTTGGCATAAACAGTAGTGAGCGCAGGTCGTAATGAGCCGGTGCGTCACGAAGCTTAGTGCTGCCAAAAAGAAAGATGGGTAGGGGGCATCCCGGCGTTTTGTGAGAACCGTCCGGCCTTGTGGGGGGAGATTTCGAGTTGGTGTTTTCGGCGCGCTGATGCAGGCCAATACTGGATTAAATGCCCAAGCGTTGTGTCAGGTAATCATTGAGCCTAGTAGCAATTTTGCAGGTCGCCAAGGCTATTCGTCAGTCAAAAAAATAAATCCGCCAAACTGTAAAAATACTTTTTTTTGTCACACGATTTGGAGTATTACCAAGACAGACCGCCGAAACCTGCAACACAGGTGGCGTCTTCCAAGACCCATCGGGCAGGGCATTCATCTGACAGAAAACAGATGAATTCGGCAGTCACTCGAGGCGCAGCACTGTTGCGGTATTGCGTCGAATGGCTCCCACAAAGGTGACCGAGTATGGATGATCACGGACGCACTCCTTCTTCCAACCAGCCAATCCTTTATGTACTCGATACCAATGTTCTGATTCACGATCCAAATGCTTTGCTCAACTTCGAGGAACACCACGTCGCTATCCCGATGACGGTGCTTGAAGAGCTCGACAAACTCAAAACCGGCAAGCTACTGGTGGCAGCGGAGTGTCGCCAGGCGATTCGATTGATCGATCAGACCCTGGGTGTGGCCTCGCCAGAGGATGTTGAAAGGGGCGTACCGATCCAGCGCGGCAAAAGTGGCCCCAAGGGCTTTCTGTCAATCCTGATGAACAAGCGCAGAGAGCCTAATGCGCTGCTCCCTGAAAACCTCAACGACAACATCATCATCAATCAACTGATTGACCTGCATGCCCGTGACCCGAGCCTGCACGTGGTGCTGGTGACCAAAGACATCAACATGCGGCTCAAGGCGCGCGCCTGTGGGGTCGAGTCCGAGGACTACAGCACTGACCAACTGGTTGACGACGTGTCGATGCTGTCACGCGGCTACCACACCATGACCGGTTCGTTCTGGGACCGCGTGAGCAAGGTCGAAACCCGGCAAGGGCACGGCCGCACCTGGCATCAGGTGCAAATGAACGAAAACCTGCCGGCGGTGCACATCAACGAATTCATCATTGATGAGCAAGGGTTTGTGGGCTGGATCAAAGAGGTGCGCAAGGACCACCTGCTGATTCTCGACATGCACCAGGAACCGTTGCTGCACCAGGAAGCCTGGGGACTGAAGCCGCGGGATATTTACCAGGGGCTGGCGCTGTTTGCCTTGCTCGATCCGGATATTCATCTGGTTAACCTGTCGGGTGCGGCGGGTTCGGGCAAGACCATTCTGGCGCTGGCAGCGGCCATTGAACAAACCATGGTCAGCAAGCGCTACCGGCGGATTATCTGTACCCGCAGCGTGCAAGGGCTGGATCAGGAGATCGGCTTCCTGCCGGGCACCGAGGCCGAGAAGATGGAGCCATGGCTGGGGGCCATCACCGACAACCTCGAAGCCTTGCACATGGATGACGAAAACACCCACGGCAGCGTGGATTACATCCTCAGCAAAGTGCCTTTGCAGTTCAAATCGCTGAACTACATCCGGGGGCGTAGTTTCCAGCAAAGCCTGATCTTGATTGACGAGTGCCAGAACCTCACGCCGCACCAGATGAAAACCATCATCACCCGTGCGGGCGCGGGCTCTAAAGTGGTGTGCTTGGGTAACCTGGCGCAGATCGATACGCCTTACCTGTCGGCCACCAGTTCGGGGCTGACCTACCTGACGGAGCGTTTCAAAGACTTCCCCAACGGTGTGCACATCGCCCTGCAAGGCGTCCCTCGTTCGATCCTGGCCGAGTACGCAGAGTCGCATCTCTAACACTTCTGACATAACCTTGATCCGGGCGGCCTAGAGCCGCCCGGTTTCGTTGTGGCGCCAGCCATGTTTAATCAGGAGCTGCCAAGGTGTTACTGCGCACTATCGATTTGAATCTGCTGGTGGTCCTCGATGCGCTGCTCACGGAAAAGCACGTGACCCGCACCGGTGTGCGCTTGCACTTGAGCCAGCCGGCCATCAGTCATTCGCTGAGCAAGCTGCGGTTATTGCTCAATGACCCGCTGCTGATTCGTCAGGGCAACGAAGTGGTGCTCAGTACGCTGGCGCAAAACCTTCAGGCGCCGCTCAAGGTGATTCTGGGGCAGATCGAAACCTTGCTCGGTCAGTCTGTCGACTTTGTGCCGGGGGAATCGCAACGCACATTTCGCGTGGCGATGTCCGATTACGGCGCGGCCATCGTGTTGCCCAAGTTGGTGGAACAACTCCGAGTACTGGCGCCCGGCATTTCGCTGGTGGTGGTCCAGGACAGCCGTCTGGGCATGCTCGAACAACTCGAGCACGGCAAGATCGACCTCGCGCTGGGTGTTTTCGCCACGCTGCCCGAGTTCCTCTGCAGCGAGGTGCTGTTCGAAGAAATCTTCACCTGCCTGCTCAACCGCAACGTCCTGCCCGAGAGTGGCGTGCTGGACCTCGACACCTATCTGCAACGCCCTCATGTGCTGGTCTCGATGGACGGCAACACCCAGGGCGAAGTCGACAACGTGTTGCGCGCTCAGGGCTTGCAACGCCATGTCGCGGTGAACGTGCCACATTGGAGTGCTGCCCCGAGTGTCATTGGCGATACGGACTTGATCCTGACGGTCGCCACCCGCACCCTGGACAGCCTGCCGTTGGCCGATTCGCTGGTCAGATTGCCGCCGCCGTTGAACGTGGCACCGTTTAACTACGTGCAAGTTTGGCATCAGCGTTTCAGCGACGATCCGGGGCATCGCTGGTTGCGGAGTGTGCTTCGCCAGATTTCACTGTAGGAGCGAGCTTGTCTCGCGATCTTTTAAAAAATCAAAAGATCGCGAGGCAAGCTCGCTCCTACCCATAATCAGCCGCGCGAAGCGATCAAAAATCCGGCCAGCACCACACTCACACCCAACAGTTTTTGCAGGCTGGGGGTGTTTTTTGGCAGCCCGAGCAAGCCGAAGTAATCAATCGCCAGCGAGATGATCAACTGGCCCACCACCACCGCCATGATGAAGTTGAGCGCGCCCAGGCGCGGTACGGTAATCAGCGCCACGGTGATGTAAAACACCCCGGCCAGGCCGCCAAGCCACATCCACCAAGGGCCGCCCAGCAGTGCGCCAAGATTGGGACGGGGCACTTTGACCAGCAGCATCACCACGGCAATCGCCGCGCCGCTGACCATCAGGGAAATGACCGTGGCCCAGAACGGGTGACCGAGCACGGCACCGAGTCGGGCGTTACTGCCGGCTTGCATCGGCACGGCGGCGCCGGCCAGTAAACTCAGGGCAATGGCTATAAAAAATGGCATGGATTTGACCTCTCTGAACGATGTGCACGTTGTACGTGCAAACCCGCCAGGCGGCCAATTCGATGTTCGGATGCGCGGTATTCGTGAGGTCGATGGCCGTCGCATACGTGGGCAAAACGCAACCTCGGGCTTACACTGGCAGCTCTTGTCTGGAGAACTCCCTGTGCTGACTCATTTAGATGCCCAAGGCCGCGCCAACATGGTTGATGTCACCGATAAAGCGGTGACGTCCCGTGAGGCGGTGGCACAAGCCGTGGTACGCATGCGTGCTGAAACCCTGGACATGATCGTCAATGGCGATCACCCCAAGGGCGACGTGTTCGCCGTGGCGCGAATTGCCGGGATTCAGGCGGCGAAGAAAACCTCGGATCTGATCCCGCTGTGCCATCCGTTGATGCTCACCAGCGTCAAGGTTGAACTCAGCGCCCAAGGCACCGACGCAGTGTTGATCATCGCGCGCTGCAAACTGTCGGGGCAGACCGGGGTAGAGATGGAAGCCCTCACCGCTGCCAGCGTGGCGGCCTTGACCATTTATGACATGTGCAAAGCCGTCGACCGTGGCATGACCATCGAAAACGTGCGCGTGCTGGAAAAGCTCGGCGGCAAGAGCGGCCACTTTCAGGCAGACGCGTCATGACATTCCACGTGCACTTCTTTGCCCGCTACCGTGAGGCGCTGGGGCTGGACAGCGTCTCGGTCGAAGGCCAATTCACCTCTGTTGATCAGTTGCGCCAGCACCTGTTGCAACAGGGCGATGCGTGGCAGGTCTTGGCCGAAGCCAACCTGATGTGCGCGCGCAATGAAGAACTGTGCAAGCTCGACGAGCCGCTGACAGACGGTGACACCGTGGCTTTTTTCCCGCCCGTGACCGGGGGCTGAGCCATGGCCATTCGGGTGCAAACGACTGCCTTTGATCCGGGCGCAGAAGTCAACGCACTGCATGCGGCCAATTTGGGCGTGGGAGCGGTGGTGAGTTTTGTGGGGTATGTGCGCGACTTCAATGACGGGCGCGACGTGGCGGGGATGTTTCTCGAGCATTACCCAGGCATGACCGAAAAGGCCTTGGCCAAAATCGTGGTCGAAGCGCAGCATCGCTGGCCGCTGCTCAGCCTCGAAGTGCTGCACCGGGTCGGGGCACTGGAGCCCGGTGAGCCCATCGTCTTTGTCGGCGTGGCCAGCGCCCACCGTCAGGCGGCTTTTGATGCCTGCGCGTTCGTGATGGACTACCTGAAAACCCGCGCACCCTTCTGGAAGAAAGAACACACCGCCGACGGCCCGCGCTGGGTTGAAGGCCGGGCCAGCGACGACGCCGCCGCTAAGCGTTGGCAACGCTCGCTCCCCAAATTGTAGGAGCTGCCGAGGCACGAAGGCTGCGATCTTTTCGGGAATAAAAGATCGCAGCCCGGACACGGCGTGATTTCTTTTATTTTTTTCAGAAGTCTCCTACAGCGTCGATTCCTGTTCATCCGTTAGCGTGCCTGCCTCTCTGTCGGGAAGGATTCACGGATGGCCATTTCAGCCCGTAACACCCGTTTTAACCTGAGCATCAAGGGCGCCGACCATGAGCTTCAGGTGTTGGCCTTCACGGGCAATGAAGCCATCAGCACGCCTTATGCCTTTGAACTTGAACTGGTCAGCGCACGCGCAGACCTGGACCTCGAGGCATGGCTGCATCAGCCTGCGTTTCTTGCGTTTGACGGCCAGGGGCAGGGGATCCACGGGCATATTTCCAGCATGGGTCGCAGCAGCCCCGGTACGCGGCTTACGCACTATCGCCTGACACTGGAACCGCAACTGGCCTACCTGGCCCATCGCACCAACCACCGTATTTTTCAGCATTTAACCGTGCAGCAAATCATCGAGACCCTGCTCGAAGAGCACGGCATTCTCGGCAACGCCTACACCTTCAATTCGTTCTCGTCTTACACGCCACGGGATTATTGCGTGCAATACGGCGAGTCCGATTTGCGCTTTATTCAGCGTCTGTGTTTCGAAGAAGGCTTCCACTACCACTTTCGGCACTCGCCAGACGGCCATCAGTTGGTGTTCGGCGACAAGCAGCAAGCGTTTACCTCGCTCAACCAACCGACGCCCTTCGTACAACGAGCGGGCATGGTCGCTTCGCAGCCGTCCATCGATCACTTTGGACTGCGCTTGCAGGCCAGCACCAACCGTACGTTTCGCCGCGATTATGACTTTCAGCAGGCCAGCCGCACGCTGGAGGCAGGCAGCAGCGCTGAGCATAACGAGCGCGCCCTTGAAAACTACAGCTATCCGGGGCGCTTCACTGACGCGGCCCAAGGCCAACTGCAAAGCCAGCGCACACTTGAGCATCATCAAACCGGCTACTGCCAGGCCAGCGGCAGCAGCAATCAACCGAGCCTGAGCACGGGGCACTTTTTGCCGATGACCGGGCACCCCAACGCGACGTTCAATAGCGGCTGGCTGTTGATTGGCGTGCAGCACGAGGGCCAGCAGCCTCAAGTGCTGGAAGAGTATGGCGCCAACACGGCGCAGGCTGACGCAGGCGGCTTTAGCCAAGGCTATCGCAACACCTTCCAGGCCACGCCAGAGGCGGTGACCTACCGCCCGCAAACCGTCTTCCCCAAGCCGCGCCTGATCGGCAGCCAAACGGCTCGCGTCACCGGGCCGGTGGGGGAAGAGATCCATTGCGATGAGTACGGCCGGGTGCGGGTTAAATTTCATTGGGACCGCAGCGCTATCGATGACGATCAAAGCAGCTGCTGGTTGCGCGTCTCGTCGAGTTGGGCGGGGGACAACCACGGCGCGGTGACCATCCCACGCGTGGGCATGGAAGTGCTGGTGGGTTACCTCAACGGCGACCCGGACCAGCCCATCATCAGCGGTTGCCTGGCCAACAGCCTCAACCCGACCTCGCTCGCATTGCCCGCCAACAAAACCCAAAGCGTATTACGTAGCCGCAGCACTCCAGGTGGCAGCGGCTACAACGAACTGCGCATCGAAGACCGCAAAGGTCTGGAGCACATCTACCTCCACGCCCAGCGCGATCTGCAACAACACATCAAAAACGACAGCCGCTTGCAGATCGAGGGCAAGCGCGAAGAAACCGTCACCGGCAACAGCGTCTCGGTGCTCAAGGCAGAAGAACAGCGCACCGTCAGCCTGGACCGCAAGGTCCAGCTCAACGCCAACGACCACCTGGCCGTGGCCGTCAGCAGCCACACCGTGGTGGGCGGCGCGCTGGTGGCTGAAGCAGGGATGCACGTGCATATCAAGGCCGGGGCGCGGGTGGTCCTGCAAGCCGGGGCCAACATCACCCTGATGGCGGGCGGGCAGCATGTATTGATTGGTGCGGCGGGCATCTACGCCAGTTGCCCGATATTGTTGGGCGGCTTGCCCGTGCCGGGCCTGCCTGCGGTGCCGTTGTTGCCGGGGGAGGTGGCGCCCATGCAGGGCATGTCGCTAGCGCCTTCAACGCAAATGCTGGCGTTGAGCGAAGGAAAATCAGTGTGCCCGCAGTGCGAAATGCTCAAAAAACCATTGTAGGAGCGAGCTCGCCTCGCGATCTTTTGGCTTAAAAGATCGCGAAAACCCGCCCCCTATGCAGACGTCGGGGCTGACGTTTTAAGCCGTTTCACTCGGATCATGCGGCTTGCGCACGGCTCTGACCACAGGGCGCAGCAGTTCAGTCGGCGGTGTTTCGCAACTGATTTTGCGGCCCAGCTTTTCTTCGATGGACGGCAACTGGTACGAGTCGTCTTCACCGGCAAAGCTGATGGAGACACCCGCTGCACCCGCACGACCTGTACGGCCAATACGGTGCACGTAGTCGTCCGGCACTTCGGGCAGGGTGAAGTTGATCACGTGGCTGATGCCGTCGATGTGGATGCCGCGCCCTGCGACGTCGGTCGCCACCAGCACGCGGATTTTGCCTTCGCGAAAGCCTTCGAGGGTCTTGATGCGTTTGTGCTGGGGCACGTCGCCGGACAGTTGCGCAGCATTGATGCCGTCGCGCACCAGGCGTTCTTCGATGCGCCGCACTTCGTCTTTGCGGTTGGCAAATACGATCACGCGTTCCCAGCCGTTGTCGTTTACCAGGTTGAACAACAATTTGTATTTGTCGGCACCCGCCACCGCGTACACGTGTTGCTCAACCAATTCGTTGGCCACGTTCTGCGCTTCGATTTCAACGATCGCAGGGTCGGTGGTCCACTGTTTGGCCAGGTTCATCACGTCTTCGGTGAAGGTCGCGGAGAACAGCAAGGTCTGACGCTCGGCCTTTGGCGGCGTCTGGCGAATGATCTGGCGTACTTGCGGGATGAAGCCCATGTCGAGCATGCGGTCAGCTTCATCGAGCACCATGACCTCAACCATGTCCAGGTGCACTTCGCCGCGCTGGTTGAAGTCCAGCAGACGGCCCGGTGTGGCCACCAGAATGTCGCAGTGACGGGCTTCCAGCTGCTTGAGCTGTTTGTCGAAGTCCATGCCGCCCACGAAACTCATGACGTTGAGGTTGGTGTATTTGGTCAGGTCGGCGGCGTCTTTAGCGATTTGCACGACCAGTTCGCGGGTCGGCGCGATGATCAGCGCGCGCGGCTCGCCCATGTAGCGCTCTTTGGGCGGCGGGGTTTGGGTGAGCTGGCTGATGATCGAGACCAGAAACGCTGCGGTTTTGCCGGTGCCGGTCTGGGCGCGGCCAATGGCATCGCGGCCACTCAAGGTGTAGCCCAGCACTTGCGCCTGGATCGGCGTGCAGTACGGGAAACCTAGGTCCTGGATGGCGTGCATCAGTTCAGGGGTGAGCTTGAAGTCATGAAAGCGGGTTTTGCCTTCTTGTGGCTCAACCACGAAGTCTTCAAGTTTCCACGGGATGACCACAGGCTTTGGCGCCGGTGCACGCCGTGGTTTGGCCGCTTTGGGTTTTTCTGTGCGCGCAGGTTCGGGTGCGGGCGTGGCTGCGGGCGTGGACACCGCGGCGGGTGCAGGTGCAGAACGGCCAGGCTGTTGCGCGTCGGTTCGCGGGCTGGGGCTGCTGGGGGGAGTCATGGACGCTGGCGCGAGCGGCTCAGCCTCGCTTTTGCCGAATATTTTTTTGAGTGCTTTGAGCACGGTCATCTCATCAGTTGGTTAAGGAGTGTACGCCGGGCAGTGTAATGCAAGTCGCGTGCTCGGCGTAGTAAACGACTGGATGTTTCGTTTTTAGCGCAGGCGCTCGGTCAGCCAGGTACCGATGTCGTGAATTTCTTGTGGTAACACTTCGTGCCCCATTGGGTATTCCTGCCATGTAACGGTCACACCCAAACGCTTCAAGTGTTCATACGCGGTCCGGCCCATGGCGTTCTGGACGACCTCGTCATATTGGCCATGCAGGCACAAGGCCGGCGTGCGTTGCTGGCTGGCGGACAGTTCCAGCTCATTGCTGAAGGTTGGGGCATAGGTGGAGAGGGCAAGTACGCCACCCAATGCGCCCTGCCATTTTAGATAGGCGGTATGGAAGACCACGGCGCCGCCTTGGGAAAAACCGGCGAGGAAAATTCGGCTGGCGTCTATTCCGGCCCTTTTCTGTTCTTCGATCAGCGCAACCACGGTGTCTGCCGATTCGTTCAGTTCTTGTTCACTGATCGAACGGGCCGGGCTCATGGCCTTGATGTCGTACCAGCTGGGCATGGCATATCCGCCATTGATCGTCACTGCACGGGTCGGCGCCTGGGGCAAAACAAACCGCGTGGTGTGCAGCGACTCTTGCAGTGCTTCGGCCACCGGGAGGAAGTCGTAGCGGTCGGCACCTAAGCCGTGAAGCCAGATCACACAAGCGTCTGCGGGTTTTTGCGGTTGAAGGATCAGAGGGTCGGTCATGGCTGCTCCATTATTGGGCGCTCGCGCAAAAAGCGTGCGCAAGAAGAGTGCGTGTTCGTTTCAAATTTAAAGAAGATGTCGCCTGCTTGAACGTTTTACCTAAAGAAACATATCGAGACGCATAAATCGCCACAGTGGTACGGGCCTTGCTATGAGCACAGGGACGTTAGCTGAAGCATCTTCGCGGGTAACACTAACAGGCTACAGGCGAGGGTGGGGCAGCAAAACACCTGACGGGTGAAGTTAGACAAGGAATTCAACAGCTCAAGTGAGCGCTTCAGTTTGAAGGCGAGTGCGATATATCCATCGCTCAAGGCTTATGCCGCTTGGCCCCATAAAAAGCCAACACGGGTCAACAATGCCTCACAAGGGGGCGGCGGGTCTTGTTCAAACACAACAAAGCAAGACTGGAGGTTTGAATGAAGCAGTTGAAATCCACCCTGGCCCTGGCCACCGCCGCTGTGGTGTTGAGTGTCACGGGTTTCGCTCATGCCGGCGCAACACTGGATGGCGTTAAAAAGAAAGGCTTCGTGCAATGTGGTGTCAGCGACGGTTTGCCGGGTTTCTCGGTGCCTGACAAAGACGGCAAGATTTTGGGGATCGATGCCGATGTCTGCCGCGCCGTCGCCGCTGCCGTATTTGGCGACGCCACCAAGGTCAAATTCAGCCAGTTGAACGCCAAGGAGCGCTTCACTGCCCTGCAATCGGGCGAAGTGGATGTGCTGTCGCGCAACACCACCTGGACCAGTTCCCGTGATGCGGGAATGGGCATGCTGTTTACCGGCGTGACCTATTACGACGGCGTTGGCTTTTTGGTCAACAACAAGCTGGGCGTGAAAAGTGCCAAGGAACTGGACGGTGCGACCATCTGCATTCAGGCCGGGACCACCACGGAACTTAACGTGTCGGATTACTTCCGGGCGAATAACCTGAAATACACCCCGATCACCTTCGATACCTCTGACGAAAGCGCCAAGTCCCTCGAGAGCGGCCGTTGCGACGTGCTGACCTCGGACAAATCACAGCTGTATGCACAGCGCAGCAAGCTGGCCAACCCGAACGACTACATCGTCTTGCCAGAAACCATTTCCAAGGAGCCACTAGGCCCGGTCGTGCGCAAGGGTGATGAAGACTGGTTCAGCATCGTGCGCTGGACCTTGTTTGCCATGCTCAACGCCGAAGAAGCCGGCATCACCTCTAAAAACGTCGTGGCTGAAGCCAAGTCGACCAAAAACCCGGACGTTGCCCGTTTGCTGGGTGCGGATGGCGAATACGGTAAAGACCTGAAACTGCCGAAGGACTGGGTTGTACAGATCGTCAGCCAGGTCGGTAACTACGGCGAAGTGTTCGAGAAAAACCTCGGTAAAAGCACCCCTCTGGCCATTGACCGCGGGCTGAACGCCTTGTGGAACAACGGCGGCATTCAATACGCACCGCCTGTGCGCTGATAAGCCCTGTCACCCGGTGGGCCAACCACCGGGTGCTGTTTTTGATCCATTTTTTACTGGGGCATTTCATGCAGACAAAAGTCGGCGCACCCAAGCCCAGGCTCAGCCTTGGCGATCCACGTGTGCGTGCGTGGGTATTTCAGATCATCACCGTCGCGTTGGTGGTCTTCATGGGTTGGTACTTGTTCAACAACACTCAGACCAATCTGCAACACCGGGGGATTACCTCGGGTTTCGACTTTTTGGAACGCAGTGCCGGGTTTGGTATTGCGCAGCATTTAATTGATTACACCGAGTCCGACAGCTACGCCCGGGTCTTTGTGATCGGCTTGCTGAACACGCTGCTGGTGTCGGTGATTGGCGTGGTCCTGGCGACCATTCTGGGCTTTATTGTCGGCGTCGCGCGTTTGTCTCCGAACTGGATGATTAACAAGCTGGCGACGGTCTACGTTGAAGTTTTTCGCAATATCCCGCCGTTGCTACAAATCCTGTTCTGGTACTTCGCGGTCTTTCTGACCATGCCGGGGCCGCGTAACAGCCACAATTTTGCCGACACGTTTTACATGAGCAGCCGTGGCCTTAACATGCCGGCCGCCATTGCGACACCTGCGTTCTGGCCGTTTGTGATCAGTGTGCTGCTGGCGATTGTGGCCGTGGTGGTGATGGTGCGCTGGGCGAAAAAACGCTTTGAAGCCACCGGTGTTGCGTTTCACACCTTCTGGGCCGCGTTGGGCCTGTTGCTGGTGATTCCAGGGCTGTGCGCGCTGGTAGTCGGTGCGCCAGTGCATTGGGAAATGCCCGAGCTCAAGGGCTTCAACTTTGTTGGTGGCTGGGTGCTGATCCCGGAACTGCTGGCGCTGACCATCGCCCTCACGGTGTATACCGCGGCCTTTATTGCCGAGATCGTGCGTTCGGGCATCAAGTCGGTCAGCCATGGCCAGACCGAAGCTGCGGCCTCGTTGGGCCTGCGCCCAGGGCCGACGCTGCGCAAGGTGATCATCCCGCAGGCGCTGCGAGTAATCATTCCGCCGCTGACCAGCCAATACCTCAACCTGGTGAAAAACTCATCGTTGGCAGCAGGTATCGGCTACCCGGAAATGGTTTCGCTGTTTGCCGGTACGGTGCTGAACCAGACCGGGCAAGCGATTGAAGTGATTGCCATCACCATGAGCGTTTATCTGGCGATCAGCATCAGCATTTCGCTGCTGATGAACTGGTACAACACGCGCATTGCGCTGATCGAACGGTGAGGGCGCGACCATGACGACGCATGTTTTCAAACCTGATATGCCGCCACCGGGCAACCGGATTGGCGTGGTTGCCTGGGCACGGGCGAACCTGTTTTCCAGTTGGCTCAACACCTTGCTCACGCTGTTTGCGCTCTACCTGGTCTGGTTGATCGTGCCGCCGTTGCTGAGCTGGACGCTCTTTGACGCCAATTGGGTGGGTACGACCCGGGCTGATTGCACCAAAAGCGGTGCGTGCTGGGTGTTTATCGAGCAGCGTTTTAGCCAGTTCATGTACGGCTATTACCCGGCAGCGTTGCGCTGGCGCGTCGATACGACGGTGTTGTTGGCCATCTTTGGTGCTGCACCGTTGTTTATTTCGCGCTTCAAACACAAGGCGGTTTATGGGCTGAGCTTTTTAGTGATCTACCCGATCCTCGCCTACAGCCTGCTGCACGGTGGACATTGGGGCCTGACCACCGTCGCCACCAGCCAATGGGGCGGCCTGATGCTGACGCTGGTGATCGCCACCGTGGGCATCGCCGGAGCACTGCCATTGGGCATCTTGCTGGCATTGGGGCGTCGCTCGGACATGCCGGCGATTCGCGTGGTGTGCGTGACGTTCATCGAGTTCTGGCGTGGTGTGCCGCTGATCACCGTGCTGTTCATGTCCTCGGTGATGCTGCCGTTGTTTCTGCCTGAAGGCATGAACTTCGACAAGCTACTACGGGCGCTGATCGGGGTGATCCTGTTCCAGTCGGCGTACGTGGCCGAAGTGGTGCGCGGTGGCCTTCAGGCCATTCCCAAAGGTCAGTACGAAGCGTCGGCAGCCATGGGCCTGGGTTATTGGCGCAGCATGGGCCTGGTGATCTTGCCGCAAGCCCTGAAGCTGGTCATTCCCGGCATCGTGAACACCTTTATTGCCCTGTTCAAGGACACCAGCCTGGTGATCATCATCGGCCTGTTTGACCTGCTCAACAGCGTCAAACAAGCCGCCGCCGACCCGACCTGGCTGGGCATGGCGACCGAGGGTTATGTGTTTGCTGCCCTGGTGTTCTGGATTTTCTGTTTCGGTATGTCCCGCTACTCCATACATCTGGAGCGCAAGCTGGACACTGGCCACAAGCGTTAGTAGGAGTTGGATATGAGTGAAGCAATTAAAAAGCCTGCTAGCCCTGAAGGCATTATTCAAATGCAGGACGTTAACAAGTGGTACGGCCAGTTTCACGTGCTCAAGGACATCAACCTGAACGTGCAGGCGGGTGAACGGATCGTGTTGTGCGGGCCTTCGGGTTCGGGCAAGTCGACCACCATTCGCTGCCTCAATCGCCTTGAAGAGCATCAGCAAGGGCGCATTGTGGTGGATGGGGTTGAGCTGACCAACGACATCAAGCAGATCGAAACCGTGCGCCGTGAAGTCGGCATGGTGTTCCAGCACTTCAACTTGTTCCCGCACCTGACCATCCTGCAAAACTGCACGTTGGCGCCGATGTGGGTGCGCAAAATGCCCAAGCGCCAGGCAGAAGAAATCGCCATGCATTACTTGCAGCGCGTGCGTATTCCGGAGCAGGCCCACAAGTTTCCGGGGCAGTTGTCCGGTGGTCAGCAGCAGCGGGTGGCGATTGCCCGTGCGCTGTGCATGAAGCCCAAAATCATGTTGTTCGACGAGCCGACTTCAGCGCTCGACCCGGAAATGGTCAAGGAAGTACTCGACACCATGATCGGCCTGGCCGAAGACGGCATGACCATGCTCTGCGTGACCCACGAAATGGGCTTTGCCCGGACCGTGGCCAACCGGGTGATCTTTATGGACAAGGGTGAAATCGTCGAGCAGGCCGCGCCGAATGACTTCTTCGACAACCCGCAGAACGACCGGACCAAACTGTTCCTGAATCAAATTCTGCATTGATGCTAACGCGACTACAGAGGGGTTAACGTGTTTTCTCGCGCTGTTGTTGCTTCTGCTCCAACAGCGCATTGATATCCGCGCATTCGTAAATCGCGTGCAGCTCTTTGACCAGTTCCGGGTGGAGATCGAGCAGGCGCATCAACACAAACAGCGGTTTGGGCGGTTCGACTTCGGCCCGCTCATAGCGGCTGAATGCATTGTGGCCGCCGCCGGACAGTAACTGCACCGCGCTTTTTTGGGTGAAGTGCAATTTACGCCGGATACGTTTCATCTCGTCTGCCACGACCCGCTTGGCATCCTCGATCAGTTCATCACCTGCCTGGGCATAACGCTCTGCGCTGGGCGCATCGAACTCGACCTCAGCACATTCACTGCATTGCTCGCCTGCCAGATTGGGCACGTGGCGGGTTAATTGTTTGAACGTCACCGTGAAATCGCGGCCCTTAAACGGGTGCATCGCGTTGGGTGCGCCACAGGTGTAGCAATCATGCTTGCTCATCAGTCTTTTTCCTTGAAGGCAATGACGGGCGGCCCTCCACCGGGACGTTAGGTCACCTTGATGTACAGGGCCAAGCCGTAGGCTTGAGCGTGGTAGACGTCTTGCCAGACTTTGGGGTCTGCGTAAGTCGACATTGATTTGTACAAGAGCCTGCGCTCCAGAGACGCGATCACCCAAAGCATCTGGGCAAGTGTTAGCCCCAGCATGCGCCCACCATCCAGCGCACTTTTGGTAAACGCCACGGCTCCCAGCCGTTTTACGTCGTCCTGGATGCACTTAAGGGTGTAATGGGGTGTCTTCTTTTCCATAAGAGAGTGCCTCGATGCGCTCAAAAATTACCCTTTAAGGGTTTTTAATTCAACGATTAATTTTCAAATTAAGCGGCCCTTTAATCTGTAGTTGATTGCTCTAAGGAAAGGCGCTGACTAGCATGTAAGAAAATTCATCCTATGATTGGATGAAAGGACGGATTCCATGACAGACGCTTCTCCATTGATAAAACGCTCCCTGGTCGATCAGGCCCTTGAACAACTGCGCACGCGAATTAACAACGGCGCCTGGGAGGTCGGCCAGCGTTTGCCGACGGAGCCGGAGTTGGCGGCGGAGTTGGGCATAAGCCGCAATACGGTGCGCGAAGCCATGCGCGTGCTGGCCTTTGCCGGGCTGATTGATATCCGTCAGGGCGACGGCAGTTACTTGCGCGGGCGGGTCGATCCCATGGACACCTTGCGCACGTTGTCGGCCTGTTCGATGGACCAGGTGCGCGAGATGCGCCACATCCTTGAAGTTGAGGCCGTTGGCCTGGCGGCCGTACGCCGTACCGATGAGGACTTGCGCCTGATGCAGCAAGCGCTCGATCTCAGTGGCCAGCACTATCACGGCGAACTCGACACCTACATCTGCTGTGACTTGCAGTTCCATCAGCATTTGATCGATGCCGCGCATAACCCGGCGTTGACGGAGTTGTACCGCTACACCTCAAGCATTGTTTCCAGTCAGTTGCGCAAGACGCTGGATATTTACCCGCGCCGCCAATCGGTGTTCGACCTGCATGTCGAACTCTTGGAGGCCGTCAAACAACAAGACCCACAACGGGCTATGGCGCTTTGCCGGACGTTGATCAATGAACCCTGAACCGGAGAAGGCCATGAACCATCCCTCGTCAGCCAGCAGCGAAGCCGTTCGTCATCTGGATGAACTGGAAGAATTACTGATCGACGCCGAAGTTGATGACGAACACGTACAACAGACGCCACCCGTGGTGCTGCGCCCGTGGTTGTTGCTGCTGGGGCTGGTGCTGGTGGCGCTGAATTTGCGCCCGGCGCTGTCGAGCGTGGCGCCCTTGCTGGGTATTGTGTCGGACAGCCTGGGCTTGTCGGCCGCGCAGGCCGGTTTACTGACCACCTTGCCCGTGCTGTGTCTGGGCGTATTTGCGCCTTTGGCGCCGATTCTGGCGCGGCGTTTTGGCACTGAGCGGGTGGTACTCGGGATTCTTCTGACGTTGGGCGGCGGGATCGTGCTGCGCAGTTGCCTGGGTGAGGTCGGGCTGTTTGCCGGGAGCATTCTGGCAGGGGCCAGTATCGGCGTGATTGGCGTGTTGCTGCCGGGGATTATCAAACGCGATTTTGCCGGACATGCCGGGACCATGACCGGCGTCTACACCATGGCGTTGTGCCTCGGCGCAGCACTGGCGGCCGGGGCGACGGTGCCGCTGAGCCATTACCTGGGCGACAGCTGGGCAATGGGCCTGGGCTTTTGGGCCTTGCCGGCCTTGTTGGCGGCCATTTTCTGGTTGCCGCAGGTGGGTAAGCGTCAAGGCGCGCACAACGTGGCTTACCGCGTGCAGGGGCTTTTACGCGATCCGCTGGCATGGCAAGTGACGCTCTACATGGGCCTGCAATCGTCGTTGTCCTACATCGTGTTTGGTTGGTTGCCATCGATTCTGATCGGCCGTGGGCTGACCCCGACCGATGCCGGCCTGGTGATGTCAGGTTCAGTGATCGTGCAGTTGGCCACGGCACTGACAGCGCCCTGGCTGGCGACGCGGGGCAAGGATCAGCGTCTGGCGATCGTGCTGGTCATGGGCCTGACCCTGGCCGGGCTGTTTGGCTGTCTGTATGCGCCGATGGACAGCTTGTGGAGTTGGGCTGTTGTGCTGGGCCTGGGGCAGGGCGGGACGTTCAGCCTGGCGTTGACCCTGATTGTGCTGCGCTCTCGCGACTCGCACGTCGCCGCCAACCTCTCGGGCATGGCCCAGGGCGTGGGTTACACCCTGGCGTCACTGGGCCCTCTGGCGGTGGGCGTGGTGCACGAAGTCACCGGTGGTTGGGATGCACTGGGCTGGATTTTTGCCGTGATTGGCCTGTGTGCCATCGTCGCGGGGCTGGGGGCCGGGCGCGCGTTGTACGTCAACGTGCAGAGCGAGAAAATTCAAAGCCCGTAGTGTTTCGGCTCATTGCAGATTATCGTGCACAGATTCCTACCCGCACGGACCCTGCCATGAGCCAAGACCATCAAGCGTTAATCACGCGTTTTTACCAAGCGTTTGCACAGCTTGATGCGCAAGCGATGGGCGAGTGCTACACCGACGACGTAGTGTTCAGCGACCCGGTCTTTGGCGAACTGCGCGGTCACAACGCCACCGACATGTGGCGCATGCTGACCACGCGGGCCAAGGATTTCAGCCTGACCTTCGATCAGGTTCAGGCCGATGCGCAACGCGGCAGTGCACATTGGGTGGCGACGTATCTGTTCAGCCAGACCGGCAATACGGTGGTTAACGATATTCAGGCACGGTTTGTTTTTCGCGACGGCAAAATCTGCGAGCACCATGACCACTTTGACCTGTGGCGCTGGTCGCGGCAGGCGCTGGGGGCCAAGGGCGTTTTGCTGGGCTGGACACCACTGGTGAAAAACGCCATTCGCGCCCAAGCGCAAAAAGGCCTCAAAGCGTATCAAGCCGGACGTTAAATGTGAGTTCCAAGCCTTGGTTTGTGTATTTGGTGCGTGCGGCCAATGGTTCGTTGTACTGCGGCATCAGCGATGACCCGGCGCGCCGCTTCGTGCAGCATCAGACCGGTAAAGGCGCGCGCTTTTTTGCCTCAAGCCCTGCGGTGGCCCTGGTCTATGTCGAATCGTGGCCAGACAAAGGCGAAGCCTTGCGTCAGGAACGGCTGATTAAAAAGCTCAAGAAAAGCGCCAAAGAGTGCCTGGTGCAAAGCCAGTTGGCACTGTAAGAGCGAGCTTGTCTCGCGATCTTTTAAACGATCAAAAGATCGCGAGGCAAGCTCGCTCCTACAGATTTTTGGTTATTTCAACGCCGCGAGGATCGCGTCCGGGTTGAAGTCCCTGAGCAAGGTGCCATTGACGTCCAGAATCGGAATCCCGCGCCCGCCCAATGCTTCGTAGGTCTGGCGGGCGACGGCATCCTTGTCGATATCAAACTCTGTGTACGGGATGCCTTTCTGGTCCAGAAAGCGTCGCGTGGCCTTGCAGTAGCCACACCACTCGGTGGCGTACAGCACCACCCGGGCGCTGGCCCGGGTGTGTTCCGGGACAACACCGGAGGGGTTTAGCACCCGCTCGATCTTGCCCCAGTTCTGAAAGACCACGACCACCACCAGCACAAACAGGACTTTCTTGAGGATGCCGTTCAACATCACTTGTTGCGCTTGAGCTGGTCGAGCAGTTGGGTCGGCAGGCCCTTGATGACGAGTGTGCCGGCTTCTTCATCGAATTCGACCTTGGAGCCCAGCAGGTGGGCTTCAAAGCTGATAGACAAGCCCTCAGCGCGCCCGGTGAAGCGACGGAACTGGTTCAGGGTGCGTTTGTCTGCCGGAATTTCCGGCGACAGGCCGTAGTCCTTGTTGCGGATGTGGTCGTAAAACGCCTTTGGGCGCTCTTCGTCGATCAACTCCGACAACTCTTCGAGGCCCATCGGTTCACCGATTTTGGCCTGGCTGCTAGCGTAGTCCACCAGGGTCTTGGTTTTTTCCCGGGCGGACTCTTCGGGCAGGTCTTCGCTTTCAACGAAATCACTGAACGCCTTGAGCAGCGTGCGGGTTTCGCCGGGGCCGTCGACGCCTTCCTGGCAACCGATAAAGTCGCGGAAATACTCAGAGACCTTTTTGCCGTTTTTACCTTTGATAAAGGAAATGTACTGCTTGGACTGTTTGTTGTTCTGCCACTCGGAAATATTGATCCGCGCCGCCAGGTGCAACTGGCCCAGGTCCAGATGGCGTGACGGGGTCACGTCCAGTTCCGAGTTCACCGCCACGCCGTCGCTGTGGTGCAACAGGGCGATGGCCAGGTAGTCGGTCATGCCTTGCTGGTAATGGGCAAACAGCACGTGGCCGCCCACCGACAGGTTGGATTCTTCCATCAGCTTTTGCAGGTGCTCGACGGCCACACGGCTGAACGCGGTGAAGTCCTGGCCGCCCTCCATGTATTCCTTGAGCCAGCCGCTGAACGGATGCGCCCCGGATTCAGCATGGAAAAAGCCCCAGGCTTTGCCTTGCTTGGCGTTATAGCTTTCGTTGAGGTCTGCAAGCATGTTCTCGATGGCCTGGGACTCGGCCAATTCAGAGTCGCGGGCATGGAGAACAGCGGGCGTACCGTCGGGTTTTTTCTCAATCAAATGAACGATGCAATGACGGATCGGCATGGGCTTCTCGGCGAATAATGAGCGGGGAGGGCATGCGCCCGGAAAGGCGCTAAGTGTACCGCACCTGAGGCACTGGGCAGCCTTCGTACCGCCTTTTGGGAGGGGATGGACGGTGTAGAGCGGTTTTTTTACGCTTTTAAGGCGATAAAGCTGACCAAATGGCGAGGTAGAGGCGGATATTTAACCGTCTCTGTGCTAGTTTTGCCCGGTCTTGCGCTGTGTAACGGCGCAAAGCATGCATTCAGCCTGTGTCAGGTCGAACCAAACTCCGTTTTAGCACTCTACATCCGCGATTCGTCGTGAAAGCAAACGGGCGTGCCAGACCCTCGATTTCTGGCTCGATAGCTGACCTTGCACTTTGCAAACCAAATGAATTTGATAGGGAAGGAACATCTCAATGGCTATTACTAAAGACCAACTGATCGCTGATCTGGCTGAAGCTGTAGACGCACCGAAAACTACCGTGCGTGCTCTGCTGGACCAACTGGGTCAAATCGTTGCTGATCAGCTGGAAAATGGCGGCGAAATCACTCTGCCAGGTATTGGCAAACTGAAAGTGACCGAGCGTCCTGCCCGTACTGGCCGTAACCCTTCGACTGGCGCTGCCATCGAAATCGCTGCCAAGAAAGTTATCAAGCTCGTTGTGGCTAAAGGCCTGACTGACGCTGTTAACAAGTAAGAACGCATTAAAAAACCGCGCTTGGGAGTGATCCCGAGCGCGGTTTTTTTATGGGCGAAAATCTTGTAGTCGCTGTCGAGGCACGAGGCTGCGATGGGCCGCGTAGCGGACCCGACATTTTGAAGGTCCTTCGGCCCTTATCGCAGCCTGCGGCAGCGACTACAGATTTTTACAGCGTTACTTCCAGTTCTTCTCGCGCCACACTTGCTGCTGGTCTTTGTCGTGGAAGGTCCAGGCTACAAAGCGGCTTTGCTTGTTGCCTTGGGACATTTCAACCACCTGGCTTTCACGCGCACCGGCTTTTTTCAGCGCGGTCTGAACCGCTGGCAGGTTTGAAGCCTTGGACACCAGCACGCTGAACCACAGCACCTGACGGCCCACGTGCACGCTTTCGCGGATCAGTTGGGTCACAAAGCGTTGCTCGCCACCTTCGCACCACAATTCGGCGGCCTGGCCACCAAAGTTCAGCACTGGCAGTTTGCGCTTGGGGTCTGCCTTGCCCAGTGCTCGCCATTTACGCTCGCTGCCGCGTGTGGCTTCGTCCAGCGAGGCGTGGAACGGCGGGTTGCACATGGTCAGGTCGAAACGCTCGTTGCTGTCCAGGATGTCCAGCAGGATCTTCTGCGGATCTGGCTGCAGGCGCAGGCTGATGGCTTTGTTCAGGCTGTTGGACTGCACAATCGCCTTGGCGGTCTTGACCGCCGTGGCATCAACGTCGGTGCCGAGGAACTGCCAGCGGTATTCGCAGTGGCCGATCAGCGGGTAGACGCAGTTAGCGCCGGTGCCGACGTCCAACACGCGCACATTGGCGCCCTGCGGGATCTGGCCATCGTTGACGCTGGCCAGCAAGTCCGCGAGAAAGTGCACGTAATCGGCGCGGCCCGGCACCGGAGGGCACAGGTAGTCAGCCGGAATGTCCCAGTGGGCAATGCCGTAGAACGACTTGAGCAGCGCACGGTTGAACACCCGCACTGCGCTCGGGTTGGCGAAGTCGATGCTCTCTTTGCCGTACGGGTTGATGATCACAAACGCGCCCAGCTCCGGGCAGATCTTGATCAGTTGCGCAAAGTCGTAGTGGCCCTGGTGGCGGTTACGCGGGTGCAGGCTGGGCTTTACCCGAGGTGCAGCCGGTTTGTTCTCACCCGTAGCCTTGGGCTTGTGGCGTGTGGCTTTGGAGGTGCGTGGGGTGGTCATGTTCAATGGGTTCCACAAAAGCAATCGCGGGCAAGGCCGCCCCGGCAGGGGTTAACCCTGCGGGAGCGTCCTTGCCCGCGATCAGGTGCGCAGCGCTGTTACAGGCTGGAAATCCGCGCGTGCTGGTCCGCCAACTTGCTCAAGGCTTGTTCAGCCTCGGCCAATTTGGCGCGTTCCTTGTCAATGACTTCGGCCGGAGCCTTGTCAACGAAGGCCGCATTCGACAGTTTTCCGCCAACGCGGGCCACTTCGCCGTGCAAGCGCTGGATTTCTTTGTCCAGGCGCGCCAGCTCGGCATCTTTGTCGATCAGGCCGGCCATCGGCACCAGCACTTCCATCTCGCCCACCAACGCGGTGGCAGACAGAGGCGCTTCGGCACCGTCTTGCAGTACGGTGATCGACTCGAGTTTAGCCAGCTTTTTCAGCAAGGCGTCGTTCTCGGTCAGACGGCGCTGGTCTTCACTGCTGACGTTTTTCAGGTACAGCTGCAGCGGTTTGCCCGGGCCGATGTTCATTTCGCCACGGATGTTACGCGTGCCGAGCATCAAGCCCTTGAGCCATTCGATGTCGTCTTCGGCAGCCTGGTCTATGCGAGCTTCGTTGGCCACTGGCCAAGGTTGCAGCATGATGGTTTTGCCTTGCGCGCCTGCCAACGGCGCGATGCGCTGCCAGATTTCTTCGGTGATGAACGGCATGAACGGGTGCGCCAGACGCAAAGCCACTTCCAGAACCCGAACCAGCGTACGGCGAGTGCCGCGCTGACGTTCAACCGGGGCGTTTTCGTCCCACAGCACAGGCTTGGAGAGTTCAAGGTACCAGTCGCAGTACTGGTTCCAGATGAACTCGTACAAGGCTTGTGCGGCCAGGTCGAAACGGAACTGGTCGAGGTGACGGGTCACTTCGGCTTCGGTGCGCTGCAACTGCGAGATTATCCAGCGGTCAGCCAGCGACAGTTCGTAGGCTTCGCCGTTCTGGCCGCAGTCTTCGCCCTTGTCCAGCACGTAACGTGCGGCGTTCCAGATCTTGTTGCAGAAGTTGCGATAGCCTTCAACGCGGCCCATGTCGAACTTGATGTCGCGGCCGGTAGAGGCCAGCGAGCAGAACGTGAAGCGCAGGGCGTCGGTGCCGTAGCTGGCGATGCCGTCAGCGAACTCGTCACGGGTCTGCTTCTCGATCTTCTTCAGCAGTTTTGGCTGCATCAGGCCGGTGGTGCGCTTGGCCACCAGGTCTTCGAGGGCGATACCGTCGATGATGTCCAGCGGGTCCAGGACGTTGCCTTTGGACTTGGACATCTTCTGGCCCTGACCGTCACGGACCAGACCGTGTACATACACGGTCTTGAACGGAACCTGCGGGGTGCCGTCTTCGTTCTTCACCAAATGCATGGTGAGCATGATCATCCGGGCAACCCAGAAGAAAATGATGTCGAAGCCGGTGACCAGAACGTCAGTCGGGTGGAAGGTTTTCAGGAAATCGGTCTGCTCAGGCCAGCCCAGGGTGGAGAACGTCCACAGGCCCGAACTGAACCAGGTGTCGAGTACGTCGTTGTCCTGTTGCAGCGCAACGTCCGGGCCGAGGTTGTGCTTGGCACGCACTTCGGCTTCGTCGCGGCCTACGTAGACTTTGCCCGACTCGTCGTACCAAGCCGGGATCCGGTGGCCCCACCACAGCTGACGGCTGATGCACCAGTCCTGGATGTCACGCATCCACGAGAAGTACATGTTTTCGTACTGTTTAGGCACGAACGCGATGCGCCCGTCTTCAACAGCGGCGATGGCAGGTTCTGCCAATGGCTTGGTCGATACGTACCACTGGTCGGTCAGCCACGGTTCGATCACGGTGCCCGAACGGTCGCCTTTCGGCACTTTCAGGGCGTGGTCGTCGACGCTGACCAGCAGGCCGGCTTCGTCGAAGTCGGCAACGATTTGCTTGCGCGTCTCGAAACGGTCCAGGCCAACGTATTTGGCTGGCAGGGTGCCGTCGATGGAGTCGTTCAGCGTGCCGTCGAGGTTGAACACTTGAACGGCAGGCAGAACGGCTGCGTTTTTGTCGAAGATGTTCAGCAGCGGCAGGTTGTGGCGCTTGCCGACTTCATAGTCGTTGAAGTCATGGGCCGGGGTGATTTTCACGCAGCCGGTGCCGAACTCTGGATCGCAGTAGTCGTCGGCGATGATCGGGATGCGGCGCCCAACCAGGGGCAGCTCAACGAATTTACCGATCAGGGCTTTATAGCGTTCATCTTCCGGGTTTACCGCAACAGCCGAGTCACCGAGCATGGTTTCCGGGCGGGTAGTGGCGACGACCAGGTAGTCCAGGCCTTCTGCGGTCTTGGCGCCGTCAGCCAGCGGGTAGCGCAGGTTCCACAGGAAACCCTTCTCGTCGTGGTTTTCCACTTCAAGGTCGGAGATCGCCGTGTGCAGCTTGGTGTCCCAGTTAACCAGGCGCTTGCCGCGATAGATCAGGCCGTCTTCGTGCAGGCGTACAAAGGCTTCTTTCACCGCTTCCGACAGGCCGTCGTCCATGGTGAAACGCTCGCGGCTCCAGTCTACGGACGAGCCCAGGCGACGGATCTGACGGCTGATGTTGCCACCGGATTGATCTTTCCATTCCCAGACTTTTTCCAGGAACTTCTCGCGGCCCAGGTCGTGGCGGTTCAGACCTTGTGCTTCGATCTGACGCTCAACCAGCATCTGAGTTGCGATACCCGCGTGGTCGGTGCCCGGTTGCCACAAGGTGTTGCGACCTTGCATGCGGCGGAAACGGATCAGAGCGTCCATGATCGCGTTGTTAAAACCGTGACCCATGTGCAGGCTGCCGGTGACGTTCGGCGGCGGGATCATGATGGTGTACGGGTCGCCCGCGCCTTGCGGGGCAAAATAATTCTCTTCTTCCCAGGTTTTGTACCAGGAAGTTTCAATGGCGTGCGGCTGGTAGGTCTTATCCATGCGCGGCGGGACCCTATTGGCATTAATTCAGGAAAGCCGGCAAGTATAGCGGGGCGGGACGCTGAGGGCGAGGTGTGCGCTGCATCAGGGCGAAACTCTGTAGGAGCGAGCTTGCCTCGCGATCTTTTAAAGATCAAAAGATCGCGAGGCAAGCTCGCTCCTACATGATTTACGTGTGCCGTCAGTTCTGATGCTGCGCCAGCAAGCGCTCCATGTGCGCATCGAGGCGGCGTTTGATTTCGGTTTCGATGTGCGGGGCGAAGTCGTTGATGACGTCGTGCATGATCGCCTGCGCCGCCGTGCGCAGTTCTTTGTCCAGGTGCACGAGCAATGCGTCCGGGGCTTTTTCGGCCTTGGGGGCCTCAGCGATGCCGACCAACGGTATTTGCGCCGATTCAGGCTCCGGGTCTGGCTCGGGGGCGACCGTGTCGTCGATGACATCCGACAGCAACGGAATTTGCTCGCCGCCATGGCCGACCATTTCCGTCAGCAGCGGCGGTTGCAAACCGTCATCGCCCAGCAACTGGCGAATGGATTCAAGATCGTCGAGCAGGTGTGCAGCTTTTTTCGGCGAATTGGAGGTGTCCATCGTGTGCTCAGAGTCGTTGTAGCTTGTGGTCTTGCAGAGGATAGCCGTGTTCACGGTAGAAGCGAAAACTCTCCCGTGCAGCCAGGCGAACTGCGGGGTCTTCGACCACGACTTCAGCGACGCGGGCGAAACGTTTAAAGAATTCAGGGACTTTGAGGTCCAGGTTAATCAATAAATCCTGATGGCTGGCGGGGGCTTCGCTGAGGCCCATGACAATCGTGCCGTCAGGTTGGTCTTCGGTGGTGCTGTGGGGTACGAAGCTTTCGCCCTTGAAGCGCCACAGACGCTCGTCCAGGTCCTGGCGTTGAGCGCCATCGCTGCAATGCAGGTACACCCGGTGGCCGAGGCGCCAGGCTTTTTCAGTGAGTTTGCAGGCAAAATCCAGCCGCGCTGAAGGTTCGGCGCTGGGCAGGATATAAAAGTCGACCTTGGTCAGCTCTGTATCGGGTTCTGAGGTCATTGCGGTTCCTGAATCGGGATTGCGCCGCCATCAGGCGGCGCAACCGTCGATTGTCAGCTTCAAGCGTTGGCGCGATCCAGCAGGTATTGCGTCAGCAAAGGCACAGGGCGGCCGCTGGCGCCTTTGTCCTTGCCGCCGCTGACCCATGCGGTGCCAGCGATGTCCAGGTGAGCCCAGTGGTAGGCCTTGGCAAAGCGCGACAGGAAGCAGCCCGCGGTGATGGCGCCGCCTTTAGGGCCGCCAATGTTGGCCATGTCGGCAAACGGGCTGTCCAGTTGCTCTTGGTATTCGTCGAACAGCGGCAGTTGCCAGGCGCGGTCGTCGGCTTGTTTGCCGGCTTCCAGCAATTGGCCGATCAGTTCGTCGTTGTTGCCCATCAGGCCCGAGGTGTGAGCACCCAAGGCCACCATGCACGCGCCGGTCAGGGTGGCGATATCGATCACCGCTTGCGGCTTGAAGCGTTCGGCGTAGGTCAGGGCGTCGCACAGCACCAGGCGGCCTTCGGCGTCGGTGTTGAGGATTTCAACGGTCTGGCCGCTCATGGTCGTCACGATGTCGCCCGGACGCGCCGCGCCACCGCTTGGCATGTTCTCGGCGCAGGCCAGGATGCACACCAGGTTGATCGGCAGTTTCAGCTCAAGCACGGCCCGCAGGGTGCCGAACACGCTGGCAGCGCCGCCCATGTCGTACTTCATTTCGTCCATGCCCGCACCCGGCTTGAGGCTGATGCCGCCGGTGTCGAACGTGATGCCTTTGCCGACCAGCACAAAAGGCTTCTCGGATTTTTTGCCGCCTGCGTAGTTCATCACGATCAGGCGTGGCGGCTGGTCGCTGCCCTGGCCGACCGCATAGAACGCGCCCATGCCCAGATCCTTGATTTTCTTCTCGTCAAGGATCTCGACTTTCAGGCCCTTGAATTCTTTGCCCAGGTCCTTGGCTTGTTCGGCCAGGAAAACCGGATGGCAAATGTTCGGTGGCAGGTTGCCCAGGTCGCGGGTGAACGACATGCCGCTGGCAATGGCCTGCGCATGGGTCACTGCGCGCTGCACTTCAGCCTGTGCGGCCTTGATGGTCAGCAGGGTGATTTTTTTCAGGGCGCGGGGTTCGGCTTTCTGGCTTTTGAAACGGTCGAAGGTGTATTCGCCGTCGAGCAGGGTTTCGGCCAGCAGGCGGGTTTTGCTGTAGCTATCACGGCCCTTGACCACCAGTTCGTCGAGTGCGAACACCGCGTCGCTGCCGCCCAGGCCTTTAAGGACGCTCAGCGCGCCGCTGATGATTTTGCGAAAAGGGCGGTCGCCCAGTGCTTCGTCTTTACCTGTGCCCAGCAGCAATACGCGCTCGGCCTTGAGGTTTGGCAGGCTGTGAAGCAACAGGCTCTGGCCGGCTTTGCCGGCGATGTCGCCACGCTTTACCACGGCGCTGATGGCGCCACCGGTGAGTTCGTCGATGGCTTTAGCGGTAGGGCCGAGCTTGCGGCCTTCGCTGATGGCGACCACGAGAGTGGCCGTTTTCAACGTTTCTGGGCTGACGCTTTTTACAACCAGTTCCATGTCCGGGTCCCTGAATCAAATGGTCAACGTGCGCACAAACGGTGCGGTTCGCGTGCTTGAAAGATACAGCGCTTCACCTGTGCTTCAGGCGGGCGTCAAGGCAGGCAGTTTGAACCTCGTCGGCCGCGCCTGACAACCCTCGAATGCTGCCAAATCAGCGCTTTAAAGCCTTGGCTGAGCATGCGCAGTGACAGGCGCGGCCATTCACAGGATAATGCGCCATCTTTTTAAACGACTAGGCTCATCTACATGAGCTAGTGTCGATTCGCTATGCCGCTTGTTTGGCCGCCTTAGCCTGACGACCCCTGGAGTGTCTGGTTTGATCGTCTTCCGTTATCTATCCCGCGAAGTCCTGCTTACATTGAGCGCTGTCAGCGCTGTGCTGCTGGTCATCATCATGAGCGGTCGCTTCATTAAATATCTGGCCCAGGCTGCCTCGGGCGCCATGGACCCCAGTTCGCTGTTCTTGATCATGGGCGTTCGTCTGCCCGGCTTCTTGCAACTGATCTTGCCGCTGGGCCTGTTTCTGGGCTTTCTTCTGGCTTACGGGCGCATGTACCTCGAAAGCGAGATGACGGTCCTGTCGGCCACCGGCATGAGCCAGCAGCGCCTGTTGGCCATCAGCATGGTGCCGGCCACTATCGTGGCGCTGATCGTTGCCTGGTTGAGCTTGAGCCTGGCGCCTCAGGGGGCTACGCAGTTTCAATTGCTGCTCAACAAGCAAGATGCCCTGACCGAGTTCGATACCCTGGAACCGGGCCGCTTTCAGACCCTGAACGATGGCTCCCGGGTGACCTACACCGAACAATTGACCAATGACCGGACGAATCTGGGGGGCGTGTTTATCACCCAGAAGAACCTCGGTCAGGACGCCAAGGATCGCAGCATTTCCATATTGGTCGCGCAAAAGGGCCGCCAGGAAGTGCGCCCGGATGGCAGCCGCTGGTTGATTCTGGATGACGGCTATCGTTATGACGGCAACCCTGGCTTGGCGGATTACCGCGCCATCAAATACGACACCTACGGCGTACTGCTTCCCAAGCCTGATGTCAGCAATGAAGTCACCGACCGCGATGCGATGCCTACCAGCAGCCTTATCGGCAACCCTGACGTAAAGGCGATTGCTGAGCTGCAGTGGCGTATTTCCATGCCGCTGCTGGTCTTTATCGTGACCCTCATTGCTGTTCCGCTGTCGCGAGTCAACCCGCGCCAGGGTCGCTTCCTCAAGCTGTTGCCAGCCATCCTTCTGTATATGGGCTACGTGACCGCCTTGATTCTGGTCCGTGGCGCCCTCGAAAAAGGCAACATTTCACCCACGCTGGGCTTGTGGTGGGTGCACGGTCTGTTCTTGATCATTGGTCTGTTGTTGTTCTATTGGGAGCCGTTGCGCTTGAAATTGGCGACTCGTCGCAGCGCGAAGGAGCTGGCTCATGGTTAAGCTCGATCGCTACATTGGTAAAAGTGTGTTGCTGGCGATCCTCGCGGTGTCGGGGATCATCGTCGGCCTGGCGTCGCTGTTTGCCTTCATTGATGAGGTCAAGAACCTCTCCAGCTCTTACACCATGGCGGATGTGTTCAGCTTTGTGGTGCTGACAGCGCCGCGTCGTCTATACGACATGCTGCCGGTGGCGGCCCTGATCGGCTGTTTGATTGGCCTGGGCAGCCTGGCGAGCAACAGCGAGCTGACCATCATGCGGGCGGCGGGTGTGTCCACCGGTCGTATTGTCTGGGCGGTCATGAAGCCGATGCTGGTGTTGATGCTGGCCGGTATTCTGATTGGCGAGTACCTGGCACCCGCGACCGAGTCCGTGGCCCAGGCCAACCGTGCACTGGCCCAGGGCAGCGGTGATGCGCAAAGCTCCAAGCATGGTATGTGGCACCGCGAGGGGGATGAATTCATCCACATTAACGCGGTTCAGCCCGACGGCATGCTGCTGGGGGTGACACGTTATCGTTTCGATAAAGAACACCACCTGCTGTCTGCCAGTTTTGCTAAAAAGGCCAACTTCACGCAGGACCACTGGGAACTGAGCGATGTGGCGACCACGGTCTTCCACGAGCGAAACACGGAAGTGGTTAACACGCCTGAAGAGCGCTGGGACGTTTCACTGAGCCCCGAGCTGCTCAATACCGTGGTCATGGCCCCGGATGCACTGTCGATTTCCGGGCTGTGGGGCTACATCCACTACTTGAAAGACCAGGGTCTGAACAACGGCCGTTACTGGCTGGCATTTTGGGTCAAGGTGTTGCAGCCATTTGTCACGGCTGCGCTGGTATTGATGGCCATTTCTTTCATCTTCGGCCCGCTGCGTTCTGTTACTTTGGGGCAGCGCGTGTTCACCGGTGTACTGATCGGCTTTGCGTTCAAGATTGCACAAGACCTGCTGGGGCCAGCCAGTCTGGTGTTTGGCTTCTCGCCGCTGTTCGCGGTGCTGTTGCCCGCCGGTATCTGTGCGCTGGCCGGTTTCTGGTTGTTGCGCAGGGCCGGTTGATCAATACCCTTTGAGAGATCAAAAAGCCTCTATCGCCTGATAGGGGCTTTTTTGTGAACGTGACGCTTGGCTCAGGGATCAGGTACAATTCCCGGCTATTTTTCGGCGGGCAGTCTGCCTGCGACTTTTTTTGAGTGTTGACCCGTGAGTGATTTGAGTCATATCCGCAATTTCTCCATCATCGCCCACATTGACCATGGCAAGTCGACGCTGGCCGATCGTTTCATTCAGATGTGCGGTGGTCTGACTGCCCGCGAAATGGAAGCCCAGGTACTGGACTCCATGGACCTAGAGCGTGAGCGTGGGATTACCATCAAGGCCCACAGCGTTACCCTGTACTACACGGCCAAAGACGGCATTACCTATCAGCTGAACTTCATTGACACCCCGGGCCACGTTGACTTCACCTACGAAGTCAGCCGGTCTCTGGCGGCCTGTGAAGGTGCGCTGCTGGTTGTCGACGCGGGTCAGGGCGTAGAAGCCCAGTCCGTTGCCAACTGCTACACCGCTATCGAGCAGGGTCTTGAGGTGATGCCGGTCTTGAACAAGATCGACCTGCCGCAGGCCGATCCTGACCGCGTGAAAGAAGAAATCGAAAAAATCATCGGCATCGATGCCACTGACGCCGTGACCTGCAGTGCCAAAACCGGCCTGGGCGTGGACGAAGTGCTTGAGCGCCTGGTGCACACCATTCCTGCGCCTACCGGCAATATCGAAGATCCGCTGCAAGCGTTGATCATCGACTCCTGGTTCGACAACTACCTGGGCGTTGTGTCCCTGGTTCGCGTGCGCCACGGCCGCGTGAAGAAGGGCGACAAAATCCTGGTTAAATCCACCGGCAAGGTCCACCTGGTGGACAGCGTTGGTGTATTCAACCCGAAACACACTGCCACTGCCGACCTCAAGGCCGGTGAAGTGGGCTTCATCATCGCCGGTATCAAGGACATTCACGGTGCGCCGGTGGGTGACACCCTGACCCTGAGCACAACCCCTGATGTTGAAGTGCTGCCAGGTTTCAAACGCATTCAGCCGCAGGTGTATGCGGGTCTGTTCCCGGTCAGCTCCGATGACTTCGAAGACTTCCGTGATGCGCTGCAAAAGCTGACGCTGAACGACTCGTCGCTGCAATACACGCCAGAAAGCTCTGACGCACTGGGCTTCGGCTTCCGTTGCGGCTTCCTGGGCATGCTGCACATGGAAATCATCCAGGAGCGCCTGGAGCGCGAATACGACCTGGACCTGATTACCACGGCGCCGACGGTAATTTTCGAGCTGCTGCTCAAGAACGGTGAAACGATTTACGTCGATAACCCGTCCAAGCTGCCAGACTTGTCTGCCATCGAGGACATGCGCGAGCCGATCGTGCGTGCCAACATTCTTGTGCCTCAAGAGCACTTGGGCAACGTCATAACCCTGTGTATCGAAAAACGTGGCGTTCAACACGACATGTTGTTCCTGGGTACTCAGGTACAAGTGACCTACGATTTGCCGATGAACGAAGTGGTTCTGGACTTCTTCGACCGTCTCAAATCCACCAGTCGCGGCTATGCTTCGCTCGATTACCATTTCGACCGCTACCAGTCGGCTAATCTGGTGAAGCTGGATGTATTGATCAACGGCGAAAAAGTTGATGCCCTGGCATTGATCGTTCACCGTGACAACGCCCACTACAAAGGGCGTGCGCTAACCGAAAAAATGAAAGAACTGATTCCGCGCCAGATGTTCGATGTTGCAATCCAGGCCGCCATTGGCGGGCAGATTGTGGCGCGAACCACTGTCAAGGCTCTCAGAAAGAACGTACTGGCCAAATGCTACGGTGGTGACGTTAGCCGTAAGCGCAAGCTGTTGGAAAAGCAAAAGGCCGGTAAAAAACGCATGAAGCAAGTGGGTAACGTGGAAATTCCACAAGAAGCCTTCCTTGCGGTGCTCAGGTTGGATAGCTAGGTCCTATGTCACTAAATTTCCCGCTGTTGCTGGTTATTGCTGTCGCCGTCTGCGGTTTGCTGGCGCTGCTCGATCTGGTCTTCCTGGCACCTCGCCGGCGCAAGGCCATTGCCAACTATCAGGCCACTGTTCAGCCGGCTGATATGCAGGTCATCGAGAAGCTCAACAAGGAACCGTTGCTGGTCGAGTACGGCAAGTCGTTCTTCCCGGTGTTGTTCATCGTGCTGGTGCTGCGTTCGTTTCTGGTTGAGCCGTTCCAGATTCCGTCGGGCTCGATGAAGCCGACACTGGATGTGGGCGACTTCATTTTGGTGAACAAATTTTCTTACGGGATCCGCTTGCCGGTGATCGACAAGAAAATCATCGAAGTGGGTGATCCGCAGCGCGGGGATGTGATGGTGTTTCGCTACCCAAGCGATCCGTCGGTCAACTACATCAAGCGCGTAGTGGGCCTGCCGGGCGACACCGTTCGCTACACCAGCGACAAGCATTTGTACGTCAATGGCCAACTGGTTGCCGAGCAACTGGTAGGTGTTGAACCGGGCACATTGGGCAGTGCCGAGTTGTACAAAGAGAAGCTGGGCGAAGTCGAGCACATGATCCGCAAGGAAATGAGCCGCTATCGCGCGCCACCTGATAACGAGTGGACGGTTCCGGCCGGGCACTACTTCATGATGGGCGACAACCGCGACAATTCGAACGACAGCCGTTACTGGGATGATCCGAACATTCCCAAAGATGAGCTGGGCATGGTTCCCGACCAGAACATTGTCGGCAAGGCCTTCGCTGTTTGGATGAGTTGGCCGGAACCCAAGATGAGCCATCTGCCGAACTTCTCGCGGGTGGGGCTGATCAAGTAGCCAAGACGGCGCTGTTAATAACAGCGCCGAATGCTTTTCAGGCGTCCTGATAAATCGGGCGCCTGACGGTTCTTACGACCGTCTGCCGTCTCAGGCAGGGCGGTCAACAGTATTCAGGATGTGGATTTGAACAAAGCGTTAAGTGTGACGGCGGCGAACAGCCTGTTCCCTGTCCATTTGCTATGCGATAAACGAGCATCACTGATCCCTAATATCGGTCCGGTGGTGACATTCGGCCACGAACTCAGCGTGGGTAAATCGTGAGTTTTTCTTTAAATCGTTTAGAGCGTCAGCTCGGCTACACCTTCAAAGACCAGGAGCTGATGATCCTGGCCCTGACACACCGCAGTTTCGCGGGGCGCAATAACGAGCGTCTTGAGTTCCTGGGCGATGCAATCCTCAACTTTGTCGCCGGTGAAGCGTTGTTTGATCGCTTCCCGCTGGCCCGCGAAGGGCAGCTGTCGCGCCTGCGTGCGCGTTTGGTCAAAGGCGAAACCCTGGCCGTACTGGCGCGCGGTTTTGAGTTGGGCGAGTACCTGCGCCTGGGTTCGGGTGAACTGAAAAGCGGCGGTTTTCGTCGCGAGTCGATTTTGGCAGATGCCCTTGAAGCGCTGATTGGCGCCATCTACCTCGACGCGGGCATGGAAACCGCCCGTGATCGCGTATTGGCCTGGCTGGCTGGCGAGTTCGAGACCCTGACCCTGGTCGACACCAATAAAGATCCCAAAACACGCCTGCAAGAGTACTTGCAGTCGCGCGCCTGTGAACTGCCACGCTACGAAGTGGTGGATATTCAAGGTGAACCGCATTGCCGCACTTTCTTTGTTGAGTGCGAAATTGCCCTATTGAATGAAAAAAGCCGAGGTCAGGGTGTGAGCCGTCGCATTGCCGAACAGGTAGCGGCCGCAGCAGCACTGATTGCCCTTGGCGTGGAGAATGGCCATGACTGATTCAACTGCAACTCGCTGTGGCTATGTCGCCATCGTTGGTCGACCAAACGTGGGTAAATCCACACTGCTGAACCACATTCTCGGTCAAAAGCTGGCGATCACCTCGCGCAAGCCGCAGACCACCCGTCACAACATGCTGGGCATCAAGACCGAAGGCGATATTCAAGCCATCTACGTTGACACGCCGGGCATGCACAAGGGTGGCGAAAAGGCCCTGAACCGCTACATGAACAAAACTGCGTCGGCTGCGTTGAAAGACGTCGACGTGGTGATCTTCGTGGTGGATCGCACCAAGTGGACTGAAGAAGACCAAATGGTTCTTGAGCGCGTCCAGTTTGTGACTGGCCCGTTGATTGTGGCGTTGAACAAGACTGACCGCATCGAAGACAAAACGGAATTGATGCCGCACCTGACCTGGCTTCAGGAGCAATTGCCGAATGCCCAGATCGTGCCGATTTCGGCTCAAAACGGCCACAACCTCGATGCCCTTGAACGTGTGATTGCTGATCATCTGCCGGAAAACGACCACTTCTTCCCGGAAGACCAGATCACCGATCGCAGCAGCCGCTTCCTTGCCGCTGAACTGGTCCGTGAAAAGATCATGCGCCAGCTGGGTGCGGAGCTGCCGTACCAGATCACCGTTGAGATCGAAGAATTCAAGCAGCAAGGCAAGACCTTGCACATTCATGCCTTGATTCTGGTTGAGCGTGACGGGCAGAAAAAAATCATCATTGGCGACAAGGGCGAGCGCATCAAGCGCATCGGCACTGAAGCGCGTAAAGACATGGAGCTGCTGTTCGACTCCAAAGTCATGCTCAACTTGTGGGTCAAGGTTAAAGGCGGCTGGTCCGACGACGAACGCGCCCTGCGTTCGCTGGGCTATGGCGACCAGTAACAGGTTGTAATACCTCGCTGCCTTGCAAGATCCTGTGGGAGCGGGCTTGCTCGCGATAGCATCAAACCGGTCTGCCTGCCTTGCCGAGTTGATGCTATCGCGAGCAAGCCCGCTCCCACATTAGACTTCTGATAAAGCTGATCGCCCATGTCCAGCAAATCCATCGTCCCTCAACTCGCTTACGTCCTGCACAGTCGTCCTTACCGTGAAACCAGTGCGCTGGTGGATTTCATCACGCCGCAAGGCCGTCTGCGTGCCGTGCTGCGTAATGCGCGGGGCAAGGCGGGCACGCTGGCCCGGCCGTTTGTGCCGTTGGAAATCGAGTTCCATGGTCGCGGCGAGCTGAAGAATGTCGGACGCATGGAGAGCGCAGGCGTTTCGACCTGGCTCAATGGCGAAGCCCTGTTCAGCGGGCTCTATCTCAATGAACTGCTGGTGCGTCTGCTCCCTGCCGAAGACCCGCACCCCGCAGTGTTCGATCACTACGCTGCTACCTTGCTGGCCCTGGCCGAAGGGCGACCGTTGGAGCCTTTGCTGCGGGCGTTCGAATGGCGGCTGCTGGACGACCTGGGTTACAGCTTCTCGCTGACCGAAGACATCCATGGTGGACCAATCGAGGCCGATGGCTTATATCGCCTGCAAGTGGACGCCGGGCTTGAGCGTGTCTGGTTGTTGCAGCCGGGGTTGTTCAATGGTGTTGAGCTGCTGGCCATGGCGCAAGCCGACTGGAGCGCAACGGGCGCCTTGTCGGCGGCCAAACGTCTGATGCGTCAGGCGTTGGCCGTTCATTTGGCTGGTAAGCCCCTGGCCAGTCGTGAGTTGTTTCGCAAGCCCTGAATAGACCGGTATGCTGTGCGCCGAATCTTCAACTCTTCAGGAGAGCCCTCGTGACCACAAGCAATCGCATTCTTCTTGGCGTGAACATCGACCACGTAGCTACGCTGCGTCAGGCGCGAGGCACGCGTTACCCGGACCCGGTCAAAGCGGCTCTGGACGCGGAAGAGGCGGGGGCCGACGGCATCACCGTGCATCTGCGCGAAGACCGTCGCCACATTCAAGAGCGCGATGTCTTGCTACTCAAGGATGTGCTGCAAACGCGTATGAACTTCGAAATGGGCGTGACTGAAGAGATGATGGCGTTTGCCGAGCGCATTCGTCCGGCGCATATCTGCCTCGTCCCAGAAACCCGTCAAGAACTGACCACCGAAGGCGGTCTGGACGTTGCCGGGCAAGAAGCGCGGATCAAGGCTGCGGTTGAGCGCCTGAGCAAAATTGGCAGCGAGGTTTCGCTGTTTATTGACGCGGACGAGCGCCAAATCGAAGCGTCGCGCCGTGTGGGCGCCCCCGCCATCGAGTTGCATACCGGTCGTTATGCCGATGCCCAGACCCCGGCTGACGTGGCAGAAGAACTGCAGCGCGTGGCTGATGGCGTGGCCTTTGGCCTGGGGCAGGGGCTGGTTGTGAACGCCGGCCATGGTCTGCATTATCACAACGTCGAAGCCGTGGCGGCGATCAAGGGCATCAACGAACTGAACATTGGCCATGCATTGGTTGCTCATGCACTGTTCGTCGGCTTCAAGTCGGCCGTTTCCGAGATGAAAGCCCTGATTCTGGCGGCCTCAAAAGCCTAAGACATATTCAAAACCTGTAGGAGCGAGCTTGCCTCGCGATCTTTTCAAAGATCGAAAGATCGCGAGGCAAGCTCGCTCCTACAGTGTGATCTGGCTCTAAGCGGTAGCGTGTTTTACAGCTGCGGTTCTTCTTTGGGCTTGGTCTTGTCGATGCCGGGGATGTGCAGTTTGCCGTCGGCCACTTGGTCGCCTTCAAGCTGTGGCTGTGTGGCCCAGGTGAGGATGTCGTAGTAACGGCGGATGTTGGCCACGAAGTGCACAGGCTCGCCGCCACGGGCGTAGCCATATTTGGTTTTGCTGTACCACTGCTTCTGCGCAAGGCGAGGCAGGATTTTCTTTACGTCCAGCCACTTGTTCGGGTTCAGGCCTTCTTTGGCTGCTAACTTGCGTGCGTCATCCAGATGCCCGGTGCCCACGTTGTAGGCCGCCAGTGCAAACCAGGTACGGTCTGGCTCGGCGATATCACTGTCCAGTTGGTCCTTGATGTAAGCCAGGTACTTGGCGCCCCCCATAATGCTTTGCTTGGGGTCCAGTCGGTTGGACACACCCATGGCCTGCGCGGTGTTCTGGGTCAGCATCATCAGCCCGCGAACCCCGGTTTTAGAGGTTACGGCGGCTTGCCACAAGGATTCCTGATAGCCCATGGCTGCCAGCAGGCGCCAGTCAATCTGCTCTTTTTTCGCGGCATCCTTGAAGAACACTTCGTACTTGGGCAAGCGCTGTTGCAAGTGCTGGGCAAAGGTGTAGGCGCCCACATAGCCCAATACATCAACGTGCCCGTAGTAGCGGTCTTTAAGGCGCTGCAGGGTGCCGTTTTTCTCGACCTTGTCCAGGTAGGTGTTGATTTCGTTGAGCAGGCTGTTGTCTTCGCCTGCGACCACGGCCCAGCGCTGGCTGCGGGCATCGCCCAAATCAAAGGCCACGCGCACATTGGGGAAGTACACCTGGTTCATGGCCATTTCGTTGGAGTCGACCAGGGTCAGGTCGATCTGCCCTTCATCGACCATGCGCAGCAAGTCGACGACTTCAACGGCGTCGGACTCGTCGTATTCGATGCCGGGATATTGCTTTTTAAGTTCGGCGAGCTGTTCGGCGTGGGAACTGCCCTTGAGTACGGTAATGCGCTTGCCGACCAGATCGGCCGCCGTGGTAGGGCGTGATTGCCCGTTGCGGTAAATGATCTGCGGCGTGACTTCGAGGTACGGGTGAGAAAACTTGGCTTGTGCGAGGCGGTTATCGCTGCTGACCAGACCGGCAGCAGCTAAAACCGGGCCGTCAGGTTGGCCCAGCTTGTTGAAAAGGTCGTCGAGGTTGTCAGCCGTTTCGATTTCCAGCTTGACGCCCAGATCGTCGGCAAAGCGTTTGACCAACTCGTATTCAAAGCCGGTTTCGCCGTTGCGATCTTCAAAATAGGTGGCCGGGCTGTTACGGGTGATCACCCGCAGTACCCCATCCTCCTTTACGCGCTCAAGGGTGCTGGGTTTTTCAACGCAGGCACCGAGCATCAGGAAGAGTCCGGTTACGAGCAGCCACTTGGCCCCACGCTGGCGGAATGCAGTTAGAGAAAACATGCGCGCAGTATACGCAAAGCAGCACGGGTGCCATATCTCGACAATCTGTGGGCATTCTGATAACAGCCGCCCAAAACGCTGCAACCCCTGTGGAATGGGGGTTGGAGCGAGGTCTAAAGATCATTACCGACCATCTGTTTACACGCTGATAGCCATAAAGAATAAGGATTTGGTCGATTAACGACGTTTGGCGTACGTCTAGTGTGCCGTTTCGGGTGCCGTGACCGAAGGTTTAGGCTAGAATGCCGGGCCTCAAAGCACACCCCTCCCGAGGCTGTCCCGAAGATGTTGATCCTGCGCGGCGCTCCTGCCCTTTCTGCCTTTCGCCACAGCAAACTCCTTGCACAACTGAGCCTCAAGGTTCCGGCTGTCAGTGGTTTGTATGCTGAGTTCGCCCACTTTGCCGATGTCACCGGTGATTTGACCAGCGATGAACAGCAGGTACTGGCTCGTCTCCTGAAGTACGGCCCAAGCGTGCCGGTCCAAGAGCCAAATGGCCGACTGTTTTTGGTGTTGCCGCGGTTTGGCACCATTTCTCCTTGGTCGAGCAAGGCCAGCGATATTGCCCGTAACTGTGGCCTGGCGAAAATCCAGCGCCTGGAACGCGGCATTGCTTTTTATGTGGCTGGCCAGTTCAGCGACGCCGATGCCGAACTGATTGCATCGGTTCTGCATGACCGCATGACCCAAATCGTACTGGGCGACCTGGAGCAGGCCGCCGGTCTGTTCAGCCATGCCGAGCCAAAGCCGCTGACCGCCATTGATGTGCTGGGTGGCGGTCGCGCCGCGCTGGAAAAAGCCAACGTTGAGTTGGGCCTGGCGCTGGCTGAAGACGAAATCGACTACCTGGTCAATGCGTTCAATGGTCTGGGCCGCAACCCGCACGACATCGAACTGATGATGTTTGCCCAGGCGAACTCCGAGCATTGCCGCCACAAGATCTTCAACGCCAGTTGGGACATCGACGGCCAAAGCCAGGAAAAAAGCCTGTTTGGCATGATCAAAAACACCTACGTGATGCACAGCGAAGGTGTTCTGTCGGCTTATAAAGACAACGCATCGGTGATCGTCGGTAGCGTTGGCGGGCGTTTCTTCCCGAACCCTGAAACCCGCCAGTACGGCGCGGTGCAGGAGCCTGTGCACATCCTGATGAAGGTTGAAACGCACAACCACCCAACCGCCATTGCCCCGTTCCCGGGTGCAGCGACCGGTTCTGGTGGCGAAATTCGTGACGAAGGTGCAACCGGCCGTGGCGCCAAGCCAAAGGCAGGCCTGACCGGCTTTACCGTTTCCAACCTGCAAATCCCGGGCTTTACCCAGCCGTGGGAAGTGCCGTACGGCAAGCCAGAGCGCATCGTGACGGCGCTGGACATCATGATTGAAGGCCCGCTGGGTGGCGCGGCGTTCAACAACGAATTCGGTCGTCCGGCCCTGACCGGTTACTTCCGTACCTTCGAGCAGTCCATCACCACCCCGCACGGTGATGAAGTGCGCGGTTACCACAAGCCCATCATGTTGGCGGGCGGCATGGGCAACATCCGCGCCGAACACGTACAAAAAGCCGAAATCACCGTTGGCGCCAAACTGATCGTGCTGGGTGGCCCGGCCATGTTGATCGGTCTGGGCGGCGGTGCTGCCTCGTCCATGGCCACTGGCGCAAGCTCGGCCGACCTGGACTTCGCTTCGGTACAGCGCGAAAACCCTGAAATGGAACGCCGCTGCCAGGAAGTAATCGACCGTTGCTGGCAATTGGGTGACAAAAACCCGATCAGCTTCATCCACGACGTGGGTGCGGGCGGTCTGTCCAACGCCTTCCCTGAGCTGGTCAACGACGGCGACCGTGGTGGCCGTTTCGAACTGCGCAACATTCCAAACGACGAGCCGGGCATGGCCCCGCACGAGATCTGGAGTAACGAATCCCAAGAACGTTACGTTCTGGCAGTCAGCGCTGAAGACTTCGAGCGCTTCCAGGCGATCTGCGAGCGTGAGCGTTGCCCGTTTGCCGTGGTGGGCGAGGCTACTGCCGAGCCACAACTGACCGTCACCGACAGCCATTTCGGCAACAGCCCGGTGGACATGCCACTGGAAGTGTTGCTGGGCAAGGCGCCACGCATGCACCGTTCGGTGGTGCGTGAAGCCGAGCTGGGCGATGACTTCGATCCGGCAGCGCTGAACGTGGGCGAGTGTATCGAGCGCGTTCTGCACCACCCGGCAGTCGCCAGCAAGAGCTTCCTGATCACCATCGGCGACCGTACCATCACCGGCCTGGTTGCCCGTGATCAAATGGTCGGCCCGTGGCAGGTGCCGGTGGCAGACGTTGCCGTTACCGCGACCAGCTTTGACGTGTACACCGGTGAAGCCATGGCCATGGGCGAGCGGACGCCGCTGGCACTGCTGGATGCTCCGGCATCGGGCCGCATGGCCATCGGTGAAACCCTGACCAACATCGCGGCCTCGCGAATTGGCAAAATCTCTGACATCAAACTGTCGGCCAACTGGATGTCGGCGGCTGGCCACCCAGGTGAAGACGCGCGTCTGTACGACACCGTAAAAGCGGTCGGCATGGAACTGTGCCCCGAGCTGGGCATCACCATTCCGGTGGGCAAAGACTCGATGTCGATGCAAACCCGCTGGAACGATGAAGGCACCGACAAGAGCGTGACCTCGCCGCTGTCGCTGATCGTCACCGGTTTCGCACCGGTGCTCGATGTTCGCCGCACCCTGACCCCAGAACTGCGCATGGACAAAGGCCTGACCGATCTGATCCTGATCGACCTGGGCCGTGGCCAAAACCGTATGGGCGCTTCGATCCTGGCCCAGACCTACGGCAAGCTTGGTAAACAAGCCCCGGACGTTGACGACGCAGAAGACCTCAAGGCCTTCTTCGCGGTCATTCAAGGTCTGAACGCTGATGGCCACCTGCTGGCTTACCACGACCGTTCTGACGGTGGTTTGCTGACCACTGTGATGGAAATGGCGTTTGCCGGTCACTGCGGTCTGAACCTGATCCTCGATTGTCTGGCCGACAGCGTTGGTCAATTGCCGGCCGTGCTGTTCAACGAAGAGCTGGGTGCCGTGATCCAGGTTCGCCAGGACGCTACCGCTGACGTGCTCGCACAGTTCAGCGCGGCGGGTCTGGGTGAATGCGTTGACGTGATTGGTCAGCCGCTGAACAACAGCGAAGTCACCATCAGCTTCCACGGTGACAAAGTGTTTGTTGGTCAGCGCGGCGAGTTGCAGCGTCAGTGGGCTGAAACCAGCTTCCAGATCCAGCGTATGCGTGACAACGCAGACTGCGCGCAGCAAGAATTCGACGTGTTGCTGGAAGAAGACAACCCGGGCCTGACCGCTCAGTTGAGCTTTGACGTCAACGCCAACATCAGCGCGCCGTACATCAAAAAAGGCATTCGCCCACAAGTTGCCGTACTGCGTGAGCAGGGCGTTAACGGTCAGGTTGAAATGGCAGCGGCGTTTGACCGTGCCGGTTTCAACGCGATCGACGTGCACATGAGCGACATTCTGGCCGGCCGTGTCGACCTGAACGAGTTCAAGGGGCTGGTAGCGTGCGGTGGTTTCTCTTACGGCGACGTACTGGGTGCTGGTGAAGGCTGGGCCAAGTCGGCCTTGTTCAACGCCCGCGCACGTGATGCGTTCCAGGGCTTCTTCGAGCGTACCGACAGCTTCAGCCTGGGTGTGTGCAACGGTTGCCAGATGATGTCCAACCTCAGTGAACTGATTCCGGGCAGCGAGTTGTGGCCGCACTTTGTGCGTAACCGCTCCGAGCAGTTCGAAGCCCGTGTTGCCATGGTTCAAGTGCAAGAGTCGAACTCGATCTTCCTGCAGGGCATGGCCGGTTCGCGCATGCCAATCGCCATCGCTCACGGTGAAGGCCACGCAGAGTTCGCCAGCCCTGAAGCGCTGTTGCAAGCCGATCTGTCGGGCACCGTTGCCCTGCGTTTCGTCGACAACCACGGCAAGGTCACCGAGAACTACCCGGCCAACCCGAACGGCTCGCCGCGCGGCATTACCGGCCTCACCAGCCGTGATGGCCGTGTGACGATCATGATGCCGCACCCTGAGCGTGTGTTCCGCGCCGTGCAGAACTCGTGGCGTCCTGAAGAGTGGAACGAAGATGCGCCATGGTTGCGCATGTTCCGTAACGCTCGCGTCTGGGTCGACTAAGGCATTTTGAAGTTCAATGCCCGTTAGACGCATATCCCTTGTGGGAGCGGGCTTGCTCGCGATGGCATCGACGCGGTTTAACAGAAACCGTGTTGACTGCATCGCTGGCAAGCCAGGCTCCCACAGGTTTCCAGGCATGTTCAACAGAGTGTTCGCTTATGTACAAGCTCAGCTTTTTTGTTCCGCCAAGCCATGTTGATGGGGTCAAGGATGCTGTGTTCGCCGCCGGTGGCGGTCGCATCGGCAGCTATGACCACTGCGCCTGGCAGACCATGGGGCAGGGCCAGTTTCGTGCGCTGGACGGCAGTCAGCCGTTTATCGGGCAAACCGGTCAGGTCGAGTATGTCGGCGAATGGAAAGTTGAGCTGGTCGTGGCAGATGAGTTAATTCAAGCCGTGGTGGCTGCGCTCAAGCACAGCCACCCGTATGAAACGCCTGCATACGAGGTGTGGCGTCTGGCTGATATCTAATCCGGCGCTGCATAAAAAAGCCCGCTGGCCCTTATGGGGGCAGCGGGCTTTTTAGTGCGCGGCGTTTTTGCAGGTTAAGGGCGTATCTCAACCATCGTGCCGTCTTTGACCATGCTCCAGACTTCACGCATTTCGTAGTTCTTCATGGCGATGCAGCCATCGGTCCAGTCCAGCGTGTGAAACAGCTCTTCGGGGTTTTCTTCAGAGTCTGGCGTGCCGTGAATCATGATCATCGACCCCGGATTCACCCCTTCACGCCGAGCCTTGGCGGCATCGCTGATGTTGGGGTAATTGATGTGCATGGCCAGGTTGAACTTGTCGCTGCGCTTGCGCCAATCCACCCAGTACAGCCCTTCGGGGGTGCGCTTGTCGCCTTCCTGTAATTTTGGCCCTTTAGGCTGTTTGCCCAATGAGATGCGATAGCTTCTGATCACTTTTCCATCGCTGATCAGCTCGAGCCTGCGCGCTGACTTGATCACCAGGATCTTGTCGACCGATTTGCTGGCACTGGCCCGTTGTGACGCTTGGGGTGGTTTAAGCACCTGTTCTTTGTCGACGGGCTTACCGTTGATAGTCATGACTACAGCGGCTTGGCAAGTAACGGTAAACGACAGGCAAAGTGCAGCAAGCAACCAGCGCATTAGGGAGGTATTCCTGAGGTACAAGGCGAACATCATTATTGTGGGGGTGTTATCAACTCTGGCAGCGGCGGTACCGCCTCGCTGCGCACAGGGTAAGCCTGTGTCGGGCGATCAGAAAAAAAGCATTCTAGGGTACGGCTCACAGTGCGAAAAGCTAACTCGGACCAAGGGATATCGGCCTCATCAAACAACCGCACTTCGAGGCTTTCTTCACCGGCGGCAAAGTCGGGGCTTTGCAATTGGGCGCGGTAGAAAATATGCACCTGATTAATGTGGGGTACATCAATCAACGTGTAGATCGCCAACTGCTGAACCTGGGCGCACGCTTCTTCAAGGGTTTCCCGGCGGGCCGCCTGTTCGACTGTTTCACCGTTTTCCATAAAGCCTGCGGGCAGGGTCCAGAAGCCTTTACGCGGTTCGATGGCGCGACGGCACAGCAGCACTTGCGTGCCCCAGGTGGGCAGGCAGCCGGCGACAATATTCGGGTTCTGGTAGTGAATCGTGTGGCAGTGGTCGCAGACATAACGCAGGCGCGAATCGCCCTGCGGGATATGTTGGCTGACAGAGTTGCCGCACTGACTGCAAAATTTCATGCTGTGCTCTCGCGCTGTGGCGCCTATCTTGGGGCTGAGACGAATTTACGGCAAGCCCCACTTTGTGCCCTGCGACAGTCTGGGGCTTGGGTGCCTTGGGCAATTTGGTGCATGATGCCCGATAAGTGACGGATCGAGATGACCTATGCTGGATGAGCTACTTAGCCGTATGAGTCGCTACACCCCACGGACGCTGGAAACAGACCGCAGCTTTCCGGAGGCCGCGGTACTGTTGCCGGTGACGCGCAGTGACAAGCCTGAACTGATTTTGACCCTGCGTGCCAGCGGGTTGTCGACTCACGGCGGTGAAGTGGCTTTTCCGGGGGGGCGCCGCGACCCCGAAGACCCGGACCTGGTGTTTACTGCCCTGCGTGAAGCCGAAGAAGAAATCGGTTTGCCGCCGGGGCTGGTCGAGGTCGTTGGACCTCTCAGCCCTTTGGTCTCACTGCACGGTATTCGTGTCACGCCTTATGTGGGGCTGGTTCCGGACTACGTCGAGTATCTGGCCAACGATGCCGAGATTGCGGCGGTGTTCAGCGTGCCGCTGGATTTTTTCCGCCAGGACCCGCGTGAGCACACCCACCGTATCGATTACCAGGGGCGCAGCTGGTATGTGCCCAGTTACCGTTTTGGTGTTTACAAGATCTGGGGCCTGTCGGCGATCATGATCGTTGAGTTGATGAACCTGCTGTACGACGACGTCAACATCAGCCTGCACACCCCGCCTGAACGTTTTATCAATGTATAGAGCTGTCTGCAGACAGCCACGCCTGCCTTGAGGACATCAGTATGAAATATCGCTTGGGCGATTCCTGCGTCGAAACACATCCCGACAGTTGGGCGGCCCCCAATGCCACCCTGATCGGCAAGGTCCGTCTGGAAGAGGGCGCCAGTGTCTGGTTTAACGCTGTGTTGCGCGGCGATAACGAACTGATCCTGATCGGCAAGCACAGTAACGTGCAGGACGGTGCGGTGATGCACACTGACATGGGCTACCCGTTGACCTTGGGCACTGGCGTGACCATTGGCCATAACGCCATGTTGCACGGCTGCACCGTGGGCGATTACAGCCTGATCGGCATTAATGCGGTCATCCTCAACGGCGCTAAAATCGGCAAGCACTGCATCATCGGCGCCAACTCGCTGATCGGCGAGGGCAAGGAGATCCCGGACGGTTCGCTGGTCATGGGCTCGCCGGGCAAAGTGGTGCGTGAGCTGACCGAAGAACAGAAAAAAATGCTCGAAGCCAGCGCGGCCAGCTATGTGAAAAACGGCCAGCGCTATGCCCGCGACCTGGCGGTGCAAGACGATGAGTGACACCGAACGCCCGGTCGCTTCGCCATGCGTGAGCATTTGCGCACTGGACGACGATGACATCTGCACCGGCTGCCAGCGCACCGTGGCCGAAATCACCCGTTGGAGCCGCATGACCAACCCCGAGCGCCGCGAAGTGCTGGCCTTGTGTCATGAACGGGCCAAATCCAGCGGCGTGATGTGGGTGTTGGGCAGCCAACCCTGAACGTGTAGGAGCGAGCTTGCCTCGCGATCTTTTGATCTTAAAAAGATCACGATGCAAGCCGGCGTTCTACAAAAAAATGCATGACTCAAGTACCCTGTGCGCCTTAATTTGAGGTGCCACCCGCAACCATGCTGTTTCTAATCGCTTACATCGCCAGCGTTGTGCTGATCAACTACGCGTTCTCTTCGGCGCCGCACCTGGACATCATCTGGTCAGCCTGGGGTGGGCTGGTCTTTGTGCTGCGCGACATGGTGCAAACGCGCTTCGGTCATGGCGCGTTGATAGCTATGCTGGTCGCGCTGGTGTTGTCCTATATCACCTCCGATCCCTCGATTGCCCTGGCCAGTGCCACCGCTTTTGCGGTGTCCGAATGCATAGACTGGCTGGTGTTCAGCATCACCAAGCGACCGCTGCATGATCGCCTGTGGATCAGCTCGGCGCTGAGCATCCCGATTGATACCTTTATCTTCTTCGGCATGATCGACGCCTTTACCCCCGGCGTGATCATCACTGCGATGGCTTCAAAATTTGCCGGTGTGACCTGTGTCTGGCTGGCCATGGCCTGGCGGTTGCGCAAAGCCAACCAAGCTAAAGCCTGACACGCTGGATCATGTAAAATGCTGGCCTTTCTTCCCGGCAGGCGCGAGCGTTGCACGCGCCTTCGATGATTTGCTTCCTTGAGGACCTGAAATGACCCGTATCGGAACTCCACTGTCGCCGACCGCGACCCGCGTATTGCTGTGTGGCTGCGGCGAGCTGGGTAAAGAAGTCGTCATCGAATTGCAGCGCATGGGCGTTGAAGTGATCGCCGTTGATCGCTATGCCAATGCCCCGGCCATGCAGGTTGCGCACCGCAGCCACGTGATCAACATGCTCGACGGTGCCGCGCTGCGTGCCGTCATCGAGCTGGAAAAGCCGCACTTCATCGTTCCGGAAATCGAAGCCATCGCCACCGCGACGCTGGTCGAGCTGGAAGCCGAAGGCTTCACCGTGATCCCGACCGCGCGTGCCACCTCGCTGACCATGAACCGCGAAGGCATTCGTCGCCTGGCCGCTGAAGAGCTGGACTTGCCGACCTCGCCGTACCACTTCGCTGACACCTTCGAGGACTACAGCAAAGCGGTCGAAGACTTGGGCTTCCCGTGTGTGGTCAAGCCGGTGATGAGTTCGTCGGGCAAGGGCCAAAGCCTGCTGCGCAGCGCTGACGACGTGCAAAAGGCTTGGGACTACGCGCAAGAAGGCGGTCGTGCGGGCAAAGGCCGGGTCATCATCGAAGGCTTCATCGACTTCGATTACGAAATCACCTTGCTCACCGTGCGCCACGTAGGTGGCACAACTTTCTGTGCGCCGGTCGGCCATCGTCAAGAGAAGGGCGATTATCAGGAATCCTGGCAGCCACAGGCCATGAGCCCGATTGCTCTGGCTGAGTCCGAGCGCGTCGCCAAAGCGGTGACTGAAGCGCTGGGCGGTCGTGGCCTGTTTGGCGTTGAGCTGTTTATCAAAGGCGATCAGGTGTGGTTCAGCGAAGTGTCGCCGCGCCCCCATGACACCGGTCTGGTGACCCTGATCTCGCAAGACTTGTCACAGTTTGCACTGCACGCCCGCGCCATTCTGGGCTTGCCGATTCCGTTGATCCGTCAATTCGGCCCATCGGCGTCGGCCGTGATTCTGGTAGAAGGCCAGTCGACCCAGACCGCATTCGCCAACCTTGGCGCAGCCCTGAGCGAGCCGGACACCGCGCTGCGCTTGTTTGGCAAGCCAGAAGTCAATGGCCAGCGCCGCATGGGCGTTGCCCTGGCCCGTGACGAATCGATTGAAGCAGCACGCGCCAAAGCCACCCGCGCCGCCCAAGCGGTTGTTGTAGAGCTGTAACAGACAATGCCCTGTAGTCGCTGCCGAGGTACGAAGGCTGCGAGCTTTTAATTTTTAAGAGCTCGCAGCCTTCGTGCCTCGGCAGCGACTACACATCCCGATCAGGCGACCTTGTTCAGGTCCGCTTCTCTGGTTTCCTTCAGGCACAGCACAGCGATCAAGCTGAGCACCGCTGCGCCCGAGACATACCCGCCCACCCAGCTCAAACCGCCCATCGCCACCAGCTTCTGGGCGAAGAACGGTGCGGCCGATGCGCCGACAATCCCGCCGAGGTTATAGGCCGCAGATGCGCCGGTGTAACGCACGCGGGTCGGGAACAGTTCCGGCAGCAGGGCGCCCATGGGGGCGAAGGTCACGCCCATCAAAAACAGCTCAATGCACAAGAACAGCGCCACGCCCCAAGTGGTGCCGTGGGTGAGCAGCGGTTCCATCAAAAAGCCGGACAGAATCGCCAGCACGCCACCGACCACCAGCACCGGCTTGCGCCCGTAACGATCGCTGGCCCAGGCCGACAGCGGCGTCGCGGCGGCCATAAACAGCACGGCAAAGCACAGCAGGCCCAGGAACGTTTCGCGGGTGTAGCCCAAGGTTGCCACGCCATAACTGAGCGAAAACACCGTGGAGATGTAAAACAGCGCATAACACACCACCATCGAGGCGGCGCCCAGCAGCATCGGTGCCCAATATTGCGCAAAGAGTTCGACGATCGGCATTTTCACCCGTTCGTGTTGCGCCACGGCTTTGGCGAACACCGGGGTTTCTTCCAGCTTCAGGCGCACATACAGGCCGACCATCACCAGTGCAGCGCTCAACAGGAACGGAATGCGCCAGCCCCACGAACGGAACTGTTCGTCGCTGAGGGACATGGCCAGTATCAGGAACAGGCCGTTGGCAGCCAGAAAGCCAATCGACGGACCTAATTGCGGGAACATGCCGAACCAGGCGCGCTTGCCTTTCGGCGCGTTTTCGGTGGCCAGCAAGGCCGCGCCGCCCCATTCGCCGCCTAGCCCCAGGCCTTGGCCGAAGCGCAGCACGCACAGCAGGATCGGGGCCCAGGCGCCAATGGTGGCGTAGCCCGGCAGCACGCCGATCAAAGTGGTACACACGCCCATTAGCAGCAGGGACGCCACCAGCGTGGATTTACGCCCGACCCGGTCACCAAAGTGGCCAAACAGGAATGAACCCAGCGGGCGTGCGAGAAAGGCGATACCAAAGGTCAGAAAGGCCGACAGCATTTGTGCGGTGCCGGATGTTTGCGGGAAAAATACCGGGCCAATGACCAATGCTGCCGCGGTGGCATAGACATAAAAGTCATAGAACTCGATGGCCGTGCCAATAAAGCTGGCCGTCGCGACGCGGGTCGCGGAATTGGCCGGTTTATCAGGCGAGGCTTCGCTGTAAGTGGTGCTGGAAGTCATGCGCATATCCCTGACAGTTATGAGCTCGTGGTCGCTATCCGCCTTGGCGGCTGGATGTGCCGGAGCAATTGTTATGGTCGTTAAGCCCTGAGGCTGGGTGTAAACGCGGTTCGGGATGGGAACAAGCGCTGATTGTACGTGCAGCCACCCGCTGACAGCGCAGGGTGCGGGTAGCACGCGTGTCGGCGGGGCTTGGATAAGCGCATTGATTATAGGGAGGCCAAATCGAATGTAACAAGGCCTTACATGGTGATCAGGCCGCGAGCTTGACGCTGTCGTGCCAGATCAGCACACGGCTGACGCGGTTATCTTCGGTGGCGAGGATTTCGAGGCGGTAGTGGCCGATCTTCAGACACACGGTGCTTTCGGGGATGGTCTCCAGCGCTTCAGTGACCAGACCGTTGAGGGTTTTCGGGCCGTCGCTGGGCAGGTGCCAGCCCAGGCTTTTGTTCAATTCGCGCAGGCTGGCGGCGCCATCGACCACATAGCGGCCATCGGGGAGCGGCTCAATATGCGGGTTGTCGAGGTCTTGCTCGTTTTCGAATTCGCCGACGATCTCTTCGAGAATGTCTTCCAGCGTGACAATGCCGAGCACTTCGCCGTATTCGTCGACCACCACGCCGATGCGGCGCTGCTGCTTATGAAAATTGAGCAGTTGCAGTTGCAGCGGGGTGCTTTCGGGAACGAAGTAGGGTTCGTGGCAGACCGCCAGCAAGGCTTCTTTGGTCAGGCTGGCATCGGGCAACATGTGCTGAATGTGCCGGGTATTGAGGATGGCTTCGACCTGATTGATGTCGTTGTGAAACACCGGCAGGCGCGTGCGTTTGGTCAGGCGCAGTTGCTCGATCAGGTCTTCGATCGGGTCATCGAGGTTCAGGCCTTCGACTTCGCTGCGCGGGATCAGAATGTCGTTGACGGTGATGTTGTCCAGCGCCTGAATACCCGACAGCAGGCCGGGGCGGCTGCTGGAGGGCTCGGCGTCACGGGTCGGGACTTCGCTGGGCGACTGCTGCGGCGCGTCGCGGTGCGCCTTGGCGCCAGCCTTGCGCGACGTTTTGCCAATAAAGAAGCCTAAGCCGAGAAACAGCAGGGCCAACACTGCAAGCACTGGACCGTGGGGCAAGCTATCCATATTCATCGCCGTCAGATATGCAGAATGTATTCACGAACCAGTTTGCTGCCAAAGTAGGCCAGCATTAACAGGCAGAAACCGGCAAGCGTCCAGCGGATGGCTTTGTGCCCGCGCCAGCCGAGGCGGTTACGCCCCCACAGCAGCACGCTAAAGACAATCCAGGCCAGGCAAGCGAGCAGGGTCTTGTGCACCAGGTGCTGGGCAAACAGGTTGCCCAGGAACACCCAGCCAGAAATCAGCGACAGTGACAGCAGCGACCAGCCCGCCCACAGGAACCCAAACAGCAGGCTTTCCATGGTTTGCAGCGGCGGGAAGTTTTTGATCAGGCCCTTGGGGTGCTTGTGCTTGAGCTGGTAGTTCTGCAAGGACAGCAGCAAGGCTTGGAACACGGCAATCGTGAACATGCCATACGCCAGAATCGACAGCAGGATGTGCAGCAGGATCCCCGGCTCTTCATCGACCACCTGAACGGTGCCGGCGGGGGCGAACTGTGACATCAGTACGGTGAATATCCCCAGCGGGTACAGCAGTAGCAGCAGGTTCTCGACCGGGATGCGGGCGCAGGCCACCAGCGTCACGATGATCACCGCCACGGCAATCAGGCTCGCGGCGCTGAAAAAGTCCAGCTCAAGGCCTGCCGGTGTCAGCAAATGGGTAAACAGGCTCGCGGCGTGGGCGATGACGGCAAGAATGCCGAGCGTTACCAACAGGCGTTTGTTGGCCTTGGCGCCCTGGCGCAGGCATTTGCCTTGATAAAAGGTCGCAGCGGCATATAAGCAGGCGGCGGCGAGGCTGGGTAGCAAGCTGGGTGACAAGGGGAGCATAAATCCTGTTAGGCAAGCCCGAAAGGGCTGAGTTTGGCATACAACCGGCCGTACACGAAAGACCACATACGCGACGCCAAGGTGTGCGCGGCGGCCAGTCTTCGCTATAATCCGCGACCTGCCCACGCCGCAGGCTCGCCGAGCATCAGTTTTACACGGGCTGGGCCGCAATTACCCCGGTCTACTTTGGGCCTGAAAGGATCGCGCATGTTTGAAAATTTAACCGATCGTCTCTCGCAGACGCTGCGCCATGTCACCGGCAAGGCCAAGCTGACCGAAGACAATATTAAAGACACCCTGCGTGAAGTGCGCATGGCGTTGCTGGAAGCCGACGTGGCTTTGCCGGTGGTCAAAGACTTCGTCAACTCGGTCAAAGAGCGCGCGGTCGGCACCGAAGTGTCGCGCAGCCTGACGCCGGGTCAGGCGTTTGTAAAAATCGTCCAGGCCGAACTCGAAAGCCTGATGGGCGCTGCCAACGAGGACCTGCTCCTCAATGTTGCGCCGCCTGCCGTGGTTCTGATGGCCGGTTTGCAGGGTGCGGGTAAAACCACCACCGCCGGCAAGCTGGCGCGCTTCCTTAAAGAGCGCAAAAAGAAAACCGTGATGGTGGTGTCGGCCGACGTCTATCGTCCGGCGGCCATTAAACAGCTGGAAACCCTGGCGGGCGAAGTGGGCGTTACGTTCTTCCCGTCCGATATCAGCCAGAAGCCAGTGGCCATCGCGCAAGCGGCTATTAATGAAGCCAAGCTCAAATTCATCGATGTCGTGATCGTCGACACCGCCGGTCGTCTGCACATCGACGCCGAGATGATGGCCGAGATCCAGGAGCTGCACGCGGCGGTCAAGCCGGTCGAAACCCTGTTCGTGGTCGACGCCATGACCGGCCAGGACGCGGCCAACACCGCCAAGGCCTTTGGTGATGCGCTGCCATTGACCGGTGTGATCCTGACCAAGGTCGACGGTGATGCCCGTGGCGGTGCGGCGTTGTCCGTGCGCTCGATCACCGGCAAGCCGATCAAGTTCATCGGTATGGGCGAGAAGAGCGACGCGCTCGAGCCGTTCCACCCGGACCGTATTGCCTCGCGCATTCTGGGCATGGGCGACGTGCTCAGCCTGATCGAGCAAGCTGAACAGACGCTCGATAAAGACAAAGCCGACAAACTGGCTAAAAAGCTTAAAAAAGGTAAAGGCTTCGACCTCGAAGACTTCCGCGATCAACTGCAACAGATGAAGAACATGGGCGGCCTTGGCGGCCTCATGGACAAACTGCCGAACATGGGCGGTGTCAATCTGGCGCAAATGGGCAATGCCCAGGGCGCTGCTGAAAAGCAGTTCAAGCAAATGGAAGCCATCATCAACTCCATGACTCCGGCCGAGCGTCGTGACCCTGACCTGATCAGCGGTTCGCGCAAACGTCGTATTGCCATGGGTTCCGGCACTCAGGTGCAGGACATCGGCCGCTTGATCAAGCAGCACAAGCAGATGCAAAAGATGATGAAAAAATTCTCCGCCAAAGGCGGAATGGCCAAAATGATGCGCGGCATGGGCTCGATGTTGCCCGGCGGCGGCATGCCAAAAATGTAAATTACCCGCCCGCACGCGTGCGTGCGGGTAACTCGCAACCTTGCGAGACACCCGGCAAACCCGCGTTGTGCGGGAGCTGACCTGTCGCCATTCGTGGCGGCCTTATGGCAAATCTACATCGCAGGCCCATAGGCGCCTGAAAAAGACATTTGCAAAAGTCCGGATATTCCTTAGAATATGCGGCCTTTCGGGCACCTATGCCCGCTGTGCATTTAGATTTGCAGCACCGACTACAGGAACGATGTTCACATGCTAACAATCCGTCTTGCCCTTGGCGGCTCCAAAAAGCGCCCGTTTTACCACTTGACCGTTACCGACAGCCGTAACCCACGTGACGGTTCCCACAAGGAACAAATTGGCTTCTTCAACCCGGTTGCCCGTGGTCAGGAAGTTCGTTTCTCCGTTAAAGAAGACCGTCTCGCTTACTGGTTGGGCGTTGGTGCACAAATGTCTGAGCGTGTAGCTCAGCTTGTGAAGGTCAATGCTAAGGCTGCGGCCTGAGCAATATGAGCGTGACGCCTGAAACTGCTGATGATTTGATCGTTATCGGCAAGATTTTTTCGATTCATGGCGTACGCGGCGAAGTGAAGGTGTATTCCTTTACGGATCCAATTGACAACCTGCTCGATTACAAAAAAGTCACGCTTCGGCGTGGTGCAGATGTGCGGCAGGTAGAGCTGGTCAGTGGTCGTTCCCAGAACGGCAAGTTTCTGGTTGTGAAGATCAAAGGTCTCGATGACCGTGATGAAGCAGGTCTTCTTCGCGAATTCGAAATCTGCGTGCCACGCAGCCTGTTCCCTGAACTGACCGACGGCGAGTACTACTGGTACGAGCTTGAAGGCCTCAAGGTCATCGATACAGAAGGGCAATTGCTCGGCAAAATCGATCACCTGCTAGAGACTGGCTCTAACGATGTGATGTACGTCAAACCTTGCCCAGGTAGCCTGGATGACCGTGATCGCTTGTTGCCCTATACAGAGCAATGCGTGTTGAACGTCGACCTGGTAGCCGGCGAGATGAAGGTGGATTGGGATGCGGACTTCTAAGCGTGGCTAAATTACGCGTAGAAGTGATCAGTTTGTTTCCCGAAATGTTTTCCGCCATCAGCGACTATGGCATCACCAGTCGCGCGGTGAAACAAGGGCTCTTGCAGCTCACCTGTTGGAATCCGCGGGACTACACAACGGACCGGCATCACACTGTGGACGATCGCCCATTTGGCGGTGGTCCGGGCATGGTGATGAAGATCAAGCCTCTGGAAGATGCGCTGGTTCAGGCCAGAGAAGCAGCCGGAGAGGCGGCGAAGGTAATTTACCTGTCGCCCCAAGGCCGCCAGCTTAATCAGTCGGCGGTACGCGAACTGGCGAATGAGGAAGCATTAATCCTCATTGCAGGTCGTTATGAAGGCATTGACGAGCGTTTTATAGACGCTTATGTCGATGAAGAGTGGTCGATTGGTGACTATGTACTTTCCGGTGGCGAGCTGCCGGCGATGGTTCTGATTGATGCGGTTACACGACTGCTGCCCGGAGCTTTAGGGCATGTGGACTCCGCGGAGGAAGATTCCTTCACGGACGGTCTGCTGGATTGCCCGCACTACACCCGACCGGAGGTGTATGCGGATCAGCGTGTTCCCGACGTATTGCTAAGTGGCAATCATGCACACATCCGGCGTTGGCGTTTACAGCAGTCCCTTGGGCGGACCTTTGAACGACGCGCCGATCTTCTGGAAAGCCGCTCGCTTTCTGGAGAAGAGAAGAAGCTGCTTGAGGAATATATCCGCGAGCGGGACGATAGTTAACAACGTATCGATGGTAGATCCAGACGATCTACCTTAGGAGCACAGCATGACTAACAAAATCATCCTTGCACTCGAAGCAGAGCAGATGACCAAAGAGATCCCTACCTTTGCCCCGGGCGACACCATTGTCGTTCAGGTGAAAGTGAAGGAAGGCGACCGTTCGCGTCTGCAAGCTTTCGAAGGTGTAGTGATTGCCAAGCGTAACCGTGGCGTGAACAGTGCTTTCACTGTTCGTAAAATCTCCAACGGTGTTGGCGTAGAGCGTACTTTCCAGACCTACAGCCCGCAAATCGACAGCATGGCTGTGAAGCGTCGCGGTGACGTTCGTAAAGCCAAGCTGTACTACCTGCGTGACCTGTCCGGTAAAGCAGCTCGCATCAAGGAAAAACTGGCTTAAGTCCAGCTTCCCGATGCAGAAAAAAGCAGCCTTCGGGCTGCTTTTTTGTTGCCTGAAATTTGTCAGACCTTTGTCCAGTTGTAGGTAGTAAAAAGCATGACTTCGCGCGAGCAAGAGATCCAACGTCGTACAGATTTATCCGTCACCAGCATTACCAAAGCGGTATTCCCTTCGACCACCAATCACCACAATACCTTGTTTGGCGGCACAGCGCTGGCCTGGATGGACGAAGTCTCGTTCATCGCCGCGACTCGTTTCTGCCGTTTACCGTTGGTGACCGTTTCGACTGACCGTATCGACTTCAACCACCCGATCGCGGCGGGTTCGATTGTTGAATTGATTGGTCGTGTCGTGAAAGTGGGCAACACCAGCCTCAAGGTTGAAGTTGAAGTGTATGTCGAAAGCATGAGCAGTGATGGTCGTGAACTGGCGATCCAGGGCTTGTTCAGTTTTGTTGCCATCGACGATGCCAAACGCCCGGTGCCGGTGTTGCCGGGGTATTAGGTCCGCGACGTCAAAGCCAGATCAAAAGATCGCGAGACAAGCTCGCTCCTACAGATGTGTCCACGGGTGTACCCCGTCCGTAGCAGTTGACGAGCCTTGCGAGGCTACGTCCGGCTGCGCAGCAGCCGTAAATCATGCAGCGCGGTGTGCCAATTCAACCTTGCATTAAGCCTTTACGATCGCTTCGCAATCGGACGTAGCCTCGTAAAACTCGGCAACTGCTACGTTGGATTTGGTCGCGCCGCCCCCCTGTAGCAGTTGACGAGCCTTGCGAGGCTACGTCCGGTTGCGCAGCAGCCGTAAACCATGCTGCACGGTGTGCCAATTCAACCTTGCATTGAGCCTTTACGATCGCTTCGCAATCGGACGTAGCCTCGTAAAACTCGGCAACTGCTACGGGGGAGTTGGCTGCGCAGCAGCCGTAATCCATTCAGGCGTCCTGCCTGATCAACGCCAGCAACGTCCACCCTGCGCCCGGTTTCAATTCGCTTTCGGGCGTCACCACATGCACCCAGCCCGTGCTGTCACGGGCGAACAGCAGGGTGGCGCGTTTGCCGTGCAACGTCTGGTAATCCTCCCAGGTGAAGTTGTCGGTCAGGGTGGTGCTGTACATCTCGGCGCCCTGGCTCAGTTCGCTGGCCAATTGCCCGTAGGTCAACGCCGGATTGCCCAGCGCAAGCCCACGGTATTCATGGCTGGCGCGATGCTTGTCAGAGCGGCGGTGTTCCTGGCCGTTGGCCAGTGCAAACACCCGGCGCGGGCCAAACTCATGGGCGAAGCGCACCGCGGCCAAGGTGTTCAGTTCGCCAGACGCCGACAAGGCAAGTAAATGCCCAAGCCCGACCAGATCCAGATGTGTCTCGGCATGCTGTGAGGCCGGATTACCAAAGTAAGTGGGCAAGTTGTCCATGCGCGCAGCGCGGATGTTCTCCCAGTTGGAGTCGGTGAGTACCACGCGGCTGCCTTGCTGTTGCAGGGCCTTGCCGATGGCCCGGGCCGGGCCGTTGGCGCCGACGATCAAAAAACCGCTGGGAGGCGGTTCTGCGACCTTGAGCAGGCGCGCCAGCGGCCGTGCCGTTGCACTTTGCAGCACCACAGTGCCAATGATCACTGCAAAGGTTAGCGGCACCAGCAACAGCGCACCTTCATGCCCCGCCTCGTTGAGCCGGATCGCGAAAATCGCCGACACGGCCGCTGCGACAATCCCCCGCGGCGCGATCCAGGCCAACAACGCGCGTTCGCGCCAGTTCAGCTTTGAGCCCGCCGTAGACAGCAGCACGTTCAAAGGGCGGGCAACCAGCTGAATAATCAACAGCAAGACCAGTACCGCAGGCCCCAGACCGATCATGGCGTGCAAGTCCAGACGTGCGGCCAGCAGAATAAACAGGCCAGAAATCAGAAACACACTGAGGTTTTCTTTGAAGTGCAGGATGTTGCGCACATCGACGCCCTTCATGTTGGCCATCCACATGCCCATGAGCGTGACCGCCAGCAGCCCGGACTCGTGCATCACTTGGTTGGCCGCAATAAATACCCCCAGCACCCCGGCCAGCGTCGCCAGGCTTTGCAGGTATTCCGGCAGCCATTGCTTGCGCACGATCTGGCCCATGATCCAGCCGCCGATAATGCCAAACAGGCTGCCGCAGACGATGACCCCGGCAAACGTCAACAAGCTTTGGCTCAGGCCATTGTCACTGGCGCGGGCGATGATAAAGCTGTAAACCACCACGGCGAGCAGGGCGCCAATCGGGTCAATAACGATGCCTTCCCAGCGCAGGATGTTGGCAATCGACGCTTTGGGTCGCACCACCCGCAGCATCGGCACTATCACGGTCGGCCCGGTGACCAGGGTCAGGGTGCCGAACAGCAGGGCCAGCAGCCAGTCAAAGCCCAGCAGCCAATGGGTGGCCAAGGTGATCACGGCCCAGGTGGCGAGGGCGCCGATAGTCACCAAACGGTGTACCACGCTGCCGATCTCACGCCATTCGGACAGGTGCAAGGTCAGGCTGCCCTCAAACAAAATCAACGCCACTGCCAGCGAAACCAGCGGCATCAGCAGCGGGCCAAACAGCGCCTGCGGGTCGAGCCAGCCCAATACCGGGCCTACCAAAATACCGGTCAGCAGCAAAAACAGGATGGCCGGCAGCTTGAGCCGCCAGGCCAGCCACTGTGACGCCAGTGCGGCAAGGCCGATACCGCCGAAAGACAGCAAAATCTGTTGTTCGGTCATACGTAGTCCCGTAAAAACTGATGGTTTATCGCGCAGGCTGCCTATGAAAGACTAGCGGCCGCTTTTTCAATTCACATTTTATTTGTGCGCGGCTCACTGGCCGTGCTGTACGAGTGCCAATGCCTGCCATCGACAACCCGCTTATCGACCGCTTTCTGGATGCCTTATGGCTGGAAAAAGGCCTATCGGACAACACCCGCGATGCATATCGCAGCGACCTGGCGCTGTTCAATGGCTGGTTGCAGGAACGCGGTATCGAGTTGATCGATGCCGGGCGCGAGTTGATCCTTGATCATCTGGCCTGGCGCCTCGACCAGGCATACAAGCCGCGCTCGACTGCACGCTTTTTGTCCGGTGCACGGGGTTTCTATCGCTATCTCTTACGTGAAAAGCTTATAGCCGTTGACCCGACCTTGCAGGTCGATATGCCGCAGTTAGGCCGGCCTTTGCCCAAGTCACTGTCAGAAGCAGACGTAGAAGCCTTACTCGCCGCGCCAGACCTGAGTGAAGCCATCGGCCAGCGTGACCGCGCCATGCTTGAAGTCCTGTATGCCTGCGGGTTGCGAGTAACCGAGCTGGTCAGCCTGACCCTGGAGCAAGTGAACCTGCGCCAGGGCGTGCTGCGGGTGATGGGCAAGGGCAGCAAGGAGCGGCTGGTGCCGATGGGTGAGGAGGCGATTGTCTGGGTTGAGCGCTACCTGCGCGACGGCCGTGCCGAGTTGTTGAATGGCCGCCCCAGCGATGTGCTGTTCCCCAGCCTGCGCGGTGAGCAAATGACGCGCCAGACCTTCTGGCACCGCATCAAGCATCAGGCCATGGTGGCCGGAATCGAAAAATCGCTGTCTCCGCACACGTTGCGGCACGCCTTTGCCACCCATTTGCTCAACCATGGCGCCGATTTGCGCGTGGTGCAGATGCTGTTGGGGCACAGCGACCTGTCCACCACGCAGATTTACACCCACGTAGCCCGCGCCCGCTTGCAAGATCTGCACGCCCAGCACCATCCGCGAGGCTAGCTGGACGTCAGTTGATCGTCGGCCCGGCAAGCCATCTGTGGTAGGCTTTGCCGGTTTCGAAAGCGAGCCGCCAAAACCCGTTTTTACACCGTGGTATCAGGCTTGGCCGTTTGTCCGCCTTCAGGAGTTCCCATGCGCGTGACCCAGATTTTCGCCGCCGCAGCCATTGCGTTGGTCAGTACGTTTTCTTTCGCCGATACCGGCGCCGAACAAGCCATTCGCAAAAGCCTTGATACGCTGCAACTGGATGTTCCGATCGAGAGCATCAGCGCAAGCCCGATGGCGGGCCTGTATGAAGTCAAGCTCAAGGGCAGCCGCGTGCTGTATGCCAGCGCTGATGGCCAGTTCATCGTGCAGGGCTACATGTTCCAGCTCAAGGACGGCAAGCCGGTCAACCTCACCGAAAAGGCTGAGCGTGATGGCGTTGCCAAACTGATCAATGGTATTCCGGTGGCCGAAACCGTCGTTTACCCTGCGGTCGGTGAAACCAAGTCGCATATCACCGTCTTCACCGACACCACCTGCCCGTATTGCCATAAATTGCACGCCGAAATCCCCGAACTGAACAAAATGGGGATTGAAGTGCGCTATGTTGCGTTCCCGCGCCAGGGCCTGGGCTCGCCGGGTGATCAACAGCTGCAGGCGGTCTGGTGTTCCACGGACAAGAAAAGCGCCATGGACAAGATGACCGACGGCAAAACCGTCAACGCGCCGAAATGCGCCAACCCGGTTGCCAAGCAATTTGCCTTGGGGCAGTCCATCGGGGTCAACGGCACACCGGCCATCGTACTTGCCGATGGCCAGGTAATTCCGGGTTATCAGCCTGCTGCGCAGGTTGGCAAGCTGGCACTCAGTGTTAAATAATCCTGCGTCGTTACGCTAAGCCGGTAACGATCATGGCCGGGCACTTCAGCTGCCCGGCTATTAATAGAGAACCGTGGCAGTCCACGGTTGTTTTCCACGGCCGACCTTGAGTCGGCCGTTTTATGGGGAGTTCAGCGTGAATCCGGTCAAAGTAGGTATCTGTGGGCTCGGGACCGTCGGTGGCGGTACCTTTAACGTACTAAAGCGTAACGCCGAGGAGATTGCCCGCCGTGCCGGGCGTGGCATCCAGGTTGCGCAAATTGCTCTGCGTACGCCAAACCCTCAGTGCGACATTACCGGTACCCCCATTACCAACGATGTTTTCGCTGTTGCCACCAACCCTGAAATTGACATCGTTATCGAGCTGATTGGTGGTTACACCATCGCCCGTGAACTGGTGCTCAAAGCCATTGAAAACGGCAAGCACGTGGTCACCGCCAACAAGGCGTTGATTGCTGTGCACGGTAACGAGATTTTCGCCAAGGCTCAGGAAAAGGGCGTTATCGTCGCGTTCGAAGCAGCGGTTGCCGGTGGTATTCCGGTGATCAAGGCGATTCGTGAAGGCTTGTCGGCCAACCGCATCAACTGGGTGGCGGGCATCATCAACGGTACCGGTAACTTCATCCTCACCGAAATGCGCGAAAAGGGCCGTACGTTTGAAGACGTGCTGGCCGAAGCGCAAACGTTGGGCTATGCCGAAGCAGACCCGACGTTCGACGTTGAAGGTATAGATGCGGCGCACAAACTGACGATTCTGGCGTCGATTGCCTTCGGCATTCCGCTGCAATTCGATAAAGCCTACACCGAAGGCATCACCAAGCTGACCACAGCTGACGTGAACTACGCAGAAGCCCTGGGCTACCGCATCAAGCATCTGGGCGTTGCGCGCAGCACGGCCAGCGGCATCGAACTGCGGGTTCACCCGACCCTGATCCCGGCTGATCGCCTGATCGCCAACGTCAATGGCGTGATGAACGCGGTGATGGTCAATGGTGACGCGGCAGGTTCGACCCTGTTCTACGGCGCTGGCGCCGGAATGGAACCGACCGCCTCCTCAGTGGTGGCTGACCTGGTTGACGTGGTGCGCGCCATGACCTCCGACCCGGAGAACCGCGTGCCGCACCTGGCCTTCCAGCCGGACGCGTTGTCTGCTCATCCGATCCTGCCGATCGAAGCGTGTGAGAGTGCTTACTACCTGCGCATTCAGGCCAAAGACCATCCGGGCGTCCTGGCTCAAGTGGCCAGCATCTTGTCGGAGCGCGGTATCAATATCGAATCGATCATGCAGAAAGAAGCCGAAGAGCATGACGGTCTGGTGCCAATGATTTTGCTGACTCACCGTGTTATCGAGCAGCACATCAACGACGCCATCACTGCGCTTGAAGCGTTGCAAGGTGTTGTAGGTCCGGTCGTTCGCATCCGCGTAGAAAGTCTCAATTAATTGAGAGCGGCAAGTTTCAAGCTACAAGCTGCAAGCTAAAGGCAACTCTGCTTTTACTTGCAGCTGGGGGCTAAACCGCTTGCCGCTCAAGCCGAAGGTTTGAAAAAAATGCGCTATATCAGCACCCGTGGCCAGGCACCGGCCCTGAATTTTGAAGATGTCCTGTTGGCCGGTCTGGCCAGCGATGGCGGCCTGTACGTGCCGGAGAACCTGCCGCGCTTTACTCAGGAAGAAATCGCTTCCTGGGCAGGCCTGCCGTACCACGAGTTGGCATTCCGGGTGATGCGCCCGTTTGTCACCGGCAGCATTCCTGATGCCGATTTCAAAAAGATTCTGCAAGAAACCTACGGCGCCTTTGCTCACAGCGCAGTTGCACCGCTGCGTCAGCTCAATGGCAACGAGTGGGTACTTGAGCTGTTCCACGGCCCTACGCTGGCGTTCAAGGACTTTGCCCTGCAATTGCTGGGGCGTTTGCTGGATTACGTGCTGGCCAAGCGTGGCGAGCGCGTGGTCATTGTTGGCGCAACGTCGGGCGATACCGGCTCGGCGGCCATCGAAGGCTGCAAACACTGCGAGAACGTGGATATTTTCATCCTGCACCCGAACAACCGGGTGTCGGAAGTACAGCGTCGTCAAATGACTACCCTGTTTGGCGACAACATCCACAACCTCGCCATCGAAGGCAACTTCGATGACTGCCAGGAAATGGTCAAGGCCAGTTTTGCTGACCAGGGCTTCCTCAAGGGCACGCGCCTGGTGGCCGTGAACTCGATCAACTGGGCACGCATCATGGCCCAGATCGTTTACTACTTCCACGCAGCCCTGCAACTGGGCGGCCCGCACCGTTCAGTGTCGTTCTCGGTGCCGACCGGTAACTTTGGCGATATTTTCGCCGGCTACCTGGCGCACAACATGGGCTTGCCGATCAATCAGTTGATCGTTGCCACCAACCGCAACGACATCCTGCACCGCTTCATGAGCGGCAACCAGTACGCCAAAGAGACCCTGCACGCGACTCTGTCGCCGTCCATGGACATCATGGTGTCGTCGAACTTCGAACGCCTGCTGTTCGACCTGCATGGCCGCAATGGCGCCGCGGTTGCGGGCCTGATGGACGCGTTCAAGCAAACCGGCACCTTCAGCGTGGAAGACGATCGCTGGACTGAAGCTCGCCGTCTGTTCGACTCGTTGGCGGTCAACGACGAGCAAACCTGCGAAACCATCGCTCAGGTGTTCGCTGAAACCGGCGAAGTACTCGACCCGCACACGGCCATTGGCGTGAAGGCGGCCCGTGAGTGCCGTCGTAGCCTGGATATCCCGATGGTTATTCTTGGGACAGCGCATCCGGTCAAGTTCCCCGAGGCTGTTGAGAAAGCGGGTGTAGGAAGAGCTCTGGAGCTTCCTGCTCACCTTTCCGACTTGTTTGAGCGAGAAGAGCGTTACACCGTTTTGGCCAATGACCTTAAAGCCGTACAGGCCTTTGTCAGCCAGCATGGCAACCGTGGGAAAGCCCTTTAAAGGTCTTTTTCTTACGTACTTTTAAGCCCGTCATCTGACGGGCTTTTTTGTGGGTGCGTGGCAAACTTGCTCGGTTTTCGCCTCCGTATGCTGGCGAGTAGCCGGTCAAGGAGGCTGTCATGTCACGTTTTGCCCACGTGCTGAAATCATGGATGTTGCGGGTACTCTGCATCGCGCTGGTGAGCGTCACTACCAGCACCCAGGCAGCCCAAGGCTTGCCGTTCCGGCTGCCGAAAAGCTTTATCGACCTCAAGCCGCTGGTGCTTGATTACGAGCAACAGCACTGGCTGGAGGAGCGCGGTCGGCTACGCGTGGGCATATCCATTGGCGATTACGCCCCCATGGATATCGCCAACGAGCGCAACCGTTATCAGGGCATCAGTGCCGATTACCTCAGCCTGGTGCGAGACAAGCTGGGGGTCACGGTTGAAGTGTTGGGGTTCAGCAAGCGTGACCAGGCAGTGGCAGCGCTGCTCTCGGGCAAAATCGACATTCTGACCAGCGCCACCGGCTACGAGCGCGGTATTGAAGGCCTGCTGTTCTCAAATGAATACATGACCGATCGCTCAGTGATGGTGGGCAAAGAAGCAGCAGCGCCCGACGGGAACTGGGCAGGCAAAAAAATCGGCTTTCTCGACGGCGAGGTCGATGCACACGTTGCCGATGCGTTCTACCCCGACAGCGAGATCATCCTCACCCCCACCTTGCACAGTGCGCTGGAAGCGCTCAATGAAGGCGACATTGATGCGCTGGTTGCCCATGAAATCATTGTCCGGGGCTTCAAGACGCTGCGGTCTTACTCCAGCTTGCGTGTTTTGGGGCAGAGCGCTTTGCCTGAGTCAGGTTTTGCCTTTGCCGTGCGCCGCGGTGATTCGCAGTTGCAGGCCTTGATTGATCGCGCATTGAACAGCCTGGATGACGAAATGGGCCATGTGATCCTTTCGCGCTGGCACGCAGGGCATCTGGGCGCTATTGGCCAGCAGCACATACAGCTGCTGCCTCGCGAGCACGCCTGGATCAAGCAAAATCCGGTGGTCATGGTCGCCTCTCAGCAATACCCGCCGTATGTCTTTAAAAACGGTGAGCAGCGCTGGGAGGGCTTGAACGCGGATATTCTGGCGCGTATTTCCCATATGACCGGGTTGCAGTTTGTCCATCAAGAAAGCGCCTCAACAGCGCAAACCCTGGAAATGCTCAAAAGCGGCAAGGCGCAGATGAATACCACCCTGGCCAAGAATGCCGAGCGTCAGGCTTATCTTAATTTCACCTATTCCTATGGCGGCGCTCCCTGGGTCTTCGTCGTGCGTAACAATGACTTTCGCCTGAGTTCTCTGGATCAACTCGCGGGCAAAGTCTTGGCGCTGCCGGCCCGGCATGCGCTGGAATCAATGATTCGGCGCAACTACCCCGACATCATCCTGCGCAGTGTCGAGAACTATGCGCAGGCACGTGATCTGGTTGAGCAAGGCGAAGCGCTGGCCACGATCCAGAATGAAACACAGGCGTATCTGCACCCGGCCAGACACTTGAAAGTAGGCCGAAGTGTCGATGGTCGCTGGGCCTCCGATAACTTTTCGGTTGCGGATCAGTTCCCGGAACTGCTCGACATACTGAACAAGGGTTTAGAGGCCATCCCCATGACTGATATGCAGGCACTGCGGCACAAGTGGTTGCATGACCTCAAGAAAATGCCGGTCGAACCGCAGGTGTCGATATTACCGTTGTTGTACGGGGGGCTTGCAGGCGCTATTGGCCTGGGGGGAGTCCTGGTGATGTGGAACCGACGCCTGGTAAACCAGTTGCGCATTGCACGCTTGGCCGAGAGCGCTTTAAGCGCCCGCCTGGGGTTTGGGCAACGCTTCTTTGATGCGATCCCCTGTCCGATTTTTGTGAAGGGGCTTGAAGGACAAGTCATCACCTGTAACCGCACTTACGAAGACTTTTTTTCGACCCGGCTAGAACTGATTCACGGGCGGCGCATGACGGAAGTGCCGTTTTTATCCGTTGAAATCGCAGAGCAGTTTCATGCTGAATTGATGTCGGTGCTTCGTAACCGCAAGCCTTTTTATCAAAAGCGCAGCCAGGCCTTCAAAACGGCCGGTGGTGAGGTGTGTTGCTGGGTTGTGCCTTTTTACTCGGGCTCAGGTCATTTGGAAGGCGTGGTGGGAGGCTGGTTTGACCTGTCCAAGACGCCAAAAATGGGGGTGAACGGTTAGCCACCGCAGAAGCGATCTTGTCTAGCGGTCTTTTGGCCCGGCTTGCATCGCTGGTCAATAACTCGCGGTTAGCCCACTCTCATGCCCCTTGATGGACAGGTATCAGGGTTAAAGGCGGCATCAATTAGTTTTGTTTTTATGAATTGGCCTACATCGATTTAGGATTTGTCTTATGTCGATTCTTAGGCAATCGCACTAAAGTCGGTCCCCTTGCCAATAGTGCGCGAACTCTTCCAAGGCCCTTTATGCGCTCAATGAAAGTTCTGATTCTTGAAGACAATCCATTTCAACTCATGGTGCTACACCAAATGTTGAACGCCTTTCGCATTTTTGACGTGCTGGCTGCCGAGAGTGTCGAGTCTGCCCGTTGCTCATTGGCCAAATGCGAGGGCATTGACCTGGCTATTTGTGATTTGCATCTGGAAGGGTTGTCCGGGATTGAGTTGATTCGTGAGTTGGCGACCAAGCGCGAAGCCCAGGCGCTGATTATTCTCAGTTGCGCCGCGCCACACGTAGTTGAAAGCGCAGTACGTACGGCCCGCGAGGAAGGTTTGGAGGTGTTGGGGTATTTGCCCAAACCCGTGACCGTTAACGGCCTCGGACGCTTGCTGGATGCTTATGGCGCACGGGCTGGCGCATGAAGTGAAAATTGATCCCGCGTATCGGGAACCTTTGTAGCGTTAGCTGTGTCAGATTTTTCATCAGCAAGATCAAGTCTTTTGCTCCGAGACTTGTAGCTTGCTGAGCAGGTCATCATGACCTTGTTAAACCCCGAGTTGTCTCCCCACTGCTCGGGGTTTTTTTTGTGCTTTTTTTGTCAGGGCACCGTCGGTTCTTGCACCGGGAGCGGGGCTGAGGCACGGCCATCATCGGCTTGGTCGGCCTGTATCCAAAAGGTCTGCGCAGACGCAATTGAATCCCGGGGCAGATGTCCCAGTACCGTATTGATGTCGGCAATGGCTTTTTGCCCTTGCGGAGTTTTTGTGCACCCTGCGTAGATGGTTTGGTAGGCCGGGGCACCCTGGATCGGGTAAAAAGCCAGCGCCTTGGATGAAAGGCCATATTGCTTGGCCTTTGACTGAATCTCTGGCCAATAGCCCAGCAGCGTCGGCAGGCGTCCGGCGTGTTGCATTTGCAACAGGCTGCCTATCGCATCGTTGCCGTAATGGATAAAAAGTGGATCCCTCGGGCTTTTTGACAATTGATCGTCAATCCAGACCCCGTAACTGCGTTTGGCCACCAGACCGAGCTTGACGGACTGAGCGCTCAGCAGGGCAGGCAAGTCGACGGCCTGGTCATGCACAAACGGCGCGATCAGTTGTTCATCCGTACGGCGAATGGCCAGCCCGTTACTGCGTAAACCGAAAATCGGGCTTGAATAGACAATGTGCAGGGCACGGCTCTGATTCCACACCAGCATTGGATCGCAGGCCAGCTCTTGCCCTTCTAGCATTTGCAGGGAACGAGCCCGATTGACCCGCTGGATGACATGCTCATACTGCGGCATGTTGGCGATCAGCACCGGTAGCAAGCGATCGATGATGCCTTGGTCCTTGTTCGGGCCATCGTGCACTGCCATTGGTGGCAGGTCGCGCACCAGCCAAATGAGTTTTTCGGCCGCCAGCGCGCCGGGCGTGCAAAAAAACATCGCTGAGGTTATCAACCCCGCGCAGATGCCTCGCCATTTCCAGCGCTTGGTCATTGGGCCTGTCTCCTTGGCGGTCCTTAAAACGGCTTAACGGTTAAATCGCGCCTGCCTGTTTCAATTTAACGATGGCGCTGGCGTCGTAGCCCAAATCAGCCAAGACCTCCTGATTATGAGCGCCCAGCTCCGGTCCTACCCACTCGGCTGACCCCGGCGTGTCAGAAAGACGAGGCACGATGCCTGGCATTTTGAACGCTTTGCCGTCAGGGAGTTTGGCCTGCAAGAACATTTCGCGGGCCAAAAATTGCGGGTCAGTAAACATGTCTTCGGCCGAGAAGATGCGGCTGGCGGGGACTTCTGCCGTGTTCAGGTGTTCAAGCACGGTTTGCAGCGGCAGCGAGGCGACCCAGCGGTCAATCACGCCGTACAGCTCGTCACGGCGGGCATCCCGGCCATCGTTGCTGGCCAGTTGCGGATCGTTCGCCAGGTCTTCGCGGCCAATAATCAGCATGAAGCGTTTGAAAATGGCGTCGCCATTGGCGCCAATCTGTACGTGCTTGCCGTCCTTGCTGGTATGAATCGAGGAGGGCGTGATGCCCGGCATGATATTGCCGGTGCGCTCGCGAATAAAGCCGAACACATCGAACTCCGGCACCATGCTTTCCATCATGGCGAAAATGGCTTCGTACAGCGCCACATCCACCACTTGGCCCAGGCCGCCATTCACTTCGCGATGACGCAATGCCATCAAGGCGCCAATGACGCCCCACAGCGCGGCAATCGAGTCGCCAATCGAAATGCCGGTGCGCACGGGCGGGCGATCTTCAAAACCAGTGATGTAGCGCAATCCGCCCATGGACTCACCCACTGCGCCAAAACCGGGCTGGTCTTTCATCGGCCCGGTCTGGCCAAAGCCCGACAAACGCACCATCACCAGTTTGGGGTTCAAGGCGTGCAGCACGTCCCAGCCCAAACCCAGTTTTTCCAGGACCCCGGGGCGGAAGTTCTCGATCAGGATGTCGGCCTCGGTCAACAGCTCCTTGAGGATGTTCAGGCCATCGGGGTGCTTGAGGTTCAGCGTCAGGGATTTTTTGTTGCGCGCCTGGACGAACCACCACAGCGACGTACCTTCATACAGCTTGCGCCATTTACGCAGGGGATCGCCGCCATCGGGTGATTCCACCTTGATCACATCGGCGCCAAATTCGGCACAAATTCGCGAGGCAAAAGGACCGGCGATCAGGGTACCCAGTTCGATAACCTTGAGGCCCGAAAGGGGTTTGGTGGCGAGCGACATGCGGAGTCCTTATGCAGAGCGAACGAGAACAGCGTTTTAACATAGGTAGCGGCCCCACGTCCTGTGGGAGCGGGCTTGCCCGCGATAACATCATCGCGGTGATTCAGATAGACGGCGTTGTTTGCATCGCGAGCAAGCCCGCTCCCACAGAACTTGGGCGGATCGGTTAGACTTGCCGTCTTTCTCCGTATCAAGAAGCCCGTTCATGGCCCAGCCGTCCACGACCTACAAGTTCGAACTCAACCTCACCGATCTCGATCGTGGGGTCTATGAAACCGTCAAGCAGACCATCGCCCGTCACCCTTCGGAAACTGAAGAGCGCATGGCGGTGCGCCTTCTGGCTTACGCCCTTTGGTACAACGAGCATCTGTCGTTTGGCCGAGGCCTTTCAGATGTAGACGAACCAGCGCTGTGGGAAAAAAGCCTGGATGACCGTGTTCTGCACTGGATCGAAGTCGGCCAGCCCGATGCCGACCGTCTGACCTGGTGCTCGCGTCGTACCGAACGCACCAGTTTGCTGGCCTATGGCAGCTTGCGCGTCTGGGAAGGCAAGGTCATCCCGGCGATCAAAAACCTGAAAAACGTCAACATCGCTGCCGTTCCGCAAGAGATTCTGGAAGTGCTGGCCAAAGACATGCCACGCGTTATCAAGTGGGACGTGATGATCAGTGAAGGCACCGTGTTCGTGACCGACGACCGTGGCCAGCACGAAGTTCAGTTGCAGTGGCTGCAAGGCGAACGCGGTTAACTCACTCGGTTCAACACTTTAAGAGAACGTCCCCCCGGTTATGCGCATCGAACCCCGTCCACTGCCCGAAACCCTGCCTTTCTTGGGCGAAATGCCGACCCTGCTCACGCGTTTGTACGCCGCGCGGGGGGTGCAATCACAAGCTGAACTGGACAAGAGCCTGGCGCGGTTGATCCCGTACCAGCAGCTCAAGGGCATCGACGCTGCGGTGGACTTGCTGGTGGTGGCGCTTGAACAGCGCCAGCGCATCTTGATCGTCGGTGACTTTGACGCCGACGGTGCCACCGCCAGTACCGTGGGCATGCTCGGTTTGCGTCTGCTGGGCGCCGCCCATGTCGACTACCTGGTGCCCAACCGGTTTGAGTACGGCTACGGTCTGACGCCAGAAATCGTCGAAGTGGCGCTGACCCGTTCACCGCAATTGCTGATCACCGTGGACAACGGGATCTCCAGCGTCGAAGGCGTGGCCGCGGCGAAAAAAGCCGGGCTGAGCGTGCTGGTCACCGACCACCACTTGCCGGGCAACGAACTGCCGGCGGCCGATGCCATCGTCAACCCTAACCAGCCGGGTTGCGAGTTCCCCAGCAAGGCGCTGGCCGGGGTAGGGGTGATCTTTTACGTACTGATTGCCTTGCGTGCACGCTTGAACAGCTTGGGTTGGTATCAAACAGTCAAAGCGCCCAACATCGCCGAATTGCTCGATTTGGTGGCGTTGGGCAGCGTGGCCGACGTGGTGCCGCTGGACGCCAACAACCGCATCCTGGTGCATCAGGGGCTTGAGCGAATTCGCGCCGGGCGTGCGCGGCCAGGGCTTAAGGCAATCCTGGAAGTGGCCAAGCGCGATCATTCGAAGATTACCTCTACCGACCTGGGCTTTATTCTCGGGCCACGCCTGAACGCGGCCGGGCGCCTGGACGACATGAGCCTGGGCATCGAGTGCCTGCTCACCGACGACCCCAACGCGGCGCGTGATATGGCCGCCCAGCTCGACGAAATGAACCAGGACCGCAAATCCATTGAGCAAGGTATGCAGCGTGAAGCGCTGGCCCAGCTCAAGGAATTGACGCTGGACAGCATGCCGTTTGGCTTGTGCCTGTTCGACCCGGAGTGGCACCAAGGGGTGATCGGGATTCTGGCCTCGCGCCTCAAAGAGCGCTATTTCCGCCCGACTTTTGCCTTTGCCGATGCTGGTGACGGCATGCTCAAGGGCTCGGGGCGTTCGGTGCCGGGCTTTCATATTCGTGATGCGCTCAGCGTGGTCGCGGCGCAGCACCCGGAGTTGATCAGCAAATACGGCGGTCACGCCATGGCAGCGGGTCTGACATTGCCTGAAGCCAACTTCCCACTGTTTGCTCAAGCATTTGACGAAGAGGTCCGACGTCAACTGCGTGAGGAAGACCTGACCGGTCGGCTGCTGTCTGATGGCAGTTTGGCGATTGAAGAATTCCACCTTGAACTGGCGCGCGCCTTACGCCATGCCGGGCCGTGGGGGCAGCACTTCCCTGAGCCGCTGTTTCACGGTGTGTTTCAGTTGGTCGAGCAGCGCATTGTTGGCGAGCGGCATTTGAAAGTCGTGCTCAAGACCGAGTGCGGCAGCGTCAAACTGGACGGCATTGCCTTTGGTGTAGACCGCGAAGTGTGGCCCAACCCGACCATTCGCTGGGTCGAACTGGCCTACAAACTCGACCTCAACGAGTTTCGCGGTAACGAAACCGTGCAACTGATGATCGCCCACATCGAACCGCGCTAACGCCTGCCCCCTTTTGGCTGACCAATAACGCTGCAGGAGCTGCACGCTCATTTGAACCCCACCTCTTCCAGTGTTGTCGACTAGTCTCTAAGGAGTGCCTGGAGCCTACCCACTGGAATGAGAGGTGACCCATGAGTCTGCTGCTCGAACCCTACACCCTGCGCCAACTGACCTTGAATAACCGCATTGCGGTCTCGCCAATGTGCCAATACTCCAGCGTTGATGGGCTGGCCAATGACTGGCATTTAGTTCACTTGGGCAGCCGGGCCGTTGGCGGTGCCGGTCTGATTTTTACCGAGGCCACCGCGGTGACCCCCGATGGCCGGATCACCGCTCAAGACCTTGGGCTGTGGAGCGACGAACACATCGAACCGCTGCAACGCATCACCCGCTTTATCCGCGCCCAGGGCGCCGTGGCGGGGATTCAACTGGCGCATGCCGGGCGCAAGGCCAGCACGCATCGCCCTTGGCTGGGCAAACATGGCAGCGTCAAAGTGGACGAGGGCGGCTGGGTGCCGGTCGGGCCATCACCCATTGCCTTTGATCCCAATCACACGGCGCCCAAACAACTGGATACAGAACAGATCCAGGGCGTTGTTCAAGCCTTTATCGATGCCGCCAAACGATCGCTCGAAGCCGGTTTCTCGGTGGTGGAGGTTCACGCTGCCCACGGTTACTTGCTGCATCAATTTTTGTCGCCGCTGAGCAACCAGCGCCTCGACGAGTACGGCGGTTCATTCGAGAATCGCATCCGCCTGGTGCTGCAAGTGACCGAAGCGGTGCGCGAAGTGTGGCCTAAAGAACTGCCGGTCTTTGTCCGCGTCTCGGCCACCGATTGGGTCGAAGATGGCTGGAACCCTGACGAAACGGTTGAACTGGCGCGGCGCCTGAAAGCGCTGGGGGTTGATCTGATTGACGTGTCGTCGGGTGGTACGGCGGCCTCGGCAGAAATTCCGGTGGGGCCGGGTTACCAGACCCGATTCGCCGAGCGCGTGCGCAAAGAGGCGGCCATCGCCACGGGCACGGTGGGGATGATCACCGAACCCGCGCAGGCCGAACATATTTTGCGCACCGGTCAGGCGGACTTGATTCTACTGGCCCGTGAACTCTTGCGTGACCCGTACTGGCCGCTGCATGCCGATGATGATCTGGGCGGCAGAAAAGCGATCTGGCCCGCGCAGTACCAGCGTGCGACCCATCGCGATCAGCCGATTCATGAATCGGACCTGCGCGACTGAAACCCGACCTGTCACCTGAACCCGTTACGAGGAGGTTGCTGATGAACACCCGTGGATTGCTCGATCAACTGCTGAAGTCTGGCCAGGAACTGCTGGAGAAAAAGACCGGTGCGTCAAACAACGCTTCTGGCGCCAGTGCCAATAAAGGGGGATTGGGCAATGTGCTGGGTGCGGGCGGGCTCGGCGGCCTGCTCTCGGGGGCAGGGGGTGGGGCGATGGCGGCCAGTGTCCTGGGCCTGTTAATGGGCAGTAAGCGCGGCCGCAAGTTCGGCGGCCAGGCCTTGACCTATGGGGGGTTGGCGGCCTTGGGCGTACTGGCCTACAAAGCCTACGGCAACTGGCAGGCCAGCCAAGGCACTGCCCCTGAACACCCGCCGCAAACCATTGATCGTGTCGAGCCGGTGCAGGTTGAGGAACACAGTCAGGCGATTCTCAAAGCCCTGGTCGCGGCGGCCAAGGCGGATGGTCACATTGACGATCGCGAGCGGAAAATGATCGAGGGCGAGTTGAGCAAGCTCAAGCACGATCCGCAACTGCAGCAATGGCTGCAACTTGAACTGAACAAACCGCTGGACCCGGCCGAAGTCGCCAGCGCGGCCACCACCCCGGAAATCGGCGCAGAAATGTACATTGCCAGCCTCATCCTGGTGGATGAAGAGGCATTCGGTGAGCGGGCTTATCTGGATGAACTGGCCAAGCATCTCAAGCTTGATCCGGGGCTAAAAGCTGAGCTGGAAGCGCAGGTTAAACAGGCTCAGGTTTAACTGCCCTTGTAGGAGCGAGCTTGTCTCGCGATCTTTTAAACGTCGAAAAGATCGCGAGGTAAGCTCGCTCCTACACTGTTAGCTGTGTTGTAGGTTTTTTTACTAATTGCTGTGAGAACAGTCTCAACGTCCGTGAGAATCCTTGCTGGCCCTCGGCTATACTCCTCCATCATTTGAATGGCCCCGAGGATAGACTGTGAAGAACTGGACGTTACGCCAACGCATTTTGGCGAGCTTTGCGGTGATCATCGCCATCATGTTGCTGATGGTTGTCGCGTCTTACTCGCGCCTGCTGTCGATTGAGTCGAGCGAAGAGACCGTTCGCACCGATTCGATTCCCGGGGTCTATTACAGTTCGATGGTGCGCAGTGCCTGGGTCGACAGCTATGTCCTGACCCTGCAACTGGTCGGCTCGGCCACCCAGCGTGATTTGACCAGCGAAGACCGTAAGCTGTATGCCAGCTACGAAGACCGCATGATCCACGAGCTGGACAACTACCGCACCACCATTTTTGATAGTGAGGACCGCGCCGAGTTTGATGAATTCGAGCGCATCCACGGTGAGTACACCAAGGCGTTGTCTGGCGTTCTGCAGTTTTACGAAGACAAAAAAACCGAGCAAGCCGACGCCATGCTCAACGAGCAACTGGCCCCGCTATGGGCCGCGGGGCGCAAGCAACTCAACACCATCATTGATACCAACCGTACCCAGGCCAACCACGCCACCGAAACCATTGCCAATGCAGTGACGACGGCAAAAATCAGCATGGTGATCTCGCTGATCGTGGCCGTGCTGGCTGCCGGGCTGTGCGGCTACCTGTTGTTGCAGGCGATCATGTCGCCGATGCAGCGCATCGTTTCGATCCTTGAAACCATGCGTTCCGGTGACTTGAGCTCACGCTTGAACCTGGACCGCAAAGACGAGTTCGGTGCCGTCGAAACCGGCTTCAACGACATGATGACCGAGCTTACCGCGCTGGTGTCTCAAGCCCAGCGGTCCTCGGTCCAGGTCACCACCTCGGTGACCGAGATCGCCGCCACGTCCAAACAGCAACAAGCCACGGCAACCGAAACTGCAGCCACCACCACGGAAATCGGCGCGACCTCCCGCGAAATTGCCGCCACCTCCCGTGACCTGGTGCGCACCATGACCGAAGTGACTTCGGCTGCCGATCAGGCTTCGATTCTGGCCGGTTCCGGGCAGCAAGGCCTGGCACGCATGGAAGAAACCATGCACTCGGTGATGGGCGCTGCCGATCTGGTTAACGCCAAGCTGGCGATCCTCAATGAAAAAGCCGGCAACATTAACCAAGTGGTCGTCACCATCGTCAAAGTGGCCGACCAGACCAACCTGCTGTCGCTCAATGCCGCCATCGAAGCCGAAAAAGCCGGTGAATATGGCCGTGGTTTCGCCGTGGTTGCCACCGAAGTACGTCGCCTGGCTGACCAGACGGCTGTCGCCACCTATGACATTGAACAAATGGTGCGCGAGATCCAGTCCGCCGTGTCGGCGGGTGTGATGGGCATGGACAAGTTCTCTGAAGAAGTGCGCCGTGGCATGGCCGAGGTGACGCAAGTCGGTGAACAACTGTCGCAAATCATTCATCAGGTTCAGGCCTTGGCGCCGCGCGTGTTAATGGTCAACGAAGGCATGCAGGCGCAAGCCACCGGCGCCGAGCAAATTAACCTGGCACTGGTGCAGTTGGGTGATGCTAGCAGTCAGACCGTAGAGTCCTTGCGTCAGGCCAGCTTCGCGATCGACGAACTCAGTCAGGTTGCCGTTGGGCTGCGCAGTGGCGTTTCGCGTTTTAAAGTCTGATGAGCGAACTTTTAACCAAGCGTGCGGCCGCCGTGGCGCCGAGTCAGCGCCTGTTCCTGGTGTTCTACATCGGGGATGAGCGTTATGCCTTGTCGGCGACCGATGTGGTCGAGGTGCTGGCGCGTTTACCGCTCAAACCGATTGCTCACGCCCCGGCCTGGGTGGCTGGCGTGTTTGCGCACCGCGGGCAGATGGTCCCGGTCATCGACATCAGCGCCATGACCTTTGGCCATGAAGCCGTGGCCCGCACCAGCACGCGGCTGGTGCTGGTCAATTTTCGCGGCAAACTGCTGGGGCTGATGCTGGAGCAGGCCAACGCGACCTTGCGCTGCGATCCGGCAGATTTTCAGCCCTACGGCCTGGATAACCGCGACGCGCCGTACCTGGGGCCGGTTCGTGAGGATGCCCAGGGTTTGCTGCAGTGGATCCATGTCGACGACCTTTTGAGCCCGGCGGTGTGCGCGCTGCTGTTCCCTCCGAGCCAGGATGACGCCAGCGCAGAGGGGCTCGCATGAGTGACGACCAGCGCTTTTACGATTTTTTGAAGCAACGCATAGGCCTGGACGTAGCGTCCGTGGGCCTGGCGATTATCGAGCGTGCGGTACGCCAGCGTTGCCTGGCGTTGAACATGCCCGACAACGATCACTACTGGCAGCGCCTGACGTGTTCACACGATGAGCAGCAGGCGTTGATCGAATCGGTGATCGTGCCCGAGACCTGGTTTTTTCGGTACCCCGAGTCGTTTGCCACATTGGGCCGTCTGGCCCGCCAGCGTTTGGCCGACACCAGCGGCCTGCATACCCTGCGCATTCTGAGCTTGCCGTGCTCCACCGGCGAAGAGCCGTATTCGATTGCCATGGCCCTGTTTGATGCCGGTCTGGTTGGGCATCAGTTCAAGGTCGAAGCCCTGGACGTCAGCCCGTTGTCGGTGGCGCGGGCGCGGTCGGCGCTGTATGGCAAAAACTCATTTCGCGGCCAGCAAATTGATTTTCGTGAGCGCTATTTCACCCCGGTCAATGACAGTTATCAGTTGGCGGAGCGGGTGCACGAGCAGGTCTCTTTTCATGTCGGCAACCTGCTTGACCCGACGCTGCTCAGCCATCACCTGCCTTATGACTTTGTGTTCTGTCGCAACCTGTTGATCTACTTCGACCTCAAGACTCAGCATCAGGCGCTGGATATCCTCAAGCGCCTGACCCGTGACGACGGCGCGCTGTTTATCGGCCCGGCCGAGGGCAGCCTGCTGGGCCGCCTGGGCATGCGTTCGATCGGTGCACCGCAGTCGTTTGCCTTCTGTCACAGCCATGAGCCGGTGCCTGTTGCGCGGCCAGCGCTGGCCGAGCCCAGACCGCTGCCCAAACCCGCACCGCGGCCGATGCCGCCAGTGTCTGCCCCACGGCCCTTTGCACCTCGTGCGCCAATACCTGTCGAGCCAACCCCTGCCGCGTGCACGGGGGCGGCCTTGCTGGCGCACATTGCCGCGTTGGCCAACGAGGGCAAAAGCAGCGACGCCCGCCAGGCTTGCGAGCAGTTTTTGCAACAGCATGGCCCGCACGCTCAGGTGTTCTACTGGCTGGGCCTGCTCAGCGATGTTGAAGATCAAGCGGCGCAGGCGCAGAGTTTCTATCGCAAGGCGCTGTACCTGGAACCCCAGCATTCAGAAGCGCTGGCGCACCTGGCCGCTCTCTTGGCTGCCCAAGGTGACGCAGCAGGCGCCCAGCGCTTGCAGGAGCGCGCTGCCCGTCATGAACGTTCGGTTCACAGTGAGCGCAAACAATGAGAGGTTTATTCGCCCAAGGCTTGATTCATGACGAAGCCCAGACCATTGATGACTGCTGGAACCGCATCGGCATCTTCGGCGACAAGTCTTGCCCGAAGTTGCCGGAGCATATCCATTGCCGCAATTGCGCGGTGTATTCCGCTGCCGCCACGCGCTTGCTGGATCGCTACTCGTTTGAGCAAGAACCTGAGGAGCACAACGCCCAGCCAATGGCTGAGCAAAAAGTTGCCACACGTTCGCTGGTTGTATTCCGTCTGGGCGGTGAATGGCTGGGCCTGAACACGGTGTGCCTCGACGAAGTGGCGCGCATGCAGGCCATTCACTCGTTGCCGCACCAGCGTTCGCGGGCCCTGCAAGGGGTGGCCAACGTGCGCGGTGCGTTGGTGCCGTGTTTGTCGCTGGTTGACCTGTTGGGGCTGGACCCTACGGTGACCATTACCCCTTCGCAGCGGGTGATGCCGCGCATGCTGATCGTGGCCGCCCATGGTGGCCCGGTAGTGTTGCCGGTGGATGAAGTCGACGGTGTCCACAACATTGAAGAACGCGCTTTGAACGCCGCCTCGCTGTCGGGCGAGCATGCCAGCGCAAAATACACCCGGGGTGTGCTGGCGTGGAAAAACCGCAGCCTGCGCTGGCTGGATGAAGAACAACTGCTTGGCGCAATTACCCGGAGCCTGACATGACCCCCGAGCAAATGCGCGACGCGTCGCTGCTTGAACTGTTCAGCCTGGAGGCTGAGGCCCAGACGCAGGTGCTGAATGAGGGGCTGCTGGCACTTGAGCGCAACCCGACCCAGGCCGACCAACTGGAAGCCTGCATGCGCGCCGCCCACTCGCTCAAGGGCGCAGCGCGGATTGTCGGCGTGGACGCGGGCGTCAGCGTGGCCCACGTGATGGAAGACTGCCTGGTCAGCGCGCAAGAAGGCCGTTTGCGCCTGCATCCCGAACACATTGATGCCTTGTTGCAGGGCACTGACTTGTTGATGCGCATCGCCACGCCGGGCAGCGACAACGTCGGCCCGGCCGATATCGACGCGTATGTCGCGCACCTCAACGAACTGCTGGATCCTTCCGGGCGGGTGGCGCCACGTGCCGCGCCCGTGGAGTTCGACGTCTCGCAATTGTTGCTGGCCCCCGAGCCTTTGCCCGAGCCGCTGCTTCAGCCAGAGCCGGTGGCCCCAGTGGCCGCCGAGCCGGCCCCCGAACCTGCGCGTCGGCCTCAGCGCCTGACAGAAAGCGGCGAACGGGTGTTGCGCGTCACCGCCGAGCGCCTCAACAGCCTGCTCGACCTGTCGAGTAAATCGCTGGTCGAAACCCAGCGTCTCAAGCCGTACCTGATGGCGCTGCATCGGCTTAAACGCATGCAGAGCACCAGCCTGCGGGCGCTGGATACCCTCAACGAGCAGCTCAAAGTGGTGGGCCTGACGCACGAGGTTGAAGAGGCCCTGAACGAGGCCCGGCGCGTGCTCTCCGAGTCGCAGCATTTGCTCAGCGAGCAGACCGCCGAACTCGACGAATTCGGCTGGCAGACCAGCCAGCGCGCGCAATTGCTCTATGACACCGCGCTGGCCTGCCGCATGCGCCCGTTCGCCGATGTGCTGGTGGGCCAGGAGCGCATGGTCCGTGATTTGGGTCGGGCGTTGGGCAAGCAGATACGTCTGGAAATCGAAGGCGAGAAAACCCAGGTTGACCGCGATGTCCTCGAAAAACTCGAAGCGCCGCTCACCCACTTGCTGCGCAACGCCGTCGACCACGGGGTTGAATCGCCCGAACAACGCTTGTTGGCGGGCAAACAGCCCGAAGGCACGATCCGCTTACGGGTGTCGCATCAGGCCGGGTTGCTGGCCGTCGAACTGAGCGACGATGGCGCCGGTGTCGACCTCGAACGCTTGCGTCGCAGCATCGTCGAGCGCCAGTTATCCACCGCCGAGACGGTGGCGCAACTGAGCGAAGAAGAACTCCTGACCTTCCTCTTTCTGCCGGGGTTCAGCCTGCGCGATACGGTGACTGAAGTCTCCGGTCGCGGCGTCGGGCTGGATGCGGTGCTACACATGGTGCGCCTGTTGCGCGGCGCCATCGTGCTGGAGCAAACCGCAGGGCAGGGCAGCCGGTTCCTGCTGGAAGTGCCGCTAACCTTGTCGGTGGTGCGCAGCCTGGTGGTTGAAGTGGCCGACGAGGCCTACGCCTTCCCGCTGGCGCACATCGAGCGCATGCGCGACCTGTTGCCGGATGACATCGTGCAAGTCGAGGGGCGTCAGCATTTTTGGCACGAAGGCCGGCACGTCGGCCTGGTGGCCGCCAGCCAGTTGCTCCAGCGCCCGCCCAGCCAAAGCGATGACGAAACCCTCAAAGTGGTGGTCATTCGTGAGCGCGACGCCGTGTATGGCGTGGCCGTCGAGCGGTTTATCGGTGAGCGCACTCTGGTGGTTTTGCCGCTCGATCCGCGCTTGGGCAAGGTGCAGGACATCTCGGCCGGTGCGCTGCTGGACGATGGCTCGCCAGTGCTGATTGTCGATGTTGAAGATATGCTGCGTTCGGTCGATAAGTTGCTCAACACCGGGCGTCTGGAGCGTATTGATCGGCGCAATCGGCACACCGCAGAATTGACCCGCAAACGCATTCTGGTGGTAGATGACTCGCTGACCGTACGTGAATTGCAGCGCAAATTGCTGATTAATCGGGGTTATGAAGTGGCCGTTGCGGTTGACGGCATGGACGGCTGGAACGCCCTGCGTGCCGAGCATTTCGATCTGTTGATTACCGACATCGACATGCCGCGCATGGATGGCATCGAGCTGGTCACCCTGTTGCGCCGCGACAACCGTCTGCAGTCCATGCCGGTGATGGTCGTGTCCTACAAAGACCGCGAAGAAGACCGACGACGTGGCCTGGATGCAGGAGCCGACTATTATCTAGCCAAAGCCAGCTTCCATGACGACGCCTTGCTTGATGCCGTGGTTGAACTCATCGGGGGAGCCCAAACATGAAAATCGCCATCGTCAACGACATGCCTTTGGCGGTTGAAGCGCTGCGTCGGGCGCTGGCCTTTGAGCCGAGCCATGAAGTGGTCTGGGTCGCTCACAATGGTGCCGAGGCGGTACAAAAGTGTGCTGAGTTCACCCCGGATCTGATTTTGATGGACCTGATCATGCCGGTCATGGACGGGGTGCAGGCGACACGGCGGATCATGGCTGAAACGCCCTGTGCCATTGTGATTGTGACCGTTGACCGGGAGCAGAATGTACACCGCGTGTTCGAGGCCATGGGTTTTGGCGCGCTGGATGTGGTGGACACACCCGCGTTGGGTGCAGGCAATGCCAAAGAAGCGGCAGCGCCGTTATTGCGCAAGATCCTCAACGTGGGCTGGTTGATGGGGCAGAGTGACAAGCGGGTACGCCCGGTGTCGGCGCAGCCGCGGGCATTGGGCTTGCAGGGCGGGCTGGTGGTGATTGGCTCGTCTGCGGGCGGCCCGGCGGCGCTGGAAAGTTTGCTCAAGGGGCTGCCGCGAGATTTCCAGGTGCCTATCGTTCTGGTGCAACACGTAGACCAAGTGTTTGCGGCGGGCATGGCGGAGTGGTTGAGCGGCTCGTGCGGACTGGACGTACGCTTGGCCCGGGAAGGCGAAGTGCCACAGCCGGGGACGGTATTGCTGGCGGGCACCAACCACCACATACGCTTGTTGAAAAACGGCACCCTGGCCTACACGGCGGAGCCGGTAAACGAGATCTACCGCCCCTCGATTGATGTGTTTTTTGAAAGTGTTGCAAGGTACTGGAAGGGAGATGCCGTGGGGGTGTTATTAACCGGCATGGGACGCGATGGGGCTCAGGGGCTTAAACTCATGCGCCAACAAGGCTTCCTCACCATTGCGCAAGACCAACACAGCAGTTCGGTGTACGGCATGCCTAAAGCAGCTGCGGCCATTGATGCCGCGGTTGAGATCCGTCCTTTGGACAAGATTGCGCCACGTTTGCTGGAGATATTTGCCAAATGATCGACAAAATCCCGCAGGACTGGCTTGAAGGCAGTAATTCAGGTGAACGCGCATGAGCGATTTACAGTTGGACGACGTTAAAACAGACGAAAACGCCGCCATGGTGCTGCTGGTAGACGATCAGGCGATGATCGGCGAAGCCGTGCGCCGGGGGTTGGCGCTAGAGCAGAACATTGATTTTCACTTCTGTGCAGACCCGCATCAGGCGATTGCGCAAGCCATCCGCATCAAACCGACCGTGATTTTGCAGGACCTGGTCATGCCGGGGCTGGACGGTCTGACCCTGGTGCGTGAATACCGCAATCACCCGGCGACGCAGAATATTCCGATCATCGTGCTGTCCACCAAAGAAGACCCGCTGATCAAAAGCGCGGCGTTTTCGGCGGGGGCCAATGATTACCTGGTCAAATTGCCCGATAACATCGAGCTGGTGGCGCGCATTCGCTATCACTCGCGCTCCTACATGACCCTGTTGCAGCGTGACGCGGCCTACCGTGCGCTGCGTGTGAGTCAGCAGCAACTGCTCGACACCAACCTGGTGCTGCAACGGTTGATGAACTCGGACGGCCTGACCGGGCTGTCGAACCGTCGGCACTTTGACGAATACCTCGAGCTGGAGTGGCGCCGCGCCTTGCGGGAGCAGACCCAGCTGTCGTTGTTGATGATCGACGTTGACTACTTCAAGTCCTTCAACGATACCTTCGGCCATCTGGACGGCGACGAGGCATTGCGCAAAGTGGCCGCGACCATTCGCGATGCCAGCAGTCGCCCGTCTGACCTGCCGGCGCGTTACGGCGGTGAAGAATTTGCCATCGTCTTGCCCAACACCTCCCAGGGCGGAGCACGACTGGTGGCAGAGAAACTGCGCCAGGCCGTAGAAGCCCTGAAAATCCCTCACATCCAGCCTAGCGAAGGCCGCAGCCTGACCATCAGCATTGGCCTGGCGACCCTCACCCCGCAACAAAACGGCAGCTCACGCCAATTGATCTCCGCGGCGGACAAAGGCCTGTACCTGGCCAAGCACAACGGACGTAACCAGGTCGGGATCGAGTAACCATCCCACCTTGTCTCGCGAACTTTTGATCATTAAAGGCAAAAGATCGCGAGACAAGCTCGCTCCTACAGGGTAGGTTTTGCTTACATGAGGGGGGTTGTTACTCAGCGTTGTCCAGCAATGAATCCACCACCGCACGGGCCATTTCGACCGAGTGCACCGTCTGCTAGGCGCATAACAGCAACTAGGAAGTGCCCTGCATTGGGAAGAGGAAATTGCTGACGGAATGCGTCAAAAAGCCATCCCAAAACTCTGTAGGAGCGAGCTTGCCTCGCGATCTTTTGATCTTTAAAGGCAAAAAATCGCAGCCTTCGGCAGCTCCTACAAAGTGAACTGCCCCCGCCAGGCGGGCTGCTGCCAACCCATGTTTGCGGTATACTCCCCGGCTTTGTAAAAATCGCCTACGAGTGCCGCCAGCCATGGAAATCAACCCGATCCTTAACAGCATCAAGGACCTGTCAGAGCGCTCCGAAACTATTCGGGGGTATCTTTGACTACGATCAAAAGCATGAGCGTCTGATCGAAGTCAATCGCGAGCTTGAAGATCCTAGTGTCTGGAACAACCCGACGTACGCCCAGGAGTTAGGCCGCGAACGCGCCCAACTGGCGCAGATCGTCGAAACCCTGGATGAGATGCACACAGGTCTGGCCGACGCCAAAGACCTGCTGTTGATGTCTGCCGAAGAAGAAGACCAGGCCGCTGTCGATGACGTTGCCGCTGAAGTCGAGCGTCTGCGCGAAGCCCTTGAAAAACTCGAATTCCGCCGCATGTTCAGCGGTGAGATGGACGCCAATAACGCTTACCTGGACATTCAGGCAGGCTCCGGCGGTACCGAAGCGCAAGACTGGGCCAATATCCTGTTGCGGATGTATCTGCGTTGGGCCGACAAGCGCGGCTTTGATGCCACCATCATGGAATTGTCTGCCGGTGAAGTCGCCGGGATCAAAGGCGCAACCGTGCATATCAAGGGTGAATACGCCTTTGGCTGGCTGCGTACCGAGATTGGCGTCCATCGTCTGGTGCGTAAAAGCCCGTACGACTCGGGCAACCGTCGTCACACCTCGTTCTCGGCTGTTTTCGTTTCGCCGGAAATTGACGACAACATCGAAATCGACATCAACCCGTCTGACCTGCGGATCGATACCTATCGTTCCTCCGGTGCGGGTGGTCAGCACGTAAACACCACTGACTCGGCCGTGCGGATTACCCACGTACCGACCAACACCGTGGTGAGCTGCCAGAACGAACGTTCCCAGCATGCGAACAAAGACACCGCCATGAAAATGTTGCGGGCCCGTCTTTATGAGCAAGAAATGCAGAAGCGCAGCGCGGCGTCCCAAGCCCTGGAAGACACCAAGAGTGACATCGGCTGGGGCCACCAGATCCGCTCGTACGTACTCGACGCTTCGCGTATCAAGGATTTGCGTACCAACATCGAGCGCAGCGATTGCGACAAAGTGCTCGACGGCGATATCGACGAATACCTGGTAGCCAGCCTGAAACAAGGGCTGTAAGTCGCGCAATAACCGTAAGTGCGCAGCCAATGCGATGCCTCAAGGCGCGCTAAAGGCCCGCCAACCCCTGCCGCAGGGCAGGGGCAACGAACCTGTGATGGAATTTTTAAGACATGAGCGACCAACAACTCGACCCCCAAGACCTGCAACAGGAAGAAAACGCCCTGATCGCCCTGCGCAAGGAAAAACTTGCAGCCGAGCGCGCTAAAGGCAACGCCTTCCCGAATGATTTTCGTCGTGAAAACTACTGCGCTGATTTGCAGAAGCAGTACGCCGACAAGACCAAGGAAGAGCTGGCTGAAGCAGCTATTCCGGTCAAGGTTGCGGGTCGCATCATGCTTAACCGTGGCGCGTTCATGGTGATCCAGGACATGACTGGTCGCATCCAGGTCTACGTCAACCGTAAAACCCTGCCAGAAGAAACCCTGGCCGCCGTGAAAACCTGGGACCTGGGCGACATCATCGCCGCTGAAGGCACCCTGGCCCGCTCCGGCAAAGGCGACCTGTACGTTGAAATGACCAACGTGCGTCTGCTGACCAAATCCCTGCGCCCGCTGCCAGACAAGCACCACGGTCTGACTGACACCGAGCAGCGCTATCGCCAGCGTTACGTTGACCTGATCGTTAACGAAGACGTGCGCCACACCTTCCGTGTGCGTTCGCAAGTGATCGCGCACATCCGCAGCTTCCTGATGGCGCGTGACTTCCTTGAAGTTGAAACGCCGATGCTGCAAACCATTCCGGGCGGCGCGGCAGCCAAGCCTTTCGAAACTCACCACAACGCGCTGGACATGGAAATGTTCCTGCGTATCGCGCCTGAGCTGTACCTCAAGCGTCTGGTGGTGGGCGGCTTCGAAAAAGTGTTCGAGATCAACCGTAACTTCCGTAACGAAGGCGTGTCGACCCGTCACAACCCAGAATTCACCATGCTTGAGTTCTACCAGGCGTACGCCGACTACGAAGACAACATGGACCTCACCGAAGAGCTGTTCCGTGAACTGGCACAGCTGGTGCTGGGCAGCACCGACGTGCCGTACGGCGACAAGGTGTTCCACTTCGGCGAGCCGTTTGTGCGTCTGTCGGTCTTCGACTCGATCCTCAAGTACAACCCTGAGCTGACCGCTGCAGACCTGAACGACATCGACAAGGCGCGTGAAATCGCCAAAAAAGCCGGTGCCAAGGTGCTGGGCTTCGAAGGTCTGGGCAAGCTGCAAGTGATGATTTTCGAAGAGCTGGTCGAGCACAAGCTGGAGCAACCGCACTTCATCACCCAGTACCCGTTTGAAGTGTCGCCGCTGGCCCGTCGTAACGACGACAACCCGAACGTGACCGACCGCTTTGAGCTGTTTATCGGTGGCCGTGAAATCGCCAACGCCTACTCCGAGTTGAACGACGCGGAAGACCAGGCCGAGCGTTTCATGGCGCAGGTGGCGGACAAGGACGCCGGTGACGACGAAGCCATGCACTACGACGCCGACTTCGTACGTGCGCTGGAATACGGCATGCCGCCAACGGCGGGTGAAGGTATCGGTATCGACCGTCTGGTGATGCTGCTGACCAACTCCCCGTCGATTCGCGACGTGATCCTGTTCCCGCACATGCGCCCACAAGCGTAACGATGCTGAATAAAAAACCGCCGATTCAAGGCGGTTTTTTATTGCCTGCAGAACGCTGAGCTGGATCTTTGTGTGGGAGCGGGCTTGCTCGCGATAGCATCAACGCGTTGTCGCAGGTAGATCAGGGCGCTTGCATCGCGAGCAAGCCCGCTCCCACAGTCAGTCATAAGGCATACCAACGGTTGACGGCGATTGTCAGTCGGATGGAATATCAGGCCCTACTCAATGAGCCCTGGCCGCTCTATAGAAGGATGCAGGCATGAAAGTGTGGCGCGTATTGCTGGTGGCATTGTCATTTTTGATGTTGAGCGGGTGCCTGGTGACGTTTAAAGACGCACCGATCGCGGCCCAGCCAGCGCCAAAACAACTGCTCGGAAAATGGACCAGCAAGGATGCCTGGGGCGAGGCGCGCAACCTGAATATCCGCGCCGTCGACAAGACTCGCTACCAAGCCGTGATCTACCCCAAGGGCGAACCCAAGGCGCGTGATCGTTACACCTTTATCGTTGCCCGCCACGGCAGCCGCTGGTACGCCTCGGCCAATTTGCCAGCCAAGCTGGGCGGTGGCTACACCCTCAATGGTTTTGAGGTGAACGATAAAGGCGAGTTGGTGGTGTACGACCTGGACCTTGACCAGATCAAGCAGGCGATAGGCCAGTCGGCCTTGAACGGTGAGCCGGTCGAAACGTCTGAAGGCTCAGGCGTACAGATCCAGAGCCCATCAGCTACAGTTTTTGCATACCTCGATGATCCTGCCAATTCGGACGTCTTTGTCGAAGTGGCCCGCTATCAGCGTGCGATCAAGTAACCGCATTTAATCAAGGAGCCGCGGGTGGACGATTACCAGCGCACCATACGCACGTTGTCAGACCGCATTGTGCTGGCCCAGGCGCCGATCCGCGTGCTGGATGCGGTGAAGTGGGATGACAGCATCCGCCAGGGTTTTTTAAAGGCCAAAGGCAAAGAGATGCCAGCGGTCAGCCGTGACTATTACTTGTCCCGGCCGCTGTCTTTTGACTCCAGTGCGGTCAAGTCAGAGTTCCAGCACATTGAGCGCGACATTACCCGGCAACTGGGGCAGTTCAACCCGGTCGGGCAGATCATGCGGCGCATGTGCAAAGAGTACCGAATGGTGGTGCGCATGCTCGAAGCACGCGGCACTGAAGACTTCGGGCTGATTTCCCAAGAGTTGTACGGCGCTGCTTCCGACGCGTTCCATGCCGGTGATCCAACGCTGGCCGATTTGGGCCTGATGATGTCCGATTACCTGGACAACATCGACGGGCGTGGCGACCTTAAGGACGAAGCCAAAAACCTGACCGCCAAAGACGCGGTCAACCTGCTGCAAAGCCGGCTCAACAAGGTCTTTGGCGAGTGCGAAGAAACCATTCGGGTGTTTGAGTCGGACGGTATCGTCGCGGACGCAGCAGCCGGCGCCGACTACATCAAGATCCGCAGCGATGCGATGTTCAACGAGCGTGACGTGCGCGCCCTCGAAGTACACGAAGGGCTGGTTCACGTGGGCACCACGCTCAATGGCCAGAACCAGCCGATTTGCACCTTCCTGTCCAAAGGCCCGCCCTCATCGACAGTGACCCAGGAAGGGCTGGCGATTTTGATGGAAGTCATCACCTTTGCCTCTTACCCGAGCCGCCTGCGCAAACTGACCAACCGCACCCGCGCCATCCACATGGTGGAGGAGGGCGCGGACTTTATGCAGGTGTATCAGTTCTTCCGTGATCAGGGGTTCGAGATGCCAGAAAGCTACGGCAACGCGAGTCGGGTTTTCCGTGGCTCGGTGCCAAATGGACTGCCATTCACCAAAGACTTGTCCTACCTCAAAGGCTTCATCATGGTTTACAACTACATTCAGTTGGCCGTGCGTAAGGGCAAGCTCGAACAAGTGCCGCTGCTGTTCTGTGGCAAGACCACGCTGGAAGACATGCGCACCTTGCGCCAGTTGGTCGATGAAGGATTAGTGGTTGCGCCTAAATACCTGCCGGACCAGTTCCGCGACATGAACGCCTTGTCGGCATGGATGTGCTTCTCCAACTTCCTCAACCACTTGAGCCTGGACCGGATCGAAGCCGACTACTCCAATATTTTGTGACAAGGCGATCCTCTCAATGAAAACCCTGGCTGCACTCTGCCTGCTGCTCGCCCTCAGCGGATGCAGCTCATTGTTGTTTTACCCCGAACCTGGCCAGCCGATTACCCCGACGGCGGCGGGCCTTGCCTACAAAGACGTCAACCTCACTGCCGCCGATGGCACGCAACTGCATGGTTGGTGGCTACCGGCCAAGCCCGGTGTGCCGCTCAAGGGCACCGTGCTGCACCTGCATGGCAATGGCGGCAATCTGGCGTACCACCTGGGCGCCGTGGCCTGGTTGCCCGGGCAGGGCTATCAAGTGCTGATGCTCGACTATCGCGGTTATGGCCTGTCGCAGGGCAAGCCGGGCTTGCCAGCGGTGTATCAGGACATCGACGCCGCCTTTGACTGGTTAGAGCAACAACCGTCCGTGCAGGGGCAGCCGCTGATTGTGCTGGGGCAAAGCCTGGGCGGGGCCATGGGCGTTCATTACCTGAGCCAGCACCCGCAGCAGCGCGCCCGGCTCAAGGCCGTGGTGCTTGATGGTGTACCGGCCAGTTACCGCGAAGTGGGGCAATTTGCCCTGAGCACGTCCTGGCTGACCTGGCCCTTGCAAGTGCCGCTGTCGTGGTTGGTGCCTGACGCAGACAGTGCGGTGTACGCCATGCCGGACATCAAAGACGTGCCTGTGTTGATTTTTCATAGCATGGACGACCCGATCGTCCCGCTGTCCAACGGCATCCGCCTGTACCAGGCCGCGCCGCCGCCCAAGGTGTTGCAACTGACCCGGGGCGGTCATGTGCAAACGTTTGGTGACCCGACCTGGCGCCAAGTGATGCTGCGTTATCTTGAAGACCCGCAACATTTCAACGGTGTGCGGCGACTGGGGGAGATCCCCAATTACCCGCCGACTAAAGCTCCCGAAACAGAGACCCCGCAATGAGTGAAGAGCGTAACGCCATCCCCCTGATCCTCACTGGCATCGGCACCATCATCGGTACGGTGGGCTGCCTGTGGTACTACGGTTACCTGCACTTCGCCAAGCCTGAGGATGCGTTGCTGCTCAACGACTTCACCATGCTCAAGACCTTGCCGGGCGAGGACTACAAAGTTTCCCTGACCCCGGCCAACCAGGTGGCGCAGTGCATTGACGGCATCGTGGTGCTGTTTGATACCGAACAGAAAGGCCTGACCGGGGTGTTGGTCAACAACAAAAAACAGGCCGTGCATTGCATGGGGCAGGACACGCCGAAGCTGCAACCTTAAAAGCAAAAGCGCCCTCACGGCAAAAGCCATTCAACAAAAAGCCCCGCCTGATCACTCAGGCGGGGCTTTCATTTAACGCTTATCGATTTACTGGATCGACGAGCGTGGCGCAACCGGCTGGTTGTCGTTGGAGATGGTCACTTCAACGCGGCGGTTTTGAGCGCGGCCCGAGTTGCTGCTGTTGTCAGCAACCGGGTATTCCTTGCCATAGCCTTGGGCAACGATACGCGATGGGTCTACACCGGCACGTACCAGTGCCGCTTTAACCGCATTGGCGCGACGCTCAGACAGGTTCTGGTTGTAAGAAGCGCTGCCTTTGCTGTCGGTGTAACCCTCAACAATCACCTTGCGATCCGGGTTCTGGATCAGGTAGTTGGACAGGGTCGCGATGCTTTCGCGGCTGTTAGGCTTGAGGTTGGCCTTGTCGAAGTCAAACAGCACGTCACCAAAGGTCACCAGGGTGCCGCGATCCGTTTGCTTGGCGTTCAGGCTTTGCAGCTTTTTGATTTGCGCATCACGGGCGTCCAGCAGGGCCTGGGCACGATCGGAACCGGCGTTTTTCAGCTGGTTTTCAGCGGTACGCAGGGCGATGGTTTGCTTGGCCAGTTCAACACGCTGGTTGGTCAGGTAAGCCAGTTGGTCAACCTTGGACTCTTTTTCCTTGTCCAGGTATGCCTTTTCAGCCTTGTCCAGCCACTCGCCAGCGTCTTTGGTTTCAAGGGCTGCAACCTTGGTCGCTTCCGGGTTGGTTTGCAGGGCCGAGTAGTTGCTCTTGGCGTTTTCCAAGTTAACGTTCGGCTGGTGCGAGCACGCGGCCAAACCAACGCTCAGGGCCAGCAGGGCAGGGATCATTACTGTATTGCGCATAATAGTTGTCCTTTCTATCTATTAGGAATGCTGTATCGCCAGTTGCGATCAAAGAGGGGCGGCTGTTATTGCAGGCCGCGCATGCCTTCCTGACGCAGTTGCTGGACGGCTTTCTGAGCATCCTGAACGGCCTTCTCGGCTTTTGCGGCCTGGGCTTTACGTTCTGCTACGCGAGCGTCCCATTCAGCTTGTTCGGACAGGCGACGGGCTTCGTCATATTTTTTGTCGTGCATGGCCAGCTCAGCTTGTTTGAGCTTGTCTTGTGCCGACTTCATTTCCACTGGAGCGTATTCGGTACCGCCAGCGCTGACGGCGTTGTTCACGGCCGACTGCGTCACAGCGTATTGCTCGGTTGGCGGGTTACCAGCGCAACCGGCTAAAACGAAGCTGGCACCGATCGCCAATGCAGCCAGTTTCAGCCCGCGCAGGCGAGGAGAGGTGGTTTTGACAGTGCGGGTCATCATGGTCTTCAACTCCATTAGGAAACTCCTTAAAAACATCATCTCCATCACAACTGTCGGGTGACCTGGAGCAGTTGGACGCAGGTTCCTGCAGTGATGGTTAAAAGCTGTGACCTGAACGAAATTTGAATAGTTCAAAAAAAAAGATGGCAGTTTGCCTAAAATTTTTCTGACTGATGGGTCATAGGCTAATTAGCTGTTTAGCGCGCGCATGGCTTGCCAGCGACGCCCATTGCGACGCACTCTTGGGTCACGAACTCGCCCAGAATCTGCTGGAGAAATGGCTGATGACCGATATTGATGCACGCTTGCGCGATGATGTTCACCTGCTGGGTGAGCTGTTGGGTAATACGATTCGTGACCAATACGGCGACGCGTTTCTCGCCAAGATCGAACGCATCCGCCAGGGTGCCAAAGACGACCGGCACGGCACTCCGGGCGAAGAATTGAGCGCCATTCTCGATGCGCTCAGCGATAACGAAGTGCTGCCGGTAGCGCGGGCGTTCAACCAGTTTTTGAACCTGGCTAATATCGCCGAGCAATACCAGTTGATTCACCGGCGTGGCGATGACCAGCCGCAACCGTTTGAGTCGCAGGTGCTGCCCACGTTGTTGAACCGCTTGCTGGCCGAAGGGCATGACGCGAACTCGCTGGCGCAACAACTCAGCAGCCTTGAGATTGAGCTGGTGCTCACGGCCCACCCGACCGAAGTCACGCGCCGCACCTTGATCCAAAAATACGACGCGATTGCCGAGCAACTGGCGGCTCAAGATCACCGGGATCTGACCCTGGCCGAGAAGTCGCGAATCGAAGAGCGCTTGCAGCGCTTGATCGCCGAAGCCTGGCATACCGAAGAAATCCGCCGCACCCGCCCTACACCCGTGGATGAGGCCAAGTGGGGTTTTGCCGTTATTGAACACTCGTTGTGGCAGGCGCTGCCCAACATGCTGCGCACCGCCGACGCGGCGTTGCACGAGGCCACCGGGCTGCATTTACCGCTCGATTCAGCGCCCATTCGCTTCGCCTCGTGGATGGGCGGCGACCGTGATGGCAACCCCAACGTGACCGCCACGGTCACCCGCGAAGTGCTCTTGCTGGCGCGCTGGATGGCCGCCGATTTGTACCTGCGTGACATCGATAAGCTCGCCGCCGACCTGTCCATGCAGCAGGCCACTGATGAATTGCTCGCGGTGGCGGGAGAGAGCGCCGAACCGTACCGCGCAGTGCTCAAACAATTGCGTGAACGCTTGCGCATCACCCGGGCCTGGGCGCAGAGCGCCTTGCACAGCGCACAACCTGCGCCCGAAGGTGTGTTGAGCGACAACCAGGACCTGCTGGCACCCTTGAAGCTGTGTTACACGTCTCTGCACGCCTGTGGCATGGGCGTGATTGCTGACGGGCCACTGCTCGATTGCCTGCGTCGGGCGGTGACCTTTGGCCTGTTCCTGGTGCGCCTGGATGTGCGTCAGGACGCAGCCCGACACACCTCGGCCATGACTGAAATCACCGATTACCTGGGCCTTGGCCGCTATGAAGACTGGGATGAAGATGCGCGCCTGATCTTCCTGATGCGCGAATTGAACAACCGTCGCCCGCTGTTGCCGGGTTACTTCAAACCCGCCGCCGAGACGGCCGAAGTGTTGGCCACGTGCCGTGAGGTGGCAGCTGCGCCGGGGGCTTCGCTGGGCTCATACGTGATCTCCATGGCGGGTGCCGCTTCTGACGTGCTGGCGGTGCAACTGCTGCTCAAAGAGGCCGGGCTTGAGCGCCCGATGCGCGTGGTGCCACTGTTTGAAACCCTGGCCGACCTGGACAATGCCGGGCCGGTGATTGAGCGCCTGTTGCTGTTGCCGGGTTACCGCGCACGCCTGCACGGGCCGCAGGAAGTGATGATCGGCTACTCCGACTCGGCCAAGGATGCCGGCACCACGGCAGCGGCGTGGGCGCAGTACCGGGCGCAAGAAAATCTGGTGAATATTTGCCGCGAGCAACACGTCGATTTGCTGCTGTTTCATGGCCGTGGCGGCACAGTGGGGCGTGGCGGCGGCCCGGCGCATGCGGCGATTCTGTCGCAACCGCCGGGGTCGGTGGCGGGGCGTTTCCGTACCACCGAACAGGGCGAAATGATCCGCTTCAAATTTGGCCTGCCTGACATCGCCGAGCAAAACCTCAACCTGTACCTGTCGGCGGTACTCGAAGCCACGTTACTGCCACCGCCGCTGCCTGAGCCGGGGTGGCGAGTACTGATGGACGAACTGGCCGACGACGGGGTCAAGGCCTACCGCTCGGTGGTGCGCGACAACCCGCAATTTGTCGAGTATTTCCGCCAGTCCACCCCGGAACAGGAATTGGGCCGCTTGCCCTTGGGCAGTCGCCCGGCCAAGCGCCGTGCAGGCGGGATTGAAAGCTTGCGCGCCATTCCGTGGATTTTCGGCTGGACTCAAACCCGCCTGATGCTGCCCGCCTGGCTCGGCTGGGAAACCGCGCTCAGCCAGGCGCTGGCGCGCGGCGAAGGAGAGCAACTGGCGCAAATGCGCGAGCAGTGGCCGTTCTTCCGCACCCGCATCGACATGCTGGAAATGGTCCTGGCCAAAGCGGATGCCGACATCGCCCGGCTCTATGACGAACGTCTGGTGGCCCCTGAATTGCTGCCTTTGGGTGCTCACTTACGCGACTTATTGTCGCAGGCGTGCGAGGTGGTGCTGGGTTTGACCGGGCAGTCTCAACTGATGGCGCACAGCCCGGACACGCTGGAGTTCATCCGCTTGCGCAACACCTACCTTGACCCGCTGCACTTGTTGCAGGCTGAGCTGCTGGCGCGTTCGCGACGCCAGCAAACCGATCAGGACAGCCCTCTGGAACAAGCGCTGCTGGTGACTGTGGCGGGGATCGCGGCGGGTTTGCGCAACACCGGCTAAGCTCGTTCGCTAGTCAAAAGTCGCGCCGTGGTGCCAAACATCGGGGCTTTTCATGGCCTGATCCGGCCCCGGCGCGACACTTTTTGCCAGGGTTGCGACCTGTGACACCCGGTCGCAAGGGCTGCTTTAGCAGTGATTATTCCTACTTTGGCCCGCTTGTGTGGTCCGGAACGGCTGTGTATCTTGGTCAGCCCTTTGGCCTGTTTTGCGGCCATTACCCGATTTTGAGATTGGCCCCAAGAGGCGAGTCTGTTGTCATTTAAATAAAAAATTGAGGAGCACATCGATGCGCGTAATTCTGCTGGGAGCTCCCGGGGCCGGTAAAGGTACTCAGGCGAAGTTCATCACTGAAAAATTTGGCATCCCGCAAATCTCCACTGGCGATATGTTGCGTGCTGCGGTCAAGGCTGGCACCGAACTGGGCCAGAAAGCTAAAAGCATCATGGACAGCGGCGGTCTGGTTTCTGACGATCTGATCATCAACTTGGTCAAAGAGCGCATTGCTCAGCCAGATTGCGTCAACGGTTTCCTGTTTGACGGTTTCCCGCGCACCATCCCACAAGCTCAAGCACTGGTCGACAACGGTGTAGAGCTGGATCACGTGGTTGAAATCGCCGTAGAAGACGAAGAAATCGTTCAGCGCATCGCCGGTCGTCGCGTTCACGAAGCGTCGGGCCGCGTTTACCACATCGCGCACAACCCGCCAAAGGTTGAAGGTAAAGACGACGTGACCGGTGAAGACCTGGTTCAGCGTAAAGACGACACCGAAGAAACCGTTCGTCACCGCCTGTCGGTTTACCATTCGCAAACCAAGCCGCTGGTGGATTTCTACCAGAAGCTTGAGTCTGCCCAAGGCAAGCCCAAGTACAGCCACATCGCCGGTGTTGGCTCGGTAGAATCGATCACCGCCAAGGTGCTTGCAGCCCTGAGCTGATAAGTCGATTTTGCTTGGAGACAACAGCCCGCTTGCGGGCTGTTGTTGTTTATACTGCTGCACTTTTTTCAATTTTGATTCTGACGGGAACACCGATGAGCACCTTGCTGGCCCTGGATACCGCGACTGAAGCTTGCTCTGTTGCCTTGCTGCACGATGGCAAGGTCACAAGCCACTACGAGGTGATCCCGCGCCTGCATGCGCAAAAGCTGTTGCCGATGATTAAAGAGCTGCTGGCGCAGGCTGGCGTTGAGCTGTCGGCGGTCGAGGCGATTGCCTTTGGTCGCGGGCCGGGTGCGTTTACCGGTGTGCGCATCGCCATCGGCGTGGTGCAAGGCCTGGCCTTTGCCCTGGAGCGCCCGGTATTGCCGATCTCCAACTTGGCAGCGTTGGCCCAGCGTGCCTATCGCGAGCACGGCGCGACCCAGGTGGCATCGGCCATTGATGCGCGCATGGACGAAGTTTATTGGGGTTGCTACCGCGAGCAGGCCGGTGAAATGCGCCTGCAAGGCGTCGAAGCGGTGTTGCCACCTGAAGCCGCCGCGTTGCCGGACGGCGCCAGCGGTGACTGGTTTGGTGCTGGCACCGGCTGGGGCTATGCCGAGCGCTTGAACGTCAAACCAACAGCGCTGGACGCTGGCATGTTGCCCCATGCTGAAGACTTGCTGACCCTGGCGCGTTTTGCCTGGGCACGCGGCGAAGCCATCCGCGCCGACGATGCGCAGCCGGTGTACCTGCGCGACAAAGTGGCGGCAACCCGCGCTGAGCGTGGTCTTATCTAGCCCAGCTATTATTGGATCGGGTTGTGGGAGCGGGCTTGCTCGCGATTGAATCGGCAAGTTGTAACAGGCATACCGCGTTGCCTGCATCGCGAGCAAGCCCGCTCCCACAGGACTATTTGCTTAGTCGGGCCAACGCCGCTAAATTGCCAATACCGCTACCGAGCTTGCACTTATGCGTATTGACGGCTTTTCCTCCCAGTCTTACCCCATCAAGCGCAAGCCGCGTAAAGGCAAGGTGCAGGTTGATGAGTCGGTAGAAGACAGCCCGGCTGAACTTGAAAACCTGCCGCAAGTCACTCGCCAGGCCTCGTCGGGTGAGCGCATCAGCCAACTGCCGGTGCGTTCCCAGGACATGATTTTCCAGCGCGGCATGAGCAAAAACGCCGCCAGCGCCCTCGCCAGTTACCTGACCACCCAAGGCTTTGTTGATTGGGAAATAGAAGTGATGGGGCTGGACCTGTACATTTGACGGCATGACTGATGCCCAACTGCCTTATTACCTCGGCTGCCCGTCCTGGAGTGAAAACGCCTGGCGCGAAGGCCTATACCCCCAAAATGCCCAACCCACCGAGTTTTTGAGCCTGTACGCGCAGGTGTTCAATACCGTTGAAGGCAACACCACGTTCTATGCCAGCCCCAAGCCCGCCACGGTGGCGCGTTGGGCAAGCAGCATGCCCGAACATTTTCGCTTTACGGCCAAGTTCCCCCGTGAGATCAGCCACGGCGGCGATTTGCGTGAGCAAGGGCAGGCAATCGAAAGCTTCCTGCAGTTGTTAAAGCCACTGGGGCCGCGCGTGGCGCCGTTCTGGCTGCAACTGCCCGCAAGCTTCGGGCCGCAGCGGCTGGCCGAGCTGGTGAGCTTCATCGATGACTTGCAGCGTCCATTGGCCGTTGAGGTGCGTCACCCGGAATTTTTTGCCAAGGGCGATGCCGAGCGCTTGCTCAATCGCGTGTTGATGGAGCGCGGGGGCGAGCGTATTTGCCTTGATCCGCGGGCGCTGTTCAGTTGCGACTCCAGCGACCCGGCGGTGCTGCATGCCCAGTCGAAAAAGCCCAAGGTACCGCCACGACCGGCGGCGTTTACCCAATGCCCGCAAGTGCGCTTTATCGGGCGCCCGGAACTGCAGGCCAATGACCCTTACTTGAAACCCTGGGTGGAGAAAGTCGCTGGCTGGATCGAAGAAGGCCGCAAGCCTTATGTCTTTTTGCACACCCCGGACAACCACCGGGCACCGGAGCTGGCGCGGCGTTTTCATCAGCAGTTGACTGAGCGCTTGCCGGGGCTGCCCGCACTGGCCCACTTGCACACGCCGCAAACCACCGAGCAACTGGGGCTGCTTTAAGCCGCCAGGCGCAGGTTATTGACGATCAATGGGCGCGCCCAGGCGAGGTCAAAGTCCATCGCGTTCTGCTGTTCAATCAAGGTGGCGACGTCGAATGGCTCGGCGGGTTTATCCAGCAGGTCCATTTCAAATTCGGCAATCGGTAAGTGCAAAGGCCGAGGCTCAGGCGCCGGACCCGGCTCGGGCAACGGCTGACCTTGGGCCATGACCAATGGACGAACCCAGGCGTCGTTGAACGCCTGCAGGTGCTGTTGTTCGGCGATGACATCCGGCGGGAAGGGCAGCGCGGTAGGCGGCAGCAAATCCAGCTCGAACTCAGCAATTGGCAAGAACAACGCTTCGGGCGGTTTGATCTCGGTGTCCTGCACGTTGCAATGGCGCTGGGTCACGATGGCGCTCAGGACATCATTGCCGCCGCTGGGCTCGGCATTCTCGTGCGCCGCCGCGAGGGGCATCTCGATGGCCGGGAATTCATCCGTCGCCGACTGCTCTGCCATGGCCTGGGCATAGAAGTCCTTCCACAGGTGATTGACGCTGCCTGTGACTTGCGAATTGTGTCGGCCAAAGTCGCCAATGGGGGCGATAAAGCCGATGGATGCGGAATGAATGTCTGACATAGCTCTCGGTCGACGCCCAGCTCTGGCAAAATGCCGGATATTTCATTTATCGGCAGCGTTTGCCGATCATTAAATTTTTGAGCGTGTTTTAAATGATTGAGCAAGCAGCGGGCAGTCGTATCAAAGTCGAAGCGTTGGACGAGGCTTATCAGGCCCTGGCCGAGCAATGGGCTGAGCGCCTGGGGCTGCCGTTGGACGAGCCGCAGGCTGACTTTGCCTTGCAGATCGGCGACCAGGGGTTGCAGTTGCAACAGCTGGGCCCGGATGCCCCCGGCCCGGTGCGGGTTGATTTTGTGGAAGGCGGCGCAGCTCACCGGCGCTTGTTTGGTGGCGGCACCGGGCAAATGATTGCCAAGGCTGTGGGAATTCAACAGGGCGTACGCCCGCGCGTGCTGGATGCCACGGCGGGGCTGGGCAAGGACGCATTCGTGCTGGCGAGCCTGGGCTGCGAGATGAGCCTGATCGAACGCCAGCCCTTGATCGGCGCCTTGCTGGAAGACGGTTTGGCCCGTGGCCTGGACGACTTTGAGGTGGCGCCGATTGTGTCGCGCATGCACTTGCTCAAAGGCAACTCGATTGAAGTGATGCGCAACTGGGAAGGCGAGCCGCCGCAGGTGATCTACCTCGACCCGATGTTCCCGCACCGAGAGAAAACCGCCCTGGTGAAGAAAGAAATGCGCCTGTTCCGCCCGTTAGTAGGGGATGACAACGACGCACCGGCCTTGCTTGAGGCGGCGTTGGCGCTGGCCACCCACCGCGTGGTGGTCAAACGCCCGCGCAAGGCCCCGTGCATTGCCGGCCCCAAGCCGAGCCACGCGCTGGACGGCAAATCGAGCCGTTACGACATCTACCCGAAGAAGGCGTTGAAGCCTTAAGCGCTATAAATCCCGCTGTAGGAGCGAGCTTGCCTCGCGATCTTTTGATCGTTAAAAAGATCGCGAGGCAAGCTCGCTCCTACAGGGGGTGTGGGCCTTTCAGTTCGCCCGATAAGCCCGCATAAACACTTCGACCACTTCCTGTATATGCGCCTCGGTTTCTTCGTCGGTCAGCACGCCGCCGTAGCCATACAGCAGGCGAAAGTTGGGCGAGCCCTTGAGCATGCAGAAGAAGTGCTCCGCCGCGTAATGCGCACGCTCAATGCGCAGGGTACCGGTGTTGTGAATCTTGTTCAGCAGGCGCTCCATTTCCAGCACCACCCGCTCCGGCCCCGCCTCAAAAAAGATCTGCGACAGCTTCGGGTCCTGGGTGCCCAGGGTCACCATCAATCGATGCAGGTTGAGCGACTCTTCGCTGTTGATCAGCGCCACAAACCCCCGGCCAATGGCGAGCAAGACCGTTTCAATCGGTACGCCGTCGGGCAGTTCAAAAAACAAATCCGGTAACTGTTCAGAGCACTTGGCGAGGATCGCCGAGGAGAACAGCGTCTCTTTGTCGGTGAAATGGCTGTAGACCGTCAGTTTTGAGACCCCCGCCAGGGTCGCGACCGCATCCATGCTGGTGTTGGCATAGCCATGGGTCAGAAACAGGGATTTCGCCGCATCAAGGATGGCCTGGCGTTTTGCCATGTCCTTGGGGCGTCCGAGTGCAGTGGGGGGTAAATGATCGTCAGACATATCCGTTTATTACTGGACTGGTGAGTTTAGTATTAATAACATGCCGTCCAGTATAAATATTCCAAGCCTCATTAGCGAAAGGTCATCCCCATGTTGCGCCATGCCTTGCCCCGCGCTTTGCCTGTCTGTCTGGTGTTTTTGCTGTCTGCGTGTGGGCAGGAGCAGCCCGTCAAAGTCACTGTTAGCCCGGCGCTGGTGGTTCAGCCGCAGCCTTCGGCGTTGGCGATGCAAAGTTATCCGGGCGAGGTGCGGGCACGGTTTGACCCGCAACTGGCGTTCCGCATCGGCGGCAAAGTGACCAAGCGCCTGGTGGATGAAGGCGAGCGGGTCAAGGCGAATCAGCCGCTGGCAGAACTCGACCCGCAAGACGTACGGCTACAACTGGATGCCACCCGCGCGCAAGTCACGGCGGGGCAGGCCAATTTGAATCTGGTGCGTGCCGAGCGTGATCGCTACAAAACCTTGCTCGACCGCCAGATGGTCAGCCGTTCGCAGTTCGACAATGCCGAAAACCTCTACCGCGCCGGTGAAGCCAAGCTCCAGCAGCTTAAGGCCGAGCAGGACGTGGCCAGCAATCAGGCCAGTTATGCCGTGTTGCGCGCGCCACAAGACGGCGTGATCGCTCAGCGTCAGGTAGAAGTGGGGCAAGTGGTGGCCGCCGGTCAAACCGTGTTTACCCTGGCCGCCGATGGCGAGCGTGAGGTGCTCATCAGCTTGCCGGAACAAGCCTTTGGCCGTTTCAAGATCGGCCTGCCGGTTGAGGTTGAACTGTGGTCGCAGCCGGGCCAGCGCTTCAGCGGGCGGATTCGTGAGCTGTCGCCGTCTGCTGATCCAAAATCGCGCACTTTCGCCGCCCGAATCGCTTTCACCGAAGGCAAAGTCCCTGCCGAGCTGGGCCAAAGTGCCCGGGTTTTTATCCCGAGCGAAGGGGTGAGCCCCTTGTCGGTGCCGCTCTCGGCCCTGACCGCAGAAAACGGCGCGACCTATGTGTGGCGCGTTGGCCAGGGCAACAAACTGGAGCAGGTGCCTGTGCGGGTCGGACCGTTTGGCGAGAACAGCGTGCCGGTGCTCGAAGGGCTCAAGGCCAATGACTGGATTGTCTCGGCTGGCGTGCACGTGCTGCATCAGGGGCAGGAGGTACGACCTATTGATCGTTCCAACCGAACGATCAATGTCGCGGTGAAGGAGTAATCCAGATGGGTTTCAACCTTTCCGCCTGGGCGCTGCGCAACCGCCAGATCGTGCTGTTTTTGATGCTGTTGCTGGCTGTGGTTGGTGCGCTTTCTTATACCAAGTTGGGACAAAGCGAAGACCCGCCGTTCACCTTCAAGGCCATGGTCATTCGTACGTTGTGGCCGGGTGCGACCGCCGAAGAAGTGTCGCGTCAGGTCACCGAGCGCATCGAAAAGAAGCTGATGGAGACCGGCGAATACGAGCGCATTGTTTCGTTTTCCCGGCCTGGCGAATCGCAAGTGACCTTTATGGCCCGCGACTCGATGGACTCTTCGCACATCCCGGACCTGTGGTATCAGGTGCGCAAAAAAATCAGCGACATTCGCCATACCTTGCCGCCTGACGTGCAGGGGCCGTTTTTCAACGATGAATTCGGCACCACCTTCGGCAATATCTACAGCCTGAGTGGCGAAGGTTACGACTACGCGGTGCTCAAAGACTACGCCGACCGCATCCAGATTCAGCTGCAACGGGTCAAGGATGTGGGCAAGGTGGAGTTGCTCGGCCTGCAAGATGAAAAGATCTGGATCGAACTGTCCAACCTGAAACTGGCGACCTTGGGCTTGCCGTTGGCGGCGGTGCAACAAGCGCTTCAAGAACAGAACGCGGTATCGACCGCAGGTTTTTTTGAGACCCCGACCGAGCGCGTGCAATTGCGCGTTAGCGGTAATTTCAAAACCGTTGAAGAGATCGAACGCTTCCCGATTCGGGTGGGTGAGCGCACGTTGCGCATCAGCGACGTGGCCGATGTGCGCCGTGGGTTCAATGATCCACCAGCACCGCGCATGCGCTTTATGGGTCAGGACGCTATTGGCCTGGCCGTGGCGATGAAAGACGGCGGCGACATTCTGGTGCTGGGCAAAGCCCTCGAAGTCGAATTTGAGCGTCTACAACGCAACCTACCGGCCGGCATGAAACTGGCCAAGGTGTCGGATCAGCCGGCTGCGGTAAAAACCAGCGTCGGTGAGTTCGTTCAGGTGCTGGTGGAGGCTTTGGCGATCGTGTTGCTGGTGAGTTTCTTCTCGCTGGGCGTGCGCACCGGCATGGTGGTGGCCCTGACCATCCCGCTGGTGCTGGCGATGACATTCGCCGCCATGCATTACTTCGGCATTGGCCTGCACAAGATCTCGCTGGGTGCGCTGGTGCTGGCGCTGGGCCTGCTAGTGGACGACGCGATCATTGCCGTTGAAATGATGGCGATCAAGATGGAGCAGGGCTACGACCGGCTCAAGGCGGCGAGTTTTGCCTGGACCAGTACCGCGTTCCCCATGCTCACCGGCACGCTGATCACAGCGGCGGGCTTTTTGCCGATTGCCATGGCGCAGTCGAGCACCGGTGAGTACACCCGCTCGATTTTCCAGGTGGTCACCATCGCACTCTTGGCATCGTGGATTGCTGCCGTGGTGTTCGTGCCGTATCTGGGCGCGTTGCTGTTGCCGGATCTGGCCAAGCTGCATGCCGCCAAACACGGCACCGGCGCGGGCGCTCCGGACCCGTATGGCACACCGTTTTATCAGCGCATTCGACGTTTGGTGGAGTGGTGCGTACGCCGCCGCAAAACCGTGATCGCGCTGACCGTGCTGCTGTTTTTGGGCTCGGTGGTGCTGTTCAAGTTTGTCCCGCAGCAGTTCTTTCCGGCCTCCAGCCGCTTTGAACTGATGGTCGATCTGAAGCTGGCCGAAGGGGCTTCGCTGAGCAACACCACGGAACAGGTCAAACGCCTGGAAAACCTGCTCAAGGATCACCCCGGCATCGAGAACTACGTGGCCTACGCGGGTACCGGTTCGCCGCGCTTTTACTTGCCGCTGGACCAGCAGTTGCCGGCCGCCAGCTTTGCCCAGTTTGTGGTGCTGGCCAAGACCATTGAAGACCGCGAAAGCCTGCGCACCTGGCTGATCGATACCCTGAACGAGCAGTTCCCCACGGTGCGGGCGCGGGTCACCCGTCTGGAAAACGGCCCGCCTGTGGGGTATCCGGTGCAGTTCCGGGTGACCGGCGAACACATCGAAGAAGTCCGGGCGCTGGCGCGTAAAGCGGCGGCCAAGGTGCGCGAAAATCCGCACGTGGTAAACGTGCACCTGGACTGGGAAGAACCGAGCAAGGTGGTGTACCTCAATGTCGATCAGGACCGGGCGCGGGCGCTGGGCGTGAGCACCGCCAACCTGTCGCGGTTTCTGCAAAGCACCTTGCTGGGCTCGACCGTCAGCCAGTACCGCGAAGACAACGAGTTGATCGAGATCCTGCTGCGCGGCACCCCTCAGGAGCGGACCGAGTTGTCGTTGCTGCCGAGTTTGTCGGTGCCCACCGACAACGGTCAGAGCGTTGCCTTGTCGCAAATCGCGACGCTGGAATATGGCTTTGAAGAAGGCATCATCTGGCACCGCAACCGCTTGCCGACAGTCACCGTGCGCGCTGACATCTACGGCAAGGAGCAACCGGCCACTTTGGTACAGCAGATTTTGCCGACCCTGGAAGGGGTTCGCGCTGAACTGCCGGATGGCTATTTGCTTGAAGTGGGCGGCACCGTGGAAGACTCCACCCGCGGCCAGGATTCGGTGAAAGCCGGCGTGCCGCTGTTTATCGTGGTGGTGCTGACGTTGCTGATGGTGCAACTGCGCAGCTTCTCGCGCATGGCGATGGTGTTTTTGACCGCGCCGCTGGGGTTGATCGGTGTGACCCTGTTTTTGCTGGTGTTCAACAAGCCATTTGGCTTTGTGGCGATGCTCGGCACCATCGCTTTGTCGGGGATGATCATGCGTAACTCGGTGATCCTCGTGGACCAGATCGAGCAGGACAAGGCGGCGGGGCTGGCCCCGTGGCAGGCGATTATTGAGGCGACAGTGCGGCGGTTCCGACCGATTGTGCTGACCGCTCTGGCGGCGGTGCTGGCGATGATTCCGCTGTCACGCAGCGTGTTCTTCGGCCCGATGGCGGTGGCGATTATGGGCGGCCTGATCGTGGCCACGGCTTTGACGCTGCTGTTCTTGCCAGCGCTGTATGCCGCGTGGTTCAGGGTGAAAAAGCCTGAGTGAGGGCTAAAGAACCTGTGGGAGCGGGCTTGCTCGCGATGCTGGCGGTGCGGTGGTTCTGCATGTCCGCGTTGCTGCCATCGCGAGCAAGCCCGCTCCCACAGAGGAGTCAGCAGGTGATGTTGGCTTAACGCACCTGATCGACGCGCAAGCGAATCGGTTGCAGTGATTTGGCGTTCAGGTCAACGCTGTTGCGTTCGGTGCTGATAAACAGCAGTTTGCCGTCTTCTTCGATCCGCGCGCTCACCGCATAGGTGTGCCCTGGTTTGACGTCTGCGGGATCATAGGTGAGGTGGAACGGCAGTGGCACCTGGCCTTTGATGGTGCCGCTTTGCTTGGCCAGGGTCACGGCCGGGGCGTCGGCCAGCGACACGTCTTGCAGGCTCACTTCAAGGGTGGCGGTGGGCGGCAGGGCGATGCGTTGCAGGTAAAACACTTCGCCGTCGAGGGTGGCTTGCGGGGTGGAGTTCATCGAGCTGCAGGCTCCGAGCAAGGCCGTGAGGCTGAGTAAAAGGATTTTTTTCATGGCAGTTTCCAAAGGATTAACAGAATAAAGTCGCCGATGTGTACACCCGGCCAATCACTGCATGAGTGGCCGGGTGTTCTTGGTTAAGGCGTTTTTTCGAGCGGCGGTGGTGGTTGGTCTTGTGCATCTTCACTGCGATGCAGTGCCACCTGGCGGATCGACAGGCGAATCTCAGGCGGCAGCACGCGTTTAGCCGCGCCTTCGGCCAGTTCACCCAGCACTTCACGATAGCTCAGCTTGCCGTTGGCATCGCGGCGCAACACGTCTTGCTCCAGCAATGTCTCGATAAAGTGACGGAACAGGCTCTTGTCGAAAAACTCGGGGGCGTTGAGCCCGTGCAGGATCGACAGGCGCTGGGCCATCATCGTGCACAGGTCTTCCAGTTCTTCACTGCTCAATGTGTTCTGGCCGCTGTTAAGCAGCAGCGAGATGGCCATGTAGAAGCGCTGCAAGGTTTGCGCAATGCTCTTGGACAGCAGCGTCAGCAGCACAAAGTGCCGTGAGCTGGGGGCCGGGCGCAGGTAAATGTCGTTTTCGAAGCGCAGCAACCCTTGCTCGACAAAGGCTTCAAGCCATTGATCAACCACACCGTCGAGCTCGTCCAGTGACCAGCGGATAAACAGCTCCGATTGCAGGTACGGGTAGAGTGCGCGGGTGTAGCGCAGGATTTGCTCGCGGGTCATGCGTGACGAGCTTTGGAAGAAACTGGCCAGCAAGGCGGGCAGGGCAAAGATGTGCAGCACGTTGTTGCGGTAGTACGTCATCAATACCGCGTTCTGCTCATCCAGATAGAGGATTTTGCCCAGCGCGTCACTTTGCTCAGACAGCAAATCCATGGCTTTGACGTGTTCGATCAAGGCCTGGCCATCGCCGTCGGGCAGGGTGGTGTGCGGCGAGTAAGGCACACGCCGCAGCAACGCCAGGTACAGGTCCAGCACCCGCGCCATCGCCCGGTCGTCGAGTGCCAGTTTGCTGGTCGACAACAAGGCCAGCGCCACCAGGTTGACCGGATTGATCGCCGCCGCTTCGTTGAGGTGCCGGGCGACTTTCTCGCCCAGGCGGTTGGTGGTGGCATTCAACCAGTCAGGCCGGTACAGCGGTGCCAGCTCTTGCTTGCGCCAGTCGGGTTGTTCCTGGTCGAGAAACTCCGCCAGTTTGATCGGCTCGCCAAAGTTGACTGCCACCTGGCCAAACTTCTGTTTCAGAGCGCCGATGACTTTGAAGATGTCGAAAATCGATTCTTTTTTCTTGCTCGCGCCGCGCAGTTCGCCCAGGTACGTGCGGCCTTCGAGTACGCGCTCGTAGCCGATGTACACCGGGACAAAGACGATGGGGGTGCGTGAAGAACGCAAGAAGCTGCGCAGGGTGATGGCCAGCATCCCGGTTTTCGGTTGCAGCATGCGCCCGGTGCGCGAACGCCCGCCTTCCACGAAGTACTCCACCGGGAAGCCTTTGGTGAACAGGGTGTGCATGTACTCATTAAACACCGAGGTGTACAGCGGGTTGCCCTTGAACGTGCGGCGCATGAAAAACGCCCCGCCGCGCCGTAGCAGCGGGCCGATCACCGGCATGTTGAGGTTGATCCCGGCGGCAATGTGCGGCGGGGTCAGGCCGTTGCGAAACAGCAAGTAGGACAGCAGCAGGTAGTCAATGTGGCTGCGGTGACACGGTACGTAGATGATCTCGTGGCCTTGGGCGACGTCTTGCACGCCCTTGATGTCGTTGACTTTGACGCCGTCGTAAATCTTGTTCCAGAACCAGCTCAGGATCACTTCAAAGAAGCGGATGGCGGTGTAGGTGTAGTCCGAGGCTATTTCATTGGCGTAGCGCAGGGCCTGGGCCTTGGCTTTTTCCGGGGAAATATTCTCGCGCTGGGCCTCATCGAGGATGGCCTGACGAACCGCGGGCTCATTGACCAGGCCTTTGACCAGCGTGCGCCGGTGCGAGAGGTCGGGGCCGATGGTGGAGATTTTAAGGTTACGAAAATGCACACGCAAAATGCGTTGGGCCATGCGCACCGTACGCTCGTGACCTTTGTTGAGGTCGATCAGCTCGCGTAAATGGATCGGCGCAGAGAACTGCACACGGGTTTTTCGACCCAGAATCAGAATGCGTAACAGCCGGCGTAGACGCCCGGTAACCGCCCAGCTGTCGGCAAACAGCAGCTTCCATGGGCTGGACTCGCTGTCGGGTGATTGGCCCCAGAACACGCTGACCGGAATGATTTGTGCATCCTCAGTCGGGTTGTGGGTCAAGCCATCGACCAGACGGGTCAACGTGGGCGGCGCGCCGCGTTTGTCCTGACGGCCGAGCCAATCGGGCTCGGGGGTCAGGTAAAAGAACGCAGCGGGTTCGGTCATGGCCCCGACGGCAACGGGCAACACCGGGCGTGGCAGACCCACTTTGGTGCACTCGGCATCGACCACCGCCAGTTCGGTGATCGACGGCGATTGCAGGACGTAGAACACCGGTCGGCTGCGGTCCAGGCTCAGCGCCAGGGAGGACTGGTTAATAGTCTCCGAACGTACCCACAGGTACAGCAAGCGACGCAGGGCGCCAAAGACGAGACGGTGGAATGGGGAGCGGGTCATACGGCTTCTGCGTTAGTGGATTAAAACGAGTGTTTACTCGGGTTGGTAGTGTGCCGTATCTCTGGAAAATCGGCAAAAAAGCAGCGAACTAATATTGATTGAGTGTTCTTCGCGCTGACATATACTCGACCCTCTTTCGCCTTATGGCGTAAGACAAGGTCTTGGAAAGTTAAGTTCGAGTAAAAGTTCTTGGCGGGCCAACCAATGCGCCCATTCAAAAAATAAAAAGGGGGAAGGATCTATGAGCACACGTTTGACTGGCAATGTGAAATGGTTCAACGACGCCAAAGGCTACGGTTTTATCCAGAGTGAAAGCGAGGGTGATGTGTTTGTGCATTACCGCGCGATTCGCGGTGAAGGCCATCGTTCCTTGACCGAAGGCCAGCAGGTTGAATACACCCGCGTGTCCGGTAACAAAGGGTTTCAGGCAGAAGACGTGGTAGGGCTGTAACCCCACAAAACGTGTAGGAGCGAGCTTGCCTCGCGATCTTTTGATCCTTTAAAAAGATCGGGAGGCAAGCTCGCTCCTGCAGGGTATTGCTGTATGGATCAGGACGTGCGCCAGATGATTTCTTCTTCGCCGTCTGCGCTGACGCGGATCCAGCGGTCGGCGTCTTCTTCGCCTTCTTCTTCAATCCAGGTGCCCGGCGCGCAACGGACTTCTACGTTCAATGCCGTGAAGGCGTCACGGGCGCAGGCGATGTCGTCGTCCCACGGTGTTTGGTCGCTTTCCAAGTACAAACTGTGCCATTTGCCCACGGCCTTTGGCGTCCAGGTCACCGGGACTTTGCCAGCGGTGCATTTCCATAGCTGGCCTTTTTGCTTCCACTCCGTGCATCCGCCTAGCGCCTTGGATAACCAGTCGACGATTTCTTTGTGGGTGAGCGGTTCCTTCAGGTAAATCTCAATATCGGGCTGGCGCATGGATGGTCCTCACTCGTGTCTGAAAAATCCATTCGCGGATTCGTCGGGCCTGCCGCTGGGGTGGCAGGCCGTAAAAGGGTTATTGAAGCACGAAATAATCGTAACGCATGGACACGGTCACCTTTAAAGGCTCCGGGTCTTCGATGACCTGTGCCCGGCGTTCGGCACTGGCGCGCCAGCCGTGCGGGGTCATGGCCAACAAGTTGGCGCGGTCCTGGGGCTCGCTCAGGCTTAAGGTGAACTCCAGTGTTTCACTGTGTTGCAACTGCATGCCGTCCGGCACCAGGGCCAAGTGTTTGTCGTCGCTGTAGTCGCGTACCTCGTCATAGAGCCGCTCACGCAGCTCCATCAGGTGGCCACGGGTCGGCCCTACGCGCATCAAACCGCCGCCGGGGCTGAGCAAACGCTTGGCTTCAAGCCAGTCGAGCGGGCTGAATACGCTGGCAAGGAACTGGCAGCTGGCATCAGCCATCGGCACCCGCGCCATGCTGGCGACCAGCCAGTTCAGGTTCGGGTTGCGCTTGCAGGCGCGCTTGACCGCTTCACGGGAGATGTCCAGGGCGTAACCGTCGGCATTGGGCAAGGCGTCGGCGATTTGCGCGGTGTAGTAGCCCTCGCCACAGCCGATGTCGAGCCAGCGCTGCGGGGCGCGCTCGGCGGCCAGTTCGGCCAGACGCTTGGCAACCGGTGCATAGTGGCCTGCGTTGAGGAAATCGCGGCGGGCTTCAACCATGGCCTGGTTGTCACCAGGGTCGCGGCTGTTTTTGTGCTGCACCGGCAACAGGTTCAAATAACCCTGGCGGGCACGGTCAAAGCGATGGCCCGCGGGGCAGGCCACGCCATTGTCGAGCGCCGCCAGCGGCGCTGCGCAAATAGGGCAAGCGAGCATCAGGCGAGCAACTTGATCAGGGTGTGGTAGTAGATCTCGGTCAGCACGTCGAGATCGCTGGCCAGTACCCGCTCGTTGACCTGGTGGATCGTCGCGTTGACCGGGCCCAGTTCAACCACTTGCGTGCCCAAGGTGGCGATAAAACGCCCGTCCGAGGTGCCGCCGCTGGTGGAGGCTTTGGTTTCGCGGCCGGTGACCTGTTTGATGCTCGACGATACGGCGTCCAGCAGGGCGCCCGGCTCGGTCAGGAACGGCAGGCCGGACAGCGCCCACTCGATGTGCCAGTCCAGGCCGTACTTGTCGAGGATGTCAGCGACGCGCTGCTGCAAGCCTTCAACGGTGGACTCGGTAGAGAAGCGGAAGTTGAAAACCGCCACCAGATCACCGGGGATCACGTTGGTCGCGCCGGTGCCCGAGTTGAGGTTGGAGATCTGGAAGCTGGTCGGCGGGAAGAACGCGTTGCCGTCATCCCAGTGCTCGGCGGCCAGTTCAGCCAGCGCCGGTGCCGCCAGGTGGATCGGGTTCTTGGCCAGATGCGGGTAGGCAACGTGACCCTGAACACCGCGAACGGTGAGCTTGGCGCCCAGCGAGCCGCGACGGCCGTTTTTCACCACGTCACCGACCAGGGTGGTGCTCGATGGTTCGCCAACGATGCACCAGTCCAGACGCTCGTTGCGCGCGGCAAAACGCTCGACTACCGCCTTGGTGCCGTGGTGGGCCGGGCCTTCTTCGTCGCTGGTGATCAGAAACGCAACCGAACCCTTGTGGTCCGGGTAGTCCGTAACAAAGCGCTCAGCGGCGACCAGCATGGCCGCGAGGCTGCCCTTCATGTCGGCGGCGCCGCGTCCGCAGAGCATGCCGTGTTCGTCGATCACTGCGTCAAACGGGTCGTTCTGCCAGGCGTGCACCGGGCCGGTCGGCACCACGTCGGTGTGGCCGGCGAAGCACAGCACCGGGCCTTCGTGTTTGCCGTGGGTGGCCCAGAAGTTATCAACGTCTTCGATGCGCATCGGTTCCAGCTTGAAGCCGGCATCACCCAGGCGTTGCATCATCAGCTTCTGGCAGTCGGCGTCGATCGGCGTCACAGAAGGGCGACGGATCAGATCGCAGGCAAGTTGCAGGGTCGGCGAAAGGTCGGCATGGGCCGTCATGATAGGGACTCCGAAGCGGGACAAGTGCGGGCGGCACGGCACAAAAGGGCGGTTATCTTAAAGCAAAACGGCGGCCAGAGGCCGCCGTTTAGAGGTTGCGTGCAATTTATGCCGCGGGTTGCTCCTGCTCGGCTTCAACAGGCTTGGGCAGGGACGAGGTGAAGGCCATGATCAGCGCCGCCAGATACGGCAGCGATTGCACCATCAGCATCACCACCCAGAAGCGCATGTCGTTGCTCGGCAGGCCCTGGACCAGGAAGATCCCGAGCGCTGCACCCCACAGCAACAGCATGATGAAGACTTCTTCGCGGGCTTCCGAAATGGCCACCCAAAAGCCGTGGTTGTCGGCGTTTTTAGGCGTACGGAAGAACGGAATGCTGGTGGTGAAGAAGCCGTACAGCACCGCTTTGGCAATGGTGTGTGACAACGCCAGGCCTGCCAGGGCTGCGGCAAACGCGTCCTTGAGGTTAACCCCCACGGCGCGGCGGTACAGGAAGATGATCTTGCCGACCTTGAACACAAACAGCGCCAACGGCGGGATGGCGAAAATCAGCAACGGCGGGTCAACCCGCGTCGGCACAATAATCATCGCCGCCGACCACAGCAGGGCGCCCACGGTGAAGAAAATATTCATGCCGTCAGCCACCCACGGCAACCAGCCCGCGAGGAAGTGATAACGCTGGCCGCGGGTCAACTCGGTGTTTTTGCCCAGCAGCAGGCTCGACGCGTGACGCTTGATGATCTGAATCGCCCCATAGGCCCAGCGGAAGCGCTGTTTCTTGAAGTCGATAAAGGTATCGGGCATCAGCCCCTTGCCGTAGCTGTTGTGGGAATAGGCTGCGGAATAGCCTTTTTCGAACACGCGCAGGCCCAGCTCGGCGTCTTCACAGATGCACCAGTCAGCCCAGCCCAGTTCTTCGAGCACCGAGCGACGGGTCATGGTCATGGTGCCGTGCTGAATGATCGCGTCACGGTCGTTGCGGGTCACCATGCCAATGTGGAAGAAGCCTTTGTATTCCGAGTAGCAGAGCTTCTTGAAGGTGCTTTCGCTGTGATCGCGGTAGTCTTGTGGCGACTGCACGATGGCGATTTTAGGGTCGGCAAAGTGCGGCACCATGTGCTTGAGCCAGTTGCGATCGACGCAGTAATCGGAGTCGATGACCGCGATCACTTCGGCGTCTGGCGCGGTGTGCGGGATCAAGTAGTTCAGCGCGCCGCCCTTGAAGCCGGCCAGCGGTGCCACATGGAAAAACTTGAAGCGCGGGCCCAGGGTGGCGCAGTAGTCACGCACCGGTTCCCACACCGCCGGGTCTTTGGTGTTGTTGTCGATCAGCAACACTTCGAAGTCCGGGTAGTCGAGGTTGGCCAGCGCGTTAAGCGTCTGTTTGACCATCTCTGGCGGCTCGTTGTAACACGGCACATGAATCGAGACTTTCGGGCGGTAGGCATCGTCGCTTTCGACCGGTAAAAACTCCCGGCGACGCTTGCGAATCCAGACCGCTTCAGCCAGTTCATGGGCCTCGGTGAGCAGCACAATAAACACCCCGAGCGCGCCCAGCCCGAGCAGGAAGCCCACCGTCAGGCTGAACCAGGTGCTGTATTGCTGGCTGTAGTCGTAGCCGATCCATACCAGCGCCGAACCACACAGGAACGCAGTGAAGGTCAGGAAGGTGCGGCCACGTTGACGCAAGGCCGAGCCGTCGATCAGCAGCAAGGCCAGCGACAGCAAGCCCATCACCACCGAGCCAATGGCCAGTACGCGCCACTGCGGGATGGCAACCACCGGGCCTTCAAAGTTGAATTTTTGCTGGCGGGCCGCGTTGAATACACCCCAGTACGCGCCTACCGAACCTTCATCGCTGGCCTTCCACGGCTGGTCGAAGGCTTCGATCACGAAGTAGTTGTAGCCGCGACGGTTCAGGTTGTTGACCAGCGTACGCAGGTAAATCGCCTGGTCAGCCGGTGACGCGTCGGCGCCACCGCGCATGCGGCCGTTGCTCGGCCAGCCGACCTCGGAGAGCAGTAGCGGTTTTTTCGGGAAGAGCTTTTTCAGGTCGCGGGCGCGGTCCAGAACAAACTGGCCAGCTTTGTCGACCGGGATAAATTCCCAGTACGGCAGGATGTGCGCGGCGATCAGGTCAACGTGCTTGGCCAGTTGCGGGTATTTCTCCCAAATGTGCCATTGCTCAGACGTTGTCACCGGGACTTTAACTGCGGCCCGCACCCGGTCCAGCAGCACGGCGAGGTCTTCGGGGGTGATCTCTTCGCGAAACAGCGCTTCGTTACCGACCACGACCCGTACGACGCTGCGCGAGTTATTGGCCAGTTCGATGGCTTTTTGAATTTCGCGCTCGTTGCGCTCCAGATCAGGGCTGATCCAGATGCCGAGGGTCACCCGCAGACCGAACTCTTCCGCCAGCTTGGGGATGTCGCCCAAGGTGCCGTCGACCGAGTAGGTACGAATGTTGTCGGTCAGTTTGCTCATGATCTCCAGGTCGCGACGCATTTCATCGTCGGTCGGGTACTGGTCCTTTTGCGGGTACTGGCCTTGTTGAAACGGCGAGTACGAAAAACCGGAGATCTGATCAGGCCAGTTGGGGGCGGATACCGGGCGGTTAATCAGCGCCCAGAAGCCTGTGAAGAGGGCAGCGATGGCCAGCACGACCACCAGGTTGAGTCCAAATTTACGCGATGACATAACGTTTTCGGGTTCCAAAAGGAGTGGAACGAAGATCGATCGGCAGGTGCCAAACGGCGCGCATCCTACACTGCGCTCTGACCTACCGTACAGCGCACGGAATCAGGTCGCGCATTGGGCAGCTAGAGCACTCTTAAGTTCTTTCTTTGTTGCTTGTAGCTCTTGTCTTGTTAACTAGTGGGTCATTAAAGCAGTGTTGGTCGCATAGAGCTTGGTAAAGATACTCAACGGCCCGCATGCCCCCTATAATGCGCGCCGGTTTTTGGGGTGTTGGTGATGAGTACAGAAGATCCACGGTTTGCCGGCGTCGCCCGGTTATATGGGCTGCAAGGCCTGGAACGACTGCGTGCAGCGCACGTGGCAATTGTGGGCGTGGGCGGTGTCGGCTCGTGGGCGGCCGAGGCCATTGCCCGCTGCGGCGTCGGCGAAATCTCGTTGTTCGACCTCGATGACGTGTGCGTCAGCAACAGCAACCGCCAGTTGCACGCGCTGAGCTCGACCATTGGTCGGGACAAAGTCGAAGTGATGGCGGAGCGCCTGCGCGAGATCAACCCGGAGTGCACCGTGCATGCGGTGGCGGATTTCGTGACCCGCGAAACCATGGCTGAATACATCACCCCGAACATTGACTGCGTGATCGACTGTATCGACAGCGTCAATGCCAAGGCGGCGCTGATTGCCTGGTGCAAGCGGCGCAAGATCCAGATCATCACCACGGGCGGTGCGGGCGGGCAAATTGACCCGACCCTGATTCAGGTCTGCGACTTGAACCGGACCTTTAATGATCCGCTGGCCTCGAAAGTGCGTTCTACCTTGCGCCGCGATTACGGCTTTTCGCGCACAGTGACCCGTCATTACAGCGTGCCGTGCGTGTTTTCGACCGAGCAACTGCGCTATCCCAAGCCTGACGGCAGCATTTGCCTGCAGAAGAGTTTTGTCGGCGATGGCGTGAAGCTCGATTGCGCTGGCGGTTTTGGTGCCGTGATGATGGTTACCGCGACCTTCGGCATGGTCGCGGCCACCAAGGCCGTGGACAAGATCGTGGCGGGCGTGCGCCGACCTTCAGAGAAGGTCAAGGCCAAACCCTGAGTTGTAGGAGCGAGCTTGCCTCGCGATCTTTTTAAACGATCAAAAGATCGCGAGGCAAGCTCGCTCCTACAGGGTCAGTGTTAAGCAGACAACTCGCGCATCCGCTGCAACACCGCATTCAGCCCGTTGCTGCGCGATGGCGACAACTGGCGGCTCAGGCCAAGCTGGTTGAACCAGTCGGGCAGGTCTACGTGGTGCAGCGCCTCGCTGGACAAGCCATTGACCCGCGCCAGCAGCAACGCCACCAACCCGCGAATCAAGCGTGCATCGCTGCTGGCAGCAAATTGCCAGTGGCCGTCTTTTAATTCACCCACCAACCACACCTGGCTTTCACAGCCGTGCACGCGGTTGGCCTCGGTTTTGTCGGCCTCGGCCAACTCGGGCAAGCGTTGGCCCCATTGCATCAGCAGGCGGGCGCGTTGTTCCCAACTGGCGCAGTGTTCAAAGCTGTCGAGGGCGGCCTGAGCCTCAGCGGGCAGGGTCATTGCAGCAACTCCAGGGCCTGGTCGAGGGCATCGAAAAAGCGTTGCAGGTCATCTGAGTCGTTGTACAGCGCCAGCGACACGCGGATGGCGCCTGCCAAGCCAAGGCTTTTCAGCAGGGGCATGGCGCAATGATGCCCGGCCCGCACGGCAATGCCTTGCTCGGTCAACAAGTGGGCAAGGTCGGCGTTGTGCACGCCCTCGACCACAAAACTCACCAGTGCCAGTTGCGGCGAGCCCAGCAGGCGAATGCCGGGGCGCTGTTGCAGGCCTTCAATCAGCAGCGCGTGCAACGCGGCTTCGTGAGCGTCGACGGCGCTCTGGTCGAGGCTGCTCAGGTAGCTCAGGGTCGCGCCCAAGCCAATCACGCTGGCAATCGGCGGTGTACCGGCTTCAAAGCCCAGCGGGGCGGGGCGGAAGGTGGCGTGCTGGTAGTCGGCGTCCTGGACCATCTCGCCGCCAAACTGCCAGTGCTTGAGGCTGGCCAGTGCGCCATGGCGGCCAAACAGCACGCCCAGCCCGTCCGGGCCGTACAGTTTGTGGCTGGAAAACACATAGAAGTCGCAGCCCAGCGCATTCACGTCCTGACGGCCATGGACCACGCCTTGGGCCCCATCGACCACAGTCAAGGCGTTCTGCGCTTTGGCCAGGGCCAGCAACTCAGGCAAGGGCTGCCATACGCCGAGCACGTTAGACAACTGGCTGACAGCCAGCAGGCGGGTGCGCGGGGTAATCAGGCGGGTGGCGGCGTCAAGGTCGATTACGCCGTCGGCATCCAGCGGCAACACCACCAGGGTTAACTGTTGACGCTGGGCAAGCTGCTGCCAGGGCAGCAGGTTGGCGTGGTGCTCCAGGGCGCTGATGACAATCTCATCGCCCGGATTGAAAAGGTGTTCCAGCCCGTAAGCCAGAAGGTTCAGTGCCGAAGTGGCACCGTGGGTAAAGACTATTTGCCCGCAGTCAGCCGCGTTGAGCCATTGGGCGACTTTGCAGCGCGAGTTCTCAAACGCCTGGGTGGCATGCGCGCCCGGCAGGTGCTGGGCCCGGTGCACATTGGCGGCGCCACTGGCGTAGTAGTGCGTCAGTGCGTCGAGCAGGGCTTGAGGTTTTTGCGTGGTGGCAGCGTTGTCCAGATAAGTCTGGTCCTGACGTTGCAGGGCGGCGATGGCCGGAAAGTCAGCGCGCCAGGGAGAAGGCAAAAGCATGGTGTTCAAGGCTCTGTTGACGAGGCTGCAAGCAGCCAGCCCCGTCAGTGGCAGACAAACGCTTAGTTGTGAGCGTGCAGCGCTTCGTTCAGCTCGATGGCCGACTTGTGGGTTTTGCATTCCACAGCGCCGGTTTCTGAGTTGCGACGGAACAACAGGTCTGGTTGACCGGCCAGTTCACGGGCTTTGACGACTTTAACCAGTTGGTTGTTTTCGTCCAGCAGCGCGACTTTGGTGCCTGCGGTCACGTACAGACCCGACTCAACAGTGTTGCGGTCGCCCAATGGTATGCCGATACCGGCGTTGGCGCCGATCAGGCAGCCTTCGCCCACTTTGATCACGATGTTGCCACCGCCCGACAGAGTGCCCATGGTCGAGCAACCGCCACCCAGGTCCGAACCCTTGCCGACGAAGACGCCCGCCGAAACACGGCCTTCGATCATGCCCGGGCCTTCGGTGCCGGCGTTGAAGTTGACGAAACCTTCGTGCATCACGGTGGTGCCTTCGCCGATGTAGGCGCCCAGACGGATACGCGCGCTGTCAGCGATACGCACGCCAGCCGGTACCACGTAGTCGGTCATTTTCGGGAACTTGTCGACCGAGAACACTTCCAGCAGTTCGCCACGCAGGCGGGCTTCGAGTTGGCGCTCAGCCAGCTCGCCCAGGTCGATGGCGCCCTGGCTGGTCCAGGCCACGTTCGGCAGCAGCGGGAACACGCCCGCCAGGCTCAGGCCGTGCGGCTTGACCAGACGGTGGGACAGCAGGTGAAGCTTCAGGTAAGCCTCCGGGGTGGAGGTCAGGGCAGCGTCTTCGGCCAGCAGGGTGGCAACCAGTGGTTTGTGGCTTTCGGCCAGGCGGGTCAGCAGCGCGGCCTGGGCAGCGTCAACCGGCTTGACGGCTTCAGCCAGTTGCGCGGCTTGAGCGGTGGTAAAGGTGATTGCCTGATTGCCACCGGTGTAGCCCAGGATCGGCGCGACAGCTGCGATCAGTTCGGCCGACGGGTTGATCAGCGGTTGTGCGTAGAACACTTCCAGCCAGGCGCCTTGACGGTTTTGAGTGCCGACACCGAAGGCCGCGCTGAATAGGGTAGTAGACATGCAATTACCTCGTACAAAAAAGAAGGGGCGGGCTTTAGCCAGTTGGCTCAGAGAAGGGCCGCCGCATAAAGATCAGGCTTGAAGCCAATCAGGGTTTTATTACCGAGATCGAGCACCGGGCGCTTGATCATCGAGGGTTGGGCGAGCATCAGCTCAATGGCTTTCGCTTGGTCGAGATCGGCTTTCTGTTCGTCTTCGAGTTTGCGAAAGGTAGTGCCTGCGCGGTTGAGCACAACTTGCCAACCGTGCTCGTCGCACCATTGAGTCAGGTGTTCACGGTCGATACCGCTGCTTTTGTAATCATGGAAGTCATAACGCACGTCATGTTCATCCAGCCAGGTGCGAGCCTTTTTCATGGTGTCGCAGGCCTTGATGCCGAAAAGGTGCAACGTCTTGCTCGAATCGGTCACTGAATTGCCCCTCCTTTGGAGATGCGTGGAAATAAGCGGTGGCGGATTATGCCATGGGCGAGGCGCTTGAGCGCAGGCTGCCTGCAACCTTGGCAGGATCTTGTGACAGGTAGTCGCATTGAGACTTATGTTCAAGGTCGACGTCAGCCATTTGAAGCTACTATGAGGCTGGATCTAAAATTGTTGCTAGCTGTGTTTGAATTCAGTTAACGCTGATTGTTCGGGAATTTTGTTGATATGCAAACCGCCTATACCGTACTCATCCTGCTGATGTTAGTAGGAGTCTCGCGTTTATTGGGGCGTGTGATCCCTTTACCTCTGCCGTTGGTGCAAATTGCTGCGGGTGCCGTGTTGGCCTGGCCAACCCTGGGCTTGCACGTTGCACTGGACCCGGAGCTGTTCCTGTTTCTGTTCTTGCCGCCGTTGCTGTTCTCGGATGGCTGGCGCATGCCCAAACGTGAATTCTGGCGTTTGCGTGGGCCGATTCTGACGTTGGCAGTGGGTTTGGTGCTGTTCACCGTGGTCGGGGCGGGTTACTTCATTCATTGGCTCTTGCCGACGATTCCCTTGCCGGTGGCGTTTGCCCTGGCTGCTGTACTGTCACCGACGGATGCCGTGGCGGTGTCGGCCATTTCCCAGAACCGCCTGCCCGGCCCGCTGATGCATATGCTTCAGGGCGAAGCCCTGATGAACGACGCTTCGGGCCTGGTGACGTTCAAATTTGCCCTGGTTGCAGCCATCACCGGGGTGTTCTCGCTGACCAATGCCAGCCTGACCTTTGTACTGGTGGCCTGTGGTGGCCTGGCCATCGGTGTGGCGCTGAGTTGGCTGGTGGGGCGCCTGCGGGCCTGGATGATCGGTCGCGGCTGGGATGACCCGGCGACCCACGTCGTGTTTATGTTGCTGCTGCCGTTTGCCGCTTACGTACTGGCTGAGCGCTTGGGCGCCTCGGGCATTTTGTCGGCGGTGGCGGCGGGGATGATGCAAAGCTGGCTGGATCTGTTGCCGCGTCAAACCAGTACGCGCCTGCTTAATCGCAGTGTGTGGGGGCTGCTGGAGTTTGCCTTCAATGGCCTGATCTTCTTGCTATTGGGCTTGCAACTGCCAGACATCATCAAGGCGGTGGTCAGCCACGAAACCACCTTGTGGCCGACCCTGTTTTATCGCTGCCTGGACGTGGTGGCGATTTTTCTGGTGCTGCTGGCGCTGCGTTTTATCTGGGTGCAGAGCATTTGGCGCCTGTTTGGCCTCTTGCGTCGCTGGCGCGGCAAGGGCGACCTGACCCTGGTGCCGACGGCGCGTTCATGCTGGTTGCTGACGGTCGGTGGTGTGCGCGGTGCGGTGACCTTGGCCGGTGTGATGTCGGTGCCGTTGTTGATCAGCGCAGGGGTGGACTTCCCTGAGCGTGACCTGCTGATCTTTATTGCGGCGGGGGTGATTTTGCTGTCGCTGGTGGCGGCGTGTATCGCCTTGCCTTTGTTGTTGCGCGGCATCCCCAAGAGCCCGGACGACGCCATGCGCAAAGAAGTGCGCGAAGCCTGGCGGCGCACGGCTGAAGCGGCGATTCATGCACTGGAAGCCGAAGACGTGGTTGAGCCGGCCGATAGCCCGCAAGACGCGGCCCAAGCAGCACTGGCGGCTGAATTGAAGGCGCGGATCATGTCTGAATACCGTCATCAGCTCGAAGTGTTTAATGACTCGGCTGAAGCGCAGGCGTTGGCCTCGCAGATGGACCTGCTGGAAAGCCGCTTGCGCCTCAAGGCGCTCAGGGCACAGCGTCTGGAGCTTTACAGCTTGCGTCGCCACCATGAGATCGGCGATGACGTGCTCAGCGAGATTTTGCGTGATCTGGATTTGAGCGAAGCGAATCTGGGGACGGTGAAGTAAGGCAGCGAATACACCGATCCCCTGTAGGAGCGAGCTTGCTCGCGAGCTTTTAAAAGATCAAAAGATCGCGAGCAAGCTCGCTCCTACAGTGGGCGGGTAGGCCGGGTTTAGCGGCGGCGCTGGATGAAGTCGCGGATCCGCTCGGCGGCTTCTACGCATTCAGCCAATGGCGCGACCAGGGCCATGCGCACGCGGCCTGCACCCGGGTTAAAGCCGTCGACTTCGCGTGACAGGTAAGAACCCGGCACCACGGTCACGTGTTCTTCTGCGAACAGGTCGCGGGAGAATTCTGTGTCATCCCCTTCGACATTCGCCCACAGATAAAACCCGCCATCCGGGCGCTGTACATCCAGTACCGGCGTCAGAATCTCCAGCACGGCATCGAACTTGGCGCGGTACAGGTCGCGGTTGGCGCGCACGTGTTCTTCGTCGTTCCAGGCAGCAATGCTCGCCAGCTGGGTTTGCACCGGCATGGCGCAGCCGTGGTAGGTGCGGTACAGCAGGAACGCTTTGAGGATCTCGGCATCACCGGCGACAAAGCCCGAGCGCAGCCCCGGCAAGTTCGAACGCTTGGACAGGCTGTGGAAGACCACGCAGCGCTTGAAGTCTTCACGGCCCAAGGCCACGCACGCGCTGAGCAAGCCTTCTGGCGGGGTCTGCTCGTCGAAATACAGCTCGCTGTAGCATTCGTCGGCGGCGATCACGAAGTCGTGTTCGTCAGCCAGTGCAATCAGTTTTTTCAGGGTTGCCAGCGGGATCAAGGCGCCGGTCGGGTTGCCCGGCGAGCACAGGAACAGGATCTGGCAGCGCTTCCAGGTGTCGACCGACACCGCGTCGAAGTCCGGGTTGAAGCCTTGTTCAGCCAGGCACGGCAGGTAGTGCGGCTTGGCGCCGGCCAAAAACGCGGCCCCTTCGTAGATCTGGTAGAACGGGTTCGGGCTGATCACCAAGCCGTCGTCGCTGCGGTTGACCACGGTCTGGGTGAAGGCGAACAGCGCTTCACGGGTGCCGTTGACGGGCAGGATGTTGCGCGCCGGGTCCAGCCAGCCAGCCGGCACGTTAAAACGGCGCTCGGCCCAGCGACCAATCGCTTCGCGCAGGGCAGGGATGCCGAGGGTGGTCGGGTAGACCGCCATCTGGTCGAGGTTGTCCGCCAGGGCCTTGGCCACGAAATCGGGCGAGCGGTGTTTCGGTTCGCCAATCGACAGCGCAATCGGGCGCTTGTCGGCGTTGGGCTGCACGCTACCCAGCAGGGCACGCAGTTTTTCGAACGGGTAAGGCTGCAACTGGTTTAGAGCGTTGTTCATTGGATGCGGGTCTCACTCGGCGGCTAGATGCTCAGGCGCCAGGTTGGGGTTGAGTCTTTGTTGACCGTTAGTTGCTCCACGATGGCTTCCTGCAAACGTATGCACAGTTGTGGGTCAGACAATGGCTGATTGTTTTCGTCGGTAATGAAGAAGACGTCTTCGACGCGCTCGCCCAAGGTGGCGATCTTGGCGTTCTGCAGCGACAGGTCGAACTCCAGGAAGATCATCCCGATGCGTGCCAGCAGGCCGGGACGGTCCGGGGCGCTGAGTTCCAGTACGGTGACCGGGCGCTGGGCGTCGTTGTGGATCGTCACTTGCGGCGGGAAAGCAAAGTGTTTGAGCTGGCGCGGTACCCGGCGCTGGATGATGTTCGGGTAGTCGTCCGGGTTGCGCAGGGCTTCGGTCAGGCCTTTGCGGATTTTTTCGATGCGCTCCGGGTTATTGCCGATCGAATCGCCGTCGTTGTCGAGCACGATGTAGGTGTCGAGGGTGAACTGGCTGCTGGAGGTAATGATGCGCGCGTCATGAATGTTGAGGTTGAGCTGGTCCATGGCCGCCACGGTCACGGCGAAGAAGTCGTGCTGGTCGGGCGCGTAAATGAAGATCTGCGTGCCGCCCTCGAAATCGCGCTGGGTGGTTTCCTTGATCAGCACCAGCGGGCCGCCATCTACAGGTTGCTGCAGGATGGCTTCGGTGTGCCAGGCCACATCGGCCGAGGTGTGGCGCAGGAAGTAGTCATCGCCCAACTGCGACCAGAGCTGCTCGACATCGTCCTGATCGTTGCCGTTGCGCACCAGCACGTCCAGCGCAGCGCTTTGCGTCTGACGAATTTGCTCTTCGCGATCGACCGGGTTTTCCAGGCCGCGACGCAGGGCGCGCTTGGTCTCGGTGTAGAGCTGGCGCAACAGGCTGGCGCGCCAGGAGTTCCACAGCGTCGGGTTGGTGGCGTTGATGTCGGCCACGGTCAGTACATATAAGTAGTCGAGGTGGGTTTCGTCGATCACAGTCTGGGCAAAGTCATGGATGACTTGCGGGTCTGACAGGTCTTTGCGCTGGGCGGTGGTCGACATCACCAGGTGGTTTTGCACCAGCCATACGATCAGCCGTGTATCCCAGGCGGGCAGGTGATGACGAATGCAGAAGGCTTCTGCGTCCACTGCGCCAATCTCCGAGTGGTCGCCGTGGCGGCCTTTGCCGATATCGTGGTACAGCCCGGCGAGGTAAATCAGCTCAGGCTTGGGCAGTTTGGCCATGAGTTTGCTGGCCAGCGGGAATTTCTCCGATACCTGGGTGTACTGCAATTTGCGCAGGTGCTTGATCAGGTTCAGGGTGTGCGCATCGACCGTATAGATGTGGAACAGGTCGTGCTGCATTTGCCCGACGATAAAGCCGAATTCCGGCAGGTAACGTCCGAGAATGCCGTAGCGGTTCATCCGGCGCAGGTTGCGATGGATGCCGATTTTGCATTTGAACAACTCGATAAACAGGCTGGTGTTGCGGATGTCGCTGCGAAAATCATCGTCGATCAGGTAGCGGTGTTCGCGCAGCAAGCGGATGGTGTCAGCCCGCACGCCTTTGATGTCGGGGTGCTGCGCCATCAGCAGGAAGATTTCGAGCATGGCGAACGGCGTGCGCTTGAATACGTTGTTGCTGGTGGCTTCGATATAGCCGTCGTGCAGTTGAAAGCGCGAGTTGATCGGCGTCGGTGGCGCTTCGTCTTCCGGGGCCAGGATCACTTCTTCGAAATGCTGGATGATCAGGTCGCTGAGCTGGGCAATGCTCATGACCACCCGGTAGTACTGCTGCATGAAGTTTTCGATGGTCTGCTTGGTGTCTTCGCCGGTAAAGCCGAGCAACTCGGCGATGCTGCGTTGATGGTCAAACAGCAGACGGTCTTCAGCGCGGCCAGCGAGCATGTGCAGGGCGTAACGGACCTTCCAGAGAAACTCCTGGGAGGAAGAGAGCAGGTCGTGTTCGCTTTCGACCAGGAAGCCTTCACCAGCGAGGGCGCGCAAATTCAGGGTCCCGTACTGGCGACGGGCTACCCACAAGATGGTCTGAATGTCGCGCAGGCCGCCGGGCGAGCCTTTGACGTTGGGCTCAAGGTTGTATTCGGTGTCGTTGTACTTGTGGTGCCGGGCTTTTTGCTCGGCACGCTTGGCCAGAAAGAATTCCTTGCTGGGCCACATGTGGTCGGTGCTGGTGACTTCGAGCATGCGTTGACGCAAGCGCTCGGGGCCAGCAATGGTGCGGCTTTCGATCAGGTTGGTGATGACGGTCAGGTCGGCGCGGGCTTGCTCTGCACATTCGTCGATAGAGCGTACGCTCTGGCCGACTTCCAGGCCGATGTCCCACAGCAGGGTCAGAAACCGCTCGATGGAATCGCGGAAGATTTCATGGTCTGCGTTGTCGAGCAGGATCAGCAGGTCGATGTCGGAGTAGGGGTGCAATTCACCCCGGCCATAACCGCCCACCGCGACCAGGGCGATATCGGCCTGGTCGCTCCAGCTGAACTGGTCCCACGCTTGTTGCAGGATGTTATCGACGAACCAGGCGCGGTCCTCGATCAATCGTCGAATATCGCGGCCTTTGCGAAAGCGTTCGTCGAGCACTTCGCGTGCCTGGCGGATTGCCTTTTTGAAAGCGGCAATCGGGCTTGCCTTTAATGCCAATTCGGCCTGGAACTGGCCGCGGTCAAAAAGTTCGGGATCCACCTGCGGCATCGATTGGCTTTCCTGTCGTGGGATGTGTGGGGGTTACTATCAGGCCGAAACCCGCGGGATGGTGTCATCGCTGCGCAGGGTGAAGATTTCGTAACCGGTGTCGGTCACCAGCAGGGTGTGTTCCCACTGCGCAGACAGCTTGCGGTCCTTGGTGATCGCCGTCCAGCCATCGCCCAGCACTTTAGTGTCGGCTTTGCCCTGGTTGATCATCGGCTCGATGGTGAACGTCATGCCCGCCTTGAGTTCCATGCCGGTGCCCGCGCGGCCGTAGTGCAGGATTTGCGGCTCTTCGTGGAACACCTTGCCAATGCCATGGCCGCAGAACTCGCGAACCACCGAGAAGCCGTTCTTTTCGGCGTGCTTCTGAATCACTTCACCGATATCGCCCAGGCGGCAGCCAGGCTTGACCAGTTCGATGGCCTTGTACATGCATTCCTGGGTCACTTGCGACAGGCGCTCAGCCCAGACCGGCACTTTACCGACATGGAACATGCGGCTGGTGTCGCCGTGGTAGCCATCTTTGATGACGGTCACGTCGATGTTCAGGGTGTCGCCTTCCTTCAGCGCCTTGTCACCCGGAATGCCGTGGCAGACCACGTGGTTGATCGAGGTGCAGATCGACTTGGGGAAGCCTTTATAGTTGAGCGGCGCAGGGATGGCCTGTTGCACATTGACGATATAGTCATGGCAAATGCGGTCCAGCTCTTCGGTGGTGACGCCGGGTTTTACGTGTTCAGCGATCATTTCCAGTACGTCGGCGGCCAGTTTGCCGGCGATACGCATTTTTGCGATGTCCTCGGGAGTTTTGAGGGTGACGGTCATACAGGCTCTCTTCGCGCGTAAGCGCTCATCAACGGGGTTGCGGGTGTGTGACGAGTTATTTCAGCTACACACCGCCATAAAAACGCGATTCTACCAGACGGTCGGCTGTAAACATGAGCCTTGCGCCATCGCTTCTATTAATAGAGTGGGGCATTCTGGCCCTATTCCAAGGCTCTAGCAAAAGGAAGGGGCTGCTTTTGATCAGGGTTTTTGATCTGCTTGGTTCGTTGTAGGGGCTAAATCGGTGAAATGCCGTTGTGCAGTTAAAGGGCACACCACCGATCAAAAGATCGCGAGGCAAGCTCGCTCCTACAGGGCGCAAATCCTTGTGCGACAACGGCTTAGCAATAAAGTCTGAATTCGCGCTTCGTTTTTTAGGTGTCTTGTGATATAAAATGCGCCGCTTTGCGGGTATAGCCCGCAGAGCACAAACCCACACACGTATCGACACGATGACCTGGGTGCCTTCAGCTCGAAGCTGCTGGTTGGTCGTTGGGATACGTGGAGGCCTAACCCGACTTATTAAGGAACTACCATGTCCCAAGTCAACATGCGCGATATGCTGAAGGCCGGTGTGCACTTCGGTCACCAAACCCGTTACTGGAACCCGAAGATGGGTAAATACATCTTTGGCGCGCGTAACAAGATCCACATCATCAACCTTGAAAAAACCCTGCCAATGTTCAACGAAGCTCTGACTTTCGTAGAGCGTCTGGCCCAGGGCAAAAACAAGATTCTGTTCGTCGGCACCAAGCGTTCCGCTGGCAAGATCGTTGCTGAAGAAGCAGCACGTTGCGGCTCGCCGTACGTCGATCACCGCTGGTTGGGCGGCATGCTCACCAACTTCAAAACCATCCGTGCTTCCATCAAGCGTCTGCGTGACCTTGAAGTTCAAGCAGAAGACGGTACTTTCGCCAAGCTGACCAAGAAAGAGGCGCTGATGCGCACTCGCGATCTGGAAAAGCTGGATCGTAGCCTGGGTGGTATCAAGGACATGGGCGGTCTGCCAGACGCACTGTTCGTTATCGACGTTGACCACGAGCGCATCGCGATCACCGAAGCTAACAAGTTGGGCATTCCGGTAATCGGCGTTGTCGATACCAACAGCAGCCCAGAAGGCGTTGACTACATCATCCCGGGCAACGATGACGCAATCCGCGCTATCCAGCTGTACATGGGTGCGATGGCTGATGCTGTTATCCGTGGTCGCAACCACGTTGCTGGCGGCACCGACGTTTTCGTCGAAGAAGCTCCAGCTGCAGCGGTAGTTGAAGGCTGAGTAACTAACGCCTAGCGTTTACTCAGTGCGCAAAAAGGGGGCTTGGCCCCCTTTTTGCCACCTCGAAATCCATTTATTGGACATGCTCTCGTCATTGCTGTATCAGAATGCGGCTGGCTGGGAGCCTCGAGGCAGGCTTCATACGAATTGAACGCCCGTTCGGTCGGGTGGAATGGTTGAAAACCTATCCAAGAGGAATTTTGAAATGGCAGAGATTACTGCAGCGTTGGTTAAAGAACTGCGTGAGCGTACTGGCGAAGGCATGATGGATTGCAAGAAAGCCTTGACCAAGGCTGGCGGCGACATCGAAAAAGCCATCGACGACATGCGTGCTTCCGGCGCCATCAAGGCTGCCAAAAAAGCAGGCAACGTTGCTGCTGAAGGTGCAATCGCTCTGAAGGAAGACGGTAAATCCGCAGTTCTGCTGGAAGTGAACTCGCAGACTGACTTCCTGGCCCTGCAGGACGACTTCAAAGCATTCGTTGCTGCCAGCGTTGAAAAAGCATTCGCTGACAAGCTGACGACTGTTGAGCCTCTGATCGAAGCTCAAGAAGCTGATCGCCTGGTACTGGTCGGCAAAGTTGGCGAAAACGTTAACATCCGTCGCCTGGTTCGCGTTGAGGGTGATGTTGTCGGTGGTTACCTGCACGGCAACAAAATCGGTGTAGCGGTTGTTCTGAAAGGCGGCAACGTTGAGCTGGCCAAAGACATCGCTATGCACGTTGCTGCAAGCAACCCAGAGTTCCTGCTGCCTTCGGAAGTTTCTGAAGACGCGATCGAGCGTGAAAAAGCGGTGTTCCTGAGCCTCAATGCTGACAAGATTGCCGGCAAGCCAGAAAACATCGTTGAAAACATGATCAAAGGCCGCATCAGCAAGTTCCTGGCCGAAGCTAGCCTGGTTGAGCAAGCTTTCGTTAAGAACCCAGAGATCAAAGTTGGCGAGCTGGCCAAGAAAGCCGGCGCTGAAATCGTTTCCTTCACTTACTTCAAAGTAGGCGAAGGCATCGAGAAGCCAGTCGACAACTTCGCTGAAGAAGTTGCTGCTCAGCTGGCTGCAGCCAAGCAATAAGACAGTTTTACACTGTCGACCCGAAGAGGCTGCCCGCTCACGCGCGCAGCCTCTTTTCAAATGGGAGAGGGTTTTCCCTTTTCTTGCGGAACCGATTGCATAAGTCGTGTTCCGATGGTGCTGCTGTGCAGCGCCACGCTAGAGTAAGCGCGGGCTGAAAGTGGCCTCGCACAGATTTTTTAAAACGCGGCAGGAGAGATTCGCAATGGCTCAGCAGGGCGCTGGTTATCAAACTCGCTATAAACGCATCCTACTCAAGCTAAGCGGTGAAGCCCTGATGGGCTCTGAAGAGTTCGGGATCGATCCCAAAGTACTCGACCGCATGGCGCTGGAAGTGGGCCAACTGGTCGGCATCGGCGTCCAGGTAGGTTTGGTGATCGGTGGTGGCAACCTGTTCCGCGGTGCTGCCCTGAGCGCGGCCGGTATGGATCGAGTGACTGGCGACCATATGGGCATGCTGGCAACCGTGATGAACGCCTTGGCCATGCGCGATGCGCTGGAACGTGCGAATATCTCTGCCATCGTAATGTCGGCTATTTCGATGGTTGGTGTGACTGATCATTACGATCGTCGCAAGGCAATGCGTCATTTGAACGCTAAAGATGTGGTGATTTTCGCTGCAGGCACCGGTAATCCGTTCTTTACAACGGATTCTGCTGCTTGCTTGCGTGCTATTGAAATCGACGCTGACGTGGTGCTTAAAGCAACCAAGGTTGACGGCGTGTACACCGCAGATCCATTTAAAGACCCGCATGCCGAGAAGTTCGATCATCTGACTTACGATGAAGTACTGGATCGCAAACTGGGTGTTATGGACCTTACGGCCATTTGTCTGTGCCGTGACCATAAAATGCCATTGCGTGTATTTAATATGAACAAGCCCGGCGCCTTGCTGAATATTGTCCATGGCGGCGCTGAAGGGACTCTGATCGAGGAAGTTCAACAATGATCAATGAAATCAAAAAAGACGCTCAAACGCGCATGCAGAAGTCGCTGGAATCCTTGGCCCATGCTTTTGGCCAGATCCGCACCGGCAAAGCGCACCCAAGCATCCTGGGCAGCGTGATGGTGCCTTACTACGGCGCCGATACCCCGTTGAGCAGCGTTGCCAACGTAACGGTAAAAGACTCGCGTACCCTGCAAGTTGTGGCGTTTGAGCGCAACATGCTGGCCGCGGTCGACAAGGCTATCCAGAGCGCTGGCCTGAACCTCAACCCGACCAACCTGGGTGAGCTGCTGCTGATCTCCATGCCGGCCTTGACTGAAGAAACCCGTAAAGGTTTCACCAAGCAAGCTCGTAGCGCCGCTGAAGACGCGCGTGTTGCTGTTCGCAACATCCGTCGCGATGCGTTGAGCGACCTGAAAAAACTGGTTAAAGACAAAGAAATCAGCGAAGACGAAGAGCGTCGCGCCGCTGCTGATATTCAGAAGCTGACCGACAAGGCCGAGGCAGACATTGATGCGGCTACCAAGGCGAAAGAAGCGGACCTGATGGCCGTATAAGGGTCTGGGCGTTTTATGGAAAAGACCAAGCAGACAGAGCCATCATCGGTGCCGCGCCACGTCGCGATCATCATGGATGGTAATAATCGCTGGGCGAAAAAACGCTTTCTGCCAGGTGTTGCCGGGCATAAAGCGGGAGTGGATGCAGTTCGCGCAGTGATTGAGGTGTGCGTCGAGGCCAAGGTCGAGGTGCTCACCTTGTTCGCGTTCTCCAGTGAAAACTGGCAGCGCCCCGCCGCTGAGGTCAGCGCCTTGATGGACTTGTTCTTCAAGGCGCTACGGCGTGAGGCCCGGCGCCTCAACGACAACAACATCAGCTTGCGGATCATCGGCGACCGTTCGCGCTTCCACCCTGAATTACAGGCGGCGATGCGTGAGGCGGAGCAGATGACGGCAGGGCCTGATCGCTTTGTACTGCAGGTTGCCGCTAACTACGGCGGCCAGTGGGACATTGCACAGGCCGCACAGCGCCTGGCGCGTGAAGTTCAGGCGGGGCATCTGCAGCCTGAAGACATCACCCCGGGCCTGTTGCAAAACTGTCTGGTGACTGGCGATCTGCCTTTGCCTGACCTGTGCATCCGCACAGGCGGCGAGCACCGCATCAGCAATTTCCTGCTGTGGCAGTTGGCGTATGCCGAACTGTACTTCTCCGACCTGTTCTGGCCGGACTTCAAACACGAAGCCATGCGCAATGCGCTGGCTGATTTCGCTTCTCGCCAGCGTCGCTTCGGTAAAACGAGTGAGCAGGTTGAAGCTGGAGCCCGGGTTTAATGCTTAAACAACGCATCATTACTGCACTCATATTGCTGCCCATCGCTTTGTGCGGGTTTTTCCTGCTCGAAGGGTCTGGCTTTGCGCTGTTCATAGGCCTGGTCGTGACCTTGGGTGCCTGGGAATGGGCGCGTCTGGCGGGCTTTGAAGCTCAGTTGGCGCGGGTGGCTTTTGCAGTACTCGTGGCTCTGCTGCTGTTTGGTTTGTACGTTTTCCCGGATCTGGCGCCCTGGGTGCTGGGCGCCGCAATTTTGTGGTGGGGCGCTGCAACCTGGCTGGTGCTGACGTTTCCTGAGTCGGCCGAGCGCTGGTCGGCAACCTTGACCAAGCTGGTGATTGGCCTGCTGATTTTGCTGCCGGCCTGGCAAGGGCTGGTGCTGATCAAGGCGATGGCGCTGGGCAACTGGCTGATCATGGCGGTCATGGTGCTGGTGTGGGGCGCTGACATCGGCGCTTACTTTTCCGGGCGCAAGTTCGGGAAACGCAAGCTGGCCCCTAAAGTCAGCCCGGGCAAGAGCTGGGAAGGCGTGTATGGCGGTTTGATCCTCAGTCTGGTGATCACGGCTGCTGTCGGTCTGGTGCGTGGCTGGAGCGTTGGCGAAATCATCGCAGCACTGTTGGGTGCAGCGATGATTGTGCTGGTGTCTGTGGTGGGCGACCTCACCGAAAGCATGTTCAAGCGTCAGGCCGGTATCAAGGACAGCAGTAACCTGCTGCCTGGTCACGGCGGGGTGCTGGACCGTATCGACAGTCTGACGGCGGCGGTTCCGTTGTTTGCTGTACTGCTTTGGATTGCCGGATCATGAGTCGACCTCAACAGATTACGGTGCTGGGGGCTACAGGCTCGATTGGCCTGAGCACCCTGGATGTTATTGCGCGTCACCCTGACCGCTATCAGGTCTTTGGTCTGAGCGGTTTTAGCCGTATCCCGGAGCTACTGGCCTTGTGTCTCGAACACAAGCCGCGAGTAGTTGTAGTGCCGCACGAGCGTGCAGCCAGCCAACTGCGGGCCGGTTTGCAGGCGGCAAAGCTCGGCACTGAAGTGTGGGTGGGTGAGCAAGGCTTGTGTCAGGTGGCTTCTGCTCCAGAAGTTGACACGGTCATGGCAGCAATCGTGGGTGCGGCTGGTTTGCGTCCTACGTTGGCTGCGGTTAACGCTGGCAAAAAAATTCTCTTGGCCAATAAAGAAGCGCTGGTCATGACCGGCGATCTGTTTATGCAGGCCGTTCGTCGCAGCGGTTCGGTATTGCTGCCTGTCGACAGTGAGCACAACGCGATTTTCCAGTGTTTGCCACAGGACTACGCACGCGGCCTGGGTTCGGTCGGTGTGCGGCGGATATTGCTGACGGCGTCGGGCGGACCGTTCCGCGAGACGCCTTTAGAGTTGTTGCAACATGTCACCCCGGATCAGGCGTGTGCTCATCCCAATTGGTCGATGGGGCGCAAGATCTCCGTTGATTCGGCGAGCATGATGAACAAGGGCCTGGAACTGATCGAGGCCTGCTGGTTGTTCGATGCCAAGCCAAGCCAGGTTGAAGTGGTGATCCACCCGCAAAGCGTGATTCACTCGCTGGTCGATTACGTGGATGGCTCGGTCTTGGCACAGCTTGGTAATCCGGACATGCGCACACCCATTGCCAATGCCCTGGCGTGGCCTGAACGTATCGACTCGGGTGTTGCGCCGCTGGATCTGTTTGCGGTTGCGCGGCTGGACTTTGAGCGTCCGGACGAACAGCGTTTCCCTTGTTTGCGTCTGTGTCGGGAAGCAGCCGAGGCGGGTAACAGCGCACCCGCGACCCTCAATGCAGCAAACGAAGTGGCGGTGGCGGCGTTTCTTGACGGCAAGATTCGTTACCCGCAAATCGCCAACCTTATTGAAGATGTGTTAAGCAATGAGCCTGTGATTGCAGTCGATGAGCTGGATGCTGTATTTGCGGTAGATACCCAAGCGCGACTGCGAGCTGAGCAGTGGTTGAGCCGTAACAACTGACAAGTGGTACATGTCGGAGCCGGACAGAATCGCGGAGAAAGTAGATGAGTGCGCTCTATATGATTGTTGGCACCCTGGTGGCATTGGGGGTGCTGGTCACATTTCATGAATTCGGTCACTTTTGGGTGGCGCGCCGTTGCGGCGTCAAGGTTCTGCGCTTTTCTGTGGGCTTCGGTACGCCTCTCTTACGCTGGCATGACCGTCAGGGCACTGAGTTTGTCGTTGCAGCGATTCCGCTGGGCGGCTACGTAAAAATGCTCGACGAGCGTGAAGGCGATGTTCCGGCCGACCAGCTCGATCAATCCTTCAACCGTAAAACCGTCGGGCAGCGCATTGCCATCGTTGCGGCCGGGCCTGTGGCCAACTTCTTGCTGGCCATTGCGTTCTTCTGGGTGCTGGCAATGATGGGCAGCCAGCAGGTGCGCCCGGTGATCGGCGCGGTCGAAAGCGGCAGCCTGGCGGCACAAGCCGGCCTGGTAGCCGGTCAGGAAATTGTTTCAATTGATGGCCAGCCAACGGTGGGCTGGTCGAACGTCAACCTGCAACTGGTGCGTCGCCTCGGCGAAAGCGGTTCCATTCAGGTTGCGGTGCGCGGCCCCGATTCCGATGTTGAAAGCTCCCACCAGCTTGTTTTGCATGACTGGCTAAAAGGGGCTGATGAGCCGGATCCGATCAAATCGTTGGGTATTCGGCCATGGCGCCCTGAGCTGCCAGCCGTTTTGGCAGAACTCGACCCTAAAGGCCCGGCCCAGGCGGCTGGCCTCAAGACCGGTGACAAACTGCTGTCCATGAACGGTCAGGCCATCAATGACTGGCAACAAGTCGTGGACTGGGTTCGTCTGCGGCCCGCGGCCCGCGTAGATTTGCGCGTCGAGCGCGACGGTGTTGCGCTTGAGGTGCCGGTGGTTCTGGCCGCTCGCGGTGAAGGTGATGCGGCGACCGGTTATCTGGGGGCAGGGGTCAAAGGTGTCGATTGGCCACCTGCGATGATTCGCGAAGTCAGCTATGGCCCGGTCGCCGCCATCGGCGAAGGGGTCAAGCGTACGTGGACCATGAGCGTATTGACGCTCGATTCACTGAAGAAAATGTTGTTCGGCGAGCTCTCGGTAAAAAACTTGAGTGGACCGATAACCATTGCTAAAGTGGCGGGCGCTTCTGCCCAGTCGGGCGTTGCTGATTTCCTGAATTTCCTGGCTTATCTGAGTATTAGCCTGGGGGTTCTGAACTTGTTGCCTATTCCCGTCCTGGACGGTGGGCACTTGTTGTTTTATCTGATCGAGTGGGCGCGTGGTCGTCCCTTGTCGGATCGGGTACAGGGTTGGGGGATGCAGATCGGTATCAGTTTGGTGGTCGGAGTGATGTTGCTTGCTCTGGTCAACGACTTGGGACGACTGTAAACACTTCGCTGAATTGCGAATCTGCCGCATTTTGCGGCAGTTTGTTTATTGCCAGTTGGAATAAGAAAGGACTTCATGAAACGTCTGCTGCTAACTGCGGTTCTCGCCGTACTGATGATCGCCGAAGTTCACGCCGAGTCCTTCACTATCTCTGATATCCGTGTCAACGGGCTCCAGCGGGTTTCCGCCGGCAGCGTGTTTGGCGCGTTACCGCTGAACGTGGGTGAGGTAGCGGATGACCGCCGTTTGGTGGAATCCACTCGTGCGTTGTTCAAAACCGGGTTCTTTCAGGATATCCAACTGGGTCGTGATGGCAATGTGCTCGTCATTACGGTTGTCGAACGTCCTTCCGTCTCCAGCATCACCATTGACGGTAACAAGGCGATCTCCACTGATGACCTGATGAAAGGCCTGAAACAATCGGGCCTGGCTGAAGGCGAAATCTTCCAGCGTGCGACCCTTGAAGGTGTTCGTAACGAGTTGCAACGTCAGTATGTTGCCCAAGGCCGCTACTCGGCGACGGTAGACACCGAAGTGGTGCCTGAGCCGCGCAACCGCGTTGCCTTGAAGGTCAACATCAACGAAGGCACCGTTGCCTCTATCCAGCACATCAACGTGGTGGGTAACACGGTCTTCCCGGAATCTGACCTGGTTGATCTGTTCGAACTGAAAACCACCAACTGGTTGTCGTTCTTCAAGAACGACGACAAGTATGCGCGTGAAAAACTGTCGGGTGACCTGGAGCGTCTGCGTTCCTACTACCTCGATCGCGGCTATATCAACATGGATATCGCCTCGACCCAGGTATCGATCACCCCTGACAAAAAGAACGTCTACATCACGGTCAACGTGAACGAAGGCGAAAAATACAATGTCGGCTCGGTCAAACTGAGCGGTGACCTCAAGGTCCCGGAAGATCAGATCAAGTCGCTGCTGCTGGTTCAGCCAGGCCAGGTGTTCTCGCGCAAGCTGATGACCACCACTTCCGAGCTGATCACCCGTCGTCTGGGTAACGAAGGCTACACCTTCGCCAACGTGAACGGCGTGCCTCAGCCAGACCCTGAAAACCACACCGTCGCCATCACCTTTGTGGTCGATCCGGGCAAGCGTGCTTACGTGAACCGTATCAACTACCGCGGCAACACCAAGTCGGAAGACGAAGTGCTGCGTCGTGAAATGCGCCAGATGGAAGGCGGTTGGGCTTCTACTTACCTGATCGACCAGTCCAAGGTTCGCCTTGAGCGTCTGGGCTTCTTCAAGGAAGTGAACGTTGAAACTCCGGCAGTGCCAGGCACTGACGACATGGTTGACGTGAACTACGCTGTTGAAGAACAAGCGTCGGGTTCGATCACCGCCAGCGTCGGTTTTGCTCAGAGCGCCGGTTTGATCCTGGGTGGCTCGATTACCCAGAACAACTTCCTGGGTACGGGTAACAAGGTCAGCATCGGCCTGACCCGCAGCGAATACCAGAGCCGTTACAACTTCAGCTACGTTGACCCGTACTGGACGCCGGACGGTGTGAGCCTGGGCTACAACGTTTTCTACCGCACCACTGACTACAAAGAGCTGGACGTTGACGTTGCCAACTACTCGGTCGACAGCCTGGGTGCTGGCGTTACCATGGGCTACCCGATCAGCGATACCTCCCGTCTGACCTACGGCCTGACCGTTCAGCAGGATGAAATCAGCACCGGTCGTTACACCGTTGACGAGATCTTCGACTTCGTAAACCGTGAAGGTGACAAGTACCTCAACTTCAAGGCGTCGGTTGGCTGGTCCGAGTCGACCCTGAACAAAGGCGTGTTGCCAACCCGTGGTACGTCGCAGAGCTTGGTGCTGGAAACCACCATTCCTGGCAGCGACCTGCAGTTCTACAAACTGGACTATCGTGCACAGTTGTTCCAGCCGTTGAGCGATACCTTCACTGCTCGCCTGCACACAGAGTTGGGCTATGGTGATGGTTACGGTTCGACTGAAGGTCTGCCGTTCTACGAGAACTACTACGCGGGTGGTTTCAACTCGGTACGTGGCTTTAAAGACAGCGCACTGGGCCCACGCAGTACGCCGAGTACCGGTAAGAACCCGGGTACGATTGCCGACCCGGATCAAGACCCGCTGCCGTTCGGTGGTAACGTGCTGATCCAGGGTGGTGTAGAAGTTCTGTTCCCGATGCCGTTTGTGAAGGATCAACGTTCCCTGCGCACTTCCGTCTTCTGGGATGTGGGTAACGTGTTCGACACCAACTGCAAGGGCGAAACCAAGAATTGCGATATCAGCTTTAGCAATATGGCCAGTTCTGTGGGTGTAGGTGTGACATGGGTAACTGCGCTTGGCCCGCTGAGCTTCAGCTTGGCCATGCCGATCAAGAAACCGGATGACGCAGACACTCAAGTGTTCCAATTCTCCCTCGGCCAGACTTTCTAAAAGCCTGACTATAGATACAGACAACGGATTTTTTAGGAGTGCATCGTGCGTAAGTTGACTCAATTGGTTCTCCTGGCTTCGCTCTTGGCAGCGGGCCCGGCTTTTGCCGACATGAAAATTGCTGTGCTGAACTATCAAATGGCACTGCTTGAATCCGACGCTGCCAAGCGTTATGCCGTGGATGCCGAGAAAAAATTTGGCCCACAACTGACTAAACTGAAAAACCTGGAAAGCAGCGCCAAGGGCATCCAGGACCGTCTGGTTAGCGGCGGCGACAAAATGCAGCAAGGCGAGCGTGAGCGTCTGGAGCTTGAATTCAAGCAAAAGGCCCGTGACTTCCAGTTCCAGTCCAAGGAGCTGAACGAAGCCAAGGCCGTTGCTGACCGTGAAATGCTGAAACAGCTGAAGCCAAAACTGGACAGCGCTGTTGAAGAAGTCATCAAGAAAGGCGCCTTTGACCTGGTGTTCGAGCGTGGTGCTGTGATTGATGTAAAACCTCAGTACGACATCACTCGCCAAGTGATTGAGCGCATGAATCAGCTGAAGTAATTATGACCGCGACTATAAAACTCGGCCGATTGGCCGAGTTCCTCGGGGCCACCTTGCGTGGCTCCGCGGAGAAAGAAATTACTGGGCTGGCCACTTTGCAAGAGGCCGGCCCAGCTCAGTTGAGCTTTCTGGCTAATCCCCAATACCGTAAATACCTCGTTGACTGCCACGCTGGAGCGGTACTGCTCAAGGCGGCGGATGCCGAGGAGTACGCGGGGGATGCGCTGGTTGTGCCCGATCCTTACCTGGCGTATGCCCGAATTTCCCATTTGTTCGACCCCAAGCCCAAAGCCACTGCCGGGGTTCACCCTTCGGCCGTGATTGCGGACGATGCGGTGGTTGATCCAATGGCGAGCATCGGTGCGTTTGCGGTCATTGAGAGCGGTGCGCGAATCGCTGCCGGCGTCACCATCGGTGCGCATTGCTTTATCGGTGCGCGTTGCACCATTGGTGAAGACGGCTGGCTGGCACCTCGTGTGACCCTGTACCACGATGTGCATATCGGCAAGCGTGTGGTGATTCAGTCGGGTGCCGTGTTGGGTGGCGAAGGTTTTGGTTTCGCCAACGAAAAAGGTATTTGGCAGAAAATCGCTCAAATTGGCGGTGTGACCCTCGGTGATGATGTCGAAATTGGCGTCAACACGGCCATTGATCGGGGTGCTTTGGCCGATACGTTGATCGGCAATGGCGTCAAACTGGATAACCAGATCCAGATCGCGCACAACGTTCAGGTGGGTGACCATACGGCGATGGCCGCGTGTGTAGGCATTTCCGGTAGTACTAAAATCGGTAAGCACTGCATGCTCGCAGGCGGAGTTGGTTTGGTCGGTCACATTGAAATTTGTGACAACGTGTTCTTGACTGGCATGACGATGGTGACGCATTCGATCACCGAGCCAGGAGCCTATTCTTCCGGTACTGCCATGCAGCCGGCTGCGGAGTGGCGCAAAAGTGCGGCACGCATACGCCAGCTGGATGACATTGCAAGACGGCTAAAACATCTGGAAAAGCGCGTCGGGGAAGTGACCCCGGACGGTAAAGCTTCTTCAGAGGGCTAGTACATTTTCCATATCAAGAGTGCATAGCCACTGGTTTGCTTCCTTGATTTGCTAGAGGAGCGCGCCTTAGTCGCGCGCGCCCAATCTTTATTACAGGCTTCCCCACGAAATGATGGACATCAACGAGATTCGCGAATATCTGCCCCACCGTTACCCGTTCCTGCTGGTGGACCGAGTGGTGGATCTGGATGTCGAGAACAAGCGCATTCGTGCCTACAAGAATGTCAGCATCAATGAACCTTTCTTCAATGGTCACTTCCCGGCGCACCCGATCATGCCGGGCGTCCTGATCATTGAAGCCATGGCTCAGGCCGCTGGCATCCTGGGTTTCAAGATGATGGATCTGAAGCCTTCTGACGGCACGCTCTATTATTTCGTCGGCTCCGACAAGCTGCGCTTTCGTCAGCCTGTACTGCCAGGGGATCAACTGATCCTTGAAGCCAAGTTCCTGAGCTGCAAGCGCTCCATCTGGAAATTTGAATGCCAGGCCACGGTTGACGGCAAGCCAGTGTGCTCGGCTGAGATCATCTGTGCGGAACGCAAACTATGAGTTTGATTGACCCTCGCGCAATCATCGATCCGACGGCCATTTTGGCCGACGACGTCGAGGTCGGCCCTTGGTCGATCATCGGCGCAGGTGTGGAAATCGGCGAGGGGACTGTGATTGGGCCGCATGTGATTCTTAAAGGCCCAACCAGGATCGGTAAACACAATCGCATCTACCAGTTTTCTTCGGTAGGCGAGGACACACCTGATCTGAAGTACAAAGGCGAAGAAACGCGCCTGGTGATTGGTGACCACAACGTTATTCGTGAAGGCGTCACCATTCACCGCGGCACCGTGCAGGACCGTGCTGAAACAACGCTGGGTGATCACAACTTGATCATGGCCTATGCCCACATCGGGCATGACAGCGTGATTGGCAACCACTGCATTCTGGTTAACAACGCCGCCCTGGCGGGCCATGTGCACATGGGTGACTGGGCGATCCTGTCCGGCTTCACGCTGGTTCACCAGTTCTGCCATATCGGTGCGCACAGTTTTTCGGGCATGGGCACTGCCATCGGTAAAGACGTTCCGGCGTTTGTCACCGTGTTCGGTAGCCCGGCCGAAGCGCGCAGCATGAACTTTGAAGGCATGCGCCGCCGTGGTTTCAGCGATGAAGCCATTCACGCCCTGCGCCGAGCTTACAAAGTGGTCTATCGACAGGGCCTTACCGTCGACCAGGCGCTGGCTGAACTGGCCGAACCGGCTGTGCAGTTCCCTGAAGTGGCGATGTTCGTCGAGTCGATCCGTTCCTCTACTCGCGGCATTACGCGCTAATCATGGCCAGATTGCGTATTGCTCTGGTGGCTGGTGAAGCCTCCGGTGACATTCTCGGCTCCGGGCTGATGCGTGCGCTCAAGGCCCGTCATGGGGATATCGAGTTCATTGGCGTCGGCGGTCCATTGATGGAAGCAGAGGGCATGAGCTCTTACTTCCCGATGGAGCGCTTGTCGGTCATGGGCCTGGTGGAAGTGCTTGGCCGCCTGCGTGAGCTGCTCAAGCGCCGCAAAGAGCTGGTTAAAACGCTGATTGCTGAAAAGCCTGACGTGTTTATCGGTATCGACGCGCCTGATTTCACCCTCAATATCGAGCTGCAATTGCGCCGTGCCGGGATCAAGACCGTGCACTACGTGAGCCCGTCGGTGTGGGCATGGCGTCAAAAGCGAGTGCTGAAAATTCGCGAAGGCTGCGACTTGATGCTCACGCTGTTCCCATTTGAAGCCAAATTCTACGAAGAGAAGGGCGTGCCGGTGCGTTTTGTCGGCCACCCGTTGGCTGATGCCATCCCGCTTCAAGCTGATCGTGCTGCTGCGCGTGCTGAGCTGGGCCTGCCCGATGGCCCGCTGATCGCCTTGATGCCCGGCAGCCGTGGCGGGGAAGTCGGCAAGCTGGGCGGTTTGTTTCTGGATGCTGCGCAGAAGGTCTATCAGGCACGTCCTGAGGTCCGTTTTGTATTGCCTTGCGCCAATAACGCGCGTCGTATTCAGATTGAGCAATCGCTGGTCGGTCGTGACTTGCCTTTGACCTTGCTCGATGGCCGGTCACACCTGGCGCTGGCCGCCTGTGATGCGGTGTTGATCGCCTCCGGTACCGCGACCCTTGAGGCGCTGCTGTACAAACGGCCGATGGTGGTTGCGTATCGCTTGTCATCGCTGACGTTCTGGATCCTCAAGCGTCTGGTCAAAAGCCCGTACGTGTCACTGCCCAACCTGCTGGCTCAACGCCTGTTGGTGCCTGAACTGTTGCAGGATGCTGCAACGCCAGATGCGCTGGCTGATACCGTCTTGCCTTTGCTGGATGGCGGTGAGGAACAAACACGCGGCTTTGACGAGATCCATCGCACATTGCGTCTCGACGCTTCCAATCAGGCCGCAGACGCGGTGCTGGGCCTGATCGCAAAATCTTAATGAGTACAGTGACTATGCAAATCGGATTGGACTTCAATCTGGTCAATCAGGTTGAAGACCTGGTTGCCGGTGTTGATGAAGTCGGTCGTGGCCCGTTGTGCGGTGCCGTGGTCACGGCAGCGGTCATTCTTGACCCGAAGCGCCCGATTGCGGGCCTCAACGACTCGAAAAAACTGACTGAAGCGCGTCGTGAAAAGCTTTTCGATGAGATTCGCGAAAAAGCCTTGAGCTGGTGCATTGCGCGGGCTGAAGTCGAAGAAATCGACGAACTGAACATTTTGCACGCCACCATGCTGGCCATGCAGCGGGCGGTAGAGGGGCTGAGCATCACCCCTAAGCTGGCGATGATTGACGGCAACCGCTGCCCCAAGCTGGCCATGCCGGCTGAAGCGGTGGTCAAGGGCGATAGCAAGGTCCCGGCCATTGCTGCCGCTTCGATTTTGGCCAAGGTCAGCCGTGACCGCGAGATGGCGGCCTTTGAGCTGCAATACCCCGGTTATGGTATCGGTGGGCACAAGGGTTACCCGACCTCCGTCCATCTGGAAGCCCTTGAGCGTTTGGGCCCGACGCCTATTCATCGACGCTCGTTCGGCCCGGTTCGCCGTGCGTACGAAGCGCGTGAAGGCCTTGCCAAGGTTTAGTCGCGAGGCTGATGTTTTTGCCAAGGCCCGGTACAATCCGGGCCTTGTTGTTTTCCAAAGCTGATAGACAGGATCACCATGCCGGCTTCATTCGTTCACCTGCGCCTGCACACTGAATACTCCCTGGTCGATGGCCTGGTGCGGATCAAACCGCTGATCAAAACCCTGGCCGGCATGAACATGCCCGCCGTTGCGGTGACCGATCAGAACAACATGTGTTCTCTCGTCAAATTTTATAAAACCGCCATGGGCGGCGGTATCAAGCCGATTTGTGGTGCCGACCTGTGGCTGTCGAACAAAGACCCGGATAACCCGCTGAGCCGTATCAGCCTGTTGGCGATGAATGCCGTGGGTTACCGCAACCTGACCGAGCTGATCTCGCGGGGCTTTATCGACGGTCAGCGCAATGGCCAGGTGATCATTGAGCGTGAGTGGGTCGCTGAAGCGGCCGACGGTTTGATCATGCTGTCGGCTGCCAAAGAGGGCGAGATCGGCCTGGCGCTGCTCAGCGGTAACGCCGAAGAGGCGCGCACCCTGGCGCTTGAGTGGATGACGGTGTTCCCCGAGCGCTTTTATCTCGAAGTTCAGCGCACCAGCCGCCCCAATGATGAAGAGCACCTGCACGCCGCCGTTGCGCTGGCCGATGAGATCGGTGCGCCATTGGTGGCGACCAACGATGTGCGCTTCATCAAGCAGCAAGATTTCGAGGCCCACGAAACTCGCGTATGCATTGGTGAAGGCCGGGCGCTGGATGATCCGCGCCGCTCCAAGAACTACAGCGACCAGCAGTACCTGAAAAGCGCCGAAGAAATGGCCGAGCTGTTCAGTGACCTGCCGGAGGCGCTGGCCAATACGGTCGAAATTGCCAAGCGCTGCAATATTGACGTGAAGCTGGGCACTCACTTCCTGCCTAACTTCCCGATTCCCGATGGCATGACCATCGATGAATATTTCCGCAAAGTGTCCTTTGAAGGCCTTGAAGAGCGCTTGGCCGTTCTGCTGCCCAAAGACACCACCGAAGACTACGACGCCAAGCGTCAGGTGTACGTCGACCGGCTGAATTTCGAGCTGGATATCATCATCCAGATGGGCTTCCCCGGTTACTTCCTGATCGTAATGGACTTTATCCAGTGGGCCAAAAGCAACGGCGTGCCGGTGGGGCCTGGCCGGGGGTCGGGTGCCGGCTCGCTGGTGGCGTATGTGCAGAAGATCACCGACCTTGATCCGCTGGAATACGACCTCCTGTTCGAACGATTCCTTAACCCGGAGCGGGTATCGATGCCCGACTTCGACGTCGACTTCTGCATGGATGGTCGCGACCGGGTTATTGAGTACGTGGCCGAAAAATACGGGCGTAACGCCGTAAGCCAGATCATCACCTTTGGTTCGATGGCTGCGAAGGCGGTAATCCGCGACGTGGCGCGGGTTCAGGGCAAGTCCTACGGCCTGGCTGACCGCCTGTCGAAGATGATCCCGTTCGAAGTGGGCATGACCCTCGAAAAGGCCTTTGAACAGGAAGAGATCCTGCGCGACTTCATCAAGGTCGATGAAGAGGCTGCCGAAATCTGGGAAATGGCGCGCAAGCTTGAAGGCGTTGTGCGTAACGTCGGTAAGCACGCCGGTGGTGTGGTTATCGCCCCGACCAAACTCACGGACTTCTCGCCGATTTACTGCGATGAAGAGGGTGGCGGTCTGGTCACCCAGTTCGACAAGGATGACGTTGAGTCGGCAGGTCTGGTGAAGTTCGATTTCCTCGGTCTGCGGACCCTGACAGTCATCGACTGGGCGCTGAAAACCATCAACCGTGACCGCGCCAAGGTCAATGAAGCGCCGCTGGACATCGCCTTTATCCCGCTGGACGACAAGCCCACGTACCAATTGCTGCAAAAAGCCGAGACCACTGCGGTGTTCCAGCTTGAGTCGCGCGGCATGAAAGAGCTGATCAAAAAGCTTAAGCCCGACTGCCTTGAAGACTTGATCGCACTGGTGGCCCTGTTCCGTCCGGGCCCGCTGCAATCAGGCATGGTTGATGACTTTATCAACCGTAAGCACGGTCGCGCCGAACTGGCGTACCCGCACTCCGACTACCAGTACGAAGGCCTCAAGCCGGTATTGGCGCCGACCTACGGCATCATCCTGTATCAGGAACAGGTGATGCAGATTGCTCAGGTCATGGCCGGTTACACCCTTGGCGGCGCTGACATGCTGCGTCGAGCCATGGGTAAGAAAAAACCCGAAGAAATGGCCAAGCAGCGCGGCGGTTTCATCGAAGGCTGTGGCAACAACAATATTGATGCCGACCTTGCCGGTAACATTTTCGACCTGGTAGAGAAATTTGCCGGTTATGGTTTCAACAAGTCTCACTCCGCTGCTTACGGTCTGGTGTCGTACCAGACGGCCTGGCTGAAAACTCACTACCCGGCACCGTTCATGGCCGCGGTGTTGTCGGCGGATATGCACAACACCGACAAAGTTGTGACCCTGATCGAAGAAATTCGCAGCATGAAGCTGCGTCTTGATGCGCCGGATGTGAATGCCTCGGAGTTCAAGTTCACGGTGAACGACGAAGGCCGCATTATTTACGGCCTGGGCGCGATCAAAGGGGTGGGTGAGGGGCCGGTTGAGGCCATCACCGAAGCACGCAAAGACGGACCGTTTACTGATCTGTTCGATTTCTGTGCCCGTGTTGACCTCAAGCGGATCAACAAGCGTACCCTCGACGGTTTGATCCGCAGTGGTGCGCTGGACCGTCTTGGACCGTACTTCTATGACGAGCCGAAGGCTTATCAGGCGCATATCGACCTGAATCGCGCGGTGTTGCTGACGGCGATGGAAGAGGCCATCAAGTCGGCTGAACAGACTGCGCGCACCCACGACAGCGGGCATGCCGACTTGTTTGGCGGTTTGTTTGTCGAAGAAGACGCGGATGTCTATGCCAACCACCGCAAGGCCAAGGAACTGACCCTCAAGGAACGTCTCAAAGGTGAGAAAGACACCCTTGGGCTGTACCTGACCGGTCACCCGATTGATGAATATGAAGGTGAGATCCGCCGCTTTGCCCGTCAGCGCATCATTGATCTGAAACCGGCGCGGGACACCCAGACCGTCGCGGGGATGATCATTGCCTTGCGCGTGATGAAGAACAAAAAGGGCGACAAGATGGGCTTTATCACCCTGGACGACCGTTCAGGGCGCATCGAAGCCTCGCTGTTTGCCGAGGCCTTCCATTCGGCGCAATCGCTGTTGCAGACTGATGCAATGGTGGTGGTCGAAGGTGAGGTCAGCAATGATGACTTCTCCGGCGGCCTGCGTTTGCGGGTCAAGCGCGTGATGAGCATGGAAGAAGCGCGCACCAGCCTGGCTGAAAGTTTGCGTCTGAAAGTGACGCAAGCGGCGCTCAAAGGCGATCAATTACGCTTTTTGGGCGAGTTGTTCAAAAAACACCGTGGGGCGTGCCCGATCACCCTGGACTACACCGGCGCAGACGCCAAGGCTTTGCTGCAGTTTGGCGAAAGCTGGCGAATTGATCCGGCAGACAGCTTGATTCAAGCGTTGCGTGACCAGTTTGGGCGAGACAACGTCTTCCTCCAATACCGTTGACGGTCAGGGGCGATACACGCGCCCTGACCTCGACCTGAATTTTTAATCTCGACCTGAGAGCGCCTCTCCCTTAAGGTAGGCGCGATACAGATCAACCGGCTGCCCCAGTCGGGTTGGATTCACCAGCAAATGCTGGGCTTCAAACCCGCTGGCATGCTTTGCCGCCGACCCAAGACGGATGCTTATGAACCCGAATTTTCTTGATTTCGAACAGCCGATTGCTGACCTGCAAGCCAAAATCGAAGAGTTGCGCTTGGTCGGTAATGACAACTCGCTGAACATCAGCGATGAAATCTCTCGCCTGCAAGACAAAAGCAAAACGCTGACTGAAGATATTTTCGGCAAGCTGACCAGTTGGCAAATTGCTCGTCTGGCCCGTCACCCGCGTCGTCCTTACACCCTGGACTACATCGATCACATCTTCACCGAGTTCGACGAGTTGCACGGCGACCGTCACTTCTCGGATGACGCCGCCATCGTGGGCGGTATTGCGCGCCTGGATGACCAGCCCGTGATGGTGATCGGTCACCAGAAAGGCCGCGAAGTGCGCGAGAAGGTTCGCCGTAACTTCGGTATGCCGCGTCCAGAAGGCTACCGCAAGGCGTGCCGCCTGATGGAAATGGCCGAGCGTTTCAAAATGCCGATCCTGACGTTCATCGACACACCGGGTGCATACCCTGGGATCGACGCTGAAGAGCGTAACCAGAGCGAAGCGATTGCCTGGAACCTGCGGGTGATGGCTCGCCTGAAAACACCGATCATCTCTACCGTTATCGGTGAAGGCGGTTCGGGCGGTGCATTGGCGATTGGTGTTTGCGACCAGTTGAACATGCTGCAGTACTCGACGTACGCGGTGATCTCGCCAGAAGGTTGCGCCTCGATTCTGTGGAAAACCGCCGAGAAAGCGCCGGACGCAGCAGAAGCCATGGGCATTACCGCTGAGCGCCTCAAGGGCCTGGGTATTGTTGACAAGATCATCACCGAGCCATTGGGCGGTGCCCACCGTGATCCGGCCGCAGCCTCTGCGACCATCCGTGGTGAGCTGCTGTCGCAATTGGACATGCTGAAAAAGCTGGACACCGAAACCTTGCTCAAGCGTCGTTATGACCGCCTGATGAGCTACGGTCTCTGATCGAAGCTTGCCCTCACCCCAACCCTCTCCCGGGGGGAGAGGGCGCTGATTAGCGGTGTTCTAGAGTTCGCACCCGGTCAGTTCCCCTCCCTCTGGGGGAGGCGCTGATTAGCGGTGTTCTAGAGTTCGCATCCGGTCAGTTCCCTCTCCCTCCGGGAGAGGGTTAGGGTGAGGGGCTTTTGATCTGGACGGTGCTCGACATGCCCAACCTCTCAACGCAACTGCTTCAAGCCCTGACCCCCTGGCGCAACGCCAATTCCTGGCACGTCGCACTCTCTGGCGGCCTTGATTCAACCGTTCTGCTGCACCTGCTCGCCCATCTGCGTCAAACCCACTCGCTTCCTGCTCTGTCCGCCGTCCATGTGCATCATGGCTTGCAGGCGGCTGCTGATTCCTGGCCGGCGCATTGTCAGGTGCTGTGTGATTCGCTGGCTGTGCCGTTGCAGGTGTTCCAGGTGCAGGTCCGCCCTGGCGCAAGCCTTGAGCGCGCTGCACGAGAAGCGCGCTATCAGGCTTTTGAAGCCGTCACGCAGGCGGGCGAAGTCTTGCTGACGGGCCAGCACCGTGATGATCAGGCAGAAACCGTGTTGTTTCGCCTTTTGCGCGGGGCAGGGGTGAGCGGGGTGGCCGCCATGCCCCGTGAGCGGGCGCTGGGGCAGGGCCATTTGTGCCGTCCCTTGCTGGATGTCTCTCGCGCCGAGCTGGAAACCTACGCGCGCGCGCACGGCTTGAGCTGGGTCGAAGACCCTTCGAACACCCAAACCGATTTTTCGCGTAACTATCTACGCCATGAGGTTTTTCCAACCCTGACCAAGCGCTGGCCGCAAGCTGCTGCGAGCCTGGCGCGCACGGCTGCCCATTGTGCCGAGGCGCAAGGCTTGCTCGACGAGTTGGCGCAACAGGATATCGCCGCCGCAACCCCGCACACCGAGTTCTCCTGGCTTGGCCTGCCGTCCTTGGCGCTGGCACCGATTGCCGGGCTTTCAGCGGCCCGTCAACGCAACGCGTTGCGCCATTGGCTGGCCGGCTTCACTCAACTGCCGGACACCGATCATTGGGCCGGCTGGGAAACCCTGCGCGATGCCCGCGAAGATGCGCAGCCGATCTGGACACTGGCCGAGGGCCAGTTGCACCGGGCTGGCGGTCACCTCTGGTGGTTAAGCGGCGACTCGTTGCGTCAGCCTGTTGCGCCGTTGGCGTGGGAGCAGGCGGATTTACCATTGAGCCTGCCGGGTAATGGTCAGTTACGTTTGCTCGGCGAGATTCCCGCAGGTCCTTTGCACGTGAGCTATCGTCAAGGTGGTGAGGTGATGCAGCTGGCGCAACGCGGGCATCGGGATCTCAAGCGTTTGCTCAACGAGCACGGCGTACCCGGCTTTGTGCGTGGCAGATTGCCGCTGTTGTACCGCAGTGAGCAGTTATTGGCGGTGGCAAACCTTCAGGGACTGGCTTGCGACCCCTGTGGGCGTTGGCAATTGCAGTGGTTGCCAACTTCCAGCGATCAAGGTTTGAGCTGAAAGGGGCTTTCCGGTAGACTACGCTCCCTTCTTGATACAACTTCTGTAAATTCACCGGAATTGCAGATGTTGCCGATTACCAAGCAGTCTTTGCTGGGCGATTTTAAAAAAATGTGTGGCTTGTATCGAACCGTTGGTCTCCATCGGTCTGTTTCAACGCAGCAGTTTTTCGAAAGGTGCACTGTGACTAATGCTGGTGATTGGGGGCTTCGGCCTTCCTTCGCTCTCCCCGGCGGCTCTGACCGCTTTAACGCAGACTTCTAGGGTTTTTCATGACGCGCTACATCTTCGTCACGGGCGGTGTTGTTTCTTCATTGGGGAAAGGCATTGCCTCGGCTTCATTGGCAGCCATCCTGGAGGCGCGGGGACTTAAGGTCACCATGCTGAAGCTGGACCCCTACATCAACGTTGATCCGGGCACCATGAGCCCGTTCCAGCACGGTGAAGTGTTCGTCACTCATGACGGCGCCGAGACCGACCTGGACTTGGGCCACTACGAGCGGTTCATCCGCACGACCATGACCCAGAACAACAACTTCACCACGGGCCGCGTTTACGAACACGTCCTGCGCAAGGAGCGCCGTGGTGATTACCTGGGGGCGACCATCCAGGTGATTCCGCACATCACTGACGAAATCAAGCGTCGGATCATCAAGGGCGCCGGCGATGCCGACGTAGCGATGGTCGAGATTGGCGGCACTGTGGGTGACATTGAGTCCCAACCGTTCCTCGAGGCTATCCGTCAGTTGCGCATCGAAGTGGGCGCCAAGCGCGCCATGCTGATGCACCTGACTCTGGTTCCGTACATCGCCACTGCTGGCGAAACGAAAACCAAACCAACGCAACACTCGGTTAAAGAATTGCGCTCCATCGGCCTGCAGCCAGACGTGCTGATCTGCCGTTCCGATCACCACGTTGATGTGTCTTCGCGTCGCAAGATCGCGCTGTTCACCAACGTTGAAGAGCGTGCGGTCATCTCTCTGGAAGACGCCGACACCATCTACAAGATCCCGGGCATGCTGCACGCTCAGGGCCTGGATGATTTCGTCGTTGAGCGTTTTGGCTTGCAGTGCAACAGCGCCGACCTGTCCGAATGGGACAAAGTGGTCGACGCCAAGCTCAACCCTGAGCGCGAAGTCACTATCGCCATGGTTGGCAAGTACATGGAACTGCTGGACGCGTACAAGTCGCTGATCGAAGCGATGAGCCACGCCGGTATTTCCAACCGTACCAAGGTCAACCTGCGTTATATCGACTCCGAAGACATCGAAAACAAAGGCACTGAACTGCTCGAAGGCGCTGACGCCATTCTGGTTCCGGGCGGCTTCGGTCTGCGCGGCGTAGAAGGCAAGATCACCGCGGTTCAATATGCTCGCGAGAACAAGGTGCCTTACCTGGGTATCTGCCTGGGCATGCAAGTGGCCGTTATCGAGTTCGCGCGTAACGTGCTGGGCTGGAAAGACGCCAACTCCACCGAGTTCGATCGCAGCAGCGGCCACCCGGTTGTGGGCTTGATCACTGAGTGGGAAGACGCCACCGGTGCAGTCGAAACCCGTACCGAAACCTCTGATCTGGGCGGCACCATGCGTCTGGGCGCGCAGGACTGCCAACTGGCAGCCGGCTCCAAGGTTCATGATTGCTATGCCAAGGACGTGATTGTTGAACGTCATCGTCATCGCTATGAAGTGAACAACAACCTGCTGCCGCAACTGATCGAAGCGGGCCTGAAAGTGACCGGTCGTTCCGGTGACGGCGCGCTGGTAGAAGTGGTTGAAGCACCGGATCATCCTTGGTTCGTGGCGTGCCAGTTCCACCCGGAGTTCACCTCGACTCCACGTGATGGTCACCCTCTGTTCAGCGGTTTCGTTAAAGCAGCATTGGCGCAACACGAGAAGAAGGCTTAATCAGCATGGCGCAAAAAATTATCCGCGTAGGCAATATCGACATTGCCAACGACAAGCCAATGGTCTTGTTCGGTGGCATGAACGTGCTGGAAAGCCGTGATATGGCCATGCAGGTGTGCGAAGAATACGTACGTGTTACCGAAAAGCTCGGTATCCCTTACGTCTTCAAGGCCAGTTTCGACAAGGCTAACCGTTCATCGATCAACTCTTACCGTGGCCCCGGCCTCGAAGAGGGCATGCGGATTTTTCAGGACATCAAGCAAGCGTTTGGTGTGCCGGTGATCACCGACGTCCACGAGCCTGCGCAAGCAGCCGTGGTCGCCGAGGTCTGCGACATCATCCAGTTGCCGGCTTTCCTGTCGCGCCAGACTGATCTGGTTGTGGCCATGGCCAAGACCGGTGCCGTGATCAACATCAAAAAAGCCCAATTCCTTGCTCCTCAGGAAATGAAGCACATCCTGAGCAAGTGCGAAGAAGCGGGCAACGATCAGTTGATCCTCTGTGAGCGTGGCTCAAGCTTTGGCTACAACAACCTTGTGGTCGACATGCTGGGCTTCGGCATCATGAAGCAATTTGAATACCCGGTCTTTTTCGACGTGACCCACGCGCTGCAAATGCCCGGTGGTCGCTCCGATTCTGCCGGTGGTCGTCGTGCCCAGGTTACCGACCTCGCCAAGGCTGGCATCAGCCAGGGCCTGGCCGGTCTGTTCCTTGAGGCGCACCCGGATCCTGACAATGCCAAATGCGATGGCCCTTGCGCCTTGCGTCTGGACAAGCTTGAGCCCTTCCTGGCTCAACTGAAGTCGCTGGATGAGTTGGTTAAAAGTTTTCCGACAATAGAAACGGCCTGATCCGCTTTTCTCCGGTAAAGTACCGCACGATTTCTCGGGCTCTTGTGGCCCGAGCTTTATCGTCCGCAAGGCTGCCCGTTTTTCGATCCTTGCCGGCGATAACCAGATTTCCCTCAGCTGCGTCGTTTTCGTCAACTTTGGAGTGCTTACAACAATGGCAAAAATCGTCGACATCAAAGGTCGTGAAGTTCTCGACTCCCGTGGCAATCCCACTGTGGAAGCCGACGTGCTTCTCGACAACGGCATCATCGGCAGTGCTTGCGCGCCTTCCGGTGCTTCCACTGGCTCGCGCGAAGCGTTGGAGCTGCGTGATGGCGACAAGAGCCGTTATCTGGGCAAAGGCGTGCTGAAAGCGGTTGCCAACATCAACGGCCCGATTCGCGACCTGCTGCTGGGTAAAGACCCAGTTGATCAAAAAGCGCTGGACCACGCGATGATCGCGCTGGACGGCACTGAAAACAAAGGCTCGCTGGGCGCTAACGCAATCCTGGCGGTGTCTCTGGCAGCAGCCAAGGCTGCAGCTCAGGACCAGGACCTGCCGCTGTACGCGCACATCGCCAACCTGAACGGCACGCCGGGTGTTTACTCGATGCCGGTCCCGATGATGAACATCATCAACGGTGGCGAACACGCTGATAACAACGTCGATATCCAGGAGTTCATGGTTCAGCCAGTTGGCGCCAAGACCTTCTCCGACGCACTGCGCATGGGCACCGAAATCTTCCATCACCTCAAAGCTGTGCTCAAAGCCCGTGGCCTGAACACCGCAGTGGGCGACGAAGGTGGTTTCGCACCTAACCTGGCGTCCAACGAAGATGCACTGAAAGTGATCTCCGAAGCGATCGCCAACGCCGGTTACACCCTGGGCACTGATGTGACCCTGGCACTGGACTGCGCGGCCAGCGAATTCTACGAAGACGGCAAATACAACCTGTCCGGCGAAGGTCAGGTGTTCAGCTCCGAAGGTTTCGCCGAGTACCTCAAAGGTCTGACTCAGCGCTACCCGATCATCTCCATCGAAGACGGTCTGGACGAGTCTGACTGGGATGGCTGGAAAATCCTGACCGACAAAATCGGTGAGAAAGTTCAGCTGGTAGGTGACGACCTGTTCGTGACCAACACCAAGATCCTGAAAGAGGGCATCGATAAAAACATCGCCAACTCGATCCTGATCAAGTTCAACCAGATCGGCACCCTGACCGAAACCCTGGAAGCCATCCAGATGGCCAAGGCCGCGGGTTACACCGCTGTGATCTCGCACCGTTCCGGTGAAACCGAAGATTCCACCATTGCCGACCTGGCCGTGGGCACCTCGGCTGGCCAGATCAAAACCGGTTCCCTGTGCCGTTCGGACCGCGTTTCCAAGTACAACCAATTGCTGCGTATCGAAGAGCAATTGGGTGCTAAAGCCAAGTACAACGGTCGTGGCGAGTTCCGCGGCTAAGCAGTTGGTGGTAAAAAGACAACAGGTTGCGTCAGAAAACTCGCCATCGTGGGTGTTTTGACACTAACCTGATGCTTATCAAGTACAAGCCTGGTTCTTCCAGGCTTTGTACTGTTGGTTGTTTACGTTTGTCGGCATGGCTGTCTTTTCACTGGATACCTGATATTCGATGCGCAGTCCCAATTGGTTGTTCCTCATTTTGCTCTTGCTTCTGGCTGGCCTGCAGTATCGCCTGTGGGTGGGGAATGGGAGTTTGGCGCAGGTGACAGATCTGACGCAGCAAATTGCTGATCAGCATGCTGAAAACGAAGTGCTATTGGAGCGTAACCGCGTGCTGGATGCGGAAGTCCTCGAGTTGAAAAAAGGCATGGAGACCGTTGAAGAACGGGCCCGCCATGAATTGGGAATGGTTAAAGAGGGCGAAACCCTCTACCAGTTGGCCCAATGAGAATCGCCTCACCGGCCTTTTGGGCCGTGATTCCTGCCGCGGGCGTGGGTGCCCGTATGGCCGCAGACCGTCCCAAGCAATATTTGCAGTTGGGCGGGCGCAGTATTCTTGAACACAGCCTTGGCTGTTTCCTTGATCACCCTGGCCTTAAAGGTTTGGTGGTCAGTCTGGCGTTTGATGATCCGTTCTGGCCCTCTTTGCGATGTGCTGCCGATCCGCGTATTGCCCGGGTTGACGGTGGCCGCGAGCGTGCCGATTCGGTGTTGAACGCCTTGTTGTACCTGCATGCGCAGGGCGCCAGTGATGATGACTGGGTGCTGGTACACGATGCCGCGCGACCTAATTTGTCACGCGAAGACCTCGACAAGCTGCTCTACGAGCTGGCAGATGATCCGGTCGGTGGTTTGCTGGCGGTTCCGGCGCGGGACACGCTCAAGCGCGTGGACAAAAATGGCCGGGCAGTCGAAACCGTCGACCGCAGCTTGATCTGGCAGGCCTACACGCCGCAGATGTTTCGGTTGGGTGCGCTGCACCGCGCCTTGGCTGACAGCCTGGTGTCGGATGCGACCATTACCGACGAGTCCTCGGCAATGGAATGGGCGGGGCAGGCGCCACGCCTGATCGAAGGCCGTTCAGACAACATCAAAGTCACCCGCCCCGAAGACCTTGAATGGCTGCGGCTGCGCTGGGCTAACCGCTGATCCCCGCGTAGGAGCGAGCTTGCCTCGCGATCTTTTGATCGTTTAAAAGATCGCGAGGCAAGCTCGCTCCTACACAGGTTTCTATGATCCCGAATACTCTTCCCGCTTGGCCAAGCCTGCCTTCAGGTAATCCACCAGCTTTCTGACTTTGGGCGACAAGTGCCGTTGTTGTGGGTACAGCGCCCACACCGCGGTATTGGGTGGCTGGTGCGCATCGAGCAACGACACCAGCGCCCCGGTCTTCAAATGCTCCAGCACGTAGTAGTCCGGTAGCTGACACAAGCCAACCCCCAATAACGCCGCGTCCAATACCGCCTGCCCACTGTTGCAGCGCCAATTGCCTTGCACCCGCTGCGAGAATTCTCGCCCATCCTGCTCCAGTTGCCAGATGTCCGAACTGCCAATCAGGCAGTTGTGGCGGCTCAATTCCGACAAACTATGGGGCCGCCCGTATCGCTCCAGATACGACGGCGACGCGCACACGTACATGCGTCTGGGGGCCAGGCGGGCTGCGACCAGGCTTGAGTCATGCAGTCGGCCCAGCCGGATCGCTAGGTCGAGACTTTCGTGTACGAGGTCCAGTGGCCGGTTGGTCAGTTCAATGTCGACCCGCAATTGTGGGTACAAGCCCATAAAACGCGTCACCAAGGGCACGATAAAACGTTCGCCATAGGCTACGGCACAGGTCATGCGCAGCATGCCTTTGGGCTCGCTGGTCAGGTCGCCGATGGCACGCAGTGCCTCTTCGCGGCCATCTTGCAGGCGCTGGCAGTGCTGCAAAAAGGTTTGCCCGGCTTCGGTCAGTGTGACCCGTCGGGTACTGCGGTAGAACAGACGGGTCTGCAAGCGCTCTTCAAGGCGCGCCACCTGGCGGCTGATGTGCGAAGACGATACGCCCAGGCGCTCTGCCGCCGCTGTGAATTGGCCGCACTCGGCCACTGCGACAAATTCGTCTATACCTTCCCAGCGGTTTTCGTTCACGGTCGATTGTCCCTGTAGAGCAATAATGTTTTGCTTTTTGCCTGGATTATTAATCACTCAGAGCTGATTTACACTCGGCACCTTGTTTTTACTTTGCTGGAGACGATGGATGATCAAGTCACGTGCTGCCGTAGCGTTCGAGGCCAAAAAGCCACTGGAAATCGTAGAAGTGGATGTCGCCATGCCCAAGGCTGGCGAAGTGCTGCTGCGGGTTGTGGCGTCGGGCGTTTGCCACACTGATGCCTACACCTTGTCGGGCGCGGACCCGGAAGGCATCTTCCCGTCGATCCTGGGCCACGAAGGCGGCGCCATCGTAGAAGCCATCGGTGAGGGCGTGACGTCGGTGGCCGTTGGCGACCACGTGATCCCGTTGTACACCCCGGAATGCCGCCAATGTAAATTCTGCCTGTCGGGCAAGACCAACCTTTGCCAGGCCATTCGTTCGACCCAAGGCAAAGGCTTGATGCCCGACGGCACCACGCGTTTCTCCTACAAAGGCGAGCCGATTTTCCATTACATGGGCACGTCGACGTTCTCGGAGTACACCGTACTCCCGGAAATTTCCGTCGCTAAAATTCAAAAAGATGCTCCGCTGGAGAAAGTCTGCCTGCTGGGTTGCGGCGTCACCACCGGGATTGGCGCAGTGCTCAACACCGCCAAGGTCCAGCCAGGCGACACCGTGGCGATCTTCGGCTTGGGCGGCATCGGCCTGTCGGCAGTGATTGGCGCGGTCAAAGCCAAGGCATCGCGGATCATCGCCATCGACATCAACCCGGCCAAGTTTGAGATTGCCAAACAGCTGGGCGCGACGGATTGCGTCAACCCGAAAGACTTTGATCGCCCGATCCAGGAAGTGATCGTCGACATGACCGACGGCGGCGTTGATTTCTCCTTTGAGTGCATCGGCAATGTGCAACTGATGCGTGCGGCGCTGGAATGCTGTCACAAAGGCTGGGGCGAGTCGGTGATCATCGGCGTTGCCGGTGCTGGCCAGGAAATTTCGACCCGTCCGTTCCAACTGGTGACAGGCCGCGTATGGCGTGGTTCGGCGTTCGGTGGCGTGCGCGGTCGTACCGAGCTGCCAAGCTATGTCGACATGGCGCAAACCGGCGAAATCCCGCTGGACACGTTCATCACCCACACCATGGGCCTGGAAGACATCAACAAGGCATTCGACCTGATGCACGAAGGCAAAAGCATTCGTACTGTTATTAAATTCTGACGAATAGCTACAAGCCGGGGTAAGCCCAATCACTGACTCTGTAGGAGCGAGCTTGCCTCGCGATCTTTTTAACGATCAAAAGATCGCGAGGCAAGCTCGCTCCTACAGTGGGCCTATCATGCGGTTTGCAGCTAAAAGCCTGGAGCTGCTTCTATGCCCTTAACAAATATTTCCTGCCAGAAAAGCTTTGGCGGCTGGCACAAGCGTTACCAGCATCGCTCTGAAGTTCTGGGCTGCAACATGGTGTTTGCCGTGTATTTGCCACCCCAGGCCGAGCAGGGCGTCAAGCTGCCGGTACTGTACTGGTTGTCGGGGCTGACCTGCACCGATGAGAACTTCATGCACAAGGCTGGCGCCATGAAACTGGCCGCCGAGTTGGGCCTGATTATCGTCTGTCCGGACACCAGCCCGCGTGGCGAAGGTGTGCCGGACGATCCGGAAGGTGCGTGGGATTTCGGCCTGGGGGCGGGCTTTTATGTCAACGCCACCCAGCAACCTTGGGCCCAACATTACCGGATGCATGATTATGTGGTGCAGGAATTGCCTGCATTGGTTGAGGCTCATTTCCCTGCGTCGCAACAACGCGGCATCAGCGGGCATTCGATGGGCGGTCACGGGGCTCTGGTATGTGCCTTGCGCAATCCGGGGCGCTATCAATCGGTGTCGGCATTTGCGCCGATCAGCAATCCGATGGACTGCCCTTGGGGGCAGAAGGCGTTCACCCATTACCTGGGTGAAGAGCGTGCGCGCTGGCGCGAGTGGGATGCCTGTGTGTTGATCAGCGAGGCCACTGAAAAGCTGCCGTTGCTGGTAGACCAAGGTGATCGGGATGACTTTTTGGCTGTCCAGCTCAAGCCTGAAGCGCTACAACAAGCAGCCAAACTGGCGGACCATCCGCTGACTTTGCGTCTGCAGCCGGGCTACGATCACAGCTATTTCTTTATCGCCAGCTTCATTGACGACCACTTGCGGCATCACGCGCGTGCACTAAGCGCCTAATGTTGAGCAAAGTAGGTAGAATCACGCCCTGACTTAATCGGGGCGTTTTTTTATGCGTATTGGCCACGGCTATGATGTGCACTGTTTTGCTGAAGGCGATTTTATAACCCTGGGCGGCGTGCGTATTGCTCATAAATTCGGGCTCTTGGCCCACTCTGATGGCGACGTGCTGCTGCACGCGCTCAGCGATGCATTGCTGGGGGCGGCGGCGCTGGGCGATATCGGCAAGCATTTTCCGGACACCGATCCGCAATTCAAGGGCGCGGACAGCCGTGTCCTGTTGCGCCATATCGTCGGGTTGATCCATGCCAAAGGCTGGAAAGTCGGTAATGTCGACAACACCATCATTGCTCAGGCGCCAAAAATGGCACCGCACATTGAAACGATGCGTGCGTTGATTGCAGCGGATCTTGAGGTTGATTTGGACCAGGTAAACGTAAAAGCCACCACCACTGAAAAACTCGGCTTCGTGGGCCGTGAAGAAGGCATCGCGGTGCATTCCATCGCTTTGTTGGTTCGCGCATGAACGAGTTTGATCTGCTGGGGCCGACAGCTCACGGCGTGCCGTTGGGCACCGCAGTGCTAAAAGCCACGGCTGAAGATTTTCAGGTCGATGAAGTGCTGGATATCCCGCTGTCCGGGGATGGCGAGCACCTGTGGTTGTGGGTAGAAAAGCGTGGTCTGAATACCGAAGAAGCGGCGCGGCGCATTGCCAAGGCCGCAGGCGTGCCTTTGCGCACGGTGAGCTACGCCGGTCTGAAGGACCGTCAGGCGCTGACCCGCCAATGGTTCAGTGTGCAGTTGCCGGGCAAGGCGGACCCTGACCTGTCAGGTGCTGAAAACGACACGCTGAAGATCCTCAAGACCTCGCGGCACAAACGTAAACTGCAACGCGGTGCCCACGCGGCAAACGGTTTCACGTTGCGCCTGACGCAACTGAATGCCGACAAAGACGCCTTGCAACAACGTCTGGAATTGATCACCCGCGAGGGTGTGCCGAATTATTTCGGCACCCAGCGTTTTGGCTGGGAAGGCGGCAATCTGGGCGAGGCGCGCGATTACGCTGCGCGCAAAGCCTTGCCGGAGCAGCGCAATGTCCGTTCGCGTCTACTCTCTACCGCGCGCAGCTATCTGTTCAATCAGGTGCTGGCCGCCCGCGTCGCCGATGGCAGCTGGCAGCGTGCACAGGTAGGGGATCTGCTGGCCTTCACCGACAGCCGGAGCTTTTTCCCGGCGGGCGAAGCGGAGTGCAATGACCCGCGATTGGCTATCCTTGATCTGCACCCGACCGGCCCGCAGTGGGGCGAAGGTGATTCACCGACCACAGGTGCGACCCAGGTACTGGAGCAAGCCATTACCGAGCGTGAAGCCGATTTGCGTGACTGGCTGGTTCGCGCTGGCATGAGCCACGAGCGACGTATTCTGCGGCTGCCCATTGGCCGACTGACGTGGCATTATCCGCAACCAGATATTCTGCAACTGGAATTTGTACTGCCGGCCGGATGCTTCGCCACTGTCCTGGTGCGCGAACTTGTTGATCTGGTGTCTTTGGGGCAAACGGACAGCCTATGCGTATTCTGATTTCAAACGATGATGGGGTCAGCGCCCCGGGGATAGCTGCGCTTTATGACGCCTTGGCGGATTATTGCGAGTGCGTGGTGATTGCCCCCGATCAAGACAAAAGTGGCGCGAGCAGCTCGCTGACGCTCGATCGCCCGTTACATCCGCATACCCTGACCAATGGCTTTATCAGCATCAACGGGACGCCGACCGACTGCGTGCACCTGGGCCTCAATGGCCTGTTGGAGCCGCAGCCGGACATGGTGGTATCGGGGATCAATCTGGGTGCCAACCTGGGTGATGACGTGTTGTATTCGGGCACCGTGGCAGCAGCCCTTGAAGGGCGCTTTCTGGAGCGCCCTTCGTTTGCGTTCTCGCTGGTCTCGCGCCAGGTCGACAACCTGCCGACCGCGGCCTATTTCGCGCGCAAGCTGGTGGATGCTCATCACCTGCTTGAACTGCCGCCGCGCACCGTGCTGAACGTCAACATTCCCAATTTGCCGCTGGACAAGATCCGCGGCATCCAGCTCACCCGCCTGGGCCATCGCGCCCGTGCAGCGGCGCCGGTTCGCATGGTCGATCCGCGTGGCAAGGCGGGTTACTGGATTGCCGCCGCGGGCAACGCGGAAGACGGCGGCCCCGGCACCGACTTCCACGCTGTGATGCAGGGTTATGTGTCGATTACCCCGTTACAGCTGGATCGCACCTTTGGAGATGCCTTCAAAAGCCTCGATGGCTGGCTGGAGGGGTTGGGCTGATGGGGCGTGAGCAGGATGGCCTGATGCATCGCGGCATTGGCATGACCTCGGAGCGGACACGTGAGCGGCTGATTCAGCGCCTGCGTGAAGAGGGCATCGTTAACCAGAAAGTGCTTGAGGTCATTCGGCGTACACCTCGTCACCTGTTTGTTGATGAAGCCCTGGCCCACCGTGCCTACGAAGACACGGCGCTGCCGATTGGCAACAACCAGACCATCTCCCAGCCGTATATGGTGGCGCGCATGAGCGAGCTGCTGCTCGAAGACGGCCCGCTGGACAAAGTCATGGAGATCGGCACCGGTTCGGGTTACCAGACGGCAGTGTTGTCGCAGTTGGTTGAGCGGATTTTCTCGGTCGAACGCATCAAGGTGCTGCAGGATCGCGCCAAAGAACGTCTGCTTGAGCTTAACTTGCGTAACGTGGTCTTTCGCTGGGGCGATGGTTGGGAAGGGTGGCCGGCGCTTGCACCTTACAACGGCATTATCGTCACCGCCGTGGCCACGGATGTACCGCAAGCCTTGCTCGACCAACTGGCTCCGGGCGGGCGCCTGGTGATTCCGGTCGGTGCCGGTGACGTTCAGCAACTGATGCTGATCGTGCGTGAAGAGCACGGCTTTGCCAGGCGCGTAATCGGCAATGTGCGGTTTGTACCGCTGCTTAATGGGCCGCTGGCCTGATTCTTTAGCGCTGCCCGGCTGAATTATCAAGCCGGGTACGGGTCATACAGCGCAGTGGTCAGGCCCGTCCGGTGCCTGTTTAGGGTTTAAACAATACGTTTATGAATGGGCTTTGCCGTCTGCAAAGCTGTACAGCCAGTTATACTTGCGCCCAATGAGGGCCGCGACTGGCGTTCTAATTTTTAGCCATCTTCAAAGGGAGCGGCGGGTGAGTCTCACAGTCATTACGCAGCGTATGGGGACCATAAGCTATCAGAGAGTAGTGGCGGGTCTGGTGTTAAGTGTCTCCCTGGCGATGTTGGCGGCGTGTTCCAGCGCGTCCAAAAGCGGTACAAGTGGCGTTAACGGTGTGGCTCAGCGCCCGGCTGTGACCACCGGTCAGTATGTGGTCAAGCGTGGCGATACGTTGTTCTCGATTGCCTTTCGCTACGGTTGGGACTGGAAAGCGCTGGCGGCAAAAAACAACATTGCGGCGCCGTATACGATCGTTCCGGGGCAATCAATCCGTTTCGATGGACGTGCAGGAACTGTCCCTTCAGGGGGCACGACAACCACCGTAGTTTCGTCTTCATCAGGCAGTAAAACCACTGTCACCAAGCGCCCGGTCGCTACGACGGCGACACCGGTCAACACGCAGCCTTTGCCTGCAGGCCCTGCACCCAAAGGCTGGGGATGGCCCGCAGACGGTATTTTGATCGGAAAATTTTCTTCAAACGGTAGTTTGAATAAAGGTATTGATATTGCCGGAGATTTGGGACAGCCTGTTTTAGCTGCGTCTGATGGCTCAGTTGTATACGCCGGCAGTGGATTGAGGGGCTACGGCGAATTAGTCATCATCAAACACAGTGACACCTATGTTAGTGCCTACGGCCACAACCGCAGGCTTTTGGTACGGGAGGGGCAGCAGGTCAAGGTCGGGCAGAAAATTGCCGAAATGGGGTCAACTGGTACAGACCGGGTGAAACTTCACTTTGAAATTCGCCGCCAGGGTAAACCTGTAGATCCATTGCAATTCCTTCCACGCCGTTGATCAGTTACCAGCCTGTTCCTGATGTAGATGAAAGGAACAGGCTCCAGCGTTGCCAAGGATAAAGGCGATGCTTGAGCTTGAGGTCGAACTCACCAAAGGACTAGAACAATGGCTCTCAGCAAAGAAGCGCCGGGGTTTGACATCGACGATGAGGTGCTCCTTATGGACGCCAGCATCGATAGTGACTTGATGTCAGAAGAAAACGACTCAACCCCTACAGCTCGCACCAAGTCGAAAAAAGCAGCTGCCTCAAAGCAGCACAAGTACATTGATTACACCCGGGCGCTCGATGCGACTCAGCTGTACCTCAATGAAATTGGCTTCTCCCCGTTGCTCTCACCAGCAGAAGAAGTCCATTTTGCGCGTTTATCGCAAAGTGGCGATCCCGCTGGGCGCAAACGCATGATTGAAAGTAACTTGCGACTGGTGGTGAAAATCGCCCGACGCTACGTCAATCGTGGGCTTTCACTGCTAGACCTGATCGAAGAGGGCAACCTGGGCCTGATTCGGGCAGTCGAGAAATTTGACCCGGAACGCGGGTTTCGCTTCTCGACCTACGCCACCTGGTGGATCCGTCAGACGATTGAACGGGCAATCATGAACCAGACCCGAACCATCCGTTTGCCGATCCACGTTGTAAAAGAGCTCAATGTCTACCTGCGAGCTGCGCGCGAACTGACGCAAAAGCTCGATCACGAACCCTCCCCTGAAGAAATCGCCAATCTGCTCGAAAAACCCGTCTCGGAGGTCAAGCGCATGCTTGGACTTAACGAGCGTGTGTCTTCGGTAGACGTTTCTTTAGGTCCGGACTCCGATAAAACACTGCTTGATACCCTCACCGACGATCGCCCTACAGACCCTTGTGAGCTGCTGCAGGACGATGATTTGTCGCAGAGTATTGATGAGTGGCTATCCGAGCTCACCGACAAACAGCGCGAGGTGGTGATTCGCCGCTTCGGCTTGCGTGGGCATGAAAGCAGCACCCTTGAAGATGTCGGGCTGGAAATTGGCTTGACCCGTGAACGTGTAAGACAAATCCAGGTTGAAGGGCTCAAGCGCCTGCGTGAGATTCTTGAACGTAATGGTTTGTCGAGCGAATCACTGTTTCAGTAAACGAAGTGTGCTGACTAAAACCCCGAGCTTTCGGGGTTTTTTTATGGGCTGACATTTTTTGCGCCAAGTCAATTCAGGCCTGTTCTTAAAAATGTGTGGGCTTGAAATGGGATGACACGTACGAAGTTGAGCTTTATCTGCGATCGGATGTAAGCCTTTACTTACGTTTTCTGTAAGCCAACGGCGAAAGACGTAGGAATGAATGACTTTTTCTTACTCGATAAGTTTTTTAACTCGTTGAAAATAATAGGTTTTATGTTTTTTTATAGCTCTGCTTTGTAATAAAAATCTATAACTGGTGCGCTTGCAGCAATTTTAGAAGGCTCTAGTATCTTAACTGTGTCGACGGATAGACACGGCGTTCAAGGAGGAACGTTAAGGACATTGCAGGATGCAATTCATCAGGATGATGAGAAGGAACAAAAGGGATTAGGGAAAAAATGTGGGCGGGTCAAACCGCCCCTTTTTTTTGCCCGTTAAAAAGTGCTCTGGCGCGCCACTTAAGCGTTTAAGCCGTTACCTGCATTTAAAACAAAACGCCCAGGGCTTGAATGGCCTTGGGCGTTTTTTTATGTGTTTAAAGACCGGCCGCAAGCAAGCCGGTGTTTAAGCGCGGGCTTACAGTGTCGGGTAGTCAATGAAGCCGACAGGGCCTTTGGAGTAGAAGGTCTCCGGATGAGGTTCATTGAGCGGTGCATCGGCCTTCAGGCGGGCTGGCAGGTCAGGGTTGGCGATAAAAGGCACGCCAAACGCAACAGCGTCTGCTTTGCCGGCAGCGATCAAGGCATTGGCGCTGTCTTTAGTGAAGCCTTCGTTAACGATGTAAGGGCCGCCAAACGCTTCTTTGAGCTGTGGGCCCAGGCTGTCTTCTGCTTCACGCTCACGGGCGCAGATAAACGCGATACCGCGCTTGCCCAGTTCCTTAGCCACATACCCGAAAGTTTCAGCCCGGTTGTCATCGCCCATGTCGTGCAGGTCTGCGCGAGGCGACAAGTGCATGCCAACGCGGCCAGCACCCCAGACTTCGACTACCGCGTCGGTGACTTCCAGCATCAGGCGGGCACGGTTTTCCAACGAACCACCGTATTGGTCGGTGCGCTGGTTGGTGCTGCTTTGCAGGAACTGATCGAGCAGGTAACCGTTGGCGCCATGGATCTCAACGCCGTCAAAACCTGCGGCTTTGGCGTTTTCGGCACCGGTACGGTAAGCCTCAACGATGTCGGCGATCTCAGCCGTTTCCAGAGCGCGTGGTACTTCGAAGTCTTTCTTTGGACGAACCAGGCTGACATGGCCTTTGGCGGCGATGGCGCTCGGTGCGACGGGCAGTTCGCCGTTCAGGTACAGCGAGTGGGAAATCCGCCCAACGTGCCACAGTTGCAGGAAGATGCGCCCACCGGCGTCATGGATGGCCTTGGTGACGTTGGTCCAGCCGCGAACCTGTTCGTCGGACCAGATGCCTGGGGTGTCCGGATAGCCAACGCCCAGCGGGGTAACCGAAGTGGCTTCGCTGAGGATCAAGCCTGCTGAAGCGCGCTGTACGTAGTACTCCGCGATCAGAGCGCCTGGCACACGGTCTTCTTCGGCACGGCAGCGGGTCAGCGGCGCCATGATGATGCGGTTAGGCAGCTCAAGGTCGCCCAGCTTGATCGGATCAAAAATCGTGGTCATTAATGCAGCCCTCTCAAGGATCAGTGTGTGGCAGAGGCCAGTTCGGGGTTACCGTTCTGGCGAAAAGTAATCAGGGTGACCAGCAGCGCCAGTATCGCCAGCGCTGCGGCGGCCAGCGGTACGCTGGTGAGGCCGAAACCGTGGGCAATCACGCTGCCGCCTACCCAGGCGCCCAGGGCGTTGCCAACGTTAAAGGCGCCAATATTCAGGGTCGACACCAGGTTGGGTGCGGCTTTGCCGAAGGTCACCACGTTGACTTGCAAAGCGGGCACCGCGGCAAACGAAGCGGTGGCCCACAAGAACAGGGTGATCTCGGTTGGAATCAGGGCCACGCTGGTCCAGGTCAATACGGTCGAGACCACGGCCATTGCGATAAACACGCCGATCAACGTCGCGCCCAAGCGCTTGTCCGCCAGCTTGCCGCCAATAATGTTGCCGACAGTCAGGCCCAGGCCGATCAGCAGCAGGGTCCAGGTCACGCCGGTAGGCGATACGCCTGTCACGTCACCGAGCAGCGGCGCGACGTAGGTGAAGAGGGTGAACATGGAGGCCGAAAACAATGCCGTCATGCTCAACGACAGCCAGATCCCGGCGCCTTTGAGGGCGGCCAGCTCGGCGCGCATGTCGAGTTTTTCTTCGTCGCGCTTGGTGGGCAAAAAGCGGATCAAGCCGATCAACGCCACCACACCAATCACCGTCACGGCAAAAAATGTCGAGCGCCATCCTGCAACCTGGCCCAAGGCGGTGCCCAGCGGTACACCCAAGACGTTTGCCAGGGTCAGGCCGGTAAACATCAGTGCGACCGCAGAAGCGCGCTTGTTGGCAGGCACCAGGCCGGCAGCCACCACCGAGCCGATACCGAAGAACGCGCCATGGCACAGGGCGGTAATCACGCGGGCCAGCATCAGCACCTCGTAATCACTGGCCAGGGCGCAAAGCAGATTGCCAACAATAAAGATGCCCATCAACGCCACTAGCGCGGCCTTGCGCGGCAACTTGGCGGTGGCCAGCGCCATAAACGGCGCGCCAATGGCCACGCCCAGGGCATAGCCCGTTACCAGCCAGCCAGCGCCCGGAATGGAAACCCCCAGGTCGGCTGCGACATCGGGCAGCAAGCCCATGATCACAAACTCGGTGGTCCCGATGGCGAAGGCGCTAAGCGCCAGGATAAGTAGCGAGAGAGGCATGGAATTCCTTGTTAAAGCTCTTGGCTCAGTGTTGCGAGGAAGGCCTGAATGGTTTCCTCATTGCGTTTAAAAAAGTGCCACTGGCCGACTTTTTGGCTGCTGATCAAGCCAGCGCGCTGCAAAGTGGCGAGGTGGGCGGAAACAGTGGATTGCGACAACCCGAAGCGTTGGTCGAACTGGCCTGCGCACACACCGTGCTCAGTGCTGTGATGCTGGTCAGGAAACTCGACCTGCGGGTCTTTAAGCAGGCGAATGATTTCTCGGCGTACTGGGTGTGCCAGCGCTTTTATTATTTCGTCGAGGTCGATCGGCATAGTGGCAGTGCTCATGAGGTGTAGCGTTATATCGCGATGAGGCGAACTTTAAATCGGAATATCGCGATATACAAATATGTATTTGATCTGACGTCAGCTCAAATCGGTATATCGAGTTATAACGATATGTTTTGGTCGTGCGTAATAGCGCGGTGCTAAACTGCGCGGCATGAATTATCTCGCACATCTGCACCTTGGCGGCCAGCGGCCAGAAGAATTGCTCGGCAGTCTCTATGGCGACTTCGTGAAAGGGCGCCTGCAGGGCCAATACAGCCCGGCGATAGAGTCGGCGATCCAGTTGCACCGCAGCATCGACGTCTTCACCGACGCGCACCCGTTGGTTGATCAGTCGTTGTCGCGTTTCACCCAGACCCGGCGGCGCTATGCCGGCATTGTACTGGACGTTTTCTTCGACCATTGCCTGGCGCGGGATTGGGCGCAATACGCCGAAGGGCCGCTTGAGCGCTTCACCTCAACGTTCTATGCGCTGCTGGTTGCGCAACCCCAGTTGCCCAAGCGTCTGGCCAGCATCGCCCCGCACATGGCTGCGCACGACTGGTTGGGGTCCTATCGAGACTTTGGCGTGCTGGAGCAAGTGTTCAATGGCATCGCCCGGCGTCTTTCGCACCCACAAGAACTGAGCGGCGCCATGCGCGACCTGCGTGCCTTGTATGAGCCGCTGAGTGAAGACTTCAGCGCCTTCTACCCGCAACTGCAGGCGTTTGCCGCCCGCGAAAAACTCAGCCAGACGCCATAAAACCTGTAGGAGCGAGCTTGCTCGCGATCTTTTGATTTTGGCTCTTCTTACGGCCGCTGCGCGCCCGGACGTAGCCTCGCAAAGCTCGTCAACTGCTACGAGGTTTCGCAATACATCTGTAGGAGCGAGCTTGCCTCGCGATCTTTTGATCTTTCGCAGCCTTCGTCCCTCGTCAGCGACTACAGGTTGTACGCAATACACCTTTAGGAGCGAGAGTCGGCTAAGCCGCCGCCGGCTCGCACTCAGTCTGCGGACGGGTTTGCGGTGCTCCGCTGACCACTTGGCGAATCGCTTCCTGCGCCTTGAACGCCAGCATTGCGCGTTCTTGCTGCTCACATGCAATCGGCTCCAGCAGGTGTATCTCAACCTGTGCCTGCTCGTGAGCAAACAAACGCAGCAAATGCGAGAGCAAGTCGTCATCGCCAATAAACGGTGCGATCGGATCGCTCTCGCCATTGCGCAAATAACGAATCGCCACCGGTTGCAACGCCACGTCACTGTCTATCGCCGCTGACAACAAACGGCCATGGAAGGTGCGCACTGAACGCCCGTCGGTGGTCGTGCCTTCCGGGAACATCAATAACGGATGCTGTTGCTGCAAATGACGACTCATCTGCTCGCGAATGGTCTGGCTGTCACCCGCGCCCCTGCGGATAAACAGGCTACCGGCCTGGTCCGCCAGCCAACCCGCCACAGGCCAACTGCGCACTTCGGCCTTGGACAGAAAGGACAGCGGCGTCAGTTGCCCGAGCAAGGCAATGTCGGTCCACGACACATGATTACTGACCCACAACATCGGCGTAACAGGTCGCTCGCCAACCACAGTGACCTGAAACGGCAGGGCATTGCTCAGCCGCTTCATGAAGAACTGTGTCCAGCGTTGGCGCCGATCCATGGCGCTGTTCAGGTGCAACCGATGGAGCAGGGCGAAAATACTCGCCATGCCCAATCCCAGGCTGACCACCGCCAACACCCGAACCACTCGCCCATACAGGCGCAGGCGGTTCATTACATGGCTGCCTTGAAGTGGCGTGCATAGCGCGGGCACAGTTCGTCGCGCTTGAGCAGGATAAAGACGTCAGCGACCTGGAAGTCTTCGTCCCAGCACGGCTCACCACAAATCTTCGCGCCCAGGCGCATGTAGGCTTTGAGCAGCGGGGGCATTTCGGTGATGACGTTCGCCGGAACGTCCAGCGCGGGCAGCGGTTTTTTCGGTTCGGCGCGCAAATGTTCAGTGCACAAGTAACGCTCGCGCAGACGCTGCATGATCGCCTGGGCCTGAATGCCACCGTCTTGCATCGGGATGCTCGCGCAGCCCATCAGGTAGTGGTAATCACCCTGGTTAAGGACTTCAGCCAACTCGCCCCACAGCACGGCGATGGTGCCGCCATTGCGGTAGGCCGGATCGACACAGGTACGGCCGATTTCAAGAATCGGGCCTTGCAGGTGCGCCAGGCCGTGAAGGCTGAATTCTTCTTCGCTGTAAAAATGACCGATGTTTCGCGCTGCGCTGTGGTCCAGCAAGCGAGTGGTCGCCACCAGCAAACCGGTGTTGAGGTCGCGAACCCCGATGTGTTCGCAATGCGCATCGTAGTCGTCGATGTCCAGGCCACAGTCGGCGCTTTTCAGTTTGGCGTTCAGTTCGCCACTGAAAACCCGGAAGCGCAAGGCTTGTGCCTCACGCAAGGCCTCTGGGCCAAGCAAGCGTTCAGCCTGCAGTCGGCGTTCTTGAGCGGTGTCGCGGATACGGGCGATCTGGGCCATTGCGAATCTCCGTGCAGGCATCAAGCCCGCCTTGTCGACTGAGGTGTGCAATCTCAGGCTAGGGAGCGCCAGTGTCATGACCATGACAATTGAGTGATGCTTGTATGACAGCGTCCGGCCAAGGAACTGGCGCGATGGACGAGTGCTCTAAAGCGGAGTAAAAAAATATGCCCGGACGGCGCTAAAGCACTCACACTAGAGGCCGTTTACCTGCCGATGAGTTTTTATGTTCAAGACGTTTTTATCCGCCGCTGGTGCGTTGCTATTAACCCTCGGGGTAAGCCTGTCGGCTCAGGCCAGTTGGTACCTGGACGGTGAGTCATCACGGCTTTCATTTATCACCACGCAAAATGCCAATGTTGCGAACAAGCACCGCTTTCTGGTGTTGCACGGCAAAGTCGACCGCAAGGGCCACGCGCAATTGCGGATAGAAATGGATTCGGTCAACAGCGCGGTGCCTTTGCGCGATGAGCGCATGCGTGACCAGTTGTTCGATTTCAAGCATTTCCCCGAGGCGCAAATCACCGCGCAAATCAATCTGCAGCCCATCAACGAGCTGGCGCCGGGTGCTCAAGTGGAATTGCGCCTGCCGGTCACCGTGAGCCTGCGTGGCAAACAGCACACCTATGAGGCCGAGTTGCTGGCGACGCGGCTGGATGAGCAGCGCTTCCAGGTTGTAACCCTCGAACCGTTGATGCTTCAGGCTGAAGATTTTGGCTTGCAGCCAGAACTCGAAACCTTGCGTAAATCCGCCGGCTTGTCGGCTATCAGCTTTTCAGTACCGGTGAACGCGGTGCTGATTTTCACGGCTCGCTAAGATGGCGGGCGCGGTGTTCCCTTGGCACGGCGCCAACCAATTCAAGTTACTGATCGATGGCCCGCAGTTTTTCCCGCAGATGCTGGCGGCTATCGATCAGGCACAGGACCACATTGATCTGGAGTTTTATCTGGTCGAGGCCGGGCAGTGCGCTGAAGTCACGGTCCAGGCGCTGGAGCGTGCTGTGTTGCGTGAGGTACGGGTGCGCTGCCTGTTCGATGCCTATGGCAGCCTGGCGTTTACCGAAGCCTTGCGCCTCAGGTTGCTGGCAGCGGGCGTGGAGCTTCGCTTTTACAACCCGCTGAGCTGGCGTCGGGGGCTGAACAATTTGTACCGCGATCACCGCAAGCTGTTGCTGGTGGACCAGCAATTGGCGGTCGTAGGCGGGACGGGCATTACTGATGAGTTCTGGCAGCCTGCGCAAAACGTGTGCGACTGGCACGAGGTGATGGTGCAGATTGAGGGGCCGCTGGTGCAGGACTGGCAGATGCTGTTTGAGCGCCAATGGCGTGCCAACATCAGCCGCAAAGCCTGGAAGCCTGCCACCCACTTTGGCCTCGCGCGATTGCCCAAGGCGCCTCAGCAGGGCGAGGGCCTGGGCCGAGTGGCCTATGCCGATGCCCATCAGCACCGCGACATTCTGCAATCGCTGGTGCGGGCCATTAACAGCGCCCAGCACAACATCTGGCTGGCCACGCCTTACTTTCTACCTACCTGGAGTGTGCGGCGCTCGCTGCGTCGCGCGGCCAATCGCGGGGTCGATGTGCGGTTGCTATTGACCGGCCCCCGCACCGATCACCCGTCCGTGCGTTACGCCGGGCATCGTTACTACCCGCGGTTGCTCAAGTCCGGGGTGCAGATATTTGAATATCAGCCGTGCTTTCTGCACCTGAAAATGGTCCTGGTCGACGATTGGGTGAGCATTGGCTCGTGCAACTTTGACCACTGGAATCTACGTTTTAACCTTGAGGCCAACCTGGAAGCCATCGACCCGACGCTGACTAAAGCCGTGGCGGCCAGCTTTATGAACGACTTCGCGCAGAGCCTGCCGATCACCTTGCAAGCCTGGCAGTCCCGGCCATTGTGGGGGCGGGTCAAGCAGCGTATCTGGGGCTGGGTTGACCGGGTGGTGGTCAACCTTTTGGGGCGCCGCCGTTAAGGGTTGCCGCCTGAACACCGGGGCTGTTTGAAGAAAGCATGGCATTTTGTTGAACGCGCGGTTACATAACGTTGCAGAACGTGCAAAATCGAACGACTTCACGGGCGAATGGACAGCGTGAAGTCTGAATTTTTTGGAGCGTTGCGCATGACTTCTTCATTGTGGCTGGCCGTACTGGCGTCGGGCTTTATCTATGGCATCACTCCGGGCCCGGGTGTCCTGGCTGTGTTCGGCATTGGCGCAGCCCGTGGGCGTCGTGCGGGGGCCGGCTTCCTGTGCGGGCATTTGCTGGGTGATGTGATTTGGTGCAGCACGGCGTTGATTGCGATTGTCGGCGCGCGGGAGTTTGGCAGCACTGCATTCAACGTATTGGGCTTGATCAGCGGCCTTTACCTGTTCTGGCTGGGCCTGCGCGCCGTGCGTGCCAAGCGCAGCAGCGTGGCCGAGGAAGGCCCGGCCCGTAAGCCGTTTGCCCACGGTATTTTCTTCGGCCTGACCAACCCCAAAGCCTACCCGGTGGCCGTGGCGACTTTCACCGCGCTGCTGTCCGGGCGTGCCGAACTGCTTACCTGGAGCATGCTGCCCTGGCTCATCGCCCTGAGCTTTGTCGGCGGCGCACTGGCGTATGTGATCTTGATCGGTATCGTAGGTGCGGGTCATGTACGTGCGCTGTATCAACGCCATCAATTGCTGATTACACGTTTGTGTGGCGTGATGTTTATCGGCTTTGCCATCAGCGCGCTGGCGCATGCCTTGCCAGGGCTGGTGGGCAGCAACAAGTAAAGTGATCTGCCGGGAGTGCAGTCATGGGGCAACACAGGGATAGGGATGGATGTTCACGTTTAATCTCGAGGCATCGAGGGCTTTATGGACATCAAAAGATACCTGTCTCAAGCCAGTTTTATTGATCAGTTGCTGGATGCGGTCTGCGTCGTGGACCGCAAGTACCACATTGTTTATGTCAGCGCGGCCTGCCTGCGTATTTTTGGCTATGAGCAGGACGAACTGATCGGCCGTTGCATTATCGATCTGGTTCACCCGGTTGACCGTGAACGCACCGTGCATGCTGCCAATGACGTCAGGGAGGGCGACCCCCTGCCGAATTTCGAGAACCGTTATCTACGCAAAGACGGCAGTGTCATCCATATTTTGTGGTCTGCGCGCTGGTCAGAAGACTATCGACTGCACATCGCGGTGGCCCGTGACATTACCGAACGCAAACTGGCCGAGTCCCGTCAGTTGGCACTGTTTGCCATCTCCGAAGCCGCCCATGGGGCAGGGGATTTGCTGGAATTATTCAAGCGCGTACACGCGTTGATCGGTCAGTGGCTGCCAGCGATAAACTTTTCGGTCGCACTGTGTGATCAGCCGGATGGTTTATTGAGTTTTCCTTATCGGGTTGCAGAGCACGGTGATTGGCCGCTGGCCGAGGTGACGCGGCTGAGCCAGAACGTCACCCGCAGTGAGCAGATGCTACTGCACGCCGAGCAGGGTTCGGCGTCGTGGCTGGGCGCCCCGTTGGTAGCGCAAAACGGCATTATCGGTGCGGTGCTGGTCAAGAGCTCATTGGGCAGTGAGCCCTATACCGAGGCGCACAAAGAGCTGCTGCAGTTCGTATCCGCCCAGATTGCAGCGGCCATTGAAAGAAAAAAACTCCACGCTCACCTGCAGTTTTTGGCGCAGCACGATGCGCTGACCGGCTTGCCCAATCGCGAGTTTCTGTACGAACGTTTAAACAGCGCGCTGGCCCGGGCCAAACGCGAGCAGCAATATCTGGCAGTGCTGTATGTCGATCTGGATGACTTCAAACGGATCAATGACAGTTACGGACATGGCGTTGGCGACGTGTTGCTGCAACACGTGGCGCTGCGCTTAAAAGCCTGTGTGCGCGAAAGCGACACCGTGGCCAGAATGAGTGGCGACGAGTTTGTAGTGGTGCTTGAAAACCTCAAGCGGCCAGAAGACGGGTCGATCGTGGTCGAGAACATCCGCACTGAATTGAGCCAGCCCCTCTTGATTGAAGGGCAAACACTCAACACCCTCCCCAGCATCGGCATCGCCGTTTACCCCGAACATGGCGACGACGCCCGGCAACTGCTGCACCAGGCCGACACGGCCATGTACAGCGTGAAAAAAAGCAGCCGTTAACCCCTGCGCCTCGCGATCTTTTTAAACACCCAAAGATCGCGAAGCTCGCTCCTGCACATTGCTTTATTGCTTGAGGTGTATGTCTGCACACCACTCGATCTGGGCCCAGTCGATTTCAAGGCCTAAACCCGCATTGCCCGGTGCGGTGACTTTCCCGCGTGGATTGGTGCGGATCGGGTTGGCTGTGGCAAATTCGAACAGCTCATATTCGCACGCCTGCTCGAAGTAGCTGCTGGTTGGCTGCCCGAGCATCAGGTGCAGGTTGGCAGCTTGTGCAAGCGCATGGCCCCAGCTTTGCAGTTCGACCTGAATGCCATTGGCGGCGGCGTTATGGATGATTTTAAGCGCGGGTGTAATGCCGCCGCAGGTCATCACGTCAACCCGTACCCGGCTCCAGCAGTGTTGCCGAACGGCAAAGGCCACCAATCGATAGTCGGTAATGGCATTGCCGGCCGCCAGCACCGGCACATTCAGCCGCGCCGTCAGTTGCTGATAGCCGGCGAGGTCATAGTCATCCAGCGGCGCTTCAAACCAGGCGTAACCCAGCTCACCCAGTACCCGGCCCACTCTCAGCGCCGCGTTCAGGTCATAACGCTGTTCTACATCCAGCATCAGCGCCAGGCCTTTATCGGCATGTGCACGCTGCACCTGTTCAATCATCTCCAGGTCCCGTGCCGGGTCGCACCAGCAGTGAAACTTGATTGCCCGATAGCCTCGCTCGGCCAGTTGTTGCACGGCCTCGACATAAGCGTGCGGCGTCGCCAGCACCGGAGTGCTGGCATAAGCGTCAATATGCTCGCGGTAACCGCCGAGCAGCTTGAACAAGGGCTGCCCGGCCGCTTGTGCGGCAATATCCCACAACGCAACATCAATCAGGGCTTGAGCTTGCGCCGAACGCGCATACGCCTTGGGATGAAAGTGCAGCCACAGTGCTTCGCGATCCAGTGCTGAGCGGCCGATCAGGTCCGGGATCATGTCGCGCAGCGTTTCAGCCAGTACAGCATCGCGATGATGCGAGGTGTAAGCATCCGTGGCCGCGCTGCCCACCACGCCATCACGGGTGGTGATACGAATAAACGTATGCGTGGTGCACGGCTCGGGTTGTTCCGGGGTCCAGGTAGAGCCGCGTACCGGCGGCGTGCAGGCAAAGACTTCAACGTGTTCAATGATCAGATTCGTCATGTCTCATCTCCTGGATTCAGCGGTGAACGCGGTAGCGCTCAATCATGGCCTCGTCCAGCACCACGCCCAGTCCAGGTGTATCGGGCACAGGGACCTGGCCGTCATGCAGTGGCAACAGGTTTTTCACCAACCCCCGGAACAGCGGGCTGTCACTTTGTGAGTACTCGATCAGTTCACCGAATTCGCTGGCGGCGAGAAAGTGCACCGTGGCCGCCAGCAAAATTCCGGTGCTGAAACCGTGAGGGACCAATTGCGCGCCATGCAGTTGTGCCAGCTCGTAGATGTGGCGCATCTCGCTGATACCGCCGCAGCGGGTAATGTCGGGCTGAATGATCGCGGGCCTTGATGCTTCGAGGAAGTGACGGAATTCATGGCGTGTGGCCAGGCCTTCGCCGCCGGATATGCGCATGCCCGAGCGCTCAGCCAGATACGCCAAGCCGCGCGTATCGTCGGAGGGCAGGGGCTCTTCGATCCAGTTCAGATTGAACTCACGCAATGCATCACATTGCGCCAGTGCGTGCGGGTAGTTTCGCCAACGGCCCACCAGGTCGATTTGCAGTTGCACATCGTCACCGATTTCTTCCCGGATGACTCGCAGCAATGCCTGGTCTTTGCGCAGGTCCTCGCCAAACCCGGCGCCACCCAACTTGATGCTGCGCAAACCCTGGGCCAGCAACCCCCGCACAAGTTCACGGTTACCGGCTTCGTCGGGCCTTGGAATAAACGTGCCGTAAGCCGGGATGTGCTCACGGTATTTTCCGCCCAGCAACGTGTGCACCGGCACGCCGTAATGCTGCCCGGCAAGGTCCCAGAGTGCGATGTCCAGTGCACTGATCGCATGAATCGCTGCCCCGCGGCGGCCCATGTATTCGGATTGGCGGTACATCTTCTTCCACAAGCGGTCGATTTCCAGCGGGTTTTCGCCCAGCAGTATGTCGCGCAAACCCTGACAGGTTTCGTGGGAGGCCGGGGTTTCGATCAAGGCTTTGACCACCGCCGGGGAACTGTCGGTTTCCCCGACACCGATCAGCCCGGTGTCGGTATGGATGCGTACGATCAACGCATCCTCACCCCATTCGCAGGGTTGATCGAGCGCAGGCACGCGCAACCAGATGGCTTCTACATCTATGATTTTCATGGCTGTATTTCCAGAGTCGGTACAGCACCGTGGCGTTGGTGGGCACGGGCGGCGCTTGCTTGGGCGGCATCCATGGTGGACAGGCGTTGGCTCTGTTCTTCGATCAGACTGGCGGGCATGGCGGCATAGTCTTCACGCAGCCATTTCAACAGGCCCCAGATTTTTACGAACAGGATAAAAATGAACGGGATGGCGGTCAGGATCACCGCTGTTTTCAAGGTGTTGAGTGAGGCGTTGATGTACAGCATCGCCAGTGGCAACGCGGCCAGCAGCAGGCACCAGAACAAACGCAGTGACGGCGCCGGGTCCTGGCCTTCGCGCAGATTGCGGGTGCTGGTTGCGGCAACGGTGTAGGCCACGGCGTCGAGGTGCGAGGCCAGGAAAACCAGCATCAACACGAAGTAGATGACCGACAGTACTTTGCCAAAAGGCAGGCTGTTCAACAGTAGCGAGACTGCCGCTTCGCCACCGGCACCGCTGAGCATGGCGGGCGCGTTGACCACATCGGTGATGAACTGGTGAATGGCAAAACTCTGCAGGCTGCCGAAGAAGAACCAGCACCCGCCGCAGCCCCCGAGGATCATGGCCATGACCACTTCCTTGATTGTGCGGCCCTTGGACACACGGGTGACGAAAATGGCCACGCCCGGCGCATAAGTGATCCAGTACAGCCAATAAAACACCGTCCAGCCGCGAGCAAATTCGCCGTTACCGGTTGGATCCGTGGCCAGGCTCATGTGGATGAAATTTTGCAGTGTCAGGCCAATAGCGTTGGCGGTGTTATTGATGCTGAACAGGGTTGGCCCAAGCAGCAATACAACCAGAGCGAAAAGCATGGTCATGCCGCAGGCCAGCTTGGCCAGGCGCTGCATGCCGGAGCTGATGCCGATCCAGGAACTGAGCGAGAACACCACGGTGACTAACATCACCAGACAGGCCTTGAGCAAAAAGCCGTCAGTCAGGCCGGTCAGATCGGACAGCCCTTTAGCCACGGTCGACGCGGTGAGGGTGGTGGTCAGGACCAGCCCGCCGAAGGTGGCAAACAGGAAGATCAGGTCGATGATTCGTCCCACCGGGCCGTGGGCCTTGAAGCCGGTAATCGCCTCAATAATGCCCGCCAGGCTCAGGCCTTTGTTTTTGCGGACATGGAAGTGGTACGCCATCGCCAGCGAGGCAATGCCGTAGATCGCCCAGGGGGTGATGCCCCAGTGAAAGAACGAGTACGCGATGCTCATTTCCAGCGCTTGCTTACTGGCGGAGGCAATGTCCAGGCCCGGTGTGAGGTAGTAATACGCCCACTCCATAAAGGCCCAGTACATGGTTGCCGAGCCGAGCCCTGCGCAAATGAACATGAAGATCCAACTGGTGTTTTTGTACTCCGGTTTGCCTTCGCCCAAGCGGATGTTGCCGTACTTGCTGAAGGCCAGACCGACGATCAGGATGACGCAGACAAACCCCAGCACTTGCACCAGTGTGCCGAAGGTCATGGTGGCGGAAGTGAACAGATGATCGGCCAGCACTTTGGCCTGATCGGGAAACATCATCAGGCCGATAACCGTCAGCGAAATCACCGCAATACTGGTGAAAATCAGGGTTAGGTCTTTCTGCGTGTTTTGCAGCATATTGAGTCCCAACTATTGTAATTATTGGATAGGCCCCCTTTATTTTCGGGGTCTGCGGCTAATGTAGGCAGGCTCTCGCGCAGAGAGAATCGCGATTTAGTAATGGACTGATAACGACCTCTTATGAATAAGTTCACAGAGCGTTTACCCCATCTCACGTTATTGCTGGCCTTTAAAACAGTGGCCGAGCAGGGCAGCTTTACGCGCGCGGCGAATCTGCTGCATTTGTCGCAATCGGCGGTCAGCCAGCAGGTTGTGAAGCTGGAAGAGGTTTTGGGGGTGCCCTTGTTTGTGCGCTCCACGCGCACCGTCACGCTGACCAAGGCGGGGGCAGCATTGCTGAGTGATATTCGCGGGCCTTTTGAGCAATTGGTTGGCGCGTTCGAAAAGTGTGCCCGGCAAGCAGCACCTCCGGTGTTGTACATCGAGGCGGAGCCGGTGATGAGTGCGTTTTGGCTGACGCCTCGGCTTAAACACTTCACTCGGCGTTTTCCGGCGCTGCATATTCAGCAGTTGCTTAGTACTCAGCGGGTCGAATTTCCCGACGAAGTCGAGTTGGCCATCAAGTGGGGGACCGCTGATTGGCCTGGTTTTGAGGCCGAGTACTTGATGGGGCTTAACTATGTACCTGTGTGTTCACCTACGCTGGCGCAAGCCATCCATACACCGGCCGACCTGGCAAGTCAGCCGTTGTTGCACGACCGGCATTACCACGATTGGGAGAGCTGGCTGGCGCTTTACCCGCAGGCGGATTTGCAGGTGCGCACCGGGCATGTGGTGACGGACTCCAACGTGCTGGCGCAACTGGCGATCGAGGGGCATGGCGTGGCTTTGTGTGCCATCGAACTGTGCGAGCGGGCCGTGCGCAATGGAGAGTTGGTGATTCCGTTTCCTCACCTGAGCATGCGGCACAAGCTCGCTTATTACTTGCTGACGCAGCGGCAAAAAGGCGTCAGCGAAATGACCCGTCAGTTCATTGAGTGGATCAAGGGTGAAGCGCAAGGCCATTAATCCTCCAACACTGGCGTGTGAACGTGGGTGACGTTCACACGCCACTCCCGGTTAGAACTTGAACGTTACGCCCAACTCGGCACTGCGGGGTGCTCCCAGAAACACCTGCGTCGATGAATAGCCGGAATACTCACCATAGAACGCGTTGGTGAGGTTGCGGCCGCGCAAGGTCACGGTGGCGTTTTTCAGCTCATAACTGATCGATGCATCCAGCGTGGTGTGGCCCTCCACAAAATAGGTGTTGGCCGTGTCGGTGTAGAACCCGCTGGCGTGCTTGACGAAAGCCCCAAGCGTCACTGGCAAGGTGTTCAAACGGTACAGCACGGCGGCATTGGCGGTGGTGTGCGGGACGTTGACCGGGTGGTTGCCGGAGCGATCCGCGCCGCCCGCTTCGATCAGTTCGTCGTAGCGCGCATCCACCAGCGAAACCCCCAGATCGAGCTGCAGTTGCGAGGTCAATTGGGTCGATGTGCTCAGCTCAATGCCCTTGGAAACCTGGCTGCCCCCTTGAATGGTCAGCGTCGCGTCGTTGGGGTCGCGGGTCAGAATGTCATTGAGACGAATCCAGTACAGCGAGCCCAGCACCGTGGTACGCCCGTCAAAGGCACTGGCCTTGAAGCCGACTTCCACTGAACGCCCTTTGGACAGGTCGAAGCCGCCATTGGCGGTCGAGATCAGCAGCAAGGACGACACCGGTGTCACGGCCGTTGAGTACTGAGCGTAAAGCTGCACGTCAGGCGTCAGGTTATACACCGTGCCCATGCGCCATGAAAACGGCCGGTAGGTCGGGGTGAATGACTGCCGGGTGCCCAGGTTGAGATCGGTGATGGCACGACGCAGGTCGATGTCTTCGTAGCGCACGCCGCCGACCCATAACCAGTCGGGTGTCAGGTTGAAGGCGTCTTCGGCAAACAGCGCGGTGGTGTCCATATTGGACTGATACACCACATTGTTACCGGCGCCGGGCCAGTTGTTGCTGTCGCTGGACGGGAAGCTGCCGACATCCGGGTTGTGCGGGTCAACCGAAGTAGTGGTGCCGTTTTGTCGGGGGTTGCTGAAGCGGGTGTAGTTAAATTCGCCACCGACCGTAAACCGGTTACGGAAATCGCCCAGCAGCGTGTCGTTAGTCGCGCTCAAGCGTTCGCTCCAGAACTGATGATCGTGGCTGATGCGCTGGTCGGTGCGGTCCAGCAGTCCGGTGCTGCGGTTGTAGGTTTGCTCGCCCGAGAGGAAGAAATCTCGCCTTGCGGTGTAGTAACTGGCCAGGTTGTTGAGCGACCAGTCATCGTTGAGGCGGTAATCCGTGGTCCAGCGCAACGCAGTACTGCGGGCCCCTGAGTGCGCGCCGTCCGGGCTGTAGTTCAGGTAGCGGGCCGATTTGTCGATGACCAGGCCATAAGGGTTTTTGACGATACCGCTGGCGTGGCCCGCCGCGGAAGCGGCCACCAAGGGCGAGCCTTGGTAGGCCGAGTCGTAGGAATCGTCGAAATGGTCGATGGCAAACAGCATCGACAGGTCGTCATTGGGGGTGTAGAGCAGGCTGCCCGTCAGGCCCAAAGCGCTGGTGTTCTGATGATCGATGTCGTACAGGCTGTCGGAACTCAGCGAACTGATGTCCGCCCGCACGGCCACGGTGTCGGACAGCGGCTGGTTGACCCCGATCGCGGCACGCCGAGTGTTGAAACTGCCAGCACTGAACATGCCGTCCACGTGCTGGCCATCCAGGCTGGCCTTGCGCGTAATCATGTTCACCGCGCCGCCCAGCGCGCCTTCGCCAGACAACACCGAAGACGGGCCCTTGAGCACTTCGACACGCTCGTAGTTCCAGGTATCGACATCACGGGTGACAAGGGTCGAGGAAGCCACGCGCACTCCGTCTTGCATCACATTAATTGCACTGCCACTGAAGCCGCGCATTGTCAGTACGGCCGGGTTGCCCGGGACGTTGCCGACCGTGGCGCCGTTGATGTCGGAAAACACCTCTTTGGTGGTGCGTAGGCCTTTGACCTGCATGTCTTGCTGAGTTTTGACCTCGACCGTGGCCGGGGTTTCGCGGGCGGTGAGGCCCAGTCGGCTGCCGGTGGTGTTCTGCTCATCCAGGTGCAGCGGGTCCTGCAGCGGGGAGAGCGCGGTGGCGTTGACCTGTAACGCCTCGAGGACCACGGGTGTGGGGGCGTCGGCCAGGGCCGGGAGTTGCCAAATGCTGGCGCTGGCCAGCAGCAACGGTTTGATCGGCAAGCCGGTACGTTTCAACAGGGCGAGCAAGTGCCCTGACGCCACAGGCGCCATTTTTACAATGTGTTCAGACATGTTTTCACCACAAAGCCGCGCGCACACGCACTGCGCGCCGGCATAACGTTGTCGAATCAGTGAGCGACGCAGGTGCGCGCCGTGAACGAACGCGCAGTTACGGGGCTTGTGGTTGAAGCCTGGGGATTACGTAGCGGGGCGGGGGTTTGAGCGGGCCACGGGGCTGGGCTCGAGTGGGGCGTGCACGGCGGATCAGCCAGCCCAGTGCGATAAAGAAGATCAACGCCTGAGCGACCGAGGCGGCAAATGAGCAGGTGTCTTCCATGGCTTTCATGGACGTTGGTGACATGTCGCTGATCTTCGACATGTCTTTCATGGCATGGCTGGGGGTGTGGCTCATGCCGCACTCCATCCGTGTAGGTGCCCGCGAAAACGCACCGAGCATCTGCCCGTGGCAGATACTGCAGGCGAGGCCGTTGAACAGGATGAAAGCCAGCAGCATCCAGGCAACGAGCGAACGGTGGTCACGGGCAAGTCTCATGGGGCGGGAATCTACCACTGCTTTTTCTCGACTCACAGCGATGTGTACCGAGCCTGCGCGCTGGCGAGGCGCCACGCCGCGTCAATCAAGCGATCAAGGGTGGTGCGACAAAATGGCACGCGCCTCAGGCAAGTGCTTGATACAGCCGCATTTTCTGCTGAGTGCGGATTTGCTGCGGGTGCAGGCTGTACAGATTTCGCTGGCCAGTAGCATGTATTCACTAGGCATAACAGTTTGCTGGGATGTAATATCATTACATTATATTTCGAGCGACCCGCGTGAAGACTCTCCGATCCCCCCTTGTTGCAGGCATTGTCAGTTCTGCGCTGGCCCAGTCTGCGGGTAAGCGACTGTTAACCTCGTTGTGTGTGTTGGTGGTGTTGTGGCTGGGCATCGCCTGGGCGGTGGCGATTCCATGAGTGCAGCGAGCATTAGCCTGGATGACCTGACCGTCACCTATGAGCGCCGACCGGCGGTGCATCACATTAGCGGTTGCTTCGATGCAGGCAGCCTGACGGCGATTGTCGGCCCTAACGGTGCCGGCAAATCGACGCTGATCAAAACCATTGCCGGCACGCTAAAGCCCGCCGCCGGGCGGGTCGATCGCGGCAATCTGGCACTGCGCAATCTTGGTTATTTGCCGCAAGCGGCCGAGATCGATCGCAGTTTCCCCCTGAATGTTGTCGATACGGTGCTGATGGGCGCATGGCGCAGTATCGGTGCCTTTCGTGGCGTCAGCCGTGAGCAAGCCCGGCAGGCCCAAGAGGCCTTGATCGCCGTCGGGCTTGAAGGGTTTGAAGATCGCAGTGTCGGCTCGTTGTCGTCCGGGCAGTTTCAGCGGGTGCTGTTTGCACGCTTGTTGATGCAGAACGCCTCGGTGATTTTGCTGGACGAACCCTTTACCGCCATTGATGCCCGCACCACTCAAGACCTGCTCAAACTGATCCGCGACTGGCACGGTCAGGGCCGCACCGTGATCGCGGTGCTGCATGACATCGAACAGGTGCGCAAACATTTCCCCAATACGCTGCTGATGGCGCGTGAGGCGATTGCCTGGGGCGACACCGCGACCGTGTTGCACACCGACAATTTGCGCCGGGCGCGCAACATGGCCGAGTACTGGAGTGACGATGCCACGGCCTGCGATATGAACGAGGAGCAGCCTTCATGATGCTGTATCAGATGGTCGTGCAACCGTTTGTTGAATTTGGTTTTATGCGCCGCGCCTTGGTGGCTTGCCTGGCGCTGGGTATCGGCTCCGGTCCGGTGGGTGTGTTGTTGATGTTGCGACGCATGAGCCTGGTCGGTGATGCGATGAGCCACGCGGTATTGCCCGGTGCGGCCGTCGGCTTTTTGTTCGCCGGTTTGTCATTGCCCGCCATGGGCTTTGGCGGGCTGATCGCCGGACTGTTGGTGGCGTTGCTGGCCGGGTTGGTCAGCCGCTTTACGACTTTGCGCGAAGACGCCAGTTTCGCGAGTTTTTACCTCACATCGCTGGCTGCCGGTGTGTTGATTGTCTCGTTGCATGGCTCCAGCGTGGACCTGCTGCACGTGCTGTTCGGCACCATTCTGGCCATCGACAGCCAGGCCATTTTCATGGTCGGCGGCATCGCCTCATTCACCTTGATCGTCCTCGCCCTGATTTATCGACCGCTGATACTGGAGTGTTTCGACCCCGGCTTCCTGCGCGCCGTGGGCGGTAAAGGCTCGCTGTATCACGTGCTGTTTTTGCTGCTGGTGGTGCTCAATCTGGTGGCCGGCTTTCAAGCGCTGGGCACGTTGATGGCGGTGGGCATGATGATTATCCCGGCCACCGTGTCGCGGTTCTGGGCTACGTCATTGAGCGCGCTGATGATCATTTCGACCGTGGTCGCCACGCTCTCGGGCTTTATTGGCTTGATCGTTTCGTTTCATGCCGGCGTCGCCTCCGGCCCGGCGATTGTGCTGACCGCCAGTGCTTTTTATGTGATTTCGCTGCTGTTTGGCCGCAGTGGAATTGTCCGTCGCTTGCTCCCGAAAACGCATCTCACCCACTGATTTCCGACACTCACCCAAAGGGGATTCGCATGAAGCCAAAAATGCTGCTGGCTGCTGTTTTTGCATTGTCGAGTATGGCCGGTCTTGCCCAGGCAAAACCCATCGAAGCGGTGGCTTCATTCACCGTGCTTGCCGACATGGTGCAAAACGTGGGCGGTGACCATGTGCACGTGACCTCGCTGATCGGCCCTAACGGCGACCCGCATGCCTACGAGCCAACGCCTAATGACGCGCAGGCGTTGAAGCGGGCCGATCTGGTGTTTGTCAGCGGCTTGCACCTGGAAGGCTGGCTTGACCGCTTGATCAAGGCGTCGGGTTACCAGGGCCAGCCGGTGGTGCTGTCCAATGGCATCAAGACCCGCAGCATGGAAGAAGACGGCAAGCGCATCACCGACCCGCATGCCTGGAACAGTGCGGCGAACGGTGTGGTGTATGTGCGTAATATCATCAGCGCCTTGCAAAAGGCTGACCCGGCCAATGCCAGCGATTATCAGGCCAAGGGCGATCAGTACATCCAGCAGTTGGAGCAACTGGATGCTTATGCCCGTGCGCAGGTCCAGGCAATCCCCAGTGACAAACGCAAGGTCCTGACCTCGCACGATGCGTTTGGATACTTCGGCGATGCTTATGGCGTGACTTTCCTGTCGCCGCTGGGCTTCTCGACAGAAACCGAAGCGTCGGCTGCGGACGTGGGCAAGCTGATCAAACAGATCAAGCAAGAACACGTCAGCACTTACTTCTTCGAAAACTCCAGCGACCCGCGGCTGGTCAAGCAAATCGCTGATGCCAGCGGCGCGCAGCCGGGTGGCGAGCTTTACGTTGAATCGTTGTCACCTGCCGATGGCCCGGCGCCGACGTATGCGCAAATGTTCCGCTACAACGTCGACAAGCTGACGGCGGCGATGAAGGGCAATTAAAGCGTCTGTACTCTGTGGGAGCGGGCTTGCTCGCGATTGGATCGACAAGGTGTAACAGATAGACCGAGTCGCTTGCATCGCGAGCAAGCCCGCTCCCACAGGGAGGAATGGCGCTCGTCACAGCTGTCCGACAATCATTAATGCGATATAGATATATTAAATAGTTCTTTTATTGCCAATGGTTCGGGTTGTTAAACTTCAAGGCTAATGGCCTGCACTGCTGATCAGTGGCGGGGTCACGTTCTTAAGTTTTTCTTCTGAGATCCTGAGATGAGAATTAGCCTTCTGAGTTCGGCCGTTGCAGTTGCTTTGTCTCTCGTGAGCGCAGGCGTTTTTGCCGATGTCGCCGCCATCAAAAACAAGGGCGAGATTGTGATCGGTACCTTGGGTACTGATGAGCCCAACAGTTTCGTTGACCCCAAGACCCGTCAGATCATTGGCTATGAGATCGATCTGGGCAATGAAATTGCCAAGGATCTGGGCGTCAAGCCGGTCTACAAACAGATCGCCGTAGCCGCGCGGATTCCAGAGTTGCAGCAGGGCCGCGTCGATCTGCTGGCCGCCTCGCTGACCCACAACAAAGAACGTGAGGCGCTGGTCGATTTCTCGTATTCAGTGTTGATCACCGGGCAAAAAGCCATGGTGAAGAAATCCAGCGGCGTGACGGCACTTGATCAACTGGCCGGGGAAAAAATCCTCACCGTCAAAGGCGGTACTCAGGAACCCAACATCCTCAAGGCGTTGCCGACCGCTAAAGTCGTGACCTTCGATACTTCGCAACAGGCACTGTTGGCGTTGCAGCAAGGTAAAGGCAAGGCGTTTGTCGATGATGAATCTGCGCTGACCAACGATTTTGCGAAGATCGGGGCAGGCGCCAAAGGTTACGCAATTCTTCCTGAAAACCTCAGCACCGAAGCGCTGGCGCTGGCATTGCCCAAAGACAGCGGCGACTTGAAAGTGGCCGTCGACAAGACTCTCGCGCGTCTTGAAAGCTCGGGTGAAGCCGAGAAGCTGTACCTGAAATGGTACGGCCCGGGCACCAAATCGAACCAGGCCGAGCGCCATTTCAAGATCGACTCCGATCAGGTTGAGTAACCGCTGCCATTAGGCGGGCCGGTCATGACATTGCTGGTCTGGTAACCCCAGGCAACGCCAATGAATGGCCGGCCGGTCTCCAAGAGTTTTGCGCGAGATGCTGGATTTTGATTATTCGTTACTCCTGAGCGGTCAATACCACGACATGCTGCTCAGTGGCTTGATGCTGTCCATCAAGCTCGCCTGTGTCACGTTAGTGTGCGCACTTCCGTTGGCCCTGTTCATTGCCTTGCTGCGCCTGTCACCTGTGCGGCCGCTGCAATGGCTGGGTTTTGCCTACGTCGAGTCCATCCGCAATATTCCGCTGCTGGCGCACATGCTGTTCTGGTATTTCGCGGCGCCCGAGTTTTTGCCTGAGTCCTTTCGCGAGTGGCTCTACGCCGGCAACATTGAGGCCATCAGCGCCATCGTCGCACTGACGCTGTACACCGCAGCCTTTATGAGCGAAGACATTCGCAGCGGTATCCGTGCGATCCCCATTGTGCAACTGGAGGCCGGGCGTGCCCTGGGCTTTGGTTACCTTGCAAGCATGCGTCTGGTGGTCTTGCCGCAAGCCTTGCGGGTGACCGTTGCGCCGCTGATCTCGCAAACCCTCAATCTGTGGAAAAACACCAGCATCGCCACGGTGGTCGGTGTGGCCGAGTTGATGTATCAGGCCGGGCAGGTTGAAACCGCAACATTCCGCAGCCTTGAATCCTTTGCCTTTGCCACATCGGCCTATCTCAGCGTGTCGCTGCTGATTACCGGTGCTGCGGCGTGGTATCAACACCGCTACGTGCAGGCGAAATCACGATGACCACATTAGAGTTGATCGATTCGTACTGGGTGTACTTCCTGGTCGGTCAATACCCCAACGGGCCGCTTGGCGGGTTGGCGCTGACCTTGATCCTGGCGTCTGCCGCGCTGGTCTTGGCGATGCCGCTGGGTGTGCTGTTCGGCCTGGCGCGGCTCAGCCCGTGGCGCTGGCTGCGTTGGCCGGTCACGGCGCTGGTGTTTGTGGTGCGCGGCACCCCGTTATTGATGGTGATTTTTTGGGCGTACTTTTTTCTGCCCAGCCTCACCGGCTTCAAGACCGACCAATTCACCACCATGTTGATTGCGTTGGTGATCTTCGACGCGGCGTACCTGTCCGAGATCGTTCGCGCCGGGGTGCAGGGGCTGGATCGCGGGCAGGTGGAAGCATCGCGTTCGCTGGGGTTTGGCTATTGGCGCACGATGCGCTGGGTGGTCCTGCCACAGGCGCTGCGCACCATGTTGCCGTCGCTGGTTAACCAGTTTGTCTCGACGATCAAGGAAACCTCATTGGGCTACATCATTGGCCTCACGGAAATCTCCTTTATCGCCTCGCAGATCAACACCCAAGTGTTCACCATGCCGGCTCAGGTCTACCTGATTCTGGGGGTCACGTATTTTGTGTTGTGCTTTGGCCTGTCACGTTTCGCCTTCTGGCTGGAGCGTCGTCAGACGCAACGTGTTTCCTTAACTGACAACAGCAAGGTGACCTGATGATTCGCCTGGAAAAAGTTAACAAGTGGTACGGCACCTATCAGGCACTGGTGGATGTCGATGAGCACATTGCCAAGGGTGAAGTGGTGGTGATTTGCGGGCCGTCGGGGTCGGGTAAATCGACCTTGATCCGCACCCTCAATCGCCTGGAGCCGATCAAGTCCGGACGCATTCTGATAGATGGCCAGGACATCCACGCCAAGGACCTGGACCTTAACCAGTTCCGCTCACACATCGGCTTTGTGTTTCAGCAGTTCAACCTGTTCCCGCACCTCACCGTGCTGGAAAACTGCACGCTGGCGCCGATTCGTCTGCGCGGCCTGAGCCGGGCAGACGCTGAAAAAGAAGCCATGGCGTTACTCGACCGCGTGGGCCTTGCGCACAAGGCGAGTGCCTTCCCGATCAACTTGTCCGGTGGTCAGCAGCAGCGCGTGGCCATTGCCCGGGCTCTGGCGATGCGCCCACCGCTGATGCTGTTTGATGAGCCCACCAGTGCGCTCGACCCGGAGATGGTCGGTGAAGTGTTGCTGGTGATGCGCGACTTGGCCCGCGATGGCATGACCATGGTCGTGGTGACCCACGAGATGGGCTTTGCTCGTGAAGTGGCCGACCGGGTTTTATTTATGGATCAGGGCCGGGTACTCGAACGAGCGCCTGCCGAAAGCTTTTTCCAGAACCCGGAACATCCGCGCACGCAGAAATTTTTAGCGGATATCCGTACACCTTTTTCGTCTGCCGTTTGAGGGCTGAGTGGCCATGAGCACTGCGATCCGAGAGTTACCCATCATTGATGTGGCGCCATTGTTCACTGCAAGCGGGCGCAGTGAAGTCGCCGAGCAGATCAGCCGCGCCTGCCGCGAGCAGGGGTTTTTCTATGTCGTCGGGCATGGCATTGACCCGACACTGGTAGAGCGCCTTGAAGCCTTGAGCCATGAGTTTTTTGCGCTGGACGAAGCCACCAAACTGCGCTGGCGCATGGAACTCGGCGGACGTGCCTGGCGGGGTTACTTTCCGCTGGGCGGCGAACTGACCTCAAACCGCCCCGACTGGAAAGAGGGCCTGTATCTGGGCACTGAGCTGGACGACACAGCACCCGAAGTCGTGGCCAGGACCCCGGTGCATGGTGCAAACCTGTTCCCGGATGTCGTTGGTTTTCGCGAGACCATTCTTGCCTACATGGAGGCGGTGACTCAGCTTGGGCATCGGCTGCTCGAAGGCGTCGCCCTGAGCTTGGGGCTGGACGCGCAGTATTTCAACGACCGCTACACCGCCGACCCGCTGATACTGTTCCGGCTGTTCAACTACCCCTCGCAACCCGTGCCAGAAGGGCTGGATGTGCAATGGGGCGTGGGCGAACACACCGATTACGGGCTGCTGACCATCCTTCATCAGGACAGCATAGGCGGCCTGCAAGTGCGCACCCCACAAGGCTGGATTGAAGCGACACCGATTCCCGGCGCGTTTCTGTGCAACATCGGCGACATGCTCGACCGTATGACCGGCGGCCTGTACCGCTCGACACCGCATCGCGTGGCGCGTAACACCTCGGGTTCTGACCGCCTGTCATTCCCGCTGTTCTTCGACCCTAACTACCGCGCCCGGGTCCAGCCAATTGCAGGCTTGCCTGCGGTTGAACAACAAGACGATAGCGCCCAACGCTGGGACCAGGCCAACGTACACGCCTTCAACGGGGAATATGGCGACTACCTGCTGAACAAAGTGTCGAAGGTCTTCCCGCAACTGCGTGAGAGCGTGTTGTAAATCCAGCTGTAGGAGCGAGCTTGTCTCGCGATCTTTTGATCTTTAAAAGATCGCGAGACAGGCTCGCTACTACAGCCTAATGCTAGTGAGGCAACTGCGTACCTTTTTAAAGGTATTCATTAGCCTTGGATTTGCTCGGTTTTGGCGTGCCTAAAACTCGATTTAATTCGCCGGCGACAGCGATGAGTTGTTGCTCCAACGCTTCGACATCGGACTGGCTGATCCCATCGTTAATCACCTGCAACGTACTGGCTCGTTTTTTCGGAGCAGGGGCCAGGTTGTGCGCGTCTTCAGAGACCAATGCTTGTCGGAGAAGGTTATTGATCAACGTCTGATAGCCTGTTCCCGCACTTTCCGCGCGCTTGCGGGCAGCTTCAATCACAACATCGTCGAGCATGATGGTGATACGTGTCTTGCCTTTGCTGCTGGCAACCGCGCCGCGTTTGCCAGTACTGAAATCGTATTCGTCTTTCATGGTTCAAGCCTCCTGGTACTGGCGACGTTCATGTTTGGTTGCCAGTCTGGCACTGATAACACGCACAAAATGCGGATCTCGATACGTATAGGCGACAACCAGTACACGGCCCTTTGCATCCAGCCCCATGGTGACCCAGCGTTCTTCGTCGTGGTCATGGTCCTGAATAGTTACGCCAGCCTCGTCGTAAAACACTTGCTCCGCATCAGCCAAACTAATGCCTTTGTGCTTTTGCTGATTGGCGAGGTTTTTGGCCCTGTCGTATTGAATCCTGAATGCTCTCATTATGCATATTTTCTATGCATAAAAAAGCCGTTGTAAAGACCGTCAGTCAGCAAGGTATTTCTCCAAGTCTGGCGCTGTGGATACAGGATGATCCGGTCCAATCTTGAAGGGGTAGCCAACGAATTTCAGTACGCAAACGACGATCCATTGCGTATGAGGAGTATGAGTGGCTTGTCGGAAGAGATGTTTGGAGGCTGAGGGTGGGCGTGGATAGCTGGAGGGGAGAATACTGAACAACGAGGGAGAAGCAGAAGTGGAGCGGGTAGAGGGAATCGAACCCTCAACTAAAGCTTGGGAAGCTTTCGTTTTGCCACTAAACTATACCCGCTCAAAGCGGCTAACTTTGTACCAGAAGTCGGCCTAGATGAGAAGTTTTTTATTCTTGAAACGGGCATTTCAGGGCGTTGGTTAAAACCTTTTCGTGTTTCAAACACCGTTACAGCGCTACTGACAGTCGCTGTGCGGGCCTTGTGATGACAGGCTCTGGCGGTTTTAAAAAGTCGAGCAAGGCAATCTTGCTGATGTGGCTGGCCTGTTTGTGTTCCATGTCCAGAAAGTGTCCGGTGTTTTCTACGCTAACAAATTGGCTGTCGCGGATCGCGTGTGCAAATTGCCGTGCGTCATTGGCGGCGGTGTATTCGTCCCATTCGCCATTGATGAACAGCACCGGTATTTCAATGCGTTGTGTGGCCTTGAGATAGCACTGAGGGTCGCCGCTCAGCACCTGGTTGATGTGAAAGTGCATCTGCGCGTACTCGTGTTCGGCCAAGGTGCTGACGTGCCGGTAGTTGAAGCGCTTGAACAGGGAAGGTAGGTGTTTGCCCAATGTGTCGTTGACCAGGTTGCCGACCTGCGTGCGGTTGCAGTCCGCCAGGCAGCGGCGGCCGCGCTCCAGGTAGTTGCGCATGGGGACATTGATGAGGGGCGAAAATGAGCTGATGACGGCTTTTTCGATACGCCGGGGTGAACTGGCCAGGGCGGTCAGCGCGGCGGTGCCTCCCCATGAAAATGACAGCACGTACCGGGCGTCGAAGTGCTCAATCAACTCCAGAAGCACGTCGGCTTCCAGTTCTTGGGTCAGAGGATTCTGATGCCGGTTATGGGGTTTTGACTGACCTGCGTAGGGCTGATCGTAAAGGACGACGTTGAGGTGCGGGTGCAGGTTTTTGACGGTTTGGGTGAACGAGGCCGTGGTGGACATCGACCCGTTGACCAGAATGATGGTGTTTTGCGCGGTATCAGAGCGGTAGAACTCAGTGTGAATTCGATACTGCCCCTGAATGTCGAGCACAGCGATTTCGGGCTTCATCATGGGTCTGACTCCAGTGAATCGAGCGTCTGTCAGACTGATAATGCGCCGCGATTGTGACAGGCAGGCGTGGCCTTGAGCGCAGTTCACATCTGTAGGAGCGAGCTTGCCTCGCGATCTTTTCAACGATCAAAAGATCGCGAGGCAAGCTCGCTCCTACAGCGGTTGCATCGCAGGGCAGCACTGCTGGATTTCCTCTGACGTCAACGCGCGGTATTCGCCCGGGGCGAGTCGGCTGTCGAGCATCAACGGGCCAATGCTTTCACGGTGCAGGCGCACGACCTTATTGTCGAAGTAGCCAAACATGCGTTTAACCTGATGATAGCGACCTTCCACAATGCTTAAGCGTGCCGAGCGTGGGCCGAGCAGTTCAAGTGTGGCAGGCAAGGTGGTCAGGTCTTCGTAGGCGAAATACACGCCCTGTTCGAACCGGGTGATGTAAGCGTCAGTGATGTCTTGTTCAGTCTCGACGTAGTACACCTTGGGCAGTTTGGTTTGTGGTTGCGTCAGGTGGCGAGACCAATGACCGTCATTGGTGATGAGCATCAAGCCGCTGGTGTTGAAGTCCAGTCGACCCGCGATGTGCAAGTCGTGCTTGTCGTCTTCGTTCAGCAGATCGAGCACGGTCGGGTGCTCGGGGTCTTGGGTGGCGCTGACGCAGCCAGGCGGTTTGTGCAGCATGAAATAACGTGCGGGTTTGCCGGCTTGCAACACCTGTTCATCCAGTTCAACCCGGCTGAACTCGCGGATGTCATGGTGCGGGTCAGATACGATCTGACCATCAACCCGCACGCGCTTTTCAATCAGCAACAAGCGAGCCTGCTGGCGGTTGAACTGGGGCAGGTTGCTCAGAAAACGGTCTACGCGCATAGCGATCAATCACAAGAGATACAGGTGTGCATCTTACGCGAGGTGTTCTGGGGGCGCTGGAGGTAATTGGCTGAGTACGTCGGCGCAGCGGGGGCACAGGCAAGCTCTGTTGCGTTGCTCGGGCGCCAAAGCCCGCAGGATCTCAGGATCAATGCTGACGCTGTAACACCAGCAGGGCAGATGCTCGGTCTGTGCACTGGCCATAGAGCAGTCATTACGCGCACCACAGGCGGGGCAAAGGTCGGGGGCTGTCATGTCGGGTGTCCGTGGAGTGGCTGGCATCGGTGGCGCCAGTGTAAGCCTTGTGCAATGGCGCTGCGCTATACACCTTGTCGCGTACTGGCCTGGCCACTGGTCTGAGGGTTAGTGTTGCATGGCACTGAGTCTGCTTTTTGCGGTCATATAAATCGTCAGGCAGCATTGCTGTTTGGCGCCGTCCAGCGCCGCTGGATCGTGCCCCTTCGCGGTCCAGGAGGCCGCCATGTTCCGACGTCTACTCACTATTGTTGTATTGGGTTTGGCTGTGTCTGCGTGTGTGCCTTATAACTCGGGTTACAGCGTTTATCGCTCTGATGTTTATACGGTGCCAGCACCTTATTACTACGGTGTTTACCGACCTTATTACGTCTACCCGCACCCTTACTACGCCCCGTCGCCACACTACTGGGGCCCAGGACCTGGGTATCACTATGGTTATGGGGGAGGGTACGGCCGAGGCTGGGGAGGTCGATAAAACACAGAGCACGTAACGCGACTAATCCCTGCGTCGCAGGCTGGCGTGCGTATCGTCAGTCTGCGCTGCGGGTATTGATCAATTGACAATGGGAGCGAGCTTTTCTAGTGTCCGCGGCATTGTTTTTAAGGGTGTAGCCATGACGTCGGATGATCGTATAAAACTTGAAGCTGCCTGGAAGCAGGCTTTGCGTGAGGAGTTCGATGAACCCTACATGGGCGAATTGCGCGAGTTTTTGCGCCAGGAACATGCCGCCGGAAAAGAAATCTACCCGCCCGGGCCGTTGATTTTCAATGCGTTGAACTCAACGCCGCTGAACAACATCAAAGTGGTCATTTTGGGGCAGGACCCCTATCACGGGCCTGGCCAGGCTCATGGTTTGTGTTTCTCGGTTCAGCCGGGTGTCGCAGTGCCGCCTTCGCTGGTCAATATCTATAAAGAACTCAAGCGTGACTTGAATATTGATATCGCGCCTCACGGCTGTTTGCAGTCCTGGGCGGATCAGGGCGTGTTGTTGCTTAACACGACGATGACCGTGGAGCGGGGGATTGCCGCCTCCCATGCCAAAAAAGGCTGGGAGCGTTTTACCGATCGCATTATTCAAATCGTCAGTGAGCAGCAACCTCAGCTGGTCTTTTTGCTTTGGGGCGCCCATGCGCAGAGTAAGCAAAAGCTGATCGATGCGACTAAACATCTGGTGCTGACCTCGGTGCACCCGTCGCCGTTGTCGGCTTACCGTGGGTTTATCGGCAATGGGCATTTCAGCCGTGCCAACAAGTTCCTTGAGCAAAATGGCCTGACCCCGATCGACTGGAAGTTACCGCCTGTTTGATCAGGGCTCATACGCCGTTGGCACACCAGGTAAGGCGCCTGGTGTGCTGAGGCGCAATGATCTGAGCCTGTGCGGGTCAGACCAGGCGCAAGCGACAGTTATCGGGCGCCTCAATCACTCTGCCGACTATTGCTGCGACAGGCACAGCCCAGGTCATGCCGTTGGCCGGGTCGGTAATCACAGCGAGCGTGTCGCTGCTGGCACTGACGTCCAGACGTCGTCGTTCATGAATGGTTTTTAAATCGCCATAGGCATGACTGACCAGCTTTTCCGCAAGCGCTGTGCTTAATTCAAACGTCGTGACCAAATACCGAACTGCCTTGCAAAAAAGCACCTGATCGTTACCGGGGTGCTGAGCCTGATAACGTTGCAAGAACACCAGCGCAGCTTGCTGAAGGTAGGGGTGGTCTTCGATTTGCGAATAAATAAGAGTCATGCGCGGGCGCCCTCGGCAGTGATTTTTTCGGAGGGTAGCGCCGCTTGGCGCAACTCCTGATTGACACCCGGCAGGCGCACGTCCGGGTTCGGCATACCACTGGGAGACAGCTCATGGGTCATTTCAAATTCTGCCCTGACTGACCAGCCGCAGGCTTCGGTTGTGCATTGCAAATAAGCGACGCGTAAGAAGATATGTCGACCTTCGCTGGTGCGAATACGCATTCTGCTTAAGCAATGCGGACAAACCATTTTATAGGTGCTCATGACTGACTCCAATTGAACTATTGTTGTGTGCTCGTTTGAATAAGCACGTTAATTTCAAAGAAAGATCAATCCGTTGATCATGCAGGCTGACACCTTATGTCGGGGTTAGTCAGTTTTTTGATGATGAGTAATCCTTTTTAACTGTTCTTGTAAGAATTATGACTCCGGATAAGTAATCTTTTTTTCTAGTTTTCTTTATGTGTTTGTTTTTTCCTAATGGGCTGTTTCAATAGTCTTTTGTTTTGATGGGAAATGTTACATATCTATAACTAAAAAATACTCAATACGCGTAAATTCTGCCAAAAAACACAACAATGTCAAATTGGAAAAATTCAAATTGAGTAGCAGTAAATCTATTGAAATACTTGGACGGTTGAAAAAAATAACCCGCGTCAAAACAGACTCCGGGCTTTCTGAGATTCTGGGAGTAAGTCCGCAAACACTCAGTAGTTGGAAAGGGCGTGATCGCATTCCTTATTCGGTGTGTATGGAACTTGCCAGCGCACATGGTGTCTCGCTTGACTGGCTATTTGGTGGTCAGGGTCCAATGTTATTGCAGTCGACGGCGACGGTGGTCGAATCCGTAGGCAGGCTGTCGGAACATGAACGAAAAATGGTATTGATGTTTCGAACATTAAAACGCTCCGATCAACGCGTTGTGTATAAAGTGGCCGAAGAAAAACAACAGCTTTATCTGTTGCTTCGTCAAGTTGAAGAGCTGTCAGCCCGTCTTGAGTATGATGCCGCTCGCTGTTAGTTTATTTAGGCCCTTTAAAACGTCGCAGTACATCGAAAATATCTGCAGAGTTCACCCAAATCATGAGTTTTATGCTGATGGGTATGACCACCAGTGCGCAAATAAATGCAGTGACTCCCACGGATAAACCGTTTAAGTGTGGCAGGGCAACAGGGGTGAATAAATAACCGACGCAGGCGCTCAGCAGGAAGGAGCCTGCATGTTGCCAGCCCTTGAGAGACCTGCGTGCACTGGTGACCACCCACGCCCCCAGGCAGGCACCAAACACTGCATCACGGTCGATCATCGCGATCATCGCAAGCCCGATTTCCAGATACCAGTACGAAGCAAATCTAATCATTTCATTCGTCATGATGTCGGTACTCATGCGTGAACAAATGGGCGGCAGGCGGTTCATTCATAGAACAGCGGCGTCCGCACTTTTCAATTTTAAAGTGCTGATAAAGCTCAATGGCTGCAGTGGCTTCAACAGCGCTGAGGTACTGAGCCACCAACACGGAACAGTTATTGATAGTGGGGGCGGGTACTTCTTCTAAATACCCATAACCTTGTTGTTGAACATGCTGCTGCCACACGGTCAGTGCTTTATTGACGGTGGCAGTTGCACCGTGCGCTGCTGTTCTAAGCCGCCCTTCACTGATACTTGAACTCAAGGACAGTGCCTTCCTGAGCGATGTCAAGTTGATGGGGGGCCAAAACGCATCATCGCTGGTGCAGTCTGATAGTGAGAGAGAGGCTGTTGATAGGCTCATGCTTATAGTCCTTGGCACGCCTTTTTATTGCCCGCTAAGGCAGCAGCGGCATGCCGAGCTTAATGGCTTTGATGACGGCGGCGTGACGCGACGTGACGCCGAATTTCATTCGTACATTGGCGATATGAAAATTGATCGTTGTTTCTGATCTGTTCAGAATGAGCGCCACCTCGGCACTGGTTTTTCCTTGGGCACACCAACTGAGGACTTCATGCTCTTTTGGCGTTAGAGAGGGTATGAAATCAGGCGATGTAGAGGGTGTATCCGGCGAGAGTGGTCGCCTGGAAAAACTGCACTTTTTCATATGTTGCCCTTGCATTGAGGAGTGTGCCGGACGAGAAGATCATTCTTGATGTGCTAAAAATAATCGGTCTGCTGACGACTCAACAACGTGGCAGGGTTGTAGGAATGTCCATGACAGTAATGGAATATTCCTACATGGATTCGAGTGCTTTATACGTGCGCTTGCGTGGGTGTTTAAGTTGATTGCACACAAGTTGGTGATCAACTCGTTACCTGGCGAGCAGGGCGCCCGCCAGGCGTTTTACTGGGTTGCCATAAAGGCAACCGCCAGTCAGGGCGACTGGCGGCGGTGTTACTCGCAGCCTTTAACGCCTGATTCAGGCATTGGCTGTGGTGTGGCGTTTGGCGCTGCGCTTGCGCCAGATACGCACGATAGGGAACAGCAGCATCACGGCGGTCAGGCCCCAGACACTCATGGTGATCGGGCTGGCCCACAAGATCTCCAGTGCACCATTGGAAATCGACAACGCACGACGCAGGTTCTGCTCCATCAGCCCGCCCAGAATGAACCCCAGCAGGACCGGCGACAGCGGGAAGTCGAGCTTGCGCAGGATATAGCCGAAGATGCCGATGGCGATCATCAGGAACAAGTCAAAGGTGGTTGCATGCACGGCATACACGCCAATCGCCGTGATGATGGCAATCACCGGCACCAGTGCCCAGTTAGGCACGGCCAGAATGCGCGTGAAGATGCGGATCATCGGAATGTTGAGGATCACCAGCATGATGTTGGCGATGAACAACGAAGCGATCAGGCCCCAGACAATGTCCGGTTGCTGTTCAAACAGCAGTGGGCCCGGGGTGATGTTGTACAGCGACAAGGCGCCGATCATCACCGCCGTGGTGCCGGAACCCGGTACGCCGAGTGTCAGCATCGGGACCAGGGCACCGCACGCCGAAGCGCCGATAGCGGTTTCGGGTGCCGCCAGACCACGTGAGTCACCTTGACCGAATGTGCCTGTGGCACCGGCCAGACGTTTCTCCGTCATGTAGGCCACCGCACTGGCCAAGGTTGCACCGGCACCCGGCAGCACGCCCATGATGAAGCCCAGCAAACCGCAGCGGATATTCACTACGAACACCGCGGAGGCTTCTTTGAGGTTGAACATCATACGGCCGGTGGCTTTCACGGCTTCCTGGCCGCGATGGGTTTTTTCCAGCAACAGCAGAATCTCGCTGATGGAAAACAGCCCGAGCACCAACACGACAAACTGGATGCCGTCAGTCAGGTGGATGTTATCGCCGGTGAAGCGATACACACCGCTGTTGGCATCGATCCCGACGCACGACAGAAACAGGCCGATCAGTGCTGCGATAAACGTCTTGAGTGGTCGGTCGCCAGCCATGCCGCCCAGGCAGACAATCGCGAACACCATGAGCACAAAGTATTCAGCCGGGCCGAAGGCAATCGCCCATTTGGCCAGCAGCGGGGCAAACAGCACCATGCCGCAGGTGGCAATGAATGCGCCGATGAACGAGCTCCAGGCCGATAGCGACAACGCCACGCCGGCCAGGCCTTTACGTGCCATTGGGTAGCCGTCCAGGGTGGTCATGACCGTCGATGCTTCGCCGGGGATGTTCAGCAAAATCGAGCTGATACGCCCGCCGTATTCACAGCCCAGGTATACCGCGGCCAACAAGATAAGCGCGGACTCTGGCGGCAGGCCGAGGGCGAAGGCAATCGGGATGAGCAGGGCCACGCCGTTGATCGGGCCAAGGCCGGGCAGCAGGCCGACTACGGTGCCGATCAAGGTCCCGCACAGTGCGGTAACCAGGTTGTAAGGGCTGAGCGCGACGCCGAAGCCCTGGCCCAAATAGCTAAAAGTATCCATATCAGTTCTCCAGAACTTCGAGCAGGCCAAGCGGCAGCGGAACGTCCATCGCTTTATCAAACAGCAGATAAAGACCGACGCTCATCAGGCTGATGATCACAATGCTCGGCAACCAGCGGCCGCCATACAGGCGTGCCATCGGGATGCCGACCAAGATGGCGCTGAGGACAAAACCGAGGGTTTCGAAGGTGCCGGCAAAGATCAGCAACAGCACGACACACAGGCCGATTTTGATCAGGGTTTCGCGATCCAGTTGCGGGTCATCCTCGCTGTGCACCACCGGCGAAGGGCGAAAGATCATGTAGATCAAACCCAGACTCATCAGGCCGAGCATCAACAGCGGGAAGGCGCGTGGGCCGACCGGTTCGTAAGAAAAAGACGCCTGATAGGGCCAGGCCATCGCCGCCAGACAGAGGCAGACGATGAGCAGCGCCGAGGCAAAAATACGTTGTAAGAGCATGGTTCACTCCAGGGCTGTGCCCCCGCGGTCAAGGGCACGGTCAGCGATCAGCGACGGTTACTGAATGAGACCAAATTCCTTGGCCAGGACTTTGTAATCAGTCACTTGTTTCTTCACGTAGGCGTCCAGCTCCGGGCCGGTCATCGAGAACGGAAACAGTTCGCGCTGATCACGCAAGGTGGCGAAGTCTTCGGACACCAGCAGTTTGTCGAAGGTCTCTTTCCACCACTCATAGTCGGCGTCGCTGACTTTTGGCCCCAGGTAGAAGCCGCGCACCACCGGCCAGACGATGTCGTAGCCCTGCTCTTTGGCGGTCGGGATGTCTTTCATTTGCGGGTCGTCGAGACGCTCATTGGCGAAGACCGCCAGCAGGCGCATGTCACCGCTCTGGATGTGAGGCATGGAGTCGGAAATATCGGTGCTGCCGACCTGGATATGGCCGCCTAGCAAGGCCGTGGCGATTTCGCCGCCGCCTTCCAGCGCTACGTATCGCAATTCACGCGGGTTGATACCTGCTGCTTTGGCGACCAGTGCTGTCTGCATCCAGTCCTGGCTACCCACTGTGCCGCCAGAACCAATTACCACACTGCCCGGATCTTTTTTCAGTGCTTGAACGAGATCGTCGAGATTCTTGTAGGGCGAGTCTTTTTTCACGGCGAGCGCGCCGTAGCTGGTGCCGACGGCCGCGAGCCAGCGAACAGCGCCTTCATCGAAACGCCCGAACTTGCCTTGTGCCAGGTTCAGCAGTGAACCGCTGGACCATGCCACCAACGTGCCGGCGTCTGCCGGGCGCTGCGCGACTACCGCGTTATATGCCACCGCGCCCACGCCACCCGGCATGTAGGTCACGCGCATCGGTTTGCTGAGCAGTTTTTCGTTTACCAGTGCGCTTTGCACCAGCTTGCAGGTCAGGTCAAAACCGCCGCCAGGGGAGGCCGGGGCGATACATTCAGGGCGTTTAGGTTCAGCCATCAATTGGCCAGCGAACAACATGCAGCCGGCAGCAAGAGCCAAAGAGCGCAGTGAGAAATTCATAATGTCTCCGCAGGAGTTATTGTTTTAAATGAGCAGAAAAGTGCTGTTATCAGTCGTGGCCATCGCCAACGTTTACGCAGGGCAAGTGCCGTGCATCGTCAGCGTCATGGGTACAGCGAGGGGCAACAGAATGTCGTTCGCAGGCCTGTGTGGCGGTGAGCGAAGACGGGGCAAGCAGGAAGGCAAAGGGCGATAGGCTGAGGCGTCAGCATACGGTGTGCTCCATTATTGTTCTTATTGGCGAAAACACGTCGAGGTGTTTTGCGCAGCGCTAAAAAAACATTTGCGCAACAGATGTAACTGTTTGTTGGCGAATCCTAATCCGCCAACCTTTCGTGAACCTTTCAGTTTTCTTTCAGTGTTTATTTGGGGTTCACAGCCCCGTTTGCGTCTGTACACTTCGCGCACAGAGCCACAGGCCTGAACAAAAATAATGAGGTAAATCCGATGCGTGTTCTTTTGGTCGAGGATCAGTTGCAGTTGGCCGAGAGTGTTGCTCAAGCGTTGAAAAGTACCGGCCTGACCGTGGACGTCCTGCACGATGGTGTGGCCGCTGACTTGGCACTGAGCAGCGAAGACTATGCGATGGCCATTCTGGACGTGGGCCTGCCGCGAATGGATGGCTTTGAGGTGCTGGCGCGTTTGCGCGCGCGTGGCAAAACCCTGCCGGTGTTGATGCTGACTGCACGCAGTGACGTTAAGGACCGGGTGCATGGGCTCAACCTGGGCGCCGATGATTACCTGGCCAAACCGTTTGAGCTGGCTGAACTCGAAGCGCGGGTCAAAGCGTTGTTGCGCCGTAGCGTGTTGGGTGGCGAGCGTCAGCAGCGCTGCGGCCCGCTGGTTTACGATCTGGAGACCCGGCGCTTCACGCTAAAAGACGAATTGCTGACCCTGACCTCACGCGAGCAGGCCGTACTGGAAGCGTTGATCGCAAGGCCGGGGCGGGTCATGAGCAAGGAACAACTGGCGGCTCAAGTGTTTGGCCTCGACGAAGAAGCAAGCCCGGACGCGATTGAAATCTACGTGCACCGCTTGCGCAAAAAACTCGACGGCCATGCGGTGGCAATTGTGACGTTCCGGGGCCTGGGCTACTTGCTGGAAGGCCGTGATGTTTAAGGTCGACAGCCTGCGTTGGCGGTTGCTGTGGACCCTGACCCTGTTGCTGGTGGTGCTGATGCTCGCCAGCAGCCTGAGTGCTTACTTCAATGGTCGCGAAGCCGCCGATACGGCTTACGACCGCACTTTGCTGGCATCCGCCCGCACCATTGCCGCAGGCTTGTCACAGCGTGATGGCAGCCTGAGTGCCGACGTACCTTACGTGGCACTCGATACCTTTGCCTACGACAGTGCCGGACGCATCTATTACCAGGTTTACGATATTCAGCGGCGGCTGATTTCGGGCTATGAACACTTGCCGGCACCGCCACCCGGCACGCCACGAACTGACGACTACCCGGCGCTGGCGCGTTTTTACAACGCTGAATACCGCGGGCAAAACGTCCGTGTGGTGAGCCTGCTCAAGGCCGTTAGCGAACCGAACATGAATGGCATGGCCGAGATTCGCGTGGCAGAAACTGACGAGGCGCGCGTGGCCATGGCGCGCAGCCTGATGGCCGACACCTTGCTGCGTCTGGGTATGCTGGGGCTGGGCGCATTGTTAGTGGTGTGGTTTGCTGTAAGCGCCGCTTTACGCCCGCTGGAGCGTTTGCGTACCGCCGTTGAAGAGCGCGAGCCGGATGATCTGCGGCCGTTGCCGCTGGTGCCTGTACAACGTGAGCTAAGGCCGCTGGTGCAGACGTTGAACCACTTCACCGAACGCCTGCGCTGGCAGTTTGAGCGCCAGGCGCAGTTTATTGCCGACGCGGCCCATGAGTTACGCACCCCGCTGGCCGTGCTCAAGGCCCGCATTGAATTGGGCTTGCGCGCACATGACCCGCAGGTTTTGCGTCACACGTTGGAACAAACGGTTAAAGACACCGACCGGCTGACGCATTTGGCGAACCAGTTGTTGTCGCTGGCACGCATTGAAAATGGTGCCAGGGCGATTGCTGAGGGCGGGGCGCAATTGCTCGATCTCAGCCAACTGGCCCGAGAGCTGGGCATGGCCATGGCGCCCCTGGCGCATTCCCGAGGCGTGGCCCTGGCGCTGGAAGCCGACCAGCCGGTCTGGCTGCGCGGCGAACCGACCTTGCTCAATGAGCTATTGAGCAACCTGATCGACAACGCACTGGCGCACACCTGTACTGGGGGTAACGTGATCTTGCGGGTGTCCTTGCCAGCGGTACTGGAAGTTGAAGACGACGGTCCGGGTATCCCGTATGAAGACCGTGAGCGAGTGTTTGAGCGGTTTTATCGACGTAACCAGCAAGTGGCTGGGAGTGGTTTGGGGCTGGCCATTGTTGGCGAAATCTGCCGCGCGCATCTGGCCCACATCAGCCTGCATGACGGCGCCGAGCGCGGGTTGAAAGTGCGGGTGAGCTTCGTATCGGCAGCCGACAATCGTTCGCTGTAGGCGCGAGTTATCGCAGCCTTCGTGCCTCGGCAGCGACTACGGGTTCTGTAGGAGCGAGCTTGCCTCGCGATCTTTTGATCTTGCGTCGCACCGGCCGGTACAGGGTTGGATGATTTTACGGCCGCTTCGCAGCCGGACGTAGCCTCGCAAAGCTCGTCAACTGCTACAGGTTTAGCGTGCTGTAGGAGCGAGCTTTTGATCTTGCGTCGCACCGGCCAGTACAGGGTTGGATGATTTTACGGCCGCTTCGCAGCCAGACGTAGCCTCGCAAAGCTCGTCAACTGCTACAGATTTAGCGTGCTGTAGGAGCGAGCTTGCCTCGCGATCTTTTGATCTTGCGGCCGCTTCGCAAGGCTCGTCACGGCTACAGGTGTGGCGTTACATGAACATCCCGCGCGCATCGTTCATTTGTTGCTGAAACACCTCGCTGTCAGCATCCAGCTTCAGACGTTTGAATGCGTGCAGCGCATTCAAGTTGTGGCTGAGTGTCGGGGTGTCGCGCTGTTCGCAGAACACCGTGGCGATTTGCACCAGGTCGATGTAGTCGATGGCCTTGGACTCGCGGCCAACGTCCTGATACTGCCCCGGCAGCTTGAGCAGCATTTCCGGAAACTCCCAGACCGCGAGCAATTTGTCGCCAATCACCGGGTGAATGCGCTCGATCACATGGTTCAGCGACACCGGGTCTGCGAGCAGTTCGTTATGTTCCTCGGCATAAATCAGGATCGGCAATACGCCAATTTGATGCACCAACCCGCCAAGCGCTGCCTGATCGGGTTTGAGCGAGGTATACCGCCGACAAAACGCATAGCACACACCGGCCACCTCCAGGCTTTGTCGCCAGACGTCGCGCATTTTGCTTTCGACGACAGGCGAGCGGGCGTGGAAGATCTGTTCCATGACCAACCCAATGGCCAGGTTGCTGCTGTAATTCACGCCCAGCCGGGTGATGGCGGTGTGCAAGTCTGTCACTTCATACAACGCGCGCAGGAGCGGGCTGTTAACGACTTTAATCAGCCGCGCCGCCAGCGCGGTATCGCGACCGATGACTTTGCTGAGGTTGCTGACGCTGATTTCCGGGTTTTCCGCTGCCTTGCGAATATTTAACGCCACTTCCGGTAGCGTGGGCAAAACCAGGTCATCTCGAACGATGGCCTTTACCAAGTCCATCTGGACTTTGCTCGCCAACATGCTCATTTCTATTCTCGAGAATTAACGCTGTATCTCACGATCACGGTCGAGTTGATAAGGCAGATCAAGCAAGGTCAGCGCAGGGCCTTGCAGATCGCCCACGTGAATGTCTCCCGCTTCCACCGCGTCAGCTGTCAACACGGCCAGCAGTTCAATACGCTCCGGAGTATGAGCAGCAATCACGACTTCGCCCACAGCGCTGCTGTGTGTCGGTGAAAACAGCGGCGTGCCAGGCTCTGGCTGCGCATTGCCTGCCTCAAGCGACAGGCGATAAAGACGGCGTTTGAGCTTGCCGAGGTATTGCATGCGCGCAACGATTTCTTGCCCGGTGTAGCAGCCCTTTTTGAAGCTGACACCGCCTACCGCTTGCAGGTTGATCATTTGCGGGATGAACAGTTCGCGCGTTTGCGGCATGACCTGACCAATGCCAGCGCGGATCTGGCCGAGTGTCCATTGGTTGATATCAGCTTCAGGCAACTGGGCTTTCAACTGCTGGTGCAAGTGTTCGGCTTGCTCGGCCGGAGCCCACAGTTCTGCTCGGCCGTCTGACACACGAATGGCGATGAGGCCATTCGCCCGGGCGACGCTGTCGGTGTCGGCAGGCAGGTCGATGCCCAGGCCTTGCAACACTGCGTCGCCCTGGCTCAGGCCAAAGCGCACCCAGTGATCGCTGTCATCGGTCAATTTTGATTTGGAGAACACCGCGTACTTTTTCAAGTCAGCCAATTGTGGCTCGACCAGTTCACGCGCCATGGCCAGAAAGCAGCCCTGCGGTTCGAGGAGGATACGGAAACTCGACTGCATCCGGCCTTTCTGCGTGCAACGCGCACCGAGGCTTGAGCGCGTGTCGCTCAGATAATTGAGGTTACAGGTGAGTTGTCCCTGCAGGAACTTGCTGGCGTCGTTGCCAATAACAGCAAGAACGCCTTCGTGAGACAAGGTGCAGAAAAAAGCAGAGTCGGCCATGAGTCATCGCAGGTTGTAAAGTCTGGGACACATCATAGAGGGGTGACCTGTAAATGGGTAGTTCGCAAAGGTTCTCGACAACCGACCAAAGCCGACTGTTCTCTCTTGGATCGGTCTGTATACTTGCGCTCTATTTGAGGAGCGCTCCATGGTCGAAGATGTTGAACTCAATCGTCTCTACTGGCACAGCCGCCGCGGCATGCTTGAGCTGGACGTACTGCTGGTACCGTTCGTCAAGGAGGTTTACCAGCACCTCAATGACGTTGATCGCGAAGTCTATCGCAAGCTCCTGGAGTGCGAAGACCAGGACATGTTCGGCTGGTTCATGGAGCGCAGCGAGTCTCAAGACCCCGAGCTGCAGCGCATGGTCCGCATGATTCTGGACCGTGTCCAGCCCAAGTGATTTCTTTGAATGCCGCTGGCACGCCTCCGGGCAATTGCTGGCGGCGTATCTGGCAGCGCAATCGCTGGCACTGATCTCAATCTGCCTTCTTTCGATACCCGTGTGGGCTCGCCTGCTTGGGCTGTTGTTGTGCCTGATGCATGGCGTTTGGGCAGTGCCCCGGCATATTCGGTTGACCCACGCCAAGGCCTTCAGTGGTGTGCGACGAAACGCCGAGGGTTGGCAGTTATGGAGTCGGGCAAAGGGCTGGCAGGCCGTGCAGTTGCAGCGCGACAGCCTGGCGTTGCCAATGATGGTGCTGCTGCGGTTCAGCGTGCCGGGCGAACGGTGGGTGAGGGCGGTGTGCATCCCGCGTGACGCGCTGGCGCCGGATCAGCACCGGCGCTTGCGCGTGCGACTCAAGTTCAGTCGGCGTAGGTGGTTGGCACCAGAATAGTGTCCAGCGCTTCAGGCAGCATGTCCGGGTAGTCGAGGGTGTAATGCAGCCCCCGTGACTCCTTTCTCGCCATTGCACTGCGGATCATCAACTCGGCCACTTGCGCCAGGTTGCGCAGCTCAATCAGGTCGCGGCTGACTTTATAGTTACTGTAAAACTCATCGATCTCGTCCAGCAGCAGGCGCACGCGGTGCTCGGCCCGTTGCAGGCGCTTGTTGGTGCGGACAATACCCACGTAGTCCCACATAAAGCGCCGCAGCTCATCCCAGTTGTGGGCGATGATCACGTCTTCGTCCGAATCGGTCACCTGGCTGGCATCCCAGCTGGGCAGCGAATCTGGAATGTCGATGTGTTCGAGTTGCGTGAGGATGTCGTCTGCCGCAGAGCGGGCGTACACGAAGCATTCCAGCAAAGAGTTGCTGGCCATGCGATTGGCGCCGTGCAGGCCGGTGAAGCTGGTTTCGCCAATGGCATACAGGCCGGGGACGTCGGTGCGCCCGTGACCATCCACCATGACCCCGCCACAGGTGTAGTGCGCCGCAGGCACCACCGGAATCGCCTGTTTGGTGATGTCGATGGAAAATTCCAGGCAGCGTTCATAGACCGTCGGGAAATGGGTCTTGATGAACGTGTCGGATTCATGGCTGATATCCAGGTACACGCAGTCAATGCCCAGGCGTTTCATTTCGTGGTCGATGGCGCGGGCCACGATGTCCCGCGGGGCCAGTTCACCACGCGGGTCAAAACGGTGCATAAAGCGCTCGCCATTCGGCAGCTTGAGGTGTGCACCTTCGCCACGCAGGGCTTCGGTGATCAAAAAGCTCTTGGCTTGCGGGTGATACAGGCAAGTGGGGTGGAACTGGTTGAATTCCAGATTCGCGACCCGGCATCCCGAGCGCCAGGCCATGGCAATGCCATCACCGCAGGCGCCATCGGGGTTGCTGGTATAGAGGTATACCTTGGCTGCGCCGCCTGAGGCCAGAATGGTGAAGCGCGAGCCGTAGGTGTCGACTTCGCCGGTGGCGCGGTTGAGCACGTAGGCTCCCAGGCAGCGGTCACCTTCCAGGCCCAGGCGACGGGCGGTAATCAGATCAACGGCCACGCGTTGTTCGAGCAATTCAATATTGGGGCGCTGGCGGGCTTGTTCGAGCAGAGTCTTGAAGATAGCCGCGCCGGTGGCATCGGCGGCGTGAATGATGCGCCGATGGCTGTGGCCGCCTTCACGGGTGAGATGGAACTCAAACCCTGGGTGCTCAGGGTCGGCGTCCTCATCGCGGGTGAAGGGCACGCCCTGGTCGATCAGCCACTGAATGGCTTCGCGACTGTGTTCGACCGTAAAACGCACGGCATCTTCATGACACAGGCCGCCCCCGGCATTGAGGGTGTCTTCGACGTGGGACTGGACCGTGTCGGTGTCATCCAGCACGGCAGCGACGCCGCCTTGTGCCCAAAATGTCGAGCCGTTGGCCAGGTCGCCCTTGCTCAAAACTGCAATGCGCAGATGGCCTGGCAGTGACAGCGCCAGGCTCAGACCGGCAGCCCCGCTGCCAATCACCAGCACATCGTGTTGAAAATGTTGGCTCATTCTTCTTATGTCCGCAAAAAAAGCGCCCACTAGTATATAGAGGGGGGGATCGGCACAATAGCCGGGCCTTTGTGGCGTTGGGTCATTACAGCGGGCGAGAAGTGTGCCTCAGAGTGTGGCGATCTGCATGCCGTTTTGCAGAATAAATCGGCAAACCAGAGGCTGCGCGTCGGGCACAACCTGCGCACGAACTGTATTTTATCCTGCTATAGACGTTACACCTGATCTGAATTTTGGAACTTTTCCGACAGCTCAGGGTTCAATAGCAGGTTGCCCGCCATAAAGGGGAGTTGCGTCAATGCCATACGGGGTTGATTTTACGGCCCGCGCAGGTGACTTTGACGACAAGATTATTGACGCAGCCGGCCAGGCCCGAGCTGCGTTTTCGTGCGTGCCAAATCCGAGTGCGCAGGAAACTTGCCAGGGGGGAGAGAACTTTTGCGAAAAGCCCGAGTCTATGTTTGCAAGCCTGATCAATTAGCAAAACACTCTTCCTCCCGGTCTTATGAGGAGTATTCATGCTAACCCAGGAAGAGGATCAGCAGCTGGTCGAGCGCGTGCAGCGCGGCGACAAGCGTGCATTTGATCTGCTAGTGCTGAAATACCAGCACAAAATTCTCGGGTTGATCGTGCGTTTTGTGCACGACACCCATGAAGCCCAGGACGTGGCACAAGAAGCCTTTATCAAGGCTTACCGTGCACTTGGCAATTTTCGCGGAGACAGCGCCTTTTATACGTGGCTGTACCGCATCGCCATTAACACGGCGAAAAACTATCTGGTGTCACGCGGTCGTCGTCCACCCGATAGCGATGTGAGTTCTGAAGATGCTGAATTTTATGATGGTGATCACGGTCTGAAAGATCTGGAATCGCCGGAGCGTTCTTTGCTTCGCGATGAGATCGAAGGCACGGTTCACCGCACCATTCAGCTACTGCCAGAAGATTTACGTACGGCATTAACTTTACGTGAGTTTGATGGTCTGAGTTACGAAGATATTGCGAGCGTCATGCAATGTCCGGTGGGTACCGTACGATCCCGGATATTCCGTGCTCGGGAAGCCATCGATAAAGCCCTGCAGCCGTTGTTGCAGGAAAACTGAGACAGCGGCGACAGCCAAGAGAGGAACCGCCATGAGTCGTGAAGCCCTGCAGGAATCGCTGTCCGCAGTGATGGATAACGAAGCGGACGAACTGGAATTACGTCGGGTATTGAATGCCTTTGACGATGCACAAACACGTGCCACCTGGAATCGCTATCAGGTTGCCCGTGCTGTGATGCACAAAGATCTGCTGATCCCTCGCCTGGACATCGCATCTGCAGTATCGGCCGCACTGGCCGAAGAACAAACACCCGCCAAAGCCAAGCGCAGTCACTGGCAAAGCATTGGCCGCCTGGCAGTTGCTGCCTCGGTGACGGTGGCTGTTCTGGCGGGTGTCAGACTGTACAACCAGGATGACATCGTGGGCGCCCAACTGGCCCAGCAAGGCAATCAGCCGAGCCTGAGTGCGCCGACAGTTAAAGGCCCGGCGGTACTGGCCAACTACAGTGAGAGCTCTGATCAGGGCACCGGGCCAATGGCCAATGGTGTACTGCAAGGCCAGGCTGGTTGGCAGAATCAGCGTTTGCCGGGCTATTTGCGCCAGCACGCTGAACAAGCGGCCATGAAAGGAACTGAAAGCCCTCTGCCTTACGCACGAGCTGCAAGCCTGGAAAACCGTTAAGGGCCATCATGCGCGTCCTACCTCTGTTACCGCTTCTGCTCAGTGGTTTTTTTGTTGTACCTGCTCATGCCGATGACGCCCAAGACTGGCTAAAACGCTTAGGCGCGGCTGAGCAGCAGCAAAGCTATCAAGGCACGTTTGTTTACGAGCGCAATGGGAGTTTTTCGACCCATCGCATCTGGCACCGCGTGCAAGACGGCAAAGTGCGTGAACGACTGGTGCAGCTTGATGGTGCACCTTATGAGGTGGTTCGTGCCGATGGGCGCACCGAGTGCGTCACTGGCAAACTGATCAACGGCCTTGCAGATGTCGCCGACACCACCGCGCGACAGCTGGATTTGCAACGCCTTGAAAACTGGTATGCCGTGACTCGCGCGGGTGATTCGCGGGTAGCCGGTCGCCCTGTGGCGGTCATTGTGCTAACCCCGCGTGACCAGCATCGCTATGGCGTTGAACTGTACCTGGACCGTGAAACCGGCTTGCCTTTGAAGTCATTGCTGGTCAATGACAAAGGGCAGTTGCTGGAACGTTTTCAGTTCACCCACCTTGAAACGACGCCGCCCAACGACAGCCAGCTCACCCCCGGTGACCGTTGTCAGGCCGTGGCCACCTCTCAAGCGGCTGCACCTGTGAGCAAACCTGTGCACAGCTGGCATTCCGACTGGTTGCCGCCAGGGTTTGAACTCTTGAGCAGCAACGTGCGTCGTGATCCCAAAACCAAAACAGAAGTCACCAGCCTCATGTATGACGACGGCTTGACGCGTTTCTCGGTGTTCCTCGAACCCCTGAAAGGCGACGCTGTGCCCGACATGCGCCTGCAGCTGGGTCCGACTGTTGCGGTCTCAAGGCACCTCTCGACCCCTGACGCAGAGATCCTCGCAACCGTGGTGGGCGAGATCCCGATGGGAACCGCAGAGCGTATTGCACTCTCGATGCGGGCAGGGCAGGCCGAACCCTCGACGACGGTCAAACCTTGATGGAACACTGAAATGAGCGGTGAACATTTCAAATTGTTTTTTTCATTTTTTTTACAAAGGTCAGTGCCTAATGGGCTCTGACCTTGTTTGTTTCTGGTCCGCCCAAAAACCGGTCTATGCTGGCTTAAGTTTTTGGGACTCATTGCACAACCCTGCTGGCTATTAACGGGAGCTGTAAACCAATGCCTCGATTGAAGTCTTACTTACCCATTTTTGCTGCCGTGCTGATGCTCGGCCAGGCAGTGCCCGCGCTGGCTGAAGCGCAGTTGCCCGACTTCACGCAGTTGGTCGAGCAGGCATCACCCGCCGTCGTCAACATCAGTACGACGCAAAAGCTGCCGGACCGCAAAGTCTCGAACATGCCAGACCTCGAAGGCTTGCCGCCGGGATTGCGTGATTTCTTTGAACGCGGCATGCCGCCAGGCATGGGCGGTGGCCAAGGTGGGCGTCAGCGCGAAGCTCAATCGCTGGGATCGGGTTTTATCATCTCCCCGGACGGCTACATCCTGACCAACAACCACGTAGTGGCTGACGCTGACGAAATCATCGTGCGTCTGTCTGACCGCAGCGAAATGAAAGCCAAGCTGGTCGGTACCGACCCGCGTTCCGATGTGGCCCTGCTGAAAATTGATGGCAAAAACCTGCCGGTGCTGAAGTTGGGCAAGTCTCAGGACCTCAAGGCCGGTCAATGGGTGGTAGCGATCGGCTCGCCGTTCGGCTTTGACCACACCGTCACCCAAGGCATCATCAGCGCCATCGGCCGCAGCCTGCCGAATGAAAGCTATGTGCCGTTCATCCAGACTGACGTGCCAATCAACCCGGGTAACTCCGGTGGCCCGCTGTTCAACCTGGCAGGTGAGGTGGTCGGCATCAACTCACAGATCTACACCCGTTCCGGTGGCTTTATGGGCGTGTCGTTCGCGATCCCTATCGATGTGGCCATGGACGTTTCCAACCAACTCAAAGCCGGCGGCAAGGTTAGCCGTGGCTGGTTGGGCGTGGTGATTCAAGAGGTCAATAAAGACCTGGCGGAATCCTTCGGTCTGGAAAAACCTGCCGGTGCGCTGGTTGCTCAAGTACTGGACAACGGCCCGGCTGCCAAAGGCGGTCTGCAAGTAGGTGACGTGATCCTGAGCATGAATGGCCAGCCGATCGTCATGTCGGCCGACCTGCCGCACCTGGTAGGCGCGCTGAAAGCCGGTAGCAAAGCCACCCTTGAAGTGGTGCGTGACGGCAAGCGCAAAACCCTGGACCTCACCGTGGGCGCTATCCCGGATGAAGGCAAGGAGATGGCTGGCCTGACCGGTGCTGAGCAAAGCAGCAACCGTCTGGGCGTCGCTGTCGCTGACTTGACCGACGAGCAGAAGAAAGCCAACGACATCAAAGGTGGCGTGATCATCAAAGACGTACAGGACGGTCCTGCGGCGTTGATTGGTCTGCAACCGGGTGACGTGATCACTCATCTGAACAACCAGGCGATTACCGATGCCAAGCAATTCACTGAAATTGCCAAGGCATTGCCAAAAAATCGTTCGGTCTCAATGCGTGTACTGCGTCAGGGCCGCGCCAGCTTCATTACCTTCAAGCTGGCAGAGTAACCAACCCTTGTAGTCGCTGCCGAAGGCTGCGAAGGGTTGCGCAGCAACCCGTTTCTCCAGCAAACGGCAGTGACCACAGAGACACAGCAAAAATAAAAAGCCCGTATCGCGAGATACGGGCTTTTTTTATTTCTTCTGTTTAGGGATGCGAACCAACTGGCTGTCGGAGTATATGTCGTGCCAGGTGCGCTTGCGTTTATCGAACACAGACCAGATAAACCCCAGCCCTAAACACAGCCACGAACCAATCGACACCATAAAGCGCAACAGCGCTTGCCACAGGCTGATCGCCGATCCATCGGCGTTTTGCACGCGCACGCCCCACACTTGCATGCCCAGGGTTTGGCCGCTGTGGGTCCAGAACTTGGCAAAGAACGCGAACAGGACAAACAACAAAATGGTCGAGAGCAACGGGTCGCCATCCAGCGCCCCGGCTTCGGTCAGCTCGCGCATTTTGGCTTCACCGATAAAGCCCATCATGATCAGCTTGTAGATAAACGTGGTCACAATCAGCAGGGCCGTACACAGCAGAAAGTCATAGAACATGGCTGCCAGACGGCGCCCCAGGCCGGCGGCGGGAAAGTCGCCTTGGGGGCTAAGTGGTGGTTTCGACATGGCAGGCTCTCGTGAAGGAAAAACCCATCTTACGAAATTGCGCCCATAAAAAAGCCTCTGATGTCAGCATCAGAGGCTTTTGTGGAACAGAAGCTTAGGCTTCGGCTTGAACTTCGTCAGCCTGCATGCCTTTTTGGCCCTGAACAGCGATGAAGGTCACTTTCTGGCCTTCTTTCAAGCTTTTGAAACCGTTGCCTTGAATGGCACGGAAGTGTACGAACAGATCCGGACCGCTTTCCGGAGTGATGAAACCAAAACCTTTCTCGTCGTTAAACCACTTGACGGTACCGCTCTGACGTTGAGACATTTCTTAATTCCTTGACGCTAACAATTAATGGCAGCCTCCTTACGTTGAAAGAGGACTGGTGCTGGGTTGCAGGAAAGTAAGAGACGCAGAACGGGTTGTAGCAAACATAGAGCTACTGCCCAGGTCACGATTCCAGCGACCCATGCAAACACAGTGGTCAAACTCTACGAAAACAGGATTAAAAAAACAAGCCCCTTAAATACACCCCTTTATAACCTCATGTAGTTCACTTATAGCAACGCATTTAAAAGATCAAAAGATCGCGAGCAAGCTCGCTCCTACAGTGGGGTGTGGGCAGCGTTAAAGAAAGTGTGTTCATAGAGGTGTTCAATTGTTTTCATGTTTAAAGTGCTTTTTTCACTATCGAAACTTCGCACTGTTTTGTGGCAGTTGTATGGCACGCAAGTGTCATACAACTGTATAAAAAGCCCGGGGTTTAGCCCCGATAATAACGTTGCGCTACAAACGGCAGTTTAGACACTTTCATCGGCACACGTTTACCCCGAACAATCGCCCAGACCTCGGTGTCTATCGGGGTGAATGCACTGTCCAGATACGCCATGGCCAGCGGTGCGCCCAGGGTAGGGCCAAAGCCGCCGCTACACACTGTGCCGATGACGTTACCCTGTGCATCGACCACCTCGGCGCCTTCACGCACCGGTGTGCGTTCCTGGGGCAGCAGGCCGACCCTTTTTCGTGCAACCCCTTGTTGTTGCTGGGTAAAAATGGTGTCAGCACCTGGGAAGCCACCCGCACGCGGGCCGTCGGCACGGCGCGCTTTAGAGATCGCCCACAACAGGCTGGCTTCAATCGGCGTGGTTTTTTCGTTCATGTCGTGGCCGTACAAGCACAGACCGGCTTCAAGGCGCAAAGAATCACGTGCGCCCAAACCAATGGCCTGAACCTCAGGTTCAGCCAAAAGCGCGCGGGCGAGTTTTTCTGCGTGTGCTGTCGGTACCGAGATCTCAAAGCCGTCTTCACCGGTATAACCCGAGCGGCTGACATAGCACGCCACGTCCAGCAGCGTCACAGGCTCAAATTGCATAAAGGTCATTTTGGCCACGTCAGGTGCCAAGCGCTGCAACACGTTCACCGCTGCCGGGCCTTGCAGGGCCAGCAGGGCGCGCTCTTCAAACAGCGGCTGGATCTCGCAGTGGGCGCCCAGGTGTTTGCGCAGGTGCGCCAGGTCCTGCGCCTTGCAGGCGGCGTTAACCACCAAAAACAATTGATCATTGCCCAGATTGGCAACCATCAGGTCATCCAGAATGCCGCCTTGCTCGTTGGTGAACATGGCGTAACGCTGCATGCCCACCGGCAGGTCGATGATGTCGACGGGCACCAATGTTTCCAGTGCTTTGGCGGCACCGGCGCCGGTCAGCAGGATCTGCCCCATGTGCGAAACATCAAACAACCCGGCCTGTTCACGGGTGTGCTGGTGCTCTTTCATCACGCCCAGCGGGTATTGCACGGGCATGTCATAGCCGGCAAAAGGCACCATGCGGGCGCCGAGTTCAAGGTGCAGTGCGTGCAGCGGGGTGATGAGCAAGTGTTCGGTGGACATTCGTGACTCCTTGAAAATCAGCACTCAATAATGTTGACAGCCAGACCGCCGCGGGCGGTCTCTTTGTATTTGCTTTTCATGTCGGCGCCGGTCTGGCGCATGGTGCGGATCACCTTGTCGAGCGAGACAAAGTGCTGGCCGTCGCCGCGCAAGGCCATGCGCACGGCGTTGATGGCCTTGACCGAGCCCATGGCGTTGCGCTCGATACACGGCACTTGCACCAGCCCACCAATCGGATCGCAGGTCAGCCCCAGGTTGTGTTCCATGCCGATTTCGGCGGCGTTCTCGACTTGTTGCACGCTGCCGCCGAGCACTTCGCAGAGCGCGCCAGCGGCCATGGAACAGGCCACACCGACTTCGCCCTGGCAGCCGACTTCGGCGCCCGAGATCGAGGCGTTTTCCTTGTACAAAATGCCGATGGCGGCTGCCGTCAGCAGAAACCGCACCACGCCGTCTTCGTTGGCACCGCCGATAAAGCGCATGTAGTAATGCAGCACGGCCGGGATAATCCCCGCAGCCCCATTGGTGGGTGCGGTGACCACGCGTCCGCCATTGGCGTTTTCTTCGTTTACCGCCAGTGCATACAGATTGACCCAGTCGAGCACGGACAGCGCATCGCGCAGGGCGGCTTCCGGGTGGCTGCACAGTTGACGATGCAGCGCGGCGGCCCGGCGTTTGACCTTTAAGCCACCGGGTAAAATCCCTTCATTGCGACAGCCCGCGCTCACACAGTCCTGCATCACTTGCCAGATGTGCAGCAAGCCACTGCGGGTTTCGGCTTCCGGGCGCCACGCGCTTTCGTTGGCCAGCATCACCTGGCTGATGGACAAGTGCTGCGTAGTGCAATGGTTCAGCAGCTCTTTGGCGGTTTTGAACGGGTACTTCAGTGGCGTACTGTCTTCGACGATGCGGTCAGCGCCCGCAGCGTCTTCATCCACCACAAAGCCGCCGCCGACCGAGTAATACTCGCGGCTGCGAATCTGTATTCCGGCGGCGTCCAGGGCACGAAAAATCATGCCGTTGGGGTGAAAGGCCAAGGGTTTGCGAATCATCGCCAGGTGCAGTTTCTCGTTGAAATCGATGGCGTGTTCGCCGTTGAGGTTCAAACGCCCGCTGCTGCGGATCTGGGCCAGGCGTTCAGCCACGGTTTCGGTGTTGACGGTGTCCGGGAGTTCGCCTTCAAGCCCCAGCAACACGGCTTTGTCGCTGCCGTGACCTTTACCGGTGGCGCCGAGGGAACCATACAGCTCGACTTTCACGCAGGCCGTGCTCGGCAGCAAACCCTCGCGGGCCAAACCTTCGACAAAACGTGCGGCAGCCCGCATGGGGCCGACGGTGTGGGAACTGGAAGGGCCGATGCCAATTTTGAACAGGTCGAACACGCTTAACGACATAGGGTTCTCCGGTTTCTTATAGATGAATTGGCAAGCAAAACCTGTAGGAGCGAGCTCGTCTCGCGATCTTTTAAAAGATCAAAAGATCGCGAGGCAAGCTCGCTCCTACGGATCGGGATCAAGCCTCCTGATAGCTCTCGATCGACGGGCATGCGCAGACCAGGTTGCGGTCGCCGAACACGTTGTCGACACGGCCTACCGGCGGCCAGTATTTGCCTTCGATCAACGACGCGACCGGATACACCGCTTGTTCGCGGCTGTACGGGTGGGTCCACTCGCCAACGATTTCTGCGGCCGTGTGCGGGGCGTTTTTCAGCGGGTTGTCGTCTTTGTCGAGGCTGCCGTTTTCGACCGCGCGAATCTCCTCGCGGATGCGGATCATGGCTTCGCAGAAGCGATCCAGCTCTTGTTTGGATTCACTCTCAGTCGGCTCGATCATCAATGTGCCCGCCACCGGGAACGACATGGTCGGGGCGTGGAAGCCAAAGTCGATCAGGCGTTTGGCCACGTCATCAACGCTGATGCCGCTGGTTTCCTTGAGCGGGCGCAGGTCGAGGATGCATTCGTGCGCCACCAGGCCGTTGGCGCCCGAGTACAGCACCGGGTAATGCTCTTCGAGACGGCGGGCAATGTAGTTGGCATTCAAAATGGCCAATTGCGAGGCGCGTTTCAGGCCTTCGCCGCCCATCATGCGGATGTACATCCAAGTGATCGGCAGAATGCTGGCGCTGCCGAACGGGGCGGCACACACGGCGCCTTCCTTGCGCTCCAGGGCGCTGTGGCCCGGCAGGAACGGGATCAGGTGCGACTTGACGCCAATCGGGCCAACGCCCGGGCCGCCACCGCCGTGGGGGATGCAGAAGGTTTTGTGCAAGTTAAGGTGCGACACGTCGCCGCCAAACTTGCCCGGTGCGCACAGGCCGACCATTGCGTTCATGTTGGCGCCGTCGATGTACACCTGGCCGCCGTTGTCATGAATGATGCCGCAGATTTCGCGGATGCCTTCTTCGAACACGCCGTGGGTCGACGGGTAGGTGATCATCAGCGCGGCAAGGTGATCGCGGTGCTCGATGGCCTTGGCGCGCAGGTCTTCAATGTCGACGTTGCCGCGCGCGTCACAGGCGGTCACCACCACGCGCATACCGGCCATGTGTGCGGTCGCCGGGTTGGTGCCGTGGGCCGAGGAGGGGATCAGGCAGATGTCGCGGCGCTCTTCGCCACGGCTCTGGTGGTAAGCACGAATGGCCAGCAAGCCTGCGTACTCACCTTGGGAGCCTGCGTTGGGTTGCAGCGACACGGCGTCGTAGCCGGTGGCCTCGCAGAGCATGAGTTCCAGCTCGCGGGTCAGTTGCTGATAGCCCTGGCTTTGCTCGGCAGGGGCAAACGGGTGCAGGTTGCCGAACTCGGCCCAGGTCACCGGGATCATTTCGCTGGCGGCGTTGAGCTTCATGGTGCACGAGCCCAGCGGGATCATGGTGCGGTCCAGCGCCAGGTCTTTGTCAGCCAGGCGGCGCAGGTAACGCATCAGCTCGGTTTCGGAGTGATAACGGTTGAACACCGGGTGGCTCAGAATCGCCGACTGGCGCAGCAACGCCGCAGGCAGCGTGCCTGTTACCGATTGGGCCAAAGCGTCGAAGTCAGGCAATGTCTGGCCATCGACTGCGAGCAAGGCCCACAGGGCAACCACGTCGGACTGGCTGCTGGTTTCGTCCAGCGACAGCCCAAGGCGCTCGTCATCGACCACACGCAGGTTGATGTGCCGGGCTTGAGCCTTGGCGTGAAGCGCGCTGGTGCGGTTGTCGGTGTGCAGGGTCAGGGTGTCGAAAAACTGGCTTTGCTCAACGTTCAGCCCCAGCCCCTTCAGGCCCTGGGCAAGGATTGCAGTCAACTGATGGATGCGCCGGGCAATCTGGGTCAGGCCTTGAGGCCCGTGGTACACGGCGTACATGCTGGCGATGTTGGCCAGCAACACTTGAGCGGTACAGATGTTACTGGTGGCCTTCTCGCGGCGGATATGTTGCTCGCGGGTTTGCATCGCCAGACGCAGCGCCGGTTTACCGTGACGGTCTACCGACATGCCGACCAGACGCCCCGGCATGTCGCGCTTGAAGGCATCGCGGGTCGAAAAGTAAGCCGCGTGCGGGCCACCAAAGCCCAGTGGTACGCCAAAGCGCTGGGCGCTGCCGATGGCCACGTCGGCGCCGAATTCACCGGGAGGCGTCAGCAAGGTCAGCGCCAACAAGTCAGCGGCCACCGCCACCAGCGCGTTAGCGGCGTGGAAGCGTTCAACCAGATCGCGATAATCAAACACATCGCCGTTGCTTGCCGGGTATTGCAGCAAGGCACCGAAGAACGGCGACAGGTCGCTCAACTCACGTTCGTCACCCACCACCACTTCAATACCCAGCGGCTCGGCACGGGTGCGCAGCACATCGAGGGTTTGCGGGTGGCAGTGGCGGGAGGCGAAGAAGCGCTCGCTGGTTTTGTTCTTGCTCAGGCGTTTGCAGAAGGTCATGGCTTCGGCGGCCGCGGTGGCTTCGTCGAGCAGCGAAGCGTTGGCAATCGGCAGGCCGGTGAGGTCGCTGATCAGCGTCTGGAAATTCAGCAAGGCTTCAAGACGACCCTGGGAAATTTCCGGCTGATACGGCGTGTAAGCGGTGTACCAGGCCGGATTTTCCAGCAGGTTGCGCAAGATCGGCGAAGGCGTGTGGCAGTTGTAATAGCCTTGGCCGATATAGGTTTTATGCAGCTGGTTTTTCGCCGCGATGGCTTTGATCGATGCCAAGGCATCGGCTTCACTTTGGCCAGCGGGCAGGTTGAGTACGCTGGTGCCCTTGATGCCTTCCGGGATGACGCTGGCGCTGAGCGCTTGCAGCGAGTCAAAGCCCAGGGTGGTGAGCATGGCCTGTTCGTCGGCCTGACGCGGGCCGATGTGGCGCGCGATGAATTCATTGGCAGTGCTGAGATTAATCGTCATGGCCGGCTCCTCAGTTGTCGTCTTGAGCTTTGATCAAGCGGTCGTAAGCGTCCTGCGTGAGCAGTTTGCCGAGCGCCTCGGGATCAGCCGGTTTAAAGCGAAAAAACCAGCCTTCACCCAGCGGATCCTCGTTGACCAGTTCCGGGCTGTCTTCGAGTTTAGCGTTCAGTTCGAGGACTTCACCGTCCAGTGGCATGTACACGCCGCTGGCGGCCTTGACCGACTCAACCGTGGCGGCTTCAGCGCCTTTGTCGTAAGCCTGCAACTCTGGCAACTGAACAAACACCACATCGCCCAGAGCGTTTTGCGCAAAAGCCGTAATGCCAACGGTCACGCTGCCATCGGCTTCGGCACGCAGCCATTCGTGGTCTTCAGTAAAACGCAATTCGCTCATCGAAACTCCTCAGGGCCAGACATGTCTGGTGGTCACAGGTGTAATGCTCGTGCAGGTCGAGCTAATTGCCATGATCACTGCAAGATGGTTGCCAGTTTATAAAAAGGCTTATTTATCAGTGGCTTAGGTTGGTTTCGCAGATGACTGACTCATCACGCTGTAGCGAAATCGCTACAGTGCTGGCGCAATTAAAAAATCCAAGTGGATCAAAGCCTTGGGTTACTGAGGATTGGCGTGCCTGTATCGAAATCGTTCCGCTGGAATGAATTCAATACGGAACATGTGGCTTTTCTGGATTAATTTTTACCCGGGATGCCGTACTTGCGCAGGCGGTGCGCAATGGCGGTGTGCGAGGTTTGCAGGCGGCTGGCCAATTGGCGAGTTGAGGGGTAGCTGACGTAGAGTTTTTCCAGCAGGGCTTTTTCGAACGTTTCGACCGCCAGCTCCAGGGTTTCTATCTCGCCATCGCTTTGCCGGGCCACCGAAGTGCCTGCGATGTCGAGGTCACCGATATCCACCAGCGTGCTTTCACAGATCGCGGCCGCGCGGAAAATCACGTTCTGCAATTGCCGTACATTGCCCGGCCAGCGATTGCTCAGCAACGCCGGATAAGTGCCGGGTGCCAGGCGGCACACCGGGCGCTGGATCTGCGTGCAAGCCTGCTGCATAAACGCGCGTGCCAGCAGCAAAATATCCTGGCCACGCTCGCGCAGCGGCGGCACTTCAAGGTTCAGCACGTTCAGGCGATAAAAAAGGTCTTCGCGAAACGTCCCTTCATTGACCATTTTTTCCAGGTTGCGGTGGGTTGCGCTGAGGATCCGCACATTGACCTTGACCTCGCGCTCGCCGCCTACCCGACGAAAGCTGCCGTCATTCAAAAAGCGCAGCAGCTTGGCTTGCAGGTAGGGCGACATTTCAGCAATTTCATCGAGAAACACCGTGCCGTGGTTGGCCAACTCCATCAGCCCCGGTTTGCCGCCGCGCTGGGCGCCAGTGAAGGCGCCGGGGGCATAGCCGAACAGCTCGCTTTCGGCCAGGTTTTCCGGGAGCGCCGCGCAGTTCAAAGCCAAAAACGGCGCTGCAAAACGGGTGCTGATCGCATGACAGGCGCGGGCCACGAGTTCTTTGCCGGTGCCGGTTTCGCCCTGAATCAGCAAGGGCGCATCCAGCGCCGCCACGCGCTGGGCACGGGCCTTCAGGGTGCGGATCGCCGGGGAGTCACCGAGTAGCGCGTCAAAGCCTTCTGCGTGGTCGTGATGCAGGGCGGCCAGCCGCTCACCAATACGGCTGGGCTGGTACAGCGTGAGCAAGGCACCGGCGTCGGTAATCGGCGTGGCGTCGAGCATCAGCGGCTGGCCGTTGAGCGTCACTTCGCGCAACGGCAGGCGAAAGCCGTTTTCCAGCAACACATTGAGCAGGCCGGGATCGCTAAACAGCTCGCCGATGCTTTCACCGGTAGGGTCACGGCCGTACAGCGTGACCAGCGCCGGGTTGGCCAGCAGCACGTGGCCACCGCTGTCCAGCGCCAGTACCGGGTCGGTCATGGCGGCGAGCAGGGCGTCGAGTTGCAAGTGGCGGCGTTGGCCGGGAAGGATATCGACCACCCGCACCGACTGCACGCCGTTGACCCGAAACAGCGCTTCGCGCAGCTCGTCGAGTACTTGCGGGCTGAGGGTCGGGGCGTCGATGTAGACGTTGGGCGGCACCATCTCCACGGCATCCAGGTTGAGATTACGCCCGCCGAGCAACGCCAGAACTTCCTGGGTGATGCCGACACGGTCGATAAAACTGACATGGATACGCATGGGAACGAGAAAACTTAAGCCAGGGGATGGCCAGTATGCCTTGGCGGGGAGGATTGGTGAAATGTGAGCCGCACATCGGCTCTGCAGGAGCGAGCTTGTCTCGCGATCTTTTGATCGTTTAAAAGATCGCGAGACAAGCTCGCTCCTACAGGAGGGGGTTATTCCAGATGCTCGGGTTTTACCGGGTCGCCCAATTCGTGGCCAAGTTGTTTTCTGACGTCCTCGAACATCTCGTCGTATTCTTTGTGCATCGACCAAATAGTCGCACTCTTTGGCATGCCGTTTTTCACGGCAATCTTGAAGCCTACCCGGGCAAAGTCGAACGCCATGTCCTTGGGCAGCGTGAACGATTCCTTGAAATCCTTGCCATTGATCTGGCCGTGCATGTCGAACTGCATCGACTTGCCTTCTTTGGGGTCCTGAACGACCTGGTAATCGATTGTGATGTCATAACCAAAGTCGCCCGGCTGCAGCGGTGCGCGACGGATATGCAGGTGACCGGGGTCGAACGAGGCCATAGAGCTGCTCCTTGAGGCTAAGTAATCAAGGGCAGACCGCCAGGTCTGCCCTTGGGTTCAAAAGTAGGTAATACCCGATTTCTCGGTGCTCACTCGAGTACCTGCCTTACCTTGAACGATTGCTTCAATGTCTGCCAGTGCGCCGATAACAGCAGTCTTGCCAGTCTTGCGGGCAAATTCGCAGGCCGCTTCGACTTTCGGGCCCATGGAACCGGCGGCAAAGCCGAGTTTTTCCAGTTCGTCCGGGTGCGCGTGAGCAATGCCTTTCTGGTCAGGTTTGCCCCAGTTGATAAAGGCGGCATTGACGTCTGTGGCGATCACCAGCAGGTCACTGTTGAGTTGTTGGGCCAACAGGGAAGAGGCCAGGTCTTTATCGATCACCGCCTCAATGCCCTTGAGGTTGCCATCTTCGCCGTACATGGTCGGAATACCGCCACCGCCCGCGCAGATCACCACGGTGCCTTTTTCCAGCAGCCATTTGATCGGGCGGATTTCAAAAATGTGTTTAGGTTTGGGGCTTGGCACCACGCGGCGGAACTTGTCGCCGTCCGGGGCAATGTCCCAGCCCTTTTCAGCGGCCAGGCGCTTGGCGTCAGCTTCGCTGTACACCGGGCCGATCGGCTTGGTCGGGTTCTTGAAGGCCGGGTCTTTGGGGTCGACTTCTACCTGGGTCAGCAAGGTGGCGAAAGGCACGTCTTTGGGCAACAGGTTGCCCAGTTCTTGCTCGATCATGTAACCGATCATGCCTTCGGTTTCAGCCCCGAGTACGTCCAGCGGGTAGGGTGCAACGTCAGTGTAGGCAGCGGCTTGCAGCGACAGCAGGCCCACTTGCGGGCCGTTACCGTGTGCCACCACCAGTTCGTTGCCAGGGGCGACGCGGGCGATTTGGGCGGTGGCCGTACGGATGTTTTCGCGTTGGTTGTCAGCGGTCATGGGCTGGCCGCGACGAAGAAGGGCGTTACCGCCCAGTGCAACGACGATACGCATAGAAAATGTCCTTATTTAAAGGGGAGGGCCGGGTCTGTAGGAGCGAGCTTGTCTCGCGATCTTTTGATCTTTTAAAAGATCGCGAGGCAAGCTCGCTCCTACAGGAGGGCGTCAGGGCTTAGATATCAGCCAGCGCCGCCACCAGAATGGCCTTGATGGTGTGCATGCGGTTTTCAGCCTGTTCAAAGGCAATGTTGACCGGCGACTCGAACACTTCTTCGGTCACTTCAATGCCGTTTTTCAGGTTCGGGTGATGCTCAGCCACGTCCTTGCCGACTTTGGTTTCGCTGTTATGGAACGCTGGCAAGCAGTGCATGAACTTCACGCGCGGGTTTTCTGCCGCCTTGATGATGTCGGTGTTGACCTGGTAAGGCAGCAGCAGCTTGATGCGTTCGTTCCAGGTTTCAACCGGCTCGCCCATCGATACCCATACGTCGGTGTGGATGAAATCCACGCCTTTGACCGCCGCTTTCGGGTCTTCGGTAAGGGTGATTTTGGCACCGCTTTCCTTGGCGAATTCCTCGCACTGTTTGACGAAGGCTTCTTCTGGCCACAGGCTTTTTGGTGCAGCGATGCGCACGTCCATGCCCAGCTTGGCGCCGATTAGCAGCAGCGAGTTACCCATGTTGTTGCGCGCATCGCCCAGGTAGGCGTAGCTGATGTTGTGCAGCGGCTTGTCGCTGTGTTCGCGCATGGTCAGCACGTCAGCGATCATTTGCGTCGGGTGGAACTCAGCGGTCAGGCCGTTGAACACCGGTACGCCGGCGTACTTGGCCAGCTCTTCGACAACCACTTGCTCAAAGCCACGGTATTCGATGGCGTCAAACATGCGGCCAAGAACGCGGGCGGTGTCTTTCATGCTTTCTTTGTGGCCGATTTGCGAAGAAACCGGGTCGATGTAAGTCACGTGCGCGCCCTGGTCGTGGGCCGCGACTTCGAATGCGCAACGGGTACGGGTCGAGGTTTTTTCAAAAATCAGCGCGATGTTCTTGCCTTTCAAGTGCGGCTCTTCAGTACCGGTGTACTTGGCGCGCTTGAGGTCACGGGACAGATCCAGCAAGAAGTGCAGCTCACGAGGGGTGTGATGAACCAAGCTCAGCAAGCTGCGGTTTTTCATGTTAAACGCCATGGGGATCTCCTGGGTTTCTGGTTAACCGGCTTGCGCCGCCCCTTGTGGGGTCAGCGCAAGCAATCAATGGGTGACTTAGTAATCGATTGGGTCGCGTACGATCGGGCAGGTCATGCAGTGACCGCCGCCACGGCCGCGTCCCAGTTCAGAGGCGCTGATGGTGATCACTTCGACACCGGCCTTGCGCAGCAGGGTGTTGGTGTAGGTGTTGCGGTCGTAGCCGATGACCACGCCAGGCTCCAGTGCCACGACGTTGTTGCCGTCATCCCACTGCTCGCGTTCGGCGGCGAAGCTGTTACCGCCGGTTTCGACAACGCGCAGGGCTTTCAGGCCCAGAGCCTTGGCGACCACATCGAGGAAGCTGGCTTCCTCACGGCGAACGTCAATGCCACCGGCTTTGCTTTCATCCGGGTACAGGGAGAAGGCGACAATTTGATTGACCACTTCCGGGAAGATGGTCACCAGGTCGTGATCGCAGAAGCTGAACACGGTGTCCAGGTGCATCGCCGCGCGAGACTTGGGCAGCCCGGCAACAATCACACGCTCAACCGCTTTGTTCTTGAACAGGTTCTGTGCCAGTTGGCCGATGGCCTGACGTGACGAGCGCTCGCCCATGCCGATCAGCACCACGCCCTTGCCGATTGGCATCACGTCGCCGCCTTCGAGGCTGGCATTGCCGTGGTCAACGGTCGGATCGCCGTACCAGACTTTGAATTCAGCCTGGGTGAACTCAGGGTGGAACTTGTAAATCGCCGTGGTCAGCAGGGTTTCCTGACGACGGGCTGGCCAGTACATCGGGTTCAGCGTTACGCCACCGTAGATCCAGCAGGTGGTGTCACGGGTGAACTGAGTGTTCGGCAGGGGCGGCAGGATAAAGCTGGTGTGGCCCAGGAAATCACGGAACATCTGGATGGTTTTGCCACCGAAGCTATTGGGCAGGTCGTCAGCAGAGACACCGCCAATCAGGTACTCGGCAATGTGGCGCGGCTCAAGGCTCTTGAGCCAGGCTTTGACTTCATTGACCAGGCCCACGCCCACTTGATTTGGCGTGACCTTGTGGTCAAGGATCCAGTCCAGCGCTTCTGGAATGCCAACAATATCGGTCAGCAGGTTGTGCATCTCCAGCACATCAATCCCGCGATCGCGCATTTTGGTGACGAAATCGAAGTGGTCACGCTTGGCCTGGTTGACCCAGAGCACGTCATCAAACAACAGCTCGTCGCAGTTGCTCGGGGTCAGACGCTGGTGAGCCAGGCCTGGGGAACACACCATAACCTTATGCAGCTTGCCGGCTTCGGAATGCACGCCGTACTTCACTTTTTCCGTGGTCATTACAGTCATCCTCCAAAGTACATAAAACAGGGTATTACAGGGTTAGAAAGCCGTCGTAGAGGCCATACGCTGCCACCAGGGCACCGATAATCACTGCGGCAAAAATCACTTTCTCGATGTTGGTAAACACTTGTTGGCCGCTTTCGCGTTTGGCCTTGGCGAACAAGATGGCGCCAGGTGCATACAGCAGGGCCGAGAGCAGCAGGTACTTCAGACCACCGGCATAGATCAGCCAGATCGCGTAGATCAGCGCGACAGAACCGATGATCAGGTCTTTTTTGCGCTCAGCCAGGGCGTTCTCGTAAGTCTCGCCGCGCACCGCCAGCAGCAGGCCGTAGGCCGCCGACCAGAGGTAAGGCACGAGGATCATCGAGGTCGCCAGATAGATCAGCGACAGGTAGGTGCTTTCCGAGAACAGGGTGATGATCAGGAAGATCTGCACCATTACGTTGGTCAGCCACAGGGCGTTGACCGGTACGTGGTTGGCGTTTTCCTTCTTCAGGAACGCCGGCATGGTGTGGTCTTTGGCGGCCGAGAACATGATCTCTGCACACAGCAGCACCCACGACAGCAGGGCACCCAGCAAGGACACGATCAAGCCGACGCTGATCAGCACCGCACCCCAGTGGCCGACCACGTGTTCAAGCACGGCCGCCATCGAAGGGTTTTGCAGTTTTGCCAGTTCTGGTTGAGTCATGATGCCCAGCGACAGCACGTTTACCAGCACCAGCAAGAGCAGCACGGTGATAAAACCGATCACGGTGGCGCGACCGACGTCTGAGCGTTTTTCGGCACGGGACGAGAAGATGCTCGCGCCTTCAATACCGATGAACACCCACACGGTGACCAGCATCATGTTGCGCACCTGGTCCATCACGCTGCCCAGCGACGGGTTTTTCAGGCCCCAGATGTCACTGGTGAAGATGTCCAGTTTGAAGGCGAACAGTGCAATCAGAATGAACAGAATCAGCGGTACGACCTTGGCGACGGTGGTCACCAGGTTGATGAACGCTGCTTCCTTGATGCCTCGCAAGACCAGAAAGTGCACGGCCCAGAGCAGGATTGACGCGCCGACGATGGCGGCGACCGTGTTGCCTTCACCGAAGATCGGGAAGAAGTAACCGAGTGTGCTGAACAGCAGCACGAAGTAACCCACGTTGCCCAGCCAGGCACTGATCCAGTACCCCCAGGCCGATGAGAAACCCATGTAATCGCCAAATCCGGCCTTGGCGTAGGCGTACACGCCGCCGTCCAGGTCGGGTTTTCGATTGGCCAGGGTCTGGAACACAAATGCGAGGGTCAGCATGCCCACGGCGGTGATCGCCCAGCCGATTAAAATCGCCCCGACATCCGCACTTGCCGCCATGTTTTGCGGCAGCGAAAAGATCCCGCCGCCAATCATTGAGCCGACTACCAGAGCAACCAATGCACCCAGTCGAAGTTTTCCAGGAGTGTCAGACATTTAGAGTGACTCCAATCCATGTGAAGTGATGTCTAAGAGGTTATTGCGTTGTTTGCTTACCCTGTTGACTTAGGTCAGGTCATGACTACATTCCATTGTCAGAAGAGCGAGGAGGTCGCTATTGCGCATTTTTATGACGCGCGCTGGAAACCCGGCTCCAGAGGGCTTTCAGGTAATACAGCGGCTTTAATTGATTCGTCGTGGGGAATGAAGCTAGACACTATTTGAGAATTTGCAAATGTGGGCCGGATGTTTCATTTAACGGCCTGTGAAATGAAAACGTCATCTGCATCTGCGCTAGTTTTTGGTCTTTAATAGAAAATCTTGCTGTTAAAAAAATCAGGCTTATAGCGCAACTTTATTAAACGTGTGGGTCGAACATTTATTTACTCGCAAGTGTCTGTCGCTAGATCAGCAGCATTAATAAAACACCCAACAAAGAGGTAGCGATGTCTCAGCAGACCCAGAAGCTTCGGCTCAATGCCTTGATTGCGTTAGTGGTCGGGTCGATGATTGGCGGCGGTATTTTTTCATTGCCACAAAATATTGCCGAACGAGCCGCTGGCGCTGCGGTATTGATTGGTTGGGCAATCACGGCGGTGGGCATGCTGGCGCTGGCCTTTGTGTTCCAGACCTTGGCCAATCGCAAGCCGGAGCTGGATTCGGGGGTGTACGCCTACGCCAAGGCCGGATTTGGCGACTACATGGGCTTTTCGTCGGCCTGGGGCTACTGGATCAGTGCCTGGATGGGCAACGTGGGTTACTTCGTGTTGCTGTTCAGCACCTTGGGTTTTTTCGTTCCCGCGTTTGGCCAAGGCAATACGCCCATTGCCATCGGCTGCGCATCGCTGTTGCTGTGGGGCGTGCATTTTTTGGTGATGCGCGGCATCAAAGAGGCCGCGTTTATCAACCAACTGACCACCGTCGCGAAAATCGTACCGATCGTGATGTTTATCGTGTTGGCCGCCGTGGCGTTTAAAGCCGACATCTTTACCCGTGACCTGTGGGGCTCAGAAATGCCCAGCGTCGGTAGCGTGATGGACCAGGTGCGCAACATGATGCTGGTCACCGTGTTTGTGTTTATCGGTATCGAAGGCGCGAGTGTTTACTCGGGGCGCGCCGAAAAGCGTTCCGATGTGGGCAAGGCCACCGTGATCGGGTTTCTCGGCGTGCTGGCGTTGCTGGTGCTGGTGAACGTGCTGTCGATGGGCATCATGACTCAGCCCGAACTGGCGCAACTGCAAAACCCGTCGATGGCCGGGGTACTTAAGCATGTGGTGGGGGATTGGGGCGCGATTCTGATCAGCATCGGCCTGGCGGTTTCATTGCTCGGTGCGCTGCTGTCATGGGCGTTGTTGTGCGCCGAGATTTTGTACGCGACGTCCCGGGATAAAACCATGCCGGCGTTCCTGAAAAAGGAAAACGCCAACCATGTGCCGGTCAACGCCCTGTGGCTGACCAATATCATGATTCAGCTGTTTCTGGTCATCACGCTGGTGTCATCGGGCACCTACACCACCCTGATCTACCTCGCCTCATCGATGATTTTGGTGCCGTACTTCTGGTCGGCGGCGTATTCGGTGTTGTTGTGCGTGCGCGGTGAAACCTACGCCAAGGCCAGTCGTAGCCGGGTCAAGGATCTGCTGATAGGTGCCATCGCATTGATCTACGCGATGTGGTTGCTGTATGCGGCGGGGCCCAAATACTTGCTGTTGTCCGCGTTGCTCTATGCGCCGGGGATATTTCTGTTCGCCAAGGCCAAGCGTGAGCAAGGGCAGGCGTTGTTCAAGGGCATAGAGCCGCTGATATTCGCGGCAGTCGTGATTACCGCGCTGGGCGCGGCGTATGGGCTGTACAGCGGGGCGTTAACGCTCTAACCCCAATAAAACTGTAGGAGCGAGCTTGCCTCGCGATCTTTTAAAAAATCAAAAGATCGCGAGGCAAGCTCGCTCCTACAGTTATGTGGTTCAGTTACTCGCTCGCCAGCGGCAAGCGTTCCGGGCGGGACCAGATCCACAGGTTGCCCATGCTCATGCCGGCAATGGCCAGAAACACCGGCCAGTCGTGATCAAGCACGTAAAGCATCAACCCGGCACACAGCAGCATGCTGATGGTGGCGCTGACTTTAGCTTTGCGCTGGATGATTTTGCCGTTGCGCCAATTGAACAAAATCGGGCCAAACAAACGGTGGTTTTCGAGCCAGGCACTCAGGCGAGGGGAGCTTTTGGTCGCAGCCCAGGCGGCGAGCAAAATAAATTCGGTGGTGGGTAAGCCAGGGATCACGATGGCGATCAGGCCGATGCCCAAGCTGACGTACGCCAGCACGCCAAACAGGAAGCGGGCGATTTTGGATGAGGATTGAGTTGGGTGTGTCATAGGCTCAAGGCGCAGAAAAAGATACTCGGTCAGCGCTCGCTGACCGAGCAGATCCTGCTTAGGCCAGTTCTGGCTCAGCAGCGTAAGCATGTTCCAGCAATACGGTAAAACGTTCAAACGCGGCGACTGCACCTTTGTCCAGGTCAGCTTCTTCTTCGGCGCTCAGTTCCAGGCCGTCGAGGGTTTTAACGAAGCTCTTCCAGCCTTCAGCACGACCACCGGCCGGTTCGCCCAAGTGGCGCGCACCGAAAGTTTCGCTCAGTTCCAGTGCCACAGCACGCTTGATCAAAAACGCAGCGCCAAGCTTGGAGCCTTCCGACACAAAGATCCAGCCCAAGGCTTCAGCTTTGCTCGGAGCATTGACTGCGCCAGCGACTGGAGCAGGCACCTGGGTGTTCAGGTCAGCCAGGTCAGCCTTGGCTTGTTCTGCACGGCAACGCTCTGGCAGGTCCGGCACGATCTCTTTCAAGGCCGCGTCGGTGTACAGCGCTTGCAGTTCGGATTGGAACAGGTATTGAGCCACAACAAAACGGGCGAAGTTTTCGCGGGTGTCGAAAGGCTTGTGAGCTTTTACCAGTGCATCGAGCTTTTGATGCGGCTCGTTGGTGATCTGGTTCAGGCGTTGAGAACGCAAGGCTGGACGCTGTGCGGTATCAGGAGTGGTCATGCAAATATCCTTGAGAATGAGATGCGCTTTGTAACTAGACGATCAAGAAGACGCATCACAGTAAAAATTCCTCACTGCGTAGCCTGAAAAGACTACGCAGTGGATGTGTCTATCAGATGTCCCACACCAAATTGACCGAGAAGTTGCGACCTGGAGCGGTCAGGCGGTCCATGTTGGCGGGGTTGAGCACACCGGCTTCACCCACGCTGTCGTAGCCGCGCACGTCATCCCAGTTCCAGTATTTCTTGTCGGTCAGGTTGTACAGGCCGGCGTTGACGGTGACGTCCTTGGTGACTTTGTAGAAACCGGTGAGGTCCACTACGCCATAACCTGGCGACTTGAATTGCTTGCTGGTGCCGTCCGGGGCAAAGAAGCTGGTGTTATCCACCTGGTCCTTGCGCTTGACCAGTGTCCAGCTAACCAGAGCGCCGTAGGTTTCCTGGTCGTAGCCCAAGCCCATAACGGCTTTGAGCGGGTTGACGCTGTTGATCGGCTCGCCGTTGTCGTCGTTTTTGCCGTGGGCATAAGCCACCGAACCGCGGGTGTACAGACCTTTTGGTGCACCGAACGCATCCAGGTTCAACTGACCCTTAACCTCGGCACCCTTGATGGTGGCGTGTTTGATGTTGTTGCTCTGGAACGTGGTCTCGCTGTAGCCGGGGGTGATGGCGTCTTCGTTAATGAAGTCGCGGTATTTGTTGTAGAACACCGCTACATCGAATGAACCCGCATCAAACTTGCCACGCAGGCCAGTTTCGAAGCTTTTGCTTTTTTCCGGTTCCAGGTTCGGGTTGGCCGCTACTTTGTAACCGGCCGCCAGGTTTTCGAAGGTGCCGTACAGCGCTTTGGCCGTCGGCGTACGGAAACCTTCCGCGTACTGGCCGTACCAGGTGTATTGCTCAGTCAGGGCGTACGTCAGGCCGAATTTTGGCGATACGCGGTGCCAGATTTTCTTCTCGTCACTCACGTTGGCGCGTTCATCGGCCGGGATCGTGTTGAGAAACTCTTGGGTAATGTGCGGCGTCAGGCGCGTGTAGTCGTAACGCAAGCTCGGTGAGAACGTCCAGTCGTTCCAGCTGATCTGGTCTTGGGCGAACAGGCTGTAGGTGTTGATGGTCGGGTCCGGGAAGTCGCTGGACTTGACCAGATAATCTGACGGGCTGTCAGCGCCGATTGCCGTACAGCCGCGGCCTACTGCCAGGCACGTACCCGAGCCACTGCGCGAGCTGGTGACTTTCTGGTTTTTCAGGGTGGCGCCGTAGGTCAGCAAATGATCGGTTTCACCGATGCTAAAGGCCTTGTCTGCTTGTGCGTCGAGGACCCATTGCTTCTCTTGATACGTGGTGTCGCGAGAGCGCATGACATTGCGGGTGAACGGGAAATAATCTTCCAGCGTGGTCTCGTCGGTTTTGGCGATTTGGTAGTTCAAGCTGGTCTTGATGTGATCAGCAACCAGGCTGTCGACCGTCATGGTGTTGACCAGGCCGAAGCGTTCACGGCTCACCGTGTCGGTGCCGGTACGCGAGCGGTACATGCCCAATGGCTGGCCATTGGTGAACGGCCCGCCGACGGCGCTCTTCACATTGACGTCGTCGTGGTTTTTGTACTTCTCGTAGGTGAAGGCCAGACGGTCGTCATCGTTGTAGTTCCAGCCGGCCTTGGCCAGCACGCTGGTGGTTCTCACGTCTTCAGGGTTGGCTGCGGTACGGGCCAGGCCGTTGCCGCCACGGTCGCCGTAAGATTCGGTGTCATGGCCATCGCGCTGGCTAAAGTGCAGCAAACCGTCGAAATCACCCGAGCGACCGGCCACGGTGCCCGACTTGAGCCAGCTGCGATCAGCCGAGCTGTAACCGGTTTTGAGGCGGGCGCCAACGTCCTGGCCCGGCTTGATGATGTCATCCGGGTCCAGGGTGAAGTAGCTGACGGCACCGCCAATGGCGTTGCTGCCGTACAGCACGGACGCCGGGCCGCGGAGGATTTCTACGCTTTTGATGATTTCAGGGTCAACGTAGTTACGTTGGGTCTGGGCGTAAGGGCCGTTGAAGAACGAGTCCGGGATCTCAACGCCATCGATCTGGGTGAGGATCCGGTCGCCGTCGATGCCGCGAATGTTGTAGCCGGTGATGCCGCCGCGCTGACCGGCGCCGCCTACCGAAACACCCGGCTCATAACGAACCAGGTCTTTGATGGTGTTAACGTTTTCGCGGTCCAGGTCCAGGCGGTCATGAACGGTGACGGTGCTGGGTACGGCGCTGACGTCTTGTGCGTTACGCGTGGCACTGATGGTCACTTGCTGCAAGGCCAGGGTGCCGGAGGTCGCGCTGCGTTTTTCCAGCACGATGTTGTTAGTGCTCAGCTTGCGGTACGTCAGGTTGGTGCCGGTGAGCAGGCGTTCCAGGGCTTTTTCCGGGGTCAGGGAGCCACGTACGCCGGGCGAGGCCACATCCTGCGCCAGTTCTGCTGGCAGGCCGACTTGCCAGCCGGTCACGCTGCTGAAGTCATTCAACGCAGAGGTGAGTGGCTGCTGAGCGATCGCAAACTTATAACTGCCCACGGAGCGGCTGGCTGGCTGCGGATCAGTTGCGGCCAGGGCCGGTGCGGCCTGTACGCCAGCCATCAGCATGGCGACGGTCAACAACGACAATGTGCACTGGTGCAAGCCGCCAGTGCGAGCGTTGGAAGTGGACCGGCTGTTGAAACGTGTGGGCATTGATAGCGCTCCAGAGGTGACAAGTCTTGTAGTTGCGAAGCTGACTCAAAATGCGAATCAGTTGCATTGATCACAACGAGACGAATGACCTTGGGCTATCGAGTAAAAAAAAATCGATTAATCGAATTTTTTTAATTGAGGATGACCAGCGCCGGGTATTCCGAGAGGCGGCTGGAGGTGATGTGGGCCAGCGAGCGCACGATATCCAGTGGCTGATCGAGCCGGTAGTTGCCGGTGACGGCCACGTTGGCAAGCTTTTCGTTGTTGTTGACGATCCAGCCGGGGTAGTAGCGGCGCACTTCATCGAGCACTTTGCTCATCGGGCAGTTTTCAAACACCAATCGGCCTTGCACCCAGGCAAGGTCGGTTTGGGGGTTGAGGGTGGTGGGGCGGCCGAAGCCGTTCGGGCCAATGCTGACGCTGTTGCCCGCCGACAGGCGCATTTGTGTGCCGACACTGTTCACCCGCAAGTCCACATCCCCGCGCTGTACCCGCACTTGCGCTTCGCCATTGAAGTAGCTCACTGCAAACGCGGTGTCACGCACGCTGACGCGCACCGGGCCGGCATCCAGCACCATGGGCAGTTCAAGGTTGGCCGGGACTTCAAAAAAGGCTTCGCCCTGTAACAGCCGGGCGCGGGCCTGGGTATTCACCACTTTGCTGGAAAATGCCGAATTGGTATTGAGCAGCACTTTGGAGCCGTCTTCGAGTTGCAGGCGCTGGCGTTCACCCACCACGGTCAGGTGATCGGCCTGAAGGCGTAGCGGCACGTTGGTATAGCTACCAACTGTCAGTACCAGCACTGCCGCCGCAGCCACGTGCTTCCAATGCCGGCTGATACGCCGCAGTACGCTGGGTTTGCGTCGGGTTTGCAGGGTTTGTGCAGCGTCTAGCACGGGTTGCCCGTTCCAGATGGCGTTGGCCTTGGCAAACGCCCTGGCGTGCGCCGGGTCGGCATTCAGCCACTGCTCAAACACGATTTTCTGTTCGTCGCTCGCACACTCAAGGGTGATCAGCCAATCCAGTGCCTGATCCATGGCGCTGTCGTGCAGCACCTCGTGCGCCGGGTCGGGCGCAGCAGATTTGTGAGTGTCCGTCACAGAGGTTCCTTGGCAGTTTCAGGGCGTTCGCGTGGCATTGAAGGGCAAGGTTAAGGCCGATTCAGCCTGTCGGCTACCCCGATGCAGATTGCCATGATCAATTTGAGTTCCTTTTGAACGGTACTCAATGACACGTCAAGTTCTTCGGCGATCTCTTGATAACTGCAGCCATGCAGCCGGCTGAGGATAAAAATCCGCTGCTGACGTGCGCTCAACTGGCTCAGGCTCACACTCAAACGCTCCAGTAATTGCGCTGCTTGGTGGGCTTCTTCCGGGGTGCTGTGGGTAGAGGCAATGCCCTCAAGCACTTCGATCGGGACATCTTCAACCACTGTGCGCGCCTGGATGCGCCGCGAGCGCAGGTGATCGAGCGCCAGATTGCGCGCGGTCTGGTAGACAAACGGTTCCAGGTGCTCGACCGAACGCTCGTTCAAGGCGCGGGTAACCCGCAGGTAAGTCTCTTGCAGCAAGTCTTCGGCGGTACTGGGGTTATTCACCATCCGCTGTAACGTGCGCAGCAAGGTCACCCGCTGAGTAAGGAAGACTTGATTGAACTGGGACTGACTCACAGCGCTACCCGACCGATTTTTAGCGAATGATAATGCTTATCATCTGTGTGTTTGGTCAAGTGATGTTTTGAGTTTGTTGCTTGGGCAGTTCAGTCTGTGGGAGCGGGCTTGCTCGCGATTGGGGCGACGCGGTCTGAGGGTTGACCGAGTCGATCCTCTTCGCGAGCAAGCCCGCTCCCACAAGATATGTGTTCTATCCCAGGTTATGCCCGGCCTTTCAAATACGCGGCGTAATCGGGAATGCGGTGTTCGTGCGGCTGGTTCATCAGGGGGCTGCTGAGCAAATAGTCAGCGGTGCATTCATTGCTCGCCACCGGAATGTTCCACACTGCCGCCACGCGCAGCAGGGCCTTGATGTCCGGGTCGTGGGGCTGTGGCTCGAACGGGTCCCAGAAAAACACCAGCATGTCGATTTTCTGCTCGGCGATCTGCGCCCCCACCTGTTGATCACCGCCCAACGGGCCGCTGATCATGCTTTCGATCGGCAATCCCAGGCGCTTGCTCAATAACAGACCGGTGGTGCCCGTTGCGCACAAGTCATGCTGGCTGAGCGCGGCCTTGTGGCGTTCTGCCCAGTCCAGCAAAAACCCTTTGCAGTGATCATGCGCCACCAGGGCGATGCGCTTGCGCGCCGCCAAGGTGGCCGTGGTGAAGCTGATACCGATCATCGCGTTACTCCGCGTTGTGCAGCGCCAGGCAGTTGTCGAGCATACGGTTGGAGAAGCCCCACTCGTTGTCGTACCACGCCAGCACTTTGAGCAGCTTGCCGCTGACCTTGGTGTGGTTGGCGTCGAAGATCGACGACAGCGGGTTGTGGTTGAAGTCGCTGGAAACCAGCGGCAGGCTGTTGTAGCCCAGCACTTTGGAGTGCTGGCTGGCTTCTTTAAACACCGCGTTAACTTCTGCCGCCGTGACTTCGCGTGTCAGTTCAACCGTCAGGTCGACCAGCGACACGTTGATCACCGGCACGCGTACCGCCATGCCGGTCAGCTTGCCGGCTAGCTCTGGCAACACCAGACCCACGGCTTCGGCGGCGCCGGTTTTGCTCGGGATCATGTTCTGCGTGGCCGAACGCGCGCGGTACGGGTCGGTGTGATAAACGTCGGTGAGGTTCTGGTCATTGGTGTAGGCGTGGATGGTGGTCATCAGGCCGTTGGCAATGCCGAATTCGCGGTTGAGGATTTGCGCCACAGGCGCCAGGCAGTTGGTGGTGCACGACGCGTTGGAAATGATTTGATGCGATTGGCGCAGAATGTCGTGGTTAACGCCATAGACCACCGTCGCATCGGCATTTTTACCCGGCGCCGAGATAATCACCTTACGCGCACCGGCCGTAATGTGCGCTTCTGCTTTACTGCGCTCGGTGAAGAAACCGGTGCACTCAAACACCACATCAACCTTCAGGTCGGCCCAAGGCAGTTCAGCCGGATTACGGATAGCGCTCACCGCAATTCGGTCACCATTAACCGTCAGACTTTCCTGATCATGCTCAACAGTGGCATCGAACGTGCCGTGAACGGTGTCGTACTTGAGCAGGTGAGCGTTGATTGAACTGTCGCCCAAGTCGTTAATGGCGACGATCTGCAAGTCCTGTCGGTAGCCTTGGGTATACAGTGCTCGCAGGACGTTACGGCCGATCCGGCCAAAACCATTGATTGCGATTCGTAATGTCATGGACAGCACCTGTCATCAATTTGTTGTTGGAATTACAAGATTATTCTCATAAAAATAGAAAACAAGCCATTTAAGTGGCAATATTTTGTTTTATCTACAACGAGTGACCTGAATCAACGGGTCCGAACGACTGAGCACGCGTCTGCGAGCCTCAGTCAGCATAGGACACGCACAGGTCGCCACATCCGTTAGCCTGGAGTTCAACACATGCATCCCCGCGTTCTTGAAGTCACCGAGCGTCTTATTGCCCGCAGTCGAGCTACCCGCGAGGCGTACCTGACGCTTATTCGTGATGCGGCCAGTGACGGACCGCAACGCGGCAAGCTGCAATGTGCCAACTTTGCCCATGGCGTGGCCGGATGTGGCACAGAAGACAAAAACACCCTCAAGCTGATGAACGCCGCCAACGTGGCAATTGTTTCGTCATATAACGACATGCTCTCGGCGCATCAGCCATACGAGCACTTCCCGGAACAAATCAAGCAAGCCCTGCGTGAAATGGGTTCTGTGGGCCAGTTCGCGGGCGGCACCCCGGCAATGTGCGACGGCGTGACCCAAGGCGAGGCCGGCATGGAACTGAGTCTGTTGAGCCGCGAAGTGATCGCGCTGTCGACCGCGGTGGCGCTGTCGCACAACATGTTCGACGCGGCGCTGATGCTGGGCATTTGCGACAAAATCGTGCCGGGCCTGCTGATGGGCGCGCTGCGCTTCGGTCATCTGCCGACCATCTTTGTGCCGGGCGGGCCGATGCCGTCGGGCATTTCCAACAAAGAAAAAGCCGACGTACGTCAGCGCTACGCTGAAGGCAAAGCCAGCCGTGAAGAGCTGCTGGAATCCGAGATGAAGTCCTATCACAGCCCCGGCACCTGCACCTTTTACGGCACCGCCAACACCAACCAGTTGCTGATGGAAGTGATGGGCCTGCATTTGCCGGGTGCTTCTTTCGTCAATCCTTACACGCCATTGCGCGATGCCCTGACTCGCGAAGCGGCGCATCAAGTCACCCGTCTGACCCAGCAAAACGGTAACTTCACACCGCTGGGCGAGATCGTGGACGAGCGTTCTCTGGTCAACTCCATCGTTGCCCTGCACGCGACTGGCGGCTCCACCAACCACACCCTGCACATGCCGGCGATTGCCATGGCAGCGGGTATTCAGTTGACCTGGCAAGACATGGCCGACCTGTCCGAGGTGGTGCCAACCCTGTCCCATGTGTATCCAAACGGCAAAGCCGACATCAACCACTTCCAGGCCGCGGGCGGCATGGCGTTCCTGATTCGTGAGCTGCTCGAAGCCGGGTTGTTGCACGAAAACGTCAACACCGTGGCCGGTTACGGCTTGAGCCGCTACACCCGCGAGCCGTTCCTCGTGGATGGCCAACTGGTCTGGCGTGATGGCCCGATCGAAAGCCTCGACGAGACTATTTTGCGCCCGGTTGCCCGTGCGTTCTCGGCCGAGGGCGGCCTGCGGGTGATGGAAGGCAATTTGGGGCGCGGGGTCATGAAGGTCTCGGCGGTTGCGCCCGAACATCAGATTGTCGAAGCTCCGGCGCGGGTATTCCAGGACCAGCAGCAACTGGCCGATGCCTTCAAGGCCGGTGAACTGGAACGCGACTTTGTTGCCGTGATGCGTTTTCAAGGCCCGCGCTCCAATGGCATGCCAGAGCTGCACAAGATGACGCCGTTCTTGGGCGTGCTGCAGGATCGCGGCTTCAAAGTGGCGCTGATCACCGACGGGCGCATGTCCGGGGCATCGGGCAAAATCCCGGCGGCGATTCACGTCAGCCCCGAGGCGGAAGTGGGCGGCGCGCTGGCGCGGGTCCAGGACGGTGACCTGATTCGCGTCGATGGCGTAAAAGGCACGTTGCAACTGTTGGTGGATGAGGCAGAATTCGCCGCACGCACCCCGGCTGTCGGCACCTTGAGCAATGCCGTCGGTACCGGGCGCGAGTTGTTTGCGTTTATGCGTCAGGCCTTCAGTTCGGCCGAGCAGGGCGCGAGTACCTTTACCTCGTCTCTGGAATCCCTGAAATGAAACTCGCCCTCGTCGGTGATATTGGTGGCACCAACGCCCGTTTTGCCCTCTGGGAAGACGAACAGTTGCGTTCAGTCAGCGTGTTGGCCACGGCCGATTACGCCTGCCCGGAAGACGCAATCAAGGTTTACCTCAATGAGTTGAACCTGGCGCCCGGAGCGGTGGGTTCGGTGTGCCTGTCGGTGGCCGGGCCGGTGAGCGGCGACGAGTTTCGCTTTACCAACAACCATTGGCGCTTGAGCCGGTCGGCGTTTTGCGAAACCTTGCAAGTCGATCACTTGCTGCTGATCAATGACTTCAGCGCCATGGCCCTGGGCATGACGCGCTTGCAACCCGAAGACGTGCGCCAGGTGTGCCCCGGCATTGCCGATCCGGCGCGCCCGGCGGTGGTCATCGGGCCAGGCACGGGGTTGGGCGTAGGCACGTTGCTCAACCTGGGCGACGAGCAATGGATGGCCTTGCCGGGGGAGGGCGGCCACGTCGACCTGCCCATGAGCAACCCGCGTGAAGTGCAGTTGTGGCAGCACATCTACAACGAAATCGACCACGTCAGTGCCGAAAGCATCTTGAGCGGCAGCGGTTTGCCGCGTGTGTATCGGGCGATCTGTGCGGTCGACGGGCATGAGCCGGTGCTGGACAGTGACCGGGCGATCACTGCGGCGGCGTTGGCGGGTGATCCGGTGGCGTTGCAGGTGCTGGAGCACTTCAGTTGCTGGCTGGGCCGTGTGGCCGGTAACAACGTGCTGACAGTCGGCGGGCGTGGCGGGGTGTACATTGTTGGCGGTGTGATCCCGCGCTTTGCCGATATTTTTGTGAGCAGCGGCTTTGCCCGAAGCTTTGCCGACAAAGGCTGCATGAGCGACTATCTCAAAGGCATCCCGGTCTGGTTGGTGACCGCACCGTACTCGGGCCTGATCGGCGCCGGCGTGGCACTGCAACAAGCGTTCGGTTGACTGTAGGAGCGAGCTTGTCTCGCGATCTTTTGACCGTTGAAAAGATCGCGAGGCAAGCTCGCTCCTACCGAGTGATCTTTCGTCCATAACAACAATAAGGATCAGCGCCTGTGAGCACATCCGGCAAATCCATTTTGCTGGTCGATGATGACCAGGAAATTCGCGAGCTCCTTGATATCTACCTCACCCGTGCCGGCTTTCAGGTGCGCACCGTGGCGGACGGTGCGGGCTTCAGGCGGGCGCTTGATGAGCAGGCCAGCGATTTATTGATCCTGGACGTGATGCTGCCCGACGAAGACGGTTTCAGCCTGTGCCGCTGGGTGCGCCAACACCCGCGTTTTGCGCAAATTCCGATCATCATGCTCACCGCCAGTTCCGACGAAGCCGACCGGGTCATCGGCCTGGAACTGGGCGCTGATGATTATCTGGGCAAGCCTTTTAGCCCCCGTGAACTCCAGGCGCGTATCAAGGCCTTGTTGCGCCGTGCGCAGTTTTCCAGTGCGAGCGCCGGTCATGAAGTTATGGCGTTTGACGAGTGGCGGCTCAACACCGTGACCCATCGGCTGTTTCATACCGATGGCGAAGAGGTGATTTTGTCCGGGGCGGATTTCGCCTTGCTCAAGCTGTTTCTGGACAACCCGCAGCAGATCCTGGATCGCGACATGATCGGCAACGCCACCCGTGGCCGCGATCTGATGCCGCTGGACCGCATTGTCGACATGGCGGTCAGCCGTTTGCGCCAGCGCCTGCGCGACACCGAGAAGCCGCCACGGCTTATCCGCACGATCCGTGGCAGCGGTTACCAGTTGGCAGCTGAGGTCACCGTCGGAAATGGCCATTAAGTTTCTATCCCGCCTGCATCTCCCCCGTTCGCTGCTGGGCCGCATGTTGCTGCTGACGCTGCTGGCCATTTTGCTGGCGCAGACGTTGTCGAGTGCCATCTGGCTCTCACAATTGCGCACCACCCAGCTTGAAGGCCTGGTCAACAGTGCCCGCAGCATGGCGCACTCGATGAACGCCACAGTGACGTACTTGCGCTCCCTGCCGCTGGCCTATCGCCCGCTGGTGCTGGACCAAATGCGCAGCATGGGCGGCACGCGCTTTGTCGTCAGCCTCAATGACCGGCCGCTGGACATGCAGGTGCTACCGCCAACCCAGCGCAAACAGGCGGTGCTGGACGCCGTGGACCAAGTGCTGCGCCAGTCGCTGGGGCCGGATGTCGACCTGTCGGTGAAGTTCGTCAGCCCTCAGGACTTACGCATTTTCAACGCGGGCCTGAAGCTCGACGAGTTGCCGCGTTCGTGGGCGCACTTTGCCCTGACCCTGGAACCGGTTGACCCGCCGGTGCTGGTGACGCAGATCCAGATGGCTCAGGGCGAGTGGCTGTACATCGCCTCTTTGCTGCCCCAGCCCTACACCAGCCTTGAAGAAGAAGGGCTGCCGGCGCTGCAACTGTGGTTTATCGTGCTGAGCAGTATCTTTTTGCTGTTCTTTATCGGCGTGCTGGTGCATTGGCAAAGCCGCCCGCTCAAACGCTTGGCGAGGGCGGCCCGTGACATGTCACTGGGCGAAGACGAGGTCCAGCCTGTCGAAGTGGGCGGTGGCAGCGAAGTGGTTGAAGTGGGGCGGGCCTTTAACACCATGCGCGCGCGTATCAGCCGGTACCTGACCGAGCGGGGTCAGTTATTCAGCGCCATCTCCCATGACCTGCGCACGCCCATCACCCGGCTGCGCTTGCGCGTAGAACTGCTGGATGACGAGCAACTGCAATACAAGTTTGGCCGCGATCTGGACGAGCTGGAAATGCTGGTCAAAGGCGCGCTGCAGTGCGTGAAAGACACCGACATTCACGAGAATATCGAGCCGGTGGACGTCAACACCTTGCTCGACTGTCTGATAGAACCCTATGTGCTGCCGCAGGGTAATGGCCGGGTAACGCTGCAGGGGCGAGCGACCAGCCCTTATCACGGCAAACCCTTGGCCCTGCGCCGCTGCATGGGCAACCTGATTGATAACGCACTCAAGTACGGCACCAACGCGCACTTGCGCATAGACGACAACGAGCAAGCGTTTGTGCTGACCGTCGACGACGAGGGACCGGGCGTGCCCGAACAGCGCCTTGAGCAGGTGTTCGAGCCACACTTTCGACTGGCCGGGCAGCAGCAAGGCTACGGTCTGGGGCTGGGGATTGCGCGCAGCATCGCCCATAGCCATGGCGGTGAAGTGAGCTTGCAAAACCTGCGCGTGGGCGGCTTGCGGGTCACTTTGTACTTGCCGCGAAATGCCGACTGATGGACAGGCTGGCCTGCTCGGCGCTGATCGGCAGTATGCGTTCCATCTGCGTGCCAGAGACCTCCTGGGCGGTGGGTTTTGGCTCGCGGGGCTTGTGCATCGCCGCCTTGATACGGTTTTCGCGCACGCGCCGGCTGGTCTGGCTGAAGTGATGCTGGAGCTTCTCCATGGCGACATCGTAGGGGTCGCTGCACAGGGTTAACTGCCGTTCACGCTCCTCAAGCGCCAGCTGTTTGGCCTGGTCATCGCCATACTTGTCAATGCGAAAACTCTTGCTCAGGTTGTAGCCGTGAATGCGCGTGGTGGCACGCCAGTAATCAATCTGATTGGACTGCACGCGGTACACGCCGGGGTGGCCGCTGGTGTTATGCGGCATCAGGCGCTGGCGGTCTTCATAAGTAAAAGACTGCGGCATTTTCAGGACCAGTTGGTTGCGCAAGTTTTCGGCGGCCTCCAGGGCGGGAATCTCGCCGCCATATTGGTCGAAAGCAAAGTGATGCACATGCACTTTGCCCGCGCGTTGAATATCGATTTTCCAGGCGTAGGGGCGACCTTCCTGATCTTTGATGGGGTAAATGAAGCAATGATTCCGGGACGTTAAGTTACGTTCTGTCATGGCTAAAATCTCCTGAGGGGGTCGGCATCCGTTCTTTTTCTACGACGATGAGTAGCAGACTCGCTGATGTTATTTGCGGGTACAACGTGGGAAAACGACTTCGGGATGCGTCCTACAGGCAATGCGGAAAAAACTGTATCTCGTGGGGATTTCAACGGTTCTGGCCTACAAGAAGGCTGACGTTGCTCATACTGAAAGATCTCAAACAGCCCCGTGGCCGCGTTCTTGAATGTCACCAGACGGTGACAAACAGACGTCTCTTCGTTACTTGAGGCGGGTGGCGCGTGGATACACTCATTCGTAGCGCAAGCAAAAGACTTGCACAGCTATAACAACAAGAAAGGGCATCTCATGAATTCATTCAATCGCCTCGCCGTCGTTATCTCACTCGCCACACTATTCCCTCTGAGCAGCTATGCCGCCGACTCCAAAGGTTCGGTTGAAGTGGTGCACTGGTGGACGTCAGGTGGCGAAAAAGCTGCTGTCGATGTGCTGAAGGCTCAAGTTGAAAAAGACGGTTTCACCTGGAAGGACGGCGCTGTCGCCGGGGGTGGCGGTGCCACCGCGATGACCGTACTGAAAAGCCGCGCTGTGGCCGGTAACCCGCCGGGTATGGCACAGATCAAAGGGCCGGACATTCAAGAGTGGGCGTCTACCGGGCTGCTCGACACTGACGTATTGAAGACGGTCGCCAAAGACGAAAAGTGGGACAGCCTGCTCGACAAGAAAGTCTCCGACACCGTGAAGTACGACGGTGATTACGTGGCCGTGCCGGTGAATATCCACCGCGTGAACTGGCTGTGGATCAACCCTGAAGTCTTCAAAAAAGCCGGTATCGAAAAACCACCGACCACCCTCGAAGAATTCTACGCAGCCGGTGACAAGCTCAAGGCCGCGGGCTTTATTGCGCTTGCCCACGGCGGCCAGCCTTGGCAGGACAGCACCGTGTTTGAAGCGGTGGTGCTCTCGGTCATGGGCGTCGATGGCTACAAAAAAGCCCTGGTTGACCTCGACAACGATGCCCTGACCGGCCCGCAAATGGTCAAGGCGCTGACCGAGCTGAAGAAAGTCGCGACCTACATGGACGCCGATGGCAAAGGCCAGGACTGGAACCTGGAAGCGGCCAAAGTCATCAACGGCAAGGCCGGCATGCAGATCATGGGTGACTGGGCCAAGAGTGAATGGACCGCGGCCAAGAAAATCGCCGGCAAGGACTATGAGTGCGTAGCCTTCCCGGGCACCGACAAAGCCTTCACCTACAACATCGACTCTTTGGCGGTGTTCAAGGTGAAAGACGAGGGCACCAAGGCCGGTCAACAAGACATTGCCAAGGTGGCGCTGGGTGAAGACTTCCAGAAAGTTTTCAGCATCAACAAGGGCTCAATTCCGGTTCGCAACGACATGTTGAACAACATGGAAAAGCTCGGCTTTGACGCCTGTGCCCAGACCTCGGCCAAGGACTTCCTGGCTGACGCCAAGTCCGGCGGCCTGCAGCCAAGCATGGCGCACAACATGGCGACCACGCTGGCCGTGCAGGGGGCGTTCTTTGACGTAATCACCAATTACATCAACGACCCTAAAGCCGATCCGGCCGACACCGCCAAAAAACTTGGCGCAGCGATCAAGTCCGCCAAGTAACCCCCTCCTGTAGGAGCGAGCTCGCCTCGCGATCTTTTGAGGTTCTAAAAGATCGCGAGACAAGCTCGCTCCTACCCGGAGCAGTCTCTACTTTTTCCTCGCACGGATTTCCACCATGAGTTCTGTTGCTGCGTTCAGGAAAGTCTCGCCCTTCGATGTGTTGCAACGCTGGCTACCCAAACTGGTGCTGGCGCCGAGCATGATCATCGTGTTGGTGGGCTTCTATGGCTACATCCTGTGGACGTTCGTTCTGTCGTTCACCACGTCGACCTTTCTGCCGACCTACAAGTGGGCTGGCTTGGCGCAATACCAGCGTTTGTACGACAACGACCGCTGGTGGGTCGCCAGCAAGAACCTGGTGGTGTTTGGCGGCATGTTTATCGGCATCACCCTGGTGATCGGCGTGACCCTGGCGGTGTTTCTCGACCAGCGCATTCGCCGGGAAGGGTTTATCCGCACGATTTATCTGTACCCGATGGCGCTGTCGATGATCGTCACCGGTACCGCCTGGAAATGGTTGCTGAACCCCGGCATGGGCCTGGACAAGCTGCTGCGTGACTGGGGTTGGGAAGGCTTTCGCCTCGACTGGCTGATCGACCCTGACCGCGTGGTGTATTGCCTGGTCATCGCCGCTGTCTGGCAAGCCTCGGGTTTTATCATGGCCATGTTTCTTGCGGGCCTGCGCGGGGTGGACCAATCGATCATCCGTGCCGCCCAGATCGATGGCGCAAGCTTGCCGCGCATTTACTGGAAAGTGGTGCTGCCGAGCCTGCGTCCGGTGTTTTTCAGTGCGGTGATGATCCTGGCGCATATCGCGATCAAGAGCTTTGACCTGGTGGCGGCGATGACTGCCGGTGGCCCGGGCTACTCGTCAGATTTACCGGCCATGTTCATGTACTCCTTCACCTTCAGTCGCGGCCAGATGGGCATGGGCTCGGCCAGTGCGATTCTGATGCTCGGGGCGATTCTCGCGATCATCGTGCCTTACCTGTATTCCGAGCTGAGGGCCAAGCGAAATGACTAGTCTGACCGGCAAACGCTCACTAAGCCTGAGCCGCATCGCGATCTACGCGGTGCTGATTGTCGCGGTATTGCTGTATTTGGTGCCTTTGGTGGTGATGCTGCTGACCAGTTTCAAAACCCCGGAAGACATCAGCACCGGCAACTTGCTGAGCTGGCCGAGCGTGGTTACCGGCATTGGCTGGGTCAAGGCCTGGGCCACCGTTGACGGTTACTTCTGGAACTCGATCAAGATCACCGTTCCGGCGGTGCTGGCCTCGACCGCCATCGGCGCGTTGAACGGCTACGTGCTGTCGATGTGGCGCTTTCGCGGTTCGCAGTTGTTTTTCGGCTTGCTGCTGTTTGGCTGCTTCTTGCCGTTTCAAACGGTGCTGCTGCCAGCCTCGTTCACCCTCGGCAAGATGGGCCTGGCCAGCACCACCACGGGCCTGGTGATCGTGCACATCGTGTACGGGCTGGCGTTCACCACCCTGTTTTTCCGTAACTACTACGTCAGCATTCCCGACGCACTGGTGAAGGCTGCACGTCTGGATGGCGCAGGTTTCTTCACGATCTTTCGGCGGATCATCCTGCCGATGTCGACTCCGATCATCATGGTCTGCCTGATTTGGCAGTTCACCCAGATCTGGAACGACTTCCTGTTCGGTGTGGTGTTTTCCAGCGGTGACTCCCAGCCCATTACTGTGGCGCTGAACAACCTGGTCAACACCAGCACCGGGGTCAAGGAATACAACGTGGACATGGCGGCGGCGATGATCGCCGGGCTGCCGACCCTGCTGGTCTATGTGGTCGCAGGCAAGTATTTCGTGCGCGGGCTGACGGCCGGCGCGGTCAAGGGGTAATCATGGCAACGCTCGAGCTTCGTAACGTAAACAAGACCTATGGTGCTGGCCTGCCAGACACCCTCAAGAACATTGAACTGTCGATCAAGGACGGCGAGTTTTTGATCCTGGTTGGGCCCTCGGGCTGCGGCAAGTCGACGCTGATGAACTGCATCGCGGGCCTTGAGAACATCACTGGCGGCGCGATCATGATTGACGATCAGGACGTCAGCGGCATGAGCCCCAAGGATCGTGACATCGCCATGGTGTTCCAGTCTTACGCGCTGTACCCGACCATGAGCGTGCGCGAGAACATCGAGTTCGGCCTCAAGATCCGCAAGATGGCCCAGTCGGCCATTGACGAAGAAGTGGCGCGGGTCGCCAAGCTGTTGCAGATTGAGCACTTGCTCAATCGCAAGCCCGGCCAGTTGTCCGGTGGTCAGCAGCAGCGGGTGGCGATGGGGCGTGCGCTGGCGCGTCGGCCCAAGATCTACCTGTTCGACGAACCGCTGTCCAACCTCGACGCCAAGTTGCGGGTCGAGATGCGCACTGAAATGAAACTGATGCACCAGCGTCTGAAGACCACCACCGTCTACGTGACCCACGACCAGATCGAAGCCATGACCCTGGGCGACAAGGTCGCGGTCATGAAGGACGGCATCATTCAGCAGTTCGGCACCCCCAAGCAGATCTACAACGACCCGGCCAACCTGTTCGTCGCCAGTTTCATCGGTTCGCCGCCAATGAATTTCATTGGTCTACGCTTGAAGCGTCAAGACGGCCGCTTGATGGCCGTGCTAGACAGCGGGCAGGCACGTTGTGAGTTGCCGCTGGGGGTGCAGGACGCAGGGCTTGAAGAGCGGGATGTCATCGTGGGGATTCGTCCCGAGCAGATCATGCTGGCACCGCACGAGGCCAATGGCCTGCCAACGCTTCGCGCCGAAGTCAAAGTGACCGAGCCGACCGGGCCGGACACGCTGGTGTTCGTCCAGCTCAATGACGTCAAGGTGTGCTGCCGCCTGGCACCTGATGTCGCACCGCAAGTGGGCGAGAGCCTGAACTTGCAGTTCGATCCGGCCAAGGTACTGCTGTTTGATGCCCAGACAGGTGAGCGTTTAGGGGTTGGCGCTGCGTTATCCGCCCAGGACAGCAGGGGCGATAACGTCGCCCAATTCAAAGGACGCTAAAGCTGCACACAAGGACGCGTGTTGTTTCTGGCTGAAGATGTTGTAAACCGCGTTAGATAAAAACAGTTAATAACAAAAGACGAGGATTTTGGGATGAAAAAGCAACACGGCAATACCCGGTTGTTCTGCCAGCTGTCAGCGGCCGCCGTGCTGGTTATGTCTGCCAATGCGATGGCAGACGAAGCGTTCAGTGCCGATTCAAAATGGATGACCGGGGATTGGGGGGGCGAGCGGACCAAGCTCATCGAACAGGGCATCGACATCAAGGCTGATTATGTCGGTGAAGTAGGCGCCAACCTGCATGGCGGCTACAACAACAATAAAACTGCGCGTTACAGCGACCAGTTTGGTCTGGGCGTGGCGCTGGACCTGCAAAAGCTCTGGGGCTGGGATAACACCCAGGCCAAGATCCAGCTCACCAACCGTAACGGTGAGAACATCTCCAACGACCGTATCGGCGATCCGCGTGCCGGCACCTTGAGTTCGTCGCAAGAAGTCTACGGCCGTGGGCACATGGTGCGACTGACCCAGTTGTACATCCAGCATCAGTTCCTCGACGGCAAGCTCGACGTCAAAGCCGGTTACTTCGGTGAAGGCGAAGACTTCAACACCTTCCCGTGCGAGTTCCAGAACCTGGCGTTCTGCGGGTCTCAGGTGGGTAACTGGGCAACCAACATCTGGTACAACTGGCCGGTCAGCCAGGCGGCTCTGCGCGTGAAGTACAACATCACGCCTGAGTTTTACGCGCAGATCGGTGCCTACAACCAGAATCCGTCGCAACTGGAGCACGGCAACGGCTTCAAACTCAACGGCAGTGGCACCAAAGGTACGGTCTTACCGGTCGAGCTGGTCTGGTCGCCCAAAGTCAACAACCTGCCGGGCGAATACCGCATCGGTTACTACAAAAGCTCGGCCCCTGCGCCTGACCTGCGTGAAGACATCAACGGCCAGGACGCAGCCACCACCGGCCAACCGTACCGCATGCATGACAGCAAGCACGGTTACTGGCTGGTTGTGCAGCAACAACTCACCAGCCACAACGGTGATGCGTCGCGCGGCCTGAACGTTGCCGCCAACGCAACCTTCCATGACAAGGCCACCAACATCGTCGACAACTACCAGTCGTTGATGTTCGTGTACAAAGGCCCGTTCGATGCGCGTCCAAAAGATGACATCGGCATTGGCTTTGCCCGCATCCACGTTAACGACCAGGTGAAGAAAAACGCTGAGCTGGCCAACGTCGCCAATGATGTCACCAACTACGACAGCCTGTCGTACTCACCGCTGCGCGACACCGAGTACAACTACGAGCTCAACTACGGTATCCACGTGACCAATTGGCTGACCGTGCGTCCCAACTTGCAGTACATCACCCACCCCGGTGGCGTGGACAAAGTGGATAACGCATTGGTGGCCGGTTTGAAAATTCAGTCGGTCTTCTAACGGTTGTTGCGATAAGCTCCTTTTCGTTATGCGTATTTTCCGGATAGCCTTTGCTATCCGGTTTTTTTTGGGGAGGGCGCTTTGATGCAGACGAGGCCGTTTCCAAAGGGTTGGACGACATGATTTTCAGGACTGTGGGACATGCATGAGCATCCGCTTCACCGTTTTTTCAAATCAAAGCGTGAGCAGCCGATTTTCCAGTGGGAGCGTTTTCAGCAACGCGACGTGCTGGTAATCGACCATCCGCACTGTCAGGCCGTGTTCAGTCGTCAAGGTGCGCAGTTGCTGCACTTCAAGCCGACCGGGCAAAAGCCCTGGTTGTGGTGCGCGGCTAAATGGCCTCAAGTGGGGGCGATCCGTGGTGGCGTGCCGATCTTTTGGCCGTGGTACGGGCGTCATCCCAGCGAAAATGCCTGGCCGTCCCATGGCTGGGCGCGGCTGATCGACTGGAAACTGCTGGACAGCAGCACCGATGAAGAGGGTGTTTCGCTGCACTGGCGTTTGCAGTTGTGCGACTGGCAGGTTGATCTGCACGCCCGGTTGGGTGAAAGCATGGAACTGCGCCTGAGCACCGAGCACCAGGACGACGAACCCTGCCAGGTCAGCCAGGCGTTGCGGGCTTATTGGCGGATTGGAGACGTGGCTGAGGTAGCGCTGTCTGGGCTTGATGGTGTGCGCGGATACGACCAGCTCAATCGCGAGGCGTGCCAGCAAAAAGGTGAACTGCGGGTGGTGGGTGGATGCCAGCGCGTGTTCCAGCACGAAGGCGAAATGCAGCTAAACGACCACGCTTGGCAGCGCGCTTTAAGCATCGACACCGGCGATCATGCCAACACCGTGGTCTGGCACCCGGGCAAGCGGCCGTTGCTGGGCGTGAGCTGGAATGAAGTGATGGGGTTTGTCTGTGTCGAATCCGCCAGCACTGGCGCCCAGACCCAAAGCCTGGCCCCCGGCGAACAAGCGCACCTGAGCTTGCAGGCGCGGGCAGGGCTGTGTAACGCCTGACCCCACAAAAAACTGTAGGAGCGAGCTTGCCTCGCGATCTTTTGATCTTTTAAAAGATCGCGAGGCAAGCTCACTCCTACAGGAGGGTGATCAGTTGAACTCATCCCCCACCGGATAACGGCTGGCATTCAGGCTTTCTTTGATCTTGCGCAAATGCGGCTGGAAATCCACGCCCCGGCGCAGGGTCATGCCGGTGGCCAGCACGTCCAGTACCGTCAGCTGGATGATGCGCGAGGTCATGGGCATGTAAATGTCCGTGTCTTCGGGCAACGGGATGTTCAGGCTCAAGGTACTGGCTTTGGCCAGCGGTGAGTTCTCGGCCGTCAGACCCAGCACCGAAGCCCCGTTGGCGCGGGCAATGCGCGCCACTTCAACCAGCTCGCGGGTACGCCCGGTGTACGAAATGATCACGAACAACTCGCCGGTGTGGGCCACCGAGGCGATCATGCGTTGCATCAGCACGTCAGCATGGGCCGTGACCGCCAGGTTGAAACGGAAGAACTTATGCTGCGCATCCAGCGCCACCGGGGCCGAAGCGCCCAGCCCGAAAAAGTGGATCTGGCGCGCCTGAATCAACAAATCAACGGCGCGGCTGATGAGGTTCGGGTCCAGGGCCTGGCAGGCGCTGTCCAGCGAGGCAATCGCACTGCCGAAAATCTTTTGCGTGTACGCCGCCGGATTGTCATCGGCCTCAACCGCCCGACTCACGTAAGCTGCGCCACTGGCCAGGCTTTGTGCCAGTTGCAGTTTTAATTCCGGATAACCGCTGACACCAAACGAGCGGCAAAAACGATTGACCGTCGGCTCACTGACCGACGCCGCCTGCGCCAGGGCAGCAATGCTGAACCGGGTCGCTTGTTGCGGGTTCTGGAGAATAATTTCAGCTACCTTGCGCTCAGCCTTGTTCAGCTCTTCGAGGCGGCCTTTGATCTGTTCGAGTAAATTTCGCACGCGGTCCATTTGTGTTCCTTGGGTCGGCGATGCAATCAACCGTGCTAAAGCGGTTCGTGAGGTGGCCTATCCTACTGGTGGCCCGAGATGACCACTAGCGGGAATCTGTATTTAGAGAAAATGTTGTGTTTATTACTACATTTTTCCTTGAGTGATGCCTTGAAAAAAGGTATTTGTAGCTTAACTTGATAAAAGAACAAACATCATGCCTTCGATTACGGTTGAACCGTGCACCTTTGCCTTGTTCGGCGCCCTGGGCGATCTGGCCTTGCGCAAACTGTTCCCTGCCTTATATCAACTGGACCGTGCCGGCTTGCTGCATGCCGACACGCGCATTCTGGCGCTGGCCCGTGAGCCCGGCGATGCATTGAGCCACCTGGCGCATATCGACAGTCAGTTACGTCAGTATGTTGGTGCCAAGGAAATCGAAGATGACGTGCTCACGCGCTTTTTGGCGCGCCTGAGCTACCTGCATGTGGATTTTCTCAAGACCGAAGATTACGTGCCGCTGGCCGAACTGGCGGGGACCGAACAGCGAGTCATCGCTTACTTCGCCACCCCGGCAGCGGTCTACGGCGCCATTTGCGAAAACCTGTCCAAAGTCGGTCTGGCTGACAACGCCCGTGTGGTGCTGGAAAAGCCGATCGGTTCGGACCTTGAGTCGTCGCGCAAGGTTAACGACGCCGTGGCGCAGTTCTTCCCCGAGAACCGCGTGTACCGCATCGACCACTACCTGGGCAAAGAAACGGTTCAAAACCTGATTGCCCTGCGCTTTGCCAACAGCCTGTTCGAAACCCAGTGGAACCAGCGCTACATCTCCCACGTGGAAATCACCGTGGCCGAGAAGGTCGGCATTGAGGGCCGTTGGGGTTACTTCGACAAGGCTGGCCAACTGCGCGACATGATTCAAAACCACTTGTTGCAGTTGCTCTGCCTGATCGCCATGGACCCGCCTGCGGACTTGTCGGCAGACAGCATCCGTGACGAGAAAGTCAAAGTGCTCAAGGCCCTGGCGCCGATCAGCGCCGAAGGCCTGACCACCCAGGTGGTACGCGGTCAGTACATCGCCGGCTACAGCGAAGGCCAGTCGGTGCCGGGCTACCTGGAAGAAGAGAACTCCAACACCCAGAGCGACACCGAAACTTTCGTCGCCCTGCGGGCAGACATTCGTAACTGGCGTTGGGCCGGTGTGCCGTTTTACCTGCGTACCGGCAAGCGCATGCCGCAAAAGCTGTCGCAGATCGTGATCCACTTCAAGGAGCCGTCGCACTACATCTTCGCTCCTGAGCAGCGCCTGCAAATCGGCAACAAGCTGATCATTCGCTTGCAGCCGGACGAAGGCATTTCCCTGCGGGTGATGACCAAGGATCAAGGCCTGGACAAAGGCATGCACCTGCGCAGCGGCCCGTTGCAATTGAATTTCTCCGACACGTATCACAGCGCGCGGGTACCGGACGCTTACGAGCGTTTGTTGCTCGAAGTGATGCGCGGCAACCAGAACCTGTTCGTACGCAAAGATGAAATCGAAGCGGCGTGGAAGTGGTGCGACCAGTTGATCGCCGGCTGGAAAAAGTCCGGTGATGTGCCCAAGCCTTACGCGGCGGGCTCCTGGGGGCCGATGAGCTCCATTGCACTGATTACACGAGACGGGAGGTCTTGGTATGGCGATATCTGATTTGAAACTGCCCGAAGGTGTCACTGCGCACACCTTCAAAAACCCGGCGGTACTGGCCGAAGGGCTGGCCATTAAGGTGGCCGGGCAACTGAATGACGCCATTCAGGCGCAAGGCACTGCAACGCTGGTGGTTTCCGGCGGTCGCAGCCCGGTGGCGTTTTTCCAGAGCTTGATCAAACAACCGCTCGACTGGTCGAAAGTGGTCGTCAGCCTGGCTGACGAGCGCTGGGTGCCGGTAGAGCACGCCGACAGCAATGCCGGTTTGCTGAAAAAACATTTGCTTCAGGGCCCGGCTGCCAAAGCGCGCTTTGTGGGCTTGTACAACGTTGCTGCCAATCTTGAAGACGCCGCAGAACAGGCCGATCGAGCCTTGGCCGAGCTGCCGCCGATTGACGTGCTGATTCTGGGCATGGGCGATGACGGGCATACCGCGTCGTTGTTCCCGAACAGCCCGAACCTAGCCGAAGCGTTGACGCTGGATAACCCGCGTCGCTGCTGGCCGATGCTGGCGCCGACCGTGCCGCATCAGCGTTTGAGCATGAGCCGCAGTCTGTTGGCGAGCGCAAAAAACAAGGTCCTGTCGATTAGCGGGCAGGGCAAATTGAACACCCTCAACGATGCGCTGGGAGGCACCGACATTGCCGCCTTGCCGATTCGTGCCTTTCTGCAACCTACGTTAGAGATTTACTGGTGCCCATGAGCCAAGGATCAGCTGCCATGACAACACGCATTGCCAACGTCTCGATGGCGGATAAAGTCGCCCTGATCGACGATTTGTGCGCCAAGGCGCGCATTTTGCCGGTGATTACCATTGCGCGTAAGCAGGACATTTTGCCGTTGGCCGATGCGCTGGCGGCTGGTGGCCTGACAGCCCTGGAAGTCACCCTGCGTTCAGAGTTCGGCCTGGAAGCCATCCGCGTACTGCGTGATCAGCGCCCTGAGCTGGTGACCGGTGCTGGCACCATTCTGGATCGCCACATGCTGGCGGCTGCCGAAGAAGCCGGTTCGCAATTTATCGTCACGCCGGGCATTACCCGTGACCTGCTCGAAGCCAGCGTGGCCAGCGATATTCCGCTGCTGCCGGGCATCAGCAACGCCTCCGGCATCATGGAAGGCTATGGCCTGGGCTATCGCCGATTCAAACTGTTCCCGGCTGAAGTCAGCGGTGGCGTCGCCGCCATCAAGGCGTTGGGCGGCCCGTTTGGCGAAGTGAAATTCTGCCCGACCGGCGGCGTAGGCCCGGCGAACATCCGCAATTACATGGCATTGAAAAACGTTATGTGCGTGGGCGGTAGCTGGATGCTCGACAGCGAGTGGATCAAAAACGGTGATTGGGCGCGCATTCAAGAATGCACCGCCGAGGCACTGGCACTGCTGGATTGATGACCTAGTAACGAATTGTTGTGTGTTCTACGGTTTTTGGTGCGCTTGGTCGGCGCACCTTTTTTTTGCCTGCAGATCGCGAAGCAAGCTTGCTCCTGTAGCAGTTGACGAGCTTTGCGAGGCTACGTCCGGGCGCGCAGCGGCCGTATATCCCTCTCAACGTTCAATGACGTGGCTTGGGCTTGCCATGTTTGGCCCGCAACGGGTCCAGCAGGTCCGAGAGGCCGTTGTGATCGATCTCTTGCATCAACGCCAGCAAACCACCCAACTCTCCTTTGGGGAAGCCTTCGCGGGCAAACCAGTTCAGGTACTGCCCCGGCAGGTCGGCAATGATTCGGCCTTTGTATTTGCCGAAGGGCATTTCGTGGGTAATCAGCAGTTCGAGTTTTTCGGGGTTCATTCCTGGGCCTTCAGTGCGTGCAGCAACAGGGTGGAAAATACAGGCATTTTGCATGCAGGCCAATTGACAGATCATGCAAAATAGCCGGAAGCTGATTTTCTATAATTAGTTAACTTCTTGATTTATAAGGTTTTATTTTTATTAAAAAGCTGGCACGAGGACTGCAATCTCTATTGCACGATCCTCAACTCAGCAAGGAATTGAAAAATGACTGACCTTAATAAAGAAGCCATCTCTGTCCTGAACGACCTGATCGAAACCAGCAAAGATGGCCAGGAAGGCTTCAAGACCTGTGCCGAAGATATCAAGAACCCTGAGCTCAAAGCGCTGTTTGTAAAGCGTTCAGCAGATTGCGGCACGGCCGCAGCTGAGCTTCAGGCTGAAGTGCGCAAGCTTGGCGGTGACCCGGAAACCAGCACCAGCGTAGCCGGTGACCTGCACCGTCGTTGGGTCGACGTTAAGTCGATCTTTACCGGCAAAGGTGAAGAGGCTGTGCTCAACGAAGCCGAGCGCGGTGAAGACCATGCGCTGAAAGCTTATAAAGAAGCGCTGGAGAAAATCTCCAAGCACAATCTGGTCGGCATCCGTGATGTGGTTGAGCGTCAGTACTTGAACGTACAGCGCAACCACGACCAGGTTAAAGCACTGCGTAATCAGGCGCGTGCCCGGGCTTAACCTCAGCCCTTAAGCCAATGTGGGAGCGGGCTTGCCCGCGATAGCAGCAACGCGGTCTCTAACAGGACCGCGTTGTTTGTATCGCGAGCAAGCCCGCTCCCACTTTTTTTGGCGCTCAATCAGCCAATGCTGATGGCTGGCAACACCGGCAGGTTCACGGTTTGTTGCTTGCGTGGCGCAATGATCTCGGCTTCGCCGTCGACCACGATTTCTTCGCGTTGGTTGAATACACGAGTGGCAATGCGCACGCGAAACTTTGGCAGCTTTTCCAGAATCTCCAGACGCACGGTCAGGGTGTCGCCGATTTTGACCGGCTTCTGAAAGCTCATTTGCTGGCCAACATAAATAGTGCCTGGGCCAGGCAGCTCGCACGCTACGGCAGCGCTGATCAGTGCACCACTGAACATGCCGTGGGCAATGCGCTCTTTGAACATGGTGGCTGCGGCAAATTCAGGGTCGAGGTGCACCGGGTTATGGTCACCAGACATGGCCGCAAAAAGCTGAATATCACGCTCTTCGACGGTTTTGCTGTAGCTGGCAGTCTGGCCGACTTCGAGGGCTTCGTACGGGGTGTTGGTAACCTGGGTCATCTAGCGCATGTCCTGTGACGGGTGATTAGTTTCAAGATTTTGATTTTAAAGTCTTTTTTCTAAAATATGGTTCGATTATTCGCTGCGCGGCGGGCGTGAACAGCTTAGCGCCTGATTCAGCCATGCGATGACATCAGCCGTCACATCGTCGCGGTTGGTTTCATTAAATAGCTCATGACGCGCGTGGGGGTACAGGTTGAGTTGCACCTGTTGAATACCCGCCTTGCGCAAAGCGTCGCTCAGATCTACCAGACGCTTGCCTTCACTGACCGGGTCACAGGTGCCGCCGATAACCAAAACCGGAAGTGAAGAGTCAATCTGGACGAGATTGGACGCTTTGCTGATTTGCTGCAAGCCACCGAGCAGGTCGACCCACAACTGATTGGTGCACCTAAAACCGCACAACGGGTCATTGGCGTAGGCGTCGACCTCGACCGGATCGCGGCTAAGCCAGTCATAACGTGTGCGATTGGGCTTGAAGGCTTTATTGAATGAACCGAACGACAGCCACTCGATCAGCGCGCTGCGACCTTTAGGCCCTTGGCGCCAGCGTTCGAAACGGGCAATCAGGCTGGCGCTGCGATACAGCGCCACCGGCTGAGAATTCGAAGCGCTGAGAATCGCACCCTGCACGCTGGCACTGTGATGCAGCAAGTACGCCTGGGCGATGTAGCTGCCCATGCTGTGACCGAGAATAAACACGGGTGTGCCGGGGTGAGTCTGGCCAATGTGGCGGTTAAGGGTCGCCACATCGCTGACTACGGCGCACCAGCCGTCTTCATCGGCGTAATAGCCCAGTGTGCCACGTTCTGCCGTCTTGCCATGCCCACGCTGGTCGTGGGCATACAGCCCGAAACCGGCCTCACTCAAGGCCTGGCCCAAACGTGAATAGCGCCCACTGTGCTCGGCCATGCCATGGGCCAGCAAGACAATCGCCTTGGGCTTACCTTCAGGCAGCCACTGGTGCACGAAAAGCCCTGTACGGTCATTCGTCTCCAGCCAAAAGGTGTGTGGGTTCATGGCAGTTCCTTTACACGGTGTCGTAGCACTGTATAGCGCATTAACGGCACCACAGGCGAAATCACAGTAATAAGATTCAAGATGTAAATGGCGAAGATCGCCTTATTTGCCTACTACTTGATAACTGTTAACGTCCGGATGCTGTGCTTTTACTGCATCACGATGCAGCCAGACATGCTCAGGTAAGAGGATAAAAACAATGCATCCTGATTTCTGGAACGACAAACGTCCCGCAGGCGTACCGCTGGACATTGATATGACTGCCTTCACCTCAGTGGTGGATGTCTTTGAGCGCTCCTGCAAAAAATTTGCAGACCGGCCTGCCTTCAGTAACCTCGGGGTCACCCTGACCTATGCCGAGCTTGATCGCCATAGCGCGGCGTTTGCCGGTTATTTGCAGCAGCACACCAACCTGGTGCCCGGTGATCGCATCGCGGTACAAATGCCCAATATCCTGCAGTACCCGATTGCGGTGTTTGGTGCATTGCGTGCGGGCCTGGTGGTGGTCAACACCAACCCGTTGTACACCTCGCGTGAAATGCGCCATCAGTTCAAGAGTGCGGGCATACGTGCATTGGTCTACCTGAACATGTTTGGCAAGCGCGTGCAGGAGGTGCTCGAAGACACTGAAATCGAATACCTGATCGAAGCAAAAATGGGCGACCTGATGCCCACCGTCAAAGGCTGGGTCACCAACTTGGTGGTCGACAAGGTTAAAAAGCTCGTGCCGTCTTACCGGTTGCCGCAGGCCATTCCTTTCAAGCAGGTGTTGCAGCAGGGAGCAGGGCATCCGTTGCGGTCGCTGCAAGTCAGGCTGGACGACATAGCTGTGCTGCAATACACCGGCGGCACCACAGGTTTGCCCAAAGGCGCCATGCTCACCCATGGCAATCTGGTAGCCAATATGCAGCAGATTCGTGGCTGCTTGTCCCAGCATGCCGAAGATGGGTTGCCGCTGCTCAAGGAAGGCCAGGAAATCATGGTGGCGCCGTTGCCGCTCTACCATATCTATGCGTTTACCGCGAATTGCATGTGCATGATGGTGACCGGCAACCACAACATCCTGATCACCAACCCGCGTGACATCGCAGGTTTTATCAAGGAGCTTAAAAACTGGCGGTTCACTGCATTTTTGGGCCTGAACACCCTGTTTGTGGCACTCATGGATCACCCGGAATTCAAGACCCTGGATTTCTCCTCACTCAAACTCACCAACTCGGGCGGCACGGCGCTGGTCAAGGCCACGGCTGAGCGTTGGGAAAAACTCACCGGTTGCCGCATCGTCGAGGGCTATGGCCTGACCGAAACCTCGCCGGTTGCCAGTGCTAACCCCTACGGCGGGTTTGCCCGGCTGGGCACGGTGGGCATGCCGGTGCCGGGCACGCTCATGAAAGTCATCAGCGATGACGGGGCTGAACTGGGGCTAGGGGAGCGCGGCGAACTGTGTGTCAAAGGCCCGCAGGTCATGAAAGGCTACTGGAAAAACCCCGAGGCCACGGCCGAGGTGCTGGATGCCGAGGGCTGGTTCAAAACCGGCGATATCGCGGTGATTGATCCCGATGGGTATGTGCGCATCGTCGACCGTAAAAAAGACCTGATCATCGTCTCGGGTTTCAATGTGTACCCCAACGAAATCGAAGACATCGTGATGGCTCATCCCAAGGTGGCGAACTGTGCCGTTATCGGAGTACCCGACGAACGGACAGGCGAAGCCGTCAAATTGTTCGTGGTGCCGCGTGCCGGCGGGGTGAGTGTTGAAGAGCTCAAGGCGTACTGCAAAGACAATTTCACCGGCTACAAAGTGCCCAAGCAGATTGTGGTTCGGGATTCATTGCCCGTGACGCCGGTGGGCAAGATCCTGCGCCGCGAGTTACGAGATACCGTCTGATTCGTTCAGTCAGGCGACAAATGCCCGTGTGCCTTTGGCACGCGGGCTTTTTTATTGAGTGTTAAATCAACCGGGTCGCGTCTTAAAAAGGCCGTTGATGGCGCTGTAAGCCCTTGTTTAGACGGGTTTTGATAAAAATAGAGTTATGGCTCTAATGGTGACTTAGGATTGTAGGACAGTCAGAAAAGTGACGCTAAGGGCCTTTTTTGGCTCTAGGCGGCCTCTGGCAAAGCTGCTACTCTCGGCGCGCTTTGTGACTTCTCGGTAAGTAAAAAAGCCAGAATTACCATTACAAAAATCAAACAAATAATAACCGCATCAAATGCGGTGAAGAATTCGCGACGCTGAGGAGTGGGCTTCCATGATTGAAGACTTTTGGAAGGATAAGTACCCAGCTGGGATTGCTGCTGAAATCAATCCTGACGAATACCCAAATATTCAGACGGTATTGCGCCAATCTTGCCAACGTTTCGCCGATAAGCCGGCCTTCACTAACCTCGGCAAAACCATCACCTACGGTGAGCTTTACGAGCTGTCAGGCGCCTTTGCTGCCTGGTTGCAACAGCACACCGACCTGCAACCTGGCGACCGTATCGCCGTACAACTGCCCAACCTGTTGCAATACCCGATTGCTGTGTTCGGAGCCATCCGCGCCGGTTTGATCGTGGTCAACACCAACCCGCTGTACACCGCGCGGGAAATGGAACACCAGTTCAATGACTCCGGCGCCAAGGCGCTGGTGTGTCTGGCCAACATGGCGCACCTGGCCGAAAAGGTCGTGCCGCAGACCTCGGTCAAATATGTGATCGTCACCGAAGTGGCCGACATGCTGTCGCCGTTCAAGCGTGTGCTGATCAACAGCGTCATCAAGTACGTGAAGAAAATGGTCCCGGCGTACCACTTGCCGAACGCCATCAAGTTCAACGACATCCTGAGCAAAGGTCATGGCCAGCCCGTCAAGGAAGCCAACCCGATCAGCAGTGATGTCGCGGTGCTTCAATACACCGGCGGTACCACCGGCGTGGCCAAGGGCGCGATGCTGTCCCACCGCAACCTGATCGCCAACATGTTGCAGTGCAAGGCGCTGATGGGCTCCAACCTCAATGAAGGCAGCGAGATCCTCATCACCCCATTGCCGCTGTACCACATCTACGCGTTTACCTTCCATTGCATGGCGATGATGTTGCTGGGCAACCACAACATCCTGATCAGCAACCCGCGCGATCTGCCGGCGATGGTCAAAGAGCTGTCGAAGTGGAAGTTCTCCGGCTTTGTCGGGCTAAACACCTTGTTTATTGCGCTGTGTAACAGCGAGGCTTTCCGCAAGCTGGACTTTTCGCACCTCAAGGTCACCTTGTCGGGCGGTATGGCGTTGCAATTGTCAGTGGCTGAGCGCTGGAAGACCGTGACCGGTTCGCCTATCTGCGAAGGCTACGGCATGACCGAAACCAGCCCGGTGGCGTCGGTCAACCCGATCCAGAACATCCAGGTGGGCACCATCGGGATCCCGATGCCTTCTACCTTGTGCAAAGTCATCAACGATGCGGGCGAAGAGTTGCCGTTGGGTGAAATTGGCGAGCTGTGCATCAAAGGCCCGCAGGTCATGAAAGGCTACTGGGAGCGCCCTGACGCCACCGCCGAAATCATGGACAGCGATGGCTGGTTGAAGTCCGGTGACATTGCGGTGATTCAGCCAGATGGCTACATGCGCATCGTTGATCGCAAAAAAGACATGATCCTGGTGTCGGGCTTCAACGTGTACCCGAACGAGCTGGAAGACGTCATGGCCTCGTTGCCAGGTGTTTTGCAGTCGGCGGCGATTGGTATTCCGGATGAAAAAACCGGTGAACTGATCAAGGTCTTCATCGTGGTCAAGCCGGGCATGACCCTGACCAAAGAACAGGTCATGGCGCACATGCGGGCCAACCTGACGGCTTACAAAGCACCCAAGATCATTGAGTTCCGTGAGAGCCTGCCAACGACCAACGTGGGCAAAATCTTGCGTCGCGAATTGCGCGATGAAGAACTGAAAAAACTGGGCCTCAAAAAGTAACCTCGCCCAGACACAAAAAAGCCCCGCATTGCGGGGCTTTGTTGTTTTTGCAGCGGCTGCACACCCTCTGTAGGAGCGAGCTTGCCTCGCGATCTGTTTAAAAGATCAAAAGATCGCGAGGCAAGCTCGCTCCTACAGAGGGTCTAACAATTACTTCTGCAGGAACTGCGCGAAATTGACGCCGGTGCCTGCTGGACGCACGTCCTGCAGGAAGGAGTCTTTGTCTGCGCTCAGTTCAAGGCTCATGGTCGGCGTGCGCTTGTGCGTCGCGCGGACCACCATGCCTTCGCGTTTTTCACGCAGGAAAGCGGTAGTGACCTTCAAATGCAGCAACTCATCGGTGCTCGGGGTGTGCAACAGCAGGTGCACCCATTCGTATTGACCAATGGCCAGGCGGGCCAGAGGAATATCGAACCACCAGATGTTCTTGTTGGTGTTCAACGTAGCGAGATGGCAGTTGTTGACGCCCAGTACCGCGCCGCCAAGTTCCTGGTTTCTGCGGGCGATGGCCTGCTTTTTATCGAGTTTCATAACCTTCCTACAATTGCGGATCTTCAGCGCCATAGCCTGAATACGTTGCGCATTCTCAGGGGTTAGCGGGCAAACATAAAGCTCAACCTGCGCTGCGCGACGAAATGAGCCACAGAAAATAAATGAAACTCTGCTCGACGTCTGCGGGTCAACCTAGATGTCGAGAATGACATCCGAACTTTCACTAGGAGAAATCCCATGAGCAGCACTGGCGATAAGATCAAAGGCATGGCGAACGAAGCAGTAGGCAATGTCAAACAAGCGGTGGGTAAAGCCACCGACAACGACAAGCTGCGCGCAGAAGGCAAAGCCCAGGAACTGAAGGGCGAAGCGCAACAGACTGTCGGTAAAGCCAAAGATGCAGTGAAGAACACCGTCGATAAAGCGTAATCGGGTACTTCGTCACTAGCCCTGAAAACGGCCATCCTTGAGGTGGCCGTTTTTATGGGTTTTGCGGTTAAGTATTTCCAAAGTCGCCATTTGAACTACTTTTGAGGTAAAACCCCCGTACTGAACCCGTTGCAGAGGGTGTGTCGAACTCAATTTATAAGCGGCGAAAGGAGACGCTATGATTTTTCCGGTCTTGAATGGCCTGCCGTTAGGCAAAGTATTGGTGCGTACGGTCAAAGAATTTATCGACGATGAAATGTCGACCTATGCTTCGGCTTTGGCCTATCAAATGCTCTTCTCGCTGTTCCCGTTCATCCTGTTTCTGATTGCACTGATCGGCTTTTTGCATTTACCCGACTTTTTCAGCTGGCTGCGTTTGCAGTCCGAACTGGTTCTGCCGCCACAAGCGCTGGAGCAGGTAAACCCGGTGATTGACCAGTTGGAGCAATCGAAGGGTGGCTTGCTGTCTTTCGGTATTGTCGTCGCGCTGTGGACCGCTTCGGCGGGCGTGCGCTTGATGATGAGTGCCATGAACGCCGCCTACGACGTGGTGGAAGGGCGACCGATCTGGAAGCGTTTTCCGCTGTCGATTTTTTACACCATCGGCATTGCCGGGATGCTCCTGGCTGCTGCCGCGTTGATGGTGCTTGGGCCGCAAGTGATGGGCTGGCTGGCGGGGCAGGTGGGGCTTGAGGAGTTCGTGGTCACGTTGTGGACCATCCTGCGCTGGCCGGTGATTATCCTGCTGATGATGGTGGCCGTGGCGGTCATCTACTACGTGATGCCAGACGTTGAGCAGAAGTTTCGTTTTATTACGCCAGGCTCGGTGTTGGCCGTGGTGGTGTGGATCGCTGCGTCGTTGGGTTTTGCGTTTTATGTGAAAACCTTCGCCGATTACAACGCGATGTATGGCAGCATCGGGGCGATCATTGTGCTGTTGCTGTATTTCTATATTTCGTCAGCCGTATTGTTGTTGGGGGCTGAAATGAACGCTGTTATCGAGCACATGTCAGCTGAAGGCAAAGATCCGGGTGAGAAAACCTTCGAAGAGTCCGACGACACACCGCATGTGTCCGGGCTTGGGCGCGACCACTCCCTTAAATCCACTTCAGATGAAGCCTGATTATGATTCGTGAAATTTTGAAAATGGGTGATGAGCGCCTGCTTCGAGTTGCCAAGCCAGTCCCTCCCGAGATGTTTGACACGCCAGAGCTGTGGCAACTGATCGACGACATGCTGCAGACCATGGAGCACGCCGGTGGCGTTGGTCTGGCGGCTCCGCAAATTGGCGTTGATTTGCAACTGGTGATCTTTGGCTTTGAACACAGTGAGCGTTACCCGGACGCCGAACCCGTGCCGCAAACCATCTTGATCAACCCGCTGATCACGCCCTTGAGCCCTGCAGTTGAAGAAGACTGGGAAGGCTGCTTGTCAGTGCCAGGGCTGCGCGGTGTAGTCGAGCGCTTCGAGAAGATCCGTTACGAAGGTTTTGACCCCAAGGGTGATCCCGTCGTACGCGTTGCTGATGGCTTTCATGCGCGCGTGGTGCAGCACGAGTGTGATCACCTGATCGGCCGTCTGTACCCGTCACGCATCAAGGACTTCAGCAAGTTCGGCTTTATTGAGGTGTTGTTCCCGGAGCTGGCGCCGGGCACGCAAGAGTAGGCTCAAGGCCCATCGCTATCATCGCTTTATTGCGTTGATAGCGAACCAGCCGCTCATGCAACACATAGGGCAAGTCGACTTCCACGCTAAACCCCAGCCCTTCATAAAAGCCTTGCAACTCGGGGTCGCAGAACAGCCACACCGGTCCCTCGCAGGCGGCCACCGACGCCTTCACCAATGTCCCGGCAACCCCTTGCCCACGCAGCGCGGGCGCAACAAATAACCCGGTCAGCCAATAACCATGAGCCATTGAGCGCAGGCACAACCCGCCAATGATGTCTTGCTGACGTGCAACCCACAGTTGTGCGTCTTTACTGGCCTTCATCGACGACTGATGCGCGCGGTAAAACTTGTTCATTAATGGCCACAATGGCGCTTCGAGCGGGGCGTAAACAATGGCGGTCATGTCGTCCACGGGCGTTAAAAATAAGCGCGCAGTATATACACAGCGCTGAATCATTTAAGTCTCTCGATTTGTATTCGTTTGAGTGTTTATTGGTTATTGGAAAGTGCACTTTGCGAGCTTTTTTGAATATTCACCTTTAAACATAAGTTAGCCAGCTAACTGAATCGAGCAGATGCCTGCAGCCCGTGCTGTGCGTTTCGTCGCCCCTTGCTGGCAATTTGCTTGCACCCTGTTTAGGCCTGTCTATGCTTGGGACCATAGGGGCCCGAATATGAAGTGGCTTTTCCCCTGATTCGTTGTAATGCAAACAGCAAGCGTTACATGGGCTGAGGTTTTGTTGTGCCTTGAAAATTACACATCATCACAAGAAAGCATCATCAGGGGTTGAGTCATGTTTAATTCGCGTCGTAAAGCCGACCTGCTCGAGAATCAGCGCTTAAGTTGTTCTTTGGAGGACATGAAGGCCAAGGCATTGGCCGTCAGTCGTTCAATGGCCATCATCGAGTTCACCCCTGAAGGGATCATTCTTGAGGCCAATGACAATTTTTGCCGGGCGATGGGTTATACCGTCGACGAGATTCGCGGCAAGCATCACCGGATTTTTTGCGAAGACGCTTACCAGCGCGGCATTGAATACGCGCAATTCTGGAAGAGCCTGGCCAGTGGTGCGCCGCTGAGCGGGACGTTCACCCGGCTCGACAAAGCAGGGCGTGAAATCTGGCTAGAGGCCAGCTACATGCCGATCACCGACGCCAGCGGGCAGGTGCTCAGTGTGATGAAAGTGGCGGCCGACATCACCGACCGGGTCAATAAAGAGCACGAAAACCAGAGCATCGTGAACGCCTTGAGCCGCTCCATGGCCATGATCGAGTTTTCCCCTGATGGCCGGGTTATCAATGCCAATCAGAACTTTCTCAACACCGTGCATTATTCGTTGCAAGAGATCGTAGGCCAGCACCACAGCATGTTCTGCCGCCGCAGCGAAGCCGAGTCCGCGGAGTACAAAGCCTTTTGGGAGTCGCTTAATCGCGGTGAATACCATTCCAGACGTTTCGAACGGGTCGATAAATATGGCCACACGGTTTTTCTGGAGGCTTCCTACAACCCGATATTCGATGCCAAAGGCCGCCTGTATAAAGTGGTGAAGTTTGCCAGCGACATCACCGCACAAGTCAGCAACCTGCAAACCGCCGCTGAATCGGCCCACGCGACATCAGTGCAAAACGACGCCTGTGCGCAGAAAGGTTCGCAAGTGGTTCAACAAACGGTGCAAACCATCGAGGCTATTTCCAAAGACCTCAACGAGGCCGCTAGCAGTATCGATGCGGTGAGCAAGCAGTCGGAAATCATCGGCAAGATCGTCCAGACCATTCGCGGCATTGCCGATCAAACCAACCTGTTGGCACTCAATGCGGCCATTGAAGCGGCCAGGGCCGGTGAGCACGGGCGTGGCTTTGCGGTGGTGGCTGACGAAGTCAGGAGCCTGGCGGCACGCACCAGTGCGGCGACCATTGAGATTGTCGAGGTGGTGCGTAAAAACCATGACCTGTCGTTGAGCGCGGTAAACAGCATGCAATCGAGCTTGAGCCGAACCGGGCTAGGGGTTTCACTGGCCAATGAGGCGGGGGAGGCGATTCTGGAGATCCAGCAGGGCTCCCGGCATGTGGTCGACGCCATCAGCCAGTTCAATTCAACGTTGCAGATCAGTTGAGGCGCGTGCCCGTGGGAACGGGCTTGCTCGTGATTGAATCGGCGTGGTTTAACGGTAAGACCGCGTCGACAGCATCGCGAGCAAGCTCGCTCCCACGATGCCCTTCTGTTACCGGGCTTATGATTCGAGATGTGCGGTCACACCAAGTCGGTTGAGCGCTTCTCAGCAACCTGCTGCTGGGTGGCAGCCTGTTTGATCGCTTCTTTTTGCTGCATGAGCGCGGTGATCTGGTCTGTAATCGCTTGCTGCTTCTCTGGCGGCATGGCTTTAAAGTCGTCTTCCGTCAGGCCCATTTCCTTGAGCAATTGCTCGCGAATCCGTTGCGCCGGTGACTTGCTCATGTAGTCCTTGAACTCGTCGGTGGCCGAGGTCTTGGTCGCCGTGCCTGTGCTTGAAGCGCTGGCCTGCAACATGACTCGGGTTTTGGCGAAGGCCGCGTTGACGTTATCCGCTTGCGCATTGCCGGCCACGGATGCCGGGGTTGCCTGGAGGTTGGTCAGTGGCTGAGCATTCTGCTGGGCCGCGCTGTACAACGCGCTGGCGGCAGCGTTCGCCGGGTCGAGGTCGGTGCGCTGGGTCTTTTGAATTGCAGACGTATGCTGCGTGTTGATCAACATGAATGTGCCCCTCTAAAAGGTGATGACTATTAGCAGGGCAATAACCGTGCCCAGTCGCAAACACCCATTTTTAAAGGGCCGCAGGCTGGGCGAGGGTGGAGTGGGGCAGGGCGAGCGGACAATTCTTGCCGCTCGGCGGCGAACTCAGGTGCTTTCGCGCAGCATCAACTCAAAGCCCATGTCTTGCACCGGCTGTTGCACCTTGTTGCCGGCCATCAATGTGAGCATCTGCTCGGCGGCGCGACGGCCAATGGCTTCTCGAGGCGTACGAATGCTGCTCAGGCGCGGCACCATGAACTCGGAAGAAGGCAGGTCGTTGAAACCCAGAATGGAAATTCGCTCCGGGATTTTAATCCCGATGCGGGCGGCTTCGAGCAAGGCGCCGTGGGCAAGGTCGTCGTTACCAAAAAAGATCGCGTCTACGTGAGGGTGAGTGGCCAGCAGCTGTAAGAACAGCTCGCCGCCCAGGCCCACGGAAGAAGGGCGTGGTGTCAGCACTTCCAGGTCCGGGTTGTACAGCCCGGCCTCCTGCAAGGCGCGACGATAACCTTCGCCGCGTAAGAGCGTGCGCTGGTCGAGTTGTGCACCGATGTAGGCAAGGTGTCGACGCCCGCGTGAGATCAAGTGCTGGGCTGCTGTTTCACCGGCTTTTAACTGCGAGAACCCAACGCAATTAAGGCCTGCACCGGCATCCAGTTCCATCATGTACACACAAGGTGTATTGCTCGCTTCAAGCATGCGCCGTGAGCTTTCAGTGCGGTCAAAGCCGGTCAGCAACAGGCCGCGGGGCTGGTACGCCATGTAGTTGCGCAGCAGGTTTTCTTCTTCCTCGCGGGAGTAGTGATAGTTACCGATCAGCACTTCAAAACCTTTGGGGCGCAAGACCTCGTGGATGGCTTCTAGTGTGTCGATAAACAGCAAGTTGGATAACGAGGGCACCAGCACCACTACCGAGTGGCTTTGCGCCGAGGCCAGTGCCCGAGCGGCAGGGTTGACCACGTAGTTCAGTTCGTCGGCAGCCTGGCGTACTTTTTCGGCCAGCTCTGTGGCCACGCTGCTGATACCGCGCAAGGCGCGGGAGGCGGTAATCGGGCTGACACCCGCCAGTCGGGCGACTTCATTAAGGGTCGGGCGGCCCGTGGTACGGGGGTTTTTATCGTTTTTAGAGGAGGTCATCGGGGCGGCTTGCCAAACAAAAAACAAGTCACTAAGGTAGCGCTGTCCTTGTCTGTCGGCAATTGCCTAATTGTCTGTGGGATTATTCAAGATCTTTGTATGTCGAGAGCGTCACGGCGTCTCCCCATAAAAATGAGAAATAGACGTCGGTAGCCTGGTCTTTGTGCTTTGCTTTCAGCTAGTGAACGCTTTGACTCAGACAGCGCTGTCTACGGACTGAGGTGTTTCATGAACCAACCTATCACTGCCCTGGTCATCATGGGTGTTGCCGGCTGCGGCAAATCCAGTGTGAGCCAGGCGTTGTGCCATCTTAATGGTGCAACGCCGATTGAAGGCGATGCCTTTCACCCGGCGGCCAACATTGAAAAAATGAGCGCCGGCATTCCCCTGACCGATGAAGACCGCTCTGGCTGGCTGGACAGCTTGTGCGATGAACTGCGCACGGCGATTGCCCGTGGCCAGCGCCCGGTGCTGACCTGTTCGGCGCTTAAATTGCGTTACCGCGAGCGTTTGCGTGCCGCCGTTGATGGCCTGGGTTTCGTGTTTCTGGAACTGACGCCGCAAGTGGCCGCTGACCGGGTGGCGCATCGTCCGGGGCACTTTATGCCCAAGACGCTCATCGACAGCCAGTTCGCGGCTCTCGAATCGCCGAGCAAGGAACCCTTGGTGCTGACGCTGAATGCGGCGGCCCTGAACATTGACCAGTTGGCGCTCGCTTCTCATGAGTGGTGGCGTGAACATTCTTTACTGGCAACGTCATGATTTTGTTTCAAAAAGACAGCGCTGTCTGTTTGACCCCAGGCTGTTCATTCGTCGTTGATAACAAAAACAAGGCAGGAGACGCCCCATGCTAGGCATGTCCCAACACACCTTTCTGCTGCTTGATGCAGTGGTGACGATCATCGGGCTGATCGTGCTGATCACTCGGTTCAAAATACATCCCTTTATTGCCCTGATTATCGCGTCGGCCTTTTTGGGCCTGACCACCGGTATGCCGACCGACCAGATCCTCAAGTCGTTCCAGGAAGGTTTTGGTGGGGTACTGGGCTTTGTCGGGATCATTTTGGCGCTGGGCACGATGCTCGGCAAAATGATGGCTGACTCGGGCGGCGCCGATCAGATTGCCCGCACTTTGATCCGTGCCTTCGGCAAGGAGCGGGTGCAGTGGGCGATGATGTTTGCCGCGTTCCTGGTCGGTATTCCGCTGTTTTTCGAGATTGGTTTTGTTTTGCTGATTCCGCTGGTCTTTATCGTGGCGCGGCGTACCGGCGTGTCGCTGATCAAGATTGGTATTCCGTTGCTGGCCGGTTTGTCGGCGGTGCACGGTCTGGTTCCGCCGCACCCTGGCCCGTTGCTGGCGATTGGCGTGTTCGGGGCGGATATCGGTAAAACCATCCTGTACGGTCTGATCGTGGCACTGCCCACAGCGATTATTGCCGGTCCGATTTACGGCACGTTCATCTCCAAATACATCCCCGGCAACCCGTCTCAGGAACTCGTCGACCAACTGGCCAGCGAGCCGGAGTCCAGCAGCCTGCCGAGTTTTGGCATCACCCTGGCCACGGTGCTGTTGCCGGTGTTCCTGATGTTGCTGAAGACATTTGCCGACGTGGCATTGCCCACGGGCAACTTCTTCCGCGGCTGGATGGACATGATCGGCCACCCGATCAGCGCGCTGTTGCTGGCGTTGCTGTTGTCGCTATACACCTTTGGTGCGCGACAGGGGATCGACTCCAAGCGCGTGCTCAAACTGCTCGACGCGAGCCTGGCGCCGACGGCTGCGATCGTGTTCATCATTGGCGCGGGCGGTGGCTTCAAGCAAATGCTGGTGGCCAGCGGCGTGGGTGACGTGATCGGTCACATGGCGGTGCACGCCAACATCTCGCCTATTTTGCTGGCGTGGCTGGTGGCGGCGGTGATTCGTATCGCAACCGGTTCGGCAACCGTGGCGACCATTACCGGGGCGGGGATTGTGTTGCCGGTGGTGGATATGATTCCGGGCGTGAACCGCGAACTGCTGGTGCTGGCAACGGGCGCAGGCTCGTTGATCCTGTCGCACGTCAACGATGCGGGTTTCTGGCTGGTCAAGCAGTACTTCAACATGACCGTGGTTGAGACCTTCAAGACCTGGACCGCGATGGAAACCATCCTTTCGGTTGTCGGCCTGATCTTCATCATGCTGCTGTCGTTGGTGGTTTAAGCGTTGTGAAACTTTGTAGTCGCTGCCGAAGGCTGCGATGGGTTGCGTAGCAACCCTCAAAAGCAGAAGGTCCTTCGGCCCTTATCGCAGCCTGCGGCAGCGACTACAGGTATATGTTTAGCTGGCGCTCAAACCGTCCGCGCGGAACATCGCGCGGATACCGCGCAAGGCTTGGCGAATACGGTCCTGGTTTTCAATCAGGGCGAAGCGCACATGGTCGTCACCATACTCACCAAAGCCTACGCCCGGTGAGACACACACCTTGGCATCGGCCAGCAGTTTCTTGGCAAACTCCAGCGAACCCATCTCGGCGTAAGCCTTGGGGATCTTGGCCCAGACGTACATCGAGGCTTTCGGGTTTTCGACCATCCAGCCCAACTCGTGCAGCCCTTTGACCAACACGTTACGACGCTGGCGGTATTGCTCGGCAATGTCTTTGACGCATTGCTGGTCGCCTTCAAGCGCGGCAATGGCCGCCACTTGCAGCGGGGTGAAGGTGCCGTAGTCGTGGTAGCTCTTGATCCGCGCCAGGGCGCTGACCAGTTCCGGGTTGCCGACCATAAAGCCGATGCGCCAGCCCGCCATGTTGTAGCTTTTTGACAGAGTGAAGAACTCGACGGCGACGTCTTTGGCGCCAGGCACCTGCATGATCGAAGGCGCTTTCCAGCCGTCATAGACGATGTCGGCGTAGGCCAGGTCGTGAACCACCAGCACGTCATACTGCTTGGCCAGGGCCATCACGCGCTCAAAGAAGTCCAGTTCGACGCACTGCGCCGTCGGGTTCGACGGAAAGCCCAGAATCATCATTTTGGGTTTCGGGATCGAGCCGCGGATAGCTTTTTCCAGCTCTGCAAAAAAGTCCACGCCCGGAATCAAAGGCACCGAGCGCACCTGTGCGCCAGCAATCACGGCGCCGTAGATGTGAATCGGGTAGCTGGGGTTCGGCACTAGTACGGTGTCGCCCTGGTCGAGGGTGGCGAGCATCAAGTGCGCCAGGCCTTCTTTGGAACCAATGGTGACGATGGCTTCGCTTTCCGGGTCGATCTCCACGTTGTAGCGATCGGCGTACCAGCGAGAAATAGCCCTGCGCAGTCGTGGGATGCCACGCGAAGTCGAGTAGCCGTGAGTGTCCTCACGCTGTGCGACAGTGCAGAGTTTTTCAACGATATGGGGCGGCGTAGGGCCGTCGGGGTTGCCCATGCTGAAGTCGATGATGTCTTCGCCACGACGTCGGGCGGCCATCTTCAGCTCAGCAGTGATGTTGAACACGTAAGGGGGGAGTCGATCTATGCGCGCAAAGCGGCGCGGCGAACCTTGGTCTGCCATGTATGCCTCTGATACGTAAGCGCCCGGAACCGTCCGAGCGACGTTGACCACTGCGGTGGTCTGCGGCGAGACAATAAACGGCGTAATGGCCTTTTGTCTAGATGTCTGGCGAGAGAATTTTCTGAAAAATAAGGTTTATTTAGGCGTTTTTCCTATTTCCCACTCCGCGTTTTGCTAACGGCTCGTTTCAACGGGGCCGGTCAAGCGGCGGGTTTAGCCTGCAAGGGCGTGAGAGGCAACACTAATCGCCGCTCACCCCGGTAGGCTTCGCCGCGCTCAGACCAGCCCTGACCTAAGTAAAAAGCCAGGGCTGACGTGTTATCGGGGCTCACCGACAACATCAACTGACTGACGTCGGGCCAGTAGTACTGGATGTCCTGCGTGAGCAAGCGCAAACAGATTTTGCCCAGCCCTTGGCCTTGCACTTGCCTGTGTACCTGCAAGGCGTGCAGCGTGGCGCTGCCGGCGTCAGCCCAGTGCGCCAACAGCGGATGCCGCTTAAGCAGCATAAAGGCCACGGGGCGTTCATCGATTAACAGGGCAAAGCCTCTGATCCCCGGATGGCATTGCGCGGGCAATGAGTGCAAGGCGCACGCGATGTCACCACTGAACGGTAACTGTTCTGGCAGAACCTCAATGCCGAGCAGTTGCTCGCGCTGCTCAGCGTTTAGGTCTTCGTAGGGGCAGAGGCGGGTCATGCTAGGCCTCAGGGGGCAGGGAAAGCGGCATGGTAAAGGTGAACGTGGTGCCGTGCAGTTCGTCCGACATCACACTCAAGTGGCCATTGTGAGACAGGGCAATCTGGCTGGCAATGTACAAACCCAGGCCAAGACCGGCTTGCGGCGTGTTGCTGGCAGGGCGCGAGTAAGGCTGAAATAAATGCTGCAGCGCTTTAGCTGGAATCGGCTGGCCCTGGTTGGTCACGCTTAGCGCAAACAGTGCGTTTTGCGTCGTCCCGGTGATGTGCACCGGCCCTGTGGCAGAACCATGGGCGATGGCGTTTGCAAGCAGATTGGAAAGCAACTGAGCCAGGCGGCTGCTGTCACATTCAATGCTTTTTAGCGAGCCGATTGCCGAGTCGATCTGCCGCTCAGGGTAAATATGGCGGACTTCCGAGATCACATGTTCGAGCACTTGCGTGAGGTCCGGGCACGGGCTCAGTAGCACCGGGATTCCGCTGCCGAGCCTTCCACGGGCGAAATCTAGGACATCTTCGACCAACTGCGAGGCGCGCAGGCCACAGGTCTTGATGTGTTGCACGAGATCATGGGTTTGAGGGTTCGGGTACTTGCAGAGCAAGCGATCAGCCGCAGTCGTCATGGCAAACAAAGGGTTGCGCAGGTCATGGCCGAGCACTGCAATAAACTGCTCGCGCAGCTCTGCGTGCTCACGGGCCAGAGCCAGCTCTGATTGCGCCTGTTCCAGGTTTTCTTCGGCTTCGATCTGCAGCGAGAGCAGGCGCGAAAAAGACTCCAGCGTGGCCTGAATTGAGGTGTTTTTGAGGCGCGCGGGTTCAGGGTCCAAGGCGCACAGCGAGCCAAAGAAGCGGCCGTCAGTGCGGTACACCGGTATCGTGAAGTAGCTCTCGAACCGGTAGGTTCTGGGTGTTGGGTGGTCGTGGTACAGCGGGTCTTCGCTGGCTTTGTCGATGAGAATGGGCTGCTGCGAATTCATGCTTTCAAAGCACAGCGTCGTGACCAGATCCAGTTCGCCACCGGGTTTCAAGCCAAACCCCAAGTTGTCGAGCACGGCGCAGGCTGTCCAGCTGTTAGGCGTCACCCGGGCAACGGCAGCAAAGCGCATGCCGGTCATTTCAGTAACTACCTGAAGGATTGCCGGGACTGCGCTGATCCGGTTAATCGTGGCGATATCCGCAGCGGCACTTGGCCTCATAGAAGAGAATCTCGGCTTGAATGTTATAAAAAGGTGATTCTAGCCAGTCTGGGAATACCGGTACAAATTTGTATAAATATTGTATGCATTTGCTCGCCTGACCCCTGTAGGAGCGAGCTTGCCTCGCGATCTTTTAGAAGGTCAAAAGATCGCGAGACAAGCTCGCTCCTACAGGCGATGGACAGCGGGAATCAGGTGTCTTGTTTGTCTTGCAGGACTTCGGCTGTTTTGGCGTCCATGTCTACATCCCACTTCACGCCTTTGGTGTCGCGCAATTCAACTTCATACACCAGCTTGCCGTAGGAATGGTCCAGCTCGGTGTCGAGGATGGTCGCGCCAGGATGTTTGTCCATTGCCGTCTGGTTGAGTTTCTCAAAAGCGGCAATTTCGCCCGACTTGAGCAAGCCCGGAATATGGTCAGGGCGCACATCGGCTTGAGCCAGGCCGGCAGTCAGGGTCAGGGCGGTAGCGGCGAAGATGACGTTAAGTGCTTTCATGGTTAATCCCTCTGGGGTGATCTGTTTAGGTGGGATCAGAGTAACCATGGCAACTTAACTCATCCTTAATTTTGCCCTTTGCCTGAAACCAAAGGTGTGACGTACCCTTTGAGTCATTAGCGTCCCCGTCAGAGGGATGAGCATTCACCTTGTGTGTAAACCATCGTTTCCAGAGAGAGGTTTACCATGCGCATCACTTCGCAACTCATCTGCCAGGCCGCCGACGATCTCCACGGTTTTGTCGGATTCAATCGCAAGACGCAGCAGTACATCGTACGTTTTAGCGAGGACTCATTCGGGATGGATGTTGCCGACGACGCCATCACCCCCACCAGCGAGTTTGTCTGGCAAGCCGTCGGGGCCGACACCATGACCCTCAAGCGCGAGTTGATTCAGTTGTTGCTGGATCAAAATATCGACGATCGCCTGAACATCACAGAACCCTTGCGGGTGTACATGCGGCGCGAAGATGTACCGGAAATTTCAGCGGTGCGTCGCTGCCTCAGCTAAGGCTCGCCCAGCACGGTGTTTGCCAGCAGGTCGCCAGAGCCAATGCTGATTTTATTGCGGCCCGTGTTCTTGGCGATGTACAGCGCCTTGTCGGCCTCGTTGAGCCACATCGAGGCGTCGGTGAAGGCCGCCTGGCATGAGGCCAGCCCGATGCTCAGGCTAAAGCGCAGCTCGGGTGCATCGGGGTAGCGAAAGTCGCAGCAGCGGTGGCGCAGACGCTCCATGATTTCTTGCGTCTGCGCCAGCGAGCGGTTGGGCAAAATCACGCAAAACTCATCGCCGCCATAACGTCCGGCCAGATCTTCTGCGCGCAGGTTTTCCTTGAGTGCAATGCTGAACTGGCGCAGCACGCTGTCGCCGACAATGTGCCCGTAGGTGTCATTGATACGCTTGAAGTGGTCGATATCAATCAGCGCCAGCGTGGCGTCTGCGTGAGTGTGCTTGCAGGTATGGAAGCTGAGTTGCAGCAGGTCTTTCCAGGAGCCGTGATTGAGCAGGCCGGTCAGGCTGTCGGTACGGCTGAGGGCGCTGAAGGCGCGCTTGTGCGCGGCCAGGGTGGTAGCCATTCGATAACTGATCATGCCCACGGTAAACGGGTAGAGGATCAGAATGGGCAGGCACGCATAGAGTTGTATCGATGTGGTCTCAGGGTTGAAGGCAATCCCGAACATCAGCCATGAGATGACAATGCCCACGCATTGCGCTACGAGCCCGCGGAGCAGCATTTTTGCACCGCCGACCGCCACGTTGTTCATGGTCATCATCGACACAATAATGATGGCCGGCAGAGGATTGAACTGCAGGGTGGCAGCCCAAAAGCCGCCCAACACAGAATCCATCAATATGTTGCGGCGTTCAGCACGATACGGGTATGGCGAGCGGGAAGAGCGCAAGTAGGCCAGTTGTGGCCAGGCAAAACCCGAGGCGAAGAACAATACCCAGACCCAGGTGGGCATGTTCAATGGGTACAGAGCAGGCATCACGCACAGGCAACCAATTCCCAGGCCAAAGGTTCGCGGCACATAAATGCGCCGTGAAAATGACAAACCTTTACCTCTTTGAGTGTTCATAGGTATCTGCGCAAGGTGTTGAGGCACGGAATGCCACACCCGCTCGTTAAACACAGACGTGTCGGTTTAACGTGCAGGTAATGTCGATCATCGATGCTGGCATTCTGCCTGAGCTTTAAGGGGAATAACCTTAAAACTAACACTTGGATGTTAGAAAATGACGATTGACCTTCTACCGCCCAAAAAACCAGCGTAATAATTGCACTTTGTCTTCTGGAGTCTTTGAAGCATGCCAATCGAGTCTTCGACAAAGGCTGAGCTTAAGCCTGCCGAGCAGCATCAAGGTAAGTTTCGAAATCAGGGTGTCAGGCCCGCCGCAAGCCTGGGCAAAACCTTGGGCATTTTTTGGAAGATGCTGTTCCAAAAACCTTCAAACACTCGGCCCGCCGCAGCGATCCCGGTCACCCCGTTGAGCCGCGAAGCGTTGGATAAAGCGCCTGACTTCAGTGTGTTCCGGCTGGGGCACTCCACCTTGTTGCTCAAGCTCAAGGGCAAATTCTGGCTGACCGACCCTGTGTATGCCGAGCGTGCTTCGCCGTTTCAGTGGGCGGGGCCCAAGCGTTTTCATGCACCGCCGATCACCCTGGATGAACTGCCACCGTTGCAAGGCGTAATCCTGTCGCATAACCACTACGATCACCTTGACCAGAAAACCGTGCTGCAACTGGCGGCCAAGACCGAGCAATTTTTGGCCCCGCTAGGGGTGGGCGACCTGCTGATCAAGTGGGGCGTGCCTGCAAACAAAGTACAGCAACTGGATTGGTGGCAAGAAACACAACGTGACGGCATTCGATTTATCGCCACGCCGTGCCAGCATTTTTCGGGTCGAGGGTTGTTTGACCACAACGAGACCCTGTGGGTGTCGTGGGTCATGATTATTGATGACGTGCGGATTTTCTTCAGTGGCGACTCAGGTTACTTCGACGGTTTTAAACTGATCGGTGAGCAGTTTGGCCCCTTTGACCTGACCCTCATGGAAACGGGGGCCTACAACGTTGACTGGCCCGATGTGCATATGCAGCCTGAACACAGCCTGCAAGCCCATATCGACTTGAAAGGCCGATGGTTGCTGCCTATTCACAACGGCACCTTTGATTTGGCCTTTCATGCCTGGTACGAACCGTTTGAGCGCATTGTGGCGTTGGCAGCAGAACGTAATGTGCTTATCTCGACGCCTGCCATGGGTGAAGCCTTTAACCTGATGCAACCCCACAAAGGCCGCGCCTGGTGGCTTGGCGTGCAAGCCACCGGCGAGGTGGCGGCCAAACAGGCCAGCCTCTGAGGTGCGCGCGGTTTACTCGATCAGGGCAAAGTCCTCCCGGCCCATTGGGTCGGGCGTGGTGCCGCGAAAGTTACTGGCCCAACTTGGCGCAAAGCCCGGGAAAAACACCAGGCCTTCGGCTTCAAGGGAGTAAGCCAGGGCCAGGAGAGTGACATCGCGCACCCGTTCGGAGGCTTCAAACCGTTGAATGGCCGGCACCGAGACCTTTGACTTGTCGCTCAGTTGCTCAAGGCTCCAGCCGAGCAGTTCCCGGGCTTGCGCACAGTGCAGCGGGGTGAATTGGTTGATGATGATGCGTTCAAACGTGTTGCGCATGGCTGAGTTGGGCATGGGGAGATCTCCAGGGCTGAGTCAGTGCTTGAAAATATACTGTGTTTTTATACAGTTGTTTTCGAGGTCGATCAAACTCATTTTTTGAATCAGTGCGGTCGCAGAGAACCCGTGATTCAAGCCCGTTTGCGCGGTAAGCAACGGTCGAAAACTTCGATATAAACCATTCTGCGCAGCCAGCGTTGCCTCGCAAGGCTCTTCAACAACGACAGGGCGGGCGATGTTTTTGTAGGAGCGAGCTTGCCTCGCGATCTTTTGATCTGGCCTTGAGGTTTTACGACTGCTGCGCAGTCGGACGTAGCCTCGCAGGCTCGTCAACTGCTACAGGGGGCGACATCTTGAAAACAAAAAAGGGCCACCTCGCGGCAGCCCCTTTTATCAGCAGTCAGTTCAAGCCAGGGATCAATCCCAGCTCAACGCGCCGCCAGTTTGGTACTCGATAACCCGCGTCTCAAAGAAGTTTTTCTCTTTCTTCAAGTCCATGATTTCACTCATCCATGGGAATGGGTTGGTGGTGCCCGGGTATTCTTCTTTCAGGCCGATCTGCGACAGGCGGCGGTTAGCGATGAACTTGAGGTAGTCCTCCATCATGGCCGCGTTCATGCCCAGTACGCCGCGTGGCATGGTGTCACGCGCGTATTCGATCTCGAGCTGAGTGCCCTGCAAGATCATCTGGGTCGCTTCTTCCTTCATTTCAGCGTCCCACAGGTGCGGGTTTTCGATTTTGATCTGGTTGATCACATCGATGCCGAAGTTCAGGTGCATGGATTCGTCACGCAAGATGTACTGGAACTGCTCGGCAACGCCGGTCATCTTGTTGCGGCGACCCATCGACAGGATCTGGGTGAAGCCGCAATAGAAGAAGATGCCTTCCAGAACGCAGTAGTAGGCGATCAGGTTGCGCAGCAGTTCTTTGTCGGTTTCAACGGTGCCGGTTTCGAACTTCGGATCGGAGATCGAACGGGTGTACTTCAGGCCCCAGGTTGCCTTTTTAGCGACCGACGGGATCTCGTGGTACATGTTGAAGATCTCGCCTTCATCCATGGCCAGCGATTCAATGCAGTACTGGTAGGCGTGGGTGTGGATCGCCTCTTCGAACGCCTGGCGCAGGATGTACTGGCGGCATTCCGGGTTGGTGATCAGGCGGTACACGGCCAGCACCAGGTTGTTGGCAACCAGGGAGTCAGCAGTAGAGAAGAAGCCCAGGTTGCGCATCACGATGCGACGCTCGTCGTCAGTCAGGCCTTCCGGGTTTTTCCAGAGGGCGATGTCGGCGGTCATGTTGACTTCTTGCGGCATCCAGTGGTTTGCGCAACCGTCCAGATACTTCTGCCAGGCCCAGTCGTACTTGAACGGTACGAGCTGGTTAAGGTCGGCACGGCAGTTGATCATCATTTTTTCGTCAACGGCAACGCGAGCGCTGGCGCCTTCGAGTTCTGCCAGGCCTTCAGCGATGTCGAGCTTGTCCAGGGCTGCTTTGGCGCGCTTGATCGCTGCCGAGTCGGTAGCGGTGACAGCACGGGCTTCCTGGGCCGCAACGCCGCCAGCAGCGTCCAGGCGGTCCATGTTGGCTTCGGTTGCGTGGCCTGCGTTGGCGCCTTTAACAGCGACTTCGCCTTCGTCTTCTTTGTCGAATTCGTCCCAGCTCAGCATGACGTGTCGTCTCCTGCGTGAGGGCCTTGTGCCCGTGTGGTAACACTGATGGTTTGGTTTGCACACGGCCCATAGGCCACTTGGATCTAAGAAATGTTGCTGCAGTAGCGGTTTACGCACGCATAAACATGAATGTGCTCGGGGCCGACCCGCTGTCGCTCGGGGGATGCAGTAACGATAGCATCTCGCCCTGGCCTTTAAAGCCGGAGCAGCTTGGTGGTCAGCCCGCTCAGGGTGTTAGCACCCTTTGGAGGGCCGAAGTATACGGGGTTTGTACAGGGTATTTCAGCCAGTTTTTTTTCGGCCGATGCGACGAAATGACCTAAATTTGGCCTGGACTTCAATGCAGTGGCGGCCGGGCACGGCTTTCCCGGCTGAGGACCGGTCGCCCGTTTTTTTCATGAGCATGTGCGTAAGCGTGGGAGGGGGCAGCCGATATCTGTATAGATCTATGTAGTGCCTGTCCAGGCGGTAAGACTCGTAAGGTCTTTTTCATCAGGGCGCGTGACGTGGATAACGCGTAACTGCCCATCCATGAGAAGGTCGCCAAGATGAGTCAAACAGTACCGTTAAAGTATTACTCGGAAAATTTTATAAAATCGGACTTTGAGCGATGTACGAATTCGGCGCTTGCTGATGGACTGATCACCGGCGTTGAAAAAATCTGGCTTCAACAGGCCTTGGGGACTTATGCGGTCAATACAGTGCCTGCGATTGCCCCGCTGTATGTGAGTCAAGTAGCGTTAGCGCGAGCAGATGACCAGCCGGAATATTTACGCGGGGCATTTGTACTTGCTACCGGGGTGCTACCTTCGGACACTTATTATTTTTATACTTTAATGACGGGGCTTCATAAGTTTCTGAGCTGGGCTGATTTAGTCAGGGCTATAAATAAACAGTTTATCGTGAATGATAAATCCCCTCTTTTACACTGTGTTCCTTTGGCCAGTCGGAATGCTTTATTGGGCGACGATGTGATAAATGTAACGTTGTTGCCGCTGGAGCTACCCATTTTCAAGACTCTCAGCCAACTCTTTGAACGCTCATTGGGAAATGATCAGTTTGTCGTCCATCAAGTGGTGTCGTACATACCTTCAATTCGATCTGTTCTATTTGACAGACTGAAGTTTAAGCAGGAAGAAAGAAGGCAGGCCACTCCGGCAGACTGTGCAGGGAGTGTTATTACGAGTGAAATGACAATTAATAGCTCTTTGGTGGATTGGGCGTTCGAATATTATTTGAAAAAAGCGCTGCCCAAGCATGAGGGCTTTAGCTATGCGCCCCGTTTGCCCTGCGGCAGTGAACGTGGCAAAAGCAGTGCTGAGATAGAGTTAGAGTTTGTCAGTTTTCTCCACGACTCTACCCATGATCTGGTGAGCACGTTTAGTAAGGCCATAGGCCAATACTGGAATGAGTCACGAGGATTTTTCCCCAGCTTAAAGGTATGTGTGCATGACACTTTGAGTGAGCGTCTATATAGCAGTCTTATGCAGGCGCAGCATGATGGAACACTCTCTGCCCTGGACGTAAAACAGTTGCAAGAACGTATGCAAGGCGTTGATGTGTCACACGTAGAGCTTGCGTTGATACACCTTAAGCAAGCAGCGGATGCCCCCGTTGAGTTGGTAGCTTGGTACGGTCTTTTTATTGGCGGTGTCGATGGTCGATTCGTTGTGATGGGGGACCGGGGGCTGGAAGTATTTAACAATTGGTCGCATTTTCAGCGTGTCACATCCCCTCGCTTCAACGTGTTGCTCCCCAAGGAAGCCGAGAGCGGCCCGCCGTTGCCTGATGATTATCTGAGTCGGTATGTAGCGCGAGCGGACAGTGTTCGGTGGAGCGCTTCAAACCCTATCAGCATGGGGTATACCGTGTTGCATGACGATTTGTACGCAGCACTGGAATCTCAGATTTATAAAAAAGTGCTATCCGATATGGAGTACTTAATTGAGTGGTTAGAAGTTAAGCGTATTTATGTAGACTCTTTAACATCTGCGGATTATGCAAGTACCGCATTGGCCGTGCTGGACGATGCGCTCAATATAAAGACATTGCTGAATCCTGATCAATCCATCCCCTTTGACAGTTATCGTTGGAGTTCCCGATTTTCACTGGGTGAAACCATGGCTGAAACAACCGGTGAATTGCTTGATCAGCTTAACGTTCCGATTGATCTCATTCGGCTGCGTATTGAGACGTTGGAGCAGGCGGTAACAACAAAGCTATCAATGTTTCCCACCGTGAGCGACTTCTGCAAAAAAAAGTTGGCTGAGCTTTGGCAGCTTAGTGGGCGAGACTTACTTGACCCTGGCAATGTTTCGGTAAGCATTATGGGTCCAGAATCTAACGCATCCTCAGCAGACGTGCCTGCCATGCCGTTGGTTGATGCATTTTTAGAGCATGTGACGGGAAAACAACCTTTACCTGCCGAACCCGCGCGAGTCCGGTTTGAGCGGGCAGCAGGGGCGGCAGGGCAGGTCGCGTATTTTGCTGCGGATGAAAATCTTGTTCTTCATGGTGTCTTGCTTAAGTTGGCCGGTGATTTTGCCAGCCAATTTGAACTGTACCTTGAGCGGTCCGTCTTTAAAGATCAGTTACCAGCGGGTAATACGTTGCTGGATGATCTGGTGCAACTGAAGTCTCAGCTGTTATGGGCGGGTGGATACTACTTTTTTGGTCATGACAAACGGCTTGGTCAGCAGGACGTTGGTTGTTTGACAGCGCTGCAGACGTATAGAGTCCGATCGAACCGACCGTCCTATTATTATTTTGTGCCTGATGTCTACCGGATATCGGTGAATGTTAAGAGCACCAATTTTACGGCGTTTCTAGAAAACTGTTTTTTGATTACCGAGAGGGGCGGGCTCCAGCCAGCCTGCGCGGGACATGCTATTTTTTGGTCCCCTGCACGACAGTATGAAGCATTTAATTCAGTTGATGAATGTCGCGCTGTATTACGACAACGTATTCTGGATCCTGTTGATTATGTAGAGTTGACAGGCACTATTAATAGTCTTCAGCGCGCCGCTATTCTTGAAAGCAAAGCGTTGTTGAGTACGACCGATGATTTGTTTTATTTTTCTGTTGTTGAGGGGGACTACTTGCTTGAACTGGAGAGTAGCCGTCTGCAACACCATCTTGATGACGCGCGACGTGCTTATCATCAGGGCGTTGTTGCGAAGGTTTCAAGTCAAGAACTTCAAGACCGTGTCGACAACTATATTGTCGCCGTTGAGGCCGGTTTTAACGTGGCATCGTTACTGCTGCAAGCCGATACTGTGCTGTTTGAATCCGCCCTGCCTGAGGTGCTGGCCCACGCCACAATGAAAGAAAAATATGACTATTCGCGTATTTTGCAACGTTATCGTAATGCGGTGGTTGATGATCGCGATTATTTGCATGGCATTGTGGGCATTGACGAGTACACGTTCAAAGCGCTTAAAAAGCAACTGGCTCTGGACTTTCCAATGCAGTCGTTGGACCCGGAGGCCGTTAATGTCATTATCACTCAAATGAGTTCGCCTGGCTGGTCAGGAGAAATTGCATCGCTGGGTAGTGCAGTGTCCAGTACAAGTCAAACATTAAGCGCGTATGCCTTGCGCGGGTTCGGGCAATTGACAGGCCATCTGACTTTTTCGGTGTCGGGGAACGTTTCACTGCCAAATGGCTTTAATGAACACTATGTAAAATCGTTAGTCCGAAAATTAAACGTAGGTGAAGAATATCGCACCTTGCTTGAGAATAAGTTAATAGTGGATGCGGAGGAGTCTAGCGGTCGCTTTAAGTTATTTTGTGCTCAGTTACCGCCACAGATGCTGGAAATAGCATTTCGGGATAAGTTAAAAGGGGTGCTCAGTGAAAAGGCTTACTGCTACCTGGAGCATGTTCTCAATATGCCTGATGCAATGGCGCGGGAATTGTTTGAAGGTCATCGTATCGTTATGCGCCCACTTGCTATCCGGTCCAGTCCCGATGCAGTGCCTGATGAGGTCAGTGGGGTATACCTGGTCGGGCCTGATGCCAAGGCGGTTGGCCCACTGATTGTGGTCGTCATGTACAGTCGTGAATATTCAATTAAAGAGTACCCTGATGAGGCGAGCTTTATAGCGGATATCATCAATCGGGAAGTTCTGCAAACTCAACTATTAGGTCGCCTGAAACCGTGGCAACGCAAAATATACGCGAATGGCGGTTTTAAAGAGCCGCATATTAATTATATTAGCCAAGATTTTTTCAGTGTTGATCTGTTCGTGACGCCGGCACCCGTGACGATTTCGCAGGCTGACTACACGGGGAATTTACTCTCAAAAATGTATAAGGATAATTGCCAGCAGTTACTGGGCATGGCGAAATCTCAATCGGTCACCACAGCTGAGAAAGATTGGGCTTCTTTCAAGGAGCTGCTGTCATTGGTTATGGCAACTGCGATCCAGTTTATGCCCGCGCGGTTGGCTATCCCTTTGACAATATGGCAAACCCGAGACACCTTGAAAGCGGCAGCCAGTGCTGCGTCCCAGGCCCACTGGGGGGAGGCCGTGACCGAATTTGTGACCAGCCTGTCGATGCTTTTGACGTCAAGACAGCCCAGAGCATCAGAGCGCAATGCGGGCACTACTGAAGTCAAGTCCTTAGACTCAGTTTATGGAGCACCTGCCGTATCCGAGGGGGCGGGTGGGCAATCACGGTGGACGGCACAGTATGAATCAGCACTTGAGCCCTACATAGAGCATGCCGTTTCATTATCAGAGTTAAAGCATGACCCGCTAACCGATATCTATCAGAGTGTATTGACTGAAAAATATTACGCGGTCGTTCTCGGCAGAGTATTTCAAACACAGCTTTTGGAAAGGCGCTGGCGGATTTACATCGGTGCTGATCAGGACGGACCTGCCTTGCGTCGCGACAGCGCATCTGGCCGTTGGGATGTCGACGTCAGGGAGCCGCTGGCTGGCGGCGGTCCGATACTCAGCAGGCATGCACCACCGCGTGGTGGGTATGGCTTCATTAAAGATGCTGTTGGCATGGCCCAGATTAGAGCGCTTTATCCAGGCAAGGCAACGGCCCTCCAGGAGGCCCATCAACGGGCGATTGCTTATCTGAATGAGGGGCGCGATGTGCTCAGGCATATTTTTGAGAATGACGTGACTTCGCTGGCGCATGCTGCGTGGTTGAGAGATTTTCTCGGCGTTTCTCGCTTGAGCTTGGTCCAAACCCGAAAAATAGATTCAGTAATCGGTCTTATTTTTAACCGCTTGATCAAACCCTCCATGAGCCCGATAAGTTCAAAACGGTACGTAGTAGGGCGTGGCCATATTTATGGCGCTGAGCGCATTGCTTTTGTGAATATGCTGGATAAACGTAAATATATTTATTTATCAGACGCTTTTTTTAATACCCCATTGGATACCCGTCTGGCCGGGACGATGGACGAGCTTAAAACGACTGTGCCGCCCTTTGATTTCAATGGTCACTTCAGAGCGGTTACGATGATTCACGAATTAAGCCATCAAGTCGCGGGTTCAGAAGATATTGCTTACATGAACTCGGCTCTTCCGTTTGTTGAACTGTTGAAGGATGTTGTGCCAGTAACGTTCAGTTCGGCAAGCAGAAACAGGATCATGCAGGCCCGGGCCTTGTCTGCACTGACTCCCCGTCATGAGTTGTTCAAGATGCAAGATTCACAACTTATGCCCAGGCAGGATGTCGGCTTGCGAGTGTCTGAACATATTATGAAATTGACGGGCGCACTGACGCTGGATAATGCGCGGGACATATTCATCAATGATGAGTTAATGCGCGCAGAAGTCATTCTTTCGAATGCCGACTCGTTGGCGCTGATCATCAGTCGATTGGGCGGGGGGCGGGAAAACTATAGCGTGATCGGGCTTGTGCCTTAGTATCTCTCGCTGAACAAAAAGCCGCGGCGGGCTGCACTGTATTCAATGTGCGCCCTGCCGCATATCGCTGGGGGATAATATGTTCTTTAACCGTTGGAGCAACCGTTACCCATGACACGGTATTCGAGAGTGTGCTTGATGCCTTGCGAGTCTTCGTAAACCATGCGGGCCGGTACTACTTCGCAAACATTAGGGATTTCGCTCATGGAAATCACTTTGGCAATATCAAGTTCGGAAGAGTAGGAATAGTGTTCTACAACCGGTTGCTGGTGCGAGACCTGAGTACTTGCTTCATCAGCAAACGCGCTAACACACACACTGCTGAGGGCCAGAACTAACAACGCTTTCATTTCGTATTTACCTGTCTAGGGTCGAATGGGGTCACGCGGCCTTTGTGAGGCTGCGTGTGAAACTTGGTTTAAGTAAGAGCGATTAAACATGCCTTCGTGGGGGCTGTAACTTGCGTTAATCGCGGTGCCTTGGTTGGCGAGGTGAATTTTAGGCCGCTGCCGGGCGGGCATATAGAGGGGCTTTTGATAAAGACTGTTGACAGATTCTGCAACAATCGTCGAAAACAGACGGTGTTTACAGGTATTTCAAATCCGTCGGCGCGGGGTAAAGCGCTGTAAGCATCGGTCTTGAGCCTTGCACGGAAAAACCATGGTTTTTCTGGGTGTTTCTTACTACCAACGTCGAATGGATCTCACGCCAAGGCCCGGCTAAAACAGGGTCATAAAACAACAACTACAAATATAGAGGTATGAAACATGAGTGCCGCTTCCCTGTATCCCGTACGCCCTGAAGTTGCAGCCAATACGCTGACTGACGAGGCGACCTACAAGGCGATGTACCAGCAATCGGTCATCAACCCGGATGGCTTCTGGCGTGATCAGGCCAAGCGTCTGGACTGGATCAAGCCGTTCACCACCGTGAAGCAAACCTCTTTTGACGACCACCATGTCGATATCAAATGGTTTGCCGACGGCACTCTCAACGTTTCCTACAACTGTCTGGACCGCCACCTTGCCGAGCGCGGTGATCAGGTCGCGATTATCTGGGAAGGCGACGATCCTTCCGAACAGCGCAACATTACCTACCGTGAACTGCACGAAGAAGTGTGCAAGCTGGCCAACGCCTTGCGCGGCCAGGACGTTCACCGTGGCGACGTTGTGACTATCTATATGCCGATGGTGCCAGAGGCGGTTGTCGCCATGCTGGCCTGTACTCGCATTGGCGCGATCCACTCGGTGGTGTTCGGCGGCTTCTCGCCCGAAGCGCTGGCCGGGCGGATTATCGACTGCAAATCGAAAGTGGTGATCACCGCTGACGAAGGTGTGCGTGGCGGCAAACGCACGGCATTGAAAGCCAATGTCGACGTGGCGCTGACCAACCCTGACACCTCCAGCGTGCAGAAAATTATCGTGTTCAAGCGTACCGGCGGCGACATCGCCTGGTATAAGCACCGCGATATCTGGTACCACGATTTGATGGCCGTGGCTTCGACCCACTGCGCACCCAAAGAAATGGGCGCCGAAGAAGCCCTGTTCATCCTTTATACCTCGGGCTCCACGGGCAAGCCAAAGGGTGTGCAGCACACCACCGGTGGCTACCTGCTGTATGCCGCGCTGACCCACGAGCGCGTGTTCGATTACCGTCCGGGCGAAGTCTACTGGTGCACGGCAGACGTGGGCTGGGTCACCGGCCACACCTACATCGTCTACGGCCCGCTGGCCAACGGCGCGACCACCGTGTTGTTTGAAGGGGTGCCGAACTACCCGGACATTACCCGCGTGTCGAAAATCGTCGACAAGCACAAGGTCAATATCCTCTACACCGCGCCCACCGCCATTCGCGCCATGATGGCCGAAGGGCAGGCGGCGGTTAAAGATGCAGACGGCTCAAGCTTGCGCTTGCTGGGTTCGGTGGGTGAGCCGATCAACCCTGAGGCCTGGAACTGGTACTACACCACGGTCGGCAAAGAGCGCTGCCCGATTGTGGATACCTGGTGGCAGACCGAAACCGGCGCGTGCATGATGAGCCCGCTGCCGGGCGCCCATGCGCTCAAGCCGGGGTCTGCTGCGCGTCCGTTCTTTGGTGTGGTGCCGGGGCTGGTGGACAACCTGGGCAACCTGATCGAAGGTGCGGCCGAAGGCAATCTGGTGATTCTGGATTCGTGGCCGGGCCAGGCACGTACCCTGTACGGCGATCACGACCGTTTCGTCGACACCTACTTCAAGACCTTCCGCGGCATGTACTTCACTGGCGACGGTGCGCGCCGCGATGAAGACGGCTACTACTGGATCACCGGTCGTGTGGACGACGTGCTCAATGTGTCTGGCCACCGTATGGGCACAGCAGAAATCGAGAGCGCGATGGTTGCCCACTCCAAAGTGGCTGAGGCGGCTGTTGTCGGCGTGCCCCATGACATTAAAGGGCAGGGCATCTATGTCTACGTCACCCTTAATGGTGGCGAAGAGCCGAGCGAGGCGCTGCGTCAGGAGCTGAAAAACTGGGTGCGCAAGGAGATCGGCCCGATTGCCTCGCCCGATGTCATCCAGTGGGCGCCGGGCTTGCCGAAAACCCGCTCGGGCAAAATCATGCGCCGTATCCTGCGCAAAATTGCCACGGGTGAATATGACGGCCTGGGCGATATCTCGACCCTGGCGGATCCGGGCGTGGTGCAACACCTGATCGACACCCACAAGAGCATGAAGGTCGCCTGACGCCTCCTTCGTTGTAACAAAGCCCCGCCTGACGCTGTCAGGCGGGGCTTTTTATTTGGCCGATCAAATCCCCGCCCAACCATCGGCGGCTCCTATCAAACACAAATAAGTGATTGATTCCTAAGGCCCTGTAGGAGCGAGCTTGCCTCGCGATCTGTTGATCTTGATCTAAGAGCCCCCTCACCACGCCTCTCCCGTAGGAGAGGGAGCTGATTGGGGGATGCTGACGATTATCGGCGGCCTGTTTGCTGCGCGACAGCGCGGCGTCGAAGACGGGGCGGCCACTCCTGCGGGGTCCGGGGTTTATTCAGGTGTTACCCCATGTGTAACCGTGCGCCCAAAAACGGGGCTATGTGACACCAAAGGCACCGTTTTAGAGCGCTCGGGCGACCCTTAAAAAATTAGATTAAAGGCTACACTTGCCGGAATAGAAGGGTTTGCGAATAATAGGCCCGCTATTTGCAACTCATATAGGTTCTATATCTTTTGCTCTTGCACGAATTCGAAGAGCTGTCAATGCTTGTAGCCGCCTTTCTCGGTGCATTTGTAATATGTTGTCGCATTGAAGAAATAACGGCTTGAAGCCTGTCGTTAGAATGCCGATCACTCGCTCGTTGTCGTAGTGCTGAACTCGTTTCAACACCAACAGGACGTGGCGCCGCATTCCCGGTTTAACCTCCGCATATTGGGCTCAGGCTCACTCTGCATTTATTGCCCTTTACCGATGGAGTCCTAAGATGAAGAAACTCGTGCTTCTTGGCGCCCTGGCACTGTCCGTGCTGTCCTTGCAGGCGTTTGCTGATGCAAAGCCGCTCAAAATTGGCATTGAAGCCGCTTACCCTCCGTTTGCCTCCAAGGCACCGGACGGCAGCATTGTGGGCTTTGACTATGACATCGGTAACGCTCTGTGTGAGCAGATGCAGGTCAAGTGTGTGTGGGTCGAGCAAGAGTTCGACGGTCTGATCCCGGCACTTAAAGTGCGCAAGATCGACGCCATCCTGTCCTCAATGTCGATCACCGACGACCGCAAGAAGTCGGTGGACTTCACCAACCGTTACTACCTGACCCCGGCTCGCCTGGTGCTGAAGGACGGCACAACCGTTTCTGATTCGCTGGAAGAGCTCAAAGGCAAGAAGATCGGCGTGCAGCGCGGTTCGATTCACGACCGTTTCGCCAAAGAAGTCTTTGCTCCTAAAGGCGCCACTGTTGTGCCTTACAGCTCGCAGAACGAAATCTACCTGGACATCGAAGCCGGTCGTCTGGACGGCACCGTGGCTGACGCCACCCTGTTGCAGGAAGGCTTCCTCGATACCCCGGCTGGCAAAGGCTACGCGTTTGTAGGTCCTTCGTTCACTGACGCCAAGTACTTCGGTGACGGCATCGGTATCGCCGTGCGTAAAGGCGACAAAGAGCTGAAAGACAAAATCGACCGTGCAATCACCGATATCCGTGCAAACGGCAAGTACGACGAAATCCAGAAAAAATACTTCAACTTCGATATTTACGGCCCAGAAGCCAAGTAAATCATCGCGGCTGTAAGTCTGAAATGGCGCAAGCGACAGAGTCCCTGAAGTTTGCGCCATTTTTTCATCCTAATTTTCACGCTTTTTTTCGAGGGCCTGAATCATGTTGAAAGGCTACGGGGCTGTCATCCTCGATGGCGCTTGGCTGACGCTACAGCTCGCCTTGTCGTCCATGGCCCTGGCCATTGTTCTAGGTCTGATTGGTGTTTCAATGCGCCTGTCGCCAGTGCGCTGGCTGGCTTGGCTGGGCGATCTGTACTCTACGGTCATTCGTGGGATTCCCGATCTGGTGCTGATCTTGCTGATTTTCTACGGCGGTCAGAACCTGCTCAACAACGTCGCCCCGCTGGTGGGCTACGACGACTACATCGACCTCAACCCCTTCTCGGCTGGCGTGTTCACCTTGGGCTTCATCTTTGGTGCGTACCTGTCCGAAACCTTTCGCGGTGCCTTTATGGCGATCCCCAAAGGTCAGGCAGAAGCGGGTGTGGCCTACGGCATGAGCCGTTTCCAGGTGTTTTTCCGGGTGTTGGTGCCGCAGATGATCCGTCTGGCGATTCCGGGCTTTACCAACAACTGGCTGGTGTTGACCAAAGCCACGGCCCTGATTTCGGTGGTCGGCTTGCAAGACATGATGTTCAAGGCCAAGCAGGCGGCAGATGCCACCCGCGAGCCTTTTACGTTCTTCCTCGCGGTGGCCGCGCTGTACCTGGTAATGACCAGTGTGTCGCTGCTGGCGTTGCGACAACTTGAAAAGCGCTACTCGGTCGGCGTAAAGGTGGCTGAGCTATGATCTTCGACTACAACGTCATTTGGGACAGCATGCCGCTGTACCTCAGCGGCATGGTTGAAACCCTCAAGCTGCTGGGCATTTCACTGTTCTTTGGTTTGCTGGTGGCGCTGCCGCTGGGCCTGATGCGGGTGTCCAAGCGCCCGTGGGTCAATTTCCCGGCGTGGCTCTACACCTACGTGATTCGCGGCACGCCGATGCTGGTGCAGCTGTTTTTGATCTACTACGGCCTGGCCCAGTTTGAAGTCGTGCGCGAAAGCTTTATGTGGCCTTTGCTGTCCAGTGCAACCTTTTGTGCGTGCCTGGCGTTTGCGATCAACACCAGCGCCTATACCGCCGAAATCATTGCGGGCAGCCTCAAGGCCACGCCCCATGGCGAGATCGAAGCCGCCAAGGCGATGGGCATGTCCCCGAGCAAAATGTATCGCCGTATTTTGCTGCCGTCGGCCATGCGCCGGGCGCTGCCGCAATACAGCAACGAAGTGATCATGATGCTGCAGACCACCAGTCTGGCGTCCATCGTGACCCTGATCGACATCACCGGCGCTGCGCGTACCGTTAACGCGCAGTATTACTTGCCGTTTGAAGCCTACATCACCGCAGGTGCGTTCTACCTGTGCCTGACCTTCATTCTGGTACGCCTGTTCAAATTGGCAGAACGCCGCTGGCTGGGCTACATGGCCCCGCGCAAGGCCTGAGTGTTGAGCCGCGCTCAACGTCTGACCCACTGTTTTTGTGAGAACCGACAGCATGTACAAACTTGAAGTCCAAGACCTGCATAAGCGCTACGGCAGTCACGAGGTGCTGAAAGGCGTATCTCTGGCTGCAAAGGCAGGTGATGTGATCAGCATCATCGGTTCCAGCGGTTCAGGCAAAAGTACCTTTTTGCGTTGCATCAACCTGCTTGAGCAGCCGCATGCCGGCAAGATTTTGCTCAACAACGAAGAGCTCAAACTGGTCGCGAAAAAGGACGGCGCCCTGGTAGCGGCAGACCCTAAACAGTTGCAGCGCATGCGTTCGCGCCTGTCGATGGTGTTCCAGCATTTCAACCTGTGGTCGCACATGACCGCGCTGGAAAACATCATGGAAGCGCCCGTGCACGTACTGGGCATGTCCAAGGTCGAAGCGCGGGAAAAAGCCGAGCATTACCTCAACCAGGTCGGCGTGTCCCATCGTAAAGACGCCTACCCCGGGCATATGTCCGGGGGTGAGCAGCAGCGTGTGGCGATTGCCCGTGCGTTGGCGGTGGAGCCAGAGGTCATGCTGTTTGACGAGCCGACCTCGGCGCTGGACCCGGAGCTGGTCGGCGACGTATTGAAGGTCATGCAAGACCTCGCCCTGGAAGGCCGGACCATGGTGGTGGTGACTCACGAAATGGGATTTGCCCGCGAAGTGTCCAACCAGTTGGTGTTCCTGCACAAAGGCGTGGTTGAAGAAAGCGGTAACCCGCGTGAAGTGCTGGTGAACCCGCAGTGCGAGCGTTTGCAGCAGTTCTTGTCGGGCAGCCTCAAGTAATTTAATGGATTGTGAGACTGCTTTTTGCACCAACTTAGTGCATGCTTCCCGGAAAACGCGGTGGCGGATCTAGCTTGGTTGTTGCCACCTTCGGCATTAACACTGTTTTCGTTTCGGATTGCATGCCATGACTGCCCATCGAATAGGTTTCCTGATTTGGCCCAGCACCAAAGCATTGACGCTTGCGCTGGCCGAGGAGGCCTTGCGGGTCGCCCAACGGGTGCATCCCGAAGTGGCTTACGAGCTGGTGTTTCTGCAAGCAGAAGCACCGACCGACGTCGTGGCAGGGGGTTGGCAATTACCCGGTGAGCCATGGGCCGGGAAGCTTGAAGGGTGCCAGAAGCTCTTTCTGGTGGCCGATGAGCCACCCGCCGCCATTGCCCCGGCACTCAGCAGTGCGCTCAAGCAATTGGTGCGTGCCGGGTGCGTGATTGGCGGGTTGTCGGCCGGGGTTTACCCGCTGGCACAACTGGGCTTGCTCGATGGCTACCGTGCAGCCGTGCACTGGCGCTGGCAGGATGACTTCGCTGAGCGCTTCCCCAAGGTGATTGCCACCAGCCACTTGTTTGACTGGGACCGTGATCGCTTGAGCGCCTGTGGCGGCATGTCGGTACTGGACCTGTTGCTCGCCTTGCTGGCCCGCGACCACGGTGCTGAATTGGCGGGTGCGGTGTCTGAAGAACTTGTGGTTGAGCGCATTCGTGAAGGCGGTGAACGCCAGCGTATTCCCTTGCAAAACCGTTTAGGTTCCAGCCACCCGAAACTGACCCAAGCCGTTTTGCTGATGGAAGCCAACATTGAAGAACCGCTGACCACGGACGAAATCGCTCAGCATGTGTGCGTCTCCCGTCGTCAACTGGAGCGCATCTTCAAGCAGTACCTCAATCGCGTCCCTAGCCAGTACTACCTGGAGCTGCGCTTGAACAAGGCGCGTCAGATGTTGATGCAAACCAGCAAATCGATCATCCAGATCGGCTTGTCGTGCGGGTTCTCCTCGGGGCCGCATTTCTCCAGTGCCTACCGCAACTTCTTCGGTGCCACGCCACGCGAAGACCGCAACCAGCGCCGCAGCAGCAGCCCGTTTGAATTGTCCTCGGTGCCTGCTGAGCGAGGCTGAAACTACTGTTCAGGTTCGACGACATCGACAGCGATGGGCTCCAGATCGTCGAATGAAATATTCATATCAATACCGGTCTGACTGAAATATAGGTGCGCCTGGTTCAGGCTCGCTTCGGACAAGGGGTTTCCTGCCAAATCGAGCGCTTCGGTGATAAATGCCGGGGCCTCGAAAAGTTCTGACGGTAAATCAATGATGAGATTGTCACTCAGATCTATCGTTTCAATTTCGGGCAACCCCAAAAGGGATGTGGGGAACTCGCTGAGTTCAGTGTTGCTCAGGAACACTGAATTCAAGTGTTGCATATTGCTGAAGTCAGGCGTGAGGTTAAGCGGGTTGCCATCAAGATCGATGTGTTCCAGGTTTTCCAGTCCGGATAAGGCCTGGGCTGCTGTGGGGGTGAGCGTGATGTTGCTGTCTTCGAGATACAACTCAGTTAAGTTCTGCATTGAGGGCAGCGACTCTGGCACTGCATCAAGAGCAAAGCCTTGAAGTTTCAATACGCGTAATCTTGGGAAGTTTTGCAAGAACTCGTTAACGCCAGTAACGGGGCCGGATCCTCTCAAGGACAGGTAAGTTACGTGGCTGAAGTCGGCATCAATACTCGGCATGTTATCTAATATTGTTCGTGTAAACGTCAGCTCAAAACCATCTCGGGTAGGGTCTGCGTAGTGATTGTCGAACGCTGTTTGTCTGCGCCAGCATCTTTCGAGTTCTCTGCTGAATGCACGTCGGTCTTGAACAATCGCCATTCTTGCAACTGGCGGTATTAACTCGCCGGTTCGCTGGTTAGTTGCGGGTGCGTCGACAGTCCACACTTCCAAATCATCACGCAGCCTTTCCAGTGATTGTCCCAGATCGGTCAAGGTTTGATCTGCCGCGGCCGGGTCAGCGGGCAGGTGACGAATGACTCTTAGCCGCTCTTGCCGATTCAGGCTGGGGTAAAGCTCGTTCACGCGGCGCTCGAGTGCGCTGGGTGGCTGGCCTGGGGCGTCGGCACCTAATAAAGGGTAAGCGGTGGCTTTGAGTCGTGGGCGGGCCTCTGGGTTTATATCTAGCGCAGTGCGCGAGGGTTCTACGCGTGCTCTGACGAGTTGACGTTGCAGCAGAGGATGCTCGCGTACAGCGGCTTTCAGGGCTTTACCCTGGTAAGTATGGGGAAATCCCAATTGAGCACGCTCTGCATCCGGCAGTGCGTGCAATAAAGCCGCATACAGATCATCTGGCCCATGCAGCTCCAGGCCCTGCGCATCCCGTGCGCTATAGAGGTTTTGTGACTTGATCAACACTTTGCGTATCGGGGCATGCTCGCCTCCAAGGCTGTTGAGCAGTGGACCGTCAAAGCTGGCGTCGCGAATTTCAAGGCGCAGGTTGTCTGACCAGCCAGGTAGCGATTCAATCGTTTTCAGCGTGAGCCACTCGCTGTCTGCGCTATGCGTAGAGTCGAGAAAAAGGCCTTCGAAGGCGCGGTTGACCCTTGATTCGTAGACCTGTTCGAGTGCGAGCTCTTGCAGGCGTTCGGGGATGATTCGCTCATTAAGCAGTTGCAGGATTTCATCGCCCTGGGCATTCCAGATCAGTTCTTGCGCTGCCGGTGTCGGCAGTTGCGCAAAGCTCGTCTGCAGCAATTTGACCTCTGCATTAGCGCTGTTTTGCAACGAGGCATAACGTGATGCGAACAAGTCGTTGCGCTTTTTGTGTGCCAGGCGTGCCAGTCGGTTGCAGAGCAGGGTCATTTGTTCGGTGGGATTAGGTAGCGGGTCGGCCATCGCTGGACTAACGCCGAGCAGGTGCTTTATGTCTTTTTCATCCAGTGCCTGGAGGACGGTTTTCAGTAATTGGCCCCCTCGTACCTGCTCATCTGTGATTTCAATGTGCTCGGCTGTAGAGAACTCGGAAGGATAGTGCACCACGGTTTCACCGTGTTCATTGACGACCCGTAAGTTTTTGGACGCGCTCCACATCTCATCACTGATCAACAGTTGCAACTGGGTTTGAGGGTCTGCCAGTTGCTGAACCAAAGGGTCACGGCTTTGCATGTGCTCGATGAAATACTGCAGGTCCTGGTCAATTTTGAAGCGTTGGATGCTGTCGGCAAGCAAGCCGGGTGTGGGCAGCGCATCGACATGCAGGCTGCGCAGCGCAGCCGTATCGGTCTGAGTGATGGCCAAAAGGCGTGAGGCGGTGATGTCAGAGAAAGAGGCTGCGGTTCGGTTCAAGCGTTTGAAGAGTCTCAAATCATCCCAATTGAGCGGTTGCTCTGTTTCGACTGTCCAGGCACCTGACCCGTTATGCCGCAATCGCGGCGAGTAGGCCTGTGTTCGAGAAGGATGCTTGATGCGGTATCGCAGTGTTTGGGGTTCTTGTTCAACGCGGTAAGTGCGGTCTTCGAGAGATAGAAACTGTGCGTCTTCATGCAGCATTAACCCGAGGTCGTTGGCGGGCGTGTTGGAGGGCAGGTCTGTCGGATGTTGGTAAGGCGTCAGGGCCGGATCCCACAGGCGCTTTTCACCCGTATGGCGTGTGACGGGTTTTAAACCCTTGACGAAAGAGGGCGTGGGTTTCAGGACATCAGCGATTATTTTGCTGCCAATGCTCAGGGTTGCAATTTGGACGGTGCTGGACAGAACGTTGAATAAATGGTCCCAGGCCTCAATGGTTTTACCCTGGGTCCAGTCCCTGATGCCCTCATAGGTGTCATCAAGGATCTGATATGCCATTTGCAGCATCATCAACTCACCCAGACCCGGGATGAAAAAAGAGCCCGCAATCTCAATCGCGTTGACGGCCCACTCACCGATTTTTTTCAGGCGTTGCTGGCGATCATGGCGTGTTTTCTGATCTTCCGTGTCGGTACTGACAGCCAGCAAGGGGGCATCTTCAAGCAGCTTTCGTCGTTTTTGGATGAACAGGTATTCGCTGTAGTCCTGATAGATGTTGAGCAGCGTGAAATTGAGAACAGGGTGCTCAACAAGGCTTGATCGAATAACAAGAGGGAAGTCTTCAGGCCGTCCTTCCCCTTTAGGCACGTGTGCCGGGTCGATCTGGGTAATGAAAAGTTTGCTCCTGAGGGTCGTTAAAAACGGCTCTAGTTCCTTGTGGTCAATAAAACGGCTGAAGTATTGCTGGTAGCTGTCATCGCGTAATTTTATTGCCAGGTCACTGACGAAAGCGGTCATTGAAGCGTGACGCTTTACAGGCTGCTGCGGGTCATCAGGGAGGTAGGCGATGACTTCCCCTTGCAGTGACGCTGGAGCCGTTTGGGTAGAAAAAACCAACACCCCGGTCAGCGCGCTGCCCAGTAGCGTCATGCTGTGAGGATAGAGTGTCGGTGGTGTCTGGTTCGTCCAGCCCGGCGCTTGGGCCGGATTGCAAAGCGCATCATGGATGTTTTGCGTGATCTGTTTGTGTGCGAGCGCATGATGCGATGCCGCGACAAGCGCCGTTCTCAAGTGCTGGCGAACAGCTGTTTTGATACGCAATGCTTTGTCAGGCTCACAAAGGATCAGCTCATTGTCCAGATGAGCCTTGTACAGTTTGCCGATATCCAGCTGACGGCACAGCGTAATGAAAGCCGGGATCGGCACTTGTCGGGTCAGCGTCTCCAAAATCTGGTATTGCCCGCCTGCGCTTGGGCGAGTAATAAATCCGGAATCAGGTGAGTGAGCGTCTGGCTGTGCTTCAAAAGCCTCAAAGTTATGCAGGGCGGCATCCAGCATGGACACGCGCCAGTTTTTAAATGCCCCGGTTTTAAGGCCCAACAGCGGCGTTGTCAGGGGGAGGTAGAGGTTGATGAAGGTGTTTTTCAGATTGAGCGCAGAGTCCACCTGAAAGCGCTCGACCAATGCTTGTAAGAGCAAAGGTTCGGCGAAGGCGTAAACATCTTTGAGGTTTTCAAGTTCCTGCTCAGCATCCTGGTGGGTTTTCCAGCTATTAATGTGCGCGTGATCAAGGGCGTTTTGCTGTGAAATCGAAAGCCCTTTCGGCCAGTGCATCGGGTTAGGCCTGAGAGCCTTGAGTGCTTGCTGTTTGTGAGAGGGCGCCCGTGTTAACCACTGAGGTAGGGTGTGGGTGATCTGGGCATGATGGGGCAGAAAATGTGCCTCTCTATGAGGTGTGTTTTGTGTGAGCGGTGACTGTGGGGGCAGACCTTCAAGATCGCTGTTGGGCATGAAAGCACCTGATTAATCAAGGAATTAGAGCGATTAAGATCAGCCGCGATGACGTTTTTAAAAAGCGCAAATACCTGCTAGAAGAGGGGGCCGACGTATCGTAAATATGCCCCGTCGCAATAAATAAATAGCCCCCGCTCAAGGGTTTAGCCGCAGGTGCCGGCTCGCCCTGCCAGGCACGGCATAAATCAACCTGTTGTCGTGCTGCCGTTTGGCGCGCTCAGCGTTTAAACTGCGTCTTTGCGACGCAATATGTCGCATTGCTGTAAACCCGGTTAAGCCGGGGTTTGGCGCTATAAGAAGTTGTCGCTTGGCGGCAAGGCCGCATCACCATCTGTCCTTACAATCCCCCCATCGCTCGCCATTTTAGGCAGGCGTTTCTCATCAGGAGACTCCGATGTCCGTTGAGCAAGCCCCGGTGCAACGCGCCGATTTCGATCAGGTCATGGTTCCGAACTACGCACCTGCTGCTTTCATTCCTGTGCGTGGCGCCGGTTCCCGAGTCTGGGATCAGTCGGGGCGCGAACTCATCGACTTCGCAGGCGGCATCGCGGTTAACGTGTTGGGCCACGCCCACCCGGCGCTCGTAGGCGCACTGACCGAGCAGGCCAACAACCTGTGGCACGTGTCTAACGTGTTCACCAACGAGCCTGCCTTGCGCCTGGCTAAAAAGCTGGTAGACGCCACCTTCGCTGAGCGCGTGTTCTTCTGTAACTCCGGCGCCGAAGCCAACGAGGCTGCCTTCAAGCTGGCCCGTCGCGTGGCGTTCGACCGTTTCGGTGATGAGAAATACGAAATCATCGCGGCCCTCAACAGCTTCCACGGCCGTACGCTGTTCACCGTCAACGTGGGCGGGCAGTCGAAGTACTCGGACGGTTTCGGTCCAAAAATCACCGGCATCACGCACATCCCGTTCAACGACCTCGACGCGCTCAAAGCGGCGATCTCCGACAAAACCTGTGCCGTGGTACTGGAGCCCATCCAGGGCGAAGGCGGCGTATTGCCAGCCGAGCAGGCTTACCTGCAAGGCGCGCGCGAACTGTGCGACCAGCACAATGCCTTGCTGGTGTTTGACGAAGTGCAAACGGGCATGGGCCGTACCGGCCACCTGTTTGCCTACCAGCACTACGGCGTGACCCCGGACATCCTCACCAGCGCCAAAAGCCTGGGCGGCGGTTTCCCGATCGCGGCCATGTTGACCACCGAAGACCTGGCCAAGCACCTCGTCGTCGGCACTCACGGCACCACCTACGGCGGCAACCCGCTGGCGTGCGCGGTGGGCAATGCCGTGTTCGACGTGATCAACACCCCGGACGTATTGCAGGGCGTTGAGGCCAAGCATCAACTGTTCAAAACCCGCCTTGAACAAATCGGCCAGCAGTACGGCGTATTCACCCAAGTGCGTGGTTTGGGCCTGTTGCTGGGCTGCGTCTTGAGCGATGCCTGGAAAGGCCGCGCCAAAGACATATTCAATGCGGCTGAAAAAGAAAACCTGATGATCCTGCAAGCCGGCCCGGACGTGGTGCGTTTCGCCCCAAGCCTGGTGGTTGAAGAAGCAGACATCACCGAAGGCCTGGATCGTTTTGAGCGTGCCATCAAACACCTGACCGCCTGATCCACGCCATAACCCTGTAGGAGCGAGCTCGCCTCGCGATCTTTTAATCTTTTAAAAGACTGTGAGACAGGCTCGCCCCCACAGGGCCCCATTTTTTATTTTCTGGATTAAGGAGTGACACCATGCTGGTGATGCGCCCCGCGCAAATGGCTGACCTGAGCGAGGTACAGCGTCTGGCTGCGGACAGCCCGATTGGTGTCACTTCATTGCCGGACGACCTCGACCGTCTGCGCGACAAGATCGCCGCCTCCGAAGCCTCGTTTGCCGCTGAAGTCAGCTTCAATGGCGAAGAAAGTTACTTCTTCGTCCTTGAAGACACCACCGCAGGCAAGCTGGTGGGCTGTTCGGCCATCGTCGCGTCGGCCGGGTACTCCGAGCCTTTTTATAGTTTTCGTAACGAGACCTTCGTTCACGCCTCACGCGAACTGAAGATCCACAACAAGATCCACGTGCTGTCGCAGTGTCACGACTTGACCGGCAACAGCCTGCTGACCAGTTTTTATGTGGTCCCGGATCTGGTGGGCACGGCCTGGTCCGAACTCAACTCCCGAGGCCGCCTGCTGTTTGTGGCCAACCACCCGGAGCGCTTTGCCGATTCGGTGGTCACCGAGATCGTCGGTTACAGCGATGAAAACGGCGACTCGCCGTTTTGGGACGCCATCGGCCGCAACTTTTTCGACTTGAACTACGCCGCCGCCGAGCGCCTGTGCGGGCTGAAAAGCCGCACCTTCCTCGCCGAGCTGATGCCGCATTACCCGATTTACGTGCCGCTGTTGCCTGACACTGCCCAGGAAGCCATGGGCCAGGTGCACCCGCGTGCGCAAATCACCTTCGACATTTTGATGCGTGAAGGTTTTGAAACCGATCATTACATCGACATTTTCGACGGCGGCCCGACCCTGCATGCGCGGGTCTCGGGCATCCGCTCGATTGCTCAAAGCCGCGTGGTGCCGGTCAAGATCGGTGAGCCGATTCGCGGTGGCGGTCGCCCGTATCTGGTGGCCAATGCCCAGTTGCAGGACTACCGCGCCGTCTTGCTGGAGCTCGACTGGGCGCCGGGCAAGCCGGTCACGCTGGATCTGGAAGCGGCCGAAGCGCTCGGCGTTGGCGAAGGCGTCAGCGTACGAGTGGTTGCGGTTTAACGCGTTTGAGCGAGTGTCACGGGGTTCGCCCGCGAGCCCTGTTTAAGGAGATAGCATGATCGTTCGTCCTGTACGCAGTAGTGATTTACCGGCCCTGATTGAACTGGCCCGCAGCACGGGCACCGGCCTGACCACCTTGCCGGCCAATGAACAGCGCCTGTTGCACCGTGTCAGTTGGGCTGAAAAAACCTTTCGTGGCGAAGCTGAACGCGCCGATGCCGACTACCTGTTCGTGCTCGAAAACGACGACGGCAAAGTGGTGGGGATTTCGGCCATTGCCGGTGCCGTCGGCCTGCGTGAGCCTTGGTACAACTTCCGGGTTGGCCTGACCGTCAGCGCCTCCCAGGAACTGAACATATACCGCGAAATCCCGACCCTGTTCCTGGCCAACGACCTGACGGGCAACTCTGAGCTGTGCTCGTTGTTTCTCAGTGCCGATCACCGCAATGGCCTTAACGGCCGCATGCTGGCCAAGGCGCGGATGCTGTTTATCGCTGAATTCCCCGAGCTGTTTGGCAACAAGATCATTGCCGAAATGCGCGGCATGTCAGATGAGAACGGCCGCTCGCCTTTCTGGGAAAGCCTGGGGCGGCACTTTTTCAAAATGGAATTCAGCCAGGCCGATTACCTGACCGGCGTGGGCAACAAAGCCTTTATCGCCGAGCTGATGCCCAAGTTTCCGGTGTATACGTGCTTCTTGTCCGAAAGCGCCCGCGCGGTGATCGGCAAGGTGCATACCGACACCGAGCCTGCCCTGAACATGCTCAAAAGCGAAGGCTTCAGTTATCAGGGGTACGTCGATATTTTCGACGCGGGCCCGGCGGTGGAATGCGAAACCACCAAGATTCGCGCGGTGCGTGACAGTGAAGCGCTGGTGCTGGCCATCGGCACACCGGGCGATGACGCCCCGGCGTATCTGATTCATAACCGCAAACGCGAAGAGTGCCGCATCACCGCTGCCCCGGCACGTTTGGCGGCCGGCACGTTGGTGGTCGACAAACTGACCGCCAAGCGTCTGCAACTGAGTGCAGGCGATCAAGTGCGCGCCGTCCCGTTATCTGCCCAGCCAGCCGCTTCGCGGGAGTCCAAATAATGAGCACGTTGTATATCGCAGGCGCCTGGCAGAACGGTCAGGGCGAAATTATCGAGTCGCTGAATCCGGTCACCCAGCAGGTGCTGTGGACGGGCCACGCGGCCAATGCCGAGCAGGTGAGCGAAGCGGTCAAAGCTGCGCGTCAGGCATTTGCGGCCTGGGCCAAGCGGTCTTTCGAAGAGCGCCTGAGCGTGCTCGAAGCCTTCGCCGCGAGCCTGAAAAATCACGCTGATGAACTGGCCCGCTGCATCGGTGAAGAAACCGGCAAACCGCTGTGGGAGTCGGCCACCGAAGTCACCAGCATGATCAACAAGGTGGCGATCTCGGTACAAAGCTACCGCGAGCGCACCGGTGAAAAAAGCGGCCCGCTGGGCGATGCCACGGCGGTGCTGCGCCACAAACCCCACGGCGTAGTTGCGGTGTTCGGCCCGTACAACCTCCCGGGCCACTTGCCTAACGGGCATATCGTCCCGGCGTTGCTGGCGGGTAACAGCGTGGTATTCAAGCCGAGCGAGCTGACCCCTAAAGTCGCTGAGCTGACGGTCAAATGCTGGATCGAAGCCGGTTTGCCGGCGGGCGTGCTGAACCTGTTGCAAGGTGCGCGCAAGACCGGTGTCGCGTTGGCCGCTCATGCGGGCATCGACGGGTTGTTCTTCACCGGCTCCAGCCGTACCGGTAATAGCCTGCATCAACAGTTCGCCGGGCGCCCGGACAAAATTTTGGCCCTGGAAATGGGCGGCAATAACGCGCTGGTGGTCGATCAGGTGGCAGACCTGGACGCCGCGGTGTACACGATTATTCAGTCGGCCTTTATTTCGGCTGGCCAACGTTGCACCTGTGCGCGGCGTTTGCTGGTGCCGCAAGGCGCGTGGGGCGACCGCCTGCTTGAGCGTCTGGTCGAGGTCAGCAAAGACATTGAAGTGGGCGCGTTTGACCAGCAACCGGCACCGTTCATGGGCTCGGTGATTTCGCTGTCAGCGGCGCGAGATCTTCTGGCCGCACAGACGCTGCTGATCGACAGCGGCGCGCAGGTCTTGCTGCGCATGACCCAGCCAAGCACCACGGCGGCGTTGCTCACACCGGGCATTATTGATGTGACGGACGTGAGTGAGCGCTCGGACGAAGAGCTGTTCGGGCCGTTGCTGCAAGTGTTTCGTTACAGCGATTTTGACGCCGCGATTGCCGAGGCCAACAACACCGCGTTCGGTTTGGCCGCAGGTTTGCTCTCGGACTCCGAAGCGCGCTACCAGCAGTTCTGGCTTGAGAGTCGGGCCGGGATTGTGAACTGGAACAAGCAACTCACGGGCGCCGCCAGCAGCGCACCGTTTGGCGGTGTCGGCGCGTCCGGCAACCACCGCGCCAGCGCGTATTACGCCGCTGATTACTGCGCTTACCCGGTCGCGTCGCTGGAAACCCCGACCCTGGCGCTGCCCGCCGCCCTGACCCCGGGCGTGCGATTGTCTTAAGGCCTCATGTCGTCACTGTGGGAGCGGGCTTGCTCGCGATGCAGGCTGCGCGGTTTTACGGTTAAGCCGCGTTGATGCCATCGCGAGCAAGCCCGCTCCCACAGGTCAAGTGCTCTACCTTGTCTATTACCACCGTTTGCCGGAGCCTCACCGATGAAATCCTTTGAAGTCAACTTTGACGGTCTAGTGGGGCCGACCCATAACTACGGCGGTTTGTCGTTTGGCAATGTCGCGTCCCAGAGCAACAGCCAGCAGGCGTCCAACCCCAAGGAAGCCGCGCTGCAAGGCCTGGAAAAAATGAAAGCGCTGATGGACATGGGCTTTGTCCAGGGCGTGCTGGCCCCGCAAGAGCGTCCGGATGTCGCCGCCTTGCGCAGCCTGGGCTTTAGCGGTACTGACGCACAAGTGATTGAGCGTGCTGCCAAAGACGCCATGCCGTTGCTGGTTGCCAGTTGCTCGGCCTCCAGCATGTGGGTGGCCAACGCCGCCACGGTCAGCCCAAGCGCAGACACCGCCGATGGCCGTGTGCATTTCACCGCTGCCAACCTCAATTGCAAGTTCCACCGCAGCATCGAGCACCCGACCACCAGCCGCGTGCTGGGCGCGATGTTTGCCGATCAGCAGCACTTCGCGCACCACGCGGCCTTGCCGGCAGTGGCGCAGTTTGGTGATGAAGGCGCCGCCAATCACACACGCTTTTGCCGTGACTACGGCGAGGCCGGGGTCGAGTTTTTTGTCTACGGGCGCAGTGCGTTCGACAGCCGTTATCCCGCGCCGCAAAAGTACCCGGCACGCCAAACCCTCGAAGCCTCACAAGCCGTGGCGCGTCTGCATGGTTTGAGCGAGGAGGGCGTGGTGTTTGCCCAGCAAAACCCGGCGGTGATCGACCAGGGCGTGTTCCATAACGACGTGATCGCGGTGGGTAATGGCGAGCTGCTGTTCCATCACCAGGATGCCTTCCTCAATACCGAAGCCATGCTCGACGAGTTGCGTCGCAAGCTGGCCGCGCGCGGGGCTGCATTTGAGTCCATCAGCGTGCCGCGCGATCAAGTGACCGTCGATGACGCAGTGCGCTCTTACCTGTTCAACAGCCAACTGCTCAGCCGTGCCGACGGCTCGATGCTGCTGATCGTGCCCGAAGAGTGCCGCGCCAACCCGCGTGTCTGGAGCTACCTGCAAGGCCTGACCAGCGCTGGCGGGCCGATTCGCGAAGTGAAGGTGTTTGATCTCAAACAGAGCATGCAGAACGGCGGCGGTCCGGCGTGCCTGCGCTTGCGTGTGGCGCTTAACGAAACAGAGCTGGCGGCGGTCAACCCTGGGGTTATCATGTCGGCCCCGCTGTACGACACGCTGACCGGCTGGGTGAACAAGCACTACCGCGATGCCTTGCGCGAAAGCGACCTGGCAGACCCGCAATTGCTGCTTGAATGCCGGACGGCACTGGATGAACTGACGCAAATCCTTAAACTGGGCTCGGTTTATCCGTTTCAGATCAATTGACCCTGCGCGTGTTTGCCTGTTGCGCACGCGCCACCTGATTTTCCAATGAGAGCGAAATTATGAGCGATTCCCTGCAGCTGATCCTTGAAGACACCGACGGCACGCAACTGCAAACCTCCTGCACCCGCGTCGCGGTCCTGTGGCAGGGTAAAGAGCTGTGGATCCAGCAAGACGGCCGTGGCCAGTTGCTGATTGGTGTAGACGTAGAAGAGGGCGACGCTGAATACGCCAACCTGTTGTTGCGCCCATTGGCCACTAACCTTGTTAGTCTGCAGCTGGAAATGGAACCGGCTGACATGAGTGACGAAGATGGCGAAGACGGTCACGTGCACGGCCCGGACTGCAATCACTGATTAAGGATGCCCTATGCTCGCTCTCGGCAAACTGCTTGAACTGACCTTGACCGGACGTGAACCGGCCCAGAAAACTCAACTGACTGTCGATGGCGTGCGTTTGCGCTGGCTGGCCGAGGGCGCGCTTGAGGTGCGCCCCCCTGAGGCGCGCGACAACGGCATGGACTTGCTGCTGTCGGCCGGTATCCACGGTAATGAAACAGCGCCGATCGAATTGCTCGATCGCCTGATCCATGCCATTGCTCGCGGTGAGATCAAGCCGCGCGCACGTATTCTGTTTTTGTTCGGCAACCCGGGCGCCATGCGCACGGGCGCACGGTTTGTCGAAGAAGACCTCAATCGTCTGTTTAACGGCCGCCATGAAAGCAGCAGCGGGCCAGAAGCCCTGCGTGCCTGCGAGCTTGAACACCTGGCCGAGACGTTTTTCAATGCCCCCGAGCGTACCCGTTTGCATTTCGACCTGCACACGGCCATTCGCGGTTCCAAGATTGAGCAATTCGCCTTGTACCCCTACAAAGAGGGGCGCAAACATTCCCGCGATCAACTGGCGCGCCTGCGGGCCGCTGGCATGGAAGCGGTGCTGTTGCAGAACAAACCTTCCATTGTGTTCAGCGCTTACACCTACGATCAACTGGGTGCCGAGGCGTTTACCCTGGAGCTGGGCAAGGCCCGGCCGTTTGGGCACAACGACGGGGTTAACGTCGAGCGTCTGGAGTTACGCTTGCAGCAGATCATCGAAGGCACTGAGCCGTCGCTGGAAGGCGCGTCGCTGGACGGCTTGCAGATATTCAGCGTGGCGCGAGAAGTGATCAAGCACAGCGACGCGTTCCTGCTGCACTTGCCGCCGGAAATCGAGAATTTTTCTGAGTTGCCTAAAGGTTATTTGTTGGCGCAAGACACGCCAAAAACCCGCTGGGTCATCGAGGAAGAGGGCGCACGGATCATCTTTCCCAACCCCAAGGTCAAGAACGGCCTGCGGGCGGGGATCATCATCAAGCCGGTGAAAGCAACAGCGTTCGCTTGAAGCTGTAGGAGCGAGCTTGCCTCGCGATCTTTTTGAAGATCAAAAGATCGCGAGGCAAGCTCGCTCCTACAGGAGGTTTCAGCGCTTACACCGCGCGCTTTTGCTGGCTGTCCAGACGCTTGATAGCGCGGATTTTCTGCAGGGTGTCTACGCAGGTTTTCGCCGCTTCCTGACCTTTGTGTACGAAGTGATCGAAGAAAAACTTCTGGTGCTCTTCGCCCGCGTGGAAGTGGTGCGGGGTCAGGCTGACCGAGAACACCGGCACTTCAGTTTCCAACTGCACTTGCATCAGGCCGCTGACCACGGACTGAGCCACGAAATCGTGACGATAAATGCCACCGTCGACCACCAGTGCGGCACCGACGATACCGGCGTAGCGGCCAGTCTTGGCCAGCAGTTTGGCGTGCAGCGGGATTTCGAACGCACCGCCGACTTCAAAGAAGTCGATGTCACTTTCCTGATAGCCCTGCTCGAGCATCTCGGCCAGGAAGCCTTTACGGCTCTGATCGACGATCTCTTTGTGCCAGCTGGCCTGGATGAAAGCGACGCGTTCGTTGTGGTGAATAGCGGTAGGTTGCATGTTCTGACTCCTGTTTGTGTGAAAAACAGGGCATATGAATCGAATGGGATTTAAGGGTACGTGCAGACGGGGAGTCCCCCTCTGGTTAACGGCCCTTTGGCGCCAATCCCGTTCTCTCTTCATCCGGACTATGACCGTCGGCCCCGGGATCACACCGGGTCTGCTGACCTTGCCCCATCATCAGCCAAAAAGCTGTCTGATGCGCCAAGCGCTCGCGGGCTATACGCATTGCGCGTAATTACCGCCGGTGGGGAGTTACACCCCGCCCTGAGAACGTTGCCGCCCGTGTTTCAGGGCAGCGGGCATTTTGTATCACAAATGTTTCAAAGATGCATCGCTGCTTTTTGCTAATAGCCATCGTATTTTCTGATGCCTGTATAAGGCTATTCTTGCGCCACAAGGATTTCTTTGATGAGCCGACGGCCGAGGACTTTTGCATGAGTGTTATCGATCTGCGCAGCGACACCGTAACCCAACCCAGCACAGGCATGCGTGACGCCATGGCGAGCGCGCCGCTGGGCGACGATGTATACGGTGAAGACCCGACGGTAAACAAGCTGGAGTCTGAGCTCGCCTCGCGCTTGGGGTTTGCACAAGCACTGTTTGTGCCCACCGGCACCATGAGCAACTTGCTGGCGCTGATGGCGCATTGCGGGCGTGGTGACGAATACATCGTGGGGCAGCAGGCGCACACCTATAAATACGAAGGCGGCGGTGCGGCCGTGTTGGGCTCTATTCAGCCCCAACCGCTGGAGGTGCAGGCCGACGGCTCGCTGGATTTGCAACAGGTGGCGGCGGCAATCAAGCCTGACGACTTTCACTTCGCCCGCACCCGCTTGCTGGCCCTGGAAAACACCATGCAGGGCAAGGTGCTGCCGGTCGAGTATCTGGCGCAGGCCAGCCGCTTGACCCGCGAACACGGCCTGGCGCTGCACCTGGACGGCGCGCGGCTGTACAACGCGGCGGTGAAGCTGGGGGTGGACGCGAGCGAAATTGCCCGGCATTTCGATTCGGTGTCGGTGTGTTTGTCCAAGGGTTTGGGCGCGCCGGTGGGCTCTGTGTTGTGCGGCACCGTTGAATTGATCGGCAAGGCCCGGCGCCTGCGCAAAATGGTCGGTGGCGGCATGCGTCAGGCCGGGCAACTGGCCGCGGCGGGCTTGTATGCGCTGGACCATCAGGTGGCGCGCCTGGCAGATGACCATGCCAATGCGCAACGGCTGGCCGATGGCCTGCGTGAGGCCGGTTATCGCGTTGAGCCGGTACAGACCAACATGGTTTACGTGCAAGTTGATGGGCAGGCGGCAGCACTTAAAGCCTTTGCGGGGGAGCGGGGCATCAAGCTCAGTGCCGCGCCGCGCTTGCGCATGGTGACCCACATGGACGTCAGCCGCAGCCAAATCGAGCAAACCATCGAGGTTTTCCGCGACTTTATCCGTCAATAAGCTTGCAATCTGTCCAATTGCTTGCAGCTATCGTATAAACACACTGTACCCAAGGCGAAGGGCCGATATAATGCGGCCCTTTGCGAGTCATTTGTCAATTGATGAGAATTGTTTGCCTGGGCAGGAAGGGTTCCGATCCGTCCCGCTTCTGAGCAATAGCCATCAATTGACAGCAATGATTTGCCTCTGGCCGCAGCCTCCGTGGAAGAACCTATGAAAAGCGCAGAAATCCGTGAAGCCTTCCTTCGCTTCTTCGAGGAGCAAGGTCACACCCGTGTCCCTTCGAGCTCCTTGGTCCCGAATAACGACCCAACCCTGCTGTTCACTAACGCGGGGATGAACCAGTTCAAGGACTGCTTCCTGGGTCAAGAAAAACGTGCTTACACCCGTGCAACCAGCAGCCAGAAGTGCGTGCGTGCCGGTGGTAAGAACAGCGACCTGGAAAACGTCGGTTACACCGCACGTCACCACACCTTCTTTGAAATGCTCGGCAACTTCAGCTTTGGCGATTATTTCAAGAAAGACGCGATCAACTTCGCCTGGACCTTTTTGACCGGCGTATTGAAGCTGCCTAAAGAAAAACTCTGGGTTACGGTTTACGCCAGCGATGACGAAGCCTACGACATCTGGACCCAAGACGTGGGCGTGCCGGCCGAGCGCATGATCCGCATTGGCGACAACAAAGGCGCGCCGTACGCGTCCGATAACTTCTGGACCATGGGCGATACCGGCCCGTGCGGCCCGTGCACCGAGATTTTCTACGATCACGGCCCTGAGATCTGGGGTGGCCCACCGGGCTCGCCAGAAGAAGACGGCGACCGTTACATCGAGATCTGGAACAACGTTTTCATGCAGTTCAACCGCACCGCCGACGGCGTGTTGCATCCGTTGCCAGCGCCGTCGGTAGACACCGGCATGGGCCTGGAGCGGATCAGTGCGGTGATGCAGCACGTGAACTCCAACTACGACATCGACCTGTTCCAGAGCCTGTTGAAAGCCGCCGCCCAAGCGATCGGCTGCGCCAACGAAGGCCAGGCGTCGCTCAAAGTCGTGGCTGACCACATCCGTTCGTGCAGCTTCCTGATTGCTGATGGCGTGCTGCCTTCCAATGAGGGCCGTGGCTACGTGCTGCGTCGCATCATTCGTCGCGCTTGCCGCCACGGCAACAAGCTGGGCGCAACCGGTAACTTCTTTTACAAGATCGTCGCGGCCCTGGTGGCCGAGATGGGCGAGAGCTTCCCGGAGCTGGTGCGCGAGCAGGCCAACATCGAGCGCGTACTTAAAGCCGAAGAAGAGCAATTCTCCAAGACCCTGGAGCAGGGCCTGAAAATCCTTGAGCAGGATCTGGCTGAGCTTAAAGGCACCGTGGTGCCGGGCGACGTAGTGTTCAAGCTGTATGACACCTACGGCTTCCCGATGGACCTGACCGCCGACATCGCCCGCGAGCGCAACCTGACCGTGGACGAAGAAGGCTTCGAACGCGAAATGGAAGCCCAGCGTGTGCGTGCGCGTTCGGCCAGCTCGTTCGGTCTGGACTACAACACTCTGGTTAAAGTTGACGTGCCTACCGAGTTTATCGGCTACGGCGCGACCCACAGCTCGGCCAAAGTGATTGCCCTCTATAAAGAAGGCCAGTCAGTTACCAGCCTCAATGAAGGCGACGAGGGCGTGGTCGTACTCGACCGCACGCCTTTCTACGCTGAATCCGGTGGCCAGGTTGGCGATTGCGGTTACCTGCAAGCCGGTGCTGCGCGTTTTGACGTGCGTGACACCACCAAAACCGGCGGCGCGTTCCTGCACCACGGCGTTGTGGCAGCAGGTGGCCTGAAGGTCGGTGAAACCGTTGAAGCGCACGTAGATGCCGATGTGCGTCACGCCACGTCGCTGAACCACTCGGCCACTCACTTGCTGCACGCCGCCTTGCGCCAAGTGCTGGGCGAGCACGTTCAGCAGAAGGGCTCGCTGGTCGACAGTCAGCGCATGCGTTTTGACTTCAGCCACTTTGAAGCCATCAAGCCTGAGCAGATCAAGGCACTGGAAGACATCGTCAACGCCGAGATTCGCAAGAACACCCCGGTTGAGACAGAAGAAACCGACATCGAAACCGCCAAGCAAAAAGGCGCCATGGCGCTGTTTGGCGAGAAATACGGCGACAGCGTGCGCGTGCTGAGCATGGGTGGCGATTTCTCGGTAGAGCTGTGCGGTGGTATCCACGCTCAGCGTACCGGCGACATCGGCCTGATGAAAATCACCAGCGAAGGCGGTGTGGCCTCGGGCGTTCGTCGTATTGAAGCGGTCACCGGCGCTGCGGCGCTGGCTTACTTGAACGCTGCCGAAGAGCAGCTCAAAGAAGCCGCAAGCCTGGTCAAAGGCTCGCGTGACAACCTGGTCGACAAACTGTCGGCCGTGCTGGAGCGTAACCGCCAGCTGGAAAAACAACTGGAACAATTGCAGGCCAAGGCCGCAAGCGCTGCGGGCGATGATCTGTCATCCTCGGCAGTCGATGTAAAAGGCGTGAACGTGTTGGCCGCCCGCCTGGACGGTCAAGATGGCAAGGCGCTGTTGGCGCTGGTAGATCAGCTGAAGAACAAGCTCGGCCGCGCAGTGATCCTGCTCGGCAGTGTTCATGAAGATAAGGTCGTACTGGTTGCAGGCGTGACCAAAGACCTGACTGGCCAACTCAAAGCCGGTGATTTGATGAAGCAGGCCGCTGCAGCAGTGGGCGGGAAGGGCGGTGGTCGTCCGGACATGGCGCAAGGCGGCGGTGTTGATGCCGCAGCCCTGGACGCCGCGCTGGCCCTGACTGTGCCATTTGTCGAGCAGGGTATCTGAGGTCCAGTACGCGCCGTCGTCTAGTGGCGGCGCGTCGTTTGAATGATAAATGGGCGCCCTTTATGGGCTGAGGCTGCTTTGAAATGGCTTTGATCGTACAAAAATTTGGAGGCACCTCGGTCGGCACTGTCGAGAGAATCGAGCAGGTCGCCGATAAAGTTAAGAAGTTTCGCGAAGCCGGCAACGACCTGGTTATTGTGCTGTCTGCGATGAGCGGCGAGACCAACCGTTTGATTGATCTGGCCAAACAGATCAGCGATCAGCCGTTGCCTCGTGAGCTGGACGTGATTGTCTCCACCGGCGAGCAAGTCACCATTGGCTTGCTGGCCATGGCGCTGAACAAGCGCGGCGTCCCAGCGGTGTCTTACACCGGTAGCCAGGTGCGCATCCTGACAGACAGTTCGCACACCAAAGCCCGCATTCTGAAAATTGACGACCAGAAAATTCGCGCCGACCTGAAGGAAGGGCGCGTAGTGGTGGTTGCTGGTTTCCAGGGCGTGGATGAAAACGGCAACATTACCACCTTGGGCCGTGGTGGCTCGGACACGACCGGCGTGGCGCTGGCGGCAGCCCTGAAGGCTGACGAATGCCAGATCTACACCGATGTTGACGGCGTCTACACCACCGACCCACGGGTTGTGGCCAAGGCTCAGCGCCTGGAAAAGATCACCTTCGAAGAAATGCTGGAAATGGCCAGCCTGGGCTCCAAGGTGTTGCAGATCCGTGCCGTTGAGTTCGCCGGCAAGTACAACGTTCCGCTGCGCGTATTGCACAGCTTTAAAGAGGGTCCGGGCACCCTCATTACTATCGATGAAGAGGAATCCATGGAACAGCCGATCATTTCTGGCATCGCTTTCAACCGCGACGAAGCCAAGCTGACCATCCGTGGCGTGCCAGATACCCCGGGTGTTGCATTCAAAATCCTCGGCCCGATCAGCGCGGCCAACATTGAAGTCGACATGATCGTGCAGAACGTTGCGCACGATAACACCACCGACTTCACCTTTACGGTGCACCGCAACGACTACCAGGCCGCCTTTGAGGTCCTGGAAAACACCTCTCGCGAGATCGGTGCCCGTGAAGTGGTCGGCGATACCAACATTGCCAAGGTGTCGATTGTCGGCGTGGGCATGCGCTCGCACGCAGGCGTTGCCAGCCGCATGTTCGAATCGCTGGCCAAAGAGAACATCAACATCCTGATGATCTCGACCTCCGAGATCAAAGTGTCGGTGGTGATCGAAGAGAAGTACCTGGAGCTCGCAGTGCGTTCCCTGCACACGGCTTTTGATTTGGACGCACCTGCCCGGCAGGGCGAGTAAGCGTTGCCCAGAGGGCGCGGTGAACCCGCGCCCTTTGTTTTTTTGATGGATATGGCACAGGGCTTTATCTTTTGCCATGTTGGTCAATACTAAGGGCGCAGGGTTTTGTCGCTATATAGCCGCAAGCCCAAGCCCTTTTTTTTTGCAGACTGTTGTCCCTGAATGTAAGTGTGAGGAGAAACGTATGCTGATTCTGACTCGCCGGTGCGCAGAAAGCCTGATCATAGGCGATGGTGAAATTACTGTGACCGTGCTCGGCGTCAAAGGAAACCAAGTGCGAATTGGTGTGAATGCGCCCAAGGAAGTGGCCGTGCACCGCGAGGAAATCTACCTGCGGATCAAGAAAGAAAAGGACGAGGAACCAAGTCTTTAATTTTATTTAAGTTTTTAGTTGCATACGGGGAAAAGGCTGGTTATTATACGCCCCGTGTTGCGGAGAGGTGGCCGAGTGGCCGAAGGCGCTCCCCTGCTAAGGGAGTACACCTCAAAAGGGTGTCGGGGGTTCGAATCCCCCCTTCTCCGCCATTATTCATGTAGCACGTTAGAATCTAGCCACTTCAGTAAGTTGTTGAATTTATTGAAAAAAACACTTGGCAGAGAGATTCAACGGTCTATAATACGCAGCTTCAAATGCACTCGTAGCTCAGCTGGATAGAGTACTCGGCTACGAACCGAGCGGTCACAGGTTCGAATCCTGTCGAGTGCACCATTTAAGAGTTAGTTGCTTCGGTAGTTAACTTTGCTTCAACCAGGGTGGGCTGGTTTAACAAACACAACTTGCACTCGTAGCTCAGCTGGATAGAGTACTCGGCTACGAACCGAGCGGTCACAGGTTCGAATCCTGTCGAGTGCACCATTTATAAGTTAGTTGCTCCGGTAGTTAACTTTGCTTCAACCAGGGTGGTCTGGTTTAACAAACACAACTTGCACTCGTAGCTCAGCTGGATAGAGTACTCGGCTACGAACCGAGCGGTCACAGGTTCGAATCCTGTCGAGTGCACCATACACCAAGAAGCCCGCATTTTATGCGGGCTTTTTGCTGTCTGCGATTTATGAAATATCGAATCGCCCCGGCAGGCAGCCTTTTTTGTCACGTCCCCGACTTATCTTCTGTTTATCGTGAACCCGCCTCCAGGAATTAACCGGGCCGGGCGAGGTCTGTCTGTAGGAACGAGCTCGCCTCGCGATCTGTTGATCTTCTAAAAAATGCCAGACCGCACGAAGATTCATAAAAAAGGTGTGCTCTGCCAGGCGCTTTTAGCGTCGCAGATTCAGCGGCCCAGACGCAGCCGTAAACGTTTGTTATCTCCACAGATTTATAGCGTCATTAATTTTTAAGCCGTGTATGATTGCGCCCGTCAGCCCCGCCGGGGCTTGTGGAATACCTCCATGGACTTACCCAGTAGTAACTCAGCATCCCGTTTTTCCAATCATGAATTGACTGATTGATCCTTCCGGCGTGCCCTGCTGCTGGGAGTGGAGTTCGCCTATGACCGAAGTTGAAGTAAAGAAAGCGCAAGACAGCCTGCAAAGCCGCCTGGCTCAAGTGATTGAGCTGCTCAACCGCCAGCGCGTGGTTGAGGGCCTGACACACCGTCAGGAAGGCCAGCACCAGGATCGCGTCGAGACCCTGGTTCATCGCCAAAACCTTGTTGAGCTCCAGCGCAAGCTGGAAGACCTGCACTCCGCAGACGTTGCCTACATTCTGGAAGCCTTGCCCCTGGACGATCGTCTGACCGTCTGGCAGTTGGTCAAGGCTGACCGTGATGGCGACATCCTGCTTGAAGTGTCTGACTCTGTGCGTGAAACCCTGATCGCCGACATGGACGATCACGAGCTCCTGGCTGCCGCCAAGGAGATGGACGCCGACGAACTTGCTGACCTGGCCCCCGAGCTGCCGCGAGACGTCATCCATGAGCTGATGGAAACCCTCGATGCGCAACAGCGTGAGCGCGTTCGCTCCGCGTTGTCCTATAACGAGGACCAGGTCGGCGCCCTGATGGACTTCGAGATGGTGACGATCCGTGAAGACGTCAGCCTTGAAGTCGTCTTGCGTTACCTGCGTCGCCTCAAAGAATTGCCTGGCCACACCGACAAACTGTTTGTGGTCGATTACGACGGCGTGCTCAAGGGCGTGCTGCCGATCAAGCGTCTGCTGGTCAACGACCCTGAAAAACAAGTGGCTGATGTGATGGCCAGCGACCCGGTGAGTTTTCATCCGGACGAAGACGCCTACGATGCCGCCCAAGCGTTTGAGCGTTACGACTTGATCTCGGCGCCGGTGGTCGACAAAAACGGCAAGTTGATTGGCCGTTTGACCATCGACGAAATGGTCGACCTGATCCGTGAGGAAAGCGAAAGCGAAGTCCTCAACATGGCCGGTCTGCGCGAAGAAGAAGATATCTTTGCTTCGGTGTGGAAATCTCTGCGTAACCGTTGGGCCTGGCTGGCGATCAACCTGATCACCGCCTTTATTGCTTCACGGGTGATCGGCCTGTTTGAAGGCTCGATTGAAAAACTGGTGGCCCTGGCGGCCCTGATGCCCATCGTGGCCGGTATCGGCGGTAACTCCGGTAACCAAACCATCACCATGATCGTGCGCGCCATGGCGCTGGACCAGGTGAACACCGGCAGCACCAAGCGCCTCATGCGCAAAGAGCTGGCCGTGGCCTTGATCAATGGCGTGGTATGGGGCGGGGTGATCGGTGTGGTCGCCTACCTGCTATACGGCAGTTGGTCGCTGGGGGTGGTGATGACAGCCGCCATGACGCTCAACTTGCTGCTGGCGGCGCTCATGGGCGTGTTGATCCCCATGACACTGGCCCGCTTCGGGCGTGACCCGGCCATGGGCGCGAGTGTAATGATCACCGCCATGACCGACAGCGGCGGGTTCTTTATCTTCCTGGGGCTGGCAACGTTGTTCTTGCTCTGACCAAAAAGGCCTGACCGGCAACTAGCCCGTCAGGCCTTTTTTATTGGTGCCTGAAAGGCGCCCATAAAAAAGCCAGCAGAGCGCTGGCTTTTTTGTTGCCTGGGTTAAATCAAGACGCGTCGGATGTAGCTTCAACATCGTGAGCAATCAAGGAAACCAAAGCGTTTTGTTGGCGGTGAGACAGTTGGCGGAAGCGTTGCAGTAACTCGCGTTCATTCAGGGAAAGCTCGGGGCTGTCCAGACGCAGGCTGGGTTCATCGCCCAGTGCGCCTTCCTGAATGAGGCTTTGCTCAAGGCGAGCAATAATCTCGGAGTTCATGCTGCGGTGGTGATTGCGAGCCACTTCGGCAATGCGTTCACGCATTCCGTCTGGCAGGCGAACGACGAACTTGTCAGCCGTACGGCTTGAGTAAATTGCCTGTTTCAATGGGCGCATTATAGTTAACCGGTTAGTTCAGGGGAGCGGTTCTCGGAAATTGGCCGCAAGATATGGTTTCAGACCAGGCTTGTGGCCAAATGTTCAACCTGAATTGCAAAGAGGCGCGCATCATGCCTCATATCTGCCACTTCCCTGGCGTCAATTCTGTGACAAATATTGAACGGGATAAAGGCTATAAGCCAGCACCTATTGTCAAAAATGTGCGTTGTCCTACGTAGTTTACAGGCTATCGGCTTTTCTAAAAGGAACCATTATGTGTAAAGGCCATCATTGACTGACTTGAATGCTTCTTAGCAGCCCCCATCTTGTTGCCTCCTCACCCTGTGCGGGTGAACCCAGCCTTACGCAGCCGCGTCCCGGAGATCCACCGAGTGCCAGGTAAATTGATCTATTTGATGGGGCCTTCAGGCTCAGGCAAAGACAGCCTGATCGAAGCTGCACGCCCTGATTTGGCGGCGCGCGGGTGTGAAGTGATCCAGCGGGTGATTACCCGTTCGGCAGAGTCGGCAGGTGAAGAGGCGATTGGCGTTAGCCGCGAAGCGTTCCAGGCACTCAAGGCCAGCGGCGCCTTTGCTCTGGACTGGCAAGCCAATGGTCTGAAATACGGCATACCCGTGCAGCTGGATCATTGGCTAGCGGCCGGGCGTCACGTGCTGGTCAACGGATCGAGAGGGCACCTCAAACAGGCCCGCGAACGCTACCCGGACTTGCTGGCGATTATGTTGCGGGTTGATACCGACGTCTTGCGTCAGCGCTTGCTGACCCGTGGTCGAGAAACCCCGTCAGAAATAAACGCCCGCTTGGCGCGCAATGAACTCTTTTTGGAGTCTGTAGAAGCGTTAGTCGCAGACGGCGTGCACCTGCTGGACAACTCGGCCGCCTTGCAGATTGGCGTTCAGCGCTTACTCGCGCTCATAGATGCCGCCATCGCGACGCCTCAGCGCAACTGAGGGTCAAACTTGAAGCGGCGACCCAGTGCGCAGGCTACCAGCCAGCCAGCAAAAAACACGATGGCCGCAATCAACGGCGTATTCCCCAACTCGTCCTGAGAGAACAGACCCAGAGCTAGGCTCAGCAGGGCGAGCATCAACAAGCCGAAAGCAATTTTGGACATGGATTAAGCATCTCTTTTTTCAGAAAACCCAGCGATCGCCCTGGGTGTTCTCGAAGGCGGCAGGAGTGGTTGAGCGCTCGGTGGCCAAATGCGGGGTAACGTGGCTGCTACCCATCATCACGGCCCGTTGTGGCATCGGCGTATGAGGTTTGCTGTACGTGCCGGCCACATCTATGCCGGGCTCGGCGGCAACCGGGTCGGCGTAAAAGTGAAAGCCAGTCAAAACCGCCAGGGCAAGAACATTCAACAAGAAAAGGGTTCTGTTCATGGTCATGGCAGTCATCTCTTAGAATTAGGTGATGCCATGAATAGAGCAGGCATCATGCCAACTCTTTTTGTTTATAAAACCCTTATAAATCAACGGTTTGCTGGTGGTTTCGAGGGCCGATCGATTGCAAATTGCAATGATGGCTTTTTGGCGCAATGCAAAATGCACGATGCTGGAAAACCAGGCGGGGAAGTGACTAAAAGCCTGACGCAAACGCTCTTGCGGCGTTGGGTTCAACGCAAGGTGTTAATGGCCAATTATGTTCAGCATCCCCCAATCAGTTCCCTCTCCAGCGGGAGAGGGCTAGGGTGAGGGGCTTTTGCTCTAAAAATCTAACCTGAAACTACCGCATAAACTTCGCCGCCCACCCCGAAATCACCTTGGGGCGCGGCTGCGCATACGTGCGCACCTTGGACGTCGACAACCCAAGACGCACCAGCGACTCAGCAACCGTCACCGCCGCGCTCACGCCATCAATCACCGGCACCCCGGTGCGCTGACGAATCTGCTCATCCAGCCCGGCCATACCGCCACAGCCCAGGCAAATCACCTCGGCGCGATCCTCACTCACCGCCAGCTCGGCCTGGCGCACAATGGCCTCCAGTGCGCGCTCGGGTGACTCCTCCAATTCCAGCACCGCCAGGCCGCTGGCCCGCACTGACGCACAGCGATCCCACAACCCCGACAGGCGCAGGCGATCTTCAATCAACGGCACTGTGCGATCCAGCGTGGTCACCACCGAATACGCACGGCCCACATACATCGCCGTGCTGGCCGCCGCATCGGTAATGTCCACCACCGGCACGTTGAGCAACTCCTGCAAACCTTCGCGCCCATGCTCGCCATAACCCGCCTGAATCACCGCATCAAACGGCTGGTCGTAGGACATGACCTTGTCCATCACCGCAATGGCGGCCAGATAACTCTCAAAATTGCCTTCAACCGAATCAGCCCCAAAATCCGGGGTCAGGCCGATAATCTCAGTCCCGGGCGCCGCGGCCGCCTGCGCTTGTCGCGCAATGGCCTGGGTGATGCTGTCAGTCGTATTGACGTTGACCACGAGAATTCGCATGCAAGCTCCTGCAACAAAAAAGTAAAAACACGGCCCGCCATCCGCGGGCCGCACAACACTCAGTGGCTGACGTTATCAACCGCAATCGACTCGCCGCTGACACTGGCGTAATGCGCCTGGCGCTTGGCAAAAATCAGATACAACAGCGCCGCGATGCCCGCACCAATCAACCAGGAGAACGGCGACACCTCATGAAACCCCGGCACCAGCGCCAGCACGATGGCGATCAGCGCTGCCGGAATAAAGGCCGCCACGGCGCGCATATTGACCCCGCGTGAGTAAAAATAAGCGCCGCGTGGGTCTTCGCTGTACAGCGCGGGCACATCGATCTGGCCTTTTCGCAGCAGCCAGTAATCGACCATGATCACCCCGTAAAGCGGGCCGAGCAGGGCGCCCAGGCCCGACAGGAAGTACACAATCACCAACGGGCTGTTGTAGAGGTTCCACGGCAAAATCAGCACCGCGATGGTTGCGCTGATCATCCCGGCGCGGCGGAACGTCAAATGCCGGGGCGCCAGGTTGCTCAGCACAAACGCCGGGGCGACAAAGTTGGCCATGATATTCACCGCCACCGTCACAATCAGAAACGCCAGGCAGCCCAACACCAGGAAAAACGTATTAGGGATGGACGCGATAATTTGCGTCGGGCTTTCGATAATTTGCCCATTGATTTGAAACTGCGCGCCGCACAGCAGCACGGTGATCCCGGCGAACACCAGAATATTCACCGGCAGGCCCCAGAAGTTACCGACCTTGATGGTTTTGCAGCACGGCGAAGAACGGGAAAAGTCGCTGAAATTCAAAATCAACGTGCCATAAATCGCCAGCCACAACGCCCCGCCAGCAAACACATTGCGCCACACCTCGGCGGTGCTCAGCGGCACGCGGTTAGACCAGGCGATGGTGCCGTTGGCCTGAAAATACATCCACGCCGCCAGGCTGATCACCGTCAGCAAAATCACCGGCCCGGCAAAGGCCTCATAACGGCGCACCATCTCCATGCCATACGCCAGGATGACCAACTGCACCAGCCAAATAGCCACAAAACACACCCAACCCAGGCTCGACAGCCCCAAGATCGAGTCATGGTCATACGCCGCAAAACCGGGGTGCACCGCCACCAGCAGCACGCGCAGTACCACCGACGCCAAATACGTCTGAATCCCGAACCAGGCAATCGCGATAACTGCACGAATCAACGCGGGAATCTGCGCCCCATGCACACCGAAACTGATACGGCTGATCACCGGAAACGGCACCCCGGTGCGCTGGCCCATATAGCCGGACAGGTTCATAAACATAAACACCAGCCCTGCGCCGATGCCCAGAGAGAGCAGAATCTGCCAACCATTCAGCCCCAGTGCATACAAACCGATGGCGAACGAGTAATTGGCAATGTTGTGCACATCATTGGTCCACAGCGCAAAAATGCTGTAACGCCCCCAGCGCCGACCTTCAGCTTTGGTCGGTGCCAGATCGTTGTTATGCAAGCGTGGGCTGAGCGCCAGCGTGGCAGACGAACTGTCCGCCAGCGGCTGCGGGGTAGAAACGGAAGAGGGTAAATCCAGAGCGATAGTGCTGGAGAGTCTTGTGCGCATTCTGGGCAAGCTCCTGACCCCGTACCTGCGTCATGACAGGGTGGAATCACTGGTGATGAAGTCCGCGTTATGCCTGCATTTAGAGTGCAAGCTACTAAACAACGTGTACTTAGTTTTGTGTATCTTTGTATACAAATGTCGTTTAGCTCATAGCGATATTCATGCCAGCCAACAGCGTCGTTGCAGCGTGCGTGTACTCAGAAACTTCGAATATTTCTGTAATAGTTTGAAAAATAAGATGAATTTAAAAAGTATAAAAAAGCGTGAAATGCGCAAGGCAGGAAAAATCAGCAAACGCCCAAAAGTGTGCACCCCAAAAAGGCTGTTACTTTTTGATGCACGCCCCCCGCGTCGCACCCAATGAGTGCACCGTTATGTGACAACCTGTATACGATTTTTAACTGTAGGAGCGAGCTTGCCTCGCGAGCTCTTAATCTTGAAAACCGTGCCTGCTTGCACCCAGGCACGTACTGCTCTAGTGCGTCGTCAAACCATCCAGCGACTTATCGACATACGCCTTGGCCAGCTCCACCAAGTGCATGCTCGACAACACCAAACTGCGTGTATGGCCGCTCAAACCATTCCCCGCCTCACTCGCCGAAGCGCCCGCGCAGCGCAACAAGTCTGACGCCTGGGCCAAAGCCGCTTCTAAATTGACACCGTCGGGGATGACATACGTGGCCTGATCCACGTGTCGTGGAGGCTTAGGGTCGAGCAAATAAAAGTCCAGTGCACGCTCAGCGGCGGCACGGTCCAACGACACATCACTGCACTGAGCAGCCTCGTGCAAGGGGAGGGTAGGTGGATCGGGAACAATCTTCTTCATAGGTCTCTCCAAGTTTAGGGAGCTGCCCTTAATCGCTACTAAACGAGGGGGAGGCAGCCGTACGCAGGTTAGTAGACCGGCAAACTTGGAAACCGGCGCACTCGAAAGTGCCCTGCGCACGGCCACCATAAAACGCAGGCCGAAAAAAAGCGCCTTGCGGAGGTGGCGACTTGCGCCAAGTTTGCAAGTCGGGCTACTAAACCCGACCGCTGAAAGACAGCGATGGGCCGAGACTATTCCCCGGACTGAACAGGCGCAAGCGAATGGGATTTTCTCGGAAGTTTCACCAGATGGAAAGCGAAGCGTCGTACGAAAAGCCTTATTTTGCGCCAACCCCCGCCACCATCCCCAATCAAACTGTAGGAGCGAGCTTGCCTCGCGATCTTTTGATCCCCACAAAAATCCCGCCACCCCAACCACCCCGTAGTCGCTGACTCGCGCAGCGAGGCTGCGATACCCAACCACCCACCACCCTGTAGCGCACCCACCCACACGCAAAAAGCCCACGGACGACATGACAAACAAAGGCATGCCCGTTAACATGCACGCCGTCCTCTGCGTCACGCCATCAGCGTGTGGCGCAAACGTTTGTCTCAGTAGCTCAATTGGATAGAGCATCCCCCTCCTAAGGGGAAGGTTGGCCGTTCGAACCGGCCCTGGGACACCATATTATTCGGCATTTCGGTTTGTCCGAACGGCTATATACGTTTTTGAAGGGGGCAATAAGGGGGCAAACGCATCCTTGTTGCTAGTAGGGCTGCCAGTCAGATGCCGTTCGTCTCATATCTGGGCTAGTACGTCCTCAGACACTGACTGCCCTAGTCGATCTGCGTGGCGCGTGGTCTGTGTGCTTTCGGAGCTTAATCGGGTTTGACCCGACTGAATTCCTTCAGCTTTCGCAGCTCAGCCACCACTGGTGCGTCCATCAATACTGGGTCGCGCGAAGTCCGCTAATACATCGAAGGCAACCTACACCGTCAGCCCTCCTGTTAAGTTGTGTCAGCCCATGGCTCAGCAAGCGACACCCCCCCCGTCGATAACTCGATGCCCAAGGGTATCCAATCAACCCTCCCGCATTCCATCAGGTATCGGTTACATAGGTCAGAAACCGTAGAGCGTGACCAGATGTCCGTATCACATAGGTGGCTCAATTCGACACCGTTGTGGCGCATGGTCTGTAAAAAGAGCGCCCAGTGAGCTAGGCTAGCGGTATGACATCACTATAATTCGAGCCAACAATGCAATCAGAACTAAAGTCTCTTTCAAAAATATTTGCAGAAGTGATTTTCAGAATACCTGATTACCAGCGCGGTTACTCTTGGGAGGCGAAACATCTCAAGGATTTTTGGAATGATATTGAGCAGCTTCCAGACGCTAAGAGCCATTATACAGGCGTTTTAACACTTGAGCCTGTTTCAGAAGAAAACTATAAGACCTGGGAAGATGATCTGTGGATAATTGAGTCTAAGCGTTACAGTCCCATGTATGTTGTGGACGGACAACAGCGGCTAACTACGGCAATAATATTGCTTCAGTGCATACTCGATAAAATACCCGAAGATCAGCTTCTGAACTTTACGGAAAAAAGTGACATTAGGAAAAAGTATATCTGCGAAGCAAAAGGCAAAGGTATATCTAAGTCTTACATGTTTGGATATGAGAAAGACAACCCAAGTCACGAATTTCTTAAGCAAAAAATATTTGGCGATGAGTCCGTACTGCATGGCCTTTCTGAAGAGACCATTTACACGAAGAATCTTGTAGCTGCAAAAGACTTTTTCAATGAAAAGTTGACAGATTTAACGGTTGAAGATTTAGAGTATATCTTCACTACTCTAACTCAGCATCTGCAATTCAACATATTTTATATTGAAAAAGACCTTGATGTTTTTGTCACCTTCGAAACCATGAATAACAGAGGGAAACCGCTTTCCCATCTAGAACTCATGAAAAACAGGCTGATTTATCTTTCCACAAAATTTGATGTGGAAAAAAGTGAAAGTAATCAGTTGCGCAAAGCAATTAATGAGAGCTGGAAATCAATATATCATTTTCTAGGAAAGACTAATCGGCGAAAACTGGATGATGACGATTTTCTAAGAACTCACTTCATAAGTTATTTCGGGTCGTACATGTCATCTGAGTCAGGAGATCCTACTGATATTAGGCGATATTTGAATTACACTCATGAATACAAAGACTATCTTTTGGATGAGGTGTTCACTCCAAAAAGGCTTGTAGCCCATGCTCCCGGCCAGGTGGGCGCGGATGAATTAACGTCGGATGATAGTTCTGAAGTCGCTAATGGTGACGACGAGTCCTCAGACATTAAATCAAAAACTCTAGATATATCAGAAGTTTATGATTATTCACAGAGTATAAAGAGCCTAGTAAGAACCTATTATCAAATTGCCCATCCGGAAGACGGGGGGTGGACGGATTTCGAAAAGCTTAAACTCAGCCAAATAAACCGACTCGATGATACGGGTATTTTCATGGTTTGTACGGCTATCATGCATAAAACCGTTAAGTCCGAGTCCAGGGAAGCTGCGCTTACAGCTATAGAGCGATTTGGGTTTTTATTTAAGTTAAAAAGATATTTCTTTGAATTCGATATGGTGGATACTGCTGGCAAGTTATTTGCCGGGAAGCTCCAGGTTGACGCGTTAACAAAACGTTTAACGGAATCCGGTGATGCTTTCGCAAAATCTAAAGATTTCAAAGATGCTATGACCTCAATCGGGAAACCTTCTGGTAGCGGGTACTACGCTTGGAAGCAACTGCGCTACTTTATGTATGAGTACGAGCAAGAGCTTCGAGTACAATCAAAAACGAGTCGTCAACTGTTAACCTGGTCGGAAGATGTTGGTAGGGAAAATTTCGAAAAGGATCATAAAACAATAGAGCATATTTACCCCCAGAAGGCGGAAGGTTCCTCTTGGAAAAATCCTTTTGCTAGCTATACGGTCAAACAAAGAAATGTTTTAAAGAACTCCCTGGGAAACTTGCTGCCCGTGTCACACGGGAAGAATGCGTCGCTAAGCAACAAAAGTTTCGACTTGAAGAAAGGTGATGAAATCCAAAAAGTAGGGTTTAGATATGGTTGCTTGTCTGAGATTCAAGTTGCTACAAACGAAAATTGGACTGCAAAAGAAATTCTTCGTCGCGGTATATACTTGCTAGACTTTTTAGAGAAGAGATGGGGTGTCAGTTTAGGTAATGCTAAGAATAAAGCTTCTATTCTCGGGTTGGAGTTTGTCTTGGATGTTGAAAAGACTAATCTTGCAAGTATCCTGGCTATACCGCCTGTTGTTCCTTCGCCACCCCCTATAGATGTTGAGAGTCGACCGGATATTATTAGCCTTTAGGCAGAACGGTACGGATTATAAGTTCTCTGTTTTCCGTACCGCTCGCGTTTATCTCAAATAAAATACATGCGCAGCATATCCAGTTGTAATTGCTGAGTGAGTAATTGCAATGGTTGGCAGGGCTCTACATTAGGTTCCTGTCAACGCTTGGTGCCAAAGAGCTCGTTCTAGAGCGGGCTCCTAGGGTGTCACAGGTTCACTGAAGCCTTATTCCAATGCCGTTTGATTGTGGCAATGCCTACGCCCAGCTCTTCGGATGCCTGGGTCTGTGTCATGCCCTTAGCTTTGAGTCGTTGTACTGCTGTTGTAGTGCTAGAAGCCTGCGGCCTACCCAGCTTCTTGCCCGCAGCCTTTGCGCGAATCAAACCTTGCTGGGTACGTTCGATCAGTAAGTCACGCTCAAACTCAGCTACAGCGCCTAGGACTTGCATAGTCATCTTGCCCGCAGCCGATGTCAGGTCTACACCGCCAAGGGCGAGACAGTGAACGCGTATGCCTGTAGAAGCCAGATGTTCAACTGACTGCCGCACGTCCATTGCGTTACGTCCTAGACGATCAAGCTTGGTAACGATTAGCACGTCGCCACTCTCCATGCGTTCCAATAGCTTTTGAAAGCCTGGACGTTCCTTAGCCGCCACACTACCCGAGATGGTTTCCTCGACTACCCTGCCTGGCTGTACATCAAAGCCAACGGACTTCACTTCCTGCACTTGGTTTTCAGTGAACTGGCCTGACGTTGAGACACGTGCATACAAAAAGGTACGGGACATCAGACAACTCCGGGAGCGGATCATTAAACGTGGGATCACTTTAACAAGGTATCGAAAACAAGTAAACCCTATTTAAATGATGCCTTTAAGGGAGTGGGTAGAGAGCATCATTTAAGGGTCGTTTTGTGATACCTAACGAGCCTGTCAACCAGGTAGGTGTCTCCGCTCTTAACACGAGATCAACTATCTTTGACTTTCTGTCAATAGCTGCGATCTATTGTCAGGGATAAGTCGTTAGATTTTATATATTGTTAATATCCTTTTGGCTTTGAGATAGTCAAGTTGCTGTGAAGCAAAAACTCAATCCACGCATGCACGACGCATTTGTTAGAGCGTCGTCGTGCCTGGTATTCAGCCCTCCTTCAGTTACTCGGCTCCTGCATTAGAGGAGCTAAAGAGATTTCCATCTAAAGCCGTCAGCAAGGTTGCTTCTAATATTGCCCGCCGGCATTGGGTTTTCTTAGCTAGTGCGCCTGATGAGATCAAAGAATTCCATTCCTTGCATGTGCACGAGTATGGGGTGGGGGTAGGGGCTATCAAAAAGTCTACTACTCTGGGACGTCTCAAGCGACTAAGCAGTGAACGATTTTGGTTAACCAACCTGAACCGCATCTTGGACTCAGAAAGGGAGAAGGATGCCAGACGTCAAGGTTTGCTAGGGTCTGTTGAGAAGGGGAAGATGCCCTACTGTTCGGACGCTACTATAGAAATCCTTAAAGCGCGTGAAAAAGAGATTGAAAAGCGCTTAGAGCTTAGCCCGCGAAAAAATCTTGCTGATATATATAGAAATTCAACGAAAGCTACGTTTAATAAATCCTACCTTCAAGCCAAAGCTATGGATGTCATAGCCCAAAAGCATGGGATGAAGTGGGTAATCATCACTCTAACGTGCCCACCAGAGTACCATAGCAATGAATCGCCCCGGGTTTCCTAGACACTCTCCAGGCTCGCTGCGTAACGCTTTTCAAACTCTACCGGTGACAGCTGATTGTTGAAACTGTGGCGTCGTTTTGGGTTGTAAAACATCTCGATGTAATCG
>NZ_JYLD01000036.1 GCF_001043025.1 Pseudomonas helleri | reverse complement strand
TGAATCGCCCCGGGTTTCCTAGACACTCTCCAGGCTCGCTGCGTAACGCTTTTCAAACTCTACCGGTGACAGCTGATTGTTGAAACTGTGGCGTCGTTTTGGGTTGTAAAACATCTCGATGTAATCGAACACATCATCCCGAGCATCCTGGCGTGTAGTGTAGATTTTACGCTTGATCCGCTCCCGCTTTAGCAGCTGGAAAAAGCTCTCCGCCACAGCGTTGTCGTGGCAGTTACCTCGACGACTCATGCTGGCTACCAGGTTGTTAGCTTTCAAGAAGCTTCGCCAGTCTGAGCTGCTGTACTGACTGCCTTGATCCGAGTGGATCATCACCTCTTGCTTCGGCTTACGTCTCCAAACCGCCATCAGCAGTGCATCAATGGCTACGTCGCTGGTCATCTGCGACTTCATTGACCAACCAATGATCTGGCGTGAAAACAGATCGAGCACCACGGCCAAATACAGCCAGCCTTCATATGTTCGGATGTAGGTAATGTCTGTGACCCAGACTTTGTTGGGTTCTCTGACATCGAATTGGCGCTTCAGTAAGTTCGGTGAGGCAACGGCTGGTTTACCGCCATATTTTCCCGGCCTCCGTCGATACCCAGTCTGAGAACGTAAACCTTCAAGGCGCATCAACCTAGCTACCCGGTGACGGCCACAGCTCTCACCAACCTCTCGCAGGTCATCATGGATCTTGCGATAGCCATAAACACCACCGCTTTCCAACCAGGAGTGTTTGATCAGTCCAAGCAGTCGCTGATCGTCCTTGGCTCGCGCAGATTTTGGTTCTGATAGCCACGCGTAGTAGCCGCTGGGATGAACCTTGAGCGTCAGGCAAAGCCGTCGAATCGCGTAATGACCCGCTTGCTGCTTAATAAAGGCGTACTTCAGCCGCACTCCTTGGCAAAGTACGCGGCGGCCTTTTTTAAGATGTCTCGCTCCTCCGTCACCCGTTTCAGCTCGGCCCGTAGACGACGAACCTCAGCGCTCTGATCATCCTCCTCAACGCGCTGTTCCTGGGGCTTGGTGTAGCGCTTAACCCAGGCATAGAGGCTGTGCACGGACACACCCAATCGTGCAGCCACCTCCGAGACAGGAAGCTTCTTTTCGGTCACTTGTTTGACCGCCTGGATTTTGAATTCTTCGGGATATCGCTGGTTGCTCATGGCACCTCCTAATGGGCCTCATTTTAAGGCTTGGAGGTGTCTACGAAACTAGGGGCGATTCA
>NZ_JYLD01000035.1 GCF_001043025.1 Pseudomonas helleri | reverse complement strand
GGCTAATGCCAGTCAGTTAAGCTGACTGGCATCTTTATTTTCGGGTCGGATATTTTGCTGGGCGCTGCTTCACTGCTCGCGGGAACCACCGATCAGGTCGCCGATGGGGCAAAACATACTGCGGCGCTGATGCCTGCAAATCGGCTAGAAACCCTGGCAAGTTGCCGGGATGGTTCAGTGACGTGCCATGCAGCAAGCCCAAAATCGCCCAACTGCAGGCGGTAAAGCTCATTTCACATGGGTACACACCAGGGCACTGCCTGGACATTTGCACCATCTGATAACGCAATAGGTTGTAACCCAGCAGCACGCCCCACAGCTCTTGCGCAATCATCTCCGGTGTCTTGCTTCGCAGCGTGTACTCTCCCCCCAAAAGTCCTTGTTTGATCTCGCGATAGCCCAGTTCGATTTCCCAACGCTGACTGTAAAGATCGACGATCTCATCGCACGGGAAGCGCAGCGGATCGGTCATGGAGGTCAGCACGCTTACAACCTTTCCCTTGATCGTTTTGCTTAATAGTCGCGCTCGAATTTCTAGCGGCAAGCCTGGCCATTGCTTGCGGGCTTGAGGCGATGTCCGCAGCATGACCAAGGCATCATTGCGCCCAAGCTTGTGCTTGATCTCGTACTGAGTGCCTTTTTTCAAAGGGATCAGCCAGTGTCGATGCTCACCTTGTGATTGCCAGTGGTGCAGCAAGCCCAACGAGTAGAACCCTTTGTCGAACAGGGTGAGCGAATGATCGGGAGTCGTGGAGATCAGTTTTTCGGCCAACTTCATTTCGCTACTGTGGTAGCTCTCGAACGTGCTGCTTATCAGCAGGTGGCTGGTCAGCTCCATCTGACAGACCATTCGAACTTGAGGAAAACTGCCATCGCCGTGCTGGTTAGTAGCGCCGCCATAGTGCGCACGGTTTTGCGCGGTATCCGGAGCATTCCAGACGACACCATCCACGCCAAGTAGCGTTAGTCCCAGCCATTGAGGGTGTTTGGCCTCTTCGTGCCACCGCTGCTGGGTAAGCGTGAAGACTTCGCGGACAGCATCGCTCCCGAGCCGTTGCCGCCCTTGAACAATAGCGCTCGGTGCTACCAGAAGCCGCTTGCCCGGCAGCATGATGTCCATGTGATTCACAACATCCCAAGCCGACATCCGGCGAAACAACGCCATGCCGATGATGCACCACACTAGGCTTTCAAGTGGAAGACGGCGCTTGCGAATGGTCGAGACACCCGCGCTTTCGAAGGCTTGCTTAACGATGTCTGGATCATGCAAGGCTCCTAGCCCCTCAAGGGCATGTGGCTGCAATGCCATTTCATGGGTGAGGGACAGGGCTTTTGATAGGCGCATAAAAAATCCGATGCTCGTTTCCAAGCATCGGATTTTGCGGCCTGTGGGCTAAAGGTCAATGCGTCAGTCTTAACTGACTGGCATTA
>NZ_JYLD01000034.1 GCF_001043025.1 Pseudomonas helleri | reverse complement strand
CAAGCTCGCTCCTATGTATGGACTCGCCCCCCACTGTCAACCCGCTTTTGCCCACTGACACCCGGCTGCATCTATGTATAAGGCCTATTCTAGGAAGCCATAATCGGCTTCTGGCCAACATTTTATGAGCTCGCGATATGCCAATTACAGTTAGGCCTCAAGGGCCGGTAGGAGCGCAGGCATAAATTCGCGACGGTCTGACCTGTGATCAATGTTCTTAAGCATGGGTTGGAGCGGTTTACACCCCGGTGGCAGAACTCTTTGGATCCTTAGCTCATCGCTTTCTCCAGGTCATTGTTCACTTGGCGGCGATAAGTTTGGTCGTTTTGTAACAGCACCCAGATGATGCGCAAGTTGCGGTTGGCTAACCGGACGGCCGCCTCTTTACGGCCCAACCTGGACACCCAGCGTTGCAATCGCCGGTCATCTGGATCCTCTGAATTAGCTTTCACCTGCCTCAACACCGCGTGAGCGCCCTGAATCGCCAAGCTTCGCAAGTAGGCATCGCCATGCTTGCTCATCTTGCCCAATCGGACTTTTTCTCCGCTGCTGTTCTGCTTGGGCACCAATCCAAAGTAAGCAGCGAACTGCCGCGCGTTGGCGAAGCGCTCAGGCTCGGTTTGTTTAGCGATCACTGCTGTAGAAATAATCGGACCGATACCGCGTACGGTCATCAGCCGCTTGGCTGTTTCGTCATTTTTTGCAGCTGTTTCCAGTCGACCGGTCAGTACGTTGATACGCTCGCCCAACTGACTCCATTCGCCCAGTAACTCATCAATTAATTCGCGCAACATGTCAGGCAATGGCTGAGTGGCATCTTCCAGAATGCGGGGGATGCCTTGGCTAAACGCGGAATCGCCCTGCGCCATGGCAAGACCGTGCTCCAACAGCAAACCGCGCATCTGATTACTCATTGCCGTGCGACGGCGCACGTAACCTTGCCGAACACGATGCAGAGCTTGCATAGCCAAGGCTGCAGCACTCTTGACCGGTACCGACGAGATGCTGGTATCTCTGCCTGCGCGCAATATGGCCAGTGCATCGTTACGATCGTTCTTGGGGCCGCTGCGGTGATTGGCGACATGCTGGGCTGGCAATATCCGGACAGGATTGCCTTGAGTTTTCAGCAGTTGCGCCCATGCCTGAGCCCCCGGACCGGTCTCCACCAGCACGGTTATGCTTGTTGGCAGCTTACGAAGAAATGCATGAAAGGACTCACGCGAATTGATGCGTTCCTCATACACCGTAAGGCCAGCAGCATCCTGACCAGCCACCTGGAAGACCCTTTTAGCAAGGTCTACGGCAATGACGGTGCATTTCAAAACATCGGTTGGCACGTACTGATTGGTCGTCGTATTCTTTTTCATGGACTCGCCCTCGCTGTCGTTGGCTTCTAATAGAATGCCACCGTGGCGCACAGACGCCTCGGCTTGGGCGAGTCCATGTAATTAC
>NZ_JYLD01000032.1 GCF_001043025.1 Pseudomonas helleri | reverse complement strand
TGTTCAAAGTCCACTGCCCGCCCAGCCCCGGCGCCGGCCCGGCGTGGATCGAGCAGCAACAGCGCACGCTCAACGCCCAATACGACTGCGGCCAAAACATCTACGGCTGGGACGGCGACACCCTCGCTTATGAAACACGCTACAGCGACAACCCTGGCGAACGACGTCTGATCCACTACTTCTACGAACCGGGCAGCTTCATCCCCGTCGCCCAGACCGTCGAAAACCGCAGCCTGTCGCTCGTGCGCGAGCCAAGCCATGAAAACGGCTACCACATCGACCGCGACCCGCTGTGGCAACACCAACCCGTGGCAAAACCGTTCAACGCCATAGCCTGGTACCAATGCGACCACCTCGGCACGCCCATGGAACTCACCGACCAACGCGGCGAGATTGCCTGGAGTGGGACGTATCAAGCGTGGGGGTTGGCCAAAGAGAAGCGTACCGGCAGCGCAATACGCGAAAACATCCGCAACCCGCTGCGCTTTCAAGGGCAATACTTCGACACCGAAACCGGACTGCACTACAACCGCTATCGGTACTATGATCCGCAGGTCGGGAGGTTTATAAGCAAGGATCCGATCGGGTTTGCGGGTGGGCTGAACGTCTATGCGTATGCACCGAATCCGGTGGGGTGGGTTGATCCGTTTGGGTTGAACCGTACCAATAAACAAGGACACTATCACGGACCAAAACCCAAATATCATAATCCCGGCCATCATGACCTTTCATCAGGAAACTTCAGAGGCGGCGGATCGAAAACATCAATAATCCCTCAAAACGCAGAGCAACTTTACAAGCGAGCAATACCTGACGTCGATGGAAGGCACTGGTATGCCATGGACGAAGACGGGGTGATTCACAGGTTCGGGAACAGCAATGACGGAAATGTTCACTGGAACGGAGATTCATCGCAAGGACGCGGCGTCCCACTTCCACCTGAGATTGAAAAAAGATTTAACGCCATGAGAAAAGACTGTATTTGTGGAGTAAAAAAAAGATGAGCAAATCATTCGTACGACTCGACACATTTTTATCAAACGACAAAAAACACATTTTCTCAAGGTGCCAATTTGTGTTTCCCTCAACAACAATTGGAGATTACAACCAAACCACTTTAACAAATACACTAATAGTTGCACTTGAAGATCTAACCACGCGCCTAAACAAGTACCACCTAAAAAAATGCACCCTAAAAAATATAAATACCGAATTGCCATTACTGATATCGCATAACATTAGAAACTCCTGCCTACCGATTGGCGTCGAAAGCTTTGACGGGGATCAAGCAGCTTTTTTCCTTATTGAACACGAAGAAAAAATTGCACTAAAACCGTGGAATTCAAATAGCATCACACTAGAAAACCTGAGCCTACTTAAATTTAAGCACGAAATTATAATAACTACAGAAAAATTAAAAAAACAAAAAACTTTTCTAACTAATCATTCATCAACTTAGATATATAGCCACCTTCATCACTTAGCTACGAGCCGAATACTGTGAAGTGAATAAATAGTCGAGCAAGAGTAATTATTACGTCAACGGTGTCTTGGGCTGCATGAAACATGCTTTCGGTGCCAGCCTGATCGCCAGCAAGTCGCGCACTTTGATTTGTCGCTAACTTCACACGGCACTGTTCTTTAACAAGCAGCCATCATCGGTATTGGCCCAGCGTCGCCAATGCCTGCGGACTTACGACCCGCTCGGCTGCCTGCTCGACCCCAAGGCTCCGCGCCGGCCCATCCACCACCCGCCGCCCAAGCTCCTCGACAACCTCCTTGAACGCCTCGACAACGGCAAAAAAGTCCGTTTCACCTGGGACCTCTACGACCGCCTGACCCGCTACGAAGACGATCGTCTGACCGCCGACTTCGCCTACGACGAACTGGGGCGACGCGTAGCCAAATACTCTAAAGCCCACTGCCCGCCCAGCCCGGGCGCCGGCCCGGCGTGGATCGAGCAGCAACAGCGCACGCTCAACGCCCAATACGACTGCGGCCAAAACATCTACGGCTGGGACGGCGACAACCTCGCCTATGAAACGCGCTACAGCGACAACCCCGGCGAACGACGCCTGATCCACTACTTCTACGAACCGGGCAGCTTCATCCCCGTCGCCCAAACCGTCGAAAACCGCAACCTGTCGCTAGTGCGCGAGCCAAGCCATGAAAACGGCTACCACATCGACCGCGACCCGCTGTGGCAACACCAACCCGTGGCAAAACCGTTCAACGCCATGGCCTGGTACCAGTGCGACCACCTCGGCACGCCGATGGAACTCACCGACCAACGCGGCGAGATTGCCTGGAGTG
>NZ_JYLD01000031.1 GCF_001043025.1 Pseudomonas helleri | reverse complement strand
GGAATTTAATCTTGACGATGACCTACTCTCACATGGGGAAACCCCACACTACCATCGGCGATGCATCGTTTCACTACTGAGTTCGGGATGGGATCAGGTGGTTCCAATGCTCTATGGTCGTCAAGAAATTCGGTAGCCAGGTCGTTACATGCGTAACGCTCCAGCAAATGGGTATGTAATAGAGTCGGTGTTTGTGAATTGCAAACTTTCGGTTTGTATCGTCTTCACACACCGCAATCTGGTCGCTTTGGTTACAAAGCCTACTCAAATTGCTTGGGTGTTATATGGTCAAGCCTCACGGGCAATTAGTATTGGTTAGCTCAACGCCTCACAGCGCTTACACACCCAACCTATCAACGTCGTAGTCTTCGACGGCCCTTTAGGGAACTCAAGGTTCCAGTGAGATCTCATCTTGAGGCAAGTTTCCCGCTTAGATGCTTTCAGCGGTTATCTTTCCCGAACATAGCTACCCGGCAATGCCACTGGCGTGACAACCGGAACACCAGAGGTTCGTCCACTCCGGTCCTCTCGTACTAGGAGCAGCCCCTCTCAAATCTCAAACGTCCACGGCAGATAGGGACCGAACTGTCTCACGACGTTCTAAACCCAGCTCGCGTACCACTTTAAATGGCGAACAGCCATACCCTTGGGACCGGCTTCAGCCCCAGGATGTGATGAGCCGACATCGAGGTGCCAAACACCGCCGTCGATATGAACTCTTGGGCGGTATCAGCCTGTTATCCCCGGAGTACCTTTTATCCGTTGAGCGATGGCCCTTCCATACAGAACCACCGGATCACTAAGACCTACTTTCGTACCTGCTCGACGTGTCTGTCTCGCAGTCAAGCGCGCTTTTGCCTTTATACTCTACGACCGATTTCCGACCGGTCTGAGCGCACCTTCGTACTCCTCCGTTACTCTTTAGGAGGAGACCGCCCCAGTCAAACTACCCACCATACACTGTCCTCGATCCGGATAACGGACCTGAGTTAGAACCTCAAAGTTGCCAGGGTGGTATTTCAAGGATGGCTCCACGCAAACTGGCGTTCACGCTTCAAAGCCTCCCACCTATCCTACACAAGCAAATTCAAAGTCCAGTGCAAAGCTATAGTAAAGGTTCACGGGGTCTTTCCGTCTAGCCGCGGATACACTGCATCTTCACAGCGATTTCAATTTCACTGAGTCTCGGGTGGAGACAGCGCCGCCATCGTTACGCCATTCGTGCAGGTCGGAACTTACCCGACAAGGAATTTCGCTACCTTAGGACCGTTATAGTTACGGCCGCCGTTTACCGGGGCTTCGATCAAGAGCTTCGCGTTAGCTAACCCCATCAATTAACCTTCCGGCACCGGGCAGGCGTCACACCCTATACGTCCACTTTCGTGTTTGCAGAGTGCTGTGTTTTTAATAAACAGTCGCAGCGGCCTGGTATCTTCGACCGACGTGAGCTTACGCAGTAAATGCTTCACCCTCATCGGCGCACCTTCTCCCGAAGTTACGGTGCCATTTTGCCTAGTTCCTTCACCCGAGTTCTCTCAAGCGCCTTGGTATTCTCTACCCAACCACCTGTGTCGGTTTGGGGTACGGTTCCTGGTTATCTGAAGCTTAGAAGCTTTTCTTGGAAGCATGGCATCAACCACTTCGTTATCTAAAAGATAACTCGTCATCAGCTCTCGGCCTTAGAATCCCGGATTTACCTAAGATTCCAGCCTACCACCTTAAACTTGGACAACCAACGCCAAGCTGGCCTAGCCTTCTCCGTCCCTCCATCGCAATAACCAGAAGTACAGGAATATTAACCTGTTTTCCATCGACTACGCTTTTCAGCCTCGCCTTAGGGACCGACTAACCCTGCGTCGATTAACGTTGCGCAGGAAACCTTGGTCTTTCGGCGTGGGTGTTTTTCACACCCATTGTCGTTACTCATGTCAGCATTCGCACTTCTGATACCTCCAGCAAGCTTCTCAACTCACCTTCACAGGCTTACAGAACGCTCCTCTACCGCATCACCTAAGTGATACCCGTAGCTTCGGTGTATGGTTTGAGCCCCGTTAAATCTTCCGCGCAGGCCGACTCGACTAGTGAGCTATTACGCTTTCTTTAAAGGGTGGCTGCTTCTAAGCCAACCTCCTAGCTGTCTAAGCCTTCCCACATCGTTTCCCACTTAACCATAACTTTGGGACCTTAGCTGACGGTCTGGGTTGTTTCCCTTTTCACGACGGACGTTAGCACCCGCCGTGTGTCTCCCATGCTCGGCACTTGTAGGTATTCGGAGTTTGCATCGGTTTGGTAAGTCGGGATGACCCCCTAGCCGAAACAGTGCTCTACCCCCTACAGTGATACATGAGGCGCTACCTAAATAGCTTTCGAGGAGAACCAGCTATCTCCGAGCTTGATTAGCCTTTCACTCCGATCCACAGGTCATCCGCTAACTTTTCAACGGTAGTCGGTTCGGTCCTCCAGTTAGTGTTACCCAACCTTCAACCTGCCCATGGATAGATCGCCCGGTTTCGGGTCTATTCCCAGCGACTAGACGCCCTATTAAGACTCGCTTTCGCTACGCCTCCCCTATTCGGTTAAGCTTGCCACTGAAAATAAGTCGCTGACCCATTATACAAAAGGTACGCAGTCACCTAACAAAGTAGGCTCCCACTGCTTGTACGCATACGGTTTCAGGATCTATTTCACTCCCCTCTCCGGGGTTCTTTTCGCCTTTCCCTCACGGTACTAGTTCACTATCGGTCAGTCAGTAGTATTTAGCCTTGGAGGATGGTCCCCCCATATTCAGACAAAGTTTCTCGTGCTCCGTCCTACTCGATTTCACTGTAAAGATGTTTTCGCGTACAGGGCTATCACCCACTATGGCCGCACTTTCCAGAGCGTTCCGCTAACATCAATACAGCTTAAGGGCTGGTCCCCGTTCGCTCGCCACTACTAAGGGAATCTCGGTTGATTTCTTTTCCTCAGGGTACTTAGATGTTTCAGTTCCCCTGGTTCGCTTCTTAAGCCTATGTATTCAGCTTAAGATACCTAACTTATGTTAGGTGGGTTCCCCCATTCAGACATCTCCGGATCAAAGTCTGTTTGCCGACTCCCCGAAGCTTTTCGCAGGCTACCACGTCTTTCATCGCCTCTGACTGCCAAGGCATCCACCGTATGCGCTTCTTCACTTGACCATATAACCCCAAGCAATCTGGTTATACTATGAAGACAACATTCGCCGAAAATTCGCACACTCAATTAAGAGAATCACAAATTTTACCTTAGCCTGAATAAACACCAGTGAAAGTGTCATTCAGTCTATCTTTCTATCACATACCCAAATTTTTAAAGAACGATCTAATCAAAAGATCAGAAATCAACATTCACCATC
>NZ_JYLD01000030.1 GCF_001043025.1 Pseudomonas helleri | reverse complement strand
CTGGTCGCATCAGTTCATCGTAGGTAAAGCGCCGATGGGTGTCGCGCCCGTCCCAGCTATCACGCAACTGCCCGGCGGCGTCATGACAGGCAAGCCGCCAGCCGGCATCCACGCTCGTGGTCAGCAGGACTTGGCCGCTGAGGCTGTAGCGCATGGACTGGTTTGCAAGATCGCTCAGCTCACATAAACGCGGGTCCCATTGCTGGCACAGGTGCCCCTTGGCATTGAACACTTGACGCTGGACCCGCTCAGCGATGGGCTCCTCAACTTCCTGTCGATGATAAGCAATGCTGCGTATAACCAAACCACGTGGGTCTGTGACCAAGAGGCTGGGTGTGTGCTGGTGCAAACCGATCTTGAGTGCCGTCATTTACGACGGCTTCGCAACTGTGCCAGCAATGTCGCCTTCAACGGTGCTGGCGGCACCTCTTGGTCCAGGTCATTTTCATCTTCGCTGATGGTGTACCACGTGAGGTAGGTTTGGCGGCGCCATCCGCCTCTGGCAGTGAACGTGTCAGTCGGCCGCCCGAGAGAGTCGTAGAACTGTTGATCGCTGTAACCGAACTCACGAAAGGACTCATCGTTGATATAGCGATGTTTATCCGCGAAGTAAGGCTGATATGTACGAATCGCCAGGCCTTTGTTGTTGTATTCCACCCGCTCACTGACCCGCCATCGCGGTACGTCCTGTACCTGGACCGGTTTACCGTTGTCGATGATCAGGTTGCCTTCATCGTCGACCGCATAGGCATAGCCATTCTCGACTTTTTGTTTGCTTTGCAGGGGGCGGCCAAAACCGTCGAAGCTCGCCAGGCTGATGCGGATTTGTTGAGCGGCATCTCCAGGGTAACGATCTGCCACCAGCACGGCGCTGTGTACCGGCTCGCGCCGTACCGCCTGAACCAGGAGCGCCAACTCCGGGTGGGTCATGGCGCGGGCCCGAGCCTTGGCACATAGATGCCCGGAGGGTATGACGTCACCTGATGCCACATGCTCGCGCATCCAGGCCTTGTCATTACGCAAGGTGTCTGGCACACGGCCCATCCAGCTAAACGCGTCGTAGACACTTACCGATGCGGCGTTTTTAATCGCGTCTTCAGGGCTTTCGATGGCCGCACCCGGATCTTTGATGCTCGTTTCAAAACTGCTGATCGGATCAAATCCGATCGCTTCCCCGCGTTCGGTCCCGTAGAAGCTGCTCGCCCGCAGTTGTCCGAAGGCGTCAAAAATGGCCTCTTGGGTATTCTGGTTAGGGTCGACGATGCGCCACGCTTGCAGGGTTCGGTAGTCATAGGTGGCCACGGTGCTACAGCCATCCGGGGTGGTGACACTGAGCTGCGCCAGGAAGTACGGGTCATAGGTGACGATTGTCAGGCCATGACTGAGGGTGGGCCGAAATTGCAGGATGTTGTAAAACTGGGCCGCCGTGCCGTAGGTCGCGAATCCGCGTCTGACGGCCCACAGCGCCTCTCCATCGTTGGGTAAAAAAACCTCCATGCGTACATAACCCAGCTCTTCGAGGCGCTGATAAAGATCAGTACGCTTGGTAAATACACGGTCATAGGCGGCCAGCGCGGTTTCATCCAGCTCCGCCGTTTCAGTGAAGTCGGCCAGCGCCGCCAATGTTGCTTGACCACCTTTGTAATGCTGGACGGCTTGCCCTGTCAGCACGCGCTCTTGTCGTGGTCTGAGCGGCCCTGCAAGGGTATCCAATAGCGTTTCGTAACCCAGCGTTTCGGGGGAGAGTTCGCTTGCGGGTAGCACCAGGGCATTAGTGCGCGACCGGTAGGGCAAGCCAAGACGCCAGGCTTTACGGGTCGTCAGGTTGATCGCCTGGGCCCGGCTTTCGCTCAAGTAATAAGACTGCTGGGCCTCATCGTGGGCTGCCTGCCACCACCGTTGTTGATGCTCGTCTACGAACGGAGGCACGCTGGCAGACGTTTTGCGCCGTGCATAATCGACTACAACGGCGTGAGTCGAACTGCCATAGGCATCCCAACTCAGTCCTACGCTGTGCTTGCAGAGCGGATCAAAATCTTCGTTTTGGTTGGTAGCGCTGTCGTACTGGTAGCTGATGGATTCCAGCGGCAACACCAGCATTGCCGCGTAGGGCTGACGGTGTTCAAGGTCCTGGGCCATTAGCTCACGGACCAGGTATCGATTGTGTTGCACCGAATACAGCACGTTATGACCGTCGGCATCTTCCAGACCAAAGACTTCTACGCGAAGGAGGGAGCCGCTCAGGGTTCGTGCCACTTCGCGCAATTGGGCCTGCGTAGGCGCGACAATAAGGTTGTCATGGTGCCGAGTTTCACCCCCACCGAGGCTTTCAGCCTTGTAACGGCTCAGCAGGGTAGGGCCTAAGGGTTGAGCCTTAGTGTCCCGCAGGTCATAACCGTCTGGCGCAAGCTCGGGGTAGCGGCCGGTGTGGAACCAGGTTTTGGTCAGTGTCGGGGCGGTATTGCCCACCGGTATGTCTTCGTTGTCGGCAGCTTCGGTATCAGTCTGGATCAGCAGACCAAAACCGCGGACTTCTCGCTCCAGACCGTCGTAGAAGCCCTGACGATACTGGAAGTGTTGAGTCAGGCGATTGCCGGTAATCTCGTCGAGTTGAGTTTGCTGAGCCACCACATGCATGGGAAACGGCAGGTAGCAAACGGCAGGTTTTTGAGCGGCAAGCAGTGATTGCTTTTCGTCCAGCCACTCCTGAGCCGAACTGCGATATCTGACAGTGCCTGTTGCCCCCATGTTGTTATTGGTTTCAACAAGCATGTACGGCTTGGCCTGTACAAAGTCGCAACGCCAATGGCGTGGTGACATGTGCGGTGATGTAAAAATCAGGCTCGAACAACCCAGCCCTTGCAGGTCTGCGGTACTGAGTTGGCAGGTATTGTCGTAACGCACGCCTTCGGGCCAGGGCACGCTTTGCCTGGCAGCAAAAGCGTTACCGCATTGGTTCATATAGATATCGATCGTTTGCGAGTTCAGGTACAGAATATCGGCCGCACCGCTGCCATCCAGATCGGCCAGTAATACACGGGATGCGTCAAAGTCTGCGTACTGCGCAAACTGCGGGCAAGGCAGCAAGAAGCCTTTGCCAAAGTTACCCCGACCCAGATTCGGCCAGCAGCGCACCTCATTGTGGCGAATACGTATCAAGTGTTGTTGGCCGCTGCCCAGCAGGTCGCTGAATGCTACGACTTCAGTTCGGCTGTCACTGAGCAAGGGCAGATGGTCGTCTGGCAAAGGGTGAGGCACGTCCAGTGCAGCGCTAAAGCCTGCTTCGCGGCGATTGGCATACAGGCGCACGCTGCGCGTGCCGATCAGTGCCAAATCGGACAATCCTGCACCGATCAAATCGGCCATTTGCCCTTGCGGGTGGAAGAACTCCTGAGGGAATGCCGCGAACGTTGCAAAGCGTGACCATGTGCGATCCGGGTTGAGGGTGAAAAAACCGCTCAAGCCTGGCTGGGCTACGATCCAGTCCAGTTTTCCGTCGCCGGTCAAATCGGTCAGTGACTGCTGCACCGGCTTGCTGGAGTCAGCCACTGGATGCGTAGGCAACGATTGCCAAGGGCCATATTTGACTTGGTTGGTGTCACCCGAGTCGGCGCGCATCGGTTCGCGATACAGCCAATTATCATCACTTCGATACAACACGCCGGGCATGCCTTCGCCATAAAGGTCCAGCAGTTGATACTGCTGGCCATCATTGAGGCCGGGCATGGACTCAAACTCGGTAAAGTGCTGATCCTGCAGCTTAAACGCTGAGTAGGTGAACTCCACAGGAGGGCGAAACTCTGCTGCGCCATCATCACCATAGGCGATGAGATGGGCTGCCACCAGGCAGTTGTAACTCAGTGGGCTGGTTTCATAGTTCAGCAGTAGGCGCTGCACCAGCAATGGCGCCTCACCCAATTCGTCGGGGAAGTGATGAAACATCAACACTTGACGGCACAGACGCAGATTGCCCAGTTCAAAGCCGTAAGCAAAACTTGAGTGCGGATCGCTGCGCACCGGCCATACGGTTTCTTCTTCATAGGTGGGTTTTTCGGTCAGCTCGACTGTGCGCTCGCCGTAGTCAAACAGCAGGTCGAAATGCCACTGAGCACTTTCAAGCGCTTGTTCATCCCATAAGTAAAGCGCGTCATGCGCCTCGAAATTGCCGTAACGCACACGGTTCAGATAGCACTGGGCGATGAAGTCGCGAGGGTGCTCGGGGTCCAGCCCCACCTCGTCTTCAGGCTTGTACTCGTAAAGCACGTGCTCACCATGGGCGTTCATGGTTTCTTCCAGCAACCATTCGCCGACCCGCAGCGGGTTGTGCGGGTCCGTACTGCGAGAGCCGGGGCGTAAGCCAAATACAGACTGGCTGCCATCGGCGCTGTATACCCGCCAAAAACCCGGGTCTAGCGGATCTGTCGGTTTGGCCGGTACTGGCCGCCAGTGCTCAATGCGATCGAAAGCGCCTTCGGCACGGGCAAAGTGGCGGGTCACATCGTATGCAATGCCTTGTTGGGTAACACGCGTCGCGAAACGCTCGCCCTGTTGATCTCGCTCAGCCAGCCACACATCACCGCTGGGGCCGACAATCACATCCTCATCAGTGTAAGTGGGTACGCCCTTGTTGCTGCGTCGGGCAACAACCCCGAGGTTGAGCGCCCAACCCAGGCCAAAAAGCCCGTTCCCCGCTGAACTGCTGCAGCTCAAACTCAGAGAAGGCCCATAACCACGTCCCGCCGACACAGGTAAAGGCAGCCCACTGCTGGCAGCCCCTGAGCTGCCAACCGCGCCCCAACCTTTACCGATACTTTGAATCGCGCCGCCGCCTTTGGGCAGTACCGGGGTAGAAACACTCAGTGAGTCTTCGGCCATGATCAAACACTCCGGTGGGGCAGTTTTTTGGCGGCTTTACCTGATTGGGCAGGGAGTGCAGCAGCCGGGAGCGCGCCCATGAGGTCCTGTCGACCAGGAGCGAGGGCCTTTTCGGGAAGTTTGGCGGTGGGCACAAGTGTCATGAGAAGTGAATGTGTGGCCATTTCCGCATCCTGCTCGTGTTGATGACTTCTGAGCAAACTACGGAATTTTCCTACTTCTGTGACCTGTCATTTCTGACAGTTGTTTAAAGTATTTACAGAGCGCTACTGTCACCAGCTTGAACACTAACCTCATATTTTGAGGCGCTATTGAGCATGTCCCTGCACCAAAACACCCCGACTTTGACTGTGAGCGACCCTCGCGGTCTTGTCGTGCGCACGGTGTCTTGGCACCGAAGTGCAACGCAGGACACGGTACAAGCACGCAACACGCTTCAGCGCTACGACGCAATCGGTCGGTTGAACCAGCAATGCGATCCGCGTTTATTTGAGCTGAGTGATCTTGCAAACCAGTCCATGCGCTACAGCCTCAGCGGCCAAGTGCTGCTGACCACGAGCGTGGATGCCGGCTGGCGGCTTGCCTGTCATGACGCCGCCGGGCAGTTGCGTGATAGCTGGGACGGGCGCGACACCCATCGGCGCTTTACCTACGATGAACTGATGCGACCAG
>NZ_JYLD01000002.1 GCF_001043025.1 Pseudomonas helleri | reverse complement strand
CATAAAATGTTGGCCAGAAGCCGATTATGGCTTCCTAGAATAGGCCTTATACATAGATGCAGCCGGGTGTCAGTGGGCAAAAGCGGGTTGACAGTGGGGGGCGAGTCCATACATAGGAGCGAGCTTGCCTCGCGATCTTTTGACCTTAGTACAACGCCGCAAACAGCTTGCGGCGATAGGTCGTCACCAGCGGGTGGTCATTGCCCAGCAACTCAAACACTTGCAACAAGGTTTTGTGGGTGATGCCTTCGTTGTAGCTGCGGTTGCGGATGAACAACTTCAGCAGGCCTTCCAGAGCACCCTCATATTGCTGGCGGGCCAATTGCTGAATCGCCAACTGATACGCCGCCTCATCATCTTGCGGGTTTTGCGCCACGCGGGTTTTCAGATCAGCCGCGTCTGGCAGCTCTGCCGCCTGGCGCAGAAACGTCAATTGCGCCTTGGCACCGGCCAGTTCGGCTTTATGCTCATCGCTCTTAACCGCGTCCAGCACTGCTTGGGCTTCGGCCAGTTCATTGCGCTCAGCCAGGCAGCGGCCATACAAAATCAGCGCTTTGGCGTTGGTGTTGTCTTCAGTCAGGATGCCTTTGAGCAACGCTTCAGCATCGGCAAAACGGCTCTCGGCAAACAGCGCCTGCGCTTGCTCCAGAGGATCTGCTTCTTCAGGCTCAGGCATTTCAACGTGTTTCTCCAGCAAGGCGCGCACGGCGGACTCAGGCAAGGCTTCCTGGAAGTGCTCGACCGGCTTGCCCTCTTTAAATAGCACTACGATGGGCAGGCTCTGAATACCGAAGTGTTGAACCAGTGCGTGTTCAACGTCGCAGTTCACCTTGGCCAGCAGCAACTCGCCCTGATAACTCTCGGTGATTTTTTCAAGGATCGGCAGGATCACCTTGCACGGTGCGCACCACTCGGCCCAGAAATCCACCAGAACCGGTTGCTCGTGAGAAGCGTCGACCACCAGCTTCTGAAAATCGGCTGCGGTCACGTCGAAGCTGTAAGAAGGTGTAGGCTGATTCATCAAGAGTCTCGAAACAGGTAAATGAAGGCAACTATAAAGGCTGCACAGGCAGGCTTAAAGCCGCGTGCGTGCGTTGCGCGTGATACAGGCTGACGTTGCGAAACTCATGGGGTTCGGCCAGGTCCGGCAAGGTCAGCGCCTTGAGGCTGCCCAGTTGTTGGTACAGCGGATGCTGGAAATCGCGCACCCGGGAATCAGCGACCAGCGTTTGCTGGCCGCGAGTCAAAAACTGATCCAGCAACGGCAAGTTCTCGCGGTCGTACAGTACATCCGCCACCAAGACCAGATCGAAGCGGTCAGCTTCGGCAAAAAAGTCACTGGAATAATGCAGCTGTACGCCATTGAGTTCGGCATTCGCCCTGCAGGCCGCCAGCGCCAGAGGGTCCAGGTCGCAGGCCACCACTTCCAGCGCACCCGCCTTTGCCGCGGCTATCGCAGCAATCCCCGAACCGGCACCAAAGTCCAGCACGCGCTTGCCTTGTACCCACTGCGGTTGCTCGTCCAGGTAGCGCGCCAGCGCCAGGCCGCTGGCCCAGCAAAAGGCCCAATACGGGGGCTCATAGAGAATACGCCGGGTCTCATCGGGGGTGAACTCACGGTCCATGTTCTGCGCATCAATCAGCCAGAGCTTGAGTGCCGTGCCTGGCAGCTCGGTGATGACCAGGCGCGCATCGCCGAGCAATGCGCGTAAAGACTGTTGCAGGTCGAGCGGTGTGTTCATGGCGCGCTGACAAAGGCCAGGGTGCCCACATTCTGCGTCGACGGCTGGCTGATGATGCGCGAGGGCAGGTGCAGGATCAATTGGCCGGACTGGCTGGCCCGCCCGCGCAACTCAACCCGTGCCCCGGCAGGGAAGGCTTCGGGGTTAAAGCGCAGTTTGAAGGGCAACGGCTGGTTATTGCCGATGATCTTGCTGCTGGCCATCAGCCCCTGCGGGCGGCCGCGCTCGTCAACAATCAGGATCGCCAACTCCACCTCGGCGCCTTTCGGTGCCCCGGTCAGCACGCCGCTTAGTTCACGCTGATACGCCGGCAGTGGCCCCAGATCGGCCGGTGCGTCGGTTTCTGGCTGGGCCAGCACTTGAGTTTGTGGCGGTTTGGCTGGCTCGCTGCTGCAAGCGGCCAGCAAACCGACGAAACACAGCAAAACACACGTTCGTAGTGACATGAGAAGCTCCAGCGGCAGGTCAGTCGACGTCAAAAATTGTGTAAAAAGGTAGTCGGCGGACTGTATACCGTAAAGCCTATGGCTTGTCTTGCCACCGGGATGCGCCAGGGTCTGTCCCCGCTTCATTGCGTCGCGGTTGCATTGACACGGGGACAGACCCTACCATGGCCCTCCCATTTTTTGTTGCCGCCACCATGCACTGTCCATTCTGCGGTGCCAACGACACTAAAGTCATCGACTCGCGTCTGGTCGCCGAGGGCGATCAGGTGCGCCGCCGGCGTGAATGCCTGGCCTGTGGTGAGCGTTTCACCACCTTTGAAACAGCCGAGTTGGTGTTACCGCGACTAATCAAGCAAGACGGCAGTCGTCAGCCCTTTGACGAAGAAAAACTGCGCGCCGGCATGCAGCGAGCACTGGAAAAGCGCCCGGTCAGTGTCGAGCGCCTTGAAGCTGCGCTGGCCCATATCAAAAGCAAGCTGCGCGCCACTGGCGAACGCGAAGTCAAATCGCTGGTCGTCGGTGAGCTGGTCATGACCGAGCTGCAAAAGCTCGACGAAGTGGCCTACATCCGATTCGCCTCTGTCTACCGACGCTTCCAGGACCTCAACGAGTTCCGCGAAGAGATCGATCGACTCGCCCGTGAGCCTTCCAAAGAATGACCCTGACCGCCGAACAAGCTGTTTTAGACGCCCATTACATGGCGCGAGCCATCGAACTGGCGCGCAAAGGGCTGTACACCACTCACCCTAATCCACGGGTCGGTTGCGTGATCGTGCGCGACGGGCAGGTGGTGGGCGAAGGCTGGCACGAGCGCACGGGCGAGCCCCACGCAGAAGTCCACGCCCTGCGTGCTGCAGGGGCGTTGGCCCGTGGCGCTACCGCCTACGTCACCCTCGAGCCGTGCAGCCACCACGGGCATACGCCGCCGTGTGCCGATGGCTTGCTGCATGCGGGCATCGCCCGAGTGGTTGCAGCCATGCAAGACCCCAACCCGGAAGTCGCCGGGCGCGGGCTCAAGCGGCTGGCCGATGCGGGCGTTGACGTGCGCAGCGGCGTGCTTGAGCAAGAAGCGCGGGCGCTCAACCCCGGCTTCCTTAAACGCATGGAACACGGCCTGCCGTTTGTGCGGGTCAAAATGGCCATGAGCCTGGATGGCCGCACCGCCATGGCCAACGGTGAAAGCCAGTGGATCACCGGCCCGGCTGCGCGCTCGGCCGTGCAGCGCCTGCGCGCCGAAGCCAGTGTGGTGCTGACCGGCGCTGATACCGTGCTGGCCGATGGTGCGCGCCTGACCGTGCGCGGGCCTGAGCTGGGCTTGAGCCCCGAGCTGACCGCGCTGGCGCTCAGCCGTCCGCCGCTGCGGGTTTTGATTGACGGGCGCTTGCGTGTGCCGCTGGACGCACCGTTTTTCAAGGCCGGCCCGGCCTTGGTCGCCACCTGCGTGCCGCCCGCCGAGCAATACCGCACCGGCCCCGAGTGCCTGGTGATCCACGGTGCCAACGGCCAGGTCGATTTGCGCAAACTGCTGGTGGCGCTGGCCGCCCGTGGCGTCAATGAGGTGCTGGTTGAAGCAGGTCCGCGTCTGGCTGGCGCCTTTGCCGAGCAAGGCCTGGTCGATGAATACCAGATATTCATCGCCGCCAAGTTTTTGGGGTCGACCGCGAGGCCGTTGCTTGAGCTGCCGCTGACCCACATGAGCGAAGCGCCGTTGCTCAAAATCACTGAAATGCGCGCGGTAGGGGATGACTGGCGAGTCACAGCCATACCTGTGTCGCCCGCAAGCGTATAATTATCAGCCTTCGTTTAGCGCAGGTTTTGTTCTCAAGGGGAACGCCCATGTTTACCGGCATTATCGAATCCATCGGCAACATCCGCGCACTGACCCCAAAGGGTGGCGATGTGCGGGTTTATGTAGAGACCGGCAAGCTCGACCTGAGCGACGTCAAACTCGGTGACAGCATCGCGATCAACGGCGTGTGCCTGACCGCAGTTGAGCTGCCGGGCAACGGTTTTATGGCTGACGTCAGCCGCGAAACCCTTGACTGCACTGCGTTCAACGACCTTAAAAGCGGCAGCCGGGTCAACCTGGAAAAGGCCCTGACCCCGACCACGCGTCTGGGCGGCCACCTGGTCAGCGGCCACGTTGACGGCGTAGGCGAAGTGATTTCCCGCGAGGAAAACGCCCGTGCCATCGAGTTCCGCATCCGTGCACCCAAGGAACTGGCCAAGTACATCGCCCATAAAGGCTCGATCACCGTCGACGGCACCAGCCTGACGGTCAACTCGGTCAATGGCGCCGAGTTCTCCTTGACCATCATTCCGCACACCCTGAGCGAAACCATCATGGACGACTATCGTCCAGGTCGCCGGGTCAACCTTGAAGTCGACTTGCTGGCGCGCTACCTCGAACGCCTGCTGCTGGGCGAAAAAGCCGCCGAGCCGACCTCGGGTGGCATCAGCGAAAGTTTTCTGGCCGCCAACGGCTACCTAAAATCCTGAAATAAGGGGGTGCCGCGTGGCGCTCAACAGCATCGAAGAACTGGTTGAAGACATCCGCCAAGGCAAGATGGTCATCCTGATGGATGACGAAGACCGCGAAAACGAAGGCGACCTGATCATGGCCGCCGAGTGCTGCCAGGCTGAGCACATCAACTTCATGGCGCGTTTCGCCCGTGGCCTGATCTGCATGCCGATGAGCCGCGAGCGCTGCGAAACGCTCAAGTTGCCATTGATGGCGCCGCGCAATGGCTCCGGCTTTGGCACCAAGTTCACCGTGTCCATCGAAGCCGCCACCGGCGTGACCACCGGCATTTCGGCCGCCGACCGTGCCCGTACCGTACAAGCCGCCGCTGCCAAAGACGCCAAGGCCGATGACATCGTCAGCCCGGGCCACATCTTCCCGCTGATGGCACAAGCGGGCGGCACCCTGGCCCGTGCTGGCCACACAGAAGCCGCCTGCGACCTGGCGCGCATGGCCGGTTTCGAGCCAAGCGGCGTGATCTGCGAAGTGATGAACGACGACGGCACCATGGCCCGTCGCCCTGAGCTGGAAGCATTTGCCGCTGAACACGGCATCAAAATCGGCACCATTGCCGACCTGATCCACTACCGGATGATCCACGAACGTACCGTTCAGCGGATTGCCGAGCAGCCACTGGACAGCGAACTGGGCCAATTCAACCTGGTGACCTATCGTGATTCTGTCGAAGGCGACGTGCACATGGCACTGACCCTGGGCAAGATCTGCGCCGAAGAACCGACGCTGGTACGGGTGCACAACATGGACCCGCTGCGCGACCTGTTGCTGGTCAAGCAGCCCGGCCGCTGGAGCCTGCGCGCCGCCATGAGCGCCGTGGCAGAGGCGGGCAGCGGTGTGGTGCTGTTGCTGGGCCACCCGTTGGATGGCGATGTATTGCTGGCGCACATTCGCGAAACCGCCGATGCCGCACCGGTGAAAAAGCCGACCACCTACAGCATCGTTGGAGCAGGCTCACAGATCTTGCGTGACCTCGGAGTACGCAAAATGCGCCTCATGAGTTCACCAATGAAGTTCAATGCCATATCCGGTTTTGATCTGGAAGTTGTAGAATACGTGCCCGCCGAATAATGACCGGACATTTCCAGTCCCGATTCGTGGCCCAATATCCTTAAAGAACGCACGAAAGTGCGTTCTGGCTCTTTAATACGAGACATACCGAATGACCCTGAAGACCATCGAAGGTACCTTCATCGCCCCCAAAGGTCGCTACGCACTCGTCGTCGGCCGTTTCAACAGCTTCGTCGTCGAAAGCCTGGTGAGTGGTGCTGTTGATGCCCTGGTTCGCCACGGTGTAAGCGAAAGCGACATCACCATCATCCGTGCACCGGGTGCGTTCGAAATTCCGCTGGTTGCGCAAAAAGTTGCCCAGCGCAACGAATTCGCCGCCATCATCGCCCTGGGCGCTGTTATCCGTGGCGGTACTCCGCACTTCGAATACGTGGCTGGCGAGTGCACCAAAGGCTTGGCTCAGGTGTCCATGGAGTTTGGCGTACCGGTTGCATTCGGTGTGCTGACCGTTGACTCGATCGAGCAAGCTATCGAACGTTCCGGCACCAAAGCTGGCAACAAAGGCGCTGAAGCTGCACTGTCCGCTCTCGAAATGGTCAGCCTGCTGGCAGCGTTGGAGGCCAAGTGATTTCCGACGAAAGCGATCGTTTCAACCCGCGCGATCCTAAACCTGCGGATGCTGGCAAGCCCTCCAAGAGCGCCAAGCGTCGCGAAGCGCGTCAGCTCGCGACCCAAGCGCTGTATCAGTGGCACATGGCCAAGCACTCGCTGAACGAGATCGAAGCCCAGTTTCGCGTGGACAACGACTTCACTGACGTTGACGGTGCTTACTTCCGCGAAATCCTGCACGGCGTACCTGCGCACAAAGGCGAGATCGATCAGGCTCTGGCGCCATGCCTGGACATCACCATCGATGAGCTGGACCCGGTTGAACTGGCGGTTCTGCGCCTGTCCACCTGGGAACTGCTCAAGCGTGTCGACGTGCCTTACCGCGTTGTGATCAACGAAGGTATCGAGCTGGCAAAAGTCTACGGCTCCACTGACGGCCACAAGTTCGTCAACGGTGTTCTGGACAAACTTGCACCTCGCCTGCGTGAAGCTGAAGTCAAGGCGTTCAAGCGCTAACCCGCGCTGTTGGCCATGGGCGAGTTTGAGCTGATCCGCAACTTCTTCGCTGCCGCGCCTTGTGCGCAAGGCGGCGTGGGCGTTGCTTTGGGCATTGGCGACGACTGCGCCCTGCTGGATGTTCCCTTCGGGGAACAGCTGGCGATCTCCACCGACACCTTGGTAGCCGGGGTGCACTTCGCAGATCCTTGCGACCCTTTCTTGCTCGGTCAGCGTGCGCTGGCAGTGGCGGCCAGTGATTTGGCGGCCATGGGCGCTACCCCTGTTGCGTTTACCCTTGCCCTGACGTTGCCGACGGTTGAAGCCGCCTGGCTGGACGCGTTTGCCCGTGGCTTGAACGTCATGGCCCAGGCGTGCGACCTGCGGCTGATCGGCGGCGACACCACGCGCGGTCCGCTGTGCCTCACCTTGACGGTATTTGGGCGGGTGCCCACGGGCCAAGCCTTGAGCCGCAGCGGCGCGCGCCCCGGCGACTTGCTATGCGTGGGCGGTGAGCTGGGCAATGCAGCGGGCGCATTGCCGCTGGTCCTGGGCCAATGCAGCGCTGCCCCGGCAATTGCCGAGCCTTTGCTGGCGCATTACTGGTCACCGCAACCGCAATTTGCCCTGGGCCAGGCCCTGCGCGGCAAAGCGACCTCTGCCCTGGATATTTCAGACGGTCTTTTGGCGGACTGCGGGCATATTGCACTGGCTTCGCGTGTGGGCCTGCAGATCGAAAATGACCGCGTGCCGATGTCGCTGGCCCTGCAAGAGTTTTTGGGGGATGCGGGCGCGCAAAAAGCGGCCTTGAGCGGCGGTGACGATTACGTGCTGGCCTTTACCTTGCCAGCCGTTGAACTGCCGACCTTGCTCGCTGACGGCTGGCCGATCCACGTCATCGGCCGCGTCACTGAAGGGCAGGGCGTCAGCCTTGTCGACGAGCACGGCCAGGACATCACCCCGGCAATCCGTGGTTACCAGCACTTTCACGCGTGATGTGAAGGTTCGCGGGGCCTGAGCTATCAAACTTTTTGATATTTATCTCCGATAATTCAGCCTAAGCGTCTGTAGGAACGTCCTGTTACAATGTCGACTCTGCGAATTTCCAGTCCTCAAACTGATCAGGAGCACATGGTGCCCGTCGTTTTCGTTGCTGCTTGCAAGCTCCCAACCCCCTTTGCCGAATTCACCATGCATGGCTTTTTAGAGCAAGCCACGGGTCGTGAACACGTTGTGCTCAGTTTGGGCGACGTGGCAGACGGTGCTCCGGTATTAGGCCGGGTGCACTCCGAATGCCTGACCGGCGATGCCTTGTTCAGCCAGCGCTGTGATTGCGGCTCACAACTGGAAGCCGCTTTGCAGGCCATCGCCCGCGAAGGTCGTGGCGTGTTGCTGTACCTGCGTCAGGAAGGCCGTGGCATTGGTCTGTTAAACAAAGTGCGCGCTTACGCACTGCAAGATGGCGGTGCCGACACCGTTGAAGCCAACGAGCGTCTGGGCTTTGCTGCGGATCAGCGCGATTACGCCATCTGCCTGCCGATGCTTGAGCACTTGGGTGTCAATTCGCTGCGCCTGATGACCAACAACCCGCGCAAGGTCAAAGCCTTGACCGACATGGGCATCACCGTGGCGGAGCGTGTGCCGCTGCACACCGGGCACAACCCGCACAACAAACTGTACCTGGCAACCAAAGCCAATAAGCTTGGGCACATGATGGGCAACCAGCACCAAGGCGAGACAGATCCGGCGTGATGCACTACTGGCTGGCAATCCTGTTGCTGGCCGTGGGTTTACCCTGCATGGGCGCCAGCCGAGTGATCAGTCTGGCGCCATCGCTGTCTGAAATCGTCGTTGAACTGGGGGCCACCGACCTGCTGGTCGGGCGCCTCGACGCTGGCGAGTCACTTCCCGAACTGGTCGCTGTGCCCTCTGTGGGTCGCTATGGCCAATTAAACATCGAGCGTTTACTCAGCCTGCAACCCGACTTGGTCCTGCTCTGGCCGGGTAGCGTGGGCGTAGCCCAGCGCGAGCAACTGCACCGCTTCAACATCCCGACCTACACCGCCGACCCTCAAACCCTTGATCAACTGATTGAGCAGATCCAGACCCTTGCCGTCGCCTTGGGGCGCCCGGAACGCGGTCAGGAACTGGCTGATCAACTGCGCACGCGTCTGGCTGAGTTACGTACCCGCTACCACCGTGACAAGCCGCTGCGGGTCTTTTACCAAGTCTGGGATCAACCGCTCTACACCTTGGGCGGTGGGCAAATCATCAGCGATGCGTTGGCCGTGTGCGGGGCGAGTAACGTGTTTGCCGACCTCAAACTCCCGGCCCCGCAAGTCAGCGTCGAGTCGGTATTGCAGCGCAATCCACAAATGATCATTGCGAGCACCCAGGCGCAACTCGACGCCTGGAAAGCCTGGCCGCAACTGGATGCGGTCAAACACGGGCGTTTAGTGCTGTTGAGTGATAAAGGTCTTGAGCGCCCGAGCGGGCAAATGGTGCAAGCAACCGGCAGGTTGTGCGAGCAGATCGCCCCCTGATCCCTGTAGGAGCGAGCTTGCCTCGCGATCTTTAGATCTTTAAAAGATCGCGAGGCAAGCTCGCTCCTACAGTCGATCCGGGTGGGCTTAGAGGCCCAGCAACTGCATCCGCTGGCGAACCGAGGCTTCGATGCCGGCTTCATCCAGGCCGCATTCAGCCAACATCTGGCTCGGTTTGGCGTGCTCGACATAAATGTCCGGCAAGCCCAGGTGCAGCACCGACTTCAGCACGTTTTCACGGGCCAGGAACTCACTTACCGCCGCGCCTGCACCGCCCATGATGGCGTTTTCTTCAATGGTCACCAGCAGTTCATGGCTGTCAGCCATTTCGCGTACCAAGGCTTCGTCCATCGGTTTCACAAAACGCATGTCGACCACGGTCGCGTCGATCTTTTCAGCCACTCGCAGGGCTTCGGCCAATTGCACGCCAAATACCAGAATCGCCACCTTGCTGCCTTGACGGCGCACGATGCCTTTGCCGATTTCCAGCGGCTCAAGAGTCTTCTCGATTGGCGCATCAGGGCCGGTGCCGCGCGGGTAACGCACTGCCGCCGGGCCGTTGTACAGGTGGCCGGTGGTGAGCATTTTGCGCAGTTCGTTCTCATCGCTCGGGGTCATGATGACCATGCCCGGGATGCAACGCAGGTAAGACAGGTCGTAGCTGCCGGCGTGGGTCGGGCCGTCTTCGCCCACCAGACCGGCACGGTCGATGGCAAACAGTACGTCCAGGTTCTGCACTGCGACGTCATGCACCAATTGGTCGTAACCACGCTGCAAGAACGTCGAATAAATCGCCACCACGGGTTTGGCGCCTTCACAGGCCATACCGGCGGCAAACGTGACCGCGTGCTGCTCGGCAATCGCCACATCGAAGTAGCGCGACGGGTACTGCTCGCTGAACTTGATCAGGTCCGAGCCTTCTTTCATGGCCGGAGTAATGCCGACCAGACGCTCATCGGCCGCTGCCATGTCACACAGCCACTCGCCAAACACGGCCGAGTACTTCGGTCCGCTGGCAACCTTGGGCGCGACTTTCGGTGCGTCCAGCGGCTCAAGCTTGGTGATCGCGTGGTAACCAATCGGGTCGGCTTCAGCCGGGGCGAAACCTTTGCCTTTCTTGGTGACGATGTGCAGGAACTGCGGGCCTTTGAGGTCACGCATGTTACGCAGCGTGGCGATCAAGGTCGGCAGGTCGTGGCCATCAATCGGCCCGATGTAGTTCCAGCCCAACTCTTCGAACAGGGTGCCGGGGACCAGCATGCCCTTGGCGTACTCTTCGGTGCGGCGGGCAATTTCCCAGGCGCCCGGCAGGCGTGACAGCACTTTTTTGCTGCCTTCGCGCATGCTGGCGTAGGTACGGCTCGACAGGATTTTGGCCAGGTAGTTGGACAACCCGCCGACATTGCGCGAAATCGACATGTCGTTGTCGTTGAGGATCACCAACATGTTGGCATTCACTTCGGGCGCGTGGTTCAGCGCCTCAAAGGCCATGCCCGCCGTCAGTGCGCCGTCGCCAATCACCGCAATGGCCTTGCGCTCGCTGTTTTGCAGGCGGGCGGCAATGGCCATGCCCAGCGCAGCGCTGATCGAGGTGCTGGAATGGCCGACGCCAAAGGTGTCGTACTCACTTTCGGAACGGCGCGGGAAGGCCGCAATGCCGTCCTTTTGGCGCAACGTCGCCATTTCATCGCGACGGCCGGTGAGTATTTTGTGCGGATACGCCTGATGACCCACGTCCCACACCAGCCGGTCATCCGGGGTGTCGAAGACGTAGTGCAGCGCGATGGTCAGCTCAATGACCCCAAGCCCGGCACCAAAGTGCCCGCCTGTCTGGCCAACGGTATAGAGCAATTCCAGGCGCAACTCATCGGCCAGGGTTTCCAGCTCGGCTTCGGCTAATCTGCGCAGGCCAACAGGCGTGCCCGCTCGGTCGAGCAGGGGCGTAGTCGGGCGCTTGCGGGGAAAATCTTGAAACGTCGTTGGCATCAGGCGAATCGTTATAGGTATATAAAAGAGGCGGCAGTTTACCTTATGGAACGTAAGCTGCCCACGCAGTGTGACATTCGTTAGTCAGACCTTGGCATTACACGCCGTGCGAAATATCTATTTGTCACCGTATTAGTGGCGGCGATCCACGATATAACGCGCCAGTTCTCGCAAAGGTTCTGCTGCTGCATCAAAAGGTCGCAGGGCATTGAGCGCCTGATCACGCAGCTCCAGCGCATAGCTTTTGGCCCGCTCCAGACCCATCAGTGCCGGGTAGGTCGGTTTGTCCCGTGCAATGTCGGCGCCTTGGCGTTTGCCCAGGGTCGCGGTGTCACTTTCAACATCCAGAATGTCGTCCTGGACCTGAAACGCCAAGCCAATGGCCCGGGCATAAACGCTCAACGCCTGCAAATTGTCATCCGTTGCCTGGCCGCTGGCCAGTGCACCCAGCTGTACGCTGGCTTCAATCAGGGCGCCGGTCTTGTGGCGGTGCATGTATTCCAGCGCAGCCTGATCCAGTTTTAGCCCCACCGAGCCCAAGTCGATGGCTTGCCCGCCAACCATGCCGGCAGGGCCCGCCGCGAATGCCAGGCCATTGACCATGCGCAAACGTGTTTCGGCATCCAGAGTGGTCAGCGTCGGGTCGAGCAGGGCGCTGAACGCCAGGCTTTGCAGGCCGTCACCGGCCAGAATGGCGCAGGCTTCATCAAACGCCTTGTGGGTGGTCGGCTGACCGCGGCGCAAATCATCATCGTCCATGGCCGGCAAATCATCATGCACCAGCGAATAGGCGTGGATCAGCTCCACCGCGCACGCCGCGCCATTGGCTTGTTCGGGGGCCGCGCCCAGCGCTTCGCAAGCGGCATAGGCCAATAGCGGTCGAACCCGTTTGCCACCATTCATCACGCTGTAACGCATGGCCTCGTACAGACGGGCCAACTCCGGGGCAGGAGCGACAAACAAGCGCTCAAGTGCCGCGTTGACGCGTGCCTGGCTGCTGGTCTGGTAGGCATCAATCATTCTGGCTGTTCCGCATCAAAAGGCTCTTGAGCGAGCTCACCATCACGCTCAAGCAAAATTTGGACTTTCTGCTCCGCTTGCGCCAGTGCGCCCTGGCAATCACGGGTCAGACGAATGCCTTGTTCAAAGGCGGTCAATGAGTCTTCCAGTGACAGTTCGCCGTTTTCCAGGCGCTCGACCAATGTTTGCAGGTCAGCGAGGGACTGCTCGAAATCCAGGGAAGCTTTTTTGCGGGCCATGGCGGCATTCTCGGTAGGCGTTAAAACCGGCTGACACTAGCAGACAGCAGGTTTTGGGGCAAATAAGGCGGCAGTTTAAGCCACTGCCATGAAAGGTGGATCTGTTAACTGCATGACTTTAGTCGACATGTATAAGGCGATTTTTTCAGCCGTTCGTGTCAGAGCTGACTGTTTGGGTGTAGTCCAAATCCTTGGTATGTCAGGTTTCGTAACGCGTGTGTGAGGCGATTTCTTTACCTTTTTTTAAGCGAAGACATTTCTCGGCCAATTGAGGAAACGTCTGACATTTTTCCCTTTTCCATTCACATAAGGTTTCGCCACTTGAATGGAATCGGTAATGCGCTGTGATCCTCCCCCTTGATACCTCTATGACGTACGTGGTGCCCACTGCAGTGGGCGGCGTGCTGTCATGACGTATTCCAGCCAATTATTTGCCCGCCTCATCGAGCTGGGCAAAACACCGGTGTTCAAGGATAGCTTTGCGGGCAATGACGCGCGCTTTTCAAACCAGTTCGAAGCCCTTGAGCGAGAAATCGGCAAGTCGCAGTCGATGTCTGAAAACAACCAGATCGACTGGTACGTGGTGCATGAGCAAAGCGAGGCGATGCTGCGTGATCAGTCCAAGGACCTGCGTGCCGCCGTCTGGCTGACCTGGGCGCTTTATCAGCGCGAATCGTTCCCGGGATTGCTGGCGGGCCTGGGGTTATTGCACCACCTGTGTACGGAGCGCTGGGCGCTGGTCTACCCGATCAAGTTGCGCACCCGTGCCGCCGCCATCAGTTGGCTGGTAGGGCGCCTTGATCGGGCCCTCAACGAAAACGTCCCGATTAAAGAACAACTGCCGCTGTTCCAGCACATGGTTGAGCTGTTGCTGACGCTGGAAAGCGCGCTGGCCAAGCATTTAGGCGATGACGTGCCGTTGTTGCTGCCGATTTGCCGTCGACTGGCCCGAATGGTCCAGCGGGCCGTCGACAGTCAGCCCGAGAAGGGCGTTATTGCCACGGCGGTGGCGCAGGTCAGGCACGTGGCCACCCAGTTGATCGAGCCCAATACGCTCATCGACAACGAAAAAGACGCTCACAAGGCCTTGCGTCAGCAACAGGACAGCGCCCGGGCCTTGTGCGGCTGGTGGCTAAAACAGAAAGCCACCGACCTGCGAGCGCTACGCCTGAACCGAGTGCTGACGTGGCTGGCCGTAGAACTCCTGCCCGAGCGCAATGGCGAGCTGATCACCCCGCTGCGCGGCATCCCGGCCGACAAGCTCAACAGCTACGCCGACCGTTTCACCCAGGGGCAGTTTGCCGATTTGCTGGTGGAGCTTGAAGCCAGCGTTGCCAAATCACCGTTTTGGTTCGACGGCCAGCGCCTGGTCTGGGAATGCCTGAACGCCCTTAAAGCCGAGTCGGCCATGCGCGAGGTGGAGGTTCACTTCGCCTTGCTGCTGCAACGGCTTCCGGGCCTGGTCGAATTGCGTTTCAGTGACGGCACCGCGTTTGCCGACCCGCAAACCCGCGCCTGGATCGACGCACAGGTGCTTCCCCATCTGAGCCGAAGCGAGCCCGAAGCGCCGGTCGCGACTGTACGCCCGGCCTGGGACTTGGCCCTCGATGAAGCGCAAGAGCTGCTGCGAGTCAGCGGTTTCAAACCCGCTGTGCAGTGGCTCAAGCGCGGATCGAGCAGCGCCCACGGCGAGCGGGTGCGGTTTTTTTGGCAGTTGACCCTCGCCCGGCTGTGCTTCCACGCCAAGAAATACGAACTCGCCAAAACCCAGCTCGAAATGCTCGATGAGGTCCTTCACCGCTCAGGTTTACAGGCCTGGGAGCCGGATCTGGTGCTTGAAGTTTTGCGTCTTTTACATCGCTGCTGCGAGCTCTTGCCGCAGAACCACGAAGTGCGAGAACGCAAGGACGAGATGTATCGCAGGTTGTGCCACCTCGATCTTGAAGTGGTACTCGAATAGGCCTCAGGGCCACACACACGCAAGGAAAAACATCATGGCCAAAGAAAGCTCGGTAGCCCCCAAGGAGCGGATCAACATCACGTTCAAACCAGCGACTGGCGGGGCTCAAGAAGAGATCGAACTGCCTTTGAAGCTGTTGGTGGTGGGTGACTATATCCAGCGCTTTGACGGGCGAAAGCTTGAAGACCGCAAGCCTATTGCCATCGACAAAATGACCTTCGATGAAGTGCTTTCCAAGCAAGGGCTGGAGCTGGCCCTGAATGTGCCCAACCGCTTGAACGGCGAAGACAGCACCGATGAATTGGCGATTGCGCTGCGCGTCAGCGCGATGAAGGACTTCAACCCGGCGAGCCTGGTTGAGCAAATCCCTGAACTGAAAAAACTGATGGAGCTGCGTGATGCCCTGGTCGCACTTAAAGGCCCATTGGGCAACGCGCCGAGCTTTCGCAAGGCGATTGAAGGCGTACTGGCCGACGACGTCTCACGCGCACGGATACTGAGCGAACTGGATCTGCTTGTCGCTCCGGCAGCGGACGTTTGAGCCCCCCATCAGTCAAGGAAGCCACACAATGAGCAGCAGCGCCGCACAACTAAAAGACGATAAAAGCACTTCTTACAGCGTTCTGGACGACATCATCGCGCAAACCCGACTCACGCCCGAAGACGACGCTTATGGCATCGCCAAGCGCGGCGTAGCGGCGTTTATCGAAGAACTGCTGAAACCGCAAAACCAGGGCGAGCCGGTCAAAAAAGCCCTGGTTGATCGCATGATTGCCGAGATCGACGCCAAGCTCAGCAACCAGATGGACGAAATCCTCCACCACCCGTCCTTCCAGTCGCTGGAGTCCGCGTGGCGTGGCTTGCAGTTGTTGGTCGATCGCACCAACTTTCGCGAAAACATCAAGATCGAAATCCTCAACGTCTCGAAAGAAGACCTGCTGGACGACTTCGAAGACTCGCCCGAGGTCATGCAATCGGGCCTCTATAAACATGTGTACACCGCTGAATACGGGCAGTTCGGTGGTGAGCCGGTGGGCGCCATCATCGCCAACTACTTCATGACCCCAAGCTCGCCGGACGTCAAGCTGATGCAGTACGTGTCCAGCGTTTCGTGCATGTCCCACGCGCCGTTCATTGCCGCCGCCGGGCCAAAGTTTTTCGGCCTCGAAAGCTTTACTGGCATGCCAAACCTTAAAGACCTGAAAGACCACTTCTGCGGCCCGCAATTTGCCAAATGGCAGAGCTTTCGCGAGTCCGAAGATTCGCGCTACATGGCGCTGACCGTGCCGCGCTTCTTGCTGCGCAACCCGTATGACCCAGAAGAAAACCCGGTCAAGTCATTCGTCTACAAAGAAACCGTTGCCAACAGCCACGAGCACTACCTGTGGGGCAACACCGCCTACACCTTCGCTTCCAGGCTCACCGACAGTTTTGCCAAGTTCCGCTGGTGCCCGAACATCATCGGCCCGCAAAGCGGCGGCGCGGTTGAAGACCTGCCCCTGCACCACTTCGAAAGCATGGGCGAAATTGAAACCAAGATCCCCACCGAAGTCTTGGTCTCTGACCGCCGCGAATACGAACTGGCCGAGGAAGGTTTCATCTCCCTGACCATGCGCAAAGGCAGCGACAACGCCGCGTTCTTCTCGGCCAACTCGGTACAAAAACCCAAGTTCTTCGGTATCAGCGCTGAAGGCAAGAACGCCGAGCTGAACTACAAACTCGGCACGCAACTGCCCTACATGATGATCGTCAACCGCCTGGCGCATTACCTCAAGGTATTGCAGCGCGAGCAGTTGGGTTCGTGGAAAGAGCGTACTGACCTGGAGCTTGAGCTCAACAAGTGGATCCGCCAGTACGTTGCTGACCAGGAAAACCCTGCCGCCGAAGTCCGTGGCCGTCGCCCTTTGCGTGCCGCCCATATCACCGTCAGCGACGTTGAAGGCGAGCCTGGCTGGTACCGCGTCAGCCTGAACGTGCGCCCGCACTTCAAGTACATGGGGGCTGACTTCACCTTGTCGCTGGTCGGCAAGATGGAAAAAGAGTAACGGGAGGCGGGCATGAGCGCATATGGCAGCCTTTTTGAACGCCTGGCGGGCGATGTGGATAAACGCCGGGGCTTGAGCCCCGTTGCCTGCGCCCAGGCGTCCGTGGCTGCCCACTTGGCAAAAATGCTCAGCACCCGGGCGGGCAGCGTGCAAACGCTGCCCGACTACGGCCTGCCCGATTTGAACAACATGCGTTTGAGCCTGCATGACGCGCTGACCCAGGCGCGCGAGGCCATCGAAATCTTTATTGAACGTTATGAACCGCGTCTGAGCCAGGTCCGCGTCAGCGCCTTGCCCCGAGACGGCGACCCGCTGCGGCTCGCCTTCAGTCTCGACGGCTGGCTGGACGTGGCGGGCACCAAGCGTCAGGTCAGTTTCACCGCGCACCTGGATGGCAGTGGCCAGGTCAGGATCGGGACTTAAAGCCCGGCACGCGTAACGTTCAACCCCTATGTGTTTCCCGTATTTCGTGCCGTCGACAACTAACAGGTAGCGCCGTGTCCTTTAACCATTACTACCAAAGCGAACTCACTGCATTGCGCCAGTTGGGCAGCCGCTTCGCTGAGCGTAGTCCTGCGTTGGCGCCATTTTTGGGCCAGGCCGGGCGTGATCCTGACGTCGAGCGGTTGCTTGAAGGGTTTGCTTTTTTAACCGGGCGCCTGCGCCAGAAACTGGACGATGAGCTCCCCGAACTGAGCCATTCGCTGATGCACCTGCTATGGCCCAATTACATGCGGCCACTGCCGGCATTCAGCCTGTTGCAGTTCGACCCGCTGGACCGTCCGGGCCCGGCGCTGCGGGTCGAGCGCGAAACACGGGTGGCGAGCAAGCCGATTGACGGCGTGAGTTGCCAGTTCAGAACCTGCTACCCGACAGACGTGCTGCCATTGGCCCTGGTTGAGCTCAAACACTCGGTCAACGCCCAAGGCACGCTGCTCAGCCTGCGTTTGAACATGACCTGTGACGGTCATTTGGGCGAGCTGGCGCTGAGCCGTTTGCGATTGCACCTGGCGGGTGAGCGCTACGTCAGCCAAATGCTTTACCTCGGCTTGTTGCGCCATCTGCACGGCGTCACTGTGGTGCCGCTCGATGGCAACGGAAAAGCCCTGGAGGCCGACGAAAACCCGGCGTTCACCCTGGCGCCCACTTGCATACAGCCGGTGGGGTTTGCCGAAGAAGAAGCCTTGATCCCTTACCCGCTGAACACCTTTCGCGGCTACCGCTACTTGCAGGAATACTTTGCCTTTCAGGACAAGTTTCTGTTCGTTGACCTCAGCGGTCTGGAGCGCCTGGGCACGCTGCCTGAAGACACCCTCAAGCAGGTGCGCGGTCTGGAATTGCGCTTTGATATTCGCCAGAGCAACGCCCAGCGCCTGCGCCCGACGCTGGACAACGTGAAGCTCTATTGCACGCCCATCGTCAACCTGTTCCAGCACGACGCCATGCCCGTGCGCCTGGACGGTAAACAGGACGAATACCTGCTGATGCCCTCACGGCTGGCGCTCGAACACTGCGCGGTGTTCTCGGTAGACAGCGTGACCGGCTGGCGCGTCGACGGCACGGGCTCCCAGCGGTATGTGCCGTTCGAATCATTCGAACACGACCCCAGTTTTGATGTGGCGGTCGAGCAAACGCATTACAGCGTTCGCCAGCGCACAGCGTTGCTGCATGAAGGACTCGACACCTACCTCAGTTTTGGCACCCGCCAGCCCGAGGCGGGCGAAACCCTGTCCATTGAGCTGACGTGCACCAATCAGAACCTGCCCCGGCGCCTTGGCCAGGGCGACATCTGCCTGCCCTGCGAAGGAACGCCCGAGTTCCTGGTGTTTCGCAACATCGGGCCGGTGACGCCCAGCTACGCACCGCCGCTCAACCGCGACTTCCTCTGGAAGCTGATCAGCAACATGTCACTCAACTACCTGTCGCTGGCCAATGTGGATGCCCTGAAGGTGATCCTCGAAACCTACGACTTGCCGCGCTACTACGACGAGCACGCCGAGCGGGTCAGTAAAAACCTGCTCAACGGCCTCAAGTCGATCCGTCATGAGCACGTTGACCGCCTGCACCGCGGCTTGCCGCTGCGTGGCCTGCGCACCGAACTGACCGTTGATACCCAGGGCTATGTCGGCGATGGCGACCTGTTTGTATTTGCCTCGGTGCTCAACGAGTTTTTCGCGCTTTACGCCAGCCTCAATTCGTACCACGAACTGCGGGTCCACAGCACACAGGGAGAGACCTACCAATGGACACCCCGCATGGGCCTGCAGCCCCTGCTCTGAGCGTGTTGGCGCGCACTGTCCGGGAGTACTCGCTGTTTCAGGCCGTGCTGCTGGTTATTGATCGCCTGCGTGACGGCAACACCGACATCAGCGAAGACGAGCTCTACGACCGGGTGGAGTTTGTGGCCAACCCGAGCCTGGGGTTTCCGGGCTGCGACGTTGATGCGGTGGAGTTCTTTGTCGAGCACGGGCAACGCCGTGCGCGGCTGCGTTTCAACTTGATGGGCCTGGTGGGCTCCGCTTCGCCATTGCCGGCGTTTTATGGCGAGCAAGCGCTGGGCGACGGCGACGCGCAGAACACCACACGGCAGTTTCTGGACCTGTTCAACCACCGCTTGCAACGGCTGCTGCTGCCCATCTGGCGCAAGTACCGCTATCGCGCCCGATTCGAAAGTGGTGCCAACGATCCGTTTTCCAGCCACTTGTTTGCCCTCATCGGGCTGGGTGGCCAGACCATCCGCGACGCTCAAGAGCTGAACTGGAAGCGCCTGCTGCCCTACCTCGGCTTGTTGAGTTTGCGCGCGCATTCGGCCGCCCTGATCGAGTCCGTGCTGCGTTACTACTTCAAGCACGCCGAGCTGACGATTGAGCAGTGCATCGAGCGCCGCGTCGAGATTCTCCAAGAACAGCGCAACGCCCTTGGGCGCGGCAATCATCAACTGAGTGAAAGCCTGGTGCTGGGCGAGCGCGTTCGCGATTGCAGCGGCAAGTTTCGCATCCACATCCGCCAACTGAGTTGGGACCGTTTTCATGAACTTCTGCCGATCGGCACGGGGTATCAGCCGCTGTGTGCGCTGGTGCGCTTCACCCTGCGTGATCCGCTGGAGTACGACATCCGGCTGGTGCTGCGCCACGAAGAAATCCGTGAGCTGCGCATTGCCGAGCACAACCCCTGCCGACTCGGATGGACCAGTTGGCTGGGCCGCGAATACGCGGACGGCGTCGTCACCCTGGGTAAAGCACATTAAGGAGCAATGGCCATGATCAACGTAGACCTGCAACAACTGATACAGGCACTCGACGCCGACACCCGGCGCGACCTTGAGGGCAGTGCCGAACGCTGTGTAGCACGTGGCGCGAGCCAGGTATTGGTAGAAGACCTGCTGCTGCAACTGCTGGAGCGACCGCAAGGCTTGCTCGCACGTGCGCTGCAAGACGCCGCCATCGATGCGGGCCACTTGAGCGCTGCCTTGCAGCCGCGCAGTGAAAACAGCGCCTCACGCAACCCGGTGTTTGCGCCGGAACTGGTGCAATGGCTGCAAGATGCGCTGCTGGTCGCCAGCCTTGAACTGGGGCAGACCCAGATTGATCAGGCCGCCTTGATTCTCGCCTTGTTGCGCAACCCGCTGCGTTATGCCGGGAGCGGCTATCAAACCCTGCTGGCCCAGCTCGATATCGAACGCCTCAAAGGCTTTGCCCTGTCGCAACAAGCACAACCCGCCAGCGACCGCGCTCCTGCGTCGGGCGAGGCGTTATTGCCGCGCTTTACCCACAACCTGACGGAGCAGGCGCGGGCCGGGAAACTTGACCCGGTGTTGTGCCGCGATGACGCGATCCGCCAGATGATCGACATCCTCGCCCGCAGGCGCAAAAACAACCCGATTGTGGTGGGCGAAGCCGGTGTGGGTAAAACCGCCATTGTTGAAGGCCTGGCCTCGCGCATCGCCGCCGGTGAAGTACCGCCGGTGCTGCTTGGGGTTGAACTGCTGTCGCTGGACATGGGCCTGCTGCAAGCCGGGGCCAGCGTTAAAGGTGAATTCGAACGCCGTCTTAAAGGCGTCATCGACGAAGTCAAAGCCTCGCCCAAGCCGATCATTCTGTTTATCGACGAAGCCCACACCTTGATCGGCGCCGGTGGCAACGCCGGAGGGGCCGATGCGGCCAACCTGCTCAAGCCCGCATTGGCCCGTGGCGAGTTGCGTACCATTGCAGCCACCACGTGGGGTGAGTACAAAAAATACTTCGAAAAAGACCCGGCGCTCGCCCGACGTTTTCAGCCGGTGCAACTGCATGAGCCTACCGTCACTGAGGCGGTGACCATTCTGCGTGGCCTGGCCCACGTGTATGAAAAGAGCCACGGTATTTATTTGCGTGACGACGCGGTGGTGGCCGCCGCGCAATTGTCAGCCCGTTATCTGGCCGGGCGCCAGCTCCCGGACAAAGCCGTCGATGTGCTCGACACCGCCTGCGCCCGCGTGCGCATCAGCTTGGCCGCTGCGCCGCAAAAGCTTGAGCAACTGCGCGGTGAACTGGCTGAAGGCGGGCGCCAACGTCAGGCCATGCGCCGTGACGCCGAAGCCGGTTTGTTGATTGATCACGCGCAGCTGCTGACGCTGGAAGCGCGCTTGATCGAAGCCGAGAGCGAGCAGCTTGCCCTTGAAGCACGCTGGGTTAAGCAACGCACCTTGGCCGAACGCTTGCTGGCGCTGCGCCAACAACTGGCTCAGGCCCGAGAGGCTAGCGAACCGAACCTTGACCCTGACAACGAGCAAAGCGTGCCCTCACTGGAGGCGCAGCTCAACCTCACCCACGCTGCCCTGAGCGAAGCCCACGGCCTTGAGCGGCTGGTCAGTTTTGAAGTGTGCCCGCGTCTGGTCGCAGAAGTCATCAGCGCCTGGACCGGCGTGCCCGTGTCGCAATTGGCCCGCGAGCACAGCGCCAAGGTCAGCAGTTTCGGCGCCGATTTAAGCGCGCGTATTCGTGGGCAAGACCAGGCCATTCATGCGCTGGATCGCTCCATGCGTGCCACGGCCGCGGGCCTCAACAAGCCGGATGCGCCGGTGGGGGTGTTCCTGCTGGTGGGCCCGAGCGGCGTCGGCAAAACCGAAACAGCCCTGGTTCTGGCTGACCTGCTGTACGGCGGCGAGCGCTTTATCACCACCATCAACATGTCCGAGTTCCAGGAAAAACACACCGTTTCGCGGTTGATCGGCGCACCACCGGGTTACGTCGGTTATGGCGAAGGCGGCATGTTGACCGAGGCCGTACGGCAAAAACCGTATTCCGTGGTGCTGCTGGACGAGGTCGAAAAGGCCGACCCGGATGTACTCAACCTGTTCTATCAAATCTTCGACAAAGGTGTGGCCAACGATGGCGAAGGGCGCGAGATCGACTTTCGCAACACTCTGATCCTGATGACCTCCAACCTCGCCAGCGACCGCATCAACGCCTTGTGCGCCAACGGTGCGCGGCCGAGTGCCGAAGACCTTGAGCAGAGCATTCGTCCGGTGCTCAGTAACCACTTTAAACCCGCCTTGCTGGCGCGCATGCGCGTGGTGCCGTACTACCCGGTCAGCGGGCCGGTGCTGCGCGAACTCATTGAAATCAAACTTCAACGCCTGGGTGAGCGTCTGCAACGGCGGCAACTTTCGTTCAGCCACTGCCAACGTCTGGTCGACCATCTGGCCGAGCGCTGCACCCAAAGCGACAGCGGTGCGCGACTCATCGACTACTTGCTCGACACCCACGTCCTGCCGCTGATAGCCGACCGCTTGCTGGACGCCATGGCCAATGCGCAAACCCTCAAGAGCGTGCACGTCACCCTCGACCCGCAGGCCCATGTGCTGTGTGAGTTTGCTTAAGGTGGAGCCGATGTTTGTTCGCGTAGCGGACCCTCTGGCGTATGCCGAGTCGTTGCTCCAGCACTTTGCCAGCGTGGCGCGCTGCACTGACAGCGCCGGTGTGGTCGGCCAGTGCGTGCGTGCCGTGGCCCAACTCAGTGGCTGTGAATTGAGCCAGCTGTACGTACTCGATGCCACGCACAAACGCCTGGAACTGACTGCAGAATGGCTCGACGGGCTTGTGCAACCGCCCCGCGAACAGGGGTTGCCAACAGATTACGCAGGTCAGCACCTGTTGCAGTTTGCCGTGTGCCAGAACCGGGTCGTCAGTGTCGATGACCTCAGCGACGGGCTGTATGACATCGGCTTTTTGCCCAGCCAGGGCCTGCCATGGCGGGCGTTGCTGTGCGTGCCGCTGCTCAATGCGCAGCAGTCGGTTGCCGGCGTGTTGCTGGTCGCCAGTCGTCAAGCGCTTGAGCTGTTGGCTTATGCGCCTTCTGTTGGAGTCTTCGGGACTTTTGTCGGGGCGCAGTTGCGTTTGCATCAGCAGGACGCCACCTCAGTAATGCCCTCAGACCTGACCGGCAGCACGAGCGGGCTGATCGGCAAAAGCCGGGCCATGCGCCAGACGTACCACCTGATCAACAAAGTGCTGAACAGCCCCTACACCGTGTTGCTGATGGGCGAAACCGGCACCGGCAAAGAAGTCGTCGCCCGGGCGATTCATGACGGCAGCTCACGCCGTGACCGGCCCTTTATCGTGCAGAACTGCGCGGCCTTCCCGGAGGCCTTGCTGGAAAGCGAGCTGTTCGGTTACCGCAAAGGCGCCTTTACCGGTGCCAACCGTGATCGCGCCGGGCTGTTTGACAGTGCCAACGGCGGCACTTTGCTGCTGGACGAAATCGGTGACATGCCGCTGTCGTTGCAAGCCAAGTTATTGCGCGTGTTGCAGGAGGGCGAGATCCGCCCCTTGGGCTCAAATCACACGCATAAAATTGATGTGCGAATCATCGCCGCCACCCATCGCGACCTGGCGCAGTTGGTCAGCCAGGGGCTGTTTCGCGAAGACCTGTATTACCGCCTCGCACAATTCCCCATCACCTTGCCGGCCTTGCGTCAGCGCGAGGGCGACATCCTCGATCTGGCCCGACATTTTGCTGCGCAGACCTGCGCTTTTTTACAGCGCCCGCCGCTGCTCTGGTCCGAGCCGGTGCTGGAGCAACTGGCGAGCTACGCCTTCCCCGGCAACGTGCGCGAACTCAAAGGTCTGGTCGAGCGCGCGGTCTTGCTGTGCGAAGGCACTGAGTTGCGCCCGGAACATTTCTCCCCGTTACGTGATGCCTCCCCCGATGCCGACACCCTCAACTTGCGCGAGCGTCTGGAGCAGGTTGAGCGGGGGTTGCTGCTCGACTGCCTGCGCAAAAACGCCGGTAACCAGACCCGCGCCGCCCATGAACTGGGCGTCGCCCGGCGCACGCTGCTGTACCGCCTGGAGCGCCTGAATATCCGTTTGGACGATCTAAAAAGGAAGGCCTCGTGAGCCCCTTTCATTCTTTGTGCCTGTGGAGACTCTCCTGATGACTGCTCGTCTCTGGTGCGCCGTGTTGCTGACTGTCGCCGTGCTCTGCGGCGCCAGTGGGTGCAGCGCCAATTACAAATTCAACGACAACAGCTATCGCCCATTGGGTGATCCGCAAGCGGTCAATCGCGGTAAGTGACCGTAAGGAGCCACACTATGGAACTGGTATTCGACCTGCTCGACACACGGTCGCGGGACGCTGCGCAGGTGATGCGCAAAACCTTCACCGAGCAAGGCGGCACCATCGGGCGCAATGCGGCCTGCGAGTGGGCGCTCGTGGACAGCACACGCAGCGTCTCCAATTACCACGCGCACATCAGCTATCGGGACGGGACGTTTTTCTTCACTGACACCAGCACCAACGGCAGTCGTTGCAACCGCTCCGAAGCCTGGCTGAACAAGGGCCAGGCGCAGCGCATTGAACATGGCGATGTGTTTTACATCGGTGACTTCCAGTTGCGTGCGCAACTGGAGCACGAGCTGCAAGCGATGCTGGAGCAGGTTGGGCGCCCTCAACCGGCGGGCAGCATCATCCCCGACGATGCTTTTTTGGCCATGGACCCGCTTGACCCGATCAAACTACCCGCCGCTGTCTTTGCCGTGCTCGAGGATCCAGAGCCACGCCCCGGCCAGCCAACGGACTGGGAGCAGCGTGTCGACTTCGCCCGGATCGACTACGAAAACCTGCGGGTCCCGCATCTGATCGAAGCCCCGAAGGCGCCACTGCCCGAGCCGATTGCGGCCATGGGACCACCCAGTGATGAGGCCTTTTGGCTGGCGTTTGGCGTGGTGCTGGGCGTTGACCTTGCGCAGCAATCACGTGAAAACCGCGAAGCGCTGGCGCTCAAGGCCGCGCATTTGCTCAAGCAAAGTATCGGCGGTTTACAACAAAGCCTGTGGACCCGCAGCGAGCTTAAAAACCAGCTGCGACTGGCCCGTACCGCCGCCTCGGACACCCGGCAAAACCCGCTCACCTCCAGCCAGGATGCCACCGAAGCATTAGGCCTGTTGCTGGCCCCGAAAAAGCCCCACCAGCCCTCGGCCGAGCAGGTGGTCGGGCGTGCCTTTCGGGATGTACAGGCGCATCAGGTCGCGCTGTTGAGCGCCAGCCGTGCCGCAATCCGCAGCAGTCTTGAGCACTTCTCCCCGCAGCAATTGGTCTTGCGCTTTGAGCGTGATGGCTATCAGCCGTGGCTCAAGACATCGGCCAGCCGCTGGCGGGCCTTCTGTCGCTATCACCAGGCCCTGCAACAGGACGATGACTGGTGTGAGCGCGTGCTGGCGCGTGATTTCGCTCAGGCCTATGACGTGCAAGTGCGCATGATTTCCACCCTCCACAATGACCCTCAAGGATGATGCGCATGTCGCGTAGTACCCCCCTTTATCGCAACGTTCTGCTGGCACTGACGGTGTGGTTGCTGGGCGGATGTTCGGCGTTGTCGCCGTACTCCAGCCTGACCAAGCTCGACCTGACGTTAAGCGCCAGTGATCAGGTCAATCTCGACCTCAACGGCCGCCCGTCGCCGCTGGTGGTTCGGTTGCTGGAACTCAAACACCCGGTTGCCTTTGAGAACGCCGATTTCTTCAGCCTGTACGAGCGGCCCAAAGCCTCGCTTTCACCGGATCTGGTCACCAGTGAAGAGCTGGAGGTGCGCCCCGGAGAGACCGTCGACCTCAAGCTAAGCGTTGAGCCCGGCAGCCGCTATGTCGCGGTGCTGGCCGCGTATCGCGACCTGCCGCAAACGCAGTGGCGCTATGTGGTGCCACTGGCTGCCGGTGATTTGACTACGGCCCACTTGGTACTCGATCAGGCGGGCATTCATAACGCCGCCCGGGCCTCTGCACAGGCGGATGATTGAGCATGAATGCACACAAAGTTATCTGGCGCGAAGGCATGTTGCTGCGCCCGCAACACTTCCAGCAAAGCGACCGTTATTACCACCACCAAATGAAAGCCCGCACCCAGTTACTGGGCCGCTACACCTGGGGCTTTCTGGGGCTGGACATCGACATGCAGTTTCTCAATATGGGCAAACTGGTGATCAGCCAGGCGGCGGGCGTCTTGCCGGACGGTAGCCTGTTTGAGCTGAGCGGCAGCACCCAGGCATTGGTCCTCGATGTGCCGCGCCACACCGCCAACACGGCGGTTTACCTGGCCTTGCCTCTGGTCACCGGCAATCACATTGAAACCCGCCGTGTGGACCAGGCCGATGTGCTGGCGCGCTACACCGCGTTCGACATTGACGTGTCCGACTCAAACGCCGGTGACGACGCCAGCAGCCAGGTCAGTTGCGCCCGCCCGGATTTTCGTCTGGTACTGGGTGAGCAACAGAACGAACAAGCCTGCATCAAGTTGCAGGTGTGCCAGATCCTCGACACCACCTCAGACGGCGTGATCCGGCTGGATGAGCAATTTGTGCCGACTTTTATCCACGCCCACGCGTCGGGCTATGTGCTGTCGTGCCTCAAAGAAGTCATCAGCATGATCGCCAATCGCGGCGAAGCGCTGGCGTAGCGCATCAGCTCCAACGGCAAGGTCGGCGGGGCAGAGGTCGGTGACTTTATGATGCTCCAGCTGATCAACCGCACCGAACTGGTGTTGCGCCACTATTTGAGCCTTGAGCACCTGCACCCCGAAGAGCTGTATTGCGCGTTGCTGGCGATGCTCGGCGACCTCGCGACCTTTGGCAGCGAGAGCAAACGCCCGCAGGTGCGCAGCGCCTACCAGCACAGCAATCAGGGCGAAAGTTTTCGCAGCTTGATGGACTCGATTCGCCAGGTGCTGTCTATGGTGCTGGAGCAACACGCTATGGAGCTGGTGCTGGAAAGCCGTCAGTACGGCGTGCTGGTGTCGCCATTGACTGACCACGCATTGCTCGCCACCACCTCGTTTGTGCTGGCCGCTCAGGCTCATTGCGACAGCGAGGAACTGCGCCATCGCTTACCCGCGCACCTCAAGGTCGGGGCCGTCGAAAACATCCGCCAACTGGTCAACCTGCACCTGCCGGGCTTCAAGGTCAAACCCTTGCCGGTGGCGCCCCGGCAGATCCCGTTTCACTCTAACAAGACCTATTTCATCCTCGAACTGGGCAGCGAAGAGCTCGCGCAACTGGAGCGTTCCGGTGGCTTTGCCTTTCATGTCTCGGGCGAGTTTTCAGCGCTTGAACTGCAATTTTGGGCCATCAGGAACTGACCGCCATGCGTACGGATTCACAACACCCAACAGATGACAGCACGGTGATGGTTTTTCGCGATGGCCACACGCCTGCGACGGCAGCCCTGACCGACGTGCAGGCCCCGCCAAAAATCGAGCAACTTGCCGAACGCATGATCTATTCGGCGCGGGTAAAACCTGCCGACGCGTTCAGCGTCAGTGTTAACCCGCTGGTGGCTGCGGCCAGTGAAGTGCTGTCGTTTGTGGTGCACATCAAACACAGCACCTCGCCAGACACGCTGGTGGGCCTGCACGGACAGCTCACCGCTGCCATCAAGGCGTTTGAGGCCAATGCCCTGTGCCGGGGCGTTGACAGCCAGCACATGATGAAAGCCCGTTACGTGCTGTGCACGGTGGTCGACGAGGCCGTGGTGACCACCCGCTGGGGCAAGGAAAGCGAGTGGTCGCAGCAGAGCCTGCTGAGCAGTTTCCACAACGAAACCTTTGGCGGTGAGAAGGTCTTTCAGGTGCTCGACCAGCTGTGCAAAGACCCGGTGTACAACCTCTCGCTGCTGGAGCTGATTTACCTGTGCCTGGCCTTGGGCTTTGAAGGCAAGTTTCGCGTCATTGAGCGCGGCATTCATGAACTCGACGGCATTCGTGATGCGCTGTACCGGCAGATCCGGCACTTGCGCGGGGACGTCCCGCGTGAGCTTTCACCGCACTGGCAAGGGCTCAAGTCACACCGCCACCGCCTGACCCGCATCGTGCCGGGGTGGTTGCTCGCGACCTTCACGGCGGGATGCCTGGTGGTCATGTTTTCGGGCTTTGCCTGGGTTTTGGGCGAGCAGCGCGACGTCGTTTTGCAGCCGTATCAACAGCTCGACACTCCGGTTGTACGAGCGCAGTTGTAATTAGGGATAGGTCATGAAAAACGTGTTTAAAAAGGTCGGTGCCTTTGTGTGCCAGACCTGGGTGTGGACGCTGTTACTGCTGCTGTCGATTGCCCTGCTGGTGTGGTGGGTGGGGCCGCTGTTGGCGGTCAATGAGCATAAATTCTGGGCGGACGCCACGGCGCGGCTGTTGACCATCAGTGCGCTGTGCCTGATCTGGGGCCTGACCATGGTCTTTGTCAGTTGGCGGGCCGGGGTGCGTAAAAAAGAGGCCGAAGACAACGACGTCGGCCAAGAGCGCGAGCGCCGTGAAGCGCTGATCAATGCCAGCCATAAAGAACTGCGCGCACGCTTCAAAGACGCGTTGCGTACACTCAAAACCTCCAGCGTGTACCGAGGTCGCAGCGAGCGCTGGCGCGATGAACTGCCTTGGTACGTGCTGATCGGCCCCAAGGGCAGCGGCAAAACCAGCTTGCTGGATTTTTCGGGGCTGGATTTTCCGCTCAACAAAATTGATCGCAAGCTCACCCGTGACACCAGCGGCACCCGTGATTGCGATTGGTATTTTGCTGAAAACGGCGTGTTGATCGACACCGCCGGGCGCTTCCTCACCCAAGACGCCACCCACGCCGATGCCAACGGCTGGCGCACCTTGCTCGACCTGTTGCGCAAGCGCCGACGCGAGCGCCCGCTCAATGGTGTGCTGGTGACCTTGCCGGTTGATGCGCTGTTTTCCACCGATGAAACCCGTTTGTCTGACCTGGCCGAACAGGTTCGCCTGCGTCTGCAAGAACTGCATCAAACCTTGCACATCGAGGTGCCGGTGTATCTGGTGCTGAGCCAGGCCGACAAACTGATGGGCTTCACCGAGTTCTTTGAACAACTGAGCCGCGAAGAGAGCGACCAGGTGTTTGGTGCCAGCTTTGGTGAAGGGCAGAGCGGTGCCGATGTGGCCTTGCTGCGCGCCGAGTTCGAAGCGTTGTTGGGGCGACTCAACAGCCAGGTCATCACGCGCATGCACCAAGAGCGCGACAGTCTGCGACGCGGGCGCATTCTCGATTTTCCGCATCAACTGGGCAGCATTGGCGAGCGGTTGTGCCTGTTTGTCGACATGGCATTCACCGGCAATCGTTACCAGCGTGCCAGCCCGCTGCGCGGCTTTTACCTGACCAGCTCGCCTCACGTTAAACAAAAACTGAACCCGACCACTGCCGATGTCGGTGCACGGCTGGACATGAAAGCCCAGGTGCTGCCGACCTTGCACAGTGGCCGCTCGCACTTTGTTCATCACCTGTTAAGCCGGGTTATTTTCCCCGAGGCAGAACTGGCGGGGCTGGATAAACGCGAGCGTCGGCGCCTGCACTGGGGTCAGCGCGGCATGTACGTGGGCGCGCTGGCGGTACTCGGTGGCGTAGGTCTGCTGTGGACAGCAAGCTTTTCGGCCAACCATGAGCGGCTGGACACACTGCGCGAACTGGCCCAGCAATCAAACCGGCAGCGCTCACTGTTGAGCCCGCGTGATGATGCCCGGGCCATTATTGGCACGCTCGACACGCAGTACGCCGCGACACGGGTGTTCCCGTCGCTGATTGACGTGTCGCTGCATGAACGCACGGGTTTGTATCAGGGCGGCGTCAGCCACCCGGTGGTGACCCAGGCCTACGAGCGCGAGCTTCAGGCGCAGTTGCTGCCCCGTGTGGCTCAGCAACTTGAAAGCCAGATCCGCGCTAACCTCAACAACCGCGACCGCCTGCTCAACAGCGTGCGCGCGTACCTGATGCTCGGCATGCCCGAGCGCCGCGACAATGCCTGGCTCAAAGCGTGGGTGGCCACCGACTGGTCAGCGCGCTACCCCGGTAATAGCGCCGTGCAGAATGGGCTCAACCAGCACTTTGGTCGGTTGCTCGGCCTCACGCTCAACTACCCGCTCAACGACACTTTGATCGCCCAGGCACGTCAGGCCTTGCGCAGTGAGTCGCTGGCCTCAGTGGTGTATCGCATGTTGCGCGAGCAGGCGCACACCTTGGCACCGTACAGCTTTGATCAGCATCTGGGGCCGCAAGGTGGCGTGTTCAGCGGCGCGGGTTATGTGATCCCGGGGTTCTACACCCAACAAGGCTACAAGCAGTATTTTTCGGTGCAGGGCGCGACGCTGGTCAGTGACATCCTGCGTGACAACTGGGTACTGGGTGAGGGCAACACCCTCAGCGCCATGGACCTGCGCAAGCTGATGGTTGAACTTGAGCAACTGTACTTTCGTGATTACGCCACGCACTGGAGCGAAGCGGTCGGGCAGTTGGCGCTACAGCCTTTCAACACCGCCCGTGAAGGCGCCGAGCAGTTTGCCGGGCTGACCTCGGCCAACTCTGCGGTGCTGCATTTGCTGCTCCAAGTGCGAGAAAACACGCGCTTCCCAAGCGTGGCCGAGGCCCTTGAAACCCTGCCCGAGGCAGCCGAAAAAGCCACTCAAGCCCTGGATGCTGTAGCGGCAAACGTACCGGATACCGCCAAAAAAGCTTTGCAGCGCCGCTTCGAGCCTTTGCACCGTTTTCTGGATGAAAACGACGGCCCGGCCGCAGACCTTATTCCTGCCTTGCAGGGGCTCAACGACGTGCAACTGCAACTGGCCGGCCTGGCCCGTGCCAGCACACCGGACCAGGCCGCCTTCGACATGGCCGCGTCGCGCATGACCGGCCAGCGTGATGCCCTGAGCCAACTGCGTCAGGCGTCGCAACGCTTGCCGAGCCCGCTCAACGGGTGGTTCAACGGGGTGACTGAGCACACCTGGCGTCTGGTGCTCAGCGACACGTATCAATTTATCAACCAGCGCTATCAGCGCGAGTTGTACGGCTTTTACGTGCGGGCGATCAAACAGCGTTATCCGTTTAACGCCCATAGCCACAGCGACGTGGCCCTGAATGATTTCCGCGAGTTCTTCCGTGGGCAAGGCATCAGTGATCGCTTTTTCGACACCTACATGCGGCCTTTTGTTAGCGGTGAAGCGGGTAATTACCGTCTGCGCAGCATGGATGGGCAAGGCTTGCCGATGGCCAGAACCTACCTGGATCAAATGGCCGCGGTGCACGTCATTCGTCAAAGCTTCTTTGCGCAAAACCCGGCAGAGCCGCAGGTGCAGTTTACCCTCGAACCCTACAACCTGGACTCCAGCGTTAGCCGCTCCGAGTTCCGCTTTGGCAACCAGTCCATCGAATACCGGCATGGCCCGATCGTTCCGGTGACCTTGCAGTGGCCCACCGAAGCCGAAAACGGCCGCACCAGCCTGGTCATGGAAAAAACCGTCGGGCGCCCGGTCGGCTTCGAAAAAAGCACCGGGCCCTGGTCGTTGTTCCGTTTGCTGGATCTGATGCAAACCGACTACCTGAGCGGGCGCGATGTGATGGTGCTCAAGGCCGATGTGGGCGGGTTACGCGCCAATTACCTGTTGATGAGCCAACGCACGCCCAACCCGTTTGATATGGACGTGCTGCGCAGCTTCCGTCTGACCGAGCAACTGTGATGGCGCCAGCACTGCCATGGCGCAGCGCGGCGTGCACCGATCAGGGCAAGGTCCGTGAGCGCAATGAAGACGCCATTCTCGATTGCCCACAGCAAGGGCTGTGGGCCGTGGCCGATGGCATGGGCGGCCATCGGGCGGGCGACATCGCCAGCCAGATGATCGTCACCAGCCTGGGGGAGCTGACCCAGGCGCAGACCTTCGATCAGCGCCTGGACGCCGTGCGCCAGTGCCTGCATTGGCTCAACCGGCGCATGGGCCAGGAACTCACCGTCAGCGATCAACATGCTGACAACCTGATGGGCAGCACCGTGGTCGCGTTGCTGCTGGAGGGCCAGCGGGGCGCCTGTGTCTGGGCGGGCGACAGCCGTTGCTACCTGTGGCGTGGGCGGCAGTTGTACCAACTGTCGCGGGACCATTCGTTGCAGCAACAACTGATGGATGAGCACGCCATGAGCAGCGAGCAGGCGCTCGCCCAACCCGGCGCCCGTGCGCTGACCCGCGCCATTGGTGCCAGCGAGCATTTGAACTTGAGCGTGGTCGAGCTTGAAGTGCTGCCCGACGATGTGTTTTTGCTGTGCAGCGATGGCTTGTACCAGAACCTCAGCCACAGCGAGATGGGCAACGCGCTGAGCCTGATCTCGCCGCAGGTGGCGCTGGCGCGGTTGTTTGACGGCGTGCTGCGCGGTGATGCGCGCGACAACATCAGCGCCGTGGTGATCCGCCAATGAGCGCACTGCCAACCGTGCTCGGCGGGCGTTACTGCATCGAGCGCTTGTTGGGCGCGGGTGGCATGGGCACGGTGTATCGGGCGCGTGACCTGCTTCAGGAACAGTTCGGTGACCCGCAGCCTTACGTCGCCCTGAAAGTGCTCAGCGAAGCCTATGAACAGTCACCGGATGCCAGCGCCTTGCTCTTCAACGAGTACGCGCTGATGCGCCATTTGCACCATCCCAACGTGCTGCGTATCTACAGCTTTGACGTCGATACGACGCACCAGCGGGTGTTTATGGTGATGGAGTTATTGCGCGGCCCGACCCTGGACCGTTTGTTGTGCGAGCGCCCGTTGGGGTTGGGGTGGTCTGCGTTACAGGAGATCGCCTTGCCGCTGCTCGATGCTGTGGCGCACGCCCATGAGCGCGGCGTGCTGCACGGCGACCTCAAGCCGAGCAATGTATTGCTGAGCGAAGACGGCGTGCGCTTGTTCGACTTTGGCCTTGGCCAGGCGCAGGCCGGAACGCTGGACGGCTTGGCGCCGGTCAGCCGAAGCCGCGTCAACGCCTGGACACCGGGGTATGCCGCGCCTGAAATCCTTGATGGTGCGGCGTTGACCTGCGTTGCCGACGTGTATGCGCTGGGGTGTTTGCTGTATGAACTGGCCAGCGGCAAACACCCGTTCAACCGACAGCCCGCAAGCCGCACGCGTCTCAAACGCCCAAAAAACCTGCCCCGCCACGCCTGGCGCGCCGTGCGCAAAGCCCTGGCATTAGACCCAACCAAACGCACCATCAGCGCCGCCCAACTGCGAACAGCCCTGGCAACCCAACCCGGTTTTTTCGCAAATCTCTTGTAGTCGCTGCCGAGGTACGAAGGCTGCGATGCGGGCCCGGACAGCCGCTTGGGGCCGCTGCGCACCCCATCGCAGCCTCATGCTTCGGCAGCGACTACAGGGCTCAACCGGCTTTTGTAGCAGCTGCCGAGCCTGCGAGGCTGCGTCCGGCGACGGAGTCGTCGTAAAACCAGCTAACGCGGTGTGTTAGGCAAACGGAGTTTTCTGCATTGACGATCGCTGCGCACCCCATCGCAGCCTCATGCTTCGGCAGCGACTACAGGGCTCAACCGGCTTTTGTAGTCGCTGCCGAGCCTGCGAGGCTGCGTCCGGCGACGAAGTCGTCGTAAAACCAGCTAATGCGGTGTGTCAGGTAGACGGAGTTTTTTGCGTTGACGATCGCTGCGCACCCCATCGCAGCCTCATGCTTCGGCAGCGACTACAGGGCTCAACCGGCTTTTGTAGTCGCTGCCGAGCCTGCGAGGCTGCGTCCGGCGACGGAGTCGTCGTAAAACCAGCTAATGCGGTGTGTCAGGCAAACGGAGTTTTCTGCATTGACGATCGCTGCGCAATCGGACGTAGCCTCGCAGGCTCGGCAACTGCTACGGGATTATCGGCGACCCTTTTACCCCAACAAACACAACTTCTGCGCCCGGGTGATCGCTTGTATGCGGCTGGTGACGTGCAATTTGCTGAACAGGTTTTTCAGGTGCCATTTCACGGTCTCTGCCGAGATGTCGAGGCTGCGGGCGATTTCTTTGTTGGCCTGGCCTTGGGCAATCAAACGCAAAATCTGCAACTCGCGCTCACTCAAACTCGGCTCGCGGCTGTCGAGGTCTTCGTTGCCAATCCGTGGGTCGAGGTTTTCCTGCAGGCCGCGCAGGTATTGCGCAACCTCACCCCGCGCCGTTTTCATCGTGGCTTCAAGCAACACCGGCATGGCGTCACCGGCATCCAGCACACTGCGTCGCAAATATTGCCGACACGCCAGGTTAAGCAGCGGTTGCAAGGTGTTGACGGCGCCCGCCTGATCGCTTGGCCATAACGCACACGCCAGCGCAGCGCGGCTGCGGACGGCGCGCAACAGTTGGCCCTGACGCTCGTCGTCTTGCAGCAGGGCTTGCCACAGGGTAGCCGCCAAGCTCCAGTTTTTTTGCGCCGCAGCGATATGGCAGTGCGCTTCAGTGCGGGCACGGGTGATCTCGGCATGTGCCCGCTGCGGGTCCAGCGCCTCGAACTGCGCCTGTAACTCCAACGCCTGCGGCAGTTGCTCACTCGCCAGGTGAATGCGTATTTCCTCCACCAGCAGCCAGGCTTGTAAGCGGGGCCAGCGGCGCAGGGTTGCCAGTTGCTGCGCATGCTCCAGCAGGTAGCGCGCCTGGGTCGGCTCGCCCATCAGCAGTGCCCGGCGGGCGAGGCTGGCGTAGGCGCCAAACAGCGCGTCCAGTGGGGCGTTGGCGTCGATCTGGCTCAAGCGCGGCGTCACCAGCGTTTGCAGCGCTTGCCACTCACCGCGCTCGTACAGCACCTCGCCCAAGAGTGCCGCCAGCGTCGCGCTGCCACTCGATTGAGGGCCGGTGAGGTCTTCAGTCGGGGTCAGCGCCAAGCGGTAATACTGCTCGGCACTGTGTAAATCGGCTTGGCGAAAGTGGCTCAGGCCCAGCACAAAAGCACGGTAAACCGTCACAAAGAGGTTGTGCGAGGGTGTGGTCGGGCACGGCATATGGCGCTGCACCGCTTGTGCCTGAGGGAAATGGCCTTGGGTCATGTAGCCATAACTGAGGATGTTGCAGATCAGCCCGTCAACCCAGGTATCGCCGCACGGCACCTGCGCCAGCAACGGCTCAACGCGCTCGATGCTTTGGCTGATATTTTCAGCGAAGGCCTCGGTAATGGCGCCGATCACCTGGTATTTGATGGTCAGCCGCGAGCAAGGCTGCGGCGTGCTGAACAGTGGCCGCAAGCTGTCGAGCAAACCCCTGGAAGCAGCGAAATGAAAGTGATGGCCCAACGCCCACGCGAGGTTCAGTTGCAGGTCGATGCGCTGCTGGTCCAAGGGCAGGCTGGCGATCTCGGGCATCTGCTGCAACCAGCGCACCAGCGTCTCGACATCGCCTTCTTCGGCCAGCGACTGCGCGCCTTGATGGGCGCAATCGCTGCGGCTGCCCAGTTGGCCAGCGGCGAGCGCATGGCGAATCGCCTCGGCCCAATACTGGTGTTTGGCCAGCCAGTTACTGGCGCGCTCATGCAGGTGCACCACGTCAATATCGCTGTGTTGCAAGCGCTCGCTCAGGGTCTCGACAAACAGGGCGTGGTAACGAAACCAGTGGCCCTGGCTGTCCAGCGAAAACAAAAACAGATTGTGCCGTTCAATCTCGGCCAGCATGTCATCCGCGTCGTCATGCTCTGTCACGGCATTGCACAGCGACGGCGTGAGGCGTCCGAGTATCGAGGTCTTTAACAAAAATTCTTGTAAGCGCACCGGCAGCGGCGCCAGCACCACGTCGTATAAATACCGGCCGATCTGCCGGCTGCCCAGGTGCATGCGGTTGAGGTTGCGCAACGGATCGCTGGGCGCCAATGCGGCCATTTGAATCCCGGTGATCCAGCCTTCCGTCAGGCTCAGGACCCGCTGCAATTCGGTCGCGGGGAAGCGCTGGGGGTTGGCGCTGGCCAGATAGCTTTGGGTTTCTTCGACGTTGAAACGCAGGGCGTTGGTGTCGATTTCAAGCAACTGGTTGTGCGCCTGCAAACGGCTCAGTGGCAGCGCCGGAACACTGCGGCTGCCCACCAGCAAGTGGAAACAGTCAGGGGCATGCTGCAGCAACTGCTCAAGGTCGCTGACGATGCCGGGGTGGTTTAGCAGGTGCAGGTCATCGAGCACCAGGTACAAGGCGTTTTGCCGGGGTTGCATCAGGTTGATCAGCTCGCGGATAAACCGGCTGTCGGCCAGCGCGAGGCTCTCGGTCAGGGCCGCCACCGGCTCCAGCGGTTCGCCACTGGCCTGGCTCAGGGCGGCCAGCACATAGCGGCGAAAGGTCTGCGGGGTGTTGTCCTGCTGATCCAGGCTGAGCCACGCCACGCTGTGGCCCTGCTCCAGCAAATGCTGGCGCCACTGCCCCAGCAACGTGGTTTTACCAAACCCGGCGGGCCCGCACACCAGCGCCATGCAGCGCTCTTGCATCAGGCTGACTTTTTCCAACAGGCGTGTCCGTGCCAGCACCGTACGCGCCGAGCGCGGCGGTACCAATTTGGTGCCGATCAGCGGTAAGCCGTGGTCAAGACCAAAGGCCGTGTGGCGCTCGATCGGGTTGGAAAAATTGGCCTGGGTCATTGTTGTTATACATCCCTCTAGCGTTTGGATGACGCCGTCCCTGGGGGGCTCAAGAGTACCCCCCGGGGGAGTGAGTGGCGCCCCCCCATCCGGGTAGTTATGGCTGCGACTTTAGACTCTTACCGTAAGGGAACGCCATCGTCGATCACTACAAGGTGTTCGATAAACCCAATAAAAAAGCCAAGACAAGAGGGCGAACCCATGTCGCTTAGCAAGTCAGAACTGCTCAAGGCCTACCGCAAAATGCGCGAAATTCGCGTGTTCGAAGAGCGCCTCCATCAAGAGAATACGTCGGGTGATATCCCCGGTTTTATTCACCTTTACTGCGGTGAAGAGGCCATTGCGGTGGGGGTGTGCGAGAACCTCAAAGACACCGATTACATCGGCTCCACTCACCGTGGTCACGGCCATTGCATTGCAAAAGGTTGCGACATTCACGGGATGATGGCAGAAATTTTTGGCAAGGATTCTGGTCTGTGCCGAGGCAAGGGCGGCTCGATGCACATCGCCGATTTGAGCAAAGGCATGCTCGGCGCCAACGCCATTGTCGGTGGCGCGCCACCCCTGGCCATCGGCGCGGCTCTGACGGCAAAAACCTTGGGTAACGGCGGCGTGGCCGTGTCGTTCACCGGTGATGGCGGTTCTAACCAGGGCCTGGTGTTCGAAGCCATGAACATGGCCGTGGTGCTGCAACTGCCGGTCATCTTCATGTTTGAAAACAACGGTTTCGGCGAAGCCACCGGCCACGACTATGCGGTGGGTGGGCGCAACATTACCCAGCGCGCAGCAGGTTTCGGCATGCCGGCGGTCAAGGTGGATGGCACTGACTTCTTTGCGGTGTACGAGGCGGTGAGCGAGGCCGTCGAGCGGGCGCGCAACGGTGGCGGCCCGACCGCCATCGAAGCCATTGCTCATCGCTGGTACGGGCACTTTGAAGGTGACCCGATGCTGTATCGCGCAGACGGCGAAGTCGAGCGTCTGCGCCTGGAAAGCGACCCTTTAAAAATCTTCAGTCAACACGTTGCCGGTCAAATCTCCCCAGAAGAACTGCAAGCCATCGACGACGAGGTCACGGCCTTGGTCGATGACGCCGTGGCCAAGGCCCGCGCAGCTGAGTTCCCTGCGGTAGAAAACCTGATGACCGACGTTTACGTGTCTTACTGAGGAGTTGAACCATGGCAATTCGTACTTATCGTGAAGCGGTCAAAGAAGCCCTGGCTCAAGAAATGGCGCTCGATGATCGTGTGGTGCTGATCGGCGAAGACGTGTGCGGCGGTCAGGCCGGTACTGCCGAAGTGGGCAGCAAGGGCGAAGCGTTCGGCGGCGTGCTGGGCGTGACCAAAGGCCTGTGGACCGAGTTCGGTTCGTCGCGGGTGATCGACACCCCGATTACCGAGTCAGCGATTATCGGCATGGCGGCGGGCGCGGCAATGACCGGGCTGCGGCCAGTGGCCGAGCTGATGTTCATGGACTTTTTCGGCGTGTGCCACGACATGCTCTACAACCAGGCGGCCAAGTTTCGCTACATGTTCGGCGGCAAGGCCAAAGCGCCGATGGTGGTGCGCGGCATGATCGGTGCGGGCTTCTCGGCAGCGGCGCAACACTCGCAGTCGCCGTACCATATTTTTGCCACCACGCCGGGCCTCAAGGTAGTGGTGCCGTCGACGCCTTACGACGTCAAAGGCTTGTTGATCCAGGCGATCCGCGACGACGACCCGGTGGTGTTCTGTGAGCACAAAGCGCTTTACGACATCAAGGGCGAAGTGCCCGAAGAGCCCTACACCATCCCGTTCGGCGTGGCCAATTACACACGTGAAGGCACCGACGTGACCATCATCGCGCTGGCTGCCATGGTCCACAAAGCCAACCAGGTGGCCGACAAACTGGCCGCCGAAGGCATCTCGGTTGAGGTGGTCGACCCGCGCACCGTGTCGCCGCTCGATGAAGACGGGATTCTGGAATCCGTGACCTCCACTGGCCGCGTGGTCATTGTCGATGAATCGGCGGCGCGCCTGGGCTTTGCCCACGACCTGGCCGCCCTGATCGCCACCAAAGCGTTCTACCAGCTCAAGGCGCCGATCATCATGGTCACGCCGCCCCACACGCCCGTACCGTTTTCGCCGGTGCTGGAACAGGCGTGGATCCCGAGTGTCGACCGCATCGAGGCCGCCGTACGTAAAGTGATGGAGGCCTGACCATGAGCGAGATCAAAATCATCGAGGTGCCTAAATGGGGCCTGTCGATGGAAGAGGGCACCCTGAACAACTGGCTGATTGAAGAGGGTGACAGCTTCAAACAGCATCAGGAACTGTGCGACATCGAGACCAGCAAAATCTCCAACGTGCTGGAAGCGCCATTCGACGGTGTGCTGCGGCGCAAAGTGGCGCAGCCGGGTCAAACCTTGCCGGTGGGCGGGTTGCTGGGCGTGGTGGCCGATGCGTCGGTGAGCGATGCCGAGATTGACGCCTTTATCGCCCAGCGGAGCGTAGCTCCAGCCGCTGCGCCAGAGCAACCAGCCGTGGCCGCCACAGCGCCTGCCGCGCCTGCTGCCCCCGCCGTTGCGGCTAAAGCGCCTGCACCTGCACCGGCGGCCAAAGCCAGCAACGGCTGGCAAGTACCGCAAGCCTTGCTCGGTGCCAGCGCCGAGTCGGTGTTCGCCACCCCGCACGCCACCCGTTTGGCCAAAGAGCTGGGCATCGACCTGAGCCGTGTCACCGGCACCGGCCCCACCGGGCGCATCAGCGTGGCCGACATCGAGCAGGCCGTGAAGGACCACGGCGGCAAGGTCGCCACGCTGCAACCGGCGCAGCGGGCAGACAGCCCGGCGCGTTCACGGGCCGATGACAGCCAGATCGTGGCCACCCCGTTGGCGCGGCGTCTAGCGGCCAAGCTGGGGGTTAACCTCAACGACTGCCGTGTGACGGGCAGCCGTGGCCGGGTCAGCAAGGTCGACGTGCTGGAAGCCCACGCTGCGCAAAACCCGGTGGTGGCGGCACCCGCACAAGCGGCCGCGCAGGCCCCGGAAGCCGAAGTGCTGCCCATGAACGGCATGCGCAAAGCCATTGCCGCGCGCCTGCAAGAGTCCAAACGCACGGCGCCGCACTTTCGCTTGCAGGCCGATCTGGACCTTGAAGCGCTGCTGGCGCTGCGCAGTGAAATCAATGCCTCGGCCCCGGCGGTCAAACTGTCGGTCAACGACCTGTTGATCAAAGCGGTTGGCCTGGCGCTGGTCAAAGTGCCCGACGTTAACGTGCAGTTCGACGAAGCGCGCCAGACCGTGCTGCGCTTCAAAGACGCCGATGTGTCGGTGGCAGTGGCGCTGCCCGGTGGTTTGATCACGCCGATCGTGCGTCAGGCCAATCGCAAAAGCCTGTCGAGCATCTCGCAAGAAATGCTCGACCTGGTGACCAAGGCCAAGGCGGGCACGCTCAAGCCCGAAGAGTTCCAGGGCGGCACGTTCAGCATCTCCAATTTGGGCATGCTCGGAGTCAGCCAGTTCGACGCCATCATCAACCCGCCCCAAGGCGCGATTCTGGCCATTGGCGCAGGCGAGCAGCGGGTGGTCGCGCACAACGGCCAACCCGCCGTGCGCACGCAAATGACCGTGACTTTGTCGTGTGATCACCGGGTGATTGACGGTGCGCTGGGGGCCCTGTTCCTCAAGGAACTCAAGCGTCTGGTGCAGACCCCCAGCCTGATGATGCTCTAGGAGCCACCATGACCGATAAATACGATGTACTCGTCATCGGCGGTGGCCCCGGCGGTTACGTGGCGGCCATTCGCGCCGCCCAACTGGGCCTGAGCACGGCCTTGATCGAGCAGCAGCACTTGGGCGGCATCTGCCTGAACTGGGGCTGCATCCCCACCAAAGCCATGCTCAAAGGTGCCGAAGTCGGGCACACCTTAAAGCACCTCGATACCTTTGGTTTTAGCGCTGACAACATTCAGTTCGACATTGCCCAACTGGTCGCCCACAGCCGTGGGGTGTCGCGCAAATTGACCGGGGGCATTGCCTACCTGCTGAAGAAAAACGCCGTCAAGGTCATCGACGGGCGTGGCCGCGTCAGCGCCAAGGGTGTGGTCACCGTCACCAGCGACACCGGCGAGGCGCAGTATCAGGCGCGGCACATCATCCTCGCCACTGGCGCACGGCCAAGGCCGTTGCCGGGGCTGGTGGCCGACGGGCAAAAAGTCTGGAGCTACTTCGACGCCCTTGTGCCCAAGACCGTGCCCGAGTCGCTGCTGGTGATCGGCTCGGGCGCCATCGGCGTCGAGTTCGCCAGCCTGTACAGCGACCTCGGCAGCCAGGTGACGCTGGTCGAAGTGGCCAAGCAGATCATGCCGGTCGAAGACCAAGACGTTGCCAGCCTGGTGCAGCGCGAGTTCGAACAACGCGGCATTCGCGTGCTGACCCAAACCAAAGTCAGCGCGGTACAAGGTGAAGTCGGCGCGCTGCACTGCCGCCTCACCCTCAGCGATGGCAGCGAGCAGACCGTGCACGTGGCGCAAGTGTTGTTGGCGGCGGGCATTCAGCCCAATACCGAAGACATGGGCCTGGAAGCGCTGGGCGTGGAGTTCGACAAAGGCTTTATCAAAACCGATGCGTGGTCGCGCACCAGCGTGGCCGGGTTGTATGCCATCGGCGATGTGGCAGGGGCGCCGTGCCTGGCGCACAAGGCCAGCCATGAAGGGGTGATCTGCGTCGAGAAACTGGCGGGCGTAGACGGCGTGCACCCGCTCAACAAAAGCCGCATTCCCGGCTGCACCTATGCCCGGCCCGAAGTCGCCAGCCTGGGGCTCACCGAAGCGGCAGCGCGCAGCAAAGGCCACAGCATCAACGTCGGCCGTTTCGACTATCAGGCCAACGGCAAAGCGCTGGCCATGGGCGAAAGCACCGGCTTTGTGAAAACCATTTTTGACAGTGAAACCGGTGAATTGCTGGGCGCCCACATGGTGGGCCCGCACGTGACCGAACAGATCCAGGGTTTTGGTATCGCCCAGGCGCTGGAGGCCACCGACGCGGAGCTCAGCGAGGTCATCTTTGCCCACCCGACGCTCAGCGAAGCCATGCACGAAGCCGTGCTGGCGGCCAGAGACCGTGCGCTGCATCAATAGACACGCCAGCGGTCTGGGCTATGGTTCAGACCGCTGATCTTGCTAACGGTTGAAAGGAGTCCAACGAATGAAACTCAGTGGAAAAGTTGCATTGATCACCGGCGCGGCACAAGGCATTGGCCGTGGCATCGCCTTGCGTCTGGCCAAAGAAGGCGCCGACATCGCGCTGGTCGACCTCAACCCGGAAAAACTGCGCCACGTGGCCGAAGAGGTCCAGGTGCTGGGCCGCAAAGCCAGCACCTTCGTGGCGGACGTGGGTGACCGCGAACAAGTCTTCCAGGCCGTTGAACATGCCCACAGCACGCTGGGCGGGCTGGACATCATGGTCAACAACGCGGGCATCTCGCAGGTCAAGCCGCTGCTGGACGTGACCGCCGAAGAAATCGAACGCATCTACCGCATCAACGTGCAAGGCACGCTGTGGGGCATTCAGGCGGCGGCCGAGAAATTCCAGGCGCTTAAACGCACCGGCAAAATCATCAACGCGTGCTCCATCGCGGGCCATGAAGGCTATGCCTTGCTGGGCGTTTACTCCTCCACCAAATTCGCCGTCCGTGCCCTGACCCAGGCGGCGGCCAAAGAGCTGGCGGTACACGGCATCACCGTCAACGCCTACTGCCCGGGCGTGGTCGGGACCGACATGTGGGTCGACATCGACAAACGCATGTCCGAAATCACCGGCGCGCCGATTGGCGCCACCTACGATAAATTCGTCAACGGCATCGCCCTGGGCCGTGCCGAAACCCCGGAAGACGTCGCAGCGTTCGTCGCCTACCTGGCCAGCCCGGACGCCGACTACATGACCGGCCAGGCCCCGCTGATCGACGGCGGCTTAGTGTTCCGCTAATTCCACAGGCTGTAACTCGCGATCTTTTAAAAGATCAAAAGATCGCGAGGCAAGCTCGCTCCTACAGAAAAGCCTTTGAAATTAACGCGCCTGCTTAAACCATTCCCCGCCTCACCACCTGCCCTCGCAGCCATGGTGCTCCAAGGCTACAAAATCAGCAGATTTAGCTTGTTTTGATGCTCAAGGACTACAAATGTCCACTCTGTACGATATCGCCGAAATGCTGACTCAAGCCCGCGCTGGTGTGTCGCACATGGAAACCCTGGCCAAGGACCTTGGTGCTGCCGGCAACAGATAGGGCTTTGCGTGTACCACCAATCTGTAGGAGCGAGCTTGTCTCGCGATCTTTTGATCTTCAAAACGCGCCTGCTTGCACTCAGGCGCGTGCTGCTTTAGTGCGTCGTTACACCATCCAGCGACTTGTCCACATACGCCCTGGCCAGCTCCACCAGGTGCATGCAGGACATCACCAAACTGCGCGAATGCCCGCTCAAGCCATTCCCCGCCTCACTCGCCGAAGCTCCCGCGCAGCGCAACAAGTCTGACGCCTGGGCCAAAGCCGCTTCTAAATTGACGCTGTCCGGGATGGCATACGTGGCCTGATCCACGTGCCGTGGAGGCTTATGGTCGTGCAGGTAGTAATCGAGGGCGCGTTCGGTGGCCGCACGGTCTAACGACAATGCTTCGCACTGAGCAGCAGTTTGCGGGGGTGAGGCTGGAGGATCAGGAACAATTTTTTTCATGGGTACAACTCCATCATTATTTAAGGAGCTGTCACCTGTCGCGACTAAACGAATGGGTGGCAGCCATGCGCAGGTTAGTCGACCGGTAATGACGGAAACCGGCGCGCCCGAAGGCGCCCTGCGCACGGCCACCATAAAACGCAGGCCGAAAAAAAGCGCCTCGCGGAGGTGGCGCCTTGCGCCGTCAATTTAAACCGGGCGACTAAACCCAACCGCTGATTTGCAGCGATGGGCCGAGACTATTCCCCGAATGGCACAGGCACAAGCGAACGGAAGTTTCTAGGATGTTTCCCCGGATTGAAAGGGAAGCGTCGTACGAAATGGCTGATTAGCAACCTCTGTAGTCGCTGCCGCAGGCTGCGATAAGGGCCGCAGGCCCTTCAAAAGCGGGTCGCTGTGCACCCCATCGCAGCCTTCGTGCCTCGGCAGCGACTACATGCAGTTCGGCTGTTAAACCGTCAGCGGTTGGGCCGCTTTCACAAACATCTGCGCGGTGGTGATGCAGCATTTTTCGGCTTTTTTGGAGCTGAAGGCTTTGTGGTCCAGGGCCCATTCCAGCCAAAAACCGTCTATCAAGGCGGTGATGGTCAGGGCCGCGCTTTTGGCGTCGATGTGGGTGCCGTTTTCACGGGCGATGTCGTTGAACACCGCTTCGAGTTCTTTGCGGTAGTCGGCGTAGAGCTTTTTGTTCAGCGCCCGCAACTGCTCGGACGACACCGCAGCCCCCCAGAAACCCAGCCAGGTGGTGAGGATGAATTCGTTGAAGATCTGCCCCCGGAACGAGGAGCGAATAATCGCCAGCAAGCGGTCTTCGGATGAGCCGTTCTGGTTGGCCAAATATTTGCGGGTTTCTTCGCGTAGCTGGTCGGTCAGCGCCTGGTAGGTCGACAGCATCAGCTCTTCCTTGCTGGAAAAGTGATGGCCGACCAAACCAATGGAAATACCCGCCTGTGCGCAGATTCGCTCCAGCGTGCAGCCACTGTGGCCGTACTGCGTGATGCATTGCATGGTGGCTTCGATGATCGCCTTGCGCCGCAACTCCGGGTCTATGCGGGTTCGGCGCTTTTTGAGCTCAGGCACTGCGGCGTCACCACTCATTCATCCATTCTCCGACACTAAAATCGACGCTTAAAAACAGGGCGCCAATTTAGCAACTTTTTGTCGGGCGAGTGGCAGGAATTAGTCTCGGTGGCGGTTCACGGCCCGTGGCAGGCAGTGAACCGCGTGCACGCGGTGATCAGTGGGCGGGTAAACCGGCTTCGAGGTCCTTGTCCAGATGGTCGATTTGCGACAGTTCCTGCTGGATGTTCTGTGAGCGGCACAGCCACCAGTACACCACGCCCGAAACGAGCAACCCGACGATCATGCTCACGTCGGCACCGTCGAGCAGGGTGGTAACGTAGCCGGTGTACAGGCCGGTGCTGGAGAACGGCAACATGGCAACAAAGCCTGCGACGTAAGCGCCGATGCCTCGCCAGTTCCAGCGCCCGTAAATGCCGTTGGGCTTGAAGATCTCGGTGATCGAGAACTTGCCGTGGCGCACCTTGTAGAAGTCCACCAAATTGATGGCCGTCCACGGGGTGAACAGGTACAGCAGGATCGCCAGGAAGTCACCGAAATCCTTCACGAAGTTATCCGACGCGGTCATGGCGATGGCGATGGCGGTGCCGCCCACGATAAGCATCGACACGATGCGTTTGAGCAACGTCGAGGTCTGGCTTTTAACCGTGTCGGCAATGCTTAGCAGGGTGATCGAGGCGCCGTAAAAGTTCTGCGCCGCGCTGGTGACCAAACTGAGCACGGCCAGAATCAACAGGATCTCGCCAAAGCCGCTGAACAGCGTGTTGCCCAGCATGACCAAGCCCTTGGCCAGATTCTGCCCAGGGCTCAAGGCAGCAGCCAGGGCGCCGATCAGCATCATCCACACGCCGCCAATCATGGCGCCCATGTAGGTCCACCAGAACGACGATTTGACGCTGATATTGGCCGGCAAGTACCGCGAGTAGTCCGACACGTAAATCGCCCAGCTCAACTGGTACGCGGCGGCCACAAAGAACTGCGCAAGGAACGGCGTGGCCTTGAAGCCCGACATGCTCAACTGTTCGGCAGGCAGTTTGACGAAGAAAAACAGCCCGATGGTGAACACCACCATCACCGCGATCAGCACAAACGCGAGAAACCGCTGCACCTTGTGGAAGGTGTTGTACCCGGCAATCGCCATGACAATCGCCAGCAGCGAGAAGGCAATGGCCGAGCCGTGTTCCGGTGCGTTGAACAGCTCGTGCAGGGTTTGCCCGACCAGCAACTGGTTGAAGGCGTTGTAGCCCACGTACGTGGCGATGGCCACGACATACACCAGCAGCGCGCCCAGATAGCCGAACTGCGGTCGGGACTGGATCAGTTGTGGCAGGCCCATTTGCGGGCCCTGGGTGGAATGCCCGGCCATGAACAGCGTGCCGAATGCGCACCCGAAAAAGATGGCGATGGCCGACCAGAACAGGTTGGCGCCCATGCCCACACCGATGATGCCCACCGCGAGGGTGGTCAGGTGGGCTTCGCCGCAAAACCAGATCGGCCACAAGTGCCAGGCTTTGCCGTGCCGCTCGGCCAGCGGCACATAGTCGATGGAGCGTGTTTCAAGATTGAGCCGTCCTTTGGACGCAGCTTGGGTTGAGTCAGACATCGCGGTGGCACCTTTTTTATTTATTGTGGTTACACGACAAAGCAGGATTTCGGTGTGTCAGGTCATCAGTCGCGAGCGTGGTCGATGGCGTGTGCCAGCAGGGTCTTGAGTTGCTCAAGGGAGCTGTCGCGGGGGTTGGTCAAACGTGCGGGGTCGCCGAGCGACTTGGTGGCCAGCGCGTCGATGTCAGCGTGTTTCACACCCAGTTCCGCCAGGGATTTGGGGATGTTCAGGCTGTCGAGCTTGGCGCAGATGGCGGTGTAGAAGGTTTCAAAATCGGCATCGGGCAGGTCCAGCACCTGCGCCACGGGCTTGAGCCGCGGGCTGATCTCGGCCTGGTTGAAGCGCAGCACCACCGGCAAAATAATCGCGTTGGTCAGCCCGTGATGGGTGTTGTAGGTCGCGCCCACCATGTGGCTCAGCGCGTGCACCAGGCCCAGGCCCTTGAGAAAGGCCACGCCCGCCAGGCACGAACCGATGAGCATTTTGCCCCGGGCTTCGAGGTCCTGGCCTTGCTGCACGGCGGTGTCGATGGAGTGCCAGAGCAAGTCCAGCGCCTGCAACGCCGCGCCGTCGCTCAGCGGGTTAAAGGTGGGCACAAAGTAGGCTTCCAGCGCATGGATGATGGCGTCGAAGCCGGTCCAGGCGGTGAGGTTGGCGGGCAGGCTGCGGGTCAGTTCCGGGTCCAGAATGACCGCCGACGGCCGCGCCAGCGGGTGCCAGACACAACCTTTAATGCCGCGCCGGGTGTCGGTGACCATGGCCGTGCTTTCGGTTTCTGCGCCGGTGCCTGCGGTGGTCGGCAGGGTGATGACCGGCGGGAAGTCTTGCGCACGAAACCCTTCGGGCACCGGCTGATCGAAATCAAAGGCCCACAGCTCGCAACGCTTTTGGCGGGCAATCAACGCGATGGCTTTGGCGCCGTCCAGGCCGCTGCCGCCGCCCAGGGCGATGATGCCGTCTGCGTCCCAGGCCTGATAAGCCTGCGCACCGGCAACAATGGTGCTGTCGGTCGGGTTGGGCTCAATGCCGCCGTACAGGCCGCAGGCCAGGCCCGCAGCGTTCAGGGCGTGCTGCAACTCGGCCACGAATGGCAGGTTCAACGAGCCTTGGTCGGTGATGATAAAAGGCCGCGAGATGCCGAATTGATTGCACAGGGCGGCCAGTTCATGACGGGCGCCGGGGCCGTATTCCATCGGCAATGGCACGGTCCACTTTTGTGGGAGTAACGCTGAAAGAGTGTTTTGCACAAGACTCACCTTAACGGCAACGCAGGATGGTGGATTTCAACTCGGTGTATTTGCTGAGCGCGTGAACCGAGTTGTCCCGGCCATTTCCCGACTCTTTAAAGCCGCCGAACGGGAAGTTCATGTCCACCAGTTCGTCATAGCAATTGACCCACACGGTGCCCGCTTTCAAACGGCGTGTGGCCGTGTGGACCGTGTTGATATCAGACGACCAGATCGCCGCCGCGAGGCCGTATTCGGTCTGGTTGGCGATGGCGATGGCTTCGTCTAGCGTGTCGAACACGATCACCACCAATACCGGGCCGAAGATTTCTTCGTTGGCGATGCGTGCCGAGGCGTCCTTGGCCAGGAAAATCGTCGGCTCCAGGTATGCGCCCGTCCCGGCCAGTTGCAGGGTGCGGCCGCCTCGCAGCAAGGTGGCTTCTTGCCGGCCGATGTCTAGGTACTGATTGATCTGCTGGAGCTGCCCGCCGTCAATGATGGCGCCGGTGACGGTGGCAGGGTCCAGCGGGTGGCCGGGTTGGTACGCCTGCGTGGCGTGCATCAATTCGCTGAGCAGGGTGTCGGCAACGGAGCGCTGCACTAGAAGGCGAGAGCCTGCGCTGCACACCTGACCCATGTTGGCGAAAATGGCGGCGGCGGCCGAGCGGGCGGCCTGGGGGATATCGGCGCAATCGGCCATGACGATATTGGCCGACTTGCCGCCCAGTTCCAGCCACACGCGCTTGAGGTTCGATGCGGCGGCATTTTTGGCGATTTCACGGCCCACCTTGCCTGAGCCGGTGAAGGCGATGCAGTCGACGTCCGCGTGCAGGCTCAAGGCCCTGCCGGTGTGCCCGTCGCCACTGAGCACGTTAAACACGCCCGCCGGGATGCCCGCTTGCAGCGCCAGCGCGGCAATGCGCAACGCGCTGAGCGGGGTTTTTTCTGAAGGCTTGAGCACCACGCTGTTGCCTGCGGCCAGGGCCGGGGCGAACTTCCAGGCGGCCATCAACAGCGGGTAGTTCCATGGCACAACGGCGGCCACAACGCCCATCGGTTGCTGGGTCACGGTGCCGAAAAACTGCGGGTCGGTGGCCGGTACTTCGCCGTGCACCTTGTCGATCAGTTCGGCAAACCAGCGCAGGCAATAAATCGTGCCGGGCAGGTCACCGCCCAGGGTGTCAGCGATGGGTTTGCCGCTGTCCAGAGACTCCAGCAAGGCCAGCTCTTGGGTGTGTGCTTCGAGCAACTGCGCCCAGTTGAGCAGCAGTGCTTTGCGTTCACGGGCAGAAAGGTCCGACCACACCCCGGCTTCAAAACTGCGACGGGCAGCGGCCACGGCCAGGTCGACATCGGCACTGGCGCACTGCGCCACCGACGCCAGCGGCGCGCCGTCGATGGGGCTGAACGAGGTAAACGTGGCACGGTTTTGGGCATCGACATAAGCACCATCAATAAACGCCCGGCCTTCAATGGGCAGCGTTTGGGCTTTGTCGAGCCAATAGGTTCGATCTTTTGACTCTGGCACAGCAACACCTCGATTTATTCTTGTCAGGCTGAGGCAATGCTAGGCAATACTGAAAATATCTTCAATAGTGGTTTTGCGCTTTACTGAAATTATTTTCAGTTGTTTTGTCCGTAAATACAGGCCAAAACCTACCTGTAGGCGTGCGTTTGTCTCGCGATCTTTCGAATTTTCAAGGGGATATGACGACTGCTGCGCAGCCGATCGCAGCCTCGCTCCGCTCGTCAGCGACTACGGGGATTGTGGGGGCAGTTCAATCTGTAGGAGCGAGCTTGCCTCGCGATCTTTTGATTTTTAAAAGATCGCGAAGCAGCGCGGGCTTAGAGGAGGGCGTTACGCGTCAAAACGCTGGGCGATGCTCGAAAGCGGCGACAGGATGTCGTTCCACACTTTGTCGCGCAGGTGCGGCAACTGGCTTATTTCCAGCTCGGTCAGGCCAAACTCAGTCGGCCTTTCCAGCACGTCGAAGAACTTGACGATGCGGCAGTCGAAACGCTTGTTACCCAGGTCTTGATTGACGATATACAGCGGCAACGCCTGCAAATTGAACAGCCCGGTGGAGCCCTTCACCATGCCGATGTTGAACTTCACGCTGTAGGCCAGTTTGGAGTTGCGGCTGTCGGGGTGGTAGCTCACAAAGTCGCCGAACGCGTAGATCACCAGCGCGTCCTGTTTGCCGGTGCGCGGGATCAGCTGCGCGGGCTGGCTGACATGCGGGTGGTTGCCCAGAATCGTGTCGACGCCGCACTCAATCACCTTGTGCGCCGCATCGACGATGTTGACGTGGGGGTACATTTCGAACTCCCAGCCCCAGTGGCAGTAAGCGATGATCCAGTCCGCGCCCTTGGCCTGCGCCGCCGCGACCTGCTTTTTGATCAGGGTGTAATCAGGCGGCGGGTTTACATCGTTAAAGCGTACTTCGTTGGCCAGGTAAGACTTGCCCTCGGGCACCAAGTGACCGTTGAGGTCAAAGGTGTAGGCCAGCAGCGCCACCTTGATGCCGTCTTTTTCAAAGATCACCACCTCGTTCTGCTCGGCTTGGCTAGCGGCCGTACCGGCATACAGTGCACCCGATCTTTTGAGTACGTCGAGGGTGGCCAGCACGCCCGATTCGCCATAGTCCATGGCGTGGTTGGTCGCGGTGCTGAAGAAGTTGATTTTGGCCTCGTGGCGGAACTTGTCGAACATCGCCTCGGACGTGTTCATCCGCGCCGGTTCGCCGGGCTGCTGGTTACGGCCGGGCTCCTGGTTTTTGTCCACCGTGGATTCGAGGTTGGCACTGACAATGTCGGCGCTGCTGTAAAAGTCGGTGATCGCATCGAACAAGTGCTCGGTGTTTTCGGGTGTCAGCACATCCACCGCAAGCAAATCCCCGGCACACGACACCGACACCGAAGCGATCGTGCTGTCAGGGTCCGGCGTCGGGTCTGTCAGGTTGAAAAACTCTAAGCGCTGGGACGCGAAAAACGCTTCCAGCCCCGAGCCCAGTTCAGCGACTTCCAGTTGATTGAACCAGTACCGGTACACCCACTTGAGCTTTTCGAATGCACTGCCCGAAATGTTGTACACCCCGGTTTCAGGCTGCGGGTAGTGGAACTGGTCATAGCAGATGTAGCTCGCCAACAGCACCCCAAGCCTTGCCAGGGTGCGCTTGTCCTTGAGTTTTTTAAGCGAAGGCGGCAGCTCGCCGAAGCCCGGATCGACAAAAATCTCATCCAGGGCGATGTCTGCGGCCGAGCCGATCAGTTCCGGCAACAGCGGCTCAACCTTGGCCCAGACCTTCAGCGGGTCGTGCTGCGCCACCCAGCCAAACAACTCGCGCGCGCATTCAAGCTCTTCGGGGCTGAGCGTCTCTACAGGCTTTAACTCCCCCAGCGCCACACGCTGAAGAGTGGTGGTGATCTCATCGCCATGCTCATCAAGTGTGGTCTTGATCTGTTGCATGATCTGTCTTAACGCTTCCATCAAATACGCATTCATCCTGAATATCCTTTTTGTCTTGAGGGGTGACTCTATCGACGGCGCAGAGTGCTACGTCATGGAAAGCCCTTTGAGGGTCTGTGCCGTGACCTCTCGCGCTTGTTCCAGCACGCGTCGTTTCCAGTCATCGCTATCAATGTAGAAGGCATCGCGAAGTTGTCGCTTGATTTGAGTGCGTTGGGTGTCATTAGCCTGTGGATTGTTCTGCAACCATTGATCGGCGCGCAGTGCGTTGAGCACGGCCGGGCCGGGTTTGGTGCCGTATTCCAGGGTCAAACCGTTGTATTGGGCCAGCGGGCACTCTTGCATCACGGCCAGGTCCAGCGTGCCGTTGAGCACGGCAGAGGACGACGAGCCGTCTTCGCTGGAGGTGACCTGCGGCCCCCACCATTCGCGCGCCCGGGCAATGTCGTTTGAGGTGGTGTGCCCTTTGTAAATACGCTCGCCTACGCCATAAGGGCCGAGCCCCGTGTGCACGTCGATCCAGCCGATGCGTTGGCAATGGCTGCCCAGGCGGCGGATGATCTGGCGCAGTTGCAGGTTGCTCCAGGTGGGTTGAGTACCCGCAAAAAACAGACCGCGCGGGTCGATGTGCTGGCCGCTGGTGATGGCTGTTTGCAGCGCTTTAGGCCCGTGACGCACGGCATAACCCGCCAGCCCCAAGGTGCTGAGCAGCGTCGGCGGCTGGCGCTTTGGCACCAGCCACGAGGCGAGGGCGCGGTAAGGGGAATGAGCGGGCAGCGGCTGGCTGAAGTCATTGAAGTTGCGATTGAGGTCGACGTTGTCTTCGTTGACCCGGCGCAGCCAAGAGAAGCCATAAGGGTTGAGCGCATGCAGATACAGCACGGCCACATTCTCTCGGTGGCTGTCACGCAGCCAGTTGCGGTCACGCAGGTGATCGACTTGCACCGCCGAGCCGCAAAAGCCTTCGACACCGTGGACGCCGCTGCTCACGACCAGCAAATTGGCCGCACAGGGCGAGCCTGAAAGCGCCACATCAATGGCCAGTTCTTCTCCCTCCTTACCGGCCAGCGGGTGAAGGTGAGACTCCACCTTGAGATCCGCATTGAAGCAGGCCTCAAGGAATTTTTGCCGCGCTTGGGCGTAGCTCTGTGAAAAGCAGGATAAGTCCATCAAGCAGTTCCTATGCAAAGTCGGGAGGTGTCATGACGCGCAGGCTAGGCCGGGCTGGCGGCCGGTAAACCTGCAAGGGGAGTGTTGGCATTGAGCTCGCGGCGAGTGCGCTCCGGGTCGATCAACAGCAGCCCAAGTACGCTGAAGACCAACAGGGTGATGCCAAACAGGCCGATGGCCAGTTCGAAGCCGTTCACCAGATCGCCGTGCTGCCAGCCAATGGCTTGCCCGACCACCAGGGGCGCGAGCATGCCGGCCGTGGTCATCAAGGCGATATGGATGGCCAGCATGCTGCCGCGTTGGCGGGCCGGTGCGATGTGGGCAACGATGCTGAAACCAAACGCAGACAACAGGTTGAGCAGGATGCTGCCCAGCAAAAACAAGCCCAGCGTCACGGTCAGGGCCGTGGTGGTAAAGCCCATGACGATGTACGCCACGCCCGCAATCAGGCAGGCCAGCAGCGGTGGCACCACCATTGCCTTGCGGATGCTGGCGCCGCGTTTCATGGCGCGTTGGGCCAGGCTTGAGACCAGCAGGTTGATGGCAATCACCCCCAGCGTGGTTGCAAGCACCAGGTAACCGGATTGCATGGGCGTCATGCCCAACCCTTTTTGCAGGTACGTCGGCAGCCAGCTGTAGAGCAGGGCGTTGGGCAAGTAACTGCAAAAGGCGACCAGAGTGATGCAGACAAAGGTGCGATTGAGCAACAAGCGGGCATAAGGCAGCGTCGGCAAAGCCTCGCCGTTGGCGGTTTTGGTGTCATCGTGCTGCCCTTCGCGGCCATACAGTTGCCACAGCAGCAGCCAGATCAGGCCGATCCCGGCCAGCAGCACATACCCTGTGCGCCAGCCGTAATGCTCTATCAATTTGGGCAAGGCCAGCGCCCCGGCGATGGCACCGAGCATGATTGCCACTTGAATCAGCGCGGCGGGCAAGACCCGCTCGCGGGTGGCATACCATTTGAAGCAGGCGTGCTGGGTGACCGCGGTGCCCGGCCCGCAACCGGCACCGAGCAGCACGCGGCTGGCCAACAGGCTGATAAACGTCGTGGACAGGGCCGCGAGCAATTGCGCGGTCATCCACACCAGGGCCATGCCCGACAGGATCCAGCGGCTGGGCATGCGGTTGGCCACAAAGCCCACCAGCACGCCGGAAATCGAATACAAAAAGAAAAATGCGCTGCTGATAAAGCCGAACTGCTCGGCGGTGAGCTTGAGTTCGTCAATGATCTGCGGGCCGGCAAAGGCAAAAATGGTTTTATCCAGCACGCTGATAATGACCACGGTCATCAGCAGCGCGACCACCAGCGGGCGGCGTTTATCGGTCAATGAGTGCATGGGGATGGCCTTTTCAATAGGGGCGCTCAGAAGCGGATGCCGACACTGGCCTCAAACATGCTGCGATCGGCGACCAGGTTGTAATCGCCGCCACCGGTGTTCAGGTAGCTGACGTTGAAGGTGTAGGTTTTTTGGTATTCGCCCTGCACGCCCAGCACCTGCGCGTAGCGGCCTTCGGAAAACACGCCGTCATAGGCATGCCCTTTAACGTCATAGAGCACCGCCAGCGAAGGGGTCAGGTCGAGCCCCGGCAACACATTTTTATAGTGGATTTCGGCTTTGGCGCGGGTGCCCCAGGAAAACGGCGTGACAAACCCGTCCATTGAGCATTTAGCCGCCGGGCCCGTGCATTTCGCGTTCTCACCGTAGGGCGCGCTGCCAAAACCGGGGCGGCCGTAGCGGCGCTCGTCGGTGTCCGGCAGGTCGTGCACATATTTGAACCCGGCTTCGGCCGACAGCTTCATGTCACCGCCCAGCACGTGGCCGAACGGGCGGCTGGCGCCAAGGTTGAATTGGCTGACGCGAAAGCGGTCGTAACCGGGCGCCAGATAGCCGGTCGGGGTTTTAGTCAGGTACGCAAAGGGGCCGCTGCCGCCCAGCAAACCGGTGATAAAGTCCGAGCCGTTCCAGGCAATGGGCTGGTTGGGCCGGTAGCTGTATTCGGCATAAATCCCGGTGCCATCCGGGAGGCGGGTCTTGAAGTTAAGCGCGTACAGGCGGATGTGGGTCGGGAAGGCGCGCTGGTAATACGCGGCCACGCCGGTGGGGGTGGCTTGGCCCAGGTTGGCGGCCGGAGGTGTCAGCACGCCGGGCCCTGTGCGCACCACTTGGGTGATGGCATCGCGGCTGGTGTAGTCGGCGAAATACAAACCGAACATGCCGACGTTGTCCCACAAGTAATGCAGGCCTGCGCCGTATTGGTTGTTGCTGGGCCGATGGTCAGGGCCGCGGGCCACGCTGTCCAGGGGGTTATTCAGGGCCTGGCCGTCCGGGGTAAAGATCGGGCGGCCGGCCAGCGAGCTGAGGATGCTGCCGTTGAGTAAAAACTGGTTGCACCCGGGTTGCGCGTAATCGCTGGTCGACAGGAACGTGCCGCAACCGGGGAAGGCATTGGGGCGCAACTCAAACTGATTAAAGGCATCCACGCTCAGGTTGTCGGTCAGGGCCAGCTTGGCGTAAAGCGCGGGCATCGCCACGGTGCGGGCCTCGGCAATCGAGGTGCTGCGCCGGGCGGCGGCCCAGTCGAATGCGTTCACAGCCTGCAGGCCGCCGCCGATGGTGGTCGGTGTCACCCAAGGGATCGCCTGATCGCCAAGCCGGACCAACAGGTCATGCCCGCCCGGCTGGAAGTTGCCATACACATAGGCATCGTCGATGACCGCGTTGGAAAACCGCGCCAGCGAGTCGAAACCGTCATCGCTCAAGGGTTTGCCGGGGCGATAGCCGTTCGGGACGCTGCCATAGTCCACGCCCTGGTCTTTTTGCGCGTAGTCGTACCAGCCTTTGGCGCTGACAAACACGCCGAGGTTGCGGTGGCTGAGGTCGGCTTGCAGGTAGGTTTCCAGCGACGTCGACACGGCATCGCCGCGCTTGTAGTTGAGGTCGCCGTCGTTGAACAGGTTCATGCCGTATTCGGTGCTGGTCAGGCGGTGGCTCGGGTTGTCCATGCGCCGCACCGTGCCCAGTTTTACGGCGCCTTTAACGGTCAGGCGGGTGTCGTCCTGCTGCCATTCGATCCCTGGGCCGAGCCCGGACCGTAGGTCACCGAACACCAGTTCGCCCCCTGATACCGGGGCTGTCATGCCTGCGCTGAGCAGCGCCATGGAGAGTCCCGTCATAACGGGTTTGCCAGCCTTGGCCCACGCTTTTCTTATTGTTGTGTTCACTGAGCACTACCTTCGTTTTGTTTTTGTGGGATGCCAGGCGTTTTCAGTCTATCGCCCAAGGTCGGGCGGTAATACGGCGAATACCGACAGCGATAGGGCCAATATCGCCAGCCAAAACACGTGGTAAACCGCCCGCGCAGCGCTTGGCGTGCGCTGTGTCCGGCTGGTTTGAACAAGCAGGAATAAGGTGCGGGGCAGGGACGACGAGTGCCGCTGGCAGACAAGGCACAGAGGTGGAGCTAATATCGCCAACAATAAGTCCAATATCGCCGGGTTAGCCCATGAACGTCCGTATTGATTTGCTCCACGGCCCGCACAGCATGACCGGGACGCTGTTCAGCGTTATCGATATTCTGCGCACCTTCAACACGCTCTGGCAGATGCGTAACCCCGACAAACGCGGGGCGTTCTTCCATTGGCGGCTGATTGATGCGGCAGGCAATGAGCTGCCGCTGCCCGACTGGATGACGGCCATGCAGTCGCCTGCCGGGGGGCGCAAAACCTTGCGACCCTCGCAAACTGCGCTGTTTGTCCCGGGCGTGCAGATGAAAAGCGTCCCCGACCTCAACCATGTGCTCGACCAATGCAGCGAAGAGCTGGACTGCATCGCCCGCTACCACTCCCAGGGCCGGGTTATCGCTGCCAGCTTCAATGGCCCGGTGATGCTGGCGCGTGCCGGGGTGCTTAATGGTCGGCGCGCCACGGTCACGTGGATGATTGCCAACTGGTTTGCGTCCAGCTTCCCCGCCGTGCAGATGGCGATGGAAGGCCCGGTTGTGGTGGATGGTCCGGTTTTTACTGCCGGGGCACCGGCGGCGGTCTGCGACTTGGTGGTTGAACTGATTCGCCATTTCGCGGGCGAAGAAATGGCGCAAATTGCGACCAACGGGCTGCTCTATCACCCCATGCGTTTTGAACAGTCGGGCCTGAACTTTCCCGGCATCTCGGTGAAAACCCGCGACAGTGTGGTGTTTCGCGCCAAGCACTGGCTACAGCAGCATATTCAGACGCCCTACAGCCTGGAGCGCGTGGCCCAGGCCGCGACCGCCAGCCCGCGTACCTTGTTGCGCCATTTCAAGGAAGTCGAAGGCATGACCCCGCTGGACTACCTGCACCGCCTGCGTGTGGAACGGGCCAAACAGCTGCTGGAAGTGACGCTGATCGACCTGACTGAGGTCATGGAATATTGCGGCTACCAGGATGCCAGTGCCTTCCGCCGCCTGTTTCGGCGCGCCACCGGGGTCACGCCCTCTGAGTATCGGCGCCGCTACACCATGCGTGTTTCCAGCCGTTGGTGGCGCGCCGATGAACCGGGTGCCGATGAGCGGGCAGATGACCTGATCAAGTCATTGGGGATTGAACCGGGCGACAACGCGGGCCATTGATGGCAGGCAGCCGCCATCGAGACACTTGCCTAACCGGTTTTTCCGTGCAATAAAAATGGCCACTTTGGTTCGGCCTTCAGGGCTCAACGCGACGAACCGCACGTTATTTTTCGCAAATACTGAATGACCCCGGTGCGCTGGCCGTGAGTGGCTGGCACACTGGCCCGTGATAAAGGCATCGACCTTGCCGATGCCGCATAACCTGCCAAGAACAGCTTTCGAGGTAATCATGTCTGTCCCGAGTATCGACTGGAGCACATTGGGCTTCAATTACATCAAAACCGACTATCGCTACCTGTCTCGCTGGAGCGACGGCAAGTGGGACAACGGTGTTCTGACTGAAGACAACGTGCTGCACATCAGCGAAGGGTCCACTGCCCTGCACTATGGGCAACAGTGCTTCGAGGGCCTGAAGGCCTATCGCTGCAAAGACGGTTCGATCAACCTGTTCCGCCCGGACCAGAACGCCCTGCGCATGCAACGCAGCTGCGACCGTCTGATGATGCCGCATGTGTCGGTTGAGCAGTTCATCGACGCGTGTACCCAGGTTGTCAAAGCCAACGAGCAGTTCATCCCTCCGTACGGTTCGGGTGGCGCGCTGTACCTGCGTCCGTTCGTGATTGGCGTGGGCGACAACATCGGCGTGCGCACGGCACCGGAATTCATTTTCAGCGTGTTCTGCATCCCGGTTGGCCCGTACTTCAAAGGCGGCATGAAGCCTTGCAACTTCATGATCTCCGACTACGACCGCGCCGCGCCAAATGGCACCGGTGCTGCCAAAGTGGGTGGCAACTACGCCGCCAGCCTGCTACCGGGTTCCGAAGCCAAAAAGGCCGGTTTTGCAGATTGCATCTACCTGGACCCGCTGACCCACACCCACATTGAAGAAGTCGGCTCGGCCAACTTCTTTGCCATCACCAAAGACAAACAATTCGTGACCCCGCGTTCGGCCTCGGTACTACCGGGCATCACGCGTTTGTCGTTGATCGCACTGGCCAAAGAGCGTCTGGGCCTGACCGTGGTTGAAGGCGATGTACGCGTAGACGAACTGGAGCGCTTCACCGAAGCGGGCGCGTGCGGCACCGCTGCCGTCATCACCCCGATTGGTGGCATCCAGTACCGCGACAAACTGCACGTCTTCCATAGCGAGACAGAAGTAGGTCCGGTAACACAACGTCTGTACAGCGAACTCACCGGCATCCAGTCCGGCGACGTCGAAGCTCCGGCTGGCTGGATCGTCAAGGTCCCAGGCTCGCAACAGGCTTAAATACGCCTGCCTCGCGATTTTTTAAAAGCTCAAAAGATCGCGAGGCAAGCTCGCTCCTACAGGCGGCTAGTAGATGAGCAAACCTCAGCAGAGCGCCATTTGCGGTTTGAAGTGACTGGACGTGAGTCGTTTGAGGGCAATAGAAAGCGACTGATCGTCGAACAACCTGCTTTTACGGGCAGCAGCATCAGCCCCGCCATCCCAATGCTTTAATGCTTCGCGCACGGCTGGAAGCGTCGGGGAGACATCTTCCTGGCTCAGTAGCCAATCGACTGTCGCCAACAACTCCATACCGAACGGTGACTCAAAACCATCGATTAATTCGGCGGTGTATTCCAGGACTTGAGAATATTCCTTGGCCTCTGTTTTGAGATAAGCCTGCAAAAAGTCTTTTCGATCTTGGTCAAACCAGATCACATCATTGATTCCCGCATCACTGATGCGCTTGTTGCAATGAAGGTAGCTGCCATCCAGATTGTTGAGCAGATGCTCCAACCGATTGGCGTAGGGGCCATAGGTGTGAGCAATGAACTTCAGTTTCAGCGGGTTTTGTGTGTCTGGCAGTTTTTCAATAGTGCGCTCAAGGAACCATGCCAGTTTTTGAATCTCCAGCAGGCTGCATTCCATCCCTAGAACCCAATAACGCCGTACCAGTTCGGCAATAAGTGCCCGAGCTGGCGTTAGCTTTTCCACACCACTGCGTTTAGCGACGTTCAGATACTGGCTAGAGGGTTCAAACACCAGTACCTCTACATCCAGATCACTCAAAACATTAACGATCTGATCGCGGACTTCAGGCCATTTCAAGCCACCATTACCAGCACCCAGCGGTGGAATTGCTATGGATTTGACCTGGTTTTCAATCAGGAAGCGGCGTAAATCATGCAGGCCTTCAGTGACCCAGGCCATCTGCGAAGGTGAGCGCCAGTGACGTTTGGTCGGGAAGTTTACGATCCACCTGGGGCCTTCAAGCTCGTTGACTTCGGTGACGTGAACCTTGCCTGTTTCTACTTCGCCAGCTTTGCAGGCGGCCGCATACAGACGATAGTTTTGTGCAAAGCGCTCTTTGAACATCAGCGCAATACCTTTGCCCATCACCCCGACGGTATTGACCGTGTTGACGAGGGCTTCGGTTTTGGCTTCCAGAAGGTTGCCTTGGGTAAATGTGATCATTGGAAATACCATCCCGGCCGGGCATGCACTGCTAGCGTCAGGCCCCTGGCGGCCACGTCCTGCTCTATGCGTGCTTTCACTGCATCGGTGTAGCACATGATGCCAAGGAGTCCTGTAATCGGTAGGTGGTGGTGAATCAGCGCTTCGGCCTGATATCGCTCCATTTTTCGGGGGTCATCAGGGTCACGTTTAAAGTCGCGTCGTTGAAGGATAGGCCAGTCGATCTCATGCAGGCTGTCCAGATCGCTGTAATAGTCTGTCCAATCCGGGTAGGCGTGTGCATTTGTAAAGACGAACGGTAACCCTAGCTCGGCGACGCGGTGCAAGCTGGAGACCAGAATCACGATTTCATCGTTGCCGCGCTGCTGAACGCTCCATCCTGAGTGAATGTTTTGCATCATCACAGAGAAGGGCGTGAAGTAGAAGGGTACGTAATCGGCCAACATGCCTGACGGCTCAATAGGAACACGCCGAGTGCGGCGCTTGTCTATTAATTCAGCATTGCCAATATTCACGTAATGGGGCGCCTGCACCTCGGAGCTGGCGCAGTGCAGGCCGTTGTCCAGAATCCAGGGCAGATTGTCACGGTGGACGATCCGCCAAATCAGCGCTTTTTCTGGATTCAGACTGTTGTAAATCATCTAAGAAAAATTCCTCGGTTCACTCTGGTTTGGGCAATGCCGTACAGGTAATAAAACGCTATCTGTAAATTCGCACTGACATGGACGCTTTCCGGTGATGGCTACGAGATGTGCTGATTGACACGCGAGTATAGGTTAACGGCCCATCAGGTATCTCATATGGATGAGAGGACTCTCACGCGCCAGCTTGGATTTACGCAGCCATGCTCAGGTCGTAATTGTCCAACAGGCTGTTGGACTTATTGGGCTTGGGAGCCGTAGCCGACGGCCGACGACTGTTGCATGCACACACAAACTGTAGGAGCGAGCTTGCTCGCGATCCTTTGATCTTTCTTGTGTCTACCAATATCCAGAAAAGTTTGGTCGTAATTCTTTTTAAGTATTTCTGGCTATAACTCGCGCTCGGTAAAGTATCGCTACCTTCGATCGTTACCTACGCTGGAATTCCTTGCCATGAGCGGCCCCTTGGGACATTCGACCCCGATTTTGACGTTCCCTCAGGGTGAAAAGGACCCCCTGTCTATCCGGGCCAAGGCCCTGGTGTTTGCCGACCCGCGTTCGCGCCAGTTGCTGGATTTTTTGCAGCAGGTGGGGCCGAGTGAGGTGCCGGTGTTGATCAATGGCGAAACCGGTACCGGCAAGGAGCTGGTTGCCCGTTATTTGCACGCGGCCAGTGGCCGGCGTGGCGCCTTTGTTGCGGTTAACTGCGGGGCGATCAGTGAAACCCTCGCCGAGAGCGAGTTTTTCGGCCACGAAGCCGGGGCCTTTTCCGGGGCCACCGGGCGGCGCGCAGGCTGGTTCGAAGAGGCCGATGGCGGCACGCTGTTTCTCGATGAAATTGGTGATCTGCCGCTGCCGTTGCAGGTCAAGCTGCTACGCGTGTTGCAGGAGCAGGAGGTGGTGCGCGTCGGCTCGCGCAAGCCGGTGAAGATTGATGTACGGCTGGTGACCGCCACCAACGTCGATCTGGAGCAAGCGGTGGAGGCGGGTAATTTCCGTCTTGATTTGTTTTACCGGGTCAACGTCGCCCAAGTCTCGGTGTTGCCGCTGCGTGAGCGCCCGCTGGATATCCTGCCGCTGGTGGAACACTTCCGCCGTCTTTACAGCGCGCGCTTGAAGATCAATGAACCGATGCTCTCTGAATCCGCGACGCAAGCGCTGCTGGATTACCCGTGGCCGGGCAATATTCGTGAGCTGGAAAACGTCGTGCACCTGGCGTTGCTGGTGGCCGGTGACAAGCCGATCCGCCCGGAGCACCTGAAATTTTCAGGTGGGCTCAGCGTGGCCAAGGCCGGGGCGAGTACGCTGAGCAAGCTGCCGCAAGAGGTGATGCGTGAGCAGTTGCTGCGTTTGTTCGAGGTGCCGGGGGACACGTTGCTGCATGACATTGAAGACTTGATCGTGCGCGAGGCCTTTGCCTTTTGCGGTTTCAACCAGTTGCGCACCGCCGCGCTGCTGGGCATCACCCGTAATGCCATGCGCACGCTGCTGGTCAATCACGGGATGCTCAAGGGGCGCGCACCGAGCTAAGTGCGGCCGATGCGTCGTAACAGTGGCAGCAACTCCGCGCCTTGGTGGATGGCCTCTTCCAGGTGCGGAAAACCCGACAGCACAAAACACTCCACGCCCAGTTGGTAGTACTCCTCGATGCGCTGGGCGACGTGTTCATAGCTGCCCACCAGCGCAGTACCCGCACCGCCACGCACCAGGCCGACACCGGCCCAGAGGTTGGCCGACACTTCCAGTTCCCGCGCGCGTCGTCCGCGACCTTTGACCAGCCCCGTCTGGCGGGTCTGGCCCACCGACTCATACGCGGCCATCTGCAACTGCGCCCGTTCGATGGCCTCTTTGGGGATCTCTTCCAGCAACCGCTCGACATGCGCCCAGGCTTCATCGTCGGTGGGGGCGGCGAACACGTGCACGCGCAGACCAAAGCGCAGAGGGCGGCCGCGGGCGGCGGCGCGTTCGCGCATGTGCAGGATGCGTTCAGCGATCATCGCCGGGGGCTCGCACCACATCAGGTAGGTTTGCGCATGGGCCGCGCCGACCTGTTCGGCGGCCTGCGAAGCACCACCAAAATAGATCGCGGGCGCCGGTGCCTGAGGCGCGATGGGGGCGCCGCCTGCGCTGCGGTAATAGCGCCCGTGATAGGGCTGGCTGCGGCCGCTCCACACCGACTGGAACACTTCAAGAAACTCGGCGGTGCGCGCATAGCGTTCGTCATGCTCCAGAAAATCCCCCAGTGAGCGCTGCTCAAACCGGCTCGAACCGCTGACCACATGCAGGTCCAGACGCCCGTCGCTGAGCAACTGCAAGGTCGCTGCACGATGGGCGCTGTAGGCGGGCAGTTCGAGGCCGGGGCGCACGGTCAGCAAAAAGCGCAGGCGGCGTACTTCTTGGGCCAGCACGGCGGTGATCAACCAAGGGTCTTCGAAACCGCTGGCGGTTGGCACCATGATGCCGTCGAAGTCACCCAATTCGGCCGCCCGCACCACTTGGCGCAGGTAGTCGAGGGTGGGCGCGCGTTCGCCCTGCTGGAACAGCCCGACACTGGGCAGGCCGCTGCTGGTCAGGTGGCGGCCGTCGCCGTTGGTGGGCAGGAACCAGTCAATCTCGATGGCCCCGTTAGCGGGTGTGGGCATGTCAGGCGTTCTCCTTGCGCAGGCCCTGAGCTGCCAGCAGGGGCAGGACCTGTTCACCAAAGCGCAGCACGTCGCTGACCGACGGCTGGCTCTGAATCACGATGTGTTCGATCCCCAGGCCATGCAGTTCTTGCAGGCGGGTGGCGAGTTGTTGCGGGGTGCCAATCAGGTACGCCGGTTGTCCCGGCGCCGTTTGCAGCAGATTGGGATGGACCTCGAAATGGCGCAGCGGGTGGCCACTGCGTTGCAGGCGCAGCACGCTTTCGGCTTCGCTGGTCGGGGCGGCCGGTAGCGCTGGCAGTTGTCGGGCGGCGGCCTCCCAGGCCAGCGCTTCGGTGTCGGCGAGGATCAGCCCGAAGGTGCAGGCAAACGCGAGCGGTGTTGACGGCTCGGGGCTGGCGGCGCGCTGACGCTCGATGGCCTGGCGCAACTGTGCAGGCGGCGCTGCCCGTAACAAACAAACCTGCGCCTGGCTGGCTATCAGCGCCGGGCTCTGGCTGTCATTGAGGACGATGGCCGGGGCGGGCAAATCGCGGCGGGCATAACCGGCGTTTTCCAGTTGGAAGTAGCGGCCGCTGTAAGTAAAACCACCGTCGCAGCCGCGCAACAGGCGCCCGAGGATGTCGAGATACTCACCGATGCTTTCGCTGCGCTGGTCACGGTTGAGCCAGTCGTCGAAGGTGTGGCGCGCGGTGCTCTGCTGGCTGTCCGGCAGGTGCAGGCGCACGCGGTTGGCGCTGATCGATTGCAGGCTTTGCACGGTGCTGGCCAGCGCGGCGGGGAGCATCACTTGCGGCGGCACACTGACCGTCAGTTGCAGGTGGCGGGTATGTGCGCACAGCGCGGCGGCCACGCCCAGGCTGTCGGCACACTGGGAGCCGCCGGGTATCCACAGGCCATCAACGCCTGCGTATTCGACGGCCTGGGCCAACTGAATCCAGTGCCCTGGCTGCGCCGTCCAGTCGGGCGTCGCGCCCGCTGCGCAGAGCGGCAGTTGCCAGCTGAATTCAAGAGGCATGGGCAGGTTCCGTAACGGGGAGGATGCTGGCGCTGAAACGGTTGCTTGGTCGCGGCAGGCCCAGGTGTTCACGCAGGGTGCTGCCGCTGTAGCCGTGGCGCAACAGCCCGCGGTGTTGCAGCAATGGAATCACATGCTCGACGAAGGTGTCGATGGCGTCGGTCGAGTCGGGGAACAGCACATTAAAACCATCGCAGGCGCGGGCCTGGAACTCGTGTTCTAAATGCTCGGCGATGTCATTGGGCGTGCTGCCCAGCGGGTTGACCGTGGTCAGAATCTTGAGGTATTCAGGGTTTCGGCCCACGGCAGCAGCACGCTGTTTGATGTCGTGATAGAAGGCTTGGGCAGCGGGCAGGTCTCGCTGTTCGGCGATGATCACGTCAGCCACGCGGATGGCCAAGGTTTTGTCTGCTTCTGATGTGAGGGTGTGCACCCGCAGCGGGTGGCCTTGCGGCGGGCGGGCGACGTTCAGTGGGCCGCGCACCGAGAAGTGTTCACCCTTGTGGTTGAGGGTGTGCAGTTTGCCGGGGTCAAAATAGCGGCCGCTGGCTTTGTCACGGATAAAAGCGTCGTCGTCCCAGCTGTCCCACAGGTCGTTAACCAGGTCGTGGCGTTCGTTTGCGCGCTGGCTTGACGGCTCGCTGGCAACGCCCCAGGCGGCGCGGCCGTTGGACAGGTGGTCGAGGGAGGCGAGTTTACGGGCGATGTGGTACGGCTCGGGATCGTGCGGGGTGGCGATGAGGCCGATGTGCTCGGTGACGGCGGCCAGGGCCGATATCAAGGTCAGCGACTCAAACTGTTCGGGCGGTTCGGTGAAGCTCAGTGCAGCGAATGTGCCGCGTTCGGCGCTGCGGGCGAGGGCCTTGAGGCGCTCGAAGTCCGGGCGACGGGTGTTGGCGGTGAAACAGGCACCCACTATCAATGGGTCGGTACGGCGGGTCATGACAGCCTCCGTGCAAGTGTTCGGCAAAGCCCTGCCGCCGCTGGGGCGGCAGGGCAATGGGTCAGAAGTTGTACGTCACGCCGGTGTACCAGTAGCCGCCGGTGGTGCCGTACGGTGAGAAGTTGCCGTACGGGAAGGCGCCCGAGCTGCTCGGCAGGTTTGTGCGTTCCGGGTAGATGTTGAACAGGTTGTTGGCGCCCGCCGTCAGGGTCAGGCTGGAGGTCAGGTGGTAGTCCACGTTGAGGTCGGTGATCCAGGCTGGCGAGAACGTGCGGTCGTAGATTTCGGCGGTGCCGTACTGGGTGTACTCGCCGTAGCGGGTCAGGTTGAGGCCGATATCAAACTTGTTGATGGTCCAGGTGGTGCCCAGAATCAGCTTGGACTCCGGGTTGCCGTGCTTGAGGTTGCCCTGACGCTGACGGTTGTAGCCGCCGTCCGGGCCGAGGGTGGCCTGGGCCAGGGGCGAGGCGTGGATGTCGTCAATCTCGGTGGTGTTCCAGTTAAAGCCCAGGGTGTAGCGCAGGTTGCCGTAGGCGCCCAGGTTCTGGCGGTAGTCACCGATCAGGTCGATGCCGCGGGTGGTGGTGTCCAGTGCGTTGGTGAAGTAAGTCACCGCCTGGTTGGTCGGCAGCCCGGCGGCACCGAGGATGGCGTCGATTTGCGGCGTGCCGCCGAGGTAGCCGGTCTGGTCGATGCGGTCCTTGATTTTGATCTGGTAGGCATCGAGGGTGATGCTGGTGGCATCGGTCGGTTGCAGGGTCAGGCCCAGGGCGAAGTTGGTGGATTTCTCCGGCTTGAGGGTGGTGGCCCCCAAAGCCTTGGCCACTTCCGAGTCGACCGCCACGTTGCGGTAGTTGAACAGGTTGCCGTTGACGCTGGTCTGCGAGGTGGAGCTGTAGATCTGCTGGGCCAACGAAGGCGCACGGAAGCCGGTGCTGACGCTGCCGCGCACGGCGAGGATCGGCGTCAACTGATAGCGGGTGGCGATTTTGCCGTTGGTGGTGGTGCCCGAACCGTCGTTGTAATGCTCGTAACGACCGGCCAGATCAACGTGCCATTTGTCGGTCAGGTCCTGACCAATCTCGCCATAAGCCGCCAGGCTGGTGCGGCCTTTTTGGTCGGCATCGGCAGGCGTGGTGCCAGCACCGGAGATAGTCCCCGGCGCAATCGGGTTGCCGCTGACACCTGTGTCAAACGGGCCGCTGGCGTATGAGGCGTAGTCGCCCTTGCCGATTTTGTAGTTCTCGTAACGTTGCTCCAGGCCCCATGAAATCTGCGTCGGTTTGGCCAGACCAAAATCGAAGGCGCGGGTCAGGTCGAGGTTGTTGGTCCACTGGCTGAAGGTCTTCACCCCGGTGTCGACCGAGGTCGGCGAATCAGGGCCGTAGCTCAGGTTGTAGGTGTGGCGCAGGGTGGCTTCGGCGTGGTCCTGGCCGTACGTGCTGGACAGGTCGTAGTCCCAGCCGGCGACGGTGCCTTTGCCACCGAAGGCCACCTGAAAGTCGTTTTCGATAAAGCGCAGGGTGTCTTCGATCCCTTCCGGGAACGGCGTGGCAATGCCGTCAAAGCTGGCGGGCTGGTGGAAGGCCAGAGGCTTTTCCGAGTTGCGCCGGGTGTAGGTCGAGAATGAGTACAGGGTCAGGTCATCGCTGACTGGCAGCTCGGCGTTGTAACCCAAACTGAAGTTGCGCGCCTCGGGCAGGCCGGTGCCGTAATAGGTGTGCTCCAGTCTGGTGTTGCCCGCGCTGTCGGTGTACGGGGCTTTGTCGGAGCGGTCGGAGACCTTCTGGTGGCGCACGTCCAGGCCAAAGTTGATAAAGCCGTCATTGGGCAGGGCAAGGCCGACGTCGCCGGTCTGGCGGATGGTTTCGCCATCACCGTTTTGGTAGTTCTGGCCGTAGGTGGTTTTCAGGCTGCCACCGTGGTCGGTCTGTTTGAGGACGATGTTGATCACCCCGGCGATGGCATCCGAGCCGTACTGGGCCGAGGCGCCGTCACGCAGGATCTCGACATGATCGATCAATGCGGTGGGGATCATGTCGAGGTCGACCGGCTGCGAGCCGGAGTTCAGCGACGTGCCGTTGTTGAGCAGGGCGCTGTTGTGGCGGCGCTTGCCGTTGACCAGCACCAGCACCTGGTCGCCGTTCAAGCCGCGCAGGCTGATGGGGCGCACCACCGACGCGGAACCATAGCCGGACGACGCCGGCAGGTTGATGGACGGCAACACGCGGTTCAGGGCGCGGGTCAGGTCAGGCTCGCCGGTGGCCAGCAACTGCTGGGACGAGATCACGTCCACCGGCGCGGTGCTTTCGGCCAGGGTGCGAGCCTGGCCACGGTTGCCGACCACCACGACGGTGTCCAGCGGGTTGTCGCTCTTGCTCTCGGCGGCCAGCAGCGGGCTTGCGGCCGTCGCGGCTTCGCACACGGCAAGAAACAACAGGCTGCGGGCGAAGATCTTGCGCGGCTGGGGTAAACCCGTGATACGTGAAGAAGTCATGGTACGAAGGCTCCAGTGTGTTCCCCGGTTCGCGCCCTGCTGGGTGGCCAACCTTGTCGGGTAAGGCGACGGCATTGGCGTCGCGTAAAAAGTGGTGAGTAGCGGCTTGTTGCCGGATGCTCTGGGGCATCAGTCTCAAGCTCTGGTGCAAAGGCCTTGAGCAAGGGCTGTGCCATTGTTGAAAAGCCTTTGTTAACAACGGCTTGCACGGCGGGTGTGAGCGGGGTTGGTGTTTTTGTAGCAACGCCCGGTCAGGGTGTTGATTTTTCTACAGGGGCATTGGATGGCGAACCGGCTGTTGACGGCGCTCTCGGCTTTGGCACATCACTTGCTCCACATCGGGTACCACCACCTTTTCAGGAAGCAATTGAATGCCACATCCCGGACCCCGCAACTTGCTCACCGACATCCCTGGCCTGCTGGTCGGCCACGCCATCGATGAACGTGTCGATACGGGCGTCACGGTGATCCGCACCGATCGCCCGTGTACCGCCAGCGTCGACATTCGTGGCGGCGGTCCGGGCGGGCGCGAGTCGGCGGCGCTGGAGCCGGAGAACATGGTCGGGCAGTTGCATGCGCTGGTGTTCTCTGGCGGCTCGGTGTTTGGCCTGGGCGCTGCGGATGCGGTGACGGCGGCGTTGTCGGTGCAAGGTATTGGCCTGCATTTGAAGGCGGGCGCGCCGGCCATCCCTATCGTTCCGGCTGCCGTGTTGCACGACCTGTCCAATGACGGCGACAAGGACTGGGGGCTGGAGCCGCCTTATCGTCGCTTGGGCTTTGAGGCGCTGAACAACTGCGCCGAGGATTTCGACCTGGGGGCGGCAGGCGCGGGGCGGGGCGCGATGGCGGGCGTGCTGCAAGGCGGTTTGGGCTCGGCCTCGCTGGATTTGGGCGACGGCCTGATGGTGGCCGCGCTGGTGGTGGCCAACCCGATCGGCTCGGTGTACATGCCCGATGGCGAAACCTTCTGGGCGTGGCCGTGGGAAATCGCCGGCGAGGCGGGAGGTGCGCGGCCGCAGGGCGAACAGGACTGCAACGACCCGATGCCTGAACTGTCACGGCTCGACTCCATGGGCCGCCTGCAAGCCGGTGCCAACACCACGTTGGTGGTGGTCGCCAGCACCGCGCAGATGAGCACCGCCGATTGCAAACGCGTGGCCATCATGGCTCAGGACGGCATTGCCATGGCGGTGCGCCCGGCGCACTTGCCGTTCGATGGCGACACCGTATTTGCCTTGGCCAGCGGCGAGGTTGAACTGAGTGCTGGCGCCCGCCGCCAGGTCGATATCGGCCGCATCGGTTCGGCGGCGGCCACCTGCGTGGCCCGCGCCATCGCCCGTGGCGTTTATCAAGCCCGCCGTTGAAACCCCCAAATCTGTGGGAGCGGGCTTGCTCGCGATCGGATCAACGTGGTCTGGCAGAGATACCGAGTTGTCTGCATCGCGAGCAAGCCCGCTCCCACGGGTGTCAGGGGGTTATGGGGTGTGTGGGGTGTTGAGCACCGCCTCAACCCGCGCTGCGGCGGCTTGCGCCAATGTCGGTAAGCCCAGCGCCTGGTAAACCCGCTCCAGCGCCCGGTTGGTCGGTACGTCCTGTGCGTCATAACGACGACGCAATTCCAGCACCTGCTGCGCCCCGGCCCAGTCTTGCGCGTGCAGGCGTGCGTCCAGTTCGATCTGGGCGAACAGGTCGCGCTGCGCATGGCTGCCGCCAATGTCGTTCAAGCGGGGCAGGGCCACGCCCAAACGTTCCAGCGCCACTGGGTGTTCACCACGGGCATGGGCCAGCAATCCTTCGGCCAGCGGCAGGGTGACCTCGGCCCAGACCGCCCGGCTGAACACTGGCGCCTCAAGGGCGTGCTCGCGCAATGCGTGCAGTAATTGATTGGCCTCGGGCTTGCCTGCGCGGCCCAATCCATACAGGTATTGCACGCTCAAAAACGGCTGCACGGTATCGGCATGGCGCTGTTGCAGATACGGCGCAAGTGCCTGCCAGCGCTCACCCACATCAATCCCTGCCAGTTCCAGGCGGGCCAGCAGCGACACGGCGCCGATCTGGTCCTGGGAGTACGCCGGCAGCACGCCCCAGACATGCTGGTCGTAGATCTCCAGCACCCGCGCCTCATCGCCACGGGCCAAATAAAACAGCGCCAGATGCCACCAGTTGTGGGTGTACATAAACGAGTTGAGCCCCTGCCAATGGTGGCTGACGCTTTCCAGAAAACCGATGCCTTCTTCAATGCGCCCTTGGGTCAGCATCACGTGGGCCAGCGCATGTTGCGCCCAGGGTTCGCTCGCTTGCAGTTGCAGGGCGCGGCGCGCACTGGCTTCGGCCTCATCCAGCAAATGGCATTGCTCGTAGGCGAAGGCCAGCATGCCGTGGCTCTGGGCGATATCGTCGCTGGCCGCCACAGCCTTAAGGGCGATGCGCAGCAGCGCCGGCCAGTTGCCGCGATTGAACTCTACGTACTGGTTGAGCTTGGCCGCGAACAGGTCGCGGGGGTACTGGTCGAGCAGCGTTTCGCTGAGGTGCAGCACCTGGTCGAGGTCTTCGTTGATCCACGCCTGCAACAGCGCCACATACAGCGCTGCCCGTGGCAGCGGGTCGGTCACCTGCGCGGCGATTGTGCGAAAGCGCTCGGCCAGTACCGGGCCTTCCGGTGATTCGCTGAACATCATCAGGATGCCTGCCAGGGCATTGCTCAGCGCCGATTCCGGGTGGCGCTCGGCGCTGGCCACAATCCCCTCGGCACGCGGGTGGTAGCTGAGAAAACCCAAGGTGAAATCGTCCAGCGCCTGACGCGCCAAGGGGTGGTCGGTGTCGATGGGGTTGCCGAGGTAGTCGTGTGACATGCGAGGTGTCCGCTCAAAGGTCGATCCGTTGTACAGGGCAAGGGCTGTGCCAGTTCGTGCGGCTGCGCAGTCATGCGCACTGGGGGGAAAACAACACGTTGGCCACTGTTGCTTTTTCCACAGTCAGGTCCGGGGCTGTGGATTTTTCATCAATGCGCCAGCGCCGCAGACCGCTGCGCCGCCGGTTCAGCGGCCCGCCGGGGAGTGGCACACCCCTTGCAAAACTGCTTGGCAGTGGGGCCGCATGCCCCGAGCAATTAACGCCAGGAGTTCGCATGTCCAGTCCAGCCCATCGTCATCCGCCTCGCCCCGGGCCGCTGCGCCTTGCCCTCAAACGCTTGGGCCTGCTGGCCAGTGCCGCCGTGTTTGCCGCCAGCGTTCACGCCGCCCCGCAAGACGGCGGTGTGCTCAACCTGATCGCCCAGCCCGAGCCGCCGTCGCTGATGCACGGGGTGGTCACCCATGTCTCGACCCAATACGTCAGCGGCAAGATCCTCCAGGGCTTGCTGACCTTTGACACCGATCTCAAGCCCAAGCCGGTGCTGGCGCGCAGCTGGACGGTGTCACCGGACGGCCTCACCTACACCTTTGAATTGCAGCCCGACGTGCAATGGCACGACGGCAAGCCGTTCACCGCGTCTGACGTGAAGTTCAGCTTCGGCACCTTCTACCCCGAAGTCGATAAACGCATTGCCAGCGTGTTCGAGGAGTACCTCGACAGCATCGACGCCAGCCAGCCGCACCAAGTGGTCTTCCACCTGAAAAAACCTTTTGCGCCGTTCCTGTCATTGCTCGGCAGCGGCCTGCGCCCGATTGCCCCGGAGCACCTCTACGCGGGCACTGATTTTCGCAGCAACCCTTACAACCTCAAGCCGGTGGGCACCGGGCCGTTCAAGTTTGAGGAGTGGAAGCGCGGCGCTTACATCAAGCTGGTGAAAAACCCGAACTACTGGAAAAAGGGGTTGCCGCACCTGGACGCGATTGTCTTTCACGTGATCCCGGACGGCTCGTCGCGTGCTGCCGCTTTTGAGCGCAACGACGTGCAGGTGCTGCGCAGCGGCGATGCCGACTACTCCGACCTCAAGCGCCTGGGCGCACTGCCGGGCGTGGAGTCTTCGGACAAGGGATGGGAGCTGTACTCAGGGCTGGCCTACTTGCAGTTCAACACCCGCAAGCCACCGCTGAACAACCCCAAGGTTCGCCAGGCGATTCTGTATGCGCTGAACCGTCCGTTTATCGTCGACAACATCTTCTTTGGTGCGGGCAAGGTGTCGCCCGGTGCTTTCGCCTCCAGCTCGCCTTATCACGACCCGCAACTGCCGCAGTACGGCTATGACCTGGCCAAAGCCAAGGCGCTGATCGCTGATTCCGGAGTGGACGTGGGCGCGGTGCGCATTCGTTTGCTCAACGGTGAAAAAGGCGGCGCCTGGGAACGTCTGGCCGAGTACACCCGCCAGGCCTTGCAGCCGCTGGGTTTCAAAGTGCAGGTGGTGACGTCGGACGCGGCGACCTGGTTCCAGCGCGTCAGCGACTGGGACTTTGACCTGACCTACAACTTTATCTTCCAGATCGGCGACCCGTATCTGGTCAACGCCTACCTGTACCGCACCGACTACATCCTTAAAACCTCGCCGTTCGCCAACGTCGGCGGCTACAGCAACCCGGACGTGGACAACCTGTGGAGCAAGGTTGCTGACACCCCTGAAGGCGCGGAGCGGACTCGCGTGTACAGCGAGCTGGAGCACAAGCTCAACGACGACCTGCCGGTGGCGCCGATCTTTGAGATGCGCTACCCGACGCTGTTCCACAGCCAGGTGAAAAACCTGCTGCAAACCGCCACCAGCCTTAACGAAGACTACGAGAGCGTCTACCTGGACGCCCCGGCGCCATGAGCGGCGTGTGGTTCCTCGGCGCGCGCCTTGGGCGTGCGCTGCTGATGATCCTTGGCGTGCTGGTGCTGAGCTTTTTGCTGGTGCGTTTGGCGCCGGGGGATCCGGCGCAGTTGATGGCCGGTGAGGCCGGGGTCGACGATGCCCAGTACATCGCCAAGCTGCGCAGTGAGATGGGGCTCGATCAGCCGTTGCCCCAGCAGTTATTGCACTACTTGGGGCAGGTGGCGCACCTGGATCTGGGATATTCGTACCGCAATCAGGCGCCGGTCTGGGACTTGTTGTCCGAGCGCCTGCCCGCCACCTTGAGCCTGATGGGCTCGGCGTTTGTCATCTCGTCACTGTTCGGCGTGGCCCTTGGCGCGCTGGCTGCGCTCAGCCGCCAGCGCCGCCGCTGGCTGGACGGACTGATTTCCAACGGTGCGCTGTTGTTGTACGGCACGCCGCCGTTCTGGCTGGCGATGCTGTTGATCGTGTTGTTCTCGGTCAAGCTCGACTGGCTGCCCGCGTTCGGCATGCAGACCGTCGCCGCCGACCTGAGCGGCTTCGCCTGGCTGGGCGACCGCCTGCGCCATCTGGTGCTGCCGTGCCTGTCGCTGAGCTTTCTGTTCCTGGCTTTGTACGTGCACCTGACCCGCGCCGCCACCCTGGAGGCGCTGCAACAGGAGCATGTTTACACGGCCCGTGCCAAAGGCCTGGCGCCGTCACGGATCGTCTTCGCCCACGTGCTGCGCAACGCGCTGCTGCCGGTGGTGACCTTTGCCGGGTTGCAACTGGGGCAACTGGCCAGCGGCGCCTTGCTGATTGAAGTGGTGTATTCCTGGCCGGGCATCGGCCGCTTGATGTACGACGCCCTGTCCCAACGTGATTACAGCGTGTTGCTGGGCGGCTTTTTGCTGATCTCGGTGTTGGTGGTCGGTTTCAACCTGCTCACGGATTTGGCCTGCCGCCTGATCGACCCGCGCATCGGCGCCGAAGGGGCAGCACGATGAGGGATTCCAGTGTGTGGCAACGTTTTATCGGGCAACCTGCGGCGCTGATCGGCGCGCTGTTTTTATTGCTACTGGGCCTGCTGGCCGTGACGGCACCGTGGCTCTGCCAGGGCTCGCCCTGGGAGATGAACACCACGCCCATGCTCGCGCCGTTTACCCAGGCCGGGCATTGGCTGGGCAGCGACATGCTGGGCCGCGACCTGGCCACCGGCTTGCTGTACGGCGCCCGGGTGTCGCTGTCGGTGGGCGTGTTGGCGACGCTGGCCACCTTGCTCACCGGCTTGCTGGTGGGGGCGTTGGCCGGTTACTTCGGCGGCTGGCTGGACGCGGTGCTGATGCGCGTGGCCGAGTTCTTCCAGATCATTCCGCAACTGGTGCTGGCGGTGATTTTGGTGGCGGTGCTGGAGCCGTCGCTGGGCACCATCGTGTTGGCCATCGCGCTGGTCGCCTGGCCTGCGGTGGCGCGGTTGGTGCGCAGCGAGTTCCTCAGTCTGCGTCAGCGTGAATTTGTGCAGGCCGCGCGGGTGCTGGGGCAAGCGCCGTTGGCCATCGTGTTCCGGCAAATCCTGCCGAACGCCTTGGCGCCGTTGCTGGTGACGCTGAGCTTTGTGATGGCCACAGCGATTCTCACCGAAGCCGCGTTGGCCTTTCTTGGCCTTGGCGACCCGGATGCCATGAGCTGGGGCTACATGATCAACGCCTCGCGCGGGATGCTGCGCGACGCCTGGTGGATGAGCCTGATGCCGGGGCTGGCGATTCTGTTTTGCGTGCTGGCGGTTAACCGTGTGGGCGAAGGCCTGCGCATTGCTTTTGAACCTGCCCGTCGCCCTGGAGACTCCGCATGAGCGCAGCCCAACCGATTTTGCTCGACGTCGAGCACCTGCGCATCGCACTGCCTGCGGGTGGCGACCGCAGCCACGCGCTGCATGACGTGTCGCTGCACGTGCGCGAAGGCGAATGCCTGTGCGTGGTGGGCGAGTCCGGCTCGGGCAAGTCGATGCTGGCCAAGGCCCTGCTGCGCCTGCTGCCAGCACCTCTAAAAATCGAGCACGGCACCCTGCGCTGGCGTGGTGAAGACCTCGCCAACCTGGATGAACCGGCCATGCGCGCTTTGCGCGGGCGCGACATCAGCATGGTTTTTCAAGAGCCGATGAGCGCGCTCAACCCGTTGCTCAGTGTGGGTCGACAGATCGACGAAACCTTGCAGGCCCATGGTGTGAAAGACCGCGCCCAGCGCCGCGCTCGAGTTGTCGAACTGCTCGGCTATGTCGGCCTGCCGGACCCGGAGCGGCTCTACCATGCTTATCCGTTTGAGTTGTCCGGTGGCCAGCGTCAGCGGGTGGTGATCGCCATGGCGCTGGCCTTCGCGCCGAAGCTGTTGATTGCGGATGAACCGACCTCAGCGCTGGACGTGACTACGCAACGGCAAATTCTCGATTTGCTGCGGCGCATCCAGCGTGAGCAGGGCATGGCCATGCTGTTTATCACCCACGACTTTGCCGTGGTCGAGGCCATTGCCGACCGCGTGCTGGTGTTGCAAAAGGGCCATCACGTAGAAGCAGGCACGGCGGCTCAGGTGCTCGGTGCGCCGCAGCAAGACTACACGCGGCAGTTGATTGCGGCGGTGTCTGCGGCACCCGATCACCCGCGCCCGACCCTGGCGCCGGGCAAGCCGGTGTTGCAGGCGCAGCAACTGGAAAAACACTTCAGCCGCCGCCTCGGCTGGTGGGGGCGGCGTACCACGCGGGCGCTGGCGGGTGTCGACCTGCAACTGGCCGAAGGCGAAACCCTGGGCATCGTCGGTGAGTCCGGATCGGGCAAATCGACCTTGGGCCGCTGCCTCGTGCGTTTATTGCGCAGCGATGGCGGCAGCTTGCACTGGCACGGGCGTGACGTCACCGAACTGCCTGAAGCGCGGTTGCGCGGGCAGCGTGGCGAGGTGCAAATGATCTTTCAGGACCCGTTTGCCTCGCTTAACCCGCGCCAGCGCATCGGCACGCAACTGATGACCGGGCCGCTGGCCCAAGGCCGCAGCCCGGCGCAGGCGGCAGAAAAAGCACGAGAAGTGCTGGGCCTGGTGGGCCTGCCAGAGACCGCGCTGGAGCGTTATCCCCATGAGTTTTCCGGCGGCCAGCGCCAACGTATCGGCATCGCCCGAGCCTTGGCGGTGGAGCCCAAAGTACTGATCGCAGACGAATGCGTGTCGGCACTCGATGCGCTGATTCAGGTGCAAATTCTTGAATTGCTTGAGGACCTGCAACGGCGGTTGAAGCTGAGTATTGTCTTCATCACCCACGACCTGCGCGTGGCGGCGCGCTTGAGTGACCGCATCGCCGTGATGCAGGCCGGGCAAGTGGTGGAGCAGGGCGCGACCGCCGCGCTGCTCGGCCAACCGAATCACCCTTACACCCGCAGGCTGCTGCAAGATTTTGCGCTGCATACCCCGGTGCTGGAGGCCACACCATGAGCCAACGGATGATGAGTCTCAACGCGTTTTTGATGGCCACCGGGCACCATATCGCGGGCTGGCGCCACCCCGAGGCGCAGGCCGATGGCGGCCTGAACTTCGCCCACTATCAGCAACTGGCCCGCACTGCCGAGCGCGGCTGTTTCGATGCGCTGTTCCTCTCCGACACCTTGGCCATGTTGCCGGGCAGCGTTGAGGCGCTGAGCCGCATGTCGCGCACCGAGCACTTTGAGCCGCTGACGTTATTGGCGGGATTGGCCGCCGTCACCGAGCGCATTGGCCTGGTGGCGACGGTGACCACCTCTTACAACTCGGTTGAGTCGCTGGCCCAGTCCTTCACCTCCCTTGAAGCCCTCAGCGGGCAGCGCAGCGGCTGGAATCTGGTGACCTCCAGCAATGCCAACGAAGCCTTCAACTTTGGACGAGACGGCCACTTTGAACACGCCCGACGTTATGAACGGGCCCACCGCTTTTTGGCCGAGGTGCAGCAACGTTGGGCCAGCGCCGGTGTAGCGCCGGTGCAAGTGCTGGCCGGCGCCTCACGGGAAGGCTGCGAGCTGGCAGCGGCCCATGCCGAAGTGGTGTTCACCGCACAACCTGAGCTGGCGGGCGCCCAGCGTTTTTACCGTGACCTCAAGGCCTTGTTGCCCAAATACGGGCGTAGCGCCGAGCAGGTCAAAATCATGCCGGGGGTGATGCCCATCGTCGCTGACACGGCGGACGAAGCGCAGGCCTTGTTTGATCAGTTGCAAGGGTGGGTGCAGCCCGAAGTGGGCCTGTCGCTGCTCGCGGACATTGCCGGTGGCACCGACCTCTCGGCCTTCCCGCTGGACGGGCCGCTGCCTGAACTGCCCGCCACCGAGTCGGGGGTCAGCCGTCGTGACCTGCTGATCCGTGTGGCCCGAGCAGAAGGCTTGAGCATTCGCCAGCTTTACTTGCGCATGGCAGCGGCACGCGGGCATCTGGTACTGGTGGGCGATGCGCGGCACGTGGCCGACGCACTGGAGCAATGGTTTGTCGAAGGCGCCGCCGATGGCTTTAACGTGATGCCGCCGTATTTGCCCGGTTCGCTGGATGCGTTTGTCGACAAGGTAGTGCCTGAGTTGCAGCGCCGTGGGCTGTTCCGCCGCGCTTATCAAGGCCGCACGTTGCGTGATCATCTTGGCCTGCCCCGTCCCGATTATTTTGCTGCTCAGGAGGCCAAAAGTGCCCAAGGCTGACCCCAACCGATTCGCCCATCTGCCACTGGTGCGTGGCCAACTGATTGAAGTGCGCCCCGGACGGCGACTGAGCGTGGCCGTGCATCAGGGCAACCGCGACACCGTGGTGTTTTTGGGCCATGGCAGCGGCGGCAACAAAGACCAGTGGCGCGAGCTATGGCGCAACTTGAGCGAGCAGAGCTACACCTTGGTGGCCTGGGACCTGCTCGGCCATGGCGACAGCGACAAACCGCGCGACGCCAACGCCTACGCCTGGGACGAACTGGTGGCCGACAATCTGGCGGTGCTCAAGCGCTATGCCGGGCCGCGCAACCTGTACGTGGCGCACTCCTACGGCACCGGCTTGGCCATGAGCACTTTGCTCGCATTGCCGCGCCAGCAACCGGCGCTGCGCATCGACGGCGCGTTGCTGCTGGGCAGCGTCTTGCATCGCCCGGTGGGGACGGGTGGGTTGTTGAGTTTGCCGAACTGGCTGCTGACGTTATTACGGCCGATCTTGGCCAAAGACTTTCGCGCCCGCGCCTGGCACCCTGAGGCTGATCCGGCGTTGGTCGACTACGAGGATGGCCTGGCCCAGCGCAACCGCCTGGACGTGTTCAAAGCCCTGATGAACAACGCCCAATGGCCCGACGCCCAAACGTTGGCCGGGCTGGATGTGCCGGTGTACGTAGTGTCTGGCGAAACCGACGGCCTGACCCCCGCCAGCGGCGGCGAAGCCCTTGCCCGCCACCTGCTCAACGCGCACTACCAGGTATTGCCCTGCGGCCATCAACTGATGCTCGAACGCCCGGAGCAAGTGCTGCAAGCTTTCGAGCGTTTAGCGGCTAACTGTTGACCCCTGTAGGAGCGAGCTTGCCTCGCGATCTATTGATCTAGATCTTGCTTTTGATCTTGATCTAAAAGGCCCCATTAAACCACGCTGGCCGAACGCAGGTTTTGCGCAGTGGGTAACCCGGCAGGACGCCGGGTTAGCCGCGACACGGCCATGGATGGCCGATCGCGGCGGGCCTACGGAGCAAGGCCTGTGGTGAGGGCATGCCGAGCCAAAGCGAGGCACCGAGGGGTAGGGGCAAAAGCGTTTTGGTTACTTTGCCGCTTTTGCAAAGTGACGCGGCGTAAGGCCGGAACCCTAAGTGGCCGTTGCCGCAGCAACGGATATGTACTCAAGTCAAGAGCCCCCTCACCCTATCCCTCTCCCGAAGGAGAGGGAACCGATTGGGGGATGCTGAAGATACTCGGCGGCCTGTTTGCTGCGCGACAGCGCGGCGTCGAAGACGGGGCGGTCCCCTCCTACAGGGTGAAGCCATCGCAGCCTCATTCTTCGGCAGCGACTACAGGTTTTAGCTGGGGTTGCAGATAACGCTTGACCCCTGCTGCCACGCCCGGTGCCTGCAAGCCGATTTCACGCAACTGGCCGCTGATGGGGTTGCGGTAGCCGATGAAGAACAGCCCTTTGGCCACGGTGGAGTGGCCTTGGGCATCCACCGTTGGTTTGCCGTCGGCGGTGAGCGGCGCAGGGTAGTTGATCAGGTTCTCAAGGCCGGTGGTGTAACCGGTGCCCGCGACGATCACGTCGGTGTTCAGCGTGCAGCGCTGTGTACGGTCGAGACCGGTGTGGGCGACGACGCTTTGCTCATTGAGTTCCAGTACCGGCCCCACCACCTTGATGCGGCCTTGTTTCAGGTCGTCGATCACCGGCATGAACAGCGTCGGGGTCACGCTGCCCAAACCGGAAACGCCTTGCGCCGGTTGTGGCAGGCCGTAGGCCGACAAATCCCCGACCCAGCGCCGCGACAATCCGCTCAATACGGCGTCGCTCCAGCGCGTCGGCAGTCGACGAATCAACGTGCCCAGCGCCGCCAGCGGTACGCCGAACAGGCTCTTGGGCAGAAAGTGCGGCGCCCGCCGCACCGACAACGTGACCGACGCGGCATGGGGCACCAGACGGCTGGCAATCTCGCAGGATGAATTACCACTGCCGACCACCACCACGTGCTTGCCCACGTAGTGGCGAGCATTGCCGAAGTGGGCCGCGTGAACCACCTGCCCGGTAAAGTGCTGCGCTCCCGGCCACTGCGGGATCGACGGCACGCACGAGGTGCCGGTGGCAATCACCAGCGCCTGCGCACGAAACACCCGGTCATCCCGGCAGCGCACTTGCCACAGCCCTGGCCCCGCGAGGTACTCGATATTCACCACCGCGCAGCCGGTCAGCACATTAAAACCGCCACGGGCTGGCAACGCTGCCAGCTCCTTGGCCAGGTCATCACGGCTTGGCCAGCGCCCTGCCGACCACGGGAAGCGCAGGCCCGGCAAGCTGGAAAACCAGCGCCCGGTGTTCAGGCGCAGGCCGTCGTAGTGGTTGCGCCACACATCCCCCACCGCCTGCGTGCGCTCCAGCACCAGCGGGCGCAGGCCCGCACGCACCAGTTCGTAGGCGCACGACAGCCCCGCAGGCCCGCCGCCCACGACCAGCACCGAGTGCTCGTTATCAGCCATGGGTGGCGCCGCCAGTGTGTTGAACCTCCACCGTCAGCGGCACCGGACGCATGATGGTGTCGGGGATCGGCGCGGTTGGCAGCAGCTTGGCCAGCAAGGCGTCGACGCGCTCGGAGGATTCTTCGGTATCAATCAGCACCTGCACCTGGATGCTTTCAAAGCCCGGGTTGCCGCTGGTCACGCCAAACGCGGCCCGGAAATCCACCCGCCCGGAAACGTCCAGCACCAGGCTGTTGACCTTGACCCCGGAGGCCGACAAGCCGCCGATGTAAGTGGCCGCGAGGCAGTTGCCGATACCGGCCAGCAGCAGTTCCTGAGGCGTTGCACCCAGCCCGGCGCCACCGTAGGCGCACGGTTCGTCACCGTGCAGGACCGCGCCGGACTTGACCGTGGTCTGGGTCTGGTAGCCCTGGGTCCACTGCACGGAGGTCTGGTACAGCGGGCGGGCAATGTCACCTTCGCCATCGGCACGAATGCGCTCGCGAACTTCGCGGCCAGCGTTGACGTGCAGTCCGTTGATGGTCACGCGGTGTGTGGTTTCACTCATGGTCTTTGCTCTTCAAAGGGCGGCGTATCGGTCGAATGACCGGGTGCCAATCAAGTAAGTCGGGAGGTCCCGTGTTAACTAAAAATGCTCGGCCAGCCGGGTTTCGTGGGTCAGGAACGCGTCCAGCCGCTCTTGCAGATCAAGCAGTGCTTCCGAGCGCCCGAGACGCGGGCGCGGCATGTCGATTTCGAGGATCTGCGCGATGTGCCCGTGGGGCGCGCTGGCCATCAGCACGATGCGGTCGGCCAGCAGCAGCGCCTCTTGCAGGTCGTGGGTGACCATCAATACAGTGGCGCCGCTGTTGCTCCAGGCGCGCAGCAATTGCTCCTGCATCAAGCGCCGGGTCTGGGCGTCCAGTGCCGAAAACGGCTCGTCGAGCAGCAGCAAACGTGGCTCCAGCGCCAAGGCTCGGGCCAACGCAATGCGCTGGCACATGCCGCCCGACAACGCGCCGGGCCGGTGCTGGGCGAACTCGGCCAAACCGACCTCGGCCAGCAATTGCCCGGCGCGCCGGTTGGCGTCTTCGCGGTTCAGCCCACGGTTGAGCAGGGCGATGGCGATATTCTCGGCCGCACTCATCCACGGGAACAGGTTGTTCTGCTGGAAGATCAGCGCGCTGTCGGGTTTGTTGCCCGTCAACGCCTGGCCGTCATACAAAAGGTGCCCGGTGCTGGGCTGTTGCAGACCGGCGGCGATGTTGAGCAAGGTGCTTTTGCCGCAGCCACTGCGCCCCAGCAGCACGGTGAAGCTGCCCGCCTTGATGTCCAGATCACCGACATCGACCCGCGTGCCGCCTTCAAACTGCTTGCTCAGGCCACGAAAGCTCAGCGTGGCGCCCCGGCTCATGACGACCACCCGCTAAAACGGCGCCCGAGCAACAGCAACAGGCGATCCACCACAAAACCCACAGCACCAATGGTCATCACGCCCACCATCACCAACGGCATGTTGTACATCTGCTGGGCCATGATGATCATGTAGCCCAACCCGGAATTGATCCCGGCCATTTCCCCGGCCAGCACCGCCATCCACGCGCCGAAAAAGGCCATGCGCAGGCTGGTCATCGCGCTCGGCGCAATCGCCGGCAAGCGCACCCGCAGCCAGATCTGTTTGCGGGTGCAGCGCAGGTTGTGGGCGATGTTCAGGTACTGCGGGTTGATGGCGTCCAGTGCGGCGCTCAGCGACAGTGTCATGGTGCCCAGCACGGCGAGGAACACCACGAAGACCGCCGCCTGGCCACCAATGCCGATCACCGCGATGGTGAAGGGCACCCAGGCCACTGGCGAGATCGGCGCCAGGGTTTGCACCAGTGGCAGGATCAAACGGCGCAACAGCTTCACTTCGGTGATCAGTACCGCCAGCACCAGCGCCGCCAGGCTGCCGGCCAGCAGCCCGCCGCTGACCCGCATCAAGGTCACTAGCAAGGCCTCCAGCAATCCGCTGCGCTGCTGGCCGAAACCCACCACCGCTTCACCGGAAAACGCGTACGGCAGCGTCACGCTGGGCGGCGGCAGCACGCGGCCGTCCAGCCAGCCGACCTGCACGGCCAACTCCCACGCACCGATCAACAGCGCCCAGGCCAGGAGAAACCACAGGGTGTCGCGCAGCGCGTGCAGATACCGCGACGGGCGCCGCGCCTCGACCGGCGGGTTGAGGGTCAAAATGCTTTCGCTCATCCCGTCACCTGAGCGGCCGGTTGATGGCGAAGGTCGAGTACCGCGTCGATCGGGTTGTCGGTGAAGTAGCCCAACTCAACCAGATACCCCGCGCCGCGCTTGAGGCCTGCCACGCCCACCGGGCTGATGACCGGGTTGGGCGACTGGCGCGCCAGGGCCACTTTGAGCACGTCATTGGACACCCCGTACACCGGCTGCAACTGCTGCACAGCGCCGTCGAAGTCGGCTTTCATTGCGTTCGCCGAAGCTTGCAGCAGCTCCAGATAGCGCGTGAGCAGCGGCCCTTGTTCTTCGCTGGTCCGTACTTGGGTGGTGATCACGCAGTCGGCGGCTTCCGGGCCCCACACCGCATTGGAGTCGCTCAAATAGCGCGCGCCGGTGGTGCTGACGACGTTCTGCGCATAGGGCTGGGCCAGGGTGCAGACGTCCAGACGGCCGTTGGCGATGGCTTCGCCCATGCCGGCCATGCTTGGGAAAAAGGTCATTTGGTAATCGTTATAGGACTTGCCGTGGCGCGCCATCGAGCCGTAACCCACCAACTCCAGGGTGTCCAGACGCAGCGTGCCGACGCGCAAACCGCTGCCTGCGGCGGCAATAAATTCGTCAAGGCTGGCCACCGAGCCGTTGCGTGCCACCAGTTCGATGCCGCCTTGCCCGGAGCCGCCGATGATGCGCAGGTCTTGGGTGCCTTTGGCATAGGCGGCTGCGGTCATGGTCCAGGGGCCGTGCATCAAGTCCAGACGCCCGGCCAGCAACGCCTGCAACGCATCGCTTGGGCTGTTGAACTGGGTCAATTCGACCTGAATGCCTGCCGCAGCGAAGTCGCCGCGCAATTTCGCCAGCAGCAAATGCGAGACACAGCCCGCGGGCATGTGCCCGACGCGCAACAGCGGCCCGCCGGTGGCGGCTTCGACCTCACTGGCGGCGGCCAACAGCGCGGTGCCCACACTGCTCAAGGCCAGCATGCCGCAGCCACAGGCGCACATGAACGAGCGGCGACTCAGATTGGGCTGGAGTGCGGACGTCGCTCGGGCGTCAGAAGTGGAGAACAACCGCTGGAAAAAATCTCGCATCACACGCATCCCAAAACAGGTAGACCGATCGTTCTCGGCAGGCGTGCGAAGTATGTGAGATCTGCAATATAAGCAGAACTAATTTTTTAGCCTTAGCTTAGTTCTGTATGGAATAAGTGAGGCCGAGAGGCTCGGTCTAGACGGCTTTCGCCTCGCGCAGCAGGATCAACAAAATCGAGCGCGCCACCTGCGCACTCTGCGCATTGCGCGTGACCATCGCGGTGGCGATGGCACCGTCGATCAACAGCGCAATCTGCTGCGCCATCCACGCCGGATCACGCAGGCCAGAGGCCACGGCCAGCGCCTCGATGCGGGCATGCACCCGATCAAAATGCTCCTGGGCCAAGTCCCGTACCCAACTCGAAGACTTATCGTGCTCCGCCACCGCATTGGTGAACAGGCAGCCGAAAAAGCGCCCGCTGGCGAACCACGCCTCCAGCAGATCAAACAGAAAAATCAGACGCTGCTCCGGATCATCCGTGTGCTGGGGCAGCGAATGATCAAACCAGCCAAACCACATCGCCGCCTCGCGATCGAACACCGCGCGCAGCAGATTCTCCTTCGAGCCATAACTCTCATACAACGTACGCCGCGCGACCTTGGCCTCACTGAGCAGACGAGAAACGCCCGTGGCATGAATGCCCTCACGGCAAAACAACCGCCGGGCACTCTCCAGCAAACGCTCCTTGGCAACGGTCGGGTGTGTACTTTCCATCAAATCAATTCCGGCTGAATCAAGTGGGGGGCTGCGTGCAGGGTAATGAGTGGGGGGGGATTAGGGAAGGATTTGGGGGGCGAAAAGGCAAGTCAAAAGATCGCGAGGCAAGCTCGCTCCTACAGTTTTGGGCCGTAGCAGCTTTTTATTTCAGACATTAAAAAGCCGGCTTGTGGCCGGCTTCTCGGGGGCGGGTTTGGTTTGTTTTTGGCAAACCGTACTCGCCTTCAAATCGGGGCGACCAGCGCGTTGGGCTGGTGTGGGGCATGGCCGCTTTTTGCGGCGGCCCCTGCAATCCGGCCTGCCTGAGCAAGGGGTTGCGCGAGTGGAGCGAAGCATACTGGGAATCGGTTACATTTCCCAGCACAAATTCCTCTTGTGGCTTCGCTGGTTCGCGCGCCAAGGCTCTATTCCGCCAGTTTGCACGGGACTGGCGGGCGACGTTTATTGAGGGTGGACCACCAGAATACCCAGCCCAATATGCGTATGCGTTGTTCTTGTATCTGCGCCGCACCGTAGAGTTCGTCCGGGAACTCTTCGTGGTTGTGGCTGCGTAGGCGTAAACCATTGCTGGGCTGGCGGTAGACGTATTTGATGCGCAGCATGCCGTCATGCTCAATGGCGTAGATTTCGCCGTCCACGATGTGGGTCAGGCTGCTGTCGATGGCCAGGGTGGAGCCGTCTTCTATGCGTGGCGCCATGCTGTTGCCGAGCATGGGCGCGCAGATGGCCTGGTCGTGGCCGACGTCCATGGCCTGCAGGATGGCCGCGCTCAGGCGGATTTGACAGTCCATGATCTGGGCCACATGGGTTTGGCTTGAGCCGCTGGCATTTAACACTTCGTTGTAGAACGGGACGTCGATGTCATGGGGGGTGGTTGAGACGGTGTAGGGGTGAGTGCTCACGGGTTGTTTGGGCGCGGTGTTGCGTGCCGTAGGACTAATGCTGGGGGCTCCTGGATGTTTGGTGCCTTCACCCGTGCGCAGCCAACGGCTGTTAACGCACAACAGTTCGGCGATTTCGTCCAGTCGGGCCATGGGTATACCACGCTTGAACCAGTTGTTGACGTGCTGCGGCGTAACGCGGCGATTGGCGGCGAAGTCCGAAGCGGATAAATGACACTCCCGCAGGAGGGTTCTGAGGCGATCACCGGATGTATTCATGAATGCGGAGTTTACGGAGAAGACAGCACCGTTTAAATAAACTAAACGTTCAAAAAAAACGGTGAAAAAGAGACATTTCCCTGAGCTAAAAGGAGATTTCTTACGGTATGCCGGTTATCGCGCAAAACCGATGAACGGGCTGTGTTGCGGGTGTTTAGACGGCAATAAAAAACCCCGGCGAGCCGGGGTTTTTTGAGTGCGTCGGGCGGGCTGAAAACGCCTGCCGGTGTGCACTTAGCCTTTGTAGGCAGCAACCGATTTGGTGATCTCGGCGCGGGCAGCTTCTGCGTCGCCCCAACCTTCGATTTTTACCCACTTGCCTTTTTCGAGGTCTTTGTAGTTCTCGAAGAAGTGCTGGATCTGCTGGATCAGCAGCGGTGGCAGGTCGGTGTACTCTTTCACGTCAACGTACAGCTGGGACAGCTTGTCGTGAGGCACAGCTACTACTTTGGCATCGCCGCCGCCGTCGTCGGTCATGTGCAGAATGCCGACTGGACGCGCGCGGATAACCGAACCTGGAGCAACCGGGTAAGGGGTCACAACCAGCACGTCGAGGGGGTCACCGTCGTCAGCCAGGGTGTTGGGGATGAAGCCGTAGTTGGCCGGGTAGAACATCGGGGTCGCCATGAAGCGGTCAACGAACAGGCAATCGCTGTCTTTGTCGATTTCATATTTGATCGGCGCGTGGTTAGCCGGAATCTCGATGGCGACGTAGATGTCATTCGGCAGGTCTTTGCCAGCCGGAATCTTGCTGTAGCTCATTGGGCGGTGCCCCCGTGTGTAGGCCAGTTTACTTGGCCGATGTGGCCAAAAAGTGGCGGCGATTATAGGCGTATTCCTGCAACCACGTCACGTCTGGCGGTATCAGTGATGTGCACGGTAATCAGGGTGTTCACTCTGTAGCGTGCGTAAGCGGGCCAGGGTGTCCTGCCGGTAAAACAGGCTGAGCTGCTTATACACCAGCGGATAGACATGGTGCAGCAGGTCGGGCGCGCTAAAGAAGTACTCGCTGGTGACGGCAAAAAACTCGGCCGGGTTTTCAGCGGCGTACGGATCGATGGGCGCGTGGTCCGGGTTGTGGTGGTCCAGATAGTGGTTGAGGTGATCGAAGGCTTGCTGCATGTCCTTCGTCCAGTCAGTCACTTGCATGTTGCTGTGCAGCGGCGGCATGCCGTTGGCGGCGCCGTTGAGCATGTCCAGCTTGTGCGCCAGCTCGTGAATGACCAGGTTGTAACCTTCCCAGTGACCACTGGCCAGTACGCCCGGCCAAGCCAGAATCACCGCGCCGTGCTGCCAGGCTTCACCGCTGTGATGGCCTTCCCACACGTGTTCTACGCCGCTGGAATCGCGGTGGCGCTGGGGGCTGACGAAGTCATCGGGGTACAGGACGATTTCATGAAAGCCCTGATACCAGTCCAGATCGCCCAGGTTGAGTAAAGGTAGTTGCGCCTGGGCGGCGAGCAGCAGCTCGCCTTCTTCGGTCAGCTCGACGCCGGGCATGGGCGTCAGGTGTTTTTGCTTGAGGAACAACACGCTGCTTTCGCGCAGCCATTTGTCCTGCGCGTCGTCCAGCCCGTCAAGAATACTCAGGTGTTGGCGCACGTCATGCCAGACGTCCTCCGCCACCGGGTGCTGCGCCAGAATCCGCTGGCGTCTCCATTCACTCAGCGACCACATTGCCGTTCTCCGATCAGGCTTTGGAAGGGCTGCGTCCGAAACGGCTGCGTACTACACCAATAATCATTGGCACCAACGACAGCACGATGATGCCCACCACCAGCAGCGACAGGTTGGTTTTGATGAACGGTACGTTACCGAAGAAGTAACCCAGGGTGACCAGGCCGCCGACCCACAGGATGGTGCCGAACACGCTGAACATGAAGAAGCGCGGGTAGAACATGCGGGCCACACCGGCCACGAACGGCGCGAAGGTGCGGAAGATCGGCAGGAAGCGCGCCATGGTCACGGTTTTGCCGCCATGACGCTCATAGAAATCGTGGGTTTTTTGCAGGTAGTCACGACGGAAGATCTTCGAGTCGGGGTTGCTGAATAAGCGTTCCCCGGCCGTTCGTCCGATGACGTAGTTGGTACTGTCACCCAGAATCGCCGCCAGCATTAACAGTGCGCCCAGCAATACCGGGTCCATGCCACCGCCCGCGGCAACGGCGCCGGCGATAAATAGCAACGAATCACCCGGCAAAAATGGCATGACCACCAGCCCGGTTTCACAAAAGATCACCAGAAACAGGATGGCGTAAATCCATACACCGTAGTTTCTTACCAGCATGTCCAGGTACACATCGAGGTGCAGGATAATGTCGATAGGGTTGAAATCCATGTAAGGCACCTGTCTTGATGACCCGGCTCAGCAGGTCTGTGCGGGGGAGTAGGTAGTTAACTACAACGAATGTAGTTTTTTCGTACATTCTGGTTCCGGGGGATTATACGGATTGAGACAAATTGTGCTGCCTGAGTTTGTAGCGAAGCATGTATTAGTTGTGCTTGACCAAACGTGTAGGAGCGAGCTTGCCTCGCGATCTTTTGTTTTTTAAAGATCAAAAGATCGCGAGGCAAGCTCGCTCCTACAGAGGGTTTTGCGCGTGATTACGCGTCTTTTAGCAGAAAGTTTTCGTTGGGCGCGGCCACGTCCAGGGTCTGTACCTGGGCTTCGTCCTTCAAGTTGACGCCCGACAACTGCCGCCGACAGGCCTCGCGCATCAGGTACGCCAGCCGATGAGCGGCCATGCCGTAACTCAAGCCTTCAAGCCTGACGTTGGAGATGCAGTTGCGGTACGCGTCGGTCAAACCCACCTTCGGCCCGTAGGTGAAGTACAGCCCGAGGCTGTCCGGCGAGCTGAGGCCCGGGCGTTCCCCAATCAGCATCACCACCATCTTGGCGCCCAGCAGTTCGCCAATCTCGTCGGCGACGGCCACCCGGCCTTGCTCAACCAGCACCACCGGCGACAGGCGCCAGCCTTCAGTGCTGAAGTGCTCTTGCATGCGCGTTAAAAAAGGCACGGTGTGACGATGAACCGCCAACGCGGACAACCCGTCGGCTACTACCACAACAACATCGAAGCCGCCCGTGTTGGCCTGCGCGTAGTCGCGCAACTGTTGCGCCGAGGCGTCATTGAGTTTGCGCCCCAGATCAGGCCGTTGCAGGTAGCTGTGGCGATCACTGGCGGCGCTGTGCACCAGCAGGCTGTCACGGCCCAGTTCAGCAAATTGGCTGCTCAGCCCGGCATGATCAAACGGCAAATGCACCGCGTCCCGCGCCTGGGCGTGAGCAAATTGAAAGTCCAGTTGCGCCTGGGTCGGCATGCTCGTGCCGGTGCGCCCAAGGGCAATACGTGCCGGGGTCAGGCGGCGCAGTTCGAGCCACGGGTTAAGGGTGTCGGTGGCCATGCTCAGCGCCCTCCCAAATGGGCCAGCGCCTGACGGAACGCAGGCGGCAACTGATGACCAAATTCAATCCGGCCATCGTTCTGGGTGAAAATTCCGATCTTGCTCAACCAGTGTTCAAACTCGGGCGCAGGCTTTAATCCCAAGGTTTTTCGGGCGTAGAGTGCGTCATGAAAGGACGTGGTCTGATAGTTGAGCATGATGTCGTCCGATCCCGGAATGCCCATGATGAAGTTGATCCCGGCCACGCCCAGCAGCGTCAGCAGGTTGTCCATGTCGTCCTGATCGGCTTCGGCGTGGTTGGTGTAGCAAATATCACAGCCCATCGGCACGCCGAGCAACTTGCCGCAAAAGTGGTCTTCGAGCCCGGCGCGGATAATTTGTTTGCCGTTGTACAAGTACTCGGGGCCGATAAAGCCGACCACGGTGTTAACCAAGAACGGCTTGAAGTGCCGGGCCACGGCGTAGGCGCGGGTTTCGCAGGTTTGCTGGTCAACGCCGAAATGCGCGTTGGCCGACAGCGCGCTGCCTTGCCCGGTCTCGAAATACATCAAGTTGTTGCCCAACGTGCCGCGATTGAGGCTCAAACCTGCTTCGTAACCTTCTTGCAGCACATTCAGGTTAATCCCGAAGCTGGCGTTGGCCGCTTCGGTGCCGGCAATCGACTGAAACACCAGGTCCAGCGGCACGCCACGGTTGATCGCCTCAATGGAGGTGGTGACGTGGGTCAGCACGCAGGACTGGGTCGGGATGTCATAGCGCTGGATGATCGCGTCGAGCATGTTCAGCAGGTCGCAGATTGAGGCGATGCTGTCGGTGGCCGGGTTGATGCCGATCATCGCGTCGCCATTGCCGTACAGCAGGCCGTCGAGAATGCTCGCGGCAATCCCGGCCGGGTCGTCGGTGGGGTGGTTGGGTTGCAGTCGGGTCGACAAGCGCCCGCGCAAGCCCATGGTGCCGCGAAACTGGGTGACCACGCGGATCTTCTGCGCCACTAGAATCAAATCCTGCACGCGCATGATCTTCGACACGGCCGCGACCATTTCCGGGGTGAGCCCGGGGGCCAATGCGCGCAGCGTGTGTTCATCGGCGGCGTCACTGAGCAGCCAGTCACGAAAGCCGCCCACGGTCAAATGGCTGACCGTGGCAAAAGCCTGTCGATCATGGCTGTCGATAATCAGCCGGGTGACTTCGTCGGACTCGTAAGGGATCAGCACTTCTTGCAGGAAGTACGAGAGCGGGATGTCAGCCAATGCCATTTGCGCCGCGACGCGTTCGCCATCATTGGTCGCGGCAACACCGGCCAGAAAGTCCCCGGAACGGGCCGGGCTGGCTTTGGCCATGACGTCTTTGAGGCTGTCAAAACGGTAGGTCTGTGTCCCCACCGCGTGAGAAAAAGTTGCCATACAAGGTGCTCCTTAACGCCAGACGCGGTGCGCCTGGCGGGTTTCTCAGCGACTAGTGCAAGGATTGCTCAGCCTGTTGAATGGCTGCGAATTCCTCTTCCGGCGTACCGGCGACCAAATGGTGTCGACTGTAAAAAGCAAAGTAGGCAATTAATACGCCATAGATCACCGCAGCGCCAATCACTACGCGCGGATCCACCAGGAACCCGGCGACCACGGCCACGCAGGCCAGCACCAAAGCGGTGCCTGAAGTGACAATACCGCCCGGGGTGCGATAAGGACGCTCCATTTTGGGGCGACGAATGCGCAGGGTGATGTGCGCAGCCATCATCAGCACGTACGAGATGGTCGCGCCAAACACCGCCACCAGAATCAGCAAGTCACCCTGACCGGTCAGGGACAGGCCAAAGCCGATAATGCCGGGGATGATCAGCGCCAATACCGGGGCTTTGCTCTTGTTGGTTTCAGACAGCTTGCGTGGCAAATAGCCTGCACGGGACAGGGCGAAGATCTGACGCGAGTAGGCGTAAATGATCGAGAAGAAGCTGGCGATCAAACCGGCCAGGCCGACCAGGTTGACGAAGCTGCCCATCCAGGTTGAGCCGCCATAGGCTTTGCTCAGTGCTTCTACCAGTGGGTTGCCCGAGGTCATCAAGTGGTGGGCACCGGCGCCGCCGGGGCCGATGAACAGGATCAACAGGGCAAAGGTGGCGAGTACCAGCATGGCGCCAATCAGGCCGCGGGGCAGGTCGCGCTTGGGGTTTTTGGTTTCTTCGGCGGCCAGTGGCACGCCTTCGACCGCGAGGAAAAACCAGATCGCATAGGGGATAGCCGCCCACACGCCAACATAACCAAACGGCAGGAACGAACTGGCGCCCTTGGCTTGGGTGACGGGGATGTCCAGCAGGTTGGCGACGCTGAAGTGCGGCACCATCGCGACCAGGAACACGCCCAGGGCAATGGCGGCCACGGCGGTGATGATGAACATCAGCTTGAGCGCTTCACCGACGCCGAAGATGTGGATGCCGATAAAAATGATGTAGAAGGCCAGGTAAATCATCCAGCCGCCGATGCCAAACAGCGACTCGCAATACGCCCCGATAAACACCGCAATGGCGGCGGGGGCGATGGCGTATTCAATGAGGATGGCGGTGCCGGTCAGAAACCCGCCCCACGGCCCGAAAGCACTGCGGGCAAAGCCGTAGCCGCCGCCTGCGGTGGGGATCATCGATGACAGTTCGGCCAGCGAGAAGCACATGCACAAGTACATGGTGGCCATCAGCAGGGTGGCGATAAACATCCCGCCCCAGCCGCCCTGGGCCAGGCCGAAGTTCCACCCGGCGTAGTCGCCGGAGATCACGTACGCCACGCCCAGGCCCACCAGCAGGACCCAGCCGGCAGCGCCTTTTTTCAGTTCACGTTGTTGAAAGTATTCGGAGCCGACTTTTTCAAAATCGACAGAGGAATTTGCTGCGGGAGCCGCATTGGGTTCGCTAGGCATTTCAGATCACCTGTTCTTTTATAGTTTGGAAAATTTGACAGGGAACAAAGCAAGAGCCGGGCCACAGGCCCGTTTGTAGGAGCGAGCTTGCCTCGCGATCTTTTAAAAGATCGCGAGGCAAGCCCGCTCCCACAAAGTGGTAGGGCGGTTAGAAGAAGCCCAGCGGGTTGATGTCGTAGCTCACCAGCAGGTTTTTGGTCTGCTGATAATGGTCGAGCATCATTTTGTGGGTTTCACGGCCAACACCGGACTTTTTGTAGCCACCGAACGCGGCGTGCGCCGGGTACAGGTGATAGCAGTTGGTCCACACGCGGCCCGCTTTGATCGCACGGCCCACGCGGTAGGCGCGGTTGATGTCGCGGGTCCACAAGCCGGCGCCCAGGCCAAACTCGGTGTCGTTGGCAATCGCCAATGCTTCGGCTTCATCCTTGAAGGTGGTGATGCTGACCACCGGGCCAAAGATTTCTTCCTGGAACACGCGCATTTTGTTGGTGCCCTTGAGCAGGGTCGGCTGGATGTAATAACCGGTCGACAGATCGCCTTCGAGCTTGGCCACCTGGCCGCCGGTCAGCAGTTCTGCACCTTCGTTTTTGGCGATTTCAAGGTAGGACAGGATCTTGTCGAATTGCTGCTCGGACGCCTGGGCGCCGACCATGGTGTCGGTGTCCAGCGGGTCGCCACGTTTGATCGACTCGACTTTCTTCATCACTACTTTCATGAAGTCGTCGTAGATCGACTCTTGAATCAGTGCACGTGACGGGCAGGTGCACACTTCGCCCTGGTTGAAGAACGCCAGCACCAGGCCTTCTGCGGCTTTCTCAATAAAGGTCGGCTCGGCCTGCATGATGTCGGCGAAGAAGATGTTCGGCGATTTGCCGCCCAGTTCGACGGTCGACGGAATGATGTTTTCTGCCGCGCATTTCATGATGTGCGAGCCCACCGGTGTCGAGCCGGTGAAGGCGATTTTGGCGATACGTTTGCTGGTGGCCAGCGCTTCGCCTGCTTCCTTGCCGAAACCTTGCACCACGTTAAGCACGCCCGGTGGCAGTAGGTCGCCGATCAGCTCCATCAGCACGGTGATGCTCAGCGGGGTTTGCTCGGCCGGTTTGAGCACGATGCAGTTACCGGCGGCCAATGCCGGGGCGAGTTTCCAGGCGGCCATCAGCAACGGGAAGTTCCACGGAATGATCTGCCCGACCACGCCCAGCGGCTCGTGGATGTGATAAGCCACGGTGTTGCCATCAATCTCTGCCGCGCTGCCTTCTTGTGCACGAATGCACCCGGCGTAGTAGCGGAAGTGGTCGGCCGCCAGCGGCACGTCGGCGTTCAGGGTTTCACGCACGGCTTTGCCGTTGTCCCAAGTTTCAGTCACGGCCAGCAGTTCGAGGTTTTGCTCAATGCGGTCAGCGATTTTCAGCAGCACCAGCGAGCGCGCCTGCACGGAAGTCGCGCCCCAGGCATCGGCTGCGGCGTGGGCGGCATCCAGGGCTTTTTCGATGTCTTCGGCAGTGGAACGGGGGAATTCAGCGATGGGCTTGCCGTTAACCGGCGAGGTGTTGGTGAAGTACTGGCCTTTGACCGGTGCCACGAATTCGCCGCCGATGTAGTTACCGTAGCGGCCCTTGAATGTGATGACCGAGCCTTCAGTACCGGGTTGTGCGTAACGCATGGAGTGTCTCCTTGGCTTTATTGTGCTTATGGGAGGACGCGCTGTGGCGCTGCCCCATACCGGAGCAAAGGCTGGGCCAAATAGCGCAAGCCCTTGTAAGCCGGGGCTTGCAGGTTTTCAGGGGTGGGCTGAAGCAGGGCGAGTGTGACAAGGCTGGTACAGCGTGAGTGACAGGTTGTGTCAAAAATGGCACAACAAGTGACCGACGGGTCAGTTCGAGATTGCAATGCATCGAGCGCAAGAGGATGCTGGCTGTTCGGTTTGGACTGAGTCCCATGCGTCGCACAAGGCTGGTTTTTTTGCGCGGTGGGGTCGTCGTGACAGAGCGGAGAACAATAAAAATGCACAGTACCGATTTAAATCGGCACGCCCGACAAGTCATCAATGTCATTCAGGGCCGCCCCCAAGGGTGTGACCCTTCTATCATTCGCTCCTGGCAGCGTTGCCTGGAGGACTACCACCTCGATCCCGCGCAAAACATCGCCCCGACGGTGCTGGAACACAGCCGCATCCTTGAGGGCCGCGAGCGTCTGCAGCAGGTGCTGCAAATCGCCGGGCACGAAATGAACAGCCTGCATCAGCAGTTATCGGGCGCTGGCCATGCGGTGCTGTTGACCGATGCCCGCGGGGTCATCCTCAACTGCATCACCGCGCCCACGGAGCGCAAAGTCTTCGAGCATGCAGGTTTGTGGCTGGGGGCCGACTGGAGTGAAGCCCGTGAAGGCACCAACGGCATCGGCACCTGCCTGGTAGAGCGCCAGGCCCTGAGCATTTATCAGGACGAGCATTTTCGTGGTCGTCATACCGGCCTGACGTGTTCGGCCAGCCCGGTATTTGACCCTCATGGTGAACTGCTGGCGGTGCTGGACGTGTCTTCGGCGCGTCATGAAGCCTCGCGCCAGAGCCAGTTCCACACCATGGCGCTGGTGAACCTCTCGGCCAAGACCATCGAAAGCAGTTACTTCCTGCGCCAATACGAACACCAGTGGTTGCTGCGCTTTCATTTACAGGCCGAATCGGTGGGCCTGTTCAGTGAAGGCATGCTGGCGTTTGACGGCGATGGTGTGATCTGTGGCGTCAATCAAAGTGGCCTGAATTTGTTGGGGCAGACCCGCAGCGGTTTGCTCGGGCAAGCGGTGGACAGCATTTTCGATTGCAGCGCTGATGAGCTGTTTGCCCGCGCCAGTGTGCAGGCCACGACCAGTTGGCCGCTGCGCAGCCGCGATGGTCGCCTCTTGTTTGCCGCCCTGCGTGGCCAGCCTCGCGCAATACCGGTGTTGGTGGCGCCTGCGCCGGTGAGGGTGTCGCCGGGCGGGATTTGCCTGGGTGATGAAGCCCTGCAAAGTGATTTTCGCCGGGCACTGCGGGTGTTTGAGCGTGACGTGCCGTTGTTGATCAACGGCGAAACCGGCACAGGCAAAGAGGCCTTTGCCAAGGCCGTGCACCAGGCCAGCCTGCGGGCCAGCAAGCCGTTTGTGGCGCTGAACTGCGCGTCGATCCCCGAGAGCTTGATCGAAAGCGAGCTGTTTGGTTATCGCGGTGGCAGCTTTACCGGGGCACGCAAAGAAGGCATGCAGGGCAAGTTGCAGCAGGCCGATGGCGGAACATTGTTTCTGGACGAAATAGGCGACATGCCGCTGGTGCTGCAAACCCGTCTGTTAAGGGTGCTGGAGGACCGCGTGGTGGTACCGATTGGCGGCGAGCCGCAGACGGTGGATGTGCGCATTGTCAGCGCGACCCACCGCAACTTATTGGAGCGTGTGGCCGACGGCAGCTTTCGCGAAGACTTGTACTACCGTCTCAATGGCCTGGAAGTAGCCTTGCCGGCGTTGCGCGAGCGCACCGACAAATCGCAGTTACTGGACTTTTTGCTGGCCCAGGAAGCGGGCGGGCAGCGGCTGACGATTAGCCCGACGGCGCGTCAGGCGTTGCTGCACTTTCAATGGCCGGGCAACGTGCGCCAACTGCGCAATGTGCTGCGCACCTTGGCGGCATTGTGTGAAGGCGAGGTTATCGAGTTTGGCGACTTGCCCGTGGCGATTCGTCAGGTGCCGCTTAAACCGCTGCCACCTTGCTCTGACAACCCGCTGGAAGACGCCGAAAAACTCGCCTTACTGGCCGCGCTGGAACAACAGCGCTGGCACATGACCCAAACCGCCGCGCAGTTGGGTGTCAGCCGCAATACGCTCTATAGAAAGCTGCGCCGGCATGGGATAGAGAGAAACCTGTAGTCGCTGTCGAGGCACGAGGCTGCGATGCGGGCCGCAGGACCGCCGTTTGGGGCTGCTGTGCAACCCATCGCAGCCTTCGTGCCTCGACAGCGGCTACAAGGTTGCGCGTCGTGTTTAGCCCTCAACGAGAATCATCAGGTGCGAAAAACAGCCCCCTACGCTACCCTTCGCCGATGATTTACGAGGTCGACTATGCACATTCATATTCTTGGTATTTGCGGCACTTTCATGGGTTCGCTGGCGGTATTAGCCAAAGAACTGGGCCATCACGTTACCGGTTCCGACGCTAACGTCTATCCGCCGATGAGCACCCAGCTGCAAGCTCAAGGCATTGAATTGACTCAAGGCTACGACCCGCAACAGCTCGATCCGGCGCCGGATCTGGTGGTTATCGGCAACGCGCTGTCACGGGGCAACCCGGCGGTTGAGTACGTACTCAATAAAGGCCTGCCGTATGTGTCTGGCCCACAATGGCTGGCCGATCACGTGCTGCAAGGGCGCTGGGTACTGGCCGTTGCCGGTACGCACGGCAAAACCACCACCAGCAGCATGTTGGCCTGGGTGCTTGAGCACGCGGGCATGGCGCCGGGCTTCTTGATCGGCGGGGTGCCGCAGAACTTTGCCGTGTCGGCCCGTCTGGGCGATACGCCGTTTTTCGTGGTGGAGGCCGATGAATACGACAGCGCATTCTTCGACAAGCGCTCAAAATTTGTTCACTACCGCCCGCGCACCGCGATCCTCAATAACCTTGAGTTCGATCACGCTGACATCTTCCCGGACTTGCCAGCGATTGAGCGTCAATTCCACCACTTGGTGCGCACCATCCCCGGTGAAGGCCTGGTGATTCATCCGACCACCGAGCCTGCCTTGCAGCGAGTGATCGAGATGGGCTGCTGGACGCCGGTGCAAACCACCGGCGAAGGCGGTCAATGGCAAGCCAAATTGCTGAGCGAAGACGGCTCGCGCTTTGAGGTGCTGTTTGAAGGCGTTGCCCAAGGCATCGTTGAATGGGACATGACCGGCCAGCACAACGTCGCCAACGCCCTGGCAACCCTGGCCGCCGCGCGCCATGTGGGCGTGGTACCGAGTTTGGCGATCGACGGTTTGAGCGCCTTTAAAAGCGTGAAGCGCCGTATGGAAAAAGTCGCTGAGGTGCAGGGCATCACTATTTATGACGACTTTGCGCACCACCCGACGGCGATTGCCACTACGCTGGACGGCCTGCGTAAACGCATCGGCGATGCGCCGTTGATCGCCGTGATTGAGCCGCGCTCCAACTCCATGAAGCTCGGTGCCCACCGTGACGGCTTGCCCGGCAGCGTGACCCAGGCCGATCACGTGGTCTGGTATGCGCCGCCTAACCTCGGTTGGGACCTGGCCGCAACCGTGGCTTCAAGCTCGGTGCCGACGCGGGTGTGTGATTCGCTGGAAGCGATCATTGCCGATGTGAAAGCCCAGGCCAAGCCGGGCACCCACGTGGTGATCATGAGCAACGGCGGCTTCGGCGGCCTGCATGGCAAGCTGGCGGAAGCGCTGCAATGAGCGGCCCGGAGCGCATTACCCTGGCCGTGACCGGCGCGTCGGGCATGCCCTACGCGTTGCGGCTGCTCGACTGCCTGGTACGCGAAGATCGCGAGGTGCATTTTTTGATCTCCAAGGCCGCGCAATTGGTGATGGCGACTGAAACCGACGTTAACTTGCCACCCAAGCCACAAGCCATGCAGACCTTTCTGACCGAATACACGGGCGCTGCCGCAGGGCAGATTCGCGTTTACGGCAAGGAAGACTGGATGTCGCCCGTGGCGTCGGGGTCTGGAGCACCGGCTGCGATGGTGGTGGTGCCGTGTTCGACGGGTACGTTGTCAGCAATTGCCACAGGCGCTTGCAACAACCTGATTGAGCGGGCCGCGGACGTGACACTTAAAGAGCGTCGCCAATTGATTCTGGTGCCGCGTGAGGCGCCGTATTCCAGTATCCACCTGGAAAATATGCTCAAGCTGTCGAACATGGGGGCCGTGATATTGCCCGCATCCCCTGGCTTCTATCACCAGCCGCAGACCATTGATGACCTGGTGGACTTCATGGTCGCGCGCATTCTGAATCTGCTGAACATCCCGCAAGACATGCTCCCGCGTTGGGGCGAGCACCATCTGGGCAGTAATGACTAAGGCTCTGCTGGCCCTATGGGTGCTGATCCAGATCGGCGGCTGCGCCAGCGTTCGTACGCTGGACGCTGCCAAGCCGGGGGCGCCGATTGTCTATTCCGGTACGCGGCTGGACTGGTACGCACTGCAAGGCGGGTGTTGTGCGCAGGATCGTTTTGGCGCTCAGGCGCCGCGCTATCCGGGGCTGGATTTGCCGGCTAGTGCATTGCTGGACACGGTGTTGCTGCCGTTGTCAGTGCTGACTGTGCTGGGTGTCGGGTTTCAAGCCAGCGGCGGCCTTTGATACCGGGCTTTTATTGCCCGGCTCAGGCGCCGCATTAGTAACTGCCGCCGGTTATTTACCCAGCTTGCGCAGCTCATCCGACTCGACCACCCGCACACCTTTTTGCTCTTCCAGCGCTAAACGCCACAAGGCCCGGGCCAGTTCGCAGGCTTCGATGCCGTGGTACTTGCCTGGAATCAGCTTGGACAGGGTGCCGGCAATTTTTTCTACGGGGCGTTCTTCCTGGCGCTCGCCAATCAGTAATGATGGGCGGGCGATGGTCAATTGCGGCCAATTTTGAGCGCGCAACGATTGCTCCATCTCACCTTTGACCCGGTTGTAGAACACTGAGGATTTTGGATCGGCGCCGATCGCGCTGATGACGATCAGGTGTTTTGCCCCCATTTCCAGGGCGCGTTTGGCAAAGGCCACGACCATGTCGTGATCCACGGCGCGGAATGCTTCTTCTGAGCCTGCCTGTTTGATGGTGGTGCCCAGGCAGCAGAAGGCTACCTCTACCGGGCCGCTCAGTTGCGGCAAGAATACGGCCGGGTCACCCACGGGGTTTTCCAGATGCGGGTGAGCCGCCAATGGTTTGCGCGAGGGGGCCAGTACGCGCTTGATGGTAGGTTCGTTGAGCAGTCGGTCGAGCAGAAGCTCGCCGGTCAGGCCGGTGGCTCCTGCGAGCAGAATGTGCTGAGGCGTCAAGTACATGCGAGTTCTCCCTTGATACATTCAGCTTAGTCCTTCTTTGAGGGCTTGCTGTTCAACTGATTTATTGCAAAGCCCGTTTGGCTTGTTGCTGACGCAGGCGTTGCCAGTGATTCAGCACGCCTTTTGGCGCCCACATTTGCGGCTCGGACGCCTCGTAGCCGTCAGTTTGTTCGCGTTCAGCAATGGCCTCTTTAGCCAGCTTGAAGGCTTTTTGCAGGTCATCGGTCTGGTTCAGCGCCTGGGCAAACAAGGCGTTGCCGAAGTAAGTGAAGTCGGCTTCTTCGGAGCAGCCAAATGACACGCGGTCGGTGCGCGAGGCGGTCATGATCAGGGTTCTTTCATCTTTGAGCGCGGGGATAAAGCCGCCCGAATAGCACGATGAAATCACAATGACCTTGTCGCGGTTTTTCAGCGGCTCCAGCGCTGCGGCGAGTTCATCGGCGGGCAGGTCTGCCAGCTCCAGACGCGGCTGGTCGAGTACCAGTTCATGGTCCTGGGTGCCGTGGCTGGTCAGGTAGATAAACACCAGGTCTTCGGGCCCGGTGCGCTCGGCCAGGGTTTTGGCGGCACGGTGCAGGTTTTCACGGGTGGCCATGGGGCGGTCCATCAGATGGTCGCGATGGTTGACCAGGGTGATGTGGCCGCGGCTGCCGAAACGGCTGGCGAGCATGTCCGTCACGTAGTCGGCTTCGCGCATGAAAACGCTTTGTTTGCCGTCGCCCGCGACCACCAGGCTGTACAGCTCAATGGCCGGGGTTGAGGCCGGGACCGCTTGCAGTGCCTGGTTCAGCAATTGGCCCTGGTTGAGCAGGCCCAGTTCCAGGGTATCTGGCAGCAGGCCGCCCTGGGCATCGCGAACCCGCTGGCCATTGATCCAGAAACCGCTTTCGACCGTGCCGTCACTGGCGGTCAGCGTGCCGTTGCCCTGATAGGTGTCGGCGGCAAAGTCGCCGATGTAGGTGCTGCCATCGGTCATGCTCAAATGGCCGGGGCCATTGAAGCGCCACTCGCTGAACTGGCCGCGATAGTGGCTGCCATCGACACCGATCAGCTCGCCTTTGCCGGTCAGCGCGCCGTCTTTGAAGTCACCAATCCAGACGTCGCCGTCGGCGTTTTCATAGCGGCCTTTACCATTTAACTGGTTATTTTTGAACCCGCCGGCGTACTGGTCGCCATCAGCGCTGTTGAACGTACCGTTGCCTTCGAGCTGGCCGTTGACGAAGTGCCCGCTGAATTCATTGCCGGTTGAGTCGCTGCGCTTGCCTTCGCCGTTGGGCTTGCCGTTGGCAAACTGGCCTTCGTACTGGCTGCCGTCGTCCAGCTCCAGATGGCCGAGCCCGGAGAACTCGTCATCATGGAACTCGCCGCGATAGCTCATGCTGCCTTCTTTGAGCGTGCCTTCGCCTTCGCGACGGCCGTTCTTGAATCCCCCCACATAGCTGCTGTTGTGGGTGGTCAGGCTGCCTTGACCATTGAACAAACCTTGCTCGAAATGGCCGATATAGACCTCGCCGTTGCTGCCATGCCACTCGCCCTGGCCGTGCCATTGGCCATTTTTAAACTGGCCTGCGTACCAACTGCCGTTTGGGTAGTCGATACGGCCCTGGCCTTGCAGCAACCCATTGACCACTTCGCCCCGGTAACGGCCGCCATCAGGCAGGCGTGCGTCAGGCGGCAATAGCGATTCGCCATCGCCGCAGGCCGTCAATAGCAGGGTCAAAGCAAGGGGGGCAAGTGGGCGCATAGCGGGATCCGGATAGTTAGGCTGCCGAGTATGCCGAAGCAAAAAAAGCTGTCTATAGGGGCAGATGAAACATGCGCAGATATTGTGTTTTTCAGTACAGCTGGTAGCAGAAAGTGATCCGCTTCGGTGAGCTGTGTCGGGACGTGCTTATAATGCTGCGCGAAAAAAGAACGCTGGAGAGATGACATGTTGTTACGCGGCCTGACGTGGCTGGTGCTGTTTCAATTGCTGGGCACCGCCCTCAACCACTTGTTCATTCCGGTACTGCCCGGCCCGATTATCGGTCTGTTGCTGCTACTGGTGTATTTGCTGGTGTGCGGCCAGGTCAGCGAGCCCCTGAACGAAGCGGCCAAAGGTCTTTTGCGTTACTTGCCCTTACTGTTGGTGCCGCCTGCGGTGGGCGTGATGGTCTATGCCGCCGATATTGCCGCTGATTTTTGGGCCATTGCCGGGGCGCTGGTGTTGTCGTTGTTGATCTCCATGGCGTTCGTCGGCGTGCTGATGCAGCGCTTGCTCAAGCCTCACGCCAACCGTGAGGAGCGACCATGAGTGTTGAATGGCAGAGTGCCTTGCAGTCGGTGATCCATCACCCGTTGTTTGGCATCGGCATAACCCTGGGGGCTTATCAACTGGTCCTCGCCGGGTACGAGAAAACCCGCTGGATCTTTCTGCAACCGGTGCTGGCCAGCATGCTGCTGGTGATCGGGGTGCTGGTCAGTTGCGGGCTGACCTATGACGAATACCGTAAAAGCACCGACATCCTCACCATCTTGCTGGGCCCGGCCACGGTCGCGCTGGCGGTGCCGCTGTTCCTGAACCTGCGGCGAATCCGCCAGCTGTTCTGGCCTATTTTTACTACGCTGGTCATAGGCGGTGTGTTTGCAACCGGGTTGGTGGTGCTGTTGGCGTGGTGGTTTGGCGCCGAGCACATGGTGCTGATGACCCTGGCGCCTAAATCCGTGACCTCGCCGATTGCCATGCTGGTAGCCGAACAGATTGGCGGTGTGGCGGCGCTGGCGGCGGTGTTTGTGTTGATTACCGGGGTGATCGGGGCTATTTTCGGCCCGCCCCTGTTGAACCTGCTCAAGGTGCACAGCCCTGAAGCCCGTGGCATGGCGCTGGGCATGACGGCCCATGCGGTGGGCACTTCAGTGGCGTTGCACGAAGGCGAAGAGGCGGGTGCTTTTGCGGCGTTGGCAATGAGTCTAATGGGCGTAGGCACGGCGGTCTTTCTGCCGCTGGCCGTGACCCTCGTGGTGTAAGGAGGGTTGTATGAAGCTGCCATTGTTCCCCTTGAGCACCGTCCTTTTCCCGGGCTGCGTGCTGGATCTACAGGTGTTTGAAGCCCGTTACCTGGACATGATTGCCCGCTGCATGAAGCAAGGCAGCGGTTTTGGCGTGGTGTGCATTCTGGAGGGCAGCGAAACCGGCGACATCGAGCCCGATATCGCCGGGATTGGTTGTGAAGCGCGGGTGAGTGATTTCCAGAAGCAGGATAACGGTCTGCTGGGGATCCGCGTCGAGGGTGGTCGGCGTTTTGAGGTGCTGAACACCGAGTTGCAGCGTGACAACCTGCTGGTGGCCGACGTGCAATGGCTGGACGAGATCCCGGAACAACCGTTGCAGGAAGAGGACCAGGACCTGCTGGCGTTGCTCAAAGCCCTGGCTGAACACCCGATGGTTGCCGCGTTGAACATGAACACCGAGGTCAGCGGGCAACAATCATTGGCCAACCAGTTGGCCTACCTGCTGCCCTTTGCCGAAGAAGACAAGGTCGATCTGCTGCAAGTGGACGACCCGCAGCAGCGCCTCGACGGAATCCAGGCCCTGCTCGAAGAGATGCAGGGCGAGATGCTTAATTGAGCCCACCTCTCTTGTAGGAGCTGCCGAGGCACGAAGGCTGCGATTTTTTAAGGCCTCGCTTAATAGGCGTAGCGCAGCAGTTCCTTGGACAAATGGCTGAGCATGAAAAAGCCATACAGCGCTGCGCACGACGGCAAGATCATCCACCAGACTTTAACCGGCACCGGCGTAAGCGTCATGTAGCGCTGGGTCAAGGCCAGGGCGAAGGCGTTGACAGTGATGGCCAGGAACGCGCCCGCCATGATGTCAGTTGGCCAATGGGCGCCCAGGTAAATCCGTGACATGGCCACGGTCATGGCCAGCATGCAGCCGATCAGCACGCAAGTAATGCGCATGCGTTGCGGTTTTTCACGGCCCGCCAGAATCGCCAGGGCCAAGAAGAACGCAAACGAGCCAGAGCTGTGGCCGCTGGGCATGCTGTAGCTGGTCAGCGGGTCGAGCAGCACGTCAGGGCGCATGCGCGCGAAGAAGTGCTTGGTGGCGGTGTTGGCAATGGCGGTAAACAGCGTGACCCCGCCAAAGAAGATCAAGGCGCGCCATTGTTTGTTGAAGAACAGCAGCGCACACACCAGAGCGGCGGCCAGCAGTTGCGTGCGGAAGTTACCGATCTGCGTCACCAGCACGGCCAGCATGTCCATGGTGCTGCTGCGATGTTCTTGCACCAGGGCGCTGATGCCCTGATCGAACGCGGCCATGTGCGTGTAGCCGAAGAACACCGCCACCAGCAGCGCCAGGCTCAGGGTGCCGATCAGTAGCGTCGCTTTGGGTTGGCGGCGGACGTTGGCGTGGATGCTCAGGCCCAGCAGGGCGGCGATGCTGACGGCAACGATGGCAGCTTGTGGCCAGAAGTTTTCAGGCAGCGGCAAGCGGATCGCCGCCCCGGTCGCCCAGCCTGGCAGCAGGTAAGCGACCGACCAGCCAGCGCCGGCCAGCAAACTGACCAGAATGAAGCGCGGCAGCGGCATGTCGCACATCCCGGCTACCATCGGCAGCATGGGTCGCAGCGGACCAATGAAACGGCCAACGATCAGGCTGACGATGCCGTAGCGCTGAAAGTAGTTTTCGGCGCCGGTCATCCATTCCGGGTGGGTGCGCAGCAAAGGCAAGCGCCGGATATTTTGATGGAAGCGTCTGCCCAGCGCGTAAGACAACATGTCGCCCAGCAAGCCGCCGAGGAAGCCCAGCAGCAGAGTCTGGCCCAGCGACAGGGCGCCGCTACCGGCCAGCACTGCGATTGCAAACAACAGCACCGTGCCCGGCACGATGATCCCGGCAATGGCCAGGCATTCCACGCACGCCACGATAAAAACGGCCAGGCCCAGCCATTGCGGGTTGGTGGTGAGCCAACTGGTAACGCTATCGAGCCATGGGCCCATGTTCAAACTTCCTTATTCCGTGCATGTAGAGATTTTGTTATCTGTAGAAGCGAGCTTGCCTCGCGATCTTTTGATCTTTAAAAAAAGATCGCGAGGCAAGCTCGCTCCTACAAGAGGGCGGTGTTTTCTAAAACGAGGTAATCCTGCCCCTCAACCTGGCCACGGCGCAGCGGGTTGCGGGTGCAGTACGCCGCGTAGTCGGCGTCGACAAACCGGTACAGCAAATGTTCGTCACGACCGTGCGGGATGCCCAGGCGGGTGGTTTGCAGGATGCGTGACGGTCGCTCTCTGACGTCATCAACCCACAATCGTTCGCGGTCGAAACGTTTGGCATCCCATTCGCGCACTTTCAGGCCCAATGCTTTGCACAGCAGGGTTTGCCCGGCGCACAGCTTTTGCGCCGGGCGCGGCTGGCCCTGTGCGTCAGGATTATTGAGTTGCATCTGCGCCAGGCTGTCCGGGCCAGACAGCGCGTCGACCCACGGGTAGGCCGATTTGATCAGCACGGCGTTGCCGGGGCCCTGGGCGCTGAAGTTCAGCGAGTCGCCGCCGCGGGCGTAGTACATGTAGATGTGCCCGCCATCCAGAAACAAAGCCTTACGTTTTTCTGTGTAGCCGAGTGAGGCATGGCTGCCTTTTTCGGCGCAGTAATACGCTTCGGTTTCGATAATCCGGGCGCTCAGCCACAGGCCGTTGACCCGATGGCGGATGACTTTGCCCAGCAGTTCGCGCGCGACAAGCTGGGCGTCGCGGTCGAAAAAGGCGTCAGGGAGCATCGTTGGCATCGTCAGCGGGGTCATAGATGGCAGAAAAGTTACAGATCATAGCAACTCGTGCTTAATCGGGGCTGAACAGAGACAATTTGCGGTCCATTTCGACCATCCGCCTGTCACCGCTGTGCGTGAGACGGCGGGACCGCTATAATCGGCCGCTTTCCCCTCTGCCAAGACCATTGAGACCATGACTGAGTCCGTTCTTGACTACATGACCCGCCTGGGTCGCGCTGCCCGCGAAGCCTCCCGAGTGATCGGCAGGGCCAGCACTGCGCAGAAAAACCGTGCCTTGCAAGGCGCTGCGTCCGCACTGGACGCTGCCCGCGAGGAGCTGACTGCCGCCAACGAACTGGACCTGGCCGCCGGCCGGGCCAACGGCCTCGAGCCCGCGATGCTGGAGCGCCTGGCGCTGACCCCGGCACGCATCGACAGCATGATTGTCGGCTTGCGCCAAGTGGCCAGTCTGCCGGACCCCATCGGTGCCATCCGGGATATGAGCTACCGTCCATCGGGTATCCAGGTTGGCAAGATGCGCGTTCCTCTGGGTGTAGTCGGGATCATCTACGAGTCGCGTCCGAACGTGACCATCGATGCGGCCAGCTTGTGCTTGAAGTCCGGTAACGCGACCATCTTGCGCGGCGGCTCCGAGGCGATTCACTCCAACCGCGCCATTGCGATCTGCATCCAGCGAGGTCTGGCCGAGGCCGGGCTGCCGCCGGCCGTGGTGCAAGTGGTTGAAGTCACCGACCGTGCGGCCGTGGGCGCGTTGATCACCATGCCCGAGTACGTCGACGTGATCGTACCGCGTGGCGGCAAAGGCTTGATCGAGCGTGTCAGCCGTGACGCCCGTGTGCCGGTCATCAAGCACCTGGACGGTATCTGCCACGTCTACGTCAGTGCCCATGCCGACCTGCCAAAGGCTCAGCGGATTGCCTTCAATGCCAAAACCTACCGTTATGGCATCTGCGGCGCGATGGAAACCCTGCTGGTCGACCAGGCCGTGGCGGCGCAATTTTTGCCGGCCATGGCTGAACAATTTCGCGCCAAGGGCGTCGAACTGCGCGGCTGCGAACGCACCCAGGCGCTGATCGACGTGGCCCCGGCGAGCGAAGAAGATTGGCACACCGAGTACCTGGCGGCGATTTTGTCGATCCGTATCGTTGATGGCCTGGACCAGGCGATTGAGCACATCAATCACTATGGCTCCCACCACACCGACTCGATCGTGAGCGAACATCAGGGCGAATGCCGGCGTTTTATCGCCGAAGTGGACTCCAGTTCGGTGATGCTCAACGCCCCAACCTGCTTCGCAGATGGATTTGAATACGGATTGGGTGCTGAAATTGGCATTTCTACTGATAAGCTGCACGCCCGCGGCCCGGTGGGTCTCGAAGGTCTGACCTGCGAGAAGTACATTGTGGTCGGTGATGGCCAGTTGCGCGGCCAGGAGCCGAGCTGACTTGGGCGAACTTAGCCCTTCAGGGAACGTGCAGGTCAGCGACGTGTTACCCCGGCGCATTGGTGTGCTGGGGGGCACGTTTGATCCGGTGCACATCGGGCATTTGCGCGGTGCGCTAGAGGTAGCGGAAATGATGGCGCTCGATGAGCTGCGCCTGACCCCCAATGCCCGGCCACCGCACCGTGACACCCCGCAGGTGTCGGCGCTCGACCGTTTGGCGATGGTTGAGTGCGCCGTCGCAGGAGTCGCTACGCTGGTAGTGGACCCACGGGAGCTGCAACGGGACAAACCGTCCTACACCATTGATACCCTGGAGCTGATGCGGGCCGAGCTGGCCGCGGATGACCAGTTGTTTTTATTGCTGGGCTGGGACGCGTTTTGCGGCCTGCCCATGTGGCACCGCTGGGAAGAGTTGCTCCAGCATTGCCACATTCTGGTGCTACAGCGCCCGGATGCCGACAGCGAACCGCCGGATGCCTTGCGCAACCTGCTGGCAGCGCGCTCGGTAAGCGACCCGCTGGCCCTGAAGGGGCCGAGCGGACAGATTGCATTCGTCTGGCAGACACCGCTCGCGGTTTCCGCCACCCAGATCCGTCAACTGCTGGCCAGCGGTAAGTCGGTACGTTATCTGGTGCCCGACGCGGTCCTGGCCTACATCGATGCGCACGGGCTTTACCGTGCGTCGAACTAAAAAAGGCGTGTTTCAAGGCGCGATTTGACGTGTATTGAAACAGCCGAACATACGAGCAAAAACGAGTTTTATATGACTGATAAAGATGTAAGCAAAGTAAAGCGCAAAGGCACCTTCAAAAGCGCCCCGTTGCCAGTTGCCGCCCACACAGGTGAAGTACTGGCTGGCGAAGCACTGGTTAAAGTGGCTGTAGCGGCCCTGGAAGACGTCAAGGCACAAGACATCCAGGTTATCGACGTGCGTGACAAGCACAGCATCACTGACTTCATGATCATCGCCACCGGTACTTCGAACCGTCAGATCGGCGCGATGCTCGACAAGGTCCGTGAAGCCGTTAAAGCACAGGGCGTCAAGCCGCTGGGCGAAGAAGGCAAGGGCGACAGCGACTGGGTACTGCTGGATATGGACGACGTGATCGTGCACATGATGACCGCCAGCGCCCGTCAGTTCTACGACCTGGAGCGTCTGTGGGCCGGTGCTGCACAAAGCCGTGCTGAAAGCGCTGCGCACCACAGCCCGGAAAACACCCATGAGCATTTCGCCAAGCTCAACAAAGACCAGGAATAAGGGTTCGCTGTGCGCTTGCGTTTGATCGCTGTCGGTTCGCGTATGCCCAAGTGGGTGGAAGAAGGTTGGCACGAGTATGCCAAGCGTCTGCCATCCGAACTGGCGCTCGAACTGGTAGAAATACCGCTCAATACCCGTGGCAAGAATGCCGACGTGGCCCGGTTCATCCGTCAGGAAGGCGAGGCCATGCTGGCCAAAGTCGGCCCGGGGGAGCGGATCGTCACCCTCGAAGTGCATGGCAAGCCCTGGAGTACTGAGCAACTGGCGGTTGAACTTGACCGCTGGCGTCTCGACTCGCGTACGGTGAACTTTATGGTCGGCGGCCCGGAAGGGTTGGCGCCAGAAGTCTGCGCCCGCGCCGATCAGCGCTGGTCGCTGTCGCCGTTGACGTTGCCGCACCCGTTGGTAAGGATTCTGATCGGTGAGCAGTTGTATCGCGCCTGGACGGTATTGTCCGGGCACCCTTATCACAAATAGCTCAGCGCCCCCGCAATGACCCAGCCAATTCGCCTTAAGGACCACGAAAAAGACGCACGTCTGGTGCGCAGCCGTGTCGTGGTCGGCGCAATGCTGGTGTTGGCCCTGATTTGCGTGCTGATTGTGCGTTTGTACTACCTGCAAGTGGTGCAGTACGACTATCACTCCACGCTGTCAGAAAACAACCGGGTGCATGTGCAGCCGATCCCCCCGACCCGCGGCCTGATTTATGACCGCAATGGCGTGGTGATCGCCGACAACCGTCCCAGCTTCAGCCTGACCATGACCCGCGAGCGAGCGGGTGACTGGCATCAGGTGCTCGACACCATCGTTGAGGTGTTGCAGCTCACCCCTGAAGACCGCACGTTGTTCGAAAAGCGCACAAAGCAGGGGCGGCGGCCGTTTGAGCCGGTGCCGATTCTGTTTGAGCTCAATGAAGAACAAATTGCCCGGATCGCGGTTAACCAGTTCCGCTTGCCTGGGGTTGAGGTGGTTGCGCAATTGGTCCGCCACTACCCGCAAGGGGCGCATTTTGCGCACTCGGTCGGTTATGTGGGGCGGATCAACGAGAAAGAGATTAAAACCCTCGATAAGGTTAACTACAGCGGCACCCATCACATCGGCAAAACCGGTATAGAGCGCTTCTACGAAGCCGAGCTGCATGGCCAGGTCGGCTACGAAGAGGTCGAGACCAACGCTCGCGGCCGTGTGCTGCGGGTGCTCAAGCGCACTGATCCGATCCCGGGCAAAGACATCGTTCTGAGCCTGGACATCAAGTTGCAAGAGGCGGCTGAAGAAGCCTTAGCCGGTCGGCGCGGGGCGGTGGTTGCTCTGAACCCGTTGACTGGCGAAGTGCTGGCCATGGTCAGCCAGCCGAGCTTCGACCCCAACCTGTTTGTGACCGGTATTGGTTTCAAGGCTTACGCCGAGCTGCGTGATTCCATTGACCGTCCGCTGTTCAACCGCATTTTGCGTGGCTTGTACCCGCCGGGTTCGACCATCAAACCCGCCGTGGCGATTGCCGGGCTGGACAGCGGTGTGGTGACGGCCAGTACGCGGGTGTTTGACCCCGGTTATTACCAACTGCCCAATTACGATCACAAGTACCGTAACTGGAACCGCAGCGGTGATGGCTTTGTCGATCTGGACAGCGCGATCATGCGCTCCAACGACACCTACTTCTATGACCTGGCCCACAAGCTGGGCATCGACCGTTTGTCGACCTACATGAATCAGTTCGGCATTGGTCAAAAAGTCTCCCTCGACATGTTCGAAGAGTCGGCCGGGTTGATGCCGTCCCGCGAGTGGAAGCGTGCAACCCGTCGCCAGGCCTGGTTCCCGGGTGAAACCCTGATTTTGGGGATCGGCCAGGGCTATATGCAGTCCACCCCTTTGCAGTTGGCCCAGGCCACGGCGCTGATTGCCAGCAAAGGCAAATGGAACCGTCCGCACCTGGCCAAGACCATCGAGGGCGTGCCGCCGGTAGACCCAAACCCCATGCCCGACATCGTGCTGCGCGACCCGTCCAACTGGGGCAAGGTCAACCACGCCATGCAGCAGGTGGTGCACGGCGCTCGCGGTACGGCGCGAGTCGCCGGTGTCGGCGCGCAGTACCTGATTGCGGGCAAGAGCGGTACGGCCCAGGTAGTGGCGATCAAACAAGGTGAAAAGTACGACCGGTCCAAGGTTCAGGAGCGTCACCGTGACCACGCGTTGTTCGTGGGCTTTGCCCCGGCGAATAACCCGCAGATTGCGGTCTCGGTCATGATTGAAAACGGCGAGGCCGGCAGCCGTGTGGCGTCGCCGGTGGTGCGTTCGGTCATGGATGCCTGGTTGCTCGGTGAAGACGGCAAACTCAAACCTGAATACGCCAGTGTTTCAAAGGCGGAGGCTACGGCCAATGATGAGTAATTTTGACCGCATCCTCTCCAGTGAGGATGTGATGCGTCGCCGTGCCACGCTGTTGCAGCGTCTGCACATCGACGGCCCTTTGCTGATTTTGTTGCTGACACTCGCCGCAGGCAGTTTGTTTGTGCTGTATTCGGCCAGTGGTAAAAGCTGGGATCTGCTGAGCAAGCAGGCCACCTCGTTCGGTATCGGTCTGGTGTCGATGTTTGTCATCGCCCAGCTTGAACCGCGCTTTATGGCGCGCTGGGTGCCGGTCTGCTATTTGCTCGGCGTGATGTTGCTGGTAGTGGTGGACGTCATGGGCCACAACGCCATGGGCGCCACGCGCTGGATCAACATTCCGGGGGTGATTCGTTTCCAGCCCTCTGAGTTCATGAAAATCCTGATGCCCGCGACCATCGCCTGGTATCTGTCCAAGCGCACCTTGCCGCCGCAGCTCAAGCACGTGGCGGTCAGTTTGTTGCTGATCGGCATACCCTTCGGCCTGATCGTGCGTCAGCCCGACCTCGGCACCGCCTTGCTGGTGCTGGCCGGGGGCGCGTTCGTGCTGTTTATGGGTGGTTTGCGCTGGCGCTGGATCATCAGCGTGCTGGCGGCTGCGATCCCGGTGGCGATTGGCATGTGGTTTTTCATCATGCACGACTACCAGAAGCAGCGAATCCTGACCTTCCTCGACCCTGAGAGCGATCCTCTGGGCACCGGCTGGAACATTATCCAGTCCAAGGCAGCCATCGGTTCGGGCGGCGTCTTCGGTAAGGGCTGGCTGCTGGGCACCCAGTCGCACCTGGACTTTTTGCCCGAGAGCCACACCGATTTCATTATTGCGGTGATGGGCGAAGAGTTCGGCCTGGTGGGCATTTGTGCGCTGTTGTTGATCTATCTGTTGTTGATTGGTCGCGGTCTGGTGATTACCGCCCAGGCGCAAACCCTGTTCGGCAAATTGCTGGCTGGCAGCTTGACCATGACCTTTTTTGTTTATGTTTTCGTCAACATCGGTATGGTCAGTGGGCTGTTGCCGGTGGTGGGCGTGCCATTGCCGTTTATTAGTTACGGCGGAACTTCGCTCGTGACGCTGCTGTCAGCGTTTGGGGTTTTGATGTCAATCCATACGCATCGCAAATGGATTGCACAAGTTTGATTAAGGTGAAGAATTCAATGCAAGCAATGCGTGGCTGGGCCGCTCGATACGCGTCGTGGATGGGCTTTTTGGGCCTGTTCGGGGCAGCGCAAGGCGCGGTGGCCGGCGACTACGATGGCTCGCCCCAAGTGGCTGAATTTGTCGGTGAGATGACCCGCGACTACGGGTTTGCCGGTGAACAGCTGATGGATGTTTTTCGTGAGGCTGAGCGCAAACAGAGCATTCTGGATGCTATTTCGCGCCCGGCCGAGCGCGTCAAGCAGTGGAAAGAATATCGCCCGATGTTCCTGACCGACGCCCGCGTAGCCCGCGGTGTCGACTTCTGGCGTGAACACGAAGCCGTGCTGGCTCGTGCCGAGAAGGAATACGGTGTGCCGGCCCAGGTGATCGTGTCGATCATCGGCGTCGAAACCTTTTACGGGCGCAATACCGGCAATTACCGGGTGATTGATGCGCTTTCGACCCTGGGCTTTGATTACCCGCCGCGCGCCGAGTTTTTCCGCAAGGAGCTGCGTGAGTTCCTGTTGCTGGCCCGTGAAGAACAAGTCGACCCGCTGGGCCTTAAAGGCTCTTACGCAGGCGCCATGGGCTTGCCGCAGTTTATGCCGAGCAGCTTTCGCGCCTATGCCGTGGACTTCGACAATGATGGCCACATCAATATCTGGAGCAACCCGGACGATGCCATCGGCAGTGTTGCCAGCTACTTCAAGCGTCATGGCTGGGTGGCGGGCGAGCCGGTAGTGGCGCGTGCCGACGTGCAGGGTGACCGCGTTGATGAAGGCTTGACCCAAGGGATTGAACCGGTCAAAACCGTTGGGGAGTTGCGAGCGTTGGGCTGGTCGAGTCATGATGCGCTGCGCGACGACATGCCGGTCACGGCGTTCCGTCTCGAAGGCGAAAATGGCCCTGAATACTGGATGGGCCTGAAGAATTTTTATGCAATCACGCGGTACAACCGTAGCGTGATGTATGCCATGGCAGTGCATCAACTGTCCGACCTGCTGGTTCAAGCACGGGGCAACAAGTAATGCCGTTTTTAGCCATTCGCACACCTCTGAAAATCGCGGCCTGCACGGCTATCGCACTGCTGATGGTGAGCTGCTCGAGCAGCCGCACCAGCACGCCGCAAACCGCGGGGACCATCAGCGCCAAGCCTGGCCTGGACATCAACCGCGCGCACAAAGACGGCGCGCCGTGGTGGGATGTCGACGTTTCGCGTATTCCGGATGCAACGCCAACCTTGCACACCGGGCCGTACAAGGCCAACCCGTATACCGTGCTGGGCAAGTCGTATTTCCCGATCCAGGAGTCCAAGAACTACGTGGCCACAGGCACGGCGTCCTGGTACGGCACCAAGTTCCACGGGCAGAACACCGCCAACGGCGAAGTGTATGACCTGTACGGCATGAGCGCGGCGCACAAAACACTGCCACTGCCCAGTTACGTTAAAGTGACCAACCTGGACAACGGCAAGGCTGTTGTATTGCGGGTTAACGACCGTGGGCCGTTCTATTCGGACCGCATCATTGACTTGTCTTACGCAGCCGCCAAAAAGCTCGGCTATGCCGAAACCGGTACGGCCCGCGTCAAGGTAGAAGGCATTGACCCGCAAGCCTGGTGGGCTGCGCGAGGCCGTCCGGCACCTTTGATGCTCAACGAACCGCAAGTGGCGCAAGCTGCTGCCGCGCCGACGGTTTCAACAGGCAAGGTCGAACAATGGACGCCGCCACCGCAACAGCACGCGTCTGATGTCATACCGCCTGTAGCGGTGCACAAGGGCCAGGGCACCTATTTGCAAGTAGGCGCATTCGCCAATCCTGATGCGGCCGAGTTGCTTCGTTCCAAACTCAGTGGCATGGTCAGCGCCCCTGTGTTTATCAGCTCGATTGTGCGCAATCAGCAAACCCTTCATCGTGTACGCATGGGGCCGATTGCCTCGGCCGGTGAAGTGCAACAAACGCAAAACAGCGTGCGTCTGGCCAATTTGGGCCAGCCGAGCGTTGTGACCGATCAGTAACACTGAACACGTGGCAGCCCGTCAAACGGCTGTCAAAAAGTTTTGCCCGCGAGGGTAAGGTTCCATTAGCAAACTCGAGAGACGGATGAACATCACCACCTTTGCCAAACGCCTGTGCCTGCTTGTACCGCTGATCGTCACTCCTGCCGCCTGGGCAGCCGAGATGATGCCGTCGCCGCCACAGCTGGCCGCCAAATCCTACGTTCTGATGGATGCCAACAGCGGTAACGTGTTGGTGGAGAACAACGGTGATCAGCGTCTGCCTCCGGCCAGCTTGACCAAGCTGATGACCGCTTACATCGCGACCCTGGAAATCCGTCGTGGCCAGATCGGCGAGAACGACCCGGTAACCGTCAGCGAAAACGCCTGGCGCACCGGCGGTTCGCGTATGTTCATCAAGGTCGGCAGCCAGGTATCGGTCAGCGACCTGTTGCACGGCATCATCATTCAGTCGGGTAACGACGCCAGCGTTGCGCTGTCCGAGCACATCGCCGGCAGCGAAGACGCCTTCGCTGACATGATGAACAAAACCGCTGGCGACCTGGGCATGTCCAACAGCCACTTCATGAACCCGACCGGCCTGCCGAACCCGGAGCACTACTCGTCGGCTCACGACATGTCGTTGCTGGCTCGCGCCATCATTCACGAAGACCCGACTCACTACGCGATCTACTCGCAGAAAGAGTTCTTCTGGAACGGTATCAAGCAGCCTAACCGTAACTTGTTGCTGTGGCGTGACAAGACCGTTGATGGTCTGAAAACCGGTCACACCGACGAAGCGGGCTACTGCATGGTGTCTTCGGCTGTACGTGACGGCATGCGCCTGATCGCCGTGGTATTCGGCACCAACAGCGAAGCAGCACGTGCTGCTGAAACCCAGAAACTGCTGACCTACGGCTTCCGTTTCTTCGAAACCCAGACCTTCTACCAGAAGGGCACGGAGCTGGCTCAAGCGCCCGTCTGGAAAGGTACCACTCACCAGGTTAAAGCTGGCCTGGCCGATGACCTGAGCCTGACCCTGCCGAAAGGCCAATTGAAAAAGCTGGCGGCGAGCATGACCATGAACCCGCAGCTGATGGCCCCTATCGCTAAAGGTGATGTAATCGGCAAGGTTGAAGTCAAACTGGACGACAAAGTTATCCACAGCGCTGACTTGATCGCGCTTGAGCCGGTTGAGGAAGGTGGCATTTTCCGCCGTGTGTGGGATAGCATCCGTCTATTCTTCTTTGGGCTGTTCAACTGATTTAACCCACCCTGCGTGGCCCCTTGCTGAGTGTGCAGGGGGCCGCTCTGTAGTTCCCGAGGCCAATACGCCATGACCGATACCGAAGTAAAGGCGCCAAAGATCGAATTTCCTCAAACTGACTATCCGGTTAAGGTGATCAGTGACACGGGTGTGGGCAACAAAGACAAGATCATTGCCATCGTTCTGAAACACGCAAAGATCAATGACGAGCGCATCGACGAGCGTCAAAGCACCAACGGCAAATACACCACGATTCAGTTGCACATCGTTGCGACCGATCAAGACCAGCTGTACAACATCAACAGCGAGCTGCGAGCCACCGGCTTCGTGCACATGGTGCTGTGATGCCGCAGATCTTGGGTATTCGCGATTTGGGTGTGCTCGATTACGAGCGCACCTGGCTGGCGATGCAACGTTTCACCGACCAACGCAAGCACACGCCGGACACGCAAGACGAGGTCTGGCTGGTGCAGCATCCGCCGGTGTTCACCCAAGGTCAGGCGGGCAAGGCCGAACATCTGTTGTTGCCGGGGGATATCCCGGTGGTTAAATCGGACCGCGGCGGGCAAGTGACCTATCACGGGCCCGGCCAGTTGGTCGCTTACCTGTTGCTGGATGTGCGCCGTCTCGGTTTTGGCGTGCGTGAGCTGGTCAGCCGCATGGAGCTTTGCCTGATCGAGTTGCTGGCCACCTATGGCGTGACTGCGGCGGCCAAGCCCGATGCGCCCGGCGTGTATGTCGACGGTGCGAAAATCGCATCCCTGGGCCTGCGCATTCGCAACGGTTGCTCTTTCCACGGTCTGGCCCTGAATGTGGACATGGACCTGGAACCGTTTCGACGGATTAACCCCTGTGGTTATGCGGGACTGGCAATGACCCAGTTGCGTGACCATGCAGGGCCGATTGATTTTGCCGAGGTAGGTGTCCAGCTGCGTACGCAGCTCGTCAAACACCTCGACTATGCTGAGCAGACGACCCTAACGGGCGGAATCGACTGATATGACTACTGCGCAAGACGCTGTTCAAACCCTGATCCCGACGCTGGATATCTCCGAACGTGTGGCCCGTGCGCAAGAGGCCCGTTCCAAGGTTGAGACTGGCGTTAAATTGCGCGGTGCCGAAAAGGTTGCGCGCATCCCGGTAAAAATCATTCCGACCACCGAGCTGCCGAAGAAGCCAGACTGGATTCGCGTGCGCATTCCGGTGTCGCCTGAAGTCGACCGCATCAAGGCGTTGCTGCGTAAACACAAGCTGCACAGTGTGTGCGAAGAAGCCTCCTGCCCGAACCTGGGCGAGTGTTTCTCGGGCGGTACTGCAACGTTCATGATCATGGGTGACATCTGCACCCGTCGTTGCCCGTTCTGCGACGTAGGCCATGGCCGTCCAAAACCACTGGACACCAACGAGCCGGATAACCTGGCCGTTGCCATTGCCGACTTGCGCCTGAAGTACGTGGTGATCACTTCGGTAGACCGTGATGACCTGCGTGACGGCGGTGCTCAGCACTTTGCTGACTGCATCCGTGAAATCCGTCGCCTGTCGCCGAACGTCGTGCTCGAAACCCTGGTTCCGGACTACCGTGGCCGCATGGACATCGCGCTGGAAATCACCGCAGCCGAGCCGCCGGATGTGTTCAACCACAACCTCGAAACCGTGCCTCGCCTGTACAAGGCTGCGCGCCCGGGTTCTGACTACCAGTGGTCGCTGACCCTGCTGCAACGCTTTAAGCAAATGATGCCGCACATTCCCACCAAGTCCGGCTTGATGCTGGGCCTGGGTGAAACCGATGACGAAGTCATTGAAGTGATGCAGCGCATGCGCGAACACGACATCGACATGCTGACTCTGGGCCAGTACCTGCAACCGTCGCGCAGCCACTTGCCAGTGCAGCGTTTTGTGCACCCGGACACCTTCGCCTGGTTCGCCGAAGAAGGTTACAAAATGGGCTTCAAAAACGTCGCCTCGGGTCCGCTGGTGCGTTCTTCGTACCACGCAGACGAGCAAGCCAAACTGGTTAAAGACATGTTGGTAGGCTCCTGAAACCATGAATAGCCGGTTCGCTGCGCCTGTGTCGTTTACTACTCACAGCGCAGTGCCCGCGCTGCCTGCTGGCGGGGTGATCGGTGTGATCGCCCCGGCTGGCCCCTCCGAATTCGATCTGTACAGTGCAACCCGATGGATGGAAACCCGTGGCTATCAGCTCAAGGTGTTTCCGGGCGTCTGGGAGAAAGACGGCTACCTGGCCGGTTCCGATGCTGTGCGCTTGCGTGACCTGCATGATGCTTTTGCCGACGACACTGTGGATGCCATCCTGTGCATGCGCGGTGGCTATGGCTGCACGCGCTTTCTCGAACACATCGATTTTGAGCTGCTCAGACGCCATCCCAAGCCGTTTGTGGGCTACAGCGACATCACCGCGCTGCATTTGGCGATCACTCGTTACGCGGGCTTTGTGACCTTTCACGGGGCCATGCTGAATGCGGACCTGCTCGGCAACAAACAGCCGCCAACAGAATCTTCTTTGCTGCGCATGCTCAGCGGGCAACAACCGGCGTTGCTGGAGCACCCTGCGGCGTACCCGTTAACCACCCTTGCGCCGGGCAGTGCCAGTGGTCGCTTGCTGGGCGGCAACTTGTCGATGATCTGCGCCACCATCGGCACGGCGTTTGAGCTGGACGATCAGGGCGTCATCTTGTTTATCGAAGACGTCAACGAACCGTTATATCGGGTCGACCGTCTGCTCACCCATCTGCGCCACGCGAGCAAGCTTGGGCGGGTGCGCGGAGTGTTGGTGGGGGATTTTGCCGGGGTCGATGTTTCGCGGTTGGAGCTGTTGCTCAAGCAAGAACTGGGGCCGCTGAATATCCCCGTGCTGGCCGGCTGGCGCAGCGGCCATTGCGACCCGAACATCACCTTGCCGATGGGCGCGCACGTGCGTCTGGATGCCGACAAGCAGCAACTGGTGCTCGAACAGGCCGTGGTAACGGCTCAAACCTGACTTTGTCCCTCGCGACTTTTTAAAAGATCAAAAGATCGCGAGGCAAGCTCGCTCCTACAGGTTTTTTGTTGTTAACCCCGCATGCTTCGATCTTTTGACGTTAAAGATCAACAGATCGCAGCCTCCGGCAGCTCCTATCAAACACAAAATAACTTATTGATTCTAAAGGCCCTGTAGGAGCGAGCTTGCCTCGCGATCTTTTGATCTTGATCTAAGAGCCCTCTCCCGAAGGAGAGGGAACCGATTGGGGGATGTTGAAGATACTCGCTGTCCTGTTTGCTGCGCGACAGCGCGGCGTCGTAGACGGGGCGGCAGCTCCACAGGTAATGGGTTATTGGCTGCGCAAACGCTCGAGCAGTTTATGCGTCGGGTAGCCATCGGCGGGCCAGCCAAAAGCTTGTTGCGCACTGCGAATCGCTTTACGGGTATTGGCGCCAATAATGCCGTCAGGGTTGCCCGCATCGAAGTTGCGCTGGCTCAGCAGGGTCTGCAACTCCATGCGCTCGGTGCGGCTCAGGGGCAGGTCGTCTTTTGGCCAGTCGCCCACTATCACCCCGCCGCCATTGAAGCGTTGCGACAGCAAGCCCACCGCCAAGGCATACGATGACGAATTGTTGTAACGCAAAATGGCGCGGAAGTTATCCAGCACCAAAAACGCCGGGCCACGGTAGCCAGCCGGCAACAACAATGTGGCGCTGAGTTCTTCGGCCCCGGCAGGTGCCTGGGTGCCAGCCGGCAGGGTTACGCCGAGCTTGCGCCATTCACTGACGCTCTTGCGCACCGCACCATCGGCCAGCGCGTAATCGAACCCGGCAGGCAACTGAACCTCAAAGCCCCACGGCTGGCCTTGCTTCCAGCCAGAGCTTTGCAGGTAGTGGGCGGTCGAGGCCAGGGCGTCGGCTGAGCTGTTCCAGATGTCGCGACGGCCATCGCCGTCGAAATCCACAGCGTGGGTTTCATAGGTGGTCGGGATGAACTGGGTCTGGCCCATGGCGCCCGCCCAGGAGCCGAGCATCTTGTCCGGCGTGACATCGCCTTCCTGAATGATCTTGAGCGCGGCAATCAGTTGGCTTTGGGCGAACTCCGGGCGACGGCCTTCGTAGGCGAGGGTGGCCAGTGAGCGAATCACCGACTTGTTGCCCTGGAAGGTGCCAAAGTTGCTTTCCATGCCCCACACCGACACCAGCGCCCGGCGATCAACACCGTAGCGTTGCTCGATGCGGCCCAGCAGTTCGGCGTTTTGCTCCAGCAGGCGTTGGCCATTGCGCACGCGCAAAGGCGACAGGGCACCGTCAAGGTATTCCCAGACCGGGCGGCTGAATTCAGGTTGGCTGCGGTCGGCCTTGATCACGCTCATGTCGGGCGTAACGCCGTTGAACGCGTTATCGAAAATAGTCGGCGAGATCCCGGCGTTCAGGGCTTGCACGCGGAAGTTGGCCAACCATTGCTCAAAGCTTTGAGCGGGCTGAATGTCGGGCATGTCAGTGCTGGCGGCGTTGGTGGTGACCACCGGCGCGGCAGGAGGGACAGGCAAAGGCTGGGCATCGGCTGCGGTGGGTTTTTCTGCGCAGGCGACTAACAAGATGACGCTGGAAAAAGCAATCAGTTGGCGCATCGGCCAACGGTGTGAAGAACTTAAAGACATGCGCAGGTCCACGAAATGCAAATCAGATGCAGACCTTATCATCCCCGCTGTCAGGCAGCCAGAAAGTAAAAAGCCTCCCGGTCTCTCGACTGGAAGGCTTCGCGGCGGTAGCTGCCTTTGCCTTTGGCGGGGCGTTCCTGGCGGCTGCGGAACAGGGGTTGGGCAACAATGGACTTGGCCTTGTTGGGGCGCTTGCTCATGGCTTTACTCTCGCTGGGTTAGAAAAGGCTCAATGTGAACGAGCGCAAATCATCGGCCAGTTTTTTTGAGTTGTCCAGTGCGCCCCCGCGTTGAGGATTACTCCGCTGGCAAATTCAGACGTTGCCCACACATCAGCAGCGTTAATCGGCTCAGGCTGCTCCAGGCTGACCCGGCGGCCTGGCCTTTGATCTGGGCATCAATGCGTTGCGCATCCATCAACAACTGGGCCCAGCGTTGTGCCGAATAGCGTTGCAACGCTTTGCTCATGAGTGGTTTGCGCTTGTCCCAGACCGGTGGGCGGGCCTGGCTGAAGGCTTTGTCCAGCGGGATGCCCTGGCTGTATTGCAGTGCGATGTTGGCCAGTACCCGTAGCTCACGGGCCAACGCCCACAAAATGACGGGTGGCTCGACGCCTTCGCCGCGCAGGCCTTCGAGCATGCGCAGGGCATGCGCCGCTTCGCCGTTGAGCACCGCATCGACCAAGCCGAACACATCAAAGCGGGCGCTGTCAGCCACCGCTGCCTGCACGGTTTCGACGGTGATCTGGCCATCTTCGGCCATCAGCTTGAGCTTTTCGACTTCCTGGGCTGCCGCCAGCAGGTTGCCTTCAACCCGAGCGGCGATGAGTTCGACAGCGTCCTGGCTGGCGGCCAGCCCGGCTTGTGACAGGCGCTGACGAATCCATTGCGGCAACTGGTTGGCGTCCACCGGCCAGATCTGCAAGAACTGGGTCTGCGGGCCTTCAATCAGGGCTTTGCCCCACTTGGTCTTTTGCGCACTGCCGTCGAGCTTGGGCAGGCTGATCAGCAGCAAGGTGTCTTCGGCCGGGCGCGAGCAATATTCGATCAGGGCCGCAGCGCCTTTGTCGCCGGGTTTGCCGGAGGGCAGGCGCAATTCCAGCAGGCGCCGTTCGGCAAACAGCGACATGCTGGCGCCCGCTTGCAGCAGCGTGCCCCAGTCAAAGCTGGCGTCGGCGCTAAACACCTGGCGCTCATCAAAGCCCTGCTGGCGGGCAGCCGTGCGGATGGCGTCGGCAGCTTCCTGGCACAACAGCGGGTCATCGCCGCTGATGATGTAGACCGGCGACAGGCTGCCTTGCAGGTGTTTGGTGAGTTGAGCGGGGGCGAGTTTCATAGGGGCTAGATAGATGACGGGGCGCTTGAGCGCCCCGTATCCCTTACTTATGGCAGTTCGAGTGGCGACTGCTGAGGGGTTTCGGCTTCAGCTTTTTGCTGGGCTTCCAGGGCTGCCGCTTCTGCACGGGCCTTTTCGTCGGCCAGTGTTTGCAGTTCGGCCAGACGTGCTGGCGTCAGTTGTTCAAGGCGCAGCAGGACTTGCTGAACCAGATCGCGGTCGAGTTCCTTGCGGACCATCGAAGCTTCCTGAGTGCTACCCGCGATGTTGCCACTGTCTTGCATGAAGAACTTGCGGGCTTCAACTTTGTTCTCGAGCAACACCAGGTTGTTGTCGCCTTTGATCTGGTAGTTCAAGACCTTGGTCAGTTCGTACTCAGCGGTCGAGCCGGTGCCGGTGTAGCTGGCAGCGCGCTGGTTTTCTTGCTCATTGTTCAATACGAGCTTGTACGGTGCCGCGTCGGTGATTTTAACGCCGCTGCCTTCCAGCGCCAGGCGCAGGTCGCGAACGGTTTGGCCGTAAGCATCACGGGCGCTGAGGCCCAGCTCGGTAATGGTCAGTTGGTTGGTGCCGGTACCGCGCAGCTGGAAGCCGCAGGCACTCAACAGAACAGCGAGACCCATCACCAGCAAGTTGCGTTTGATCATGTGTAGCTCCCCTTGAAACCAGGTAGGTCGGCATTGCGACCCGAAAGGTTTTAATGGGCGCCCGGCTCAAAGGCCGGGCGCCTGTTCCAATTAGCTGGCGACGATGTTGACCAATTTACCCGGTACCACGATCACTTTGCGGATCGTCAGGCCTTCGGTAAAGCGCAGCACGTTTTCGTTGGTGCGGGCAGCCGCCTCAACCTCTTCACGGCTGGCAGCCGCAGGCATTTCGATGTGACCGCGCAGTTTGCCGTTCACCTGAATAACCAGCTGCAGGGTGTCTTGCACCAGTGCGCTTTCATCCAGGGTTGGCCAGGCGGCGTCAATGATTGCCGTGGCGTGACCCAACTGGCCCCACAGTACGTGACTGATGTGCGGCGTGATCGGCGCGAGAATCAAGGCAACCGTCTCAAGACCTTCCTGTAGCAGGGCGCGGTCCTGTTCGGTGGCTTGCGGTGCTTTTTCGAGCACGTTCATCACGGTCATTACCTGGGCAACGGCGGTGTTGAATTTGTGATGCTGGCCGACGTCCTGGCTGGCTTGCTTGATAGCCTGGTGAATGGCACGGCGAATGACCTTTTGCTCGTCATTCAGGCCGGCAACATCCAGCGCGCCCGGCAGGCCCTGGCCTACGTGAGCGTGGGCCAGGCGCCATACGCGCTTGAGGAAGCGGTGCGCACCCTCAACACCTGCATCCGACCATTCCAGGCTGGCGTCAGGTGGCGAGGCGAACATCATGAACAGACGGCAGGTGTCTGCGCCGTATTGCTCGATCATGGACTGAGGGTCGACGCCGTTGTTCAACGACTTGGACATTTTTTGCGAACCGCCGATTTCAACCGGCAGGCCGTCAGACTTCAGCGTGGCGCCGATGATCTTGGCCTTGGCGTCGCGCTCGACTTCTACGTCGTCCGGGTTGAAGTAGTCCTTGCCACCGTTGTCCAGGGTACGGAAATAGGTGTCAGCGATAACCATGCCCTGGGTCAGCAGGTTCTTGAACGGCTCGTTGGAGCTGACCAGACCTTCGTCGCGCATCAGTTTGTGGAAGAAGCGCGCGTACAGCAGGTGCAAGATCGCGTGTTCGATACCGCCGATGTACTGATCGACCGGCAACCAGTGGTCGGCCGCCTTGCGCTCTACCAAGCCACCGTCGAAGTGCGGCGAAGCATAGCGTGCGTAGTACCACGACGACTCGACGAAGGTGTCCATCGTGTCGGTTTCGCGTTTGGCCGGTGCGCCACATTTAGGGCAGCTGCACTCGTAGAACTCAGGCATGCGCGCCAATGGCGAACCGGCGCCATCGGGTACGACGTCTTCTGGCAATACGACCGGCAGTTGGTCTTCCGGGACCGGCACATCACCGCAGGTGTCGCAGTGTACGATCGGGATCGGGCAGCCCCAGTAGCGCTGGCGGCTGATGCCCCAGTCACGCAGACGGAACTGGGTGCGCGACTGGCCCAGGTGCTTGGCGGTCAGGGCGGCTTCGATGGCATCGAATGCAGCCTGGAAGTCCAGCCCGTCGAATTCGCCGGAGTTGATCAGCGGGCCGTGTTCGCCGTAAGCGGCCTGCCACGGTGCTGGCGACTCATCGCCTGCGCTGGTGCGGACAACGGCCTTGATCGGCAGGTTGTACTTGGTGGCGAATTCGAAATCACGCTCGTCGTGCGCCGGCACTGCCATTACAGCGCCATCGCCGTAATGCATCAGTACGTAGTTGGCGACCCAAACCGGGAGCTTTTCACCGGTCAGTGGGTGTTCCACGAACAGCGAGGTCGGCAGGCCCTTTTTCTCTTGGGTCGCCACGTCGGCTTCGGCAACGCTGCCGCCTTTGCATTCAGCGATAAACGCTTGCAGTTCAGGGTTGTTTTGCGCTGCCAGGGTGGCCAGCGGGTGTTCTGCGGCCACGGCCACGTAAGTGGCGCCCATCAGGGTGTCTGGACGGGTGGTGAAGACTTTGAGTGCGCCCGCTTCGCCGATGGAAGCCTGGTCGTAGGGGAACTGCACTTCCATGCCACGGGATTTGCCAATCCAGTTGCGTTGCATGGTTTTGACTTGCTCCGGCCAGCCGGGCATGTCGTCGAGGCTTTCAAGCAGCTCATCCGCGTAAGCGGTGATCTTGAAGTAGTACATCGGGATTTCGCGTTTTTCGATCAACGCGCCCGAACGCCAGCCGCGGCCGTCGATCACTTGTTCGTTGGCCAGAACGGTCTGGTCGACCGGGTCCCAGTTCACGGTGCCGTTTTTACGGTAGATCACGCCTTTTTCGAACAGGCGGGTGAACAGCCACTGTTCCCAGCGGTAGTAATCAGGCTTGCAGGTGGTGATCTCGCGGGACCAGTCCACCGCCAGACCCAGGCTGCACAGCTGGGTTTTCATGTAAGCGATGTTGTCGTAGGTCCACTTGGCCGGGGCGACTTTATTTTTCATCGCCGCGTTTTCAGCCGGCATGCCGAAAGCGTCCCAACCCATGGGTTGCAGAACGTTTTTACCGAGCATGCGCTGGTAGCGCGAGATCACGTCACCGATGGTGTAGTTGCGCACGTGCCCCATGTGTAGCTTGCCGCTTGGGTACGGGAACATCGATAGGCAGTAGTAGGTTTCCTTGCCTAGATCTTCGCTGACTTCGAAGGACTTTTGGTTGTCCCAGAATGATTGGGCGGCGGCTTCTATTTCAAGGGGTTGATATTGTTCGTGCATGGCTACTTGTACTAATGAAGGGTGGCCTAATCCTCTTCAACTCACGCGGACATTTTTGTTGCCCGGTCAGGTTGGAGCAGGGGTTACAGGAAGTCCCGTAGCATACATGACCCCACTCTATCGAGGGAAACCCTGATTGCCTCATCGTTCCGTTGGTCGCTACGGCGCGCTGGTTTTAGCAGCGCAGCTACGCTGTTGGTGGGGGGAAGAAACTTCCTTAATGAGGTGGACGGATGGTTGAGTCGCAATACAAGGCTATAAATTCGGAGGTGTTCGAGCGGCTGATTGATCGTTTGAGTGTGGCTCTTGATTCAGCAAAGACGGCAGTGCGACTGAGAAACGAACGTCCTGCCGAATTGGAATTGCGTGGTTTGAGTCGTGCCGAGTTGGAGTTGATCAACGTTTATTTAAACCGGATCGGGCGTGAGGCTGATGAACGCCTGCAAGGCAGCAGTACTGAGCAAAAAGCCCCTCAGACAGCCAAGGTCATCTGGCTCAAAGACAGGGTTAAGGGTAAGTAGGCCGGCGCGACGATTCAGGTCGGGCCCACGTGAAGAGCGGCATTTCCTCAGGGTTGAGGTAACACGGGTTGTGATTGAGTTTTGGCCAGCCCTGTTGATGCCTCCCTTCAACCCCCTTAGGCTTCGGGCATCTATGGAGATGCTCGATGCCTTTTCGCTACTTTGTTAAACAACTTCTATTGCCTCCGGGCATCCTTCTTTTGTTCCTGCTGGCGGCCTGGTGGCTGCGCCATTCGCGTCCGCGTCTGGCCGGTGCGCTGTTTGCCGTGGGCCTTGGCGGCTTATGGTTGATGAGCTTGCCGGTGATGGTGGAATGGAGCGCCCGCGCCATTGAGCGCGAACCTGCGTTAGCCCCCAATGAGTGGTCGAGCTTATCTGAACGGGCCGATGCCATTGTGCTGCTGGGCTCCGGGCGAGAGCGCGGTGACCCGGCGTGGGGCAGTGATCAGCCCACCGGGATCGGCCTGGAACGCCAGCGCTATGCGGCGCAACTGGCCAAGGCTTCGGGGTTGCCGGTGCTGGTCACGGGCGGCTTGCACTACGGCACCCCGCCGAGCGAGGCGCAGATAATGGCCGACTCGTTGCGCGAAGATTCGGGGGTAGAGGTTCGCTGGAAAGAAGAACGCAGTCGCACTACGTGGGAAAACGCGCAAATGAGTGCAGAGATTCTGTTGCCGCAGGGCATCAAGCGCGTGGTGGTGGTCACCCAGGCGTGGCACATGCCGCGTTCGGTGTGGAGCTTTGAAAAGGCGGGGTTTGAGGTCGTGCCGGCGCCGGTCGGCTTTTTAAGCGTCGACAACGCCAGGCCGCTGGGCGGCTGGATGCCGGAGTACAAGTCTGTCTGGCAGTCCGGGCTGTTGCTCAACGAAGCCGTCGGGCAGATCGCCTACCCGTTGTTTTACCGCTAAGTGCGCCTTGTGGGAGCGAGCTTGCCTCGCGATCTTTTGATCTTTAAAAGATCGCGAGGCAAGCTCGCTCCTACAGGGGGTTGGCTTTTCGGGTTTACACCGTTTTGGCGATGCGGCTGGTGATCAGCGCCCAGCCGATCAACAGCGCACACAGGATTGCCAGCGGCCACGAGCGCCATTGCAGGTAAGGCGTCAGGTTGTGCATGGGCACCACGTCGCCGTACAGGATCCCTTGCTCGAACTGCGGGATCTGCGTGGTGATCTGCCCAAACGGGTTGATCAGCGCGGTGACACCGTTGTTGGTCGCCCGGATCATCCAGCGGCCCGCTTCAAGGGCGCGCATCTGGGCCATCTGCAAATGTTGCAGGGGGCCGATCGAGGTGCCGAACCAGGTGTCGTTGCTGATGGTCAGCAAAATATCGCTCTGCGCGGCCAGCCCGGCGACAAAGTCCGGGTACACCACTTCGTAGCAAATCAGCGGGGCGATCTGGTAACCCTTGGCTTGCAGCATGGGTTGGTCGGCAGGCCCGCGGGCAAAGTCTGACATCGGCAGGTCAAAAAACGCGATCAGGCCGCGCAGTACGTCCTGCAACGGGACGTACTCGCCAAACGGTACGAGTTTTTGTTTCAGGTACACGCCATCGCCTTCACCCACGGCCGTGATGCCGTTGAAGAAGCGCGATTCGTGGCGCACTTCTTCGCGGATCGGCACGCCGGTAATCAACGCGGAATTTCGCTCGGCGGCGAACCGGCTCATCATCGTCAAATAGCCTTCGGCGTTCTCTTTGAGCACCGGAATGGCCGTTTCAGGCCACACAATCAAGTCGACACGCTTGGAGCTGAAGGTCATGTCGCGGTACAGCGCCAACTGCGCATTAAGCTCAGCCGGGTCCCATTTCATGCTTTGTGCAACGTTGCCCTGCATCGCCGCCACGCTCAGCGGGTCACCCGACGGGCTGGTCCAGGCGTGATGCTTGAGCGCAATGCCGATGCACCAAGGACCGACCAGCAACACCACGGCAGCGCCGATAAAGGCTTTGCGCCTGGCTTTGATCAGGCGGGGCAGGTTGCACAGCAACGCTGCGGTCAGCGCCAGGGTGAACGAAATCAGCCACATGCCGCCCAGCGGCGCGAGCCCGGCCAGGGGGCCGTCGAGCTGGCTGTAACCCGAGTACAGCCAAGGGAATCCTGTGAGGAACCAGCCACGGAAAGCCTCTTGGGCCGTCCACAGCGCAGCAAAGGCCAGGGTGTCGGCCAGCGGCGCTTCATTGCGGCGGATCCAGCGCGCCCACAGCCAGGCGGGCAGGGCAAAGAACCAGGCAATGGCGGCGGTAAACAGCAGCATCAGGAAGCCGGCCAGTAGCACCGAAGCCCCGCCGAAGTGGTGAATGCTGTAGTAGATCCAGCTGGTGCCCGCGCCAAACAGGCCAAAGCCGAAGCACCAGCCACGGCCCAGTGCCTGCTTGGGCGACAGGTCGCGCAAGCCCAGATAGAACATGGCCAGGGCAACCAGTGCCAGCGGCCAGATATCGAAAGGTGCCAACGCCAGGGTTGTCAGTGCGCCGGCCACCACAGCCAGCAAGTTACCGGGCCAGCCGGGGGCGGTTATCCAGCGCATTTCAATCCTTAGCGTCAGGGTTTAGCGGGCAATGGGCGTTAAGCGAATCAGGTGAATCCGGCGGCTGTCGGCATTGAGGATGCGGAAGCGGTAAGGGCCGATTTCAGTGATTTCGTTGCGTTTTGGCAAGTGCCCGAACGCACTCATGACCAAGCCGCCAACGGTGTCGAACTCATCGTCGGAGAAGTCGCTGTCAAAGAACTCGTTGAAGTTCTCGATAGGCGTCAGGGCCTTGATCAGGAAGTCACCGCTGGGCAGCGGCTTGATGTAGCTGTCTTCTTCGACATCGTGTTCGTCTTCGATGTCGCCGACGATCTGTTCCAGAACGTCTTCAATCGTCACCAGACCGGCCACGCCGCCGTATTCGTCAATGACGATGGCCATGTGGTTATGGTTGGCACGGAACTCACGCAACAACACGTTCAGGCGCTTGGATTCAGGGACAAAGGTCGCTGGACGGAGCAGATCCTTGATGTTGAATTTGTCGCCGTTCTCTTGAAGGATCAGCGGCAGCAGGTCTTTGGCCAGCAGGACGCCGAGGACGTCATCGTGGCTTTCGCCGATCACGGGATAACGCGAGTGCGCTGCGTCGATGATCGCCGGGAGGAATTCGCGGGGTGTCTGGGTCGCCTTGATGCTGATCATCTGCGAACGCGGAACCATGATGTCCCGTACTTGCAGGTCAGCCACCTGGATGGCGCCTTCGACGATGGCCAGCGCTTCGCTGTCCAACAGTTTGTTCTGATGTGCTTCGCGCAGCAGCTCCAGCAGCTCCTGGCGGTTTTTCGGCTCATGGGCAAAGGCCTGGGTCAGCTTACCCAACCATGACTTTTGCCCGTTGCTCGATCGGTCTTCGCTCATAGCGATTTACTCGTATCCCTTGGTCGTTTCAGTGGGTTGTTAATCAGTTTCGTCGTCTGCATACGGATCTGGATGACCCAGTTCTGCAAGCAACGTTCGTTCCAGCGCTTCCATCTCTTCGGCTTCTTCGTCTTCTATATGGTCGTAACCCAGAAGATGCAAGCAGCCGTGAATCACCAAGTGAGCCCAGTGAGCGTCAAGTGCCTTGCCTTGTTCGGCGGCTTCACGCTCGACCACGGCCACACAGATGACCAGGTCACCCAGAAGCGGGATATCAAGGAATTCGTCCGGCACTTCTGCCGGAAAAGACAGCACGTTGGTCGCGTAGTCTTTATGTCGCCAAGTGTGATTAAGCTCACGGCCTTCGGCTTCGTCCACCAGACGAATGGTCATTTCCGAGTCGGCGGTGCGCTGGCGCAGCGCCAGTTCGCACCATTGGCGGAACTGGGCTTCGCTAGGCGCAGCGGCTTCGGTGGCCAGTTGCAGGTCAAGCTCAAGCATCGTTGCGGTAATCCTTGGCGGCGGGCAGGGCGGCCAGCTTGTCAGCGGCTTCCTGTTCGTAGCGCCCGTAGGCCTCAACGATGCGTTGTACCAGCGGGTGGCGCACAACGTCTTTGGACAAAAAGTGCGTAAAGCTGATACCCGGCACGTCCTTGAGCACGTCAATCACGTGGGTCAGCCCCGACTTGGTGCCTTTTGGCAGGTCGATCTGGGTGATGTCACCGGTGATTACGGCCGTGGAGCCGAAGCCGATACGGGTCAGGAACATCTTCATTTGCTCAACGGTGGTGTTCTGACTTTCGTCGAGAATGATGAAGCTGTTATTCAGCGTGCGACCGCGCATGTAGGCCAGCGGTGCCACTTCAATGATTTGCCGCTCGATCAGCTTGGCCACGTATTCAAAGCCGAGCATCTCGTACAGCGCGTCATACAGCGGGCGCAGGTACGGGTCGATCTTTTGCGACAGGTCGCCCGGCAGGAAGCCGAGTTTTTCGCCCGCTTCAACCGCCGGGCGCACCAGCAGGATGCGGCGGATTTGCTCGCGCTCCAGGGCGTCAACTGCGCAGGCCACGGCCAGGTAGGTCTTACCCGTACCAGCTGGGCCAATGCCGAAGTTGATGTCGTTGCCGAGGATTTCTTTGACGTAGCGCTGCTGGTTGGTGCCGCGCGGGCGGATCATGCCCTTTTTGGTGCGCAGCGACACGCTGGCCTCGGCCACAGGCGTATTGGCCAGGTCATCGGTGGCAGCAGACTCTTGCAGGAACAGGTGCACCAGGTCCGGCGAAAGCTCAGTGGCTTTGGTTTCGCGGTACAGACGGCGCAGCAGGTGTTCTGCAGAAACAGTCAGTTTGGGGTCGCCGATCATTTCGAACTGGTTACCGCGATTGCGGATTTCGATGCCCAGACGTTGTTCGACCAAGCGCAAATGCTCGTCGAATTGTCCGCACAGATTGGCGAAGCGGCGAGCCTCAAAAGGCTCGAGGAGAAAACGATGTGGTTCGATGGGTGCGTTCAAGGTCGTTTTTAGCCGCCCTAAGGCAATTGAGGTGAGATGAAGGATAACGCTAGCAGGTCACGCGCGAAAGGGCCGTGATAAATGATTAACCTTCTGCAGGGGCGAGCTCGTCTCGCGATCTTTTAGACGATCAAAAGATCGCGAGACGAGCTCGCTCCTACAGAAGCCTGCGTTAGTTCAGCAGCGAACCCCGCAGGGAGTGCGGCTGGGCGGCATCGATGTGCACGTCGGCGAATTGTCCGATCAACTGCGGGTTGTCGCAGCGGAAGTTAACAATGCGGTTGTTTTCGGTGCGCCCTTGCAGTTCACCAGGGTCTTTTTTCGAGTAATCGGTCACCAGAATCCGCTGAGTGGAGCCGACCATTTGCCGGCTGATCTCAAAACCTTGTTGGTTCAGGCGGTGTTGCAGCGCGTTGAGGCGCTCTTTTTTGCGCTCTTCTGGCGTGTCGTCAACCAGGTCGGCCGCAGGCGTGCCCGGGCGCTGGCTGTACACAAAGGAATACGAGAAGTCGAAACCGACGTCCTCGATCAGCTTCATGGTTTGCTCGAAATCCTTCTCGGTTTCACCGGGGAAGCCGACGATAAAGTCAGAGCTGATGCAAATGCCCGGCACCGCCGCGCGCAGTTTGCGCAGCTTGGACTTGTACTCCAGCGCCGTATGGTTGCGCTTCATCGCCGAGAGAATGCGGTCCGAGCCCGATTGCACCGGCAAGTGCAGGTGTTTTACCAGCTCCGGCACGTCGGCGTGGGCCTGGATCAGGCTGTCCGAGAACTCCAGCGGGTGCGAGGTGGTGTAGCGAATGCGCTCGATCCCGTCGATGGCTGCCACCACGCGAATCAGTTCGGCGAGGTCCGCCAGGCGACCGTCCTCGGTCAGGCCGCGATAGCCGTTGACGTTCTGGCCCAGCAAGGTCACTTCACGCACGCCGTTTTCAGCCAGGTGGATCACTTCGCTGAGCACGTCGTCGAACGGGCGGCTGACTTCTTCGCCGCGGGTGTAAGGCACCACGCAGAACGTGCAGTACTTGCTGCAACCTTCCATGACCGACACATAGGCACTTGGGCCGTCGATGCGGGGTTCAGGCAGGTGGTCGAATTTCTCGATCTCGGGGAACGACACGTCAACCTGCGGCAACTTGGTGATGCGCGCAGCGTCAATCATCTCGGGCAGGCGGTGCAGGGTTTGCGGACCGAAGACTACGTCCACGTAAGGGGCGCGGTCGCGGATGGCGGCGCCTTCCTGGCTGGCAACGCAGCCGCCGACGGCAATGACCATCTCGGGGTTGGCCAGTTTCAGCTCGCGCCAGCGGCCCAGTTGCGAGTACACGCGGTCTTGGGCGCGTTCACGGATCGAACAGGTATTCAGCAGGATGACATCAGCGTCTTCGGCGCGCGCTGTGACTTCCAGGGCCTGATGTTCACCCAGCAGATCGACCATGCGTGAGCTGTCGTACTCATTCATCTGGCAACCGTGGGTTTCGATGTAAAGCTTCTTGGCCATGGGTGTTCATCAAGTGGTTCAAAGAACCGCGCATTATAGGGGGCATGGTCGCGGGTTCCTAGCGTTGCGCGTCCGATGGCTATGCTATAGTTCGCGCCCTCTTTTATATCCTCAGATGTCTACCCGCCCACCATGACCAAACGTGAAGCTCCAATCTACAAGGTGATTTTCCTCAATCAGGGCCAGGTGTTCGAAATGTACGCCAAGCAGATCTATCAAAGTGATCTGTGGGGCTTTCTGGAAGTTGAGGAATTTGTCTTCGGGGAGCGCACGCAAATCGTCGTTGATCCGAGCGAAGAAAAGCTCAAGGCTCAATTTGAAGGCGTGGTACGCAGCTTTGTGCCGATGCACTCGATTGTGCGAATTGATGAAGTTGAACGTCTGGGGACGCCGAAAATCAGCGAAGCCAATGGCATGAGCAACGTGATGCCGTTTCCGTTTCCGATGCCGGACAAGTAGTTCGGCACTTTTACCTTAAGGCAGCGGTGAAAACGGCGAGCGACCGTCGGCCGATTGCAGCTCAAGCAGGTACTTGCGGAAGATCTGTCCCAGGATCTGGGTGGCAGTCTCGAGTTGTTCGCGGGGCATTTGCTCGGCGACCAGGTCGGCGGTGTCGAGCGCGTCTTCGGCGCCGTTGACCGCAGCCATTTTCAGCACGATGTACGCCTGAATGTTATTGGCCGGAACGCCTTCACCCTTGAAGAACATGGTGCCCAGCTGAAACTGCGCCATGGCGTGGCCTTGCAGCGACGCTTGTTCGAAGTAGCTCAGGGCCTGATTGAGGTCTTGCGGGGCGTTTTTACCGTCGTAATAGAACTCACCCAGCTCGTATTGAGCTTCTGCATCCCCGGTTTTTGCCGCCTCAACGCAGGCTGCCAGAGCTTCTTTGAGGTCTTCTGGCTGCGTATTGAGGGTGCAACGACCCATCGCTGGAATCAACAGCGAGTTGCCACCTGCCTGAGCAAGCAACGGTTGAAGGAGCAACAGGCAGCCCAGTGCAAGGGCGCGGCCGGTGCGGTTCATGGGAATCGACGTACCTCTGAAAGGCGGGCATACCCGACCAAGGGATGAGTAGGCGCGCATTATGAAATAAGCGGAGGCCACCTTACAAAGTCTTTACTCGTTTTTCTGCTGCGTGACCGCCATATCGATTGATTTAAGACGATTTTGGACAGGTGGCATAAATGATTAGCCCCTCACGCGCATAAAAAGAACATAAACCCCTGTAGGAGCGAGCTTGCCTCGCGATCTTTTGATCTTTAAAAGATCGCGAGACAAGCTCGCTCCTACACAGGGTTCAGGTTATTTCAACGCAGCAAAAGCGCGCTCGGCAGCATCCAGAGTCAGTTTCAGTTCGGCGTCGCCGTGGGCAATCGAAGTGAAGCCGGCTTCAAACGCACTTGGCGCCAGGTACACGCCGCCGTCCAGCATCAGGTGGAAGAACCGCTTGAAGCGGTCGGCATCGCTGGCCATGACGTCGTCGAAGGTCACGATGTCATCGGCTTCGCTGAAGTACAGGCCAAACATGGCACCCGCCTGGGTGGTCACAAAAGGAATGCCGGCAGCGTCTGCGCGTTCTTGCAGGCCTGCAAGCAGGCGCGTGGTGTAGTCGGTCAGTTCGTCATGGAAGCCCGGACGGCTGATCAGGCGCAGGGTGGTCAGGCCAGCGGCCATCGCCAACGGGTTACCGGACAGCGTGCCCGCCTGATACACCGGGCCCAGCGGGGCGATGTGCTGCATGATCTCGCGCTTGCCGCCAAAGCAGCCTACCGGCATGCCGCCGCCAATGATTTTGCCGAAGGTGCTCAGGTCGGGTATGACGCCGTAGTGGGCTTGGGCGCCGCCCAGGGCTACACGAAAACCGGTCATCACTTCGTCAAAAATCAGCACGATGCCGTGCTGGTCGCACAGGCTGCGCAGGCCTTGCAGGAAGCCCGGAGCGGGCGGCACGCAGTTCATGTTGCCCGCCACCGGCTCAACAATGATGCATGCCACGGTGTCGCCTACTTCTGCCAGCAACTGCTCAACGGCGTCGATGTCGTTGAAGGTGGTGGTCAGGGTGTGTTTGGCGAAGTCGGCCGGGACGCCGCCCGAGCTTGGAACGCCTTGGGTCAGCGCGCCGGAGCCGGCTTTTACCAGCAGGCTGTCGGAGTGGCCGTGGTAGCAGCCTTCAAACTTGAGGATGTTGTCACGCCCGGTAAAGCCGCGCGCCAGACGGATGGCGCTCATGGTGGCTTCTGTGCCGGAACTCACCATGCGGACCATTTCCATGGACGGCACAATCGAGCACACCAGGTCGGCCATCTCGGTTTCCATGGCGGTCGGGGCGCCGTAGGACAAGCCGTGTTGCAGTTGCGCACGCACCGCGTCCAGCACGTCCGGGTGACTGTGGCCCAAAATCATCGGGCCCCACGAACCCACGTAGTCGACATAACGCTTGTCGTCTTCGTCAGTCACGTAGGCACCTTCGGCGTGTTTGAAGAACAAAGGCGTGCCGCCCACGCTCTTGAAGGCACGAACAGGCGAGTTCACGCCGCCGGGGATGTGTTTTTGGGCGTTGGCAAACAGCGTTTCGGAACGAGACATGGTGGGCTCTCTCTGAATCAGAATTCGGTATTTAAATAGACAGCAAGGCGTTGAACGCGCGGGCGCGTCGGGTCACTTCCTGGGTGCTGTCGGCGCCAAACAGGCCGTGCACCACGGCCAGCAAATCAGCCCCGCGCTCGACCAGCGGGGCGGCGTTGTCCAGGGTAATGCCGCCAATCACACAGATCGGCACGTTAACAAGCCTGGCGCGCGCCTGGTTGATGACGTCGAGTGCCGCCGGGGCTGCACCGGGCTTGGTGCTGGAGGTGAAAAAGCGCCCAAAGGCCACATAGGTTGCGCCTTCCTTCACCGCTTGCTCGGCCAGTTCGATTTGGTCGTGGCACGTTGAGCCAATAATGGCCTTCGGGCCGAGCAATGCCCGCGCAGGTGTCAGCGGGCCGTCGGTCTGGCCCAGGTGAACACCCACGCCCAGGCGCGCGGCCAGTTCGGCGTCATCGTTGATCAGCAAGTGCGCCTTGTAACGATCGCACAAGTGCATCAGCGCCTCGGCCTCGCGCAAGCGGCGGGCCTCATCGGTGCTTTTGTCGCGGTACTGCAACAGTGTCAGGCCGCCATCCAGCGCCGCCTCGACATACTTAAGGCATTTGCCGGCCAGCAGTTGGCTATCGGTGATTGCGTAAAGACCACGCAGCTTCATGGGTCGAGCCTCATTCGTTACGAACAGAAGTCCAGCGGTAAGCGCCGGGGCACAAATTGGCCCTGGCCCAGTTGCTCGGCATCACGCAGGGTGCGCCACGTGTAGTTGAGCGCCGTCTCGACCGCGCTGACCAGGTTTTCGCCAATGGCCAAACGCCCGGCCAGAGTGCTGGCCAAGGTGCAGCCCGAGCCGTGATAGCTGCCCGGCAGACGATAGCAGGTGAAGGTGTGACGGCTGCCGTCGCGGCTGTACAGGCGGTTATGGACTTCGTGTTCATCGCCGTGTCCGCCGGTGATGAGCAGGTGTTTGCAGAAAGGCAGGAGTTTTTCGGCGCATTCATCGGCGCTGCCCTCAGGCAGTTCGGCCAGAATGCGGGCTTCAGGCAGGTTGGGCGTGGCGATCACGGCCAGGGGCAGCAAGCGCTCGCGCATGGCGTAGCCCACTTCGTCTTTACCCAGGCGACCGCCGCCGCCCGCGCGCAGTACCGGGTCGCAGACCATCGGCAAATGCGGGTGGGCTTGAAGCAGCTCGACCACGGTGTCGACCATTTCCAGTGAGCCGAGCATGCCCAGCTTGACGGCCGCAACCGTGGAGTCGCTGAGCACGGCGTTGGCTTGCGCCAGCACCCACTCTCGATCCAGCACGCGGAAGTCGCTGACATTCACGGTGTTCTGCACAGTCAAGGCGGTGACCACGGGGGCCGCGTGACAACCTTGAGCCAGCAGGGCTTCGATATCTGCCTGCAAGCCGGCACCCCCACTGGGGTCATGGCCGGAGAGACAGAGGACAACGGGGCGAGAGCTGTAGATATTCATGGTGCGCGAGCTTACCACCAAACGCTTTTTTGCGGCTGTTTGGTCCGCTGATTTGTATGATGGCCATGCGGCTCCATCGGGATGGCTATGCTAAAGTGAGCCCCACATTACTAACAGGTAAGACGGTCGACGCGGTCTCAAACGGAACAGGAGATTCTGCACGTAACCGGGCGGACCACGCTGGGGCTGTATGCGCTATTTGCTGATTATGATGCTGGGCTGGCTACCGATGCTGGCCGGCGCAGTCGAGTTCGACGAAACCACCCAGAGCCTGCCCTTGGGCCGAGTGATGCAGGTCTTCGAAGATGTGGGGGGCCAGGCGACGTTGAGCGATGTGATCGCCAACCCGGGTCTGTTCAAGCTCCACACCAAAGACACGCTGAATGCAGGGTACTCGCGCTCGGCCTTCTGGCTAAAAATTGATCTGCAATACTTGCCCAAAGACCCCACGGCACACCGCACCTGGTTGATGGAGCTGGCGTATCCGCCGCTGGACAACATCGACCTGTACCTGGCCGATGCAGCAGGCAACTACTACCTGGCTGAGCGCACCGGTGATGCATTGCCTTTCGATAGTCGGCAGATCAAAGAAAACAACTACCTCTTCGAACTCAATTTCAGCCCTGGACAAAGCCAGACCGCCTACCTGCGCCTGGCCAGCGAAGGCTCGATTCAAGCACCGCTCACCTTGTGGTCCGCGCAGGCCTACCTCGAAGAACAGCCCCAGCGCATTTATGTGCTGGGCCTGATTTACGGGGTTCTGCTGGGGATGCTGGTGTACAACCTGTTCATCTACATCAGCGTGCGTGACACCAGCTACCTGTATTACATCGTCTATATGGCCTCGTTTGGCCTGTACCAGCTCGCGGTCAACGGCGCAGCGGTGCAGTACTTCTGGCCCAACAACCCGTGGTGGGCCAACGCGTCGGTGCCGTTTTTGATCGGCTCGGCTGCGCTCTTTGGCTGCCAGTTTGCGCGCTCCTTTTTGCAGATCGGCTCGCAAAGCCGCTGGTTGGACCGTGCGCTGATCCTGCTGATGGGCCTGGGTGCGCTGGTCATGCTGCTGTCGCTGGTCACCAGTTATGCCGTGGCCCTGCGGCTGGCTACGGCGCTGGCGCTGGCGTTTATCGTGGTCATCTTTGTTGCGGGCGTGGTGGCCTGGGCCCGTGGTTTGCGGGTGGCGCGTTACTTTGTAATTGCCTGGTCAGCCTTTTTGCTCGGTGGTCTGGTCAACACGCTGATGGTCCTGGGCTACTTGCCGAACGTCTTCCTGACCATGTACGCCAGCCAGATCGGCTCGGCGGTCGAAGGCTGCCTGCTGTCGCTGGCGCTGGCCGACCGGATCAACGCCATGCGCGACCTGCATGCGCGCACCTTGCAAGAAACCGGGCAAAAACTGGCAGCGATGAACCAGCAACTGGCCCGCACCAACCAGCTCAAAGACGAGTTCCTGTCCACGGTCACCCACGAACTGCGCACGCCCATGAACGGGGTAATCGGTTCGTTGGAGCTGATCAAAACCCTGGACATGGGCTCTGAACTCGAGTTTTACACCCAGACCGCCGAAGGCTCGGCGCGGCAAATGATGGGCATGGTCAATGGCATTCTGTCCTTGACCGAGTTGCAGGCCGGTCGTCTCACAGCCGAGTTGCAGCCCTTTAGCCTTGGCGAACTGCTCAAAGGCCTGAGTGCTGAATTCGCCCCGCAGGCGCGTAGCAAAGGGCTGTCTTTTTCGTATGACATTGCCCACGGTTTGCCTGATCACTGGGTTGGGGACGAAGCGAAAATTCGCCAGTGCCTCGAATGCTTGCTGGATAACGCCATCAAGTTCACCTGCGAAGGCGGGGTAATTTTACGCGTGACCGGCAAAGCTATCGACGAGGCGCGCTGGTCGTTGGCTTTTAATGTGATCGACAGCGGCATCGGCTTTGTTCATCAGGAACGGGCCGAGCTGTACCAGCACTTCTTCCAGGTCGATGGTTCCATGACTCGCAACTACGGCGGCCTGGGGATTGGTCTGGCTATCTGCCGGCGCTTGGTAGAGCTGATGGGCGGCCAGTTGACTCACCATTCGCAGCCGCGTCAGGGCTCGCAGTTCCAGGTCTCGCTGGAGCTTGAGGCTTTGGCCCCGGCTACCCAGAGCACTGTCCTGAGCCTGAAAAAAAGCCCGATGGAGTGCGCCGTGTTGCTGGTTGAAGACCACGACGTCGGTGCTCCGGACCTGTACGGCATGCTGCTCGCATTGGGCTATCGCGTGCATTGCGCCGACAGCGGGCAAGCAGCCATCGACCTGCTGCGCCGCGAGCGCGTCGATGCAGTGTTGCTCGGTTGCCCGCTGGCGCGGATTACCGCCACGTCAAAAGACGCTCAACTGCTGACCCTGGCGGTGTGTTTGCAACTGCCGATGCTGGCGGTGTTTGAGTCTGCCGCCGAGGCCCAAGCGGCGCGTGGGCAGGTCGATGCGATCACCGATGCCTTGATCAAACCGCTGGGTATCGATGACGTGCAGCAAGCCCTTGCACAGCGCCTGTTGGTGGTCGGTGAGGGCAAAAGCGCCGGGTCTTAGGCGCATATGCCACTTGTGATGGTGGCTGTGCGTGCTTCACTGGGTCATTGGATTGATCCGAGGAGCCCGCACCATGAACCTGCATCAATACGCCGAAACCCATCAGGTGACCAATCAGCCGCCGTCTTTGGACGGCGTCAATCTGTACCGTATCGACCTGCCGTTGCAGCACTGGAGCCAGCACTTCGGTGCGGGTTGGGCGCAAGGGCGGATTGACCAGTACGGTGCGCTGGCCGGTGGGCCGTTGATGGCAGCGGGCTTTTTGGCCAATGAACACAAACCGGTATTCGTCAGCCATGACCGCTTTGGCCATCGGATCGATCTGGTGGATTTTCACCCCGCGTACCACGAACTGATGCGTACCGCGATTGAGCACGGCCTGCCGTCCTTGCCCTGGACCGACCCGCAGCCCGGCGCCCATGTGGCCCGGGCGTCCATGACCTACCTGCACAGCCAGGCCGAAGCCGGCAGTGGCTGCCCGTTGACCATGACCTTCGCCAGCGTTCCGGCTTTGCGCTTGCAACCGGACATTGCCCGCGTGTGGCTGCCCAAAGTGCTGGCCACGGAATACGACCCGCGTAACGTCGACATCAGCCAAAAAGCCGGGGTCACCCTGGGCATGGCAATGACCGAAAAACAGGGCGGCACCGATGTGCGCGCCAACACCACCCGCGCCTACCCTGTGGGCGCTGCCGGGCCGGGGCAGGCGTATGAACTGCTCGGGCACAAATGGTTTTGCTCGGCGCCAATGTGCGATGGTTTTTTGACCTTGGCGCAAACCGATAAAGGCCTGAGCTGTTTCCTGTTGCCGCGCCACCGCCCGGATGGCAGCCGCAATGAGTTCTACATCCAGCGCCTGAAAAACAAACTGGGCAACAGCTCAAATGCCTCCAGCGAAGTCGAGTTCCGTGGGGCGCTGGCGTGGATGATCGGCGAAGAAGGGCGCGGCGTGCCGACGATCATTGAAATGGTCGCCATGACCCGCTTCGACTGCATGGTGGGCTCCAGCGCGCTGATGAGGCAGGCGCTGACCCAGGCCAGCCATCACTGTGCGCACCGCTTGGTGGGCGGCCGGGTGTTGGCTGAACAACCCTTGATGCAAAACGTGCTGGCAGATCTGGCGCTGGAAAGCGAAGCCGCGCTGGCCTTGAGCCTGCGCATGGGCCGCGCGCTGGACCATCTGGATGACTCCCACGAGGCCCGTTTCTCCCGGTTGGTGACCGCCGTGGGCAAGTACTGGATCTGCAAGCGCGCCCCGGCCATGATCAACGAAGCGGCGGAATGCATGGGCGGCGCGGGGTATGTTGAAGACAGCATCTTGCCGCGTCTGTACCGCGAGGCGCCGGTCAACTCAACGTGGGAAGGCTCCGGTAACGTGCAATGCCTCGACGTGTTACGCGCCTTGTCCAAAGAACCGGGCGTGCTGGACGCGTTGTTTGCCGAGTTGGGCGACGGCCATGGCGATGCGCGTTTGGCGCAGCACATTGGCCAGTTGCAGCAGGCCTTTAAAGACACCGATGACATTCAATACCGCGCCCGACAACTGACCGAAGACATTGCCTTGGGCCTACAGGCCAAACTGCTTTTGGAAGCCGGTAACAGCGACGTCAGCGACGCCTTTATTGCCAGTCGGCTACACGGTAGCGGTCGCGCTTACGGCAACCTGCCACGCGGCCTGAACGTCGCCGCCATCGTTGAGCGCTCAACCCCGCACATCCTTTAACCCTCACCCACCCATGCACTGTGGGAGCGGGCTTGCTCGCGATAAAGACAACTCGGTCTGTCTGTGGCACCGAGTCAATCCAATCGCGAGCAAGCCCGCTCCCACCGATCGTACGGCTACAGGGTTTTGTGGTGTGCCCGGTATGCTTTAACGATTGATACAGGCAAGATAAAGCCCTGCCAGTTCAGAAGACAGGATGCTTATCGTGACCGAAGCTTTTATTGTCGTTTCAACCGCTGCCGAGGCTGTCGACCGCCTTGCGGCCCTGCATGAACGCGCAACCACGGCGTTAAGCCAGGCACTCAAGCGCTACCTGAAAGACCGGATCGAACCGACCCCGGAAGAACGTGCCCTGTTTCGTTACCCGGAACTGCGTCTGACCTACCGCATCCATGGCGAAGTCCCGACCACCACCCGTGCTTATGCCAAGGTGCAACTGCCTGGCACCTACAGCGTCACCGTCACCCATCCCGCCGCGTTCCGTCACTACCTGCTGGAGCAGTTGGTGCCGTTGATGCGTGATTTCACCGTGGTGGTCGAAGTCGGTGTCAGCCAGCAAGACATTCCGTACCCGTACGTGGTTGAGCAGGGCGACGAGCTCGCGGGCTCCGGCGTAACGGCCGCCGCGCTGGCGCGGGTGTTCCCGAGTACCGACCTGTCGGCCGCCACCGATGGCATCGCCGATGGCCTGTACGACTGGGAAAACACCGATCCGCTGCCTCTGGCGCTGTTTGATGCGGCTCGCGTCGACTTCTCGCTGCGCCGCCTGGTGCACTACACCGGCAGCGACTGGCGCCATGTGCAGCCGTGGATCCTGCTGACTAACTACCACCGCTACGTGGACCAGTTCATCCTCCATGGCCTTGAGCAACTGCGTGATGACCCGCGCTTTGTGCGCATGGTCATGCCCGGTAACGTGATCATCGAAAAGTCCATGGACTACGGCGAAGCCCAGGCAATTGCTGCCGGTGTGGTCTGGCATCGCTATCAAATGCCGGCGTATCACTTGCAGGCCAGCGACGGCCACGGCATCACCCTGGTGAACATCGGTGTTGGCCCTTCCAACGCGAAAAACATCACCGACCACCTGGCCGTGCTGCGCCCGCATTGCTGGTTGATGATCGGCCACTGCGGCGGGCTGCGACAATCGCAGACCATCGGTGACTACGTGCTGGCTCACGCCTACATGCGTCGCGACGGAATTTTGGACCGCGTCGTACCGCCGAACATCCCGATCCCGGCACTGGCCGAAGTGCAACTGGCGTTACAGGAAGCAGCCGCTCAGGTCACTGGCGAGCGTGGCGATGAGCTGAAAAAACGCCTGCGTACCGGCACCGTGCTGACCTACGACGACCGTAACTGGGAATTACGCTGGGCGCAGGAGCGTCCGCTGATCAACCTGTCCCGTGCGGTGGCGGTGGACATGGAAAGCGGCACCATCGCGGCCCAGGGCTACCGTTTGCGGGTGCCGTACGGCACGTTGCTGTGTGTCTCGGACAAACCCCTGCACAGCGAAATCAAACTACCGGGCTCGGCCAACGCGTTCTATGAACGGGCCGTGAGCCAGCACTTGAAAATCGGCATCGCTGCCGTCGACTTGATGCGCGGCCAGCTCAACTCGCTTCACTCGCGCAAACTGCGCAGCTTCGACGAACCGCCATTCCGTTGATTCAAGTGGTCATTTAGCGATCAGGGCACTAGCATGACCAGCCCTGATCGCTAGATGTTCTTTTTGTCATGTCCCGTCCTGCTCGTCCCGCCCCACGCCGTCCGGCGCCCAAAAGCACCAGCCCCACTGCTGCCAATCGCCGTGTGGCCAAGGCACCGCCAGCTGAGCCCAAATTGTTTCTGTTCAACAAACCGTTCGACGTCCTGACCCAGTTCAGCGACGAAGGCGGGCGGGCGACCCTCAAAGACTTTATCCCGATCCCGGGGATTTACCCGGCCGGGCGCCTGGACCGTGACAGCGAAGGCTTGCTGCTGCTGACCAATGACGGCCAGCTACAGGCCAAAATCGCCGATCCCAAGCACAAACTGCCAAAAACCTATTGGGTGCAGGTGGAGGGCGAGCCGACAGCAGAGCAGTTGCAGCAACTGCGTGACGGCGTGCAATTGAATGACGGCAAAACCCTGCCCGCCGAGGCGCGAGCGCTGGAAGAACCTGAATTGTGGCCACGTAACCCGCCGGTGCGGTTTCGCAAAAGCGTCCCGACGTCGTGGCTGGAGCTGGTGATTCGCGAGGGGCGTAACCGCCAGGTGCGGCGCATGACGGCGGCGGTGGGGTTGCCGACGCTGCGTCTGGTGCGGGTGCGCATCGGCGACTGGACGATTGAGGGGCTGGAGCAAGGCCACTACAAAGAAGTGCCGGCGCGGTTATAACGCGCCCGACTCGATCAGGCCGATCACCACGCTTTTGATCACAAACGCGGCGACCCCAAGCCCGAGCACAAAAAACAGAATCATCGAACCAAAGCGCCCGGCCTTGGACTTTTTCGCCAGATCCCAGACGATAAAGCCCATAAACAGGATCAGCACGCTGACCAGTATCGTCATCATCCATTCTTCAAATACGGCAGGATCCATTGGGGTCTCCATCGATCGCGTGTTGGGGCGCTCGCAATCCTGTAGCCGCTGCCGCAGGCTGCGATAAGGGCCGAAGGACCTTCGTTTGTGCGTGCTGAGCCGGGGTTGCTACGCAACCCATCGCAGCCTTCGGCAGCGACTACAGGGTGTTAATCACGTACGCAAATGCGTCAACGGCAACTCAGTGCTGTTGAGCACCTGGTTCAGCACAAAACTGGAACGTACGCTGGTCACGCCATCAATCCGGGTCAAGTGGCCCAGCAGCAGCTTTTGATAATGGTCCATGTCCGGCACGACCACCTTCAACTGGTAATCGGCGTCTATGCCCGTCACCAGGCTGCACTCCAGCACTTGCGGCAGCGTACGAATCGCCGCTTCAAAGTTCTCAAAACGCTCAGGGGTATGGCGGTCCATGCCGATCAGCACGTAGGCCGTGAGGCTCAACCCGAGCAGCTTGCGGTCCAGCAACGCGACCTGACGCGAGATATAGCCGTCGTCTTCCAGTTGCTTGACCCGACGTGAGCAAGGCGAAGGCGACAGCCCGATACGTTCGGCCAATTCCTGGTTAGAGATGCGCGCATCACGCTGTAATTCCGCCAAAATGCTTAGGTCGTACCGGTCCAGTTTGCTCACGTAGACACCCTTTGTAATAACTATTGCGGCAAAGTATCCATCTGAAGGCAAAAATTGCGCAAGTGCTATTTTATTCAGCAATCTTCGCAATCCTCTGCCGGCTCCCCAGGCCTATTCTTATTACCAGAATCACTGCCCGGACATAGAGTCCACTGCGGCCGCCGAATCAGGCCTGCCGCGGCCGCCAACCCAACAGGGTTGCCCCGGCCCCCGGGCTACGCACTGTCCAGAAGACGGGGCGAGGTGAGCCAACATCACAAGTGTTGAGCCAGGACGGAAAAATTCAAAGGGCGACCGACGGGTCGCCCTTTTTTATTGCGCGCGCGCCCAACTTGGCGTGCATAACACTTTAACGCTCGTAGCGCTTGGAGACCCAAGGCCTTCTGCGCAATTGAACTGAGCATATAAGAAAGTAAAGTCATTAATTAGAAGAGCTCTAAAGCTTTATTTATTAGATGGTTATTGAGTGGTGTTTAAGTTGTTGCAGTTGCATAGGACTATTCGTTCACTGTTTTCGGAAGTGTCTTTCTCTTTTTAAGTATAAAACCTTTAACGTCATGGTTCATTTCTGAAAATGCGTTAGATACGTATAAGTTATCTAAATTAGTATTACTATTTTACGAGTGTCTTGGGAGGTTCCTTAAACAGTTAGAATGACAGCAGGGGATTTATATGGAGGATGAAATAACTAAGTATTTAGGCGCACATAGGGTGCTAGGCCCTAGCTCCTACGCGATAGGACCCGTATCAATCAGGGTGAGTAATCAGCCTCAAGTTCTAATCGGAGGTGGCCAAATAGCTTGGGGGATAAATGATGGCCCGCACAGAGGGTTAGGTGGCGAGAGCAGCATTCGTAATGTAGCCACACCGCACGTCATGACTGAGTTCATGAATGAGCAAATCCACAGCCTAAAAGCGATTGATCACGAATACAGTGCACGACTCAACCTTTTATTAGCAGATACCCAGCGAGAATGGGAGGCAGCAAAACAGGCGGCTAAAGAGAATCAAGTTTTGACGCCTGCTGAGGCTCTTGTACGTGAACAAAAGGCCACATTAGACCTGATCGCTTCAAAAATATCTCGTTACGCCACTATTGCGCCTGCTATCTATGGGCTCTATAGCTTGAGCCCTTATTTTTTGATGGAAGTGCTACCGCGTCAGAAAATGAGCGAGCTTCTGAATTCGGGAAACACCACCCCCGAAAGTTTGATGGACTTATACGCACTGTTTGACACGGTCTATAAGTCGGCCATGGAGCTTAAAGTGCTGTCGCTTTCAACAGCGGACCTTGCAGGGAAACTTGCAGAGCAGGCGCAAAAAATAGAGCAGGCTCAAACTGCTGAGACCAAACTCGCACCGTCTCAGCAATTAGAAATCATTACTCAGGAACGAGATATCCACGCCCAGCAATTGCCGGAAAACCTCTATTCCGAGTTTATTGCGGCAGCGGGCGTGATGGACGGCATGTCGCCCGCTCAAGCCTTGGGTCATTACCGGTCGACATTGGAACATATGGCCGCGTCTAAATTGGCTGCGGTTAACCCTGCTTACGCGCCCCCTTCTTTTAGTAGTGGCGGCGTTACATTCCACTTCCCGGTGGAGAACCCGAACATAAAAGCCCCCTTAAGCAAACCTGAACTGGAAGCGCTCCACGAGCTGGTTTACTTACAAGGCCACACGGAGATAGGGACTAAATGGCAGAGCTACCACGATGCGTTGCTCAAGGTTGAGTCTGCCAGGCACCTTACTGCCACCGCGAAAGCACTTGGCGCTCTGGCCGAGCGAGCGAATCAGGTTGAGCAGGCCTTGGAAACGCAACGGCTTGCTGCTGAAGCTGCCGAACAGGCCCGCCTCGCAGCCGAGGCAGAGGCCAAGCGTGTAGCAGACGAACAAGCGCGTGCTAAAGAGGCTATCCGCGTAGCCAATACGTTTAAAGCTCCCGGCCCTGCATCAGCGTCAAGTTCGCTGTTTCTAACCCCCGCAGGCACCGCTGCGGTTATTGATGCGGCGGCAGTGACTTTGCAAGCGGCTATTCGCTCTTCAATTGCAGCGATAACTGGCTTGGCGGCGGGTACGGTGTCGGGGTTTTTTGTCGGTGTGTCTGCTCTGGTCTACTCGTCCAAGCTGGCCAATGGCGAATTGCCTGAACGTTATGCTTTCAGTACGCCGCTATCGGATCTGATTTCGCACGATGGGCAGAACTTATGGACTATTGCCGCCTCGGGTGGCTCTGTTGACTTGCCCGTACGCATCAGCTCCAAAACAGCAGCTGACGGGCAGTCTGAAGTTTTCGTCGCCAAGGCCGACGGGAGGGTCGTACCGTCGAACGTAAAGGTAGTAGCTGCTACTTTTAACGCTGAGCAGAATGTTTACAGCGTAACCACTGAGGACGTGCCGCCCCGAACGTTGACATGGACACCCATCGTCAACCCAGGCAATAGCTCGACCACCTTACCTGCTGAACCCACTGCGCCACCGGTCTACACGGGTGTAACGGTAACGCCTGTTGAAGGAAGAATTGACACTTTCCCGGGGCTTGCTGAAGCCGGGTTTGACGACTTCATTACCGTGTTTCCGGCGGATTCTGGTTTACCTGCGCTGTATGTCATGTTCAAGGACCGTCGTGAGGATCCGGGGGTTGCAACAGGAGCAGGTCAGGCGGTCACGGGGATCTGGTTAGGCGCAGCATCGCAAGGCGAAGGGGCCCCGATTCCATCGCAGATTGCCGACCAGCTTCGTGGTCGGGAGTTTAGGAACTTCAGGGCGTTTCGAGAGGCGTTTTGGAAGGCGGTGGCTAATGATGCTGAACTAGTAAAGCAATTAAAAAGGCAAAATTTATCAGCAGTTGTTAATGGAAAAGCTCCATACGTAAAGACCTCTGATCGAGCGGGAGCTGCTATCAAGTTTGAACTCCATCACAAGGTTTATGTTTCGAAGGGTGGGGCTGTTTATGATGTTGATAATATTGCTGTAGTCACGCCAAGGCGCCATAAAGAAATACACAGGGTAGAGGAGTAAGATCATGAAAAAAATTAATGATTACACGGAAGAAGAATTTTTAGATTTTGTGATGTCTCTATGTGATAGCAGCAAACGTACTGAGGAAGAAGATATTAAAATGGTTCTTGAGTTTGAGCGATTGACGGAGCATCCTGATGGGTCGGATTTGATTTTTTATCCAAAAGACGATCGCGCTGATACGCCAGAGGGGATTGTGAAAGAAGTTAAGGAGTGGCGAGCAGCTAATGGCAAGCCAGGTTTTAAGGTTGTGTAATTAAATCATGCTCAGTCACCGCTAATGGTGACTGAGATTTTAATTTAGCTTGTATTGTGGCCAACGGAGAATTGTTTGTCTCTATCTTATTTGATGCTTGTGAGCAGGGCCGATAGTAACGGGGATCTGGTTAGGCGCAGCATCGCAAGGCGAAGGGGCCCCGATCCTATTGCAGATTGCCGACCAGCTTCGTGGTCGGGAGTTCAGGAACTTCGGGGCGTTTAGAGAGGCGTTTTGGACGGCGGTGGCTAATGATGCTGAGCTGTCTAGGAATTTTATTGATAATAATTTTTCTGAGATGAAAAACGGTCGCGCTCCTTTTGTTCGAAAGAGAGATTGAGTTGGTGGGCAGGTTAAGTTTGAGATTCGTCACGTTACATATATTTCTAATGATGGGCTAAAATTCGATTTTGACAATATGCTGATTATTTCGCCTAGGCGTCATGCGCAAATACATATGGATGGAGAGTTAAATGGGAGTTAAAAGGCTAGAGGATTATACAGAGACGGATTTTTTATTGTTTCTTAAGAGTGTCTGTGATGCTGGCTATCAGAGCGAGGAGGAGCAAATTGCTGCGGTTTTAGAATTTGAGCGAGTGACTGAGCATCCCGATGGATCCGACTTGATTTACTATGCTGATTCTAATGAAGATGCAACACCTGAGGCCGTTATGAAAAAAGTTAAGGAATGGCGAGCAGCCAATGGCAAGCCTGGTTTTAAAACTGTGTAATTAAACCCTGTCCAGCCACAGTTAGCGGTGGCTAAAGTCTGCATTTCGTTGAAGAGGTTCTTTATTGCTGAGGCCCGGAAGCATTCTTGAAGAAGACGGAGAGTTGCTTTACATGTGATTGACACTGAGGCCCGTTCTGCCTGGCAGGTGCTAGCCGTCCCAAAAATAAAGTACGCAACCCCTAGCCTTGAGCAGAACCGCTTTACGGTTTTCCAGTCTTATGATTACGCGTCCCCTAACCCGAGTGAGGAACATCATGAAATCGCGCATCTGGCGTTTGGCCACGGTTGGCTTGCTCTGTGTGAGTGTCACCGGCCAAGTACTGGCTGATGAGCGAGGGGATGGAAACTCTCAAGAAGCACGGCCCAACGGTGGTCAGCATTGGCAAGAAGGTAATCAGCCGCGCGGTGAGCAGCGCCAGGGCCGACCGGAGGGTTGGCAGGGCAATGCGCAGCGCCCAGAGAACCGGCCACAGCAAGGCAATCAGCCACGCCCTGAAAATCGCCCGCCGCAGGCTAATCAGCCTCGCCCGGAGTTTCATCCACAGCCCGGCAATCCTGGCCCTCAACAGCATTTTGAGGTGCGCCCAGGGCAGCAGCATCCTGGGCCGCCTGTGAGTAACCTGCCGATTCAGCCGCGCCCAAATGCTGTGCAGCAGACTCAGATGCCCTACCGTGGCGGTAACCAGAACTGGCAAACCGGTGGCCAAAATTTCAGGCCCGGTGGCAATAACGTTCACCCCAATGATGTGCGCTGGGCCGGTCGCCCGGACGGGCATGGCAATGGCTGGGGCCCAGGCCCGCAATACCGCCCCGGTTACGCCATTGACCGTTTCCCGGGCCAATATCGCCAAGTGCCGTATCGCGGGCAGAATTTCTTCTTTTCAGGGGGCTACTGGTATCGCCCCGAAGGTCCGCGCTACATCGTGGTGCAGCCGCCCTACGGGATTCGCGTCAGCATCATCCCCAGTTATGCGCGTGAGGTGTGGGTAGGCAGTTCGCTGTTCTTCCTCGCGGCCGGGTCTTATTACGCGTACCAGCCGGCAACCCAGGACTACATTGTGGTCGAGCCACCGGCGACGATTGTGCAGCCAGCGCCGCAACCGGTGAGTAACGGCTATGACGTGGTGGCGTATCCGGCCAATGGCCAGACCCCGGCGCAAATTGATCAGGACCGTTACGACTGCTACCGCTGGGCGGTTGACCAGAGCCATTTCGACCCGGCCCACATCGCCTACGCCCCCGCGCCGGCCGTGGTGCAGACCTACCGGCAGGCTGAGGGCAATTGCTTGAATAGTCGTGGGTATCAGGTGACGTATTGAAACTGCCGGGTTGCTCAGCAACCCTTCGCAGCCTTTGGCAGCGACTACGGCGCTGCCTTGGGTTTAACGACCTCCTGCGGGTCCGCATGCACCAGCACTTCGGCCCGTGGGTAGGTGTTTTCGATGGCTGCCGCCACTTGGTCACTCAGGGTGTGAGCGTCCAGCAAGCTGAGTTGGCCCGGTAGCTCAAGGTGCAGTTGCACAAACCAGATGTTGCCCGAGATCCGGGTGCGTAAATCGTGCGCGCCCAAAACACCCGGCACAGCGCAGGCCAAAGCCAGCATGTTTTCGCTGACATCGGTGGGTAACTCTTCGTCCATCAGTACCGAAAAACTCTCGCGTGCAATCTGGAAGGCGCTCCAGAGGATGTACACCGCAATCCCCAGACCAAACCACGCATCCAGCTGCGAGAAGCCCACGGCGGCGAAGACCAGCGCAACCAGAATGCTGCCGTTGAGCATCAGGTCCGAACGGTAATGCAGCGAATCTGCCCGCACCGCATTGGAGCCCGTGGCTTTGATTACGCGGTGTTGCAGGATCAGCAGGCCCACGGTCATCACCAGCGAGAACACAATTACGGCAATGCTGATCCACGGCGCGTTGACCGGCTCGGGGTGTTTCAATCGGTCGAACGCCTGAAAGGCAATAAGCACCGCACTCACGCCAATAAACAGCGCTTGCGCCATGCCCGCCAACGATTCCGCCTTGCCGTGCCCATAGCGGTGATCGTCATCGGCCGGGCGCAGCGCGTAATGCACCGCCAGCAGGTTGAGGAACGAGGTCACGCCATCGAGCAATGAGTCTGTCAGACCGGCGAGCATGCTGACCGAACCACTGAGCCACCAGGCGATGGCTTTGGTGATGATCAAAATACTGGCCACCGCCACCGAGGCGCGGGTGGCCAGGCGTAACAGGCGTGCGTGTTCCGGGCTGCTGGTCATTGGCCTTCCTTTATCAGGCTGTGGGGATCAAGCCATACATCGCTAATTGCTGGGTGCTGCCCTTGTGCTGGATCAGGCGTGGATCGTTCAGCGGGAAGCTGCGGCCCAGCTCGCTTTCCAGAATGGCCTGCAGCTTGCTGTTGTCCACTTTGCTGTCAGCACCAATGGCTTCCTGAAGTTTTTCCGGGGCGATTTGTGCGGTCTTGCCCGGCGGCAAATAAATAGCGCCGGTGGCGAAGTCGACGCCAAACGCAATCAGGCCCGGAATCACATAAAACAACAGCCCGATGCCATCGAGCACCACCACCACCGGGTCGATCTTGCCATCAATCTGACCACGACGATCTGGAAAGAAAATACTGCCGCAGGCGGTCAGTTGAGTGAGCAGCGTCGCAACCACGACACCGCCAATGACGCGGGAAAATGTACGCATAGGAAAACCTCTAACACGCTGAAGAATTAAGACCACGCTTAACGCATAACCGTTCGCCGTTATACTCGCCGCTCTGTTCTGGAGCCACCATGATTTCTTTGCCGATTGATGAAGTTTTACCTGCACTGCGTCAAGCCTTGCGTGAGCGCCACGAAGCGGTGCTCGAAGCACCGCCCGGCGCCGGTAAAACTACCCGTGTGCCGCTGGCCCTGTTGAATGAGCCGTGGATGGCCGGTCAGCGCATCGTGATGCTGGAGCCGCGGCGCCTGGCAGCACGGGCTGCCGCCGAGCGATTGGCCAGCGAACTGGGTGAGAAGGTCGGCGAAACCGTGGGCTATCGCATCCGTCTGGACAGCAAAGTCGGCCCCACCACGCGCATCGAAGTGGTGACCGAAGGCATTCTGACCCGCCGCCTGCAAGAGGACCCGGCGCTGGAAGGCATCGGGCTGCTGATTTTTGATGAGTTCCATGTTTTGCTGAATGCACATAAATCGTCGATTTCTTGTCAAAAAAAACCGGCTCCACTCTTTACAGTCTTTGGGTTGAATCACGTCTCTATATAGCCCGTCGTATACTGCCTCCCTGATTTGGGAGCCTCGATGATTTCTCTACCTATTGACCTCGTATTGCCAGACCTACGAGAGGCCCTGGCCAACCGCCACGAAATAATTCTCGAAGCGCCACCTGGTGCGGGCAAGACCACCCGAGTGCCACTGGCGCTGCTGAATGAACCTTGGCTCGCTGAGCAGAAGATCATCATGCTCGAGCCTCGCAGGTTGGCTGCTAGGGCGGCGGCTGAGCGTTTGGCGAGTGAGCTGGGAGAGAAGGTTGGTGAAACAGTCGGCTACCGCATTCGCCTTGAAAGCAAGGTAGGCCCGCGAACCCAGATTGAAGTCGTCACCGAAGGTATCCTGGCTCGCCGGCTACAAGATGATCCTGCGCTCGCTGGAGTGGGTGTGGTCATCTTCGATGAATACCATCTGCGAAACCTTGACTCCGACCTTGCGCTGGCTCTGTGCCTGAGTGCCCGCGAACTGCTGCGCGATGAGCCCCCGCTCAAGCTGCTCCTCATGTCCGCAACACTGGAAGGTGCTCGCCTTTCAAAGGTGTTGAATGATGCGCCTGTGGTCACCAGTCAAGGGCGGATGTATCCAGTCTCAACGGTTTGGGGTACCCCCTATCAGCCGGGCGAGCGAATCGATGCGCGAGTTACGGACATATGCTTGGCCGCCATCAACGAGCAGTCTGGAAGCGTCCTGGTTTTCCTTCCTGGGCAGGCAGAGATTCGGCGGGTGGCAGAAGACCTCAAGGAGCAGTTGAGCAGCCGTCCAGAGGTGATCGTATGCCCGCTGTACGGTGACCTCGACCTGAACGCACAGCGTGCTGCGATAGACCCGGCACCAAAGGGCTCCCGGAAGATCGTACTGGCCACGAACATCGCTGAGACCAGCTTGACCATCGAAGGCGTCAGGGTGGTGGTAGACAGTGGTCTTGAGCGAGTGCCGAAGTTCGATCCTCGCAGTGGGATGACCCGACTCGACACACAGCGTATCTCGAAGGCCAGCGCTACTCAGCGAGCTGGGAGGGCAGGACGACTGGAGCCAGGTGTCTGCTATCGCCTATGGTCGGAATCGCAGCACGAGCAAATGGCCGGCTACAGCATCCCAGAGATCCTGCAGGCAGATCTCGCAGCCTTGGCACTCCAGTTGGCCCGGTGGGGAATGAAGCCGGAAGAGATGACTTGGCTCGACCAACCTCCATCCGCTCCTTTCGGCCAGGCCAGGGATCTGCTAAAGCGCCTGGGCGCACTTGACGATGCTGGACTGATCACACCGCACGGATCGGCCATGAGTGTGCTCCCAGCGCATCCACGGATCGCTCACATGCTCATCAAAGGCAACGAAATGGGCCTGGATGACCTTGGGTGCAACATCGCGGCGCTGTTGGGTGAGAAGGACATCCTGCGTGGTGCAGGTGGCGACCTTCACACCAGACTGAGTGCCTTGTCAGGCGAACAACATTCACGTCGTAGTGGTGGCTCCCTCCAGCGGGTGAAGCAGTCTGCTCGGCAGTTCCGATCCCTCCTACGTGGAAAGGCCTCTAGCCCCGTCAGCGAGCCCGTTCACCCACGATGGGTAGGGTGCCTACTGGCGTTCGCCTACCCTGACCGAATCGGCCTGCAGAGGCGTGCAAGTGCATCCGAGTACCGTCTCTCCAACGGTCGGGCTGCCGTGTTCTCAGAGCCTGATGCTCTTACCAAGCACGAGTGGCTGGTGGTGGCCGACCTGGGTAGCCGGCAAGGCCAGCGTGAGGAGCGGATCTACCTGGCGAGTGACCTCGATCCGGCTCTGTTCGATGACGAGCTGGCTGACCTTGTGAGGTCTGTCGATGAGGTCGATTGGGATGAAAGGGAAGGGGTGCTGAAGGCTGAGCGGCAGTTGAAGGTTGGGCAACTCATCTTGTCGACGACAGCCCTGCCGAGTCTTGATGAGCAAACCCGTTCGTTGGCCTTGGTCAACCTAGTGAGGCGCAAGGGAATCGAGCTTCTGCCCTGGAATCCAGAGCTGCGGCAGTGGCAAGCGCGGGTCGATTTGCTGCGTCAGCTTGATATCCAAAATGGCCAGGCGGAAAGCAAGTGGCCCGACCTCAGCGATGTCAACCTCCTGGATACACTTGAAGAGTGGCTCACCCCGTACCTGGGCAAAGTCACCAGGCTCAGCCACTTCAGCCAGTTGGATCTGTCTTCGATAGTCAGAAATCTCCTGCCTTGGCCGCTTCCGCAAGAACTGGAGGCTCAGGCTCCTCAGACGATCCAGGTGCCTTCCGGCTCGAGTATTCGTATCGACTACTCGCAGCATCCACCAATCCTCGCTGTGCGGCTGCAGGAGCTTTTTGGCCTGGCCGAAACACCTCGCATAGCTCAGGGAAAACAACCGCTGGTTCTGCATCTCTTGTCGCCGGCCCGGAGGCCCGTACAGGTGACCCAGGATCTCGCTAATTTCTGGCGCAGCACTTACGGAGAAGTAAAGAAAGATCTTAAGGGAAGATACCCAAAACACTATTGGCCTGAAGATCCATTAGTGGCCGAGGCGACCGCCAGAGCCAAGCCCAGAAAGTCCTGAATGGCGGGCTGCTGCAATGGAATTTACGGGCTACTTTTGGCCTCCCGTCGTAGGGTTGGTGGCGTAATGCTATTGGGCATGGACGCCACTGGGGTTTTCACATAGCCTTGTGCGCCAAAAGCCATGGAAGTAGGTGATGGACTCGAGCAACGCGGGCGGCGTAGCAGCCAAGCTTGGATTTTTGTATCAGGACTGTGCTGCGGCGCTTTTCGTAACCCAGATGCTGCTCGACAAGAGGATAGAGGCCGTCAGGTGTGAAGTCACTGATGACATCGATATTCTCTATAGCACGCACACCGAGTTCGTCCAGGTTAAGACTTCAGATAAACCGCGCTGGTCTATTAGCACAGTTACAACCCGTGCTCGCGGTGCAAGCAATAACCTTATTGCTGATAGCTCCATTGTCCACAAGTCCATGCAATGTGCATCGGCCCCTCTTGATAAGTGCAAGTTTCGAATATTGTCTCCACGGGATTGCAAGGATCCTCTAGATTTTCTAGAAATAGAAATTTCAAAGCGAGATGGTAAGTCGGGTCGACAAGTTTTAATTGATGAGCTTTCCAGTAAGCTTAAAAACTATGTTGCGCCGGCAGGTAACACTGTGTCTGATTGGGTGGACTCCTGCTGGTGGAGTGTAATACCTAGCCTGAGGGAAATAGAGCTTACGGCCCTTAACAATATAAGAAACGCCGCGCTGAGCCTTCATGGCGTCATCCTTAGCGCGGAATCGGTTGTTGAAAGCATCTGGGCCAATATCTTAATCACGATGACTAAGAAGAGTGCGTTAGATAGGCGGGTTTATACGGAGGATGATAAAACCTATCATAGAGACCATTTTCTCGCGTGGTTCAAGGCTGAAGTATTATTTTATGATCGCAGCAACTCTCACTCCAAAGTATATGTACATCGGAAGCTGCCAAGCGTATTGGTGCAACTTCAGGCGCCTTTTGAAAGCCCAGTTTTGACTAGGAATGGGCTAGCGCTGCACCAGCGCTACCAAATGGGTGAGTATCGCTATGAGCATATCGCTAAGAATATCTGTCATTGGTTTGACGAGCTCCTGCTAAGACCAAGCGAGATTGCTGATTTTATCAGCTCCAGTGCCACGGAAAAGTACAGGGTTTTAAGGGCGCGACTTACTGATAGCGCTAATGATTTAGAGCAGTTTCTCGGGAATGCATTGCTGCACTCAGTAATGAGATTGAGGCATGAAAGTCAACCTATACCGGCCACGCTTTATCTCGATTCAAAAGATGACTTGAAGGTTTTTGAAAACGTCCATATCGTTCAGCGAAACAAGGGCGGCGATGAGTTGTGGCTCGGAGTCAGTAAGTTAACAAAGGCGAGAACCGTATCCCAAGTTTTAAATGCGCTGAGGGATGCCCTGTATGATGACATAGTCAATGGCCTGGATGGAGTCAGGGAGAAGGTTCTCGATGTAAAAGAAGATTCCTACCTCCTGAATCACGACGTCGATGAGATTCTGGATACGAGCAATTCGTTTGAAGATCATCTGGAACGCTTCAGGTTTGTTGTCTTCTTTGGCTATGAGTCCAGCTTGTTGACCATCCCGGAGACGAAAGGTCATGAATCTAGTCTGTATGAAGAAGCTTATGAGCTATTTGTGGAGTTTATTTCTGACCTAAAAAAAAATCCCGTTTATGCTCAGTTGAATATCGAGCTGTATATCTACCCCGCTCCAAGCTTCGATGACTTGTGTGATTTGCTGGCAAAGAAAATGCGAGATGACAAATGAACAGGATCTACGACAGCGCTCGACTTCTGCTTGATACGAATGACTCCTCAGCGTTTACCTATCTTCGAGCCGCTGACAAGCTTTTGTCAAATCCAGTTTCATTGCACATGGGTAGGGATTTAGTTATCCGTGCCTTGGATGCTAGGCCGAGATTCTCAAGCTACACACCGCTACTGAGAAACCTTGTACGCAAGGCCGGATTGTATCCGTACCTGAAGAAAGAGTTTCAGGATATCTCAGCCAGTGAAAGAGCGGCTTTAGGTATATATCAAACACCTTTCTCTGACGAATTTGTCTTCCATTCGATGCAGTTTCAGGTGTTCGAGTTGCTTCGGTCTGGGCGTAATGTTGTTTTGAGCGCACCAACCAGCATGGGTAAAAGTGCGATTGTAGACTCGATAATTGGGTTGGGATTAGTGCGTAGGGTGGTGCTGGTCGTGCCTACCATTGCTTTGGCCGATGAGACCCGCCGACGTCTTCAAGAGCGATTTGGCCAGTCTTACCAGATCATTCATCACAGCTCGCAGGAGGCTAGTGGTGGAAAGGTGATCTATGTGCTTACACAAGAGAGAGTCAATGAGCGGAAAGACATTGTAGACATTGATTTCTTTGTTGTTGATGAGTTCTACAAGCTTGCGTTTCAGCAGCGAGCCAGTGGCAAGATCGACTACGAAAATGAACGTGTAATTGAACTCAATATCGCGTTAAGCAAACTTCTTAAGGCCTCTAAGCAGTTTTACATGACTGGCCCCTTCATCAATAGTGTTACTGGTTTGGCTAGTCTCGGCCTAGAGTACACTTTCATTTCCTCTGACTTCAATACGGTAGCGTTAGACATTGAGTCCTTCGACTTATCCCCTAATGATGATGTAGGTAAAGAAAGGGCCGTCCTTGCAATCGCGGGTCAGTGCCGTGGTGAAGCCACGATAATTTATTGCAAGTCCTCGGCTATTGCTGGCGGGGTTGCCAGGTCTTTAGCTCAGAATGGATTTGGCACTGAATTCAACAGTCCTCATCTAGACTGGGTGGCTCAAGAGTATGATTCGGACTGGGATTACTGTGTAGCATTGCGCAATGGTATTGGGCTCCATTTTGGCGGATTGCCACGTGCATTGCAGCAATACACTATTGATCTTTTCAATAGAGGCGAGATCAATTACCTCATCTGCACCTCGACGATAATCGAGGGCGTTAATACAATTGCTAAGAACGTCGTCATATACGACAATAGAGATGGCATTTTTAGTATCGATAAATTCACGCACGGGAATATCAAAGGTCGTGCTGGCCGAATGGGTGTTCATTTCGTAGGCAGGGTATATTGCCTTGAATCGATTCCCCAAGACTCGTTCAATCAGGGAGTAGATATCCCGCTTGGCATCCAAGATGATACGACTCCAATGAACCTCCTGGTGGGCGTTCAGCCTGAACATCTTAGTGATTATTCTCAATCCAGGTTCGAACGGGACGAGAATGTTGATGAGTTTGGCGTAGATCTGCTCAAGCGGCATAGCTCCTTCAGTTTAGAAGCGTTCAGGGAAATATATTCCTTTGTGGAAATGCTTTCGGAAACCGATCTGCAGTCCGCAATTTTTCATTGGATGCCATCAGGTGCGTTTCTGGATGTTTTGGCCGTAGCGCTGACCAGGTTTCAAGCAGGAGCCCTCCGCAGAGTACGTATTCCAACCAAAAATAGCTCTGTGATTCATGCAAAGCTTACGAATTATTTGTACACTTCTGAGTATGCGGAATACTTTAAGTCCCAGATTGATCAGGCGAAGGGGCGTTTGGAGAAAGGTGAGGTCGAAGACCTATCTACTTGCATTAACGATGACCTCAAAGTGGTAATAAATATTTTTGGCCATACTGTGCCCAAGCTTCTGGGTGTCCTTGAAGATGTGGTGAAGTTGTATGCCAAAAAACGGCATATTAACGTCAAGATCGATTACTCCAGGCTACGTGGCATCTTTGAGCATTACCATCTCGCCCCAGGCCTTGCAGGCTTAGAGGAGATGGGTGTGCCTGTTCAGACGCTTCAGAGGCTCAATACGCTCATCGAACCACCTCAAGACCTGGATGTGGATGAGATGGCTCAGTTTCTACGAGCTAATGAAACTCGCTGGATTAGTTTGGGCACCGTAGATCGTTCCTTTTTGACGAGAACGCTCTATCCGAACCTGAGAAGATGATTGTTTGCTGCGGGCCTGTATTCTAGAAGGATCAGCATTCGTCCGTGGTAGGAAAAACCTTGAAGCTTCTAGACTGCTTTTGGAACCTCATCAGCCCTGACCGCCGCCCTCCGCATGAGGTTAAGCGCGAACGTGCGTTCATTGAGGCAGCGAACAGCCTCAAGACCCTAAGGGTGACACCGGAAGGGGGCATGTCCATCGATCCCGAAGAGTTTCGCGAACAGATAATCGCCTCACGTGAGCAGTTTAAGCATCTTGTCCACAGGCCAGAAGCGCCTAGCCGATCATTCAGAGCAGCGGAAGATTCCCAGGTGGAACCGTTAGTGAGTTCCACCGTAGAGGCGCCGGTGAGCGCCATGGACTGTATCGAGGTGGTGGCTTGGCGTCGGTTGCAGAGTGGCGCTACTGTGCGCTACGCGTGCCTCCAGTGTACAAGTACGGGGCGATTCGCTGTCGCTACAGCCAGTCTGTTCACAGAAGCCATAAAGAGTCTACCGACTTGGGTCGACGGCAATACCAACAGGCAAATCGCGAATGCTCTAGAGCTTGGTGATCTCCAGTGGTACTCGGCTGTGAGCGAGGCTATGGATGCATGGGATGCAGAGCTTTAATGCCTCCACTAGGCGTCTTCAGCGACACCAAGGCCCCCATGTTGGCGGGTTATCCACGATATCGATGGACGTGCTGAGCTCGTACTGCATGTGTTCAAAAACTCTGTCGAGACTTGGATGAGCTTTCGACTCTCGCAGGGCATTCACTAACGCCAATAGCTCCCGCCCTTGAGCCACTGGCATTTGGATATCGCAATACACGGTGTCATCGCTGTCTCGTTCCACGTCTATTCTCCTTCCGCATCAATCCAGCTTGGGCTTGCTGCGGGCAGCCCTGTGTTCCTCTAGGTGCTGCATCTCTGTTTCCCAGCAAGCCAGGAATTTATACCAGTCCGCAGCGTAAGGCCCATCTAACAATCTGGTCGACCCGATACTCGCCTGATTGAAGCGCTCCCTCCAGGGTTGCGGAATAGTCTGCTCCAGGATGATGTCGATTCCGGAGTGGTGATGCTGCACCGTGACACAATCCCGAACCCTGTTGAGCTCAAGTGCCTTGTCAGTATGAGCGGAGTCTTTCGCTCTTGAAGGTCAAGGTCGTCAAGGATAGATAAGGCATCGAACGCCTTGGAATTGCCTGGAGATATTTTCGCAAGCATCCACAATGCCTTTCGCCTCTTTGCTTCCAGCTCGCGGAGTTCATCGTCGGGCATTGAAGTTACCTCTTGCTTGAGCGAGGTGGCATTGATGGCGTGCCGTCTACGGCGTCAGGCTGCCGTGAATCGAGCCCCGCCAAGGCGTGTCTCGACCCTGTGGGCTCGCATCCCTCACACCTGCGCGCTCCGCTTGCTAGGTGTTTACGTCTTGGGAAGCATATATCGTGACGCATCCTGCACTCAGAATTCTCAGCGCTGCGCGCAAGACATCTATTCATATCTCATTTGTCGCAATAGCAGTTTCCTGAAAGGAGTGCGGGTAAATACCATTCGCTCACAGCGTCCTGCGGATAGACGCAATTAATCACAGCGCGGTCGGATCAGACTCAGGGCCTGCGACTATTTTTGCGTCGTGCAAACTTGCAATTTCTGATCCACTCAACCCAAGCACCGTATGCAGAATTTCATCGGTATGAGCTCCCAACAATGGAGCTCCAGCACATGGCGTTCTGACAAGGCCCTCGAACCGAGCAGCCAGGTGTGCCCCTAGATGCTCACCGACTCCGGGCGTTGCTCGCTGCTCAAAGACAGGGTTCTTTACGCCTATTCGAGAGTCATCGTCCAGAAGCTGTTTGATGGTCGCGTACTTACCCCAGCTGACCTGGAACTCGTTGAGCGAGTTTTCGACCTCTGTGAATTTTCGCGCGGCAAACCAAGGTGCAAGAATGTTAGCAATCACTTCGCGCCCTTCGTACCTTTGAAGCTCATCCTGGAAATTCAGCCCTAATGACTTCTCTGCTATGGCAATATCGCCCTGCGCCTGGCAACAGCCAACCAAGGCACGCCACTGGGGTTGGGTTATTGCAACGACCATTACATAAGCGCCATCAGCCGTAACAAAATCGCGACCGAAAGCACCGTAGACGTCATTACCTATCGCCCCTCTATCAGTGCCATAGAGTTGTGCCTCAGTTAGCAAGCCAAGATGCGACATCGTCGAGAACGCTACGTCCGACATGGCCAGTTTGATCGAAGATCCTTCCCCAGTGACCAGACGACGGTTGATAGCTCCGACGAAAGAAAATGCAGCCTGGTAGGCCGTGATCACGTCCCAAGCTGGGAACGGCGTGTTGACGGGGCGATCATCCAAACTCTTTCGGGCGAGCATGGGTAGCCCTGTAGCGCTTTGTATGGTGCACTCCATGGCTGAGGATCCATCAGGGTTCCCCTCGATTGTGCACGAGATCAAATCCTTCCGTCGTTCAACCAGCGAGTCATGACTCAGCCAGGACGAAGCTCGGTTCGTTAGCAAATTACCCGTGCGGATCACCAGTTCCTGAAGAAGCTCGCGAGCTTCAGGTTTTCGGAAATCAAGCGCGAGTGATCGCTTACCTGCGTTCAGAGACGTCCAGAAAAGACTGCGTCCATGTCCATTGGCGAGTGGGGCGCGGCGGTAGTCAATCCCACCGCCGATAGCGTCAACGCGGATAACGTCCGCACCAAATTGTGCTAGAGCCATGCCCGCCAAAGGCGCTGGGACGAACGCCGAGCTTTCAATGATGCTGACGTCCGTTAAAAAGGGATAAGACATAGCGCCCTCACTTCAAGTAATCGTTACGCTCCGGCTCACCTCTCCCCTGTGCGTGGCAGAGGACAGGTGGGCCAGACCGTGAACCTAGCCCAACTCGCGTTTGAGTTGCTCTTTATCCAGAACGCCTTCCCACCGGGCGACGAACAGTGCAGCAACGCCGTTCCCGATCACGTTGATCAATGCGCCTCCCTCCGAAATGAATCGGTAAACACCTAGCACCAGGACGAGTCCTGCGGCAGGAATAACATCAATGGAGCCAAGCGTTGCGGCGAGCGTGATGAATGCACCACCCGTCACGCTGGCCGCACCTTTTGAGGTCAGCAGAAGGATCAGAAGCAGGGTCACCTGGTGGTACAACGAGACGTCAATGTCGAGCGCTTGGGCGATAAAGATCGCCAACACGGTCATGTTGATGCAGCTGCCGTCGAGGTTGAAGCAGTATCCAGACGGAACCACCAAGCCGACAGTCGACTTTTCACAACCCAGCTTTTCCAACTTACCCATCAATCGCGGCAAGGCCGACTCGGAGGACGACGTGCCCAGCACCAACACCAGCTCCTCGCGGATGTATTTGAGAAACTTCCACAGGCTAAATCCGGCAAGCCGTGCAGCAAGGTTCAGGACTACGAAGACGAAGAAGAAGCCGGTCACGTAGTAGCAGAGCAGCAAGTTGCCGTAGGAAACCAATGACCCGATGCCATATTTCCCGACGGTAAATGCCATGCCCCCGAAAGCACCCAGAGGGGCGACGTACATGACGATCTTCAGCATACGGAAGAACGCATGAGCTACCAGGTCGATGGTATCCAGCAGAGGCTTGCCCAGCGGCCCAAGCAATTGAAGGCCGAAAGCAAACAACACCGAAATGAAGAGAACCTGAAGGATATTCCCCTCTGAAAATGCACCGAATACGGTGGTCGGAATGATATTGGTGAGGAACCCTACAACACTCTGGTCGTGCGCGGCCTTGGTATAACCGGCGATTGCAGAACCGTCCAAGGTTGCGGGGTCGATGTGCATCCCGACACCAGGCTTGAAAAGGTTTACACCTATAAGACCAATGATGAGAGCCAGCGTCGTCAGCACTTCGAAATACACCAACGACTTGAACCCAATGCGACCGATCTGCTTCAGGTTCTGCATGCCTGCGATACCGCTCACGACAGTGCAAAAAATGATAGGTGCGATCAGCATTTTGATGAGCTTGATGAAAGTGTCGCCCAAGGGCTTCATCTGTTCGCCTAGGCCAGGGCTTAGGTGACCAAGCAAGATGCCGAGCAGGATCGCTCCGATTACCTGGACGTAGAGGTGATGGTAAAACGGCTTGCGTTTTACAACCGGGATGTCAGGCAAGTCGGACGATGAGCTGATTGTTTTTGTCATGGCGCTCTACCTTTATTATTTATTAGAGTGAAATGGTGGTCACGAGACCACGTTGATTGGCTTCCCAGCCGCGAATGCTTCAATGTTTGAAGTCAAGGTTCGCTTCAAACGAGCTACGCTGCTTTGGCTAGCCCAGCCAACATGCGGAGTTACGATGAGGTTGGGCAGACTGCTCAAAAGTAAGGGGTGATCGGCTGTCGGCGGCTCAACGTCCAAAACGTCTAGTGCCGCGCCTCCCAGATGACCGTCAACCAATGATTTGATAACAGCGCTCTCATTGATCAAAGGGCCACGTGCCGTGTTAATCAACAGCGCGCCACGCTTCATCATCGCAAGCTGCTCAGTGCCGATCAGATGCCGAGTTTGCGGGGTGAGCGGACAATGTAAGGTGATCGCATCAGATTGCTTCAGCGCGGCCTCGAAAGAGACGTAGCCCTCTCGCACGGAAGGAGCGCCTCGGTGCTCGGCATAGATCACATTTATATCGAGTGCCGCCGCGAGGTGGGCGACACGTTTGCCGATATCTCCCCGCCCCACGATGCCGAGCGTCGAGCCCTGAACATCAAGGATGGGAGAACCGTGCACACAGAAATGATCAGAGCTGGCCCACTTATTCGCTGACGCTGATTGGTACTCAAATAAGTGCCGGCGCAGCGCGAACAATGAGCCAATAACTGCCTCTGCCACGCTGACTGCTGAGTATGCGGGTACGTTGCACACCGTGATCCCGAGATCGCGGCAAGCCGCTAGATCGATACAATCGTAGCCAGTGGCGGCTACGCAGATCAATTTGAGTTCAGGAAGTTGTTCCAACTGAACTCGACTCAATTTCACTTTGTTCGTGATGGCAACTTGCGCGCCCTTCAAGGCCGGCACTACCTCTTCCATCTTGGTGCTTTTACGGTCTGTCCAACGCTGAGCCAGAGCTGGCTGTTCTAACGGCGAAGGCAGGCTCGCACCGTCAAGAAATACGATGTTCATCCTCTACCTCCTTATTGACTATGCTCGGCGGTTGAACCCAACTGCTCGGAAATCTCGATCAGATTCAGGTCTGGATCGCGTAGGTAGATAGACCTTATTGGGCCAGTGGCGCCGGTACGCTGTACGGGGCCTTCAACAATCGGCCATCCTTCAGACTCAATGTGACCAATAACCTGTTCCAGATTCTTGCTAGCGATAAAGCACAGATCCAAACCACCAGGGACGGGCAAGTGGGCCTTGGGCTCGAACTCATGGCCGCGCACGTGCACATTGATCTTCTGGTCACCGAAGCGGAATGCAATCCGCCCGGCACCGAATGTCTCAAGCCTCATCCCCATCACGCGAACGTAGAAATCCTTACACGCCTCTGCGTCAATGGTGGTGAGCACTAGGTGATCCAGGTGGGCAATCATTCTGTTACCCCTGTCACTGCTGACACCACTTGCTTGGCAAGGGTGTGAACGTGCTCTGGAATGGGGTGTAGATCCAGCCGCTTACCAGCCTTCAGAATCTGACTTGGCGTGGAGTGGCCGATCAAACCTGGAAGCTGCGCTGAGATAGCGAGGATCTTGTCCAAATCGACGCCAGTGTCGTACTCCATCAGCTGGAGCATGTGCACAAGGTCTTCGGTGCAAACGTTACCACTCGCGCCCGGCGCATACGGACAGCCACCGAGACCGCCCAATGAGGAGTCAAACCTGTCAATCCCCGCTTCCAGGGCGCCAAGCGTATTTGCTAATGCCATCCCACGAGTATTGTGGAAATGCAGGGTGACCTGGAGTTCCGGAAACCGCTCAATTACCTGCGCTGACAACGACCGCACTTGCGGTGGAAAGGCCATCCCGGTTGTGTCGCACAGCGTGACACCACGGACGCCAAGTTTTGTGAAGCGATCAACCCACTTGAGCACTTCCTCGGCATGAACGTCACCCTGCATCGGGCACCCGAAGACAGTCGAGAGTGAAACGTTGATCGCCACAGGCCCTTGGCCAATCACGGAAATGACTTCGCTGAGCTGGGCAAATGATTGCTCTCGCGTCATCCGCAAGTTCGAACGGTTGTGCGGCTCGCTCACAGACATGACTAAATTGGCTTCGTCCACACCACAACTCAAGGCACGCTCAGCGCCTCGTAAATTCGGCACAAGGACGGTGTATTCGACGCCAGGCTGACGAGTAATACCCTGCATGACAGCTTCTGCATCACGCAGCGACGGAATAGCCTTTGGGGACGTGAATGATGTGACTTCGATCTTGGAATAGCCGCACTTGCTGAGAGCATCAATAACAGCGATCTTGTCGGCGGTTTCGATGAAGGTGGATTCGTTCTGAAAGCCGTCACGTGTGGCGACTTCTTGCATGTAGAGACGTTTCATCAGTGTATTCCTACTCAAATGATGCCGCGTGCGCGCCAATCGATACGGGTCTGCTCATCGAAACCATAAGCGGCGAGCACCTCTTCAGTGTGCTCGCCCAAGCGCGGCGCCTTGGTGCGCGCTTGACCAGGAGTAGACAGTAACTTGGGCACAATGCCGGGCAACGTGACGGGGGTGCCGTCTTCCAGTGTGCTAGGCAACAGCATGTCGCGAGCTTTGTAATGAGGGTCAACGGCGATATCTGCAGCGTCATAAATCTTGCCGGCGGGAATACGGGCGTCATTGAGGGCAGAGAGAACCTCCTCAAGTGAACGTTCCGCTGTCCAGGCAGAGATCGCTGCATCAATCCGCGCCACGTGACGAACCCGGCCATCGTTTTGTTCAAGTTCTGGATCGTTAGCAAGGTCGAGACGATCAATCTTCTCCATCAAGCGGCGGTAGATGCTGTCCCCGTTCCCAGCGATTAGCGCATATTTTCCATCGTTGCAGCGGTAAGCGTTAGTTGGGGCAATACCAGGTAAGCTACTTCCTGCTGGTTGGCGCACGGTGTCGAACACTGAATACTCAGGGATCAGGCTCTCCATCATGTTGAAGACCGACTCGTACAAAGCTACGTCGACCTGCTGCCCCTCGCCGTTGTTCTGTTCACGGTGTCGAAGCGCGAGGAGTACACCAATTACGCCGTGCAAGGCAGACAGCGAATCGCCGATGGATACCCCTACGCGTACAGGTGTGCGTCCTGGCTCTCCCGAGAGGTGCCGTAAACCACCCATCGCTTCACCGATTACACCGAAGCCAGGAAGGTCACGATATGGCCCCGTCTGACCGTAACCAGAGACACGAAGCATCACCAGACCAGGATTGATTTCCCGCAGTACATCCCAGCCGAGCCCCCACTTCTCAAGTGTTCCCGGACGAAAGTTCTCGATCAAAATGTCAGCGTCTTGAACAAGGCGCTTGATTACGTCTTGAGCTTCCTCCTGGCGTAGGTCAAGCGTCACGGAACGCTTGTTGCGGGATTGTGCAGCCCACCATACGGAGGTGCCGTCGTGCAGCATGCGCCACTTACGAAGTGGATCACCTGTAACAGGAGGTTCGATTTTGATGACATCAGCACCAAACTCGCCAAGCATTTTGGCGGCAAAAGGGCCAGCGATCAGCTGACCCATTTCGATTACTTTGATGCCTTGCAATGGTAGGGTCATGGCGTAATCCGCTCTTGTTGATTGTTGTGGCCGAATAATCGCCCTTCTCAGCGCTAGTGAAAATTGCAAAATTCTCCAGAGCCCTTTCCAAAACGGAAAGCCTGACTCACAAGTGCTATGGTAATCTGCGTCTGAAAAACCATTTCTGCTTTACAAACGCAGACCACCAAAAAACCACTTTCCTACAGTTCTTACAGTTTTAAGTCCGACGAAAAGCAGGATTATTTAGGGGCTAATTCACGTACTCTGAGACTTCAACTAAGTTCAAATCAGGATCTCTCAAATAAACAGAGCGTATCGGCCCATTAGCCCCGGTACGAGGTACTGGGCCTTCTACAATTGGCCAGTCCACTTCTTTAAGGTGAGCGATAAACTTATCTAATGGAATCTTCGATATGAAGCAAAGATCGAGTGATCCTGGTACAGGTAGATGTGCCTTTGGTTCAATCTCATGCCCCCGGATATGCATGTTAATTTTTTGCTCGCCAAACTTGAAGGCTATACGCCCCTCGCCGAATCGTTCCAATTTCATACCCATAACTTTGGTATAAAAATGAATAGAGGCTTTAGGATCAGTGGCTGTAATTACGATATGATCGACATGGTCGATCATCGCTTGGGTCGGAACGTCCACAGTCGTAGCGGCGAAAGCTGAAGGTGGACACACCTGTAACAGAGTAGCCACAGTGATTGCTGTGGTTGGGAACGAGAGAAACTTAAAAATCGGCGCAATCATTTTTGTTTTTTTCATTATTGGTCTTCTATTTTGGTTCAGAGCCGAAATGCAGGATGATAAGTAACCGTTTCCAGCGGGCCAGAATGAAAGATAGATGGGTATAACCATCAAGATCGAGCACCTCGGAATCACGGCGAACGAACTACAAACTTAACCTGCATCTGATTTGATCCCTAGCCGTTCAACTGAAGCCCTAAATGAAGACGCTCGCATTGTTCAGCCAGGAAATTGATAATCCCGCTGAACATGAAAGATGAAAATTTCAAAATTTTCAACTATACTTTCCAAAAACGAAAAACTAGAGGCCCCGATGAATCTCCTTCATGTCGATCTTGCCTCCCTTAATCTCCTAGTCCTTGCTGCCGAGACACTCAATCTGACTCAGGCTGCAATTAAAGCCAATATGACTGTATCCACAGCCAGCAAGCGCCTGTCTGAGCTTGAGAGAGTCACCGATTGCGCTTTATTTTTACGCTTACCACGGGGCATAGAGTTGACAGCAGCAGGTAAAGGCATTGCTGATCACGCTAGACATATCCTTGAGTGCGTGAATCGCATGGCATGCGATGCGAACGATTACTCGGTAGGTGTCCGAGGTCATGTCAAACTAACTGCAAACACTTCGGCGGTTATTCAGTTTTTGCCGCACGACCTTGCAACTTATCTTGCTGACAATCCTTTCGTGCGCATTGGTACAGAGGAGGCTCTCAGCGATCAAATTGTCGAAGCTCTACTTAGTGGACGTGCAGATATAGGCATTTTTGCTGACAATGTTGCTTCGGATCAGATCATTAAGCGAGTCTACAGGCGCGACCAGCTTGTTTTGCTGGTTCCCGCAAAACACTCACTGTCCGAGCGCAAAAAGCTCTCACTCAGTGAAGCACTGGATAACGATTTCATTGCATTAAACCAAGGCAGTTCATTGCTAAGAAGGCTTACGGACGCAGCAGCCGCTAACGGTAAAATGCTCAAAGTCCGAATACAGGTCAGTAGTTTCGATGGGATTTGTCGTATGATTGAAGCCGGCTTGGGAGTAGGTGTATTACCACGCGCCTCAGTTCGCGAGGAGTTGCTGGGTGTTAGCCTAGAGGCGATAACGCTCACGGATGACTGGGCCAACCGCACGCTTTTTGTCGGAGTGGCCAGCGAAACCGAATTGTCTCCCGAAGCCAGTAAATTGTATAACTATCTGGCACAGATGGAATCATCACTAAAAAACCAGCAACAATAGTTTCAACTAATCAGCTGAACTGCAAGGGCCTGCCAGCAATGTTGGCAGGCAGGCCTAAGTAATTAGCCTTACAGGTTCATTTCCTGAAAAACTTCTTTGGCAATCTTAAAGCTATCGATAGCTGCTGGTACACCACAGTAGATTGCTGACTGAAGGAATACCTCTGCGATTTCATCCTTGCTCAAGCCGTTGTTGATAGCACCACGAACATGGAGCTTTATCTCATGCGGGCGATTCAGCGCGGTCAGCATGGCCAAGTTCAAGAAGCTGCGTGTGCGACGGTCGAGACCTGGTCGGTTCCACACATCACCCCAGCAGTATTGAGTAACGTGCTCCTGCATACGACGGTTGAAATCGTCGGCGCTATTGAGGGATGCATCTACGTATTCAGATCCGAGCACTTCACGACGAGTCTGCAGGCCAATATCGAATAGTTCTTGGTTCATGGAGAATTTCCTTTAGTGTGAGATGTAGCTATTGTTTTAAGTAAAGGTTGTTAAACGGCGGTTTTGGCAGAACGAAGGACAGAGGGGAGAATTGCCGCCAGGAGGGCAGCGATCACAAACGCTCCCGCCATAGCCATTAGTCCTGCCTGGTTGCTGCCGGTGGCTCCTTTCATCCAACCCAATAGAACTGGGCCTATGAAACCGCCAAGGCTGCCCACGGAGTTCACCATCGCCAGGGCAACTGCAGCGCGGGCGCCATTGAAATGTCGGGTTGGAAAGCTGAAGAGCAGTGGTACTGCCGCTTGGATGCACGCAGCCATGCAAAGCCCTGCAAATGCTGCCAAGCCCGAAGTGGCCAAGCTCGAAATCGCAAAACCGATTGCGCAGAAAACCAGTACGCCGATCAGCGCACCTGTGAGGGAGCCACCTTTCTCAACGCGCTTGGAGACAATCAGCAGGGACAGGCCCGAAATCACCCAAGGAACCGCTGACAAGACCCCTGCCTCGACAGAGCCCACTTGCAGGCGCTCTTGTAAGATTTGAGGCAACCAATAGGTCACAGTCCAAAACCCGATCATCATGAAGAGGAAGCACGCGGAGTAGGCCCATGCGGCACCACTCATGAACACTTCGCGTAGTGCTTGAGTGTGCCCACGATCCGATTCAGGCTCTGCCACAGCCTCTTTATCCAGAGCGCTGGCGATAACGAGCTTCTCTTCTGCAGACAACCATTTCGCATCTTCAGGTTTGTCAGCCATGAATTTGAGCGTGAACAAACCCATTAACACCGCAGCGCCGCCCTCGATGAGGAAAACCCACTGCCAGCCATGCAGGCCCGCGAGGCCGTCGAGACGCAGCAGTTGCGCGGTAAACAGAGAACCGAGTGCGAGCGAAATTGGGATGCCTAATTGAAACAATGAATAAGCACGGGTCAGTGCACGTGAGGGCAACCAGAAGCTCATCCAGAACAGAATCCCTGGATAGAAGCCAGCTTCAGCAATACCCAGGAGAAACCGCGCCAGGTACAAAGACTCAGCCGTATTCACGAACATGGTGAGGACAGTCACGGCGCCCCAGCTGATCATGATGCGTGCAATCCATCGCCGAGCGCCATAGCGGCGCAACGCGATATTGCTAGGCACTTCGGTCAGGATATAGCCCAAATAGAACAACCCTGCCGCCAGTCCAAAAGCGGTAGGACTCAGAGCCAAACTGTCACTCATCGAGTGACCCGCAACACTAAGGTTCGTCCTGTCAATAAAAGCTACAAACAATCCAAGAATCGCAATTGGAATGATATGGCGTTTTACTTTAGAGAAAACCCTGTCTTGCTCAATATCTTCCTGAGCTGGTTCGCTTTTAGCAGGCTGAGGCTTAACTGAAGAATGGGCAGCCGCTATAATATTTTCATCAATCATGACCAACACCTTTTGTATTTATGAACGAAGGCGCGCCGTCATTCTTTGCGAATGCAACGTGGATTTAAAAGCCGTCAGCGTTAAAGTCTGGCTCTAATCCGAGCCAGACAATTAAATCAACCCGCAAACTCCGCCAATATTGGCTGTAGATACGTTTTGAAGAGCGGATAGTTTTCCGATACGGGGAAGTGGCCGATGCCAGTCATGCGTCCGCCCCTAGCACCCGGTATGGCATCAATGGTCGCTTGGGTATCGGTCACTGTGCAGGCATGATCGTATTCGCCGGTTAACAGGTATACAGGACACCGCGAGGTATCAATTTCGCCTTCGCGCCCGCGCAGATCCAGGTCAACGCTGTAGAAATACGTGTCGCCACGATAGATGCCCGGGCCACCTTGGCTGTAAATCCACCAAACTTCCCGTTTCGAAGATTCAGGGCTCATCGGAGCCATCAAGCTTGATGTCCATGAGGCTACGCTCTGCTGAGCGTTGATATCTGGTGCCAACGACCAGTCCTGGAAACGGCCCTTCACATTGGACGCGCCCGATAGACCAATCGCGCAACGCCACTTGGTCGGATCTCGGCGCACGAGCTCCAGTATCAGGGATCCAGCCATTGAGCATCCCATTACGATGGGGCGATCAAGACCCAGTGCTTCGGAAAAACGCTCAACCGTCTCAGCGTAAACATCAGCGGTGAGAAGGTATTCTTGCTCCCACCACCTATCCGGTGGAAGCGAGCGACCGTGCCACGGCAAATCGAAGGCGATGACGCGGAACGACTGGGTGATTTCCGGATCATTCAGTAGCTGCCGATATTGGCGCGAATCAGCGCCTGCCGTGTGGAGGCAGAGCAGTGGCGTCCCTTGCCCGGCTTCTTCAAAAAAGATCCGCTGATCGACGCCTGCAATGTTCAGGTGCATGTAGCGCCCGATTACACTTTCAAGAAAAGCCATGATCATCCCCTCCGAGGTGCGATTGCGAACAGCCTTTGCAGTACCCGCAGATTGCGGAGTAAACAAATACGCTCAGAGGGAATGGAAAACCCTGGTTGGTTTTTTTCCAGAGCTAGGAAGTCGTTAAGCAGAGGCTCAGGATTTACCCCAAACCATTTCACGAACGCAGGGTGGTCGCCGTGAAATGCGATGAGGTCATGCTGGGAGCGATGCTCACCTGCGAGTTCAAGCTTGCCCTTATTAAAAAAAAGCTTGAGCTCTTTCCCTTCACAAACAAGCTCTACTGCAAAATTCGAAAATTTGCCGATATGTGAAAGTTCTTTATCCTGGGCAACAGTCTCCACCCACTCATTAACCCAGCCGACGTTAAGTATCTCGGACATTACATGCACCTGTGCGCTTGTAACCGTTATTCCTCGTGCAGCTGGTTAATGACGTGAAAACTACCCTTCGCAGCGTTATAAGCGGCTTGGACATGCTTTTCACATGCCTCTCGGGCCGCTAGAGGGTCTCGCTTGACCGCTGCTGCATCGGTTATGACCTTGATTTCAGAAACGCTCTGAATAGCTCGACCTGGCAGATTAAGGGTGTAAGCACGTAACAACTCAGTCCGACTATGGATACCACGCAGGGCGCGGTTAACGGCTTCATTATCTGCTCCGGTGAGGAGAACATGATAATAACTATCTTTAAGTTGAGTACGCTCGCCGACAGCAAGGTTCTCAAGGGAGTTGTTGATCTTCTCAGTCAATTCCAGTAACTGGTCACATTGCGCAGGTGTTGCTCGAACTGCGAAGAGCTGACCAATCAATCCCTCAAGAACGCCTCGAAGCTCGTAGAGATCACGAATGTCCTTCTCGGTGAGGATGGCCACTCGTGGGCCGCGTCGTGGAATCATCTCTACGATACCTTCGGCCTCAAGATGCCGAAGAACTTCCCGGACAACTGTCCGGCTGACGTCGAATCTTTCGCACAACCGGGTCTCGATCAGACGCTCCCCAGGCTTGAACTCCATTGCCACAATCGCCGCCCTAAGCAAGTCGGCGGTTTGCTGCCTTAGAGGGGCAGCCAGTTGGAGTAGCGGGTTGCTTGTCATGTTGAGATCCTGGGTATCCGAAATTTAAGCCACTGCGGGCGCCCCGAGGAAAGTCTCATCGTCCAGCGCCAGGGTCAGGCCGGTCAATGCAGCAATGTAGCTGTATTGACGCAATCCCATGGCTACACCAGTGGCAGACCGACTGAATTTGGATTCCCAAGGGCCACCTGGCAGACCACGGGCGGCAGTAGGCGGGCACACGATATTAGCAAAATGCACCTCGACTACGGGCTTTTGCGTCTCTTCCAGTGCATGTCGGGTGGCTTCGCCCACAACAGTCAAGCCGGCTGGATTGATGATGTAGCCATCTACGCGGTTGGCAGACTCGTGAATGAACTCAAGGATGGCGCCTTCGTAGTTGGAGGCAAAGACTTCCACCTCAACACCAAGCTTCTTGCCGGAATCAACAACGTAGGCTTGCAGATCCGAGAGGGAATTGATTTTCCCGTAGACCCGCTTGTTACGGGCGCCGAGGTTCGACATGTTCGGCCCGTCGATGACGGCGATGCGGTGGGTTTTGGTTCCGGTACGGAGGGATTGCTGGGACATGGGAACTCCTTTCATAGCGTTGTTGGATTTATTGTGCCTTCGGGGCAGCGCTTGGGTACTACGGTATTACGGTATTACGGCTTGTGTCAACGCATGATCTGGCCGTTAGCCGCCCTAGCGATCTGCCATGCCAGATAACGGCGCCCAAAGTTAGCGAGCAGCATTTTTCCGATACGCCTTGGGACGTCGCCTCGCCAAGCGTCCTACGGTTAGAGACATGGTAGTGCGGTGTCCCCTATAGCCAAGTACCACTGCGTTTTGAAGCTGCGACTGCTTGGGGTGTTGGATCTGGCGAAGCCCAAGCTTTCGGAGCTGTATAGGCTGCAAAAAGTGGAAGCTTGGCTAAGCTCGCAATAGGTGATGACGTCAGGTTGGTCAGGAAGACAGCCGTTGTAGTTCGGGTTGAATGAGAGCAATGGATATGCGCAAGAAGTCCCAGTCATGGTTTGTCCCACTTCTGATTCTTTTTGCCGTTCTGTGGGCAATGGGGAAGAAAGACACGCCTCCTGCCCCGGTAAAGCCAAGCACTCTGAGTCAGCCGAGTACGCTAGCATCAATTTCTCCGACTCCACCGTCAGCACCGACCTCTGCCTCTGAGCACTTTGTGAGCGCTGATAGTCTCAATGTCAGGGATCAACCGGGCGGAAAGGTCATCTCCAAACTGAAGCGCGGGGAAAAGGTTCAGGTCTTCGAGACGAGGAGTGAATGGGCGCGCATCAGCATTGATGGTCAACCAGGGAAGTGGCTGTCGTCCAAAAGTCTGTGCAGTGGATCAAGCTGCTACGTCGTGTCGAAACCTAAACCAGTGACTCAGCCAGTACAGCCTGCTCGCCAATAGACTCCAGCTTATGGTTCCTCGTGCCCCTGTTCCTCCGGAACCGTTTGCATAGGGCCAAGGGGCGGTAGGTACTGCATTACCTCAGGTGGAAACAAGCGCTACGGCGTTTGAGCGATCATCTGATGACGTCTTGCCGTGGGATTACAATTTCGCAGGCGCCTTGGAGACATAAAAACCGGTAGGCGAGGCCATCTCGTTACTATAGGTTTCGTTGCAGATAGCTAGGTATTAGCTATGAATCCGTACGCGGCAATCCTGCCGAGGGCCAGCTCGAGCGTCCAAGCGCGAGCGGCTTCGTCCTGCTCACGACCTAACTGTCATCGAAACCGGTGTAGTCTGGGAGACAGCTGATTCCAAGTGATTGGAGATGCCGCTGATCGGGTTTTATCTGGGAGTTTACTTCATACCGTTGTCATAATGCCCCGCCATGAGTGCTCGCGGCTAAAGCCTGCATAAAGACTTGAGGATGACGTCGTGACCTATGAACCTACTCAGAAGGGCAATCCTCATCGCCTTACTGTCAAGCAGCACACATTCCCCAAAACAAGCGTTGCCCGTTTCGCTGGGCAGAAAGGCAACGTTGAGCTGCTCCTCAAATCGGTAAACAAGGTAATCCAGGCGAAGCCGTCTAATGAGATTTTCTGTGCTGAAAGGGCTTGGGATCAGCAGGCGGAATCGGGTTTCATGAAAAAGATCGAAGACGACTTCCAAGCTCTTGCTGGTCGGATTCTTGATGATGACCTGGTGTCGTTCAAAAAAGCCGACTTAACAGCCATCAATGAGTTCTATTGTCTGTGGAATATTCGCGCAATTCACAGGCAGGACAGGGTTAAAGACCAGTCCATTTACATGGAGAATTTGCTTGGACTGTCACGTGTGTACACCAAGGATGAGCAAGAGCAGCTGGAAAAAGAAGGCATCAGCACCGTCCGAGGAGACTTCAAGATAGCCGGCAGATTCCTGGCTAGTCCGAGTATCAGGCTGCAGGTAGCCCAAGCAGCGAAGGCTATGGGAGACTCAAACTGGAATATCCTGCATGCCATGGAAGGGGAGTTCATCGTGCCGGACAATGCTAAGCGTATGTCAATGTTGCCCCTCAGTCCTACGGCATGCCTGTGGTACGGGCCTACTAAGCCTGTTGCCGCCGTTGAGCTGCTGTCCATTGGGGAGGTGGCGTGGATCAACGAAGCTGCTATTGAAGCCAGTACAGACTATTTCTTTGCTCGTGATCTTTCCCGGTGCCCTGTTGGTGCTGCATTCGGATAGGTTAGCCGAGGCGGGATCGCATATAGACGCAAGGCACATCGATATTCCTGCTTCGGATTGCCCCCTGAGCAAGTTTCAGGACGTACTGAGCCGCGCCGGAGTGTCGTTTCATGATTGGTATTCCAGACGCTTCCAGCGCGACCACAGGATGTTTTCCGTTTTGAGCAAATACTTCGATCATTTGACCCAGCAGCTCCACAGCAAGATTCAGCAAGCAAAGGTCTACATCACCAAACACAACCCCACGACCGGCGCCTTGGCTGAAGCGGTGCTGCGAGAATTCCTCCAGGAGCACCTACCTCGCGGGGTAAGTGTTGAGGAGGGCTTCATCATCAGCCCCGATGGTTGGCTGTCAAAGCAGTGCGACATCATCATTTACGATTCGCACCGATTCGCGCCTTTTTACCGAGCGGGCCAGTTGGTCGTCGTCCCCACTGAGGCCGTGCTTGCGGTGATCGAGGTGAAAACCTCAATCAACAAGAAAGGGTTTAACGATGTGATCAGATATTTCCAATCATTCGAGGCTGTCAGCTGGAAGTTTCGCACCTACCTTTTCATGTTCAACGCGCCTACATTGGGTAGGATCAACGCATGGTTCCATTCCTATCCGCATCCAGGACATCACAAAGAATTCGACCATGACACTTATCAGGTGTTGCCGGATGAAATCATCGGTCTTGACTCCTCGTACCAACTGAGGAAGGAATACGTCATTCACGATAGGGACGGCGCAGGGTACATGTCGTATTTCTACCAGGATCAGCAAGGAACTGCGATCAGCGCTCTAGAGCTATTTTTCCTGTCGGTCAACGGTGTCGTTGAAGCCCATCTTCAAGCGCACACATCGAAGAAGCTGACGCCGAGAGAGCAGTATCATCCTCACCGGGCTTTGACCAGTATCTCAGCCATCGACCTGTTTCCGATGTGACCAAGCCGAGCGTAAATACCCTCAGCCTAAGCCACGTAGCAGGCGGTAATCTTGTGGCTAACCATCTACGTGCCACAGTCGCCCAACGGTGCTTGTCGGCAACCCCAGCTTCCGGGAAACCTCCATTTGGCTAAGCCCCGCCGCTCTCAGCTCGCGAATCGCCTTGAGCTTTTCTTCCGCAGTAATCTTTCTGGGTGGAGTGAGCTTTTGAGGTTCGCCAGGAAGCACCTCGTCTAAAACACCCAGCTTTTCCAATTCTGCGAGCGTGTCCTTCAAGGCCGCGCGTGCAGTCTTGCCATCATGGGCGGCAGCCACAAGCGTGAGAAACGACAGTGGTGCTACACCCAGTGCCTGAGCTAGATCGGCGCTAAGGTCGACGCTGGCTGACACCGTCGATGCCTCCAAGCGGCTGATGTGACCCTGATCGGTTTGGGTTTGGAGGTCTGCTTGCGATAAGCCCCGCCTAATTCTTAGCCACTGCAACGTTGCTGCGTATGCCTTGCGCAAAGACATCCAGGCAGTCCTCTTCAAAAAGAAGACGGTATGCCGGGTTTGATCGTTCCCACTCAAATGTATATAGTCATTGCCGTGGGAATTCTCGATTTGCCATGGGGTGGCTACCCCCCGTGACTCGCTCTGAATTCTTCTTATCGCCATGAGGATCATCAATTTATGGGAAATTATCCTGAGCACGAACTGCTGCAGGATGGCCAGGCTTCCTCAGCTGGCACGTTGCTGTCGCCTTCCGAGATAGAGGCATTAGTGGCTGAGCGCTTTCCCCGCAAGGCGTACTGCACAGTCGAAGATTGGCTCATCTTCCACGTGGACGAACCTGCTGAGTCGCTTGCCCGAGTTCGTGCAACAGGCCTTGAGCCGATGTTCATGTACTCGCATTGCGTCATCTACGACGGGCACGGACGGTTCCCACCTGGAGGGTGGGTGCGCTCGACCCTATGCAAATCATTCGATGGCGTTTGCCTGTTCGAGACGCGAAACACGATCTATGTGCTGGTGGGTCAGGGACGCGAGATGAAGGCCTCGCTGAAGACAATATTCGGCTTATGTTAATCGCAGGTACGCCGGTCGGGCCTGCTTCACTCGAGAAACACGATGTTCAGGATTAGCATGCAAGACCAAGCTGGCCCGGTGGGAATGTTTGGGGATGACCTTGCTCACTTTCACGCCATGTCGCGATCTCTGGCCACGCACTGGTATCACGTGAGCGTCAAGCGTCGGCATGAGGATCGATTCGTAGCCTACGAGGAGATGATGAATGACGAGCCACGCCTTGTGGAACTGCTCGTAGCACAGGATGAGAGCCTTGTGGTGCAGGAAGTTCAGGTCGTCACCCCGGCATGGATGAACAAACGCTCGAGCTGGAAAATGGAAAAGCTGATCTCCCTGTCCATGGGGTTCAACCAAGTAGGTGTGCCGATCTGCGTATTGGAGGTTGAAAGCGGTGAGGTGTACCTCAATACGCATCAGCGTGATCTTGATGTTGACTCCCTTACCGAGGTGAAGGAATTCTACCGACGCAGCGCTGCAACTACCGGTGTAGCTTCAACTGCGGAGCCTGTGTAGCGATGGCCGACATCAATACCGTTGCAGTCGATTTACACGTGAAGCGCTATTCGGACTTCGACCTTCTTCGTATCGCTAAGGCTGTCAGTCAAGATTACGAAGGCTTGATCACTGCTTACCTCGTGAATGTGCATATCCATGCGTGCAGTGCCGTGGGCGTTGTGTTCAGTCACATTTGCCCTGGGCCCTATCAGCGATTTGCGGACGGTCGGCTGATTCGGACATCGGACATCCAATCGGTGAAAAAGGAAGGGCGGTTCTGGGTGATCACAACGGTGAACTCCAAGTACGTCATTGCGACGTTCCGACGTGATGCAGGACGGCGAAGCTTGCGTGAGTTCATACGTATAGCGGGCGACCGGTATTTCCGAACGCCTCGCCGCTTCCAGTAGCCGCTGCATCGTGGTTGTTTGGGCGTGCCCCGCTTCGCGGGACGGCTGTCGTAAACCAAACCCCGGACACGCCGGGTTTTGGCCCTGACGGGCTTCCATCCTCAAGCCTCTGGCCTGTCGTGGGCCGGCACACTCTGCTTGCCATCTGTGTTGCGAGCCTGAAGCCGTGGGCTCTGCCCCTGACGAACCTTGGACACCATTAATCAGCACACTCAAGCTCTGCCCGAGATCGACATTGACGAATTTCGAGAGCGCTACCCTCAGCTGTTCTCAGCCCCTGCATCTGCAGCTAGAAGGGTATTGGGTCGCTGATGGGCTCATTACCTTAATACCGAAAGAACGGCTTTCGCGAGCCTGGAGGGGGGTCTAGAAATCGACTTGGGGGCCGTGCAGAGGTGGTGGCTACATTGATCTTGCCAGGTTCGAAAGACAGAATTGAATGGGGAGCCCTGGCCATCAGGCAATTCATGTCGAAAGGTACGTTGCGCTGGGCTCGCCATGACGTTGCTATCGCCCATCTTTGACACGCCCCTCAAGCACAAGTGGAGCGCGCCGGCCCACGAAAGCTTTATCCCGAAGGGGTTAAGCTCAAAGCGGATTGAATATACGTCTACCTTGCAGCCGGCCCAAGCCAGGATGAGCCGAGCAGATTACCAGGGGCCACGCGCTGATTTCGACGGCATCGTATTAGAGTTCCGCTGTTGCTTAGGCTTGTGACCGCACATGGGGTAAGTTGAGCATGAGCGGAACTCCCCATATGGCCCTTGGCGCGGAACAATGACGCCCGTTTTGCAGACTGGGCACCGATCTTCCTTTATCGGCTCACCCCGGATGCTTGTAACTTTAATAGCGCCTTCCTTGACCATTTCATCGAGAAAAGGTGAGTTTTTTCCCATGACGGTGAACATTGCTACGGAACGACGAGCGCGGGTTAGAGCTACGTAAAACAGCCGCCGCTCCTCACTGTGCTGGTAGGTGTCCCCAGCTGGCATGACAAGCTCAAGCAGAGAGTCATCGCTCTTGATGCTGGGAAAGCCTCGGGAGACCATGCCAGGTAGGATAACGTATTCAGCCTCATCACCTTTGGAGGTGTGGATGGTCTTAAATCTGACGTCCAGGAGATCTCCGAAATCGTATTGCCAGTTTTCAGGAATGTACTGCCGGTCGTTTCTGTAGCGACCTAGGATGAAGACAGTAACTTTTCCGTTCCTACCTAAAGGCACCGTACATTCAGTCAAGCGAGCATGTAGGTCTGAAAGGTAGTGATGAATGGCCCCTTGAATCTCGTTCCTGCTTGGGACTTGAAACGCCTGAATCGGAACATCCAAAGCGGGAGTCACCGACGTGACTCGTTTGGCAAGCTGCGACGGATTTTTGGAGACGAACCGGCTCGACACGTCACAGATCTCTTGAGGGCATCGGAAGGTTGTCTCGAGTCGATAAATCTGACCGTGCCCAAACCACTCCCGGAAGCCGGTCATGACAGATATGTCTGCACCTGCAAAGCGGTTGATAGACTGCCAGTCATCACCAACAGCAAAAAGATGCCGGCCTGGCTCGGCTACTAAAGCCCGACACAGACGCGCACGAGCTCTCGATGCATCCTGATATTCGTCCGCCATTACCAGGCTGTAGGGAGAAGGATGACCTCGCTCTAACACCTCAGCAGCCATGTTGATCATGTCCTCAAAGTCGATTCCTTTCTCTAAGGACAGGGCCATGTTCCAGCCGTTAAGTACCGGAATTGCTAGCTTCAGAAAAGCCTCAAATCTATATCTGAAGGCATCTGTCGGCAGGTCTTGGAGTCGCTCATAAAGGGAATCGACGGTTAGGCTATTACTCTTGAAATGAGTGATAAACGTTCGGATCAATTTTACCAGGTCGGCGTGCTCCATCGGCACCATCCCCTTGGCAGGGATAGGACGGTCTGGATTTGGATCAAGAACCAAGCCTCGAGCGGTAAGCTCATTGGACAGGTGCTTGAATATCTCGCCGCTGTGCAGCTGATGTGAGGTCGTCTCCATGAGAGCTGTACCCATTTTTTGATGGGTCTCACGCTTCCATTTCACACCCTCAACATAGCCCTTGAAATGCTCTGGTGCCTGACCCGATGCGTCCAGGGCGAAGTGCTCGTGGTAGAGGTTGATTTCAGGGTAGAAGAAGTCTGGAAAATATTGACGGTGCACGACGGTGGCGGTGTCATACTCGTAAGAGCGTTCGTACTGATACTCGACACCGTTGTAGAAAAGCCAGTTCGCGATGACACGCTCCTCTTGGCTCGCCACATGGTCACCGTTCAGCGAAACAAGGCGACCTTGTCCTTCTTTGTCCCAGGCCTCAAATAATTGATCCTCACCGGCTGCAGGGATGTCTCGCCCCAGTACCAGTCTGAACAGATCCCACTCCGCTCTGAAATCTTCTGATTGATCCTTGAGGTCATCGACGATGGTAACGAGCTTCTGAAAGCCTAGGATATTCTCCACCGCCCACTCAGGAACATGAGGCTTGCGCCCGGTAGCCTCGGCAATGATTGATAGCCCTAGGGAGTGAAAGGTCTTGGTCTCGATCTTTACATCTTCGATAGCAACACGCTCAAGCGATAGTGCAACTCGCGCCTGAAGCTCTTCGGCAGCAGATTTGTTGAAAGCCAACATCACGATAGAGCTGGGGAAGACCAATTTTCGGTGCAGGGCATAAACTGCCTTGGCCACCATCGTCGAGGTTTTTCCCGAACCTGCAGAGGCGATGACCTGAACTCGGTTATCAAAGCAGATCACCGCCCGCGATTGTTCGTCAGTGAGAGGCTTGCTTTCCACCCCTGCCAACAGAGCCTTACATGCCTCAAGCTCCCGAAGCATGTGATTGTCGTTTCGCTGCGCCCAAGCCGCAGGCCAGTCGCACATCCAGTTCTCGAGATCCCGCTCAACGCTCGTGTCGGCATCTGGCAAGGAAGACTGAACTTCTGAGGTCTGGAAGAGCTTGTGTAATGCTTGATCGTCAAGGTTCAGAGTCGGCTTAGCTGCTAGCAGCTCCTGCTGCATCTCATGAGTCAGCCACAAACATTTCGAATCAGCCGTTTGTAAAGACTCGGCGACAGCGTTTAACCAGGTTCGAATGGACGAGTAGCACTCTTGAAAGCGCTGCCGGCGAGTGATTGTGAGGAGTCGGCCTATTTCTTCACGAAACAAAGACTCCTTCGAGTTTGGTAATCCATCGACGTGGAATGTGCGGCCTTGGCGGAGGGTAATGTCCGTCCACAGCACCCCACGGTTGATCTCTACAGTAGGAAGATTCTCAGGCTGAACCTCGACAACATCGTCGCCAACTCTCAAAAAAAGCTGGTCGTCCTCGACATGTAGACGCCATCGCTCAGTTTTTGTCAACAACCGCCCCCAAGCGGATGCTCGCCATTCCGTTGTCATCCTGATTCCACAAGTGAAGAAAAGACCAGTGTACCTCAAGGCGTCCTGCATTCCGGCGCATCACCCACTTGTGTATGCACTGCAAGCGGAGCGCGCCGGCCCACTGGGCCAAAGGCTTGAGGATGGACGCCCGGAGGGCCAAAACCCGCGTAGCAGGGGTTTGGTTCTCCAGATGTTTTTAAAGGCGTGTGATCGTATTGTCGATCAATCCTCGGACAGCATTTTCCGGCCTCGTGTCTTTAGCGCTTGCAGTCGCGACTATGCCGGCAGTTTTCGCCATCCGTTCCCGGTCATGTTGACCGGTGTACAGGCATTCCTTTTCAATGGTCGCAGGGGTGGTCGTACCCTTTAGGCCCAAAAGCCATTTCGCTTCGGCAGTTTGATTTAGGATCTCAGGCATGGCGGATATTCACGCCTGCAGCGCCGTTGGCGTCGTGTTTGGTCACCTTTGCGCTGGGCCATATTCAAGGTACTCGGATGGGCGCCTGATCCGGACGTCAGACATTCAGTCTATGACGAAGGAAGGTAAGAAGCGTGAACTTCATCCAGATGTCCTTCCCATAACCGTCCGGCATTCCCGTCTCCACAGCCATGTTTCACGTGGAAGCCAGGCGTGAGCGTACGAAGCTCAATTGCTCTCAGATGTGAGTGGACTGCCCCCGGAAAGGTAGACATCCCCGGCCTATGCTTTGGCATCGAAAGCCTAAACCACCTATCGCGCCAATGACGGCTGGCGATATGATTTGACTGGGTGTGTCCAGAAATCTGGTTCAGCACTCGGAACGATGGACTGTTTGAGGTGCTGATGAAAATCGCCAAGACTCTGAACACATACGAAATCGAAGACCTATACCCGCTTTGCCAGGAGGATGCGTCCCTGCGTCTCCCAAAAACCATGAGTCACGGTGGCTTATTTGGGGTCGATGCGGCGCTTGCACAGTTGGTGATTAGTTGGGCCCGCACACATGAGCAAAGTGTCCTACATCTGTATGCGGGTGCTGAAAACGCTCCAGATCGGATTCTGCAACTCGGCCAGACTGCAGCTGGCCTCGCGGCTCTGATTATGTCTTCTCGCATCGAGACCGAGGCGCATGAAACGATAGAAAAGCGCGCCGCACTTACTGTGATCAAGCCCTTGATCGAAGCGATGTACGACGGCGATCTTCGTAATACCTCGAGCGAACGAGGAGCGCGCCCTACCGCCATTAACCTCTTCAGCATTAACTTCGCGAAGATGGAGTTCATCAAGCCCTTCTACTACGGAGGGACGAGCCCTCAGATCCACTCCCACTCCTCCTTCGCAAGCCTCTTGGAAATGTCATCCGCGCTGATGCATAGCAAGCAGGACAAGAAATCACTTCACAGGGGCGGTCTACCTGCCCTGGGCAGCGTGCTTGCCGAGTTGATCGCCAACGCAGATCAGCACTCAGTCACGGATGTACATGGGGTGAAGTACAAGAAGGGTCTCAGAGGCACTTCAGTGAAATCCGGGAAGATCAAGAAGGAAGACATCCACATAGTTTCGGACAAGGAGCCGCAGTTCGCCTTGTTCGTGATGCGAAACATGCTTAAGGACGCGGATTATCTCGAATTCATTGAGATTTCAGTCATCGACAGCGGCCCCGGCTTAGCACGACGCTGGCTCTCGGCGAAACAAGGCGCTCCCGTCGAAGTTCTCAACGATCTCCCCTTAGCAGTGGAGCTTGAGGCAACCCTGGAATGCTTCAAAAAACATGTCACGACCAAAGATTCAGTGACCTCTGGTATGGGCCTGCACAACGCAGTCCAGGCGCTCAACAAGCTGAAGGCCTACGTACGTCTCCGCACTGGCAGGGTTTGCTTGTATCAGGCATTCCAAGGCCAAGACCAAGTCGTAGAGTTTAACCCCAAAAATTGGAGCGGTGACCGTGAGCTGGTGGCAGCTGAAGGCACTGTATTCACCATCTGCATTCCGGTGAATTGAGATGCCTGACTTGTTCGATTTTGAAGTAACCCTGACCCCTTCCCCTACCGCTGAACCAGCGCACGTGGTGGTTTTTTTCAACGGCCCAGAGCGAATCACAGACGCTCATATCACCGAAGCCCTGCAGAATCGGCTAAACGATTACATTCTGCCGGATCATGTCACCTTTTTAGTACCCGATTGTCATCGTGCATGGATCAAGGATCAGTGTGCTGACAAGTCGTCAGCCATTGCGATTGCTCTGGAGCGACGCTCCAACGGCGGGACACCATCTTATGGATTCTCTTTTTTCAACGAGCACGGAGAAATCTCGAAGTATGTAAAAGTCGCCGGCGCCGACAAAGGTATCGGCAAGCTCATCACCCGAGCCACCGAGAATTTTGTCCATTCTGGAATGCGGAAGCTCGTCAAATGCACATCCGTGCTGACCAAGGCGCCTGCTGGTTTTTTGTTCTCGAAGCCCTCCTCACGCGCGTCCAACTATTTCATCCGCGCTGAGAACCTGCTTACTGAAACGCTGCACTCGCACTTCTTGGCTTTCTGCTGCCTCAAAGTGATCAAAAATGCCTCCAGCGACGGCATGAGTGAGCCTGAGACAATTTACCTGGACACCATGGCGTTCCTGCCAGTAGCGCTCTCGATCCAGCTGTTCCAAACGAAATTCGGCAACCAAACGATCTCCAGCATCAAGTCGTTTCACTCACACGACGGTTTGAGCGATGGCAGCCTGGTCGATGCGGCCGCATCACTATGCCTGATCTCGGCCTCCACCAACTGTGGACTCGCCAAGGAGTGGGTTAAGGTCAACGGCGCTCCACCCACCCGAGTCGCGACCTTCCTGTCTTTCGTCAGCCAATCTGATTCGTGCACCGTGCTGCATGCCATTGAGAAGCCCGAGGACTTCGAATCTGTAGCCGAGAGTGAGTCAACCGAAGGTCGTAAGCTCATTCGCATCCATGGCGAACGATTTGTTGCACAGCACACCGAAACTCGGGTGCTCAACATTGGCATGGGTCACCTACCAGAAGGACTTCAGACCAAGTTTTTCTCGTTCATGGGCAAAGGTTTGTTCACGTGCTTCAGCCAAATCCCCCAAAGAGAACGCTATAGAACCGTGCAGGTAGACAAGGACAAGCTTGTGCGCACTGGGGATTTCGAAAAATGGTTCGAGAAAATGCTTATGGAGGAGTCTCCTGCCTCAACGTCACTCATCATCCATGACGACGACAGTGCCAGTAAGAAGATGGCCATTGACGCCCTGGCGTTCCTCGAGGCAAGGGGCCTTAACTGTGATGTGGTAAGCGCCTCAGCCTTCGACCCTAAGATCAAATTCAAAGGGTCGGTGATCATCGTTGCCGCTGCAGCAGAACGAGGCACATTGCTCCTGAGCATCAGTCGCCGCCTCAGGTCTGCCCAAGAGGCTGGCACTCGCGTTTACCTCGTAGGTGCCCTTCTGGGCCGCTCGCATGAGCTGATGGATGAGCTTGCTTCGAACCTCACGCAGCCGCCGAAAGGGAGTCGGAAGTATGTCTTCAAATCCTTCATCGAAATCCCAGCCGCCAGCCTCGCTTGCAACAATCACTGGCACCAGGAACAGAAGCTGCTCAACCGTTTGCTTTCATTTGGAGAAGAAGGCGTATCTGATGTTGTAAAAGCGCGTATCGAGGCTTTCGATAAGGCTACTACTGATGGGCTTTCCGAGGCTGCGTTCTGGCCGAGCAGCTACCAACCGGGTCAGATGAAGCTTACAAAAGGCTTCGCGTTTGTCAGCGGAGCTAACGATGTCACCGTGGCCGCGTGTACTGATATTTTCCTGACGATTGTGTGGATCCTGCAGAACGCCCGGAAAGGCGCCAAAATCGATCAATCGAAGCGACTGGAGTCGGGTGAACTTCAACAGGTACTGCTCTCCCCCGAGATATTTTCTCGCTATGACGACGGGATCATTCAAGGGGCGTTCCTCAGAGCTGCGCTGCCCACTGAGCTTGATTACAGCGCCCATGAAACGCACAGCGCGTCTATGGCTGACATCATCTTGCGCGTTGTTCAGGGCCACGGTTTCGAGCGGGGTGATGCTTCCATGGAGTTCATCACTGCACTGGCCATTGGTAAAATCCGGCTTCACAAAGAGGTGGACGAGAAGCTTCGACGCAACATCAGGCTGGCTCTTCCAGGTCATACCGATGCGATCAAGATTCTCTTTGGAGAGGAATCGCCCTTCTAGGTCGGTTAGAGCATCGGTCGCCTTCAAGATGTGGCCGATGCTCTTAGCTGTAACATCCCACACCAGGTTGATTCTCGAACCCCCAGCCATATATGCCCGGGCCATATTCACGGTAAATACGCTGTGCTCGAACCATGACGGCAGCATTTAGCTGAATCAGGCAGCCATCGGGGGGCGCGGTAGGGACGGCAGTTAACTGCCGCCCCCCCGCACAGAGATCCGTACGTGCGGAACTACCGCATACGGCTCCTGCCTCGGGTGTGTGACGCGAAGCGATCATCAGGGTAAGGATGTGCATTTCTGGGTCTAGGTATGTAGAGGTCAGCAAGGTGTGTTGGCTGGACGCTTACATCGGGGGAATCGCAACCGCGCACCCAATGCAAACCCAACCGTGTCCGTCAGACGACACTTCGTAGCCCATGGCATTGGCAGGCCTTTCAGGTCTGGATGGGGACGGAAATTTGCGCTAGGTTAGTGGCAACTACGACGTTCAATGGAGAGACGACATGTGTCACTTACGTGAAGAAGACTGGATCTAACTCATCTGGTTGTAGCTAAAGTGGGCTCCTGCAAGCTGAATTCAACGCTTGCCGCACCCACTAGGAATAGCATTTAGAATCCAGGTTTACTGCGCCAGATACCCTGGCCTCCGAGCACCAGGCAAGCGGAGCGCGCAGGCGTGCAGGATGTCAGCCCGAAGGGCCTAGACGTGGCTTGCTACGGCTAGGTTCACGACAGCCCTCCGCCAGCGGCGGCACGCCACTACCGCAGCTCAGCTTCAACCATTCTGAAAGAGGCTGAAATGACCCACGATGAACTCCGAAAGCTTGAAAGCACCAGGCGGAGGGCACTTTGGGAGATTGCCAGATTCCTTCCAAGTGACCCAAAGGCAGCTGACGCCTTAGCCATCCTTGATGACCTAGACGACCAAGAGCGAAGCGGCACGCCCTCAATGGGTGAGTCACTCGAACTCAATGAAGTTCGTGCCTCTGTCCCGGTGCAGCATCACAACTGCGGCATCGATATCGTCTTGGAAATAACCATTCCTCAGCCATGGAGAGAGCGTTTCCTGCAGGCGAGCATCGGATCTACCAGGATAGTTGACGGGCCTTACGCAACGGACTGGGATAAATTCCTGGCTAGATGGGAAGCTGAGATGCGGCACCTGGAGCAGCATAGAGCTGCGAGATACAAACGAGGAACAGATTGAGTGAGTGACGGGCATGGTAAAAGACGACGATGACACTGTGTATTGCGACATTCAGATGCCATTGGCCCAAGGAAGAGAGCTGCTGGATCTAGTGAACGCGTTGCGATAATCGAAAGCTCATCCACGTCTCGGAAAAGTCTTTGAGCACATGCAGCACGAGCTTAGTTTCTCCATTGATATCATTGAAAATCCACCCACGTGGCGGGCTTGGTGCCAGAAAGGCGCTCCTCGAACAATAGAGCCGACATCCCACACATTCCTGGTCATCAGTAGCTAGAGTCCCTCGTTTGCACTAATAACCCAACATCTCCTTGATCTCCGTGTCGGCACGACCTAGAGATTTCATCGAGATGCTTCCAGCGTCATTCTCCCCGACGTGCCAGAGCGCAAATTTCGGTAGGTTGTGCCAGGCTGGGGGGTGCGCCGCGACTGGATACGCGGAGCGAGTTTCGTAGGTAGCTGCGCCTTCAATGATCGACACCAGCGCTATGCCGTGCGCTTTTGCGTATTTTATCGCGCCGGATTGAAATCCTGTCGTGGTGAACAACATGCCTTTATGAGCGCCCAGCGATCTCACTTTGTCGTGAAGTACCTGAACCAGCTCCCGCTCGACTGCGTTACGGTATTTTTTGCACTCAATCAGAACGATGAATTCGGCGCCCGCAAACGCTTGGAATTTCGCCAGCACGTCGATCTGGTAGGTTGAGTCGTAGGCCTCGACCTTCACGTTGTGCTTCACCTCCAGCGATGTCAGTTCACCACCCTGTTTGAGGATCCAGTCCCTGACCAACCGCTCAAATTCGGCAGCTGAGATTTCGAGACTGGGGTTTGCCATCGGTGGAAACATTTGTCGTCCTTAACTGAGCGAGTGCCCGTCAAGCTTTGGGCTGGTGGGCGATTAGCCTGCATAAACTGCTGTGGTGAAACGAAACCAATCTCTGGAGGTAGCTCATAACAGCATATGAGGAGGACTGGCTCTAGATCACGCAGAGCCAGGCCGATCCTACTATCACTGTATCCGAAGGTGTGATCCATTCGTTTTCGCCCGGCCCGACGATATCCGCTGTACTGGCGGGTTGTCGGGCCGCTCGCATTGTTGCTATCCAGGAATGGCGATCAGTAACGTTATTTCAGCCATTCTTTGGTGATTTGGTCGAAGCTCAGATCCTTCCACTCTTCTTTCCATAGCTCCCAGTATGGAATGTCGGCGGATGACGGAGCCGGATCGCAGACGTCGATTTTTACAAGCGACGGCATCACCAGTGAGTCCCCGATCAAGAGCGCCTCACCGGCGCCTAGGTTTGGCATCTTCTCAATCAGCTTACCCAGCGTATCGGGGAGCAACCTGCGGACATAGTTCTGATCGCTTGGGTTGGTCAGTCGCATTGCAACAAAGTTGTTGCACTGAGAGAAAATAGTCTCAGAAATTTCTGATGGGCGTTGGCTGGAGAGAAGCAGGGTTACACCATATTTTCGACCTTCCTTTGCAATCCGCTCAATCGACTGTTTGGCAGCTCGATATTTGGCGAGCTCACTGGTAGGTACATATTTGTGAGCCTCTTCATAGACAAGCAAAATTGGAGCATCATTGTTGATTGACTCACCTTGCTTAGTTCTAAAAACCTTATAGTGGTAACCGTGCTCGAAAATTAGGCGAGAAATGAGAGATACCGTGATGCTCAAAACTTCAAACGGAATGCCGCTAAGGTCAAGGACAGTGACGTTGGAACTCTTGCTTGGATGATAACCTATAAGATTTCGAAGAGTATTCTCGAGAGAGATTTCCTTAGCACCGGATCCAAAGAGAAAACCCAGCCGTTCTTGGGCGACTTTGGACTCAAAACGGGTAAAAAATTTGTCCAAGGAGCCATCGGCATACCCGCCGTTGCTAATACTCTCACGCTTGGTAGGATGAAATTCCAGCTTGCTTTCGAAGTACCTATGAATCCGTTCTTGGTCGTCTAATAGCAGCCCGGTGGTAGGATCCGTTTTGCCCTCCTTCAGCAGATCGTAAGTCCCGTCGTTGATCATGTAGATGTTTGAATTTTTCGAATTCACCGTCTCGGTTTTTATGTTGTAAAGGGCGTTCAATACCTCGTGGATGTCAAAAAAAACGGGACTGTCGTAAAATATTTTGGTGTAGTCTTTGTTGTGCTTCTTTTTGTTTTCCGTGACAAGGTACCTAAAGACCGATGACTGGTTGTAGTTGTCGCGCTCCCCAGTGTCCAGTAATACTTCTTCCAACTCTTCACTATTTAACAGCCAGTACGGTAGGTTTAAGCTATTGATGTCAATATGGTTGGCGTCAGGGAAAGCCGCTTTATATTCGGAATGAATGTCGAAGATAATGGCGTGCGAGTTATTTTGAGTTCCCGAGGCGGTTTTGGTCGTCGAGGTTTGTATGATTCTGGTAACAGTGTTGGATTTGCCTGCGCCTGTAGACCCGACTACCGCAATGTGTTTGTTAAAAAATTTGTTTCCGTCAACTGGTACTCTGATTTCTGGGTCGGCGAGCAGTGAAGAAAATTCAAATTTCTTTTGGTCAGGAACGGAGTCTTCGAAGATCTTTTTAATATCTTGGAGGGTGGCGGGTTCCACCCCTGTGGGAGGAATGGTCAACGCATCACCTCCCCGGATAAATTTACCATCCTTAATAACGCCAAGCGGTAGGGCTTCGATCACATGTCGGCGATTTGCCCTGTCGTCAACTTCGATCACGAAACTTTCAATGATCGCAATTAGAACGCAGTCCTCATGATCGGTTACCCTCAGGTAGGAACCGACGCGCAATAATGGATGGCCATCAGTGAAGCTGCCTAGGTCGTCTACGCAGATTCGCACTTTGTTTGGGTATACTGCTATGACCTCTGCTTTCGATTTTTCTGTCATTTAATCATCTCCTTGATGTCGTCTAGCGTATCAACCTTGATTGCAGCGTAAAGTGCTGCTGGCGGTATATTTAAACCGGTGGTGGGCGTGTCGTGATAAAACTCGAATATCTGAATGGGGCGGCGATGCGAGACATTTAATGTGCTTTCTAGGTCACATAATTCGTCGATCAGCTTTAATCGCGTATCCATAAATGAAGTCGGGCCTTTGACGACGGAATCTGTGTGAAAACCAGATCCTTTGAAATCATGCCCATCTAGGAAGGGAATCGAAGCATCCCGTAGAGCCAGTTTCAAGTCTCTGTGTCGGGCTTCATCTGTGTTCGCTAGATGAAGGTATGGGCAGAATCGGTCAGTATCTAAAACTCTCGCGCTTGGGCGGTTTGAAAATTTCTTGCTAATTTTTAACGCTAAGTCGAGTGCATTTGCCGCGTCAAATTTGTCGGCGGGAAGATTTATGATGAAAAACCTGGCCTTGTTCTCAATTGACGTGGAAGTGCTTTGCTTGAAATGTTTGTCGCGTACCAAAGTGGCATATTTTTTGGCCCCTTGGTAGTGTTTGAGCCAACTGTTGAATAGTTGGCTCTTGTTATTTATTTCTTTGATGAACCGGCTTTTCGTGGTCTGTCGATCAATCAGGTTCTTCTCGATTGCTAGGGTTCGTATATTATTTATTGAGGCTGGATAGAAAAGGTTTTCGACGTCTTCCCTCGTGGCGCCTGATATAGTTGAAAGCAATAGTTTAGAGATGCTCTCGAATTGCTCGTCATAGCTTGCAGCATATACGTCGATTTCCAACAGTTTTGCAAACTGGAGTATTTCAGCGTCGGTGATGTTATGGTCGCTGTGAATAAGTTCGGCTGGGGCATCTTTCTTCTGGGTTGTGAGGAAGTGCGTTTTAATGAAGTCTACAGATATTTCGCTTTTTTTAGGTAGTTTTTCTTGGCCTTCATTGTAATGGCCATAAAGCTTGTACTTCGGTAACGGGGTTTTCTTAGAGCCTACTTCTTTGAAATGAATAATCATCGCTGCTATGGCAGGTTTGATTACGGAATGGTTATAAGCCGTGGCCGCATAGTATTTACACTGAATATACTGTTCGCTGGAAACGTCATCGATGTCGACGTCCTCAATGCCCTCTACTGTTACAGTAGCATGCTCATTTGGTGCTAGTAATAGTTGAAGAATTGCGAAGTCGAATTGATAAAAATAACCTTTGATGGTGGCATTGGCTGCTCGGTTGACCATTAATATTCCCTATTAAGAATGGCGTCGAGATAGGTGGTGAAAATCTGGGTCACCCATCAGATCAGGCGTTGCGAGATCCTTGGGACGCTTTGGCATCGTCCTTCTCCCTGCTCCTCCTGAGAGATCAGTATCTATCACTAAAGTGGCATGGTGATAGCACATTTGACGTCTTTGTCGTGCCTTGAATCGAATTTTTCCAAACTTTGGTCGCCATTGCGCTACGTCGGCCACTCTTAACCGAGGATATACGTGCAACAGATAACTACACTGCGACATTCAATTGCCCTTGGCCCAGGGCCGGGAGCTGCTGCAATTGGTGAATGCATTCAGTGAGTCAAATCCTGCTTGACTCTAGATAGTGTCTTAGAGCTCATGCTGGATAAGCTCAGAACCTCCATCGATATCATTGAGAATCCACCGAGTTGGGGCCTGGGGTGCCAGTAAGTCGAGCTTCTGCGGACGCCTTTGTTTTGTAGTTCTGAAACCATGCTATAGGGCTGTGGCTACAACAGGTTGCCTGCACGCTACCGTTATTTTTGAACCAGGTCTTTGTATAACTCTCGGGCCTCAAGGATCTGATTCCTGATCTCCTCTGGGTCAATGCGCTTGCCACCGCGAGGCGTTGTCTGAAGCGTCCTTAGGCTGTTCGCAGCCTTGATGAATTCCCGTTCTTCCGCCTGAACCCACTCGGGGCGCTTGTCTTTCCAAAATAGCCAACCCATTTGCCCGGCCTCGTCTTTGATCGGATGCCAGCAGTATTTGGAAGCTGGAGGTAATGTCCAAGCAAGGAAGTGACCTCGGCTAGTGTGCAAGCGGAGCGCGCGGGCCAGGATGGCCGAAGAGCGTAAGGATGGAAGCCCGAAGGGCCGAGACCCAGCGTAGCGGGGCTCGGTTTACGACAGCCGCCCCCGGAGGGGTACGCCCGACTATTGGAAATGCAAAGATTACCGAACAGCTCGTTGATCGAATGACCGAGGCACTACGCCCAGCGCGCAAAGATCGTATGTCCTGTGCAATGCCACCTCGTCGCCAGATGACACCCTCGCATGGGTGAAGATCGTCGACAAAAACCGCCTCCGCTCGCCATTGCCGAGTTCAGACCAGATCCTGGGCTGCCCTTGTGCATCAGGAACCGCCAACCGGTCGAGGAGATACTCCTCTAGGCTGTGCAGACGTTGCTGGCCATCAATCAAAATTTCACTGTTTTCGGCCAAAGCCCTGCCAACGCTCAGCGGCTCGTACCAGTCATTAGTGAGATAGCTACCCAGATCCCCGCCTGACCACACTGCGGAGATGAAGCGCGACTGCTGACCGACGTTCCACTCCAGCCCACGCGCCCAAGTTGTGACGGGCATGCCCATAACGAATCGCACTGCCCAAGGAAAGCATTCACGAGCGGAGGAGGGGTCTACAAGATACTTTTCCCAGTGGCCCACTAAGACATCGAGTGGATAATGACTGACGGTAGTGGGCAGAAACCGCTGCGGCATCTGGATGTGCATGTCTGATGTTCCGACGTCGGCGTAGCGTTGAAAAAAGGAAGTCATGGTTTTCCTGGGTAGCTCAGGTGGGCTGAAGTATTCGGGGCAGTACGGGTTTGTCTCCACGCGTCCACTGTTTCGATGATCAAAAGGTCTCGTTCGATGGATATGCCGATCTGACTGCTATCGACCAGGGCGTGTGCATAGCCTTCGGCGTAGGCCGCTGCTTTATCAAATGCTGAAAGGGTTTCGGACGATTTGATGGTGCTGATCAGCCGCTCCCATGTACGTCGTTGGCGATTGCCTAAGATCGTGCTGGGAAACGAAATGGCGCCGGTCAGGCGATGTGTAAAGTCATCTGTGGGAGGGGTCAAAGCCGTTGCTCAAAGGGTACTTACCTATGACAAACGGTTAGTTTCGGAAAACCTTGAGCCTGATGCGGATATTTTTTGAGAACGAGATAGCTTTGTTCTCAATCAGCATCGTTAATGGTCGCGCGCGTGGGGCGGAAATATGCGAGCCGGCTCCAGTAATCACTCCGATCCACATCCACCAAGGGCCTTGAATCGCGTTAGAGAAAGAAGGCGTGGGAAACCTGGTTGGTTACTGAGCCTTGTCCAGTGCTCGAGGCATTTCGCTGTTGTAAGCGGATCATAAGTACGAGGCGGTGACTGCTTCTGCTCTGTTAGACGCAGGTTGATCGCCTAGCACTAAACGAATACTACTCGTATGCCTAGCCCTGCGTTTCCTCACCTCAGGGCCTTCCGCACCTATCTTTATTTTCTCACTTGAGAGATTATTTCGAGTCTGTGATGGCACGCTGTCGCGACTGAAAGCAACACCTGATTTTTGAGTTCACTAAGTTAAAGGATTTTATTTTGATAAAAGGAATGGAGTTTGAAGGTCGAGTGATTAGTCTGCATGACAATGATCTCAATATTTCGAAGAACTCTTTTACGATAATAGTTGGCAAGAATGGGTCTGGGAAAAGCAGGTTTCTCCGCCAACTTACCCATGAATGCATGCGTGCAAAGGTGACTTCTGAGCAATCGACACTATTGGGGGCTTTGCCAGGAAACGTGATAGCTGCGTCTACCAGTCCATTTGATAGATTTCCCATAGGTTCGTTTTCTAGTCTTCGGAGTGGAGATACTTATGTGGACGAAGCGCAAGGATATTATTTTTATCAGGGTTTGCGAGGGTTGTTCAGTCCTAACTTGAGCATGTCTTTCATGGTCAGGATTATTGCTGCCGTCTTCAGGGCGCTCATGAATAATGCTGAAAGACTTAGTGCTATTATGGACGTCTTAGCCTACTTGGGCTTCGAAAAGGAGATGAATGTTAAGCTGAGTAGCGCAATCTCTCGTTCAACACTCGAGCGGCTCGCCGAAGATGGCGGTTTTGATAAGTATAAGGATAAAATTCGGGGTATAGGTGTTGAAGCCAAGCGTTTGATTGCTAGGCTCACCCAAGAGCCGGAAGAGCGGACTTCGGAAATTATTGAAGCACTTAAATATTACCTATTTGTTAGTAATGGTAAGCCGTTAGAGTTCGCGTTATCCATCAATAGCGCAGAGATGGTTGGGCAGCTAGACGAACGACTCGTAGTTCTTATGGAGTACGGGGTTTTGAAGCTTAAGCATTTGTCATTGCATAAGACTGGCATCCGGAAGGCTCTACGTATAAATGATGCAAGTTCTGGTGAGCAGTGTGTCGTTCTGACAATGTTAGGTATCGCTGCGAGAATTAAAGACGGGTCTTTGATTTGCATTGACGAACCTGAGATTTGTCTCCATCCAGAGTGGCAGGAGCGTTACATTAAACTTTTGATGTCTACTTTCCAAGGCTTTAATTCGTGCCAATTTATCGTAGCCACCCACTCCCCTCAGATCGTGTCGCGCCTTGGTAGCGAAAATTGCTACGTACTAGATCTGCAAAATAATTCTTTGCAGCCAGCGAAAGTGTTTAATAATAGATCGGTTGATTTTCAGTTGGCTCAAGTGTTCAATGCTCCAGGCTTCAAGAATGAATATATGATGCGTGAGCTACTTAGTATTGTGGGGACGCTTTCTTCGGGTCAAGATCTTAGTCGTAAACAAACAGATTTTATAGGGGGTGCTAAAGCTCTCAAGGGTGCGTTTAGTTCTGATGATCCGGTGCTCCATCTGATCAATATGGTGGTTGAGGCCTTGAAAGTTAAAGGGGCTCAAGGTGTCTAAGGATATAGCGAATTCGATTAGGTCGGTTGTCTACTCTGAAGCATCTGCGCAATTTGTGAAGATCTACGAGGCTAAACAGCTATCCTCTAAGTTAGGAAATGACTGGGATAACGAGAATGATCCGCTGCTTACAGAGGTTAAGCGCGAGATCAAAAGGCATTACCTCAAGGCGCAGAGTTATACGTGTGCATACTGCAGGCAAAAGATAGTTGTAGAGCATAATGGGGCTTGGGATACTGAGCATATCGCTCCAAAAGATATATATCCTAGCTTCATGTTTGTTCCGGAGAATCTATGCCTCAGTTGCAAGGATTGCAATGGGGCTAAATCCAACAAGCATGTGCTAGTTAATAAGTTGCGCCGTACATTTCCTAATAAATCCAAGGATTACACTATCTGCCATCCTCACTTTGACGTTTACTCCGAGCATATCCGCGTAATAGGAGAGGCGGTACTGTATTTGCCTAGAACGAAAAAAGGTCAAACACTTATCGAGATGTGCGGCCTGCTTCGATTCGTTTATGGGTTTGCAGATTACGAAGTTGTCGATTTGAACATTGGCGCGAAGGTTGTGGCCTTGGGTACGGCGTTACAGAATGCTCAATCAGCCTTCGAGCAAATAGCAATAGCGCAAATACTCAGCACAATGGTTGATGATGGTTTGAGGGCGGCGGCACGGAAGCAACTTGAGAAAATTTAGCTGCGAGGAGATAGGATCACTAGCTTGCCGGTCGGCCTACCGTTTTAGTGATCACGACGAGTGACCGTCCTGCAACACCCGCCGTATTGCCTGAGTTGCGCTGCTCACCTGCATCTAATTTTTTCCATTCACCCGCCACGTCAGCGACGTCTCGCCCTGGTGTGGCCACTGACATAGTGCGACCTGACGTTCACTGGCCCATTTCGTGTGTAGCGAATATGTCCGCGCCGGGTGTGGCCACTCACATATTCCTCGAGCCAGGCGGGGAAGAAGGACAGTGCCTGGGTATGATGCCTGTAGAGGTCTGGGTCAACTTGCAAAAGGTATTACTCGAAGTCGTCGATGTTCCTATACGCCTGAGCGAGCTTGCTGTTCCGGTAGAGAAATACCCTCCAGAGCCAGCCGGGAGCCGTGCCGGTTGCCTTAAGGTTAGCCAGGAAGGGCGCCTCATCCAGCGATGCCTTAAACCCCTCCGTCCAAATCAGGAGCAGCAGCAAGGCTACCCCGATGATGGTCATGAAGGTCTTGTCGTAGAGGAACGAATAGATGGCTGCCGGCGAAGCCCAGTCCCACATAATCCAGCCGAACAGGAAGGCGGGGAGGAAGAAGAGGGGCATCAGGAACAGTCCGATTGCCAGGCCAATCCAGGCGCCAATGATCTCTGGCAGCTTCGACCAAACGTTCGGCATGTGTGTCCTCCCCGGAACCTGGCTGATCAGGTGTATCTCGATGGTAGCTCAGCGGCTGATGCGCAGGAAATGGACGTAACTAATGAGCAGCAGGCGGTGACTCAACGGAGCGATCAGTGATTAGCGTTTGTGGGCAAAACTGCAAGCGGAGCGCGCCGGCCCAATCTGGGCCAGATGCGAGCAGATGGAAGCCCGCAGGGCCGGAACCTGGCGAAGCCGGGGTGCGGTTCACGACAGCTGTCCCCGTAGGGGCGAGCCATTAGCCGCTTCACTGATCAATGATGCAAGCTTGAGCATCAGTTTCTCAGAGTCAAATAAGCCCTGAAGCTTCTGCCATGCTTGGCTTGCAGCGGGGTATCGGTTCGAATTTTTCGGATTTTTTTGCGGATTTGATTTGTCTCGTCCAACGTCGACGTGGCGGGAAGCGGTGGCGGTTAAGAGGACTACTCTGGGCGAAGTTGAGTCGGGGCTTCAGGCAGCTCCTGCAGGAGCTTCATAAGCCTACGGAAACGCCGCATTGCCTGGGTCGCACTGATCATCTGCATGCTGAAGTCATCCCTATCGCAGAACGTGTGGACGGAGTTGAAGGTGGCCAGCATCCGCAGCCAGCCACCCCCAGTTCAGTTACATGTCAGGATGGATGTCGTCGAAGAAATTGACGTCCAGCTCGAACTCCAGGGTGCCGAACCGGGCCAGCAGGTCAGCCCGCAGAGCTCCCTCGGCATACGGCTCAACGTCTACCCAATAGCTGTAAATCATTCCGTCATCCGAGGTGTTCGCCGTTACTTCCGCGTCTGCCAGAAGCTCCGCATGCTCCAGGGATATCTTCAGCTCACTGGCCAGAGCTTGCGCCATGCTAATGCTGGGACGGTGCTCCTCGCTTTCAGCGGCCTGTTTGTGCTCCATGTACTCCCATTCAGTCCTGCGATCACGGTCTGCATCCGTTTCGCTACTGGTGATGGAAACACCGTCCTCACCGAGCGACCAGTTGCCGTCGCGGCGAATCAGATCAACATCCGCCTTGAGGAAGAAAGCCCTGCCGTAGTACACCCGGTCAGGATCCTGCTGGCCTTCGTAGGTGATGGACATACCCAGCTTGAGCACCCCAGTAGCAACTTCATACGCGGCAGACTCCACCTCGTATTCACCGATAGCAAACTCACTGGCGTTGGTCTCGGCCATCGCGCCGGACAGCATGTGCTCAAGCTCCTGATCCAGTTCGGAGAACACGTCGTCCTCGTGGATCGCGTCCTTGAAGTCACGCACGCCAAAGGCGGCGAGCATCAAGCGAGGATCCGATGGGTTCCGCTGGGCGACGACAACGAGCTCGTGGTACTTCTCGAACCCTGCCTGACGCGCAAGCGCTTCTTGGGCAGCAGAAAGCTTCATGTCGTGTTCACGAGCATGCTGCTTCGCTTGCGATTTGATGATGCTGATAGGGGAAAAATCGGACATAGCAAAGTCTCCAAAACCATTCGACGCTTTGGTTACCGATTGCCTGTTCACCGGGCAGCGCCTGGTTAGGGACATGCCGATGTAAAACGAAAGGGTGTATCTACGATGGGCTATTGCTTCGCGAAACAGGCGCCAGGCGACCATCACCGCCTGGCCTGATCATAGGTCAGCCAAATTCACTCTGCAATAGTCTGCAGGAAGGGCGCACCAGGTTGGTTTCGCGTGGAGTGTCTTGGAGGGGGGCTCGGGTATCAGGAACGACCGCAAGCGGAGCGCGCCGGCCCACGAAGGGCCAGAGGCTTGAGGATGGACGCCCGCAGGGCCAAAACCGGGCGCAGCCGGGGTTTGGTTCACGAGAGCCGTCCCCCGGAGGGGGTAAGCCCAAAACGTACGGCGTAATGATCCCGATTCGGGACATTGAGGCCATTTTTGCCCCTTAATGTACCCAGCCGGGGGCAGTAGGTGGGTCGCTGTGTAAGGAGGCTGGAGTGAGCTTGCGTGCAATCTCAAAGTCCTCATCTCTTAAGCGCTTCAGCTCCAGCAGCTCAGCTTCATATTCCTCAACGGTCAAATCAGTTTTTAACCGCTGTACAAGATGCTCCTGTTTACGATCAAACAGCTCCATGGCACTTGTGAGATGTACCGAAGTAACCGTTTTGGAATAACCTGCAATCTCCTCGAAGGCCAGGTGAATGTAGCGCTCTACTGACTCGGGCGACTTGTGTCCAGTCCACATCATGACTTCGGCAATGAAACTTTGGACATCAAGGAGGGTCTGTCGGAATTGTTCAGAATTTTGAATCTCATGTTCTTTTATCAGCATCACGAAACGTTTAGTGATGAACGCGTGCCTGAACATATGGGGAGAGATTCTTTCCTTGATCCCGGCTTCAGCTTTAAGGGTGGATATTTCAGAAGTAATTGTATCGGGTGAAAGGCCTCTACCTGTTGTTTCGCCTATAAACAGGAAACCTTCATCGTTTTTTACTTTGAATTTTTTGGCTACCTTTCTTCGGTGAAAATCTATATGCGTCTTGATTTCCTTGAGAATCATTTTATGAATCGGTATTTTCCGTTCGCTCGATGCACCCTGTTTCCAGGTTTCCAATCGCAGCATCGGTTCATCCGAATAGAAGGCATTGAGAATATCCTCGACTTTGATTCTTGAAATTTCTCCCCGTCGAGCACCGGTGTACTCTAGGAGAAGGAGCATAATTTTCCGTCTTGAATAAATAAATCGAGAGGTGGGCAGCGATTCAACAGCTTCGGTGAGCTTTTTGATATTGGCCTCAGATATTGGAAAAACTGTTCGAGTTCGTCCGCCTAGGCTCAGGGAGTGATGATGGATGTAGGTCTTCTTAATTGTGCGGCCATTACGATATGTAATCGTGTAAGACTCGTAGGTGATCCGAATTGTCCCGCCTTTTTCCACAAAGCCAGGATTCTCATTAAGTCGGCCAATAAACTCAAGGAAAGTCAAGCATGCTCGGCCAATCGCGAGAATGGTAGGTTCTGTCTTTTTCTTTGATGTTGGATAAATTGGGGAGTTTTCGTCCCTTAGTGAATCTATAAATGCAGTAAAGGTTGAGTCCGTTAGATGTATAAGATCGATGTTTAAATAATAGCAGTACCGGATTAATTGCCCTATTTTAGAGGCATACTCTCCGAGCGTGCCACCTTTTGAACCCCTAGTTGACAAACCACGATTTCCGCCACGGCCTGCACGCTCAAGCAGAGATAAAATGTATAAGTTGGCCTGGATGCAAGGTGATCCATCTGGCCAAATCATGAAGGGGATGTTGGCGAATTCATAAGTCTCAATCTTGTCCAGCGCCATGTGTGAAAAAAGCGTGAGTGCTTCTACAAGTGAATAGAGTTGATGAGAGGTTTTTTTAGTCATTTCCTATACTCATCCAGACTCACAACAGTATTTTCATCCGATGGAGTAAGCTTGTGGAATGGCGGAGCATTCAGCGAAGTAATTGCCGATAGGGCCTTGAGCGCCTCTGACGCTCGAAGCGCCCTGACGCCATTGCTAGGGGCGTCACGTACACTTTTGATGTCATCAAGGGCGCGATTGAGAGCTTGCAGCAATACCATGTTCGTCCTCTGCGAGGTGGCGAGTTTGTATTCAAGTTCCTCCACCCGCAGAGAGAGGCCTACCTTTGTTCGCTTGTTTGAACGCTGTGTTCTGCGTTCGGCAGACTCCAGCGCATCCAAGGCCGCTACTCTGAGCCTATTGAGCCCATCGAAGCCAGTGGGCAGGATCTTCTCAGCATAGGTCTTGAGCGTATTCAGGCTCATGGGTGACGTCGTTTTTTCCTCTTCCACCACCTTGAAGTTGAGATTCAGCGCGGCAGTCGACGCCTGGTTTTTCAGAGCTTTAATAAGTTCTTTGTTGTTTTGGAAGCTCTCTGGCGACCTATGGATTTGATGTAGGCATTCCACAAGTACATTCAATGCAAGGGTGTTACGCTCGACACGGGAATCAATTTTTTTCATGCTGCCACTCCGATTACCTTCGCAATTATTTTGAACTTCTGACCCTCGTCGTCTTCAAAAAACTCAGGTTCAATGCTAATTGCTCCTTCTTCCATGAGGTCAGAAAGGTAGTCCTCAAGTTCGTCGGTATCGACAATCGTGAAGTCTTCTGTGCCGTAGCGTGACTTCATGAGGGCTGCAAGACTCTCGAAGCTTTGAATATCTCCACTGTTCAGGGCTTCCGCGACATATTGGGTCTTGGCACCCTTCAGAGTCGCACCGTCCAGGGACTCGGTAATATAGTGCCAGACATGTTTTACGTCAGTGTGCCCCAGCATCCATTGCAATGTCTCCAGTCCGCCAAAACTGCTGGAATAGAAAAATAGCATGGCGAAAAAGCGCCTTAATTGGTGCTGTCTGATGTAATAGCGCTTACCTTCTTCATTTGTTTCGGTCTCAAAATAGTCGCAGAAAAAGTCGAGATTTTGGTTGTATGAGTGCGAGCTGACATTGGCGAGTGATAACCCACCATGGATCGAAGGTGAGCAAAAAACTTCTTTCAATTCATTGCTATAACCGAGACGCTTCAGGATTTTCTGCAACCGGATAAGACTTTTAATCATCTGAACCGCAATCGGCTCGATTGGTCTTGCCTCGATTTGGCGAGTACCAAAAAGTTTGTAGGTGCTTTTCCGATTCTCAAAGATGAGCCATTGCTCATTAGTGTCCAAGCACTTTGCTGCATGTAGCTCTTTGAGCTCTCCAACCCTCCTGGCCATCAACGCACCGATCACGATTTGGGCTCCACCCACATAAACCTTGATCAGTTCAAGTAAACCTTTATTCGCCCGGAGGTCTTGGAAATACTCAGCACTCGGCCCTTTCGTGCGTTCGGCGTAGATAGTGCCCACTCCCCGACGGGATAAGCCAAGACCTTTAACTCCAAATTTCCGAAGGTCATTTCCGACAACTCGATGCAGTTCCCTGTCTGTCAGTTCACTAGAAGAAATACCTTTAAGCTTGCAGTGAAGGGCAATCCTGCACCAACCATCAATGATCATTTTTCCATGCTTGATGTGCATTTCGATTGCGTTTCGAACGGCGGAAAATACGATGCGAGAGGGAAGAGTTCTGAACCTTCCAGCAACGTCAGTTTCCAAGATAAAGCTCTTTGCGCTTACGAGATCTGCAGCAGACGGCGCAGGTAAGCCAACTTCATGGAGGTTACCCAAGCCGTAAAGGATTTTTTTGTATTCGTTGAAATTTGCTTCCCCCATTCTTTCACGTTTCGCGGTAGTAACAATGATAGGTAAGAACTCACGAACAAAAGCATCGTCATGCTTAACAACCAGCATGTCAATTACTGGCTTGTCTTCAAATCGTCCCTTCAATGTATTTCGATAGATTCGCTGAGAGATGGTTACAGAGTTAGCGACGTAACCCTTACCCCTGGCATATCTGTAAACGTCGTTCAGATAGAGCGCTGCGCGCACGTGGGGGATCATCTCTAGGGGGATGTCGAGCGTGTTGTTGTCAATTTGATCTGGCGTGATTTCAGCAAGTTCATGCCATTTTTGAAGGGCTAGTTTGATATCGGTTGGGTTGGTTTTCAGGGCAAGGTTGAGACAATAAAGAGATGCTCGCTTCGACCAGCCATATACAGATTCGGCAGAGTCATTGCTGGTGGCGATTTCTGACAAGATTAGCTTGAGCGAGTCCCTCCCCAAACCAGCCAGTCCGTATTCTGCAAGTTGAAAGCGATCTGCGTTTAGGAGAATAAAATCAACAATGTGTAAGGCCCGGGCCAGCTCATTCGCTCTTGTACCACTCGAGTTGGTCACAGATTGAGCCTGGGGATTCGTGGAGCTGGTAATGAAATACTTGAAGCCGTCCAGTAAATCTTTGTTTTTTGGATCGATGAGACTGCTTCCATCATTGAGCATAACGTCCCAATCAATAGCCTTAGGAGTTTTAAATCCAAAACTATATTTCCAGGTGTTTTCATCAAAGTCACTGAGCAACCAGTCAACCTTCCTCAAAGCTGTAGATGGAGAGACGAAGAACGGATTCAGGAAGTCGAGCTCAGGCGGCAGTAGCATGGATGACCTTGTTCATACGGTTTGGGTTGCAATGATTTCTAGCGACGTTGAGATGTTCTTTGAGCAGGCTGTCATGCCCGCGCTCGATCTCTTCGCTTACCGCCTTCGAGACTTCGGCCCAATACCTGGCTCGACCACAGACCTGTTCTGCTCTCTCAGAAGCTTGAACTGCCGCCTGCAAGGAGAGAAGTGCCGTCATAATGCCTACATCAATAGAAATGTACACTTGGCTGTTTTGAGCGGCGACCTGTTCAGCGCTGGGCTTATTATCAGGGTTTCTCAAGTGATGAGGTATGTCCTTGAGAGCATGGTTTTTCAGGAAGACATGTAACTCGTCCATGTTTTCGAAACTCGTGGCGTCAAGCAGGTAAGGACTGTCTTTCATCGCCTCGCATATAAAGCTACGTTGGAAAATACGTATCCATCTGGTTTGGAAGAAGCTGAGGATCGCTTCTGGGAGATATCGACGGAGCAATTTCGTGTCATAGCTTGCATGACCCAAGGCCTCGGCCATTTCCGCCACGCTTTTCGTTCGAAGATAAACTTCCACGCCGCATGAGGATCTCAGTGATGAAAGGGATACTCGCTCTAAGAAAGTCTGCATTTCGCAAGGCATAAGTTGCTCGTAGGGAGCAAACTGCTGAGTCAATGTATCGAGTAGTGATTCTGTTAATTTAAATTTTGAACGATTCCACATTTGAGGAATAGCACTAATAGGGCGTGCAAACCCCAGGCCGCAGGTAATAAAAAGCTCTTTCCAGATGGGGTTGCCCTGTTTTCGCAGTGCCTCCCTGAGCGGCGTAGTCACTTCAATGATCTCTTCAATCCACTTTTGTGAACTGGGTGTGAGATTAATCACTTGTTCGCTGAATTTTTTACCCCTGCGATCCTTGTAACCAATGAGCCTTGCTCCACCCTCCGTCTTTATGTAGCCAATATAGTCTCCATTATCATTGTGCAACTGCAGCTTACTCAGAAAGCCAGCAGTGATTTCTGGATGTTCGCATACCAGAAGGCACTGGTAGGGATACAGTTTCTCTGAAGTGGGGAGTCCGAGGAGTTCGGCTATCTTTGCCTTGCTATCGCTGCCGAAGTGTTGCATAAGATATTTCTTGGCCGGTATGAAGCCATCCCTTTCAAACGTGGCGCAGATGTTTTCTGGGCCGATCTCAGCAGCGCTTTTTCGCGATTGTCCTGTTGTGACCGGCGTGCCGGTAGCTGCCAGAGATTTACGCTCCCGCACTCTAGTCATTAGGCTCTGGCATTGGTCAATGGCCCAAGATTTTACAATCGAAATATCAGTGAGAACTCTGCTAAATAGAATTTCAATAGCTTCTTCATCAGTAAGGTAAAGGGGAACAGGCGTGATCAATTTCTCATGTACAACTACGCCGTCGTCCTGAATTTTCTTCCTGCTGCTGTGCCCTAGGTCAGGCTTTTCTTTCGGCCTAGGCAACCCGCCTTGGTACGGTGTAGCCCATTTGCCAGTCTCGATAAAAATTTCTTCGCAGTTCGACATGAAGCTGTTCCATGCCTTGATCTGGGTATTGAGGTTCAACCCGCGATGGTGGGCATCCAAGAAGAAATCCTTCATGAAAGCTAGAAAAAATGCCTTGAGCATCTGCGGATGCTGGAACGTCACAGCGGGCCAGTCTTGACTATTGGCTGACAAGAATTCCGCCAGCTTATTTACCTGGCTGTATGCTGGGCGGGCCTGCCTCTTATAGAACTGCCTCCATTCTTGGTAGAAGTCCTCAGTGAAGTCTTGGCCATGGCTCGTCCAGACACATGCAAGGGCGAGGTAGAACTCCTTTCCCTTTAAGCTCTCAACCGCCCACCCATTCCAATACTGAACCCGCTCCAGGTCTAGCTTCGAGCGATGTTCAAGCCAGATGCCTTCGTTGCTGCGCATGTTTTGTTTGTCGTATCCAACCTGCCCCATCGCAGGAATTTCGATGCGCAGAGCTTCGTGGACAAGACTCGTCAGGCGAACGAAGGAGCTGCGCGATGCCGGTTCGTGGTCAATGAAGCAGTTGCCGCTAAGGGCGCCCATGAACCCCTTAACCAGATTCAGATACCTTGGGCTGGACAGAGTCAGGTAGGTGACCTCGACGCCCTGCAAGTCGCAATAGCACTCGAAGAGTTTCAGCGTTGTGCTGATAGAAATGCTTCCGACCCTAGTCGCAGTACGTTCCAGCAGATCGACCACGTCGGGCGCAAGAGCCTTGTACGGGTAGTTGGGCAGAGCAGAGGTGTTTTTGATTATTGTCAATTAAATTATGGTCTTTTCGTTAGCCTGAAGGCTTCGTGGGTGGGTGCTTCAGTAGATTTTGACATGGTAGTGCAATCGGTCAAGTCATCGAGCGTAGTCTGGATGCCGATCTGGCGTTGGCCTTGAGCCTCAATGGCCGTGAGCTGTTTCGCGATGAGCAGCCGCTGAAAATTCTGCTGATGTCGGCCACCCTCGAAGGCGAGCGGTTGGCCAGCCTGCTAGACGATGCCCCGGTGTTGCGCAGCGAAGGGCGCATGTACCCGGTGGCGATGCGCTGGGGACGGCCTTTTGTGCCGGGCGAGTTTATCGAGCCGCGAGTGGTGCAGACCGTGCTGGACGCTATCCATGACGAGACCGGCAGCGTGCTGGTGTTTTTGCCCGGCCAGGCCGAGATCCGTCGCGTCACTCAACAATTGGCCGATGCGTTGGGCCAACGCAGCGACATCGCGTTGTGCCCTTTGCATGGCGAACTGGATCTGGCCGCGCAGCGCGCCGCCATCGAACCGGCGCCCAGCGGCACACGCAAAGTGGTGCTGGCCACCAACATCGCGGAAACCAGCCTGACCATCGACGGCGTGCGGGTGGTGATCGACGCCGGGCTGGCGCGGGTGCCGCGTTTTGATCCCGGCAGCGGCATGACCCGCCTCGACACGCAGCGCATCTCCCGCGCCAGCGCCACCCAGCGGGCCGGCCGGGCCGGGCGACTGGAGCCGGGGGTGTGTTATCGGCTGTGGTCCGAAGACCAACACGCACAGTTGGCGGCCTATGGCAGCGCTGAAATTCTTCAGGCCGACCTGGCCGGGTTGGCCCTGCAACTGGCGCGTTGGGGCGTCACCCCTGAGCAACTGATGTGGCTCGATGTTCCGCCTGCCGCGAGTTATGCACAGGCCCGGCAACTGCTGGAGCGCTTGGGCGCCCTGCATGGGCCAAAACTGACGGCCCACGGCGAAGCGATGGCCGAACTGCCGGCGCACCCGCGTATCGCGCATTTGTTGCTGCGCGGGCACGATCTGGGGTTGGCGTCGATGGCCTGTGACGTGGCCGCGTTATTGGGTGAACGCGATATTTTGCGCGGTGCCGGGGCCGATGTGCACAGCCGTCTAGCCTTGTTGTCCGGTGAAAACCGGGCGGCGCGGGGCGGGCAGGGCGGCGTGCAGCGCGCCAGGCAACTGGCCCGGCAATATCAGGGCTACTTGCGCGGCAAGCCTGCCCAGCCGGTGGCCGACCCCGATCATTCGCGTTGGCTGGGCGCCTTGCTGGCGCTGGCCTATCCCGATCGCATCGCGCAACAGCGCAAGCCCGGCGGCGCCGAATACCGGCTGGCCAATGGCCGGGCGGCGTTGTTCAGCGAAGTCGACGGCTTGATGAAACAGCCGTGGCTGGTGGTTGCCGATTTGGGCAGTCGTCAGGGCCAGCGTGAAGAGCGCATTTATCTGGCCGCCGAGTTTGATCCGGCGCTGTTGGACGGTGTGCTCAGTGAGCAAGTCAGCGTTGCGGATCAGTTGGACTGGGACGAGCGCGAAGGGGTATTGCGCGCCGAACGTCAGCGAAAAGTCGGCGAACTGGTATTAAGCCGTGAACCCCTGACTGGCCTCGATGAGGCGTCACGGACTCAGGCACTGGTCAATCTGGTGCGGCGCAAAGGCCTGGAATTACTCCCCTGGACGCCTGAACTGCGGCAGTGGCAAGCGCGGGTGGCGTTGCTGCGTCAGCTCGATGTGAGCAGCCAGGGCCAAAGCGAATGGCCGGACGTGAGCGATGCGGCGTTACTGGCCGGGCTTGAAGACTGGCTGGGGCCGTACCTGGGGCGGGTGTCGCGGCTGAGCCATTTTGCCAACCTCGACCTGTCGAGCATTGTGCATAACTTGCTCAAATGGCCGCTGCCCCAGCGTCTTGACGAACTGGCGCCGCAACACATCAAAGTGCCGTCGGGTTCGTCGGTGCGTCTGGACTACAGCGAGCACCCGCCGTTTCTTGCGGTGCGCCTGCAAGAACTCTTTGGCCTGGCAGACACCCCGCGCATCGCGGGCGGGCGGCAGGTGGTCAAACTGCACCTGCTGTCACCCGCCCGGCGCCCGGTGCAAGTCACCCAAGACTTGGCCAACTTCTGGCGCAGCACCTATGCCGAGGTGAAAAAAGACCTGAAAGGGCGTTACCCCAAACACTACTGGCCCGATGACCCGTTGGTGGCCGAAGCGACGGCCCGGGCCAAGCCGAGAAAGAGCTGAGGCCCTAAACCTTCACGCGGCGCCAAGGGCGGCGAGGTTGCAGTATTGGCCTTTGAAGTACAGCAGTGGCTGCGTCGCCGCCGCTTCTTGCAGGTTTAACGCTTTGACTTCGCCGATCACGATCAGGTGATCACCGGCAACGTGTTCGGCGTGTATTTCGCAATCAAGCCAATGCAGGCTGCCCGCGATAACCGGGTTGCCCAGCGGCGATGGCTGCCAGTCGACGCCGTGCCATTTGTCGGTGCCTTTGCGCGCGAACTGGTTGGAAATTGCAACCTGCTCGCCCGACAGGATATTGACCGCGAACCGACCCGCCTGACGAATTCTCGGGTAGCTGGCTGAACTGGCCATAACGCTGAAAGACACCAGCGGTGGGCTCATCGACACGCTATAGAACGACTGGCAGGTGAAGCCAATCGGCTCGTCATCCACGTGTGAGGTGATCACTGTGATGCCGGATGCGTAGTGCCCTAGGGCTTCGCGAAAGCTCAAGGGTTCGATCGCCGTACGAGGAAGTGCCATGGTGGGTCCTGAATAGGGATAAGCCTGAAGTCGCCCGCTTAAATGGGCTGACTTCAGGCGTTACTCGTGTTTAAAGCCCGCAGGCAGTGCTTACTTCGACAGTTCTCTGCGGATGATCTCGGCGCCAGCCGTCAACGCTTGCAACTTGCCGCGTGCAACGTGACGTGGCAGCGGGGCCATGCCGCAGTTGGTGCACGGGTACAGTTTGTCGGCGTCTACAAACTGCAGCGCCTTGCGCAGGGTATTGGCCACTTCCTCGGGTGTTTCGATGGTGTGCGAGGCCACATCAATGGCGCCGACCATCACTTTTTTGCCGCGAATCAGTTCCAGCAGGTCCATGGGGACGTGGGAGTTGTGGCATTCCAGCGAAATGATGTCGATGCTCGATTGTTGCAGCTTGGGGAACGCCTCTTCATATTGGCGCCACTCTGAACCCAAGGTTTTTTTCCAGTCGGTGTTGGCCTTGATGCCATAGCCGTAGCAGATATGCACAGCCGTTTCGCACTTGAGGCCTTCAATGGCTCGTTCCAGGGTCGCCACGCCCCAGTCATTCACTTCGTCAAAGAACACGTTAAAAGCGGGTTCATCAAACTGAATAATATCGACGCCCGCCGCTTCCAGTTCCAGGGCTTCCTGGTTAAGGATTTTGGCGAATTCCCAGGCGAGTTTTTCGCGGCTTTTATAGTGGTTGTCGTACAGCGTATCGATCATGGTCATAGGACCTGGCAGCGCCCATTTAATGGGTTGCGTGGTCTGTTGACGCAAGAACTTGGCGTCTTCCACAAACACCGGCTTTTGCCGCGCAACAGCCCCTACTACGGTAGGGACGCTGGCGTCATAACGGTCACGAATCCTGACAGTTTCGCGCTTTTCAAAATCAACGCCGCTGAGGTGTTCAATAAACGTGGTGACAAAGTGTTGGCGTGTTTGTTCGCCATCACTGACGATATCAATACCGGCGTGCTGTTGTTCTTGCAGGGCCAGTAACAAGGCATCTTGTTTGCCTTCAATAAGTTCTTCACCTTGCAACTTCCAGGGCGACCACAGTGTTTCGGGTTGTGCTAGCCAGGACGGTTTCGGCAAACTGCCGGCCGTTGAAGTAGGGAGTAATTTTTTCATGGTGGATAACCTTGTCTTAATAAGTCGTTAAAGAGCGTAATGGGCGGACCACTGCTCAAGAATGGCGTGGTGCGGCTTGATAAAGTGCTCTTCAACAAAGGTGCCTTGTTCAATCGCCAACCGGCTGCGTTCTTCTCGGTCGTAAACAATTCGCGTCAGTGAGTAATCCTGATGTTTCAAACTCGGCTGATAGGCTTTGCCGGCGGCAGAGTTGGCGTTGTAAATCTCAGGGCGATAGATCTTCTGGAAGGAATCCATCGTGCTGATGGTGCTGATCAGTTCAAGGTTGGTGTAATCACCCAACAAGTCACCGGCAAAGTAAAAAGCCAGCGGTGCCACGCTGTTCGGCGGCATGAAATAGCGCACCTTCAAGCCCATTTTGCGGAAGTAATCATCGGTCAGGGAGTATTCATCCTGCTGGTATTCAACGCCCAGCACCGGGTGCTGGTTTTCCGTGCGCAGGTAGGTCCGGCTGCTCGACACGCTCAGGCAGATCACTGGCGGTTTGTTGAAGTGTTCTTTGTAGGTGTTTGAATTAACAAAGCACTTGAACAGTTGGCCGTGCAACTCACCAAAGTTGGCCGGTGTGCTGAACGTTGATTGGCCTTTATTGTGGTCCAGCAACAGCACGCTAAAGTCATAATCGCGTACATAAGAAGAAAAGTTATTGCCCACAATGCCTTCAATGCGCTCGTGGGTGTGCTGATCGATAATATGGGTTTTCAATATTTCAATCAGTGGCAGGGCGTTGTCACTGCGCTCAGCATCAAGGTTCATGGCGACCGAAATGATTTCAAGTTCCACCGCATAACGGTCGCCCTTTGGGTTGTCCCAATGCGCCAGCGTATTGAAGTGGTTGTTAATCATTTTCAAGGTGTTGCGCAAGTTCTCTTGGCGATGTTCGCCGCGCGCCAAGTTGGCAAAGTTAGTCGTAATGCGCGTCGTGTTTGAAGGCTGATAGTTTTCATCAAAGCGAATGCTCTTGATAGAAAATGTGAATTCTCTGCTCATTATGATCTGACGCCTTAATAGAAGAGATAAACCAGAACAGGGCTTTCTGGTTTATCTCTTGATAATCTTGATGATGTTTCTAATTAAGGGGCATTCTGGACGAGAAGTTCAGCGATAGATAATGAATTGATTTCAGCAAATCGTTAGTGATGCTCATGATGCGCTGCCGAGCCCGCGGCAGCAGGGTTTGCCGGCTTACAGCTGACCCATCAGCCAGTCCTTGAACACCGCGATGGGCCGGTGATTGGCCTTGTGCGGCGGGATGAGCAGGTAGTAGGCCGTACCGGTCGGTGAAATGGAGTCGAACGGGATGCGCAGGGTGTTGTTGGCCAGCTCGTCCTTGACCAGAAAACGCGGCAACAGCCCGACCCCGATGCCCGATGACACCGCCTGGATCAGGTGGGTGGTGAGTTCGAATTGCGGGCCCAGCCTCAACCGGCCAGGTTGGCAGTTCTGCATTTTGAACCACTCAAGCCAGAGGTGCGGGCGCGGGGCGACCTGCAGCAACTGGGCAGAGCGAAGGTCTTCAGCGCAGGTGTAGCGCTCAGCCTCGGCATTGCTGCTGCCCACCAGCGGGACCAGTTCCTCATCGAAAAGCTTGTGTGAGACCACATGGTGCCAGACCCCTTCACCGACACAAATGGCGGCATCCAGCCCGGTGGTGGTGAAGTCGACGGTGCTCGCACGCGAGTGGATATGCACAAGGATCTCGGGGTGTTTGGCATAAAAATCACTCATGCGCGGCAACAACCACTTGGTGCCGAACGTCGGCAATACGCCCAAATGCAAAGACCCGCCGCCACTTCGGTAGGCAAGGGCCTGCATGGTTGCATCACGAATTCGTGCCAGCGCTCCGGCAACTTCCACGGAATAAATGCGACCCACTTCCGTCAGCGTAATGTGCCTGCCAATTCTGTCGAAGAGCAAAACCCCCAGCAGTTCTTCCAATGACTGAACTTGTCGGCTAACTGCACTTTGAGACAGGCTTAGTTCTTCGGCCGCGCGCGTGAAGCTGCCATGTCGGGCAGACGCTTCGAACGCCAGCAAGGAAGAGATTGAGGGGTTAAGTGTCCGAGGATTCATGCTGACTCTGCGTGAATAAATCGATGGTCGGGGTGGGAAAGCAGCGCTTTAAATCAAAGGGCCAGCATACGACATTTGCTTGATCAGCACAGCGCGAACAGCCGCACGGTCAAATACTCGGCCCTTTAAATCATGGTTTTATGGTCTGAAACCGCAGTTTTAGAGGCTTTTAAGGGGCGCTCGTGCACCTGTAGGCAAAATTACCGCTCATCTCATTCATGTGTTTTCTGCATGTATAGAGGCATTTTTTCTCGGTTTGGATGTGGGCCTTGCTGTGGCAATCTTCGCGCCTTACTGCAATCGCGCATGGCGTCAAAGGCCTCGTCGGTTTGCTAGCTAACCGGCGCATGAACGATTCATTCAGATGAGGTGTTTTGCCAGATTAGTTAGACAGTGGTTTACCGCGATATCCATTAAGCCTAAAAAAATAAGAGTTCTTAACTATGAGCACTGCCATTGAAAAGCAGGTGACACGCAAGATCTTTCTGAGGCTCTTGCCGCTACTGATCTGCCTGTACATCATTTCCTATCTGGATCGGGTCAACGTGGGCTTTGCCGCCCTGACGATGAACGCTGACATTGGCCTGAGCGCTGCCGTTTATGGCTGGGGCGCGGGTTTGTTCTTCATCGGTTACTGCCTGTTCGAAGTACCCAGCAACCTGCTCATGGCGAAAGTCGGTGCGCGCCGCTGGATTGCCCGGATCCTCTTCACTTGGGGGCTGATCGCCACCTGCATGGCATTGGTTCAGGGCCCAAAAAGCTTCCTGATCATGCGCTTCCTGCTGGGTGTGGCTGAAGCGGGCTTCTTCCCTGCGGTCATTCTGTACCTCACCTACTGGTTCCCGGTGCGTTACCGCGCACGCATCATCTCGATTTTCATGCTCTCCATCCCGATCTCGTTGGCCATTGGTGCTCCGGTCTCGACGGCGCTGTTGCAACTGGATGGCGCGCTGGGCCTCAAAGGCTGGCAGTGGCTCTTCCTGATTGAAGGGATCCCGGGCGTGCTGCTGTTCGGCGTGGTCCTCAAATACCTGCCGGATTCGCCAAAGCAGGCGTCCTGGCTGAGCGATGAAGAGCGTCAGTGGTTGATGTCCGAACTGGATAAAGATGCCAAGGCGCACCCTGTCGCGCTGGACGAAAAGTCGTCTTTGTGGAAAGTGTTCTGCAACCCGTCGATCCTTGCCTTGTGCATGATTTACTTCTGTGCGACGGCGGCCAACATTGGCCTGTCGATGTTCTTGCCACAGATCATCAAGCAGCAAGGCTTCAGCGGTATGGACATCGGCTGGATCACCGCTATCCCTTACGTCGTCGGATGCATCGGCATGGTGACCATCGGCTTCCTGTCGGACCGTTTCCAGAAGCGCACCGCCTTCGTCATCATTTCCCTGTTGTTTATCGCGGGTGGCCTGGGCACGGCGGGTTGGCTGACCGGCAGTAACATGGCCATCATCGCGATGTGTGTCGCAACGGTTGGCATCATGGGCGCCAAAGGACCTTTCTGGCCGCTGCCGGCGCTGTACCTGAGTGGCAGCAGTGCCGCGGCAGGTATTGCCCTGATCAACTCGGTCGGCAACCTGGGTGGTTTCTTTGGCCCTGGCATCATTGGCGCGCTTAAGGAAATGACAGGCACTTACGAAAGCGGTCTGTACCTGTTGGCCGGGCTTGCACTGTTTGGCATCCTGATCACCGTGATCTTCATTTCGGACAGTGGCAAAGCGAAGAAAGACCAGCCAGTGAATGGCGCACTGGCAGCCCGCAACTGATCATTTGCGAGCAATAAAAAAGGGGGGTGACCGGTAACGGTCGCCCCCCTTTTTCGTTGTGCCTGCTCAGTCAGCCGGCAGCAAGAACCGCCCGACTACTGGCAGGTGATCTGACACGGCCTGGGTGTCTTCTTGGCGCACATAGCCTTCAACGCGTTGCAGTTTGGGGCTGTAGAACAGGTAGTCGAGGGTGCGGTCAGGCTCGCCGACGGCGGGGTTGTTGGGGAAGAAGGTCAGCCATTGCTCGCGGTCGATGCCGGTGGCTTCCGGATTGCTGGGGAGCATCGGGTACTTTTCCCACAATAGATGCAGCTCGCTGTCAGGCGAGTAGCCCAGACGCTGTTCAGCGGGCAGGCGCAGGAACTGGCCGATGGGCAGCAGGTTGAAGTTGCCGCCAATCACCCACGGCGTGCCCTGGCTTTCATATTTGTCGACCAGCGCTGCCGCCGCTTGCATTTGGCGCTTGAGGTTGCTGTTGTTGAGGGTGGCAGCATCGAGCTGGGTGTTGATGGCCACCAGTTGCCCACCGTCATTGAGCGGCAGGTAGCTGACCAGCATGGCGGGCTTGGGCTGGAATTGACGGCTGATCAGGTTGCTCTCGGCCACCGGCAATTGCAGACGCTCGGCGTGTTCGATCTGGTAACGGCTGAGGGTGACGATCTTGCGGCCGACGCTGCCGAAAATATGCCGGTCGGGAACAAAGTCGGCTTTCCAGGTAAAGGCCTGGGTGCTGCACGGGTAGAGGTCGACCAGACGTTCCTGCAACAGGGCGAGCTGGTTTTGATAGTCGCTGGCCTTGGCTTCTTCATCGAGGTCTTGCAGCAGGATCAGGTCGGGCTGCTCATCACGAATCACCCGCGCCACTTCATCCAGGCTGAAGGCCATGTCTTCACGGGTAGGGCGGTCATCCGGGCCGCTGCCGTCGATCAGGTTGTACCAGAACACATAGCGCTTGCCGGCCAGGTACTGGACGTTCCAGGTCATGATCTTGATCGCTTGCCCGGCCACCAGCGTGGGGGCGGCGACAGGGCAACTGACTGCCATCACCTCTTTAGCGTCCGGGCGCCACGTAACGCTGTAAATCAGGCCAGCCACAACCGCGGAGCTCAGCACTAAACCTAATACAGTGGGGCGCAGTATACGTGGCATGGGCTCTGCTTATGAGGGGCGAAGGAGGTGCCGAGCATACCTGACGGCAGCGCGGCCCCCCAAGGCTCTGGGTATAGGAAATTTTCTTGGTTATGCGTCGGACTTTTCGCTTATCAGCATAAAGAGCCGGAACAGAACCACCGAGAGGAACAACTGCAAAAAGCTGTTGAAGCTTTCCAGTGCCACCGTCACCACCGCGTTGGTGTCTTCAGGGACCAGCGAAAAGCTCAGTTGCTTGAGCAGAAGCAAAGGCCCCATGACTGCCAGAATGCAGACGAAGATCCGCCAGAAATGGCCGCGGCTCATGATCAGGCTCGACTTGATGGCCGTCAGCGGTGGCTGACCGCGCAGCACCAGGTTGTACTCGGAAAACGCCAGAACCACGGTGAGGTAGATGCCAGGAATAAAGAACATCGACAGCCCCAGCACAATCAACAGCGTGCTGATGGCGGCCAACAGGGTGAACTTGGGCCACAGGCTGAGCGCCCGGGCCAGCACGTCGCGGTTGCTCGGGCTTTCGCCGCGGCTGCGGGCATCGAGGAACACAATCAGCGCCCCGGTGTACAGCGGGTACACCAGCAGGCCGACGATGAGCGCGTAGCCCTGTGACGCATTCGGGCCTACCGCGTCGTCCACAACGTATTGCAGCACGGCTTCAAGAATCACCAAGGGCAAGCACAGGGTGATGACTTGGCCGAGGTTGCGCTGGATGAAGTACAGAGAGTCACGAAGAACGGTAAGCGGATTCATTGTCAGGTTTCAGCAGTCTGGAAACAGTCCGCCACTTTAACCGATGACACGCGACGGTTAGCAAATGTAAAGCTGGGTAAAGGTTCATTGAAACTTCTCGTAACGTCCCCATAACTTTTGAGTGCCTACTGTGGTGGGCGGTTAGCAGATTTTTCGACAATCGAACGAGGTCGTCATGAACAGCGAAGAGCAAACCCTGATTGACGGGCTATTTACCCGGTTGCAACAGGCTGAACGAGAGGCGGCCCCGCGAGACGCGCAAGCGCAGTCGCTGATCAACGATCACATTGCACGCCAGCCGTTGGCGACGTATTTCATGACCCAAGCAATTCTGGTGCAAGAGGCGGCGATCAAGCAGCTCGACCAACAGAACAAACAACTGCAAGCCGAGTTGCAGCAAGCCCGCGCTGCGGCGGCTGCACCTGCGCCGGCCGCTACGGGCGGCAGTTTTCTGTCCAGCCTGTTTGGTGGCGGCAGCCGTGAGCCAGCTCCGGCACCCGCACCGAGCCAGTCATTCAGTGCCCCGCCAAGCTCCGGCGGCTGGCGCGACGGCCCGTCTTCAGCACCGCCTGCATCAGCGCCGGCCTACGCGCCGCCACCGGCGGCTGCAGCGCCCGCAGCAGGTAGCGGGTTTCTCGGTGGCGCCTTGAAAACAGCAGCCGGTGTGGCCGGCGGCGTGATGCTCGCCCAGGGCATCAGCAGCTTGTTCAGCCATCATCAGCAGCCGCAAGTGATTGAAGAAATCATCGAAGAGCCGACATCGGCGGGCGGCAATGGCTGGGGCAACGACAACCAGCAGTTCGCCAACAACGACCGGTCCGGCTTTGATGGCGGCGGTTTCAACGACGATGACAGCTTCTATTCCGACGACGATTCCTTCGTCTGATCCCCCAACGCCCGGCGGCTGATGGCTCGCTGGGCGGTTTATCCGCGCAAACCCTCGGCAGGCTGGCATACTGCTGCCTTGTGTTTTACCTACCTGCCCGCTGCCTGGGCCTCAAGAGGTTTGCCGGTGAAAAAAATTGCGGTCTTCGCGGATGTGCAGAACCTCTATTACACGGTTCGCCAGGCCTATGGCTGCCATTTCAATTACGCGGCGTTGTGGGCCGATATCAGCCAGCACGGTGAAATTGTCGAGGCCTACGCCTACGCCATTGATCGGGGTGACAGCAAACAGCAGCAGTTCCAGCAAATTTTGCGCAACCTGGGCTTCACGGTAAAACTCAAACCTTATATTCAGCGCAGCGATGGCTCGGCCAAGGGCGACTGGGACGTGGGCATTACCATCGACATCATGGACTCGGCAGCCAATGTCGACGAAGTGGTGCTGGCCTCGGGTGACGGCGACTTTGACCTGTTGCTTGAGCGCATTGCCAACAAGCACGGGGTCCAGACCGTGGCCTATGGCGTGCCCGGCCTGACCGCCAACTCATTGATCCGCGCGGCCACTCGCTACGTGCCGATTGAAGGCAACTTGCTGCTTAAATAACGCTCATTTTTGACAGGATTGATCAGGTTTGGAACGCATTGCGGTCATCGACTTTGAAACCACCGGCCTTTCGCCGAGCAGCTCGTGCCGGGCCACTGAAATTGCCGTGGTGATACTTGAACAGGGGCGCATCGTCGAGCGTTACCAAAGCCTGATGAACACCGGCGTGCGGGTGCCGGGATTTATCGAGCAACTGACTGGCATCAGCAACGCCATGCTGCGAACCGCGCCGCCTGCCGAGCGGGTAATGAATGAGGTCAACGAGTTCGTGGGGATTACCCCGCTGGTGGCGCACAACGCAGCGTTTGACCAAAAGTTCTGGGACTTTGAAATGGGCCGCATCAAGCGCACCCGTTTGCAGAACTTTGCCTGCTCGCTGTTGCTGGCCCGGCGGCTGATGCCGGCCGCGCCCAACCACAAGCTGGGCACCCTGACCGCCTTTGCCGACTTGCCCCATACCGGGCAGGCTCACCGGGCCATGGCTGATGCTGAAATGGCCGCCAACCTGACGGCCTACCTGGCCGAGCAACTGCGCCAGCAGCACGGGCTGAAAGCGCTGGATCACGACCTGCTGTGCAAGTTGCAGAAAGTCCCGGCAGCGAAGATCAACGAACACCTGAAGCGTTATCGCGGTTTCTAAAACGTTTATTCCCGTGTAGGAGCGAGCTTGCCTCGCGATCTTTTGATCGTTTAAAAGATCGCGAGGCAAGCTCGCTCCTACACGATGAACTGCCCCCAAAGTGTACGGGTCACTTTTGGTGCGTTCTGTTACTTATTATTTCGCAGCCCTTTGTCTAGAATCCCTAGTCCCCTGCCTTTGCCTTCCGAGCTGCCCCCATGCCTGCCGCACGTCGTTTCCCGTTACAACTGATCGGTGCTTTTTTTGCGTTGTACGTCATTTGGGGTTCGACCTATCTGGTGATTCGCATCGGGATTGAGTCCTGGCCGCCGTTGATGATGGCCGGGGTGCGCTTTCTGGTGGCGGGCTTTTTGATGTATGGCTTTATGCGCTGGCGCGGGGCGCCTGCACCGACGTTTGTGCAGTGGCGCTCGGCAGCCATGATCGGTTTTCTGTTGCTGGCCTGCGGCAATGGTGGCGTGACCCTGGCCGAGCACTCGGGCGTGGCCTCTGGTGTCGCGGCCCTGGCTGTGGCGACGGTGCCACTGTTTACGTTGTTGTTCGGCTACTTTTGGGGCGCACGCAACACTCGCCTGGAATGGGCGGGTATCGCGCTGGGGCTGATCGGCATCGGCATGCTTAACCTCGGCTCCAACCTGCAAGCCAGCCCGCTGGGCGCGGCGATGATCCTCTTTGCCGCTGCCGCCTGGGCGTTCGGCTCGGTGTGGAGTCGTCATTTGCCGCTGCCCGCAGGCGCCATGGCCAGCGCCGCCGAAATGATCACCGCAGGTGCGGTGCTGCTGGCCGGCAGCCTGCTCAGCGGCGAACGCATGACCCATCTGCCAACTGCCGCAGGCTGGGGCGCGTTGCTGTATCTGGTGTTCTTCGGCTCGATCATCGCCTTCAGCGCCTACATGTACCTGCTGAAAAACGTGCGTCCGGCGGCGGCTACCAGCTATGCCTACGTCAACCCGGCCGTAGCGGTGATGCTGGGCATCGTGTTTGCGGGCGAGAGCATTGGCGTCGAAGAGTGCCTGGCGATGGCGGTGATCATCAGCGCCGTGGTGTTGATCGGGTTGCCGCAGTGGCGCAAGCAGAAAACCGTCTGAATTAGGGTAAACTGCGCGCCATTGCACTTTATGCACCCCTGCGCAGACCTTTTTCGACGGTATTCCCATGACATTCGCCACCCTTGGCCTGATCGAGCCCTTGCTGCGCGCCCTTGAGGCGCTCGGCTACAAGACCCCCACCCCGGTTCAGGCCCAAGCGATTCCCGCAGTGCTGGCAGGCCGTGACCTGATGGCCGCCGCCCAGACGGGCACCGGCAAAACAGGCGGCTTTGCCTTGCCATTGCTGCAATTGCTGACCATGGAAGGGCCAAAGGTCACCAGCAACTCGATCCGCGCGCTGGTGCTGGTACCGACCCGCGAACTGGCCGAACAGGTTCACGAGAACATTCGCCAGTACGCCGAGCACCTGCCGTTGAGCACCTATGCGGTGTACGGCGGAGTCAGCATCAACCCGCAAATGATGAAGCTGCGCAAAGGCGTTGACGTGCTGGTGGCGACCCCGGGCCGCTTGCTCGACCTGTATCGCCAGAACGCGATCAAGTTCAACCAGTTGCAAACCCTGATTCTGGACGAAGCCGACCGCATGCTCGACCTCGGTTTCTCCGAAGAACTGCGCGACATTTACCGTGCCTTGCCGAAAAAACGCCAGACCTTGCTGTTTTCGGCGACGTTCTCGGACGCGATCCGCCTGTTGGCCGAACAAATGCTCGACAACCCGCTGAGCATCGAAGTCAGCCCGCGCAACGTGGCGGCCAGCAGCGTCAAGCAGTGGGTGATCCCGGTTGATAAAAAGCGCAAGTCAGAGTTGTTTCTGCACTTGCTGCGTACCCAGCGCTGGAAGCAAGTGCTGGTGTTCGCCAAGACCCGTAACGGTGTCGATGAGCTGGTGGGCAAGCTGCAAGGCCTGGGGATCAACGCGGACGGCATCCATGGCGATAAGCCACAGGCTACCCGTCAACGTGCGCTGGATCGCTTCAAGGCCAGCGAAGTGCAGATTCTGGTCGCCACTGACGTCGCCGCGCGCGGCCTGGACATCGACGACCTGCCGCTGGTGGTCAACTTCGACTTGCCGATCGTGGCCGAAGACTACATTCACCGCATTGGTCGTACCGGCCGAGCGGGCCTGAAAGGCGAGGCGATCTCGCTGGTCTGTGCGGACGAAGTGAACATGTTGTCGGCAATCGAGATGTTGACCCGTCAGACATTGACCCGCCACGAAGAACCCGACTTCGAGCCAGAGCACCGCGTGCCGCAAACCGATGCGACGGGCCAGGTGGTCAAAAAGCCGAAGAAACCGAAAAAGCCTAAAACAGCAGGCGGTGGCGGCAAGCGCAACCTGGGCAAATGGGTGGACAGCGGCGACGTGGCCCCTGCCGAGCCTTCGGTCAAGCCTGTGCGCAAAGTCCCGGTGTTCAACACCGGCCCGCGCAAGCGCAAGCCATAACCCGCCCTTCAATATGTGGGAGCGGGCTTGCTCGCGATTCAGGCGCCTCGGTCAATCTGATTAGCGCGTCGATGCCATCGCGAGCAAGCCCGCTCCCACCCAGGTGATCAGCGTTGTGCTTGCAACCAGCTTAAAACCCCCAACCCTGCGGCGCGCCCGCTGGCAAAGCAGCCGGTGAGCAAGTAGCCGCCGGTGGGGGCTTCCCAGTCCAGCATCTCGCCTGCGCAGAACACACCCGGTACTGCGTTGAGCATCAGGTTGTGATCCAGTGCCTCAAAGCGCACGCCGCCGGCGCTGCTGATGGCCTCGTCCAGCGGGCGTGCCTTGATCAGTGTCAGGGGCAGGGCTTTAATCGCTTTGGCCAACTGCGCCGGGTGGTTGAAGTCATCGGCCGGGGCCAGCTCGCGCAACAGCGCCGCTTTCACCCCGTCCAGACCCAACTGACTGTGCAAATGCTTGCTCATCGAGCGTGAGCCTCGTGGCTTGGCCAAGGCCGCAGCGATTTTATCCACAGGCTTGTTGGGCAACAGATCGATCAGAATCGTTGCAGCGCCATGCTGGTTGATGGCCTCACGAATCGGCGCAGACCAGGCATAAATCAAACTGCCTTCAATACCGCTGGCGGTGATCACGCATTCGCCCAAGCGCGGTGCGCTGTGCTCCAGGGCAATGGCGATGTTCTTCAAGGGCGCCCCGGCGAACTTGCTGCGCAACACCTCGCTCCAGCCCGCCACATCAAACCCGCAATTGCTCGGCTGCAAGGCCGCCAGCTCGACGCCGCGCTCTGCCAGTAACGGCATCCATGCGCCATCAGAGCCCAGCCGTGCCCAACTGCCACCGCCCAAGGCGAGCACCACGGCATCCGGCTTGAGCAGTTTTTCGCCCTCAGGGCTGTCGATGCGCAACTGGCCATCTGCTTGCCAGCCCAACCAGCGGTGGCGGGTGTGGATAACTACGCCGGATTCGCGCAGGCGCTTGAGCCAGGCGCGCAGCAGCGGCGCGGCTTTCATGTCGGTGGGGAACACCCGGCCCGAACTGCCTACAAAGGTTTCGATGCCCAGGTCGTGGATCCACTGGCACAGGGCATCGGCATCAAACGCCCGCAGCAACGGCGCCATGTGCGGCGCCCGCTCGGCATAACGTGACAAAAACGCCGGGTAAGGTTCGGAGTGGGTGATGTTCATGCCGCCGACACCGGCGAGCAAAAACTTGCGGCCGACCGACGGCATGCCGTCAAACAGATCCACCTGCACGCCCGCCTGGCTCAACACTTCGGCAGCCATCAAACCGGCGGGGCCACCGCCTATAATGGCGACGTGCGGGGAAGGGGAGGACGTGTGTTCAGTCATGGCAAGGCTGCAAATCGGCGAAATAAGCCGGGCATTCTACCTGAGGAACACCCAATACCCTGTGTAGGAGCGAGCTTGCCTCGCGATCTTTTGATCTTTTTAAAGATCGCGAGGCAAGCTCGCTCCTACACAGGCAAGGGCTGTACGAAAAACGTACAGCTTTCTGCAGGCCATACGCACCGTGGCCTGCAAGGGCTTTCACTCAGGTTATCCACAGGCAGTTCCACAGGCATTGTGGGTAAAAGACTCACAGCTTAATGACCGCCTGATGACAACCAGACCTTCTGCGCGCTGTGGTGCAAGATCCCGTGGCGCCGCGCCAGCGCCTTGCGGTCTTTGCTGTAACCGCCGCCAATCACGCCCACCACCGGGATATCCCGGCCCAGGCAATGGCGCATCACGCTTTCATCCCGTGCCGCCACGCCTTCATCGGTCAGCTTCAAATAGCCCAGGGCATCGTCTTTATGCACATCCACGCCTGCGTCGTAGAGCACCAGGTCCGGTTGATAGAGCGGCAACAGGTAATTGAGCGCCTCGTCGACCACCTGCAAATACTCGGTGTCGCCCATGCCCATCGGTAGGCCTATGTCCCAGTCGCTTTGCGCCTTGCGAGCCGGAAAATTCTTTTCACAGTGCAGGGAAACGGTAATGGCCTCTGGCGTATGTTCAAGAATCCGCGCCGTACCATCGCCCTGATGCACGTCACAGTCGAAGATCAGCACGCGGTTCACCCGGCCGCTTTCCAGCAAGTAATGGCTGATCACCGCCAGGTCATTGAAGATGCAAAAGCCCGCCGGGTGATCGTAATGGGCGTGGTGAGTGCCTCCGGCCAAATGGCAGGCTAGCCCGTGCTCAAGGGCCTGTTCGGCGGCCAGCAGTGAGCCGCCCACGGCGCGAATGGTCCGCCGCGCCAGGGCTTCGCTCCAGGGCAAGCCCAGGCGGCGTTGATCTTCGCGGGCCAGTTCGCCGGCCATGTAGCGCTCGATATAGGCGCGGTCATGGGCCAGCGCGAGGATATCCACAGGGCACAGCTCGGGGCGCAGCAAATCGGCATCGCGGGTCAGCCCGGTGTCGATCAGGTGATCGTGCAGCAGGCGGAACTTGTCCATCGGGAAGCGATGCTCCGCAGGGAACTGGGGGCTGTAGTCTTCGTGGTAGATCAGCGGTACGGGCATAAGGATTTCACGTCGGAACGAGCGCTGGATATTAACAGCGCTGTACACTGCTGGGCATGTGCAAAGCCCGGTAACCACTGGAGAGGCCTGATGGAGCAGATCAAAGAGCTGGAAAGTCCGCGTTTGCGCCTGCGCCCCTGGCGTGACACTGACTTGCCAGAGTTCGCTGCCCTGTGCGCTGACCCGCAGGTGATGCGGTACTTCCCGGCGGCCCTGAGTCGCCTCGAAAGCGCAGCCCTGATTGGCCGTTTTCGCGGTCACTTTGCCGAATACGGCTACGGTATGTGGGCATTGGAGCGTAAAGACACCGGCGCCTTTATTGGCTGTACCGGGCTGTTAAATGTCAGTTTTGCCGCTGCATTCACCCCGGCCGTTGAAATAGGCTGGCGACTGGCGCCTGAACATTGGGGGTTGGGCTACGCCAGTGAGGCGGCCTGGGCGGTGTTGCGCTGCGCCTTTGATCGGCTGGCGCTGGATCAAGTGGTGTCGTTCACCAGCGAGCCCAACTTGCCATCGCAAAAGGTCATGCAGGCCATCGGCATGCAGCGTGACCTGGATGGCGACTTTGAACATCCCAAGCTGGTTGAAGGTCATCCACTAAGGCCGCATGTGCTGTATCGCATTTCACGGGCACAGTGGCTGGAAACGTTGCACGGTTAAACGGGCTGAGGCCTGAGCCGAAATTTTTTGTTGGCCGACGTAGCGAAGATTACGACGGTATTGCTCTGTGTGAGGAGAGTCTGAATGAGCCAAGTATTGGATGATCTGGTCAACTTGTTGACCCTGGAACCGATTGAAGAGAACCTCTTTCGCGGTAGCAGCCAGGACTTGGGCTTTCGCCAGCTGTTCGGCGGTCAGGTGCTGGGACAATCGTTGTCGGCCATGAGCCAGACTGTAGAAGACGCTCGGCACGTGCACTCATTGCACGGTTATTTTTTGCGCCCCGGCGATGCCAGCTTGCCGGTGGTGTACCAGGTTGACCGGGTGCGTGATGGTGGCAGTTTCAGCACCCGCCGGGTGACTGCCATCCAGAAGGGCCAACCGATTTTCACCAGCAGCGCGTCGTTTCAATACGATGAGAACGGCTTTGAACATCAAAACCCGATGCCCGACGTGGTGGGGCCTGAAAACCTGCCATCCGAGCTTGAGATGATTCGCCAGCGCGCGGACCTGATCCCTGAATCAATGCGTGAAAAACTGCTGTGTGCCAAGCCCATCGAGTTCCGCCCGGTGGTCGGTGAAGACCCGTTCAACCCCCAGGTCAGCGACCCGATCAAATACGTGTGGTTTCGCGCCGACGGCACCTTGCCCGACAACCTGGCTCTGCATAAATACCTGCTGGCCTACGCCTCGGACTTCGGCTTGCTGACCACCTCGCTGCTGCCCCATGGCAAAGGCGTGTGGCAACGCGACATGCAAGTGGCCAGCCTCGACCACGCGCTGTGGTTCCACGGCGAGCTGCGCATGGATGACTGGTTGCTCTACGCCATGGACAGCCCGTGGGCCGGTAACTCGCGCGGGTTCTCGAGCGGCAGTGTCTACAACCGCGCGGGTAAACTGGTCGCCTCGGTGACGCAGGAAGGCCTGATCCGCCACCGCAAGGACTGGGCATGACACTCAAGGACATCAAGCATTGGGTGTTCGACATGGACGGCACCCTGACCCTCGCCGTGCATGACTTTGCGGCGATTCGTCAGGCATTGGGCATCCCGTCCGAAGACGACATCCTGACCCACCTCAACGGCTTGCCCGCTGACGAAGCGGCCGCCAAGCATGCCTGGTTGCTGGAGCATGAGCGCGAACTGGCATTGGCTTCCACGCCAGCGCCGGGCGCAATCGAGCTGGTGCGCGACCTGGCTGCCCGTGGTTACCGCCTGGGCGTGTTGACGCGTAACGCTCAAGAGCTGGCGCACATCACCCTCAAGGCGATTGGTCTGGATCAGTGCTTTGCGCCGCAGGACGTATTGGGGCGCGAGAACGCCGCGCACAAACCCGACCCCGATGGCCTACTGCAGTTGGCGCAAGCCTGGGCTGTTGCGCCGTCGGACATGGTGATGGTGGGCGACTACCGTTTTGACCTGGCATGCGGCCGTGCGGCCGGGAGCAAAACGGTATTGGTCAACGTCCCGGACAATCCGTGGCCCGAACTGACCGACTGGCACGCCAAAGACTGCGCCGAACTCCACCAACTGCTGAATTGACTCCCCACCTCTGTAGGAGCGAGCTTGCCTCGCGATCTTTTAATCGATCAAAAGATCGCGAGGCAAGCTCGCTCCTACAAAGAGCAGGGCGAACTTACCTTGCGAACAGCGCCTTTTGCCCTTCTGGCGAGGTGAACATTTCATCGCCGTTGTGGCCAACCCCCGGCACTTCAACCAAGCGTTGGTTGAGCCCCTGCGGATGGCGCTGGGTCAGGTAGTCAAAGTAGTTGTGCCCACGTATCAAGCGATACGCGCCCTGGGCTTCGGCTTCGCAGCTTTTATCCAGCGCCGGATGGTTGGGGTCGGTGTCTTTGGCCCCGAGCAAATAGGTAATGTCGCGGCTCACATAGTTTTGCTCAAGCGTGTGGTGCTTTTGCCCGGCCACATAGGCGGGCAAGTCTTTCAGCCCGTATTTCCAGGTATTGAAACCGGGGCAGGTGGCCGGATCAAAGTTGGACACCGGGCGCTGTTTGTCGAAATAGGCGTAGGACGACGGGTTGGCAATCACGTAACGCACCTTGATGCCTTCGGCCTCCAGGGCTTTGTCCGCCTGGGTGGTCAGGGCATAGCGCTGCGCCACTTGTGCTCCGCCCGAATGCCCGGCAATGACCACTTCGCGCAAATGGGGGAACAACTTGCGGTCGCCCAGGCGTTGCAGGATCTGGTCTATGGCCGCGTACGAACTCAAGGGTGTTGGGCTGATCGCGGGCTCACCGGCCATCCAGTCATTGGCGTGCCAGCGCAGTACATCGTTGGGCAACGTGTGGCGGGTGCCATCACTTTCATTGAGAAACTGCGGCGCAATCACTAGGGTTGTGGATAACTGCCCGGCTTGCGTCGCGGCTTTTTCGCCACTCTCCAGATAGGTTTGCGCATTGCGCAAGCGACCATGGATCACAATCAGCGCCCGCTGCACAGCGGGCAACGGTTGATTCCAGTTTTGACTGAGCCCGATATTCAGCTCGCTCGTGCCGATCTTCATCTGATCGGGGCTTAACACTTTGACCCCGTGTTCTGCGGCTATTGCCGAAGAACACGCGAGCACCAGACCGACGACTGCCATCAACCGTTTTGCCATTTAAAGCCTCGCTGCCGAAAAGGTGTCGCACTGATTAATATCACCGTTGGCAAAACCGGTCTTGAACCACCTCACGCGTTGCGCAGAAGTGCCATGGGTGAATGAGTCGGGCATTACGCGCCCTTGTGACTGCTGTTGTAAACGGTCATCACCAATGGCGGTGGCAGCATTGAGAGCGGACTCGATGTCGCCGGGTTCCAGCCAGTCGTGACGTTTTTGCGCAAGGTTGGCCCACACCCCGGCCAGGCAGTCAGCTTGCAGTTCCTGACGTACCAGTAAACCGCCGTCACCCTCCATGCGTTTGCCTTGCTGGCGGGCCATCTGCATTTTTGACGAAACCCCCAACAGCGTTTGCACGTGATGCCCCACTTCATGGGCGATCACATACGCCTGGGCAAAATCCCCGGCGGCCTTGAAGCGTTGGGCCATCTCCTGGAAGAAACTCATGTCCAGATAAACCTTCTGGTCAGCCGGGCAATAAAAAGGCCCGCTGGCCGCCGTGGCAAAGCCGCAGGCCGAACTGACCTGGCCGCGAAAGAGCACCAGCGTCGGGTCTTTGTAAGTGCGACCTGACTGCTGAAACACCTGGCGCCAGGTGTCTTCGGTGTCGCCCAGAATCGCCCGCACAAAGTCTGCTTGCTGATCATTGGCAGGCGGCGCATGGCCTGCTTGCTGCGTCACCTGAGGTGACGACTGCTCCGTCAGTTGGCCGCTGAGCTGGCCGAGGATCTGCAAAGGGTCCTGACCGGTGAGCAGGCCAATCCCGACAATCACCACCACCGCCATCAGGCTCAAGCCTTTACCGCCGCCGATGCGCATTCCTCCACCGCCACCGGTACGTTGATCGCGCACGTCTTCAACGTTGTCGCTACGGCGGCCTTTTTTCCATTGCATGGAGGAATCCTCTGATAAATCTGTTTATTGAGTGTTGCTGCTCGGCAGGCACAGCGCCAGCCCGGCTGTCAGACGTTTGTTGAGCGGTGGATAAGTATGGACGTTGGTCGGATGACCTCACAGAGTTGGGCTACATGCCGAGTCGACTGCTTGTAGGTTTGGGCTGACTGACTAAAGGGAGGGCGGAACGTAGGGTGGGCGTGACATTTTTCGTCATGCCCGAGGTTCCCATGCAAAAGAATAATCACGATTTTCCAGGGCCGGCCGAGACGAATGGCTTTGCGCACGTGGTGAAAATGATCAAAAGTGCTCAGCAAAGCGCCGCCATGGCTGTGAATGCGCATCTGATTGAGCTTTATTGGCAAGTCGGTGCTTTTATCAGTCAAAAACTTGAACACGCTGAATGGGGCGATTCTGTTGTCGAGCAACTGGCGGCCCATATTGCCCACACTCAGCCTGGCCTTAGAGGCTTTACCCGTCGAAATTTATTTCGCATGCGTCAATTTTATGAAGCGTACAAGGCAGAGGAACATTTAGTGTCAGCGCTGCTGACACAAATGCCCTGGACGCATCATTTAATGCTGCTGAGCCAATGCTCAATGGCACAGCAGCGAGCGTTCTATATGCGTACGGCAATCGCTCAAAAGTGGTCGAGTCGTGAGTTGGGGCGCCAACTGCAAAGCGCATTATTCGAGAGAACGATCATTCAGCCTGCAAAGCTTTCGCCTGCCTTAAAAGAGCGTATAGAGGACGTTACGAGCATTTTTAAAGACGCTTATGTTCTGGAGTTTCTCCAATTACCCAAGGGGCACAGTGAGTCAGGTTTGCATCAGGGTTTGCTTGGGCATCTAAAAGCATTTCTGACCGAGTTGGGGCATGACTTCTGTTTTGTTGGTTCGCAGTACCCATTGCAGGTTGGCGCTCGTGACTTTGTGGTAGATCTGGTGCTGTTTCACCGAGGTTTGAATTGTCTGGTCGCGATTGAATTAAAGGTCGGACGCTTCGAACCCGAGCATCTCGGCAAACTCAATTTCTACCTTGAAGCCCTGGACCGGGATCATCGCAAGCCGCACGAGAATCCGGCGATTGGGGTTTTATTGTGTGCCAGTAAAGAGGATGAAGTGGTTGAATACGCGCTGAACCGCTCATTGTCCCCGGCATTGATCGCCGAATATCAGACGCATTTGCCGGACAAGAGGCTGTTGCAAGCCAAGCTCCATGAGTTTTATCTGCAAAACGTTCCTGTCGACGATGCGTGACCGCGTCCAGCCCTGCTCGGAGTTTTTACCCCTGTGAACATCGATACCCGCATCAAATACCGTCATCTGGTGTGCTTTCTGGAGATGGCACGCCAAGGCAGTTTGGCGCGGGCGGCGGATGTGTTGGCGGTGAGCCAGCCGGCCATGTCCAAAACCCTCAAGGAGCTTGAAGAGCTACTGACGGTGAGTCTGTTTGTGCGCAGCAAAAGCGGTATCCGTCTGACCGAGGCCGGGGTGGCTTTCCTGCGTTATGCGACGCCGTCGGTGCAGGCTTTGCGCGAAGGGGTGAACGCCTTGCGCGGGGGCGAATACTCCGGGGGGACGGTGCGGCTGGGGGTGTTGTCCACCGTTGAGAGCCTGCTGGTACCCGAGTTGGTCAGCCGCCTGCACGCCCGCCATTCGGCGCTGGTGGTGAGTATCGTGACCGGGCCGAGTGCGTATCTTTTGTCGCAGTTGCGTGTCGGTGATGTCGATTTGGTGATTGGGCGTATGACCGACAGCCCGGAAATTCAGGGTATGAACTTTGAACACCTGTACAGCGAATCGATGACCCTGGTGGTGCGGCCGGGCCATCCGTTGCTGCAAGGCCCGCTGGACCGTAGCCAACTGGAGCGCTACCCGCTGGTGTTGCCGCTGGCCAACACCACCATCCGTACCTTTGCTGACAGCCTGTTTGTGCAGTGCGGCATCAGCCAGTCGCGCCAGCGTCTGGAAACCCTGTCAGTCACGGTGAGCCGCCGCTACGTGCTGCGTAACGATGCGGTGTGGATCGCCCCGCTGGATGCTGTGCGTCTGGATCTGGCCAGCGGCGAACTGCATGAAATTGACCTCGGGCAGCGTGAGCCGGGCGGTTCGATCGGCATTTGCAGTAACGCCCATGTGCCCATGTCGGTGGCGGCCCAAGGTTGTGTCGAGGTGCTGCGTGAGCTGGGGCATGCCTATGCCGAAGGCGTTTATCCATAACCATTTGGTTATGTTAAGGGTTGGCCTTTTCAATAGTGCTTGAACCTCTGTTGTTTAAAACTGGCGCCTGGCCTTTATAAAAACAACAGGAGATCGACATGTCTGATGCAGACAGCCGGCGCTTTATCATCCGTGATCGCAACTGGCACCCCAAAGCCCTGACCCCTGACTACAAAACCTCGATTGCCCGTTCCCCGCGCCAAGCGCTGGTGAGCATCCCGCAATCGGTGAGCGAAACCAGTGGCCCTGATTTTTCCCACCTCAAATTCGGCAAGTTCGACAACGACCTGTTGTTGAACTTCAACAATGGCGGTTTGCCGGTCGGTGAGCGGATTTTGCTCTCGGGTCGTGTCTGCGACCAATACGGCAAGCCGATCCCACACACCTTGGTAGAGATCTGGCAAGCCAACGCCGGTGGCCGTTATCGTCACAAAAACGACCGCTATCTGGCCCCGCTGGACCCCAACTTTGGTGGCGTGGGCCGCACGCTCACGGACAGCCAGGGCTATTACAGCTTCCGTACCGTCAAGCCCGGCCCTTACCCGTGGCGCAACGGCCCCAATGACTGGCGCCCGGCGCATATTCACGTGTCGATCAGTGGCCCGTCGATTGCCACGCGCTTGATTACCCAGTTGTATTTCGAAGGCGATCCGCTGATCCCTATGTGCCCGATCGTCAAGTCGATTGCCAACCCTGAGGCGGTGCAAAGCCTGATTGCGCGCCTGGACATGGGCGCCGCCAATCCGATGGATTGCCTGGCCTATCGCTTTGACATCGTGCTGCGCGGTCAGCGCAAGACTCACTTCGAAAACTGCTGAGGAGCCTCGTCATGCCTATCGAACTGCTACCCGAAACGCCATCGCAAACGGCTGGCCCTTACGTGCATATCGGCCTGGCGCTGGCCGCCGCCGGTAACCCGTCCCGCCCGGAAGAAATCTGGAACGACATGGCCAAGCCTGACGCGCCGGGCGAGCACATTGTGCTGGTCGGCAACGTCCATGACGGCAATGGCCATTTGGTCCGCGACTCCTTCCTGGAGTTCTGGCAAGCCAACCACGAAGGCGTTTACGACGAACACTTCGACGCCGAGAAGCCTTTCAACAGCTTCGGCCGTACCGCCACAACCTTTGATGCCGGGGAATGGACGCTCAACACGATCAAGCCGGGTGTGGTCAAAAATGCTGCCGGTGTGCCGATGGCGCCGCACATCAACGTGTCGCTGTTTGCCCGCGGGATCAACATCCATTTGCAGACCCGCCTGTACTTCAGCGACGAGCCGGAGGCCAACGGCAAATGCCCGGTGCTCAACCTGATCGAGCAACCGCAACGCCGTGAAACCCTGATTGCCCATCGCTGCGAAGTGAACGGCAAACCGGCGTACCGTTTTGATATCTATATTCAAGGCCCGAACGAAACGGTGTTCTTCGATTTTTAAGGGCTGCATGTGGGAGCAGGCTAACCCGCCTGACTCCCACCTCAATGACTCACTCGTACTGCGTCACCCCCGCCATATGCCGCCCGGCGATGTAGCCAAACGTCAGGGCCGGCCCAAGATTTATCCCACCTGCCGGGTAGTACCCGCCCATGATGCTGGCCATGTCCGTGCCTGCCGCATACAAGCCTTTTATCGCCTGACCGTCTGCGTTCAGCACTTGGGCGTGTTCGTTGGTTTTGAGCCCGGCAAAGGTGCCAAAGCAGCCGGGTTCGACCTTGACCGCGTAAAACGGTCCTTTGCTGATCGGTGCCACGCAAGGGTTGGGCTGATGCAGCGGGTCGCCTTGCTTGCGGTTGTACGGGGTTGAGCCGCGCCCAAATTGTGGGTCCTGGCCTGTTTGCGCGTGGCGGTTGTAGTTGTCCACGGTGGTTTGCAAGCCCTTGGCGTCAATGCCACACACGCGGGCCAGGCCTTCCAGGGTGTAGGCGCTTTTCAGGTAGCCGGACTGGATAAACGGCCCCACGGGGATGGGAAACGGCCGCGAGATGCCGAGCCCGTAACGGCGCTGGAAGTCATGGGTGCAGATCAGCCACGAAGCGACCGGTTCACCGGCTGGTGCTTGTTCCACCATGGCGGTGACGTAATCGTAGTAGCCATTGGCTTCGTTGACGAAGCGCTGACCGTTGCTCAATACGCCAATGATTCCCGGCTTGGCGCGTTCAATGATGTGCGGAAAGTGCCCGATGCTGCCGTCGCTGTGCGTGACGCGGGACACCGGGGCCCAGGCGACCGTGGAGTGCAGGTCGCTGTTGATCTGCCCGCCAGCGCTTTCACCGAGGGTCAGACCATCGCCATTGACGCCCAGCGGCGGCAGGGCCAAGTGTTCGTGGCCGGTCGGTGTGCGCGGAAACAGCGCCTTGCGCCGCTCAATATCATTGGCAAAGCCCCCGGCTGCCAGCACCACCGCCTTGCGGGCGCGAATGCGGATGTCCCCGCGTGCTGTCTTGACCACCGCGCCAGTAACGCCTGCCTCGTCCTGAGTGAGTGATGTGACCGGTGCGGATTCCCACAGCAACACACCCAAGTCTTCTGCCGACTTGGCCAGTCGCGCCACCAGCGCCACGCCATTGACCAATTGCAAGGCGCGGCCATGCAGGGCGAGGTCAATCAGGTGGCGGCCAAAGCGCTTGGTCACGTGCCAGGCGGCCGGCAGTGAGCGTGTCAGGTTGAGAAAGGCCGCAAGGTCTGGTCCGGCCATGATCGGCATGCCCATAAAACTGGTTTCGCGCATGGTTTTGCGCAGCCGCTTGAGCAGCTTGCCGACCTCGCGGCCGTTATACGGCGCGGCGATCACCGAGCGCCCGCCAGTCCCGGCGCCTGGGGTGTCGCCGTGGATGTCGGCAATGGCGTTGCCATCGGCAAACTGCAAGCGGGTGTGCCGCTCGAAGAACGCCACCATTCGCGGCCCGGCTTCCAGAAACGCGTCAATCATGGCCGGGTCGTAACGCTCGCCCAATTCATGCTTGAGGTAGGTGCGCGGCAATTCCACGTCTTCAATGATCCCGGCGCGTTTAGCCAGCGGGTTGCACGGCACCCAGGCCCAACCGCCGGACCAGGCCGTGGCGCCACCGAAGACCGCATCCTTTTCGACCACGATAACTTTTTGCCCGTGCCAGGCGGCCGTGACGGCTGCGGACAAACCGGCCGCACCGGAGCCGACAATCAGCACATCACAGTCGATAACGTCAGGTTGAGGGGCTGCGGTCATGGTGGGGCTCCGGATTGAATCGTTTTTGGAATTGAGTTCCAAAATATAAAGATTTGCTCTAAAAACAACAACCCCGAGTGTGTTTGTTCAGTTCCAGCTTTTGCGTTTGCGGGTTTACCTTTTAGAATCCTTTCATTTGCGAGGGCTTTGTATGGCTGGCAGTCAGATCGAACGGGTGTTCAGTGTGCTTGAGAGTCTCACGCAGGAGCCTCGCGGCGTGCCGATGCAGACGCTCGCCGAGCAATTGGGCATCCCTAAAAGTGCGACCCATCGCTTGCTTACCGAGTTGGTGCGGTTGGGCTATGTGCGGCAAAACAGCGAGAACAGCCGTTACCATTTGTCGACCAAGCTGGTCGCCATGGGCTTTCAATACCTGGCCAGCAGTGGGGCCGACATTGTGCAGCCGATCCTTGATCGGCTCGCCCAGGAAACCGGCGAACTGGTGCGTTTAGGGGTGGTGGACGGTGAGCGCCTGACCTGGATCGCCAAGTCCCAGGGCGCCCGCTCTGGCCTACGCTATGACCCGGATATGGGCCGCGATGCGCCGCTGTATTACACCGCGTCCGGGCATGCCTGGCTGGCCAGCATGAGCGATGCCATGGCTTTGGCACAGGTTGAACGCCAGGGTATTACGCCCCCCGAAGGTGTGGGACCGAATGCGCCGCACTCCAATGTGGAGTTGCTCGAGCGTCTGCGTATCGCCCGTGAGCAGGGTTATGCCTGCGTAGAAGAAAGCTCGGCGATAGGCACCAGCGCCATTGCTGCTGTGGTGCGCAGCCCGCTGGGCAAGCATGTGGTCGGCGTGTTGAGTGTGGCAGGCCCCAGCGCACGCCTGCCTCAGGCCCGCTTGCACGAGCTGGCGCCATTGCTGCTGCAGTTCACCGAGGAGTTGTCAGTGGCCTGTCAGGCATCTGAACTCTTCGATGCCTGACGGCTAAATTGAACGGAGTGGTTAATTTATCTTGCAAGAAAGTGGAACCAGATTCTAAATTAATCGGAATTCTGTGATTCCATAATTCTTACAAGAGGATCAGCATTTTGAACGCTCCAATGCGTATCGCTTTGGTGGGCGCCGGCATCATGGGCCGCCAGCACCTTCATCATCTAAAAGGCCTCGACAGCGCTGTGCTCTGCGCGGTCGCAGACCCTGCGCCGCAGTCGGCCGGGTTTGCGGCGCAATGCGGGGTCGAATGGTTTGCTGACACGGCGCAGATGTTGGCGGCTGCAAAGCCCGATGGCGTGATCATCGCAAACCCCAACACCTTACACGTGAGCACGGCGCTGACCTGCCTGGCAGCGGGTGTGCCGGTGCTGCTGGAGAAACCCGTAGGCGTGGATCTGGCAGAAGTGCGTACGCTGGTGGCGGCGTCGCGGGACAGCGGCGTGCCGGTGTTGGTGGGCCATCATCGGCGCCACAACCCGCTGATTGTGCGGGCGTATGAGCTGGTGCATAGCGGGGCGCTGGGGCGTTTGAGTACGGTGACCGCGTTGTGGCAACTGCAAAAGCCCGAGAGCTATTTCGATATCCCGTGGCGGCGTGAGGCCGGTGCGGGGATGCTGCTGACCAACCTGATCCACGACCTGGATCTGCTGCGCCATTTGTGTGGCGAAGTGCGACAGGTGCAGGCCATCACCAGCAATGCCGTGCGCGGCTATGGCAATGAGGACTGTGCGGCGGTCTTGCTGCAATTTGAAAACGGTGCTCTCGGTACGTTGACCGGCTCTGATGCCGTGGCCGCACCCTGGAGCTGGGAACTGGACTCGGGTGAAAACCCGGTGTATCCGCGCCAGAGCGATCAACCCTGCTATTTGCTGGCAGGCACCGGCGGGGCGTTGAGCATTCCGCAGCTCAAACGCTGGCATTACGCCGAGGACGGCGCGGGCTGGCACCAGCCGTTGCTGGTCGAGCAAGAAGCCTTCAAGCCCGATGAAGCCCTGCGTTTGCAACTGGAACATTTTGTTCGGGTGATTCGACGCGAGGTTGCGCCGTTGGTGAGTGCGGCGGATGCCGCCCGCACCCTGGCGCTGATTGAAGCCATTCGTGAAGCCGCTGCCACTGGCCGGGCCTGCGCCCCAGCCCCTATCGACGCCTGAAAGAGCCCACTATGAATTCTCGTCCTTTGTCCCTTGCTGCCCTGACCGTGCTGGAAGTCTCGCCGGTCGACATGATCGACATTGCCGCCCGCACCGGCTACAGCCATGTCGGTCTGCGCCTCGAACCTGCCACGCCAGAGGAGTATCACTTCCCGCTGGTCAATGACCCGGCTTTACGCAGGCAAACCCTCAAGCGCCTGCACGACACCGGCATCAAAGTGCTCGATATCGAGATTCTTCGCTTGAAGCCGCAGACCTGCGTGTCAGATTTCGACAAGATCCTGTCTGTGGGCGCTGAATTCGGCGCCACCGAGTTGCTGGTCGCCGGCAATGACCCCGATGAACAACGCATGACCGATAACTTTGCGCAATTGTGTGACTTGAGTCGCCCTTACGGGATCTATCCTCATCTTGAGTTCATGCCGTGGACCGATGCCAAGAACCTGCAGCAGGCGGTGCGGGTGGTTGAGCAGGCGGGCCGCGTCAATGGCTGCGTATTGGTCGATGCCTTCCATTTCAACCGCTCTGGCTCAAGCCTTGAAGACCTGAGCCGGGTAGAGCCGTCGCGCATGCGCTATATGCAGTTGTGCGACGTGGCGGGGCCAACGCCCGATGACATGCAGGAAATTTTGCGCCAGGCGCGTAATGAGCGGCGTTTTCCTGGCGACGGTGACTGCGATTTGCTCGGCTTGCTGAGATTACTGCCCAAAGACATACCGCTGAGTCTTGAAATTCCCTGCGTAGAACTTCAGGCACAAGGCGTCAGCGCCGAACAACGGGCGCAATGGGCGATTGATAAAACCCGGGTGCTTTTGCAACAGCTGTAGTGCGTAGCGCCCGGATGCGGGTGGCTGAGTGCTGTGAGTCCATTGCTCCACATTGAGGTGTTCGATGACATTGCCTACGCCACTCTCAGGCGTTAACCAGCCACTCAAGGGCATTCTGCTGATCGTGATCGCGACGGCGTTGTTCTCCAGTCACGACGCGCTCTCCAAGTACTTGAGCGGTTTGTACCCCGTAGTGATGGTGGTGTGGGCGCGCTATATGGTGCACACCTTGCTGATGGCCAGTTACTTCTTGCCGCAGTCGGGGCTACGGGTGCTGCGCAGCAAGCGCCCGTTGCTGCAGGTGTACCGGGCGATCTGCTTGCTGGGCTCCGGGCTGTTCTTCACCTTTGGGCTGCTGTACATCCCGTTGGCGGAAAACACCGCGGTTAACTTTTTGGCGCCGTTATTGGTGGCGGCCCTGTCCGGGCCGTTGCTGGGCGAAAAAGTCACCCGGGGGCAATGGATTGCAGTGAGCTGCGGGTTTATCGGCGTGGTGGTGATCATCCATCCGGGGGGCGACTTGTTCACCCCGGCGGTGCTACTGCCGATGTCGGCAGCGCTGTGTTTCAGTTGCTACCAGATCCTCACGCGCAAACTCAGCCTGTACGACACACCGACCACCAGTAACTTTTTTGCCGGGTTGTTTAACGCGCTGGTGCTGAGTGCGCTGGTGCCGTTCTTTTGGCAGACGCCGACCCTGGTGCATGGCCTGGAAATGCTCGCGCTTGGTTCGTTGGGCATGACTGCGCATTTGCTCCTGACGCAGTCGTTCCGCCTCGCCGCCCCGGCATTGCTGGCGCCTTTCAGTTACTGTCAGATTGTGTTTTCCGGGTTGCTGGGCTGGCTGCTGTTCAACCACACGCCGGACCTGACCTCACGGATTGGCATCGCGATTGTCTGCATCAGCGGGTTGGCGGCGGCTTGGCAACAGCGCAAGAAAAGGGCGGTTTAACCCTCAACACATTTCTGCCTCTGTGGGAGCGGGCTTGCTCACGATGGTCGTTAACGATGATGCGTAGTGGCCTGTTAAATGAGGCGCTCTGAAGACCATCGCGAGCAAGCCCGCTCCCACTTGAGTCGTGTTGCTCTTAAGTGAACAGCATTGCTGTAGGAGCGAGCTTGCCTCGCGATCTTTTGACCTGAAAAAAAACCCCTCTCCCGAAGGAGAAGGGCTGTTTGAACGCTTCGGATCGAACTCAAACCTGCGGGATTTTTCGCGGGGCCATGAAGTACATCCACGTCAGCGCAATGAAGTACATCGCCGGAATCATGGTGAACAACACGGTGTAGTTGTTGTTGGTGACAGTCAGTACATAACCCACGATTTGCGTCATGAACATGCCGCCGATGGCCGCGCACATGCCGCCAAAGCCGAACACCGTGCCCATCATGTGTTTAGGCGTGTAGTCCATCACCATGCTCCACACGTTGGCGGTCCAGGCCTGGTGCGCGCCCAGGGCCAATGCGATGGCGCCCACGGCAACCCACAGTTGGCTGGAGCCAGCGGCCATGACCACGCCGATGATGCATATCGCACACAGGAACATCGACACCAGCCGTGCCTTGACCGCCGCCATGCCGCGACTGATCAGCATCGAAGACAAAATCCCGCCACCGACGCTGCCGAAGTCGGCCGTGATGTAGATGATGATCAACGGGATGCCCATCTGCGTGACGTTGATGCCCAGGTTGTATTGCTGGTTCAAGAACGGCGGCAGCCAGTACAGGTAGAACCAGAACACCGGTGCGGTCAGCGAGTAAGACAACGCAAAGGCCCAAGTCCCGCGCATTTTCAGGATCGTGCCGAAACTGACTTTCTGTTGCTCCGGTTCTTTTTCGCTCTGGATGTAGTCCAGTTCCTGTTTGCTCACCGTTGGGTGCTCTTCAGGGTTGTAGTACTTCAGCCCCCAGAAGATCAGCCAGATACCGCCCAACGCCGCCATGCACAGAAACGCGGCTTGCCAGCCCCACACATGCAGCACCAGAGGCAACAGCATCGGGGTGAACATGGCGCCGACGTTGGTCCCGGCGTTGAAGATACCGCTGGCCACTGCGCGCTCACCGGCGGGGAACCACAGGCGCGTGGTTTTCACGCAGGCAGGGTAGTTGGCGGCTTCGGTCAGGCCGAGAATAAAGCGGCACATCATAAAGCCGACGGCCGAGGTGGCCAGGCCGTGGGCGCCGGTCGCCAGGCTCCACAGCAACACGGCGCAGAAGAACACGCGTTTGACCCCGATCCGGTCGATCAGGCGACCTTGCAGGACGAAGCCAATGGCGTAGCCCACCTGAAACCAGAAGTTGATGTTGGCGTAGTCCATCGCCGTCCAGCTCATTTCCTTGGCCAGAATCGGTTGCATCACGCCCAGTGCGGCGCGGTCGATGTAGTTCAGCGTGGTCGCGAAAAACACCAGGGCGAGCATGCCCCAGCGGGTTTTACCAATGGCCATGGCGCCGCGGATCTTGTCGCCAATACCGGCGTGCGGGGTGCTTTGGGCAGAGTTGACGTGTGTCGATTGAGAAGGGGTCATGGCTATTTACCCGTCCGTTGAAAGGTCGGGTACCACGCCGGCGGCAGAGCAAAGCAGAGCGTCATATCAATAAGAGCAAGCATGAGTGGTTACCCGTTTTTTTTGGAATTGTTATGTGGTGTTGTGCAGCATTTATTGCAAAAGGTACGGGTTGGATGGTGGCGATTGGACAAAAAGTCGTCAATTCAACAAAGGGCATAGTGTTCGATAATCGCACGCAAAACTAACCGGTTGGTACAGACTGGTTGCTCAATGATAGGGTGCCCTTAATAATCAGGCTATTAGAAATGCCGTCGGTTGCAGGCGGTGGCAATCATGGGAGTGTTAAATGAAGCGTTCAATCGCCACTGTTTCCTTGAGCGGCACCTTGCCGGAAAAGCTCGACGCCATTGCCGCAGCGGGTTTTGACGGGGTTGAGATCTTTGAAAATGACCTGCTGTACTACGACGGCAGCCCTCGCGAAGTGCGCCAGATCTGCGCAGACCTCGGCCTGGAAATCAGCCTGTTCCAACCGTTCCGTGACTTTGAAGGCTGCCGCCGCGACCGTCTGGCGCGCAACCTCGACCGCGCCGAGCGCAAATTCGACTTGATGCAGGAACTCGGTACCGACCTGGTATTGGTGTGCAGCAATGCCGCCGCCGACTCGGTGGGTGACCGGCAAATCCTGCTGGACGACTTGAGCCTGCTGGCCGAGCGCGCCGGGGCGCGGAACCTGCGCATCGGCTACGAAGCCCTGGCCTGGGGGCGGCACGTCAACACCTGGCAACAGGTCTGGGACCTGGTGCGCGAGATCGACCATCCGAGCCTTGGCGTGCTGCTCGACAGCTTCCACACCTTGTCGCTCAAAGGCGACCCGAGCGGCATTGCGCAGATTCCCGGCGACAAGATCTTCTTTGTGCAAATGGCCGACGCGCCCATTTTGGCGATGGACGTGCTGGAGTGGAGCCGCCACTTCCGTTGCTTCCCGGGGCAGGGCGAGTTCGACTTGCCGGGCTTTCTGGCGCCGATCATTCAGAGCGGCTACACCGGGCCTTTGTCGCTGGAGATCTTTAATGACGGCTTCCGCGCAGCGCCTTCCCGCGCCAATGCGGCAGATGGCCTGCGTTCATTGCTGTACCTCGAAGAGAAAACCCGCGAGCGGCTGGACCAGGAGGCCGCGCCTGCCGCCAGCCTTGAGCCGTTGTTCGCGCCGCCCAAGGCCAGTGACTACAAGGGTATCGAGTTTCTGGAGTTCGCCGTCGATGACAATCAGGGCGCGCAACTGACCCACTGGCTTGAGCGATTGGGCTTCAGCAAGGCCGGTCAGCACCGCTCCAAAAATGTCAGCTTGCTGCGTCAGGGCGATATCAACCTGGTGCTCAACGCCGAGCCTTATTCGTTTGGGCATAACTTTTTTGAGGCGCACGGCCCGTCGCTGTGCGCCACCGCCATTCGCGTGCAAGACAGCGCCAGCGCGCTGGCCCGTGCCGTGGCCTATAAAGGCCAGCCCTATCGAGGCCTGGTCGGCCCCAATGAGCTGGAACTGGCGGCGGTTCGTGCGCCGGATGGCAGCCTGATTTATCTGGTCGATCAGGACGAAGCGGGTAACCCGTTGTACGAATCGGACTTCAACCTTGCGACCGCCCACACCGGGCAAGGCGGGCTCAAGCGCATTGACCACATGGCCATGGCGCTGCCAGCCGACAGCCTCGACAGCTGGGTGCTGTTCTACAAGAGCCTGCTGGACTTTGAAGCGGATGACGAAGTGGTGTTGCCCGACCCGTACGGGTTGGTCAAAAGCCGCGCATTGCGTAGCCGTTGCAGCACGATTCGTTTGCCGCTGAACATTTCCGAGAACAAAAACACCGCCATCTCACATGCGTTGTCGAGTTATCGCGGCTCCGGTGTGCATCACATTGCGTTTGAGTGCGACGACCTGTTTGCTGAAGTCAGCCGCGCCAAAGCCGCAGGCGTACCGCTGCTGGATATCCCGTTGAACTACTACGACGACCTGGCGGCGCGCTTTGATTTTGACGATGAGTTTTTGAGCGAACTGGCCTACTTCAACGTCTTGTATGACCGCGACGCTCAGGGCGGTGAGCTGTTTCATGTGTACACCGAGCCGTTTGCCGGGCGCTTCTTCTTTGAGTTGTTGCAGCGCAAAAACGGCTATGCCGGCTATGGTGCGGCCAACGTGGCGGTACGTTTGGCGGCGATGGCCAAGTCGCGCACCGGGGCGGTGCGTCAGGCCAAGCTGTAGGGCGCCACGCGAATACGTTTGTCGACTTCCTTCGATGAACTACTCGGGCCATAATCGCGGCCATCTTCCGATGGCCGTGAGCCTGTAATGACCCAGATAACAGAAGTCGACACCGACGCCACGGCGCCCGCAGTCGAACCGCGCAAGAGCCGGAAAAACAACCCGGAAAAGACCCGCGAAAACATCCTTCAGGAAGCCCTGGCCGAGTTCGTCGAACAAGGGCTGGCGGGCGCACGCGTGGATGCCATCGCGGAGCGTACCCGCACGTCCAAACGCATGATCTATTACTACTTCACCAGCAAAGAGCAGCTCTACGTCGAAGTGCTGGAGAAGCTCTACGGCGAGATCCGCAGCACCGAAAACCTGCTGCATCTGGATGAAATGGAACCCCGGCAGGCGATTAAAAAGCTGGTTGAGTTCACCTTTGATCACCACGACCTGAACGCCGATTTCGTGCGCATGGTCAGCGTTGAAAATATCCACAAGGGCGAGTACATCAAGCGTTCGGAAGGCATCAAGGCCATGAACGACACGATTGTTCATGCCCTCGAAGAGATCCTGCGCCGAGGCGTTGAGCAGCAGGTGTTCCGCCCCGGTTTAAATCCGTTGGACGTGCACCTGCTGGTCAGTTCGTTCTGTTTTTACCGCGTGTCCAACCGCTACACAGTCGGTGAGATTTTTCAGATCGACTTGTCCGACCCGCAGGTTAAACAGCGTCAGCGCGAGATGATCTGCGACTCGGTGCTGCGTTATTTACAGGTATGAGTGAGACCACGCCTTAGCCGTTCATTTCCTGGCCATTCATTTCCTGGCTGTTCATTTCCTGAAAATGCGCGAGCAGGCGTGAGGCGTCAGCGCTGGCGCCGCTGATCAGTTCAAACGCCTTGACCGCCTGGAACACTGCCATGTTGCCGCCATCCAGCGTGCGGCAACCCAGCGCGCGGGCATGGCGCAGCAACTCGGTTTGCAGCGGGAAGTACACAATCTCGGCCACCCACAACTCTGAGCGCAGCCACTGTGCGGGAACGGGCATGCCCGGCAGCTTGGCCATGCCCATGGGCGTGGTGTTGACCAGCCCGTTGGCCCTGCTCAGCGAGGCCTCAAGGTCAGTGCCGGCCTTGGCCCGCGACCCGGCAAAGTGCTGATTCAAGTTGTCTGCCAGGCTCTGTGCGCGGGCTTGGTCGACGTCAAAAATATCCAGCCGTTGTACGCCTTCGCTGAGCAGTGCGTAGGCCACCGCTGAGCCCGCGCCACCCGCGCCCATTTGCACCACGTGGTGCACGGCAACGCCGCTCAAGCCGCGACGAAAACCTTCGGCAAACCCCGAACAGTCGGTGTTGTGCCCTATGCGTTTGCCGTCCCGGAAAATCACCGTGTTTACGGCTCCAATACCGCGGGCTTGATCAGATAACTCGTCCAGCCACGGCATAATCGCCTGCTTGCACGGGTAAGTAATGTTCAAGCCGCTGAAGCCCATACGCTCAGCGGCGGTCAGCAGGTCGGGCAGGGCGTTGTTATCGAGCTGCAACACGTCCAGATCGATCAACTGGTACACGTAACGCAGCCCTTGCGCCTCGCCTTCGCGCTCGTGCATTGCCGGTGTGCGGGAGGCCTGGATACCGGCGCCGATCAGCCCGGCCAGCACTGACTTGGGTGTGTGGGTCGACATGCGCTTAGCCCTTCAGTTGGCGGCTGAGGTGTTGCAAGGCCAAGCGATAACCGTTGCTGCCAAACCCGCACAACACGGCTTGGGCAATGCCCGAGACGAAGGAGTGATGGCGGAAGGCTTCGCGGGTATGGACGTTGGACAGGTGCACTTCGATCACCGGCAGTTCACTGGCGACCAAGGCATCGCGAATGGCCACCGAGGTGTGGGTCCAGGCGGCCGGGTTGATCACAATCGCGGCGCAGCGCTGGCGAGCGCCATGGATCCAGTCGAGCAGTTCGCCTTCGTGGTTGGTTTGGCGAAACTCAACGTTCAAGCCTTCTTCGCGGGCCGTCTGGCCGCACAAATTGGCAATGTCTGCCAGCGTTTCGTGGCCGTAAATACCGGGTTCGCGGGTGCCAAGCAAGTTCAGGTTGGGGCCGTTAAGCACCAGGACGATAGGGGACATAGCAAGCCAACTCTACTTTGTTTTTATAGGGTCGCCTGAGCGCTGCTCAAGCGGTTGGCTTAAATTGTACCAGCCGGTTAATAAGGTCAATTGGGTGATAAATGCCGACGCCGCTTTGTGCCATTAAGTGGGCGTTTATCGAACAATGCGCGAGTCCCGCTAATATCAATTGAAAATCATTCTCGACAAAAAGTAAGATAGCCGCCCCTTTTCCTCATGCGTCAGGGAGTCGGTTTGTCGGATATGGACCTCAAGGGCTTGTTCCTCAAGCATGCCAGTACCCTGCGCGGGTACCTGGCGCGCAAGGTGCGAGATCCACAGTTGGCCGCCGATCTGGTGCAGGAGAGCTTCCTGCGCCTGGCCGAGCGCGGGCGCAAGGAACAGATCGACAACTCCCCCGGTTACCTCTACCGCGTGGCGGGCAACCTGCTGGTCGATCACATCCGCCAGGAAATCCGCCGTAAGACCGACTCGGTGACGCACGAGGCCTTGGCTGACATTGAGGACGAAATGGCAGAGCTGGAGGCTCAGGCAATGGCTGAACAACAGCGCATGGCGCTCAAGCAGGCACTGTCAGAGCTGCCCGAGCGCACCCAGGAAATCTTCCGCCTCAACCGCATCGAAGGCATGACCCATGCAGAAGTGGCGCGCCAACTTGATATTTCTGACAGCTCCGTGCAAAAGCATCTGTCCAAAGCGCTGGCGTATGTCATGCAACGCCTACAAGCAGCTGAGAAATAACCTACCTGAGTTTCGATAAACGGCTTACTGAATATCGGCAGGCCAGACGTCACTGCTTATACATAACGAGAAATTGAGATTCACACGTGAATAGCCAAGGCCGCGAACAACAGATCATCACTGAGACGGCCGCCGAGTGGGCGGTGCGCCTGCACGCGGGTGACCTGGACGCGGCGGCGCAGGCGCAACTCGAACAATGGTTGGCCGCTGATGAGCGCCACGCGCCTGCCTTGCAGTTTGCCAAGCAAACCTGGGCGGCCTTGGGGGCCTTGGCGCAGGACCCGGAAATGGCCAGGCCAACCCCACGCCGTCAGCGCCCGGAAGCGCCGCGCCCTGCGCCGGTGACTCGGCGCAGGCGCCCGCTGCGTTGGATCGGGCGTGCTGCGGTACTGTCCTTGGTCTTGGCAGTGGGCTGGATCAGCGGCCCGACGGTGCTGATCAATATGCAGTCCGACTACCGCACCGGTGCAGGAGAAATCCGTACCGTGCAGCTCGATGACGGCAGCTCGGTAGAGCTGGATGCGTCGAGTGCCATCCGCATCGACTACGACACCTACGAACGGCGAATCAGCCTGCTGGCGGGCTCGGCAGTGTTTGACGTGGCGCCGATGGGCGAGGCAGAAGTACGGCCCTTTGTGGTGCAAAGCGCAGGCGGGCAAACCAAAGCCCTGGGCACACAATTTGTTGTCGGGCGACAGAGTAGCGACCAGGCCTGGGTTGGGGTGTTGCAACACAGCGTCGCTGTGAGCCTGCAAAGCCGGCCGGTTCAAGGCGCGGTCCGACAAACCCTGCAAGAGGGGCAAAGTGCGCGGTACAGCGCGCGCAATGGCGTGCAACCCTTACCCGGTTATGACCTGAGTGCGGCCACCAGTTGGCGGCGCGGCGTGCTGATTTTTGATCGCCAGCCGTTGGCCCACGTGATCGAGCAACTCAACCGTTACCGCCCCGGGCAAATCGTTCTGGCCAACCGTGCCTTGGCCGATCGGCAAGTCAGCGGCGTCTTCCGCCTCGAAATGCTCGACAGCGCCTTGCACACCCTCACTCAGGAATTGCACGTCAAACGTGTGGAACTGGCAGGCGTCAGCCTGATTTATTAAACCGATCCCTGTAGGAACGAGCTTGCCTCGCGATCTTTGAAGGTCAAAAGATCGCGAGGCAAGCTCGTTCCTACGCGGGTTTCATCAACCAAATCCGGCTTCTGAAAATTATTCGCAAAAACCTTTACTGACTTTTCCCCGCCCGTTCGTCTTGCTATTGAGATTCATTCTCATGACAAAACACGTAAGCCTGGGGATAACAAAAAATGGTCGTTAGTCAGCGCAAAGGGAAGCAGCCCGCAAGCCGGTTGGCCTTTGCTGTACATGTGGGAATATTGGCCGTATTGGCGGCCCATGCACCGGTGCACGCCGTTGAAAAAGTCAGCAGCGCCATTGCGCAAGAATTCATCGCCTTCCACATCCCGGCGCAGCCGCTGGACAAAGCGGTGCTGGTGTTTGCCGAGCAAGCCGGTTTGCAGGTGCTGTTCGACAGCCAGATGCTGCGTGGCCTGACTTCGCAGCCCCTTAACGGTGACTTCGGTGTGCAGGAAGGCCTGGCGCGCCTGCTGGGCAGCAACCCGGTGGAATACCGCTTTACGGGTGAACGCCAAGTGACCTTGACCCGTGTGAGCGGTGAGGCCAAAGGTGCGCTGGCGCTGGGCACCACCTCGGTGACCGCCAGTGAGAACGGCAACGGCGCAGACTGGGTGTACCAAACGCCCCAAGCGGTGTCAGTGATAACCCGCGAGCAAATCAACAAGCGTGCCCCGCGCCATGCCGCCGACATGCTCGAAGAAACCCCCGGCGTGTACACGGCTGTCGACCAGCGTGACCCAGGTTTGTCGATCAATATTCGTGGGGTTCAGGACTATGGCCGGGTCAACATGAACGTTGACGGCATGCGCCAGAACTTCAACGTCAACGGCCACCAGCACCGCAATGGCGTGATGCTGATCGACCCGGAAATGGTCTCCAGCATCGAAATCGACAAAGGCTCGCAGTCCACCCTGGGCGGTGCCGGCGTTATCGGGGGGATCGCCACATTCAGAACCCTCGAAGCCAGTGACTTCCTGAAAGACGGCAAAGAATACGGCGGGCGCATTCGTGCGGGCAGCGGTATCGGCAACATGGGCAACGGCACCTATTTCAACGGTGGCGGGGTGTTCGCGTTTGGCAACGATATCGGTGATGCCTTGTTTGCCGTGAGCGAGCGGCACTTCGGCAACTACCGCAGCGGACGGCAGCATGCGGGCAATTTAGGGTCTCAAATGCGGCTCAAGGATGTACGCCCCGAAGCCTGGAAAAGCTGGCTGAAAAGTGAAGTCGGTGACGCAGGCAGCGTGACCCGCTCGCAAATGGCCAAGTTCGGTCTCAACCTGCCGAACGACCAGCGTGTGCAGTTGAGTTACCTGAACACCGACAGCGACAGCAATGATGCCTGGACCTACCTCAAGGCTGATCAGTCGGGTTATGACTATGTCCGGCACAGCAAAAACAACCTGAGCACCGCCAACTACGCCATTGACTACAGCTGGAACCCGGACAACGAACTGATCGATCTGAAGGCCAAGCTGTATTACGTCGATACGCAACTGGAGCGTGCCAATGCCCGGCATAACGCCACGGCTGACAACGCCTTTGGTGCTTATAAAGACCGTTTCCAGACCGAGACGTGGGGGGCACAGGTTCAAAACACCTCGCTGTTCAACTTCGACACCTATGGTCAGTTGAGTGTGAATTACGGCCTGGAGATGTATCAGGACACATTCACGCCGCGCACCAACAAAGTGGCCGCCGTCAACGAACAGTCGCTGCCTTATGTAGAAGGCGCGAACCCCTCTGGCAAGCGCACCATGGCCAGTCTGTTCAGTAATCTGGAGTATGACTACAACGGTTGGTTGAACCTGAGCGGTGGTTTGCGCTATGACCGCTATCGCCTGGAAGGTAAAACAGGCATGACGCTTTTCGAACGACAAATCATTCGTTATGAAAATGGTGTGCCGGTGGTCAATCTCGACCCAGGTAAGCGCGTCGAAAAGATGTACGACGTGGACAATGAGAGCGGTCATTTTTCGCCGACCTTTGGCATCGCCATCAAGCCCGGTGTGGACTGGCTGCAACTGTATTCTCATGTCGGTAAAGGCTGGCGCCCACCGGCTGTGACGGAGGTGTTCATGACAGGGCGCCCCCATGCGGGCGAAGCACCTGAGCGGGTATTCCCAAATCCTTTCCTCAAGGCTGAAGAGTCGAAAGACTGGGAGGTGGGTTTCAATATCTTCAAAGAGTCGCTGTTCTTCGATAATGACCGGCTCGGGATGAAGGTGTCGTACTTCGATAACCGAATCAAGAATTTCTCGTTTATGCAGTACGGTATTAGCCTGCCGGAGGCCGCGACGAGTAATTTTGGTGACTTGGCGTACGTTAATAATCTGAGTGATACACGTTTTCGAGGTGTTGAATATCAACTTAATTACGACATGGGGCGGGCTTATACAAACTTGAGTTATACCCATATGATCGGCAGTAATGACTTTTGTTCCAAGCGCTATTACATGGGTGGAGCGAAAACAACAGGGAAAACACTCAAAAGTTATATAGAGCGCTATGTACGTCCGGATGGAAAAATAGGCATTCGTCCTGTCAGCGAAAAAGAGTGGCTGGATGATGATGTGAAAAATAACGCGGTTGATTGTGGCGGGATAATGGGCAATGCGACGTACATGCCTGCGGATCGAGGCTCATTAACCATTGGTGCGCGCTTCCTGGAGCGGCGTTTGGATACAGGCGTTCGCCTGCGCTACAGCCCTGGCAACGGCAGAGATCTTAATGCGCATAACTATAAGTCCATCGAACAGGCCATGTGGCCTAAATACAGTGTCTATGATCTGTATGCCAGTTACTGGATGACTGACGATTTTAATATTTCGTTGGTGATGGAAAACGCTACGGACGAAGCCTACTTTGTTGCTATGGGTGATGTTAATAACTTGAGTCTGGCGCGCGGGCGGACACTGAGCGGTATGCTCGAATATAAGTTTTAAGTAGAAAACGTATTCCTTATTAAAGAATTTGCCCATGTCGGGTAAATGCACACGTTCGTGTGCGCTCACTAAAACTGTCCAAGGAAAAGGTTAAGAGATGGCTATTTCAATTACCTACAACTCTGCATTTGGTGATATTTCCATTCAGGACGTGCTCAGCGTCTGGTCCACTGGTTTCAAAACGGCCGGCCATGGCACGGGCAATACAGGTGGATTTAACACGGGCACGGGTCAGTATGATGGCGAGCAATATGCGACCCACGGTGCCAATGGATCTCAGTATGCCTACATCGCCGGAAGCGATACGACTGATGGCTTGCATTATGTGTATAACCCGCTTGTTTCACCGGGTGACAACATGAATCACTACCTGTGGGGTGAGTTGGACAGCGTACAACTGGGCACGGATTTGAACGGCGGCAGTGGTAGCCCATTCATACTTGATGATTACTTTGTCTCCTTCAACGGCCTCGACCTGTCCGCCGCCAGCGATGCTGGCCGTGCAGGCAACGCTGTTCAGGACGTGATCTACGGCCTGATGCGCGGCAATGTGGCGGGCCTGGAAGGCGTGCTCAACACCCTGCTGAGCGAGTTCAATCTGAGCACCGATTCGACCTTCGACCAACTGGCGGCTGCCGGTCTGGCGCACGCCGACACCGCGTTTGCGGCTGATATCGGCCTGGTCGGTGTGCAAGACGCTGCCCAAGACTGGGCGCTGGCGGCTTAACACGCTCTCTCAGCCTTGAACCCAATCCTGTGGGAGCGGGCTTGCTCGCGATGACCTCGCTGGCGAGTCAGCTCCCGCAGTTTGATCGGTGATTTTTCCACGGAACCCTCTTCATGACCCGGCCCAAAGCCCACGTCGCCAACGAGATGCTGGCTGCCTTGACGGCCTACAAACGTGCTTTTTTCAACATTGGCCTGTTCTCGGCCGTGATCAATTTACTGATGCTGGCCCCCGCGCTGTACATGTTGCAGGTGTACGACCGGGTGTTGGCCTCGGGCAATGAAATGACCCTGTTGATGCTGACGCTGATGATCCTCGGCCTGTTTGGCCTGATGGGCGCGTTGGAATGGGTGCGCAGCCAGGTGGTGATCCGCCTCGGCACGCAAATGGACATGCGCTTGAATCAGCGGGTCTATGACGCTGCCTTTGAGGCGCAATTAAGCACCGGCAGCCCGGCGGCCGGGCAGGCGCTGAATGACCTGACCAGCCTGCGCCAGTTCGCGACTGGCAATGCGTTGTTCGCGTTTTTCGATGCGCCGTGGTTTCCCGTGTACCTGTGGGTGATCTTTATGTTCAGCCCGTGGTTGGGGCTGTTGGCTCTCGGTGGGGCGGTGCTGCTGATGCTGCTGGCGTGGCTCAATCAGCGGGTGTCGCAGGGGCCGCTTAAGGCTGCCAGCGAGTTATCGGTTGAAGCCACCCAGCAGGCCAGCGCGCATTTGCGCAATGCCGAAGCGATTGAGGCGATGGGCATGCTCGCGACCTTGCGCGGCCATTGGCTGGCGCAGCACACGGCATTTTTGGCGCAGCAGAACCTGGCCAGTGAAAAAACCGCCAGTGTCGGTGCCTGGTCCAAAGGCGTACGTCTGGCCCTGCAATCACTGGTGCTGGGGCTGGGCGCATTGCTGGCGGTGCAAGGGCAAATCACCGCCGGGATGATGATCGCCGGGTCCATTTTGATGGGCCGGGTGCTGAGCCCTATCGATCAGTTGATTGGCGTGTGGAAGCAATGGACTTCAGCGCGGCTGGCCTATCAACGCCTCGAATCACTCTTGCAGGCGCATCCGGCCCGTCCGCCGCGCATGGCGCTGCCCGTTCCACGGGGCGAACTGGCGGTTGAGCAACTCAGCGCCAGCGCACCCGGAACGCGGCGTGCCACGTTGAGCAACCTGAGTTTTACCCTGCCTGCCGGGCAGGTGCTCGGTGTGATCGGGCCGTCAGGCTGCGGCAAGTCGACCTTGGCCCGCTTGCTGATTGGGGTTTGGCAGCCGCTGGCTGGCAAGGTTCGGCTGGATGGCGCGCAACTGTCGCAATGGGACAAACAGCAACTCGGCCCGCATCTGGGGTATTTGCCTCAGGACATTCAGTTGTTTGCCGGGACCATCGCGCAAAACATCGCCCGCTTTGCTCAAGTTGATGCCGACAAGGTGTTGGCGGCGGCGCAGATGGCAGGTGTGCATTCACTGATTTTGCAAATGCCCGAAGGCTACGACACCCGCCTGGGCGACGGCGGCGCCGGGTTGTCGGGCGGGCAGAAGCAGCGCATCGGCCTGGCCCGTGCTTTGTACGGCTTGCCCGCGCTGATCGTGCTCGATGAGCCCAACGCCAACCTTGATGAAGCCGGGGAGCAAGCCTTGCTACAGGCCATTGCCCAACTCAAACAGCTCAAGCGCACGCTGATCCTGATCACCCACAAACCCAACGTACTGACCCTCACGGATCAGCTGTTGATCCTGCGCGAAGGTCAGTTACAAGCCTTTGGCCCCACCGCCAAGGTGCTCGCCGCGCCCAAGCCCGCGGCGGCCAAACCGGCCATGAATGTGAGCTACCGACTGGGCACCGTAGAGGCGAACAAAGCATGAATGCCGCAAACGCCAAACCGCCCTATGAGGGTAACGTGCTGCAACTGGACGACCGTCGCCATGCGCGTCTGGGTTGGCTGTTGATGCTCGGCGGGTTTCTCGGGTTTCTCGCCTGGGCTGCTTTGGCGCCGCTGGACAAAGGCGTCGCGGTGTCGGGCAAGGTCATGGTGTCAGGCAATCGCAAAGTGGTGCAGCATCCCAGTGGCGGGATTGTTGAGCGCATCGACGTGCGTGATGGCGACCGTGTGCAAGCGGGGCAAGTACTGATCCGGCTCAAGGAAACGCCATTGCTGGGCCAGGCGCAGTCACTGCGCAGCCAGTTTTATGGCTCGTTGGCCAGCGAGGCCCGGCTCAATGCCGAGGTTGAGGGCGCTGCGAGTGTGAGTTTTCCTGCTGAGCTGATGGCGCTGCATCACGAGCCTGAAGTGGCGTCGAACCTGGCGTTGCAACGTCAGTTGTTCGCCAGCCGGCGTCAGGCGTTGCTGCTCGATCAGCAAGGCATCGGCGAAAGCATCGCCGGAGCCGAGGCACAATTGCGCGGGGTGCGTGACTCGCAAGCCAATAAAGTGCTGCAACGCACGGCATTGGACGAGCAACTGCAAGGCCTGCGCGAATTGGCCCGCGAGGGCTACATCCCGCGTAATCGCCTGCTGGACAGCGAGCGTGTGTACGCCCAAGTGCTGGGCTCGATCAGCGAAGACTATGGTCGTATCGGGCAATTGCAGCGTCAGGTGCAGGAGATGCGCCTGAAAATTCGTCAACTGAGCGAGGAGTATCAGAAAGAAGTCCGTACGCAATTGGCGGACACCCGCATACGCAGCGAAGACTTACGCAACCGATTGGCGTCAGCGGAGTTTGAACTGGCCAACAGCCAGTTACGCGCGCCGGTGGCGGGGATTGTGGTCGGGCTCGATGTGTTTACCGAAGGCGGGGTGATCCGGCCTGGCCAGGCCCTGATGGAAATCGTCCCGCAGGGCGAGCCGTTACTGGTCGAGGCGCGGGTGCCGGTGGAATTGGCCGACAAGGTTCACGCCGGGTTGCCGGTGCAACTGATGTTCTCGGCCTTTAGCCAAAGCACCACGCCACGGGTGGCGGGCGAGGTGACGCTGGTGTCGGCAGACCGTCAGGTCGATGAACGCACCGATGAGCCCTATTACACGCTGCGGGCGCAGGTCAGCGCCGAGGGCATGGCGCAACTGGCCGGTTTGCAGATTCGCCCCGGCATGCCGGTCGAGGCCTTTGTGCGCACCGGCGAGCGCTCGATGCTTAATTACCTGTTTAAACCCTTACTGGACCGCACGCACATGGCGTTGGTGGAGGAATGAGTGTGCGTCGATTGTGCCGCGGGGTGTTGATGCTGGGCGCGGTGTTGGCCAGCCCGGTACAGGCATTGGGTTTGCTTGAAGCCTATGACTTGGCGGTGCGCAACGATCCGACCTTTCAGGCGGCGATAGAAGAGCGCGCTGCGGGCCAGGAAAACCGAGCGCTCGGGCGTTCAGCCCTGTTGCCGACGCTGGCCTGGAATTACAGCAACTCGCGCAATGAGTCTGAAGTCACGCAATCGCACACAAAGACCGACCGCGATTACCGCAGCTATGCGGCGACGTTGACCCTGCAGCAACCGCTATTGGACTACGAGGCCTATGCACGCTTTAAACAAGGCGCGGCGCAGGCCTTGCTGGCCGACGAGCGTTTTCGCAGTAAAAGCCAGTATTTGGCGGTGCGGGTTTTAAGTGCCTATAGCCAGGCCTTGTTGGCGCAGGAGCGGATTGAGCTGAGCCGGGCACAGAAACGGGCGTACAGCGAACGCCTGCAACTCAATCAACGGCTGTTAAAAGGCGGAGAGGGCACTCGAACCGATGTGCTTGAAACCCAGGCGCGCCTGAGCCTGGCGGTCGCCCAGGAAATCGAAGCCCAAGACACGCTGGATGCCGCCTTGCACGAGCTGGAGGCCATGCTCGGTGAACCGTTGCAGGTGGAGCAGCTTGACCCGTTATTGCCGCATTTCAGCATTCAGCCGCTGGAGCCGCAGCGCTTTGAAAGCTGGCGCGAACTGGCCCTGGCCAATAACCCGGACCTGGCGTCGCAACAGCACGCCCTGACGTCGGCCGAGTACGAAGTGGAACGCAAGCGGGCCGGGCATTTGCCCAAGCTCAGTGTGTACGCGAGCAGTCGGCAAACCAGTTCGGACTCTGAAAGCACCTACCACCAGAAGTACGACACCAACAGCGTCGGCATCCAGCTCAGCGTGCCGTTGTTTGCCGGGGGCTCGGTGTCGGCATCGACACGCCAGGCGGCGCGGCAACTGTCGCAGGCGCAGTACGAACTGGACGCGCAAACAGCCGCGACGTTGGTGGACTTGCGCAAGCAGTACAACCTCAACAGCAGTGCGGCGGCCAAGGTGCGGGCCTACGAAATGGCCGTGCAGTCAGCCAGTGCGTTGGTCGATGCAACGCGCAAAAGCGTGAGTGGCGGGGAGCGGGTCAATCTGGATGTACTGGATGCCGAGCAGCAACTGTATAGCGCCAAGCGGGATTTGGCCGAGGCTAAGTACGCGTATTTACTGGCGCGGGTGCAACTCAAGTACTACGCGGGCTTATTGAATGACGCGGATTTGTTACAGGTGGCGGGGTATTTTCACGTTCAGAAACCGTAGCGCGCCCATCGCGGGCAAGCCCGCTCCCACAGGGGTTCAACTTGTGGGAGCGGGCTTGCTCGCGATCAGGCTTTAGCGACGAACCAGCAACACGCCCGATTCCATGTGGTGAGTCCACGGGAACTGGTCAAACACGGCGCAACGCTCGATACGGTGCGTGTCGTGCAGTTGGGCGATGTTCTCGGCCAATGTCAGCGGGTTGCACGAGATGTACAGGATGTTGTCGAAGCGGCGGGTCAGTTCGCAGGTGTCCGGGTCCATGCCCGCGCGCGGCGGGTCGACGAAGACGCTGCCGAATTCGTAGCTTTTCAGGTCAATGCCCTGCAAGCGGCGGAACGGGCGGACTTCATTCAGGGCTTCGGTCAATTCTTCTGCCGACAAACGCACCAGCTTGACGTTATCCACAGCGTTGTCGCTGAGGTTGTTCAAGGCGGCGTTGACCGAGGTCTTGCTGATCTCAGTGGCCAGCACGTTGCGTACGCGGGTCGCCAGCGGCAGGGTGAAGTTGCCGTTGCCGCAGTACAGTTCGAGCAGGTCGTCGGAACGCTCGCCCAACGCTTCGTATGCCCAATTGAGCATTTTCTGGTTAACCGTGCCGTTTGGCTGGGTGAACGCGCCTTCGGGTTGTTGATAAGTGAAGGTGCGGCCCGCAATGTCGAGTTTCTCGACCACGTAATCACGCCCAATCACGACGCGCTTGCCCTTGGAGCGGCCAATCACGCTGATGTCGAGGTCTTTGGCCAACTGCTCGGCAGCGTTTTGCCAGTGCTCGTCCAGCGGGCGGTGATAGCACAAGGTAACCATGGCATCACCGGCCAAGGTGGTCTGGAACTCCACCTGGAACAGCTTGTGGCTCAGCGCCGAGCTGGCTTGCCACGCGGCCTTGAGCTGCGGCATCAACTGGTTGATGCGCAGGCTGGCAATCGGGAAGTCTTCGATCAGGATCGGCGTGCGCTTGTCATCCTGGGCGAACATCGCGTAATGGCGCTCGCCACCTTCGCGCCACAGGCGGAACTCGGCGCGCAGGCGAAAGTGCTTCAACGGCGAGTCAAACACCTGCGGCTCAGGCGCGTCGAACGGCGCCAGCAAATCGCGCAGCCGTTGGGCCTTGGCCTCAAGTTCCAGGGCGTAGGTAGCAGAATCAAACGGCAAAGCACTCATGCGTTAAACCAACCCAGCTTGACCACAAACAGAATCGACAGAATGATCAGCGGCGCATTCAGCTCGCGGGCGCGACCCGACAGCAGCTTGATCACGGTCCAGGAAATAAAGCCGAAGGCGATGCCGCTGGCGATGGAGTAGGTAAACGGCATTGCCAGCGCGGTGATCACCACCGGTGCAGCAACGGTCACGTCTTCCCAGTCGATTTCGGCCAGGCCGCTCATCATCAGCACGGCCACGAACATCAGCGCAGGCGCGGTGGCGAACGCCGGAACGCTGGCCGCCAGTGGCGAGAAGAACAACGCCAGCAAGAACATGATGCCGACCACGATGGCGGTCAGGCCGGTACGGCCACCGGCGCTCACGCCCGCTGCCGACTCGATGTAGCTGGTGGTGGTTGAGGTACCCAGCAACGAACCGGCCATGGCCGCGGTGCTGTCAGCGATCAGGGCGCGGCCCATTTTCGGCATGTGGCCGTCTTTGCCCATCAGGCCAGCGCGCTTGGCCACACCGATCAGGGTGCCGGAGTTGTCGAACAGGTCAACGAACAGGAAGGCGAAAATCACGCTGACCAGACCGATGTCCAGTGCGCCTTTAATGTCCAGTTGCAGGAAGGTCGGGGCCAGCGACGGCGGCATCGACATCACGCCACCGAAGTCGGTCACGCCCAGGGCGATGGACGCAACGGTCACCGCCAGAATGCCGATCAGCACCGCACCGCGTACGCGCAGGGCTTCCAGAGCCACGATCAGGGCAAAGCCCAGGGAGGCCAGGATCACTTTTGGCTGAGACAGGTCGCCCATGCCGACCAAGGTGGCCTTGTTGGCAACCACGATACCGGCGTTACCCAGGGCGATCAGCGCCAGGAACAGGCCGATACCGGCGGCAATGGCCGAGCGCAGCGGCAGCGGGATGCTGTTGATGATCCATTCGCGGATGCGGAAGATCGACAGCAGGAAGAACAGCACCGCTGAAATAAACACCGCGCCCAGCGCCACTTGCCAGGTGTGGCCCATGTGCAAGACCACGGTGTAAGTGAAGAAGGCATTCAGGCCCATGCCCGGCGCCAGGGCGATCGGGTAGTTGGCGATGATGCCCATGATTGCCGAGCCGATGGCGGCTGCCAGGCAGGTCGCGACAAACACCGCGCCTTTGTCCATCCCGGTTTCGCCGAGGATGCTCGGGTTCACGAAGAGGATGTAGGCCATCGCCAGGAAGGTGGTGATACCCGCAAGAATCTCGGTTCGCACAGTGGTGTTGTGTGCTTTGAGTTGAAACAGCCTTTCCAGCATGCCAGTCCCCGTGGCGCCACCGGCGCCGTGATTAAATCGTTTTCAACAGCAAAGCACAGACGCCTGAGGCCTGAGGTTTTTCTGTCTGTCGGAAAAAGCCGCGCATCATACCAGCAGCACAGGCGTCTGGCTGCTTTGCTGACTCAACGGCGCGATGTTTTGTAACGTCGAGTGCACAGGCATACTGCGTGCCAGTTATCGGGGGGATCCATGAAGCACACCATCAACGCTTTAATTGCCGGTTTATGCCTGTTTATCAGCGCCGGAGCGAGCGCGGCACCGGCGATGCCGTTGAGTACCGTCGAAATTCTCAAGGTGGCGTCTAATTCGGGGGCTGTGGAGGATGTGTCGGATGGTCGCGAGCAGACCAAAATGCAGCACCGTGGGCCGCACATCAAAGTGTATGTGCTGGAACGCGGCTACGGCGGCCAGCCCACGGTGACGTTTGACGGCCAGATTATCGATGGCGTGCGCACCCCGGTGTGCAATAAAGGCGAGGGTTTGGTGACCTGCGACGGTGCGGGCACCACCGTGGGTTACGTCTACACCTTCGATTTGAGTAACAACCAGGGCGGCTGGTTCCAGTTCAGTAACACGTCGCTGGTGGCGCCGTTCAAGCGCCTGCAAACGCAGCTGTATATTCGCTAACCCAAGCCCCCGTAGCAGTTGACGAGTAGTACGAGGCTACGTCCGCAGGCATAGCCGCCGTAAAGTCAGGCGCTTGGGTTGTTAGCGCTTACGATCGCTTCGCAATCGGACGTAGCCTCGCGGAGCTCGTCAACTGCTACGCACTGGTTTTGCGGTGTATCCGCTTTAATCCTCAACCAACCGGTCACGCTTGGCCAAGCCCGGGAACAGTTTTATCCACAGCCCGGCGATAAACAGCGTGCCCACGCCGCCCAGCACCACGGCCGGCACGGTGCCCAGCCAGTGGGCGGTGGCGCCGGACTCAAACTCGCCAAGCTGGTTGGACGCGCCAATAAACAGGCCGTTGACCGCGCTGACCCGGCCACGCATTTCATCCGGGGTTTCCAGTTGCACAAACGAGGCACGGATAACCATGCTGATCATGTCGGCCGCGCCCAGTACCACCAGCACCGCCATCGAGAACCAGAACGAGGTCGACAGCCCGAAAGCGATGGTCGCAACCCCGAATACCCCCACGGCGGTGAACATCGTGCGCCCTACCTTGCGCTCAAACGGGAAGCGCGCCAGCCACAATGACATTAACAACGCGCCCACCGCCGGGGCCGAACGCAGCATGCCCAGGCCCCACGGGCCTGTCAGCAGAATGTCTTTGGCAAACACCGGCAACAGCGCAGTCGCACCGCCCAGCAACACGGCGAACAGGTCCAGCGAGATGGCCCCGAGGATGTCCGGGCGGCTACGGATAAAGCGAATCCCGGCCAGCAGCGAGTCCATCGTCGCCTTGCCTTTGTTTAGCGCCACCTGGCGGGCCGGCAGGTTGCTCATTAACAGTGCGGCAATCAGGTACAGCACCACGCTGGGGCCATACACCCACACGCTGCCGAACGCATAGAGCAAGCCACCAAACGCCGGGGCCACGATGGTCGCCGACTGCTGGGCGGCCTGCGCTGCGGCCACGGCGCGGGGGAACAACGCCACAGGCACAATGGAGGGCAGCAAAGCCTGGGTGGTGGGCAGTTCAAATGAGCGGGCGGCGCCGAGTAAAAACGCCAGGATAAAGATCATTTCACGGGTGATGCTGCCGCTCAGGCTGCTGATCGCCAGGGTCAGGGCAATCATCGCTTGCAGCGACTGGCACAGCGCGGCCACCCGGCGGCGGTCATAGCGGTCGGCCACATGCCCGGTGTGCAACATAAACAGCACGCGAGGCGCGAACTCGATCAGCCCCACCCAGCCCAGGTCCATCACGTTGCCGGTCAACTGGTAGAGGTTCCAGCCAATGGCCACCGTCAGCATCTGGAAGGCGCTGGCGGTGAAGATGCGGGCAAACCAAAAGGCCACAAAAGGCCGATGATGACGTAACAGAAGCGGCTGGCTGGTCATTGAAGGGTCGTGGCAAAGGGCAGGGGACGTCGAGATTATCATTTTTCTGTAACAAATAATGACTCGCGCTGATGCATTGAGAAAACCGCCCAACGGTCGTGCGAAAAATCGCGTGCGGCTATTACACGCACTTCCTGCAACTGTCTATTTCAGGGCCTGGGACAACCTGTCACGCGACAACCAGCCACATTAGCCACACGCCAAGAATGGACTACTCTTTCAGCAATGTTTGATCCAGGTCAAAGCCCGCAAGGGTTTTACTGGAGTGGCCAGACGGCCTGATTCCCTTGCGTGGTGGCCAGCAGTGCGAGCGCAGATTCGCAAAGGCCATTGCTCGTGGGGCTGTTGGACACCGGCGTCCTGTCGGTGCCCTGACAACCTGATACCTGATAGAGGAAGACTTATGTTCGGTTTGGAGGCTCTCGATCTCGCCCGAATTCAGTTCGCGTTCACCGTATCGTTCCACATTCTATTTCCCGCCATCACCATCGGTCTCGCCAGTTATCTCATGGTGCTCGAAGGCATGTGGCTGAAAACCCGTGACGATACGTACCGCGACCTGTACCACTTTTGGTCGAAGATTTTTGCAGTCAACTTTGGCATGGGCGTAGTGTCTGGCCTGGTCATGGCGTACCAGTTCGGGACCAACTGGTCGCGGTTCTCGGACTTCGCAGGGGCTGTCACCGGGCCTTTGCTGACCTATGAAGTGCTCACCGCCTTCTTCCTTGAGGCCGGTTTTCTGGGCGTCATGCTGTTTGGCTGGAACCGCGTGGGTCGCGGCATGCACTTCTTCTCCACCATCATGGTGGCGGTCGGCACGCTGATTTCGACCTTCTGGATCCTGGCCTCCAACAGCTGGATGCAAACCCCGCAGGGTTTCGAAATCATTGATGGCCGGGTGATCCCGGTGGATTGGCTGGCGGTGATCTTCAACCCGTCGTTCCCTTACCGCCTGGCGCACATGGCCACGGCCGCCTTTGTGGCCACCGCCTTCTTTGTCGGCGCTTCGGCTGCCTGGCATCTGTTGCGTGGGCGTAATACGCCGGCCATTCGCCGCATGTTCTCGATGGCGATGTGGATGGCCCTGGTGGTTGCCCCCATTCAGGCGTTTATCGGTGATGCCCACGGGTTGAACACGCTGAAATATCAGCCGGTAAAAATCGCTGCGATCGAAGGGCACTGGGAAAACAAGCCCGGTGAGCCTACCCCGTTGATCCTGTTCGGCATCCCGAACATGAAAACCGAAACCACCGACTACAAGATCGAAGTGCCGTACCTGGGCAGTTTGATCCTGACCCACAGCCTGGACAAACAGATCCCGGCGATGAAGGACTACCCGGCGGCGGACCGTCCTAACTCCACCATCGTGTTCTTCACGTTCCGCATCATGGTGGCGCTGGGCATGCTGATGATCGTCATCGGCCTGTGGAGCGTGTGGCTGCGCAAACGCGGCACGCTGTATGAAAACCGCTGGTTCTTGAAGCTGGTGCTGTGGATGGGGCCGTCGGGTCTGATCGCCATCCTGGCAGGTTGGTTCACCACCGAAGTCGGCCGTCAGCCGTGGGTGGTCTACGGGTTGATGCGCACCGCCGATGCGTCGTCCAACCACAGCGTGACGCAAATGAGCATCACCCTGATCATGTTTGTGCTGGTGTACTTCTCGCTGTTCGGCGTCGGTATTGGCTACATGATGCGTCTGGTGCGTAAAGGCCCGATTGCCCACGAGGGTGATGGTCAGCCTTCAGGTGGCCCAGGTCAGCAACGCACGCCTGCCCGTCCTTTGTCGGCTGCCGTTGAAGGCACCGAAGAAGGTTACAGCGACAGCCTGAAGAAGGGGAACTGAGTCATGGGTATTGATCTGCCACTTATCTGGGCAATCATCATCATCTTTGGCGTCATGATGTACGTGGTCATGGATGGCTTCGATCTCGGGATCGGCATCCTCTTCCCCTTCATCAAAGGCGAGAAAGACCGCGATGTGATGATGAACACCGTTGCCCCCGTCTGGGACGGTAACGAAACCTGGCTGGTACTGGGCGGTGCGGCGCTGTTTGGCGCCTTCCCGCTGGCTTACTCGGTTGTGCTGTCGGCGCTGTACCTGCCGCTGATCCTGATGCTGGTCGGCTTGATCTTCCGCGGTGTGGCCTTTGAGTTTCGCTTCAAGGCCAAGGCCGACAAGCGTCACATCTGGGACAAAGCGTTCATTTGGGGTTCGATCATCGCCACTTTCTTTCAGGGCGTGGCGCTGGGGGCCTTTATTGAAGGGATACCGGTGGTCAACCGTGAATACGCCGGTGGCGGGCTGGACTGGTTGTCACCGTTCAGCCTGTTCTGCGGCCTCGGCTTGATCGTGGCCTACGCCTTGCTCGGTTGCACCTGGTTGATCATGAAAACCGAAGGCCCGCTGCAAGAGCGCATGCACAACCTGGGGCGGCCATTGGCAATTGCCCTGCTGGTGGTGATGGGCGTTGTCAGCTTGTGGACGCCGCTGGCGCACACAGACATTGCCGCACGCTGGTTCACCTTGCCGAACCTGTTCTGGTTCCTGCCGGTGCCGATTCTGGTGCTGGTGACCATGTACGGGCTGTTCAAGGCGATTGCGCGCAATGCCCACTACACGCCGTTCCTGCTGACCCTGCTGCTGATTTTTCTGGGTTACAGCGGTTTGGGCATCAGCTTGTGGCCGAACATCATCCCGCCGTCGATTTCGATCTGGGAGGCCGCTGCACCGCCACAAAGCCAGGGCTTTATGCTGGTGGGCACCTTGTTCATCCTGCCGTTTATCCTGGGTTACACCTACTGGAGCTACTACGTGTTCCGCGGCAAAGTCACCCACGAAGACGGTTACCACTAGTTGCAAGTGCCGCTGCGCCCCACCGGGCGCAGCCTTTTCTCAGAGGAGTGCCTGAACATGGCTGGCAAAGATTATTTAAACGACGTGCAAGCGTGTGAGAAAAAGCCGCTGTGGCAACGCATTGGTTGGTTGGTGTTGATCTGGACCGCCAGCGTGGCCAGCTTGGCCGTATTTGCCATGTTGATCCGCCTGTTCATGACCGCAGCGGGCATGAAAAGCCACTAAACAACTACGGTAGGAGCGAGCTTGCCTCGCGATCTTTTGAGTGGTTAAAAGATCGCGAGGCAAGCTCGCTCCTACAGGGTTTTTACAGTTATTTGCGCGCCTTGAGGATGACGAATTTAGGCGTGGCAGCCACTTGCTCAACCCCTCGAAACAACTTGGCCAGCTTGCTGTGATAGCCCAAGTGGCGATTGCCCACGATGTACAGCGCGCCGCCGACCACCAGCGCTTCACGGGCTTGCTGGAACATGCGCCAGGCCAAAAAGTCGCCCACCACTTGTTGCTGGTGAAACGGCGGATTGCACAACACCACGTCCAATGAGTTCGGCGCCTGCCCCGCCAGGCCATCGCCTGCACGTACCGTCACGTCGCGATCGCCCAGCGCGGCCTGCCAGTTCTCCTGTGCCGATTGCACCGCCATAAACGATTCATCGACCAGCGTGTAGTGCGCCTGTGGGTTGTTCAGGGCGCTGGCGATGGCCAGTACACCATTCCCGCAGCCCAAGTCGGCCACGCGGGCCGAGCCCAGGTTGGTCGGCAGGTGTGGCAAAAACGCCCGCGTGCCGATATCCAGCCCTTCACGGCAGAACACGTTGGCGTGGTTGAGCAGCTCGATAGCAGGCTTGTCCAGCGCGTAACGTGAAGGGTAGGGCGAGGTAAACGGCCCAAGGCCCTGTGCCGTCGCCACCAGCAAGCGGGCTTTTTTGACCGCCAGCGAGGCTTGCACCGGGCCGATATAGCGCTCCAGCAGATCCCCTGCCGCACGTGGCAAGTGTTTGATCATCGCACCGGCAATCACCTGTGCGCCCGGAGCCAATTGCCCTTGCAGGCGAATCAGTTGCTCTTCCAGCAACGCCAGGGTTTTTGGCACCCGCACCAGTACGCAGTCGAATGGGCCTGCCAGTGGCTGGCTGGCGGGAATAATCGAAGCCGCATCAAATGCATGGCCGTTGCGCACCAGATTCTTTTCCAGGCCTTGAATGGCCAGGAACGAGTCACTGCTGCTGGTGACGTGCATCGTACTGACCAGGCTGACGGCCAAGGCCCCAAAACTGTCGTTGAGCACCAATATCCGGCTGTTGGCCGGCATCGCCAATTCGGCCACGTGGTTGAGCAAATACTCATCCGCAGCATCGAAGGCCTGAAGTGGCTCATTCTGTTGTTCAGGCTGACGGATCAAGTGGAGTTGGGCGAAAGGACTTTCGAGCGCAGGCATCTATACAAACTCTGGGGCATCGACAACGGCTTGAATTGAGCTCAAAGGCATTCAAGCAGCCATGGAGGCCGTGGCATTTTCAGGTGCTGGCGATTTTACGTTTTTTTACCGGAGATTGCCCGACGCTTTTGGTCGGGGTGCCGGTTGCTCAGGTGTGACGGTGCATCAAAGAAGACCGCATTTGGCCGCGATCACCACGGCAGACGTCTTGTTGGTGGCGCCCATTTTTCGCATCGCGCTGCTGATGTGAAAATTTACGGTTCGCGGCGTCAGATTCAGGATCATGGCAATGTCAGACGCCGTTTTGCCTTGGGCGGTCCATTTCAGGATCTCTGACTCACGCGTAGACAGATGATTGCCGGGATCATTTAGGCGCATGTTCAGAAAGAATTTTTCGTACATCGCGGTGTGCAACTGGTGGCATAGCCATAGCAAGTCGCCCACTTTTTCATCGAACTCCTGGGTTGAAACAGGCGAGTGCCGTCGGGTCAGGCTCAGGATGCTCACCGTCCCTTTGGCGTCGTGAGCCGACAGCGACCAACCATAATTGAGCCCATATGACTGCGATACGTCCTTGAGTTCAGGTGTTTCACTGAATAACTGCTGGTCCCATACCAGTGGATCAATGGACTTTTTGAAATGGTTTTCAATTGGGTTTTTATGGGTAATACAGCACGCGTCAAAAGTATCTATAAATTCGGTTGGGTGATTAGTCAGTATTTTTCTATCTATTTGAAGGCTTCTTTGTTGTGGGGCCATTCTGAACAAAAAGCTATCAAATCCGCATAGTTCAATTCGATTGCGTGCATAAGTGAGTAAAGTGGATTCACCCTTTTGGGTAAGTTCTTGTTTTGTATAAAAACGATTGGCAGTGCCCATAATGCGTGGGGCTCCCAGAAGGTGGATCCAATGTGGAATTTAATAGTAGTTCATAATTCTCAAGAATATGTAGGAATTTTCTCGATCTGTTTTAAGAGTAATTGCTCTAGTGTTTTAAGTCTCTGAGGATTTAACGTTTTTTTCACGCTTGTTATCGATTTGTTTTTTTGGCGCCATTTTTTGGTTGAGGCTTAGTGTTGAAAGCAATGTTTAAAGTTGATGGCGCTAAACATAATTAACAACTCGTTACACATTTCTGTACGAGTGCGAAGCCCTCCCTGTTTCTCCTATGAATTCAAAGCCATCACAAACCGTCGGTGTTCCTCCCTGCGTGTTTGCGCGACACTAGGGCCATCAGCCCAATGGAGCGCACCATGACCGCCAGCGCAGAAAAATTCACCCGCCAGACGCTGCTCGATGTTAAACCCCTGACCCCCAACCTGTTTACCTTGCGCACCACCCGCGACCAAGGGTTTCGCTTTCGCGCAGGGCAGTTTGCAAGGCTGGGCGTGACCAAGGCCGACGGCAGTACGGTGTGGCGCGCCTATTCCATGGTGTCTTCCCCGTATGACGAGTTTTTGGATTTCTTTTCAATCGTGGTGCCGGGGGGGGAGTTCACCAGTGAGCTGAGCCGCTTACAGGTGGGCGATACCTTGCTGGTAGAGCGCCAGGCCTTTGGTTACCTGACTCTGGACCGTTTTGTCGACGGGCGGGACCTGTGGTTGTTGGCAACAGGAACCGGCATCGCACCGTTCATCTCGATCCTGCAAGACTTTGAAGTATGGGAAAAATTTGAACGCATCGTATTGGTTTACAGCGCGCGGGAAGCACGTGAACTGGCGTATCAGGATTTAATCGCTGAACTGGGAAAGCGTGATTATCTCGTCGAATACGCACACAAACTGACCTATATACCGATAGTGACCCGTGAACAAACGGCGGGTGCGTTAAACGGGCGTATAACAACGCTGATTGAAAACGGTGAGCTTGAGCGTGCGGCGGGCATTGAACTAACACCCGAGCACTCGCGGGTCATGTTGTGCGGTAATCCACAAATGATTGATGATACGCGCAACTTGTTGAAAGCACGCAATCTGCAACTAAGCCTTTCGCGTCGTCCCGGGCAAGTTGCGGTAGAGAACTATTGGTAGGTCAACTAAACAAGGTCTTTAATAAACAACGGCGCCTCTAAGCGCCGTTGTTTAAGCCCGGGCCTCTATGGCCGGTTCTTTTGTTCTTTGAGCAGGTCGCGGATCTCACCCAGCAGTTCTTCTTCTTTAGAAGGCAGTGGCGGGGTGCTTGGGGCGACTTCTTCTTGACGGCGCAGGCGGTTGATCGCCTTAACACCCAAAAAGATGGCAAACGCCACAATCACAAAGTCGATGACGGTCTGAATGAACTTGCCATAAGCCAATACCACCGCAGGGGCGTCACCGGCCGCCGCTTTGAGCGTAATGGCCAGGTCCGAGAAGTCCACGCCGCCAATCAACAGCCCCAAAGGCGGCATGACCACATCGCCGACGAAGGATGAAACGATTTTGCCGAACGCAGCGCCGATGATGATGCCCACGGCCATATCGACCACGTTCCCTTTGACCGCGAAGGCCTTGAACTCACTTAAGACGCTCATTGGTTATTCCTTGTTACAGATGAGGTTGGTAGATGCAGTGTAAATCAGCCTTGCGCATCTCGCCTGCCAGGCCACTTGCAATCTCATGGGTTGACCCGCAAGCGGCGTATAAGTTTAAACGTTTCAGCGCTTAACGCCTTTAGCGTCTTCAAGCCAGCCTTTTTTCTTAATGGGGCGGTTCAGACCTTTCAATTTAGAGAACCCCACCCGCGCCTCTAACCTTTGCGCAACGTAGTGACTACGTAGCTAATAACCAGAGGACACGTGCATGACCACCCCTTTCGGCCTTGGGCCCCGTACCCAACGACGCCTGCTTAGTGCGTTGAGCATCAGCCTGCTATCGGTTTCCGTTCACGCCGCTACCTTGACCCGCGATAACGGCGCGGCGGTCGGTGATAACCAAAACTCACAAACGGCCGGCGCCAATGGCCCCGTGTTGCTGCAAGACGTACAACTGCTGCAAAAGCTGCAGCGCTTTGACCGCGAGCGTATTCCCGAGCGCGTGGTGCATGCCCGCGGCACCGGCGCCCACGGCAGCTTCACCGTGACCAACGACCTCAGTGACCTGACCAAAGCCCGGGTGTTTGCGGCCGGCGAAACCACGCCTGTGTTTGTGCGCTTCTCGGCGGTGGTTCATGGCAACCACTCTCCGGAAACCCTGCGTGACCCGCGTGGCTTTGCCACCAAGTTCTATACCGCAGACGGCAACTGGGACCTGGTGGGCAACAACTTCCCGACGTTCTTTATTCGTGATGCGATCAAGTTCCCGGACATGGTGCACGCGTTTAAGCCCGACCCGCGCACTAACCTTGACGATGACTCGCGGCGCTTTGATTTCTTCTCTCATGTGCCTGAAGCCACGCGCACCCTGACCGAGCTGTACTCCGACTCGGGCACCCCGGCCAGCTACCGCGAAATGGACGGCAATGGTGTGCACGCCTACAAACTGGTGAATGCCAAGGGCGAAGTGCACTACGTGAAGTTCCACTGGAAGAGCCTGCAAGGCATTCACAACCTCGACCCTAAAGAAGTCACCCAGGTGCAGGGCCGTGACTACAGCCACATGACCCACGACCTGGTCACGCACATCAACCAGGGCGACTTCCCCAAGTGGGATCTGTACGTGCAAGTGCTCACGCCTGAAGACTTGAAGTCGTTCGACTTTGACCCGCTGGATGCGACCAAAATCTGGCCGAACGTGCCAGAGCGCAAAGTCGGCCAGATGGTACTGAACCGTAACCCGGCCAACGTCTTCCAGGAGACCGAGCAAGTGGCCATGGCGCCGGCCAACCTGGTGCCAGGCATCGAACCGTCTGAAGACCGTTTGCTGCAAGGTCGGGTGTTCTCCTACGCCGACACGCAGATGTACCGTTTGGGCGCCAACGCCCTGCAATTGCCGATCAACGCCCCACGGGTGACGGTCAACAACGGCAATCAGGACGGCGCGATGAACACCGGTCATAGCACCTCGGGCGTGAACTACCAGCCAAGCCGACTGGAGCCGCGTGAAGAGCCGCAAACCGCGCGTTACAGCCAAATGCCGCTGTCGGGCACGACCCAGCAGGCGAAGATCCAGCGTGAGCAGAACTTCAAACAGGCAGGCGATCTTTACCGTTCATACAGCAAGAAAGAGCGTCAGGATCTGATTGAAAACTTCGGCGGCTCGTTGGCCACCACCGATGACGTCAGCAAGCACATCATCCTGTCGTTCCTTTATAAGGCAGACCCGGAGTACGGCACCGGCGTGACCAAAGTGGCCAAAGGCGACCTGGCACGGGTCAAGGCACTGGCGGCCAAGCTGGTGGATTAACCTTCGCCGGTCGTTGTAGGAGCGAGCTCGCCTCGCGATCTTGAAAACGATCAAAAGATCGCGAGCAAGCTCGCTCCTACATGGATCTGTGACCTTTATAGGTAGCGTACACATGCGAATTTTTGCTTTAGCTACGATGCTGCTGTTGAGTGGGTGGGCAGTTGCCGACCAGCCCGACACCCAGACCCAACTCAAGGGCTACTATTTCGACGCCGCCCGGCGTGGCGACGTGGTCATGCTCGACACTTTCATCGACTCGCACTTTGACCTCGATGCCCAGGACAGCAAAGGCTACACCGCCTTGATTCTTGCGGCCTATAACGGCCATGACGAGGCGGTCGAGCACTTGCTCAAGGCGGGCGCCAATGCCTGTGCGCAAGACCTGCGCGGCAACACCGCGCTGATGGGCGCCATTTTCAAAGGCGAATTCAAAATCGCCCGGCGGCTGATGAACACCGACTGCAACCCCGACCAGCGCAACGGTGCTGGGCAGACCGCGGCCATGTTTGCCGGGTTGTTCAAGCGCGTCGAACTGCTCAACGATTTATCGCAAAAAGGCGCCGACCTGAATGCCAAGGATGCCCAGGGCAATACCGCCGCTCAGCTGATCAAGGGTGAAATCCGCATGCCCGAGTCGCACTGATCGCCGCCTTGTGGGCTATCATCGCGGTTTTTGTGCGGAGTTCCGATGGCCAAGCCTAAGCGCATTTACGGCTGTACCGAGTGCGGTGCAACTTTCCCCAAGTGGGCCGGGCAGTGCGCAGAATGCGGCGTCTGGAACACCCTGGTAGAAACCGTTGTTGAAAGCGGCGCTGCTGCGCCTCCCAGTGGCCGCACCGGCTGGACCGGGCAACAGGCGCAAATCAAAACCCTGGCCGAAGTCAGCATCGAAGAAATCCCGCGCTTTTCGACCGCCTCCGGCGAGCTCGACCGGGTGCTCGGTGGCGGTCTGGTCGACGGCTCTGTGGTGCTGATCGGCGGTGATCCCGGCATCGGCAAGTCAACCATCCTCCTGCAAACCTTGTGTCAGATGGCCACGCGCATGCCCGCGCTGTACGTCACCGGCGAAGAATCCCAGCAGCAAGTGGCCATGCGCGCCCGGCGTCTGGGCTTGCCGCAGGACCAGCTCAAGGTCATGACCGAAACCTGCATCGAAAACATCATCGCCACGGCCAAGCTCGAAAAGCCCAAGGTCATGGTGATCGACTCGATCCAGACCATCTTCACTGAGCAACTGCAATCTGCACCGGGCGGCGTGTCGCAAGTGCGCGAGAGCGCGGCGTTGCTGGTGCGGTACGCCAAATCCAGCGGCACGGCGATCTTTCTGGTCGGTCACGTGACCAAAGAGGGCGCCCTCGCTGGCCCCCGCGTGCTGGAGCACATGGTCGACACCGTGTTGTATTTCGAAGGTGAATCCGACGGGCGGTTACGTCTGTTGCGGGCGGTTAAAAACCGTTTCGGCGCGGTCAACGAACTGGGCGTGTTCGGCATGACCGACAAAGGCCTGAAAGAAGTCTCCAACCCGTCTGCGATCTTCCTGACACGGGCACAAGAAGAAGTCCCGGGCAGCGTGGTAATGGCCACGTGGGAAGGGACACGGCCGATGCTGGTTGAAGTACAAGCGCTGGTGGACGACAGCCACATGTCCAACCCGCGCCGCGTGACCTTGGGCCTCGATCAAAACCGGCTGGCCATGTTGCTGGCGGTGCTGCACCGCCATGGCGGCATCCCGACCCACGACCAGGACGTGTTCCTCAACGTGGTGGGCGGGGTCAAAGTGCTGGAAACCGCGTCAGACCTGGCCTTGATGGCCGCCGTCATGTCCAGTTTGCGCAACCGCCCGCTGCCCCACGACTTGCTGGTGTTTGGCGAAGTCGGCCTGTCAGGTGAAGTACGCCCGGTGCCGAGCGGCCAAGAGCGTTTGAAAGAAGCCGCCAAACACGGCTTTAAACGCGCCATCGTGCCCAAAGGCAACGCCCCCAAAGAATCCCCGCCGGGTCTCACTATCATTGCGGTGACCCGCCTGGAACAAGCGCTGGATGCGTTGTTTGAATAGCGTTTTAAATGTGTAAAAAAATCTGCAATAGGCGCGTTGTGGTTTGTCTGTTAACGTCGGTTTTAGCCCGTATTTATAGGCTGTAGTCTATAAATAATATGTGCAAAAAAATCTGCAAAAGAGACCGGCCATGACCGACCTGTACACCTCCATTAGCTGGCTTGAGCCGTTGCTGTTCGAACCTGTCCCCGTGGATATGGTTGAGATGGCAGATCAAATGCTGACCCTTAAAGGACGGCTCGAAGGGCTTTACCCGGCAGAGACCCGTGAGCGTATTGGTCGGCTTTTGCAACTGACCAACAGCTTTTATTCAAACCTGATTGAAGGGCAGTACACCGAGCCCAAGGTGATCGAGCAAAAAGCGCAGATCAAACGCTCGGCCAAGCAGTTAACTGAAATCGCGACGTCACACGTTCACGTTCAACGCGCATTTGAACGCATCATTGATCGGGATGTAGGGACTGGCTGGGCAGATCTTTTTGCCGTGAGTTTTGTCTCCCTCATCCATCGCGGCCTGTTTCGTGATGCCAGTGAGCAAGAACTGCACATTGATGGGTTAAAGGCGCCGATGGTGCCCGGACAACTCCGAGACATGGCCGGGCTCAATGTGTCCGTCGGTCAGCATGAGGCGCCGGCTTATCAGGCGGTGCGCCCGATGCTTGAGCGCATGCAGGTTGTGTATGGGCGGTTGGCCGATCCCCGCTATCGGTTGATTGCCACATTGGCTTATCACCACCGCCTGGCGTGGGTGCATCCCTTCCCCGATGGCAATGGTCGGGTGGTGCGCATGGTCACGCATTTACAGCTCTTGAAGTTGGGGCTGGCCTCACCCTTGTGGTCGCTGTCCCGTGGGCTGGCCCGCGAGCACGAAGCGTATTACCAGCACCTGGCCCAGGCGGATCAGCATCGCCAGGGCGATCTGGACGGGCGAGGGCAATTGTCTTTAAAAGCCTTACAGGCTTTCGTGCGTTTTATGCTGCGCACCTGTATCGACCAGATGAGTTACATGCTGGAGGCGCTGGACCGTGATGCATTACGCGCGCGACTTGAACGGGCGGTCGCTTTCGATGAGCGATTTATGGCCGCAGAGATCAAGCCGGAAATTGCCCGCGCCTTGCATATCCTGATAACTCAGGGGGCTGTAGCGCGTAATGACTTCAAAGTGTTCATGGGGCTGGGTGAGCGAACCGCGATCAATCAATTAAAGAAGCTTGTGCAGTTGGGCGTGGTAGACAGCCCGTCGCCAAAATCACGGCTGATCTATCCAGGATTTCCAGTGTGGTTCGCGCAACTGGTTTTCCCTGATCTGCATCGACGCTTTATTTAAGCGTACGCCCAGCATAAATCTGCAAAAGAAGGCTCTAGACCAAGGTAAGGGGGTGGTCTTTAGAGTCAGGAGCGCTACACTCCGAGAGCGGTACTTCTTGTCCAACTGGCCGGAATATAAAAATGAATAATAAAAATAGCCTGCTACGCCACATCCCGTGGCTGGTGCTGGCAATTGTAGGAGCCTGCGCCCTTGGCGTGGTGGCATTACGCCGGGGAGAGGCGATCAACGCGCTGTGGATTGTAGTTGCAGCGGTGGCTATCTACCTGGTCGCGTACCGTTATTACAGTCTGTTCATTGCCACTCGCGTGATGCAACTGGATCCCAACCGGGCAACGCCTGCGGTGCTCAATAACGATGGTCTGGACTACGTGCCGACCAACAAACACATCCTTTTCGGACACCACTTTGCCGCCATCGCCGGCGCTGGCCCCTTGGTCGGCCCCGTACTGGCTGCGCAAATGGGCTACCTGCCCGGCACACTGTGGCTGATTGCCGGTGTGGTACTGGCGGGCGCGGTTCAAGACTTCATGGTCTTGTTCATGTCCACACGTCGCAACGGTCGCTCTTTGGGTGACATGGTGCGCGAAGAAATGGGCAAGGTGCCTGGCACCATCGCGCTGTTTGGCTGCTTCCTGATCATGATCATCATCCTCGCGGTGCTGGCGCTGATCGTGGTTAAAGCCTTGGCCGAGAGCCCATGGGGCATGTTCACGGTGATGGCAACCATCCCGATTGCGATGTTTATGGGCGTGTACATGCGCTACATACGCCCGGGTCGCATCGGTGAAATCTCGATCATCGGTGTGCTGCTGTTGCTCGGTTCGATCTGGCTGGGCGGGCAAATTGCCGCGAGCCCGGAGTGGGCCCACGTGTTCACCTTCACCGGTGTGCAAATCACCTGGATGCTGATCGGTTATGGCTTTGTGGCTGCGGTATTGCCGGTGTGGCTGGTACTGGCACCGCGTGACTACCTGTCGACCTTCCTCAAAATCGGCACCATCATCGCGCTGGCCATCGGCATTCTGATCACCATGCCCGAGCTGAAAATGCCGGCCGTGACTCAGTTCATCGACGGCAATGGCCCGGTCTGGAAAGGCGGTCTGTTCCCGTTCCTGTTCATCACCATTGCCTGCGGCGCGGTGTCGGGTTTCCACGCACTGATCTCCTCGGGTACTACCCCTAAACTGCTGGATAACGAAGCCAACGCCCGTTACATCGGCTACGGCGGCATGCTGATGGAGTCCTTCGTGGCCATCATGGCAATGGTTGCCGCTTCGGTGATCGAGCCGGGTGTGTACTTCGCCATGAACAGCCCGCCTGCCATTGTGGGCGGTGACGTGGTGACTGTGGCGCAAACCGTGACCAGCTGGGGCTTTGCCATTACCCCGGATGCGTTGACTGCCCTGGCCAAAGACATCGGTGAAACCACCGTACTGGCCCGTGCGGGCGGCGCTCCGACACTGGCCGTGGGTATCGCGCAGATCCTGCACCATGTGTTGCCGGGCGAAAACACCATGGCGTTCTGGTACCACTTCGCCATTCTGTTTGAAGCCTTGTTTATTTTGACCGCTGTCGACGCCGGTACCCGTGCCGGTCGCTTCATGCTGCAAGACCTGTTGGGCAGCTTCGTGCCAGCGCTCAAGCGCACCGAATCCTGGCCGGCCAACCTCATTGCGACCGCAGGCTGCGTGGCGATGTGGGGGTACTTGCTTTACCAAGGCGTGATCGACCCGCTGGGCGGCATCAACACCTTGTGGCCGCTGTTCGGTATCTCTAACCAGATGCTGGCGGGTATCGCGCTGATGCTGGCGACGGTTGTGCTGATCAAAATGAAGCGTCAACGCTACATCTGGGTCACCATGCTGCCAGCGGTCTGGCTGCTGATCTGCACCACCACCGCAGGCTTCATCAAGCTGTTCGACGCTAACCCGGCGGTCGGCTTCTTGTCGCTGGCGAAAAAATACAGCACGGCGCTGGACGCAGGCCAAGTGATTGCCCCGGCGAAAAACATCGACCAGATGCAGCACGTCATCATCAACGCGTACACCAACGCGGGGCTGACCGTCCTGTTCCTGTTCGTGGTGTTCAGCATCCTGTTCTACGCGCTCAAAGTCGGCGTTGCCGCTTGGGGCAACAAAGAGCGGACGGACAAAGAAACGCCCTTCAAGGCGATGCCCGATGCACGATAGAGGAATGCAGCCATGTTCAATGACCTGAGTCGCCTCGGTAAATACCTCGGTCAGGCCGCGCGCCTGATGGTCGGCATGCCCGACTACGACAACTACGTCGAGCATATGCAAACCAATCACCCGGACAAGCCGGTGATGAGCTACGAGGCGTTCTTCCGCGAGCGCCAGGAAGCCCGTTACGGCGGCAAGAGCGGGCCCAAGTGCTGTTAAATAGCTAGACCTCTGTAGCAGCGAGCTTGTCTCGCGATCTTTTGAACCTTGAAAAGATCGCGAGGCGAGCTCGCTCCTACAGTTGTTTTTGCGCTCCCTCTTTCAAGGAGACCTGAGCATGTCATCTCCCATCCCCGTCACCATCCTTAGCGGGTTTCTGGGTGCCGGTAAAACCACGTTGTTGCGTTACCTGCTTAAAGCCGAACACGGGCTGAAAATTGCCGTGATCGAAAACGAATTCAGCGATGCCGGTATCGACACCCAATTGCTGGGCGACGAGCCGGTGCAAGTCATGACCCTGGCCAATGGTTGCGTGTGTTGCACCATCCACACCGACCTGACCAAAGCCCTCTACCTGCTGCTCGAGCGGCTGGACAGCGGCGAAATTGCCTTTGACCGTTTAGTGATTGAATGCACCGGCCTGGCCGACCCGGCCCCGGTGGCGCAAACCTTCTTCATTGATGAAGAGCTGCGTGAGCGCTACTTGCTCGACGGCATCATTACCTTGGTCGATGCCGCCCATGCCGACGTGCACCTGAGCCAAACCATCGCCCAGGCACAGATCGGCTTTGCCGACCGTTTGCTGGTGAGCAAGCGCGACCTGGTTGACGACGCCACGTTTGATGGGCTGTGCGAGCGCCTGACGCGGATCAACCGGCGTGCCCCGATTCGCGTGGTTGAGCACGGCAAAATCGACCTGGCAGAACTGCTCGATGTGCGCGGGTTTAACTTGAACGCCGACCTGGGCGGCGGCTTGAGCTTGCGCCCGGTGCAGCCGGCGGCCTCGGTTGACCGTATCTCCAGCCTGGTACTGCGTACCGACACACCGCTGGATATCGACAGCCTCAGCACGTTTATGAACGACCTGCTCGAAAGCCACGGTAAACAATTACTGCGCTACAAAGGCGTGCTCAACATCGCAGGCGAAGAGCGCCGGCTGGTGTTCCAGGGCGTGCTCAAGCTCTACGGCTTTGACTGGGACACCGAATGGGCCGAAGGCGAGGCCCGTGAAAGCGTGATGGTGTTTATTGCAGATGACCTGCCCGAAGCCAAGATTCGCGAAGGGTTTGCGCAACTGACCCTTTAGCTCGGCCCCTGCGATCACCCTGGAACCAGCTCACCCAGATAATGATTCAACAATGCCAACGCGGTGGCTTCATCTTTGTTTTCCACCGCGTTGGCCATTGCGATCTGCTGCTGCCAAGCCTCGGGCCCGTCTGAACGGCGCGCAATGGCCAGTGATGTCATGGGTATCAAGTTGGCCAGGAAGTACGCCAAGGGTGCGTTCCCGGCCATGTGTCCCAAATGCAGATGAAATGCACCCGCCAAGCGTATGGCCCGGCCCCGCTGATTGTCCGCGCAGGCCTGGCGCTGGCGCTCGATCAAATGATGCAAATGATCGATGTCGGGCCTTTGTGCCCGTTGACAGGCCATGGGTATCAAGGCCGTTTCAGTCAAACGCCGGGCATGCAGGGCTTGGCAGATCTGCTCGTCAGACGGTGAGGCGATACGTGCGCCCACTTTAGCCTGCAACGTAATGACGTGCTGATACGTCAGTAGCGAAAGGGCATGACGAATCTGCAAGCGGCTCACGCCGAACTCCCGGCCCAACCGCTCTTCATTCAACCGGCTGTCGGGGGGTAGACGTTGGTCAACAATGGCGTCCAGCACACGGGCGTACACGTCATCGGTACACGGCGCTGACTGCAAGGGGCGTGAATCGGGTAGTGACGCATTGGACGGCAACAAAGCATAAGCACTCATGGCCAGACTCCTGTCTGAAACGTGTTAACTGCCGGGGTTTTCGTCAGGTATGTTCAGTTCAATGCCCACGCGCTGACCTTCGCGCAGAATATGGCGACGCATTTCGGCGCCCGCCAACGCACTGTTTTTGGCACGAATGGCGCGCACCACGGCCTCATTTTCTTCCAGTCTTTCTGCCATGTGCTCAGGTGAGTTGCGCAGCACTTGTGCACTTTGTTTGAGGGCGTTGCTGGTTTGTTGAACAACGCTCTGGAAGATGGGATTAGACGTCAGGTTAAACAGCTCTTCATGAAAGGCGATGTACGCATTGACCCCGGCCTCGCTGTCGTTGGCTTCCAGGGCTTCGCGCATGTCCATTAGCGTTAGCCGTAACTGGCCGACCTCTTTGCTGCGAATGGACTGCGCGACCAGCCCGACGATAAACGGCTCAAGGGTGTAACGCAGTTGCAGTACATCTTCCATGCTGGCTTGCGCCACCGCGTTCTCCTGCTGGGGAGATTCGCTGGCGTTGGCTTGCAGCACCACCACGCCTTTGCTCGGCAGGGTACGGACTAGCCCCAGTGTCTCCAGCACGATGATGGCTTCCCTCAGGCTGGGGCGGCTGATGCCGAGCTTTTCAGCCAACTCCCGTTGCCCGGGCAGCATCTCTCCGCTGCGCCATTCCCCGCTGGCCAAGGCCGCCCTGAGTTTGGCTACTACCGAATTTACAACCGTTGACGAGGTGATCACTTTTCGCTCCATGAGCAACAAAAGGGGTTAGAAGATTTTAAAAATCCTGCGGGCCGACAGCGACTTCAGGTTTGAGCGGGCGAAAGGTGTAGCCCGGTTGCCCGGCGAGTACTTTGTTGGCACGTTGCACGTCGATGTCTTTTTCCCACTGGGCAATCGCGACAGTCGCCACACAGTTACCGATCAGGTTAGTCAGGGCGCGGCCAATACCCATAAACCAGTCTACCGCCAACACCAATACCAGACCTGCCACCGGTATGGCCGGGATCGCGGTCAAGGTAGCAGCAAGAATGACTAATGCCGAACCGGGAATGCCGTGAGCCCCTTTTGACGTGATCAACGAGACCAGCAAAATGGTCAGCAAGTCGGTCATGGCCAAGGGCGTGCCGGTGGCGTTGGCGATAAACACGATGGCCAGCGTCAGGTAAATCGAGAAACCATCCAGATTAAAGGAGTATCCGGTTGGAATAACCAGCCCTACCGTCGAGGTACCAATGCCCAAGTGCTCCAGCTTGCGCATGATTTGTGGCAGCACGGCATCGGACGACGCGGTGCCCAGTACAATCGTCAGCTCTTCGCGCAGGTACTTGAGCAGAGGCCAAAGACGCAGGCCAGAAGCCCGCATCACCACGCCAAGAATTACAGAAACAAACGCGGCACAGGTCAGATAAAACAAACCGACCAGGCTACCCAAGTGTTGCAGCGAATCCAGGCCATACGTGCTGGTGGTAAAGGCTATGGCGCCAAACACGCCGATGGGCGCCAAACGAACAATCATGCCCATGATGCGGAAGATGATATGGCTTAGCTCGTTAATCAGTCGCGATATCCCCGACGCCGCCTCACCGACCAGATTGAGCGCGCTGCCGAACAGGACGGAAAACAGCAGCACTTGCAGAATGTTGTTATCAGCGAAAGCGCCCACCACCGAGGTGGGGATAAGGTCCATCAAGAACTGCGCCGTGGTTTGCATATGCTCACTGCGCTGGGTGATGTCACTTGCCCCGGCGCTGGCCAATTGATCCAGATGGATATTCGCCCCTGTGCCGATCCCCGTGCTGAAGGCAAACGCCAAGCCCACAACCAGTGCAACCGTGGTCAGAATTTCAAAATAAATAACCGACTTCAGGCCGATCCTTCCGACCTTCTTCAAGTCGCCCGCACCGCTGATGCCACTGACCACTACGCAGAACACAATCAGGCCGATCAGCATCTTGATCAGCTTGATAAAAGCGTCGCCCAAGGGTTTGAGGTGGGAAGAGTATTCGGGCAAAACAAGGCCGCAAGCGGCACCGAGGAGGAGACCAAGAACGACTTGAAAGAAAATTGAACGCGAGCACCATCTGATCATGGGAGGAGTCCTGGTAGTGTCCTGACAGCAGGTCGCTGAGCGAATGGGCTTCAGAACTTAATTATTGTGGTCTTACCGGTATGTCCAGTTCGCGAGCAGTGTAGGAGTCGCATTTCGGGATAATCAAGTGAATTTTAATAAAATTGGCTGACCGGTCTTACCGGTTGAGTGAGGCTCAGCGAGCTAAAGCCTCTGCGGGATGTTGAATTGGGGGGGATGATGTGCGTGATTTGAGCGCCTGATTCACCGCGAATCTCTGTAGGAGCGAGCTTGCCTCGCGAGCTTTTAAGATCAAAAGATCGCGAGACAAGCTCGCTCCTACAGAGGGTGTGTACGCCCACGAAATTGCGGGATGTTTCGCACAGCTTTGCCAATTGCTGAGGCAGCAGGACGGCGCCTATAGTCAGCGCTCGCCCAAATGGGTGACCGGGTTTGGCGACCTGGAACGTTCTCAATGAAATGCGTAATTGCTATATATGGCCGAGCGTGTATTTTTGCTCGCTGTGCTTTATGGCAGCTGTGCGTGGGAGATCTTCGGATCTGCCGGAGTTGAGGTCGACCGGTTCGCCAACCCGCGTACAGCGGCCACCCAGTTTCGTTTGGCGACGAAGTGGGTGGTTTACAGCCGACCTTTATGAGATTCATCCATGACTAATTCACCGTACATCCCGCTGACTGCCATCGACTGCACCATCCCCGCCTTGCTGATCGACCGTAACGCCCCGCTTGACGTCTTGCACGCCAACGTCACCGCCCGCGTACTGGCGGTGACCCAACTGATGGAAACCTTCTCTAGCCGCGACGTCCAGGACGCCGACGCCATCGACCTCAAACAACTCGCCACCACCGCCATGATCTTGCTGCGCGACGGCTGCGACCTGCTCAACGTCTTGGGCTGGCGCTTACAGCCGACCTGACCCGGCCACTTATGGGTGTGCTGGCTGCGCGTGAAGCTCCACGCCCATTGCACGCATGACTTTCACCACGGTGTCGAAGCGAGGCTTGGCCCCAGGGGCGAAGGCCTTGTACAAGCTGGCACGACCGAGGCCTGAGTCTTTGGCGATTTGCGCCATACCTCGGGCTTTGGCCACGTAACCAACGGCACGAATCAGTTCATCGGTATCGCCGTCGGCAAGTACCTGGGAGAGGTACTCGCTGATGGCTTCATCACTATCGAGCAGCGCCGCCATGTCGAACGCAATAGGGGTGTTAGGCATCTCAGACCTCCTTAGCCATCATTTTTGCCTGCTTGATGTCAGCAGCCTGTGTAGATTTGTCACCGCCCACCAGCAAGACAATCATCACACCTTCGCGCAGTGTGAAATAAAGCCGATACCCGGCTCCGACATCCACGCGCATCTCAGACACGCCGCCACCGACTGTTTTGGCATCGCCAAGGTTGCCCGCCGAGGCTCTCTCAATGCGGCGTGCAATAGCGATTTTTGCGCGCATATCGCGCAGTGTTGAATGCCATAACGCAAAGGATTTCGTTTGCTGGATGATGTAATTCATTGTTATGAGTGTATCCGTGCGGAGACAGATGGCAAGTCTACACGGCTTCGCACTCCAGAGAACTCCGGCTGTCGTTTTACTGTAGGAGCGAGCTTGCCTCGCGATCTTTTGATCTTTAAAAGATCGCGAGGCAAGCTCGCTTCTACAGGGCGGGCACAAAAAAGCCCGGCTCAAGAGCCGGGCTTTTTTTTCAGCTAATTACACTCAGTTGCCGTAAACAGGCAGCTTTTTGCAGATAGCTTTTACTTTTTCGCGAACTGCATCAATCACGGCTTCGTTGTTGATGTCGTCCAGGATGTCGCAGATCCAGCCCGCCAGCTCTTTACACTCTTCAACTTTGAAGCCGCGAGTGGTCACAGCCGGGGTACCGAAACGTAGGCCCGAGGTGACGAACGGGGAGCGTGGGTCGTTAGGCACGGAGTTTTTGTTCACGGTGATGAAAGCTTTGCCCAACGCGGCGTCAGCGTCTTTACCGGAGATGTCTTGCTTGATCAGCGACAGCAGGAACAGGTGGTTTTCAGTACCGCCCGACACGATGTCGTAGCCGCGCTCGATGAACACCGAGGCCATGGCCTGGGCGTTTTTCACCACTTGTTGTTGGTACACCTTGAACTCAGGCTGCAGAGCTTCTTTGAAGCACACGGCCTTACCGGCGATAACGTGCTCCAGTGGGCCACCTTGACCGCCCGGGAATACAGCCGAGTTCAGCTTTTTCTCGATTTCAGGGTTAGCTTTGGCCAGGATCAGGCCGCCACGTGGGCCGCGCAGGGTTTTGTGCGTGGTGGTGGTTACGACGTCAGCAAATGGAACCGGGTTCGGGTAAACGCCAGCAGCCACCAGACCGGCTACGTGAGCCATGTCAACGAACAGGTACGCGCCAACTTTGTCAGCGATCGCACGGAAACGCGGGAAGTCCAGGATCTGCGAGTAGGCAGAGAAACCGGCCACGATCATTTTTGGCTTGTGCTCAACCGCCAGGCGCTCAACTTCGTCGTAGTCGATCAGGCCGTTGGCGTCGATGCCGTATTGAACAGCGTTGTACAGCTTGCCCGAGGACGAAACGCTGGCGCCGTGGGTCAGGTGACCACCGTGAGCCAGGCTCATGCCCAGGATGGTGTCACCGGCCGACAGCAGGGCCAGGTAAACAGCGCTGTTGGCCTGGGAGCCAGCGTGCGGCTGAACGTTGGCGTAATCGGCGCCGAACAGTTCTTTTGCACGGTCGATGGCCAGTTGCTCAACCACGTCGACGTATTCGCAGCCGCCGTAGTAACGCTTGCCTGGGTAGCCTTCCGCGTATTTGTTGGTCAAGACCGAGCCTTGAGCTTCCATCACCGCTGGGCTGGTGTAGTTTTCCGAAGCGATCAGCTCGATGTGTTCTTCCTGGCGCTGAGCTTCTTGCTCCATGGCGGCAAAAAGGTCGGCGTCGAACTTGGCAAGTGTCAAATCACGGCTGAACATGGCGGTCCTCAAGGATCGGGGGGCAGAAAAGGAGGGCATTCTAACCCAATGGGTATTAACTGGCATATGAAAGCGATTCACGGCGTGCGTGATCACGTTGCAAGCTTGAAACCATAGGCCTGCAATTGCTTGACCAGCAGGTGCGCGGGCATGGGGCGGCCAAACAGGTAGCCCTGAATTTCGTCGCAACCGTGCTCGCGCAGGAACTCGAGCTGCTCGTGGGTCTCGACGCCTTCGGCGATCACCGCCAGGTTGAGGCTGTGGGCCATCGCAATAATGGCGCGGACAATTTGCGCATCCTGCTCGCCTGACGGCAGGCCGTCGACGAACGTGCGGTCGATCTTGAGCACGTCGATCGGGAACTGTTTGAGGTAGTTGAGCGACGAATAACCCGTGCCGAAGTCGTCAACGGCAATGCTCAGGCCGAGGTTTTTCAGGCTGGCGAGAATTTGCAGCGCTTCGCTGACTTCGCGCATCAAGATGCTTTCGGTCAGTTCCAGCTCAAGGCACGCCGGGGAGAGCCCGGTTTCCTTGAGTATGCTGGCGATCCGCGTGCCAAGCTGGCCGTCCGAGAATTGCCGTGCCGAGATGTTGACCGAGACTTTAGGCACGCGCACTTTCTCCTGGTGCCAGCGCTTAAGCTGGCGGCACGATTCGGCCAGCACCCAGTCACCGACATCCACCACCAGCCCCAACTCTTCCAGCACCGGGATAAAGTCGCCCGGCGGCACCAGGCCACGCCGTGGGTGGTTCCAGCGCAGCAGCGCCTCAACCCCGGTCAGGCGCTTGCCGTCGCCACTGAATTGCGGCTGGTAATAGAGGATAAATTCTTGCTGTTCCAGCGCATGGCGCAGGTCGCTTTCCAGCTCCAGGCGTTCCAGGGCGCTGGCGTTCATGTCGGCCTGGTAGAACTGGAAGTTGTTCTTGCCGCGCTCTTTGGCGTGATACATCGCGGTGTCGGCGTTTTTCATCAACTGGCTGAGTTCGTTGCCGTCCTGCGGGCTTAAGGCGATGCCGATACTGGCGGTGACGAAAAATTCGCGGCTCTCAAGAACGAACGGTTGCACCAGGCTGGCGAGGATTTGCTCAGCCACCCCGACCGCCCGGTTGAGCGCCATGACGCGGGTGGCGCGGGGTTGCAAGAGCAGGGTGAACTCATCGCCGCCCATGCGCGCAACGGTGTCGTCGTCATCCACGCAGGCCAACAGGCGCGTGGCCATGTCTTTGAGCATGCGGTCGCCCGCGGCGTGGCCCAGTGAGTCGTTGATCGGTTTGAAGCGGTCGAGGTCGAGGAACATCAACACCACCCACGACTTGTTCCGTTCGGCCTGCTGCAAGGCGGTGTGCAGGCGGTCCTGGAACAGCGTGCGGTTGGGCAGGTGGGTCAGGGCGTCGTAGTAGGCCAGCCGGTGGATGCGTTGTTCGCTGGCCTTGCGCTCGCTGATGTCGCTGAAGAAGCACACATAGCTGGCCAGGTCGCCTTCGTCGTCGAAAACCGCCGTTATCCCGACCCACGCCGGGTAATGTTCGCCATTGCGCCGCTTGAGCCACACTTCGCCTTCCCAGGTGTTGTGCTGGTTCAGTTGTTTGATCACGTACTGCAAGTGCGCTTGCTGCTGTTCATCAACGGTCAGCAGGTTCGGCAGTTGGTCGAGTACCTGCTCAACGGAGTAGCCGCTCACCCGGCTAAAGGCTTCGTTGGCTTGCACGATGTAGCCCGCCGGGTCGGTGATCAGGATGGCCGAGGTGGAATGCTCAAAGACCGTGGCAGCCATGCGCAGGTCTTTTTCGGCGCTGCGCTGCTGGCTGATATCACGGGCAACGCCGAGCAGGCCTTCGAACTTGTCGTGCTCATCCCACACCAGAATCAGACGCAGTTCCACCGGTATTTTGCGCCCGTCAGCACGCACACAGTCGAGCAGGAACAGTTGGGTCTGTAGTTGGGTGCGCAGGGCCGCCAGTTGCGCCGGTTTGTCGAGCGCGCTCTTGATCCGTTCGATCAGGCTGTACAGCCCTGTCAGTTGCTGTGGTTTGGCGATGGTGGCTTGCCAGCCGTGCTTGAGCACCCAGTCGGCGTCATGGCCCAATACGGTTTCTATCGAGGGGCTGACGTAGTTGAGTTGCAGACTGTTGTTGGTAGAGAAAATCACGTCGCTGATGCTCTCGGCCAGCATCCGGTAACGATGCTCGCTGTCGCGCAACGATTCGCTGGCTTCGATTTGGTCGGTAATGTCTTTGGCGACCCCGACAATGCGTGTCACTTGGTCGCCTGTGCCGCGGGCCAGGGCTTGCTCGCGAATATCAAAGCGGCGCCACACCCCGCTGTGATGGCGAAAGCGCAGTTGGCAATCGAGTTGCTGGGCATAGCCGCCGTCGCGTTGTTGCTGGCGCAGCTGGCTGTAATGCTCGGCGTCTTCGGGGTGCAGCAACAACTCCCAGAAGTACGGCCCCATTTGTTGCAACTCAACGCTGCTGTAGCCCAGGGTTTGGCCCAAATGGTGGTTGCTGAAGATCATTCGCTGGCTGATCACGTTCTGCACGTACAGGTGGTCAGGCACGGTGCGCACTACGTCCGACCAGAAGCTTTCCCGCTCTTGCAGCGACAGCTCAATCAGCTTGCGGCTGGTGATGTCACTGATGCTTAAGATGACCGCGTGGTAGTCCTGTCGGTCTTCGGGCAGGCGCAGCACCAGCCATAAATGCTGGTCATGGCCTTGGGCATCGGTGAGGGTTATTTCCAGTTCAAGCTGGTGCTGCTGTTCAAGCACCGCTTCAGCCAACTGATAACCAATGGCTGAGGGGTTGGCCGGGCAGCCGTTGATCAGTTTTATCCAGGCTTCATGGCCCGAGCTGATGCCCAGCAGTTGCAACGCCACCTGGTTCACTTCAGTGATGCGCAGTTGCTCAAATAACAGGCGCCGCCGTTCGGGGTTGTCTTGCAGCCATTGCTTGAGCGCCTCGCGGTCGTGGAGTTTTTCGCGCTCCAGCAGGCCCGGCAAACCGGCCAGATCCAGCACGCACAAGGCCACGCCGGTGCCTTCGAAAATGTCGTGGTAGCGTCGTCGACCTTCATGCAGTTGCCGCTGGCGCCGGCGCATGTTGAGCAGCGCCAGCAGCGGCAACGACGAGAACATCAGGCCCAGCAGGCATTTGCCGATCAGGCCGGGCAGCAGATGCGCCTTGGCCTCGCTGCGATCGAACAGGCCGCGCAGTTCCCAGTCGCTGTGGCTCAAAGGCACCAGCAGCACCGTCGAGGCTTCGTCGCCCGGGGTGACAGTGCTGGCGCTGGAGGCGGTTGCCATACGGCTGAGCACGGTGTCGGTCTGGCCGTTTTCGATCAGCCATTGCGGGCGGTTGTTCTCGGCGGTTCGGCGCGTCAGCGAGTGCAGCATGCCGGTGCTCAGGCGCAGCAGCCAATACCCGTTGAAGGTGTCGTTAGGCGGGCGCAAGCGCAGGTAAATGACGCTGGCATCATGGTTATTGCCGTAGTAATAAACGTCGCCCCGGCCTTGCGGCGGGTTACTGCGTACCCACTCTTTCAAAAAAGCCGCGTCAGGGCTGGCGCTACTGCTGTCGAGCACAATATCGCCAGTTGGGCTGAGCAAGGCCAGGCTTTGCACATTCGGCACCACTGCACGCAGTTGGTTGACCACAGCTTGCTGCTGGCTTGGGGTGCGGGGGAGTTCGTAGAGCGGGAGCTGGTTGAGGGCGGTTTCGGCCTTGAGCGCCAGGCTCAAACTGATGTGGTCAGCCAGGTCTGCGCTGTAATGGACGCTGGCCAAGTGCTCTTGTTCGAGGGTTTCCTGGAACTGTTCAATTAATAACCAAATCAGGATCCCCAGCAAAAACAGCACCAGCGCTGCCAAGGCACCCTTTAACGTCCCGCGCACGGGTGGGCCAAGGGTTTGGCCTGGCACATGGGTGAGTGTTGGCGGAGCTACATTAGGCAAGCTGCGATCCTGCGGTTTGGCGACTAAGGTGCAACACGTATTATTAGCTGGACGCGTACGGGACGGCTAGCATGCCTTGGGTCGTGGCAAAGTGCCAGTGCCGTGGCTCGCGCTGGTTTGCCCTGTCCCGCGCATTCAGGTAGCTTTGCCGGTTACGCGAGGGCATTTTAGCTCCTACACTCAGGCTTTTTCTGCGAGCAGGCATTGATCCGTTCAATTTCTGTCTTTGTGCTATGGCCTGATCAGGGCATCGCTCGCGCCTTATTCATCAGTCACTGACGCTAGGTTATCCATGGCTCAATACGTTTTCACCATGCATCGGCTGAGTAAGGTTGTTCCGCCGAAGCGGGAAATCCTGAAAAACATCTCCTTGTCGTTCTTCCCTGGCGCCAAAATCGGCGTACTGGGCCTGAACGGTTCGGGTAAATCTACTCTGTTGAAAATCATGGCTGGCGTCGACACCGAGTTCGACGGTGAAGCCCGTCCAATGCCAGAGCTCAATGTCGGCTACCTGCCGCAAGAGCCGCAACTGGACGCCAGCAAAACCGTGCGTGAAGTGGTCGAAGAAGCAGTGAGCGTGATCAAGGATGCGCAAGCGCGCCTGGATCAGGTTTACGCTGAATACGCCGAGCCGGATGCCGACTTCGACAAGCTGGCCGCTGAACAGGCCAAGCTCGAAGCGATCCTGCAAGCCGGTGACGGCCACAACCTTGAGCGCCAGCTCGAAGTGGCAGCCGATGCCCTGCGCCTGCCCGCCTGGGACGCCAAAATTGAACACCTGTCGGGTGGTGAGAAGCGCCGTGTGGCCCTGTGCCGCCTGCTGCTGTCGGCCCCGGACATGCTGCTGCTCGACGAACCAACCAACCACCTGGACGCCGACTCGGTGGCCTGGCTTGAGCACTTCCTGCACGACTTCCCGGGTACCGTGGTTGCGATTACGCACGACCGTTACTTCCTGGACAACGTCGCCGGCTGGATTCTGGAACTCGACCGCGGCGCCGGTATTCCTTACGAGGGCAACTACTCGGGTTGGCTTGAAGCCAAGTCCGACCGTCTGGCCCAGGAATCCAAGCAGCAGTCGGCCCATGAAAAGGCCATGAAAGACGAGCTGGAATGGGTCCGTAAAGGCGCCAAGGCGCGTCAGTCCAAGTCCAAGGCGCGTCTGCAACGCTTCGAAGAACTGCAATCGCAGGAATTCCAGAAGCGCAGCGAAACCAACGAAATCTACATCCCGGCCGGTCCGCGCCTGGGTGACAAGGTGATCGAGTTCAAGAACGTGTCCAAGGGTTACGGCGATCGCGTGTTGATCGACAACCTGTCGTTCGTGATGCCTAAAGGCGCCATTGTCGGCGTGATCGGTGGTAACGGTGCCGGTAAGTCGACCCTGTTCCGCATGCTGATGGGCAAAGAGCAGCCGGATTCGGGCAGCATCGAAGTGGGCGAAACCGTGCAACTGGCCTGTGTTGACCAGAGCCGTGACGACCTGGATGGCAGCAAGTCGGTGTTCCAGGCGATTTCGGATGGTTCCGATGTGATCCGCATCGGCAACTACGAAATCCCGTCGCGTACCTACGTGGGCCGTTTCAACTTTAAAGGTGGCGATCAGCAGAAGTTCGTCAAGGACCTGTCCGGTGGTGAGCGTGGTCGCTTGCACCTGGCCCTGACCTTGAAAGAGGGCGCCAACGTGCTGCTGCTCGACGAACCGTCCAACGACCTTGACGTTGAGACCTTGCGTTCGCTCGAAGAAGCGCTGCTGGACTTCCCGGGCGCTGCCATTGTGATCTCTCACGATCGGTGGTTCCTTGACCGCGTCGCGACTCACATCCTGGCGTACGAAGACGACTCGCAAGCGGTCTTCTTTGAAGGCAACTACACCGAGTACGAAGCAGACCGTAAAAAGCGCCTCGGCGAAGCGGCTGCCCAGCCGCACCGCGTGCGTCACAAAAAACTGGCCCAGTAAGGCCGGTTTGCAAGAAAAACGGAGCCCCTCGGGGCTCCGTTTTTTTTGGGGGATCCTGTAGGAGCGAGCTTGCCTCGCGATCTTTTGATCGTTTAAAAAGATCGCGAGGCAAGCTCGCTCCTACAGAATTGCGTGTTTTTATTGGTGCAAAACTGGGTACATAAATCACTTTTTTGGTGCGCAAAAACCGCATAAAACCTGGGCTATTTATATAAAAGCACCATTTAAATTCATAACTGCGACATTTTGCGCTGTCGCGGTGCGGCATGACTTGTTAAAGTTCTGGCCAATCTCCGTTTAACGACAACAAATTTGCCGAGACTTTTCCCATGATCGAATCCGTCGACCACTTCCTTTCCCGTCTGAAAAAACGTGACCCGGACCAGCCAGAATTCCACCAGGCAGTGGAAGAAGTCCTGCGCAGTCTGTGGCCGTTTCTTGAAGCCAATCCGCATTATCTGACTTCAGGCATTCTTGAACGCATCTGCGAACCAGAGCGTGCCATTGTGTTTCGCGTGTCATGGGTCGACGACGAAGGCAAAGTCCGCGTTAACCGTGGTTTCCGCATCCAGATGAACAGCGCGATTGGCCCGTACAAGGGCGGCTTGCGCTTCCACCCGTCGGTGAACCTTGGCGTGCTGAAGTTCCTGGCGTTTGAACAGACCTTCAAAAACTCCCTGACTTCGTTGCCTATGGGCGGCGGTAAAGGCGGTTCGGACTTCAACCCCAAGGGCAAGAGCGACGCTGAAGTGATGCGTTTCTGCCAGGCCTTTATGAGCGAGTTGTACCGCCACATTGGTTCTGACGTTGACGTACCGGCGGGCGATATCGGCGTGGGGGCGCGGGAAATCGGCTTTATGTTTGGTCAATACAAACGCCTGAGCAACCAGTTCACCTCGGTACTGACCGGCAAGGGCATGAGCTACGGCGGCAGCCTGATTCGCCCGGAAGCCACTGGTTTTGGTTGCGTGTACTTCGCCCAGGAAATGCTCAAGCGCAGCGGTCAGCGCATTGATGGCAAGCGCGTGGCGATCTCCGGTTCCGGCAACGTGGCGCAGTACGCGGCACGCAAGGTCATGGACCTGGGCGGCAAAGTGATTTCGCTGTCGGACTCCGAAGGCACCCTGTACTGCGAAGCGGGTCTGAACGATGAGCAGTGGGACGCGCTGATGGACCTCAAAAACGTCAAGCGTGGCCGCATCAGCGAGTTGGCCAGCCAGTTTGGCCTGGAGTTCCTGGCCGGTCAGCACCCGTGGAACCTGGCGTGCGATATCGCCCTGCCATGCGCCACGCAAAACGAGCTGGACGCCGACGCGGCCCGTACGCTGCTGAGCAATGGCTGCCTGTGCGTGGCCGAAGGCGCGAACATGCCGACCACCCTTGAGGCGGTTGATCTGTTTATCGAGGCGGGCATTCTGTTTGCGCCGGGCAAAGCCTCAAACGCAGGCGGCGTGGCCGTGAGCGGGCTGGAAATGTCGCAAAACGCCATGCGCCTGTTGTGGACGGCCGGTGAAGTGGACAACAAGCTGCACAACATCATGCAGTCCATCCACCATGCATGCGTACACTACGGCGAAGAAAACGGCCGTATCAACTACGTCAAAGGCGCGAACATCGCGGGCTTCGTCAAAGTGGCTGACGCCATGCTGGCTCAGGGCGTGGTGTAAGCCGGTTCGATCGCGAGGATCTCGACCTGCAGATCGCCTGCAGGCCGGATCCACAGCACTTCATCACCCAGCCGCGCGCCCAACAGCGCCCGGCCCAGCGGTGAGCCCCAGTTAATCAGGCCCTGCGCTGCATCGGCCTGATCTTCCCCGACCAGTTGCACGCGCTTTTGCGTGCCGTGTTCATCGACGTACGTCACCCAGCTGCCAATCTGCACCTTGTGCGTTGACGTCGCCGGGGCGACCACGTGTGCGCTGTGCAGGCGTTGATTGAAGTAGCGCAGGTCGCGTTCCATGTCGGCCAGGTGCTGTTTATCGGGCAAGTCTTTGCGGGCGGCCTCCTGGCTGTGCAGGCGTTGCAACTCGGCGACCTTGGCTTGCAATTGCTCAAGGCCTTGAGCGGTAACGTAGTTCGGCTGTTCGCTGACCTGACGCTCAACCGGCGTATCGGCCTGATTGGCGGCGCTGTCTTCGTTTACAAATGCACGGCTCATAATGGCAGTCCCTTTGTTAACAGTTAGCCCTGCAGTGTGGGTGGCATCAGTAGTGATACCACTTGAGTTCGAGCATCACTTCGTTGACCGGTGAGGCAAGGTGGCTGAACTCACGCTGTGCGGTCAACCGCAGGCCGAGATTTCGGGAGATTTCCCATTGCTGATTCAGGCTCAGGCTACGGCGCACTTCGCCGTTGGTGAAGTAATCGGCCTTGGTTTCCAGGCTCAGGTTGCCCACCGGGTTACGCCACAACACGCCGGTGTTGTAGCCCGCCGCCGGTGAAACAAACGCGGCGAAGTCGTTGTTGTGCTCGACCCGCACGGTGCCCAGGGCAAAGCCAAGCAGGTTGTCGCTTAACTGCCAGGTACCGCCTGCACCGCCGTTGACGTGGGTGACCAAACGTTCACTGCCATGTTTGCCGAGCACCCTCTCAAGGCCGCCGCCGACTTGCCATGACCAGGGTTGCAGCAGGGCGTTGCGCGGGGTCAGGGAGCGAATGTTGGCCAGGTCCAGCTGCTGGACTTGCCATTTATTGCCCTCGTATTGGCGCAGCTTGAGCTGGAGGATTTCAATCTGCGCGCCCAGCGGGAAGCCCGGTGCGTTGTCGTTCAGGTCGTGGTAGGCCATGCGCAGGCCGTATTCGGCGAACGCTTTGTCATCGCGGCTGCCCGCGCCCAGTTGCCAGGTACGTGATTCGTGGCCGTTTTCGGGAAGCTCGGGGCGCTCGACTTGCAGCTCTGGCGCCGGGTTCTGGTTGATGGCGCGCAGCAGTTCATAGCTACGTTGCGAGCGCCCGGTGTCGCGCTCAAGGCCATTGGCCCGGTAGCGTTCAAGACGATAGGCCGCGTCGATAATCAGCGCCTGACGCGCTTTGGGCAACGCCATGAAGGTCGGGTTCTGCAATTGCGTCTGATCGGCGCTGACCTGCAGCACCCATTGCTGTTCTTCGGGGTCGAGCACTTTGGCCCGGTCCAGCAGCTCGCGTTCGCGGGACGGGCGGTATTCGATGCTTTCTACCAGGCCGGCTTCCTTGACCGCTTTAACCGTGTCGGTGGGAATCGCTGTCAGCGGGAACTGGGTGGTCAATTGCAAGCCGGGGCGTGCCACTTGCAGCAGTTCAAGCAGGCGGTAGGAGCAGTTTTCATCGAAGAAAAAGTAATCGAACTGGATTTGCTTCAGTTCCCACACATGTTCAACCATGCGTTGGGTTTCTTCGGGGGTCAGGTTGAGCCGGTATTCCCACAGGTCGCGGTTTTCCAGGCTGCGGTATTCCGAGAGTTTTTCCTGGTAGGGGACCAGGGCAAACAGGCCGGGGTAACCACCGGCCAAGCCTTTCCAGGCATACAGAATGCTGTTGTCGGAGCCTTCGATGTAGGCGCCAAAGTTGATCGCGTAGCTGAGCAGCGCGGTTTTGTTGCTTTGTACATCGGCCTGGTCAATGCGCAGCAAGGTGTGGCCGAACATGGACGACGGGCTGTTGAGGTACGCCGCCGGGAAGATCATCACCGTGCTGTGCGGCGCGACGTCGGTGAACCACTGGGTGAACTCTGCGCATTCAACCTTGGGCAGGTCGTTGAGGTTCAGTTGCGCCTTGAGCCAGCGGGTACGGGCCGGGTATACGCATTGCGGGTGTTTGTCGCCCAGGCTCACCGGGGCATACAACGCCTCTACGGTGGCGCGCAGTTCGGCGTCGGGGTGGTGGGCGCCGTCGGCGGCCAGAAAGAATTTGTCGTCGCTGACATAGCTGCGCCAGCCGCCCAGTTTGCGGGCTTCGTAATGGCCTAAAGAAATCCAGAACGGGTCGTTGGCGAGTTGCTGCAAACGTTGATTGTCGATTTGAGGCGCGGCGTACAGCGGGGCGCAGGCACAGAGCGCCAGATAGGCAAGGCGTTTGAGCATGGTGAGCAACTGTTGTCAGGCGAATGGAATTGAAACAGAAGTACCCGCTCCCGAAGGAGCGGGCAAGTCTCAGTTACGACGCAACGGTTGCGTACTTGGACAGGCGGGCATCGCCTTTGAGAACAGCCAGTGTGTTGTTATGCACATCGTCAGCGGTCACGTCAGCCTTGCTGAAGATTTGCTGGAAGTGCTCGTGGGTGACTGCGGCAAAATGCTCGCGGTCTTCAGGGGCCACACCCAGTACCACCGCGTAGGTGGTCAGTGCTTCGCCGTTGCCTTTGGCCATGTCTTCGGACAGCTCGTTCATCATGCCATTCATGGCAATCCACGATTTGCCGCCGTAAGTCAGGGCGTCTTTGGTGGTACAGCCGTTGGTACCTGAGGTCATGCCGAAGGTCGCGTTACCGGAGGTGCCGTTGGTGGTGGAGGCCAGGAAGTGGGCGGGGGTGCCGCGCTGACCTTCAAACAGCATGTTGCCCCAACCGCAGTTCGGGCCGCCGGGTGCTTGCGCCATGGCGTTGAGGGAAACCACTGTAAAGAGAGTGCCGAGAAGAATCCGTTTCATATCATTGTTCTCTATGCGTGCAACCAATGGACAAGGGTATCTGGCCGTCATTAGCCAGAACGGGCCGGTTATCAATCCAGCCTCGCAACACTTAGGAGTCTAGGCACGATCAGCAGGTTCCGTGGTTTTTTGTAAAACAATCGTTGGGCGGGAGGTTTTTTCGCCCGCAAACATTGGGCCCCGATAATTCAGGTGTAACGCGCCTTGCCAGTGGCGTACAGCCAGCGCCAGAATGCTGCCATCTGCCCTGCCTGATGTAAGGAAGCCCGATGCCTGATTCTGTTGCTGCCAGCCTGCGTCTAGCGCCTGACGCGCTAACCCGTCCTTTTTCCGCTGAACAGTTCAGCTTCTCGACCACCAATGATTTAGAACCCTTTCGCGGCATTCTCGGCCAGGAGCGCGCGGTCGAAGCCTTGCAGTTTGGCGTGGCCATGCCGCGTCCGGGTTACAACGTATTTGTGATGGGCGAGCCGGGTACGGGGCGCTTCTCGTTTGTGAAGCGCTACCTCAAGGCAGAAGGCAAACGCCTCAAGTCGCCCAGCGACTGGGTGTACGTCAATAACTTTGATGAGCCCCGTGAGCCGCGCGCGCTGGAGCTACCCGCGAGCACGGCGGGTGCTTTTATCGCGGACGTTAACGGGCTGATCGACAACCTGCTGGCGACGTTCCCGGCGGTGTTTGAACACCCGACCTACCAGCAGCGCAAAAGCGCCATCGACCGTGGTTTCAACCAGCGCTACGACCGTGCGCTGGATGTGATCGAGCGCCTGGCGCTGGAAAAGGGCGTGGCCCTGTACCGCGACAGCAGCAACGTGGCCTTCACCCCGATGAGTGACGGCAAGGCGCTGGACGAGGCCGAGTTTTCGCAGTTGCCCGAAGAAGAACGTGAGCGTTTTCACGAGGACATTTCCGGGCTTGAAGAGCGCCTCAACGAAGAACTGGCGAGCCTGCCGCAGTGGAAACGTGAGTCGAACAACCAGCTGCGCCAACTGAACGAAGAAACCATCACCCTGGCCTTGCAGCCCCTGTTGTCGCCGTTATCGCAGAAGTACGCCGAAAATGGCGCGGTGTGCGGTTACTTGCAGGCCATGCAGGTGTACCTGCTCAAAACGGTGGTGGAGCAACTGGTCGACGACAGCAAAACTGACGCCCAGGCGCGCAAGTTGCTGGAAGAGCAGTACCTGCCGAGCCTGGTGGTGGGCCAGCCGATGAGCGGCGGCGCGCCGGTGGTGTTCGAGCCGCACCCGACCTACGACAACCTCTTTGGCCGCATCGAATACAGCACCGACCAAGGCGCGCTGTACACCACCTACCGGCAATTGCGCCCGGGTGCCTTGCACCGTGCCAACGGCGGCTTTTTGATCCTTGAAGCCGAGAAGATGCTCAGCGAGCCGTTTGTCTGGGATGCGCTGAAGCGTGCGTTGCAATCGCGCAAATTGAAAATGGAATCGCCGCTGGGCGAACTGGGGCGCATGGCCACCGTGACCCTGAGCCCGCAGGTGATCCCGCTGCAGGTCAAGGTCATCATCATCGGTGCCCGCCAGCTGTACTACACGCTGCAAGACCTGGACCCGGACTTCCAGGAGATGTTCCGGGTGCTGGTGGACTTCGACGAAGACATCCCGATGGTCGATGAAAGCCTGGAGCAGTTCGCCCAGTTGCTCACCACCCGCACGTCAGAAGAAGGCATGGCGCCGCTGACGGCAGGTGCGGTGGCGCGTCTGGCGACCTACAGCGCGCGTCTGGCCGAGCATCAGGGGCGCTTGTCGGCGCGCATTGGTGACCTGTTCCAACTGGTCAGCGAAGCGGACTTTATCCGCCATCTGGCCAACGATGAAATGACCGATGCGGGCCACATCGAGCGTGCGCTCAAAGCCAAAGCGACCCGTACCGGACGCGTGTCGGCGCGCATTCTGGACGACATGCTGGCGGGGATCATTCTGATCGACACCGACGGTGCGGCGGTCGGCAAGTGCAACGGGCTGACCGTGCTGGAAGTCGGTGACTCGGCATTCGGTGTGCCGGCGCGTATTTCGGCCACGGTGTATCCGGGGGGCAGCGGCATTGTCGACATTGAGCGCGAGGTTAACCTCGGGCAGCCGATTCACTCCAAAGGGGTGATGATTTTGACCGGCTACCTGGGTAGCCGCTATGCCCAGGAGTTCCCGCTGGCGATTTCGGCGAGCATTGCCCTGGAACAGTCGTACGGCTACGTCGATGGCGACAGTGCTTCGTTGGGTGAAGCCTGCACGTTGATTTCGGCACTCTCCAAAACGCCGCTCAAGCAGTGCTTTGCGATTACCGGCTCGATCAACCAGTTTGGTGAAGTGCAGGCGGTTGGCGGGGTGAACGAGAAGATCGAAGGCTTCTTCCGGCTTTGCGAAGCCCGCGGCCTGACCGGGGAGCAGGGGGCCATTATTCCGCAAGCTAACGTTGCGACTTTGATGCTTGATGAGAAGGTGCTCAAGGCCGTGCGTGAAGGCAAGTTCCACGTGTACGCCGTGCGTCAGGCGGACGAAGCCTTGAGCCTGCTGGTGGGCGAGCCTGCCGGTGAGCCGGATGAAGAAGGCCAGTTCCCGGAAGGCAGCGTCAACGCCCGGGTGGTTGAGCGTTTGCGGGTGATTGCCGAAATGGTCAACGACGACGACCTCAAGGAAGCCGAGAAAGAACTGCTGGCCGAAGCCCTGGCGGCGAAAAAGCCGGCTTGATCCCTGGGTCTGTAGTCGCTGCCGAAGCATGAGGCTGCGAGATGTGCCAAACGACCGTCAGACGGCGGTCCTGCGGCCCGCATCGCAGCCTTCGTTCCTCGTCAGCGGCTAAAAGAGCCGTTGCGGGCAGGTGTTAAGCCGTTGGTCTTGGCGCCCTCTGCGGGCGGGGTTTTGCTTCTATGCTCAGGTAAGTGTCGTCTGAAGCAGGCTCTACGAGGGGCGCCGCCATGTCGCGCAACCTTTGCCTTACCCGCCAATGTCTGGGGCTGGAAACCCGCATTGAGTGCAGTATTCGCCCTTTGGCAGGCAATACCGGCCTGTGGGCCTTGCTGTTCGCGGCAGGTTTGTCGGGCGAGCAGCCAACCACGATCAAATCTCAGGGCCCGTTTCGCGGCCCGTTTGTGGCCGAAACCATTCTGCAATCCATTGTTGAAAGCCTGACGCTGCACGGCTATCGGTTAGCCGATACGCCGCAAATCTGGTGCCTGCATGTGCAGGCCCAGTTGCGTCAGATCAATGGTGAGCGCCGCCCGGCTTCGCGCTGAGGCGTCTGTCAGCGCGGTGGCGTGACCTCGGGGACTTTCTCCAGCTTGGCCTCGAAGCCGTACTCCACGGGCTCCAGAGCGGTGCGTGCGTAGCTCTCGATCTGGGTCGGGTGGCCATAGAAGTAGTGCACGTCGAAGATGGTCGGGCCATTGGGTTCTTCGCTGTGGCTAACAGCCAGGACTTCCTTGAGATAGTTGCCGGTATCGTCCTTGGCGTAAAAGCGCCAGGCATCGGACGGGAACAGCGCCTGATCGACCACCAGCGCGTTGCCTTTTAGCTCCAGCCCTTTGGGCAGGTGGGCGACGTCCAGGGTGTGTTTGGCAATATCGGCCACATACAGCGGCATTGAGCCGATGGCGTAGGCCGGGGTTTCCGGGAACAGGTTGAGGTCGTAGGTGATGACACCGGTTTTTGGGTCTGCGTCGAAGGCTTCAGCCGGCAGTTCCAGCGGTTCACCGCGTTTACCGTTCTGGTCTTCAGCAAAGAAGGTTACCGGGGTGTCGGCCGAGTCAGGCAGTTCGCCCAGCAGTTCGTCATTGAAGGTCGGCGGGTGGCTGAACTCCAGGGTGGCGGCGCTGGCGTCATCTACCGACTGACTGATAACCACGCTTTTTTTCAGGTGCTCAGGGTCCAGGGTGGCGTCCTTGAGGTAGTTGACGGCTTGATCGTCATACACCACCACCGACAGCGGCAGCGTCTGGATGTCTTTACCTACAACGTTTTTGTCGAGCCGCACCACCGGCAGGTCGAGGGTTTTGCGGGTGACGTTGGCGGTCGAGAAGTCGAGCACGCTGATGTCGACGTTTTCAATCGGACCGTTGAAATACACCTTGCTGTAGTGATGCGGGTGTTGGCTATCAAAGGCTTTTTGTTCGTCGTCAAGCTTTTTGCTGAACTCATCGCTCCAGGCCGTTTGCTTGATCATTTCGGCCAGTTGCTGTTGATAGAACGCCAGTTGTTCGGCGTTTTCGTCGATGGAGCCAGCGCGGGCCAGGTACTGCCCGGTCGCGTCGCGGGCCTGGATGATCAGCGGGTTGAGTTCGGTATCGCGTACGGCTTCGGCGAGCGGGGCGCTGTTGTTGATGTCGACTTCCGCAAAGTTTTTACCCAGTGCCAGCAGGGTGACGCTGATGTTGCCCTCAGTGCGGGTTTTACCCACGTCTTTGCTGGTGAGTGTGAGGTTGACCACTTTACCGGGGGCGATGACTTCGGCTTCGCCATGCAGTGTGACGGGCTGAGGCTGCTGGATGTTCGAGGTTTCGACGCCGTCGATGTAGGGGTAGGTGATGGTCAGGTCGTCAGGGTTGCTCAGGTTGGCGCTGGAGGGGCTGAGCTGGATCCCTGAATCGGTTTCTGACCATTCCGCCTGGAACGGCACCACTTGCTTGTTGCTCAGCGTCACGGACTGCCATTCCAGCGCATGCGGGAACGGGAAATCGGATTCGTTGTTCTGGCTGAACGGGAAGATCGGCTCCAGGTCGGTCAGGTAGTCGGAACTGGAGTTTTTGCGCACCACAAACATGCCGTTGATGTAGGTGTCGCTCAGGGCCTGGCTGTTGGGGTAGTGCTTGAGTTGCGCGAGTTCATCGGTGCCATATTCGGTTTCGACCGGTTTGCCGTCCAGCTTGATGCGGGCGCGTTCCAGCAGCAGCAATGAGCCGCCGAGGTCGGCCACGGCGTCTTTAAGCTGCGGGTCCTTGATGGCATCGAGGCTCTTTTCGAACGCTGCGGTTCTTTCTTCCAGGCTGGCCTGCGGGTGTTTATCGCCAGGCGAGCAGCCGCCCGTCATGAGCAAAGCGGTGGAAAGCCCGAGACAGACCAAGGGGAATCGCAGATACATTGTTCAGTTTTCCTGTCCGTAAACGATGCTGATGAGGTCGACACTAGCAGAAAATGTTTTTACTGACTGTGTCTACCGCTTTATCTCTGCCCATTTGTGGCTGATATACTCGCGCCCATTTTTTTTACAGCCTGCGAGATTCAATGGAACGCTTTATCGAAAATGCAATGTACGCCTCACGCTGGATTTTGGCGCCGATTTACTTCGGGTTATCCCTGGGTTTACTGGCGTTGGCGTTGAAATTCTTCCAGGAAGTGTTTCACGTTATCCCAAACGTGTTCGCGCTAACTGAATCGGACTTGATCCTGGTCATTCTGTCGCTGATCGACATGGCGCTGGTGGGCGGCCTGTTGGTGATGGTGATGATCTCGGGCTACGAGAACTTCGTCTCGCAACTGGACATCGACACCAACAAAGAGAAGCTTAGCTGGCTAGGCACGATGGACTCTACCTCGCTGAAGATGAAAGTCGCAGCGTCGATTGTGGCCATCTCCTCGATCCACCTGCTGCGGGTGTTCATGGATGCGCGCAACATCGAAACCCAATACCTGATGTGGTACGTGATTATCCACATGACGTTTGTGGTGTCGGCGTTCGCCATGGGCTACCTCGACAAGCTGACCAAGCACTGATGCGGTTGTCGTGACGGGCAGCACACGAACCCGGGCTGCGAAGGCTTTGGGGGCTGTGGTAGTCTGCTCGCCCTTTTTTGGTTTTGGGCGGCTGGGAGAAAGCGGTTGAAAAACGGCTTTTTTGAGTCGCTCTATAGCGGAGCAGTGTTATGTCCGAAGTAAATCTGTCGACCGACGAAACGCGCGTTAGCTACGGCATTGGCCGTCAGTTGGGTGACCAACTGCGCGACAACCCGCCACCGGGCGTTAGCCTGGACGCCATCCTGGCGGGCCTGACCGACGCTTTCGCGGGCAAAGAAAGCCGTGTTGGCCAGGAAGAAATGTCGGCCAGCTTCAAAGTGATCCGCGAGATCATGCAAGCTGAAGCGGCTGCCAAGGCAGAAGCGGCAGCAGGCGAAGGCAAGGCTTTCCTGGCTGAAAACGCCAAGAAAGACGGCATCACCACGCTGGCTTCCGGTCTGCAATTTGAAGTTGTGACCGCTGGCGAAGGCGCCAAGCCAACCCGCGAAGACACCGTACGTGTTCACTACCACGGCACCCTGATCGACGGCACTGTGTTCGACAGCTCTTACGAGCGCGGCCAGCCTGCTGAGTTCCCGGTTGGCGGCGTGATCGCTGGCTGGACCGAAGCCCTGCAACTGATGAACGCCGGCAGCAAATGGCGCATCTACGTGCCGAGCGAACTGGCTTACGGCGCGCAAGGCGTTGGCAGCATTGCTCCGCACAGCGTCCTGGTATTCGACGTTGAGCTGCTGGACGTTCTGTAAGAACACAGTGCTATAGCTAGCTGTAGGAGCGAGTTTGTGATCTTTTAAAAAGATCGCGAGACAAGCTCGCTCCTACAGGGCCGTTTAGCATTGTGCGGTCATAGTCATATTTCTATTTTGGCGTGGTGTTCGTGATGGACTGCGGTGCCGATGGGGCGCAATGCCCGGGCATAGCAAAACAGGAACAGGTTACGCACCAGCTCTTTGAGCACCAGCGGCTCGCTTGAGTTGAGGCCGTTGAAGTCCAGGTCACCCTGGTCTTGCAGTTCATTCAGCGCTTCTTCTTCCAGTACCGCGCAGACTTCGCCGGTTTCCCGGTGCAGGATTCGCAGGTAAGGGTGTGGGCGGTCCAGCCATGCATCAATTAAATAAGTCATCGTTGTCATCTCCTAGATGAATGACAATGAGAATAATTCTTATTCAGTTAATAGCAAGTGCCTATTGGCGGATTTCTTTTTTTTCTTTGTAAAAACTGCCGTGGGTCAACGTAGCTGGCTTTAGGGTAGGGCGGGGAGAGTGTTGCGGGGAATGACCCCTTCCTGCGCAGGCGCAGGAAGGTCAGCCACAGGATCAGACTTTGCGCACGAACTCGGACTTGAGCTTCATCGGGCCGATGCCGTCGATTTTGCAGTCGATATCGTGGTCGCCATCGCACAGGCGGATGTTTTTAACCTTGGTGCCCACTTTGACCACCAGGGACGTGCCCTTGATTTTCAGGTCCTTGATCACGGTGATGGTGTCGCCGTCGTTCAGCACTGTGCCTGCGGAGTCTTTGTAGACTTTTACATCGCTGGCTTCGTCAGCATCGCCGTTGGCGGACCACTCATGGGCGCATTCCGGGCAGATCAGCTGTGCGCCGTCTTCGTAGGTGTATTCGGAATTGCATTTTGGGCAGGGTGGCAACGTGCTCACTAAAGCTCCTTAAAAGTCAGGATGGCTAAAAGGCGCGCATTATATAGGGTTTTTGTGCCGATGGGGGGCTACAGGTTTTTTACCGGTAGGAGCGAGCTTGTCTCGCGATCTTTTGATCTTGGTTGGATGGTTTTACGACTGCTGCGCAGCCGGACGTAGCCTCGCAGGCTCGTCAACTGCTACAAGGGGTGGTACGTGCCGATGGGGCGGTAGGAGCGAGCTTGTCTCGCGATCTTTTGATCTTGGGTCGTTGAAAAAGCAGCAGCACCACGCCTGCGCGTAGTGCTGCTTTGATCGCCATCAGTGCGTGCGGGCTACCGCGAACTCACTCAGCTCAACCAGCGCATCGCGGTATTCGCTTGGCGGCAGGGCTTCAAGGCAGGCAATGGCGCGGGCAACGAAGTCGCGAGCCAATTGTGCGGTGTATTCCAGCGAGCCCGAAGCTTGCACGGCAGCACGAATGCTTTCGAGGTCTTCAATACCGCCTTTTTGAATGGCCGTACGCACCAGAGCAGCCTGCTCGGGTGTGCCTTCACGCATGGTGTAAATCAGCGGCAAGGTTGGTTTGCCTTCTGCCAGGTCATCACCGACGTTCTTGCCCAGGGTTTCGGCGTCACCACGGTAGTCGAGCAGATCGTCGACCAGTTGGAAAGCCACGCCCAGGTGGTCACCAAACGTGCGCAAGGCTTCGCGTTGCTCAGGGGTTGCACCGGCCAGCGCGGCGGCGCTGTGGGTCGATGCTTCAAAGAGCATGGCGGTCTTGCCGCGGATGACTTCCATGTAGGTTTCTTCGGTGGTGCTGGCGTCGCGGACCTTGGACAGCTGCAACACTTCGCCTTCGGCAATGATGCGGGTGGCTTGTGAAAGAATCTTCATCACCGGCATCGAGCCCAGCTCGACCATCATTTCGAAGGAGCGCGAGTACAGGAAGTCGCCCACCAGCACGCTCGGGGCGTTGCCCCAGGTGGCGTTGGCGGTCTTGCGGCCACGGCGCATGCCGGACATGTCGACCACGTCGTCATGCAGCAGGGTCGCGGTGTGCAGGAACTCAATGGTGGCAGCCAGCAAGCGCAGGTCATCGCCTTCACGGCCCAGGGCCTTGCCGCACAACAACACTAATAAAGGACGAAGGCGTTTGCCGCCGGCCGAAGTGATGTAGTCGCCAATTTTTGAGACCAGCGGTACGCGTGAAGTCAGCTGCTTCTTGATGATGCCGTCGACGGCGCTAAAATCGTCCGCCACCGCGCGGTAGAAAGCTTGGGGTTGCATCAGCGACAGGTGCTCCAGAAGGGTTGCGCGGCATGCTAGGTCGGGGGGCTGGGCCTGTCAAGGCGCGATGGACGGCCCCTTGCAACACCCGCGTGCCTTGCGTACAATCGCGCACCCTGAACTTCCTGGGCAGCACCTGCCTTACGCAATTGCACTTGGGCCGTTCCAGCCCCATGCAGCCATGCCAGCCAATACCTTTACCTATAAAGCGCTGGGTGAGCAGGATTATCGGAGAAATACCATGTCGTACGCAGTAATCGTTACTGGTGGCAAGCAATACAAAGTAGCACCGGGTGAATACCTGAAGATCGAGAAACTGGAAGTCGCTACTGGCGAATCCGTCACTTTTGATCGCGTTCTGTTGGTCGCCAATGGCGACGACGTAAATATCGGCGCTCCAGTTGTTGCTGGCGCCACTGTTGTTGCTGAAGTGATCTCCCAAGGTCGTCACGATAAAGTACGCATCATCAAGTTCCGTCGTCGTAAGCACCACATGAAGCGTATGGGCCACCGCCAGTGGTACACCGAGATCAAAATCACCGGTATTCAGGCTTAATTTCAGCCTAATTCCTCACTAGGAGAATTGACTCATGGCACACAAAAAAGCTGGTGGTAGTACCCGTAACGGTCGCGACTCAGAAGCCAAACGCCTTGGCGTGAAGATGTATGGCGGCCAGGCTATCGTTCCGGGCAACATCATCGTGCGTCAGCGCGGCACCCAATTCCACGCTGGCTACGGCGTTGGTATGGGCAAAGATCACACTCTGTTCGCGAAAGTGGAAGGCGTGATCAAGTTCCAGGTTAAAGGCGCCTTCGGTCGCCGCTACGTAAGCATCGTTCCGAAGACTGAAGTCGTCGCAGCGTAATAGCTTGGTAGCTGGAAGAGCCCTGTCTTGCGACGGGGCTTTTTCGTTTGTGGGGTGAGTCTCTTGCAAAACTGTTTGTATGGGCTTAGGCGCTGGATTTAACGGCTGTTGATTGGGTCGCTGCGCTCATTTTTGCAAGAGTCTTATGTCTTGGTTTTTATCGGCTCGTCCTGATGACGAGAGGCGTGTTTTGTTATGAAGTTTGTAGATGAAGTATCGATCAAAGTAAAAGCAGGCGACGGTGGTAACGGTTGCATGAGTTTCCGTCGTGAGAAGTTCATCGAAAACGGTGGTCCTAACGGTGGTGATGGTGGTGACGGCGGCTCGATCTACATGGTCGCTGACGAGAACCTGAACACCCTGGTTGACTACCGCTACACCCGTCACTTTGACGCGCAGCGTGGCTCTAACGGTGGCAGCACCGATTGCACCGGCCGCAAGGGCGAAGACCTGGTACTGCGTGTGCCGGTGGGCACTACCGTGATTGACGCTGGTACTCAGGAAATCATTGGTGACCTGACGGTTGCGGGTCAGCGTTTGCTGGTTGTACACGGCGGCTGGCACGGCCTGGGCAACACCCGTTTCAAATCCAGTACCAACCGTGCGCCACGCCAAACCACACCGGGTAAGCCGGGTGAGCAGCGTGACCTCAAGCTGGAATTGAAAGTACTGGCTGACGTCGGTCTGCTGGGCTTGCCGAATGCGGGCAAAAGTACCTTTATTCGTTCGGTGTCTGCGGCCAAGCCTAAAGTGGCTGATTACCCGTTCACCACTCTGGTGCCAAACCTGGGTGTAGTGAGCGTTGATCGCTGGAAGAGCTTCGTGATTGCCGACATTCCGGGCTTGATCGAAGGTGCTTCGGATGGCGCGGGCCTGGGGATTCGCTTCCTCAAGCACTTGGCGCGTACCCGTCTGTTGTTGCACCTCGTCGACATGGCACCGGTTGAAGGCACTGACAGCGCGGCTGATACCGCTGAAGTGATCGTTAACGAGCTGATCAAGTTCAGCCCGTCGCTGGCTGAGCGTGACCGTTGGTTGGTGCTGAACAAGTGCGACTCGCTGCCGGAAGACGAGCACGATGCGCGCGTTAAAGAAGTGGTTGATCGCCTGGAGTGGACCGGTCCTGTGTACGTGATTTCGGCGATTGCCAAAATCGGTACCGACAAGCTGTGCCACGACATCATGCGCTATCTTGAAGACCGTGCTGACCGTCTGGCCAATGATCCGGTGTACAAGGAAGAGCTGGCCGATCTTGATCAGCGCATCGAAGACGAAGCGCGTGCGCAGCTTCAAGCCCTGGATGACAAGCGTGCCCTGCGTCGCAGCGGCGTGAAGAGCGTCCATGACATGGGTGATGATGACTGGGACGAAGAAGATGTTGATGACGAAGATGGTCCAGAAATCATTTACGTCCGCGACTGATTCGTTGCAGTAAACTACAGCGCCGCTCAATTGAGCGGCGTTTTGGTATCTGTGAAACTGTAATCAAGAATAAATCCATGGGTGGCGCTCGGTCGCGCTGCTCTCAGGCATAGGTTGGATGATGATGCGGAGCAAGGTGACAGGTGCGCAGCGTTGGGTCGTGAAAATCGGCAGCGCATTGCTGACAGCAGATGGCAAGGGCCTGGATCGCGCCGCGATGGGCGTGTGGGTCGAGCAGATGGTGGCCTTGCATGAGGCGGGCGTAGAGTTGGTGCTGGTGTCTTCGGGCGCGGTGGCGGCCGGCATGAGCCGCTTGGGCTGGACGGTCCGACCCAGTGCAATGCACGAGCTGCAGGCGGCCGCCGCGATTGGCCAGATGGGCTTGGTGCAGGCGTGGGAGTCGAGCTTTGCCGAGCATTCGCGGCACACTGCGCAAATTCTGCTGACCCATGACGATCTGTCTGATCGCAAGCGCTACCTGAACGCCCGCAGCACCTTGCGCGCCCTGGTTGAGTTGGGTGTGATCCCGGTGATCAACGAAAACGACACCGTAGTCACGGACGAAATCCGTTTTGGTGACAACGACACCTTGGCGGCGCTGGTGGCCAACCTGGTCGAGGCTGACCTGCTGGTGATCCTGACCGACCGTGACGGCATGTTCGATGCCGATCCGCGTAACAATCCGGACGCCAATCTCATCTATGAGGCGCGTGCCGATGATCCTGCGCTGGATGCAGTGGCGGGCGGCACCGGCGGTGCGCTGGGGCGCGGCGGCATGCAGACCAAGCTGCGTGCGGCGCGTCTGGCGGCGCGTTCCGGGGCGCATACCATCATTGTGGGTGGTCGCCTGGAGCGTGTGCTGGACCGTCTGAAGGCAGGCGAGCGCCTGGGTACATTGTTGTCGCCTGAGCGTGGCATGCTGGCGGCGCGCAAGCAGTGGCTGGCCGGGCATCTGCAAACGCGCGGCACCCTGGTGCTGGATGCCGGTGCTGTGGCGGCATTGTCCGAAGGGCATAAAAGCTTGCTGCCGGTGGGCGTCAAAGCCGTGCAGGGCGGGTTCCGTCGTGGCGAAATGGTTGTGTGTGTGGCGCCTGATGGACGAGAAATTGCCCGTGGCCTGGCCAACTACAGTGCGGCTGAAGCGCAAAAAATTATTGGGCAGTCGTCTGAGGCGATTGTCAGCTTGTTGGGTTACATGGCTGAACCAGAGTTGGTTCACCGCGATAACCTGATCCTGGTGTGAATTGAGGTGTTGAATGCGCTTGCTTAGCGGTCTGTTGGGTTTGATCTTGGCGGTGCCTTTGTTGGCATCGGCTGAGGAAATTGGCACGGTGTCGACCGTGTTCAAATTTGTTGGGCCGAACGACCGCATTGTGGTCGAGGCATTCGATGACCCGAAGGTGGATGGCGTGACCTGCTACCTGTCGCGGGCCAAGACTGGCGGCATGAAAGGTGGTCTGGGCCTGGCGGAAGATCGCGCTGAAGCGTCATTGGCCTGTCGTCAGACCGGTCCGATCAGCTTTAAGGGTGATTTGAAAGATGGCGAAGAGGTGTTCAAAGAGCGCACTTCGCTGGTCTTCAAGACCATGCAAGTGGTGCGCTTTCTCGACAAGAAGCGCAACACGCTGGTGTATCTGGTGTACAGCGACCGCCTGATCGAAGGCAGCCCGCAGAACGCGGTGACTGCGATCCCGATCTTGCCGTGGCCGCAGCGGTAATAAAAGCGCTAAGTGACTGTGTAGGAGCTGCCGAAGGCTGCGATCTTTTGATCTTTTAACCTCAAAAGATCGCGAGGCAAGCTCGCTCCTACAAGGGTTTGCTAAATCGCAGGCAATAAAAAACCGACCCTAGGGTCGGTTTTTTTAAAAGCTTATCGCTTAAGCAGCAGTCGCAAGGTTCAACGCCTTGACGTGGCCATTCAGGCGGCTCTTATGGCGAGCAGCTTTGTTCTTGTGGATGATGCCTTTATCGGCCATACGGTCGATAACAGGGACAGCCAGAACATAAGCAGCTTGCGCTTTAACAGCGTCTTTTGCGTCGATGGCTTTAACTACATTCTTGATGTAGGTACGAACCATGGAACGCAGGCTGGCGTTGTGGCTGCGACGCTTCTCAGCCTGTTTTGCACGTTTTTTGGCGGAAGGTGTGTTGGCCACCGTCGAGCTCCTCGAAAGACTTTTGGAATTAACAAACAAAATAGGCCGCGAATCATGCCGATGACGACAACTCTTGTCAAGGGCGATTGATTCGAGCCGCTGAGTGGTTGATCGAGGGAGACGGGAGATTTATTTCCGGCGCTTGACCTGTAAACTCGCGAGCTTGGCTCTGTGCTGTTGCGGCGCGCAGTATCGCATAAGTGAACGCTTTGTTCGCCTGCTCTTTCTCTAAAGGCAAAAACTCTTTCAATGAATTTGCTCAAGTCGTTGGCTGCTGTTAGCTCCATCACCATGATTTCAAGGGTTCTGGGCTTTGTCCGGGACACCATCGTGGCGCGCATGTTTGGCGCGGGTATGGCAACAGATGCGTTCTTTATTGCCTTTAAGCTGCCCAATCTGCTGCGCCGGATTTTCGCCGAAGGCGCTTTTTCGCAAGCGTTTGTGCCGATTTTGGCCGAATACAAAAATCAGCAGGGCGAGGAGGCCGCGCGCACCTTTGTGGCCTATGTCGCCGGGCTGCTGACGCTGGTGCTGGCCATCGTCACCTTGCTGGGCATACTGGCTGCGCCCTGGGTGATCTGGGCCACGGCGCCAGGGTTTGCCAGCACGCCCGAGAAGTTTGAACTCACCTCCAACATGTTGCGGGTGACCTTTCCTTATATATTGCTGATCTCGTTGTCATCGCTGGCCGGGGCGATCCTCAATACCTGGAACCGCTTCTCGGTGCCGGCGTTTGTGCCGACGCTGCTCAATGTCAGCATGATCATCTTTGCCCTGTTCCTGACCCCGTACTTTGACCCGCCGGTGATGGCGCTGGGCTGGGCGGTGCTGGCCGGTGGCCTTGCGCAGTTGCTGTTCCAGCTCCCGCACCTGAAAAAAATCGGCATGCTGGTGCTGCCGCGCCTCAATTTGCGCGATACCGGTGTATGGCGTGTGATGAAACAGATGGTGCCGGCCATTCTGGGGGTGTCGGTCAGTCAGATTTCGCTGATCATCAACACGATTTTTGCCTCCTTTCTGGTGGCCGGGTCGGTGTCCTGGATGTACTACGCAGACCGCTTGATGGAATTGCCGTCCGGTGTGCTCGGGGTGGCATTGGGCACAATCCTGCTGCCAACGCTGTCCAAGACCTACGCCAATAAAGACCGTCAGGAGTACTCGCGAATTCTCGATTGGGGGCTGCGTCTGTGCTTTTTGCTGGTGTTGCCGTGTGCACTGGCCTTGGCGATCCTGGCGGAACCGCTGACCGTCTCGCTGTTTCAGTACGGTGAGTTCAGTGCCCTGGATGCGGCCATGACCCAGCGCGCCCTGATGGCGTATTCGGTCGGTCTACTCGGGCTGATTCTGATCAAAGTGCTGGCGCCCGGCTTCTATGCGCAACAAAACATCCGCACCCCGGTAAAAATTGCCGTGTTCACCTTGGTGGTCACGCAATTGCTCAACCTGGTGTTTATCGTGCCGCTGCAGCACGCCGGGCTTGCCTTGGCCATTAGCGTGGGCGCGTGCATCAACGCCGGGCTGTTGTTCTGGCAGTTGCGCAAGCAAAAGCTGTTTATCGCCCAGCCGGGCTGGTCGTTGTACCTGTTCAAGCTGGTGCTGGCGGTAGCGGTGATGTCGGCTGTGCTGATGGGCTTGATGCACGTTATGCCCGCCTGGGATCAAGGCCATATGCTCGAGCGCTTTATGCGCCTTGGCGGCTTGGTGGCTGCGGGCATACTGGCTTATTTCGGTATGTTGTTGCTGTTGGGCTTGCGTTTGAAGGATTTCGCCCGCAAGTCTCTGATGTAAGGAAAATTACGGTCAAACGTCTATTTTGTCGGTTTGACCTGATTTGCCTTGCGCTGTCGCCTGTCGTCACGGGCCGGGTGTGGTTATAATCGGCCACTTTATGAGCAAGAAGCGCGTTATGCAGCTGGTTCGAGGCCTTCACAATCTGCGGCCCCAAGATCGGGGCTGTGTCGCCACTATTGGCAACTTTGACGGTGTACACCGTGGTCACCAGGCTATCCTGGAGCGGCTGCGTGAACGTGCACTGGAGTTGGGCGTGCCCAGCTGCGTGGTGATTTTTGAGCCCCAGCCGCGCGAATTCTTTGCCCCTGAAACCGCTCCGGCGCGTCTGGCCCGCCTGCGCGACAAATTGCAGCTGTTGGCTGACGCCGGGGTTGATCGGGTGCTGTGCCTGGCGTTCAATCAACGCCTGTGCAAGCTCAGCGCTGCCGAGTTTGTCGACACGATCCTGGTCGATGGCCTGGGTGTGCAGCACCTTGAGGTCGGTGACGACTTCCGCTTTGGCTGCGACCGGATCGGTGATTTTGACTTCCTGCAACAAGCAGGCGTCATGCAGAACTTTACCGTCGAAGCCGCGCAAACCGTTGAGCTGGACGGCGTGCGCATCAGCAGCACCCAAGTGCGTGATGCGCTGGCCAAGAGCGATTTCGCCCAGGCAGAGCGCTTGCTGGGCCGCCCGTTCCAGATTGCCGGCACGGTGTTGCACGGGCAAAAGCTGGCGCGCCAATTGGGCACGCCAACCGCCAATATCCAGCTCAAGCGTCGTCGTGTTCCGTTGACCGGGGTGTATCTGGTGAGCGTCGAGATCGACGGTAAAACCTGGCCCGGCGTCGCTAATATCGGCGTCAGACCTACCGTAGCAGGGGATGGCAACGCCCATCTTGAAGTACATCTATTGGATTTCGCTGGCGATTTGTATGGCCAGCGATTGACCGTGGCATTCCACCACAAGCTGCGTGATGAGCAGCGTTTTGCCTCCCTGGAGGCGCTCAAGACGGCGATCAATGCGGACGTCGCCGCCGCCCGAGCCTTTTGGCTGGGTCAACCGCTTAAAAAGAGCCTGAAATGACCGACTACAAATCCACGTTAAACCTTCCGGACACAGCCTTCCCAATGAAGGCCGGCCTGCCACAGCGCGAACCGCAAATTTTGCAGCGCTGGGACAGCATTGGCCTGTACGGGAAGTTGCGCGAGATTAGTAAGGATCGTCCGAAGTTCGTACTTCATGACGGTCCTCCGTACGCCAACGGTACGATTCACATCGGTCATGCGCTGAACAAGATTCTGAAAGACATGATCGTGCGTTCGAAAACCCTCGCCGGTTTCGATGCGCCGTACGTACCGGGCTGGGACTGTCACGGTCTGCCTATTGAGCACAAGGTCGAAGTGACTCACGGTAAAAACCTGTCCGCGGATAAAACTCGCGAACTGTGCCGTGCCTACGCGACCGAGCAGATCGAAGGCCAAAAGTCCGAGTTCATCCGTCTGGGTGTGCTGGGTGACTTCGCCAACCCGTACAAAACCATGGACTTCAAAAACGAGGCCGGTGAAATCCGTGCCTTGGCCGAAATCGTCAAAGGCGGTTTCGTCTTCAAAGGTCTGAAGCCAGTGAACTGGTGCTTCGATTGCGGCTCGGCCCTGGCTGAAGCAGAAGTCGAATACCAGGACAAAAAGTCGTCGGCCATCGACGTTGCCTTCCCGGTTGCCGATGACGCCAAGCTAGCCGAGGCCTTTGGCCTGGCAACCTTGAGCAAGCCGGCGGCGATCGTGATCTGGACCACCACCCCGTGGACCATCCCGGCCAACCAGGCGCTGAACGTGCACCCGGAGTTCACCTACGCGCTGGTCGACGTGGGCGACAAACTGTTGGTGCTCGCTGAAGAACTGGTTGAATCGAGCCTGGTGCGTTACAACCTGCAAGGGTCTGTGATCGCCACCACCACCGGTTCGGCACTGGAACTGATCAACTTCCGTCACCCGTTCTACGACCGCCTGTCGCCGGTTTACCTGGCTGAGTACGTTGAACTGGGCGCTGGCACCGGCGTGGTTCACTCCGCACCGGCTTACGGCGTAGACGACTTCGTGACCTGCAAAGCCTATGGCATGGTCAACGACGACATCATCAACCCGGTTCAAAGCAATGGCGTGTACGTGCCGTCGCTGGAGTTCTTCGGTGGCCAGTTCATCTGGAAAGCCAACCAGAACATCATCGACAAGCTGACCGAAGTCGACGCGTTGATGTTCACCGAAACCATCAGCCACAGCTACATGCACTGCTGGCGTCACAAAACCCCGCTGATCTACCGCGCAACCGCGCAGTGGTTTATCGGTATGGACAAAGAGCCAGTAGCGGGCGAGACCCTGCGTACCCGCGCACTGCAAGCCATCGAAGACACCCAGTTCGTACCGGCCTGGGGCCAGGCGCGCCTGCATTCGATGATCGCCAACCGTCCAGACTGGTGCATCTCGCGTCAACGCAACTGGGGCGTGCCGATCCCGTTCTTCCTGAACAAGGAAAGCGGTGAACTGCACCCACGCACCGTCGAAATGATGGAAGAAGTGGCCAAGCGCGTTGAAGTCGAAGGCATCGAAGCCTGGTTCAAGCTGGACCCGGCCGAGCTGTTGGGCGACGAAGCGCCGCTGTACGACAAAATCAGCGATACCCTGGACGTATGGTTCGATTCGGGTACTACCCATTGGCACGTGCTGCGCGGTTCGCACCCGATGGGCCACGAGACCGGCCCGCGTGCCGATCTGTACCTTGAGGGTTCCGACCAGCACCGTGGCTGGTTCCATTCGTCGTTGCTGACCGGCTGCGCCATCGACAACCACGCGCCGTACCGCGAACTGCTGACTCACGGTTTCACCGTGGACGAAGCGGGCCGCAAGATGTCCAAGTCGCTGGGCAACGTGATTGCACCGCAGAAGGTCAACGATACCTTGGGCGCTGACATCATGCGTCTGTGGGTGGCCTCGACCGACTACTCGGGCGAAATCGCAGTGTCTGACCAGATCCTGCAGCGCAGTGCGGACGCCTACCGGCGTATCCGTAACACCGCGCGCTTCCTGCTTTCCAACCTGACCGGCTTCAACCCGGCCACCGACCTGCTGCCTGCTGAAGAAATGCTCGCGCTGGACCGTTGGGCAGTAGACCGCGCCCTGTTGCTGCAACGTGAGCTGGAGCTGCACTACGGCGAATACCGTTTCTGGAACGTGTACTCCAAAGTGCACAACTTCTGCGTCCAGGAACTCGGTGGTTTCTACCTCGACATCATCAAGGACCGCCAGTACACCACGGGCGCCAACAGCAAGGCCCGTCGTTCGTGCCAGACCGCGCTGTTCCACATCTCTGAAGCGCTGGTGCGCTGGATCGCTCCGATCCTGGCTTTCACCGCCGACGAACTGTGGCAATACCTGCCGGGCGAGCGCAACGAATCGGTCATGCTCAACACTTGGTATGACGGCCTGAGCGAACTGCCGGAAGGCACCGAGCTGGACCGCGACTACTGGGAGCGGATCATGGCGGTCAAGGTTGCGGTCAACAAGGAAATGGAAAACCTGCGCGCAGCCAAGGCCATTGGCGGCAACTTGCAGGCAGAAGTGACCTTGTTCGCCGAAGCTGAACTGGCCGCTGACCTGTCCAAGCTGAGCAACGAACTGCGCTTCGTGCTGATCACCTCCACCGCCAGTGTTGCGCCTTTTGCGCTGGCACCGGCTGACGCTGTGGTCACCGAAGTACCGGGCCTCAAGCTCAAAGTGGTCAAGTCGGCACACGCCAAGTGCGCGCGCTGCTGGCATTGCCGTGAAGACGTGGGCGTGAACCCGGAGCATCCGGAAATCTGCGGCCGTTGCGTTGACAACATCAGCGGCACCGGCGAGGTACGTCACTATGCCTAACACCAGCACTGCCGGGCGCTTCGGGCGCCTGGGCTGGCTCTGGTTGACTGTGCTGGTCCTGGTCATTGACCTGACCAGCAAGGTCTATTTCGACAACGCCTTGCAGATGTACCAGCAAATCGTGGTCATCCCGGACCTGTTCAGCTGGACGCTGGCCTACAACACCGGCGCAGCCTTCAGCTTTTTGGCTGACAGTGCTGGCTGGCAGCGTTGGCTGTTTGCCCTGATCGCCATTGTGGTCAGCGCCGTGCTGATCGTCTGGCTCAAGCGCCTTGGGCGCAATGACACCTGGTTGGCGATTGCGCTGGCGCTGATTTTGGGCGGCGCGCTGGGCAACCTGTATGACCGGATTGTGTACGGTCATGTGGTCGATTTCATTCTGGTGCATTGGCAAAACCGCTGGTATTTCCCGGCCTTCAACTTCGCCGACAGTGCGATTTGCGTGGGCGCGGTGATGCTGGCACTGGATATGTTCAAAAGTAAAAAGTCTGGAGAACCGGCTCATGACTGAGCAACGTATTGGCCAGAACACGGAAGTCACGCTGCATTTCGCATTGCGCCTGGAGAATGGCGACACCGTCGACAGTACATTCGACAAGTCCCCTGCGACCTTCAAGGTGGGTGATGGCAGCCTGTTGCCAGGTTTTGAAGCCGCCTTGTTCGGTTTCAAGGCGGGCGACAAACGCACCCTGCAAATCCTCCCGGAAAACGCGTTCGGCCAGCCTAACCCGCAAAACGTACAGATCATTCCACGTTCGCAGTTCAAGGACATGGACCTGTCTGAAGGTTTGCTGGTGATCTTCAATGACGCGGCCAACACCGAGCTGCCGGGTGTGGTCAAAGCCTTTGACGACGAGCAAGTGACCATTGATTTCAACCACCCGTTGTCAGGCAAAACCCTGACCTTCGACGTGGAAATCAAAGACGTTAAAGCGCTGTAATTCAGAGCCCGGCGTGTGCCGGGCCTGATTGGCATTATTTTTCTGCGCGACCCACGAGGCTCAGCATGCACATCAAACTCGCCAACCCCCGTGGCTTCTGCGCTGGGGTGGACCGAGCGATTGAAATCGTCAATCGCGCTCTCGAAGTTTTCGGTCCGCCTATTTATGTTCGCCACGAAGTGGTGCACAACAAATTTGTGGTCGAAGACCTGCGCTCCCGTGGCGCGATCTTTGTTGAAGAGCTGGACCAGGTGCCGGATGACGTCATCGTGATTTTCAGTGCCCACGGCGTTTCCCAGGCCGTGCGTACCGAAGCGGCAGGCCGTGGCCTCAAAGTGTTCGATGCCACCTGCCCGCTGGTGACCAAGGTGCATATCGAAGTGGCACGCTACAGCCGCGATGGCCGTGAGTGCATCCTGATCGGCCACGCCGGGCACCCGGAAGTCGAAGGCACCATGGGGCAGTACGACGCGAGCAATGGCGGCGCGATTTATCTGGTTGAAGACGAAAAAGATGTCGCCAACCTGCACGTCAACAACCCCGAAAAACTCGCGTTTGTGACCCAGACCACCTTGTCGATGGACGACACCAGCCGTGTGATCGACGCGCTGCGTTCGCGCTTCCCGGCCATTGGCGGCCCGCGCAAGGACGACATCTGCTACGCCACGCAAAACCGTCAGGATGCGGTCAAGCAACTGGCCGACGAGTGCGACGTGGTCTTGGTGGTGGGCAGCCCGAACAGCTCAAACTCCAACCGTTTGCGCGAACTGGCTGAACGCATGGCCACCCCGGCTTACCTGATTGATGGTGCCGAAGACCTGCAACAAAGCTGGTTTGAAGGTGTGCAGCGCATTGGTATTACCGCAGGGGCGTCGGCGCCTGAGGTGCTGGTGCGCGGTGTGATTCAGCAGTTGCATGCCTGGGGCGCAACGGGGGCAGACGAACTGGCTGGCCGCGAAGAGAACATCACCTTCTCGATGCCTAAAGAACTGCGCGTTCGCTCCCTGATTTAAGCCGTGGCACACAATGCCTGCGTTGCTTGATCGCTGCGCAGGCTGATCCGACCGCTCTTGGCGAGTACCACTTGGTAGTGGCTCAGAGCGGTGTCGGCCTGACAGATATGTAACGTCCCCGCCTGAAATGCCCCGCCACTTAATAACGGTTCGCCCAGCGGGTTGAACCGCACGTAATGTTTGACCGGCGTATTGCCGGCAATCGGTATTTGCGCGTTGCCTTGCTTGTACGCAAGGACCGGGTTGCTCTCATCCAGATGCCCCCGGCCGCTCTGATCCAGAATAATCCTCCAGCCTTTGCTCCAATCGTCTTGCAGTGCGTGCACCACTACATAGTGGTGGCGAACCAGCGCCTCGGTGCGCGCGTTACGCAAACCGCTGGCCAATTGTTCGGCCGCGACCTGACGGCGTTGCTGTTCAACCAGAACGCCGTAGGCCGGGCCGGCGAATTGCGCGGTAATCGCGACAATCGCCAGCGTGAACAACAGTTGGATCATGCTCATGCCGTGTTGATACACGTTGTCCTCCCTGGACATGCCCTCGCGCTTCCTTGCGCTTGTATCGGTATAGCTCAGCCATGACGTGTGCCGCTCACGCAACGATTTCAGCATGTTTAAAGCGTTATCAGCGTTAGGTAGCTTACCTGAATGGACGATTAGTCCCGGCGCTTTACCAGCCAGATCCTACAAACATGGCCTGTGTACAGGGCTAGGCTTTTGGCAGGTCGACACAGGACGTGTCGGCGAGTGATGGCCAGGGTGGCGCACATGAATCGATCGGATAAACGCCGGCAAAGCGGGGTCACCTTGATTGAGGTGCTGGTGGCGACAGTTATTTTGGCGGGCGGGTTGCTGGGGGCGGCCGCCGTACAGCTGAATGCGCTGAAACACACCGACAGCGCGTTAATGACTACCCAAGCCAGTTTTATTGCCTACGACATGCTGGATCGTATTCGCGCCAACCCTGCGGCTGATTACGCCGGGGCGACTGCCGGAGCGGGGTTGCACAGTGTGCTGGGCCAGGATTTGAGTGACTTCAAGCGCAATGTTCGCCAATTCGGCGGGGCAAGTGCCAAGGGCAGCATTGCGATCAACGAGCGTCAGGTGGCCATCACTCTGCAATGGGACGACACGCGTGCCGGGGGCCAGTGGCAAACATTCAGCCTGACCAGCCAGATCGCATCCGGGTTTGCGATGGGCGCCTCATGACACGTCGCAATGCCGGGTTTGGCCTGATAGAGCTGCTGATCGCCCTAGGGCTGGGCGTGCTGCTGATGTCGGGTGCCACCCAGGTATTTTTGAGTGCCCGTGAGACTTACCTAGCGCAGTATGCCGCCGCCATCGCCCAAGAAGACGCCCGTTTTGTCCTGAGCAAAATCGCGCAGGAAATTCGCATGATTGGCATGTTCGGCTGCCTGTCGGCCGACAGCATCATCAATGCGCCTGCCGTGTTCCAGACGCCTGTTTCATGGCAGGGCGCAGCGGGTTCCAGGTCGTGGCGGTTCGTCAGTGGTGATGTCGGCCTGCAAGGCACCCGGCCGGACTGGACGGTGGTGTCGGACTGTAAACGTTATGCACAGGCCTATGCCGGGCAGCCTGGGCCGCTTGAACCCGGTGAAACCGCCTTTGCATTACGTAACGTTGTTTACTGGTTTGAGAACGGGCAGCTCAAGACTGGCCCGGGTAAAGCGGTGCTGCTGGATAACGTGGCGGCGTTTGAGGTGACGTTTGGTGTCGCCAGTTCGGCAGCGGGGGCATCGGTTCAGCGCTATGAACAAAGCCCAAGTAGTTTGGCCAGTATCCGCAGCCTGAAAATAGCCCTGACACTGCGCGATCCCAAGGCACGGGTAAAGGATCAGACCTACCACCTGGTGGTGGCCCTGCGTAATCGGCTGGGTTAGGGGGAGTTATGCGTGATTACCCGCGTAAACAGTCGGGCATGGTCCTGTTGGTTTGCCTCACATTGTTGCTGTTGCTCAGTGTGCTGGGGCTTACCTCCTTACAGAGCGCCGTGCAGCAAGAAAAAATGGCGGGCAGTGTGTGGTTTGCCAATCACTCGTTGCAGGCCGCGGAAACGGGGCTGCGCATGGGCGAGGCGCAGGTGCAGACGCAGTGGCGTGAGCTGCTGGTATGCAGCGCGCCGGCTCAATGCGTGCCGCCTTTGTCGGCCCGCACGCAGGTCTTGCCCGGCCTGGACCCGCAGTCCGGTGTGCTGTGGCTTAAGGCGCCTGATGGCGTGTTCGGTATTCAAAGCCTGGGTGTGGGCGTAACGCCTGCACACTTGCCGGGTATTGCTTCAGCGCACTTTTACCGTGTGACCGCCGTTGGGGCGCGCGGCCCTTCACGTACGGTGCTGGAGAGCGTTTATGCGCGTTATCAGCCAACAGACAGCGAGGCGGGCGAACCCGTACGTCAGCAGTTTCGACGCATCATGTGGCGGCAAATCCAGTAAGGGCAACGGTATGAAAAGGTATGGAGCAGGGTTCACGTTGATGGAGTTGATGATCGTGGTGGCGATCATCGGCATCCTTGGCGCGTTCGCGTATCCGCTTTACAGCGACTCAGTGAAGCGCGGCTATCGCGCTCAACTTGTATTGCTGTTGTCAGAGCAATCCCAAAGTCTTGAGCGTTTTTATACGAAAAAAGGTTTATACAGTGGGGCGGAAAATGTCAGCCCGGGTAATCAGCACTACCTGATGACCTATGAGCTCGCCGATCACACCTACCTGTTGACGGCGACACGTCGAGCAGACTCGCCCATGGCGGGAGACGCCTGTGGTGACTACACGTTGAACCACGTGGGCCTGGCAGCCAATACAAACGCCGCCCCGGACCTGACAAGGCAACAGTGTTGGGGGCGCTGACGATTAATGTGCATTTTTTGAGCTGAGTGGATAGATGGCTAAGCAGCAACGAGTGGTGATTGTAGGCGGTGGCGTGATCGGGCTTCTGACGGCGTTTAACCTGGCGGCGGAGGTTGAACACGTGGTTTTGCTGGATCGCAGTGGCGTCGGGCAAGAGTCTTCATGGGCGGGCGGCGGGATTGTCTCGCCCCTGTACCCTTGGCGCTACAACCCGGCCGTCACGGCGTTGGCGCATTGGTCCCAGGACTTTTACCCACAACTGGCCGACCGTCTGTTCACCACCACCGGTGTTGATCCAGAAGTCCACACCACCGGCCTGTACTGGATGGACCTTGAAGACCAAGAGCAAGCGCTGGCGTGGGCGCAGCGTGAAGGTCGCCCTTTAAGTGCCGTTGAGATCCCGGCAGTAGAACAGGCCGTACCGGTGCTGGGTGGTGGCTACTCGCGGGCGATTTACATGGCGGATGTGGCAAACGTGCGTAACCCGCGGCTGGTTAAATCACTGAAAGCGGCGCTGCACGCCATGGCGAATGTGACGGTCCATGAACACTGTGAAGTGCAGGGGTTTATCCGTGAGGGCAGCACCATTGCCGGTGTGAACACCGCGCAGGGTGAGATTCGCGGCGATCAGGTGGTGTTGTCGGCGGGTGCCTGGAGCGGCGAGTTGCTGGGCCTTTTGGGCCTGGAGCTGCCAGTGGAGCCGGTAAAAGGGCAGATGATCTTGTACAAGTGCGCGCCTGATCTGCTGTCGAGCATGGTCTTGGCAAAAGGCCGTTATGCGATCCCGCGCCGGGATGGGCATATCCTGATCGGCAGTACGCTGGAGCACGAAGGCTTTGATAAAACGCCGACCGACGTAGCGCTTGAAAGCCTTAAGGCTTCGGCCGTTGAGTTGATCCCTGCGCTGGCGGATGCCGAACTGGTGGGGCATTGGGCTGGCCTGCGACCGGGCTCGCCTGAGGGCATCCCGTACATTGGCCGGATGTCTGGGTTTGACGGGTTGTGGCTTAACTGCGGGCACTACCGTAACGGCCTGGTGCTGGCGCCAGCGTCGTGTCAGTTGTTTGCCGACCTGTTGCTGGGCCGTGAGCCGATTATCGACCCGACGCCGTATGCGCCGACCGGGCGGATTTAAAGCACACCAACCCGTAGCCGTTGACGAGCCTTGCGAGGCTACGTTCGGCTGCGCAGCAGTCGTAAAAGCAAGATCAAAAGATCGCGAGGCAAGCTCGCTCCTACAAGGCGTGACCAGTGTTGGAGCGAGCTTTTGGCTTTAGCGGGGGGCTTGTGGGCCTTGCTGCAGGTGCTCTTGTGAGCAGAACCATTGCTGCTGCTTGCTCAGGGCGCGATCGCGTGGCAGGTGCACGCCGCAGTGGGCGCAACGCACCATCGGTTGTGCGCCAGGGTCGGCCGGTTTTTTAGGCGCCTGGAGGCTGGCTTTGTATTTGCGCCAGAACCACACGCCAGCCGCAATCAGAGCAGCCCAGATCAGTAAACGAAGCATGGTTATCCGCTATTCGAGAAAAGGTCAGCCAGTTTAGCCAAGGACTTGGCGGGCGCACAGCAGCAAATCACAGACCAAAAAAAGAGCCCCGAAGAGCTCTTTTTTAATTGCCGAACAATCAGTCGAACAGACCAAAGGTCATGTAGCTGAACCACGAGCGGCTTTTGCTGGTGTCTTCCGGGTCTTCGATGATGTTGCCATCAGCGTCTTTGGCTTTGAGCTCCGACGGAATGGCGTCCTTGGCATCCTGGTATTGCTTCTGGATGTCGAGGTTGGCGCGGGTTTCACCCGGTGGCAGCGGTGTCGACGACTCGATCAGGCCCAAGGTGGCCTTGCTCAGCCACGAACGGTTGTCAGACTCGGAAACCTGCGGCACAAACTCACCGTTCACCAGGCTTGGGTGGTTCGGGTAGTTGTCCTTGAGCACTTCAAGGCTGGTGGCAGCCAGTTGGTCGAGGTGCATGCGCTGATAAGACTCAACCATCACCGCCAGGCCGTCACCGACCGAAGGGGTTTCCTGGAAGTTCTCAACCACATAGCGGCCACGGTTGGCAGCTGCGACATAAGCCTGACGGGTCAGGTAGTAGTCGGCCACGTGGATTTCGTATGCCGCCAGCAGGTTACGCAGGTAAATCATGCGTTGCTTGGCGTCAGGAGCATAACGGCTGTTCGGGAAACGGCTGGTGAGCTGGGCGAACTCGTTGTAGGAGTCGCGTGCAGCGCCCGGGTCACGCTTGGTCATGTCCAGCGGCAGGAAGCGCGCCAGCAGGCCAACGTCCTGGTCAAACGAGGTCAGGCCCTTGAGGTAGTAGGCATAGTCGACGTTTGGATGCTGCGGATGCAGGCGAATAAAACGCTCGGCGGCGGACTTGGCCGCTTCCGGTTCGGAGTTTTTATAGTAGGCGTAGATCAGTTCGAGCTGTGCCTGGTCGGCATAACGGCCGAACGGGTAGCGCGACTCTAAAGCCTTCAGCTTGGCGGTGGCACTGGTATAGCTGTTGTTGTCCAGGTCGGCCTGCGCCTGCTGGTACAACTCGACTTCGCTCAAGTTTTCGTCAACGACTTCTTTTGTCGACGAGCAAGCGGCGGTCAGTGCGAGGATGGCGATCAGCAGCAGGTGTTTCACTTGCATGGCGGCTTGCGTCCCTATGACGGCCGCTGTCTTGGGCGGGTCCGTCCTGTTATGATGAGCGCCCCGTGAAAAGCCTCGGGGCAAAAGACGCCGTATTTAACCACAAGCGCGCAGCCGAAACCAAAGGCTTGGCGCGGTCCTGATGAGCATGTCCGAGAAAATTCAACTTCGCGAAGAGGTGCCGTCCGAACTGGGTGGCCAACGCCTCGATCAAGTCGCCGCACAATTATTCGCTGAGCACTCGCGCTCGCGCCTTTCCGCCTGGATCAAAGACGGCCGCCTTACAGTGGACGGAGCCGTCATACGCCCTCGTGATATCGTCCACGGGGGTGCCATCCTGGAGCTGACTGCCGAGCAGGAAGCACAGGGTGAATGGGTCGCCCAAGACATCCCTCTGGATATCGTTTACGAAGACGATGACATTCTGGTGATCAACAAGCCTGCGGGCCTGGTGGTGCACCCGGCTGCCGGTCACGCCGACGGTACGTTGCTCAACGCCTTGCTGCACCACGTGCCGGACATTGTGAATGTGCCGCGTGCGGGGATCGTGCATCGCCTCGACAAAGACACCACCGGTCTGATGGTGGTCGCCAAGACCATCCAGGCGCAGACACAACTGGTTGCACAGTTGCAGAGCCGCAGTGTCAGCCGTATTTATGAGTGCATCGTGATCGGTGTCGTCACCGCCGGGGGCAAGATCAACGCGCCCATCGGTCGTCACGGCCAGCAACGCCAGCGCATGGCGGTCATGGAAGGCGGCAAGCAGGCGGTGAGTCATTACCGTGTGCTTGAGCGTTTCCGTTCCCACACCCATGTTCGGGTCAAGCTCGAAACCGGTCGCACGCACCAGATCCGCGTCCACATGGCACACATTAACTTCCCGTTGGTCGGAGACCCTGCCTACGGCGGTCGCTTCCGTATCCCGCCGGCAGCGAATGTGAACATGGTCGAATCGCTTAAAAACTTCCCGCGCCAAGCCCTGCATGCGCGTTTCCTCGAGTTGGATCATCCGACGAGCGGTGTACGCATGAGCTGGGAATCGCCATTGCCGGACGACTTTACCTGGTTGCTGACCCTGCTTAAGCAAGACCGTGAGGCTTTTATCGGATGAACACCTTCCTGATTCCTGACTGGCCCGCGCCGGCAGGCGTCAGGGCCTGTGTGACCACCCGTGCGGGCGGCGTCAGTGTGGCGCCGTTCGACAGCTTCAATCTGGGCGACCATGTGGGCGACGACCCCGTCGCCGTTACCCATAACCGCCAACGCTTGACCCATATTTTTGACGTACAGCCCGCCTGGCTTAGCCAGGTTCACGGGGTTGTCGTTGCGCCTGCCACCCCCGGCCAGATCGCAGAGGCCGATGCCAGCTGGACAGCCACCCCCGGCATTGCCTGTACGGTAATGACGGCTGACTGTTTGCCTGCCTTGTTCTGTGATCGCGCGGGCACGCGCGTCGCTGCGGCCCATGCCGGTTGGCGCGGGCTGGCGGCCGGTGTGCTTGAAGCGACAGCGCAAAGCCTCAATGTTGAGCCACAAGACATACTGGTCTGGCTCGGCCCGGCCATCGGCCCCAAGGCCTTTGAAGTCGGCGGCGAAGTGCGTGATGTCTTTATAAAAGACCTGCCCGACGCCGCTGCGGCTTTTGTTCCGAGCGTCAATGAAGGCCGCTACATGGCCGACATCTATGAGCTGGCGCGCCTGCGTCTGGCCCGCTGCGGCATTACGGCGGTGTATGGCGGCGGTTTTTGCACCGTCACCGACCCGCGTTTTTTCTCCTACCGGCGCAGCCCTCGCACCGGTCGTTTCGCCTCGCTGGTCTGGATCGAAACGCCTGCCAGTTGACGTACATCATTTTCTATACGCTTGAAACTCTCGAAACCGCCCGCATCTACTAAGGTATCTGGCAGGTTTCTTCATTCAGGAGTTTCCATCCCTCCGGCCTGCTCATAAGGAAGGTGACGAATGCGTATAGATAGATTAACCAGCAAGTTGCAATTGGCGTTGTCCGATGCCCAGTCATTGGCCGTTGGTCATGACCATCCGGCTATTGAGCCTGTGCACTTGATGCAAGCATTGTTGGAACAGCAGGGCGGTTCGATCAAGCCGCTGCTGATGCAAGTCGGTTTTGATGTAAACAGCCTGCGCAAAGAGCTGACCAAAGAGCTCGACCAACTGCCAAAAATTCAGAATCCAACCGGCGACGTGAATATGTCGCAGGACTTGGCGCGTCTGTTGAATCAGGCAGATCGTCTGGCGCAGCAAAAAGGCGATCAGTACATCACCAGCGAGCTGGTCGTGCTGGCCGCGATGGACGACAACAACAAGTTGGGTAAATTGTTGTTGAGCCAGGGCGTAACCAAAAAAGCCCTGGAAAACGCCATTAACAACCTGCGTGGCGGCGAAGCGGTCAACGATCCAAACGCTGAAGAGTCGCGTCAGGCGCTGGATAAATACACCATCGACCTGACCAAGCGTGCCGAAGACGGCAAGCTCGACCCGGTGATTGGCCGTGACGATGAGATTCGTCGCACCATTCAGGTCTTGCAACGCCGGACCAAAAACAACCCGGTACTGATCGGTGAGCCTGGCGTGGGTAAAACCGCGATTGCTGAAGGTTTGGCGCAGCGGATCATCAATGGCGAAGTGCCGGATGGTCTTAAAGGCAAGCGCCTGCTGTCGCTGGACATCGGCGCACTGATTGCCGGTGCCAAGTTCCGTGGCGAATTCGAAGAGCGTCTGAAAGCAGTGCTCAACGAGCTGTCTAAACAGGAAGGGCAAGTCATCCTGTTTATCGACGAACTGCACGTCATGGTCGGTGCCGGTAAAGGCGAGGGCGCCATGGATGCGGGCAACATGCTCAAGCCAGCGTTGGCCCGGGGCGAGCTGCATTGCGTCGGTGCGACCACGCTCAACGAGTACCGCCAATATATAGAGAAGGACGCAGCGCTTGAGCGTCGCTTCCAGAAAGTATTGGTCGATGAGCCAAGTGAAGAAGACACCATCGCGATTCTGCGGGGGCTGAAAGAGCGCTATGAAGTGCACCACAAGGTGGCGATCACCGACGGTGCGATCATTGCGGCGGTCAAACTCAGCCATCGCTACATCACTGACCGGCAGTTGCCTGACAAGGCAATCGACCTGATGGACGAAGCGGCCAGCCGCATCCGCATGGAGATCGACTCCAAGCCTGAAGTGCTGGACCGTCTTGAGCGCCGCTTGATTCAACTGAAGGTTGAAGCCCAGGCGCTGAAGAAAGAAGAAGATGAGGCGGCGAAAAAACGTCTCGAGAAACTGCAGGAAGAAATCGAGCGCCATGAGCGTGAGTATTCTGACCTGGAAGAAATCTGGACCTCGGAAAAAGCCGAAGTGCAGGGTTCTGCCCAGATCCAGCAGAAAATCGAGCAGGCTCGCCAAGAGCTGGAAGTGGCACGCCGCGGTGGCAACCTTAACCGCATGGCCGAGTTGCAGTACGGGGTCATTCCCGACCTGGAGCGCAGCCTGCAGATGGTCGACGAGCACAGCAACCAGACTGAGAACCAGTTGTTGCGCAGCAAAGTGACCGAAGAAGAAATCGCTGAAGTCGTCTCGAAGTGGACCGGTATCCCCGTGTCGAAAATGCTCGAAGGCGAACGCGAAAAACTCATGAACATGGAAAACCTGTTGCATGAGCGCGTGATTGGTCAGGACGAGGCCGTGGTGGCCGTGGCGAACGCGGTACGTCGTTCGCGGGCTGGCTTGAGTGACCCGAACCGTCCAAGCGGCTCGTTCATGTTCCTGGGCCCAACCGGTGTCGGTAAAACCGAGTTGTGCAAGGCGCTGGCCGAGTTCCTCTTTGATACTGAAGAGGCAATGGTACGGATCGACATGTCCGAGTTCATGGAGAAACATTCCGTGGCTCGACTGATCGGTGCGCCACCAGGGTATGTGGGTTACGAAGAAGGCGGTTACCTGACCGAAGCAGTACGGCGCAAGCCTTACTCGGTGGTGCTGCTGGACGAAGTCGAGAAGGCGCACCCGGATGTGTTCAACGTGCTGCTGCAAGTGCTTGAAGACGGTCGCCTGACTGACAGCCATGGCCGTACGGTGGATTTCCGCAACACGGTGATCGTGATGACCTCCAACCTGGGCTCTGCACAGATCCAGGAACTGGTCGGTGATCGTGAAGCACAACGCGCTGCGGTGATGGATGCGGTGAGTACGCACTTCCGTCCGGAGTTTGTGAACCGGATCGACGAAGTGGTGATCTTCGAGCCTCTGGCACGTGATCAGATCGCAGGCATTGCCGAGATCCAGCTGGGTCGTCTGCGCAGCCGTCTGGCTGAGCGTGACCTGACGCTGGAACTGAACCAGGATGCGTTGGACAAGTTGATCGCTGTGGGTTACGACCCGGTGTATGGCGCACGGCCACTCAAACGTGCGATTCAACGCTGGATCGAAAACCCTCTGGCACAACTGATTCTTTCGGGTCAGTTCTTGCCAGGCACCACGGTAGTGGCCAGTGTGAAAGACGACGAAATCGTCTTCGCATAAGGCTCAAGACCCGTGTTTTAAGGAAGGCCTCACTCAGTGAGGCCTTTTTTTACTTAGGGTGTTGATCTGTAAGGAAAACGCTTGTAAGATGCGCCCCGCAGTAAGTCACCCGCAACGGCAACTTGGCCCAAACCAAGAAGCCCATTAGAAGACCTAAATCATTGTCTTCTAAGGAAAAAAAAGGGTTGACAAGGGTTTGAAAGGTTGTAAAATGGCCCGCCTCAGAGACGCCAACGCAGCGATGCGATGAAGTCAAAGAGAGCTGCAAAGATGTAAAGCAGTAACGTTGTAAGTTGAAACAAATAGTTCCGCGATAGCTCAGTTGGTAGAGCAAATGACTGTTAATCATTGGGTCCCTGGTTCGAGTCCAGGTCGTGGAGCCAGTTTCAAGCCGGGGTATAGCGCAGTCCGGTAGCGCGCCTGCTTTGGGAGCAGGATGTCAGGAGTTCGAATCCCCTTACCCCGACCATTTTTGGGTCGTTAGCTCAGTTGGTAGAGCAGTTGGCTTTTAACCAATTGGTCGTAGGTTCGAATCCCACACGACCCACCATTTTTGGCTCCAGTTCGCTGGAGCTAGATCTTAAGATCAGAGGCCAAAAGCGCTGATCGCAGAAGGCGCCTCTTGAAGGTGCCTTTTTTTTACCGGGGTATAGCGCAGTCCGGTAGCGCGCCTGCTTTGGGAGCAGGATGTCAGGAGTTCGAATCCCCTTACCCCGACCATTTTCTGCCCGGCAGTAATGGGTGTGAAAAATCAGGCACTGATGCCAATCGCATCAGAGGCCATAAAAAAAGCGTCCTTCGGGACGCTTTTTTTATGCCTGTAGAAAACCCGGTTCCCCGCGACCTTGTAGTCGCTGCCGCAGGCTGCGATAAGGCCCGAAGGGCCTTCGGTTTTAAGCAGGACCGCGATGCGGTCCATCGCAGCCTTCGGCAGCGACTACAGGCCCATCAAGCCTTCGCAGCCTTGGCGTCGGCGTCCTGCAGATCTTGCAATGCCGCTGAATATTGATCGGCTTCGGCTTTTGGCACCATCTGCCATGACGGTTTGCGCACCGCATAGAAGATGAACGGCGGCACGCCAGCAATCACCAACCCGATCAACAAGACCCCTGCGTACTCGAAAAACGGCATGCTGCTGAAGTTATTCGGCGGAATAAAACCGAACACCAACGCCACGCACGTCGAGAACAGCCCCAGGTAGCACCAGCCATGCAGTCCTTTAAGGACATAGCCGCGTTTAACGTTGGGCTGTGTTTTACGCAGCTTCATGGCGGAGAGGAACATAAACACATAAATAATCAGGTACATCAGCGCCGCCATCGCACTGATCATCCAGAACGCATCGGACACGTTGTCGATAAAGATGTAAATCGTTGAGAGCAACGTGACGATCACGGCCTGCAGGTACAAAATATTTTTCTGCACGCCTTTTTTATTCACTTCTTGCAGCACAGGCGGGAGCATCCCGGCCTTGCCCACAAACAACAGACCCGTCGAAGGCCCCGCCGTCCAGGCCAATACCCCGCCCAACGCCCCGATAATCAGCAAAATTGCCATGATCGGCGTTGCCCACGGCATGTCGAAACCTGCAAAGAAGGCGGCATAGGCCTGAATCACACCGGCTGTGAGGCTGGTTGAGTCAGCCGGTACCACCAGCGAAATCGCCACGGTCGGCGGGATGAACACCAGCAGGATCATAAAGAACGCCAAAAGAATCGCACGCGGCATTTCTTTTTGCGGATTGCGCAATTCGCGGGCGTGGATGGCGTTCATTTCGATACCGGCAAACGCCAAAAAGTTACTCACAATCAACACCAGGCCGGTAATCACCCCGGTGAATTCGCGCCACAAGTCCGAGTGCAGGTTGTGCGGGCCTGCCTTAACCGTGGTGGAAGTGTCGAAAATGGCCGGGATCAGCGCGTCCAGGGTTAATGGCGCCGCAGACTTGTGCCCCAGTACCAGCCAGGCCACGCCCAGCAATACCAGCACGGCAGCAGGCAGGGCCGTGCCCAGCAACATGAACCAGGACGTCAGCTTGGACAGCGCACCCAGGCCGTTAAGCGCGACAAACGTTGATAACCAATACAACACGATGATCACCGCCGCCGTGAACACCCCGCTTTTGGCCAGGTCCGGGTTGATCAAGTAGGCCATGGTACTGGCCGCAAATCCGAGCACGATGGGGTACCACACCACCACCTGTACCCACATGAACCACATGATAAAAAAGCCCGGACGGTCGCCGTACGCCTGCCTCACCCAGCCGTAAATCCCGCCATTCCAGCCGGTGCCCAGTTCAGAGGCCACCAGTGACACGGGGATGAAGAACAATAGGGCTGGAATCACATATAGAAAAATAGAGCCCAGGCCATAAACGGCCATGGTCGGTAGTGAACGGATACTGGCAACAGCGGCCACCATCATGAAACAGATGGTGAGCCATGACATGTAAGTTTTTGCTTTGCTGGTCGTAGCCATTTGCGCCTCCCTTAATCTTCCTGATCAGTGCAGCAAGCTCAGATTGAGCGTGCGGCTGAGATATTCAGCGGCCAATTGGCCGCGAACGCTGTTGCCTGCTACATCCAGTGGCGGGGCAAAGGCGGCGATGGCGCACACCCCGGGTACAACGGCCAGAATCCCGCCGCCAACACCGCTTTTGCCGGGTAAACCGACTTTGTAGTACCAGTCACCGGTGGTGTCATAAAGGCCATTCAAGGTCATTTCGGACAGTATCGGCGCTACGTTTTTGGCCTCTACCACGCGTTTTCCGGTGAGCGGATTGACCCCGCCGTTGGCCAGGGTCACGCCCATCGTGACCAGGTCCTGGCAGGTGATCGACACCGAACATTGGCGGGTATACACGGCGCAAACTTCCATCGGGTCTGCGTACATGTAGCCATAACTTTGCAGCAACCAGGCAATGCCGCGATTGTGCTGATTGCTGGCAGCTTCGGACTTGTACACCTCTTCGTTGACGCTTAATTCGCGCCCGGCAAAGGCGTTGTAAGTGGCCTGGATTTTCTCCCAGCGCACTTGCGGGTTTTCGGCCTTGATCAAGCTGACGGTGGCCATGGCGCCGGCGTTTACAAACGGGTTGAGCGGTCGGCCTTTGTGCAATTCCAGGGCGACCACCGAGTTGAAAGGCTCGCCGGTCGGGTCACAGCCAATCTTGCTGCGCAACGTTTGCGGGCTGTATTCGTCGAGCACATGGGCGAGGGTGAAGACTTTGGAAATCGACTCGATGGCGAACTCGTAATCGGTGTCTCCGACCTCGGCGTGGGTGCCGTCGCAGAACATGATGCTGATGCCGAACAACTGCGAAGGGACAGACGCCAGATAGGGAATGTAACTGGCGTTTTTACCGTGGTGATTGCTGGCGAAGCGTTTCAAGGCTTCCTCCAGGGCCTGTGTAACGGTGGCGTCGGCAGTCGTGACTTTTCGCTTCATTACGCTCGCTCCGTGAGTTCAGTACAGGAACGAAGACTATAGATCGGAAAAAAAGCGTTGATCGTAAATCGAACAGCAAACTTCAAATGCTTGGCTAAGCTGCATGGGTCGATGCTGAGCCGGTGGCAAGCGGTAGGTTCAGTTGTGTTGCTTATTACTCAAGGAGAGTTTTCATGGCACTGCACCGCGTCAAGCGTCACTCTGCGACTGACCCTATTTTTGGTTCATCGACTCTGGATCATGCCGCCGCGATCAAGCGCTTCCCGGAGTCGGAGCAGGTCGCAAGCGAGGTTTTCCAGTTGGTCCACGACGAGTTGTATCTGGACGGTAACTCCCGACAGAACCTCGCCACTTTCTGCCAAACCTGGGCAGAAGATGAAGTGCACCGGCTGATGGACTTGTCGATCGACAAAAACATGATCGACAAAGACGAGTACCCGCAATCGGCGGAGCTTGAGAGCCGTTGCATCCATATGCTGGCCGACTTATGGCATTCCCCTGATGCGGCGAGCACCTTGGGCACCTCCACCGTGGGTTCCAGCGAAGCTTGCATGCTCGGCGGTCTGGCTGCGCTGTGGCGCTGGCGTGCTGCACGTAAAGCCGCTGGCAAATCGACTGCCACCCCGAACATGGTCTGCGGGCCGGTGCAGGTGTGCTGGCATAAGTTCGCCCGTTATTGGGACGTAGAAATCCGCGAAGTGCCGATGTCCGAAGGCCACTGGTTCATGACCCCGGAAGACCTCGACGGCCGGGTCGATGAGAACACCATCGTAGTGGTGCCGACGTTTGGCCAAACCTTTACCGGCTTGTACGAGACGGTCCAGCCGCTGTCAGATGCCCTCGATGAGCTGGAAAAACGCACCGGCCTGAGCGTGGATATTCACGTCGACGGCGCCAGCGGTGCATTCTTGGCCCCGTTCTGTGCGCCTGAAGTGCTGTGGGATTTCCGTGTTGCCCGGGTCAAATCCATCAGCACCTCCGGCCACAAATTCGGCCTGGCGCCATTGGGGGCGGGCTGGGTGGTCTGGCGCGATGCGCAGGACCTGCCAGAAGGGTTGATCTTCCACGTGAACTACCTGGGCGGCGACATGCCGACTTTCGCCCTGAACTTCTCGCGCCCGGCCGGGCAGATTATTTCCCAGTACTACAACTTCTTGCGTCTGGGGCGTGAGGGCTACGAGCGTATTCACTCGGAATGCTATGCCACGGCGCAGTACCTGGCACGTGAACTGGTCAAGATCGGGCCGTTTGAAATGCTCTTCAGTGGCGACCCCAAGCTCGGGATCCCGGCACTGACCTGGCGTTTGAAGCCGGGCGCCGACACCAATTACACCCTGTATGACCTGGCTGACCGGTTGCGTATTCGTGGCTGGCTGGTGCCCGCGTACAGCCTACCGGCGAATGTTGAAGACGTCGTGGTGCAGCGGATTCTGGTCAGACAAGGCCTGTCGATCGACATGGCCAAGCTGCTGCTGGAAGACTTTGCGCGCAACGTGAAGTTTTTTGAAGACCACAAACCCCACGGCTTTAAAGGCCGTGAGGCGGAAGCAGGGAACCACGCAGGGCGTTGAAACCTGTGGTCGCTGTCCAGGCATGAGGCCGCGCCTCGTGCTTGGACAGCGGCTGCGGTTAATGCAGTTTCAGGCGCGGTTCGGTGCCGCGTCCGATTCTGCTGCCCAGCATCAGCATCAACGTACGGAACGTGCCATACAGCGCCATCTGGTGCATGCGGTACAGCGAAATGTAGAACATCCGCGCCAACCAGCCCTCCAGCATCACCGTGCCCATCAGGCTGCCCATCAAGTTACCCACTGCCGAAAAACTCGACAGCGAGATCAACGAGCCGTAATCGCGGTAGTGGTAGTCCGGCAATTGCGTTTTACCTTCCAGGCGCAGCTTCAACGATTTGGCCAGCAATGAAGCCTGTTGGTGAGCCGCTTGCGCGCGCGGTGGCACCATCTTGTCGCTGCCCGGTTGCGGGCAGGCCGCGCAATCACCAAAGGCGAAAATGTTCTCGTCGCGAGTGGTTTGCAGGGTCGGCAGCACCACCAATTGGTTGATGCGGTTGGTCTCAAGCCCCGCCAAATCCTTGAGAAAGCCCGGCGCACGAATACCGGCTGCCCAGACTTTCAGGCTCGCGGGAATCACTTGCCCATCGGCGGTCACCAGACTGTCTGCGGTCACTTCGCTGACGGCCGAGTTGGTCAGCACTTTAACCCCAAGTTTTTCCAGGGTTTTATGCACAGGTCCGCCAATGCGCTCAGGCAATGCAGGCAACACCCGTGGCCCGGCTTCGATCAGGGTGATGTGCATGTTTTCAGGTTTGATGCGGTCCAGGCCGTATGCCGCCAGTTCGTGCGCCGCGTTATGCAGTTCGGCGGCCAGTTCGACCCCGGTCGCACCGGCACCGACAATGGCCACGCTGATGGTTTCGACCGCATCTGTTTGTCCGGCATGGGCGCGCAGATAGTGGTTGAGCAATTGCTGATGGAAGCGCTCGGCCTGCTTGCGGGTATCCAGAAACAAGCAATGTTCAGCCGCGCCCTTGGTGCCGAAATCGTTGGTGGTACTGCCCACGGCAATCACCAGCGTGTCGTAGCTCAACTCGCGCGCAGGCACCAGTTCTTGCCCGTTTTCGTCGAGGGTCGCCGACAATGAGATCTTTTTCAGCTCACGGTCCAACCCGCTCATGCGCCCCAGCTGGAATTCGAAGTGATTCCATTTGGCTTGGGCCACATAGTTGAGTTCGTCTTCTGATGAGTTCAGCGAGCCAGCAGCGACTTCATGCAGCAGCGGTTTCCAGATATGGGTCAGGTTGGCGTCCACCAGCGTGACGCTGGCTTTGCCGCGCTTGCCCAGGCTCTTGCCCAGGCGGGTCGCCAACTCCAGACCGCCAGCGCCGCCGCCGACGATAACAATACGATGGGTCATAGGTATCACTCACAAGGCTTAAAAAAATCGGTGCGCGGGTTATCCGGGCGAGCGCAAAGCAGCTCAAAGCGCGGGACAACCTGGAATTCGGTGTGCAACGGGTCATCTGGGTTATGGGACCAGGCATAAAGAGTGCCCCGTCAGATAGACGTTGCAGGGTGTGACAAAGCTACAGCATTAGCGCCATCAGGATCAAAGCCAGCATAACGGTTGCAGCTCAACGGCTCGACTCTCAGTTTGTCGTGTAGACGAACGAGGGTGTTTTCAATTAACCGCTTTGGGCTCACAAACTGATCCCGACATCGAAAATAATGCTGCGGCCCAGATTGTTGCGCAGAAAATCTGGCGCATCCGGTTGGGCGAACAATACTCGGGCAAAGGTCGGTCCCACCAGTGAAAGCGAGCGCCAGCCCTGGCGCAAATACTCGGTGGGCGGCGGGAAATGACTGTTCAGGTCCAGCACCTCACGTTTGAGGCTGGAAAAAGCGACGATATCCAATTGGCCCAAGTCGATGTCGCGCTCTTGGTAGTTCTTGGCTTTTTTGTGCAGCGTGGGGCCCAGACGTTGCAACAGCTTGCTGGCCGGGATCCGCTTGGGCCGCGCTTCGCGGCGCACCAGTTGGCTCAAGGAGTAAGCGCTGCGACGGCGCTGGAGTTCTTCGCGCCATTCATCGTTGAGACGACGGCCTTCATCGAGCACAAAGAACACCTCAAAACGCGCCTCACCAAACAATACGTCGGGCGGTTCCTGGCTGGCTTGAGTGAAGTCCTCGGTGTGGTAGGCAATATTCAAGCCCTGAAGCAGCCGTTGGCATACCCAACGCTCACGCTCCCATTTGCGGGCATTGGATAAAAAGGCATTGGCTTGTTCGGCCTGACTCGTAAGCAGGCGCAAGTAATCAGAGTCGTCCATGCACGCAGCTTAGCCTTGAAACAGGTGTAACTGAAAGTGTGGGGGTGGAACGTTCAATTGCACCCCCACAGGCTTCACGATTAATGCAGACGTGTTGGCAAGTCTTCTGAAAACAACTCGTCTTCAGCGTCCGGGGCTACCGGGATCTTGTGTTCTTCGCTGGCCCAGGCGCCCAGGTCGATGAGTTTGCAACGGTCCGAACAGAACGGCCGGAAGGCATTGGTGGTTGTCCATTGCACTGCGACGCCACACGTCGGGCAGTCTACGGTCATTGGGGGTTTGGTCATGGTTGGCCTCCATGCAGAGTTAAATAAAAGTGATGCAAGCGCTCAACTTCGGACTTGAGCGCGTTGAGGTCAGTGTCGTTGACCAACACGTCATCAGCATGGCGCAGGCGCTCTTCGCGGCTGGCTTGGGCCTTGAGGATAGCCTGCACTTGCTCTTCACTGGTGTTGTCGCGCAACAACGTGCGCTGAATTTGCAGGGCTTGCGGGGTGTCGATCACCAGTACGCGTTGGGTGGTCTTGTGTTGCCCGGCCTCAATCAACAGTGGCGACACCAAAATGGCGTAGGGCGATTGAGCCTGGGCCAGGTTTTGCGCGATCTCTTCACGCACCAGCGGGTGCAGCAGGGCTTCGAGCCACTGGCGCTCCTGCGGGTCGCTGAAAATCAGGCTACGCAGCGCGCTGCGATTGAGCTGTCCGTCGGCCTGCAGCACGTCATCGCCAAAGTGCTTGGCGATTTGCGCCAGTGCCGGGCGTCCGGGTTCGACCACCCAGCGCGCCGCATGATCGGCGTCGACTACGTGCACGCCCAACGAGGCAAAGTGCTCGGCGGCGGCACTTTTGCCGCTGCCGATGCCGCCGGTGAGGCCGAGAATCCAGGGTTTGGAAGAGGGGGTATTCATTTCAAACCGAAATCTGCCAATAGAAGTCGGCCATTTGACCACCCCAGAGCAATGCAATCCAGCCGGCAATTGCCAGATACGGTGCAAACGGGATGGGCGTTGAGGCCTGCGCCCGGCGCAAAGCCAGCAGCGTCAGCCCCACCATCGCGCCCAGCAGCGATGACAGCACAATCGTCAACGGCACAATCGCCATGCCGCCCCAAGCCCCGAACAGCGCCAGCAACTTGAAGTCGCCATAGCCCATGCCGTCCTTGCCGGTGAGCAGCTTGAACAGCCAAAAAATCGACCACAGGCTCAGATACCCCAGCGCTGCGCCCCAAACGGCTTGGGTCAGGCCGGTAAAGGTCTCGAAGGTGTTAAGTAGCAAACCCAGCCACATCAGGGGCAACACCAGCACGTCCGGGACAATTTGATGCTTGAGATCGATCAGGCAAATACCCAGCAGGCCCCAGGTCAATAGCAGCATCCAACCAGCCTGCGGGCTTACTCCGAAGTGCCATGCGACCACGCCCGACAAGACCGCGCAGGTCAGCTCGGTGAGTGGGTAACGCAGGCTGATGGCGGTTTTGCACTGCGAGCATTTGCCGCGCAGCACCAGGTAACTCAGCAGCGGAATGTTCTCCAAGGCGCGCAAAGGGTGCTGGCAGTGCGGGCAATGCGAGCGCGGCAGCATCAAGTTATACACAGGGCCTTTGGCCGGGGCGGGCAGGCCAAGCAGTTCGCGGGCCTGCGTCTGCCAGTCCTGCTCAAGCATTTTGGGCAATCGCCACGCCAGCACATTGATAAAGCTGCCCACCAGCAGGCCAAGCACCAGGGCGCAGGCGATAAAGGCGCCGGGAGACAGGGTGAAAACATCGATCGTGCTCAAATGACATGGCCCAGTTTGAAAATCGGTAAATACATGGCGATCACCAGCCCGCCCACCAAAACGCCGAGAACCGTCATGATCAGCGGTTCCATCAACGTTGTCAGGTTGTCGACCACACTGTCGACCTCGCTCTCATAATAGGTGGCGACGTGATTAAGCATGTCATCCAATGTGCCGGATTCTTCGCCAATTGCTGTCATCTGAATCGCCATGCCCGGAAACACGCCCGTCGCGCCCATGGCCACATGAATTTGGCTACCGGTTGCCACGTGCTGCTGGAGCCTGAGCACCGCCTCTTTGTACACGTGGTTGCCCGTTGCACCAGCGACGGCGCGCAACGCCTCGAGCAGCGGAACACCGGCCGCCAGGGTGGTGGCCAAGGTGCGGGCAAAGCGGGCGATGGCTGACAACCGCAGCAAGCTGCCGATAACCGGCAGTTTCAGCAGCCATCGATCAACCCGCTGGCGCAGGGCCTCAGAGCGTTTATAGCGATGGCCAAGCGCGAAAAAAATCAGGCAGCCACCGCCAAACAGCCAAGCGCCGTGTTGCGTCAGCATCTCGGACACAGCGATCACCGCCAGGGTGAAGGCGGGCAATTGGGCATCAAAAGAACTGAACACGCCTTGAAACTGCGGTACCACCTTTATCAACAAAATGGCACTGACCACCAGTGCCACCAGCACCACGGCGATGGGGTAGGTCATGGCCTTTTTGATCTTCTTTTTCAGGGCTTCGGTTTTTTCTTTGTAGGCCGCCACCCGTTGCAGCACGACATCCAGAGCACCGGCCTGCTCGCCTGCGTCGACAAGATTGCAAAACAGCGCATCGAAATGCGCCGGTTTTTTGCGCAGCGCCGTGGCCAGGTTGATGCCCGCGCTGATGTCCTGCTTCAGCTCGCCGACCAATTGGCGCATGGTCATGTGCTCGAAGCCTTTGGCGATGACCTCAAGGGCTTGCAGCAGCGGGATGCCCGCTTTGATCAGCGTGGCCAGTTGGCGGGTAAACAATGAGATTTCCAGTGCGGTGATCGATTTGCCCCTGCGCGGCTCGCGGTCGTTGTGACGGCGGATTTTACCTGCGGTAATACCTTGGCGGCGTAGCTGAACGCGGATCATGGCCAGGCTTTGGGCGCTGGTTTCGCCGCTCACAGGGGTGCCCTTGAGGTCGGTGCCTTCCCAGCGGTACACCCCGGTTTTAACTGGCTGTGTTGCCATGCGTTGATCCTTGAAGAGTGGCTCGCCCTGTTGGGCTGTGAGTCTGAAGGCTAGATGCGCCGGGCGCTGAGCAACTCACTGGAGCGTGTCCAAAGGTGTCTGCCATGCAGTGAGGGAGCATCCGCCCGCTAACCTTGATAGCCTGTGCGCACTTTTTTGCAGGCTGGCACGGTTATGGCGTTTGGCCGCTGGGCCGCGTCCCACGTTTGGAGATTTTTTGTGAAACAACAACAACTCGGCATCACCCTGATCGAAATGATGATCGTGGTTGCGATCATCGGCTTGATCGCCTCGTTCGCGTTACCGGCTTACCACGAGCACACCATGAAGGCCCGCTTCGCTGAACTGAACGCCATCAGCAATACGTACAAGACGGCAGTTGCCCTGTGCTACAGCGAGAGCAATGACTTGAGCGTTTGCGACGCGGGCAGCCATGGCATTCCAGGCCCGGCCGATCCGACGGACAACCTGGCAGCTGGCATGACCGTGATTGACGGCGTGATCACCATGACCGGCACCGAAGCAGCGGGTGGCTGGACCAGCGTCATGACCCCATCGCTGAGCAGCTCGGGTGGCACACTGGTGTGGAGCCAAAGCGGTACATGCCTGGAGAAGGGAGCGTGCAAGTAGCGGGTAATTCTGTGGGGCAGCCCGGACATTGACGTCCGAAAATGGCGAGAACCGCTAAAAACCCGGTGCTATTCTGCGGTTCATGAACACACAAGACAGCCTTCCCGCACCCAGCACCGCCGTCTGTGAAATTGCCCGTTTAAGCCGCGATGCGCGGTTTGACGGGGTATTTTTTACTGCGGTTCTCAGCACGCGCATCTATTGCCGCCCGGTGTGCCCGGCGCGGCCGCCCAAGGCCGAGAATGTGGTGTATTACCCCAGCGCTGCCGCTGCCCAGGCCCAAGGTTTTCGCCCGTGCTTGCGCTGTCGGCCGGAGCTGGCGCCGGGTAACCAGTTGTGGCTGCACGGCGAGCATTTGGTGGCGCGGGCACTCAAGCTCATTAATGAAGGCTATCTGGCCGACCACTCGCTGGAGACGCTGGCCGAGCGCATGCACATTGGCGCCCGGCAATTGCGCCGTTTGTTCGTCCAGCATTTGGGCGCGCCGCCGATGGCGGTGCATGCCACCCAGCGGTTGCTGTTCGCCAAGCAACTGCTGACCGAGACCGACCTGTCCATTACCGAAGTGGCCATGGCATCGGGTTTTCGCAGCCTGCGCCGTTTCAATTCGGCGTTTGCCGAAGCCAACCATGCCGAGCCAAGGGCGTTCAGGCGCAGCCCTAAACCCCGTGCTGACAAGGCCTTGGTGCTGCGCCTGGGCTTTCGCCCGCCGTACGATTTTCAAGCGTTGCTGGGCTTTTTGCAGACCCGGGCTTTGCCGGGCATCGAGCAGGTGGATGCACAGAGTTATCAGCGAGTAGTGGGCGATCCGGCGGCGCCTGGCTGGCTGCGGGTCAGCGCCTGGCCCGGCGAACAGCATGCGTTGCAACTGGAGCTACTGAATGTGCCGCCGAGCCAGATGCTCAGCGTGGTCACGCGGATTCGCCGCATGTTTGATCTCGATGCCGACCCGCTGGCTATCGCCCGAACCTTGAGTGCCAGCCCGCTGCTGGCGCCGGTCATTGAGCGCTACCCCGGCTTGCGTTTGCCGGGTGGTTGGGACGGTTTTGAGGTGGCGGTACGCGCTGTGTTGGGGCAGCAGGTCAGCGTGGATGCGGCGCGCACACTCGCCAGTCGCATCGTGCAGCGCTACGGCATTGCGATTGAGCCGGTTGCAGGGGCTGATTTGAACCGGCTGTTCCCCGGCCCCGAGCAATTGGCGGACGCCGACATGGGCCAAATGGGCATTACCCAGGCCCGTATCAATACCATTCAAGGCATTGCCCGCGCCTTGCTTGACGGGCGAGTCGATTTTGCCCTCGAACAACCGTTGCAGCACTTTATCAACCGCTGGGTGCAGCTACCGGGCATTGGCGAATGGACCGCGCACTACATCGCCATGCGCGTGCTTAAACACCCCGATGCGTTCCCGGCCGCGGACTTGATCCTGCGCCGTGAGGCCAACCCGCTGGGCGAGCCGGTGAGCACCAAAGCGTTGCAAACCCTGGCCGAAAGCTGGCGCCCATGGCGTGCCTACTCAGTGATGTATTTATGGCGTGCAGCCACCGATTCGGCTGCGGCGCGCAAGGAGCCAACATGACCCAGGTGTATTACGACCAAATGCCTTCACCGATTGGCCCGCTGTTTTTGGTGGCGGACGATGACGGCCTTCGCGAAGTCCGCTTTGAACTGGACCGCCGCCCGCACACGCCGCTGGACGGCTGGGAACACGCGCCGCACAAACTGGCCGAAGTGCGCCGCCAACTGGACGAATATTTCGCGGGTGAGCGGTTGATCTTCGACCTGCCCCTCAAACCGCAGGGGACGGCGTTTCAGCAGTCGGTGTGGCAAGCCTTGACGAGCATTGCGTACGCCAAGACCACCAGCTACGGGGAGATTTCCCGGCAGATCCAGCGACCCAAAGCCTCACGGGCGGTGGGTGCTGCCAATGGGCGTAACCCGATTCCGATCATCATCCCGTGCCATCGGGTGATCGGCAGCAACGGCACCCTGACTGGCTTTGGCGGCGGGTTGGCGGCCAAGCAATGGCTGCTTGAGCATGAAGAACGCAGCCAGGGTTTTTCGCTGGCGTAATGACTGTAGGAGCGAGCTTGCCTCGCGATCTTTTGAATGTTTAAAAGATCGCGAGACAAGCTTGCTCCTACAGGAGAGGGTGGTTAGATGCTCAAACGCATCGACAGGTCCACCGCTTTGACATCTTTGGTCATGGCGCCGATCGAGATGTAGTCCACGCCGGTTTCGGCAATCGGGCGCAAGGTGGCGTCGTTGATCCCGCCGCTGGCTTCAAGCTTGGCCTGGCCCGCGTTGATGCGCACGGCTTCGCGCATGTCGTCCAGGCTCAGTTCGTCAAGCATGATGATGTCGGCGCCCGCCGCCAGCGCTTCCTTGAGTTCGCTCAAGCTTTCGACTTCGATTTCCACCGGCTTGCCAGGCGCGATTTTGTGCGCGGCATTGATGGCTTCGGCAATGCCGCCACAGGCCGCAATGTGGTTTTCCTTGATCAGGAAGGCGTCGTACAAGCCAATGCGGTGGTTATGGCAGCCGCCACAGGTCACTGCATACTTTTGCGCCAGACGCAGGCCCGGCAAGGTTTTGCGGGTGTCGAGCAGCTTGACTTGAGTGTCAGCGACTTTATCGGCCAATGACTGCGCGTGGGTCGCAACGCCCGACAACATTTGCAGAAAGTTCAGGGCGCTGCGTTCACCGCTGAGCAACGAGCGGGCAGGGCCTTCGAGATGAAACAACACTTGGTTGGGGCTCACGCGCTCGCCGTCGACCACTTGCCAGTGCACGGCCACGCGCGGGTCAAGCTGGCGAAACACAGTGTCGACCCAGGCGGTGCCACTGATCACGGCTGCTTCGCGGGTAATGATCGTCGCTTTGGCCAGACGTTCGGCGGGTATCAGTCGTGCAGTGATGTCGCCGCTGCCCAGGTCTTCGGCTAACGCACGACGCACGTTGGCTTCGATTTCGGCAGTGAGGTCGGCCAGATGTAAATTCGGCATAACGCGCTCCACAAACAAAGTGCGTCGATTATATGACTATGCCGCTGCGGAACCCAAGGCGCATGCAGCGCAGGAATAACATGCCTAACTGTGCGGCTTTTGGCAGTTTCAGGATTAATTTGCCCGCTCGCTCATTGAAATGCCGAGTGTGACTGGTACAAGCGAGTTCTTTTACCGATAATCCGCCTTCTATTTGGCGTCATAGCTTTGACGCACTAAGTGATGTTCTGATTTCGACCTGCCGGCGAGTGTGCAAACACTTGCCGGTAACTGTCTGTGAGCGTCAGGCGTGACCCATGAGTCACGTGCAGTTCACGGGGCAGCGTAGAAACCATTACTGGAGGGCAGGATGCAAAATGACGGGAAAGTGGGGCCTGGCTACAGGACCTCTACGGAGTTGGCGATGCATTCGCCGCTTACCCGCCTGCCTGTGATCCTGTTGCAGGTGCATGACAAGGCCGCGCAGCAACTGAGATACGAGCTGCAAGTGCTGTTCGACAATGCCGACGAAACCCTGTTTGCAATGGCCGACAAGGCCCGCAGTGACGCCGAGCAAAGCCTGTATTTTGAAGCCATGCGCGACGTGCGGCTCAAGCGTAAAAACATCGAGCGCGGCTTTCTTGAACGACTGTTTTTCGCCTTCCTCAAATTGACCCAGCCAGAGACCAGCGAAAGCGCCTTGCATGACCCTGTGCCGACACAGAGCGCCTTTTCATTGGTCATTGTCGATAGCGAGCGTGATCAAGCGATCAATGCGATGGTTACTCAAGTGCTGGCCCGGGATCAGTTCGATCTGTGCCACTTGACCACGCGCCTCAACACCTTGAGCTGGGTGACGCTCAATGAGCACACCAACCCGTTGGGGCCAGCGATGCTCTGCGAGTACTTCTTGCAGGCTGAACGCGACCAGGGCGTTGATCTCAAGGTCAAACTGATCATGTTGCAGCTCTTCGAAAAGTACCTGCTCAGCCAGACCTCACGCCTGTACGCCGATGCCAACCAATTGCTGGTGGCCACGGGCGTGCTGCCCGAGATCTCGACCGGGATCGCCTGCTGCAGCTCAAGCAAGGCCGGGCACCAGCACGAGTCGGTTGTGGCGGGCGAAGACGTGAACCAGTTGGTCGGCAAGCTGTTTGACTATATAAGCAGGGACCGCAACCTCGCGCCGCCGTTGAAAAAGCTCATGGGCCAGTTGCAAGAGCCCATGCTCAAGATCGCACAGCTCGATCCGCACTTCTTCAGCAGCGACAGCCATCCGGCCCGTAGCCTGTTGAACGTGATGGCCGATGCGGCGGTTGGCTGGGATGACAGCGTTGGCGTGCGCAACGAGCCGCTGTACCGCGAAATCGAACAGCTGTTGAAGCAACTGGCGCGTTGCCCCTGCGTTGACACGCCCGAGTTGCTGGAAGAGTTGTTGCATGACTTTTTGCGCTTTACTCACGCCGAACGCGGGCTGGTCGAGCAGCTTGAGCATCGTACCCGTGCCCACGAGCAGTTGCAGGCACGCCGGTTGCGCCCGTTGGAGGCTGGCCTGCCGTCGGCGCTGGATGAGCAGGATCACCTGGGCTTGCTGCTGGTCAGCCAGTTACGTATTGGCACCTGGATCGAGCTGCAAACCAACTCGACCTGCCGCCAGCGCTGCAAACTGATTGCGATTATGGAGCCCGAAGGTCGGCACATTTTTGTCAATCGCAGTGGTGTGAAAGTGGTGGAAAAGAGCCGCAGCGACTTGATCGGCCAACTGCGCAGCGGGACGATTTCGTTACTGGATGACCGCCCGTTGTTCGACCGCGCCCTGGCATCGATGATTGGCAGCCTGGGGCAATACAGCGCTCATTGATCCACAGCAGGCAGATTGCTCCCCATCGCCGCGTTCATCGCGGCATACTGGGCCTTTCGTTAGCGTCGTTGAGGAGCCTGTATGCAGCTGGACCCCGCAAGCGGTTGGTGCAAATGCGTGCGCCATTGCCCGTCACCCAACTTCAATGCGCGCCCTGAGGGCGAGATCTCCCTGCTGGTTATCCACAACATCAGCTTGCCGCCGGGTCAGTTCGGTACGGGGAAAGTGCAGGAGTTTTTCCAGAATCAACTCGACTTCACTGAACATCCCTACTTTGAAGGCATCCAGAAGCTCACGGTCAGTGCGCATTTTCTGATTGAACGTGACGGCAAAATCACTCAGTTTGTCTCGTGTCTTGATCGCGCCTGGCACGCGGGTATTTCATGTTTCGACGGGCGTGAGGGCTGCAATGATTTTTCTTTGGGCGTCGAGCTGGAAGGCACCGATGACCTGCCATTCACCGACGCGCAGTACGAGTCACTGCTAGCCTTGACCCGGCAATTGCAAGCCGCCTACCCGGCGATCACGGCGCAGCGCATATGCGGTCACAGTGACATCGCACCGGGGCGCAAAACGGACCCGGGCCCGGCTTTTGAATGGATGCGCTTTCGTGACGCGTTGCGCCACACAGGAGATAAGCAATGAGTTTTGTGGTGTTACTGCTGGCGATTCTGGTCGAGAAGTTCTCGGCGCTGCGCCAGCGTTTGCAGTGTGATAGCGGCTGGTTGCGCGAACTGCACAAACTGGAGTCCAGCCCCAAACTGGTGAACAGGCCGTTGTGGGTGCTGGCCATTCTGATTCTGTTCCCGGTGCTGGTCCTGGGTCTGCTGTTGTGGGTGCTGGAGCCGGTGGCGTATGGCTTGCTGGTGCTGCCGGTGCACCTGTTGGTGCTCATTTACAGCTTGGGCCGGGGTGACCTGCTCGCGGGGCTGGGGCCGGTTCGCGATGCCTGGCGACGCGGAGATCTGCAAGCCAGTGCACATGTGGCCGAGCGCGACATTGGCGTGCGTGCAGACAGCGGCGAGCAGTTGCTTGAGAAAGTGCAGAGCCATTTGCTGTGGCAGGCGTATCAGAGCTTTTTTGCGGTGATTTTTTGGTACTTCCTGCTGGGCCCGGTGGCGGCCTTGAGCTATCGCTTGCTGGCGCTGGCGGCCGAGCACAGTAAAAACCCTGAGCTGGTTGAGCGTGCCCGGCAACTGCGGCATGCCTTTGACTGGTTGCCGGTACGTTTGCTGGCGGCGAGTTTTGCGTTGGTGGGCAACTTTGCCGCGGTCACCCGGGTGATGTTGCACGAACTGCTGAGCTGGGACATCAGCGCAGAACAACTGATCAACAAAGCCGGTTGTGCCGCGGCTGAAATCCCGGCACCGCAAGTCGGCCCGGAAGGCGTCGCCAGCCTCGATACGTTGTGGGCCTTGCTACTGCGGGCGGCGGTGCTGTGGTACACCGGCTTTGCGGTGTGGACGTTGTTGCTCTAAGCCAACTGCCTGTAGGAGCGAGCTTGCCTCGCGATCTTTTGCTGGTTTAAAAGATCGCGAGGCAAGCTCGCTCCTACAGAGTTTTAGTTAGCTTCCCAGCCAAACACCTCACACGCATTCGCCGTGCTGGCCTCGGCCAACACCTCGGCACTGATCCCCATGACTCCCGCCAGCGCCTCGCAAATAGCCGGCAAGTGCTCCGGGCTGTTGCGTTGGTTGGGGTACATGAACGGCGCCATGTCCGGCGAGTCGGTTTCCAGCACGATGGATTCCAGCGGCAAGTCGGCGATGACTTTGCGCAGGCGCAATGCCTGCGGCCAGGTCGCGGCGCCACCCAAGCCCAACTTGAACCCCAGCTTGATGTATTCGCGGGCTTCTTCCCGGCTGCCTGCAAACGCATGAATGATCCCGCCGCGCTTAAGCCTAAAACGCTTCAAGGTCGCAATCACTGGCGCATGGCTGCGGCGCACGTGCAGCAAGGCCGGGAGTGAGGCGCCTGCCGCCAACGATAACTGCGCTTCAAATAACGCCTGCTGTGCGTCGCGATCCAGCTCCGGCAAAAAGTAGTCGAGACCGATCTCACCGACCGCGCACAACTGCGGGTGCCCGGCCAGACGCTCCAGCCATTGCCCAAGCTCGCGAACATGCTCGGGCCGGTGCTGTTCCAGGTACACCGGATGCAAGCCAAAGGCGGCGTAGAGCTGAGGGTCGGTTTGGACCCCGTCCCACAGGCGCTGCCAATTGTCCTGATACACCCCCAACACGACCATTTGCCTGACCCCCAGCGCCCGGCTGCGCGCCAGTAAACACGCGCGGTCGGGGTCAAAGTCCGGGAAATCGAGGTGGGTGTGGGTGTCGATCAGGTGCATGCAGCCAACCTACTGAATGCGCTGTTTAAAGGTGCGCGCAATGGCCCGGATGCCAGGCTCGTAGCGCCGATCTTCAATGGCCGCCAAGGCCAGTTCCAGGGCTTTCTCAGCGATCAGCGGGTGCTGTTGGCCCATGGCATTGACCGGCAGCGGCAGGAAGTCCAGCAACTGTGTATCACCAAACGTGGCCAGGCGCAGAGGCGGCGTGTGATCAGGGTGCTCCAGCAACGCATCGAACATGCCTTGCAGCAGCACGTAGGAGGTTGTAACCAGCGCTTCAGGAAAATGCCCCAAACGCTCCAGCAGCTCATCGATGATGCGCCGGCCACAGTCGCGGCTGAAGGCTGCGCCGTGTTCGATCAGGATTTCACCTTCAAAGCCTTCCAGTGCCTGTTTGAAGCCCGCCGCCCGCGCCTGGCTGATGCTCAGTTCGGGGCGTGCGCCGATCAGGGCGATTTGCTGCGGCAGGGGGTTGAGCAGGCTACGGGTCAGTTGCAGGCTGGCTTCGCAGTCATCGCTGATCACGGAGCAGAAGCGCGCCGGGTCCAGGGTCCGGTCAATCGCAATGATCGGCATGCCGAGGTCTTGCAGTTGACGGTAGCTGTCATCTTCAGGTGGCAGGCAACTGGCCACAAACAAGGCGTCGCAACGGCGGGCACGAAACAGCTTGAGCAACTGCCGCTCGCTGTCGGGGGCGTCGTCGGAGCTGGCGATCAGCAGTTGATAGCCGCGCGCACGGGCACCTTGCTCCAGTTGCTTGGCGATACGTGCATAACTCGGGTTTTCGAGGTCCGGAAGAATAAAACCCAGTGTGCGCGTGTGTCGGCTGCGCAGGCCTGCGGCTTGCGGGTTGGGGGTAAACCCATGCGCCTCGACGACTGCGCGTACGCGCTCGACCGTGCTGCTGCTGATGCGCTGCTGCTCGGCCTTGCCATTGATGACATAGCTGGCGGTAGTCACCGAAACCCCTGCCAGGTGTGCAATATCACTGAGCTTCACGCCGAAAATTCCTTATTTTTTGTAGTACGTGTCGACATTGTGGTCAATCCTAACCGATTACGGCAGTCGATCATCGTCTGCCTTGTGGTCACTGTATTTTTTTGCAACATCGCTCGGTTGACATCGATCAAACCGACAGGTTGGGCTTCAAGCGCGAGCGATTATGCAGTAACGTGCCGTTCTTTCTTGATTAAACGATTCAGCCTACGTGATTTAAGGTGTTTTCCTACGACAGCAGGGTGCTTGCCACACATCTGCTGACACACTCCGGGGAGAGCGACCTAAGCTGACATAATTCAAAACAATACCGTGCGCCATTGAGCGTCGGAAAAGGAGAACGCATGCTCGAGCTCACCATAGAGCAGATTTCCATGGGCCAAACGGCTGTGGACAAGTCTGCGGCGCTGCACTTACTCGCCGATAAACTGGTCGCCGATGGTTTGGTGGCCGAAGGTTATCTGAATGGCTTGCAGGCGCGTGAGGCTCAAGGCTCAACCTTTTTGGGGCAAGGTATTGCGATCCCCCATGGCACCCCTGAAACCCGCGACTTGGTGCACACCACCGGCGTGCGTTTATTGCAGTTTCCACAGGGCGTGGACTGGGGCGACGGGCAGATTGTGTACTTGGCAATCGGGATTGCGGCCAAGTCCGATGAACACCTGCGCCTCTTGCAACTGCTGACCCGGGCGCTGGGTGAAACCGATCTGGGCGAAGCCCTGCGCCGCGCCAGCACACCAGAGGCGCTGCTCAAGTTGCTCCAGGGCGCACCGCAAGAGCTGGCGCTGGACGCTCAGATGATCGGCCTTGGCGTGTCTGCCGATGACTTTGAAGAACTGGTTTGGCGCGGTGCGCGTTTACTGCGCCAGGCCGATTGCGTGAGCAATGGTTTTGCCGCCGTCCTGCAACAAGCAGAAGCACTGCCGCTGGGCGATGGCCTGTGGTGGCTGCACAGCGAACAAACGGTCAAACGCCCGGGGCTGGCGTTTGTCACCCCAGATAAACCCATTCGCTACCTTGGCCAGCCGCTCAGCGGCCTGTTCTGCCTGGCCAGTTTGGGCGAGGCGCATCAGGCCCTGCTTGAGCGCCTGTGTGCCTTGCTGATTGAAGGGCGAGGTCAAGAGTTGGGCCGCGCCACCAGTCGCCGTGCGGTGCTCGAAGCCCTAGGCGGCGAGCTGCCGGCTGATTGGCCGAGTGCTCGTATCACCCTGGCCAATGCCCACGGTTTGCATGCGCGCCCGGCCAAAGTGCTCGCGCAATTGGCCAAGGGCTTTGAGGGCGATATTCGTGTGCGCATCCTCGATGGCCAAGAGGGCAGCGCCGTGTCTGCCAAGAGCTTGAGCAAACTGCTCAGCCTCGGCGCCCGTCGTGGCCAGGTGCTGGAATTTATCGCAGAACCGACCATCGCCAATGACGCCTTGCCAGCCATTTTGGCGGCGGTTGAAGAGGGCCTTGGCGAAGAAGTTGAGCCACTGGCACCGCAAGCGGAACACGCGCCAGCCTTGGCCGAGATTGCTGAGGTGGTGCTGGCCCCGGCTGCCGGCAGCGTGATCCATGCCGTGGCGGCGTCGCCGGGCATTGCCATCGGCCCGGCACATATTCAGGTGCTGCAAACCTTCGATTACCCGCTGCGTGGCGAGTCGTCCGCCGTTGAGCGTGAGCGTCTGCACAGTGCTATCAGTGCGGTGCGCCAAGACATCGAAACGTTGATCCAGCGCAGCCAGTCCAAGGCCATTCGCGAGATTTTCATCACCCACCAGGAAATGCTCGACGACCCGGAACTGACTGATGAAGTCGGTTCGCGGCTCAAACAGGGCGAAAGCGCCGAAGCCGCCTGGATGGCGGTGATCGAAGCGGCGGCCCGTCAGCAGGAGTCCTTGCAGGACGCGCTGCTGGCCGAGCGTGCGGCGGACTTGCGCGACATTGGTCGCCGCGTACTGGCGCAGTTGTGTGGTGTCGAAACTCTGGCCGAACCCGATCAGCCCTACGTGTTGGTGATGGACGAAGTCGGGCCTTCTGACGTGGCGCGTCTCGACCCGGCGCGGGTCGCGGGCATTTTGACCGCTCGCGGCGGGGCGACCGCACACAGCGCCATTGTTGCGCGCGCCTTGGGCATTCCTGCCTTGGTGGGGGCCGGTGACGCCGTGTTGTTGCTGGCACCGGGCACGCAATTGTTGATCGACGGCCAGCGTGGCCGCTTGCACGTGGCCCCCGATGCGGATGCCCTGCAACGCGCCCTCGATGAGCGTGACAGCCGTGAGCAGCGCTTGCTGGCCGCCTCGGAGTTGCGTCATCAACCGGCCGTCACCCTGGACGGGCACGCAGTTGAAGTGTTCGCCAACATCGGTGAGAGCAAAGGTGTGGCCACCGCGGTTGAGCAGGGCGCTGAAGGCATTGGCCTGTTGCGCACCGAGCTGATTTTTATGGCCCACCCGCAGGCGCCGGACGAAGCGACCCAGGAAGCCGAGTACCGCCGTGTGCTGGACGACCTGCATGGGCGACCTTTGGTAGTGCGCACGTTGGACGTGGGTGGCGACAAACCCCTGCCATACTGGCCTATCGAGAAAGAAGAAAACCCGTTTTTGGGGGTGCGCGGCATTCGTCTGACGTTGCAGCGCCCGCAGATTATGGAAAGCCAATTGCGCGCGCTGTTGCGCTCGGCTGACAACCGCCCGCTGCGCATCATGTTCCCGATGGTCGGCAGCGTGGCTGAATGGCGTGCGGCGCGGGACATGACTGAGCGTCTGCGTCTGGAAATCCCGGTGGCTGACTTGCAGTTGGGGATCATGGTCGAAGTGCCTTCTGCCGCCTTGCTGGCGCCGGTGCTGGCCAAGGAAGTCGACTTTTTCAGTGTCGGCACCAACGACCTGACGCAATACACGCTAGCCATCGACCGTGGTCACCCGACCTTGTCGGCACAAGCCGACGGCTTGCACCCGGCAGTGCTGCAACTGATCGACATCACCGTTCGCGCCGCCCATGCCCACGGCAAATGGGTGGGTGTGTGCGGTGAATTGGCGGCCGACCCATTGGCGGTGCCAGTGCTGGTGGGCATGGGTGTGGATGAACTCAGCGTCTCGGCCCGCAGCATCCCTGAAGTTAAAGCACGAGTACGTGAGTTGAACATGGAACGTCTTAAAACACTGGCCGAACAGGCCCTGAGCGTCGGCAGCCCGGACGAAGTCCGCGCATTGGTAGAGGCCCTGTAATGGCCAAAATTCTCACCATCACCCTTAACCCGGCGCTGGACTTGACCGTGCGCGTGCCGCACCTGGAGCCCGGTGAAGTCAATCGCAGCCAGGCCTTGCTCAGCCATGCGGCGGGCAAGGGCCTCAACGTAGCGCAAGTGCTGGCCGACCTTGGCCACTCGCTGACCGTCAGCGGGTTTCTGGGTGAAGACAATCAGCAAGCCTTCAACGCGCTGTTTGCGCGCCGTGGTTTTGCCGACGCGTTTATCCGCGTGCCGGGCGAAACCCGCAGCAACATCAAGCTTGCCGAAGACAATGGCCGCGTCACGGACATCAATGGCCCCGGCCCGCACGTTAACGATCTGGCGCAACACGCCTTGCTCGACAAACTCGACCACATTGCCGCCAGCCATGATGCGGTGGTGGTGGCGGGCAGCTTGCCACGTGGCGTCAGCGCGCAGTGGTTGCGCGAATTGGTGCTGCGCCTCAAAGCCTTGGGCTGCAAAGTGATTCTGGACACCAGTGGTGAAGCCTTGAAAGAAGGCTTGCGTGCAGGCCCGTGGCTGGTCAAACCGAATGCCGAAGAACTCAGTGAAGCGCTGGGCCACCCGGTCAGCAGCGTGGCATCGCAAGTCGCAGCTGCCACCGAGTTACAGACCTTGGGGATTTCCCATGTGGTGATTTCTCATGGGGCTGACGGCGTGAACTGGTTCAGCCGCGGGACTCAACCCTTGCAGGCGCTGCCACCCAAAGTGCGTGTGGCAAGTACGGTCGGTGCGGGTGATTCGCTGCTGGCGGGCATGGTGCACGGCCTGATCAGCGGCCACAGCCCGGAACAGACCCTGCGCAGCGCAACCGCGATTGCGGCAATGGCGGTCACCCAGATCGGTTTTGGAATCAGCGATGCGCTGCAGTTAGTGACGCTCGAAAGCGGCGTCAACGTCCGCGCCCTGGCACAAGAATAAGAGGGATACACATGAAATTAGCCATTGTGACGGGCTGCCCCAACGGCATGGTGACCAGCGTGCTGTGTGCCCGCTTGCTCGATGCCGCCGCGCAGCGTCAGGGCTGGAGCACCAGCGTAGAAGTGCATGACCCCAAGCACCCGGAACGTCAGTTGTCCAAGGCGACAATCGACGAAGCCGAGTGGGTGCTGGTGGTCAGCAGCACGCCGTTGGACATGCAGCGTTTTATTGGCAAACGGGTTTTCCAGAGCAGCCCGGCCCAGGCTCTGCAAGATGTTGAAGCCGTGTTGCTGCGTGGCGTCAACGAAGCCCAGGTGTACACCGCCCCCAGCGTTGAGGCTGAGGTTACCGAGCAGGCCCACGCGCCTAAAATTGTCGCCGTGACTGCCTGCCCGACGGGCGTTGCGCACACCTTTATGGCAGCAGAAGCACTGCAGCAGGCAGCCAAGCGTTTGGGCTACGACTTGCAGGTCGAGACCCAAGGCTCGGTTGGCGCCCGCAACCCGTTGAGTGCCCAAGCCATCAGCGACGCGGATGTGGTGCTGTTGGCGGCTGATATTGAAGTCCCGACTGAGCGTTTTGCGGGCAAGAAAATCTACCGTTGCGGCACCGGCATTGCGCTTAAACAGGCCGAAGCCACGCTGAAAAAAGCCCTGGCCGAAGGTCGGCAAGAGAGCGCGGCAACGGGCGGTGCGGCACCGGCTAAGCAAGAAAAAACCGGCGTCTACAAACACCTGCTCACTGGCGTGTCGTTCATGCTGCCGATGGTGGTGGCGGGCGGCTTGCTGATCGCGTTGTCCTTTGTGTTCGGCATTAACGCTTATAAAGAGCAGGGCACCCTGGCTGCAGCGCTGATGCAAATCGGTGGCGATGCGGCCTTCAAATTGATGGTGCCGTTGCTGGCGGGTTACATCGCCTACTCGATTGCTGACCGTCCGGGCCTGGCGCCGGGGATGATTGGCGGCTTGTTGGCGAGCACCTTGGGGGCTGGTTTTATTGGCGGGATCATTGCCGGTTTTATTGCCGGTTACTGCGCCAAGGCGATCAGCCGTTATGCGCGGTTGCCGCAAAGCCTTGAAGCGCTGAAGCCGATTTTGATCATCCCGTTGTTTGCCAGCCTGTTCACCGGCCTGGTGATGATCTACGTGGTCGGCAAGCCGGTGGCCGGCATGCTCGAAGGTCTGACGCATTTCCTCGACAGCATGGGCACCACCAACGCGATCCTGTTGGGCGTGTTGCTGGGCGGCATGATGTGTGTCGACCTGGGCGGGCCGATCAACAAGGCGGCTTATGCGTTTTCGGTCGGTTTGCTGGCCTCGCAAAGTTATGCACCGATGGCTGCGACCATGGCGGCGGGCATGGTGCCACCGATTGGGTTGGGCATCGCGACCCTGATTGCACGTCGCAAATTCGCCCAGACCGAGCGCGAAGCGGGCAAGGCGGCGATGGTGCTGGGGCTGTGCTTTATCTCGGAAGGCGCGATCCCGTTTGCGGCCAAAGACCCGCTGCGGGTGATCCCGGCCAGCGTCGTGGGCGGTGCGCTGACGGGGGCGTTGTCGATGTACTTCGGCTGCAAACTGATGGCGCCGCACGGCGGGTTGTTCGTGCTGTTGATCCCGAATGCCATCAACCACGCGTTGCTGTACTTGCTGGCGATTGTGGCCGGCAGCCTGGTGACCGCAGTGGTCTACGCCCTGATCAAACGCCCGGAGCCCGTGGACATGGCGCTGGAAACGGCCAAGGCTTAAGGCAGAGGTTCAATTCGAGCGCTGTAGGAGCGAGCTTGTCTCGCGATCTTTTAAAAGATCAAAAGATCGCGAGGCAAGCTCGCTCCTACAGAATGAACAGTATTTTCCGTAAGAAATTTCTTTAATATCCTTCGATTGCATCATTGATTGGTTATTTGCCTAGTCTTGTAAAACAGGCGTTTTTTAATGCCTGTTTTACTTAAAGGAACCAGTTATGAGTAGTTATGCAGGTAGAAGCAGTTTAAAAAGATCTGCTATCAACTCTATCGTCGGCGCGTTATTTATTCTGCTGGGCGCTGTAGCCCCCGCGTATGGCGCAGCGCTGTGCAATGGCGGCCCGGCGCTGCTGGGCGGGGTGACGTGTGACATGTTACCGATTGGCGGCGGCTCGGCGTTGTGTCTGTTTATCGGTGTGGATAAAAATGCCAATGGCAGAGTTGAGGGAGGAACTTCGGATACTTGCATCTTGATTGATGCAAACAATAAACAACTCCCTGGCTACAGTTGTACCCTGGCGTGTCAAAACACAAACGGTTGCTCCAGGCCGCAGTGTTTGTCTTTAAAAAAATCAGGCAGTAAATAAAAAGGATTCGGTTCACAAACACCGTCCTGATACTAATCAGGGCGGTGTTTATCGATTAATACACATCCCGGCGATAACGCCCTTGTTCGATCAGCTGTTGCACCGCATCAGCCCCGAGCAGGTCGATCAGCGTTTGATCCACGCCCGCTGCCATGCCGTTCAGGCTGCCGCAGATGTAAATGGCCGCACCGTCCGCCAGCCAACGACCCAGTTCATCGGCGGCCTCGCGCAGCCGGTCTTGCACATACACCTTGTGCGCCTGGTCCCGTGAGAAGGCCAGGTCCAGTCGGGACAACTCGCCACTGGCCAACCATCCTTGCAGTTCGTCGCGGCAGTAGAAGTCGTGCGCAGCATTGCGTTCGCCAAACACTAACCAGTTTGGCTGCTGACCCTGGGCGATTCGGGCCTTGAGCAAACTGCGCAGCCCGGCAAGCCCGGTGCCGTTACCCAGCAAAATCAGCGGGCAAGGTTCGGCAGGCAGGTGGAAGCCGCTGTTGCGCCGCAGCCGCAGGCTGATCGCCGCGCCCAGTGGTGCGTGTTCGGTCAGCCAGCCTGAACCCAGGCCCAAGCTGCCATCGGGATGACGCTCCTGGCGCACGATCAGTTGCAGCACGCCGTCCTGGGGAATGGAGGCAATCGAGTATTCGCGCATGTTCAACGGGATCAGGGCGTCGACCAGCGCCTGGGCGTGGAGGCCGACCAAGTGCCCGCGATTCTCTGGCAATTGGCGGCTGGCCAACGCTTGAGCGAGGGTTTCTTGCAGGCCGTCCAGGTGCACCGGTGTGTGTGCCGACAAGCCCAACCCGTCGAGCAGGTGTTCAACCGCCCAGGTCGATTGCCTTGGCATTACTTCAACCAGGTCACCTGCTTGCCAGGTGAAGCTGGCGTCAGGCGCGCTGAGGCCCAGCAGGTAAACCCCGGAACCGCTGCTGTCAGGGTTAAGCAGTTGCCGCTGTTCAAGGGTCCAGTTGTTGTAGCTCGGCGCTTGCCAGTTGGCGCCGGGCACAGCGCCTGTCAGTTGGCTGAGGTGCACTTGCCAGTGGTGCAAGGCTTCGGGGTCGCCACTGTCGACCTGCACCGGGCTGAACAGCGACTGTGCACCACGCTCGGCCAGCCATTGCTGGATACGGGTGGCAAAGCCGCAGAAGTGCGGGTACTGGCGATCACCCAAGGCCAGTACCGAGTACTTGAGGGCGCTGAGGCCCAGCGGTTGGCCGAGGACTTTACGTTCAAAACCGCGCGCGCTGTCCGGGGCTTCGCCATCGCCAAAAGTGCTGACCACAAACAAGGCGTTGCTGGCCTGCTGGAGGTCTTTTTCGCTGACGGCGGCCAATGGCTGGACGCGCACCGGCAAGCCCGCCGCCTGCAATTGCCCGGCAGTTTGCCAGGCCAGTTGCTCGGCAAAACCGCTTTGGCTGGCAAAGCCGATCAGCCAGGACGGCGCATCGCTCTGGGTGTCGCTAAAGCCCTGTCGCGCCTGTTTGACCTGACGCTTTTTGCGCCGACGGTCCAGGTACAGCAACCAGCCGGTAATAAAGAACAGCGGCATGGTCAGGGACGCAACGGTGACCAGCACGCGCCCGGTGATGCCCCAGTAGCTGCCGGTGTGCAGGGCGTAGATGCTGGTCAGCAGTTGCGCCTTGTAGCTTTTATCGTCATAGCGATCGACGCGCTTCACCACGCCGGTGGCCGGGTCGAGGGTGATCTGGTTGAGGGCGCGTTCATGGGGCGAGGTTTTCAACAGGTAATAGACTGTCGCAGGCATGCCGCCAGCAGGGGGCATACGGATGTTGAACTGGCTCAGGTCAGGCCCGGCGGCTTTCTGGATACTGGCCCACATCGCGTCATAGTCAGCCACCAACGGCGCGCCACCGGCACTCGGCGGCCCACCGCGCCCGCCTTTGCGTTGTTCGCTGTTGGGGCTGTCGGAGAAGAGTTTTTGCAGGCCTTTGTTGTACCACTCGTAGGACCAGGACAAACCGGTCAGGGCGGCCAACAGGTAAAAGATCAAGCACCAGGTGCCGGCCACCGCGTGCAGGTCCCAATTGAAACTGCGGCCTTTTTTCGCCCAGTCCAGGGTCAGCCAGGCACGCCAGTTCAATGCCTTGCGCGGCCAGCGCAGGTACAGGCCCGACAGGCAGAAAAACAGCAGCATCAAGGTGCAGGCCCCGGTGATCTGGCGGCCGGTGTCACCGATGGCCAGAAAACGGTGCAGTTGCAGCATCAGGTTGAAAAAGCCCAGGCCCGAGACGTCGCCCTGGTAGTCGCCGGTGTACGGGTCGACATAGCGCACCTGGCCACGGCGTTCGCCCGGCGGCGGGGTGAAAAAGATACGCGCGGCGCTGTCGGTGTCGATGCCGCCCCAAATCATGGCCACTTGTTTGCCTTCGGTGGCCTCGACTTTGCGGACCAGTTCGGCAGGCGGCAGCACGCCGCCGTCGAGCTTCTGGACCTTGAGCACGGTCGGATTGAGCCAGTCCAGTATCTCGTCCTGAAACGACACGGTCGCGCCTGTGATGCCCATCAGGGCCAGGACCAGCCCTGCGGTTATTCCAAAAAACCAGTGCAACTGGAACAGGGTTTTCTTAAACACGACGGCCGCCTTGCTCGCTCAATGAATTGCGTCACCGCGCATTATGCCGTGACCGCGTTGTTTACACGCAAATGCCCCGGCCATGGTTGGGTCGGGGCACTGGTTATCGCTGTGGGCTGGCCCACAGTGGCTTGCGCGCTTAGAAGTGGAAGCTGGTAGTCAACAAGGCTGTACGGCCTGCCGCCTGATTGGCGAAGTGTGCCGCATACGCTTTGTCGTAGTACGTTTTGTCCGTCAGGTTTTGCACGTTCAGTTGCAGGTCGATGTTTTTGGTCAGCTTGTAGCTGGCCATCGCATCGTAGCGAGTGTAGGACGGCACATAAACGGTGTTCGCCGTGTCGCCATAGACCGCGTCGACATAGAACGCACCGCCGCCAATGGTCAGCTTCGGCATGACTTCATAGGTGGTCCACAGGCTGAAGCTGTTTTTCGGCGTGTTCGGCATTTCGTTGCCTTTATCCGACACTGCCGCTGTGTTCACGCTGCCGTTACGGTTGGCTTTCATGCCTGGATCAACCAGCTCGCTTTTCAGGTAGCTGTAGCCTGCAAACACTTGCCACTTGTCTGTGATTTTGCCGCTGGCCGACAGTTCGATACCGTCTACCCGGGATTTACCGGCGTTTTCATACGTGTACGAATCGGTCAGAACACGGGTGTTTTTCTTCTCGGTACGGAACACCGCAGCGGTCAGGGACAGACGGTCCTGGAACACATCCCACTTGGTGCCCAGTTCGTAGTTAACGGTTTCTTCAGGCTTCAGGTCGCTGGTGATGATGCTGCCCGGCGTGACCAGGCCATTACCTTCGACGCCTTCACCGACGATGCCGCCTGGCGGTGTGGCCGACGTGGCATAGGACAGGTAAACGCTGCCGTTATCCAGTGGTTTCCAGACCAGACCAGTCTGCCAGTTGAAGAAGTTGCTGTCGTTTTTGGCTTTGGTACGGCCCGCCGCGGCGTTGGTGTTCGCCGTGGTATCAAACTGGTCGTAGCGCAGGCCAGCGTTCAGCAGCCATTGCGGATCGAGTTCGATGGTGTCAAACACGTAGGCAGCTTTGGTCACGCCCACGGTGTTGGTGCCGTAGTAGTTGCGCGCTTCGGTGCCGGTCCACTCGTCACTCGGGTTCGGGTTGGACAGCGAGGTGCACTGGCCGCCGCTGTTGCCGACTTTGTCCGGGGTGCAATTAGGGTTGCTGTTCGGCGTCACGGTGTAGCCGCTGGCGCGGGTTTCTTCGCGAGTGAACTCAACACCGGTGGAGTAGGTGTTCTTGAAGCCCGCCAGGTTGAAGTTACCGTACAGGTCAGTCTGGTTGGTGGTGGTCTGGGTTGTCGACACGCGGGTGTTGGCGCGACGCCAAACGGTACCGTACTGGTTCACGTTGTGCTGGCTGTCGTCCGGCTGGGTCAGGATGTAGTCCTGGCCGGTGTTGCCGTGACGGAAGGTGTTCTTCACGGTCATCGAATCGTTGAAGTCGTGTTCGAACGTGATGGTGCTGATGTCGACACGGGTCTTGCGGAAATCGCGGTCTTTGAGGCCGTAGAAGTTATTGCTGTTGCCGCCGTCGTCCGGTTTGTCGTGTACGTGCGCGGCGGTTTTAGACGCGCTGCCGTAGCCGTAAGGAATGCCCGAATCTGGCAGGTCGTCGCTTTTGAGGTGGTAGTAGCTGAGGTTCAGACGGGTGTCGGTGCCCAGGCCGAAGGTCAGCGAGGGAGCGATGCCCCAGCGGTCGTAGTTGACCGAATCACGGCCCGCGACGTTTTGCTCGTGGCTCATCAGGTTCAGACGGAACGCGGCGGTGTCGAGGAACTGACGGTTGATGTCGACGGTGTAGCGGCGGGTCTGGTCTGAGCCGTAGGTGAAGCCACCGTTGAGGAAGTCGCCCAGTTTTGGGGTCTTGCTCACCAGGTTCAAGCTACCGCCCGCCGAGCCGCGGCCACCGAAAGACGAGTTCGGGCCTTTGCTGACTTCGATGGATTCGATGTCAAAAATTTCGCGGGTTTGCCCGCCTGCGTCGCGCACGCCATCCAGGTAGGTATCGCCCTGGGCGTCAAAGCCACGAATAAAAGGACGGTCGCCTTGTGGGTTGCCGCCTTCGCCGGCGCCAAATGTCACACCCGGTACGGTGCGCAGGGCGTCTTGCAGCGAGGTGGCGGCGGTGTCTTGCAGCACTTGCTGCGGAATGACGGTGACCGAGCGCGGCGTGTCGACCAGCGGCGCGGTGTACTTCTGGGAGCTGGCTTTTTCTGTCTGGTACGACTGCTGGGTCTGCTCACCGGTAACGGTGGTTGCACCCAAAGAAATACTGTTGCCCTGCGCTGGCTTTTCGGTGCTTTCAGCGGCCTGGGCCATCTGGTTGGCAGAGGTTGCCGTGAGCGCTACACCAATGGCCGAAGCCAATAAACGCGGTGAATTGGCAGGTATTTTTATACGTTGGCGTGACATGTGAAGATCCCTCCCCCCGGAATTTGAGGGCGGAATATAGTGCAAACAATTCCTCCTAACAATTGAGAGGGATTACTATTCGCGCTAAATTTACATTCTTTACAATTTGCCGTTACGGGTTTTGCAAGGCTATTCGTCTCCCGACTTTTTAACAAAGTTTTACACGATCAATAAGAATCAATACCATTGGCACCCTTCTCTTGTTCAGGTATCGCGCCATGCTGCTGCACATTCCCGGCTTGTTCTCCCGTGAAGAAGTCCAGCGCATCCGTGAGGCGTTGATAGCGACAGAGTGGGCCGACGGCAAAATCACCGCCGGGTATCAGTCCGCCAAAGCCAAGCACAACTTGCAATTGCCCGAAGGTCACCCGCTGGCCAAGGAAATCGGCGCGGCGATGATTGAGCGCTTGTGGCAAAACCCGTTGTTCATGTCGGCGGCCTTGCCGCACAAAGTGTTCCCGCCGCTGATCAACTGCTACACCGGGGGCGGAAGTTTCGACTTTCATATCGACAACGCGGTGCGCCAGCCCAAGGGCAGCCCGGAGCGGGTGCGCACGGACCTGTCGGCTACCCTGTTTTTCAGTGACCCGCAGGACTACGACGGCGGGGAGCTGGTGATCCAGGACACCTACGGTGTGCAGCAGGTCAAGTTCCCGGCGGGGGATATGGTGCTGTACCCCGGCACCAGTTTGCACAAGGTCAACGCGGTGACCCGCGGCGCCCGTTTTGCCTCGTTTTTCTGGACCCAAAGCCTGGTCCGTGAAGACAGCCAGCGCACCTTGCTGTTCGAGATGGACAACGCCATTCAGCAATTGACCCGCGATGTGCCCGATCACCCGTCACTGATTCAACTCACCGGCACCTACCACAACCTGTTGCGCCGCTGGGTTGAGGTGTAAGCCATGAGCTTTCAATTACGCCGCGAAGAACTGCTCAGCGGCGAGCAACTGCAAAGCATGCTCGCTGAGAACCCGGCCCGTGCCGCACAAGCCATTTTGATGGCTGCCAAGCAAGGCATCCTTGAAGGGCAAGCGCTGCTCGGCCAGATCCTGCTGGAAGGGCAGGGCATTGAGCGCGATGTGCCGCTGGCCTTTCGCTGGTTCGCCATTGCCGCCAACGGCGGACACTTGATGGCGCGCAACATGCTCGGGCGCTGCCTTGAACATGGCTGGGGGTGCGAGCTGGATGAGCGCGCGGCCGCCAGCCATTACCGCCTGGCTGCTCAGGGCGGGCTTGATTGGGGGCTGTACAACTACGCCAACTTGCTGGCGACCGGGCGCGGTGTGGCGCAAGACCAGTACGCAGCGTTTGCGCTGTACCGCGAAGCCGCGCATTTGGGCCACGCCAAGTCGATGAACTTGCTGGGGCGCTACCTTGAAGACGGTCGTTATTGCCCGGCAGACCCGCAGGCCGCGCGCCAATGGTATGAACGCTCCGCCCATGCCGGTGATTTTCGCGGGCAGTTCAGCCACGCCGCCGTGCTGGCCGAGCGCGGTGATGTAGAGGGTGCACTGGTCTGGCTGGAGCGTGCCCAGGCCATCGGCAACCTGAAGTTTTTGCGGGTCAGCCGCGTCGCGTTGCTTGAGGCCAAAGAGCCGGCCATTCGGGCGATGGGTGAGGTGTATCAAGCGCGAATCAACACCTTGCAGCAGGCGGTGTGACACCCATCGGCGGCACCTTCAGGCCATAAAAAATCTCCCCGGAGGCCAATCCGGGGAGGTTTTTCTGTAAGGCTTACAGGTAGAACGACTTCAGCGGCGGGAAGCCATTGAACTCAACAGCGCTGTAACTGGTGGTGTAGGCGCCGGTCGACAACCAGTACAGGCGATCACCGATGGCCAGGTTGAGTGGCAGGCCGTATTTGTAGTTTTCGTACATGATGTCGGCGCTGTCGCAGGTAGGACCGGCAATGACCACTTCTTCCATTTCGCCTTTCTTTTCAGTCCAGATCGGGAACTTGATGGCTTCGTCCATGGTTTCGATCAAACCAGAGAATTTGCCGACATCGGTGTATACCCAACGCTCAACAGCGGTGCGCGACTTGCGGGCGACCAGGACCACTTCACTGACCAGAATCCCGGCGTTGGCGATCAACGAACGGCCCGGCTCCAGAATGATTTCTGGCAGGTCGTCACCAAAGTCTTCTTTCAGGAAGCGGATGATTTCTTCGGCGTAAGTTTCCAGGCTGTTGGTACGGGTGATGTAGTTGGCCGGGAAGCCGCCACCCATGTTGATCAGTTTGAGCACGATGCCGTCTTCTTCTTTGAGGCGCTCGAAGATCACTTTGACTTTGGCGATGGCCGCGTCCCAGACGCTGATGTCGCGCTGCTGCGAACCCACGTGGAACGAAATACCGTAAGGCACCAGGCCCAGGTCGCGGGCCAGGATCAGCAGGTCCATGGCCATGTCGGTCTGGCAGCCGAACTTGCGCGACAGCGGCCAGTCAGCCGTGGTCGAGCCTTCAGTGAGGATGCGCACGTAGACTTTGGAGCCCGGTGCGGCCTTGGCAATGTTGCGCAGGTCGGCTTCGGAGTCGGTCGAAAACAGGCGCACGCCTTTTTCGTAGAAGTAGCGAATGTCTTTGGATTTTTTGATGGTATTGCCGTAGCTGATGCGATCCGGGGTCACGCCCTGGGCCATCACTTTGTCCAGCTCGTAAATCGAAGCGATGTCGAAGCTCGAGCCTTTGTCGCGCAACAGGTTGATGATTTCAACGGCCGGGTTGGCCTTGACCGCGTAGTACACCTTGGCGAATTCGAAACCTGCACGCAGGTCGTCGTAAGCCTGGCTGATCATGGCGGTGTCGATCACCACGAACGGGGTTTCTTGGGTGTCAGCGAACGCCTTCATTTTTTGGAAGGTTTCGCGCGCGAAATATTCTTCGACCTGAATCGACATACGTAGGGACTCCTAGTGGCAAACGTCATAAATCAATGGGTGCAAATGAACATCCTCCGTATCCCCACTTTGGTTCGCCTACTTCCCAAGGCATGTCCGCCGAAAGCTTGCTCTCTCGTCGTCAGTACTTGAGCCGGATGGATCGTTTCCAGCATGGATGTTCGGCGCGAACTTTAGGGCGTGACTGCGCTTAGATCAACTAAAAATGTCGCATTTTTATAAGCCTTCGTCGGGTCGCCAAAGTGAGCTATTTAAGTAACCGACCTTGATGACGGTGTGATGTTCCCACCGTGGCTTTTTTGCCCGTTGCCCAATAGACGAAGCCCGCCATAGGGCGGGCTTCGGTAGTTGCACATTGAAGCGTGGCTTACCTGGGGGGAAGGATCGGGCCGGGCCTCAAAATGCAGTACTCAGGGTCAACGACAGGCTGCGCGGATCACCATAAATGGCGCCTGCATAGAAGCCGTATCGGGTGTAATAGGTTTTGTCGAACAGGTTATTGGCATTCAGGGTCACGGCCGTGTCATCGGTGAGGTCGTATTTGGCCATTGCGCTCCAGATGGCATAACCCGCCCACGTCACGTCGGTGGGGCCGCGGCTCACACCGTTGGTGGGTATGCCCGCCGGGGTGGATGTGGCGCGAATGCTGGTTTGCGCGGTGACGCCGGTGCCCACGGTCAGGCGATCTAGAGCGCCCGACAGGCGGTAGGTGGTCGAGGCCTTGAACAGGTGCGACGGGTCACTTTGGCCATCGGCGTTGAGGCGGCGGAAGTGCAGGTAGGTGTAGCCACCGTAGACATTCCAGTTGGGCGTCAAGGCACCGGAGACTTCGAGGTCGATACCTTCGGTCTCTACGCCGGTGCCCGTGGTGTAGGCCTGGTTACCGGCGGGCGTGGTATTGGCGCCATCGGTCACCGCCTTGTTTTCCTGACGGGTCAGGAAGTAGGCCGCTTGCGCATTGACCTGGCCGTCGAACCATTCACCTTTAATACCGGTTTCGTAGCTCTGACCGCGAATCGGCTCGATCTTGTTGCCGTTGGCGTTCTCTTCGCTTTGCGGGCTGAAGATGTCGGTGTAGCTGGCGTACAGCGAGTAGGTGTCGTTGAGGTCATACACCGCGCCCAGGTAAGGCGTGACGATACCGTTTTGCTGTTGATTGCTACGTGCACCGTTGGTCGACAACGTGGTGCTGCTGTAGTCGCTGATGCGCGCGCCGAGGATCACCGACAACGGGTCGGTAATGCTCAGGCGGGTGGCTGCATACATGCCTTGCAGGCGGGTGGTGGTTTTGGTGTGCAGGCCGGTCTTGTAGGCGTTGATCCGGTAGTCGCTGTCCACCCCGTTGTGCCAGTCGGTAATCGGGAAGCCATTGTTGGCGCGGAACTGGCACCCCAGCGCGCTGGCGCTGGTGCGGTCATCGCTGACCATGTTGCAACGGTACTGAGGCGACCAGGCGACGGTGCGGCTGTCGTTATAGCCGAACATGGCTTGATGGGTACGGCCGAACAGGCTGAATGGGCCGGTCACGTCGACTTGTGCCGATTGCTGGGTGGTGTCGGTGGAGCTGTGTAGGCCGTTGAGTACGGCGCCGGTGCCATCCTGGTTCCAGTAGCCGCCGAATGCGCCGCCGCCTTTGGAGTTGACCTTGGCCAGCCCACGGTGGTTCAACGCTTCAGTGGTGCTTTGAGAGGCTTTGACGTTGAGCGTCCAGTCATTGTCAAAACGATGCTCCAGCGAGCCGAACGCCGTACGCGTGGTGTATTCGCCAAAACTCCAGCTCGGCACCACGTTGGTGCTGCGCGGTAAGTGGGTTTTACTGCCATCGCCGTACCAGATCGGGATGTTCGCGCCCCAACCGCCGCCGACGTTCTTGTAGTACTCGTATTGATAGCCGGCGCCCAGGGTTGTGGCGTCGGTCAGGTCAAATTCAAAGTTGGCCAGCGCGGCCCGCGAACGGTCGGACTGATGGTCGCGGAAAGAGTTGGAGTCTTCTTGGGTCATGACCAGGCGCGAGCGCAAGCGGCCATCTTCTGACAAGGGCACGTTGAGGTCAGCGCCCAGGCGCCGTTTATCCCAGCTACCATAGGTGGCGTAAGCACGGCCGCCAAACTCGAAACCGGGGCGTTTGCGCATCAGGTTGACGGTGGCCGACGGGTCGCCGGTGCCGCCCAACAGGCCATTGGCGCCGCGAACGATGTCGATACGTTCGTACATGTCCATGTTCAGCGAATTGCCAGCGCCGCTGAAGTCCGAGCCGCCCGGGAACTGCAGGCCGTCGGTTTTCCAGTTGGTGATCGGATAGCCGCGTGCCCGGTACTCGGTGCGCCCGCCCACTTCCGACTTGCTCATGGTGATGCCGGGTGCGCTGTCCAGCGCTTGCTCGATATTGGTGATCTGGCGGTCGGCCATTTGTTCCTGAGTGATGGTGGTGACCGACTGTGGCGTCTGGCGCGGGGTGAGTTTCATGCCCGTCGAGCTGGTGGTGCTCTTGACGGTGTAACCCAGTTGGCCGCTGCTTTCATCGGCGGAGGGCTGCGTGCCCTGAACATTCAGAGTGTCGAGTTCCAGCGGCGCGGCGCCAGCCTGTTGGCTGGCCATGCCGAGCATTGCACTGAGGCCCATGGCGACCATGATTGCGACAGGGCTGCGGGGAGCTGGAAGGCGAGAAGGGGTGCTTAACATCAAAGGTCGTGCTGAGAGATCCGTCATCATGCCCTGCGTTGTCATTGGTAATACTTCGTATTTGCAGATAATGTTTGGTAGCATTTTAGGTATCGCGCCGTCAGGCACTATTACGGATATGTGTGGGTATGTAATGGAATGTAATGAGCAGTACGTTTTGCCCACCCCCAAATTCCTCGCGGCCGCCAAGACGCTGTTGGTGGTGGATGACGACGATGAAATCCGCGAGTTGCTCTGCGACTACCTGAGTGAGAACGGCGATCAGGTGCTGGCCGCCGCCGATGGCGTGGAGATGTGGTCACACCTTGAGCGCCAGGCGGTCGACCTGGTGGTGCTGGACGTCATGCTGCCGGGCGAAGACGGCCTCAGCCTGTGCCGCCAGTTGCAGTCGCGGCCCGGCCTGAGCGTCATCATGCTGTCGGCCAAAGGCTCAGCGCTGGATCGCATCATTGGCCTGGAGGTGGGCGCCGATGATTACCTGACCAAGCCTTTCGAGCCCCGTGAGTTGGTGGCCAGAATCAAGGCGGTGATGCGCCGCCAAACACGGGCCGAGCCCGTTGTGGATCGCCCGGTCACGACCCACCGCGAGTTCGCCGGTTATCGGCTCGATGATGTAAAGCGCCTGCTGCACACCCCGGATGGCCAGACCCTGACCTTGCCGCGCTCCGATTTCAGGGTGTTGCGTGATTTGCTCCAGGCCCGTGAGCAGGTGCTGTCCCGCGATCAATTAACACTGAGTGCAATGGGCCGTGAATACGCGCCCGATGACCGCTCGATCGACATGTGCATCAGCCGCCTGCGCCAGCATTTCAAGGACGGGCCCGTGCAGATCGTGACCGTGCGCAATGAAGGCTATCTGTTGAGCGTTTCCAGCCCTGAAGCGGCGGTTTAGCCCGGTGCGCGACCTGCTGCTGAAGGGGTTGAGGCGCCTGTGGCCGAAAACCTTGTTTGGCCAACTGACGCTGATTCTGGTCAGCGGCACGCTGGCCATTCAATTGTTGTCGAGCAGCATCTGGTTCGACGTGCGTTATGCACAGGTGCTCGAAGCCCCGGTCCGGTTAATGGCCAGCCGCACCGCACCACTGATAGACCAGCCCGGTTGTTTGCCGGGTCAGCCGCAGACAGCCCCGGCCAATTACACGGTCAGGTGCCTGACCGCGAAACCCGATAGCCAACCTGAGAACGACCGTGCTGCCCGACGCACAGCGCTGCTGTTGAAACAGGCGCTGGCGTATGAATTGGGGCATGAGCCCACGGTTGAAATGATCGAGGTCGACCTTACCGATGCCGAGGGCCAACCGCTGGTCTGGCGCAGCCTGTTTGGCCTGCAAACGGCCACGGCGCATATCGACTTCGCGGTGCCGCTGGCCGACGGTCACTGGTTGAGCATCGAGGGGCACGAGTTGCAGGGCTGGAGCGGCGAGTCGGCGTGGGCGTTGATTGCCGACTACATTCTGCGGGTCTATGTGGTGCGCATTATCGGCGTGATCGGGATGTGCTGGCTGGCGGTGCGGCTGTGCCTGCGCCCGCTTAAACGGCTGAGTGATGCCGCCAATGCGCTGGGCGATAACCTGGATCAGAAGCCGTTGGCGGTTGAAGGGCCGCTGGAGGTTCGCCAGGCCGCCCAGACCTTTAACGCCATGCAAAAACAGATTGTTGCGATGGTCAATGACCAGAGCTTTTTTCTCGCGGCGGTGTCCCACGACCTGCGCACGCCATTGACCCGCATGCGCTTGCGCATCGAGCGGTTGAGCGATGTTGATCAGCGTGAGCGCTTGAAGCAGAACATCTACCAAATGGACAAGATGATTACCCAGGTACTCGTCTATTTGCAGAGCGCCAACCAGCACACGTGCCAGTTCATTGATGTCGACAGCGTGTTGCGCACTCTGTGCGCAGAGTTGTCGACCCCCGCCGAGCCGTTGCCGGTCAGCGGCCGGGGCGGGATGATCTACGCCAACGGCGTGCTGTTGCACCGTTGCTTGCAGAACTTGCTGGTAAACGCACAAGCCTATGCCCGCGACATCACCCTTGAGGTCGATCGCTCGTCTAGCGGCGTGACGTTGCGCATCAACGATCGCGGGCCGGGCATCGCGCCAGCGGTGTTGCAGTCGATCACCGACCCGTTTGTGCGCGCCGATCACTCGCGCAACGATCAGTCCGGCGGTTTTGGTTTGGGCCTGAGTATCGCCAAGCGCATTGCTGTCAGCCATAAGGGCAGCCTGACGCTGAGCAATCGTGAAGGTGGCGGTTTGAGCGCCTGTGTGTTCTTGCCCGCTTAGTAAGGGGGTGGTGCGATGTTTCACACTTCATGAACCGAGCCGCCACGGTTTGGCCCTTGCAGCAAAATTTGAGGGCCCTAGCATGGGCTGACCATTAGAAGGAGCAGCCTCATGTTCGCGGGATTTCAAACAGCTCAGCGCCAGGTCAACGGCGTTCACATTGCCTACCGTATCGGCGGCAGCGGGCCGGGGTTGTTGTTGATCCATGGTCACCCGCAAACGCATGTCATCTGGCACAAAGTCGCTGAGCAATTGGCGGAGCACTTCACAGTGGTCGCGGCCGACTTGCGCGGTTACGGCGACAGCGAAAAGCCCGCAGCGGTGGCCGATCACAGCAACTACAGCAAGCGTGAAATGGCCCGCGATTCGCTGGCGTTGATGCACAGCCTGGGGTTCGAGCAGTTCTCGGTGCTGGCCCATGATCGCGGTGCCCGTGTGGCCCATCGTCTGGCGCTGGATCACCCGCAGGCCGTCAGCCGTTTGGTGATGCTCGACATCGCGCCGACGCTGGCAATGTATGCGCAAACCGACGAAGCCTTTGCCCGGGCTTACTGGCACTGGTTCTTTTTGATTCGCCCGGCACCGCTGCCGGAGCGCCTGATCGAAGCCGACCCCGAGCAATACCTGTTGAGCGTGATGGGCAGTCGCAGCGCCGGCTTGCAGCCGTTTACGGCGCCTGCGCTGGCCGAATACGTGCGCTGCATTCAATTGCCGGGTACGGCGCGGGGGATCTGCGAGGACTACCGCGCCAGCGCCAGCATTGACCTTGAGCATGACCGCGAAGACATCGACGCCGGTCGGCACCTGAACCTGCCGGTGTTGGTGCTGTGGGGCGCGCAAGGGACGGTCGGACGCTGTTTCGACCCGCTGGCCGAATGGCAGAAAGTCGCAACCGATGTGCGTGGCCAGGCGTTACCGTGCGGGCACTACATTGGCGAGGAAGTCCCCCAATTGCTGCTTGAGCACGTGCTGCCTTTTTTGCGCTGAGCTATTCTCTGCATTCTTGTCGCCACGCGTTCATGACCATGCCGCCCAAAAAAGACACTGCGCCGTTGCCTGAAGACCTGCGGGTGTTCCTTACGGTTGTGCGCAAGGGTGGCTTTGCCGCGGCGGCAGAAGAGCTGGGATTGTCCCCGGCCTATGTCAGCAAACGTATCCAGATCCTTGAAACCACCCTTGGCAGCCGCTTGCTGCACCGCACCAGTCGACGTGTCGCCCTGACAGACGATGGTGAGCGGGTGCAGCGCTGGGCGGTGCGCATCCTCGACGATGTTCAGCAGTTGCAGGACGAACTGTCCGAAGCGCATACAGAGCCCCGTGGCCGTCTGCACCTGTGCAGCAGCTTTGGCTTTGGCCGCAACCATGTCGCGCCGGCCATTTCGTTACTGGCCGAGCAATACCCGGAACTGGAAATCCGCCTCGATGTGTTTGATCGCGTGGTGGACATTGTGCATGAAGGGTTCGACCTGGAAATCCATGTGGGCGATGACATTGCCGGTCAACACATCGGCCGTCGTCTGGTCACCAACAACCGCGTACTGTGCGCCTCGCCCGACTACCTCAAGCGCCGGGGCGTGCCTGAGTCGCTGCAAGATTTGCAGCAGCACGATTGCCTGGTGCTTAAAGAGCGCGACAACGCATTTGGTATCTGGCAACTGCAAGGCCCGGAAGGTGAAGCCAGCGTGAGGGTCAGCGGGCCGCTGTCTTCCAACAGCGGCGAAATCGTATTGCAGTGGGCGCTGGACGGGCGCGGTGTGTTGCTGCGCTCGATGTGGGATGTAAAGCCGCTGCTGGACCAAGGGCGTCTGGTGCAAGTGCTGGCCGACTACCGGCAAAGCGCCGACGTATGGGCGGTGTACCCGACGCGGTTGGCCAACTCCGGCAAGTTGCGGGTGTGTGTGGAGTTTTTGCAGGCGCACCTGCGACAACTCTCCACCTCGTAGGAGGGGCCGCCCCGTCTTCGACGCCGCGCTGTCGCGCAGCAAACAGGCCGCCGAGTATCTTCAGCATCCCCCAATCGGTTCCCTCTCCTTCGGGAGAGGGCTAGGGTGAGGGGGCTCTTGACTTGAGTACATATCCGTTGCTGCGGCAACGGCCACTTAGGGTTCCGGCCTTACGCCGCGTCACTTTGCAAAAGCGGCAAAGTAACCAAAACGCTTTTGCCCCTACCCCTCGGTGCCTCGCTTTGGCTCGGCATGCCCTCACCACAGGCCTTGCTCCGTAGGCCCGCCGCGATCGGCCATCCATGGCCGTGTCGCGGCTAACCCGGCGTCCTGCCGGGTTACCCACTGCGCAAAACCTGCGTTCGGCCAGCGTGGTTTAATGGGGCCTTTTAGATCAAGATCAAAAGCAAGATCTAGATCAAAAGATCGCGAGCAAGCTCGCTCCTACAAAGCCTTTAAAATCAATTACTTATTTTATGTTTGATAAGAGCGAGCTTGCCTCGCGATCTTTTGATCTTTAAAAGATCGCGAGACAAGCTCGCTCCTACAGGGGGCTGGGGTGAGGGCGCTTTTCAGCGCAACCAGGGATTAGCCTGCAAATGCCGTTGCTCAAATTCACGAATCTGTGCACTGCGCTGCAAGGTGCTGCCTATCGCATCCAGCCCCTTTAACAGTGCGGTTTTGCGCAGGTCGTCGATCTTGAATTCAATCACTGAACCCTCCGCCAGGCGGATGCTTTGCGTGATCAGGTCTATCGTGATTTCAGCCGTTTCGGGCTGGCTGATGAGTCGGCCCAGCGCCTGCACCAGTACGTCTTCCAGGGTGATCACCAGCACGCCGTTGCGCTGGCAGTTGTCATAGAAAATCCCGGCGAAGCTGCTGCCAATCAGTGCGCGGATACCCAACTGTTTCAAGCCCCAGACCGCATGCTCGCGGCTGGAACCACAGCCGAAGTTCGGCCCGGTGACCAGAAAACGCGCGTCTTGCCACGCGGGCTGGTTGAGGATGAACTCAGGGTTTGGCGCGCCCGAGGGCAGAAAGCGCAGGTCGAAAAACACGCCGCGATCCAGCCCGTTGCGATCAATACCTTTAAGAAACTGCTTGGGCATGATCACGTCGGTGTCGATATTGGCGGCGAGCAGGGGCGCGGCCTTGCCGCTGACGGTGGTGAAAGGTTGCATGCTCAGAGTCTCCCGGCAAGTTGGCGAACGTCTGTGAGGTGGCCGGTAATGGCGGCGGCCGCGACCATGGCCGGGCTCATCAGGTGGGTGCGTGCCCCGGCGCCCTGGCGGCCTTCGAAGTTACGGTTGGTGCTGGAGGCGCAGCGGTCGCCGGGGGCGAGCACGTCATCATTCATCGCCAGGCACATCGAGCAGCCGGACTGGCGCCACTCAAATCCAGCCTCGATAAAGATCGCCGCCAAGCCTTCCGCTTCTGCCTGATCGCGTACTTGGGTGGAGCCAGGAACAATCATGGCGCGTACATGGGCTGCGACCTTGTGGCCGCGCACCACGTGGGCCGCGTCGCGTAAATCTTCAATCCGGGCGTTGGTGCAGGAACCGATAAAGGCGTGGCTGATGACCACCTCGTTCAGCGCCATGCCGGGCTCCAGGCCCATGTAGCTCAAGGCGCGACGCATGTCCTGGCGCAAAATCAGATCGCTGACGCCCTGCGGGTCAGGCACGGTGCTGCCAATGGTGGCGGCCTGGTCGGGGCTGGTGCCCCAGGTGACCATGGGCTGCAACTCAGTGGCGTCCAGGTGCACTTCTTGATCGAACTGTGCGCCGGGGTCGCTGTACAGCAAGCGCCAGCGGGCCACGGCGCGTTCCCATTGTTCGCCTTGCGGGGCACGCGGCTTGAGTTGCAGGTAGGCGAACACTTTGTCATCGGGGGCCATAAAGGCGCCGCGAGCACCGGCTTCGACGGCCATGTTGCAGATGGTCATGCGCGCTTCGACGCTCAGCGCCTCAATGGTCGAACCGGCAAACTCAATGGCATAACCGCTGGCGCCGGAGGCACCGATCTTGCCAATCAGGGCCATGATCACGTCTTTGGAGGTCAGCCCTGTACCCAGTTCGCCCTCAACAGTGACACGCATGCTTTTCAGGCGTTTATACACCAGGGTCTGGGTGGCCAGCAGGTGCTCGATTTCCGAGGTGCCGATGCCGAATCCAAACGCCCCCAATGCGCCGTAGGTGGTGGTGTGGCTGTCACCGGCGGCGATCACCATGCCGGGCAAGATAAACCCTTGTTCCGGGGCGATGACGTGTTCGATGCCCTGGCGCTTGTCGAGCACATCAAACAGCTCGATGGCGAACTTTTCGCAGTTCTGTTGCAGGTACGACACCTGCAACGCGCCGCCGGCATCGGCCATGGCGGCAACGCGCAACGGCGCGGTCGGGTTCACATGGTCAACCACCGCCAGTGCGGTTTGCGGGCGCCACACATCACGCCCGGCCTCGCGCAAACCGCTGAAGGCTTGCGGGCTGGTGTATTCGTTAATGACCTGACGGTCGATGTAGAGCAAAACATGCCCTTGGTCATCGAGCGCGCACACGGTGTGCGCATCGATGTGCTTGTCATAGAGGGTTTTGGCGTGGGTCATGGGGCAGGCTCGCAGCGAAAGGCATGCGAGCCATCATAAGGACGGGCAGTGCACCATCAATGGCCAGGCAGTGATGGCTCAGATCATGATTCGTGTTGGATGCAAAAAATTGTTGTGGCGCGTGAGCTGTTTTGAAACGGCTAGGGGCTAATTGATTTTTGTGTCACTTCAACCAACGACTTGCGCTTTACCTCACCGCCCTTTAGTGCGGCGTCTGGATCGCTGAAAGAACTGCAAAGGCAGATAAGTTAAAATCATATTCACTTTAATTATAAATAACTGTCAGTTCTTACAGGTGTTTGTATTGGTTAAAGCCGCCAAGCTGTCGCACGTTGTTCTTCGCGCAATTTAGCGTGTTTGCATTTAATTACCTTAAGGTGCTGATAATGACAAGACTATTGCTGGTAGTTTTAACCGTTTTATTGACAGCGTGCGCCAGCCATGAGGGTGTTAATACGTCGACGTTTGCTGCGACAACTCAACACTTGAATCGTTTAGGTGAAGAAACCGCAGTGGCATTGACCGAACGTTACAACAACCCGGTCAGTGCATGTCGGCCGCATAATCCCTCCGCCGCATTTGAATGTTCAGGTGTCATCATCAGGGGGACGTCGCCTTCGACCCAATATCATGCCTGGAACCCCAACCCCAGCGGTACCGGGGTATCGTTCTCGTATTTGCGCAAAGACATAATAATTACAGATTTCTATATTTATAAGAATGGTTTTATCTTTTATCCGCGCCTGCTTGCACCTGAAGGTAAAGTCAGTGTGTCCATTTTGTGTTTCTTCCCTCGGGATGGAGCGACGGTTGTAAGGGAGGATCAGGGATGCGGTCAAAGCCCCAATCGGCCAACCAGCCGGGAGTGCCAGGAACAAGGTATTAATACGGCTGAACGATGGGTCGAGCATTACAATCAATATGGCAGTTATGGCGACATGTGCGGGTTTAATGTGCGTGAAGCATTAGGTGAAAATGCAACGATTGCATTTGCCGAAGGGCTCAAAGCTCAGCGTTTGATATTCAACCCTCTAATTGATAGTTACAACGAACTGAGAATCGCCAAGTGGGATCAGGACATAGGTGATGTATTACCGCTTCAAGCGTTCTTTTATCTGAACAGTTCAGGCAAGGCTGGCGCGCAATATGACCAACAGGATTTTTTGAAGGAGACGGGCATTCTGGTTCCGATCATTCTCATTAGCTTGCCGGCCAATGACGCGGATCCAGCGACTTTCCGATTTATTCCCGAAGACCAAGCGCCGAGCCTGCACACCCAACGGTGAGTTTATGGCCCGGGTCATGGGTCAGGCTCGCAGCGAAAGGCATGCGAGCCATCATCAGGACGGGCCATGCACCTTCAATGGCCCGGTACTCAGCCTAGAAAACCTGCCAGGACACCGTGCTTGTCATGGCGACCCGCACATACGATGCGCCTCTTGGGCGAGAGCGCCATACCTTGCTTTGATGAGGTATGGACGAACGTACCGGTGGATGCCAGACCCTTCTGGCCAAAGCTGTTGTCCGGGGTACCGTCTGACAGATAGCGGCCAATCATCCCCTGCGGCGCAGGATCTGACGCGGCTCTATAGCCCGCGATGACCAACTTTGCATCGGGCTGGCAAACGATCTGATGACACTGAAGAGGGGATATTGCCGGGAAAGTGATAATCACGGGTTTTGCCTGATTGAACGCTGTATCCAGCTGCCCCTTGAAGGTTATCCCGACCATCATGCCGTGACTGATATTCGGGTCAGTCCTCAAGCTTGTGCTACCGATACTGACCAGGCCGGTGGGTGTTTCGACAAGACTGAACTGCAAGTACGTTTTGTCTTCATACGCCAGTGTGAGAACGCCTTGGTCTGCAAAATCGGGCACCAAAACGCCCTGGCTATCAAAGCAGGCAATAAACACATCGTTATTCAGTACGCTGCTGAAAACAACGAGGCGACCGTTCTTCAGCATCAGCACGCCTCCGGGCGATGTCGATTGTCCATGATGTTGAAATTTACGCACGCCGCGTTCGGCAAAGCGCTCATCCAGTGTGCCGTTAGGCATTAACTTTGTTATGTAAGTTGTCCAGAGGCCATTTAAACTTTTGCCATACACCATGAAGATACTTTTGTCTGGAGAAACACAGGCAGAGTTGAACATATAGGATTCATTTTCAAGCGGCTCAGGTACTGCAAAGACCCCTTGTTCAGCAAATGTCTTGTCAACAGCACCATCCTTCTTCACACAGATCAGTGCAGGCACTGGTTTGACGGAATTTATCAAAAAGTGCCCCCATAACAGCGTGCGATTATCAGACATCAACGCGAGCCCGGAGGCTACGTTACGGTGGCCTTGCTTAAACACGCACTCAACCAGGCCTTCGACACCAAATGTGCGATCCATCGCGCCATCGTTTGTCAGGCGCGCAATGCCCATGACAGTACTGTTGTCTGGAGTATTTGCTGCCCATGTCGCCAGAAACCTGTTGTCCGGTGTGGCCACCACGCAACTTGAAGTGCCGGTTGTCAGGTGCGAGGAATTAATAACGGCAATGCCTTCTTTGCCAAAGTGTGTATCCGCAGCGCCAGAATTATCGGCTTTAATTAGAGATGAAATACTCATGATGTTTTGCCCCTCTCAACGCATTGTTTATTTTTATGTGATGGTCTTGTTGTGTGCGCGTTCGAGTTAATAGGGTTTTAAAATAATTACTACTGTTAGAAATAACAGTTTTGATATTGATTTATTATGGTCGGCTTAGTTTTAATAGCGGCGATGTCAAATAACGCTGAAACGTCGAGCTGGTTGTAGCCGCTAACGCGCAACGAGGCTGTGATGCGGGTCGCAGGACCGCCCCCCACAGTGCTGTGGCAGCGCTGTGAGGGGGGACAAATGGCAGGGGTTAAGCGGAGGCTATTTCAGCCGGTGAAACGATGCTGGTTTTGGCCCCGCGTGAACGGCCCGAGCTCAGGTAGGCGGCGATCGATTCCTGGGTCACTTCACCGAGGAACACACGCTCGGCATCCATCACCGGCAACCATGAGCGGTTGAACTCGTACATGCGCGACAGCAGGATGCGCAAGTGTTCGTCGTAGGCCGCGGTGGCGTTGAATTCACGCAGGAATTGGCCGCAGGTGCCGGTCTGACGGTGCAGGTCGCGACGACGGACATAACCCAGTGCCTTGTTGTCGGCGTCGGTGACGACGACATAGCGGCGGTCGAGTTCGTCCATCAGGTCCAGTGCTTCGGCCACTGGCGTTTCCGGGCTCACCGACGGTGCGTTGTCAGCCGCATCTTCGGCCTTGACCAGCAGCAAGCGCTTGAGCGTGCTGTCCTGGCCGACAAAGTTGCTGACAAAGTCGTCGGCCGGGTGCGCGAGCAGGGTGTCCGGGTGGTCCATCTGCAGCAGCTTGCCGCCTCGGAAGATGGCGATCTTGTCGCCCAGCTTGATGGCTTCGTCGATGTCGTGGCTGACCATGATCACGGTCTTGTTCAGCGCGCGCTGCATCTCGAAGAATTCGTTCTGGATCATTTCGCGGTTGATCGGGTCGACCGCACCGAACGGCTCGTCCATCAACAGCAGCGGTGCGTCGGCCGCGAGGGCGCGGATCACGCCGATACGCTGTTGCTGACCACCCGACAGTTCACGCGGGTAGCGGTGCAGGTACTGCTTGGGTTCCAGCTTGATCATGCTCATCAGTTCGCGGGCACGGTCATGGCACTTTTGTTTGTCCCAGCCCAGCAGGCGCGGCACCACGGTGATGTTTTCTTCGATGGTCATGTTCGGGAACAGACCGATCTGCTGAATCACGTAACCAATGTTGCGGCGCAGCGTCACTGCGTCGAGGTCGGTGGTGTCTTCGCCGTTGATCAAAATCTTGCCGGAGGTCGGTTTGATCAGGCGGTTGATCATTTTCAACGTGGTGCTTTTGCCGCAACCCGATGGGCCGAGGAATACGCAGATTTCGCCTTCGTTGACGGTCAGGCTTACCGAGTCCACGGCCTTGACGTCTTTGCCGTTGCTTTGGAAGGTCTTGCTGAGGTTTTGAAGTTCGATCATTTCAGTAATCCTTTTGGAGTCAACGAGCGTTGCAGCCATTGCAGAAGCAGGTCAGCGACGATGGCCAGAACACTGACCAGGACCGCGCCGACGATCAGCATCGACATGTCGCTGCGGCTGATTGCAGCCAGAATAAGTACACCCAGACCGCCAGCACCGATGGTGGCGGCGATGGTCATGACACCGATGTTCATCACCACGGCGGTGCGCACACCGGCCAGAATCACCGGTACAGCGATGGGCAGTTCAACCATGCGCAGGCGCTGGCCGAAGGTCATGCCGATGCCGCGTGCTGCTTCACGAATACCTGGCTCAACGCCGGTGAGGGCGAGGTAGGTGTTGCGCATGATCGGCAGCAGCGAATACAGGAACACGGCGGTAATAGCGGGCATCGGGCCCAGGCCCTGGCCGAACTTCGAGTAAAACGGCAGCAACAGACCAAACAGCGCAATCGACGGAATGGTCAGCATCACTGTGGCGCTGGCTTGCATGGGGCCTGCCAGCGACGGGAAGCGGGTCATCAGCACGCCCAAGGGCACGCCGACCACAATGGCCAGGGTGACGGCAATACCGACCAGAGTGATGTGCTGCCATGTCAGGTGTGCGACCAGCGACCAGTCCATGTGGGAAAAGGCGTTTAGAAATTCCATGTCTTCTCCTCAGTTGAGTGGATGTTGGCGCAGAAAGTCTGCGGCGACTTTGGACGGGCTTTCGTGGTCAACGTCGACCCGGGCGTTGAGCTGGCGCATGGTTTCGTCGTCCAGCAGGTCAGCCAGCGGCTTGAGTTGCGCTTCGAGGTCCGGGTGCGCATCCAGGAAGGCTTTACGCACCACCGGCGCGGCGGTGTAGTCCGGGAAGTAATGCAGGTCGTCGTCGAGCAACTTGAGGTTGAAGGCGCTCAAGCGACCGTCAGTGGTGTACACCAGCCCTGCAAACACCTGGCCGTTTTTAAGGGCGGTGTAGACCAGGCCTGCGTCCATCTGGCGAATGTTTTTGCGCGTCAGGTCCATGTCGTACAGCTTGACCATGCCTTGCAAACCGTCGGAGCGGTTGGCGAACTCGGTATCAAGTGCCACCAGGGCGTTTTTGTTTTCCGGGTCACGCAGCGCTTTGTCCAGATCGCTGATGGTGTTGATGTCCGGGAACTTTTCAGCCACGTTTTGTGGCAACGCCAGCGCATAGGTGTTGCTGAACTTGGACGGGTGCAGCCAGATCAGGCCCTTTTTCGCATCGACTTCTTTCACGCGGTCGTAGGCGTGATCTTTGTCGAGCTTCTCGGTGATGTGGTTGTAGGCCACCAGCGACACACCGGTGTATTCCCACACCATGTCCAGTTGCCCGGTTTCATGGGCGCTGCGTGCCAGGCTGCTGCCCAGACCGCCGGTTACCTGGGCGTTATAGCCCTTGCTGTTGAGGTACTGGGCGGTGATTTCTGCGAGCAGGGTTTGCTCGGTAAACACCCGCGCACCAATACGGATGGTGGGTTTTTCTGCGGCCTGAACAATTCCTGCGAACAGCAGGATGCAGCCTAATATCAAGCTAATTTTCTTCATGATTATTCCTTTCCTCAGCCCGACCTATGAAGGTCGCAGACCGCGTTCCAACCAGCGGCGGCTGATGAGTATCACCAGGCCGTCGAGCAGCAATGCCAACAGCGCGGTACACGCTGCGCCAAGGATCAATTGCGGCTGATTGTTGAGGGCAATGCCAGGGAAAATCAGACTGCCCAGGCTGTTGGCGCCAATCAGGAAGGCCAGCGGCGCAGTACCGACGTTAATCGCCAGTGCAACCCGCACGCCGCCCATGATGATGGGCACGGCATTGGGCAATTCGACGCGCCACAGCACTTGGCGCGGGGTCATGCCGATACCGACAGCGGCTTCTTTGAGTGAGGCAGGAACGTTTTTCAGGCCTTCGTAGGTGTTGCGCACAATGGGCAGCAACGAGGCGAGAAACAGCGCGAAGATAGCAGGCCCACTGCCGATCCCCAGAAAACCCAGGGCAATGGCCAGTACTGCAAGCGGTGGAACGGTGTTACCGATGTTGAAGACCTGCATGAAACGTTCGGCATGCCCGACCATGTTCGGTCGGCTTAACGCAATGCCAGCGGGTATCCCTACAAGGAGGGCGATAAACATTGAAGCGAGTACGAGGTACAGGTGGGCTTGCAGGTAGAACAACAGATCATCTTGATAGTGTTCGATAGTGCTTATGCCGATCCAGTGGACCAACAGGGCCAGGACCGCGATCACAACCGCGCATCCTATAAGCCCTTTACCATAGCGATTAGCCATAGGCGGACTCCTTTTTTTTCAGTCGGCGGACACATTCCCGTGTGGCAAGGCCATTTATGGCTGCCGGCAATGCGTTCGCGAAGAGCAACAGGTGGGGCGAAATACACCCCAATTGCCTGTCATTAGCGCAGCCTCGTCAGACTAACTTGCTGATAATTCAGCCCCTGACACGTTGTCGTATCAAAGGAATGGACGCCTCCACTGTTTAAAAGGTTCACATTTTTTACGGCACATTGCCACCCTTGTCCGACGAGCAAGGGCGCGAACGGTGGCTGCACGGCCCTGATTTGAGCTATAATCCGCGCCCTTTTTTGAATCAATCGTCAGGCGATTTCCCATGACCCATCAGGCCGCCGAAGTCGCGAAACGCCGCACTTTCGCCATTATTTCCCACCCCGATGCGGGTAAAACCACCATCACCGAGAAGCTCTTGCTGATGGGCAAGGCGATTGCGGTCGCCGGTACGGTGAAATCGCGAAAGTCCGACCGCCATGCCACCTCCGACTGGATGGAAATGGAAAAGCAACGGGGTATTTCGATTACCACGTCGGTCATGCAGTTCCCGTATCGCGACCACATGATCAACCTGCTCGACACCCCGGGCCACGAAGACTTCTCGGAAGACACCTACCGCACATTGACGGCGGTCGACTCGGCGCTGATGGTGCTCGATGGCGGTAAAGGTGTTGAGCCGCGGACCATCGCCCTGATGGACGTTTGCCGCCTGCGTGACACGCCGATCGTCAGCTTTATCAATAAACTCGACCGTGACATTCGTGACCCGATCGAATTGCTCGACGAGATCGAAGCCGTCCTCAAAATCAAGGCAGCGCCGATCACCTGGCCGATTGGTTGCTACCGCGACTTCAAGGGTGTTTACCACCTGGCAGACGACTACATCATCGTCTACACCGCCGGGCACGGTCATGAACGTACCGAAACCAAGATCATCGAAAAGCTTGACTCCGACGAAGCCCGCGCCCATTTGGGTGACGAGTACGATCGTTTTGTCGAACAGCTTGAGCTGGTGCAGGGCGCCTGCCACGAGTTCAACCAGCAGGAGTTCCTAGACGGTCAATTGACCCCGGTGTTCTTCGGTACGGCGTTGGGCAACTTCGGTGTCGACCACGTGCTGGACGCGGTGGTTGACTGGGCTCCGATGCCGCTGGCCCGTGTGGCCAACGAGCGTGTGGTTGAGCCGGTTGAAGAAAAATTCAGCGGCTTCGTGTTCAAGATCCAGGCGAACATGGACCCTAAACACCGCGACCGTATCGCCTTTATGCGCATTTGCTCGGGCAAGTACGAAAAGGGCATGAAGATGCGCCACGCGCGTACTGGCAAAGACGTGCGCATCGGCGATGCACTCACGTTCTTCTCCTCCGAGCGTGAACAGCTCGAAGAAGCCTACGCGGGCGACATCATCGGTTTGCACAACCACGGCACCATCCAGATCGGTGACACCTTCACCGAGGGTGAAAACCTCAGCTTCACCGGTATCCCGCACTTCGCCCCGGAACTGTTCCGTCGCGTGCGTCTGCGCGATCCGCTCAAGTCCAAGCAGTTGCGCCAAGGCTTGCAGCAGCTGGCCGAAGAGGGCGCCACCCAGGTGTTCTTCCCGGAGCGCAGTAACGACATCATTCTGGGCGCCGTCGGTGTGCTGCAGTTCGACGTGGTCGCGAGCCGCCTGAAAGAAGAATACAAAGTGGAATGCTCCTACGAGCCAATCACTGTGTACTCCGCGCGCTGGATCGACAGCAGCGATAAAAAGAAGATGGAAGAGTTCAGCAACAAGGCCGTTGAAAACCTGGCCGTCGATGGCGGCGGACACCTGACTTACCTGGCCCCGACCCGCGTCAACCTGGCGTTGATGGAAGAGCGTTGGCCAGAAATCAGCTTCCGCGCAACGCGTGAGCACCACTAAGCGCTCCGGCGTTTACGGGTTAAAAAAGCGAAGCCTTCGGGCTTCGCTTTTTTTATGCCTGGCTATTCCAAACAGGTCTATCGCCCGCTTTAAGTGGTGTTGGTGTTGCTGACGGCCAGGACGGCAGCTCTGGCGATGACAGCAGCGATGCCGACGATGGCGACAGCCAGACATAAACCCTGACTGGTCACTTAACTCTGTGGGAGCGGGCTTGCTCGCGATAGTCGTTAACGATGACGCGTTTTGCCGAATAAATGAGGCGCTCTAAAGGCCATCGCGAGCAAGCCCGCTCCCACCCTTTTTAAGTGAATTGCATTGGCGCCTACAGCCAGGGTTTTGCGCTACGCCTGCAAAAACAGCTCCGCATGATGGCAAGCCACTTGGCGGTTATCCAGCACACGCAATGACGGCTCATGAGTGCTGCAAAACTCGGTCGCGTACGCGCAGCGCTTGTGGAAGGCGCAACCAGAGGGCGGGTTGAGCGGGTTGGGCAGTTCTCCGGCGATTTTGATTTTCGGCTTGAGCGGGTCCGGGTGGATGGTCGGGGTCGCCGACAATAGCGCCTGGGTGTAAGGGTGCAGCGGCCGGGTGTAGATTTCTTCTTTGGGGCCCATTTCTACCGGGCGGCCCAGGTACATCACCAGCACTTCATCGGCCACATGCCGCACCACCGCCAGGTTGTGCGAGATGAAGACGTAAGCGGTGTTGAACTCTTGTTGCAAGTCCATGAACAGGTTGAGCACCTGGGCCTGAATCGACACGTCGAGCGCCGAGGTCGGCTCATCGGCCACCAGCACTTTGGGTTGCAGCATCATCGCCCGTGCCAGGGCGATGCGCTGGCGCTGGCCACCCGAGAACATGTGCGGGTAGCGGTGGTAATGCTCAGGGCGCAAGCCGACCTGTTTCATCATGGCCTGGACTTTTTCGCGGCGTTCACTGGCGCTCAGGGCGGTGTTGATCAGCAGCGGCTCGGCCAGTTGGTCACCGACCTTTTGCCGTGGGTTGAGTGAGGCATAGGGGCTTTGGAAGACCATCTGCACGTCTTTGCGCAGTTGTTTGCGTTCGGCCTTGTTGGCGCCTGCCACTTCTTGCCCGGCTATTTTCAATGAGCCCGAAGAGGGCTCTTCGATCAAGGTCAGGGCGCGGGCGAGGGTTGATTTGCCGCAGCCGGATTCACCGACCACGGCCAGGGTTTTTCCGGCTTCAAGTTCAAAAGACACACCGTTGAGTGCACGGACCACGGCATGGCCTTTGAACAGGCCGCGGGACACTTCGTAATGGCGGGTCAGATCACGGGCAGTCAGAACAACAGTCATTACGCCACCTCCTGGTTCAAGGGGAAGAAGCAGCGCACCTGGCTGTGAGCTTTGGGTTCAAGGGCCGGGCGTTGCTGGCGGCAGGTGTCTTGCACGTACGGGCAGCGTGGTGACAACAGGCAGCCCTGTGGGCGGTCATAACGGCCGGGGACGATGCCGGGCAAGGTCGCCAACCGCGCAGCGCCCATGCTGTGTTCCGGGATGGCCGCCAGCAATGCTTCGCTGTACGGGTGCGCCGGGACGTCAAACAGCCCCGGCACGTTGCCGACTTCGACCGCTTGGCCTGCGTACATCACGCACACGCGCTGTGCGGTTTCAGCGACCACGGCGAGGTCGTGGGTAATCAGCACCAGGGCCATGTCTTGCTCGCGCTGCAGGTTGAGCAGCAAGTCCATGATCTGCGCCTGAATGGTCACGTCGAGCGCGGTGGTCGGTTCGTCAGCGATCAGCAGTTTGGGTTCGGCGGCGATGGCCATGGCGATCGCAACACGCTGGCTCATGCCCCCCGACAACTGGTGCGGATAAGCCTGCATGCGGCTGGCCGCTGCGGGGATTTCGACTTTTTCGAGCAGTTCGATGGCGCGTTTACGGGCGTCTTTTTTCGACATCTTGAGGTGCAGGCGCAGCACTTCTTCAATCTGGAAACCCACGGTGTAGCTGGGGTTTAAGGCGGTCATCGGGTCTTGAAAGACCATCGCCATGTCTTTGCCGACCACTTGCCGGCGTTGACGCGGGCTGAGGGTCAGCATGTTTTTGCCGTCGAAGGTCAGGGCGTCGGCGGTGACAATGCCGGGGGCGTCGATCAGGCCCATCAGCGCCATCATGGTCACGGACTTGCCCGACCCTGATTCACCGACGATGGCCAGTACTTCGCCTTTATCCACAGACAGGCTCAAACCATCGACAACCGGCACGGCGTTGGCGTCGCCAAAACGAACGTTGAGATTCTTGATTTCTAGCAGTGACATGGGAATCTCCTCAGGCGGCGTTTTTGAGTTTCGGGTCCAGCGCATCGCGCAGACCGTCGCCCATCAAGTTGATTGCCAGCACGCTGAGCAAAATGGCCAGGCCGGGCAGAGTTACTACCCACCAGGCACGTTCGATGTAGTCACGGGCCGAGGCGAGCATGGTCCCCCACTCAGGCGTTGGCGGTTGCACACCCAACCCCAGAAAACCCAGGGCCGCGGCGTCGAGGATCGCCGACGAGAAGCTCAAGGTTGCCTGTACGATCAGCGGCGCCATGCAGTTGGGCAGCACGGTGATAAACATCAGGCGCGGCAAGCTGGCCCCGGCCAGGCGTGCAGCGGTGACGTAGTCACGGTTCAGCTCGCCCATCACGGCGGCGCGGGTCAGGCGCACGTAGGACGGCAGCGAGACCACGGCAATCGCGATCACGGTGTTGATCAGGCCAGGGCCGAGGATGGCGACAATCGCTACTGCCAGCAGCAACGACGGCAAGGCCAGCATGATGTCCATTAAACGCATGATGCTGGGGCCCAGCAGGCGCGGGAAGAACCCGGCGAACAGGCCCAGGATCACCCCCGGAATCAGCGAAATCACCACCGATGACAAGCCGATCAACAGGGACAGGCGCGAACCTGCGATCAGGCGCGAGAGCATGTCCCGGCCCAGTTCGTCGGTGCCCAGCAAAAATTGCCAGTTGCCGCCTTCCAGCCACACCGGCGGGGTGAGCAGGAAGTCGCGGTATTGCTCGCTCGGGTTGTGCGGGGCGACCCACGGGGCAAATACCGCGCAGAACACGATGAGGCTCATGAACATCAAGCCTGCCACCGCGCCTTTATTTTTCGCGAAGGCGTGCCAGAACTCTTTGTACGGGGAGGGATAAAGCAGGCTTTGATCCACTTCAGTGCTATTGGTCGAGGTACTCATGGTCAGGATCTCAGCGCTGGTGACGGATGCGTGGGTTGGCAAAGCCGTAGAGGATGTCCACCACGAAGTTGACCAGAATCACCAGGCAGGCGATTAGCAGAATGCCGTTTTGCACCACGGGATAGTCCCGGGCGCCAATGGCTTCGATCAGCCATTTACCGATACCGGGCCACGAGAAAATGGTTTCGGTGAGCACGGCACCGGCCAGCAGGGTGCCGACTTGCAGGCCGACCACGGTCAGCACCGGGATCAGCGCGTTGCGCAGGCCGTGCACGAACACCACCCGGGCAGGCGACAGGCCTTTGGCGCGGGCGGTGCGGATGTAGTCTTCGCGCAGCACTTCGAGCATCGAAGAACGGGTCATGCGCGCAATCACCGCCAGGGGGATGGTGCCCAGCACGATGGCGGGCAGGATGATGTGGTGCAGCGCATCCCAGAACGCTTCGGGTTCGTCGCTAAGCAAGGTGTCGATGAGCATGAAGCCGGTTTTCGGCTCGATGTCATAGAGCAGGTCGATGCGCCCGGAAACCGGGGTCCAGCCCAGGCCCACGGAGAAGAACATGATCAGGATCAGGCCCCACCAGAAGATCGGCATCGAATACCCCGCGAGGGAAATGCCCATCACCCCGTGGTCAAACAGTGAGCCGCGCTTGAGGGCCGCAATGACACCGGCCAGCAAACCGAAAATGCCCGCGAACAATAGCGCTGCACCCGCCAGCTCAAGGGTGGCGGGGAACAGAGCGGTGAATTCGGTCCACACGCTTTCACGGGTGCGCAAGGATTCGCCGAGGTCGCCGTGGGCGAGTTTGCCGACGTAATCAAAATATTGCTCATAGAGCGGTTTGTTCAGACCCAGACGTTCCATGGCCTGAGCGTGCATTTCGGGGTCGACGCGACGCTCGCCCATCATGACTTCAACCGGATCGCCGGGGATCATGCGAATCAGGGCGAAGGTGAGCAAGGTGACGCCGAAAAACGTAGGGATCAACAGCCCTATTCGGCGGGCAATAAAACTAAACATCGTGTGGTGTTCCTCATCAGCCGGTCAGGCATTTCCGCCAGTGTCGGGGTGGACGCTGGCGGGTATTTTATTGTTCTACTTCACCTGGGTTGTGGCGAAATTATTATGGGTCAGTGGGCTTAAAGTGTAGCCCTCGACGTTTTTACGCATGGCTGTAAACAGCATAGGGTGGGCGACGTTGATCCAGGGTTGTTCTTGATGAAATACCACCTGTGCTTGTTCATAGAGTGCCGCCCGCTCTGCGGGTTCACTGCTGTTGCGGGCTTTGGTGATCAGGTCCTCGAAGGTTTTATTGCACCAGCGTGAGTAGTTTTCGCCATTTTTAGCGGCTTCACAGCTCAGCAGCGGGGTGAGGAAGTTGTCTGGGTCGCCGTTGTCACCGCCCCAGCCGGTTGAAACCAGGTCGTGTTCGCCCGCTTTGGCACGCTTGAGCATTTCGCCCCATTCCATGACCCGGATGTCGAGTTTGATGCCGACTTTGGCCAGGTCTGACTGCAGCAACTGGGCGCCGAGCATCGGGTTGGGGTTGGTCGGGCCGCCACCATTGCGGGTGAACAGGGTGAAGGTGGTGCCTTCAGGTACGCCGGCTTCCTTGAGCAGGGCGCGGGCTTTGTCCAGGTCGCGAGGCGGGCTTTGCAGGGTGGTGTTGAACCCCAGCATGGTCGGCGGGTACGGGTTGATGGCCAGCAGGGCGTTGCCTGCACCGTGGACGCTATTGAGGTAGGTTTGCTTGTCGAACGCCATGTCGATGGCCTGTCGTACCCGCACATCGCTGAGGTATTTGTGGCTGGTGTTCATGGCGATGTAGCTGGTCATCAGCGCTGCCAGTTCGTCGACCTTGAGGTTAGGGTCCTGGCGGATATTTTTAACTTCGTCGGGCTTGGGGTAGAGCGCAATCTGGCATTCGTTGGCCTTGAGCTTTTGCAGGCGCACGTTGCTGTCGGTGGTCACGGCGAAAATCAGGTTGTCGCTGGGTGGCTTGCCACGGAAGTAGTCCGGGTTGGCCTTGAAGCGCACTTGGGCGTCTTTGTTGTAGCGCACGAAGATAAACGGCCCGGTGCCGACGGGTTTGCTGTTGAGGTCTGCGGTTTTACCGGACTTGAGCAATTGGTCGGCGTATTCGGCGGAATAGATCGAGGTGAACGGCATGGCCACGTCGCGCAGAAACGGCGACTCGGCATGGTTGAGGGTGATCTTGACCGTCATGTCGTCCACTTTTTCGACGCTTTTGAGCAGGTCTTTAAAGCCCATGCTTTCGAAGTAGGGGTAGCCCACCAGCGACAGCGCGTGCCATGGGTGATTGGGGTCGAGCTGGCGCTGAAAACTCCAGATCACGTCGTCGGCGTTCAGGGTGCGGGTCGGTGTGAAGTAGTCGGTGGTTTGAAACTTCACCCCGGGGCGCAGGTAAAAGGTGTATTCCAGCCCGTCCGGGCTGATGTCCCAGCGCTCTGCCAGGGCCGGCTCAACATCGGTAGTGCCCGGTTTGAAGTCGACCAGCCGGTCAAGGATGGTTTCTGCCGAGGCGTCAGCGGTCACCGCCGTGCTGTATTGAACGACATCGAACCCTTCGGGGCTGGCTTCGGTGCACACCACCAGGGTTTTGGCGTTAACACTCACGGCGGCACTGAGCAGTGCGGCGGCAAGGGCGGTGCGCAGTAGGTATTTTTTCATGGCAACCCTCTCCTGATTAATTGAGCCTGCCAAGAACGGCGCGGGCTGTTTGAGCCCGCCGCTGTTCTGTCGAGCGCTATAAGACGTTTACAGAATATTGAACGGTATGGTCGTGACCACGCGGAACTCATTGATGCTGCCGTCAGACTGGTTTTTACTGGCACGGTGCGTGGTGTAGGTCGCGCGGATGGCCGTAGCTTTCAATGGACCGCTTTGAATTGCATAGGATGTGCCAACGCTGTACTCCGAATGCTTTTCACCGTCCATGTTGCGTACATCATAGGCGGTGCCCTTGTAGTGGGTGCCGTCGATGTCCCACCCGCGGGCGTGGTAGGCGTTGAATTTCAGGCCGGGAATACCGTACTGCGCCATGTTGATGCTGTACGCCAGTTGCAGTGACTTTTCGTTCGGGCCGTTGAAGTCCGACAGCAGCGAGTTGGCCAGGTAAATGCCGTTGGTTTCGTGCAGGTAGTCGAAGTACTCGTCGCCGACCACTTGTTGGTACGACAGGCTCACGGTGTGGGCTTGATGGGTCAGGCCGAAGGCCAGGCTGTAAGTGTCGTTATTGATCTCGCCCATGGCTTTTTTGCCGGTGTCGAGGGTCTTGTAATAGTTGAAGTTGGTGTTCAGGCCCAACACGGCATTGTCGCCCCAGTCATGCACGGCACCGACGTAGTACTGGTTCCAGAAGTCTTCGACGTGGGTAGCAAACAACGAGGTTTTCAAGCTGCTGAACGGCTGATAGCTGAAGCCTGCGACGCTGGCGCGATCTGTTTCGACCCCGAGGGCGCCATATTCACTGCGGAACTTGCTCAAGCTTTGTTCAGTACGCGGCGAGACGCGGTCAAAGGAGCCCGCGTCGACAATCAGGTTGTTGAACTCTTCGCTGCGCAAGCCCACCCCTTGAAAGCTTGAAGGCAGTGCACGGTTACCGATCACATCGATAGTGGGGCTGCTGAAGTTCTGTCGGCCTACGGTCAGTGTGGTGTTGGAGACACGCGCCTTGATGTTCGCCAGGCCCAGCTTGCTCCACTGGCCAACCGCATCGCCGTCGCTGCGGCTGAGGGTACGGTTGTTATTGCCGGCGATGTGATTGATGTCGCGATCCAGGGCGATGGCGTTGTACGCCGCTACTTGGGTGCTGAAACCCACGGTGCCCTGGGTGAAACCCGAGCTGAAATCAAGGATGGTGCCTTGGGTCCAGTTGATCCGGCGCGGCGTGGTTTTGCGGGTGCCATGATCGTTGTAGGTGAACTGGCCACCCCGACGTTTAAGCTCGTTCGCATACCAGTTGCGCGTGGTGCCGCTCAGGCTGCTGCCTTCGACAAAACCCTCAGCTGTACTTTGCTCGCTGGCTTCGGATTTAAGCTGGGTGCCGATAAATTCATCGGCGTGAGCGGTTGTACTGAGGCTGCTGATGGCCATGGCTAACAGCGCGGTACTTGTAAGTTTCATGGTTGAGGCTCCTGTGCTTTTTTATTGTCGTTTTTGTTATGCGTTACAGCTGTGTGGCTCCGTTTAGAGCGTTGGAACATTTGTTCGGGCAAAGCCTTGGCGGACCACCGTGGGGTGGCCTGCGCAAACGTGGGTGGGTTAAAGGGTTATTCAGTCGTCGAGGCTGACGCCCGAGAAGGTATTGCGCCCAAAGGGGCTGACCTCAAAACCCTTGACCTTGACGCTCAAGGGTTGACTGACCGTTGAGTGGGCAATCGGGGTGATCGGGACTTGTTGCTTGAGCAACTGTTGGGCCTGTTTGTACAAGACGGTTCGTTGTTCGCGGTCAGTGAGGGTTCTGGCTTTTTTGATCAGTGCTTCGTAGGTGCTGTCGCACCACCTGGAGTAGTTGTTGGCACCTATGGCGTCACAGCTGTAAAGGGTGCCGAGCCAGTTGTCGGGGTCGCCGTTGTCACCGGTCCAGCCAATGAGGCTGATGTCATGCTCGCCTTGTTTGGTGCGTTTGATGTATTCGCCCCACTCATAACTGACGATGTTGATCTTGAGCCCGATTTTGGCCCAGTCGGATTGCAGCATTTGCGCCATCAGTTTGGCGTTCGGGTTGTAGGGGCGTTGCACCGGCATGGCCCACAAAGTGATTTCTGTGCCTTCTTTCACCCCGGCGGCCTTGAGCAGTGCTTTGGCTTTTTCCGGGTTGTAGGGCGCGTCCTTGATGGTGTCGTCATAGGACCATTGCGTGGGCGGCATGGCGTTGACGGCCTTTTGCCCCGCGCCTTGATACACCGCCTTGAGAATGGCGTCCTTGTTGATGGCCATGTCCAGCGCCTGGCGCACGGGCAGTTGGTCCAGCGGTTTGTGCTGGACGTTGTAGGTGATGTACCCGAGGTTGAAACCGGGCTTTTCAATAACCTGCAAGGCCGGGTCGGCCTTGAGACCGGTCAGGTCGGCAGGGCGTGGGTTCAGCGAGATCTGGCACTCGTTTTTGCGCAGCTTTTGCATGCGTGCCGAGGCGTCGACGTTGATCGAGAAAATCAGGCTGTCGAGTTTGACCTGTCTGGGATCCCAATAGCCCTTGTGGGCGGCATAGCGGATGTTCGAGTCTTTTTGATAGCGCTGGAACATGTAGGGCCCGGTGCCGACCGGTTTTTGGTTGATGTCGCCAGGTTTGCCGGTGGCGAGCAGTTGCTCGGCATATTCGGCCGAGACAATCGAAGCAAAGCTCATGGCCAGGTTTTGAATAAAGGCGGCGTCTACAGCGTTGAGCGTCATGACCACGGTCAGCGGGCCGGTTTTTTCGACGCTGGCGATGTTTTTGTTAAGGCTCATGCCGCTGAAATAAGGGAACTCGGTGGAGTAGGCGAGGCGAAACGGATGGTCTGGGTGGATCATGCGATTGAAGGTGAACAGCACATCATCAGCGTTGAAGTCTCGGGTCGGGGTAAACCATGGCGTGGTATGAAACTTGACCCCGTCGCGCAGATGGAAGGTGTAGGTCAGGCCGTCTTCAGACACCTCCCAGTGAGTTGCCAGGGCCGGGACAGCGGCGGTGCCGCCCCTTTCAAACTCGGCCAGCCGGTTGTACAGCGGTTCGGCTGCATCGTTATCGGTGGCGGTGGTGTATTGCGCGGTATCAAAACCGGCAGGGCTGCCTTCGGAACAAAACACCAGGCTATTGGCCGCGTACGCGAGCGGGCTACCGGCCACTGCGCCGGCGCTGATCAATACAGACAAAACCATAGGTTTATGCATCACGATCCCCATCCTTTTTGTTGTTTTATGAGCGCTGACTACGCGCCTTGTGAGCGGCGTATGGGTTCAGCGCATCAGCCATCCGGCGTTATGGGCCGGCTGTGGCTAGACGTTAGAGGGCGCGAGGTATGTGAGTAAATGCGTAGGAGCTGACAATGCTGTAGGACGTTTCCGTGAGTCCTATAGCCTCTGCTGTAGTACGGGGTAGCTTAAAGATGAAGGGAAATTCTGAGTTGCTTGTAGAGCGAGTGAATGCGGCGTTGTCGCCGCATTCACGGGTTACTTATTTGTCAACGCTGACGCCGTAGAAGGACATCAAGCCCAAGGGGCTGATCTTGAAACCTTCAACGTTTTTGCGCATCGGTTGATACACCGTTGAGTGGGCGATCGGTGTGAGCGGGACTTGTTCCTTGAGCAACTGTTGGGCCTCTTTGTAGAGCTTGGTGCGTTCCTCTTTGTCGGTGGTGTTTTTGGCGGCCGTGATCAGTTTGTCGAACTCGGGGTTGCACCACTTGGAGAAGTTGTTGCCATTGATCGCGTCGCAGCCGAACAGGGTGCCGAGCCAGTTGTCCGGGTCACCGTTGTCGCCGCTCCAGCCAATCAGCATCGCGCCGTTTTCACCGCCTTTGGAGCGCTTGATGTACTCGCCCCATTCGTAGGTCATGATCTTGGCCTTGATGCCGATCTTGCCCCAGTCCGATTGCAGCATCTCAGCCATCAGCTTGGCGTTCGGGTTGTACGGGCGTTGAACCGGCATGGCCCACAAGGTGATTTCGGTGCCTTCCTTAATGCCTGCTTCCTTGAGCAGTTGCTTGGCTTTTTCAGGGTCGTAAGGCGCGTCTTTGATCGACTCGTCGTACGACCATTGGGTCGGCGGCAAGACGTTGGTCGCCAACTGGCCTGCGCCCTGATACACCGAATCAATGATTTGCTGTTTGTTTACGGCCATGTCCAGCGCCTGACGAACCTTGAGCTGGGCCATCGGGTTGGGCTCGTCGCTGCCTTTGATCTTGTCCATCACGTTGTAGGCGATGTAACCCGTGTTGAAGCCTGCCTGGCTGGGCATTTTCAGGTTGGGGTCTTCTTTAAGGGACTGCAGGTCTGCGGGGCGCGGGTAAATGGTGATCTGGCATTCGTTCTTTTTCAGCTTTTGCATGCGCACCGACGGGTCGGTGGTGATGGCGAAAATCAGGTTGTCGATTTTGACGTCTTCAGGCTTCCAGTAGTCTTTGTTGCCGGTGTAACGGATGTTCGAGTCTTTTTGGTAGCTCTTGAACACGAACGGGCCGGTGCCGATAGCTTTCTGGTTGATGTCGGACGGGTTGCCGGCCTTGAGCAGCTTGTCGGCGTACTCGGCCGATTCGATGGAGGCAAAGTGCATGGCCATGTTCTGGATAAAGGCAGCGTCGACTGTGTTCAGAGTGAACTTGACGGTGTGGTCGTCGATTTTTTCGACTGTCTTGATGTTTTTGTCCATTCCCATGTCGGTGAAGTAGGGGAATTCGGTGGGATAGGCCTTACGGAACGGCATGTCTTTATCGAGCATGCGGTTGAAGGTGAAGAGCACGTCGTCGGCATTGAAGTTGCGAGTGGGGGTGAAGTACGGCGTGGTGTGGAACTTGACGCCGTCCCGCAAATGGAAGGTGTAGGTCAGGTTGTCCGGCGAAATGTCCCAGCTCGTGGCCAGCCCTGGAATGACGTTGGTGCTGCCGCGTTCGAACTCGCTGAGGCGGTTGTAGATCGTTTCGGCCGAGGCGTCGAAGTCTGTGCCGGTGGTGTATTGGCCGGGATCAAAGCCGGCCGGGCTGCCTTCAGAGCAATACACCAGGTTGGTGGCTGCCTGGACGAAAGGTGCGCTTGCCAGCAGGCTGGCACCTACTAATAAAGGAATGACCGCGTGTTTGAACATGGAGACCTCTTTTTGTCATTTTTAGTGTGAGGGCGACCCGGTGAGTCAGCCTCTCGATACTTACCCCATCCTGGCCGGTGCAACAGACGCATCGCGGCTCTGGGTTAACCATAGACCGTTCACGTGCAGCTGCCGTTCGATCCAGATGGGGTGTTACTTATCTAGGCTCTTGGCGGGAAAATATGTCGGCGCATGTTTGTTTGTTCGTAGGAAAACTCCTTTTTGTGCGTGGGCTATTTGATATTGCGGGCACAAAAAAGCCCTTGCAGCGTGAAGGCTGCAAGGGCTTGGGGTGTGGCAAAGTGCTTATTGCATTTGAACTTCAATCACGCCGTCGGCGCTCATGCTGACTTCGCTGGTGCCGGCTTCGACTTCAGGTGTCGGTGCCGAATCCATGGCTGCGCCAGCGGCTTTCATCATCATGGCGCTGCGCATGTAGGGCTGCGGGTAACCGTTGCTGTTGAGGTTCAGGTTAACGATTTTGTAGCCCTTACCGCCCAGGGCATCGGTGGCCAGTTGAGCGCGGGCCTTGAAGGCATTGACCGCATCTTTGAGCAATGCATCTTCGCTGGTTTTACGCGTGGCGTTGGCCACGGTGAATTGCATGTTGCCCATTTTCAGGGTTTGCATCAATTCGCCGGTCAACTTGGACAAGGTGGCGAAATCGGTGCTTTCCAGGCGCAGTTCAGCGCGCTCACGCCAGCCGGTGATTTTTTGGGTCTTGTTGTCATAGATCGGGTAGCTGTTGCGGTTGCCCTGGCGCATGGTCACGTCTTTGACCTGTTTGGCCTGGCCGATGGCTTTATTCATCGCGGTGGTGATTTCAGCGGCGAGCTTGGCTGAGTCGGTGTTTTGCGCCTCGGTGTACAGCGTCACGATCATCAGATCGCGCGGCACTTCCTGACTGGCTTCTGCACGCAACGAGACCTGATTGTAGTTAAGTCCTTCAGCCAGGGCCGGCAAGCTGGCGAAAGCGCCAAGGCTCAAGGTCAAAAGGGCGGCAGTGCGCTGAACAGTAAACATAAAAGCTCCTTGGGTGAGGTCAGCAAGACCTATAAGACTGTAGTGGGCGGCATTCAGTTCGCCTACTTACATTTTCGATACAACTTCAGAAAAGGGCGGGGGCGCAAAAATGGGTGGGCCATAAATCTGTGGGAGCGGGCTTGCTCGCGATGCAGGCACCGCCTGGGTGTCTGTTGTATCGGGTCGATCCAATCGCGGGCACGCCCGGCTCCCACAGGATAGTCAGGGGCTATTAGCGGTTTTTCCAAAAAATACACTGTGGCCCATTGCCGCACGTTTGCCTGTCAGGCCGCCAGCTTGGTTATACTCCGTGCGGTCGCCTGGAGCACTCATCAGGAGAGCTCATGCTCGCCCCCGTTCAAATTTTGTCTGCAACTCGCCAGAACCTCTGGCGTCTCACGTTTATCCGCATGCTGGTGCTGGTCGCACAGGCGGGGTCGGTGGGCATCGCCTACTGGTTTCATCTGCTGCCGCTGCCCTGGTTTCAGCTGTGTCTGACCCTCGGTTTTTCGGCGTTGCTGTGCGCGTTTACCGCGATTCGCCTGCGCACCACGTGGCCGGTTACCGAGCTTGAGTACGCGCTGCAACTGGCCTGTGATCTGTTTATCCACAGCGCCTTGCTGTACTTCTCCGGAGGCTCGGCCAACCCGTTTGTGTCGTATTACCTGGTGCCGCTGACCATTGCGGCGGTGACGCTGCCCTGGCGCTACTCGCTGATTTTGACCGGTATCGCGCTGGCGCTGTACACGTTGCTACTGATGCAGTTTTACCCCGTGGAAGCGGCGCCGTTCTTCCGCGAGAAACTGCAGATTTACGGCATGTGGCTCAGCTTTGCCCTGTCGGCGGCGGTGATTACCTTTTTTGCCGCCCGAATGGGCGAAGAGCTGCGCCGCCAAGAAGAACTGCGCGCCTTGCGCCGTGAAGAAGGTCTGCGTGACCAGCAATTGCTGGCGGTTGCGACCCAGGCTGCCGGTGCGGCACATGAATTGGGCACGCCGTTGTCGACCATGAGCGTGCTGCTCAAGGAGATTCGTCGCGATCACCCGGACCCTGAATTGCAGGACGATTTAAGCGTGCTGCAGGATCAGGTCAAGTTGTGCAAAGAGACCTTGCAGCAGCTGGTTCGGGCCGCTGAAGCCAATCGTCGTCTGGCCATTGAGGTTCAGGACGTTACCGAGTGGCTCGATGAGGCGTTGAATCGCTGGCACCTGATGCGCCCGGAAGCGACCTATCGCTTTCAGTGCCTGGGGCACGCGCCGGTGCCGCGCCTGGCGCCACCGCCAGACCTCACCCAGGCGCTGCTCAACTTGCTCAACAACGCCGCCGACGCCTGTCCGGAAGGGCTCGAAGTGACCGTGGATTGGGACGCCGTTGATTTAACCATCAGTATTCGTGACCACGGTGCGGGTGTACCGTTGGCCATTGCCGAACAAATCGGCAAACCGTTTTTTACAACCAAAGGCAAAGGTTTCGGCCTGGGCCTATTCTTGAGCAAAGCCAGCGTGACACGCGCTGGCGGCTCGGTAAAACTCTACAGTCATGAGGATGGCGGCACGCTCACCGAGCTACGCCTGCCACGTGTCTCCCGAGGAAACGAAAATGAGTGAAGAGATTCAGGTCGAAGGCGAAGAGCTGCCACATTTGTTGTTAGTGGATGACGACGCGACATTTACCCGCGTCATGGCCCGCGCCATGGCCCGACGCGGATTTCGCGTCAGCACCGCAGGCTCCGCTGAAGAAGGGCTGCTCCTGGCTCAGCAGGACGTGCCTGATTTCGCCACGCTGGACCTGAAGATGGAAGGTGATTCGGGCCTGGTGCTGCTGCCCAAGTTGCTGGAGCTTGATCCAGAAATGCGCGTGGTGATCCTGACCGGTTATTCGAGCATCGCCACGGCGGTGGAGGCGATCAAGCGCGGCGCCTGCAACTACCTGTGCAAGCCGGCCGATGCGGATGATGTGATGGCGGCCCTGCTAAGCCAGCATGCCGACCTCGACTCGCTGGTGCCGGATAACCCGATGTCGGTCGATCGCCTGCAATGGGAGCACATTCAGCGCGTATTGGGCGAACATGAAGGCAACATCTCGGCAACTGCCCGTGCGCTGGGCATGCATCGACGTACCTTGCAGCGCAAACTGCAGAAGCGTCCGGTCCGACGCTGAACAGAAGCTGTCGCAGTTTCGTTTCAATTTGCAACGAAACTGCGAGCGGCCCTAGTCTGTTTTACAACGTGCTAATGCGCCGGTCGCCCTGATCGGCTCGCAGGTTGCTCTTTACTCCCAACGAGCCCGAACGATGAATCAGAACGCTGAGCCTTCTGTCGTAAATGATGCTGTGCGTGGAGATTTTATTCCTCGCGTCTGGGGGCTGATAACGCCTTACTGGCGCAGTGAGGAGCGCGCCAGGGCCTGGCTGCTGTTGATCGCGGTGATTGCCTTGTCACTGGTCAGCGTCGGCATATCGGTATGGATCAACCATTGGTACAAAGACTTCTATAACGCGCTGGAAAACAAAGACAGCGCAGCCTTCTGGCACCTGATCGGCTACTTCGGGCTGATTGCCGCCGCCGGTATTGTGGGCGCGGTGTACCGGCTTTATCTCACGCAGATGCTGACTATCCGCTGGCGGCGCTGGCTGACCGAGCAGCACTTCGCGCGCTGGCTCGCCCACAAAAACTATTACCAGCTGGAGCAGGGCGGTTACACCGATAACCCTGACCAGCGCATCAGTGAAGACCTCAACTCCTTCACCGACAGTACGCTCTCCCTCGGCCTGGGCTTGATCCGCAATGTGGTCAGTCTGGTGTCGTTCTCGATTATTTTGTGGGGCGTGTCGGGCAGCATCGAAGTCTTCGGTATCACCATTCCCGGCTATATGTTTTGGTGCGCACTGTTATATGCCTTGGTTGGCAGTTGGCTGGCGCATTTGATCGGTCGTCGCCTGATTGGCCTGAGCAACCAACAACAACGCTACGAAGCGGATCTGCGTTTTTCGATGGTGCGGGTGCGTGAAAACGCCGAGAGCATCGCCTTGTACAACGGCGAACCCAACGAGCTTGAGCGCCTGAGCAGCCGCTTCAGCAAGGTCTGGCACAACTTCTGGACGCAAATGAAGGTGACCAAGCGCCTGACGTTTTTCACGGCCGGTTATTCGCAAATTGCGATTATCTTCCCCTTTATCGTGGCAGCGCCGCGCTACTTCGCAGGCAAGATCGAGTTGGGTGAGCTGATGCAAATCAACTCCGCTTTCGGCAATGTGCAAGAGAACTTCAGCTGGTTTATCGACGCCTACGTGACCTTGGCGGCGTGGCGCGCCACCTGTGATCGTCTGCTGAGCTTCCGTCAGGCCATGACCGACAACGAACAGCGCCAACCGGCGATTGATGTACAGGCCCAGGGTGGGGCATTAAGCGTCAATGACCTGAGCCTGGACCTGGCCGATGGCCGACCTTTGTTGCACGGGGCAAGCCTGAACGTTGCGCCCGGTGACCGGTTAATGCTCAGCGGTCGCTCCGGCAGCGGTAAAAGTACCTTGCTGCGCGCCATGGGCGGGCTTTGGCCGCAAGGCGGCGGGGCGATTCGAATGCCCCATGAGCGGGCGTTATTCCTGCCGCAAAAACCTTACCTGCCGATTGGCACCTTGCGCGAGGCGCTGAGTTATCCACAGAGCGGCGACACATACCCGTCTGAGCGCTATGAAGAAGTGCTGCGCACCTGCCGCCTGGAGCATCTGATCCCCAAGCTTGACGAGGCCAATCACTGGCAGCGAGTGTTGTCGGGCGGTGAGCAGCAGCGACTGGCGTTTGCCCGGGCACTGTTGTATCGCCCGCAATGGCTATACATGGACGAAGCGACGTCAGCGATGGATGAAGAGGACGAGGCGCGGTTGTATCAGGCGCTTATCGATCAACTGCCGGGCCTGAGCATTGTCAGCGTGGGGCACCGCAGCAGCCTGGCGCGTTTTCATCCACGGCATGTGCGGATTGAGTCGGGCCATTTAATGGCCCAGTAATGGGCCGACGCAGTGAAGGCGCGTAACCGGCCTGAGCGGTGTGATAACCGGTCATGGCTTGTTACGTGTGCGTGCTAGAGTGCCTGCCTCGCCTTTCGGAGCAGGTCATGAACCGCTTATTTCGCTGTGTTGCCCCTCTTTTGTTGACCGTCAGCTTGCCCTTGGCCGCAGCGCCCGCGGTTTCTTCGCCTGCCCATGCACAGTTTTTGCCCGCCGATGATTTGCAGTTGCGCAGCGAGAAGCCTGAGCAACAGCAACTGATGCAGGTGACGTCGTATTCGGTGGTGGTAGGTAGCCAGCGCCCCTCCAATCAGCAGCCGATTCCGGTCACGGCGTCGTTGTTGGTGCGCTTGAAGGGCAAACCGTTGAGCCAGGGCGCGACCGTGCGCGAAGTGCTGATTTCGTTCGACGGTGAAAGCAAGAGCCTGAAAAAGCCGGCTTTTGACAGTGAGAGCAAAACCCTGACGTTGTCTTATCCGCTGTCCCAATACCGCGTGGTGATGGATTTGTTGCGCAACGACATCGTCTATTGCCAGTTTTTGACCTATGCCAATGGCCATATTTGGGCTGACTTGCACACCGGCAGCGTGCGTGCGCGTTGAGCCTTGGGTAAACTGCGGCCCTCGTGAAGTATCAGCAGGCTGGAGTCGGACATGCGTAAAGATAAGAAGCAGTTGATTGGTGATGAGATTGGCGATGAGCAGATCAAGTTGTTCCTGGACTTTGAACCTGTGGACGCGACGTCCCCTTCACTGCACAAATTGATCAAAGGTTATCGCGGTCTGCGTATCGACGACTTCGAACGCTTCCTGACCTTTTTCAAAGAGGCCGGCTACGATCTGGACGGCAAGGATGAGCACGGCCAGACCTTTGTCGACCTCATCAAAGACCAGCGCAATGCTGCCGAGTACATCGAACTCATCGAGGCGGCACGCGGCTGATCCAGCTGTAGGAGCGAGCTTGCCTCGCGATCTTTTAGACGATCAAAAGATCGCGAGGCAAGCTCGCTCCTACACCGTTATATAGGCACCAACAAAGACCCTTCCTACACAACCTGCGCTTTTTGCGACGGGGTGTTTTTGTGTGGGCGAACAATACTCAAGGGTGCCCAAAAGGACTTTGGGCTGTCTTTTAACTTGAAGGGAATCGAACCATGACTCGCCTTAACGATGTGATAAAAACACTGGTCTTTGGAGTAGGACTGATCGCTTTGGGCTCGGCTGCCCTGGCGGCCGATGAGGTGCTGGAGGTGGAGGTGTTTAATGCCAGCGGCCATGCCATCACGCCAGGAAATGATTTTTCATGGCTGGAAGACCCGGACAACGCCGGGCATGACTTTGTAGTAGCCCCCAAGTCCAGCCAGGAGCTGATGTATTACCTGCCCGTCGCCAGAGGCGCAGAGGCATTTACCTATCGCCAGGGCGAGCAGGCCTGTCACTTCGGTTTTGGTCACCTCACGCCGGGTGAGGCAAACCCCAATCGCTGGGCTCAGGCCAAATCAACGGGGACGGTTGCAGCCACCTGTGCGGCTGAGCTTATTGCCGTGCCGGACGATGACGAATTTATACGCAATGGCGGCACACGGGTGCTGTTCACGATGGGCTAGACCTTAAGCCAACAAAAAGCCCCTGACCCGCAAGGGCAGGGGCTTTGGGTGGCCAATCAATGCGCCAGCATTGGGTTACGCGAGTTGAGTATCAACCTTTTTTGGCTCTACCAGTTCCAGCAACTCGGAGTTGCGGGTACTGATTTCGCGATACAGCTCGGCGTCGGTCTCCAGAGTCTTTTCCCGTGCCGGGAAAATTTCCTTGAGGCGCGCAGCCCACTCGCCGGTGGCCTTTTGCGCAAAGCAGCGCTCAATCAGGTCCAGCATGATCGACACGGTCACCGATGCGCCAGGGGACGCACCCAGCAGGGCGGCCAGCGAACCGTCTTTGGCGGCAACCAGTTCGGTACCGAACTGCAACACGCCGCCTTTTTTCGGGTCTTTCTTGATGATCTGAACCCGTTGGCCAGCCACTTCCAGGCGCCAGTCTTCAGCCTTGGCCTGTGGATAGAAGCGACGCAGGGATTCCAGGCGTTCTTCCATCGACTGGCGCACTTCGCTGATCAAGTACTTGGTCAGGTCCATGTTGTCGCGGGCAACGGCCAGCATCGGGCCGATGTTACCCAGGCGGATCGACATTGGCAGGTCAAGGAACGAGCCGTGCTTGAGGAACTTGGTGGTGAAGCCGGCATAAGGGCCGAACAGCAGCGATTTTTTGCCGTCAACCACACGGGTGTCCAGGTGCGGAACCGACATCGGTGGCGAACCCACGGCTGCCTGGCTGTATACCTTGGCCTGGTGGTGTTTGACCACATCCGGGTTGTCGCAACGCAGCCACTGACCGCTGACCGGGAAGCCGCCGTAACCTTTGCTTTCTTCAATGCCCGAGGCTTGCAGCAATGGCAAGGCCGCGCCGCCTGCACCCAAGAACACGAACTTGGCATCGACGTGGCGAGTGCTGCCGCTGTTGATGTCTTTGATGCTGACAGTCCAGCCGCTGCCGTTGCGCTTGAGACCAGTGACTCTTTTGCTGTACTTGATCTGCGTGCCTTCAGCGCTGGCCAAGTGCTTGAGCAATTGCTGGGTCAAAGCGCCGAAGTTAACGTCAGTCCCGTTCTGCACGCGGGTGGCCGAGATCACTTGGTCCGCAGGGCGGCCCGGCATCATCAGCGGCATCCACTCAGCCATTTTGGCTTTGTCTTCGGTGTATTCCATGTCGGCAAACGCATGGTGCTTGCTCAGCACATCAAAGCGTTTTTTCAGAAAGGCCACACCTTTTTCGCCTTCGACATAGCTCAGATGAGGCACTGGGCTAATGAAGGACTTGCACGAACCGAAGGTCCCTTGTTGGGCCAGGTGGGCCCAAAACTGCTTGGACACTTCGAACTGGGCATTGATGTGCACCGCTTTTTTGATGTCGATCGAGCCATCAGCCGCTTGCGGCGTGTAGTTCAATTCGCACAAGCCAGCGTGGCCGGTGCCTGCGTTGTTCCACGGGTTGGAACTCTCTGCAGCACCCGAATCCATCTGCTCAACAACTTCCAGCGTAATACCAGGGTCGAGCTCTTTGAGCAGCACGGCCAAGGTGGCACTCATGATGCCCGCTCCAACCAGTACTACGTCGACTGCTTCGTTATGCGCCATTAACGCGTCTCCAAAATCTACGGCACCTAATTGACGGCATAGCTGCCAGGTGTACCAAGGCCTTTTTTAGATAGGGGCTCTGGTCACTCATGACAAGGATCGCCATGTCCGATTCATCGCAATTTCTTGCAGCTTCAGCGGACGCCGCCAACCGGGCCTTCAAGGTTCATATGAACGCATTTCAGTGCTCGGGAGGCAATTCGACTTAAGGTCAAGAGCGTCCGTTTGTGCAACCAAATCCGTAAGCGGACAGGCTTTCAGTCCCGTGCTCTGGAGCCGATCAAGTTCCTGCTGGGTGAGGATGTTGCAGACGCTAATGGTGCTTGTTCAGACGCAAAACTTTTCATTTGCTCGCCACACTCTTGTGAAGTTGTGAAAACCCGTTTTTTTCACGCTCTCTTGAAGACGTGAACCTCAAAAAAGGGCTACCGCTACTGGCGCGCGCGTATGCATGCACAGGCCGAGCAACATGGCAGCTCTGGCAGATCGGGCAAAGGCGCAGATTGGTGTTGGAAACAGCAAGCTGCCAGCTTCACATGATCTGTGTGGGCGGCTCTCTGTGGGCGGTACGAAGGAGCTAATAAAAGCACATTAGCGATGCTGCGAGGCCCGATCAGGAGACGTCCTTATAATCGGGGGGAGATTGTAGCGAAGAAACGTGGGCAATTGATCCTGTTAAATGACTTTTATTGGTGCGTCCGTCAGAGGCCGAGTGCGGGTAGCACCGCTGAACGCGTTGCTCGCGCAGGCATACGGGCGCTGGCAGGTAGTACCTGGTGCAACCAGTTGAGGCGAATTTCTTCGATCTCGACCCAATTGTCGCCGACCGGCGGTTGTTTGCACTGTTTAAAGGCCTGGCAGCGGCCCATCGAGTCCAGCCGTGCGTAGCAGCGATGAGGTTGCAGAAACGAGAATAACGACCATGACCTGTTCATGGGGAGCACCTGTTGAGTCAGTAGGTCAAACATTACCGGTGGGTCGTGACATGACGATGTATCGGCCATGACAAGGTGGTGACAGCAAGCGGCTGGTGACCGCAGGTACAGCACCGCTATACTGGCGTCCGGTTTTATCCAGTCCTGGAGAGATGAGCATGTTGCAACGCCTGTTGTTCGGTTTGATCACTGTGACCAGTTTGACTCTGGTCGGCTGCGCCCACAGCCCGCAACAACTCAGTCCGCAGCCTAAACTGACCAAGCAAATCGCGCCTGTCGGCCGTGGTCAGCCTGTGGTCGTGCGCGTGGTGGATGGTCGTCCTTCGCCAACCCTGGGCACTCGCGGTGGCATGTACCCGGAAACCAGCTCGATCAACGTCAGCAGCGCCGATGTGATCCCCAAGCTGCAAGCTCAAGCTGAAGCCGCTGTGCGCTTGCTGGGTTACACCCCGACAGCCAATGGCGGGAACGCACCGCAATTGACCGTTACCTTGTCTGAACTCAAGTATCAGTCGCCTAAAGACACCATGTACGTGACTGAAGCGACCATCGGTGCGGCCTTCCGCTCTGACGTGCGCAATGGGGGTCGTTCGTACAGTGGTCGCTACAGCGCCTCGCTGGATCAGCGTTTCGGCATGGCGCCGAATCAGGAAACCAACACCAAGCTGGTCAGCGACGTGTTGAGCGATGCCCTGACGCGCGTGTTTGAAGACCCGTCGGTCGGTCGTTTGCTCGGCGAGTAAACATCGACCCACAAAAAAGCCCGAACGGTTTGAGTTCGGGCTTTTTTGTGTCTGCCAGGTTCATGCGGCCTCGGCGTAGGGCTCAAGGCGGCTGATGCCGGTGAGCAGGTCCAGCTCGGGCAGGTCGGCATGGGTGTGACCGCTGAGCGCGCAATAGACCAGCCAGTGACGATCCTGGACGTTAAAGGAAAAGCTCTCGATCAATGCCTGTTGTTCATCACTCGGGGCGATCAGATAGAGGCGGTCCTGGTTTTCAGCGTGCAGCATGACAAGCTCCGTGTCAGTGTCGAGGGGCCATAGAGTGGCCTCTCTTCATGACGATACGGTGACAGGGCAATTTAGGCCGGTTGTCATGTTTTGCCAGAGGCTGGCGTGCCTGGCGACCCTTTAAAGATCAAAAGATCGCGAGGCAAGCTCGCTCCTACAGTGGCAGGCCGGCTTTGACGCGGTACTGGTTACGCACCGGCATTGCGTATTGCAGCACCAGATACGGGCGATGCTCGGCAGGGCAGGCGTCCAGGCGGCGTTGCCATTCTTGCTGGGCCTTGGCCAGTTCTTGCTCCGGGAAGACTTCGGCTGCGCTCGGCACCTGCAATAGCGGGTCTGCATCGGCCCACTGGGCATACGCCAGGTAGTGTGCCGGGAACAGGCGGTAGCCGGTGAGGATGTGGCGGTCCATTTCAGTGGCCAGCAGTTTGCTGTCCTCGAACGCTTCACTGATCGGCGCCGCAAAGTTTACGTGCACACGGCCTTTATAGCCGGTGATGCCGTTGGCAATGCTGGTGTCGTCTTCGCCGGGGGCTTTGCTGTAAGTGCCCGTGGTTGCGCGGATGTACAACTCGCGAGCCTTGGCCTGATCGCACGGGTCGTATTCGTAGCTGATCGACACCGGGGTCAGGTTCAGTGACTGAATGACCTCGGCGAAAGGCTCGTTTTTACGGCTCATGTGAAACATCTTCAAGATCGCCGAGTCGGTGCGGTCATCACCGTCTTTGGCGCGACCTTCCGCCTGGGCGATCCAGATGGACTGGCCGTCGTTGCGAATCGAGTGGTTGATGTACGCCGACAGTAATTGGTACGCCGCCAGTTTTTCGCGGCGCCCGGTGATTGAACGGTGCACGATAAAGCTTTTGTTCAGGCGCATCAGGTCGCTGACAAAAGGCTTTTGCAGCAGGTTGTCGCCAATCGCGATGCGCGGGGTTGGCAAGCCTGCGTGGTATACGGCGTAGTTGACGAAGGCCGGGTCCATCACGATGTCGCGGTGGTTGGCCAGAAACAGGTAGGCGGTGCCCGACTTCAATTGCTCGACGCCGGTATAGGTCACGCCGTCTGTGGCATGCTCGATGGTGCGGTCGACGTACACCTCGACCTTGTCTTGCAAGCTCGCGACCGATGTCACGTTCGCAAACTCTTTGCGCAGGCGATGCGCTATAAGGGGTTTTAACAGCCAGCCGAATGCACCCGCCAGGCGTGGAAAGCGAAAGTGGGTGAGGATATCTAGAAAAGCCTTGTCACTGAGCAGTCGCGCCAGAACAGCCGGGACTTCAGTGTCACTGTAAGGTCGGATGGTATCGAATTCGCCCATCATGTTCTCTTGTTGGAAGCGGCTAGGATTAATACACAGGGCAGGACAAAAATAGGGCCCTGCTAATAGACCGGCGATTATACGCACAAGTCACTCTGGAGACCGCGATGCTTGAAACTGAGAGCTATGATTGCCCGTATTGTGGCGAGCCAGGCGAAGCTGTGCTTGATCTGACGGGGGGCGATCAGCAGTACATCGAAGATTGCGCGGTGTGTTGCCGGCCGATTGTGTTTACGCTCCAGACCGACGGCCAGGAGTGGATGCTCGATGTACACAGTGAAAACGAGTAGCAGGCAGGTGATATGCAGCGAATCTACGAGCCAGAAAATTTGATGGAAGCTGAACTTTTACTGGGCATGCTTGCCAGTGAAGGCATCGTTGCGTGCTTGCAGGGGCGTGATCTGGTGGGCGGTACGGGCGAGTTGCCAGCTTTGGGCTTGCTGGGGTTGGCGGTCGCCAATGAGCAAGCGTTACAGGCGCGCGAGTTGATCGATGCGTACAATGGCGCCTCGCCGCTGGCGGGTGATGAGCCTGAAAGCTTTGCGGGTGTACTGGACTGCTGAGCAGCCTTTTTTCACTGTATCTATATAGAAGAGTTGTGCAGCCCCATGTGTGGACGTTTTGCCTTGTTTCGTTGGAGCCCTGCCTTTGCAGCCTTGCCCGGGTTCCCGGCGGACCAGCAGGCCCAATGGAACATTTCACCCAACGACTCGGTGTTGATCCTGCGCGCAGGCCAGGAGCCCGGGCAGCGAGAGCTGGCGCGGGCGCGTTGGGGGCTGACGCCGTCGTGGATGACCGACCTGTCGCGTACGCCTGCCCATGCCCGTGCAGAAACCCTGGCGGAACAGCCGATGTTTCGCGAGGCTTTTCGCCAGCGGCGCTGCCTGATTCCGGCCAACGGCTTTTATGAATGGCGTGGCACTGCGCGCAAGCGGCCTTATTGGCTGACGCCGGGCGTGGGGTCCTCGCTGTTTTTTGCCGGGATTTGGGAAGCGTATCCGGTCGAAGGGCATGTGTGGCTGAGCACGGCCGTGGTGACCCAGGCGGCGGCTACTCAGCGTCGTCCTTTGATCCTCGATGAAGCCGGGCAGCAAGCCTGGCTTGATCCCGAGACGCCGCTGCCGGCCTTGCAAGCACTGCTCGCCAGCCCGCAAGCCGCGTTGCGCGAGCGGCCCTTGGCCAATCTGGTCAACGACCCCAAACTCAATGCGCCCGAGTGCTTGACGCCGGGTTGAGATACGATGCGCGCCACCTTTATGGACCGTCTTTATGGAGAGCCTCGATGGGTAAGTTAGCGGTAATGTGCGCGCTGGGCGCAGGGGTGTTGCTCAGTGGCTGCCAGGCGGTGAATACCACCCAGGGCGGCGCGGTGGGGGTTGAGCGCAAGCAGTACATGTTCAGCATGCTGTCGAGCCAGCAAGTTGACCAAATGTACGCGCAGTCGTACCAGGAAACCGTCAGCACGGCCAACGCCAAAGGGGTGCTGGACAAAACCAGTGCCAACGCCAAACGCCTGCAGGCCATTGCCAATCGGCTGATTGCCCAGGCGCCGGTGTTTCGCCCGGATGCCGCGCAATGGAACTGGGAGGTCAATCTGATCAAGAGCGACGAACTCAACGCCAACTGCGGCCCTGGCGGCAAGATCATTTTCTACAGCGGGATCATCGAACAGCTCAACCTGAGTGACGACGAAATTGCGGCGGTCATGGGCCATGAAATTGCCCACGCCTTGCGCGAACACGGGCGTGAGTCCATGTCCAAGGCGTACGGCGTCGAGATCGCCAAACAGGGCGCGGGCGCCTTGCTCGGCTTGGGTCAGGACAGCATGCAATTGGCCGATACCGTGGTCAATTACAGCCTGACGTTGCCCAACAGTCGCAGCAATGAAAACGAAGCAGACCTGATTGGCCTGGAGCTCGCGGCGCGTGCGGGTTATAACCCGAACGCCGCGATTACCCTGTGGCAGAAAATGGGCCAGGCTTCGCAAAGCTCTCCGCCTGAATTCATGAGTACCCACCCGGCCTCCAGCAGCCGGATCGCCTCGCTGGAAGCGGCGATTCCCAAGGTGATGCCGCTTTATCAACAGGCCCCGAAAACCTGAGGCGTGCAGGCCTTGTGTGGGAGCGGGCTTGCTCGCGATACGGCAGGCGCGGTCTGAGTCATTGATCGCGGTGATGCCATCGCGAGCAAGCCCGCTCCCACGGTAATCAGGGGCCGGCTACACCCAGCCGCTCGTCACCATTGCCTTGTACACAGCCACCAGAGCCAGCACGAAGAACGCGGTCGCTGCCAGTCGGCGGATCAGGGTCAGGGGCAGTTTGTCGGCGGCAAAGTTACCGGCCAAGACCACCGGCACGTTGGCAATCAACATGCCCAGGGTGGTGCCGATAATCACCAGCCACAAATCCGGGTATTGCGCCGCCAGCATCACGGTTGCGACCTGGGTTTTGTCGCCGATTTCGGCAATGAAGAACGTGATCAGCGTCGTGACAAACGGGCCGTATTTGCGCGCGGTGCTGGCTTCGTCGTCGTCCATTTTGTCGGGCACCAGGGTCCACAGTGCCGTCGCGGTAAAGCTTGCGGCGAGGATCCAGTGCAGCATCACATCGGTGAAGAATGTACTGAACCAGGCGCCAACGGCACCGGCTGCAGCATGGTTGGCAAGGGTTGCGACGATGATGCCGGCGATGATGGGCCAGGGCTTGCGAAAGCGCGCGGCCAGAATGAGGGCGAGCAATTGCGTCTTGTCACCAATTTCGGCCAAGGCAACGATTGCAGTTGGAATGAGTAAGGAGTCGAGCATCATCAGGTAATTTTCCAGGGGCGGGTCGACACGGCTATGACACGTACAGCCTTCCCGCCCCGGGTAAGGTGTTCGTGTCATAGGTCTTGTCAAACCCTGGTCCGTCTGTGCGGACGCCTGGGTCGCATGCGCCATGGTCTGTTGACCAAGTATGTTGACGCATGCCGGACGAGCGTGTTGCTCGTGGGAGACTACTCCCCTAGGACGGAGCGGATTCTGCCTAGGCAAATCCGATCCGGCAAGCCCTGATTTTCAAAAGCTGTCAGCGACGCTTTGCACTGTAGATCCGAAAACCCTGCCCTTCAGCCTTGACGGCGCAGTGCCCGAATTGCTCTTCGATCAGCGGTTGATAGCGCAGGAAGCTATTGGCCACAAGTCGGAGTTCGCCACCTGTTTTCAGATGTTTGACCGCTTTTTTCAGCAAGTTTTCGGTCGCGTGATAATCGGTGTGTACGCCGACATGGAACGGCGGGTTGCTCAAAATGGCATTCAAACCCATCGGCGCAGCGTCGATTCCGTCACCGGTAATAACCTCAGCTTCCAGACCATTGGCAGCCAATGTCAGACGGCTGCTGGCGGTGGCGAAGGCGTCGACATCGAGCAGGGTGACGCTGTTATGAGGATAACGACGCTTGACCGCTGCACCGAGCACACCCGCGCCGCAGCCAAAGTCCAGCAAGTGACCGCTGGGCAGTTTGTCCAGGTGTTCAAGCAGCAAGGCGCTGCCGCGATCCAGGCGGCCATGGCTGAAAACTCCCGGCAAGCTGACGACTTTCAACGGGCCTTCGGCCAGTTCCAGCTCGTAATGCTGTGCCAATTGCTCAAGCACGGGCGCTGCCGGGGCGTTGTCGACGGTGACTTGCCAGAGTTGGCAATGCCGCGCGCTGTCGAGCTTGCGCGGCTTGCCGAAAGGGATGAGTTGCTTGGACGCGCCCTCAATGCCGCCTTTCTTTTCGCCGACCAAAAATACATCGGCGCCGGGCAGGCGAGCGGCCACGGCCTTGAGCACGTAATCGCTCAATTCCTTGGACTTGGGCAAGAACACCACAGCGGTGTCGAAGGCCCGCTCCGGGGCTTCGACGCCAAAGTGCACGCGCCCGGCAAAGCGCGCATCGAGTGCCGCCTGATCGCCCGCGTGCCAGCACCAGCCGTGGGCGTTGGGCAGCGCGTTGAGCAATTCGTCAGCCGGTAAACCGACTAACAGTACCGAACCCTGAAAGTAATCAGGCTGACGAAGCAGTACTTCACTGCGCGGATCCATACTGTGCTCCTCAAAAAAGGAGCGCAGTTTATCAACTGACGACGCGTAGCGCTGTACCGCTGAAGAAGGCTTCGGCGTTTTGCGTGAGTTGGTTGACGATTCTCTGCCGCGCCTCACGGCTGCCCCAGGCGCTGTGCGGGGTAATGATCAGGCGCGGAATGTCATCGGCCAGCAGCGGGTTGCCGTCGCGTGGCGGTTCGACGCTCAACACGTCGGTGGCCGCGCCGCCCAAGTGGCCGCTGCGCAGGGCATCAGCCAGCGCCTGTTCATCAATCATGCCGCCACGCGCGGTGTTCACCACAAACGCGCCGGGCTTGAGCAGCGCCAGTTCGCGGGCACCGATAAAGTGGCGCGTGTGTTCGTTGAGCGGGCAGTGAAAGGTCAGGGCGTCGACCTGTGGCAGCAATTCGTCCACCGTCAGGCGGTCGGCGCGGGCCGGGCGGCCGGGAATCTGCCCGATCAGCACGTTCATGCCGAAAGCTTCGGCCAGTTTGGCCACTGCACTGCCCAGCTCGCCATGGCCAAACAGGCCAAGGGTTTTGCCTTCCAGCTCAACAATTGGAAAGTCCAGCAGGCAGAACTGCTTGGCCTGCTGCCATTTGCCGTCGGCCACGGCCTTGTTGTAATCGACCAGCCGTGTGGCCAGCGCCAGCAGCAGGCCGAGGGTGTGTTGCGCCACCGATGGCGTGCCGTAGCCCTGGCAGTTGGCAACGGTGATGCCGTGCTCGCGCGCAGCTTCAAGATCTACGTTATTGGTGCCGGTGGCAGCGACCAAAATCAGCTTGAGGTCCGGGCAGGCGGCGAGGGTGGTGGCGTTGAGCAGGATTTTATTGCTGATGACGACGCTGGCGCCCTGCAAGCGCTCGATGATGTTGTCTGGCGTGGTGTCTGTGTACAACTGCAGCTCGCTGAACGCATTGCGCAGGGGGCTAAGGTCAAGATCGCCGAGGTCAAGAGACGGGTGATCAAGGAAGACTGCGCGGTGAGTATTCGTCATCAACTGTACCTTTTGTGCTGTCGAGTGAAGGCGTAAGGTGTCGAGCCTAACAGAAGAAACAATTTGTAATGGAGCCGTGCATGTATTGGACAGAATTTTTGACTGTCGCCTTGATTCACTTGTTGGCTGTGGCCAGCCCGGGGCCGGATTTTGCTGTGGTCGTGCGTGAAAGCGTGACCCACGGTCGACGTGCGGGGATGTTTACCGCGCTGGGCGTGGGTTCGGCGATTTTCCTGCATGTGGGGTATTCGTTGCTGGGTATCGGGATCATTGTGTCGCAGTCGATTGTGCTGTTTAACGCGCTCAAGTGGTTGGCCGCAGCGTACTTGCTGTACATCGGCTTCAAGGCCCTGCGCGCCAAGCCTGCGGACCCTGCCGCTGTTGCTGCGGCATTGCCGGTGGGCGAGCGCACCGCGCGCGGCGCCTTTACTTCGGGCTTTGTGACTAACGGGCTGAACCCCAAGGCGACGTTGTTTTTTCTGTCGCTGTTCACCGTTGTGATCAACCCGCACACACCGCTGGCGATCCAGGCCGGTTACGGCGTGTACCTGGCGGTGGCGACGGGCGTGTGGTTCTGCATGGTGGCGATGTTGTTCAGCCATCAGCGCGTGCGTACCGGTTTTGCCCGTATGGGCCACTGGTTTGACCGCACCATGGGCGCGGTACTGGTCGCATTGGGCGTGAAACTGGCCTTCACCGAGATGCATTGACCGCACCACCGTCTGTAGGAGCGAGCTTGCCTCGCGATCTTTTCAGCTATCAAAAGATCGCGAGGCAATCGAGCGTCGACCGGCTGCTCCTACAGAGGGTTGGTTGGTAGATGATCTTGTCAAATTCTGGTTTTCCTTCATCCTTGCGGGCTTATTGCAGCGTGCGCACGGAGAAGTATCAATGCCCTCAGTCAGCCGGTTCTGGTGCCGAGCCAAACTGCCCATGGCAGTCAGCCTCGCCTCGGTGCTCGCCGGGCCCGCTTGGGGCGTGAGCTTTAACATTGGCGAAGTCGAAGGCCAGTTGGACTCCGAACTGTCCATCGGCGCCAGTTGGTCCACCGCCAAGGCCGACAGCAAATTCATCGGCGCCAACAATGGCGGTAAAGGTCACTCTGAAATCTCTGACGATGGCCGTCTCAATTTCAAACGCGGCGAAACCTTTTCGAAAATTTTCACCGGCATTCACGGCCTGGAACTGAAGGTCGGCGACAGCGGCCTCTATGTGCGCGGCAAGTACTGGTACGACTTTGAGCTGCAAGACGACAGTCGCCCCTTCAAACCCATCAGTGACAGCGGTCGCCGGGCGTCGGCGCAGTCGGCCGGCACGCAACTGCTGGATGCCTACGTCTATCACAACTACGCGATTGGCGATCAGCCGGGGTCGGTGCGTGTAGGCAAACAAGTGGTCAGTTGGGGCGAAGGTGAGTTTATCGGCGGTGGGATCAATGCGATTAACCCCACGGACGTTTCCGCTTATCGACGCCCCGGCAGCGCTTTCAAAGATGGCCTGGTCCCGGTCAACCTGTTCTACGTTTCGCAAAACCTGACCGACAACCTGTCTGCCCAAGCCTTTTACCAGCTCGACTGGGAACAGTCCGAAGCCGATAACTGCGGGACGTTCTTCTCGCAATCTGACGTGATGGCCGATGGCTGCAGCGGCAATTACCGGGTGATGAGCAAGCGCTCTGCACTGAATGTCGCCGACCTTGCCGCGCTGACCTCGGCGGGAGTCGAGGTGAACGAGGAGGGCGTGCTGGTGCGTCGCGGGGCTGATCGTGATGCGCGCAACAGCGGGCAATTTGGCCTGGCCCTGCACTACGTGTTTGAGCCGCTGGACACCGATTTTGGTGCGTTCTTTATGAACTACCACAGCCGTGACCCGATCCTCAGTGGTCGTGCGGCGTCGCAATCGGTGTACAACACTGCCTCTGGTACGGGCGGCCTGGCGCCAATGATAGTGGCCGGCAACGCCAGCTACTACGTTGAATACCCCGAAGACATTCGCCTGTATGGATTGAGCTTCAACACCACGTTATCCACAGGCACGGTCTGGAAAGGCGAGCTGAGCTACCGCCCCAACGCGCCGGTACAACTCAACAGTAACGACCTGCTGTACGCCAACGTGACCCTGTTGCCCGGCCTTGCCGATGCGTCCCCACTGAGCGTGACGCCGGGTGCTGATAACCAGGGATATCGGCGCAAAGAAATCACCCAGTTCCAGACCTCGTTGCGGCACATCTTCGACAACGCCATGGGCGCTGATCGACTGACGCTGACCGGCGAGGTCGGAGTGATCCACGTCGCCGGGCTGGAAAACAGCGCACAGGCGCGTTACGGGCGTGACCCGGTGTTTGGTTCTGACGGCCATGACGGCTTCACCACGGCCAATGCCTGGGGCTATCGTGCCCGTGCGGTGTGGGACTACAACAAAGTCTTGCCCGGCCTCGACCTGAAACCCAACCTGGGCTGGTCCCATGACGTCAGCGGCTACTCGCCGGGGCCGGACAACACCTTCAACGAAGGCCGCAAGGCCATCAGCCTGGGCATCGATGCCGAATACGAAAACACCTACTTGAGCAGCCTGTCGTATACCAACTTCTTTGGCGGGCGTTACAACAACCTCAGCGACCGCGATTTTGTGGCGTTGAGCGTGGGGCTGAAGTTTTGAGCGCGCCTGCGGTTTAGCAAGTGCTTGATCAATTCGAACATGGCCTCTAGTATTGGCCCCAACACGGCCCCCGCCTCTTTGCGCTTAATTGAGCTTACGCGGGGGTTTTTTATTTTTCGGCCTGGATCTATTTGATCCACCACCCTTCCCACCCGGCCGGGGGCCCCATGTCCGCAATGGACAGCTTGCGATTTGAATGTTGCAGCGGAAATTGCTGTAAATGTTGCTGCACACGCAGGTGCCATTCAGTACGCGGACAAACCACTTTGATCATGTGTCTGGCAATGCTGAGCAGCAAGAAAGGCCTGGCGATAAGGTCAGCTTTACCGATGAAGTCATCGCACCAGTCAATGTCTCCTTTGTGGGTTGGGAGGCGGGGTTGATCCGTCATGTTGCGGTTCCACAAACGGCTATGGTGGGCGGACAGGTTGCGCAGGTAGCTGAGAGAGCGAACCCAGCTTTTGAAGACCTTCCAATCGTTGACCCCATATTTGCTGGCAATCTGCTGCTGATCCGCGACTTTCATCATGGCCAGTAACTGTGAAATGGCGCCAAAGTCCCATATCTCTACGGCGACCCACAGAGGTAAATGTGGGCCGTGTTTTTCGCGGTAATGTTTGACGAAATCTTCCTTGGAGCGATCCAGCAACCCTTTGTATTTATCCTGCCAGATGTCGAAAGTGGTTTTGCCACTGCGTTTGTCTACCTTGCCGGCAAATGTGGGGTGTAATGCTGTCGCATCCAGGTGTGCGAAGGTATTGCGTTGACCTAACAGGTAAGCGATATCGACGCGAAGATCAATCTCAATGCGCTCCAGAGCGTCCATTACCAGAAGGCGCAGTTTTTTATCGAAGAGGTACAGCTCCACGGCATCTACAAACTGAGTCTTGGTTTCAAATTGATCGGTACGCACCGTGCTGAGTTGTTTAGTGACGGGGTCTTGCGCCACCTGAAACTGCCTGAAGGAATACCAGTAAGCGGTCAGGCGGTAATATCCGATACGCTCCAGGTAGTTGAGTGCGGCGACATCATCGGTCACAACCATGCCGCGATCTTTCAACTGCTGAAGTTGATCTGAGAAGGACTTCCAGGGTCTGTTGTAAGCCATTACGCGATTGCCTTTTTACAAGGGTTTAAGCAGTTGGATTGGGGGCTTAGCAAAGAGCTGCTGGCTGATCTGGTTCGGCTACGATATGAAATGGTTTGTTAACAGTGGCCGTGTGCTTCAAGCATTTTGAGCATCCGCACGAGAAATGCCCGATTTTGCAATTCTTATCACCTCTATTTTTAGATCAAGCTTTTACAGGAACACTGATGAATCCAGCAAAACCCACCCTCATCCGCGAAACCTTCCCCGTCGGTCCGTTGCAGTGCAACTGCACGATCATCGGTGATCCGGTCACTAAAAAAGCCATTGTGGTGGATCCGGGCGGTGACCATGAGTTGATTCTGGCGCGGCTGGAGAAGCTGGGTTTGCAGGTGGTGAGCATCATCCATACGCATGCGCATCTGGATCACTTTTTGGCGTCGGGTCAGCTCAAGGAGAAAACCGGGGCGACGCTGCATTTGCACAAGGAAGACCAGTTTTTGTGGGACAACCTGGAGATGCAATGCGGTTTGTTTGGCGTGCCGTATACGCCGGTGCCGCCCCCCGATCGCTGGTTGGCCGATGACGAAGAGCTGGCCTGTGGCTGCGGTGTTGCGCTGCACACGCCGGGGCATACGCCTGGGTCCATGAGTTTTTGGTTTTCTGAGTCTAAGCTGTTGATCGCGGGCGATACGCTGTTTCGTCGCGGCGTCGGGCGCACGGATTTATGGGGCGGTGATCAGGCCACTATCGTGCGTTCGATCAAGCAGCGGCTGTATACGCTGGATGAGGATGCCACCGTGGTCACCGGGCATGGTCCGGATACTCGCCTTGGCGACGAAATGCGTGAGAACCCGTTTGTTCGCGCTTAAACAAGATGTAATGGAATTTTTACCGTTGGTCGTGTTCCAACGTTCCACAGAGGTCTACTGCCAGCGGCCTTTGACCCAGAAAGATTAAGTAGGAGCTTCACCATGTTTATTTCGCGTCGTTTGATTGTTGCTGCAAGTGCGATTGCCTTGTTGGCCGGCTGCGCCTCTCCTAACCCTTATGACAACCAGGGCCAGGCCTCGTCGGGCATGAGCAATACCGCCAAGTACGGTGGTCTGGGTGCCTTGGCCGGTGCTGTTGCCGGTGCTGCCATTGACCACAACAACCGTGGCAAGGGTGCGCTGATTGGCGCTGCGGTCGCGGGCCTGGGGGCTGCGGGCTACGGCTATTACGCTGACAAGCAAGAAGCCGCACTGCGCGCCAGCATGGCCAACACCGGCGTTGAAGTGCAGCGCCAAGGCGACAACATTACCCTGGTGATGCCGGGCAACATCACGTTTGCCACCAGCTCTGCGAACATTGCGCCAAGCTTCTATCAGCCGCTTAACAGCCTCGCCAATTCGCTGAAGCAGTTGAACAACCAGCAGCAGATCCAGATCGTGGGCTACACCGACAGCACCGGTAACAACGCTTTCAACCAGCAGTTGTCGCAACAGCGTGCGCAAAGCGTTGCAACGTATTTGACGTCGCAGGGCGTGAGCGGTCAGTACCTGTCGGTGATCGGTAAAGGCCCGGCAGATCCGATTGCCAGCAACGCCACCCCGGACGGTCGTGCTCAGAACCGCCGTGTTCAAATTACGCTGATGCCGATTCCGGGCATGAACTACCAGCAGCAGGGTCAGGTTCAACAGTACCCGTAACGTGGCAGGTGGAGTCACAACCCTGGGTAGTGACTCCAGCGCCCACTAAAAAAGCCCCGCGATCATTGCTGATCGCGGGGCTTTTTGTTGAGCGTCTGGCCGGGTGAATTACTTCTTCAGACCGTAGTGCTCATCGAGCATGCCGGGGGCGTTCGGGCTTTTTGGCGCGTAGTCCTTCGGCGGCTCGGAACTGTGCGGCGGGGTGAGGCGCTCGCGGTGCGGTTGTGGGGCTTCAGAGTGCAGGGCAGCCAGCAGACGTTGGCGTGTTTGCTCGTCCAGGGCCAAGCTGTTGGCGCCCTCGGCGAGGTGATCTTGTACTTCCTGGTAGCTCTGGGTGAGTTTCTTCACCAGATTGGCAGTGGTGTTGAAGTGGGTAACGACCTCACCCTGATAGTTATCAAAACGTTCCTGGATATCGTCCAGCTGACGCTGCGTGCGATTAGGCGCGGCGTTCGGCAGCAGACGAGCGACCAGAAAACCAATGACGACACCGGCAACCAGAGCCAGGGTCGGCAACAACCAAATTAAGAGCGAGCTTTCCACGAGTCCTTCCTCTATAAACGGCTTTGCTTTACGTTAACGGCTCGGACCTGCGCTGTATACCGCGATGCACTCGCAAATATGCCAGACAGAATCTATCAGCTAGACGTGTCGACCCACTTTGAGGTCACGGAGTTCCTTCTTGCTTACCCGCGAAACCCCCGTAGTGATTGATGGCCCGGTTGGCCAATTGGAAGCTTTATACCTCGATTCTGCTGAGCCGCGCGGCCTCGCGCTGCTGTGCCATCCCAACCCGGTGCAGGGTGGGACGATGATGAATAAAGTGGTCTCGACCCTGCAGCGCACTGCGCGCGATGCGGGTCTTGTTACGTTGCGATTTAATTACCGTGGCACAGGGGCCAGTGGCGGCAGCCACGACATGGGCACTGGCGAAGTCGACGATGCGTTGGCGGCTGCCCGTTGGTTGCGTGCTCAATACCCGGATCTGCCGCTGACCCTGCTGGGGTTTTCATTCGGCGGTTTTGTCGCCGCCAGCCTGGGCGGACGACTGGAGGCGCAGGGTGTGAAGCTCGCACGCCTGTTTATGGTCGCGCCTGCGGTGATGCGTTTGCGTGATGAAGATGCGCTGCCACAGACCTGCCCGATCACGGTTATCCAGCCTGAAACCGACGAAGTGATTGATCCGCAACTGGTTTATGACTGGTCAAAAGACCTCTCACGCCCCCATGAGCTGCTGAAAGTGGCAGAATGCGGACACTTTTTTCACGGCAAGCTGCCCGAACTCAAAGAGTTGGTAGCGCCACGCCTTTTGAATTGATACAGCCTGATAAGCGATTACCCATGACCACTCGTACTCGTATCCTCACCGGTATCACTACCACCGGCACGCCGCACCTGGGCAATTATGCCGGTGCTATCCGCCCGGCAATCCTTGCCAGCCGTGACAGCAACGCCGACTCGTTTTACTTTTTGGCCGACTATCACGCCCTGATCAAATGTGATGACCCGCAGCGCATTCAGCGTTCGCGTCAGGAAATCGCAGCCACCTGGCTGGCGGGCGGTCTGGATGTTGAGCGTGTGACGTTCTATCGCCAGTCTGATATCCCGGAAATCCCGCAACTGGCGTGGTTTCTGACCTGCGTGGCGGCCAAAGGCCTGCTCAACCGTGCGCATGCGTACAAGGCGTCGGTAGACAAGAACCTGGAAAACGGTGAAGACCCGGATGCGGGCATCACCATGGGCTTGTACAGCTACCCGGTTCTGATGGCCGCAGACATCTTGATGTTTAACGCGCACAAGGTGCCGGTGGGTCGTGACCAGATCCAGCACGTTGAAATGGCCCGTGATATCGGTCAGCGCTTCAACCACTTGTTCGGCAATGGCAAAGAGTTCTTCGCCATGCCTGAGGCATTGATTGAAGAAAGCGTGGCGACCTTGCCTGGACTTGACGGTCGCAAGATGTCGAAAAGCTACGACAACACCATTCCGTTGTTCACCAGCGCCAAAGACATGAAAAGCGCGATCTCGCGGATCGTGACCGACTCCCGTGCGCCGGGCGAAGCCAAAGATCCGGACAACTCGCACTTGTTCACCTTGTACCAGGCGTTCTCGACGCCTGAGCAGTCGGCTGAGTTCCGTAGCGAGCTGTTGCAGGGCTTGGGCTGGGGTGAGGCGAAAGACCGTCTGTTCAAGCTGCTGGACGCTGAATTGGGCGAAGCACGCGAGCGTTATCACGACCTGATGTCGCGCCCCGCAGACATGGAAGACATTCTTAAGACCGGCGCGCAAAAAGCCCGTGCCATCGCGACGCCGTTTTTGGATGAGCTGCGCGAAGCCGTGGGCCTGCGTTCGTTTGAGAACGCTGCGCAAACCACGGCGGCAAGCAAAAAGAAGGCCGCCAAAGGCCCGCGCTTTGTCAGCTTCCGCGATGAAGACGGCAGCTTCCGTTTCCGTCTGTTGAGCGCTGATGGCGAGCAATTGCTGCTGTCGCGCAGCTTCGCCGATGGTAAAACGGCGGGGCAGGTGACCAAGCAATTGCAATCGGGTGAAGCGCTGGATGTACGCGCTGACGGTTTGAGTTTCAGCGTTTGGCTGGACGGTGCGAGTGTTGCTGACAGCCCGGCATTTGCCGATGACGCAGCACGTGATGCGGCAATCGAAGCGTTGCGCTTGGCCTTGGTGCCTGCGCAAGACTGACAAACTGCGACGTTTCGTCCCAGGTTTGATTGCCATTCCCCCGGGCCGTCGCTAAAGTGTCGGCCCGTTTTTGTTGCCCAGCTAGCGAATTATGACGCCTCTAGAACGATATCAAGCTGATCTGAAACGCCCGGACTTCTTCCACGATGCCGCGCAGGAAAACGCTGTGCGTCACCTGCAGCGTCTCTATGACGACTTGGTCGCGTCTTCGCAGAGCAAGTCTGGCCTGCTGGGCAAGCTGTTTGGCAAAAAAGAAATCACGCCGGTCAAAGGCCTGTATTTTTGGGGCGGTGTGGGCCGGGGCAAGACTTACCTGGTCGATACGTTCTTTGATGCCCTGCCGTTCAAGCAGAAGGTGCGTACGCACTTTCACCGCTTCATGAAGCGTGTGCACGAAGAAATGCGCACTCTCAATGGCGAGAAAAACCCGCTGACCATCATTGCCAAGCGCTTTGCCGATGAAGCGCGGGTGATCTGTTTCGACGAGTTCTTTGTGTCGGACATTACCGACGCCATGATTCTCGGCACCCTGATGGAAGAGCTGTTCAAGAACGGCGTGACCCTGGTGGCGACCTCCAACATCGTCCCGGACGGTCTGTACAAGGACGGCCTGCAGCGTGCCCGCTTCTTGCCGGCCATTGCGCTGATCAAACAGAACACCGATATCGTCAACGTCGACAGCGGTGTCGATTACCGCTTGCGCCATCTTGAGCAAGCCGAGCTGTATCACTTCCCGCTCAATGACGCCTCAGAAGCGTGCCTGCGCGATAGCTTCAAAGCGTTGACGCACAACTCAACTCGGGCGGTCGAGAATGATGACCTGGTCATCGAGAACCGCACCATTCGTGCGTTGCGTACCTGTGATGATGTGGCCTGGTTTGATTTCCGCGAGTTGTGCGATGGCCCGCGTAGCCAGAACGACTACATTGAGCTGGGCAAGATCTTCAATGCCGTGATCCTCAGCGGTGTTGAGCAAATGGACGTTAAAACCGACGACATCGCGCGTCGTTTTATCAACATGGTCGACGAGTTCTACGACCGTGGCGTCAAGCTGATCATCTCGGCTGAAGTCGAGCTAAAAGATCTCTACACCGGTGGTCGTTTGAGCTTCGAGTTCCAGCGTACCTTGAGCCGCTTGCTTGAGATGCAGTCCCACGAATACCTGACACGCGCCCACAAGCCTTAGTCGAGCGCTGTTTCGCGATCTTTTGGTCTTTTAAAAAATCAAAAGATCGCGAGCAAGCTCGCTCCTACAGATTGTCTGCCCAAATTACGCCGCTTGCTGAAACTGCTGCCGGTATTGGTTGGGCGACAGTTCAGTGTGCTGGCGAAACAGCCTCGCAAAGAAGCTGGCGTCGTCGTAGCCCACGTCGTAGCTGATGGTCTTGATGCTTTTGCGGGTGGCAGACAGCAAACCCTTGGCGGTTTCGATGCGCAAACGCTGCAGGTAATGCAGGGGTTTGTCCCCCGTTGCGATCTGGAAGCGGCGCATGAAATTGCGGATGCTCATGCCGTGTTCACGGGCAACGTCTTCGAAACGAAACTTGTCGGCAAAGTGCTCTTCGAGCCAGTGCTGAATCTGCAAAATAATCACGTCTTGATGCAGCTTTTGCCCGCCGAAGCCAATGCGCCCCGGTGAGTAGTTGCGTTGCACTTCATACAGAATGTCGCGGGCCACGGCCTGGGCGATATTTGCGCCGCAGAAACGCTCAATCAAATAGATGTACAGGTCACAGGCCGAAGTAGGGCCGCCCGCGCAATACAGGTTGTCGGCGTCGGTGAGGTGCTTGTCCTGATTGAGGTGCACCTGTGGGAAGCGTTCGGCAAAGGTGTTGAAAAAACGCCAGTACGTCGTGGCTTCTTTACCGTCGAGCAAGCCGGCTTCTGCCAGCCAGAATACGCCGGTGGCCGCTGCGCACAACACGGCGCCGCGTGCATGTTGCTCGCGCAGCCATGGCATGACCTGCGGGTAGCGCTGGCACAAGGTGTCAAAGTCGCCCCAGAAGGCGGGGAGGATGATGATATCGGCGTCATCCAGGCCGCCATCGACGGGCAGCAACACATTGCTGAAACTGCCTACGGGCAGGCTGTCTGGGCTGACGAGACGGGTTTCGAAGCTGGCGTTGAAGCCTTGGCCCAATTGTTTGCCGTGGCGCAGGCTGGCCAGGTGAAAGAAATCCTTGGCTTGCATCAGGGTAGAAGCGAACACCTGATCCGTGGCCAAAACGCTGACGCGCCGCAAGGGCGTGGAGAGTTGAGTAGACATGGTTTGATTATTCTTATAGGTGAAATTGGTCAACTTACGGCTGGATCGTCTTATGTTTTTTCCTGTGTGTCTAGGGGAGGGGGAGTTAAACCGCTGTGTAGGAGCGAGCTTGTCTCGCGATCTTTTGATCATTTAAAAGATCGCGAGACAAGCTCGCTCCTACAGGGGGGTAGGGTCAAGGCGCCGGGTTTGGCTGCTCTTTGTGAATGGCCTCAATGCCTGCGAGCACTTCATCCGAGAGCTTCAGATCGGCGCTGGCAATGTTGCTTTTCAGTTGCTCCATGGTGGTGGCGCCAATGATGTTGCTGGTCACGAACGGTTGTTGGGTGACGTACGCCAAGGCCATTTGTGCCGGATCCAGCCCGTGTTCGCGAGCCAGTGCGACGTAGCGCTCGCTGGCGGCAACCGATTGCGGGTTGGAATAGCGCGAGAAGCGGCTGTAAAGGCTCAGGCGGCCTTTTGCCGGGCGGGCGCCGCCGTTGTACTTGCCGGTCAGCATGCCAAACGCCAGCGGCGAGTAGGCGAGCAGCCCGCACTGTTCGCGGATGGCGATTTCCGCGAGGCCCACTTCAAAGCTGCGGTTGAGCAGGTTGTAGGGATTCTGGATCGACACCGCGCGTGGCCAGCCACGGCTCTCGGCCAATTGCAGAAACTTCATGGTCGCCCATGGGGTTTCGTTGGACAGGCCGATATGACGGATTTTGCCGGCTTTGACTTGTTCGTCGAGGGCTTCGAGGGTGTCTTCTAGCGGGGTGAAGTCTTCGTCGGCCTTGTGCGTGTAGCCCAGTTGGCCGAAGAAGTTGGTGCTGCGCTCTGGCCAGTGCAACTGGTACAGGTCGATCCAGTCGGTTTGCAGGCGCTTGAGGCTGGCGTCCAGCGCTTGCACGATGTGGGCGCGGTTGTGTTTCAGGTTGCCGTCACGGATGTAGTCGATGGTGTTGCCCGGCCCGGCAATTTTGCTGGCCAGTACCCAGTCGGCACGGTCGCCACGAGCCTTGAACCAGTTGCCGATGTAGCGCTCGGTGGTGGCGTAGGTCTCGGCTTTGGGCGGGACCGGGTACATCTCGGCGGTGTCGAGGAAGTTGATGCCGGCGTTTTTCGCGTACTCGATTTGCTCAAAGGCTTCATCTTGGGTGTTTTGCTCACCCCAGGTCATGGTGCCGAGGGCAATGGCACTCACGTTGAGGTTGCTGCGGCCTAGCTGGCGGTAGTCCATCGGTCACTCCTTCGGGGAAAGAATCATAAAAGCAGGTTGTAATTTTTTGCGCAATCTGGATAATCGTCGACCTCTTTCTGCAGTGGAAGTGATGCGCCGCCTGCCGAAGAATCTTGCCGTTGAACGGACGCGCTGACCCGAGCCCCCGATAGCGTCTGTACCCGGCTGCCTTTGACTTGTCAAAGTACGCACTATTCAGTAAGATCCGCCGTCTAATTTACAGGGCGGCCCCTGAGGCTATAAAGAATGAAAACTTTTACTGCTAAACCAGAAACAGTAAAGCGCGACTGGTTTGTCGTCGACGCTGCTGGTCAGACCCTGGGTCGTCTGGCCACCGAGATCGCGAGCCGTCTGCGTGGTAAGCACAAGCCTGAATTCACTCCGCACGTTGACACCGGTGACTACATCGTTGTTATCAATGCCGAGCAGATTCGTGTTACTGGTGCTAAGACCTCTGACAAGATGTACTACTCTCACTCCGGTTTCCCGGGCGGGATTAAGTCGATCAACTTCGAAAAGCTGATCGCCAAAGCTCCTGAGCGCGTGATCGAGACCGCGGTTAAAGGCATGCTGCCTAAAAACCCACTGGGTCGCGACATGTACCGTAAGCTGAAAGTCTATGCGGGCGCTGCTCACCCTCATACTGCTCAGCAGCCCCAAGAACTGAAGTTTTAACGGAATAGTTCATTATGTCGGCGACTCAAAACTACGGCACTGGCCGTCGTAAGACTGCAACCGCACGCGTTTTCCTGCGTCCGGGTACTGGCAACATCTCCATCAACAACCGCTCCCTGGAAAACTTCTTCGGCCGCGAAACTGCCCGCATGGTAGTTCGTCAGCCGCTGGAACTGACCGAGACTGTTGAGAAATTCGACATCTACGTTACCGTTCTCGGTGGCGGTGTAAGTGGTCAAGCTGGCGCAATCCGCCACGGTATCACTCGCGCTCTGATGGACTACGACGAGACTCTGCGTAGCGCTCTGCGTAAAGCAGGCTACGTAACTCGCGATGCTCGTGAAGTTGAACGTAAGAAAGTCGGTCTGCGTAAAGCGCGTAAGCGTCCGCAGTACTCGAAGCGTTAATTCGCAGCTTCGTTCAAAAAAGCCCAGCCTCCTCACGGAGCTGGGCTTTTTTTATGGGCGCCAAAAAGTTGCTGTGACAACGTGCCACATCCGCCAACTGCCTGCGCTGCAAGGGCTGCAGCCTGTCGCTCCCGGTAATTACCTTGTTTTAGTGGGGTCTTTTCATTACCATTCGGCAAAATTTTTATAAAGATTAGTTTGCTACTTACTAGATGCCTGATTTAACAGGCCGCAAAGCTGATGGGAGAGGACGGAATGAGCAAAGTCGACGTTAATGTCGGTCGGCGTCGCTTCCTCGTGGCAGCCACATCCGTGGTGGGTGCTGCAGGAGCGGTGGGGGCGGCGGTCCCGTTCGTGGGGTCGTGGTTCCCCAGTGCCAAGGCCAAGGCCGCTGGTGCGCCGGTAAAGGTCAATATCGCCAAGGTCGAACCGGGCCAGCAAATGGTTGCAGAATGGCGTGGTCAGCCAGTGTTCATCGTCCGCCGAACAGAAGAAATCCTGGCCAATCTGAAGAAAATCGATGATCGGCTTGCGGATCCAGACTCCAAACAGTCAGATCAACCGACCTACGTAAACCCCGAATTACGCTCGATCAAGCCCGAAATTCTGCTGCTGATCGGCATCTGCACCCACTTGGGTTGCTCGCCTACTTTCCGTCCTGAAGTGGCCCCTGCCGACCTTGGCAAGGATTGGGTGGGAGGGTATTTCTGCCCGTGTCACGGTTCGCACTATGACCTGGCGGGTCGCGTCTACAAGGCTCAGCCTGCCCCGCTAAACCTGCCTGTGCCGCCTTATTACTATGAGTCGGACAACATTATTGTCGTTGGCCTTGATGGGGAGACCGCGTAATGAGCAAGTTCATGGATTGGATTGATGCTCGCTTCCCGGCCACCAAAATGTGGGAAGACCACCTCAGCAAGTACTACGCACCGAAGAACTTCAACTTCCTCTACTTCTTTGGCTCCCTCGCCTTGCTGGTGCTGGTCAACCAGATCGTCACGGGCGTGTGGCTGACCATGAGTTACACGCCAACGGCAGAGGACGCGTTTGCCTCAGTCGAATACATCATGCGTGACGTCGAATACGGCTCGATTCTGCGCCTGTTGCACTCCACCGGTGCGTCGGCGTTCTTTATTGTGGTGTATCTGCACATGTTCCGTGGCTTGCTCTACGGCTCTTATCAGAAGCCGCGCGAACTGGTCTGGCTGTTCGGCATGATGATTTATCTGGCCCTGATGGCAGAAGCGTTCATGGGCTATTTGCTGCCATGGGGGCAAATGTCCTACTGGGGCGCCCAGGTGATCATCTCGCTGTTTGGGGCGATCCCGGTGATCGGTAATGACCTGACGCAATGGATCCGCGGTGACTACCTGATCTCCGGCATTACCCTGAACCGCTTCTTCGCGCTGCACGTTGTCGCGCTGCCCATCGTGATTTTGGGGCTGGTGGTGCTGCACATTCTGGCGCTGCATGAAGTGGGTTCGAACAACCCTGACGGCATTGATATCAAGAAGTACAAGGACGAGAACGGCATCCCGCTGGACGGCATACCATTCCATCCGTACTACACCGTGAAAGACATTGTAGGCGTTGTGGTGTTCTTGTTTATCTTCTGTTCGATAGTGTTCTTCTTCCCTGAAATGGGCGGCTACTTCCTCGAAAAACCGAACTTTGAGCAAGCTAACGCCTTCAAGACACCGGAGCATATTGCCCCTGTGTGGTACTTCACGCCGTTCTACGCGATCTTGCGGGCAATCCCGGACAAGCTCATGGGCGTGATCGCCATGGGCGCTGCGATTGCGGTGCTGTTTGTGTTGCCCTGGCTGGACCGCAGCCCTGTTAAATCCATGCGCTACAAAGGCTGGATGAGCAAGATCTGGCTGTGGGTGTTCTGCATCTCGTTCGTGATTCTGGGCGTGTTGGGTGTGTTGTCGCCGACCCCGGAGCGCACGTTGTTGTCGCAGGTGTGTACGTTCCTGTACTTCGCCTACTTCATTTTGATGCCGTTCTACACCCGGCTTGAGAAGACCAAACCGGTTCCGGAAAGGGTGACTGGCTGATGAAAAAGTTATTTGCCGTATTAATGCTCGCGATGATGCCGGTGCTGTCCTTTGCGTCCGAACAGGGCGTGCAGCTGGACAAGGTCGACATCGATGTTTCTGACAAGGCCGCGTTGCAAGATGGCGCGCGTACCTTTGCCAACTATTGCATGGGCTGTCACAGCGCCAAGTTTCAGCGTTACGAGCGGGTGGCTGACGATCTGGGGATCCCCCACGATGTCATGCTCAAGAATCTGGTGTTCACCGGTGCCAAAATTGGCGACCACATGAACATCGGCATGCAGCCAGAAGACGCCAAGGCGTGGTTTGGCGCGGCTCCGCCCGACTTGACCCTGGTGGCTCGCGTGCGTGGTACAGACTGGCTCTACAGCTACCTGCGTTCGTTCTATGAAGACCCGTCGCGCCCTTGGGGTGTGAACAATACGGTCTTCCCGAATGTGGGCATGCCGAACGTGCTTGCACCGCTGCAAGGGCGTCAAGTTATCGGTTGCAAGCAAGTACAGATCGTCGAAGACGGCAAGAAGCAGTATGATCCGCTCACCGGCACGCCTTTGACACATGAAGCGTGCGACCAGCTGACAGTGTTGCCCAAGACCGGCACGCTGACTGAAGAGCAGTTCGACGAGAAGATCAAGAACCTTGTGACCTTCCTGGCCTATTCGGCTAACCCGGTGAAGCTGGAGCATCAGCGCATCGGTACGTACGTACTGCTCTATCTGGCCTTCTTCTTCGTCTTCGCTTATTTGCTCAAGCGCGAATACTGGAAGGATGTGCACTGATACCGTTACATGCATTGCTGTTAATCGTGCGCGCCCAAGGGTGTCTCTAAAAAGGTAACAGTGCAGGACACGGCGAAAGCGGGGCCACCATGGCCCGCTTTCGCGGTTCTGCTGTTATGGGAGGCACCTCTTGGGCGCGTTCGTTTTTCCGCTTCTGATAATTTCAACAAGCGAGGAGGACCGCCATGGGCGTGACCAATCGGTTGGCCTGTTACTCCGACCCCGCCGACCACTATTCCCACCGAGTACGCATTGTGCTCGCCGAGAAAGGTGTCAGCGCCGAGATCATCAGTGTGGTGGCGGGTCGTCATCCGCCAAAACTGATCGAAGTGAACCCGTATGGCAGCCTGCCAACCCTGGTCGACCGCGACCTGGCGTTGTGGGAATCGACTGTCGTAATGGAATACCTGGATGAGCGTTACCCGCATCCGCCGTTGTTGCCGGTGTACCCGGTAGCTCGGGCCAACAGCCGTCTGCTGATGCACCGGATCCAGCGTGACTGGTGCAACCTGGTCGACTTGATCCTCGATTCGCGCACCATAGAACCGGCGCGTGTACAGGCGCGCAAAGAATTGCGCGAGAGCCTGACAGGTGTGTCGGCATTATTTGCAGACAAACCTTTTTTCCTCAGTGACGAGCAAAGTCTGGTCGACTGCTGTCTATTACCGATACTCTGGCGCCTGCCTGTTTTGGGTATTGAGTTGCCGCGGCCTGCCAAGCCGCTGCTTGACTATATGGAGCGCCAGTTTGCGCGTGAGGCTTTCCAGGCAAGCTTGTCTGGTGTCGAACGCGACATGCGCTAAGGCTTTAGGAGCCCTTGATGAATTCAAGTCGACCTTATCTGGTGCGTGCGCTCTATGAGTGGATTGTGGACAACGATTGCACTCCGCACTTGCTGGTTAAATCGGACTACCCGAAGGTGCAAGTGCCGCAGGGTTTTGCCAGTGACGGACAGATTGTCCTGAACGTATCCCCGAGCGCCGTGCGTAACCTGCACATGGACAACGAAGCGGTCAGCTTTGACGGGCGTTTTGGAGGTGTGCCACACACGTTGTACGTGCCGGCAGCTGCCATTCTGGGCATTTACGCCCGGGAAAACGGCCAGGGCATGATGTTTGATCTTGAAGAGGCGTTTGACGAGGATGACGAGATTGAGCCGGACGACGACTGCTCGCCGCCAGACCCCGAGCCGCCGCGCCCTAGCGGACGGCCAAGCCTCAAAGTGGTGAAGTAACAAAAAAGGCGACCTGCAGAGGTCGCCTTTTTTATGGGTCGCTGTCCCATCCTGTAGGAGCGAGCTCGCCTCGCGATCTTTCAGGATCAAAAGATCGCGAGGCAAGCTCGCTCCTACACACCCAATCAGTCGATGTACTCAAAGAGTTTGACGATCTTCTGCACGCCGGACACGCCTTGCACCAGGTTGGTAGCGCGAGCGGCTTCTTGCTGGGTGACCAGGCCGAGCATGTAAACAATGCCGTTCTCGGTCACGACTTTGATGCGCGAGCCCGGAATGGCGTTGTCAGTCAGCATTTGGGTTTTGATTTTGGTGGTCAACCAGGCATCGTTGTTGCGCGCCAGGATCGAGGAGGGCGCCATGACTTGCAGTTCGTTGTTGACCTTTTTGACCCGCTGCACAGCCGCAGCGGCTTGTTCAGCCTGGGCCTTGAGGTCGGCGCGTGGGGTCTGGCCGGCCAGCAGCACGATACCGTTGTAGCTGGTGACCACGATGTGCGAGCCGTTATCCAGGTCCGGGTTGGCCTTGGCGACGTTGACGGCCACTTTGGTTTCAATCAGCGAATCATCGATTTTGCTGCCGAACGTGCGGGTGCCACGGTCGTCTTCAATCGGTGTGTCACGGGTAGCGGTCAGTACTGAACTGCAACCTGCGGTCAGGCCGAGGCACAGCGTCAATGCCACGAGGCTAAGGCGCTTAAAAGTCATTCTTCACTCCCAAACAGTTGGCTGTCGATCAAATCGCACAGGCAGTGGATCGCCAGCAGGTGGACTTCTTGAATACGTGCAGTGACAGTGGATGGAACGCGGATTTCCACGTCCTCAGGCAGCAACAGCGAGGCCATGCCGCCGCCGTCACGACCGGTCAGGGCGACCACGATCATTTCGCGATCATGCGCCGCTTGAATGGCCTGAATGATGTTGGCCGAGTTGCCGCTCGTGGAGATTGCCAGCAGCACATCCCCGGGTTGGCCGAGGGCGCGGATCTGCTTGGAAAAAACCTCGTTGAAGGTGTAGTCGTTGGCGATCGAGGTAATCGTCGAGCTGTCAGTGGTCAATGCAATGGCAGGCAAGCTTGGGCGCTCGCGCTCAAAGCGGTTGAGCAGCTCGGACGAGAAGTGCTGGGCGTCACCGGCTGAGCCGCCGTTGCCGCACGAGAGCATTTTGCCTTCGTTGAGCAGGGCGTTGACCATCACTTGGCTGGCAAGCTCGATGTGCGGAGCAAGTACCGCCATCGCCTGCTGCTTGGTGTCGATACTGGCCTGAAAAAGCTGGCGAATCCGGGATTGCATGTCCATCTATGTGACCTTAATTAGGGCGGCTGGTCGGGCGTGATCCAGGTGTTCCTGAGTGACTTCCCGGCACAAAAATGTGCAGCCCGCAAAGCAAAGCAAAATCGTTTTAAAAAGGGTGCTGAAATCGGCCCTGCAGCGTTTTAGCTGTCAAAGGCGTTCCGTAGCCAGTTCAAGTGAGGTGTTGCGCTATCCATGGCTACCACGTCGAATCGGCACGGGTAGTTGGCCCAGCGTGATTCGCGTTGCAAGAAGTACTGGGCGGCCATAATCAGCTTCTGACGCTTGCGAGCATCAACGCTGGCGAGTGCGCCACCCCATTGCGCATGTTGTCGGTAACGAACTTCGACGAATACTACTGTATCGCCGTCAAGCATGACCAGATCCAGCTCGCCGCGCTTGCATAGCCAATTTTGCGCCAGCAAGCGTAAACCGTGTCGCTCAAGATGCCGCAGCGCAGTGCGCTCGGCATCTTTGCCTGTTTGCTGGCTTGAGCGATCGGGCATCAGTTGGGTGTGTCAGGCAGGCGATGAATCTGCCCGTTGGCGAACTCGGCCCATGGCAACTGACGCTGAATGTGTTGGCTGGAGTCCATGCTGAGGCTGCCGGACAAGCCGTCAACACGGTTTTCAGGCAGTGCCTTGAGCTGGCCCAGGCGCGACGACAGTTCGAAAGCGTCTACGCCCATGGCATACAGACGGCCCAGGCTACCACCGGCTTGTGGCCATTGCGCTGCTACTTGCTGGCGCAGTGGGTTGGCGGTGTCGAGCAGCCAAGGGGTTTCGCAAAAGCGGATGCCGTTCATGTCGTTGTACTGGTTCTGGTCGCCGCTGGCACTGAAGACGTGCGAGGTGGCGTAAACCGGGATATCACCGGCGTACTGGTAGTTCAGGGTCGGTTTGATCTGTTGGGCTTGCTGCGGTGTTGCGGCCAGGAAGATGAACTCCATGTCCTGACGGCGCGATGGCTGGCCAGAGCCGCCAGCGTTACGCAGTTGCACCAGGTCGGCAACCTGTTGTGCCAGGGCAACCGGCTTGTCGATGTGTTCGACACCGACAATAGTGCCGCCGTTGGCTTCCCATTCCTGACGGAAGGCTTTGAGTACGCGGTCGCCCCATTCGCCTTGCGGCACCATGGCCCCTGCGCGGGTCAGGCCGTCGGCATGGGCACGGCGAGCCACTTCACGGGCTTCGTCTTCAGCCGCCAGACCAAACTGGAACAGTTGCGCCGGGCCTTGGCCGCCTTCGCTGTAGTTCAGGGCCAGGGTGGTAATCGGCAGTTGCTGGTGCATGTTCAGTTGCTTGACCAGGGATTTCTCCAGCGGGCCGACCACCAGTTGCACGCCATCGGCCTGGGCCTTGCGATAGAAGTCATCCAGCGAGGTCAGGCGCGAGCTGTCATAGAACTGAACGCTCGGCGGGTTTTGACCGGCTTGCTGTGCCTGATAGTAGGCCGCCATGAAGCCGTCGCGCAGTGCCTTGCTGACAGAGGCCAGTTGGCCGTCTTGAGGCAGCAGCAGGGCGATCTTGGTCAGCGGTTGGCTGGCCAGTTCCTTGAGCTTGATCAGCGTGGCTGGCAGTTGAATGGCTGCCGGGTGCGCCGGGTTTTGTGCGCGCCATTGATCGATGGCGTTTTGCTGGTCTTGCAGGCTGCTGGCGCTCTTGATCGCTAGCGCCAAAGACATCCAGCCGCCCAGTACGCCAGGCTCGGGCGTGCGCAACTGGTCAGCCGGCAAGGCGGCAACCAGTGCCCAGATGGCCTCGTTGTTGCTGTTGGCGGCCTCGCCGGTCAGGCTTTGGCTCATGGCAACACGCTCGCGCGCGGCGGCCAGGGTTTGACCGTCAGCCTCCAGTGCCTGGGCGCGAACCTTGTGGGTGCGCATTTGCAGGTCGGCCGGCATCTCGTTGAGGCGCGAGACGCTTGGGTGGTTCAGGGCGACCAGCGCGTCTTTGGGCTGATTGCGGCTCATCGCCAGTTCAGCAGCCAGGGTGCTGGCAAACACTTGTTGTGCAGGCTTGAGCTGATCCAGCGGCACTTGCGCCAGAATTTGCGCAGCGCGCTGGTTGTTGTGTTGGCGTATGGCAAGGTCGGTCGCGGACAGGCGCAGCAGCGCTGCTTTTTCCGGGTCCTTGCTCGCAGAGGCCTCTTGCAGCAGCTGTTCAAGGCTGGCATCGGGCGTACGTGGGAGTTCGCCAAGGCTGGACGAGGGCGAGCTGGCGCAGGCCGCCAGCAAGGCAGCGAGGCAGAGGGCAGTGAACAGCCGCAGGCAAGCGATCATGTAGTGTTCCTGATACTCGAACAAAAGAGTGGCGAAGTGTACCCAAGCGCTGGCCGGGACGCGATCTTACTGGTGATAAAGCTTCACTTTAGATGAGTTCTGGCCACTGCGATGGGCAGTGTTTTGCCGGTTGAGACTTTTGGTCGCTCCTTTAAGGGTGCGTCCAGCCAGGCTCTACGCGTTACAATGGCGCCTTTAACTCTCATGAGGTGCGCGTTTTGACTGCTCCAGGTGCTTTGAATTCCGTTGTTGGCTCACTTTATGTGGTGGCCACGCCCATCGGTAACCTGGACGACATCAGTGCGCGAGCGCTCAAAGTGTTGCGCGAGGTATCGCTGATCGCGGCCGAGGATACGCGCCACTCGCTGCGCCTGATGCAGCATTTTGGTATCGCGACGCCGCTGGGTGCCTGTCACGAGCATAACGAGCGGGATGAAGGTAATCGCTTCATCCAGCGCTTGCTCGCCGGTGAGGACGTGGCGTTGATCTCCGACGCGGGGACCCCGCTGATCTCTGATCCGGGCTACCACCTGGTGCGCCAGGCACGTGCGGCCGGGGTCAAAGTGGTGCCGGTGCCGGGTGCGTGCGCCTTGATTGCCGCTTTGTCGGCCGCGGGCTTGCCCTCTGACCGCTTTATCTTCGAAGGCTTCTTGCCGGCCAAGGCTGTGGGCCGTCGCTCGCGTCTGGAGGCAGTAAAGGAAGAACCACGTACGCTGATTTTCTATGAGGCGCCGCACCGTATTCTGGAGTGCCTGCAAGACATGGAGTCGGTGTTTGGTGCTGATCGCCCGGCATTGTTGGCGCGGGAGCTGACCAAGACCTTTGAAACTCTCAAGGGTTTGCCTTTGTCCGAGCTGCGCGCTTTTGTTGAGGCGGACAGCAATCAACAGCGTGGCGAATGCGTGGTGCTGGTTGCTGGTTGGACAGCTCCCGAGACAGATCAAGTTGTCAGCAGTGAAGCTATGCGCATTCTTGATTTGTTGCTTAAAGAGATGCCGCTCAAACGTGCTGCTGCATTGGCCGCTGAAATAACCGGTGAGCGCAAGAACGTGTTGTACCAAGTTGCGCTTGATAAGCAGAAAGCAGAGTAACGAGTAGTGGCATTTAGCCTTGATTTAACAGTCGGGCTTTAAATAGAGCCGCTGAAGTTTGATTGCCGGGCGCGATTACACGCTTTAAAGCTTGTTCTATACGCTGCGTACAGTTAACCTTCGCGCCGGAGAGTCGATTGGACAGTCGCTGCCCTCTATGAAAATTAGGGGGGGGAGGAAAGTCCGGGCTCCATAGGGCGAAGTGCCAGGTAATGCCTGGGAGGCGTGAGCCTACGGAAAGTGCCACAGAAAATAACCGCCTAAGCGCTTCGGCGCCGGTAAGGGTGAAAAGGTGCGGTAAGAGCGCACCGCACGTCTGGCAACAGTTCGTGGCTAGGTAAACCCCACTTGGAGCAAGACCAAATAGGGTCCCAAGGCGTGGCCCGCGCTGGGACCGGGTAGGTTGCTAAAGATGTCCAGTGATGGCCATCGTAGACGAATGACTGTTCAAGACAGAACCCGGCTTACAGATCGACTCTCCACCTTTTTCTCCCTGCTTGTTTCGCAAGCAGATAGGCATGTAGAAATGCTCGCTTCACCCCCTCGCTTTAGTTGCATGAAGAACCGCTCATCTTAATGTCAAAAAAACCTCACTCTTAAGAAACCACTTTAAGTTTGAAGTCCTGCGCATTGAATTAGCTGCGGATCGCTCCTCGAAAAAACCTTTCGCTTATTGCTGTACGTCTATTTACCCACCTAAATCTCCGTAATGTAAGGATTTTCCTTCGGGCCGCGCCTTGACGGTGTGGTAGGGGCATTCCTATAGTGTGCGCAAGTGGCGAAAAGTGGCATAAAGTGGGTTTTCCAGACGTAAAACGCTAATATTTGGAGTGCCGCCTCGTGTTTCGCGGAGCTAACGCAATCAGTCTCGATGCCAAGGGCCGTCTCGCAATGCCGAGCCGGTACCGTGACGAGCTGAATTCGAGAAGCTCCGGGCAACTGATCGTGACCATTGATGCGGTGGATCCCTGCTTATGTGTGTACCCGCTCGATGAGTGGGAATTGATTGAAACCAAGCTGCGGGCGTTGCCGTCGTTACGTGAAGAAAACCGACGTTTACAACGCTTGTTGATTGGTAATGCCGTCGATCTTGAGCTCGACGGCAGTGGTCGTTTTCTGGTGCCGCCGCGTTTGCGTGAGTATGCCAAGTTGGACAAGCGCGCGATGTTGGTGGGCCAGTTGAACAAGTTTCAACTGTGGGACGAGGATGCCTGGGAAGCCGTTTCTGCCGCTGACCTTGCAGCCATTCAACAACCGGGCGCGATGCCTGATGAACTGCGTGATTTAATTCTGTGACTATTGATAGCGACTTCAACCACATCACCGTACTGCTCGATGAAGCCGTAGAGGCTCTCGCCGTACGTCCTGATGGATGCTATCTGGATGGCACCTTTGGTCGCGGCGGACATAGCCGCCTGATACTCCAGCATCTTGGCCCCCAGGGGCGTCTCCTCGGGTTTGATAAAGATCCACAAGCGATTGCGACCGGGCAAGCGCTAGCGGCCGAAGACGGCCGCTTTGTCATTGTGCAGCGCAGCTTTGCTGAAATGGGATCCGAAGTGGCCGAGCGGGGCCTGGCGGGCAAGGTCAGCGGCGTTCTGCTCGACCTGGGCGTGTCGTCGCCACAGCTTGACGACCCGGAGCGTGGCTTCAGCTTCATGAATGACGGCCCGCTGGACATGCGCATGAACCCGAATGCGGGCATCAGCGCGGCGGAGTTCGTCAACACCGCCTCCCACGAAGAAATCACCCGTGTGTTCAAGGAATACGGCGAAGAGCGCTACGCCGGTCGCATGGCCCGTGCCGTGGTCGAGCGCCGTGAAATTACGCCGTTCGAGCGTACTGGCGATCTGGCTGAAGTACTCAAAGTTGCCAATCCGGCCTGGGAAAAGGGCAAGCACCCTGCGACCCGTACGTTCCAGGGCCTGCGCATTCACGTTAACAACGAACTCGGAGACCTGAAAGCCGGTCTTGAAGCGGCGCTGGAGTCGCTGGAAGTCGGCGGCCGTCTGGTTGTTATCAGCTTCCACTCCCTCGAGGACCGCATCGTCAAGCTGTTCATGCGCGATTTGGTCAAAGGTGAACCGGACAACCTGCCGCGTGGCTTGCCTGTCCAGCACAAAGCCTTTGAGCCCAAGATCAAAATTCATGGCAAGGCGCAGTTCGCTTCTGAAGCTGAACTCAAAGCCAATCCGCGCTCGCGCAGCGCTGTCATGCGCGTTGCGGAGAAGCTTCGTTGAACAAGCTTTACGCCAAACCACTCCCCGGCGGAAGCTTCTTCATGCTGCTGCTGTTTGTTGCCGTGCTGGTTTCAGCCGTGGGCGTTTCCTATAGCGCGCACTGGAACCGCCAATTGCTCAACACCCTGTACGGGGAGCTGAGCGTGCGCGACAAGGCCCAGGCAGAGTGGGGCCGCTTGATCCTTGAGCAGAGCACCTGGACTGCCCATAGCCGTATCGAAACCCTGGCCAGCGAACAACTGAAGATGCACATCCCCGGTGCAGCAGAAGTTCGGATGGTGACGCCATGATCAAACTCGAAGGCGCGCTCTATCCGTGGCGTTTTCGCGTGGTGCTGGGTTTACTGGCGCTGCTGGTAGGCGCGATCGCCTGCCAGATTATCTACCTGCAAGTGATCGACCACGATTTCTTGAAAGGTCAGGGTGATGCCCGCAGCTTGCGGCACATCACTATCCCGGCACACCGCGGCTTGATTACCGACCGTAATGGCGAGCCTCTGGCGGTCAGTACGCCCGTGACCACGCTGTGGGCCAACCCAAAAGAAATGCAGGCGGGTAAGGATCACTGGCCGGCATTGGCGCGCGCGCTTGGGCAAGACCCTAAAGTGCTGACCGCGCGCCTTGAGCAGCAAGCCAACAAAGAATTCATTTACCTCGTTCGTGGCCTGACGCCCGAGCAGGGGCAAGTCGTGCTCGACCTCAAGGTTCCGGGCGTTTACGGCATTGAAGAGTTCCGCCGCTTCTACCCGGCCGGTGAAGTTACCGCGCACATGGTGGGCTTTACCGATATCGACGACAAAGGCCGTGAGGGTGTCGAACTGGCCTATGACGAATGGCTGGCCGGTGTACCGGGCAAGCGACAGGTCATCAAGGACCGACGCGGTCGTCTGATCAAAGACATTCAAGTCACTAAAAACGCCAAGGCAGGGAAGACCTTGGCGTTGTCGATTGACCTGCGCCTGCAATACCTGGCCAACCGCGAACTGCGCAATGCGCTGGTCGAAAACGGTGCCAAGGCGGGCAGCCTGGTGATCATGGACGTAAAGACCGGCGAAATCCTCGCCATGGTCAACCAACCGACTTACAACCCGAACAACCGTCGCAACCTGCAACCGGCGATGATGCGTAACCGCGCCATGATCGACGTGTTCGAGCCAGGTTCAACGGTTAAGCCGATTTCGATGAGTGCGGCGCTGGAAACCGGTCGCTGGAAACCAACCGACAAGGTTGAGGTGTACCCGGGTACCTTGCAGTTGGGCAAATACACCATTCGTGACGTATCGCGTACTGAAGGCCCGGTGCTGGACCTGACCGGCATCCTGATCAACTCCAGTAACGTGGGCATGAGTAAGGTCGCCTTCGATATCGGTGGCGAAGCAATTTTCCGTCAGATGGCGAAAATGGGCCTGGGCCAGGACACCGGCTTGGGCTTCCCCGGCGAGCGTGTGGGTAACCTGCCTAACTACCGTGAGTGGCGCAAAGCCGAAACCGCGACCCTGTCTTACGGCTACGGTGTTTCCGTGACGGCCATCCAGTTGGTTCACGCGTTCTCGGCATTGGCCAACAACGGCAAGCTAGCACCGCTGACCTTGCTCAAGGCCGACAAGGACAAGCCCGTACAAGCCACGCAAGTCATGCCGGAGCAGGTCGCCAAGACCTTGCAGGGCATGCTCCAGGAAGTGATCGAAAACCCGCGTGGTGTCTGGCGTGCCAAGGTGCCGGCGTATCACGTCGGCGGCAAGTCGGGTACGGCGCGTAAAACCTCGTCCGGCGGCGTTAAAGGCTACGCGGTCAACTCTTACCGTTCCCTGTTTGCCGGTTTTGGCCCGATGAGCGATCCGCGCTACGCGATCGTGGTCGTGATCGATGAGCCGAGCAAAGCGGGCTACTTCGGTGGTCTGGTTTCGGCGCCGGTCTTCAGCAAAGTGATGTCCGGAACGTTGCGCCTGATGAACGTGACCCCGGACAACCTGCCGACGGCAGCAGAGCAACAAGCTGCGACCGCTGCAGCAGCCAAAGGAGGGCGCGGCTAATGTCCCTGAACCTGATAAAGATTTTCCCTAACGCGGGTCACGACGTGATGATCCGTGAGTTGACCCTCGACAGCCGCAGTGTGCGTGCCGGTGATTTGTTTCTCGCGGTACCGGGCGCCAAGCTCGATGGTCGTGAACACATCGCCGATGCCTTGCAGCGTGGCGCAGCCGCCGTGGCCTATGAAGTCGAAGGCGCTTCAGTGTTGCCGATTACCGATGTACCGCTGATCCCTGTCAAAGGTTTGATCGCTCAACTGTCGGACCTGGCCGGGCGCTTTTACGGTGAGCCAAGCCGCGTCTTGAACCTGGTGGGCGTGACCGGCACCAATGGCAAAACCAGCGTGACGCAACTGGTCGCGCAAGCGCTTGATCACCTGGGCCAACACTGCGGCATCATTGGCACGCTGGGTACCGGTTTTTACGGTGCGCTGCAAAGCGGGCGCAACACCACGCCGGACCCGATTGCCGTGCAAGCCATGTTGGCCGACCTGAAAAAGGCCGGGGCCAAAGCCGTTGCCATGGAAGTGTCGTCCCACGGGCTGGATCAAGGTCGGGTCAGTGCGTTGGCGTTCGACGTGGCCGTGATGACCAACTTGTCCCGCGATCATCTGGACTATCACGGCACCATGGAAGCTTATGCAGCCGCCAAGGCCAAGCTGTTTGCCTGGCCTGATCTGAGCAGCCGGGTAGTGAACCTGGATGACGAGTTCGGCCGTCAACTGGCGAGCGAAAAGCACCCCTCGAAACTGATCAGTTACAGCCTCGAAGACAGCAGCGCTTACCTGTATTGCCGTGACGCGGTGTTCGATGACGATGGTGTGCGCGCCACGCTGGTAACCCCGCAAGGCGAGCACCTGTTGCGCAGCACTTTGCTCGGTCGCTTCAACCTGAGCAACGTCCTGGCGGCGGTGGGTGCGCTGCTCGGTCTCGACTATGCACTCGATGAAATTCTCAAGGTCTTGCCCACGCTGGAAGGCCCGGTGGGTCGCATGCAGCGCCTGGGCGGCGGCAGCAAGCCGCTGGTCGTGGTCGATTATGCCCACACCCCGGACGCGCTGGAAAAAGTACTGGCGGCCCTGCGTCCTCACGCCAAAGGTCAGTTGCAATGCCTGTTCGGCTGCGGCGGCGACCGTGATCGCGGCAAGCGCCCGATCATGGCCGAAGTGGTCGAGCGGTTGGCTGACGCCGTACTGGTGACAGACGACAACCCGCGCAGCGAAGACCCGGCGCAGATCTTCAGCGATATCCGTGCAGGCTTTGCCAGCGCTGACAAGGTGACCTTTGTCGCCGGTCGCAGTGCTGCCATTGCCCAGATCATCGCCAATGCCGACGCCGAAGACGTCATCGTGCTGGCCGGTAAAGGCCACGAGGACTATCAGGAAATCAACGGCGAACGCCACGATTTCTCTGACCTGGTCGAAGCTGAAAAAGCCCTCAACGCCTGGGAGGCTGCGCATGCTTAAGCCTTTGTTGTTGAGCGAAGTGGCAGCCACCCTGAACGGCCGTGTGGTCGGTGCAGACGCGTCTTTCAGCGGTGTCAGCATCGACAGCCGCGCCATTGGTCAGGGCCAGTTGTTTATTGCCCTGACCGGCCCGCGCTTTGATGGCCATGACTATTTGAATGACGTCGCTGCAAAAGGCGCCGTCGCAGCCCTTGTTGAGCGCGAAGTGCCTGAGTCGGCCTTGCCTCAACTGGTGGTCGCGGATACCCGTGTCGCGTTGGGCCAATTGGGCGCGCTGAACCGTGCTGGCTACGACAAGCCGGTTGCGGCCATCACCGGCTCCAGCGGCAAAACCACGGTCAAGGAAATGCTCGCCTGCATCCTGCGCACGCGCGGCCCGGTGCTGGCGACCAAAGGCAACTTGAATAACGACTTGGGTGTGCCGCTGACCCTGCTCGAACTGACCCGGGAACACACCTCGGCGGTCATCGAACTGGGTGCTTCGCGCATCGGCGAAATCGCCTACACCGTGGCCATGACCAAGCCCCACGTTGCGGTACTGAACAACGCCGGTACCGCCCACGTGGGTGAGTTCGGCGGCCCTGACAAAATCGTCGAGGCCAAAGGTGAAATTATTGAAGGCCTGGAGGCAGACGGCATCGCCGTGCTCAACCTCGATGACAAGGCTTTTGCCATCTGGCACGCCCGCGCAGCCGGTCGCCAGGTGCTCAGCTTCTCGCTGAAAAACCCTGAAGCAGATTTCTACGCCAGTGATATGAGCCTGGATGCGCGGGGTTGCCCACGTTTTACCCTGCACAGCCCGCAAGGTATCGAGCCGGTTCAAATCAACCTGCTGGGCACGCATAACGTGGCCAATGCCTTGGCCGCCGCGGCTGCCGCCCATGCGCTGGGTGTGTCGTTGTTCGGCATCAAAACCGGCCTTGAGGCCGTGCAGCCAGTCAAAGGGCGTGCGGTCGCGCAAGTGACTAGCACAGGCCTGCGAATTATTGATGACACTTACAACGCAAACCCCACCTCAATGTGCGCTGCCGTTGATATACTCGCCGCCTTTTCCGGTCGTACCGTCCTGGTGCTCGGAGATATAGGCGAGTTGGGTGAGTGGGCGGAGCAAGGACATCGTGAAGTAGGCGCTTATGCCGCCGACAAGGTTTCAGCGCTCTATGCGGTGGGACCGCTGATGGCTCATGCCGTCGCTGCATTTGGACACCAGGCTCGTCACTTTGCCAATCAGGCTGACCTGATCACGGCACTTCGCACTGAGCACGAAAAAAACACCACTATTTTGATCAAGGGCTCGCGCAGCGCAGCGATGGAGAACGTCGTTGCGGCACTGTGCGGTTCCTGCGGGGAGAAACATTAATGCTGCTGCTTCTAGCGGAGTATCTACAACAGTTCTACAAGGGCTTCGCAGTCTTCCAGTACCTGTCCCTGCGCGGGATTCTGGGCGTACTGACCGCGCTGTCGTTGTCGTTGTGCCTGGGCCCGTGGATGATCCGCACCTTGCAAAACCGTCAGATCGGCCAATCGGTGCGTAACGATGGTCCGCAATCACACCTGTCCAAATCCGGCACCCCGACCATGGGCGGTGCGTTGATCTTGTCGGCCATTACCATCAGCACCTTGCTGTGGGCAGACCTGAGCAACCGTTATGTGTGGGTCGTGTTGCTGGTGACCCTGCTGTTTGGCGCCATTGGCTGGGTTGACGACTACCGCAAGGTCATCGAAAAGAACTCGCGCGGGCTGCCAAGCCGCTGGAAGTACTTCTGGCAATCGGTGTTCGGCCTGGCTGCGGCGATCTTCCTGTACGTGACCGCGCCAAGCGCCGTCGAAACCACCTTGATCCTGCCAATTCTTAAAGATGCCAGCATTCCACTGGGCATCGGCTTTGTCGTGCTGACCTATTTTGTGATCGTCGGTTCGAGCAACGCGGTCAACCTGACTGACGGCCTCGACGGCCTGGCGATCATGCCAACCGTGATGGTCGGCGGCGCGCTGGGTATCTTCTGCTACCTGTCGGGCAACCTGAAATTCGCTGACTACCTGCTGATCCCGTATGTCCCGGGCGCCGGTGAGCTGATTGTATTCTGCGGCGCACTGATTGGCGCGGGGCTTGGTTTCTTGTGGTTCAACACCTACCCGGCACAAGTGTTCATGGGCGACGTCGGCGCACTGGCACTGGGTGCTGCGCTGGGCACCATCGCGGTCATCGTGCGCCAAGAAATCGTGCTGTTCATCATGGGCGGTGTGTTCGTGATGGAAACCCTGTCGGTGGTCATCCAGGTCGCGTCGTTCAAGCTGACCGGCAAGCGGGTGTTCCGCATGGCGCCGATCCACCACCACTTTGAACTCAAGGGCTGGCCTGAGCCACGCGTGATCGTCCGTTTCTGGATTATCACCGTGATCCTCGTGTTGATCGGCCTTGCCACGCTGAAGCTGAGGTAGAACCTGTGTCTCTGATCGCTTCTGACCACTTCCGCATCGTTGTCGGCCTCGGCAAGAGCGGCATGTCCCTGGTGCGCTTTCTGGCGAGCCGGGGTGTGTCGTTTGCCGTAGCGGACACGCGGGAAAATCCACCGGAGCTGGCCACGCTGCGCCGTGACTATCCGCAGGTGGACGTGCGTTGTGGCGAGCTGGACGTCGAGTTCCTGTGCCGCGCCGATGAGCTCTACGTGAGCCCCGGCCTGGCCCTGGCGACGCCTGCGCTGCAAGCGGCCGCTGCCCGTGGGGTGAAGCTGTCGGGCGACATCGACCTGTTCGCGCGTAACGCGAAAGCGCCCATCGTGGCAATCAGTGGTTCCAACGCGAAAAGCACCGTGACCACGCTGGTGGGTGAAATGGCCGCGGCGGCCGGCAAGCGTGTGGCCGTGGGTGGCAACCTGGGCACCCCGGCGCTGGACCTGCTCAGCGATGACATCGAGCTGTACGTGATGGAGCTCTCGAGCTTCCAGCTCGAAACCACCAACGACCTCGGTGCTGAAGTCGCCACCGTGCTTAACATCAGCGAAGACCACATGGACCGCTACAGCGGCCTGCCGGCGTACCACTTGGCCAAGCACCGGATTTTCCGTGGCGCTCGCCAGGTGGTGTTCAACCGTCAGGACGCTCTGACCCGTCCGCTGATGGGCGAAGGCCTGCCGTGCTGGTCGTTCGGCTTGAGCGTTCCCGATTTCAAGGCGTTCGGTCTGCGCGAAGAGCAGGGCGAAAAATACCTGGCCTTCGAATTCCAGAACCTGGTGCCCGTGCGTGAACTAAAAATCCGTGGCGCGCACAACCAGGCCAATGCTTTGGCTGCGCTGGCGCTGGGGCATGCCGTGGGCTTGCCGTTCGACGCCATGCTGTCGAGCCTGCGCACCTTTGCCGGTCTTGAGCACCGCTGCCAATGGGTCCGCGAACTGGACGGCGTGAGCTATTACAACGACTCCAAAGCCACCAACGTCGGTGCTGCCCTGGCCGCCATTGAAGGCTTGGGCTCGGACATGGACGGCAAGCTGATCCTGATCGCCGGCGGTGATGGCAAGGGCGCTGATTTCAGCGGCCTGCGCGATTCCGTCGCCAAACACTGCCGCGCCGTGGTGTTGATGGGCCGCGATAGTGGTCTGATCGCCGATGCGCTGGGTGATGCGGTTCCGCAAATTCGGGCCACTTCGCTGGACGACGCCATCGCGCAAAGCCGCGCACAGGCTCGCCCAGGTGACGCGGTACTGCTGTCGCCCGCGTGCGCCAGCTTTGACATGTTCAAAAATTACGAAGAACGCGGCCACCTCTTTGCTCGCGCAGTGGAGGCATTGGCATGATCTTCGGCTTCCTCAAACCTTATCCTTCGCCCTTGATCACGGGCCGTGGCATAGACCTCGACTTCCCGCTGCTGGCCGGTTGCCTGGCGCTGCTGGGCCTGGGGCTGGTGATGATCACCTCGGCATCGTCCGAAGTGGCGGCATTGCAGTCGGGTAACACGCTGTACCACATGATCCGGCACCTGTTTTACATCGTGCTCGGTCTGGGTGCGTGCGTGATGACCATGATGGTGCCGATTGCGACCTGGCAGCGTATGGGCTTCATGCTGCTGATCGGTGCGTTCGGCTTGCTGGTCATGGTGTTGCTGCCGGGCATTGGCCGAGAGGTCAACGGTTCGATGCGCTGGATCGGTTTCAGCTTCTTTAACGTGCAGCCTTCGGAAATCGCCAAAGTGTTTGTGGTGATTTACCTCGCCGGCTACCTGGTGCGTCAGCAGAAGGAAGTGCGCGACAGCTGGATGGGCTTCTTCAAGCCCTTCATCGTGTTGCTGCCCATGGCCGGTCTGTTGCTGATGGAGCCTGACTTCGGCGCCACCGTCGTAATGATGGGCGCAGCGGCGGCCATGTTGTTCCTCGGCGGTGTGGGCCTGTTCCGCTTCGCGCTGATGGTGGCGTTGGCGGTGGGTGCGGTGTTCGTGCTGGTTCAAGCACAGCCGTACCGGATGGCGCGTCTGATTACCTTTACCGACCCATGGTCCGACCAGTTTGGTTCGGGCTACCAACTCACCCAGGCACTGATCGCGTTCGGTCGCGGCGAGTGGTTCGGGGTGGGCTTGGGCAACAGCGTACAAAAGCAGTTCTACCTGCCCGAAGCGCACACCGACTTCGTGTTCTCGGTATTGGCTGAAGAACTCGGTGTGGTCGGTTCGTTGCTGACCGTGGCGCTGTTCGTGTTCGTCTGTGTGCGCGGCATGTACATCGGCATGTGGGCAGAGCGCGCCAAACAATACTTCTCGGCTTACATGGCGTACGGATTGTCGTTCCTGTGGATCGGCCAGTTCCTGATCAACATCGGGGTAAACGTCGGTTTGCTGCCTACCAAAGGTCTGACCTTGCCATTCCTCAGTTATGGCGGCAGTTCGTTGGTGATTTGCTGTGTGTGTATGGGTTTGTTGCTGCGCATCGAGTGGGAGAGTCGAACCCACCTGGGCAGCGAAGAGACCGACTTCAAAGAAAGCGACTTCGCAGAGGAGCCGAACCATGGGCGCTAATGTGCTGATCATGGCGGGCGGCACCGGCGGGCATGTGTTCCCGGCGCTGGCTTGCGCGCGTGAGTTTGAAGCGCGTGGCTACACCGTGCACTGGCTCGGAACACCGCGAGGCATCGAAAACGAACTGGTTGAACCGGCAGGCTTTACCCTGCACCGGATCAACGTCACGGGCCTGCGTGGCAAAGGCAAACTGTCGCTGCTCAAGGCGCCGTTTGTGTTGCTTAAGGCCTTGTTCCAGGCACGCGCAATCATCCGCCAACTCAAGCCCGTGTGCGTGCTCGGGTTTGGCGGCTATGTGACCGGGCCTGGCGGTCTGGCGGCCAAAACCTGCGGCGTGCCGGTGATCATTCACGAGCAGAACGCCGTGGCCGGTACCGCCAACCGTTTGTTGGTGCCGATGACGAGCCGTGTGTGTGAAGCCTTCCCGCAGACGTTTGCTGCTTCGGACAAGCTGCGCACCACTGGCAACCCGGTGCGCCCTGAACTGTTCACCCTGGCGCCCCGCGCTGCACTCGAAGGGCGCAAGGCGCGCTTGCTGGTGCTGGGCGGCAGCCTGGGCGCCGAGCCCCTGAACAAATTACTGCCTGAAGCCTTGGCCAACGTAGCGGCTGAGCTGCGCCCTGAAGTGTTTCATCAGGCGGGCAAAAAACACGATGAAATCACCGCCCAGCGTTACACCGCGGCCGGTGTCGAGGCAGATGTTCAGCCCTTCATCAAAGACATGGCCCACGCCTATGGCTGGGCCGACCTGGTGGTTTGTCGCGCAGGCGCGCTGACCGTCAGTGAACTGGCTGCGGCCGGTCTGCCCTCGCTGCTGGTGCCGTTGCCCCACGCGATTGACGACCATCAGAGCCGTAATGCTGACTTTTTGGCACGGGAGGGCGCGGCCTTCCTGATGCCGCAAGCGACAACTGGCGCGGCCGAACTGGCGGCTCGCCTGACAGAGGTATTGATGCAACCGGAACGACTCAACAGCATGGCGGCCAACGCGCGTCGCCTGGCCAAACCTGATGCCACCCGTAACGTTGTCGACATCTGCCTGGAGGTGGCCAATGGTTGAGAATCAAAAAGCCATGCCGCAACCGGAAATGCGCCGCATCCGTCGTATCCACTTCGTCGGTATCGGCGGCGTGGGCATGTGCGGGATCGCAGAGGTATTGCTGAACCTGGGCTATCAGGTGTCGGGCTCTGACCTCAATGCATCGGCTGTTACCGAACGCCTTGAGTCGTTTGGCGCGCACATCTTTATCGGCCACCGCGCCGAGAACGCTGCCAACGCCGATGTACTGGTGGTGTCCAGCGCTGTTAATACCTCCAACCCGGAAGTTGCCAGTGCGCTTGAGCGCCGCATTCCGGTGGTGCCACGGGCTGAAATGCTGGCTGAATTGATGCGCTATCGCCACGGCATCGCCGTTGCCGGCACGCACGGTAAAACCACCACCACCAGCCTGTTGGCTTCGGTGTTCGCGGCCGGTGGCCTGGACCCGACGTTCGTGATCGGTGGCCGTTTGAATGCAGCAGGCACCAATGCCCAGCTAGGCACCAGCCGTTACCTGATTGCTGAAGCTGACGAGAGCGATGCCAGCTTCCTGCACCTGCAACCGCTGGTTGCGGTCGTCACCAACATCGACGCCGACCACATGGCGACCTACGAAGGTGACTTCAACAAACTGAAGAAAACCTTCGTCGAGTTCCTCCACAACCTGCCGTTCTACGGCTTGGCTGTGTTGTGCTTGGACGATCCAGTGGTGCGTGAAATCCTGCCGCTGGTCAAACGCCCGACCGTGACCTACGGCTTCAGCGAAGCCGCTGACGTGCGCGCAATCAATGTGCGCCAGCAGGGCATGCAAACCTTCTTTACCGTGCTGCGCCCAGACCGCGAGCCGCTGGATGTGTCGGTCAACATGCCGGGCAACCACAACGTACTGAACGCCTTGGCCACCATCTGCATCGCCTCCGATGAAGGCATCAGCGATGAAGCCATCGTTCAGGGCCTATCGGGCTTCCAGGGCGTGGGTCGACGCTTCCAGGTCTACGGCGAACTGCCGGTCGACGGCGGCAGCGTGATGCTGGTGGACGACTACGGTCACCACCCGACCGAAGTTGCTGCAGTGATTAAAGCCGTGCGCGGTGGTTGGCCTGAGCGCCGCTTGGTCATGGTCTACCAGCCGCACCGCTTTAGCCGTACCCGCGACCTGTACGACGATTTCGTGCAAGTGCTGGCCGACGCCAACGTGTTGCTGTTGATGGAAGTCTACCCGGCGGGCGAAGAGCCGATTCCGGGCGCGGACAGCCGTCAGCTGTGCCACAGCATCCGTCAGCGCGGCCAGCTGGACCCGATCTACATCGAGCGCGGCGTTGAGCTGGCGCCGATCGTCAAGCCGCTGCTGCGTGCAGGCGACATTCTGCTGTGCCAAGGGGCGGGCGATATCGGCCGTCTGGCACCGCAACTGATTAAAAGTCCGTTGTTCGCCGGTGCTGTGATCGCCGCCAACGAGGGGAAACTGAAATGACTGCTGCCTACGCCACGCTGTTTTCGACCATCGCCCCTGCCGATTTCGGCCGGGTGGCGGTGCTCTTTGGCGGCAAAAGTGCTGAACGTGAAGTGTCCCTGAAATCGGGTAATGCCGTTCTCAAGGCACTGCTGGACGCGGGTGTGAATGCCTTCGGTATTGATGTGGGCGATGACTTCATCAGCCGTATCACCGCTGAAAAAATCGACCGCGCCTTTATCATCCTCCACGGCCGTGGCGGTGAAGACGGCAGCATGCAAGGCCTGCTGGAATGCCTGGGCATCCCTTACACCGGCAGCGGCATTCTGGCGTCGGCGTTGGCCATGGACAAGCTGCGCACCAAGCAGGTGTGGCACAGCCTGGGGATTCCAACCCCGCGTCACGCCGTGTTGAGCAGCGAAGCCGATTGTATTTCTGCGGCGAAGGAACTGAGCTTCCCTTTGATCGTCAAACCGGCCCATGAAGGTTCAAGTATCGGTATGGCCAAAGTGAACAGTGCAGACGAATTGATCGTCGCCTGGACCGAGGCCAGTAAGTACGACTCGCAAGTGCTGGTTGAGCAATGGATCCACGGTCCGGAGTTCACCATCGCCACCCTGCGTGACCAAGTGTTGCCACCTATCGCACTGGGCACGCCGCATACGTTCTACGACTACGACGCCAAATACGTGTCTGAGGATACTCAGTACCGGATTCCGTGCGGCCTTGATAGCGACAAAGAGCAAGAGCTGATGGAGCTCACGGCCAAAGCCTGTGAGGCCATCGGGATTGCCGGTTGGGGCCGTCTGGACGTGATGCAAGACGTCGATGGTCAGTTCTGGTTGCTTGAGGTCAACACCGCGCCGGGCATGACGGACCATAGCCTGGTGCCGATGGCAGCCAAGGCGGCGGGTCTGGATTTCCAACAACTGGTGCTGTCGATTCTGGCCGCCAGTGTTGAGCCACGAGGTTAAGACCATGCCAGGCGCATCGCTTCGTCATCAGCAACCTGTCCCCGGCCGCAAGCCGGTGCCACGGGGTGCCAGCCGGATGGTGGCTAAAGAGCCGATGTCGGTGCGTGTGCCAAAAGCCAATTTCGGCTTTTTGAAAGTGCTGTTTTGGCCTGTGTTGCTGGTGGCCCTGGGGTTCGGTACGTACGAAGGCGCACAACGCCTGATGCCGTACGCGGACCGCCCGATCACCAACATCAATGTGCAGGGTGACTTGACCTACATCAGTCAGCAGGCCGTGCAACAGCGTATTGCTCCTTATGTGGCCGCGAGTTTCTTTACGGTCGATCTGGAAGGCATGCGCACTGAGCTGGAACAAATGCCATGGATTGCTCACGCCGAAGTCCGTCGGGTGTGGCCGGACCAAGTGGTGATTCGCCTTGAAGAGCAACTGCCGGTTGCGCGTTGGGGCGATGAAGCACTGCTGAACAACCAGGGCCAGGCATTCACCCCGCGTGAGCTGGCCAACTACGAACATTTGCCGCAGCTGTTTGGCCCACAACGGGCCCAGCAGCAAGTGATGCAGCAGTATCAGGTGTTGAGCCAGATGCTGCGTCCGATGGGCTTTTCCATTGCCCGGCTGGAATTGCGTGAGCGCGGTAGCTGGTTCCTGACCACCGGAGCCGGCAGTGCAGGGCCTGGGATCGAGCTGCTGTTGGGGCGCGATCACTTGGTAGAAAAAATGCGTCGCTTCATAGCCATCTATGAAAAAACGCTGAAAGAACAGATTACAAACATTGCGCGCATTGATTTGCGTTATGCCAACGGATTGGCCGTCGGCTGGCGGGAACCTGTGGCACCCACGATAGCCCAACCCGCTGTCGCGAAGAATTAAGAAGAGGCAGGACCCATGGCAAATGTGCAAAGCGGCAAAATGATCGTTGGTCTCGATATCGGTACCTCCAAGGTGGTGGCGCTGGTAGGCGAGGTTGGTGAAGACGGCACGATCGAAATCGTCGGTATTGGCACGCATCCGTCCCGGGGCCTGAAGAAGGGCGTGGTGGTCAACATCGAGTCCACCGTGCAGTCGATCCAGCGCGCGATTGAAGAAGCGCAGCTGATGGCCGGTTGCCGGATCCACTCGGCGTTCGTCGGTGTTGCGGGCAACCATATCCGCAGCCTGAACTCCCACGGCATCGTTGCCATCCGTGATCGTGAAGTGAGCACGGCTGACCTTGAGCGCGTGCTTGACGCTGCCCAGGCAGTGGCCATTCCGGCAGACCAGCGTGTGTTGCACACCCTGGCGCAGGACTACGTGATCGACAACCAGGAGGGCGTTCGTGAGCCGCTGGGCATGTCGGGCGTACGTCTGGAAGCCAAAGTGCACGTGGTGACTTGCGCGGTAAATGCTGCGCAGAACATTGAGAAATGCGTGCGTCGCTGTGGCCTTGAGGTGGATGACATCATCCTCGAGCAACTGGCGTCGGCTTACTCGGTATTGACCGATGACGAGAAAGAGCTGGGCGTATGCCTGGTCGACATCGGCGGTGGCACCACGGATATCGCGATCTTCACTGAAGGCGCCATTCGTCACACCGCGGTGATCCCGATTGCGGGTGATCAGGTCACCAACGACATCGCGATGGCGTTGCGTACCCCGACACAATACGCCGAAGAAATCAAAATCCGTTACGCCTGCGCACTGGCCAAACTGGCCAGCGCGGGTGAAACCATCAAAGTACCGAGCGTGGGCGACCGTCCTCCGCGCGAGCTGTCCCGCCAGGCCCTGGCCGAAGTGGTTGAGCCGCGTTACGACGAATTGTTCACATTGATCCAGGCGGAGCTGCGTCGCAGCGGCTACGAAGATCTGATCCCGGCCGGCATCGTGCTGACCGGTGGCACTTCGAAAATGGAAGGCGCTGTCGAGCTGGCAGAGGAGATCTTCCACATGCCGGTTCGTCTGGGCGTACCGCACAGCTTCAAAGGCTTGTCCGACGTTGTGCGCAACCCGATTTACTCCACCGCTGTGGGCTTGTTGCTGTACGGGCTGCAAAAGCAGTCAGACGGTATTTCCATATCGGGTATCAGCAACCGCGACAGCTACAGCAGTGAAGAACAAAAAGCCCCTGTGTTCGAGCGCCTCAAGCGCTGGGTTCAGGGCAACTTTTAAAGCTTGAGCAGTAAAAGATTCAAAAGCAGTAGAAGTAGGCGAAATAACTAGAGAATGTAAGGAGAGGGACCATGTTCGAACTCGTAGACAACATCCCGCAGAGCCCGGTAATCAAAGTTATCGGTGTTGGTGGTGGCGGTGGCAATGCTGTTAACCACATGGTTAAGAGCAACATCGAAGGTGTGGAATTCATCTGCGCCAACACTGACGCACAAGCGCTGAAGAACATTGGCGCGCGTACCATCCTGCAATTGGGCACCGGTGTGACCAAAGGCCTGGGTGCTGGCGCCAATCCTGAGGTCGGTCGTCAGGCCGCTCTGGAAGACCGCGAGCGCATCGCTGAAGTGTTGCAGGGCACCAACATGGTGTTCATCACCACGGGCATGGGCGGTGGTACCGGTACCGGTGCTGCGCCGATCATTGCCGAAGTGGCCAAGGAAATGGGCATCCTCACCGTTGCGGTGGTGACACGTCCGTTCCCGTTTGAAGGTCGCAAGCGCATGCAGATCGCTGACGAAGGTATTCGTCTGCTGTCCGAAAGCGTTGACTCGTTGATTACGATTCCGAACGAAAAACTGCTGACCATCCTCGGTAAAGACGCCAGCCTGCTGTCGGCTTTCGCCAAGGCCGATGACGTACTGGCCGGTGCCGTTCGCGGTATCTCCGACATCATCAAGCGTCCGGGCATGATCAACGTCGACTTTGCCGACGTGCGCACCGTGATGAGCGAAATGGGCATGGCAATGATGGGCACTGGCTGCGCCAGCGGTCCTAACCGTGCACGTGAAGCGACCGAAGCGGCCATCCGCAACCCGCTGCTCGAAGACGTGAACCTGGAAGGTGCTCGCGGCATCCTGGTAAACATCACAGCCGGTCCTGACCTGTCTCTGGGTGAATACTCCGACGTGGGCAGCATCATCGAAGCGTTCGCTTCGGAGCACGCAATGGTCAAGGTCGGTACTGTTATCGATCCGGACATGCGCGACGAACTGCACGTGACCGTGGTTGCTACCGGTCTGGGCGCGAAAATCGAGAAGCCGGTCAAGGTTATCGACAACACCGTTCAGGCATCGTACGCAACGGCTTCGGCCCAGCCAGCGCCTTCGCGTCAAGAACCGCGTGTCGAGCGTCAGGAGCTGCCAGCGGTTAACTACCGTGACCTAGACCGCCCAACCGTGATGCGTAATCAGGCTCAGCACGGCGCAACAGCCGCTGCCAAGCTGAATCCGCAAGATGATCTGGACTACCTGGACATCCCGGCATTCCTGCGTCGTCAGGCTGATTAATGAAATCAATCAGGGGGATTCAGGTGATTGGTGTTCAGCAAAGGCTCGGTCTGCTATTATCGCCAGCCTTTGTTGATACCAGTTCGCAATTTGCGCTGAAGCGGCCAATGCCATGATTAAACAACGCACCCTGAAAAATATTATCCGTGCCACAGGTGTCGGCCTGCACTCCGGTGAGAAGGTCTACCTGACCCTCAAGCCTGCGCCTGTGGACACCGGCATCGTGTTTTGTCGTGCAGACCTTGACCCTGTGGTGCAGATTCCTGCTCGCGCGGAAAACGTCGGCGAGACGACGATGTCGACCACGTTGGTCAACGGCGATGTAAAAGTAGACACGGTAGAGCATTTGCTCTCGGCCATGGCTGGCCTTGGGATCGATAACGCCTACGTCGAACTCTCCGCGTCTGAAGTCCCGATTATGGACGGTAGCGCCGGACCTTTCGTGTTTTTGATTCAATCTGCCGGCCTGGAAGAACAGGACGCGCCGAAGAAGTTCATCCGTATCCTGCGTGAAGTGACAGTGGAAGATGGCGACAAGCGCGCTACTTTCGTCCCTTTCGAAGGCTTCAAGGTGAGCTTCGAGATCGATTTCGATCACCCGGTTTTCCGTAACCGCACCCAAAGTGCAAGCGTGGATTTCTCAAGCACTTCGTTTGTAAAAGAAGTCAGCCGCGCGCGTACCTTTGGTTTCATGAGTGACATCGAGTACCTGCGCAAGCACAACCTCGCACTCGGCGGCAGCGTGGAAAACGCGATCGTAGTCGATTCCGATGGTGTACTGAACGAAGACGGCCTTCGCTACGAAGACGAATTCGTGAAGCACAAAATCCTCGACGCCATTGGCGATCTCTACCTGTTGGGCAATAGCCTGATTGGTGAGTTCAAGGGCTTCAAGTCTGGCCATGCCCTGAACAACCAGCTGCTTCGCAAGCTGATTGAACAGACCGATGCATGGGAAGTCGTGACCTTTGAAGACGCCAGCACTGCACCGATCTCGTACATGCGTCCGGTTGCGGCAGTTTAAGTAAAACTTCATTCTCTAGTTTTTGAAGGCCACCCTCGGGTGGTCTTTTTTTTTACCCGATGTTTAACGTAAATCTGTAGGAGCGAGCTTGCTCGCGATCTTTTGATCTTGGCTGGGGCAGCTTCGCTACCCATCGCAGCCTTCGTGCCTCGGCAGCGACTACAAATCGGACGTAGCCTCGCAGGGCGGTGCACATTTGTAGGAGCGAGCTTGTCTCGCGATCTTTTGATCTTGGCTGGGGCAGCTTCGCCATCCATCGCAGCCTTCGTGCCTCGGCAGCGACTACGCCGGACGAAGCCTCGCAAAGCTCGTCAACTGCTACGGGCGGTGCACATTTGTAGGAGCGAGCTTGCTCGCGATCTTTTGATCTTGGCTGGGGCAGCTTCGCTACCCATCGCAGCCTTCGTGCCTCGGCAGCGACTACGCCGGACGTAGCCTCGCAAAGCTCGTCAACTGCTACGGGCGGTGCACATTTGTAGGAGCGAGCTTGTCTCGCGATCTTTTGATCTTGGGTGGGGCAGCTTCGCCACCCATCGCAGCCTTCGTGCCTCGTCTGCGACTACGCCGGACGTAGCCTCGCAAAGCTCGTCAACTGCTACGGGCGGTGCACATTTGTAGGAGCGATCTTTTGATCTTGGGTGGGACAGCTTCGCCACCCATCGCAGCCTTCGTGCCTCGGCAGCGGTTACAAGCCGGACGTAGCCTCGCAAAGCTCGTCAACTGCTACGGGCGGTGCACATCTGTAGGAGCGAGCTTGTCTCGCGATCTTTTGATCTTAAAGATCGCAACTGCCGTATACAAAGGTCATACCAACGGCGGCTTCACCGCATTCAACCCCGTCTCATTGATGTTCACGACCCGGTTACGCCCGGCTTTCTTGGCTTGATACAGCGCCTTGTCAGCGGCGCTCAACAACGCGTCCTGGGTTTCACCCGGCTTGGCATAACGGGTGCACGAGCCCAGGCTGATGGTCAGCTTTTTATGCTCCGGCAACACCGGGGGCATTTGCTCGACGGCGAGGCGGATTTTTTCGCACAGCAGGCGCGTATTGGCGGCCTCTGTTTCGGTCAGTACCACCGCAAACTCTTCGCCCCCGTAACGGGCTGCCAAGTCCGAAGGGCGGCGAACATGGGTCTTGATCACGGCGGCGACCTGACGGATGGCTTCATCACCTGCCTGATGGCCGTAGAGATCATTGAAAGCCTTGAAGTGGTCGATATCAATCATCACCAGCGACAGCGGGCAGCCCGTGCGTTGCGCCCGGCGCCATTCCAGATCCAGGGCCCGATCCAGTGTGCGGCGGTTGGCCAGCCCGGTCAGCGGGTCGGTTGACGCCAAGGCGGCTAGATCACGCTCGGCATGCAGGCGCAAATTCAATTCGCGAATCAGCAACCAGGTCAGCCACAGCAGGCCCAGGCATAACAGCAGCGTGACGCTGCCGATCACTAATGCCGTGTGCTGCCAATTACTGAAAATGCTCGAGGCCGCTATCGCCACCACCACGATAATGGGCAGGTCGTGCACCTGAGCGAAGGTGTACAGGCGCTCGTGGTGATAAATGCCGGACATGGCAATAAAACTGCCAAAGCGCTCATTTAAGAACCGCCGGAAGTTGGGCGCCTGGCTGAGGTCCTGGCCGATTGAGATTTTACTGGTCGGCGGGTACTGCAACATCAGCGTGCCATCCGTGTCGAGCAGGCTGATATTGCCGCTGGGGCCAATGTCCAGGCCCCGGAACAGGTTTTGGAAATACGATATTTTCAGTTTTCCGACAGCCACACCGGCAAAAGTCCCGTCCTCAGCCACCAGTCTGCGACTGAGATAGATGATCCATTCGGGGCTGTCTGAACTGGCGAGATAGGGGTGGCTGATGAACAGTTCATCGCGGGTACTGTTTTGCTGCACGCTGAACCACGGCTGTTGGGTGGCGTTCGGGGGTACGCTGACGACTGGTTTTGAGCGGGCAATCAGTTTGCCCTGAGCATCCAGTACAAAAAAACCGAAAGAAGAGGGCGCTTCGTTGGTTCTGTCGAAGAGCAAGGATTGCCGGGTCTGGGCTGGCAGCGTCGCCAAGGCCTGGGTGTGCAGCAGGTCAATGAGGTTGATCAGTGCTGAATCATAAATAGAGAAGGTGTTGCGAATATCTCGATTGATCAGTTGCACGATGTTCAGGGCGGAACGCCTAGCATCTGCTTCGGTGTTGCGATATTCGCGCACCAGCAAATAGCTGACGATACCGAGAATGACCAAGGCTGAAAATGTCGTTGCCCCGATCAGTGTGCGGCGGGTAATGACAGGAGTGCGCGCGGAATACTTAATGGCTTTACCCTCAAGGCTATAAATCGTGCCTGCTCCTAAGGTACAGCCCTTGAGGTTTAAGGCCAGCTAAAAAGCTGGCCTTAAGGTCACGATTTAGAAGATGTTCAGAGGATAGTCAACAATCACGCGGTATTCATCGACATTGTGATCGACTGTTTCATAGGCCGCGTTGCCACGGTTGGTTGCCCAGCGTAGGGTAAAGCCCAAGTCTTTGGCCTTGCCTTCCTGAACCACGTATTTGGCGCTCAGGTCACGCTCCCAGTGGAAGGCGTCTTTGCCATTGGGGTTGTACCAGTTGCTGTAACCGATGCTGTTCGGATCAGCCTTGGTCAGGTCCACTTCACCACGTGAGTACGAGGCGCTGGTGGTCAGGCCAGGGATACCGAGGCCAGCAAAGTCATACTCGTATTGCAGTTTCCACGAGCGTTCGTTCGGGCCGTTGAAGTCCGAATACTGCTGCGAGTTATCCAGGTAAATACTGTCGCCCTGGTTGATGTAGTCAAACGGCGTGTTGCCGTTGACGCGTTGGTACACCGCGGTGACTTTGTGCCCGTCCATCCCCACTGCAAAGTGCAGGCTGAAGGTGTTGTTGTTGATAGCACCCAGCAGCGCGTTGCCTGTGTCCTGCGTGTGGTAGTAGTGGAAGCCAGGGTTCAGGGTGATGCCGTTGCTCAGCGAATGGGTGTAGTCCAGGTCGTAGTAGTACTGGTTCCAGACGTTTTGCAACTGCGAGGCATACAGGTTACTGGTAACTCCCGGGATGCCGCTGAACGCTACGCCAGCCCAAGTCAGGTGCTTGGTGGTCTGGTCATTCAGATTGCCGTAGGTGGTGGTCAGGCGGCGCATGCCGCTCTGGTTGTAGGGCTTGTCGTATGTGACTTGACCGCCTTCCAGCATCCAGCCCGCAAAGCTGTGGTTGGTCAGGCTGATGCCCTGGAACGTCTGCGGCAACATGCGGGTTTCACCGCCTGCGATCACCGGGTTGGTGATGAACAGGTCACCGGCTTTCAGTTCGGTATCAAACGCACGAATTTTCAGCGCTGCACCGCCCGACGAGAAGTCGGTGGGCGCATTACCGTTGCCGCCACCAATCGGCAGGATACTGCTGCCGCTGGTACCACCACCGCCATCGAGCTTGAGGCCGAGCATGGCGTACGCATCCAGACCAAAACCGACCACGCCAGGGGTATAACCTGAAGCAAACTTGGCAATAAAGCCTTGGCCCCACTCCTTGCCGTCATGGGTGTCCGGGCTGTGGATGTCGTGGTTCATGTAGTAGTTGCGTAGATGCAAGTCGAGGGTCGAGCCGTCGATGAACCCCTCTTTTGAGGTGTCGTCATCTGCCTGTGCAATCAGAGGGATCGTTGCAGTCAGTGCGATGAATAGAGGACTGAGCTTTAGCGCTTGTTTCATCAGTCGGTTGCTCCTTTAAAGTGACGGCAGTTTTTATTTTCTTTGAAAATTCAGTTCTTATTTGTAGGCGCTTCACGGTCTATGCGCCTTTTTTTAAAACAAAAAAAAGCCGCTATCATAGCGGCTTTTGAAACAATCAGTCACATACGTGTCATCAGACTGACTGGGTCGGGAAATATTTGCACGTGAAATCAGCTGTCTTTTGGTTCATCTGCCGGGCTGACTTTGACCTGTGTTTGCTGGGATTTGACATCATTTTGATGGCTGGCTGCGAGCTCGGTTTGACGCTGTTCAAAGGCCGCTGCGCGGGCCTCGTTTTTGGCGATGAACGCAGGGGATTCTTCTGCCATGGCCAGAGGCGACAACATCATAGAAGACAAAACGAAAACGCTAGCCATACCCATACTGGTGGACATTTCAGGACCTTCTTGCAGAGCAAGTGTTGTGTGATGGGCTAAATCTATAGTGCCGACGGGGATTGAAACAGCGTCATTCCGTACAAGGACTGTTGCGATTTAAGTAACAAACCGGCGTGAATTGACAGCCGGGCAACACCCGGCTGCCTCAAGACTTCATGGTGTTAAGTGGTCGGCATAAAGAATTGTTTGGTGGTGGATTCGCCCGCCACACCATAGCTGTTTGTGCCATATAGCTCGATGATGTACTCCTTGCGAGGCACGAGATTCGGGACCGAAGCTTTGGTGGCTGTGCCGCTCACTCGTACATGTTGCTTGGTGGTTGCGCCCGGCTCCCCAATGATTAAATTTATGATCTCTGAGGTATGTATGAACTCCCAGGTAAACGTTGCAATACCGAGTTGCGCGTAGATAAACCCAATTGACTCTTTGGTCGGGCTATAAGAAAGCGTGTCCTTGTTGGAGGTGTCTCCGTAGTACGCGGCTGTTCTGGATCGGTTGCCACTGGTATCAACAGCATAAACATGTACTTGATAGTTGATATCTTTAGCCAGTGAGACAGTTAATTGAAAAGCGCCCAGGACGGGAGGATCCAGTACCTTGTAGAGTTGGTTGTTAATGGTGACTTCGTAGTGTGATATTCCACGATTGTCCGAAGAGGCGTTCCAAAAAACGTTGAGTACACCTTCCCGGTAGCGATAGCGGCCCAACAGGTTAGAAGGCACGGTTGGGTATTCCTGATCCCAGGCAGGATCGCCATGCAGATAGGTATAGTTGGAATTGTAGGCTCTTTCTCCCACGGTTCCGTAGGCATTTATGCCCCACACGAACACATGGTAATTTTTGAGAGGGATTAAGTTGTTAAACGTATAGGTGAGATCGCTACCTGAGTAAAACTCTTCTCGAAGCGGTTGTCCGATAATCTTGCCGTCTACACCACTTTCACCCCCTTGAACATCCTGGGTGTCGTAAAGATGGATTTTGTATTTGACGATGTTGTGACCACCCTTCCAGGTAGTAACGCCTGTAGTGAGTTCCTGGCGAAGCACTGTTTGCCCATTGATAGGTGTTGCTGCGTGGCTGCTGGTTTCTTTTGTACTGCCGGTATAGGTGATTGAAGTGGACTGGTTGCCATCTTGGTTTACGGCGAACAGCGTCAGGGTAAAGTCCAGCGAAAGGCTTACGGATATAGCGTTACCGCTATAGAAAGATTCGTAGGTTTTTTCGGTGTCCGTCTTAATGGTCAGTGTGTGGGTGCGGTTCAGACCGCCACCGTCAAAATTAATCGTTAATTGCTGGGTGACCGAATTGTATGAGGTGCTTAGATTGGACGGCGGAGAAGGAGGCGTCACACTGGGGCGATAGGCGTCAATGCGTTTGATGGCGTAATCGCTAGTCCGACCGAAACTGTTTACAGCATGCGCGGTTATCAGGTAGGCGTCATAGCTGGGGAGGTTGGTAAACATAACGCCTAATGCCCAGCGAGAGGCAATATTCCATAGAATAGGCTCACCTACGGGCTTGCCGTCTACGATGTCCTTCTCTGCATAAATCTCAAAAATATAGTGGTCGGCGTTATAGATGGAATGCTTGATAAGCATTGAGCACGCATACTTGCCGTCACGCTTGGAATAAACAATGTCAGGGGGTAAAGGTTTATCACTCCCTGTTGGTGGATCAATCCCTTTAAGGGCTTTGACCAACGGTGTTGAACAGTTACCGGCCACGTCGACGGCATACAGTTTTAATTCGTACTCTTGTCCTTCACGAACCTCGAACTCCAGCTGTTGACGCGGAGTGTTTTGACTGTTTACTTTGATTTTCTCACCACCATTGATTGAATAGAGGTAGTGGTCGACACCAAAGTTGTCAATGGAGGCATTGAAAGTTATGAAATAGGTGCTCCACCCTCTATGCCAGAGTTCATCATGTACGGTGGGCTGAGACGGGGGGTCTTTATCGATCAGTTGACCAGCTTTATACAGACTGGCTCTAATGCAGTAAGGGACGATGGAAGAGTTTTCAATAAAATCCACATTAATAATATTGCTGTTAATTAATGCTTGGGCATCAGGTTCAAATTTTTTGTCGATGTAGTCGGAGATATCCATGGCGCCATAGAGTATTTTGTACCTGACGACTTGCAGTGACCAAAGTTTGGATTGGTTGGTCTCCCGAGTTTTCTGATCAATGAAGATATCAAGTTCTTGTTCTGAGGGAATGTCATGGCCTATCCATTCGTGCGTAATGTCATTCCAGACGTCGGAGTTTGATCCGAATTTATCCGATGCGATGATAATGTTGTGGCCTGCGTACTGGCTGCGAATATCCCCAATCGTTAAGTCGGAGGCTGCCCTGGGCACTATTTTTGTTGAGCTGCCAGTGCCTGAAAACCCTTGAGTCAGTTGTGTAAGCAAACGCTCATAGTCGCTGGGTCGAAAATTTTTAAATTCTTGGAACTGTAAAATAATGAGTTCGTGTTTTTTTGATTTGTAGTCGTTTTTGAAAAATGCATTGCAGTCCTTAATGAGCCCCAGTACAGATCGGTTAGATGAGAAGGGGCCGTGAAAAAAATCAAAGCCAGATAACGTGCCGTTATAGACCCTTGCATTGACACGCAAATCGAACACGCGCGCACCCTGCACGATCTGGAAAGGAAAGGTATCATTTTGACAAGCTATCCAGCCCTCTACAGGACCTCCTATCCCTTTTTTATCCATCCCGGCATTATGTGTTGAGGGGAGGGTGAGTTGGTGCGGTTTTAATTTATCAAGTTTGATGCCGAGATCAGTCATCCAAGTGGATAAATTATAATCAGGTATTTCATTTAATGTTTTTTTCATGATGATAATAGCTCTTAATGCGTGGGGCGAATTAAAAGCCTATCGGCAGGAATAGGTTTTTTCTACTGGTACTTCTGTTAGGTATTGAAGCTTTTTTCCGATCTGGTAATGTTTGTAGTTTGGTTTTCGTGATGTTAGTAGGTGTGCTTTGAATGTAAATTCATACGGCGGCACCCGCGCTAAAAGCATGGGAAACGTTAAGTGAATATCTAAGTCATTGTTTTACTGCTGATAAATAAGAGCCGCTGGAAAACTTCCTTATTTGACTGTGCCGAAACGTTCAGTCATCCGGACAACGCATATTTTAAGTTTCATCATGTTGGCAAATGCAGCCCAAAGGTATTGCGCCCTTCGCCAGTGCGCACAAACACTTCGCCGCCATGCATCTGCGCAATGGCTTTGACGATGGCCAGGCCCAGGCCGTGGTTGGCAACGCTGTTGTGGCGTGAAGCATCCACGCGATAGAAGCGCTCGAACAGGCGCGGCAAATGCTCGGCGGCAATGGGGTCGCCCGGGTTGCTGATGCTGATGCTTGCCTGATGCGCAGTTTGCTCGATCTGTACATCAATCTGCAGTCCTGGTGCGGTGTGTTGCACGGCGTTGCTCAGCAAGTTGATCAGCGCCCGGCGCAGATGGGCTTTTTCGATGTTGACCTGGGCATCGCCGCTGACCCGCACTGCAACGTGGGCGTCTTCGAGAATGAACTCCAGATAGTCCAGCGTGGTGGCCACTTCATCTGCCAGCGAGGCGCGGGTCAGTTTGCTGGCTTTGCTGCCTTGGTCGGCACTGGCCAAAAACAACATGTCATTGATGATGCTGCGCAGACGCTCCAGTTCTTCGAGGTTGGATTGCAACACTTCAAAGTAATGCTCCGCCGACCGCCCGCGGGTCAGCGCCACCTGGGTCTGGCCAATCAGGTTGGTCAGCGGTGAACGCAGTTCATGCGCCACGTCGGCATTGAACGACTCAAGGCGGGTATACGCCTGTTCAACCCGGTCCAGGGTTGAGTTGAAGCCATTGACCAAGTGATCCAGCTCAGGTGGAAGCGGCGACAGGTGCAAGCGCCCGGACAAACGCGGCGGCTCAAGTTTTTGGGCTTTTTCTGACAGGGTGATCAGCGGTTTCAGCCCGATGCGCGCCACCCAATAACCCAAGGCAGACGCCAGCAAAACGCCTATGATCGCCAGGCTGATCAGTGCCATCAGCAGGTGGTGCTGGGTTTGGCGAAAGGTCTCGGTATCGATGCCGATCAGAAACCGCAGCGCCGGGCGTTGTTCCTTGGCCGGGATCTGGCTGATCAACACCTTGAACGGGTACGCCTCGCCGGGCAATTGCAGGTCGCGCACGCCCGTCGGGCCTTGGGCGAACGCGCGTATTTGCGCGTCAGGCGAGCCATATTCGTAGTGGGGGTCATTGCTGATGGCCCAAAAGCGGATGCGTTTGTCTTCTTCACTAAGCAAAGTGAATTTGGAGGTGATCTTGGCCCAGTGATCGGGGTTGCCGAAGCGATTGATCGACGATTCCAACACGCTGAACCGTGCGTCCAGTTCGGCTTCGGGCAGCATGCTGATGCCCTTGTCGACTTGCTGATACAGCGCCCCGCCGATCAACACAAACACCAGCAAGGCCACGAGCGTGAACAATACGCTCAGGCGCATCGCGATGGAGTTCAGGCGGTTAAACACCGCGACGCTCCAGTACATAGCCCATGCCGCGAATGGTGTGCAGCAACTTGTGCTCGAAAGGCCCGTCCAGCTTGGCCCGCAGGCGCTTGATTGCGACTTCTACGACGTTCGCGTCGCTGTCGAAGTTGATGTCCCAGACCATCTCGGCAATCGCCGTTTTAGAGAGGATTTCACCCTGGCGCCGGGCCAGCACGCTGAGCAGCGCAAATTCTTTGGCCGTCAGGTCCAGTCGACTTCCGGCGCGGCTTGCCTTGCGGCTGATCAGGTCGATCCACAAGTCATCGACCGTCACCTGCACCGGTTCATGGCCGCCGCTACGTCGGGTCAAGGCTTGCAGCCGGGCGACCAGTTCCAGAAACGAAAACGGTTTGCCCAGATAATCATCAGCGCCTTCGCGCAGGCCGCGCACCCGGTCTTCAACCCGCTCGCGCGCGGTCAGCATGATCACCGGTGTTTGCTTGCGCGCACGTAAGGCGCGCAACACGCCAAAGCCGTCGAGTTCCGGGAGCATCACGTCGAGCACAATCACCGCGTAATCGCTTTCCAGCGCCAGGTGCAAACCCTCGACGCCATCGCGTGCGACATCCACCGTGTAGCCTTGCTCTGTCAGCCCGCGATGCAGGTAGTCAGCGGTTTTTTCTTCGTCTTCAATAATTAGAACGCGCATAACCTGCCTCAGTGATCCGTCGCCAGTGAGCGGGCGGGTTGGGATCGATGGAACATCCGTTCGAGCCACAAGTATATGACGGGCGTAGTAAACAACGTCAGCGCCTGACTCACCAGCAGGCCGCCGACCACGGCAATCCCCAGCGGCTGGCGCAATTCAGCACCGGTGCCGTAGCCGAGCATCAGCGGCAAGGCCCCCAGCAGGGCGGCGAGGGTGGTCATGATGATTGGCCGGAAACGCGTCAGGCAGGCTTCGTAGATTGCCTCTTCAGGGCTCAGCCCGCGGGTGCGCTGGGCATCAAGGGCAAAGTCGATCATCAGAATACCGTTTTTCTTGACGATCCCGATCAGCAGCACCAGCCCGATCAACGCCATGATCGAAAAGTCCTGGCCACATATCCACAGCATCAACAGCGCGCCCAGCCCTGCCGAGGGCAGCGTCGAGATGATCGTCAGCGGGTGCACGAAGCTTTCGTACAGCACCCCCAGAATGATGTACACCGCCACCAGCGCCGCGAGAATCAGCCACGGCTGGCTGGCCAGCGAGCTTTGGAAGGCTTGCGCGGCACCCTGGAAATTGCCGCTGATGGTGCTTGGCATGCCAATCTCGTTTTTCGCCTGATTGAGCATCAGCACCGCGTCACCCAAGGCCACGCCGGGGGCGAGGTTAAAGGACAGGTTAGCGGCCGGGAACATGCCGTCATGGCTGATCGACAGCGGGCCGCTGGTGGGTGCATCGACCCTGGCCACCGCCGAAAGCGGGACCATTTCGCCGGTCAAGGGCGAGCGCAGGTAGAAGTAGTTGAGGCTTTCGGCCTTGCCACGCTGCTTGCTGTCGACCTCCAGGATCACGTTGTACTGATTGGTTTCAGTCTGGAACTCATTGATCTGGCGCTGACCAAACGCGTCGTAGAGGGCTTCGTCGACATCGGTGGCGGTGAGGCCGAAGCGTGCGGCGGCTTTGCGGTCGATGCTGATGTGGGTGATGCTGCCGCCCAGTTGCAGATCATTGGACAGGTCGCGAAAAGCCGGGAGGGTGCGCAGTTTTTCGGTCAGGCGCTGAGTCCAGGTATTGAGCGTCGGCCCGTCGTTGCTTTTGAGCACGTACTGGTACTGGCTGCGGCTAGGCCCGGAGCTGAGGTTGATGTCTTGCCCGGCGCGCAGGTACAACACGATGCCCGGCACCTTGGCCAGTTGCGGGCGGATACGGTCGATAAATTCGCTAGCCGACACATCGCGCTCGCCGCGGTCTTTGAGGGCAATCCAGAAGCGCCCGTTGGCGATGGTCTGGTTGCTGCCGGTCACGCCCACTGAGTGCGAAAACGCCTGCACCGCTGGGTCGGCGCCGACGATCCTGGCCAGCGCCAAATGCTTCTGGGTCATGTCCGAAAACGAGATATCCGAGGCGGCTTCGCTGGTGCCCAGCACAAAGCCGGTGTCTTGCACCGGGAAGAAGCCCTTGGGGATCAGCACATAGCCGGCAATGGCCATCGCCAACGTCACGCCAAACACGCCCAGCATCAGCCGCTGGTGGGCCAGTGCGCGTTTCAGGCCGGCGTCATACAGGGCCAGCAACCGCTCGCCAAAGCCGGGTTTGGCGTCGGCGTGGTGCACCGGCGCGCGCATAAACAGCGCGGCAAGGGTGGGGGCGAGGGTCAGTGACACCAGCACGGAAATAACGATAGTTGAGGTGGCGGTCAGGGCGAACTCTTTAAACAGTCGCCCGACTACACCGCCCATAAACAGCAACGGAATAAACGCCGCCACCAGAGAGAAGCTGATCGATACCACGGTGAAACCAATCTCGCTGGAGCCCTTGATCGCCGCATCGCGCATGCTTTCGCCTGGTTCGAGATGGCGGTGGATGTTCTCCACCACCACAATCGCATCGTCGACCACAAAGCCTACGGCCACCACAATCGCCACCAGCGTCAGGTTATTCAGGCTGAACCCGAGCACGTACATCAAGGCAAAGCTGGCAATCAGCGACACCCCCAGCACGGCAGACACAATCAACGTGGCAGACCATTGGCGCAGGAACAGCGCCATGACGGCGACCACCAGCAGCACCGCGATCAGCAGGGTGATTTCCACTTCATGCAACGAGGCGCGGATGGTCTGGGTGCGGTCGCTCAGCACCGTGACCTCGACCGAGGCCGGGAGCATGGCTTGCAGGCCGGGCAGGGCGGCCTGGATGCGGTCGACGGTTTCCACAATATTGGCCCCCGGCTGGCGTGAAATCACCAGGTTGACCCCCGGCCGGTGGCCCGACCAGGCTTGCACATAGTCATTCTCGGAGCCGTTGATGACACGCGCCACGTCGCGCAACTGCACGGGGGCACCGTCTTTGTATGACACGATCAACTGGCCGTACTCGTCGGCATCGAACAGTTGGTCGTTAGTCGCCAGGGTCGAGATGCTCGATGGGCCGTACAGCGCGCCCTTGGCCAGATTGAGGCTAGTTTGCTGCAACGCCAGACGGATATCGGCGAGGGTCAGGCCGATGGCGGCCAATTTGTCAGCGCTGGCCTGGACCCGGATCGCCGGGCGTTGTTGGCCGGTGATATTGATCTGCCCCACGCCGTCGATCTGGCTGATTTGCCGGGCGAGCAGGGTTTCGACGTAATCGCTGAGTTCAGTGCCGGGCATTTGCAACGAACTGATACTGAGGATCAGCACCGGGCTGTCCGCCGGGTTGACCTTGCGCCAGGTGGGCAGCGTGGGCATGTCTTTGGGCAACTTCCCGGACGCGGTGTTGATCGCCGCCTGGACTTCCTGGGCGGCGGTATCGATGCTTTTATCGAGGGTAAATTGCAGGGTCAGGGTGGTTGACCCCAGTGCACTGCTGGAGGTCATTTGGGTGACGCCGGGGATGGCGCTGAACTGCACCTCCAAGGGCGTTGCGACCGATGAGGCCATGGTGTCCGGGCTGGCACCGGGCAGTTGCGCCGACACTTGTATGGTCGGGAACTCCGCCTCGGGCAGCGGCGCAACGGGCAGGCGTGGAAAGGCAATCAGGCCCAACAGCACTAACGCAAAGGTCAGCAGCACCGTGGCAATCGGGTGATCGACGCACCAGGCCGAGAGTGAGCGGCTGCGGGTCATGGTTGCACCGGCTGGGCGTGTTCGGTGTTAGCCAGGGCGGGCTCGCTCAGGGTTTCGATTTTTGAGCCGGGTTTGAGCCGCGACTGGCCGTCGCTGACCAGCTTATCGCCCGGTTTGACGCCGCTGACGATGTTCAACTCCGTGTCCTGATAGAGGACCTGCACGGGCACGGTTTCGACGTGGTCGCCGTTGACCCGGTATACGAAGTAAGTGTCCAGCCCGCGTTGCACAACGGGCGGGGGGACGACCAGGGCATTTTGATCAAGCCCGGTTTGAATCTCGACATTCACCAGTTGCCCCGGCCAGAGCGCATGGGTGGGGTTATCGAACTGCGCCTTGACCTTGATGGTGCCGGTGGTGGCAGACACCTGATTGTCGATCAGGCTCAAGCGGCCTTCGCCCAACGGCGTGCCGCTGTGGTCCGCGTTGCCAATAAAGGCTTTGACCAGGGCCGGATCCTTGGCGTTGAGCAGTTCATGCAAGGTGGGCAATAACTGTTGGGGCAGGGAAAACTCGACGGCGATCGGATCAAGTTGGGTCACGGAAAATAACCCCTGGGTATCGCTCACCCGCAGGAAGTTGCCCGGATCCACGGCGCGGATCCCCACACGGCCAGTGACCGGCGAGTGAATTTGCGTGTACGACAGTTGCACCTGCGCCGCTTCAATTGCCGCCTGATTGCCTACTGCCGTGGCTTTGAGTTGATTGACCAGCGCCTGTTGCTGGTCGAGGGTTTGCTTGGACACGCCGTTGTCGACGCTCAACAACTGGTAGCGCTTGAGGTCGATCAGCGCGCCTTGCAACTGCGCCTGATTTTGCTGCAGTTGGGCTTTGGCCTGGTCCAGGCTGGCCTTGATTGAGCGGTCATCCAGGGTTGCGAGCAAATCACCGGCCTGGACCGTTTGCCCTTCTTTGACCAGCAACTGGGTGAGGATGCCGTCAATCTGTGGGCGAATGACCACACTGTGGAGCGACAGCACGGCGCCAATCCCGCTGACCGTGCGCGGCACGTCTTGCTGCACTACTTGAATGACCCGCACCGGCACGGCGGTAGCCGCGACAGCGGTGTGCGAGGCCGGGCGTTTGAGCAGCCAGAGGCCTACGCCGAGCAGAACAATCACCAGCGTGCCGAGGACTATTTGTTTAATTTGAATGCGCATGCCAGGCCGTGTGCGTGGAAAGGGGAGAGTCAGGGTTATAGCGGTTGAATCCGGTCAGCAGAGTGACTGCAAACTGACATTACGGACAGGAACATAAAAATAGTGTGATAAGCCTAAATAAAAATTCAACAGCGTCGATACTCCTTTAGAGGGTGCGCACTGCGCGCCTATTTAGAGGGGCGGAATGATGAAGAATCTGGCGCTAGGCTTTACTGCTTGCACAATTTTCCTGATTTCTAACGAGGGGTATGCTCAGCCAACCTCTAGCGGGGTGATCCACTTCGAGGGCTCTATCGTGGAGTCGACCTACGAGCTCTCCATGGCCAGCGCGGCTAGCGTGAGTAAATCCATAAAGTTGATTGAGGTCGAGCCCGGTGTTGTCATCGCCGTTAACATGGCTGCCCGTAGCGCCGATGGCACTGAGCCGCTCTTTTCCACGGCCTTTGAAGCGCTTAAAAACGAGCCACTAGCCAGTGATAACGTCTCGGCCAGCAAGCGCGGCGTGCTGACTATTTCCTACCGGTGACTGCTCGGCGGGTTGATCGGGCAGGTATACTGCGCGTCTTGCGCCAACTGGCCGATCACTCCCCCGTAATCCGGAGCTTTCATGACAACTCCTGCACAACCGGCTGCTCCTGATGCCGTGAGCGCCGAACCCACTGAAAACGAAGCAACTGTGGATACCGCGCAAAAGCCGGTGATCCCTGCGTTCACGTTTCCGTTCAAGCCTGCTGAATTTGCCAAGAACAAAGCCAATTCCAAAGGCCAGACCCATTACAAAAAAGGTGAAGGCCACGGCCACACCAAAACCCCTGGCGCAGCCCCTCCCGGTACCCGTCGCTCCATGGGCAAACGCTGATTGATGATACAAAAAGTGGCTTTGTGCCACTATTGGTCGGATAGGCCGTATTAATGCCTTTTGATATGCGCTAGATCAGTATTTGGTTAATTGGGGAGCATAAAGTCGACGCCCCGCCGACTCTTACTCCCTAATAACTGAGCGTGCTGTCATGAAAATCAATCTACCGATTACCGGCCGAGCTGTTGATTTCGCACCCGACGCCAACATCCTTTCTACCACTGACCTGAACAGTGCCATCACCTACGCCAACGATGACTTCATCAAGGTCAGCGGTTATTCGCTGAGCGAGTTGCTCGGCAACCCGCATAGCCTGCTGCGCCACCCCGATATGCCGTCTGCAGCCTTCAGTCACATGTGGCAGACCCTCAAGGCCGGGCGCTCATGGATGGGCATGGTGAAAAACCGCTGCAAAAATGGTGACCATTATTGGGTCAGCGCTTATGTCACGCCGGTGATGAAAAACGGCGAAATCGTTGAGTATCAATCGGTGCGTACCTGCCCAAGCCCCGAGTGTGTACAACTGGCTGAGGCCGATTACGCCGAATTGCGCTCGGGGCGCACGCCGCTATGGCAGCGTCTGCCGCGGGTCAGGCTGGCGGGCAAGCTGGCGCTGTTTGTCAGCGCCGTGTTTGCCGGGGCGACGACGTTGGGCACTGTTTTGCTGCCGTCTATCGACTGGCAGGCCGGCGTGGTCATTTGGTTGACCGGCAGCCTGTTGAGCTCGGTGGCGATTGCCTGGCTGCTGCGCCCACTTAACGCCTTGACCCGCCGCGCCCAAGACGTCGGCCATAACCCGCTAAGCCAGCACATCTATACCGGGCGGCGAGATGAGATGGGGCAGATCGCATTTGCCCTGCAGATGCTCGAAGCGCAGACCGGCGCAATGGTGGGACGTATCGGTGATGCGTCGCAACGCCTGGCCGGGCATGCCAGTGAGCTGGTCCAGCACCTCGAAAGCAGCCACTCCAGCACCCTTAGTCAGCAACATGAAACCGATCAGGTGGCCACGGCGATTCATGAAATGAGCGCCAGCGTGGCGCAAGTCGCGAACAATGCCCAGCAAGCCTCGCAAGCGGCTGACCGGGTCGAAAACGAAACCCGTGAAGGGCATGAGTTGGTGATGCAGAGCCGCAGTTCGGTGCAGCACCTGGCAGGCGAGCTGGTTCGGGCAACCGAGGTCATCCACCACCTGGAAGGCCACAGCAGCGACATCTCATCGGTGCTTGAGGTCATTCGCAGCATCGCTGAGCAAACCAATCTGCTGGCGCTGAATGCGGCGATTGAAGCCGCCCGGGCGGGCGATCAGGGGCGTGGTTTTGCCGTGGTGGCCGACGAAGTGCGCAGCCTGGCGCAGCGCACGCAGCACTCAACCAACGAAATCCAGCAGATGATCCTCACCTTGCAAGACGGCGCTCGGGCCGCCGTGCAGGTGATGCAGCAAAGCAGCCAGCATGCTGAAAACAGTGTCAGCCAGGCGCAGTTGGCCAGCAGTGCACTGGACGAGATCACTCAACAGGTGAAAAAAATCACCCAGATGAGCGTACAAATCGCCTTGGCGGTGGAAGAGCAAAGCGTGGTCAGCGAAGACATCAATCGCAACATCGCGGGTATTCGCAGTGCCGGGGATGTCACTGTGCTTGCCGGGCAGCACAGCCATCGCAGCTCCGGTGATGTGGCCGAGCTGGCTGTCAGCCTGCGTTCATTGGCGCAAGAATTCTGGCAGACCCGGCGTTAGCGCTTACAGCGCTTCGCGCCGGATGAGTTGCATGCCGAATTTGGCGTAAAGCTGGCGGGCGGGGTGATTGTGTTCCATCACCTTGAGGTCGACACAGGCTTCACCGCGCTGCTGGAACGCACTGAATACCTGATTGAGCAGTGCGCCGCCCAAGCCCCGCCCTTGCAGGCGCGGGTGTACCACCAGGTCCTTGAGGTAAGCGCTGGTCCAGGCCAGGGCCACGCCGACCACCTGGCCGTCGAGCAGGCTGACAAAACACAGCTGCGGGTCGTATTCAGCGTCATGCAGCAGGTCGTGCTGCCAGCGCTCCAGCGGTTGCAGATCACCCTGACCTGCGCTGTAGCCTTGTTCCAGCAGGGCGTGCACGTGGGGCAGCAGCGCCGAGGTGAGGGCGCTCAGCGCAATGCCCTGCGGCCACGGCACGGGTGTCAGAGGCTGGCGCAGGTCTTTGCGCAGCAGCAAACAGTGGTCACTCATTGAACTCAGACGCCTTGCTCGGCCACGGTACGGGCGGCAAGGATCAGACATTGCGTGAGTTCCGGCGAGGAGAATTTGGTCAGCACCGCATTGGCCCCGGCCAGACGGGCTTTTTCGCTGTTCATCGCACTGTCGAGCGAGGTGTGCAGCAGCACGTACAAATGCGCAAAATCTGGCGTCTCGCGCACGGTGCGGGTGAAGGCGTAGCCGTCCATCTCGGACATTTCGATGTCAGACACCAGCACATTGATTTGTTCAGGCGTGCCGTGCAGTTCCAGCAAGCGCTCAATGGCTTCTTTCGCGCTGCGGGCCGTGTGGCAATGCAGGCCGAGGTTGCGCAGGGTGATCACCGACTGTTGCAGCGCCACCTGGCTGTCATCAACCACCAGAATTCGCGCCTTGCCCAGCAATTGCGCGTCTTCACGGCTGAGGGCTTCAGTGTTCGGCTCAATCCGGGCGGGCGTGATGCCATGAATCACTTTCTCAATGTCCAGCACCTGCACCAGCGCGCCGTCCACTTGCGTGACGCCGGTGATGTACGAGCGCTTGCCTGAACCGTAGGGCGGCGGGCGGATATCGGTGCTCAGGCAATGCACGATTTTGCTCACTGCCTGCACGTGCAAGCCCTGCTTGGAACGACTGACATCGGTCACGATCAGGCAGCCGCCGTCGGGATCGAGCAACGGTTGCTCGCCAATGGCGCGGCTCAGGTCAATGACCGACAGCGAGGCCCCGCGCAGCACCGCAATGCCTTTCACATGGGGATGCGACTCGGGCATTTTGGTCAGCGGCGGGCACGGAATGATTTCGCTGACCTTCAACAGATTAATCGCCATCAGCTTGCCGCTGCGCAACGTGAACAGCAGCAAAGACATCGAGTCGGCGCGGGCGTGGGTGGATGACATATATACCTTCTGAGAAAAGAGCAGCAATACCGGGTTATCGACCCGAGCGGCGAATCCTGTAGGCGATCTCCACCTGTAGCCGCTGTCGAAGCATGAGGCTGCGATGGGTTGCGTAGCGACCCCAGGCGGCGGTCCTGCGGCCCGCATCGCAGCCTCGTCCCTCGTCAGCGGCTACAAGAGCCGGTGAACCTGTAGCCGTTGTCGAAGCACGAGGCTGCGATGGGTTGCGCAGCGACCCCAGGCGGCGGTCCTGCGGCCCGCATCGCAGCCTCGTCCCTCGTCAGCGACTACAAGAGCCGGTGAACCTGTAGCCGTTGTCGAAGCACGAGGCTGCGATGGGTTGCGCAGCGACCCCAGGCGGCGGTCCTGCGGCCCGCATCGCAGCCTCGTACCTGGGCAGCGGCTACAGGGGTTTTATTTCAACCCCAAACGCTTGGCCATTCGGCCCAGGTTCGCCCGGTCCAGGCACAGTTCGCGGGCGGCGCTGGCCCAGTTGTGCTGATGGCGCTCAAGACAGGCGCTGATCAACTGGCGCTGATAGTTCTCCGTGGCCTGGCGCAAGTCACCAATGACCGGCGGTAGCGGCTCTTGCTCTGCCACTGCAGGGCCGTCCTGCGGCGTCGGCAAGTCCAGGTCTGCGGCGGTCAGGGTCAAGATGCGCGGCCGGGTTTTGCAGTTGCCCAATGCCTTGAGGGTGCTGCGGCCGATCAAGTGTTCGAGTTCGCGCACATTGCCCGGCCATGAGTAATGCAGCAGCGCGGCCTGGGCATCCGGGCTCAGGCGCAAGCTGCCCAGGCCCATGCGCGAGCGGTTTTGCTCGAGAAAGAAGCCGCTCAGTAGCAACACATCGCGCCCGCGCTCGCGCAGGGCGGGCACGTTGAGCGGGTAGACGCTCAAACGGTGATAGAAGTCGGCGCGGTAGCGACCGCTGCGCACTTCTTCTGCCAGGTCGCGATTGGTCGCGGCAATCAGGCGCACATCGACGCGGTGTTCCTGATCTGAGCCCAAGCGCTGCAATTGCCCGCTTTGCAGCACGCGCAGCAGCTTGGCTTGCACCGTCAGTGACAGCTCGCCCACTTCGTCCAGAAACAACGTGCCGCCATTGGCCAGTTCAAACTTGCCACGACGGTCGCTGGTGGCGCCGGTAAAGGCGCCGCGCACATGGCCGAACAGTTCGCTTTCGACCAGGGTGTCGGGCAGGGCGGCGCAGTTCAGGCTGATCATCGGTTTGTCGGCGCGCGGCGAGGCGGCATGAATGGCTTGGGCGACCAGCTCTTTGCCGACCCCGGTTTCGCCGGTGATCAACACCGTCAGGTCGCTGTTGCCGACCAAGGCAATTTCTTCGAGCAGGTGTTTATGGGCGGCGCTTTGGCCAATCAGCTCTTTATTGGGCAAAGGATGAGCCTGACGATACAGCTCGGCTTTTTGCTGCTCAGCGGCCACCCTCAGGGCCAGGCGCTCGATACGCTGGGCCACATTGACCGTGGCGGCGGCCAGGCTGGCAAAGGCTTGCAGGGCATCCAGTTCAATGGGTTCGAAGCGTTTTGGGTCCAGCGCATCGAGGGTCAGCAGGCCCCAGGGGCGCTCGTCGACGAACAGCGGGCAGCCCATGCAGTCGTGAATTTCCAGGTGCTCGGCCAGCCCGTCGACCAGTCCGTCATATGGGTCGGGCAATTCGCAGTTGTTGGGAAAGCGCGTGGGGCCGGGGCTGCTGAGCAGGATTTCAAAGCGCGGGTGCTCGCTGATTTTAAAGCGCCGCCCCAGCGTATCCAGGCTCAGGCCGTCTACCGCCAGCGGCACCAGCCATTCGCCGTCAAGGCGCAGCAGGGCCGCGGCATCGCACGGCAGTACGGCGCGCATGGATTGCAGTAAGCGCCGGTAACGTTCGCTTTCGGGCAGGTCGCGGGACAAGTCCGCTACCAGCGGGAGCAGGGCAGTGAGAAGCAATTTTGCAGTCATTTTGACCTCGTGTAGTCGAAGTGACTATAGATCAAGGCGTGTCATAGTGACTACTTTGTTTTTAACCTATTGATTTTAAAGGGTTTAAAGGTTGGCACGAAAACTGATTGTTAAACGGTAATCCATTTTTCCCTACGTGTTCAGGAGTCAACTTTATGCTTACTGCTCAAGACCGTGCCATCGTTAAGTCCACTGTGCCGCTGCTCGAAAGTGGTGGTGAGGCGTTGATGACACACTTCTATAACATGATGCTCACCGAATACCCGCAAGTGCGTCCGCTGTTCAATCAGGCTAATCAGGCCAGCGGCGACCAGCCACGTGCTTTGGCCAATGGCGTCTTGATGTACGCCCGGCACATTGACCAACTGGATCAGTTGGGCGACTTGGTGGCGCGAATCATCAACAAACACGTTGCGCTGCAAATCCTCCCGGAGCACTACCCGATTGTCGGCAGTTGCCTGCTGCGGGCCATTGAAGAAGTGCTGGGCAGCGACATTGCGACCCCGCAGGTGCTGGCCGCCTGGGGCGCAGCTTACAACCAGTTGGCAGATATTTTGATTGGCGCAGAAGCGGCCATTTACGACGAAAAAGCCGCTGCACCGGGTGGCTGGCGCGGTGGCCGGGCATTCAAGCTGGCCGCCAAGCTAGAAGAAAGCGCAGAAGTCACCTCGTTTTACTTCCGCCCGGTGGATGAGCAGCCGATCCTTGAGTTTGAGCCCGGCCAGTACATCGGCATCAAGCTCAACATCGACGGCCAGGAAGTGCGTCGCAACTATTCGCTGTCAGCATTGGCCAAAGTGGGCCGCTACCGGATCAGCGTCAAGCGCGAGCCGGGCGGTGTGGTGTCGAACTACCTGCATGACCGCCTGCAAGTGGGTGACATCGTTGAGCTGTTTCCGCCTGCCGGTGAGTTCACCTTGGCTGCCAGCGAAAAACCGCTGGTGTTGATCAGTGGTGGGGTGGGTATCACGCCTACGTTGTCGATGCTGGAGGCGGCGCTGGCCACTAAACGGCCGATCCGCTTTATTCACTGTGCGCGAAATGCACAGGTGCATGCCTTCCGGGGCTGGATCGAAGAGCTGGCCGCGCAGCATCCGCAATTGCAGCGCTTCTATTGCTATGAGCAGGCAGACCCTTTGGCTGACCATGTGGGGCTGCTGACAAAAGAGGTGCTGGGCGAATGGCTGGGCGAGGAGCGCGATGTCGATGCGTATTTCCTGGGCCCAAAAGGCTTTATGAGCGCCGTTAAGCGTCATTTGAAGGCGCTGGGCGTACCTGAGCAACAAAGCCGTTATGAGTTCTTTGGGCCGGCTGCGGCGCTGGAGTAAGCGACGGGGTTGAATACATCGTTGCCGGCGATAAAGAGGGTTGCGGGGTCTTTGAGATAACGGCTTGCTCCGCAACCCTTCGCAGCCTTCGGCAGCGACTACGGGTTTGTGTACGACGACTTAATCATCTATTAATCCTTCTGCGACACCTTGCCTACACAGTTCTCCTACATTCAGGTCGATGTTCTGGGTGTAAACTGCGCGCCTTAGTGGCTGCGGCTTAACTCCAAAATAACCTGGCAAAGGGAAGCAGGATGACGGATGAAATGATACGACTGAGCCGCGAGAAGCGCTTTTTGGTCTTGCTCGGGGTTATCTGTCTGGCGCTGATTGGTGGCGCGTTATACATGCAAATCGTGCTCGGTGAGGCGCCTTGCCCTCTGTGCATCCTGCAACGCTACGCTTTGCTGTTGATCGCGATCTTTGCCTTTATCGGCGCGGCGATGCCGACACGGCGCAGCCTGACCATTTTTGAAGTGCTGGTGGTGCTCAGCGCCATAGGCGGGGTGATCGCGGCCGGGCGGCACGTGTTTATCCTGGCCAACCCTGCGGTGAGCTGCGGCATTGACGTGCTGCAACCGATCGTTGACGGCCTGCCGCTGGCGACGGTGTTCCCGCTGGGCTTTCAGGTTGAGGGCTTCTGCTCTACGCCATACCCGCCGGTGTTCGGCCTGTCGCTGGCGCAATGGGCGCTGGTGGCCTTTGTGCTGACCAGCGTGCTGGTGCCGTTGGGAATCTACCGGAACCGCAAAAAACACGGCTAAAACGCCACGTTTGGATTGATCCGCCCCGCACTTTTCCTGAGAATGCGGGGCGTTTTTTTGTCCGCGCAAAAATGTCAACAGGATGTGAATCGGCACACTAAAGTGATAGCTGACTTGTGCGACATATTGTCACGCTAAAAGTGTCGCAGAGAGCGATTCCTGTAGGACAGGTGAGCACGAATTACGTTCAGGGCGATTTATCTCCTGATCGTTTTTTTTGCGGATCAGATGATTGAAATTGCCCTTGGGCGTCTCCATGGGAATCGGCTGTAAGCCTCTTCACTTGGGCGTTTGGGGGGATTCACCAGCCCTGTGCGTGCGCCAAAAAGGGGCATATCAGCTGTGGGCTTTTGACGTGCTACATGCATTTTAAGGAGGCATATGCCTGTGTAATGGGCAACAATAGTGAGGGATTGTTACTGGAGTCGAGAAGAATTATTTCTGGATGAGACATGGTTTGTAGAGAGCTTCCTAACTACAATCGCCTCCACTGAACGTCCAGCCTGCTCACCTCCGAGCCCAAGCGGGTAGTCGGCGGTCGTCTGGGCAGTTCACAACAGGCGTCACATGCGACTCCCAGGTACTGGCAACCCTTCTAAGTTCCGCCACAAATGGAATTGTCTGTAGTAAGGCGATTGACCACGTATCGAATAAGAAATCACTGCTAACCCGGGATTGCGTATTCACCTGAAGGTGATGAGCAGGCATTTATTCAAGCCCGGAAAAGAGCCAACCCTTGGTAGGGTGAAGTGTTGGCGAAAAAAACCAACTGCATTGTGCAAGCTGTTTTAGAGGTCGTGAGATGACTAAAAAAAGGTACCCCAGACTCCTTGGCTTATTGCCACTTTTCGGCACGTTGCTGCTGGGAGGCTGCAATTGGACATTGCTCGATCCGGTGGGGCAGGTAGGGATCGAAGAGCGGAATCTGATCATCACTGCAACATTGCTGATGCTTCTGGTCGTGGTCCCGGTCATCTTGATGACCCTGATCTTCGCGTGGAAGTATCGCGCGTCGAACAAAAACGCCACATACGCTCCAAAATGGTCGCACTCCACCAAGATCGAAGTCGTGATCTGGACTGTGCCAATTCTCATCATCATCGCCCTGGGCGTGATTACGTATAAGTCGACCCACGCGCTGGACCCTTACCGTCCGCTTGAGTCCGACGTCAAGCCGGTCACCATTGAAGTGGTAGCACTGGACTGGAAATGGGTATTCATCTACCCGGAGCAAGGTATCGCTACCGTTAACAAGATCGTGTTCCCAGCCAACACGCCTGTTAACTTCCGCATTACCTCTGACTCTGTGATGAACTCGTTCTTCATTCCAGGTCTGGGTGGTCAGATCTACGCCATGGCGGGTATGACGACTAAGCTGCACTTGATTGCCAACAAAAACGCAGAGATGGATGGCATTTCGGCCAACTACAGCGGCGCTGGCTTCACTGGCATGAAATTCAAGGCGATCGCGACTTCCGAGGAAGATTTCAACGCCTGGGTAGCTGAAGTCAAAGCATCACCTAAACAGCTTGATAACGCTGAGTACGCGGCGTTGGAAAAACCAAGCGAGAACAACCCTGTAGAGCTCTACTCCACCGTTACTCCGAACCTGTTCCAGCTCATCATCGACAAGTATGAAGGGATGAACCCAGGCAAGTTCGTGAAGCACGAGAAGAAAGAAGAGTCCGGGACCCAAGGTTTGGACAACACCTCGAATTCAGCTGCCGGGGCAGAGGAGTAAACGATGTTTGGTAAATTAAGTCTGGACGCCATACCGTTCCACGAGCCGATAGTGATGGTTACCGTCGCTATGATTCTGCTCGGCGGATTGGCGCTCGTCGCTGCAATCACGTATTTCAAAAAGTGGAACTACCTGTGGTCTGAATGGCTAACGTCAGTCGACCACAAGAAAATTGGCGTGATGTACATCATCGTTGCCATGATCATGCTTCTGCGCGGCTTTGCCGACGCCGTCATGATGCGTACCCAGTTGGCCATGGCCACCGAGGGTTCACCTGGCTACTTGCCGCCTGAACACTATGACCAGATCTTCACCGCTCACGGTGTGATCATGATCATCTTCATGGCGATGCCATTCTTCACCGGCCTGATGAACCTTGCAGTGCCGCTGCAGATCGGCGCGCGTGACGTTGCCTACCCATTCCTGAACTCCCTGAGCTTCTGGCTGCTGGTATCCGGTGTGGTACTGGTCAACCTGTCGCTGGGCGTCGGCGAATTCGCCAAAACCGGTTGGGTTGCTTACCCGCCTCTGTCGGGCCTGCAGTACAGCCCTGGCGTGGGTGTGGACTACTACATCTGGGCGCTACAGTTATCAGGGCTAGGTACGACGTTAACCGGGGTGAACTTCCTGGCGACCGTGCTGAAAATGCGCGCTCCAGGCATGAAACTGATGGACATGCCGATCTTCACCTGGACCTGCACCTGGGCAAACGTTCTGATCGTGGCTTCGTTCCCGATCCTGACCGCTACCCTGGCACTGCTGACGCTTGACCGTTACCTGGATTTCCACATTTTCACCAACGAACTTGGTGGCAATCCAATGATGTACGTGAACCTGTTCTGGGCGTGGGGTCACCCTGAGGTATACATCCTCATTCTGCCGGCGTTCGGGATCTTCTCTGAAGTCATCTCGACCTTCACTGGCAAGCGTCTGTTCGGTCACCACTCGATGGTTTACGCCTCCGGTGCGATCTCGGTACTGGGCTTCATGGTTTGGCTGCACCACTTCTTCACCATGGGTTCGGGTGCCAGCGTCAACGCCTTCTTCGGTCTGGCGACGATGCTGATTTCCATCCCGACGGGTGTGAAGCTATTTAACTGGCTATTCACCATCTACCGCGGCCGTCTGCAGTTCACCAGCCAGGTCATGTGGACCTTGGGCTTCATGGTGACCTTCGCTATCGGTGGTATGACCGGCGTACTGCTGGCCATCCCGGGTGCTGACTTCGTTCTGCACAACAGCCTGTTTGTAATTGCTCACTTCCACAACGTAATCATCGGTGGCGCTGTATTCGGCTACATCGCTGGTTTCAGCTTCTACTTCCCTAAAGCGTTCGGCTTCAAACTGAACGAGAAGTGGGGCAAGGCTGCATTCTGGTTCTGGATCATCGGCTTCTTCATCGCCTTCATGCCGCTCTATGCACTGGGCTTCATGGGCATGACCCGTCGTCTGAACGCCACGACCAACCCTGAGTGGGTGCCTTACCTGTACGTTGCTGCGGTTGGTGCTGCCCTGATTGCTGTGGGTATCGCTTGCCAGTTGATCCAGCTGTACGTCTCGGTTCGTGACCGTAACAAACCAGAGAACGCCTGCGAATTCGGCGATCCATGGAATGGCCACACCCTGGAATGGTCGACTTCGTCGCCACCTCCGTTCTACAACTTCGCTGTTGTGCCAACCGTTCACGGTATTGACGCATTCACCGAAGCCAAAGAAGACGGTACTGCTTACAAGGCTCCGGCCAAGTACTCGCCGATCCACATGCCTAACAACACCGCTACCGGTGTGGTAATGGGCGCACTGCTGACCGTGTTCGGTTTCGCAATGATCTGGCACATCTGGTGGCTGGCTATCGCGAGCCTCGCTGGCACCGTTGTGTACTTCGTGATACACGCTGCCCGTGATGACCAAGGCTACATGGTGCCGGTGGAAACCATCGAGCGCATCGAAGCCGAGCAGCACAAGCGTCTGTTGGCCGCCAAAGTAATTCCGGCCGACCGTGTTGAAACCAAGTTGGGGCAGGCATAAACCATGTCGAACATAGCGACCAATGCTGGACACGCCCATGACCATGGGCACGATGACCACCATCACGACGCGGGCGAGACTACCGTATTCGGTTTCTGGCTCTACCTGATGACCGACTGCATCATCTTTGCATCGCTCTTCGCGGTATACGCAGTACTGGTAGGTAACGTAGCGGGTGGCCCGTCGGGCCACGACATCTTTGAACTGCCGTACGTGCTGGGTGAAACCGCACTGCTGTTGTTCAGTTCGATCACGTATGGCTTTGCCATGCTCGCGTTCTACAAAGGCAACAAAGGCGGCGTTCTGGGCTGGTTGGCCATTACCTTCCTGCTGGGTGCCGGCTTCATCGGCATGGAAATCAACGAATTCCACCTGTTGATCTCCGAAGGTTACGGTCCGCACCGTAGCGGCTTCTTGTCGGCGTTCTTCACCCTGGTTGGTACCCACGGTCTGCACGTGACCTGCGGTCTGATCTGGATGGCGATCATGATGTATCAGGTCAACCAACACGGCCTGACTTCGACCAACAAAACGCGTCTGAGCTGCCTGAGCTTGTTCTGGCACTTCCTGGACGTGGTGTGGATCTGCGTATTCACCGTTGTTTACCTGATGGGGACTCTGTAAATGGCTAACGCACATTCTGACGGCGCGAACCACGGCAGCGTGAAGTCCTACGCAACTGGCTTCATCTTGTCGGTGATCCTGACCGCAATTCCGTTTTGGCTGGTGATGAACCCGATCCTCGCCAAATCGACCACTCTGGCGATCGTTCTGTTGACCGCAGTGATCCAGGTTGTTGTTCACCTGGTGTACTTCCTGCACATGGACCGTTCCCCGGAGCAACGCAACAGCGTTGCAGCGCTGGTCTTCTCGGCGCTGGTTATTGTTCTGCTGGTGGGCTTGTCCCTGTGGATTATGTTCAGCATCCACGCTGAAATGATGGCGAAGTGAGGTAAACCCGATGTCCTTTAAGCACTTTATCCAAATCACCAAACCGGGGATCATTTTCGGTAACGTGCTTTCTGTGGCAGGTGGGTTCTTCCTGGCCTCGAAGGGGCATTTTGATCTTGCCCTGTTCCTGGCTGCGGTGATTGGCACCTCCTTGGTGGTGGCGTCCGGTTGCGTGTTTAACAACTGCATCGACCGTGACATCGACATCAAGATGGACCGCACCAAAAACCGCGTACTGGTGCAAGGCCTGATCTCGGCCAAGGTGGCGTTGCTTTACGCCACCTTGCTGGGGGTTGCAGGGCTTGTGCTGCTGTATCGCGTGGCCAACCCGCTGGCGGCCTTGTTCGCCGCGATTGGCTTCGTGATCTACGTCGGTTTGTACAGCCTGTACTTTAAGCGCAAGTCGGTACACGGCACGCTTATCGGCAGCCTGTCGGGTGCAATGCCACCGGTTATTGGTTACGTCGCCGTGAGCAATCACTTCGACATGGCCGCACTGACTTTGCTGGTGATGTTCAGCCTGTGGCAGATGCCGCATTCGTACGCTATCGCGATCTTCCGCTTCAATGATTACCTGGCCGCATCGATTCCGGTGTTGCCAGTGAAGCGCGGGATCAAAGTGGCCAAGAAGCACATCCTGCTTTATATCCTCGCGTTCCTGATCGCGACCCTGATGCTCACCCTCGGCGGTTACGCCGGCATGAGCTACATGGCCGTGGCAGCCGCGATGGGCATGTACTGGCTGTACATGGCGTGGACCGGCTACAAAGCCGTCGACGACAAGGTCTGGGCACGCAAGCTGTTCGTGTTCTCGATCTTCACCATCACCGCCCTGAGCGTCATGATGTCCCTGGACTTCAAAGTGCCGACCGAGTTGCTGCTGACTTACGCGCACTAAGCCACCAGGCTTAAAAAACCCCGCCTTCGGAAGAAGCGCGGGGTTTTTTTATGGCGGTTGAAAACCCATCAGTCATGGATGCAGGCATATGGCTGGGGGGAAATCTTCGGAAAGCTACGCGTACTACAAACCAAACGGATCCTTCTGACAGGGTAGTTCCGCACCCCCTCGGCATACTGGCTGGGCGCCGCTAACTGGCAATTTGACAGTTAGCGGGCACTCAACCTTCCACCACCAGGATGCCGACATGCCCCTATTACACAACAACGCTCACGCCTTGCCCGGTGCCTGCGTATGAAGCGCATGAATATCACCGTCGGGTCCAGGACCACGGTGGGTGGCGTGGTGGTGACCGGCTGGGAACTGATGACAATCAATGACCAGATACTGGCCCGCGAAGGTGACAGCATCGAGTGCCCGGTGTGTGGCAGCACAGGCGTTATCGTACTGTGTGGTCCGCGCCATGACGAATTGCTGGGAGGGCGGCAAGCCGCGCTGGAAGGGGATTTGTGCCAGTGCCTGTGCCGCCCTGCGCCGCGACTGATCCCTGACCAATACATCAGAGGCCAAGTGCTGGGAGATGCCAGAGGGCCACAGCAGAGTTACATGGAGTATTTGGCTCAGTGGCCCGAATCGCCGGCACCTAAAAAAACAGCCCCCGCCAGTGCCAATCCCGAGCTGGAAGAAGAGGACGAAGAAGAGGAACTGGAATCCGGCATCACCTTGCATGTAGGCTTGTTCTTCGATGGCACCGGGAATAACCAGGGCAACAGCGAGGCGGCGCGAGGTTGCCTGGCCATTAGCTTGGGTATAGGTGAACAGGAAGGCGCGGATATACGTCAGCATTGCGCGAGCTTTGGCTTTGACGGTAAAGGAAACTCGCCGGATAACAGCTATACCAACGATGTCACCAATGTGGCGCGGCTTTATGACTTGTATCCGGATCATGCGGATATGCAATTGCCGCAGGAAGCGGAAGAGGCTTTTTTAAAGGTCTACCTCGAAGGCATCGGTACAGTCACCGGGCAAGCTGACTCGGTCTATGGCCAGGCCAGCGGTCAAGGCAGCACTGGTATTGTGGCGCGAGTTGAGCAAGCACCTGCCCTGATTTTGGAGCAGATTCGAAGGCTGCAAGACAACAATCCCGGCCTGACCATTTGGCGAATCGTTATCGACCTGTTTGGCTTCAGTCGCGGGGCTGCTGCCGCACGGCATTGCGCCAATGATCTGGTGAAGGGGGCTGACAGTTTGTTGGCCAAAGCCTTGCCCGCCGGGTCACCCTTGCTAGTGGCCAGCTTCAAATGGCGCCACCGAACAGATTTCAACCTCAACTTTATCGGCCTGTTTGATACGGTACCTGGGGTGGTTGCACCTTTAAGCGGCGACTTTAGCCCGCACAACGCCAGTAACCCGGGCCTTGACCTGTACCTTGCGCCCGGCATTGCACGCCATGTGGTGCAATTTGTGGCGCGCCATGAATATCGTCATAACTTCTCACTGGTTCGTACCGACAATGACATCGAGCTGCCCGGTGTCCACTCCGATCTTGGTGGCGGTTATTTGCCTCTGGCTACCGAAAAAGTGCTGCTGAGTAAACCCCAGAGCAGTCAGGTGCCTGTCGACATGCCAGAAACCTCCACGGTCGCTTATGACCGAGCCCGACAGCTCATGGGGGTAATGCTGCCGGACATGGAGCCCTATCTGCAGCGCTGGAGTATCGACACATGGGCGGTGGTTCTGCCTTACAACAAACGCCGTGACATGTTTGCCGAGAAGCGCGTGTATGCCGCCCTTCGCAGTGAGCGGCAAGTGCATGGGCAGTTGTCACTGATTTACTTGCGGGCCATGCGCGAGCTGGGTATACGAAACGGGGTTCCTTTCAAGGGCGTTCCCGAGACCCCGGCATTTGCCTTGCCGGCAGACCTGCACACTATCGCTGTAAAGCTTCAGGCGTACGCCGTTGGCGACAGCTTTCCCGGACTGACCCATGAAGAGGTGGCTTTACTACAGCGCAAATACATCCACTTGTCAGGCAATTGGAATGCTGCCAGCGGCAAGAACAACAGCGACATTGAGGTGCTCTTTATTAATCGGCCGGCTACGGGCGGTAAACGGGCGGTGCATCCCAATGAGTAAATTCAAGCTGCTATGGGTGTGCGCTGTGTTTGGGTTGATGGTGGGCTGTGCCAAGGGCAGTCATGGGCTGCCCTATGATGGCTGGCGGCTTGGACTGTTTGCTCCCAACTATATGGAAGTGTGGATCGAAACCGCAGATGCGGTGGATGTGCGAGACCGTGTCTTCAGGCGTGCCATGAGCGGAGTGGCCGCAATTCAGACTCCTAAAAACCTTAAAGGTAATCCTCGTGGTTGGCCTAGCTACCCCGGTTGGGGGGCCGGCAAGTATGTTTACGGGGCTGCGGTACCACGCCTCATCTATGTGCGCTGGCAATCATTGGTGGAGCCACAAACCTACGAGGTTTATATCGTGATCCCCGAAGCTATTCAGCAGTCCATGGTCAAGCCTGAAAAAGCTTTTTGTGCCGCCGATGCCAAATGGATCACCGGTTACCGTAAAGGGGTGACGGTAGGGTTGGCCCCCGGCGGTATTGCCAAAGTGTGGATTTCAGGCCCTTGCGTCAGCCCAATCGAAGTGGCCAGGGTTCAGGGCGAAGTCGTTAAGGAAGGGCCTTCTGGCGGCCAGACTAATGGCAAATATGCCTTGCCGTTAGAGCCAGAAACAAAAGCCTACATCGAAAAATACGGGGTGCCTTATGGCTCTTGGTAAAGGGCCGCCGCACACGTGCGGAGCATCCCAATGACTACATTCAAGCTGCTATGGGTATGGGGTGTGTTTGGGTTGATGGTGGGCTGTGCCAAGGGCAGCAATGGGTTGCCCTATGACGCATGGCGCTTAGGGCTGGGAGCCCCCGATTACATGGAAGTATGGATCGAAACCGCAGATGCGGTTGATGTGCGGGACCGTGAATTCAGGCGAGCTATGAGCGGAATAGCCGCTATCAATACACCTAAAAACCTCAATGGTAATCCTCGTGGCTGGCCCAGCTATCCGGGCTGGGGCAAAGGTAAGTATGTTTACGGAGCTGCGGTACCACGCCTGATCTATGTGCGCTGGCAATCACTGGTGGAGCCGCAAACCTACGAGGCTTATATCGTGATCCCCGAAGCCATTCAGCAGGCCATGGTCAAGCCTGAAAAAGCTTTTTGTGCCGCCGATGCCAAATGGATCACCGGTTACCGCAATGGCGTGACCGTAGGATTGGCCCCCGGCGGTATTGCCAAAGTGTGGATTTCAGGCCCTTGCGTCAGCCCAATCGAAGTGACCAGGGTTCAGGGCGAAGTCGTTAAGGAAGGGCCTTCAGGCGGCCAGACTAATGGCAAATATGCCTTGCCGTTAGAGCCAGAAACAAAAGCCTACATCGAAAAATACGGGGTGCCTTATGGCTCTTGGTAACGAGCCACCGAGGCGACACTGCGGTGTTCAGCAGCGGATGACTCACTACGCGCCACTGACCATGGCTTTAGCGTGTTAGTGCGCGACAGGGTTTGTGTCAGCTTTCAAGCCCGCCTTCCAGGGCGTGTATTCAATTCGGCGCACCAGGCTGGTCAAACCCGTGGCCTTGAAGCCCGGCATGGCGCTCATGTCGGTCTGTTTGCAGCGGGCGATCAGTGCGCGGAGTAAAACATCGTCCTGTTTGAACTCGGCCCGGCGCAGTACATGAGGGGCAAGGCTGGCCGCGCATTCCTGTACATGGCCACTGTTGTCGGTCATGACGATCAGCGTTGCAACACCGATGCTGTCGACAGGCAGCGGTGCGAACAGTTGCCGGTACAGAAAATCGTCTTGCGCCTTGGCTTGCACGGCCTCGTCGCGTTTGAGGCGTTGCTCGTCGCTCATCCCGGTCAGTGGGCCAACCGCTATCGGCGCAACCACTGTTGCCGTGCGCTTCTTTGGGTTGATTAATGACGATGGCAACTCGGGGAGTACGGCCGTCCAGCAGATTGGCAGCAGGTCTTTGGCCAGTTTTGCGTTGTAAGGGTAGAGTTTCGGGTCGAATTTGCGGTTGATCTGGGTGTCGCAACCGATCACCCGATTATGTTCATCCAGGGTGATTTTCAGATTAAAACTGCCAGTGCGGCCCTCGGTATTGGCCAGATTGCCTGCAGGGCGCAGCACCCTGGTCATCAGCACTTCGTACAGTGCGCGTTGCCGGGCCTGTTCATTTTCCTGCGTGGGAGTGAGCGTAGTCGCGCTGGTATCCGTGGCAGTGGACTGGCAGCCCGCCAGCAGCAGGCCAGCAAGCGTGAGGGGGAATGCGCGTTTGAACATGACGATCCTTGTGCGAGAGACAGGCCCGGTCGAGTGTTTGTCGACGTTTAGCGGGCCGCAGTCTATCGCAGTCAGGATGCTTCATGCACATGAGATCTATTCGTATTTGTTGGGGCGTGGCGCCATCGTCGTTTGAGGTCGAACGCGGGCCTGCAAGCCGGAGGCGCCTGAGCGCCCCCGGTTAACCGCAATGGATCAGAACAACCATTGGGCGCCGATGGAGTAGCCGGTTTGGCTGCCTTCATCGTTGCCCAGGCGGCCATTGATCTCGGCATACAGGCCCAGTTGCGGGGTGATGGCGAGTTGGCTGCCGAGCTGGGCGCGGGCATAGCTCTTGTCGACGCTGCCCAGGTGCGCGCCGCGTGCCTGGCCGTCGGCGCGGCTGGTGAGGAGGATGTCATCCAGACGCCCGTCGCCCATTTCCTTGACCCAGGCGATGTCGCCGTAAGGTTGCAGGCTCATACCGGCCGGCAGGTCGAACGTGCCGCGTGCACGCCAACCGAGGCTGGCTTGCACAGAGTCGAAGCTCTGCTCTTCGTAGCTCAGGGCGGTGCGCAGGTCTTGTTTCTCGTGGAACGTGTCGATGCGGTAGTGGCTGTAATCCAGGCCTGCAAACGGGCCGCTTTTGAGCGCGCCGAAATCAAAGTCATAGCCGCCGATCACGCGGGCACCCAGGCTGAGTGCGTCCGTCTTGCCGGTCAGTTTCTGGCTCAGCAGCACAGGGCCGCCGTTGGCCTGAATCACCAGATTACGTTTGCTGTCGAACTGGGTAGTGCCAGCGCTCAAGTCACCGGCCAGCCAGAGTGGGCCGCCATCGTTGAGCAAGGCGTAGACCGCTGCCTGCCAGCTTTCGCTGTCGAGTTTGCCGCCGCGTTCCAGTTTGTCGCGCCCGTTCAGGTAGCTCAGGCTGGCGCCTACGCTCAGGCTGGAAGTCAGTTGGTAGTCGCCCAACGCATGCAAACCAAGACGGCGACCTTCGTTGAACGGCCCGCTGTCTGCGCTGTACTGGCCATCGATACCGATTTCGCCATCAAAACTGCCGACGTCGCGGCTGGCCGCTTGCAGCGTCAGCCAGCGGCGATCCAGCAGATTGACCTGGGCCTGATGCTGGCGTTGCAGGTTGTCTTGCTGAGCGCGTGCGACCGCGCCGCCCGAAGCGGTGGAAGCCATCAAGTCAGCGTTGGTCAACTCCAGCACCAGTCGGCTGAGCAGTCGCGAATAGTCGCGCAGGCGCTGGTCGATGCGTTCCTGGCCGAAGGCGTTGGTGAGCACGGCTTCGTTATCTTTCTTCGGGTCATGCCAGGTCGAGCCGCCAGGAATGGCCGGGTTATCGGTCTGGGTGTAGCCGTCCAGATCCCCCAGTTCCCAGTTGGTGGCTTCGACGTAGAGCACCGGGATATTCAGCTTTTCAAACGATTCGCCATCACTGCAGCAGCCGGTGCCAGCCGGGTAGGCGGCATCGAGGCCAGGGTTGCTGAACAGGTTGATGTTGAGTTCTTTGGCGAGCTTGAACGCGTGCTCACGCAATGAGGCCAGGCCCGGATTGCTGACGCTGTTTTTACCCGAGTGGGCGTACATCATGTCGCCGGTAATCAGGCTGTCGAGGTTAATCATGGCCAGCATGTTCTCGCGCTGGCTGGCGCTCAAACTGTTGACGAAGGCTTTGGAGCCTTGCAAGCCTTCTTCTTCAGCACCAAAACCAATCACTTGCAGGCCGTATTCGAGCGGTACGCCGTTGAGGTTACGAGCGATTTCGGTGAGCACGCTGGCGCCAGAACCGTTGTCATCCAGACCTTGCAGGGTCGGGCGGCCAAAGTACGTGTCGAAATGCGCACCGACCACCACGTATTGCGGTTTAGTGCCCGCCGCGTAGGCCACTACGTTTTGCGAGCTGCGACTGTTACCGGCCCCCCAGGAAAAATCCTGGCGGCTGATGCTGTACGCATCGCCCATCTGGCTTTGCATCCAGTCGGCGGCACCGGCAAAGTTGGCCGTGCCCCGGTAGCGGCCGGGGTAGTCGTTAATCAGCTTATCGAGGGTAGTTGCAGCATGTTCGCCGTAGTTATAGGCATGGCCTTGAGTTGACAGCAGGGCGCCGGCAACGCTGACAGCGAGTGCGAGGGGTTTGATCACAACGTCTTCCTTGGAGTTATTAGAGGTTTAGCGATTTATCCTGTTGCAGGATGTGCGCCCTCTATTGGGCGTGTACGGCAGATTGGCGCACTGTATTAATCCTTTGTCGCTCCTGTATAAACGGGCGCACTTTTTTGCGCCCTGACACGATTTTTTAAATCAGGGCGTGACTCAAAATCGGGCAGGATTATGCGGCAGTGATGCGAAAAGTAGCACTGTGCTATCGGCTGTTCAGCCCATAAACGTCTGTAGGAGCGAGCTTGTCTCGCGATCTTTTGATCTTAAAAGATCGCGAGACAAGCTCGCTCCTACAGGGGAATACAACCTATGGCATCAATGCAATATCTGGCTCAAGAACAGCCGGGTCCGTTCATTTTGCGGGTTATCGAAGAAGGCATCAGGCGCGGCCTGCTCGACGATTCCACCTTTGTCCATGAAGATCACCCGGTCAGCCACGGTGCGGGCAAAGCCCATTTCATGGGTCACACAGAGCATGGTCATGCCGTCTTCGGCCAAACCAATCATGGTGTCCAGAACCTCTTTGACCATTTCCGGGTCCAGTGCTGACGTTGGCTCATCGAACAGCATGATTTTGGGCTTCATGCACAAGGCGCGGGCGATGGCCACGCGCTGCTGTTGGCCGCCAGACAACTGGCCGGGGTACTTGTGGGCCTGCTCCGGAATACGCACGCGCTCCAGATAATGCATGGCGATTTCTTCGGCCTGGCGCTTGGGCATCTTGCGTACCCACATCGGCGCCAGCGTGCAGTTTTGCAAAATGGTCAGGTGCGGGAAGAGGTTGAAGTGCTGGAACACCATGCCCACTTCACGGCGAATCGCTTCGATCTGTTTGAGGTCGTTGGTCAGTTCCACGCCATCGACCACGATGCGGCCTTGCTGGTGCTCTTCAAGGCGATTAAGGCAGCGGATGGTGGTGGATTTACCCGAACCCGACGGGCCGCACAGCACAATTCGCTCGCCCTGGTTGACGTTCAGGTTGATGTCTTTCAACACGTGGAACTGGCTGTACCACTTGTTGACGTCCTGCATCTGGATAATCCCGGCAGGGCTGACAGGGTGTTTGATTGCTTCATTCATCGCAGAACTCCTAACGCTTATGACCGGTGTCGAGCTTGCGTTCCAAATGCATGGAGTAGCGCGACATGCCAAAACAGAACATCCAGAACACCAGGGCGGCAAACACATAGCCTTCAGTGGCCATGCCCAGCCATTTAGGGTCGGCGGCGGCTTGCTTGACGCTGTTGAGCAGGTCAAACAGACCGATGATGATCACAAGGCTCGTGTCCTTGAACAGCGCAATAAAGGTGTTCACGATGCCCGGAATCACCAGCTTCAAGGCTTGCGGCAAAATCACCAGACCCATGCTGCGCCAGTAACCCAGGCCCATCGCTGCGGCTGCTTCGTACTGGCCTTTGGGGATGGCTTGCAGACCGCCGCGCACCACTTCAGCCACGTAGGCCGACTGGAACAGAATCACGCCAATCAGCGCCCGCAGCAGCTTGTCGAAGTTCATGCCTTCGGGCAGGAACAACGGCAGCATCACCGACGACATAAACAGCACCGTGATCAATGGCACGCCGCGCCAGAACTCGATGAAGGTCACGCACACCACGCGAATCGCCGGCATGTTCGAACGGCGCCCCAATGCCAGCACGATGCCTAAAGGCAACGCGCCTGCAATGCCGACGGTGGCGATCACCAGTGTCAGCATCAGGCCGCCCCACTGGCTGGTCGACACGCTGGTCAGGCCCCAATAACCGCCATGCAGCAGGGTGAAGGCCAGAACCGGGTACACCACCAGAAAGCCCACGCCGTAAATGGCCTTGTGCGTAAAGCGAGAGATAAACAACGGCGCCGCGCCGATGACGGCCAGCCACACGGTCAGGTCGACGCGCCAGCGCAGGTCAGCGGGGTAGTAGCCATACATGAACTGCCCGAAGCGCTGCTGAATGAACACCCAGCAGGCGCCTGACCGGGTGCAGTCGGCGCGGGTGCTGCCTGTCCAGTTCGCGTCAAGGATCGTCCACTGCACCAGCGGCGGCACTGTCAGGTACAGCAGGTAGAACGCCAGCAACGTCAGCAGGGTGTTGAAAGCACCGCTGAACAAGTGGGTACGCATCCATGCGATGGGGCCGAACACCTTGTTCGGGGGCGGCAGGTCGGGTTTGAAATGATGAGTCGTCATGGCCGTCTCCTTAGCGTTCGATCAGCGCGATGCGTTTGTTGTAAACGTTCATCAGCAAAGAAATGCTGATGCTGATCGCCAGGTACACGCTCATGGTGATCGCAATGACTTCAATGGCCTGGCCGGTCTGGTTGAGCACCGTTCCGGCAAACAACGAAACCATTTCCGGATAGCCGATCCCGGCCGCCAAAGACGAGTTTTTTGCCAGGTTGAGGTATTGGCTGGTCAGCGGCGGAATGATCACCCGCAGGGCTTGCGGGATGATCACCTTGCGCAGCGTCGGCCCGGGGCGCAGGCCCAGGGAGCGTGCGGCTTCGGTCTGGCCGTGGCTGACCGAGGTGATGCCCGAGCGCACGATCTCGGCGATAAACGCTGCGGTGTACACCGTCAGGGCCAGGGTAAGCGCCAGCAGCTCCGGGATCAGCACCCAGCCACCGACAAAGTTGAAACCCTTGAGCTCGGGCATTTCCCACTGCAGCGGCGCGCCAAAAATCAGCGCGCATGCCCCGGGAATCACCAGCAGCAAGCCCAGCCCGGCCCAGAACTTATGAAACGGTTGGCCGGTGGCTTCAAAGTGTTGGTTGGCCCGGCGCACCATCAAGCCGACAGTAACGAGGGCAAGCAGCACGCTGCATGCAAATGGCCAAAAGCCGTCAGCGGCCAGCGCCGCGGGCATGTTCAGACCCCGGCTGCTGACAAAGAAGGTGTCATTGAAGTTATGGCTATTGCGCGGTCCTGGCATGCTCAGGAACACCGCGAAGTACCAGAACAGGATTTGCAGCAGCGGCGGAATGTTACGGAACACTTCCACATACACCGTCGCCAGCTTGTTGATCATCCAGTTGGGGGACAAACGCGCCACGCCGATGATGAAGCCGAGGAGGGTGGCCAGCACCACGCCAATCACCGTCACCAGCAAGGTGTTGAGCAAGCCGATGACAAAGACTCTGGCATAGCTGTCCGATTCTTTGTAATCGATTAAATGCTGCGCGATACCGAAACCGGCACTGCGCTCAAGAAACTCGAAACCCGAGGTGATCCCTCGGTGTTGCAGGTTGGTCTGGGTGTTATTGAACAGGTACCAGCCCAGTGAAACGACCGCCACAATCGTAATGATCTGAAACAGCCACTCACGCACTTTGGGATCGCTGAAGCGCAGCTTCTGCTTGGGTGCGTCGATTAGGTTTTGCATGTAATGCCCCGGAAAAAAGCAACAGAACGTCGCCCGGCGATCAACCGCCGGGCGACAACGCATTCAACGATCAGCGCACAGGCGGTGCGTATTGAATGCCGCCGTTGTTCCACAGTGCGTTTAGCCCGCGGTCAATTTGCAGAGGGCTGCCTTTGCCCAGGTTTCTCTCAAAGACTTCGCCGTAGTTGCCGACTTGTTTGACGATCTGCACCACCCAGTCCTTGCGCAACTTCAGGTCTTTGCCGTATTCGCCGTCGGCACCCAGCAGGCGGGCTACGTCGGGGTTCTTGCTGGTCTTGGCTTGAGCTTCCACGTTCTTCGACGTAATGCCCGCTTCTTCAGCGTTGAGCATGGCGTAACCCACCCAGCGCACGATGGCCAGCCAGTCGTCGTCACCGTTGCGCACGATAGGGCCCAGCGGTTCTTTGGAAATGGTTTCTGGCAGGACGACGTAATCGTCAGGGTGGGCCAGTTTGCTGCGCTGTGCGTAGAGTTGGGACTTGTCGGAACTCAGTACGTCACAGCGGCCGGACTCCAGCGACTTGGCGCTTTCATCGGAGGTGTCGAAGGTGATCGGGCTGTACTTCAGCTTATTAGCGCGAAAGTAGTCGGACACGTTCAGCTCGGTAGTGGTCCCGGCGAGGATGCACAGGGTTGCTCCGTCCAGCTCCTTGGCACTTTTTACACCGAGCTTTTTGTTGACCAAAAAACCAACGCCGTCGTAGTAGGCGATAAACCCCGGGAATTTCATGCCCATTCCTGCATCGCGGGAGCTGGTCATGGTGGTGTTGCGCGACAAGATGTCGATTTCGCCCGATTGCAGGGCAGTGAAACGCTCCTTGGCATTTAACTGGCTGAATTTGACCTTGCTGGCGTCACCAAACACGGCGGCAGCCACCGCGCGGCAGACGTCAGCGTCGATCCCCAGGATCTTGCCGTGGGCATCCGGTACCGAGAAGCCCGGTAAACCATCGGAGACACCGCATTGGATAAACCCTTTCTTCTGGATGGCGTCCAGTGTGGCGCCCGCCGAGGCGCCACTGGCAAGACCCATCAGGGACGTGGCGGCGAGTGTGAGCCCAGCAAGTTTCAATCTATTCATTCCAATGCCTCAAGTGATGTTTCATTGTTGTTATCGGATGCTTGAGTGTCTTCGCGTTCAAATAAGTGTTGAGCGAAGTAAGTGCCAGCCTCATTAAATGTGCGGCACTAAGTCAATGAAGGTTTAAATGGGCTAGCCAAGAGCGTTTTTTATAAACAGCCTTTAATAGTGTTTTTTATTCACAGGTACGCCAGAGAGCGTCAGTGCCCTTGCTTGAATAAGTTCTTGAACCAAAGAGGCCCACACTAAACCTTGTGTTGTGCCTCCGGCATAAGTTGCCCCGGCGGCAACACGATTAAATGCACACCAATGCACAATCGACAGGCCATCTTGAGTACCGGGCCGTGTGCATTCAATGATCTGTAAGTTGTCACTTTCGATCGCCTTGGCATAGGCGTTTGGGAAGTGCCGGGCAACAGCGGCCAGGCAGGCGGCGAGTATCTGTTGTTTATCCGCCGGGCTTGCATCGGGTGGTACCTGGCCGCCGGAGACAAGAATGTGGTCTGCGTCCAGGCGGCAATTCATGACGCCGATTGGCAACGCGTAGTGCAACTTGACCCCGCGCAGATCGGCGCCTTCGTTGCCGATAGCGATCAATTTGAAAAACCAGCCAGTGATCGGTAAGACGTCTGGTTGCTCAACGCCCATGGCGGTGATGACGAAGTGCTCTCTGCTCAGGTCGGTAATTTGCCCCCGGCTCAGACGCTGGGGCCGGAACTGAACCCCGGCGCGCTGCAAAAGCGTCACCAACTCGGCCATCACCTCGACAAACGCCAGGTCGTAGCCCGATACCTCAATGGCGCGACTGATCCCGGGCATTGCATACCTGGCCTCAAATTGCTGCTGGCTGATCTCCAGCAACTCGCCACCCGGCCTGCCACTCGGCCAGGGTGAGCGTTCAATCGCGCGTTGCTCGCCAATGGCCGCGTCTACGCCTTCGTCACCTTCCCGATAGGCGCGCACAATCCCCGCCTTGGCGAAGGGGCGCAGTGACGGGTTGTCAGCCAGGAGCTTTTCAAACAGCTCGATGCCTGCGCGGTTGCACGCAATGGCCAAGTGTTGGTTGGCGGGGAGCAGGTAGTCGTTATGCAGCGGCTTTGCCGCCGTCTCCGTTGCAGACAGATGGCGCATATTGACGTTCTTGTGACTGGCGCCATCGCTCTCCTGATCCCCGCCGTAGACTGTGACCTGATAATTCGCCAAGCGGCACATCACCGCCTGGAGCAAACCATTGATGCCTCTGCCAATAATCGACACGCTGGGCGCACCGGCCTCTACCGGCTTGGTCGGGATCATCAGAGAGTGGGCACATTGACGCCTGACAAGGCCGCGCAAGGCGGTGAGGCTCAGTTGCACGCAGACGGCATAGTCAAGGTCGCGATGGCAGGCTTCAGTGGTTGCCGCCTGCGTCGTCAGCGTCGCCGGCTTGCACCACGTTGAGGTGCTACAACCGAGCGCCAGGGTGCGCAGACGAAAGGCATCCAGTGTTGCGGGCCCGTAGTCGACGATCAACTGGATGCCTTGAGCCTTTGCCAGAGCCTGCAACGCCGCATCGCTGAACACCTCCGGTTTGGCGACACAGACCACCCGGGCCTGAGGGTTCAGGCTCTCAATGAGGGCACGGTCAATGCGCTGGGTGGAGTCCTCATTCAGCGACAAACAGATCGCAACAGCGTGCGCCCCTTGCAGTGCTTCAAGCCAGTCAACGACAAATGAGACCCGGTTAACCGGCGCTGGCGTTTGGCCGGGGCGCACTAACACCTTGACCCGGATGTCCGGGTTTTGCTCAAGCAACAGATTAACCAGGGCTTTGCCGACATTGCCGTAGCCCAGCACGCTAACAGCCTGTGCTGTGCCTCCATCGGCAAATGTCAGCCAATGGGCGATATAGGCCGCTACATGCGGCGCGTTGACCCCCGGCGTATTGATCACCCGAACATGGTTGGGCGCGCACAGGTCCAGCCGCACTTTATCCAGGCTCGAGCCTCTGCGAATCAGCACAAGATCGCCGAATGGGTGGCACGTTCGCCACAGGTCAATGACCTCGGCATCAATGCTTTGATCCCCGACAACGAGGGTTGACGGGCGCAGCAGTGCGATCTGTATCAGCAGTGTTTGTTTGGTTAATGTCGGGGGCAGAAAGATGACATTACTGGGCGCATCGGCTTTCCAGCCACTGGACACCGGCGCGATATGTAAGATGTTTTCGGTAGTGGCAATCAGTGATGCAGCAACTGGCGGAACGCAAGAGAGCCTCATGGCGTTATCTCCAACACTTCTGACCTGTTAATGCCTCACGCAGAGGCACTTAATAAAGTTGGCGTTGCAACAGTAAGCATGGGGTTTGTATGGGGGCTGAATATAGGGATTAACGTCAAGGGACTTCGAGTGAGATATAACCAAAGTTCAAGGCAAGTTGGATCGTTACTAATGTCTTGAACGTGGTCATGTTTAAGTCCCGTGTGATTTAAAAATGCGTCATCTAATTACCTCGGCAAAACTAGCAGTAACTAGCATCAAGGTCTGTAGGACGCTTCCTAAATTTCAGGATTACTTGTTGTGGGTGTCGACTGCGACACCCACATCACCTCTATGGGCGCCAGCCCAATTGGCTGGAGATTTGTTGCGAGGCTTCCATCAGTTGTTTGACGTAGTCCTGTTTCAGTTCTTCGCGAAAGCGAAAGCACGGAAAGGACACGCTCATGCCACCGATCACATGGCCAAAGCGGTCCCTGATCGGCGCCGCCAGGCAGCGCATGTTGTCTTCGAATTCCTCATGGTCTTCGCCATAGCCTTGCTCGCGCACCAACGCCAGTTCGTGCAGGTACTCATCAATGCTGGTGAGGGTATTGGCGGTTCGACGTTCAAAACTTTCTTCGCGCAGGTGCGCAAGCAACTCGTCTTCTTCCAGCCAGGCCATCAGCACTTTGCCAATCCCGGTGCAGTACAACGGGGCGCGGCGGCCGATGCGCGAGTACATGCGCAGGTTGTACTTGGAGTCGATCTTGTGCACGTAAACGATGCTGCCCTCGTCGAGGATGCCCAAGTGCACGGTCTCGCCGGTCAGCTCATTGATGCGCCGCATGCCCGGTTCGGCTTCGCGCACGATGTCCAGGTGGGGCAGGGCCTGAGCGCCCAGTTCGAACAGGCGAACGCTGAGGCGGTAGCGGTCCTCGGCATCCTGGACCACATAGCCGCGGGCTTTGAGCGACTGCAAAAAGCGGTAAACCGTGCTTTTTGACATGTCCAGCTTTTGCGCGATTTCTGACACGCCGCTTTCTTCAGGGTGTTCGGCCAGGGTTTCAAGCACAGCCATGGTCCGCCCTACGGCCGACACCAGTTCATTGTTTTGGGTGGTGCTGTTGTCCATGGAGGCTCCAACACAATTAAAAAAAACAAGGATATACCCTGGCGAATCGAAACGCTGTTCCATTTTGCTTGACGGTGCCGGAATTAAGATTAGAATCGGCCACAAGCTAAAAAATGAAACGCCGTTTCGAAAACAATAATAGCGCTGCACAAGACCCTCCCTTACGGGTCTGCGTTGACGCAAAACACAAGGCGCGCAGTGATGACAGTAATGCTCGGGCATTGCCCACAGGCCGAACGATCTCGCCCCCTCAAGGTGGCGTTGATTGGCGAGTGCATGATTGAGATGCGCGGTGAGCCGGGCGCGACGTTCAGCCAGACCTTTGGCGGCGACACGCTGAATGCGGCGGTCTACCTGGCCCGTGTCAGCCAGGGCAGCGCGATGGTCGTCGACTACATAACGGCTGTCGGTGCAGACGCTTTCAGCGTTGCCATGCGCCAGATGTGGCGCGATGAAGGCGTGGGTGACCAGCACGTTCGGGTGATCCCCGATGCACTGCCGGGGCTGTACTTTATCCAGACCGACGACCAGGGCGAACGCCGTTTTGCCTACTGGCGTGGCGAAGCCGCCGCCCGCCGGGTGTTCGACGGGCCGCAAGCCGATGCCTTGCTCAGTGCGTTGGCCGATTATGACTATGTGTATGTCAGCGGCATCAGCCTGGCGATCCTCACGCCCGGTGGCCGCGAACGCTTGATGCAAGCCCTGAGCCTGGCCCGAGCGGCCGGAACCCGCATCGTCTTCGACAACAATTACCGCCCCCATTTATGGCCCGACGTGCACGCCGCACGCCAGGCCTACAGCGACATGCTGCGCCTGACTGACCTGGCCCTGATCACCTGGGAAGACGACGCTGCGCTGTTCGGTTATGCCGATCACACAGAACTGTTTCGCGCCTATAAAGCCTTCGGCGTGGGCGAAGTCGCGCTTAAACGTGGCGCGGCCTCGTGCTTGATTCAGTGCGCGGCGGGGCACTTTGAAGTGCCCGCCGAACATGTACAGCACATCGTTGACACCACCGCGGCGGGCGACTCGTTTAGCGCGGCGTACCTTGCTTGCCGTTTGCAAGGTGGCGAGCCCGCACTGGCGGCGCGCTGGGGCCATCGGCTGGCCGCGCAAGTGGTGCAACACCCCGGGGCGCTGATCCCGCGCGCGGCCATGCCGACACTGAGCATGCCCGCATTGTCTTCTGTGGCTGAGGCTTGAGCGTATGAAAATTGTTGAAGCGCGGGTGATCGTCACTTGCCCTGGGCGCAACCTGATCACCCTGAAAATTGTCACCGACTCCGGCCTGTATGGCATCGGCGACGCGACCTTGAACGGCCGCGAAATGGCCGTGGTGGCATACCTTGAAGAGCACGTTTTGCCTGCTTTGATCGGCCGCGATGCGCAGCGTATCGAAGACATCTGGCAGTACCTGTATCGCGGGGCCTACTGGCGCCGTGGCCCGGTGACCATGACTGCGATTGCCGCCGTCGACGTGGCGTTGTGGGACATCAAGGCCAAGGCCGCCAACATGCCGTTGTACCAGTTGCTGGGTGGCAAGAGCCGCGAGCGGGTCATGGTGTATGGGCATGCCACGGGCAAGGACATCGAGGGCTGCCTGGCCGAGGTCGCCCGCCATGTTGAGCTGGGCTACAAAGCCGTGCGCGTGCAGTGCGGGATTCCGGGCATTGCCACCACGTATGGCGTGGCCAAGCGCAGCGGCGAGCGCTATGAACCGGCCGACAGCGACCTGCCCGCCGAGCATGTGTGGGACACCGCCAAATACCTCAATCATGTGCCCAAGCTGTTCGCCGCCGTGCGCGAGCGTTTTGGCGATGACCTGCACATTCTGCATGACGTCCATCATCGGTTGACGCCCATTGAAGCCGGGCGTCTGGGTAAGGCCGTCGAGCCGTTCAACCTGTTCTGGCTTGAGGACTGCACCCCGGCCGAGAACCAGGAGGCGTTCCGCCTGATCCGTCAGCACACCACCACACCGTTGGCGGTAGGCGAGGTGTTCAACTCGATTCACGACTGCCGCGAGCTGATTCAAGAGCAGTTGATCGACTACATTCGCGCCACGCTGGTGCATGCCGGTGGCATCAGCCATGTGCGGCGGATCGCGGACTTTGCCGCGCTCTACCAGGTGCGCACCGGGTTCCACGGCGCCACTGATTTGTCGCCGGTCACCATGGGCGCGGCGCTGCATTTCGACACGTGGGTGCCCAACTTTGGCATCCAGGAACACATGCCCCACGACCCGCTGACCGAGGCCGTGTTCCCCCACGCCTACCGCTTTGAAGACGGCCATTTCACCCCCGGCGACACCCCGGGTCATGGCGTGGATATCGACGAAACACTGGCCGCCCAATATCCCTACAAGCGGGCCAGCCTGCCGGTTAACCGCCTCGAAGACGGCACGCTCTGGCACTGGTAACACTCCGTTTAAAGCTTTTTGCGCGACTGTTTAATAACTATAAAAAATTGGGCGTCATGCCTTGGCAGGAGTTATCCGATGAAAGCGTTTCAAGTGAGAGCACCTTTTGAGTTTGGCCTGGCTCAGGTTGAAGTCCCGCAGGTCGCCCGTAATGAAGTGAAGGTCGATGTGGCCTACGCCGGTATCTGCGGTTCGGATCTGCACATCATTCACGGGCAGAACGCCTTTGTGCGCTTTCCCCGCGTCACCGGCCATGAGTTTTCGGGCGTGGTGCGCGAAGTGGGCGACGGCGTAGAGAACATAAAGGTCGGTGACCGCGTGTGCATCGACCCGGTCGTCAGTTGCGGCACCTGCTACCCGTGCCGCATCAACCGGCCCAACGTGTGCACCCAGTTGCAAGTGATCGGCGTGCACCGCGACGGCGGTTTCAGCGAGCAAGTCAGCGTGCCGGCGAGCAATGTCCATCGTCTGCCAGACTCGATGTCCCTCAGCCACGCCGCCCTGGTCGAACCTTACTCCATCGCCCTCAACGTGCTGGACCGCATGCAGCCGCACCCCGGCGACAGCCTGCTGATTTACGGCGCCGGAGTGATCGGCCTGACCTTGGTGCAAATGGCCCGGGCGTTGGGGCTGACCGACATTACGGTGACCGACGTCATTGATGAGCGCCTTGAAACCGCGCGCTCGCTGGGTGCTACCCGAACCCTCAACGGCAAGGATGTCGACGTTGAAGCGACCATGCGGGAACTGACCGAGGGCCAGGGCGTGCCGCTGATTGTCGATGCCGCCTGCATCCCGGCATTGATGCCGCAAATGGTGCGCCTGGCTTCGCCGGCGGGGCGGATTGGCCTGCTGGGTTTCAACGCCACGCCCACCGACCTGGTGCAGCTGGAAATGATCAAAAAGGAACTCACCCTGGTGGGTTCGCGCCTCAACAACCGCAAGTTCCCACGGGTGATCGAACTGATCGCCAGCGGCAAGTTGCAGGTTCAGGAAATGATCAGCCACCGCGTCGGCTTTGATGACATGCCCGAGGCGATCGCCCTGATCGAAAACCACCCCGAGCAGACCCGCAAAGTGCTGGTGCAGCTCAACACCGCTCATTCCTGAACACCTTAGCTCCATGTGCCCACTGCTGGGCACCCTCACCGAATAAACATAAAAAGCGGGAGGTTCCAATGTTTGGTCAAGGTCGTACGTTAATCATCATCATGCTGTTCCTGGCAGGCGTCATTAACTACCTGGATCGCTCGGCATTGTCCGTGGCAGCCCCATTCATCCAAAAAGACTACGGTCTGACCACGGGTGAAATGGGCATGATTTTCAGTAGTTTTTTTGTCGGCTATGCCGCCTTCAACTTTATCGGCGGCTGGGCGGCCGACCGCTATGGCGCCAAAACCACGCTGCTGCTGGCAATGGTGCTGTGGTCGCTGTTCAGCGGCTTGACCGTGCTCACGGTCGGCTTCATGTCGCTGGTGTTTATCCGCATTCTGTTCGGCATGGGTGAAGGCCCGCTGAGCGTGACCACCAGCAAAATGGTCAACAACTGGTACACGCCCAAGCAACGGGCGCGGGCGCTGGGTTCCTCCATGTCGGGCACCCCGTTGGGGGGCGCGATTTCCGGGCCGGTGGTGGGTTTTATTGCCATCAGCTACGGCTGGAAGGTCTCGTTCATCATCATTATGTTGATCGGCCTGGTGTGGGCGGCGGTCTGGTACAAGTTCGTCAAGGACAAACCTACCGGCAAGGTTGCGCAAGAGATTGCTGAAGGTGAAGGCCAGAGCGACATGGCGGCGCTGCCGGTGCATCCTCTGCGTTACTACCTCAAGCAACCGACGGTGCTGTTCACCTCGCTGGCGTTCTTCTCGTACAACTACACGCTGTTTTTCTTCCTGACCTGGTTCCCCAGCTACCTGACGATGGCCCACGGCCTCAACGTTAAAGAGATGAGCATCGCCACGGTCATTCCCTGGGTGCTGGGCTTCCTCGGGCTGGCGCTGGGCGGGTTTATCTCCGACTTCGTGTTCAAAAAGACCGGGCGCATGATGTTCTCGCGCAAAGTGGTGCTGGTCACGTGCCTGCTGGCCTGTGCGGTGTGCATCGGTTTCGCCGGTATCGTCAAAACCTTGTACCCGGCGGTCGCGCTGGTGGCCCTGGCGGTGTTCTTCCTGTACCTCACCGGCGCCATTTACTGGGCGATCATCCAGGACACCGTGCCCGCCGCACGGGTAGGCGGGGTCAGTGGCTTCATGCATTTTCTGGCCAACACCTCGGGCATCATCGGCCCGACCCTGACCGGCTTTCTGGTGCAGTTCACTGGCTCGTTCACCAGTGCCTTCTTGCTGGCGGGGCTGCTGACCATCATCGGTGCGGTGTGTGTGGCGCGTTATGTCCGCCCGCTGCCCGTATCCGACGCTGCCGCGCCGCCAACAGACACGGTTGTGCCGCGCCCGGCGCTGTCGCAGCCCTGAACCCCGAGGAGAGTCGCGATGCCTGTTGTTCAGCATGTGCCTTCGGTCGCGGCCGAGGCCGAAGTCGGGATTGTGCATTTGGGCCTGGGAGCGTTTCACCGCGCTCATCAGGCGGTGTATGTGCAGCGTCATCTCAATCGCCACGGTCACAGCGACTGGGGCGTGTGCAGTGCCAACCTGCGTTCCAACCGGGCGCTGGTTGAACAATTGAGCGAGCAGCACAACCGCTATGCGGTGGCGGAGTATCAAGACCGCGAACAGGTGACCTTGCGCGACATCACGGTGGTGCGTGAGGCGCTGTTTGTCGGGGATGGCGGGCAGGAACTGGAGCAACTGTTGCAGCGCATGGCCGATCCGAACACCCGGATCGTCACGCTCACCGTGACCGAAAAGGGCTATTACCTGAGCCCGGCCAGCGGGCAGTTGCAGTTGCAAAATCCTGCGATTATTCATGACCTTGAACATCCGCAAACGCCGCGCACTGCGCCGGGGATTGTGCTCGAAGCCCTGCGCCGACGGTACGAAGCAGGCGTCCCGGCATTCACCGTATTGTGTTGCGACAACATGCCCGACAACGGCCAGCGCACCCGCCAGGCCGTGAGCGGTCTGGCGGCTGCACACAACCGTGAGCTGGCGCAGTGGATTGATCAGCAGGTGGCGTTTCCGGGCTGCATGGTCGATCGCATCGTGCCCGCCATGGACGCCCAGGCCTTCACCCGGTTGGCGCAAGAACTGGATTGCCATGACCCGGCGGCAGTGGTGTGTGAACGCTTCAGCCAGTGGGTGGTCGAGGATCACTTCCCCCAAGGGCGCCCGGACTGGGAGGTCGAGGGCGTGCAAATGGTGGCCGACGTGCGGCCTTTCGAAACCATGAAGCTGCGCATGCTCAACGGCAGCCATTCGTTGATGGCTTACATCGGGCTGCTGGCGGGGCATGAGTCGGTGTTCGAGGCCATCAGTGACCCGGATCTGCTGCGCTTTATCCGCCGTTACATGAATGAAGAAGCGGCGCCGACTCTGGACATGCCCATCGGCATTGATGTGTCGGGTTATGCCCGCGATTTGTGCGCACGCTTTGCCAACGACAGCCTGCAACATCGCCTGCGGCAGATCGCCATGGACGGTTCGCAAAAGCTGCCGCAACGGTGGTTGCAAGGCGCCCGGCAGTTGCTCGATGCAGGGCAGCCCATCGACTGCATCGCCCTCGGCGTCGCGGCCTGGATTCACTACTGCACGCAGCCTGTGGCGGGCGGCGTGATGCACAGTGTTGACGACCCGTTGAGCGCCACGTTCGCCGATCTGGCCGGGCGTTTTGACGGCGCGGCGCGGGTCGATGCTTTTCTCGATCTGGAGCAAGTCTTCCCGGTCGAGCTGTCTTCGCGAGGCGCTTTTCGCGAGACCGTACAGCGGGCTTACAACGCCCTGGAACACACCGGTATGCCTAACCATTTAAAAACTTTTGCAGCACACAACGAATAACAAGGGAGACACACATGGAACAGACATGGCGTTGGTTCGGCCCCAAAGACCCTATCTCACTGGCCGATGTGCGACAGACCGGTGCGACCGGCATTGTCACCGCCCTGCATGAAATTCCTAACGGCCAAGTGTGGCCGGTGGAAGCCATTGCAGCGCGTAAAAAAATGATCGAAGACGCCGGTTTAACCTGGTCGGTGGTCGAGAGCATTCCGGTGCACGAAGACATCAAGCGCGGTTGCGGGCGCCGTGACGAATACATCGCCAACTACCAGCAAAGCGTGCGCAACCTGGCGGCCTGCGGCATCGATATCGTCTGCTACAACTTTATGCCGGTATTGGACTGGACCCGCACAGACCTGGCCTGGGAGCTGGAAGACGGCGGTTGGGCGCTGCGTTTTGATCAGACCGCCTTTGCCGCTTTCGACCTGTTCATTCTTCAGCGTCCGGACGCGCAGGCCGAGTACAGCGCCGACGATATTCAACAGGCCAAAGCCTACTTCGACGCGCTGACACCGGCGCGCAGCGAGGCCTTGGTCAACACCCTGATCGCCGGGCTGCCGGGGGCAGAAGAGCACTACACGCTGGACAGTTTTCGAGCGTTGCTGCGCACCTATGACGACATCGATGAAGCCAAACTGCGCGAGCATTTGGGGCACTTCTTGCGGGCAGTGATCCCGGTGGCTGAAGAAGTGGGCGTGCGCATGGCCATCCACCCGGACGATCCACCGCGGGCGCTGCTCGGCTTGCCGCGCATTCTCTCGACGGCCCAGGACGCGCAATGGTTGCTCGACGCGGCGCCAAGCCCGGCCAATGGGTTGACCTTCTGCACCGGCTCTTATGGTGTGCGCGAAGACAACGACCTGGTGGCCATGGCCAAGCAATTTGCGCCGTTCATTTACTTCACCCACCTGCGCTCAACCCGCCGCGAGGCTGACCCGCGCAGCTTCCACGAAGCCCACCATTTGGGCGGCGACGTCGACATGGTTGGCGTGATCGGCGCGCTGGTTGAAGAAGAACTGCGCCGTGAGCGCGACGGCGGCCCGCGCCTGCCACTGCGCCCGGACCACGGCCACCAGCTACTGGACGACCAGCACCGCAAGAGCAACCCCGGTTACTCCTTGATCGGCCGCCTCAAAGGGCTGGCGGAAATACGCGGTGTTGAACTGGCGATGCGTCAACAGCTGAGCTGACATAACCCTGCTCCTACACACAATACAGTTCACTCTGTGGGAGCGGGCTTGCTCGCGATGGTCGTTAACGATGACGCGTATTTGCCGAACAGACGGGGCGTTCTGAAGCCCATCGCGAGCAAGCCCGCTCCCACCCTTGAGCAGTTTTTGTGCCGTACAGGATCAATACGCAAAAGCACTGCGGTGCTTTTGCACAAATTCTTCCCAGCGCACCGGCTGGCGGCCGGTAATGGCCGTGAAGTTGTCAAACGTGTCCTGGGCACCCGGGATGCTGTTGGCGGCCATGCGTTTAAAGTTGTCATACACGCAACTCATGTACGCCATTTCGGCACCGGCTGCGCGCATGTTTTCCAGGAACACTTCGGGTGGCTGAGCGTCGTAGCGAAACGGCTGGCCCAATACCCGCGTCATGATGTTGGCCACGTCACCGTACGATTGCACGTCGTAACCCAAGCGATAGGTTTGGCCAGCGTGTGTGTCCGGGTGCAACAGCGCTTGTGCGGCCACGCGGGCAACGTCTTCGCCATCGACCCAACTGAACGGCGTATCGCCGGTGTACTGCTCAATCACCCCGGATTTCACCGCTTGAGTCCCGTCATAGCTCAGCAGGTTTTGCATAAAGCACTCAGGGCGCAAGTGGGTGAACGAACAGCCCGACCACTCAATGTACCGCTCCACCAACTGGTGCCAGGCCCAATGCCCGATGCTGGCGTCGTCACGGCCGCAGGCGCCCAAATGCACGATGTGCTGCACCCCGGCTTTTTTCGCCTGGTCCACAAACACTTTGCTCTGGCGCAGCATGTCGACGGTGTAGCCGGTCACCAGCAAGACCCGGTCGATGCCCTGTAAGGCGGGCGCCAGGGTTTCTTCTTTATCGAAGTCCATGATCACGCTGCGGATGCCTTGCGCCTCGAACGGTTGGGCTTTGGCGGTTGAGCGCACTGCCGCGACCAAGGTGATGCTGTCGTCGTCCTGCAACAGGCGCAGCGTGTCACCGCCGATCTGGCCCGTGGCGCCGGTGATTAAAATGGTGGGTTTTTGCGAGGTCATAAAAGCGCCTGTGGGGTGAGTAAAGTCGTGGCGCTGAGCTTACTGGGGAAATGGGGACGTATTTACGATACCTTTTACCGAATTAAGTGAACTGAGTTCATCAATAAGAGGCCGTCATGTTTTCTTCCGAGCGCTTGAAGGGTATCGATGTGTTTGTCTGCGTCACTGACTCGGGCAGTTTCAAGGCGGCGGCCGAGCGCATGAACCTCACCGCGTCTGCGGTCAGCAAAGGCATCGCACGGCTGGAAAGCCGCTTGCAGGTGCGGCTGTTCAATCGCACCACCCGGCGCCTGGCCCTGACCGATGCGGGCACGGCGTTTTATCGCACGTGCACGGCCGTGCTGGCGGATCTGGAAGAAGCCGAACTGACGCTGCACGCCGACTCAGCGCAGCCGCGCGGGCGTATTCGCATTGACCTGCCCGCCGCTTTTGGGCGCTTGCAGGCGTTGCCGGTGGTGTTGGCGTGTGTGCAGCAGTACCCGCAGTTGCAGCCACACCTGTCGTTTTCTGACCGGTTTATTGACCCGGTGGAAGAAGACGTCGACGTGGTCGTGCGCGTAGGCGGCCCGGACATCTGGCCGGCGGCGTGGGGGCACCGTTATCTGGGCAGCGAGCGGCATGTGTTCTGCGCTTCGCCTGCTTACCTCAAACAACACGGCGAGCCCGTGACCGAGCGCGATCTGGAGCATCACGTGTGCGTGGCTTACGGTCGCGCAGACGGCACCGTCAGCCCTTGGCGCTTTGTGGGCAAGCAGGGCGCCGCCATGGAGCGCCGGGTGATGTCAGCGCAGTACATCGTCGGTGATGGCGAGGCGCAGGTCATCACGGTCATGGCCGGTTGCGGGATCGCGCAGTTGCCCACCTGGCTGATCAAGCAACAACTGGCCGAGGGCAGCCTGGTCGAAGTGCTTCCGCACTTGGCGAGCGAGGGGCTGGCGATACATCTGGTGTGGCCCAAAAACCGTGACGCGCTACCCAAGATCAAGGTGCTGCTGGATGCGCTGGCGCAGGGCTTGATGCCCGGCTTACAGCGGTAGCACCCGGTCATTGATGACGTTCTTCATCACCAGCGTCGACACCAGCCGCTGCACGTTGGGCAGCGAGGTGAGGTGCTCGTCGTAAAGGCGTTGAAAGGCCGGCAAGTCTTTGGTGATGACTTGCAGCAGGTAGTCCGGGTCGCCAAACAGGCGCTGCGCTTCGATGATCTGCGGGATCTGTGGCAACGCCGCCTCAAAGTCGGCAATCGCCTGGCGAGTGACTTCGCGCAGGGTCACGAACACGATCGCAGAAAAGCTCAAGCCCAGTTCCTTGGGCGCCAGCAGAGCGCGATAGCCCAGGATCACCCCTGATTCCTCCAACGCCCGCACCCGTCGATGGCACGGCGAAAGGCTGAGGCCCACGCGTTCTGCGAGTTCAGTGAGGGACAAGCGGCCATCGGCGTGCAGCTCAGCGAGAATCTTGCGGTCAATTCGATCCACGTGGAAGAACCTTCTAGGTTGATAGCGCTCTAGGGGGATAAACGAAAGATAATCCTATCAGCATTTCCCTATTCTTCTACGGGCTGCCCACGCTTCAAAACCGCGTGGTGCACACCCCTCCGGCTCACTGTAGAAGGTAGAACCCTGTGACTCTCAGCGTATTGGCCGCTTTTTGGGCGGTGTCTTTTCTGTTCATCATTACCCCCGGCGCAGATTGGGCGTACGCGATTTCTGCGGGTATGCGCGGGCGTCTGGTGACCCCTGCGGTGGCGGGTTTGCTCTCGGGGCATTTGCTGGCGACGGTGGTGGTCGCGGCCGGGGTTGGCGGGTTGGTGGCGAGTCACCCGATGATCTTGCGGGCCATGACCATTGCCGGTTCCGGGTATCTGCTCTGGTTGGGGATCAGCATGATTCGTCACCCCTCGACGCCCGAGTCAGGCAGCGTGCAAGTGGCTGATTCCGGGTTGCGCTGGGCCTGGAAGGGGCTGTGTGTCAGCGGCTTGAACCCCAAGGTGTTTCTGCTGTTTTTAGCGTTGTTGCCGCAATTCACCGACCCACTGTCCGTGTGGCCGATCCCGGCGCAAATTGTCGCCTTGGGCGCACTGCACGCGTTCAGCTGTGGCGTGGTGTACCTGATGGTCGGCTTCGGTGCCAAAGCCGTGTTGCAGACCCGCCCCAGCGCGGCGCAAAACGTCAGCCGGGTGTCGGGCGCGATCATGATCGTGATTGCCGTGGTGTTGCTGGCTGAGCAAGTGCTGCATTAAAAGCGTCTAAGCTCCTTCAACAACCTTAGGGAGGAACGCAACGTGACGACTGACACCACACCGCACGCGGTGGTTGAATTCTGGAAGCAGGCCGGCCCCACGCATTGGTTTGCCAAGGACGAGGCCTTCGACAAGCGCTTTCGTGAGACCTTCTACACCGCGCATTTTCAGGCCGCCAGGCGCGAGCTTGAGGCTTGGGCCGCACAGCCAGAAGGCGCGCTGGCGTTGCTGCTGTTGCTGGACCAATATCCGCGCAATGCCTTCCGTGGCACCGCGCACATGTTCGCCACCGACCCGCTGGCGCGTTTTTATGCCCGCAAGGTGATTGAGGCGCAGCTGGATCAACAGATCGAAACGGCGTTGCGCGGGTTCTGTTACTTGCCGTTTGAGCATTCCGAAGACGCCGATGACCAGCGCCTGTCATTGGAACTGCATGAAAAACTCAACCCCCAATACATCCGTTGGGCCAAGGAACACGCCGATATCATTGAGCGCTTCGGGCGTTTTCCCCATCGCAATGATGCCTTGGGGCGTGTCTCGACCGAGGAGGAACGCACGTTCCTCGCCGCGGGTGGTTTTGCTGGCTGACGCGATGTGCGCGTGTCTCGCGATCTTTTTGAAAGATCAAAAGATCGCGAGGCAAGCTCGCTCCTACAGAGATCAGAAATCAGCTTTGAGTGACATGACGAAATTGCGCGGTTCGCCATAGAAGTTGCCGAAGCCTTCGGTGCCGACAGTCACGTAGTAACGCTTGTCGAACAGGTTGTTGCCGTTCAGTGCCAACGACCAGGTGTCGTCGATGCGGTAGCTCACGCGGCCGTTCCACACGGCGTAGCCTGACTGGGTCATGTCATTGCCGCTGATGGGCGAGACGCGATAGTTGCTGCTCTGGGCATTGACCCCGGCGCCTACGCTGACGCGGTCCAGCGCGCCGCTCAGGCCGTAGTCGGCCCACACCCGCAGCAAGTGGCGCGGCACGTAAGAGTTATAGGGCACGCCATTTTGCGCAGCGTCGGCGTCCTCCAGCACTTTGGTCTGGGTGTAGGTGTAGCCGGCCAGCAGTTGCAGGCGATCAATGACTTCGCCGCTCACTTCGGCTTCAAAGCCTTGAGCACGCACTTTGCCGGAGTTTTGCGAGCAACTGCTGTCGGGGCACAGCGGATCATCTTGGGCGGCATCTTTTTGAATCGTACGGAACAGGTTAAAGGCACTGTTCAGACGCCCGTCAAACCATTCGCCCTTGATGCCCACTTCGTAACTCTGGCCAACCAGTGGCTTGAGCGTGGCGCCGCTCAGGGTTCTGTAGTTGCCTTGCGGGGTGAAAATGTCGGTGTAGCTGGCGTAGGCGGTCAGGTTGTCATTGAGGTCGAACAACACGGCGGCAAACGGGGTGACTTGCCCGGTTTCTTTGGCTTGGGTATGCACCGGGGTGCCTTCACCGCGCCAGTACGACACGGAGTCGCTGTTGGAGGAATACCAGCTCACCCGGCTGCCCAATACTAATGTCAGCGGTTCGGCCAGTTTCAGGCGGGCGATGGAGTAGGCGCCGTACTGCTTGATGCGCATGTCCATCGGGCCGCCACGGGTGGCATTGGCCAGGTAGTAGCTGTCGTCGGGCTGCGGTAGGTGGTGGTTGGGGTTGAACACATCTTGCCGATCCGGGAGCACCGCCACGGCGAAGAAGTCATCCTTTCGGGAGCGACTGGCATTGGCCCCGACCGTGAGTTCGTGCTGCTGGCCAAAGGCATCGAAGGTGCCATTAAGGTAGGCATCAAAACCGTAGTCGACCTGGTCATAGTCATAGGTGCTGCCAATGACCAGTGTGTTCGATTGGGTGGCACCCACCGGTACCGAGCCGCTGGGGAAGGCGTATTCCATGTCCTGGGTGTTTTTGGAGTAGACCCCGGCAACCTTCACGGCCCAATCGTCATTGAGTTGATGCTTTAAATCGCCAAACCAGGTGGTGCGTTTGCTGCGCTGATGGTTCCACGCCGGATTCAGGCACGTGGAGCGCTTGAGCTTCAGGTCACTGCCATCGGCATAGCGCGGCAAGCCGCCCCAGCAGGGGGTGGCGTCGACGTCTTCATAAGCCAGGCCGATGCCCAGCGTGGTGTCGGGGCTCAGGTCGACATCCAGCGCACCGTAGTAGATTTGGTCTTTGCGCTGCCCGACGTCGTAAAAGTACTGGCGCGTTTGCTCGGTGATCACCGCCCGGCCGCGCACGCTGCCGGTGTCGTTCAGCGGGCCGCCCGTGTCGATCTGCCCGCGGTAGTTGTCCCATGTTCCGGCTGACAGCGACAGTTGGGTGTGCGGGGTGTATTCGCCGCGCTTGCGCACAAAGTTCACCCCGCCCGAGGTGCCGCCCGCGCCTTTCATCATCCCGGCGGCGCCGCGCAGCACTTCTACCCGGTCGTAGATCGCCATGTCGCTGTTGAAGCTGTCGGCCTGCACGTAGCTGCTGCCAATGTCCAACGGCACGCCGTCGTACTGGTATTGGCCGGTCATGCGAAAGCCACGGGAGTAGAAGTACTTGCCGCTCATGGGCGAGTCGTACACGGTGATGCCCGGGGTTTTTTCCATCACCTGCTCGATAGTGTTGAGGTTCTGGTCATCGAGCATTTTGCGGGTCATGACGGTGATGGACTGCGGGGTTTCCTTGAGGCTGTGCGCGCCCTTGCCGATGGTCACGGCACGCGCGCTGTAGGAGCCTGAACCTTCAGTGGTGGCATCCAGGCTGCGCTCGGTAATGCTGGTGACGCCCAGTTGCAATGCCTGCGCATCGTGTGGTGCCGGTTCGACGCTGAAGCTGCCTTGCGCGGTGATGCGCAATTGCAGGCCGCTGCCGCGCAGGGCTACTTCCATGGCGTGCTCTGGCGACATCTGGCCGATCACCGCAGGTGCCTGTTTGCCCTGTACCAGCCCCGGCTCCAGCGAAACGATGTGCCCGCTTTGGCTGGCGATGGCGTTCAACGTCGTGGCCAGCGGACCGGCAGGCACATTGAAATTGACCTCTTGGGCTTGCACCCAGGCAGGGTTGGCCAGGGCGGCAAGGGCTACAGCGGCGTAACGGGTGTGGGGCCACGGGTTGAGCACAGCATTCTCCTGATCGTGTGGAAGTCTCAGGAGATAGGTGGGCTGAGAATTAAAAACCGGACACGGATGCGAGCAATTATCAAAAATATTTTTTGCGCCGTGGCTCAGGCCGGCCGGATCAACGTCAGCCACGGGCTATAGCGGTCCACGCGAATGGGCAAGGTTTCGGCCAAAGCGGTGTAGGCCCGGTCGGGGTCATTCAGCGGGTACACGCCTTGTACACGCAGGCCGCGCACTTCAGGGGCGACACGCACCAGCCCGCGGGTGTAAGGGCGCAGCGCATCGACCACCTGCGCCAGGGAGTCATCCAGCACGTTCAGCCGACCGTTCAACCACTCGGCGCGGTAATGCTGGTCGCCCGCTTGCGGAACGATCTGCCGGGGGTAGAGCAGGGCAGACTGACCTTCTTGCAGGGCCAGGGTGGTGCCGTTGAACAACCGGGTTTCAACCGCATGCTCAAGGACCACGACGCGGCTGGCCGCTGATTCTTGCGAGACCAGAAAACGCGTGCCCAAGGCCTGAATCTCGCCCTCGGCGGTGCGCACGCGAAGCGGACGACGCGCATCGGGCGCTACCTGAATCACTAACTCGCCACGGCGTAAAATCACCAGCCGTTGCTGGCTGTTGAAATGCAGGTCAACCGCGCTGTTGGCATTGAGGCTAAGGCGGCTGCCATCGGCCAGGTTAAAGTCATTACGCTCACCCACTCCGGTCGACAGGTCGGCCAGCAACGACTCACCCAACGGGCTACTGGCACCCAACCACAACCCACCGCCGAGCAAGCCCAAACCGGCCAGCGTGCGCAAAGCGTCCCGCCGAGTGGTGCTCGGTTGCAGCAGCACTAACCGTGCCTCACCCGCCTGGCCGGGCAGGCGCCGGTCCAGCGCGCGAACGGTATTGAACGAGCCACCGAGGCGTTTTTGCAGGGTGTCCCACGCGTGCACATGTGCCGGGTCTGCGGCTAGCCATGCGTTGAAACGCTCCAGCAGGGCGGCGTCGGGAGTGTCAGCGCGCAGCTTCACCATCCAGTCAATGCTCTGTTCGCTGACCGGGTCCAGGCGTAACTCGCTCATAGGGCTGCCTCGCACAGATAACACTGGCGCAATGCCTGTTTCATGTAGCGGCTGACGGTGCGTTCCGACAAGCCGAGTTTTTGCGCAATCGCCACATAGCTCAGGCCGTCCAGCTGGCTGTACAAAAAGGTGGCCTTGACCACCAGCGGTAAGCCATCGATGGCCCGGTCGATGGCCACCAGCGCCTCAATCAACTGCAACTGTTCTTCGGGGGAGGGCACCACGGTTTCCGGGAGCAAGGCCAGGCGTTCCAGATAGGCACTTTCCAGTTTGCCGCGCCGGTGCCGATCGAAAATCAAACGTCGCGCAATCGTCGATAAATAAGCCCGCGGCTGCTCGATGCTGTCCGGGTCGACCCGTGCGGCGAGCATTTGGCAAAACGTGTCGGCTGCCGTGTCTTCGGCATCCGCAGGGTTACGCACGCGCCGACGAATATGCTGCAGCAACCAACGGTGATGATCGCTGAAAAAAAAGCCCAGTTTGCGAGTCGAGAGAGGTTGCACCGGTCGGTTTTCCAGAAGGTGAGTGCGAATCGTTCTCAAGTCTAGCGGCGATATGATGGCAACTGCAATCACCGCCGAGCGAAACATATGATCTGGGTCTCGTGACGGGTTTTAGGCCTGGGCTATAGTGGCGCCAGCCTGAACACCTCGACCTGATGTGGAGTTATCGATGACGTACCGAGCCTTGCTGACCTTGCTTGTGACCCTGAATGCCGGACTGTTTAGCCTGGGGGCTGCGGCGGCGGGCGATGCAGAGGCGGGTGGCAAGTTATTCACCAAGACCTGCGGCGGGTGCCACAGCATCGGGGAAAACGCCCGCAGCGGTTTTGGGCCGCATTTAAATGGTGTGATCGGGCGCCAGGCCGGGAGTTTGCCGGGTTACCAGTTTTCGGAAGCGATGAAAAATTCAGGCGTGGTCTGGACCCCCCAGACACTCGCGGCGTACATCGAAGCCCCGAAAAAAGTGGTGAAGGGCACGCGCATGATTTTCTGGGGCATCAGCGACCCGGAGAAAATCGCCAACCTGCTGGCCTATATCGAAACCTTCAAAGACCAGTAATCACAGGATGTCTTGCAAATAATCCTTGAGGGTCAGCAGCGGCGCGTTCAGTTGCTCAAGGCTGTGCGCCTGTTGGACCCCAAGCGCCAGCTTCTGCAATTCGCGACCCATGGGCGAGTCCGCACCACCGATGGCGTCCATGGCCAGGTCGATGCACTCATCGATTTTGGCCTTGATTGCTTCCAGGTCGCCCTTGCGCACCAGAAAGGCAAAGACGTCGCGCTGATAGTCACCCATGACCATGTCGTCGCGCAGAATCGGGCTTTGGCCCTCAGCTTCGTAGGCGAGTTTGAGCGAGAAAAGGGCGACGGTCTCCAGCGGGCGTTCCATGGGGCGGGGTCCTTGATCAGCGTTTGAGTGTTCCAGGGCGGCGACGATCATAAGAGAACCCGGCCTGTTTTTCCAATGGGGCCGGGAGAGGCAAGTATTGACTGAACGTGAATTGTCGGGAAGTTGTGGCTAAATGTTATATCGCTGTTGATGGGATGTTTTTTATAAGTAGTTGATTGATACGCAACTTATTAGTCAGGTTGCCATCGCTGGAATCGTTGGTTTCGCAAAGTCAATAAGTAATGATAAGTTCTGTAATACTTCCGGTTTGCTAACGGTTCGTAAATATAGCAATTCTCTCTGCCGACCTGTTTTCTAAACGCAACACTACCCAAGAGAGATATAAACCTATGTTTAAGAAAATCGGAGTTACAACTCTTTTGTTTCTGACGTTGTCTGGGCAGGCTTTTGCCGCTGACAAGGCAATCACGTCGACTCAGGCAACCTCTTTGGCGCAAAGTGCAGTGAGTATTGGTTTGAAACAGGGCTATAACGTGGCGGTAACAGTAGTCGATGCCAACGGCGTTATTTTGGCCACCGTGCGTGCTGACCAAGCGTTACCGCACACTCCCAAGACCTCCTTTAAAAAAGCTTTTACCGCTTTCGCTGCTAAAGAGAACACAAGTGATCTTATCGCCACTATTCATAAAGGTGATCCAACTTATATGAATAAGTTTGTACTTTCGACGCTAAGTAATGGCCAGGACAATATTATTTTTCTGCGCGGCGGTGTATTGATTAAACATAACGACGCCATCGTGGGGGCTATTGGTGTAGGCGGGGCGCCTGGAGGTCAGCTGGACGACAATATTGCGTTTGAAGCCTTAAAAGGGTTCAGCCTGTAAAGAGCAGAGGGAGGTGCACGGCAATCCAGGCATGCACGCGCTGCCTGGGTGTCGGGTTGTTTACTTCAAATGTTGTTTATACGTCATCGTTGCCTGTACAGCACACCCAACCCGGCAGTGAGTTTCAGGTTGAATTCTTCTCGTTATTTAAGCCTGCAAGCGAGTTGCAGGCTTAAACCTTCCTGCCTTACGGGCTTACTTACTCATCCCCTGCTTGGGCTTGCTGAAGCCCTATCGTCAGATCATCAATGACCGCCTTGGCCATCTCGCTGAGATAGTGCGAAGCCCAGCGCATGGCTTCGTTGCCATCGTCCATGGCGCCGAGAAACGAGAGTGTGTTGACGCAGTTCATCAGCAGAGAAGCATGCTCCATCGCCTCAACGCCCGAAATACCGGGGTTGACGCTGAACAAGCGTTGATTCTGAGCATTGCACGTGCCAAACGTGGCAGCGCCGGTGGTATGGATTAAAGGGGAAGCAGGGCGTGTCATTGGGCGTAACTCCTGTATGTGAGGAGCTGCCACAGTTCGCCGCGAAACGAATAAGGGTGGCAGCCATGTGCGGGTTCGCGGACCGGGCATACAGGAACCCCGGCAGACCCGAAGGTCTCCCACACACAGCCGCCATAACAGACTAGCGGGCACAAAAAAGCGCCAGCTATTGAAATGGTGGCGCCTGTGCGCCTGTATATGCTCGGACCGCGACGTCCGGTCGCTGAATGGGCAGCGACGGAGCGAGAGTAACCCTCCCGGTTGAAAAGGGCAAACGTGGGGCACGTGCCATCTGTAGGAGCGAGCTTGCCTCGCGAGCTTTTGATCTTGGAGAGCCGCTCGCAGCCTTCGTGCCTCGGCAGCGACTACAGGATGCGTGGCTGCGAAATAACTACGACTGCTTCGCAGCCGGACGTAGCCTCGCGGTGCTCGTCAACGACTACAGGGGGAGGGGTGCCCGCAATTTGTAGGAGCGAGCTTGCTCGCGATCTTTTGATCTTTTCTACAGGCGAAAAAAAAGACCTTGATAATCAAGGTCTTTCTTAAGATGGTGCCCCGAGGGAGACTCGAACTCCCACTTCTTGCGAAAACGGATTTTGAATCCGCCGCGTCTACCAATTCCGCCATCAGGGCTCAATGGCGGCGAAGTATAGAGATGACATTTAGGTCGGTCAACAACTTATTGGTCTATTTTTACTAAGTCCGTTAAACTCCCCGGCCCTGCTAGACGAAACCTATCATGCGCGTTGCTGACTTTACTTTCGAGCTCCCTGATTCACTCATCGCACGCCATCCTTTGGCGGAGCGCCGTAACAGTCGTCTGCTGACCCTGGATGGGGAGAGTGGCGCACTGGCACATCGTCAATTCACTGATTTGCTTGAGCATTTGCGCCCAGGCGATTTGATGGTGTTTAACAATACCCGGGTGATTCCAGCCCGTTTGTTCGGCCAAAAGGCGTCGGGCGGCAAGCTGGAAATTCTGGTTGAGCGGGTGCTCGACAGTCATCGGGTGCTGGCGCATGTGCGCTCCAGCAAGTCGCCAAAACCAGGCTCAAAAATCCTCATTGATGGCGGCGGCGAAGCTGAGATGCTGGCCCGCCACGATGCGTTGTTTGAGTTGGGCTTTACCGATGAGGTGTTGCCGCTGCTTGATCGCGTCGGGCATATGCCGTTGCCGCCGTATATCGACCGCCCGGACGAAGGTGCCGACCGCGAGCGTTATCAAACGGTCTACGCTCAGCGCCTGGGTGCTGTGGCGGCGCCGACCGCGGGGCTGCACTTTGATGAGCCGCTGATGCAGGCCATCGCTGCCAAGGGCGTTGAAACGGCGTTTGTCACGCTGCACGTGGGCGCGGGTACGTTCCAGCCGGTGCGCGTCGAGCGCCTTGAAGACCATCACATGCACACTGAATGGCTCGAAGTCGGCCAGGATGTAGTTGACGCCGTGGCGGCGTGCCGTGCGCGTGGCGGGCGGGTAATTGCGGTGGGCACCACCAGTGTGCGCTCGCTGGAAAGCGCGGCGCGTGACGGTGTGCTTAAGCCGTTCAGTGGCGACACTGACATTTTCATCTTCCCGGGCCGCCCGTTTCATGTGGTCGACGCCCTGGTGACCAACTTCCATTTGCCGGAATCCACGCTGTTGATGCTGGTTTCGGCGTTCGCCGGTTATCCCGAAACCATGGCGGCCTATAAGGCTGCGGTTGAGCATGGGTACCGCTTCTTTAGTTACGGTGATGCGATGTTCATCACCCGCAATCCCGCGCCGACGGCTCCAGCCCCGGCCCCAGAGGATCAAGCATGAGCAACTGTCGTATGTCCTTCGAGCTGCTGGCCACTGATGGCAAAGCTCGTCGTGGTCGCCTGACCTTCCCCCGTGGTGTGGTTGAAACCCCGGCTTTCATGCCTGTGGGCACCTATGGCACGGTCAAGGGCATGCTGCCGCGTGATATTGAAGCCATCGGCGCGCAGATGATTCTGGGTAACACCTTCCACCTGTGGCTGCGCCCGGGCACTGAGGTGATCAAAAAGCACGGCGACTTGCACGATTTCATGAAGTGGCAAGGGCCGATCCTGACTGACTCCGGTGGTTTCCAGGTGTTCAGCCTGGGCGCCATGCGCAAGATCAAAGAAGAGGGCGTGACCTTTGCGTCCCCGGTTGACGGCGCCAAGGTGTTCATGGGGCCGGAAGAGTCGATGCAGGTTCAGCGTGACCTGGGCTCTGACGTAGTGATGATTTTCGACGAATGCACCCCGTACCCCGCCGATGAAGACGTGGCTCGTGTGTCCATGGAGCTGTCGCTACGTTGGGCGCAGCGCTCGAAAATCGCCCATGGCGACAACACCGCAGCTTTGTTCGGCATCGTTCAGGGCGGCATGCATCAGAACCTGCGTGAGCGTTCGCTCGAAGGCCTGAACAAAATCGGCTTTGACGGCCTGGCCATCGGCGGTCTGTCGGTGGGCGAGCCCAAGCACGAAATGATCAAGGTGCTGGATTACCTGCCCGCAATGATGCCTGCTGACAAACCTCGTTACCTTATGGGGGTTGGCAAGCCAGAAGATCTGGTGGAGGGTGTGCGCCGCGGTGTGGACATGTTCGATTGCGTGATGCCAACCCGCAATGCCCGCAATGGGCATCTGTTTATCGACACGGGTGTTTTGAAGATCCGCAATGCGTTCCATCGCCATGATGATTCGCCGCTGGATCCGACCTGCGATTGCTATACCTGCCAGAACTTCTCTCGCGCTTATCTGCATCATCTGGACAAGTGCGGCGAAATGCTGGGTAGCATGCTCAATACCATCCACAATTTGCGGCACTATCAGGTGCTGATGGCTGGTTTGCGCGAGGCTATTCAACAGGGTACATTGGCCACCTTTGTCGATGCCTTCTATGCCAAGCGCGGGCTTCCTGTGCCGCCTTTGGACTAAGTTTCGTACCTCTAAGAACCAACATTGCAACTGGAGTGCTTAATGAGCTTTTTCATCTCTTCCGCTTTCGCGGACGGTGCAGCACCTGCCGCTGCTGCCCCAATGGGCGGCGGCTTTGAATGGATTTTCCTGGTCGGCTTCCTGGTCATCTTCTATCTGATGATCTGGCGTCCACAAGCCAAGCGCGCCAAAGAGCAGAAGGCCCTGTTGGGTAACCTGCAAAAAGGTGATGAGATTGTGACCACTGGCGGTATCGCCGGCAAAATCACTAAAGTTTCCGACGCTTTTGTTGTCATCGAAGTGTCTGACACTGTAGAGCTGAAAATTCAGAAGGGCTCGGTTGCAGCCACGCTGCCTAAAGGCACGCTGAAAGCGATCTAAGTTTCAACTTTTAACAATCGACGGGGCGCGCAAGGCGCCCCGCGTTTTAAGCGGGCGGCGTGATTGATGCTGAACAAATACCCTCTGTGGAAATACATACTGATCCTGGCAGTGCTGGCGATCGGTTTTATTTATTCCGCTCCCAATCTGTACCCGGATGACCCGGCCATTCAGGTGTCGGGTGCGAGCACGGCATTGCAGGTGACTGAAGCTGATCTGGACCGCGCAAGCAAGGCGCTGACCGACGACGGTATCGTTGTCAAAGGTGCTTCCCTGGCTCAGAACGGCAAAACCGGTTTGCTGCGTCTGGCCAAGAAAGACGACCAGTTGCCAGCCAAGGATGTTGTGCGTAAAGCGTTGGGTGACGACTTCGTCGTTGCGCTCAACCTGGCGCAGACAACGCCTCAGTGGCTGCGTAGCCTGGGTGCTCACCCAATGAAATTGGGTCTGGACTTGTCGGGTGGTGTGCACTTCTTGCTGGAAGTGGACATGGACAAAGCCGTTGATGCGCGCATGAAAGTGTACGAAGGCGATGTCAAAAGCCTGCTGCGTAAAGAGAAAGTGCGTTACCGCAGCCTGCCGCAACTCAACGGTGCCATTCAGCTGGGTTTCAGCGATGAAGCAACCCGTGAGCAAGCGCGCGGCCTGATCCGCAAAAACTTCAATGACTTCGACGTAACGGCAGCGGACCTCAATGGCCAGCCGGTTCTGCGTCTGGCGATGACCCCGGCCAAGCTGGCGGAAATCCGTGAATACTCCATCAAGCAAAACCTGACAACCGTCCGTAACCGGGTTAACGAGTTGGGTGTTGCCGAGCCTCTGGTTCAGCGTCAGGGTGCCAACCGCATCGTGGTTGAACTGCCGGGCGTACAAGACACCGCCGAAGCCAAGCGTATTCTGGGCAAGACGGCCAACCTTGAGTTCCGTCTGGCCGCTGAGCCGGGCGCATCGAAAGCCACTTCCGAGACTTTCGAATTCCGCGAGGGCAATCGTCCTGCCGCCCAGATCGAGCGCAGCTTGATCATCACGGGTGACCAGGTGACTGACGCTCAGGCGGGCTTTGACGAGCACGGCCGTCCACAGGTGAACATCAAGCTTGATGGTCATGGTGGCGAGCTGATGAGCCGTTCGACGCGCAGCAACGTCGGTCGCAGCATGGCGGTTATCTTCATCGAGCAACGCCCGGTGACGACGTACACCAAGCAAGTGGTTGACGGTGTTGAGAAGGACGTACCGGTTCAATCGTTCAAAGAAGACAAAAAGATCATCAGCCTGGCGACCATTCAGTCGCCGCTGGGCAGTCAGTTCCGGATCACCGGTCTGAATGGTCAGGGTGAGGCGTCGGAACTTGCACTGCTGTTGCGTGCCGGTGGTCTGGCTGCACCGATGTACTTCGCTGAAGAACGCACCATTGGCCCGAGCCTGGGTGCGGACAACATCGCCAAAGGTGTTGATGCTTCGCTGTGGGGCATGCTGTTTGTGTCGATCTTCATCATCGCCATCTACCGTTTCTTCGGTGTGATCGCGACGGTGGCATTGGCGGGCAACATGGTCTTGCTGCTGGCCCTGATGTCGATTCTGGGTGCAACCCTGACCCTGCCGGGTATTGCCGGTATCGTTCTGACTATGGGTATGGCGGTCGACGCCAACGTACTGATCTTCTCGCGTATTCGTGAAGAACTGGCCACAGGCATGACACCGCAGCGGGCGATCAATGAGGGCTTCAATCGTGCATTCACGGCGATTGTCGACTCCAACCTGACAACCCTGTTGGTCGGCGGGATTCTGTTCGCCATGGGTACCGGGCCGGTTAAAGGCTTTGCGGTCACCATGTCGCTCGGTATCTTCACCTCTATGTTCACGGCCATTATGGTGACCCGAGCATTGGTCAACCTGATCTACGGCGGTCGGGACTTCAAGAAGTTGTGGATTTAAGGGGCTGCCATGTTACGTACTATCAACTTCATGGGCGTGCGCAACGTTGCGTTCGGCGTCACTGTGCTGCTTACCGTGCTGGCGCTGTTCAGCATGTTCCACAAGGGCATGAACTACGGTCTGGACTTCACCGGCGGTACGCTCATCGAGCTGACCTACGAGAAGCCGGCTGATCTGACCAAGGTGCGTGATGAGCTGGCTACGGCCGGCTTCCACGACGCCGTGGTACAGAGCTTTGGTGCGACAACCGACCTGCTGGTGCGGATGCCGGGCGATGACCCGCTGCTGGGCAACAAGGTAGCGGCGGCGCTGGGCGAGGCCGACTCGGCCAACCCTGCGGTCATCAAGCGCGTTGAGTTCGTCGGCCCGCAGGTCGGTGAAGAGCTGCGCGACCAGGGCGGCCTCGGCATGCTGATGGCGCTGGGCGGCATCATGCTGTACCTGGCCTTCCGCTTTCAGTGGAAGTTCGCGGTCGGTGCAATCGTTTCTCTGGTGCACGACGTGATCGTGACCATGGGCGTGCTGTCGTTCTTCCAGATCACCTTCGACCTGACGGTGCTGGCGGCGGTGCTGGCGATTATTGGTTACTCGCTCAACGACACCATCGTGGTATTCGACCGGGTTCGTGAGAACTTCCGGGTGCTGCGCAAGGCGACGCTGGTTGAGAACATCAACATTTCGACCACGCAAACCCTGCTGCGTACCGTGGCGACCTCGGTGTCGACCTTGCTGGCCATTGCCGCTCTGTTGATCTTTGGTGGCGACAACCTGTGGGGCTTCTCGATTGCCCTGTTCGTGGGTGTGATGGCGGGTACTTACTCGTCGATCTACATCGCCAACGTAGTGTTGATCTGGCTCAAGCTCAGCGCCGAGGATTTGATTCCTCCAGCGGCGAGCGAGAAGGAAATCGACGACCGTCCATAACGTTCTGTTAATCCCGGTGGTCACCTAAAAGGCGCGAGTATTGAACTCGCGCCTTTTTTTATGCTCCAAGGCTGGGAGTGATGGATGTGGGAATATTCCCACGTGTGATGGTCTGGAGGTTCACGTGAACAAGTCTTTGCTGGTAGGTGCGGTGTTGGGGGCTGTCGGTGTCACTGCCGGTGGCGCTTTTGCCACTTACAGCTTGGTTAAAGGCCCTGAGTCTGCTCAGGTGTTGGCTGTTCAGCCGGTCTCGCAGCAAATTAAAACCCCGCGTGAGGTGTGTAAAGACGTGACTGTCACACGCCGTGCGCCGGTCAAGGATGAGCACCAAATCGTCGGCAGTGTGATTGGTGCGGTGGCGGGTGGCCTGTTGGGTAATCAGGTCGGCGGCGGCAGCGGCAAGAAAATTGCCACTGTGGCGGGTGCCTTGGGCGGTGGTTACGCCGGTAACCGGGTGCAGGAAGGAATGCAGGAGCGTGACACGTACACCACGACGCAGACGCGCTGTAACACCGTCAACGACATCAGTGAAAAGGTGGTCGGTTATGACGTGCGATACACGCTCAATGGCAAGGAAGGCAAAGTGCGTATGGATCACGAGCCGGGCAATGAAATTGCCGTGGATAAGCAGGGCAACTTGATTCTGAATTGATGCGCTGAAAACTGTAGGAGCGAGCTTGCCTCGCGATCTTTTGATCGTTTAACAGATCGCGAGGCAATCGAGCGTCGACCGGCCCCTCCTACAGTTAAAGCAGACCAAAAAAAGCACCTCGAAAGGTGCTTTTTTTGTGCGCGAGGTTCGCTTAGCGTTTCAGCGAAGCCGGCAGGTGTGGCTGGATTGCAGTCAGCACAGCTTTGAAGCACTTGGTGTTGCCGGCAACGATGTGGCCTTTTTCAAGGAAATCGTGGCTGCCGGTGAAGTCGCTGACGAGGCCGCCAGCTTCCTGGATCAGCAGTGCGCCTGCTGCCATGTCCCACTCGGACAGGCCCGACTCCCAGAACGCGTCAAAACGACCAGCGGCCACGTAGGCCAGGTCCAGGCTGGCAGCGCCTGCGCGGCGGATGCCTGCAGTTTGGCCGACCAGGCTGCGGAACATGCCCAGGTAGTTGTCCAGGTTGTCCATTTGGTTGTCGCGGAACGGGAAGCCGGTACCCAGCAGGGCGCCTTCAAGGCTGGTGCGACCGCTTACGCGCAGACGGCGACCGTTCAGTTGGGCGCCACGGCCACGGCTGGCAGTGAATTCTTCTTGGCGAACCGGGTCGAGAACAACGGCGTGCTCAAGGCGGCCACGGTATTTGCAGGCGATGCTGACAGCGAAATGAGGAACGCCGCGCAGGAAGTTGGTGGTGCCATCCAGTGGGTCGATGATCCAGAGGTAGTCTGCACCTTCGCCGCTGCCTGCGTGCAGGCCGGTTTCTTCACCGAGGATGCCGTGCGTCGGGTAAGCCTTGCGCAAGGCGTCGATGATTTTCTGTTCAGCAGCACGATCGACTTCAGAGACGTAATCCTTGGCGTCTTTTTCGTCAACCTTGATGGTATCCAGGCGCTCGATGGAGCGGAAAATCAATTCACTGGCGCTGCGGGCGGCGCGCAGCGCGATATTCAGCATGGGCTGCATGGACGTTTCACCTAGGTCGTTAAAGAAAGCCGGACATTCTAACAGAAAATTTTGGCAGATGAAGGTTTGCGTTTGCTTACGTAGCTTAAGGTGATGGGCTTAGGTAAGATTTGCTCCCTTTTACCGGTCTGTGAGCGCTCCCATTGCTGTCTAATATTCGTGTCGTTCTGGTCAATACCAGCCATCCCGGCAACATCGGCGGTGCTGCGCGAGCCATGAAAAACATGGGGTTGTCGCGTTTGGTGCTGGTCGAGCCAAGGGTCTTTCCGCATCACGAGGCCGATGCCCGGGCGTCCGGCGCGGGCGATATTCTTGAAAATGCGCAAGTCGTCGCCTCGCTGGAAGATGCGCTGGTGGGCTGCAATCTGGTGTTGGGCACCAGTGCTCGTGACCGCCGTATCCCTTGGCCGCTGCTGGATCCACGCGAATGTGGGCAAAAAGTCGTCGAAGAGGCGGGGCAGGGCGCTGAAATCGCGTTGGTGTTCGGTCGTGAGGACTCCGGCCTGACCAACGAAGAGCTGCAGCGTTGTCATTACCATGTGCACATCCCGTCCGACCCTGAGTTCAGCTCCCTGAACCTGGGTGCAGCGGTGCAGGTGTTGAGCTACGAGATCCGCATGGCCTGGCTGGCCGCGCAAGGTCAGCCGAGCAAGATTGAAAAAGAAGAAGTCGCCTCCACTAAAAGCACGGAGCTGGCGACCATGGATGAGCTGGAGCGCTTTTACGAGCACCTGGAGCAGACGTTGGTGGCTATCGAATTTCTCGACCCGGAAAAACCGCGTCATCTGATGGCGCGCCTGCGCAGACTGTACGGGCGCAGCTCGGTCAGTCGTGCAGAGATGAACATTTTGCGTGGCATTCTCACCGAAACCCAAAAAGCGGCCCGTGGCGAGCTGCTAAAGCGCAAGGATTAATGATGTTCGAGCGTCTGCGTGAAGATATTCAAAGCGTTTTCCATCGTGACCCGGCGGCGCGCAATGCTTTCGAAGTGTTGACGTGCTACCCGGGCATGCATGCGATCTGGATCCATCGCCTCTCGGGCATGTTGTGGGGCGCGGGCTGGAAGTGGCTTGCGCGCCTGGTGTCGAACTTTGGCCGCTGGCTGACCGGGATTGAAATTCATCCGGGTGCCAAGGTTGGTCGTCGTTTCTTTATCGACCACGGCATGGGCATTGTGATCGGTGAGACCGCTGAAATCGGTGATGACGTGACCTTGTACCAGGGCGTAACCCTGGGCGGCACCAGTTGGAACAAAGGCAAGCGCCACCCGACACTGGAAAGCGGTGTCGTGGTAGGCGCGGGCGCCAAGGTACTGGGCCCGTTTACCGTCGGTGCGGGGGCTAAAGTAGGCTCCAATGCGGTGGTGACCAAGGCGGTGCCTGCGGGCGCGACCGTGGTCGGCATTCCGGGTCGGATCATCGTCAAAAGTGATGATGAGGCCGAGGCGAAGCGCAAAGCCATGGCCGAGAAAATCGGTTTTGATGCCTATGGCGTAAGCGAAGACATGCCAGACCCTGTGGCGCGCGCCATTGCCCAGTTGCTGGACCACTTGCAGGCGGTTGACGGCAAGCTGGACGGCATGTGCGGGGCCTTGAAAGACTTGGGCAGCCCTTATTGCGCCAAAGAACTGCCAGAACTGCGCGAAGAAGACTTCGCCTGCGTCCAGGGCAAGGACGAAAGCAAAGCGCTGTAATTGGCCGGTGGGAGCGGGCTTGCTCGCGATAGCCTTTACGCGGTTTGCCTGAAGTGCTGCGTCGAAGCCATCGCGGGCAAGCCCGCTCCCACATTGATTGTGTGTGGCCGTTGGATCTGCTTCATGTGCCATTACGCCGCAGACCCTGCTACAATGCCGCCGCTCTTTGCGGGTAATCCCGACTAAAGTACTAGGTCTAATAGTTGACTTAAACAGTCGGGAATAGCATACTCGCCTCCATTCCGAATTCCGTGGTACCTGTCCATGAGACTGACTACAAAAGGCCGCTACGCCGTAACTGCAATGCTCGATTTAGCGTTGCACGCACAGCACGGGCCGGTGTCCCTGGCTGATATTTCCGAGCGCCAGGGCATCTCTCTTTCCTACCTTGAGCAACTGTTCGCCAAATTGCGCCGCAGCAGCCTGGTCTCCAGCGTTCGTGGCCCTGGCGGCGGCTATCAGCTGTCGCGCGATATGCAAGGTATTCAGGTTGCCCAGGTGATTGATGCAGTGAACGAATCGGTCGACGCCACGCGCTGCCAGGGCCTTGGCGATTGCCATGCCGGCGACACGTGCCTGACCCACCACCTGTGGTGCGATTTGAGCCTGCAAATCCACGAATTTCTCAGTGGTATCAGCTTGGCTGATCTTGTTACTCGCCGTGAGGTACAAGAAGTAGCCCAGCGTCAGGATCAGCGCCGCTGTAATGGCAAAGCGCCGCACCTGGATAAGATCGAAGCGTCCGCCGTCGAGTGATTGCATAAAAACGACGGTGCGCCAGCCAGCCTGATTTAGGAGATAGTCCATGAAATTGCCGATTTACCTTGATTACTCAGCCACCACCCCGGTTGATCCGCGCGTTGCTCAAAAAATGAGCGACTGCCTGCTGGTTGACGGGAACTTCGGTAACCCGGCTTCGCGCTCTCACGTCTTTGGCTGGAAAGCTGAAGAAGCGGTAGAAAACGCTCGCCGTCAGGTTGCTGATCTGGTTAACGCAGACCCGCGTGAAATTGTCTGGACCTCCGGTGCGACCGAAGCGAACAACCTGGCAATCAAAGGTGCAGCACACTTCTATGCCTCCAAGGGCAAGCACCTGATCACCGACAAAATTGAACACAAAGCCGTTCTCGACACCATGCGTCAGCTGGAGCGTGAAGGCTTTGAAGTGACTTACATCGAGCCAGGTGAAGATGGTCTGGTCACCCCGGCCATGGTTGAAGCCGCACTGCGTGAAGACACCATTCTGGTGTCGATCATGCACGTCAACAACGAAATCGGCACCATCAACGACATCGCAGCCATTGGCGAGCTGACTCGCTCGCGCGGCGTGTTGTTCCATGTGGACGCTGCCCAGTCGACCGGCAAGGTTGAAATCGACCTGGCCAAGCTGAAAGTGGACCTGATGTCCTTCTCGGCTCACAAAACCTACGGCCCTAAAGGCATCGGCGCACTGTACGTAAGCCGCAAGCCTCGCGTGCGTATCGAAGCTGCCATGCACGGCGGCGGTCACGAGCGCGGCATGCGTTCGGGCACCTTGGCCACCCACCAGATCGTGGGCATGGGTGAAGCGTTCCAGATCGCCAAAGAAGAAATGGCCGCCGAAAACGTCCGTATCAAAGCCTTGAGCGACCGTTTCTTCAAGCAGGTTGAACACCTTGAAGAGCTGTACGTTAACGGCAGCATGACCGCCCGCGTACCGCACAACCTGAACCTGAGCTTCAACTACGTTGAAGGCGAGTCGCTGATCATGGCGCTCAAGGATCTGGCGGTATCGTCCGGTTCGGCGTGCACCTCTGCTTCCCTTGAGCCGTCCTATGTATTGCGTGCCCTGGGCCGCAACGACGAACTGGCACACAGCTCGATCCGTTTCACCTTCGGTCGTTTCACCACTGAAGAAGAAATCGACTACGCCGCGCAGAAGGTTTGCGAGGCTGTTACCAAGCTGCGCGCCCTGTCGCCGCTGTGGGACATGTACAAAGACGGCATCGACATTTCGAAAATCGAATGGGCGGCGCACTAATAACTTAAGTCGCCGCAAGCAGACGCTGCAGAGCGCAGCGAATAGCAGTTTTACAGCGTCTGAAGAGCGACTCTGATGAGTGAGGATTAGTACCATGGCTTACAGCGAAAAGGTCATTGACCACTACGAAAACCCGCGCAACGTCGGCAAGATGGACGCGGAAGACCCAGATGTCGGTACCGGCATGGTGGGTGCACCGGCCTGCGGCGACGTTATGCGTCTGCAGATCAAGGTGAACGAGCAGGGCATCATTGAAGATGCCAAGTTCAAGACCTATGGTTGCGGTTCGGCAATTGCTTCCAGCTCCCTGGCAACCGAGTGGATGAAGGGCAAAACTCTGGATGAAGCAGAGACCATCAAGAACACTCAGCTGGCTGAAGAACTGGCCTTGCCACCTGTAAAAATTCACTGCTCGGTACTCGCTGAAGACGCCATCAAGGCCGCCGTTCGCGACTACAAGCAGAAGAAAGGTTTGATCTGACCCGAATGGCCTGTGCCTGAAAGGGCAAGGGCCGGTGATGATACTGGCGAGAGGTAAGGAGTCACGATGGCTATCAGCATGACAGAGGCGGCGGCCAAGCATATTCGCCGCTCCCTTGATGGGCGCGGCAAAGGTGAGGGGATTCGTCTGGGTGTTCGCACCACGGGCTGTTCCGGTCTTGCCTATGTGCTGGAGTTTGTCGATGAAGTGGGCGCAGACGATCAAGTCTTCGAAACCCATGGCGAAAAAGTGATCATTGATCCTAAAAGCCTGACCTACCTTGACGGCACCGAGCTGGATTTCGTCAAGGAAGGCCTCAACGAAGGCTTCAAGTTCAATAACCCCAACGTGCGCGGCGAATGTGGCTGCGGCGAGAGCTTCAACATCTGAGGCCAGTCGTGGGTACTCCTTGTCATTTTGCTTTGTTTGAACTGCAGCCGAGCTTCAATCTGGACCTCGATCAGTTGGCCACGCGTTACCGTGAGTTGGCGCGTGGTGTGCACCCGGACCGCTTTGCTGATGCTTCCGAGCGTGAGCAGCGACTGGCGCTGGAGCAATCCGCCAGCCTCAATGAGGCGTATCAGACACTCAAAAGCCCCTCTAAACGTGCGCGTTACTTGCTCGCGATGAGTGGTGGCGACATGCCCCTTGAAGTCACGGTGCATGACCCCGAGTTTCTGATGCAGCAGATGCAATGGCGCGAAGAGCTTGAAGACCTTCAAGACGATGCCGATGTAGCGGGTGTTGCCGCATTCAAGCGTCGTCTTAAAGCCGCTCAGAACCAATTGAACGAAAGCTTCGCTGCCTGTTGGGATGATGCTGCACAGCGTGAACAGGCTGAACGCCTGATGCGCCGCATGCAGTTCCTCGACAAGCTCACCTACGAAGTGCGCCAGTTAGAAGAGCGCCTCGACGATTAACCCAGTGCCGCCACGGTTGCACGCCTGATATACAGATAAGTCCTGATCACAATGGCCCTACTGCAGATCGCCGAACCCGGCCAAAGTCCTCAACCGCACCAGCGTCGCCTGGCTGTGGGTATCGACTTGGGTACTACCAATTCGCTGGTCGCTGCATTGCGCAGTGGTCTTTCCGAGCCGCTGGCTGATGCCGAAGGTCGAATCATCCTGCCTTCTGCGGTGCGTTATCACGCAGACCGCGTCGAGGTAGGTGAATCCGCACGCCTGGCGGCCTCCAGTGACCCTTACAACACCGTGTTGTCAGTCAAGCGTTTGATGGGTCGTGGTCTGTCCGACGTCAAGCAATTGGGCGAGCAGCTGCCTTACCGCTTTGTCGGCGGTGAGTCGCACATGCCGTTCATTGACACCGTACAAGGCCCGAAAAGCCCGGTAGAGGTGTCTGCGGATATCTTGAAGGTGTTGCGCGAGCGTGCTGAAAAGACCTTGGGCGGTGAATTGGTCGGGGCGGTGATTACCGTTCCTGCCTATTTTGACGATGCTCAACGTCAGGCCACCAAAGATGCTGCGCGTCTGGCCGGGCTGAATGTGTTGCGCCTGCTCAACGAGCCGACGGCTGCGGCAGTGGCTTACGGTCTGGACCAGCAGGCAGAGGGCGTTGTTGCGATCTATGACCTGGGTGGCGGTACGTTCGATATCTCGATCCTGCGTTTGACCGGTGGTGTTTTTGAAGTCTTGGCCACGGGGGGCGACAGCGCCCTGGGCGGCGACGACTTTGACCACGCCATTGCGAGCTGGATCGTCGAGCAGGCCGGTTTGTCGGCGGACCTTGATCCGGGGGCTCAGCGCCAGTTGTTGCAAATGGCCTGTGCGGCCAAAGAGGCGCTGACCGATGCGTCCTCGGTGCCTGTCAGCTATGGCGATTGGCAGGCAGTGCTGACCCGTGATGCCTTCAATGCGCTGATCGAGCCGATGGTTGCGCGCAGCCTCAAAGCCTGCCGCCGTGCCGTGCGTGACGCCAATATTGAGCTTGAAGATGTTCAGGCGGTGGTGATGGTCGGGGGTTCGACCCGCGTGCCGCGTGTTCGCGAGGCTGTGGCTGAGATGTTTGGTCGTGAGCCGCTGACGGACATCGATCCGGACCAAGTGGTTGCCATTGGTGCTGCGATTCAGGCAGATACCCTGGCGGGCAACAAACGCGATGGTGGCGAGTTGCTGCTGCTTGACGTGATTCCCTTGTCGCTGGGTCTGGAGACCATGGGCGGCCTGATGGAAAAAGTCATTCCGCGTAACACCACGATCCCGGTGGCCCGCGCGCAAGACTTCACTACCTACAAAGATGGCCAGACGGCCATGATGGTGCATGTGCTGCAAGGCGAGCGCGAGCTGATCAGCGATTGCCGCTCACTGGCGCGCTTTGAACTGCGCGGTATTCCGCCGATGGTGGCGGGTGCTGCGAAAATCCGCGTGACCTTCCAGGTCGACGCTGATGGCTTGCTCAGTGTCTCGGCCCGTGAATTGGGCTCGGGTGTTGAGGCCAGCATTCAGGTCAAGCCGTCGTACGGGCTGACCGATGGCGAAATCGCCAAAATGCTCAAAGATTCGTTCCAGTACGCCGGTGACGACAAGGTCGCCCGTGTCCTGCGCGAGCAGCAAGTCGATGCCCGGCGCCTGATCGAAGCCGTGCAAGCTGCCCTTGAGGTCGACGGCGAGCGTTTGCTGGATGCCGAAGAACGCATGGTCATCGAACTGCAAATGCAGGAATTATCCGAATTATTAGAAGGCACCGATGGCTATGCTATCGAGCAACAGACCAAGCGTCTGTCGCAAGTGACCGATGCTTTTGCTGCCCGCCGTATGGATTTGACCGTCAAAGCCGCTCTGGCGGGGCGCAACCTGAATGAGATTGAGGAATAACAATGCCGCAGGTCATTTTTCTGCCCCATGAGAAGTTCTGTCCGGATGGCCTGGTTGTAGAGGCTGAGCCCGGCACTTCGATCCTTGAGTTGGCGCATGAGCACCACATCGAGATGGAAAGCGCCTGTGGCGGCGTCTGTGCCTGCACCACGTGTCATTGCATCATTCGCGAAGGTTTCGACTCGCTCGAAGAAGCCGATGAGCTCGAAGAAGACTATCTGGACAAAGCCTGGGGTCTGGAAGCGCACTCGCGTCTGGCGTGCCAGGCGCTTGTCGGTGAAGAAGACCTGACCGTCGAAATCCCGAAATACTCACTCAACCATGCTGCCGAAGCGCCGCACTGATAGCGCTGCACGTCTGTAGTCGCTGACGAGGCACGAGGCTGCGATCGGGCGAAACTCGCCGATACATGGCCTCGCCAATTGCTTAAAGGAATTGTCATGAGTCTGAAATGGGTTGATGTACAAGAAATTGCTATACAGCTGGCTGAGGCTCACCCGGATGTTAATCCGCTGACGGTGAACTTCGTCAAGCTGCGTAACCTGGTTATGGCGTTGCCTGACTTTGACGACATCCCGGATCGCGGCGGGGAGAAAGTCCTCGAAGCCATTCAGGGTTTGTGGATCGAAGAGGCTGACTAAGCCCGCAACGTTCGTAATTATGCAATACCCAAGAACCCGCGTATAATTCGCGGGTTTAATTTTTCGCTTAAATCACTGTTTCTGGAGTTACACCATGGCTGTTCAACGTACTTTCTCCATCATCAAGCCTGACGCCGTTGCTAAAAACGTTATCGGCAAGATCGTTACCCGTTTCGAAGACGCTGGCCTGAAGGTTGTAGCTTCCAAACTGAAGCAACTGTCCAAAGCAGAAGCTGAAGGCTTCTACGCTGAGCACAGCGAGCGCGGCTTCTTCGCCGACCTGGTTGCTTTCATGATCTCCGGTCCAGTTGTTGTTCAGGTTCTGGAAGGCGAAAACGCTATCGCTCTGAACCGTGAGCTGATGGGCGCTACCAACCCTAAAGAAGCCGCTGCTGGCACCATCCGTGCTGACTTCGCTGAATCCATCGACGCTAACGCTGTTCACGGTTCCGACTCGGAAGCAGCCGCTGCACGCGAAATCGCTTACTTTTTCGCAGCTACTGAAGTAACCACTCGCTAAGCATTGGCTTGTGAGTGAGGGTGAAGACATGATTGCAACGACTGGCAAAACTAACCTGTTGGGTCTGACTCAGCCGGAAATGGAGAAATTCTTCGACTCAATCGGGGAGAAGCGTTTCCGTGCCGGTCAGGTCATGAAGTGGATTCACCACTTTGGCGTCGATGATTTCGACGCCATGACTAACGTCAGCAAAGCCTTGCGCGACAAGCTCAAGGCTATTGCTGAGGTTCGTGGACCTGAAGTCGTCAGCGAGGACATCTCCAGCGATGGCACCCGTAAGTGGGTGGTGCGCGTTGAGTCCGGCAGCTGCGTCGAGACCGTTTATATTCCCCAGGGCAAACGCGGCACGTTGTGCGTTTCGTCCCAGGCAGGCTGTGCCCTGGATTGCAGTTTCTGCTCCACCGGCAAGCAAGGTTTCAATAGCAACCTCACCGTGGCCGAAGTGATTGGTCAGGTGTGGATTGCCAACAAATCTTTTGGCAGCGTCCCGGCAACCATCGACCGTGCCATCACCAACGTGGTGATGATGGGCATGGGTGAGCCGCTGCTGAACTTCGACAACGTGATCGCCGCCATGCATCTGATGATGGATGACCTGGGCTATGGCATCTCCAAGCGCCGGGTGACCCTGTCCACCTCGGGCGTGGTGCCCATGATCGATGAGCTGTCCAAGCACATCGACGTGTCCCTGGCGTTGTCGCTGCACGCACCAAACGACGAACTGCGCAGTCAGTTGGTGCCGATCAACAAGAAATACCCGCTCAAAATGCTGCTTGAGTCCTGCCGCAACTACATGTCGAGCCTGGGCGAAAAGCGTGTTCTGACCGTTGAATACACCCTGCTCAAAGGCGTCAATGACCACGTCGATCATGCGGTGCAAATGATCGAACTGCTCAAGGACACGCCGTGCAAGATCAACCTGATCCCGTTTAACCCGTTCCCGCATTCGGGCTATGAGCGTCCAAGCAACAACGCCATTCGTCGTTTCCAGGAACTGCTCCAGCAAGCGGGTTACAACGTGACCGTGCGCACCACCCGTGGTGAAGATATCGATGCGGCTTGCGGGCAGTTGGTGGGTCAGGTCAATGACCGCACCCGCCGTAGCTCGCGCCTGATCGCCGCTCGCGAACTCAATGCTGAGACTGATCTGGCGCAAAACGCTGCGGCTCAGCCCTGAGAGAGGAAACCTATGATCTTGCGCGCTGCGCTCCCTGTCCTCATGGTCGGCCTCTTGGCTGGCTGTGTCTCATCGGGTGATTCAAACCCGTTGAGTAGCGACAAGGGGCGTGAAGAAGCGCGTCAGGCCTATGTTCAGCTAGGGCTTGGTTATCTCCAGCAGGGGATGGCCGAACAAGCCAAAGTCCCCCTCAGCAAAGCCCTCGAACTCAACAAGACGGACCCGGACACCAACGCCGCACTGGCCTTGGTGTTTCAGTACGAAATGGAGCCTGCGCTTGCAGAGCGAGCGTTCCAGACCGCGTTAAGCGGACGGCCGACTGACACGCGAATCATCAACAACTACGGCAGCTTCCTGTTTGAGCAACAGCGCTATCAGGACGCTTACAGCCAGTTTCTAAAAGCCTCGGCAGACAGCCTGTACCCTGAGCGTTCGCGTGTTTACGAGAACCTTGGGGTCACTTCGCTCATGCTGGGGCAGCGTGATGTGGGGCGCCAGCAGCTTGAAAAAGCCTTGCGCCTGAACCGTCAGCAACCCCGTGCACTGCTCGAAATGGCTGAGATGTCTTACGAAGACAGGCATTATGTGCCAGCACGTGACTATTACGATCGTTTTAGCCTGCTTAGCGGGCAAAATGCACGTAGTCTATTGCTCGGTGCGCGACTGGCGAGTGTTTTCGATGAGCGCACCTCCACAGCCAACTATGGCCAGCAACTACAACGACTCTATCCCGGCACGCCGGAATATCAGCAATACCTGTCGGAGCAATGATGAAAGCGGCGCAACCCGAAGTTCTAGCAGCGACTCGTGTCAATCCCGGTGAGACCTTGCGTCTGGCCCGTGAAAACAATGGATGGACCCTGGCTGAAGTCGCCCTGAAACTCAATCTCACGGCCAGTTCCTTGAGCAACCTTGAGACGGGAGCGTTCGACAAACTGCCGGGCCATACCTTTGCCCGCGGTTACATCCGCGCCTATGCCAAATTGCTTGGTATGGATCAGGCCAGCCTGGTGCATGAGTTCGACGTGTACACCGGCACCGATGCCAATGGCAGCAATGTGCACAGCCTGGGGCGTATTGAAGAGCCCGTGCGCGTGTCACATACCATTTTGCGCATCATTAGTTTGTTACTGCTCATTGCCGTCCTGGGCGGTGGTTTTTTCTGGTGGCAGGATCAAACGTCCATGCGCGCCAAGGACCTGATTGGTCTGGCTCCCGAGCACGTAGAAGTTGAAGGCGCCGATGGCACCACCCAGATCCACCCGCTCGATGAGCCGGAAGACCAGGCGGTGGCACAAGCCAATGTAGAAGGCGAAGCCGCGCCGCAACCGTCGGCAGAGCAAGCTGCCAGCACTGACCTGCCATTGCCTGCTACCGGGGCTGCTTCAACGCCAGCAGCGCCAGCCACTTCAGTGGCCCCTGTGCAGCCAGCGGCTCCAGCCGCTGCCACGCCCGTTGCTCCGGCTGCCGTACCCGCTACCCCACAAGCCGCCAGCACCGCGCCCGTTGCGGGTGCCGGTAAGGTCAATATCAACTATGTCGCTGATTGCTGGTCTCAAGTCACTGATGGCAACGGCAAAGTGCTGTTCAGTGGTCTTAAACGCAAGGGCGACACGCTTGATGTGACCGGCAAGCCGCCTTTCAGCGTCCGCCTGGGCTATGCCCGCGGCGCGCAGGTGACCTACAACGGTCAGGTTGTGGATGTGGCTCCTTTCACCAGTGGCGAGACCGCTCGCCTGAAGTTAGGTCAATAAGTCATGCACGGCGAATCACCAATTAAACGTCGCGAATCGCGCAAAATCTGGGTTGGCTCGGTACCGGTAGGCGGCGATGCCCCTATTGCTGTACAGAGCATGACCAACAGCGACACCAATGATGTGGCTGCAACAGTGGCGCAAATTAACCGCCTGGAAGCTGCGGGCGTCGATATCGTCCGGGTTTCTGTGCCGGACATGGACGCCGCTGAAGCGTTTGGCCGTATCAAGCAGTTGGTCAAAGTGCCGTTGGTCGCCGATATTCACTTCGACTATCGCATCGCACTGCGCGTGGCGGAGCTGGGCGTGGATTGCCTGCGGATCAATCCGGGCAACATCGGTCGCGAAGACCGCGTGCGTGCGGTGGTCGATGCCGCCCGCGATCGTGGTATTCCGATCCGTATTGGCGTTAACGCCGGCTCGCTCGAAAAAGACCTGCAAAAAAAATATGGCGAGCCGACACCGGCCGCATTGGTTGAGTCGGCCCTGCGTCACGTAGAGCATCTGGAACGCCTGAATTTCAAGGACTTCAAGGTCAGCGTAAAGGCCTCCGACGTGTTCATGGCCGTTGAAGCCTACCGCCTGCTGGCCAAAGAAATCGTCCAGCCACTGCACTTGGGCATCACCGAAGCCGGTGGTTTACGCTCGGGCACAGTGAAATCTGCCGTGGGCCTAGGTATGCTGCTCGCCGAGGGGATTGGCGATACTATTCGCATCTCGTTGGCAGCAGACCCGGTCGAGGAAGTAAAAGTCGGCTACGACATCCTCAAGTCCCTGCATTTACGTTCACGTGGCATAAATTTCATCGCGTGCCCAAGCTGTTCCCGGCAGAATTTCGACGTGGTGAAAACCATGAACGAACTGGAAGTACGGCTTGAAGACTTGCTGGTGCCGCTGGATGTGGCGGTGATCGGTTGTGTGGTCAACGGTCCCGGCGAAGCCAAAGAGGCTCACGTAGGGTTGACCGGCGGTACGCCCAACCTGATTTACATCGACGGCAAGCCGTCGCAAAAATTGACGAATGAAAACCTGGTGGACCAGCTTGAAAAGCTGATCCGGCAGAAGGCGGCCGACAAGGTCGAAGCTGACGCAGCCGTTATCGCGCGCGGCTAACCAAACGGATTAAGGATTTTTTGTGAGCAAGTCTCTGCAAGCCATTCGTGGCATGAATGACATCCTGCCCGAGCAGACGCCGCTGTGGCGCTACTTCGAAGGCACGGTTGCGCGTTTGCTGGATAACTACGGTTACAAGCAAATCCGTATGCCGATCGTCGAGTTCACCGAGCTGTTCAAGCGCTCGATTGGTGAAGTCACTGACATCGTCGAAAAAGAGATGTACACCTTCGAAGACCGCAACGGCGATTCGCTGACCTTGCGCCCCGAAGGGACGGCTGCCTGCGTACGTGCTGTGCTTGAGCACGGCATCACCGGCGGCGGTCAAGTGCAAAAACTCTGGTACATCGGCCCGATGTTCCGCCACGAGCGTCCACAAAAAGGCCGTTATCGCCAGTTCCATCAGATTGGGGTTGAAGTGTTCAACCTGGATGGTCCAGACATCGACGCCGAGCTGATCGTGCTGACCTGGCGCCTGTGGGGCGAGCTGGGGATCCGTGATGCGGTCAAGCTTGAGCTCAACAGCCTGGGCACCAGCGAAGCCCGTGGGCGCTACCGTGCCGCACTGGTTGATTACTTGTCCTCGCGCCTGAGCGAGCTTGACGAAGACAGCCAGCGCCGTCTGAAAACCAACCCGCTGCGGGTGCTCGACACCAAAAACGCCGACACCCAAGCGGTGCTGGTCGACGCGCCGAAACTGGTCGATTACCTCGACGAAGAATCCCGTGTGCACTTTGAGGGCCTCAAGGCTCGCCTGGATGCTGCCGGTATTCCGTACGTGATCAATCCCAAGCTTGTGCGTGGCCTCGATTACTACAGCAAAACCGTGTTTGAGTGGGTCACCGACAAGCTCGGTGCCCAGGGCACGGTGTGTGCCGGCGGTCGCTATGACGGTCTGGTTGAACAAATGGGTGGCAAGCCAACACCGGGTGTTGGCTTCGCCATGGGTATCGAGCGTCTGATTCTACTGCTCGAAACCCTGGAACAAATCCCTGAAGAAATTGCGCGTCAGGTGGATGTTTACCTGTGCGCTTTCGGTGAGGCCGCTGAACTGGCTGCCTTGGCCTTGAGCGAACGCGTTCGTGACCAGTTGCCAAACCTGCGCCTGCAAATCAATGCCGGTGCTGGCAGCTTCAAGAGCCAGTTCAAAAAGGCTGACAAGAGCGGTGCGCTGTTTGCACTGATTCTGGGTGAAGACGAATTGGCCCATCAGGTGGTAGGTGTCAAACCCCTGCGTGGCCAGGGCGAACAACAAACTATTGCCTGGGATGCTCTTTCCGAGCACTTGGCCACCTGCATCGTGCAGGGTTGAAGCTGGTTAACAGCCGATTTATCGAATAAGGAGTGTTGGGGTGTCGAGTAACGATGATGATCAGCTGGGCGAGTTGAAAGACTGGTGGCAGCGCAACGGCAAACCCCTGGTCACTGGCGGCTTGCTGGCGCTGGTGGTGGTGTTCGGCTGGCAGGCTTGGCACAAATATCAGACGAACCAGTCGCAGGGTGCGTCGATTCTCTACCAACAATTGCTTGAAACCGCACTGACGCCTACCGGGCAGCCAGATGCGGGTCGTGTGGCCGAGTTGGCCAACAAGTTGAACAGCGAGTACGGCGGTTCTGCCTACGCACAGTTTGGCGGTCTGTTTGTGGCCAAAGTGGCCGTAGACACCGGCAAGCTGGATGACGCGGCCACCGAACTCAAGGCCATTGTCGACAAACCGGCAAACCCGACCCTGGCTGAAGTGGCGCGTCAGCGTCTGGCTCAGGTGTTGGCAGCACAAGGCAAGGCAGACGAGGCCTTGAAACTGCTGGACGGCGACTCGGACAAAGCATTCCTGGCCAGCCGTGAAGAACTCAAAGGCGACCTGCTGGTACAGCAAGGCCGTACCGATGACGCACGCGCTGCCTACGAAAAAGCCAAGGCTGCACTGTCTGATGAGGCAGCGGTAGGTGGCTTACAAATCAAGCTCGATGACCTGGCCAAAGGGGATGCGTGAAGTGATGCGTTGGAAACATGCGGCATTGCTGGCTCTGGTCGTTTTGGCCGCGGGTTGCAGCAGCAACAGCAAAAAAGAACTTCCGCCAGCTGAGCTGACGGACTTCAAAGAAGAAGTCGTTCTGCAAAAGCAGTGGGACCGTTCGATCGGTGACGGCCAGGGTAAAACCTACAACATGCTGACGCCAGCGGTTGAAGGTAATACCATCTACGCCGCTGACGTGAACGGTATCGTGATGTCGCTCGACCGCATGAACGGCGACGTTCAGTGGAAGAAAGACCTCGAGCTGCCTGTTTCCGGCGCAGTGGGTGTTGGCTATGGCCTGCTCATGCTCGGCACTCTGCAGGGTGATGTGATTGCCCTCGACGCCAGCACCGGCGAAGAAAAGTGGCGCGCTCGCGTTAACAGCGAAGTGCTTGCACCGCCTGCCAACAACGGTGACGTTGTGGTGGTTCAGACCCAGGACGACCACCTGATTGGCCTGGATGCGTCCACCGGCAATCAGCGCTGGATCTACGACAGCACGCCGGGTGTTCTGACCCTGCGTGGTACGGGCGCACCGCTGGTGACCAATCATCTGGCAATTGCAGGTCTTTCGACCGGTAAAGTCGTTGCTCTGGATACCCAAAACGGCGTGCCGGTATGGGAAAGCCGTGTGGCTGTACCACAAGGCCGTTCGGAACTGGAGCGCATCGTCGATATTGACGGTGGTCTGCTGTTGTCCGGTGGCACCTTGTACGTCGCCAGCTATCAGGGCCGCATGGCGGCACTGGAACTGGAAAGCGGCCGTGTGCTGTGGCAGCGTGATGCTTCCAGCTACGCGGGTGTCGCCCAAGGTTTTGGCAACGTCTACATCAGCATGGCTTCCGGCACCGTAGAAGGCGTTGACGAACGTTCGACCACCGTCCTGTGGAGCAACGATGCACTGGCCCGCCGTCAATTGTCGGCACCAGAAGTCTTCTCCAGCTATGTCGCCGTTGGTGACTTCGAAGGCTATCTGCACCTGTTGAGCCAGGTTGATGGCCGCTTTGTTGGCCGTACCCGCATTGACAGCGACGGTCTTCGGGCGCGTCCGCTGGTGGTCGGTGACATGATTTACGTGTTTGGTAACAGCGGCAAACTGGAAGCCCTGACCATTCGCTAAGGCGTCTATGCTTGAGACTCTAGAGTCTCAAGCAGCCTTGCTCTTGCAAGGTTTGCGGCACATTTGTGCTGTTCCGAACTCTGGCCGCTGCCTTGCAGCGGCTTTTGTATTTTCTGAAATAACGAAGTGGAGAGCCGCATGGTTCCCGTAATCGCCCTGGTGGGCCGACCCAATGTCGGCAAGTCCACCTTGTTCAACCGCCTGACCAGGACTCGTGACGCCATCGTCGGCGACTTGTCCGGTCTAACCCGTGATCGCCAATACGGTGAGGCCAAGTGGCAAGGGCGTTCCTACATTTTGGTCGACACCGGCGGTATCTCCGGTGACGAGCACGGTATGGACGAAAAAATGGCCGAGCAGTCGCTGCTGGCCATCGAAGAAGCTGATGTCGTTCTGTTCCTGGTAGATGCCAAAGCGGGTTTCACTGCCGCTGACCAGATGATCGGCGAGCACCTTCGCAAACGTAACAAGCGCTCTTATGTCGTCGCCAACAAGGTCGACAACATCGACCCGGACATGGCGCGTGCCGAGTTCGCACCCTTGGGCATGGGCGACGCGATCCCGATCGCTGGCGCACATGGTCGTGGCATCTCGCAGTTGCTGGAAATTGCCCTGGGTGATTTCCCGCGTGACTCTGAAGAGCCAGAAGAAGGCGAAGAAGAAGTCGTTCTCGAAGGTGAGGAAGCCAAGCGCATTCCTGGCCCAAGCGAAAAAGACGGTATCAAAATCGCAATCATCGGTCGCCCTAACGTCGGTAAATCGACGCTGGTTAACCGCATGCTCGGTGAAGACCGCGTTATCGTTTATGACCAGCCCGGCACCACTCGCGACAGTATCTACATCCCGTTTGAGCGTAATGACGAGAAGTACACGCTGATCGACACCGCCGGTGTGCGCAAGCGCGGCAAGATCCACGAAGAAGTTGAAAAATTCTCCGTGGTCAAAACCCTGCAAGCGATCAAAGACGCCAACGTGGTGATCTTTGTGATGGACGCCCGTGAAGGCGTGGTAGACCACGACCTGAACCTGCTGGGCTTTGCCCTGGAAGCCGGTCGTGCACTGGTGATCGCAGTCAACAAGTGGGACGGCATGACCCCAAGCGAACGCGAGTTCGTGAAGGTCGAACTGACCCGTCGCCTGTTCTTCGTTGACTTCGCCGACATCCACTTCATTTCGGCACTGCACGGCACTGGCGTGGGTAACTTGTACCAATCGGTGCAGAACTCCTTCAAGTCGGCTGTTACGCGCTGGCCGACCAACCGTCTGACCCAGATCCTTGAAGACGCGGTCAGCGAGCACGCGCCACCGATGGTTAACAGCCGCCGGATCAAGCTGCGTTACGCCCACTTGGGTGGTGCCAACCCGCCGATCATCGTGATCCACGGTAACCAGGTTGAGAAGGTTCCGAAGTCTTACGTGCGTTACCTCGAAAACACCTACCGTCGTGTCTTGAAGCTGGTCGGTACACCGATCCGCATCGAGTTCAAAGGTGGCGAGAACCCGTACGAAGCCAACAAGAACTCCTTGACCGACCGCCAGGTCAACAAGAAGCGCCGCATGATGTCGCACCACAAAAAAGCCGACAAAAAGCGTAGAGACAAGCGCTAACGCGCTGAAGAGGGTTCCTTTGGGAGAATGCTGCTTGTAGGAGCGAGCTTGTCTCGCGATCTTTTGAACGTTTGAAAGATCGCGAGACGAGCTCGCTGCTACCGTTCAGATTGCAGGTGGCTGCACTGACGGGCATCACACCTTTAGGAGCCCTTTTTCGTGTCTGGCGTTTGGGCTATTCTCGCTAGGTCCTGTGCCGTAGTCAGAGCCGGGAACTCATCAGGGAACGGCCATGATTATCAGCAAGTTGCCGAATGTCGGCACCACCATCTTCACGCGCATGTCGCAACTCGCGGCTGAAACCGGCGCGCTCAACTTGTCTCAGGGTTTTCCTGACTTTGATGGCCCGCAAGCGTTGCGCGATGCCGTCGGCCGACACATCGCCAGTGGTCACAACCAATATTCGCCCATGACCGGCTTACCTGCCTTGCGTACACAAGTGGCGGCCAAAATTGCCCGCAGTTATGGCGTGCACGTGGATGCCGATACCGAGGTGACCATCACTCCGGGCGCTACCCAAGCCATCTTCTGTGCCATCCAGGCGGTGATTCACGCCGGCGACGAAGTTATCGTGTTCGACCCGTGCTACGACAGCTATGAACCTTCGGTAGAGTTGGCCGGCGGTCGTTGCGTGCATGTGCAGTTGGGGCTCGACGACTTCTCTATCGACTGGCAAAAACTCACCGACGCGCTGACGCCGCGCACCCGCATGATCATCCTCAACACCCCGCACAACCCGAGCGGCGCGTTGATCAGCCGTGCAGAACTGGACCAGTTGGCGGCCTTGATTGCCGATCGCGACATCTACCTGATCAGCGATGAGGTGTACGAGCATCTGGTGTACGACGGCGTGCCTCACGTCAGTGTTTTGTCACACCCCGAGCTGTACCATCGTGCTTTCGTTGTCAGCTCGTTCGGCAAGACCTACCACGTGACAGGTTGGAAAACCGGTTATGTGGTGGCGCCGCCCGCGTTGACCGCCGAGTTGCGCAAGGTGCACCAATACGTGAGTTTTTGCGGTGTGACGCCGTTGCAGTACGCATTGGCCGACTATATGGCGGCCAGCCCCGAGCACGTTGAAGAACTGCCCGGGTTTTACCAGGCCAAGCGTGATCTGTTCTGTGATCTGTTAAAGCCATCGCGTTTTACCTTCACGCCGGTAGCAGGTACGTACTTCCAGTTGGTCGACTACGCTCACATTCGTCCGGACCTCAATGACGTCGACATGGCCGTATGGCTGACCCGTGAACACGGTGTGGCGACCATTCCGGTGTCGGTGTTCTACCAGACCCCGCCCGAAGGGCAGCGGCTGGTCCGTCTGTGTTTTGCCAAACGCGAGGAGACGCTGCGCGAAGCAGCAGAGAAACTATGCGTGATCTAAGAGGTTTACCCGATTTAACCCTGGCGCTGGTGCAAACCACCTTGGCGTGGCACGACCGTCAGGCTAATTTCGAGCACTTCGAGGAGTTGCTTGAACAGGCCCGTGGCGCAGACCTGGTGGTGTTGCCAGAAATGTTCACCACCGGTTTCAGCATGGAGTCCGAGACCCTCGCCGAGCCAGAGGGCGGGCCGGCCACAAAGTGGTTACGAGCCCAGGCGGCAAAACTCAATGCGGTGGTGACTGGCAGTGTCATCGTCCAGGCGGCAGACGGCAGCCACCGCAATCGCCTGCTGTGGGCGCGGCCTGATGGTGAAGTGCTGCACTACGACAAACGCCATTTGTTCCGGATGGCTGGTGAGCACGAGCACTTTACGCCGGGCGAGCGGCAGGTTCAGTTTGAGGTCAAAGGCTGGCGTATCCGCCCGTTGATTTGCTACGACTTGCGCTTCCCGGTGTGGAGCAGCGACCCCCATGACACAGACTTGCTGCTCTACACGGCCAACTGGCCGGGTGCGCGCCGTTTGCACTGGAACCGCCTGTTACCGGCCCGAGCGATTGAAAACCTCTGCTACGTCGGCGCGGTAAACCGCGTTGGGACCGATGGCAAAGGGTTGGTCTACAGCGGCGACAGCCAGATCCTCGACTTCCAGGGCGAAACCTTGCTCAGCGCGGGCGAGGCCGACGGCGTGTTCCAGGTCAGCCTGAGCGCAAGCGAATTGGGTGCCTACCGTGAACGCTTCCCGGCGTACATGGATGCTGACAACTTCGACCTGAAGTACTGATACACCTCGCGATCTTTTAAAAGATCGCGAGCTGCGTACGCCCGTAGCAGTTGACGAGCCTTGCGAGGCTACGTCCGGCTGTAGTCGCTGACGAGGCACGAAGGCTGCGAAAGATCAAAAGATCGCAGCCTGCGGCAGCTCCTACAGGGGATCATGCATCGCAGACATTCCCCGTAGCAGTTGACGAGCTTTGCGAGGCTACGTCCGGCTGTAGTCGCTGACGAGGTACGAAGGCTGCGAAAGATCAAAAGATCGCGAGGCAAGCTCGCTCCTACAAAAGCGTCAACAAAAAAGGCCCTGAGGTTCGCACCTCAGGGCCTTTTTGCGTTTCAGCAGACGTTTAGGCAGCTTTAGCGTCGGCTTCGCTCAGTGAGCGGTTCAGGGCGCTGAACAGGGCCTTGAAGCTGGCGGTGGTGATGTTTTCATCGATGCCCACACCATGCACAGCACGCTCACCATTCACCCGCAGCTCGATGTAAGCAGCGGCTTTGGCGTTGGTGCCAGCACCGATGGCATGCTCGTTGTAGTCCATGATTTCAGCTTTGACCGGCAGGCCGGCAACCAGGGCTTCCAGGGCGCCATTGCCTTTGCCGTTCCAACGCAGGTTGGTCTCACCAGCGCCTTTGGCCGACACTTCAACCTCAACCGCGCTGTGGCCGTTTTCTTCCTGCAGGCGATGACTAACCAGCGCGTACGGGGTGTTGGCTTGCAGATACTCGCTGTGCAACAAGCTGTGGATCTGCTGCGCGGTCATTTCAAGGCCAAGACGGTCGGTCTCACGCTGAACCACCTGGCTGAACTCGATCTGCATGCGGCGTGGCAAGCTGATGCCGTATTCCTGCTCCAGCAGGTAAGCAATCCCGCCTTTACCGGACTGGCTGTTCACCCGAATCACGGCCTCATAGCTACGGCCAATGTCTGCCGGGTCGATCGGCAAGTACGGGACTTCCCACAGGGCGTCGGGCTTCTGCTGGGCGAAACCTTTGCGGATGGCGTCCTGGTGCGAGCCCGAGAACGCAGTGTGGACCAAGTCGCCCACATACGGATGGCGAGGGTGAACCGGGATCTGGTTGCACTCTTCAACGACTTTACGCACGCCGTCAATGTCAGAGAAGTCCAGCTGCGGGTCGAGGCCTTGGGTGTACATGTTCAGGGCTACGGTCACCAGGTCAACGTTGCCGGTGCGCTCGCCGTTACCGAACAGGCAGCCTTCGACGCGGTCTGCACCGGCCATCAAGCCCAACTCAGTGGCGGCAACACCGGTGCCACGGTCGTTGTGGGTGTGCAGGCTGATGATCACGCTGTCACGGCGGTTGATGTGGCGACCGAACCATTCAATCTGGTCGGCATAGATGTTCGGGGTGGCGCACTCAACGGTGGCAGGCAAGTTGAGGATCACTTTGTGCTCAGGCGTCGGGTTCCAGACCTCGATCACCGCGTCACACACTTCCTTGGCGAACTCCAGCTCAGTGGCGCTGAAGGTCTCTGGGGAGTATTCAAAAGTCCACTGGGTTTCTGGCTGTTGAGCGGCGTATTTGACGAACAGCTTGGCCGCGCTGACGGCGATTTCTTTGATGCCGTCCTTGTCCTGGTTGAACACGATGCGGCGGAACGACGGCGAGGTCGCGTTGTACAAGTGCACGATGGCTTTTTTCGCGCCGCGCAGCGATTCGAATGTCCGTGCGATCAGGTCTTCACGGCCTTGGGTCAACACCTGAATAGTGGTGTCGTCCGGGATGTGGCCGTCTTCGATCAACGTACGCACGAAGTCAAAGTCGGTCTGCGAAGCAGCCGGGAACGACGCCTCAATTTCTTTAACGCCAACGCTGACCAGGGTCTTCCAAAAGCGCAGTTTTTTCACTGCATCCATCGGCTCGATCAGCGACTGGTTGCCGTCGCGCAGGTCAGAGCTGCACCAGATCGGCGCTTGGGTGATGGTTTTCGATGGCCAGGTACGGTCAGGTAAATCAATGACCGGAAAGGCGCGATATTTGGAAGAGGGGTCTTTGAGCATGGTCATCAGGCAATCCTTTAATGTGCGGGCCGTATAGAGACAAGTGGCTCGCTGAAGAAATACAAAGCAGGGGGGACGAGGCAGCGCGTTTCAGCTTTGCAGTCGTGCACTGACGAGGCAGAGGCTTCGGTGCTGGCGTAATTGAATGAGGGTATGAGGTGTTTTCATAGGCTCAACCCTAACCATTGCGAAAGACGTTGGCAAGCGGCCTGAAAAACATTAGGAGAATTGCGCGTTTAAAGCAAAAAATCGAATTTATATGGCGTCTTCTAGGATTAACAGTGAACAAAATTGTTCATATAAGGCGTATGGCATTCATCTTGTGCTGCAAAAGTATTTCGCTGATTACCGAAACCCGGCCAGCTAACGAACTGGCCGGTTACTGCCCTACGTCCTGCAAATAAAGCCCTGTGTGAGGCCGTAGGGCGGTGTGTTCTGGACGCCTCCCACAAAGGTCATGAGTTTGCCCTCGGCCCGTGCATTGGTGAGCGCCAGGGACAAGGGGGACAACGGGTTCTTATTGATCATAAGGGTGACCGCATCCTCCAGCTCGATGACAAGCGCCAGCTCCGCTCCGACCGCTCTGTGCAACTGCATGAAGTTGATGGTTTGCGCGCCTGTTCGCTTGAACACCAACTCACTGACCCCGGGGATGTCCGCATAAATGGTGTAGCCGAGCCGCTGAAGCAGGCTACGCATGACTTCATTGAGTCCAGCGGCATTGCTCAGTTTTAATAAATCGCCGGCTTTCAATGAAAAGTCGATCCGGTCAAACCAGGTCGGTGAAGCGCGTGTTCGAACCAGTAACGTTTTAGGGCGAATGCCCAAGGCTGGCGTCAAGAGGGCCAAGGGATCACGCAATGCTCCCGAGCCATGTGGCAGATGGCCGGAAAACCAGCCATACAACGTTTCGGTCAACGTGCGCATACGGGTTTGTGTGAGCAACCAAGTGGTGCTGTCGGACAACATAAATAGACGCTTGGCCACTACCTGTGCAGAGTCTGGCGTCAGGCCCGGCAGAGACTTGAGGACGTATTGCCAGATCGGCTTTTGCAGCAGCGGCTCCTTGATCGCCCACGCTCCTCCCTCAAATTCGGCCAGGCGCGGTTGCAAGTACTTGTTTTTCAAGATCAGCTTTTCCAGTTGCTCATAGGTCGAGATCACCTGACCAGGCTTTTTCAAGTACACCTGTATATCCAGTGGCAGGTTGCCCTGAGGCAAAATGTCGAACCACTTGCTGTCTTTTTTAATCACTCGAAGATTAGAGCCGCTGCCTATTTCAGAAATGGGCGGATTCAGGCTGACCGAGGTATAAGTTTCGCCGGGAACGGTTCGGGCCCAGTTTTGCCACTCGTTACTGCTGACAGTGCCTGGTGCGTTAGTGCCGCTGGAGGGAACCGGTTGAGTCGGTTTAGGTTGTACCGGCTCATCATCCACAATGGGCCGCTTGCGCTTGTTGCTTAACGGGACGGCGCTCGAAGTGCCGGGCTCAGGGGTGAGGGCTTGTGCTGGGGCACCATCTAGCCCTGGCTTGAGGTAGTGCTGGGCCCACCGGGGCAGCTCTCTATGCTCGACCAGGAACTCGGCCAGATAAAGTTCCATCTTGTCTCGGCGAGGTGCAGGAAAGTTGTATTGGTCGAGCAGCTTTTTGGCCTCATCCAGGGTAAAGCGTGGGAAAGCCTCACGTACCTTGAAAGTGGCCAGCGAATATGTCCCGCCCCCCAGCACGCTCAACTCCGGTGTGCCGATACGCCACAGACCATCCGTGCCCTGACGAATCGCAGAGCGGTACCAAGCGCGCGGGCGACGCATATCCATTACTCGCCAAGTCAGGCGGTCCGCGTCATACACCACCTGAAACCAATGCTTTTGCTGCTGGATAAAGTATTGGGAGAAACCGCCGTGTTTCGGCGTCCTTTCATAGATGCCTGCATAGGCGCCGTCTGTGCGCTTTGTCAGCCCTTCGACGCCCTGTTTGTAGGCCAATTTCGGATGCAAGGCCAACGTTCCTTTCGCGGGTAATTTGGCGAGAGCGGTCCCGATGTCCACCCCGGCATCCACCCAGCGCTCAATCATGCCGACAAAATGCCCAATCGCTTCACTCTGATTGCCGCGTTTCAGCGCATCAAAGCCATGCCACATCTCGATCAAACTGCGTCCCAGGGCAATCATGGCCGTGACCTTAAATGGCAGGATAATCGTGACGATGTCCACCGCTGTTTCTATGCCGCTCCACACGGCCAGACGGTTGCTTTCTGTGGTCGACAGGCTCAAGGCATCTGCGCTGGCCAAGGCATGCTCGATCTCGGCCAAACAGGTTTTCTCAATGAAGTCGCCGGTAATCGCGGTGTCCCGAACATCGGCTGCTCTGAGCCCTTCAGTCACCCGTTGCTGGACTCGGGCTTGAGCGCCTTCGCTGACGCGTCCAATCAGATAGCCGGCCATTTCAGGGGCATTGAGGAATTTATTCGCCATGTGCGCGCGATTTTCAAACTCGCGAAACCGCTTGCCGTCAGGTGCTTCAGGGGTATAGACAACCATGGCGCTGACGGACGACAGCGGTTGCGGTGTGATGAGGTTCAATTCCAAAGGGTCAGGCGCATAAGCCCCTGAAGGCGGTGCCAGGATAATCAGCACCCCGCGTACTGTGGCCTCACTGATCAGCAATTGATGAACCTTCAGGCGATGCCCTTCAACCATGGCGGGAATTTCAGGGGCATCAACCTCGTTCAGAACGGCCTCAACCCAGCGATAACCGCGGTCCAGGCGATCTGGCGAGAAGTCACCGGAAATCTTCGCTTCAAGTGCATCAACGCGCATCTGGGCGATCAGCAATTGAGCGGCAGTATCGCGACGAGAGAGGGCTTGGGGGGACTCGATGAACCGGTCCCGCAAGAAGGCCTCATAGCTATCGCCAATATTCACCGTGCGAACGATGTGCTTGATTTGTGCAGCGCTCAACGCGTCCATTCGTGGTCCATCGGCGCTGCCCGTTGAGACGGTGGCGGTTAATGCGTAGTCAATGTCCAGGCTACCGACGTTCTCCAGGGCCAGTTGCGACAGTGTTCGGGACGTACTGACCAGCTTGATGGACGGGCCGGTACGCGACAGGCTGTTCACCGCCGTGTAGGACGAGGAGGCATAGGCACTGATCGGGATAATGGGGCCTGAACCGCGCTCGGCCACCGTTGTGGTGATAAAGACGGTGTCCGGGTCAACGATCAGGCCATATTCTGCCTGGATGTAGTTCTGCAACTGATCGTGGGCGTAGCGCAGCAAAAACGCTCTGTCGCCATATTGATGGGCTGAGGGCTCGCCATTGTCGTTGGCAATGAAACTGAGGGTTCGGTAATGCGCAGCCGCCTCAAACCAGGCCTGACGGTCAGCATCGTTGGCTTTAAGCAGCCATTGGCGGGTCTTTTTTCCTAAAAACTTGGCGATACGTGCATTGAGGGCGCTCGCCTGTTTGAAGCGTGGAGCGTAGTCCAGCACATACTCCAGGTGTTCACTCAATTGGGCGGGCGAAACCGTTTTGGCTAACGACAGCGCGTGTTCCAGATTGGCTTGACGCTGATCGTCATGCACCTTGAGCCAATACTCAAACACTGAGCCGTGAATCTCCTTAAACGTGAATTCAAGAGAAGTTTCAGCCTTTTCAGACAGCGCCTGAACCCGCATCAGATCAGTGGGGGACAAGAGCTCCAGTAATGATTCGAATTCAGCGATTTCCGTGTGACGGCGGTTAAGTTCGACCTCTAATGTCTGCAGCGAAGCAAAGCCCTGCAAACCACCTGAAGGGGTGTACAACACAGCCTCACCGGCATTGGCTTTGGCGTTGATCTCAACTTCTGTCGTTTTGTCAGAAAGGCGAGTCATGCCTGATGCGTCAAGGGTTGCGGAGCCGTCGCGCGCGGTCATGACCCAGGCACCCGCGAAGGCAATCGGTGGCTCTTTTGACAGGTCCTTAAGTATCAGGGCATAAACCGCCGGGCGCGAACTGACCGGGAGCGCAGCTCGGGTGCTCAGCGACGGGTAACGCACCACATTATTGATCAGTTGCACCTGGCCCGGTGTCAGCGTGGCATCGTGGGACAGCAGTTCGGTTTCAGCCTTGAGCACGTCTTTGAGCTTGTCGAGCAGCCAGGATTTGCGCGATTGAGTGCCGGTTTGGCTGCTTTTATCCTGCCAAAACTGCGCTGTGTGGGTCTTGCAGTCACTGGCAAAAAAACGTCGCGCGCGGGATATAAAGCTCTGCAAGTCGCCCACTTTCACAGTGACGGGCGATGAATCATCCACAACCTTAAGCGTGGCCTTCAGCAGGTTGAATTCCGGCGCATGGCCGTCACACAGCGCCTGTAGCAGGATATCCAGCACACTGGAGAGCTGCGTATCACCCTCTTCACTGATCAGCAATTGCTCAGGATCAAGCGTCTGCGTGGCGTGGGTAAACGTCGCCTTCAGCTCGCTGTGTATAAATGAGTGGAGGGTGGGTTGCTCAGCCAGCAGGGTCTGGATCTGAGTGTCGATTTGCACCCATTTTTTGACACGGTCTTGCTCGTCCTGGGCGCTGACCGCAATCAGGTCGGCGCTCAAGTCTTGGGATAAATGAAATACATCACTCATGGGTTACACCTCACAGAGAAAGTTGTGAGGAGTATCTGCCCCGGCTTGACTGCGCCTGACATACATAACTAGTGCGGGGAGGTTTGCTCACGAGCAGTGACCAAACCCCGGCGTTTTCGCTAAGGCTGAAAGGCCCCGATAAAGATCGCCGGGTCTACCCGGGCGTCGTTCAGGCTGACGTTCCAGTGCATATGTGGCCCGGTGGCGCGACCGGTTGAGCCGACTTTGCCGACCACATCGCCACGCGCCAGTTGCTGGCCGAGCTTGGCGTCGATTTTCGACATGTGGCAGAACATGCTGATAAAGCCCTGCCCGTGATCGACAAACACGGTGTTGCCATTAAAAAAGTAGTTGCCGATCAGGATGACTTTGCCGGCGGCCGGGGTTTTGATCGGTGTACCTGCGGGCACGGCAAAGTCCAGGCCCGCATGCGGGTTGCGCTCTTCGCCATTGAAGAAGCGGCGCACGCCAAACTTGCTCGACAGCGGGCCGTTGACGGGCTTGTCCAGCAGCAAGTTGCTGGGCGTGTTCGGGCTGAAGGTGCGGTACGCCTTGATCTGCACCGCCAGCTCGTTGTCGATGCGTTTGAGGTCGTCCGGGTTGGGGTTGACCTGGCGCTGGTTTTTCAGGGTGATGTGCTGCTCGGGGTACTTCTTGTTGCCCACGCTGAAGTTCAGGTTTCGGCCGTTGGCGTTCAGGGTTTGCGTACCCGGCTTGACGGTCAGCGGGATGCCGACAATGGCGCGCCAGGTGTCTTGCTCTTTGACTACCAACACCGGTTTGCCATCGTATTTGGCCTCTGGGCGTTGCGCGCCGGTGCCCAGGTCGATCACTGCCACGCCGCCCGGTACCGGCTTGTTGAGCAGTCGGGTGATGTAGCTGTCGGCGGCCGAGGCATTGAAAGCAAGGCACAGCAATAAAGCAGCAGTTAAAAAGCGTGGCATCAGCTCAATCCAGTAAAGAAAGGGTCACGGGTGTCAGGTGGTTGTCTTCAACCCGCACCTGCAATTCGCCTTCGCCCAGTCGTGCCTTCAGGCGCTGGCCATTGTGGGTCTGTTCGGCGCTTCGAATGGCATTGCCGCGCTCATCGAGCAAAATGCTGTAGCCGCGACCCAAGGTGGCCAGCGGGCTGACCACGTGCAGGGTTTGCATCTGGCTGTGCAGCGTCAGACGACGGGCCTTGAGACCTTCGCGCATCGCCCGTGGCAGGCGCTCAGCAAGGCTGTCCAGGCGCTGGCGGAGCAAGGTTAGCTGACGACCCGGATGTTGCGCTGACAGGCGTGTTTCTAGACGTATCAAGCGCTCACGGCGGGTATTGAGGCTGCGCTCAAACGCGCGGCGCATGCGCATGTCCAGATCGTCGAGGCGCTGTGCCTGCTGGCGCAGTCGTTCACCCGGATGGCGCAGGCGCCGGGCCAGCCCATCGAGGCGCAGGCGATCGCGCATCAGGCGGTCGCGGATACGCATGATAAGTCGGCGCTGCAGGCTGTCGACCCGGCGTTGCAGGTCGCTGGCATCCGGCGCCAGTAATTCGGCCGCAGCAGACGGCGTCGGCGCCCGCACGTCGGCAACAAAGTCACTGATCGACACATCGGTTTCGTGCCCGATGGCACTGACGATCGGCGTCACACAGGCGTCCACCGCCCGTGCAACGGCTTCTTCGTTAAAGCACCACAGGTCTTCGAGCGATCCGCCGCCCCGGGCCAGAATCAAGGCGTCAAAGCCCCGCGCATCGGCCAGTTTTAAAGCCCGGACAATTTGCGCGGTGGCTTCGCGGCCCTGCACGGCAGTGGGGATCAAGGTCAGTTCTACTTGCGGTGCGCGGCGGCGGAACACGCTGATGATGTCGCGGATCACCGCCCCGGTTGGCGAACTGATGATGCCAATGCGCTGCGGGTGAGCCGGCAGCGGGACTTTGCGTTCGGCACTGAACAAGCCTTCGGCGCTGAGTTTCTCTTTAAGGGCATCAAAGGCCAGACGCAATGCGCCATCACCGGCGGGCTCGACGGTATCGAGGATTAACTGGTAATCGCCGCGCCCTTCAAACAGCGAGACCTTGCCGCGTACTTTGACCGCCAGGCCGTCTTTCAGCGCCTGGCGCACCCGTGCGGCGTTGTTGCGAAACAACGCGCAGCGCACTTGGGCACCGCTGTCTTTAAGGGTGAAGTAAATGTGCCCAGACGCCGGGCGGGCGAGGTTGGAGATTTCGCCCTCGACCCAGATATTGCTGAACACGTCTTCGAGCAAGACCCGCGCGCGGCCGTTGAGCTGGCTGACGGTCAGGACTTCCCGGTCGAGATTGAGTCGTGCAAAAGGATCTTTAATCATGCCGGCCATCATAAGGGCGGATTGTTTTGACTGCACCTGCTGGTTAAAGTCCGCGCTCCAAAAATAAGGAAGCGCAGCAATGGATTTGCCTTTTACCGGCGGTGAGTGGGTATTGATTGAGCTGGCTGTGGCGCTGGCTTACATCGTGTTTGGTGTGGCGGGGTTTGGTACGGCACTGGTGGCCGGGCCCATTTTGATCCTGTGCCTGCCGCTGTCGAAGATTATCCCGCTGCTGGTGCTGCTGGATTTTGTCGCCGCCTTTGGTAACTGGTTGCCCGCCCGTCGTGACGTGGCTCGTCCGGAGTTGCTGCGCTTGCTACCGTGCATGGCCGTCGGTTGCATCATCGGCGTGGTGTTTTTGCTCAACCTGCAATCCGACCTGTTGCTGCTGTTGATGGGCGTGTTTGTCAGCGCTTATGCGGTGTACAGCCTGGCGGTAAAAGTGCGGCCCAGCCAAGTGGCGGCGGGGTGGGCGGTGCCGACCGGGGTCATAGGCGGGTTATTCGGTGCGCTATTTGGCAGCGGCGGTTTTTTATACGCGCTGTACCTGAACGCGCGGCTGACCAAGGACGCAGCGCGGGCCACGCAAAGTGCGTTGATCAGTTGCAGCACCGTGGTGCGTTTGAGCTTGTTCGTGATCGCGGGCGTGTACACCGACGGCGAGTTGTTATGGTTGGCCGCCTTTCTGTTACCGGCCATGGCGCTGGGGCTGTGGATAGGGCGTAAACTGGCGATCAAATTGTCCCGCGAGGCGTTTGTCCGGCTGGTGACCTGGCTGGTGCTGGCCAGCGGCGTTGCGCTGATTGCGCGCTATTTGAGTGCTTGACCACAGAATTATCCTTTCCGACACCTTGTGGGAGCGGGCTTGCTCGCGATGTAGGCAACTCGGTTAGCCAGACCCACCGCGCAGATTCCATCGCGAGCAAGCCCGCTCCCACGGGTGATAGATTTCTTTTTTCTTATATGTGCCGTACCCATGAATTCGCAAAGCATCATCGTTCCTAAAATCTCCACCTTGCCGGTCCACGAGCCGCGTGCCCGCGCGATCGTGCGCTGGCTGGTGCGTAAAAACATCATTGAAGAAGAGCTCAGCACCTGCGGGCGCAATGGCAGCGCCATGGCCTACGCCATCGCGCCGGGTGCCGCCAGCGTGGTGTTGCACCCTGAAGCGCTGCCGTTCGGCCACCCGATCAACGGTTTGGAGATCATCACCAAGCGTTGCATCTACACGCCGGTCAAAGGTTTTCTGGAAGAAGCAGGATGCGCCGAGTGCCGCAAGGAAGTCGGCGAGGCGCTGTTCGATAGCCTCGAAGAATGGATGCCAGGGCACACGGACAACTTTGTTTGCCCTCTGTGTGGCCATGAAGACGACATCAACGGCTTCCTGTTTTTGCAGCCGTGCGGCTTCTCCAACCTGGGGTTTATTTTCAATAACTGGGCCGAGGCGGGGTTCAAGCAAAGCTTCCTCGACGAGTTTGCCGACTGGCTGGATCAGCCGGTGGCGTGGGTCAAAGTCGAGTTGTAAGGGCTTTTTCTGCCTCGCGGGTCAATAAATCATGGCTTTTAGCGCAAAACTCTCTAAAGGTTTCCGTTGAGAGCCACAGGTGTTTTGAGTACAATGGCGCGCTTCCATTTTCCCGCTCGGGAGCCCCAGCGATGCTGCGTATCAGCCAAGAAGCACTCACCTTCGATGACATCCTTCTCGTTCCCGGTTATTCCGAGGTTCTTCCGAACGAAGTCAGTCTAAAGACTCGTTTGACCCGTGGCATTGAACTGAATATTCCGCTGGTCTCCGCCGCAATGGACACCGTCACTGAAGCCCGTCTGGCAATCGCCATGGCTCAGGAAGGCGGCATCGGCATCATCCACAAGAACATGACCATCGAGCAGCAAGCTCACGAAGTGCGCAAGGTCAAACGCTACGAAGCCGGTGTGGTTAAAGAACCCATCACTATCGAAGCTGACGCCACGGTGCGTGAACTGTTCGAATTGACCCGCCAGCACAATATCTCCGGCGTTCCGGTACTGCACAATGGCGACCTGGTCGGCATCGTGACCTCCCGTGACGTGCGCTTCGAAAGCCGTCTGGAAGCCACCGTTCGTGAAGTGATGACGCCTAAAGAGCGTCTGGTCACGGTCAAGGAAGGCGCCGATAAGGACGAAGCCCGTGAACTGCTGCACAAGCACCGCATCGAGCGCGTGCTGATCGTCGACGACAGCTTCGCCCTCAAAGGCATGATGACCGTCAACGACATCGAAAAAGCCAAGGCATACCCGCTGGCCAGCAAGGATGACCAAGGTCGTCTGCGCGTAGGCGCTGCTGTAGGTACTGGCAAAGACACCGAAGATCGCGTTACAGCCCTGGTGGCTGCTGGCGTTGACGTGGTGGTAGTCGACACCGCTCACGGTCACTCCAAAGGCGTGATCGACCGCGTGCGTTGGGTCAAGCAGAACTTCCCTGAGGTACAGGTCATTGGCGGCAACATCGCCACTGGCGCTGCGGCTTTGGCTCTGGCAGAAGCTGGCGCTGACGCCGTTAAAGTCGGTATCGGCCCAGGCTCGATCTGCACCACCCGTATCGTAGCCGGTGTTGGCGTTCCGCAAATCAGCGCGATTGCCAACGTGGCCGCAGCCCTTGAAGGCTCGGGCGTACCGTTGATCGCCGACGGCGGCATCCGTTTCTCGGGTGACCTGTCCAAGGCCATCGTGGCCGGTGCTTCCTGCGTCATGATGGGCTCGATGTTTGCCGGTACTGAAGAAGCTCCGGGCGAAATCGAATTGTTCCAGGGCCGTTCGTACAAGGCTTACCGCGGCATGGGTTCGCTGGGTGCGATGTCGCAGTCCCAAGGTTCTTCCGACCGTTACTTCCAGGACTCCTCCGCGGGTGCCGAGAAGCTGGTGCCGGAAGGCATCGAAGGTCGTGTTCCGTACAAAGGGTCGCTCACCGCGATCATTCACCAACTGATGGGCGGTCTGCGTTCCTCGATGGGTTACACCGGCAGCGCCGACATCGAGCAAATGCGTACCAAGCCTGAGTTTGTACGCATCACCGGCGCTGGCATGGCTGAATCCCACGTCCACGACGTGCAGATCACCAAAGAAGCACCTAACTATCGAGTCGGCTGAAGCCGCTAGCTAGAAGCCCCAAGTTATAAGCTGCAAGCGGTACTGTTTTATGACAGCTACCGCGCAGCCCCGATTACTTGCAGCTTGCAGCTTGAAGCTTGCAACTGCTTTTTAGAGTTTCTCCTATGTCCCTCGACATTCACGCTCACCGCATCCTGATTCTGGACTTCGGTTCTCAGTACACCCAGTTGATCGCCCGTCGCGTTCGTGAAATCGGTGTTTACTGCGAACTGCACCCGTTCGACATGGACGACGCAGCGATCCGCGAATTTGCCCCTAAAGGCATCATCCTGGCCGGTGGCCCGGAGTCTGTACACGAAGCCAACAGCCCGCGTGCACCGCAAGCGGTATTTGACCTCGGCGTGCCGGTTTTCGGTATCTGCTACGGCATGCAGACCATGGCTGAACAGCTGGGTGGCAAGGTTGAAGGTTCCGAGCTGCGTGAATTCGGTTATGCCCGCGTAGACGTGGTCGGCAAAAGCCGCCTGCTCGACGGCATCGAAGACCACATCGACGCTGACGGCCTGTTCGGTCTGGACGTGTGGATGAGCCACGGTGACAAGGTCACCAAAATGCCATCCGACTTCCACGTTCTGGCCAGCACCCCGAGCTGCCCGATTGCCGGCATGTTCAACGACGAGCGTGCTTACTACGGCGTGCAGTTCCACCCGGAAGTGACCCACACCAAGCAGGGCGGTCGCATCCTGTCGCGCTTCATCCTCGACATCTGCGGCTGTGATGCGCTGTGGACGCCGTCGAAAATCGCGGAAGACGCCATCGCCACCATCCGTGCCCAGGTTGGCACCGACAACGTCCTGCTGGGCTTGTCCGGCGGTGTTGACTCCTCGGTAGTAGCAGCGTTGCTGCACAAGGCTATCGGCGACCAACTGACCTGCGTCTTCGTCGACAACGGCCTGCTGCGCCTGCACGAAGGTGACCAGGTGATGGCCATGTTCGCAGAGAACATGGGCGTTAAAGTGATCCGTGCCAACGCTGCCGACCAGTTCCTGAACAACCTGGCTGGCGAAAACGACCCGGAGAAAAAGCGCAAAATCATCGGTCGCACCTTCATCGACGTATTCGATGCCGAGTCCAACAAACTGGACAACATCAAGTACCTGGCGCAGGGCACCATCTACCCGGACGTGATCGAGTCGGCTGGCGCTAAAAGCGGCAAAGCCCACGTCATCAAGTCGCACCACAACGTAGGTGGCTTGCCGGAAGAAATGAACCTCAAGCTGGTAGAACCCCTGCGTGAGCTGTTCAAAGACGAAGTCCGCCGTCTTGGCCTGGAACTCGGCCTGCCGTACGACATGGTCTACCGCCACCCATTCCCGGGCCCGGGCCTGGGCGTGCGTATCTTGGGTGAAGTGAAAAAGGAATACGCCGACCTGCTGCGTCGTGCTGACCACATCTTCATCGAAGAACTACGCAAAGCCGACTGGTACCACAAAGTCAGCCAAGCCTTCGTTGTGTTCCAGCCGGTTAAATCGGTTGGCGTTGTAGGCGATGGCCGTCGTTACGCCTGGGTAGTTGCCCTGCGTGCCGTCGAAACCATCGACTTCATGACCGCGCGTTGGGCTCACCTGCCTTACGAACTGCTCGAAACCGTGAGCGGTCGCATCATCAACGAAATCGAAGGCATCTCGCGCGTCACCTACGACGTATCGAGCAAGCCACCGGCAACGATTGAGTGGGAGTGATTGGGCGTCCGGCACTGACTGGCACCAATTAGCAAGAAACACCCTTAAGCCCGCGTAATTGCGGGCTTTCGGCTTTTTGGGTCTGGCAAATTCTGGCAGCTCTGTGCATCGCCAAGCACCGTGTTGGTGTGGCTTGGTACGGCGCGTCACTTTGAAAGCGCAAAGTAACCAAGCGGTTTTCGCCCCAACCACTCGGTGCCTCGCTGTGGCTCGGCACGCCCTCACCATCAATAACTCGCGAGCAAGCTCACGCTTACATGTGGGGCGCTGATCAGGGGGCTTCTGACGTTTAGAAGGCGTAGACCAAGGTGGCCGTTGCGCTACGTGGGGCGCCATACCAGCCACGAGAGCCAATCGCGGTGTAGTAGCTCTTGTCCAGCACGTTGTTGAGGTTTAGCGAAACGCTGGTTTGCGGGGTGACGGCGTATTGCGCCATCAAATCGACCACACTGTAAGCGCCCTGTGAGAACGTCTCATTGTTAGGCCCGGCACCTTTGTAGTATTCGGTGCCTTGCCAGCGCACACCTCCGCCCACTTTCAATTGCGGGAGTGAGCCAAGGCGATAGCTGGTAAACAGCTTCACCGTGTCGCGAGGCACTTCAGTCAAGAGGCGCTTATCATCCGAGTCTTTTACCTCGGCATAGGTATAGCTGGCCAAGACCTGCCAATCGGGCAGAATTTCACCCGCCATTTCCATCTCAAAGCCGCGGGTTTTGGTGCCGGACTCGGCGCGGTAAGCTTGATTGCCGTCCGGCGCCAATTGGTTGCCATCAGCCACCGCAAGGTTGTCTTGGTGTACCTCAAAGACGCTCAGTGCCGCGGTCAAACGCTTGTCCCAGAACTCGCTCTTGATGCCCAACTCGTAGTTCACGCCTTCTTTAGGGTCCAAATAGCTGCCATTGACGTCTTTGTAGTTCTGCGGTTGGAAAATCGTGGTGTAGCTGGCATAGGCCGACCAGTTATCGTCGATGTCATACACCAAACCCAAGTAAGGCGTCACGATCCCGTTTTCAGTGCGCGAAGTTCGTTTGACAGTGCCGGTCGACAGGGTGGTGGCGGCTTCATCGCGTCTCCAGTCAATCACCCGTGCCCCAGTGATCAACGACAGATCGTCTGCCAGGCTCCAGCGAACCGAAGCGACTAAACCATCCTGTTTTTCATCCAGTGCATCACGTGAAGATTTGGTGTAGACGGCATCGGGTATAGCCAGTGAGCCATCCCATGTGTAGATGTTGTCGATGTCTTGAAACGACCACAGTGGGTAGCCATCATTTCGGTAATACGACTTGGAGTGGCTGGCCCCCAGATACAGTTGGTGCTCGCGAGTGAACAGCTCAAAAGGGCCGGTCGCCGACACGTCGAATGTGGTTTGGCGAGGCTCACCAGACCAACGCCCAGTCCACGTACTGATACCACTGCCATCTGGCTTCACAGTGCCGCTTGCGGCCGTGGCGAAGGCGTCGTCATAGCTGCGGCGACTGTGTTCGGCGTTGAACTTGAGATGCCAGCCGTTATCCAGTTCGTGATCCAGGGTGGTGAACAGCGTCTTGGTCCTACGCTTGTGATAGCCCCAGTCTGCGCCCGAGTTGAACGAGCGGGACGGGCTGAAGTGACCGCCATCGGAGGTAAACATTGGAAAACCGTGATTGCCGGCTCCTTTGTTGTCCATGTCCTGATATTCCGCACCGACTGTCAGCATCGTGTCATCGGTGACGTCCCATTCCAGCACTCCATATGCCACCTGCCGTTCCAGGGTCTGGCGGTCAATGTAACTGCGGCTATCACTGCTCGACGCGACGAAACGTCCACGTACATTGCCGCTTTCGGACAATTTGCCGGAAATGTCCAGCTCAGCACGGTAGTCATCCCAAGAACCTGCCTTAAGCGTGAGCGTGCGCTTGGTTTCAAGCGTCGGTTTTTTGCGAATCAAGTTGACGGTGGCGCCCGGGTCCCCGGTCCCCGACATCAGCCCCGTCGCGCCGCGTACCACTTCGATCCGGTCATAGGTGACAGTGTCAGAAAGGTCATCACTGAACCCGAATGTGTCAGGCCGATTAACCCCGTCAACCTGAATGTTGCTGATTTCAAAGCCCCGCACATAAATGTGATTAGAGTCGCTACCGGCGGGCCCCATGCTCTCGACCACCACGCCTGGGGTCTGCTCAAGTACCTGGGTCACATCGTTCAAGTTCAAGTCTTCAATCAACTGACGTGTCACCACGCTGATCGATTGCGGCGTCTCGCGTGCGGACAGGCGCAGACCGGTCGCGGTGCTTGCCGAGCCCGTGGCATAACTGCCTGTCCCTTCGGTCGTGACGCCCAACCCCGTACCGGAGACGGTCGTTGCCGCCAGCTCCATTGAATCCGACGCGTTAGATCGCGCCAGTACGTAGCGCTTGTCTCCCACTTGCTGGAACTTCAGACCGCTGCCTTGCAGCAGTAGGGCAAGGCCCTGCTCCGGCTCGTAATGCCCCTGCAACCCCGCCGTGCTCAAGCCAGCCGTTTCTTCGCTGCTAAAGCTCACTGTCACCCCGCTTGCAGCGGAAAACGTGTTGATCGCATTGGTGAGAGATCCTGCCGAAATCATGTAACTGACGGGTTCGGCCCACGCGCCGCTAGTGGCCAATAGCGAGCCGGAAAGGCTAAATGCCAGCGCGACACTGCGCAGACTGAAAGGCGGGGAAGAGGTACAAGCGGACATCCATTGGCTCCTGTCTAGTGGTCATTATGTGATCCATAGAGAGAAGACGAATTGCCAATGGGAATCTTTTACAAAAAATTTAAATTGCGTCGACCCCTTCGCAATGGCGCTCTTAAAAGCCCATCGCGGTCGTTCGCTTTTCGGTATTGGATCTTGTTGGACTATCTCAGCTCTTTGGCCAGCTCTAACCAGGCTATTGCAGCCGGAGGCAAATGCGCACCGGCACGCCAAGCCAGTGCGATGTTCCAATCCGTATCTGGCTCTTCAAGAGGTACCAGAGCGATGCCAGCATGTTTATGTTTTTGCGCAAGCATTCGCGGTAAAAATGCTACACCCAAACCAGCGGCTACCAGGTCGGCGATGAAATCAATTTGCCCGCTGCGGGCTGTCACTCGGGGCACAATCGCTCTTCGATCACATGCGGCCATTATTAATGAGTTAAGTGCAAACCCCTCCTCAAAGAGGATGAATGGCGAATCCGCCAGATCACTGAAGTTGATCCGCTTGCGTTGCGAAAGCGAATGGGCGCCAGGCAGTACAGCCACTAAGGGCTCGTTACGCACTTGCTGATAAGCGAACGTTTCATCGATCGGAATCAGTAGTGCAGCCAGGTCCACCTCTCCGGCCTCCAGGCACTCACGCAGTTTCTTACTCCCATGCTCTATCAGTTCTATATTCACCCTCGGATAACGGCTGCGATAAGTGGCAAACATCTGAGCGAACAACACCCCACAGCCTACAGGCGGCAAGCCGATCCGCAGCGTACCGCCCTTCAGATCCCGCAGATCATTGATCTCTGCGATCAGATCGTTGCGCTCTGCGAGTAAAACCAGTGCGCGTCGAAAGGCAATCTCACCGGCGGCCGTCAACTCGCTTTTATGGCCGATACGGTTCAAGAGTGGTGTTCCCAGTTCATCTTCGAGCGTCCTGACCGCCTTGCTGACTGAAGACTGAGTCAAAGACACCACCTCAGCGGCTTGTGAGAACCCTCCCTGGCGCACCACTTCTACAAACACTCGCAGCGTTCTGAGATTCATGTGTATTCCAATAGCGACTTATTTTGAGTAGGAAAAGTTGTTTTTATCATGATCAACAAACCCTTATCGTGAAATCCATTCAGCAACCTCCTGCGTCGCTGAAATTTTCTAGACACATAGGAGTTGTAGAGAATGATTATTTCATCGGCGTCCGACTATCGCGAAGCTGCCAGACGCAAGTTGCCGCGATTTCTATTCGACTACATCGACGGCGGCGCCTATGCCGAACACACACTGCGGGCCAATAGCTCTGACCTTGCCAGCATCAGCTTGCGTCAACGCATCTTGAGAAATGTTGACAGCCTGAGTCTCAAGACGACGCTATTCGGGATGGAACAGAGTCTGCCGATCATCCTCAGCCCCGTTGGACTGACCGGTATGTACGCCCGTCGTGGTGAAGTGCAAGCGGCCAAGGCTGCGGCCACGAAAGGCATCCCCTTTTGCCTGTCCACAGTATCGGTCTGCTCGATTGAAGAGGTTGCTTCCCAGAGTCCGCAATCGATCTGGTTTCAACTCTATGTGCTCAAGGATCGCGGGTTCATGCGTAATGCCTTGGAGCGCGCTCAAGCAGCTGGCGTTACCACGCTGGTGTTCACCGTAGACATGCCGACACCAGGCGCTCGTTACCGTGATGCCCACTCGGGCATGTCCGGTCCATTCGCAGCTACACGGCGCATCCTGCAAGCCACTACTCGGCCGGATTGGGCGTTGAATGTCGGTATCCTCGGTCGCCCGCATGATTTGGGCAACATCTCCAAGTACATGGGCAAAGCCACCACCCTGGAAGATTATGTTGGCTGGTTAGGCAATAACTTCGACCCCTCCATCAGTTGGAAGGATTTGGAGTGGATCCGCGAGTTTTGGAAGGGCCCGATGATTATCAAGGGCATCCTTGATCCACAGGACGCCAAGGACGCAGTCAGTTTTGGCGCTGATGGCATCGTGGTCTCCAATCACGGCGGTCGCCAATTGGACGGTGTGCTGTCCACCGCCAAGGCTTTGCCTCCCATTGCCGACGTGGTGGGCGATGACCTGACGGTGCTGGTGGACTCCGGCATTCGTTCCGGGCTGGATGTTGTGCGTATGCTCGCGTTAGGCGCCAAGGCGTGCCTGCTGGGGCGTTCGACGGTTTACGCTCTGGCCGCCGACGGACAGCGCGGGGTCGAGAATATGCTGGATATCTTCTCGAAAGAAATGCGCGTGGCAATGACGCTCACGGGGGTGACCTCGATTGACAAGATCGATCGAACCGCACTGGTTTCAGTTGAGTAGTGAAGGTTCGATCATGTCGCAATCACTGACCGTTAAGATGTTGCAAGCGGTACGCAATGTGCCCATTGGCTACGTAGTGTGTGGTGGGATTGTCTGTACTGTGCCGGCGCTCCTCGCGGCTCGCTTGCACAACCCTTTGTTCTGTTGGTCAGCGATTGCCGCATTCTGGAGCTATCTGTCGATTCCGAGCAATAAGTCCCCAAAAGATTGTATTGTCGGGCTGGTTTTCGGCATGACCGGCGCCGTGGCGTCAGGGCTAGGTGCCTGGACGATGGAATGGCCGCCGCTGGCGATAGTGCTGTCGGCCCTCTTCGCGTTTGCGGGTGCTTACGCCCAGGTTTGCGGCGCGCGCATCAGCATTCCTGCTTTGCTGACAGCGACGGCATTTGCGGTATCCACTGCATTCCCGGCAAAGGACTTTGCCCAGGGACTGGATTATGCACGTTACTTTCTCTACGGCAGCTTATGGGCTACAGGCTCCGCATTCCTGTTCCAATGGTGTCAGAACGATCATTCTGATGCTGTTAAGCCGCCAGTTTTATGGTCGGCCCTCAGAGAAAATTTCACACCCAAATCTAACCTCTTTCTGCATGGTCTTCGCGTAGCGCTGTCGGGAGCCCTGTCAGTCTGGATGGTTCAATTGTGGTCGTTGCATTACGGCTACTGGATGACCCTCACGGTGTTTCTGATCATGCAGCCCTACATGTCTTCAACGTTGAAGATGTCTCTGGAACGCGTCGGTGGCACCTTCTTGGGGGGAGCCATTGCTGCCGTTCTTGGTTACGTAATCCATGATCCGGTTTTGTTGGCTGCACTGATACTGCCTGTCTCTATTGGCACCCTGGCTGGGCGCTCTGTGAGCCACATCAGCTATTTAATGTTCCTCACTCCCCATTTCATTCTGGTCGCGCAGATTGGCCAGTCAGGAGGATCGGAGCTCGATTTGGTATTTTTACGGATGCTCTACAGCACCGGTGGTGCACTTTTAGCGATCATTGCTTCGCTTGTGATTTTTCCTCGCTGGCAAACGGCTGAGCCGTAAAGGAACGTGCCGTCTCTTTTGCCATTGCGCTACCGCCGACCTTCACACACCGGTGACTCGCCAATGCGGCCTTGCTTGCACAGGTCCAGGTTGTCCCTGCGCTTGAACCCTGCGTCCTTCATGCAGTTGAACCGCGTCAGCACAACATCAATTGGCGAGGTGTCGCCCACGCCATCAAGATTGGTGTACCCGCAAGCACGCATGGCGTTGTCGACGCCCGCTTGGGTGACGCCCTTTTTGTACCACTGTGTGTAGGCTCCGGGTGGCGGTTGAAAGCCTCTGCCTGTGCAGCCGACCAGTAACACAGCGCAAAAACTCAGCAACAGGTACTTCGTGCTCATGGCGCTAATCCTTTAGGGTTTGGCTCGGATAAGGTGTGAAGCTCCCACAGCGTACAGGGAACTTTCCTTCAGCAAATGGTTCAATACGGTCCTTCTCTTAACGTGTTCAAGGATCGAATGAAAACTTATCTGGCCTTTCCGTTAGCCATCGCACTCGCTGTTGCGATGACCGGTTGCAGTAGCCGCAAGGCGGGTGATCTTACGTCAGCGCCGGTGGTGCCACTGGTCATGAATGATCATCAAGCCAGCGTGACGTTCCGCACCATCGGCGGTGAGGGCGATCACCCTGTCAGTTACATGTACGGGTATACCAATATTGGTATTGATAGCGCGGGTGACCGGGTTTATGACACGGCTTACTTCAAGCGCATACCGGCGTATCTGAAGCGAATGGCCGGTGGCACTGACAGCATCAGCAAGCTGGTCGAGGCTGACAAAACCTTGTACGTAGAAGGGCAGGTCAAGGCCAAGCAGTTCACCTTCAACGGTATCCCCATGCCGACACCGTTCGACAAAGAACAGCCCGTTGCGCAGCAATTCACGCCACAGGCCAAGAAGAATTACGTGGTAGAAACCGTGATCGCCGACACTTGGGTTACGAGCGTGTATGAAGTGTCTACAACCGGTGAGCGCAAAAACGTTGGCGCTCCCGCTAAAGATGCCGCCGCAAAGTAATCGCGTCGTGATGCAACCACGTCGAAGCCCGCGTAATTGCGGGTTTTTACTTTCTGGTCTCCCGATCTTTTATCCTCCTTTCATACATAACCTGTACAAATCGATAATTTCGTATAAGTTTTCAAGACGTCCATTGAGTGTTGTGGAGGTCTCCCATGGCTATGCCGATGGACCGCTTGACCCGCTGCGTGATCTGCCTTGCTTTGCTGCTCCAGAGCGCAGAACTGTTGGCGGATTGGCGTGAAGCTTTACCCGATGCTCACTTGCTGGGTAGCGGGGAGATGCGCATGTTCGGTTTCTCGATTTACAACGCGAGCTTCTGGAGCCCACGCCAACCGTTGCGTGCTGACACGCCTTTTGCGCTGGAGCTGACCTACAGCCGTGCGATCAGTCGCGACGATCTGGTCGAGGCCAGCCTCAAGGAAATCCGCCGCCTGGCGCCCGGCCCTCTGAGCCCTGAGCTGGCGGCACGCTGGGAGCGGGAGATGCAGCAAGCGTTTGTCGATGTACGCCCCGGTGACCGCATCACCGGCGTTTACAGACCAGGCGAGGGCGTGCGTTTTTACGTCGGCGACACGCTGCAGCACGTGGTGAAAGATGATGCGTTTGCCAAAGCCTTTTTCGCGATTTGGTTGGACCCGCGAACCCGCAACCCACAGCTGCGTGCCCAATTGCTGGGAGAGGCCAAACCCTGAAATGACCCCTTCGCTACCGAGGAAATGCACATGTTGAAGCTATGGGTAATGTTGCTATGCGTAGGCCTTGTCAGTTGCAGCAGGGTCGATGTGCAGACTTACAGCCAAGAGAAGCCAACGTTTGAGGTGCGCCAGTTCTTTGAGGGGCGGGTTGAGGCCTGGGGGATGTTTCAAAAGCGTTCAGGTGAGGTCGTCAAGCGCTTCCATGTGCAGGTCAACGGCCACTCAGAAGGCGACAAGCTGATCCTCGACGAGTCGTTTACCTACAGCGATGGTACAAAGCAAAAACGGGTTTGGACGCTGACCCCGGCGGGCCCCGGCCAATGGCGCGGAACTGCCGGTGACGTGGTGGGCGAGGCCCGTGGCGAAGTGGCGGGCAACACGCTGCGCTGGAACTATGTGCTGAACCTGCCGGTGGACGGCAAGGAGTATGAGGTTCAGTTGGACGACTGGATGTACATGATGGACAAAGACACCCTGATCAATCGCTCGTACATGACTAAGTTCGGGGTAGAGGTGGGGCAGATCACCTTGTTCTTCCGCAAGCAGCCCTGAATCAACGTGCCGGGTGCCCGGCGACCCAGTGCAGCGCGGGCATCAGCATCGCCCAAATGAGTGCGAGCACTAGAAGGCTCGGCCAAACACCCAACGGCAGGCCCACACCTGCCAACGTCGCGCCGCCCCAATAGGAGAGCGGCCCCGCGACAGCGCCCAGCAGGCTGCCCAGCCACCAAGGATGTTTTGTCCAGTTGAGGCTGTAGTTCAAAGTGCTGGCGAAAAGCAGCCAAAGCAGCGCCAGCCATAACGGCAGCATCACGGTGTTCCCCGAAAAGGTGAACAACCCGAGGTGCATCAGCGCGCTGTCCAGCACCCAGCCGCAGGCTGCCACCCGCAGCACGCCGCGCCATTCATTAAACGCCTTTGCCACCCACCCTAGTTGCAGCGCCAGGCAGGCGATGGCAACCAGCAACAGCCAGGGGCGATGCGCGCCCCACACACACGCGAACCATCCCAGTTGGAAAAGCCCGGCATTCAGAAACAGCCGGCCACGCCCGTTCAGGCTTTTAGCCCATAGGGCTGCGGCCTGGCCCCAGGTTTGGCGAGCAGCAGATGCGCGGTGCCGATGCTGCGCTCCAGAAAGCCGCCTTCGCAGTAGCACAGGTAAAACTCCCACAGGCGATAAAACGTCTGGTCATAGCCCAGCGCTTCCAGGCTGTGCTGGTTGCTGCGCAGGTTGTCGTGCCACAGGCGCAGCGTACGTGCGTAATCCAGCCCGAAGTCTTCCATGTGGTGCAGGTTCAGGTCGGTGTCGCGGCTGATGGTGCTAAGCATGGCTGTCACCGAAGGCAGTGCGCCGCCGGGGAAAATGTAGCGCTGGATAAAGTCGACGGTTTTTTTCGCCTGCTCGTAGCGCTGGTCCCGAATGGTGATGGCTTGCAACAGCATCAGCCCGTCATCGTTGAGCAGGTGGGCGCACTGTTTGAAATAGGTAGGCAGGAAACGGTGGCCGACGGCCTCGATCATCTCGATAGAAACCAGCTTGTCGTAGGTGCCCGTCAGGTCACGGTAGTCCTGCAACAGCAGGGTGACGCGGTCTTGTAGGCCCAGTTCGGCAATCCGTTTGTGGGTATACGCAAACTGCTCATGGGACAGGGTCGTGGTGGTGACTTTGCAGCCGTAGTGGGTGGCTGCATACAGGGCCATGCTGCCCCAGCCTGTGCCGATTTCCAGCAGGTGGTCGGTGGGTTTGAGGTCGAGCTTTTCGCAGATGCAGGCCAGCTTGTTCAGTTGGGCCTGTTCGAGGGTGTCGCTGGCGGAGCGGAACATGGCTGCGGAATACATCATGGTCGGGTCGAGCAGTTTTTCGAACAGCGCGTTGCCCAAGTCGTAGTGCGCTGAAATGTTGCGTTGCGAGCCTTGGCGCGTGTTGCGGTTGAGCCAGTGCAGGGCTTTTGCCACCGGGCGGCGTAGCAATGCCAGGCCGCGCTCCATGTCATCCAGCACGTCAAGGTTGGCCACGAAAATGCGGATCACCGCCGTCAGGTCGGGGCTGCTCCAATACCCATGGATATAAGCCTCGCCCGCACCGATGGAGCCATTCAAAGCCACCATGGGCCAGAAGGCCGCGTCATGCACTTCGAGTGTGCCGTGCAACTCGGCATCTGGCTGGCCAAAGCTCAGGGGCTCACCGTCGACCGTGACCAGCAAATGCCCATGGCGCAGTTGGGCCAGCTTGCGCAAAACGCCTTTTTTGAGCAGACGTGCGCCTAGTCCACTGGCCGCAGAATCACCGGTACTGGTGGGGTTCAGACTAGGGTTTGTCATGGCGAGACTCCAAATGGGCGGTGCGCTGTTCACCGTCGGCGGCTTCATGGGAAAACACGGGCGTGCGTTTAAGCAGCAGGCGCAGAGCCTGCCAATAAATAGCGAGTACGGTTTTGCCGGTGATCCAGGGGAACTCCAGCAAGTGGCGATGCAGGCTGTGGCGCGTCAGTTCGATGCGCTCCAGGCCCATGCCCGCCTCAAAGACTTTTTGCTCGCCCTGCCAGTCCTGCATGGTCACGTTCAGTTGTTGCTCCGGCGCAGAGAAACGCATGCGGTACTCCAGATCGCGAGGCAGAAAGGGCGAGACATGAAAACTCTTGGCCACCCGATGGCGTGACTCGCCGCTGGCGTGGGTCGGCAGCACGTAGTGGTAGCGTTCCCGCCACGGCGTGTTGCTGACTTCGCAGAGGATGGCGGCCAGGCTGCCATCGGCTTCGAAGCAGTAAAACAGGCTGATGGGGTTGAACGACAAGCCCCAACTGCGCGGCTGCGTGAGCAGGCAGATGCGCCCTTGCGGGGCGTGGCCCAAGGCCTGCTCAACAACCGAACGCACGGCATCACTGAGCGTTACGCCCTGGCGCGTGGCGTGGGGCAAGTAGTCTGTTTCGCGGAAGGTAAAAGCGCCCCAGCGCGAACGCCCGGCCAGCCACGACAGGCCCAGCACTTGCGCTTGCTCGGCAAGGTCCAGATAAAGCATGCCCATGCGATAGCGAAATGCGTGGGCGCGCGGCAGCAACCGACGGTGGCTGACCCAGCCGCGGTAGAGCGCGCTGTTCATAGCTGTTCTCCGAAGGCTGCGGCCACGCGCAAGCCGCTGACTACGCCGTCTTCATGGAAACCGTTGGCCCAGTAGGCACCGCAGAAGTAGCTGTGTTTCACCCCTTGCAGTTCTGCCCAGCGTGCCTGCGCCTCTACGCCTGCCAAGGTGTATTGCGGGTGGGCGTAGCGGTAGCGGCCAAGGACGGTGCTCGGGTCAATCGCCTCGTTCTGATTGAGGCTGACGCAAAAGGTCGTGTCGCTTTGCAGTCCTTGCAGGATGTTCATGTTGTAAGTGAGCGCGGCGGGTTGCCGGGTGGAGCCGCCGAGGCGGTAGTTCCAGCTTGCCCAGGCCAGACGGCGGTTCGGCAACACACGGGTGTCGCTGTGCAGCACCACATCGTTATCGGCGTAGTGCAGCGCCCCGAGTATTTTGCGTTCGGCCTGGCTGGGCGCCGCCAGCAGGCTCAGGGCCTGATCGCTGTGGCAGGCGAACACCACGCTGTCAAAACGTTCAGTGCCCGCGGCGCTGTGCAGGGTTACCCCGCCAATGTCGCGCTCAACCCGGTGCACCGGGCAGTTCAGGCGGATGCGTTCGGCAAAGCTGGCGCTCAACGCCGTGACATAACTGCGCGAACCGCCGCTGATCACCTGCCACTGCGGGCGGTTGGTTGCCGACAGCAGCCCGTGATTTTTAAAAAAGCGCACAAAGAACTGCAGCGGAAAACCCTGCATGTCGGCCAGTGACATCGACCAGATCGCCGATCCCATCGGGACGATGTAGTGATCGATAAAGCGCTGCCCGTAGCCCTTCTGTTGCAAGTAGTCACCGAGGGTGGTGTCAGCGGCGATGCGCTGTTCGTGCAGGTCGCGCAGGGCTTCGCGGTTGAAGCGCAAAATGTCACGCAACATGCCCCAGAAGCCCGGCGACAGCAGGTTGCGCCGCTGGGCAAACAGGCTGTTGAGGTTGTTGCCGTTGTACTCGGTGCCCGTCTTCGGATCGCGAACCGAGAAGCTCATCTCGGTGGGTTGTGAGGCCACGCCCAGTTGATCCAGCAGGCGGATGAAGTTGGGGTAGGTCCAGTCGTTGAACACGATAAAACCGGTGTCGATGGCAAAACGTTCGCCCTTCACTTCAACATCAACCGTATGGCTGTGGCCGCCCACCCAGTCACTGGCCTCAAACACAGTAATGTCGTGCTTGCGGTTGAGCAGATAGGCGCAGGTCAGGCCGGAAATACCGCTACCGATGATGGCTATTTTCATGAAGATTCTTCTGTGTCAGGACGCGCCATGCGTTTGCCCAGGGACAATTGCAGGCGTTTAGGCAAAGCCGCCAGTAAGCGAAGGACAGCGATAAAGGGGCCGGGAAAGGCGATTTCCAAAGGTCGTTTGTCGAGGCGGGTAGCGATGTAAGTGGCCGCTTTATTCACTGGCCAGCGCATTGGCATCGGGAAGTCATTGTGTTGGGTCAGCGGCGTATCGACGAAGCCCGGGCTGACCACCGTGACGTCGATACCCTCGTGGGCCACGTCGATGCGTAACGACTGAAACAGATAGCGCATCGCCGCTTTGGAGGCGCCATACGCTTCGGCGCGGGGCAGCGGCAAGTAGGTCACCGAGCTGCACACGGCCACCAGATGCGGCCGCTTGGCCTTGCGCAACAGCGGCAGCGCGGCTTCTACGCAATAGGCCGCGGAAAACACATTGGCGCGCATCACGCGCTCAATCATGTTGGCCTCGAAGTGGCCCGCGTCCAGATACTCGCAGGTGCCGGCATTCAAGATGACCTGATCCAGATAGCCCCAGACCTGCCCGATTTGTTCGCCGATGGCTCGAACCTGGAGCGGATCCGTCAGGTCGCCGGGTAGCGCCAGGACCTGTTGCGGGAACGCCGCGTGCAATGTCTCCAGAGCTTGGGCATTGCGCGCACTCACGGCCAGCAAATGGCCCTGATTCAACAGGATCTCTGCCAGAGCCGCGCCAATGCCGCTGCTGGCGCCGGTGAGCCAGATGCGCTTCATGCCAGCCTCCCTTTCAACCAGCCAATCGCGGGGCCCATCAGCGGCAGATGCTCATAGAGCAGGGCGCCTGCATCGAAATAGTCGCGGTGCTGGTAGACCTTCTCGTGCCACAGCAGGTGCGAACAACCAGCCACGTCTATGCGTTGGCCACGGCTCAGACGCGGGTGCCGATAGTGCAAGGTCCAGCGCAGATACCCGCTACCGTCCTGCACCGGGTCATAACCGTGAAAGGTGAAACCCAGCTCGCTGACGTTGGCGTAGAGTTGCGCAAAATAGGCTTGCAGCGCTGCCAGGCCGTGGATCTCATGCAGCGGATCCCGAAAGTGAATATCGTCGCTGTACAGCTCATGGAGCGTATGCAAATTGCTGGCATCCAGTGCGGCAAAACGGCGGGCGAAATCGTGCAGGAAGTCAGACACAGTGCCTCCCGCAACCCGATAGGTCGCCGTGCCGGGCTAAGCGGCTGATCCCGAGTGGGGCGGTGTCTATGGCATCGAGCATCTGACTCCCTCCTTTTCTTGTACAAAGAAAATATCTTGTACAGGTTTTTAGAGAATAGGGAGCGTGTTGTACAAGTCAATTAATTTGTATAACTATTTGCGCGATGGGGTGGTTTAGAAGGGCATAGGCGGGAGTTGCCGGTCGGGACGCGATGTTTAAAAGATCGCGAGGCAAGCTCGCTCGTATCAAACAGAAAATAACGGATTGATTCTAAAGGCCCTGTAGGAGCGAGCTTGCTCGCGATCTTTTGATCTTGATCCAAGAGCCCCTCACCCTAGCCCTCTCCCGAAGGAGAGGGAACCGATTGGGGGATGCTGAAGATACTCGCTGTCCTGTTTGCTGCGCGACAGCGCGGCGTCGTAGACAGGGCGGCAGCTCCTGCAGTTGGTGTTTTGCTTATGTGGGCCACACTGTGTCTAATTACGGGCTGTGAGCCTTATCCGGAGACGCTGGCGATGACCAACAGGGTGTTCAACTTTCCTATCGATGCAACGATTCAGGCCATCGGTGGGCGCTGGAAGTGCGCGATTCTTTGTCACCTGATGGAAGGCCCCAAACGCACAGGCGAGTTGCTGCGCCTTATGCAGCCCTTGTCATCGAAAGTGCTCTCCGAGCAACTCAAGGAGTTGCAGAGCGACCACCTGATCGACCGTGAAGCGTTCCCGGGCAAGGTGCCCAAGGTGGTTTACCGGGTGACCGAGCTGGGTCGCACCTTGCAGCCGATTATCGATGCGATGTGTCAGTGGGGCGCGCTGCACGCGGGCAATCCGCTGCCCGCTGAATCTGCAGCGCAGGTCACTGAGGCCTGACTCAGGCCGGTTGGGTCAGTTGGCGCAGGTAGTTCACGTACCCTTGGGCGTTTTCTTCCAGTTGCGGCAGGTCAATGTCGTGCTCGGCGCCATAAAACACCCACGGTTTTACGGCCAGCGCATCGATGTAGCGAATGGTGACTTGGAGCGGTCGTAGCAGTTCGTCGAGGCTGTAGCGGTAGCGCCCGCTGTCCAGATAATCCTCTTGCTTGATGCCCGCAGAAATCGCCATGGCGATGCGCTTGCCGGCCAACTGCCGTTGCCCTTCTGCGTGGCCGTAAGCGAAGTCATGGGTCAGTACTTCGTCTTGCCATTGCTTGAGCAGAGGCGGAGTACTGAACCAGTAGAACGGGAACTGCCAGACAATCGAGTCATGGGCGCGGACCAGCGCCTGTTCGGCGTCTACATCGAGGGGGCCGCCATTCGGGTAGGCGTCATACAGGCGGTGCACAGTGACCTCCAGATCACTGGCCGCCAGGGCTTTCAACCAGGCGTGGTTTATCACCGATTTATCGAGGGTAGGGTGGGCAAGAATGATCAGGGTGCGCATGGTATCGGGCTCCAGGGGGTGAGGCGCGCAATCTATGGGCGCCTCGACATTCCCACAAGTACGCACCTTTTTGTAACCACCCAGGCCCATGCCCCCTAAATCTGCTGGCGTTGCCGCCCAAAAAGTACAAACACCACCACCGCCAGCAGCGCGATAACCACGGCCGATGTGGTGAGCAGGACAGAGTGGGTACTCGAAAACGCCAGCTTGGCCGCTTCAATCAAGGCATTGCCCTGGGCGGCAGGCAACTCACCGGCCACCACGTAACTGTCGCCAATGGATCTGGCGGCCCGTTCGGCCTGCGCTGGCGCCAGTTCAGCGGGCAGCGACAGGGTGCTGCCAAACACTTTGGACATGAACACCCCGAACACGGTGATGCCCAAGCCGGTGCCCAGCTCGTAAGCGGTGGCTTCCAGTGAACCGGCGGCGCCGCCCTTGCTGGCGTCTACCGAACCCATGATGGCAATCGAGGAGGCGGTCAGGCCGATACTCAGCGCCAACCCCAACACCGCCAACATGGCCGGCACCGCAATGCCGGCGGCATTGAAATCGGCAAAGGCGAGAAACCCCAACGCCCCGGCGGATGTGGCCAATGACAGGCTGGCGACCCCGCGCAAGCCAAAGCGGTTGGACAGATACCCGGCAACCGGGCCGCCCAGCGCTGCGGCGGCCATGATCGGGATCAGGAAGATCCCCGCCTGCAACGGCGTTTTGTCCAGCACGTATTGCAGCTCCATGGCCAGGGTCAGCTCCACGCCTGCCAGCGCGCCGATGGTCACCAGCGCCATGATCATGCCGCCCAGCAGCGCCGGGTGGGCGAACAGCGACAGGTCCAGCATCGGCGTGGCAGAGCGCAGTTGCTGGCGAGCGAACAGCACCAGCAGCGCAAGCCCGGCCGCCATCACCAGCATGGCGAACAGCAGCGATTGTGTGGCCCCGATACTGGCCTTGATGCCATAAACCACGCCGATGATCCCGGCGATGAGCACCAGCGCCTGGCCGACGGCCCATTTACCGGGCGTGGTGTGCTCGACGCGTGGCAACAGCACAAACACCACCGGGATCACCACCGCCATGATCGGGACGTTGATCAAAAACACCGACCCCCACCAGAAGTGCTCAAGCAGCGCGCCACCGATCAGCGGGCCCACCGCGGCGCCCGCCGCGCCCACGGTGCCCCACAGGCCGAGGGCCAGAGCGCGTTCCTTTTCGTCCTCGAAGGTGCGGCGAATAATACCCAGCACACACGGCATGATCATCGCGCCGCCCAGCGCCAGCAGCACCCGCGCGCCGATGAGCATGGCCGGCGTCGGCGCGAACGCGGCAAGCAACGAAGCCACCCAGAACACACTCAGGCCGTACAGCAGAATGCGCCGATGACCGACCCGGTCGGCGAGGGTGCCCATGGGCACCAGCAAACCGGCCATCAGCAGCGGGTAAATATCGATGATCCACAAGACCTGCGCCCCTGACGCGCCCAACGCCAGCGTCAGCGACGGCACAGCAATATGCAGAATGGTCATATCAATCACGATGGGCACAAAGGCCAGCATCACGGCGATCAGGATCAGCCAGCGTTTGGAGGCAGCAGTGGGCATAGCTAAAGCTCTTGGTGGTGAGGTGTCAGGATGATACTGCGATCCCTGCCTGCGACTGTCGTAAGCAAATGTGAATAAGGGTAACGGTCAGTAAAGCAGCGCTGAGGTTTGTGCCGGGCTATCGATAAAAAAGATATACACTCGCCCCTCACAAAAAATCAGTCCGCTGGAGGGGTGTTTTCATGATGACTTTGCGTCAGATCCGTCACTTCATCGCCGTGGCCGAGACGGGCTCCATCTCGGCTGCCGCCCAAGCGGTGTACATCTCTCAATCGACCTTGACCCTGGCGATCCAGCAACTGGAGCAGGAAATCGGCGTCAGCCTGTTCAATCGCCACGCCAAGGGCATGACCCTGACCCACCAGGGCCATCAATTTTTGCGCCAGGCGCATTTGATCCTGGCCACGGTGGACAACGCCAAACGCAGCTTGCAGCAGAGTACCGACCAGGTGGCCGGGCAGTTGATCGTCGGCGTGACCAGCCTGGTGGCGGGTTACTACCTTGCGGATTTGCTCACCCGTTTTCAGCGCGCCTACCCCAACGTCGAAATCCGCGTGATGGAAGACGAACGTCCGTACATCGAGCATTTGCTGGTCAGTGGAGAGATTGATGTCGGCGTGCTGATCCTCTCCAACCTGGAAGATCGCCACGCCTTGCAGTCCGAGGTGCTGACCCATTCGCCGCACCGTGTCTGGCTGCCGGCCCAGCATCCACTACTGGAGCTGGACAGCATCAACCTGGCCGACGTGGCCAAAGAGTCGTTGATCCAGTTGAACGTCGATGAGATGGACAGCAATGCCCAGCGCTTGTGGGCGCAGGCGGGGTTGCAGCCGAGCATTACCTTGCGCACGGCATCGACCGAAGCGGTGCGCAGCCTTGTCGCGGCGGGGCTGGGGATCTCGATCCAGCCGGACATGACCTACCGGCCCTGGTCGCTGGAAGGCGACATCATCGAGGCCCGGCCCATTGCCGACCTTAACCAGACACTCGACGTCGGCCTGGCCTGGCGCCGGGGGACCGCGCGGCCGCCGTTGGTCGATCCGTTTTTGACCGTCGCCCGCGAGCAACCCCATGGCGGGCGCAAGCTGGCGATTTAATCTGGATTTAGTGTTTGTCGTTGATGCTGCGCCAAGACTAATCTTGCAGCCTCTATAAAACGGTCCAGTCCACAGAGCGGGGCGCACCACGACCGCACACCACAAGAGAGCCCTACCATGCCCGCCGCGCAGACACCATTGTTCACCGCACTGTTGATCGACGGTGAATCAGTCGCCGGGCAGGGCATTGTCGAACCCATCCTCAACCCGACCACGGGTGAAGTGCTGACGTCGATCGCCGAGGCCAGCGCCGAGCAGACCGAGGCCGCGATCCTTGCCGCGCACCGGGCCTTCGACGGCTGGGCACGGACCACGCCGCAGCAACGCTCTAACCTGCTGCTGGAAATCGCCAGTGCGATTGAAAAAAACGCCGACTACCTCGCGCGTCTCGAAGCGCTGAACTGCGGCAAGCCGCTGCATCTGGCGCGCAAAGACGACTTGAGTGCCACGGTGGACGTGTTCCGCTTTTTTGCGGGCGCCGTGCGTTGCCAGACCGGCCAGCTCAGTGGCGAATACCTGCCCGGCTATACCAGCATGGTGCGCCGTGACCCGATCGGCGTGGTGGCCTCGATTGCGCCGTGGAACTACCCGATCATGATGGCCGCCTGGAAAATCGCCCCGGCGTTGGCGGCGGGCAACACGTTGGTGTTCAAGCCTTCCGAGCACACACCGCTGTCGATTTTGGCCCTGGCGCCGATGCTGGCCGAGATCCTGCCGCGCGGCGTGCTCAACATCATTTGTGGCGGCGGTGAAAACGTCGGCAGCCATTTGGTCAGCCACCCGAAAGTGCGCATGGTGTCATTGACCGGCGACATCGTCACCGGGCAGAAAATCCTCTCCACCGCGGCCAAAACCCTCAAGCGCACCCACCTTGAACTGGGCGGAAAAGCGCCGGTGATCGTCTGCGATGATGCCGACCTTGAGGCCGTGGTCGAAGGGGTGCGCACGTATGGCTATTACAACGCGGGCCAGGATTGCACCTCGGCGTGCCGGGTGTATGCGCAGGCCGGTATTTACGACAAGTTGGTGGCGGCGCTGGGTGATTCCGTGAGCCGTATCCGCTTTGCCGGCAAGCGCGATGCCGACAACGAGATCGGTCCGCTGATCAGCACCCGTCAGCGTGATCGCGTGTCCAGTTTTGTCGAGCGGGCGCTGGGCCAGCCGCACATTGAATGTGTGACGGGGGGCGCTGCGCATCCGGGGCCGGGCTTCTATTACCAGCCGACGCTGCTGGCCGGTTGCAAACAAAGCGATGAAATCGTCCAGCGCGAAGTGTTTGGGCCGGTGGTGACCGTCACCCGTTTTGATGAACTGGCGCAGGTCGTGGACTGGGCCAACGACTCCGAATACGGTCTGGCATCGTCGATCTGGACGCAAAACCTCGACAAGGCCATGCAAGTGGCAGCGCGCTTGCAGTACGGCTGCACCTGGATCAACAGCCACTTCATGCTGGTCAGCGAAATGCCCCACGGCGGCCTGAAGCGCTCGGGCTATGGCAAAGACCTGTCCAGCGATTCGCTTCAGGACTACAGCGTGGTGCGCCACATCATGGCCCGCCACGGCCAGCATTTGTAATCCTCGATACCACACCTGCTTTTCAGGATTTACGATCGCTTCGCAATCGATCGTAGCCTCGCGGTGCTCGTCAACGACTACGGGGTATGCGCCACGCCCAGCCTCTGTAGTCGCTGTCGAGGAACGAGGCTGCGATCGCAAACCCTGACATCGCGTTCACCGATTTACGACTGCTGCGCAGCCGATCGTAGCCTCGTACCTCGTCAACGACTACAGGTGATCGCAGAGCATTCGATTTAATCGAATGCTCCCTTGAGTTTTAAGTATTTGTTGATCCGCTACCTGTGTCTTAGTGTTTCGACCCATACCGCCATGCGGCACCTTCAACAATAAAAACCGATAGTGGCCGCCCCGGCGGCTCCCTGACTCGTCTGCCATAACTACAACATTGCAAAGCGCCACAGAGCGAGAGGAACGTCCCCATGCAATTCCAGTTTCTATTACCCACCAAAATCGTCATGGAACCTGGCCTGCGCCAGCGTACCGGCGAACACTTGCTCGGCCTGGGCTTGAGCCACGTGCTGTTGGTCACCGACCCGGGCGTGAAGAATGCCGGTTTGCTCGACAGCATCTACGCTAGCCTTGAACAGGCCGGCATTCGCTACGACGAAATCGCCGACGTCAAACCCAACCCGCGCAGCGAAGACGTTAACCGTGCCGCGCAGCTGTATCGCGGCAAAGGCATCGACGGCGTACTGGCGGTCGGCGGCGGCAGTGCAATGGACGCCGCCAAGGCCATCAGCGTTTTGCTGACCCATGACGGCATCGTTGAAGACTACGAAGGCGCGTTTGCCCTCAAGAACGCAGTACTGCCGATTGTGGCGATCCCGACCACCGCAGGCACCGGCAGTGAAGTGACCTTCTTCTCGGTAATCACCGACACCCGTCGCCAGTTCAAAATGAGCCTGCTCGACTACCGCATTGGCCCGGTGCTGGCGCTGCTCGACTCAGACATCACCGCCACGTTGCCGCCGCACATTGCTGCCGCCACCGGTATGGACGCGCTGACCCACGCCATCGAGGCCTATACCGGCAAACCCGCCAACCCGATCAGTGATGGCCTGGCGCTGCACGCGATCCGTTTGATCGCGCAACACCTCAAGCCCGCCGTGCAAGAACCGGACAACCGCGAAGCCCGCGAACAGATGCTGATTGCCAGCCTGATTGCCGGCATGGCCTTCGGTAATGCCGACATTGCCAGCGTGCACTGTATTTCCGAAGCTATCGGCGGCATGTACGACACCCCGCACGGCATCGGCAACGCGATTTTCCTGCCGTTTGTGTTCAGCCATAACCGCGACGCCGACCTGCGCCGCCACGCCGATGTGGCGTACGCCCTGGGGATCGACCCCAACCTGAGCGCCGTCGATGCGGCCCAAGCGGGCGTCGATCAACTGTTTCGCATGAACCGGGAGCTGGGAATCCCGCGTTTTGCCGATGTAGCCGGGGTGCGCGAAGAAGACTTCACGGCCATCGCGCAGAAGTCCAAGAGCAATATTTCCGATGCCAGCAACATCAAAGACATGACCGTCGAGAGCTACCTCGATGTGATTCGTGCCGCCTACCACTACTCAGCTTGAGGGCATCGTCATGAGCGCATCGATTTCGACTCCGCATCTGCGCCGTACCTTGGGTCCGGTGTCTGTGTTGCTGTTCGGTCTGGCCTTTATTGCGCCACTGATTGTCTTTGGTACCTACGGCGTGATCGCCCAGGCCAGCCAAAACACCGTGGCGTTGTCTTATGTGGTGGCGTCCATCGGCGTCATTTTTACCGCGTTGAGCTACGGGCGACTGGTGCGGGTGTTTCCGACAGCAGGTTCGGCTTATACCTACACCCGTAAAATGCTTAATCCCAACATCGGCTTTATGGTCGGCTGGGCGGCGCTGCTCGATTACTTCTTTATCCCGATGCTGATCTGGCTGTTGGGGGCGAGCTACCTGAGCCTGGCGTTCCCGGATGTACCGCAGTGGGTCTGGATCACCGGATTTATCGTGTCCACCTCGTTGCTCAACATCCTCGGGATCCAGGTGGCTAACCGTTTCAACATCATCTTGATGCTGATCCAGCTCACCATCATCACCGTGTTCATCGCCCTGTGTTGGCACTACGTCAGCGCGATCAATGGTCCGGGCGGGTTGTTGTCGGTCAAACCGTTCTTCAATGCCGATGTACCGTTCTCGGCGACCATGGCCGGTGCTGCCATTGCTGCTTATTCGTTCCTTGGCTTCGACGCCCTGTCGACCTTGAGCGAAGAAACCGTTGAGCCGGAACGCACCATCCCGCGGGCCATTTTGCTGGTGGCTTTGATCGGCGGCAGCCTGTATGTCGGCTCCTCGTACTTCATGTACCTGGCGCATCCGGTGGGCGTGTTCGAGAACATCGACGGCGCGGCGTTTGAAATCGCCAAGACCATCGGCGGCGACCTGTTTTTTGCGGTGGTTCTGACCGGCATCATCATTGCCCACTTTGCTGCTGGCCTGTCGTTCCAGGCCAGTGTCGGGCGCTTGCTGTATGCCCTGGGCCGTGACAACCAACTGCCGCAAAAGCTGTTTGGCGTGCTCAACCCGCGCTACAAGACTCCGGTGTTCAACATCGTGCTGTGCGGCGCCTTTGGTTTTGTCGGCTTTGGCCTGACCATCGCCACCGCCACGTCCTTGGTTAACTTCGGCGCATTCCTGGCCTTTACCGCCGTCAACCTGTGCGCGCTGAAACTGACCTTCGACCGTGCGCTGGGCGACAAAGCCGGTGTGCTGCGCGGGGTGTTGTTCCCGCTGATCGGGGCCATTACCTCGGGCTGGATGCTCATCAGCCTGGACGCCGACGCGCTGATCCTCGGCTCATGCTGGGTCGTGCTGGGGCTGGTGTACCTGGCCTTTCGTACCCGCCTGTTCAGCACCGCCGTGCCTGAACCCGCGCTCTGACGCACCCGACCCCTTAGCCCTTGCAACTACCCACGTGCGCCTTGATTGCGGCGCATGCGGGGAGGTTGCGCCTTTTTGATGGGGTGGCCCACGCCGCCCACAGGAGAAACCATGCAAATTTGCCTGCTGATCAATGGTCAACTCATCGCCGGTGAAGGCGAAAAACTCCCGGTGCTCAACCCGTCGTTGGGCGCCACATTGGTAGAAATCCCCGAGGCCAGCCTGGCGCAGGTCGATGCAGCAGTGTGCGCAGCCGACGCGGCGTTCGAGGCCTGGTCGCAGACCACGCCCAAGGACCGCTCGCAATTGCTGCTGAAACTGGCCGACGCCATCGACGCCCACGCTCCGGAACTGGCGCGCCTGGAGTCCAATAACTGCGGCAAACCCTACATCGCCGCGCTCAACGACGAACTGCCCGGCGTTGCCGATGTGTTCCGCTTTTTCGCGGGCGCCAGCCGTTGCCTGCAAGGCAGTGCAGCAGGGGAATACCTGGCGGGGCACACTTCGATGATCCGCCGTGATCCGGTGGGCGTGGTGGCGTCCATTGCGCCCTGGAACTACCCGTTGATGATGGCCGCCTGGAAGCTCGCCCCGGCGCTGGCGGCCGGTAATACCGTGGTGATCAAGCCGTCTGAGCAGACCCCGTTGAGCACGTTGAAACTGGCGCAGTTGATGGCAGAGATATTCCCGGCTGGCGTCATTAACGTGGTCTTTGGCCGCGGCCCAAGTGTCGGCAAACCGCTGACCAGCCACCCCAAAGTGCGCATGGTGTCGCTGACCGGTTCGGTCGCGACCGGCAGCCGGATCATCGCCGGAACGGCCGACAGCGTTAAACGCATGCACATGGAGTTGGGCGGCAAGGCCCCGGTGATCGTGTTTGACGATGCCGATATCGACGCGGCGGTTGAAGGTATCCGTACCTTCGGCTTCTACAACGCCGGCCAGGACTGCACCGCTGCCTGCCGTATTTATGTACAGAAGGGCGTGTACCACGAGTTTGTAAGAAAGCTCGGTGAGGCTGTGTCCAGTATTCGCCATGGGTTGCAGGACGACCCTGAGACAGAACTTGGGCCCTTGATCACCTTGCAGCATCTGGAGCGGGTTGAAGGCTTTGTCCAGCGTGCCCGTGAGCAGTCGCACATTGAAGTGGTAACGGGCGGCAAGCGCGTGGCAGGGCCGGGGTTCTTCTTTGAACCGACCGTTTTGGCGGGTGCGCGTCAGGACGATGAAGTGGTGCGCCATGAGATCTTCGGGCCGGTGGTGTCTGTCACCGAATTCGACGACGAAACGCAGGCTTTGCAGTTTGCCAACGACTCCGACTATGGCCTGGCGTCTTCGGTGTGGACTCACGATGTCGGCCGCGCCCATCGGTTGGCGGCCCGCCTGCAATACGGCTGCACCTGGGTCAACACGCACTTCATGCTGGTCAGCGAAATGCCCCACGGCGGCGCCAAGCTCTCAGGCTATGGCAAGGACATGTCGATGTACGGCCTTGAGGACTACACCACCATTCGGCATGTGATGTTCAAGCACTAAACACTGCGCACGGCTAACTGTAGGAGCGAGCTTGCCTCGCGATCTTTTGACCTTTTCAAAGATCGCGAGGCAAGCTCGCTCCTACACGTTTAGCGCCGGGCAATGTCCGAAAAGTAAAACTTGTCCAAGGTATGCCGCGACTCGGTGTACTCAAACTGCCTGCCGTCCTGCAAGAACGTCTGGTTGCTCACCACAATCACGTGGCTTTGCCCATCCAGATCCAGGTGCAGTTGATCATCCTTGCTGCGCGGCACCGCTTCGATGGTGCGCTGGGCAAAGCTGATCTGCAGGTTCAGGGTTTGCTCGATATACGCGTAGATCGAGTGCTGCGCTATTTCTGGCGTCAGCCCCGGAATCAGCTCGCTGACGAAGCAGTTGATGTCCAGAATCACCCGTTTGCCATCTATGCGCCGCACGCGTTTGACGCGAGTGATCAGGCTGCCTGGCTCGGCGTCGATCTTGTCTGTCAGCGCGCCCTCCAGCGGGAAGTGCTCAAACTCAACCACTTCAGTGCTGACGTCATTGCCCAGGCTCGGGTAGGTTTCCTGGAAGCTGACAATCCCGCCCAGCTGGAACTCAATGGGGCTGGAAGACAATACAAACGTCCCTTTGCCATGGATCTTCTGCGCAAAGCCGCGTTCCTGAAGCTGCTCAATCGCCTTGCGCACGGTGCCGCGGCTGGCGTCGTAGCGGGTCATCAATTCTGTTTCGGACGGCAAGCGCGCACCGCGCGCCAGGCGCTCAGTGGTGATGTTTGCAAGCAGATCGGTGTAGATCTGGCTGTATTTAGTCATAACGATGGCTCTATGCCGAAGGTGTTCAAGGCCCGAACCATAAGGGCAGGGGGGGAGCAGCGCAAGCTCTGCGGTAAAGGCTCTGTTTTAGGAACATTCAGGCGCATTCTTCAGAGGTGGCTGATAGTGCTGATTGCCAACTACTGCACAGTAAAGCAGAGGCCACGGCTTATTTTTCAAACTCGTCTGTACCAGTTGTTGCTTTAACTCGTACAGACGAGTATTTTTCGCTTCGGCGTGCTGCCAAAACGACGCTCCATAATAAAAATTTCAAGCGGAAGACAACGCATGAGCCACGATTATTCGAAGATTGCCGGTGAGTTGCTGCAATGCCTAGGTGGCGTCGACAACCTGGAGCAAGCCGCGCACTGCGTCACCCGTCTGCGCCTCGCGCTGAAAGACCCCAGCCTGGTCGATAGCGCAACCCTCAATCAGATTGACCTGGTCAAAGGTTCCTTCTTTACCGGTGGCCTGTACCAAGTGGTCATCGGCCCCGGCGACGTCGAAAAGGTCTATGCCGCCCTGCGCGAGCAAACCGGCCTGGCTGCGTCGACCATTGCCGACGTCAAGCAAAAAGGCGCCGACAAGGCCAACGCCATGCAGCGTCTGGTGCGGGTGTTCTCTGATGTGTTCATGCCGATTCTGCCCGCGCTGATCATTGCCGGCCTGCTGATGGGGGTGAACAACCTGCTCGGCGCCAAAGGCATGTTCATTGCCGACAAAACCCTGCTCGATGCCTACCCGTCGCTGGACGGGGTGTGGAGCCTGATCAACCTGATGGCCAACACCTCGTTCGTGTTCTTGCCCGCGTTGGTGGGCTGGTCGGCGGCCAAGCGCTTTGGCGGCAGTGAAATCCTCGGCATCGTGCTCGGCCTGATGCTGGTACACCCCGACCTGCTCAACGCCTGGAACTACGGCAAGGCCGTGGCCGGGCTGGACGGTCAAAGCCTGCCGTACTTCAACATTCTGGGTGTGTTCCAGATCGAGAAGGTCGGCTACCAGGGGCAAATCCTGCCGATCCTGCTGGCCGCGTACGTGATGAGCGTGATCGAGAAATGGCTGCGCGCACGGGTGCCCAATGCCATTCAATTGCTGGTCGTGCCCATCACCACCATCGTTATTACCGGCGTGCTGGCGCTAGCGATCATCGGCCCGGTGACCCGTCACCTGGGTATCCTGATCACCGAAGGCGTGGTCATGCTGTTTGACCTGGCGCCAGTGCTCGGCGGCATGATTTTTGGCCTGTTGTACGCACCGCTGGTGATCACCGGCATGCACCACATGTTCCTCGCAGTTGACCTGCAATTGATCTCGACCCAGGGCGGCACATTTATCTGGCCGATGATCGTGATGTCCAACCTGGCCCAGGGCAGCGCGGCGCTTGGCGTGTTCTACATGAGCCGCAACGTGCGCGAGCGCAGCATGGCGTCTACCTCGGCGGTGTCCGCGTATTTCGGCATCACTGAACCGGCGATGTTCGGGGTCAACCTGCGTTACAAATTTCCGTTCTACGCGGCCCTGATCGGCTCGGCGCTGGGCAGCATTTTCCTGTCGCTGAACAAGGTCCAGGCCTCGGCGATTGGCGTCGGCGGCTTGCCGGGATTTATCTCGATCATTCCGCAGTACATCCCGATGTTCGTCATCGGCATGTTGGTCGCGATCATCGTGCCGTTTGTTTTGACGTGCGCACTCAGCCTGAAAATCATCCGCCCCGGCTACCGCGTGGCCTGACCCTCGTCTGTAGTCGCTGCCGAAGGCTGCGATGGGCTGCGAAGCGGCCCCTTTTACAAAGATTATGCAAGGAGCCTCTCATGCAAGACTGGCAGCGTTCGGTGATCTATCAGATCTACCCAAAAAGTTTTCACAGCCACGCGGGCAACGCCACCGGTGACTTGTTGGGCGTGGTCGACAAGCTCGACTACCTGCAATGGCTGGGCGTGGATTACCTGTGGCTGACGCCGTTTCTGCGCTCGCCGCAGCGCGACAACGGCTATGACATCAGCGACTACTACGCCATCGACCCGAGCTACGGCAGCATGGCCGATTGCGAGCTGTTAATCAGCGAGGCCAAGGCCCGTGGGATCAAGCTGATGCTCGACATCGTGGTGAACCACACCTCCATCGAACACGAGTGGTTCCAGCAAGCGCGCAGCAGCCTCGACAACCCGTATCGCGACTTCTACATCTGGCGTGACCAGCCGAACAACTGGGAGTCCAAGTTCGGCGGTTCGGCCTGGGAATACGAGGCGCAAACCGGTCAGTACTATCTGCACCTGTTTGACCACACCCAGGCCGACTTGAACTGGGACAACCCCAAGGTGCGCGCCGAAGTCTACAAACTCATGGGCTTCTGGCGTGACAAGGGCGTGGGCGGTTTCCGCCTGGACGTGATCAACCTGATCTCCAAACCTGCGCACTTCCCGGAAGACAACAGCGATGGTCGGCGCTTTTACACCGACGGCCCCAACGTGCACGAATACTTGCAAGAGATGCACCGCGAAGTGTTCGCCGGGCACGATCTGGTCAGCGTTGGTGAAATGTCTTCTACCAGCCTTGAACACTGCATCCGCTACTCGCGGCCAGAGAGCAAAGAGCTGTCGATGACCTTCAACTTTCATCACTTGAAAGTGGACTACCCAAACATGCAGAAGTGGGTGCGTGCCGACTTCGACTTCCTTGCGCTCAAAGGCATTTTGTCGGACTGGCAAGTGGGCATGCAGGCCGGTGGCGGCTGGAACGCGTTGTTCTGGTGTAACCACGACCAACCCCGTGCGGTGTCGCGCTTTGGTGATGACGGTGAGTTCCGTGTGGTCTCGGCGAAGATGCTCGCCACCGCCCTGCATTGCCTGCAAGGCACGCCGTATGTGTATCAGGGTGAAGAAATCGGCATGACCAACCCGGGTTTCGAGCGCATCGAGCAATACCGCGACGTCGAAACCCTGAACATCTATCGCCTCAAGCGCGAAGCCGGGGTGTCCCACGAAGACTGCATGGCAGCGATCCTGCAAAAGTCGCGGGACAACAGCCGCACGCCGATGCAATGGAACCAGCAGGCCAATGCCGGTTTCAGCACGGCAGAGCCGTGGATCGGGATCCCTGCGAACGCCGCGCAGATCAACGTCGATGCGCAATTGAATGACCCGGACTCGGTGCTGCATCACTACCGTCGGCTGATTGCGTTGCGTCGCGAAGAGCCGCTGCTGTCACACGGCGAATACCGCCAGTTGCTGGCCGAGCACCCGCAGGTCTGGGCGTATCTGCGCCAGGGCGAGGGCGAAAGCGTGCTGGTGCTCAACAACTTCTACGGCACCGATTGCGTGGTGGATTTGCCTGACGGCGTGATCAGCCAAGACATGGCCCAACGCCTGTTGATCAGCAACTACGACGACCAGTCGACGCGCACGCAGCGCATCACCTTGCGCCCCTACGAGTCGTTTGCCGTGCATCTGACAACGCAATAACCCTGTAGGAGCGAGCTTGTCTCGCGATCTTTTGATCTTTTAAAAGATCGCGAGGCAAGCTCGCTCCTACAGAGGCTTTATCGGTTTCATCACAATAAAAATAAAAAGGCCACTCATGAACACAACCCTCAATCGCAGTATTTTCACCGCTTGCGTGTGCCTGCTGGCGCCGCTTTCGGCCAACGCCCTGGAGTTCGCCGGGTACTTGCGCAGCGGCATCGGCAATTCGCTGGAAGGCGGCAAGCAGTCGTGCTTCAAGCTGCCTGGCGCCGAGGCCAAGTATCGGTTGGGCAATGAATGCGAGCAGTATGCTGAGTTGGAGTTGCGCCAGGACGTCTATAACTTTGATGACGGTTCGGTCCTCAGCGTTGACGGTATGGCCTCGCTGTACAACCAATACAACCGCCAGCTGACGTTCCAGGGCGATAACGGTTCGGCGCGCTTGCCGCAGTTGTACGCGCAGTGGTCCAACCTGCCGAGCCTCAATGGCGGCTCGGTGTGGGCCGGGCGGCGTTACTACAAGCGTAACGACATTCATATTTCCGACTTCTACTACTGGAACCAGAGCGCTACCGGCGCGGGCATCGAGGACGTATTGATCGGCGGTCTGAAGTACAGCTACGCCTTGTCGCGCAAAGACAGCCTGTATCAGGAAGACTACGTAACGCGTCACGATTTTAACGTCGCCGGGTTCAACACCAACCCCGGCGGGCAACTGGAATTCGGCCTCAGCTATCTGGAAAAACCCCAGCGCACCGACGCGCACAGTGGCTGGGCGATCACCGCGCAGCACGTCCAGAGCGAGTTTCTGGGCGGCAAAAACAAACTGGCCCTGCAATACGGCGAAGGCTCCGGCACGGGGCTGGGCTACACCGGCGATACCCGGCTGGATAACAGCAGCAAGCGTTACCGGATCGTCGAATTTTTTGACTGGCAAGTGACCCCGCGTTTTGGCGGGCAGGTCGAGGCCGTGTATCAAAAGGACTTCCGCCCGGATGGCGGCAATCAGGAGTGGCTCTCGCTGGGCGTGCGACCGACCTACGCGATCACCGAGCAGTTCAAGCTGGTGACCGAGTTTGGGCATGACCAGGTGCGTGCCCCAGACGGTACGCGCAAGCTGAGCAAGTTCACCTTTGCGCCGACCTGGTCGCCCAATGGTCCAAGCTTCTGGGCTCGCCCGGAAATCCGCTTGTATTACACCTACGCGAGCTGGAACGCCGCCGCGCAACGTGCGGCCAATGAGTTTGATGCAGGCTCTGCATTGTCTGACAGCGGCGCCTTTGGCTCGGCGCGGCATGGTTCCAACGCCGGTGTACAAATCGAGTACTGGTGGAAATAAGCGACGCTGCGGGGCTCGCGCTCCATCGGCATTTAACCGAATCAACTGCAGGTGAAGTCATGGTTACAACCCAACAACTGGAACTGCTGGCGCCGTTATCGGGTGTCCTGATGCCGCTTGAGCACGTGCCTGACCCGGTGTTCTCCAGCCGTTTGATGGGCGACGGCCTGTGCATCGACCCGACGTCGCAGGTGCTCTGTGCGCCGCTGGCCGGTGTGATCAGCAACCTGCAGCACACCGGGCACGCGGTCAGCATTACTGATGCAAGCGGGGTGCAAGTGCTGCTGCACATCGGCCTGGACACGGTAAACCTTGGCGGCCAAGGCTTCACCTGCCTGGTTGAGGAAGGCCAGCAGGTCGTAGCCGGGCAGGCGTTGATCGAATTTGATGCCGACTACGTCGCGCAAAATGCACGCAGCTTGCTCACCCTGATGCTGGTGGTCAGCGGTGAAAGCATTACCGACGTGTCGGGCAGCGAAGTGCTGGTCGAGGCTGGCCAGCCGCTGCTGCGTGTGGGCGCGGCCGCGCAAGCCTCGACGCAGCAGGCGCCGAGCCAGGGTGACACGCTGTTTTCGCTGGCCATTGTGCTGCCCAACCCGAACGGCCTGCACGCCCGCCCTGCGGCGGTGTTTGCCCAGGCGGCCAAGGGTTTTGCGGCCACCATCGAGCTGCACAAACACGAGCAGCGCATCAACGCCAAATCGTTGGTCGCGATCATGACCTTGCAAACCAGCCACGGCGATGTGGTGCAGGTCAGCGCCACTGGCGAGGATGCCGAGCAAGCGATTCGTGTGCTCTCAGATCTGCTGGTGGCCGGTTGCGGCGAGGCGGTGACGCCCGTTGCCCAAGTTGCCACTGAAACTACGTACGCACCGGCACCTGAACCGGTGCGGGTGGATGACACCTTGTTGCGCGGTGTCTGCGCGTCTTCCGGGGCGGTGTTTGGGCAGGTGGTGCAAGTCGCCGCGCAGACCCTCGACTACCCGGAAGCAGGGGCGGGTGAAGCCTTTGAGCGGGCGCAGTTGCAACGCGCCCTGCTCGAAGCGGATACCGCACTGGACACCTTGGGTCGCGAGTTCAGCCAAGGCCCGCAGGGGCAAATCTTCAGTGCCCACCGTGAACTGCTGCAAGACCCAAGCTTGCTGGAGCAGGCCTACCCGCTGTTGGCGTCGGGCAAAAGCGCGGCGTTTTCGTGGGCCGCTGCGGTTGAAGCCAACGAAAAAGTCTTCCGCAATCTGGGCAATGCGTTTCTGGCGGAGCGGGCGCAAGACCTCGCAGATGTCGGGCAGCGCGTGCTCAAGTTGATTCTGCGGGTCGAGGACACGGTTCAGGCGCTGCCCGACAACGCCATCTTGATCGCAGAGCAACTCAGCCCTTCACAAACCGCCGGGCTCGATACAACCAAGGTGGTGGGGTTTGCCACCGTGGGCGGCGGCGCCACCAGCCATGTGGCGATTCTGGCGCGGGCCTTGGGCTTGCCGGCCATGTGTGGCTTGCCTGCGCACGTCCTGAGCTTGGCCAGCGGCACGCCGGTGTTGCTGGATGCCGAGCAGGGCGAGTTGCATGTGCGCCCCAGCGAAGCAGCGGTGGCAGCGCTGACGGCCAAGCGCGAGCAGCAGCGTCTGCGCCAGGCGCTGGATCTGGCGCACGCGGCGTTGCGGGCGGATACCCGCGATGGTCGGCATATCGAAGTGTCTGCCAACATCGCCTCGCTGGCCGAGGCCGAGCAGGGCATGAGCCTGGGCGGTGAAGGCGTGGGCTTGTTGCGTTCCGAGTTCTTGTACCTGGAGCGCAGCAGCGCGCCGAGCCACGACGAACAGGTCGCGACCTACAGCGCCATTGCCCGCGCGGTTGGCCCTGACTACAACCTGGTGGTGCGCACGCTGGATGTGGGCGGTGACAAACCCTTGACCTACGTGCCGATGGAACCTGAGGCCAACCCGTTTTTAGGCATGCGCGGGGTTCGCCTGTGTCTGGAGCGTCCTGAACTGCTGCGTGAGCAGTTCAGCGCGATCCTGGCCAGTGCCGACCTGACCCGCCTGCACATCATGCTGCCGATGGTCACCCAAGTGTCCGAGTTGCGCCTCGCCCGCCAGTTGCTGGAGGAGCAAGCGCAACGCCTGGGTATTACCCGGTTGCCCAAGCTTGGGATCATGATTGAAGTTCCGGCGGCCGCGCTGATGGCTGACGTGTTCGCCCCTGAAGTCGACTTCTTCTCGATTGGCACCAATGACCTGACCCAATACACCTTGGCGATGGACCGCGATCACCCGCGTCTGGCCAGCCAGGCCGACAGTTTTCACCCGGCGGTACTGCGCCTGATCGCCACGACCGTCAAGGCCGCGCATGCCCACGGCAAGTGGGTGGGCGTGTGCGGCGCGCTGGCGTCCGAGTCATTGGCGGTGCCGCTACTGGTTGGCTTGGGTGTGGACGAGTTATCGGTGAGCGTGCCGTTGATCCCGACTATTAAAGCGCGGGTTCGTGAGCTGGAATTCAAGGACTGCCAAGTGTTGGCGCAGCAGGTGCTGGAGCTGGAAAGTGCAGAGCAGGTGCGTGCCGCCTTGCAGCCGTCACACGCGGCTAACGTTGCTCATTCATTGGTGCTGGAGAACTGAACATGTTTGCAAAATTGCAGCAGGCTTTTTGGAAAGCACTGACCCCGGACCTGGTGGCGGATGAGCCCGCCCCCAATGTGTCGACGCTGGCGAGCGCGGTGGTCGCGGCCCTTGGCGGCGCCGGCAACCTCAAGTCCGAGCAGCGCGTGGCGTTGACCCGCATCCGCGTGGAGCTAAACGATACGTCACGTGTTGACCCTCACGCTCTGCGACTGGCGGGTGTGCCGGGGATGATGACCCTGGCGGGCGGTGTGGTGCATTTGGTGGGCGTTTACGACTGAAAACTGCCCTCTCCCTAACCCTCTCCCGGAGGGAGAGGGGACTGACCGAGTTGTTCCACAAGATGCATCGACCTGAGAAATCGAGTCGATTATGGATTCAATGGAGTCATTTCACGTTGCTGCATCTCTGCAATATCCCCCAGTCGGTTCCCTCTCCCTTGGGAGAGGGCAAGGGTGAGGGGCTTTTGCAGTCCGTCGTCACCCCACCCTTACTGTTTCGCAGTTGCAGGTGTATCGTATTCGCCTTTTGCGGGCGCTGAGCCCGCGCCGGATACGAGAGGTAGTTAAGTCCATGTCCTTTACCCGTCGACAAATACTCGGTGGTTTAGCCGGCCTGGTCGTGGTGGGTGTTGGCGCAGGGGGCGCTTCGCGTTACTGGTTGGGCAAGATGGCCGATGAGCAGGCCGGTCACGATTACGAGCTGATTGCCGCGCCGCTGGACGTTGAGCTGGTGCCCGGTCATCAGACCGAGGCCTGGGCTTTTGGCCCTTCGGCGCCGGGCACTGAGCTACGGGTGCGCCAGGGTGAATGGCTGCGGGTGCGGTTTATCAACCATCTGCCGGTTGCGACCACGATCCATTGGCACGGCATCCGCCTGCCTCTGGAAATGGACGGCGTGCCGTACGTCTCGCAATTGCCGGTGCTGCCTGGCGAATACTTCGATTACAAGTTCCGGGTGCCCGATGCGGGCAGCTATTGGTATCACCCCCACGTCAACAGCAGCGAAGAACTGGGCCGAGGCCTGGTCGGCCCGCTGATTGTCGAAGAGCGCGAGCCTACGGGCTTCAAGCACGAGCGCACGCTGAGCATTAAAAACTGGCACGTCGATGAAGAAGGCAACTTTTTGCCTTTCAGCATCACCCGTGAGGCGGCGCGTGGCGGTACGGCGGGGCGTTTGTCGACGATTAATGGCAGCCATGTGCCGACCATTGAATTGCCTGCCGGGCAAATCACCCGCGTGCGAATTCTCAACCTCGACAACACCCTGACCTATCGCCTGAATATTCCCGGCGTCGAGGCGCAGATCTATGCGCTGGATGGCAACCCCATCGAGCCGCGCCCGCTGGGCAAAGAGTATTGGCTGGGCCCCGGCATGCGTATTTGCCTGGCGATCAAGGCCCCGGCTGCGGGTGAAGAACTGTCGTTGCGCGATGGTCCGGTGCGTTTGGGCACGCTGTTGTCGGTGGCCAATAACGATGCACCTGCACAATGGCCGCCCGCCTTGCCGGCCAATCCGATTGCCGAGCCTGATGTCGACAAGGCCGAGAAGATCAATTTCAACTTTGAATGGGTCGGTTCCGTGTCCGAGAACCTGGGCACGGATCAGCCGCCGAGCCTGTGGCAGATCAACGGCGTAGCCTGGGACATCAAAGACAAAACCTGCGCTGACCGGCCGATTGCCAAGCTCAAGCTGGGCCAGAGCTACGTGTTTGAATTCAAGAACATGACCCAGTACCAGCATCCAATCCACCTGCACGGCATGAGCTTCAAGGTGCTGGCGTCCAATCGCAAAAAAATCACGCCGTATTTCACCGACACGTACCTGTTGGGCAAAAACGAGCGTGCCCGCGTGGCCCTGGTGGCCGATAATCCCGGCGTGTGGATGTTCCACTGCCATGTGATTGACCACATGGAAACCGGCCTCATGGCCGCAATTGAGGTTTCCTGATGCGACAAGGGCGTCAACCCCAGATTATCGACCGCAGCCGCGATCAAGACTTTATGCGTGAAGCGCTGGCGCTGGCGGCGCAAGGCGCGGCCTTGGGTGAAGTGCCGGTGGGCGCGGTGCTGGTGCAAAACGGTGAAATCATCGGCCGTGGTTTCAACTGCCCCATCAGCGGCAGCGACCCCAGCGCCCATGCTGAAATGGTCGCCATCCGCGCCGCGGCCACGGCGGCCAGCAACTACCGGCTGCCCGGCAGCACGCTGTACGTGACGCTCGAGCCGTGCAGCATGTGCGCAGGCTTGATCGTGCATTCGCGGGTGTCGCGGGTGGTGTTCGGTGCGCTGGAGCCCAAGGCCGGGATTGTGCAAAGCCAGGGGCAATTTTTTACCCAGGGCTTTTTGAACCACCGGGTGCTGTTTGAAGGCGGGGTGCTGGCCGACGAATGCGGCGCCATCCTCAGCGAATTCTTCAAGGCCCGCCGGGCGAAATAACCCGCAGACCCTTGTAGGAGCGAGCTTGCTGTGGGAGCGGGCTTGCTCGCGATGAGATCACCTCGATATACATGATGTACCGAGGTGTTCATATCGCGAGCAAGCCCGCTCCCACAGGGGGGGGATGGTTTTATTTTTTAGCGACGATCACGGCGCGCATCGGCGCGGGTAGGCCTTCAATGGTTTTGCTGTGGTCGTTCGGGTCCAGGTAGTCGCTCAGCGACTGGTATTTCATCCATTCAGTCGCACGTTGTTCTTCAACGGTGGTGATGCTTACGTCGACGCAATGCACGTCGCTGAAACCGGCACGGCGCAGCCAGCGTTCCAGGGCGGGGATCGAGGGCAGGAACCACACGTTGCGCATCTGCGCGTAGCGGTCTTCGGGCACCAGCACCTGGTTCACATCGCCTTCAATCACCAGGGTTTCCAGCACCAGTTCGCCCCCTTTGACCAGGCAGTCTTTCAACGCCAGCAAATGCTCGATGGGGGAGCGGCGGTGGTAGAACACGCCCATGGAAAACACCGTGTCGAAGCCTTCCAGGTTGGCCGGCAGGTCTTCGAACGGGAAGGGCAGGTGCCAGGCGGCCTCTTGCTGCAAAAAGCGTTGAACGGCCTGGAACTGGCAGAAGAACAGCCAGTTGGGGTCGACGCCGATCACGCTGTGGGCGCCTGCGCCGAGCATGCGCCACATGTAGTAACCATTGCCGCAGCCGACATCAAGGATGCGCTTGCCCTTAAGGTCGATGTGCGGCGCCACGCGTGACCATTTCCAGTCTGAATGCCACTCGGTGTCGACATGCACGCCGAACAAGTCAAACGGGCCTTTGCGCCACGGTGACAGGCCGAGCAGCGCCTGGCGCATTTGCGCGCGCGTGGCGTCGTCGCAGTCGGTGTCCAGGGTCAGGCCATTGAGCAGGTCGATCTCGGTCGGCAGCACGTTGGGCAAGGCGTCCAGCGCACTTTGCCAGCGTTCCAGGTCGCCGTGACCTTTCTCCATTTTGACGTCGAGCTGCGCTTGCAGAGTGTTGGCCCATTCAGCCAAGGGCGTCCCGGCCAAACGGCGGGCGAGGGGGGAAAGATCAATCATGGCAAGGCAATCAACGAGGCAAAGTTAAGACACTGGAACCACGGCACGACTTTCGAGAACCCGGCCGCCAGCAGGCGTTCGCGGTGTTCTTCGAGGCTGTCGGGCTTCATGACGTTTTCGATGGCGCTGCGCTTTTGCGCAATTTCAAGGTCGCTGTAACCGTTGGCCCGCTTGAAGGCGATGTGCAGATCGGTCAGCAGCGCATGCTCTTCGGGATCACTGAAGCGCAGCTTCTCGGAGAGGATCATCGCGCCACCCGGCAGCAACGACTGGCGAATCCGGCTGAGCAAGGCCAGGCGCTGGTCAGGGGCGATAAATTGCAGGGTGAAGTTCAGCGCCACTACCGAGGCAGGCTGAAATTCCAGGGCCAGAATGTCGCCTTCGATTACCTCGACCGGCAGCAACTCCTGAAACATCGAGTTCTGGGCGTTGAGGTATTCACGGCAGCGCTCGACCATGGCGGTGGAGTTGTCCACGGCAATGACTTTGCAGCCATCGGTGCGCACATGGCGGCGCAAAGCCTGGGTCACCGCGCCCAAGGAACTGCCCAAGTCGTACAGCACGCTGTCGGGCTGGGCGAATTGAGCCGCGAGCACGCCCAGGTTTTCGACAATCGTCGGGTAACCCGGCACCGAGCGCTTGATCATGTCCGGGAACACCCGCACCACGTCTTCGTTAAAGGCGAAGTCCGGGACCTGGGCCAGGGGCTGGGCGAAAATACGGTCAGGTTCTTTGCTCACGACTTCTTTGCTCACGACAGTTCCGGCGCTGGATAGTTAAAACGGGGGCGCATTTTAGCCAAGTTGGCGCCGGGATGCGCGGTCTGTCTGATAAGCCGTGCAGGCTCAGTTAACGGTGATGGGGCAATCGAAGGTTTGCGCCGGTTCTGCTTCGGGCTCCCAGGGTTGCTGAGAGGTCAGGCGCAGGCGGCCGTTGCCCGCAGCAAAGGCCTCAAAGCGCCAGGTCGAATGCCCGCCACTGCCGAGCAGTTGGCCGTCATCGCTGCTGTTGTAGACCTCAGGACCAAGGCTGCGCAGCACGCCGCCCGCCGAGTCCTGGATGGCCCAGCGGTAGCCGGTGGTGGGGTTGCTGGGCAGCGACAGCATGAGGTTTTGCCCTACATGCAGTTGAATCGGGCAGTCGCTTTGTTCTTCAACAGTAACGTTTTGCGCAGGCGGGTGCGCACAGGCGGCCAGCAAACCGAGGCTGAGCAGCGGGACTAATCGTGCGAGGGACATTGCAGGCTCCGGTCGGACAAAGACAAGTGCGCAGCATACCCCATGATGGCGGCTGCGCCATTTGTCGTCGGCCACAAGCCGGAAAGTCAGAAGCTGGCGTGGGGTGGGGTGATGGTGAAATCACCGCACATCTCAAGGGCTTCGCCTTTATGGTCTGAGCCTTCAAAGGTGAACAGGCGGGCGCTGTAGCAACTCTCGATCACGCTGAGGTGCAAGGTGCCGACATTGGCCTGGTTCAAGTGGTACATCTCGCGCCCATCAACTTCAACGTATTCGATGTAGGACATCCCCTGCACAGGGCCAGGTTCTCCCTGTTTAAACAGGTAGATACCCGACTGGATATTGATGTCCAGAGTCAGGGCAATGGCGCGATAAGCCTTGGAGCCAAACTCGTCGAACTCTGCGGTCACGATGATTTTTTTGTGGCTGCTGGCGAAGGTCATTTCTTGCGCCGTAAACGACGGCCTGTCGAGCAATTCGGCCTTGAGTTCACCGCGAGTTCTGGGGTTGAAAGCGCTTGGGCCCGTAACGTTGCGCCAAAGGGCATCCGGATTTTGGTACGCAGGATGGTGAAGTGGCATAGCTGTACCCAACGTTAATACCTGTCGGCTGAGACGCTATTAACGTTGGGAAATACAGATGTGTCTACTGTCACAAATAACAGGTTGTTTAGTTATACAGGTTTGGCCAGTGGCCAAACCTGTATATACGAGCCCCTCTGGTGCAAGGGTTTGCGCCTTTTTGACTCAGAGGGCAGTACACGTAGCGTTTAAAACAGCACTTTGGCCACGTCGGTGAAGCGCTTGGCGAAGTGCACGGTCATGCCTTCTTTCAAGTAGTCCGGCAGTTCCTCGTACTTGCCCCGATTCGCCTCGGGCAAGATTAACTCGTGGATTTTCTGCCGACGGGCCGCAATGACCTTTTCCCGCACCCCGCCAATCGGCAGAACATAGCCGGTGAGGGTCAGTTCGCCGGTCATGGCGATGCCTTTTTTCGGCGCCTGATTGCGCGCCAGAGACAGCAAGGCGCTGGCCATGGTGACCCCGGCACTTGGGCCGTCTTTAGGCGTGGCGCCTTCAGGCACGTGCAAGTGCACAAAGGCCTCGTCAAAGAAACGCGGGTCGCCGCCAAACTGCTTCAGGTGGGAACTGATGTAGCTGTAGGCGATTTCAGCAGACTCTTTCATTACCTCGCCCAATTGCCCCGTCAGCTTGAAGCCGCGGTTGAGCGTGTGAATGCGTGTGGCCTCAATGGGTAAGGTCGCGCCGCCCATGCTGGTCCAGGCCAGGCCAGTGATCACGCCGACGCCACTGATGACCTGTTCGTTGCGGAACACTGCGGTGCCCAGTGAGGCTTCGAGGTCTTTAGGGCCGATCTTGATCACCGCGTCCGGGTTGTCGAGCAACTTGACCACGGCCTTACGCACCAGCTTGCCCAGTTGTTTTTCCAACTGGCGCACACCGGCTTCACGGGCATAACCATCAATGAGCAAGCGCAGTGCACTGTCAGTGATGCTCAGGCGTGCTTTATCGACACCGGCTTTTTCCAGCTGTTTAGGCCACAGGTGACGCTTGGCAATCGCGACTTTCTCTTCGGTGATGTACCCCGAAAGGCGGATGACTTCCATGCGGTCGAGCAGAGGGCCGGGGATCGAGTCCAGCGTGTTGGCGGTGCACACAAACAGCACTTTCGACAGGTCCAGGCGCAAGTCCAGGTAATGGTCGAGGAAGTCGACGTTTTGCTCCGGGTCGAGGGTTTCCAGCAGCGCTGATGCCGGGTCGCCCTGGAAGCTTTGGCCCATCTTGTCGATCTCGTCGAGCATGATCACCGGGTTCATCACTTCAACGTCTTTAAGCGCCTGCACCAGCTTGCCCGGCTGGGCACCGATGTAGGTTCGACGATGGCCCTTGATCTCGGCTTCGTCGCGCATGCCGCCGACGCTGAAGCGATAGAACGGACGGCCCAGCGATTCGGCAATCGACTTGCCGACACTGGTTTTACCCACGCCCGGCGGGCCGACCAGCAACACGATCGAGCCACTGACCGAGCCTTTGTAAGCGCCCACGGCGAGGAACTCGAGGATGCGGTCTTTGATGTCATCCAGCCCGGCGTGGTGGGCGTCGAGCACCTTGCGCGCGTGCTTGAGGTCCAGTTTGTCCTTGCCGAACACGCCCCACGGCACTGAGCTGGCCCAATCCAGGTAATTGCGGGTTACCGCGTACTCGGGCGAGCCAGTCTCAAGAATCGACAGTTTGTTGATTTCTTCGTCAATGCGCTTGCGGGCCTGGGCGGGCAGAGTCTTGCCTTCAAGGCGTTGCTTGAATTGCTCGATGTCGGCACTGCGATCATCTTTGGTCAGCCCCAGCTCTTGCTGAATGACCTTGAGCTGCTCTTTAAGGAAAAATTCACGCTGATGTTCACCGATCTTGAGGTTAACTTCGGCGGAAATTTCATTTTGCAGGCGGGCGACTTCAACTTCCTTGCGCAGCATCGGCAAGACTTTTTCCATGCGCTTGAGGACGGGCACGCAATCGAGCACTTCTTGCAGCTCGTTGCCTGTGGCCGAGGTCAAGGCGGCGGCAAAGTCGGTGAGGGGCGAAGGGTCGTTAGGGCTAAAGCGGTTGAGGTAGTTTTTCAGCTCTTCGCTGTACAGCGGGTTAAGCGGCAGCAACTCTTTGATCGCGTTGATCAGCGCCATGCCGTAAGCCCGGACTTCGTCGGTGGGCTGATTGGCTTCCTGCGGGTATTCGACTTCCACCAGGTACGGCGGGCGGTGGTGTTTGAGCCACATGCTGATGCGCACACGGCTCAGGCCCTGTGCCACAAATTGCAATTTGCCGTTTTCGCGACTGGCGTGGTGCACTTTCACCAGCGTGCCGTACTCGGGCAGGCTGGTGGTATCAAAATGGCGCGGATCATCAGTGGGCGTGTCGACAAAAAACAACGCCAGCGAGTGATGAGGCGACTTGCTGACCAGGTCGAGGGTTTCGGCCCAGGGTTCTTCGTTGACGATGACCGGCAGCACTTGTGCCGGGAAGAACGGCCGATTGTGAATCGGGATGATGTACACCTTGTCCGGCAGGTTCTGACCCGGCAAGGCCAGCTCGGTCCCGCCCTTGTGAGCGGTTGATTCAGCTTCGTTGTGTTCTATATCAGCGTGCTCGACGGTGTTCTCTTTAAAATTTTGCTGGTCGCTCATGGGGCACCTGCGCAATGGGGTATGTGCTTTAGATGGGGCACGGAACCAGAGGTTTCAATGGTGAAGTTTTGTTCACCGCGTAAATCAGCTAACACCCAACCATAGGCCAAGGCGCCGTTTCTTTCCGTGCGCGTGTTGCGTTGTTGCATGCCAGTAAAAAAGCTAAGCCTTTGTCGCCAACAACTTGACGGTAGACGGCCCGTATTTATTAGGCGATCTTCTTGTTTGTGACGACGAGGCTGGAAAATTATCAAAGCTGGGCTAAAAGTCAGTTATTTGACTTTTAAGTTGGCGAGAGAGTGCCCGCATGCCTCAGGGATTCGTTACACAGGCAGTACATCGTCAATGGATTGAGGCCCGCCGATGAAATTGCGCAATAGCTTTCAGGCTCATATCAGCTTCGTACTCGCGCTGCTGTTGCTGGTCGTGATCGGTGCCGTGTATTTCGCGGTAAAGGCGGCGACCGTCACGGCGGCCAGCGATCAAGCTGAAAATCAGTTGAAAAACGGCACCCGGGTGTTCGAACGGTTTGTCGATTTTCGTGCGCGGCGTATTCAGTACGGCCTTAACTGGCTGACCAATGACCAGGATTTTCGTGAAGCCGTCATCGATGGTCGCCCGCAAGAAATTGAAAACGCCCTGGAAACCTTCGAGGCCAGCCTGCGCGACAGTGATTTGTTCGTGCTCGACCTGCGGGGCAAGATCATCATCAGTACCCTGGCGAGCCTGCCGCCAGGCCAGACTTTTCCGTATGCCCAAGCCTTGAGCCAGGCGCGGCGCGGCTCACAGATCAAGCTGATCGGGGTACTCGACGAGCGCCCCTACATGATGGTGCAAGGTGTGGTGCTGGCGCCTTTGCCCGTGATGCGGGTGGTGTCGGCGATGCCGATGGATGAAGTATTTGCCCAAGAGTTACGCACCTTGAGCAACCTTGAGGTGTCATTTTTGGGAGTGAAAGACGGGCGTTCCGGGGCGCTGGCCAGCACCCAGCCAGAGGCGATGGAAGAGAGCCTTGTGCGGTTCTTGCGCGACAACCCTCCGGGGCCCTTGACGCACTTCAGTGAGTTCGCCGGTAAGCGCTTTTTGGGGCAACTGCTGCAACTGGCCAACTCAGGCGACCCCGCCAACGGTCAGGTCATGGCCTTGCTGCAAAGCCCGCTGGACCAGACACTGCAGGCGTTCACCTCGCTGGACCGCAAGTTTTTATGGATCTCCCTCGCGGCCTTGCTGGCCTCATTGCTGGGCGCCTTGTGGCTGGCGCGAGAAGTGTCGCGCCCGGTCAGCCTGCTGGCCGCAGCGGCGCAGCGTATCGGGCGGGGTGACTACTCAACACCGGTGGTGCTTAAACGCCGCGATGAACTGGGTTTTCTGGCCAGGGCATTCAATGCCATGCAAAACGGAATTGCTGTGCGTGAACAGCAATTGGCGCACAACGCATTGCATGATCCATTGACCGGGCTGCCCAACCGGGCGTTGGTCATGGAGCGCCTGGGCAGCGCCATTACCGCCCGACGCAGCGTGGTGTTGATTTATCTGGGGATTGAAAATTACCGCTTGATCAGAGAAAGCTCTGGCCCGGAAGGTCTGGAGTTGATCATGCTCAAAACCACCCATGTGCTGATCGAGGCACTGCCTGAAAGCAGCACGGCCGCACGCATCACCGGCAACGAATTCTTGTTGCTGCTGGAAAACACCCAGGTCGATGCCGGGGTGGAGATGGCGGATCGCTTGTATGGATTGTTGAGCCAGCCCCTGAACCTCGACGGGCATGATGTGCAACTGGATGTTCGCATGGGCATCTCGGTGTATCCAACCCATGGCCAAACCGCCGAAGAGCTGATGGCCCGCGCTGCCATTGCGCGCAGTGACGCAGCGGCCTTGACCGGCTATCTGCAGGTCTATCAACAGGACCGCGACCTCGCGCATCAACGGCAAATTCAGTTGATTCGGGACTTGCGCCATGCCGCCAGTGACGGCGAACTGTTTATTCAGTACCAGCCCAAACTCGACCTGCGCAGCGGGCATGTGAGCCAGGCCGAAGCTTTGCTGCGTTGGCAGCATCCGGTGTTTGGCGTGGTCTCACCGGCAGAGTTCATCCCGCTGGCAGAACGCTCCGGGAGCATGAAACTGCTGACCGACTGGGTGATTGAAGCGAGCATTCGGCAACTGGTCGAGTGGAACCACCGCGGGCTGCACCTGCAACTGTCGATCAACATCTCGGCGGACGATTTGCGCGGTGATTGCCTGGCCCCGCAAGTGCAGGCCTTGCTGGCGCAGTATCAGGTGGCAGCGCAGCAACTGACTTTCGAGATCACCGAAAGCGCGGTGATGCACGACCCCGAGCATTCGCTGGCGGTGCTCAGAGGGCTACGCGATTGCGGGATCAGTTTGTCGGTGGACGACTTTGGCACGGGCTATTCCTCGCTGGCCCACCTCAAGCGGTTGCCGGTACAGGAACTGAAAATTGACCAGTCCTTTGTGCGTAACCTGGACGAAGCCAGTGAAGATGCGGTGATCGTGCGCTCGACCATTGAAATGAGCCATAACCTGGGGCTAAAAGTGGTGGCCGAAGGCGTTGAATACCCTCACAGCCTGGACTTGCTCAAGCGCTGGCAGTGCGACACGGCGCAAGGCTACCTGATCAGCCGCCCGCTGGACGCTGCGGCGTTTGAAAGCTGGTTGAATGAGTTGCGGGCTACGGCGTAACGCTTCTTTGAAAGATCAAAAGATCGCGAGGCGAGCTCGCTCCTACAATGGCCATAAAAAAGGCGGCTATCGAGAGATAGCCGCCTTTTTCATACCTGGCTGTAACGCTTATTTAGCCAGTTTGAACGCCATGATGTAGTCACCCTTTTGGGTGCCCAGACCACCATGACCACCGGCCATGACGAGCACGTATTGGGTGCCGTCCTTGCCTGCGTAGGTCATTGGCGTGGCTTGACCGCCTGCTGGCAGGCGACCTTCCCACAGGACTTTACCGTTGTTCACGTCGTAAGCACGCAGGTATTGGTCCAGGGTGCCGCTCAGGAAAGCAACGCCACCGGCCGTGGTCACGGTCCCGCCCAGGCTTGGAACGCCCATTGGCAGCGGGATCGGTACTGGCGAGCTGTCACGCACGGTGCCGTTCTTGTGTTTCCAGATCACGTTGTTGTTGGTCAGGTCGACCGCTGCAACGTAACCCCACGACGGCGCCTGGCAAGGCAGGCCAACCGGCGACAACAGCGGCTCAAGGATCACGCCGTACGGAGCGCCCTTGTTCGGTTGCACGCCCGAGGTTTCGCCTTTGCGTGGGCCCATGGCCGCTACGTCAGCCTGGGGTACCAGCTTGGAGGTGAACGCCATGTAGCTCGGGTTCAGGAACGCGATCTGACGCACTGGGTCGACCGAAATGCCGCCCCAGTCAAACACGCCGAAGTTGCCCGGGTAAACGATCGAACCTTGCAGCGAAGGCGGGGTGTACATGCCGTCGTAGCGCAGGGATTTGAAGTTGATCCGGCAGAGCATTTGGTCAAACGGGGTCACGCCCCACATGTCACGCTCGGTCAGTTGCGGCGGGATCATGTTCAGGTCCGAACGCGGTTGGGTCGGCGCGGTGTGGTCACCTGCGACAGCACCGCCCGGCGCCGGGATTTCGCGGATCGGCACGATGTCTTCGCCATTACGACGGTCAACAACGTAGATGCTGCCTTGCTTGGTCGACGCCAGCAGCGCCGGTTTCACGCCGTCAGCAGTCTTCAGGTCCATAAGGGTCGGCTGACCGCCCACGTCCATGTCCCACAGGTCATGGTGAGTGAACTGACGGTACCAGCGAACCTTACCGGTGGTGATGTCCAGTGCCGTCACGCCAGCGCTGTAACGCTCGGAGTCTTCGGTACGGTCGCCACCATATTGGTCAGGCATCTGGTTGCCCATCGGCAGGTAAAGCATGCCGAGGTTTTCATCGACCGCGAACATCGACCACATGTTAGGCGAGTTGCGGGTGTAGGTTTGGCCTTCAGCAATCGGCGTGGTGTCGTCCGGGTTGCCGCTGTCCCAGTTCCAGACCAGCTTGCCGGTACGTACGTCGTACGCACGGATCACGCCGGATGGCTCGTCAGTGGAGACGTTGTCGGTCACGTGGCCGCCAATCACTACCAGGTCTTTGGTGACCGCAGGTGGCGATGTGGAGTAGTAACCGCCGGGTGCAAAGCTGCCGATGTTGTGGCGCAGGTCGACCGAGCCGTGGTCACCGAAGTCTTCGCAGACTTTACCGGTGTCGGCATTGAGGGCGATCAGGCGGGTGTCGGCGGTTGGCAAGAACAGACGACGCGGGCAAGAGTTGCTCGACGTGGCTGCAGCCGGCTCGGCAGCGCTTTGTTCAGTGCTGGCTTTGGCGTAGGCGTTTTCGTCGTGATAGCTCACGCCACGGCACGTCATGTGTGCCCAGCCTTTGAAGTTGGCAGCATTTTGCGTGCTGATCTTCGGATCGTAGCGCCAGATTTCCTTGCCGCTGTCCGGATCAAGCGCAATCACCTGGCTATGCGGCGTGCACACATAGAGCATGCCGTTAACTTTCAGCGGGGTGTTTTCAGCGGTGGTTTCACCCGGGTCATTCGGCCCTGGCATGTCGCCAGTACGCATGGTCCAGGCAGGCACCAGGCTGTGGGCGTTTTGCGGGGTGATTTGTTTCAGTGGCGAGTAACGATCGCCATAGCCGCTACGGCCATAGGACTGCCAGTCACCTTCAGGCATGTCGGGTGCGGTGTTGGCCATGCCCGGAACGGCGTCACGACCCAGCTCGCCCTTGATCTCGCCAGGGTTGGTGAACTGGCTTGCCAGTGCAGCCACACCTGCCAGGACCACGGCGATGCTCAGCGCGCCGGTTGCTACCGGTGCCGACTGGCCGCGCAACAGCGGGCGACGCAACCATGGCAGCAGCAGAACGATGCCGATGGCGAACCACAGGGCCAGACGCGGCACCAGTTGCCACCAGTCCAGACCGACTTCGATCAGCGCCCAGACGGTGCTGGCGAACAGAACCAGTGCGTACAACGCCAGCGCCGCACGGCGCCCGGCGATCAGCAGGGCGCCCGACAGCCCGAAGCCGATACCGGCCAGCAGGTAGTACGTCGATCCGCCGAGTGTCACCAGCTTGATACCCCCGACCAACATGGCCAGGCCCATTAACACCAGCAGGATACCGAGCAATGTCGGCAGCAAGCGGCTTCTACTCAAAGCACCATCAGTGCTCATAGTGAGGTTCTCCGTTGAAGGTAGGATTTAGCGGCAAGCGGCACACCTCAAGTGTGCCGCTGCTGTCTTGCAGCCCGTTCGTCAGAACGAACTTTGAATTTTCAAACCGCCGATCAGGGCGTTATCCACGGTGTAAACACCGCCCGGATGGCGGATGTATTGCAGATTAGGTCGCACCGTCAGCCAGTCGGTAACGTGCACGCCGTAATACAACTCGGCGCTGTACTCAGTGTGCTGAGGTGGCAAGTAGTCCAGATTGCTGGCGTCGTAAACGCCGCGAGCCTGGTTGGTCGCTTCGGCGTTTTTGCGGTAGGCCGGGTTGACGTGAACGCGGGCCATGGCAAAGCCGATGTCGTCTTTGGGGCGTGCATCGAATACGCCTTTGTACACAACGCCTGCCTGGACATAGTTGTCGATGGCGTTGGTTTTTTTGTCATGCAGGGTGGCGTTGGCAAACACCTTCAAGCCACGGGATTGATCACTGGCGCGGCTGGTGAGTTGCTGTTGCACGCCCAACCACAGGCCGTGCTTGCTCGAACTGCTGCGATAGGCTTCGCCGCTCAAGACTGCTGGTTGGCCGTTGGCATCTTTGTAGACGTCGGTGGCTTTGGCGCTGCTGTAGTAATAACCCGCGCGGTATTCGCCCGGCAGGCCATTAAGTGTCGGTGTCCACACCAGTTCAACCGGCAACACCGCGCCTTGCGTACCGCTGCCGCTGAGCTTGAAACCGTTACCGCGATCCAGGTTGGACGGGTTTTGCTCATAGGCGCCGACCTGTGCATACAGCTCGGGCGTGAGGTGGTATTTGATGCGCAGCGCCCATTGGCTGACCGGCCAGTTGTACCAGATGCTGCCGGCCCAGTTACCGACCTGCGAGCCGCAGAACGCGAGGTTCTGGAAGTCGCAAGGGAAGCTGTTGAAGTCTTCGCCCTGACCGAAGCGACCGGCCTTGATGTCGAGCTTCTGGTCGAAGAATTTTTGCTGGTACCACATCTGCGTCAGGCGTGTGGTCTGGCCACGGCCCCAGACTTCCTGGGCCGAGGTGAAGCCGCCGACGCGCGGGTCGTTGATCCGGTCATTGCTGATATTGTTGCCATCGCGCTGGGTAATCGTCAGCTGGAATTCAGCGTCGTGCCAGCCCAGGATTTTTTGCAAATCCAGGTGCGTGCCCAGGCCGAACTGATCGCTGTAACGCGCGGTGCGGTCATGGTCGTAGCCGCCGTGCAGGTTGGAGCCGACTTCGCCCACGTAGTCGAGCGAGAAGCTATAGCCTTGCTTTTCCAGTGCGGTACGAGAGCCGTCCCAATCGCCGAACATCCATTTTGAATCGCTGTCGAACGCCGGTGCGGCCTGAACGAAGCTGGCGAAACCCAGGGCAGTAATGCCGCCGATCAGGGTCAGGGCTTTTTGCCCGGCCATAGGGAATAGCGCGCTGTCTTTGCGCAAAGTCAGAAATGTGGACATAGGTCGAGATGAAGGTCTTTTTGGTCGGGCGGTGACGTGGGTAGCGCTGTCTTTGCAGGCAGGACTCACACTTTCAGAATGTAAGGGCTGGCGTGAAACGTTTCAGCCCTTGATGCGGAAATGATAAAGCGACGAAACGTTTAGAAACAGCACTTTAATTGACATGGATCATTTCGGATTTGGTAACAGTCGCCTGCGACCGTTCGTCTCAGGGGCTTTTTGCCTCACGTTCGACGGTGTTTGAGGGAAATGAGGTAGGGAAGGGCATTTGAAAAAAACTGTAGGAGCGAGCTTGCCTCGCGAGCTTTTGCTTTTGAAGATCAAAAGATCGCGAGGCAAGCTCGCTCCTACAACGGCAGGGTTATGACTTAGAACGTCGTGCGCAGGCCTACTTCAACACTGCGGCCCGGTGCCGGGGCGATATCACGCAGGATCGAGCTGGCATAACGCACGGTCTGGTCGGTCAGGTTGTCGCCTTTGACGAAGGCCAGCCACTGGCTGCGACCTACCGTAAAGTTGTAACCGGCGCTGGCACCCAGGGTGGTGTAGCCGTTGGTGCCTGACTCGTTGTCCGGTACGCGGCCCTGGTTGCTGGCGTGTTCAACATCGACCCGTGCCTGCCAGCGATTGAGTTCCCACAGCAAACCACTGCTCAGGCGCAACGGCGCAATACGGGGCAACGCTTCGCCGGTGTCGAGGTTGGTGGCGCGGGTGTAATCGCCCGACAGTTCCAGTGCAAATTTGCCGTAGGCGCTTTCGCCAAGCTTCCAGTGATCCTTGGCTTCGAACCCTACGAAACGTGCGCGCACGCCGGAGTAGGTGTATTCCGGAATACCGCTGGCGTCTGGCTCGCCTTCGTCGTTCAGGGTGCGGCCCGTGCCGAGCAGGCCGATGTAGTTGGAGAAGTGGCTGTAGAACACGCCAACGCTGCCGTTGTGGGTGCCATTGTCAAAGCGCAGGGCCAGGTCGCTGGACACGGCTTTTTCTTTTGACAGGTTCGGGTTGCCCAACTCGTAAGTGCCGGTGGCAACGTGGGCGCCGTTGGCATACAGCTCGTAGAAAGTCGGCGCGCGCTCGGTGTAGCCCAGCGTTGCGGCCAGCGACCAGATCGGTGTCAGGGTGAACACCGCGCCTGAAGACAGGCTGCCCGCGGTGAAGCGCTTGGAGTTGTCGGCCGCTTCGAAGCGCTCATTGCCCTTGGCATTCGGGTCCACCACGGTGTGTTCCAGGCGCCCGCCGAGGCTGAGTTTGAGTCGCTCGGTGGCTTGCAGCTCTTCAAGAATAAACAGCGCGCCGGTGGTGGTGTCGGTCTGCGGTACGAAGGCCTCTTCGCCGAGGGCCGAGAATTCGTTGCGGTTGACCTGCGCGCCAATTACCCCGTTCAGCGGGCCGATCGGCACATGACGCGCTTCAACACGTGCTTCGTAGCCTTTGTTCTTGAAGGTGGTGCCGACTTCGCCGCCTTCGATTTCACGGTGTTCGTAATCGGTGTAGCCGGCGTTCAGTTTGAGCGAGCTGAACGGGCCTTGCAGGTTGCGGATCTCCGAGGCGAAGGCGTAGTGATCCTGCTTCATGCGGATGCGCACGTCGTCTTCGGCAGGGGAACCGTAATTGGAGTCGTAGTTGCTGTAAGAGATGCCCGCGTAGCCGTCATCCCATGTGTAGGAACCGCCAACCGCGCCGCCGTCCTGTCGGCCACTGCTATTGCTCAGGCGGCCTTTCTTTTGATCGCTGTCATCTTCGCCTTCCGGGGCGTGGCGATCGCGGGCGTAACCGGGGATTTTCAGGTCATTGAACTGACGTGCGTTGGCGTCCAGGTGCAGGGCAAACGTGCCGTTACCGGCTTCCAGCTTGCCTGCGCTGCTGCGCGTGGTGTCGGCGCCGCCATAGCGCAATTCGCCTGCACCCTGAATGCCGTTGATGGCTTCGGTGGGGATGCGGTTGTCGAAGGTGTTGACCACGCCACCGATGGCGTTGCCGCCGTAGAGCAGGGCGGCCGGGCCACGGACGATTTCAATGCGCTCAACGTTGACCGGGTCCAGTGGCACGGCGTGGTCGTAGGACAGCGACGAGGCGTCCAGCGCGCCCACGCCATTGCGCAAAATGCGAATCCGGTCGCCGTCCAGGCCGCGAATGATCGGTCGGCTGGCGCCCGGTCCGAAGTAAGACGACGACACACCCGGTTGCTTGTTGAGGGTTTCACCCAGGCTGCCTTGTTGCTGCAGCGTCAGGTCGTCGCCTTCTAATACCGTGGTGGGAGAAGCCAATTGGCTGCTGCCCAGCGGGTTACCAGTGATGACTTGGGGTTGCAGCTCCAGTGCATAGGCGGGGGAGGCGATAAGTAGGGCCGTGGCGAGCGGCGTCAAACGCAGACGGCGCAGTGAGCGTGGCAAAGCAGGGGAGGACATTGCAGATTCCTTGGTAAGGGTGATGAAACGCGTGGCGCTGAGCGCTCTGGGTAACGACTGTATCGTTACAATATAACATCGCATTTGGTCGCGCCAAGCGGAACTTTTTCTGCAAGGGCGCAGGCCCGGCTAAACTCACCGTGTTCCAAATGACTGGCCCCTGAGCTAAGGTGCGCGGCTTTCCTACTTCTGCTTAAAAAGGCTCGGCATGACTGAACCCAACAACAACCCCCTGCACGGCGTCACGCTGGAACAGATCCTGATTGCGCTGGTGGCGCATTACGAGTGGGAAGGGCTGGCCGAGCGCATTGATATTCGCTGCTTCAAAAGCGATCCGAGCATCAAGTCGAGCCTGACGTTTCTGCGTAAAACGCCGTGGGCCCGTGAGAAGGTCGAGAAGCTCTATGTGAAATACGCCCGCACCAAGCGCGAGCTCTGATCGGCGTATGCGTGCAGCGCACACTCACCGCTGGTTAGCATTAATGGCCATTCTGGGCTGGAGCGGGTTGGCGATTCAGCTCGACCTGGTGCTGATTGCCCGCTGGACATCCGGCGCTAGCGTGCTGGGCGGGCTGGTCAATTACTTCAGCTTTTTCACGGTGCTGACCAATACCCTGACCGCCACTGTGCTGACTTACGCCGCTCTTGCGCAGGACTCCAGGGGCCGGAGGTTTTTCTTGCAGCCGTGGGTCAGTAGCGGGATTGCTGTGAGCATCATCGTGGTGGGCGCCGCCTACAGCTTGTTGCTGCGCAACCTTTGGCAACCGCAGGGGCTGCACTGGCTGGCCAATGAACTGTTGCACGACGTCATGCCCGTGCTGTTCACCTTGTACTGGTGGTTTTGCGTGCCCAAAGGCACATTGCGCCTGAGCCACATCGCGGTGTGGGCGTTGTACCCGATTGTGTACTTTGCCTATTTGTTGTGGCGCGGGCATACGCTGGGCATGTACCCGTACCCGTTTATTGATGTCAACAAACTGGGGTATGCGCAGACGTTTGTGAACGCGTTGGGGATTTTGGCGGGGTTTGTGGTGGTGGCGCTGCTGATGGTGGCGATTGACCGCTGGCGCGGCCGATCAACCGCCAAACCTCTGTAGGAGCGAGCTTGTCTCGCGATCTTTTGATCGTTTAAAAGATCGCGAGGCAAGCTCGCTCCTACACAGGGAATGTAAGGGATTACTCTTGCGGGCTGTCGTCCAGGCGCCAGTAACCGACGGCTTTAACGAATTCATCGTTGAGGCCGTGGGTGTCGAGCAAAATGCGACGCACTTTGCGTGACAGTGCGCTTTCAGTCGCAACCCAGGTGTACAGCTCGCCTGCTGGAACCTTCAGGTGTTCGACGGTGCTCAGCAGGTCTTCTGCTGGCGCATCGCGGTGCACCCAAATCACTTCAACCGATGCAGCGCTGTTCAGCGGCTGTTGCTCCTGCGCGTTTTCAATCTCAACCACCACCAGCGCGCGGCGATTGGCCGGTAGCTCTTCGAGACGGCGAGCTATGGCCGGCAAGGCGGTTTCATCGCCGATCAGCAGGTAGCTGTCGAAGATATCCGGCACGATCATCGAGCCGCGTGGGCCGCCGATGTGCAGGAACTGGCCCGATTGGGCTTGCGCGGCCCAGGTGGAGGCAGGGCCGTCGCCGTGCAAGACAAAATCCAGATCCAGCTCAAGCGCGTCCAGGTCGTAGCGGCGCGGGGTGTAGTCGCGCATGGGCGGCATGACTTTGTTTTTGATCCCGCCGCTCAGTTCCACGTTCTCCAGAGCGCTTTGTTCTTCGGCGGTCTGCGGGAAAAACAGCTTTACGTGGTCGTCGCTGCCCAGGCTGATAAAACCGGCCAACTCGGGGCCGCCCACCGTGATGCGGCGCATGCGCGGGGTCAGGTCGACCACGCGCAGCACCTCTAACTTGCGACGTTTGATTTCATGCATGACGCGGTGAATGGTTTGGGGATTAGCGGTATTCATTCAGCGTTCTCCTGCGCAGGCTGGGCAGTAACAGGGCCATCGACGATGGCTTTGGCGGTGTTGTTGAGCAGGTCGCGTACCCGGGCAATTTCTGCCGGGTTCCAGCGGCCGTGGTGCATCTGCAAGGCATGGCGCAGGTTGTGCACCGCCTCGTGAATTTCGGCAGGCCGGTCATGGCCGCGCAGCGAGCGCTTGCTGACGTCGATGCGCATGCGCACACCGTCCAGCGCAATGGCTTGATCGAGCAGGGACTGGCGACCGGCGTCGGTCACGCTGTAGCGTTTTTTCCCGCCCTCGGCGTCGCCTTCAATCAGCTCGCTTTCTTCCAGAAAGGTCAGGGTCGGGTAGATCACGCCCGGGCTCGGGCTGTAGGCGCCATCGAACATGCCTTCGATCTGGCGGATCAGGTCGTAGCCATGGCAAGGCTGCTCGGCCACCAGGGCCAGCAGCAGTAATTTCAGATCGCCGGGGGCAAATACCCGCGGGCCTCGGCCGCCGCGTTGACCGGCACGTTTTTCAAAACCGTCTTGACCGACATTGTGTTCACGGTGATGGGGGTGGTGGTGCTCTCTCATTGTCTTCGTCCTCTGTGTGTGCGAAGCAACTTAAGATATATCTTAAGATTGTGCAAATAGAATTGACGAACGGTAATTGTTCTCATCTTGGTGAGGAGTGGTACAGATGAAAATGGGGCCGCTACGCTGCCCATCGCAGCCTTCGGCAGCGGCTACAGGTTTTTACAGTCGCGCAAAGTGACGGGATAGAGCCCTTGCTCAGGGTAAATACGCCCTAGGTAGGGGAATGACTGTGCACCAACCCTGTGCAATACTCGCCGCCGATCTCAGTAGGGCATTTCCCTTTTGAACGTCCGACCCACGAGGTTAGAGGCCTTTGTAAGGGGAGTCAGGCAACCGGCCGGGCTCTTGGAACGCTCTAGTGATGCACATCCAATAACAATTATGAGGTTGTACTTTTATGCCAGTCGGCAACCACCAGCCCCACGGTGAAACCGCGCAGGGCGGCCCGCTCAAACGCGAACTGGGCGAACGCCATATCCGCTTGATGGCGCTTGGCGCCTGTATCGGCGTAGGCCTGTTCCTGGGCTCGGCCAAAGCGATCGAAATGGCCGGTCCGGCCATCATGCTGTCTTACATCCTGGGTGGCCTGGCCATTCTGGTGATCATGCGTGCACTGGGCGAAATGGCCGTGCACAACCCGGTAGCCGGCTCTTTCAGCCGCTATGCGCAAGACTACCTCGGCCCATTGGCGGGCTTTTTGACCGGCTGGAACTACTGGTTCCTGTGGCTGGTGACGTGCGTTGCCGAAATCACCGCCGTGGCGGTGTACATGGGCATCTGGTTTCCGGATGTACCGCGCTGGATCTGGGCCCTCGCGGCACTGCTGAGCATGGGTTCGATCAACCTGATCGCGGTTAAGGCGTTCGGTGAGTTCGAGTTCTGGTTTGCCTTGATCAAGATCGTCACCATCATCGCGATGGTGATCGGCGGCATCGGCATCATTGCCTTCGGTTTCGGCAATGACGGCGTAGCGCTGGGCATCTCCAACCTCTGGACCCAGGGCGGCTTTATGCCGAACGGGATTCAGGGCGTGCTGATGTCGCTGCAAATGGTGATGTTTGCCTACCTGGGCGTCGAAATGATCGGCCTGACCGCCGGTGAAGCTCGCAACCCGCAAAAGACCATCCCGAGCGCGATTGGCTCGGTGTTCTGGCGCATTCTGCTGTTCTACGTGGGCGCACTGTTCGTCATCCTGTCGATCTACCCGTGGAACGAAATCGGCACCCAAGGCAGCCCGTTCGTCATGACGTTCGAGCGCCTGGGCATCAAAACCGCAGCCGGCATCATTAACTTTGTGGTGATCACCGCGGCGTTGTCTTCTTGCAATGGCGGCATTTTCAGCACCGGCCGCATGCTTTACAGCCTGGCGCAAAACGGTCAGGCCCCGGCCAACTTCGCCACCACCTCGCAAAACGGCGTACCGCGCAACGCGCTGCTGCTGTCGATTGCCATGTTGCTGCTGGGCGTGGTGCTCAACTACCTGGCGCCAGAGAAGGTGTTTGTGTGGGTGACGGCGATTGCGACCTTCGGTGCGATCTGGACCTGGTTGATGATCTTGCTGGCGCAACTGCGTTTCCGCAAAAACCTCAGCCGTGAAGAGGCGGCCGCACTCAAGTACCGCATGTGGCTGTACCCTTACAGCTCGTTTGCGGCACTGGCGTTCCTGCTGATGGTGGTCGGGCTGATGGCCTACTTTGAAGAAACCCGCGTGGCCCTGTTTGTAGGCCCGGCGTTCCTGATCTTGCTGACGGTGTTGTTCTACGTGTTCAAGCTGTCGCCAAAAGATCAGACCGCAGTGGCTTCTTCTGCTCATTAAGGTCTGCTTAAAACGCTGCCTGTAAAAGCGAGCACGCCTCGCGATCTTTTAAAGACCAAAAGATCGCGAGGTACACGTCATGCCTTAGGCGGCATCCCCAGCCGCTTGTTCCAGTCCAGCCACTGGGCCAGCACGGCCATCAGGCCTACGCCCATCAGGGCGCTGAACACCTGCACTGCCCAGCCGTCGCCGCCCAGCGCATTGAACATGTCTGCCAGCGGGGCGAGGATCACGCCCAGGCAGAACACTTCCAGCGAATAACGACCCATGCGGCAGACTTGCCGGACGAGCCACTGGTTCAGCCATTCGCCGTGGGGCACGATTTTGGCCACCACATACACCAAGGCCAGAAAGTGCAGTAAGCGCAGAGGGGACAAGTTGGTCTTGCTGATGGGGTACACCCACTCGCCCAACGCCACGGGCATGACTGCGTCGTGCAGGTGCGGCCATTTCCATGACACCGCCACCAACCCGGTGACCAGCAGGTAAACCACCGCGCCCAGAAACAACGGTTGCTGGCTTAACGGTCGATGATCCACCGCAGGGTTGTCCTGGCCATACAGCGCCAGCGCGCCGCCGAGAATAAACAGGAACTGCCAGGCAATCGGGTTGAAAAACCACACGCCGCCTTCTTGTGAGGCGAAGTTCCAGTACGGCGCTATCAAGTACAGCGCCAGCGAAACACCCACCACGTAGCGCGCCTTGCGCAGCAGCATCGGCAGGACCAGCGGCAAGCCAATCAGCAGCACGATGTACAGCGGCAGCGGGTCCATCAGGTTGGGTTTAAAGCGCAGCAGCAACTCATCGGTGAGCGCCTGCTGCGGGTTGCTCAAGAAGTACTGCAAGCCCATTTCTTGCACCAGATCACGGGTTTCAACGTGGCTGTTGGCAAAAAAGACGATGCCCATCAACACGGCAAGCAAGAAGATATGCACCACATACAGCACCCAGGCGCGGCGCCAGATCTTTACGCTGGCGATCAACAAGCCATCACGCCGGGCAATCTTGCCGTAGGCCAGCACGGCGGCATAACCGGCCAGAAATACAAAAATCTCCGCCGCATCACTGAAACCGAAATTACGCACGGTCAGTTCAGCCAGCGGGTTGTGCGGGATGTGGTCCCAAAAAATAAAGATCAGCGCCAGCCCGCGAAAAAAATCGATGCGGTGGTCGCGTCCGTTAATCATCACGGCAAATTCTCAAACAGAAGTTAATAAAGACTGACGCGCGTAACAGAAATTGCACGCCGCACATCGGCGGCGCGCAGGGTGAGGCTATTGGGCGATAAATGCAAAGTGCGGGTATTACTGATTGTCACGACCGCTCAGTTTTATTCGTCGAGGATGATCGACGGTTGTTTTTTATCCAGGAGGGTTTGCGTGAGTTTGACCAGCACTTCGTCGAGTTCAGCGCGGGCTTTGAGTTGTAACGCGTAGTAATCCTCGTCGAGCATTGGCGCTTTGGTAAACACCTTTTGCTCATCCACCCCCAGCTTTTGCGCCAGGGCTTTCAAGTCATGAGTCAGCGTTTGAAGGGCATCGCTGTCGCCTTCGGCCTGCTTTTCGGCACATTGTTCCTGTAGCTCCTGCAACTGATCGATGTCTTTGATGCGCTGTATGTGCGGCTCACGCTCAGCCTCAATCTCTGCGCCGTAGTGCTCAGTCAGGTAATCCACCCAGGGCTCTTCCTCGAGCATTTTTTTCGGCAGGTAGCCGGGGATTTTTTCCTGGTTAATGACCAGGTTAAAGGCCTCTTCAATTTGCGCGGGAGTGATTTTCGCCAGGGTGCGAAACTTCATATGCGAAGGCTGCCAAGGCAGTTCCAGGCGGTCGCCGAGGTCGACCTGATAGATCAATTGCACTTCGAGCGGATCAGGTTTGAGTTCTGCGATCTGTCCCGTTGAGAGCCGAGCTTCCTCGCGGGCTGTGTTGTAGGCGCTGGTCTGGAGGTCGATTTGGGTTTGGGCAATGTCATCCAGTTGCAGCAGGCGTGTGCGCCCCTTGATCAACTTCAGCAGTTCGGTCTCTTTGGCGACGCCTTGCAATAGACCGATCTCATGCAGCAGCACCTTGTAGCCAAATCGGCTGAATACCGTCTGGACGCGGTCAATGCAGGTTTGATGCTCAACCGCGCCGCCAAAAAATTCGTGCCTGAGCGAAGTGTCTTCAGCGGCCGCCGCGATGACACGCCACACTCGTTGGGTTAGTTGTTCGCGTGCAAAGCGGAAGTCCGGTGATTCCGACAGGTCATGAATCACCCTGAAAAAATCCCGATTGCCGGGCTCGGCCTGCACGGCTGACCAGAGTTCGAGTTGGTCCAGGCGTTGCTCGGAATGCTGCGTGTTATCCAGCCAGACGTCTGCCGGATGTGGCTCAGCGCCTCGCGCATGCACGCGCGCTTCAAAGCGCAAACCCAGTTGTTCTCGGTAAGCCAACACTGCTTCAAGCGTGGCGGCGGGCAGGGGGTTGCCATGAACATAGGTGCTGCGCAAACGTTCCCGAGACAACTGGAAATAACTCTGCGGTAAAGCGGTCAGGTTGTTCTCGCGAAGATCAAGATTCGTCAGTTCCTGCAGCGTTTCGATGCCCGAGGGCCATGTGCTGAGGCGAGTGTTTCTAAGGTTCAGTTGCTGCAATTGATTCATGTGGGTGAAGTCGGGCACTTCACCCAGTGGGTTGTTGTTAAGGTCCAGCACGTTCAGTTGGGTCATTTCGCTGAGCTTGCCGGCCTCTTCAACGGACAGGGTAATGCTGTTGCCGCCCAGGTTCAGATGGGTCAATGAGGCCAAGTCGAAAATGCTTGAAGGTATTTCAACCAAGTGCGTTGAGTTCAGTGTGAGTGATGTCAAACCGGAGAACTGCCTCAGAAGTCCATTGATATCGGGTTGCAGGTAAAAGTTCTTGAACTGCAGTTGTTTGACATGGCTGAAGTCTGCAGTGAGTTCGGGGAACGTCCCGAGATGGATTCCTTCTATGTTCAGCGTTTCACCCAGTGACGTTTCAATACCGGCCAGGGGCTGAGTGATTCTTCGTTGCCAGCATTTGATCAACTTGTTGATGACCCGCTGTTTATCTACGGGGTTCACCAGGCGTACATGGTGGCGGCTGACCTGAGCCAGTTCCGGCGGTTTGGCTTTCCAGTTTTCGAGGTCTTTGACCAGCGTTCTAAACTCTGTCTTCAAGGCCTCAAGGCGCTGCAAACCTTCGCGACTGTAGAGGTCTTCAAGCCCCAAAAACTCTTCAACCGCCTCGGCTGTATGGGTTGGGTACAACTCGGTTATCAGGCTTCTGACTCGCCGCGGGGTTGATCTGAAGCAGGCGAACGGTGTGCGGGCGCAGCGCGCGGCGGCCGGCTGAGGGAATGAATCGACGGGGCGTCCTTTTGCCAGTCGCATCGGTGAGGGTTCTCGGGTGCGGGGTATTTGCAATACGTCCCGCAGGGCGTTGCGGCTCATGGGCGCGCGCTGCGCAAGCGCTGCCTTGAGGGCCGGGCCCTGAGCCGGATGGGGAAACCCCAACGTTCGGCGTTGCGCATCGGGCAGGGCATGCAACACGCTGGCATAGAGGTCATCCAGGCCATGCAGGCTAAGGTGGTTGGCGTCGTAGGTTTGATACTGGCTGCCTTCCTTGACCAGCACTTTACGGATCGGTGCATCGGCTGCGCCCACATGGTCGAGCAACGGGCCTGAAAACTCGCCGTCACGCACTTCGATGCGCACGTCTTTCGACCATCCCGGCATGTCCGCAAGGCTGTGCAAAAGCAGCTTTTGCGTGTCGGCATTGTTCAGGTATTCAAGGTAAAGACCTTCAAAGGCCCGGGTCAGGCGCAGCTCCTGAGCGTAAAGGTTAGCTTCCTGGGCAATGCGCACGGGCACCCGTATTTGCTTGTCGAGTACTTCAAACTCGGCTTGCGTGGCAGAGGCCAACAGCTCATCGACGACCGGGCCGGGGAGGGTGGGGAAGCGCTTGAGCAATTGCCGCGCAGCAGGGGAGTCGGGCATGGGCGGCGACGTGTAGCGCGACGCAAAGAGTTTGTCAGTCCGTTGCCTGGCTCGCCGGGTCAGGCGTTTGTGCAAGGCTTCAGCCTTTTCCGTCAAGCTGCTGCCAATCTCACCCTGCTCAGTACTGAGCCCCACCAGCGCGGTCACTTCTTCGGGAGCCAGGGATTCGAGCACGACTTTCAACATCTCACCTCGGCGCAACTGGCTGTCGAGGACTTGGATGATGGGCAGTTTTTTGGTCAGGTTGTTGCCGTACTCGCTGATGGTTTTGCCCTGGATATCAATAAAACGCAGGGCTTTGGTGGGAGGCCACATATCCTCCTCAACCAGCAGTTGGAGCTGAATCTGTGGATCGGCCGTTTGATCTCCCGCCTGCATCCGCTGGATAAAACGTTGCAGGTCCTGGTCGATGGCCAAGCGTGTGATGCTGTCATTGAGCAGTGCCGGAGGCGGGCTTTGGTCGACGTGCACCTGACGCAGTTCAGCGTCGTCGACACCGCAGGCATGCAGCATCTGTTCAACCGTTTCACTGTCAACAGTGCTCAAGGTGGGGTGCAAGCGCCTGAACAAGGTGTTTTCATCCCAGTCGGCAAGCTCTTCTGCCGCGTGTTTCCAGGCACCATAGTTGTTATGCGACAGTTCGGGCCCGTAGGTTGTTGGCTCCGTTGGATGAAGCAGTCGATACGTCTGTTTGCCGGTCTTTTCGACGCTGTAGTGCTTGTCTTCCAGTTTCAGGTAATAGCGGCTCATGTGGTAATACAGGCCCTTCGCATCGGGTTTAAGCGCCGGGGGCAGGCTGATGTCATGTTCGAAGGGGGTGATATCGGGTTTCCAGAGCTTGGTTTGGCCCTCTTCTTGGCTAAAGACCGCCAGTTCCTCAATCAGCGGGACGGGTTTTACCGGCAACGGGCGGGCGAAATCCGAGGCTAATTTGCCGATGGCCGCGGCAGTTGCCAGATTGATCAGCACGCCTTTGGTGTAGGCCCAGGCGAGGTCCTTGTCATCTTGCTCCCAGGCCTCAATGCCGTGGTAAACGTCGTTCATGATCTGCGCTGCAAATACCACGGCCATGACCTCTCCCAGCCCCGGCACAAAGAATGCGGCAACGTTCAGCACGTTCAGGCTGACGTCCAGGTAGTGCTCCAGGCGCTCCAGTAAGGCGATGCGATTGATGTCATCGGTCGGCACCGCGAGGAACCGCGCATCCGCCATCATTTGCAGGGTCTTGCGGGTATATAAATGCTCAAAAAGATTGCCGGAGACAGGCTGTTGGGTCATGCCCAACGGGTCTCTGCCGCCTTTTGCAAAACGGTTATTAAAACGTTTGGTCAGTGCAAGTTTCTGTGATTGAGGGGCCAGGTGAATAAAGAACTCACGGTAAGTGGCATCCTGCAATTTAATCATCAAGTCGGCGTGGGCGGCTCTTAAGTTGTCGTACTCTTTCAAGCAACTGATCGGGTCGCCGGGGATATAAACAATACAGCGTTGTTCTTGTTCAAGCGGGTCGCCGTGAAAAAGAATCATGGATGAGAACTGCACCTCATCCAGTTTCATATAGTTGCAAGTAATGGGCAGGCTGCCATACAAGGCCCGTTCATCTCCCGCACCAAAGCGCATTAAAGTGGCGTGGGTCTCGGGCTTGATATGTTTATTCATCAAGGCCACATCGGCCTGCAATAACAGCGTGCTGCGCTCATGGGCGCTAAAGACAGAGGCGATCGCGAGTTTGTCCCGGGCCTGCGGCGGGCTGACAATGGCGGCCAGATGTTCCTGGTAACGTTTGCCGATATCCAGTTCCCGGCATAAATGGGCGAAGGCTACGGGGTCAATCTCAAGCAGTTTTGGCGCCGGGTCGCTGGAGCGCGTGGACTTGTAATCCCAGAGATGTGAGCCCCACGGAATGCCGCCTGCTTCGGCCTGCTCAGGCAAAAAGTTGTGCAGGGCGGCCTGCAAGAGCGTCTGCGTGGCCCGGCTCTCAATCTCCTTTGTGTAGGTATTGAGCGTCGTGAGAGTGATTACGTTTTTTCTGACATCACAGGCAATCCCGAACGCTTTCAGCAAGGCGTCCTGCAAAAGGGGTTCGGCAAAGGCCTCGACACTGCTGATGTCGTCCAGGTACTGGCGAAGATTGATCAGGTTAGTACGAGACAGTGCCTGATGTTCGCGAAGACCTTGTTGCTGTTCAGCACTCAGGAGGTTGTAACCGGGCACGGGTGGATAGGCTTGATTGTGCAGGGCTGGAAGCAATGAAGCATGAAAGTTATTGATTGCTGATTGGGCCTTGGCTTTGATCAGGTCGTGATGAATGCCCAAGTCTTTTAAATCAGGCGGTTTTAATGAAGTGTTGGTTAACGGAACAGTCGACATGAGTAATATCCGCAGTAGGGAAAGTCATGCCAGTCTAGAAACAATGTTGTGGCTATTAATAGGTTAAATAACTGATGGTGAGGGCGGTCAGTTAAACAAGTATTCAAGTGTTGTTGTTAACTATGTAATGCCTTATTGCTTTGCCGTTGTGTTGGGGCTTTTCCCGAACATCAAAACTGATGATGTTCGGGAAGAGGCTTATGATCACGCAGCGGCGATCACGTCAGGTTCAAAACTGTCCGCCCGGGCCATTTGCCACATGCGCGAGTAGAACTCGCCATTGGCCTCTCCGGTCAGCAACTCGCCGGGTTTGAGGAATACGTGCAACTGTGAGAACAGCTTGATTTCTGTGCGCGAGATGCGTCGTACCAAATGCTTGGCATTCAGTTGTGCGGGGTGCTCAAGGCCCGCCGCCGCAAGCATTTCGGCCAGCGCCTTGAGGGTGTTGGTGTGGAACTGGAACACCCGCTGAGCTTTGTCGGGCACCACCAGGGCGCGCTGGCGAAGCGGGTCTTGGGTGGCAACGCCGGTCGGGCATTTGTTGGTGTGGCAGCTCTGCGACTGAATGCAGCCAATCGCGAACATAAAGCCGCGTGCCGAGTTGGCCCAGTCCGCGCCAATGGCCAGCACGCTGGCAATATCGTAGGCGCTGACGATTTTGCCGCTGGCCCCGAGCTTGATCTTGTCGCGCAAGTTGAGGCCGACCAGGGTGTTGTGCACAAACAGCAAGCCTTCGCGCATCGGTGCGCCGATGTGGTCGGTGAACTCTACGGGGGCGGCGCCGGTACCGCCTTCCTTGCCGTCAATCACGATGAAGTCAGGCAAGATGCCGGTTTCGAGCATGGCCTTGCAGATCCCCATGAACTCCCACGGGTGGCCCAGGCAGAACTTGAAGCCCACCGGTTTGCCGCCCGACAACTCACGCAGTTGCGCGATGAAGTGCATCATTTCGATGGGCGTTGAAAAGGCGCTGTGGCGTGACGGCGAGATGCAGTCTTCGCCCATTGGCACGCCACGGGTTTCGGCAATTTCCGGGGTGACCTTGTGCTTGGGCAAAATGCCGCCGTGGCCTGGCTTGGCGCCTTGGCTCATTTTGATTTCGATCATGCGCACTTGCGGGGTTTGCGCCTGGGCGGCAAAGCGCTCCGGGTCGAAGCGGCCATCCGAAGTGCGGCAGCCAAAGTAGCCGCTGCCCAGTTCCCAGGTCAGGTCGCCGCCGTTTTCGCGGTGGTAAGCGCTGATGCTGCCTTCGCCGGTGTCATGGGCAAAGTTGCCGAGTTTGGCGCCTTTGTTCAGGGCGCGAATCGCATTGGCGCTCAACGAGCCAAAGCTCATGGCCGAGATATTAAAAATCGAGGCTGAATACGGCTGGGTGCACTGCGGGCCGCCGATGGTGATGCGAAAGCTACTGGGGTCGGTCAATGGCGCGGGGCGCATGGAGTGGCCGATAAATTCAAAGCCCGGTTCGTACACATCAATCAGCGTGCCGAACGGTTTGTCAGCCGTTTCATTCTTGGCCCGCGAATACACCAACGAGCGCTGCGCCCGTGAAAAGGGCAGCGCGTCACTGTCGGACTCCAACAGGTACTGACGGATTTCCGGGCGAATGGCTTCAACCAGATAACGAATATTGCCCAGAATCGGGTAGTTGCGACGCACCGCGTGGGGGCCCTGGAGCAAATCGAAAATGCCCAGCAGGCTCAGGGCCAACGTCACCGCAGTGAAGGGCCACAGCCACTCGTGATGCATAAAAGGAAGGCTGGCGAGGGTGAAAATGACACAGAAGGCAAAGAAGGCGTAACGGCTTAGTAACGACAGGCTCATACGGTTTTCCTTGGATTTGACGCTCAGGTCGGTCAGGCATTCTGCGCCTGTCGGTAAAGCCCGGACAAGGACTAAGGGCTCTGCGGCCGGGCTGAAGAGCCCTGAGTTTAGGTTGTCTGGGGAGCGCTCTGGTCCTTTTGAGCCTGCAAAAAGATCGAGAACAGCTCCGATTGCGACTTGATGCCCAGCTTTCGGTAGATGTGCTTCTTGTGAACTTTGACGGTTTCTACCGAGATATCCAGCTTGCGGGCGATCTCTTTGCTGGAGCAGCCGCTGAGCATCAAGCGGCCTACGTCCAGTTCGCGGGCGGTCAGGTGCGTGCCCCATTCGTCGTTGAGCTCTGGCGGCTCGGGCGTACTCACTTGCTTGAGTTCGTAGGGCAGACGCTGGCGCAGCAGGCTCAGCACCCAGGGCTGGATCAGCGACAGCAGGGCGATCTGTTCGCGGTCAAAACGCTGACGCGAGCCCAATGACAGGCACAAGGTACGGCCGTCGGGCTGGTGGCTGTTGAACTGGATTTCATCGGCCACCACGTTCAGGCGAAAGTAGCGCTGGTAGTACTCGGTGAGTTCGAAATGCTCCGGCGCCACTTCGGCCAGGCGCAGCAGGCCGGTGCGCGAGTGTTCGCGGCTGGCAATATAGAACGGGTCAAGCAGGTACAGACCGTTGAGGTAGTCCTGAAACAACTGGTCCGGGCTGCCGTCCTGCCCCGGGCACTCGGCGAACACCAGCGGTTTGTGCTCACTGCTGAACAGCAGCACCACCCAACTGTCAAACGGCACATAGTGCTCCAGCAGACGTACGAGTTGAGTCCAAAAGTTGGTCTGGTCCAGAGCGTCTATCATTTGCCCAACTGAACGGTGCCAGGCGATGTCTTCAAGTGACATGGTCATCAATCTACCCCTATCGGGTTACCCCCGCCGCGTGATTCCCTGGCAGGTTGTGGCTAAGCATACTGCGCCAACGAGAACACTTACAAAAGAACGGGAATACCCATGAAGGTCGAATTTGCTCAATTGGCAGGCCGTGACAACGGCACCGCCTACAACCTTGAACGGGCCCTTGCGTCCATTGCAGCGTGCGCGGCTGACACACAGTTGATCGTGTTCCCGGAAACGCACCTGATGGGTTTCCCCTCTGCCGAAACAGTAGCAGCGGTTGCCGAATCGATCGACGGCCCGACTGTGCAGGCCATTATTCAGGCCGCCAAAGCGCGCAATATTGCCGTGGTCATCGGTATGGCCGAAAACGACGACGGCAAATTCTACAACACCACGCTGATGATCACCCCCGAAGGCGTGGCCTTGCGTTATCGCAAGACCCACCTGTGGGCCTCGGACCGTGGCGTATTCAACGCTGGCGACCGCTACAGCACCTGCGTGTGGAACGGCGTGCGCGTCGGCCTGCTGATCTGCTACGACATCGAGTTCCCGGAGAGCGCCCGTGCCCTGGCGCAACTGGGCACCGAACTGCTCATCGTCACCAACGGCAACATGGACCCGTACGGTCCGACGCACCGCACCTCAATCATGGCCCGCGCCCAGGAAAACCAGGCGTTCGCGCTGATGGTCAACCGGGTGGAAGAGGGCGATGGCGGGCTGCTGTTTGCGGGCGGTAGCGCCCTGGTGGACCCATTCGGCACGCTGCTGTTTGAAGCAGGGCGTGAAGAAGGCCAATTCCGCGTAGAGCTGGATCTGGCGCAATTGAAAGCGGCTCGCAAGGACTACCGCTACCTGGACGACCAGCGCTTGAAATTACCGGGTGAGGTAATCGAGCGCGCTGACGGGACACGGGAGCTGTTGATCCCTGCGTAATTGGGACGCGGAGCGTCCAAGGCGACCTTCCTGCGCGGTGCGCGGGAATGCTCGACCATAAAAAAAAACAGCTTCACCGACTTTCAGTTCTGCCATAAAACCAATAATCGCGCGGAGATTCACCCATGGCTCGTTTGCAACGCACCCTGTCGCTAGGGTCGGTGGTGCTGTTTGGCATCGCCTATATGACACCGATCATCGTGCTCGGCACGTTCGGCATTCTGGCGCAATCCACCGGCGGCATGGTGCCGGCCGCGTACCTGGCTGCCCTGGTGGCGATGTTCTTCACCGCCATGAGTTACGGGCGTATGGCTTCGGCCTTTCCGGTGGCCGGTTCCGCTTACACCTACGTGCGCAAGGCCATCAGCCCCAAGCTTGGCTTTATCGCCGGTTGGGCGGTGCTGCTCGACTACCTGTTCTTGCCCATGGCCATCTGGCTGATCGGCGCTGCGTACCTGCACTCGGCGTTCCCTGCGGTGCCGCAGTGGATTTGGGTCTTGGCCTTTATCGGCATTACCAGCCTGATCAACATCGTCGGCCTTAAGTTGGCCAACGGTGTCAACGCCTTGCTGATGCTGGTACAAGCGCTGGTGCTGATCGCGTTTGTGGCGTTGTGTGTGCATTACATCGGCGGTGACGCCAGCAAGCCGTTGTGGACCATCGAACCGTTCTTCAATGGCCAGATGCAAATGCCGTTGATCATGAGCGGTGCGGCCATCGCCTGCTATTCGTTCCTGGGCTTTGATGCGGTGAGTACCCTCACTGAAGAAACCCGCGACGCACGTCGCACCATTCCACGGGCAATCATGCTGATCACCTTGATCGGCGGGCTGATCTTTGTTGGCGTGTCGTACTTCGTGCAGATCGCTCACCCATCGTTCCAGTTCGCGGACGTCGACTCGGCGGCCTACGAGATCGCCCGCAATATTGGTGGCGACCTGTTTGTGTCGATCTTCATGATTGGTTTGATCGTCGGCCAATTTGCCTCGGGCCTGTCGGCTCAGGCCAGTGGCTCGCGCCTGCTGTTTGCGATGGGCCGTGACGGTGTATTGCCCAAGTCGTTCTTCGGCACCCTGCACGCCAAATACGGCACGCCGGTGAACAGCATTCTGCTGTGCGCTGTGGTTGCCTTGCTGGCGCTGAAACTGGACGTGACCACCTCGACATCGTTCATCAACTTCGGCGCGTTCCTGGCGTTCACCCTGGTGAACCTGTCGGTGATCTTCCACTACTGGATCGGCGGCAAAAACCGTGGTCTGCGTGAAGTTGTGCTGTTTCTGGTGTTCCCGACCATCGGCCTGCTGGCAGACCTGTGGTTGATGATCAGCCTTGACCATCTGGCTATCTACCTGGGCCTGACCTGGCTGGTGATTGGCTGTATCTACCTGGGCTTCCTGACCCGTGGCTTCACTAAACAACCGCCGGAAATGGATTTCCAGGAAGCGTCCTGATAAGCCTTGGGTCTAACCTTATTGCAATCGGTTCTCGTTTGGGTGTTTTTCTTGTGTTACTGTATAACACATCAAAAACACCCAGACGCCCCGGAGGCTTTATGAGACCTGGTATCCATCCCGACTACCGCACCGTACTGTTTCACGACACCGCCGCTGACGTTTTCTTTCTGATTGGCTCCACGGTCGACACCGATCGCAGCCACACCCACAGCGACGGCAACACCTACCCTTACGTGGCCCTTGACGTATCCAGCGCTTCCCACCCGGTATACACCGGCCAGCAGCGCAAGACCCAGTCCGAAGGTCGGATCGCCGGGTTCAACAAACGCTTCGCCACCTTTGGCTCAGGCAAAAAAGCCGAAGCGTAATCAGGCCAGCTGATTTACCTCAGGGCCGCTTCAGATAATGAGGCGGCCCTTTTTTATGGCTGCTATTTATGCGGGCCGTCTGTCGCTGGTCGACTTTTCGTACATCGGGTGTTGAGGGATTAAGAGTACAGTGATTATTAACGAATAACGTTAAGCGTTAAATTATGATAAAAAGCTTCAGATGCGCAGACACCAGAATCTTTTTTGAGACCGGCCGAACCCGACGGTGGGTCGCAATAGCTTCGGTGGTTGAGCGAAAACTGATCATGCTGGACGCTGCCCTTGAACTCGCCGATTTGCGCTCGCCACCTGGAAACAGGTTAGAGCCACTGTATGGGGATAGAGAAGGCCAATACAGTATTCGAATCAACGGTCAGTATCGGATCTGTTTTTTTTGGGGCCCCAACGGCGCGGAAAATGTCGAAATTGTGGACTACCACTGAGGTGAATCATGTTTAAAAACGGCATGCGGCCCATACATCCCGGAGAGATTCTCAAGGAGGAGTATCTGGATCCGCTTGGCCTGACAGCCGCTGCACTGGCACGAGCCTTACGGGTTTCTGCACCGACAGTGAATGAAATTGTATTGATGCGTCGTGGCATTAGCGCAGATGTGGCGTTGCGCTTGGCTATCGCCTTGGACACGTCGGCGCAATTTTGGCTGAATCTGCAAACAGCTTACGACCTGCGCACCGCTGAAATTGCAAAAGGGGCGCAGATTGAAAGAGAAGTCGAGAAAGTAGTCCATTGCGCCTGACGAAAACAACACTGCAATCATTCAGGGAGCGGTCCAGTGTGTTGACTACAGCGCTCGATAATGCACGGGTTGTGGTCGACTTGAGACTCGTGTGATCCTTGCCGCCTTTGTGTTCAAGGCGTCTTTTTTCATGTCCAAAACCATCCGTATTGCTGCTGCTTTGTTGATCGAGCCCAATGGCCAGACCTTGCTCGTACGCAAGCGCGGCACTCAGGCTTTCATGCAACCTGGCGGCAAGATTGATGCAGGCGAGCAGCCTGCCGAGGCCTTGGCCCGTGAGCTGCACGAGGAGCTTGGCCTGATCATTGAGCCCTCGGACGCCGTATACCTGGGTAACTTTTCGGCGCCTGCGGTCAACGAGCCGGGATATACCGTGGAGGCCGAGTTGTTCCAGGTCACCATCGACGAGCCGGTCAGCCCGGCCGCCGAGATTGAGGAGGTGCGCTGGATTGATCCGGTAACCGATGGCGACCTGATTCTGGCACCCTTGACACGTGACTTGATCCTGCCGTTTTATCGCCAATCGATGGCCTGATATCACACCCAAGGACTGCCCATGATTCCTGCTCATGATCTGCTGATTTTTGCTGCGGCCTGTTTGCTGATGGTGCTGACGCCAGGGCCGAACATGATTTACCTGATTTCACGTTCGATCTGTCAGGGGCGTAAAGCAGGGATCACTTCTCTGGTCGGTGTAGTGGCCGGTTTCTTCGTGCATATGTTTGCTGCGGCAGCGGGGCTGACAGCCGTTTTTCTGGCCGTGCCGATGGCTTATGAAGCGTTGAAATGGGCAGGCGCGCTGTACCTGTTGTGGATGGCCTGGCAAGCCTTGAAACCTGGTGCGCGCTCGCCGTTCGAAGCGCGTGACTTGGCGCCGGATTCAACACCAAAGCTGATGCTGATGGGGTTTATGACCAGTGTGCTGAACCCCAAGGTGGCGATGTTTTACCTCTCGATATTCCCGCAGTTCATCACCCCTGAGCATGGCTCGGTGTTTATCCAGAGCCTGGTGCTGGGCTTTACTCAAATCACGGTCAGCTTCAGCGTTAACCTGCTGATCGCTTTGTTCGCTTCCGGTATCGCCGTGTGGTTTGCGCGCAACCCCACGTGGCTGATCGCGCAACGTTTTGTGATGGGTTTTGTATTGGCGGGGCTGGCGATCAGGCTGCTGTTGGAACAACGTAAAACCGTTTGATTGGGACCCACCGTAATGGCTATTGAACTGCTTGATCCCTCCTACGCCAAGGCTTATCGCCAGTTGATGCTGGAGGCGTACTCGCTGCACCCTGAGGCCTTTGTGTCTGGTATTGCTGATCGTGAGGAATTGCCGCTGAGCTGGTGGGAAGGGCAATTGGATGACGAGTTAAGCGCCCTGTTTGGTGCTTTTATTGACGCGCAACTGGTGGGCATTGTCGGGTTGGCATTTGAGCCCTGGGAAGACGCGCAGCACAAGGCCACGTTGTTTGGCCTGTACGTACCCCACGCCTTTCGCGAGCAGGGAGTGGGCGAGCAACTGGTGCAGGCCGTGCTGTCGCTGGCCGAACAAGAACCTGATATCAAAGTGGTTGAATTGACCGTGAGTGCCAACAGCACGGCGGCGCTGGCACTGTATCGGCGTTGCGGGTTTGAGCAATCGGGGCTGGAAGACAGCGCGATTCGGGTTGGCGAAGACTATTACGACCGCGTGCATATGCGGCGTCTGACGACGCCGGAGGAATAACGGCAGGAGCGAGGGGGCCGCCGCGTCTTCGACGCCGCGCTGTCGCGCATCAAACAGGACAGCGAGTATCTTCAGCATCCCCCAATCGGTTCCCTCTCCTTCGGGAGAGGCGTGGTGAGGGGGCTCTTAGATCAAGATCAAAAGATCGCGAGGCAAGCTCGCTCCTACAGGCGGTGGCGGTGCTTTATTTCACCGCGCTCACGCCATCCAGCGTCGAGAACGACGTGTCTTTTGCGGTCAGCAAGAAGTCGCGCATGTAGGGCGCATCCAGCATGTCGGTGCGCACAGCGGCATACAGCGTGGCGAACAAGCCTTTCTCACCCAGGCGCTTGGCCTGCACATAGCCCCGTGAGCTGTATTCATGCAGCGCCCAATGCGGCATCCCGCACACGCCTCGGCCACTGGCCACCAACTGCATCATCATCACCGTCAGTTCAGAAGTCCGCACGTGTGCCGGTTCAATATCCGCAGGCTCCAGGAAGCGGGTGAAGATGTCGAGGCGGTCACGCTCCACCGGGTAGGTGATGAGGATTTCTGTGCTCAGGTCTTCAGGCACGATAAACGGTTTGCTGGCCAGCGGATGTTGGTTGGCCACCGCCAGCATGGCTTCGTAGGTAAACAGCGGCACGTAAGTCAGCCCGGCGATTTCTTGCGGGTCTGACGTCACCACCAGGTCCAGATCACCCCGTGCCAACGCTGGCAGAGGCGCGAAAGCAAAGCCCGACGCCAGGTCGAGTTCAACTTCAGGCCAGGCATCGCGGAACTGGTCGATGGTGGGCATCAGCCACTGGAAGCAACTGTGGCATTCAATCGCCATGTGCAAGCGCCCGGCTGTGCCGCCCACCAGCCGTGTGATATCGCGTTCAGCCGCACGCAGCAATGGCAGCATGGCGTCAGCCAGTTGCAGCAGACGCAACCCGCTGCTGGTGAAACGCACGGGTTTGGTCTTGCGCACAAAGAGCGGCATGCCCATGCGCTCTTCCAATTCTTTGAATTGATGAGACAGCGCAGATTGAGTCAGGTGCAAGCGCTCGGCCGCTTCAACCAGGCTGTCGGACTCGCGTAAAGCGTGCAGGGTTTTGAGGTGACGAATTTCCAGCACGGTGACTCCATGAGTAAACTTGATGATCAACACGAAAGCGTTGAGTTTGTCTCATGTTGCCGTGGGTGTCGATAAGACGCATGACTGACGGGGTGGAGCGGTATGCCGATCGGGTCCCCACTAGTGCCCGTACACCTTCCCCAGGGTTTCTGATAAGTGGTATGCAGTACTGTCATTTCTTACAGTAGGCAAGCCCCTTTGTGCATTGCTTAATCACTCTCAGCAGAGCCTGCCTCCGATTTATGTGCTGCCACCTCTACGAATAGCAGAGGTAAAGCCTACGGGGGTTAATTAAGCCGCCAATTGGGAATGTTAGTGATGGTTGGGAAAAAGTCGTCCGAAAAACCCACTACAAAAAAAGACACAGACAAAAAGTCAGCTAACAAAGGAAAGAAGGCCACAAGCACGCCGCAAAAGTCTAAAAAAATCAAGACAAACGACACTGTCCAAGCGGCGCCCATTCCGGAACGCAGTGCTGTGGCTCGTGACGCGTTGCAAGCGTTCAACCAACAGCTCACCCGGCTAGGTTTTACTTCCGTGTTTGAGGTGGTTCGTCGTGGTCGTACCCAGGTTGTTGCTCACTTGCTGCAACAACCCGCGCTGGGGTTGCAACATCACCAAGCAGTAGATTTTTATGAGCAAGCGCAAAGCCGGGCGGCCTCTCTGACGCGGCTCTATGCTCAATTGTGCGCGCGGAGCGAGCCTGCCATGCGAGGCTTGAGCAAGTTGGGTGTGCATTACAACCGTACCTTGATGCAGCGTTCACTCGGTGGTGGCGGCAACTATGAAGATTGGTTCGAGCCGGCCAGTGGCACTGAGTTTGCTCACCCTGACTCGGTAGGTTCGTTGTTTTCCCCGGCCAGTTATCTGACTGATCTGTATCGTGCCGCCAAGCCGCTGCACCCTGTTGCGCATGGCCTGCAGTTAGATAATCGGCGCCCTGATCTGGGCTCGCTGACCCTGAACGACGCCAATTTGCATGAAGAAATCTCGACGCTGGCTCTGACCCTGGAAGTGCTCGATGCCGGTGTAGAAGGTGATGCTGACGAATTACTGCGTACGACGGTTTATCCGATGAATCTGCCTTATAACCATGCCAGCGAAAGAATTTTTCAGGGGCTGGCAGCCCGTAAAAATAGCCCCGTGGATATTTGGTCGGTATTGGGGGATTTCGAGGGCGCGGCGTTAAACCGGGATCTTGAACTGTTGAGCTGGGCAACGAGAATGCCTGTTGCTTATGCGCGTGATGCGTTGGGAATGTCCCCGGAGTTAGTCAACATACTGACTGAACAGCGCAATACATCTGACGCAAGTGTGGCCAGATACTTTGGTCGCCCTAGTATTACTAGCATGCGTTTCGCATCGGATTTTCAAAAGGCCCTTAAACTGCCTGAAGACACTATTTTAGAGGGATTAGGGGCGGGGCCTTATTATGAGGATGAGACCACGCTGCTCTTGGAAAGTGACCCTGAACAACGACGTGAACCGATTACGATCATGGTGAGTAAGCAGGTCATTATTGTCCCACCTCAAACCTACGGTGCACGCTATATCAATGGCTGGGACGACGGTGATCCGGCCGCAGCCAAACCCTTCTATTGGTACGTCGGCGCAGCGCTCGGTCAGGAAGTGCCTGCGCCAATAAACAGCCCCTCAAACAGTGGTTTGTACAACCGTAATGGCCGTGCTTTCGAACGTCTCAATCGCCTGGTTCGGCTGCAGCGACATCTGAAGGTATTGTCGTTCGCAGAACTGGACTGGCTGATCAGTCAGGCCAACGAAGATATAACGGCTCACCCATTGACGCAGACGCTGCAGGCACTCGCAGTCTATATGCCACTGCGCAAGCGGTATGGCATGACGGTGAATGGTTTTGCCGCCTGCCTGGGTGTGATCAACACCTTCCATGCCACGGGCACGTTATCGTTTTATCGTTCCCTGTTTGGTCAGGCTGACTTGATCGGGAAAATCAATATTTCCTTCAGTGGTACGTCTGAAACGCCAGACGCCACCTCTATGAAGGTGCGCGCAGCGCTGTGCCAAGGCCTGCAGATTGATGACGGTGCGCTTGTTTTGCTGGCGGGTTACTTGCCAGGTATTACCGGGGCGGTATTACCAGTGCTGCAGTTAGAGCACATCTCAGCGCTGTATCGGCTGGTTGCGATTCCACGATTATTTGGTCTGAGTGTGCTCGAGGCTTTGTATCTTTGGGACTTAATGGGCAGCCCCAATGCTATTGCTAAAGCGCTGGCTCAACCAAGGCCTGGCGCCGTTGCTCTCGGTGTCTTGATCCGCACGGGTTATCTGGTCGACTGGATGAGTGCCGAGCAATTGGAGCCCGCGTCATTGGTCGCGATGACAAGTAATCGCTATCCGGTGCAGCTCACTCATGAACTGAAATCCTTTATCGATAATATTTACAGCACGCTGACTGGTCGTGAAGTGGTCACGCCTGAGCGACGGTTTACAGAGGACGCGTCAATAAAGGCTCAACTGGCGCGCCATTTCGCAGCAGAGTTTGGCTTGAAGCCCAATGTCACAGCGACCCTGCTGATGTGGGTCGACGCCGTCGCCGGGATGATGAACCCAAATTTGTTGGAATATGACCTATTAAATTTTTGGGCTGATATCCAGGCATTTTGCCAAGACAGTAAATTCAGTACTGACAAAATAGTTCAGTACGCCTGTTTGGCGAGGCAGTTCGCCCAAGTCTGCTATTGGGCTCAGTTGGGCGAGCAGGACTTGGCGCTGCTGATGCCCAGCGTTGAGCCGGTCAGGCCTTCGGTGCTGACAGGCCAAGACACGATGCCCACGTTAACGCTGAGTTTTCTGCTGCTGTTGTCGCGCTATCGTCGCTGGCAACTGCAATTGATTCGTCCGGTGGCCGAAGCGCGTGAATTCCTGAAGCGCGCGGCCGAGGGTGACCCGGATTTAACGGTCGACGGCGCCGCGCAATTGCTCAGCGACCTGCACGGTTGGCAACTGGCACAAACCAGGGCGCTGATGGGCGAACACATTCCGTGCAGTTTTACAGCGTTATTGCCCTTGCTGCGTCGTATGCAATTGAGCACAAAACTCAATGTATCCCCCACCAATCTTTCCCTGATTGAGACATTGACTGGCTCAGGCACATTACAGCCAACCCTTGAACACATTGCCGACTTGATCATCGCAGCAGCGCATGGTTAGCACGGGAGAAACAGCATGAACGAGACTTTGTTAGCTGGCCTGAACGAATCCCGGCGCGATGCTTTGGTGGCGTATTACATCCAGCGTGTGATTCCTGATCGTGGTCTTGGTGAGTTGGCTGAAAAAATTGTCAGCGCAGATGATCTTTATGAGTACCTGCTGCTGGATACGCAAGTGTCCGGTCTTATCAAGACCAGTCGTATTGCCGAAGCGGTGGCCAGTGTCCAGTTGTATTTACACCGTTGCCAGGAACAGTTGGAGCCTGATACTGACGCGCAGGCCATGCAAGAGGCTTCACGCCACAACGGCTATTTCAGCCGTTGGAACGCCTATAACAAACGCTACGCCAACTGGGCCGGATTACAGCGGTTATTACATTACCCCGCCAGCTATATTGACCCTGAATTGCGCTACAACAAAACCCAGTTGTTTGTGGAGCTGGAGTCAGCGATCAATCAGGGCCGTGTTACCGAAGAACGCGTTGAACAGGCGTTTACGCAATACGTGAGCGGCCTGCGCAATGTGCTGGATATTCGTTATGACAGTGGGTATCAGGTCGAACCGGCTGGAAAGCAGGGGGCCGCGTATTTTTGCGGCAGCATTCCCGGTACGACCGGGGAGTATTACTGGCGACGTGTGGATGCAACCGATTACGGTGAAGACTCTAGAGTGCGCAATGCCGGAGCATGGACAGAATGGCTGAAGATTGATGCGCCATTACAACCATTGCCGGACACTGTACCGTCGATTGTATATTTTGATAGTCGCCTGCATGTGCTGTGTGTGCATGAATATGCGAGCAGGAGCGAACTTACCGATACAGGCGACGCTCTTGAAACTCAACTAATCAATATTCGGGAGCTGCAAGTCGCGACCTTGCTTCCCAGCGGGCAATGGAAGTTGCGTAACTACCCACTCACCAATAACGCCCTCGGCGTTTTTGCGGTTGAATTGCGTGATGTCAGGCCAGGTGTGGCGCCGTCGTTGGGTGTTTTTTTTGATGTTCCCAAGGGGCTTGATGTTGCTCGCTACAATAAAACGTTACAACCGGTTGAGTCGTTAGGTGTAATGGATAACTTGGGGTTTATACATGAGCTTATACATGAACCCTATAGCCATATCTTCCCGGTGCGGCAGCCAATTAGTTATACGGCAGCCACGGAGGCAACCGAATATAAAGTGGAGAGTAATTTTTATCGTGATTATTTTGATAATGCAGGGGTAGGATTTAAAGTTTCTGATTTAGTATTTCTAAAGTCTGTATATGGTAAGTTGACAATTGATATGGGTGTAGTGGTAAATTATCCGTTTGGCGTTAAACTTGCTGTTGAGATTTTTTATTCTAATAGTAGTGTTTTCGGTTCTAAGTTTTTTGAAGGGAGAAGTCATAACGGAAGGGCTGCGGCTCACACTGATGTTTTATTTGATGATTTTGCGACAGACAGGTTGTTTAGCGTAAAGCTGCATCTCAATACCATGGCGTACGATGTTGAGTTGTCACGAGTGAATGATAGTGCCCCGGCAACCTTCAACAACATCGTCCCCAATGAGAGCCTGTGGATCTCAACTTCCCGCCTGAACACAGGCCGTACTCAAATGTTGTACACCATGCCCGGTCAACATAAGGAGTTCACCTTAACAACACTCGCCGGTCCGTTAATGGAACAAAAAATGCTCGATGGCGTGGACGCGCTGTTGTCATGGGACCTGCAGCAGCTTTTGATCGATCCAGAGGATTACGCTGGCAACACGATTACCCGCCCACTCACTTTTATTGGGGGTGTAGGGCTCTACACATGGGAAGTGTTCTTTCATGCCCCACTGTTGATTGCCAACCGACTATTGTCTGAACAGCGTTTCGATGAGGCCGAGCGTTGGTTTAAGCGCATCTTCGATCCGGCAGGTTATCGCGATGCCGATGGCAACTTGCAGATGAATGGTACGCAGCCGCGCTACTGGAATGTGCGCCCGTTGCAGGAAGACACCGCCTGGAACCCTTCGTCCCCAGCTGATACCGATGACCCTGATGTCATTGCTGCCGCTGACCCTATGCACTACAAGCTGGCCGTTTACCTGCGCACATTGGAACTGCTGTCCGCGCGCGGCGACCAGTTGTATCGCCAGCAAACCCGCGACAGCCTCAGTGAGGCCCGCATGTGGTACGTGCAAGCCCTGCAAATGCTCGGCCCGCGCCCGACGCTGCCGTTAGCTCTGGCGTGGGACGCACCGACACTGAACGAGGCCAGCAGTGCTGACAATCTTCGATTACTGCAGTTGGAACAATTGGTCGAGCAGCAATTACCGCATCTGGCCCCTGCATCCGTGCCGCAGATTACAGTGGTCAACGGGCCGTTTCGGGCCCCGGTTGATGCCGCCGTGCTGGCTTACTGGGATCGTTTTGAAGGGCGGCTTTACAACCTGCGCCATAACCTGTCCATCGACGGGCATCCGCTGTCACTGAAACTATTCGAGTTACCCACTGATCCGCGCGCGCTGCAAATGGCACGGCTGGCGGGGGACGGTGCAGGTAGCCAGGAGGCGCAAGTTACACCACTGCTGTGGCCGCAACGCTTTCCAGTGATAGTGGAGCGTGCTCGTACTGGCGTACAACAGGTCATCCAGTTCGGTGCCAACCTGCAAAGTGTCCTCGAGCGCCGCGACGCCGATGCGTTAAGTGTTATGCAGCAAACTCAGCAGGGCGGGCTGCTGGCCATTTTGCGTGAAGTACATCGTGCCAATCTGGCCTCGCTCGACCAGACCCTGGAGGGGATGAAGAAAAGCCAGGCCAGCCATTTGGCCCGTCAGCAGCATTACGAGGCGCTGTACCAGGAAAATATCTCCTCGCGAGAGCAGCAGTCCATGGACTTGCGCAGCGACGCAGGCTATATCGACAGCGCTGCAGGAGTATTGCGGCTAGTGGGTGGAGGATTGAATACGCTCCCAACAATGGCCATGGCGGGGGGTGGTATTGGTTTTGCTATGGGCGGGGCGGGATGGGGCAAGTTAGGCAGCGTCGTTGATGCTTCCAGCGACGCGCTTAGAATTACGGCCAACATAATGGAAGGCATCGCCGGGAAAATAGATATATCCGAGCAATACCGCCGCAGGCGTCAAGACTGGGATTTGCAGCGTGATCAGGCGCGGCGTGAAGTGGAACAACTCACGGACCAGATCGCGGCCTTGAACCAACAAAAAAACATGACCCTTAAACAGCAACAGCAGACTGAGCTGGAGCAGGCCTACAGTGCTGCGGTACTGGAAGTAATGACCACCCGCTTCACCGGTCAAGCTCTGTTTAATTGGCAGGCTGCGCGGTTGGCCACGCTTTACTACCAGCTTTACGACTCGGTATCTGCACTGTGTACTCAGGCGCAAGCCAGCCTGCGCTGGGAAACGAGTGATTTGCGCAACTATCTGCGCCCAGGTAACTGGAACGATCTGTATCAGGGGTTGCTGGCCGGGGAGAGTCTTCTTCTGAGTTTGCAACAGATGGAGAACACATACCTGCAGTGGGATCGTCGGGCATTGGAGGTGCGCAAAACGGTCTCGTTGCTGTCGCTGTCCCCGAGTCTGATTACAGACATTCAAACAGCATTGACGCAAAAGGCCTCTACGCTCGCACGCCGTCATGAAGAACCGTCCAAGGTGACTGTGACGTTGAAAGATGAGGGGCTGATCCTGACCTTTGATCTCAAAGACATGAATATCGCGAACGATTATCCGGACAGGCTGGGGGCGAGGCGTTTGCTCAAGGCGTTGAGTGTCTCGCTACCCGCACTTCTGGGGCCGTATCAAGACGTGCAAGCTTTATTGAGTTACTCGGGCAATGAACCGATAGCGGACGGTTGCACGGCGATGGCGATTTCCCATGGTCTGAATGACAACGGCCTGTTCCAGTTGGATTTCAACGATGGGAAGTATTTGCCGTTTGAAGGCATACCGGTGAAAGACGCGGCGTTTTCTCTGATGTTTCCGAACGCTGCTGAGCAGGCCAATACCCCCAACCAGCAGGCCATGTTAATGAGCTTGAATGACATTATTTTGCATATCAATTACACCATTCGCTAAACGTGCCCCGAGAGGCCAGGTGAGTATCACCTGGCAATCTTGTCGACATGTATATCGAGTTTTTTCAGGCGATACCAAAAGCTGCGCTCTGAAATCCCGATCAATTGTGCGGCCGCCGCCTGAACGCCTTGGGCCTGTTGCAAGGCGGCCAGGATGTAGGCCTTTTCAACCTCGGCCAGGGCGGCTTCCAGATCAGGTGGGACGCAGACTTCAGGGGTCAGCAAACTGCTGTTCTGCAGCGGCTGGGCACTGAACAGATAAGGCGGTAAATCGCTGTCTTCGATGGTGCTGCTCTGGGCCACGATGGTGGCGCGTTCAACGCAGTTTTGCAGTTCGCGAATGTTCCCTGGCCAGTTGTATTGCGTCATTGCCTGCAAGGCGCTCGGGCTAAAACCGGTGATTCGTTTACCTGCGGTAGCGCCCAGGTTGTGGGCAAAGTGCCGCGCCAGCGGGCCGATGTCTTCAACGCGTTCGCGCAAGGCGGGCAGCGGGATGGGGAAGACGTTCAGGCGGTAGTACAAGTCTTCGCGAAACTCTTTGTTGGCCACGGCTTCCAGCAGGTTTTTGTTGGTGGCGGCAATCACCCGCACGTCCACTTTACGTTCTCGCGGGTCGCCTACGGGCTCAATCACCCGTTCTTGCAACGCGCGCAAAATCTTGGCCTGCAAGGCCAGCGGCATGTCGCCTACTTCATCGAGAAACAACGTGCCTTTGTCGGCCTGCATAAAGCGCCCGACGCGATCGGCAACCGCGCCCGTAAAGGCGCCTTTGCGATGGCCAAACATCTCGCTTTCCAGCAGCCCTTCAGGAATGGCCGCACAGTTGACCGCGACAAAGGGCTTGTCTGCCCGGCTGCCATGTCGGTGGATGGCGCGGGCGACCATTTCTTTGCCGGTGCCGCTTTCGCCGGTCAGCAAGATGGTGGCGCTGCTGTCGCGTACCGAGTCGATGGCCTGCAGGACACGACGAAAACTCGGGCTTTCACCCACCAGGCTGTCTATGTGCTGGTGTTCATCGAGTTCGGCGCGCATGCGGGCGTTATCACGCACGATGTCGCGAAATTGAAGGGCTTTGCTGACAGTGATGTCGAGCTCGTCGATGTCGAAGGGTTTGGCGATGTAGTCGTAGGCACCGTTACGCATCGATTGCACGGCGTTTTTCACCGTGCTGTAGGCGGTCATCACGATCACCGGCAATTGCGGGTAGCGCACTTTGACCTCGGCCAGTAACTGTGGGCCGTCCATGCCGGGCATGCGCCAGTCGCTGATCACCAGGTCAATGTCTTCCTGCTCAAGAATGGCCAGGGCTTGCAGGCCGTTGCCAGCGGTGAACACGTGAACATCGTTCTGGGTCAGCGCCGAGCTGAGCAGGTCACAGAGTTTTGGCTCATCGTCGACTACCAGTACGTTATGGCTCATGACTCATCCCCTCCGTGGGCCGGAATATACAAGTTGAAGGTGGTGCCAGCGTCTTTTTCGCTGAGGCATTCAACACGGCCGTCATGGTTTTCCAGGATCGAAAACACTTTGGGCAAGCCCAAGCCGGTGCCCGAAGCTTTGGTGGTAACAAATGGGGTGAAAATGCGTTCGATCATGTCAGCTTCAATGCCTTGGCCCGTATCGATAATGCTCAATACGGTATCGCCGTTGTCATCCTGCGCAATGCGCAAGGTCAGGTAGCCACCGTCCGGCATGGCGTCGATGGCATTGATGATTAAATTCAGGCACGCCTGCTTCAACTGTCGGGCGTCGGCATACAGGGTCGCACCGGGGGCCTGATCATCGATCTGGGCTTTAACGTTGTGGCTTTTCAGCTCGGGCTCGCAGAAGCCCAGAATGTCTTCGACCAAGGGCCGCGCCAGTTGCTGCGAGCGCACCGGGGCGCTGGGTTTGGCGAAGTCGAGGAACTCGGTGATCAGTTCGTTGATGCGCGTGACCTCACTGACCACGTATTCCAGGTGGCGCTTGTCGGTCTCGCCCAGGTCGGCCCGGCGGTGCAGCAACTGGGTGGCGGTTTTAATGATGCCCAGCGGGTTGCGGATTTCGTGTGCCAGGCCCATGGCCACTTCGCCCAGGGCATGCAGGCGGTCACGCCGACGCAATTGGCCTTCGAGGTGTTGTAACTCGCCCAGGCGCGCAGTCATGTGGTTGAAGGTGCTGCTCAACTCGGCCAGTTCATCGTGTCCCGACACTGCGACGCGCTGGTTGTAATCCCCCGCCGTCACTGCGCGTACGCCTTCGGACAAAGCCCGTAGCGGGCGTGTCAGGCGTTCTGACACCAGCCAGCCGACGGTCAGTGACAGCAGCGAGCCGAGCAGAAAAATCAGCGTAAACAGGTTGGTCTGATTGACCAGCCCGACGAGGCTGGAGTGGCGCAGCAGGCCGCTGTAGATCACCCCTTGCAACTCGCCGTTGTCGTTAAGGATGGGCCAGTACAGACCGCTGTAGCGGCTGGTGAATTGCTCGCTGGGGAGCTTGGTCTCGCGCAGCGTCTTCTCGATGCTGTGGGAGAGCATGGGTTTGTGTTCATCAAAATGCTGGCTGGAGAAAATCTCGGCGAAGCCATTGGCATTGGACAGGTACAGGCGCAGGTCGAGGGAATGCACATCGGCCACGCTGGTCAGGAAGCTGCTGTCCATGAAGGTCGCCACCAGCAGTTGGTAGTCCTCGCCGTCTTGAACGGTAGGAAACGTCGACACCACGGTGCCGGTCGGCACGCCGCCGACATTGATGGTCTGCAAGACGGCGTTGGGGGCCAGGCTGATCTGGTCGACGATGTTGTCGCTGGCGGTGCTGAACACCACTTTATGGTCGCTGCTGCGAATCAGTGCCACTACATCAATGCCCATCGCGTCGGCAATGTCGGCGGTGAGTTTGTCGTGGCGAATGGCTTTGTTGGAAGACGGCGGGTGGGTGTATTGCTGGAACAACTTGGCGACGCGGGCGTTGTCCTGAAGGATCTCGCTGATTTCGTCTTTGACGATTTTGGTCGATTCCTGCAGCCAGACCCGCACGTTACTGTCGAAAATCTGTGACAGGGTGGTGGCGGCCAATTCTGCGGCAATCATGGTCGGTACGACGCTGACCAGCCAAAAAGCCAGTACCAATTTGCGCTGCACCGTCCAGCGCGAGACCTTGAAGGGCTGGGGTTTGCGCGAAGATTCAGGCGTGATGGGCATTATGTCTCGCTTATCGCGGCAGCCAGAGCAGGGTCGTGGCGGTCAGGGCGGATGAACAGTTTGACCAGTTTGAGCACGCCATTGATCAAGCGGTTGCGATGGCGAAAGAACAGGGTGTTGTTCTGAAACGTGCAACCCAGGCGAATCTTGCTGGCATAGCCTGCCTGACCACATTCATATAAGGCAATGTTGTTGCGAATACAGTAGTCGACATTCACCACCCAACTCCTGAAATACAAGTTGTACTCGCGGCTAAGCGTGAGGTCATGACCAAAAAACTTGTCGATCAACCGATGCTCGTCAATCAGCACCAGGTTGAAGGCGACCAGATGTTCGTCGACCCAATACAGCACGCACAGCGCCCGGTCACCCAGTTGCTCGAGAATACCGGTGAAATAGGCGGGCGGTAAGCGTTCAAATTGCAAATCACTGCGTTCGAGGGTGGCTTCGTACAGGCGCATGACCTCGGGCAAGACGTCGTCGATATTGTTGCGCCATTCCACCCGTGGTTCTGGCGCCCGCAGCTTGCGGCGCATGTCTTTGCGCGTCGATTTACCCAGAGAGCCGAGGTAGCTGTCGACCGAGCCATAGGGCACCGGGAGCATGGCGCTGGGTAGGCTGGGCATGGATTGAAAACCCGCCGCCTTGCAGCTGTGCGCCCAGTCATTGTCGTGGCTGGGCACGTCTTTGACGGCAATCAGGCCGATGCCCAGTTGGGCGGCGTCGCTGTGGGCCAGCTTAAGGAGTCGGGCGAGCAGGGCGGGGCGTTCGGAGGCGGCAATGTGGCTGGCCGTGCCCGCGCTGCATTGTTCTGTCACCGGCGAACCGATGGCGTACAGGTGTAAGTGCATCAACCCGGGCATCACGCGATTCAATTGCTCGGTAAAGCGTTTACCGATGCCTTGAACCGTGGTGTCAAGCCGATAGCTGGTGGTGAATGCGGTGGCTGCTGCAATCAAGGTCGAGCCTTCGAACAGCGTCAGGTAACGCCATTCGAAGCCCTCGATGCCGGCTTTTTCGACCGCCATGATGTAGTCCCAATCCTCCAGAGCACCTGGGAAACAGTCATTCCAGGCCTCGCGCTCGATGGCCTGGAGTGATGAAAAGGCGTGGGCAGTAATCATGAGACGTCCTTGGGGTCAGGCTTGTTGCAAATACTCAATCGGTTGCGTTGTCACGTTGCTGTTCTTTTTTACGAAGGCGGCACTCAACTCGATCACTCGGCGGTATTGCAGGTCGACGGTGATCATGTGGTAGCAGTTGTCGAGCAACACTTTGGTTACCTGGCCGCCCAAGTGGCGCTCCACGTAATCGGCGTTCCAGCGGCTGGTGATGTCGTCTTCGATGGAGTGCAGCACTAGTGCAGGCGTGGTGATCGACGGCATGCGTTTCTTCACCACAGCGTTCATCCGGTGCAGTTCGCGCACGGTCACGCCTTCCATCGTCAACAACCCGGCATTGCTGCTTTCGCCGGCTTTCATCTGGCGCTCGACAATCGCCCGCAAGCGCTCGTTCTTGATGCCGTAAGGCGGCTTTTCTTCAAAGCTGCACAGGTGCACACCGCCCGGAATCGCCATCAGCAGCGGGGTCAGGAATGCCAGCTTGTTGATGCTCCAGCCGTCGTAACGCAAGGTGGTGGAATACATCAGCAAACCGGCGACCTGGCCGGGGTGCTCGGAGGCCACGTACATCGACATTACGGCGCCCATCGACAAGCCGCCGACGAACACCTGCTGGTGACGTTGGCGAATGCCGGCGAAGGTTTTGCGCACGCCTTCGTACCAGTCTTGCCAGCCGGTGGCTTGCAGGTCGCTGTTGTCACCGCAGTGCCCGGCCAGGGTCGGAACGTACACCGTGCACGTACCGTCTTTGGCCAGGCCCTGGGCCACCCGACGGAGTTCCGTCGGGGTGCCGGTGAGGCCGTGGATCAACAGGATCCCGACCTCACCTGTGCCGAGAACGAAACCGGCGTCGCCTTCGCCCAGATCGATCTCTGACGCGTTCACCGTTTCATCGCCCGGTGCAGCAGGCGGTCGAGCAGGGCCAGGCCCAGGTCGATTTCTTCGTAGCTGATTTCCAGCGACGGTGCCAGGGTGATGACGTTTTTGTAGTAGCCGCCCACGTCCAGAATCAGACCCAGACGCTTGCCGTCGATTTCGATGTCGCCCTTCATGCCTTCTTCAACCATGTAGTCCAGGGTTGCCTTGTCTGGCGTGAAGCCGTCCGGACCGCAGATTTCGCAGCGCAGGGCCAGGCCCAGACCGTCGACATCGCCGATGATCGGGTAGCGTTTTTGCAGCTCTTGCAGGCCTTCCAGGAAGTATTTGCCCTTGGCCATGACCATCGCGCCGTAATCGACTTCGCTGGTCATTTTGAACATTTCCAGGCCTACGGCGGTGCCCAGCGGGTTGGACGCGAAGGTAGAGTGAGTCGAACCTGGCGGGAATACCTTCGGGTTGATCAGCTCTTCACGGGCCCAGATGCCGCCCAGCGGGTTGAGGCCGTTGGTCAGCGCCTTGCCGAAGACGATCACGTCTGGTTTGACGTCAAAGTGTTCGATCGACCACAGCTTGCCGGTACGCCAGAAGCCCATCTGGATTTCGTCGACCACCATCAAGATGCCGTGCTGATCGAGCACTTGCTTGAGTTCGCTATAGAAGTTCATCGGCGGAATCACGTAGCCGCCGGTGCCCTGGATCGGCTCGACGTAGAACGCTGCGTATTCACTTTGACCGACTTTCGGGTCCCACACGCCGTTGTATTCCGTTTCGAACAGACGGGCGAATTGCTGCACGCAGTGGCTGCCGTATTCTTCTTTGGTCATGCCTTTAGGGCCGCGGAAGTGATACGGGAACGGGATGAAGTTGGCACGCTCACCGAAGTGACCGTAGCGGCGACGGTAGCGGTAGCTCGAGGTGATCGAGGACGCGCCCAGGGTACGGCCGTGGTAGCCGCCTTCGAAGGCGAACATCAGGCTTTTGCCGTTGCTGGCGTTACGCACCACTTTGAGGGAGTCTTCGATGGACTGCGAACCGCCGACGTTGAAGTGCACGCGACCGTCGAGGCCGAACTTGTTTTTGGCGTCGACTGCGATGCGTTCCGACAGTTCGATCTTGCCTTTGTGCAGGTATTGGCTGGCGATCTGCGGCAGGGTGTCGATCTGTTGTTTCAGCGCGTTGTTCAGGCGTGGGTTGGCGTAACCGAAGTTAACCGCCGAGTACCACATTTGCAGGTCGAGGTAAGCCTGGTCTTCGGTGTCCCAAACGTAGGAGCCTTCGCAGCGGCTGAAAATACGTGGTGGCTCGATGTAGTGAACGGTATCGCCATACGAGCAGTACTTGGCTTCTTTTTCCAGAAGAATCTGGTCTTCAGCGGTAGCGATTCGAATATCAGACATGATTGAAGAGTTCCTGCTGGTCACGAGAATAATGAGGGGCGTTAGCGGCGTTGCTTGGCAATTTGGCGAGCAAGGCCGGGAGTTCAGAGAAAGAGTCGAAGCGTGCGTACGGGATGCCGTTGCGCTCGCAGTGCTCGGCCAGGCTGTCTTTGGCAAACACGAAGTCGGCGGACGAGGCCACGCACATGTCGGAACGGCCATCGCCAATCACCAGCACGCGCTTGCCGCTGGGCGTGGACTTGCATTTGCAGTTGCCCGAGGCGGCGCGGCAGGCGTCGCTGGAGTAAGGGAAGTCAATGCGCCAGCTGTTCTGGTCAACCTGACGCAAGCGATTGGCGAGGATCGGCAGCAGGGTCACGTAATTGCGTGCCAGGATGCGCGCGATGCCTTGCTCGATGCCGTCGCTGACCACTTCCAGGGTGGCGCCGAGGCCGATGACGTGATCGACGAAGTCCGGGAAGTCCGGGTCAATCTCCACCGTATCGAAGTAAGCCAGCAATTCGGCTGGCGAGGCTTTGACCAGCGACAGCTGGCGGCTCAGGCATTCACGCGAACCGATTTCACCTTGCACCCATTGTTCTTCGATCGTCTCCCAGCTAGGGTCAGCGAAGCGTTGAAGAATGTTGTCGATGACGTCGGTGCGGGTAATGGTCCCGTCGAAATCACACACGATATGCCATTGCATCATCTGCATTGTCCTGTTGAGGAGAGGCGCTGTTTGCGCATGAACAGGCAATTGCATCGACTGTGCCAACTTGCCAAAGCCCAGCTGGCGCGGGCCTTGGAGGCGGGTGCGAGCAAATTGACGTTGTGGAGCTACAATTTTTGTAGCTCGCTACAAACAACATCAGTGCTTGCGTCGATTGGCCAAAAAAGCGATTGATGCGCGCATGAATTTCTATGGAACCCGTTTTATGAAAACGCCTTTGTCTGCTTTTGTGCTGTTCACTCTGCTAAGCGCCGGTGCGCACGCGGCCGATGGCCCGAGTGGTGAAGCAGGCGTAGGGGTGGGCTATCAGCCCTACGACCCGAGCGGCAGCCGCTACCAGACAGTGCCGTTGCCGTATTTCGACGTGGATTGGGGTGATTTCAGCCTGGATACCGACGACGGCCTGACCTGGAACGCGCTCAACGCCAATGGCTGGACGGCGGGGCCATTCATCAACTATTTGCCGGGGCGTAATGCCAACGGTTCGCTGCGCGGCTTGCGCGATGTGTCCGACATGGCGCAACTGGGCGGCTTTGTGCAATACAGCCCGGCTGACTTTTGGCGTCTATATGTGCAAGTGGGCCAGGCGGTAGGCGCCGCTGGCGGGCAGGGCGGCGTATTGGGCCAGGTGGGTGGCGAGTTGGGTTATCCGCTGGGCTTCGGGATTATTGGCAGCAGCCAATTGTCAGCGCACTTTGCCGATGGCCGGCAGATGTCGACCTTCTTTGGGGTCAATGCCAGTGAGGCCCAGGCGTCGGGCATTGCGCGGTACAACGCCAGTGGCGGTTTCCAGAACGTCACCCTGACCCAGAACTTTGAATTCCCGCTGGCGCAGCATTGGTCGCTGGTGGCCAGCGCGAGCTGGATACGCCTGGTCGGCTCGGCGGCCGACAGCAGCATCGTCAAAGAAATAGGCGATGTGAACCAGGGCACGGTACAAACAGCGGTGAGCTACAAGTTTTAAACACCTGTAGTCGCTGACTAGGCACGAAGGCTGCGATGCGGGCCGCAGGACCGCCGTCTGGAGGTCGCTTCGCAACCTGTCGCAACCTATCGCAGCCCATCGCAGCCTTCGTGCCTCGGCAGCGACTACAGTCAATCTTCTGGTTCACCATCGGCAAGTAAGGCAATGCCGACAATAATCACCGCCACGCCCGCCCAGTGCAGCAGGCTGATGTGTTCTCCCAGCCCCAGCCACGACCCCAGTAAAACCCCCACAAACACCAGCGAACTCAGCGGGAAGGCCAGCGACAGGCTGCTGCGCCGCAGAATCAGCATCCACACAAAAAAGGCCCCGATATAGCAGGCTATCGCCACCCAAACCCCCGGGTTGGTCATGACCGCCTGCAACCATTGCAGGGTGAAATCCATCTGGCCTAGTTGGTCGCCGCCGACTTTGGTAGCGATTTGCCCGCCGCTTTCGAGAATGATCAGCAGCGCCCACAGCACCACGGTGCCCAAGCGGCCATGCAGCCAGCCGTCGGTTGTTGTGTTCATCGGTTCAGTCTTTTCCACGCATTAGCTCCTTACGCTCCGGCGATGCAGACCAGCATCACGCCAAGGGTGATCACCAGGGTTCCCATCCAGCGCCGACGGCTGACGTGTTCACCCAAAAACACTTTGCCGGCGAACACCACGCCGCAATACGCCAGCGCAGCGGCGGGGAACAACAGGCTCAGCGGTGCTCGTGACAGCGCTTCGAGCCAGACAAAAAACTCGATGACATAGGCGCCGATCCCGGCCCACAGCAGGGGCGCGTTAAACACCTGGCCCCAAAACGCATTGAGGCGAAAACCGCCTTCGAGCTCAGGCAAACGGTCGAGGCCGACCTTGAAACACAATTGGCCGATAACATCGAGGACGATAGAAAACGCCACCAGCAAAATCACAATCAGCGTCACGGGAACAACTCCTCAAACAGCGCAATCAGCGCGTCGTTAGTGGTTGAGTTGCGCAAGAGGTCAGTGTCACTCCAGCGCTCTGGCGGCGGTTGATCGGACTTGGCCTCCCAGCGTTTGAGCACGTTGCTGTGCGGGGCTTTGGCAAACTCGCCGCACACATCAATGCCCAGCACACGCTTGCTCGCGGCCAGGGCGCGGATGGCGTGCAACAAGTGGCTCAAACGCATGCCGCCCTGGTCCCAATTGGTGGCCGCGTCTTCACTGGCCAGCACGTCTTTGTCGATGGTGATCCAAATGGCGTCTGTCGGCAGGCCCTCAATCAGTTGTTCGATAAAAGTTGGCCAGTCCTGATCGGCCAGGTTGCGCCAGTGCAGGAGGTTTTCCCGTTGTTCATGGCCTGCGGCATCACCGATCCGCCCCCAGACTTTGGTGGGCGCGTGTTGCCAGGGGAAGAGCTGCAAGTCGCCCCGTTGTACGGCCCCGAGGTTTCCGCCCTTGAGCTGCGGATTCTCCAGGTCATCGCTGCACGGGCCGAGGGTGACGATGCGTTTGATAGTCGGCAGCTTCAGTGCGCGATTGACCCACGACCCGCAATGGCGGCGGGGCGCAAAGCGGACCCAGTCGGGGTGGTTATCGAAGTGAATCAGCGTCACCGGCTCGCTCAGATCAGCCAGCAGGGCCGGGGTGAGATGGTGATAGTCACCGGAGCCGACAAAGAAGATTTCTGGCGTGTTGGCACGGGGTTTTGGGCGTTGCTGCAGCTGTTTGACGAAACGCTGGTAATTGCGCTCGGTTGACCAGAGACGCAATTTTGGGCCCAGGGCCAGTAAATCGAGGCGGGTTGCGCGGCCATCGGCCAATCGCTGCGCAATAGGCGCTTGAGCGGTCAGGCTGTGATCGAGATCGAGAATGTTCAATGTGATATTTACCCCATTCAATCGCCGCCGAACCAGGCCGGGCGGGCTTTTCAGGGTAAATGCAAGGTACGTGCCTGCTTTACAAATCTGCCATCTGTAATTACATGGACTCGCCCAAGCCGAGGCGTCTGTGCGCCACGGTGGCATTCTATTAGAAGCCAACGACAGCGAGGGCGAGTCCATGAAAAAGAATACGACGACCAATCAGTACGTGCCAACCGA
>NZ_JYLD01000029.1 GCF_001043025.1 Pseudomonas helleri | reverse complement strand
GCGCCGCAGTATGTTTTGCCCCATCGGCGACCTGATCGGTGGTTCCCGCGAGCAGTGAAGCAGCGCCCAGCAAAATATCCGACCCGAAAATAAAGATGCCAGTCAGCTTAACTGACTGGCATTAGCCCTAAGGCGTCTTTTTTTCGGATTTGGTGGGCAGGGGTAATCTGAACTGGATTCATAACTTATTGGTTTTTATAGTTTTTACGTATTTTGTTTTTTCTTGGAATACTCTTTGGAATACCAAGTCCATTTGAAATGCTTTGAGGCGTGATTGGCCAGGTCGATGATGTTCCACCTGATCGTGGGAATTGAGCAAAGCAGATGCCCCTTTTGTAACGTCAGTATCGCGTCTAAATCCATCATGTTCTTGCCATTTAGATTTTAGGTTAGCCCGGTTTTTGGGCTGCGTTGTTATTGAGTTTTGACCATGTTTTGCTGGGGATTATGGTTGTTGATGTTTTTGTCCCCCGTTTAGTGATGTCGTGAGGCGATGCCGGGTAAAGCGATGGATAGGTCGACGGATCGTCCTTACGAATGTCCCAAAGGTCGTCAAGAATCGTCACGGTTTTTTAGACTGCTGGATGTATCCACAGTTCACCACTTTGGTGTAAGGTGGTGAGAGAGTTTTGCGAGTATGCATGTTATGTCGATACAGCGAAGACGGCAGGACGCAGGCGCTTATGAGCGTAGCGTACGTGCATCCATAAGCTTTCCTGAAGAGCAGTACTCCGTGCTGGAAAAGATCGCGGCAGAACACCGGGTCTCGCTTGCATGGGTGGTACGGGATGCGGTCGATGGGTACTTGAAAGCGCGCTGGCCGCTTTTGGCGCAGGGCGAGAGCTCGGAAGAAAAGAAATCTGATGCGGGTCAACGTGAATAATATTTTTGAGAAAGATGGGGAAGAAATCCGGGTCCTGTCTTTATTTTCCGGATGCGGCGGAATGGACTTCGGTATCGAGGCCGCCGGAGGCCACATCGTTTTTGCAAACGACATCCTTAAGGATGCGTGTAAAACGCTGGAAAAGTATTTTCCTGATACTGATGTGAGGAATGGCGATATATCGCAGATCCTCGCATTTCCGAGTGCCGATGTCGTCGTCGGCGGATATCCATGCCAGTCTTTTTCTATGGCTGGCAACAGGGACCCCAAGAGAGACGAGCGCACGAACCTCTATAAGCAGTTTTTGCGAGTAATCAGCCTCGTCCGTCCTAAATATTTTGTGGCAGAGAATGTTTCTGGATTGAAGCAATTGGGGGCGGGTAGCTTTCTGGAGGAACAGGAGACGGCCTACAGGCAGGAGGGCTATGTTGTGAGTCATCACCTCATAAACGCCAAGGCATATGGAGTTCCTCAATCTCGCAAGCGTCTAATTATTGTCGGAGTAAGGAAGGACCTAAACCAAGTTTTTGAATTTCCGCCTGAAACACACGGGAAGGCAACAAAGAAAAACCCTGATCTGAAGCCTTATACTTCTCATGGCGATGCAATTTCGGATTTGCCTCTATGGCCTGAGGGAGAGTTTTATGAGCGTCCGCATGATCCTGAAGGCCATTTTTCTTGGTACTTCATGTCCCGGAACCGTAAAGCTAAGTGGAGTGAACCAGCGTATACAGTGGTTGCTAATTCGCGGCATGTAACGCTGCATCCTGCAAGTCCAGTAATGAAACTGACATGGTCGAATTTGGCTGATGGGTGGAAGCAAAGGTGGGACTTTTCGGACGAGTATGAACACCTATCCGCAGACCCTACTCGACCTATCCTTGAACTACCGAGACGACTCTCCTGGAGAGAGTGCTCCCGCATTCAAACATTTGGGCGTGATTTCGAGCCGGTAGGCGATACCGACTCGAAGTTTACTCAGATTGGTAATGCCGTACCGCCAATGCTTGCTGAGGCAATTTTCAAACATCTCTTTACTGGAGCTGGATTGAAGAGCACGGCGTAGAAAAATCTGAACAAGGTAGAGGCGCTGACGGCGTTTGGATTCTCTAGTCTTCTGCGACGATAACAATTACGTCAATTCTAATAGGGTTATGGCAGTGCCAAAAATTGCATCACAGCTCGTCAGTAAAGTTGCGTCTGCTTCTGAGGCCGCAAGGAACGAGGCGCAGTTGCGACATGAGCTGGAAGGTGCTCTTAAGGTAGCTTGCGAAGCACGAAATATTCCATGGACGCCATTTCAGCTGGAAAGAGCGCTTAAAGAAGCCGGTAAACCCACTAAGTTTGCTGATGTAGCTCATGGAGCAGTGGTAATCGAGTATGAGCCACCGAGATCGTTCACTGGACGTCTCAATAGCAAGGCTAAGCATGCTCGTGATCAAGCTGAAGAATACGCTGTCCTTATCTCGGCCGAAGAAGGCCGTATTTTAGAAGACTATGTATTAGTTATATGGGATGGATCCCATATCAGCTTTGGCTGTTTTGAAGAGGCATGCCCGCAATGGGATGGTGTCATTCCTTTTGACATCAGCGCCGCAAATCGATTATTGGCTTTACTTGAGCAGGATGGCCGTCCGCTTGTTCACCCTCAGTTACTACAGGCGCTGGTTGGGCCAGATTCCGATCATGGGATTGCTCTAATTCCTGCTCTTTACGACAGTATATGTCGAGCGGAGTCGACCTCTCGTACTTCTAAAACGAAGATGCTTTTTACAGAGTGGCGCAGGCTTTTTAGTCAAGTTGTCGGTTTTCAGCCTGCTAATATGAAGACGCTGCTTGCTCGGCAAGAAATATCCCATGATCAACCCTATGATGAAAATCCTGCTGCTTATCTTTTTGCTCTGAATACTTATATTGCGATAATCGCCAAAATTGTCACTGCATGCGCTCTTCCTCGGCCGAGCCAAAATCTTCTGGATTCGACTGTGCCAGTGGTTGATCGTTTGCGTGCAGTTGAAACGGGCGAGCTTTTTGAGCACTCAGGTATTCTAAATATGCTCAGCGGCGATTTTTTTGCTTGGTATTTAGATGATAGTGGTTGGGAGGATTACAGTCCTCATTTAGACGCATTGTTTGGGAAGCTCTCCGGAGTCGACTTCACAATCGCAAAAAAACATCCGAATACTACGCGAGATTTATTTAAGGGAATATACGAGCGCTTTATTCCTCGCGAAGTCCGGCACGCTCTTGGGGAGTTCTATACACCTGACTGGCTTGCCGAGCATGGGATGGATCTCATTGAGTGGGGGGCGGAAGACTCTCTTACTGATCCGACATGCGGCTCAGGCACGTTCCTGTTGGAAGCGCTGCGTCGGCGTCGATTACAGCAAGGCGATAGCGCCACTGCAAAGTCTCTGCTTTTGGGGCTGCATGGAATCGATTTGAATCCGTTAGCAGTACTTGCCGCCAAGGGATCCCTGGCTGTATTTCTTTCCCCATTTTTGGATCCTGCTGATCCTATACGCTTGCCGGTCTACTTGGCTGACGCCATAAACCCTGCTCGCGTAAGCAGCGGTCTTTTCCCAAGCTACAGCTACGTCATGCAGACCGAGGTCGGCCCTAGAGAGTTTTCAGTGCCGGAGGCGATGATTAGGCATGCGGAATTCTTCAAGGTATTTACAAGAATCCGGGGGTTAATCGATGCAGATGTTATTGCCGCTACAATAAACAGTGCGATTCGACCTGATCTTAAGGGAATGCAGTTGGATGATTACGATATTCAAACTGTCGAGACAACTGTCGGAAACTTAGTGTCGCTCCATGAGCAGGGATGGAATGGGATTTGGTGCGCCATTCTTGCTGATCGTTTTGCGGCGGGTGCCATCCCACCATCGAGTCATGTTTGCGGTAATCCTCCCTGGGTGAAATGGAGCAATCTTCCGGAGGAATACACCAAGACGATTCAGGCGCAATGCAAGCAGCTTGGTGTTTTCAGTAACGATAAATGGGTCGGTGGAATCGAGGCAGATATTTCCACAGTTGTGACTTACCAAGCGATCTATCATTACCTGGCCCCCTCGGGGCGGCTTGGCTTTTTCCTGCCCGGCTCGGTCTTCACTACTCCCTCAAGCGCTGGCTTCCGCAGGTTCTCTGTCGGTCCCAATAACGTGAACTGTAAAGTATTATTGGTTGAGGATTTTGATGCAATCAGTCCATTCGACGGTGTGACCAACATGCCTCGTTTCCTGGCTCTAGAACGAGATGCTTCGACTGTTTTCCCTGTACCGTACCGTGTCTGGACTACGGGCGATGTACCGGCCTCAACTTTACGGAGGTCAAGGGGTGCTGAGGAGTTTCGTCGAGCTGCAACTCAGATCGAATATACGGCTGTTCCTGTGCCAGGTGGGGAGGGAGGCCGGCCTTGGCTTACCGGCCCGCATGAAGAGCAGGTGGTGTTCGCTAAAGTTTTTTCTGGTGCAGAGCGAGTGTACCAAGCTCGCAAAGGCGTTACGGCAGACCGTAACGGAGTGTTTTGGGTCTATGAGGCGGAGGAGGGCGATGAAAATACAGTTACAGTACGAAATGCCGCCTCCATCGGTAAAACGAAAGGTATTCCGGAGATAACCGCTCGAATTGAATCCGAACACCTTTTTCCGCTACTCAGAGGTCAAGGAGTCAGACCCTTTTGTGCTGTTCCGGACGAGCATCTACGTATCATAGTTCCTCAGCGTGGGATGCATGGAGATACTGAACTCGCTGTTCATTCTCCGTTGGTGTTCAAATTTTTGAATCGTTTTAAATCCCATCTTGAAGGTCGCTCTAGCCTCAAGAGGTTCCAAAAGGGGCAGGCGTTTTATTCACTATGGAGCACTGGTGCATATACTTTTTCGCCTTACAAGGTGTTATGGCGTGAGATCGGAAAAGTTTTTGCCGCAGCCTATGTAGGAAGTGCGGCTACTAGCTTTTCTGGTGAAAAAATAGTGATCCCGGATCACAAACTTTACTTTATTCCCGCTGAAACCGAGGGAGAGGCTGCATATCTAACCGGCTTTCTAAATGCTCCTGTGATTTCTAGCACAGTATCGGCCTATGCTTCTCGGTTAAGTTTAGGGGTGAGCGTGGCGGAATACTTGAATATCCCACACTACGATGAAAGTAATGCGCAAATTAGGGAGATCCGAGATTTATCACTTGAGATCACCGCTAGACTTAATGGTGCGGCCGAAAGTGAGCTTCTAGCACTTGATATGCATGTCAAAAAATTATTGAATTTTTAATGGCTTTGACGGGGGCGTGACTTCTACCGATAGAAAATCACGCCTCAGCTATGAATATTTGAGTAGGCCGGAGCTATTTTTTCCAGAGATGGTAGTTAGGATTGAGGCCAATTACGTCTTGCTTGGAGTTATAACAGAACTCCATAGTGCAATTGCTTGGTAAGGGCACGGTAAACCCATCTGTTCATCCCCGCTAAGCCCCGACATGGTGGACACCTTTTTAAGTGGACACCTTTTCTGGCCTTTTAAAGGTAAGCGAACGGTGAACACACCTACCGACCTCCCAAATTAAGGGCGATGGTGTCCGTCTATTTTTAAGCGGACGCGATAGCCCTTAAATGCGCCAACGAAGCTCTTACCCCAAGTCGTTTAAAGCCCAGGTTGTCCAGGAATGCCTGCAACCCGGCGCCTCCATTTCCAGCGTGGCCATCAGTCACGGCATCAATGCCAACGTGATCCGTAAGTGGCTGCCACTTTTTCGAGATCAACCACCCACAACCCTGCCGGCGTTTGTTCCGGTAAAGGTCGCCCCGAAAAGACAGGCCGAGTCATCGGTAATCATCGAGCTGCCATTTGGTGAGCAAATCATCACGGTGAAATGGCCGTCTTCCGATCCCGAAGGATGTGTCCGTTTTGTCCGTGGACTTGCTTCGTGATCCGCATCGACGCAATCTGGCTGGCCACCGAGCCGATGGATATGCGCTCCGGCACTGAGAAAGCCCTCGCACGAGTCGTGTCTGTCTTCGGTGCGGCGCAGTCGCACTGTGCTTATCTCTTTGCCAATCGCCGAGGCAATCGCATGAAGGTGTTAGTGCATGACGGCCTGGGCGTTTGGCTGGCGGCACGCCGTCTACATCAAGGAAAATTCTCCTGGCCGAGTAATCGGCATGGCGATCAAATGGAGTTAAGTCCCGAGCAGTTACAGGCTCTGGTGGTCGGCCTTCCCTGGCAATGGCTTGGGTCTGACGGAGCCATCCGTAACCATTAAGAGAAATGGATGACATACATCGATCAGCAGATCGGGCAGAGTCATCGCCATGATTCCTACTCCTCCTCTCGATCAGCTCGACACTGAACAACTGCGCAGTTGCTCGCACGCGTTGAGCATCTAGATACGCAGCTGGCGAGCCTCGACAAAGAGGTTCTTCATCAGAAGACCCGTAACCAGCAACTTATTCACGAAATCGCCCTGCTCAAACGCCACCGCTTCGCCAAACGCTCCGAGTCGTTCAGCCCTGATCAGGCCAGCTTGCTCGACGACCTGATTGAGACCGACCTGGCCGCCATCGAAGCAGAGCTTGAAATCCTGGCGCCAAAGCCAGCGCAAGCAGCAGTCCGCCAGCAACCCAAACGCACTGCATTGCCTGCCGAGTTTCCACGCACGTTGATTCATCACGATCCAGAAAACACTCAATGCCAATGCGGCTGCGCCCTCAAGCGCATCGGCGAAGACGTCAGCGAAAAGCTCGACTACACGCCAGGCGTGTTCAGCGTTGAACGGCATATTCGTGGCAAATGGGTCTGTGACAACTGCGAAACCTTGATTCAAAAGCCGGTGCCGGCGCAAGTTATCGACAAAGGCATCCCGACTGCCGGGCTGCTGGCTCAGGTGATGATCGCGAAATACGCTGATCATTTGCCGCTGTATCGCCAGGAGCAAATCTTCGGGCGAGCCGGTCTCGCAATTCCTCGATCAACACTGGCTAGTTGGGTCGGCGCTTGCGGCGTGCAATTACAGCCACTGGTGGATGCCCTGCGCGAAGTCGTGCTTGAGCACAACGTGGTGCATGTCGATGAAACGCCGGTGCAGATGCTCGCGCCGGGCGAGAAGAAGACTCATCGTGCTTATGTTTGGGGCTATGCCACGACGGCGTTCGCTGAGATCAGTGCGGTGGTGTATGACTTCAGCCCTGGTCGCTCGGGCGAATATGCCCGCACCTTTCTGGGCGACTGGAAAGGCAAGTTGGTCTGCGACGATTACGGTGGTTACAAAGCCAGTTTTGCACTTGGCGTCACCGAAATCGGCTGCATGACCCACGCTCGCCGCAAGTTTTACGACCTGCACGTCACCAATAAAAGCGTGCTGGCTGAGCAGGCGTTGCGGTACATCGCGGCTTTATATGAAGTTGAACGCGAAGTTCGCGATTTGGAACCGGATGTCCGGCGACGAATACGTCAGGAAAAAGCAGCGCCCCTGATGGACGCGTTTCATGCCTGGATGATCGCCCAGCGCGAGCTTGTGCATGAAGGTTTGGGGATTACCAAGGCGCTGGATTACAGCCTAAAACGATGGGCTGCGTTGAGCCGTTATCTCAACGACGGCACGGTGCCGATAGACAACAACCATATCGAACAGCAAATTCGACCTTGGGCTCTTGGAAGAAAAAACTGGCTGTTCGCCGGTTCACTACGCAGTGGCCAACGCGCTGCCGCGCTAATGAGTTTGATCCAGTCAGCCAAGCTCAACGGCCACGATACGTATGCTTATCTAAAAGACGTTCTTACTCGCCTGCCGACGCAGCGGGCGAGTGAGATTGGGGAGCTGTTACCGCATCGATGGAGACAGGCTTAGTTGTGCAAGACGGGATGCCCGGACGCTTACGCCTGTAGACAACAGTCACATCGATAGTCGGATAAAAACGTGGGCTCTTGGACATAATAACTGGCTCTTTACTAGATCATTGCGCTGCGACTAGCGCGCGTCTACGCTGTTGAACTTGATCCAGTTGGCCAAGCTCAATAGGCATGATGCGTATGCCTATCTTAAAGACGTACTCATTTGCCTGCCGAAAAAGCAGGCAAGTGAGATCGGGGAGTTGTTGCCGCATCGATGGCAACCGGCTTAACTGTGCAAGGCGGGATGCCCGGACGCTTACGCAGTAGGGGTATTCGCGAGCGGCACGCTATGACCAAAATCTAAGGTCGAAAAAATTAATATGTCCTCCATGTCATGCAGATAAAACGAAATCGACCCAGCCCCAAGCCTTGCGAGAAAGTGCAACTATGTGGTTATGGCTAAAGGATCCGAAGCTGGGCACTGGACAAAGCGGTTAATCAATCGAGAAGCTTTTTACCGTACTTGTACGCGAAATAACCACCAAGCCCTATTGCTAAGGTTCCGCCTACTACCCAGCCGACAACTGGCACTGCACTTGCGGCAGCAGCTGTACCTGCAATCACAGAGACTCCACCTGCCATTCCAGCCCCGCCAGATGCTACAGCTCCTCCGCCGGCCGCTGCCAAGGCAGCAGTTGTCGCGGCTGCGCCAGCTCCGGCTGTCCCTAGCGTCGCAGCTGCAGTAGCAGAAGCAGCTGTAGCTGCGCCTGTGACACCAATAAATCCACCAATTCCAGCTCCGGCGGCAGCCCCTACACCAGCAGCAATCGCGTCATCCGTTTCGATAGTCATGCTTACCTTGCCATTCTCTAAATTATTAAGCTTCCAATGACATCATATTGATATCAATATGGGAAGTACCACTTCTGGGCGTGTGTGATGTCCGCTAGGGTGACATGACGGTAGAACATTTACCGGCGGACGTTATTCAGCACCGTGTTTACATGTACTGATTTTATGGTGCGCAGTTGCCACAAAGCTGTCTAAAACTACGTTTATCTACCTCGGATTTATGGGCTGACCAGGTGCTATCTTGTGATCAGTTTTGAACAGTAAGCCGCTGTAAGCTATGAATCGCCCCTAGTTTCGTAGACACCTCCAAGCCTTAAAATGAGGCCCATTAGGAGGTGCCATGAGCAACCAGCGATATCCCGAAGAATTCAAAATCCAGGCGGTCAAACAAGTGACCGAAAA
>NZ_JYLD01000028.1 GCF_001043025.1 Pseudomonas helleri | reverse complement strand
GCCATTTCATGGGTGAGGGACAGGGCTTTTGATAGGCGCATAAAAAATCCGATGCTCGTTTCCAAGCATCGGATTTTGCGGCCTGTGGGCTAAAGGTCAATGCGTCAGTCTTAACTGACTGGCATTAGCCTGAATGGCCGGTTTTTTTATGGCTGAAAACCAGTCGGTAGGAGCGAGCTTGTCTCGCGATCTTTTGATCTTTATCTAAGAGCACCCCTCACCCTAGCCCTCTCCCGAAGGAGAGGGAACCGATTGGGGGATGCTGAAGATATTCGGTGGCCTGTTTGCTGCGCGACAGCGCGGCGTCGAAGACGGGGCGGCCGCTCTTATCAAACATAAAATAAGTGATTGATTTTAAAGGGTTTGTAGGAGCGAGCTTGCTCGCGATCTTTTGATCTAGATCTTGCTTTTGATCTTGATCTAAAAGGCCCCATTAAACCACGCTGGCCGATCGCGGCGGGCCTACGGAGCAAGGCCTGTGGTGAGGGCATGCCGAGCCAAAGCGAGGCACCGAGGGGTAGGGGCAAAAGCGTTTTGGTTACTTTGCCGCTTTTGCAAAGTGACGCGGCGTAAGGCCGGAACCCTAAGTGGCCGTTGCCGCAGCAACGGATATGTACTCAAGTCAAGAGCCCCCTCACCCTAGCCCTCTCCCGAAGGAGAGGGAACCGATTGGGGGATGCTGAAGATACTCGGCGGCCTGTTTGCTGCGCGACAGCGCGGCGTCGAAGACGGGGCGGCACCTCCTACAGTTTCAGTTGATCAAGGTATGGCAACGCCTTGCGCCAGCAGCATGTCGACCAGGCGTATCAATGGCAGGCCGACCAAGCTGGTGGCGTCATCGCCTTCGGTGCGCTGGAACAGGCTCACGCCCAGGCCTTCTGCTTTAAAGCTGCCAGCGCAGTCGTAGGGTGCCTCGGCGTGCAGGTAGCGTTCTATCTGTTCGGTGTTCAGGTGGCGCATGTGCACGGTAAACGGTACGCAGTCGGTCTGGTAATGCCCGGTCTGGCTGTTGAGCAGGGTCAGGCCGGTCAGAAAGCTCACGCTGGCGCCGCTGGCATTCAGCAATTGCTGGCGGGCCTTGTCGAAGGTGTGGGGTTTGCCGATGATCTGGCCATTGAGTACCGCTACTTGATCGGAGCCGATAATCAGGTGTGCCGGATGGCTGGCGGCAAGGGCCTGGGCCTTTTCCAGGGACAGGCGCTGGACCAGCTCCAGGGCTGACTCACCGGGGCGATGGCTCTCGTCGATGTCGGGTGAGCTGCAGGTGAAGGGCAGGCGCAGGCGCGACAGTAAATCGCGACGATAAACCGAGCTTGAAGCGAGTAATAGAGGTAACATGCGCGACTCCTGTAGGCGGCCAAGAATTCTAACGAGAGTATCGGTTGTCGCACAGGCACAATTTCCTTTGACACGTGAGGGGCTCGTCCCTAGAATGCTGCGCCTATGTTGAATGACCCGATTCCATCTCACGTTGACCCGCGCAAATTAGCTGATCGCGGCACTACCCTTGAAGGTGAAGTGCTGCTGGCTGATTTGGAGAGACTCTGCGACCCTCTCGCCGACGATGTCGGTGTGGTCCAGGCTAAATTTGTTTTTGAGCGCGACGAGCGAAGATCTGTGGTAATTCACAGCTCCATCGATGTCGAGGTCAAAATGGTTTGCCAGCGTTGTCTTGAGCTGGTCACCCTGCCGATCCACAGCGAATGCAGTTATGCCGTGGTGAAAGAGGGTGCGAATACCCAGTCGTTACCGAAAGGTTATGACGTGCTGGAACTGGGCGAAGATCCTTTGGATCTGCATGCATTGATAGAAGAAGAGCTTCTGCTCGCCTTGCCTATCGTGCCTGCTCATCATCCGGAAGAATGCCAGCAGCCGGCGGGTCTCGACGAGCCCGAACCAGCCGAGGACGAGGTAACGCGGTCCAACCCGTTCAGTGTATTGGCGCAGTTAAAGCGTGACCCAAACGTTTAGGAGTTAATCAATTATGGCTGTTCAGCAGAACAAAAAATCCCGCTCTGCCCGTGACATGCGTCGTTCGCACGATGCTCTTTCGGCTAGCACTCTGTCTGTAGAAAAAACCACTGGTGAAGTTCACCTGCGTCACCACGTATCGCCAGAAGGCGTATACCGTGGTCGTAAAGTGATCGACAAGGGCGCTGACGAGTAATCACTTGTCCGTTCAGGTCATCGCGATCGACGCAATGGGCGGGGACTTCGGTCCCCGCAGCATTGTTCAGGCTTGTATTGCTTGCCTGTCTGCTACGCCCTCGCTGCATCTGACCCTCGTTGGTCAACCCTCCCTGCTTGAAGAATTGATCAGTAGCCATTCGGCTGTGGATCGCTCGCGCCTGACCATTACCCCAGCCTCTGAAGTGATCTCCATGAGTGAGCGGCCTTCGCACGCGTTGCGCAGCAAGCCGGATTCCTCGATGCGGGTGGCTCTGGAGTTGTTGCGTGATGGCAAGGTCCAGGCGTGTGTGAGTTCCGGCAATACCGGTGCGCTGATGGCGTTGTCCCGGCATGTGCTCAAGACCTTGCCTGGCATTGATCGCCCGGCGATGGTCGCGGCAGTTCCCACTCAGACCGGTTATTGCCAGGTACTGGATTTGGGGGCCAATGTCGATTGCACGGCTGAGCAGTTGTTTCAGTTTGCAGTGATGGGTTCGGTGGCGGCGCAGGCGTTGGGCATTGCCCGGCCCCGCGTTGCCTTGCTCAATATTGGCACTGAAGACGTCAAGGGCAATCAGCAGGTCAAAGAGGCAGCGGCTTTGTTGCAGGCGGCCTCGGGGTTGCACTACATCGGTTATGTAGAGGGCGATGGGGTGTATCGCGGTGAGGCGGATGTGGTGGTGTGCGATGGATTTGTCGGCAACATACTGCTCAAATCCAGCGAAGGCCTGGCGACGATGATTTCGAGTCGGCTTGAGGCGGTGTTCAAGCGCACGTTGTTCAGTCGCTGTGTGGGGGCGTTGGCATTGCCGTTAATGCGCCGCCTGCAAGCAGATCTGGCGCCCGCCCGGCACAACGGGGCGAGTTTTTTGGGGTTGCAGGGCATTGTGATCAAGAGTCACGGTTCGGCAGGTGCTCAGGGCTTTCAAAGTGCGATAGAGCGCGCATTGATTGAAATCCATGAAGACCTGCCAAAGCGTTTGCATGGACGTCTTGAAGGGTTGTTACCGTAGGCGTTTTGTTGGGCGAGTGCTTAAATGTGACCGCTCAGTCGAAACAGCCATCCAACTGTCAGTTTCTTGCGTCTGCCACTGAGCGACGTCAATTCACCGACGACAAGATCATTAGGGGCTTGTTACATGTCTACATCCCTCGCATTCGTCTTTCCTGGGCAGGGTTCGCAGTCCCTCGGCATGTTGGCCGAGCTGGGCGCGGCACATCCGCTGGTCCTGGAAACATTTAAAGAAGCGTCTGACGCTCTAGGGTACGACCTGTGGGCGTTGACCCAGAACGGTCCTGCTGAACAGCTCAACCAAACCGACATTACTCAGCCTGCAATCCTGACCGCCTCTATCGCCTTGTGGCGTCTGTGGCTGGCTGAAGGTGGCAAGCGTCCTGACTTTGTTGCAGGCCATAGCCTGGGCGAGTACAGCGCACTGGTTGCGGCGGGCTGCTTGAGCCTCGCGGACGCCGTGAAGCTGGTTGAGCGCCGTGGTCGCCTGATGCAGGAAGCCGTACCGGCCGGTCAGGGCGCCATGGCGGCGATTCTGGGGCTGGACGACGCTGTGGTTATTAATGCGTGCGCTGAAGCGGCGCAGGGCGAAGTGGTCAGCGCGGTGAATTTCAACTCGCCGGGCCAGGTGGTTATCGCCGGTGCCAAAGCGGCTGTTGAGCGTGCCATGGAGCTGTGCAAAGCCGCTGGCGCCAAGCGCGCCTTGCCGTTGCCGGTGAGCGTGCCTTCGCACTGCGAGCTGATGCGACCTGCCGCTGAGCGTTTTGCCGAGTCTATCGAGGCGATCGACTGGCAAGCGCCGCAGATCAAGCTGGTACAAAACGTCAGCGCGGCGATCGCCCCGGATCTGGCCACCCTCAAACGCGATTTGCTTGAGCAGCTGTACAAGCCGGTGCGTTGGGTCGAGTCGGTTCAGACGCTGGCGGCCAACGGCCCGGTTGATTTGGTTGAATGCGGACCGGGCAAAGTCCTGGTGGGCATCAGCAAGCGTTGCGCTGATGGCGTGACGACGCACAATTTGAACACCCCGGATGCCTTCGCTGCCGCTCGTGCAGCGCTGGTCTGAATCTGAATTAGGAGAAGCCTGCATGAGCTTGCAAGGTAAAGTTGCACTGGTAACGGGCGCTAGCCGTGGCATTGGTCAGGCTATCGCGTTGGAGTTGGGTCGTCAGGGCGCTGTGGTCATCGGCACTGCGACTTCGGCTTCCGGTGCTGAGCGTATTGCTGCCACCCTGAAAGAAAACGGTGTTCAAGGCACTGGCATGGAACTCAACGTCACCAGCGACGAATCCGTTGCTGCAGTGTTGGCGAGCATTCAGGAGCAATTCGGGGCGCCGGCCATTTTGGTCAATAATGCTGGCATCACCCGCGATAACCTGATGATGCGCATGAAAGATGACGAGTGGCATGATGTTGTCGATACCAACCTGAACAGTCTGTTCCGCTTGTCCAAAGGTGTTTTGCGCGGCATGACCAAGGCCCGTTGGGGACGAATTATCAGTATTGGTTCGGTTGTGGGTGCCATGGGCAACGCAGGCCAAGTAAACTATGCCGCCGCCAAGGCAGGCCTGGAAGGTTTTAGCCGTGCATTGGCACGTGAAGTGGGCTCGCGCTCGATCACTGTCAACTCGGTAGCACCAGGGTTCATCGACACCGATATGACCCGTGAACTGCCAGAAGCACAGCGCGAAGCCTTGCTGACGCAGATTCCGCTGGGCCGTTTGGGCCAGGCTCAAGAGATCGCAAATGTGGTCGCTTTCCTGGCTTCTGACGGTGCAGCCTACGTGACTGGAGCTACAATTCCGGTCAACGGCGGGATGTACATGAGTTAAATGTGACGGATTGCTTCAAAAAAATGTCATACGAGCTGTCTAAAATCCGTTATAAAGCTGCAATCTATTTATAGGTAGCCGGTGAATGATGGGTAAGTACAAAGCTTTCAGTTGAAAAACTGAAAAGCCTTTCGATACACTTGCCCACTGGCCAGCTGCCTGAATTTGTCCATTAGGAGTGAAAACAAGGTATGAGCACCATCGAAGAACGCGTCAAGAAAATCGTTGCCGAGCAACTGGGCGTTAAAGAAGAAGAAGTGGTTAACACTGCTTCCTTCGTTGAAGACCTGGGCGCCGACTCCCTTGACACCGTTGAGCTTGTGATGGCTCTGGAAGAGGAATTCGAGACTGAGATTCCTGACGAAGAAGCTGAAAAGATCACTACTGTACAAGCCGCTATCGATTACGTTACTGCCCACCAGGCGTAATAGTTTGTAATCGCTGCGCGCTGTCATGGAAAAACCGCACTGCCGCTCTGGCGTGCGGTTTTTTCTTTAGGTGTGATGCAAAGTGTCGTCAATAGAATAAAGGAGAGTGCTGTGTCGCGTAGACGCGTCGTAGTCACCGGTATGGGGATGTTGTCGCCACTGGGTGCAGATGTACCAAGCACCTGGCAAGGCATTCTGGCAGGCCGAAGTGGCATTGGTCTGATCGAACACACGGATCTTTCTGCCTATTCCACCCGTTTTGGCGGCTCGGTACAGGGCTTTAACGTTGAGGATTACCTCTCCGTCAAAGAGGCCCGCAAACTTGACCTGTTTATTCAGTACGGTTTGGCAGCTGGCTTTCAGGCGGTGCGTAACGCCGGGCTTGAAGTCACCGATGCCAATCGCGAACGTATTGGTGTGGCGATGGGGTCGGGTATTGGCGGTTTGACCAATATCGAAGAAACCAGCCGTACCTTGCATGATCAAGGCCCACGACGGATTTCTCCGTTTTTTGTGCCGGGTTCGATCATCAATATGATTTCCGGTTTTCTGTCTATCCACTTGGGTACACAGGGACCTAACTACGCTGTGTCGACGGCGTGTACCACAGGTACACACTGCATTGGCATGGCTGCACGCAACATTGCCTACGGCGAAGCTGACGTGATGATTGCCGGTGGTGCCGAAATGGCCGCCTGCGGTCTGGGCATGGGCGGCTTTGGTGCTTCCCGTGCGCTGTCGACCCGTAATGACGACCCGACGCGGGCGAGCCGTCCGTGGGACAAAGGCCGTGATGGCTTTGTACTGTCTGACGGTGCCGGTGCGCTGGTCCTCGAAGAGTTGGAGCACGCCAAGGCGCGTGGCGCGACCATCTATGCCGAACTGATTGGTTTTGGCATGAGCGGCGATGCGTTCCACATGACCTCGCCACCGGCTGACGGTGCGGGCGCTGCGCGTTGCATCACCAATGCCTTGCGCGATGCCAACGTGAACGTTGACCAGGTGCAGTACATCAACGCCCACGGCACATCGACGCCTGCTGGCGACCTGGCAGAAGTGTCGGCCATCAAGTCGGTATTTGGCGACCACGCCTACAAGCTGGCGGTGAGCTCGACCAAGTCGATGACCGGTCACTTGCTGGGTGCAGCAGGCGCGGTTGAAGCGATCTTCAGCGTTCTGGCGATCAACAGCCAGGTGGCGCCGCCGACCATCAACCTCGACGAGCCTGATGAAGGCTGCGACCTGGACTTTGTCGCGCACACCGCGCGCGAAATGCCGATCGACGTCGTGCTGTCCAACTCCTTCGGTTTTGGTGGCACCAACGGCTCGCTGGTGTTCCGCCGGTACGCCGACTGATGCAAAGCTGGGTCGACGGTCAGCCGGCGAGTGCTCTGGCGTCGCTGAAAGACCGTGGGCTGGCCTACGGCGATGGTCTGTTTGAGACCATCGCGGTCAAGGCTGGCCAGCCGTTGCTGCTGGACCTGCACTTGCAGCGTCTGGCGCACGGTTGTTCCCGTTTGGCGATGGTTGCGGATGACACTTTGATCCGCAGCGAATTGCTTGCCTATGCGCAAGCGATGGGCGAGGGCGTCCTCAAGCTCATCCTGACCCGCGGCGACAGCCTGCGCGGTTACAGCTTCACTGCCGAGGCTCAACCTCGACGAATTCTGCAAGCCAGCCCTGCCGCTGCCTACCCTGAAGCCTATGGGGCACACGGGGTTCAGCTGTTTGACTGCGCCACCCGTTTAGCTGAGCAGCCGCTGTTGGCTGGGCTCAAACACCTCAATCGTCTTGAACAGGTGATTGCGCGCTCCGAATGGCAAGACCCGGCCTACGCCGAGGGGTTGATGCGCGATACGTCGGGGCGAGTGATTGAAGGGGTGTTCAGCAACCTGTTTTTAGTCCGCGACGGCGGCTTGATCACCGCCGACCTTCAGCGTTGCGGTGTGGCCGGGGTGATGCGCGCCGCATTGTTGGCGCACGCCGAGCAAGTGGCCATCCCGTGCCAAATCACTGACATCAGCCTCGCCCAGTTGCAGCAGGCCGATGAAGTCTTCCTCTGCAACAGCGTGTATGGCATTTGGCCTGTGCGCGCGTTTGCAGACCTGAGCTGGCCGGTGGGGCCGCTCACCCGTAAACTGCAAGGCATTGCTCGCACCTTACTGGATGTTTGATACGTGAAACGCAAATTCTTGGTGCTGCTGGAGATGGGTCTGGTGCTGGCGGGCTTGCTGCTGGGCGCAAGCGCCTGGAAGCTCGACTCGGCGCTGGAACAGCCACTGAACCTGACGCAAGAGCAACTGCTTGACGTACCGGCGGGTGCTACCCCGACCGGCACCTTTAACCGGCTTGAAGCGGACAAAACGCTGCAGGATGCGTTCTGGCTGCGTTTGTACTGGCGCTTCAATATGGCGGGCCAGCCTTTGCACAGCGGCGAGTACCGCATGACGCCGGGCATGACCGCGCAAGACCTGATTGGTCTGTGGCAGCGGGGCGAAGTGGTGCAATACAGCCTGACCCTGGTCGAAGGCTGGAACTTCCGCCAAGTACGCAGCGCACTGGCCAAGCATGAAAAAATTGAGCAGACCCTCGACGGCCTGAGCGACAGCGAGGTCATGGCCAAGCTCGGGCATCCGGGAGAATTTCCCGAAGGCCGGTTCTTCCCGGACACCTATCGCTTTGTGCGTGGCATGACGGACGCTCAGTTGCTCGAAAAAGCCTACGACCGCCTCGAAAAAGTCTTGGCACAGGAGTGGGAAAAACGCGACGCCGACTTGCCCTATGACGATCCTTACAAAGCGTTGATCATGGCCTCGCTGATTGAAAAAGAAACCGGTGTGCCGCAAGAGCGCGGGCAAATTGCCGGGGTCTTTGTGCGCCGAATGAAAATCGGCATGCCGCTGCAAACCGACCCGACCGTGATCTACGGCCTGGGTGAGCGTTACAACGGCAAACTGACCCGCGCCCATTTGCGCGAGCCGACGCCGTATAACACCTACACGATTCCCGGCATGCCGCCGACACCGATTGCCATGGTCGGCAGCGAAGCGATTCATGCCGCCTTGCATCCGGTGGCGGGCAGCAGCCTGTACTTTGTGGCCAAGGGCGATGGCAGCCATACGTTTTCTGACACGCTGGATGCGCACAACAACGCAGTGCGCGAATACCAGATCAAACGCCGTGCTGATTACCGTTCGAGCCCAGCACCCGTGCCGGCGCCTGCCGTCGAACCGGCACCCGCTGAGCAACCAGCGTCAAGCCTGCAATGACATTGATTAAGGAAAGCTGCCTGTGACTGGCCTGTTTATTACCCTGGAAGGCCCCGAAGGCGCGGGCAAAAGCACCAACCGTGAATACCTGGCGGAGCGTCTGCGCGAAGCGGGTATCGACGTGGTTTTAACCCGCGAGCCCGGCGGCACGCCGCTGGCTGAAAAGATTCGCGAGTTGCTGCTGGCGCCCAGCGATGAAGCCATGTGTGCCGACACTGAGCTGCTGCTGGTGTTTGCCGCCCGTGCCCAGCATTTGGCCGAAGTGATTCGCCCGGCACTGGCGCGGGGCGCCGTGGTGCTGTGCGATCGCTTTACCGATGCCACTTACGCGTATCAGGGCGGCGGCCGTGGTTTGTCACAGGAGCGCATTGCGACCCTGGAAGCCTTCGTTCAAGGCACTTTGCGCCCAGACATGACCCTGGTCTTTGACCTGCCGATTGAGGTGGGCATGGCCCGCGCCAGCGCTCGTGGTCGGCTGGACCGCTTCGAACAGGAAGGCCGTACCTTTTTTGATGCGGTGCGCAGCACCTACCTTGCCCGTGCGCAGGCCGCGCCCGAGCGCTACCGGCTGATCGATGCCGCGCAATCACTGGAAAATGTGCAGGGGCAACTAGATAGCTTATTGCCGCACCTGCTGGATGTGTGCCGTGGCTGAGGCTTATCCATGGCAGGACAGCCTGTGGCAGCAGTTGGCGGGGCGTGAACAGCATGCCCACGCGTATTTGCTGCACGGGCCAGCGGGCATCGGCAAGCGGGCGCTGGCTGAGCGCCTGATGGCGCGCCTGCTGTGCCAATCGCCTGCCGGGCTTGATGCGTGCGGCCAGTGCAAATCCTGCTTGTTGCTGGCGGCTGGCAGCCACCCCGACAACTACATCCTTGAACCAGAAGAAGCTGACAAGCCAATCAAGGTCGACCAAGTGCGTGATCTGGTCAGCTTTGTGGTGCAAACCGCGCAACTGGGCGGGCGCAAGGTGGTGCTGGTTGAGCCGGTGGAGGCCATGAACATCAATGCGGCCAACGCGCTGCTCAAAAGCCTTGAAGAGCCGTCCGGCAATACGGTTTTGTTGTTGGTCAGCCACCAGTCGAGCCGTTTGTTGCCGACCATTCGCAGCCGCTGCGTACAGCAAGCCTGCCCATTGCCCAGCGCCGCCATGAGCGAGCAGTGGCTGACAACCGCCTTGCCTGAATGCAGTAGCGACGAGCGGGCACAACTGTTGACGTTGGCCGCGGGCTCGCCGTTGGCGGCGGTCAAGTTGCAGGCTCAGGGCGTGCGTGAGCAACGGGCTGCGGTCGTGGACGGGGTCAAAAAGCTGCTTAAGCGTGAAGCCTCGGCCACCCAATTGGCTGAAGGCTGGAATGCCATTCCTTTGCTGTTGTTGTTTGACTGGTTTTGCGATTGGTCGAGCTTGATCTTACGTTACCAGTTGACCGAGGACGAAACCGGCCTGGGGCTGGAAGACATGCGCAAAGTGCTGCAATACCTGGCGCAGAAAACCCCGCAGGACAAAGTCTTGACTATTCAGGACTGGATCCTTGCCCAGCGCCAAAAAGTATTGGGCAAGGCCAACCTCAACCGTGTGTTGTTGCTGGAAGCCTTTCTGGTGCAATGGGCAAGCCTGCCCGGCCAGCGCTGATTTGATTGATTTGATGAGCAGGTAATTTTTGTATGTTGGTTGACTCCCATTGCCACCTCGATCGTCTTGACCTGAACGCTCACGACGGTTCGCTCGACGCCGCCCTTGAGGCTGCGCGTCAGCGGGGCGTCGGGCATTTTCTGTGCATTGGCGTGAGCGCCGACAACGCGGCAGACGTCAAAGCCCTGACCGAGCGTTATGCCGATGTGGATTGCTCGGTGGGCGTGCACCCGCTGGACGTGCAGCCGGGGGCGGCGCCTGCATTGGACTGGCTGCTGAGCGAATTGAACCACCCGCAGGTGGTAGCGATTGGTGAAACCGGTCTGGACTACCACTACGAACCTGAAGCCGCCGAGCTGCAACAGCTGTCGTTCCGCGTCCATCTGGAAGCCGCGCAACAGACCGGCAAGCCGGTGGTGATCCACACCCGCGGCGCCCGTGCAGACACCCTGGCCATGCTGCGCGAGGCGGCATTGCCCCAGGCCGGTGTGCTGCACTGCTTCACTGAAGACTGGGACATGGCCAAGGCGGCGTTGGACATGGGCTATTACATCTCGTTGTCGGGTATTGTGACCTTTCGCAACGCCGATGCGTTGCGCGATGTGGCCAGCAAGGTGCCAGCGGATCGCTTGCTGGTCGAAACCGATTCGCCTTACCTGGCGCCGATCCCCCATCGGGGCAAGCCGAATCTGCCGCAATACGTGCGTGAAGTGGCAGAGTTTCTGGCCATGTTGCGCGGTGAGTCCTACGAGCGCTTTGCTGAGCAGACCACCGAAAACTTCAAGCGCCTGTTCCCGCTGGCCCGCGTAAACGCTTAACCCTGCCGATGCCCCTGTAATTACATGGACTCGCCCAAGCCGAGGCGTCTGTGCGCCACGGTGGCATTCTATTAGAAGCCAACGACAGCGAGGGCGAGTCCATGAAAAAGAATACGACGACCAATCAGTACGTGCCAACCGA
>NZ_JYLD01000027.1 GCF_001043025.1 Pseudomonas helleri | reverse complement strand
CATAAAATGTTGGCCAGAAGCCGATTATGGCTTCCTAGAATAGGCCTTATACATAGATGCAGCCGGGTGTCAGTGGGCAAAAGCGGGTTGACAGTGGGGGGCGAGTCCATACATAGGAGCGAGCTTGCCTCGCGATCTTTTGATCGTTAAAAGATCGCGAGGCAAGCTCGCTCCTACAGGCTCAACCACGCGTGTTGGAACCGTGAAAATCAGCCGTTTCGTACGACGTTTCGCTTTCAATCCAAGGACACTTCCGAGAAAATCCCGTTCGCTTGCGTCCACTCCATTCGGGGCATAGTCTCGGCCATCGCTGCAAAAAACAGCGGTCGGGTTTAGTAGCCCAGTTTGTGAGCAAGGCGCAAGGCGCCACCTGAGTGAGGCTTTTTTCGGCCGCAGCTTTATGGTGGCCGTGCGCAGGGCACCTTAGGGTGCGCCGGTTTCCAAGCTCACCGGTCTACTAACCTGCGTACGGCTGCCACCCACTCGTTTAGTAGCGGCAGGTGTCAGTTCCCTTAACGAGGTTGGAGCTGTAACCATGAAAAAACTGACACCCGATCCACCTGCCACATCCCCCGATGCCGTTGAGCGCACGTCACAGTTACTGGACCGTGCGGCGGCCGATCGCGCTCTTGATTACTACCTGCACAACCATAAGCCTCCACGGCACATGGATCAGGCCATGTATGCCATACCCGGCAGCGTCAATTTAGAAGCGGCTTTGGCCCAGGCGTCAGACTTGTTGCGCTGTATGGTTGCTTCGGCGAGTGAGGCGGGGAATGGTTTGAGCGGCAATCAGCGCGATGTGGTGCTATCCATAGGGCACTTGGCGGAGCTGGCCAAGACCTTTGTCGATACCTCGCTGGACCGTCTGGTCACGCACTAAGCGGCACGCGCCTGAGTGCAAGCAGGCGCGTTAAAGCACTGCGTATTGCATTGAAATCGGGCTTATCCGGGTGTAAAAGTTACTGGCCTATAGTAATCACTGGATAACCCTTGCCTGATAAGAGCTGCTCTATCTGAAACCATTGAACTCACGCGTACATAGCGAGCCATTGGATCGGCTGCGGTACTATCAACAACATCCAACAGGTAACTTGAAGGCCTGCGCTGTACCTCCCCCTTGTAACCCGTTACGGGTACATTCAAATAATCAGAGAGTTCTTGAGCAAAAGATTTTCCCGTATAGCTGGCCACATCTGCAGAATGACACATTATTAAATTGACCTCTTTGGCCTTCTTCATAAGCCCATTTGACACTAGCGCTTTACCCAGCTCTTCTGCTGTAAACGCTTGGCCACTAGAAGCAATAACGCCTACCTGTTTACCACCGTGTTCATAAAAACCACCATGCCCCACTACCTCAAGCCTCGAGAATTTATGATCACTGGCTACTGTTCGGCCCACATAAATATTCGGCATTAACACTTTAAAATCCATCATTAACTGGCTCTCCAGGTCGATTGAGTTACGTCTGGCAATTACGGGAGCCGCCTGTACTGCGAGAAATCTTTTACTACCTGACTTAAACAACCAATTTTTCAACGCACGCCAAAAATGCCCGCTGGGATCAATCCGATTAACCGGATCGCCCCCCGCATACCCATAACTATTAATCCCGCCCCGCCCAAACGGGCTAAAACTGTCCGGGCTGTTAAAACGCATCAACACCGGGTTAAACGCCCGATAGCCATTGCCCAACAAATAATGCCCCGTCACCGGGTCAGCCCGTTCGCCATTAAAGCCCAGCACACTGGCCACGCCGCTTTCAGCCGGGCGATGGCCATACACGTTGTAAGCCATGGGTTGGGTTTTATCGGGGTTAACCGTGTGCAACACCGAGCGTTGCAGGTCGGTGGCCAGCAGGTTGCTGCCACCCGCCCCGCCCTCGGCCAACACGTGATCGCCCACCTGAAACACACTGCGCTGCACTGTGCCCTCAATTTCGGTGGTCATGCGCGAGCCGTTGTAAAAGCGCCGAATGCCCGCCGTCTGGATCAAACGATCCAGTGGGTCGTAGGCATAGATGACTGTGGGCATGGATGTGCGCTCGCCGTATAAGGTAGTTGACTCAATACCTAAGACCACCTACTGGTAAATATTTAAGCAACTTTAAATTCAACCACTCTCGCGCATTAGAACTGACCAAGACACACGTCGACACCTGTAAAAATCTGAATCCGCGCCATTCACACTGACTACAGTGAGCTTACAAATTTAACTTTTCCGGATTCCTGCCTAACAGCATTGAGTCGAGCCATTACTGTTTCTCCAAACGATGATATTCCAGAGGCAGGTGCCGAAGAAGGAAGAACTCCATCCACTTGACCAGACCTTACCGAAATGGGTAGGGCGACCGTTGATGCATCCAGACCAGGTTCCACTACTTGTTTGAGAGCCGCATAACGCGCATCCGAAACGCCTTGAATTAAATGGTTCATATGGGATGAAGTGCTCGCAAGGCTCACCATATCCGAGGAAGGAAGATACGATGTAACTTTGAATAAAAGTTCTGGAGGGAGATGATTTAAAAAAGGCGTCGTCGTGTCCACGCGCTGAGCGTAGCCGGGGGCTTTAAGCGATTTTTTTATCACCTTTTCTGAAGTGTCGAGCACAGGAGAACTGATCGCCTGCACACGCCCTCTAGCGCTTATAACCCCCCCTAATATACTGTCATCAAACGATTTTAATGCTGTGACAAAAGCTTTAATAACATGCCCTGTTTTATCTCCATTATTTATTGGATCGCCTAACACATACGCATAACTATTAAACCCGCCTTTCCCAAACGGGCTCCAACTGTCCGGGCTGTTAAAACGCATCAATACCGGGTTAAACGCCCGGTAGCCATTGCCCAACAAATAATGCCCCGTCACCGGGTCAGCCCGTTCGCCATTAAAGCCCAGCACACTGGCCAGGCCGCTTTCAGCCGGGCGATGGCCATACACGCTGTAAGCAATGGGTTGGGTTTTATCGGGGTTAACCGTGTGCAACACCGAGCGTTGCAGGTCGGTGGCCAGCAGGTTGCTGCCACCCGCCCCGCCCTCGGCCAACACGTGATCGCCCACCTGAAACACACTGCGCTGCGCTGTGCCCTGGATTTCGGTGGTCATGCGCGAGCTGTTGTAAAAGCGCCGAATGCCCGCCGTCTGGATCAAGCGATCCAGTGGGTCGTAGGTATAGAGGACTGTGGGCATGTGTGTACGCTCGCCGTGTACAAGTACAAGTCCTCAGCTTGCACCGGCGCAGCGCGGCTGCCTACTGGCAGATCTGCTAGGTACAGCCCTGTAGGAGCGAGCTTGCCTCGCGATCTTTTGATCGTTAAAAGATCGCGAGGCAAGCTCGCTCCTACAGGCTCAACCACGCGTGTTGGAACCTTGAAAATCAGCCGTTTCGTACGACGTTTCGCTTTCAATCCAAGGACACTTCCGAGAAAATCCCGTTCGCTTGCGCCCACTCCATTCGGGGCATAGTCTCGGCCATCGCTGCAAAAAACAGCGGTCGGGTTTAGTAGCCCAGTTTAGTTCGGCGCAAGGCGCCACCTCCGCGAGGCGCTTTTTTACGGCCTGCGTTTTATGGTGGTCGTGCGCAGGGCGCCTTCGGGCGCGCCGGGTCCCGAACTTACCGGTCTACTAACCTGCGTGCGGCTGCCACCTTCGTTTAGTAGCGACAGGTACAGCTCCTTTAATTAAGTTCGGAGTTGTAACCATGAAAAAACTGACACCCGATCCACCTGTCACATCCCCCGATGCCGTTGAGCGCACGTCACAGTTACTGGACCGTGCGGCGGCCGATCGCGCTCTTGATTACTACCTGCACAGCCATAAGCCTCCACGGCACATGGATCAGGCCATGTATGCCATACCCGGCAGCGTCAATTTAGAAGCGGCTTTGGTCCAGGCGTCAGACTTGTTGCGCTGCATGGTTGCTTCGGCGAGTGAGGCGGGGAATGGTTTGAGCGGCAATCAGCGCGATGTGGTGCTGTCCATCGGGCACTTGGCGGAGCTGGCCAAGACCTTTGTCGATACATCGCTGGACCGTCTGGTCACGCACTAAACGGCACGCGCCTGAGTGCAAGCAGGCGCGTCAATTTGAAAATATCGCAAGGCACACTCAACACTCCACGGCACTCACGGCCAGGCCGCCGCGTGAGGTTTCTTTGTATTTGTCGTGCATGTCGGCGCCGGTGTCGCGCATGGTGCGGATCACCCGGTCCAGTGAAATAAAGTGCTGACCGTCCCCGCGCAGGGCCATTTGCGCGGCGTTGATGGCTTTGACCGCCGCAATGGCGTTGCGCTCGATGCACGGCACTTGCACCAGCCCGCCCACCGGGTCGCATGTAAGGCCCAAGTTGTGTTCCAAACCAATTTCAGCGGCGTTGCACAGTTGCTCGGGGCTGGCCCCGAGGATTTGCGCCAGCCCGGCCGCGGCCATGGCGCAGGCCGAACCGACCTCGCCCTGACAGCCCACTTCGGCGCCCGAAATCGAGGCGTTCTTTTTGCACAAAATGCCAATCGCCGCCGCGCTTAATAAGTAGTCGACGACGTTGGCTTCACTGACCTCGTCGCTGAACTTCATAAAGTAGTGCAACACCGCCGGGATGATGCCCGCCGCGCCGTTGGTAGGCGCTGTGACCATGCGCCCGCCTGCGGCGTTTTCTTCGTTGACCGCCAGGGCGAACAGGTTGACCCATTCCATGGCGCTCAAGGTTGAGCCGATCACGTTGGGCTTGCCCAGTTCCTGCAAGCTGCGGTGCAAGCGGGCGGCGCGGCGACGTACGTTCAAACCGCCGGGCAGGATGCCTTCGTGTTTCAAGCCATGCTCGACGCAGTCCTGCATGGCGCGCCAGAGCTTGATCAGGCCACAGCGAATTTCATCTTCGCTGCGCCAGGTGCGTTCGTTGGCCATCATTAAGGCGGCCACGCTCAGGTGATGTTCGCGGCACAAATCAAGCAGCTCCACAGCGCTGCCAAAGTCATAGGGCAATTCGGTGCGGTCCATGTCCATGACACCGCTGGCCGCTTGCGCCGCATCCACCACAAAGCCGCCGCCCACCGAGTAATAGGTGTCGCGGTGCAGTTCGCCGTTTGCGGTTTCGGCGATCAGGGTCATGGCGTTGGGGTGAAACGGCAGGTTTTCGTCGAGCAGGCGCATGTCGCTGGCCCACACAAAAGGGATGGGCAGATAGCCATCGAGCAGCAAGGTCTGGCTGTCGTGCAGCTCTGCGATGCGCGGGGCAATCTGCGCCGGGTCAATGGCGTCTGGCCACTCGCCCATCAGGCCCATGATCACGGCGTTGTCGCTGCCATGCCCGATGCCGGTGGCCGACAGGGAACCGTAAAGCTGCACCTCAATGCGTCGCACCTGTTGCAGTTGGTCGCGTTCGCGCAACCCCTGCACAAACAGCGCAGCAGCCCGCATGGGCCCCACGGTGTGGGAGCTGGAAGGGCCAATGCCGATCTTGAACAGGTCAAACACGCTGATAGCCATGGGGACGAGCCTCGTAATGAGTGCTCGCATCATGGTCGGTTTCCAGCCCCTGAAAACGTCCAGCAACGACTCGCTATTGTCTGCCAGCGCCGTCGCCGTTTTATGCGGATCAGACGCGGGAAAAGTGCGGTTTTTTGGGAGGAAACGTCCAAATGCGACCTCGCAGGTATCAGATACGACCCTGCCTGTACTGGATGCGACGCGGGCGGTAGGCGTTTGATTTTGGCTGTTACATGATCAGTCTCGACTCGATTGCCAGATGCCAACCGGCATCACCCGAGGGGGCGGCTTTTCGATCGAAAACTGCCACCCAGACACACAGGAGTCGTTGCATGAAACATTCCTACCCTTTGCTGTTGGCTGCCGTACTGAGTCTGCCCGCCATCGCCCAGGCCGCCGAGCCTGCGCAGTGCAGCACGGTTAATTTTTCGGACGTGGGCTGGACCGATATCACGGTCACCACGGCGGTCACCAGCGCAGTACTGGATGCACTGGGCTACAAAACCAAAACCACCATGATTTCGGTGCCGGTGACGTACAAGTCCCTGGCCGATGGCAAAAACATGGACGTCTTTTTGGGCAACTGGATGCCCACCATGGAAAACGACATCAAGGCTTACCGCGATGCGGGCACCGTTGAAACGGTGCGCGCCAATCTGGAAAACGCCAAGTACACCCTCGCCGTACCGCAGGCGCTGTATGACAAGGGCCTTAAAGACTTCGCTGACCTGCCTAAATTCAAGAAAGAACTGGACGGCAAGATCTACGGGATCGAGCCGGGCAACGACGGCAACCGCACGATTCAAAGCATGATCGACAAGAACGCATTTGGCCTCAAGGACGCAGGCTTCAAGGTGGTTGAGTCGAGCGAAGCCGGGATGTTGTCGCAAGTCGAACGCGCTCAACGGCGCGGCACCGACGTGGTGTTTTTGGGCTGGGAACCGCACCCCATGAACACCCGCTTCAAGATGAAGTACCTCACCGGTGGCGATGATTTTTTTGGCCCCAACTTCGGCCAGGCCACCATCTACACCAACACCCGCAAAGGCTACACACAGGAATGCAGCAACGTTGGCCAGTTGCTGAAAAACCTGGTGTTCACCCTCGACATGGAAAGCACGCTGATGGGCAAGGTGCTGGACGAAAAGATCAAGCCGGATGTGGCTGCCAAAGCCTGGCTTAAACAGAACCCGCAGGTGCTCGACACCTGGCTCGCGGGCGTGACCACGGTTGATGGCAAGCCGGGGCTTGAGGCGGTCAAGGCCAGCCTCGCGAAGTAATCGCGGACGCCAGGCGGCTTGCCGCGCTGGCTCCGTTTTCACTCCACTTGCATGCGGACGTTCATACCATGCTGATAGATCACAAAATCCCGTTGGGCGAGTACATCGCCGACTTCGTCGACTGGCTGACCAAACATGGCGCCAATATCTTCGATGCCATTGCGACCACACTCGAAGCCATGATCCATGGCGTGACGTTTGCGCTGACCTGGTTCAACCCGCTGGCGTTTATCGGGTTGATCGCGTTGTTTGCCCACCTGATTCAACGCAAGTGGGGGCTTACGGTCTTTGTTGCGTTGTCGTTTTTGCTGATCCTCAACCTGGGGTATTGGCAAGAGACTATGGAAACCCTGGCGCAGGTGGTGTTTGCCACCTTTGTGTGCGTGATCATCGGTGTGCCGCTGGGCATTGTCGCCGCGCATAAACCGGCGGTGTATACGTGCATGCGCCCGGTGCTGGACTTGATGCAAACCGTGCCGACGTTTGTGTACCTCATCCCTACCCTGACCCTGTTTGGCCTGGGCGTGGTGCCGGGGCTGATTTCGACCGTGGTGTTTGCGATTGCCGCGCCGATCCGCCTCACCTACCTGGGTATTCGTGACGTGCCCCATGAACTGCTGGATGCCGGTAAGGCGTTTGGCTGTTCGCGCCGCCAGTTGCTCACCCGTATCGAACTGCCCCACGCCATGCCGAGCATCGCGGCCGGGGTGACCCAGTGCATCATGCTGTCGCTGTCGATGGTAGTAATCGCCGCGCTGGTGGGCGCTGACGGCCTGGGTAAACCGGTGGTCAACGCCCTGAACACGGCTGACATCGCGCTGGGCTTTGAAGCCGGGCTGGCGATTGTGTTGCTGGCGATCATGCTCGACCGGATCTGCAAACAGCCGGACGCCAAAAAAGGAGCTGACGCATGAGTATTATTCGCTTCGACAAGGTTGACGTGATCTTCGCCAAAAAACCGCGTGAGGCGCTGAGGCTGCTGGATGAGGGCCTTTCGCGGGATCAGATCCTGAAAAAAACCGGGCAGATTGTCGGCGTTGAAAAGGCCAGCCTGGACATCGACAAAGGTGAAATCTGCGTGCTCATGGGCTTGTCCGGTTCGGGCAAATCCAGCTTGCTGCGCTGTATCAACGGTCTCAACACGGTGAGCCGTGGCCAGTTGTTTGTGGAGCACGAAGGCAAGCAAATCGACATCGCCTCGTGTACCCCCGCCGAGCTGAAAATGATGCGCACCAAGCGCATTGCCATGGTCTTTCAAAAGTTCGCCCTGATGCCCTGGCTGACGGTGCGCGAGAACATCAGCTTTGGCCTGGAAATGCAGGGCCGCCCTGAAAAAGAACGCAAGGCGCTGGTGGATGAAAAGCTGGAGCTGGTGGGCCTGAGCCAATGGCGCAATAAAAAGCCCGACGAATTGAGCGGCGGCATGCAGCAGCGTGTTGGCCTGGCGCGGGCGCTGGCGATGGACGCCGATATTCTGCTGATGGACGAACCGTTCTCGGCACTTGACCCGCTGATTCGTCAGGGCCTGCAAGACGAGTTGCTGGAACTGCAACGCAAGCTCAGCAAGACCATCGTGTTTGTCAGCCACGACCTGGATGAGGCGCTCAAACTGGGCAGCCGCATCGCGATCATGAAAGACGGCAAGATCATCCAGTACAGCAAGCCGGAAGAAATCGTGCTCAACCCGGCCGATGATTACGTGCGCACGTTTGTCGCGCACACCAACCCGCTGAACGTGTTGTGCGGGCGCAGCCTGATGCGCACGCTGGACAACTGCAAACGCATCAACGGCTCGGTGTGCATTGATCCGGGGGATGATTCGTGGATCGACCTGCACGAAGGTAACACCATCAAAGGCGTGCGCAATGGCGCGGGCGTGGTGGATTTACAGCAATGGAAAAGCGGGCAATCGGTCGACAGCCTGGGCCGCAGGCCGACACTGGTGGACTCTAATATCGGCATGCGCGATGCGCTGCAAATTCGCTACCAGACCGGTAACAAACTGGTGCTGCACGACAATCAGAAAGTGGTGGGGATACTGGGCGATACCGAGTTGTACCACGCCTTGCTGGGTAAGAATCTGGGTTAATTATTAACCCCTTGTAGGAGCGAGCTTGCCTCGCGATCTTTTGATCTTTTAAAAGATCGCGAGACAAGCTCGCTCCTACAGGAGTGATGGGCTCTTAGCTGTAAACGCGCCCAAGGAACTGGCGATGGCTTTCAAACTGGTCGAGTACGTCGCGGCAGATTTGCTCGTCAGTGAAGCCCATCAAGTCGTATTCCTGGTTGCCGTTGTGCAGGTACACCTCGGCCCGGTAGTAACGGCTGCGCACTTCGTCTTGTCCGGAGTCGCTCGGCGCGGCCAGGTAGCCGTCCAGGCTCACTTCGTAGACAAACGGGTTGCCTTCTTCCATGTCTACCCGCACGCCCATGCAGCGCTTGGCGGCGCCCAACAGGGTTTGCACTTGCAGACCTTGAGCACGCAATTGCGCCGCCGCTTCTTCCAGTGCCGGGGTCACGTGCCTGTCCATAAAGCGCTGCACCACCGCTTGGGTCGGTTGCAGGTCCTGGGTGGTCAAACGCTCGCTGAAACCACGACGACCACGGGCCGCCAGTTCCGCTTGCTCTTGTTCCACCAGGGTGTCCTGGCGCATGGCTTTGTGCAGGCCAAACATAAACAGCACCAGCACCACCGAGAACGGCAGGCCCGCCAGCACCACCATGGTTTGCATGGCCGCAAAGTTACCGGCAAACAACAAACCAATGGTCACCAGGGTGATCACCACCGACCAGAAAATGCGCAGCCAGTGCGGCGCGTCTTCGTCTACATCGCCACCTTTGCACGACAGGTTGGCCATCATCACTGCGCCCGAATCCGCCGGGGTCAGGAACAGCACGAAGCCAACAAAAATCGACACACCAATCACGATTTTCGACGCGGGGTAATGCTCAAGCAGTTGGTAAATCGCCATCGACGGTTGTTCAAGGGCGGTTTTGCCCAGCTCTACCGCCCCCTGGTTCACCACCAGGTCCAATGCCGAGTTACCGAAAATCGACAGCCACGCCAGGGTGAAGCCCAGCGGAATCAACAGCACACCGGCTACCAGTTCACGCACGGTACGACCACGGGAAATACGCGCGATGAACATGCCCACAAATGGCGCCCAGGAAATCCACCAGGCCCAGTAGAACAGGGTCCACAGGCCCAACCAGCCCTCGGTTTTTTTGCTGTCGCCTTCGTACACGTACAGGTCGAAGGTTTTCATGATGATGCCGTTGAGGTAATCGCCCACGTTCTGCACAAAGCCATTGAGCAGGTGCAAGGTAGGGCCAAACAGCAGCACGAAAATCAGCAGGCCGCTGAACAGGATGATGTTCAGGTTGGACAGCCGACGAATGCCGTTTTCAACACCCGAGACCGCCGCGATGGTGGCCACGGTGCTCATCACGATGATCACGATCAGCAGGTTGGTGTTGCTGTGCGCCATGCCGAACAGGTTTTCCAGCCCCGACGACACTTGCATCGAGCCAATGCCCAGGTTGGTCACCAGACCCAGCAGGGTCACGAACATGCCGAAGCCGTCGACCGCGTGGCCCGCCGCGCCTTTGACCCAACGCTCGCCCATCAGCGGGTACAGCGCCGAACGCAGCGCCAGCGGCTGGTTGTGGCGGTAAGCAAAGTACGCCACGGCCAACCCCACCAGTGCGTAGATCGCCCAGCCGTGCAGGCCCCAGTGCAGGAAGGTCAGTTGCAACGCCTGACGCGCCGCTTCATGGCTGGCCGACACGCCCTCAGGCGGGTTGAAAAAGTGGTCCAGCGGCTCGGACGCGCCGAAGTACAGCAAGGAAATGCCGATACCCGACGAGAACAGCATCCCGGCCCACGCGCCGTAACTGAAGTCGGGCTTGTCTTGCTTGGTGCCCAGTTTCAGTTTGCCGTAGGACGAGAACGCCAGGCCCACGACAAAAATCAGATAGGCGGCAATCACCACCATGTAGTACCAGCCGAAGCTGCGCGACAGCCACTCTTGGGCAACGCCCAGAATGTGCCCGGCTTCTTCAGGGAAGGCGATCAAGATGGCAGTCAACAACAGTATCAAGGCGGTAGAGGTGTAAAACACCCAACCATTGACCGTCACCTTTTGTGGCGGGGTCTTTATAAGAGAGGCAGAACTCATTGCACGGGTGCTCCAGGCAAGTGCGACACAAGGACTAAAGGCAACGCACCACTCGACCAATCGGTTACATAGCGACCAACGGTCGAGTGATATAAAGACACCGCTAAAAAAACCGGACCCTGCCTGTCCCTGAGCAGGGCCTGCTTCTGTAGGAGCGAGCTTGCTCGCGATCTTTTGATCCGTTGAAAAGATCGCGAGGCAAGCTCGCTCCTACAAACGCAGGGGATCCGGCGGTATTTACCGTGTCGTTTTCGGCACTTGTTGTAGGAAAAGCACCACAGCACGCGACGAATTGTCGCAGATCTTATTCTTTGTTGATTGAACGTTCAATCAAAACAAAATAGACTGGCCGTCGTTCAGTGATTGTCATGCGCTGCGCGCCGGCCCCAAGGAGATGCACACAATGCCCAAGGTCGGTATGCAACCCATACGCCGCCAGCAGTTGATCGAAGCCACGTTGACGGCGGTCGATCAGGTCGGGATGGCAGATGCCAGCATTGCGCTAATCGCCCGTTTGGCGGGCGTTTCAAACGGCATCATCAGTCACTACTTCAAGGACAAGAACGGTCTGATCGCCGCCACCATGCGGTATCTGATGAACGTTTTGATCGATAACGTCGCCGAGCGCCGCCAAGCACTCGACGATGACAGCCCAAGGGCGCACTTGAAGGTGATCGTTGAAGGCAACTTTGACGCGAGCCAGGTCAGTGGCCCGGCGATGAAAACCTGGTTGGCCTTTTGGGCAGCCAGCATGCACCAACCGTCGTTGCACAGATTGCAGCGGATCAACGATCACCGCTTGTACTCCAATCTGTGCTGCCAATTTCGTCGCGTGTTGCCGCAGGCTCAAGCCCGCAACGCCGCACGGGGCCTGGCAGCGCTCATCGATGGTCTATGGTTGCGGGGTGCTCTGTCGGGTGACGCTTTCGACACCGAACAGGCACAACGCATCTGCTACGAATACATGGATCTACAACTGGCGAAACAGGTGAGTTAGGCCTCAATTAACGCTTAACCCCTGAACTGTCGTGAATCTGCGGTGCCACAGTTAGATGGCACCCGATTGACGATTAACGCCCACCACTTGTCTGCACTTGCGAGGATTTTATGGCCCGTTTCGAATTGCAAAAACTCTACATCGACGGCGGCTACACCGACGCCGGTAGCGACGCTACTTTCGATGCCATCAACCCGGCTAACGGCGAAGTCCTCGCACAAGTGCAACGTGCGACCAAGGAAGACGTCGAGCGCGCTGTTGTCAGTGCTGAAAAAGGCCAGAAAATCTGGGCCGCCATGACCTCCATGGAGCGTTCGCGCATTCTGCGTCGCGCCGTTGAGATCCTGCGCGAGCGCAACGATGAACTGGCGGCTCTGGAAACCCTGGACACCGGCAAGTCGTACTCCGAAACCCGTTACGTTGACATCGTCACCGGCGCCGACGTGCTGGAATACTACGCAGGCCTGGCGCCCGCCATCGAAGGCGAGCAGATCCCGCTGCGCACCACCTCTTTCGTTTACACCCGCCGCGAGCCGCTGGGCGTTGTGGCCGGTATTGGCGCCTGGAACTACCCGATCCAGATCGCCCTGTGGAAATCCGCACCCGCCCTGGCGGCCGGTAACGCGATGATCTTCAAGCCAAGCGAAGTCACCTCGCTGACCACCCTGAAGCTGGCTGAGATCTTCACCGAAGCGGGCCTGCCAGACGGCGTGTTCAACGTTCTGACCGGCAGCGGCCGTGAAGTCGGCACCTGGCTGACCGAGCACCCGCGCATCGAGAAAATCTCGTTCACCGGCGGCACCGACACCGGCAAAAAAGTCACCTCCAGCGCCACCAGCTCTTCCTTGAAGGAAGTGACCATGGAACTGGGCGGCAAGTCGCCACTGATCATTTTTGACGACGCTGACCTGGACCGCGCGGCTGACACCGCGATGATGGCCAACTTCTACAGCTCGGGCCAGGTGTGCACCAACGGCACCCGCGTGTTCGTGCCAACCGCACTCAAAGCCGCTTTCGAAGCCAAGATTCTGGAGCGCGTTGCGCGCATCCGCATCGGCAACCCGGAAGACGAAAACACCAACTTCGGCCCGCTGGTCAGCTTTGCTCACATGGAAAGCGTGCTGGGCTACATTGCCAAGGGTAAAGAAGAAGGTGCCCGCGTGCTGTGCGGCGGCGAACGTCTGACCGAAGGCGCACTGGGCAAAGGCGCCTTCGTGGCCCCGACCGTGTTCACTGACTGCACCGACGAGATGACCATCGTCAAAGAAGAAATCTTTGGCCCGGTGATGAGCATCCTGACGTACGACACCGAAGAAGAAGTGATCCGCCGCGCCAACGACACCGAGTTCGGCCTGGCCGCCGGTATCGTCACCAAAGACCTGAACCGCGCGCACCGCGTGATTCATCAGCTGGAAGCGGGCATTTGCTGGATCAACGCGTGGGGCGAGTCCGACGCAAAAATGCCGGTGGGCGGTTACAAGCAATCGGGCATTGGCCGTGAAAACGGCATCAGCTCGCTGGCTCAGTACACCCAAATCAAATCGGTACAGGTAGAGCTGGGCGACTACGTTTCGGTGTTCTAAGCCCTGTGGGAGCGGGCTTGCCCGCGATGGAATCGCTGCGGTCTGCCTGACAGACCGCGTCGCATGAATCGCGAGCAAGCCCGCTCCCACGGTTTGTGCCACAACTTCAAAGAGGGTGCATTTTATGTCCCAAGAATTCGACTACATCATCATTGGTGCCGGCTCTGCCGGTAACACCCTGGCGACCCGTCTGACTGAAGACCAAGGCGTCACCGTGCTGCTGCTTGAAGCAGGCGGCCCGGACTACCGTTTCGACTTCCGTACCCAAATGCCTGCCGCGCTGGCGTTCCCGCTGCAAGGCCGTCGCTACAACTGGGCATTTGAAACCGACCCGGAACCACACATGGACGGCCGCCGCATGGAATGTGGCCGTGGCAAGGGCCTGGGCGGTTCGTCGCTGATCAACGGCATGTGCTACATCCGTGGTAACGCGATGGACTACGACGGCTGGGCAAAAAACCCTGGCCTGGAAGACTGGTCGTACCTGGACTGCCTGCCGTATTTCCGCAAGGCAGAAACCCGCGACATCGGCCCCAACGATTACCACGGTGGCGATGGCCCGGTCAGCGTGACCACGCCTAAAGCCGGTAACAACGTGCTGTTCCACGCCATGGTTGAAGCAGGCGTGCAAGCCGGTTACCCGCGCACCGAAGACTTGAACGGCTACCAGCAAGAAGGCTTCGGCCCGATGGACCGTACCGTGACGCCGAACGGCCGTCGCGCCAGCACCGCTCGAGGTTATCTGGACATCGCCAAACAGCGCCCGACGCTGACCATCGTCACCCACGCCCTGACCGACAAGATTATCTTTGAAGGCAAGCGTGCGGTCGGCGTGCATTACATGACCGGCGACAACCACGTGCGCATTGAAGCCAAGGCGCGCAAAGAAGTCCTGCTGTGCAGCGGCGCCATCGGTTCGCCGACTGTGCTGCAACGCTCGGGTGTAGGCCCGGCCGAACTGCTCAACAGCCTCGACATCCCGGTGGTGCATGACCTGCCGGGTGTTGGCCAGAACCTGCAAGACCACCTTGAGCTGTACCTGCAATATGCGTGCACTCAGCCGGTGTCGCTGTACCCGTCGCTGCTGTGGTGGAACCAGCCGGCCATCGGTGCCGAGTGGCTGTTCGCAGGCAAAGGCATTGGCGCCAGCAACCAGTTCGAAGCCGGTGGTTTTATCCGCACCCGCGAGCATTTCGACTGGCCGAACATTCAGTACCACTTCTTGCCGGTAGCGATTAACTACAACGGCAGCAACGGTGTGAAAGAGCACGGCTTCCAGGCGCACATGGGCTCCATGCGCTCGCCGAGCCGTGGCCGGGTCAACGTGAAGTCCCGCGACCCGCGTGAATACCCGAGCATCCTGTTCAACTACATGTCCACCGAGCAAGACTGGCAAGAGTTCCGCGACGGCATCCGCCTGACCCGTGAAATCATGCAGCAGCCGGCACTGGACGCTTACCGTGGCCGCGAAATCAGCCCGGGCATCGACAAGCAGACCGACGAAGAGCTGGACACGTTTATCCGTGAACACGCCGAAACGGCCTTCCACCCGTCCTGCTCGTGCAAAATGGGCACCGACGAGATGGCCGTGGTTGACGGCGAAGGTCGCGTGCATGGCCTGCAAGGCCTGCGTGTGGTCGATGCCTCGATCATGCCGTTGATCACCACCGGTAACCTGAACGCGCCGACGATCATGATCGCCGAGAAAATCGCCGACAAGATCCGTGGCCGCCAGCCATTGCCGCGCAGCACCGCCGACTACTACGTCGCAGGCGATGCCCCGGTGCGTGGCAAGCCTCTGCGTGAAGTGAGCCGTACCGCGCAGTAACACCGCAATAACTGTAGGAGCGAGCTTGCCTCGCGATCTTTTGATCGTTTAAAAGATCGCGAGACAAGCTCGCTCCTATGTATGGACTCGCCCCCCACTGTCAACCCGCTTTTGCCCACTGACACCCGGCTGCATCTATGTATAAGGCCTATTCTAGGAAGCCATAATCGGCTTCTG
>NZ_JYLD01000026.1 GCF_001043025.1 Pseudomonas helleri | reverse complement strand
TCGGTTGGCACGTACTGATTGGTCGTCGTATTCTTTTTCATGGACTCGCCCTCGCTGTCGTTGGCTTCTAATAGAATGCCACCGTGGCGCACAGACGCCTCGGCTTGGGCGAGTCCATGTAATTACAAGGGGTTTATTGCGCCAGCAGGCGGCGCAGTTCGGCCAGCGCCGGGGCGGTGTCCGGGCGCACGCCGCGCCACAGGTAGAAGGCTTCTGCGGCCTGTTCGGCCAGCATGCCCAGGCCGTCCATGACGTGGCCCGCGCCATGCTCGCTGGCCCAGAGGCAAAACGGCGTCGGCGCTTTGCCGTACATCATGTCGTAGCACAAGGTTTGACCCGGCTCGATCAGGCTGCTGGCAATCGGCGGCACTTCACCGGCCAGGCTGGCCGACGTCGCGTTGATGATCAGGTCAACCGGCTCTTTTAACCAGTCAAAACCACTGGCCGCCACCGGCCCCAAGTCGCTGAACAGCTCCACCAGCACTTCGGCCTTTTCGACCGTGCGATTGGCGATGGTCACCGAGGCCGGGCCTTCGGCCAGAATCGGTTCCAACGCGCCACGTACCGCGCCACCCGCGCCAAGGATGAGGATGCGTTTGCCCTTGAGGCTGAAACCCGCGTTAACCGTCAGGTCGCGCACCAGCCCTGCGCCATCGGTGTTGTCACCCAGCAGCGTGCCGTCGGCCAGTTTGCTTAGGGTGTTCACCGCGCCCGCCCGTTGCGCACGGGCGGTCAGGCTGTTGGCCAGGCGATAGGCGTCTTCCTTGAACGGCACGGTCACGTTGGCCCCGCGACCTTGCTGGAAAAACGCCAACGCGCTGCCGCCAAAATCATCCAGCGGCGCGAGCAACGTGTCGTACTGCATCGATTGCCCGGTTTGCTCGGCAAACAGGCGGTGCAGCACCGGCGATTTGCTGTGGGCGATCGGATTACCAAAAACGACGTAACGGTCCATCAGGCAAGCTCCTCGGGCAATGTCAGGCGTTGGCTAACCAGTCGCGGTCTTGCAGAAAGTACTCAGTCAGCCGCGCCTCTTCTGTACCGGGCGCCACTTTCCAGTCATAACCCCAGCGTACGTGGGGCGGCAGCGACATCAGGATCGATTCGGTACGCCCGCCCGATTGCAGGCCGAACAGGGTGCCACGGTCGTGCACCAGGTTGAATTCAACGTAGCGGCCCCGGCGATATTCCTGGAATTCACGCTGCTGGGCCGTGTAGGCGTCCGCCTTGCGGCGCTGCACAATCGGCAGGTAGGCATCGATAAAGGCGTCGCCGATGGCGCGAACGAAGGCAAAGCTGGTGTCGAAATCCCATTCGTTCAGGTCATCGAAAAACAGGCCGCCAATGCCACGCGGCTCGTTGCGGTGCTTGATGTGGAAGTAGCGGTCGCACCAGGCTTTGTAGCGCGGGTACACGTCGGCGCCGAACGGTGCGCAGGCTTGCTCGGCCACGCGGTGCCAGTGCACGCAGTCTTCTTCAACGCCGTAGTAGGGCGTGAGGTCGAAGCCGCCACCAAACCACCAGACCGGCTCTTCGCCTTCTTTTTCGGCAATGAAAAACCGCACGTTGGCGTGGGACGTCGGCACATGCGGATTGTGCGGGTGGATCACCAGCGACACGCCCAGGGCTTCAAAGCCACGACCCGCCAGTTCAGGGCGATGGGCGCTGGCGGACGGCGGCAAGCCACTGCCAAACACGTGGGAAAAGTTCACACCGCCTTTTTCGATGACCTGGCCGTTTTCGATCACGCGGGTACGCCCGCCACCGCCTGCCGGGCGCTCCCAGGCGTCTTCAATGAAGCGCGCGCCGCCATCTTCGGTTTCCAGCGCAGCGCAGATACGGTCTTGCAGGTCGAGCAAGTAGGCTTTAACGGCCTCGGTGCGAGTAGTCATGACATCACCTTAAATCGGGCAAAGCGACAGAGCGGGGCCGCCAGCGAAGGGCGGCTAGCATAACACCGCACCCGGCATCGTCGCAGTTGACGAAGATCACGCTAAAGCGTTGGATAGGGGCCTCGTCAATTCAGCAAGGACAGTGCAAATGGCTAAACGTATCCAGTTTCGGACCCTCGGCGGGCCCGAAGTGCTTGAGTATGTCGATTACCAACCTGCCGAGCCGGGCCCGCAACAGGTTCGCGTGCGTAACCAGGCCATCGGCCTGAATTTCATCGACACCTATTTCCGCAGCGGCCTGTACCCGCTGCCCGAGCTGCCATCGGGCCTGGGCAATGAAGGCGCGGGCATCGTGGATGCCGTGGGCAGTGACGTGCACACCGTCAAAGTAGGCGACCGCGTGGCTTACGGCACTGGCCCGCTGGGCGCGAACAGCGAGTTCCACGTATTGCCGGCGGCGAATGTGGTGAAGCTGCCGGACGACATCAGCTTTGAGCAAGCGGCCGCAGTGATGCTCAAGGGCCTGACCGTGCAGTATTTGCTGCGCCAAACCTACGAGGTTAAAGCGGGCGATACCATTTTGTTCCACGCCGCTGCCGGTGGCGTTGGCTCGATTGCGTGCCAATGGGCCAAGGCGCTGGGCGCGAAGTTGATCGGTACGGTCAGTTCGGCTGAAAAAGCGGCGCACGCCAAAGCACTGGGCGCCTGGGAAACCATCGACTACAGCCATGAAGACGTGGCCCAGCGCGTGCTGGAACTGACCGGTGGCAAGAAAGTCCCGGTGGTGTACGACGGCGTCGGCAAAGACACGTGGCTCACCTCGCTGGACAGCCTGGCACTGCGCGGGCTGATGGTCAGCTTCGGTAACGCGTCAGGCGCGGTAACTGGCGTGAACCTGGGGATTTTGTCGCAGAAGGGTTCGCTGTACGTCACCCGGCCAACCTTGGCGGGCTACGCCAACACGCCCGAGAACCTGCAAAAAATGGCCGACGAGCTGTTTGAGATGATCCGCACCGGCAAGATCAAGGTTGAGATCAGCCAGCGCTATGCGTTGAAAGACACGGCCAAGGCACACATCGAGTTGGCCTCGCGCCGCACCACTGGCTCGACGATTTTGTTGCCGTAACACCAAACCTGTGGTCGCTGCCGCAGGCTGCGATAAGGGCCGAAGGACCTTCGCTTTTACAAGCAGGGCCGCTACGCGGCCCATCGCAGCCTGCGGCAGCGACTACAGTTTGCGGGGTTAGGCGGGGCGCACGACCTTGCCGGTCGCCAGGTCGCGGATCAGGCTGGGGTTTTTACGCCCGCCCAAATTGCCGCCCAAGACGTGATCGATCTGGCCACGAAAGTACTGCTCAACTTTTAACCGCGTACGCGCCGCCGGCAAGCCCGCCGGGTTAGCAGACGTGGAAACGATAGGCCCCACCAACGCACACAACTCACGCACCAGCGGATGGTCACTCACGCGCAACGCCACGGTGTCGTGCTGACCGGTGATCCACTCGGGCAGCAGGCCTTGATGCGGCACCAGCCAGGTGTTCGGCCCAGGCCAAGTACTGGCCATGCGGTCGATCCACTCCTGAGGGAAGTCTTCGAACAGGAAGTCGAACTGGTGAATGTTGTCGGCAACCAGAATCAGGCCTTTATCCACAGGTCGCGATTTGATCGCCAGCAAACGCTCGACCGCTTCTTCATCCCACGGGTCGCAACCCAGGCCCCAGACGGCTTCGGTGGGGTAGGCGATCACGGCGCCCGCATGAATCGCGCGTGCGGCTTGTTGGACGCGCCAGGTGCTGATCATTGAGTGTCTCCAAATAGGTACTGGGCGCAGTGTACTTAGCTGGCGCGAGCAAACCAACGCCCGCCCTCAAGCACCACATGCCCGTCGAGTTCAAGTTCGGTCAACGCCGCCAGCAGCCGGGGCAGGTCCCAACCGCTGGCGCAGGCCAGGGCTTCGCTGGTGTGGGGCGCTGCCTGCAACAATTGCACTAATGGATGACAGCTGTGAGTGAACAGGTCTGCTGTGGATAACGGCATCGAGCGCCAGCCGCGCAGGCCTTCGAGAATGTGCTCGACGGTTTCCACCAGGGTGGCGCCGTCACGAATCAGTTGATGGCAACCGCGCGCGCCGGGGTGGTGGATAGAACCCGGCAGGGCGTAGACCTCACGCCCTTGTTCCGCCGCCAGACGGGCGGTGATCAACGAACCGCTGGCCACGCTGGCTTCGACCACCAGCACGCCCAACGACAAACCGCTGATGATTCGGTTGCGCCGCGGGAAGTTGCCCGACAGCGGCCCGGCGTCCAGCGGGAACTCCGACACCACGGCGCTGCCGTTGGCAATCATCGCGTCTGCCAGTGCGCGATGGCGCTGTGGATAAAGTTTTTGCAGGCCGGTGCCGAGCACCCCGATCGTCTGCCCGCCAATGTCCAGTGCGCCCTGGTGCGCGGCCCCGTCAATGCCCAGCGCCAGCCCGCTGGTGATGACAAAACCGGCCCCCGCCAGACACTTCGAAAACGCCGCAGCGGTGTCCAGCCCCGGCCGTGAGGCACGCCGACTGCCGACCATCGCCAGTTGCGGTTTTTCCAGGATGCCGGGGTCGCCCGCCACGAATAACACGGGCGGCGGGTCTTTGATTTCAGCCAACAAGGCCGGGTAATCGGGCTGATCGTGGAGCAACACATGCTGCTTGCAGCCCTCAAGCCAGCGCATTGCAGCGCTGGCACCGTCACGTACTTCGGGGTTGCGCCGGGCCTCGCTACTGGCGGGTGGCAAGCCCAAGGCCCGCCAGGCACTGGCCGGGGCGCTGAGCGCCGAACTGGCCGAGCCAAAGGCCCGAAACAAGGAGTGGTAGCGCTGTGGGCCGACCTCGGGCAAGCGGTGCAAACGCAAGCGGGCTTCCAGCTCTGCAGGGGAAATATCAGACTGCGACATGGGATCATCCTTGATCTGTTTCATCAGCGTTACGCCAGGCACAACCTGTGGATAACTCTGTTAACAAGTTGTTGGGCACGTGTCAGTAAGCGCCGACGTAAACGCTCAGTACGGCCTTGAAAAAACGCCGGCAAACCCAACCTTAGTAGAACGCTGCGCACAGACCGCGCCCATTGGTTTCAAACTGCGACGCGCGCGCCACCTGCAGCCGGGCAGCTAGTCGTTTCATCCGGGGTTGAATCCCTTTATTATGTGCGCTCGCGTGAAACGCCAGAGCCCGAGCGGGCTCTCTCTGAAGGAGACGTTTTGCACAGGTTGCCGAGTCTTCAAGACCCCCTGACAACCGTTTTTGAATCTTTCACACAGTGCCCCAATCAAACTTATGGCTATTTTAAACATCCTCGAATTCCCAGACTCGCGTCTGCGTACCATCGCCAAGCCGGTGACGGTTGTGGACGACGAAGTTCGTCAGTTGATCGATGACATGTTTGAAACCATGTACGAAGCGCCTGGCATTGGTCTGGCAGCTACTCAGGTCAACGTGCACAAGCGCATCGTGGTCATGGACCTGAGCGAAGACCGCAGCGCGCCGATGGTGTTTATCAACCCTGAGTTCGAAACCCTGACCGACGAGATGGGCCAGTACCAGGAAGGCTGCCTGTCGGTGCCGGGTTACTACGAAAACGTAGATCGCCCGCAGTTGGTCAAAATCAAAGCGCTGGACCGTGACGGCAAGCCTTTTGAAATGACCGCCGATGGCCTGCTGGCCGTGTGCATCCAGCACGAATGCGACCACCTGAACGGCAAGCTGTTCGTGGATTACTTGTCTACGCTCAAGCGTGACCGGATCAAGAAAAAGCTGGAAAAACTGCACCGCCAGAACGCTTGATCCTCGGTATAACCCTACGCTTGTCTCGGACTCACTGTAGGAGCGAGCTTGCCTCGCGATCTTTTCAACGATCAAAAGATCGCGAGGCAAGCTCGCTCCTACAGGGTTATTCCCGCCTTCCCCCATTCCAAGTGAGTACTCCATGACTGAGCCATTGCGCATCGTCTTTGCTGGCACCCCCGAATTTGCCGCTGAACACCTCAAGGCGCTGCTCGACAGCCCGTACGAGATCGTTGCGGTGTACACCCAACCGGATCGTCCGGCCGGGCGCGGGCAAAAGCTGATGCCAAGCCCGGTCAAGCAACTGGCGCTGGAACACAACATTGCGGTCATGCAGCCGCCGACCTTGCGTGCCCCCGAGGCTCAAGCCGAACTCGCCGCACTCAAGCCCGACTTGATGGTGGTGGTGGCGTACGGCCTGATCCTGCCGCAAGTGGTGCTGGATATTCCGCGTTTGGGCTGCATTAACAGCCACGCCTCGTTGCTGCCACGCTGGCGCGGCGCCGCGCCGATTCAGCGCGCGGTCGAGGCTGGCGATGCACAAAGCGGGGTGACGGTGATGCGCATGGAGGCGGGTCTGGACACCGGCCCGATGCTGCTCAAGTCCATCACTCCCATTAGCAGCGAAGACACCGGCGGCACCCTGCACGACCGTTTGGCCGAACTGGGCCCACCGGCCGTGATCGAAGCCATTGCCGGCCTGGCTGACGGCACCTTGCAAGGCGAAGTGCAGGACGACAGCCTGGCGACTTACGCCCACAAGCTCAATAAAGACGAAGCACGCATCGACTGGAACCGCCCGGCGGTGGAGCTGGAGCGGCTGATTCGTGCCTTCAACCCGTGGCCGATTTGCCACAGCACGCTCAACGGCGAAGCCCTGAAAGTGCTGGCCGCCACCTTGGCAGACGCCAAGGGCGAACCGGGGCAGATCCTCGCGGCCAGCAAAGACGGCCTGATCGTGGGCTGCGGTGAAGGCGCGCTGTGCCTGACCCGTCTGCAATTGCCCGGCGGTAAAGCGCTGAACTTCAGCGATTTGTTCAACAGCCGCCGTGAGAAGTTTGCCGTGGGTACTGTTCTGGGCGCCGCCCAATGAACCCGCGTCTGGCCGCCGCCAAGGCACTGACCGCCGTACTCAACGGCAAGGCATCGCTCAACAGTTCGTTGCCGTTGCAACTGGACAAGGTTGAAGCCCGCGACCGCGGCCTGACCCAGGACCTCGCGTTCGGCACCGCACGCTGGTATCCGCGCTTGTCGGCATTGGCCAACAAGCTGCTGCAAAAACCCTTTAAAGCCGCCGATGCCGACGTTGAAGCGCTGTTGCTGGTGGGCTTGTACCAACTGCTGTACACGCGGGTGCCGGCCCATGCGGCCATTGGCGAAACCGTGGGTTGCGCCGACAAGTTGAAAAAACCGTGGGCCAAAGGCCTGCTCAACGCCGTGTTGCGCAACGCTCAGCGCGACAGCGAAGCCTTGCTGGCCGAGCTGGAACACGACCCGGTAGTGCGCACTGCCCACCCGCGCTGGCTGCAAAAATCGCTGAAAGCGTTCTGGCCTGAGCAGTGGGAAGCCATCTGCGCTGCCAACAACGCGCATCCGCCGATGATTCTGCGGGTCAATCGCCGCCATAAAACCCGTGATCAGTACCTGCAATTGCTGGCTGAAAGCGACGTGCAGGCCCAACCGTGTGTGTACAGCCGAGACGGCATTGTGCTGGCCGAAGCCTGCGATGTGCGCAATCTGCCGGGCTTTGCCGAAGGCTGGATCAGCGTGCAGGACGAAGCCGCACAGTTGGCCGCCGACCTGCTCGACCTGGCCCCCGGCCAGCGCGTGCTCGACGCCTGCTGCGCGCCGGGCGGCAAGACGTGCCACATTTTGGAAGCCGAGCCCCAGCTTGCGGGCGTGGTGGCGGTCGACCTGGAAGCCAAGCGTCTGGTGCGCGTGCGTGAAAACCTTGAGCGTCTGGGCCTGAGCGCCGAGCTGATTGCTGCCGATGGCCGCGACACTGCGACCTGGTGGGACGGCAAGCCGTTCCAGCGCATCCTGCTCGATGCCCCATGTTCTGCGACGGGCGTGATCCGCCGTCACCCGGACATCAAACTGACCCGCCAGCCGGACGACATCGCCGCCCTCGCCAGCCTGCAAGGCGAGTTGCTGGACGCCATGTGGCAGACCCTGGAAGTCGGCGGCATCCTGCTGTACGCCACCTGTTCGACCTTACCGACCGAAAACACCGAAGTGATTGAAGCCTTTTTGGCCCGCACTCCCGGTGCGCGCGAGCTGGACATCGCCGGGCAGTTCGGCATCAAGCAACCTCACGGGCGCCAATTGCTGGCGCAAGAGGGTGGGCATGACGGTTTCTATTACGCCAAACTGATCAAGATCGCTGCCGCACGCGGCTAACGACGGGAACAGGGAATCACGGCATGAAAATCATCATCCTCGGCGCAGGGCAGGTCGGCGGTACGCTGGCCGAGCATTTGGCCAGTGAAGCCAATGACATCACCGTGGTCGACACCGATGGCGATCGCCTCCGCGATTTGGGTGATCGTCTGGATATACGTACCGTGCAGGGCCGTGCTTCGCTGCCCAATGTGCTGCGCCAGGCGGGCGCTGACGATGCCGACATGCTGGTGGCGGTGACCAACAGCGACGAGACCAACATGGTCGCGTGCCAAGTGGCCTACACGCTGTTTCACACCCCGACCAAAATCGCCCGGGTACGCGAATCGGCCTACCTGACCCGTGGCGAAGAGCTGTTTGATAACGACGCGATTCCGGTCGACGTCTTGATCAGCCCCGAGCAGGTCGTGACCAACTACATCAAGCGCCTGGTTGAACACCCCGGCGCCTTGCAGGTGATCGACTTTGCCGGCGGCAAGGCGCAGTTAGTGGCGGTCAAGGCGTACTACGGCGGCCCGTTGATTGGCCAGCAATTGCGCCAGTTGCGTGAGCACATGCCGAATGTGGACACCCGGGTCGCAGCGATTTTCCGACGTGACCGGCCGATTACGCCCCGTGGCGACACGGTGATTGAGGCCGACGATGAGGTGTTTTTCATCGCCGCCAAGGCCAACATTCGCGCCGTGATGAGCGAAATGCGCCGTCTCGACGAAAGCTATAAACGCATTGTGATCGCCGGGGGCGGGCAGATTGGCGAGCGCCTGGCCGAGGCCATCGAAAGCCGTTATCAGGTCAAGATCATCGAGATGAGCCCGGCCCGCTGCCGCTATTTGTCTGACACCCTGGACAGCACCGTGGTGCTGCAGGGCAGCGCGTCAGACCGCGACTTGATGCTCGAAGAGAACATCGCTGATGCCGACCTGTTTCTGGCCCTGACCAACGACGATGAGGCCAACATCATGTCCTCGTTGCTGGCCAAACGCCTGGGCGCAAAAAAGGTCATGAGCATTATCAACAACCCGGCCTATGTGGACTTGATCCAGGGCGGCGAAATCGACATCGCCATCAGCCCGCAGTTGGCCACCATCGGCACCTTGCTGGCCCACGTGCGCCGGGGCGACATTGTCAGCGTGCACTCGCTGCGCCGGGGTGCGGCGGAGGCCATCGAAGCGATTGCCCACGGTGATTCGAAGTCGAGCAAGGTGATTGGCAAGCGCATTGGTGAAATCAACCTGCCGCCGGGCACCACCATTGGCGCGATCATTCGCGACGACGAAGTGCTGATTGCCCACGACGCCACAGTGATCAATGCCGGTGACCATGTGATTTTGTTCCTTGTGGATAAAAAGCATATTCGCGACGTAGAGAAGCTGTTCCACGTGGGTTTGAGTTTTTTCTAAGGAGTCAGGGATGCTGGAGTCATTGGAAAAGATGTTGGCCAAGGGTGTGGATAACTCGCTGCTGCGCTTCGGGCTGGGCAAGGGTTATCTCGACCTTGGGGATAACCTCAAGGCGGCGGAACATTTGCAGCGCTGTGTTGAATTTGACCCCAAGTACTCAGCGGCCTGGAAGCTGCTGGGCAAGGCCCGATTGGCGGCAGGCGACCGTGCAGCGGCGCGTGAAGCGTGGGAGCAGGGGATCATCGCGGCACAAGGCCATGGCGACAAACAGGCCGAGAAAGAAATGACCGTGTTTTTGAAGAAGCTGGAGAAGCAGCAGGCTTAACGCCTCAGATTTCCTGTGGGAGCGGGCTTGCTCGCGATGGCATCTACGCAGTTTCAAGGTTAAACCGCGTCGTTTGTATCGCGAGCAAGCCCGCTCCCACAGGTTGTGCATTCAGCTAGCTCAGTACCAGCGCGCCTCGCCCGGCGGGCGTTTTTTGAAGCGTTTCATGCTCCACATGTATTGGCTCGGGTAAGCCCGCACGTATTTCTCCACCACTTGGCTCATGGCCGCGCAGGCGGTTTCGGTGTCGGTGCTGTACATGGCTTCGGGCGCCGCTTCCAATATCACTTTGAACCCCGAACCGTCCGGCAAACGCACCGCGTGCAGGAACACACCCACCGCTTTGCCACCCGCCAGCATGTTGGGCACAAATTTGCTGGTCAGGGCCGTGGTGCCGAGGAACGGTACAAAAATACCCGCTGATTCTGCCGGCTCCGGGTCTGCCGGGATGCCGACCTGGCCGCCTTTGCGCACCTCTTTGATGACACTCAAAATGCCTTCTTTGGTCGACGCGGCCACGCGGTTGCCCAACTGTACGCGCTGTTTGCGCAGCAGTTCGTCTACGGCCTTGAGCTTGGGCGGGCGATAAAAAATGATCGGTTTGCACTGGCTGCAATAGAAGTGGTTAAGCACTTCCCAGTTACCCAGGTGGCTGGTGATGCCGACCACGCCTTTGCCGGAAGCGAGGGCGTCTTTGAGCACGTCCAGGCCTTCGACTTCGCGCACCAGGTCAATGGAGCGCTGGGCGGGCCAGATCCACGCGCAGGCGCTCTCGGTCAGGCTTTTGCCGATGTCTTTGAGGCTTTGGCCGACCAATTGTTCACGGGCAACCGGGTCCATTTGGGGGAAGCACTTGGCCAAGTTGATCCGCACCACGTCGCGCGAGCGATTGGGCAGTTTCCACATCAGCCAGCCGATGGCCGAGCCCACGTGTTGCACCGCGCCCCAAGGGAGCATGGCAAACAACCGTAAAGCCCCGACCAGCAAGGCGCCTTTAAACTTTTCCACAGGGTCTTTCCCGTCTTCATAGTGCATCGACAACCCTTGTGGGAGCGGGCTTGCTCGCGATTCAGGCAACGAGGTGCATCTGGATCACCGCGTAGAGGCCATCGCGAGCAAGCCCGCTCCCACAGGGCCGGTGTATAAAAAGGCATTCTAACCGGCGTTGGACAGCTCAGCGTAGCGGTCGCAGGTGGTGGCGTGGTCCATGACCATGCCGCTGGCCTGCATGAAGGCGTAACAAATGGTCGGGCCGACGAAGGTAAAACCGGCTTTTTTCAAACCTTTGCTCATGGCTTCGGCCTCAGGAGTAACGGCCGGGAACTCATGCCGTTCGGTGAAGTGGTTGATCTTGGGCTGGCCGCCAACGAACGACCACAAAAACTCAACCGGGTCTTTGAGCGCCAGCCAGGCCTGGGCGTTGCGCCGGGCGCCGGTGACTTTCAAGCGGTTGCGCACAATGCCCGGATCGAGCAGCAAGGCCTCTATCTCGGCGTCTGTCATGACCGCCAGGCGCTGCACATCAAAGCCAAACATGACCTTGCGATAATGCTCGCGTTTGCGCAAAACCGTGATCCACGATAAACCCGCCTGGAACCCTTCGAGCAATAACAACTCGAAGAGCGCATGCGCATCGCGCAACGGCACGCCCCACTCTTGATCGTGATAGGCCGCATATAGCGGGTCGTCAGGGCACCAGAAACAACGTGGCATAGAGGCTCCAAGAGGTGGAGGCGCGACCGAATCGGGTATACTCCCGCTCTTTAAATCGCAGCCCAAGAAACAGGTGAATTTGTGAGCCAGCCTACGCCAGCAGTGCGTACCTTCCAAGACTTGATCCTCGCCCTCCAGCAATACTGGGCCGAGCAAGGTTGTGTGGTGCTTCAGCCCTACGATATGGAAGTGGGCGCCGGCACTTTCCATACCGCCACGTTTTTGCGCTCTCTGGGCCCAGAAACCTGGAACGCCGCTTATGTGCAGCCCAGTCGTCGCCCGACTGACGGCCGCTACGGCGAAAACCCTAACCGTCTGCAGCACTACTACCAGTTCCAGGTGGTATTGAAGCCAAACCCGCCTAACTTCCAGGAGCTGTACCTGGGCTCGCTGAAGCACATCGGCCTGGACCCGCTGGTTCACGATATCCGTTTTGTCGAAGACAACTGGGAATCGCCGACCCTGGGCGCCTGGGGTCTGGGCTGGGAAATCTGGCTCAACGGTATGGAAGTCACCCAATTCACTTACTTCCAGCAAGTAGGCGGCATTGAGTGCTACCCGGTGACCGGCGAAATCACCTACGGCCTTGAGCGTCTGGCGATGTACCTGCAAGGCGTGGATTCTGTCTACGACCTGGTCTGGACTGACGGCCCGTTCGGCAAAGTGACCTACGGCGACGTGTTCCATCAGAACGAAGTCGAGCAGTCGACTTACAACTTCGAACACGCCAACGTCGACAAGCTGTTTGAACTGTTCGATTTCTATGAAAGCGAAGCCAAGCGCCTGATCGAACTCGACCAGCCGCTGCCGCTGCCAAGCTACGAAATGGTGCTCAAGGCATCCCACACCTTCAACCTGCTGGACGCGCGCCGGGCCATTTCGGTGACCGCACGTCAGCAGTACATTCTGCGGGTGCGTACCTTGGCGCGTTCGGTGGCTCAGGCGTATCTCGAAGCGCGCGCCAAGCTGGGCTTCCCGATGGCTCCACCCGATTTGCGTGATGAAGTGTTGGCTAAGTTGGAGGCTGCACAATGAGTGCTCAAGATTTTCTGGTTGAACTGGGCACTGAAGAACTGCCGCCAAAAGCCCTCAGTACCTTGGCCGACGCGTTTCTGGCCGGTATCGAAAAAGGCCTGCAAAGCGCCGGTCTGAACTTCAAGGCGAAAAAAGTCTATGCCGCGCCGCGCCGTCTGGCCGTGCTGCTGACCCAGCTCGACACGCAACAGCCTGATCGCAGCATCAACATCGACGGCCCGCCTCGCCAGGCCGCGTTCGACGCTGAAGGCAACCCGACCCAGGCAGCCCTGGGTTTTGCCAAAAAATGCGGCGTTGAGCTGAGCGAAATCGATCAGAGCGGTCCAAAACTGCGTTTCAGCCAGGTGATCATCGGCAAGCCGACCGCCAGCCTGCTGCCGACCATCGTTGAAGACTCGCTGAACGATTTGCCGATCCCCAAGCGCATGCGCTGGGGTGCACGCAAAGAAGAATTCGTGCGTCCAACCCAATGGTTGGTGATGCTGCTGGGCGATGAGGTCATCGACTGCACCATCCTCGCGCAAAAGGCTGGCCGTGATTCCCGTGGTCACCGTTTCCACCACCCGGAAAACGTGCGCATCACCTCGCCTGCCAACTACCTCGAAGACCTGCGCAAGGCCTACGTGCTGGCAGACTTCAATGAGCGTCGCGAGCTGATCTCCAAGCGTGTGGCCGAACTGGCCACGATGCAGGAAGGCACTGCGATCGTACCGCCAAGCCTGCTTGATGAAGTGACCGCGCTGGTGGAATGGCCGGTGCCGCTGGTGTGCTCGTTCGAAGAGCGCTTCCTGGACGTGCCGCAAGAAGCCCTGATCACCACCATGCAGGACAACCAGAAGTATTTCTGCCTGCTGGACGTCGATGGCAAGCTGCTGCCGCGTTTCATCACCGTGGCCAACGTCGAGAGTAAAGATCCGAAACAGATCATCTCGGGTAACGAGAAAGTGGTTCGCCCACGTCTGACCGATGCCGAGTTCTTCTTCAAGCAAGACAAAAAGCAGCCGCTGGAAAGCTTCAACCAGCGCCTGCAAAACGTGGTGTTCCAGGCGCAACTGGGCAGCGTTTACGACAAGGCCGAGCGCGTATCTAAGCTGGCCGCGTTCATCGCCCCGCGCATTGGCGGCGACGCTCAGCGCGCAGCCCGTGCAGGCTTGCTGTCCAAGTGCGACCTGGCCACCGAAATGGTCGGCGAGTTTCCGGAAATGCAAGGCATCGCCGGTTACTACTACGCCCTCAATGATGGCGAGCCAGAAGATGTCGCCCTGGCGCTGAACGAGCAGTACATGCCGCGCGGTGCGGGCGCTGAACTGCCAGAAACCCTGACCGGTGCAGCGGTGGCCATCGCTGACAAGCTCGATACCCTGGTGGGTATTTTCGGCATCGGCATGCTCCCGACCGGTAGCAAAGACCCGTACGCACTGCGTCGCGCAGCGCTGGGGATCTTGCGGATTCTGATCGACAAAAAGCTCGACCTCGACCTGACCGAAGCGGTGAACTTCGCCGTGTCGGCGTTCGGTGCCAAGGTCAAGTCAGCCGGTCTGGCTGACCAGGTGCTGGAGTTCATCTTCGACCGCCTGCGTGCGCGTTACGAAGACGAAGGCGTGGACGTGGCGACGTACCTGTCGGTGCGTGCGTTGCAGCCGCGTTCGGCGCTGGACTTCGATCAGCGTGTGCAAGCCGTTCAGGCGTTCCGTCAGTTGCCGGAAGCCGAAGCTCTGGCCGCTGTGAACAAGCGTGTATCGAACCTGTTGAGCAAAGTGGAAGGCAAGATTTCGACGAATGTCGAAGCCAAGTTCTTCGACAACGCCAGCGAGTTCTCGCTGTACTCGGCCATTCAAAAGGCGGACGAAGCGGTACAACCGATGGCCGCTGCCCGTCAGTACAACGAAGCGCTGACCCGTCTGGCCTCGCTGCGCGAGCCGGTGGACGCGTTCTTTGAAGCGGTGATGATCAACGCCGATGACGCCAGCGTGCGGGCTAACCGCTACGCCTTGCTGGCCCGTCTGCGCAGCCTGTTCCTGGGCGTCGCTGATATTTCGTTGCTGAGCTGAGGAACTGATGAAGCTGCTGATTCTCGATCGGGACGGTGTCATCAACCAGGACTCCGACGCTTACATCAAGTCTGTCGAGGAGTGGATCCCGCTCCCCGGCGCGATTGAGGCGATTGCGCAGTTGAGCAAAGCGGGCTGGACGGTTGCCGTGGCAACCAACCAGTCCGGCATTGCCCGCGGCTATTACGACCTCGCCACGCTGGACGCCATGCACGCACGCCTGCGCGCGTTGGTGGCCGAACAGGGTGGCGAGCTTGGGCTGGTGGTGTATTGCCCTCACGGGCCCGATGAAGGCTGCACATGCCGCAAGCCAAAGCCGGGCATGTTGCACACAATTGCTGAGCATTACGGTGCAGATCTGACCGAATGCTGGTTTGTGGGTGACAGCTTGAGTGACTTACAGGCTGCTGAGGCCGTCGGTTCAACGCCCGTTTTGGTAAAAACCGGAAAAGGCCTACAAACTTTGGCCAAAGAATTACCGGACAGTACTCTAATATTTGACGATCTGGTGGCAGTTGCCGCCGAACTTATCCACAAATAGGGCAGGTTTGAACACGCGCCGGCATTCTGTGCACAGGCCTGTTCAGTCATGCCTTATCCGCAACGGTAAAAGCCGCTATGTCGATACTGCAGGCCATCAGAACTTTCTTCTTTTACCTGCTGCTGGGCACCAGTTCTCTGCTGTGGTGCTCACTGAGTTTTTTTGTCGCGCCCTTTTTGTCGTTTCCTGCGCGTTATCGCTTTATCAACGTGTACTGGTGCCGCTGCGCGTTGTGGCTGACGCGGGTGTTTCTGGGCATCAACGTCAAGGTCACCGGTGCAGAGCACATCCCTGAGCGCCCGTGCGTGATTCTGGCCAACCACCAAAGTACCTGGGAGACGTTTTTTCTCTCGGCCTACTTTCAGCCGTTGAGCCAGGTGCTCAAGCGTGAACTGTTGTACGTGCCGTTTTTTGGCTGGGCGATGGCGATGCTGCGCCCGATTGCGATTGACCGGGACAACCCGAAAGCGGCGCTCAAAGACATCGCCAAAAAAGGTGATGAGCTGCTCAAGGACAACATCTGGGTGCTGATTTTTCCTGAGGGCACGCGTGTGCCTTACGGTCAGGTCGGCAAGTTCTCCCGCGGCGGTACAGCGCTGGCGGTGAATGCCGAGTTGCCGGTTCTGCCGATTGCCCACAACGCGGGTAAATTCTGGCCTAAAACCGGTTGGGCCAAGCGCCCTGGCACCATTGAAGTGGTCATTGGTGAGCCGATGTACGCCAACGGCAGCGGCCCACGGGCGATTGCCGAGCTCAATGAGCGGGTACAAACATGGAATGAAGACGCTCAGCGGGCCATGGGTTCCTTGCCACCGGTGGCGGTGCAAACCGAAACAGCGGTGAACTGAGCGAATTGTGGATAACATGTGCACAAGTTTTGGATTTCTTTTGAAATACAGCCATAACTCGATGATTTATATGCTTATTTCTCGGTATTACTTTTGAACAGAAAACGTGCATAAGTTTTTCTAACGCATAAAAAACCGACCTGTTGGTCGGTTTTTTTTGCTTTCATTTCTGTAATTACATGGACTCGCCCAAGCCGAGGCGTCTGTGCGCCACGGTGGCATTCTATTAGAAGCCAACGACAGCGAGGGCGAGTCCATGAAAAAGAATACGACGACCAATCAGTACGTGCCAACC
>NZ_JYLD01000025.1 GCF_001043025.1 Pseudomonas helleri | reverse complement strand
ATTACATCGAGATGTTTTACAACCCAAAACGACGCCACAGTTTCAACAATCAGCTGTCACCGGTAGAGTTTGAAAAGCGTTACGCAGCGAGCCTGGAGAGTGTCTAGGAAACCCGGGGCGATTCAGGGCGCCGTTTATTTGCTTCTATAAGCTGCTTCAATGCTTGCTCTCGAACGTCTTCATCGAAGTCGGATTCTTTAGACACGAGTCTTTCATTTAGATGGGTCAGGACATGATCGTAAGCCCAAGAATGAAATGTTTTTATTTGGTTTGGTTCTATTAGGCCGCGCGACACTGAGCCGCTTCTAATGAAATCAGCAAGGGAACGTGTATATGTTATAAATAGTATATCTCGCTCGCCACTTCCGATTGTTACCTCTGCTCTCAACAAAAGCATATTGGTTTTCCCTGAACCCGGGGGGCCGGATAGAAAATATCGCCCGCCGACAGGAAGATCAATGAAATCGCGCTGGAGTTGATCCATCTGTTTTTTTTGTTTCCACCAGTTTGTATTCAATTTTTGTGCTCCATCACTTGTTGGCTAGTATGTCAAAATTATTGAGCTTCGAAAGCGCTGTTTCATCAGAGCTGTCAATTAAATCTATTGCGAATGATGTGATATCAGCTATATCAATACAAATTAAGTTGCTGGGTTCGTCTATGCTTGCATCAATACTAGTGATACAAGTTATTTTTTTTGTCAGCGTTTCCGTGTCCGGAGTGACTCCTGCTCTGATTAAACAGCTGGAAGCTATTATCTTGACGTTATTTTTATAAATGTCATCCTGCCAGTCAAAAGTTATGCGCACTAAGATGGATAAACTTTTTTCTATGTCGAATGTTAGGTCGATTATTTGCTGTTGTTTTTCTACTGCATTCGATAGCTCGAACGGCAGATCTGTTTTGCAGATGGCTATAAGGCTTTCTCTGATTTTTGTCGTAATTTTTTCTTTGAATTCTTCTCTGTAGAAGTTTGTTTCTCTAGATAATCGTGCTTCTTTGCTTGTATGTCTAGAGTTTAAGCGTTGGCGAAGAGAAAGCAATGGGTCTTTTGTTTCGTCAGAAAAGTCGGCCCAGTTTACAATTTGTATGCGCGTATGCATATCTTTGGTAAGGCATTTGGCTGCAACTGCTTTAAGCTTCGCCATTTTTGATGGGTTACCGTCAACAAACTGAGGTTGTTTCAGTAATACCGCTTTCGCGACCAGCCATCTATTGCCAGTATCGATCTCCGCTTGAAATATCGCTTCTTTCATTATGAGATCGTGTAGTACTGCTCCCACCTGATACAAGTTCAGTGCTCGCCATAAATCTTCAGAAGGCGCGTCGAGTCTGAAAAGATATTCCGGGGGGCTATACTGTGCAGTGGCAAGGAATACTCGTAAACTGCCGTGATCGGTCTCCTCTGCATTGGGTCCAGGATCGAACTCTCGAACCACACCAAGGTCTAGTAATTTTAGTTTTTTAAAGTCTGAAGATATATGTATATTTTCCGGTTTTATGTCTCGGTGAACGATGTTCAAAGATTCTAGGTGTTTTACTGCTGCAATTAGTTGCAATATTAAATTTTGGATGGCGTCGTCGGGAATGTCGTTGAGGACTCTTTTAAGCTGCGGCCATTCTATGAACTCCATCTCCACAAAGGCGGTATTTTCGGCGAGCTCAATGCTGAAGGTTTGTACAAGACTATCGCACTGGTGTCCAATTAAGCGCTCTTGTAATGCCAGCCTATGCCGCTCTTTAGAACCTTCCTCCTCACTGACGAATTTTGGATCAAATACCTTGAACGCTCTCGTCCCATTTGGTGTTTCAACCCTATATACTGCTGCGGATCCTCCCGCGTCGAGAAAAACGGGCGTATGGTAACCATTTTTTGATTTTAGTATTTTTTCTAATCGGATCTTTAGATCGTCAATCGTGCTTTGACTTAAGTCAGGCATTCCTTTGCTCCGCTGAAATTTATATGCGCTGTTGATGCTGCGCAGATTGTTTTTCTTTACATGTGTGCATGGCATGAATTTTTGGATGCGCTTTGATTTTGCACGGATCCTTGTCTGTTGGCTAGATGCCATCATTTTCTGGTCGATGCGAGGTGTGGCACCGTTTGAGGTGACCCTGCTTAACTGATGATGGGAGCTCATTGAGAGTCGCAGTGCAATTTGTGGGCGGAACCTTCGATACGCGGAAGGGAAAAGGGCTGATAGCCCCGAAACTCAACAAAAAATAGAATGTGGCATAGACGAAGCGAACCAGGATTTGGCGGTTTTAAAAAATGAATCCGTTCTCTGGCTCACTGTTCATTCGTCCAGCTTAGCCTATCTCTGGGACAACAGAAATCGCCCCGGGTCTAGATGTTGAGCTGGATTGTTGGGGCCTGGAAGTGTCACCTGCTAATCTAATGATCTATCTGTTTTAGAACCCAGTACTCAGTTGCCCTAAGAAATCACGAATCTCGTTTTCCAGTTGCTCAGGGAATGCTGGGTTTAGGAAGTAGCTAGTAGTTCTTATTGGGATTGGTACCAACTTTTCATTGTTGCTAATACCCAGTGGAACAGTCGACTGAATTATAATGCCCCAGCAGTTTTGCGGCAGGTGTTCTAATCGAAAGTCCCCTAGGTTGCTATGAAGCGCAAACTCTGCTTGATGCGCAAGATAGCTCGTAATAATTTTTTGGAAGTTCTTGTTACTTTCTATGGAGGAAAGAATTCCACTTTCGCGTATAGTTGGCGCGAAGCTTCCAGCACTTGCCATTACAGTGTATGTTCTCTCAAAGCATTCAAATGCGCTACTGGCGAATTGCTTGAACTTATTCCGATCTATTAATGCACTGACATCGACAGCAATGAAACCGCACGTAGCTAGGCCTTCGTCAAAGCGCCTCTCAAGCTGGTCGCTAGCATATTTTACTCTCGACTTGACCTTCTTCGCGCTTTGAAGATTTTTGCATTCAATCGCTAATTTATCATTTATGATAATGTCACATTCAGTCTCGAGATTGACTGTAAAAGTACCCATTGATCCTCGGGCAAAACGTATTGCCATTCCTAATTCAAATAGTCTGTCCGAGCTTTTATCATTTGGTCCTTCAAGTGTGAACTGGCCTGTTATTAGGTCTAGAACCTCATGGTCTTTGAAGGAAATATCAAGCGACCCATCAAAAATCCGGTTGACTTGATTGTAGTTTGATATGGTTAAAGCGAGAGCTGCCGCCTGATCATCAGATAGGTTTTTGATGTTGACTAACTGGTTGTGCATTTCGCCTAGTTTTGTGTTTTTAATTAATTTGGTTTGCCCGCTGCTATTCATTAGTTTTTGCATGTGAGACATGAGAGTCTCGAAGTTTTCGATTAAATCTTTTATGGTGTGATGCGACTGAGTAAACTTCATGACTCGTCCTTGTTTATTTTGGTCCGTTCGACATAGGTTGTCGTTTCTTTCGGCTAGAACTTTAGCTCACATGAGCAAAGGACAGCCGAGTCGAGAGCCTCGTTGCCGTAGTCTCGGCCTAAACTGCTACTGCGTTGCGAGATGCAGAGGGTCTAGAACTGGCATAACATCATCATGACTGCTTAACGGCTTACAACGAGCTCAGAGGTAGCTTAAATCGGCTTGCCTTCTGATAGTGCTACATTCAATGACCCTCTGAGAAGGCAGACCACGTGCTCGCTCACCTCCTCAATGCTGAGAGTGGCAGCCCCTCCATTACTCAGCACTATCGTTCCCTTTAAGGGCGGTTGTAGGCGAATTCGTATTTTTTCCAAAGTGTGCTTTCGGTCACCAACCAATTGGGCACAGGCGTCCTTGATGTCCTTTTCTCCAGCAACCAGTAGCTTGGCGAATGCCTTGTTTCCTAGCTCCAGTTTGGAGATTTGCATTGAATCCAAGACTCCTGTGCCTTTGACTGCTTTGAGTAGCTCTTCTGCCCATGCCAAAACATCGACTTGCAGCTCCTCAATGCTCACGGTGAAGTCGGTTATCTCAGAGAACCTGCTGAGAACCGCCTGCAGGCTTCGGGGAGAGTTGATAAATTCCAGTCTGGGAGACGTCTTGGTCAGTCTGAAGGCGGACTCCCGATACTCGGTGCGATCAAAGCTAGTCTCATTCCCAAATGGGTCGGTTATGGTGTCGGTATAGTTGATTTTCTCAATATACCTCGCCTCTAGCGTGTCATCGCGGACCTTATCAATAACGAACCCATGCTGTTGGGTGCTGTTGAACTCCATGGATTTCATGCGTGCAACCAACTGCGCGATAGATAACGGCCATTCGACGTTCAACCACTTGTAACGCATCCGGTTAGCCCTCGGTTTCGGCGAGCAATTCGTTCTTCAGGTTCAGTGCTGTCTGTTCAATCAGAGAGAAATAGCTTGCCCGCTCCCTGTCCTCTACGGGGGTGATGCCTTTGCGATGGGAGCCTTTGTGGTACTTGAACTCGCCCTGCACCCCATACCTGAAACCTAAGCAGTTCTGTTTGTCTTCAAATCCCGCTTCGAACTGGACGATGTTAGGTGGGTTCTCTATTTGCTCGGATTTCCAGGAAATGTGCGTGATATAGAAGCCACGCTGGCTGAGCTCTTTATATTCCTTGGATTGGACCAAGTTCTGACCACTCAATGCCATGCTGTGTACGACAGCGAACATCTCCATCCGAGCTTCGTTTTCTGCAGTGTCAAGATCGATGCCTAGGTTTTCATCGCTTTCTTCTGATCGGCGCAGGGATGAGACCTTCAAGTTCATGACGTTTCGCAGCTTAAAGCCGGGAAGTTTCGAGATCAGGGATGTGAAAAACTTTGATCGTAGCTCTGGTGTCGAGAGTTCAGCCAGCTCAACCTTTTCTTGTGCCAAAGGGGCCTTTCTGCGCTGCTCTACACATTCCTTGATGGCCTCAACCACCCGTTTAGCTTTGTCCGTAGCGGGAAGTCGGACAACCGTTTTTCCGTTTTCCACCAGAAAATCGATTTTCGCTTCATTGCGTTCGCGCTGAAGGAGCTTCGCACGGTTGTGGTTGAACTCGTCATATTCCACCTTTATGACGTATCCGCCGTCCCTGACAATGCGGTGTTTCACTTCCTCGTTCGGGCCAATGCCCTTTATGTAGCTTTCAACGGCTTCTCTGATGTCGTCCAAGGCGATTTCAGAATCAAACTGAATATTCGTGGTCTTGTCTCTACGGCCCGGTGGTTCACGTTTTTCGACAATCGCTTCGATGTCGTTATAGCCGTGTGGAATCATGGATATGTAGTCACAGATATCCTCTCGTTCGTCCTTAGCGGAACAGAATATCCCTCGATCGCGCAGCAATTCCCGCAGTACGGACACGGTCATTCGCTGCTTTCCAGAAATCAGCAAGTCGTAGATGTCGTTGTCGTTAGCGCTAAGGTGATCTAGGTATTCGTTCATGCCCAAGTACCCAAGTCGATGGAGGAATATGTCGATTTGATTTCAATGATCGGCTCGTATCGTATCGCGAGCACGTACCCGCCCAGGTCAGTGCTGCTGCCGGCTAACCCCTCGATGTACTGTTGCTGCGACTTTTGGAACGTTGGAGATGAGTTAGGATCGGGATTCAGCGTTTTGATGGTCACCAATGTTCGTTCGTCCAGAAGTTCATACTTGCGAAGGATATCGATCAAGTACGTGAACTCGCCGGTCGTTTCCCCCTTCCTTGAGTAGAACACTACAATTTTTCGTTGGGCGCTTCCCTTGGGATCTCGGGATTCGAGGATGATCACAGGAGAGGTCAAGGTCTCAAGCGTTGCGCCTTTTGCTTTTTTCACCTGAAGGTTGGCTTTGCGCACTAGTTGCGGATGGTAGAACGAGCAGTGCTCTGGCCCGGGCAGCTCCGGATTCCGCTTGCCTCTCATTCTCTGGATCTCGTGGCTGACATTGTTGAGCCAGAAAATTTCTTTAGGCCCGAGAACGAAGAGTTTTTTGCCCTTTGGCAGATGCATGCTCTCATTGGCAACAAAGGTCAGCGTGGTATTGAAGTCTGCATCGTATTCGCCGTCATGGTTGTAGACGAAAAGTAGCCCGCATATTGAATAGGTCACATCGTCATGCGCGTGCTTGTCTTGCCATTCAGCGCTTTTGTCCGCACACGCGGTTTGCTTCCCCAAACTGATCAATGCGGACTTGATGGCTGGTGACTTGATCGACCCCTTTGCATAGCTCTTCAGGTCGCAATGCACATAGGTACGTCTCGCTGAATAGGGCTCATCGTAGTAGTAGACAACATCACAGGGGTGCGTAGTGACACCATGCTCCTCTGTTGCCTCACAAGGCCAATCATGATTTGTTGGGCCGATTCGATCCCAGAAGAACTCCGCAAAAAGCTCGGTGGCCAGGATTTCAGCTTGCCTGGCAATGTTGTCATTTTCAGCCACGTAATCAATGTCCTTTTAGTGTTGGCAGTGCGTTGTTATGAGTACTTTGGTAGAGTGTTAATTACCCCGTATACAGGTTCAGCGTGATCATCTGGAGGCTGGCCAACGGGTAGATTTTTCCTGATACTAGCACCGGCTCAGATTACTGTATGAGAGATGCAATTCGCTCTTCTTCCGTAAATGCAATTTCATGTATTTTCAAAATTCCATTGGCGATGGCTGGTTCAAAACCATCCAGGGCGCGATAGAAGTTGGAGTTTGGTCGTGATGGCTCTTCTGTATTTGGCATTAAGATGAGAATCAGGTCTAGCCGAGCGTTGACCCGCCTTGCTACACGATAATGATGTACTTTGGATAGCATCATGTAGAGGCGATCTCTAATAAATAGAGGAGAACCTCGCCTAATTCGAACATCTACGAAAATTTCGTTCTCGCCATCATTGAAATATGCATCGAAAACAGGCTGGAAATTAGATACTGGATCAATGTCCTTGAAGTGACTTACAAGTTTTGCGTCGTAGATTACGTTTAAGGTATTGATTGATCGTTCCGCAAAGTACTTTGTCAGAGCAACTTGCGTGGCCATTCGGATATTAATCCGCTCCCTGGTTACTTCCGAGAGTTCCGGTGGAGTGGAAGGCACAGCATCAGATGATTGGCTTTCTTGGACGTCAAGAGCGGACGCCCGTTCTACACTTGGGGCTGCATGGTAGTCGCCATACACATTTGTATGATTTTGGTGTTGAGCCTGTGTATTGGTAACGCTTAAGACTTGAGAGAGTAGCTGAGCATTTTGCCGCTCAAGCTTGTCGACTTCCCTATCCTTCTTTTTGACTTCGCGTGAAATTGTTATGAGCTTTCCGACCGAGAAGCTATCGAAGGATTCGGCTAACACCAATACAATCAAGAAGCTGAGTAGAGTGATCACTCCGGAGGTGATCTCTCCCTTAGGGTCTACCGCGAGGTAGCGGAACAGAATCATGGCTGCCAGAAGAACGCACAACGCTGTGATCAGGAAGCGCACAAAATAACTGGGTTTACGAGGTTCTTCCATGATTTAGCCTTTGCGATCTCAAAAGACTATTATCTGCTCAGGCCCGTATGGCCGCAAGCAAGGCTTGGCACCCGGTACCTAAGGGACTGCAAGCGCAACGCTCTGAAAGGTAGGCTCTCGGGCCATTAGGAACCGTGAGGTATCGCAACGCCGACTTTGTTGTGCCTAGGCTTCTTTCATCACAGATTTCTTACTATGTGAAAGCTCCTCATCAAGCTGCCTTGTCCGTAAAATTTAATCCATCTAGAAACGCTTAAATGTACGTTTTTTTACATTTTTCTAGGATGTATAAGATTTTATTGGCTTTAATGCTCGGTTCTTATCTGTTTGGTATTCATTACCGTTCTGACGAACACCTGAGACCTAAATCTAAGGTTTCTTTCTGAAAGCCCCTGTACAGGGCAATGCTGTTCACATAAGCGAAAGCGAACCCTGTAGGAGCGAGCTTGTCTCGCGATCTTTTGATCTTTTAAAAGCTCGCGAGACAAGCTCGCTCCTACAGTTACTCGTACGCATCTCATAAGTGAACAGCATTACCTGTATAGGGGCTTTTTTTATGGTTTTGCGACGTGAAGCTTTTAACCTTGAAGTGCTTTGCCATCAGGAAAATGCTCCGACGTTGATTCAGGCAAGCACACATTCACCATTGACCGTCCGCCAGAGCTCTAGCGGATTGCCATCCTGTAGCGCTGCCGGCATCAAAGCCGCAGGCAGGTCCTGATAACACACCGGCCGCAGGAATCTGTCGATGGCGCTGGCGCCGACTGCGCTGCTGCGACTGTCCGAACTGGCCGGGAACGGGCCGCCGTGCACCATCGCATGCGAGACCTCGACGTTGTTCGGGTAACCGTTCGCCAAAATCCGCCCCGCCTTGCGCTCAAGCACGGGCAACAGTTTTCGTGCCAGCCCATGATCAGCCTCATCCAGTTGCAAGGTCGCCGTCAGTTGGCCTGACAGGTGCTCGGCGACTGCCAGCATTTCTTCTTCATTCTTGCAGGCGACTATCAGCGAGCTGGGGCCGAATGTTTCATCGCCCAGTCGTCCTGTCGTCACAAAGGTGCCTGCATCCGTGACGTGCAATGCGGCTTGCGCTGCACATGGCTTTTGCGCGGGAACACCTTGCCCTAACGTCGTAACACCGTTGGTAGCGGCCGTCTCCTCGACACCGGCGAGGTAAGCTTGATGAATACCCGGCGTCAGCATGGTTGCCGCCGCCTTTGTGCGCAGGGTATCCAGGGCTGTATCGCAAAACTGGGTCAGAGGCTGGCCTTCCAGAGCAATCACCAAGCCCGGATTGGTGCACAGTTGCCCCGCACTCATTGTCAGAGCCTCGACGAATCCCCGGCCGATTTCGCTGGCGCGCATCGACAGTGCATGCGGCAACAGGAACACGGGGTTGATGCAGCTCATTTCGGCGTACACCGGAATCGGTTCGCTACGTTGCGCCGCCGTACGCATCAGCGCCAGGCCGCCTTGTCGCGAACCTGTAAAGGCGACGGCCTTGATCGCGGGATGGCTGACCAGGGTTTGACCGAACAGATGACCGTCGCCTATGAGCAGGGAAAACACGCCCTCTGGTAACGAGTGGGCAGCGGCTGCCTGCTGAATCACCTGGCCAACCAGTTCAGACGTACCCAGATGAGCCTCGTGCGCCTTGACCACGATCGGGCAGCCAGCGGCCAGGGCGGCGGCGCTGTCGCCGCCAGCAACCGAAAACGCAAGGGGAAAATTGCTCGCACCAAATACAGCCACCGGGCCTAGGGCGATCTTGTGCAACCTCAGGTCGGGGCGAGAAGGAAGGCGCGTCGGCAATGCGCTGTCCAGGGTGGCGCCGAGGTAATGGCCATCGCGAACAACCTTCGCAAACAACCGCAACTGGCTGACGGTGCGGCCCCGCTCAATGATCAGGCGCGCGGCAGGCAATCCCGACTCCAGAGACGCGCGCTCGATCAGCGCAGCCCCCAGCGCCAAAATGCCCGTGGCAATCGCTTCCAGAAATTGAGCACGCTGCTCTGCCGTGGTCGCGCGGTAGCGATCAAAGGTTTGCTGCGCCAGCGTGCAGGCCTGATCAATCTCAGTCATACCGCCGACGCCGAAGTCGGGGCTCAGCGTTTCATGGGTGGCCGGGTTGATTGCACACAGCGATCCGTTGTCGCCACGCACAGCCGACTGGCCGATGAGCATTTTGCCGGTAATCATCATGTTTCCTATCGCTTGCTGTGCCATTGTCAGGCCTGATTTTCGTTGAAATGAACTGCGCAGGCGGTTCGCTCTAGGTATAGCGGTAGCGGCCCAGTACAGCTTGCGGATCCATCAACTGCTGCATGGCCCTGCTGATGTGCTGCACCTCAGGCGTCGTGTACTTGCTGTAATAAGCGGCATTCATTGGCCCGACACCATGCTCTGCACTGAAGCAGCCGCCGTTTTCGGACACCCGCTTATAAATGCCGCTGCGCACAGCGACGATCTTGGCGATGCCGTACTGGGCGATATGCGCGTGCGGGACAAGCACAATCAAATGGCAGCCGCCGTCGGCAAAATGGCCGAAATCGTAAAGCTGTAGCAGCGGATGTTCCTGCGCTAGCCACTGCGCAGCCTGATCTCTGAAAGCCACTAATTGTGAGCGCGAAAACGCCACGTCGAACGAGAGCGGGATACCTTCCTTGGCGATGGCCAACGGCAGGTTGTCTCGCAGTGGCCAAAAGCTGCTGGTGTTACCCAGAACAGCGTCGAGAACCCGGCCGCTTTCATACAGCGCTTCCAGCACCTGCTCGGTTCGTTGCGCAAACATCGTGTGCAAGCCAGGCATGCTGCTGGCGATCTCAATCAGGGCATAACAGCTGGCCGACGATTGGCTGAACGGGTGGCGCAGGGTGGGGAAGTTGCGCAACGTAATGGCGAGCGCCGCCTCGGATATCACTTCGAACGCGCACAGCAGGTCGCCGAATTGAAGTTCGAAGGCGTGCAGCACCTCAAGCGCTGTCCCATGGTCAGGCAAGGCAACAAACATGCTCTGTGTCGACTGATCGATGCGTTTGAGCTCAAGCGTCGCCGCCGTAATGATCCCGAAGGCACCGCCGGTGCCGACAAACATCTGCTTGAGATCGAGTCCGGTATTGTTCTTGCGCAACGGCGCGAGCAGCTGCACCACGGTGCCGTCGCCATCGGCCAGCACCACTTCAATGCCGAGCAGGTTATGGCGCACGTCGCCATGCTTGAGCAAGCGGCTGCCACCGGCATTGGCGCCGATCAGTCCGCCTATCGCCGGATCGCTGCCGACATCGATAGGGAAGCACAGCGAGTGGGGCTCCAGTTGGCGATTCAACTCAGACAAGAGCACGCCAGCGTCAACAATGACCGTGCGGTTCAAGGGATCAATCTCGCGCACTCGGCGTAAGCGCGAAAGGGACACGATGACTTGCGTGCCGGAGTTGTCGGTGACGGCGCCGCCCACCAACCCGCTGCGGTTACCTTGGGCGACCAGCCGTATACGATGGCGCACCGCGATGCGCATCAGCGCGCTGACCGCGTGAGTATCACGCGGGAGCACGACCGCCGCCGCCTTGCCCCTGCACTGCGCGACGTCGATTTCATAGGGGACACAGGCCGCCCCGGTCAGCAGCGACGCCTGCCCCAGCACGTCGGCGACTTCGATCAGGAACGCGTGGAGTCCCGATGCAGGTTCCAGGTCGCTCATGGCGTCGCAACCACGCGTTTGAGCAACTGGCTGCGTGTGAGCACCAGCGCGACGATTGGCAATACGCCTCCCAGCAGCGTGTTATGGCGAAAAGCCAATGACACCGCGACGGCGACGGCAGCCGCAATCAGCAGCATCACCGAGAGTTTTCTAATCAACCCATGATCGCTGCTGGCTTCGCCAATAAACCCCAATGGCGAAAGCCGCGTGGCCCCCAAGCCAATCACCAAAACGCATGCCAGCACCGGTGCAGCCCCCAGCTCCTGCCCCCACACTTGCAACGCCGCGGTAGAGACCCACGCCAGCAGGGCGCCAATCATCAGGTATAGGTCGACGCCCAGCGCGATCCAGTGACCTGGGCGGTACTTGAACAGCCAGAACACGTGCGCAATGCTCAGAATACCGCTGACCACATACGCGGTATCCCAGCGCACGCCTGCCTCACCTGGGCCAAAACGGCCATACAAAAGGAACACGATAACCGGAATGAATGCGCTGGCATTCGACAAATAGGCACGGCCTAGCTTGCTGATAGACATGCTGGTTTCCTTGAATAGAGATGCAATGAAATGCCCGGGGGCGGGGCTTAACTTTTGTGCCAGCGGAACATGAAGGTCGCGGCGCTGAGGAACAAAGCGGTCCAGCCTGCCAGGGCCAACAAGGGCTGCCACAGCGAAGGCAGGGACGCGCCGTCGAGCATCACTTGGCGCAGTACCGAGACAAACTGGTTGATCGGAATCACCGAGAGCATGTTTTTGATCCAGGCGGGCGCATCGTTTAACGGGATGGTCAGGTTGCCGAAGAACAGGGCCGGGTAATGGATCAGATGGCAGAGCAATTCGGTTTCTTTTATCGAGGCAGTACGGCTGGCCAGCAGGGTACCGAGGCACAGCAACATGACGCCGCCCAGCACAATCACCGGCAACGCACGCAAGGTCTGCACACTCCACAGCGAGAGGTCGATGCCGTATCCAAACCGCGCCACCAGCAGCAAGGAGCCCACCGAAATCAGCATCATGACCACCCGCGACACGAGGATAGAGGCCAGAAAAACCAGCTTCGGCACAGGAAAGCAGGCGTAGATCTTGAGCGCGTTGTGTTCACGCAGGCTGGCAATCGACAAGGCGGTGGACATGATGCCGAGTGACATCAAACAGATGACCAAAATGCCGGTGGTAAAAAACTGGCCGTAGTCGAAGGGCTTGGCGCCGGAGGCCGTGTCTTCGAAATGCACCAGGTCTGCCGAGACAATGCCGCGTTTGGCCGCCGAACACCTGACCGCAGCAATCTCGATCACGCGTGCGGCGGCGCGTACCGCGAGCTGGCCGTTGAAGTCGTATTGCACCTGCAACGGACCATCGCCTGCCGGGAATACAATGCGCACCGTGTCTGCTGCGATGGCGGCAGTGTTGTGGACGGTTGAAAATTCAGCCTTTACAGGATCACCGCCCGCAAACGCCTGCTGGATCGCCACCTTGCAACTGGTGTCCGGGCTGGCCTGGACGCCTGCCTCCACAAACTCAACCTTGACCGTACCGAGTGAGCCACGGTGACCGAAAGCCATCAGCATCACGGTCAGCAGCAGGATGGGAAAGGCCAGCGCCCAAAACAGCGCCGACTTGCTGCGAAAAAACCCCAGCAGTTCGTTGCGCGTCAATATCGCCAGTACGCTAAGCATCCAGTTCTCCTTGGGCGCAGAGGTGCAACATATCGCGGTAGTGGGTGGGGCCGAATTCACAATGTTGGAACGCAACATTGCCGATCAGGCGACGTATCGACGGCTCCAGCTCCTGCGTGCCATACACGCTGATTTCATTGCGTGATGGCATCGACAACCGCAGCGTGGCGCTTTCGCGTTGCAACTGCTGATAGATGGCGTTGACCTGATCAACATCGTCCAACTGCAAATAGGCATGGAAGGCGCCGACGAGGCGGTTCTTCAGTGATTCTTTATCACCTCGATACTCAACCCCGCCGTTGCACACCCACACCACGTCGCTGGCGGCATCCAGCTCTTCTTCCGAGTGGCAAATCATGATGATCGTCAGGCCGGCCAGGTCGTACCGCAGCAGGTGTGCGACGCGCTCGATATACGCGCGGTCAAGCCCGGTAAACGGCTCGTCAAGGACTGCCAGTTCCGGGTGGTGGGCCAGCGCGACGAACAAATCAAGCCGCTGTTTCTGGCCGCGTGACAGTGCCCGATAAGGCAGTTTGCGCAGCGCTTCGATATCCAGAGCCTGCGCCACCTGCGGGTCTTGCTTGCCGTACAGGGCCAGATGCAAATCGAGAATCTCCCGCACATTCGACGAGTCTTCATACTCGACCCGCTGCAATTGCACCCCCAGTCGCTGGCGGTGGCGGGTGCTTTGTAGAAAACGCGGCGCCGCCACCCCCAGAATCTGCGCCTCTTCCAGATGCGCCTGACGGAACCCGAGCAAAGCTTCGATCAGGGTGGTCTTGCCGGCGCCATTGGGGCCGATGATGGCGGTATGCAGGCCGCGTCGAAAATGCAGATCGCGAACCTCGAAGCGGAAACTGCCGGCGCTGACCCGGATCAGTTTGGCTTCCATCGCATAAGTGGGCCTGGCTGCCAACTGCACCTCAGGATGCACGGCAGGTTCAGGCAGCCCGTGTTTGTCGTCTGTCAGCAGGATTGGACTGTTCATGGTCAATCGAACAACGCGACTTGGACATCGCGTTGGCCTTTGAAGGGGTTGCGGCCATGGGCAACAGCAATGTTATCGATCAACAGCATGTCACCGCTGCGCCAGGGGAAAGCGATCTCCTGCGCCTCAAGCGCGTCGTAGATCGGCGCGATGTCAGCCTCCGGGATCGGCGTACCGTCGCCCAGCCGCACATCGTAAGGGCGGGCCGGTTTGTCCTGATAGGCGTGCTGGATGTAGGCGTAACCCGGTTTGCCGAGGGAGCGGGCATTGTTGTGCTGGGTCGACAGTTGATTGAACCAGATGGACTCGCCCGTCTGCGGATGTTTCAAGACGGCGTCACCGGTATGCGACACCGTGATGCTGCCATCTTCGAGCCACTGGTAATCGAGGTGTGTCTCGCGGCACAGCTGTTCCACCCGCTGCGGATCATCGGTCAGGAATGCTTCATCCCAGGGCCGGTGGTATTCGCGCATATGGGTGTTGCGCGGTTCATTCTCGGGCGTGCTGGGTGCCCGGAAGTTGCGCACATACTGAATGCGCGCGGCGCTGAGGCGTTCGATCAAGGGCGCTGGCAAGCGGCGGGTAACGGCACGCATGTCACACAGAATGGTTTCGCCGCCTTCTACCGAGGGCTGTTTGCAAAAGAAGGCGAGTTTCAGTGGGTAGTGCGCCATGTAGGCCTTTTCTTGATGCAGGCCGATTTTCAGGGTGGGCGGGATACGGGTCGATTCGTAGACTCTGCCCTCAATGTTCTTGCGTGGCGTGGCGCCGCCGATATAACCGAACGCGTGCTCAGGATAGTTTTGCGCAATCACCTGGAAGTCCGCGTTTTCGCGCAAGGCAAAACCACGGAACAACAGGCAGCCGAACTCCAGCAGCAGGCTGTCAAAGACCGCCCGGTGCTGGCGATACCACGTCGCAAACGCTTCGCTGTCAGTGCTTAGCGTGTTGTCTACAGGCGTTATGACCAGCGGCATGGGCCCGTGTGACAGGAACCCACACTGCACCTGCGAGCTGCCCAGCATTGCCTGAAAGTGCTCAACCCGATCTGTACGTTGATCCATAGCCTTGTCCCCGGCGAGTTGCGTATCAAGCCAACAAAGGCTTTTTAATGAGGATTTCGAAACCCAGTGCGCCCATGCCCGAACGGGGGCTGGTCACCACTGTGCAATGCTCCAGGCCCGCCTCGATAACCAACTCGCGCGCTTCTTGCAGGGTGACTTTTTCTTCGACGTGGGTCGGTGGATACCCCACCGAAGCGCGCATTTGAGTGAATTTTTCCAGCAACTCCGGGGCTACGTCGCGGCGCATGTCGTGCACCAGACCGACGCCGCCGGGCTGCAGTACGCGGTACATCTCGGTCAGGCTTTTCACCTTGTCCGGCAAGTGATGCAAGGTGGCGCGGCTGACCGCCATGGTCAGGCTGTTGTCCGCGAAGGGCAGGTCCAGGGCGTCGCCCACCTTGAGCTCGATGGTGTCGCTCAGGCCGAGCGCTTCGATGCGCGGTCGGCCACCCTCGAGCATGGTTTCGTCCAGATCCAGGCCGATGAAATGCCAGCCTTTTAATACCGGATCGGCCGCCAGCCGTACCGGCACCACGACGGTGGCCGTGCCGATATCGACCAGGGCGCCGGGCGGCAGGTCGCGGGCAATCTGGCGAATGCGGGTAACAAACATTACGTCCCAGGGTTCCAGGGCTTGCGAGGCAAAGCGGTCGTATTCGTCGGCAGGTCGCAGGTTTTTCAATAACATTTTTAAGCTCCAGCAGTAGAGGGCGTTAAAAGAGGTTTCGGCGTTGGCATAGCAAGGGCGGTGTGCGTCTGGCTGTCTTACAGCCACCCCACTGGAACGGTGGCCAACAACGTGCGGGCGGCTTTGCTGCCGACCCCGAAAGCAGGACGATCACGCCGTTCGATGGCATGCGCGACCATGGCCGTCACCCGGCCACAGAGCCCCAGTCCGACACCCCAGCGGGCTTGCGTCACGCCGAGATCAAGCAGGGCGGCGGCGGTGATGAAATCAATGTTCGGACGCAGGCCTTTACGCTCCAGGACGTGGGCACACACGACGTCGAAAACCTCCAGGTAGCGCCCCCCGAATCCCCATTCTGCAAACAGGGCTCTGAGATGCGGCGGTCGTGGGTCCTGCACGAACAGCGGATGGCCGAAACCAAACAGCAGGTTGCCGGGTTGATCCAGCGCGTGGTCGACCGCCTGGCGTATGTCCGCAGGGCTGGCTTGCGCACTGATGGTTTTGAGCCAGGTCATCGCTTCTTCGGCTGCGCCGACATGGTTAGGCCCGCTGGCCATGAACCCGGCCGCCACGGCTTGCGCAATGCTGACACCGGTGCCGATGGCGGTACGGGGTACCAGCACCGTTGGCGTGATGTAGCCGAACCCGGCGTGCCAGGCCACCAGCAGGGCGTCGATGACACGAATGGACAGGGCGTCGATGCGCGTCGCGCCCATGGCAGCCAGCACGGCCTCGGCGTGTTGGATCGGTGCTGCGCCGTGGGCGGCATAACCGAGCGCCGCGTGTAGAAAGTGCGGTGTTGAGGCAATGCTGACCAGGCCCTGGATAAAGTCCGCATGCGTGGGCAAACCGCGCGCGCTCGCTTCGATCAGGGCGATATTTTCCAGCGTTGCCAAATCGCCGAGCAGGCCACAGGCTGCTGCCTGAACGATGCCGGCACCGCTGGCGGCCACGGCTTCGATGCCACGCCGATAGGCGGGCTCCTGCGACAAGTGGCTGGCAATGCGGACCAGGACCGCGTCAATGGCCTGGCTCTGCGTGGTGGACGGCAGGTTGCCAAACCATGCCAGCCATAGCGCCGTGGGGAAGTCGACGCTGCCGATCAGGTCATTGAGGTTGCGACCCCTGACCCACAGGCCTTCATTGGGCTCAAGTGTGGCGCCGTCGATGTTGGTGCCGCGATACAGCGTGCGCGGTCCGCCAAACAGGCTCTGCGCCGGTGCGGGAGTGGGCGTGTCGGCCTGGACCAACTCATCCAGCGTAATGCTGCCGTGGGCGACCAACAGGTTTTCTATGGCGTGGGCGTGCTGCGTCACAGTCGGCAGAATGTTGGCGAAAAAATACTGGGCGGTCTTGACCTTGCCACGGTAAAAAGCCGCTTCTTCAGCGCTTTGTGGCTGGCGTAACTGACGCTCTGCCAGGCAGGCCGATTCCAGCAAGACCCAGGCGCTGGCGGTGAGGCCGAGCATTTCCAGGAAACGCGTATAAAACTGGCTGGTTTCGTGTGTGCGACCGGCACGCACGTGCTCATTGATCCATGAGAGCGCCTGCTCAACGGCGACCATGGCGTTTTCCAGCAGCGGGAATTGGCCTTGTAGCTCAGTACCGGCCCCCAGTGTGCTGTTCAAGAAGGCATCCAGCTCTTCGCGCAGAAACTTGATCAGGCGTGAGTTCCTGCCAAAACCCAGCTTGTCGCGCACCAGGTCCTGGGACTGGATGTAGTTGGTACCTTCCCAGATCGACAGGATTTTCACGTCGCGGGCATTTTGCTCCACAGGGTAAGCATCGGTGTAGCCGATGCCGCCATGCACCTGGATCGCCAGCTCGCAGATTTTCCAGGCCTGGTCCGAGACGAAAGCCTTGCAGATCGGCGTGAACAGCAGCACCAGTTTGCGGAATTTTTCGACCTGAGCTTCGTCCAGTACCGGCTCGGCTTCCAGGGCAAACGCCTGGGTCGACGCGCCGGTCAATTTGCCGAGCAGCCCACGGCAGCCTTCTACCCGAGCCTTCATTTCCAGCAGCATGCGCTGCACGTCGGCGTGTTCGATGATGGGCACAGCAGGGGCGCTGGCATCGGACGTGCGGCTGATGGCTCGCCCTTGCAGCCGTTTGCCGGCGAAATCGGCTGAGTGCAGATAGGCGCTGGAAGCCAGACCCAGACCAATAATCGCCGTGCTCATACGCGCCTGGTTCATCAAGGGCACCAGTTGCAGCAACCCGGCATTCTTGCGATCGCCCAGCAGAACAGCGCGGGTGGTGCCGCTTCGACCAAACACCAGCTGGGTATTGGCGCAGCCCTTCAAGCCCATTTTGCGCAGCAAGGACGTGCACTCGACATGGTTGTCTTCCAGCTCTCCCGTTTCCGGGTTAGGCCAGAAGCGCGGCACTAGCAGGCAAGACAGCGAGTAGGAGGTCGAGGTGGTGGTATTAATGCGGCCCAAGACAAAGTAAACGGTGTTTTCGGTCAGCGTATGCATGCCCGCCGAGATGTAGACCTTTTCGCCGCTGACCGCATATTCGCCGTTTTCAAGAGGTTTTGCGACGGTGGTGACAGCCGTCAGGTCGCTTCCCGCCTGCTGCTCGGTGGCACAGAAGCACGCGTCCCAGTCGTAGTGCTGAAGCTTGCGCAGGTACGTTGCTTTTTGCGCTGCGGTACCATGCAGCTTCAACAGTTTGATGGCCGGGAAATTGAAGCCGCCGTAGGTCATGAACGCCGGATTGGCGCCCATGAACATTTCCTGGATGGCTTGCCGGATCAGCGGTGGCAAGGCCGGTTGCTGGGATTCGCTGTCGTTGCCCAGTACCTGAATCCACTCATCCTTATAACGTTGCCAAAGCCCGTGGAACTCTTTGGGGATTTCGACTGTGCCGTTTTCCAGCAAGCGGCACTCCTGCCGGTCGGAGGCTTGATAGGCTTTGCCCAACTCATAGGCGAACGCTCTGGCGCGCTCCAGTAAGGCATCGTAGTAGGCACGGTTCTTGTCGTTGAACGGCGCCCGAGCGAGAAAATTCTGGTCGGTTTTATGCAGTTCCCACAAAAAAAAGCGAAGCTCACGCAGGCTGACTTTATAAGCAGACATAGGTTTTCCTGATTAATAAGCGGTGTGTATCTGGGGTCAGGCGCCAGCCTGGATCTCGGCCACAATGGCCCCGGCAGTGCCGCACAAGGCTGCATCCCACAGCAAGACGGTGGCTGTTTTACCGGGGGGGAGGCTGGCACGCAGGCGCATGAGCGACAGCAAGGGCGCCGCGCTCGAGTGATGAGGCCGGGCACCGAATTCGAAATGCCGGTTTTGCGCAATGCCCAGTTCACGGCTGACGCCCAGAGTAAAGCTGTCGCCGAACCCTGACGGCAGCACCCAATCGATATCGCTGGCATTCAGGCCAGCCCGCTCGATCGCCGTTTGCGCAGCGCTCACCGCCAGCGGATGCAGGCGTTCGGCAAGGGCGGCGGGTGTCAGCCCCCAAGGGTTATCGATGGCTGCGCCATAGTGCATCGCCGAGGCGCGGATCGACCCCCAGCCTGGCCCGGCCTCACCGTCGCCATCGAGCAAGATGGCCGCTGCACTGTCGCCGTACACCACCAGATCACCCCAGGCGCGAAAGAAGGGGTAAAGCCACTTATCGGACGCCACCAACAGCACTTTGCCGCCCAGGCTGACCAGCGCCTCGATCATGCTCAGAGCGTTGAATACCCCCGCCGTCCCCGCTTGGCCGATGGCGAAAGGCAAGGCTTTGGGCAAACCCAGTGCATGCTGGATACGGCCTGCGACCGATTCATTGATGCGTTGGTTAAGGGCGGCATTGGTCACCACAATGTGGCTCACCTGTGCCAGCGTTTCGGCCGGAATCTGTTCACGCAACAGCGCGACGGCTTCCAGCGCCAGGTCGGCGCCGCTTTGCACAGGGGGCGCTACCGGCAGTTCGATGCTCGCCGTGGGAAGCAGCCGAAGCGTTTCTTCGGCGTCGATCCTGCCCTTGCCGCGTGGCATGGAAAAGACCGCTGACTTGTACAACAAATGGCCATAGCCGATGTTTTTTTCCCGGGCTTGCACCGCCTGGAACGGGGTCGTGTCGGGAACGTGAGAAGCGATAGCGCGAATTCGAAGCATGGTGCTATTCCGTGACCGTAAGTGAGGTAGAGAAAAACTCGGAAAACTGCTGCTTCAACTGCTTTCGGTCGATCTTGCCGTTCGGGTTGCGCGGTAAAGGCGAGTCATGGAAGGACACATGCAGCGGCACCATGTAGGTCGGCAGTTTTTCCCTGCACAGCTTGATCAATGCCTGGGCGGTGGTCTGAATGTGCGGGTGGGCGAACAGGCTGATGATGATGGCTTCGCCCTGTTGCGGATGCGGTACACCAAACGCTGCTGCCTCGGCCACGTCATCCACGGCAAACAGAACTTCTTCGACTTCGGTGGGGCTGACGCGATAGCCGGAGGTCTTGATCATGTCGTCGCTGCGCGCAACGAAATACAGAAAGCCGTCGCTGTCGCGGTAGACGATATCGCCCGACCAGACCGCTGTTTCGGTGCGTGAAATCTGCGAGTCCGGGCGTGGCCAAGGACGAAAGCGCTGAGCGGTCAGCTCGGGGTCATTCCAGTACCCGAGCGTGACAAATGCCCCGCGGTGCACCAATTCGCCATGTTCACCCGCCGCACATTCGGTGCCGTCCGGGCGCATCACACGGATATCAGCGTTGGGCACTGCCTTGCCGATGGAGTCGGGCCGTGTGGCGGCGGCTTCCGGTGGCAGGTAGGTCGAGCGGAAAGCCTCGGTCAAGCCGTACATCAGGTAGGGCAGCGCATCGGGGAATGCGCTTTTGAGTTTTTCCAGCAAAGGCGGTGGCATATGCCCGCCGGTATTGGCAAAGCAGCGAAGGCGTGCGCCGGTAGGCTGCGGCCACTGCACTGAGGCCAGTTGCATCCAGAGGGGCGGCACGCCGGTAATCACGGTGACGCCATGGGCTTCGCAGAACGTCGGCACTTCGCTCGCTTGCAGGAAGTCCAGCGGCGCGTAGCAGGCTGCGCTGGCCAGTGCCGTGGTCAGTTGGCTGAGCCCGGCATCGAAGCTCAGCGGCAATATGCCCAGGATCACGTCATCGGCCCGCAAGCTCAGATAGTGAGCGACGCTATGGGCGCCAGACACCAGGTTACGCTGCGACAGCACCACACCTTTGGGCCGTCCGGTTGAACCGGAGGTATACAAAATGGCCGCAGGGTCACTGTCGGTGACGGCGCTGTGTGCGTCAGCAAGCGCGGCATCGGTCGGCGTGTCCGGGTGATCGGGTTGCAGTCTTTCCAGCGGCCAGGCATCGATTTCGATGTCCTTGACCATCGCCTCGATACGTCTGAGGCGTGGGCCCGTACTGACGAGCAAGCGCGCACCGCTGTCCAGCAGGATATGGCGCACCTGTTGCTCTTTGAGCTGCGGATTGATGGGCACCAGGATCGCACCCCGGGCATTGATCGCCAGGAACATGACCACGGTTTCGTACTGCTTGCCCGCATACACCGCGACGCGTTCGCCCGCTTGCACGCCGCTATCGGCCAGCCTCTTTGTCGTCAGGCGCACGTCTTGCAGCAGTTCTGAATAAGTCGCCATCATTGCGCCCTGCGCGAACGCTCGGCGGTCGCCATGGTGGTGGGCGCTGTCTTTCAACAGGTCGTACAAACTGATGTGGGCGGTCATGGTGACGTCCCTAGGATTGGTGGATATAGGTGTGTGCGGGACTCTGCGAGAGAAATGCGCTGACGCTGTACGTCTGGTTGTAGGCGCCGCAGTTCTCGAAGATCACCAGATCGCCCACGCTTGGCGGCGCCGAAGCGTCATGGCTCCAACCGATCACGTCGGCGCGGCTGCAAGTGCTGCCCACGAACTGGATCGGCAACGTGGGCGCATCAACCGGCGCCTGCTGGCGCCGCAGCAGACGCGGCTGCGCGTACTGCTTCAACATGGATTCAGTTTTGGCCAGCAAGAAGTTGTGGCTCAGGCCACCGTCGCAGACAGCAACGTAGCGCTCACCCAAGGCTTTGATTGAACGCACACGGGTCACGAAAGTGCCTGCACCGGCGAAGACGCCGCGCCCTGACTCATGGACGACCTTGAAGTTTTTTTGCAGCGGCGCAATACGCTGGCGATACGCGTCAAACGTCTGCGCCTGGCTAGGGAAGTGCTCGGAGAAACCGCCCCCGACGTTAAGAAACTCAACCGGCATGCCGGTAATGTGTGCGACCTGCGGCGCAAAGGCCGCGAGTGCGTGGGCCAGGGCGGCAGCATCGGAACCCTTGTCATCGATGTGAAAACTGTTGGAGCCCGCAAACGTATGGAGGCCGACGACGGGCACGTTGGCCTGGGTCAATGCAGTCGTCGTCAGCAAGGCGTCGTGGCGGCTCATGCCGAAATGGTCCGCCGGGTGTTTGCCCGAGCTGACCAACTGGCCCGCGTTCAGGCGCAATACCGTGTGCGGCGCGGCCTGTTTACCGATGACGCGAATCAGTCGCTGCGCCTGCTCCAGGCTGTCGATAATGAACGTGCAGCGTGAAGCCAGGGCCGCGCGCATGAAATCTTCATCCATGGACGGGTTGTTCACGTATTTGGGGGCGTTGATGCGGCCCGCCACAATATCGAGTTCGCCCAGGCTGGCCAGCTCCACACCGTCGATGAACGCGTGGCCGCAACGGATCAACAGATCCAGGTTGGGGTTGGCCTTGAGTGACACAATCAACGGCGTACCCAACCGTTCGCGTAAATCCGCGTAACGGGCCATTACGACAGTAGGGTCCAGCACATAGCACGGCGTTTTAAGACTCAGCAGCCATTGATCGGTCGCTGCTGCTGCGTCGTCCCGAACCGGCGGGGAGGCGTGAGTGGTTGTCATGTCAATTCACCGGATGAAGGGTCAAGGCCGAAAATGAACCGTTGTCCGATTCCGTGATGTTCATCAGGTGTGCCCCGGCATCGACCTTGCTCAAGCCCCTGTCGGCCAGGTTGATCGCCAGGTCCGAACCAAAGGAGTGACCTTTGTTCAGAATGTTGTCGGTATAGAGCGTGGTGGCGGGAATCGCCATGGCACCACAGAAGGCGTTCCAGCCAGAGTGGTTGGAGTTGTAAGGCAGAATGCAGGTGAAATCGCGGAGCGCTATGCCACAGTCGGCCACGGCTTCCATCATGACTTTGCGGGTGTAGTGCCACTCCAGATTGAACATGGCCTGCTTCACCGCGTTGTTGGTCACGGAGCCCAGATACCAGCTGCCATAATTGCGCACGGCCGTCGCGCCGACCCGGTTACGGCGGCTGTTACGGGTCACCAGCAAGCACCCCGCGCCATCACTTAAAATGCTCGCCTGCAACACTCGGTAACGCTCAATGAAGACGCGGTCGGACGAGACGATCAGCACCGAGTGCAATTGGCTGTGCACCTTCATCAATGCCTGGGCCATCTGAATGGCGACGCTGATCGAGGAGCAATTGAGTTGTGCGATCGACCCGGCCCACACAGGGTTTATGCCGAATGCCGTGGCCACTTCCAGCGGCAGGCTGCGTGGCGCTGGCGGTACGCTGAACAGCCCGGTATGCACGTGAATCACCGCCCCGATGTCGCTGCCTTTAAAGCCTTGCTCGTCTTGCAGGCGAGCGACTGCGCGCTTGGCCAGCTCGACCTCGTCGATGTCCGGTGACACATGGAAGTAACGGCAGCCCGCATTGCGGATCATGTCAAAGCGCTCGGCGGGCAACTTATGCTGCTGAGCCCAGTCATGGAGGTCCTGGCGTTCGCCGGGCAGTTCGTAAGCGGCGGCGTCAATACCGATGGTGAAGGGGGCGGGGCTGTGTGTTGCCGCAGTAGTTGGGGGCGTCATGACTGTCTTCCTTGTTAAGCCGGCATCGGCATGGCGGCGTAGTCCAGCACTCTGAGCTTTTCAAAGGCATCGCTCACACGGGGCGTCAGCAAGCCCATTTCGCGGATGGTCGGCACCAGCCGCCGGAAAATGGAACGGCGCATGGAGTTGGCCACTTCCGAACTCCTCACCAGGTGGCTGCACTCTCTTTTGGATAAGCCCATCGGCTCCCATATGTCGTCGGCGCACAGGTGCTCGTACAAGGTGTAAGCCCCTTCCACCACAAACTCTTCGCGTTCCTTGCGTTCAGTGCTGCTCATTTCTTTGTACACACTGCCCAGGGTGATACGGCCAATGGCGAAGTGGCGCGCTTCATCGCGCTGAATACGCGTCATCAGGTCTTTGATGAACGGGTCTTTGGTGTAGGCGACCATGCTTTGAAACAGTGACAGCGCAATGCCCTCCACCAGCACTTGCATGCCCAGGTTGGTCATGTCGAGTTTGTTGGTGGTAATGGTCTCTTCCAGCAGGCCTTTTAGCGCCTTGCTCATGGGGTAGCTGATCGGCAGCTTGCTGTTGACCAAACGACCAAAGGCTTCGATATGACGGGCTTCATCGATGATTTGCCCGGCGGCGCAGAGTCGGGCCGAGAGGCTTTCTTCAGCCACCGCCAGTTTCGATGCGCAGATCAGGGCCGCCTGTTCACCGTGCAGTACCTGTGACAGGGTCCAGCCTTGGGAGTGATGGCGAATTTCGGCACGGTTTTTTTCATTCATTTTGTTCCAGACATCGGTGCCGTATATCAGCAACGTACCGTCCGGCATGCCCAGAGGGTTGTCCGGGTTGAGCTCGTAGCTCCAGTCGATGTCGGTATTGACATCCCATTGGTTGGCCTTGGTCTTCTGATACAGCGCATTCAAGCTGTCATCGCTGAAATCGTAGGTCTGCGACATGAACGCATCGACTGAGAAATTCCACTTGATCGGCTGGCCATCATCGAGTGTCTGTTCGTGCTCTGTTTGCATGATCACCCCTGTACGTGCGTGCGTTTCGATTGAGATGTGGTGAACGGCTCATGCACAGGTGATGGGTGCACCTGCGCTGTTAAGTAGCCCAGTTCGGGTAAGAACCACTCGGTGATGGCTGGCGTTGGTGCGCAATTCCAGGCGGCGATGTGCAGGCGGTTATCGCCGCCGTCCCACAGGTCGCGCCGAATCTGTTCGGCGCTGATCCAGACCACCGGTGTCGGTAGCTGGCGTGCCCAGAACAAGGCTTCATTGCTTAAGTGGGCGCCCAGCGTTACGCGTGGATCGAGCAGGTTCTTTGGCAACGCAAGGTCGATAGACGGCATGCGTACCTGCACCAGGATCAGCGTTTGTTCGCCGCAGCTGTCCCAGATGTGGCGGGCCAGCGTCGACAGAAGGGTGTAGTACTGCTGGTTGTTGACCAGCACCGGCGTGGGGTTGTCGTGTGCGTACACGCTCCGGCGTGCATAGTCGTGGGTTTCGAACAGTGGCAGGTTGCGAGCCGAACAGGAGATCGCCCGGTTGTGATCCGGATTGCGCTGCAACAGCAGCGAACAGGTGTGTGCGTTCTTCACAGTTCACCTTCCAGTGCAAAGTGCAGATCGGGTGCGAGCGTTATCTGGGCAATCGAGAAATAGCCGTTCATTGCCAGCGAAGACACGATGCAGTCACTGCCGGGGTGCGCGGAGCCCGCGCCCAGCTCGGCCAGTAGCGAAAGCCAGGGGTCGCTGCCGAAGGAATGACCGAATCGCTGATAATGGTCGGCGTGCACGCAAGCCGTGTCGAAACACTTGAACAGGGCGCGGCGTGACATCTCGGGAAAAAACGGTACCGCGACGCCTAAGCCAGGCCGGCTCTCGGTAAAACTGCGCAGGCTTCGCCCTAATTGCAGCAGGGCATTAGCCTGGCTTGCAGTGCCGATGAGCAGCCTGTTGTTGGGCTCTGGCATCACATCAATCACTAACGTGCAGATGCCAAAACCGGATTTGCCCCAACGGTTGTTGCCTAGCCAGTAAGTAAAATTGTGGATATCCGTATCAACAATCTGCAGTAACAGCCTGCGACGACCGTTGAACTGAGCCTTGCCCTGGATATACCGCAGGATGAAACCCCAGCCCGTGCATTCGTAGGCATTGGTGACCCAGTCAGGGCGGCGCCCGTAACGGCTGGCGAGCGCCTCCTGGAAATAGCCTGCATGGGGCGAACCGTCAGCCAAAAACTGCGACAACACGGTAGAGCTCACCACGTAATCGTCGATGGGGCCTGCGTCGCTTGCATAACGGCAAGCCTCATCGCCGACCCGCTGCCCCAGCGCCAACGCCGCATCTTCCAGGCTGACCTGGGGCGACACAAAGGGCGTTTCGGTGCGCCGGTAAGCAACCGTATGGACCCTGAAAGCCGGAACGGTGCCAAGCGACGGCGTTGATGCAAAGGGCGGCGAGTTCGACATGGTGAGCTTCTGGTATGAGGGTGGTTGGCGATCAGGCGACTTGTTGCTGCTGCAACTGACTGTCGATTTGCTCCAGGGTGGTGTACTGCGTGATGTTGAGTTGCTCAGGATCAATGGATCCGTAGAGCTGTTCGCAATAGACGATCAGCTCAACCACGTTGAGTGAATCGATACCCAGTTCGCCCAGGCCGACATGGGTGTCGACGGATTCGATATTGAGAATCTTGGCGGCTTCCTTTTTCAGAAGTTCCAGCGTGTTGAGGGTGTCAGTCGTCGTTGTCATAGGTGCTTCTCCTGGGGGTACAGCGGGTTAAATTGACTCGGGTTCAGGCTTGGCCACGCGCATGCTTGCGCGCAATTCGTGATAACAGCGGTAAGAGCTGCCTTCCATTTTGGTAAACGCCAACAGGTCACGCTGGTCGAGAAAACTCGCCACGGCGCCGCGGCTAACCAGATGCAAAAGCAGTTCATTGGAGGCGAGTTTCAGTGCCAGCACGCGGTATACGTCTTCGCTCTCGTAGCGGTCGGCGAGCGTCTTGGTGCGTGCGGCAGCGGCGATGAAGTCGCGGGACGCGCGCTCGTCTGGCGTGAGTTCGAGGCGCCCCTGACTTGTCAGCCATTGCAGGTGGGCCATCAGTGCGCGCACCAGAAAAGGTCGTACTGTTGTCAGGTATTTATTGAGTACCGCAGGCCCGCCCACTTTCAGGCGATCTTCTTGGGCAACCTGCACCGTGCCCTTGACGTTCCCCAACTGCACGACATCGCCCAGAAAGGGCTCGCCGCAGAGCGTTCGCTTGAGGTTCTTGTATTGCTCGGGCCAAACCAGGAAGGCCGACGGGAAAAACGAGCCCGGCGTGCGGGCGGCAACGATTGCCATGCCATCAAGGTTGGCGTACATGCCCCAGACCTTGTCGATCTGCAGCTTGAAACCATCCCCTTCCGGCTGGGCGACCGTGCGCCAGCTCGTGAGGGTAGGGCCGCCGGCATCACTCATCAGAAAGCGCAGGGCGCTGCCGGCATCAATGCTGGTGCGTGCCCGTTCGTATTGATCCGGTGTCAGGAACAGCGAAAACAAATGGGCGAAGTTCTGCATGAAGGATCGGTAGTGCAACGCCAGACCGTCTTGCTCAATGCGCTCCAGAATAGTTTCCAGATCATGGGTCGGCTGCGACAGGGCCACCGAGGGCCGGTTTAATTGTTCGGCAGCCTCATAGTTGTGCATTGTCTGCGAAATCAACATGTCTGAATCCATCAGTCGCACTGAGGCGCGCGAAATAATCTGGATCAACTGAGCAGGAAGTTCGCCATAGAGGGATAAGCGGTGAAGAACCGGTTGCGCACACACATTCAATAATGAATGGCGTGACGAACCCGTCTCCCCACCTTGCATCAAAGTGTGCATAGTGTGTGATCCAGTAATTAAAAGGTGCAGTGCGTCAGCGTGTCGATGTCACAGCGTTGCTTGTGCGTTAACTAATAAGTTGCGCTGTCTCGGTTTTATCTATGTTGTCCAGCGCCAGTTGGAGATAAATGCTGCGGCATTCCAGACGCTTAAGTTTGTTGCTGGTAGTGCGTGGCAAACTTCCGGGAGGGACGAAGGTAATGGCGTGCGCACCAAATCCAAACTTGTCGCGCAATTGGTTTTGAAGTTGACTGCGCAGTTCTATTTGATCCTGTTTCGCTTCAAGCTCGATCAGAATAGCCAGGCTCTCGGTTCTCTGTGTTTCGTCGTAGATACCGAAAGCCGCTATTGCATTGCCACCGCTGGCCAGTAAAGGGTGTGATGCAATAACGTCTTCAATTTCATGCGGGAAATAATTACTGCCCCGAATAATGATGAGTTCTTTCTTGCGGCCAAGGACAAACACGTGTTCATCCACTCGATAACCGATATCACCGGTCGCAAACCAGTCGCCGCTTTGGTACTGCTCGGTCTGGCCTTCGGCGGGCAAATAGCCGGACATGACTGACGTACCGCGTATAAAGATTTCGCCGACTTCACGGTCCTTGGCGTCAGAACGGTCCAGCGCCTTCACGGCAACCTGCATACCCTCAATCGGGCGCCCCATCGACAGCACGGTTTCTACCCTGCGAGTGTTGGCGTCGGCGCGGCGAGCCTGCCAATGGTCGATCACTGCGCCGGAGTCGATACGGTCAGCAATGACGTAGGAGAGCGCCTGCTTGTCGTAATTGAAGTTCGTGTTATGCATGGTCACTGCCAGCGTCGATTCCGCCATGCCGTAACACGGTTGCAGCGCAGAACGTGAAAGACCGTGCGGTGCAAAAGTCTGTGCAAACTCCTTCAGGCAGGCTTCATCCACTCTTTCGGCGCCGACAAAGATATTGCGCAACTTGCTCAGGTCGACGTCTTTCATTGACGCTTCGCGGTAACGGCGAATGCAATACTGCAGGGCGAACGTCGGCGCAGCCGTGGTGGTTGCGCCAAAACTGGACATGCGCTTGAGCCAGCCAAGCGGGTTGCGAATAAAACTGGCCGGTTGCATCAATAGCAGGGGCGCCTGGTAATACACGTTCGACAAGAGCGTCACCAGGCCCATGTCGTGATGCAGCGGCAGCCAGGACGCAGAGGCGTCGCCGCGCTCAACACTGTAACCCACCACGCCGCCGATACCGCGCACATTGGAGATGACATTCTGATGGCTGAGGATGGCGGCCTTGGGGCGACCGGTCGAGCCCGAGGTCAGTTGCACATGATGGCCGCTGTCTGCCTGGCAGCGCTCCACACGCACTGGAAACCCTGCACTGGCAGCGAGCTTCACCTCTGCGCTCGAGAACACCCGTACAGGCAGGTGGGCAAGCAAACGCTGGAGTGCGGGGGTGTTGCTCTCGGATGCGATCAGCAGGCGCGGTGCAAACAACTGACAGGCCACGTAGATCTGGTTGCGCGGGGAGTCGGCCATCAGCCTTCCGGGTAGCGCTACCGTGCAAGGTAAAGCGCCAATCAAAACGCACCCGGTCAATAACACCAATTGATCGATGGAAGCCGGCAGGGCAAGGATAACCAAATCATTACGAACAACCCCCAGTTCAGTCAGGGCTGAAGAGACTGCCAACGCTTGTTGTGCCAGCGCCGCATAGGAAATGCTTTTTTCTTCCCCGTTCTCTTCTATAACCGTAATGTGGCGCAGTGCACTTTGCTGTGGGTTATCCAGGGCGCACAAAATAGCATCGATCATTGTTTCCAATTTCCGATCTCCGGGCAGTCAGACAAACAAGGCTATTAAATAGTGAAAGTGCAGTGTGGTACTCGAATGAGGGTTCAAGCCTGTAATGCCCTATTCGAACGACTCTAATAGATGAAATTATGTTTGTAAATATGTCAGGAAAACTTTCATTTACGTAAACATGGGAATGTGCACTGCGTTGTTGTTTTGTTTTGGAGTGGGTTTGTAGTTGTTTAATCGTCTAAACATTAGGTGTGCTATATAGGGTGTTTTGTATTTAAACAGTCTGCGCGTTTTTTGCTTTTTGTAAGGGGTGCCGGCTTTGAATCGTGCGTGTTGCCTTGATAAAGTTTTTGGGTTTATGGGGTTTAAACTTGTTTTAAAGTTGTCGTTTATTCGCTCTTGTATGAGGTTCTAATAATAGTGATGCTCTTCACATATTGAGAACTTGTATCGCTGTTTGGTGCGTATGAAGTTTCTGGCGTCTGATCTTCGGGTTACACATTTTGTCTGGCCGTGTATTTTATGGCGTCACTTCAGGCAGCCCCCGGTCGATGATTGCTGGCGTCAGAGGTGGCATTGACTACGCTGTAGGTGATCGAAAACTCAGACGTGCCCTGTATCGAACCTGATCATTTGGTACGGTGGGTCTATCAAGGATGTGCATGGGGCCCCGGGTTTGTCCAAATTCAAAACAGTTTTTGTGTTCCTCATCCTGTTGCTGTCAGGCAACGGCATGCTTCAAGCGGCACCCACCCTGGCCTCGGTTATCAAAGCCGAAGAGACCGACGGCAAACCGCCGGTACTGGTAGACGGCGGGCTGCTCGGGGTCTTGGGTTCCAGCATTGATGATGTGCAAGACCAGTTAGGGTTGAGCAAGCACTTGCTGGATATCTGGCGCCTGCGTGCTGAGCGGGCAGCCCATGAAGCCGGGGTGCTGGCCGACAAGGTGGTCGAGCAGCCTGATAAAAATGGTGTGGGCGACTTTTTCGTGTTGCTGGTTGTCTGGTCTGGCGTTTTTGCCGGGTTGATGCTGGCAGGCAAACTACTGGTACGTTCTTTGAACAACACCCGCGTCGTGCAAGCGCGTCCGCGCCTGCAAAGGCTGTTGCGCGCCGGAGTGCCGTACTTGCTGCCTGCGGTGCTGTCGTTGGTCGTCATCGTGTTCGGCAGCCACTTGCTGCCCAGCTCAATTGGCCGTGCTCTGGCAGTGTGTTTGACCTATGCCGGCAGCAGCGGGGTGTTTTGTGCGGCGCTGGTGATGTCATTGATCGCGATGCTCGATGCCGGCCACAAACGGCCCGCCGTGCGGATTATTCGTCAGCACTGTGTGCGTCCGTTGTTCGCGATGGGGTTCTTTGCTGCGTTGAGTGACGGGCTGGACACCCCGCAGGTCGGGCTCACGCTGGGCGCTAATATCGCCAGTTGTCTCTCTATATTTTCGGGGTTGGTCGCGTGCGCCATCTTCGCTTATCTGGCGATCAAGTTGCGCCGCCCAGTGGGGCAACTGATTCGCAATCGAGCGCTGGCGCAGCGCTTGGGGCAGCCTGCATTCCAGGAGTCGCTGCGGATTTTCTCGGTGCTCTGGTATTGGCCCATTCTGCTCATGCTGCTGGTCTCGGCGCTGGACCTGGTGGGCGTCGGCGAGGGCAGCGGGCGGGCGCTGCGCAGTGCATTGCTGACTTCAGGTTTGCTGATTGCAACGGTGTTTCTGGGCTCGCTTTTGCACCACTCATTCACCACACTCCTGCGCTCCAACGGCGCCTACCGGGTGCGTTTGATGATGGTGGTGTATGTGCTGTTGCGCATTCTGCTGGCCGTGGCCTTCATCGAATTGCTGGCGCAGATCTGGGGGTTCTCTGTGTTGGCGTTTGCCTCCGATAGCCACACGGGGCAAGTGATCAGTGACTCGCTTGGGCACATCCTGCTGATTTTTCTGGTCACCTGGCTGGCCTGGGTGGTGATGGATACCGCCATTCAGCAAGTTCTGGAGCCTCCGGTCACACGGCGCGGCACTCACGCACCGAGCACCCGCATCAGAACCATCCTGCCGTTGATCCGCAATGCGATAAAAGTGGTGCTGGCGGTGATCTTCACCATCACCACCCTGGCCAACCTGGGCGTAAACGTGACCCCGTTTCTGGCGGGCGCGGGGGTGATCGGCCTGGCGATCGGCTTTGGCTCCCAGCAACTGGTGCAAGACGTCATCACCGGGCTGTTCATCCTTATAGAAGACACCATCTCGGTGGGCGACTGGGTAGAGATCGACTCCAACCACGCCGGCACGGTCGAAGGGCTGACTATCCGAACCTTGAGGCTGCGCGATTCACGCGGTTATGTGCACTCGGTGCCCTTCGGTCAGATCAAGGCGGTGATCAACCATTCGCGGCAATTTGCCTACGCATATTTCGCCGTCCAGTTCACCTATGACAGCGATATGGATAAAGCCTCGGACTTGATCAGCGAGGCAGGGCGGCAGATCAGCGACGACCCGTTGCTCAGTCTGAGTTTGCAGGGGGCGATGAGCGTGTACGGGATCGACAGCATGAACCTCGACGGGGTCACGATTACCGCGCAGTTCAGAACGATGTCCGGTGCGCAGGGCTCTATTACGCGGGCATTCAATGAACGACTTAAAAAGCTTGTGGATAATTCAGCCGATGTACATTTTGCACAACATTATCCACAGGGCTTTTTGATACCTGCGCGTGACACCGGGCAAACCGCACAAGCGGCACAAGCGGCAGCCGAACCGCCGCATTCTGCGCTTTTGTTGCCTGATATGCCGCCTTCATCACAGTGATGGCAAATAACCAGCTGCGCAGTTTGTCAGTGACGACACGCACAGAAACCCGCAAAATGGTGGGGTCTTGATCATGGCCAACAGCTTCCACGGTTGGTTTTCTGGTATATATCACCGTTCTGAATAGACTGAGCCTGCACACTCTATGCGAATGCGCCTTATGTTATTGGGCGGCGGAAATGCTCTCGGGCAGGCGCTGATTCGTCTGGGTGCCGAGGAAGACATCAATTTCCTCGCCCCGCGTCCGCCGCAAGACGGCTGGGACGCCGCGAGCCTGACGCAGCTGCTGGACGAGACCCGTCCGGATGCCGTCATCAACCTTGCGTACTACTTCGACTGGTTTCAGGCGCGGAGCGTGAGCGAAACACGCCTTGCCGACCAGGAACGGGCGGTCGAGCGGCTCTCTGAGTTGTGCCAGCACCACGGCATCACCTTGCTTCAGCCCTCCAGCTACCGAGTGTTTGACGGTTCGCGGGCCACGGCCTACAGCGAAAAAGACGAACCCGTCCCGCTCGGCCTGCGCGGTCAGGCATTGTGGCGTATTGAACAAAGCGTGCGGGCCATCTGCCCGCAACATGTTCTGCTGCGTTTCGGCTGGTTGCTCGATGACAGCCCCGAAGGCAGTCTGGGACGGTTTTTGGCTCAGGCAGAAAAGCCCGGCGAATTGTTCAAGGCCGATGATCGACGCGGCAACCCGACACCGGTCGATGACGCCGCCCGGGTCATCATTTCGGTGCTCAAACAACTCGATTGCGCGGCGCCGCTGTGGGGCACTTACCACTACGCCGGGCATGAGGCCACAACGCCGCTGGCGCTGGGCCAGGCCATCCTGGATGAAGCGCGTCACTTACACCCGCTGGCCGTCCAGGCGCCAACCCCGCAGGCACACGCTGCATGCCCTGATGCCTCTGAAGAGCCACAGCATGCAGTACTGGCCTGTAAAAAAATCCTTCACACCTTCGGGATCAAACCTCGCGCCTGGCGTGCAGGGCTCCCGGCTTTACTGGACAGGTTTTATCGACATGGCTGACGCTCCCGTTTTAATCACTGGCGGTGCCGGCTTTATCGGCTCCAATCTGGTAGACGGCTTGCTGGCCAAAGGTTATGCCGTGCGGATCCTCGACGACCTGTCGACGGGCAAACGCAGCAACTTGCCTCTGGATAACCCCAAGGTTGAACTCATCGAAGGCAACGTCGCCGACGCGGCACTGGTCAAACGCGCCATGGCCGGTTGCAGCGCAGTCGTGCACCTGGCCGCGGTGGCCTCGGTGCAGGCCTCGGTAGACGACCCGGTAAGCACTCACCAAAGCAACTTTGTCGGCACGCTCAATGTGTGCGAGGCCATGCGCGAAGCGGGCGTCAAACGTGTGGTGTTTGCCTCCAGCGCTGCGGTCTATGGCAACAACGGTGAGGGCGAGTCGATTGTTGAAGACACGCCTAAAGCGCCGCTGACCCCTTATGCTTCGGACAAGCTGGCCAGTGAGTACTATCTGGACTTCTATCGCCGCCAGCACGGTCTGGAACCGGTGGTTTTCCGCTTCTTCAACGTCTACGGGCCGCGCCAGGATCCATCCTCGCCGTACTCGGGAGTGATCAGCATTTTCAGCGAGCGCGCTGTAAATCGCCTGCCAATCACCATCTTTGGGGATGGCGAGCAAACCCGAGACTTCATCTATGTGGGAGATCTGGTCGGCATTCTGGTGCAGGCCATTGAAGCGCCACAGGTTGAAGAGGGCGCCATCAACGTGGGCCTGAACAAAGCCACCACCCTCAAGCAAATGCTCGAAGCCTTGAGCGAAGTGGTCGGCGAACTGCCACCGATCAGCTACGGCCCGGCTCGTGCGGGTGATATCCGTCACTCGCGTGCGAACAACAGTCGCTTGCTGCAGCGCTTCACCCTCGATGACACCACACCGATGAACATCGGTCTGACGCACCTGTTGGGGCGTTAACAACCCGAGTAACACTTCAACACCTTGTGGGAGCGGGCTTGCTCGCGATGGAAGCGACGCGGTTTTACAGAAAACCGCATCGTCTGCATCGCTGGCAAGCCAGGCTCCCACAGGTTTTGAAGTGCACCTTAAAAGGCGCTTTTTTCTTGCCGCTTGAAGCTAGAGGCTTTTAGCCAAGCGCTGCGCGCTTAAAACTTATAACCCAGGCCGACCATGTACACGAAAGGATCAACATCGACGTTGACCTTGGCGCGGGTACCATCGCCTACGGCGCTATTGTTGACGTAGGCGTGCGTGTCGATATCGATGTAGCGCGCCTGGGCGTTGATCATGATGTTGTCGGTCAGCATGTAGTCAGCACCGATCTGCCAGGCCACGCCCCAGGAGTTGGATGCGCGGAAATTGTCGAAACCTTCAGCCGATGCGCGGCTGCCCACGTGCTCGTCGTAGATCCAGGTGTAGTTGATACCGGCACCCACGTACGGTTGGAACACCGACTTGGAGTCCAGCGGGTAGTACACAACGCTCAGGGTTGGCGGCAAGTGCTTGAGGGTACCCAGCTTACCGTTGGCTTGTGGCAGGCCAGTGTTTTTGAGTTTCACGTCATGCTCAAACGGAGTCGCGGCCAACAGCTCGATACCCACGTGATCAGTGATCATGTAAGCAAAGTTAAGGCCCAGTTGCGTGTCGCTGCTCATGGTCGCCTTGCCGCCCAGATCGGTCCCGCCCAACGAGCCGCGGTCCACTTTGACGTGGGAGCTATCGGCTTTCGGGTTTACCGTAATGGCACCGGCGCGCAGGATGATGTCACCCTCGGAATGCGCGTGGGCCAACGGTGCGACAACGGCAAGCGCAAGCGCGGCGGCGCTAAGCAGGGACTTTTGCATGGGAGCTCCATTGGGATATTTAAAATTTATATAACCAATGGTAATGAGCAGCCGGGCCCGTTCTGTTGACCCAGCTCAATGAAAAGTGAAGACGTGAAAATTTCGTGAACAGCTGCCGGGTCAGTCCGGCAGTTCGTAGACCACGATCTTTTGTGCATCCATTTGATAGCCCGCGTCAGCCAAATCGCTGGTGCTGGGCTTGACCTGCAAGGCACCGACAATCCAGTACGGTTGATACAACTCGTCGACCTGAACCCCGACTTTACTGGTCACATGCACGATCTGGTTGGACGGCGGAGGCGGCACGTGGATGCACGCGCCAAAGTACGGCACCAGCAGAAACTCCGTGGTACGCCCCTCTTCATTGACTTCCAGCGGCACGATGTACCCCGGCAGGCGAATCAATTGGCCATCGAGTTGCGTGACCACGGGGGCGTTGGGCAAGTCCTGCTTGGCCGCCGGAGCGGCCTCCATGTCGCCCATTTGCGACAGGTCATGCAGCGGCGTCATGTTCGGCACTTCTGGCGGCGCGTCTGGCGGAATCATCTCTGACCACGTCAGTTCTTTCGGCTCGGCCGCCCACAAGGGTGTGCTCACCCAGAGAAACAGCGCCAGCAGCACACCAGACATCGCAGCTTTTTTCATTAACCTGAGCTCATAAACGAATGGACAGACCATCGGCCAGCGATTGTCGGTAAGCGCGCCATGCCGGTACGCAGCCCATCAGCAGGGCGGCTGCCAGAATACCGCCGAGCAGCGTCCATTCATATTCACTTGGCCAGGCCAGCGGCAAATAGATCCCGTAATTCGATTGCACATACCCCTGAGCCAGCGCGATGCACACGTATAGCAAGCCGACGCCTGCCACCACGCCTGCCAAAGCCAGGGCCAGTGCTTCAAACACCAGCAGCGTGGCGATATGCCAAGGCCGTGCACCGACCGAACGCAGGATCGCCATCTCGCGGCGGCGTTCATTGAGGCTGGTCAGAATGGCCGTCAGCATGCCGATCAACCCCGTCAGCACCACAAACAGCGACACCACAAACAGCGCCTTTTCAGCGGTGCTCATCAGGCTCCAGAGTTCCTGCAACGCCACGCCGGGCAGAATCGCCATCATCGGCTCACCGCGAAACTCATTGATCTCGCGTTGCAGGGCAAAGGTCGAAATCTTGCTGTTCAGGCCGAGCATAAACGCCGTGATGGCTTGAGGCGTCAGGTCCATATTGCGCGCCTGGTCGGCAGTGACTCGCGCAGCGCCCTGGGCAGGCACGCCGTTGTGCCAGTCAATATGTATCGCTTCCATACCGCCGAGGCTGATATGCAGCGTGCGGTCCACAGGCGTGCCGGTGCGCTTCAGGATACCGACCACGGTGAAAGGTTTGTCGTCGTGTTTAACCAGACTGACCGCAGCCACGCCATGGGCCAGCACCAGCTTGTCACCCAGCTTGTAATGCAGCGCCTCGGCCACTTCGGCGCCTAGTACGACCTCGAACGGGTCGGTCTGGAAGGCACGACCGCTGGCCAGGTGAAGGTTTTGCCGATGGCCGTATTGATAGTGCTCAAAGTACGCCTCGCTGGTGCCCATCACCCGGTAGCCGCGGTGCGAATCACCCAAAGACATGGGGATCGCCCATTTCACTTTCGGGTTATTGGCGAAATGCTCGAAGCTGTCCCAGCGAATATTGTTGGTGGCATTGCCAATACGAAACACCGAATACAGCAGCAAATTGACCGACCCCGAACGCGCACCCACGATCAGGTCGGTGCCGCTGATGGTGCTGGCAAAGCTGGCGCGGGCTTCGGTGCGCACCCGCTCCACCGCCAGCAGCAGGCACACCGACAGGGCGATGGCGAATGCGGTGAGAATCGCGGTGAAGCGTCGGTTGGCCAGACTGGCCAGGGCTAGGCGAAACAAATACATCTCAGACCTCTGCCGGTGTAGCGGCGCGATTAAGTTCAGACAACGACAGGTTGCGGTCGAAGAGCGTGGCCAGGCTTTGGTCGTGGCTCACAAACAGCAAGCTGGCGCCGGCCTCCCGGCACTCGGCAAACAGCAACTGGATAAACGCTTCGCGGGCGTCCGCATCGAGGGCGGAGGTGGGTTCATCGGCGATCACCAACTCGGGCTGGCCGATCAGCGCGCGGGCGGCGGCAACACGCTGTTGCTGGCCGATGGACAGCGAGTCGGCACGGCGCTCCAGCAGGGCCGGGTCTTTGAGGCCCAAATGCGCAAGCAGGGTTTGCGCGGCTTTGGCAACGCTGCCGTGGCGCTGGGCGGCGCGGCTGGCGCGCAATTTAGAAAAGTGACACGGCAGTTCAACGTTCTCGCGCACGGACAAAAACGGCAGCAGATTGAACTGCTGAAAAATATACCCCGTGTGATCAACCCGAAATCGGTCCCGGGCGCCTGAGCCCAATTCACTCAGTTCTTGCCCCAGCAAACGGATCGTCCCCTGACTGGCTTTTTGCACGCCGCCCAGCAAACCCAGCAAGGTGGTTTTACCGCTGCCGCTGGGACCTTTCAGAAACAGCGTTTCGCCGGGTTCAAGACGGAAGGCCGGAATATCCAGCAGCACCGGTTGCCCGGGCCAACTGAAACTCAGGTCATTGAGTTCGATAAGTGCTTGGGTCATGGGGAAGGGTTATCGCCTGCCAGTGAGAATGTTGACGTTGTAGTCGCTGCCTAAGGCTGCGATAAGGGCCGCAGGAGCTTCAACAGCAGGGTTGCTGCGCACCCCATCGCAGCCTTCGGCAGCGACTACAAAGTGGGGAGTTTAGAACTTCAGGGTTGGCGCTTTAGGCGTCAGCTCAGAACCTTGCTGGCCGCTGCCACCAATCAATTGCACCTTGAGTTTGTGGGTGCCCGGGAAGGTCTTGAAGAACTGGGTCAGATCCAGTGCTTTCAACGCCTCGGGGTTGGCGCACGTAAATGCATAGTGCGCTTCTATGTCGCTGTGGTGGTGTTCTGTTTTTGCCGCACCGGCTTCTTCAGGGGCGGCTTCGAACAACGGGCTGTCCAGGTCTTGGGCTTCAACCACGCACCCTGCGGCCTTTGGCAGGCTGAACAGGGCCAGCGGGTTTTCCAGTTGAGTGCGTGCGGAATCGACCTTGGCCTTGTCGGCGTCTGTGGTCGCAATGTGCTCGAAACCCACGATGTTGACGGACGGGCCGTCGAGGTCCAGCTCCAGGGTTGGGCCGTCCAGGGCCACATTCAACGTCCCGACACCATGCTCGTGGGCACCCAGGCTGCCGTGTTCATGGTCATGATCGTCGGCGGCGTGAGCCATGGTCAGCGGCAACAGAGCAAACGGCAAAGCAAGAAGCAAACGGCGCATACCACGACTCCAGCAAAAATGTAATTAAATGTTATGTAATCTTATAACAATCAATTCGAGATTTTGCCCGTGTGCTTGGCGTTCTGCAAGCCGCATGGGAGCATGCCCCATGAAATTTAAGGAGCAGGACGATGGTGCGAATTCGCGGAACGATAGGTGATTGGCCGGTTGACCTGACCGTAGAGCTGGATGAGGGCGACTGGGCGAAACTGGGCGCGCAACTGCACGTGAGCGAAGCTCCAGTCGCTGCGACGCCCGCCAAGCCCGTAAGCCAGGACGATGCACTGTGGGAAACCACCAAAGATCTGCTGCGCAAGGCCGGGCAAATCACCGGCCCTGAACTGCTGAGCCAGCTCGAAGCCCTGACAGGCAGCACCGGCGCGGGCAAACGCCTGTTGGTGCGCCTGCGCCACAGCAGCCAGGTCAAAGTCGTCAGCGGCGTCGACTCACCGCTCTACAGCTGGATCGAATAACCCCGCAAACCCACCCCTGTAATTACATGGACTCGCCCAAGCCGAGGCGTCTGTGCGCCACGGTGGCATTCTATTAGAAGCCAACGACAGCGAGGGCGAGTCCATGAAAAAGAATACGACGACCAATCAGTACGTGCCAACCGA
>NZ_JYLD01000024.1 GCF_001043025.1 Pseudomonas helleri | reverse complement strand
AGCATTGGAACCACCTGATCCCATCCCGAACTCAGTAGTGAAACGATGCATCGCCGATGGTAGTGTGGGGTTTCCCCATGTGAGAGTAGGTCATCGTCAAGATTAAATTCCGAAATCCCTGTCTGCTCACGCAGACAGGGATTTTGTTTTTGTGCTCGAAAAAACATTGTCGACGGGACAAGGCGCGCTGCGCGTTACAGCGTTGCGTTGCTTATCAGTGTTGTACAGTCCTTCTCTTACAGGGTTTCTATGCAATAGCGTGGCTCGTCGTTATTATGCGTGCCTGATTGTGAGGCGTAACTTGCATGCTGACGTTGTTGAAGCTTCTTAAAGATGGTCGTTTTCATTCTGGGCAAGCGCTGGGTGCTGCGCTCGGCATAAGCCGTAGTGCGGTCTGGAAGCAGTTGCAGCGTTTGGAAGCTGACCTGAACCTGCCTATCCATAAAGTTCGTGGTCGTGGCTATCAATTGGCCGCGCCGCTTGAGCTTCTCGAGCGCGATCAGCTCGCTGATAGCCCTTATCCTGTTTCCATACATGAGTCCCTCGATTCGACGAACGCAGAAGCTTTGCGCGAAATTTCGGGAGGAGTTCAGGCGCCTTTTGTAATTCTGGCCGAGCAGCAGAGCGCAGGTCGAGGACGCAGGGGGAGAAAGTGGATCAGCCCGTTTGCCGAAAATATTTATTACAGCCTGGTACTTCGAATTGATGGTGGCATGCGTCAGCTTGAAGGACTGAGTTTAATTGTCGGTCTGGCGGTTTTGAGTTCGCTTCGTGAATTTGGTAGTCGCGATGCGGGTTTAAAGTGGCCCAACGATGTACTGGTGGGCAATAAAAAAATCGCCGGTATTCTGCTGGAGCTGGTGGGTGATCCAGCTGATGTGTGTCATGTCGTTATAGGCATCGGCATCAACGTTAATATGATGGTCGCCAGTGATGTCGATCAGTCCTGGACATCCGTTCGCTTGGAGGCGGGTCAGGCGATCAATCGGAATGAGCTGATTGTTGCCTTGGGTCGCAATTTGCAGGGTTATCTGATTCGCCACGAGGCTGAAGGATTTGCTGCTATTCAGGCAGAGTGGGAGTCCAACCATTTGTGGCAAGGGCGTGAGGTTACGTTGATTGCGGGTACACACACTGTTGATGGCGTGGTCGCTGGTGTGGATCAGCAGGGGGCGTTGCGTCTTAATGTCGCGGGTCAGGAGAAGGTTTTTAGTGGTGGCGAGCTGAGCTTGAGGTTGCGCCATGATTCTTGAAATGGATTGCGGTAACAGTTTTATCAAGTGGCGAGTACTTGATAGCAATACTGTGGTCGATGGTGGCGTTGTAGATTCCGATGTTGGTCTCATAGCCGCGCTCTTGGCTAGCCCGTTGCTGCGCATCACGCGCTGCCGTTTGGTGAGTGTGCGCAGTGACGGTGAAACTGCGAGTCTGGCTGCTCTTTTGTCGTCCACATTCTCGGTAGAAGTAGTGTGTGCAAGCCCGGCAAGAGTGATGGCGGGAGTAACGAACGGCTATGAGGACTTTGAGCGTCTAGGCTTGGACCGCTGGCTAGCCTTGATCGGCGCTTATGAGCTCTCCAGGCGCGCCTGTCTTGTCCTGGATCTGGGTACAGCCGTAACAGCCGATTTTGTGGCTAAAGACGGTAAGCATTTGGGTGGGTTCATATGCCCTGGATTACCGTTAATGCGTAACGAGTTGCGCACGCATACCCGGCGAATCAGATATGACAACCTTTCGGCTGAGCAGGCGTTGTTGCGAAATAGTCCCGGGCGGACGACTGTTGAAGCTGTGGAGCGTGGCTGTCTAATGATGTTGCGAGGGTTTGTCCTGAGTCAGTTGCAATTGGCACGTGATTACTGGGGGGATGATTTCGAGGTGTTTCTCACGGGCGGTGATGCAGATCTCGTGGCTTGCGCTGTGCCTGAGGGTCGTTTGGTGAAAGATCTTGTGTTCATAGGCTTGGCTGCAGCTTGTCCTATTTATTGAGGTTTCTATGCGCTGGTTGTTTCTGCTGCTTGTTGTATTGAATATTTTCTACTTTGTATGGCATCAGCAAGAGGCTCCTCTTAAAGCGAAGGAGGTTGTATCTCTATCGTTGTACAAAGGAAGCAAGCAGGAAATACAGCTGCTGAGTGAAACGCGAACAGGGCTTGTCCCTGTACAGTCTGGAGAAAGCGCGAGCAGTGATAAAGGTGTCTGCTTCTACCTGAGCGGGTTGATCCGTTCTGACGCTGAGGCCAAGATTAAAAAAAGTTTGTCAGATGCAGGAATAAAGAGTGGTTTGGACAGCCTGGAAGGTGCGGGCGCAGGTGATTTTGTCCTGGTCCTTTCTCCATCGGACAATGTGCAGGCTGTTGAAAAGGTTCTACAAAGTCTTCTCAATGAATTCAATGAGTTGAAATACGAAAAAAAGCAGTGCCAGGGGTTGCAGGCGTCCGATAGTTTGCATAGAATGGCGCCCGCTCCACAGTGAACACCGGAAACGGTTTTAAATGTGAAGTGAGTCATCAAGCTAACTTAATGATTTAATTGAGAAAAGCGGTTGACAAAGGGTTGGGATGCTGTAGAATCCCGCTCAGCTCAGGAGGGGTTCCCGAGCGGCCAAAGGGATCAGACTGTAAATCTGACGTCTACGACTTCGAAGGTTCGAATCCTTCCCCCTCCACCATATTTGCGCAAATCAGCATGATTTGCGGGTGTAGTTTAGTGGTAGAACCTCAGCCTTCCAAGCTGATGATGCGGGTTCGATTCCCGCCACCCGCTCCATTCGCGCTGGTTTCAATGGTGTTTTGCTCTTGTAGCTCAGTTGGTAGAGCACACCCTTGGTAAGGGTGAGGTCAGCGGTTCAAATCCGCTCAAGAGCTCCATATAAACAAGGCAGATATGAAAATATCTGCCTTTGTTTTAACGGGCTGAAAAGCTTGTCCGGAGTGTTTGCTGGTGGCGCTGTTGTAAGGTGTTGCTGCTCTGGTTGGCGATTGCTGTCGTTGGTGGCCTGCATTCTGCTGCTGACGTGTCGTTAGGTTTTGGGCTTGGCGATAAAGTAATTGCAAAGGTTGTTGAAAAGTCTCTCTCGGGTCTGCATAATCGGCGGCTCGATAATGTTTTAGGTCAGTAGCTCAATTGGCAGAGCGACGGTCTCCAAAACCGTAGGTTGGGGGTTCGATTCCCTCCTGACCTGCCAGATTCGCTCAATGCGTCTGGCTTTCTTTTCACAGGATCCTCTTTGATGACTCCCAAGGCTGAAGTTCAAGGCTCTCGCTTCGATCTCCTCAAGTGGCTAGTAGTGGTTGCCCTTGTGGTAGTTGGCGTTGTTGGGAATCAGTATTATTCTGGTTCGCCGATCCTGTATCGCGTCATTGCACTTCTTGTGATTGCTGCTGTTGCTGCCTATGTGGGTTTGCAAACCGCAAAAGGCAAGTCGTTTGCTGTCTTGGTAAAGGAAGCTCGTACTGAGATTCGTAAAGTCGTATGGCCGACTCGCCAAGAAACTACGCAGACTACGTTGATCGTAGTGGCTGTTGTTCTTGTTATGGCGTTGCTGTTGTGGGGTTTGGATTCCCTGCTCGGCTGGCTTGTTTCCTTGATTGTTGGCTAAGGGTGTCCCGTGGCTAAGCGTTGGTACGTAGTGCATGCTTATTCGGGTTACGAAAAGCATGTTATGCGCTCTTTGATTGAGCGTATTAAGCTGGCAGGCATGGAAGATGGCTTCGGCGAAATTCTGGTTCCCACTGAAGAAGTGGTTGAGATGCGTAATGGCCAGAAACGCAAAAGCGAGCGCAAGTTCTTCCCTGGTTATGTGCTAGTCCAGATGGACATGAGCGAAGGTACTTGGCACTTGGTCAAGGATACCCCTCGTGTTATGGGATTCATCGGTGGCACTGCTGATAAGCCTGCACCGATTACAGACAAAGAGGCAGAAGCAATTCTGCGTCGCGTTGCTGATGGCAGCGACAAGCCCAAGCCGAAGACACTGTTCGAGCCGGGTGAAGTTGTTCGCGTCACCGACGGTCCGTTTGCCGACTTTAACGGCACGGTCGAAGAAGTTAACTACGAAAAGAGTCGCATCCAGGTGGCTGTGCTCATTTTCGGACGTTCCACTCCGGTGGAGCTAGAGTTTAGCCAGGTCGAAAAGGTCTAGCTGAACACGCATCCCAACCCCACGGCTTCGGTCGTGGGGTTTTGTCGTCACTGGGATAAACACGCAAGTAACCGGGGAGCCTTTTAAGTTAGGCGTCTGAACCCGTAATTGGAGTGCCTCATGGCCAAGAAGATTACCGCTTACATCAAGCTGCAAGTGAAGGCCGCTCAGGCCAACCCAAGCCCACCTGTTGGTCCAGCTTTGGGTCAGCACGGTGTGAACATCATGGAATTCTGCAAAGCTTTCAACGCCCGTACTCAGGGTATTGAGCCAGGCCTGCCGACTCCAGTGATCATCACTGTATACAGCGACCGTAGCTTCACATTCGAAACCAAGTCGACCCCTGCTTCGGTTCTGCTGAAGAAGGCTGCTGGTCTGACTAGCGGTTCGGCTCGCCCTAACACCGTTAAGGTTGGCACCGTTACCCGTGCTCAGCTGGAAGAAATCGCGAAAACCAAAAACGCGGATCTGACTGCAGCTGATTTGGATGCAGCCGTGCGTACCATCGCCGGTTCTGCTCGTAGCATGGGCCTTAACGTGGAGGGTGTGTAATGGCTAAGCTGACTAAGCGTCAAAAGGCAATCGCCGGTAAAATTGAAGCTGGCAAGTCTTACAACTTTGTAGACGCTGCTGCTCTGCTGGCTGAGCTGTCGACTGTTAAGTTCAGCGAGTCTTTCGACATCGCTGTTAACCTGGGCGTAGACCCACGTAAATCTGACCAGGTTGTTCGTAGCGCAACTGTGCTGCCACACGGCACTGGCAAGACTGTACGTGTAGCTGTGTTCACCCAGGGTCCAGCTGCTGAAGCTGCTTTGGCTGCTGGCGCTGATCGCGTTGGTATGGACGACCTGGCTGCCGAAATGAAAGGCGGCGACCTGAACTACGACGTAGTTATTGCTTCCCCGGACGCAATGCGTGTTGTAGGTCAGTTGGGTCAGATCCTCGGTCCACGTGGTCTGATGCCTAACCCTAAGGTTGGTACTGTAACTCCAGACGTAGCAACTGCGGTTAAGAACGCAAAAGCTGGTCAGGTTCGTTATCGCACCGACAAAAACGGTATCATCCACACTTCCGTTGGCAAGGTCGGTTTCGACGCTGTTCAACTGAAGGAAAACGTTGAAGCCCTGATCGCTGATTTGAAGCGTATCAAGCCAGCTTCCTCGAAAGGTATTTATGTTAAGCGCGTTACTCTGAGCACCACTATGGGCCCAGGCCTGGTCATCGACCAAGGTTCGTTGAACGCGTAAGACAAATTGGCGCAGCATGCTGCGCCAATGAAAGATTGGGGTCCCTGCCTGGCGGGGGCTATCCAAGACCGTAGGCGGCGCAAGTCTTAAACCTCAAGCCTACGCAGATGGTGCTCCCGGTTCCTTACCGAATCAGACACCAAAACGACATCCGACTCAGGTCAGATGAAACGGTAACAAGCAGGAGTTAAACCCGTGGCAATTAAACTCGAAGACAAGAAGGCCATCGTCGCTGAAGTCAACGAGGCTGCCAAAGTTGCCCTGTCTGCTGTTGTGGCTGATGCCCGCGGCGTGACAGTTGGCGCTATGACCGGACTCCGTAAAGAGGCTCGTGAAGCTGGCGTATACGTACGTGTTGTACGTAACACCCTGCTCAAGCGCGCTGTTGCTGACACTGAATACAGTGTTCTCAACGACGTGTTCACTGGCCCGACCTTGATCGCATTCTCCAACGAACACCCAGGCGCTGCTGCCCGTTTGTTCAAAGAGTTCGCTAAAGGTCAGGATAAGTTCGAGATCAAGGCAGCTGCGTTCGAGGGCAAGTACCTCGCAGCTAATCAGATCGACGTACTGGCAAGCCTGCCGACCCGTGACGAAGCAATTTCTCAGCTGATGAGCGTGATTCAAGGCGCTACCAGCAAATTGGCTCGTACTCTGGCGGCACTTCGCGACCAGAAAGAAGCAGCTGCAGCTTAAGGCTGAGTAACTCCTTTCAGCGTTTATTGTTTATTTCGATGGCCGCATAGGCTGTCACCCCAATACAGGAATTTATAGTCATGTCTCTGACTAACGAGCAAATCATCGAAGCAATCGGCGAGAAATCCGTTCTGGAAATCGTTGAGCTGATCAAAGCAATGGAAGAGAAGTTCGGCGTTTCGGCTGCTGCTGCTTCTGCTGGTCCTGCTGTTGCTGCTGCTGTCGTTGAAGAGCAAACTGAATTCAACGTCATGCTGCTGGAAGCTGGCGAGAAGAAAGTAAACGTGATCAAGGCTGTTCGTGAACTGACTGGTCTGGGCTTGAAAGAAGCCAAGGCAGTAGTTGACGGCGCTCCAGCAATGGTTCTGGAAGCTGTTGCTAAAGACGCAGCTGACAAAGCCAAAGCTGCTCTGGAAGAAGCAGGCGCTAAAGTCGAGCTGAAGTAAGCATCGACCTTGCGTCTCCAGCCCAAGCGTTAAGCTGAGGCTGATGGCTGGTGGCTCATGCCACCGGCCTTTTTCCGTTCTTGGCAGCCGACTGGGTTGGCGCCATAAACGAGCTGTAACCACCCTGTGCGGTGGAGCAAACCAAGGGGTTTGCACGATTTTCTGGCTGCTCCCGTCGGGAGAGGCCAAACAAGCAGGTGACCAAGCTGGGGAACGCTGATGGCTTACTCATATACTGAGAAAAAACGTATCCGCAAGGACTTTAGCAAGTTGCCGGACGTCATGGATGTGCCGTATCTCTTGGCAATCCAGCTGGATTCGTATCGTGAATTCTTGCAGGCGGGAGCGACTAAAGATCAGTTCCGCGACGTGGGCCTGCATGCGGCCTTCAAATCCGTTTTCCCGATCATCAGCTACTCCGGCAATGCTGCGCTGGAGTATGTCGGTTATCGCCTGGGCGAACCGGCATTTGATGTCAAAGAATGCGTGTTGCGCGGTGTGACTTACGCCGTACCTTTGCGGGTGAAGGTTCGTTTGATCATTTTCGACAAAGAATCGTCGAATAAAGCGATCAAGGACATCAAAGAGCAAGAAGTCTACATGGGTGAAATCCCCCTGATGACTGAAAACGGTACCTTCGTAATCAACGGTACCGAGCGTGTAATTGTTTCCCAGCTGCACCGTTCCCCGGGCGTGTTCTTTGACCACGACCGCGGCAAGACGCACAGCTCCGGTAAGCTGCTGTATTCCGCGCGTATCATTCCTTACCGTGGTTCGTGGTTGGACTTTGAGTTCGACCCTAAAGACTGCGTGTTCGTACGTATTGACCGTCGTCGCAAGCTGCCTGCGTCCGTATTGCTGCGCGCGCTCGGCTATAGCACTGAGCAAGTACTGGAAGCGTTCTACACCACTAACGTTTTCCACGTTCAAGGCGAAAGCATCAGCCTGGAACTGGTGCCTCAGCGCCTGCGCGGTGAAATCGCGGCCATCGACATTACCGATGACAAAGGCAAGGTGATTGTTGAGCAGGGCCGTCGTATCACTGCTCGCCATATCAACCAGCTGGAAAAAGCCGGTATCAAAGAGCTCGTTATGCCTCTGGACTATGTCCTGGGTCGCACAACGGCCAAAGCTATCGTGCACCCGGCGACCGGCGAAATCATTGCTGAGTGCAACACCGAGCTGACCACTGAAATCCTGGCAAAAGTTGCCAAGAGCCAAGTCGTACGCATCGAAACGTTGTACACCAACGATATCGACTGCGGTCCGTTCATTTCGGACACGCTGAAAATTGACTCCACCAGCAACCAACTGGAAGCGCTGGTTGAGATCTATCGCATGATGCGTCCTGGCGAGCCTCCAACCAAGGATGCTGCCGAGACTCTGTTCAACAACCTGTTCTTCAGCCCTGAGCGCTATGACCTGTCTGCGGTCGGCCGGATGAAGTTCAACCGTCGTATCGGTCGTACCGAAATCGAAGGTTCGGGCGTGTTGTGCAAAGAAGACATCGTCGCGGTACTGAAGACTCTGGTCGACATCCGTAACGGCAAAGGCATCGTCGATGACATCGACCACCTGGGTAACCGTCGTGTTCGCTGCGTAGGCGAAATGGCTGAAAACCAGTTCCGCGTTGGCCTGGTACGTGTTGAGCGTGCGGTCAAAGAGCGTCTGTCGATGGCTGAAAGCGAAGGCCTGATGCCGCAAGACTTGATCAACGCCAAGCCAGTGGCTGCGGCAGTGAAAGAGTTCTTCGGTTCCAGCCAGCTGTCCCAGTTCATGGACCAGAACAACCCGCTGTCCGAGATCACCCACAAGCGCCGTGTTTCTGCACTGGGCCCGGGCGGTCTGACGCGTGAGCGTGCCGGCTTTGAAGTTCGTGACGTACACCCGACTCACTACGGTCGTGTATGCCCGATTGAAACGCCAGAAGGTCCGAACATTGGTCTGATCAACTCCTTGGCTGCCTATGCGCGCACCAACCAGTACGGCTTCCTCGAGAGCCCGTACCGTGTAGTGAAAGACGCGTTGGTTACCGACGAGATCGTGTTCCTTTCTGCTATTGAAGAAGCGGATCACGTTATCGCTCAGGCTTCGGCCACCATGAACGATCAGAAAGTCCTGGTTGATGAACTGGTAGCTGTTCGTCACTTGAACGAATTCACCGTTAAGGCGCCGGAAGACGTCACCTTGATGGACGTTTCGCCGAAACAGGTAGTTTCGGTTGCTGCGTCGCTGATTCCGTTCCTCGAGCACGACGACGCCAACCGTGCGTTGATGGGTTCGAACATGCAGCGTCAAGCTGTACCAACACTGCGCGCTGACAAGCCGCTGGTAGGTACTGGCATGGAGCGTAACGTAGCTCGTGACTCCGGCGTTTGCGTCGTGGCTCGTCGTGGCGGCGTTATTGATTCCGTCGATGCAAGCCGTATCGTGGTTCGTGTTGCTGATGATGAAGTTGAGACCGGCGAAGCTGGTGTTGATATCTACAACCTGACCAAATACACCCGCTCCAACCAGAACACCTGCATCAACCAGCGTCCGCTGGTGCGTAAAGGTGATCGGGTTCAGCGCAGCGACATCATGGCCGATGGTCCGTCCACCGATATGGGTGAATTGGCTCTGGGTCAGAACATGCGTATCGCCTTCATGGCATGGAACGGCTTCAACTTCGAAGACTCCATCTGCCTGTCGGAACGTGTTGTTCAAGAAGACCGTTTCACCACGATCCACATTCAGGAACTGACCTGTGTGGCCCGTGACACCAAGCTTGGCCCTGAAGAAATCACTGCAGACATCCCGAACGTGGGTGAAGCTGCACTGAACAAGCTGGACGAAGCCGGTATCGTTTACGTCGGCGCCGAAGTTGGCCCGGGCGACATCCTGGTAGGTAAGGTCACTCCGAAAGGCGAGACCCAACTGACCCCGGAAGAAAAACTGCTGCGTGCAATCTTCGGTGAAAAAGCCAGCGACGTTAAAGACACCTCCCTGCGCGTACCAACCGGTACCAAAGGTACTGTCATTGACGTACAAGTCTTCACTCGTGATGGCGTAGAGCGCGATGCTCGTGCCCTGTCGATCGAGAAGACTCAGCTGGACGAAATCCGCAAGGATCTGAACGAAGAGTTCCGCATTGTTGAAGGCGCTACATTCGAACGTCTGCGCTCTGCCCTGGTCGGTCAAATTGCCGAAGGTGGTGCCGGTCTGAAGAAAGGCCAGGAAATCACCAATGAAGTCCTGGACGGTCTTGAGCACGGTCAGTGGTTCAAGCTGCGCATGGCTGAAGATGCTCTGAACGAGCAACTTGAGAAAGCTCAGGCTTACATCATCGATCGCCGTCGTCTGCTGGACGACAAGTTCGAAGACAAGAAGCGCAAACTGCAGCAGGGCGATGACCTGGCTCCAGGCGTGCTGAAAATCGTCAAGGTTTACCTGGCAATCCGTCGTCGCATCCAGCCGGGTGACAAGATGGCCGGTCGTCACGGTAACAAAGGTGTGGTCTCCGTGATCATGCCGGTTGAAGACATGCCGTACGATGCCAATGGCACCCCGGTTGATGTTGTCCTCAACCCGTTGGGCGTACCTTCGCGTATGAACGTTGGTCAGATTCTCGAGACCCACTTGGGCCTTGCAGCCAAAGGTTTGGGCGAGAAGATCAACCTCATGATTGAAGAACAGCGCAAGGTTGCTGACCTGCGTAAGTTCCTGCATGAGATCTACAACGAAATTGGCGGTCGTCAAGAAAGCCTGGATGACTTCTCTGATCAAGAAATCCTTGATCTGGCGAAGAACCTTCGCGGCGGTGTACCGATGGCTACCCCGGTGTTCGACGGTGCCAAAGAAAGCGAAATCAAGGCAATGCTTCGTTTGGCAGACCTGCCAGACAGCGGCCAGATGGTGCTGACTGATGGTCGTACCGGCAACAAGTTCGAGCGTCCGGTTACCGTTGGCTACATGTACATGCTGAAGCTGAACCACTTGGTAGACGACAAGATGCACGCTCGTTCTACTGGTTCTTACAGCCTGGTTACCCAACAGCCGTTGGGTGGTAAGGCGCAGTTCGGTGGTCAGCGTTTCGGGGAGATGGAGGTCTGGGCGCTGGAAGCTTACGGCGCGGCATACACTCTGCAAGAAATGCTCACAGTGAAGTCGGACGATGTGAACGGTCGTACCAAGATGTACAAAAACATCGTGGACGGCGATCACCGTATGGAGCCGGGCATGCCCGAGTCCTTCAACGTGTTGATCAAAGAAATTCGTTCCCTCGGCATCGATATCGATCTGGAAACCGAATAACACGTGACGCGAATCGAGAGCGGGGCTGCACTGCCCGCTCTCTGCTCCGCCAGGAGGAAAGGCCTTGAAAGACCTACTGAATTTGCTGAAAAACCAGGGTCAAGTCGAAGAGTTCGACGCCATCCGTATTGGATTGGCATCGCCTGAGATGATCCGCTCGTGGTCGTTCGGTGAAGTTAAAAAGCCGGAAACCATCAACTACCGTACGTTCAAGCCTGAGCGTGACGGCCTGTTCTGCGCCAAAATCTTTGGCCCGGTAAAGGATTACGAGTGCCTGTGCGGTAAGTACAAGCGCTTGAAGCACCGCGGTGTGATCTGTGAGAAGTGCGGCGTTGAAGTTGCACTGGCCAAGGTCCGCCGTGAGCGCATGGCTCACATTGAACTGGCTTCGCCAGTTGCCCATATCTGGTTCCTGAAATCGCTGCCGTCCCGTATCGGCTTGCTGATGGACATGACCCTGCGTGATATCGAACGCGTTCTCTACTTCGAGAGCTATGTTGTTATCGATCCAGGCATGACCACCCTTGAAAAAGGTCAGCTGCTGAACGACGAGCAGTATTTCGAAGCGCTGGAAGAGTTCGGCGACGACTTCGATGCCCGTATGGGTGCCGAGGCTGTGCGTGAGCTGCTGCACGCTATCGATCTGGAACACGAGATTGGCCGTCTGCGTGAAGAAATTCCGCAAACCAACTCCGAAACCAAAATCAAGAAGCTGTCCAAGCGCTTGAAGTTGATGGAAGCCTTCCTGGGCTCCGGCAACCTTCCTGAGTGGATGGTGCTGACCGTTCTGCCGGTTCTGCCGCCAGATCTGCGTCCGTTGGTTCCGTTGGACGGTGGTCGTTTCGCGACTTCCGACCTCAACGATCTGTATCGTCGAGTGATCAACCGTAACAACCGCTTGAAGCGCCTGCTTGATCTGTCCGCTCCGGACATCATCGTGCGTAACGAAAAGCGTATGTTGCAAGAAGCTGTCGACGCCTTGCTGGACAACGGTCGTCGTGGCCGCGCCATCACGGGTTCGAACAAGCGTCCTCTGAAATCCTTGGCTGACATGATCAAGGGTAAGCAAGGTCGTTTCCGTCAGAACTTGCTCGGTAAGCGTGTTGACTACTCGGGTCGTTCGGTAATTACCGTAGGTCCGACCCTGCGTCTGCACCAGTGCGGTCTGCCTAAAAAAATGGCACTCGAACTGTTCAAGCCGTTCATCTTCGGCAAGCTGGAAATGCGTGGTCTTGCTACCACCATTAAAGCCGCCAAGAAAATGGTTGAGCGCGAGCTGCCAGAAGTTTGGGACGTTCTCGCTGAAGTAATTCGCGAACACCCGGTGCTCCTCAACCGTGCGCCAACGCTTCACCGTCTGGGTATTCAGGCATTTGAACCGGTACTGATCGAAGGTAAGGCTATCCAGCTGCACCCTCTGGTCTGTGCTGCGTACAACGCCGACTTCGACGGCGACCAGATGGCTGTACACGTACCGCTGACACTGGAAGCCCAGTTGGAAGCCCGTGCGTTGATGATGTCGACCAACAACATTCTGTCGCCAGCGAACGGTGAGCCAATCATCGTTCCTTCGCAGGACGTTGTATTGGGTCTGTACTACATGACCCGTGAAGCGATCAACGCCAAAGGCGAGGGTCGTGTATTCGCGGATCTGCAAGAAGTTGACCGTGTGTTCCGTGCCGGCGAAGCCGCACTGCACGCCAAGGTTAAAGTACGGATCACCGAAACCGTTAACGACCGTGATGGCGGCAGCGTGACCAACACCCGTATCGTCGACACCACTGTCGGCCGTGCGCTGTTGTTCCAGGTTGTTCCAAAAGGCCTGTCGTACGACGTCGTCAACTTGCCAATGAAGAAAAAGGCAATCTCCAAGCTGATCAACCAGTGCTACCGCGTGGTTGGTTTGAAAGAGACTGTGATCTTCGCTGACCAGTTGATGTACACCGGTTTCGCTTACTCGACTATTTCCGGCGTTTCGATCGGTGTTAACGACTTCGTTATCCCGGATGAAAAAGCGCGCATCATCGGTGCTGCTACCGACGAAGTGAAAGAAATCGAAAGCCAGTACGCCTCGGGCCTGGTTACACAGGGCGAGAAGTACAACAAAGTAATCGACCTTTGGTCGAAAGCTAACGATGAAGTTTCCAAGGCGATGATGTCGAACCTCTCGAAAGAGAAGGTTATCGACCGTCACGGTGATGAAGTTGAGCAAGAGTCGTTCAACTCCATGTACATGATGGCCGACTCCGGCGCACGGGGTTCTGCTGCGCAGATCCGTCAGCTGGCCGGTATGCGTGGTCTGATGGCCAAGCCGGACGGTTCCATCATCGAAACGCCGATTACTGCGAACTTCCGTGAAGGTTTGAGCGTACTTCAGTACTTCATCTCCACTCACGGTGCTCGTAAGGGTCTTGCGGATACCGCCTTGAAAACGGCTAACTCCGGTTACTTGACGCGTCGTCTGGTAGACGTAGCGCAGGATCTGGTAGTAACTGAAGTCGACTGCGGTACCGAACACGGTCTGCTGATGACTCCGCACATTGAAGGCGGCGACGTTGTAGAGCCGTTGGGTGAGCGCGTACTGGGTCGAGTAATCGCCCGTGACGTATTCAAGCCAGGTACTGATGAAGTTATCGTTCCTGCTGGCACCCTGGTTGACGAGAAGTGGGTTGAGTTCATCGAGCTGAACAGCATCGACGAAGTGATCGTTCGTTCGCCAATCAGCTGCGAAACCCGTTTCGGTATCTGCGCCAAGTGCTACGGTCGCGATCTGGCTCGTGGTCACCAGGTGAACATCGGTGAAGCTGTCGGCGTAATCGCTGCTCAGTCGATCGGTGAGCCAGGTACACAGCTGACAATGCGTACGTTCCACATCGGTGGTGCGGCAAGCCGGACCTCTGCTGCTGACAGCGTTCAGGTGAAGAATGGCGGTACTGTCCGTCTTCACAACCTGAAGCACGTTGAGCGTGTAGATGGTTGCCTGGTAGCAGTATCGCGTTCGGGTGAGCTGGCAATCGCTGATGACTTCGGTCGTGAGCGTGAGCGTTACAAACTGCCGTATGGTGCCGTAATTTCGGTTAAAGAAGGTGACAAGGTTGACGCTGGCTCGATCGTAGCCAAGTGGGATCCGCACACTCACCCAATCGTTACCGAAATGAAAGGTACCGTGACCTACGTGGGCATGGAAGAAGGCATCACGATCAAGCGTCAGACTGACGAATTGACCGGTATGACCAACATTGAAGTGCTTGACGCCAAAGACCGTCCAGCTGCCGGCAAAGAAATTCGCCCGGCCGTTAAGATGGTAGGTGTTGATGGTAAGGATCTGCTGTTGCCAGGTACAGACGTACCGGCCCAGTACTTCCTGCCAGCCAACGCATTGGTTGGTGTAGCGGATGGTGCGGAAATCGCGATCGGTGACGTTATCGCTCGTATTCCGCAAGAAACTTCGAAAACTCGAGACATCACCGGTGGTCTGCCACGCGTTGCTGACTTGTTCGAAGCGCGTCGTCCGAAAGAAGCCTCTATTTTGGCTGAAGTCAGCGGCACCATCGCGTTCGGTAAAGAAACCAAAGGCAAGCGCCGTCTGGTTATTACCCCGAACGACGGTACCGATCCGTACGAAGAGCTGATTCCAAAGTGGCGTCACCTGAACGTCTTCGAAGGCGAGCAAGTGAACCGCGGCGAAGTTATCTCCGACGGTCCAAGCGATCCACACGACATCCTGCGTTTGCTGGGTGTGAGTGCGCTGGCCAAGTACATCGTTAACGAGATTCAAGACGTTTACCGTCTGCAAGGCGTGAAGATCAACGACAAGCACATCGAGACCATCCTGCGTCAGATGTTGCGTAAAGTTGAAATTTCCGAGTCTGGCGATTCCTCCTTCATCAAGGGCGACCAGATGGAGCTCACGCAGGTACTGGTCGAAAACGAGCGCCTGGGTAACGAAGACAAATTTGTCTCCAAGTTCACTCGCGTTCTGTTGGGTATCACCAAAGCGTCGTTGTCGACTGAATCGTTCATCTCCGCGGCCTCTTTCCAAGAGACAACCCGCGTACTGACCGAAGCAGCGGTAACTGGCAAGCGCGACTACCTGCGCGGCCTGAAAGAAAACGTTGTCGTGGGTCGTTTGATCCCGGCAGGTACTGGTTTGGCCTACCACAGCGAGCGTAAGCGTCGCCGTGATGCAGACAAGCCATTGCGCGTAAGCGCCAGTGAAGTGGAAGCTGCACTGACCGAAGCGCTGAACTCTAGCGGTAACTGAGTTCTGCGATAAATAAGGGTAGGCCCCGGTCTTTCCGTTCATCGAATCAAGACAATTAGTCGAGCTTTGATGGGGGAGGGGTCGGGGCTTTGCCTTGACTGGGGGCAGGATCCTCTTTAGACTCTTGTACCCCTAAATTTGGCGGGGATTCGTTCCTGCCATTTTGCTTTTCTTGCAAGACAATAGCGTCGCAAGACAACAGTGGAGCTAGTAGATGGCAACTATCAACCAGCTGGTACGTCAGCCGCGTAAGCGTATCGTCGAGAAATCCGACGTACCTGCGCTGCAAAACTGCCCGCAACGTCGTGGCGTATGCACCCGTGTGTATACAACTACGCCGAAAAAACCTAACTCGGCACTGCGTAAAGTATGCCGTGTGCGCCTGACCAACGGTTTCGAGGTTTCCTCGTACATCGGTGGTGAAGGTCACAACCTGCAAGAACACAGCGTGGTACTGATCCGTGGCGGTCGTGTAAAAGACTTGCCAGGTGTTCGTTATCACACCGTTCGCGGCTCTTTGGATACTTCCGGCGTTAAAGGTCGTAACCAAGGTCGTTCGAAGTACGGTACCAAGAAGCCGAAGTAGTCTTCGGTCGCTGGTAAATAAATGCAGATTTCTTTTTTTCTGAGTCGATAAGAGTAAGGTCGGGCGTGCATCCGCAGGGTGTAATGGTCCCGAGCTAACCTGAAGACCGTTTGAGGGCTTATCCATGCCAAGAAGACGCGTAGCAGCCAAGCGCGAAGTGCTTGACGATCCAAAATACGGAAGCCAAATCCTGGCCAAGTTCATGAACCACGTGATGGAAAGCGGTAAAAAAGCCGTTGCCGAGCGTATCGTTTATGGCGCGCTGGAAAAGGTTAAAGAACGTAAGAACGGCGATCCCCTGGAACTCTTCGAGAAAGCACTCGACGCCATCGCTCCGCTGGTCGAAGTGAAGTCGCGCCGTGTAGGCGGTGCTACTTACCAGGTTCCGGTCGAAGTTCGTCCTTCCCGTCGTAACGCTTTGGCAATGCGCTGGTTGGTAGACTTCGCACGTAAGCGTGGCGAAAAGTCTATGGCTTTGCGCTTGGCTGGCGAACTGCTGGACGCTGCTGAAGGCAAGGGCGCAGCAGTTAAGAAGCGTGAAGACGTGCACCGTATGGCTGAAGCTAACAAAGCTTTCTCGCACTACCGCTTCTAATTTCAGCGCTATTCACTTTGCGAGGGCTTTATGGCTCGTACTACACCGATTAACCGCTACCGTAACATTGGTATCTGTGCACACGTGGACGCGGGTAAAACCACGACTACTGAGCGGGTACTTTTTTACACTGGCAAAAGTCACAAGATGGGCGAGGTGCATGATGGCGCCGCGACCACAGACTGGATGGTGCAGGAGCAGGAGCGTGGTATTACCATTACTTCTGCTGCGATCACTACCTTTTGGCAGGGTTCTAACAAGCAGTACGATAACTACCGCTTCAACGTAATCGATACCCCGGGCCACGTAGACTTCACTATTGAAGTTGAGCGTTCCCTGCGTGTACTCGATGGCGCGGTTGTTGTGTTCTGCGGCACCTCGGGTGTTGAGCCTCAGTCCGAAACCGTATGGCGTCAGGCCAACAAGTACGGCGTTCCGCGTCTTGTTTACGTAAACAAGATGGACCGTGCTGGTGCGAACTTCCTGCGCGTGATCGGTCAGATCAAAACTCGTCTGGGTCACACTCCGGTGCCTATCCAGTTGGCTATCGGTTCCGAAGACAACTTCCAGGGTCAGATCGATCTGATGACCATGGAAGCGGTTTACTGGAGCGATGCTGACAAGGGTATGACTGCTCGTCGTGAAGCTATTCCTGCAGAACTGCAAGAGTTGGCTGAAGAGTGGCGCAGCAACATGGTCGAGGCTGCGGCCGAAGCCAGCGAAGAGCTGATGAACAAGTACCTGGAAGGTGAAGAACTCACCATCCCGGAAATCAAAGCGGCTCTGCGTCAGCGTACTATCGCCGGCGAAATCGTTTTGGCTGTTTGCGGTTCTTCCTTCAAGAACAAGGGCGTTCCCCTGGTTCTCGACGCCGTGATCGACTACCTGCCGGCCCCGGTAGATATTCCTGCCATCAAGGGTACTGACCCGGATGACGAGACTATCGAGCTGGAGCGTCATGCAGATGACGCAGAACCGTTCTCGGCTCTGGCGTTCAAGATCGCGACTGACCCATTCGTGGGTACTTTGACCTTCGTCCGTGTTTACTCGGGCGTGTTGAACTCCGGTGACGGCGTAATCAACTCGGTTAAAGGCAAGAAAGAGCGCGTGGGTCGTATGGTGCAGATGCACGCTAACGCCCGCGAAGAGATCAAGGAAGTACGCGCTGGTGACATCGCGGCCTTGATCGGCATGAAGGACGTCACCACTGGTGAAACCTTGTGCAACGCTGACAAGCCAATCATCCTGGTTCGCATGGACTTCCCGGAGCCGGTTATTTCGGTTGCCGTTGAGCCAAAAACCAAGGATGACCAGGAAAAAATGGGTATCGCACTGGGCAAACTTGCTCAGGAAGACCCGTCTTTCCGCGTTAAAACTGATGAAGAGACTGGTCAGACGATCATCTCCGGCATGGGCGAATTGCACCTCGACATCCTGGTTGACCGGATGAAGCGTGAGTTCAACGTTGAAGCCAACATCGGTAAGCCTCAGGTTTCTTATCGTGAGCGCATCACGAAGAACTGTGAAATCGAAGGCAAGTTCGTTCGTCAGTCCGGCGGTCGTGGTCAGTTTGGTCACTGCTGGATCCGTTTTGCACCTGCTGACGAAGGTCAGGAAGGTCTGCAGTTCGTGAACGAAGTGGTAGGTGGTGTGGTTCCTAAGGAATACATCCCGGCTATCCAGAAGGGTATCGAAGAGCAGATGAAGAACGGTGTTGTTGCCGGCTATCCGCTGATCGGCCTGAAGGCTACCGTGTTTGATGGTTCTTACCACGACGTCGACTCCAACGAGATGGCGTTTAAGGTGGCTGCTTCCATGGCTACCAAGCAACTGGCCCAGAAGGGCGGTGGTGAGTTGCTTGAGCCGATCATGGCGGTAGAGGTTGTTACACCTGAAGACTATATGGGTGACGTGATGGGCGACTTGAACCGTCGTCGCGGCATGATCCAGGGTATGGAAGATACGGTCTCCGGCAAAGTTATTCGTGCTGAAGTTCCGTTGGGCGAGATGTTCGGTTATGCGACCGACGTTCGTTCCATGTCTCAGGGTCGCGCAAGCTACTCTATGGAATTCAAAAAATACGATACAGCGCCGTCGCACATCGTCGATGCTGTTACTAAAAAACAAGGCTGATTTAGTTCAGTCCTTTAGGCAAGGAGTTAATTGTCGTGGCTAAAGAAAAATTTGATCGTTCCCTACCGCACGTCAACGTTGGCACTATCGGTCACGTTGACCATGGTAAAACCACGCTGACCGCAGCTCTGACTCGTGTTTGCTCCGAAGTTTTCGGTTCTGCTCGTGTTGACTTCGACAAGATCGACAGCGCGCCAGAAGAAAAAGCTCGTGGTATCACCATCAACACTGCTCACGTTGAGTACAACTCGACTATTCGTCACTACGCTCACGTTGACTGCCCAGGTCACGCTGACTACGTGAAGAACATGATCACTGGTGCTGCCCAAATGGACGGCGCGATCCTGGTTTGTTCGGCCGCTGATGGTCCGATGCCACAAACTCGTGAGCACATCCTGCTGTCCCGTCAGGTAGGCGTTCCGTACATCGTGGTTTTCCTGAACAAGGCTGACCTGGTAGACGACGCTGAGCTGCTGGAACTGGTTGAGATGGAAGTGCGCGATCTGCTGAGCACTTACGACTTCCCAGGCGACGACACTCCGATCATCATCGGTTCTGCTCGTATGGCTCTGGAAGGTAACGACGAAAACGAAATGGGCACCACTGCCGTTCGTAAACTGGTTGAAACTCTGGATACCTACATCCCAGAACCAGTTCGTCTGACCGACAAGCCGTTCCTGATGCCAATCGAAGACGTATTCTCGATCTCTGGTCGCGGTACTGTTGTAACTGGTCGTATCGAGCGCGGTATCGTTCGCGTTCAAGATCCACTGGAAATCGTTGGTCTGCGTGACACAACTGTTACCACTTGCACCGGCGTTGAAATGTTCCGCAAACTGCTCGACGAAGGTCGTGCTGGCGAGAACTGCGGCGTTCTGCTGCGTGGTACCAAGCGTGACGACGTTGAGCGTGGTCAGGTTCTGGTTAAGCCAGGCACTGTTAAGCCTCACACCAAGTTCACCGCAGAAGTATACGTTCTGAGCAAAGAAGAAGGCGGCCGTCATACTCCGTTCTTCAAAGGCTACCGTCCACAGTTCTACTTCCGTACTACTGACGTGACTGGTAACTGCGAACTGCCAGAAGGCGTTGAAATGGTAATGCCAGGTGACAACATTCAAATGACTGTTACCCTGATCAAAACCATCGCAATGGAAGATGGTCTGCGTTTCGCTATCCGTGAAGGCGGTCGTACCGTCGGCGCTGGCGTCGTAGCCAAAATCATCGAGTAATCGATGATTGCATGAAAAAGCCCCCGCTCAGCGGGGGCTTTTTTTATTGAGTTGACACCTAGTGGGGTCGTCTATAGAATTGCGCCTCCTTTAAACGGGCGTATTGCGCTCGGTGGGAACAGCAATCTGGAGTCTGAAATCCAATGCAAAATCAGCAAATCCGTATCAGGTTGAAGGCTTTTGACCATCGCCTGATCGACCAATCAACCCAGGAAATCGTGGAAACCGCGAAACGTACTGGTGCTCAAGTGCGTGGTCCAATTCCACTGCCTACCCGTAAAGAGCGGTTCACCGTTCTGGTCTCCCCGCACGTCAACAAAGACGCGCGTGACCAGTACGAGATCCGTACTCATAAGCGCGTTCTGGACATCGTTCAGCCAACGGATAAAACCGTTGATGCACTTATGAAGCTTGATCTTGCGGCCGGTGTGGAAGTGCAGATCAGCCTCGGCTAAGACTTGGGTCTTAGTCGTGTAACGCTCTGAAATGGGCGGCCATAGCGGGTGAAAGCCCCGTACACTCATGAGGTTTACAACATGACTATTGGTGTAGTCGGTCGTAAATGCGGTATGACCCGTATTTTCACCGAAGAAGGTGTCTCCATTCCGGTCACGGTCATTGAGATCGAGCCGAATCGCGTCACCCAGTTCAAAACTGAAGAAACCGATGGCTATCGTGCAGTGCAAGTCACTGTCGGCGAGCGTCGCGCTTCGCGTGTAACCGCTGCTCAGGCGGGTCACTTCGCCAAGGCAAACGTTGCTGCTGGTCGTACCGTGCTGGAATTCCGTCTTGAAGAAGGCGAGTACCAAGCTGGCGATCTGATCAACGCTGAAATCTTCGCTGCTGGTCAACTGGTTGATGTAACCGGTCAGTCCAAAGGTAAAGGCTTCCAGGGTACGATCAAGCGTTGGAATTTCCGTGGCCAAGATAACACTCACGGTAACTCCGTTTCCCACCGCGTCCCGGGCTCTATTGGCCAGTGCCAGACTCCTGGTCGTGTATTCAAGGGCAAAAAAATGTCCGGTCATATGGGCGCTGAGCGCGTGACCGTGCAGTCCCTCGAAGTAGTGCGCGTCGACGCTGAACGCAATCTGTTGTTGGTCAAGGGTGCTGTTCCTGGCGCTACTGGCGGCAACCTGGTTGTACGTCCAGCGGCCAAGGCTCGCGGTTAAGGGGAAGCTGACATGCAATTAAACGTAAATGACGCTCAGGCGATCGAAGTTTCCGAACTGACTTTCGGCGGCGAATTCAACGAGACGCTGGTTCACCAAGCAGTCGTGGCCTACATGGCCGGCGGCCGTCAAGGTAGCAAGCAGCAAAAGACCCGTTCTGATGTTCGTGGTGGCGGTAAGCGCCCTTGGCGTCAGAAAGGTACTGGCCGTGCTCGTGCTGGTACTATCCGTAGCCCAATCTGGCGTGGCGGCGGTACCACTTTCGCAGCTCGTCCACAGGATCACTCTCAGAAGCTCAACAAGAAGATGTACCGCGCAGCACTGCGCTCCATCCTTGCTGAACTCGTGCGTACTGATCGTCTGGTCGTGGTTCAGGACTTCGCTGTTGAAGCGCCAAAAACCAAAGATCTGCTGAACAAACTGAATGGCATGGGTCTGACTGACGTCCTGATCGTGTCCGAAGTTGTTGATCAGAACCTGTACCTGGCTGCTCGCAACCTGCCACACGTTGATGTACGTGACGTGCAAGGTTCCGATCCAGTTAGTCTGATCGCATACGACAAGGTGTTGATCACCGTGTCGGCCGTGAAGAAATTCGAGGAGCTGCTGGGATGAACCAGGAACGCGTATTTAAAGTTCTGCTTGGCCCGCACGTTTCCGAGAAGGCTACGGTTCTGGCAGACAAGAAAGGCCAGTTCGTTTTCAAGGTTGCTACAGACGCAACCAAGCTGGAAATCAAGAAGGCCGTCGAAAGCCTGTTCAGCGTGAAAGTTGAGCGTGTTACTACCCTGAACGTTCTGGGTAAGAGCAAGCGCACCGCTCGCGGCGTGGGCAAGCGTAATGACTGGAAGAAGGCAGTAATCTCCCTTCAGCCAGGCCAAGATCTCGATTTCAGCAGCAGTGCTGAGTAAGGAAGGGGTGCATCATGGCAATCGTTAAATGCAAACCGACTTCCCCTGGCCGCCGTCATGTGGTCAAGGTGGTCAACAAGGAGCTGCACAAAGGCGCTCCTCACGCACCGCTGCTCGAGAAAAAATCGAAGTCTGGTGGTCGTAACAACAATGGCCGCATTACCACGCGTCACATCGGTGGTGGTCATAAGCAGCATTACCGTATGGTCGACTTCCGTCGCAACGACAAAGATGGCATTCCAGCCACTGTTGAGCGTATCGAATACGATCCAAACCGTACTGCTCACATTGCTCTTATGCTGTACGCAGACGGCGAACGCCGTTACATCATCGCCCCTAAAGGCGTGAGCGCTGGTGACCAGCTGATCTCGGGTGCTTTGGCCCCGATCAAGCCAGGTAACTCGCTGCAACTGCGCAGCATTCCAGTAGGTAGCACCGTACACGGCATCGAATTGAAGCCAGGTAAAGGCGCGCAAATCGCTCGTTCCGCTGGTGCTTCGGCTCAGCTGGTAGCTCGCGAAGGTGTCTACGTGACCCTGCGTCTGCGTTCTGGTGAAATGCGTAAAGTATTGGCTGAATGCCGTGCAACGCTGGGCGAAGTCTCGAACTCCGAGCACAGCCTGCGTTCGCTGGGTAAAGCTGGTGCCAAACGCTGGCGTGGCGTTCGCCCAACCGTTCGTGGTGTTGCCATGAACCCGGTTGACCACCCACATGGTGGTGGTGAAGGTCGTACCTCTGGTGGTCGTCATCCGGTATCGCCATGGGGCTTCCCGACTAAGGGCGCGAAGACTCGTGGTAATAAGCGTACCGACAAAATGATCGTCCGTCGTCGCAAGTAAATAGAGGGATACGACAGTGCCACGTTCTCTGAAAAAAGGTCCTTTTATTGATCTTCACCTACTGAAGAAGATCGAAGTGGCGGCGGAAAAGAACGATCGCAAACCGGTGAAAACCTGGTCGCGTCGTTCGATGATCCTGCCACAAATGGTCGGTCTGACCATCGCTGTGCATAACGGTCGTCTGCATGTTCCAGTTCTTGTGAACGAAGACATGGTTGGCCATAAACTAGGCGAGTTTGCCGGTACCCGCACTTATCGTGGGCACGTGGCTGACAAGAAAGCCAAGCGTTAAGGGGTAAGGAACGATGGAAGTAGCCGCTAAGTTGTCGGGCGCTCGAATCTCCGCCCAGAAAGCCCGCTTGGTCGCCGACCAGATCCGCGGGAAGAAGGTGGGCGAAGCGCTCAACCTGTTGGCTTTCAGCAACAAGAAAGCCGCCGAGATCATCAAAAAAGTGCTGGAGTCGGCCGTAGCCAACGCCGAGCATAACGAAGGCGCTGACGTTGACGACCTGAAAGTCGCCACCGTTTTCGTCAACGAAGGGCGTTCGCTGAAGCGCATCATGCCGCGTGCCAAAGGCCGCGCTGATCGCATCGTCAAGCGGTCTTGCCATATCACTGTCAAGGTTGCTGACAAGTAACGGAGTCGAAGAGATGGGTCAGAAAGTACATCCCATTGGCATTCGCCTGGGAATCGTCAAGGAGCACACCTCCGTCTGGTACGCAGACGGCCGGACTTATGCGGACTACTTGTTCGCTGATCTGAAGGTGCGTGAATACCTCCAAGACAAACTAAAAAGCGCGTCCGTAAGCCGTATCGATATCCATCGTCCGGCCCAAACTGCACGCATCACCATCCACACCGCTCGTCCAGGTATCGTTATCGGGAAGAAAGGTGAAGATGTTGAGAAGCTGCGTCAGGACCTGACCAAGCAAATGGGTGTGCCTGTGCACATCAATATCGAAGAGATCCGCAAGCCGGAACTCGACGGTATGCTGGTTGCGCAGAGCGTAGCTCAGCAGCTGGAGCGTCGTGTAATGTTCCGTCGCGCGATGAAACGCGCTGTACAGAACGCTATGCGCATTGGTGCCAAAGGCATCAAAATCCAAGTGAGCGGTCGTCTCGGCGGTGCTGAAATCGCACGTACTGAATGGTATCGCGAAGGTCGTGTGCCATTGCACACCCTGCGTGCCGACATCGACTATGCCAACTACGAAGCTCACACCACTTACGGTGTGATCGGTGTAAAGGTTTGGATCTTCAAAGGCGAAGTAATCGGTGGTCGCCAAGAAGAGCTGAAGCCACAAGCACCAGCGCCTCGTAAAAAAGCTGCTAAGTAAGGGGTACGCAAAATGTTACAACCTAAGCGTACGAAGTTCCGCAAGCAAATGACTGGCCACAACCGTGGCTTGGCACTGCGCGGTAGCAAAGTCAGCTTCGGCGAGTATGCGCTGAAGTCTGTTGCTCGTGGTCGTCTCACCGCTCGTCAGATCGAATCAGCGCGTCGTGCACTGACCCGTCACGTTAAGCGTGGCGGCAAGATCTGGATCCGTGTATTCCCGGACAAGCCTATTTCCAAAAAGCCTCTCGAAGTTCGGATGGGTAAAGGTAAGGGTAACGTGGAATACTGGGTTGCCCAGATTCAGCCAGGCAAAGTCCTGTATGAAATCGAGGGTGTTTCTGAAGAGCTGGCGCGTGAGGCTTTCGCCCTGGCTGCTGCAAAGCTGCCGCTCGCCACCTCCTTTGTTAAACGGACGGTGATGTGATGAAAGCGAATGAACTTCGTGAAAAATCCGCACAGCAGCTGAACGAGCAACTGCTCGGCTTGCTGCGCGACCAGTTCAATCTGCGCATGCAGAAAGCAACTGGCCAGTTGGGGCAGTCGCATCTGCTCTCGCAAGTTAAGCGTGACATCGCTCGCGTGAAGACTGTGCTCAAACAGCAGGCAGGTAAGTAATCATGGCTGAAGCCGAAAAAACTGTCCGTACGCTGACTGGCCGTGTTGTCAGCGACAAGATGGACAAGACCATCACCGTTCTGATCGAACGTCGCGTTAAGCACCCGATCTACGGTAAATACGTTAAGCGTTCGACTAAGCTGCACGCGCACGACGAAACCAATCAGTGCCACATCGGCGACAAAGTCACTATTCGTGAAACTCGTCCGCTGGCCAAGACTAAGTCTTGGGCTCTGGTTGATGTTCTCGAACGCGCTGTGGAAGTCTAAGGACTAGGGGTCGGAGAAATTATATGATTCAGACTCAATCCATGCTCGATGTGGCCGATAACAGCGGCGCACGCCGTGTTATGTGCATCAAGGTGCTGGGTGGCTCCCATCGTCGTTACGCTGGTATCGGTGACATCATCAAAGTTACCGTCAAGGAAGCAATTCCTCGCGGTAAAGTGAAAAAAGGCCAAGTGATGACTGCTGTAGTAGTCCGCACTCGTCACGGCGTACGTCGTGCTGATGGCTCCATTATCCGCTTTGATGGCAACGCTGCTGTTCTTCTGAACAACAAGCAAGAGCCGATCGGCACCCGTATCTTTGGGCCAGTGACCCGTGAACTTCGCAACGAGAAGTTCATGAAGATCGTCTCGCTCGCCCCAGAAGTGCTGTAAGGAGATCCGACATGCAAAAGATTCGTCGTGACGACGAGATCATCGTGATCGCCGGCAAAGACAAAGGTAAGCGCGGTAAGGTGCTTAAGGTTCTCGCTAACAACCGTCTGGTTGTTGGTGGTCTGAACCTGGTTAAGCGTCATACCAAGCCTAACCCGATGTCGGGCGTGCAAGGCGGTATCGTCGAGAAAGAAGCTCCACTGGACGCTTCTAACGTGGCCATTTTCAACGGCGAAACCAACAAGGCTGACCGCGTTGGTTTCAAAGTAGAAGAAGGCAAAAAAATTCGTGTCTTCAAGTCGACCCAAAAAGCGGTTGATGCTTGAACACTGCTAGGTAGATGAGACCATGGCACGACTAAAAGAGATTTACCGGAAGGAAATCGCTCCGAAACTTAAGGAAGAACTTAAGCTTTCGAACGTGATGGAAGTTCCGCGCGTTACCAAAATCACCCTGAACATGGGCTTGGGCGAAGCGATCGGCGACAAAAAAGTCATCGAGCACGCAGTAGCTGATTTGGAAAAAATCACCGGTCAAAAAGTTGTTGTGACCTACGCTCGCAAATCCATCGCTGGCTTTAAAGTCCGTGAAGGTTGGCCGATCGGCGTCAAAGTAACTCTGCGCCGTGAGCGTATGTACGAATTCCTGGATCGTCTGCTGTCGATCTCCCTGCCTCGGGTTCGCGACTTCCGCGGCCTGAATGCCAAGTCCTTCGATGGTCGTGGCAACTACAGCATGGGCGTTAAAGAGCAGATCATTTTCCCGGAAATTGACTACGACAAAATCGATGCTCTTCGCGGTCTGGACATCACCCTGACCACCACTGCTCGGACGGATGACGAAGGTCGCGCATTGCTGCGTGCTTTCAAATTCCCGTTCCGCAACTGATTGGAGTAGGACCATGGCCAAGATGAGCATGAAAAACCGCGAGCTGAAACGTCAGCTCACGGTTGCCAAGTTCGCCAAGAAGCGTGCTGAGCTGAAAGCTATCATCGTTGATCTGAACGCAAGTCCAGAAGCACGTTGGGAAGCTCAAATCGCTCTGCAGAAGCAGCCACGTGACGCAAGCGCTTCGCGCATGCGTAACCGCTGCCGCCTGACTGGTCGTCCGCACGGTGTTTACCGCAAGTTCGGCCTGGGCCGTAACAAATTGCGTGAAGCAGCAATGCGCGGTGACGTACCAGGTCTGGTTAAAGCTAGCTGGTAAGGCGTACCGACAAAGTTATCGCTGTCGGGGTCGCAAGATCCTGACAGCCGGTGACCTTGTACTTGAATCAAGCCCCTATTGGGGCTTGATTCATTTCTGGCGTGTGTCTAGAATGACCGGCTCGCCAGAGCCTGTGCTTTTTGAGCACGGAGTCACTCGGTGACAGTTGTAGCCGCAAGGCTAATTCTTTTTGTATCAGGAGCGTCTAGCCCATGAGTATGCAGGACCCGTTAGCGGACATGCTAACTCGAATCCGTAATGCCCAGATGGCTGAAAAGTCTGTCGTAAGCATGCCGTCTTCCACGTTGAAGGTAGCTGTAGCCAAAGTTCTGAAGGACGAAGGTTATATCGCGGATTTTCAGATCAGCAGCGAAATCAAACCACTGCTGTCTATCGAGCTGAAGTACTTCGAAGGCCGTCCGGTTATCGAAGAAGTTAAGCGCGTTAGCCGTCCAGGTCTGCGTCAGTACAAGTCCTCCGATGATCTGCCAAAAGTTCGTGGCGGCCTCGGTGTGTCCATCGTCTCCACCAACAAAGGTGTGATGACGGATCGTGCTGCGCGCGCTGCCGGTGTCGGCGGCGAAGTTCTTTGCACAGTGTTCTAAGGGGGGATAAGCATGTCACGCGTCGCTAAGAACCCCGTTAAGCTGCCAGCTGGTGTCGAAGTTAAATTCGCCGGCCAACAGCTTTCGGTGAAGGGTGCTAAAGGCACTCTAGAACTGAACATCCATTCGTCGGTTGAAATCGTTGAAGAAGCTGGTGAGCTGCGTTTCGCTGCTCGCAATGGCGATCAACAAACTCGCGCAATGGCTGGTACCACTCGTGCGTTGGTAAACAACATGGTCCAAGGCGTAAGCCAAGGCTTCGAGCGTAAGCTCCAGCTGGTCGGTGTTGGTTACAAAGCGCAAGCAAAAGGCACAGTGCTGAACCTGGCTCTTGGCTTCTCGCACCCAGTGGATTACGAACTGCCGGAAGGCATCACCGCTGAGACCCCTAGCCAGACCGATATCCTGATCAAGGGCATCGACAAGCAGCTGGTAGGTCAAGTGGCCGCTGAGATCCGCGACTTCCGTCCACCAGAGCCTTACAAAGGTAAAGGTGTGCGTTACGCGGACGAAGTCGTCCGCCGTAAAGAAGCCAAGAAGAAGTAGGGCCTAGCAAATGACCGACAAAAAAGTTACTCGACTGCGTCGCGCTCGCAAAGCACGTCTGAAAATGCACGAACTAGAAGTCGTGCGTCTCTGCGTGTTCCGCTCTTCGCAGCACATCTATGCCCAGGTCATCTCGGCCGACGGCAGCAAAGTCCTGGCAAGCGCCTCGACTTTGGACAAAGAACTGCGTGATGCTGCCACTGGCAACATCGACGCGGCCACAAAGGTTGGCCAGCTGGTCGCTACGCGTGCAAAAGCCGCTGGCGTCTCGCAGGTGGCTTTCGACCGCTCTGGCTTCAAGTACCACGGCCGCGTGAAAGCGCTGGCTGAGGCTGCTCGTGAAGCTGGGCTGGAGTTCTAAGTTATGTCAAATAACGACCAAAAGCGCGACGAAGGCTACATTGAGAAGCTGGTTCAAGTTAACCGCGTAGCCAAAACCGTTAAAGGCGGCCGTATCTTCACTTTCACCGCGTTGACCGTGGTTGGTGATGGTAAAGGGCGCGTTGGCTTCGGCCGTGGCAAGTCACGTGAAGTGCCTGCTGCGATCCAGAAGGCAATGGAAGCTGCTCGCCGCAACATGATTCAAGTTGACCTGAACGGCACAACTCTGCAGTACGCAATGAAGTCCGCTCACGGCGCTTCGAAGGTGTACATGCAGCCTGCTTCTGAAGGTACCGGTATCATCGCTGGCGGCGCTATGCGTGCTGTCCTCGAAGTTGCTGGCGTTCAGAACGTTCTGGCTAAGTGCTACGGCTCGACTAACCCGGTAAACGTGGTTCACGCCACTTTCAAAGGTTTGAAAGCTATGCAATCTCCTGAGTCCATCGCTGCTAAGCGTGGCAAAAGCGTCAAGGAGATCTTCTGATCATGGCTACCGTAAAAGTAACGCTGATCAAAAGCATGACCGGCCGCATCCCTAACCACAAATTGTGCGTTAAGGGTCTGGGTCTGCGTCGCATCGGTCACACTGTAGAAGTCCAGGATACTCCCGAGAATCGCGGGATGATCAACAAGGCTTACTACATGCTGCGTGTCGAGGGTTAATCGATGAAACTCAATGATCTGAGTCCAGCGCCGGGTTCCCGTCGCGAAAAGCATCGTCCGGGCCGTGGTATCGGTAGTGGTTTGGGTAAGACTGGTGGCCGTGGTCACAAAGGTCAAACTTCCCGCTCCGGTGGCACTATTGCTCCAGGCTTTGAAGGCGGTCAACAGCCGCTGCATCGTCGTCTGCCTAAGTTCGGTTTCGTTTCCCTGAAAGCTATGGATCGCGCAGAAGTGCGTCTGTCCGAGCTGGCTAAAGTGGAAGGCGACATCGTTACTCTGCAGACCCTGAAAGATGCCAACGTGATCAACGTCAACGTACTGCGTGTGAAAATCATGCTGTCCGGTGAAGTTACTCGCGCTGTCACAATCGGCAAGGGAATCGGCGCCACCAAAGGTGCGCGTTCGGCTATCGAAGCAGCTGGCGGCAAGTTCGAGGAATAAATGGCTAAGCAAGGTGCTCTCTCAGCGCTCAGCAAAGGCGGGTTATCCGAGCTCTGGGCTCGTCTGCGTTTTCTATTCCTGGCGATTATCGTCTACCGGATAGGCGCACACATTCCAGTTCCAGGCATTAACCCCGACCGGCTGGCGGACCTGTTTCGACAGAATGAGGGGACCATACTTAGCTTGTTCAACATGTTTTCCGGCGGTGCGCTGGAGCGGATGAGTATTTTTGCGCTGGGGATCATGCCGTACATTTCGGCATCGATCATCATGCAGCTTATGTCCGCTGTCAGCCCACAGCTGGAGCAGTTGAAGAAGGAAGGTGAAGCTGGTCGTCGCAAGATAAGCCAGTACACCCGCTACCTCACTGTCGCTCTCGCTCTCGTCCAGGCCATTGGCATGTCCATTGGTCTGGCGGGGCAGGGCGTAGCGTTCACTGGTGATCTAGGCTTCCATTTCGTTGCAGTAACCACATTTGTGGCGGGTGCAATGTTCATGATGTGGCTGGGTGAGCAGATTACTGAGCGTGGTGTTGGCAACGGTATCTCGATGTTGATTTTTTCGGGTATCGTCGCCGGTCTTCCGAGAGCAATTGGGCAGTCTTTTGAGTCTGCGCGTCAGGGCGATATCAATATCTTCGCCTTGGTTGCTATCGGTTTGCTGGCAGTAGCGATTATCGGTTTCGTGGTGTTCATTGAGCGTGGTCAGCGTCGTATTGCTGTTCACTACGCCAAGCGTCAGCAAGGCCGCAAGGTGTTTGCTGCGCAGACTAGCCACCTACCGCTGAAAGTGAATATGGCCGGTGTTATTCCGGCTATTTTTGCGAGCAGCATTTTGCTGTTCCCGGCTTCGCTGGGTGCCTGGTTCGGTCAGTCTGAAGGTATGGGCTGGTTGCAGGACATCTCGCAGTCGATCGCTCCTGGTCAGCCGTTGAATATTCTGCTGTTTAGTGCAGGGATTATTTTCTTCTGCTTCTTCTATACGGCGTTGATGTTCAATCCGAAAGACGTAGCGGAAAACCTGAAGAAGTCCGGTGCCTTTATTCCGGGTATCCGTCCAGGTGAGCAGTCGGCACGCTATATTGATGGCGTTTTGACTCGTTTGACTCTGTTCGGTGCTCTTTATATGACGGCCGTATGTCTGCTGCCCCAGTTCCTGGTGGTTGCGGCAAACGTTCCGTTCTACCTTGGCGGGACCTCGTTGCTGATCGTGGTCGTGGTTGTTATGGACTTTATGTCGCAAGTACAATCGCACCTCGTTTCGCACCAGTACGAATCCCTGATGAAGAAAGCCAACCTGAAGGGCTACGGCAGCGGCATGCTGCGCTGAAGTTCCCATAAGGTTAGAGGAGTTGGTGATGAAAGTTCGTGCATCGGTGAAAAAGCTGTGCCGTAACTGCAAGATTATTCGCCGCGAAGGTGTTGTTCGGGTAATTTGCAGCGCGGAACCACGTCACAAACAGCGCCAAGGCTGAGTGTGATCTGTTTGAAGCCCAGCAGCTAGTGCGCTGCTGGGTTGATTATTTGTTATTACAGCGATATTATCTCGCGCCCTATTTCTTGGCTTCCGGGGCGTAGGTAGCTGTCAATTGGAGTCCCACTGAATGGCCCGTATTGCAGGCGTTAACATTCCAGATAACAAGCACACTGTTATCTCGCTGACCTACATCTTTGGTGTTGGTCGCACTACTGCACAGAAAATCTGTGTGGATGCTGGTGTAAACCCAGCCGCTAAGATCAAGGATCTGAGCGACGAGCAGATTGAGTTGCTGCGTGGCGAAGTGGCAAAGTTCACCACTGAAGGTGACCTGCGTCGTGAAGTCAACATGAAAATCAAACGCTTGATGGACTTGGGCTGCTACCGCGGTCTGCGCCATCGTCGTGGTCTTCCAGTGCGCGGTCAGCGTACCAAGACCAACGCGCGTACTCGCAAAGGTCCGCGTAAGCCGATCCGCAAGTAATCGCACCAGCGAATCGACAGGAATTTAGTCATGGCAAAACCTGCTGCTCGTCCTCGTAAAAAAGTAAAAAAGACAGTGGTTGATGGCATCGCCCACATCCACGCGTCTTTCAACAACACAATCGTGACCATCACCGACCGTCAGGGTAACGCGCTTTCTTGGGCTACCTCCGGTGGTTCGGGTTTCCGCGGTTCTCGCAAGTCCACCCCGTTCGCTGCTCAAGTAGCTGCTGAACGTGCTGGTCAAGCTGCGCTGGAATATGGCCTGAAAAACCTTGACGTTAACGTTAAGGGCCCAGGTCCAGGTCGTGAGTCCGCTGTCCGTGCTTTGAACGGCTGTGGCTATAAGATCGCCAGCATCACCGACGTGACGCCAATCCCGCACAACGGGTGCCGTCCGCCGAAGAAGCGCCGCGTGTAATCCAGGAGACTGTAAAGAATGGCTCGTTACATTGGTCCAAAATGCAAACTGGCACGTCGTGAAGGCACTGATCTCTTCCTGAAGAGTGGTGTGCGCGCTATCGAATCGAAGTGCAATATTGAAGCTGCTCCAGGCATCCACGGCCAACGCCGCGGTCGCCAATCCGACTACGGCACCCAACTGCGTGAAAAGCAGAAGGTCCGTCGTATCTACGGCGTTCTCGAGCGTCAATTCAGCGGCTACTACAAACAAGCTGCTGGCAAGAAAGGCGCAACTGGCGAAAACCTGTTGCAACTGCTCGAATGCCGTCTGGATAACGTCGTATACCGTATGGGCTTTGGTTCTACTCGTGCCGAATCCCGTCAGTTGGTATCGCACAAGTCGATCAGCGTAAACGGTCAAACCGTTAACGTTCCGTCCTACCAGGTTCGTGCTGGTGACGTGGTCGCTATCCGCGAGAAAGCAAAGAACCAGCTTCGCATTGTCCAAGCTCTCGATCTGTGTGCCCAACGTGGTCGCGTAGAATGGGTAGAAGTAGACACTGAGAAGAAGTCGGGCGTTTTCAAGAACGTTCCAGCTCGCAGTGATCTGTCCGCCGACATCAACGAAAGCCTGATTGTCGAGCTCTACTCCAAGTAAGGGCTAGAAAATAGGTGCATCCATGCAGATTTCGGTAAATGAGTTCCTGACACCCCGCCACATTGATGTGCAGGTTGTCAGTCCAACCCGCGCTAAAATCACTCTCGAGCCTCTCGAGCGTGGTTTTGGCCACACCCTGGGCAACGCGCTGCGCCGCATCCTGTTGTCCTCAATGCCAGGCTGTGCAGTAGTCGAGGCCGAGATTGATGGTGTGCTCCACGAGTACAGCGCCATCGAAGGTGTACAGGAAGACGTAATTGAAATCCTGTTGAACCTTAAAGGTCTGGCTATCAAGCTGCACGGCCGTGACGAAGTTACGCTGACCTTGTCGAAGAAGGGTTCGGGGGTGGTTACCGCTGCCGATATTCAGCTGGATCATGATGTCGAGATCGTTAATCCCGATCACGTAATCGCCAACCTGGCGTCTAACGGCGCCTTGAACATGAAGCTCACCGTAGCTCGTGGTCGTGGTTATGAACCAGCCGACTCGCGTCAGAGCGATGAAGACGAAAGCCGCAGCATCGGTCGCTTGCAGCTCGACTCTTCGTTCAGCCCGGTTCGCCGTATCGCATACGTGGTGGAAAACGCCCGTGTCGAGCAGCGTACTAACCTGGACAAGTTGGTAATTGATCTGGAGACCAACGGTACACTGGATCCTGAAGAGGCTATCCGTCGTGCTGCAACCATCCTGCAACAGCAGTTGGCTGCATTCGTCGACCTCAAAGGTGACAGCGAGCCAGTGGTTATCGAACAGGAAGACGAGATCGATCCGATCCTGCTTCGTCCGGTTGACGATCTGGAACTGACCGTGCGTTCGGCCAACTGCCTTAAGGCGGAGAACATTTACTACATTGGTGACTTGATTCAGCGCACCGAAGTAGAACTGTTGAAGACTCCGAACCTGGGCAAGAAATCCTTGACTGAAATCAAGGACGTTCTGGCCTCCCGTGGTCTGTCCCTCGGCATGCGCCTCGACAACTGGCCGCCTGCAAGTCTTAAGAAGGACGACAAGGCGACTGCCTGATCGTCGTAATCACCGAACGTTGTGTTTGGTAAGGAATGAACCATGCGTCATCGTAAAAGTGGTCGTCACCTGAGCCGCACTAGCTCGCACCGCAAGGCTATGTTTCAAAACATGGCAGTGTCGCTGTTCGAGCACGAGCTGATCAAAACGACTCTGCCGAAAGCCAAAGAACTGCGTCGCGTTGCTGAGCCGCTGATCACTCTGGCCAAGAACGATTCTGTTGCTAACCGCCGTCTGGCTTTCGACCGCACTCGTTCGAAAGCTATCGTTGGTAAGCTGTTCAACGATCTGGGCAAGCGTTATGCAACTCGTGAGGGTGGCTACCTGCGCATCCTCAAGTGCGGTTTCCGCGCTGGCGACAACGCGCCTATGGCGTACGTCGAGTTGGTTGATCGTCCAGTTGGCGGTGAAGCTGTATCCGCTGAGTAAGACGTCAGTCTCTACAAAGAACCGGGCCTAGTGCCCGGTTTTTTGTGTCCGTTCGATAATAAAAAGCTATTGAGTTCGACAATTTAATGCATTTGCCCACACAGGTATCGTGGTCAATACTCTTCCTCAGCCGATTAGCCGGCAGCATCAAGACTGACTGAGGAAGGATTAGCATGAGCCAGACCAAAACCCTGACGACCGCCAGCGGCGCCCCTGTTGCTGACAATCAGAACTCTCGTTCGGCTGGGCCTCGGGGCCCGTTGTTGCTCGATGACTTTCACCTGATCGAAAAGCTCGCGCACTTCAACCGAGAAAACATTCCAGAACGTCGTGTGCACGCCAAAGGTTCGGCTGCCCATGGCACGTTCACACTGACCCGTGACATCAGCCAATACAGCAGCGCCAAGCTGTTTGACACCGTTGGCAAGCAAACCCCGACCTTCTTGCGCTTCTCAACCGTGGGCGGTGAACGTGGCTCTGCTGACACCGAGCGCGACCCGCGTGGTTTTGCCCTCAAGTTCTACACCGAAGAAGGCAACTGGGACATCGTGGGTAACAACACCCCAGTTTTCTTTATTCGTGATCCGCTGAAATTCCCTGACTTTATCCACACCCAAAAACGCTTGCCGCAAAGCAACCTGAAAAGTGCGCAGATGAAGTGGGATTTCTGGTCGCATTCACCAGAATCGCTGCACCAGGTCACCATCCTGTTCTCGGACCGCGGCATTCCTGATGGCTACCGTCATATGCACGGTTTTGGCAGTCACACCTACAGCCTGATCAATGCGGCCGGTGAGCGTCATTGGGTTAAGTGGCATTACAAAACCAAGCAAGGCATCAAGAACTTGCCACCAGAAGAAGCCGCACGTCTGGCAGGCACTGACCCGGACTACGCCCAGCGCGACCTGTTCGAAGCCATCGAGCGCGGTGACTATCCTAAATGGCGTGTATGCATCCAGATCATGACCGAGGCCCAAGCGGCAACGCATCGCGACAACCCGTTCGATGTCACCAAAACCTGGTCGCAAAAAGAGTTCCCGTTGATCGAGATCGGCGAACTTGAGCTCAACCGTAACCCGCTCAACTACTTTGCAGAAGTTGAACAGGCAGCGTTTGGCCCAAGCAATATGATCCCGGGTGTAGGTCTCTCCCCTGATCGCATGCTCCAAGGCCGTGTATTCGCTTACGCGGATGCGCACCGCTACCGTGTCGGCACCAACCACCAGCACCTGCCCATCAACGCCCCACGTGTGCCTGCGCACAACTATCAGCGTGACGGTTCGATGGCCTATGGCAACAATGGTGGTGCTGCGCCTAACTACGAACCCAACAGCTACGCTGACGCGCCCAAGCAGGCCCCGCAGTATGCTGAACCACCCTTGGCGCTCAGTGGCGCAGCAGACCGCTACGACCACCGTGAAGACACCGACTACTACAGCTACGCCGGTGCTCTGTTCCGCTTGATGAATGATGACCAGAAAGCCCTGCTCATCAACAACATCGCCGGTGCGATGGAAGGCGTGACCGACGACGTTGTTCAGCGTCAGTTGCAGCACTTCCTCAAAGCAGACCCGGCCTACGGTCAAGGCGTTGCCAAAGCCTTGGGTGTAACGGTGAAGTAAGTCTAAGTGAGAAGCAGAACCGCCCTCAAATGGGCGGTTTTTGCGTTATTTAGACGTGTTTTCTGTGCAAATTAGCGTTTTTATTGCGATTTAGCCGTGACCTCACAGTCAGCTTGGTTCAAACTACAGCCTTTCAAGCAGGGAGATGTGGGGCGATGCTAGGGCACCCGGACGTAATCGATTACCTCAACACGTTGTTAACCGGCGAGCTGGCTGCACGTGACCAATATTTTGTCCATTCCCGTATGTACGAGGACTGGGGCTTCACCAAGTTGTACGAGCGTATCAACCACGAAATGGAAGAAGAGGCACAACACGCTGATGCGTTGATGCGCCGGATTCTCATGCTCGAGGGTACGCCACGCATGCGCCCGGACGATCTGGACGTCGGCACCACCGTGCCAGAGATGCTCGCCGCCGATTTGCGCCTGGAATACAAAGTGCGTGCTGCACTGTGTAAAGGCATCGAGTTGTGTGAGCTGCACAAAGACTACGTAAGCCGCGACATCCTGCGCATTCAGTTGGCAGACACCGAAGAAGATCACACCTACTGGCTGGAAAAACAGCTGGGCCTGATCAAGTCCATCGGTCTGCAGAACTACCTGCAATCGCAGTTCTGATCGGCAGTCTTCACGCCCAACAAAAAGCCCCTGTCATTTCGCAATGACAGGGGCTTTTTAATACCGCGAATTAAGCGCGGTCGCGGATCAGCAACGGCTTCAGGTAGAAGCCGGTGTGAGACTGCGTCATCTCAGCCACTGCTTCCGGCGTGCCGGTGGCAATGATCTGCCCACCTTTCGAGCCGCCTTCCGGGCCGAGGTCCACCAGCCAGTCTGCGGTTTTGATCACATCCAGGTTGTGCTCAATCACCACCACCGTGTTGCCGTGGTCGCGCAGCCTGTGCAGCACTTCCAGCAATTGCTTGATGTCCGCAAAGTGCAGGCCGGTAGTCGGCTCATCAAGGATGTACAGCGTTTTGCCGGTGTCGCGCTTGGACAGCTCGCGAGACAACTTGACCCGCTGGGCCTCACCGCCTGACAGCGTCGTGGCGGATTGCCCAAGCTTGATGTACGACAAACCTACGTCCATCAAGGTTTGCAGCTTACGCGCCAATGCAGGGACTGCATCAAAGAACTCACGCGCTTCTTCGATCGTCATCTCCAGCACTTCATGGATGCTCTTGCCCTTGTACTTGATCTCAAGGGTTTCGCGGTTATAGCGCTTGCTCTTGCAGACGTCGCACGGCACGTAGATATCCGGCAGAAAGTGCATTTCTACCTTGATAAGGCCATCGCCCTGACACGCCTCGCAGCGTCCGCCTTTCACGTTGAACGAGAAACGCCCCGGGCCATAACCCCGCGAACGGGATTCAGGCACACCCGAAAACAGCTCGCGGATCGGCGTAAACAGTCCGGTGTAGGTTGCCGGGTTGGAACGCGGCGTCCGGCCAATCGGGCTTTGATCAATGTCGACGACTTTATCCAGGTGCTCCAGCCCTTTGATGCTGTCATGGGCAGCAGCTTCCAGGGTGGTGGCGCCATTGAGTGCGGTGGCACTCAGCGGATACAGCGTGTTGTTGATCAGCGTCGATTTGCCCGAACCCGAAACACCGGTCACGCAGGTCAGAAGACCAATAGGGATCTCAAGGTCGACGTTGCGCAAGTTGTTGCCGCGTGCGCCCTTGAGCGACAGGGTCAGCTTCTTGTTGCGTGGCGTACGTTTGGCAGGAACTTCAATTTTCACCCGGCCAGACAAGTACTTGCCAGTGAGCGAGTCAGGGTGCGCCATCACTTCGGCAGGCGTCCCTTCAGCCACGATATGCCCGCCATGCACCCCGGCACCCGGGCCGATGTCCACCACGTAATCCGCCAGACGAATCGCGTCTTCGTCGTGCTCAACCACAATCACCGTGTTGCCGATATCGCGCAGGTGCTTGAGCGTGCCCAGCAAACGGTCGTTATCGCGCTGGTGCAAACCAATCGAGGGTTCGTCGAGGATGTACAGAACGCCCACCAAACCCGCGCCAATCTGGCTGGCCAGACGAATCCGCTGCGCTTCACCGCCCGACAGCGTGTCGGCACTGCGGTCCAGCGACAGGTAGTCGAGGCCCACATTCACCAAAAACTGCAGGCGCTCGCGGATTTCCTTGAGGATCTTGTCCGCGATTTCACCACGCCGTCCGGTCAGGCTCAGGCTACTGAAATACTCAGTCGCATCACCAATCGGCATATTGGTCACGGCCGGCAGGTTTTTCTCACCCACCCACACATGACGAGCCTCTCGGCGCAGGCGGGTGCCACGGCAATCCGGGCAAGACTGCGTGCTAAGGAACTTGGCCAGCTCTTCACGCACTGTAGCGGACTCGGTTTCCCGATAACGGCGCTCAAGGTTCGGCACAATCCCTTCAAACGGGTGCGCGCGCTTCACGATGTCGCCGCGATCATTCAGATAGCGGAAATCCACATTCTGAGAGCCACTGCCGTACAGAATGACTTTCTGCTTGTCGGCAGGCAGTTCATTGAATGGCACTTCAAGGCTGAAATCGTAATGCTTGGCCAGCGCCCCGAGCATCTGGAAGTAATAGACGTTGCGCCGGTCCCAACCGCGGATGGCGCCCTCGGCCAGGGTCAGCTCACCGTTCACCAGGCGCTTGATATCAAAGAACTGCTTCACCCCCAGGCCGTCGCACGTCGGGCACGCGCCAGCCGGGTTGTTAAAGGAGAACAGCTTGGGCTCAAGCTCACTGATAGCATGGCCGCAGATCGGGCAGGCGAAGCGTGCAGAGAAGATGATCTCTTCACCCGGCTCATCGTCCATCGGTGCGACCAGCGCAATACCGTCCGCCAGCTTCAGGGCCGTTTCAAACGACTCTGCCAAGCGCTGTTGCAGGTCAGCACGCACTTTGAAGCGGTCAACCACCACATCAATGGTGTGCTTCTTCTGCTTGTCGAGTTTAGGCAGCTCATCCAGCTCACAGAGCTTGCCGTCCACACGGGCCCGCACAAAACCCTGAGCACGCAACTCTTCAAACACCGACAGGTGCTCACCTTTGCGCTCGCGGATCACCGGCGCCAGCAGCATCAACTTGCTGCCTTCGGGCTGAGCCAGCACCAGGTCAACCATCTGGCTGACCGTCTGGGCTTCCAGCGGGATGTCGTGGTCCGGGCAACGCGGGATACCGACGCGGGCGTACAGCAGGCGCAGGTAATCGTAAATCTCGGTGATCGTACCGACCGTAGAGCGCGGGTTGTGCGAGGTCGACTTCTGCTCGATCGAAATCGCCGGTGACAACCCTTCGATGGTATCGACGTCGGGCTTTTCCATCATCGACAAGAACTGGCGGGCATAAGCCGACAAGGACTCGACGTAACGCCGCTGGCCTTCGGCATACAACGTGTCAAACGCCAGGGATGATTTGCCGGAGCCAGACAGTCCGGTGATGACGATCAGTTTGTCCCTTGGCAGGGTCAGGTCGATGTTCTTCAGGTTGTGGGTTCGTGCCCCACGTATCAGGATCTTGTCCACTGCGGCCTCGCTTGGCGGGCATAACGTAAACGACTGAGTATACGTATCTGCGGGAAAACTGTGCAGGTCCTTGATGGCTGCATGTCATCAGCGGCTGCTGACGTTGGGTGTGTGTTCTGTCAGGCGTTTCTTAACTTTTACGTGACAAAGCGTCGCGGCCCGCTCCTGTGTGTGCTGTTACTCGATGGGACTGATAGAATCGCCGCCGGTTCACATGAGGTTTTTCCATGCACGATCCCCAAAGCGAACGCATGAGTGGCAGCGAGACCCGCGCAGCCAGCGGTCTGGCACTTGTGTTTGCGTTCCGTATGCTTGGCATGTTTATGGTGTTGCCGGTTCTGGCGACCTATGGCATGGACCTGGCAGGCGCTACACCTGCATTGATTGGATTGGCGATAGGCGCTTACGGCCTGACTCAGGCGCTCTTTCAGATCCCTTTCGGGATCATTTCCGACCGCATTGGCCGACGCCCGGTCATCTACCTCGGATTGATCGTGTTTGCCCTGGGCAGCGTGCTGGCGGCTCAATCGGACTCCATTTGGGGCGTGATTGCAGGACGCGTCCTGCAAGGCGCTGGCGCCATTTCGGCGGCCGTGATGGCGCTGCTCTCCGACCTCACCCGCGAACAGCACCGCACCAAGGCTATGGCCATGATCGGCATGACCATCGGCTTGTCGTTTGCCGTTGCCATGGTCGTCGGGCCGCTGCTGACCCGCGCCTTCGGCCTGTCCGGGTTGTTCCTGGCCACGGGGGCGATGGCGCTGCTGGGCATCGTCATCATCCGGTTTATGGTGCCGCGTTCTACCGACACCTTGCAGCACCGCGAATCCGGTGTGGCCAAGCAGGCCTTGTTGCCCACCTTGCGCCATCCCGACCTGCTGCGCCTGGATTTGGGCATCTTTGTGTTACACGCCATGTTGATGTCCAGCTTCATTGCCTTGCCGCTGGCGCTGGTCGAAAAAGCCGGCCTGCCCAAGGAGCAGCACTGGTGGGTGTACCTCACCGCGCTGCTGATTTCTTTCTTCGCCATGATCCCGTTCATCATCTACGGCGAAAAGAAACGCAAAATGAAACGAGTTTTGCTCGGCGCCGTCAGTACGTTGATGCTGACTGAGCTATTCTTCTGGCAGTTCGGTGACAGTTTACGAACGTTGGTGATCGGCACGGTGGTGTTCTTTACCGCGTTTAACCTGCTGGAGGCGTCATTGCCTTCATTGATCAGCAAGGTGTCACCGGCGGGCGGCAAAGGGACGGCGATGGGGGTGTATTCCACCAGCCAATTCCTCGGTTCGGCACTGGGCGGCATACTCGGCGGCTGGTTTTTCCAGCATGGCGGTTTGTCGGCTGTGTTCCTGGGATGCGCAGCTCTGGCTGCACTCTGGCTGGTCTTTGCTGTTACCATGCGCGAACCACCTTACGTAACAAGCCTGCGCTTGCCGTTGTCACCTCAAGCGTTGCGCGAAGCAGGTCTGGCAGAGCGTTTAAAGGCCGTTAAGGGCGTTACAGATGCAGTGGTCGTGACTGAAGAGTCTGCGATTTATATCAAATTGGACACCGAACTATTGGATCGCGCGACACTTGAGCAGCTGGTTAACCCGGCGCCGGTGCGCGAAGCCTAGGAGAACGTTATGGCCCGTGGGGTTAACAAAGTTATATTGGTCGGCACATGCGGCCAGGATCCCGAAGTTCGCTACTTGCCTAACGGTAATGCCGTGACCAACCTGAGTCTGGCAACCAGCGAACAATGGACCGACAAACAAACCGGTCAGAAAGTCGAAAAGACTGAATGGCACCGTGTATCGATGTTCGGCAAAGTGGCCGAAATCGCTGGCGAATACCTGCGCAAGGGTTCGCAGGTGTACATCGAAGGCAAGCTGCAAACCCGTGAGTGGGAAAAAGACGGTATCAAGCGTTACACCACCGAAATCGTGGTCGACATGCAAGGCACCATGCAGCTGCTGGGTGGCCGTCCACAGGGCGACCAGCAAAACCAGGGCGGCGGTAACAACTACCAGCAATCCGCTCCGCGTCAGCAGGCACAACGCCCTGCGCCGCAGCAACAGCAGCAACAGTCGCGTCCAGCGCCGCAACAGCAGGCTCCACAGCCAGCCGCGGACTTCGACAGCTTCGACGACGATATTCCGTTCTAGAAAATACCTGAGACCTAAATCTAAGGTTTCTTTCGGAAAGCCCCTGTACAGGGCAATGCTGTTCACATAAGCGAAAGCGAACCCTGTAGGAGCGAGCTTGTCTCGCGATCTTTTGATCTTTTAAAAGCTCGTGAGACAAGCTCGCTCCTACATTTACTCTTACGCATCTCATAAGTGAACAGCATTACCTGTATAGGGCTTTTTTATGGTTTTACGACGTGAAGTTTTTAACCTTGAAGTGCTTTCCCATCAGGAAAATGCTCCGGCGAGAGAGCGCCGACTCTCTCCTCGACTCAGGCAAGCACACATTCACCATTAACCGTCCGCCAGAGTTCTAGCGGATTGCCATCCTGTAGTGCTGCGGGCATCAAGGCCGCAGGCAGGTCCTGATAACACACGGGCCGCAGGAATCTGTCGATGGCGCTGGCGCCGAACGCGCTGCTGCGACTGTCCGAACTGGCCGGGAACGGGCCGCCGTGCACCATCGCGTGCGAGACCTCGACGTTGTTCGGGTAACCATTCGCCAAAATCCGCCCCGCTTTGCGCTCAAGAATGGGCAACAGTTTTCTTGCCAGCCCATGATCAGCGTCATCCAGTTGCAAGGTCGCTGTCAGTTGGCCTGACAGGTGCTCGGCGACCGCCAGCATTTCTTCTTCATTCTTGCAGGCGACTATGAGCGAGCTGGGGCCGAATGTTTCATCGCCCAGTCGTCCTGTCGTCACAAAGGTGGCTGCATCCGTGACGAACAATGCGGCTTGCGCTGCACATGGCTTTTGCGCGGGACCACCTTGGCCCAGCGTCGTAACACCGTTGATAGTGGCCGTTTCCTCGACACCGGCGAGGTAAGCCTGATGAATGCCCGGCGTCAGCATGGTTGCCGCCGCCTTTGTGCGCAGAGTATTCAGGGCTGTATCGCAAAACTGGGTCAGAGGCTGGCCTTCCAGGGCAATCACCAAGCCAGGATTGGTGCACAGTTGCCCCGCACTCATTGTCAGTGCCTCGACGAATCCTCGGCCGATTTCGCTGGCGCGCATCGACAGCGCATAAGGCAACAGGAACACGGGATTGATGCAGCTCATTTCGGCGTACACCGGAATCGGTTCGCTGCGTTGCGCCGCTGTACGCATCAGCGCCAGGCCGTCTTGTCGCGAACCTGTAAAGGCGACGGCCTTGATCGCGGGATGGCTGACCAGAGCTTGGCCGAACAGGTGGCCGTCGCCTATGAGCCAGTAGCAAAGACACGAGAACGTGTCTTCCCGTTGATGCCCGAACTTGTGGATCGGATTCGTGGCTATGTGCTCAGTCATCGAAATAAAGTGCCCGGCGCCAAGAAGCACGGCTATCTCTTTGTAACGCACAAATCGGGAGGTCCGCAGGGGCTTATATCAAGTGGGTTTCAACCGTGACGAGAGAGATAGCCGTCGAGGCGGTGCGTCGCCTCACCGAGATGTCTGAACAAGGGCGTAGGCTGGCTACCTGGTATAAAACGCAGCCTGACAAGTTCTATCGTCACGTGGACTGTCCAAATGTTGGCGAGTTTGATCCATTAACAGATGAGCAGGCGGCAAAGGCGCTAGGGTTGTCGGTGGAGCATCTGAATCTCAGTCCGTATTTTAAGGCTATGAGCCTTATCAGATCCTGAAGGTAAACGGGGAGTTTTTGACCTTGGCGTTCCTGAGCAAGTTTGCTCATAGCCAACTACCGGAAGGCTGGCCGTGGAAGAACAAGGAACGGCACATCAGATACTCGCAAGCACTCTGCTGCTTTCGCCGTCATGAGTTGCACCTTGAAAAACGCCGGTACTACCAGCCCTTTGCTGCTGTGGACTCCGGGCAAAAGCACCTTTACTACAGATCTGAATTACATCCCAGGCCAAGAAAGCAATATTTGGCGTCGCTATGGTTACACCAATCGGGATGGCTCGCAGATTTCCATGACTTCGCACCAGTTGCGGCACTGCTTAAACACAATTGCTCAAAGGGGCGACCTCGGCCAGCTTGATCTCGCAAAGTGGTCAGGTCGCGCGAACATCCATCAGAACGCTACCTACAACCACATGAGCGACGATGAATACGTTGATCTGGCTCGGTCGTCTGGATTAGGTGGTGTTCTCGATAAAGTGAAGGCTAATGCTCCGGTAACGTTTGCTGATCTGGATGCGGTCGGAGACGGAATTGCTCATGTAACCGAGTATGGCTTCTGTGTTCACGATTTCTCCATGCTGCCATGCCAGAAGCATCGCGACTGCTTGAACTGCACTGAGCAGGTTTGCATCAAGGGAGACGAGGAAAGGCTAGAGCGCCTGATGCAGCAGCGGGATGGCGTTCGTATGCAGTTAGAAAAGGCACGAGAGGCCAGTGAGGACGGTTTGTACGGTGCAGATCGGTGGAGCCAGCATCAACATAAAACCTTGGTAAACGCTCCATAAACCCCACATTCAAAGCCGCCATCTGATCCCCGATGCTGTGCTCCGATTCCTTTCTGGAGCCAGCCCCTCATGATGCGTCCCGACGCAAAAGTCGAAAAAGTCTATCTGTATCCCAAACCCGTCGACTTCCGAAAATCCATCGACGGCCTTGCCGCCCTGGTCGAACTGGACATCAAGGTCGCGGTGTTTGACCCGGTGCTTTTCGTGTTCCTCAACAAGCCCCGAAACCGAGTTAAGATTTTGTATTGGGAGCGCAACGGCTTCTGCCTTTGGCTAAAGCGGCTGGAGTCCGAGCGCTTCAAAACATCGCCGGATTGTTCGGATGAAGCCATCGTGCTGACGGTTCAAGAACTCAACTGGTTATTGGACGGTTTTGATTTGTGGCGCAACCGTCCGCATCAAGTTTTAACGCCTCGATTCGTCGCCTGATTCGGTATAATCCAGGGCATGATTTTCATGCCCAAAGACCTTCCTGACGACCCTGTTTTGCTCAAGCAACTGCTTGAGCAAATGCTGAGTGAGCGCGAGTCTGATAAGGGCAAGATCGTTCATCTTGAAGAGGAAAACGCGCTGTTGCGTCAGCGCCTTTTCGGGCGAAAGTCAGAGCAGACCGCCGGTCCCACGATTCCGCAAATGGCCTTGTTCAACGAAGCTGAAAGCGTGGCCGAATCTGTCGACGAAACGGTTGAAGAAGAGGTCGTCGCTCCGACCAAGCGACGGGGCAAACGCAAGCCTCTGCCCGCCGATCTTCCGCGCATCGAAGTCATTCACGAACTGCCCGATCACGAGCTGACCTGCGCCTGCGGTTGCCGTAAACACAGCATTGGCGAGGAAATCAGTGAGCAGCTCGAGATCGTGCCGATGCAAATCCGCGTGATCAGACATGTGCGCAAGGTCTACGCCTGCCGTGGCTGTGAAACCGCGCTGGTCACGGCCGACAAGCCGGCGCAGCTGATCGAAAAGAGTATGGCCAGCCCCAGCGTTTTGGCGATGTTGCTGACGACCAAATACGTCGATGGCCTGCTACTGCATCGCTTCGAAAAAGTACTCGGTCGCCACGGCGTCAATATTCCACGGCAAACCTTGGCGCGCTGGGTTATCCAGTGCGGCGAACACCTGCAACCCTTGCTCAACTTGATGCGGGATCGACTGCTGGAAAGTCGCGTCACCCACTGCGACGAAACGCGTGTGCAAGTGCTGAAAGAACCTGATCGAGAACCGAGCAGCCAATCCTGGATGTGGGTGCAAACCGGCGGGCCGCCGAATCAGCCTGTGATCCTTTTTGACTACTCGACCAGCCGGGCGCAGGAGGTTCCGTCGCGCCTGCTCGAAGGTTATCGCGGCTACCTGATGGCCGATGATTACGCTGGTTATAACGCCTTGGGCGCGCAATCCGGTGTCGAACGTTTAGGCTGTTGGGCTCATGCGCGACGCAAGTTTGTCGAGGCGCAAAAGGTGCAGCCGAAAGGCAAAACCGGGCGTGCCGATATCGCCCTGAATCTGATTAACAAGCTATACGGTATCGAGCGAGATTTAAAAGAAGTCGGCGATGAACATCGTCACGAATGCCGACAGCAAAACAGCCTGCCGGTGTTGGCGCAGTTGCAAACATGGCTGGAGAAAACCCAGCCACAAGTGACGGCGCAAAATGCACTGGGTAAAGCCATCAGCTACTTGGCTAGCAACTGGATCAAGCTAGTGCGCTACACCGAAGCTGGTTACTTGCCGATCGACAACAATGCGGCAGAGCGTGCGATCAGGCCCTTCGTTATCGGACGCAAGAACTTGCTGTTCAGCGACACACCCAAAGGCGCGATGGCCAGCGCTCAGCTTTACAGTTTGGTCGAGACGGCTAAAGCCAACGGCCAAGAGCCCTATGCGTGGCTGCGCCACGCACTTGAGCGCCTGCCACAAGCCTCGAGCGTAGAAGACTTCGAGGCCTTGCTGCCGTGGAACTGCACGCTGCAAATTCCACGATAGCCATAGATTTCCACCTTTAAAATGTGGGGTTCATGGATCGCTTACAGTTAACTTGATCGATGTATGGGAAGGAAAACTGGGTTGGGATGCGCTGTGTGATGCGGTTGCGCCACTGATTGGGGGCGGCCGACTCGACAGACTCTCAGCTCTCATGAACAAGTTAAGACTGCTTTCGGGCATAAGAAAGAACAGAAAAAAAACGGCTTCATCACGACCAAAAGGCCAGCCAGCCTGAGTATTGCAGAACAACGTATTAAGCGTCTTGAAAATGAAAATGATCGTATTAGAGCCGAAAACACTAGTCTGTTGGAGCAGTTTATTAGATGGCAATACAATGCTTGCAAGCATGGACTGACTAAAGACAAGCTGGATGTACCAATGCCCATGATTGACCGTGACTCGTCATTGAGTGGGAATTGTAATATAGAGCAATAGCGCGGGAGTTATATTTCCTTTTTTGAATTGTCCGATGCCTGAACGCTGTTTTAAATTTTGGTATGGGTTGTGAGGTAGCCGCATATACATGCGGCCTTACTCATTTGCTCTTTGGAGTTCCGGAGTCGCCTAGGTTTTTTTCGGCCTTTTTGAATAATATTTAGTGGGGTGCTCATTAGTGCTAATGAGTCTTCCAGTACTTTCGCTATTGCCGAGTTGTTTTTTTACTTTTTCAGCTAATGAGTAAAAATCTGACAATAGTGATTTAAGAGCATTTAGTTCATGCGCCTCTGCATCGCTCGCCGCATTTTTGCCTGTGGTTCCATTTTTATCGAGGGCCAACCTAAACTGGCATGCGGCACCAGGGATGACTTCAATTGAAAGAACTTTCGGAAGCTGTTTTGGCATTTCGGTGAATGGAGAGATATTTCTGAACGTCGACGTTAGCCACTCGTATTCTGTCCAAGAAAGATCTGATTGGTTTGGCTCCGACCAGTCAAGCTTCGTTCTAAGGTTTTTTTCAATTCCCTTGGTAGCGCGTGCCCAATCTACCTCCCAATATGTTGGACCAACAATCCCTGCAATAAGTCCAAACCAAACGTAGACGGATGGAATTCTTTTAGCGACTGCTTTCAATAAAAACATGTGGGACGTACTTCTTCCAACTAAAAAAGCCGCAATTGCGATTTTCGCAGCCGCGCTTTCTTTTAATTGGAGAAGATCGCTATCTAACTCTTCAGAAATTATTCTTCGGTATGCGAGCACCCTTGAATCGCCCCTAGTTTCGTAGACACCTCCAAGCCTTAAAATGAGGCCCATTAGGAGGTGCCATGAGCAACCAGCGATATCCCGAAGAATTCAAAATCCAGGCGGTCAAACAAGTGACCGAAAAGA
>NZ_JYLD01000023.1 GCF_001043025.1 Pseudomonas helleri | reverse complement strand
TCTGACTCCACAAGCACCCACACGAATTGCTTGATTCAGTTGTTAAAGAGCGGTTGGTTAAGCTTTCGCTCAACCGAGGCGCGCATTCTACAGCAGCCTCTGTTGCTGTCAAGCGGTTATTTTAAGACGTTTTCAAAGTTTCCTTTGTAACATCAACCACTTGCGCTTTCGATCTCTCGTTAGCGGGAGGCGAATTCTACAGCGTTACACGCTGCTGTCAACACCTCATTTCCTGCTTCGATGAATTGAAGCTAGCACCGTCAAAATCATCCAACTCATTGATATTCAAGGAGTTTTCCGTTTCGACTGCGCCGGAAGTGGTGCGAATTATAGGCCGTTATTACAGTGAGTCAAGCGCTAATTGAGCAACTCTATCAATTAACTTCTATATCTCCGCAAACACACCTATATAGAGGGGGCTAACGCCCCCTCTATATAGCTACAACACTCCAGACTGCCGCAAAAGCTCCAAGTCCACCGTCGTCACCCCAAGCACACGCGCCAACACCTCCTGCGTGTGCTCACCCAACAACGGCGGCGCCCTGCGATACTCCACCGGGGTTTCAGACAACCTGATAGGGCTCCCCACCTGCGGCACCAAACCTGCCAGCGCATGCGGAAGCTCAAAAGCCAACCCCCGCGCCTGCACTTGAGGATCCGCAAACACCTGCGCCAGCTCATTGATAGGCCCACAAGGCACGCCCACCGCCTCTAGCTGCTCAACCCACTGCGCCGTCGTCTTGAATACAGTTGCCTGACGAATAAGCGGCACCAGCACAGCACGGTTGGCAACCCGCTGCTTATTACTGGCAAAGCGCGGATCATCCGCCCAGCCAGGCTGACCCGCCACCTCAGCAAACTTACGAAACTGGCTGTCATTACCCACGGTCAGGATAAAATCGCCATCGGCCGTAGGGAAATCCTGATAGGGAACAATATTCGGGTGAGCATTCCCCAGGCGCTTGGGCGACACGCCTGTCGTCAAGTAATTCATAGCCTGATTGGCCAAGCACGCCACCTGCACGTCCAGCAGCGCCATATCGATATGCTGCCCACCGCCGTCATGCTGACGATGAGCAAGCGCCGCCAAAATGGCGACGGCCGCGTAAAGCCCCGTCAGAATATCCGTCAGCGCAACCCCAACCTTGACCGGCCCGGCACCCTCCTCACCCTCAGGCCGACCAGTCAGGCTCATCAGCCCGCCCAATCCCTGAATCATGAAGTCATAACCAGCCCGCTTCGCATACGGGCCCGTCTGACCAAACCCGGTAATGGAGCAATAGATCAACTGCGGATTGACCTCCTTGAGCGAGGCATAATCCAGCCCATACGCCTCAAGACCACCCACTTTGAAGTTCTCGATCAAGATATCGGACTTCGCCGCCAGCTCCCGCACCAGGCGCTGGCCTTCCGGTTTGGTGAAGTCGATGGTCACCGACTGCTTATTACGGTTAGCCGACAAGTAATAAGCCGCCTCCCCCGTACTCTCCCCACAAGCATCCTTAAGGAAGGGTGGCCCCCACGCGCGCGTGTCGTCGCCATTGCCCGGTCGCTCAACCTTGATCACCTCAGCGCCAAGGTCCGCCAGAATCTGCCCAGCCCACGGCCCAGCCAGTACTCGCGATAAATCCAGCACCCGCAAATGCGATAAAGCACCCATGAGCCAAGCTCCTGTTAATAGAACGCCTGAAGACCCGTCTGCGCACGCCCAAGAATCAAGGCATGCACGTCATGCGTCCCCTCATAGGTATTCACCACTTCCAGGTTAACCAGGTGACGCGCCACCCCGAACTCGTCGGAGATACCATTGCCACCCAACATGTCCCGCGCCATACGCGCGATATCCAGCGACTTGCCGCACGAATTGCGCTTCATGATCGAAGTAATCTCAACCGCCGCGGTGCCTTCATCCTTCATCCGCCCTAAGCGTAGGCAACCCTGCAAGGCCAACGTAATCTCGGTCTGCATATCTGCCAGTTTTTTCTGGATCAACTGGGTCGCCGCCAACGGCCGACCGAACTGCTGACGATCCAGTGTGTATTGACGCGCCGTGTGCCAGCAAAACTCTGCAGCGCCCAATGCGCCCCACGAGATGCCGTAGCGTGCGGAGTTCAGGCAGGTGAAAGGACCTTTCAAACCGCGAACATCCGGGAAGATGTTCTCTTGTGGCACAAACACGTTATCCATCACGATCTCGCCAGTGATCGACGCACGCAAGCCAACCTTGCCGTGAATCGCCGGAGCGCTCAGGCCCTTCCAGCCCTTCTCCAGAACGAAGCCACGGATGTCACCCTCGTCATCTTTCGCCCACACCACAAACACATCGGCAATCGGACTGTTAGTGATCCACATCTTGCTGCCCGTCAGGCTGTAGCCGCCATCCACCGAGCGCGCACGAGTGATCATCGCGCCAGGGTCAGAACCATGGTTAGGCTCCGTCAGACCAAAACAGCCAATCCACTCACCCGACGCCAGCTTCGGCAGGTACTTTTGCTTTTGCGCCTCAGTACCGAACTCATTGATCGGCACCATGACCAAGGAAGACTGCACACTCATCATCGAGCGGTAACCCGAGTCAACGCGCTCAACCTCACGAGCAATCAGACCGTAGCTGACATAGTTCAAGCCACTGCCGCCATACTGCTCAGGGATCATCGCCCCCAGCAAGCCCGTCTCACCCATCTCGCGAAAAATCGCCGGGTCCGTCTGTTCATGACGGAAAGCTTCCAGAACACGTGGCGCCAGCTTGTCTTGAGCAAACTGCTCAGCGCTGTCACGCACCATGCGCTCTTCTTCAGTGAGCTGCTGATCCAGCAACAGTGGATCAATCCAGTTGAAGCTTGCTTTACCCGCCATGAAAGAACCCTCGCGAAATAGATCAAATGTCGTACGCCGATCCTAGGCCGCCTCTTATAAAGAGTACAAACGAGGATTCAGCACGCCGTTGTGATAATTTCTCACTCCGTGACTGCCTGAAAGGCCATTTCTGATCACCTTTAGTGAGGAAGCCGTACATGCGCCGCAAGATCCCCAGCACAACCGCCCTGATCAGCTTTGAAGCGGCCGCACGTCATGAGAGCTTCACCAAGGCCGCACACGAACTGTCCCTCACCCAAGGCGCTATTTGCCGACAGATCGCCAGCCTTGAAGAATTCCTCAGCGTAGAACTCTTCAGACGCTCCAAGCGGGGCGTAAAACTGACAGAAGCAGGCCTTTCCTACAGCCGACGGGTTGCGACGCAACTGGATGCCGTCGAACGCGACACGCTGTCCGTGATGGGGCAACAAGGCGCCAACACCATTGAGCTGGCCGTCGTCCCCACCTTCGGCACGCAATGGCTATTGCCCCGCCTCAAGGATTTCCAGCAACAGCACCCCGACGTTACCGTCAATCTGACAAACCGTACGCGCCCCTTCCTGTTTGCCGACACCGACTTCGACGCCGCCATCTACTTTGGCGATGCCGACTGGTCCGGTACATCGTCCCACCGACTGATGGGCGAGAACCCGCTCCCCGTGTGCAGCCCTTCACTGCTGGGCGGCTGGCAAAACCTCAGCGCCCAGGCATTGGCCGAACTCCCCCTGCTCCAGCAAACCACCCGCCCCTACGCCTGGCGCCAATGGTTCAACGCACAGGACATGAGCGTTCCGCGCGACATGACCGGGCCACGCTATGAACTGTTTTCGATGCTGGCCCAAGCCGCGATACACGAAATGGGCGTCGCGCTGATCCCACCCTTCCTGATTCAGCGCGAATTGGCCGAGAAACGCCTGGTTATCGCCAACCCGCACACACTGCCCAGCAACAAGGCTTACTACCTAATGATCCCGGAACGCAAAATTGAGTCCGCGTCGCTACACGCCTTTCGAGACTGGCTAATCAAGCAGGCCGCGGCCTACAGCTTGATTTGAGAAAATTAGAATCCTCAAAAATCAATGTAGTGACATATAAAAAACAACTACATATATACGCAAATGTCGCTATTTTGCACGCTTTACTTAAGTCTAACTGGACAAACCTGAAAGCCAGTAACCACGCGGCTTACAGGGTATTTCTGAAAGTTATGCAGCGATAACCAAAAGAAATGTGAAAAAAACTCGAAAACAGCCTTAAATCTCTCTAAGCCTTATGAATAAAGGCCTACAGCCGATCGTTGCGACATTCGGTCACTGCATGACTTGTAGTAAAAAATCCGTCACCCTTCATAAGTTCTTGAAAGCCCCAAAAATCGCCAGCAGAATGCCGCGCCCCACCCAATATTTGGTGGGATCGTGCTGATCGGCCGCCCCAGTCGCACCATCCGTAGTGCGCTGGCTTTCTTATAAAAGATCACGCAGGAGATATGACGTGCACATTGGTGTTCCTCTCGAAACCCAAACGGGTGAAACGCGGGTTGCTGCAACCCCGGAAACCATCAAGAAGCTGATCGGCCAAGGCCATAAGGTGACTGTTCAAAGCGGCGCAGGTATTAATGCCAGCGTGACTGACAGCGCCTATGAAGCCGCAGGCGCAACTATTGGCAGCGCCACAGACGCCTTTGGCGCCGAGCTGATCCTTAAAGTAGTTGCCCCCAACGACAGCGAACTGGCCCTGATCAATAGCACCGCCGTGCTGATTGGCATGCTCAACCCGTTCAGCAATGAAACCATTGCCAAACTGACCGAGCGTGGGATCACCGCCTTCTCGCTGGAAGCTGCCCCGCGTACCTCGCGTGCGCAAAGTCTTGATGTGCTGTCATCCCAAGCCAACATTGCCGGCTATAAAGCCGTACTGCTGGCCGCCCACCATTACCCGCGCTTCATGCCCATGTTGATGACCGCCGCCGGTACGGTAAAAGCCGCCCGTGTGCTGATTCTCGGCGCAGGCGTTGCCGGCCTGCAGGCCATTGCGACAGCCAAGCGACTGGGCGCGGTCATTGAGGCCTCAGATGTGCGGCCTGCGGTAAAAGAGCAAATCGAATCGCTGGGCGCCAAGTTCGTCGACGTCCCTTACGAGACCGACGAAGAGCGCGAATGCGCGGTCGGCGTGGGTGGCTATGCACGCCCGATGCCTGCCAGCTGGATGCAGCGCCAGGCCCAGGCCGTGCACGAGCGCGCCAAGCAAGCCGATATCGTCATCACCACCGCACTCATCCCCGGCCGCAAAGCACCGGTGCTGCTGAGCGCTGAAACCGTGGCGCAAATGAAGCCTGGCTCGGTTGTCATCGACCTCGCCGCTGCACAAGGGGGCAACTGCCCGCTGACCGTGGCCGATCAAGTGGTCGTCGAAAACGGCGTGATCATTGTCGGCCCGACCAACCTGGCCGGAGAAGTTGCCGCGGACGCATCAGCGCTGTACGCCCGCAACCTGCTGGACTTCCTCAAGCTGGTCTTCACCCCTGAAGGGCAGTTCCAGATCAACCTTGAAGACGACATCGTCGCCGCGTGCCTGATGTGCCGCGACGGTCAAGTTGTGCGCAAAAACGGCTGAGGATAAAAACAATGGAAGAGCTCATCTCCCCCGGTATCTACAACCTGATCATCTTCGTGCTGGCTATTTATGTCGGCTACCACGTGGTCTGGAACGTTACCCCCGCACTGCACACCCCGCTCATGGCCGTGACCAACGCCATTTCCGCGATTGTGATCGTCGGCGCCATGCTCGCTGCCGCGCTCACCGTCACTCCGCTGGGCAAAACCATGGGCACCTTGGCCGTCGCCTTGGCAGCCGTTAACGTATTCGGTGGATTTTTGGTCACCCGGCGCATGCTGGAAATGTTCAAGAAGAAAGCACCTAAAGCTAAAGAAGAGGTGCGCAAGCCATGAGCATGAACCTGGTCACTGTTCTCTACCTGGTTGCATCGATCTGTTTCATCCAGGCCCTTAAAGGCCTGTCGCACCCCACCACCTCGCGTCGCGGCAACCTGTTCGGCATGCTCGGCATGGCCCTGGCCGTGCTGACCACCATCGGGCTGGTGTACAAACTGGGCGCTGAAATCGCGACCACCGGCATCGGCTATGTGATTGTGGGCCTGCTCATTGGCGGCACCGCAGGCTCGATCATGGCCAAGCGCGTCGAAATGACCAAAATGCCAGAGCTCGTCGCCTTCATGCACAGCATGATCGGTCTGGCAGCGGTGTTTATCGCCATTGCCGCCGTGGTAGAGCCGCAATCGCTGGGCATCGTCAAACACTTGGGCGACGCCATCCCGGCCGGTAACCGCCTCGAACTGTTCCTGGGCGCCGCGATTGGTGCCATTACCTTCTCGGGTTCGGTCATCGCGTTCGGCAAGCTGTCGGGCAAATACAAGTTCCGCCTGTTCCAGGGCGCACCGGTACAGTTCAGCGGCCAACACAAACTCAACCTTGTGCTGGGTCTGGCGACACTGGCCCTGGGCGTGACCTTTATGCTCACTGGCAACCTCAACGCCTTCGCGCTGATGCTGGCCCTGGCGTTCGTACTGGGCGTGCTGATCATCATCCCGATTGGCGGCGCCGACATGCCGGTCGTGGTTTCGATGCTCAATAGCTACTCGGGCTGGGCGGCTGCCGGTATCGGCTTCTCGCTGAACAACTCGATGCTGATCATCGCCGGTTCGCTGGTCGGATCGTCAGGCGCCATCCTCTCGTACATCATGTGCAAAGCGATGAACCGCTCGTTCTTCAACGTGATCCTCGGTGGCTTTGGTGGCGCAGCGGACGCTGGCGGCCCTGCCGGCACACAAGAAGCACGCCCGGTTAAATCCGGCTCGGCTGACGACGCGACCTTCTTGCTGACCAACGCCGACACCGTGATCATCGTTCCGGGTTACGGCCTGGCCGTGGCACGGGCGCAGCACGCGCTTAAAGAGCTGACCGAAAAACTGACCCACCGCGGCGTGACCGTCAAGTATGCGATTCACCCGGTGGCGGGTCGTATGCCCGGCCACATGAACGTACTGCTGGCCGAGGCAGAAGTGCCTTACGACCAGGTGTTCGAAATGGAAGACATCAACTCCGAATTCGGTCAGGCCGATGTCGTGTTAGTGCTCGGCGCCAACGACGTGGTTAACCCGGCGGCCAAGAACGATCCGAAATCGCCTATCGCGGGCATGCCGATCCTCGAAGCCTATAAAGCCAAAACCGTCATCGTGAACAAACGCTCCATGGCCAGCGGCTATGCGGGCCTGGATAACGAACTGTTTTATCTGGATAAAACCATGATGGTCTTCGGTGACGCCAAGAAAGTTATTGAAGATATGGTCAAAGCCGTCGAGTAACATCGCGGCCTGGTAACACCGAGAACCCCGGCACTTAATTCGCCGGGGTTTTTTATTTCTGACTGATCCCGACCAAAGGCTCTAAATCGGCCTGCGGCATTCGACCATGGTAGCGGGACGCCGCGCTTTGAAAATGAATAGACTGCGCATCTTGCTTCCGTTGCCCGAGATAACAATCCATGTACCGTGAACGTATTCGTCTGAACTCCCTGCACGATAAGGTTATGAGCGCCGAAGAAGCCGCCGCCCTTATTAAAGACGGCATGACCGTCGGCATGAGCGGTTTCACCCGTGCCGGTGAAGCCAAAGCCGTGCCACAAGCCTTGGCCGAGCGCGCCAAGCACTCGCCGCTGAAAATCACCCTGATGACCGGCGCCAGCCTGGGCAACGACCTCGACAAGCAATTGACCGAAGCCGGCGTACTCGCACGTCGCATGCCGTTCCAGGTGGACAACACTCTGCGCAAGGCGATCAACGCCGGCAAAGTCATGTTCATCGACCAGCACTTGTCCGAAACCGTCGAGCAACTGCGTAACAAGCAACTCACCCTGCCAGACATCGCCGTCATCGAAGCCGTTGCGATTACCGAGCAAGGCCACATTGTGCCGACCACGTCGGTGGGCAACTCCGCCAGCTTCGCGATTTTCGCCAAACAAGTGATCGTCGAGATCAACCTGGCGCACAACCCGAACCTGGAAGGTCTGCACGACATCTATATCCCGACCTACCGTCCGACCCGTACACCAATCCCGTTGGTGAAAGTCGATGACCGTATCGGTAGCACCGCCATCCCGATCCCGGCCGAAAAAATCGTCGCGATCGTGATCACCAACAAGGCTGACTCACCGTCGACAGTGAGCGAGCCTGACAGCGAAACCGCCGGCATCGCCTTCCACCTGATCAACTTCCTCAAAAAAGAAGTGGATGAAGGCCGCATGACCAACAAGCTCGGCCCGCTGCAAGCCGGTATCGGCAACATCGCCAACGCGGTGATGTGTGGCCTGATCGACTCGCCGTTCGAAGACCTGACCATGTACTCCGAAGTGCTCCAGGACTCGACCTTCGACCTGATCGACGCGGGCAAAATGCGCTTCGCCTCGGGCAGCTCGATCACCTTGTCCGAGCGTCGCAACTCCGACGTGTTCGGCAACCTTGAGCGCTACAAAGACAAACTCGTGTTGCGCCCGCAAGAGATCTCCAACCACCCGGAAGTCGTTCGCCGCCTGGGCATCATCGGGATCAACACCGCGCTGGAGTTCGACATCTACGGCAACGTCAACTCCACCCACGTGTGCGGCACGCGCATGATGAACGGCATTGGCGGCTCGGGCGACTTCGCCCGTAACGCGCACTTGGCCATCTTCGTGACCAAGTCGATCGCCAAAGCTGGTGCGATCTCCAGCGTGGTGCCAATGGTCAGCCACGTTGACCACACCGAGCACGATGTCGACATTCTGGTCACCGAACAAGGCCTGGCTGACTTGCGTGGCCTGGCGCCGCGTGAGCGCGCCCGCGTGATCATCGACAACTGTGTGCACCCAGACTTCCGTGAAGCGCTGAATGACTACTTCACCAAGGCCTGCGCCATTGGCGGCCACACCCCGCACATCCTGCGCGAGGCGTTGAGCTGGCACATCAACCTGGAAGAAACCGGGAAAATGCTGCCGTAACACGCGTGCTAGACAGCCGCCGTCGAAAACACTGTTTTCTGCGGCGGCTTTTTTATGCCTTCCTGACAAAAACTGTACTGCTGTACTGGTAATTTCTTACCCTTATCAGGGTCACCTCCCACAAAAACGACTATAAACGCACCAACTTAGTGCCGACAGGTACAGTTGTGCTCGTTTATGGCCGTACAGCGCCTATAAACAGTTAACTGGCCCATCGCAATACAGGTGAACTGTATCTACAGAGTCTGGACGTAGAGGAGGATCATTGGCATCAGTTAAACCACTAGCCAATGCCGCCACAAGCGGAAGGATGCCATCATGGAACGTACACTCAGTTCCGATCTGTTCACCGAAAGCAATGCTGTAAACACCCAGGCTTCCATGCCTTTGCGCGTACTTGCCAACCTGATGTTGTGGCAGCGCCGTATCTCCAGCCGCCATCAATTGGCTCGCCTGGACTCGCGTCTTCTGGCTGATGCCGGCATTAGCGAAGCACAGCGTTACGAAGAGCTGAGCAAGCCGTTCTGGCGCTAACGAGCGCTCGCTGGCCCTGACCATCGGTCCACCGCCAGCACCCAGAATTGAAAAAACAAAACCCGTCGCGGGTAACCGCCGACGGGTTTTGTCGTTTGGGACGGCTATTTTTGAGCGCCAGAAGCATGACAAGTACAGTTTTATAAAAATAAGAATAGACCAGTACAATCACGAAATAGCCTGATCCAGAGCATCCTGTCTGCACCGCAAGGCAAAACATCCTTTGCGACACGCCGCCCTGCGCCTACTATTCGCCTATAACCGACTATTTTTATACGACCCTCTTCTGGAGTATCACCATGCCCACTCTTCGCCTGCTCAGCGCTGCCGCCTTGCTGACACTCGCTGCCAGCGCCAGCGCCTCCAGCTTTCTCGTGACAACCGATGCCATCGTGGGCGCCCTGAAAGCGACCTCTGACCTGACCTCCGACGCGACCGGCTCGCTGCGCAACAACAAAATCGTGCGCGAAGCCCGTGATGACGCCGCCAGTTTTGTGGCCAGCGAAGGGGCAATCCGTGGTGTGAAACTGGAAAGCGCCTTCGACGCCATTCGCCAGCAAGCGCCTCAACTGCAAGCCAGCGATGCCCAACTGGCGCAGGCAATCCTCGCGATCTGATGTTTGATGACCTGTGGGAGCGGGCTTGCTCGCGATGCAGACCACATGGTGTCTCAGAACGGGCGCTGTGATGCTATCGCGAGCAAGCCCGCTCCCACGGGGATAGCATCAAAGATGAAGATCCCGCCACGTACTGGTTCTGACCCGACCATTACGCTAGCCTTGGGCCTCGATCACACAGAACGAGACCCATGCGTTTTTCTTTACTAGCCCTGCTTGTCCTCTGCTGGACTCAATCAGCCCACGCCTTCGACACAACCACGCAAAATACCGTGCTCACCGGCTACGTCACCAGTAAAGTGACGTCCGCACCCTTCGATCACAAACTGCTATGTGCCGCCCAGGATGACGCTGCCGTCTTTATTGCCAGTGACGGTCAACAGCGAGGCGCGCAGCTGGAGTCTGCCTTGCGCTATCTGCGCCAGACCCAGCCTGAATTGAATGCCTCCGACCTTGAACTGGCACAAGCAATTCTCGTCCAATAAATACCCGCGTTTTCTGGAGATGTTTCATGCGTAGCCCTTTAATTGTCGCCACCCTTGGCCTGTTGCTGCTCGCCGATGTGGCGCAAGCACAGACCGTTGTGCAGACCAGTAACATCATCGTGCGCGCGTTTGGCCGCTCCATCGACTTCACCTCCGACACCACCACGTCCATTCGTGACTCTAAAATAGTCCGTGAAGCCCATGATGACGCCGCCACATTCGTCGCCAGCGAAGGCTCCATTCGTGGCGTGCAACTGGAGTCTGCCTTCAATACCCTGCGCGACCGCCTGCCTGAAGCGCGCAACGCCAGCGACCATGACCTCGCCGAAGCTATCCTCGCGCTGTGAAACCACTGACGGGCTGGCTCGCAGCGTGTGCCCTGCTGCTTATCGGCAGTAATGCCCACGCAGCGCTCCATCTGCAGCTCAAAACAGAGGGTCTGACACCCGCCCAGCAGCACGCCAGCCAAACGCTGCTCGATGAAGCCATGCAAAAGCTGCCCCCGCGCTTCATCGAGCAACTGGATCGCCAGATTGTGGTCGGCTGGAGCGATGACATGCCCAGCAATGCCTACGGGCAAGCCTCGTTGGTGTCTGAGCTGGACTTGAATCGCAACCTGCTGGCCAGCCTCACCGATGGCTCGGCCGCGACTCAAAAGACCAATCGCCCCCACGGCACCGTGCGCCAGGAAATGCTCGCCACCGTTCTGCACGAGCTGACCCACCTCTATGACCGCGCCCGCCTCTGGCCTGCTGCAGACCGTACGCTCATCCAGCGCTGCGCACGGCAAAACAACAGCACGGGGCTCATCGGCCTGCCCGACCAATGCCGTGGCCAGACCGACCGCCGCTTTACCCTCAGCGATGACCCGCGCCTGCTCGACCTCGCCGGTTGGCAGCAATACGTGGGCCGCCGTGGTGAGCGCGAGCAAGACAACCACCAGGTCGTGCGCAGCCCGGACCTGTACGAAGTCACCAACCCCAAAGAATTCGTCGCGGTCAACATGGAGTACTTCCTCCTCGACCCGGCCTACGCGTGCCGGCGCCCGGCGCTGTACCGCTACTACAAAGATCATTTCGGCTGGGCACCCGCCGCCAAAGACGACTGCCCCAAGAGCTTCCCCTTTTTGAACGCCGGCAACGACTTTGCCAAACAGCCCCTCGGCACCGTTGACCCGGAGCGCGTATACGCCGTCGACTACCTGCTGGCCGAGGCCAACCAGGAATGGGCCAGCCGCTGGGGCCACAGCATGCTGCGCCTGGTGATTTGCGCCCCCGGCCGTCCACGCGGCCCGGATTGCCGACTCGACCTGCAAGAACACTTGGTGTTGTCCTACCGGGCGTTTGTGAACGACGTACAGCTTTCAAGCTGGGACGGCCTGACCGGCGCCTACCCGTCGCGCCTGTTTGTACTGCCGCTGGCCCAGGTCATCGATGAATACACCAAAACCGAACTGCGCAGTCTCGCCTCTGTACCGCTGAACTTAAGCCGCCCGGAAATCGAAGAAGTGGTTGAGCACGCTGCCGAGATGCATTGGAGCTACGACGGCAGCTATTACTTTGTGTCCAACAACTGCGCAGTCGAGACCTTGAAACTGCTGCGCAGCGGCAGCGACAACGCCCAACTCAAAGGCCTGGACAGCATCGTGCCCAATGGCCTGCTGGAAGTGCTCAAAGCCCGTGGCCTGGCAGACACCAGCGTGCTGGACGACCCGCGTGAAGCGCTGCGTCTGGGCTATCGGTTTGATTCCTACCGTGACCGCTATCAAGCCATGTTCGACGTGCTAAAAACCCGCCTGCCAATCAAGCAGACCACTGTTGAAGACTGGATGGCCCTGGACGCCGAGCAACGCCGCCCATGGTTTGAAAAAGCCGACCTGCGCGCCAGCGCGGCGTTGTTGCTGCTCGAACAGGCCAGCTTCCGCCGCCAGTTGCTGCTCGCTCAAGACGAGGTCAAGCAAAAGTACCTGGGCGCACGCGGGCTTAAAGATGGCGGCATGGACAAGGCCAACAAAACCCTGCAAGAGATTCTCGCCAGCAGCGGCTTCCTCAGCCGCCCGGCCGAATTGCTCGGCAGCAGCGGCTATGGCCTGCCCCAAGCCAAAGAGTGGCAAATGCTCGAGTCCGAAAGCAGCCAGCGCCAGCAACAGTTGTTACGCCTGACCAGCGACCTGGACAAAGAAGTGCGCAGCCTCCTTGAGCCGGCCCGCGCAGCAGAAATCGCCGCCACCGAAGCCAACGTCAAACAGATCGGCGAACACCTGCGAGCCATTCACAAAGCCGCAGGCGGCCTGCAACTCCCGTAGGAGCGAGCTTGCCTCGCGATCTTTTGATCTGAAAAGATCGCAGCCTTCGTGCCTCGGCAGCTCCTACGGGATCACTAAGTCACGCCGTCCGCTCTTTCTTATGCCCCCGGCACAAACTGCTTCTGCGCCGTGCCGTGGGCGATCAGCCGCGACAGGTAGTTCATTTTTTCGGCATCCTGATCCACAAAGCGGAAGGTCAGTTGCAACCAGTCGCTGTCCGGCTTGGGTTCGTACGCGACGATGGCATGCAAGTAGCCATTCAAGCGCGCCACCTCGGCCCGCTCGCCTTGCTCAAGGTCCAACACCGCACTGGCCAGGATCTGCGGCAGCTCATCGCCACGACGCACCACCAGCAGCGCCTCCTTGAGGCTGAGCGCTTTAATCACGCAAGGCTGAATCCCTGTAGGCAAACGCAACTGCCCTTGGCCGCGCCCCGTGGGTGTCTGGCTGGCCGGGCGGGCCACAGGAACCGCTGGCGCAGCCGGTCGGCTCGGCGCGGTCGGCGTCACCACTTGCGCTTTGCCACCGGTCAAGGCACTCAGCGAATCGTTGGCCAGGCCCGTGCTGACCCGCACCGGGGCGCTGGCCATTACTGCATTCAGCAAGCCGGCCTTGGTGAAGGCCTTTTTCACTTTGGTCAGCAATTGCTCGTTGGTAAACGGCTTGCTAACAAAGTCCGAAACCCCGGCCTGAATCGCCTGTATCACGTTCTCTTTATCACCACGGCTGGTGACCATGATAAACGGCAGCGCTTTAAGGCGATCCTGTTCACGGCACCACGTCAGCAGCTCAAGGCCGGACATCTCCGGCATTTCCCAGTCACACAGCACGAGGTCAAACGGCTCGCGGGTCAGCAGTGCCTGAGCTTTGCGGCCGTTGACCGCGTCTTCGATGCGGATACCGGGAAAATAGTTACGCAGGCAGTTTTTAACCAGATCGCGGATAAACGACGCGTCATCCACCACCAACACACTGACCTTGCTCATCGACTGCTCCTTTAGAATCCTGACAACCCTGCGCCAAATGATGGCCATTTGCCAAGACCGATCAGCGCCTCGCCCCTTTTTACAGTTCGCCAAGCGCCTTAACTATAAACGCCACAAACGAAAACGCCCGGCAATGAGCCGGGCGTTTTATGTCGCGGGCAGTCTTAGTTATCGTCCGCTTGCGACTCAACATTAGCCTTGGTGCCTTCAACTTCTTCACGCATACGCTTGAGGCCCATGTGGCGCACGTCTGTACCGCGTACCAGGTAAATGACCAATTCCGAGATATTGCGTGCATGGTCGCCGATACGCTCCAGCGAACGCAGCACCCAAATGATGCTCAACACACGCGTAATGGAACGCGGGTCTTCCATCATGTAAGTGGCCAGCTCGCGCAGTGCGGTTTTGTATTCGCGGTCGATGATCTTGTCGTACTGCGCCACCGACAACGCCAGGTCAGCGTCAAAACGCGCAAAGGCGTCCAAGGCATCGCGCACCATGTTGCGCACCTGGTCGCCAATGTGGCGCACCTCAACGTAGCCGCGTGGCGCCTCACCTTCTTCGCACAACTGAATGGCCCGGCGCGCGATCTTGGTCGCTTCGTCACCGATGCGTTCCAGGTCGATCACCGACTTGGAGATGCTGATTATCAGCCGCAAGTCAGAGGCCGCAGGCTGGCGACGGGCCAGAATGCGCAGGCATTCCTCGTCGATGTTGCGCTCCATCTGATTGATCTGTTCGTCGATCTCACGCACTTGCTGAGCCAGCCCGGAGTCGGCCTCAATCAACGCCGTGACCGCGTCATTAACCTGTTTCTCGACCAGCCCGCCCATGGCCAACAAGTGGCTGCGTACTTCTTCGAGTTCCGCGTTGAATTGCGCGGAAATGTGATGGGTGAGGCCATCCTTTGAAATCATGGGTTTGCTCCGCAAAAGCTGTGAGCTGCAAGCCATAAGCCGCAAGCTATCTCTATCATTCCACCAAGCTGCTTTCTCTTGCCGCTTGAAGCTAAAAGCTTGCCGCTGCTACTAACCATAGCGCCCGGTTATGTAGTCTTCGGTCTGTTTTTTGGCCGGGTTGGTGAACAGGGTATCGGTGTCGCCGTATTCAACCATTTTGCCCATGTACATGAACGCGGTGTAGTCCGAAACCCGGGCCGCCTGTTGCATGTTGTGGGTCACGATGACGATGGTGAATTTTGACTTGAGCTCGTAGATCAGCTCTTCGACTTTCAACGTCGAAATCGGATCGAGCGCCGAGCACGGTTCATCGAGCAGCAACACTTCAGGTTCAACGGCGATGGTACGGGCAATCACCAGACGCTGCTGCTGACCACCGGACAAGCCCAGTGCCGACTCGTGCAAACGGTCTTTCACCTCGTCCCACAAAGCCGCGCCTTTAAGTGCCCACTCCACCGCTTCGTCGAGCACGCGCTTCTTGTTGATGCCCTGGATGCGCAGGCCGTACACCACGTTTTCGTAGATGGTCTTAGGGAACGGGTTGGGCTTCTGGAACACCATGCCCACACGACGGCGCAGCTCGGCTACGTCTTCGCCCTTGCGGTAGATGTTGTGGCCATACAGGTTGATTTCGCCTTCAACACGGCAACCGTCAACCAGATCGTTCATGCGGTTAAAGGTACGCAGCAAGGTGGACTTGCCGCAGCCCGACGGGCCGATAAACGCGGTAACCCGCTGTTTCGGAATGTTCAGGCTGACATCGTACAGTGCTTGTTTTTCGCCGTAGTACAGGTTCAGGCCCGGCACTTCAATGGCGACGGTTTCGTCAGCCAGGCTCAGGCTCTGTTTGCTGCGACCCAAGGCTGACATGTTAACGCCGTGGGTTGAGGAATCATGCTGCATGGGTTGCTCCATACGCTAAACATTCGTTTTGGCTATCTATGGTCACTAAAAAGGGCCAGTGGTATGCCAGATTCTGTGGGAGCTGGCTTGCTCGCGATTCAGGCGGCTCGCTCTAACCTTGAAACCGCAGAGATGCCATCGCGAGCAAGCCCGCTCCCACACTTAAGATTCCGTTATCAATCAGCTATCCAGCGCCTTGTACTTCTCGCGCAGGTGGTTACGGATCCACACCGCCGACAGGTTCAGGGTCGCGATCACCAGCACCAGCAGCAGCGCGGTGGCGTACACCAGCGGGCGGGCGGCTTCAACGTTGGGGCTCTGGAAGCCCACGTCATAAATGTGGAAGCCCAGGTGCATGATCTTCTGGTCAAGGTGCAAGTAAGGGTAGTTGCCATCCAGCGGCAACGAAGGCGCCAGTTTGACCACGCCCACCAGCATCAGCGGCGCCACCTCACCCGCGGCACGAGCCACGGCCAGGATCAGGCCGGTCATCATGGCCGGGCTGGCCATCGGCAGCACGATCTTCCACAAGGTCTCGGCCTTGGTCGCACCCAGGGCCAACGAACCTTCACGGACGGTACGCGGGATACGCGCCAGCCCTTCTTCTGTGGCCACAATCACCACCGGCACCGCCAGCAGCGCCAGGGTCAACGAAGCCCACAACAGCCCCGGCGTACCGAACGTCGGCGCCGGCAAGGCTTCGGCAAAGAACAGCCGGTCAACCGAGCCGCCCAACACGTAGACAAAGAAGCCCAGGCCAAACACCCCGTACACAATGGCCGGTACGCCTGCGAGGTTGTTGACCGCGATACGGATGACCCGCGTCAGGGTGTTTTGCTTGGCGTATTCACGCAGGTACACCGCAGCAAGAACGCCGAACGGGGTCACGATCACGGCCATGATCAAGGTCATCATCACGGTGCCGAAAATCGCCGGGAAGATCCCGCCTTCAGTGTTGGCTTCGCGTGGGTCCTGACTCAAAAACTCCCAGATATTGCTGAAATACATGGCCAGCTTCTGCCAGCTGTTCATGTTGTTCGGCTGGTAAACCTTCACCACTTTGCCGATGTTGATCTCCAGCTCTTTGCCGTTGGCATCACGGGCCGTGAGGCTGTCGCGGTTGAACTGTGCGTGCAAATCGGCCAAGCGGTCTTCAACCGCTTTATAGCGTGCGTTCAGCTCGGCACGCTCGGCGTCCATGTCTGCTTGTGCGGTGGCATCCAGCTTGCCTGCCAACTCCAGTTTGCGGCCGTGCAAACGAATACGCTCCAGCCCGGCGTTGATGGCGCCAATGTCTTTCTTTTCCAGCTGGCTAAGTTGCGCTGCCAGCGCATTAACGCGTTTGACGCGCGCCTTCAGCTCGGGCCAGGCCGCAGGACCTTCGGCCACCACCTGACCGTTTTCTTTCACGTTAACCAGGTAACCGTAGAAATTACCCCACTCGCGACGCTCAATCGCCATCAGCTCTGGCGGCGTGCTTTCGCCGGTCAACCACTCACCCACCACCCAGGTAAAGTCGTTGCCGTTGAGGTCGCGGTTACCCACCTTGATCAGCTCACGCGTCATGAACTCCGGGCCTTGATCCGGCACAGGCAAGCCCGCACTTTTCAGGCGCTCACGGGGCACTTCTTCTTTTTGCACCACTTCGCCGATCACCAGGTGATCAGCGCTGCCTGGCACGTTGTATTGCGCATGTATCAGGTCGGCCGGCCAAAAATGGCCCAGACCGCGCACGGCAATAACCGACAGCAAACCGATAGTCATGATGACCGCGATGGTCACCGCACCACCGCTGATCCAGACGCCGGGGGCGCCACTCTTGAACCAGCTTTTGAGGGAGTTCTGCTTCACAGACTTCTACCTTCCTTAAAGCGACGAATATTTCTTGCGCAGACGCTGACGGATCAGCTCGGCAAGAGTGTTCATGACAAAGGTGAACAACAGCAGCACCAGTGCCGAGAGGAACAGCACGCGGTAATGACTGCCGCCTACCTCCGACTCCGGCATCTCCACCGCTACGTTCGCCGCCAAGGTGCGCAAGCCTTCGAACAGGTTCAGTTCCATGACCGGGGTGTTACCCGTGGCCATCAACACAATCATGGTCTCGCCGACCGCACGGCCCATGCCGATCATCAAGGCCGAGAAGATCCCCGGGCTGGCCGTCAGGATGACCACGCGGGTCATTGTTTGCCACGGCGTAGCGCCCAGCGCCAGCGAGCCTAGCGTCAGACCGCGCGGCACGCTGAACACGGCGTCTTCAGCAATCGAGTAGATGTTCGGGATCACCGCAAAGCCCATCGCCAGGCCCACCACCAATGCGTTTCGCTGGTCGTAGGTGATGCCCAGGTCGTGGGAGATCCACAGGCGCATGTCGCCGCCGAAGAACCAGGCTTCCATGTACGGGCTCATGTACAGCGACAGCCCACACACCAGCAGCACCACAGGAATCAGAATGATCGTTTCCCAGCCTTCCGGGATCCGCAAACGAATGGACTCCGGCAGGCGGCTCCAGCCAAAGCCCGCCAGCAGAATGCCCACCGGCATCAGCACCAGCAGGCTGAAAATACCCGGCAAGTGACCTTCGACATACGGCGCCAGGAACAGGCCGGCGAAGAAGCCCAGAATCACCGTCGGCATGGCTTCCATCAGCTCGATCACCGGCTTGACCTTGCGGCGCAGGCTCGGGGCCATGAAGTAAGCGGTATAGATCGCTGCGGCAACGGCCAGCGGTGCAGCCAGCAGCATGGCGTAGAACGCCGCCTTCAAGGTCCCGAAGGTCAACGGCGCCAGGCTCATCTTCGGTTCGAAGTCGGTATTGGCAGCGGTGGATTGCCACACGTATTTAGGTGCGTCGTAGTTCTCGTACCAGACCTTGCTCCACAGCGCGCTCCAGGAGACTTCCGGGTGCGGGTTCTTCAAGAACAGCGGGAGCAACTTGCCGCCCTCTTCCACGATGATGCGGTTGGCACGTGGCGACAGCGCCATGATGCCAGGGCCTTCAGCGACCTTTTCTACTAATAAAGTGCGATGCGCGGTGCTGTGGAACACGCCAATCTCACCGGCCGCGTCCAGGGCCAGGAAACCTTTGCGGCGCTGCTCGGCGGTAATTTCAACAATCGGCGACGTGCCCATCTGGAAGCTACGGATGTGCTTGAAACGCAGCTCACCGTCCGAATCACGGGCCATAAACCACTGGCTCAATCCGCCTTTCGAATCACCAAAAATCAGCGAGATCCCACCGACCAATTGCGTGCTGGCGGTGATTTCGGTGTTGGCGTCTTCCAGCAGTTTGTAACGGCCATTAAGGCTCTTGTCGCGCAAGCTGAACACGTCCGCCTGGGCCCGCCCGTTGACCACATACAGCCATTGCTGACGCGGGTCGATATACAGCGCCTTGACCTTCTCGGTCATCTGCGGGAGGTCGATGCGGCTTTCGGACTTGGTGACCTCGCCGGTCATCATGTTCTCTTCGCTGGTCAGCGTGACGACGTTCAGTTGCGAGCCTGTAGACCCCGCCAGCACGACGGTGGAGTCGTTCACGTTGAGGTTCACGTGATCCAGCGCGAGGCCGCGCGGGTCAAGGGTGATCGGCGCATCGCCATACGGGTATTCAATGGCCGGGGTGATGGTCTTTTTGCCATCCGGATAACTGACTTTATAGGTGTGCCGGAACACCAGCGCCTGACCATTGGACAAGCCCAACACCACCACCGGGCTACCCGGCTGGTCTTCACCGAGCGAAGTCACGTGGGTATCGACCGGCAGCGGCAGGTTAACCCGCGACAGTTCGCTGCCATCCTTGACGCTAAAGAACAGCACCATGCCCTTGTCCGACACGCGCATACCGACCTGATTCTGCTCTTCAACCGAGAGCATCAGGGGCTTGCCAGCGTCTTGCATCCACACCGGCGTTATCGCCGTTTTGGCGGTCAGGTCAGCGCCCTGGAACAGCGGGTACACCACATAGCCCAGGAAGAAGAAAATCAACGTGATGGCGCCCAGCACGGCAAGGCCGCCAATAAACACATACCAACGGGTCAGATGATCTTTGAGCGCACGGATGCGACGCTTGCGTTTGAGTTCAGGCGTATTGAAATCAATGCGCTTGGGAGCGGAGGTCGAAGTCATTCGGGAATTGGCCAGATCATTCATGCGCACACCCTAACGGGCCTGTATGACAAAAAGATGACAAATCAGTGACGCAAAAAACCGCTGACCAGCGGACCTGGTAGCGGAACGAAAATGCAGCAACCGGTAGTCGCTACCGCAGGCTACGATGAGTCTCTCAAGACCTCAAGGCAACGGCTAGCACCGTAACCTCATCGCAGCCTGCTGCATAGCAGAAGGCTTAGTTGCCTTCTTTCAGACCCAGGTCAGCCAAGGCTTTTGCAGCCACTTTAGCCGGCAGCGGGATGTAGCCGTCTTTCACGACCACTTCCTGACCTTGCTTGGACAGGACCAGCTTGATGAACTCGGCTTCCAGCGGGTTCAGCGGCTTGTTAGGCGCCTTGTTCACGTACACGTAAAGGAAACGCGACAGCGGGTATTTGCCGTTCAGTGCGTTTTCTTCGGTGTCTTCGATGAAGTCAGTGCTGCCTTTTTTGGCCAGTGCGACGGTCTTCACGCTAGCGGTTTTGTAACCGATGCCCGAGTAACCGATGCCGTTCAGCGAGGAGCTGATGGACTGCACAACCGACGCCGAGCCTGGTTGCTCGTTCACGTTAGGCTTGTAGTCACCTTTGCACAGGGCTTCTTCTTTGAAGTAGCCATACGTGCCGGATACCGAGTTACGGCCAAACAGCTGAACCGGCTTGTTGGCCAGGTCGCCTTTGACACCCAGGTCGCCCCAGGTCTTCACGTCATCTTTAGCGCCGCACAGACGAGTCGACGAGAAAATCGCGTCCACTTGTTCCATGGTCAGGTGCTGGATCGGGTTGTCCTTGTGCACGAACACCGCCAGGGCATCCACAGCCACCGGCACGGCGGTTGGCTTGTAGCCGTACTTCTGCTCGAAAGCAGCCAGTTCGGTGTCCTTCATTTTGCGGCTCATCGGGCCCAGGTTAGAGGTGCCTTCCGTCAGCGCAGGTGGCGCGGTGGCAGAGCCAGCGGCCTGAATCTGGATGTTTACGTTTGGATATTCTTTCTTGTAAGCCTCAGCCCACAATGTCATCAGGTTCGCCAGGGTATCGGAACCAACGCTGGACAGGTTGCCAGACACACCGGTGGTCTTGGTGTAAGCCGGGATAGTCGGATCTACACCCGTCGCAACTGCGTTAGCAGCCGCAACGCCCGCGGCGACAAAAGTCAGGGCCGCCATCACACGCTTCAGTTTCATGCCTTACTCCTAGCAAACCGGGTTAGATGAATCGGGGGCCAGTATCAGCAGGCCTGATGACCACTCTATGAACCGATTGTGACAATTAGATGAAATGCCATCATTGAGATACACAATGATGGCCACCTTGTGATCAGTAGTCGATCAACAGATTATCCACGTCATAAACCGAACCGCCTTCGGCTACTGTTTTGCGGTGCAACAATAAAAATTGATCTTTTGATCCAGCTTCATCCGCAAAAGGAGCACCACCGTTCTGCATATGCTGCTGGTTTAATGCACTGAATTGATTGCTCAACGATGGGTTAGCCGCTACGGCTTTCCAAAAGGCCCGAGTAAAAAGATCGAAACGTTTAAAAACTTGACCTCGCAAGAGGTCAGCAACAGGAGAAGGTACTGCAGCTCCCTCGTCCTTTAGAGCAGAGCTCAACCATCCTTCGCCCACTGGTTGACCTAAGCCTGTAACAACACCCGCATACTCGCGAGCGTCCTTGAACATCACATAAAGAGGATCAATTCCAGCCCCCTCAGGAAACACCACGACATAATCATCGAACTCAACACCTGCTATCTCTGTATGCAACTCAAGTGTTGGCAAGCTAGGCACGTCTCGACAACTGACTCGACTGCGTACATCACGGCCCTCAATAAGGTTGTCTTGAACAGATTGGAGCGTTTTAGGCAACGTCCAAAGAACCGTTCTTGGCATCAATCCGTCTGAGGTAAAACTGAATGCCTGGCGCTGTAGATCCCACACGGCAGATCTGACTCTGACAGAAGCCATCGTGCTGCTATTTATCGGCATGAGATAAACCTGAGACAACTCTTCAATCTGCCTGAGACCTTGAGCAAAGCGCCCGGGTTTCGAGGCCACTGTTGCGCAGTGCAATCGAAAGGGTAAATAAACGGTAGCTTGCGCATGGGCGAGACTTGCCCAATTACGCCCTTCCACCGGAACAAGCTCTGACAATGGAACACTCATTCCAAAATGCTGCTCGTCGCCCACGTTATCGAAGTGAAATAACAGGATAGTTGCCAAATACCCAAGATATTCCTCATCGCTAGAGGTAATCCGCCAAGCGAATTCTGCAACTGTGGAACGTACAGCTCGATCAAGCCTGTCAAGATTACTTTCACCGCTTAGCGGCGTGCCACTAATCAAGAAGCAAGGGCGAAAATTGGCATCGCTCACTGACGCTTCAAAAGTCAGTTCGTGAGCACTCGTGCGCACAGCAAATGGTTCACGCAATCGAACGATGACCTCTCCAGCACGAGCTAAAGTATCCTGCGCCCTCAAATGAAGATCGCTGTACCGCTGCTCCAGCGCCGTCAAACGAGCCCTATAGTGATCATGCGTCGATGTAGCCAGCGATAGCACTTGAGATTGAATGTGCGCGTCCAACATAGAGCTGGAGACATCTCTCTGAGCCCCTTTTAAGGCGCTTGCCACTGTCATCTTGAAGGTATTGAATTTTTGAATGCCCTTAAGTACTTGAAAACGAGCCTCTTCCAAGGCATCAACTTGTTTCAAAAGCGGGCTGAGGTTTTGCCTATTTCCCTCTGCCGAGACGCCGACTGCAGGTAAATACAGTTGCACAACACAGGACTCTAACTGCGCCAATGATTGATCTGCCGCAGATCCCGCCATACCAACATCGTGGTCCAGCTGTTGAGCTGCGGAAAGGTTCTTGGCAGAACTCTTCGACGCTCGCTCTGCCACACTCAATCGATCGCCAGGTCTTACCGGCACTACGGGCCAAACATTGTCTTTATAAGCCGCCTTACCTTGGCTGTTTTGCCAACGCTTCACACGTTCCACCACGGTTCCTGCACTGTGTCCCAGGCCATCAATCTCTGCGCCAGGGTAAAAAATCAAGTCAGCCCCTTTGGGATGCCCTGATACACGATCGAAGTGGGCAATTAACATGTCATGGTCTTGCTTACGAACATCCACCGCCCATATCTTTTCAACTAGCGCTAAAAATTCGGGCTGCGTGTAGTCTTGTAACGTGGCTTTAAGTTCCATCCTATGAGCTTCCTGATAATAATTTAATAGGCACAAACACGCCGCATACAAACTAGTATATGTTTTATTTACACACATTGAATCACGTGCACTCTTGAGCTTTCGAGCGCACGTAAATGACTTAATCGTGGCCTTTGTCGATCAAGGTGAAATTTAGCACTTCAACATTTAGATCTTCCGTATACTGAAATACAACTTTAGTATTCGGATATTCAACTTCATCCAACTTAAAAGAATCCCACCCGCCTTTCCAACCAATAGGATGTGGCAATTTAACCGGACCAACTATCTCCAGAGGCTGACCAAAAAATTCTCTCACTTTAGATTGGTTCATAATGAGCGCATATGGAGCTGGCAGCTCTCCACGATAAATGGGTACACCTGGTATAGACTCTAACAGGGTGAAAAAAATTCTTTCTAACCGCTCAGTCTCACCCCAAAAACTTAATTCGACACCATCTTCTGGTTGTATATCCACCCAATCCCTTCCAGGATAAAGCTCCTGCAAGGATTTAGGCAATATTGCACCGGACGTAATTAAGGCATTGTAATTTTCGCCTAAATTTCTCAGCAATTTATCAAACTGTTTCACGTCCATTAATACAATCCTTTACTTTCGTTATGAGCATGCAGCTCTTGACGGGCATTTTCAATTTCTAGTTCTGTGAAGCCTTCCTCCAGCAGACCTATTTTTATTGCATTGAAATTCCGGTCTGCTGCACCTCGAAGATCTGAACTATCGAGGTTCTGCTGTGCTTGTGAATTTCTACCTCCGTAGGTTTCACTAAACTTTTGATGAACTCGAGATGGAATTGCAATTCCGGCGGCGCTATTTAGTGCCGCATCAATAAAGTTCCGAGGAAGTTCAGGCGCACTCATTTTAATTGAAATCTCAATTGCCCTACGTGAAGGAATATGGTCAATGTCATACCCATCATTTCTGCTCCTGCGACTTAACTCATTATAGTCCCCTGCCTCCAACGGCCTGACCGGAGGCTTAGCAAACAGCACATCCGGCGACGGTAAATCCGTATCCTCACCAACCCCCGGGATGCTCGCATTAACGTCACCTGGGTTGGCGCTCGGGAGTGTTTCAGTTTGCGACCCAACCGGATCAGTAGTCTCGCCGGGGTAAATGATCGGCAGTTCGGGTGCTATGGGCAGCGTGGTCGGGCCGAGGGCGTCAGTGCCTGCCGGAATCAGCGGCTTCCAGTAGATATGCCCTTGATGCCCGGCCTCCAGCAGGTTTAATGGCGTTAACGACCAAGGCTCAAAGACCGGCGGGACGGGACGACCCCCTTTAACGCCATTGGGTGCGCTGATACTAAAGTTATCAAGGTTATAAGGCTCAATACTTAGCAACGTCGGATTATGCGTGCGTAATTCCAGCTCCCGATACTCACCCGACCACTGCTCCTTTGGTGCGTAAGGTGCAAAGCCTTGAGCCACACGGTGTTTATTAACCTCACTTAAAGACCCAAGCGCTTTTGAGTCTTGGGCGATGGCGCGCCACATCGACTCATTGAACGCCCCAAGTGAAGCGAATTCTCGACCGCGTAGCCGATCACCGACAGAGGCAGGAATCGCCACGCCTGCCGCCTGGCTCGCAGCCTTCGACCATTCCAACGTTGCGGGACGACCAAGACCCGAAACCACTCCCGTTCCAGCAGGCGGCACACCAAACGACAGATACATGGCCGGTAAGCCCGGTAAACACACAATACAGTCGTTAAAACGAGTATCGGCTCCTGCAGGAATAGCCTCGATCACTGGCTCTGGAAAATACGCACGGGTCTGCGTCGTCGTTGAAGTTTGAACAGGCGTACTGGGCGCCGTGACCGATGTCGTCGCAGAGAAATGCAGTTGTTTAGCATTGACTCCCGGCGTGATCGCTACATAGGTATCGGTCAATGGATCGTGAACAGCATTGATAACCGGCACGCTACCCGAGATATCACCACCTGTGGCCAGGATGATAATTTGGGCGCCGCCCTGCACAGGTTCGGACTTGACTCGATACGGCAACTCAACGGTGCCCTTCACATCAGCAATCGACTTAAGGTCTTGACCTTCGGCAAGGTTCAAACCGGTTGCAGGCACCGCAAAACCTTCATAAAAACGATTGCGCTGTTCAGGGCTTAACTCGCCATCCCCCAACTCAGAAGGGGTCAGTGACATGATTACAATGCGTACTGCAGGGTTTAGCTTCGCAGCGTCTAATAATTGACTCCCCGCCCACTGCGACAGTTTTGCAACATCTATCGCCTGGATAGCCCGGGCAACGGCCCCGGAAATCTCTGCCAGACCTTGGCCTACCATTGCTCCAGCATGTGTTAACAGCATCCCGCCGGCAGGGGATGAAGGCAGGGTCACGCTTAGGGTATTGGCCTGCTGACGCCACTCATGGCGCGCCTGCTCATCAGCTTGCAACTTGAAGCCGATGCGCGCTTCGCGTTGTTCTGCATGCTGACGATGACGCTCCCACTGCTGCTCACGGGAGTGCCAAAGCACTTTTTGTTCGGCATGGTGGGTGGTTAATGCGTTAGCTTTTTCAGTCAGCAAGCTGATAACGCTGGCCAACTCCTTGGCCTGTTGTGCGGCGGAATAGGCTTGTTCCCAGGCATGATGAGCTTGGTTGACAGCCGTTTGATTAGCATCAGTTGTAGAGAGTTGCGCCAAGTAGTCTTGTAACGAGCGAGCCAGCGGATCATGACCGTCAAAAGATTTAGCGGCAGTATCAGAGAGTCTCAACTCTGCATTTTTCATTGCAATCAGTGTATTGACTTGGTCACGCTCGAGAGTAATTAGATGAAGCTGCAGCCGTTCACTGGCATTAACATCAATCGGTTTTTTCAAGGCTTCTAGTTGTGCCTTAATTGACTCTTCCAACCCTGAAGCCTTGGCAATATAACGACGATCAATTTCTGCTTTTGTTGCTGTATAGGTGTGAGCGAATGCACTGACTCGTTGTTGATGGGCCACTGCTTGCGCAGCCGCTTGTACTCGGGCCTGCTCTTGCGCTTGCTCCCGTAGCGCACCCTCCGCTATTGCTTGGGCCTCCGCCCGGGCCCGGGCTCTGGCTCTTGCACGTTTTTTTGCACGCTTGCCACTAGAGCCACCGAACCCTCCCGAAAAACCTGCTCCCCCACCAATACTGAAAAAGCCCTGATCGGAGGGTCTATCAACAGGCACAGGTTTACTGCCGATGTATATCGTTCCACTCGTATTATCTTGAAGGTTTTTGATACTCATACAGTACTCCTTGTCTGTATGAGCCAGCGTGTCAGTTTAATAATCAGCGTTTGCAGTACATATATATAGCCATACTTATTTACATGTAGGAATACGAACAGTTAAGTGTAAGAAGTTAATGGCTATCAAAAATTTAATACACCAACGACTGCAGGATTGCCCTGCAGTCGTCAACTATTTATCAGCGCCCCTTTTTCCACAGATAAGCGCCCACACACAGCCCCATCAACGAAATAATCGCCACGTAATACGCCGGGCCCATCGGGCTTTCCTTGAGCAACAAGGTCACGGCCATGGGCGTCAGGCCGCCGAAGATCGCGTAGGCCAGGTTGTACGAGAACGACAAACCGCTGAAACGGATGACCGGCGGGAAGGCTTTAACCATGACATACGGCACCGCGCCGATGGTGCCTACAAACAAACCGCTCAAGGCATACAGCGGGAACAGCCAATCCGGGTGCTGCAACAGGCTGTGATAGAAGGTCCACGACGTGATCAACAGCGCAGCGCAGCCCACTACAAAAACTTTGCCCGCGCCAAAGCGATCAGCCAGGGCACCCGAGGCGATACATCCCAGGCTCAGGAACACAATGGCCAGGCTGTTGGCTTGTAATGAAGTGGTGGCCGGGAAGCCATACACGGTTTGCAACACAGTCGGGGTCATCAAGATGATCACGATGATCCCGGCAGACAGCAGCCAGGTCAGCAGCATCGAAATCACAATGGCGCCACGGTGGTCACGCAATACCGTTTTAAGCGGTACTTCTTCGGCCAGCGCCTTGCGCAGTTGCAGCTCGGCAAACACCGGGGTCTCGTGCAGCCAGCGGCGCAGGTACACCGCGAACAAACCAAACACACCGCCCAACAGGAATGGAATTCGCCAGGCGAAGTCCGAGACTTCAGCCGGGGTGTAGATCGAGTTGATGGCAGTGGCCACCAGCGAGCCCAGCAGAATACCGGCCGTCAAGCCGCAGGTCAGGGTGCCGCAGGCATAGCCAACGTGACGCGCCGGCACGTGCTCCGAAACAAAAACCCACGCCCCCGGTACTTCGCCACCAATGGCCGCGCCCTGGATCACCCGCATCAGCAGCAACAGGATCGGCGCCAGCATGCCGATCTGCTCATACGTCGGCAGCAACCCCATGATCAGGGTCGGCACGGCCATCATGAAAATGCTCAAGGTGAACATCTTTTTGCGCCCCAGCAGGTCGCCGAAGTGCGCCATGACGATGCCACCCAACGGCCGCGCCAAGTAACCCGCGGCAAAAATGCCAAAGGTCTGCATCAGGCGTAGCCACTCGGGCATGTCAGCCGGGAAAAACAGCTTTCCGACGACCGTGGCGAAGAACACAAAGATGATGAAATCGTAAAACTCCAGCGCACCGCCCAGAGCGGACAACGACAAGGTTTTGAGGTCATTACGCGACAACGGTCGCGAGGGGGGTGCGGCACTGGAAGGCTCAGTGATCATGAGGTATGGCTTCTCTTATTAGGTTCGGCTAAAGCTGCATCGATGCCGGCAAGGCTTGGTAGGCCTTGAAAGATAACAAATTGTTTGCAAAAGCATAGAGCTAGACGCACAGCGGCTTGAAAAAGCAGAACCGGAAGGTCGTCGGGCGAGCGATCGCCCGATATACTCGTGCCCGAATGAAACATTCGGAAACTACCAGGGTTGCTGTGCGAAAGCGCCCGCTGGGCCCTCCCCAGCCGATTTCGCAGAGTTTCCCTTGGCGCGGCTTATGAAGAACGTGACGAACGTAGTATGTTCGGGCTGAATCGTTTTTCTTTAGACGCTTATTCACCCGCAATACACATGATGAATCACGGGTCAGAGGCCCTTCGGCATGATAGAGCTCGAACAAGAAGATCCAATCCCGCAAGGCGACCTCGCTTTGCAAATCACCGCTTTGCCACGCGAAACCAATGGTTTCGGCGATATTTTTGGTGGCTGGCTGGTCTCGCAAATGGACCTGGCCGGTACCGCAATGGCCAGCAAGGTTGCGGGTGGCCGAGTAGCCACCGTCGCGATTGATCGCATGGCGTTTCTGGTGCCTGTAGCCGTCGGCGCACAGTTGTCGTTCTATACCCAGGCACTGGAAATCGGCCGCAGCTCGATCCAGATGATGGTTGAAGTCTGGAGCGACGACCCGCTGTCCAGCGAATGGCGCAAAGTCACCGAAGCCGTGTTTGTCTTCGTTGCCATTGATGGCAGCGGCCGCACGCGTTCTGTTCCACCACGCCGCTAACCCGCCCAGTATAGAGAGCCTGCCATGTGCAACATTGAGTCTGTCACCCTGGACGAACTGGAGTGCTGGCATATTCAGCATGGCCAAGCCCAGCTACTGGTCGCCAAACAGGGCGCACAGGTGCTCAGCTATCAGGTGGGCGATGAGCCACCGATCGTCTGGCTTAACGATAAAGCCCAGTTCAAACACGAAAAAGGCATCCGTGCAGGCATGCCGGTGTGCTGGCCATGGTTTGGTAATTTGGCGCGCAACCCGGACAGCGTTCAAGCCATGCGCCACAGCGAAGAACCCGCCACGGCCCACGGCCTGGTGCGCACCCGAGAATGGAAGCTACAGAGAATTAATGTGTCGGACGAAGCCCTGCACATTGAGTTCGGCCTACCACCTGTCGAAGGCGGCCTGCCCGGTTGGCCCCATGACGTGGCACTGACCCTGAACATCCGTCTCGATACCCAGTTGCATGTCAGCCTCACCAGCCACAACCGCAGCGACGCACCGGTGAGCATCAGCCAGGCGCTGCACAGCTATTTCGCGGTCAGTGACGTACGCAACGTTCATGTCGAAGGCGTTGACGGGCTCACGTACATCGAAACCCTCGATGACTGGAAGCGCGTACAACAAATCGGCAACTTGACCTTTACCGGTGAGACTGACCGTATCTACCTGGACACACCGCCACAGTTGAGCATTGTCGACGCCGACTGGAAACGCCGCATTCAGCTCACCAGCCAAGGTTCGCGCTCTGCCGTGATCTGGAACCCGTGGATCGATAAAACCGCCACCCTCGGCGACATGGCGTTAGATGGCTGGCAACGCATGCTGTGCATCGAAACCGCCAACGTCATGGACGACATCATCACCCTGGCGCCAGGCGCGAGCCACACCTTGAGTGTGAGCATCAGCAGCCAAAAACTGGCCTGAACCGTAGGAGCGAGCTTGCCTCGCGATCTTTTGATCGTTTAAAAGATCGCGAGGCAAGCTCGCTCCTACAAGTCAGCGTTTACAAATCCGCCTCAACCACCACCCGCACTTTGCTGGCATCCAGTGCATAAGCCGCATCTGCCAGGTCATTGCTGACCTTCTCGACTTTCAGCGTGCCCATCACCCACAGCGGCGTGTAGATGTCGTCCAGCTTCAAGCCTTTTGGATAGCGCACCAGCACCAATTGGTTGGGCGGCGGCGGTGGCACATGGATGCAAGCTCCCGGGTAAGGCACCAGGAAAAACAGCGTGCTGCGACCCTTGGCGTCGGTTTCCAACGGCACAGGGTAACCGCCCAAGCGGATAGTTTTGCCGTTCATGCTGGCGACTGTTTTGTTGGAATACATCACGGCCGGCAGGCCTTTGCTTTGCTTCAAGCCACCCTTATCGGTAAACGTCCCCTGAGCTTCAGGCGAGTTGTGGTCGATTTCAGGCATGGCTTCGAGGGCTTTTTGATCCGACTTGGGCATCAAGTCCAGCCAGTCGGTTTCGGGCAGTTCTGCCGCGTGTACCAGGCCGCAGCCCAGCAAAAGAAAGGTCAGTAGAAGGCGGCGCATGAAGAGCTCAATCAAAGAGAAGTGAATACGTCGCGCATTCTAGCCCTCTCTGCGATCAGCGCAGAGAGGGCCGCACGCGATCAGCTCTTTTTCTTCACCATGCCGTAAATGACCAGCAGAATAATGGCGCCAATGACCGCACCAATAAAGCCAGCACCTTCGCCAGCATGGTAGATACCCAACGCTTGCCCACCATAGGTCGCCGCCAAAGAGCCCGCGATACCCAGAATGATGGTCATGATCCAGCCCATGCTGTCGTCACCCGGTTTCAGGAAACGAGCCAGCAGGCCAACGATCAAGCCGATAAAAATGGTTCCGATGATGCCCATGCACGCGTCCTCTCATTAGATGGCGTTAACCAAAGCCTAGTCAGCACTTTGGTTTCACGCCATCAGAGAGCAGCGGCACCTCAATGGTTCCGTCGACTGCAGGCTTATGCCTCGTCGATCAACGCCTCAACGCGCTGGATTTGCGCGTTCAGGGTGGCCATGTCGGCGCAGCGCAGGTTGGCATGGCCCACCTTGCGGCCGGCCTTGAAGGCTTTGCCGTAATGATGCAAATGGCAGTCGGCAATCGCGATCACCTGCTCAACCGGTGGCACGCGGCCGATGAAGTTGAGCATGGCGCTCTCGCCCACCTTGGCCGTCGAACCCAGCGGCAGGCCAGCGATGGCGCGCAGATGGTTTTCGAACTGGCTGCACTCGGCGCCTTCGGTGGTCCAGTGGCCGGAGTTGTGCACACGCGGGGCAATTTCGTTGGCCTTGAGGCCACCGTCGACTTCAAAGAACTCGAAAGCCATCACGCCCACGTAATCCAAGTGCTTGAGCACGCGGCTGGAATAGTCTTCGGCCAAGGCTTGCAGCGGATGATCCGTGCTCGCTACCGACAACTTGAGAATGCCGCTGTCGTGGGTGTTGTGCACCAGCGGGTAAAACCGGGTTTCGCCATCACGACCGCGCACGGCGATCAGCGACACTTCACCGGTAAACGGCACAAAGCCTTCCAGCAGGCAGGCAACACTGCCCAGCTCAGCAAACGTCCCTTCAACATCAGCCGCAGTGCGCAGCACTTTCTGACCTTTGCCGTCATAACCCAGGGTGCGGGTTTTGAGCACCGCAGGCAGACCGATGCTGGCCACCGCCGCGTCCAGATCCGCCTGGGACTGGATGTCAGCGAACGCAGGCGTCGGAATGCCCAAGTCCTTGAACATGCTCTTTTCGAACCAGCGGTCACGGGCAATGCGCAGGGCATCGGCACTCGGGTAAACCGGAACGAATTGCGACAGGAATGCCACGGTTTCAGCCGGGACGCTTTCAAACTCAAACGTCACCAGATCAACCTGGTCAGCCAACTGGCGCAGATGATCCTGATCGCCGTAGTCCGCACGAATGTGCTCGCCCAAGGCAGCAGCACAGGCATCAGGTGCCGGGTCCAGGAAGGCGAAGTTCATGCCCAGCGGAGTCCCCGCCAGGGCCAGCATGCGACCGAGTTGGCCGCCACCGATTACACCGATTTTCATCGTCAAAAACCTCAGGCCAGGCGCGGGTCTGGATTGTCCAGCACGCTGTCAGTCTGCTCTGCACGGAATGCTTTCAATACGGTATGGAACTGCGGGTGCTTGGCGCCCAGAATGCTCGCCGACAACAGCGCGGCGTTGATCGCGCCAGCTTTGCCGATGGCCAGAGTAGCGACCGGAATGCCAGCCGGCATTTGCACGATCGACAGCAGCGAGTCGACACCCGACAGCATCGACGATTGCACCGGCACACCCAGTACAGGCAAATGGGTTTTAGCGGCACACATGCCAGGCAAGTGGGCTGCGCCACCGGCTCCGGCAATAATGACCTCGATCCCGCGGCCTTCGGCCTCTTCGGCATACTGGAACAGCAAATCCGGAGTCCGGTGGGCAGAGACCACTTTAACTTCGTAAGGGATACCGAGTTTTTCCAGCATATCGGCGGTGTGGCTGAGGGTGGACCAATCGGACTTGGAGCCCATGATCACGCCTACCAGTGCACTCATCGTCGCGCCTCTTCTCTTGGGCGCCCGCAGGCGCGTCAAAAAACAACAAGCCACGTGGAGGATCCGACGTGGCTTGTTATAGAAATTAAGGCCGGTCATGCCAGCCGAAGGCCGCGCAGTATACCCCAAAGAGGCCATTTGAAAGCACCTTTGGCGACCATCTGTCTGCAGGCAAATCAAACCCCGAAACGACTGGTTTTACTGACCAGCAGGTCAATAATTGACAGCATTGGAGGCATGTTGCCTCCTGCTGTCAGACTTACGATCTGAGGTGATATTGACTACTTGCCGCATCGAATTAGACGCCTAACACACTCACGCAATAACCGCTTAACTCTTTATGCAGCACCCAAATAACCAACTACCTGCAAGGACTGCAGGCGGCGCTCACAACACTCAATAATGTGTCAGCGCCACAATTAAGGATGATTAACATGAAACCGATTACGCTTTATATCTTTGTTCACGATGATGTCCCTGGCAGCATCGCCCACACGCTGGGCCGGGGCTATTTCAAAGAATTCACCGAAGAAATATCTTTTATTACCGGCAGGTCCTTTGCCTTTAATGAAGTACGTCATGTACAGGGTCTGACAGACCATAACTACAAGGGCGAAAACGTAGATGACATTTTATGGAGTTGGCAAAAAGCCGCCGCCGGCTACAAAAACGACAAGGGTTTGGAGTGGGGCAAAACCGAGCGCTATATTTTAGTCACCAAAGACCCGATCAACGCCACGACCCTGGGGTGCGCCTACCCCGGCAAACCTGCCGTCATTGCCAGCGCCCAGTCCTATCAAGTGATTGCCCATGAGGTCGGTCACAGTTTCAACGCAACCCATGAAGATGCCGAATTGGGCTGGAATGCGTGGGGCGGTGAATGTGAGACGTACATGTATCAAGACATATCCAATGTCCGAGGCAACTGTTATCGCTATACGCCAAAAAACAGAGAGCGCATCAAAGCCTTCCTGAGCGATGCCCCTTAACTCATAAGTCTCTGATCTTTACTGAACGGTGTAATCAGCCATGCTCCCGATTAATATTTATACCTTTGTCCATGACACTGTCATGTTAAAAAATGAAGAACATCTGAAAGGCATGTTTTTTACTCACTTCACGCCTGAACTTTCAGACATAACAAAGCGCCCAGTCAACGTTGAATTTATCTACGACACGCCAGGCATGACAGACTTTGACTACCTGTCATATGCAACCCGATACCCAAATTTAGACGACTATATAGGGTTGATTTCAGCGGACATCAATCACGCCGTTGATGCGTACAGGGTTGCGCAGCAACGAACAGCCAAAGCCACTGATATATACCTGATACTGATTGATGGCTACTTATCCCCTGCCCAGGGGGTCGAAGGCTTGGCCTTGCAGGAATCCAACATCGCTTTCGCCACTACCTTGGGCCGCACTGTCGTGGCTCATGAAATAGGCCACTGTTTCGGCGCAACCCACGCGGCGACCTCTTACTATGTGGACCCCGAACAATTTAGCCCCCACGGGTGTGCAACATTCATGGCAACGGAGCGTAAAGAGGGTACCTGCGCACGGTTTCGCTACAGCGATGAGAACCGTGGAAATATCCGCAACTATGTCAGCCAGCTCGACTGACAACAGTTGCTGAAAATCTTTGAGTGAAGGCCATCACGCCCGGCCTTCACTTAAGGGGTCGATGACGCCCCGCCTTCCAGCTTGCGCCACAACAATCGCACGTTCGCCTTGCGCACCAACGCGCAGCGATACAGGCGAATCTCGAGCGGCACGTGCCATTGCGGGCCGCCACAGATCACCAGTTCGCCCCGCTCAAGCTCTGCCCGCACACTTAAACGCGGAACCCAGGCGATACCCAGACCTTCCAGCGCCATGCTCTTGAGGCTGTCCGCCATCGCGGTTTCATAAATAGTGGTAAATCGCAGGGCACGCTGGCGCAGCAGCAAGTTGACCGAGCGCCCAAGAAACGCCCCGGCGCTGTACGCCAGCAACGGCACGCTGCCTTCACCTTCCAGATCAAACAGCGGCTTGCCGTCAGCATCGGCAGCGCACACGGGCAGCATTTCGGTGTTGCCCAAGTGCAGCGACGGAAAAATCTCCGGATCCATCTGCAACGCAGCGTCCGGATCGTAAAAAGCCAGCATCAAATCGCAGCCGCCTTCGCGCAAAGCATGCACCGCGTCTCCGACGTTAGTCGCAACCAGCCGCGTGGCGATGTTCAACCCTTCGTTGCGCAATTGAGCGATCCAGCGAGGGAAAAACCCCAGCGCCAGAGAGTGCGCAGCCGCTACTTGCATGACCTCGCCCTGCCCGCCTTCAAGGTGATGCAAGTGGCGCAACACCTCGCCAAGCTGCTCGACCACCGTGCGCGCCGTGACCAAAAACAGCTGACCGGCCGCAGTCAACTCCACCGGGGTGCGGGAACGATTCACCAAGGTCAGCCCCAGGGCCGCTTCGAGGCTGCGAATACGTCGGCTGAAGGCTGGCTGAGTCACAAAGCGGCGCTCTGCCGCCTGAGAAAAACTGCGAGTGGCGGCTAGGGCACTGAAGTCCTCCAGCCATTTACTTTCGAGATTCATCGAGTCCTCCCGGACGCGCACCAAATTGGGTCACACGTTCGACGCGGCGGTCGCGTCACGTCGCCATTATGCCGTTTCTGCATAGGATAGTGTTTAAAGGCATTGGCCCAAAATAGTCTGCAAGCCTAGGATTCGCAGCGTTCCGGCCCAGACCGGGTCCATATCGAGATGATTTCTATCATGTCCTCCGCTGCATCATTCCGCACAGAAAACGACCTGCTTGGCGCCCTCGAAGTACCGGCTCAAGCGTATTACGGCATCCAGACCCTGCGAGCGGTGAATAACTTCCGCCTCTCGGGCGTTCCGATTTCGCATTACCCAAAACTGGTTGTCGGTCTGGCAATGGTCAAACAGGCCGCTGCAGACGCCAACCGTGAACTGGGGCATCTGAGCGCTGCCAAGCACGCCGCCATCAGCGAAGCCTGTGCACGATTGATCCGCGGTGATTTCCACGAAGAATTCGTGGTCGACATGATTCAAGGTGGCGCCGGTACCTCCACCAACATGAACGCCAACGAAGTGATCGCCAACATTGCTCTCGAAGCAATGGGTCACCAGAAAGGCGAGTACCAGTACCTGCACCCGAACGACGACGTCAACATGGCGCAGTCGACCAACGATGCCTACCCGACCGCGATCCGTCTGGGTCTGCTGCTGGGCCATGACGCCCTGCTGGCCAGCCTCGACAGCCTGATTCAGGCCTTCGCCGCCAAGGGTGTTGAATTCAACCACGTCCTGAAGATGGGTCGTACCCAACTGCAAGACGCCGTACCGATGACCTTGGGTCAAGAATTCCGTGCCTTCGCCACCACCATGGGCGAAGACCTGGCCCGTCTGAAGACGCTGGCTCCGGAACTGCTGACTGAAGTGAACCTGGGCGGCACCGCGATCGGTACCGGCATCAACGCCGACCCGCGCTACCAAGCGCTGGCCGTACAGCGTCTGGCGCTGATCAGCGGTCAACCGCTGGTACCGGCCGCCGACCTGATCGAAGCCACCTCCGACATGGGCGCCTTCGTGCTGTTCTCCGGCATGCTCAAGCGCACCGCGGTCAAGCTGTCGAAGATCTGCAACGACCTGCGCCTGCTGTCCAGCGGCCCACGCACCGGCATCAACGAAATCAACCTGCCAGCGCGTCAGCCAGGCAGCTCGATCATGCCCGGCAAGGTCAACCCGGTTATTCCGGAAGCTGTTAACCAGGTGGCGTTCCAGGTCATCGGTAACGACTTGGCGCTGACCATGGCAGCCGAAGGCGGCCAACTGCAACTGAACGTGATGGAGCCGCTGATCGCCTTCAAGGTGCTCGACTCGATCCGCCTGCTGCAACGCGCCATGGACATGCTGCGCGAGCACTGCATCGTCGGCATCACCGCCAACGAAGCACGCTGCCGTGAACTGGTCGAACACTCGATCGGCCTGGTTACCGCACTGAACCCGTACATCGGCTACAAAAACGCCACCCGTATCGCCCGTATCGCCCTTGAAAGCGGCCGTGGCGTACTGGAACTGGTGCGCGAAGAAGGCTTGCTCGACGACGCCATGCTCGACGACATCCTGCGCCCGGAAAACATGATTGCCCCGCGTTTGGTGCCTTTGAAGGACTAACGCCATCCATCAGTTCTGAGCTCAAATTCGCCGAGCAAAGAAGCGCAGGCACTTTGCGCCAGAACTGAAGCTCACCAGGTCGAGGGACTAGACACCTCTCACCTTTTGAGGGCTTGCAGACACATCTGCAGGCCCTTTTTTTTGCCTGCGATTCAAGGGCGCTGTACGTTTTCGTAGCAGTTGCCGAAGGCTACGTCCGGGGGCGAAGCCGCCGTAAAATCAGACACCTCGATGCACCAGCAATACTGCGTATTCCGGATTTACGATCGCTGCGCAATCGGACGTAGCCTTCGGCAACTGCTACATCTTTTTGCGTAGCCCACGACCGATGTCTCGCTCAAAAAATCGCAACCTACGTCAGCGCCTACAGTCTGTTTCGGCCACAAATGAGGGCTTTTCAGACGAGACACACATGAAAAATCAGTCACTTATAGAGACGCTTCCTACACTCCTAGGTATAGTGCCGCCCCTCTTCCCGTGCATGGGCCCTGCAACAGCGGCCATCGGCAGTGCGGAAACAGCATCGTAAACCAAGCAGCAACATGGCCAGGATCCCCTTGATTACCTAGCTTTATGCCCTGACTTGACGGGCGTAATGGGTAACCCTGATCCGGCCGTTTTGCCATCAGATAAAAACAGCGAGGAATAATCCATGCTAGAAGTCATCAATGACTTCCTCTCAGGGAAAGTACTAATCGTGCTCATGGTTGGGCTCGGTGGCTACTTCACGATCCGCTCGCGTTTCGTTCAGCTCCGTTACTTCCTGCACATGTTTGCAGTGTTTAAAGACAGCTTGCGCAGCAGCGCCGGCCAACTCAGCTCGTTTCAAGCGCTGATGCTGAGCCTGGCGGGCCGTGTAGGCGCGGGCAACATTGCCGGTGTCGGCATTGCCGTGACCCTGGGAGGCCCCGGTGCCGTGTTCTGGATGTGGGTGACCGCACTGGTCGGCATGTCCAGCAGCCTGATCGAATGTTCGTTAGGCCAGCTGTACAAGCGTCGCGACGCGGAAGGCCAACTGCGCGGCGGCCCGTCCTTTTATATGAAGTACGGCTTGGGCAAAATCTGGATGGGCAAGTTGATGGCAGTCCTGCTGCTGATCACTTTCGGCTTTGCCTTTATGGGCCTGCAGGCGCACGCCGTTACCCACTCGCTGCAAAACGCCTTCGGTTTTGACGTCAACTACACCGGCGTGGCCATTGCCGTGCTGCTGGGCCTGGTGTTTATCGGCGGTATCAAGCGTATTGCTTCGGTGGCAGACCTGCTGGTTCCGGTCAAAACCCTGGCGTACATCGCCGTCACCGTTTACGTGATCGTGCTGCAATTTGACCAAGTCCCCGCCATGCTCGGCCACATCGTGAAAAGTGCCTTCGGCATGGACCCGGTGTTTGGCGGCATGATCGGCAGCGCCATCGTGATGGGCGTAAAACGTGGCGTATTCGCCAACGAAGCCGGTTTGGGCAGCGCCCCGAACGTGGCCGCCGTGGCAGACGTGGAACACCCGATCGCCCAAGGCGTGGTTCAGGCGTTCAGCGTGTTCCTCGACACCTTCGTGATCTGCACCTGCACCGCGCTGCTGATTCTGCTGTCCGGCTTCTACACCCCGGGCTTTGAAGGCGACGGCATTGCCCTGACGCAAAACTCGCTGGCCGCAGTAGTCGGCGAATGGGGTCGCGTGTTCATCAGCGTGGCACTGGCGTTGTTCGTGTTCACCTCGATGCTCTACAACTACTACCTGGGCGAAAACAACCTGCGCTTTCTGGTCGGTGAAAGCCGCAAGGCGTTGATGGGTTATCGCGCTCTGGTGCTGATGTTGATTGTGTGGGGCTCGATTGAGAACCTGGAAACCGTCTTCGCCTTCGCGGACATCACCATGACCTTGCTGGCCTTCGTGAACCTGATCGCCTTGGCGATGCTGTTCAAGATATGCATGCGCGTGCTCAAGGACTACGATGACCAACGTAACGCGGGTATCAAGGTTCCCGTCTTCGACTCCAGCAAATTCCCGGACCTGGATCTGGACCTGAAGGCTTGGCCGCCTCTGCCGCCCGCCAAGACCGAAGAAACAAAACGCTAATATCAACGCGGCGGTTCTGACAGAACCGCCGCGTTTTTGCTTATGGGGACTCCTTAATGACTGCAGCCACTCTTCATCCTGCCCAGCGCGTCATGGTGCTCTACACCGGCGGCACCATCGGCATGCAAGCCAGCGCCAGCGGCCTGGCGCCTGCATCCGGCTTTGAAGCGCGCATGCGCGACTTCCTCGCCAGCCAACCGCACGTGCAGATACCGCAATGGCGCTTTCGTGAAATGAGCCCGCTGATCGACAGCGCCAACATGACACCCGCCTACTGGCTGCGCCTGCGCAGCGCAATCATTGACGCTGTCGAACAGGATGGCTGCGATTCGGTACTCGTCCTGCATGGCACCGACACTCTGGCCTACAGCGCTGCGGCCATGTGCTTTCAATTGCTGGGCTTGCAGGCCCCGGTACTGTTCACCGGCTCGATGCTGCCTGCGGGCGTGCCCGACAGCGATGCCTGGCCAAACGTCAGCGGTGCCTTGAGCGCGCTTGCCCAAGGTCAGCCCTACGGCGTGCAGCTGTACTTCCACGACGAACTGCTGGACCCAACCCACTGCGCCAAAGTGCGCAGCTTTGGCCGCAACCCGTTTGTGGCGCTCAAGCGTAACGGCGGCGGCACCAAGGCCGAGTCACTGCCAGCGGCGCTGAGTTATCAACAACCCAAGCAAGAAGCCCGTGTCGGCGTATTGCCGCTAGTCCCCGGCATCGGCGCCGCCCAACTGGATGCCGTGCTCAACAGCGGGCTTGAAGCCCTGGTGCTGGAGTGTTTCGGCAGCGGCACCGGTCCCAGCGACAACCCGGCGTTTCTCGCAAGCCTGCAACAGGCGTACGAAAACGGCATCGTCGTGGTCGCCATCACCCAATGTCACGAAGGCGGTGTGGAGCTGGACGTGTACGAAGCCGGTAGCCGCTTGCGTGGGGCTGGCGTACTGTCGGGCGGCGGCATGACCCGTGAAGCCGCATTCGGCAAGCTGCACGCGTTGCTGGGCTCGGGTTTGCCCGCTGCTGACGTACGCCGCCTGGTTGAACTGGACCTATGTGGCGAATTGGCTTAACGCCCCCGGCACACAACTTGCTCGCTTCCTGTGTCCCCACGCAGGAAGCGAACATGCTGCACTCACATCTCACCACGCTAAATGCGGTATCGCTGGTGCTCAGCACCTTCGAGGCCGAAGGCTTGCCCAGCGAGGCCTTGTTGGCCGGTAGCGGCATACGGGCCGCGGATTTGAACCGCGCCGACATTCGCATCACCACCAACCAAGAGATGCGCGTCTGCGCCAACGCCGTGGCCTTGCGCCGTGAAATCGGCCTGGAACTGGGACGCCGCATGCATGTGTCGTCCTACGGCATGCTGGGTTACGCCCTACTCACCAGTGCCACCTTAGGTGACGCTTTGCGCTTGGCTTTACGCTACCCGGCACTGCTGGGAACACTCTTTGAGCTGAGCCTTAAGGTCGAAGACGATCAGGTCTGGTTCTGTGCCGATCACTACCATGAAGACCCGCAACTGGCCGTGTTCAACGCGCAGCTGTGCCTTGTCTCGCTCAAGGTCATTTGCGAAGACTTGATCGGCCAGCCGCTGCCTTTGCTCGCCGCGCGCTTTGCCCACAACAAGCCGGATTACCACGCCCGCTACCAGCACACCTTCAATTGCCCGCGCCTGTTTGATGCACCGGACAACGCGTTCGCCTTTGCCAGGCACTGGCTGGAATACCCGCTGCCGCTGGCCAATACCATCACCCACCAGGCCATGGCGGAGCGTTGCCGCAAACAGAACCTGGAGTTCACCGGGCGCCAAACCTGGCTGTCGCGGATCCGCCAGTTGCTCGCTGCCCAACTGAATGCCGCACCGGGACTGGAAGGGCTAGCCGAGCAAATGAACTGCTCGCCACGCACCTTGCGCCGCCACCTGCATGACGCGGGCTGCAGCTATCAGGAATTACTCGACGAACTGCGCTTTGAGCGCGCCAAGTTGTTACTCCACGAGACCGAATGGCCGATCTACCGCATTGCCGACACCTTGGGCTTTAGCGAAACAGCGAGCTTTCGCCATGCCTTTGTTCGCTGGAGTGGCGTGTCGCCCAGCCAGTTTCGCGCATGAGCCAACAGGGAGCAGCGCGCCCTGAAAAGGGGCGAATTTCGGACAGTTATTTCGGCCATATTGATCTCCTTTTGGCCGCTCCTGTCGTTCTCTGAAACCGCTAGCGCCGCAAAACTGTAGGTCACCGATCTAGCCTACGGAGAACAAGAAAAATGCTGACTATCTATTCAGACGACCACCATCTGCACCATGGCCGCTGCGAGTTGATAGACGGGCAATTGCTGCCTTGCTTCGAAATGCCCTCGCGCGCGGACCACATTCTGCAACGGGTCAAAAACCGTGAGCTGGGCCCGGTGCAAGGCCCCCACGACTTTGGCCGCGACCCGATCCAGCGTATTCACAGCGAGGCCTACCTGGACTTTTTCCAGGGTGCCTGGGACCGCTGGCTCGAACACGGCAAAGACGGCGACTTGCTCCCGTACACATGGCCAGCCCGCACCCTGCGCGCCGTAGTCCCCACCAGCCTGCATGGCCAACTGGGTTATTACAGCTTTGACGGTGGCGCGCCGATTACCGCGGGCACCTGGCGGGCGGCCTACAGCGCAGCGCAAGTTGCACTGACGGCGCAAGCGGCCATCCAGAACGGCGCCCACAGCGCATTCGCCCTGTGCCGTCCGCCTGGGCACCACGCCGCCAGCGACTTGATGGGCGGTTATTGCTACCTCAACAACGCCGCCATTGCCGCTCAGGCCTTCCTCGACCAGGGCCGCAGCAAAGTCGCCATCCTCGACGTGGACTACCACCACGGCAACGGCACCCAGTCGATCTTTTATGAGCGCGATGACGTGCTGTTCACCTCGATTCACGGGCACCCGGAAGCCGAGTTCCCGTTCTTTCTGGGCTATGCCGATGAACTGGGTGAAGGCGCGGGTGAAGGCTTCAACTTCAACTACCCGCTGGCCGCCGGCTCAGGCTGGGATCGCTGGAGCACTGCGCTGGAACAAGCCTGCAGCGAGATCGAGCACTACGAAGCCGATGTGGTGGTGGTATCGCTCGGTGTGGACACCTTCAAAAGCGACCCGATTTCTCAGTTCAAACTCGACAGCCCGGACTACCTGCTCATGGGCGAACGCATTGCCCGTCTGGGCAAACCGACCTTGTTCGTGATGGAAGGCGGTTACGCGGTAGAAGAGATCGGCGTGAACGCGGTCAACGTACTGGAAGGATTTCTGAAAGTATCTAAAGGCTAAAAAAGCCTGTAGTCGCTGCCGAGGCACGAGGCTGCGATGGGTTGCAGGGCCACCGTTGAGGGTCGCTGCGCAACCGATCGCAGCCTCGTGCCTCGGCAGCGACTACGGGGTTTTCTTCCACGCCCTTTTTAACCGCCCCAGCGCCGCTTTGATATCCGCCTCCGGCACCGCCGCAAAGCCCAGCACCAGCCCCGCACGTTTATCCACAGGCTCGACCGAATCGTCCAGCCAATAACGACTTAAACCGTTGATCTCAACCCCAACCTGTTCAGCCTGTGCCAGCAAGGCCTGCTCGCGCTCAACGCTTGTGACCGGCACAGTCAAGTGCAAGCCCGCCACTACGCACGGTGCCGCGCCCAATCCACGAACATCAGTCGGCCAATCTGCCAGCAAGGCATTGCGCCGCGCCAGCGCTGCCCGGCGCATGCGCCTGATATGGCGCTGGAAATGCCCGGCGGCCATGAACTCCGCCATCACCACCTGCGTACTGACCTCTGAATGGCGCATATCCAGCGCCCGTCGCTGGGCAAAGGGCTCAACCAGCGCAGGCGGCAGCACCACATACCCCAGACGCAGCGCCGGGAACGCCACCTTGCCGAACGTGCCCACGTAGATCACCCGCCCCTGACGATCCAGTGCCGCCAGCGGGGCCAAGGGCGCGCCGCTATAGCGGTATTCGCCGTCGTAGTCGTCTTCGATAATCCAGCCCTGCGTGCGCTCGGCCCACGCCAGCAACTCCAGGCGCCGGGCCAGGCTCATGGTGACGCCGGTGGGGTACTGATGCGACGGGGTCACGTAAGCCAGCGTGCAATCGTGCAAACCCGCCAGCGCCGCGCAGTCCATGCCTTCGTGATCGACCGCAACACCCTGCACCCGGGCCCCGGCAATCGCAAAAGCCTGCGCGGCCGCGCGGTACCCGGGGTTTTCCACAGCCACCCCACAGCCGGGCTCCACCAACAGCTGTGCACAAAGGCTAATTCCTTGCTGTGCGCCACTGGTGATCAAAATTTGCTCAGACGTGCAGGATAAACCCCTCGACGTGCGCAAATAGACTGCAATCAGCTCTCGCAAGCGCTGTTCCCCGGCCGGATCGCCGTAACACAAATGCTGCATGTCCGGCTTGCGCCAAAAAGCCGCCTGGAGCTTGCTCCAGACCTCAAACGGGAACAAATCATAGGCCGGTACCCCCACCCGAAAAGCCCGTGGTGCCCCCTTCGCCGGCAGCGGTAAAGGGTGTTGAATAACCCTCCCCAAGGCCGCGCTGTGGATAAGTTTACTGGATGTAATTACAGGTAAATCGACCGATTTTGTGGATAAGCCTGTGGGTAACCCTGTTGAAAAGCCTGTGGGTAACTTGGTGGACAACTTTTTCAGCGGTAAGGCTTTTTCGGGCAATTGCGCCACATAAGTGCCGTCACCGACCCGCCCTTCGATAAACCCCTCGGCATAGAGCTGATCGTAGGCCCGCACCACGCTGTTGCGTGAAACACCAAGCGCCGCCGCCAAGTCGCGACTGGCCGGCAACCGCGAACCACTGTTCAGCCGCCCGTCCAGCACGCGCTGGCGCAACGCCTGATACAGCTGGGCGCTCAGCCCCTTCTTGGGATCAAGCTCGATCCCGGTCGCATTGAACGCGATGGATAACGCTGAATCAGGCATGGATTGGACCTATAAAAATGACCATTAATGGCTCTTACAACGAACCATTAGCCTGCCTAGGATGCAGTCATTCGCCAAGGAATATTTCTATGTACGTACCCCGCGCCTTCGCCGAAAACGACACCGCTGCCTTGCATCTTCAGATGCAAGCCTCACCTCTGCCCGTGCTGATCACCCAGGGCAGCCAAGGCCTGATTGCCAGCCATGCTCCGCTACTGCTCGCTCCCGATGAAGGCCCTTACGGTACGTTGTATGGCCACCTGGCACGCGCCAACCCGCACTGGCAGGCATTGGCTGAAGGTGGCGAAGCTCTGGTGATTTTTGCTGGCGAACAGGCCTACATCAGCCCGTCCTTTTACCCCAGCAAAGCCGAACACGGTAAAGCGGTGCCTACCTGGAACTATCTGGCCGTGCATGCCTATGGCCAACCCGACGTGTTCGACGATCACGACCGCTTGCTGGCATTGGTCAGCCGGCTAAGCAGCAAACATGAAGCCAATCGACCCGAGCCGTGGGCGGTCAGCGACGCCCCCAGCGAATATATCGACAGCATGCTCAAAGCCATCGTCGGGTTCAGCGTGCCCATCTCCCGGCTGATCGGCAAACGCAAACTCAGCCAAAACCGCAGCACTGCTGACCAACTCGGTGTGCGCGACGGGCTATTGGCAAACCCCACTTCACACGACCACGCCCTCGCTCACTTAATGGCCAAGGAATAGCAACATGACCCCGCACGTGCAGATCAAACCCGCCACCGCCGCCGATCACGACCAGTGGTTGCCGCTCTGGCAGGCGTACTTGACCTTCTACAACACCGAGTTGCCTGCCGAAGTCAGCGAGTCGACCTGGCAGCGTTTTCTCGACCCGGCTGAACCGACCCAACTGGCCATCGCCTGGCAAGGCGACAAAGCGGTGGGCATCGTGCAGTTCATTTACCACCGCTCCAACTGGAGCATCGGTAACTCCTGCTACCTGCAAGACCTGTTTGTCAGCCCCGAAATCCGTGGCACCGGCGCCGGTCGCCTGCTGATCGAACACGTCTACGCCACCGCCCGCGACAACCATTGCGCCAAAGTCCATTGGCTGACCCACGAAACCAACGCCACGGCGATCCAACTTTACGAACGGATTGCCGAGCGCCCTGGCTTTATCCAGTTTCGCAAAGCCTTGTCATAAATAAGGAACCCGCGATGCCTCAATCTCTAGAACACTGGCAACCCGCCAAGCGTCCACACAACCCCGTCATCCAGGGGCGTTACATTCGTCTGGAAAAGCTCGATCCACAGCGCCATGGCGATGATTTATGGCTAGCCTTGGAAGGGCCCGCCGGCGATCCCAAACTCTGGGACTACATGGCCTACGGCCCTTTCAAGGAGCGTGCGGCCTTTGACCAGTGGCTCAACAGCAATGCCGCCAGCCAAGACCCTTACTACTACACCGTCATCGACCAGGCCTCGGGGCAGGCGCAGGGCATGCTCAGCCTAATGTCCATCGTGCCCGAGCACGGGCGCATCGAAATCGGCCACGTCACCTTCGGCGCACCGATGCAGCGTTCGCCGAAAAGCACCGAAGCCGCTTACCTGCTGGCCAAGGAATCCTTCGCCCTGGGCAACCGCCGCCTGGAATGGAAGTGCAACAGCGAAAACGCCCGCTCCAATCGTACTGCGGTACGATTAGGGTACACATACGAAGGCGTATTTCGCCAACATATGGTAGCCAAAGGCAATAACCGTGATACCACGTGGTACAGCATTATTAGTACGGAATGGCCGGCTATAGCGACAGGCTTTGAAAAATGGCTGGCACTGGATAACCAACCAAAAAGCGGTCAAATCAAGACACTTGAAGAATGCAGAGCATTAACTGATTAATTTTTGATCAATACGCCCAACAAGGACTGTTGGGCGTTTTTGGGCTCAAAAGGGACTTAAAATTTTCTTGGCCGACGCACCACACCCATTTGCAGACCGAACGGTTTGAAGACTGCATTCAAGGATTTGAGCGTGGGGTTGCCCTCGTCGTGTTCAATCTGGATCAACGTACGGACCGAGATTCTGCACATCCCGGCGAACTGGGTTTGCTGTAGCGTCGTGACATCCACCCTCAAGCGCTTCACCGCTTGGCCTAGCGTGATCTTGCCCTGCGTCAGATCGGCCTCAATGCTCTCGATCTTCAGTTGGCGCACATCAATGCTCAGGGTCATTTCAGCCCCCATTCTTGCTGAAACATGTCCAGACTATTTGAATCATCCTCACGACCACCGTCACATCCTGAAAGTGCAATACATTGCAGATAAACGAGGCCTTATTAAGAAAAATCTGCATTAACGTGCAGATATCATATGCCAGATTTACGCCCCCCCAGCAAAGCAGCTCTACTGTTTAATGCTTACCTCTGCGCTGAATATCGAGTATTTAATGCGCTTACGATAAACAAATACTCTTTATCAAGGATCACATACGCTACTTTCTGGTTTCACATGAAATAGTCACTTCGCCTTTAAGGACTACACAAATGAGAAATCAACGTCTTAAAAAAATTCTACTTTTCACTCTTTTCAACGGATGTGTTTTAAGCACAAGTGTCGTGCAGGCAAACTCTGTCAGCCTAAACGTTCAAAACTCAACCCCTGAAGTTTTGCAGCTTGTATCTAGTTCCCCTTCCGGAGTTTTTCCAGCCACTGTTGGGCCAGGACAGTCGCTCCCAGTCTCATATGATTTTGGGGGAACCTCTTCAGAGATGAGCGCTACCTACAAGCGTGTAGGGACTGGGACTACCTGTAGGTTTTCGGCTTCCCACGTAGTGTATGTTTCCGGCCCACGCTTTGCTAAAAACGCTGTATCAACCGGCGCTACATCTGCGACATGTCTTACATTTCAATCCCCTACATGGAGAATCCCCTACAACTACACTGCAACTTTCGCCTTTTACTACTAACACTTCAGGGCATCAACAATCAGAATTTCCTGAATAAATAAACGCAACCAGCCAGTTGCAGATTAATCATTAAAGTTATCTCAACAGACTGTCGATGTACTGCTCGACACAGGCATTTAATGACTTCTAAAGAAACCAGATCTGCAGACCTGAGTTGCCGAGGCTTGCCGATTCAGAGGAATTGTTATGACCGAAATTCGAGCAGATTTTCTGATGAACAATCGGGCTATTGCCCCAGGCGTGACGATTAAGTGGGTTGATAGCTCAACCGCCATGAGCCCAGACGCTGCAGCAGCTAAAGCGATGCCTGCCGGTGCAAGCGTCAATGTGTCTTTGTCTGCTGCCGCCCTGGAGATAACAGCCTTGTTACGCCGCACTGCAACCAGTAATGCTTCGGCGGCGGAGGGCTTTGACCCTTTGATGGAAGACCTTCACCAGCAACTCTCCACTCACGGCAAAGAGGCGCAGGCGCTACAGGAGTTGCCTAAGGGGCAGACGCAGCAACGTATCGCTCTGTCTCTACAGGCGAGCAACTATCTTCTGACATCGCTCTACGGCGGCGAAAAGCTGCACGACACCGTCGCCTCTAACAACCCATTCAGGGCACTGGACAGGCTTTCACTTTCACATATTGCCTTTGATGCTTCAGGGTCATTTACCTCGATCGAACGTCAGGTCGCGTTTCTGGATTTGACAGCGCGCGATATTGATTTTCGCAACCAGACATTTGATCTACCTGACCCGCTAAACGGCAACGACTTCAAAGCACCCTGGAACACTCTGACCAGCTACCTGAGGGATGCACAGATGGCATCTGGAATGAGCGAGGGTGAACGGACATGGCGTGGCTGGATGCCAGCCCATGAGCTGCATGCACATGCACAGTCAGTGCTGGATCGCCAAGGCATCGACAAGGTGGACTTTCCCGCTTACTCGAACCTCAAGAGCTCTAGCGATGCGGTGCTGACTGCGGTGATTGATAAAGAAGGCGTTAGCACCTGGATCAATATCCCCGTTGAGAAATTAATCGCCCAAGGGCTGTACCTTGGCCTGATCGAGTCTGCCGCCGATCAAACTTTTACAGATTGAAAGGGAAACGTCGTGCGAAATGCCTGATTTCACTCCCGCGTAGGAGCGAGCTTGCCTCGCGATCTTTTGATCTTTAAAAGATCGCGAGACAAGCTCGCTCCTACGGGACGGCGTCAAATCTCGGGTAAAAAAAAGGGGAGCACATGCTCCCCCGAGGTTTAAAGCGTTTGAATCAATGGCGTATCAGGCTTCGATTTCGATCAGGATTTCGCCCGGGTTGACGCGGTCGCCTTTGATGACGTGGATGGTGACGATTTTGCCGGCGATGGAGGCCTGTACTTCGGTTTCCATTTTCATGGCTTCGGTGATGAGTACCGATTGGCCCGCTTTGACGGTGTCGCCCACGCTGACCAGCACGTCGACGATGTTGCCCGGCATGGCGGTGCTGACGTGGCCCGGCTCGCTGGCTTGTTTGCGCTTGCTGGAGGAACCACCGACGAATTCGTTGAGCGGCTCGAACACCACTTCTTCCGGCATGCCGTCGATGGACAGGTAGAAGTGGCGCTTGCCTTCGGCCTTGACGCCCACACCGGTGATGTCGACGCGGTAGCTTTCGCCGTGGACGTCGATCACGAATTCGGTCGGCACGCCTTCGCCGCCCGCTTTGCTCACGCCACCCGCTTCAGGGATCGGCAGCAGCACTTCTGGAGCCAGGGTGCCCGCAGCACGCTCTTCAAGGAATTTACGGCCGATATCCGGGAACATGGCGAAGGTCAGCACGTCTTCTTCAGATTTAGCCAGCGCGCCAATTTCGCCACGCAATTTGGCCATTTCTGGCTTGAGCAGGTCAGCCGGACGCACGTCGATCAGTTCTTCGTTGCCAATGGCCTGACGACGGAGTTTTTCGTTCACCACGCCCGGCGCTTTGCCGTAGCCACCTTGCAGGTAGAGCTTCACTTCGTTGGTGATGGTCTTGTAGCGCTCGCCTGCCAGGACGTTGAAGAACGCCTGGGTGCCCACGATTTGCGATGTCGGTGTCACCAGCGGCGGGAAGCCCAGGTCTTCACGCACACGCGGGATCTCGGCCAGCACTTCGCTCATACGATTCAGCGCGCCCTGCTCTTTGAGCTGGTTGGCGAGGTTGGAGATCATCCCGCCCGGCACTTGGTTGACTTGTACACGGGTGTCTACGGCGGTGAATTCGCTTTCGAACTGGTGGTATTTCTTACGCACGGCGTAGAAGTACAGGCCGATTTCCTGCAACAGCGCCAGGTCGAGGCCGGTGTCGTATTCGCTGCCTTTAAGGGCTGCGACCATCGACTCGGTGCCCGGGTGGCTGGTGCCCCAAGCGAAGCTGGAGATCGCGGTGTCGATGTGCTCGGCGCCGTTTTCAACCGCTTTGAGCTGGCACATGGCAGCCAGGCCGGCTGTGTCATGGGAGTGGATAAAGATCGGCAGGCCGATTTCAGCCTTCAGCGCTTTGACCAGGTCGCCAGTGGCGAACGGTGTCAGCAGGCCAGCCATGTCTTTGATTGCGATCGAGTCGCAGCCCATGGCTTCCATCTGCTTGGCCTGCGCCACGAACGCCTCGATGGTGTGCACCGGGCTGGTGGTGTAGGCGATGGTGCCTTGTGCGTGCTTGCCAGCGGCTTTTACCGCTTCGATGGCCACGCGCAGGTTACGCACGTCGTTCATGGCGTCGAAGATACGGAACACGTCGATACCGTTAACCGCTGCCTTGGCGACGAAGGCTTTAACCACGTCGTCGCTGTAGTGGCGATAGCCCAGCAGGTTCTGGCCGCGCAGGAGCATTTGCAGGCGGGTGTTAGGCAATGCCGCACGCAGTTGGCGCAAGCGCTCCCACGGGTCTTCTTTCAGAAAGCGCACACAGGCGTCAAACGTCGCGCCGCCCCACACTTCCAGCGACCAGTAGCCGACTTTGTCGAGCTTGTCGCAGATCGGCAGCATGTCTTCGGTGCGCATGCGGGTGGCCAGCAAGGACTGGTGGGCGTCACGCAGGATGGTGTCGGTTACAAAGATTTTCTTGGACATTGTTTTATTCCTCACAGGCCCGCGTGGGCGGCGATGGCGGCGGCGATGGCCAGGGCCAGCTCTTCGGGTTTGCGCTTGATCGAGTAGTTGGTCAGTTCTGGATGGCTTTCTACGAAGCTGGTGTTGAACTGGCCGCTACGGAATTCCGGGTTACGCAGGATTTCCTGGTAATACGCGGCGGTGGTTTTGACCCCTTGCAGACGCATGTCGTCGAGGGCGCGCAAACCACGGTCCATCGCTTCTTCCCATGTCAGTGCCCACACCACCAGTTTCAGACACATGGAGTCGTAATACGGTGGGATGGTGTAGCCGGTGTAGATCGCTGTGTCGGTCCGCACGCCAGGCCCGCCTGGCGCGTAGTAACGGGTGATCTTGCCGAAGCTGGGCAGGAAGTTGTTTTTCGGGTCTTCAGCGTTGATCCGAAATTGCAGGGCATAGCCACGGTGCTGAATGTCTTCTTGCTTGATCGACAGCGGCAGGCCAGAGGCGATGCGAATTTGCTCACGAACAATGTCGATGCCGGTGATTTCTTCGGTGATGGTGTGCTCCACCTGCACCCGGGTGTTCATCTCCATGAAGTACACCTCGCCCTCGGCGAGCAGGAACTCCACAGTACCGGCGTTTTCGTAGCCCACGGCCTTGGCTGCGCGCACGGACAGGTCGCCGATGTAGGCGCGCTGTTCCGGGGTCAGTTGCGGGCTTGGGGCAATTTCGATGAGCTTTTGGTTGCGACGCTGAATCGAGCAGTCGCGCTCAAACAAGTGCACGACGTTGCCGAAGCTGTCACCGAGGATCTGCGCCTCAATGTGCTTGGGGTTAACGATGCATTTTTCGAGGAAGACTTCAGCCGAGCCAAACGCTTTGGTGGCTTCGGAGATCACACGCGGGAAAGCTTGTTCCAGCTCTTCGCGGCTGTTGCAGCGACGAATACCACGACCGCCACCGCCTGAGGTGGCTTTGAGCATGACCGGGTAACCGATACGGTCGCCTTCGATCAACGCTTCGTGGATGTCGGCAACGTTGCCTTCGGTGCCCGGCGTTACCGGCACACCGGCCTTGATCATGCTGCGGCGGGCTTCGGTCTTGTCGCCCATACGGCGAATGACTTCAGCGGCCGGGCCGATGAACTTGATGCCGCGTTCGGCACAAATATCCGCCAGCTCGGCGTTTTCTGACAAGAAGCCGTAGCCGGGGTGCAACGCATCGCAGCCGGTTTCAACGGCCAGGTTCACCAGCTTGCGCGGGTTCAAGTAACCGGCCAGCGGGTCTTCGCCAATGCTGTGTGCTTCGTCCGCACGCTTGACGTGCAAAGCGTGGCGATCAGCCTCGGAATAAACCGCTACGGAACGAATGCCCATCTCTGCGCAGGCACGCACGATACGGACGGCAATTTCTCCGCGGTTGGCGATCAGGATCTTTTTTATCACTTGGATTTTTCCCTAAAGCCCATGGAACAAACGACCTGCTAGACCAGGTCCGCACGTGTCCAAATGTGTCTGAACCGTTGCGTTGTCACACTAGTCCTACGCATGAATAAACAAAAATCAATAATTCTTGGGCCTGCCATTAGCAAAGACTTATAGTCAGGCAACTCACTTGCCTTAAGAAAAATCAATAAAATGCGTAAGTCATTGATGCGTATAACTTTTCGCCAGCTTCAGGTGTTCAATGAGGTGTGCGATTTGCGCTCTTACAGCCGCGCAGCAGAAGAAATGTCGCTGACGCAACCCGCCGTAAGTCTACAAATTCGTCAGCTGGAAGAGCTGATTGGCCAGCCTTTGTTCGATTATGTGGGCAAAAAGCTCTACCTCACCGAGGCCGCTGAAGCGCTTAAGCTGGCCAGCCGGGATATTTTCGGACGTCTCGAAAACCTCGATATGCAGCTGTCGGACATGCTGGGTTCGCTGCAAGGCCAACTGAAACTGGCCATCGAATCGAGCGCAAAATATTTCGTGCCGCATTTATTTGCCGCCTTTAAGCGCCAGCACCCAGAGGTCAATTTGCAGCTCACGGTGGTCAATCGGGCACAGGCCGTGCGCAGGCTTTCGGATAACCGCGATGACCTGGTGATCATGTCGATGGTGCCGCTGGACATGGGCCTGGAGTTTCTACCGTTCTTGAATAACCCCATCGTTGCCGTCGCCCCGGCCGGGCATCCGCTATGCGAGCGTGGCCCGCTGCGCTTGCAAGACCTTGAGCCGTATACCTTGCTGATGCGCGAGCAAGGTTCGGGCACGCGCATGGCGTGTGAGGAGTATTTCAAGGAAAAGCGCGTGCACTTCAATCAAACCCTGGAAGTGTCATCGAACGAGTCGCAACGTGAGTGCGCAGTGGCCGGGTTAGGCGTGGCGCTGTTAACGCGCCACGCCGTCAGCCTGGAGCTGGCGACCGGCTTGCTGCATGAGCTGCCGGTCGAAGAGTTGCCGCTGTATCGCAGTTGGTGCCTGGTGCAGGCTAAAGCCAAACGCCTGTCACCGGTGGCGCATGCGTTCCTGGAATTTATTCGCAGTGAACGCCAACAAATCAGCGCGCTGGTTGAGCGGTTCGACGGCCATTTGCCGACGGGGTCTGCCAGTAATTGAGTGCAGCGATATCAGGGTAATCGGCTGTTTCCAGGCGCAGCTGACGCTGGTCCGTAAGGTCTTCAATCGCACGACGAAAGGCCATGCGACGCTGGTCTTCTTGTTGACGGCGGGTTTTGACGGCGCTGTTGCGTTCTTCGTAAGGCTGGGCCATTTCGAGTCTCCCAAGGCGTGTACGGGAGTTTCACGATGGACTTTGTTTGTGACGACTTTGCGAACGTGCAGTGACAGGGGGATGAAACTGTGGGAGCGGGCTTGCTCGCGATTCAGACAACACGGTTTACCTGAATGATCGCAGCGATTCCATCGCGAGCAAGCCCGCTCCCACCGTGGATCTTCAACGCTCTTAATCTTCGTGGCTTTTCAGCGATTTTGGCGACAGACGCAGGCTGCGAAGGCTGCGTTTAACGCTTTTAAGGTGGTTGACCAGGCTCGGGCCGCGGGCCATGGCAACGCCCATCGCCAACACGTCAATCACCACCAGGTGGGCGATACGCGAGGTCAGCGGGGTATAGATTTCGGTGTCTTCGTGCACGTCGATCGCCAGGTTTACCGTCGCCAGTTCAGCCAAAGGCGTTTGGCTTGGGCACAGGGTAATTAGCGTCGCGCCACTTTCACGCACCAGGTTGGCGGTGATCAGCAAGTCTTTGGAACGCCCGGACTGCGAGATGCAAATGGCCACGTCTGTCGGTTTTAGGGTTACCGCCGACATCGCCTGCATGTGCGGGTCGGAATACGCCGCCGCCGTCAGCAACAACCGGAAAAACTTATGTTGCGCATCCGCGGCCACAGCGCCCGATGCACCAAAGCCATAAAACTCCACGCGTTGCGCTTGCGACATGGCGGTCACGGCCTGCTGCAACGCCACCGGGTCGAGCTTCTCGCGCACATCCATCAAGGTGTGCAACGTGGTGTCGAAGATTTTCAGGCTGTAATCGGCAACCGAATCATCTTCATGAATCGCAAATTGACCAAAACTGGCACCCGCTGCCAGGCTTTGCGCCAGCTTGAGTTTTAGGTCCTGAAACCCCGAACAGCCGATCGCCCGGCAAAAGCGCACGATGGTGGGTTCGCTGATCCCCACGCTGTGAGCAAGGTCGGCCATGGAACTGTGCATTACTGCCGCAGGATCAAGCAGCACGTGATCGGCGACCTTGAGTTCCGATTTACGTAACAAGTGGCGTGACTGGGCGATATGTTGCAGCAGGTTCAAAAGGCAGGACTCGGTCTGGAAGCGGCGGGCGCCGGGGATGTAGCAATCTTGTAGTTATACTACAAGAATTCGTTTTTTGCCCAACCAATACGTCGTAGTCTCGCAAGCCTTATCGGCAAAATGCCGTGTTTTCCGGGCATGTAGCCTTTCTTGCCACTACCAAATGGCGACACCGGCCCGCAATAAATCAGCCATGGCCTGAGCGTTGGTCGGGCTGCTGATCAAGTAACCCTGCACTTCGTCGCACTGATGCTCCTTGAGAAACGCCAGTTGCACTTCGTTTTCAACGCCCTCGGCCACCACTTTCAACTCCAGGCTGTGGGCCATGGCAATGATCGCCTTGGTGATGGCATCGTCCTCAACGCAGGTGCCCACGCCACGGATAAACGTCTGATCAATTTTTACGTAGTCCACGGCAAAGCGCTTGAGGTAGCTGAGCGATGAGTAGCCGGTGCCGAAGTCATCAATGGCCAGTTTCACGCCCAATTCATGCAACTGCTGGAAGGTGGCGATCACGTAGTCGACATTTTCAAGCAACTGGCTTTCGGTGATTTCAAGCTCCAGGCAGTGCGGCGCCAGCCCGGTATCTTCCAGCACCTGGCGCACCAGGCTGACCAGATTACCTTGGCGCAATTGATGGCCCGACAGGTTCACCGACACCCGTATTGGCGCCAGCCCCGCCTGTTGCCATTGCGCGGCCTGACGACAGGCCTCACGCAGCACAAATTCACCGATCAGCACGATAAGGCCAGTTTCTTCAGCCAGCGCGATAAAGTCGCTCGGCGACACACTGCCCAACTCGGGGTGATCCCAACGCACCAAGGCTTCAGCGGAATCCAGACGGCCGTTTTTGAGGCAAAGCTTAGGCTGATAAAAAACGCTGAGCTTGCGTTCGCCAATGGCTTTGCGCAGTTGATTTTCCAACTGCAAACGCTCAAGGGTGCTGTGTTGCAGGCTGTGACTGAAAAACTGAAACGTCCCGCCACCCATGTGTTTGGCCTGTTGCATGGCTTTGTTGGCCTGGCTGACCAACTGGGCGATGTCTCGGGCGCCATCGGGCAACAAGCTGATCCCCATTGATGCGCTCACCACCAACTCGTGGCCGTCGACCACTATCGGCCGGCTCAGCTTGCCCATCAGCCGGGTGGCAACCCGCGCCAGGCTGGTCAGGCTGCCGTAGGCATCGAACAGCACGGCGAACTCATCGCTGGAGAGGCGCGAAATGGTGTCAGCTTCGGGCAATGCCTTGGTCAGGCGCTCTGCAATTTTTTGCAGCACTTGGTCCGCTAGCTCCGGCCCGAGGCTGTCATTGAGCAACTTGAAGCGATCCAGGTCGATGTGCAGCAATGCCAGGTTTCTTGACGTGCCTTGGCGGACGCGCTGATTGGCCTCTTCCAGACGCTCTTTAAATAGCAGCCGATTGGCCAGCCCGGTCAGTTCATCAAAATGCGTCAGGTGACGCACCCGCGCCTCAACGATACGCCGCGCCGACAGGTCGGTAATAAAGGCCACGATATGGCTAACCTGCGCGGCGTCGTCACGCACCACCTTGAGTTGCAACCATTGCGGGTAGAGTTCGCCGTTCTTGCGGGTTTCTACCAGCTCACCCAACCAACTGTCGTGCTCTGCCAGCGAGGCCTGAATGATCGGAAAATGCCGCCGCGCATCGCGGCTGCAAGCCAGCTCATCAACACGGCGACCCACCAGCTCTGCCACGGCATACCCGCTGATCCGGCTGAACGCCTGGTTGACCGTGAGCATTTTGTAGGTAGGGTCAAGAATCACGATGCCTTCGCTGGCGGCCTCGAACACCGTCGACGCCAGCCGACGCTGCTCGACCTCGCGGGCGAGCTCGGCGTTGAGCTGCTCACTGCGAAAATTAGCGTCCTGCAGTTCTTCGAACACACTTTTGAATTTTTTATTACGCACTTTACGACGCTGATTAATCAGATCGATTCGCCAGACGAATGCACCCAGCAGAGCCAGAAAAAGCCCGAATCCTAAGCCGGAATATATCCCCAGGGAGGTAAAACTCTGATTCATCGGCAACGTTCTTATTCAAGGGAGATGAGCCAAAAAAGTCGCCCGAGCATACACAAGCAGTGCCCACGACCAAACGATGAGACGTCAAAAAATAGACGACATTATTGCAGTTAACCAAACCAATGACGTAACAGCTTGTAGACACTCTTTTTTGACGTTTGGCACAACGCCACGACAGACGGCCCAACAGAACTGGATTGGTGTTTGCCCGGTTTGCCCCGGCACCCTAGAATGCGTCGATGCGCGAAGATCTCTCTCTCTTGTTAAATTCCCTCAACGATGCCCAACGTCAGGCCGTCACGGCCAGTATTGGGCGTCAGTTGGTCCTGGCCGGCGCAGGTTCCGGCAAAACCCGTGTGCTGGTGCACCGTATCGCCTGGTTGATCCAGGTCGAAAACGCGTCCCCGCACTCCGTGCTGTCGGTGACCTTCACCAACAAGGCCGCTGCCGAGATGCGTCATCGTATCGAGCAGCTTATGGGGATCAACCCGGCCGGTATGTGGGTGGGCACCTTCCACGGGCTGGCACACCGCCTGTTGCGGGCTCACTGGCAAGAAGCCGGTTTGAGCCAGACGTTTCAGATTCTCGACAGCGATGACCAGCAACGCCTGGTCAAGCGGGTGATTCGTGATCTGGGGCTCGATGAGCAGCGCTGGCCGGTGCGTCAGGCCCAATGGTTTATCAACGGCCAGAAAGACGAAGGCCTGCGCCCACAGCACATTCAAGCCAGCGGCGATTTGTTCCTGGGCACCATGCGCAGCATTTATGAAGCCTACGAGGCCGCCTGCCAGCGTGCAGGCGTGATCGACTTCTCTGAGCTGCTGTTGCGTGCCCTCGATCTGTGGCGCGACCACCCGGGCTTGCTGGAGCACTACCAAAAACGCTTCCGGCACATCTTGGTCGACGAGTTCCAGGACACCAACGCCGTGCAATACGCCTGGCTGCGTTTGCTCGCCAAAGGTGGCGACAGCTTGATGGTGGTGGGCGATGACGATCAGTCGATTTACGGCTGGCGCGGCGCCAAGATCGAAAACATCTACCAGTACTCGACCGACTTCCCGGACGCCGAGACCATTCGTCTGGAGCAAAACTATCGCTCCACGGCCGGCATCCTCAAAGCCGCCAACGCCCTGATTGCCAACAACAGCGGGCGCATGGGCAAAGAGCTGTGGACCGATGGCGGTGATGGCGAAGCGATCAACTTGTACGCGGCCTTCAACGAGCATGATGAAGCGCGTTATGTGGTCGAAACCATCCAGAGCGCGTTGAACACCGGCCTGGCCCGCAACGACATCGCTATTTTGTACCGCTCCAACGCCCAGTCGCGGGTGCTGGAAGAAGCCTTGCTGCGCGAACGTATCCCGTACCGTATTTATGGCGGCCAGCGCTTCTTTGAACGCGCTGAAATCAAAAACGCCATGGCCTATATGCGCTTGCTCGAAGGCCGCGGCAACGATGCGGCACTGGAGCGGGTGATCAACGTTCCGGCGCGGGGCATCGGTGAAAAAACCGTCGAGGCCATCCGCGAGCACGCCCGTCACAGCGATGTGTCGATGTGGGAAGCCATGCGCCAGCTGATCGCCAATAAAGCCTTGCCGGGCCGGGCCTCTGGTGCCATCGCAGGCTTTATCGAGCTGATCGAGAACCTCGCCGCCAAAGTCATGGACATGCCGCTGCACCTGATGACCCAGACCGTGATCGAGCAAAGTGGGCTGATTGCCTACCACGAGGCGGAAAAAGGTGAAAAAGGCCAGGCCCGGGTAGAAAACCTTGAGGAACTGGTGAGCGCGGCGCGCAACTTTGAAAGCAATGAAGAAGACGAAGAGCTGTCGCCTCTGGCCGCCTTCCTTGGTCATGCTTCGCTGGAAGCCGGTGATACCCAGGCCGAAGAGCACGAAGACGGTATCCAGCTGATGACGCTGCACAGCGCCAAAGGCCTGGAGTTCCCGTACGTGTTCTTGGTGGGCATGGAAGAAGGGCTGTTCCCGCACAAGATGAGCCTGGAAGAGCCCGGCCGCCTTGAAGAGGAGCGTCGCCTGGCCTACGTGGGCATCACCCGGGCGATGCACAACCTGGTCATGACCTATGCAGAAACCCGACGCCTCTATGGTGCTGAGACCTACAACAAGGTTTCGCGCTTCGTTCGTGAAGTACCAAAAGGTCTGATCCAGGAAGTTCGTCTGTCCAACAGTGTCAGTCGCCCTTTCGGCGGCCAGAAACAAAGCGCCAGCACGCTGTTCGGCGGTTCGGAAATTCCCGAAACCGAATTCAAGCTGGGCCAGTTGGTTAAGCACGCCATGTTTGGTGAAGGCGTGATCCTTAATTTTGAAGGCGCTGGCGCACAGGCCCGGGTGCAGGTGAACTTCCCCGACGGCAGCAAGTGGCTGATGATGGGCTACGCCAAGCTAGAGGCCGTCTGACACGTTAATAGCCTGTAGGGCGAGCTGGCCTCGCGATCTTTTGAGCGTCAAAAGATCGCGAGGCAGGCTCGTTCCTACATGTATTACGTGACTTCAGGATCCGTCCTACACCCAATCAGGCAAAAGCCCGAAACATTTCACTGCTAGCCAGTCACACCTCACCTGTGCAACATGGCGCGCGTGTCATCCACAAATGGGAATTCCCTTTATGAAACGTTTTCTTAGCATCGCCATGGCGTTGTGCATCGGTTTAACGATGAGCCTCGACGCGAACGCCAAACGCTTCGGCGGCGGCAAAAGCGCCGGTTCAGCGCCAAGCCATCAAACTCGCCAAGCGGCTCCAGCCGCAGCAGCTCCTGCTGCCGCAGGCGCTGCGGGCGCCGCTGCCAAAGCCGGCGGTGCTTCGCGCTGGCTCGGCCCTCTGGCTGGCCTCGCGGCTGGCGGCCTGCTGGCCTCCATGTTCATGGGTGGCGGCTTCCAGGGTATGCAGTTCTTCGACATCCTGATCATGGCGGTCATCGCCTTTGTGATCTTCCGCTTCATTGCCGCGCGTCGACGCAAGCAACAAGCTGACATGGCCCCTGCTGGCCATGCGCCGATGCAACGCGAAGTGTTCGAGCAAAAGCCAGCCTTGAATTCGATCTTCGGCGGTTCTGCTGCTCCTGCCGCAGCCCGTCCGGTGATCAACGCACCGGCCTGGTTCAACGAACAGAGCTTCCTGGAAGCTGCGCGTAACCATTTCCAATCCCTGCAACAGCACTGGGATGCCAACGAAATGGACAAAATCGCCGAGTTCGTGACCCCGCAAATGCTTGAGTTCCTCAAGCGCGAGCGTGCTGAGCTGGGTGACGGCTTCCAGTCGACCTACATCGACGATCTGCAAGTTCAACTTGAAGGTGTAGATGATCGCGCCGACAAGACGATCGCCACCCTGACCTTCAGCGGCATCTCGAAAAACTCGCGTTTCGACCAAGGCGAAGCGTTCAGCGAAAGCTGGAACATGGAACGCCCACAAGGCGAGAACCAGCCTTGGCTGGTTGCCGGTATCCGCCAGAACGGCTGATCCCTCAGGCATTACATGCTGTAACCAAAGCCCCGGACTTGTCCGGGGCTTTGCATTTCACGATTGCACTTATAACGAGCTACTGTATAAAGCCCGTCATATAAACCGCGCCATACAGAGCATGAGGATTGAGGTCGTGGAAGAAATTATCGAACAATTACGTGAAGCCAACGAACCGGTACCAGTTCCTCTGGAACTGCCTGACGAGGACCTGCTGGTCGAAATCGAAGAACAATTGTTCATCGATATTCCTTTTGTCTTCCGGGAGTTTTTGCTGACCGTCAGCGACGTTGTCTACGGCAGCCTGGAGCCGGTCACCGTGACCGACCCTCAGTCCCACACCTACTTGCCGGATGTGGCGGCGAACGCCTGGGATGCCGGCGTTGATCGCAGCCTGATCCCCATCTGCCAGGACGGTGACGACTTCTACTGCGTCGAAGAAGACGGCACCGTGGTGCTGTGGTCCGCTGAAGAAGAGCTGGTCACCGAAGAAACCTGGGAGTCGGTTTGGCACTGGGCCCGCGACGTCTGGCTGGAAAGCTGATAAACGCCCTGTAGGAGCGAGCTTGCCTCACGATCTTTTAAACGATCAAAAAATCGCGAGACTAGCTCGTTCCTACACAGCTGTCAGTGGCTGCTTTCCTTGTGATTATCCAGCGTCTCCAGCAGCGCCACCTGCATACGCGTGTGAATACGCACAAACCAGCGCCACAACACCGCCGCAACGCCCGCTGCCACCACGGCAATCACGATCAGCAGTTCGTTGGTCGGCAAGATGCTCGCCGACAAGGCTGACAGCAGCAGAAAAATCACCAGCAACGACAGAATCGGGATCACTTCAGCGATCACCCGACGCACACGCTGTGTGTGCCGCCCGGCCATTTCCGGTTTAACGCCCATCTCGGCCAGCAACATCGACAACGCTTTGAGCTTGCGATACGCCGCAATCAAAAACGGCAGCGACAGGAGCAAGGCGAGGCCCCAGATGATGCCTTTCTGCCAGCTCGGCTCCAGGATCCAGCCCTGTAGGTAACGCGCGATCCGCGGGGCGAAAAAGCCGCCGGCAAAGAAAATAGCGATCACCAGGGCCAAATTGACGCCCACCTGCAGCAAGATCTTGCGGATCATCGCCGCGAGCAAAGCCCCCTCGCCTTGCGGCTGAATGCTGCGCAGCCATTCCCCATACAACCCAAACACCCGTGACACACGCCCCGGCACCACGTGCGACAGCTTGAGCGAGAGCGGGTCTGCGGCGCGAATCAGGTAAGGCGTCATCAAGGTAGTCAGCACCGATACCGCGACCGCTACGGGGTACAGGAAGCTGCTGGTGACCTGCAAGGTCATGCCCAGCGCCGCAATGATGAAAGAGAATTCGCCAATCTGTGAAAGCCCCATCCCGACACGCAGTGAGGTGCGTCCGTCATTACCGGCGATAAAGGCGCCCAGCCCGCACGAAAGCATCTTGCCCAGTACCACCGCGACGGTGATCACCACGATCGGCAAGGCGTACTCCATCAAAATGGCCGGATCAAGCATCAGCCCGATGGCGACAAAAAAGATCGCGCTGAACAAGTCACGCACCGGCTCGATCAAGCGTTCGATTTTCAGCAACTGACGGGATTCAGCCATGATCGCGCCGATCAGGAAGGCGCCCAGCACCATGCTGTATTCCAGCCGGACCACCAGCAGGCAGAAGCCAAAACACAGGCCCAGCACGGTGATCAGGAGCATTTCGTTGCTTTCAAAGCGGGCCACATAGGCCAGCACGCGCGGCACCAGCAAGATGCCGATGACCAGTGCGACGATCATGAACAGCGACAATTTGCCGACCGTCGAAAAGACTTCTTCCGGACTCACACTGCCGCTCACGGCGATGCTCGAGAGCAAGGCAATGATCCCGATGCCCAAGATGTCTTCCACGATCAGCACGCCAAAAATCAGCTGCGCAAAGCGCTCGTTTTTCATCTTCAGGTCGTTAAGCGCTTTCACGATGATGGTGGTCGAAGAAATCGCCAGGATCGCGCCCAGGAACAGCGAGTCCATGGTGTTCCAGTCGAACCAGCGGCCAATTTCGTAGCCGATCCAGATCATCAGCGTAATTTCCATAAACGCTGCGATAAACGCGGTAGCCCCGACCTTGAACAGTTTGCGCAGGCTAAATTCCAGCCCCAGGCAAAACATCAAAAAGATCACCCCGAGTTCGGCCAGGGTCTTGATGGTTTCTTCATCGTGAATCAGGCCAAAAGGCGGGGTGTGCGGGCCGATAATAAAACCTGCCACGATGTAACCCAGCACCACCGGCTGCTTGAACCGGTGGAACAGAATAGTCACCACGCCTGCGACCAGCATGATGACTGCCAAATCCTGGATAAAGCTGATGGCATGCATGGCGTGACGCTCCTTTATAATTTTTGCCCGGCAACAAAACGACAGGCCCAGCTTGATACGCTGCGCATCTCGATAGTTTTAAGTGTAGGAATTGTCCGAACGAAGGACATTTGCACGCTAACAGCGCGACTTCTGGCTGAAAGGCGGTGCAATATATGGAAACAGATACAACAGAGCGTGACGACAGCCAAAGCGACAGCGTCCCGTTATTAACTGTTTCAAAAAATCACAAAGCGTCCGCAGAGATGCCCACTTCACTGCTGCAACACAACCGCGAGCCTGCTGCTATGGAACCCGGAAACTCCCAATTGTCGATGACGGTCTTGATGACCCCGGACATGGCCAACTTCTCTGGCAATGTTCACGGCGGAACCCTGCTCAAGTACCTCGACGAGGTCGCTTACGCCTGCGCGAGCCGCTACGCAGGACGTTATGTAGTCACCTTGTCGGTGGACCAGGTTATTTTCCGTGAGCCGATTCATGTCGGCGAGCTGGTGACCTTCCTGGCGTCGGTCAATTACACCGGCAACACCTCGATGGAAGTCGGGATCAAAGTGGTCACCGAAAATATTCGTGAACGTTCAGTGCGCCACACCAACAGCTGCTTCTTCACCATGGTGGCGGTTGATGACGACCGTAAACCGGCGGCTGTACCGCCTCTGCAGCCATTGAACAGCGAAGATAAACGCCGCTTTATCCAGGGCAAGCAACGTCGCCAGATCCGTCAGGAACTGGAACAACGCTATCGCGAATTGAAAGACGAAACGCTCTAAGCCACACCACCCAACCTCTGTAATTACATGGACTCGCCCAAGCCGAGGCGTCTGTGCGCCACGGTGGCATTCTATTAGAAGCCAACGACAGCGAGGGCGAGTCCATGAAAAAGAATACGACGACCAATCAGTACGTGCCAACCGA
>NZ_JYLD01000022.1 GCF_001043025.1 Pseudomonas helleri | reverse complement strand
CGATTACATCGAGATGTTTTACAACCCAAAACGACGCCACAGTTTCAACAATCAGCTGTCACCGGTAGAGTTTGAAAAGCGTTACGCAGCGAGCCTGGAGAGTGTCTAGGAAACCCGGGGCGATTCAATTCTTTGAAGTCGTCAGGTATCAAATTTATCAGCTCTTGGCCAATCTCTGTATAGATTTCATCTAAGTCTATGATTTCATGTTTCATAGAGTTGGCTCCTGTGCTATACGCCGAATTTGTTTCCGAATATTATAAAGTCTTGAGGAATCCCGTCTGTCCATTGTTTTTTTTAATGTGTCCGGTTGTAGGGAATCTCCAGTGTATTTTTGGGTTCTTTCTATGGGTACATCTTTCTTGTCTTTTAGCATTCGCTCCCAAGAGTTTTCTAGTTTTCTATAGGAGCTATTATTGAAATTTCCATTTTGTGCAAAATGGTTCATTTCGTCTAATGGCGTATGCATAAAATCGGGACGCAGCAGGGTGTAATGGCTTCCCGGCCGAGGGTTTGGTGCAATGCCTCAATGTGCAACGGATCTTCCGAGGTGCAGTCGGCCAACAGATCGAGCAGCACGCACAGCGTGTCGTCGGCGCATGTTGTTGCGCGACGAATGCCTGGACACCCTCCAGATGTGGGCCGCTTTTGAACTTATGGCTATTTCATAAACTTGTCAAAATCGATGTTGGAGAAAGGAAGAGTCGGACTGTCGAATTGACGCAAAATGTGGAGGTGTGGATCCAGCTTAAGGCGTCGAAGGTTATCCAATGTAGCGCTTCCACCCACAACGAGCGCAGGTTCGAAGCCGTACATTTCATCGGGCTCAAGTGGGCCGTACTTCTTTATAGCGCGTTCAAACAGTAGTTTCCCGTTGGCGTCAGGGTAGTCGAAGTCTTCTAGCTTGGCAGAACCAAACAGCGCCTGAATGGAAGGATCGTGATCTGGTAAGGGTTTGGGGTTGAGCTGGTTTTTCAGAGCGAGGATTTCGTTGTGAATACAAGTGATGGTGACGCTTGCGCCTGTTGTTTCGCCGCACAAGTAGAGGTCGCCAAAGGCATCGCGGGCAATGACGTGGAAGTTATCTATGTTGACAAACGGTGTCCCCTCAAGCCATGCATCCTTGATGTCTTCATATTCATCGGGATTAACTGTCCATACTCGTCCGTTTGCATACCCTGCCCAGCCTTCTTCACGCCAGTAAGTCATCAAGATGGGAGGGAGCTTGCCGGTCCATTGAGCAAGGGTGGCTTCTGAAACAGGCGTGCTGTAAGTGGCTTCGCCAAATTTCTCGATGAAGTATTCGAAATGAGGGTCTCTCATGTTTATTTTCCTTTTTTGCCTGGAGGGCAGATTGTTAGTTCCACATTCATTACATTTGAGCCATCACCGCGGGCGACTGCTTTTTTGGCAGTATCTTCCAGCAGTTTTACTCGTCCTTTTTGACTCCAGCTTCCGCCAATGGCGCTATTTACGGCTTTATCGCCAAGTGCTGATGGCTTGGGTTGATGCCAACCACCTGCGACCATGTCTGGTTCGTGCAGCGCTGCCAGAGAGCCCATGATTTCTTTGGTTTTGGAGGCTGCATTGGATTCAGCCACTCTTGGATCGATTTTTGGATTCTTCCTGATAGTGTTCTCGTAAATGCTGCGCTCTATTGCCTTAGCCCGCTTACTCCGATAAGCCTCTTGAGCTGCGGCGGCCTGTGGATTTCGACCTCCGTTACTAGGGGACGTTTTCTTAGCAACATTGAACTTACTTCGAGCCTCGGCAAAGTCTTTGGCCAGCATGTTGTTTATGGAGTCTTCCTGTCGTTTGAGCTGCCGAGCATATTGTCGTAGGTATTCCTTTTGTTCGGCTTCGTTCATTTTTTTATATTTTTTTGAATTTCGCGGATCGAAGCACTCTGTTTTTTTCTTAGGCATTTTTTTTGGTTTGATTTTTGCTCCTTGTTGCTCCTTGCGGACCACTTCTTCCCTAACCTTCCTCTCCGCCTCTTTGGCTGCCTTATCAGCCGCCTCCTTCCCGACTTTACCCGAAGCCTCAGCCATCTTCGCGCCATAGCGCGTGGCTTTGCCCGCAGTACCCGCATACCCCACAAACGGTATGGCCGAAAGCAGTGACAGTCCAGCGCCTACATAGTCCCCGCGAGCAAGGCTGATGCCAGCGCTGATAATGTCTGCCGCTTCTCCCACCACTGGGATCAGGCCCACCACATCCAGGCCTAGCTGGAGGCCATCGAGAACGTGTTCTCCGGTGATGCCTTCCTCTTGGGTTTCGGCTTCTATCGCCGCATTGGCCTGTGTGGCGGGCACTGCAGTTGGCGCAGTTTCTCCCACCACACGCCCCAGCGTATTGCCGTTTGCATTTGTGCCGCCTTGGCGGCGCATGAGCGGAGCGGGGTAGTCGCGCAGTCCAAGTTCCGGGGCTTTTTCCCTGAATGTTGCGTAGTCGGTGTAGCTGAGATCGCGCTGGAGTTCGAGTTGTTGGTTTTTCCAGACCTGAACCGTAACGCCACCGCCGTTTTCATAGGTCGCCCATTGCTTGCCGCCATGCTCGACGAAGGATTTGCTGATGTTGATCTCTAGGGGCTCGGCCATGTTCTAGACCCCATTCATCCAGAACATATCGCCATGGCGCACGATCAATTTGCCCTCAGCGCGCACGCTGCTGCTTTTTTCCAGCGGGTAGCATTTGCCGCCGACGGTGTTGCTCTTGATGCCTTTGGCCGCGCCCGCTTGGTCACCTTGGGTGGTGGGCACCAGGCTCATGTCGTAGACCACCACCGGTTTGCCATTGGCGCGCACGGAGTTGGCCACGCCGGTGGCGGTTTTGAGTTCGGCGGTGACGGGGTAGGGCACAGGCGGGATGGCGCTGCCCATCGGGGTTTTGCACACGTCCGGGACGATGCTGATCACCTTCCATTTGGTCTGTTTGCGGGCGATGACGTTATCGGCCATATCAATGCACCTCCCGCACTGAACGCTTGATCAGCTGCGCCGCCGGATCGGTCTCAAAGCGCGCTTCGAGCACCCGTATATCGAGGTTATTGGGCAGGCTGATGCGATGGGTCAGCACCAGGGTCATGGCCTCGGTGTCGATGCGCAGGGTGTCGGTGAGCATGGGCAGCGGCAACAAGGCGCCGTTGAACAAACGCAACAACACAAACGCTCGATGGCCGGGCATTTCCACCTGCGCGAATCCGCTGGGTGTCAGGCTCGGGTCGGTCAAGTTGAAGAGTTCGATGCGCAGGTTGGGCGGTGGAAATTCGATCTGTTGATCGGTGGGCGCACCGTTCCAGTAGGCGAAGTCAAAGTCATAAGGCAGACCCGGCCAGCGCTCTGCTTGCCATACAGCGTCGTAGTTACCGGCCAGAGCCAGTCGCGGTGCCCAGGCCCGGCCGACCACCCCAAAACCTGCGGGTTGGTATTTGTAGGTGCCGGCCACCTGCATCATTTGCGTGGAGTCGAGCAGTCCATCAGGGTGTTTGGCTTTATCCAGGTGCAACACGGGCCTGTCGATTGCTTCGATTTGCGGCGCAGGCAGCACCCGCAGGGGCGCATCCAGCTTGAAGCCCAACTGCTCCTGGCGTTTCTCGATCCAGCCGCTGCCCAACGGATTGCTGTAGCAGACCTCGTTGAGCAGATACTCCGGGCTGTCAGGCTTTAACAGGTGCTCGGGGTTGCGCACCACGCTGCTGCCGCCAAAGGCATATTCCCAGCGCAGCGGAACGCTCAGAACGGGCTGCGCTTGAGTCAGTTGCCAACCGCCAAACAGGCTGTCTTTAAACTGCCGTGGCCCGCTAAAACGCAACTGTTTGTCCAGCAGATTGCGCCGGGTAGGCGCATTGGCGTGTGCCTTGGCGGCGGCCACGCGTTTCGCTTGCCATTCTTGAAGCTGGTATTCGTTCAACCGTTCGCCGGGGCTCAATGGTTCGGGCAGCGGCACGTCTATGTGCTCGTGCGCGACCGGAATGCTCAAGCGCACGCCTGCGTTCCACGACGTGGCCGGCAATCCCTGCGGCGCATGTGCAAGTCCCACGACGATCACATCGCAGCGCGGTTTAAAGGGGGCCAGGTCGCTTTCTTCGCTGACGCTGCTGGTCCCTTCTTCACCGTAATAGGCGTCATCGGTATACAACGCTACGGGCTCAACGTCCATGACCTCGGCGCGCAATTGCCCCGGTTGGCCATCCACTGGCAACAACCGATAACCGACCTTCATGGCCAGCACCGGATACTCTTGATCGTCCACACCCAGGGCGCTAAAACACAGCGCATCGAAGGGCGTCAGGTTACGAAATTCCATGACGCCTCCTCGCACGAGGGCGTTGAACACCGGTGGGCTTCAGGCGAAACCAGCTGGTCAAAATCTGTAGAAAAACCTCAAAGGCATCGTCCGGCAGGGGCTCGAAGATAAAGCGCAGATCGTGTTGATGGCGCATGGGCGTCTCCTGGTCATAGGTAAGCGTTAATCGACCAGCCAACTGGCGTCGCCGTTTTCCAGCGATCCGCCGTGGTCTGTGGTATCGCCTACGCGTGCGACGGCTTTGCCCTCGATGGTCATCAGAGCCGAACCGCTGGTAATGACAGCACCGCAACCCAAAGTGTCGCCAACACGCGCGACCGCGCTGTTGTTGATATTGAACGCTGCTGCGCCACTGTTAACCGTGGTGGGGCCGCACAGCGGGCAAATGTGGTCATGGCCGACCAGTACGACTGCAGGCATAGAAAATCCTCAAAAAGTGATGTCGCAGGGGGATTGCGCTGCGCTTGAAACCTGCGCAACGGAACGTGGGGTGTGAGGTTAAAAGCAGTAACAGGAGTGGTTAGTCGTGCATCGACGGCGCTGAGCGTGACTCCAGGTCGATAGCCTCTGGCCAGTGCACTTTGGGCGCGAGGCGGCGGGCGAGGTTGAAGCGTATTTTTTCGTTGTTCCAGTCACGGGGCGGACGCGGGAACAAGGGCAGCGCTTGCGGGCCTTGCTGCATAAAGAGCTGGGCCATGGCCCAGTACATTTCACCTTGTTGCAGCTCATGGGCGAAATGAAAGCGATCAATCACCTTGTAGGTGCCAGGCTCCAGAACGGCCAGAGTGACCGTCTCAATCAGACCGCCGCTGCCCATGGCGCCATAAATGCTGCAGGCCTCGGCGTGCAGATTGTCCCAGTCATACACTTCAGCGCGTGCCCCCCAGGCGCTGCGGCTGAAGGGCTTGAGGCCGTTGTGACGGAAGCGGTAGACATAGACCTTGCGTCGGGCGCGGTTGAAGCGGATGGGTTCGTCGCGTGTGGCTGAAGTGTCCATTCGCCAGATGTACACACCTCCCCATATAGGAGCTATAAACGCAAAGAGACCGAAGAAATGAAATACAAAAGAAGGGATATCTCCAGTTGTTCTAAAAATAGCAATCCACATGAAGGGGGTGATGATTGATAGCAATAGAAAAAAAACTGCTAACCAAACACCAACGCCCCGAGTTCTTACGGTGGCGCGCGACAACTCAAGGTATACATTATCAACATGATTGGGAGGATTAGTGAGTACTGGCGGGTAAGGCTCTATGGATGGAGGCTCGTTTGGCCCCGGTAAATCACGCTTCCAGCCCGGAGCTGGTTTATCGAGCAAAGGTGTTTTAAATAACATGTGTTCTTTCCGGTTCAGGTAAGTGCCATTTACCTCTTCGATCTTTCGAGGAGGCTGCCAGCAGTAAATGGTCAAGTTCAGTGTTAATGGCTTTCAGCAAGGTTTGCCGTAGGACAGATACGAAATAAGCGGACTAACAGCAGACAGGCCATGTGGTTTACTGGTGATCCATAAAGGTGAGTTCCGCATAGGCATCGAGAATGTCGCGATTTGGCCAGTAGGTCAGGGACAAAGTGGCCGCTTCGATGTTGTGTCGACGGCTATCGGGCAGCAGCTCAATCGCGCCTTTGATATCTTTTATTTGCAGCGTGCGGGCATCGGCGGACGTGACTGTCCGAATATTTAGGGTGGGTGTGGTGCTGCTGGCCTGGTAATCCGGTTTTTTTGGCAGTTTGGGAACGGCCAGTGCTGTTTGACGCTTGCTGGTTGGCGTCGCCAGTTCGGGCGGGTTCAAATTGCCTTGCGCCACGACTTCACCGCCCAAGTACTGATCGGCCGCACCATCGCCGTGGCGATGGACCGTAAGTGACCAGCGATATGCCGAACGCTTGGCATCGAAGAGCGGCAGGACCAGGCGATATTCCAGTTGTCGCCTGAGGATTGCCGAGCTTTTGCCCATGTTGCCGGGTGAGTCGGTTTCAACGAGTCGCAAGCTGAAGTTGACGCCCGCCTCAACCCCCATGGTCGCGGCGTTGAGTTCGGCAATGGCCATGGCGGCATGTTCAGGTTTGTTCCAATGAATGGGCGGTGTTTCATTGTGAAAACCGAAGTAGCAGCGGCGCGTTTGTCTTGGCAGCCCTACAATCGAGGCTCTTTAGTTTTCTAATCTTTAATTGGCCTGGTCTCTGCAGTTAAAATTTGAATGTGTCGTCGTAGGGGTGGTTTAAAAAGTCATCAAGAATTTTTTTATCAGCAGTTAAACGCTGCTGCTCTTCTTTAGATATGCGCCTGTACAGGGGAGAGGGAGCGTGCTTCGGACTATTTTTGGGCAGATCAAAGCGGCGCATCCAATGGTTGCTGGTGCGCTCGTTGAGCCTGGTTTCGCCGGCAATTGAACCGTAATGGAGTGATCCGATATTACTGACCCGTAGGGGCTTGAGTACTTCATTAACCATCACATAAAGCTCTGGTTGTGGATCGATATCCAATTTCCCCAAAGCAGGCCAATCACCGGCACGAAAAATCGTGCCCCATTGGTACGGCAAGATTCCAATACGAACATCATCAAGTTGTTTGAGTAACTCTTCAGTTGTGCCAAGTTTACTTATCCAATGGTGGGCCATGTAGGTGTACCAGTTTAGATTCGTGTAGCCAGTACGCCAGCTATCGTTTGCAATTAAAAGGGTTAGATCTATGCCTCTATAGTCATTAAGTAACTGGTATTCGATATGCTGATAGTTTTGTAGTTCATAACTGTTTTGGATGCCCAGGCCTGCTGCTCCATGTAAGGGGCGCAATATGTTACACATGTCCACTATCAAATTTTCGAAACGGTGCGTGCCGGTTTTTTTTATTTCTTCTATTGGAAGGTAAAATCTTACAGTTGAGAGAGCGTTATGAATTCGTTCGAACCATTCAACGGGGAGTAATGCTTCAAATATGTAGTCTCCCGGATGTTCGAACCCTTGCTGAGATGACCACATAAATGAAGCTGAATCAGTGAGCCCGTCAGATTGTATGTAGGAAAGGCAACTATGCATTGTTTGAGGGCAGAAATTTTGCGTTTTGATTTTTTCACTTCCCATATACCCCCACGAAAGTTTGTCACCAAAATGCTTGCAGTACAGCTCGAAAGCCTCTGCAACATGTTTTCGTCGAACAGGTAGATATGCATCTGCGAGGTAAAAAGTCGCTACTAATCCCACCTGCAAAACCGGTTGCTCTTCATCTTCCTCATCGACGATGGTGAGGTCCCAGCGATGGGCGTCAAAGTTTTTAAAAAACTGTTCTTCACTCATTGCTTATCTCCGGCAGATCTTCCCAAAACACATAGTTATGTAGGGTGGTCTGTAGGTGTTCTTGACGTTTATTCCATTCAGCCCAACGGGCCATATTTTCTTGATCTTCGGCGGCTAGGGCTGAATGCGAAGGTGCGGTCTCGGATTGGGCGAAGGCGGGCATGGCTGCCCCAGCCCCCACAGTACTTCCTGCAAAAGCTTTCTTGGCTGCAGAGATAAATGGCTTAAAACGAATAGAATGCCCGCCAGCATTGGCGACCATCACAGTACCATTGGCGGTCACAGTTGCAGGCGCCGCTGTAATGGCGAGCATGGCAGCACCAATAGCGACAAATGGCGCCGCTAGGGCTATTTCAATACCTGCCACCGCCTTTCGATTTTGTGCCTGGATATCTCGAGTATCTGGCGTCGCTATCATCCCTGGATTACCAGTTGCTACGATTTGAGTCTCTAACTTCAAGCGAGCCGATGCATGCTCTGCATCAATATGCCCAATTAACAGTTTATGTCTGGCTGCGGAAGCCCGGGACGCTAAACTCATGACTTGACCGACCGGTTTGTACACGGGTTCGCTTTCAGATGCTCGGACCCAGTCGCGTCTTTTTTGTTTGTCGCTTGAATCGCAGTTTTTTGTTTCTAATAGCCGTAGTTTTGTCGAGTTTCCAGCAATACGTTGATACGCCAGCCGTTGAATTGGTGTAAGACTATCTCCCGGGAATTTCATCTCTATAACTGACACCAAATTATCTTGGCTGTACTGCGATTTACCAGGATTAGTGAACGTTCTTAAGCGCAAAACATCAGGTATGCGCAGCAATCCCCGAGGATTTTTTATTCCGTCAATCCAAAGTAAGCCGCTTTTAGTTGATGGTGTCGGTGAAAGTATTTGTTCAAGGTCTGTTTTACTCAATAGATCGACCTCAACGCGCATGCTGGCCAGCTGCTCAAAGTGGCGGTTACGTAATTGCTGATATTGAGATAGCGGAAAGTTGCTGGGGCGATGCGGTTCACGTTTACTCATGATGGGTTGCGGTGGGTTTTTGCTCATGTCAAAACCCACTTCGCCACAATAAGGAAAGTGATACTTAAAAGCTTCATTGTCACAACGGACTAATCGCGAGACTGTACGTTGATACATCGGTTGTCCATCTTTTGCTCGCAAATAGGGGGTTGCTTTGGCAAACGAGGCTTTTTCGCATAGATACCATAAGTCGAGTGGATCCTCGACAGGTAACACCACGCCGCTGGCGCTGGGTTTAGTGACACTGTGTAATTTGCCATCTGGTGATTTACTTGCAGTCTTTCGTTTTGGTAGCTCGTTCATGGTTTAGTTCTCATCTGCATTTGGTGTTCGGGAGAAGTCAATGTCCATAACACTAAAGTCATCCCAGTACCCGGCACTAAGCTTTACGAGAGCTTTCTCATTCGTCAGGGCTTGAATTTTCAAAGGCTCTGTATCGCTTGAATTCACGATTTGAGTCTTACCTTCGTTGTCTGTTCTAGCGCGCAAGGTGTGGCCACTACCGCGAACAATTTCGTAAGGATGGTTAGCCAGTGGCTTACCCGTATTAGAATCGCGCAGAATAAAAAATTCTTTTAGAGCGCCTGTTGGCGGGCTGCCTTCTCCCCACCAACTTTCATTGGTATTTGCCTTTCGATGCATATCGACAGGGCCCTTGATCTTTATGGCTATCCCATCGAGAGTAATACCCGTTTCATCGAGGGTGATAGTTCCTCCTGGAGCCTTGAAGACAATGCGCTGCCCGGCCTTAACCTCATAGCTTGCAGTCTTTTGCTCAATCGTTTGCCCGGTTGCAAGCCGGTAGTTACTTTGCACTACGTGGTCAAAATTCCCGCCGTTTTGAATGTGATGATTTGCTCCGGTTTTGTCGTTACGATGGTTGCCAACATGTTCAATACGGTCGTTTTCAATGATGACTTCGTGGTTGTGACCGATATGCTGGAATCGATCACGAGCGACGGTAAGACGTTGATCCTGACCAATGCTTACTGATTCATCGTTGCTGACGTGTTCGGTCCGGTCACGACCAATCTCAAGGGTTTCATCCCGCGCTACCTCTTCCTTCCTGTCATTCCCCACAAACGTCGTGCTGTCATGCTTGATGTAAACGTTCTTGTCCCGCTCGGCATGGATGTAAACCTCTTGCTGGCCCACCTCATCCTCAAAGCGCAGTTCGTTAAACCCCGTGCCTTTGTGGGTGCGGCTTTTGATGGTCATGCGGGTTTTGTGTTTGGGCAGTTCGTAGGGCGGCAGGTTGGCCTGGCGGTAGGCTCTGCCGGTGGCGATGGGTTGGTCGGGGTCGCCGTCGAGGTAGCTGATGATCAGTTCCTGGCCGATGCGCGGCACGGCCATGGCACCCCATAAGGTGCCCGCCCAGCCTTGGGTGACGCGGATCCAGCAGGAGCTGTGGTCGTTTTCCTGGCTGTCGCGGTCCCACGGGAAGCTGACTTTGACCCGGCCCCATTCGTCGCAGTAGATCTCTTCGCCCGGCGGGCCGACCACGGTGGCGGTGTGCGGGCCGTCGATGCAGGGTTTGGGCTGCAACGGGGCTTTCCATTCGGCGTCCCAGCGGATGGCGCTGGCCTTTAAATGGTAGGTGGTGCTGTAGTCGCTGCCGCCGGCTTCTTCTTGCAGGCTGCTGTGTTGTTTGCCGGTGTGCTCAAGGGCGATGCTGCGCCAGCGATCGTTGAAATCGGGGCGTGGGTGTTCGCTCAGGTCGAAGGCCAGACCGGGTTGCAGGCGGGCGTCGTCACCTTCGAGTTCGGCCATGCGCGCGTCGCTGCGCAAGGCGTGGAGGCGGGTCTTGGTAAACGGTTTACCCGCCGCATCGCGTTTGTAGCGGCCGGGGTAGTCGTAGCGCTCGTAATCCTTGTGCTGGTTTTTCAGGGCCAGGCCGCCATCAGCGGTGTGCTGCTGGTTGTAGCGCGGGTGGGTGAAGGTGTAATCGCGCTGCACCTGGCGAGAAGTGCGCACCTGCTCGGTATAACTAAAGCGATGCAAGGCAGGCTCTGCCGAATCGCCACCGCCCATGGGCTGATAAAGCACCGGGCAGTCTTTGTGGGTGCCGATGGTGCCCAGACCGCCGACGCGATCGGTGAGGATCAAGGTGTGGCCATCAGTGCGGTGTTCGAAGATGTAGAGCAGGCCTTCTTCGGCGGCGAGGCGGGTAATAAAGTCGAGGTCGGTTTCACCCGCCTGCACGCAGTATTCGCGGGTCTGGTGATCGAAACAGATCTGTTTTTCGAGGTCGGTGATACGTTGGCCCTTGAGCACCAGGGCGATGATCTCGGGCACGGTTTTGTACTGAAACATCCGCCAGTTGGAGCGCAGGCCCGCGCGGGCCAAAGTCGGCTCGATCACCGCGTGGTAGCGGGTACGGCGAAAACCGGTGTCGCCCTGACAGAACAGACTGACCAGACCATGGACATAGCGCACCGGCGTGTCGCCGCGCCACACCGTGAACAGCGCGCCCAGATCAAGGACACGATTAAAGTCCACCGCCGGGTCGTGGCTGACCAGGTCCAGGTTTAATTTGAAGGGTTGCGACAAGCCTTCTTCGAGCTTGAACTCGACCACCTCAAAGGCATCGCCTTGCAGGGGCTCGAAGGTAAAACGCAGATCGCTTTGACGGGGCATGGGCGCTCCTGAGGCACGCTACCGCACGCCCCGTCATGGCAACGGGGCGTGCGCTGGCGAACACATAAAACTGCCTGCCAGAGCGGGCAGAAACAGCGGTGGGTTAAACCGGCTTGCGCCAGTCGTCTGAGGCTTCGGTCCCTGCAACCACGTGGCTCCAACTGACCTTGCGGTAGGCCAGGCTGGTCTTGATCAGTTGGGTGTAGTTGGCGTTATCGCTGTCCTGGGCGTGGGGCAGCAGGGTGTGGATTTCGACGACGGTGGCGTCTTCCAGCTTGGTGGTGAAGAAGTGCTCCTGTTTGCCATCGGTGGAGGTGCGGAACCACTTGACCTCAACGGTGGGCAGCATTTCGCCGGTGGCCAGCGCCTGGTAGAGCATGGGCGAGGCCTTGCTCAAGGCACTGGTGAAGATCAGCGGTTTGTGTACCCGTTGCCCCGAAGGCTGGCCGCTTTGCGGGTCGGTGGGGGTGCTGATCAGGTGGTCGACTTCCTGGGCCAGAATTTCGTCCTCATGGCCTTCCACATACACGTTGCCCACCGAGTCGCCGGTAAACGCGCCTTTGGTGATGTGGCCCTGGGTCTGGCCGTGGATGCTGATGTAGGCAGGTGTTGGCATGACAAACTCCTTGTAACGATCAATAGAACAACCCGATGGGGTTGCTACCGTCGGTGTGACGGCATGGGTTTATGGCCCGATAAGGACCAAGGGTTTACAGACGCCCGACACGGGGGCGCTGAAAATCGGCTACAGCGTGAGAATCCGGTCGAGGGAAACCAGCACTTGCTGGGTGATGCCGTGCAAACGCACGGCGTACACCGTGTACGCCACGACCAGCACCGCGCCCGCCATGGCCCAGGGTGTCCACAGCGGCCACGCGCGTTTGATGCGGTAGTTACGCGGGGCGACGTGGGTCAGGGGTTCGGTCAGGCGTTTGGGCGTCTCGCCACGCAGCGGGCGCAAGAGGCCGTGCAGGTGATTGATGATCCGTTGCAGTTCGTCATCGCCTCGGGGCACGTTGCCGTGTTTACCCTTGAGGCCCGTGCACAGGCACAGGTACATGAACTCCAGCACGTGCTGGTATTTGGCGGCGTCGGTGGCCATGCGGGCGAGCAGGGTGAAGAACTTCTCGCCGCCCCAGGATTCATGATGAAAAACACTGAGCAGCGAGCGCGTGCTCCAGTTTGAACACCTGCCCCATGGTGTGCTCATCACCACTTCGTCCACCAGCAGGCACAGGCTGTAGGAATACGCCTTGAGCGCGCCAGGGTCATAGTCCAGCGAATTGAGCTCTTCCATGATCGTGCTGATCTGGTTATGCAGGTCGCGGTACAGCGCGTTGATATCGGCATGCCGGTCCAGGTGGCGCAGGCGGATCAGCAGGCCGATCAGGGGCATGGCCGGGTCGCACAACGGATTCCAGGCCAGGCCGCGCAACTCGAATTCAGGGTCGGCCAGGTACGTTTGCGTTTGCTCTGTGATGACCGGCGGGGCGGGGGTAACCGCGTCCTCAAGCGCTTTGATGGAGGACTCAGGCGTGGTGTCTTCACTCATTTTTTTCACTCCTGATCGCCCAGAACTGCAGCTCCAGTTCCGGGAAGTCGCCGGCGACATGGAAGCCGAACCCGCTGCCTGTGCTCAGGCTCTGCCAGCCTGGGTGATGCCGGTCGAGTTCGAAGTAGCTGAAGCCGGCATGGAACGGCAGATGGCGCGGCGCCACGGGCAGCGGGATCAGGGCAATGCCCGGCAACTGCAAGCTGACCAGTTCGCCCAAGGCTTCGGTGGCGCTGATTTTTATCTGTTTGGGCAACTGCTCGCGCAGGGTTTCCAGCGGCAGATTGGCGCGTACCGCGAGGATGAACTCGGCAGTGTCCAGCAGGCGTTTGTCGCCCAGTAGCGCAGTGAGCACGCCGAATTCCTGGGCGACGATGGGCAGCGACACGGCGCGCGGCTGCAAGACGGTCCCCAGCGCCCGGCGCAAGGTGTGCTCCAGGGGTTTGAAGCAGGCCCGCAAGTTGTCGTGTTGGTAGGCCGGGTACTCCTGGGGCAGGTGGCCCTCGTCGGTAAAGGTCACCAGTTCGCCGCAGGCCTGGGCGAAGGTGATGTACAGCCGCTCGGGGTGGACATTGCGTTGCCGGGCCAGGTGCTGGAACAGCGGGTACATCCGGTTGAGGGTTTGCAGCAGGTTGAAATCGGTGACATCGGCTACCCCCGATTGCCCCGACGAGCCGATGCGTTCAGCCAGGTTTTTGGCCCGCTCGCGGATCTGCCCGGCCACTTCCCCGAGGTAGCGTTGCAGCACCGGTACGGCCTGCAAGGACACGCAGGTGGGGTAAAAATGCTCGTCCATCACCAGGCTGCCGTCGGGGCGTTTATCGAGGATCTTGCCCACGGCGATACAGGTAAAGGCACTGCGGTCTTCGTCCTCAAGCATCAGCTTGAGGTTGGGCACGGCCACGTTCATCGTGGTCACATCGCCGACTTCGCTGTGGGTGTCACGCACATCCACCTGCTGGGCCAGGTAACGGCTGTTGGCATAGCCTTCGGGCCAGCGTATTTCCAGGGCCTGAGCCGACTTGAGCGGCAGCGTCAGGAACACGGTCTGGTTGGCCGCACTGCTGTGGGTAATTTCCAGCGGGGTGGGCGGCGCCTGATCAGTGGGGATATCAAAGGCGCTGCCGTCGGGCATGATCCCGCGTGCCCGGGTCAGGGCGATCTTGCCAAAGCTCAGGTACTCGCTGTTGAGCGCCAGTTCGCTGAAACCATAGAGCGCGTCGTTGAGGCTGTTGAGGCGTTGCTGCACGGCCGCTTCGGCGGCGCGGGCCTGTTGCTGGAAATGCTGGGGTTTGACGAACAACCCCTCGTACCAAATGACCGGGTGACGTGAACTCATCAGTGGGCTCTCTGCGTGAAAGGGGGTGAAAAGGCATTCATCGGGTTTCCCCTTTGAGCTCAACGCTGGCGGCGTCCAGTTGCACCAGCAGCGCGTATTGATGGCCCTCGGGGTCTACGCGCAGGGTCTGCTTCCACTGGGCGTTGTCGGCGTCGTAGTAGTGGGCGATCACCGCGATAAATCGCGTGTCTTCGTCCAGGCTCTGCGGGTCGATAAATTTGAATTGGCCCGGCTGCAGCAGGTAGTCGTCGGCGCGGATCCAGGTGCTGCCCAAGGTCTTTTTCAGGTCATCCGTCAGCGTCTGGAGACTGGCGTTGCGCAGCAGGCTGTCATCGCTCAGTTGCAGCACCTTGAACGCAATGGGGCTGGCGATGGAGCGCGGCGCTTCAGCGTCTTGCGGGGTAGACAAACTGACACCGGGGGCGTCGTAGTCGCCAAAGGGCGAGGCTTCAACCACAGACATTTGTGTGTCCGCGTCGGGCTCTGGCAGGCCCGCTGACTGCGGCGTGACGGTCTCGTGAACGTGATCCAGCAGCGCCTGCAATTGCTCGGTCAGCGCCTGCGGGCTGGCGGCCTCCACGCTCACGGTATAGGGCGAACGAATCGGCGTTTCGGCGGGGCCGGCTCCGGGGATGATCAGGCGCTGATTGACGCTGTGGCTGGCATACAGGCTCAACGAGTAGCGGCTGGGTTGATCATCAGGTCCGCCCACCGGGATCGACGGCGTCCAGATCACCTGGCCGATCTTGCCGAGCAGGGTGCAACCGACCAACGCCAGGCAGCCGAGCAGCAACAGGGCGAAGCGGATATGGCCGCCCACGTGCGTGCTGTCGAGGTGCACGGCGCGGTGGGGTTTTGCGCGCTCGACGCGGGGTTTGTCAGCGCTGGCGTGGGCTGCATAATCCAGCACGTCGTGCAATGGCGGCGCTGCGGTGATCGCCTCCAGGGCCAGCAGCGGGTCGCTCTCCCGGGCGGGGTCCAGAGGGCGACTCAACTGCTCGAATTCGTGGCAGATGTGCGTGTTCGTGTCTGCCGGGGGCAGAAAAGGCAACGTGTGGGCGTTCCAGTCTTCGAGGCCATCCCGGCGACCGGTGAGCAGTTCATTGAGCGAGCGCTGACTCAGGTGGCGACGGTCGTCTGTCAGCTCATGGGCATCCAGGTGCACGGCGATTAGGTAGTCGCCGATGTGTAAAAAGTCCCCCTCGTTCAACTGCACGGTGGTGCCACGGCCCAAGGGCAGGGCATGGCCGTTGGCATAGGTGTGGCCGCAGTGATCGGTGACGCAGGCGCGATTGCCCAGCCAGTGGATCTGGCAATGGTGGGGGCGAACGCTGTGGCTGCGGTCGTTGAGCAGCCAGTCGCAGTCCGCACTGCCGATGCTGCCGCCGTGCAAGGCAAAACGGTGGGTGGGCTGGCAACCGTGGAGCAATTGCGCGGGGTTGCTGATGACCAGCGTGAGGTTCATGCGCGCCCCCTGATCCGTACCACGGCGGGGTGACGTTGTGCCTGGCACTCGATGAAACTGGTCCAGCCCAAGTGAGTCCCGCCTTCGCGGCGCAGGTTGAACGGCGGCACGTCTTCTTCGCGCAGGCCCAGTTCCACGTAATAAGCCGGTACGTCCCGCGCCAGAAAATCAAGCAACTGGCGCAGCCGTGCACACTGGCCGCCGCTGGGCAGGAACTCCCGGAAGCGCTTTTGCGACAGGTTGGGGATCACCAGGGTGAATTGGCTGGCGCGTGTACGGGCACGGTCGCCGATGGTGAAATTCTCCCCGAGTACACCGTTAAGTGAGCCCAGGGCCACGCGATGGCGCTTGAGCAAGGGCACCGAGCGCGGTTCAAACTCACGGATGTAAACGCCGTGCAGATCAAAACAATGCTCCACAATCCCGCTCACCACTGACGGCGCACGGCTGCGGCTGGCAATCAACCCGGCAAAGCTCAACAGACGCCCCCAGGGCAGCGGTGTCGCGCCGCGCAGGTCGTTGTCATTGAGGCCAATCAGGGAAAACACATAGCGCGAGAAGCGGTCGCGAGCGTTTGCCTGGAAGCGGATGTAGTAGCGATATTTTCGCCAGCTGTGGTGCAGCAAGGTCAGCAGGCGGTGATTGAAAAAATCGAGGAACTCGGGGCGAATACCACGGCCCTGCGCTTGCTCATAGGCCAGGCGGTCCAGGTAATAACCAGGCAGCGGCGAGTCGGCGCCCTGCAAGCCCAGAAACGTGGTTTGCACGCGGTAGCGCTCGTTGCCGAGCGTTTCATCGACACGCTCGGCAACGGTCAGGTCAGAGGCCGGAAAGCCCTTGCCCGCGTGGCTTTGCAAACGAATCCGGCGACGGCTGGCGCGGCTTGCAGGCTGGGCTTCCAGGTCATCGTCGTGCAGCGCGTGCAGGTGTTCCAGCAGACGATGGAACGAGTAGTTCCGCGCATCGGCCAGGAGCGTGTCGGCTAGATCACGGGTTGTCTGCCGGTCAACAGTGGCCATTCATAGCACTCGTTGTTAGTGGTATTGATCACTTCCAGCTTGTGGAAGGAGTTGATGCTTGCGTAGAGCGCGAAGAAGTGCGAAAGCACGCTGGCGAACAGGTACAGCTCGCCCTCGCAGAGGAACGCCTGCTGGTCCAGCTTCAAGCGGGTGTGCAGGCCGCGCACGGGCAGGCCCTTCATCAGCCAGTCAATGGGCGTGGTGACGGCTTCGCCAATCCCGTCCAGGCGCTTGCGGGTGGCGCGGGTCTGTTGCAGGTCGTGCAAGGCGGCAAAGTCATAGGCGCGGATCACCGCCTTGAGCGGCTCTGCCGAGAGCAGTGACAGGTAGTTCAGTGACAGGTTGGAAATCAGCGTCCAGTGCAGGCTGGCGTCCAGCACCGGGCGATACGAGCGGGTGGGCGCGATCAGGTTGGTGTAGGTGGCAAAGGACGGCGTGGTCTCGGTCGACAGCGACACGTCATCAATGCCCAGCGCCTGGGGTAAATCACGGTTGCTGCAGGTCAGTTCGATGGACGCGGTTTCATGCTCGCCGATGTAGTCGCGTTCATCGCCGCGCACAAAGGCAATGCGCTGCTGCAACCCCTCGCGGCCATGGGACTCTTCGATGTGGGTGCGAAAGTACAGCGCCGTGCGGCCCTGGGCGTGTTCGATCTCATGCTGAAAAGACTCAAAAGGCGTAAAGGTGCGCAGCGGGTCGCCCTTGTGTTCTTTGTCGCTGGCGCTCCAGCCGGCCACGCGGTCGACACTGAAAATCTCATAGGCGTCAGGGCGCTGCCCGGTGGGGATGACCCGCTGTTCCAGGCTGCGCCCGTCCAGGGCAATGGGTTCGGCGTCGTGGCTGAACAGGTTGACCGCCGGGGCGCAGAACAGGTGCAGGTCGTGGGTCTGTAAACGAATGTCGCCGGGCATGGGCCGGGAGAACTGGAACTCGAAGCGGATCTCATCGGTGCTGATGGCGGGCCAGGCTTTGCCCAGACGGGTCAGGCTAAAGAAGTGAAAGCGCTGCGGGAACACGAAGTATTCCTGCAAGATCCGATAGCCGTCGAAGACATTGCGCGGGTAGGGCAGCAACGCCTCTTGCGGGGTAAACCCCGGAAAGCCGATGTCTTGGGGGTTCAGCCCGTAGGCGGTGCCATTGACGTACAGGGTCACGCTTTTCAGGTAATGGGCGATCCACAGGTACAGGGTTTGCGCCGTGGCGTTGCCACCGCCCAGGTGAAAATCCAGTTGATCGCAGCCCAGGCTGTTCAGCGGTTGCCGGGTCAATACGCTGAGGTCGATGCGCACCACTGAGGCTTCGCGGCTGTGGGCATCGCTCACGCATTTGACCGCCAGCGGGTACAGGCTGACCTCGGTGCAGGTGCGAAACTCGCAACTGATGCCGTCCACCGGTTTGGCAAACAGCGGTGTGCCTTTGGGCAGCACCTGGCGCTGGCTGATGGCGTCGGGTAGCGGTTTGAAACGCACGATGGTGCAACTGGGCAATGGCCGCAAATAGTTGGGCCAGAGCATTTGCAGCAGCGGATGCGTCAACTCCGGCAGGTCATCGTCTATCTTCATGCCGAGCTTGGCGGTGAGAAACGCAAAGCCTTCCAGCAGCCGTTCCACATCCGGGTCGTTGGCCTTGTCACCCAAAAACTGCGCCAGTTGCGGGTTGTCCTCGGCAAACTCACGGCCCAGCTCACGCAAGTAACGCATCTCTTCGGCAAAGCGTTCTTTCAAGCCCATGGTGTCCCCTTTATTTCACGCGGGTGTAGCCGTCGCGACCGTGCATGGCCACGTCGATCAGCACCCTTTCGTCCTTGTGGTTGAGCTGCACCTGGCAATCGAGGCGAAAGTTCAGCTCCAGCGGTAAATCCGGGTCGGGCTGATAGCGCACGCCAACGACCTTGATCCTCGGTTCGAATGCCTCGATCGAGCGGCGTATGTCGGCGCTGATGGCGATCACCAAGTCAGAGCTGCCCTGGGCTGCGCCATTGAAGTCGCGCAGGCCCAGTTCAGGGCTGCTTTGCGAGCAGCCCTGGCGGGCATTGAGCACGTGCTCCAGATGGCGCTTGATCGCGTCGATACGCTGGCGGGCCTGTTCGTCCGCGGTGCCCGGGCGGTAACGTGGTGCGTCAGGCTCCAGACGTTCGAACAAGCTGGCGCGGCCCAATTACTGAGTGTCCAGCCGACCGACCAGTGAGATCTCGAAGTTGGCGCCCATGTACTTGAAGTGCGGGCGGATCGACAGCGACACCTGATACCAGCCCGGGTTGCCGGCCACGTCCTGCACATCAATCTGGGCCGCGCGCAACGGGCGACGGCTGCGCACATCGGCTGAAGGGTTGTCCTGATCGGCGATGTACTGCTTGAGCCAGGTATTGAGCTCGCGCTCCATGTCCTGGCGTTCTTTCCAGCTGCCGATCTGCTCGCGTTGCAGGACTTTGATGTAGTGGGCCAGGCGGTTGACGATAAACAGGTAGGGCAATTGCGTGCCGAGCTTGTAGTTGGTCTGGGCCTCCTGACCTTCGCGGGTCTTGGGGAAGGCTTTGGGTTTTTGAATGGAGTTGGCCGAGAAAAACGCCGCGTTGTCGCTGTCCTTGCGCATGGTCAGCGGGATAAAACCGGCTTCTGCCAGCTCATATTCCTTGCGGTCAGAAATAAGCACTTCGGTGGGGATCTTGGCTTGCAACTGGCCCAGTGATTCATACAAATGCACCGGCAGATCCTCTACCGCACCACCCGATTGCGGGCCGATGATGTTCGGGCACCAGCGGTAACGGGCGAAGCTGTCGGTGAGTCGGGTGGCCATCAGAAAGGCCGTGTTGCCCCACAGGTAGTTGTCATGCTGGCCGTCGATGGCTTCGTCGTAGCTGAAGCTGCGCACCGGGTTTTCCAGGCCGTCATAGGGCGTGCGCAACAAAAAGCTGGGCAGGGTGGCGGCGATGTATTTGGAGTCTTCCATCTCGCGCAAGCTGCGCCATTTGGTATGGCTGGGGCCTTCAAAGATGTCGTTGACCTCCTTGATCGACGGGAGGTCCTGGAAGCTTTTGAGATTGAAGAATTCGGGGCTGGCGGCCATGACGAACGGTGCGTGGGCCATGGCGCCTACAGAGGCCACATAGCTGAGCAAACGGATGTCCGGTGACGAAGGGCCGAAGGTGTAGTTACCGATCATGGCAGCGATGGGTTCACCACCAAACTGGCCGTAGCCTGCGGTGTACACGTGCTTGTAGAGGCCGCTGCGGGTGATGTCGCCGGCGTTGTCGAAATCGTCGAGCATTTCTTCTTTGGTGACATGCAGCACGTCGAGCTTGATGTTCTCGCGAAAGTCCGTGCGATCCACCAGCAGTTTCAGCCCGCGCCACGCCGATTCCAGTTGCTGGAACTGCGGCTGATGGAGGATTTCATCCATCTGCTTGCTCAAGGCAAGGTCGATTTCGCTGATCATCTGATCAACCCGGAACTTGTTCACGGGCTGTTCGTGATGGCCGCTTTGCAATATCTCGCTGATGAACGCGGCCACGCCTTGTCTGGCGACCGCATAGCCTTCCTGGGCCGGGGTCATCATGGTGTTGGCCAGCAGTTGATCGAGTAGCGAGGTGGGGGCATCGGTCACCCGGATTTGGGCGTTGGCACTTTCCATCGGCATGGGTGGTACTCCGTTTTATGAGCTCGGTTTCGGCAGTCGCAGGGCAGTGAACAGGCAGGTAACGCTTGGCGTTTGGGCCTAGGCGTCAGGCGAATCCTTGGGGGCAGGCAGGGTCAGGTTCAGTTCGCGAATAAGCCGTTGGCGCGAAGCATCGTCAGCCAGCAGGCTTTGCAACTGTTTGCGGAAGGCGGGGGTATTGCCCAGCGGGCCTTTTAACGCCACCAGCGCGTTGCGTAACTCCAGCAGTTTGTTCATTTCAGGCACTTGGCGGGCGATGGCATCAGGGCCGAAATCGTTAATCGACTTGAACTGCAAATTAATGCTCAAGTCGTTCTCGATATCGTTGGTCAAGACGCAAGGCACTGCCATTTCTAATGACACTTCGGCTTTGGTCAGTACATCATTGAAGTTGTCTTTGTCGATACGTACGGGTTGTCGGTCTTCAAGAGCGGACTCTTCGCCGTGGCCTTTAAAATCACCGGTTATCAGTAACTTTAACGGCAATTCAACTTCGGCCTGTTGATCGCCTGTGGCCGGAATGTATTTGATGTTAATGCGTTCTTTTGGAGCTACGGAACCGTGAGCTTTCGACATGGGAAAAGTCCTTTTCATTCGAAGGTAGCCCTATTAGGAACCGATTTCTCTAGGCCTGTCATGTCGGCCAAAGCCGTTAGTTGTGTGGCTTTTCTCTGTAGGAAATTACGATTATGAGTTTGGTAGTACTTGCCCTACATAGTTGCAGGAAGTCGCTGAGGGATATGTCTGTTAATTGCACTAATAACGTTAATTGTGGAGTGTTTTACTTGCTACTTAATTGCCGGTTAGTCCACGCTCCGGACAATTAAGGCGTTATACGTCGAACTTTTTATCAGCGAGAAAGGATCTTGCGCGTTATGTCATGCCCATCATTCATACAGGAGGTGCAAATGCGAATAAGCAGTGGGCGGGCATGGGCGTTAGGCGCCTCTCTATTAGTGCTGGCGGGGCAACAGGCATTGGCCATGCCGGCAGCGCGAGACTGTACGACCGTTGTGTCGTCGTTAAAGCGTCTGGAATGCTTTGATCAGGCGGCCGGAACGCCGATTCGCAGCATGGCGCCACAACCCATCACTTATGTGGGGCGAATGTTGCCCATCGTCGATCTGGTGCAGCGCAATGAGGCCAGACGCAGCCCCGGGGACTTCCGCTTTTTGATCTCCCACTGGCCAGAGCTGGATGACGAGCGAGCACAACGGGTGGTTATTTCTGCTCCGGCCCTGGGGGCGTTTGCCCCCCGGCCTACCTTGGCCATCAGTTGCGAATCCAAAATCACTCGCCTGCAACTGGTGCTCGATGAGCCAAGCAAGCGCAACAAGCACCGTATCCAGCTGTTTGCAGATGACAAGCCGGTCTCGAACGCGACATGGCAAGTGATGGATGAAGCAGGGCTGGTGGTCGAGTTCAGTCGGGGGTTACCGACCATTGCGCTGTTGCGCCAGATCATGGGCAGCCAGCGTCTGGAGCTGAAAAGCACGCAGGACGCAGCCCTGAATGGGCTGGTGTTTGACGCGCAAGGCCTGGACGCGTTGATTGCGCAGGAGCGTCAAGCATGCCGCTGGTGATCGAGGTACCGGCCGATATTGTCCCGCTGTTGCTGGCGCCGATTGAACCGGAACAACCCGCCGGGTATTTCGATATCGAGGACGAAACCTATCAGGCAATTGATCAGGAAATGATCAAGCTCGGGGGCTTGCGTGAAGCCAGCATCGACTGGCCGTATATCGATGAAGCGTCCCGCCAGTATTTGGCCAGACAGTGCAAGCACTTGCGCATCCTCGGGCATTTGCAGGGGGTGTGGCTGCGCACCCGGCAGTGGGCGCGCTGGGCCGATGCCGTGGGCTTGCTGGCGGGTATCGTCGAGTTGTATTGGGACAGCGCCCACCCCAAGCCCGGGCCGACCGGCTATCTGGCCAAGCGCAAACAGATCAAGCGCCTGCTTGAAGAGTTGGGACAAGCCCTGTCGAGCCTGGACCGCAGCAGTTTTGCCCCGGTGCATCAGGCCACGGCGGAGCAGGCGTTACTCGACCTTGCGCGCGGCGCAGTCGCGGCCAAGCTCGACTCGGCGCCGATTGAGGCACTGCAACGTCAGTTGGCCAAATACAGTGAGCCACTGGTGCCTGAGTCGACCAACCAGGCCCCATCTTCCGGCGTCCTGAACCCGACCTTGTTTACCCGCACCAGCGCGCCGCCCGTGGGCAGCGAACGTGAACAACGGCGTGCCTTGCTGGCAATGGCCGAGCAACTCAATCAACAAGACCTCTATGACCCGGTGGGCTATCAACTGCGCCGTTTTGGCTTGTGGGCGCACCTGCATGCCGCCCCGGCCATCACCCGCGACCGCCGCACTGAATTAAGCGCGGTGCCTCAAGACATTGTTGACGCGTATCAAGAAGCACTGGGCGCCAATGCCCTTGAGCCCGCCTTGCTGTTGCGCATTGAAAAAAGCGTCGCGGCCTCGCCGTACTGGCTGCGTGGCAGCTACCTCGCGGCCCAGGTGGCCTCGCGCCTGGCGATGGATGACGTGGCCTTGGCTGTGCGCCGCTGTTGTGAGCGACTGGTGTGTCGGCTCCCGGCTTTGCTGGAGCTTAATTTCAGCGACGGCACGCCCTTCGTCGACGCGTCAACCCAGGCCTGGATCAGCGGTGCCGACCAGCGCGAGGGCGCCAGCAGTGCGGTGCCTGAGTACGCGGGCCTGCGCGACGAATTGGTGACCCAGTTGAATACCGAAGGCGTTGAGGTAGTGCTGCTGCGTTTGCAGGCATTGCACGCAGCCCATGAAGCCCCGCGCCAGCGCAGCCACACCACGGTGATCGCCGCTGATTTGCTGGGGGCCCGTGGCCTGTCCTGGCTGGCCGATGACCTTTACGCCGGGGTGGCCCGGGTGATGCGCGAAACCAGCGCCCAGGCGTGGGAACCCGAGTTGTATCAGAAGTTGGCCCAGCACCTTGGCAACCCCGCGTTGATCAAGGCCGTTCAGGAGTAGGAGCAGTTTATGGAAAGGGTCTGGAGTTACATCAAGCGCTGGGGTTGGCCCGTGCTGCGGCATTTCAAGCAGGCGCTGGCGCTGATGGTTGTCCTCGGCGTGGTCTTTGCGCTGATCGGCATCTGGTGGCTGGGGCCGCACTGGACATGGCGCGAGCATCAACCCTTGGCTGCGCTGGCGATGCGCGTGTCGGCCAGTGTTGTGGTGGTGGTCGTGCCGTTGCTGTTCTGGGCCTGGCGGGTGCGTCAACGCTTGCTCAGGCTCAATGCCGAGCACGCGCGTGAAGCGGCGGTTGTGCTGGATCCCTGCCTGCCCTATGTCGAGGCGCAGGAGCGTTCACTTGATCAAAGCCTGAGCCATTTATTGAACAATATGGAGCGTCGCCGTTCGCTCTATCAATTGCCGTGGTACCTGGTGCTGGGCGAAGAAAACGCGGGCAAGACCAGCCTTGTCACCCGTTCAAATCAGAGCTTTTCCCTGTCCCATATCAACAGGACGGGGGCCCGCGCGCAGCCGGAAGAAAAACTGGCGTATGGCATCGACTGGTGGATCGGCGACGAAGCCGTCTTGATCGATCCGCCGGGTGAGTTGCTCACGCAACCGAAGCCCTTGACGCAAGAACAGCGCGCCGAGCAAGCGCAAGAACCGGTGGCGGCCAAAGGTAAATTCAGGCCGGTATTGCCTGGGGACACTCACCCGCGCCTGTGGCTGCACCTGCTGGACTGGCTGGGGCGCAATCGCAGCCGCCGCGCCCTTAACGGGGTGGTGCTGGTGATCGATGTACAAGCCTTGCTGATGCAGCGCCCCGAAGCGCGCAAGGCTCGCGCTAACGTGCTTCGCACGCGGGTGTATGAATTGACGCGGCATTTGGGCACACGCCTGCCGGTGTATGTGGTGCTGAGCAAATTTGATCTGCTGGAGGGTTTTGAAGAGTTCTTTTCTCAGCTGTCGCGCCGGGGCCGTGAAGACTTGCTCGGCTTTACCTTCAGCCTGGACGCGGTCGACGATTTTGATGCCTGGCTGGCGGAATTGGCGGAGCATTACAGCGCGTTTGTCGAGCGTCTCAACGAGCAGGTTTTTGACAGCCTCAGAGGCGCCCGCTCATTGGAGGACCGTGACCGGCTGATGGGTTTTCTGCGTCAGTTGGCAGGGCTGCGCCCGGCGCTGTTTGGCTTCTTGAATGAAATGCTCGGCACCGACCGTTTCACCACACCGGCGCTGGTCCGGGGCGTGTATTTTTCGTCGGTCTTCCAGCAGGGCACCCTGAGCAATGCGTTCGTCAAAGAGGCGGGCCAGCCGTACCACCTGCCGCCACCGCCTGCCGAGGTCAAACCTGCGCAGGGCAAGGCCATTTACTTTGCCCAGCAATTGTTCAAGCAAGTGATTTACCCCGAGGCGGGGCTGGCCGGTGACAACATCAAAGTCGCCCGCAACAAGCAACGACTGTTGATCGCAGGTTTTGGCGTGGCTTCGCTGGGCTGTTTGCTGGTGGTGGGCTTGTGGCAGCACTACTTCACCGTCAATCGTGACAAGGCCGCGAACGTTTTGGCCAGAAGTCAGGAGTTCAGCACCGGGGACATTGACGCCAATCTCGATGCCACCGGGCGCAATTTGCTGGCGCCGCTGGACCAGATCCGTGACGCCGTCTCGGTGTACGGCGATTACCGTGAAGCCTGGCCGTTGCTGTCCAATATGGGGCTGTATCAGGGCCGGGCGATTGGCCCGCGGGTTGACGAAGCCTATTTGAACTTGCTGTCCAGGCGCTTTTTGCCCGCCATCGCCAGCAGTGCTCTGGAGGCGATCAATATCGCGCCTGCGGGCAGCAATCAGCAACTGGTGGCGTTGCGGGTGTACCGCATGATCGAAGACCGCCAGAACCGCCGACCGGAGATCGTCGAAGACTGGGTTGCCAAACAGTGGCAGCGCGCGTATCCGGGCCAGGGGCAACTGCAGGCAGACCTCATGCGCCATCTCAATTACGCGTTGAAATATGCCGACACGGACTTGCCGCACTACCGCGAACGGATCGTCCAGGTGCAACAACAACTGCGCCAGCGACCCATGGCAGAGCGGGTGTACAGCACCTTGAAACAGGATGCCCAAGAGCGCTTGCAACGCCCGCTGGACTTGCGCAACGAAATCGGCCCGGCTTTCGATATTGTTTACCGCCCTTTAGTGGTCAACCCGGACACCGATGGCAGTGAGTTGCAGTTGGCGCCATTGCTCACCGCCAAGGGCTTCAAAGAGTACTTTGAGCCCGGCACGCAAGACATTATTGAACTGGCCATGATCGATCAGTGGGTGCTCGGTGAGCGCCAACGTCTGGACTACTCGCCAGAAGACCGCAAGGTCCTGACCCAGCGGGTTCGTGCCCTGTACAGCGCTGACTATGTAGACAGCTGGCGGCGGGCGCTTAACCAGTTTGTGGTCACTGATTTTCGTGATCTGAGTCATGGGGTTGCCGTGCTGGAGCAGGTCACCGGCCCGGCGGCGCCGTTACGGCGTTTGCTTGAAACGCTGCGCGACAACACCGTGATCTACCCGGCCGTGCCGTTGATCGAGGGCACTGCGGTGGTCAGCCTGGACAAAGTGCCCGAAGGCCAACAACAGGCGGCGGGTATTCGGCGTGCCTTTACCGGCTTGGCGCAATTGATCATCCCCCAGGGGGAGCGGCCTTCCTACTATGAAGAGACCCTGCGCGCCATTGGTGCCGTGCATGACTATGCCAAGGCCGTGCACGACAATCCGGACCCCGGCAAGGCCGCGTTGAAGACTGTGCTCAATCGCTTTTCGCTCAGCGGCAGCGACCCGATTGCCAACCTGCAACGGGTTGCTGTAGGCCTGCCGGAACCGATGAACCAGCAGGTCAAAAAACTCGCGGACCAGACCTCGCAAGTGCTGGTGGTAGCCGCCCTGCGCGAGCTGGAAAAGCGCTGGGACAGCGAGATCTACAGCTTCTATCGTGATCGGCTGGCCGATCGTTACCCGTTCAAAGCCACGGGCGAAGACGCTTCGCTGGACGACTTTGAAGCCTTTTTCGGGCCGCAAGGGCGGTTGCAACAGTTCCATGACCAGTACCTGGACATCTTCCTCAAAGACAACCTCGACGTGCTCTACTCCGAGAGCCTGGGCGGCTACCTGGTGCGCAGCGACGTGCTGGAACAATTGAAAAAAGCCGAGCGTATTCGCGACACCTTCTTCAACCATCGCGGGCATTTGGCGGTGCAACTCACCATCGAACCGCTGGCCCTGAGCACCACGCGCCTGAGCAGCCTGCTCAGCGTCGACGGCCAGTTGATCCCCTACCAGCACGGCGCGCCACAGCGCACAGGGTTGGTGTGGCCCAACGACCTGGGCAATGCCAATGGCAGCCAACTGACCCTGGTCAACAGCAGTGGCAATACCGCGAGCCTGAGCTATCGCGGCCCGTGGTCGTTATTTCGGCTGCTCAGTCGAGGCCATCTCAACGGCCGTACCGACACCAGCGTCGACCTGACCTTCGCCATTGCCGACGGATTGATGCGCTACCGCGTGGTGGCCGAAAAAGCCAACAACCCCATCACCCAGCGCACCTTTGAAGGCTTTGCCTTGCCCAGAACCTTGCTGGAGGAACGCCGCCAACCCAAGGACGGCGACAAACTCACGCAGTGGTCAGGACGGTCCAAGCGTCTTGCCCTATCTATGTAGCACCTGCCTTTGTTCTCCCTGAGTAGGTTGTTGGCTCCGCCCACCCACTCAGGAAGAGCATATGCTCGATACCAATCCTCTATTGAACACCTCAGTGCTGCCGTCGTTTTCAATGATTCGCGCTGAGCATTTGGTGCCCGCTGTTGAACACATCATCGCTAAGAGCCAGACAACTGTAGCTGGCATTATTGCCAGCCAGACTTCATTCCCCACCTGGGACGATCTGGTGCTGGCGATGGATGAGGTAAAGGCCCAACTCGAAGAAACGATTCAAATGATTGACGTGCTCAGCACTGTACACACCCATAAGGCGTGGGCTGATGCAGTCACCCTCTGCGGGGGGCTGATGACGCAATACAAAGGGCAACTCGCGCAAAACACCACGCTGTATGCGTTATACCAGGCCCTGGCCAACAGCCCGATTGCAGCGTTGTTCAACAGTGCGCGCAAGCGGGTACTGGAAAAAATACTGCTCGAATATCGCCAGGCCGGGCTTCACCTCGGTCCGGTGCACCAAGAGCGGCTGCGTGAATTAAAGGAGCAAACCCGTCTGCTGGAACAGACGTTCAGTGCCCATGTGCAGCAAGCCACTCAAGCCTGGGGCAAACACATTGAAAACGAGTTGCTGCTAGCGGGCCTTGCGGCACCGTTAAAGCAGCGCCTGGCGAGCGCAGCGCAGCATAAAAACCTGACCGGCTGGTGGTTAACACTGGATGACGAAGTGTTTCACGACGTAATGCTGTACGCGCAGAACCGGCCCTTGCGCGAGGAGGTATGGATCGCCCGTTACACCCTGGCCACAGCGCTAGGCCCGCAACCTGAACAATTGAACAACGATGATGTGTTAACGCGGCTGCTCAGCAACCGCCATCAAATTGCACAGTTGCTGGGCCATGAGCACTTTGCCCAATTGGCTTTGCAAGGGCAGATGGCGTCGTCGACCGACGAGGTCATGAATTTTTTGCGTCATGAACTCGAATCACAACGCGCCACGTTTACCCTCGAGAGAGCGCAACTCGAGGCCCTGATGGTGGAATACGACATTCCTCAGCTCGAACCCTGGGATTATGAATACCTTGCCCAAATACTGCGCCAGGCCGACGGCGTGTCCCAGGATGCGCTGAATGTCTATTTCCCGTTGCCGACGGTTATTGAGCGTCTGGTGCAATTTACCCGGCGGTTGTTTGGCGTTGAACTGGTTGAACAGACGCAGTTCGACCGTTGGCACCCGGACGTGCGCCTTTACGAGGTCATGGAACATCAACAAATCCTCGGCTACTTGTTTATTGACCCTTATGGCCGCCAAGAGACTGATGGGGCCGTTGAAGTGCTGACGCTGCGCAACCGCCGAATGACGGCCGAAGGGCGACCCCGTTTACCGGTTGCTGTGCTGTCCGGCCGGTTTGCAAAAGGTGACGGTGAGCAGCCCTGTTTACTGAGCCACACGCAATTGCGCAGGCTGGTGCATGAATTTGGCCATTGTCTGCAGCACCTCTTGACGGGGCAAGGGTACCGGGACATTTCCGGGATCGGAGGCATGAGCCCTGACGCGATTGAATTTGCCAGTCAGATCATGGAGCAGTGGTGCTTTAGCGACGAGTTTCTGGTCTGGATGTCGGCGCATTATCAGACTCAAGAGGCGATGCCTGCTGATGCGGCTCAGCGCTTAACGCGCGTGGTACACACTCAAACCAGTTGGGCCACGGCCAATGTTTTGCTGCTCATGCTGTTTGATATCGAGGTCCATCGCACCCAAGGCGATGGGCGCAGCCCTCACGAGGTGTTTGATGCCCTGAATACGGAAGTCGGGCACTTGAAGTGGCCACATGACGTGAGCCCCTACAACAGCAACGGATTGATGACATCACCCCATGTGGCTCGAGGCTATTCCTATAAATGGTCCGGTGTGTTGGCCAGCCAGGCGTTTGAGCAATTCAGCCGTCGAGGCTTGTTTGACGCAGAGACAGGGCTGGCCTTTCGCGATGCCTTTTTTACCTATGGCGATGCGCGTTCCTTGAGGGACTCCATGGAGGCCTTTATGGGCGCCGACAAGGTAGACCGTTTTTTTCCGCCATCCGCCGCGTTGCTGCGCGTCGATAACACCCGGGACGTTGCGACCTTGATGGGTCAATTGACGACTTCGCAGCAGCAGATGATTGAGTTGAATGACGCTTTGCCACGGCCTGCCGGTGTTGCTGCGCAGCACTTGAAGAACTGGTTTAAAACCACGTTCCCCGCGCTGGCGGACAGTGTGGCGGTGCAGGATGTGTCTGTGCGCACGGTGCATGAAACACTCATCCCTCTAGCAGAACGGGTGCCTGATGGACCGCTGTTTAGCCGCACGATCATTTCCAGCGTCCCCTTGGATGTGCTGTTCTGGCAGGCGGCTGCTGGCCGCTTGAGTACCGGCGAGCTCTTTCTCAACCTGCAAAATATTGAAATTGTTCATCAAACCGGCGGTACCACGCAGGCACCGGCTGCCCTGAACAGCAACGATGCCAAGAGTGCATTCGAGCGATTGTTGGTAGAAACCCGGCCGTTGTCATTCGAACGCCAATGGGAACATGCCCTTGAACACTTCTGGAGCAAAGCCGCGAGTTTCACTCAGAACCGCCCTGTCAATGAATGGCTGGCAGATCAGTTAAGCCATCAGTTAATGACGCAGGCCAATCTTCATGCGCTGGACGGAGCGCTGCAAGAGCCGCTGCACCATGCCGTGACCGACTACGCGCTCTCTGCACCCGAGGCAGAGGCACGCGCAGGCTTGCTCGAAACCGTTCGGCCTGGTGTGTACACACTGGCCTACACACCACAAAGGTGGCGGGTCAGTTTGCCGGTCCGCAACTGTGTGGTGTTTACCGCGCGAGATAACGACGTTGAGCAGGGCGCAGCGCTGCTCTGGCGTCTGGGTGAGCCACTGGAAGTGTTCTACAGCCTGGCGCAACTGAAGGCGAGTTTGAAGGAAGGCGGCGATGCCATCGGCGAGATTAAGCATCGACCGTTTCCGGGTAACTTTTTGGTCCAGCAAGTCATGGCGCTGCGCCAGGCGCAAAAAACTGATGTGCTGCAAGCGCTGCTCGACGGACCAAATGAAGGGGAGCAGGTTAACGACTGGATACAGCGTGTGGACGAGGCCGCAGACCTTGGCGACCGGCTGGATATTGCCGTCCCGATGAATGCTCGGCAACTCAAGCAATCACTGAGTCAGTTGAATACCTGGCTACACAGCAGCCGCCACGCTACCGGGAAGGATCGCGTGGCTTGGTGGAAGGCTTGCAGGGCTTGGCAACAAGCCGTAAAGGATGCGCAGTCTCTGCCAGCAGACCCGATAACGCTGGCAACACCTGAGGCCATCCAGGCGTGGACGCGCACTGAGCTTGAGCGATTGATCAAGGAAAAATACCCGCCAGCCGACCCGGATCGGGTTTTCCTGACGATCGAGAAACGCATCGTAGATCCCCATGCGCCTACGGGGTCATCTGCGTATGGGTCAGGAGTGGCACTTTCAGAACATAAGGGGATTATTTTTGACCGGCGTTCACTGACGGAATGGGCCATCTCCAATATGACGCCGGATGAGAGCAATGCGCGTGATTACCTTGAGGAGGGCCCACTGAACTTTGACGCCATACGCGATCTGGTGAAATCAGCCAATGTCGGGGTAATGCTTGACTCATGGATTATTGGCGCAGCCCGCCGTACGCAGACGTTATGGATGTCGCTCAAAGCCAAGCAGATGCGGGTTGAGGTACTTGCCGCCCACTTGTCAGGTGATCTCATGCATGACGCCAGCAATACCCGGTTGAACCTGGTGCTTGCCGCTCTTGATGGGCGCCAACCTCAGGAACGTAGCAAGGTCAATGGCCAAGAGGTGGTGGTTTATCAGATTAAATGGGGGAGCAGCACTCTAAGGGATATCGTGGCGTTTGGCGTCAAGAACCTTAAAGGCCGGCCCTCACTCACGTTGTACACGCCTGGGGCACCGGATGCCCGGGTGTTTCGCGATGCCGATGGCGAAGCATTCGAAGATCTGATGAGTGCTGTGGTGACGGCCCTCACCACAACACCAGAAATGACACTGTGGCTGATCTCGAAATTACCGCTTTCAGCGCAAGCTGACCAGATTGCCAGCCTGGAGTCGAAGGCGCCCGACCGTCCTTTGGGTGAAAAGATTAAACAGTTTGTGCTGGATATTTTTTCGCCCATCAAGTTTCGGGCTAACCTCGGTTTTCCTGCTCAGGGTGCGATTGCCGCCGTGGACATCGACCTGTTCGAAGCCTTGTATGAAACACACATTGTTCATGCGCGAGATGCTGCCAACGTGTTGACGGTTTCCCATGCCGAGCGTGATAGCGAAGCGGCCCAAGTCGGGCGCAGCAAAGGGTTAGTGCTGGTGCTGGGCATGATCTCGATACCTCAGGTAAACCGGCTCGGCGGGCTTCTGGGGCGGGCTATTATTCCGACCATGATCGGCGGTGCTGCGGTGGTGTCCATCAAGGATGAAGGCGGCAGTGGCAGTCAATGGCTGAGTGATTTTATCAGTGCCATGGGGGAGGTGGTCGCAGAGGCTGGCGAAGACCTCATCATGAGTCGAGCATCGGGCAGGCGTGGCAAAAAATACGCAGGCAAGCGTTATATGACGCTGACGACTTTGCCTCGCATGGTGGATGCCTCATTGCGGCCTTTTCTTCTGGAGGGGGTTGATGGAAGCGGCCTTCTACCGGAGGGTCGGAATCTGTATCGCGGTCGAGACGGGCAAGGCTATTTAAAGCTTGACGGGGGCTTTTGCAAAACCACGGTGCAGAACGGTGAGCGGTTTGTTTATAGCCCCAGGAATATTTCTAACAGGCGCAAAGTGGTTTGGGAAAATGGCCGTTGGCAAGCCGAGGCTCCAAATCGTTTATTGGGCGGCGGCCCGGTGATGAGTCTGTTCAGAGCCCCGGAAACGCCTCAACAGAAAAAATACAATGCACTGCTTGAGGGCTACCTGGTAGACCATTACAACCCGCCCGGTGACATGGTGCGAGAGGCTGCAAACGTGATCGGAGCCATGCCGGAGGTGCTGGCTCAGCGGGTGCTGGATGAGAGCATCATTGATGCACGGGTGAGCGGTATTGAGGCTTACCGGTCGTTAATGAAGCTGCTGAACCGCCAGCGTCGGCTGCCACCTGAATACAAGGCCTCGAGCGATACGCTGGTGTACAAGCTGGACGTGTGGAGTGCGGTCCACTCGGCAACGCGGGACTTTGAAACCAGTGTGCCGGGCTTGAAATTTTCCGATGTGCAAAAAATTAAAATATTCGATATGGCATTGCCCTACAGAAATGCTTATTACGAAACGACCGGTATGAACATAGCCGTGATGCCGGACAACGCGACAGGTGCTGTGTTTATTGGCATTACACCTCTGCGCGGGAAAAAAAGGCGCGAACTGGACAAAATCAACAAGGATTACAACGACCTTAGCCTTTCATTGAGACAGAAGATTGTCAGTGCGCTGCAAGCACAGTTCCCGGGGCAAGGGCCAGAAACAGTGGCTGCACTGGAGCGTTATCTCGCAGTACCAGAAAATGTTGAGCATCATCGAAAAATCGCTCGCACGTTATTGAGAGAGGAAATGCAAGCGCGGAACATGCCAGGTTTGCTGACTGAGGTCAGAAACAAACGCATCCCTTACTTTGTTGTGATCAAGGGCAAAACGCAGCAAAAAATCATGGTGGCCACTGCCGAGGACATTGATCACTTCTCACAAAGCCTGATCAAATACACAGAACCCTTTGATATCCAGGCCGTTACACAGACGGCGACGCATAAAGTCACAGGCAAGTTACCCGCTACATCAACAACATCCACGACACCTGCGGTGTCCGAAGGGCCTGCTACAGACAGGTTTTCGATCAACGTAAGCGCGCTGGCTGAAGCGCAAATGACTTACGACAGCTTCCCGGAAGCGGCCCGGATCAAAATGACCAGCATCATGGATGACATTCGTGCGGGTCGTGTGACCAGCAAGCGAATCAATGGTTATTACTGGTATGACATGTCCCAGTTGGATCCAGGCAGTGGCAGGGGGGCCTGGCGCGCTGCATTTGAACGCAAGGGCGATACGTGGGAGTTGCAGGGGTTTTATGACTATCACACCCATCGGGCTGCCACGGTGTGGAGTTACTGACGCGTAATAAAGTCGATAAATGCCCGCACGCGTTGCGGCACGTGGCGCGCGTGCGGGTACAAGAGGATAAACGGGCGCCGGGCACCGCCGAAGGCGCTCAACACTTCACACAGCTCGCCGCGCTCCAGTGCCTGCTGCACCGTGAAACGGTAGGTCTGCATCAGGCCTGCGCCGTGTTTGACCAGTGTCACTGCGCCCAGGTAATCATCCAGACAGGCGCAGTTACCTGAGGTTTCCAGCTCAATCCACTGACCGTCCCGCTGAAACGCCCACGGCAAATTGCGCCCGCTGCTGGGGAGCTGGTACTGAATGCAGTCATGTTTGGCCAGTGCTTCCAGCGAGGTGGGCGTGCCCGCTTCGCGCAAGTACTCAGGGGTTGCCACCACCACCAGTTCGGCCTCTTCGAGAGTACGGGCGATCAGCCCGGAATCGGTCGGCGCCTTGCCTCTGATCGCCAGATCAAAACCATCGTCGGCAAAGTCGATGTTGCGGTTGCTGATGTGCACATCGATTTGAACGTCAGGGAACTGCCGACGAAACGCAGGCAACTTCGGCAGCAACCGGTAGTGAGCATAGGGCGTGGGCACACTGATGCGTAACAAGCCGGAAGGCTGGCTTTGCTGGCCGGTGACTTCTCGCTCGGCATCGACCAGTTGTGTCAGCGCCTGACGGCATTGCTGGTAGTAAAGCCGCCCGCTATCGGTGAGGCGCATCTGGCGTGTGGTGCGCACAAACAAACGCACCCCCAAGCGCTCCTCCAGGCGGGCCACCGAACGACTCACCGCCGCTGGTGTAACCCCGGCCAGATTGGCCGCGGCCGTGAAGCTGCCGGTCTCGGCTGCCAGGCAAAACAGTTCAATACTGCCCAGTTGAACATCATCGAAGTGACGGGTCATGGCACGGCCAATTGATTACATGAGGTATCTATTCAAATGCCATGGGCCTCATTTTTCAAGTGTAAAACCTGGCCTAGAGTGCCTCCACCTGTAAGGCATACGCCTTGAACCTGCGGAGAAGCATCATGAGTTCAGCTAAAACAGTCATCGTTACCGGCGCCTCCAGCGGGCTTGGCCTGGCCATCGCCAAGGCTTATCTGGACCTGGGTTTTAATGTGGTGGGCAATGCGCGGACCCTGGCCCGCTTGCAGGAGGCTGCTGACTCGCTCGGCAACCCGGCCAACTTTTTGTTGGTAGAAGGCGATATCGCCTTGGCGAACACTGCCACCCGTTTGTTTGAACGCGCCATCGAAGCGTTTGGCAAGGTCGATATCTTGATCAGCAACGCCGGGATCTTCGTGCCAAGCCCCGTGGCGGATTACACCGAGGCGCAACTGGAGTCGATTGTCGACACCAACCTCAAAGGCTTTTTCTACCCGGCTCAGGCGGCAGCCCGGCACATGACGGCCAACGGTGGCGGTCAAATCGTTGCGATTACCGCATCCATTGCTCTGCAACCGAACGTCAAAGTTCCGGCCTTGTTGCCGGTGTTGATCAAGGGCGGCCTGAACAGCGCCGTGCGTGGTTTGGCGCTGGAATTGGCGGCCTCCCAGGTGCAGGTCAACGGCGTGGCGCCCGGCATTATCGCTACCCCGATGCACGGTACAGACCAACCGACCCGCGACTTCCTGAAAACCCTGTCGCCGAGCGGGCGCATCGGTACGCCGCAAGACATCGTTGACGCGGTGCTTTACCTCACCTCATCGACCTTTGTCAGCGGCGCCATCATCCCGGTCGACGGTGGCAGCACCGGCGGCACCTGGTAATCAACGAGGAAACCGACATGCCATACGTCAATATCAAAGTGACCGATGAAGGGGTAAGCGCCGAACAAAAGCGCTTGCTCATTAAAGGGGTGACCGAGTTGCTGGAGCGCGTGCTGAACAAGGCGCCGTCGACCACCTACGTGGTGATCGACGAAGTCTCAACGGATAACTGGGGCGTAGGCGGCGAAACCACCACCCAGTTGCGCGCACGGCAGAAGCACAACGCTCAGAAATTGAATTAAACAGTCGGCGTCTGCCCGACTGAACACTTCAACCCGTAGGAGCGAGCTTGTCTCGCGATCTTTTGATCTGCTGTGGCTTTTGAGCGGGGCAACCTGAGGTTTGCCACCAGATCGAAAGCGCCAGGATCAAAAGATCGCGAGGCAAGCTCGCTCCTACCAAATATAAAATAAGTGATTGATTCTAAAGGCTCTGTAGGAGCGAGCTTGCTCGCGAGCTGTTGATCTGGTTTTTGATCTTGATCTAAGAGGCCCCGTTAAACCACGCTGGCCGAACGCAGGTTTTGCGCAGAGGGTAACCCGGCAGGACGCCGGGTAAGTGGCACGGCGTAAGGCCGGAACCCTAAGTGGCCGTTGCCGCAGAAATGCATATGTACTCAAATCAAGAGCAACCCTCACCCTAGCCCTCTCCCGAAGGAGAGGGAACCGATTGGGGGATGCTGACGATTATCGGCGGCCTGTTTGCTGCGCGACAGTGCGGCGTCGAAGACGGGGCGGCAGCCCAGTGTGAGGTGAGGCACCACGGTTCTATGCTCATAACCAAATGATCTGCAAGATATTTGCGCCTCACGCCACACAAGGATTCAAACCTATTTTTTGAGTCCTTCAGATGTCGCATTATTTTGACAGCGCTCAGCAACAAGACATTCAGGCCCTGGCTCACACCTTTACCGGTCGTACGCAATGGCCCACCTGGTTGTTGTTGATTGCGGTGCCCAGCGCCTGGTTTGCTTTGATGCTGGCCAGCCCGGTGCTTGGCGCGGGGTGGACGATTGTGCTGTTGATCCCGGTGGTGGTGCTGTGGATGTCAGTTCAGCACGAGCTGTTGCATGGCCATCCCACCCGTTTCAATTGGCTGAATAAGGTGCTGGGCTATGCGCCCTTTGCTCTGTGGTACCCGTACACCTTGTACCGCGACAGCCACTTGCAGCATCACCACGATCATGACCTGACCATCCCCGGCGTCGATCCCGAAAGCCGTTATCTCAGCCAGTCAGGCTGGGAGCGCAGTTCCAGGTTGTTTCGCGCTGTGCTCTGGCTGAACAAAACCGTGCCGGGCCGCTTGCTGGTTGGCCCGCCTTTGGCGTTGTACGGGATGGCCAAAGAAGAACTTCAGCGACTGCGCCAAGGCGAGCGCAAAGCCTGGCTGATGTGGCTGACCCACGGCTTTTTCACGCTGCTGATGTTTGCCTTTATCGCCCGCTACAGCGCCGTGACGGTCTGGCAATACGTGTTTTTGGTCACCGTCCCGGTGCTGTCTGTCGGCATGGTCCGCTCTTTTTACGAGCACCGCCCCGCAGCCCGTCCCGAACAGCGTACGGTGCTCAATGAAGCTGGCTGGCCGTGGACCTGGTTGTTCCTGAATCTGAACTTGCACTTGGTGCACCACGATCTGCCGCGTTTGCCCTGGTTCTACATGCCCAGGGTGTACCGGGCGCGGCGTGAGCAATGGCAACAGCGCAGCGGCCATTATGTGGTGCACGGCTATGGCGAGTTGATTCGTCGGCACGCGGTGCACGCCATTGATAGCCCCAAACACCCGTTTGTTTAACGTCACCAGGAGCGCTGTATGTCAGGCGGTTATGCAGAGTTATTGATGTACGTGGCCCCCGAGCAGGTGCGTGAGGCCAATGAACAATGGCTGACACGTATCCTTGAGCTGTTGCAGGCCACGCGCCGCGACGCCTCGGGCATTGAGTTGCTGGAGCTGTTTCGCTCGCCCGATTTGTTGCTGACCCAAACCTGCGGCTACCCGCTGCTGACTCAGTTGCAAGGCCAGGTGCAAGTGGTCGGCCGCCCGCGTTATGAATGGCCCGACAGCAGCGCCGGGCGCCATTGCAGCGTGATTGTCGGCCGCGAAACCGACCCGCGTGTCGAACTGGCGGATTTCAGGGGCAGCCGCGGGGTGATCAATGACCGGCACTCCAACAGTGGCATGAACCTGTTCCGTCATCGGCTGACGCCCGTGCAGCAAGACGGGCGTTTTTTTGCCTCGGTGGCGACCAGCGGCGCGCATCAACAAAGCCTGCGCTGGGTGCGCGAAGGCTGGGCAGACCTGGCCTCTATCGACAGCGTCACGTTTGCCTGCCTGGCGCGTTATGCCCCGGCCGAAGTCGCCGGGTTGCGCATTGTTGCGCGCACTGCCATTAGCCCCAATTTGCCTTACATCACCGCACTCAGTGCCGGCAGCGCGGGCGCTGAGCGTATTCGTGAGGCAATGAACCTTGCCTTGCAGCAGTTGCCACAGGTAAGTGCCACCTTGGGTTTACAGGAAGTATTACCGGCCAGCGAAACCGACTACCACGTCGTTATTGGCTACCAGCGTGAAGCGAGCGCGGCAGGTTATGAGGTGTTGCTTTAACCGCCCTGCGATGCCAACGGCTACGCTGAAGTCAGTGCGGCCGATAGTTTTGCCCCTATCCATGACAAGAGAATCCGTATGAACAACCTTAAAAAATGGCTCGGTGGCTCGCTGCTGGCACTTGGATTGTTGAGCCAGCCGGTCCTGGCTGACAGCAAAAACACCCCGATTCACTTTGGTGACATCACTTGGGAAAGCGGCAGCTTTATCACCGAAGTGCTGCGCATTTTGACCGAGAAGGGCTATGGCGAGGCGACCGATACCTTGCCGGGCAGTACGGTAAGCCTTGAGGCGGCGCTGGCTAAAAACGACATTCAGGTGATCGGCGAGGAGTGGGCCGGGCGCAGCCCCGCGTGGATCAAAGCTGAAGCCGAGGGCAAAGTCTCGGGGCTGGGTGACATCGTCAAAAACGCCAGTGAAGGCTGGTGGGTGCCTGAATACGTGATCAAGGGCGACGCGGAAAAAGGCATCAAGCCGTTGGCCCCGGATTTGAAGTCGGTGGACGACTTGAAGCGCTACAAAGACGTGTTCCGTGACCCCGAAGACCCAAGCCGTGGGCGCTTCCTTAACAGCCCGACGGGCTGGACCTCCGAGATCGTCAACAGCCAGAAACTCAAGGCCTATGGCCTGGACAAAGACTTCGTGAACTTCCGCACCGGCTCCAGCGCTGCACTGGACGCTGAAGTCGCTTCGTTGATCCGTCGTGGCAAACCGGTGCTGTTCTACTACTGGTCGCCGACCCCGCTGATCGGTCGCTACAAACTGATCAAACTGGACGAACCGGCCTTCGATGCCGAGGCCTGGAAAACCCTGTCTGACGTCAATAACCCTAACCCGAAGGGCACGCGCTCATTGCCGGCAAAACTGGCGATTGGTGTATCAACCCCGTTCAAAACCCAGTACCCGCAGTTGGTCGAGTTCTATGAAAAGGTCGATTTTCCGATCGATTTGCTGAACAAAACCCTGGCTGACATGAGTGAAAAACGCACCGAACCGCGCCAGGCTGCCGAAGCGTTTTTGCGCGACCAGCCGCAGATCTGGCACAGCTGGGTGACTGGCGAGGCGGCGCAAAAAGTTGATGCGGCGCTTATCGCCAAATAATTCACTGAGTACGAGCCATGCATGTTTCCTGAAAATCTGACGTTTTCCATCGCCGGCTGGGTCAATACCTGGGTCGATGCGCTGGTCAGCAACTACGGGGATGTGTTCCGACACATCTCCGACACCTTGCTGTGGGCCATCGTTAGCCTTGAAAACCTGCTGCGCCTGACCCCGTGGTGGCTGATGCTGCTGATCGTCGGGGTGATTGCCTGGCACGCCACGCGCAAAGTGGTCAGCAGCGTGCTGATCGTGGGGCTGTTGTTTCTGGTCGGCGCGGTGGGGCTGTGGGACAAGCTGATGCAAACCCTGGCGCTGGTGATGGTGGCCACGGTGATCTCCGTGCTGCTGGGCATCCCGCTGGGTATTTTGGCGGCGCGCAGCAACCGCTTGCGCACGCTGTTGATGCCGCTGCTGGACATCATGCAAACCATGCCCAGCTTCGTGTACCTGATCCCGGTGTTGATGCTGTTTGGTCTGGGCAAGGTCCCGGCCATTTTCGCCACGGTGATCTACGCGGTGCCGCCATTGATTCGTCTCACCGATCTGGGTTTGCGCCAGGTTGACCACGAAGTGATGGAAGCCATCAATGCCTTCGGGGCCAACCCCTGGCAACAACTGTTCGGGGTGCAATTGCCGTTGGCCATGCCGAGCATCATGGCAGGGATCAACCAGACCACCATGATGGCGCTGTCGATGGTGGTCATCGCGTCGATGATTGGCGCCCGTGGCTTGGGCGAGAACGTGCTGGTGGGGATTCAGACACTCAACGTCGGCAAGGGCCTGGAAGCCGGGCTGGCGATTGTGATTCTGGCTGTGGTCATCGACCGCATAACCCAGGCCTATGGCCGACCACGGCATGGGGCAAATGATGAGTGAGGCTGTGATCAACAAGATCGAAGTGCGCAATGTCTTCAAGGTGTTTGGCAAGCGCGAGAAAGAAGCCCTGGCCATGATCAAGGAGGGCCAGAGCAAAGCCGACGTGCTGGCCAAAACCGGCAGCGTGGTGGGCATCAACGACTTGTCGCTGTCGATTCAAGCGGGCGAAGTGTTCGTCATCATGGGTTTGTCCGGGTCGGGCAAGTCGACGCTGGTGCGTCACTTCAACCGCCTGATCGACCCGACCAGCGGGCAGATTCTGGTGGAGGGTGAAAACATCCTTGAATACGACATGCCGACTTTGCGCCAGTTTCGGCGGCAAAAAATCAGCATGGTGTTCCAGAATTTTGGCCTGTTGCCGCACCGCAACGTGTTGGAAAACGTGGCGTACGGCCTCAAAGTGCGCGGGGAGAGCACGGCGCAGTGCAACGAGCGCGCCCGGCACTGGATCACGGTGGTGGGTTTGCAAGGTTATGAGCAGGCGTTTATCCACCAGCTCTCGGGTGGCATGCGCCAGCGCGTGGGGTTGGCCCGTGCATTGGCCACCGACACCGACATCATTTTGATGGACGAAGCCTTCAGTGCCCTCGACCCGCTGATCCGCGCCGAGATGCAGGACCAACTGCTGGAGCTGCAACGCACGTTGCAAAAAACCATCGTTTTTATCACCCATGATCTGGACGAAGCGCTGCGTATTGGCAACCGCATTGCCATCCTCAAGGACGGGCAGTTGGTGCAGGTGGGCACACCACAAGAGATTCTGCACACGCCTGCGGACGATTACGTGAACCGCTTTGTTCAGCGTCAGCGGGCGAAAATCGAGTGATGCCTCTTATGAGCGACACGACCCAAGTGGGAGCGGGCTTGCTCGCGATGGCCTTCAGAGCGCCTCATTTACCAGGCAAATATGCGTGATTGTTAACGATCATCGCGAGCAAGCCCGCTCCCACAGAGTGCTATTGATAGCGAACAGCAAGCACACCTTTCTTTTCACTGATCGACAAGGTCGGCGCGGCGTGTAATTGCTTCAGCGAGCTGACATGGGTGCCGCCGCACGGGTAGCTCGGCAGTTCGCCAAAGCCGATAAAGCGCTGGTCGGCGTTGACCTGAATGACCCGTGGCAGGTCAGCGCTGATCCACTGCTCAAGCTGTTCTTTGATCTGTTCGATGTGCATCGGTTGAGCGTTCTCACCCGGCATAAAACTGACCCGGCATTCCCCCGGCCAGTGGTGTGCCTTGATCGGCTTCCAGCCTGCGCGTTCGCCGCACACACCAATCAAATGCCCCATCGAATGCAGCCGGCTGTTTAACTCACGGCGGGCCTCATCCACGTGGGCCTGCGCCGTACCCAGCGGCACTGCCTGCTGGACGATATGCACAATCCGGTCGTGCTCCTGGAACACCTTGAGCACTTCACTGGCGCCAATCCAGCCAGTGTCGCTGGGCTGTCCGCCGCCCTGCGGATGAAAAGGTGTGGCCTTGAGAATGACGGCAAAGCCGTCGTCGTGCGCGGTGCAACTGAGTACGTCGACGTCGGCGGTGAGGGTGTCGTCGGTATAAAACAGGCGTGAGGTCATGTGGCGAGTCCTGAAACAATTAGGTTTAAAGTATAGGGACGCCCCTTGGGTGTGATAATCCCTCCAATTTTCAATGGACCTGTGCGCTGTGAGCATAAATCTACCGCTGTCATTACTGGCTGAAATGGTGGTCTTCGTGAGGGTGGTCGAGGTCGGCAATTTTTCCGAGGCTGCGCGACAGTTGGACACCTCGCCGTCTGCCATCAGCCGCAGTGTCGCCCGACTGGAAAAGGCCCTGGCGATCCGCCTGCTGCAGCGCACCACCCGCAAGCTGCGCCTGAGTGATGTGGGCGAGGAGGTGTTCAAGCGTTGCCAGGAGGTGGTGGGGGCAGCGCAATCGGTCATGGACCTCAGTGGTCGCTACAGCCAGGAGGCTGAAGGGCTGATTCGCGTCAGCGTGCCCAAGGCGGTGGGGCGCTATGTGGTGCATCCGCACATGCCCGAGTTTTTACGGCGTTACCCCAAGGTCGATGTGCAATTGATTCTGGAGGACCGCCATGTCGACCTGATCGACGACAACGTGGATTTGAGCATGCGTATCACCGACCAGCCGCCACCGGGCCTGGTGGGCCGCCAGTTGTTTTTGATCGAGCATTTGCTCTGCGCTACGCCAGCCTACCTGGCGGAACATGGCACGCCCCGCCAGCCGGAGGATTTGCGCCATCACAGTTGTATCTATCTGGGCGAAACCCCGGCGGATGCCCGCTGGAAATTCAAGCAAGGCAGCAAGACGGTGACGGTCGGGGTCACCGGGCGTTACGCGGCCAACCACACAGGGGTGCGGCTGGATGCGGTGTTGCAGCACATCGGCATTGGCAGCTTGCCTTACTTCACGGCGCGTCAGGCGCTGGAGTTGGGCGAGGTTGTGCAGGTGCTACCGGCCTGGAATTTTATTGCCTCGTACCACGGCGGTGTGTGGCTGCTGCATACCCCGACGCGCTATCTGCCACCCAAGCTGCGGGTGTTTATCGATTTTCTGGTTGAGCGGCTGGCGCAAGAACCGACGTTGGGGGCAAAAAAAGACCCGCGCGGTTAACCGGGCGGGTCTTGGGCATTCAGTGTGCCAATCAGTGCTGCGGGCTGTCTGCGTCGGTCGGCAGCGCCATGAACTGCTTTTCCTGATTCCAGTCGAACGGCTCGCCGTTTTCTTCGGCTTCAAAGCGGCGTTCTTCCAGCGCCTCATACATGTCCAACTCTTCATCGGCGAGGAAGTTGAAGCAGGAACCGCCGAAGAACCACAACAGGTCACGCGGTACCACGTGGGCGATTTGCGGGTAGCGTTCGATCACCTGGCAGAGAATGTCCTGGCCCAGGTATTGGCTTTCATCAAAATCGGTCAACAGACCGGCTTTCATCTCGTCGAAGCGTTCAATAAACAGCGCATGGCTTTCTTCCGGGATTTGCTCGGCGTCACCGACGGCAACCAGGATGCTGCGCAGCATATCGAGCAGGGCGAGATTGTGGTTGAGGTCATTAGTGGCCATGGTGGAGTCCTCTAGAGCAAAACGGGCGCGAGAGTATAAAGCTCTGCGCGCCCGCTGTCCTGCTAGCGAATCTTTCCTTCGCTGTGGGTGAGTTCGTCTTTGGCGAAGTCATCCACATCAATCACCTTGCGCCGTGCGGCTTCAGCGGCGCGCAGGGTTTCGGCTTCGGCCGGTTGCAAGATGCCCGCGTGCAACGCTGAATCGATGGACGGCTCGCCGGGTACCGGTTTGAACTGGCCACTTTTCAGCGCGTCGTGGAGCTTTTTGTGCAGCGGGTGAGCGGCTTTGAGCAAATCCGCGGCATGTTGCAACGCGCCCACCGCGTCATCGGCAGATTGCGGGCGGTAGCAGCCGGCAAGCACCGCTTCGAGTGTCGGATCGCCTTTGGCCCGGCCCAGTACTGCCGCGACTTCAGCATCCAGCGCATCAGAAGGCCCGGTATGGCGACGACCAAACGGGAACACCACGCCGCGCAACAGAAAGCCCAATGGTCGGCTCGGGAAGTTTTTCAGGATCTCGTCCAGCGCCCGTTCCGAATGCCCGAGGCTTTCTTCCATGGCCCACTTGAACAACGGGTTGAGGTGCTCGGGGGAGTCCAGGTCGTGGTAACGCTTGAGTGCTGCCGAGGCCAGGTACATATGGCTCAGCACGTCACCCAGGCGCGCAGACAAACGCTCGCGGCGCTTAAGCTCGCCGCCCAGCAGCATCATGCTCAGGTCAGCGAGCATCGCAAAAGCCGCTGCCTGACGGTTCAAAGCGCGGAAGTAACCTTGGCTGAGGGTGTTGCCGGGCGCGTGCTCGAAGCGCCCCAGGCCCAGGTTCAACACCAGGGTGCTGGCGAAGTTGCTGACGGCAAAACCGATGTGCTTGAGCAGCAGGCCATCAAACTCGATCAGGGCCTGTTCGCGGTCTTCACGCCCGGCCAGGGCCATTTCCTTGAGCACAAACGGATGGCAGCGAATGGCGCCCTGGCCAAAGATCATCAGGTTGCGCGACAGGATATTGGCCCCTTCAACAGTGATGAAAATCGGCGCGCCCTGCCAGTTACGGCCCAGATAGTTATTGGGCCCCATGATGATGCCCTTGCCGCCGTGCACGTCCATGGCATGGCTGATGCACTCGCGGCCGCGCTCGGTCAGGTGGTACTTGAGAATCGCTGACAGCACCGATGGTTTTTCACCCAGGTCCACCGCATTGGCGGTGAGCATGCGGGCGCTGTCCATCAGCCAGGCATTGCCGCCGATACGCGCGAGGGCTTCTTGAATGCCTTCAAAGGCCGCCAGTGGCACGTTGAACTGCTCGCGCACCTGGGCGTATTGCCCGGTCACCAGGCTGGTGAACTTGGCGGCGCCGGTGCCGACCGCTGGCAGCGAAATCGAACGCCCGACCGACAGGCAGTTCATCAACATCATCCAGCCTTTGCCGAGCATTTCCTGGCCACCAATCAGGTAGCTCAGGGGGATAAACACATCCTTGCCTGAGTTGGGGCCGTTCATGAACGCGGCGCCCAGCGGCAAATGCCGACGACCGATTTCAACGCCGGGGGTGTCGGTGGGGATCAACGCCAAACTGATGCCCAGATCTTCCTTGTCGCCCAGCAAGTGCTCCGGGTCATGGGCCTTGAACGCCAGGCCGAGCAGGGTGGCGACAGGGCCGAGGGTGATGTAGCGTTTTTCCCAGTTCAGGCGCAGGCCGATGACTTCTTCACCTTGCCATTGGCCTTTGCAAATGATCCCAGTGTCGGGCATCGCCCCGGCGTCGGAGCCCGCCAGCGGGCCGGTGAGGGCAAAACACGGGATGTCATCGCCACGCGCCAGACGCGGCAGGTAATGGTTTTGCTGTTCTTCGGTGCCGTAGTGCAGCAACAGTTCGGCCGGGCCGAGGGAGTTGGGCACCATCACCGTCGAGGCCAGATCGCCGCTGCGAGTGGCGAGTTTCATGGCGACTTGCGAGTGGGCGTAGGCCGAGAAGCCCTTGCCGCCGAACGATTTGGGGATGATCAGGGCGAAAAAGCCGTGCTCCTTAATGTGCGCCCAGGCTTCTGGCGGCAAGTCCATGGCCTGACCGATCTGCCAGTCGGTGACCATCGCACAGAGTTCTTCGGTGGGGCCGTCGATAAACGCCTGCTCTTCTTCGGTCAGTTGGGCTTTGGGGTAGGCCAGCAACTGGTTCCAGTCGGGGCGTCCGCTGAACAACTGGCCGTCCCACCACACGGTGCCAGCGTCGATGGCATCACGCTCGGTTTGCGACATGGGCGGCAGGACTTTCTGGAACCAGCTGAACAGCGGCGCCGTAAAGCGTTTGCGGCGCAGGTCAGGCAGTAGCAGCAAGGCCGCTGGCGCTGCCAGCAACACCCACAAGAGCACCAGCACCCAGATCGGCGCATGGCTGAAGAAGTCCATGATCAGCAGGTAAATCGCTACCACGGCAATCGCCGTGAGCGGGGAGACGCGCCGGTGGGCCAGCCAGGCAACGCCTACGATCAAAACCACTATCCACAACAACAGCATATCCAATCCTCCATGGAGCCAGGGGGGCGCACCCTTGTGAGCTTAGTCGCAACTCTTGAGCAAGGTCGTCCAATAGTGACCTTGTGCGGGAGGCACAGTTCAGCTTCACGGCGTAGACTGCCCCGGCGTCTATCAATCAGGAGTTTCATCATGCTGAAAGTGTGGGGTCGCAAGAATTCGTCGAATGTCAGGAAAGTGTTGTGGTGTATTGAAGAGTTGGCGCTTGAGTATGAGCGTGCAGAGGCGGGCGGTGCGTTTGGTGTGGTCGACAGCCCGGAATACCGGGCGCTGAACCCCAATGGCCGTGTGCCAATGCTGGAAGACGGTGGGTTTGTGTTGTGGGAATCCAACGTGATTGTGCGCTATCTGTCCGCCGAATACGGCTCGGACACGTCCTGGTATCAGGATGACAATCGCGTTCGCGCCCAGGCAGACAAGTGGATGGACTGGACCACCTCGTCGTTTGCCGGTGCTTTTCGCGATGTGTTCTGGGGGATTTTGCGCACCCCGGCCGAGCAGCAGGACTGGGTGAAAATCAACGCCTCGATCAAGACCTGCGCCGAGCTGCTGGTCATTCCCGACCAGGCGCTGGCCGAAAAGCCTTACCTCTCGGGTGATGAAATCGGCATGGGTGACATCCCGCTGGGGTCGTTTATTTACGCCTGGTTTGAAATGCCCATCGAACGCCCGTCAATGCCGCACCTGGAGGCCTGGTATGAGCGCCTCAAACTGCGCCCTGCCTACCGGAATGCGGTGATGACTGCGTTGACTTAATAGCCACTATTAATACGGGCGACTGTACTTGTGCGACAAGGCCAAGCACCATGGCACCTGTTCATTGGCTTTGTCGGACTTGTCTTACAGACAGTTCGCCCTTATTGAGTCATCCCTCTTATTCCCATCTTGGTGCGTAATCCGATATGAGTTCCGCTCTGTCCATACGGCAGCTAACCAAAACCTACGGCAACGGTTTCCAGGCCCTGAGTGGTATCGATCTGGACGTTGCTGAAGGTGACTTTTTCGCTTTGCTGGGCCCTAACGGTGCCGGCAAATCCACGACCATCGGCATTCTTTCCACGTTGGTGAACAAAACCAGCGGCACGGTGAATGTCTTCGGCCATGACCTGGACCGCAACCCCGCCGCGCTCAAGCGCAGCATCGGGGTGGTGCCGCAAGAGTTCAACTTCAACCAGTTTGAAAAGACCTTCGACATCGTCGTGACTCAGGCGGGGTACTACGGTATTCCGGCCAAAATCGCCAAGGAACGTGCCGAAAAGTACCTGACGCAGTTGGGGCTTTGGGACAAGCGCGACACCCCTTCGCGTTCGTTGTCGGGCGGTATGAAGCGTCGACTGATGATCGCCCGGGCGCTGGTGCATGAGCCGCGCCTGTTGATCCTCGACGAACCGACTGCCGGTGTGGACATTGAACTGCGCCGCTCGATGTGGACCTTCCTCACTGAGCTGAACGAGCAGGGCACCACCATCATCCTCACCACCCATTACCTGGAAGAGGCTGAGCAGTTGTGCCGCAACATCGGCATCATCGACCACGGCACCATCGTCGAAAACACCAGCATGCGCCAGTTGCTCGGGCAACTGCACGTCGAGACCTTTGTCCTCGATCTGAAGCATCCGCTGGCGTCTACCCCGCACCTCATCGGCTACCCGAGCCTGTTGCTCGATGGCAGCACCCTGGAAGTACAAGTCGACAAAGCCGTGGGCATTACCGGTTTGTTCACCCAACTGGCCGCGCAAAACATCGAAGTGGTGAGCCTGCGCAATAAAACCAACCGCCTTGAGGAGTTGTTTGTGTCGCTGGTCGAGAAAAACCTGGCAAAGGTGGCCGTATGAGTTCAGAACTGCGTCCCAACCTGGTGGCGTTGAACACCATCATTTACCGTGAAGTGCGCCGTTTCATGCGCATCTGGCCGCAAACCCTGCTGCCGCCAGCGATCACCATGGTCTTGTACTTTGTGATCTTCGGTAACCTGATTGGTCGGCAAATCGGTGATATGGGTGGTTTCACCTATATGGAGTACATCGTGCCGGGCCTGATCATGATGTCGGTGATCACCAACTCCTACGGCAACGTGGTATCGAGCTTCTTTGGTGCCAAGTTCCAGCGTTCGATTGAAGAACTGATGGTGTCTCCGGTGTCGCCCCACACCATTCTGATCGGCTTCACCGTGGGCGGTATCTTGCGCGGCTTGATGGTGGGCTTGATCGTGACCTTGCTGTCACTGTTCTTCACCCACTTGCAGGTGCATCACCTGCTCCTGACCATTGTGGTGGTGGTGCTGACCGCGACGATCTTCTCGTTGTCGGGCTTTATCAACGCCGTATTTGCGCGCAACTTCGACGATATCTCGATCATCCCGACGTTTGTGCTGACGCCGCTGACCTACCTGGGCGGGGTGTTCTACTCGATTACCCTGTTGCCACCGTTTTGGCAGAGCGTGTCCTTGGCCAACCCGGTGCTGCACATGGTCAACGCCTTCCGCTACGGGATCCTCGGCGTATCGGACATCAAAATCAGCGTGGCGCTGACCTTTATGGTCGTCGCAACCGTGGTGTTGTACTTCGCCTGCGCCAAACTGCTGGTCAGCGGCCGCGGCATGCGCCAGTAGCTTTCACACCCCTGTAGGAGCGAGCTTGTCTCGCGATCTTTTCAAGATCAAAAGATCGCGAGGCAAGCCCGCTCCTACACAAAGGTGCAAGGCACGTTTTACAAAGCCTTGCGCTGTTGCTTGCGCCGCTTCCACTGCCGGCTGACCCACCAGCGCCAATACACCATGGTCAAGCAGTAACCCATCCCGCCCAGTACCACTCCACACACCACCGAACCCAATAAAAACGGCTGCCACACGGTCGAGAGCTGGCTGCTGATCCACGCCCACGTGAGTTCATCAGGCATGCTGCGGGCCGGAACGTCCATCAGCCATGCGCCCAGCACATAGGTGCAGTAAAAAATCGGCGGCATGGTGATCGGGTTGGTCAGCCAGACCAGGCTGACCGAAATCGGCATATTGCTGCGCACCATGATCGCCAGGCAGGCGGCCAGGAGCATTTGAAAGGGCATGGGGATAAAAGCAGCAAACAGACCCACCGCCATCGCCCGGGCGACAGAGTGACGATTGAGGTGCCAGAGGTTGGGGTCATGCAGCAGTGAGCCCAAGAACCGTAAGGATTTGTGTTCCTTGATGCGCGCCGGATCTGGCATGAAACGTTTGATTGAACGCCGTGGCATGGGCTTCTCGCTTGGAACAGGGAGGCAGTATGCCCACATTTTGCAGGTCGACTCTTCAGACTTTGTGACAATTTTTTAGGATGCGACGATAAAACCCGGCTAATCCGAGGGCAGGAATTACTGCGGATCAGGTTATGTACTCGGGATTGTTAGCGCTGGCTTCGGGCTTGATCGTGCTGCGCTTTTTACCGGCAATACCCGCCCTTGAGTGGGTGCTGTTGATGCTGGGTGCGGGGCTGCTGCTGTTGGTGGTGCGGGTTTATCCGGCGGGGCTTTTTCTGCTTGGGTTGAGCTGGGCCTGTGTGCAAGGGCAATCGGCGCTTGATGATCGGCTGTCGCCTGCACTGGATGGCCGCACGTTATGGGTCGAGGGGCGGGTGGTCGGTTTGCCTCAGCAGTCCGACGCGGTGGTGCGTTTTGAAGTGCGTGATGCTTATTCGCGACACGCCACATTGCCCTCTACCTTGCGCTTGAGCTGGTACGGCGGGCCGCCGGTCAATAGCGGCGAGCGTTGGCGACTGGCGGTCACTCTCAAACGGCCCAAAGGGCTGCTTAACCCCCGTGGCTTTGATTATCAGGCCTGGCTGTTGGCCCAGCGTATTGGCGCCACGGGCACGATCAAGGATGGCCAGTTATTAGCCCCCGCCCGGCATGCCTGGCGCGATGGCTTGCGCCAGCAGTTATTGCAAGTCGAGGCTAATGGCCGGGCGCCATGGCTGGCTGCATTGGTGATGGGCGACGGTTCAGGGTTAAGCGCTGATGACTGGAAGCTGCTGCAAGCGACCGGCACGGTGCATTTACTGGTGATCTCGGGGCAGCACATTGGCCTGTTTGCCGGGCTGATTTATGGTCTGGTGGCCTTGTTGGCGCGTTACGGTCTGTGGCCACGACGGCTGCCGTGGTTGCCTTGGGCGTGCGGCCTGGCTTTTGCCGGAGCGCTGGGTTACGGCTTGCTGGCCGGTTTTGAGGTGCCGGTACAGCGGGCCTGCGCCATGCTCGGGCTGGTGTTGATATGGCGCCTGCGGTTTCGCCACTTGGGTGTGTGGCTGCCCTTTTTGCTGGCGCTCAACGCGGTGCTGATCATTGAACCGCTGGCCAGCTTGATGGCGGGGTTTTGGCTCTCGTTCGCCGCCGTTGCGGTGCTGATTTTTACCTTTAGTTCACGCTTGGGCCCGTGGAGCTGGCGAGCGGCATGGCTGCGCCCGCAAGGCTTGATCGCGATTGGTTTGTTCCCGATGCTGTGGATTCTCGGGTTGCCCATCAGCCTGTCTGGCCCGCTGGCCAATCTGGTGGCGGTGCCGTGGATTAGCCTGTTGGTGTTGCCTGCGGCGTTGCTGGGCACTGTGTTGCTGCCGGTGCCCTGGGTCGGTGAAGGGTTGCTGTGGGTGGCGGGCGGCTTGCTCAATGGCTTGATTTGGGGGCTGACAGGGCTGGTCGGGACGCTGTCGCCCTGGTTGCCTGCCAGCGTGCCGATCAGTGTCTGGCTGCTGGCGGCGCTCGGTGCCTTGCTGCTGTTGCTGCCTGCCGGGATGGTGCTGAGGCCACTGGGCTGGCCGCTGGTGCTGCTGGCGGTGTTTGCCCCGCAAACGTTTGTCCCGCCGGGCCAGGCAGAGGTGTTGCAACTGGATGTCGGTCAAGGCCTGGCAATCATCGTGCGAACCCGCCATCACACGCTGCTATATGACGCTGGGCCAAAAGTGCGCAACCTTGACCAGGGCGAGCGCGTGGTGGTCCCGGCACTGCAAGCGATGGGCATCGGTACGCTGGACATGATGCTGATCAGCCACGCCGATTCGGATCACGCGGGCGGTGCGCTGGCGGTACAGCGGGCCATGAAGGTTAAACGGGTGGTCAGCGGTGATGTGCCGCTATTGGCCGAACAGCTTCAGGCCAAGCCTTGTAACAGCGGCGAGCGCTGGGAATGGGACGGGGTGAAGTTTGCATTGTGGCAATGGGACGGCGCGACCGACGGTAATCAGCGTTCGTGCGTGTTGCAGATCGAAGCCAGCGACGAACGGTTGCTGTTGACCGGTGATATCAATATCGACGCCGAGCGAGCTTTTCTCAACAGCCCTCTGGCGGTGCCCACGCACTGGTTGCAGGCGCCGCACCACGGTAGCCGCACCTCGTCCTCGATGGTCTTTCTAAAAAACCTGTCACCTTCGGCGGTGTTGATCTCCAGAGGGCATGGCAATACCTTTGGGCATCCGCACCCGCAGGTGATGGCGCGCTACAAGGCGCTGGGCATGGGGATCTGGGACAGCGCCGAACACGGTGCCGTACGCTTTCGGCTGGGCACCTTCGGGGTGGCTGAAAGCCTGCGCGAGCAGCGGCGGTTCTGGCGGGATTAACGTCGACCTTGTGGTAAAGTGGCGCACTTTTTCGAGGGGATTGTCACTGTGTGGGAACTGGTCAAATCCGGCGGCTGGATGATGCTGCCGATCATTCTGAGTTCTGTTGCCGCGCTGGGCATTATTGTCGAGCGCCTGTGGACCCTGCGCGCCAGCCGCGTGACCCCGCCGCACTTGCTTGGGCAGGTGTGGGTCTGGATCAAGGACAAACAGCTGGACAAAGAAAAACTCAAGCAACTGCGCGCTGACTCCCCGCTCGGTGAAATTTTGGCGGCTGGCCTGGCCAACTCTAAGCATGGTCGCGAGATCATGAAAGAGTGCATTGAAGAAGCCGCTGCCCGGGTTATCCACGAGCTGGAACGCTACCTCAACGCCTTGGGCACGATTGCTGCGATGGCGCCCTTACTGGGCCTGTTGGGCACGGTGTTGGGCATGATCGATATTTTCAGCGCTTTTATGGGCACCGGCATGACCACCAACGCGGCGGTGCTCGCGGGCGGGATTTCCAAGGCCTTGATCACCACTGCGGCGGGCCTGATGGTGGGGATTCCTTCGGTGTTCTTCCACCGGTTCCTGCAGCGCCGGGTCGACGAGTTGGTGGTTGGCATGGAGCAGGAAGCGATCAAGCTGGTTGAAGTGGTGCAGGGCGACCGCGAAGTCGACATGGTCGGGAGCAAAGCGTGAAATTTCGCCGCAAGCCACGGGAAACGGTCGACATCAACCTCGCGTCGCTGATCGACGTGGTGTTTATCCTGCTGCTGTTTTTTGTGGTCACCACCACGTTCACCCGCGAGACCCAACTGCGCGTCGACCTGCCCGAGTCGGTCAGCGGCGCCCCCACCGAAGATCAGAACACCAAGCTGCTGGACATCGCCATCAGCGCCGACGGGGTGTTTTCGGTCAACAACCAGTTGCTGCCGAAAAACGATCTGGCAAGCCTGATGGACGCACTGCGTACAGCCTCGGGCGGCGACACCAACCTGCCGGTGTCGATCAGTGCTGACGGCAAGGCCCAGCACCAGTTCGTGATTACGGCAATGGATGCCGCCGGCAAGCTCGGCTTCAGCCATTTGCGCATGACCACCGTTGAGTCGCAGGCGACCCCCTGATGGCCCTGTCTGATCGTTTGTTGCGTGCCTGGTACACCGGGCACCCGCTGCTCAAATTGCTGAGCCCGCTGGAATGCCTGTATCGCCGTGTGGTTGAGCGCAAGCGCGCGCGTTTTGTGGCGGGCGAGGGCGAGATCTATCGCGCCCCGGTGCCGCTGGTGGTGGTTGGCAATATCACCGTGGGCGGCACCGGCAAAACGCCGTTGATCCTGTGGTTGATCGAGCATTGCCAGCGCAATGGCCTGCGGGTGGGCGTGGTCAGCCGTGGCTATGGCGCCAAGCCGCCACAGTTGCCTTGGCGTGTGACCGCGGAGCAACCTGCGGCGCAGGCCGGTGATGAGCCGCTATTGATCGTGCAGCGTACCGGCGTGCCGCTGATGATCGACCCTGACCGCAGCCGTGCAGTCAAAGCCTTGCTCGACAGCGAACCGCTGGATCTGATCCTCTCGGATGACGGCTTGCAGCATTACCGGCTGGCCCGTGATCTGGAATTGGTGCTGATCGACAATGCCAGAGGCTTGGGCAACGGCCATTGCCTGCCCGCCGGGCCATTGCGCGAACCCGCCGAGCGCTTACAGAGCGTAGACGCGGTGCTGTATAACGGCGCCGAACACGATCCGCAGCCGGGTTTTGCCTTTAAATTGCAGCCCACGGCGTTGATCAATCTGCGCAGCGGCGAGCGTCAGGCGCTGGACTTTTTCCCGTCTGGCCAAGCGCTGCACGCGGTGGCCGGGATCGGTAACCCGCAGCGTTTCTTCACCACCCTTGAAGCGCTACACTGGCGGCCAATCACCCATGCTTTCGCTGACCATGCGCCGTACAGTGCCGAGGTCTTGAATTTTACGCCGCCGCTGCCCGTGGTCATGACTGAAAAGGACGCTGTGAAATGCCGCGACTTTGCGTCACCCGACTGGTGGTATCTGGCGGTCGACGCGGTTCCATCAGAGGCCTTTGTCCTTTGGTTTGACCAACAGCTAAAGCGTCTTTTGCCCTAACTCATTTTTACTTTTCGGGAATTCCTATGGACACCAAACTGCTCGATATCCTCGCTTGCCCAGTGTGCAAAGGCCCGCTCAAACTCAGCGCCGACAAAACTGAACTGATCAGCAAGGGCGCAGGCCTTGCCTACCCGATTCGCGATGGCATTCCGGTCATGCTGGAAACCGAAGCCCGTACCCTGAGCACCGACGAGCGCCTGGATAAATGACCCCGACCTTTACCGTGGTAATTCCGTCGCGGTTTGCCTCGACGCGTTTGCCAGGCAAGCCGCTGCAAATGATCGCGGGCAAGCCGATGGTCCAGCACGTCTGGGAGCAAGCCCGTAAAAGCAGCGCCCAGCGTGTGGTAGTCGCCACCGACGATGCGCGCATTGTTGAGGTCTGCCAGGCGTTTGGCGCCGAGGTGGTCTTGACCCGCGCAGACCACGAGTCCGGCACTGACCGTCTGGCCGAAGTTGCCGCACAGTTGGGCCTGGCCAGCGATGCCATCGTGGTCAACGTCCAGGGTGACGAGCCGTTGATCCCGCCTGCATTGATTGATCAAGTGGCCGCGAACCTGGCCGCCCACGCCGAGGCGGGCATCTCCACACTGGCTGAGCCGATTGCAGACGTGGAGCAGTTGTTCAACCCAAACGTGGTCAAGGTGGTCAGCGATATCAATGGCCTGGCCCTGACGTTCAGCCGTGCCACCTTGCCGTGGGCACGGGATGAATTCGCCCAACAGCCCAACGCATTGCCTGCCGGTGTGCCGTACCGTCGCCACATTGGCATCTACGCCTACCGTGCCGGTTTCCTCCAGGACTTCGTTAACTGGGGCCCATGCTGGCTCGAGAATACCGAGCGTCTTGAGCAGTTGCGTGCCCTGTGGCACGGCGTGCGAATCCACGTCGGTGATGTGCTTGAGGCGCCGCCAGCCGGTGTCGATACTCCTGAAGACCTTGAGCGCGTTCGGCGTTTGCTGGAGGGTTAATGCGCGTCCTGTTTGTGTGCCTGGGCAATATTTGTCGCTCACCCACCGCAGAAGGCGTGTTGCGCCAAAAGCTGCGTGACGCCGGCTTGGCTAAGCGCATCGAGGTAGCCTCTGCCGGGACGGGGGGCTGGCACGCGGGCGAAGCGCCGGACGTGCGCAGCCAGCGGGCGGCCAAGCGCCGCGGCTATGACTTGTCGGCGCAACGTGCGCAGCAAGTCAGTGCTGCCGACTTCAATCGCTATGACCTGATTCTGGCGATGGACAAGAGCAATTTGCGTGACCTCAGCGCCTTGCAGCCAGCAGGCGCCAAGGCTGAGCTGGATTTGTTCTTGCGTCGTTATGCAGCGGTCAAGGATGAAGTCCCGGACCCTTATTACGATGGCGAACAGGGCTTTGAGGAAGTGCTCGACCTGGTTGAGCGTGCGTGCGATTTGCTGGTGATTGAATTGAAGGGCCGTTTATGAGTTTGCAGTTGCAGGTTGATGCGTCACTGAAGTCATTCAACAGTTTCGGCGTGGAGGCGCGTGCCAGCCTGTTGGCCGAAGCGCATACCGACAGTGATGTGCGTGAAGCCCTGCACTATTCGGCCGAGCAACAACTGCCGTTGCTGGTGATTGGCGGCGGCAGCAATCTGTTGCTCACCGGCGATGTTCACGCCCTGGTGCTGCGCATGGCCAGTCGCGGTATTCGGGTGCTTGCCGACGATGGCCAGCGCACCGTCGTCGAGGCCGAGGCGGGGGAGGTCTGGCACGCTTTTGTGCTGTGGACATTGGAGCAAGGGTTATCCGGCCTGGAAAACCTCAGTTTGATCCCCGGCACCGTGGGCGCCGCACCGATGCAAAACATTGGCGCGTATGGCGTCGAGATCAAGGACGTGTTCGAGGGTCTGACAGCCCTGGACCGCCATACCGGCGAGTTGCGCGAGTTCAGCCTGGCCGAGTGCGAGTTTGGCTACCGCGACAGCGTGTTCAAGCAGCAGCCGGGCCGCTGGTTGATTTTACGCGTGCGTTTTGCTCTTAACCGCGCTGAGCGTCTGCATTTGGAATACGGCCCGGTGCGCCAGCGTTTAAGCGAGCAGGGCGTTGAGCAGCCCACGGCCAGAGATGTAAGCCGGGCCATCAGCAGCATTCGCAGCGAAAAACTGCCAGACCCTGCGGTGCTGGGCAATGCTGGCAGCTTCTTTAAAAACCCGCTGGTGTCGGCACAGCAGGCGGACGAGTTGAAGCTCGCCCACCCGGGACTGATCGGTTATCCACAGGCCGATGGCCAGGTCAAACTGGCGGCAGGCTGGTTGATTGAAGCCGCAGGCTGGAAAGGCTTTCGCGAGGCGGATGCCGGTGTGCATCGCTTGCAGTCCCTGGTGCTGGTGAACTATGGCGCGGCCACCGGCTTGCAGTTGCTGGCCCTGGCGCAACGCATTCAGGCCGATATCCAGGAGCGTTTTGCGGTGCAACTTGAGATGGAACCCAACGTGTATTAAGGGCGGCAGTCTCGCTGGCTGATTTCACGCCCACGCAGGCTTGGTGTGTATCCCACTGTTTTTCAGGTCTGGACGAGTCATGAAGCAACTACCCGCGTGTGCGTTAGCGATAACCTTGGTGACGTTGACCGGCTGCATGACGGCCCCGCCAAGGGACCAAAACAACCTGTGCAACATCTATCGCCAATACCCGGCCTGGTACAAGGATTCGGTGGCGATGCAGACACAATGGGGCACGCCGCCCAACGTGGCCATGGCGATCATGAAGCAGGAAAGCAGCTTTGTGGCCGACGCACTTCCGCCGCGCGCCTACCTGCTGTGGGTAATCCCGTGGGGTAGGGTCAGCCCGTCCTATGGTTATGCACAGGCCCAGCCGCCCGCCTGGAAAGACTTTGAGCGGGCGATGGGTCGCTCAGGTTCGCGGGACAACTATGCTGACGCCATCATGTTTATCGGCTGGTATACCGCAGGTACTCAGCGTCAGCTGGGGATTTCCAAGTGGGATGCCTATAACCAGTACTTGGCGTATCACGAGGGGCGCGGCGGTTTTACCCGTAACACCTACCGTGGCAAACCCTGGTTGATGCAGGTGGCGCGCAAGGTTCAGCAGCAATCGCAAACCTATGGCGCGCAACTTGCGCAGTGCCGCGACGAACTGGAGAAAGAGCGCCGCTCGTTCTGGTTTTTTTGATTGCACAACAGAATAAAAAAAGCCCCGCCAGTTCAGAACTGGCGGGGCTTTTTAGTGGCCGGCAGAATTAGGCGAGGGGTTTAGACTCGTGTTCCTGTTCCGTGGCTGCTGCTTTCGCGGCGGCTGCTTCAGCTTCACGCTTGCGGCGGCGTACTTCACGCGGGTCGTTAGGTGCACGACCGTTGCTCGGTGCGCTGACAACCGGCGCTGCAGCTACCACTTCAACCACTTCAGTGGTTTCGACCACTTCAACCGGAGCCGGTTGTGCCACAACGGCTGTCTCGACGACGGCTGCTTCAGCCACAACCACTTCAGCCACTGGCTCAGCGACTGGCGCTGGAGCGGCCTCGACAATGGCAGGCTCGGCAACTGGCTCGCGGACAACACGGGCTTCCTTGACGTGCTCAGGCGCTTTCTCGACAACTGGTGTCTCGATTACCGGCGCTTCTTCGCGTGGCGCTTCTACTGCCGGGGCTTCGACAACGGCTTCAACCACAGGCTCTGGCGCGGCAATGACCGGTGTTTCGACAACCGGAGCAGGCTCGGCAGCTGCCTTGACTTCAGGTTCAGCCTGCACTGCTGGCACTTCAACTTCTGGTGCCTTGATCGCTTCAACCGGTGCAGTTGCTTCAACAACAGGCGTTTCAACAACCGGGGCTTCAACCACTGGCTTCTCAACAACCGGCGCTTCAACCGCTGGGGTTGGCACGATGGCCACTTCAGTGGTTTGCGCTTCTACCGCTGCCACGGTTTCGGCGGGTGCCGATTCCTGAACGGCTTGGGTGGCACGTTCAGCTTGCTCGTTGGCCTGGGCTTCAGCAGGAGCGCTGATGGCCTGGGTGTGAGCGGCTTGTTGTTCTGCGACTTGCTCGGCAGCGACTTGAGGTGCGGCAGCAGCGTTTTCGGCGGTGGCTTCTTCGCTGTTTTCTTCCGAGCCTTCAATCACGTTGCCGTTGGCATCGCGTTGACGTTCACGGCGGTTGCTGCGACGACGCTGACCACGGGAGCGACGACGTGGGCGATCACCCTCGTTGTTGTCCTGGTTGTCGTCCTGCGCCTGCTCTTCGTTGGTCGCGACTTCTTCGTCTTCAGCAGCCGGTGCTGGAGCCTGGGTTTCGCGTGGTGCACGTTCTTCACGTGGTGCGCGAGGCTGACGCTCTTCGCGCGGCGCACGGGCCGGACGTTCTTCTTCGGTCGCGACAACGGCAGCAGCTGCAGCCACTGCCGGGGCAGCGTCCAGAGGCTCGCGCAGTTCGCGAACACGCTCTTCACGCTCGCCGCGTGGCTTGCGTTCTTCACGTGGTGGGCGAGGTGCGCGCTCTTCACGTGGCGGACGCGGTGCACGTTCTTCGCGAGCGGTGGTTACGGTTGGGGCTTCTTCACGCGGCTCACGCAGTTCGCGCGGGGCGCGTTCTTCACGAGGTGCGCGTTCTTCGCGCGGAGCACGCTCTTCACGTGGCTTGCGCTCTTCGTCACGGCGACCGTTGCGGTTACGGTTTTGCTGGCGGCCATTGCGACGCTCTTCGTTGCGCGCAGGGCGCTCGGTAGCCGCCGGTTTTTCTACCACGGCAGGCGCAGCAGGCTCTTCCTTGGCAGCGAACAGGTTAACCAGCGACTTCACCAGGCCTTTGAACAGGCTTGGCTCGGCGGCTTTTGCTGCCGGTGCGGCAACCGGTGCGGCTGCTTCGGTCGGTACTGGAGCCGAGGCGCGGGCCGGTGCAGTTTTAACGGCAGCTTCCTGACGAACCAGGGTGCGGGTCGCAGCGGCTGGCTGGACTTCTTCCACTTCGGCAGCAGCGGCAGCAATTTCGTAGCTGGACTGGTTGTTGTTGGCTTCCGGGCTGTCATCACGCAGGCGCTGAACTTCGAAGTGCGGCGTTTCGAGGTGATCGTTCGGCAGGATGATGATGCGTGCGCGGGTGCGCAGTTCGATCTTGGTGATCGAGTTGCGTTTTTCGTTGAGCAGGAACGCTGCAACCGGGATCGGCACCTGGGCGCGAACTTCGGCAGTGCGGTCTTTCAGGGCTTCTTCTTCGATCAGGCGCAGGATCGCCAGCGACAGCGACTCAACATCACGGATGATGCCGGTGCCGTTGCAACGCGGGCATACGATGCCGCTGCTTTCGCCCAGGGATGGACGCAGGCGCTGACGGGACATTTCCAGCAAGCCAAAGCGCGAGATGCGGCCTACTTGTACGCGGGCGCGGTCGGCTTCCAGGCACTCGCGGACTTTTTCTTCCACGGCGCGCTGGTTTTTGGCTGGGGTCATGTCGATGAAGTCGATGACGATCAGACCGCCGATGTCGCGCAGGCGCAACTGACGGGCGATTTCTTCAGCCGCTTCAAGGTTGGTTTGCAGGGCGGTTTCTTCGATATCGCTGCCTTTGGTGGCGCGCGCCGAGTTGATGTCGATGGACACCAGGGCTTCGGTCGGGTCGATAACGATGGAGCCGCCGGAAGGCAGTTCGACGACGCGCTGGAAAGCGGTCTCGATCTGGCTTTCGATCTGGAAACGATTGAACAGCGGAACGCTGTCTTCGTAGAGTTTGATTTTGCTGGCGTACTGCGGCATCACCTGGCGAATGAAGGTCAGGGCTTCGTCCTGGGCTTCAACGCTGTCGATCAGCACTTCGCCGATGTCCTGGCGCAGGTAGTCGCGGATGGCGCGGATGATGACGTTGCTTTCCTGGTAGATCAGGAACGGCGCGGAGCGATCCAGCGAGGCTTCTTTGATGGCGGTCCACAGTTGCAGCAGGTAATCGAGGTCCCACTGCATTTCTTCGCTGCTGCGGCCCAGGCCTGCAGTGCGCACGATCAAGCCCATGTCGGCAGGGGCGATCAGGCCGTTCAGGGCCTCGCGCAGTTCGTTGCGCTCTTCGCCTTCGATGCGACGGGAAATGCCGCCAGCACGCGGGTTGTTCGGCATCAGGACCAGGTAACGGCCAGCGAGGCTGATGAACGTGGTCAGGGCTGCGCCCTTGTTGCCGCGTTCTTCTTTTTCGACTTGCACGATAACTTCCTGGCCTTCGCTCAGGACGTCCTTGATGTTTACGCGGCCTTCAGGGGCTTTCTTGAAGTACTCGCGGGAGATTTCTTTAAGGGGCAGGAAGCCGTGGCGCTCAGAGCCGAAATCGACAAAGGCAGCCTCAAGGCTGGGTTCGATGCGAGTAATACGGCCTTTATAAATGTTGGCTTTCTTTTGCTCGCGGGCACCGGACTCAATGTCCAGGTCGTAGAGGCGTTGGCCATCTACCAGTGCAACGCGCAACTCTTCGGGTTGAGTTGCGTTAATCAGCATTCTTTTCATGTTGTACCGTCGGTTTCCGGGCTACCGGAAACGGCGTTCGGCACACACGACTTCTCATGGTCGGTGTCAGGTGCGTCAGGAGTAGTTGGCCACTCCAGTGTCCAGCGAGGTTCGACCAATGGGGGCGAAGTCGCGACTTACGCTTCCTGCTTGCTGTGGTGACTTAATAAGCACTCAGTCAGGAGGAGGAATCAACCAGCGGCTGTGGACGAGATGAAGCGTCTTGATAAAGCCTATTGCTACACAGTCCGGCGGTTGTGCATCTCCACCCTACACGTATCCTTGATAATTCGGGTGCTGCCGCGCGCAGAATCCGCAGCGGGTTGGCATTTACCGTGTTCTCCAAAAGGGGAGTTCACGCATCATGGCTAATAAAGGCGATGGTTTCCGAAACAATCGCTCGAAAAACCCGAAGCTGACTGCACTTTGTGAACTGGCCGTGAATATCGGCGTAAAAGGCGAGTTTGCACTCTGCTTTCCAGGCTCGCTTCAGGCCTCATGTCACCTGCGCTTGTTACAACTCCAAGTGTTCCGTATGCAGCAAAAGCCCCGTAGGACGGCCTTCCGTCCTCGTGAAGAGCGTTGGTCAGGGTCGGTTATTCACCGTTATACCGCTGTCCAGGCCGCTTTTGGCGGCGTTCGCGACTATAGCAGTAATGATTAAGTGCTTCAATTCCATAAAAAATTGTTATCATCCGCGCCATGACGACGACTACCCCCCCGACCCCCAGCGTTCAGCTGCTTGAGGTCACGCCGGAATATGCCGGCCAACGCATCGATAATTTCCTCCTCACACGGCTCAAGGGTGTTCCCAAGACCTTGATTTACCGCATTTTGCGTAAAGGCGAAGTGCGCGTGAACAAGGGTCGGATCAAGCCTGAGTACAAGCTGCAGGCGGGCGATATTGTGCGCGTGCCACCCGTTCGGGTGCCTGAGCGCGATGAGCCTGTGCCAGTGGCGCAAGGTTTGTTACAGCGCCTTGAAGCGGCCATTGTCTACGAAGACAAGGCGCTGATTGTGCTCAATAAACCCGCTGGTATTGCGGTGCACGGCGGCAGCGGCTTGAATTTTGGCGTGATTGAAGCCTTTCGTCAGTTGCGTCCGGAAATCAAAGAGCTTGAGCTTGTGCATCGCCTGGACCGTGATACTTCCGGCCTGCTGATGATTGCGAAAAAGCGCAGCATGTTGCGCCATTTGCACGAAGCCTTGCGCGGCGACGGTATCGACAAGCGCTACATGGCGCTGGTGCGTGGGCGCTGGGAAACCTCGATCAAGCAGGTGCGTGCGCCGCTGATGAAGAGCAATCTGCGTTCGGGCGAGCGCATGGTCGAGGTGAACGAGGAGGGCAAGGAATCTGTGACCGTGTTCAAGGTGCTGCGCCGTTTCGGCGACTTTGCCACCATGGTCGAGGCCAAGCCGATCACCGGGCGTACCCACCAGATTCGCGTGCACACGCTGCATGCGGGGCATTGCATTGCCGGTGACACCAAGTATGGCGATGAAGACTTCTCTAAAGAAATTCGTGATCTGGGCGGCAAGCGTTTGTTCTTGCATGCCTACATGCTGACCGTGCCGCTACCGGACGGTGGCGAATTGAAGTTACAGGCTCCGGTTGATGACATGTGGGCCAAAACAGTGGAGCGTCTGAGTGCTGAGTGAGTACAAGCTGCTGATCTTCGATTGGGATGGCACGCTGGCTGATTCCGTGGGGCGGATTGTCATGGCGATGCGAGTCGCCGCGCAGCGCACAGGTCGTCCTGAACGCGATGAAGCGTCCATTCGCGGGATCATCGGCTTGGGTTTGCCCGAGGCCATCCTGACGCTTTATCCGGACATGGCTGAGCCAGAAATGGTTGTTTTTCGTCAGCATTACGCTGACGTCTATATCGCCATGGATGAGCAGCCTTCACCGTTGTTTGCAGGGGTGGCTGACACCCTTGAGGCGTTCCGGGCTGACGGCTACCGTTTGGCCGTTGCGACGGGCAAGGCCCGTCGCGGTCTTGATCGTGTGCTGAAGGTGCATGGTTGGGAGCGCTTTTTCGACGTTACCCGGGCGGCAGACGAAACCGCCAGCAAGCCGAACCCTTTGATGCTCAATCAGATCCTCGCCCATTGCGATGTGCCGCCGAGCCAGGCGTTGATGGTCGGGGATGCGTCCTTTGACCTGCTGATGGCGCGCAATGCCGGTATCGACTCGGTTGCGGTGAGCTATGGTGCTCAACCAGTGGAACGTTTGCTGACGTTTGAACCGCGCCTGGCAATTGATAAGTTTCCCGAATTGCGTACCTGGCTAGGTCGGCAGGTTAAATAAAGTCTTTGCAGGGGTAGAGCATGGTTGATCAATGGAAGGCGCCTGCTGAAGGCGAGCCGACAGTCGGTGATGATAAAAGCTGGAAGCTGCTGGAAAAGACTTTGTTGGCGGGTGTGCAGGAGCAGCGTCGCGCGCGCCGCTGGGGCATCTTTTTCAAGTCGCTGACTTTCTTGTATCTGATTGCGATGCTGTTTTTGTTTACGCCGCTGATGGACATGGAGCGCAGTGCAACCAAGGGCGCCGGTTATACCGCGCTGATTGATGTGCAGGGCGTGATTGCAGATAAAGAAGCTGCCAGCGCCGATAACCTGATCACCAGCTTGCGCGCTGCATTTGATGATCCCAAGGTCAAAGGTGTGGTGTTGCGTATTAACAGCCCTGGCGGCAGCCCGGTGCAATCGGGTTATGTGTACGACGAGATACGTCGTTTGCGTGGCCTGCATCCGGACACCAAGGTGTATGCGGTGATCTCTGATCTGGGTGCTTCGGGTGCGTATTACATTGCCAGTGCGGCCGATGAAATCTATGCCGACAAGGCGAGCCTGGTGGGTTCGATCGGTGTGACGGCGGCAGGTTTTGGCTTTGTTGGGGCGATGGAAAAGCTGGGGGTTCAGCGTCGCGCCTACACTTCGGGTGAGCACAAGGCTTTTCTTGATCCGTTCGAGCCTGAAAAGCCGGATGAAACCAAGTTTTGGCAGGGTGTGCTGAACGTTACCCATGAGCAGTTCATTGCCAGCGTCAAGCAAGGGCGTGGCGATCGCTTGAAGGACAAAGATCACCCTGAGTTGTTCTCTGGTCTGGTCTGGACCGGGCAGCAAGCCTTGCCGCTGGGGCTGATCGACGGCTTGGGCAGTGCCAGTTCGGTGGCGCGTGATGTGATCGGTGAAAAAGAGCTGGTCGACTTCACTGTGCAAGAATCGGCACTTGATCGCTTCTCGAAAAAGCTGGGTGCCGGCGTGGCTGAGAAACTGGCCATGTGGATGGGCTTTCAAGGCCCGACACTGCGCTGATCGTTAAGCACCAAAAAACCGGCCTGAATGGCTAATGCCAGTCAGTTAAGCTGACTGGCATCTTTATTTTCGGGTCGGATATTTTGCTGGGCGCTGCTTCACTGCTCGCGGGAACCACCGATCAGGTCGCCGATGGGGCAAAACATACTGCGGCGC
>NZ_JYLD01000021.1 GCF_001043025.1 Pseudomonas helleri | reverse complement strand
CAGAAGCCGATTATGGCTTCCTAGAATAGGCCTTATACATAGATGCAGCCGGGTGTCAGTGGGCAAAAGCGGGTTGACAGTGGGGGGCGAGTCCATACATAGGAGCGAGCTTGCCTCGCGATCTTTTGATCTTTTTAAAAGATCGCGAGGCAAGCTCGCTCCTACAGTTATTTCGTTAAACCTTATCGATATTCACGTGCCGGGTTTCTTTGAGGAACAGCATCCCCACCACGAAGCTGACGCCGGTGATGACGATCGGGTACCACAGCCCGTAGAAGATATCCCCGGTGTACACCACCAGCGCAAACGACACGGTCGGCAGGAATCCGCCAAACCAGCCGTTACCGATGTGGTAGGGCAGGGACATCGAGGTGTAGCGGATCCGCGTCGGGAACAGCTCAACCATCACCGCCGCGAGCGGGCCGTAGGTCATGGTGGCGATGAGCGTCAGCACCACCATTATCAACACCACCATTGGCTGGTTAACAGTGCTTGGGTCGGCCTTGGCCGGGTAGCCCGCGGCAGCCACGCTTTCGCGCAGGGCAGCTTCGTTAAAGCCGATGATCTTTTGCTCACCCACGGTCACCAGTACGTCGGCACCGGTCGGGGCAGACTGCGAGACGTAAGGCAGGCCTTGTTTGACCAGGAAGGTTTTGACCTTGTCGCACGGGCTGTCAAAACGCGCTTTACCCACAGGGTCGAACTGGAAGGTGCAGGTGGCCGGGTCAGCCGTGACCACAATCGGTGACTGGCGGCTGGCGGTGTCGATCTGCGGGTTGGCGTAATGGCTCAGGGCTTTGAACAGCGGGAAGTACAGCAGCGTGGCCAGCAACAGGCCGAGCATCAAAATCGGCTTGCGCCCGACTTTATCCGACAGCCAACCAAAGAAGATGAAGAACGGCGCGCCGATGACCACGCTGATAATCAGCAGCATGTTGGCCTGGGCCGGGTCCATCTTGAGCATTTGCGTGAGGAAGAACAGCACATAGAACTGCGCCGCGTAGAAGGTCACCGCCTGGCCTGCGTTGATGCCGAACAGGGCGATGAGGACGATTTTCAGGTTTTCCCATTTGCCGAACGATTCACGGATCGGCGATTTGCTGGTTTTACCTTCGGCCTTCATTTTTGCGAAGGCAGGCGACTCATGCATGCTCATGCGGATCCAGGTCGAGATGCCCAGCAGCACGATGGACAGCAGGAACGGCAAGCGCCAGCCCCACACTTCAAACTGATCGCCGGTGAGGTAGCGGCAGCTCAACACCACCAGCAGCGACAGCAACAGGCCCAAGGTGGCGGTGGACTGAATCCAGCTGGTGTTAAAACCACGCTTGCCGGGAGCGGCGTGTTCGGCCACATAGGTCGCCGCACCGCCATATTCGCCGCCCAGCGCCAGGCCCTGGAGCATGCGCAACAGCACCAGCATGATCGGCGCTGCAATGCCGATGCTGGTGTAGGTGGGTAGCAGGCCGACCGCAAAGGTCGACAAGCCCATCAGAACGATGGTCATGAGGAAGGTGTATTTTCGCCCGATCATGTCGCCCAGGCGGCCAAACACCAAGGCCCCGAACGGTCTCACCAAAAAGCCGGCGGCGAAGGCCATCAAGGCAAAAATAAACGCGGTGGTGTCGTTAACCCCTGAAAAGAACTGCTTGCTCAGGACGGTCGCCAGCGCGCCATACAAGAAAAAGTCATACCACTCGAACACCGTCCCGAGGGATGACGCGAAGATGATCTTTCGTTCTTCACGGCCAGTCGTCCCCTTGGCGGGGGCTGCTGCCGATTGTGCAATTGAGTCCGACATATTCAATGTCCTCGGCCCTGTGGGCCACAGTGATTATTGTTGTTGTCCACTGTCGGTTTCGGATGACTGCGACCGAAACCACGATCGCTGTCAGGCGACCGGTACTGCTGCAGTACGGCTGATACCTGCGTCTATCTCCAGTGCGTTAGAGGGGGTTGCGAGAATCAATTGCGCGGCCTTTTCGCCAATCATCAGCGTAGGCGAACAGGTATTACCCGAGACAATCGTCGGCATGATGGACGCGTCTGCGACCCGCAAGCCGGCGATGCCATGCACCCGCAGTTCGGCATCGACCACGGCTTCGGCGTCTTGCCCCATGCGGCAGGTGCCGACCGGGTGAAAGATCGTCGTGCCGATTTTGGCGGCTGCTTCGTGCAGTTCCTGTTCGGTTTGCAGGGCGGCGCCGGGCAGGTATTCCTCGGGGCTAAACGTGTGCAGGGCGGAGCTGGCGACGATGCGCCGGGTGAGACGGATCGCATCGGCGGCGACTTTCAGGTCGTCGGGATGGCTCAGGTAATTGGGATCGATCAAGGGTACGTCGTCCGGGTTGGCCGAGCGGATATCGACCCGGCCACGGCTTTTAGGCCGCAGGTTGCACACCGACGCGGTAAACGCCGGGAAGGTGTGCAGCGGCTCTCCAAAGCGCTCCAGCGATAACGGCTGGACGTGGTACTGCAAGTTAGCTGAGGGTTGATCCGGATCGGACTTAACGAAGGCGCCCAACTGACTTGGGGCCATGGCCAGCGGACCACTGCGGTCGTAGGCATAACGCAGGCCCATGCCGACTTTGCCCCACAAGCTGTTGGCCACTTGGTTGAGGGTGCGGGCGTTGCTCAGTTTGAAAATCAGGCGCAGTTGCAGGTGGTCTTGCAGGTTGCCGCCGACACCCGGCAGCTCGTGCTGCACGGTTATCCCCAGGTTCTCCAGCAATGGCCGCGGGCCGATGCCCGAGCGCTGCAAAATCCCCGGCGAACCAATCGAGCCCGCGCTCAAGATGATTTCGCGGCGTGCGCTAAAGGTGTGATCTGCGCCTTGCCAGCGGGCCTTCACCTGCGTGGCGCGGTGGTTCTCCAGCAGCACTTTATCGACCTGCACACCGGTCAGCACGGTCAGGTTGGGACGCTTGAGCACGGGGCGGATAAACGCTTTGGAGGCATTCCAGCGCACACCGGCGCGCTGGTTCACTTGAAAGTATCCACAGCCCTGATTGTCGCCGCCGTTGAAGTCATTGACGCTGGCGATGCCGTTTTGCGCAGCCGCGTCGCGGAAGGCATCCAGAATCGTCCAGGAATAACGCTGCTGCTCAACCCGCCACTCGCCCTCGGCGCCGTGCAGCGCGGAGTTCCCGGCATAGTGTTTTTCGCTGCGTTTGAACAGCGGCAGCACGTCTTGCCAGGCCCAGCCCTTATTGCCCATGGCTGCCCAGCGGTCGTAATCACCGGCCTGACCACGCATGTAGATCATGCCGTTGATCGAAGAACTGCCGCCCAACACCTTACCGCGCGGGTAACTCAGGCTGCGGCCTTGCAGCCCGGGCTGGGCTTCGGTTTTAAAACACCAGTCGGTGCGCGGGTTACCAATGCAATAAAGGTAACCCACAGGGATATGGATCCACGGGTAGTTGTCTTGCCCACCCGCTTCGAGCAGCAACACGTTGTGCTTGGGATCGGCAGACAGCCGATTCGCCAACACTGACCCCGCAGGCCCGGCGCCCACCACAATGTAGTCGTAGATCTGATTGGCTGATGGCATGTCGCACCTCGCCTGATTATTTTTTGTTCTTGTCGTTCTCCATCCTATTGATTAATTTCGAGTTGAAAACGCGTGATTTCACCCATGGCTTGTGCGTTTTTGCACAGCGCAAATGACCGGGCACGAGGGACGACGATGTTCGACTGGAATGACATGCGGTATTTTCTGGAGCTACAGCGCAGCGGGCGCCTGCTCACGGCTGCCAAGCGCCTCAATACCACCCACAGCACCGTGGCGCGGCACATTGAGCACATTGAGCAGCACCTGGGCACGGCGCTGTTTGTGCAGCATGCCCAAGGCTACCAACTGACCCCGGCCGGGCAGGCGTTGCTCAAACATGCCGAAGCGATGGAAAACGTCGCCCTGCTGGCCCAGGAAGAAATCACCCAGGCCATCACCCCATTGGGCAAAATCCGCCTGGGCGTGACCGAAGGCATCGGCATCATGTTCCTCACCTCACGCTTGCGCGGGCTGTTCGAACGCTACCCCGGGCTGGAAGTTGAACTGGTCGCGGTGCCGCGCTTTGTCAGCATCCTCAACCGCGAAGCGGAAATCAGCGTGCACCTCGACCGGCCCCACGCCGACCTGTTGATCACCCGCAAACTCACCGACTACCGCCTGGCGCTGTACGCCAGCCGCGACTACCTCGACAAAGCGCCAGCCCTGAACCACCGCGACGACCTGGCCAACCACTTCTGGATCGGCTACGTCGACGACCTGCTGTTCAGCGAAGAACTGCTGTTTATCAACCACTTCTGCCGCAACCCGACCGTGACCTTCCGCAGCACCAGCGTCATCGCCCAACAACAAGCCGCCCGCGCCGGGCTGGGCATCGCCGTACTGCCCAACTACATGGCCAGCCAAGACCCTGAATTGGTGCGCGTACTGCCCGAAGAGTCAGTGCAACGCAGCTACTGGATCAGCACCCGGCGCGAATTGCACAAATCAGTGAGGCTGCGGGTGGTGTGGGATTTTTTGCTGGAGCTGTGCAGGGAAGAGCAGGGGGTTTTGTTGGCGGATTAACCTCGCAATTAGGCAACTGCGCACAAGCCAGAGTGATGACCCAGTACCAGATCACCCCCGAGAGGTTCGAAATAACTCCATCGAACTTGAGGTATCTGCGACCCGATACCCCATCGCCCGATACCCACGTTGGCGCTTATCCCACATCCGCAACAGCGCAGGATGCCCTGCATCGATAAATTCGATGATGCGCACGTCTGATTTGCTCGCATGCTCCCGATGCAAACGCCCGGCGTATTGCTGTAATGTGCCTTTCCAAGAAATAGGCATTGCTAGCACCAAGGTATCCAAGGGTGGATGGTCAAATCCTTCACCTATGAGTTTGCCAGTGGCCAATAGCACGCGAGGGACATCCGGTGGCAGGGCGGCTAATTCATCTGTCAGCGCGATACGCTGCTTTTTCGATATACGCCCATGTAAGGTAAACAGGTTCTGTATACGACCCGCCAACGCTGCCTCTATGGCGCTCAGGTGATCGGTTCGTTCTGTCAGCACCAACACCTTACGGCCTTGGTTGAACGCTTTATCGACTTCAAGCGCAATCAGCTCTGTACGCTCAATATTCTCAGCCAGGTGCCGGAATACATCTTGAATACCAGCCCCCTCAGGCAGATTGATTTGAGCGGGCAACAGTCGGGTTTCAACCATCAAATCATCAGGCGCACTCGTTGCCCTGCTCGCGGTATGTCGAATCGGCCCGCACTGCATAAATATGATGGGATGCTGACCATCACGACGTTCTGGTGTGGCTGTTAGTCCAAGCACATATTTTGCCCGAACATGTTTCAAGATCGTCTCAAACGAAAATGCCGACAGGTGATGGCATTCATCAACGATGACCTGCCCATAGGATTTCACCTGATCGCTAACTTGCCCCAGCCTGGATAGCGACTGCATCACGGCGATATCAATAACACCCGTCGGTTTCACTTTACCGCCGCCGATGCTGCCTACGACCCCTTTACCCAGACCAAGGAACATCTGCAATCGCTCCTGCCATTGGCGTAGCAGATCAGTTCGATGCACAAGCACGAGCGTATTCACCCCACGGCGTGCAATCAATGCGGCTGCGGCTACGGTTTTGCCGAATGCTGTTGGGGCACACAGGATGCCCGTATCGTGCTCCAGTATTGCCGTTACTGCTGCCTCCTGATCCTCACGCAATGAGCCAGCGAAACTAAAATTGACGGTTTCCCCAGCAAAACGCTCATCCTGGATTACGACCGTAACCCCGTTATTCTTCAGGAGCTCGATTGCGGCGTCCAAGCAGCCCCGAGGTAGTGCGATGTGCTTGGGGTAGTTATCTGCACAACCAATGATCCGAGGTTTGTTCCAAACGGACATGCGCATCGCCTGCGCCTTGTAGAACTCTGGATTTTGAAACGCAGCCAATCGAATCAAACGATTGGCCAATGCTTGCGGAAGTTCAGACTTGTCAAAGTAAACCTGGTTTGCCAGCGTGACTGTCAAGGATATCGGCATTGAGCAAGACAATCTTTGTTGGCCGAGATTCTTCCAAGGCTGTTGCTCGTCTTCCAGCGCAACAAATGTGACATCCAGAGGGTGGGTATGCCCCGTCGCGCATACGATGGCTGGCTCGATATCTTCTATGTCCATTGGCTGGATACTGGCCAGAAACGCCCATTGATCGGGATACGCTCTCAACTCATCATCCACAAAGACGGTGCAGCCGTGTTGACGTGCATTCTTCTGCAGCGGCAGTGCAATCAGGTTGCCAAAACCACCCTTTGGCATCCTGTCTTGATTAGGGAAAAGCCGGTCATACGAACTCAGCTTTAGCTGTCGCGTTCGAACACAGGTATGACTAATGATCGCCGTCCCCAGTCGCCGGGCATCTTGAGCGGTGACAGCCCGCGCAAAAAATATCCAGGCATGAGCACCATTACCGGAGCGAGATATCTCCAAAGCCACCGGCACGCCCAGTTCTCGACACGATTGAACGAAGCTCAGTAAGTCTTCACGCCAGTCAGCTTCGTCAAAATCCACAGCCAAGAAAAAACATGTGTCATCTGCGAGCAATGGGTATACGCCTGCGACTATCTCGCCTGCCAGATGCCGATAAAGTACGTGGTCATCCACAGGAACTAATTGGCGATGGTTGCACTCAGCACACTTGATTTTCGGTTTCTGACAAACACCTGGACGCCATTCATTAGCACAGGCTGGCGAAAATCCGGTCTTCCCGGTTTTACTTTCCCAACGCAGAGGGAAGACATCAGTGCGACCTCGAAACAAACGCTTAAATAGTTCTAGCTTGTCTTGAGTTCGCAGGTACTGAGCAGGTATTTCAGTGACGGATAAAAGAATCGGGGACAAGACTTCAGTCTGTCGCCATTCAATATGGTGTGCCTCTAATAGAGCGACCAATCGAGCATTTTCAGCTTGCAGCTGCGCGAGGTAATCAGAACCCGTCATGAGACCTCTTTGCAAACACACGTATATGAAAATATCTAGGCATCAATCAATTATATTCATGGGAATACGTTAACTCTAAATCTGGTCATTTAAAACAGCCTTAAAAAATTCCTCTTACTAGAATGGCACTTGTCACCGCTCAGAGACAAGACACCTTTAATATTTTTCAGCATAAACTTTTCAACACGGACTGTATAATTCATACAAACACACCAAGATATTGCCTACACATTTTAAATAACAAGCTTACATCTACATCGGAATTACCCTGATATATATTGAGTGATAAAACATAAAAAGCTGCTAACGTTAGGTTATTCGTATTTATCAAGGTTCATCTACTACATAAACACCATACAAACTTTTAATATATTCATGTAAACACCCTAAACGGTTACCACCCAGCAAAAAACCTGAAATCTCTAGCCTACCGGCTAGCTAAAAGGAAAACCGTTTTCTGTAAGCCTCCCCCAATGAAGCCTATAATGCCGGGCTAGAATGAGGTCACACCCTATGGCAAGTGCAGATCAGCTCAAAGCCCTTCTGAAATCACATATCACCGGTGACGACAGCCACTTTTTCTCTGTCGCAATGCAGGTTGCAGCCCATGAGGCAAAGCTGGGCCATGGAAAACTTGCCGTGGAACTCAAAGCGCTCATTGACGCAGCTAAGAGCCGGCCGTCCTCCAAAATGGCTAGCAAGACTACCCCCATCAGCCAACCAAGGGGAGAGTTGTCCGAGTTGCTGCAAGCGTATTACCCGCAAGCTCGACTATCTGACATGATTCTGGACGAGCAGGTAGCCATGCGCCTGCATCGGATAATCAAAGAACAACAAAACCATACCAAAATCCGTGCCCATGGCTTGTCGCCAAGGCGTAAATTGCTGCTTGTTGGGCCACCCGGTACGGGCAAAACCCTAACAGCCTCAGCGTTGGCAGGCGAGTTAGGCATCCCGCTATTTGTCGTTCGCCTTGACGCCCTGATCACTAAGTACATGGGCGAGACCGCCGCTAAACTGCGTCAAGTCTTCGATGCAATCGCAGACGTTCGTGGCGTATATTTTTTCGACGAATTCGATGCCATTGGCTCACAACGTGGCTTGGCCAACGACGTCGGCGAAATACGTCGTGTGCTTAACAGCTTTTTGCAAATGCTTGAACAGGATCAATCTCACAGCCTGGTGATTGCGGCTACTAATCACCCTGAGATTCTGGATTACGCCTTGTTCCGCCGGTTTGATGACATGGTCCAGTACGGGCTACCCGAAGCAGAGCAAATTGTTGCGGTGCTGAAAAACCGCTTGGCCATCTTCAAACCCAAACGGTTATCGTGGTCGAAGCTGGCAGAGAAAGCCATGGGTTTGAGTTATGCCGATGTTGCGCGCGCAGCGGATGACACCATCAAAGATGCCATTATTCATGACCGGGCATCGATAACTGATTCTGATATTTTCCGGATGCTGGAAGAGCGCAGGCTCATCAATAAAAAACTACTAATGGATACTTAATTCAAAGAGCGGTACGCGATGATGGATCAACGCAAAGAAAACCTTCCGCACTTGTTTCCTAAAAATACCTCAACATCTGAACCCTACAAGTCACATAACATTAAAATCAAGCGCTCGCCTCTGCCTACTCGCGAACGAATCCAACATGGCAGCTCCCTTCGAGAACAGCTTAAGCAAATTCAACCTGTTGCTTTAGAGGCAAAAGAAGCTCAAATAGCGCTAGGTATCAAGGACGGCATAGGGCTTCGAATTCAATTTGAAAGCTTTACTGATGTCAAATTGGCTTTTGAGAGTTTGGCCAATAGCCGAAAAGGAATTGAGCTGCTCAATTACAAAGAGCAAGACGATAAAGGCTTTGCGACAGTTTTCGTTCCAGACGGAAAGCTCGATTTTTTTGAAAATATCATCATTGAATACTTGACTGATCGTCGGGGAAAGAAAGGGCAAAGCCTGGACCATAAAGCCCTTATTCATACAATTCAGTCTATCCACGTGGCTCAGCTTCAAGCAATTTGGACAGACGAGCCCTCCCTCTTTCCAACAGATGCAAACGAGGTAATTTGGTGGGAGGTATGGTTGCCCGTCAGAGACAACCGCGAAGCCGTCGTTGAAGGCTTTGTGCATATCGCTGAACGCCTGGGTATTCGAGTGCTGAGTGGAAGGCTTTACTTCCCAGAGCGAACAGTACTGATCATTCAAAGCTGCAAGGTCGTTCTGCAGCAGTCGGTTCTTGCCCTTAACAGCATTGCTGAACTGCGCAGGGCAAAAGAAACGGCAGCTTTTTTTGATTCGTTAACACCTAACGATCAGCACGAATGGACTGAAGAGTTGCTGGAAAGGACAACCTTCTCCACCTCCGACAATGCTCCACACATTTGCATCCTTGATACAGGCATAAACCATGGTCACCCCCTGCTTACTCCAGCACTTGCAGATTCAGACCTCCACACTATTGAACCCGATTGGGGGGTGGATGATCACCATGGACATGGAACCAGCATGGCAGGGCTATCGTTGTACGGCGATTTGACTACTACCTTGAGCTCAGCAGAACCTCTCTCGATTGAACATCGTCTTGAATCTGTAAAACTGCTACCAAGTGACGGAACCAACGCCGGAGACCCGAACAATTTTGGCTTCAATACCATTGAGGCTGTCAGTCGACCAGAAATTACGGCTCCTCTGCGGGCCCGACTCTTCAGTATGGCCGTAACCACTCTTGATGGCCGTGACAGAGGCCGCCCGTCATCATGGTCTTCAACACTTGATCGACTAGCCGCTGATGCAGATGGCCAAGGAGCCAGCCCACGTCTGTTTGTAGTCTCGGCAGGCAATATTCGAGGCCCGAGTGAATGGGTTAACTATCCAAGCAGCAATACCGTTATAGGGATTTGCGATCCTGCTCAGGCTTGGAACTCACTAACGGTCGGAGCGTATACAGACTTGGTAGCGCTTGCGCCGGGCCTTAGAACGGTTGCCGCTCAGGGAGGCCTGAGTCCATTCAGTACAACATCGCAGAACTGGATTAGTCATTACCCCCTAAAACCAGATGTACTCTTTGAGGGAGGGAATCTTCTCCATGATGAGCTCATGGGACCAGCCACTGCTGGGGAGTTGTCATTACTGACAACTCATAATCATCCCATTGATCGCAGCCTGACATTGGCGACAGCCACCAGCGCTGCGACCTCACTTTGCTCGAGGATGGCGGCTCAGTTAATGGCCACATACCCACAGCGATGGCCTGAAAGTATTCGGGCCTTGATTGTTCACTCAGCAGAGTGGACTGATGCGATGAAGCACATGTTTCTTCCACAACATCGAAATCCAACTAAACAAGATTACGAACGGTTGATCAGGCACTGTGGCTTCGGCGTGCCCAACTTTGAGCGGGCCAAGTGGAGCGCATCCAATTCGCTCACACTCATCGTTGAAGACACGCTCCAGCCCTTTCAGAAGCGGAAAGGGGAAGGTCTTTCTCCACGAGAAATGCATTTACACGAATTACCTTGGCCCAAAGATGAACTTGAAGCATTGGGCGCGACTGACGTTGAAATGACCGTTACGTTGTCTTACTTCATTGAACCCAATCCATCGGCCCGTGGGCGGTCTCGCTATCGATATGAGTCCCATGGTTTACGTTTTGACGTTAAACGCCCTACAGAAGATGTTCCGCGCTTCAGAGCCAGGGTAAATGCCGCAGCGCGTGAAGATAACAATGGAATATCAAGCCACGACTATGACCCCGCATGGACGTTAGGTACACAGAAACGCCACCGGGGATCGCTTCATCAAGACAGTTGGACAGGTACTGCCGCTGAGTTGGCCAGTCGCGGTTATCTTGCCGTTTACCCGTCATTAGGCTGGTGGAAGACCAGAGGGGCTTTGGAACGGTATGACAGTACTGCACGTTATGCGCTGATTATTTCGGTCAAAGTTCCGGGAGTTGATACTGATATCTATAGCGTTGTTGCTGAAAAAGTTGCGGCTAAACATACCATTGCGGTGTAGCTCAGCCTTGGACATCCACCCTTAAATACAAATAACAAAAAGCCCGCCCTGTTTCTCAACAGGGCGGGCTTTTTTATTGGCCTTGGGGATAAGTCTCTATCCCCTGCCATCACGCATCAGAAGTCCAGGTTGGACACGGCCAGTGCGTTGCTCTCGATGAAGTCTCGGCGGGGTTCTACCGCGTCGCCCATCAAGGTGTTGAAGATCTGATCGGCGCCGATCGCGTCTTCAATGGTGACTTTCAGCATGCGGCGCACGCTTGGGTCCATGGTGGTTTCCCAGAGTTGGTCCGGGTTCATTTCGCCCAGCCCTTTGTAGCGCTGGATGGTGTGGCGCTTGGTGCTTTCGGCCATCAGCCAGTCCAGGGCTTCTTTGAACTCGGTGACTTGTTTACGACGCTCGCCACGCTGGATGTAAGCACCGTCGTCGAGCAGGGTGCTCAATTGGGCGCCCAGGGTCACAACGGTTTTGTAGTCGTTGCTGCCGAAGAAGTCGCGGTTGAAGGTGATGAAGGTCGAGTGGCCGTGGGAGATCAGCTCGACTTCTGGCAACCAGACATTGCGCTCGCGGTCTTCACGCAGGCTGGCTTTGTACACCAGGCCAGACTTCTCAACCAGACGCAGACGCTCTTCGAACTTGGCCATCCAGGCTTGCATGGCAGCATGGTCGCCCAACTGCTCAAGGGTGACGGCCGGCAGGTAGATGAAGTGCTCGGTCAGCTCCTGTGGGTACAGGCGCGACAGACGCTTGAGGGTCTTCATAACCATGCGGAAGTCGTACACCAGACGCTCCAGCGCTTCACCGGAGATGCCTGGGGCGTCTTCGTTGAGGTGCAGGCTGGCGTCTTCAAGGGCCGACTGGGTCATGTATTCTTCCATGGCGTCGTCGTCTTTGATGTACTGCTCTTGCTTGCCCTTTTTCACTTTGTACAACGGCGGCTGGGCGATGTAGATGTAGCCACGCTCGATCAGCTCCGGCAACTGACGGAAGAAGAAGGTCAGCAGCAGGGTACGGATGTGCGAACCGTCGACGTCAGCATCGGTCATGATGATGATGTTGTGATAGCGAAGTTTGTCGATGTTGTACTCTTCACGACCAATGCCGCAGCCCAGTGCGGTGATCAAGGTGCCGACTTCTTGCGAAGAGATCATCTTGTCAAAACGGGCTTTCTCAACGTTGAGGATTTTACCCTTCAACGGCAGGATGGCTTGGGTGCGGCGGTTACGTCCCTGCTTGGCGGAGCCGCCAGCAGAGTCACCTTCCACGAGGTACAGCTCGGACAATGCCGGGTCTTTTTCCTGGCAGTCGGCCAGTTTGCCCGGCAAGCCTGCGATGTCCAGCGCGCCTTTGCGGCGGGTCATCTCACGGGCTTTACGCGCGGCTTCACGGGCACGCGCTGCGTCGATCATTTTGCCGACGATCAGCTTGGCTTCGTTCGGGTTTTCCAGCAGGAAGTCGGAGAAGAACTTGCCCATTTCCTGTTCAACTGCGGTCTTCACTTCAGAAGACACCAGCTTGTCTTTGGTCTGGGAGCTGAACTTGGGGTCCGGAACCTTCACCGAGATAATCGCGGTCAGGCCTTCACGGGCGTCATCACCGGTGGTGGCGACCTTGTGCTTCTTGGCCAGGCCTTCAGCTTCGATGTAGGTGTTGAGGTTACGCGTCAGGGCAGAGCGGAAGCCCACCAGGTGCGTACCGCCATCGCGCTGCGGAATGTTGTTGGTGAAGCACAACAGGTTCTCGTTGAAGCTGTCGTTCCACTGCAAGGCGACTTCTACACCAATGCCATCTTCACGCTGGACATTGAAGTGGAAGACCTGGTTAACCGTGGTTTTGTTGGTGTTCAGGTAGTCAACAAACGCACGCAGACCGCCTTCGTACTTGAACAGCTCTTCTTTGCCGGAGCGCTCGTCCTTGAGGACGATACCCACGCCAGAGTTCAGGAAGGACAGTTCACGAATACGCTTGGCCAGGATGTCCCAGCTGAAGTGAATGTTCTTGAAGGTCTCGGCAGACGGTTTGAAGTGAATCTGAGTACCGGTGGTGTCGCTTTCGCCAACGATGGCCATAGGTGCCTGAGGCACGCCGTGGACGTAGGTCTGTTCCCAAATCTTGCCGCTGCGACGTACTGTCAGTACCAGCAATTCGGACAGGGCGTTTACTACCGACACACCTACACCGTGCAAGCCGCCGGATACTTTGTAGGAGTTGTCATCGAACTTACCGCCGGCGTGCAGCACGGTCATGATGACCTCGGCCGCCGATACGCCTTCTTCTTTGTGCACATCAACCGGGATGCCGCGGCCGTTATCGCGCACGGTAATGGACTCATCCGGGTGGATGGTAATGGTGATGTCGTCGCAATGGCCAGCCAGCGCTTCGTCGATGGAGTTGTCGACGACTTCGAACACCATGTGGTGCAGGCCGCTGCCATCGTCAGTATCACCAATGTACATACCGGGACGTTTGCGTACGGCATCCAGGCCTTTCAGCACTTTAATGCTCGTTGAGTCGTACGTATTTTCTTCGCTCAATGCCTTCACTCCCGATGGTCGTGGGTCTGGGTGATACAGCCCTGTTCCACGTGGAACAGGGCAACTGGCGTTTCCGTCTGCCAGCCTTCCCTCATAAATTCGTGGTCTACACAGGTGATAAAAACCTGGCAGCGTAAGTCTTCCAACAAGCGACACAGTGCGTTGCGATGCTGCTCATCCAGTTCGGACGGCAAGTCATCCACCAGATAAATACATTGGCCACGCCGGGCCTGGCTCACCAAATGCCCTTGGGCAATGCGCAATGCACAGACCACTAACTTCTGCTGACCACGTGACAGGATGTCTGCCGCGTTATTGGCACCTAGCTTGAGGCGCAAGTCAGCTCGTTGTGGTCCGGCTTGGGTATGCCCCATTTGCTGGTCCCGGTGGACAGACGCAGCGAGTACAGCACTCAGCTCTCGGTCTTTGTCCCAGCCACGGTAATAACTCAGCGTTAAGCCTTCGAGTTCAAGCAACTCACTTAAGGTCTGCTCAAAGACAGGTTTCAAGGCCTTGATGTAAGCGCGGCGGTATTCATCAATTTCAGCACTGGCCAGACACAGTTCCCGGTCCCAGGCCGCTTGTGAAACGGCGTCGAGTGTACCATGCCGCAGCCATGAGTTCCGCTGCCGCAGGGCCTTCTGTAGCCGCTGCCAGGTCGACATAAAGCGCGGCTCCACATGGAACACCCCCCAGTCGAGAAACTGCCTACGGATCTTTGGGGCGCCTTCCAGTAGACGGAAGCTGTCAGGGTTGATCAATTGCAGGGGCAGGATCTCGGCCAGCTGCGCGGCACTGCGCGCATTTTGACCGTCGATCCGAATCTGGAACTCTCCATTACGGTCCCGCGAAATACCCAACGCACTGTGCCCGCCTTCGGCCAGTTCGACCTGGCCAAACACGGTGCAGCTTTGCAGTTCATGCTGAATGACCGGCGTTAGCCGGGTACTGCGAAACGAACGGGCAAGCCCCAGTAAATGGACTGCTTCCAGCACGCTGGTTTTTCCGCTGCCGTTGGCGCCATACAGGATATTGATGCGGGGGGAGGGGGAGAAGGTCACCGGGTGCAGGTTACGCACACCGGTGACAGAGACGCGACTAAGGGACATCTAGCGTGGGCTGTGCATAAGTTACAGGCGCATCGGCATAACAACGTAGGCCGAGTCGTCGTTGTCCGACTCTTGCACCAGGGCGCTGCTGTTGGAGTCCGACAGGATCAAACGCACTTGTTCAGTGGTCATCACGCCCAGCACGTCCAGCAGGTAGCTCACGTTGAAACCGATTTCGAGCGAGCCGCCGTTGTAATCAACGCCCACTTCTTCTTCCGCTTCTTCCTGCTCCGGGTTGTTGGCCTGGATCTTCAATTGGCCATTAGCCAGTTGCAGACGAATACCGCGGTACTTCTCGTTGGACAGAATGGCGGTACGGCTGAACGCTTCACGCAGGGCCTGACGGTCACCGATCACCACCTTGTCACCGCCTTTAGGCAGTACACGCTCGTAATCCGGGAACTTGCCGTCTACCAGCTTGGAGGTGAAGGTGAACTCGCCGGTGGTCGCACGGATGTGGTGTGCGCCCAACACGATGCTGACTTCACCGTCCGGTTCGGTCAGCAAACGCGCCATTTCAAGGATGCCTTTACGCGGCACGATCACTTGATGGCGGTCTGGCTGGCCGATATCGGCTTTCATCGAGCACATGGCCAGACGGTGACCGTCGGTAGCCACTGCGCGAATGATACCGGCCGAGACTTCCAGCAACATGCCGTTGAGGTAGTAACGAACGTCCTGCTGGGCCATGGCAAAGCTGGTGCGCTCGATCAGGCGGCGCAGCTTGCTTTGTTGCAGGCTGCAAGTCAGCGAGCCCGGGCCTTCTTCAACGGTCGGGAAGTCATTGGCAGGCAAGGTGGACAGGGTAAAGCGGCTACGGCCCGCTTTAACCACCAGTTTTTGATCGTCGAGCTTGATGTCGATCAGGGCGTCGTTGGGCAAGCTTTTGCAGATGTCCATCAGCTTGCGCGCAGGCACGGTGATCTCGCCGGGTTCAGCCGGCTCTTCGAGCTGAACGCGACCGACCAGTTCGACCTCAAGGTCGGTACCGGTCAGCGACAATTGCTGGCCTTCGACAACCAACAGCACGTTGGACAATACCGGCAAGGTCTGGCGGCGTTCTACAACGCCCGCGACCAGTTGCAGGGGTTTCAACAAGGCTTCGCGTTGAATGGTGAAATGCATGGTCTAGTCCCTTGCCTTAATAAGCTGCGTTGGTGTCATCAGGTTGTCAGGGTTCGCAGCAGGTTCTTGTAGTCCTCGCGGATGTCCGCGTCGGATTCCTTGAGTTCGTTGATCTTGCGGCATGCGTGCAAGACCGTGGTGTGGTCGCGGCCACCAAACACATCGCCGATTTCCGGCAGGCTGTGGTTGGTCAGCTCTTTGGACAGTGCCATGGCCACTTGGCGAGGGCGGGCCACCGAGCGTGAACGGCGCTTGGACAGCAAGTCCGAAATTTTGATCTTGTAGTACTCAGCCACAGTACGCTGAATGTTATCCACAGAGACCAGTTTGTCTTGCAGCGCCAGCAAGTCTTTGAGGGACTCGCGAATCAGCTCGATGGTGATGTCGCGGCCCATAAAGTGCGAGTGGGCAATAACCCGCTTGAGCGCGCCTTCGAGCTCACGCACGTTGGAACGAATGCGTTGGGCAATAAAGAAGGCAGCATCGTGAGGCAGGTCGACCTTGGCCTGGTCTGCCTTTTTCATCAAGATCGCGACGCGCGTTTCAAGCTCTGGTGGCTCAACGGCCACGGTCAAACCCCAGCCGAAGCGGGATTTGAGACGCTCTTCGAGCCCTTCGATCTCTTTAGGGTAGCGGTCGCTGGTCAGAATCACTTGCTGACCGCCTTCAAGCAAGGCGTTGAAGGTGTGGAAGAACTCTTCCTGAGAACGCTCTTTGCGTGCAAAGAATTGAATGTCATCGATGAGCAGGGCGTCGACCGAACGGTAGAAGCGCTTGAACTCATTGATAGCGTTGAGCTGCAGGGCCTTGACCATGTCGGCTACAAAACGCTCGGAATGCAGGTACACCACCTTGGCATTCGGGTTCTTCTTCAGCAGGTGGTTGCCCACCGCGTGCATCAAGTGCGTTTTACCCAGACCAACGCCGCCATAAAGGAAGAGCGGGTTGTAGCCATGCTTGGGGTTGTCGGCCACTTGCCACGCCGCCGCACGGGCCAGTTGGTTGGACTTGCCCTCGACGAAGTTCTCGAAGGTGAACGTGCGGTTCAGGTAGCTGGTGTGCTTGAGCGCGCCTTCAACCTGGACGGTGCGCTGTTCGGCACGGGCTGGCGCCTGTTGCGAACTGGCACCCGCCATCGGGTCGAAGCTGTCACGCGAAGGCTCTTCGCTCGCCTGGTCCGCCTGTTTAGGGGCGGGCGCCGGTGCGGGCGTGGCACTTGCCGGTGCGCTGGGTGCTGGCGCAGGCGCGGCTTGCTGTTGCGAAGCCGCTGCGGCCAATGGCGCATTCGGCGCAGCACGAGGTGCCGAGCTGCGTTTGCTGCCTATTAATAAGGACAGCGCAGGCGCCATGCCATTGCTGTGCTCGTTCAGCAGTTCAAGCAAACGGCTCAGGTACTTCTCGTTAACCCAGTCGAGCACAAAACGATTAGGCGCATACACGCGCAACTCGTCGCCTTCGGCTTCGACCTGTAGTGGACGGATCCAGGTGTTGAATTGCTGGGCAGGCAGCTCATCGCGCAAAAGCTCTACGCACTGCTGCCAAAGTTCCACTGACACGGATATCCCCTAAGTTGAAAGCCGGTGAGGCAAAAACAGGCGCCATTGTAGCGACCACTCGCCCACTTATCCACATGTAGGTTGCCTGCCTATAAGGAGAACGAGGTCTTTTTACTGTTAACAAAGCGACCAATGGTATGTGCATAAGGTCTGTGGATAAGCGGGTCTAAGCTCGTTGTACAAGTGGGGGTGAAACACTGTGCATAACTGGCCTGTGGATAAAGAGGCCTTTCGTACACAGCTTATCCGAGGTCGCAGCACAGGCAGAGCACGGCTTCTCGACAGTGTTGTCATTCTCTGTAGGCCATGATTTTTAAGGGCTGTATCGAGTTATCCACAGATAAGTGGCTCACTAAAGTTAATAACATCTTTAAAAAAGCTTTAAATACGCTGTCTTTTTATTTTTATGACTGGCTGAACAAATGCGTGTGCACAACCGTTGGTATCTATTTAGCCGTCAACGTTGGTTGGAAATTGACCTATGGGCCTGCATTCACTAGAATCGCCGGTCTCTTAAAACGGGGGCCATTCCGGCCCGTTGTGGACGAACCAGGTAGCACGACATGAAACGTACTTTCCAACCAAGCACTATCAAACGCGCCCGCACTCACGGTTTCCGTGCTCGCATGGCTACTAAAAACGGCCGTGCAGTCCTGTCGCGTCGCCGCGCCAAAGGCCGTGCGCGTCTGGCAGTTTGATAATCAGACAATGGTGGTGAGTCAGGACTTCAGTCGGGAAAAGCGGTTACTCACTCCCCGACACTTCAAGGCAGTCTTTGACTCCCCCACCGGCAAGGTTCCGGGGAAAAATCTCCTGCTCCTTGCGCGCAGCAACGATCTTGATCACCCCCGTTTGGGGTTAGTGATCGGGAAAAAGAGCGTAAAGCTCTCCGTTCAGCGCAATCGCCTTAAGCGTTTGATGCGTGAATCGTTTCGTCTCCACCAGGATCTACTGGTTGGTTGGGATATCGTTATCGTCGCGCGCAAAGGTTTGGGTGACGTAGAGAACCCCGAATTGATTCAGCATTTCGGCAAACTGTGGAAACGTCTGGCCCGTAACACGCCAGCTCCATCTGTTAAAACCGAAACTGTAGGGGTAGGCAGTCCTGATGCGTAAACTGGCGCTCGTTCCGATCCAGTTTTACCGTTATGCCATTAGTCCTTTGATGGCAAATCACTGCCGTTTCTACCCCAGTTGTTCCTGCTACGCGTTGGAAGCCATCGAAACTCATGGCGTTCTTCGCGGCGGCTGGCTGACCTTTCGTCGTTTAGGTCGCTGTCACCCGTGGAATCCCGGTGGTTACGACCCGGTTCCACCTATCCCTACCTCCCGTTCTTCTTGATGGCCGAGTAATCATGGATATTAAACGCACGATCCTGATCGTCGCTCTCGCAGTCGTGTCCTACGTTATGGTTCTGAAATGGAACCAGGATTACGGCCAAGCTGCCCTGCCGACTCAGAATGTTGCCGCCAGCAGTAATACCGCGCAGGGTTTGCCTGACTCGGTGCCAGGTAACAACGCTTCGAACAGTGCCGATGTACCCAGTGCCAATGCCGACACCAACACACCAACAGAAACGCCGGTGGCTGCAAGCAAAGACCTGATTCACGTCAAAACCGACGTACTGGATATTGCAATTGATCCACAGGGTGGTGACGTTGCCCAACTGCGTCTGCCGCTTTATCCACGTCGCCAGGACCACCCGGATGTGCCTTTCCAGCTGTTCGATAACGGCGGCGAGCGTACTTATCTGGCACAAAGTGGCCTGACTGGCGTTGACGGTCCGGATGCACGTGCCGCCGGTCGTCCGGTTTTCAGTGTGGATAAAAAGACCTATGAACTGGCTCCTGGCCAGGATCAATTGGTTGTTGACCTGAAATTCAGCGAAGACGGCGTTAATTACATCAAGCGTTTCACGTTCAAACGTGGCCTGTACGATGTTCAAGTCAGTTATTTGATTGATAACGAGAGTGGCAAGCCGTGGACCGGCAACCTGTTCGCGCAATTGAAACGCGACGCCAGCTCTGATCCTTCTTCCAGCACCGCCACCGGTACTGCCACTTACCTGGGCGCCGCCCTGTGGACAAGTGCAGAACCGTACAAAAAAGTGTCGATGAAAGATATCGACAAGGGTTCGCTGAAAGAAACCGTTCAAGGTGGTTGGGTTGCATGGCTGCAGCACTACTTTGTAACCGCGTGGATCCCTCAGAAAGGCGATAACAACGTCGTACAGACCCGCAAAGACAATCAAGGTAACTACATCATCGGTTTCACTGGCCCTACCTTGACGGTTGAGCCGGGCAAAACAGGTGAAACCAGCGCTACCTTGTACGCAGGTCCAAAGAGCCAGGGTGTACTCAAAGAGTTGTCCCCAGGCCTGGAGCTGACTGTCGACTACGGCATTCTGTGGTTCATTGCCCAGCCAATCTTCTGGTTGCTGCAACATATCCACAGCCTGGTGGGTAACTGGGGCTGGTCGATTATCTTCCTGACCATGCTGATCAAAGGGATCTTCTTCCCGCTGTCGGCCGCCAGCTACAAATCGATGGCTCGCATGCGCGCTGTGGCACCAAAACTGGCCGCTCTGAAAGAGCAGTTCGGTGATGATCGCCAGAAAATGTCGCAAGCGATGATGGAGCTGTACAAGAAAGAGAAGATCAATCCACTGGGCGGCTGCTTGCCGATCCTGGTGCAGATGCCGGTGTTCCTGTCCTTGTACTGGGTACTTCTGGAAAGTGTTGAAATGCGTCAAGCGCCTTTCATGCTCTGGATTACCGACTTGTCGATTAAAGACCCGTTCTTCATTCTGCCGATCATCATGGGCGCAACCATGTTCATCCAGCAGCGTCTGAACCCGACACCTCCGGATCCGATGCAGGCCAAGGTGATGAAGTTGATGCCAATCATCTTCACCTTCTTCTTCCTGTGGTTCCCAGCTGGTCTGGTGCTGTACTGGGTTGTGAACAACTGCCTGTCCATCGCTCAACAGTGGTACATCACACGTAAGATCGAAGCCGCTACCAAAAAAGCAGCTGCTTAACTTACTCTGTTAATCACCACTCAAAACGCCCCCTAGTGGGGCGTTTTGCTATCTGTCACTTTTGTTTTTGAGGCCTGTTTTTATGAGTGTTCCGGCACAAACCATTGCTGCTGTGGCAACCGCCCAAGGCCGAAGTGGTGTGGGGATCGTGCGTGTTTCCGGGCCACTCGCCCGGGCGGCGGCGCAAGCGTTCACTGAGCGCGAACTGAAACCGCGCTACGCCCATTACGGACCGTTTTATGGTGAAAACGGTGAAGTTTTGGATGAAGGCATTGCGCTGTATTTCCCGGGCCCAAACTCGTTCACCGGCGAAGATGTGCTGGAGTTGCAAGGTCACGGTGGGCCGATCGTGCTCGATATGCTGCTGCAACGCTGCATCGAGCTGGGTTGCCGTCTGGCACGACCAGGCGAATTCAGTGAGCGCGCGTTTTTAAACGACAAGCTCGATCTGGCTCAGGCCGAGGCCATTGCCGACCTCATTGAAGCAAGTTCTGCACAGGCTGCGCGCAACGCATTACGGTCTTTGCAGGGGGCTTTCTCACACCGTGTGCATAACTTGACTGAGCAGCTCATCAGTTTGCGCATCTACGTCGAGGCAGCGATTGACTTCCCGGAGGAAGAAATCGACTTTCTGGCCGATGGCCACGTATTGCGCATGCTCGATAAAGTCCGCGAAGAGTTATCCACCGTTAAGCGCGAAGCCGGTCAGGGCGCCTTGCTGCGCGATGGCATGACGGTGGTCATTGCCGGTCGGCCCAATGCAGGCAAGTCCAGTTTGCTCAACGCGCTGGCCGGCCGTGAAGCAGCCATTGTGACGGAGATCGCCGGTACGACCCGCGACGTGCTGCGTGAACATATCCACATCGACGGCATGCCCCTGCATGTGGTGGATACAGCAGGACTACGGGATACCGAAGATCAGGTCGAGAAAATCGGCGTGCAGCGAGCCCTCAAAGCCATTGGTGAGGCGGATCGCGTGTTGCTGGTGGTGGATGCGACGGCACCGGAAGCGGATGACCCCTTCGCGTTGTGGCCCGAGTTTTTGGAGCAGCGCCCGGACCCGGCCAAAGTCACCTTGATTCGTAACAAGGCGGACCTCAGCGGTGAAGCGGTGAGCCTTGAAGTGAGCGCCGATGGCCATGTCACGATCAGCCTTAGCGCCCGATCGACGGACGGTCTGGATTTGCTGCGTGAGCACCTCAAGGCCTGCATGGGATACGAGCAAACCTCTGAAAGCAGCTTCAGCGCACGTCGTCGTCACCTGGAGGCGTTGCAGCACGCCAGCGATGCCCTTGAGCATGGCCGGGCACAGCTGACGCTGGCGGGCGCCGGTGAATTGCTGGCCGAAGATTTGCGCATGGCGCAGCAATCGCTGGGCGAGATTACCGGGGCATTCAGCTCGGATGATCTGCTGGGGCGGATCTTCTCCAGCTTCTGTATCGGGAAATAATGCCTAGCAACCCGTAGGAGTTGCCGCCCCGTCTTCGACGCCGCGCTGTCGCGCAGCAAACAGGCCACCGAATATCTTCAGCATCCCCCAATCGGTTCCCTCTCCTTCGGGAGAGGGCTAGGGTGAGGGGGGCTCTTAGATCAAGATCAAAAGATCGCGAGCAAGCTCGCTCCTACAAGGTATTTAGAATCAATAACTTATGTTGTGTTTGATAGGAGCGAGCTTGCCTGGCGATCTTTTGATCTGTTAAAAGGTCACGAGACAAGTTCGTCTCCTACAGGTATTAGTCCAATGCGCCATTGATGCCGCCGCAAATCTTGCGGCCAGTTCTTGATTCCCCTGCAACAGGGGGTAGATCTGTGCATCTCTGGAGTGCGTATGACCCACGCGACCTGTGTAACGCTGGAAGGCGTTTCTTATCAGCTGCCCGATGGCAGCCCGCTGTTTTCTGATCTCAACCTGCATCTCGATCAACGCCACACCGGCCTGGTGGGGCGTAATGGTGTGGGTAAAAGTGTATTGGCTCGTCTGATTGCCGGGGATATTGCTCCTACCGCTGGGCGCTGCCTGCGCACCGCAAAGGTTTATTACCTGGCGCAGCACATCACCCATGCCCCCGGGCAGACGGTCGCTGATCTGGCCGGTGTGCAACCCATCATCAACGCGCTGGAACGCATCGAGCAGGGCAGTACCGCACCAGCCGACTTTGACGCGGTGGGCGAGCAGTGGAACATTCGCCAGCAGTTACTCGACCAACTGGCCCACAACAACCTCGAGCACCTCACGCCTTCAACCCCGACCTCACGGCTCAGTGGCGGCGAAGCCATGCGTGTCGCGCTGATGGGGGCGTTTATGTCAGAAGCCGAGCTGCTGATTCTGGATGAGCCGACCAATCATCTGGACCGTGAGCAACGTTTGGCACTGCAGGCGCAACTCAGCCATTGGCCCAAGGCGTTGCTGGTGATCAGCCATGACCGCGAGTTGCTGGAGACGATGACGCGCATCCTCGAACTCTCAGCCCTGGGGCTGACCAGCTACGGCGGGGGTTATTCGTTTTATGCACAGGCCAAAGCCCAGCAGCAATCGGCCGCCGAACAGCAACTGGCCCACGCCAAACTGGAACGAAATAGACAAGAACAACGGTTGCGCGAGCAGGCTGAACAGCTTGAACGCAGGCAGGCGCGGGGTAACAAGTCTGCCAGCACCCGTAATCAGGCGAAGATTTTGCTGGGCCGCCAAAAGGAGCGCAGCCAAAACAGCAGCGGCAAATTCCAGCAACATCAGCAAGCCGCGCGCGAGGCGTTGTCGGTGCGCGTCAGGCAAGCTGCCAGCCAGGTTGAAAGGCAGCAGGCCGTGTTTGTCTATGCCCCCTCAACAAGCCAGCACAGCGCTGCCCACATCGCTGAGCTGGTCGATGCACGTTTGCCGTATGGCCTCGAACCGTTGCGCACACTCAGCCTTACGCTTAGTCGGGGCCAGCGGGTGGCCTTGCTTGGCCCCAATGGCTGCGGTAAATCAACGGTACTTAAGGTGTTGGCTGGCCAAGTGCAGACTCTGGCTGGGCAGGCGGATGTCCATGTGAAAACAGCTTATCTTGATCAACACCTGGCGTTGCTTAACCTTGAATGTTCGGTGCTGGAGCAATTGCAGGCACTCAATCGGCAACTCACAGAGAGTGAATTGCGTACCCGGCTGGCGCAATTAGGGGTCGGCGCCGAGCAGGTGAATCGCCCTTGTGGACAACTCAGTGGGGGTGAACGGCTGAAGGCGGCAATGGCCTGTGTGTTCTATGCCGAGCAACCTGCGCAGTTGTTATTGCTCGATGAGCCCGCCAATCACCTCGATCTGGTGTCCTTGCTGGCGCTGGAAAGCATGCTCAATCAGTACACCGGCACGTTGGTTGTGACCTCACACGACCAAAGGTTTCTCGACGCTATTGGAATAACCCACAGGCTCATCGCGAGTGCCAACGGCTGGTTGAGCACCCCTGTTTGAATAGCCGATAAGCCGCCGTTCATCACCTTTATCCCTGTTGAATCTGCTGGCCGCTGGATGACGTGTTCATCCAGACGGCTTTCGGCCGCCTTTTTGTTGGCCTTGAAGGGGGGATTTCGTCGGATAAGCTCTGTGTATAACTGGCCCTTAGCTCAGTGGGTAAGTGGGCTCGAAAACTGAAGATAAACCCCCCTGTGGATAACGTTATCATTTACCCACAGGCTTAACGCACTTATTCACGCCCCTCATGGCCACATGACCACAGACTTTTGAATCTCTGTACAGTACGTAAAATAAGGCTATTAGCAATCTATCCACAGAAAGGTGCCGCTATAGAAATAAACATAAAAACAAAGCTTTAATAAATTTCTTCTTTATTTATTTTTCTATCTTGCCTTATCCACAAGCTGGTTAAATTTTGTGCAAAGGGTTCTTTAAGGAAGGCGAAGTCCCTATACTTCGCGGTCTATCCAAAAAACCCCTAGTAACAGGCACGAGGTGCGTGGTGAATTTCCCTTCCCGTTTTGCAGTGATCGTCATCGGTGGCGGTCACGCCGGAACCGAGGCTGCACTTGCTTCAGCACGCATGGGTGTAAAAACCCTGCTGTTGACCCACAACGTGGAAACCCTCGGGCATATGAGCTGCAACCCTGCGATCGGCGGGATTGGTAAAAGCCATCTGGTTAAAGAAATCGATGCCCTCGGCGGCGCGATGGCGACCGCAACGGATAAAAGCGGTATCCAGTTCCGCGTACTCAATGGCCGTAAAGGCCCGGCCGTGCGGGCAACCCGCGCACAGGCCGACCGCGCTATTTACAAGTCGGTGGTACGCGAAATTCTGGAAAACCAACCGAGCCTGTGGATATTTCAACAAGCAGCGGATGACCTGATTGTCGAAAACGATCAAGTACGCGGTGTTGTGACCCAGATGGGCCTGCGTTTTCTGGCCGACTCGGTGGTTTTGACCACCGGTACGTTCCTGGGGGGACTTATCCACATCGGTTTGCAGAATTACTCAGGCGGACGCGCCGGTGATCCACCTTCGATTGCCCTGGCACACCGTCTGCGTGAACTGCCTTTGCGTGTCGGTCGCCTGAAAACCGGCACCCCGCCACGCATTGATGGCCGTTCGGTTGATTTCTCGGTGATGACGGAACAACCGGGTGATACGCCGATCCCGGTCATGTCGTTCATGGGCAACAAAGAACAGCACCCGACTCAAGTCAGCTGCTGGATCACCCATACCAATGCACGCACCCACGAAATCATTGCGTCCAACCTCGATCGTTCGCCGATGTACTCAGGTGTGATTGAAGGGATTGGCCCACGTTACTGCCCGTCGATTGAAGACAAGATTCATCGTTTTGCTGACAAGGAAAGCCATCAGGTGTTTATCGAACCGGAAGGTTTGAACACCCATGAGCTGTATCCGAACGGTATTTCGACCTCGTTGCCTTTTGATGTTCAGTTGCAACTCGTGCAGTCGATCCGCGGTATGGAAAATGCCCACATCGTGCGACCTGGCTATGCCATCGAATATGATTATTTCGACCCGCGCGACCTGAAATACAGCCTCGAAACCAAGGTGATCGGCGGTTTGTTCTTTGCCGGGCAAATCAACGGCACCACCGGTTACGAAGAAGCGGGGGCACAAGGTTTGCTCGCCGGAACCAACGCAGCCTTGCTCGCACAGGGCAAAGAGACCTGGTGCCCGCGTCGCGATGAAGCCTACATCGGTGTATTGGTTGATGACCTGATTACCCTGGGGACTCAAGAACCGTACCGAATGTTTACTTCCCGCGCCGAATACCGCCTCATCCTGCGTGAAGACAACGCCGATATGCGCCTGACCGAAAAAGGTCGCGAGCTCGGTTTGGTCGATGACGCCCGTTGGGCAGCGTTCTGCACCAAGCGCGAAAGCATTGCCCTGGAAGAACAACGCCTGAAAAGCACCTGGGTACGCCCGGGGACTGAGCAAGGTGAAGCGATTGCGGCCAAATTTGGCACACCGTTGACCCATGAATACAATTTGCTCAGTTTGCTGACACGTCCGGAAATCGATTACGCCGGTCTGGTCGAAGTGACCGGTGAAGGGGCTAGCGACCCGCTGGTCGCTGAACAGGTTGAGATCAAAACCAAATACGCGGGCTACATCGACCGTCAACAGGACGAGATTGCGCGTCTTCGCGCCAGTGAAAATATCAAACTGCCTGTGGATATCGATTACACGACCATTTCCGGGTTGTCCAAAGAGATCCAGAGCAAGCTCGGTGCAACACGCCCCGAGACGCTGGGCCAGGCATCGCGGGTACCCGGTGTGACGCCGGCGGCGATTTCCCTGTTGATGATTCACCTGAAAAAACGCGGCGCTGGCCGCAAGTTGGAGCAAAACGCTTGAGTTCGCTGGTTACCGCACAACACGCTGAAGAGTTATCAACAGGTGCACGCCAACTGGGCGTCGCTTTGACCCAAACCCAGCATGACCTACTGCTGGGCTATCTGGCCCTGTTGATAAAATGGAACAAGGCCTACAACCTCACGGCTGTGCGTAACCCCGACGAGATGGTTTCGCGTCATTTGCTCGACAGCCTGAGCGTGATGCCGTTTATCGAAAACGGCCGTTGGCTGGACGTGGGCAGCGGCGGCGGCATGCCGGGTATCCCGTTGGCGATCCTGTTTCCTGAGTCGCAAGTAACCTGCCTGGACAGCAACGGCAAGAAAACCCGCTTTCTGACCCAGGTCAAACTCGAGCTCAAGCTGGACAACCTGCAAGTTATCCACAGCCGTGTTGAAGAGTTCCAGCCTGAGCAGGCGTTCAACGGAATTGTTTCCAGGGCTTTCAGCAGCATGGAGAACTTCACCAACTGGACGCGGCACTTGGGCAACAGCGAAACACGCTGGTTGGCAATGAAGGGCGTTCATCCGGCCGATGAGCTGGTAGCATTGCCGTCTGATTTTCGTCTAGATAGCGAACACGCCTTGACCGTACCGGGTTGCCAAGGCCAACGCCATCTGCTGATACTGCGCCGAACGGCATGATTGGGAACGCAAGCAAGAATGGCTAAGGTATTCGCAATAGCGAACCAAAAAGGTGGTGTGGGTAAAACCACCACCTGTATCAACCTCGCAGCATCGCTGGTCGCGACCAAGCGGCGCGTCCTGTTGATCGATCTAGATCCACAAGGCAACGCCACCATGGGCAGCGGTGTGGATAAACATGGTCTTGAGAATTCGGTCTACGACCTGTTGATCGGTGAATGCGACCTGGCCCAGGCCATGCACATCTCCGAACACGGTGGTTACCAGCTGTTGCCGGCCAACCGTGACCTGACGGCTGCCGAAGTCGTGCTGCTCGAAATGCAGATGAAAGAAAGCCGTCTGCGTACAGCGCTGGCGCCGGTGCGTGAAAGCTACGATTACATCCTGATCGACTGCCCGCCGTCGTTGTCGATGCTGACCTTGAACGCCCTGGTGGCTGCCGACGGGGTAATTATCCCCATGCAGTGCGAGTACTTCGCCCTTGAAGGCTTGAGCGACCTTGTGGATAACATCAAGCGCATCGCCGAATTGCTCAATCCGAACCTGAAAATCGAAGGCCTGCTGCGGACCATGTACGACCCGCGCCTGAGCCTGATGAACGATGTGTCGGCCCAGCTCAAGGAACACTTCGGCGAGCAGTTGTACGACACGGTGATTCCGCGAAACATTCGTCTGGCCGAGGCGCCGAGTTACGGCATGCCTGCATTGGCCTATGATAAAAACTCCCGTGGCGCGATTGCTTACCTTGCCCTGGCCGGCGAGCTGGTTCGTCGTCAACGTCGCACCTCCCGCACTGCTCAGCCAACTTAAGGATATTCCATGGCCGTCAAGAAACGAGGTCTAGGACGTGGACTGGATGCACTCCTGAGTGGTCCTACGGTCAGCTCGCTGGAAGAGCAGGCCGTCAAGGTCGATCAAAGCGAACTGCAGCATTTGCCCCTGGACCTGATCCAGCGCGGCAAATATCAGCCTCGTCGCGACATGGACCCGCAAGCGCTCGAAGAACTGGCGAACTCGATCAAGACCCAAGGCGTGATGCAGCCGATCGTGGTGCGTCCGATCGCCGGCGACCGTTTTGAGATCATTGCCGGTGAGCGTCGCTGGCGCGCCAGCCAACAGGCCGGTAAAGACACCATTCCGGCGATGGTGCGTGATGTGCCGGATGAAACCGCTATCGCGATGGCGCTGATTGAAAACATTCAGCGTGAAGACCTGAATCCGATCGAAGAAGCGATTGCCTTGCAACGCTTGCAGCAAGAGTTTCAGCTGACTCAACAACAAGTGGCCGACGCTGTGGGTAAGTCCCGCGTGTCTGTGGCTAACTTGTTGCGGTTGATTTCATTGCCCGAAGTGATCAAAACCATGCTGTCCCACGGTGACCTCGAAATGGGTCATGCGCGGGCATTGCTCGGTTTGCCGGACAACAAGCAGGTTGAGGGGGCGCGACACGTTGTCGCACGTGGTCTGACCGTACGCCAGACCGAAGCCTTGGTTCGTCAGTGGTTGAGCGGTAAACAAGAGCCTGCTGAACCGGTTAAAGCCGATCCCGATATCACTCGTCTCGAGCAGCGTCTGGCCGAGCGCCTAGGCTCTGCGGTGCAGATCCGCCACGGAAAGAAGGGAAAAGGCCAATTAGTGATTGGTTACAACTCCCTTGATGAGCTTCAAGGAGTGCTTGCTCACATCCGCTGAAACATTTCCTTTGTAGCGCGCAGTCGGAAATCACTACCTGACAGTTGAATAGGGGCTTCAGCGCCCCTATACTCTGCGCGCATTTTGTCGGCACAAATTATGCCAAGTTTTAGCTTTTGGCAGCCGACCATTGAGGAGCAGTTGTGATGGAGACACGCACGCCAAACCGCTTGCCATTCCATCGCTTGGCGGTTTTTCCGGTTTTGCTGGCTCAATTTGTCGTTTTATTGCTGGCTGCTCTGGGGCTCTGGCAATGGCATGGAGTTGTAGCCGGATACTCAGGACTCTGCGGAGGCCTGATCGCTTTGCTACCCAATGTGTACTTTGCTCACAGAGCTTTCCGGTTTACCGGCGCTCGAGCAGCGCAAGCCATCGTCCGGTCGTTTTACGCTGGCGAGGCGGGCAAATTAATTTTGACGGCAGTGCTGTTCGCGCTGACGTTTGCAGGTGTGAAGCCATTGGCGCCGCTAGCTGTATTCGGCGTCTTCGTGTTGACCCAATTGGTCAGCTGGTTCGCTCCCCTGCTAATGAGAACAACACTTTCGAGACCTTAGGGCGTTTGAGGCAACCATGGCAGAAACAACCGCTTCGGGCTATATCCAGCACCACTTACAGAACCTGACCTTCGGGCAGCTACCTGATGGCGGCTGGGGCTTTGCTCACACCGTTGCAGAAGCTAAAGCAATGGGCTTTTGGTCATTCCACGTCGATACCCTCGGCTGGTCTGTATTCGTAGGCTTGCTGTTTATCTTCATTTTCCGCATGGCGGCCAAGAAGGCAACTTCCGGTCAACCAGGCGCACTGCAGAACTTCGTTGAAGTGCTGGTGGAATTCGTTGATGGCAGCGTAAAAGACAGCTTCCATGGCCGTAGCGCCGTGATTGCTCCGCTGGCGCTGACAATTTTCGTCTGGGTATTCCTGATGAACGTCATCGACCTGATCCCGGTTGACTGGATTCCACAGTTGGCCATCCTGATCACTGGCGATGAGCACTTCCCGTTCCGTGCCGTACCGACGACCGATCCTAACGCTACCCTGGGCATGGCCCTGTCGGTATTCGCGTTGATCATCTTCTACAGCATCAAAATCAAGGGCATCGGCGGTTTTATCGGCGAACTGACCCTGCACCCGTTCGGCAGCAAGAATATCCTGGTTCAAGCGCTGCTGATTCCGGTGAACTTCCTGCTCGAATTCGTGACGCTGGTTGCCAAGCCAATCTCGCTGGCACTGCGTCTGTTCGGCAACATGTACGCTGGCGAACTGGTATTTATCCTGATCGCCGTAATGTTCGGCAGCGGCCTGCTTTGGCTTAGCGGTCTGGGCGTGGTGCTGCAATGGGCGTGGGCTGTATTCCACATCCTGATCATCACCTTGCAAGCGTTCATCTTCATGATGTTGACCATCGTTTACTTGTCGATGGCGCACGAAGAGAACCACTAAGACCCGTTTCGGCGAGTCTGGTGCCCCTCCCGTTCCGGCGGGAGGGTGTAGCAAATTGATTTTGTTTTACCGCTTTAATCTAAAAACCTAAACCATACGACGTAAAAGTCGGGAGGAAAGATGGAAACTGTAGTTGGTCTAACCGCTATCGCTGTTGCACTGTTGATCGGCCTGGGTGCACTGGGTACCGCAATTGGTTTCGGCCTGTTGGGCGGCAAGTTCCTGGAAGGCGCTGCGCGTCAACCAGAAATGGTTCCAATGCTGCAAGTTAAAATGTTCATCGTTGCCGGTCTGCTCGACGCCGTAACCATGATCGGTGTTGGTATCGCACTGTTCTTCACTTTCGCGAACCCTTTCGTTGGTCAACTCGCTGGCTAATCACTCGAATTTTCGAGTTGATTAGAGTGATGGACAACGAACGAGCGAGGTGTTGGCGTGAACATTAATGCAACCCTGATTGGCCAGTCCGTTGCGTTCTTCATTTTTGTACTGTTTTGCATGAAGTTCGTGTGGCCTCCGGTCATCGCGGCATTGCAAGAACGTCAGAAGAAGATTGCGGCTGGACTGGACGCTGCTAACCGAGCAGCTCGTGACCTGGAGTTGGCCCAAGATAAAGCGGGTCAACAACTGCGCGAAGCTAAGGCTCAAGCAGCTGAAATCATTGAGCAAGCCAAGAAACGCGGTACTCAGATCGTAGACGAAGCCCGTGAACAGGCTCGCGTTGAAGCTGACCGTGTGAAGGCTCAGGCTCAGGCCGAGATCGAACAGGAACTGAACAGCGTTAAAGACGCCCTGCGCGCCCAATTGGGTGGCTTGGCTGTTGAAGGCGCAGAGAAGATCCTGGGTGCCACAATCGATCAAAACGCGCACGCGGAGCTGGTTAATAAACTGGCTGCTGAAATTTAAGCGAGGGCGATCATGGCAGAATTGACCACGTTGGCCCGACCTTACGCTAAGGCAGCCTTCGAGCACGCCCAGGCCCACCAGCAACTGGCCTCTTGGTCAGCCATGCTCGGCCTGGCTGCAGCGGTGTCGCAAGACGACACGATGCAGCGCGTGCTCAAGGCCCCGCGACTGACGAGCGCAGAAAAGGCCGCCACGTTTATTGACGTGTGCGGCGACAAGTTTGATGTGAAAGTGCAGAACTTCATCCACGTCGTTGCAGAAAACGACCGTCTCCTGCTTCTGCCGGAGATCGCCGCTCTGTTTGACCTGTACAAGGCCGAGCAAGAGAAGTCGGTAGATGTTGAAGTGACCAGTGCTTTCGCATTGAACCAAGAACAGCAAGACAAACTCGCCAAGGTTCTCAGTGCACGACTCGACCGGGAAGTGCGCCTGCAAGTTGCGGAAGACAAGTCCCTCATTGGGGGCATTGTCATTCGCGCCGGCGACCTGGTTATCGATGGCTCGATTCGCGGCAAACTCGCGAATCTTGCCGAAGCATTGAAATCTTGAGTTTGAAGGGGCAGCAGAGCAATGCAGCAACTCAATCCTTCCGAAATAAGTGAAATTATCAAGGGCCGCATCGACAAGCTCGATGTGACCTCCCAAGCCCGTAACGAAGGCACTGTCGTCAGCGTATCTGACGGTATCGTGCGGATTCACGGTCTGGCCGACGTAATGTCCGGCGAGATGATCGAGTTTCCGGGCGGCGTCTTCGGTATGGCCCTCAACCTGGAGCAAGACTCCGTAGGTGCCGTAATTTTGGGCGCTTACCAGTCTCTGGCTGAAGGCATGAGCGCCAAGTGCACCGGCCGCATCCTGGAAGTTCCTGTTGGTAAGGAACTGCTGGGTCGCGTAGTCGACGCACTGGGTAACCCAGTTGACGGCAAAGGTCCTCTGGGCAACACCGAGACCGACGCGGTCGAGAAAGTTGCTCCAGGCGTGATCTGGCGTAAGTCGGTAGACCAGCCTGTACAGACTGGCTACAAGGCTGTCGATGCCATGATCCCTGTCGGCCGTGGCCAGCGTGAGCTGATCATCGGTGACCGTCAGATCGGTAAAACCGCTCTGGCGATCGACGCGATCATCAACCAGAAAGACAGCGGCATTTTCTGCGTCTACGTAGCTATCGGTCAGAAGCAATCGACCATCGCTAACGTGGTTCGCAAGCTGGAAGAAAACGGCGCACTGAAAAACACGATCATCGTGGCTGCCAGTGCTTCTGAATCGCCTGCGCTGCAATACCTGGCTCCTTACGCCGGTTGCACCATGGGTGAGTTCTTCCGCGACCGCGGTGAAGACGCGCTGATCGTTTATGACGATCTGTCCAAGCAAGCAGTGGCTTACCGCCAGATTTCCCTGCTGCTGCGCCGTCCACCAGGCCGTGAAGCTTACCCAGGCGACGTGTTCTATCTCCACTCCCGTCTGCTGGAGCGCGCATCCCGCGTTTCGGAAGATTACGTAGAGAAGTTCACCAATGGCGCAGTGACCGGCAAAACCGGTTCCCTGACCGCATTGCCGATCATCGAAACTCAAGCTGGCGACGTTTCCGCGTTCGTTCCGACCAACGTGATTTCCATCACCGACGGTCAGATCTTCCTGGAATCGGCCATGTTCAACTCGGGCATCCGCCCTGCAGTGAACGCCGGTGTTTCGGTATCCCGTGTGGGTGGTGCCGCTCAGACCAAGATCATCAAGAAGCTCTCCGGTGGTATCCGTACCGCTCTGGCTCAGTACCGTGAACTGGCCGCATTCGCCCAGTTCGCTTCTGACCTGGACGAAGCGACCCGTAAGCAACTTGAGCATGGTCAGCGCGTTACCGAGCTGATGAAGCAGAAGCAATACGCCCCAATGTCGATCGCTGACATGGCGTTGTCGCTGTATGCCGCTGAGCGTGGGTTCCTGACTGACGTCGAAATCGCCAAGGTCGGCAGCTTTGAACAAGCGCTGATTGCTTACTTCAACCGCGATCACGCCGACTTGTTGGCCAAGATCAACGTGAAGGGTGACTTCAATGACGAAATCGATGCTGGCCTGAAAGCCGGTATCGAGAAGTTCAAGGCCACCCAAACCTGGTAAGCCGCAGCGGGAGCCGCAAGGCTCCCGCTTGCTAACCTGATAGGTGTTACATGGCAGGCGCAAAAGAGATTCGCAGTAAGATTGCGAGCATCAAAAGCACGCAAAAAATTACCAGCGCCATGGAAAAAGTGGCGGTCAGCAAAATGCGCAAGGCACAAATGCGCATGGCTGCTAGCCGTCCTTATGCGGAGCGCATCCGCCAGGTTATTGGGCATTTGGCCAACGCCAACCCGGAATACCGCCACCCATTCATGATCGACCGCGCAGTTAAGCGTGTGGGTTATGTGGTTGTGAGCAGTGACCGTGGTTTGTGCGGTGGTTTGAATACCAACCTGTTCAAGGCCCTGGTCAAGGACATGGCGGTAAACCGCGATAACGGCGTCGAGATTGATCTGTGTGTTGTTGGTAGCAAGGGTGCGGCCTTTTTCCGTAACTTCGGCGGTAACGTCGTTGCAGCTATCAGCCACCTGGGTGAAGAGCCGTCGATCAATGATCTGATCGGCAGTGTGAAGGTGATGCTGGATGCGTACCTGGAAGGCCGGATTGACCGCCTGTCCGTGGTATCCAACAAGTTCATCAACACCATGACCCAGCAGCCAACCGTGGAGCAATTGATTCCACTGGTGGCGACCCCGGATCAGGAACTCAAGCACCACTGGGACTACCTCTACGAACCAGACGCCAAAGAGCTGCTTGACGGCTTGATGGTGCGTTACGTGGAGTCGCAGGTGTACCAGGCGGTGGTCGAGAACAACGCAGCTGAACAAGCGGCGCGGATGATCGCGATGAAAAACGCTACCGATAACGCCGGTGATCTGATCAGCGATTTGCAGCTGGTCTACAACAAGGCGCGTCAGGCTGCGATCACCCAAGAGATCTCGGAAATCGTCGGCGGCGCTGCCGCGGTTTAACGGTTCAAATATTCAGAGGATCCAGCTATGAGTAGCGGACGTATCGTTCAAATCATCGGCGCCGTTATCGACGTGGAATTTCCACGCGACAGCGTACCGAGCATCTACAACGCGCTGAAAGTACAAGGCGCGGAAACTACTCTGGAAGTTCAGCAGCAGCTGGGCGACGGCGTAGTTCGTACCATTGCGATGGGTTCCACCGAAGGCTTGAAGCGCGGTCTGGACGTAGTCGACACTGGCGCAGCCATCTCCGTACCGGTCGGTAAAGCGACCCTGGGCCGGATCATGGACGTACTGGGTAACCCGATTGACGAAGCTGGCCCGATCGACACCGAAGAGCGTTGGGGCATTCACCGTCCAGCACCTTCGTTCGCCGAGCAAGCTGGCGGCAACGATCTGCTGGAAACAGGCATCAAGGTTATCGACCTGGTTTGCCCGTTCGCCAAAGGCGGTAAAGTAGGTCTGTTCGGTGGTGCCGGTGTAGGCAAAACCGTAAACATGATGGAACTGATCCGTAACATCGCCATCGAGCACAGCGGTTATTCCGTGTTCGCCGGTGTGGGTGAGCGTACTCGTGAGGGTAACGACTTCTACCACGAGATGAAGGATTCCAACGTACTGGACAAAGTAGCGCTGGTTTACGGTCAGATGAACGAGCCGCCGGGTAACCGTCTGCGCGTAGCACTGACTGGCCTGACCATGGCTGAGAAGTTCCGTGACGAAGGTAACGACGTTCTGTTGTTCGTCGACAACATCTACCGTTACACACTGGCCGGTACTGAAGTATCCGCACTGCTGGGCCGTATGCCTTCGGCAGTAGGTTACCAGCCGACCCTGGCTGAAGAGATGGGCGTTCTGCAAGAACGTATCACTTCGACCAAGGAAGGTTCGATCACTTCGATCCAAGCGGTATACGTACCTGCGGATGACTTGACCGACCCGTCGCCAGCGACCACCTTCGCCCACTTGGACGCCACCGTCGTACTGTCCCGTGACATCGCTTCCCTGGGTATCTACCCAGCGGTCGATCCACTCGACTCGACTTCGCGCCAGCTGGACCCGAACGTGATCGGTCAGGAGCACTACGACACCGCTCGCGGCGTTCAGTACGTGCTGCAGCGTTACAAAGAACTGAAGGACATCATTGCGATCCTGGGTATGGACGAGCTGTCGGAAGCCGACAAGCAGTTGGTAAACCGTGCTCGTAAGATCCAGCGCTTCTTGTCGCAGCCGTTCTTCGTGGCTGAAGTCTTCACCGGTGCTTCGGGTAAATACGTTTCCCTGAAAGACACCATTGCTGGCTTCAAAGGCATCCTCAACGGTGACTACGACCACCTGCCAGAACAAGCGTTCTACATGGTTGGCGGCATCGAAGAAGCGATCGAGAAAGCCAAGAAACTGTAATTCGGGCGCCCGGAAACGGGCGCTAATCAGGTTGAGGCAATCAGATGGCTAATATGACAGTCCATTGCGATATCGTCAGCGCGGAAGGAGAAATCTTTTCCGGTCTGGTTGAGATGGTGATTGCGCACGGTGCACTGGGTGATCTTGGTATCGCTCTGGGTCACGCTCCGCTGATCACCAGTCTGAACCCAGGTCCGATCCGCCTGATCAAACAGGGTGGCGAAGCCGAGGTGTTTTACATCTCTGGTGGTTTCCTCGAGGTTCAGCCGAACATGGTCAAGGTGCTTGCCGACACCGTGCAACGTGCTGCCGACCTGGATGAAGCCTCTGCTCAGGAAGCCGTTAAGGCTGCCGAGAAGGCCCTGAACGAAAAAGGCGCAGATTTCGATTACGGATCTGCTGCCGCACGTCTGGCCGAGGCTGCAGCTCAGCTGCGCACCGTCCAGCAAATCCGCAAGAAGTTCGGCAATTAAGCCGTTACTGATTGTGTGATTGATTAAAAAGGGTAGCCTCGGCTACCCTTTTTTCATTTCCGCGAACTACTTTTGGTCGCATTCGCTGACCACCCAGGATTGGTAGCCAGTCATGTCTCTCGATATCGTTATTCTCGCCGCAGGCCAGGGCACCCGCATGCGTTCGTCCCTGCCCAAGGTCCTTCACCCGGTGGCCGGCAACTCCATGCTTGGGCATGTTATCCACAGCGCCCGCCAACTTAAGCCGACCGGTATTCACGTGGTTATCGGCCATGGTGCCGAATTGGTCCGCGAGCGTCTGGCTGCTGATGACCTGAACTTTGTGCTGCAAGACAAGCAACTGGGTACCGGCCACGCCGTGGCGCAAGCCTTGCCATTTTTGACCGCCGAAAATGTGCTGGTGCTGTACGGCGATGTACCGTTGATCGAAGTCGACACCTTGCAACGCCTGCTCAAGCAAGTGAGCCCCGAGCAACTGGGCCTGCTGACCGTGAACCTGGCTGACCCGACGGGCTATGGCCGTATTGTGCGTGATGCCACCGGCAAGGTCAGCGCCATTGTTGAGCATAAAGATGCCACCGATGAGCAACGTGCCATCACCGAAGGCAATACGGGGATTCTGGCTTTGCCAACCGCACGCCTGGCTGACTGGATGAGCCGTTTGTCGAACAACAATGCCCAGGGCGAGTATTACCTGACTGACGTAATCGCCATGGCGGTTAACGATGGTTTGGTAGTGGCCACTGAGCACGCCCATGACCCGATGGAAGTGCAGGGCGCTAATGACCGTAAACAGCTCAGCGAGCTGGAACGTCATTACCAGTTGCGTGAAGGCCGTCGACTGATGGCACTGGGCGTAACACTGCGTGACCCGGCCCGTTTTGATGTGCGCGGTGAAGTGACCGTCGGTCGTGACGTGCTGATCGACATCAACGTGATTCTTGAAGGTCGCGTGGTGATCGAAGATGACGTGGTGATTGGTCCGAACTGCGTGATCAAAGACAGCACCTTGCGCAAAGGTGCGGTGGTCAAAGCCAACAGCCACCTTGATGGCGCGGTACTGGGCGAGGGCAGCGATGCCGGTCCTTTCGCGCGATTGCGTCCGGGCAGCGTGCTCGATGCTCGCGCCCATGTGGGTAACTTTGTAGAGTTGAAAAACACCCACCTGGGTGAAGAAGCCAAGTGCGGTCACCTGACCTATTTGGGCGATGCCGAAGTGGGCCCGCGCACCAACATCGGCGCGGGCACCATCACCTGCAACTACGACGGTGCCAACAAGTGGAAAACCGTGTTGGGTGCGGATGTGTTCATCGGTTCCAACAACTCGCTGGTAGCGCCTGTGGATATCTCTGATGGAGCCACCACTGCGGCCGGTTCGACCATCAATCAAAACGTTGAAGCCGAGCAATTGGCTGTGGGCCGTGCCCGCCAGCGCAATATCGATGGCTGGAAACGCCCGGTGAAACAACCGAAGCCGTAAGTTAATTCCCCACTGTAGGAGCGAGCTCGTCTCGCGATCTTTTGACCCATCGAAAGATCACCGCCTTCGGCAGCTCCTACAAAGGTAGTTATCCACAGCTCGAAATGGTTGTTTTGTTACACATTTAAGTCATCGTATAACTGTTTTAAATCAATAACTTACACAAAGCCTTATCCATCACCTGTGGATAAGGCTTTGTTTTATCTGCTCTTTATTGCCCGCCAAACCCCCGCCTGGTGGGGGCGAAAGTGAGTTATTCACAAAATAATCTGCAACAAATTCTTGACGTGAATTTCGAGATCGGGTTTCATTGCTTTCGTTATCTTTCGAACCGAAACTTAGAGCCCACATGTCCAAGCGCAACACGCCCCAACGCAGACACAACATCATGGCCTTGCTCACCGAGCAGGGCGAAGTCAGTGTGGATGAATTGGCCAAGCGCTTCGAAACCTCCGAGGTTACGATTCGCAAGGATCTGGCGGCACTCGAAAGTAATGGCTTGTTACTGCGTCGTTATGGCGGCGCCATCACCATGCCGCAAGAACTCGTGAGTGACGTCCCTCAGCCTGTCTCCCTCTATAAGCAAGCCATCGCCCGTGTGGCCGTCGGCCTGATTAAAGAACACGCGCGGATCATCATCGACAGCGGCAGCACCACGGCGTCGATGATTCCGCAACTGGGCCTGCAACCGGGTCTGGTAGTGATGACCAACTCGTTGCACGTGGCCAACGCGCTCAGTGAACTTGAGCACGAACCTGTGCTGTTGATGACCGGCGGCACGTGGGATCCGCACTCCGAGTCCTTTCAGGGACAGGTGGCGGAGCAAGTGTTGCGCTCTTACGACTTCGACCAATTGTTTATCGGTGCTGACGGGATCGACCTGCAGCGTGGCACGACAACTTTTAACGAGTTGTTGGGTCTGAGCCGGGTCATGGCTGATGTCGCGCGTGAAGTGATTGTGATGGTCGAGTCCGACAAGATCGGCCGCAAAATACCCAACCTGGAACTGCCCTGGAGCAGCGTCCATACCCTTATTACAGATGATCGCCTGCCCAAAGAGGCACGCGAACAGATTCAGGCCCGGGGCATAACACTGTTATGCGCCGCCCTCGATTAGGAGAAATTTATGTGTGGAATCGTTGGCGCAGTCGCCGAACGTAATATCACGGCCATTCTGCTCGAAGGCCTGAAGCGTCTTGAGTACCGTGGCTATGACAGCGCCGGTGTTGCCGTGTTTACCAACAACGGTACGCTGGAGCGCACGCGCCGTAACGGCAAAGTGTCTGAGCTGGAACAAGCCCTGGCCGGTGAACCGCTGGTGGGCCGTCTGGGCATCGCCCACACCCGTTGGGCCACCCACGGTGCACCGTGCGAGCGCAATGCGCACCCGCATTTTTCGGGCTCGGATCTGGCTGTTGTGCACAACGGCATTATTGAAAACCACGAAGCCCTGCGCGAACAGCTTAAAGGCCTGGGTTACGTGTTCACCTCGGACACCGACACCGAAGTCATCGCCCACCTGCTGCAACACAAACTCAAAGAACAAACCGACCTGACCGAAGCCCTGAAGGCCACCGTTAAAGAGCTGCACGGTGCATACGGCCTGGCCGTTATCAGCGCCAAACAACCTGATCGCCTGGTGGCTGCCCGCAGTGGTAGCCCGCTGGTGATTGGTCTGGGCCTGGGCGAAAACTTCCTCGCGTCCGACCAATTGGCCCTGCGCCAAGTGACTGACCGCTTCATGTACCTGGAAGAAGGCGACATCGCTGAAATCCGTCGTGACAGCGTGCAAATCTGGGATGTGGACGGCCAGACCGTTCAGCGCGAAACCGTTCAATACCGCGACGGTGCCGAAGCGGCCGATAAGGGCGAGTTCCGTCACTACATGCTCAAAGAAATTCACGAGCAGCCAAGCGTTGTCCAGCGCACCCTGGAAAACCGTCTGGGTCAGGACCACGTTCTGGTGCAGGCCTTTGGCCAAAACGCCAAAGAACTGTTCGCCAAAGTGCGCAATGTCCAGATCGTGGCCTGCGGTACCAGCTACCACGCCGGTATGGTTGCGCGTTACTGGCTGGAAAGCCTGGCGGGCATCCCGTGCCAGGTCGAAGTGGCCAGCGAGTTCCGCTACCGCAAAGTGGTGGTTCAGCCAGACACCCTGTTCGTGTCGATCTCACAATCGGGCGAAACCGCTGACACCCTGGCAGCGCTGCGCAACGCCAAAGAGCTGGGCTTCCTCGGCAGCCTGGCGATTTGCAACGTCGGCATCAGCTCGCTGGTTCGTGAGTCTGACCTGACCCTGCTGACCCAAGCCGGTCGTGAAATTGGCGTGGCCTCGACCAAAGCTTTCACCACTCAATTGGTCGGCCTGCTGCTGCTCACCTTGTCCCTGGGCCAAGTGCGCGGCACCCTCGAAGCCGGTGTTGAAGCGCAACTGGTTGAAGAACTGCGCCGCCTGCCGACACGTTTGGGTGAAGCCCTGGCGATGGACGCTACCGTTGAGAAAGTCGCTGAACTGTTCGCCGACAAACACCACACCCTGTTCCTGGGCCGTGGTGCGCAGTACCCGGTGGCGATGGAAGGCGCGCTCAAGCTCAAAGAAATTTCGTACATCCACGCTGAAGCGTACCCGGCGGGCGAACTGAAACATGGCCCGTTGGCACTGGTGGACAACGACATGCCGGTGGTCACCGTTGCGCCGAACAATGAACTGTTGGAAAAATTGAAATCCAACCTGCAAGAAGTTCGCGCCCGTGGCGGCGAGTTGATCGTCTTCGCTGACGAACAAGCCGGCATGAGCAACGGCGAAGGCACCCATGTGATCAACATGCCGCACATCCACGACGTGCTGGCGCCGATCCTCTACACCATCCCGTTGCAACTGCTGTCTTACTACGTGGCCGTGCTCAAAGGCACCGACGTAGACCAGCCGCGCAACTTAGCTAAATCGGTGACTGTGGAATAAGTTTTTCCACGGCATTGGGTGAACACATTCAACCCGCACCCAGCGGGTTGAATGTTGAGCATTGAAACTTCCACAAACCTGCCAGACACGAAGCGTGTGAAAACCTTCGCGCCTGATGGATCAACACGCAGTAAAAGCCGCAATTAAAGGTGGAAGTCGCCCGCAGCCTCCGGCTGGTAAAGCACTTTCCTGATTTCTATCCGGCGGGTCTTGTCTGATATTCGCCAGTCAATGGCGTCCCCTTCCTGATAACCCAGGATGGCGGCACCGATGTCGGAATAAACGGAATGTTTTCCGCTGTTGCTGTCGGCGTCTTCGGGGTAGACCAAGGCCACTTCGATCTCTTCGTCGTCCAACTGCAGCAAGGCTCTGGAGTTCATCGTGACGACATTGGATGCCACCTGCTGCGGCTTGACGACAATGGCACGCTCAAGCTCATGTTCGAGCTCAACGACGGCGGGGCCTGTTTCGAGCGCGATCAGTTGTTCGAGCCTGGCCTTGTCGATTTCAGTAATGAAGATTTTGGTGGCGTTACTCACGGCCCCTTCGCGCAAGAGCTGGAGATAGCGTCCTGCCGCCATGGAAAATGACTTCAATGTCGGCGTTTCGCTCTCAAGCACAAAACCACTGCGCACAAAGGCTTTGAGCGAGCGCGTGTTGTCCGGATGGATCTTGGCGATGAGCTTCTTGGCCCGCATGTCGAGGAAGGCCAGTTTCATGCCTTCCTGGATCGTGCGGGCGCCAAGGTTGCGGCCCCATTTGTCGCTGTCTCCGATGACCAGGACTATCTCGCAATCCGGGCCGGTTTTGATCAGACGGACAAAGCCGACCGGAGCGTCATGCCTGTCAAAGGCCATGAAGAACCGGCCGCCCTGGTTGAATAGATGAGTCAGGATCGGCAGTTGTGTCCGATCAATGGCGTGCCCAATGGCGCGCGAAACATGACGAGAATCGCTCAGGTAGCAGGTGACACGTTCATCCTCCAACCAATCCATCAACGTCAGCGCGTGCGCCCGAGTAATTTCAGGGCACAGCGAAATGAAAGGCTTGTTCATCTTGACCACACTTATTTGTTAAGGATGGAAGCCCTTCATGGCCAGAGTCATGACGGTTCTTCGGCAACCGGCCATTTTATGGCATGACGCCTGTAAAGCCGAATTCAAAGCCGCTTTTGGAGGGATGGCTACGGTTTTTTGGTTGTTTTACCCAACTCTCTACGTTCAAACCCTTCGACCCACTTTATGCAGATCGCAGGCAATCAGGAGCTCGAAAATCGATGGACAGCACCTTTAAAAACATCAGCCAACGCATGAACAATCGCCGGTTCGCCGTGGCGAGTAACGCTAGCGGGTTATCCGACGCCAGCACGGTGTTCCACTACCACGTCGATGGCAATGCGATCACCGGGACTTACCAGGGCGGGCATATCTGCACGGGGCATTTGGTCGGTCGCGCCACCGGCCCCGACAGCATCGAGTTGCTGTACCACTGCCTGACCGCAGAGGGCGAGTTGCTGGCCGGTTGGTCGCGGGGCACGGTCGGTGTCGATCACGCCGGGCGCACCACACTGGAGTTTGTCTGGGGCTGGTTATCGGGTGCGACCGGGGGTGGGGAGTCGAGCTACGTTGAGCTGGATGCGTGAGGCGTTATGAGCTAAATCAACACGCCTAGGCCAAACAGTTATTTCATATCTAAAAAAATGCTCGTTAGGCTATAAAAACCGGGCCGCCGGATATGCACATTTCATTTTCCGATGGCCGGTTCTGCCTGCTCCAGCAGGAGCCGCATCGCACTGACGATGCCGTGATTAATGAGCAATAAACTCTTAAAAAATATAAATCCAATTTACACCGACTTTTATAAATCCATGGACCGTGACAGCAGCTCTCGCCAGGATGCCGGGGATATTGCGCAGGCCAGTGTTGAGCGGTTGCTTAAGCTGCCCGCTGAGCAAGAGGTTCGATCACCTGCGGGGTTGCTTCGGCAAATCGCCCGTAATTTGAAAATCGATCTTGCGCGGCATCGTCGGCGCCTGCCTATGGAATCTTTGGAGTCGCGGGTGGATGCCGAGTCGTTGCCGGCGCTGTCCCACGACATCGACCCGGAGCGCATTGCCTTGGGGCAGGAGCGGGTGGAGCTATTGTCCAAAGCCATTGATAGCATGCCGGCGCGCTGCCGCGAGGCGTTTATCCTCTCGCGCATCCACGGTCTGGCGCATAACGAGGTTGGCGCCAGCATGGGCATTTCGCCCAGCATGGTGGAGAAGCATGTGGCACTGGGTTTAAAAATTTGCCGGGAGTTTATGGATTAATGCGCGTGCCGAGGTGGGTTACTTGTCTTTCATTGCTGCTTTGCTAGCACTCTAATCAGGCGATGAACTTGCCTTTAAATGACTCGGATTACGTTAATCGCTTATTGGCGCGCAGCCGTTGCGGCGACCCACAACGCGAAGCGGACGCTCGCCTGGAATTAGAGCAGTGGGTGGCCGTGAGTGACGACAATCGGCGCTGCTATGAAGCCCAGCGACAAACCGTTATCGCGCTGGATGCCTCACTCGACAGTTTGCGCCAGCGCTACCCGCGCCACCTGGCCCCGGCGTCTGCTGCGCAGGCCCCGGCCGTTCGCAACCCCCGTCGTGGCTGGGCCTGGCCCACATGGAGCAGTGCGCTGGTGCTGCTGCTCGGGGTTGGCCTGACCTTGTGGTGGGTCAACCCGGTGTTGTCCCAGGGCGAATACGTGACCGGTTTGGGCGAGCACCGGGAGGTATCTCTCAGCGACGGCAGCCGGGTGCAGCTCAATACCAATACCCATCTGGATTTCGTGCGCAGGCTGCGCTCGCGAGAGGTGCAACTGGTCCAGGGTGAGGCGCTGTTCGAAGTCACTCACCAGGCCAATATTCCCTTCGAAGTCACGTCTTTGGACACGCGGGTGCGGGTGCTCGGCACGGTGTTCAACGTGCGTCAGTGGCAGGAGGGTAACCAGGTCACTGTGCTTGAAGGGCGGGTTCAGGTGACGCCGGACCACGAAGCCGATGCGTTGCAAATCACCCGTGGCCAGCAGTTGCGCACGCGGCATGGGTTGTTTGTCGATGGCATCCGCGATGTAGACGCCACCCAGGCGGTGAGCTGGCGTGACGGGCGTCTGGTGTTTTCTGGCGAGACCCTGGCCGAAGCGGTGGCCGAACTGCAACGCTACCGCAGCGGGCGTATCCGTATTCATGACAGCAAGCTGGGGGCGTTGCGCATCAGTGGGTCGTTCTCACTGGCCAAGCCCGATGAGCTGCTGCATGTGCTGCCGGAGTTGTTTGCGCTGAATCTGGTTATCAATCCTGACCAGAGTGTGGATATCCGCGCCCGCTAAGAGTTTGCGCAGCCGACCTGAGGCAATCCGCTGATTAAACGTCCCTGAATCAAGGGGGGTAATTTCACCCCCCTGAACCTTCAGGAACCGTTATGACCCTTCAAGAATCCCGGCCTGTCTCTGACCCTTTGCTGGCGTTGCAACAATTTGAGCAAGCTTTCTCCCAAGCGCGCCAATTGCTGATCGATACGCAAACCCTTTCGCCGACCCATGCGGGCAATATTAGCCTGCGTGTAGGGGATCAAGAGAAGCTGTTGATTGCTTCTCTGGCTGGCCCAGACGCGGGTACGGCGGTCCTGCTGGATTTCGATTTGCGCACGCACCAAGGCACGTTGTCCGCCAATCTGCAGGAAGTCGCAGCGCTGCACGTGGCCATTTTGCGCGAGCGTCCACAGGCCACGTCAGTTATCCACACCCACTCGCTGTACCTCACCGCCCATGCCATTGCCCGCCGCCCGTTGCGCCCTTACAGCTCAGGCCTGTTGGGCCTGCTGCGTGAAGACCAGCAAATCCCGGTGAGCGAGTGGGGCCCGCGTTACGCCTCTCAGCCGGTGATCGATTTGCTGCGCGACGACACCACCGCGCCAGCGGTATTGCTCGCCAACCACGGCCCGTTTGCCTGGAGTGAAAAGGGCGTGTTGGGGGCTGCGCGTTTGCTGGTCGCTCTGGAAGATGCCGCCCACCTGGCACTGCTCGCCGAACAACTGGGTGGCGCCCAGGCATTGCCCGCAGGCGCTGCCGAGTTGGCCCGTCGCGGTTGGCAAGCGCCCTGAGCACGGGCATATCTAAAGATCAAAATGATCTTATTGATTGTTGTTTTATAACCTGAGGCTGTTCGCGACCTGGACGTCATTTGTTTCGAGGACCACAAATGATGGCCAGGGAGCTCATAAATGTTTCAACCTCAATTAACGCTGTTAAGTACTGCGATTCTGTCTGGTGGTCTTCTGTTCGGGAGTGTCGCCTACGCCGCGCCGCAAGCCGGTGACGCTGTCACCGTGGCGCAGAGCATCGACCTGCCCGCACAACCTCTGCAACAAGCGCTCAACCAACTGGCGGAACAAACCGGTACCAACGTGCTGGCGCCCCAGGCATTGGTGGCGGGCAAGCAGGGCCGTTCGGTGCGGGGTAGCTTGTCGGTGGAACAAGCGCTGAACAAGTTGCTCGAAGGCTCGGGCCTGGCCGCACGCCAGACCGCCCAAGGCAGCTTTGTGATTTATGCCCTGGCGCCTTCGGCAGCGCAGGTGCCACCGCAGCTGGATCAGGTCGTGGTGGTGGGGACCCGACGCACTGACCTGACCGCGCTGCAAAGTTCTTCGCCAGTCGACACCATCAGCGCCAATGCGATTCAGGAAACCGGCTTCACCAACTTGAGCCAAGCGCTGCAAGCGCTGGTGCCGTCGTTCAACTACCCGCTGGTCAACGGTGTGGATGGTCTGTCGAGCTTCCGGGCTGCCGCCTTGCGCGGGTTGTCGCCTGACCAGACGCTGGTGCTGATCAACGGCAAGCGCCGGCACGTCTCGGCCTTCGTGAACAACAAACCGTTTTTTGGTCGCGGCTCGAACGCCGCCGACCTCAACACCATCCCGATCAGCGCCATCGAGCGCGTCGAAGTACTGCGTGACGGTGCGTCGGCGCAATACGGTTCGGACGCGATTGCCGGGGTCATCAACGTCGTGCTCAAGGAGCGCGACAGCGGCGGCGAAGTCAACACGACGATGGGCAAGTTCACCAAAGGCGATGGCTTCAGCAAAAACGTCGAGACCTGGAAAGGCTTCACCTTGCCGGGCGATGGTTTCCTCACCTTGAGCGGCGACTGGAGCAACAAGAAGCGCACCTACCCCAGCGGCAAGACCGATGACAGCGTGTACTTCTGGAATGCCAACGACCCGCGCGAAGCCACGGCCAACCGCGAATACGCCACCGGCTCGCCCGCGCTGGATGATTACAACCTGGCGCTTAACGCCGAGAGCAGCGTGACCGACCAGGTTCAGCTCTATGGCTTCGCCACCTACGGGCACCGCATTAGCCATTCGCAAAACGCCTATCGCTACCCGTATGACCAGCAAGGCCGTAACTGGCTGTCGGTGTACCCGGAAGGCTTCCAGCCGTGGCTGGACCTCAAAAGCGAAGACTACGAGGCCACCTTCGGTTCGCGCTTTGGCGATGACGATATCGGCAAGTTCGATTTGGCCGCCAGCTACGGGCGCAGCGACATCGAATACATCCTCAACAACTCCATCAACCCTTCGTTCGGCCCCGACAGCCAGCGCCGTTTTCACGCCGGCGGGTATACCTCCGACCAGACCAGCCTGACCCTCGACTACGTCAAGGATCTGCAATGGTCACTCACGGACTTCCCCGTGACCCTCGCTGCGGGGGCGGCCTGGCGCAAGGAAAACTATGACGTTAACGCCGGTGAGTATCAGTCGTGGGCCCGTGGGCCTTACGAGTTCACCGACGTGCCGCGCCGTGGTCCTGGTGTAGACCCGGGGCCTAACCCCAATGCAGGCTTTGGCCCTGCGGCGCCGGGTTATGACGTGCGGGCGGGCGTCGGCTCGCAGAGCTTCCCCGGCTACCAGCCCGGGGATGCCGGCAGCTACGACCGCAACGTCAAGGCGCTGTATGTCAGCCTGGAAAACAACCTGACCGAAAAGCTGCAAATGGGCGTAGCGGCGCGCTACGAAAAATATTCCGACTTCGGTTCGACCCGCACCGGCAAGGTGTCGGCGCGCTATGAGTTCAACCCGATGTTTGCGTTGCGCGCCACCGCCAACACGGGTTTCCGTGCCCCCAGCCTTGGGCAGATCGGCCACTCCTACACCCAGAGCACCTGGAACGGTAGCGTGATGTACGACAGCCGTACCTTCCCGGTCGACCACCCGGTTGCGCGTCTGCTTGGCGCGCAAGACCTCAAGCCCGAGAAGTCGACCAACTTCTCCTTGGGTGCGGTGTTCACCCCGTTGCCCAATGCATCGCTGACTGTGGATGTTTACCAGATCAAGTTGCGTGACCGCGTCACCCTGTCCGAGAACCAGACCAACCTGGGCGGTTTCCTCAACCCACTGGGCTATGACGTGAGCGCGGCGAGCTTCTACACCAACGGCCTGGACACCAAAACCAAAGGCGTCGACGTGGTGGGTAACTACGTGTTCGACCTCAAGCAATACGGCCGGTTGGCCTTCAGCGGCGGTTACAACTGGAACGACACCGAGATTCTCAAGCTGCCGCAAACGCCTTCGCAGTTGCTGGCCATCAACCCCAACGCGGTGTTGGTCAACCGCGAGACGGAGTACCTGATCACCGACGCCGCGCCCAGCTCCAAGCTCAACCTGACCGCGCATTACAGCTATGGCGATTGGGGCCTGCGCATCTCGGAAACACGTTTTGGTGAGTTCAAATCGGCCGATGCCCAGAAGCCGCCACGCCCCGGTTACGACCAGACGTTCGGCGCCCAATGGGTGACCGACGCCAGCGTCAGCTACCAGGTGACCAAGAACGTACGGGTGGATGTGGGTGGCAACAACATCTTTGACAGCTTCCCGGACAAGGTCAACAAACAGCGGCTGAACACCAACAGCCGGACCGTTTACTCGCTGCTGTCACCCGGTGGATACGAAGGCGCTTATTACTACGCCAACCTCAACGTGAAGTTCTGACGCCCCCTTTTCAATGCGCCGTCCGAGCCGATCGGACGGTGATGCATGGAGCCTGAGTAATGTCTTTGATTCATCAACGTGCCACCGCCGTTCGCCACACTCTCGACGCTGTACGTGCCGCAGGCCTGGGCGCCGGGCACAACACTGCCGAGCAGATAGACGCCGCCCGCGAGGCGTTGCGTAATCTCGCCGCACAGCCCGAATTGTTCCCGACCGAGCAGTATCCGTTTCGCAGCGAACTGGCCAGCGGCTTCTACCGTCTGGGCGAAGACGCCGACCGGCGCAACGCCTTGTACGTGCTGGTGGGTAAAGCACGCGCCAGCAATGCGCCGCATCGGCACCCGTCGTGGGCGCTGATTGCCGGGGTGTCCGGCAACGAACACAACGTGCTGTTTGAGCGCATCGACGATGGCTCGGAGCCGGGCAAAGGCAAACTGCGCAAGCGCGGCGAGCACTCGATCGTGGCGGGGGATGTGCTGTACATGCCCGCAGGCGATTACCACACCATCCAGGTCGACGGTGATGAGCTGGCCGTTCACCTGCACATCTACGGCATCGGCGTCGACGGCCCAGAAAACCGTGGCGCGCCGGTGTTTCGTGGCCCGGACAGCGAAGCATACGACGTGAACAACCGTGGCCCGCTGAGCCTTGGGGTACAGCGCGTGTCACTGGCGCACGTCGTCGAGGCTCACCAGGCCAAACCGCTGGCCTTTTTCGCGGTGGACCACGCCGTGCAATTGCCAGAAGAGTTGCCCCCAGCCGTGCCTGTGAGCAGCGCCGAGGGCGCGGTTTTGCCCGCCAGGCTGCCTGCGGACACGCATCAGGTGCTGGTGCTGATCGGCGACGCCGAGCCTGTGGAAGTGGTCGCCGAGCGCCTCGCCCGCGCCGGGTATGCCACGGCCTTGCGTCTTGACCCCGCCGAGCTTGCGGCGGGCTAACCCTCGCCAATTCTCCTTCACCCACTTCTTTAGCGAGGGCCTCAACATGCACCAGGTGTGCGCTGTACTCGAGTTTCTATCCGTTCGTCGCACGTTGCTGCGCCTGAGTTTTGGCCTGTTGGCACTGCTCGGCTGGAGCGTGGCACAGGCCGAGGTGCTGCTGGAGCGGGCGGTTTCCCGTGGCAGCCTGAGCGTTTGCACCGGCGAGGAATTCCCGCCTTTCAAGTTCATCGATGCCGAGGGCAACCACAGCGGCCTGATCTACGACCTGGTACTGGATCTGCAACACCAGCTTCAGCAGGCCACCGGCAAGGACCTGGGCCTGCAACTGGTGTTGGTCACCCCGGTCAACCGCTTGGCGTTTCTCAATCAGGGGCGCTGTGAACTGTTGGTAACGTCGTTGCTGGACACCCCGAGCCGTCGCCGGGAAGTGGACTTCGTCGAGCCGGGTTATTACAGCTCGGCGGCCACGGTTTTCGCCCCCAAAACCACTCGCCTCGAACACTGGGAAGACCTGCGCGGCAAGGTGCTGTGCTCGAACCCTGCCAGCGTTTGGGTGCGCCCTTACGAGGAGCGTTACGGCGTACGTTTTGCCTCTTACACCGGCAACGCCGAAGTGCGCAAAGCCGTGGCCGACGGGCGTTGCCTAGGCACTCTTGCCGATGACGTGTTCTACCGCGAGCTGGCCAAAGACCCGAACTGGCAAGACTACGAAATCAAATTGCCCAGCCAGGATGCCGCGCCTTGGGGTATCGCCCTGCGCAAGGGCCAACCTGAGCTGCAAGCCTTGCTCGGCAAAGTGGTTGAAGGCTGGCATCGCTCCGGGCTGATCATCGAGCTTGAGAAAAAATACGGCATCGAAGCCAACCCTTGGGTGGCCGAGCAGCACGCCCGTTATGCGCAGGGGAGTGCAGGCCAGTGATTGAACGCTATGTGCGACCGTGGCTTGAAGGCCAGGGCTTTCACCTGAGTATTCTCTGGGACCCGACGGACGCCCAGCGCTTTCTGTTGGGGCTGGGTTTCACCCTGGGCCTGGCGATTGCCAGCGTGCTGCTGTCGCTGGTGATCGGCGTGCTGGGCGTGGCGTTGAAGTCTTCACCGTGGCGGCCAGTGCGTCAGGCGGTCACCGCCTATGTCGAGCTGTTTCGTAATACGCCGTTGCTGGCCCAGTTGTACTTCTTCTACTTCGGCCTGGGTTCGCTGTTGCCGATGGTCGAGGACGCCGACGGCCATGCGGTGCGCATGATCGGTAACTTTCAGTGGGCAGTCATTGTGCTCGGGCTGCACTCGGGCGCCTTCCAGATCGAGGCGCTGCGCGGCAGCATCGACGCCGTGCCGCGCTCGACCATTGAGGCCGCGCAAGCCCTGGGCTTGCACGGGCGCAAACTGTTTCGCCACCTGATCTTGCCGCTGGCGCTGCGCAACAGTTTGCCTGCGTTGGGCAACAGCCTGGCGCAGGCGGTCAAGTCCACCTCGGTGGCCTACGCCATCGCAGTGCCGGAGTTGCTCTACGCCTGCAACCGCATCTGGACTGACAACTTCAACGTCGCCGAGATGATGCAGGTGCTGCTGCTCATGTACTTCATCCTGCTCGGCGGTTGTGCCTTGCTGATGTCGCGGATCGAAGCGCGCTTTCGCCTGCCGGGGTATCACAGCCGATGAGCCCTTTGACTCTGTTGTCTCAACGCATCCGCCCACCGCTCAACGCCTCGCGCTTTATCGCGCTGGGCGTGTTGTGGCTGGCGGCGGGTGTCGGCGTGGGGGCGGTGGCCTGGGCCTATCGCGACATCATTGCGCTGTTGCTGAACTGGACCCCCGCGCTGGCCCGCGGTTTTGCCCTGAACATTCTGATGGGCGTGGTGGCGATGCTGGCAGCGACAGTGTTCGGCACGCTGCTGGGGTGCTTGCAGGTCTCGCTGCATCGCGGGTTGCGCCAGATGGCGGTGCTGCTGACTCAATTGCTGCGCAATGCGCCGTGGCTGGTGGTGGTGTTTTTGGTGATGAACCTGCTGCCGTTTGAGTTCCAGGCGCTGGACCGCTGGTGGCAGATTCCCGATTGGCTCAAGGCTGCCTTGGGGCTCGGTTTGGCGGGCAGCGGTTACGTCTCGGAGATTGTGCGTGGCGGCATTCGTTCGATCCCCGTGGCCCAGTGGGAAGCCGCCGCCTCGCTGGCGCTGCCCCGGCGCAAAAGCCTGCGTTTGGTGATTCTGCCCCAGGCCCTGCGCAGCATGGTGCCGCCGTGGATGAGCCTGTACTGCGCCGTGACCATGGCCACCTCGCTGGCCAATTTGATGGGCGTAGAAGAGCTGATGACCAGCCTGCAACTGCGCCTCACCGGCCAGACCCGCCCGGACCTGCTGCTGCCTGCCTACCTCTACGTGTTCGTTGCCTTCTTTATCTACATCTACCCGATCTCCCGTTACTCACGGTACCTGGAGCGCAAATGGAGCCTGTACTCATGAGCCAGCCGCTGCAAATCCAGTTGGAGGACGTGTACAAATCCTACGGTGACCAGCCCATTTTGCAGGGCATTTCACTGTCGGTTCGGCGCTCGGAAATCGCCTGCCTGATTGGCCCGTCCGGCTCGGGCAAGTCCACTCTGCTGCGCACCCTCAACGCCTTGACCCCGGTGGACAGCGGGCGCATCGAGGTCTGCGGGATCCGCGTCGATGACCCGCAACTCGACGTGCCCGGCCTGCGCCGCCACGTCGGCATGATCTTTCAAAGCTACAACCTGTTCCCGCACCTCAGCGTGCTGGACAACATCACCCTGGCGCCGATTCAAGTGCTTGGCCAGTCCCGGCAAGAGGCCGAGGCGTACGCCATTGAGCTGCTGGCCAAGGTGCGTCTGGAAAACAAACAGGGTGCCTTCCCCGGGCAGTTGTCCGGCGGCCAGCAGCGCGTGGCGATTGCCCGCAGCCTGGCGATGCGCCCCGACGTGATGATGTTTGACGAAGTGACCGCGGCCCTCGACCCGGAGACGGTCAAGGAAGTGCTCAACACTATCCGCGATGTTGCCGCCAGCGGCATGACCTGCCTGATCGTTACCCACGAGATGCGCTTCGCCCGCGAAATCGCCGACACGGTGTATTTCACCGATGGCGGGCGAATCGTCGAAAAGGGCGACCCCGAGTTGATTTTCAGCCGCCCCGCCGACCCCCGAACCCAACGTTTCCTCGAACGAGTACTGTGAAGATGTCCACAAGAGAATCGCGTAGTCATTGGCTGGCCGACACCCAGCTGACCCATTTGGGGCGTAATCCGGCGAGCCACGAGGGCACGGTCAACACCCCGGTTTATCGCGTGTCGACTTACGTCTGGGAAAACACCCAGGCGCTCGCCGAATTTCGGCGCAAGTCGGCCGATCCGGAGTTTCGTGGCAATGCTTACGGGCGCAACGGCAACCCCACCACCGCAGCGTTTGAAGATGCGGTGGCCGAGCTGGAAGGCGGCTATCGCGGGCTGATCATGCCGTCGGGGCTGGCGGCGATTACCGGCGCAGTGCTGGCTGTGGCCAAGGCCGGTGACCACGTGCTGGTCACCGACAATTGTTATTGGCATGCGCGCAAAGTCTTCGACGACGTGCTGTCGCGCTATGGCATTGAAACCACCTATTTCGACCCTGAACTGGGCGCCGACATCGCGGGCCAACTGCGGCCCAACACCAAGGTGGTGTTTGTCGAGGCGCCGGGTTCCACCACTTTTGAAGTCCAGGACATCCCGGCCATCGCCAGGGCCGCCCATGCCCACGGCGCGCTGGTGTTGATGGACAACACCTGGGCCACGCCGCTGTTCTTCCGGGCTTTTGAGCATGGTGTGGATATCTCCATTCACGCGGCCACTAAGTACCTGGTGGGCCATTCCGACGCGATGCTCGGCGTCATCGTGACCACCCAGCCGCTCTATGCCCAGGTGCGTTCAGTGGTGCGCGACCTCGGCTATATCGCCAGCGCCGACGATGCGTATCTGGGCCTGCGCGGTCTGCGCACTTTGGGCGTGCGCCTGCGTCAGCATCAACAGTCGGCGCTGCGCGTGGCGCACTGGTTGCAGCAACGCAGCGAGGTGCTTGAAGTGCGCCACCCGGCGCTGCCCGGCAGCCCTGGGCATGAGATCTGGAAGCGTGACTTTTTGGGCTCGTCAGGCCTGTTTGCGTTCGTGCTCAAGCCGCTGCCCGATGAAGCGGTCAATGCCTTCCTCGACAGCCTCCAACTGTTTGCCATGGGCGCCAGCTGGGGCGGGTTCGAGAGCCTGATTGGCCGCCAGACACCGCAGCGGGCGGTCACGCCGTGGCAGGTGCCGGGCGTGCTGTTTCGCATTCATGTCGGCCTTGAAGCGGTGGACGATTTGATCGCCGATCTCGATCAGGGGCTGGCCGGTATTGCCCATCACTTTTCACCTGAAGAGGCCTGAACCATGAGCCAGACCCAAGCCCCCGTGCAGGGCGTGATCGACCTGCACAGCCATTGGTTTTCACCCAGCTCGCTGCGCTTTTTGAGTGAGCGCCAGAGCAGCCCGCGCCTTTTACCGGGCGCCGATGGCGCACCGAATTTGCACCGCGCCGGCGCTGGCACCACGGCCCAACCGTTTGCGCTGGGCAACCACTGGTTTGATCTGGACGCGCGCATCGAGCACTTCGATCAGGTCGGGGTGGCGCATCAATTGCTGTCCTGGCCGACCACTTTGGGCATCGACGCGGCGCTGTCTGCCAGCGAATCGTTGGGCTTGTGGCGCGACTACAACAATGAACTGGCGGGCGTGGTGCGCCAGTACCCGACGCGGCTCAGCGCCGTGGCGGCGTTGTCGACCTCGGACATTCAGTGGTCGGTGGGCGAGTTGCAGCGCGCCCATGAAGAGCTGGGGCTGATCGGTGCGGTGCTGCCGGTCAATGCCTTTGCCAGCTTGGCCTCCGCCAGCCGTTTTGAGCCGTTGCTGGCCAAAGCCCAGGAGCTTGGCAGCCATATTTATTTGCACACCGGTTACGCCCACCCGCAGGTGCCGGGCCAGCCACCGGTGCTGTTGCACAGTGACGCCATCGAAGCGCGGCGGGTGCTGGACATCGCCTGGCAGTTTGCCTCGGCCACCATCACCTTGGCCCACAGCGACCTGCTGGACCGCTACCCCGACGTCACGGTGCAAATCGCCATGCTCGGCGGCGCCGGCATCATCGCCAACCTGGTGGAGCTCAGCCAGGTGGCAGGCCACTTCGATGCGGTCGGCCACAGCCCGCGTTATCAGCGCTTGTTATTCGACACCGGCGCCGCTGGCCGAGGTGCCCAGGCCATCGCCCTGGCAACCCGCGTGCTGGGCGCCGAGCAACTGGTGTTTGGTTCTGACTATGCCCCGGTGCCTGACATCGCGCCGGGTATCGCCCAAGTGCTGGCCGCGCCGATTTCGGCAGCCGAGCGCGAGTTGATCCTGCAAGGCAACGGGCAGCGCCTGTTGGCCAGCAAAGGTATTTCCCTGGGTAGCTAAGGCTACCTCTCTGCCCCAAGGAGTGTCGCAATGAGTACCGTACTGCATGAAAAACCGCGTCTGGTCGCTGACCCGGTAGAGGCCTACTACACCATCTGCCCGGTGTTGGTCGCGTCCAATATTGCCGTGGAGCTGGGTTGGCTGGATGAAGAGTTCAAGCGCGCTGGCGGCAAGGCCACCTTCCTGCGTTCGTTGCCTGAAAATGGCGGCTGGCTGCCGCATTACCGTCACTCGTTTAACCCGCTGTTTCGCGATGGCGGGGCGATTCCGACCCTGTGGGCCAAGGCTGATTTGACCGACACCACGCTGATCGCCACCACCGCCAGCCAGCGCGCCGGCCAAGTGGTGGTGCGTGCAGGTTCGGGGATCCGCCGGGTGCAGGACCTGGCCGGACGGCGTATCGGCCTGTTCAAAAGCCAGAGTGACGACAAGATCGACTTCGCCCGCGCCACGGCCCAGCACGGTTTGCTGCTGGTATTGGAACTGGCCGGGTTGAGCACCGAGCAGGTGCAGTGGGTTGATCTGGCTGACGACGATGACCCAAGCTTCCTGCAACCGTCGCAGCGCCCGGTTGAACTCTGGACGCAAATCAAGGCTCATCGTGGTCAGCCGCCTGTGGATATTCAGGCCCTGGCCGATGACCGCGTCGATGCGATTCTGGTACAGGCCAGCACCGCCGCATCGCTGGTGGCGACGGGCAAATACACAGTGATCGAAGACCTGGAGCGCTACACCGACTGGACCCTGAAAATCTCCAACGGGCCATACACCACCGCGGTCAATACTGACTTCGCCCGCCAGCATCCTGAACTGGTGGTGGCCTTTCTGCGCGCCGCGATTCGGGCTGGTCGCTGGATCAATGCCAACCCCGACGCTGCCGCTGAACTGTTCACCCGTGTGACCTTCAACAGCGACCCGGCGCTGGTACGTGCGGCCCTGCACGGGCGTGATTTTGTGCCACAACTGTCGGCACAAAACCTCGCTGCGCTGGAATTGAAAAAGACATTCCTGCGCGAGCACGGCTACATCAAAGGCGACTTCCGCGTGACCGATTGGGCTGATGCGAGCTTCCTGGAACAGGCGCACGCGTCGTTGCAGGACTAATCGGGAATGCGTGGGAGCGGGCTTGCTCGCGATGGTCTTCAGGGTGCCTCATGGGCTCAGCGGATACGCGCCATCGTTAACGACCATCGCGAGCAAGCCCGCTCCCACAGAGGCAGGTTCACTGCCACATGAAGCTATACAAGCTAACCTCTCATACCGCAGGGTAGTGCGCGGCTATGGGTTGGTAATGGAACAATCAACTCAGCGCTTGGCCGGGTCTCGTTCCTTTATTGAGGCGTTTGTATGCTTAAGCATTTGTTCAAACCCGCACGCACAAGCGTGGTGTTCTTGCTGTCTTGCCTGGCAGCGTCCATCGCCTGTGCTGGCGATAAAACGACTTACCCCGATGCCGCCGCCAGTGACCCCAAGACCCTGGGTTGGATGGTCGGCGCGCCTCCGCCGCCTGACCGGATTGTGCGGTTTGCCGATGGCAGTTATTTCAAGTTTCCGGCCATGCGCTGGAGCGTTTCCAACTTCCGCCAACTGATGCCCACCACCAATGTGTCCCGTGGCTTGGACGCGCCCGTGCCGTTGGCGCAGGCGTTGCGCAGCGATATCGACGCCCTGACGTTTACGCCCCTCGGTGGGCAAAAAACGATGACCTGGGAGCAGTCGCTGGCGGCCAATTACACCGACGGCATTGTGGTGCTGCACCGCGGCAAAATTGTCTATGAGCGGTATTTCGGCGTGTTGAGCCCCCAAGGCCAGCATGCCGCCATGTCCATGACCAAATCGGTGGTGGGCACGATGGGCGCCATGCTGGTGGCCGATGGCACCCTGGATGCCAATAAAAAAGTGGCGGATTACGTGCCCGAGTTGGCCAAGTCAGCCTTTGGCAGCGCAACGTTGCGCCAGGTGCTGGACATGACCACCGGGCTTAAATTCAGCGAAGACTATGCCGATCCCAACGCTGAGGTCTGGAAGCACGCACAGGCGGGTAACCCGCTGCCCAAGCCCAAGGATTACACCGGCCCGCAAACGTATATGGAGTACTTGCAGACCGTGCAACCCGAGGGTGAACACGGTAAAGCCTTCGCCTATAAAACGGTGAACACCGATGTGCTGGGCTGGGTGATTGCCCGTGTCACCGGGAAAAACGTGGCACAACTGTTGTCAGAAAAAATCTGGCAGCGCCTGGGCGCCGAACAGGATGCGTACTTCTCTGTGGACTCCATCGGTACGCCGTTTGCCGGTGGTGGGTTGAACACCGGGCTGCGGGACATGGCGCGGTTTGGCGAGATGATCCGCAATAACGGCCAGTACCTGGGCGAGCAAATCGTGCCCAAGGCCGTGGTGGATGATATTCGCGCCGGTGGCGATAAAGCCGCGTTTGCCAAAGCCGGTTATGACCTGCTCAAAGGTGGCAGTTATCGCGACATGTGGTGGGTGACGCACAACGCCGATGGCGCCTTCATGGCGCGGGGTGTGTATGGGCAGCGCACCTACATCGACCCTAAAGCCGAGATGGTGATCGTGCGCTATGCGTCCAATCCGATTGCCGGCAACGCGGCAAACGACCCGGTGACCATCCCGGCATTCGAGGCGCTGGCCAAGCACTTGATTGCCCACCCGCAGCCGTAGACCTGCGGCTCAGGCCTGTTGAACGAACGCCAGGCGCAAGGCGAAACCGATCAGCAGGCTGCCAAATAACCACTGTTGAACACGCTGTGCCCGGGGGCTGTTGTTGAGCCATTGACCCAACGAGGCCCCGGCCATGGCGTAAAGGCTGTCAAACATCAGGCCGACGATCACCAGTACCACGCCCAAGCCAAAAAACTGTGCACCCACGGTGCCTGCCTGGTTGTCGATAAATTGCGGCAGCAGCACCGAGCAAAACAGCAAGGCCTTGGGGTTGAGCAGGTTGGTCAACGCGCCACGTCGCAGCGCGCCAGACCAGGTCAATTCAGGTTCTTTGACCACGCCCGTGGCGAGGGTCAAGTGGGTGAGCATGCCGGGTTTGAGCATGCGCACGCCCAGCCACACTAAATAAGCTGCGCCGATCAAACGCACGCCATCAAAGGTCCAGGGCGCTGTTTTAAACAGTGCAGCCAAGCCCACCGCGGCCAGAAAAACATGACAGGCCCGGGCAATGCCCAAGCCCAACGCGGTGCTGAGGGCCAATGCACGCCCATGTCGGGCACCGGTTTGCAGCAGCAATATCATGTCCGGCCCGGGCATCAGGTAAATCACAACCAGCGCAATCAGAAACATCCCCATGGCGATCCATCTCGATAGCAGGTGAGCCACGATTTTAGGGGGGAAGGCACGCGCAGGTGGTTGCGTATTCAGCCTCAAGAAGGTCTAGTCTTGGCAGAAACCACCTTTTTGATCATCAAAAGAATTTGAATATGCCAAAAATAAAATTGGATGCTTTTGACCGGCGCATTCTCGACGCTTTGCAGCGTGATGGGCGCTTTAGCAATGTGGACTTGGCCGACGAAATTGGCCTGTCTGCGTCGCCGTGTTTGCGTCGGGTTCGGTTGCTGGAAGAGGCGGGGGTGATTCGCGGTTATCAGGCCAACCTGGATCGCGATGAGGTCGGTTTGGGGTTAACGGTGTTTATCGGGATCAAGGTTGAGCGCCATCACGAAGATGAGGCGGAGGCGTTTCGTGTCGCTGTAACGGCATTGCCAGAAGTGATTTCGGCTTTTTTAGTGTCAGGAGAATCTGATTTTTTACTGCAGGTTGTGGTGCCAGACTTACGCGGGTATGAGCGATTTTTAACCGGCGTGCTGCTCAAATTGCCGGGTGTCAGTGATATTCGCAGTAACTTTGCGATCCAGACGGTTAAGGCGCCGGCTGTCCTGCCACTCAATCATTTACCGGTTTAGCCGCTTTAAATACGGTCCACGTTTCGGACTGTTTATCGCCGGCTCCGCGCCAAGATGAAGATCGCTGGCCGCCCGCAGAAGTTTCACACTGTTTGTTATATCGTAACTATATTCATCAAACAGTGGAGCTTCCATGCGTGTCGATTTAGATGCCGAGGAGGGTGGCCTTGAGTCTTTGTCTCGTTTTCAAAGTGCCACCGTTCAGGCGCGTCAACTTTTTCAGTTAGGCGTTGGACTGGCCGCCCTGGCAATCATGCTCTGGACGGTCGGTTTTTTTATTGGTCTGTTTGCCCCGAGCTCGTTGTGGCCTGCGCTGCTCAATAACAACGTCGCCGCGTTATTGGTGGTGGCGGCAGGGGCGCAATCGGCGTTTTGGGTGGCGGACTGGCGCAAGGTAGCGCTCAATCCTGCACCTGAATTGATCGAAGAACAGCCCGCCGAGCCACTCAGTGCCTACGAGCGTTTTTGCCAACGGTTGAGTCGCGGGTCGCATCGGTTTTTGGCCTCGATCGGGGCGCCGGTCTTTTGGCTGGCGGGCGTTGGTGGCCTGGCCGTGTGGTGTGTGCAGCACAGTTGGGACGTGTCGCTGGCCGGTGCCGATTTAGGCACGGCCGGGCGAGTGGCTGCTGGGGTGGCGGTGTTGCTGGCGTTTGCATTGCTGGTGTTCGAACGCTACCTGGCGCAGCAACCCGAAGCACGCTGGCCGGAAGCCCGCTTACTGGCGCCGCTGGTGCGTGTGCCGATCCTCACTTTTTTGCTCAGTGCGTTATGCCTGCTGTTCAGCAGCGCCGAGGCCGAATGGCCCGCTCGCCTTGCGGTATTGCTGGGCGTGCTGCCCGCGGCGGTGGCGATTGAGTTAATCCTTCGGGCCGTGGCGGCGATTTTCAGCCCACGCCGCGACCGGCTTGAACCGCGCATGATTGCGCAGAGTTTTATTGCCGGGATGCTGCGCTGGCCACCGCAACCGCTGCTGGCGCTGCAGCACGAATTGCATAACCGGTTTGGCATCGACCTGCGGCAAATCTGGGCGTTCAGTTACATGCGCAAAGCGTTTCTGCCGGTGCTGGCGGTCATCGTCGCGGTGGGCTGGATACTCAGCGGTGTGAATGAAGTCCCGCTGCAAGGGCGCGGCATTTATGAACGTTTTGGCAAGCCGGTTGAAGTATTCGGGCCGGGTTTGCACGCAGGGCTGCCTTGGCCGTTGGGCCGGGTGCTGATGGTCGAAAACGGGGTGGTGCATGAACTGGCGACCAGCACCGAGTCGGCGGCGGACCCTGTGCTGGCGTCGGCTGACGGCTTGCCACCGTTGACTGCCAACCGCTTGTGGGACGCGACGCATGTGAACGACAAATCCCAGGTCATTGCCAGTGGTGGCGGTGACAAGCAGGGCTTTCAGATCGTGAACATGGACGTGCGTTTTGTGTACCGCATTGGCTTGAGCGATCAGGCCGCGATTGCCGCGACGTACCACAGTGCCGATGTGCCGACGCTGATTCGCAGTACCGCGAGCCGCATCCTGGTGCACGACTTTGCCTCGCGCACCCTCGATGATTTGCTCGGCGAACAACGTACCGAGTTGGCCAGTGACATTGGCCGTGCCGTGCAGGCCGATCTGGATTCGCTGGACAGCGGCGTCGAGATTCTGGCCACGGTGGTTGAGGCTATCCATCCGCCTGCCGGGGCGGCCAACGCGTATCACGCCGTTCAGGCGGCACAAATCAGCGCCCAGGCCTTGATTGCCCGCGAGCGTGGCGCGGCCAGCGAGCAAGCCAACGTTGCGCAATTGCAGGCCAGCATGGCGCTGGACCAAGCCAATGCCTCGGCGCGTGAAGTGAACGCGACGGCGCAGACCTCGGACCTGCGCTTTGGCGCCGAACAAAAAGCCTACCGCGAGGCCGGTCACGCCTTTGTTCTTGAGCAGTATTTGAGCCAGCTCAGCCAAGGCATGAACAACGCCAAACTTTTGATTCTCGACCACCGCCTTGGGGGCAACGGCAACGCGCCGACCCTCGATCTGCGTTCTTTCACGCTGCCGGCCGATCCTGTCGCGCCGCGTAAAGCTGTTCAGTAAGGAGCTTTGTTTTGAGCCACTCACACGATCATCACGCGCACGGCGGCCACCACCACGGCCACGCGCATCACGGCCATCATCACCACCATCATGGTGACGAACATGAGCCGAGCCCGTTCCCATGGCGGCGCATGGGCTGGGCCGCTTTGCTGGTTTTATTTGCCGTAGCAGCCGCCAGCCTGGTGCAGGTGCGTTCCGGCGAAGCCACTGTTATCACCCGTTTCGGTAACCCGGCGCGGGTGCTGCTGGAGCCTGGATTGAGCTGGCGCTGGCCCGCACCGTTTGAAGTCAGCGTGCCGGTAGACCTGCGTTTGCGCACCACTTCCAGCGGTCTGCAAGACGTCGGCACCCGCGACGGCCTGCGCATTATCGTGCAGGCCTACGTGGCCTGGCAGGTGCAGGGCGATGCCGAGAACGTGCAGCGTTTTATGCGCGCGGTACAGAACCAGCCCGATGAAGCCGCCCGGCAAATTCGGACCTTTGTCGGCTCGGCGCTGGAAACCACAGCCGCCAGTTTTGACCTGTCCAGTTTGGTCAACACCGATGCCAGCCAAGTCAAAATTGCCGACTTCGAAGCGCAACTGCGCCAGCAAATCGAACAGCAATTGCTCAGCACCTATGGCGTGCGTGTGTTGCAAGTTGGGGTTGAGCGGCTGACGTTGCCGTCGGTCACGCTCACCGCCACGGTCGATCGCATGCGCGCCGAGCGTGAAACCATCGCCACTGAACGCACTGCGGTGGGCAAGCGCGAAGCGGCACAAATCCGTTCGGCGGCCGAGCGCGATGCGCGCATTCTGCAGGCCGATGCCAGTGTGAAAGCAGCGGACATCGAAGCGCAGTCGCGGGTCGAGGCGGCGAAAATTTATGGTCAGGCGTACGCCAGTTCGCCAGAGCTGTACAACATGCTGCGCTCGCTCGACACGTTGGGGACCATGGTTAACCCCGGCACCAAAGTGATTTTGCGCACCGATGCGGCGCCGTTCCGGGTGTTGGTCGATGGGCCGCCGTCCATGGATAACAAGGCTGGGTCGCATCCATGAGTGGCTCATCTGAAGACACGCCACGTGTCAGCAGCCCGTGGCAACAAGCGGGGCGTTTAGCGTTTTTGGGCTTGTATGCCGTGACGGTGTTCGCCGCCGTGGCGTGGGGTGTGTCGAATGTGCGGCAGATCGATCCGCAGAACCGCGCAGTGGTGTTGCGCTTTGGTGCGCTGGACCGCATCCAGAATGCCGGCTTGCTGCTGGCCTGGCCGCGGCCTTTTGAACAAGTGGTGATTGTGCCCGCCGCCGACCGCGTGAGTGAGCGCCGGATCGAAAACCTGCTGCGCTCGGACAGCGCCCTGCAGGCGGATCGGGTGGCCACTTTTGCCACGCCCATCAACGATGCCCTGGCTGGTTCCGGGTATTTGCTGACCGGTGATGCGGGCGTTGTGCAACTGGATGTGCGGGTGTTCTACAACGTCACCGATCCTTATGCCTACGTGCTGCAAGCGGAGCATGTGTTGCCAGCACTGGATCGTGTGGTCACCCGCAGCGCGGTGGCGCTGACCGCCGCACGGGATCTGGACACCATTTTAGTGGCGCGCCCGGAGCTGCTCGGCAGCGATAAACAGTCGGCGGAACGCCGTGAGCGTTTGCGCGGTGATTTGGTGCAAGGCATCAATCAGCAACTGGCGGCGCTGACGGCAACGGGGCAGGGCATTGGTCTGGAGGTGGTGCGGGTCGATGTGCAATCGAGTTTGCCGGGCCCGGCCGTCAACGCGTTTAACGCGGTTCTGACGGCCAGCCAGCAAGCCGACAAAGCCGTGGCCAACGCACGCAACGATGCCGCTAAAACGACCCAAAACGCCACCCAGGAAGCCGACCGCACGGTTGAGCAAGCCCATGCCCAAGCCAGCGAACGATTGGCCTTGGCGCAATCGGACACGGCGGCCATCGTCAATTTGGCCAAGGTACAACAGGCCGGTAATGACCCTGGTTTGCTGCTGCGTTTGTACCGCGAGCGGGTGCCAAAAATTCTCGGGCAGGCGGGCTCTGTGACCACCGTTGATCCTAAAGATGATTCCCGTCTGATTATTCAGGGAGCCGAACAATGAGTACGTCTGCAACGCAACCCGTGGTCAGCATGCTGAGCAGCGCCGAGCAACGCAGCGCTGCGCGGCAACTGACGCTGGCGATGCTGGCGCTGGGGTTGCTGGCCTTGGGGCTGGTGTGGCGCTGGTTCATGCCCCTGCAAGTGGGCACCAGCCAATTGTTATTGGGGTTTGCCTCGTTGTTGGTGGCGGTGCCGGTGATGCGTTCGGCATGGTACAGCCTGCGTTATCCGAGCCTGCACGGCATCACCGATCAACTGATCGCCCTGGCGATGTTGGGCGCGTGGGCCACCGGCGATTTGCTGACCGCTGCACTGTTGCCGATCATCATGATTTTTGGCCACGTGCTGGAAGAGCGCAGCGTGATCGGTTCGCAAGAAGCCATTCATGCGCTGGGCAAACTGACCCGCAGCCAGGCGCGGTTATTTCAGGCCGACGGCCGTTTGCTGGAGGTCGACAACAGCACGCTCAAGACCGGGGACCAGGTTGAAGTGCGCGCCGGGGATCGTGTGCCGGCCGATGGTGTGGTGTTGGCGGGCCAGGCCAGCCTCGACACGGCGTCGATCACCGGGGAATCGGTACCGCTGGAAGTCAGCGTGGGCATGCCCATTTACGGGGGGGCGATCAACCTGGACGGCCTGCTGCGCGTTGAGGTGACACGCACCGGTGAAGAGTCGACGCTGGGCAAAGTCATTGCCCTGATGCAAAACGCCGAACGCGCCAAGCCGCCGATCACCCGTTTGCTTGAACGCTATGCGGGCGGGTACATGGTGCTGGTGTTGATGATTGCCGCCGTGACCTGGTTTATCACCAACGATGCCCAAGCCATGCTCGCGGTGTTGGTGGCGGCGTGCCCATGCGCGTTGGTGCTGTCTGCACCGGCCACCGCCATTGCCGGGATCGCCGTGGCGGCGCGTCACGGGATCTTGATTCGCAGCTCGGCGTTCCTTGAAGAACTGGCAGATTTGACCTCCCTGGTGGTGGATAAAACCGGCACCCTGACCTACGGCACGTTGCGCCTGCAAGCCATCGACACACCGCTCACGGAGCATCAGACGTTGCTGCAACTGGCCGCCAGTTTGGGCGCTGCCAGCAGCCATCCGGTGAGCCGGGCGTTGGCCGGGCTGGTCAGCCATGACCAATTGCTGACGCTGGAGGATGTGCGCGAGCGCCAGGGTTTGGGCGTCGTGGCCAGAACCGCACAGGGCGAAGCGGCGTTGGGGCGGCCGGAGTTATTCGACCAATTGACTATTACCACAACCCCGGTGCCGGACCATGATGGCCCTATTGCAGGTCTTTCATTGGACACACAGTTTCTTGGCTGGTTATTGTTGGCAGACAGCGTTAAGCCCGAAGCCCAACAGGCGCTGCGCGAATTGCGCGAGCTGGGGCTGGGGCGTCAGGTCTTGCTGACGGGTGACCGGCAAAGTGTGGCGGACCATTTGGCGCAGGCGGTGGGCATCAGTGAAGTACAAGCCCAAGCCTTGCCCGAAGATAAATTGAAGCGTGTACTGGGCGAAATCGACAGTGGCTTCAGGCCCATGGTGGTCGGTGACGGGATCAACGATTCGCTGGCACTTAAAGCCGGCGTGGTGGGTGTTGCGATGGGGGCGGGCGGTGCGGACATTGCCCTGGCGTCATCCGACATCGTGTTGATCGGCAGTGACTTGCGGCGTTTGGGAACGTGTGTACGACTGAGCCGTGAATGCCGGCACACCCTGCAGGTCAATGTGGTCATCGGGCTGGGCTGGACACTGGCGATTGTTGCCGCCGCTGCATTTGGTTGGTTAGGGGCGGCTGGCGCCATGATTGCCGCGCTGCTGCACAACTTGAGTACGTTATTGGTGTTGGGGAATGCTGGACGTTTGCTTCGTTTTCATGAGCCGTTGGTGGCGTCAGAAACGCCGCAGTAAGGGTCTGAAAACGCATCACGCACGCTCTGGCTTCTGGCTGTCAGCTCACTGAGCTGACAGTTTCGGTTAATCGACTACCCTATAGTTTCGATGTCTGAATTGAAGGAGGACTTACTGATGCTCGCGCAACTGCCACCGGCTTTACAGAAACTTCATCTTCCATTACGCCTTAAACTTTGGGATGGAAACCAATTCGATCTAGGGCCAAAGCCTAGTGTCACGATTGTGGTCAAAGACCCGCAATTGGTTGCCGAGTTTACCCACCCCAGCCTTGATCTGTTGGGCACCGCTTTTGTTGAGGGGAAGCTAGAGCTGGAAGGCTCCGTCAAAGAAGTGATTCGTGTGTGTGATGAATTGAGCCAAGCGCTGGTGGAGGAAGAGGACACTCGACCTACGCGTATTCACCACGACAAAGAAATCGACGCCGCTTCCATCTCTTACCACTACGACCTGTCCAATGATTTTTATCAGCTGTGGCTTGATAAGGACATGGCCTATTCGTGTGGCTATTTCGAGACCGGCGAAGAGACCCTTGATGAAGCTCAGATAGCCAAGTTTCGCCTGCTGTGCCGCAAGTTGCGCCTGAAGCCGGGTGAGTATTTGCTCGACGTTGGTTGTGGCTGGGGCGGGTTGGCGCGTTTTGCCGCACGCGAGTACGGCGTCAAAGTTTTCGGCATTACCCTGAGCAAAGAGCAACTGGCGTTGGGCCGTGAACGCGTCAAGGCCGAGGGCCTGCAAGACAAGGTCGACCTGCAACTGCTCGACTATCGCGATCTGCCGCAAGACGGCCGCTTCGACAAAATCGTCAGTGTGGGGATGTTTGAGCACGTGGGGCACGCCAACCTCAATGAGTACTGCAACATCCTTTTCAACGCGGTGCGTGAAGGCGGCCTGGTGATGAACCACGGTATTACCGCCAAGCACACTGATGGCCGTCCGGTTGGTCGTGGGGCCGGTGATTTTATCGACCGCTATGTGTTCCCGAACGGTGAGTTGCCGCACCTGTCGATGATCACCGCCGAAATCAGCGAAGCAGGGTTGGAAGTGGTCGACGTCGAAAGCTTGCGTCTGCATTACGCGCGCACGCTGGATCACTGGAGTCAGCGTCTGGAAAACAATCTGGAAGCCGCTGCGAAAATGGTCCCGGAAAAAACCCTGCGTATCTGGCGCCTGTACCTGGCAGGTTGTGCCTACGCGTTTGCCCATGGCTGGATCAACATCGATCAGATCCTGGCGACCAAACCGCATGCCGATGGCTCTATTGAATTGCCACCGACACGCGCGGATATTTATCGCTGACCGTGTGAATCCCACGTAATTGCAACAGGGCTTACTTCAGGGTTTATTTCCTGGAGGTAAAGCCCATGTTGCAGTGGGATGTTTTGATCCACCTGTGCCACGGCTTTCTGTTCGAAGGTCAGGCCCTCCTTTTTAAACACAAGATCATGACGCGCTACGTTTCCACCCCAGTCAGTTGAGGGCAAGGATATGTAGCTGATCTTGTATTCCTCATCGGTAAACGCCCCTTCAACCACATAGGCGCCGTAGTGGTTTTCGCCTGGGGAAATGATCTTGTATAAGCCATTGTCGTAGTAGTACAGGATGGCTTCTTCAAAAGGTTTTTCGCTGTACATCTTCTTGTAGTGCAATCGATGAATGTACGTTGGCTTGCCGAACTCGACGGTAATGGCGGGGACGACGGGCGGCGGGGTGGTTTCAGCCTGAGCCAGCGAAGTGATGCTGAACAGCAAACCCATCAGCGAAAATTTCATGAGTGTTGATCCTTATATTGAGTAGCTCGGCATTGCACCGAGCTACGCAGCTTAAGGAGCGGCTAAGAGACTGTCTCAACGCGGGAGGCTTTTCAGACATGCCCGATCGCAGGTTCAGACATGTCTTACGTGTACTTATAAAACCGGTGAAACCAGACGCGCCACACGCATACCTAGTTGCTGCAGGCGGTGAGTCGACTTGATGTCTTCACTGGTGATTTCGCGGCTCAGAGCGAAGTCGTCCATCAGCATGTGTTCCACATCGGCGGCGAACGCCTGGTCTACCGTGAGCAGCATCACTTCGAAGTTAAGACGGAACGAGCGGTTGTCCATGTTGGCGCTGCCAATTGCGCTGATCTCGTTGTCTACCAATACGGCCTTCTGATGGATAAAACCGGGCTGGTAACGGAACACCCGCACCCCTGCGCGAACCGCTTCGAAGGCATACAGGCTGGACGCGGCGAAGACGATTTTATGGTCGGGGCGCGACGGTATCAGGATGCGCACATCCACGCCGCGCAACACGGCTAGGCGCAAGGCTGAGAACACTGCCTCGTCGGGCACAAAGTATGGGCTGGTGATCCACACCCGTTCATTGGCAGCATGGATGGCTTCGACGAAAAACAGCGAGCAGGTTTCGTAAGGATCGGCCGGGCCGCTGGCCATGAATTGGCAGAGCACGCCCGTCTCGGGATAGCTCTTGGGCAGGATCAACGGCGGTAATTGTCGCGATGCCCAGAACCAGTCTTCAGCAAACGACTCCTGCAAGCAGGCCACCACCGGGCCGCTAACTTCGACGTGGGTGTCTCGCCATGGCGAGAGCGGAGGCTTGGCGCCGAGGTATTCATCGCCCACGTTATGCCCGCCAACAAAACCCAGCAGGCCGTCTACGACCACCACTTTTCGGTGGTTGCGGAAGTTGATCTGGAAGCGGCTGATCCAGCTGCCGCGTGTGGCAAAGGCGTAGGTTTGCACGCCACCGGCACGCAGTGTTTCGCCGTAGCTTTTGGGCAAGGCGTGGCTGCCGATGCTGTCGTACAGCACATACACCGCGACGCCTTCGGCGGCTTTTTCCAGCAAGAGCGCCTGGAGCTTCTTGCCGAGGTCGTCGTCGTGAATGATGAAGAACTGCACCAGCACGACTTTTTCAGCAGCGCGAATGGCTTTGAAGATCGCGTCAAAGGTGGCGGTACCGTTGATCAACAAACGCACGCTGTTATTCGCCAGGCACGGCATTCGCCCCAATCGAGGCATAGCGCGCAACGAACCGTATGCTTTGGAGTTCCGAGCGGTGAGGGCTTCTTCCACCCAGGGGCGCCAGTTCAAGTCACTGATGGCTTCACGCATTTCCTGGTTGGCTTCGCGGCGCGCCTTGATGTAATCGTCAAAGGTGCTGCGGCCAAAGATCAGATACGGGATGAGCGTCACGTAGGGAATAAAGAACAATGACATGGCCCAGGCAATGGCGCCTTGTGCTGTTCTGACGGTTAACACTGCATGCACGGCGGCAATCAAGCCTAAACTGTGGAGCAGTAATATCAGGTATCCAATGACGTGCGGGCCTAAAAAATCCATGCGTATCCTTACTCCTCAATGTCCAACGCTAAGTACAACAGACCGTGTTCTGATGCGAATGTGCTATTCAGCTTCGAGTGCAACACTCGCGATCATTCGGCGTCTAACGCTGACAATTCCATAGGAGTGACTTAATGAATGTTCGTCTGCTAGGGGTGTTTCTAGCGTGTGGTTTTTCGATCCCTGTGGCCCAAGCGCAAATGCTGCAGCCGGGTCTGTGGGAAGTGACCTCGAGCAATATGCAGGTAGACGGCCAACAGTTGCCAGACCTGCAGGTAATGTTAGGACAGTTTCAGAACATGATGACCCCGGAGATGAAAGCTCAGCTGGAAAGCCAAGGCGTCACCCTGGGCGGTAAAGGTATCCGTGTATGCCTGACACCCGAACAGGTGCAGTCGGATGATATTCCGCTGGCTGATCCCAAGTCCGGGTGCAATCAGCAGATCACTGAGCGTAGTGGAAATCAGTGGAAGTTTCGCTTTAGTTGCCCAAATGCTCAGGGGGCAGGAGTCGCCACATTTGCCAGTGACCGTGAGTTCACCACCGCGGTGATCGGCTCATTCAATGCAACGGGCGTTGCGCAAAAAGGCAGCATGGACACGCGTGCTGTGTGGCTGGGGCAAAACTGCGGCGCCGTTAAACCCCGCACGTAATTCAGAGGGGCCGCGCAACGTGTTCCACGCGGCGCGACCCCTCCATTGGTTTAATGCGCTTTCCAGTTCCAGCGACTCTCTGCCACAGCGTCATGGCTGTGCAGACTTTCAGCGTGAACAACCTTCAGATTAAAACCCTGCACCCCTGGCACTGTCTTCAGTGCCACATTCAACCGCCGCGCCGCGTCCTCACAAAACATCAAGTTCTGCCCATTGGCCAAGGCGAAGGCTTGTTCGTCAGCACGTTTCACAGCGGTCTGTACGGCGGTGCCCAGCGCCGCTTCGGCCTCATCAATGATCACTTCGATCGGCAGGGCTCGCTGATCGCTGCTGAGCAGTGTTTGCAAAATCGCCGTACTTCTTTGGCTGTGAGGCGTCGCCACAATGCCTTGCGAACTGCCTAGCCAGGCTAAAACATCGGCGTGTTCTAACGGCTTGTTGGCGAAGTCATTCACGAATTGCTGCTGGATAAGTTGGCGAGCCAAGGCCGCCGAGCAGGGGCAAGTCGATGAGTAGTTCACTTCAATTTTTAGTTCCACGTGGAACATTCCGTTTTTCAGAGACGCATCGATGCTCACCGGATAGGTCTTCCAACCACTCAGTGGGCTGACCAATGCCGGACGTTTTAACAGCATCTGGGTGTGGATTCGCAGGTAAGCACAGATCGATAAATCATCGTGACTGTCGAGAAATTGCTGCAAAATTTTTTTCAAAAGTAGCGGGTTCAGGTCCTGCGACTCGAGCATTTCGAGCGCTAAATAAAGTCGTGACATATGAATGCCACGCGCTTCGCCGTCGTCCAGACTCACGCCGGCGTCGGCTGTTGCCGTGAGCCGCTGACCTTCAATAACAATCGGCAAGGCAATGCCACACATCCCGACCCAATCCAGTGGAACAATTTGTCGGGCGTTTTGTGAAGCAATGTCGGGAAGGGTTAAAGCATTCATAAAGGTCTTCCATCGGGAGGTTGGGCTGAGTGTTACAAGATAACAATTCTGATGCTTTGTATTGTTATAATGTATCATTATCGGCAGGCCCGAATAGGGTCAGTCTTCAAGCGGGCGCTTTGACCTGCCAACCCTGATGAGGAAGTCCCATGCGTAAACGTCTACCAGTGACCGTGTTGTCTGGTTTTCTCGGTGCAGGAAAAAGCACCCTGTTGAATTACATTTTGCGAAACCGCGAGGATTTGCGCGTGGCGGTCATCGTCAATGACATGAGTGAAATCAACATTGATGGTGGCGAGGTTCAGCGAGACGTCAGCCTGAACCGAGCCGAAGAAAAATTGGTTGAAATGAGCAACGGCTGCATCTGCTGCACCTTGCGTGAGGACCTGCTGGAAGAGGTCAGCAAGTTGGCCAATGACGGCCGCTTTGACTATTTATTGATCGAATCCACGGGCATTTCAGAGCCGTTGCCAGTGGCTGAAACCTTTACCTTCCGCGATGAGTCGGGCCAAAGCCTGGCCGATATCGCCCGCCTGGATACGATGGTGACGGTGGTCGATGGCCTGAATTTTCTGCATGACTATCAAGCCGCAGAAAGCCTGGCGTCCCGTGGCGAGACCTTGGGCGAAGATGATGAGCGCTCAATTACTGACCTGCTAATTGAGCAGATCGAATTCGCTGATGTGATTTTGATCAGCAAAATTGACCTGATCAGCAGTGTCGAGCGCCAGGAATTAATCGCCATTCTTGAGCGTTTGAATGCACACGCCGAAATCATCCCGATGGTGATGGGTGAAATCCCGCTGAAAAAGATCCTCGATACCGGCCGTTTTGACTTTGAACGTGCAGCTCAAGCACCGGGTTGGCTGCAAGAATTGCGCGGTGAGCACGTGCCGGAAACCGAGGAATACGGCATTGCTTCTACGGCTTATCGCGCGCGCCGTCCGTTTCATCCCGAGCGTTTTTTTAACTTTATTGATCGCCCCTGGACCAACGGCAAACTGCTGCGTTCCAAGGGTTTTTTCTGGCTGGCCAGCAAGTACCAGGAGGCGGGCAGTTGGTCACAGGCCGGTGGTCTGATGCGCTACGGATTTGCCGGCCGCTGGTGGCGTTTCGTGCCCCGTGAACAATGGCCACAAGACGCAGAAACCAAGGCCGAAATTCTTAAAAAATGGCTGCCGGAGACTGCCGATTGCCGTCAGGAGCTGGTGTTTATCGGGCAGCACATCGACTTTGCCCTGCTTTCGGCCGAGCTGGATGCCTGCCTGCTCACGGACCAGGAAATGGCCCTCGGCGTAGAGGGCTGGCAGCAACTGAATGATCCGTTCGGCGACTGGTATGAAGAGGTGGCGGCATGAGTAACGTTGTACGACTTATCCGGCCGTTGGTCGGACATGTCAGTGGGCAAACGCCTGAAACCATGACGCGGATCCTCGATGATGAGGTCAATCTGGCTATTTGGCAGCGCCAATTACCAGTGCACATCAGCCATTTTGCAGAGCTGTTGCTCTCGCTCGGTGAACCGCTGGCGGATGCCTTGGTGCTTGAGATGGGCGATGAAAATGCCCAGCCCAACCTCAAGGGCTTGGCCTCCCGATTTAACGATCTGGACGGCTATGAGGGCTTCATTGCTGATATTTCCTGGCTGGTCAGTGCCTACGCCTGTTTATTAGGCGCAAAACGCGTGGGCCTGCGTCTCAGGGCCTTGGATAAGGCCATGTGCCCGCGGTTTCACGTCGACCATGTGCCTGTCAGGCTTATTACCACGTACGCAGGGCTTGGGAGCCAGTGGTTGCAGGAAGGCGTGATGAACCGTCGTCATCTCGGTCAGGCTCAGGCAGAACCCGCCGAGCCATCGCGTATTGAGCAGGTGAACACCGGTGATGTGGCGTTGCTCAAAGGCGAGAAATGGCAAGGCAACGAGGGCGCGGGGTTGATTCATCGTTCTCCGGCCTTGGCAGACGGTGAACGGCGACTGATTTTGACCCTGGATTGGTTGGCCTGAGGCATATTGCTGCTTTCGATCAAAACAGAAGCTGGCGATGATGTTGCAGAACATTCCTACCCACGTAATTGCCGGACCGTTGGGTGCCGGCAAAACCAGCCTGATTCAGCACCTGATGACGCAAAAGCCCGCCGACGAACGCTGGGCTGTACTGGTCAATGAGTTCGGCCAAATTGGCCTGGATGCGGCCCTGATGGGCGCTGGAAGCGACGCCATAGCCATTGCTGAAGTGGCCGGTGGTTGTGTGTGTTGCGTCAACGGTGCGCCATTTCAAATCGGTTTGAGCCGTCTCTTGCGCAAGGCCCGCCCTGATCGCTTGTTTATCGAGCCGTCGGGGTTGGGGCATCCCGCGCAAATTTTAAAACAGCTCAGTGAAGCGCCCTGGTTGGGTGTTTTGGCGTTGCAGCCATGCGTGATGGTGCTCGATGCAGAGGCGATGGCTCAGGGAAAAACGCTCCCCGAAACCCAGCAAACAGCCCTGAAAAGTGCCGGTTTATTGGTCATGAATAAATCTCATAGTGTGCAAAAAGAGCAACGTGAGCAGATTGCATGCGGCCTGCCAAAGTGCCCGATTTTGTGGGTCGAGAATGGCCGAATCCCTTTAAAATCGCTGCCTGCAGCCGACATGAAAGATATTCATCCTGTGGATAAGTCATTGATTTATAAGGATATTATTCAGATTGGCAGCATTTTTACTGACCCTGGAATTCCTATTCAGCAGGCTCAGCTTCAACCTGAAGGCTGGAGTGTGGGGTGGCGCTGGCATGCCTCGCGGCAATTTGATGTGAGTCGCTTGCAGCAGTGGCTGAAAAGCCTCGATTGGCGGCGCGCCAAGCTGGTTGTCAGGGCTTCAGAGGGCTGGTTTTCGAGTAATTCTGTGGATAACTCGCTGCAATCCTGGAAACCCAGCGAGTGGCGCCAGGATTCACGCCTGGAATTGATCTTTGAGCAGCCGCAAGACCTGGATGTGCTCCGCGCCGGGCTGGAAAGTTGCCTGATAAAGGCAGAGGGCTGAGCCAAGAAGGGCCTGAAACCCAGTGTTTACGGGATTTTGTGCTGGTAAAATTGTCTTACAATTTAAACTGTGTGCAGCCGATTTATCGCCTAAAAATCGGCGCGAGGCTTCTAAATCAAGGGTTTCAGCGAAGTTATCCACAGGCGCTCTCAACTCGCGTCTTTCTGGACAACCAGAAGATCGCGAGGCAAGCGCAGACAGATGCGGACGTTATGAAGGCGACTCAGTGGCGGGTCTTGCTGTGTTCCTGGCGCCATTGGCTGAGTTCAATCACCTGAGCGCTGTGCACGACCGCTGGCTCAGGTTCTTCCTCGGCCCTGACCGGGTAGGGCGGCAGGTCAATTTTGGCGCTATGGGCGCCGAACTGAGTGATGGTCCCGGTATGGCGCTGATCGCCAGTGACCGTAAATTCGAAGTTATACACACGGGCCAAGCGCTTTTGCCCATTGGCATCAGCGATAAAGCCAATTTTTTTCAGCGCCACGTTGTCATCGAGCAACTCAATATCGAGTTTTCGACAATGCTGTTTGACCCGTTCGAGCGCACGCTCACGCAGGCCGTGGTTGTGCCACAGCCAGGCAGCGCCCGTTGCCAGCAGCATCAGCACAAACATATTTCCCAGGGTCAGCATTCAATGCGCTCCAACAGATTGGGTTCAGCTTAACTGTGTCTTCAGCCTGTCGTACAGGTCATGTTTAGTCGCATACTGCGTGGCTTGAATCCACCCGCAGTATGGAATCCGGCATGAAACGTACACCTCACTTACTCGCCATCCAATCCCACGTGGTTTTCGGCCATGCCGGCAACAGCGCAGCTGTGTTTCCTATGCAGCGTGTTGGCGTGAATGTCTGGCCTCTGAACACGGTGCAGTTCTCTAACCACACTCAGTATGGTCAGTGGGCGGGCGAAGTGTTGGCCCCAGAACAAATTCCTGCACTGGTTGATGGCATTGCTGCGATTGGCGAGCTGGGCAACTGTGATGCCGTCCTGTCGGGCTACTTGGGCAGCGCGGCACAAGGGCGGGCGATTCTGCGCGGCGTGGCCCGTATCAAGGCCACCAACCCGCATGCGCTGTATCTGTGCGACCCGGTGATGGGGCACCCGGAGAAGGGCTGCATCGTGCCGCAGGAGGTAAGTGATTTTCTGCTCGACGAAGCGGCCGCCGTCGCTGACTTCTTGTGCCCTAATCAGTTGGAGCTGGACAGCTTTTGTGGTCGTGCGCCGCAATCACTTTTCGATTGCCTGGCGATGGCGCGCAGCCTGTTGGCGCGTGGGCCAAAAGCGGTGTTGGTGAAGCATTTGTCGTATCCCGGCAAGCCTGCAGAAAGCTTTGAGATGCTGCTGGTGACTGCCGAGGGCAGTTGGCACCTGCGCCGCCCGCTGCTGGCCTTTCCGCGTCAGCCAGTGGGCGTGGGCGATCTGACGTCCGGGTTATTCCTGGCGCGCGTGTTGCTGGGTGACAGCCTGGTGGCGGCCTTTGAATTCGCAGCGGCAGCGGTGCATGAAGTGCTGCTCGAAACCCAGGCCTGCAGCAGCTATGAGTTGCAACTGGTGCGCGCGCAAGACCGCATTGCCCACCCGCGTGTGCGGTTTGAGGCGGTGCCGATCAGTTTGTAGGCTGCCACTTTCGCCAATGCCGTGCAGGAGCGAGCTTGTCTCGCGATCTTTTTAATCGTTTAAAAGATCGCGAGGCAAGCTCGCTCCTATGTATGGACTCGCCCCCCACTGTCAACCCGCTTTTGCCCACTGACACCCGGCTGCATCTATGTATAAGGCCTATTCTAGGAAGCCATAATCGGCTTCTGGCCAACATTTTATGAGCTCGCGATATGCCAATTACAGTTAGGCCTCAAGGGCCGGTAGGAGCGCAGGCATAAATTCGCGACGGTCTGACCTGTGATCAATGTTCTTAAGCATGGGTTGGAGCGGTTTACACCCCGGTGGCAGAACTCTTTGGATCCTTAGCTCATCGCTTTCTCCAGGTCATTGTTCACTTGGCGGCGATAAGTTTGGTCGTTTTGTAACAGCACCCAGATGATGCGCAAGTTGCGGTTGGCTAACCGGACGGCCGCCTCTTTACGGCCCAACCTGGACACCCAGCGTTGCAATCGCCGGTCATCTGGATCCTCTGAATTAGCTTTCACCTGCCTCAACACCGCGTGAGCGCCCTGAATCGCCAAGCTTCGCAAGTAGGCATCGCCATGCTTGCTCATCTTGCCCAATCGGACTTTTTCTCCGCTGCTGTTCTGCTTGGGCACCAATCCAAAGTAAGCAGCGAACTGCCGCGCGTTGGCGAAGCGCTCAGGCTCGGTTTGTTTAGCGATCACTGCTGTAGAAATAATCGGACCGATACCGCGTACGGTCATCAGCCGCTTGGCTGTTTCGTCATTTTTTGCAGCTGTTTCCAGTCGACCGGTCAGTACGTTGATACGCTCGCCCAACTGACTCCATTCGCCCAGTAACTCATCAATTAATTCGCGCAACATGTCAGGCAATGGCTGAGTGGCATCTTCCAGAATGCGGGGGATGCCTTGGCTAAACGCGGAATCGCCCTGCGCCATGGCAAGACCGTGCTCCAACAGCAAACCGCGCATCTGATTACTCATTGCCGTGCGACGGCGCACGTAACCTTGCCGAACACGATGCAGAGCTTGCATAGCCAAGGCTGCAGCACTCTTGACCGGTACCGACGAGATGCTGGTATCTCTGCCTGCGCGCAATATGGCCAGTGCATCGTTACGATCGTTCTTGGGGCCGCTGCGGTGATTGGCGACATGCTGGGCTGGCAATATCCGGACAGGATTGCCTTGAGTTTTCAGCAGTTGCGCCCATGCCTGAGCCCCCGGACCGGTCTCCACCAGCACGGTTATGCTTGTTGGCAGCTTACGAAGAAATGCATGAAAGGACTCACGCGAATTGATGCGTTCCTCATACACCGTAAGGCCAGCAGCATCCTGACCAGCCACCTGGAAGACCCTTTTAGCAAGGTCTACGGCAATGACGGTGCATTTCAAAACATCGGTTGGCACGTACTGATTGGTCGTCGTATTCTTTTTCATGGACTCGCCCTCGCTGTCGTTGGCTTCTAATAGAATGCCACCGTGGCGCACAGACGCCTCGGCTTGGGCGAGTCCATGTAATTAC
>NZ_JYLD01000020.1 GCF_001043025.1 Pseudomonas helleri | reverse complement strand
CGCCGTCCCAGCCGTAGATGTTTTGGCCGCAGTCGTATTGGGCGTTGAGCGTGCGCTGTTGCTGCTCGATCCACGCCGGGCCGGCGCCGGGGCTGGGCGGGCAGTGGGCTTTGGAGTATTTGGCTACGCGTCGCCCCAGTGCGTCGTAGGCGAAGTCGGCGGTCAGACGATCATCTTCGTATCGGGTCAGGCGGTCGTAGAGGTCCCAGGTGAAGCGGGCTTTTTTGCCGCTGTCGAGGCGTTCAAGCAGGTTGCCGCGGGCGTCGTAGGTGTAGCACAGTCTGCTGGCAGGGTAGAGGGCGAAGGTTTGTCTTAATGCTTGCAGGCATTGACAACGGGAGGCCAATGCCGGTGTTGCCCGACTGTTAAAGAGCTATGAACTTTCTGGTCAGCGCTGCAACCATACTTGTGAGTCACTGGTGATCAGTCCGGTACCGCGAAGATCTTCATAACTTGCAGTGCTACCCATATGTCGCTGACGGAATAGCTACTTTTTTATAAATATTGGATATGACCTCTTGTACAAGTGACATGCGTTGCCAGGTAACCTTAGTCTGTTATTGTCTTCATATTGAAGCCTGCGTGTGAGGATGGATTCGTTCACTGAACTATCCGAATGTCATCAGTAATAAACTCACAATGCAGTGTAAATATCAATTTGCCCAGATCGGGATCGTTGAGAGTGAGTAACACTCATTAGTCCGACCTATGTCACTTATAGTGTGTTGCAGGCAGGCATCTTCATAGGCAATAGTTTTGTTGTCTGATTGATTTAAAAGGAAAGCATCGATTTTATCGAAATCTATGCTGGGGGGGATGTCAATAGCAAGTAGCGAGCTCCCTTTTTGACTAGTGCACTGAGCGCCATTTTTTTTTGCATAGTCAATGATTCTAATGCGATCGCTTATGTTTTCGGCAAATACGCGTAGCGTTGAGTGCCCACCTCTGTATAAAAGGTACGACGCATGGATTTGTTTGTTGCTTTCTATAGCTAAAATGATATCTCCTTTGCTTACACCATAAATGTAGTAGGGGATATTATCTACTTTGTATGTGTGTGGCTTTATTTGAATTCCCCATAATGATTCGAATTCGAGTGGTGGATAGTCTTCCATGTCTTGGTTTAATTTGAATATTATTTTTTTGAGCGATTGAGAAGTCATTGTTGAGTGCCGTCTATACGATTTAGTATTCTGAAGTTTGGTTTTGAATTGTTTGAGAAGCCCCGGTTGCATTTTCTACATAAAATTTGTGTATTGTTTTCATCATTTGAGCCACCGCGTGAGTCGGCTTCGATATGGTCAAACTGGCGTTCATTGGATGGCGGGCTAATGCCTTTTGTACTTTTTTGTCCTGGTACAACTGCGGAAATGCAACTTTCACATGTCTCCACTCCAAAAAAATCCCTATTTTCGTCTGAAATTTTTTGTTTAACTGATTTCGGGATGCGAGCCAACCCAAACGGATCAACCCACCCCACCGGATTCGGCGCATACGCATAGACATTCAGCCCACCCGCAAACCCGATCGGATCCTTGCTGATAAACCGTCCGACTTGCGGATCATAGTACCGATAGCGGTTGTAGTGCAGCCCGGTTTCGGTGTCGAAGTACTGCCCTTGAAAGCGCAGCGGGTTGCGGATGTTTTCGCGTATTGCGCTGTCGGTACGCTTTTCTTTGGCCAACCCCCACGCTTGATACGTCGCACTCCAGGCAATCTCGCCGCGTTGGTCGGTGAGTTCCATGGGCGTGCCGAGGTGGTCGCATTGGTACCAGGCGATGGCGTTGAACGGTTTTGCCACGGGCTGGTGTTGCCATAACGGGTCGCGGTCGATGTGGTAGCCGTTTTCATGGCTTGGCTCGCGCACTAGCGACAGGTTGCGGTTTTCGACGGTTTGGGCAACGGGGATGAAGCTGCCCGGTTCGTAGAAGTAGTGGATCAGACGTCGTTCGCCAGGGTTGTCGCTGTAGCGTGTTTCATAGGCGAGGGTGTCGCCGTCCCAGCCGTAGATGTTTTGGCCGCAGTCGTATTGGGCGTTGAGCGTGCGCTGTTGCTGCTCGATCCACGCCGGGCCGGCGCCGGGGCTGGGCGGGCAGTGGGCTTTGGAGTATTTGGCTACCCGCCGCCCCAGTGCGTCGTAGGCGAAGTCGGCGGTGAGGCGGTCGTCTTCGTAGCGGGTCAGGCGGTCGTAGAGGTCCCAGGTGAAACGGGCTTTTTTGCCGTTGTCGAGGCGTTCAAGCAGGTTGCCACGGGCGTCGTAGGTGTAGTGCTGGCCGACGTAGTCGCGAAGCAGGTTGTCGAGGAGCTTGGGCGGCGGGTGGTGGATGGGCCGGCGCGAGGCCTTGGGGTCTAGCAGGTTGCTGGCCGGGTCGAAGGCGAAGGTTTCTTCTTTGTACTGGCTGCTGGCTCCGAGCAGGCGGCCGAGCGGGTCGTAACGGTAGTTGATGTCGCCACGGCGGTTGTCGTGCAGGTCGGTCAGTTGCCCGGCATCGTCATAGCGGTAGTTGCGCACCAGCAGGCGCGTGCTTGAGCCGGTAAGGGCTACGGTCTGTTCCTGTAACTGGCCGTTGGGCGTCCAGCTCTGGCGCTGTTGCAGGCCGTTGCCTTGGTGGCGGACGATTTCGCGGTGCAGGTCGTCGCGCTGGTAGCTGAGCAGTTCGATGTCGTCGACTTTCATTGCCAGCAAGTGGCCGCTGCCGTAGGTCAGCCAACTGACCCGGTGGCCGTCGGGGCGGATGGTGGCAATGCGTTGGTTGAGGGCGTCGTACTCGTGCTGCCAGATGGCAACGTGGCAGGGTTTGTAGAGGTGCAGGTGCTGATGTTCGCGGGTGTTGTTGCCCGCTGCATCGTAAAACCACTGCAGTTTGCAGGCCGGGTTGGTGGCCAGCAGCAGGTTGCCGTTGCCATCGTAGGCAAAGGTTTCAGTTTGCCATTGCTTGCCACCCTGGTAGGCGGCGTGGCGGGCGCTCAGGCGGCCGAGTGGGTCGTAGTCGTATCGCCAGACCCGGTCGCCGTCGGATCGATGGGTCGGCTGTTGGCTGCCGTTCTCGTACTGGTAGTGAATGGTTTGCCGGTCGAAGCCGGTTTCGCTCAGCAGTTTGCCTGCCGGGTCGTAGGCGAAGGTGGCTGTGCTGTTGTTCTCGTTACGCAGTTCCAGTAATTGGCCGAGCTTGTCCCAGCGGTAGGCGAGGGTGCTGCCGTCGGCCTGGTGGCGTTGCTGGATCAACCCGGCTTCGTTGTAGTGCCACACGGTGCGCTGGCGCAGGGCATCGGTGTGGCTGAGCAGGCGACCTTCGGTGTCGCGCTCGAAATGCTCTTCGGTATTGTCTGGCAGGGTCAGGCGCACCAGTTGCCCGGCGCTGTAATGGTAGGCGGTGATGTTGCCCGCAGCGTCGGTAAACCGGCTGAGCTGGCCGAGGGCGTTGTATTGCCACTGGCTGACTTTGCCCGAGCAGTCGGTGTAGCGGGTCAGTTGGCCGTCGGCGTTGTAGGCCAGGTGTTTGCTGCCGCCGAGGGCGTCGGTGATGAGCACCGGCAGGTTGTCGCTGTTGTAGGCGTAGCAGGTTGTGTTCTCCAGCGGGTCGAGGGTTTCGATGATGTTGCCGCGCGGGTCGTAGTCATATTTCCACAGGCCGCCTTCGGCATCGCGGGTCTTGAAGCGCTGGTCCTGGTCGTCGTAGGCGTGGTGAATGCTGCTGCCGTCGGCGCGGGTGTGTTGCAGCAGGTTGCCGCGCTCATCGTAGGCATATGAATCGGTGCTGCCATCGGTGTGGATATGACGAGTGACGTTTTTGGCGGCGTCGCGAAACAGCCATTCTTCGTTGCCGTCGGGGTAAATGATGCGATAGGTGTAGCCGAGGATGTCGTAGTAGTGCCAGGCCTCTTGACCCAGGGCGTCGGTGACGTAGGTGAGACGGATATTGGCGTCCCATTCCAGGCGGGTGTCGTAGCTGCCGTCGTCGGCCCACTCGCGCACGGCTTTGGCGTCCGGGCCGTCGCCTTGCCATTGCAGGTTCATGCCACGCCCGGTGCGGTCGGTGTAGCGGGTGATCAGGTGATGTTGGTATTGATACGCCCACTGCGCGGCGTGTTCGTCGCGGGCAGCGCGCAGATCGCCGTGTTCGTCGTAGTCGTAGCCCGCCAGTTGGCGCAAGGGCGCGCCTTCGTGCATCAGCCACAGGGCGTTGATGCGGCCGTGGTCGTCGAGCTGGGTGTGGATGTGCTGGTGCGGGGTGTCGCCCTGGTAGGTGATCAGGTCCGACAGCACCGCCTGGCCTGCGTGCAGGTGGTCATAGTGCAGGGTGACGCGGGCGCCGCCGCGCAGGGTGATGGCGGTGAGGCAGAAGTGTTTGCCGATGCGCTGGTAGTGTTCCTGGCTTTGATGCCCTCGGGCCAACGACAGTTCATGCTCGCTGGTGCGCACCAGCACGACATTTTCTATCGGGTCGTGGTGAAACTTGCCCGGTTTGGGCAATGGGTAGTCATGACTGCGCCCATCGTCGGCGTGGTAGACCAGCCCTTTGTGACGAACCTCAAAAAACATGGAATAAGGGGTTGTCCAGCGTGCACCGAATATCCCGCTGTCAAGCGCTGACTGGCTTGAGCGATAGGCCCGCGACCACTCGATCGGGAAAGGTCCCGCAAGCGTAAAGTCGGTGTGGGCGAGGTATTCGCTGCCACGGGCGAAGCTGATGCTGTGGCCAGTGACCGGGCAGACGACATTTTTAGCGCAATGGGCATCTTTGCGCGCAGGGGCCTGGCGGCCAGTGGCGCCAAGGTTCCCTTGACCGCTGATGCTTTTGGCGTGTGCCGAGTGAGAGACCGGAACGTTTGCGTTGAGGTCTCTGCGTTTCTTTTTGGTGGCCTTGCTAAGTACTGAGAGCAAGTAGCCAACACTGTGTTCGGTGTTGACGTCTGCCAGTGCGGCCAACTGGCTGTTCACTTCCTTGGCGAGCTGACGCAGAAGCCCGGCATTGAAGAGAGCAAGTCTTTTAATGTCTTCAGGGATATAGCCGCTGGCACTGTTCAGGGCGCTTACAGCTGCTTTACCCGGCGCGTGGGTAATGGCGCTACCGATCAGTTTAAGCAGTGAAGTTGAGTCGCTGGTGGGCGGCTCCTTGTAGTGAAGGGTGCCGTTGACGAGATCTTCGATGCCCTGCGCGAAGCTGAGCAGTATTTCTTGGCCCTTGGCACCGGCTCTTTTCAGCATGTCGTCGAGCTGGGCTTGGGCTTTTTCGACAAAGTCTTCAAGCGAGCCAAGGATGGTGGCGTTCAAGTGGCTGACCAGAACGCTGATAAGTGCGTCACCGAGCACGGCTTTGGGGTTCTGAGTGATTTTCTGTCGTACGAGAAAAAGCGTTGGGCGCAAACTGGTGCGCGCGCCTGCCATGAAGGGCGGGGCCGGTATGATTCCGATGAGATTGATGGCCAGGCTGACCCAGTCGAGCAGATGGCGTTTTTCGCTGCGGGCAAGGGTGATGATGTCGTTGACCGCATCAATAGCGGCCATGATGTTGTTGATGATCGGGATGTAGTTGGCGACCGTTTTTAGCCCTTGCAGGGTGATCCGGTCGCCGCTGATTTCTCGCAGCCAGGTATCAACACTATTTGCGCCTTTTTTCAGGTCTTCGACGCCAATCGTGTCGAGTGGCGCAACAGCGACTTGGCCTTGGCGAGTACTCATTGGCCTTGCTCCCGGGTGGCGTGCGCTGCCAGCAGGGTGTGCGCAATCTGAGTGGCGGCTTTGCCGGGCAATGCCGGAGATGTCGAGTCGAAGTCCGGGGCATGGGGCTTGCCGATATAACTGCTTAACGCCCAAGTGTCTGAGGGGTCTTTGCCCAGCTGTACTTTGGCCGGGCCGGGGGCGAGACCTGCCACGGCAGCGTGGCCCTGCGCGTCGAGCGTGCCCGTGAAGATTTGGCCTGATGCGTCCTCTACTTGATAAGCCGCGCCTTTAAAGGCGTGCTGGCTTGCATAGTGCTGAAACAATTCCAGATTGCCCTGGCCGCTCTTCGGCTCACCGGGAAACGCCACGGCCTGGCTTTGCGCGTTTTTATAGGCAAAGTTGCTGGCATGGGCGATGTATTGGCCGCTAGTGGTGTGGGTGATGCCACCGGCGTTATAGGTGGTGGTGCTGCCCGCGGCCTTGATCACCAGTTCTTCTTTGGCGCTGAGGGTGATGCGTTCGGCGGTGGCGGTGATGTTGAGCTTGGCCAGCAGGTTGATGTTGTCTTTGAGGGCGCGAATGTCGATGTCGCCGGAGGCCGAGACCAGTCGCCAGCCCATACTTTGGACGAAAGTGCGCACGCCGCGGCTGGCGCTGATCAGCAGGCGTTTGCCGATGGCCAGGCTGGTGTGGCCGCCACTGGTCAGGGCCAGGTGTTCGCCGCTGGTCAAGTGGGTGGATTGCGGCGTGCTGCTGGCGATTCCGGCAGGGCTGTGCATTACCAGATAGGGTTCGCTCAGCTCCGGGAACTGGTTGGCACTCGGGTTGCCGCCTGTGCCGCGAATGGCCGCATGCTGGTCACTGAGTGCCTGCGCGACGTCATCCTGATCGCCGCTTTCCTGGGCCAGATGGTCGCGGGCCAGGTGGGAAAAAGTGGCGTGATGTTGCTGCGCAATGCTGAGTTGCTCGGCGCATTCGGGCAGATCGGTGTGATGGGCGACGGCGCGGGCGCGAAGCTGGGTTGTAAGCAACAAGCCGCCGCCCGCCCGCACCACACCGTGGGCGTCGGTACGCAATTCAAAGCCTTCGCCACGAGGCGCTCCGCCATCGGGGCGCGGATGGGTCAAGAAGCCCGTGTTCAGCGCTGTGTGCTGATGGTCGGTCATCAGCGTGGCGCTGATCTGGCCATGGGTGTCATCAAGGCGCAGTTCGTTGTGGCGTTGGCCGTGCAGCTCCTTGCTGCGGATCGGGCTAATGGCCTTGAATTCCGGGAGTTTGTAAGGCGTGCGGTTGATGGCGTGGTAACTGCGGCCAATCACCATCGGCTGGTCGGGGTCCCCATGCAGGAAAGCCACCAGCACCTCTTGACCGATGCGTGGCAACGCCACATGGCCCCAACCCGCCCCGGCCCAGCTCTGGCACACCCGCACCCAGCAAGAGCTGCGGTCATCGTTGCGGTCTTCGCGGTCCCAAGGGAACTGCAGACGCACCCGGGCATGCTCATCGCAATAGACTTCTTCATTGGCCGGGCCGACCACGGTGGCGATTTGCGGGCCTTCGATACACGGCTTGGGCAGCAGCGGGGCCTGCCATTGCAGGGTGTCGGGGATCAGGGTGGCGGTCAGGCTGTAGCGAGTGCCGACCCGGCTGTCGGCGGACTCTTCTTCCAGGGCGGTGTGCTGCTGCCCGCTATGGTGGATGTGCACGGCGCGCCAACCGATGTTCATGTCGTCGCGCGGGTGGCCGACCAGATCAAAGGCCAAACCCGGCACCAGCCGCGCATCATCGCCCGTCACTTCAACCGTGCGCGCATCGCTGCGCAAGGCCAGCAGGCGGGTGCGGGTAAAGGGTTTACCGGCGTTGTCATGTTTGTAACGACCGGGGTAGTCGTAGCGTTCATAGCCGTTGGATTGATGGTCCAGATGCATCGCCTGTTCTTGTTGCTCCAGGTTGTAACGCGGGTGGGTGAAGGTGTAATCGCGCTGAGTCTGCTCGCTGCTACGCACCTGTTCGCGGTAGGTAAAGCTGTGCAGTGCCGGTTGCGCGGGATCGCCGCCGGGGTTGGGTGCGTACACCAACGGCTCATCCTGCAAAATGCCGAAGGTGGCGATGTGGTCAGCCAGGATCAACGAATGCCCGGCCTCACTGTGCTGAAAGATCGACAGCAAGCCTTCTTCGGCGGCCAGGCGCTGATAAAACGCCAGGTCCAGCTCGCCAGCCTGAACGCAGAACTCGCGTGTTTGATGAGGTTCGGTCAGGCGCTGGGTACACGCGCCCCAGTGGCGATCCTTGAACAGTTGCTGGAGGATCTGCGGCACGCTGCGCTGCTGGAAAATCCGCCAGTCCGATTGCAGGTTGGCGCGGGCCAGCTCGGGCTCGATGCGGGCGCGATACCAGGTGCGACGAAAGCCGGTCTTGCCTTGCTCGAACTGGCTGATCAACCCGTGCACGTACCGTACGGGCTGGTCGCCCTGAAAGAGGGTCAGCGTGGCGGGTTTGTCCAGCAGGGTGGGGAAATCGGCATTGGCGGATTCACTGATCAATTCAACGTTTAAACAGAAAAGTTCAGAGATGCCTTCGCTCAGTTCAAATGACACCACCTCAAAGGCAATGTCTGCTGTTGAACTGAATGTAAACCGCACATTCTGTGAAGAGGGCATGAAGGCTCCCGCATATTAAGTGCATGGGCAGGTTTAATTAATGAGTGTTCGGGCATGTAAGTGCCCACGGTTAAATAAACGTGCAAGTGTTTGTAGGTACGCCTGTATATGCGTCAGATCTGTTATTTATAAATAAACACCCGTTAACACGTTTAAATGTTGGCTTGTTGGCCAGTTTGAACAGGCCAGGTGAACGCGGTATCGCGAGCAATATTGACAATGTGTAAAAGGTGAAAAGACTGATTGCTGGCGTATAACGCCATAAAGTGCGACAGGACACTGCCGAACACCTGTAAATCGCCCTCGCCACTGAAGGCTGCCGGATCGACACAGAGCGTGGTTTGGCTGCCCCGCATCGGGATGCCCTTGAACACATAGTCTATGGGCTGGTTGCTGACCTTTTTGATGCCGTTCAAGCGGCGCTGGGTGGCCCGCTGATGCTGCAGGTCATGGGGAGCGATAAAGTCATAGACCTGTAACACTGCCTTTAACGCGGCGGGTGAGGTCAGAGACAGTCGGTTCAGCGACAGGTTGGAGATCAGCGCCCAATGCGTTTCACCGTCAAACACGGGCGGGTATTGAGGTGTCGGCCGGGTCAGGTTGCGGTAAGTGGCAAAGGCCGGTGTTGTTTGGGTCACCAGGCAGATATCGCCGATTTCCAGTTGCTGGGGCACGTCATTGTTGGTGCAGGTCAAGGCAATATTGAGTTCTTCGCGCTGGCCCAGGTAAGGGCGCTGATTGCCATGTATCAGGCTGAGGGTATGCCTGGCCTGTTGCGTCAGCAGCTCGGGCTCAATCGCCAGGTTGTAATAGGCCGCTTCTTGTTCGCTGGCGGTTTCGACGCGATGGGCCAGCGATTGGTAAGGTTCGAAACGCCGCTCGGGCTGTAGTGACTCGGGGTCACGCTGACGGGCGCTCACCTGATCAACGCTGAAAATACTGTAAGCCTCCGGGCGCCGGGTGCGCGGGCGTACGATTTGATTAAGTTCTGCACCGTCCAGCAGGATTGGCTCGGCCGGGTGCTCAAACAGGTTGATGGCTGGGGTGCAGTACAGGCAGAACGTCTCGGGGCTGATCTCTACTGAAGCGGGCAGCGGTTTTGAAAAATGCAGCTCCAGGCGCACGGTTTCGCTGGTTTTTTCGGGCCAATGGCGCTTCAGGCCTTTGAGCGTGAATCCATGGAAACGCTCGGGAAAACAGAAATACTCCTGCAGCAGGCGATAGCCGTTCTGGTGTGGAGCAAAGCCAGGCAGCAGTGCGTCATCTGGTTCGAAGCCGGCAAAACTCAAGATATTTGGCGGCAAGCTGAGTTGATGATCACCGATGCCCAGGCTGATTCTCTTGAGGTGCTGTGAGAGCCATTGGCACAGCACCAGCGCGTTGGCGCTATTGACGCCGAGGTGGAAATCCAGCCGGTCGCAGTTGATCTGGTTCCAGGGCTGTTGCGATAGAGCTTGCAGCTCAAGGCTGATAACGGACTTTTGCACGCTGTGGGAGACACTGGCGCTGCTCACCACCATCGGGTGCAGGTGCACGTCGGTACAGGTGCGGAAGGTACAGTTCACACCATTGACCGGCTTGGCATGCAACAGTGTGCCCTTGGGGATGATCTGCGAGCCGCTGAGCGCATGTTGCACCGGTTCAAAGCGCATGAGCGTGGTGCTGGGCAATGATCGCAGAGCATTCGGGGTGACCATCTGCAGCAGCGGGTGAGTGAGTTCGGGCAGATCATCTTCAATCTTCATCGCCAGCTTGGCGGTCAAAAAAGCGAAGCCCTCCATCAAGCGCGCCACATCCGGGTCGCTGGCTCCCGGCCCCAGAAAAGGTGCCAGTTGCGGGTTGTCCTCAGCAAACTCGCGCCCCAACTCCTGGAGGTCGCGAAGTTCTTTCGCAAAGCGATCTTTCAAGGACATGGCGATACCGTTTAATAGTGGGTTGAGTTCGGGCGGTTAGTTGCAGGAAGTATTTGTAAGAAACTTCCTGCAACTAACAAGTGTGAGGTTTTATGAGTGGACAGTTTCAGGTTGAATAACTGTGCAGTGAGTACTTATCCCTACATGAAGTGAGTCTAGGCAGGGGGCTATGCAGTCACAGCCATCTAGCAAAAATCAGGAGCGAACTTACCTGTGATGATGTTTTTGTCTGACGGTTAATTCCTACATATGCATTGTTTGGGCAAAGGTACAGTTGGGCTAAAGGCGCGATTGCTCGTATGCCGCTGTCATGACTTGCCAGGTATGTGTATCCGCCGGAATCAAATGTTCGATGCGCAGTGAGGTGACGGTGATGTCGAGCGGCATGCCGAAGGTGGTGAACGTGGACATAAAGTTCAGCTCGCCCCGTGGGCATTTAATACGCGTCAACACCAGCGGGGGGAGTTCGCCGGGGCCTGTTTCAGGGGCATCTGGTGCGGGCAGGCGCTCCAGTATTCTGGCCAGACCGGGGTTGTTCAATGCTTCGCGGGTAGCGCGCTGCCAGGCAACATGGCGGATTTCGTCGGCATTGATCAAATGATCACCCAGCCCGCCGGGCTGTAGCAGGGTGACTAACAGATTCAACCCGTGTGCCGAATCACTCGGCAGGCCGACAAGGTCGAACAGCACTTGAGTGCTGGCATTGGCGGCCAGCACTTCCCATTGGCTGCCCAGCACAATGGCCGGGGCCGGGTTGTTGGCGTGCAGGACATGGGTGATGGCCTCGCGTACCGCCTCCATGGCGGGAGAGGCCAGCGGGGTGGCTTCATAGCGGGGCGCATAACCCGCCGCCAGAAAAACACTGTTGCACTGCTCAAGGGGCGCTTCGAGGGCCATCAGTAAATGATGCAGCGTGGCGGGGCTCGGCTTGGCCCGCCCGGTTTCGATGCAACTCAGGTGGCGCTGGGAAACCCCGGTGATCAGAGACAGCTCAAGCTGGCTCAAGCGGGCATGGCGGCGAAGCTCACGCAACAGTGGGCCGGCGGTGATCGTGGGCGGGGTGCGCTGAATCGGTGGGCTGCTCATGGGCGAACTCTGGCAGTGCAAACGGGATTAGTCCATGACCTGTGAGGTCATTGCTGAGCAGGCAAAAGTATCACTAACGTGGGCCTCCCATCAGCCGTTGCTGTTTTCCAGGATGAAGACATGAAAAGACCGTATCTCGCCCTTGTCGCTTTACTGGGTTTCTCTGTGTACACGGCCTATACCCTGTGGCTGGCAGAGCAGCCACTGATTGAGTTTGGCCTGGCACTGATGTCCAGCCCGGACACCGCCCAAGTGGTGATTGATCTCTATTTGATGGCCGCCCTGGCGTGCGTATGGATGTACCGGGATGCGCAACGGCAGGGCCGCTCTAAGGTCTCGCTGTTGCCTTACTTCTTGCTGACGGCTGTATTCGTATCCATCGGCCCGCTGCTGTACATCGTGGTCAATGGCTTTAAATACAGGGAGCAGCCATGAGCGGCGTGTTGAGTGTCTACGCGCTCTGCGTGGTAGTGCTGTGCATGAAGATGTTTGCGCTTTCGTGCTATCAAGGCTTCTACCGCATCAAGTCTCTGGCCTTTACCAATCGTGAAGACGCGGGTTACTTCAACCGCCCGGTCAGCCCACAGGAATTGCCGCAAGTCACTCGCGCCGCTAAAGCCTGGGCTAACGATCTGGAGAACATCCCTTTGTTCTTTGTATTGGGCGGTTTGTGTTGTGCATTGGAGACGTCGAGTGGTGTCACGATTTGGCTATTCTGCGTGTTCAGCGTGGCGCGGGTGTTGCACTCCGTGTGCTATCTGGCAGGGTGGCAGCCTTGGCGAACCGTCGCGTATGCCGTCGGCATTGTTTGCCTGTCGGGGCTGGGCGCAATGGTTGGACTTAGGGCGCTAGCGACGCTGTGAGGGGATTAATGACCTGCAAGGGAGTTAACAGGCTATGAAAAAAACCATAAGAGTTGCCAATGTCGGCGATATCGACACCATTTTTGAAATTCGAACCCGTGTTCGGGAAAACCATTTGTCACGTGAGCAATTGGCAGACATCGGCGTAACGCCAGAGGCTATCCGCGAAGTCATTGCGAACGCACCCTGCATTTGGGTTGCCGAGGTCGATGGCACCCCAGTCGGGTTTTCCATGGCTGATCTGCAAGACGCGTGTGTGTTTGCAGCATTCGTTTTACCGGACTACGAGGGGCTCGGACTGGGTCGCCTGTTGATGGCGAAAGCGGAGGCTTTTCTGTTTGAACAGCACTCCACGATATGGCTGGAAACCGCTGAAGCCAGCCGCGCCAATGGCTTTTATCGAGCACTTGGCTGGCAGCCTGTGAAGAATCTGCCCGAGGGTGATATCCGCTTTGAAAAGAGCACCCCAACCCTTCGTAGCAGTTGACGAGCTTTGCGAGGCTACGTCTCAGGTTCAACTGACACACCGCAGAGCATGGTTTTACGACTGCTGCGCAGCCGGACGAGGCCTCGCAAAGCTCGTCAACTGCTACGGGTATGTGTTCATCGGTTTTAAGGCCGCGTTGTCAATTTGCCAAGTGGTTCAAGGTGTCGTCGATTGCTCTGCGTTCAGAGCGACGAAAACTTTTTTTTGTGATCTTGGGTCTCTAAAATGGCGACCTTGATTCGCTGATAGACATCGGTCTTTTGGAAACCTGAGGGGCAGCACCTGCTATGACTACTACTTCAAAACCTCTGATCGTTATCACGGGTGCAAGCTCCGGGATCGGCCTGGCAACCGCGCGTCTGCTCTCGAGCGAAGGTCACCCATTGCTGCTGCTGGCCCGCCGACTGGAACCCATGCTGGCGTTGCAACTGCCCAATACGCTGGTCTTGTCGGTAGACGTGACCGACCGTGAGGCGGTGGTTAACGCGGTGAAACAGGCCGAAGAACAATTCGGCCCGGTGGATGCCATCGTCAACAATGCGGGCGTGATGCTGCTGGGCAGCATGAGCGAACAGGAGCCGTCTCAATGGGACACGATGCTCGACGTCAACGTACGCGGCCTGCTCAACGGCGTACTGGCCGTGGCAAGCGGCATGGTTGCGCGCAAGCACGGCACAATCATCAACATCGGTTCGGTGGCCGGGCATAAAACCTTCCCGAATCATGCCGTCTATGTGGGCACCAAATTTGCTGTCCACGGGTTGTCCGAAAACCTGCGCGAAGAACTCTCACCAAGCAACGTGCGGGTCGTGACCATCGCGCCAGGCGCAGTTGAAACCGAGCTGCTGGGCCACACCACTGACGAAAGCATCAAGGACGGCTATCAAGAGTGGAAGCAAGGCATGGGCGGTGTTGTTCTGTCGCCAGAAGATGTCGCCAGAGCCATCAGCTACGCCTATTCACAGCCGCAAGGCGTGTGTATTCGCGAAATCGTCATTGCGCCAACCCGTCAGGAACCTTGAGTCCTGTTAACGTTTGCCAGCAAGCTGCGCCCATCACCAAAGCGGTGGGTTGGGAGTGACCACCATGAGTGATCGCCAGATCATCGTTCCAGACACCATGAAATTGCTGGCTGAGCGCGCCGGTTATGCGCCTGCGGTCAAAGTTGGCACAACGCTGTATTGCGCGGGTCAGGTCGGGCGCACGGCTGATTTACAGGTGATAGAAGACCCCGAACAACAGTTTCTGGCCGCCTGGGAAAACCTTCGCCAGGTGCTCGCAGCCGGTGGCTGTGGCTTCGAGGATGTGGTCGAAATGACCACCTATCACATCGACATGAACCAGCACATGCCGTTGTTCAGGCAGGTGAAAGACAGCCTGTTCCCCCGCAACACCTGCGCATGGACCTGTATTGGCGTCAGTGAACTGGCCAAGCCCGGTCTACTGGTGGAGATCAAGTGCATCGCCGTGCAGCGATCAGCGTCTGCGAGGGACTAAGCTCAGCGCTATCGCGCTAATCAGCGCAGCTTTCGTGGTGCAGTTCATGCTATAAACGGCGCCCAAAAAAAAGGAGCTGCAGGTTATGGATATCAAATGCTCGGTGTTTATCGCCGCCAGCGTAGACGGTTTTATCGCTCGGGAAGATGGCGATATTGAGTGGCTGCACTCGCCTGAGTATGAGTGCCCTGCGTTGAATGGCCTCAGCTACGAAGACTTCATGAGCAGCATCGATGCGTTGGTCATGGGGCGCAAAACCCTGGACAAGGTGCTGTCATTTCCTGAGTGGCCTTATGCGGATAAAGCAGTCATCGTGCTTTCCCGTCTAGGCGTGAGCCTGCCTGAACCCTTGCAAGGCAAGGTTGAAGTATTGGCAGGCGAGCCGGCCGATATCGTGGCGCAGTTGGCGGCTCGCGGTATGAAGCATCTGTACATCGACGGTGGGCAGACCGTTCAGGCTTTTCTTGCGGCGGGCCTGATCAATGAGCTCGTCATCACCCGCATTCCCGTGTTGCTGGGCCGGGGTATCCCCTTGTTTGGCCCGCTGGGCACCGAACAGAAACTACGCCTGATCGACTCGGCGATGTCCGATAACGGCTTTGTGCAAAGTCGCTATCAAGTGCTTTGAGTGCCTTTTAGCGTCAGCCCCCAGAACACCAACGCTGCCAGACTGACGCTGGCGCCCAGCGCGCAAACGCCCGTCCACCCATACAGTGTGTAGAGGGTGGTCGAGGCGAGTGCGCCGAGGCCGCTGCCCACGGCATAAAACAGCATGTAGCAGCCAACCACCCGGCTGTGCGCACCCGTGCTGGTACTGAAAATCATGCTCTGATTGGTGACATGAATGGCCTGGGCGCCAAGGTCCAGCACCACCACGCCAAGGACCAGCCACAGGATGGACCAGGGGGTGAGCGCAAGCATCAGCCAGGCCAGTATTAGCAGCGCCAGTGATAAACCGGTGGTCCATTGACCCAGCCCTTTGTCCGCCAACACGCCTGCACGTGCCGCCGCCAAAGCACCGACCACACCGACCAGACCGAAGGTGCCGATGGTGGTGTGCGAAAAGGAGTAGGGCGGGCTCGTTAGCAGAAAAACCAATGCGCTCCAGAAAATGCTCAGCACCGCAAATATAAACAGCGCAAGCATGCCGCGGATTTGCAGGACGCGATCGTTTTTCAATAGCGTGAACATTGAAAACACCAGCTTCGGGTAGGGCATGGGAGGCGTAGAAGGACGCTGCGAAACCAGCGATCTGCAGAGCGTAACCGCCAGCGCCACCATCACCAGCGCCGCGCCCAGATACACCCAGCGCCAACCGGCCATGTCCGCGATCAATCCGGCGGCCAGCCGTGACAGCAGCAGACCGATAACGACCCCGCCTTGAACTGTCCCCACTACGCGCCCGCGCTCTTGCGGCAAACAGGCCGTCGCGGCATAGGCAATCAGGCCTTGGGTCATGGCCGTGCCCATAAGACCGATGGCCAGCATGCTGACTAACATCACCGTCGGGGAGTGCGTCATGCCTACACAGAACAGTGCGCCGATCAGGGCGACAATCTGCATCAACATCAAGGAACGACGGTCCATCTGGTCGCCCAGCGGCACAATCAGCAGCAACGCGAGTACGCTGCCGACCTGAGTAGCAGTGATAACTCCGCCAACCGCAGCCTGGCTAATGGCAAAATCGGTGGCCACTTGATCCAGTAGCGGTTGGGCATAATAGACGTTAGCGACGCTCAACCCGCTCGCGCAGGCAAACAGCCCCACCAGGCTGCGCGGCATGGGCGTATTCGCGGGTTCAGGCGTCAAGAGGCGGGTGGACAGGCATTGATCAATGGACATAGTAGAACCTTTTTTTAATCCAGTCTCAAAAAAAGACCGATTTGATTCTAGGTCTTTCAGTCTTAAAATGAAACTGCTTTTTTGATTCGATCTGATGTCCGACACACACCAAGGAACCGGCATGAGCAAAACCCACAACCCTTCAGCGCAAACCTGCCCTGTGGCACGAACGGTCGACTTGATTGGAGATCGCTGGTCATTATTGATCGTGCGGGACGCCTTCGATGGCGTGCGCCGGTTTGGCGATTTTCAAAGTGGCCTGGGGGTGGCCCGCAGTGTTCTGACCCAGCGCCTCAAGGCGCTGGTTGAAGCGGATATTTTGCAGGTGCGTCCGGCATCCGATGGCACGTCGTATCAGGAGTACGTGCTGACAGCCAAGGGCGAGAGCCTGTTTACCTTGGTAGTAGCGCTGCGCCAATGGGGGGAGCAGCACTTGTTCGAGCCGCACGAAGCCCATTCACGACTGCTGGATACCGTGACACAGCAACCGCTGCCGCTCATGCAGCCAGTGGCGGCGGACGGTCGGGTGATTGCTGCGGAGCAAACCCGGGTCGATAAAGAGGTGTTGTAAATGAGTTTTACCGCTTGATCGCCTGCGCCGCCTGGGCCAGGCGCTGGGTAGCGCTGCGGATTTCTTCCTGGTTGAGCGAGGCAAAGCCCAGGCGCAGGGCATTTTCAGGGTGACCGTCGGGTGAAAACTGGCGAGCGTTGCGTATCACCAGATCAAGCTCCAGGGCTTTTTCCACCAGTTGGTTGACGTCGATTGAGTCAGCGAACCTCACCCACAGCGCCAGTCCTCCTTCCGGTTCCTGCACGGATATCTGCTCGGCAAACGCTTCTTGCAGACAACTGAGCAGCGTGTCCCGGCGCTGGCGGTATTCTCTGGAGACCCGGCGCAGATGCTTCTTCAGTTCGCCGTCATTGATCAAGTCCCCCAGCATTCGCTGCATGACGGCATCGCCCTGGCCCAAGGTCACCGCGGCGGTGCGCTCAAGGGCCTGGATGAGATTCGGCGGAGCAACGATGTAGCTGCAACGAAACGTGCTGCCCAACGATTTGGACAGCGAGCCGATGTAGATCACATGCCGCTGCGCGCTGTCGCTGGCCAGAGGCAAATAGGGGCGGCCGGCAAAGTGATACTCATGGTCATAGTCTTCTTCGATGATGCAGAAATCATGCAGCCGGGCCAATTCCAGGAGTTGCTGACGACGCCCGGCACGCAGGCTGACGGTGGTAGGGAACTGGTGGTGAGGGGTGAGATAGACCATCCGCACGCTGTGCAGCCGGCACAAGTCTGCGAGCTGATCGATTCGGCAACCTTCATCGTCCAGATCCACGGTGACCAATCGCGCGCCCAACTGGCGGAAAATTTCCCAGGCCGGGGGGTAGCTCAGGCGTTCGACCACCACCACATCGCCGGGTTTTAGCATCACGCTGGCCGTCAGGTACAGAGACATCTGCACACCCTGGGTCAGGCAAATCTGCTGCGCGTCCACCGCCAGGCCGCGATTATGGCGCAGCATTTCGGCCAGGGCGTTGCGCAGGTACTGGCTGCTGCTCTCGCTGCCATGGCGCACGGTGTTGGTGGTGAAACTGTTGCGCAAAGCGTTGCGGTAGTAACGGTGCAGCACTGCTTGGGGCAGCAAGCGATGGTCAGAGGCGCCATTATCGAAAAACAGCGCCCCGGCCTGATGTTGCAACGCGATGACCTGCTCGCCCGGGTCGAAATAGATCGCGGCAGGGGTTGGCTTGAGCGCCAGGGCAAATGATGTGGGTGCACTGGGGGCCGCAACTTTTCCCGGCGCCAATAGTGTGCTGACGAACGTGCCGCGACGTTGAAGGCTGACCAACCAGCCTTTAGTCACTGCCTCTTCGTAGGCAAGGATCACAGTTTTGCGATTGACGTCCAGCAGGCGGGCCATTTCCCGCGTACCGGGCAACAGCGTTCCGGGGCGCAGGCGGCCTTCGACAATCGCGCTCACTAACCCTTCGATGATCTTTCTGTATGACGCTTGCGGCTGCGCGCCATCGAGTTTGAGCAGCGGGCGCCATTTACGAAGCTGGACCATATGAATTATCCAAAACTGGAGGTTCTTGGGGTCCTAGTCTAACGCAACAATCGAACCTCAATTGCCCTGAGGTGTTTATGCAGAACCGCCATGTCGTAGAGTTGTTGCCCTCGGGCAAATCGTTTCAAGCCGCTGATCAATTACTCCTCGACGCCATGCTCGCCAGCGGTCTCGCGGTGCCGTTTTCTTGCAGGCGCGGCGCTTGCGGGTCGTGCAAGGTCAAGGTGGTCTCAGGTCACTACCGCGCAAAGCAGCTCGCGCCAGACGCGCCAGCCCCTTGCTACCCGCTGGCGGCGGACGAGATGTTGCTGTGCCAGAGCCATGCCTGCAGTGACATGCGCCTGGAAATACCCGGTTGGTCGTTGGACGCGCCGGTGCGGGACGTCAGCGCACAGGTGATCAGCAAGCGGGCACTGAGCGTGGATGTTGTCGAACTGGTTTTGCTGCCCGCTCAGCCCCTTGAGGTACGCGCCGGCCAGTACGTCAGATTTCGCCTCGACGATGGCGATAGCCGCTGTTTCTCCGTGGCCAATCTGCCTGCACAGGACCAGGGTCAGTGTGTGTTTCATATGCGTCAGGTCAGTGGTGGACTGTTTTCCGAGGGTATTCTGGCAGCCCTGCAAGTGGGCGATGTGCTCACCCTGGAAGGTCCTGTCGGCGCGTGCACCTGGCAGCATGAGGATGAGCGTCCGGTTGTGTTGTTTGCCACCGGGACCGGGTATGCCGGCATCAAGCCGATGCTGCTAACGGCGTTGGACCGTGATGCCGAAGTTACCTTGTATTGGGGTAATTCAGCGCCAGAAGACTTCTACGATACTGAGTTTCTGGATGAGGCCAGCCGCGCCCATCCACGTTTTAAGTGGCATCGGGTGCTGTCGGCAGACGCCCGCGTACAGCAGGTCGCGCAGGCACAACCGCACAACTGGTCCGATAGCCAAATCTATGCCTGTGGCAATAGCGCGATGATCAATCAGGTGCGTGAAACCTGCCTGGCTTCGGGTGTACAGGCCCATCGTTTTGTCGCTGAAGCTTTCGTCCCCAGCGGGGCATTACCGCCAGCTTCATCATTGAAGGCATTGGACCCGGTGCTGGAAAAAGTCGGTCCGCGCTACTCACTGGATGGCATGCTCGCAGCCCGCGAGCAAACGGTACGGGCGTTAGCTGCTATTGCCGAGCAATTAAAAGTCGGCATGACCACCGCGCAAGCCCTAGACATGGCCAGTCAGACCTTGCAGAGCATGGGGGCATCCCACACCTGGCACCCGACCTATATACGTTTTGGCGACGACACCATCCGCACCCCGCGCCAAGGCATTGACCCACAGCGCAAGCTGCGCGCCACCGACATCGCGGTGGTCGACCTTGGCCCGGTGTGGGACGGCTATGAAGGTGATTATGGCGACACGTTTGTCTTCGGTGAGCACCGGCTGTATGAGGACTGCGTCAAGGCGCTGCACCAAGTGTTCGACGAAACCCGCGACGCCTGGCACCGCGGGCTAACCGGGCGCGAGCTGTATGATTTCGCAGAGCAAAGTGCCCATACCAAAGGCTGGCGCCTTGAACGCAACCTGGCCGGGCACCGCATTGCCGACTTCCCCCATGCCCTGTTCGGGCAGGACAAGCTGGCAGAGGTCGAGATCGTCCCGAGCGAAATGGTCTGGGTGCTGGAAATTCAGCTGTGTCACCCCACAGAACCGGTCGGGGCATTTTTTGAAGACATCCTGATTGGCGAGCAACGTAGTCGCTGACAAGGATCGCAAGCTGCAATGCGGGCCGCAGGAGCGCCGCTCAGGTGAGCGGCGAATCCCCAAGACCACAAGATTGCCAGCTCCTGCCTGTTTTTCGCATGTCAAAGGCTGTCGGGCTTCTTCTTGCTCCGTCGACAACGCTCCGAGCAGTAGCGCACATCCTCCCAGCAGCGAGCCCATTTCTTGCGCCAGGTAAACAGCAGCCCGCAGGTGGCGCAGGTTTTGACTGGCAGCTCACTTTTTTTCACAACGACTCACCGTTGTCCAAGGCAGTGAGCAACAACTGGCCGCGATCCCACAGCGCCTGTTGTTTGGCTTCAGGCATGCGGTCGAGGTTTTTGTAGATCATGCCCATGCGTTGATTGCCGCGCAGGCGGTCGCCGTGACGCATCAAAAAGTGCCAATAGAGCGCGTTGAACGGGCAGGCGTCGTCTGTGGTGCTTTCACTCACTTTGTAGGCGCAGCCACGGCAATAGTCAGACATGCGCTTGATGTACTGGCCGCTCGCGCAATAGGGTTTGGAACCCAGATAGCCGCCATCAGCGTGCATGACCATACCCAGCGTGTTGGGCAGCTCCACCCAGTCGAAGGCGTCCATATAGATCGCCAGATACCACTCGCAGATTGCGCTCGGGGCAATCCCGGCGAGCAGGGCGAAATTACCGGTGACCATCAGCCGTTGGATGTGGTGAGCGTAGGCGTGTTCAAGGCTCTGGTTGATGGCCTGGCGCATGCAGTTCATTTGCGTGTTGCCTGTCCAGTAGAACTCTGGCAGCGGCCTGGTATTACCGAAAGCATTGCCGTGTGCATAGTCAGGCATCTTCAGCCAGTAGACGCCCCGCACATACTCACGCCAGCCGATCAATTGCCGAATAAAACCTTCGGCGGCGTTGAGCGCAATATTGCCGGCCCAGTACGCCGACTCCACATCGCTGCACAGCTGACGAAGATCCAGCAAGCCAATATTCAGCGCCGCGCTGATACGGGCATGGAACAGAAAAGGCTCATCGCTGGCCATGGCGTCTTGATAGTCGCCAAAAGCTGCCAAACCCCAATCCAGGAAGTAGTCCCAAAGGGCCTGAGCTTCTGCGTGAGTCACCGGATAATCGAACGTGTCGAGGGCACCATAGTGATCCGAGAAGTGTTTTGCGACCAGCGCCAGCACCTCCTGGGTGATTGCATCCGGGGTGAAACGGGCGGGCGAAGGAGGCCTGACGCCCTTGGGCAATGCCTTGCGGTTTTCTGCATCAAAGTTCCAGGCGCCGCCAACCGGGCTGCCGTCACCGTTGAGCAACAACCGGCTCTTGCGACGCATCTCGCGGTAAAAGAACTCCATGCGCAGCTGCTTTTTACCCTGAGCCCAGCGAGAGAACTCGGCACGAGAGCACAGAAAGCGATCATCGCAATGCCACTGAACAACCAAGCCGCAATCCTTGATGGATTGCTCCAGACGCCAGTCGCCGCATTCTGTCAGGTGGATTTCATACGGTTGAAGCTGTGCTTGCCAGCGATGCAACTCGCTGGGCACTGAACCGGTATTGTCCGGATCATCCAGCTTCACGTAATGCACCTTGATGTCCCTCTGCCGCAAGGCTTCAGCAAAGTGACGCATCGCACTGAAAATCAGGGTGATTTTTTGTGGGTGGTGAGGAACATGGCTGGCTTCCTCCATCACCTCGACCAGCAGCACTGTATCGCGCTCTTTATCCAGCCCCTGCAGTGAGGCCAGGTCGAAAGATAATTGGTCGCCCAGGACCAGGCATAACCGGCCAGGCTTGGCGTTATGGTCCGATGGCGGTGTGGCTCTCATCTGCAGAATGCACTCAAGGAGGTTGAGTGCGGATTCTTGTACAAAATAAATAATTTGTACAAGTTTAATGTGAAGGCATGTCTCGCTTAACCGATCGTGGCGTAACGGCGTTGCCTTTAAGATCAAAAGATCGCGAGGCGAGCTCGCTCCTACGGATTGTATTGATCGTCGTAGCAGTTGCCGAGCTTGGCGAGGCTACGTCCAGGAAGAGTGAATGGGATATCGTGTCGATCCGCTCAACTCGCCAAGGACGCCCATGCTCAGTTCACTCATATCAAACGGTCAGCCACAATCGCCAGACCAGTCAGATCTGATGGTCCCTTGGTGGAGCTTTACTAAAACAGTCCTGGCTGCGACGGCTCTGACGTTAGTACGTGACAGGCTGGTCAGCCTGGATGAGCCAATACTTGATCAGCCGTTCACATTACGCCAGCTACTGCGGCATGAGGCGGGCCTGGCTGATTATGGTGAACTTGTTGACTATCACACAGCCGTTAGCAACGGCGAACCAGCCTGGTCTGCTGATGAAATGATGCAACGCCTCGACGGTGCCCGACTTCGATACAGTCCCGGAGTCGGTTGGCGGTATTCGAATGTGGGCTACTGGCATATCGGCACGCTAATTGAGCGCCTGACGGGTCTGGCGCTTGATGACGCGGTGATGCAGCGGGCGCTTGCTCCTCTGGGTCTGTCAAACGTTCGCTTTGCCAAGGCACGATCAGACTTGCCAGCCTCCATTCCTGGAAGCGCCTCAACTTATGATCACGCCTGGGTGTATCACGGTTTGTTAATCGGCCCTGTCTCGCAAGCGGCGCTATTTCTCAATCGACTCTTCTGCACAGACTTGCTCCCTACAGCCTTGCTTCAGGACATGCAGAAAGCACGAATAGTCGGTGGCCCGATTCCCGGACGACCCTGGATCACACCGGGCTATGGGCTGGGGGTGATGCAGGGAGCAATTGCGGGTGGATATACCCTGACAGGGCACACAGGCTGCGGGCCAGGCAGTGTCATCGCCGTTTACCGTATAAGCGACGGCGACACAACGGTGTGTTGCGCTGCTTTAGAGCAAGGCGCCAGTCATGGCGCTGTCGAAGCCGTCGTTGTTGAGCAGATGATGCAAGTTTTGCGGCCGGAGAGTTGAAGGCTTTCAAGTGTTTCAGGCGTCGATTTCACGATTCCTTCAATTAAACAATTGGATACTAGCCAATTGCCTTCTCTCTTGTCAGAATCCGCACCTTTTTCAGCGTCTTCAAGGATCGATCTCGATGAATTGGCCGGTAATCATGCACGTCTGCGAGGCGGCTTACCCGCTTGGGGTGGTGCAGCGGGCGGCTTATAGTCTGGCGGATACATTGGCTATTGAAGTCTCTGTTGAGACCGGTCAGGTCAAGCTGTCGATTTTCCCGTCTCAAGATCAGCTCACCTTGCCCAGCGCACGCGTACGGCCGCTGGTGTTGCAGCATTTGAATGATTTTGCCCTGCGTAACCATATCAACCGCGAAACTGCCGGGTTGCGAGAGGTGCTGGCGCGTGCGGCATTGACTGGGTGCGGGCTGCCTCAATGACGCTGATCGCTTCTGATACCAGCAGTTATCGTCTGCTGCCATTTCGCTTTATGCGTATGCAGGCCGAAAGTGACCGGGATGTGTTGATCACCTCTGAAACGGGTGAGTACCTTTGGGTCTCTGACCCACAGCTCCAGGACCTCGGCTTTAAGCGTTTGCAACCGGGCTCTGCGTTTTACAGGAATCTGCTTGCCCGGCATTTCATTTACGAGCCCGGCAGGCATGATCCCTTGCCACAGATGGCCGCGCAGTACCGCAGTCGCAAGGATTTTCTCTTTCAGGGCCCGGCGCTGCATCTGTTTGTGGTGACTTTGCGCTGCAATCACACGTGCCAGTACTGTCAGGTTTCTCGCGCCCCTCTGGGCGGTTCAGGGCACGACTTGTCTGAAGCAGATGCACGGGCTGCTGTTGAGCGCATGTTTGAATCGAACTCTCGCGTACTCACTGTTGAGTTTCAGGGTGGGGAACCGCTGCTGGCCTTCGAGCGTGTCCGGCAAATTGTTGAGTGGGTGGTTGAACGAAACGTGCTGGAGCAACGAGATATTCAGTTCGTGATTACGACGACGCTTTATCACTTGACTGACGATATTCTCGATTTCGCCAAGCTCCATCGAATCCAGTTTTCAACGTCGCTCGATGGGCCAGCGTCTTTACACAACGCTAATCGCCCGACGCCGACCCGAAACTCGTTCGAGCGAACGCTTGAAGGTATCCGCCGTGTTCGTGAGCACTTGGGGCACGACGCTGTGTCGGCACTGACCACCTTGACGGCCAGAAGCCTCGAGCAACCACGGGCCATCATTGATGAGTACGTTAAGCAGGGCTTCTCAAGCATCTCATTACGACCCTTGAGTCCTTATGGTTTTGCTTCAAGAAGCGCGCAGCGGCTGGATTACCCGATAGAGCGCTATGTGGCGTTTTACAAGGAGGCTCTGGCTTATCTGCTGGAGCTTAATCAGCAGGGCGTGTACCTGTCAGAAAGCTATGCGAGTTTGTTGCTGAAGAATATCTTGACGCCATTTTCATCGGGCTATGTGGATCTGCGTTCGCCCACGGGCGCGGGGACTGCGGCGCTGGTGTACAACTACGACGGCTATGTGTACCCCTCTGACGAAGCACGAATGCTGTTGGAAATGGGCGAGGAGGGGTTGCGCCTGGGCAGCGTGCATCAACCGTTGTCTGAGCTGCTGCGTTCTCCGGTTATGGAGGCTCTGTTAAGCAGTGGCGTCGCTGAAACCCTTCCGGGCTGTTCAGACTGCGCGCTTGTTGCGTATTGCGGTGCAGATCCCGTGGAACACTTTGCACGTCAGGGCGATCCCGTCGGGCATCGCAGTTTTAGCAGTTTCTGCAAGAAAAATATGGGGCTGCTAAAGCATCTTTTTGAGTTGCTGCGAGATGCCGATGATGACGTTCAGCGTGTCCTGCTTTCCTGGCTCAACCGACGCAGCTATGCCGATGTCGGTTTGGCTGGCTATCGGGGTTGATGATGCTGCGTAAAGACACTCATGTTGAGATTCAGCATTTAACCGAACCCAGATTGCTTAAGGTCATCTCTCTCGAAGAACTCATTGAGAAGGGCACCGCTGTGTGTGCGGGAGATGTGGGCTTTGATGATCTTTTGTTGTGGTCACCTGCGGTCGAGTTGCAACGCAATCCGCAACTGCTATCGCTGCCAGTTGCAGGTTTTCTCATTCCTGAACAATGGGACGGTCACGCAGGCGTCGACAGGTTGTTGATTCACTCGCCCAAAGACCCGGATGTTGTTCGCCCAGGTGATGTGATTGCACTGACGCCCGGTAATTCGCTGGTGCGCGTCCTGTATCGGCGCGGTTCTGACAGCAATTTGTTGTTCATGACAGACCGGTGCAACAGTCTGTGCCTGATGTGTTCTCAGCCACCCAAAGACATTGATGATCGATGGCATATTGAGGAAAACCTTCGCCTCATTGATTTGATGGATCCAGGCGAAGAAAACCTCGGTATCAGTGGCGGGGAGCCGACGCTTTATCGTGACGGTTTGCTGGAAATCCTGGCCAAGTGCAAAGCCGTGCTGGCGCTTAAATCCATTCATGTGTTGAGCAATGGCCGACTGTTCAAAGACCCGGACTGGATCGAATCACTCACATCCATTGATCACCCCCAGCTCAGTTGGGGCATACCGCTGTATGCCGATAACGCCAGTGACCACGACCACGTTGTGCAGGCGCCCGGTGCATTCAGTGAAACCCTGCAAGGGCTGTACAACCTTGCGCGTGCCAACCAGATTGTTGAGATCCGCGTGGTGCTGAGCCAATTGACGACGCCAAGATTGCCAGAGCTCGCGCACTACATCTTCCGTAATTTACCGTTTGTTCGGCATGTTGCATTGATGGGGATCGAAAGCACCGGGCTCGCCAGAAAGCATTATGAGGCGCTCTGGATAGACCCGATGGACTATCAGGATTCGCTCACTCAGGCAGTCTATTTTCTGCATAACCGTGGCTTGCCTGTCTCCCTATATAACCTGCCGTTATGCCTGGTGCCTGAACATTTGTGGCGTTTCACCCGGCAGAGCATATCCGACTGGAAGAATCTGTTTATCGATGCCTGCCAACAATGCGTTGCGAATAAACAGTGTTCCGGTTTCTTTAAATCTCACTCCGCGCGCTGGCAAAGCCGTGGTGTGCAACCACTTTCTACCGAGGCATTCAGTGCCTATGCAAGGAGCGCACAGTGAAACTGCTTGATCGCTGGAAAATTTTGCTTGGGGGGATCACTTTACTTCCCGTCGCGGGTACTGCCTTTGCACAGGCGAACTCGCTACCACTCGCTGATGCGAGCTGGGAGCCAAGGGGCAACGGCCAGTCACCTGTTTTCGCGGACACGCTCAATGCCCCGGATGCAATCAACATGTATGCCGCGCATCGCTCACACAGTTCTCACCGTTCGCACAGCTCCCACAGTTCTCATTACAGCGGTTCAGGCGGCTATAGCGCGCCTCGCTATTACAGCCCGCCGCCTGCCAGTACTCGCAGTTATACAGCGCCAAGCTCGACACACAGCAGTTCAAGTGGTTCTGCTGGATCTTCGACGTCTAATTCGCTTTATGGGCCTTCAGGCCCGGCCAACAGCGCGAGCACGACCCGAACTCGCCCTAGCGAAGCGCAGAAAAACAATCTGGTGATGCGTGTGCAAACGGCGCTGATGGTGCGCAAGTACTACTTCGGCAAAATTGACGGAGTGATGGGCAAAGGGACGCGTGGCGCGTTGATGTCGTTTCAGATGGACAATGCACTGACGGTCAATGGCGCAATGGACACTCAGACCTTGAATGCCTTGGGTATTCGTATTCCATAACCCTGGACCCACGCCCCAGACACGCCGCTGTAGCATTCCCTTGCCGACTATGGTGTGCTGTGCCCATTGAGCCCGGTCATGATTTTTCAGGCTCATGCCTTCTCAGCACTCTACCGATGAGGTCCGTCTCTTGAGCAATACACCGTACGTTCCGCCTAAAGTCTGGACAAACAACGCTCCGTCTGGCGGCCATTTTGCGAGTATCAATCGCCCGGTTGCAGGCCCCACACATGACAAGGAATTGCCGGTTGGCAAGCATCCTTTGCAGTTGTATTCGCTGGCCACGCCCAATGGGGTAAAGGTGACGATTCTGCTGGAGGAGTTGCTGGCAGCGGGGTACTCCGGGGCTGAGTATGATGCCTGGTTGATCCGTATCGGCGAGGGTGATCAGTTTTCCAGCGGGTTTGTTGAGGTCAATCCGAATTCCAAGATTCCAGCCCTGCTGGACCGCAGCGTAGAGCCTGCCATTCGGGTGTTTGAGTCGGGTTCGATCCTGCTGTATCTCGCGCAGAAGTTCGACGCGTTTATCCCGACTGATCTCGCCGGGCGTACCGAAACCCTCAACTGGCTGTTTTGGCAAATGGGTGCTGCGCCTTATCTGGGCGGCGGGTTTGGGCATTTCTATGCGTATGCGCCAGAAAAGCTCGAGTACCCGATCAATCGCTTCACCATGGAGGTCAAGCGGCAACTGGATGTGCTGGACCGTCGTCTGGCTGAAACCCCGTATCTGGCGGGCGATACCTACACCATCGCCGATATCGCGGTCTGGTCCTGGTACGGTCAACTGGTGCGCAACACGGTGTACTCGGCGGCTGAGTTCCTGTCGGCCCACGAATACACCCATGTGCAGCGTTGGGCTGAAGAAATTGCCAATCGCCCGGCGGTAGTTCGCGGGCTGCGGGTTAACCGGACGTGGGGCGATGAGGCGAGCCAGGTGCCTGAGCGGCATGAGGCGTCTGACCTGGATTAACCGTCAGGCCAGCAGTTCGGTGATCCAGCGTATCTGTTGGCCGATGTCTTGCAATTTGTGCTCGGGTACGGCGTGCCGTGCACGGGCGAATTGCTCCAAGGTTTTTTGCCGCTCGCCCAGGATACGCTGCCATTTGGCCAGGAATACCGGGCTACGGGCCTCTAAGTGCAGCGGCCCGAAATACAGTGCTTCGGCGCTGTAAGTCACGGGCCCGCTGCGTTCAGCGACGATGATTTCGTAGTAGAAGCGGTTTTCTTGCAGCACCTCTTCAGCGACGATGCGGTAGTGGTTGTCCATCAGCCATTGGCGCAGTGGTTGTTCGCCGCCATTGGGTTGCAGGATCAGGCGTTCCTCACCGCGCAGGTGCGCCTTGCCACTGTCGAGAATGTCGCGGATGGTCTCACCACCCATGCCGCACAGGCTGACGGCGGTGATGCCGTCGGACGGTTCAATGGCTGCCAGGCCGTTGGCCAGGCGCACAGTTATCTGCTGTTCAAGCTGGTTCTCGCGCACGGTACGTTGTGCAGCATGGAAGGGCGTTAAGGCCACCTCACCTGCGACTGCCGCGCAGAGGGTGCCACGGTGTACGAGCGCTACCGGTAGATAACCGTGATCCGAGCCAATATCTGCCAATCGGGCCCCGGCGGGCACGTGCGCCGCCACCCGTTCCAGGCGCATGGACAATGTGTGTTCGTTCAACTGCAGTTCCTTGTCAGCCCGAATGCGCGGCACTCACGTGAGTCAATCAAACGCTCGTTCTGGGCAAAAGGGCGATTTTGGCATATCGGGTCTGCGGTGTGGCGCTGAAGACTAAATGGAGCGTTGATTAACCCGTTGAGTGAGTGCTTCAGCTGATTCCTTGCGCTCCGAGTAGCGGTCAACCAGGTCAGGGCGTTCTCTGAGCAGCAGCGTGAACCTGACCAGTTCTTCCATCACGTCCACTACCCGGTCATACAGGGCAGAGGGTTGCATACGGTTGTGTTGATCAAATTCAAGGTAGGCCTTTGGGACTGACGACTGGTTAGGGATAGTGAACATCCGCATCCAGCGCCCCAGCACTCGCAGTTGGTTAACCACGTTGAATGATTGCGAGCCGCCACAGATCTGCATCACCGCCAAGGTTTTACCCTGAGTGGGGCGCACGGCCCCCAAGGCCAGAGGCACCCAGTCAATTTGCGCCTTGAACACCGCAGACATGGCGCCATGGCGTTCCGGGGAGCACCAGACCTGGCCTTCAGACCACTGCATCAGTTCTAGCAGTTCCTGCACTTTTGGGTGATCGACGGGTGCATCGTCCGGCAAAGGCAAGCCGCTGGGGTTGAAAATCCGGGTTTCGGCGCCGAAATGCTCCAGCAATCTAGCTGCCTCTTCAACCAATAAACGGCTGAACGAGCGTTCGCGGGTCGAGCCGTATAACAGCAGGATCCGGGGTTTATGAACGTCGGCATCGACCAGCGTGCCGGTGGTTAATGAGGTGTCGAGATTAGGCAGTTGATCGGTCATGTGAACTCCGGTTAGAGGGTGCTGATGCGGTCCAGGTGCTGCTTCAGGCTTGCACTGTCGAGCTGGGCAAGAGGCAGGGCCAGCAGGGCGCGGCAACGTTTTTCAATAAGCGCCAGGGTCGCGTGGAAAGCCGCCGAGATTGTTGCTTCATCGCCAACCACTTCTGATGGATCCTCAAGCCCCCAGTGGGCTTTGATCGCTGGACCAAAGTACACAGGGCAGGCTTCGCCCGCTGCTTTGTCGCAGACGGTAATCACGATGTCGGGCGGGTTGCTTTCGAAGGCTTCATTGCCCTTGCTGCTCAAGCCCGCGATGCTGATACCAGCTTGTTGCAGTGTGCTCAAACTGCGCGGCAGAACCTGGCCTTTGGGAAAGCTCCCGGCACTGAAGGCTTGAACGCCTTCAGGGGCGAGGTGGTTAAACATGGCCTCGGACAAAATGCTCCGACAGCTGTTGGCCGTGCACATAAACAGGATCCGCATAAGGTTGCTCACTGGTGGGTCAGAGGGTTAAAGGCTCAGGCGCAAGGCCAGGGCCGACAAGGTGATGAACAGAATCGGCAGGGTCAGAATCACGCCTGTCTTGAAGTAGTAACCCCAGGTGATGCGAATGCCTTTGCGCTGCAAAACGTGCAGCCACAACAGTGTCGCCAGGCTGCCGATAGGGGTTATTTTCGGGCCCAGATCGGCGCCGATGACGTTGGCATAGATCATGGCTTCACGCATGACACCGCTGGCCTCACTGGCGTGAATCGACAGGGCGCCAATCAATACAGCAGGCAAGTTGTTCATGGCCGATGACAGAAACGCCGAGAGAAACCCCGTGCCCAGCGTGACCAGCCACAGATTGGAGTCGAGCAGATAATTAAGGGCCAGGGTCAGATAGTCTGTCAGGCCAGCGTTTTTCAACCCGTAGACCACCAGATACATACCCAGCGAGAAAAGAACGATCTGCCAAGGGGCTTCGCGAACCACGCGGCGGGTCGAAATGATGTGCCCGCGGGCTGCAACCGCCAGCAAAATAACGGCGCACACGGCAGCAATGGCACTGATGGGAATGCCGATGGGTTCCAGTACAAACAGGCCCACCAGCAACAAGATCAGCACCCCCCAGCCTGCACGAAAGGTCATGACGTCGCGCACGGCCTGCCGAGGTGCTTGCAAGTCGTCTTGTGAATAGCTGTGCGGGATGTCGCGGCGGTAAAACCCGTACAACACCGCGAGGGTGGCGGCGACTGCCACGATGTTCACCGGCACCATGATCGAGGCGTACGCGCTATAACTCAGCCCGAAGTAGTCCGCCGAAACGATATTGACCAGGTTTGAGACCACCAGAGGCAAGCTGGCGGTATCGGCAATAAACCCGGCGGCCATGACAAACGCCAGGGTTGAGGCGGGCGAAAAGCGTAAGGCGAGCAGTATCGACATCACGATGGGTGTGAGAATAAGGGCCGCGCCGTCATTGGCAAACAGGGCCGACACGGCGGCACCCAGCAGCACGGTAAAAGCAAAAAGGCGCCGCCCCTTGCCATTGGCCAGGCGCGCTACATGCAGGGCCGCCCACTGAAAAAAACCAGCTTCATCCAGTAGCAGGCTGATGATAATGACCGCGATAAAGGTGGCCGTGGCGTTCCAGATAATGTCCCAGACCAGAGGGATATCATCCAGCTTCACAATCCCTGTAATCAGGGCCAGCGCAGCGCCCAATGTGGCACTCCAGCCGATGCCCAGACCTCTGGGTTGCCAGATGACCAAGACCAGGGTGAACAAAAAAATGGCGGAGGCGGTGAGCATAAACGTCTCGTCCTTTGATCAGCAGCACGCTGTTGTGTTGAGAGGGCGGCCATCCATGGTGCTGAGGCGGCGAGTGTTTGACGCAAGCCACTCGGAATTGGCATTCAGGGTGGTTTCCAGTACTTCACGCACCCAGGCGGGTAGTTCCGGGTTCAAGCGGTAATACACCCATTGACCCTGGCGACGATCAAGCAGCAACCCGCAACTGCGCAATTGTGCGAGGTGCCGGGATATTTTCGGCTGGCTTTCGTCCAGAGCACAGACCAGCTCGCACACGCATAGCTCACCTTCACGGGTGATCAGCAAGGTGGCTCTGGCCCGGGTTTCGTCGGCCAGGCATTTGAAAATGGCGGCTGGATTGAGCATGGGTTTGCCTCTGTGCATATGTTTATCCGAATATACGTTTATCCATATGTTTCAAACAAGCCTGAATTTAATAGACACCTGTAGTCGCTGTCGAGGTACGAGGCTGCGATGGGTTGCGCAGCGACCCCGGCTGGCGGTCCTGCGGCCCGCATCGCAGCCTCGTACCTCGTCAGCGACTACAAGAAAGCGGGGGTGAGGTCTCAAGCCTGCACCGCTTCACCCACATAGTTCGCGCGGGGCCGGATCAGTTGACCTGTGGCTTTTTGTTCCAGCGCATGCGCCACCCAGCCGACGGAGCGCGCCAAGGTAAAGAGGGCAGGTGGCTGCAAATCGCAGAGGAAACCGAAGCCGATAAAGACTCAGCCATCGAGCACACCGCCTGGGGCGATGCGCAACGCATCCAATGGCCTGTTCAGATCGCAGGCTGCCCGGCCTGGTGGGCATTACCGGCCCATGAACTCGGCTCTGACACTGCGCAGTGGTAGCCAAATAACACTATGATGAACCTCTTTTCACGACAGGCGGGAGGTTCACATGAGTGCTAACGGCAACGATCGGCAGATCGACAATATTGAATTGAATGTGGGTGATATCAGCCGGAGCAAAGCCTTCTATGGCAGTGCATTCGGCTGGACATTCGTCGATTACGGTCCTGCGTACACAGAGTTCACTGATGGCCGCTTGACGGGTGGTTTCACCACGGGTGAACCGGTGCGGCCTGGCGGCCCATTAGTGATTGTGTACGCCGACGATCTTGAGGCCACTCAGGCACGCATCAAAAGCTTGGGCGCCGTGATCAGCCGTGAGACCTTTTCTTTCCCCGGTGGGCGCCGCTTTCATTTTGTCGATCCTGACGGTTATGAACTGGCGGTTTGGACGCGCCAGGAGTAGATTTCACTCTCGCGGTCTACTCGCCTACTTTGACAGTACGTGTTCGGGTGACCGGGCTGCTTCTTTTAACTGATATGATTCAAGCGCTTACAAACCGAGTGACCCAAGATGAATCGTCGTAAAAAGATCCAGCAGCTTTTAAAGGCGCATGCCAAGAAGGCCAGTGCCAAATTGGCACCGAAAAAAAAGTCCACTTACGTTAGCAAGGCTGATCGATTGAAGTTGGCGACTGAATCGGCAGAGGCCTCAACCGTTGTATCTGAAAGCTGATTGATAGCGCTCAGTCACAATCCCCCGCTGTAGATGGGCGGTTGAATGGCACAGCCTTTGCTTTTTGTTTGCATGGCCCGGCGCTTAATGCCGGGTCTTGCGACACCTTCCTGGAGACCAAGGCTCTGAAGGAGCGTGGTTAAGGTCGAGTGAAGGCAATAGTGTCATCTAAGTGCTCTAAATTGAGGCAGTAAGCGCAAGGTTGGGAATGTTTTATACCGGGCGTGGCGGTTCAAACGGTACAAAAAATGAAGATCAGTTCCCTTAAGGAATTCAGGGTATGACGGTGATCAAGCATTGTGCAGTGGGATTTTTGTCAGTTTTAGTGTTGGTCGGGTGTGAGGCTGATAAAGATAAAGTTGCACGGGGAAAAGTTGAGGCGATTAAACAAGTGATTGCCACGCGCACTCTGGAATACGTCGATATTTCAAGTTCACAGCCTCTACGCTCTGATAACGTCAATCGTTGCATCGTGCAGATGTCCGAAAACAAAGCCAAGATGGATGCCATACAAGTGGATTATGCCGAGACACAAACGGTGCAGTCCTCCGACACCCATACGTTGTACAGCCTGATTAATTACCAGCTCACGGCCTGTAAGGATGCCCGGCAGGCGCAAGGCTATTGATTTTGTCTCCTTGATTTCAAACCTGCTACGCTGGTGCGCATTGGACATTGCGCAACGGGATTGATAAGGGAGTGGTATGGAGTATTACCTATGGGTACTGGCGAAATTCGTGGCGGGGTTCGCGATTATTGCAACTCACATGTATATGTCAGGCCGAACCCAACTGTCGCAAATGACAGCGATTGACCTGATTGGCAACTTTATTCTGGGCGGAATTATTGGGGGTGTTATTTATAGCGACACCATTCCCTTTAAACAGTATTTGCTGGTTTTGTTATTAGGTGTGTTGTTGATCTACATACTTAACACCGCCACTAAACATATTCAGGTGCTGCGTGGTTTTGCGATCGGTAGCCCTATACCGATCATCAAGAATGGAAAGTTCATTGTTGAGAATCTGGTCGATAATAAACACAAGATAGACATCTTGCGGGTGGCCTCGCAGTTACATGCTCAGGGAGCGTGTGCTTTCCAGCAGGTCTACTACGCGCAAATTGAGCCGGGTGGCGAGCTGACGGTCATTTGTGATGAACGCGACATGCCGTCGGTGATTGTCATGTTTAACGGCGAGGCGCGACTCGATCAACTGACCTCCATCGGCCATGATCCGCAATGGCTGGACAACAAAATCAAAGAACTGGGTCTTGAAACCGAAGAAGTCTTTCTCGCTGAGTTTTGGCGCGGGGAATTATGCATCACCGCTCGCGATGGCAGCGTGATAAGCCCCGCCCCCCAGGCCGCTCGTAGTCGCTGACGAGGCACGAGGCTGCGATGCGAGCCGAAGGATCGCCTAATAGCCCGAGCCTGCTGTCACCCTGTCTGCCCCAAACCTGCGCACAGATTAAGCAACTGCTCCTGCAACACTTTGCCTGCGTAGCTCAGTCCGCCCTGCGCATAGAGCGCCAAATACACGCCCTGGATATCCGGCAGGCCGCTGCTGGCGTCGAGCACTTGATGCCCTGCGGTGATGACCCGCCGTGGTAGCAAACTGACGCCCAAACCAGCGGCCACTGCTGAGCAAACACTGGCCAGGCTGGCGCTCGAATAGCTGATGCGCCAGTGCCAGCCGCCCATTTCCAGGTGGTTGAGCATTTCATTGCGGTACAAGCCGCCTGCGGGGAAGGTCACCAGCGGCAACGGATCACGCCCCAGCGCTGGCTGGGAGCGGCTGTCGACCCAGCACAAAGGTTCTGGCCAACTCGCCAGGCAATCATCGTTCTGGCCCATCTGCTTGACCAGCAACACCTCAAACTCACCCCGGCGAAACAGCCGCTGCAAGTCGGGGCCCAAGCCGCTGGTGACTTCCAGACGCACACCCGGATGCTCCAGACCGAAGCTCGACAGCAACGGCATCAAACGGTCTGCGGCGAAATCTTCCGGCACCCCCAAACGCAATACGCCTTCGCTTTGTTGGTTGAACATGGCCTCACGGGCTTCTTCATGGAGCGTAAGAATGCGCCGCGCATAGGCCAGCAAGCGCTCGCCCTCAGCCGTGGCAATAACGTGGCGTTGATCACGATCGAGCAGTGTGCAGCCAAGGTTATCTTCAAGGCGACGAATCTGCTGGCTGACCGTGGACTGAGTCAAATGCAGCCGCTGCGCTGCCCGTGTGAAATTGGCGCACTCCACCACGGCAACAAAACTGCGCAACAACACGGGATCGAACATACACGTCACCATTCGAATTGCCACTGAAAGGCATGGTTATATTTAATTTCAGAATACCTGTCTGGCTGACCATACTCGTTCTTCATTGAATCTGCAGAGAGAAAATGACCATGAGTCGCCTGACGTTTAAATCCGGCCTTCTAGCGGCCGGGCTATTAATGATGGGAGGAGTGATGGCTAACGAGAAAAGTCTGTTGGATGCGGTGCGTAGTGGCGAAGTGACCCACGTGCAGCAATTGATCACCAGCGGTGCGGACCTGAAGGCACAGGCGCCGGACGGCAGTAGCGCGCTGCTGCTCGCGACCCAGCGCAACAACATTGAGATCGCCCGCGCCTTGATAACGGCGGGCGCCGACGTCAATCAGAAAAACCTGATGCACGACAGCGCCTATTTGCTGGCGGGTGCCAGTGGTTACAACGACATCCTCAAGTTGACGCTGGCCCATGGCGCGGACCTGAAAAGCACTAACCGTTATGGCGGCACCGCATTGATTCCCGCGTGTGAGCGCGGCCATGTTGAAACCGTGCGTTTGTTGATTGCCGCCGGGGTCGACGTTAACCATGTCAATCGACTGGGCTGGACCTGTTTGATGGAAGCCATCGTGCTGTCCGATGGTGGCCCGGCGCATCAGCAGATTGTTGCCCAACTGATCCAGGCGGGCGCAGACCTCAACCTGCCGGACAACCAGGGTCACAGCCCGTTGTATCAGGCAGAGCAGCGCGGTCAGAGCGCAACGGCCAAGTTGCTGCGTGACGCTGGCGCCCAGTGAATGACCTGCACGGGAGTGTTCATGAATAACGATCAAGATTATCTGCAACGCGCGGTGGAACTGGCGCGCATCAACGTTGCCGAGGGGGGACGGCCTTTTGGCGCAGTACTGGTCAAGGCCGGCCAAGTGATTGTTGAGGCGGTTAACGAAATTCATCTCAACCAGGACCCTACCGCCCACGCGGAACTGCTGACCATCCGCCGTGCCAGCCAGCATTTGGGCTCGCGTCTGGACGGGTGCGTGATCTATGCCAGTGGTCAGCCGTGCCCGATGTGCCTTGCGGCCATGTACCTGTGCGGCGTCAGCCGTGCCGTGTATGGCGCAGCAAACGAACTGGGTGAAGCGTTTGGTTTGTCTACGGCGGCGATCTACCAGCAACTGGCGTTGCCCTTGAGCGAGCAGCGCCTCAACGTGCAACATCTGCCGCAGCCCGCAATGGTTGAGGTCTATGAAAACTGGCAGGCGCGCCATGCCGCTCACTAAAACCCGTCTGCGCAGCCTGGCAAGTTGGGCCCTGATCATCGCATTGGGGCTTAACTTGCGGCCGATTTTGAGTTCCATCAGCCCATTGTTGATGCAGATTCGTGGCGACACCGGCATGAGCTTTCAAAGCAGCGCCTGGCTTACCAGCCTGCCGGTGATTTGCATGGGGCTGGTGGCCTTGCTCGGGGTGCGCATAGAAGCCCGTTTGGGCGAGCGACGGGGCGTGGCGTTGGGTCTGCTGATGATTCTGGGCGCGTGCTTATGGCGCCTGCTGGGGCATCAGGCTGAAGTGTTGCTTATCACGGCCTTGCTGGGCGGCGCCGGTGTAGCGCTGATTCAGGCATTGGTGCCGGCGCTGATCAAGCGCCAATTTCAGGGGCAAGTGGCGCTGGCTTTGGGGGTGTATTCGGCCTCATTGATGGGCGGTGGCGGCTTGGCGGCATTGCTCAGCCCGGTGGTGGCCGGGCATTTCAGCCAGTGGCAGGCCGGGCTCGGCGTGTGGTTGTTGCCCGCGCTGGCGGCATTGTTGATGTGGTGGCTTATGCCCTTTGCCGGGCTGACTGCGCGCACTCACGGCGCGTCTGCGCAGCCATGGCGCAAACGCAGGGCCTGGCTGTTGGCGCTGTACTTCGGGCTGGTTAATTGCGGTTACATGAGCATGGTTGCCTGGCTGCCGGCGTATTACTTGCAAATGGACTGGAGCGCGACCCAAAGCGGTTCGCTGCTGGCGTTCATGACCGTGTTTCAGGTGCTGGCCGCGTTGGTGATGCCTGCTCTGGCGCAGCGCAGTCGCGACAGACGCCCGTTTTTGGCCCTCAGCCTTGCTGCGCAGGCATTTGGGTTTTTCGGTCTGGTGATGTGGCCGCTTGAATCGCCGCATATCTGGGTGGCGTTGATCGGCTTTGGTCTGGGCGCTTGTTTTGCCCTCAGCCTGATCCTGACCCTCGATCATATCCGAGAACCTCGTGCAGCCGGGCAGTTGGCGGCGTTTGTGCAAGGGGTGGGATTTCTCATCAACGCCGTCTCGCCCTGGTTGACCGGCTGGTTGCGAGAGCTCACGGGCAGCTTTGTCAGCGCCTGGTGGGTGCTGATTGTCGGGGTTGTGGCGATGCTGCTGTTAACCCGTATTTTCAGCCCGGCGAGTTATCGGTACTCGTTTGCTGAACCGCAAGGCTCTGCGGCGCTGTCGACACATCCTTGAACGCTACATTCAGATCCAGTATCGACATAATGCGCTCAACCAGCGGTGAAACGTTGTGGGCATGCCAGCCCACATAGAGGCCAATGGCGGGGTTGCCTGATTCCGCCACCGGCAAAATGCGCCGAAACACCACGTTGTCCTGCGTAAACGAACGGGCAATGGAGGCTGGCACCAACGCCACACCGAAGCCACAGGCAACCAGGCCGATAACGGTGTGGAGTTGTGCTGCTTCCTGCACCACCTTCGGGTAAAAACCCGCGGCGTCGCATAGTGCAATCAGTTGTCGGTGATAACCGCTGCCCAGCACTTCGGGGGTGAAGACAAACGCTTCATCTGTGAAGTCACGCAGGTTGATGTCGGCGGCATGGGCTTTGGCGTGATCGGCGGGTAAGGCCATGACGATTGCCTCTTCAAACAGCAAGCGCGACTGCAAATTGGGCGTGTCAAAAGGCAGTTTACGCATAAAGGCGATGTCCGCTTCAGCGTGCGAGATCGCTTGGGCCTGGCTGGCTGAGGGCATCTCCTTGAGGGTCAACTGAACGTTGGGGAAGCTATCGCGAAACGCTCGCAGTGCATTGAGCAGCGGCGTGTAGTGGGCGATGGACACGGTGGTGACCGTGAGTTTGCCAGCGATGCCTTGTGCCACCAGGCGCGCATGCTCGGCACCGGATTCCAGCGTGTTGAGGGTACTGTAGGCCGTGTCCAGAAAGGCGCTACCCGCAGGCGTCAGTCGCACTTCACGTTTGCTGCGTGTCAGCAGGCTGATCCCCAGTTTGTCTTCCAGGCGGTTAATCGCCTGACTGAGTGCAGGCTGGGCCATGTGCAGGCGCTTGGCGGCGTTGTGGAAGTGCAATTCTTCGGCAACGGCAATGAACTGCTTGAGCAGACGGGTCTCGATCATGGTGTCCGTTCCTTCCTTTGAACTGTGATAGGCGCAGCGTATCAACTTCGCGCTTGAACAGTATTAAACAAGCCCGAAACGCAGGGTTAAGGTGAGGACAGTCATCAAGAGGAGTCAACTGTGGACTTTGCAGGCAAAATCGCAATTGTAACGGGCGCTGGCCAAGGCCTAGGGCTGAGCTACGCCCGCGAACTGGCAAGGTTGGGCGCCAATGTGGTGATCAGCGATATTGGCGCGGATACGCTGGGCGAAGGTGCCGATGCTTCGATTGCCCACGAGGCGGCACGTGCGCTTGAGGCCGAAGGTTACAGCGTGCTGGGTCACCACACCGACCTTGCGAGCGAGCGCGGGTGCGAGCAATTGGTCGCGGCGGCGGTCGAGGCGTTTGGGCAACTGGATATCGTGATTCACAACGCAGGTTGGGTCGGTTATCAGCGGATAGAAGAGGCCGAGGTGGCTTTTATCGAACGGGCACTGGATATCAATGTCTACGCGCCTGTCTGGTTGTGCAAATATGCCTGGCAACACCTGCGGCAATCGCCAGCCGCGCGGGTTGTCCTGACCACGTCGGACCGGGCCATGTACCAGTCCTATGCACAGCCGGGGCTGGTGGCCTACGCGGCAGGCAAAATGGCGCAACTGGGCATCATGAATGCCCTGAGCATGGAGGGAATGGCCGACGGGATTTTGGTTAACGCTGTATCGCCGGTGGCAAAAACAAGAATGTGGGGCGTGACCGAAGCACCGGTCAACCTCAAGCCGGAGTGGGTCACACCCGGCGTGGTGTTTCTGGCTTCGGAGCAGTGCCGCGACACCGGCTACATCGTACGGGCCAGCAATGGTCAGTTCACCGCCACCCGTTTCGTTGAAAACCCTGGCGTCGATTATCCCGTCGACCTGGCGCGGGTCAAGGCCAGCAGTGCCGAGCAGGTGGCGCAGTTGTGGGAACAGATCAAAGAATGTTGATTAGTGTAGGAGGGGCCGCCCCGTCTTCGACGCCGCGCTGTCGCGCAGCAAACAGGCCGCCGAGTATCTTCAGCATCCCCCAATCGGTTCCCTCTCCTTCGGGAGTGGGCTAGGGTGAGGGGGCTCTTGACTTGAGTACATATCCGTTGCTGCGGCAACGGCCACTTAGGGTTTCGGCCTTACGCCGCGTCACTTTGCAAAAGCGGCAAAGTAACCAAAACGCTTTTGCCCCTACCCCTCGGTGCCTCGCTTTGGCTCGGCATGCCCTCACCACAGGCCTTGCTCCGTAGGCCCGCCGCGATCGGCCATCCATGGCCGTGTCGCGGCTAACCCGGCGTCCTGCCGGGTTACCCACTGCGCAAAACCTGCGTTCGGCCAGCGTGGTTTAATGGGGCCTTTTAGATCAAGATCAAAAGCAAGATCTAGATCAAAAGATCGCGAGCAAGCTCGCTCCTACAAAGCCTTTAAAATCAATTACTTATTTTATGTTTGATAAGAGGGGCCGCCCCGTCTTCGACGCCGCGCTGTCGCGCAGCAAACTGTTATGTGTCTACTCTTATATTTGCGTGAGGCAGAGACCGTAGCCTGCACTGGTGTGTTTGCACCCGAATAAGAGAGTGGTCCGTACGGTATCGGCGTGGAGCCATTGTCGGCACGGCTTGCCGTGACCACGTATAGGAGAGTGAACCCTTTCGCCACCGTACAACTCGCGCACCAATATTTTTTACTTAAAAAACAATGGGTTATTTCATGTTTGATAGGAGCGAGCTTGTCTCACGATCTTTTGATCATATGTTTTGTTCAACAGATCAAAAGATCGCGAGGCAAGCTCGCTCCTACAGGCTGGATGGTTGGTGTTACAGCTTCCACTCCAGACCCAGGCTGACGGTTCTTGGCTCGCCCCAGAACACGCCGTTATAGAAGCCGACGTTGTCGTAGTACTTCTGGTCCAGCACGTTTTTGACGTTCAACGTTGCCGAGACGTGGGTATCAAACTCGTAGCGTGCCATCAGGTCGAGGAGGGTGTAGGACTTCTGGGTAATGTTTTCCTTGAAGGTGTTCGGATTGCCTTTTGCATCTGTCGTCCCGTCGGGGCGACGGGCGGCACGGTAGATATCGCTCTGCCAGTTAACGGCAGCCCCCACGGTCATCGCGCTCCATTCACCCGGGAGTTTGTAGGTAGTCGATACCTTGACCAGGTTCAACGGTGAGGCCGTATTGATGCGCTTGCCGTCGGCGTTAAGCGAGTGGGTGTAGGTGTAGCCCGCCATCATGTTCCAGCCGCGCATCACTTCACCGGCCAACTCAACTTCAAAACCTTTGATTTTGTTGCCCTTGCCACCGGATTTGTAATATTCCTCACCATTCGGGCCGCGCGGAACGGAGTCGTCGATTTCTGGCACGTTGTCCTGTTTGCTCCAGAACACCGCGCTCGTCAGGTTCAAACGTTCCTCCAGGAAGCTACCTTTGAGCCCCACCTCATAGACGCTGCCGACCACCGGCTTGAGGTACGAGCCACTGACATCTTTATCAGTTGAAGGCTTGAAAATGTCGGTGTAGCTGACATAGGCCGTTAACTCTTCAGTGAAGTCGTACAGCAAGCCGGCATAGGGGGTGATCATGTCGTTGTGGGTCTGCACGGCTTTTTGGTAGCTGACACCGCCAGGTGCTTTTTCGTCAAATGCGCGGTCAACGTTTGAGCTTTTCCAGCTGCCGTAACGTGTGCCGAGCACGGCGTGCCACTGATCGGTGAGGTTAAAGCGCGTGGCCAGGTAGCCGGACTTCTGTTTGACGGTGCTGTGGTTGCTGTCGATACCGCTGTCAAGGTCGCGGTATTTCGGGATGGCGCCCATATCACGCCAGTCAGGCACCCTATCGTAGCCCTCAGGGTTTAAACCAATAAAGAGCGGCGAGGTGTTGTCGTACTTGGCTTCGCCGTAACCGACCATTAATTCATGATCACGCCCCAGCAGGGCGTAAGTGCCCGATAGGTTAACGTCGATCGCGCTCATGGTTTCGTCACCGGCAAAGTGGCTGCTATAGGCCGACATGCCGGTGCCATCTGCGTTCGGGAAGCCGCCACCGGCATAATACACCTTGCCTTCGGAGTCGCTGGAACGGTGGGTATAAGCGGCTTTCAGGCGCCAGTTATCGAACAACTGCTGGTCGAGGGTGGCGAAGGCGGTTTTGTCCTTCTTCGGCCAGGAGCTCCAGGGCGTCGCATAATTGGTCGAACGCCCCAGGTTGGCCTTTTCGCCAGTACCGGTCCAATAGGGCGTTGTGCCCCAGGAGGAGCCGCGAACCTGCTTGTCCTGATAGTCGTAACCGACGGCCACGGTGGTGTCGTCGGTGAGGTCGGCCTCCAGAATGCCGTAAGCCACTTCGCGCTTGAGTGCGTAATTATCGCGAAACGACTTGCTGTCTCGGTAGGCCAGTACGGTACGGCCGCGCAAACGGCCGTCGAACCCCAGTGGTCCTCCCACATCGACGTAACTGTAGTAGTCGTCATAGCTGCCGCCGCTGACTCCGGCTGTGGCCGCCAGTTCGTGGGTCGGACGTTTGCGGATCATGTTGATGGTCCCCGACGGATCGCCTGTGCCGGTGGTCAGGCCGGTGGCGCCGCGGACCACTTCAATGCGGTCGTAGATGATGGTGTCGGCGTCAGTCTTCATGTAGCTGAAGGTGTTGAGCATTCCGTCAATCTGGAAGTTATTGATGGTATAGCCGCGTGACGAATAGCTGACCCGGTCCGAGTCGTTGTGTTGCACCACCACGCCGGTGGTATGACGCATGGCTTCAGTGAGGGTATTGAGGTTGAAGTCATTCATTTCCTGGCGGGTAACCACCGAGATCGACTGTGGCGTTTCGCGAATGCTCAAGTTGAGTTTGGTCGCGGTGTTGGTCGAGCCGGTGGTATAGGAACCGGTGTCTTCAGTCGTCGAACCCAGTCCTTGGGCGCTGATGCGGGTGCTTGCGAGTTCCATGCCGGAAGGTTTTGTCTCAGCTTCATCCAGGGCCTCAGTGTCGGCCAGCAAGTGCGAACTGCTGATAAGGCCGAGGGCTAACGTGACGGAACGGGTGAGGGGAGCACGCATTGCAACTGATTCCTTGTCAGATTTTTGAAGTTGTCAGTGCTTCAAACGAATGACGAAGGAGATAGTTAGAGCATTTTCAGTGTGTTGGCTAAATAGAGACTTTTCGCACAAGCACCCTGTAGGAAGAAGGCTACGTGCAACCCGTCAATCAACAACAGTACACATACGTTCACGGTTTATACTGGCCGCCTTCGCACATCTTCAAATCAAACAAACCGAGATTCTTAATGAGCCGTTCTCTGTCTATCGCACCGGAGCGCAAGTCGTTTGCGCCGCTGGTGGCTTTTATCTTGCTGTTGCTGGGCGCAGCGTTCCTGCAAAACACGGTGGGTTCTCGCCAAGTGTTATTGCTGGTGGTGGGCGCTGCACTGGGTTTAACGCTCTATCACGCGGCTTTTGGCTTTACCTCGGCCTGGCGGGTGTTTATCAATGACCGGCGCGGTGCCGGCTTGCGCGCGCAAATGATCATGTTGTCGGTGGCAGTACTGCTGTTTTTCCCGGCACTGGGCTCCGGCACGCTGTTCGGTCAGCCCGTGGTCGGGCTGGTCGCGCCAGTGGGTATTTCTGTAGTGTTCGGTGCGTTTATTTTCGGCATCGGCATGCAGTTGGGGGGCGGCTGCGCTTCCGGCACCTTGTTCACGGTCGGCGGTGGTAATGCGCGAATGCTGGTGACGCTGTTCTTTTTCATCTGTGGCTCGGTCATCGCCACCCATCACGCCGACTGGTGGTTTGCCCTGCCTTCACTGCCGGCCACCTCCATCGTCAAGAGTCTGGGGGTCGTGCCAGCGCTGCTGCTGAGCCTGGCCATTTTCGGGGTGATTGCGGCGGTTACCGTGCGTCTCGAAAAAGCCCGTCATGGGCAGCTTGAAGCGGGTGTGACCAGCGAACACCAAGGGCTGCGCCGCTTTCTGCGCGGGCCATGGCCATTGGTCTGGGGCGCGATTGGCCTGGCCTTGCTCAATTACGCCACGCTGGCTTTGGCCGGTCGCCCGTGGGGCATCACCTCAGCGTTCGCTCTGTGGGGCGCCAAGGCGGTGAGCGGGTTGGGCGTGGATGTCAGCAGTTGGGGCTTCTGGCAAGTGCCGAGCAATGCCAAGGCGCTGGCGGCACCGGTGTGGGAAGACATCACCAGCGTCATGGACATCGGCATCATCCTCGGCGCGCTGCTGGCTGCGGGGCTGGCCGGTCGCTTTGCACCGAGCCTGAAAATTCCCGCTCGCTCGCTTTTAGCGGCGGTGATCGGTGGTTTGCTGCTCGGCTACGGCTCACGTCTGGCGTATGGTTGCAACATCGGTGCGTACTTCAGCGGCATTGCCTCAGGCAGTCTGCATGGCTGGGTGTGGCTGGTGGCAGCTTTTCTGGGCAACAGTGTGGGCGTGCGCCTACGGCCGTTTTTCTTCGTCGGCGAGCGTCCGCAGGTGGCGTTGAGCGGTTGCTGAGGCCTTAATTGCCATCAGAGGCTTTTGTCGCACAGTGTGTGGTTTTCATGGATTGTGCGGCAAAGGCTGCTCATTAATTCCGCGTTCGCGGTTGCGGATTTTCCATTGACTTAATAGCCACCCACCCTGGCCAGTAAAGAACTCTGTGCTGGTGGTGCAGTGGCTGATTCTTGTCAGCCTGAAGTGCCGAAAATCGCTGCGCAGTTCACACCACGCCGCGAGGATCCGAAAACCGTCAAAGTAGCCGATGGATACGGGTCGTATCAGGCGTTGACTAAGCGTTTGACTAGCATCTGTGTAGTCAATTATTACTTTTTGCTCATGCCGGATGGCATCGCGCAGCGTTTGGGCGGTGTTCCCGTCATCGTCATCTGACAGGCCGGGGCCAGCAAACAAGGCCGTATTGTCGAACTGTTCGACCCTCTTATGTTCAAGCACTGCGCGGATCTTGCTTTCAACATCAGCCGCCGCGTGCGACAACCCGGAGTCGGTTCTGCGGCTGACCCACCGCAAGCCTAACAGCAGAGCCTCCAGTTCCGTTTCGGTAAACATTAGCGGGGGTAGGGTGAAGCCGGGCTTGAGCACATAGCCGATGCCGGGCTCGCCGCGGATATCGGCCCCTTGACTCTGCAGCGCAGTGATATCGCGGTAAATCGTGCGCAGGCTGACACCGGTTTCGTGAGCGAGCACATGACCGCTGACAGGGTAGCGATGTCGACGGAGTATTTGCAGTAGAAGTAACAAGCGTTCTGAACGTGCCATGCCGGGCATGCTGACATGATTTGTCAGCATCGTCGAATAACCTGCGCGCTCTTACCTCACAAGGGCAATGCGATGAACCATCCCAACCTTCTGATCCTCTATGTGGCCGATACGGCGCGTAGTCGTGCTTTTTACGAACAGCTCCTGGAAAAAGCCCCTACGAGTAATTTCCCTTCATTCGTTTCCTTTGAGCTAGCTAACCAGCTACATCTCGGGCTGTGGTCAGAGCAGGCGCCGAACTTCAATAGCGCTGGCACAGGACAGCGTATGGAAGTCGGTTATCTGGTTGAAACCGAGGTCTTGGTTGAAGCCACCTATCAACGCTGGCAAGTACTTGGTATCACCATTGAACAACCGCTGGCGCGTGCAGTATTCGGCCTGACCTTCGTAGCACTGGACCCGGACGGGCATCGCTTGCGTGTGTGCATGCCAGATTGAACGCGAAGCCGTAACGGGTCAAACCGTGGCCGCACGGTGTGATTTCAAGCACACCCACATCGCGGCAATGATTGGCACCAGCAGGCTCCACAGCCCGATGGCCAGGTAAAGCAGGGCGGCGCTCAAGCAACCCGCCGTGAAGCCAGTCAGGTTCACGGTGATGGGCGCCATGCGAGTCCGCACACGGGCTCGCTCCAGGGCGTCGCGCTCTGTTAGCAGGGTGAAAATGTCGATCGCCAATTGGGTAACATTGCCCGTCATCAAGGTGGTCGGTGGCGCGGCTTTCAGGTGTTGACGCGACAGTGTGTTTTGTATGGCCATGGCTGCCACGCCGACCATTCCGGTGGTAAGTGCCATGGCTGAATCCGGGTCGCTGAAGGGCCCAAACCATACGGCCAGCCCTCCAAACGCCGACAGCAACAACACATAAGCTGCCAGCAAAATATGCAGTGAAGCCAGGTTTCTGCGGTGTAGCGCGCACGCGGCGAGGTGAGTCAGGCCGACGACAAGGGCAAACACCGGCAATGCCATCAGCTTGCCGATAATGCCGGACGTGCCTTGAACAATGCTGACCCCCAAGGTGACAAAGTTTCCGGTGACGTGAGCAGTAAAAAGCCCTTGCAGAGCAATGAACCCCACGGTGTCTACGAATCCACCGTTAAAGCTGAGGGCGGGGGCTATCTGGCGAGAAATGTCCTGCATAGGGGGGGCGACTTCACTTGGTTAAGGGGAAGCCAGCTTAGCAACCGTGCGCAGGGCCTCCCGGCCAACAGCTTCAGCAAAACGGACAGATACTTAGTTTTAAAGGCACGCACACTTGTAGCAGTTGACGAGCCTTGCGAGGCTACGTCCGGCTACGCAGCAACCGTAAAGCCTCGCGATGGCGCGGCGTCGAAGATCACGGCCCCTCCAGCGGGGCAGGCGTGTCCAGACAGAACCGGTCAGGCCGACACGCTGCGAGCGCATCGCTCAACTTGGCATCGAGAATTTCTTCACTCACCAGGCGGCCGACTATGGCCGCCAGTGCAACGCCGGGGTGCAGGGTGCACACATACACACCGCTGACATTGGGCAAATACCCGATGATGGGCAGGCGATCGATCGATATCGGCCTGAGCCCTACACACGCCAACTCCGGCTCTGATAAAACCACGCCTTCAAGTTCGCTTTCGATGGCCTTGGTCGTCCGCTGCGCCACAGCGGACGGCTGGTTCTCGGCGCTGTCGTCCAGATAATCTTCTGCCGCCAGCAACGTTCCATCCGCAGCTTGTCTGACTTCCATCGCTGAGTTGGAAATGATTGTCTGCACCAGACCAGGCTGCGCCGGGTAGCGGATAAAAATGCAAGGTGAAGCTTGCACAGGGAGGGGGCAGTTGAGCATCCGAGTCAGCTCGGCAATACCGGTCCCGGCTGCCAATACTACGGTATCAGCCACTAATGTGCCGTTTGAGGTTTCAATCGCTGTCCCTGTGCCGTGCAGGGTTTTAAAGCCCAGCACACGGGTTTGCATGAGCACTTTTGCCCCGTTCGCCTGAGCGCCTGCGATCAGTGCGTGGGTGGCTGCGACAGCGTCCAGTGCGCCTTCTTGCGCCACATACACCGCTTGTTGTGGTGGCTGCTTGAGGTTCGGTTCAAGGGCGAGAATCTGTGATCGGCTCAGCAACTGAGCGTGAGCAGGCGACACTTCACTCAGCCCCTCGCCATACGACAAAGCGCCCGTCCAGCGTATGTTCAGCGCTGGCAGTTGCGCTTCAAGGCGGTGGTATTCCTTGATGGCTTCGCGGCGCAGTTGCGCTATCGGGTCCGGTTCGGCGTGCGTGGTGTTGATCCAGGCGAACGAGGTTGCGGTCACCCCTGACGCAATCTCGGCCGCTTCAACAACAGTGACCTTCGCCCCTTTATCAGCCAAGTGGTACGCCAACGAGGCGCCGACGATCCCTGCACCGATAACCACAATATGCTTGTCAGGCGTTAACGCCATAAGGTCTTCCTTGTCTCGGCTTTGATCCATTGACGTTACGGATGTTGCGGCCAATGATCGCTAATGTCATGCCACATGGCTTTTGACGCCACACAGATATGCTTTTGTTTAGCGCCGGTGACGGGCGTGTCGAGGGTACCCATGGCGATTGAGATCCAGTCGGCGTGGGGCCCTTTTGAAGTTGACCAAAACAAGGATGAACCGCACTCGCCGCAGAACTGACGCAAGACCGACTCTGAAGACTCAAATGACTTGAGGCTTTCAGCACCGCGGGTCAATTCAAGATCGTTACGCAGCACATTAAAAAAGCTGGCAAAGGCGGCCCCGTGTCCTTTGCGGCATTGGCTGCAATGACAGTGTGAAACCACCTTGGGCGGCGTACACGTTTGATAGTGGACAGCGCCGCACAAGCAACTGCCGAGCAAGAGGTTATCCATTGGCGCACATTTCCAGACGAGGAGAGCGCCACTCTAAACGCGGGCGGGCGCGCATCTCAATGGTTACTACGCCGCACGCCGTCATAATTCAGCCACTTCAGCGCCGTAAGATGGCTGGCCTCTGACTGTGACGCAAGGAAAGCCTGTGGCTCTCACCCGTAAAATCTCGCCGTACGATCCTCAATGGCCGTTGCAGTTTTCAACTGAAAAACAGCGCGTGGCCCAGGCCTTTGATGCCGAGTTGATTGACATTCATCACGTCGGAAGTACCGCTGTACCCGAGATTTACGCCAAACCGGAAATCGACATGTTGGTCGTCGTGTCACAGCACCTCAATGAAGAGGTCCGCAGCGAGTTCTTGCACACATTGGGCTACGTGCGGGGCAGTGATCTTTCTGCGGGGCATCACTTCTACCGTCGCGATGTCGACGGGGTGCGCACCCATAAAATCCACGTCTGCGCAGCGGGGCATGTGCAGATAGACCGCATGCTGCGCTTTCGCGACCTGTTGCGAGAAAACGACACCATCCGCCAGCAATATCAGGACATAAAGCTACAGTTGGAGGCCAACAATCGCGGAGGGATTGGCGAATACCTCTCGCATAAAGCGCCTTATATCGATGCCTGGCTTGAGCCGTTTATGGATGAGCAAGATTAGCCGCAGGCTTGTTTGGTGTGTCGTTTTTAGTCGTAACGGCCTGAGTTGCGTTTAAGGTGCGAGCAAGCTTAGCAACTCAGTTGTCAGGGCAGCAGCCTCTTGTCTATATCCGGCAGCCCAGCTGTTTGACCAATCATCAGGCCGTCCCTGATCATCCCATTCTGCCAGTGCAAGCCCGTTCAAAATTTCCAGTTCAAACCAGACGCGTTGCCAGGCATCGCCGTCCTCGACCAACGCAGTGTCTTGCCACAAAAATTCGGTTTGCGCGACAAAAGACGACCATGCGAACAGGTCCTCCGATGCCCGCTCGGCCACGCTGCGCCAGCGCTTAGTGATTGTCATCAATAACGACCTCAGATAGTGGGTATACACGGTTTTACCGCTGGTTTTTGCAAGCGCCTGCCTTAGTGCATCAACCCGTTTTCAAGCTGTGGAAGCGAATTATCCGACCATCGTGTCAAATGTGAGTTCTATTGCGCAGACTTGCCGACCTCTACTGTGCGCATGAATATGGTCCGCAATTAACCCGTTATGAGCTTTCACATGACACAAACGCCTTTATACCTTTTTGCGAATGTACGCCACCCCTGTGAGGGGCGACCCAATGTGACGGCTATTGTGTTGTTTGGTCTCACTGTTGAAGGGGAAGACTCGCCTGTCTATATGGAGATTCGTTTCATTGATTACCTGGCCCGGCAGATAGACGGCGATCACCTCATGTTCTCATTGGATCAGGCCCTCATGTCTGCACGAAATGACTACGGCATCCTGGAAACTGATTGGCGCGCGATGAGCACAGAAGAAATTGACCGTATTGACTGGTAAAGCCTTGAGTGCGGCACGGGTGCCATTGACAAAAAAGCCCGCCAGACAAGAGCCGGCGGGCCATGTGCAGGTAGCAATCACCCAGGTGCTATTTCTGGGTGATGCTGTCCGGCAAGGCATACGCAATGATGTTAAAAGAAAGCCACGAAAGAACAGTGTTGGATAATTGCCATTGAGTGAATGTTTTAATGCTCAAGGCTTTTCGCAAGTCATTGCCAAACATCTGGCCTCAGATTTGCCCGTCAGTGATATCTGATGCCCGGACAATCTGAAGCCAGCGTCAACTTGAAACGTAGAGTTTCAAGTGCATAGACCCGTAGTTAAGCTGTTTTTTACAATTGATTAGCCGTGGTCCTGTCCACCAAACGCAAACTGTTACGCCCCCCGCGTTTGGAGGCGTAGAGCGCGGCGTCACCCAGTTCGATCAACTGGCTGAGGCTGGCAGGTGGGCGGTCGAAGAGTTCGGCGCCGATACTCAAGGTCACCGCTTGCGGGGTGGCGAAGGTTTGTGAAGTGGCGAGGTAAAACGGCTCGCGCAGGGCGCTGGCCAGCGCTTCAATGCGCTCGCTTGAGGCGTTGCTCAGCAGAATCACGAATTCATCGCCGCCCAGCCGGGCTGCCAGTGCGTCTTTGGGCAGTACCGCACGAATCATTTCGCTCAGGGAGATCAACAGCCGGTCGCCTGCCGTATGGCCAAACAGGTCGTTGATCAGCTTGAAGTTGTCGATGTCGATCAGCAGCAAGGCTCCAGGTCGTTCGGCTGAGACGCCGTTCAGCAAGGGCGGCGCGCGCATTTCGAGGGCTCGGCGGTTGTACAGGGCGGTCAATGGATCGCGGGCGGCGAGGCGGGCAATCTGTTTTTCGCGCCGGTAGCGTTCGGTTCCGGTCATCGACAAGGCGATCAGCATGATCGCCATTGCGCCTTCTACCAGCGAGATCTGAATGATCTCGCCGCGAAACGCGGCCAGGTCAATAAACTCGCCTGGAAGCACTGCGATCAGCGCTTTGATGAGATAAAACACCCCGTGAATCAGCAGTACATAACGCAACTGCACGGCGCCCACGCTCAACGACTTGCCGTGGGGGCGCAACAACCAGCTGGCCTTGAGTGCCAAGAGAGCGACCAACAGCGAATTGACCAGCAACATGACTCTGGACCATGACGGCTCATTAGGGATGAGCAACAGTACGGGCCAGATCGCAAAAATGAGGTACCAATTGTGCGACAAACGCACTTGTGTGAAGCGCGCAACACCCAGCAGAAACAGCCAGTGGGCCACCACCAGCAAGCCGTTGGCGAACCAGATACCGATGAGCAGCAGTCCGATACTGCGTAACAGCGCAAGGGACGAGCCTATGGCGATGGTGGCAAAACCTGCACTCCATAACAGCAGCGAGGATTCTCGGACGCTGCGCCATTCAATGGCCAGATAGAGTGCGGCGGCAGCGGCCAGCGCGATGGTCAGGGTCAATAAAGTGAGAGGGTCGAGCGCCATGAATTGACCGGCTTGCCTTGAGTGCGGAGGTGCTGGCAATTGTATGCGTATTTAGTGAGTTGCGTGGAGGGTAGGGAGAACTTCTCCCCAGTGGGAGCGGGCTTGCTCGCGATGCAGGCAATTCGGTGTATCAGTTACACCTTGTCGGCCACATCGCGAGCAAGCCCGCTCCCACAACAATGCTACCCGTGCGGGGGGCCTCCTGCCGATCTGAACGATCTTTTGAGCATCTGTTAACTGCGCACAGCTCGCCGAGCCATAACCAGCGCCAACACTGGTGCCACGGTAAACAGTCCGAACAACCACAGTGCCGCATTGGCTATGCCGGCATTGCCCGTCGCGTCATTAATGCCCGCCACGTTGGAAATCACCCCGGCCAATGCTGCGCCCATGGCCATGGCGAACAATTGCAATGTGGTGATCGAGGCAGCAGCGGTGTCTTTGTCTTGTTCCGACGCCACCTGCAAGATGCGCGTCAGCAGGTGCGGCCAGCCCAGGCCGATGCCAAACCCCACCAGGAACAGCCCGAGACAGATCGGCGCCAGTTGCATCCATTCACCCAGGCCCGCCATGGGCGTGGTGATTGCCAGCATTACCAGGCCAATCACGATAAACAGCGGCCCCGCAAGGATGGCGCGCTGTGGGCCTCGACCTGTCCAGCCGGAGCTGAGGATTTCCGAGACGGTCCAGCCCGCCGCCATTAACGCCGTCATGTAACCGGCAGCCAACGGCGACTGACCATGCAAGTGCTGCAGAAAATATGGCATGAAAATTTCGCTGCTCATCCCGATCACCAGCAGGCAAGTGGTCGCGTAGAGCGCGCAAAGCGGAGTGTTGAACCTGAACGCGTCTTTAGGCAGCAGGCGTACCGAGGCGCTGGATTCGTAACGGATCAGCATGAATACCAGTACCGCGCAGACGGCGATACCCAGCACGTTCCAGCTTGGCAGCGATGAGACACTGCCTGCACACACCGCCAGCACGGCAGCGGCCAGCAGCACCAGTTGCACAACCGGCAGGCGCGTAGACGCAACGGCTTCACTGTCGCGGGGCGGCAAGGCGCTGTGAGTCAAGGCGATATAGGCAAGGCTCACCGGGACCATGACACCAAAGGCCATGCGCCAGGCATCCATTTCGGCAAATACACCCCCCACCGCAGGCCCGACCAACGTCGCGACACCCCACATACCTGACACCAGCGCCATGGCACGCGGCCACAGACGCTCTTCAAACACTAATTGAATCATCGAGTAACACAAGGCCAGCAGCACGCCACCGCCCAGCCCTTGAATCAAGCGACCCGCCAGCATGATCGGCATGCTCGGCGCCAATGCGCAGATCAGCACGCCGACCATAAATATCAAGGTGGCGATGGTATACGCCAGGCGAGGGCCGGTGTGCTGGAGCAATTTGGACGTCAGTGCAGAACCTAGGATAGAGGCCACCACGTACAGCGTGGTGCTCCAGGCATAGAGTTCCAACCCGCCGATTTCAGCGACCACCGACGGCAAAATCGTAGTGGCGATATAAGTGTTGGTGGCATAAAGCGCAATGCCACCCGAGAGGGCAATGGAGCGGGTGGCGTTCTTGCCGGGGAGTAATTCTCCCCAACTGCTGTCTTGGGCTTGCATGGATGTTTCCTTGTGCGGCGACTGCCTGTGAACGCTCGGCGAATTGCATGAAACGTGGGGTTAGGTTAATTTGCCAAGCAATTGCTTTGAATATTGCTGTGGGGCTCTTTATTTTGTCAAGAAATGACTTGGAATATTCGGCGTCGTCATCGCCGGCGGATCGCCTTTTACATCTGCTCAAAACACGCGGGCCACAACTGGCCAGTGATGCGGGCGAGTATTTGGGCACCACCGGGGAGGCGGCGCGACAACAATTGGTCAAGCTGGCGGCCAGCGGTTTGGCAGAGGCCAAGGCAGAGGTGCGCGGTGTCGGGCGCCCGACGCAGGTCTGGCACTTGACCGCAGCGGGGCATGCGCGTTTTCCGGACACGCATTCAGAACTGACGGTGCAGCTGTTGCAGACCGTGCGCGAAACCTTTGGTGAAGACGCGATAGAGCGTTTGATCGACGTCCGTGAGCGTCAGACCCAGGCGCTGTATGAGCGCGAAATGCAAGGTGTGGAGGGCCTTAAAGCGCGGGTAGAGCGCTTGGCGCAGTTACGCAGCCGCGAAGGCTACATGGCCCAATGCAGCGAGCAACCGGATGGCGCCCTGATACTGGTGGAAAACCACTGCCCGATCTGCGCGGCCGCCACGGCATGCCAAGGGTTTTGCCGGGCAGAATTGCAAGTGTTCGAGCAGGTGCTACAGGCGAAAGTCGAGCGCGTGGAGCACATCCAGCTGGGGGCAAGGCGTTGTGCTTATCGCATTGCTGCAAGGTAATCAGTTCATGAAATGTTACATTTTGAGCGCTTGACGCTTTACCTGATAATTGATCTCAAATAGTATTCAGGCGCATTTGCACTTATGGATCCGCTATTTTGAAATCAATTCTGCCTGTCTCAGCCCTGCTGGCCGCCGCATGGGCTGCAGTGCCTGCTGCCCACGCCGACGCGTTAACCCTGCCCCAAACCGAAGTTCAGGCCAGTGCCGAAAGCGACATATCGCCGAGCGACTACCAACAACCTGTCAACAGCAGTACCACGCGAATGGGCCTGACGGCCAAGGAAACTCCACAGGGCGTGACCACGTTGTCACGCGAGCAGTTGAATGATTTCAACCTCAATAGCGTCAAGGATGCATTGCGCAGCGCTCCCTCGGTGACTGTCGAGCAATATGAAACAGACCGCACCAACTTCACCTCACGCGGTTTCGACATCAGTAACTTTGAGTACGATGGCATGGGTGCGCCGTTTAGCGCGGGCTTGCTCAACGGCGATCTGGACATGGCAGAGTACCAGCAGGTCGATATTCTGCATGGCGCCAACGGGTTGATGAGCGGCACGGGCAACCCTTCGGCCACGGTCAACTTTATTCGCAAACGCCCGACGGCCACACCCCAGGCCCAATTGAAGGTGTCGGCCGGCTCATGGGACACCCGTCGGGTCGATGTCGACGTGTCTGGCCCGCTGAGCGACGCAGGTAACGTGCGCGGTCGCTTTATCTATGCCAACGAAACCGGCAATTCCTATCTTGATCGTTATTCACGTGAGAAGAACGTCCTCAGCGGTATGCTGGCTTTCGACTTGAGTGACGCAGATACGCTCACGCTGGGTGTTTCTGACAACAAGAGCAATTCCAACGGCAGCAGTTGGGGTGGCCTGCCTCTGGTCGATGCTGAAGGCAATCTGATCCATTACAGCCGCCGTGGCTCCAGCGTCGGCCAGGACTGGACCTATTGGGACGTGCACACGTTGCGAACCTTCGCCGAGTTGACCCACGACTTCGGTAATGGCTGGAAGAGCACGTTAAACGTCACTGCAGTGGATCAGCGGCAGTCGGCCAACATGTATTACTTGATGGCCAACGATGATCAGCAGCCCTGGCTGGCCGATCCGAGCCACACCAATGTCAACGAAAGACAATTGCTTGGCGAGGCGCAACTGAGCGGTCCGTTCAGTCTGGGCGGTCGCGAACATGAAGTGACGGTCGGCATGAACTACGGGCGCTCGCGCCACCATGAGCGCGGCTACTACAACAGCATTGACGAGATGATGCCGGCCGATCTGGACCAGACCCTGGGTGGCCACGTCCCGCGTCCTGAGCTGTCATACACCGACAACGATACAAAAATGGCCAGCTTCACCGATCGACAAAAAAGCGTGTACGCCGGTGCTCGTTTCAACCTCACCGACCAACTGCACTGGATCGCCGGTGCGCGCATGCTCAGCGTCGACAGTGAAGGCACCGATTATGGCTCGCCGCGTGACGTGCGCATTCACGGCAAAGTGACGCCGTACACCGGGTTGGTCTACGACCTCAACGCGCAATACTCGGTCTACGCCAGTTACACCAAAATCTTCAATCCGCAATACGTGGTGGACTCCGCGGGCAAGGTACTTGAGCCGCTTGAAGGTAAAAGCTATGAAGTCGGGGTCAAGGGCAGCGTGCTGGAGCAGAAGCTCGATGTCTCGGCTGCCGTGTTCAAGACCGACCAACGTAACGTTGCTGAAGCGACGGGCGAGATGATCGGCGCACAATCGGTTTACCAGAGCGAAGACTATAAAAGCCGCGGCGTAGAGCTCGAAGCCAGCGGCCAATTGGCGACCGGGTTACAGGTGCTGGGGGGTTACACCTATGTGCATATCGAAGATCCCGACGGCGACAAAGCGCGCCAATACGTCCCGGCGCACACCGTGCGTGGCAGCCTGACTTACCAACTGCCCGGTTTACCGCAGGCCAAGGTTGGCACCCGGGTCGCGTGGCAAAGTGCGATCCAGGTCGACGGCGACAGCCGTATTCGCCAGAACGCTTATGCTTTGGTCGACCTGATGGCCAGTTACGACATCGACAAACACTGGAGTACCGCGCTCAATCTGAATAACGTGGCCAACCGCAAATACCTGATGAGCCTGTACAGCGGTGGTTCCGGCTTCTACGGCGCATCGCGCAACGTGACGGCATCGCTGAGTTATAACTTCTAACTCGCAACTGGCTGACTTTTGCTCCTCCTCAGGGCAAGGCTCACGCCTGTCTGAAGGATGGGCTCAAGCCCAGTGCGCCGGGTCATCGACGATGGCCTGGTGTTCTTGCAGCACCTTCGGGATTTCGTTTTTCAAGAACTCGACCCACGTTTTAACCTTTGCATCCAGAAAGCGGCGCGAAGGGTAGAGCGCATAGATGCTTTTCTCATGCAGGCGGTATTGCGGCAGCAGGCGGACCAATGAGCCGCTGAGGTAGGACGCCATGCTCACGTAGTCCGGCATCAGGCAAACACCCAGCCCCGCTTCGGCAGCTTTGGCCATGGCCTCGGCCACGTTGACCCGAAACACTTCACCCGGACGAATCGAACGCTCACCCTGTTCATCACGGAACGTCCAGCTGTCGGTGAACAAAGGGTCGACAAGGTGCAAGCAACGATGCTCGCTCAGTTGTTCCGGGGTTTGCGGGATGCCGTGTTTTTCCAGGTAGGAAGGGGCGGCACTGAGCACGCTGTAAATACGCCCCAAATCTTGGCCCACCAGCTCGGAGTCAGGCAGATGAGCTGACAAGGTAATGACCACGTCGTGGCCTTCTTCAAACAGGTCTGGCTGGCGTTGCGACAGAGTCAAGTCGACATTCACTTGCGGGTAAAGCTCGGCGTACCTGGCGACCAAGGGGGCCAGCAACTGAATCCCGATGCCCGTGGTGGATTGCACGCGCAAATGGCCACGGGGTATCAGGTGCGCCCCTCCGGCTTCAGCATTGGCGTCTTCAATTTCTCCGAGAATCAGTCGGCAACGTTCCAGATAACGCATGCCGACTTCGGTCAGGGCCAGGCGACGGGTGCTGCGCTGCAACAAGCGTGCTTGTAGTGAAGATTCAAGTTCAGACAGCAAACGAGAAGTTTGCGCGGTTGAATAGCCCAGCGCCTGAGCCGCTGCGGTAAAACTGCCTGTCTCGACTACGCGCACGAACACTCGCATCGCCTGAAAAATATCCATGCTTCTTGTAACCCCACACGTAGGCGTGCTTTTTGGTGATGGCAATCATTACACAGAGCGCTGAAAGATGCCGTGTTGGCGTGCTCACCGGTTTTAGATGACAAATCATTGTGCGCTGTAGGAATATTCTTTTTTGCCGTAAAAAAATTCTCTTATAAAACAAAAGGCTATGAGGCTCTGCCACAAAAAGTGTGCAGCCCGTGGTTTCGCGTTACTTGATTTTGTCATCGTATGTGCTTGATTCTTATGGATTGGGATCTTTTCGTACAAGAATCTGTCAGACGTTTATTCTGTTTTTGCTCAGCTCTTTCATGCCTCAATCAAAGAGGCCAGCTGAACTAGATGTACTACTCACAAGGCGCCTATTTTTTGAAAAACACTGAGCATCCGCGGCCTAAAGCCTCCAGCCCCGAAATTGACCTGGTCGACTTGTTTTCTTTTTTTTGGCAGCAAAAGAAATTTATTGCGACTACTTCAGCAATCGCTGGCGCCATTGCACTAGGCTACGTCTTGGTTGTGCAGCCAATTTATCAGGCAAGCACCGTGCTGCGCCCCGCAGAGATTAATGAACTGGATGCCTTGAACCGTTCAGAGGTCTACAAGCTCCCACCAAATGAAGCGCTATTGAAAGTCGGTGCAGCGCTGGATTCCTATGAGACGCGCCTGAGCTTCTTCCGCAGCCATCAGGATTTGTTCAAGCCACTTGAAAAAGAGGGTATGACGCTTGAACAAAGCTTTGAGGTGTTTAACCGGGACTCGATCAACCTGACCCAAGTCGGCGTCAAAAACCCTGATGCCTTGAGCCCGTCTATCAAGCTGGAGCTGACCTATCCCCAATCGGTTCTGGGTGTCGATATCATCAATGGGTTTGTTGCTTACGCAATCGATAACCAGCGTGCGCAAATCAGCTCTGACCTCAAGACCATTATTAATAACCGGCAGAAAGAGCTGAGAGAGAAGATCAGCGCCGCGCGTTTGGGCTACCAGTCAGACAAAGAAGCCAAGATTGCCACGCTTGAAGAAGACGATGAGTTAAAGCGCGCTACCTTGAAGGACGAATTGCAGGCCCTGCGCCTGCAACTCAAGGCCATGCGTGAAGCGCGCATTGATCAACTGGATGAAGCCATCAGCATTGCCAGTACCTTGGGCATTTCCCGCCCGACCACGCCTTATGCAATGGGCGAGAGTGCTGCCGGCGGATCACGGGTGATTCGCACAGACATCACCTCCCTGGATACGCCGCTGTACTTTTTGGGCACTCAAGCACTGCAAGCTGAACGCGCCGTGTTGCTCAAGCGGACTTCCGACGACTTTACCGACAAAAGGGTTCTGGAGATCGACAAAAAGCTGAAGTTGCTGGAGGTCAATCGCGAGGTTGAGCAACTCGGCAAACGCGCGAATGAAGACGTCTACCTGAAAAATATCGAGCCCTTGCGTGCAGAGATCGTCCGCCTGGGTAATTTGAATACCGACATGAGTGCGTTGGGCCTGGTCAGTATTGACCGTAAGGCGCAGACGCCTGTCAGCGCGCTCAAGCCGAAAAAAGCCCTGACCATTGTGCTGGGCTTGTTCCTCGGTGGTTTGTTGGGCCTGGGTATTACCACGGTGCGTTACTTCAATGTCCGCCGCCGTGAAGAGCTAAAGCAATCAAGCTAAAACCGCAACAGATTTGATCTGCAGCCAGATGCTTTGCCCCGGCTGCAGGTCAAGCTGGTCACGGGAGTAGCGGGTAATACGGGCCAGCAGGGCGCTACCGGCGATGTCCAGACGCACCAGCACATGGGCTTGGTTGTCTGTCGCAGTTTCGCTGATGAAAGTGGCTTGCAGGCTGTTGAGGATACTGCTGTGTTCACTGCGATGGAGGCTCAGGCTGATGTCGCGGGCCTGCACCTTTACCCGTAGGGCCTGACCCACCGCCAGTGGCGCATGGGCAACCCGCAAGCATTGAGTACTGTTTGGCAGTTGCAGGGTCAGTAATTGATACTGCGCATCGTATTCACACACCGTGCCTTCGATTACCACGCCCGCGTCATCGCCCTGCGACAGCGGCAGATCAAGCCTGGCCAGAATGTCACCGATAGGCCCGCTGGCCAAAGCCTTGCCTTCACTCAAGAGCACGATGTGGTCTGCCAGACGCGCGACTTCATCCTGCGAGTGGCTGACATACAGCACCGGTATATCCAGTTCGGCATGCAGGCGCTCAAGGTAGGGCAGGATCTCGGCCTTGCGCTGGCTGTCGAGTGCGGCGAGCGGCTCGTCCATCAGCAACAGTTTGGGGCTGGTCAACAAGGCGCGGGCAATACCGACCCGCTGACGCTCGCCACCCGACAAGTGATTGGGGGCACGTTCCAGCAGATGAGTGATGCCCAGCAGGTCGGCCGCGTGGGCCAGTTCTACCCGCCGTGCCTGGCGCGGGATGCGACTCAGGCCGAATTCAAGGTTGGCGCGCACCGAGAGGTGCGGGAACAGGCTGGCTTCTTGAAAGATATACCCCAATGACCGTTTATGAACCGGGACAAACAGCTTGTTGTGGCTGTCCTGCCAGACTTCGTCATTGATCTGCACGAAGGCATGTTCAGCCCGCTCCAGACCGGCGATACAGCGCAGGCAGGTGGTCTTGCCAGACCCCGAGTGACCAAACAAAGCCGTCACCCCTTTACCGGGCAATTGCACGTCCAGGTCCAGCGAAAAACCGGAATAGCTGAGCTGCAGCCGAACAGTGATGTGTGAACTCATGTTCAACTCCAGGTGCTTTGAGATTTGCGGCTTGAGTACAGCGCCAACAGCACCAGAAATGAAAACACCACCATGGCGCCTGCCAGCCAGTGCGCCTGGGCATATTCCAGTGCTTCAACGTGGTCGTAGATTTGCACGGAAACCACGCGGGTTTTTTCCGGGATATTGCCGCCAATCATCAGCACCACGCCAAACTCACCGACCGTGTGGGCAAAGCCCAGAATCGCTGCAGTGATAAAGCCGGGGCGTGCGAGCGGTAGCACCACGGTAAAAAAACAATCCCAAGGATTGGCCCGCAACGTGGCGGCAACTTCCAGAGGTCTGGGACCGATGGCGGTGAATGCGTTCTGCAAAGGCTGAACGACAAAGGGCATTGAATAAATCACTGAGCCGATCACCAGCCCGGCAAAACTGAAGGTCAGCGTTCCCAGCCCCATGGCCTGGGTGAGCTGCCCGACATAGCCGTGCGGGCCCATCGCCAGTAACAGATAAAAACCGATGACGGTGGGCGGCAGCACCAGCGGCAAGGCCACGATAGCGCCAATCGGGCCGCGCAGCCGTGATCGGGTATGCGCGAGCCACAGGGCGATCGGAGTGCCGACCAGCAGCAGAATGACCGTGGTCAGTGACGCCAGCTTCAGGGTCAGCCAGATGGCCGCAAAGTCAGCACTCGAGAGCGGCATTTACAGCTGATAACCGTAGGATTTGATAATGGCCGCCGCTTTAGGGCCTTTCAGGTATTCAGCCAGGGCTTTGGCAGCGGGATTATTCTCACCCTTCTTCAGGATCACCGCGTCCTGTTTGATCGGGTCGTGCAAGGCTTCTGGCACCAGCCAGGCGGAACCTTCGCTGACTTTGCCGTCTTTATAGATCTGCGACAGGGCGACAAAACCCAACTCGGCATTGCCCGTCGAGACGAATTGATAGGCCTGGGTGATATTCTGGCCTTCAACAATCTTGCCTTTGACCGCGTCAGTCAGCCCCAGTTTTGCCAGCACTTGCGTGGCCGCGAGGCCATAAGGGGCCGCTTTAGGGTTGGCGATAGACAGGTGTTTGAACTGGTTTTGCTTCAGCACTTCGTCAGTGCCATTGATGTAGCCGTCTTTGGCTGACCACATTGCCAGCGTGCCGATGGCGTAAGTGAAACGTGAGCCCGGGACAATATCGCCTTCTTTTTCGAGTTTTTCTGGCGTGCTGTCGTCGGCTGCCAGGAAGACTTCAAACGGGGCGCCATTTTTGATCTGGGTGTAGAACTGACCTGTGGCGCCATACGCAGCGATCACTTTGTGCCCGGTGTCTTTTTCAAAGTCTTTGGCGATGGCCTGAATCGGCGCGGTGAAGTTGGCCGCGACGGCTACCTGAACGTCATCGGCCTGCGCTGAAGTAAACGCAAAACATCCAATCAGTGCCGCAAGCGCGGAGGGGGCAAAGTGTCGAGCGCGAAGATTCATGGCGTAACTCCATTCCTTTAGAAGCGTGAGCTGCCCGAATTGTTGGGTTGGTTTTGGTCGGGCTAGAGGAAGATAGACGGTATATAAAAAAATATATAGCCCTGTGCTATGCCTCAGCCTGCCTTGCGCAGGGTGATATTGATGCGCTGCTCGCCCAACTCAGGATGGTTGCCCGGTTTTATCGGCAGTACGCCATGGAAACGCAAGCGATCGACGCCGCCCCACACCACCACATCGCCATGAAACAGAGAGATCCTCTGCGCCGGGTCACTGCGCTGAAAGCCGCCAAATTGGAAGACCGCAGGCAGGCCCAGAGAAATCGAAACGATGGGGGCATCGTAACAACGTTCGTTCTTGTCCTGATGCAGGGACATTTTTGCGCCGGGACTGTAGGTATTAATCAGCCCTGCATCAGGTACAAAACCTGCAAAACCAGCCGCGCTCGCGGCGCCAGCAGCGATGTCGAAAAAGGCCTCTGGCATGTGCGGCCAGGGCGTCGCGCTGACCGGATCAACAGGGCTGTAGCGGTAGCCGTGGCCGTCCGAGGTCCAGCCCAAATCACCGCAACTGCTTAAACGGGCCGACATGGTAAAACCGCCGGGGGTTTGCATGTGCCTGAAGGGCGATTGCTGCAACACGGCCTCAAGAGCGCTTAACAGTGCCTCGACCCACGGCAGGGCGAAGCCGCGAAGCACAAACGCCTGCGCACCGATGCGTTCGATCCGGGCAGGCTGCTGCAGGTCTTCTTCGCCAAACAGGTCGAGCGTCATCGGGCTTAGAGCGCCTTGCTGACCTTGATGTCGGTAAATACCTCGGTATCACCGTGGAGCTTTTTCAGTGCTTCACGTGCTTCTTCTTCGCTGCCGGTTTTGAGCTGGGCAAAGTCAAAGCGGCGTTCGTCGCTGAGCTTGTACTTGATGACGTATTTAACGGTGTCCACAATATTTCCTGTCTATTAAAGAGGTGTCAGGCTTAGCGCAGCTTGGAGGTCGAGCGACGTACGATCTTGATCGTAGGCTTGAACGAGGGCTTGCGGGTCACGCTGATGGCACGGGTGGTTACCGTATCGATGGTAATGTTCCAGAAACCGGTGCTTGGCGCAGTGATGCGAGCCGGGAAGTCTTTGAATGCGCCGCCGTGATAAGAGTGGCGCCCGCCATTCTTGAAGCTGCGAAAGTGCGCATCGCTCATCAGGCGGATGTTGCAGGGCTGGGAGCACTCGATAACGACAATGTCGTCTTCGTTAAGGTGCTCGCGCTGGTGAATGAACTTCATGTGGGCTCCAAAAAGGGGGCTTTTGCCAAAAAATCAGCACGATAGCACGTGCTTTAGTCCAAGCTTGGGTCTAAAGGCGCTTATTATGCCGTGGTTCAGGCGAGTCTGACGTAAAAGGCAGATAATTGGCCACTGTTGAAAACTTATTCCCTGACATCAGGGAGCAAAGTTAAAGATTTACTGTCTTAGGGTCTTTAACGGAGGAATTGTATGAAGTGGGGCGTTTTGGTGGCGGTGCTGGCGTTGGGTGGCTGTGCTTCAGTGACGGATATCGAACACACGATTCCTACCCTGAATGTTATTTCGGGCAAAAAACCGGACGCCTATGCTCAATGCCTGGTGCAACAGTTGTCCAAAACTCGTAACGACCCACAGATCGAGCCGCACAAAGATGGGCTGAGGATTATCGTGCCGCAAAAGCTGACCTCCAATCCAACGGCGGTCATTGATATCGAAGAGCGTTCAGGCGGCAGCAGCATCAAGGTCTATGAAAGCATGTCCAATGTGCCGGTTCGCCCGGGGGACATTCGTCAGTCAGCTACACATTGTATTTCTGGAGAATAACGCAGGCACCTGATCAGCCCGCGTTCTCCATAAAACCTGACAGCGGCTCAAGGCCGTGTCAGGTTTTTTTATGCCTGTTTGCCGGGTTCCTTTGCTCATTGGTTGTGACTCTGTCGGAATTCCCCTACGCTCCATAAGGCTTATATTTTTTAGGCCTAAACTTATAACAATAATGGGGTGGGTCATGATTCCACTTAACCGAGCGCTGTTGGGCGGCGTAGTGCTGCTCACGCTCAATAGCGTACAGGCGCAAACCTCTGCCAACATTTACCTGCAGGGCGGGGCACAGCCCGGTGCCCTGGCGTGTGTGGCTTGCCACGGGGCTGATGGCATGGGGCTGGCACCTGCAGGTTTTCCGCGATTAGCCGGTATATCTGCTGACTACCTGAGCAAACAGCTTCACGACTTCCAAAGTGGCAAACGTGTCAGTCCCGTGATGCAGCCGCTGGCCAAGGCCTTGACTGACGACGAAATTGCCTTGGTCACCCAGGCTATTACTGCGATGCCGGCGCCGCCGGTCCCGCCGATCAACCGCAGCAGCATGCCTGAAGGCGTGGGGGAAACGCTGGCATTGCGTGGCGCCTGGGATCGGCAAATCCCGGAGTGCGTGAGTTGTCATGGGCCGGGCGGGGCAGGGGTGGGCAGTGCTTTCCCGCCACTGGCCAATCAGCCTGCGCTGTATCTGGTGGCGCAGTTGAATGCCTGGCGCGATGGCTCGCGCAAGAATGACCCCAACGACTTGATGGGCCATATCGCCAAGGCCATGAGCGAAGACGAAGTCAAAGCCGTGGCCGAGTATTTCTCAACCGTGGGCCACAAGGAGGTCGCGCCATGAAAAGCATGATGCCTGCTTGCGCGCTGTCAATGCTATTGAGCCCTGTCGCCCTGGCCGCCACGATCGCCATGGACGATCAAAGCCAGATCAAAATCCCACCGGTGAGTGGCCACGGCCCGGAGTATTTCCAGCCGCCGCTGGAAAGCGAACTGCCGGATAACGCTTACGGAAAAATGGTTAAAGACGGTTATGCGCTGTTTGTCGATACCAAGCGCCAAGCCCCACAGTTCGTGGGCAATGGCCTGAACTGTACCAACTGCCACCTGGATCAGGGGCGCATGGCTAATTCGGCGCCACTATGGGGCGCTTACCCGATGTACCCGGCCTATCGAAAGAAGAACGACAAGGTCAACACCTTTGCAGAGCGTTTGCAGGGCTGTTTTCAGTTCAGCATGAATGGCGGAACACCCCCTGCGGCCGACAGTCGTGAGATCACCGCATTGTCGGTGTATGCCTATTGGTTATCGACCAAAGCGCCGGTGGGTGTCGAATTGCCGGGGCGTGGTTACCCGGATGTTGCGCAGCCCACCGGGGGCTACGACCTGGCACGAGGCGCTGCGGTCTATAAGGACCAGTGTGCGATTTGTCATGGCGATAATGGCCAGGGGCAAAAGGTTGGCGCTGATTACGTGATGCCGCCGCTGTGGGGCAAGGAGTCTTACAACTGGGGGGCCGGCATGCACCGGATCAACACCGCGGCCTCATTCATCAAACACAACATGCCGCTGGGCAAGGCCAACAGTTTGAGCGATGAACAAGCGTGGGATGTGGCCGCCTACATCAATACCCATGAGCGGCCGCAGGATCCGCGTCTGGTAGAAGGCTCGGTCGAGAAAACCCGACTCAAGTACCACGCCAATGATGGTGTGAATGCTTACGGGCAGACCCTTAATGGCGTGCTGATAGGCGTCGGTACCCAGTAAACAAGGCTGCCGCCCACGTGTGAAACGTTGGCGGCAGAAGCGTCTATGCTCAATCCTTGCTGCGCCCGCGAGGTGCTGGCCCAGCAAGGTCTTCAAAGACTTCGGCAACCTCGATTGCGGCTTTTTCCGAGGAGAATGGTCCCGCGACGTGTTCGCCTGATGGAGCGACCATCCACCATTCTTTTGAACTGACATTTTTTATCAGGTAACCGTTGACGCTTTTTGTGGCTGACATCGAAGCTGGGACCTTTAAGAATCGAAAACAGCGGCAATAATACCGTCAATCGAGGGCGTTGGCCTCGTGATATGGCGTTTGGCCGCAATCTGCCTGGAGCAGCTGCAGGCGTGTTAACCGCTTCACCCAGTCGATGAGTAGTTGAAAAATAAGTAATTAATGAACTTGTTGGCTAAAAATTCATCTAGGTTGGCATCAGTTTGCTATTCGGGGCATTGTAACGTCGATGCCGCCTGATTAGACTGCGCCAAAATTCGAACGTACAGCCCTTTTAAGGACTCATATGATCAAGAAATGCTTGTTCCCAGCAGCCGGTTACGGCACTCGCTTTTTGCCAGCGACCAAGGCCATGCCAAAAGAAATGCTGCCGGTGGTGAACAAGCCACTGATCCAGTACGGGGTTGAAGAAGCACTGGACGCTGGCTTGAATGAAATTTCTATCGTCACAGGACGTGGCAAACGCGCACTGGAAGACCACTTCGACATCAGCTATGAGCTGGAAAACCAGATCAAGGGCACTGACAAAGAAAAATACCTGGTAGGCATCCGTCGCCTGCTGGATCAGTGTTCGTTCTCGTACACCCGTCAAACCGAAATGAAAGGCCTGGGCCACGCCATTTTGACTGGCCGCCCGCTGATCGGCGACGAGCCGTTTGCCGTGGTACTGGCAGATGACCTGTGCGTAAACCTGGAAGGCGACGGCGTACTGACGCAGATGGTCAAACTGTACAACCAGTACCGTTGCACCATCATCGCGATCCAGGAAGTTGACCCGCAAGAAACCAACAAGTACGGCGTCATCGCTGGCGACCTGATTGGTGATGACCTGTACCGCGTGCGCAACATGGTTGAAAAACCAGCACCGGAAGACGCGCCATCGAACCTGGCCATCATCGGCCGCTACATCCTGACTCCGGACATCTTCGACCTGATCAAGCAGACCGAGCCGGGTAAAGGTGGCGAGATCCAGATCACCGACGCCCTGATGAAACAGGCGCAAAACGGTTGCGTGATTGCCTACAAATTCAAAGGCAAGCGTTTCGACTGCGGTGGTGCTGAAGGCTACATCGAAGCAACCAACTTCTGCTTCGAAAACTTCTACAAAACCGGCAAGGCTTACTAACAGAGCCTGCGTGTAGAACGTTGCAAGACAAAGCCACCTTCGGGTGGCTTTGTCGTTTATTTGCCTCGCGTTAACCGTCGGCGCTGGTCAATCGCGCTGGAGCGATTATGCTGATGGCCTGCCTAGGAGAGAGAAATGGCCTACGAATTTGATTTGTTTGTAATTGGTGCGGGTTCCGGTGGTGTGCGTGCTGCACGCTTTGCTGCGGGTTTTGGGGCCAAAGTGGCGGTAGCAGAAAGCCGTTATCTGGGCGGTACCTGCGTGAACGTGGGCTGCGTGCCGAAAAAGCTGCTGGTCTACGGTGCGCACTTCGCCGAAGACTTCGAGCAAGCGTCCGGCTTTGGCTGGAGCCTGGGTGAAGCGAATTTTGACTGGGCGACCCTGATCGCCAACAAAGATCGCGAAATCCACCGCCTCAACGGTATTTACCGCAACCTGCTGGTCAACAGTGGCGTCACCCTGATGGAAGGTCACGCAAAACTGACCGGACCGAATGAGGTTGAAGTCAATGGCCAGCGTCATACGGCCAAACATATCCTGATCGCAACGGGCGGCTGGCCGCAGATCCCGGAGATTCCGGGGCATGAGCTGGCAATCAGCTCCAACGAAGCGTTCTTCCTCAAAGAACTGCCCAAGCGCGTGCTGGTGGTGGGTGGCGGCTACATCGCCGTGGAGTTCGCCGGGATCTTCCACGGCCTGGGCGCCCAGACGTCGTTGTTGTACCGCGGTGACATGTTCCTGCGTGGCTTTGACGGCGCAGTGCGCAAACACCTGCATGAAGAGCTGACCAAGCGCGGCATGGACGTGCAGTTCAACGCAGACATTGCACGCATCGACAAGCAGGCAGATGGCAGCCTCAAGGCCACCCTTAAAGACGGCCGTGAGCTAGAAGCCGATTGCGTGTTCTACGCGACGGGGCGCCGTCCGATGCTCGACAACCTCGGGCTGGAAAATACCGGGGTCAAACTCGACAAGCGCGGCTTTGTGCAAGTCGATGACCTGTACCAGAGCACCGAACCGTCGATTCTGGCGATTGGTGACGTGATTGGCCGTGTGCAACTCACGCCAGTGGCTTTGGCCGAAGGCATGGCGGTTGCGCGGCGTCTGTTCAAGCCTGAGCAATATCGCCCCGTGGATTACCGCATGATCCCGACTGCGGTGTTCAGTTTGCCGAACATCGGTACGGTAGGGCTGAGCGAAGAACAGGCCATCGAAGACGGGCACAAGGTGCAGATCTTCGAGAGCAGCTTCCGCCCAATGAAACTGACCCTGACCGAGTGTCAGGAGCGTACGTTGATGAAGCTGGTGGTCGATGCCGACACCGATAAAGTGCTGGGCTGCCACATGGTAGGGCCAGAGGCGGGGGAGATCGTGCAGGGACTGGCGATTGCCTTGAAAGCCGGTGCAACCAAACAGCATTTTGACGAAACCATCGGCGTCCACCCGACGGCGGCTGAAGAATTCGTCACCATGCGCACGCCAGTTAAACGGTAAATCCCTTTGTAGGCGCGAGCTTGCCTCGCGATCTTTTAAACACTCAAAAGATCGCGAGACAAGCTCGCTCCTACAGGGTTTTTACTTAGTTGTCGTAGCCAAGGTTAGGCGCCAGCCAGCGTTCGGTCACGTTCAGGTCCTGACCTTTACGCGCGGTGTAGCTGTCGATCTGGTCTTTATCGACTTTACCTACAGCAAAGTACTGCGCTTGCGGGTGCGCGAAGTACCAGCCGCTCACCGCAGCTGCCGGGAACATTGCGTAGTGCTCGGTCAGGAACACGCCGCTCTGGCCTGCACGCATTTCTTGTGCTTCTGGGTCCAGCAAGGCAAACAACGTCGCTTTTTCAGTGTGGTCCGGGCACGCCGGGTAGCCGGGAGCAGGGCGGATGCCGCTGTACTGCTCTTTGATCAACGCCTCGTTGTCCAGGTGCTCATCCTTGGCATAGCCCCAGTAGTTTGTCCGCACTTGTTGGTGCAGCCACTCGGCGCAAGCCTCGGCCAAACGGTCGGCCAGGGCCTTGACCATGATCGAGTTGTAGTCGTCGCCTGCATCCTGGTAGGCCTTGGCCACTTCTTCGGCGCCGATCCCCGCGGTGGTGATAAAGCCGCCCACGTAGTCGGTCACGCCGCTGTCTTTTGGCGCAACAAAGTCGGCCAGCGAGAAGTTTGGTTTGCCATCGGTCTTGATGATTTGTTGGCGCAGGTGATGCAGCTTGGCCAAAGGTTTGCCGTCGTCACCGTAGAGCTCCAGATCGTCATCGTTAACCTGGTTGGCAGGCCAGAAACCAAAGACCGCCCGCGCACTGATCAGCTTTTCATCAATCAGTTTTTTCAGCATCTCTTGCGCGTCGGCGTACAACGCTCTTGCCGCTTCGCCGACCACTTCGTCGTCGAGGATGCGCGGGAACTTGCCGGCCAGGTCCCAAGAGATAAAGAACGGCGTCCAGTCGATGTACTCAGCCAGCACCTTGAGGTCGATATTGTCCAGCACCTTGGCGCCCGTGAACGTCGGTTTGACGGGCTGGTAGGTGGCCCAGTCGAACTGCGGCTTCTTGGCAATCGATGCGGCATAGCTCAAGCGTTCGGTGCGGGCGCTGCGGTTTGCCGTGCGCTCGCGCACCTCAACGTACTCTTCGCGGGTTTTCTCGACAAAACCGGCCTTGAGTTCCTTGGACAGCAGCTGGGTAGCCACGCCCACGGCCCGCGAGGCGTCGGTGACGTAAACCACAGCATCATTTTGATACTTGGGTTCGATCTTGACCGCAGTGTGCGCCTTGGAAGTTGTGGCGCCGCCGATCATTAGCGGCAGATGGAAGTCCTGGCGCTGCATTTCACGGGCGACGTGCACCATTTCATCCAGTGACGGAGTAATCAGACCGGACAAGCCGATGATGTCGCATTTCTGTTCTTTGGCTACTTGCAGGATTTTTTCCGCAGGCACCATAACGCCCAGGTCAACGATGTCGTAGCCGTTACAACCCAGCACCACACCTACGATGTTCTTGCCGATGTCATGCACATCGCCTTTCACCGTGGCCATGAGGATCTTGCCTTTGGCTTCTGGCTTGTCGCCTTTTTCCAGTTCGATAAACGGGATCAGGTGGGCCACCGCCTGTTTCATCACGCGGGCGGACTTCACCACCTGCGGCAGGAACATTTTGCCCGCGCCAAACAGGTCGCCGACGATATTCATGCCCGACATCAGCGGGCCTTCAATCACCTCAATCGGGCGGCTGAAGGACAGGCGCGACTCTTCGGTGTCTTCGACGATATGGGTGGTGATGCCCTTGACCAGTGCGTGCTCCAGACGCTTGTTGACGTCCCAGCTGCGCCATTCTTCGGTCTCGGCCTCTTTGACGCTGCCATCGCCCTTGTACTTGTCGGCAATCGCCAACAGGTTGTCCGTGGCGTCCGGGGTGCGGTTGAGCACCACATCTTCGACGGCATCGCGCAGTTCAACCGGGATCTGGTCGTAGATTTCCAGTTGCCCGGCGTTAACGATACCCATGGTCAGGCCGCTGCGAATGGCGTACAGCAGGAACACCGAGTGGATCGCCTCACGCACCGGGTTGTTGCCACGGAACGAGAACGATACGTTGGACACACCGCCCGAGGTCAGGGCATACGGCAGTTCATCGCGGATGTAGGCGCAGGCGTTGATGAAGTCCACTGCATAGTTGTTGTGCTCTTCAATGCCGGTGGCCACGGCGAAGATGTTCGGGTCGAAGATGATGTCTTGCGGCGGGAAGCCGACTTCATTGACCAGAATGTCGTAGGAGCGTTTGCAGATCTCTTTTTTGCGTGCTTCGGTGTCAGCCTGGCCCGCTTCGTCAAATGCCATCACCACCACGGCAGCGCCATAGCGCTTGCACAGTTTGGCGTGGTGGATGAACTGCTCGACGCCTTCTTTCATGCTGATCGAGTTGACGATGCCTTTGCCCTGAATGCACTTGAGGCCCGCTTCAATCACGTCCCACTTGGAGGAGTCGATCATGATCGGTACGCGGGAGATATCCGGCTCGCCGGCAATCAGGTTGAGGAAGGTAATCATCGCCTTCTTCGAATCCAGCATGCCTTCGTCCATGTTGATGTCGATGATCTGCGCACCGGCTTCAACTTGTTGCAGGGCCACTTCGAGGGCTTCGGTGTAGTTGTCTTCACGGATCAGGCGGGCAAAGCGCGCAGAACCGGTGATGTTGGTACGTTCGCCGACGTTGACGAACAACGAACTGCGATCAATGGTGAACGGCTCAAGGCCCGACAGGCGGCAAGCCTTCGGGATGTCCGGGATCTGGCGCGGCGCGTAACCGGCCACGGCATTGGCGATGGCCTGGATGTGGCCCGGCGTGGTACCGCAGCAGCCGCCGACAATGTTCAAAAAGCCGCTTTGGGCGAACTCTTCAATCACCTTGGCGGTTTGTGCAGGCAGTTCATCGTACTCGCCGAACTCGTTTGGCAAACCCGCGTTGGGGTGAGCCGAGACGTGGGTGTCGGCCTTGTTCGACAACTCTTCGAGGTACGGGCGCAGTTCGCTGGCGCCCAGTGCGCAGTTCAAACCCACCGAAATCGGCTTGGCGTGGCTCACGGAGTTCCAGAACGCTTCGGTGGTCTGGCCCGACAGCGTGCGACCGGAGGCATCAGTGATGGTGCCGGAAATCATGATCGGCAGCTCAAAGCCCAGCTCTTCGAACACGCCTTGCACGGCAAAGATCGCCGCCTTGGCGTTCAAGGTGTCGAAAATGGTTTCGATCAGAATCAGGTCTGCGCCGCCTTCGATCAGGCCCTTGGTGGCCTCTGTGTAGTTTTCTACCAGTTCATCGAAGGTAACGTTGCGGTAGCCGGGGTTGTTCACGTCTGGCGACAGCGAGCAGGTACGGCTGGTCGGGCCGAGCACGCCCGCAACAAAACGCGGTTTGTCCGGGGTTTCGAGGGTCTTGGCGTCGGCCACCTTGCGCGCAAGGCGTGCGCCTTCTACGTTTAGCTCGTAGGCGAGGGCCTGCATGCCATAGTCGGCCTGGGAAACCTGAGTGGCGTTGAAGGTGTTGGTTTCGAGAATGTCGGCACCGGCATCCAGGTAGGCTTTTTCAATCGAGCCAATGACATCCGGGCGGGTGATGACCAAAAGGTCGTTGTTGCCTTTGACATCGCTCGGCCAATCGGCAAAACGCGTGCCACGATAGTCGTGTTCCTCAAGGCGGTAGCTTTGGATCATAGTACCCATGCCGCCATCGAGAATCAGAATGCGCTCTTTGAGGGCTTGCTGAAGTGCTTGGATACGAGCGCTGCGGTCAGACATAGGACTACCTGTTAGAGCCATGCAAAAGATGGTAAATCATAACAAACCTGCGCCTAATTTGAGCGCCGGAAGATTTGCATGAATTCAGCTCATGTTGAAAGGCGTGTAGCACGGGTAGAATCGCGACATTTCAATATCAGGACAATGGCACATGTTTTTTCGCCTACTCACTGGCGCCGTGACGCTGGTGGTGTGTAGTACAGCGCTGGGACAAGCCCCGCTGGCGAGTCCGGCTATATCCTACACACGGGACATACAGCCGATCCTTACCGAAAAATGCGTGGCCTGCCATGCGTGCAACGACGCCGCCTGCCAGCTCAACCTGGGCAGTGCCGAGGGCGCGACCCGTGGCGCCAGTAAAGTGCCTGTCTATAAAGGTGACCGCACTACACCTGTAGCACCCACGCGGATTTTCTACGATGCCAGCGGCCCGGATGAGTGGCGCCGCAAAGGCTTTTACTCGGTGCTCGATGCGCAAGGCGCGCAAGCGGCCTTGATGGAACGGATGCTTGAACTGGGCCATAACACGCCACTGACGCCCAATGCCAAGTTGCCAGAAGAAATCGTCCTGGGGCTCAACAGAGATAACTCATGCCCGGCGCCGGGCGAGTTCGATGCCTACGCGCAAAAACACCCTAAAGAAGGCATGCCCCTGGCCGTGACTGGCCTCACCGACAAGCAATACCAAACCGTGCAGACCTGGCTCAAGCAAGGCGCACCGGTTGACCAGCACGCTATCAAGCCAAGCGCAGGCGAAGCGGCGCAGATTGCCGAATGGGAAGCGCTGCTCAATCGTCCGGGCTCAACAGAGACGTTGGTCGGGCGTTGGTTGTTCGAACACTTGTTTCTCGCCCATACGTATTTTGACAACGGCGTACCGGGGCATTTCTTCCAGTGGGTGCGTTCGCGCACGCCGAGCGGTCAGCCGATTGACCTGATCGCCACCCGCCGTCCAAATGATGATCCGGGCACCACGTTCTATTACCGATTAATGCCGGTACAAGGCGTGATCGTACACAAAACCCACATCACTTACCCGATGGGCAAGCAAAAGCTTGAGCGGGTCAAGCAGCTGTTTTATAGCGGCGACTGGCATGCCACTTCGCTGCCGGGTTACGGTCCGCGCAGCCGCGCCAACCCGTTTGAAACCTTTGAAGCGATCCCGGCCGTGGCGCGTTATCAGTTCATGCTCGATAACGCCGAGTATTTTGTGCGCACCTTTATTCGCGGGCCAGTGTGCCGCGGGCAAATTGCCACGGACGTGATCCGGGACAACTTCTGGGCGCTGTTCCAGGAGCCTGCCCATGACCGCTATATCACCGATGCGGCCTATCGGGGCGAAGCAACGCCATTGCTGGCGATGCCGGGGCAGAACGATGACGTCGGCAGTGTTCTTTCGCTGTGGCACAGCTTCCGTGACAAGCGCAATGAATACGTCAAACTGCGTCAAGATGCTTACGCTGACATGCCGCCTCCCAGCTGGGCAACTCTGTGGGCGGGCAATGACAATGCGTTGCTGACGATCTTCCGGCACTTTGACAGCGCCAGCGTTACCAAGGGCTTGATCGGTGAAGTGCCGCAGACGATGTGGCTGTTCGACTTCCCGTTGCTCGAGCGCACCTACTATCAGTTGGCGGTCAACTTTGATGTGTTCGGCAACGTTTCGCATCAGGCTCAGACGCGGTTGTACTTTGACTTGATCCGTAACGGTGCTGAGGCCAACTTTTTGCGCCTGATGCCGGCAGACTCGCGCGCCAGCATCCTCAGTGACTGGTACCAGAACAGCGGCAAGATCAAGATGTGGCTGGATTACGAAAAAATCGACACCAGCACGCCAACCGGCATGATCCTCGACCCGACTGATCCCAAGCGTGACTTTGCCCTCAAGTTGATTGACCGCGCCGGCACCTTGAATGCCAACCCGGATCCGATTAACCGCTGCACCGGCGCTTATTGCTCGCGACCTGATATTGCACAGGAGTTCCAGTTCGCCGAGCAATCACTCAGCCGTCTGACTGCGCGTCCGGCAGCGGGGCTGGCGGTCATCAATCAATTGCCAGAAGCGACCATGCTGCGCATTGAAGGCAACAACGGTGGCCGCGAGATGTACAGCATGTTGCGCAACCGTGCCCACAGCAACGTGGCCTTTATGCTTGGCGAGGCCTACCGCCTGCAACCCGGGCTGGACACGCTGACTATTTTCCCGGGCGTGCTCAGCAGTTACCCGAACTTCATGTTCAACATTCCGGCAACTGATGTTGAGGCGTTTGTCGAAGCGATGGAGCAATCCAAAGATCAGAAAAGCTTCGAGGCTATCGTCGAGCGGTGGGGCGTTCGCCGCAGCAACCCGCAGTTCTGGCAGTACTTCCATGATATTGGCGAGTACATCAATGAGACCGATCCGGTTGAAGCGGGTGTTTTGGACATGAATCGCTACGAAAACCTGTAATGCGGCCGGTAATAATTTAACAAGAGAGGGCAGATTGCCTGACAAAAACACTAGGACTTTGTCAGGCGCGCCGATTGGCGTAAACTGCCTCCCATGTCTGCGAGGAGATTCCATGAGCGCCATAACGATTACCGACGCCGCCCACGATTACCTGGCTGATCTGCTGTCCAAGCAGAACACCCCGGGTATCGGCATCCGCGTCTTTATCACCCAGCCGGGCACCCAGTACGCTGAAACTTGCATAGCCTACTGCAAGCCCAATGAAGTGAAGCCTGAAGATACTGCCATTGGCCTGAAGAGTTTCACGGCCTGGATCGATTCGTTCAGCGAAGCGTTCCTCGAAGATGCGGTGGTGGACTACGCCACAGACCGCATGGGTGGCCAGCTGACCATCAAGGCGCCGAACGCCAAAGTGCCAATGGTTAACGCTGATAGCCCGATCAACGAGCGTATCAACTACTACCTGCAAACCGAGATCAACCCCGGTTTGGCGAGCCACGGTGGTCAGGTCAGCCTGATCGAAGTGGTTGAAGACGGGATTGCCGTGCTCAAGTTCGGTGGCGGCTGCCAGGGCTGCGGCCAGGCAGACGTAACCCTGCGCGAAGGCATTGAGCGCACCTTGCTTGAGCGCGTGCCCGAGCTTAAGGGTGTGCGTGACGTGACCGACCACTCGCAGAAAGAAAACGCCTACTACTGAGTGATCAGTAACAGGGTGTTCGCTGCGACGTGAATAAAAAAACGGTGCCCCGTGAGCACCGTTTTTTTATGCCCTTTCTTTGTAGGAGCGAGCTTGCCTCGCGATCTGTTGATCTTAAAAGATCGCGAGGCAAGCTCGCTCCTACAGGTTTGGGTTCTTAGGGTCGATACAAATGCGCATGCCCGGCCCGGTACAGCGAGGACTCGGCAAAGCTGTCACTGGCCAGTACACGGCCGACCAAAATCAACGCGGTGCGCCTGAATCCCTTGGCCTGTACTTTGGCCTGAATGTCCTCAAGGGTGCCTTGTACCCAATCCTGGTCCGGCCAACTGGCGCGGTGAATCACGGCAATCGGGCAGTCGCTGCCGTAATGCGGCTGCAGTTCGCGAACGATGCTTTCAAGGTTTTTAACCCCCAGATGAATCGCCATGGTCGCGCCGTGCTGCGCCAGGCTGGCCAGTTCCTCACCGGGCGGCATTACGGTTTTTTCCGCGTAACGGGTCAGGATCACTGTTTGCGAGATGTCCGGCAGCGTCAGCTCGGCGCCCAGTATGGCTGCGCATGCTGCGGTGGCGGTCACGCCCGGAATGATTTCAAAGGCGATGCCCAGCTCACGCAGGCAGCGAATTTGCTCGCCAATGGCGCCATACAGGCTCGGATCACCCGAGTGCACGCGGGCCACGTCCTGACCTTTGGCGTCGGCGCTTTTTATCAGATCGATGATTTGCTCAAGGTGCAGTTCAGCGCTGTTGATGATCTGCTCAGCGCCATTGCCGTCCAGTACGGCCGTGGGCACCAGCGAGCCGGCATAAATAATCACCGGGCAGGTACGGATCAAACGCTGGCCTTTGACAGTAATCAGCTCTGGGTCGCCGGGCCCGGCACCGATGAAGTAAACAGTCATGGCAATCTCTGAAAAGGTCGAAATAGAGCCGTTCGTGAAGAACGCTCATAGTGAGGCGGGGGATTATCGCGTTATTTGCCCTGTGCAGGCCAATGCAAAGGTTGCCACTGAGGACGCCTGGCGTGTCACAAGCAGTGTTGCGCCTGCGCCACCCAGCTGTTCGGCCAGTGCCAATGCGGCACTTTCGGCCACACCCCAGCACCCGGTTTGCTCGAAAACAACCTTGGAGCGCTGACTGAGCTGTGAGGCATAGGGGGCAAGCTGATCGGCGTTGAACACATTAAAAGGCAGGTTCAGCCGCCTGCAGAGTTCGATAAGTCCCGGTTCTTCTCGCTTGAGGTCGATGCTGGCGATGCCCTGGACAGCGCCTAATGTGAGCCCGGCCTTGTCGAGAGATTGCTCAACCAATGCCAATAAATCATCGCAAGTGCACCCCTGGCGGCATCCCAGGCCAATAATCGCGCAAGCGGTGTGTGTGGCAGTCGGCATCACTGTTCCAGAGCCAAAACGAGGTGCGCAGTGTTGTTGAGGTGCGTTTGGCCTGTCAACTTTGCGGCTGGACCAACATGCTCTTTACCTTGACGCGCAACTGATCAATAGAGAAGGGCTTGCCAATGACGGCCATGCCCTCAGGCACAGTGAGGGTCTCGGCGTAGCCGCTGGCAAACAGAATGGGCAGTTGCTGGTACAGTTCACGGGCTTTGCAAGCCAGTGCATGACCGTCCATGCCGGGTAGCCCGACATCGGTCATCATCAAGTCAATGCGCTGGCCTTTGTCTTCAAGAAATGCCATTGCGCACTCGCTGCCATCGGCTTCAAGCACGTTGAACTCCAACTCTTCAAGCACGTCAACGATCAGCATACGAACAATGGCGTCGTCTTCGACTACAAGAATGGTGGAGGGCGTTGCGGACATATTCATGATCTCGATAAAAATTTAAATCCAGGACCCTTCACGCTGGCATCTGGCCGGTAAGAATAGCCTTGAGCACCAGCAAAGTACGGTTTTTTGTAAGAAAAATCCTACTAAGGTGCAAGAAAGCTGAACTATTTCGCGGTATTACTTCAAACTCTCACTAATTTTTATGTCCACAGGCCAGACAAATGAACTCACCTGCATCCATTGACGAGCAAAGTTTTCGCAAACTGCTGAGTCGTAACGTTGGTTTGCCTTTGGCAGTCGGTGTGATGAGTGCAGTGCTGTTCGTGGTGATGATCAGCTATTTGCTGTCAGTCCTTAAATGGGTCGAACATAGCGACCGTGTCATCAGCAACACCAATGAAGCGATCAGACTGACAGTTGATCTGGAAACCGGCATGCGCGGGTTTCTGATTACCGGCGATGAGCATTTTCTTGACCCTTACGCGGTGGCCAAACCGCAAGTACTTGCGCAGATCCAAGGGTTGCAAGAACTGGTCAGTGATAACCCCCAGCAAGTTGATCGTCTCAAGCGCATTGCGGCGTTGCAGAACGAATGGGCTGCTTATGCCCAGTCCATGGTCGATTTGCGCCGTCAGAGTGGCGATTACCGTGCGGCGGTTCAGTCTGGCAGGGGCAAAAGCCTGACTGACCAGATCCGTCAGGAATATGACGATTTCATCCAGCTGGAGCAACAGTTGCGGGTGGCTCGCAATAACGAAGCCAGTACGACTACCTTCGTCTGCGTCGGGCTTTACTTGCTCTTCGTGCTGGGCCTGAGCGGCTTTTTGGCGTATGTCGGCCGCAGAGATTTACTCAATCTTTCAAAGAGTTATCAAAACAACTTCGAGCTTCAGGTTAAGGCCGCAGAGCGTCTGGAGCGTCAAGCCTGGCTGCGTAATGGGCAGACCGAACTGGCCGAGCAAGTGCTTGGACGCCTCACCCTGAACATGCTGGGCCGTAATATCCTGCAGTTCTGCGCGCAGTACCTGGGCACGGTGGTTGCCGCGGTGTATGTGCGTGAAGATCACGGTGGCTTGCGCCGCATCGCCAGCTATGGATTCTCTCGTGAGCAAGAAGCGCGCAACGAGGTGATCCACAATGACGAAGGGATTGTCGGGCAAGCCGCGTTCCAGGATCAGTTGATCCGTCTGGACGATGTGCCGTCGGACTACTGCTTCAAAGTCAGCTCCGGGCTGGGTGAGGGCGCGCCTCGCAGTGTGCTGGTGGTGCCGACCAGCGACGATGACCGGGTTAACGGGGTGATTGAGCTGGGCTTTCTTCGCCCGCTGGAAGACCGTGACATTGAGCTGTTCGACTTGATCGCAGACAACATCGGCACCTCGATTGAGGCCGCGCGTTACCGTCAGCGCCTGCAAGAAGTGCTGGCAGAGACCCAGCAGCTCAATGAAGAACTGCAAGTGCAGCAAGAAGAACTCAAGACCGCCAACGAAGAGCTGGAAGAGCAGTCGCGCATTCTTAAAGAGTCGCAGACCAGCCTTGAGGCGCAGCAAGCAGAGCTCGAACAGACCAACGAGGCCCTGGCAGAGCAGCGTGATGCCATGGACCGCAAGAATACCGAGCTGAACCAGGCTCAGGAGCAGCTCGAAGAGCGTGCCGATGAGCTGATGCGTTCGAGCAAGTACAAGTCGGAATTCCTCGCCAACATGTCCCACGAGCTGCGCACACCGCTTAACAGCTCGCTGATTCTGGCCAAACTGTTGTCCGAAAACCCGCAGCAGAACCTCACGGGTGAGCAAGTCAAGTTTGCCGAGTCGATCTACTCGGCAGGCAACGATTTGCTCAACCTGATCAATGACATTCTGGATATATCCAAGGTCGAGGCCGGCAAGCTTGAGGTGCGCCCCGAAAACACCAGCGTGGCGCGGATGCTCGATGGCATACGCGGGGTGTTCCAGCCGTTGGCCAGTGACAAGTCGCTGGAGTTGTGCGTCGACTTGCAGCCTGGCACCCCCGGGTTAATCTACACCGACAGCCAGCGCCTGGAGCAAATTCTCAAGAACTTGCTGTCCAACGCGGTCAAGTTCACCGAAAAAGGCCGGGTCAGCCTGACGGTGTCGCGTCATTCGGGCAATGCCATTGCATTTGCCGTTGAAGACTCCGGCATCGGCATTGCGGCCGAGCAGCAAGAGAGCATTTTTGAAGCGTTCCGTCAGGCAGATGGCACTACCAACCGCCGATATGGTGGCACCGGCCTTGGCTTGTCGATCTCGCGGGATCTGGCGACCTTGCTTGGCGGCTCTATCAGTGTCAGCAGCGAGCCGGGGCAGGGCAGCGTCTTCACCTTAATCATGCCCGTACAGTTCGTCGAAGACGCCGAACTGCCCGTAGAGGCTCCCGTCAATGCCCCGCGCGTGCCACAGACATTGCCTGCCAAGGCGTTGCCGGTACAGGCGCCGGATGTGCCGCTGAATATCCCGCGCTTCATGGACGACCGCGAACAAGCACCGTTCAGCACGCGCTGCATTCTGGTGATTGAAGATGAGCCTAATTTTGCGCACATCCTCTACGATCTGGCCCACGAACTGGGCTATCGCTGCCTGGTCGCCCACGGTGCTGACGAAGGCTTCAGCCTGGCGGCGCAGTTTATTCCCGACGCCATTCTGCTCGACATGCGCTTGCCCGATCACTCCGGGTTGACCGTACTGCAGCGCTTGAAAGCCCTGGCCGCCACCCGGCATATCCCGGTGCACGTGATCTCTGTCGAAGACCGGGTTGAAGCCGCCATGCACATGGGCGCCGTGGGCTACGCGGTCAAACCGACCACCCGCGAGGAACTCAAAGATGTCTTCGCCCGCCTTGAAGCCAAGCTCACGCAGAAGGTCAAACGGATATTGCTGGTCGAAGACGATGACCTGCAACGCGACAGTATTTCCCGCCTGATCGGCGACGATGACATTGAAATCACCGCCGTGGGTTTTGCTCAAGAGGCACTTGATCTGCTGCGCAGTAACATCTACGACTGCATGATCATCGACCTCAAGCTCCCGGACATGCTGGGCAACGACCTGCTCAAGCGTATGTCTACCGAAGACATCTGCTCGTTCCCGCCCGTCATTGTCTACACCGGGCGCAATCTGACCCGCGACGAAGAGGCCGAACTGCGCAAATACTCACGTTCGATCATCATCAAAGGCGCCCGTTCGCCTGAGCGTTTGCTGGACGAAGTGACATTATTTCTGCACAAAGTTGAATCTCAGTTGTCCCATGAGCGTCAAACGATGCTCAAGACGGCACGCAGCCGCGACAAAGTGTTCGAAGGGCGCAAGATTCTGCTGGTTGATGACGACGTGCGGAACATTTTCGCCCTCACCAGCGCGCTGGAGCACAAGGGCGCAATCGTCGTCATCGGGCGTAATGGCCGCGAGGCGATCGAGCGTTTGAATGAGGTCGACGACATCGACTTGGTGCTGATGGACGTGATGATGCCGGAGATGGATGGCTATGAGGCCACCATTGAAATTCGTAAGAACCCGCGCTGGCGCAAGCTGCCGATCATTGCGGTCACGGCCAAGGCGATGAAGGACGATCAGGAACGCTGCCTGCAAGCGGGTTCCAACGATTACCTGGCTAAACCGATTGATCTGGATCGACTGTTTTCGTTGATCCGGGTATGGCTACCGAAAATGGAACGACTCTAAGTGCTACGAAACACCGACATCGAGATACGGCTGCTGATTGAGGCGATCTACCTCAAGTACAGCTATGACTTTCGAGACTACTCCGGCGCATCGATCAAGCGCCGGGTGCTGCATGCAGTGCGCCAGTTCGACTGCAATACCATCTCGGCCTTGCAGGAGCGGGTGCTGCATGACCCGGCCGTGTTCATGCAGTTGCTGCAACTGCTGACGATTCCGGTGAGTGAGATGTTTCGTGACCCTGAGCACTTTCTGGCCATTCGCCAGGAGGTGGTGCCGATTCTCAAGACCTATCCGTCGCTGAAAATCTGGATCGCGGGGTGCAGTACCGGCGAAGAGGTGTACTCGATGGCGATCTTGCTGCGTGAGGAAGGGCTGCTCGATCGCACCATCATTTATGCCACTGACATCAACCCGCGCTCGCTTGAAAAAGCCAAGCAAGGGATCTTTTCCCTGGAAAACGTTCGTGCCTACACCCACAACTACCAAAAGGCCGGGGGGCAGCGCTCATTTGCCGATTACTACACGGCGGCTTATGACTACGCGATTTTTGACAAGAGCCTGCGTGAAAACGTGACCTTTGCTGATCACAGTCTGGCGACAGACAGTGTATTTTCAGAAACTAATTTAATTTCGTGTCGTAACGTATTGATTTACTTCAATAAAAATCTCCAAAACAGAGCCTTTGGTTTGTTCGCTGAGTCGCTCTGTCATCGGGGCTTCTTGATGCTGGGTAGCAAAGAAACCCTGGATTTTTCCGATTACAGCAAACAATTTTCGCCTTTGCTCAAGCAAGAACGGATCTATCGCAAGCTATGACAGTCCAAGACATCGCAATCACCGGACTGCGCCCTGTTCAGGCCATTGTTGTTGGGGCTTCTGCGGGGGGCGTCGAGGCGTTGCTGGCGATCTTTGCTGATTTGAAGCCCGGTTTCAGGCTACCGATCATCGTCGTCTTGCACATGCCCGACGAACGTCGCAGCCAGTTGGCTGCTGTGTTTGACCGACGTTTGGAGATACCGGTCAAGGAAGTAGAGGACAAAGAGCCGATTGCGTCGGGCACGTTGTATTTCGCGGCGCCGGGTTACCACGTGTCGGTGGAGCACGATCACAGTTTTTCATTGAGTCGAGAGGAGCGGGTGCATTATTCACGCCCCTCGATTGATTACCTTTTTGAATCCGCAGCCGATGTGTACCAAGACACCCTGGCTGCGATATTACTCACGGGCGCCAATCAGGATGGTGCGCAGGGGTTGGCCACAGTCAAACAGCTGGGCGGCCTGACGGTCGTCCAGGACCCTGAAGAAGCCTGGGTACCCACCATGCCGCTTGCGGCGCTGGAGCGTTGCCAACCGGACCGCATCCTGAGTTTGAAGGGTATTGCCCGTTTGCTTGTTGAGCTGGAACGAATCGAATGCCACTAAGTGATATTCAAGCCAAGCTGCTGATCGTCGACGATTTGCCAGAGAATCTGTTGGCGCTTGAAGCCTTGATCCAACGCGATGACCGAATCGTCTATAAAGCCTTGTCTGCGGACGAGGCGCTTTCGTTGTTGCTGCAACATGAGTTTGCAATGGCGATTCTGGACGTGCAGATGCCGGGCATGAACGGTTTTGAATTGGCCGAGATGATGCGCGGGACCGATCGCACCAAAAATATTCCGATTGTGTTCGTCAGTGCCGCCGGTCGGGAGATGAACTACGCGTTCAAGGGGTATGAGAGCGGGGCGGTCGACTTCTTGCATAAGCCTTTGGACATTCACGCGGTTAAAAGCAAGGTCAACGTATTTGTCGACCTGTACCGGCAAAGCAAAGCGGTGCAACGACAGGTCGAAGCGCTGGAGCGAAGCCGCCGCGAGCAAGAAGTGCTGCTCGCGCAATTGCAACAGACACAGGTTGAACTGGAGCATGCGGTGCGCATGCGTGACGACTTTATGTCGATTGTCTCCCATGAGGTCCGCACGCCGCTGAACGGGCTGATCCTCGAAACCCAGCTGCGCAAGATGCACCTGGCGCGGGACAACACGGCAGCGTTCACTAAGGACAAGCTGGCGGCCATGGTTGACCGCGACGAGCGGCAGATCCAAAGCCTGATCCGGCTGATTGAAGACATGCTGGACGTATCACGGATTCGCACAGGCAAGCTGTCAATCAGGCCGTCGGAATTCGATTTGTCACAGTTGGTTGCCAATTTGCTTGAGGTGTTTTCGCCCCAGATCAGTGCAGCGCAAGCGAGCATCAGCTTCAGTTCGGCGCAGCCGGTGGTGGGGCAGTGGGATGAATTCAGAATCGAGCAGGTGATTTCCAACTTGCTCACCAACGCCCTGCGTTATGGTGCACAGAAGCCAATTGATGTGGCGGTGTACCGCGAAGAGGGGTATGCCGTGGTGCAAGTACGTGATCAGGGTATTGGCATTAGCCAGGAGAATCAGCAGCGCATTTTCCAGCAGTTTGAACGGGTAGCTGGCAGCCATGTTGTTTCGGGCCTGGGGTTGGGCTTATTTATTTCGGAACAGATTGTTGCGGCCCACAGTGGCAAAATAGAAGTGCGCAGTGAGTTAGGTGAGGGCGCTTTGTTCAAAGTCTGCCTGCCGCTGGTACAAAAGACATAAATTGGTCGCAACCTATGGCCGTGGCTGCGGTCGTAATGGCAGCAAAGTTCGGATTAAGGTTTCCCATGAGTGAAGATGCGCAAGATGTTGTTTTGATTGTCGAGGACGATCCATCGATCCTGATGATCCTCAGTGCTTACCTGTCAGGCGAAGGCTACCGGGTATTGCAGGCCGAAAACGGCGAGCAGGCGTTTGCGATTTTAGCCACCAAACCGCACCTGGACCTTATGGTTACGGACTTCCGTTTGCCGGGCGGGATATCAGGCGTGCAGATTGCCGAGCCTGCAGTGAAGCTGCGACCGGACCTGAAGGTGATTTTTATCAGCGGTTATCCGGCAGAAATCCGTGACACCGGCAGCCCGATCACCCTCACTGCCCCGATTTTGGCCAAACCCTTCGACCTCGACACCTTGCAAGCACAAATCCAGAAACTGCTCGCCTAATTGCTTGCAGCTTGCGCGCAGCGCGCCTACAACCCTTGTTGCAGTGCTGGATCGTCAGGATTTAGCTGCTCCAGTTGCGCCAGCAGCACCTGTACATTCTGTAGTTGACCGGCCTCTTTCCAGTAGCGAATCAACAACAGACGCGCCTTGCGATTGGCGGGCTGGCGTTGCAGCAACTCTTCCAACTGACGCTGCGCCGGTTCCAGTTGCTCCAGCTCATGCAAGGCAATAGCGAGCTTATAGCGGTACTCGCTGTTGTCCGGCTCCAACTCAACGGCTTTGGCCAGCCCCAACAACGCGTATTCGGTTTGCCCGTGATTAAGCAACCAAATCCCCAGTGCGTGTTGCAGATACGCCGAGTCGGGGTGGGCTTTAAGCTGATTGGCCAGCAGTTCACGGGCTTGATCGGTTTTGCCGTGTTTATCCAGCAGATCAATCTGCGCCACCACAGCCTTGAGATTCTCCGGGTCCAGCGCCAGGAATTTTTCCAGTGCTGCCTGCGCCTCGTCCAGTTGCCCTTCATGCAAATACAAACGTGCGAGCTGACCTTGGGCTTGCGGGTCGTCGGGTTGCGTCTTGAGCGTACGCTCGTACTCGTCGATGACTTGCTGCAGCGGGCCGAAATACAGACCTTGCTCATCAGGAGACAAGCCCAGCAGGGCGCTGGCGGCGGCAAAGCGAACGCTTTGCTCGGGGTCATCCAGCAGCGGGCCAAGCAGCAACGTGCGCTGAGCATTGGGCACCAGCCCCGAAATACTTTGTATCGCGGCCTTGCGCACCAGTGGTGACGGGTTTTGCAAGTCGGCATCGGCCAGCTTCAGTGCTTGCGGGCTCGGATAGTTAGGCAGCTCGGCATGCAGGCTGGCGCGGCGAATATCGGAAAGATCAGTGCGTGCCAGTTGCTGATACAGCACCCTGGCTGCCCCCGGCTGCCCGTTATGGGCTTGTTCCAGGGCGGACGAATAGCTGTGATTGATCGTGTTTGACGGCGCGGTGCCCGTAGCAGGGCGCATCCAATACCAAAGGCCCACTGCGATCAGAGCAGACAGGAGGCTTACAACCAGGTAACGGCGAGGCTGAGACATGCAAAATCCAGTAACAGTCGTGCGTATGAAGTGCAAGATTGGGACAGTAGAGGGCTTGAGTCAAACCAGAAGAGCAATTGACCTGAAAACTGTAGTCGCTGCCGCAGGCTGCGATAAGGTCCGCAGGAGCTTCGCTTTAGACTCAACAGCAGGGTCGCTGCGTAACCCATCGCAGCCTTCGTTCCTTGTCAGCGACTACGGTCAGGCGCACATGCACAAACAAAAAAAAGCCCCGCGACCGAAAGAGCGCGGGGCTAAAAATTGGTTGGTTGCGGCCAACCAAAGGAGCTTTTTACTTCACTGCACGCTAGCGACGGTCTCGGCTTGCCAGCCACCGCCCAGGGCTTTGTAGATCGCCACTACACCGCGAAACTGATCAACTTCTGCCTGGGCCTGGCTGTCTTCAGCCGCCAGGCGCTCACGCTGGGCGTCCAGCAAGACCAGAAAATCCACCGTGCCTTCGCGGTAGCGAATCGCTGCCAGGTCGGCGGCGGTGCGGCTGGCTTCGCTTTGACGAATCAACGAGACCAAGCGCTGCTGACGTTTGCCGTAGTCACTGAACGCGTTTTCAGACTCTTCCAGAGCCAGCAACACTTGCTGCTCGTAGTTGGCCAGCGCGCCATCGGCCTCTGCGTTGGCACCACGCAAACGTGCCCGCACGCTGCCCAGGTTAAACGCAGGCCAGGTAATGCTCGGGCCCAAAGCCCAGGCATTGGCCGCCGCCGAACCGATCTGCGAACCACGCCCGGCGGTAAAGCCCAGGAAGCCGCTGAGGCTGACACGCGGGAACAAATCCGCCTTGGCCACGCCAATCCGGGCCGTAGCAGCTGCCAGCTTGCGTTCGGCGCTCAAAATGTCCGGGCGACGTTGCAGCAAGTCGCCGGGGTTGCCGATGTTCAAGGCCTTGGCGATGGCAGGCAGTTGCGCCGGGCTCAGATCAACGCTGAGGTTTTCAGGGCGCTCACCCAACAGCGTGGCGATACGGTTGCGCTCACGCACTTGCTCGGCCTGCAGTTGCGGCACGCTGGCCTCAACCGCCGCAAGCCGGGCATCGGCGCGCACCACGTCGAGTTCATCGCCGACGCCAGCATCACGCAGGCTGACAGTGATGGCCTTGGAGTCCTGCTGGTTTTTCAGGTTCTCCAGGGCGATATGTTCACGCAATTGTGCGCCGCGCAGTTCGCCGTAAGCGTCAACCAACTCGGCAATCATGGTCACTTGCAACTGATACAGGTCTGCTGCTGCGGCCTGTTCGTCGGCATCGCTGGCCTCCAGCTCACGCTGGATACGGCCAAACAGGTCGACTTCCCAGGCCATGTCCAGGCCCAAATCGTAGCGCTCACTGTTGACGCGCTTTTCAGTAGTGCCCGGCACTTGCCCCTTGCCTACATCGCTGCTGGCACGGCTGGTGATGGTCGGCATGGTTTCTGTGCTGACGTCATCACGAATGGCGCGGGCTGCCCGCAGACGGGCAAAGGCCACGCGCAACTCACGGTTGCCTGCCAGCGACTGAGCGACCAGCTTGTTCAGGGTCGGGTCGTCGAACTGCTGCCACCAGATCCCTTGAAAATGTGCCCGGTCAAAGCCCTTGAGGTTATCAGCGCTGATCTGTGCAGGCTCGGTGGCCGGGGTTTTGTAGTCCGGGCCAACGGCGCAAGCACTCAGGGCCAGCACCAGAAGGCTGGGAAGGAAAACTTTGAGGCTCATTGTTGCGACTCCAACTTGAGGTGCCGCGCCGCTTTGCGCGCTTCACTGCGCTCAACATAGTTGCGGATCAACACATAGAACACAGGCGTCAACAGCAGGCCGAAGAAGGTCACCCCGAGCATCCCGGAGAACACTGCAACACCCATCGCATGGCGCATTTCAGCACCCGCGCCAGTGGACAGCACCAGCGGCACCACACCCATGATGAAGGCGATGGAGGTCATCAGGATCGGGCGCAGACGCAGACGGCAGGCTTCCAGCACCGCAGCCAGCGGGCTGAGGCCTTCGGCTTGTTTGTCCTTGGCAAATTCGACGATCAGAATCGCGTTTTTACACGCCAGTCCCACCAGTACGATTAAGCCGATCTGGGTAAAGATGTTGTTGTCACCCCCCGAGGCAATCACCCCGGTGATGGCCGACAGCAAGGTCATCGGTACGATCAGGATCACCGCCAGTGGCAGGCTCCAGCTTTCGTATTGAGCCGCCAGTACCAGGAAGGCCAGCAATACGCAGAGCGGGAACACGAACAGCGCGGTGTTGCCAGACAGGATCTGCTGATAGGTCAAGTCGGTCCATTCGTACGTCATGCCGTTCGGAAGTTCTTCCTTGAGCAGTTTGTCGATGGCTGCTTCAGCCTGACCCGAGCTGTAGCCTGGGGCCGCAGCACCGTTGATTTCGGCAGTGATAAAGCCGTTGTAGTGCATCACGCGGTCCGGCCCCGAGGTGTCGCTGACCTTGATGAAGGTCGCCAGCGGGATCATCTCGCCTTTGTTGTTACGCACTTTCAACTGGCCGATCTGGTCGGGTTCGAGGCGGAACTGTTGCTCGGCCTGAACGTTGACCTGATAGGTACGACCGAAGCGGTTGAAGTCGTTGGCATACAACGAACCCAGATACACCTGCAGGGTGTCGAAGATGTCGCTCACAGCCACGCCGTGGGTCTTGGCTTTATCACGATCGATTGCGGCGTCTACTTGCGGCACGTTCACGGTGTAGCTGGTGAACAGGCCGGCCAGTTCTGGCACGTTGTGGCTTTTGGCGATGACGTTCTGTACTTCTTTATAGAGCGCCTCATAGCCCAGACCACCACGGTCTTCGACTTGCAAACGGAAACCGCCAATGGTCCCCAAACCTTGCACAGGCGGCGGCGGGAAGATCGCAATGTAGGCTTCTTCAATGCCACCGAACTTGGCATTCAGGGTTGCCGCAATGGCCGCAGCTGACTGGCTTGGGTCTTTGCGCTGGTCAAAGTCCTTGAGTGCCACGAACACGATGCCGCTGTTGGGGCTGTTGGTGAAGCCGTTGATCGACAGACCCGGGAAGGCGATGGAGTTGGCAACGCCCGGTTCCTTGAGGGCAAAGTCGGACATGCGCTTGATCACATCTTCGGTACGGTCAAGGCTCGCCGCATCCGGCAGTTGAGCGAAGGCCACCAGGTACTGCTTGTCTTGCCCCGGCACGAAACCGGTTGGGGTGTGGGCGAAACCAAAGAAGGTCAGCACCATCAGGCCTGCGTACACCAGTAAGGCGATACCGCTGCTGCGGATAACCCGGGCGACAGTGCCGACATAGCCGTGGCTGGCACGCTCAAAGAATCGGTTGAACGGGCGGAACAACCAGCCACCGAATAGCTTGTCCAGAACCCGTGTGAAACGGTCTTTGGGCGCATGATGGCCTTTAAGCAACACTGCTGCCAGTGCTGGCGACAAGGTCAGTGAGTTGAAGGCCGAGATGACCGTCGAGATCGCAATGGTCAGCGCGAACTGTTTATAGAACTGCCCGGTCAGGCCGGAGATGAACGCAGCCGGAATAAACACGGCGCACAGTACCAGCGCTGTGGCGATGATCGGACCGGTCACTTCGCGCATGGCGCGCTTGGTGGCTTCTACCGGTTCGAGCCCAAGTTCGATGTTTCGCTCGACGTTTTCCACCACAACAATGGCATCGTCGACCACGATACCGATGGCCAGTACCAAACCGAACAGCGACAGGGCATTCAGCGAGAAGCCGAACATGTGCATGACCGCAAAGGTACCGATCAACGACACCGGGACAGCCGCCAACGGAATGATCGAGGCGCGCCAGGTCTGCAGGAACAGGATCACCACCAGCACCACGAGAATCAGTGCTTCGAACAGGGTGTGAATCACCGCCTCGATAGAACCACGAACGAAGATCGTCGGGTCATACACGATGCTGTAGTCCATGCCCTGCGGGAAGCTCTTCTTCAGCTCGTCCATCTTTGCGCGAACTTCGTTCGAGATATCGATGGCGTTCGAGCCAGGACGCTGGAAAATTGGGATCGCGACTGCGGGCTGGTTATTGAGCAAGGAGCGCAAGGCGTACTGGCTTGAGCCCAATTCAACCCGGGCAATGTCCTTCAAACGAGTGATTTCACCGTCATCGCCTGCGCGAATGATGATGTTCTCAAACTCTTCCTCGGTCACCAGACGGCCTTGGGTGTTCACCGACAGCTGGAAGCTGGTGGCGTTGGGGGCAGGGGGCGCACCCAGTGCACCGGCTGCTACCTGGCGGTTCTGTTCGCGAATGGCGTTGACCACGTCAGTGGCGGTCAGATTGCGCGAAGCGGTTTTGTTCGGATCAAGCCACACACGCAACGAGTAGTCGCCCATGCCGAACAACTGCACGTCACCCACGCCGCCGAGACGGGCCAGCTCATCCTTGATGTTGAGGATCGCGTAGTTGGACAGGTAGAGCATGTCGTAGCGCTGATCCGGTGAGGTCAAGTGCACCACCATGGTCAGGTCAGGCGATGCTTTGTCTACCGTAATACCGATACGCGTCACTTCCTCGGGCAACTTGGGCTCGGTGCGGGTTACACGGTTTTGCACCTGCACCTGCGCGTTGTCCAGGTCTGTACCCAGGGCGAAGGTAATGGTCAGCGTGAGTTTGCCGTCAGCGGTGGATTGCGAAGACATGTACAACATGTGTTCGACACCGGTGATGGCCTGCTCCAGTGGCGCCGCCACGGTTTCACCGATCACTTTAGGGTTGGCACCCGGGAAGTTGGCGCGCACCACCACCGTTGGCGGTACGACCTCCGGGTATTCGCTGATCGGTAACTGGAACAGCGAAATGCCGCCCGCAATCAAAATCAACAGCGAAAGTACGGCAGCGAAAATCGGCCGTTGAATGAAGAACTGGGAAAAATTCATCGAAGTTGTCGTCCCTTAACCGCGAGGAGTCGCAACGCTGGCCAGCTTCGCCGCAGGGGTAGCGGGCGTTGCAGGTAACAGGTTGCTGGCTTCCAGGGCGTGTCGTTGTTGCGCCAGTGCGGCGAGGGTTTGTTCGTTGGCCATCGGGATGACTTCAGGGGTCACCGGCGAGCCAGGACGCACCCGTTGCAGGCCCTTGACGATGATGGTGTCGTCTTTGTTGAGACCGCTGCGGACAATGCGCAGGCCTTCTATTTTTGGCCCCAGGTCAATGGCCCGGTAGGTGGTGTTGTTATTACCGTCCATCACCAATACGAACTTCTTGCCCAAGTCGGTGCCGACTGCTTCGTCATTGATCAGCACGGCTTCGTAGGTGCCGCTACCGACCAGTTTGAGGCGCGCATACAGGCCCGGGGTGAAGCTGCCATCAGTGTTGTCGAACACCGCGCGACCGCGAATGGTGCCGGTTTTAGGGTTGACCTGGTTATCGACGAAGTTCATCTGACCCAAGTGCGGGTTGCCCTCTTCGTTGGACAGCCCAAGATAAACCGGCGTGGTCTGGCCACGCTTGCCATCGCGTGCCAACTGGTTGTACTTGAGGAACACACGCTCGTCAGCATCGAAGTAGGCATACACCTTGTCGGTCGACACCACACTGGTCAGCGGCGTGACATCCGCCGTGACGATGTTGCCGGCGGTGATGTCGGCACGGCTGACACGGCCAGTGATCGGCGAGGTGACGCGGGTAAAGCTCAGGTTGAGTTTGGCCAGATCCAGTTGCGCCTGGATAGCGGCGACGGCAGCGCGCGCGGCTTGGGAGGCGGTGCTGCGCGAGTCAGCCAGTTCAGCGGAAATCGCGTTGCTTTGACGCAGACGCTCGCCGCGCTGGGCTTCGTTTTCACTGCGGGTGGCATTGGCGCGAGCTTGCTGGAGTTCGGCTTCAAGTTGACGGACAGCCGCCTGGAACGGGCGCGGGTCGATCTGGAACAACAGATCGCCTTTTTTGACCAGGGCACCTTCAGTAAAGGCAACCTGATCAATTTGGCCCGACACACGCGGGCGGATTTCAACGGTTTCGGGTGCTTCGAGGCGACCGGTGAACTCGTCCCACTCGTTCACGGGTTGCTCTAGCACTTTGGCCACACTGACTTTTGCAGCAGGTGCAGGAGCAGTCGCTTGTGGAGTTTTACCGCATGCACTCATCACCACGATCGCCAGTGCCGCGAGTGGGAAGCGCAAATGTTTCAGTGACTGTTCCATGAGGGGGAGTCCGCCAATCTATTGAGATGGGCGGGATAATGCTGTCGCGCGCGCCGGGGCACGAATCGAACCCAGCGAAGGTTAATATCATTCAGAATGATACAAAGCTTATCCAAGCCCTCTAGCCTGCGCGTTTTATGAGTGAGCTATCAATTAAATTCGTATTGGAACAGGGTGAAAGTCCGCTGCATTAGCGGAATGAGGATTGCTCGCTGTAGGCCAGCAGGGCTTTAACACGGTGCATTTGGTCGTGGCTCAGTAGCCAATATGACCGTAATCATTTAGACACATAAAGCTGGCTGTACGACCACCTTGGCACATGACCTGATCACTACGCTTTTTGCATCATTGTGTAAAACAGGTCATTTCTTATGTCTTCGTTACATCAGCACACACCGTCATTGACAGCCTTTGATCCCAGAGGTTTAACCCTGCGCACGGTGGCTTATTATCGCGCCCAAGCCCAGGATGAGCCCCAAGCGCGCGTGCATAGACAAACGTTTAGCGCCGGCGGCCAGTTGCAACAGCAGTGGGATGCGCGTTTGCACCGCCTGCATAAGACAGACCCTGCGGTGCAAGCCAATCAGCGCCTTCGGCACAGTTTGAGCGGGCGCATCTTGCGCAGCCACAGTATCGATGCCGGGTGGCGTATTGCATTGAGCGGTATTGCGGGTCAGTTGTTATCGGTCTGGGATGCACGTGGCTCACTGCAGCGTTATGAATTTGACGCTGTTCTCAGGCCGGTTGCCGTGTATGAACAGGCCGACGATGACACGCGCGAGCGTTGCACCGAGCGGTTGGAATACGGCGCCATGAACATCCGGCATGCAGCGCGCAACCAGTGTGGCCGACTGATTCGTCACGATGATCCTGCCGGTAGCGTGTTGTACGAGCAATACGCGTTATCGGGAGCCATTGCCCAGCAAGGCCGCCTGTTTTTACGGGCAGAGGAAGCGCTTGACTGGTCTGCGCAGCTCGATGTGCGCAAGGCGCAACTGGAGACTGAATGTCATACCAGTGCGTGGCGCTACGATGCGTTGGGTGGTCTTGTGGAGCAAACGGATGCCAAGGGTAATCGCCAGCAATCGTTATACGGGCCTGAGGGCGAGCTTACCGGGGCCTCATTGGTGTTCAGCAGCGGCACGCGCAAGCGGTTGTTCGACTTGCGCACCTATAACGCACAGGGCCAGGTTGAGTCAGAGCGTGCGGGCAACAATGTGCAGACGCTAGCCACCTACAGGCCCCACGATGGGCGTTTGCTGAGGCTAACAGCGCGCAAAACGGGAAATACTCAGGCCATTGTGCAAGATCTGACCTACACCTATGACCGCGTCGGTAATGTGCTCAGTATCCGTGATGCGGCGCAACCCACGACGTGGGCCAGCAATACGAAAATCGAGGCCACCGCCAGCTTTGAATACGACACGTTATACCAGTTGATCAAGGCGACAGGTCGCGAAAATGCGCATCATGCGATAGGTCCGGCGTTACCGGCCCTGGCGCAGTTTGGTTCAACCGATAGCAGCCTGATGCGTAACTACACCCGCCACTATCAGTACAACGAGGGCGGCAATCTTGTGCAGATGCAGCACGTGCCCTCCAGCGGCCAGGGGTACACCCAGCGCATCAACACCGCCGCGCACAGTAATCACGGCGTACTCAATGATTTCGATTCGGACGCTGATCCGCTCAAGGGGTTTGATAAAAACGGCAACCAGCAATTGCTCATGCGCGGCCAGGCCATGAGCTGGAATGCGCGCAACCAACTGCAGCGGGTCACGCAAGTGGTTCGTGAGCAGGGGAGCAGTGACGACGAAACCTATGGCTATGATGGTGCAGGCCTGCGGGTATTCAAGAGGCGCTCAAGCCTGGCTAAAAACCGCCAGCACGTTGAGCAAGTGCGCTATTTGCCAGGCCTTGAGTTGCACAGTAATGACGCCACAGGCGAGTCGTTCAATGTGCTGTCGATTGAGGCCGGATTCACACGCGTCAGGGCGTTGGTGTGGGAACACCACCGCCCTGCGGAGGTTGCAGACGAGCAACTGCGTTTCAGCCTTGTGGACGCGACAGCCAGCAGTACCCTTGAACTCGACGAGCAGGCGGCCTTGCTGAGCCAAGAAGGCTATTACCCGTTTGGCGGTACAGCCTGGTGGGCTGCGAAAAGTCAGGTCGAGGCCAGGTTCAAGACGGTGCGTTACTCCGGTAAAGAACGTGATGCAACCGGGCTCTACTACTACGGATACCGGTATTACGCGCCTTGGCTGATGCGCTGGATCAGTCCCGACCCCGCAGGCGATGTAGACAGCCTTAACCTGTATGCAATAGTTGGTAATAACCCCGTCACCCTCACTGACGCTATGGGGCTTTTGTCCAGTCAAGCTATAGGAAGAATAATAATTACAGGCGTGTTGACCCTTGCCGGGTATGCCTTGGGCTGGGCATCAGGCTATCCACGAGAGGGCGCGATGGTCGGTGCTGTGGTGGGTTTTGCGTTAGGTTTAATGAGTTGGCGCGCGGGTGGCACAGTTGAGCAATCGCAACCCACGGTTACAGGCGAGGAGAGATACGCCCAATTGGTCGCTGATACCCTCCTGGAGTCTGCACAACGAAGGGGGTTGAGCAGAGAAGAGACAAACAGGCTGGTTAATTTCATCTATACCCATCGTGTGGGTTACCAAGGGGAAGGGCTTGCTGTCGTTTACAGTCCTCCGGATAACGAAGGTATCTATGCGTATATTGGCTCCGCGCTGGCGAGGCAAAATCTACAGGCGCGTGATAGAGCGCGCGATCCTGCGCCAAGTGAATTAAGGCGAATGGGATTCAGGACTATTCAGCTTCGAGATTCGGAGCGTGCAAGCACTTCAGCGCCACCAGCATCTCGTCCCTCATCCGCTCAGGGCAGTGTCAGCCAGTTTGAAACTCAAGCGGCTACTCATCTGGCCAGAAAAAAACTGGGTAATAGACAGCAGCCAGCACCCTCCGGTGAAAGCACTTCGCAAGAGACCGCAGCGTCTGAGCCCCGCTTGATTATTGACGAGTCACAGATAACGCATTTAATGGGGGGCGCTGCAGGAAGAAGCATTGGTATTGCCCTGGGTCATTTGCAAGAGGGGCGTTTTCCAGCGGTTAACTGGCATCGTCATAATGACGGACTGTGGTCTGTAGATTTACATGGTCATCCGGGATCAACCAGGCGAGGCGCTTTACGATTGATGTTTGAGCACACAGGCGGCCGTAATTACCGGGCAGTCGGTGTCCGCGATCCCCATCGGCGCTAATGAACCGAGCGGTATAATCCGCTGCCACGTCGCACTGGGGTTCACCCAGTACGACGGCAGCTCACCTAACTGTTTGAATCTGGCTCGTGCGTATCGTTTTCGTCTTCGCTGATGGTGTACCAGGTGCAATAGGTCTGGCGGCTGAAATCACCGTTGGCATGCAGAGTCTTGATTACGCGCCCTAATGGGTCGTAGAAGAGTTGGTCGCAGTAGCCGTTTGCGCGCAGTGACGTGTCATTCAGGTAGCGGTATTGATCAGCAAAGTACGGTTGGTACTGACGGATTGCCTGACCTTTGTTGTTGTATTCGACCCGGCCGCTGATTCGCCAACGCTTGTCGCTGTGACTGCTTACCGGTTTTTCGCTGCTGTCCAGTGTCAGAGCCCCGTTCTTGTCGACTTGATAAGCAGGCCCAGGCACGGTCAGTTGTTTGTTTTGCAGAACCCGACCGAATCCGTCGCTGCACGCCAGGCTGATACGGATGATCAGATCAGCACTGTCCGCACTGGTGGGGTAGCGGTCGGCCTGCAGCACCGCAACATGCACGGGTTCACGGTTGTTCATCCAACTGAAGGGGTGATAGAAACAGGCACTGGCAGCTTTCTGCAAAGCGCTGCCTGGATCGGCAATGGCGGCTTTTGGGCTGTCATCTTTGGGGCGGGCATATTTATCCAAGGGGTCAAACCCCACGGGCTTGCCGTCTTCTTCGCCGTAGAAGCTGGTGACCAGCAACTGACCAAATGCGTTATAGCTGGCCTCTTGCACGTTGTTTTGAGGGTCGGTGATCTTTATTGGTAGCAGGCAGCGATAGTCATGTTTAGCCTGGGTTGTGCAGCCATCCGGGGTTTTAACAGAGGTGACCAGGCAGTGGTAGCGATCATGTTCAACCACAGTGACCCCATGATCTTCTGTGGCGCGAAAACGATTGGCCCGGTAAAAATCGGCAAGACCACTATAAATCGCAAAGCCTTGTTTGATTGCCCATAACGTGGTTTTGGCGGGTTTTTCAGACAGGTCTGGCTCTGGATCTGGCAGAAACAGAGTCATCGGGGTGTAGTGGGCCTCGGTCAGCGCCTTTTTCAGGTCGAAAGGTTCGGCTCCGGGCATGCGTGGTACGTCGTCATACACGGCCAATGCCTGTTCATCCAGCTCCGCGTGTTCGCTGTGATGCCCCAGCGCTTGAATAGAGGCCTGGCCTGCAGGCAGGGGGGTAGAACTTTGAGCAAGGCAGTAATAGTGCTCGGACATCCCCGCCAGCACGCGCACGGCATTGACGCCTAGAGGGCTGTCAGCGTTGTCCGAGATGAAGTGCTCGTAGCTGATGCGTCCGTCGTCCAGGGTGTTTGCGCCTTTGCCTTTAGGCAACACTAATGCATTGCTGCGCTGACGATAGGGCAAGCCCAGACGCCAGCATTGAGGCTCGACCAAGTGAATGGCCTGGGCGCGGGCTTCTGTCAGGTAGTAGGCCTGTTGCGCTGAGTCGTGGGTATCGCGCCACCATGTTTGCTGATGTGTGTCGGTGAACGGCGGCGTGTCGGTCGGGAGTTTACGCCGCGCGTAATTGATTGCCACACCGTGTTCCAGGCTACCGTACGCGTCTACACGCAGGTTAAGGGTATGACTGCAGGCCGGGTCAAGCGGCTCGCGCTCATAGCGCCAGGCAGTCGACTCAATCGCCAGCAACATGCACCCTGAGGGCTCCAGCATGCGGACCATGTAGCGTTGCTGATTAACAAAGTAGGGCACAGCGGATTCCGCTGGATCATTGGCGGCGTAGATCTCCTCGCGCAGCGCCGAGCCGCTGAGGGCCTTTTTCATCTCCCGGACCATCGAATCCGAGCGAGTGGTGACCAGTGTGTCTTGAAGGCTGTCGGTGTCCAGACGGCTGAGCAACGTTAAACCTGGGCTCTTGGCATTTTTGTCCTTGTCGTAGTAACCAGTGAGTGGCATGTCGATGTGTTTGCCGGTGTGAAACCACGACTTTTTTAGTAGTGCATCGCTGTGTTCGGTACCTGAAGGCTCACCGAGCAGGGTGGGCGTGTCAGTTTCGAGCAATAAACCGTATCCCTGGAACGAGCGTTCCCGACTGTCATAAAACCCTTCCCGGTACTGGAACTGCTGGATCATCCGGTTGCCGCTGATCACGTCTTGTTGCTGCTGCTGGCTGACCAGATGTAACGGGAATGGCAAACCGCTGACCAGGGGTTTGTTGGCTGCCTGACGTTCTTGTTTTTCATCCAGCCATTCCTGAGCGCTACTGCGATAGTTCAGGGTTGCCGTCGCACCCATATTGTTGGTGGCGCCGGTCAGCAGGTAGGGCTTACGACTGACAAAGTCATAGCGCCAATGACGGGGGGTGGGATGCGTCGTCGTCAACACCAGGCTGGAGCAACCAATGCCCTTCAAATCGGCAGTACTGACTTGGCAGAAGCGGTCATGACGCACGCCTTCAGGCCATTTTAAAAGGGTGGGTGACGATTGCAGGCCATTACCAAAACGGTTCATGAAAATCTGCACGTGATCTGCCTCCAGATACAACAGATCGACCGCCCCGGAACCATCCAGGTCAGCCAGCAGAACCCGCGAAGGATCGAACGCCGCGTAACTGAAAGGCAGGTTGGCGAACACAAAACTTTTACCGAAGCGCCCACGTCCCAGGTTTGGCCAGCAGGTGATCTGGTCATGGCGAATACGGATCAGATGCTGCTGACCACTGCCCAGCACATCACTGAATGCGACCAATTCGCTGGCTGAGTTACCGGGTTGGGGCAGTGCGTCGGTATCGGGCTCATGGTCTATCTGCTGGGGTGCGGTAAACCCCGTGGTGCCCTGATTGATATACAGGCGAACACTTTGGCTACCGATCAGGGCAAGGTCCTGGATACCATTACCCATCAAATCGGCCAGTTGGCCCGCGGGGTGAAAAAACTCTTGGGGCAGTGCTGCGAACGGGGTAAAACCTGACCAGCTTCTGTCGCCATTAAGGGTGAAAAAGCCGCTCATGCCGGGCTGTGCGAGCACCCAATCCAGTTGACCATCGCCGTTCAGATCGCTCAGTGCTTGCAGGGTGGGTTGGCTCGAGTCCGCAACAGGCACACGAGGCAAAACTTGCGCCGGGCCATAGAATACCGCGTCCTTGCCCTCTGACGGCGATGCTCTAAGCGGTTCCTGGTAGGTCCAGTTATGGTCGGAGCGGCTGAGCACCCCCGGCAAGCCATCGTTGTATAAATCCACTAGCTGGTAGCCTGTCTGACTTAGGGGTACCTGCAAAGCGTCGAAAGGCCGGTAGTTTTCAGGTTCGGTTTTCAACACAAAGGTGCTGTACCTCAACCTCAGCGGTGGCCATTCACCCGTGCTGTCTGATGCGTCATAGGCCTGGTTTTGCACCCAATGCAGCAAGTTGCAGCCCGTTTCAGTGAGCTGGTATTGCAACACCAGGCGCCGGACCAGCACTGGAGCCGTACCCATCTGCGGCTCGTCGGGAAAGTAATGGAACATCAGGATTTGCTGACACAACCTTTGTGTGCCGAGCTCAAAACCGTAGGTGTAATTGAAGAACGGATCCTGACGCTGCAACCAGGGTTTTTGTTCAGTGTAAGGGGGTTTTTCGGTCAGCCCGATTGCTCGTTCTCCATAGTCCAGTACCAGCTGAAAGTGCCACTGTATGTCGGTCGGAGCATGGCTATTCCACAACACGAGATTCTTCAGTGCCTTGAGATTGGCATAGCAAACACGTACCAGATAACGCTGCGCCCGATAGTCATGGGGGTGGCTGGTGTCTTGGGCGGCCGGCTCGCTTTTGTAGTCGTAGTAAATATGTTCGCCGTGGGGGCTCAAACTTTCTTCAAGCAGCCATTGCGCGACATGCTCAGGCGCATCGGGATCTGCACAGCGCGCCGCTTGGGTTTTGCCAAAAAAATGGATGTTTCCATCGCCACTCTGAACCAACCAAAAACCCGGCTTGTCTGCGCTGGTTGACCAATGCTCGATGCGGTCAAAAGTGCTTTCGATACGCGGAAAATAACGCACCACAGTGTGTGGCGCGCTGAGTTCTACACCGTTGTACTCACTGACGGTGCTGGAGATGAGCGCCCCTTGTGCGGTTCGCTGAGCGAACATTTCCTCACCCCCAGCGCTGACAAAACCATCCTGCTCGGTGTAGGACGGTACGCCCTTGAGGGTATTACGAACAATGGCCCCGACCGATAAACCCCAGCCCATACCGAAAGGGCCATTGCCTAGCGTGCTACGGTAACTGAGGCTCAGTGATGGGGCGAAAGCGCGACCGGGTGACAGCGGCAGCGGTATGTCAAACGATGCCTGCCCGGTCATGCCAACAGCGCCCCAACCGGTACCGATGCTCTGGATGGCCCCTCCGCCCTTGGGCAGAGCCGGGGTGAGCACCTCGTAAGTATCTGTTTGGCCGGTCATGCTCTACCTCCAGTTATGGCGGTGTAGCGCACGTGCACAATAATGTCGGTCAACGAGTCCAGCAGGGTGGCCTGATCTTTAGGGTTGGGAAATGCCAGTTGCCAGCGAGACACCGCGCCAGTGTATTCAAAGGGCAGGTAACGCTCGTCATGATCGAAATTGAGAGTAAACAGACCACTGTCATTCAGGCCGGTCGAAAGGGCTATTTCTTCGTGCACGTGCAGGTTTTCCTTGATGCTGTCTGGCGCTTCGGAAAACTGGATCTTGTTGTAAGTCTGGGTCAGGGTGGCCCTGATGTTCTCATAAGGCCCCAGTGTTGCCGGAAGCGACACACTGATGCTTTTGATTCGGCGCAGATAGTGCCCTGGATAGTCAGCATCAAACAGTGCTTGAGTGAGTTCAAAGTCTACGGTGCCGTTGACCAGCAGATCAGTCTTAAGTGCGCTCCACTCTTGATTCAGCGTCGCACCGCTGTCTTTGCGGTGCAGTTGGCGCAGTGAAATGGTTTTACTGATTTCCAGCGCCCGCTGGTTGTGCTGCAGGTAGGCAGTGCTCATTTGCAGCAGATTGAGCTTAAGTGACTCGCCCGCCGTCAGACCTCGATATTGATTGTTCCACAGGGTGTTATGAATAAAAGTCCGGTTCCAGTTTGCCTGTTCATATTGCCAGCAGGCTTGAGCGACCATACACAGTGAATGGGCCATGTCATAAGCGTGATAGTAGAATGTCGACAGTTGGCCGTTGAGCCACTTATAGAGCTGAACGTTGCAGAAGTGTTTGCTCAGCGTTTCATACGTCGTTTTAGCTTGCGCCAGCGCCGTCTCCGTATGTCTGAGTTGCAGGCGCGAGACTCTGGTTTGTTCAGTATGCGTTTCAAGCTGAGCATCAATTTGACTGAGCTCAAGCTGGGCTTGCTCCAGTGCGTAACTCCACTCCTGGTTGCGGCGGTTAAATTGTTCAGTCCGTTCAAGCTGAAATGCGCTAGAGCGTTTTGTATGGGCTAAACCCTGAGCCGTTGCCTGTGTTGCATGCATAATGCCTTCCAGTCTCGCGCCGCCATTAGCCAACCCAAAAATGTTTGGTGCCATCATGATCAAACCGCCAAGCGCCTGAGCGCCGTAGGCGACTAATTCCAGTGTTGCACTGTCCCGGTACTCTTGACCGGCGCGGTATTCTCCAGGGCTGATACCTTCCCGCAATTGTTTTTCAAAGTACTGGGCGCGAGCTTCGACAACCTTGCGCCCGGAGCGCAAGGCCGACAGACTTCTTTCATCAACGAGCAACATTTGAGTCTGCTGTTCAACCGCTACGGAGCTCAGGTCCCATGCGTGTGCATATTGCAGCGCTATCTGTTCTGTCTGCTCTTTACGCTCAAGCAGCGACAGCAAGGTGTTACCAAATTGAATAAGGTTATCAACAGCCAGTGAATCGCCCCGGGTTTCCTAGACACTCTCCAGGCTCGCTGCGTAACGCTTTTCAAACTCTACCGGTGACAGCTGATTGTTGAAACTGTGGCGTCGTTTTGGGTTGTAAAACATCTCGATGTAATCG
>NZ_JYLD01000001.1 GCF_001043025.1 Pseudomonas helleri | reverse complement strand
ACCACCTGATCCCATCCCGAACTCAGTAGTGAAACGATGCATCGCCGATGGTAGTGTGGGGTTTCCCCATGTGAGAGTAGGTCATCGTCAAGATTAAATTCCAAAATCCCTGTCTGCTCACGCAGACGGGGATTTTGTTTTTATAGAAGTACCAAGTTTTCGCAGACACGTTAGTACTAACGGATCTGTCACAGAATTTCTTGACGACCATAGAGCATTGGAACCACCTGATCCCATCCCGAACTCAGAAGTGAAACGATGCATCGCCGATGGTAGTGTGGGGTTTCCCCATGTGAGAGTAGGTCATCGTCAAGATTGAATTCCGAAACCCCTGTCTGCTAACGCAGACAGGGGTTTTGTTTTTGCGCGACGTAAATTCCCAAACGTCCCAATAATTCCTCAGACCATTCCCACATCTACGACGGCGCGTTCGTCGGATCACACAAATAGCTTCCACAAACAGCTAATTTTTCAGCCGCTGATGCCGACAGCCTGTTGAGCAAGTCGGTTGGGCCTGATCGGCTGCCTGATCCCCAAGCATGCTTCAACCGGCATCCATCCTTTCGGCATAAGAAGTCCCATGCTATGAATCTTAAGTTCAGTCATAAAATTCTTCTGGCCGCTTCAGGCGTCGTCGTTTTAGCGTTTGCGTTGTTTGCCTTGTACAACGACTATCTGCAGCGCAACACCATCAGGCAAGACATCGACTCCTCAGTGGCGCAAGCCGGCAACCTGACCGCGAGCAGTATCCAGAACTGGTTGAGCGGTCGCATCCTGGTATTAGAGAGCCTTGCCCAAAACATTGCCCACCAAGGCGATCAAGCCGACCTCGCCGGGCTCATCGATCAGCCTGCACTGACTTCAAATTTCCAGTTCACTTATATCGGTCAGGCCAATGGCGTATTTACACAGCGCCCTGACGCCAAGATGCCAGACGGCTATGACCCGCGTGAACGGCCTTGGTACAAGCAAGGCGTCCTGGCAGACAAAACAATGCTTACGCCGCCCTACATGGCAGCTGTAGGCGGTCTAATCGTTACCATCGCCATGCCGGTCAAAAAGAACGGTGAGTTGTTGGGCGTTGTCGGTGGCGATTTAAGTCTGGACAGCCTGGTCAACATCATCAACTCCGTAGACTCCGGCGGTCTGGGCTACGCCTTCTTGGTGAGCGGTGATGGCCAGGTCATCGTCAGCCCCGAAAAGGACCAAGTGATGAAGAACCTGCGGGACATCTATCCCAGCAGTTCTCTAAAAATTGAAAAAGGCATTCAAGACGTGATGCTCAATGGTCAGGAGCGGATCATCTCGTTTACCCCGGTCACAGGTTTGCCTTCTGCAGACTGGTACATTGGTCAGTCACTGGATAAAGAAAAAGCCTACGCGTCACTCACCAAATTCCGGACTTCGGCAATCATCGCAACGGTGATTGCTGTGGCAGTGATTGCACTCCTGTTGAGTCTGCTGATTCGTGTACTGATGCGTCCGCTGACCACCATGGGCCGTGCCATGCAAGACATCGCGCAAGGTGAAGGCGACCTGACGCGGCGTTTGGCGATTGAACACAAAGACGAGTTTGGCGAACTGGCCGGCTCCTTCAACCAGTTCGTTGAGCGTATTCATGCGTCCATCTCCGAAGTGTCCTCGGTCACTCGCCAGGTCCATGATTTGTCCGAGCGTGTGATGAGCTCGTCCAACGCCTCCATCGTCGGTTCAGACGAGCAAAGCGCACGCACCAACAGCGTCGCCGCTGCCATCAATGAACTGGGCGCTGCAACCCAGGAGATCGCACGCAATGCCGCTGATGCCTCGCAGCATGCCAGCGGTGCGAGTGAGCAAGCGGATGATGGCCGCAAAGTGGTCGAGCAGACCATCCAGGCCATGACCGAACTCTCGCAAAAGATCAGCGTGTCCTGCGCGCAGATCGAAACCCTCAACGCCAGCACCGACAACATTGGTCACATACTCGATGTGATCAAAGGCATCTCCCAACAAACCAACTTGCTGGCCCTCAACGCGGCCATTGAGGCTGCGCGTGCGGGGGAGGCGGGGCGTGGGTTTGCCGTCGTGGCGGATGAGGTGCGCAACCTCGCTCATCGCACTCAGGAGTCGGCAGAAGAGATCCATAAAATGATCACCTCACTGCAAATCGGCTCTCGCGAGGCGGTAAGCACCATGAATGCCAGCCAGATTTCCAGCGAAGACAGCGTAGAAGTGGCCAACCAGGCCGGTGCCCGTTTGATCAGCGTGACTCAGCGCATCGAAGAAATTGACGGGATGAACCAATCGGTAGCCGCCGCCACGGAAGAGCAGACCTCAGTGGTCGAAAGCCTCAACCTGGATATCACCCACATCAACCTGCTCAATCAGCAAGGTGTGACGAACCTTAACGAAACCCTTAAAGATTGCGATGCGCTCTCGCAGCAAGCCAGCCGCCTCAAGCAACTGGTCGACAGCTTCAAAATCTGAGCCCCACCGCCCTCAATAAGTTATCCACAGCCCTGGCATTCAATGTGTCAGGGCTGTTTTGATTTCTGATCCTGGAGGTAGCGAATAATCGCATTGACACCGCGCTGCAAATGCTGCTCCAGTTCATTCACACACGCCTCTACATCCCTAGCCCGGGCATGACGCAGCAACGCCCGATGATCGTCCTGAGGCAATCTGCCCAAGCCCATCTGCTCGAGGTTAAAGCGCAAAAAGCGCTCCTCTTCCACAAGCCCCGTTTCGATCAGTGCCAACAGTTTCTTGTTAGGGGCTTTAGCGTAAAGCGCTTGGTGAAAAAGCCGATTGAGCGTGCCGATTTTTCCGAAATCCGTTTCGACCTCAAGCGCTTCAATGCAAGCCGACGCGGTCTTGAAATCCTCTTCGCCAAGTAATGGCAGTGACAAGCGCAAAGCCTGCGCTTCCAGTAAAAACCGCAGCGTGTAGGTTTCCAGCGAATCATCCTGAATCAAAGGCGCAACCACCGCGCCTTTGTATTGGACGACCTGCAGCAACCCCTGGGCTTCAAGTTGGCGCAGGGCTTCACGAACCGGCATGCGGCTCACACCAAACAAGGCGGCCAGGGCCTGCTGACGAATAGCCGTCCCGCAGGGCAAGCGCCCATCGAGAATGGCGTTGCGCAGCGACTCTTCAATCACTGATCGCGCCAGATGCGCTGGAATCGCCCCGTGTACTTCAATACTGCTTAATAAGTTCTTTTTGACGGTCACGTTGACGCTACCCGCTGTGGACATTCAGCACGTTTATTTGGATCCAATTTACGTTAGGCACTGACTCTATTTCTGTCAAACCTTGTAACGAATAGGCTTTGATAACGATGTGCCCACCGTAAGCGCGCTAGTCTAACGCGGCGGTAAGCCAAGAGATTACAAAGGCTTCCACTGTTTTTTTCTTGCGCTGTTCCGTGTGGACGGTTCCCCTTTTCCTGTGGTTTGTGCCCTACAATCGCGACAGTTAATACGGCTCCAGTCGTAGTCTTAATGCACATCAGGTGAAACATGGGCGTACTCAGTAATAGCGATGTCGACGAGCAACTGTTTCAACGCCCTGAACCGTCCCACAACGCACTGACTCGACTGTTTCTCCAGCCGTGGCTGTGGTGCATTTTGCTGGTGGCCACGGCCGTACGATTTTACGGCTCAACCAGCTCGTCCATCTGGTGTGACGAAGGCTCCAGCTTGATGCTGAGCAACTACTCGCTCAGCGGCATCTGGATTCATGCCGCACACGATGTTCATCCACCGCTGTATTTCATGCTTCTGCATGGCTGGATGGGCGTGTTCGGTGACAGCCTGGCCTCGATCCGTGCCCTGAGCGTTTTACCCGGGATCGCCACGGTGTTTCTCGGGATGTGGCTGGTGCGACTGGTCGCGACCCAAAGGGCTGCGTTGCTGGCAGGTATCCTGTTGGCGTTGTTGCCGACAGCCGTGCGCTACAGCCAGGAAGTGCGCATGTATTCGCTGCTGGGCATGTGGCTGATCGGTGCAACCATTGCCTTGGTCTATTGGGTCAAAAACCCCGATAAAACGCGCTATCTGGCCGTCTACGCGGCGCTGATGACCGCAGCGTTCTACACCCATTACTTCGCTGCTTTTTGCGTCATGGCGCACTGGCTGTACCTGCTGCTACTGAGCACTCGTCACAGTGCAGCGGGCAACGTGATCAAGCGGCCGGCCTGGTGGCTGGCCAACACCGGCATCGTCATCTTGTTCCTGCCCTGGCTGCCGGGCCTGGTAGATCTGCTGCAACACATGCACGAGCTAAAAGCCGGTGGCGATGTGGGCTGGGAACCGCCTGTCGATGCGCGCTCTTTACCGGCCATGGTCTGGCAGCTTCTGACACAAGACGAAGGCGATACCCTGCCTTGGCCGGTATTTTGGCTGGCCCCCTTGGCGCTGTTTGCAGGCGTGATCTGGATCGCCGTGCGCGATGCATCCCCTTATAAATTTCACGCGCTCATTGCGATCTACACCTTGCTGCCGATCCTGGCGATTTACGCCCTGTCGTTTATCTCGCCCATGTTCATCGAGCGCTACGTGAGTTTTGCCGCGCTGGGCTTGCCATTGCTCGTCGCCATCGCGGTCGACCGCCTGCTTGTGCACAAACGCGTTATAGCAATTGCAGTGCTTGTGCTGTTCATGGGCGTTGAAAGTGTGGGCCTGCGCAGCAACTTCAGCAGCGACGCCGACCACTTTGACCAACTGGCTGAGCACGTGAATCAGCAGTTCCTGCCGGGTGACCGAATCATCGTCAGCGATCTGTTCTGGTACTTCAGTTACGTTTACTACAACAAAACCCCAGCCCAACCCATGCTCTACACACCGCCCACGCCAGACGGTGTGTCCGGGCGGCCGACGGCCTATGGTTTCGGGACGCTGGTGAACGAGGACGGCGCCAAGATCTACGTCGACCATCTGGCCGACCTGCCCGCCACCCCAGGGCGCATCTGGCTGATCAGCAGCAGCGTGCAGCCGGACGACTTCGCGCCCATTCCGTCCGGGTGGCACAAAACCCAGGATCTGACCATCGATGACACCCAGGTTCGACTATATTTGAGCTGCGGCGCGGCTGATTGCGGCGCTGATCTGCTCACAAAACAGACAACAGGTCAGCAGAATTAATTCGTAACACTTGACTGTGATCATCTGGCCGAGCAGTATTAATAGTTAGCAAACTAACATTATGTGATGTCTCTTGCCTGACTCTCTAGATCAACTCCAAATGAGCATCAGCACCGGTATGGTGGTTGCGACCCGTCATTGGCGTCGCGTCTGCCAGACCACGCTGGTCAACTTCGGCATCTCCGAAGCCTGCGCCATGCCGCTGCTGATAATCGGCCGCTTGGGCGAGGGCGTGCGGCAAGTGACCGTGGCCCAGGCGGCGGGCATGGAAAGCCCGTCGCTGGTGCGTCTGCTCGATCAGATGTGCAAGGCCGGTTACGTGGTGCGCAACGAAGACGCCAGCGATCGCCGCGCCAAAACCCTGAGCCTTACGCCCGTCGGTCGAACCTTGGTGCAGTCCATTGAAGCCCAGTTGGTACAACTGCGGCGTGCAGCATTGGCCGATATTTCAGTCGCCGATCAAGAAGCTGCCTTGAGAGTCATCAAAGCCTTTGAAGCCGCAGGCCAACTGCCTGACGGAGCGGCGTCTTGAACGGCTTTTTCAGCAGCATGCCGCCCGCCCGTGACTGGTTCTACGGCGTGCGGACGTTTGCCGCCTCCATGATCGCGCTGTACATCGCCCTGCTCATGGAAATGCCCCGCCCCTATTGGGCGATGGCCACGGTTTACATCGTCTCCAGCCCCTTTGTCGGCCCCACCAGCTCCAAGGCGATCTACCGCGCCATTGGTACGCTGCTGGGGGCTTCGGCGGCGGTGTTCTTTGTCCCGCTGTTTGTCCAGACACCGTTTCTGCTGGTGCTGGTGATTGCGCTGTGGACGGGCATCCTGCTGTTCTTGTCATTGCACCTGCGCACCGCCAACAGCTACGTCTTCATGCTGGCGGGCTACACCATGCCGATGATCGCCTTGCCGATTGTGGATAACCCGCTCAACGTCTTTGACATCGCCGTCTCGCGTACCGAAGAGATCATGCTCGGCATCGTTTGTGCGGCCGTGGTGGGCAGCATGTTCTGGCCTCGACGCCTCACACCGGTGTTCATCGACTCATCGGCCAAGTGGTTCACCGATGCCGCCAATTACAGTCAGTACTTTTTGTCCCGCGAGGTTGACCCCGGCAAAGCCAGTGGCCTGCGCGCCTCAATGGTCTCGACCTTCAACACCCTGGAGCTGATGATCGGTCAGTTACCCCACGAAGGCGCGCACCCGCAAACGGTTCGCAACACCAAAGAACTGCGCGGGCGCATGATCCATCTGCTGCCCGTGGTGGATGCCCTCGACGACGCCCTTTACGCCCTGGAGCGCCGAACCCCGGAGCTGGTCGATAAAGTCACGCCGGTGTTGCAACACGCGCGCACCTGGCTTGAAACCACCAGCGAAGGCGCACCCGTCGAACAATGGCAAGCGCTGCGCAACGAGCTGCAGCACCTGCAACCCAGCGCCGAAGCCCTGGATGATCGCCGCCAGCTATTGCTCTCCAACGTGCTCTACCGCCTGGGGGAGTGGATCGACTTGTGGCAAGACTGCCGCAGCCTGCAACTGGCCATCTCCACCGGTGATCAAACCGTCTGGCGAGCGGTTTACCGGCACTGGCGGCTGGGTCGGCTGACACCGTTTCTGGACCGCGGCCTCATGCTCTATTCCGCGTTCTCCACTGTAACGGCGATCGTCGTCGCCTGCGTGCTATGGATTCTGCTCGGTTGGACAGACGGCGCCAGCGCAGTCATTTTGGCGGCCGTCGCCTGCAGCTTTTTCGCCGCCATGGATGACCCGGCCCCGCAGATTTACCGGTTCTTTTTCTGGACCTCGCTCTCAGTACTGTTCGCCAGCCTCTACCTGTTCGTCATCCTGCCCAACCTGCATGACTTCCCCATGCTGGTGCTGGCGTTTGCCGTGCCGTTTATTTGCGTCGGCACCCTGACCGTCCAGCCGCGCTTTTACCTGGGCACCTTGCTGACCATCGTCAACACCGCGTCCTTCATCAGCATTCAAGGTGCCTACGACGCTGACTTTCAGGTCTTCATGAACGCCAACCTGGCTGGCCCCATCGGGCTGCTGTTTGCCTTCATCTGGACCTTGATTGCGCGCCCCTTCGGCGCGGAACTTGCGGCTAAACGGCTGACCCGGTTCAGCTGGCGCGACATCGTGCGGTTGACCAAACCCGCAACCTTGGCCGAGCACCGGCAAATGGGCGCGCAAATGCTCGACCGCTTGATGCAGCACCTGCCGCGTCTGGCCATGACCGGGCAAGACACCGGCATTGCGCTGCGTGAACTGCGTGTGGCGCTCAACCTCCTCGACCTGCTGGCCTACGCCCCGCGCGTCACCGGCGGGCCGCAATTGCTGTTGCGCCAAGTGGTCAGCGACGTGGGGGATTATTTCCGCACCTGCCTGATGGCCGGTGAGCGTTTACCTATCCCCAGCGGTCTGCAAATGACCATGGATCGAACCCGGCGCGCGCTCAACGCCAATGCCCTGCAAGACGAAAGCGATGCACGGGTTCACCTGCTGCATGCCCTCAGCGGCTTGCGTCTGGCCCTGCTGCCGGGTGTGGAGTTCATTGTGGATAACGACGACCTGCAGCACCCACACGTGCAAGGCATTGACGGAGCGCCGCTATGATCGGAGATATCGATATCAGCGGGGTTTTCCTGCCTACGCTCCTGGTATTGATGGGCATCACCTACCTGCTGTTTTTAGCGGTTCACGCGGTTCTTACGCGTCTGCACTTTTACCGCCTGGTCTGGCACCGGGCTTTGTTCAACGTCGGTCTCTACGCTCTGCTACTCGGCGTTGTGGATTCGTTTAGTCGATATTTGATGACATGAAAAAACCTTTATTGACCTTGGGCCGCGTTGTTCTCACCTTGTTGGTGGTGGCGTTTGCCTGCGTCGTGGTCTGGCGCATGACCATGTACTACATGTTTGCTCCCTGGACGCGCGATGGCCACATCCGCGCAGACGTGGTGCAAATTTCCCCTGACGTGTCGGGCCTCATCAAGCAAGTCGATGTGCGCGACAACCAGCCCGTGACGCGCGACCAAGTGTTGTTCGTCATCGACCAGGACCGCTTCAAACTGGCTTTGCGTCAGGCGCAGGCGACCGTGGCTGACCGTAAAGAAACCCTGGCCCAGGCCCAGCGTGAAAACCGCCGCAACCGGGGGTTGGGCAACCTCGTTGCCCGTGAGCAACTGGAAGAAAGCCAGTCGCGAGAAATGCGCGCCCAGGCCGCGCTCACCGAGGCCGAAGTGGCCGTCGACAGCGCCCAGCTCAACCTCGACCGCACCGTGGTGCGCAGCCCGGTTGATGGCTACGTCAACGACCGCGCCCCTCGGGTTAACGAGTTCGTGACCGCCGGGCGGCCTGTGTTGTCGATTGTCGACAGCAGCTCCTTCCACATCGACGGCTATTTCGAAGAAACCAAACTCGATGGCATTCACGTGGGCCAAAGCGTTGATATCCGCGTGATCGGCGACGACGCCCGCTTGCGTGGCCATGTCGAAAGCATCGTGGCCGGCATCGAAGACCGCGACCGCACCAGCGGCCAGAACCTGCTGCCCAACGTGAACCCGGCCTTCAGTTGGGTACGGCTGGCGCAACGGATTCCGGTGCGCATCGTGTTTGATGATGTGCCCGCTGACTTCCGCATGATCGCGGGCCGCACGGCGACCGTTTCCATCATCCCGGACTCGCCCAAAGCCAAGCCGGCACAGGAGAAGGCGCAATGAAAGCGGTTCGCCTGGCAGCCGTAGGGCTGGGGTTGCTGCTGGCCGGCTGCCAGATGGTCGGGCCGGACTATCACCTGCCCAAAGACGCGGCCCAGCAGCGCCCAGACCTGCAAGGCACGTTGGCGGGCGAGGGCGATAACGTCGTCTCGGCGCCGGTGCCCACTGACTGGTGGAAGCTCTACCAAGACCCGACGCTGAATGAATTGGTGCGTCAGGCCATGGCCTCCAACACCAACCTGCGCGTAGCGGCGGCGAACCTTGCGCGGGCGCGTGCTCAGGTTGAACAGGCCGAGTCGGCGGGTGGCTGGAGTGGTTCGGTCAAAGCCGGGGCCCAGCGCCTGCAAGAGTCGGGCGAAGCCTTTTTGCTGGCGGATAAAGTCCCGGTGGCCAACGTCGGTGACCTGGGCATCAGCACCTCGTACCAGTTCGATTTGTGGGGCACGTTAAAGCGCGGCATTGAGGCAGCACAGGCCAACGCCGATGCCACCCAAGCCGCCGCCGACACTGCGCGAATCACCGTGGTCGCTGACGTGGTGCGTGCTTACGTGCAGGTCTGCGCCGCCAACGAAGAGCTGGGCATCGCCAAAGAGTCGTTAAAACTGCAAGCGCAAACCACCGCGCTCACCCAGCGCCTGCGCGATGCCGGGCGCGGTGATGAAACCCAGGTCACGCGTTCTGAAACCCAAGTCAAATCGTTGCGTGCTGAACTGCCGCGCTATGAGGCTCAACGTCAGGCCGGGCTGTTCCGTTTATCGATGCTGCTGGCCAAACCGCTGGACCAACTGCCTGCCCATCTCGCCACCTGCGATGAGCTGCCGCACATCGCGCAACTACTCCCGGTGGGTGACGGTGCCGCGCTGCTCAAGCGTCGCCCGGACGTGCGCCAGGCTGAGCGCCACTTGGCCGCCGCAACCGCCGAAATTGGCGTAGCCACCGGCTCGTTGTACCCGGACATCAGTATCGGTGCCTCCATCGGCACGGTCGGGATCGTCGACAACCTCGGCACCGCGCCCACCAACCGCTGGGGCTTTGGTCCGCTGCTGAGCTGGACCATCCCCACCAATGGCTCACGGGCGCGAATCCGCGAAGCCGAAGCCACCACCCAAGGCGCCTTGGCAAGCTTTGATGGCGTGGTGCTGAACGCGGTCCGCGAAACCCAAACTAGCCTTGTGCAATACACCGCTGCACTGCAACGCCGCGATGCCTTGGCCGAAGCGGATGCCTCGGCCAAAACAGCGGCCGACCAAACCCATCAGTTCTTTGCTGCCGGGCGTGAATCGTTCCTCGCAGACCTGCAAGCCACGCGCACCTACACCGATGTGCGGGCTCAGTTAGCGGCGGCCAACACCCAAGTCGCGATGAGCCAGATCGATCTGTTCCTGGCCCTGGGTGGCGGCTGGGAAAGTAGCCGTGCCCAAGCCCCGGTCGCGGCTAAACCCTGACAACACTGTCACGCAGTGCAGAGCGGCTGAGGATTATCATGTTGGCTTTAGGATGGGGCTTTTAATTACGTAGGAGAATTCTGCGTAGTCATCGGCCAAGCCAGCACGATTGTCCTCGGGGCCGCTTATTTCAGGCGCTACGCTCGCAAGCTTTACGCAATAGCGTCTACGCTGTGCGCTTGATCGGTGCGGGCGAAACGCAGCGTCGACTCGCCGCGAGTGATAACCTGCTGCCACTTTTTGGCCCATGAAGGGCTCAGTAAAGACCGCATATCTTCAACACAACGGACATTGAACGGGTCAACTTGATGAACAAACCATTAGGCGTACTGGTCGGCATTGTTGTAATCGCAGGGGTTTTGAACACGGCTGGCGCCTGGTACACCGGCACCAAAATCGAAGGCGAACTCAAAACCTCGATCGAAGAAGCCAACAAAGAAATGGCCGCTCAACTGGCCGGCTCCGCGACCCACGGCAGCATCGAACTGGTGTCCATTGAGACCCACCTCTACAGCAGCACCGCGCACTATCGCCTGACCCTTCAGGATGATGCTGAAGGTTCTGATCCACAGCCGGTTGAGCTGTTGTTTGTCGATCACATCGAGCACGGCCCGTTACCGTGGTCGCGCATCAAGACCTTCAAGTGGGCGCCGGTCATGGCGGTCAGCAACTACGCCCTTGAGAAAACCCCCTTCACCGAAAAATGGTTCGCCGCCACCAAGGACCAAGCGCCTCTCATCGGCCAGGTCACCTTGGGCTACGGTCGTTCGGTGGACGGGCAACTGGAGTTGCTGCCCTTCGACCTTACGCTGGACGATAAAACCCGCATCAGTTTCTCGGGCCTGAACCTCAGCGCCCAAACCGATGAAGGCGCCCAGCACCTCAAAGCCAAAGGCTACATGGACTACCTCAAGCTCCTGGCCACGCCTTCCGATACTCCACCGGTGTCGATCGAGCTGAGCGGGCTGACCCTGGCCAGCGACCTGAACAAAAGCACCTACGGTTTCTACTTGGGCCAGAACGTGCTGGAGCTGAGCGAGGCGCAACTGACCTCCGGCGCGGCCCAATCGGTGCTCAAGGTCAAAAACTTTGAGTACACCGGTTCCGCCTCGGCCAAAGACCGCCTGATGTCCGGGCGCCTGACCTACAGCCTGGGTGACGTCACGTTCAACGACAAGCCCGTGGGCAGCGCAGAAATGGTCATGTCTGCCAGCAACCTGGACATTCCAGCGATGCAGTCGCTGTTGCAGATCTACCAGAACAAGTTCCAGCCACAAGCCGACGGCACCCTGCCCAAGGTGCAACTGACTCCGGCCGAAGACACCCAAGTGCAAGCCGATGTCAGCACGCTGCTGGCGGCCAAGCCGAATCTGGCGCTGGAAAAACTCAACATCAAAACCACCAACGGCGAGAGCCAACTGAGCATCACGACCAGCCTGGCGCAGCCCGCTTCGTTCGATCTACCGCCGCTCGATGTGGTGAAGCAAATGCTGACCTCGCTGGATGCCAAACTGCAGCTGTCCAAGCCCATGATTGCTGATCTGGCGAGCGTTCAGGCGCAATTGGCCGGCCAGACTGACCCGAAACAAATCGCCCAGGTCGCCAACATGACCAGCGAACTGGCGGGCGTCATGGCGGTGCAAACCGGGCTGGCGAACGTTGAGGGCAGCAACATTTTGGCGTCGCTCAACTATGCCGCCGGCGTGGTGAATTTCAACGGGGAGAAAATGAGCCTCGAAGACTTCGTCACCCTCATGGGCACCCGCTTTGGCGGTGTAGCGCCTCAGTAAACGCAGTCGCTGCCACAGGCTGCGAAGGGCTTGGCCCTTTCGCAGCCTGTTTGCACTCAGTACGCCATCGACCAGGTCAAGGTGTACGTCCGACCCCGCCCTTGGTAGTCATACAGGTACTCCGGGCCGTAAGTCGGTGAGTAGAACAACGCGGCACGCTGGCCCCAGACCGTGCTGTATTCCTTGTCCAGCAGGTTCTGGATACCGGCGCTGAAGGTGCCGAATGCTGTCTCTTGGCTGCCCATCAAATCGAACGTGGTGTAACCGCTGATTTTGTGATCAGAATCGTCCTTGAGCGTGAAGGCGTGGTTGCCCTGCAAGCGAACATTACGACCGTCCCCATGCCAGCCCACGAACGCCGTTGATTTGGACAACGATGCGTAACGGGCATCGCGCTTCATCCAGTCGCCATCGGCGTCTTCCTCTTCGGAACGCACCAAGTGCAACGTGCCGCCCGCATCCCAGCCGTTGTTGAAGTGACGGGTCAGCGCACCTTCGAAACCAAAGTCGCGGCTCTTTTTATCGACCACATCAATGGTCAGCGTCGCGCTGTCGGTGGTGATGACTTTGTCCGACCAGATGTAATACACCGCCGCCTGCGCATCCCAGTCCACATCGGCAAAACGCCAGCCGGTTTCGACCTGACGGCTCTTGATCCCGGCCAGCGGGTTGTCTTTAACGCTCAGGCCCGCCTTGCCGTAGTACTTGGCCGGGTCCGGCAGGTCAAAACCTTCGCTGTAGTTGATCCAGGTCTGGTGGCCATTCTTGAAGTCATAAATGGCGCCCAGGTTAAACAGGTTGACCGCGTAATCGTTGCTGCCACCAGGGATGCCTTTGAACACCCCTACGTCTACGTCCATTTGCTGGCGGCGTGCGCCACCGGACAACGTCAGGGCGTCGGTGAGCTTCCAGTCCGCCTGGGCATACACCGAGTGGCCGTCGACGCGGTAGCTCGGGTAACGCGGGGCTTTGCTTTGGGTGTCCAGATCCAGCCCGCCGCTCTCGGAAGAAATGGCCGAATTGAACACGCTTTGCGTGGCGTTAAAGCGCTCACGGTCCAGGTCCACGCCATAGGTCAGCTTCACGCTGTCCCATTGTTTGGCGAACAGCGCCTTGAGGCTGGTGACTTCAAAATTCTGTTGCGAGGCGGCGAAGTAAACGCCGTTGACGCCTTGGGGTTTGCCCGCGTTGTAATACGGGAACGGGAAGAAATTGTTGTCTTCCTTGCGGTACGAGCCCTGCAAGTAGAAGTCCTGGCCCAGCAGGTCGCTGTGGTGATAGTTGGCGTTGAACAGCAGTCGCTTGGAGCGGGGCTCAAGGTCGGTGTGGTAGCCGCTGCGGATCTCGGCATCTTCCAGATTGGACGGTGCCTTGTCGTGCAGGTTGGGGAAGTAAAGCCCGGTGTTGCCGTTGTTGCCCGAGTCGTAGTACTGCGCCAGCAGGTCAAGGTCTTGCACGTCATCGAGCTTGATCGCCAGGCTGCCCATCAGGTCCAGCGTGCGGTTGTACTGCAAGTCAGTCTGGGTGTTGTCGATAAAGATCTGGTCGCCTTTACCGTCGTAAAACGCTTTGTTCTGCTCGCCGGAAATCCCCAGGCGGCCGTGCACCCGATCGGTCCCGCCACTCACCGATTGCGAGATACGGCTCGACAGGTCATCGCTCTTGTTAAAGCCGCTGGTGCCCGACACTTCGGTTTCAAACTGGGCCGGGCCGGGCGCGCCTTTTTTGGTCACGATATTGATGATCCCGCCCGTGGCGCCGCCGCCGTATAACGCGCTGGCGCCCGACAACACTTCAACCCGCTCCACGTTAAACGGCGAGATGCTGTCGAACTGCCGCGACAGGCCGCGCGAGCTGTTTTGGCTCACGCCGTCGATCATCACCAAAACGTTGCGCCCGCGCATGTTCTGGCCGTAATTGCTGCGGCCTTCGGGGGCCAGATCGAGGCCCGGCACCAACTTGCCAATGGCTTCTTTGAGGGTGACGCCGGTGTCCAATTGCTCTTGCAGTTGCACCTGATCCACCACCCAGACCGTACCGGGAATTTCACTGATGGCAGTGCTGGTGCGCGCGCCCACACTGACTTCCAGCGCCTTGAGTTGCAGCCCTTTTGCCGCCGTGTCCGGCTTGCGCACAATCACCGTGCGCGCGTCGCTGAACTGCCAGTTCAGGCCGCTGCCCGCCAACAGGGCTTGCAGCGCCTGTTCAATGCTCATCTGGCCGTCCAGCGCAGGGCTGTGCAGCCCGGCCACTTCGGCAGAGGTGAACAACAGGTGCAAGTCAGCTTGATCAGCAAACTGCGTCAGCGCCTGGTCGAGGTCTTGGGCCGGGACGGCAACGTTGACCTGGCGGGTGCTCACCGAGGCGTTGGGCGCTGTTGCCGGTGCCGCGTGCGCTGTGGCGTGGAACGTGCCTGCCAGGCTTGCCAGCAACGTGGTGGCCATCAGCGTTTGACGCAGTCGTTGGTCGGTGGGGCGTGCGCCGCGCGGCTGTTTGATGGGCTGGACCATTGCGGTGTTAATCCTTGTCTGGGTTTTTATATCGCTAATGAGAACGGATTCGCTCTTGGTCTTAGTACGACGATATGCCCAACAGGATCTTGCAGTGCCCGCGTGAAATTATTTTCAGTGCACCCACGCCACAAACGGCAAATAGGTGATGTTGAGGCCGTAACGCTGCTCAAGGGTGTGCAGCAGATTGTGCGGATCATTGAGGTCAAACACCCCGCTGATCTGCATCGCCCCCAAGTCAGTGTCCGGCAGCACAATGCGCCCGTACTGGTAACGCTCCAGCTCGCTGAGCACTTCCTGCAGTGGCTTGCGGTTGAAAATCAGCTTGCCGCGATGCCACGCCGTCAGCGCATTGGCATCCACCTGCTGGCGCTCGGCAACGGGCTGGCCAGCGCGATACAGCGCTTGCTGATTGGGGCGCAGCTCCAGAGTCTGGGCCTGATGCTCAACCTGCGCCGCGCCGTTGGCCACCAGCACGCGGGTCTGGTCGGCGTCACGGCGCACGCTGAATGTTGCTTCCTTGGCCTGCACCCGGTCCTGACCGGCCTCAACCACAAAAGGCCGGGCCGGATCATTCGCCAGTTCAAACAGCGCTTCACCTTTGCGCAGCGTGATGGTGCGCTGGCTGGCGGTGAAATCCACGGACAACGCCGTGGCGCTGTTCAGCGTCACCCGCGTGCCGTCACTCAACAGCCATTGCTGGCGCTGACCGACCCCGGTGTGATGGGTGTCAGACCAGCGCGGCACGTACTCCAGGCCGCCGTAGCCCAACACGGCCATCACCAGCCCCGCTGCCAGCCCCGCTGCCAGCCCGCTGGCCCAGCGAAACGCCCGGCGACGCGGGCGCGTACGGTGTTGCTCGGCAGTGGCGGTCAGGCCGATATCGGCCCACAGCGCTTCGGCCTCGCGGGCGGCGGTCTGGTGGGCCGGGCTGAGGTCTTGCCAGCGTTGGTAGGCCATACGCTGACCAGCGCTGGCGTCGCCAGAATGCAGCAGCGTTTGCCACTCAATGGCTTGATCGTCGAGGTCGTCAGAGGAGGGCGTTGAAGGCATTGCGGCGGGCTCAGGCATGGTTGTGTTTGAGCCAGTCACGGCAATGGCGCAACGCCTGGCCGATGTATTTTGCCACCATACTTGGCGACACGCCCAGTTCTGCCGCGATCTGCGCTTGGGTCATGCCATCGATACGGCTCAGCAACAACGCCTTGCGAGCATTAGGTGAGAGCTGTTGCAGGGCCTCATCCAAAATGCCGATGCGCTCTTTGGCCAGCAATAAGCCTTCTGGCGGCAACCCCGGGTCGGCGATGTCGATGGACGGCGGCTCGGCGCTCAGATTACGGGTCTGGCGCTGATCAACCCGCAGCGCATCAATGGCCAAATTACCCGCCACCTTGAAAATAAAGTGCCGATCATTCAGCACCGTGACCGTATCAGGGTCGATCTTCGCCAGCTTGATCCAGGTTTCCTGTGCCACATCCGCCGCCCGATGCCGATCACGCAGGCGCCGCGTCAGGAACGACAACAGATCGTCGTAATGCTCCTGAAAGCTGGCCAGCAACGTTGAAGGGGAGGGCGAAGGCATGAACGGAAAGCCCGGACGAGAAAGGGTCATAAATGAGAAGCCGTATCATTCACGATTGCGTCCGCCAACGCAACGCCAACACACCGGCCCCCCCCTGTAGGAGCGAGCTTGCCTCGCGATCTCTTGATCTGGCTTTTGCCCCAAGAGCCTTCTCACCCGTAATAGCCTCTTGCCTCTACCTGCGCAAATGATAAAGAATATCAACCTCATTTAAATCGAGCAGCGCAGGCGCCATGGCCTCTGAAACCGAACTGGAGCGATGGTATGCCGAGTGCGCGCCGCGTCTGCGGCGCTTTCTGCTATTAAAAACACGCCAGCCCGAACTGGCGGACGACCTCACCCAAGAGTGTTTTACCCGCCTGGCCATGCGCGAGAGTGAAGAGCGCCTGCAAGAACCCATGGCGTTCCTGTTTACCATGGCCAGCCGTCTGGTCATTGACCATCGGCGCAGCCATCAACAGACCCGCACCGACAGCGTCCCTCTGGAAACCCTGCACGACGTTGTCGATCCGATGCCCGGCCCGGACATGCGCGCCCAGGTCCAGCAAGACATGCAACGCCTGTTGCAGGCGATGGCCGCGCTGCCCCTGCGCACGCGTCAGGTGTTCCAATTGTGTCGGTTCGAAGGCATGAGTTATCAACAGGCCGCCGAACATTTGGCGATTTCCACCAGCTCCGTGCAGAAGCATCTGGCCATGGCCGTCAGCTTCGTCGCGCAAAAAATGGAGCATCGCGGATGAAAACCCTGCACCGTATGCGTGTTTATTTACCGGATATGGCTGCCTTGCCCGTCATATTCCCTATACGCCCAAAAAAGAGAACATCCTGTGATGACGCCTGACGCCACTGCTGAGCGAATCCGCCAGCAGGCCGCTGACTGGGCCGTACGCCAACGCATGGAGCGGCTGGATGCGCAACAAATGGACGCGCTGGAGCGTTGGCTGGACGCCGACCCGGCCCATGCCGATGCTCTGGCCGACGCTGAAATGCTCTGGGAGATGGCTGAAACCCTGCGCGCCAATCCGCTGTTTGCCACCCCCGTCCCTGTGGCGCGGGCCACCCGTGTGCGGCGCTTCCTGCGCGGCCTGTTCACCTGGGAGCCGCGGATGCCCGTGCGCTGGGCGGGCGTTGCAGGCCTGTTGCTGGTGGTGATGCTGGCCGTAAACAGTCGTGACACACTGGCCCCATTGATGGCCGATTACCGCACCGGCACTGGCGAGGTTCGCACCTTGACCCTCGCAGATGGCAGCCAAGTGCTGCTCGGCTCGCGCAGCGCCCTGGACGTCGATTACGACGGCCATGAACGCCGCGTGCGACTGATCCAGGGCGAGGCATTGTTCAGCCCGGCGCCGCGTCAGGGCGAAGAAAAACGTGCGTTCGTCGTCGAAGCTTCCGGCGGTCGAACCCAAGCATTGGGCACGCGCTTTTTGGTGCAACGACAAGACAGCGACAACGCCTGGGTCGGCGTGCTGCAACACAGCGTCAACGTCAGCCTGCAACAGCCCCAGAGCGAGCTGGCGCTGAGTGAGGGCCAAGCCGCCCGCTACCAACGCGGTCAGGGCATCGTCGCCCTCAACGACGACCCGACACAGCGCGCCGACTGGGCGCAGGGCGTGCTGATCTTTCGCAATGTGCCCCTCGATCAGGTGCTGCAACGCTTCTCGGACTTTCGCCCCGGCCTGCTCAAACTGGTCGCCAGCGAGCAGGCGCACACCCCGGTCAGCGGCTTGTTCCACCTCGACAACCTCGATGCCGCCATCCGTACCCTGGCAGCCGAACGCCAGCTTCAGGTCGCCCAACTGGCAGGCGTGACCGTGCTGTATTAAGCCCCGACCACGGGCTGGAAATTATTTTTACCTAGGGTGTGCGACCATCCGTCAATGCTAATGCAGATGCAATTCATTAGCATTCAAGGAGTGGTTAAGGATGAACGTAGAACGACCGATCCCCAGTCGTCTGGGACGGGCTATAGGCATGGCCATTATGCTGCTTGGCGCGGTATCGACAGGCCAGGTGGCCGCTCAGCAAAGCACGGCAACAGGGGCGCCGGGCAAGGTGGCCACGCTCGACAGCGTTCGTCCGTTCAACGTGCCCGCTCAGCCACTGGACACCGCCATCTACGCCTTGGCCGCTCAAGCCGGGATCGATCTGCTGGTCGGCGACGCACAGCTGCAAGGCCGCACGGGCCACGCCGTGCAGGGCAACTACAGCATCGCCGCGGCCCTGAGCCAGTTGCTCGACGGCAGCGGCATCCGCTTCGAACACAACCAGGCCCAAGGCAGCAAACGCCCGTCCGTGCAGTTGTTCCAACTGCCGGTGCACGAAGGCAATGTGCTGAGCTTGTCGGCCACCCAAGTCAACGCCGCGCACCCTGGGGACTGGGTCTACCAGGCGCCGCGTTCGGTCAACGTGGTCAGCCGCGAACAACTGGACCGCAACCCGCCACGCCACGCCGCCGACATGCTCGAAGAAACCACCGGCGTGTACTCGGCGGTCAGTCAGCAAGACCCCGGTTTGTCCGTCAACATTCGCGGCATTCAGGACTATGGCCGGGTCAACATGTCGGTCGACGGCATGCGCCAGAACTATCAACAAAGCGGCCACCAGCAACGCAACGGCACGCTGTATGTCGACCCCGATTTGCTCTCCCAGGTCGTGATTGAAAAGGGCGCCACGTCCACCATGGGCGGCGCGGGCGTGATTGGCGGTATTGCCAACTTCCGCACCCTTGAAGCGTCGGACCTGCTCACCGATGGCAAAGAAATCGGCGGCCGTATCCGCGCCACCACAGGCCTTGGCGGGCTGGGCAATGGCACCCACTTTATCGGTAGCTCGGCCTTTGCCATCGGCGGCGAAGTCTGGGACATGCTGGTGGCTGCGAGCGAGCGCCATCTGGGCGACTATGACCCCGGCACCAAAGGCTCCATCGGCGAGCTGCGCACAGGCTCTGCCGCCCACCCGGAAAACGCCACCCGCCTTAAAAACTCCCCGGTGGAATACTCAGGCTCGGTGATGCGCTCACGCCTGATCAAACTCGGCCTCAACCTGCCACAAGACCAGCGCTTGCAACTCAGCTACCTGGTGACCAACGTCAACTACACCGACGCCAACATGATGAACGTCGAGAAGGCCGACCTTTGGGACAAACTCGGCAGCAACAGCGTCAGGGCGCAGAACCTGGCGCTGGACTACAGCTACACGCCGGACAATCCGCTGATCGACTTCAAGGCCAAGGTCTACCACGTCGACAACCGCAACCAACAGAGCACCCTGGCGCGCGGTATCAGCCCTGGCTACAAGGTCACCTACCAGACCGACACCTACGGCCTGCAAGCGCAGAACACCTCGCTGTTTGCACTGGGTGAACGCTCGATCATCAAAGCCAACTACGGGTTGGAGTTCTTCTACGACAAAGTGCGCCCCAACTCGACCCAAGCCGTGGCTGAAGGCGCCGTGCTCGATACCCCGGACTCAGAAAACATGACACCCAAGGGCGATCGTGGCGTGGCCAGCCTGTTCACGCGTCTGGATTACGACTACGACGACTGGTTCAACGTGAACGCGGGCTTGCGCTACGACCGTTACCGGCTGCGCGGCAAAACCGGCCTTGAAACCCGCACGTTCGTGATTGGCACCACCAAGCAGATCGGCGAGTCGGTGCACTACGATGTTGACGAAGAGCAAGGCCGCTTCTCGCCCACCTTCGGCCTATCGGTCAAGCCGGGCCTGGACTGGATGCAACTGTTCGCCACTTACGGCAAGGGCTGGCGCCCACCGGCCGTGACCGAAACCATGATCAGCGGGCGGCCCCATGGCGGGGGCGCAGAATTCACCTACCCCAACCCGTTCCTCAAGCCAGAGACCTCGACCACCTGGGAAGTGGGCGTCAACGTCTTCAAAGACAGCCTGTTCCTGGACGGCGACCGTATAGGCGCCAAAGTGTCGTACTTTGACACCCGGGTCGACGACTTCATCTTCATGAACATGGCCTTGCAAAAGCCGGGTTATGGCATGGCCAGCCTGGGCAACAGCGCCTACGTCAACAACCTCAAAGAAACCCGCTTCAAGGGCATTGAGTACCAGTTGGACTACGACGCGGGTCGCGCCTATGGCCAGTTCAACTACACCCACATGATCGGCACCAACGACTACTGCAGCAAAACCGCCTGGCTGGGCGGCGTCACCAAAATCGTCAAAAAACCCGGCAGCCGTCAGCCGGTAGACGCCATGATCCCTGATGACATCGCCAACGGCTCCTCGCATTGCGGCGCCATCCTCGGTTCTGCCGAACACATGCCGATGGACCGCGGCACCCTCACCTTGGGCGCGCGCTTCTTCGAGCGCAAACTGGATATCGGCGCCCGCGCCCGCTACAGCGGCGGCTACTCCATTGCCGGCGGCCCGGACGTGACCGTCTCTCAGGGCGGCGTTTACCCGGCAGACTGGAAGCCCTACACCGTCTACGACCTGTACGGCAGCTACCGGGTCAACGACCAATTAAACCTGCGTGTGGCCATGGAAAACGTCACCGACCGCGCCTACCTCGTCCCGCTGGGCGACGTACTGGCCTTCACCCTGGGCCGTGGGCGAACCCTGCAAGGCAGCGTCGAATACCAGTTCTAATCCTCACCCCTCCCCCTGTAGGAGCGAGCTCGCCTCGCGATCTTTTGATCTTAAAAAAGCTCGCTCCTGCACCGCATCAACGCCGCGCCGATATCTGCTGCGGGGCCAAAAAGGCGTCGTGGAAGTACGTACGAAACGCCTGCATCGCCGGGCTCAAGTCGCGCTCGCGATGCCACGCCAACCCCACGCTCATGGGCGTCACGGCGTCGGTGACGGTCACGGTTTCAATGCGTTTGCCTTCCAGCGACCATGGCCGGTGCACCAGGTCCGACAGGATCGCCACGCCGCTGCCATTGGCAACCATGCTGCGCACCGCTTCAACAGAACTGGTGCGCACCCGCACGTTAGGCTGTTGGTGGCTCTGTTCCCAATAGCGCATCGCACTCTGTTCCGCTTCATCCACGGTGAGCAAAATGTAGGGCTCTTTGGCGACGTCGGCCAGGCTCACGGCCGAGCGCTCGCACAGCGGGTGATGGCTGGGCAGCCACAACCGGCGCTCAGAGTTGAAGAGTGTTTCCGAGACGATGTCCGGGTGCGTCAGGTTCGCCGTCAGCACCACCGCCATGTCGAAACGGCCTTCCAGCAACCCTTGCTCGATCGCCGTGCGCTCTTGTTCATGGACTTCGATGGTGACGTCCGGGTGCCAGTGTTCAAGGCGCTGCAAATGGTGCGGCAAAAAATAACCGATCACCGTGTAGCTGGCCACCAAGCGCAACACGCCGCTGGCACGGATGTCCGGCAGCGGGCTGTTCAAGGCGTCATCCACGCTGCGCAAAATCACGTAGGCCCGGTTCAGAAAATGCCGCCCGGCCTCGGTCAAAGTCATGCCCTGAACCGAGCGCTGGAATAGCAACGTGCCGACAGTGCTTTCCAGCTCCTTGATCGCTGTGGTCACCGCCGACTGGGAAATATTCAAATAAATCGCCGCCTGGGAGATTTGCCCAATCTCGGCGGTGGCGACGAAATAGCGGACTTGGCGCAGGGTCAGTGACATGGACACTCCATAGGGCATCTATCTGTTTTTCAGAAGGCATCCTATCTATTAATAGATCTTTCCACGGGGTTGGCAGCACTCTAACGTAGTTTGCATGCAGTCATCAGCACCAGGAGCAGCACCCATGCACACCGTAGATTTCAACTCCGACATGGGCGAGGGCTTCGGCCCGTGGACCATCGGCGATGGCGTCGACACCGAACTGATGGCCTTCATCAGCTCGGCCAATATCGCCACCGGTTTTCATGCCGGTGACCCGAGCACCATGCGCCGCACCATCGAGCAAGCCAAGCGACTGGGCGTGGCCATTGGCGCACACCCGGGCTTTCGCGACCTGGTCGGTTTTGGCCGTCGCCACATCAATGCCCCGGCCCAGGAACTGGTCGACGACATCCTTTATCAACTCGGCGCCCTGCGTGAGCTGGCGCGTGTTCAAGGCGTTGCACTGCAACACATCAAGCCCCACGGCGCGCTCTACATGCACCTGGCCCGCGACGAAGAAGCCGCGCGCTTGCTGGTCGAGAACCTGCAACGTCTGGAGCCAGAGCTGCTGCTGTTTTGCATGCCGGGTTCGGTGATCTGCCGCATCGCGCAAGCGCTGGGCCAGCCGGTGGTTCGTGAGTTCTATGCCGACCGCGAATACGACCTCAGCGGCTCCATCGTGTTTACCCGCAATGTGCGTGCTTACGACCCGGCCCATGTTGCCGAGCGTGCGTTGCGTGCCTGTCAGGAGGGCGTGGTACGCACCGTCGAAGGCGAAGACCTGGCCATCGAGTTCGACTCCATCTGCTTGCACAGCGACACGCCGGGCGCGCTCGTTTTGGCCCAAGCGGTGCACGGCGCACTGGACGGTGCCGGGCTCAAGGTGCGCGCGCCGCGTTAATCCCTGAACACCTGGCGCCAGAAACCAGGGTTTCGCATCGATTCATTTTTTGCCTGCCTTTCTACAACTATTCCAAGAGGAACAGACATGGCCGAACACACCGTCATCACCCCATTGCCGGGCACGTTCTACCGCAAAGCTTCACCGGACTCGGACAACTTTGTTGAAGTGGGCGCGCAGGTCACTGCCGACACGGTCATTGGCTTGATTGAAGTCATGAAGCAGTTTTCTGAATTGACCGCCGGGGCAGCCGGTCGGGTCAGCGCCTTCCTGGTTGAAGACGGCGACCCGATCGAGCCGGGCCAAGTCATCGCAACGCTCGACCACGAGTAAGGGCGCGACCATGACCCAAGGCATTCATAAATTACTGATCGCCAACCGTGGCGAGATCGCCGTGCGGATTATTCGCGCCGCCCAGGCGTTGGGGATTCCCACCGTGGCCGCGTGCAGCGAAGCCGACGTCGACTCACAGGCTGCGCGCATGGCCGATGAGGTCCACATCCTCGGCCCGGCCCGCGCCGATAAAAGCTATCTGAACATCGAGGCCTTGATCGGCGCGCTGACAGCCACCGGCGCCAACGCAGTGCATCCGGGTTACGGTTTTTTGTCCGAGAACGCCGACTTCGCCGAAGCCGTGCTCGCCGCCGGGGCGATTTTTGTCGGCCCCAGCCCCGATACCATTCGCCGTATGGGTGACAAAGCCGAGGCCCGCCGCACCGCGCAGGCCGCTGGCGTGCCCGTGGTGCCGGGCTCTGCGGATGAGCTGTTCGACGTCGATTCCGCGCTCAAGGCCGCCGAGTCTGTGGGCTATCCCTTGCTGATCAAGGCATCGGCCGGTGGCGGCGGGCGTGGGATTCGCCTGGCGCAAAGCGCCCAGCAACTGAGCGAAGAATTCCCGCGCGCCCAGCGTGAAGCGCAGACCGCGTTCGGCAATGGCGCGGTGTATCTGGAGCGCTTTATCGGCAAGGCGCGGCACATCGAAGTCCAGGTGCTGGGCGACGGTCAGCGCGCCGTGCATTTGTTTGAGCGTGAGTGCTCGTTGCAGCGCCGTCGGCAAAAAGTCTTCGAAGAAGCGCCGTCGCCGGTCCTCACTCAGCAACAGCGCGAAACCCTTTGCGAGAGCGCCGTACGCTTGGCCGAGTCGCTGGGCTACAAGGGCGCTGGCACGCTGGAATACCTGTACGACGATGAGACAGGTGAGTTCTTCTTTATCGAGATGAACACGCGGATTCAGGTCGAACACCCGGTCAGTGAATTGATCACTGGCATCGACCTGGTCCAGGCCATGTTGCGCATTGCTGCTGGCGAGCCGTTGGGCTTGCAGCAAAGCGATATCCGCCTCAATGGCGCCGCCTTGCAAATGCGCCTGAATGCCGAAGACCCGGCGCGCAATTTCTTCCCCAGCCCCGGCGTGGTCGAGGCGTTGGTCTGGCCGCAGGGTGAGGGCGTTCGCGTCGACACGCACCTGTATCAAGGCTACCGTGTGCCGCCGTACTACGACTCGTTGCTGGCCAAACTGATTGTGCACGGCGCTGACCGTTCGCAAGCCTTGGCCCGGGCATCAAGCGCGGTAGAGCAGACTCAATTGACCGGCATGGCCAGCACCTTGTCGTTGCATGGCCAGTTGTTGAAACAGCCGTGGCTGCACAGCGCGGACTTCAACACCGGCACCTTGGAAACCTGGTTGGTTGAGCACTCTGGTGGAGGTGACGCATGAATACCCCAATCCGCTACAGCTTCGGCGCGGACGAGCATTTGTTTGCCGAAGTCAGCGACAGCATGTCCCTCGAAGCTTTCTTCAAAGGCATGGCCGTCACCCGCGCAGTGGAGCACATGGCCCTCGATGGCGTGCTTGATGTGTGCCTGGCCAACGCTTCATTCCAGATCCGTTTTGACCCGGACCGCATCGCTCCTCAAACGCTGCTCGACGCCGTAAAAAGCGCCGAAGCAGGGGCCGTCGCCGAGCGCTCGTTGCACACCCGCATCATCGAAATTCCGGTGCTTTACAACGACCCGTGGACGTACGAAACCCTGATGCGTTTTCGCGATCGCCACCAAGACCCGCTTGCCACGGACCTGGAATACGCCGCCCGCATCAACGGCCTGGCCGATGTCGAGGCCTTCATCGAAGCCCACAGCGGTGCGCCGTGGTTTGTCTCGATGGTCGGCTTTGTTGCCGGGCTGCCGTTTATGTTCCAGATGGTAGAGCGCGAGCGGCAATTACAGGTGCCCAAATACCTGCGGCCGCGCACCGACACGCCCAAATTGACCCTCGGCCACGGCGGTTGTTTTGGCTGCATTTACTCGGTACGTGGCGCGGGCGGTTACCAAATGTTTGGCGTCACCCCGGCGCCGATCTACGACCCGCAGCAGAACCTCGCCTACCTCAAAGAACACATGGTGTTCTTCCGCCCCGGTGACATCGTGCAATTCAAACCGATGAGCCGCGAAGACTACGACCACGCCGTGGCCGAGGTCGACGCCGGGCGTTTCGATTTGCGGATCCGGCCGGTGGAGTTCTCGCTGGACGCGTTTCTGGCCGACCCGGTTGGCTATCCACAGTCTTTGTCGCAGGTGCTGGCATGATCAAAGTACTCAAACCCGGACTCGCCACCTCGGTTCAAGACTTGGGCCGCGAAGGCTACTACCACTTGGGCATCCCGCCATCCGGCGCGCTCGACCAATACGCCTTGAGCGCCGCCAACCAATTAGTGGGCAACCCGGCCGGTGCAGCGGCGCTGGAATGCACGCTGCTGGGGCCGGAACTCGAGTTCCAGCAAGACGCGTTGGTCGCGGTCAGCGGCGCCCACATGACCCCCCGCCTCGACGGCGTAGAAATGCACCCCGACACCGCGTTCTCGGTGAAGGCCGGGCAAGTGCTGCGCTTTGACTTTCCGAAGGCGGGCGCCCGCATGTACCTGGCGGTGGCGGGTGGTATCGACGTGCCGGTTGTGCTCGGCAGCCGCTCCACCTATGCCCTTGGCGGGTTGGGCGGCTTCAACGGTCGGCGGTTGGTGGCGGGCGACGAACTGCCTGTGGGCATTGCCAGCGGCAAAGGCCGCGCCGGGGCCAGCTTGCCCATGGCCTTGCGCCAAGCCATTGGTGGCGAAATCACCCTGCGGGTCGTCCCGGGCCTGTACTACGAGCGCCTCAGCGAAGCGGCCGCGCACAGCTTCTTCGCCGAACTCTGGACCGTCGGCTCCGAGGCTGATCGCATTGGCTACCGCTTCAAGGGCGGCAGCGCCTTGAGCTTCCAGCCACGTGAGCAACCGTTTGGCGCCGGTTCTGACCCGTCCAACATCGTCGACAGCTGCTACCCGATTGGCTCGATCCAGGTCCCTGCCGGGCTCGAACCCATCGTTTTGCACCGCGACGCCGTCTCGGGTGGCGGCTACGCCATGATCGGCACCGTCATCAGCGCCGACCTCGACCTGATCGGCCAAATGCAACCCAACCAAAAGGCCCGCTTCGTCAGCGTCACCCTCGACCAAGCCCTCGAAGCCCGGCGTTCCTACAAGAAAAAACTCACCTTCCTGAGCAAACTATTCACCTAACCCCACCCACGGTAGGAGCGAGCTTGCCTCGCGATCTTTTGACCTTTAAAAAGATCGCGAGACAAGCTCGCTCCTACAGTTTTTACGCTGAGCAAGACAACTGATAGAGGCCGTTCGGGGTTTCCAGTGTGCTCTCTACCCATGTTTGGATAGTCCGCACTTGCGCTGGGGTGAGGTCGTACTCATAGATTGCTTCTTCATCCGAAGCCCATCCCATGAGCGCTTTGAGTTGTTCAGCATGCGCGCCAGGGATAGGCACTTCGTTTATTAGCTCTTCTGTGGTCTTGTCGAAAATCAAAACAGAATGGTTCATGGTTCTACTTTCCTGGTGGGTTTGGCGGGTTTCGTTTGTTCACCGGTGTTTGCATTGAACTCCCCCAAGTGATTGCCGCGTTTGTCGTACATTTCTACCGCGCCGTGCTGGTAATCCCATTCAAGTATTCTGCCGTCTGAAACTTTCCAGCGTTTACGCTTCATGCCGCCGCTTTTAAAAGTCTTGGCCGGTGCAATTTTGGCATCAGGAAAACCACTTAAAGCATTGGGCGCTGGGTGATACCCATGCCCCGGCACATTCAACACAACATAAAGCGGCGCCACACCCGAGTCAGCCGGGAACACCAAAATGAAGTCTTTGTAGTCCGGTGGATAAATCGGATTAACGATCAGCGCGTCAGCGGCTTTTGTCGGCGGGTAGATCCATATCTGCGGCGTGTGCGGCGCACCTTTCAACGGTGGAATCCCGAGCGTGTCCTGAGGATTTATCGCGGGCGTCCAGATCAACTCCACGCCACCCCCAAAGTCCGCCACCTGCTGCGAACCGCGTTGGCTGAACTGGATGACGTCGATCATTTCCCATTCGGGTGTTGAGCCGGTGTAAAAGCCATAGCCCTTGAGCGATCCATCTGCCTGTTGCTCAACCTGCAAGCGCATACGGGTGCGGGCTTGCTTGAGCGAGCGAAGTTGGTCTTCGGTGTACAGGGCGCTGTCAGCCAGTGAAGACGGCCATAAAAAGGCGAGCACGCCCAACAACGTGCTGGCAATCATCGTTCCGCCCACGGCGGCAGCGCCTCCAGTGGCGGTCGTTCCAGTAGCGGTGCCGCTCAAGGCCAGACCACCGATACCCGCCGGTACCGCGCCACTGATTAAGGCCAGTGGCACCAACCCGGAACTGTCGGTCTGAGACCCACCTAAAATCGCAAAATTGCCGTAGTCACTCAGACTATCAACCGGCACAAAACCTGCTGGGTCTGTGTAGTTGATAACGGCATCGGGCAGCTTGCTGCACTTGGCGAACACACAGCCCCGGCGCTCAGGTTTTTGTTGGCTTTGCTGAGCGGCCGCTTCAGCTTGGCGGCGCGCCATGTAGGCATCTTGCCGGGCCTGAATGGCCTCGTAGGCCTTGATCCCGGCATCACGCTCTTTGAGTTCGGCCGGGGTCATGTCATCAAAATACGAAGCCCCTTGGCCGCCATCGCCACCCACACGCCTTAGTGTTTGCGTCACACCTTGTTTGCTGCTCATAGGGCGCCTTCCAGTAGGAGAGCGGCGCACGGTATCGGCATCAAAATGCGGCCGAAATCAGCTTGCTCGGCAATGTCTGTAAGCAGACAGACTTAGGTCTGAAGGATTTTTACAGCGCGCAGTTTGAGAGGCGGGCACAGAAAAGCGCACGCTCCTACGTGAAGTGCGGCAATGGATGGCTTCTTGGTTTTAAAGGCAGGCGTACTGTGTGCCGTCACTGAAATAAACAGTGGTCGGGCTTGAGAATCCGAGGAAGAATAGCGACCTTAACGCCGCCCATCCCAATGATAGATGGCGTTTTTTGTGTGCCAGTTTGCTGTGTTATGGCGGCTGTGCGCGGGAGGCCTTCGTGCCTGCCGGGGTTCCTATGCTCCCGATTCTCAGCCCGCGTACGGCTGCCACCTTTAGCCTGAGAACCAATGGTGGTAGCTCTGAATCCCATAGGAGCTTCAAAAATGACCACCTCTTCCCCGATCAAAACCCTTGGCGTCGTGACCTTTGGCCCTTGCGGTGCAGGCGACCATCAGTTGTTTCGTGTAAACCCGGATATCCCGCTGCGCCAAGCGCTAGAACAAGTCTCGGCCTTACTGTTCTGCGCCAAAAAGCTGGCCCTTGATGCTGCCTTGGAACACGACGGCGAACGCCATGCCTGGGCCTCGCACTACCTGTGCGACATGGGCAAAGCCGTCATCGACGACCTGTGCCTGCACGACCTCTAACCCACCCCACCAATCTGTAGGAGCGAGCTTGCTCGCGATCTTTTGATCTTCCCAAAGATCGCGAGGCTCACGCCTACAGATGAACAGCACTAAATCGACTATCCTCGCAGCCTCAGCAAGCGCGCAGCGGCATAAAGGAAGTCCCCATGGCATTTGATTTGAGCAACACCTTGGTCGTCGGTATTTCCGCTACCGCGCTATTCGACATGAGCGAGTCTGACCAAATGTTCAAGGAAGGCCTCGAAACCGACCCTGAGAGCGCGATCCCCAACTACCGCCGCTACATGCAAGAGCGTGAAAACGAACTGCTGAAACCCGGCACGGGGTACTACCTGGTCAAAGCCCTGCTGGACCTGAACCGGCATCGCAAAAGCGACGACCAAGCGCCGCTGGTCGAAGTGGTGGTCATGTCCCGCAACAGCCCGGACACCGGCATCCGCGTGCTTAAAACCATACGTCACGACCAACTGGCAATCACCCGCTCGGCCTTCACCGGCGGCGAGTCAGTGGCCGATTACATCGATGCTTTCGATGTGGACCTGTTTTTGACCACCAACGTCGAAGATGCGCAAAAGGTCATCGACTCCAGACAATGCGCCGCAGCGATCCTCACCGCACCCCCGGCCAACGCCCCGCAAATCCCCGAAGGCCAAGTGCGCATCGCCTTCGACGGCGACGCCGTCCTGTTCTCCGACGCCAGCGAACTGGTCTACAAAACCAAAGGTTTGGTCGCCTTCCAGGCGCAAGAAGATGCGCTGCAACACACCCCCATGGAAGAAGGCCCCTACGCCAGCCTGTTAAAAAAATTGGCCAGCCTGCAAGAACGCCTGCCCACCGGCAGCAAAGACTCCCCCATCCGAATCGCCATCGTGACCGCGCGCAATTCCCCCTCAGAAATGCGCGTCATCAACACCCTGCGCGCTTGGGGAGTCTACGTCGACGAAGCCTTCTTCCTCGGCGGCGTCGGCAAAGCCAAAGTACTCACCGCCTTCAACCCGCACATCTTCTTCGACGATCAAGACATCCACCTGGAAGCCGCCGCCACCCTGGTGCCTTCCGGCAAAGTGCCGTACCTGACGCGCACAAACGTACTGGAGCTACCGGCTCCGGCTGACAAGGAAGGGGGTGTGTTGGAAGTGGCCGATTCGGGGGTTGAGTCGGCTGAGCCGTAGAAAGACTCAATACAAAGAAAGATGGCGCACCAGGCGGGATTCGAACCCACGACCCCTGCCTTCGGAGGGCAGTACTCTATCCAGCTGAGCTACTGGTGCAACGCGGGCGCCATGATACTCATCTGCGTGTCGCCCGTCCATGCCGCTGATTCGTCGGGTGTTTCTTTGTGCGTTATGGGGTATTAATGAGGACTAGGTGAGAAAAGGGTGAAATCAGGCCGTTTGTTCTTTTTTTCGAACAGCCTATTGTCCTTTACCCCTGTTGACCCTAGGATTCGTTTGAGATTTCAAACGCTCTTGTCTGAGTGCTGAATCGCACGGCTTATTCTTTGTGCGCTATCCAAGTACTTTGGCAGTGAATGACTTCCTGACGGCAGCCTTCTATGGCGCCTTTCTTCTATCAATAATTCGCCCCGCCTCTGTGCGGTGCTGTTAAGGAAAGCCAACATGCAGCTCAAAGACGCACAACTGTTCCGCCAACAAGCCTATATCGATGGTGCTTGGGTCGATGCGGACGGTGGTCAGACGATCAAGGTTAACAACCCGGCCACGGGCGAAATCATCGGTTCCGTGCCAAAAATGGGCGCGGCTGAAACCCGTCGTGCGATTGAAGCCGCAGACAAGGCGTTGCCAGCCTGGCGTGCACTGACCGCTAAAGAGCGTGCAGGCAAACTGCGTCGCTGGTTTGAGCTGTTGATTGAAAACCAGGACGACCTGGGCCGTCTCATGACCCTGGAGCAAGGCAAGCCACTGGCTGAAGCCAAGGGCGAAATCGCTTACGCCGCTTCGTTCATCGAGTGGTTCGCTGAAGAAGCCAAGCGCGTCTATGGCGACGTGATTCCAGGCCACCAGCCTGACAAGCGCCTGATCGTGATCAAACAACCGATCGGTGTGACCGCTGCCATTACGCCGTGGAACTTCCCGGCCGCCATGATCACCCGTAAAGCAGGCCCGGCACTGGCCGCAGGTTGCACCATGGTGATCAAGCCGGCTTCGCAAACTCCGTTCTCGGCCCTGGCACTGGTTGAGCTGGCGCACCGTGCCGGCATTCCAAAAGGCGTGTTGAGCGTTGTGACGGGCAGCGCTGGCGACATCGGCGGCGAGCTGACCAGCAACCCGATCGTGCGCAAGCTGTCCTTCACCGGTTCGACCGAAATCGGTCGTCAACTGATGGCCGAATGCGCCAAGGACATCAAAAAAGTTTCTCTGGAACTGGGCGGCAACGCGCCGTTCATCGTGTTTGACGACGCTGACCTGGATAAGGCCGTCGAAGGCGCGATCATCTCCAAGTACCGCAACAACGGCCAGACCTGCGTGTGTGCCAACCGCCTGTACATTCAGGATGGCGTGTACGACGCATTCGCAGAAAAACTCAAAGCGGCTGTGGCCAAGCTCAAAATCGGTAACGGTCTGGAAGAAGGCACCACCACCGGCCCGCTGATCGATGACAAGGCTGTGGCCAAAGTCAAAGAACACATCGCTGATGCACTGAGCAAAGGCGCAACCCTGCTGGCAGGCGGCAACAGCCTGGAAGGCAGCTTCTTCGAGCCGACCATTCTGGTCAACGTGCCGAAAAACGCTGCCGTGGCCAAAGAAGAAACCTTCGGCCCGCTGGCACCGCTGTTCCGTTTCAAAGACGAAGCCGAAGTGATCGAAATGGCCAACGACACCGAGTTCGGTCTGGCGTCGTACTTCTATGCGCGTGACATGAGCCGCGTTTTCCGTGTTGCAGAAGCACTGGAATACGGCATGGTCGGCGTTAACACCGGTCTCATTTCCAACGAAGTCGCGCCATTTGGCGGCATCAAGGCGTCGGGCCTGGGCCGTGAAGGCTCCAAGTACGGCATCGAAGACTACCTGGAAATCAAATATCTCTGCCTGAGTATTTAACTCGGCGGGTGGTTCAGCAGAAGGGGCACGAGAGCGATGCTCCCTCTGTGTTTCAAACTGTTAATTTTTGTGGCCGGGCGCGCCATGCCAGTCGATCATCGCATGCTGGCATCGGTGCTACCCAGGCGCGTCAGCCTTGAACCACGCCGTTAGATAAACGGCGAATGAGGAACACCATGAGCAACAAGACCAACGCATCTTTGATGAAACGCCGTGAAGCCGCTGTCCCTCGCGGCGTTGGCCAGATCCACCCGATTTTTGCCGAGTCGGCAAAAAACGCGACCGTAACCGACGTTGAAGGTCGTGAGTTCATCGACTTCGCGGGCGGTATCGCGGTACTGAACACCGGTCACCTGCACCCGAAAATCATTGCCGCCGTGCAAGAGCAACTGACCAAGCTGACCCACACCTGCTTCCAGGTACTGGCTTACGAGCCGTACGTAGAGCTGTGCGAAAAAATCAACGCCAAGGTCCCAGGCAACTTCGACAAGAAGACCCTGCTGGTGACCACCGGTTCGGAAGCCGTTGAAAACGCCATCAAGGTTGCCCGCGCAGCCACTGGCCGTGCTGGCGTGATCGCGTTCACCGGCGCTTACCACGGCCGTACCATGATGACCCTGGGCCTGACCGGTAAAGTCGTGCCTTACTCGGCCGGCATGGGCCTGATGCCAGGCGGTATCTTCCGCGCTCTGTACCCGTGCGAGCTGCATGGCATCAGCGTTGACGACTCCATCGCCAGCATCGAACGCATCTTCAAAAACGATGCCGAGCCTAAAGACATCGCTGCCATCATCATCGAGCCAGTTCAGGGCGAAGGTGGTTTCTACGTGGCGCCGAAAGCGTTCATGGCTCGCCTGCGTGAACTGTGTGACAAGCACGGCATCCTGCTGATCGCTGACGAAGTACAAACAGGCGCGGGTCGTACCGGCACCTTCTTCGCCATGGAACAAATGGGTGTTGCAGCTGACCTGACCACCTTCGCTAAATCCATCGCTGGCGGCTTCCCGCTGGCGGGCGTGTGCGGCAAGGCCGAACTGATGGACGCCATCGCTCCAGGCGGCCTGGGCGGCACCTACGCCGGTAGCCCGATCGCGTGTGCGGCGGCACTGGCTGTGCTGGAGGTGTTTGAAGAAGAGCACCTGCTGGACCGTTCCAAGGCAGTGGGCGAGCATCTGGTATCTGGCCTAAAGGCTATTCAGGCCAAGTACCCGGTGATCGGCGACGTTCGTGCGCTGGGCGCCATGATCGCGGTCGAGCTGTTCGAAGGCGGCGACGCACACAAGCCAAACGCAGCAGCCGTGGCTCAAGTCGTCGCTAAAGCGCGTGAGAAAGGTCTGATCCTGCTGTCGTGCGGCCCGTACGGCAACGTTCTGCGTGTTCTGGTGCCGTTGACCGCTCCAGACGAGTTGCTGGACAAAGGCCTGGCCATTATCGAAGAGTGCTTCGCTGAGCTGGCGTAAGCCCGCCGTGAAGGTGTGACTCGATAGACAAAAAAAACCGCTTCGGCGGTTTTTTTTGCTTTAAGCGATTCAGACATGTGATTTTTCTGTATCCATGCGTTGCCATTGTCTAAGGTGCAGGCATTGCGCTGGGAGCAGATTGAATGGCCGTTGTAGATTTATCCGTTGTACCGAGCGTATTGATTGCCGAGGCCGATCCGTGGTCCCGGGATCTACTCAAGCAAGTGGTGCTGAGTGTTCGGTGTGACGCGCAGTTGGATGTGTGCGGTGAAGGGCAGCAGGCACTCTTGCTGCTGAGCCAAAAAAGTTATGACCTGGTGATTTCAGACCGGGACCTGCCCGGTGTCAGCGGGCTGGATGTGTTGCGCAGTGTGCGCCAACGTCGTCGCAGCCCGGCCTTGCCGTTTATTTTAGTCAGCAGCCGCAATGACAGCGCCAGCGTACGCGAAGCCTTGCCGTTGGCGCCCACCGCCTACCTGACTAAACCACTGGACCTGAGCGGTCTGACCAAGCGTCTGCAGGGGCTGTTACTGAGCGCGGGGCAAGAGGTACTGTGTGACGTGCCGTCACTGGCGCCCGGCATGACCCTCAAACGTTTTCTGACACAGCGCCGGGCGTCTTCGGATGGCGCACCGCTGTGGATCGATGCGCGGGCAGCGGTCAAGCGCAGCCTCAGCCCTGACGGCCTCAACCTGTCGGCGCTGGAAGATGAAGTGTGCAAAGACCCGCAAATTACCGCCGTGCTGATTGCTGCGGCCAATAGCGCTGCGCAGCACCTTGCGCGGCCCGCCCAGACGCTGACCCACGCCTTGCAGCGGCTGGGCCCGGCGCAAAGCATGAACCTGGTGCAAGGGCTGACGCTCAAGCACAGCGCGCAACTGAACGACCCGCGTCTGGCCGATTACGCCGAGCACCAGTGGGCGGTGTCGTTGCGCGCGGCAGAGTACGGTCGCACCTTGGCAGGCATGCTCAACCTCGATCAGCAGCGCTGCTACTGTGCGGGTTTGCTGTACCGCCTGGGTGATCTGGCGGTGCTGCGCTGTTTGCAAGAATGGCAGCAGGCGGGGGGCGAGCTGGACACGCAGGTGATTGACGAGTCCCTGGCCGAGTTTGGGGCCGCCTACGGCTCTGCGTTGCGCACACGCTGGCGCTTGCCGCTGGAGCTGCGCGAGTTGATCGCGGCGGTGTATCACCTGGGAGGCGGGGTGTACTCGCGAGAGGCGCTGGTCATGAACCTGGCCGGGCAGTTGGCGGTGCTGGAATCAGAAGAAGGCCTGGATGCGCTGGCCAGCAGCAAGACCGCGCGTTTGCTGCGGGTAGGCACGGCAGAACTGTCACGCCTGATGAGCAAGGTGCAAAGCACCGTCTAACCTTGGCAAATCTGTAGCCGCTGACGAGGCACGAAGGCTGCGATGCGGGCCGCAGGACCGCTGTTTTGGGTCGCTTCGCAACCCATCGCAGCCTCATGCTTCGTCAGCGACTACCGTGGTAGTCGCTGCCCGCAACCGCTCTTAAACCGCCGCAGGGCGCAGCGAGTAGGTTTTCAGCTGTTTGGCAAATTCACGCAACGAATGAATCCCGCTGGCTTCCGCCTCATGGACCCATTCCTTGATCGCCGCCAGCATGTCGTGACCATTGGTGCTGGTCTTGATCCAGATCTGTTGCAGCGCCAGACGCTTTTCATAGATCACTTTGAGCGATTGGCTGTGCTCCAGCAGGGTTTCGATACGCTGGTGATGGCGCTCTTCCAGCAGGCTGGTTTCACGCGACAGCAGGCGCTTGGCCCGGCGGAACTGGTGGCGAACCGAGTGATCGACCTTGGCCAGCTCTTGCTGCACCAGCGGTGCGATCACCAGCTTGCGGTACTGCGCCATGATCTGGAACCGGTTGTTGAGGATCGCCATCGCGGTGTCCATGTCCAGGCTGCCTTTGCCTTCGACCCGGTGGGCGATAGGCGCAACCCGCTGAACCTTGGCCAAACGCAAAAAGCTGAACACTTTGATCCACGCCCAACCCAAGTCGAACTCCCACTTCTTGACCGACAGCTTGGCCGAGTTGGGGTAGGTGTGGTGGTTGTTGTGCAGCTCTTCGCCACCAATGAGGATGCCCCACGGCACCAGATTGGTCGCAGCATCGCGGCACTCAAAGTTGCGATAACCGACCGCATGGCCCAAACCGTTGACCACGCCCGCGGCCCACACCGGGATCCACATCATCTGCACGGCCCAGATAGTCAGGCCGATGGCGCCGAACAGCAGCAAATCAATCACCAGCATCAGGGCTACGCCCAGCAGCTTGTAACGCGAATAAAGATTGCGCTCGATCCAGTCTTCAGGGCAGTTTTTGCCGTAAATGCGTAGCGTTTCAGCATTCTGTGCTTCTTCGCGATACAGCTCTGCACCTTTTCGCAAAACGGTCGATAACCCTTTGACGACCGGGCTGTGCGGGTCATCGGCGGTTTCACATTTGGCGTGGTGTTTGCGGTGGATGGCCGTCCACTCGCGGGTGTTCTGCGCGGTGGTCAGCCACAACCAGAAGCGGAAGAAGTGTTTCAGGCCACCGTTGAGTTCAAGTGAGCGGTGAGCTGAGTAGCGGTGAAGATAAACCGTGACACCGATAATGGTCACGTGGGTCATCAACAGGGTGACTGCAACCAGTTGCCAGGCTGACAAGTCAAGAAAACCGTTGTACCACATAGGCTGTTTGGCCCTCGGGAAGATGAAATAAATTGCAACACGCATTATCACCATGCAGCCATTTAAAACCAGTCGCCCTTTGAGATAAGAGTGGCTGGATGTTTCTTACTCTATAATTCCCATTTTTTTGTAGGCGTTATAACTTTCTCATGTCGGTTTCTTCTCGCAATGCCCTGCGTGCAGCCCTGCTTTACGGGTTGTTATCGGTAGCCTGGCTGCAAATAACTGATCATTTATTGAGCAGTTTTTTGGACGACTCGGCGCAGTTGGCGCACTGGCAGCTCATCAATGGCTATGTGTGGGTGTTTGTCAGCGCCGTTCTGATCTTTGTTGCCCGCTCCCAACTGTTGGGTTTTCTCGGCGGGAGCGCCAGCTTGAAGCGCCAACGCGAGGATCGCGAGCGTCTGCGCCAAGCGGCAGCGGTGTTTGATTGCACCCGTGAAGGGGTGCTGGTCACTGACCGTACGGGTGCAATTGTGCATGTGAATCGGGCGCTGGTTGAAATCACCGGATATACGGTCGAAGAAGTGCTGGGTAAACGGCCCAACATGTTCAAGTCTGGTCACCATGACCTTGAGTTTTACCAGGGTGTTTTCAAGTCCTTGCAAGAAACCGGCGACTGGCACGGCGAGATCTGGAACCGGCGCAAAAACGGTGAAATCTACCCGCAGTGGCAAACCGTGCGGGCCATCACCGACGAAAAAGGCCAGCTCACCCACTATGTCGCGGTGTTCACCGACATTTCGGCTATTAAAAAATCCCAGACGGACCTGGCGCGGCTGGTCCACCATGACCCGCTCACTGACCTGCCCAATCGTTTGCTATTCACCGACCGTACCGAGCAGGCCTTGACCTCTGCGCAGCGCCACAAGACAGGCTGCGCGCTGCTGATGATCGACCTTGATCATTTCAAAATTATTAACGACAGCCTTGGGCATAACGTCGGCGACCTGTTGCTCAAGGCGGTCAGCGGGCGTTTACAGCGCGTGTTCGGCAAAGGCTATACGGTGGCCCGGCTGGGCGGCGACGAGTTCGCCGTGCTGATCGAAAATTGCTCAAATGCGAGCCGCGCCGAGGTGCTGGCGCAGCAAGTGCTGGAGGCCATGAAAGCAGCGTTTGAGGTCACCAGCCATCAACTGTTTGTGAGCGCCAGCGTGGGCATCAGTGTGTTCCCCGGCGATGCGCTGAACGCCGAGCAACTGCTGCGCAATGCCGACTCGGCGCTGTTCAAGGCCAAAAGTGCGGGCCGCGAAGGCTACGCGCTGTACACCGAAGAACTGACCGTGCACGCCCTTAACCGGATCGAGGTGGCCAGCGACTTGCGCCGGGCGCTCGAGCAGCAAGAGTTGCGGGTGTATTACCAGCCGGTGCATGACCTGAAAACCAGCCGCCTGATCGGGGTTGAAGCTTTGGTGCGCTGGGAGCACCCGCTGCGGGGGCTGGTGCCTCCGGGGGAGTTTATCCCGATCGCTGAACGCACCGGCCTGATAGCCGAAATTGACGCCTGGGTGCTGGAACAAGCCTGTTGGCAGATGTGCCAGTGGCAATCGGCAGGCGTGCATTTGTCGTTCGTGGCGGTGAATATCTCCAGCCGTCTGTTCGCCCGCCCGGAGCTCTATACGCTGGTGTCCACCGTGTTGACCGACAGCGGTCTGGACCCGGCCTTGCTGGAGCTGGAAGTCACGGAAAGCGCGGTGATGGAAGATTCTCAAGGGGCGCTGGAGCAGATGCACCGTCTGCGTGCGCTGGGGTTGCGCCTGGCCATTGATGACTTTGGCACCGGCTTTTCATCGCTGCTGCGCCTCAAGCAACTGCCTGTGCAAAAACTCAAAATTGATCAGGGTTTTGTCGCAGGCTTGCCGGAAGACAATGACGACGTGGCGATTGTGCGCGCGGTCATTGCCCTGTCCCAAAGCATGGGCTTGCAGGTGCACGCCGAAGGCATCGAGCACATCGAGCAGGCGCAGTTCCTGCTCGACTTCAAGTGCGATCTGGGCCAGGGCTACTGGTTTGGCCGCCCGGTGCCTGCCAGCGAACTGGATTGGCAGCGGGCGCCCGTCATTCGCACCTGAGCGCTGCCTCAGGCTTTCTCGGGTGGCAGCTCAGGCAGTGCGCGAAGGGCTGTCTCATACCACTCGGTGTTGAAGGCGCGGTCTTCGTCGAGCATCGCGTCGATCTCGATGGCCAGTACGTGGGCCATCAAGTTCAAAATCTCTTCGCGCTCATAACCGACCAGGGTCAGCTTATTGAAGGTGGCCTTGGCCGCGGGCGGATTGTCGCTTTCGATCTGGTTTTCAATCGCCTGGGTCAGGGTGGATTCGGCGAATTCTTCTTCGTCGTTGTCGATATCAGTTGGCTCGCTCATGGGCAGGCTCCTTAAGGTAAGGCCGGCAGTTTAGCGGTATTCAGCGCAATGATGCTGCTGGTCAGCTTAGCGGCGAAGCTCTATAACAGCTGCTGCCAACCCCAACATGGCCTGGAGGCTTTGTGATGCTCAAGCTTTATGGATTCGCTGTCAGTAACTACTACAACATGGTCAAGCTGGCGCTGCTGGAAAAGGGCCTGCCGTTTGAAGAGGTCGCGTTTTTTGCTGGCAAAACCCCAGAGGCGCTGGTAGTCAGCCCTTGCGGCAAAGTGCCGGTATTGGGCGTCGAGCAGGGCTACGTCAACGAAACCAGCGTGATCCTCGACTACATCGAACAGACCCAGCCGGGCCCCAAACTGCTGCCGACCGATCCCTTTGAGCGCGCCCACGTGCTGGCCATCGCCAAAGAAATCGAGTTGTACATCGAGTTGCCCGCCCGTGCGTGCTACGCCGAAGCGTTCTTCGGCACGCAAGTCCCTGAGGCGATCAAGACCAAAGCCAAGGCTGAGTTGCTGCACGGCATTGCGTCGCTGTCGCGTCACGCAACATTTGCACCCTATGTTGCGGGCGACACCCTGAGCGTGGCAGACATTTACTTCCTGTACAGCGTCACCCTGGCCTGTGGCGTGGGCAAGAAAGTCTTCGGCCTGGACCTGCTGGCCGAACTGCCAGGCGCCAAGGCGCTGCTGGAGCACCTTGAGCAAAACCCGCACGTTAAACGCATCGCGGCAGACAAAGACGCAGCAATGCCGCAGTTTTTGGCGTGGATTAGCAGCAAAAAATAAGAGCGCCAAAGCACCCGACCTGTAGGAGCTGCCGAGGAACGAAGGCTGCGATCTGTTGATTTAAAGATCAAAAGAACGCAGCCTGCGGCAGCTCCTACAGGCGTTGTGTTTAACGGCTGGCCAGCAAGGCCTTGCCGCGAACCACTGCCGCTTTCACCTGGGCCGGCGCTGTGCCGCCAATGTGATTACGGGCGTTGACCGAACCTTCCAGGGTCAACACGGCAAACACGTCGTCATCAATCTGATCGCTGAACTGGCGCAGTTCTTCCAGGCTCATTTCGGCCAGGTCTTTGCCGGTTTCCACGCCGTATTTCACGGCATGGCCAACGATTTCGTGGCAGTCACGGAACGGCAGGCCACGGCGCACCAGGTAGTCAGCCAGGTCAGTTGCTGTCGAGAAACCGCGCAGCGCCGCTTCACGCATGATCGCGTGCTTGGGCTTGATCGCCGGGATCATGTCGGCAAACGCACGCAACGAGTCACGCAGGGTATCGGCGGCATCGAACAGCGGCTCTTTGTCTTCCTGGTTGTCCTTGTTGTAGGCCAATGGCTGGCCTTTCATCAGGGTCAGCAGGCCCATCAGGGCACCGAACACGCGACCGCTTTTGCCACGTACCAGCTCTGGCACGTCGGGGTTTTTCTTTTGCGGCATGATCGAGCTGCCGGTGCAGAAGCGGTCAGGCAGATCAATGAACTGGAACTGCGCGCTGGTCCACAGCACCAACTCTTCGGAGAAGCGCGACAGGTGCATCATCGCAATGCTCGCGGCGGCGCAGAATTCGATGGCGAAATCGCGATCCGAGACGTTGTCCAGCGAGTTGCCGCCCACGGCGTCAAAGCCCAGCAGTTGCGCGGTCAGCTCACGGTCGATCGGGTAGGTGGTGCCCGCCAGTGCGGCGCTGCCCAGCGGCATGCGGTTGGTGCGTTTGCGGCAGTCTACCAGGCGCTCGTAGTCGCGGCTGAGCATCTCGAACCAGGCCAGCATGTGATGCCCGAAGGTCACCGGCTGAGCGGTTTGCAGGTGCGTAAAGCCCGGCATGATGGTCTCGGCTTCGCGCTCGGCTTGCTCCAGCAGGCCTTTTTGCAGGCGTGTGATTTCAGCCAAGATGAGGTCGATTTCATCACGCAGCCACAGGCGAATATCGGTGGCGACCTGGTCGTTACGGCTGCGCCCGGTGTGCAGCTTTTTACCGGTCACGCCGATGCGGTCTGTCAGGCGCGCTTCGATGTTCATGTGCACGTCTTCCAGGTCGACGCGCCAGTCAAAAGTGCCGGCCTCGATTTCGCTCTGGATGGTTTTCAAACCGTCGATGATGCTGTCGCGCTCTGCATCGGTCAGCACACCGACCTTGGCCAGCATGGTGGCGTGGGCCACGGAGCCCATGATGTCGTGGCGATAAAGGCGCTGGTCGAAAGTGACCGAGGCAGTGAAGCGCGCAACGAAGGCGTCGACGGGTTCACTGAAGCGGCCGCCCCAGGACTGATTGGTCTTGTCGGTGCTCATGGATTCGCTCGTAATCGGCTGAGTGGGAGTACATAAAAAGTTACTGCGGATCATAACAGGGTTGCCATTCAAGGCGTTGACGCAGGTCGGCAGGTTTTAACGGATTTGAGGTATAAACAAAATACCGAAACGAATTGTATAGATTGGCCCCATTCGTCTTGGCAACCGTCTACAGTTGGTCGTATGGAGCAGTCTTTGCAGGTCTTTGTAGCTTGTTGGACGCATCCGGTATTAAATCGAGCAACAGACACAGGTGAATTTTGCTGTGCGACTTGCGGCACTTTTTGGCCTTCACGCTAGTCTTAGCGTGGATCGCTGTGACAGCCGTCACTTCACCTGTCTACGCTATCCTTGTGCGAGACTCACGCAGGAATACAGCGCTATATGAATGTCCTGATCGTTGATGACGAAACCTTGGCCCGAGAGCACTTGAGCCGTTTGCTCAATGCTGTTGGGGGTTATACGCCGCTGGAGCCCGCCGCTACTCATGGCGAAGAGGCTCTGAGCCTGATCGAAAGCCTGAAGCCCGATGTCGTTCTTCTCGACATCCACATGCCGGGCCTCGACGGTTTGCAGGTCGCTGCCAAATTATGCGAGCGCGAATTGCCACCCGCCGTGGTGTTTTGCGTAGCGCCTGACGAGTTCTCTGTTCAGGCCCTGCAAGACAGCGGTGTGAGCTACGTGCTCAAGCCGGTCAGCGCCGAGGCCCTTACTGCGGCCTTAAAAGACGCGCACCGGCCTAACCGTGTGCAACTGGCGGCCCTGACTCGGCCAGCCGCGCAAACGGGCAGCGGGCCGCGCAGCCACATCAGTGCCAGAACCCGAAAAGGCATTGAACTCATCCCTATCGACAAAGTGATTTATTTCATCGCTGACCATAAATACGTGACCTTGCGTCACGAGGGCGGCGAAGTGTTGCTCGATGAGCCGCTCAAAGCCCTTGAAGACGAATTCGGTGAACGCTTTGTGCGTATCCACCGCAACGCGCTGGTGGCGCGTGACCGTATCGAACGCCTGCAACGTACCCCGCTGGGGCATTTTCAGCTGTTCCTCAAGGGGCTTAATGGCGATGCGCTGATTGTGAGCCGCCGCCACGTGGCGGGCGTGCGCAAAATGATGCAGCAGCTCTGACACGGCAAATGGTCATTGTGGTGGGAGCGGGCTTGCTCGCGATTCAGGCGGCGCGGTATGCCTGAATCATAGGGTCGATGCCATCGCGAGCAAGCCCGCTCCCACGCGCTATTTATTCGCCCTCCTGTAACGGATGGCCTGCTCCTGGCTTAATCGGCCACGTACTTTCTGATACAAGTCAAAGCTGTTTTGGCTGAGCTGTTATTATCAGCCGTATCTTTTCAGTACGGATTGATCCATGTCCTCTCGCGAAATCCGCATCGCTACCCGTAAAAGCGCCCTGGCTCTGTGGCAGGCCGAATACGTCAAAGCCCGTTTAGAGCAGGCTCACCCAGGTCTTGTGGTGACGCTGGTGCCGATGGTCAGCCGTGGCGACAAGCTGCTGGACTCGCCGCTGTCGAAAATCGGCGGCAAGGGTTTATTCGTCAAAGAGCTGGAAACTGCCCTGCTCGAAAACGAAGCTGACATCGCCGTGCACTCCATGAAGGACGTGCCGATGGACTTCCCTGAAGGCCTCGGTCTGTTCTGCATTTGCGAGCGCGAAGACCCGCGTGACGCTTTTGTCTCCAATACCTTTGCCAGCCTCGATGCCTTGCCGGCCGGCAGTGTGGTCGGCACGTCGAGCCTGCGCCGTCAGGCTCAGTTGCTGACCCGTCGACCAGACCTCGAAATCCGCTTTCTGCGCGGCAACGTCAACACGCGTCTGGCCAAGCTCGACGCCGGTGAATACGACGCCATCATCCTCGCCGCTGCGGGCCTGATCCGCTTGGGCTTTGAAGACCGCATCACCTCGGCGATCAGTGTCGAAGACAGCCTGCCAGCCGGTGGCCAGGGCGCCGTGGGCATTGAATGCCGCAGCGCGGACCACGAAATTCACGCGTTGCTGGCGCCGCTGCACCATGCCGACACGGCAGTGCGCGTGACCGCAGAACGTGCGCTCAACAAACACCTCAATGGCGGCTGCCAAGTGCCCATCGCCTGCTATGCCGTGCTGGAAGGCGAGCAGATCTGGCTGCGTGGCCTGGTCGGTGAGCCCGCCGGTGGCACATTGCTGAGCGCCGAAGCACGTGCCCCGCACAGTGCCGCAACAGCGTTGGGTGTGCAGGTCGCCAAAGACCTGCTGGCACAAGGCGCCGGTGAGATCCTTAAAGCGGTCTACGGCGAGGCGGGTCACGAGTGACAGGCTGGCGCCTGCTGCTGACCCGACCCGCTGAGGAGTCGGCAGCACTCGCGAACGAGCTGGCCACTGTGGGTGTGTTCAGCAGCAGCCTGCCGCTGCTGGCCATCGAACCGCTGGCATTGACTCAAAGCCAGCGCGAGATGGTCGCCCACCTGGACCGCTATTGCGCGGTCATCGTGGTCAGCAAGCCCGCTGCGCGCCTGGGCGTGCAGTGGGTCAGCCAGTATTGGCCGCAAGCGCCTGAGCAGCCGTGGTTCAGTGTGGGTGCCGCCACTGCGCAGATTCTCGCCGAGCATGGCCTGGATGTTAGCTACCCTTTATCCGCAGATGACAGCGAGGCCTTGCTGGCGTTGCCCGCGTTTACCCAAGCGGTGACGTGCAGCGAGCCCAAGGTGCTGATCGTGCGCGGCGAGGGCGGACGCGAAATGCTCGCCGAGCGTCTGCGCCAGCTGGGCGCGCAGGTCGATTACCTTGAACTGTATCGCCGAACGCTGCCGTCTTACCCGGCTCACACACTGCTTCAACGCATAAAAGCGGAACGCCTGAACGCGCTGGTGGTCAGCAGTGGACAGGGATTTGAACATTTGCAGCAGTTGGCAGGTGATGCCTGGCCCCAACTGAGCGGTATGACATTGTTTGTTCCAAGCCCTCGCGTTGCGCAGATTGCGCGCGATGCTGGGGCCAAAAACGTTGTGGATTGCCGTGGCGCGAGCGCTGCGGCTTTGCTGGCGGCGCTACGGGCACATCCCGTACCTGCTTTCTAACGCAAAGGATGGATACGTGAGCGAAACAGTCTTGCCAAAAGAACACGTGCAGCCCGCGCCAGAAGCGCCGGTTGAAAAACCTGTCATCAAGCCTGAGCGCCGGGGCAATGGTCTGGCCGCCTTCGCGCTGTTGCTCGGCGCTGCCGGCATCGCGGTCGGCGGTTGGGCGGTGTGGCAGATGCGCCATCTGGAAGCCAGCACTGCCGAGCAGTTGGCAGAAGTGCAGGCGCTGGGCGCACAAACGCTGTCGATCAAACAAAGCGAGCAGCAACTGCTGACGCGGCTCAACCAGTTGCCTTCGGCCAACGACCTGGATAACCAGCGTCAATTGGTGGTGCAACTGCAAGGCGATCAGCAACGCTTGAATCAACGCCTTGAGACCGTGCTGGGGGCGAGCCGCAAAGACTGGCGCCTGGCCGAGGCCGAGCACTTGTTGCGTCTGGCCAGCCTGCGCTTGTCAGCGCTGCAAGACATCAGCAGCGCCCAGGCGCTGGTGCAGGGCGCCGATGACATTTTGCGCGAGCAGAATGATCCGGGTTCGTTCGCTGCCCGCGAGCAACTGGCCAAGAGCCTCGCCGCCTTGCGTAGCGTCGAACAGCCAGACCGCACGGGTGTGTTCCTGCAGTTGGCAGCCTTGCGTGATCAAGTGTCGCAACTCACCGCGCTGGCGCCCGAGTTCAAGGACTCCGGCGATTCGTTGCTGGGCCTGACCGCCGATGGCGACGGGGCAAGCCGCTGGGAGCAATGGTGGGATGAAATCTCCCATTACATCCGTATCGACTTCAATGCCGACAAAAATGTGCGGCCGTTGCTGGCAGGGCAAAGCCTGACCCAAGTCCGTCTGGCCTTGAGCCTGGCGCTGGAGCAAGCGCAGTGGGCTGCGCTTAACGGTCAGGCCTCGGTCTACACCCAGGCTTTGGCGCAGGCGCAAGAGGTGCTCAAAGGCAACTTCAACCAGGACAACGCGCAAAGCCAAAAAATGCTGGAGCAAGTGGTTGAGCTGAGCAGGCAGCCGGTCACGGTCAAGACGCCGGACCTGGCGGGCACCTTGAGTGCGATGCAGGCCTACCTTGAGCGTCGGCATGTCGAGGCTGACGAACCGGGTCGTGCGGCTGCCAAACCGGCCGAGGAGGCCCGCCCATGAAGCGTCTGTATGTGATTGTGTTCTTGTTGATTGCGGCCGCTGCGTGCGTCGGCCTGGCAATCTCCGAGGACGCAGGCTACGTGCTGGTGGCTTACAAAAACTTCCGCTACGAATCCAGCCTGTGGGCGTCACTGGCTGTGCTGGTGATCCTGTGGCTGGTGATCTGGGGCATCAAGCTGTTGGTTGAGCTGTTCAGCGTCTCGACTGGCCTGGTCAACCCGTGGTCAAGGCGTAACCGCAGCCGTCGCATTCAACTGGCGATCGAACAAGGCCAGATGGACTTGGCCGAGGGCCGCTGGGCCAGCGCGCAAAAGCACCTGACCCGCGCCGCAGAAGCCGAGCGCCAACCGTTGCTGTTCTACCTCGGTGCCGCGCGTGCGGCCAACGAGCTGGGTCGTTACGAAGAAAGCGACAGCCTGCTTGAGCGCGCCCTTGAGCGTCAGCCCCAGGCCGAACTGGCGATTGCCCTCAATCATGCGCAACTGCAAGTTGATCGCGCAGACACCGAAGGCGCCCTCAACACCTTGCAAGCCATGCACGAACGCCATCCGCATAACGTGCAGGTGCTGCGCCAGCTTCAGCGCCTGCACCAGCAGCGCGGCGACTGGTCGGCACTGATCCGCCTGCTGCCCGAGCTGCGTAAAGACAAAGTCTTGCCTGCCCAGGAACTGGCTGAGCTTGAACGCCGCGCCTGGGGGCAAAACCTTGGCCTGGCGGCGCAACGCGACACGGGCGGCGAGGCCGGGCTGCAATCGTTGACCCTGGCCTGGCAGCAACTGACCTCGGCACAGCGTCAGGAGCCCACCCTGGTATTGGCTTATGCCGAGCAATTGCGCCGCCTGGGGGCACAGTCAGAGGCCGAAGAAGTAGTGCGCGGTGCGCTCAAGCGCACGTACGACAGCCACTTGGTGCGCCTGTATGGCTTGCTGCGTGGTAGCGACCCGGTCAAGCAATTGCAGACCGCAGAAGGCTGGCTCAAGGCGCACCCGGCGGATGCCAGCTTGCTGCTGACCCTGGGCCGCCTGTGCTTGCAGAACAGCCTATGGGGCAAGGCGCGGGACTACTTTGAAAGCAGCCTCAAGCTTGAGCGCAACCCAGAAACCTGCGCAGAGCTTGCACGGCTCCTGGCCCAGTTGGGTGACACGGCGCGCAGCAATCAGTTGTTTCAGGAAGGCCTGAACTTGCTGGATGAACGCTTGCTGGCGCTGCCTTTACCGCAATAGAGCGTTTTGTAAACACCCCCTGTGGAAACGGTCATCGGCCGTTATCACAGGGGGGAACCGTTTTTTAGGCGCGACAAGAAATTTCGTACGCTATCTGCACTAAAGCCTTTCAGCAGTTGTTGGTGATTCCCTACAAGCTTACGGAAGTATCCGTATTGGCTGGCCTTGAAAGGGCTATTGGCTTTCCTCTACCGTACCCGCCTGTCTATTTTGTTACGGAAAAGCCATGTTGTTGGCCTGCTCACGTTTCATATTCCTTTTGGCGTTGGTTGCCAGTGCTGCGGTGCTGGGCGCCTCTTTGTATCTGGAGTACGGGCCCGGGCTGAGCCCCTGTTTGCTCTGCCTGGTGCAACGCTATCTGTTACTGGCTTTTGGTGCGGTCAACCTGATCGCCTTTGTCCATGCGCCGCGTGCCATCGGCGTACTGGTTTACTCAATGGTGTCCATGCTGCTGGCTCTGGCGGGTTTGGCCAGTGCCACCTGCCAAGTGCTTTATCAGCGTTTACCGGCGCAGCAGTTGATGATTTGTCAGCCAGATTTGGCGCAACTGTGGAACAACCTGTCACTGGGGGACCTGTTTACGTCGGTCTACCGCGGGACCGAAGCCTGCGCACACATCCAGTGGACACTCTTTGACCTGAGCATCCCCGAGCTGAGCATGCTGGCATTTGCAGGTTTGGCGGCGCTGAGTCTGTTCCAGTGGGTGCGCTATTTTTTACCGGGTAAAAAGCCCCGTCCTGCGACCAGAAGTAGCACTTCGTATTAAACGCTTGTATGAACTTTCTCTCGTGCGTACCTTGAAGCAGTTGCTTGGCGGGCATAATCTGGCCCGCACGCATTGTTGGAGTTATGTCGCCCATTGCCGGTGTATCTGCACAGGTTTTGGTCCACACAGGCCCGGCTCGATCGGGTGGCATGGGCCCACTAGGGAAGAGAGATCATCATGCTCGAAAGATGTCAGAGTGCTCAGGAACGCTTCAATGGTGTTCACCAGTTGGTAGACCGCTGGTTGCATGAGCGCAGCAAGCTTGTGAGTGCTTATGCGGCTGTCATTGATCAGCAGCGCAATCCCAAACGCGGGCCTCAAAAAGAGTTCTGCCAACTGCTGGTTGATTACGTTTCTGCGGGCCACTTCGAAATTTATGAGCAGCTCAACGCCGAAGCGAAAGCATTCAATGATGAGCGCGGGCTCGCGTTGGCTGAGATCATCCACCCCCGAATCAACGTCATTACCGAAGCCGCTTTGGCCTTTAACGAGCACTGCGACGGCAAGGCGCATCGCCCGGATTGCGAAAAACTCGCCAGCGAATTCAAAACACTCGGCGCCTTGCTCGATGAGCGTTTTGAGCTTGAAGACTGCTTGATCGAAGTGTTGCACAGCGCGCACAAACAGAAAGAAGCCGCCCAAGCCTGATACCCCATTCGGTAGGAGCGAGCTTGCCTCGCGATCTTTTGATCTTTTAAAAGATCGCGAGGCAAGCTCGCTCCTACAGATAGTTGTCTTATTGCACCTTCAGCAACTCGATTTCAAACACCAGCGGCGTGTAAGGCGCGATCAAATCCCCTGCGCCTTCTGCCCCGTACGCCTGATTGGACGGTATCACCAGCCGCCATGTAGAACCGGTTGGCATCTGCGCCAGCGCCAAGCGCCACCCATTGATCACGCTGTCCAGACGCAACCATTGTGGCTGCGTGCTCTGATCGAAAATCGTACCGTCCGGCAAACGCCCCACATAGTTCACGTACACCGAACTCTGAGCATCAGGTTTTGCCCCGGCGCCTGCCTTGAGTTCAGTCGCCAAAATGCCGTTGCCTAACTCGCGAACGCCGGTTTTCTGTTTTTCTTTTAATAAAAAATCACGCTCGGCGTTCAGTGCAACTTCGCTCTGCGGTTGCGCGGGCTCGGCATCGATTTGCGCCTGGTGCGCCGTCAATATTTGCTCGATTCGTTCATCACTCAGCGCTAGCGGCTTGCCTTCATAAGCGCTGCGCAAGCCGTCGATCAATGCCTGGATCTGTAGCTGCGGCACGTCTTCGCGCAAACGCTCGCCAAGGCTCGCACCCAAGCTGTAGGCCAGGTCGTGCGCGGCTTGCGGGCTTTGCGCCGGGGCCGCATGGGCCGAACAGGCAACGCACAACAGAGTCAATAAAAGGGCGCGCGACATGGGCAGTCTCCGGTCTTCAGTGCCAGCGATTATGCCAGTGCGAGCACGATTGTTTGGGGGAAATATCGGGGGCTTTAATAAACGCAGAAGTGGCCAAAAAATTTATCTGAACAGGCCTGTAAAAAGTGATCTGGCACAAGTTTTCCGGCGCTATGCAACCCGCTGCTATGGTTAGTGTCAACATGATCTAGCGGCGGTTCTTACAGAGGTCTAGTATGAGCCGCACTCACTTCAGCCAGGAGGTAAACCATGTCGGCCAACAAGAAGTCTGTTAATACGCCGTTGCACTTGCTCCAACAACTCTCAGGCAGCCTGCTTGAGCATTTGGAAAGCGCCTGTTCCCAAGCGCTGGCTGATGCTGAGAAGTTGCTCGCCAAGCTTGAAAAACAACGCGGCAAAGCTCAGGAAAAACTGCACAAGGCACGTGAAAAACTGCAAGAAGCCGCTCACGCTGGCAAGTCCAAGGCACAGGCTAAAGCCAAGTCTTCCGTGAAAGAACTTGAGCAACTGCTGGACTCGCTCAAAGACCGTCAAACCGAAACGCGCGCTTACATCCAGCAACTCAAGCGTGATGCTCAAGAAAGCCTCAAGTTGGCCCAAGGCATTGGCCGGGTTAAAGAGGCCGTTGGCAAGGCCCTGACGGCTCGCACCGCCAAACCTGCTGCCAGCGCTAAAAAGCCTGCGGCCAAAGCACCGGTTGCCGCCAAGGTGCCTGCTAAACCTGCTGCTAAAGCACCGGCCAAAGCAACAGCAGCGGCCAAGCCTGCGGCTAAAACCGCGGCGGCAAAACCCGCTGCCAAACCGGCCGCTGCTAAAGCGCCAGCCGCCAAACCGGCGACAACCCGTACCGCTGCTGCAAAACCTGCTGCTGCCAAAGCTCCTGCATCCGCAGCCGCCAAACCAGCGGCCAGAACCTCGGCGGCCAAGCCCGCAGCAAAACCTGCTGCTAAACCTGCAGCGGCCAAACCGGCTTCCACAGCGGCCAAGGCACCTGCCAAGCCAGCGGTTAAACCTGCGGCCAAACCCGCTGCCAAGCCAGCCGTGAGAAAGCCAGCTGCCGCCAAGCCAGCCGCCAAGCCTGCGGCAAAACCTGCAACTACGCCTGCAACCACCGCAACCGCAGCGCCAACACCGGCGGCTGCACCCGCTGCGGCGACACCCGCAACGCCGGCGACAACCCCTACCAGCGCTTCTTAAGCGTGGTTGATTGCGGCGCGCAGCGTTTGCAGCGCGCCGTGATCAGGGTGTTCAACCCCGCTGACCAGTCTTTGCAGCCAGTCGCAGTTGTCTTGCGATTGCGCAGGTAACCAGCCCAGGGTTGCCGCCTCCAGCCGTCGCAATAACGTCCTTTCTGCCTCCAGCTCCAAGCCTTTGATCAGCCCGCGTAACGCAGACAATTCGTCATCGTGCGTGGCCGCTTCGCGCCATTGCGTGCGTAATTGGCGCAAGGGCTGCACGACGTCGCGTTGCCAAGGCTCGGCGCAGGCCCGCAAGCACTCAAAACGCGCCTCATCGCAGGCGATACGCTGGTGTTCCAGCCAGGCTGCGCACAGCAGCAGGCACACATCCAGGCCCTGACGTTGCAGGCTTAAACAGGCGTGCTCAATGCCGGGCAGGGCATAGACCTTCAAACAGTAATTCCACAGATCGGTCTGCATAGTGCAATTCGCGCCAGTTGAGAGGGAAGCTGGTAGACTCCGCGGCCATTATGATCCGACTTCAGAACCTGACTTTACAGCGTGGCCCTCAGCGTCTGCTAGAAGACGCCGAGCTGACCCTGCACGCCGGCCACAAAGCCGGTTTGGTCGGCGCCAATGGCGCCGGTAAATCCACTTTGTTCGCCTTGCTGCTGGGTGAGTTGACGCCTGATTCCGGGGATTGTCTGCTACCGGCCGACTGGCGGATTGCCCACATGCGGCAAGAAATCGACACCCTCGATCGCATTGCGATCGACTACGTGCTCGATGGCGACCAGCGCTTGCGCGAGGTTCAAGCCAATCTTGCCCAGGCTGAGGCCGCCCAAGATGGTGCCGCGCAGGCGCGCTGGCATGCCGAACTGGACAGCGCCGACGGTTACACCGCTGATGCCAGGGCGCGCAAAATGCTCGCCGGGCTGGGGTTTACCAACGAACAAATGGACCGCCCGGTCGCCGACTTCTCCGGCGGCTGGCGGATGCGCCTTAACCTGGCCCAGGCCCTGATGTGCCCGTCCGATCTGTTGTTGCTCGACGAACCGACCAACCACTTGGACCTCGACGCCATTCTGTGGCTCGAAGACTTCCTCAAAAGCTACCCCGGCACCATGCTGCTGATCTCCCACGACCGGGACTTCCTCGACGCCGTGGTCGATAACATCGCTCACGTCGAACAGCGCAAAATCACCCTCTATCGCGGGGGTTACAGCGCCTTTGAACGTGCCCGCGCCGAGCGTCTGGCCCAGCAACAACAGGCCTACGAGAAGCAGCAGGCGCAACGTGCGCACATGGAAAGCTACATCGCCCGTTTCAAGGCCCAGGCCACCAAGGCCCGTCAGGCGCAGAGCCGGATCAAGGCCCTTGAGCGCATGGAAGAATTGAGCGCGGCCCACGTCGACTCACCGTTCAACTTCGTGTTCCGTGAAGCGGTCAAACTCTCCAGCCCGTTGCTCGACTTGTCTGACGCGCGCCTGGGGTACGGCGACAAAACCATCCTTGAGAAGGTCAAGCTGCAACTGGTGCCGGGTGCCCGCATCGGCCTGCTCGGCCCTAACGGTGCCGGTAAGTCGACCCTGATCAAAAACCTGGCGGGTGAGCTGGTTCCGCTGGCGGGCCGTCTGGCCCGCGGCGAAAACCTGTCGGTCGGTTACTTTGCCCAGCATCAGCTCGACTCACTGGACTCCAAGGCCAGCCCGTTGCTGCACTTGCAGCGTCTGGCGCCGACCGAGCGTGAGCAAGTGTTGCGTGACTTCCTCGGCGGGTTCGACTTTCGCGGGGCGCGCATCGACGAGCCGGTGCTGAACTTCTCGGGCGGTGAAAAAGCCCGTCTGGCCCTCGCGCTGATCGCGTGGGAACGCCCGAACCTGTTGCTGCTCGACGAACCGACCAACCACCTTGACTTGGAAATGCGCCTGGCCCTGACCATGGCCTTGCAAGAGTTCAGTGGTGCGGTGCTGGTGGTGTCTCACGATCGTCACTTGCTCAAAAGCACCACCGACGAGTTCTTGCTGGTAGCCGATGGCAAAGTCCAGGAGTTCGACGGCGACCTCGACGACTACGCCCGTTGGCTGGCTGATTACCGCCTGCGCAATGCGCCGGTGAGCAACACCGTAATCAACCCGGACAAGACCGATAAAAAGGCCCAACGTCAGGCGGCGGCTGCGTTGCGTCAGCAATTGGCACCGCACAAGCGTGAAGCCGACAAGCTCGAAAGCGAGTTGGGCAAAGTCACTGAAAAGCTCGCCCGGATCGAGACCAGCCTCGGTGACAGCGGCGTCTACGAGGCGGCGCGCAAAGATGAGCTGCGTGAGTTGCTGGCCGATCAGGCCAAGCTCAAAGTGCTCGAAGGCCAGCTCGAAGAGCGCTGGATGGAAGCCCTGGAAGTGCTTGAGACCTTGCAAGCCGAACTGGAAGCCCTGTCCTGATGGAGTCGCTCAACTTACCCGTACCGGCCGAGTTGATCGCGCCCCTGTGGATTGGCGTGCAGATCTTGCTGATCCTGCTGGCGGGGTACTTCCTGCAACGCGTGGTTGCGCGTTTTCTGACCCGCCTGGGCGAGCGTTACCCTTTGCCGTCGCAGTTGCTGTTGCCGCTGCGAGGCGGGCTGCGCTGGTTCATCATGGGCAGCGCGGTCATCTTCGTTCTCGAACGCCTGGGCGTCTCGGCGACGGTGTTATGGACCGCGCTGTCAGGCTTTGTGGCGGTGGCGGCGATTGCCTTCTTCGCCATGTGGAGCGTGTTGTCCAACCTGCTGTGCGCGGTATTGATCTTCACCGTGGGGCCGTTTCGCATTGGCGATGTGGTGGAGTTGCTCGACACCCTCGACAAGCCGGGGGTCAAAGGGCGCGTTGTGGCCATCAACCTGCTGTACACCACCCTGGTTGAGCCTGCCGAAACCGGCAGTGGCAGCAGCATGGTGCAAGTCCCCAACAGCTTGTTCTTCCAGCGCTCCGTGCGCCGCTGGCGCGAAGGCGATCTGTAAACACCCTTCCCTCTGTAGGAGCGAGCTTGCCTCGCGATCTTTTGATCTTAAAAAAGATCGCGAGACAAGCTCGCTCCTACACGCACTATCCGCAAAAACATCTGGTTAATTTTCAGCTCGCGCATTAGCTTAAGGACTTGTTACAGTTTTTGTCCGAGGTGTGCGATGTCGCTGGAAACGTGGTTGGCCTTTTTCGCTGCTTGCTGGGTCATCAGCCTGTCGCCTGGCGCCGGTGCCATTGCGTCGATGTCATGCGGCCTGCAATACGGCTTCTGGCGCGGCTACTGGAATGCGCTGGGCCTGCAACTGGGTCTGGCCCTGCAAATCTTCATTGTCGCCGCCGGTGTCGGTGCCATCCTCGCCGCGTCGTCCACCGCTTTCTACGCGATCAAATGGTTTGGTGTGGCCTACCTCGTTTACCTCGCCGTTAAACAATGGCGTGCCTTGCCGTCCGACCTCAGCGACGACTCGGCCATCCGCCCCATCGGCAAACCGCTGGCGCTGGTGTTTCGTGGCTTTCTGGTGAATGTCAGCAACCCCAAAGCGCTGGTGTTCATGCTCGCGGTGCTGCCGCAGTTTGTGAACCCGAACGAACCCTTGGTGAGCCAGTACCTGACCCTGGGTGTGACCATGATCGCCGTCGATTTGATCGTCATGGCCGGTTACACCGGCTTGGCGTCCAAGGTCTTGCGTCTGCTGCGCACGCCCAAACAGCAGCGCCGCCTGAACCGCACCTTTGCCGGTTTGTTCGTGGGTGCCGCAGGGTTTCTGGCGACGTTGCACCGCGCCACCACCTAAAAATCTTGAGTCGCGGTCATTGGAAGTGAACAATGTGTTACTTCTCATTTCCACCCGGATCTTTCAATGACCGCCCGATCGCGCTGTTTGGCCTGGCTGATGGTGCCAGTGCTCGCGTTGTGCAGCCTCGCTGTTTCAGCCAATTCCCCAGAAGGTGCTTCCCAAGCGTTGCACCTTATTGACTACATCGGAGCGGACTATCCGCCTACGGTCGAAGACGGCAAAGTCATCGACGAAACCGAGTATCACGAACAGTTAGAATTCCTCACCGTCCTCAAGGGCCTGATTGCTGACTTGCCTGAACGCCCTGAGCGTGCGGAGCTGGCACAAGGTGTTGAGGCCTTGCAATCGGCCATTGAACAGCGCGAAGACGGCGCCAAGGTCGCCCGTGAGGCGCGCCAGTTAGGGGCCAAGCTGGCCGTCGCCTACGAAGTCAGCCAAGCGCCGGTGATTACCCCGGATCCTGCGCGCGGTGAGCCGCTGTACGCCCTGCATTGCTCGGTGTGCCATGGTGCCACCGGCGCCGGGGACGGCCCGGCCAGCATGGGCATGACCCCGCCACCGGCCAACCTGCGCGATGCTGCGCGTCTTGACCGCCTGAGCCTCTACGCCATTTTCAACACCCTGGCGCTGGGCGTTGAAGGCACCGACATGCCTGCTTTTGCCGACCAACTGGACGACCGTCAGCGCTGGGACCTGGCCACCTATGTGGCGGGCCTGAGTGCAGACCCAGCGGCGGCTAAAGCAGACAAAACCTACGACCTCGCTGAATTGGCCCGTCAGACCCCGGGCGAAGTGCTGGCCGCAGAAGGTCCGCAAGCCGCAGCCACGTTCCGCGCACAACGGGCACAGCCGCCGCAGGTCAAGCGTGGCCCGGCGCAGTTGCTCGACTACACCAGCCAAACTCTGGACAAAAGCCTGGCGGCCTATCGCGAGGGTGATCGTGAACAAGCCTACGACTTGTCTGTAGCCGCCTACCTGGAAGGCTTTGAGCTGGTGGAAAGCTCGCTGGACAACGTCGACAGCAGCGTGCGTAAAACCACCGAAAAAGCCTTGATGGCGTATCGGCAATCGCTGCAGGACGGCTTGCCAATCGAACAGGTCGAGCAGCGTCTGGACGCCGCCAAAGCCTTGCTCAAAGAGTCGGCCGGGCTGCTGGGCAGCGATGGCTTGAGCTGGTCCTTGAGCTACATTTCGGGCTTGTTGATTCTGCTGCGTGAAGGCCTTGAAGCAATTCTGGTGCTGGCGGCTATCCTCGCCTTCTTACGCAACACCGGCCAGCAATCGGCGGTACGCAGCGTCAACATCGGCTGGGGCCTGGCTTTGGTCGCGGGCTTGGCCACGTGGGCGCTGGCCGCCTACGTGATTGACGTCAGCGGCGCCCAACGCGAACTGCTCGAAGGCTGCACCGCGCTGTTTGCCAGCGTCATGGTGCTGTGGCTGGGCGTGTGGATGCACGACCGCCGCCATGCCGATGCCTGGCAGGATTACATCAAAAGCAGCCTGGTCAGCGGCGGCGGGCGGTTTGGCTTTGCGGTGCTGGCGTTCTTCTCGGTGTACCGCGAACTGTTCGAAGTGATCCTGTTCTACGAAACCCTGTGGCTGCAAGCGGGCCCGGCCGGGCATGACGCCGTACTGGCGGGCGGTGCCACGGCGCTGGTGCTGCTGATCGGCCTGGCGTGGATCATCCTGCGCGGCTCAGCCAAATTGCCACTGGGCGTATTCTTCGGCATCAACGCCGCGCTGCTGTGCGCCTTGTCCGTCGTCTTCGCCGGCCATGGCGTCAAAGCCCTGCAGGAAGCCGGAATCTTTGGCACACGACCTGTGCCGTTCTTCGAGTTCGACTGGCTCGGCATCCACGCAGACGCCTACTCGCTCAGCGCACAAGCCATCGCCATCCTGGCGATCATCGTGCTCTACAGCCGCAGCAGACTGGCTGAAAAGCGTCGGGAACAGGCTTCTTAAATACGGATGGGAGCGAGGCTTGCCCGCTCCCACCGTTTTTTGTTTCTTATTATCAGGAGCTACCCCCATGCGTGTCTGGATCGACGCAGACGCTTGCCCCAAGGCTGCGAAGGATCAGGTCATCAAATTCGCGCTCAAGCGTCAGTTTGAGGTGGTGCTGGTGGCCGGGCAGAGTCAGGTCAAGCCGACGTATACGTTGGTCAAGCTGATTGTGGTGCCCAGTGGCCCGGATGCGGCGGATGACTATTTGGTCGAGCATGCCGTGCCCGGCGAGTTGGTGATTTGCAGCGATGTGCCGCTGGCCGACCGGCTGGTGAAGAAGGGCGTGGCAGCGCTGGACCCGCGCGGTAAAGAGTTTGACGCGCAGAACATGGGTGAGCGGCTGGCGGTGCGTAATTTGTTTACCGATCTGCGTGAGCAAGGCCAGGTCGGCGGCGGGCAGGGTGCTTATGGCGAACGCGACAAGCAGGCGTTCGCCAATGCACTGGACCGGATTCTGACCCGGCTCGCGCGGGGCTGATTACGCGTGCTGGGTCAGTTCCAGGACGCGGTCGACCATTTTGTTGATGCCAGAAGCGGCTTCGCTGATGGACTGGGCCAGCATGTAGGCCGGGGTGCTAACCAGCTTGCGGGCTTTGTCTTCGACGATGTCAGAGACTTCACATTCTTGGTGAGTACCGCCCATTTTTTCTACCGCTGCAGCGGTGTCTGCGTCTTTGCCGATAGTACAGATCACGCCAGGGCCGTAGATTTTGGCGGCAATGGCCGGTGAGATGCACATCAAACCGATCGGCTTGCCCGCCTCGGCAAAGGCTTCAGCCAGGGCCAGAACATCGGGTTGAACGCTGCAGGCGGCGCCTTCAGTGGCGAAGCTAGAAAGGTTTTTGGCGGCGCCAAACCCGCCGGGTACGATCAGTGCGTCAAAGTCGTCCACCTTGGCTTCACGTATGTCCTTGATCTCGCCACGGGCGATACGCGCCGACTCGACCAGCACATTGCGCGACTCGGGCATTTCTTCGCCGGTCAGGTGGTTGATGACGTGCAGTTGCGCAATGTTCGGCGCGAAGCATTGCACGTGGGCGCCGCGCTGACTGAGGCGCAGCAGGGTGATCACGCTTTCGTGGATTTCGGTGCCGTCATAGACGCCACAGCCGGAAAGAACAACGGCAATATTTTTGGTGGTCATGGTGGGTCTCCTTGTTCGTGGCGTTACTGTCTCTTTATTTGGCAACTGATGCCAGTGGGAGGTTCCGCGATCACGCAGGCGCTGCGGTGCAGCGCCCAGGGAGAGGGTGTGTGCGAGCGCACACACCGGCTTATTCCGCTGGTGGGGTGTTAACTTCAGCGGCTTTGTTTTTTTCTTCCAGCGCGGTCTGTTTGGCCAGGCGCGCGTTCTTGAAGCGCCGGCGCAGCCACAGGCAGCCGCCCAGCACCAGCAAGGCGCCCAGTACCCACAGCTCGTACTTTTTGACGCTGCCTAGCAGGCCTTCCAGCACGGCGCCAAAGTGGTAGGCGGCGGTGGCCAGGGCAACGGCCCAAATGGCGGCACCAATCCCGTTGAGCAGCAGGTAGCGGCCCGGCGGGTAGCCCGAAAGGCCAATGGCCACGGGCATGACGGTGCGCAGACCGTACACAAAGCGGAAGCTCAAGACCCAGATGTCCGGGTGCTTGCGGATATGCTCCAGCGCCTTGTCGCCCATGAGTTGCCAGCGCGGTTTGCGCGCCAACAATTTGCGGCCGTGTTTGCGCCCCAGGAAGTACCACAGCTGGTCGCCGGCATAACTGCCGAGGAACGCCACGATCATGACCAGTTTAAGGTCCATGTATCCGCGGAACGCCAAGAAGCCTGCGAGAACCAGGATGGTCTCACCTTCAAAGAACGTCCCTAGAAACAGGGCGAAGTAACCGAATTCTTGAAGAAATTGTTGGAGCATTGTCTGGATGCTGGAGAAATGAACGCGCAGCCTACGCCTTAAGGGACGTTCAGGAAAGTATCGAACTGTGTCTTCTCATGAACAATTCCTACAAATCGTAAGTATTTGACCTACATCATAAGGGTTGTCATCTAGGATTCATGACACGTTGCTATAACGGTCGCGCGTAGATGGACAGTGCTCAACATCTGTGGGAGCGGGCTTGCTCGCGATTCAGCCGCTGCGGTTCTCCAGGATCGCCGCGGCGATGCCATCGCGAGCAAGCCCGCTCCCACAATAAGCATCGTTGCAGAACAAAATTGACAAAAAGCCCTCTAATCGGCTCCAGCCCGCATAAAGCGCCTATGAGCGGTTTAAACCCATTGGCGTTGGTGGCATTCTGGCAGCTTGATTGCACGCGCCGCTAAACGGTCACGAGAGTCAAACCCGCTCTTACAGGAACATTCAATGAATACCGAAGGACAGACAGAACTCGTTGCTACTGAGGCTGAGCCCATTGTGGAGCAGGCCACTGAGACACCGCCCGTGCCGGAAGCTCACGCACCTGCTGCGCCTGAAGCGCCAGCGGCGGCGCAACCAGCCATTGCCATTCCGGGTCTGGATGACAGCAGCCTGTATATCCACCGTGAACTCTCGCAGTTGCAATTCAACATCCGGGTGCTTGAGCAGGCGCTGGATGAGTCCTATCCGCTGCTTGAGCGGTTGAAGTTCCTGTTGATTTTCTCCAGCAACCTGGACGAATTCTTCGAAATTCGTGTGGCGGGCCTGAAGAAACAAATTACCTTCGCCCGCGAACAAGCGGGCGCCGATGGCTTGCAGCCGCACCAGGCGCTGGCCCGGATCAGCGAGCTGGTACACGGCCACGTTGATCGCCAATATGCGATCCTCAACGACATTTTGCTGCCCGAGCTTGAAAAGCATCAGGTGCGCTTTATCCGTCGCCGTTACTGGAACACCAAGATCAAGGTCTGGGTGCGCAAGTTCTTCCGCGACGAAATCGCGCCGATCATTACCCCGATCGGTCTCGACCCGACGCACCCGTTCCCGCTGCTGGTGAACAAGAGCCTCAACTTTATCGTTGAGCTTGAAGGCATCGACGCCTTTGGCCGCGATTCCGGCCTGGCGATCATCCCGGCGCCGCGCTTGTTGCCACGTGTGATCAAAGTGCCTGAAGAGGTCGGTGGGCCAGGCGACAACTATGTGTTCCTGTCGTCGATGATTCACGCCCACGCCGATGACCTGTTCCAGGGCATGAAGGTAAAGGGGTGCTACCAGTTCCGTCTGACCCGTAACGCCGACCTGGCCGTGGACACCGAAGATGTAGAAGACTTGGCCCGTGCCCTGCGCGGCGAGCTGTTCTCGCGTCGCTACGGCGATGCGGTGCGTCTGGAAGTGGCCGACACCTGCCCTAAACACCTGTCGGACTACCTGCTCAAGCAGTTCAACCTGCAAGAGACCGAGCTGTACCAGGTCAACGGCCCGGTGAACCTCACGCGCCTGTTCAGCATCACCGGTCTGGACAGCCACCCGGAGCTGCAATACACGCCGTTCACCCCGGCGATTCCGAAGCTGTTGCAGAACAGCGAGAACATTTTCAGCGTGGTCAGCAAGCAGGACATCTTGCTGCTGCACCCGTTTGAGTCCTTCACCCCGGTGGTCGACTTGCTGCGTCAGGCGGCCAAAGACCCGCATGTACTGGCTGTACGCCAGACCCTGTACCGCAGCGGTGCCAACTCTGAAATCGTCGATGCGCTGGTGGATGCCGCGCGTAACGGTAAAGAAGTGACCGCGGTGATCGAATTGCGTGCGCGGTTTGACGAAGAGTCCAACCTGCAACTGGCCAGCCGTCTGCAAGCCGCCGGTGCGGTGGTGATCTACGGGGTGGTGGGCTTTAAGACCCACGCCAAGATGATGCTGATTCTGCGCCGTGAAGCGGGCGAGATCGTGCGTTACGCGCACTTGGGTACGGGCAACTACCACGCCGGTAACGCGCGCCTGTACACCGACTACAGCTTGCTGACGTCGGATGATGCGCTGTGCGAAGACGTCGGCAAGTTGTTCAGCCAACTGATCGGCATGGGTAAGACCCTGCGCATGAAAAAACTCCTGCATGCGCCGTTTACCCTGAAAAAAGGCATGCTCGACATGATTGCCCGCGAAACGCAGTTTGCGTTAGAGGGCAAGCCTGCGCACATCATCGCCAAGTTCAACTCGCTGACCGACCCGAAAATCATCCGCGCGCTGTACAAGGCCAGCCAGTCCGGCGTGCGCATTGATCTGGTGGTGCGTGGCATGTGCTGCTTGCGTCCGGGCATTCCGGGCGTCTCGCACAACATTCACGTGCGCTCGATCATTGGCCGCTTCCTGGAACACACACGGGTGTTCTACTTCCTCAATGGCGGCGAAGAGCAGATGTTCCTGTCGAGTGCTGACTGGATGGAGCGCAACCTCGATAAACGTGTCGAGACGTGCTTCCCGGTAGAGGGCAAAAAGCTGATTCTGCGGGTCAAGAAGGAGCTGGAATGCTACCTGACGGACAACACCCACAGCTGGAGCCTGCAGTCTGACGGCCGTTACGTGCGCAACACGCCGACCGGCAACCAGAACCCGCGCAGCGCCCAAGCGACCCTGCTGGAGCGCCTGAGCCTGCCGGTACTGACCGTCAGCACCGGCCCGTCGGTGTAAGTCGACCCTGTAGGAGCGAGCTTGCCTCGCGATCTTTTTGAAGCTGAAAAGATCGCGAGGCAAGCTCGCTCCTACAATGCGGTAAACCTTACGAAATAGTCAGCACTATCCCGACGCGCGTCAGCCATTGGGCTTCTTGTTCGAAGTCGGCTTTGGTCAGCGGGTTCTGTTCCAGCCAGCCTTCAGCGAAGATCACTTCCAGGTGATCGCCATCGGCGCGCAGCTTCACTTGCGACGCTTCCTGGTTGCCACGGATGTGGTAGAACAAAATCGCAAAACGCAGCAGCACGCACAGGCGAATCAGCTTGATGCCTTCGGCGCCAAACTCGGCGAACTTGTCTTTTGGAATGTTACGGCGATGACCGCGCACCAGCAGCGCGAGCATTTGCTGGTCTTCGCGTGAGAAACCGGCAAGGTCAGAGTGCTCGATCAGGTAAGCACCGTGCTTGTGGTAGTGGTAGTGGGCAATGTCCAGGCCGACTTCATGCACCTTGGCCGCCCAGCTCAGCAGCTCGCGCCAGACCCCGTCTTCGAGTTCCCACGACTTGGCCACCTGGTCAAACGCGCGCAAGGCTTTGCGTTCAACCCGTGCGGCTTGTTCCAGATCAACGTGGTAGCGCTCCATCAGCGAACTCAGGGTGCGCTCGCGCACGTCTTCGTGATGATGGCGACCTAACAGGTCGTAGAGCACGCCTTCACGCAGGGCGCCGTCGCAGTGGTCCATGCGTTGCAATTCAAGGGCGTCAAAAATCGCCTCAAGAATCGCCAGCCCGGCCGGGAAAATCGCCCGACGGTCTGGCTTGATGCCTTCGAAGTCGATTTTGTCCACTTCACCCAGCTTGAACAGTTTGCGCTTGAGCCAGGCAAGGCCCTCGGCATTCACTTCGCCTGCACCGTGGCCGCCGGCTTTGAGGGCAAGGCCAATGGCGCGGATGGTGCCGGAGGAGCCGATGGCTTCATCCCACGTCAGGCGGTGCAGCGCGTGCTCAATGCTCATGAGCTCAAGGCGCGCCGCGGTGTATGCCTGGGCATAACGTGCCGGGGTGATCTTGCCGTCGCGGAAATAGCGTTGGGTGAAGCTCACGCAGCCCATCTGCAGGCTTTCACGCAGCAGGGGCTCAAAACGTTGGCCGATGATGAATTCGGTACTGCCACCGCCGATGTCGGCCACCAGGCGCTTGCCCGGTGTGTCGGCGAGGGTGTGCGAAACGCCCAGATAAATCAGGCGCGCTTCTTCACGTCCAGAAATGACTTCTACGGTGTGGCCCAGGATTTGTTCTGCGCGCACGATAAATTCATTGCGGTTGCGGGCTTCACGCAAGGCGTTGGTGCCCACGATGCGCACGGCGCCCAAGGGCATGCCTTTGATCAATTGCGCAAAACGCTTCAAGCAATCGAGGCCACGCTGCATGGACTCTTCGTTGAGGTGGCGTTCTTCGTCGATACCGGCAGCCAGCTGCACCTTATCGCCAAGACGTTCAAGAATGCGGATTTCACCGTTCTGAGCCTTGGCCACCACCATGTGAAAGCTGTTAGAACCCAAGTCTATAGCGGCGATCAGGGACGGATTCTTGCTTTTGGATTGGGGCATGTTTGAGGAGTCTCGGTCGATAACTTCGCCATCGTGCCACGATCAAACGCTCGCGCCAACGCGTGATGTGCGATGCATTGATATGGAGCACGTAAGAGATGACGTTAGCTTGTTCCTGACAACTCGTATTTTTTAAACGATCTAATTTTTGTCACACATCCCCTGTAAAAGCCCCCGCTAACGGTAGGAGCGAGCTTGCCTCGCGATCTTTTAAGGGTTGAAAAGATCGCGAGACAAGCTCGCTCCTACAGGGGTTAAACCTCAACCGAACCGATAAAATTCGCCAGCTCAGGGGTTTTCGGGTTGGCGAACAGCACTTTGGGGTCGCCCACCTCATGCACCTTGCCCTGGTGCATAAACACCAGTTTGTCGCCGACTTCGCGAGCGAAGCGCATTTCGTGGGTCACCATAATCAGCGTCATGCCTTCGCGGGCCAGTTGGCGCACCACGTTGAGCACCTCGTTGACCAGTTCGGGGTCGAGCGCCGAGGTAATTTCGTCACACAGCAGCACTTTGGGCGACATAGCCAGCGCCCGGGCAATGGCCACGCGCTGTTGCTGCCCGCCCGACAGGCGTTCGGGGAAGGCATCAAACTTGTCGCCCAGGCCCACACGCTCCAGCATCTCGCGGGCCAGTTGCGCGGCCTTGGCCTTGGGCACTTTTTGCACCACTTGCGGGGCCAGCATGACGTTTTCGCCGACGCTCAAGTGCGGGAACAAATTGAACTGCTGAAACACCATCCCGACTTTCTGGCGCAGGATGCGCAAGTCGGCGCGGGCCGCGTCCATGTATTCATCATCGACTTCTATAACCCCGTCGTTGATCGACTCCAGGCCGTTCAAGGTTCTCAGCAGCGTGCTTTTGCCCGAGCCGCTGCGGCCAATGATCGCGACCACCTGGCCTTGTTCAACGCTCAGGTCGATGCCTTTCAGCACGTGATGGTCGCCGTAGTATTTATGCAGGGCGGTAACTCTAAGCAGAGGCATGCAGTCTCCTTTCCAGATAGCGCGCACTGAGCGACAAGGGGTAGCACAAGAGGAAGTAACCGAGCGCCACCAAGCCGTAGACCATAAAAGGCTCAAAAGTGGCGTTGGCCAGCATGCTGCCGGTCTTGGTCAGCTCGGTGAAACCAATGATCGAGGTGACGGCGGTGCCTTTAATCACCTGCACCGAAAACCCTACAGTGGGCGCGATGGCCACCCGTAAGGCTTGCGGCAAAATCACGTAACGCAGTTGTTCCAGCGGGCTTAGCGCCAGGCTGGCTGACGCTTCCCACTGGCCATTGGCGATGGATTCGACGCTGCCGCGCCAGATCTCTGCCAGGTAAGCGCTGGTAAACAGCGTCAGCGCCAGGGCGGCGGCCATCCACGGCGAAATGTCGATGCCGAGCAAGGCGATGCCAAAAAAGATCAGAAACAGTTGCATCAGCAAGGGCGTGCCCTGAAACAGCTCTATATAGCCGCGTGCCAGCGTGCGGGCGAAGCGGCTCTTGGAGATGCGCATCAGCAACACCAGCAGGCCGATCAGACCGCCACCGATAAAGGCCACGACGGACAGCGCGACGGTCCATTGCAGGCCCGCCAGCAAATTGCGCACGATGTCCCAGAAGGTAAAGTCCATCAGCGACTCCTGCTCAGGTAGCGGCGGCCGAAGGCATTCAGTAACTGGCGAATCAACAGCGCCATGCACAGGTAGATCAGGGTGGTCAGGGCGTAGGTTTCAAAGGCCCGGAAGTTGCGCGACTGAATGAAGTTGGCGAAAAAGCTCAGCTCTTCGGTGGCAATTTGCGAACACACCGCCGAGCCGAGCATCACGATGATGATTTGGCTGCTCAGTGCCGGCCACACTTTGGCCAGCGCGGGCTGCAAGACCACATAGCGAAACGCCTCAAAACGCGACATGGCCAGCGCGGCGGCGGCTTCCAGTTGGCCTTTGGGGATGGCCTGAATGCCAGCGCGAATAATCTCGGTGGAGTAAGCGCCGAGGTTAATCACCATGGCCAGTGCCGAGGCTTGCCATTCGCTGATGTGCACGCCAAGGCCCGGTAAGCCGAAGAAGATAAAAAACAACTGCACCAAAAACGGTGTGTTGCGAATCACTTCAACGTACAGACCAAACAGGGCGGCGAAAGGGCGGATGTTCCAGGCCCGGACCACCGCCCCGACAATCCCCAGGCTGACGCCAAACAGCGTGCCGATGGCGGTCAGTTCCAGGGTGAACAAGGCGCCGCGCAGCAACAGGTCAGTGTTTTGCAGGACCGGTAAAAAGTCGAACTGATAAGCCATGATGACCTCGTTGCGGGTGATCAGAGGTCGGCTGGCAGCGGCTCTTTAAGCCATTGCAGCGCATTCTTTTCCAGGCTGCCGTCGGCTTTGGCGGCGCTCAGAATCTGGTTCACCTTGTCCAGCAGCTCAGGCTGGCCCTTGTTGACCCCGACATACACCGGCGAGTCCTTGAGTTTTAGCTTCATGGCCGGGATGCGTTTGGGGTTACGTTCGCTGATGGTCACCATCACCACGTTGCCGCTGGCGATCAGGTCTACTTGCCCGGCCAGGTAGGCGGCGATCGTCGAGTTGTTGTCTTCAAAGCGTTTGATCGTGACACCGGCAGGCGCCACGTTGGTCAGCTCGATGTCTTCGATGGCGCCACGGGTGACGCTGATGGTTTTACCTTTGAGGTCATCCAGCGTCTTGATTTCTGCGTCTGGCGGACCAAACACGCCGAGGTAGAAGGGCGCGTAGGCGTGGGAGAAGTCGATGACTTTCTCGCGATCCGGGTTTTTACCCAGGCTGGAAATCACCAGGTCGACTTTACCCGTGGTCAGATACGGCACGCGGTTGGTGCTGTTGACCGGGGTGAGTTCCAGTTTGACCTTGAGCTGGTCGGCCAACAGCTTTGCCGTATCAATGTCCAGGCCGCGCGGTTTCATGTCAGGGCCTACCGAGCCAAACGGCGGAAAGTCTTGCGGGACGGCAACCTTCAAGGTGCCGCGAGCCATCACGTCATCAAGTTGATTGGCGCGGGCCGGTGTCTGAAACAACACCAGGCTGGCGAACAAGGCACATATCAGGGCGCTGTAGCGCTGGGTCATGGCAACTCTCCAAATCGGGTGGACGGTGATGTCTGCTATTGGACAGAGCACAGGCCATGCCAACAGCGGTTTCAGGGCTGGGAGGCAGGGTTCAGAAGGCTTGCAGCGGTCAGACTGGTCTGAACAGTTGCCGAGCTTTTTGCACCTCTATCGGGCGTTGCGTACACGGCTTGAACCGCCGTGGGGCGTGACTTGCCGAGCGCCTGCAATAGCTTTACAACTACGTTCCAACCTCAGCCGATCAAGTCGATTTGTGATGAATTCAAGCGCACGCGCGGTACCCGAAGTGGCGCTGTTGGCCATTCGTAAACTGATCGATGAGCGCGGCTTTGCGCCGGGTGATGCATTGCCTTCGCAGCGCGATCTGGCGGTGCAGCTGGGGGTCAGCCGGGCGTCATTGCGCGAGGCGCTGTCGTCATTGAGTGCGTTGGGCGTGGTCAGCGTCCAGCCCGGCAAAGGCGTTTACGTGCAAACGGTGGGCGAGCCCGCAGCGATCGCCTCTGCGTCTGACTGGCCTTTTGCGGCGCAGGCCTGCCCTGAGGACATCTTTCAATTGCGTTACGCGCTTGAGGGGTTGGCGGCAGGGTTGGCCGCCGTGAGGCTGACCCGTGATGAACTCGACGTGCTGCAAGACAATGTCGAGGCCATGCGCCTGGAGTTGCGCGCCGAGGACTTCGCCCGGGCGGCGCAACTGGACTTTGAGTTTCATCAGATTATTTTGCGCGCCAGTGGCAACCAGACCATGGCGAATATTCTGATAACCCGGGCCGATATCTTTCTTGAAAGCCAGAAATTGCCCTTTATTCGCCCCGAACGGGCGATGGAAACCTGGCAAGAACACCGCAAAATCCTTCGCGCATTGGCGCGCCACGCCAGCGGGCCAGCGCACAAAGCCATGAGCGAGCACATACGCCATGCGGCTTCGCGCACCGGGATCGCTTTTGTCACGTCCGGCGTGTTTTGAAAGAGCTCATACTCAGGCTCATGTGCGGCCATAGTAATAGACAATCATCCGTCAGCTTCCTGAACGCGGTGATGACGGCTATGATGTGCTACGTTTTTGCTTACAACCACGGAGACTTCCATGAGCAGCGATCTTATTAAACACGTTAGCGACGCTAGCTTTGAGGCCGATGTTCTCAAGGCTGAAGGCGCTGTATTGGTCGATTACTGGGCTGAATGGTGTGGCCCTTGCAAAATGATCGCGCCAGTTCTGGATGAGATCGCCGAGACTTACAAAGGCAAGCTGACTGTTGCCAAGCTGAACATTGACGAAAACCAGGAAACCCCTGCCAAGCACGGCGTTCGTGGTATTCCAACGTTGATGCTGTTCAAGAACGGCAACGTTGAAGCCACCAAGGTCGGTGCGCTGTCGAAGTCGCAGCTGGCTGCATTCCTCGACGCTAATATCTAAGCGTTGTTAAAAGCCCCGCAAATTGCGGGGCTTTTTCATGGCTCAAGGACTAGACGCTATGAAACTCAAGTGGTACATTCGGCCCCGCACTGGTTTCTCCACTGCCCCCTGCAAGCCGTCGCCGACGCACTCCTTATCGAATTAGTACGCGATCCTGTCGCCTTCTCTGCGGCGCGGCCTCATTAAGCCAAAAGCTTAATTTCCCCCTCCATAAATGATTACGTCATTCCTATATGAACCTGACTGAACTCAAGCAAAAGCCGATTACCGAACTGCTCGAATTGGCCGAACAGATGGGCATAGAAAATATGGCCCGTTCGCGCAAGCAGGACGTGATTTTCTCCCTGCTGAAAAAGCACGCGAAAAGCGGCGAGGAAATCTCCGGTGATGGCGTGCTGGAGATCCTCCAGGACGGCTTCGGCTTCCTCCGCTCTGCTGACGCCTCTTACCTGGCCGGCCCGGACGATATCTACGTCTCGCCTAGCCAGATTCGACGTTTCAACCTGCGCACCGGCGACACCATCGTCGGTAAAATTCGCCCGCCAAAAGAAGGCGAGCGTTATTTCGCACTGTTGAAAGTCGACACGATCAACTTCGATCGTCCAGAGAACGCGAAAAACAAGATTCTCTTCGAGAACTTGACCCCGCTGTTCCCGAACGTGCGCATGAAGATGGAAATCGGTAACGGTTCCACCGAAGATTTGACCGGTCGTGTAATCGACCTCTGCGCCCCGATCGGTAAAGGTCAGCGCGGTCTGATCGTTGCTCCGCCAAAAGCGGGCAAGACCATCATGCTGCAGAACATTGCGTCGAACATTTCGCGTAACAACCCGGAAGTGCACTTGATCGTTCTGTTGATCGACGAGCGCCCGGAAGAAGTGACCGAAATGCAGCGTACCGTGCGCGGCGAAGTGGTTGCCTCCACCTTCGACGAGCCGCCAACCCGCCACGTGCAGGTTGCCGAAATGGTGATCGAGAAGGCCAAGCGCCTGGTCGAACACAAAAAAGACGTGGTGATCCTGCTCGACTCCATCACCCGTCTGGCCCGTGCCTACAACACTGTGATCCCGAGCTCCGGCAAGGTCTTGACCGGTGGTGTTGATGCCCACGCCCTTGAGAAACCAAAGCGTTTCTTCGGTGCTGCGCGAAACATCGAAGAAGGCGGCTCGCTGACCATTATCGCCACCGCACTGGTTGAAACCGGTTCGAAGATGGACGAAGTGATCTACGAAGAGTTCAAAGGCACCGGCAACATGGAACTGCCTCTGGACCGCAAAATCGCTGAAAAACGCGTCTTCCCGGCGATCAACATCAACCGTTCCGGCACCCGCCGTGAAGAGTTGCTGACCGCTGACGACGAGTTGCAACGCATGTGGATCCTGCGCAAGCTGTTGCACCCGATGGACGAAGTAGCCGCCATCGAGTTCTTGATCGACAAGCTGAAGCAGACCAAGACCAACGATGAGTTCTTCCTGTCGATGAAGCGCAAGTAAATCGCCGGAAGTTAAGCAAGAGCCGGGGAAACCCGGCTTTTTGCTGTCTAACCTTTCTTGATTTTGGGCAGCTCTCCCTTCAGATCACGCGGCTTGGGCGCTACACTCGGTGCCCCAACGCCACGGCCAACATGAGGCTCAAGCATGCAGTACCGCGACTTACGTGACTTTATCAGCGGCCTGGAACAGCGCGGCGAACTCAAGCGCATCCAGGTTCCGGTGTCACCCAAACTGGAAATGACCGAAATCTGCGACCGCACATTGCGCGCCAAAGGTCCGGCCTTACTGTTTGAAAACCCGGTGGGTCACGATATCCCTGTGCTCGGCAACCTGTTCGGCACGCCTGAGCGCGTGGCCCTGGGCATGGGCGCTGACTCGGTGAATGAGCTGCGTGAAATCGGCAAGCTGCTGGCGTTTCTGAAGGAGCCCGAGCCGCCTAAAGGTCTGAAAGACGCGTGGTCCAAGTTGCCGATCTTCCGCAAGATTATTTCCATGGCCCCGAAAGTCGTCAAAGACGCGGTGTGCCAGGAAGTGGTCATTGAGGGCGACGATGTCGACCTCGCCCTGTTGCCGGTTCAGCATTGCTGGCCGGGAGACGTGGCGCCGCTGATTACCTGGGGCCTGACCGTCACCAAAGGTCCGAACAAGGACCGCCAGAACCTGGGCATTTATCGCCAGCAGGTGATTGGCCGCAATAAAGTCATCATGCGCTGGTTGAGCCACCGTGGCGGTGCGCTGGACTACCGTGAGTGGTGCGAAAAACACCCCGGTACGCCGTTCCCGGTGTCTGTGGCGCTGGGTGCTGACCCGGCCACCATTTTGGGCGCCGTCACCCCCGTGCCAGACAGCTTGTCCGAATATGCCTTCGCCGGGCTGCTACGCGGCAACCGCACCGAGCTGGTGAAGTGCCGTGGCAACGACCTGCAAGTGCCGGCCACGGCTGAGATCATCCTCGAAGGCGTGATCCACCCCGGCGAAATGGCCCCGGAAGGCCCGTACGGCGACCACACCGGTTACTACAACGAGGTCGACAGCTTCCCGGTGTTCACCGTTGAGCGCATCACCCACCGGATCAAACCGATTTACCACAGCACCTACACTGGCCGTCCACCGGATGAGCCGGCGATTCTGGGCGTGGCACTCAACGAAGTGTTCGTGCCGATTCTGCAAAAGCAGTTCCCGGAAATCACTGACTTCTACCTGCCGCCTGAAGGCTGCTCGTACCGCATGGCCATTGTGACCATGAAAAAGCAGTACCCGGGGCACGCCAAGCGCGTAATGCTCGGTGTGTGGTCGTTTTTGCGCCAGTTCATGTACACCAAATTCGTTATCGTCACCGACGACGACATCAACGCGCGCGACTGGAACGACGTGATCTGGGCCATCACCACACGCATGGACCCCAAGCGCGACACGGTGATGATCGACAACACGCCAATCGACTACCTCGACTTTGCCTCGCCGATTTCGGGCCTGGGGTCGAAGATGGGGCTGGATGCAACCAACAAATGGCCAGGCGAAACCTCCCGCGAATGGGGTCGGGTCATCGTCAAGGATGAGGCCGTGACTCGCCGGATCGATGACATCTGGAATCAATTAGGAATAGATTGATGCGTGTAACCTTGCAGCCTTCAGGCGCCGTATTGGACACCTTGCCTGGCGAGCGGATTCTGGATGCGGCGCAGCGCCTGGGCTATGAATGCCCGCAAAGCTGCCGCAATGGTAATTGCCACGTGTGCGCAGCCTTGCTGGTTGAAGGGCAGGTGCAGCAGGCGGGTGAAGTCCGTGACCATGGCGAGGTTTACACCTGCCTGGCGGAGCCGCTGGAAGACTGCGTGGTGTTGTGGGATGGCGTCCTTGCGTTGGGAGAATTACCGGTGCGTAGCTTGGCCTGTCAGTTGACCGAATGTGTCGAATTGGGTGGTGATGTGTGGCGGGTGCGCTTGCGTGCACCGGCGGGCAAACTGCCGCGTTATCACGCCGGGCAATACGTGATGCTGGAGCGTGAAAACGGCGAGAAGTCGGCGTTTTCACTGGCCAGCGCACCGCACTCGGGGCGCGACCTTGAACTGCACGTACTGGTGCGCGAAGACAGCGCCCGCAGCCTGATCGAGCAGTTGCAACGCAACAAAATGATCCGTCTGGAGCTGCCATTTGGCGACACACACTTGTCTGAATTGCCGGACGGGCCGCTGGTGCTGATCGCCGCGGGCACCGGCATGGCGCAAATGCACAGCCTGATCGAGCATTGCCGTGCCAAAGGGTTCAAGCATCCGGTGCATTTGTACTGGGGCGTGCGTCGCCCTGAAGACTTTTACGCGTTGGAAGAGTGGGACGCCTGGCAGCAGATCCCCAACCTGTTCTTGCACAAGGTCGTCAGTGATTTGTGCGGCTGGGAAGGGCGTTGCGGGTTGTTGCACGAAGCGGTGTGCGAAGACATCAGCGACCTTAGCGCTGTCTCGGTGTATGCCAGCGGCTCGCCTGCCATGATCTACGGCACCCTCGACGCGCTGGTTGAAGCGGGCATGGACGCGCACCAAATGCGCGCTGACGTGTTTGCCTACGCGCCCCGTCCTTGACGTAACCCCGTCTTCGACGCCGCTCTGTCGCGCAGCAAGCAGGCCACCGATAATCGTCAGCATCCCCCAATCAGTTCCTTCTCCCTCCGGGAGAGGCGTGGTGAGGGGCTCTTGATTTACAAGAAATCGGATTACTGGCCGCCATACGTCTTGCCGCGCGGGTTATTTCATTTTTACTGCTATAAGATTCATAACGTTATTATCTAGTACGCCGCATGCAATGCCTGTAGGACTCCATGCCTTCTGTGATAACTGTTTCTGAATCAGCGTGTACAAACGTGATTTACCCTCCGCGACTCGATCTTGGGGCGCCCCTGACCCCAGAACAACTTCAGCAATCCTTGCAGGCCACCATGGCGTGCCATCAAGGCGGCCCGGTCTGGCTGTTCGCCTACGGCTCGCTTATCTGGCGCCCTGAATGCACAGCTGTCGAGCGGGTGCGGGGCCGGGTGCATGGCTACCATCGCGGCTTGTATTTGTGGTCCCACGAGCATCGTGGCACGCCGCAACTGCCCGGCCTGGTCTTTGGTCTGGACCGTGGCGGCTCGTGCAGTGGCTTTGCCTATCGCCTGCCTGAAGACAACCTTGAAGCGGCGCTCAACGCCTTGTGGCGGCGTGAAATGCCCGTGCCTTCCTATCGGCCGCACTGGCTGAACTGCCGGCTTGAAGACGGTAACCAGGTCCAGGCGTTGGGGTTTGTGCTGGAACGGCATTTGCCCAGCTACGCGGGCAACCTTCCGGACGGCGTACTCAGCCAGGTGCTGGCCAACGCCAGCGGTCGCTACGGCACCACCCGTGACTACGTCGAACAGACCATCAGCGCCTTGCGTAGCCACGCCATGCCAGACCGTAACCTGGAGGCGCGCCTCAAGCGCTGTGTGTTGGCCAAGCCGTAGGGGTTAGTTTGAGGGGTCTGTCCATTTAATCGGAGCCATCCCACAACAGGATCAGAGCCCATGGGCTGAGAAACCTGGCGACACACTCCTATCATGCTTCCCCTCTGTGCTCATGTGAGCGCAGCGTCCGGGGGGAAGGTGATGAAAAGCTTAGTCGGGTTTGTGGTGATGTTCATGACACTGAGTGCGTGGGCGCAGACGTGGCTCCCTGACGTTAAGCACATGGTCAAGCCTGAATACCCCATGGAACTTCGGCGCATGGGCTTGACCGGGATGGTGCAGGTCAAGGTTGACGTCAACGCCGATGGCACGGTGGCCAATCCGAAAATCGTTTACAGCACCCACCCCCTCTTTGCCGGCGCAGCCCTTAAGGTCATGGGTGAGTGGCGGTTCGCGAGTCGGCCGTTGACCGGCGATAACCCGCAACAGTTAGTCGTCTCTGTGCCATTGATGTTTGAGATCGAACGTGAGCGCCGAGCTAAGCGCACGGAGGCGCTGCAAAATATTGCCACCGCCACCTGCCTTCAGCTCAATCGGGAGATGAGTCACTACCTTCGCAGGGATCTGTATATGCCGCTGGCGGAACTTACATTGTTTGAACTCACCCAAAAGCACTTGATGGACGGGTTTTTTGCGGGCAAGTACGACAATGAATCGCTAACGCTGGGCTTGTTCGACCTTTCCCAAAGCATGCTCAACGTGACGAATATCTGTCAGCGCAGAATCAGCCGCAAATTTGTCGACCTGCTACCGCCCAGCGTCAAAGCCTTGTTGGAGTCCGGGGGCATGGTGATTAAACGCGAGTAAACCTACGGCTTTTGCAGCGCTGGCCGATAACGGTAGACAGGTTTGTAAGCTGCCCCGGTATGCTTACCGCCATCTCGAACAAAGGAGCGAATTGTGAAAGCGTGGATTGTATTGCTGCTGGCTCTGACCTTGCCGATGACGGCGCTTGCCGAAGAAGCGACAGAAGGCGCCGCGAAGGTTAGCTACATCACCATGAGCCCACCGTTTGTGGGCAATTACGGGCTGGACGGCAGCCCGAAGCTTAAGGTGTACAAGGCCGATATCTCGCTGCGCGTATCGAGTGACGAAGCGGCGAAGGCGGTCAAGGCCAATGACGCGTTGATCCGTAACCAGTTGGTGGGCTTGTTTACCCAGCAAACCAGCGAGAGTTTGGGCAGTGTCGAAGCCAAAGAGAAAGTGCGCCAGGAAGCACTGAAACAAGTGCAACAAGTCATGACGGACGAGACCGGCAAGCCAATGGTGGAAGACCTGCTGTTCAATAATTTGATTGTTCAGTAAACGATTCGCGCTGAATTACAAACTGTAGGAGCGAGCTTGTCTCGCGATCTTTTTAAAAGCTCAAAAGATCGCGAGACAAGCTCGCTCCTACAAGAGTAGAGGGCCTTACGACGCCAAACTCTTGCGGAACCGCGCCAGCGCGACAGCAAAGAACACCAGGCCAATCGCCGTCAGGGCCAGCAGGTCCGGCCACACCACATCAACCCCCGCACCCCGGAACAAGATAGCCGCGCTCAAGCTCACAAAGTGGGTGGAGGGCGAGCATTGCATGACCCATTGCAGCCATTCGGGCATGCTGTCCAGCGGTGTGCTGCCGCCCGAGAGCAGCAGCATGGGGATGATCACCGGGATCGCCAACAGACCAAACTGCGGTGTTGAGCGGGCCAACGTGGCGAGGAAGATCCCCAGCGCGGTACTGGCAAACAGGTACAGCGCGGTGACCATCAAAAACAACGCCAGCGAACCCGACAGCGGCACGCCCAGCGCCCATTTAACGATGATCTCCAGTGACAGCCAGGTGCACACCACCACGACCAGCATGTTGCTCCAGATCTTCGCGAGCATGATTTCCAGTGCGGTCAGCGGCAACACCAGCAAGTGGTCCAGGGTGCCGTGTTCACGCTCACGCAGCAGCGCGGTCCCGGTCAGTACGATGGCCAAAATGGTGATGTTGTTGACGATTTGAATCACCGCCAAAAACCAGCCGCCTTCCAGGTTCGGGTTGAACAATGGGCGGCTGCTGATCAGTGCCGGGGCTTTCGCGCCCGCGTTGGCTTGCCCCGCGTAATCGAGCAATTCGCGCTGGAAGATCTGCCCGATATACCCCGCGCCCATAAACGCCTGGCTCATGGCGGTGGCATCCACGTTGAGCTGTACAGCGGGCTCGCGGCCGGCCAGTAAATCGGCCTGGAAGTTGGCGGGTACGTTGATCACGAAGGTGTATTCGCCTTTGTCCAACGCTTCATCGAGTTGGTCATAGGGCAGGGCTTGCGGGGTTTTGAATTCCGGGGGCAGCAGCGATTCACTGAGCTTGCGTGACAGCGCGCTGTGGTCTTCGTCGATGATCGCCACGCTGGCGTTATGCACGCCAATGATGGAGCCCGCCGCTGGCATGTAAATCGCCACCGTAAAGGCGTACAGCAAGAACAGCAGCAACACGCTGTCGTGACGCAAGCTGGTGAGTTCTTTGAGGCCAAGGCGCAGGATGTGCGAGAGCTTATGCATCAGACCTCCTGCTTCTTGAGCATGATCAGGCTCAGGCCGGTAAAGGCGACGAAGAACCCGAACAGCGCCAGGCATTGCGGCCATAGCTGGCGAAGGTCCAGCGCTTTGGTGAAGGTGCCCACGGCAATATCAAGGAAGTGCCCGGCGGGGAACAACATGCCCATCAGCGCCGCTGAACCGTCCAGCGAAGAGCGCGGCACGATCAGCCCGGAGAACTGAATGGTCGGCAGGCTGGTGATGATCATGGTGCCCAGGATGGCGGCAATCTGGGTGCGGGTGAACGCCGAAATCAGTAGCCCCATGCTGGTGGTCGACAGCACATACAGCACGCCGCCCAACGCCAGGGTAAGGCCGCTACCTTTAAACGGAACGCCAAACAGCCAGCGGTTCATGGCCACCAGCAACGCCAGGTTGACCAGACTGACCGCCAGATACGGCGCCTGTTTGCCCAGCAAAAACTCCAGGCGGGTCAACGGCGTGGCGTAGAAGTTGGTAATGGAGCCCAGCTCCTTTTCACGCACGATCCCAAGCGCGGTGAGCATGGCCGGGATAAACGCGAGAATCAGCGCCATCACGCCGGGGCCGATGGCGTTCACGCTGATAACGTCTTGGTTGTAACGAAAACGCACTTCGAGTTTGGCCGCAGACTGTTTGTTTTGCGCCAGGCTGCTCAGGGTGCTCAACTGTTCGAGGTTGCCCTGGTGCACCGCCTGGACGTAGCTGCGGCTGGTTTCTGCACGAAACGGCATGCCGCCATCAATCCAGGCCGCCACCGTGGGCTGGCGCCCGGCATACAGGTCGCGGCCAAAGCCCGGCGGTATCTCCAGGGCGATTTTGATCTCGGAGCGTTGCAAGCGTTTGTGCAGTTCTTCGGGGCTCTGGATGGGTGCGTGCTCTTCGAAATACCGTGAACTGCGGAATGCCTCAAGGTAGGCCCTGCTTTGGGGTGTCTGGTCCTGGTCGTAGACGGCGAACGCGAGGTTTTCCACGTCCAGCGAAATGCCATAGCCAAAGATCACCATCATGAACACGGCGCCCAGCAAGGCGAAGGCCATGCGCACCTTGTCGCGCAACAGTTCTTTGGATTCACGGCTGGCTACGGCAATCAACCGCGTCAGGCTGAACCCGCTCTTGCTCGGCGGGGGCGGCGCATGGGCGGCTGGTGCGGCGATGGCCTCGGTGTCGGGCGGCGGGGCGGTGGCACCCTGATCGTTTTGCGCCTGCTCAAGGCACGTCACAAACGCGGCTTCCAGGGTTTCACCCTTGAACTGCTGTTGCAGCGCATCGGGCGTATCGCAGGCCAGTACCTTGCCCGCGTGCATCAACGAGATGCGGTCACAGCGCTGGGCTTCGTTCATAAAGTGGGTCGACAAAAAGATCGTCACCCCCTGGTCCCGCGACAGCTCGATCAACAGCCGCCAGAAGTCATCGCGAGCGGCGGGGTCAACGCCGGAGGTCGGTTCATCGAGGATCAGCACTTCGGGGCGGTGCAGCACGGCAACCGCTAAAGACAAACGCTGACGCAGGCCCAGCGGCAATTCGCCGGACTGTTGATCGGCGACGTCGCCCAGGTCAAACCGCTCGATCAGCTCTTCAATGCGTGCCTGGCTTTCATCTTTGGGCAGGTCGAATAACTGCGCGTGCAGCACCAGGTTCTGGCGCACGCTCAACTCGCCGTACAGCGAGAAGCTTTGCGACATAAAGCCGACGCGCTTGCGGGTGGCCAGGTCTTTGGCGTTCACCGGGTTGCCCAGCAGTTTGGCGCTGCCTTCGGTGGCCGGCATCAAGCCGGTCAGCACTTTCATGGTGGTGGTTTTGCCGCAGCCGTTGGAGCCCAAAAAGCCGAAAATCTCGCCTCGGCCAATGGCAAAGCTGACTTTGTTTACAGCGGTGAAATCGCCGAACTTAAGCGTCAGGTCATGGGCTTCAATGGCGATGTCGCTGTTGTCGCCGACCCGGGGTGGAATCACCAGCGGCTCATTGCTGTGACCACTGTCGCCCTGGTAGTGGGTAAAGGCTTCATCCAGCTTGCCGTTGGGCGATGCGGCGGCCAGCTCTTCGCTCAAGCCTGCGGCAATCAGCTTGCCCCGGTCGAGCATCAGGCAGTGTTCAAATTGCTCGGCCTCTTCCATGTACGCCGTGGCCACCAGCAGCGTCAGTTGCGGGCGCTGGCTGCGTACGTCTTCGACCAACTCCCAAAAGCGCCGCCGCGACAGCGGGTCAACGCCGGTGGTGGGCTCATCGAGAATTAGCAAGTCAGGCTCGTGTATCAGTGCGCAGCACAGGCCGAGCTTTTGTTTCATGCCGCCCGAGAGCTTACCCGCCGGGCGATCGGCAAAGCGCTCCAGGTCAGTCGCCTTGAGCAACTGCTCCATGCGTTCTTCGCATTCTTTTTTAGACAGGCCGAACAGCGTGCCGAAAAAGCGGATGTTTTCACTGATGGACAATTCGGGGTAAAGGTTGCCGCCCAGCCCTTGGGGCATAAAGGCAATCAGCGGGTACAGCGTGTTGCGGTGATGGCGGTCATCAATCGGGCCGCCCAGTACCTCAAGGGTGCCTTGCTGGAGTTTTTTGACCCCGGCAATCAGCCCGAGAAGGCTCGATTTACCCGCACCATCCGGGCCAATCAGGCCGCAGCGTGTGCCTTTGGGCAGGCTGAACGCAACGTCGATCAGCGCCTGTTGTTTGCCATACCAGTGGTTGATGCCACTGGCGTTGAGCGCCAGGTCGCTCATTGCAGATTAGCCGGCCAGTCCACATCGGCGGTTCGCACATAGCCTGCGCCCGGCATGCCTGGCTTGGCCTGGGGCACGGCCTCAGGATCGGTCAGGCGCAATTTGACGCGGAACACCAGTTTTTGGCGCTCATCGCGGGTTTCAACTTCTTTGGGGGTGAACTGCGACTTGGCCGCGACAAAGGAAATTTTGGCGGGCAACGCCTGATCGGGCAGGGCATCGAGCACGATACGCGCCTCGGCGCCCACGGTCAGTTTGCCGACCACGGCGGCGGGCAGGTACAGGTTCATGTACTGGTCGCTCGGGTCGATCATCATGAACACCCGGCCACCCGAACCCAACACTTCACCGGGCTCGGCCAGACGCAGCTGGATCACGCCGTTGATGGGCGCGCGCAGGCTGCTGTCTTCGATTTCGCTGGTGAGTTGCGCCACTTGGGCTTCGCTGGACGCGATGGCCGCTTTGGCTGCGGCGACCTGGGCCTGGGCGGCAGTCACGGCGGCGTTGCTGGTGTCGAATTGGGCTTGCTGCTGGTCGACTTGCTGGCCGCTGGCAAAGCCGCGTTGCGACAGTTGGCGGGTGCGCTTGAGTTCCTGGCTGGCCAGCAGTTTTTCGCTCTGGCGCAATTGCACGTTGGCCTCGTTGGCGGCCATGGCCTGGCGGGCGCGCTGCACTTCGGCCTGGGCCTGGACGCGGCTGGCTTCCAGCGTGCGGGTGTCCATGCGGGCCAACAATTGGCCCTTGGTCACGCGGTCACCTTCATCGACCAGCACCTCGGCCAGGCGGCCGGGGATCTTGGCGGCGATCTGGACTTCTGTGGATTCAAGTCGGCCATTGCCCATGCTGATGCCTTCGGGGAGCCGGTCATGCTGGGATTTCCAGTAACCAAACCCGCCTGCTGCCACCAGCAGAATCGCCAAAGGGATAACGAAATAATGGGAAATGCGGTGATTCTTCGACATGCCGACATCCTGGTCACAGAGCGCTCTAGTTTGACGGTTTCAAGGCGCAGGGCTCTTGATGCCAGTCAAAGGAAGATCAGAGCGTAGACGCTAAAGCCGAAAGTTGCCTGTAGTCGCTGCCGAAGGCTGCGAAGAGCTGACAAGGGTTGCGGAGCAACCCGTTTTCTCAACGTCGCTGCGACCCAAATCGCAGCCTGCGGCAGCGACTACAGGTGGAGTTGCAGGTGGGGCTACAGCAACCCCATCACCACCGCCCACTCCTCGGCCGTCACCGGCATCACCGATAAGCGACTGCCTTTTTGTACCAGTGGCATTTCAGCCAGTGCACTTTGCTGTTTGAGGTAGTCGAGCTTGATCACCCTGGGGAAGGTGTGCACGTGGGCGACTTGCAGTGCGCTCCACGGGTTTTTCTCGGGGCTGGCCTTGGGGTCGAAATAATGGCTTTCGGGATCGAGGGCTGTCGGATCCGGGTAAGCGGCCTGGGCGATTCGGCCGACTCCAGCAATACCCGGCTCCGGGCAGCTTGAGTGATAAAAGAAAAACTCGTCGCCCACGGCCATGGCACGCATGAAATTGCGCGCCTGATAGTTGCGCACACCGTCCCAGCGAGCTTCGCCGATCTTCTGCAAGTCCTTGATTGAAAACTCGTCAGGCTCGGATTTCATCAACCAATAGGCCATTTTTTGGGCTCCTGAAACATGGCGTAGTTATTTAGCCGGGCAACATTTGGATAAACCGACAATCGGTTGACACCAGCGTTTGCGTGTCTGTTCGTGTTGCCTCAGAATGCCGCCATTTTAAGCTTGACGTTGCTGCACGGCCTATAACAAAAACCGTTGCTGTCATCGTGTTGATGTGCCTGAAGGGGGGCAATCGATGAAACGCAAACCGGATTTACTGTGGGTGCTGGTTATTTTGTTCGGTCTGGGCGTGGTGACAACCGGTTATGCGCAAAGCCTCTGGTCAACTTCAAACGATTCACCGATTGAACTGGCGCAACAGCAAGTACAACCTTTCAAACGCTAACCACTCATGAACGAAGGCATCGCAGCAACGTGATGCCTTGAGGGTCAGTGCGCGACGTACCACTGCGTGTCCGAGACCGTGCCGTGTAACGGTACATCCCAGCTGGCTTGAGCCAGACTCCCGACTTTTTGACATTCATGGGCCAGGCCCAGCAGCGTCGGTTTGCGCCAGCTTTGGCGGCGCGCCAGGTACGCGAGGCTGCGGTCATAAAAACCGCCGCCCATGCCCAGTCGGCCACCCTTCGCATCAAACCCCACCAATGGCAACAACACCAGGTCCAGAGCCCAGACTTTGCGTTGGCGTGCGCGATTGATGCGCGGCTCCAGGATCCGGAAGCGGTTGGGGATCAGCTTTTCGCCCGGCGCATAACGCTGGAACACCATCTTGGTTTTGGGCCAGGCGCTGAGCACCGGCAGGTAGGTGATCTTGCCCCGGCGCTGTGCTTCACGCAGCAACAGGCGCGGGTCTATTTCACCGTCGGTGGGCAGGTACAGCGAGATGTGTTTGGCGCGGCGAAACAGCGGATGCTGCGCCAATTGGCGATACAGGCCACGGGCTGCCTGACGTTGCTCGCAGGGCGACAATTCGCGGCGGGCTTTACGCAGCAGTCGGCGAAGTTGCGGGCGGGAGGGCGTCGCAGGTTCGGTCATGATGGCGTGCTGTTTGAGATCGAGCCCACCGGGCGGTTGGCTCGTAGTCAGCCAATGCCAGCAGCAGGCTGGCATTGCACTTGGAAATCAGGCTCCCCGACGTACCGCTGTCGGCTTGGCCCTTGAACCCGAAAGTTCAAGGTGGAAGTTGCAGTAGACCTTAAGGCTTTCCGTCTAGCGGACATGCACACCGGCCCAACGTGCAAGCTCCAGGGTATTGCGAATCGGCTCAGGGACATCGCTAACTGGCGAATACTCCAGGGAGTGGCGAGAGTATACCCCAAAGAAACGTTTTGAATCAGCTCTGACGTTCGTTCGGATCAGTGGCCAACACCAGGTCGACGCGATCGAGCAGGTCGCGGACGTGTTCACGCGTTGCGCTGCTGGTCTGTACTTCGGGTGTTTCCTGCTTGTGCAGCAGGTCGTGGGTGATGTTCAGTGCGGCCATCACGGCGATACGGTCAGCCCCGATGACTTTGCCGCTGCTGCGGATTTCGCGCATCTTGCCGTCCAGGTAACGTGCAGCACTCACCAGATTGGCGCGCTCTTCCTGGGGGCACATGATCGAATACTCTTTATCGAGGATGTGTACGGTGACGCTACTGCTTGTACTCATGAGTCTTGCTCCAGGGCTTTGAGACGCGAAATCATCGATTCCACCTTGTTCCGGGCGATTTCGTTTTTTTCAATGAGGTGCGCGCGTTCTTCGCGCCAAGTCTTTTCCTGAGCTACTAAGAGTCCGTTTTGGCGTTTAAGTTGCTCGACTCGTGTAATCAGCAACTCGAGTCTAGCCATCAGTGCATGCAGGTCGCTGTCTTCCATTGTGTCCTACTGTGTATTTTCTGATGGAGGGGGACTGCCAAGCCAGTTGACGCCTCGATGGTCTAGCCCGTCTGCCGATGCTAGGATACAAGGCCTCCATTCTAGACATAGCGCCGCTTGGCGCCTAGCTGACCATGCCTATTCAGAACTCCCCGTATCACGCCTTTGCCAACCTGCTGTCTACCAGCGGCCACACTGTTTCGCCTGCAGAACTGCACGGCCTGTTGCTTGGTCGCAGTGCGGCTGGCGCCGGCTTCGATCACGACGGCTGGCTGGCTGACGCGACCGAACTGTTCCAAAGCGAAAATGAAATCAGTGACAACGTACGCAATGCCTTGATCGGTTTGCAAGAGATGGTCAAGGGTGAACTGACCGGTGACGACATGACCGTCGTGCTGCTGTTGCCGTCCGATGACGTGCCACTGGCCGAGCGCGCGGCTGCGCTGGGCGAATGGTGCCAGGGTTTCCTGGCCGGTTTTGGCCTGAACTACCGTGACAATGCCTTGAGCGAAGAAGGCAAGGAAGTGCTGCAGGACCTGGCCGCCATTGCCCAGGTGCAAGACGCCCTGGAAGAGTCGGACGACGGCGAAAGCGACTACATGGAAGTCATGGAATACCTGCGCGTCGCGCCGCTGCTGCTGTTCACCGAGACTAAAAAGCCTGCTGAGGCTGTCGCTGCGAAACCTTCGCTGCACTGATTGATCTTCAAGAAGGAATCCGTCTGCCCATGATCCATATCCCGAAATCGGAATACACCCGCCGCCGCAAGGCGCTCATGGCGCAGATGGAGCCCAACAGCATTGCGATTCTGCCCGCTGCCGCAGTGGCGGTGCGCAATCGCGACGTTGAATATGTGTACCGCCAGGACAGCAACTTCCAGTACCTGAGCGGCTTCCCCGAGCCGCAGGCGGTGATCGTCCTGATCCCTGGTCGTGCCCACGGCGAGTACGTGCTTTTTTGCCGTGAACGCAATGCCGAGCGCGAATTGTGGGACGGTTTGCGCGCCGGGCAAGAAGGCGCCATGCGTGACTATGGCGCAGACGATGCCTTCCCGATCGCCGATATTGACGACATTTTGCCGGGGCTGATTGAAGGCCGCGACCGGGTGTATTCGGCGATGGGCAACAACCCCGAGTTCGACCGCCACCTCATGGAGTGGATCAACACCATTCGCTCCAAGGCCAGCCTCGGTGCTCAGCCGCCCAACGAATTCGTTGCGCTGGATCATCTGCTGCATGACATGCGCCTGTATAAATCGGCGGCAGAGATCAAGGTCATGCGCCACGCGGCGCAAATATCGGCCCGCGCGCACATCCGTGCGATGCAGGCCAGCCGCGCCGGGCTGCACGAATACAGCCTGGAGGCCGAACTGGATTACGAATTCCGTAAAAGTGGCGCGAAAATGCCGGCTTATGGCTCGATCGTCGCATCGGGTGATAACAGCTGCATCCTGCACTACCAGGAAAACGACGCCCTGCTCAAGGACGGCGACCTGGTGCTGATCGATGCGGGCTGCGAGATTGACTGCTACGCCAGTGACATCAGCCGTACGTTCCCCGTGAGCGGTCAGTTCTCCCCCGAGCAAAAAGCCATCTATGAGCTGGTGCTGGCTGCGCAAGAAGCCGCGTTCAGCGAAATTGCGCCGAATAAACACTGGAACCAGGCCCACGAAATAACCGTTCAGGTGATCACCGCCGGGCTGGTTGAACTGGGTCTGTTGCAAGGTGACGTTGACGAACTGATTGCCAGCGAAGCCTACAAAGCGTTTTACATGCACCGGGCTGGCCATTGGCTGGGGCTCGATGTGCATGACGTTGGCGAATACAAAGTGGGCGGTGAGTGGCGCGTGCTGGAACCCGGCATGACCCTGACCGTTGAACCCGGCATCTACATCAGCCCGAACAACCTGCACGTCGCCAAAAAATGGCGCGGGATCGGCGTGCGCATCGAGGATGACGTTGTGGTCACCAAAAATGGCTGTGAAATCCTGACCGCTGACGTGCCCAAAACCGTCGCCGAGATTGAAGCCTTGATGGCGGCCGCACGAGCGAACGCGGCATGAGTCGCGTCCATCTGGCAATTATTGGTGGCGGTCTGGTTGGCGCCAGCCTGGCTTTGGCGTTGCAGGCCGGCGCCAAGGCGCGCGGCTGGAAGATCGTGCTGATCGAACCCTTCGCCCCCGGCAACACCTACCAGCCTAGCTACGACGCCCGTTCATCGGCGCTGAGCTATGGCGCCCGGCTTATTTATGAGCGCTTGGGCGTGTGGGAATCGATTGTTGAGCGGGGCGAGCCGATCAAAGACATTCACGTGTCCGATCGCGGGCGTTTCTCTACCGCGCGCTTGTCGGCCAGCGATGAAGGCGTGCCCGCACTCGGGTACGTGGTCGAAAACGCCTGGCTCGGCCAATGCCTGTGGAAAAGTCTGGACCCGGACGTTATTAGTTGGCGTTGCTCGGCTGAAGTTATCCACATGCAGCCGCTTGAGGATGGCTATCGCCTGACCCTCAATGATGAAACCACCCTCGATTGCGACTTGGCGGTGCTGGCCGATGGCGGGCGTTCCGGCCTGCGCGAGCAGTTGGGCATTCATGTGCGCAAGCGGCCTTATGACCAGAGCGCGCTCATCGCCAACATCACCACTAGCCAGCCCCATGACGGAATGGCGTTTGAGCGTTTTACCGACGAAGGGCCGATGGCCTTGCTGCCGTTGCCAGACAACCGCTGCGCGCTGGTCTGGACCCGCCTGGGCATGGACGCTCAGCGTCTGGCGGCACTTGATGAGCGCAGTTTCCTCAGCGAGTTGCAGGCTGTATTTGGCTATCGCCTGGGCACCCTTGAACAAGTCGGTGCACGCCACTTGTACCCGCTGGTGCTGGTTGAAGCCGAAGAGCAGGTACGCCCGCACCTGGTGGTGTTGGGCAACGCGGCGCACAGCCTGCACCCGATTGCCGGCCAGGGTTTCAACCTGTCGTTGCGTGACGCCCAGGCGTTGGCCGATGCCTTGCTGACCAGCGAGCAAAAGCCCGGCGAGCTGGCCACCTTGCTGAGTTATCAACAGCGTCAACAGTTGGACCAGCAATTGACCATTGGCTTCTCCGATCAAGTGACGCGGCTTTTTGGCAGTGACCAGACGCTGATTTCGTTTGGCCGCAATCTGGGGTTGCTGGGCCTCGATGTACTGCCGCCTGCCAAGCGCTGGTTTGCCCGTCAGGCCATGGGCCTGGGCACGCGCGCAGACAGCTGATAGCGGCCGGGGCGTTTACCGCGCCCTGTGTCGACCCTTTTTAGATGCGGCGCAAGCCGCTAGCGAGACAGGCTTAAAGCATGGAAATGCGCGCAGATGTGCTGATTGTCGGGGCCGGAATGGTCGGAAGCGCTTTGGCGCTGGCGCTCAAAGACAGCGGGCTGAACGTGGTGCTGCTCGACGGCAGCCCGCTCAGCGTCAAACCCTTCACCGCTCAAGACACCTTTGAACCCCGGGTCAGCGCCTTGTCGGCGGCCAGCCAGCGCATCCTGCAACGCCTTGGCGCCTGGGACGGTATTCGCGCACGGCGCACCAGCCCGTACTCGCACATGCACGTGTGGGACGGCAGCGGCACCGGGCACATCCACTTTTCGGCGGCCAGTGTGCACGCCGACGTGCTGGGCCATATCGTTGAAAACCGTGTGGTGCAGGACGCGTTGCTGGAGCGTCTGCAAGACTCCGGCATCCAGATGCTGGCCAATGCACGTCTTGAACAAATGCGCCGTTCGGCTGATGACTGGCTGCTGACCCTGGCCGATGGCCGCACCTTGCGCGCGCCGCTGGTGATCGCCGCCGATGGCGCTAACTCGGCTGTACGCCGCCTGACCGGCTGTGAGACCCGTGAGTGGGATTATCAGCATCATGCCATCGTCACCAGCGTGCGTTGCGCACAGGCGCATCAGCAGACTGCCTGGCAGCGCTTCACCGACCATGGCCCGCTGGCGTTTTTGCCGCTGGAGCGCGAAGGGCAGCAAGACTGGTGTTCAATCGTCTGGTCGACCACCCCGGAACAAGCGCAGGCGTTGATGGCGCTGGACGACGAGGGGTTTTGCCGCGAACTGGAATTTGCCTTTGAAGGCCGCTTGGGCACGGTGCTCAGTGCCGACCCGCGAGTGTGCGTGCCGCTGCGCCAACGCCATGCCAAACGCTACGTGGCCGAAGGTCTGGCGCTGATCGGTGATGCGGCGCACACCATTCACCCGCTGGCCGGGCAGGGCGTGAATTTGGGCTTTCTGGATGCCGCCGTGCTGGCCGATGTACTGCTGCACGCGGCGGACCGTGGTGAGCGCCTGGCCGATGTGCGGGTACTGAGCCGCTACGAGCGGCGTCGCATGCCCCACAACCTGGCGCTGATGGCGGCCATGGAAGGCTTTGAACGCTTGTTCCAGTCGGACTCGCTGACAGCACGGCTGGTGCGCAACACCGGCTTGAAATGGGTCAACCAAATGCCCGAAGCCAAAGCCCTGTTCGTGCGCCAGGCGCTGGGCCTCACCGGCGACCTGCCGCCGCTGGCCAAGGCTTTGTAGGAATACATCTAATCGAACGCGGACCCTGTAGGAGCGAGCTTGCTCGCGATCTTTTAAAGACCAAAAGATCGCGAGCAAGCTCGCTCCTACAGGGGGATTTTGGTTATCTGCAACATCTGGTAACGCCTCGGGGGCGAGTTCGGTTGAGCTGGCAAATGTGATTCACTACCATTTACGCCCGATTCGCATTAGAGAGACCGCCCTCCATGCTGGCACCCAAGCGTCTACTGACTGCCCTGGCCCTTACCGTGTTCGGGAGCAGCGTTTTTGCTGCCGATGAAGTGGTGGTTTATTCCTCGCGCATCGACGAGCTGATCAAGCCGGTATTTGACGCCTACACCGCGAAAACCGGGGTCAAGGTCAAGTTCATTACCGACAAGGAAGCGCCGCTTATGCAGCGCATCAAGGCTGAAGGCCAAAACGCCACGGCTGACCTGTTGCTCACCGTAGACGCCGGTAACCTGTGGCAAGCCGAGCAAATGGGCATCTTGCAGCCGATCAAGTCCGAGATCATCGATAAAAACATCCCGCCTCAATACCGCTCCTCGAGCCACGAGTGGACGGGCTTGAGCCTGCGCGCGCGGACCATCGCTTACGCCTCCGACCGGGTCAAGCCAGACGAGCTGTCGACCTACGAAGCGCTGGCAGACAAAAAGTGGGAAGGGCGCCTGTGCCTGCGCACCGCGAAGAAGGTCTACAACCAGTCATTGACCGCGACCATGATCGAAGTGAATGGCCCGCAAAAAACTGAAGAGATCCTCAAAGGCTGGGTCAACAACCTGTCTACCGACGTGTTCTCCGATGACATCGCGGTGCTGGAAGCGATCAACGCCGGGCAATGCGACGTCGGCATCGTCAACACCTACTACTACGGCCGCCTGCACAAGCAAAAGCCTGACCTGGCGGTAAAACTGTTCTGGCCGAACCAGTCTGACCGCGGGGTTCACGTCAACCTGTCGGGTATTGGCCTGACCAAGTACGCGCCGCACCCTGACGCCGCCAAAGCGCTGGTGGAGTGGATGACCACCCCTGAAGCCCAAACGATTTTTGCCGACACCAACCAGGAATTCCCGGCCAACCCGAGCGTTGAGCCCTCGGCCGAAGTGGCCAGCTGGGGCAAGTTCAAGGCTGACGTACTGCCGGTTGAAGTGGCGGGCAAGCGCCAGGCTGAAGCGATCCGCATGATGGACCGCGCTGGCTGGAATTGAGTTAGTTTTAGCGCATAAACCTGTGGGAGCGGGCTTGCTCGCGATAGCATCACCGTGGTTTCTGATGAGACCGAGGTGCCTGCATCGCGAGCAAGCCCGCTCCCACATTGTTTTCTGATACTTCCACACCCTTCCGAGAGTTTTTCGTGGCCCATCCTGCCCAACGTCGCTGGTATCCGCTGGTCTTTACCATTGCCGCTCTGGTGTTGCTGCCGCTGAGCGTTTTGCTGCTGTCCTGGCAAAACATTGACGGCCAGATCTGGAGCCATTTGTGGGACACACAGATGCCGCGCCTGCTGGGCAACACGCTGACGCTGATTGTCGGCGTAGGCATTGGGGTGACCTTGCTCGGGGTCAGTCTGGCGTGGCTGACCAGCCTCTGCGAGTTCCCCGGCAGGCGCTGGCTGGACTGGGCGCTGATGCTGCCGTTTGCGATTCCGGCTTATGTGCTGGCGTTTGTCTTTGTCGGCCTGCTGGACTTCGCCGGGCCGGTGCAAACCCTGTTGCGAGAATGGTTTGGCATGGGCCTGCGGCTGCCTCGGGTACGCTCCACGGGCGGTGTGATCATCGTGTTGATTCTGGTGTTCTACCCCTACGTGTACCTGCTGGCGCGCACCGCCTTTTTGGCCCAGGGCAAAGGCCTGATGGAAGCCGCCCGCATTCTGGGGCAAAGCCCGTGGCAGGCGTTCTGGCGGGTCGCCTTGCCCATGGCGCGCCCGGCCATTGGCGCCGGTGTGGCGTTGGCGCTGATGGAAACCTTGGCCGATTTTGGCGCCGTCTCGGTGTTCAACTTCGACACCTTTACCACCGCGATCTACAAAACCTGGTATGGCTTTTTCAGCCTGTCGACCGCCGCCCAACTGGCCAGCCTGTTGCTGCTGGTAGTGATGGTCGTGCTTTACGGTGAACGCCGGGCGCGGGGTGCCAGCCGGGCCAGCAACGAGCGGCCACGGATCAAGGCCCTGTATCACTTGCGCGGCCCCAAAGCCTGGCTGGCCAGCGGCTGGTGCCTGCTGGTGTTTGCCTGCGCCTTTGTCATCCCGCTGCTGCAATTGATGGTGTGGTTCTGGCAGCGCGGGCGCTTTGACCTGGATGAGCGCTACACCGGGCTGATCCTGCACACCCTGTATCTGGGCAGCATGGCCGCGCTGATTACCGTCTGCGTGGCGCTGGTGCTGGCGTTTGCCCGGCGTCAGGCGCCGACCCCGGCGATTCGCGCCGGGGTCAGCCTGGCGAATCTCGGGTATGCCTTGCCGGGCTCGGTGTTGGCGGTGTCGATCATGTTGGCCTTCAGCTACCTGGACCGCGAGCTGGTGGTGCCGGTGTCGGGCTGGTTGGGCGGGGCGGGCAAGCCGCTGTTGCTGGGCAGTTTGTCGGCGTTGCTGCTGGCGTATCTGGTGCGTTTTATCGCAGTGGCCTATGGCCCGCTGGAAAATAGCCTGGCGCGGATTCGACCGTCTTTGCCCGAGGCGGCCCGCAGCCTGGGTGTAAGTGGCCCGCGACTGTTTTTCAAAGTGTATCTGCCGTTACTCCTGCCGGGCACTCTGAGCGCTGCGCTGCTGGTGTTTGTCGATGTACTCAAAGAGATGCCTGCCACCTTGCTGATGCGCCCATTCGGCTGGGACACGCTGGCGGTACGGATCTTTGAGATGACCAGTGAGGGCGAGTGGGCGCGGGCGTCCCTGCCAGCATTGACCTTGGTGCTGGTGGGTTTGCTACCGGTGATCGGCCTGATTCGCCGCTCGGCCCATCGCAACGGTTAGGTGCCAGTCCTCCTGCATACGGCTACAATGCGCGGCATTCGGTGCGGTCTGTCTGTCAGGCCAGGTCGTTTGTTAAACGCGCAAAGGCCTGTTTCAACAGCCTCAAACGTTCTACAAGCCTGTCCGCACCTTCGCCAAGCCCGGAAGGAGAAACCCATGGGACAGCGTACGCCTCTGTATGACCTGCATCTCGCCTTAGGCGCGAAAATGGTCGATTTTGGCGGTTGGGATATGCCCTTGCATTACGGCTCGCAAGTTGAGGAGCACCATGAGGTGCGCCGCGACTGTGGGGTTTTTGATGTCTCGCATATGACCGTGATTGACGTCACCGGGGATCAGGCCAAGGAATGGCTACAGCATTTGTTGGCAAACGATGTCGAACGTCTGAACACACCCGGCCGCGCACTTTATAGCGCCATGCTCAACGAAAACGGCGGAGTGGTGGACGACATGATCGTCTACCTGATGCCGACGGGGTATCGGCTTATCGTCAACGCCGCCACCCGCGATCAGGACCTGGCCTGGATGAACAGCCACCTGGGCGGCTACGCCGTGCAGTTGCATGAGCGCCCCGAGTTGGCGCTGCTGGCCATTCAAGGCCCACAGGCCCGGCACAAAGTGGCCGAGCTGGTGAGCCAGTCTCGTAGCCAGCTTATTCAGCAGCTCAAGCCCTTTGAAGGGCAGGTCAGCGGCGACTGGTTTATCGCCCGCACCGGCTACACCGGTGAAGACGGCCTGGAAATTGTGCTCCCGGCCGATCAAGCGCCCGCGTTCTTTAACGATCTGGTCGGCGCCGGCATTTCTCCGATAGGCTTGGGCGCGCGCGACACCTTGCGTCTTGAGGCTGGCATGAACCTGTATGGGCAGGATATTCACCTGTCTGTCTCGCCCCTTTCAGCCAATATGGCGTGGACTGTCGCCTGGGAACCCGCCTCGCGTAACTTCATCGGACGCGAAGCGCTGGAGGCAGAAAAGGCCAGCGGTTCGCGGCTCAAACTGGTGGGTTTGGTGCTGGAAGAGCGCGGTGTCCTGCGTGCACATCAGGTCGTTCGCATCGCAGATGTTGGCGAAGGAGAGATCACCAGTGGTAGCTTCTCTCCTACGCTAAGCAAATCGATTGCATTGGCGCGAGTTCCGATGGCAACGGCTGACCGTGCCGAGGTAGAAATTCGTGGCAAGTGGTACCCGGTTCGCGTGGTTAAACCGACTTTTGTTCGTCTTGGCAAAGCCTTGATCTAACGTTTACTGGCAGGCTCACCAACCGTGTGAGCCGCTGACATTTCTTCTTGAGGACACTGAATATGAGCAATATCCCTGCGGACCTGCGCTTTGCTGAAAGTCACGAGTGGGCACGTCTGGAAGCTGATGGCTCGATTACCGTCGGTATCAGCGACCACGCTCAAGAATCGCTGGGGGATGTGGTGTTTGTTGAGCTGCCGGAAGTGGGCACAGTGTTCGCCGCAGCTGATACAGCGGGCGTGGTTGAGTCGGTAAAAGCCGCTTCGGACATTTACTCGCCAGTGTCGGGCGAAGTGATTGCAGTCAATGAAGGTCTGGCGGATGCCCCAGAAGGGCTGAACGACGATTCGTACGCCAACTGGATCTTCAAGCTCAAGCCAGCCAACACCGCTGAGCTGGAAAAACTGCTGGACGCTGCAGGCTACAAAGCCGCTATCGGCGAGTAAACCAAACCCTGTAGGAGCGAGCTTGCCTCGCGATCTTTTGATCTTTTAAAAGATCGCGAGGCAAGCTCGCTCCTACAGATATGGGCTGTTAAGCGTCTTTGAGTACGGCTTTAACCGCCGCTACTGAACGCTCGACATCGGCCTTGGTCATGGCGGTAAACATCGGCAGGGACACGATTAAACGTCCTACACGTTCGGCCACCGGCAACATCCCTTCCTTGAACCCGCGCTCGCGGTACAAGCTCAGCAAGTGAATCGGCGGGTAGTGGTAACCGATACCGACGCCCAACGCCTGCATTTCTTTCATAAAGGTCGCACGTGCTGGCTGGCCGTCTTTGCGCTCGGGCAAGACCAGTTGGAACAAGTGCCAGTTGGTGTTGGTGAAGTCAGCCACCGGCAGTTGTGCGCCATACTCGGCTTCAAAATCCGCGCCGAAGCAGTCGAAGTAATGCTTGGCCAGCTCACGGCGATGCGCCGTGATGGCTTCGATGTGGGCAAATTGGCCCAGGCCGATCGCCGCTGCGATGTCGGTCATGTTGAACTTGCCACCCAGCACGTCCACATCCAGGCCGTCAAAACCGGTGCGAGTAACGCCTTGCAGGCGATATTTCTCGGCCAGACGGGCCTCTTCTTCGTTGTTCAGAACCAGACAACCGCCCTCGGACGAGGTGATGTTCTTGTTGGCCTGGAAGCTGAACGACACGAAATCACCGCGAGCGCCAATGCGCTGACCTTGCCAGCTCGAACCCAGGGCTTGAGCGGCGTCTTCGACAACGCGCAGGTTGTGTTTTTTCGCCAGTGCGTAGAGCGCATCCATGTCGACAGGCAAGCCCGACAGGTACACCGGAATAATGGCTTTGGTACGTGGCGTGATGGCCGCTTCAACCTTGGCCAGGTCGATGTTGCGGGTCACCGGGTCGATGTCTGCAAACACCGGGGTGGCGCCGACTTCGATGATCACGTTAGCGGTGGCTACCCACGAAATAGGCGTGGTGATCACCTCGTCGCCCGCACCGATACCGGCGATGCGCAGGGCGATTTCCATGGTGCACGTGCCGGAGTTGAACGTGCGCACCGGGCGCCCGCCAAAGTACTCGGACAACTGCGCCTCGAACGCCTGAACCTTTGGCCCGCTGGTGATCCAGCCCGAGCGCAACACGTCGCCGACGGCAGCAATAGTGGCTTCATCAATGGTGGGTTTGGAAAACGGCAGGAAAGGCAGGGAACTCATAGAGGCTAGACGTCCGATGTGAATTTGGGTGAGTAAAGCATACCCAGCGCGTTGTTCACAGCCGGTGAAAATTCTGTATGAAAGCTGAATGAAATAGCCCGTAGTCGCTGCCGCAGGCTGCGAAGGATTGCGGAGCAATCCGTTTTCTCAAAGCCCGCGCGGTTTTCTAAGCCTGCGCGATCCTCAACGCAGCCTGCGGCAGCGACTACACATCGGGATTACTCAGCTGTAGCGTTCTTGACCAGAATCGCGTTCGCCAGGTCCATATCGCTGACCTTCAAGTTCGGGTTGTCTGAGCGCACTTGCTGCATCGCCGACTCCAGATAAGGCCCACGAATTTCGCCGTTGCTGGCGACAAAGCTGCCCGCGTCGTCTTGAGCGGCAATCACTTTGCGGTCTTTTTTGAAGGTCAGGTACGTCGAACCGGTCGTCGCCCCAGAAGACAAGACATCACGCCAAAAGCCGTCGGCCATGGCTGAAACAGGAAGGGACAACAGTGCAGCAGCGGCGACAGCATATTTGAGGCGCATGAGAGGAACTCCAAAAAGGTTAGCTACCTGTTTGATTGTAGTAACCGACAGGGAGTTCCGTTACCTCACGTCACAATTTCAACGCTTAACACGGTTCCATGTTGAGCCGTAACGCGTACCGGCGTGCCTACCTCAGCATCCGGGCCGACCGCCATCCACACGCTGTCACCCACCTTGATTTTGCCCCGACCTTCCACAATGGCTTGTTGAACAACAAATGTGCGGCCGATCAATTCGTGGCCGCGACTGTTGAGTTCAGGTTGATCGCTGCGGGCGACGATGTTGCGCTGGCGTTTCCACCAGAACACCGCCGTCAGGATCGCCAGTATGCCAAACAGTGGGAGTTGCAACGCCCAAGACAATGCGGGTATCAGGAAGGTCACCACACCGACAATAATCCCGGCAATGCCCACCCACAGCAGATAACCGCCTGCGCCGAACACTTCCAGAATCAGCAGGACGGTGCCCAGTGCCAACCAGTCCCAATAGCTGAGGTTTTGCATGAACTCCCACATACCTCAGGCCTTTTTGTTGTCGAAAGTGGCTTTGACGATCTCGCCGATGCCGCCTACAGCGCCGATCACCTGGCTGGCTTCCAGTGGCATGAGGATAACTTTACTGTTGTCAGCAGAGGCGAGCTTGCCCAGTGCATCAATGTACTTTTGCGCCACAAAGTAATTGATCGCTTGTACGTTGCCGTTGGCAATGGCTTCGGAAACCACTTGTGTCGCGCGGGCTTCTGCTTCGGCCTGACGTTCGCGGGCTTCAGATTCCAGGAACGCTGCCTGACGACCGCCTTCGGCTTCGAGGATCTGTGCCTGTTTTTTACCTTCGGCGGTCAAGATCGCAGAGGCTCGCAGGCCTTCGGCCTCAAGGATCTGTGCACGCTTGATGCGCTCTGCTTTCATCTGCCCTGACATTGCCGCCATCAGGTCTGCGGGCGGGCTGATGTCTTTGATCTCGATCCGGGTGATTTTGATGCCCCAGGGTGCAGTTGCTTCATCGACCGTGCGCAACAGCTTTTCGTTGATCCCGTCACGCTGGCTGAGCATGGCGTCTAGCTCCATCGAGCCGAGCACTGTGCGGATGTTGGTCTGCAGCAGGTTGCGAATGGCGTGCTCAAGGTTGTTAACCTCGTACGCTGCCTGAGCCGTATTAACCACCTGGAAAAAACACACGGCATCAATTTGAACGGTGGCGTTGTCGGCGGTAATGACCTCCTGCGGCGGAATATCCAGCACGCTTTCCATCACGTTGATCTTGCGTCCGATGCGGTCCATCACCGGGATGATGATGTTCAGGCCGGGTTTAAGGGTGTTGGTGTATCGGCCAAAACGCTCCACTGTCCACTGATAACCCTGTGGGACAACCTTGAAGCCCATGAAGAGCACGGCGATAGCCAGTACGACAAACAACAGAACCACTGAACCTACTTGCATAACCCTTCCTTGTCTGTGATGGATCGACCGAGAAAAACTCAGCCCGAGCGCAGGGTAACCTGCTTGTAAACGGCTTAACTGTTTAAATTTTAGTCAAGATAAGTCCATCACGCCGGTGTTACACGCAAGGCTTCTTCCAGCGTGGTCATGCCGCTGGTCACTTTTTGTGCAGCTGCGATTCTTAGTGGCCGCATTCCTTCAATGCAGGCGTCGCGGCGCAGGGCGTTGATGTCGGTTTGCGGGTTGATCAGCGCACTCAGGCGGTCGTTCATCAGCATGATTTCGTACACCCCGGAGCGCCCGCAATAGCCCGTGTCCCGGCACGCCATGCAGCCATTGGCCTTGTAGGTATGAGCGGGAGGCGGGTGGCCCCAACCGGGGGCGAAGTGCTGCCAGTCGTGCGCCTGCACGGGCTGCTCGGTCTTGCACTCGGGGCACAGGGTGCGCACCAGTCGTTGGGCCATCACGCCCAGCAGCGTGGCTTTGATCAAGTAAGGCGCAACCCCCAGTTCTTGTAGGCGGCTGATGGCGCTGGGCGCGTCGTTGGTGTGCAGAGTGGACAGCACCAAGTGGCCGGTCAGCGCTGCCTGAATGGCCACTTCGGCGGTTTCGAGGTCCCGTATTTCGCCGAACATGATGATGTCCGGGTCCTGGCGCATCAGGGCGCGTACGCCGTTGGCGAAGGTCAGGTCGATATTGGTTTGCACCTGCATCTGGTTGAATGCGGGCTCAATCATTTCGATCGGGTCTTCGAGGGTGCACAGGTTGATCTGCGGGGTGGCCAATTGCTTGAGGGTGGCGTACAGGGTGCTGGTTTTACCTGAACCGGTGGGGCCGGTGATCAGGATGATGCCGTTGGGCTGGCGGATCATGTGTTCCCAACGCTGCAGATCTTCGCCGTCAAAGCCCAGTTGGTCGAAGCTTTTGAGCAAGACCTGCGGGTCGAAAATACGCATGACCATCTTTTCGCCGAAGGCCGTCGGCAAGGTGGCCAGACGCAGCTCGACTTCAGCCCCGGCCGGGGTTTTGGTTTTGAGGCGGCCGTCCTGGGGTTTGCGCTTTTCGGCGACGTTCATCCGGCCCAAGCTCTTGAGGCGGCTGACAATGGCCATGGTGACGTGCGGCGGGAATTGGTAAACGGTGTGCAGCACGCCGTCGATGCGAAAACGCACGCCACCCTGTTCGCGGCGCGGCTCGATATGGATATCGCTGGCCCGCTGTTCAAAGGCGTACTGAAACAGCCAGTCGACGATATTCACAATGTGCGCGTCGTTGGCGTCGGGCTCCTGGCTGGCGCTGCCCAGCGTTAAAAGTTGCTCAAGGTTGGCCGTATTGCTGGTTTTTTGATCATTGAGCACCGCCCCCGTCACCGACTTGGCCACGTTGAAAAACTCCACACTCAGGCGCTGGATCTCCTGGGGGTTGGCAATCACCCGCCGGATGGGGCGCTTGAGCACCTGTTTGAGGTCGGCCTCCCAACTGCTGACCCAAGGCTGGGCGCTGGCAATGGTGATGGTGTGTTCATCGGCGGCCACGGCGAGGATTTGATGACGCTGGGCGAAGGCAAATGACATCAGCCCGGTGACCGTCGCCACATCGATTTTGAGCGGGTCGAGGCGCAGGTACGGTTGGGCGAATTCATCAGCGAGCCACGCGGTCAGGGTTTCGAGGTCCAGGCGTTTACCGGGGCGGGTGGGGTCTGCAAGCTGTTGATTGGCCAGAAAGACCAGCGGATGCAACGGGGCATTGAGTGGCTCGCGGCTGCTGATTAAGGCGTGTTCGGCGCAGCTTTGTCTCAGGCGACCTTGAGCGAGCAGCACGGGCAGCAGCTGTTTGAGGGTAAGCCATTGGTCATGAGGCGGGGCATTGCGCATATACAGCTCCTGGGGCGACTTCAAACACTGCGCAGACGGTTCCTTGTCTGCGTGTTTGAAGCCTAGTCATCTGGAGCTGATGAAGGCTTGCGCAATGGTTGCCAGCTATTACCCGGTCAATGCAGCCCTGGCAGGCTGGTCGAGTTCGAGCGTCATGGCGAAGACACTGACCAGATTGCGCAATTTTTCGCCAATCACTTGGGCGCGGTGCCAGCTTTGCTCGTCACTGACGATGTTGATGCTGAAACTGTCGTCATCGCGGAGCACCTCAACGTGCCGGGGCACGAGCTGCTGCAAGGCGAACAGGTTGAGCACCCGGCACAACACATCCGCTTCGGCCTCTGCCTGAATACAAAACCGCACCGCACACGGCGCTGCATTGTTGGCCCAGACATCGGGGCGGGTTGAGGGGTGGACGGCTTCCAGCGGCGGCATGGGATGACTCCTGATTAGGCTGGAGAAATATTTACACGTCGGGCGCGGTTTTTTTTATCTAAGATGCAGCGATTACGCGAAAGAAAGACTTACTCAGGTCGTCAATAACTTATCCAAAGGTATTTTTATGCAAGGCGAACTCGACGCTTACGACCGGCGCATCCTCGCGCTGCTGCAAGAAGACGCTTCGCTGTCCAGCGCACAGATCGCCGAACAGGTGGGGTTGTCGCAATCACCGTGCTGGCGGCGCATTCAGCGGATGAAAGACGAGGGCATTATTCGCGGGCAAGTGACCTTGCTGGACCGCAAGAAAATCGGCCTCAACACGCAGATTTTTGCCGAGATCAAACTCAACGCGCACGGGCGCTCCAACTTCACCGAATTCACCGACGCCATTCGCGGGTTTCCTGAAGTGCTGGAGTGTTATGTGCTGATGGGGGCGGTGGACTTTTTGCTGCGTATCGTCACGGCTGACATTGAGGCGTATGAGCGCTTCTTCTTCGAAAAGCTGTCAATGGTGCCGGGTATCCAAGAGGTGAACTCAATCGTTGCGCTGTCTGAGATCAAATCCACCACGTGCCTGCCGGTTTAAATCAAAGCAAAAAAATGGCCTTCGCGAGGAAGGCCATTGTTCAGGCTGTCAGTGAACAAACAGCGCAATCAGGATGATGATCGGGATTGGGATGCCGAGAAAAAACAACAGAATCGAGCGCATTTTTATTCTCCAGAATTAACGGTCAATGGTGGTGGTGAGGTAGGTCACGGCATCACGACGGCGACCACCAAAGGTTGCACACAGGCTGGCAAAGAACGCGCCGAGCAGCAGTGTGATGAAGGCCCACAAGGTGCTCCAGGCAGCGGCTTTGGCAGCCATGTCAGCGGCTTCTTTGGCTTTGACCTTGGCGTCTTCAATGGCTTGATGGGCTTTGGCGTAGACTTGGTCAACCCGTTGCTCGGCCTCTGGCTGAGTCAGGTTGGTACGCTGGGCGACGATCTGCGCCAGGTAGCTGCGGTCCTCGGCGTTCAGCTCGCCGTCATGCAGGCCGCGCACCAGGATGCGGCTTACGACGCTGCGCACATCTTGCTCGCTGAGGGCTGTGCCTTGGTCATTGCGAAACAGGCTGTCGATGAAATATTCCGGGCCTTTATCGCCGCCGCCTTTGCGCATGTGCTCACCGGCTGCACTGGTGACAGCTGAGGCCGCACCGGAAGCCACGTTAGCCGTCGCCTGAACGCCGCTGCCGACAACACTGCTCAAGGAGCTTGCGATCAGTACCGCAGACACCAGCGTGGCCACTGCCCACGACAAGAAGCCGTGCGCGGTGTCGCGAAAGTACACTTCATCGCCGTGCATGCTGGACCATTTGACCCGCAGGCGACCGGCCAGGTAACCGCCCATGCCTGAGGCAATGATTTGCGTCACGGCCAGCCAGATAATCGCAGTAAAGCCCAGCGCCTTGGCGCCAACGCCTTCATCTGCCCACGGTGAAACGGCCGAAAAACCCAATCCGGCACCCAGCAAAATCAGCAGCAAAGAGAGTGAAGCCGCGGCCGCGGCGCCCGCAAAAATAGCGGCCCAGGACACGCCTGACTGGTTGGAGGAATCCTGCGGGGCAGGAGGATAGTGCTCTGTCGTCCCGATCATTATTGTTGTGCTCCTGAAATGAAATGAGGTGCAGCCTTCATTCAGGGAATTGCAGGGGCCATGCCAAGCCGGGTTTTGCCGATAACTTGAGGTTTATCAACAGGATAGGTTTTTGAGTAAAACGGACAATCATGCAGCCTGCATGATTCGGGCAAATAAAGACGGGCGTAATGCATTGAAACAATTAGCCGGGGTACGCGGTGAGCCAAACAAAACGGGAGGCCTTGGCCTCCCGTTTGTGGGGTATCAATGATGACGGTGCTTTCTTTTCTGGTGATGACCGTAGGCATGGCCACGACCCCGGTGGTCGTCACGGTCACGGGCGCGGCGATCATCGGCATCGCTTTTGTTGCCCATGTAATTGCCCAGTGCGCCGCCCGCGCCGCCGCCTGCGGCAGAACCGACCAGAGCGCCCGTGCTGCCGCCCACTCCACGGCCCAACACGTTACCGCCGGCTGCGCCCAGAGCACCGCCAATGGCTGCTTCGCCACGGCTGCGCTTGTCGGCCCCCACCGCGCTGCCTGCTGCGCCGCCTACACCAGCACCAATGGTTGAACCGGTAGAGCCGCCCAGTTGCTGGCCGACCACGGCGCCCAGCACCCCGCCCAATGCGCCGCCTACACCGGCTTCGGTGGTGCCACCGGCCGAGGCAACGCCACTGACCAGGCCAAGGGACAACAAGAGAATGGAGGTGAGCTTCATGGATGAGCCTCAAAAGAATGACGGGGCGATCCTGAGGCTCAAAAGGGTTGGTTACAATCGGAATCCGACCAGTAGCACGAGTTGTACACAATTACCTAAGTTATTGTTTTTGATGGGGAACTTAATAACTTTTTGAGAGTCTATCTCTCGTTCAGGCAGGCTGCTTTCGACCAAAGCAGCCTTTTTTGTGCCTGAAGAAAATAGTTTGAAACCCCTGTAGCCGCTGACGAGGTACGAGACTGCGATGGGTTGCGAAGCGACCCTGGACAGCGGTCCTGCGGCCCGCATCGCAGCCTCGTGCCTCGTCAGCGGCTACACATGTCGGGTTTAGCTCGCCTTCGCCATGATCAATCTCGACGGGCTGGCTGCTTCCAGGCAGATCGCGACGAATTTTGACGTTGGCGTGTGGCTGCCATCACCGGTGCTTTCCAACGGCACCAGCGGGTTGACCTCCGGGTAGTAAGCCGCAGCTTGCCCGGCCGGAATATCAAACGCCAGCAAGGTGAAGTTCTTCACTCGACGTTCATGCTGATCATCCCAAATCGAAACGATGTCGACCTTTTGCCCCGGCTTGAAGCCCAGGCGGATGATGTCGGCTTCGTTGACGAACAGCACGTCGCGCTGGCCCTTGACCCCACGATAACGGTCATCGAGGCCGTAGATGGTGGTGTTGTACTGATCGTGGGAGCGCATGGATTGCAGGATCAGGTCCGGCAGTTTGCCCGTGGCGCGGGTGCGGGCGTCGATCAGGTCTTGCGGCAACGCATTGATGCGGAAGTTGGCGCGCTGGGTCGGGGTGTTCCACTGGCGCGCCCCGGCCGAGTTGCCGAGGTAGAAACCGCCAGGGTTCTGGATGCGCGTGTTGAAGTCTTTGAACCCTGGAATGGTGTCGGCAATCAGCTCGCGAATACGGCCGTAGTCGGCCACGATCCAGTTCCAGTCGATGGGGTGCGTGCCCAATGTGGCAGCGGCGATCCCGGCGATGATGGCAGGCTCCGAACGCATTTGATTCGACAGTGCCTTGAGCTGGCCATTGGAGGCGTGGACCATGCTGAACGAGTCTTCAACGGTGACCGCTTGCGGGCCTTCGGCCTGATGGTCGATGTCGGTACGGCCCAGGCACGGCAAAATCAGCGCCTCTTTGCCATGCATTAAATGGCTGCGGTTGAGCTTGGTGCTGATCTGTACCGTGAGGTCGCAATTGCGCAGCGCTTCGGCCGTGCGCGGGCTGTCGGGCGTGGCTTGAGCAAAGTTGCCGCCCAGGCCGATAAACACCTTGGCCCGGCCTTCGAGCATGGCGTGAATAGCTTCGACCACGTTGTGGCCATTTTCACGCGGCACCTTGAAATTGAAGCGGCGCTCCAGCGCATCAAGGAAGGCCACCGGTGGGCGTTCGTTGATGCCCATGGTGCGGTCGCCCTGCACGTTACTGTGGCCACGCACCGGGCACAGGCCTGCGCCGGGGCGGCCGATGTTGCCGCGCAGGAGCATCAGGTTGGCGATTTCCTGAATGGTCTGCACCGAATGGCGGTGCTGGGTGATGCCCATCGCCCAGCACATGATCACGTTCTTGCCCTTGAGGTACATGCGCGCGGCGCGCTCGATGTCCACCAGGGTGAGCCCCGACTGCTCGACGATGTGCTCCCAGGACGTGTCGTCCAGGCTGGAGATGTAATCGAGGATGCCCGAGGTGTGTTCATTCAAAAACGCGTGATCGAACACCGCCGGTTCGCCCGCCGCCTGTGCATCGCGCTCCCATTGCAGCAGGAACTTGGCCATGCCGCGCAGCAAGGCCATGTCGCCGCCCAGCGCCGGGCGCAGGTAGGCGGTGTTGGTCGGGCGGTCGCCGTTGGTGAGCATTTCCAGTGGATGTTGCGGGTGCTGGAAGCGTTCCAGGCCGCGCTCTTTCAACGGGTTGACGCACACCACTTGAGCGCCGCGTTTAACCGCCTCACGCAGCGGTTCAAGCATGCGCGGGTGGTTGGTGCCGGGGTTCTGCCCCAGCACGAAAATCGCGTCGGCGTGTTCAAAGTCGTCGAACGTCACGGTGCCTTTACCGACCCCGATGCTTTGCGCCAGCGCCACGCCGCTGGCCTCGTGGCACATGTTGGAGCAGTCCGGAAAGTTGTTGGTGCCGAACGCCCGCACAAACAGTTGATACAGATAAGCCGCTTCATTGCTGGCGCGGCCCGAGGTGTAGAACTCGGCCTCGTTGGGGCTCGACAGGTTCAGCAGATGACGGGCGATCACGCTGTTGGCCGCGTCCCAACTGATGGGCTCGTAATGATCGGTTTCGGCGTTGTAGCGCATTGGCTCGGTCAGGCGGCCCTGATATTCCAGCCAGTAGTCACTTTGCTCCAGCAACGCGCTGACGCTGTATTTAGCGAAGAAGGCCGCATCCACCCGGCGCTTGGTCGCTTCCCAGTTCACCGCCTTGGCGCCGTTCTCACAGAACTTGACCATGCCGCTTTCCGGCGAGTCGCCCCAAGCGCAGCCCGGGCAGTCGAAACCGCCGTTCTGGTTGGTCTTGAGCATCATGCGCAGGTTTTTCAGTGCGTTGTCGCTGGTCAACCAGGCCTGCGCCACACTGATCAGTGCGCCCCAGCCGCCGGCCGGGCCTTTGTAAGGCTTGTAGCGCGGAGTCGGGGTTTGGTCGGCTTGATGATGAAGGCTCACGATTGAATCTCCTGCGCAGGGCTGTACACCCGTGGCGCGCTTTTTTGTGGCAGATGAATAAGGTTGAGGTTGTGACGCCGGGCCCATTGCAGCGCCAGGCCCGTGGGCGAGGACAGGCTGATGAGGGTTTGAATCCCGGCGCGCAACACTTTTTGAATCAGCTCAAGGCTGCAGCGGCTGGTGACAATCGCTGCGCCACCGCTCAGGTCGATGTGTTGGCGCACCAGCGCACCGATCAGTTTGTCCAGGGCGTTGTGCCGGCCGATGTCTTCGCGGCCCATCAGCAGTTCGCCCTTGGCATCCATATACACCGCCGCATGCACCGCGCCGCAGTGTTGGCCCAAGGGCTGGAATTCGCTGATGCGCTGGCGCAAACCGTCCAGCCACTGAGCGGGCGGCAATGGCGCACCGGGCAGCACCTTGAGGTCCGGCAACGCTTGCTCTACCGCTTCCACGCCACACAACCCGCAGCCGCTGGTACCGGCCAGTTGGCGGCGTTGCTGCTTGAGGTTCCAGAACGCCCGGCTGGCGATCTCGACCTGCGCGTACTGCGCCGAGCCTGAGCCGCTGAGCTTGAGGTCGTAGATTTCACTGGCGTCATGGATGATGCCGCTGCCCAGGCTAAAGCCGACGATAAAGTCTTCAAGGTCGGTCGGCGTCACCAGCATCACGGCCTGGCTGATGCCGTTGTAGGCAATCGCCAGGGCTACTTCTTCAGCCAGCGCCGTTTCTGCGCCACTCTCGTGGTCGAGCGTGACGTACTGATAAGTCTGGCTGGCAGCAGGCGCGGGCGTACTGAGAGCGGGCGCCGCGCACAAAGGGCGCTTGGCGTTCATAGGGCTTTACCAACGTGGTCTATGACCCTAAGCGTAGGCGCGACACTAAGTCGCGTCTAATCGCTAGCGTTGATCTGCTGATAGATGGCGTCGATCAAGACGGGTTGAGTGATTTCTGAAACAGCGCAAAACAGGCTTCTGCCAATGCCGAACGCGGGGCTTCCCGGCGCATGATCAACCCCAACTGGGCCAGGGTTTGGGCGTCTTCAATGGGGTGCAGGCGCAAGGTGTCCGTCAGCGCTTCAAGCCCGCCTTCCAGCGGCATGACCGCGCAGCAGAGCCCTGCGTGGACCGCTTGCAGCAACTGATGCACGGCATCAGTTTGTAACAAAGGGCGGGGCGTGAGGCCACGGCTGTGGAAGTTGTGATCGATGGATTGGCGAAAGTGCATGCCGCCGCTTAGCAGCCCCAGCGGCAACTCAATCAGCGCCTCCCAGCTCAGTGGCTGTTCGCCAAAGTTGAAATGCCGTTGGTCGTAAAGTAAGCCCATCCGGGTGATGCCCAGGGCCAGAGAGTCAAAGCGTTCGTGGTCGAGGCGGTCCAGATACGACACACCAATATCGAGCTGGTTGCTGGCCAGTTGCTCAAGGATATGTTCCGAACTCAGGGCCGACAGTTCAAAGCGCAGCTCCGGGTGTTGCTGGTGCAGGCGCTGCAATAAAGGCAGCGGATCGAAGCTTGAAAGCGGCACCACGCCCAGGCGCAACGTACCGATCAAGTTGCCGCGACAGGCCGCCGCTTCGGCCTGCAAGCCGTCGTAAGCCGCCAGCACCGTACGCGCCCAGGCGAGCACGCGCTCACCCGGTGCGGTAAAGCTTTCGAAACGCTGGCCACGGTTGACCAGTTGCAGGTCGAGCTCTTGTTCAAGGCTGCGCAGGCGCATCGACAGCGTGGGCTGGGTGATGTGGCAACGGGCAGCGGCCTGGCCGAAATGCCGGGTTTCATCCAGGGCAATGAGGAATTTGAGCTGTTTGATGTCCATCGTTGCTCCCGCAATGATGGTCTACGCTTAGGTCTCTGGATATTTCAACCTTTAGGAGCGTGACCGATGAGCCTTTTAAGCTTTGTGAAAGAAGCAGGTGAAAAGCTAGCCCACCTGTTTACACCGGGTAATGCCAATGCCTCGGACGAACTCAAAAAGCACGTAGCGGACGTGGGCTTGGGCAATCCTAATATCAAAGCTGAGGTTGAGGGCGACAAGATAACCCTCACCGGCGAAGCCGCGTCGCAAGAAGAGAAAGAAAAAATCGTCTTGGCCGCTGGCAACATTGAAGGCGTGGCCAGTGTTGACGACCAGATCACCGTGACCGGTCCGGCTGTTGTGGCTTCGCGTTTTGTCGTGGTGCAAAAAGGCGACACCCTGAGCGCGATTTCGCTGCGGGTGTATGGCAACGCCAACCAGTACAACAAAATCTTTGAAGCCAACAAACCGCTGCTCAAAGACGTGAACAAAATCTACCCAGGCCAGACACTGCGTATTCCTGAGTAACCTCACACCCTCTTGTGGGAGCGGGCTTGCTCGCGATGTAGGCGATGCGGTTTGTCAGAATAACCGCGTCGATGCTATCGCGAGCAAGCCCGCTCCCACGATTGGTGGTGGCCGTGTGCTCAAAGCCCTTCCAGCAACTCGCGATAATCCCCCGGTGCTGCGAACTCTTCGGTGTCTTTCGGGCCTTTTTTGCTGTCTGGCTGTTTGACCGCCAGCAAGTGGCCGATGCCGAACGCACGGGCGCTGCGCAAAATTGGCAAGGTGTCGTCGATAAACAGGCTGCGGCTCGGTTCAAAGCCGATATCAGCTTGCAGGGCATCCCAAAACGCCGGGCTTTCCTTGGGGAAGCCGTAATCGTGGGAGCTGATCAGGCGCTCGAAATACGGCGCCAGTTCGATGCGCTCCAGCTTCAATGACAACGAATCGCGGTGCGCGTTGGTGATCAGAATCACCCGCTTGCCAGCCTGTTTGATCGCCGCTAAAAAGGTGTCTGCATCCGGGCGCAGGGCAATCAGGTGGGCGGTTTCGAGCTTGAGTTCACGCACCGGGATCTTCAGCTCGCGGCTCCAGAAATCCAGGCAGTACCACTTCAACTGGCCTGCGTTGTTTTCAAACAGCGGCGTCAGTTCCAGATCGGCCATGGCGCGGCTGATGCCATGCAGCTCGGCATAGCGCTGCGGCAGGTGTTCGAGCCAAAAGTGGTTGTCGTAGTGCAGGTCGAGCAGTGTGCCGTCCATGTCCAGCAGAACGGTATCAATGTCGCGCCAAGGTAACGCTGTCATGCAAAACTTCTCCCACAGTAGAAAAACATCCGACACAGACAATCGGAAAAGCCGGGGTATAGTAACCCGTTCATATTGAGGAGCCGCTATGCGCCAAAAACCCACCGTACTTGCCCGTGAAATTGTTGCCAGTAGCCGATTGTTTCGGGTCGAAGAAGTGCAACTGCGCTTTTCCAATGGCGTTGAGCGCACTTACGAGCGGCTGGTGGGGCGCGGTAACGGCTATGGCGCGGTCATGATCGTGGCAATGATTGATGCCGAACACGCCATCCTGGTCGAAGAATATTGTGTCGGCACCGACGAATATGAAGTCTCGTTGCCCAAAGGCTTGATCGAGCCGGGCGAAGACGTGCTGGCGGCCGCTGAGCGTGAATTGAAAGAAGAAGCAGGCTTTGGTGCCCGCCAGCTTGAGCATTTGACTGAGCTGTCGTTGTCGCCGGGGTACATGAGCCAGAAAATTCAGGTGGTGCTGGCATCTGACCTGTACGAAGCCCACCTCGAAGGCGACGAGCCGGAGCCGATGCGGGTTGACCGGGTCAACTTGCGAGAGCTGTCGACCCTGGTGCAAAACCCGCAGTTCAGCGAAGGCCGTGCCTTGGCCGCGCTGTACCTGGCGCGTGATCTGTTGACCCAGCGCGGAGTGTTCAAACCGTGAGCCTGGCGCATCCCTTGTTGGCCCCGGTGATTGAACTGGCGCACCGTGCGGGCGAGGCCATTTTGCCGTTTTGGCGCGCGGATGTTGCTGTCACCGCCAAAGACGATAACTCTCCGGTCACCGCAGCTGACCTCGCGGCGCACCACATTTTGTTCGATGGCCTGACCGCGTTGGACCCGAGCATCCCGGTGTTGTCGGAAGAAGACGCCAACATCGCGCAGAGCGTGCGCGCTGGCTGGACCCGCTGGTGGCTGGTTGATCCGTTGGACGGCACCAAGGAGTTCATCTCCGGCAGCGAAGAATTCACCGTCAACATTGCTCTGATCGAGAACGGTCGCGTGGTGTTCGGCGTGGTTTCAATGCCCACCAGTGGTCGTTGCTACTACGGTGGCGCGGGCCTGGGCGCCTGGCGGGCGGACGCGGACGTGATCGTACCGATCAATGTGCGCGACGTGCCGCCCGCCGGTGAACCGCTGATCGTGGTGGCCAGCCGTCGGCATTCAAGCCCCGAGCAAGAGCGCTTGCTGGCCGGGCTGGAGACGGCCGTCGGGAAGTTGGAAACCGCCAACATTGGCAGCTCATTGAAGTTCTGTTTGCTGGCCGAAGGCGCGGCAGATTGTTACCCGCGTCTGGCGCCGACCTCGCAATGGGACACAGCCGCCGCACAAGGCGTGCTTGAAGGGGCGGGCGGGGTGGTGTTGCAGCTCGATGGCCAGCCGTTCACGTATCCGGCGCGGGAATCGCTGCTCAATGGCTATTTTTTGGCGTTGCCCGCGAAGGCGCCGTGGCGTGAGCAGTTGTTGGCGTTGGCGCAAGCTTAAAAGCCACCCCTCTGTAGGAGCGAGCTCGCCTCGCGATCTTTTAAACGATCAAAAGATCGCGAGACAAGCTCGCTCCTACAAGGTTTTGGCGAACAGCTGGCTAGCGATGCAATACATACTGCCCGCTAAACCGCACCGCATCGTCCCCGCCGTCGGCGTTGATCATCCGCGTTTCAAGGGTTAAACGTGCGCGGCCGTGGCGTTTGTACATGGTCAGGAACTTGTTCCACGCGGCGTCTGATGGCGCATCGCACAGCGCGATGGCGTCTTGGGTCACGGGCAGCGGGTAGCTGATGTGGCCTTCTTGAATCACGATGTGCCCGTCTTCAATCCCGGCCTCACGCAGGCTCAAATGCAACCAGCCCCAACCGGCCAGCACCGCGCCGCAATACAAGCTGCCGCCAAACATGGTGCTTTTGTGGTTGATGTTGGCGTCCAGCGGCAGGTGCAAACGCAATTGCCGATCTTGCCAGCCAACCACTTTGAGGCCCATTTCACGGGTCAGCGGAATGTCGTGATGAAGGATGGATTCCAGATAACGACTGTCGCGGTTCATGCGCGGATCCTGTTCAGGTCAATCAAGTTCGTCGGTGTGAGGGTGGCTGCCGCTCTCAAAGTGCAGGCCGTGCTTGCGCAATTTGTCGTGCAGGGTTTTGCGCGGCACGCCCAGCGCTTCGGCGAGGCTGCGCATCGAGCTGTGTGAGCGCTCAAGCTCGGCAGCAATCAGGCTCTTTTCGAAGTGTTCGACCTGTTCGCTCAAGTTGCCAGATACTTCATGTTCAGACGACGTTGTGCCGTCGCTGGAGCCTTCGTCCAGGGCCAATTCCAGACCCAGGGCAAAGCGCTCAGCGACGTTTTGCAGTTCGCGCACATTGCCCGGCCAGGTGTGGCGCAATAACTGCGCCCGCTGGCCCGGTTGCAACACGTTGAGCGCCAGGCCATGGCGGGCGCTGGCCTCGTCGGCAAAGTGCTGGAACAGCACCAGCACGTCTTCACCGCGCTCGCGCAATGGCGAAATACGCAGCGGCGCGACGTTGAGCCGGTAGTACAAGTCGGCGCGAAAACGCCCTTGGTCGGCGGCCTGACGCAGGTCTTCCTTGGTGGCGGCGATCACCCGGATATCCAGCGGGATCAGCTGGTTGCCGCCTAAACGCTCAACCACGCGCTCTTGCAGCAAACGCAGCAACTTGACCTGCACGTCCAGGCTCATGCTTTCGATTTCGTCGAGGAACAACGTCCCGCCATTGGCGAATTCGAATTTGCCGATACGGCGTTTTTGCGCGCCGGTAAAGGCACCGGGTTCATGGCCGAACAGTTCACTCTCGACCACCGACTCGGCCAGCGCCCCGGCGTTGATCGCCACGAACGGGCCGTTGCGGCGGCTCGACAGGTCATGCAGCGCCCGTGCGACGACTTCTTTGCCGGAGCCGGTTTCGCCCAGAATCAACACGTCGGCCTTGGTCCCGGCAAGGGCGCCAATTTGCTCGCGCAAGCGCAGCATGGCCGAAGATTGCCCCACCAGCCGTGCGCTCAGTTGCTGACGATCGCTGAGCGCCAGGCGCAGGCTGCGGTTGTCCAGCACCAGTGCGCGAAGGGCCAGCGCCCGGCGCACGCTGTCGAGCAGGGCGTCGCTGGCAAACGGTTTTTCCAGAAAGTCGTAAGCGCCCGTGCGCATGGCCTGCACCGCCAAGGGCACATCACCATGGCCGGTAATCAACAGCACCGGCAGCTCAGGGTCTTGCGCGTGCAGATGGGTGAGCAGCTCCAGCCCGTCCATGCCTGGCATGCGGATGTCACTGACCACCACGCCGGCCCAGTCCCGCGAGATGCGCTCGGCCAGGCCGTTGGCTTCGGCCAGCGGCAACACTTTAAGCCCGGCCAGGTCCAGGGTTTGGCAGAGCGCCTGGCGCAGGTGCGGATCATCATCGATCAAGATGACCTGTACGCGCGGATCAATGGGTTGGCTCATGACCTGGAGTCCTCTGAAGCTTGCAAGCTCACGCCCGGTGCACCGGCGCGCAGTCGTAGGGTAATTAAGGCGCCGCCTTCTTTATGGTTGGCGAACAGCAATTCGCCGCCAAACGCACGGATCAGCGTGTCGCAGATGGCCAGCCCCAACCCCAACCCCTGGGTGCGGGTTTTGGTGGTGTAAAACGGCTCACCCGCGCGGCCCAACGCTTCCATGCAAAAGCCCGGGCCGTTGTCGCGAATGTACACAGTGACGCCCTCGGGCGTGGATTGGGCACTTAGCCACAACCGCCGGGGCGGGCCTTTTTCGGTGAGCGCATCGAGGGCGTTGGCCAGCAGGTTGCCCAGCACTTGGCGCAAACGGGTTTCACCGGCTTCGACCCACAGCGTGGCGGCGGGTAAATCGCGGATCAGTTCGACTTCCATGCTGCGCCGACGTTTGGCCAGCAAGGCCAGGGCATCGTCCAGCGCCGGTTGCAGCGCCACGCTTTCAGGCGCATGGCGATCGCGCCGGGCGAACGCGCGCAGGTGCGCAATGATCGAAGACATGCGCCCGGTCAGTTCGTTGATCAGCTTGAGGTTGCTGCGCGCGTCTTCAGTGCGTTGATGGTCGAGCAACACTTCGGCGTTTTCGGCATAGCTGCGGATGGCCGCCAGCGGCTGGTTGAGTTCGTGGCTGATGCTGGCCGACATGGTGCCCAGCGCGGATAGCTTGCCCGCCTGCACCAGGTCATCCTGGGCGCGCACCAGTTCTTGCTGCGCATGCTCGCGCTCCAGCACTTCTTTACGCAGGCGCTGGTTGAGGCCTTCAAGGTCGCTGGTACGCTCGGCCACCCGGCCTTCGAGTTCACGCCGGGCCTTGGCTTCGAAGGCGATGCGCTCCAGGTAATGGCGGCGACGTTGCATCATCAAGCTGATCAGCAGCATGACCACCAGCAAGGTAGCCGCGCCAATGGCCAGCACAGTCCGCACCGGGCGATCGATCAAGGTACGCGGCGCAAGAATGTTCACGCTCCAGCCGGTCTCGTCGATTTTTTGCGTTTGTACCACCCACGAATCCGGGTTGATGTTCAGCGGCTGCAGGTTGCGCGTCGGGTAGGGCAGGATGGCGAAAATGTCCTGTTGCTCTTGCGGCGACAGTTTGCGTGTGGCCTTGAAGCGCCAATCCGGGCGGGACGTGAGAATCACCACGCCGTTGTCGTCGGTTGTCAGCAATTGCTCCGGGGTGTTGCCCCACAAACGCTCGGTGTGATCCAGGTCCACCTTGACCACCAGCACGCCGAGCTTTTTATCGCCTTCGGTCACCGGGGCGGCAAAGTAATAGCCGCGTTTGCCGGACGTAGTGCCCAAGCCGAAAAAGCGCCCCAGCTTGCCGTCCATTGCTTCGCTGAAGTACGGACGGAAAGCAAAGTTGCGTCGGATAAAGCTGTCGGGCTTGTCCCAGTTCGACGTCGCCACCGTGTTGCCATCGGCATCAATCAGGTACATGACCTCGGCGCCGGTCTGGCTGTTGATCTCAGCGAGCAACTTATTGGCCGTGCTCAGGGTTTGCGGGTCTTCCGGGTCGGCCAGCGAATTACGCAGCGCGGGCAGCTCGCCCAGAATTTGTGGCAGCACCTCATAGCGGTGCAGCGTGCCCAGCAAGTTGGCCACGTACAGGTCGAGGGTCTGGCGGTTCTGCCCGGCCAGTTCGCTGCGGTAATAGCGCTCGGCCAAGTGCTGCAGTGGCCACAACAAAGGCGCCAGGCACAGCGCCAGTAAGGCCAGGCTGCGCCAGCGGGGGCGGCGAGGAGTTGTAGGAGTCGAGTTCATAGGGCGCAGTATACCTACGCTTAAACCCCGTAGGAGTGAGGCTACTAACGCTATTTTTAATCTCGATTTATATCTGTATTAAAAATGCTTTTGTCTGGGTTAAATCCGATAAATGGTTTTTATTGTGGATATTTATCGGCTATAAAGGGGGCCTTTCTTGACGAAAGGCAGGCAGGCGTCCACTGTTTCCGGCCAGCCTGATTGATGCGCCCATCCCCCTCTTTTTTGATTCCCTGGAGTCCTGACGGTTATGACTACTTTGCACAGCACGCCCCGCGCTGACGGCTTTCACATGCCGGCCGAATGGGCTCCTCAAACTCAAGTCTGGATGATCTGGCCTGAGCGCCCGGACAACTGGCGTTTGGGCGGCAAGCCTGCGCAAGCCGCGCACGCTGCTGTGGCCAAGGCCATTGCCCGCTTCGAGCCGGTGACCGTCGGGGTGTCGGCCGCACAGTACGAAAACGCTCGCGCTCAGCTCGATGTGCCGAACATCCGTGTGGTCGAGCTTTCCAACGATGACGCCTGGGTGCGCGACAGCGGGCCGACGTTCGTGATCAACGACACCGGCGAAGTGCGCGGCGTGAACTGGGACTTCAACGCCTGGGGCGGGTTTGACGGCGGGTTGTACTTCCCGTGGAACCGCGATCAGCAAGTGGGCAGCAAGATCCTCGAAATCGAGCGCTCGGCGCGCTACTACACCGAAGGTTTTGTGCTGGAAGGCGGTTCGATCCACGTTGATGGTGAAGGCACATTGATCACCACCGGCGAATGCCTGCTGAACCGTAACCGTAACCCGCATCTGTCCCGTGAAGAGATTGAAAGCGTGCTGCGCGCGCAACTGGCTGTGGATAAGATCATCTGGCTGCCCGATGGCCTTTACAACGATGAAACCGACGGCCATGTGGATAACTTCTGCTGCTACGTGGCGCCGGGTGAAGTGCTGCTGGCCTGGACCGACGACGAGCGCGACCCCAACTACGTGCGTTGCCACGAAGCGATGAAAGTGCTGGCCACCAGCACCGATGCCCAGGGCCGTTCGTTTGTTGTGCACAAAATGCCTATTCCGGGGCCGATGTACGCCACCCAGGAAGAGTGCGACGGTGTGGATAAAGTCGCTGGCAGCCAGGACCGTAATCCGTCGGAGCGTTTGGCCGGGTCTTACGTGAACTTCCTGATCGTCAACGGCGGCATCATCGCCCCAAGCTTCGACGACCCGATGGACGCAGAGGCCAAAGACATCCTGCAAAACCTGTTTCCGCAGCACGAAGTGGTGATGGTGCCGGGTCGTGAATTGCTGCTGGGCGGTGGCAACATCCACTGCCTGACCCAGCAACAACCCGCCCCACGCAAAGCTTGACCCCACCCAAAACTGTAGGAGCGAGCTCGCCTCGCGATCTTTTGATCTTCTAAAAAGCTCGGCTCCTACAAGTCCTTTATTTGCCCGGTTAACGCAACACACTAAAAGCGCTGGCAGCGTTTTTCTGTTCCTGCCTTACCGCTAGTCTGACGCTCTGATTGATTGAACCTTCGGAGCGCTCCATGACCACCCCCGTTCTGCATTACATCTATGACCCGTTGTGCGGTTGGTGCTATGGCGCCAAGCCGCTGATCGACGCTGCCCGCGGCCTTGTGCCGGTGGTGGCTCATGGCGGCGGGATGATGACCGGCGCCCAGCGCCGCCCTGTGTCTGCGCAACTGCGTGACTACGTCATGCCCCATGACCAGCGGATTGCTGAATACACCGGCCAGCCGTTTGGCGAGGCTTACTTTGAAGGGCTGCTGCGCGACACCACAGCGGTTTTTGATTCGGCGCCGCCCATCACTGCCGTGTTGGCCGCCGAGCAACTGGCCGGGCGTGGCCTTGAACTGCTGGGGCGTTTACAGACGGCGCACTATGTCGAAGGGCGGCGGATTAGCGACAAGGATGTGCTGGAGGAACTGGCCACTGAAATCGGCCTGCCCACCGAGGCCTTTGTTACGGCCTACCAGGCGGCCCGTGGCGAACCGACCCACACTCATATCAAAGACAGCCGCAAACTGCTCGGGCAGGTTGGGGGCCAAGGCTTTCCTACCCTGGTTCTGGAACTCGACGGGCGCTACCAAGTGGTCGATTTTGGGGCGTTTATCGGTAAGCCAGATGCCTTTGCGCAATGGTTGCGAGCACCCGCCCAAAGCCCAAACGATTCAGCGCCCGCCTGCGGCCTGAATGGCTGCGACGAGTAAAAGGTTAAAGCGCGATCAACGGTCTTTGAATTGCTGGCAATTAACAAATTTTTCACGAAATTGACACTTTGCCTTAACGACGGATAGGATCCCTGCCTACGCCTGTGGCGATAAGCCATGCACCAACTTTCTAAATGACCCGCGCGGTGTCTCGTGTGGGTCTTTTTTGTTATGTGAAGCAACCACCACTCAATGTTTCAGCTTGAAACCCACAGCGCGCCTCTATTCTGAAATAAGGAAAATAAAATGTTAAAAACACGGATAGGTCTACTCGCTCTGGGCGTACTCGGTGCTACCCAGGCCATGGCTAACGATCAAGCTGACGCAAAAGGTTTTGTAGAAGACAGCCACCTGAACGTATTGGCGCGCAACGCCTACATCAGCCGCGACTACAAACACCACCAACAAGACAAAGCTGAATGGGGCCAAGGCTTCCTCGGCACATTCACCTCCGGCTTCACCCAAGGCACCGTGGGCGTGGGTGTGGATGCTTTCGGCATCTACGCACTGCGTCTGGACGGCGGCAAGGGCAGCAGCGGCGCAGGCGGCATCGACTTCTTCAAGCAAGACCATAACGGCAAAGCCGCTCACGACATCGCCAAGGCTGGCGCTGCCGTGAAATTCCGCATTTCCAACACCGTGCTGAAATACGGTGACCAAATGCCTGCTCTGCCGGTACTGATGTACGACAACTCCCGTCTGATGCCAGAAAGCTTCACCGGTACCCTGTTGACCTCCAAAGAGATCGACGGCCTGGAACTGAACGTGGGTCGTTTCACCGAAGAGTCGCGTAAAAGTGCTGAAGCGCGTAACAGCGGCGGCCTGAAGAGCATCAACGTGTTCGGCGGTAGCTACAAGTTCACCGAGCGCTTCTCGGCCTCGTTGTACGGCTCCGAGATGAAAGACGAGCTGCGCAAGCAATACCTGGGCATGACCTACGCCCTGCCACTGGATGACAAACAGTCCCTGACGTTTGACTTCAACGGCTACCGCACCCACGTAGACTCTGGCTACGCGCGTGACGTGCTGAAGGTTGACGGCACCGACAACAAGATCTGGAGCCTGGCAACCACCTACGCGTTCGGCGCGCACTCGCTGGTTCTGGCTTACCAGAGCAGCACCGGTGAAATCGGCTACCCATACGGCGGCTACCGCAATGCGGGCGGCGTGGGCGACGGCGGCAACACCATCTTGCTGGCCAACTCCTACTGGTCTGACTTCAACGCCAAAGACGAGCGTTCGTGGCAGCTTGGTTACGGCTTCGACTTCGGCGCCGTTGGCATTCCAGGCCTGACCTACAACATCGCCTACGTACGCGGCACCAACATCGACGACGGTTCAGGCCGTGGTCGTGGTACCGAGCGCGAAATCTACAACCAGGCCAAGTACGTTGTACAAAGCGGCCCGGTTAAAGACCTGAGCGTGCGTCTGCGCGGTTCGTGGTTGCGCGTTTCCAACAACGCCAGCGACTACAACGTCGGCGGTAACGAAGTCCGTGTATTTGTTGATTACCCAATCAGCATTTTCTGATGCCACGGGCCTGCCAGTCAGGTCTGACATCTGAATAAAAAACGCCCCGAACCGGTTGGTTCGGGGCGTTTTTTTTTGAGTTGCGTGCGCCGAACAAAAACTAACAATTGAGCGAGTTTTGCGTGTAGCAGGAAGAGGTTGAAGCTCTTAGGATTATTCCCTTGAGTTTATATTCCTTGGGTGGCATATTTTGGTCTCTAACTGGGAAGTCGAATATACCGATGAGTTTGGGTGCTGGTGGGAGGGGCTTGAGGAAAAGGAGCAAGTCTCTGTAGCCGCTAGCGTCAAGTTGCTGGGCCAGCTAGGTCCGGGCCTGCGTTATCCCCACAGCAGCGATATCAAAGGCTCGCGGCATGGCAATCTCAGGGAGCTGCGTATCCAGCACGCGGGCAGGCCGTATCGGGTTTTGTATGTGTTTGATCCGCGTCGATTCGCCTTGTTGTTGCTCGGTGGCGATAAAACCGGTCGAGGGCGATGGTACGAGGAGCACATTCCTCAAGCTGAGAGGCTCTACGATGAACACCTTGAAACACTGCTCAAAGAGGGGCGAGAGCATGGCTAAATCATTTGCTGAACTTGAAGCGCGCATGACACCAGAGGCTCAAGCCGGTGCTCAGGCGTTGTATCAACAGCACCTTAAAGAGATGCCTTTGCATGAGCTGCGCAAAGCTCAGGAGCTGAGCCAGGAGACATTGGCTAAGGCCTTGAATATCAATCAGGCCGCTGTATCGAAAATGGAGCGGCGCACAGACATGTACATCAGCACGTTGCGTAATTACATCCGTGCCATGGGAGGGGAGCTGGAAATTATTGCGACCTTCCCGGATGGGCAGGTGAAAATTGAGAATTTTTCGGATCCGGAAGCGGTGAGCTAAAACAGCACAAGAGCCGGTCGATACCCGGCTCTCCCCACTTTTTAGGTGGTGCCCCTACCGCCTTAGAAATCCCAGCGAGTGGTCACCATCACGTTGCGTGGGTCGCCGTAGTAGGCGGAGTCATAAAAACCGATGTTGGTGAAGTACGCCTTGTCGAACAGGTTGTTGACGTTGACGGTGGCCGACAGGTTGTCGGTGAACTGGTAGCGCGCCATCAAGTCCACCAGCCAGTACGGGTCTTGGGTGAATTTTTCATAGCGTCCCGCACGGTTGTCGTAGCCCCAGTTCGTCGAGCAGGGTATCGGTTGAGATCAGCAGCGAGCGGGCAATGGCACTGAGATAGCCCCGAGGCTTCGTAGCAGTTGACGAGCCTTGCGAGGCTACGTCCGACTGTGAAACAGTCGTCAATCAGACTGTCGCGGTCTTTGAGTTAAACCGTGCTGTGAGGGTTTACGATCGCTGCGCAATCGGACGTAGCCTCGCAGGCTCGGCAACTGCTACGGGCTGTAAATTCCTAAAACCGTCCGCTAATGCCCAGCAACGGGCCTTTTTGCACGATGTCGTACACAAACCCGTCGTTGCGATAGTTCACGCCCATGGCCCGGTAGCCGGCCACCGCCGAAAATCCGGGGGTGAACTCCCAGCCGGCCAGCGCTGCCAGGTCCCAGTCTTCACGGGATTGCCCGGCACCCACCATGCCCCAGGAGGACAACCAGAACCGCTCACTCACGGCATAGCGCCCCCGCAGCCCGACCATGGCGTCTGCCCACGTGGCGTTGTCAGAGCCGGAATGCCCTGAAGCCTGCCCACCATGCAGGGTGAGGGTGGTGCTGCTGTACCAGACGCGCACGCCGCCCGCGACGTCGACCCGATAATCGTCATCGCCGAGCACCGTATAGCCGCCGCCCAAAAAGCCTGACGCCGTTTTGCCTTCAACCTCAAGCTTGGACCCGGTTGGCAGGCGGCTGCGGGTGTCGGTGTCGATGTACATCAGGTCGGCAAGCACGCTGTAAGGCCCGCGCCGCGCTTCACCCATGAACATCAACGACATGTCGACGGTGCGTGCGATGTCCGAAAAGTCGGACTTCACAGAGGCCGTCCCGGTGCTTTTGTGGCCGACGTGCCCACGAATACCGGCGCCCCACAGATAAGGCCCGCCGTTGAACTGCCATTCATCGCTGTCTGCCGCGTTGGCAACCGTCGGCAGGCCGCTTGCAGCGCTCGCCAAGGCCCCGAACAACAGGGCCAGATGCACGTGTTTACGCCGCAACGAAGTGTTACTGAGCCTCATGGCGCATCCCCGCTCAGTGCTGCGTCAACGAGAGCGCGACGCCCTCGGCGGCGCAGTTTTCTGTCGGCGTGTTGCCTGCTTTTTGTGCCGCCTGAATTTCTTCCTTCGCTGCTGCCAGGTCCTTCAGGAACGCCGGATTGCTGTGCAGACTGGCCACGGTGGCAGCGCCCATGATGCGCCCGGCGTCTACATCGCTTTGCCAGTGGGCGTTGCAGATGACGCGGCTTTGGCCGTACGCCAGGCCACGGGTCATCAGTTCAGTGGCGCGTGCCGGGTTCACTTCTGCGAGGATCAAGCCCCAGGCCCAGCCCGCCGCCGAGTGCCCGGAAGGCCAGGAACCGTCGGTGCGCAGCAGCGGTTCCATGTCTTTGCGGCAGGTGCCTTCGTCATGCACCACAAACGGACGGGTGCGGTTGTAGGCGTTTTTCCCGGCATACGTGGAGCCACCGGCATCCGTCAGCGTGCGCTGCATCAAGGTGTACAGGTGCGGCGTGGTCTTCTCGCTGATCTGTGTCCCCATCGCGCACGAGAACGTGTTCGCGGGGCCTGGGAACGACAACTCTGCATCTGTTGCGGCGAGTGCCTCCCGGGCCGTGCCACGCAGTGCCAGCGCCGCCCGCCGAGCTTCTTCATCTCGCGCCAGCGCCGCGGAGTCGGGCTTGGGCGGCGCGCCGAGCAATGCCAGGCGCAGCGGCAGGTCGGCCGGGTTGAGGTAGCCCGGAGCCAGCTTGAAATGAGGGTCCGTGATCTTGGTGGCCGCCTCTTCGGCCAGCACCAGCCCCGACCACAGCAGGCCAGTCAGGGACACGGTCAGCCCCAACTGCTTATGTCGTTGTTTCATCGCGTGTTCCCTTGTTTGTTCTGTGGCGGATGGCAGCGGTGTGAGTGGTTAATCAAAACGAGTACAGCGCGTTCAGATAAGCGCCAGCGCCGACCTTTTCACCCGTGAGCGGGCTGTTGCGGGCATCGGAGACCAGCGCGTAGGTTTTGACCCCGCCTTCAAGGGCGATCTGTGGCTGCCATTGCCAGGTGAGGCCCAGCTTCAAAGTCACGTCACGCATCCCGCCGCCTGGGTGGTATTCCTCGAACTGGGTGCGGGCCGCTTGCTGAGCCGTGACGCCAAAGCGCGCCATCATGTCGTTCTCATTGCTCCAGGTGCCGTACAGCGTCGAGTCCAGGGTCAATGTCGACGACAGCGCGTAAGCCGTGGCAAAACCGGCTTCAAGGTAGGCGGTTTTGCCCAGGCGTTCGCCGCCGTAATTGCGGTTGTCGCTCGAGCGCAGGCCGCGCACAAACAGGCGACCGGCCGGCAGCGTCCAGTACGCCTCAGCCCCCACCAGCGCGGTGCTGTCCAGGTTGCCCATGCCCCGCAGATAGTCATCGCGGCCGTCCAGGGTGTGGATTCGTTCTTTGCGGCCCTGGTCATAACCGATCAGCAGCGCAAAGCCGAAAGGCGACAAGCCCGGCAAGTCCCAACGCAGGCCCTCCGGGAACGCCGCGCTGAACGTGCCCCACTCTTGGGTCGGCAACACGGCCTTCAATTTCAGCGACGGGAAGGCTGCGTAGTGCGAAGAACCTTCGTACAACGGGCCGACACCAAGGCCGCCACCCACCGTCACGGATGGCTCATTTGCGTTGTCTGCGTGTGCCGGCAGCGCCAACGCCAATGCGAGCGTCGCACCTGTCATGAGGGCCACGGGATGCTTTAGAAAGTTTGAACCGCCGATGGTTGTCATTGCTTGTTTCCTTGGTTGTAAAACCAAACGTGTGAGCGTGTGTGCCGGGTTAAAGAAGTCGGGTGGTATGGATTAGCGGGCGACAAGCTCTGGCTTGGGGAAGCTCCATTGGCCATTGAGTAGTTGTTCGCTCGGCTGATAAAGCCTGACCGTGTAGTTCCAGCCGGGCGTGGTAGGCAGGCAATTGGCGATCGTCGCGTTGCAACCGCCGAACTGAATGACAATCGAGCCATCCTCACTTTTCTTGGCGGTGAGGTTGTTCAACGAATAGGCGTCTTGGGGGTTCTTCTGGAAGTAACCGTCGGCGTTATAAACACTGACCGACCAAAAACCTTTGACCGGGACTTCGCCTACTTTCAGGCGGTAAACGGCGTGCCCATCGTTCTGCGGCATCACGCCGCCCAGGTAGATAGCGTCCTTGGCCGGGTTGCCGCCCCATCCCGTGGCAGTGCCGATCAAGTGATGGATCGGGTTGACCGCACCCTTGGGGCCAAAGGACTGGTTGTAGTCAGGGATCGTCGAGCCCAACACCTCCAACGCTGCACGCACTTTGGCCTGGCTGGCCGGGTCCCACTTAGGCACCACAAATTCGCCAACCTTGGCCTGGCTGACCGTCATTGCATCCTGCAGTGCATGGACCTTCTCGAGGTCTTTGCGATCTGCGGGATCGAAGAAGGTGCGCACCGCCACAAAGACATAGCGGGTGCCGACGGATTCTTTGGTCAGTGTCTGGCGACCGGCGCCGTAAGTGACGAGGGGCACGTAGTGATCTTCATTGATCACCGCCATCGACATGAAACGCCCATCGGCCTCAGGCAAGGTAATGGTGACGGGGCCTGCATCAAGATCGAACACCGCTGACGAATAGAGCGTGTCCCGGTTCATTCGCACCACATTCTGGGCGTCGATGGGCACGGCTTCGCGGCTATGAACAAAGCGGCCCAAACTGCCCGTTGCCACCATCTTGCCCAAGTAAAGGTCGGACTCGGCACGGACAAAGTTATCCACACCCACCGGTATCGCCGCCTCAGGGGAGGATTGAGCGTTCGCACTTCCAACTACTGCCAGCGCCATGGCAAGGATGTAGATCGCATGTAAAGGGGGCATTTAAACCTCTGGGTTTATTGATTGGCGTTAGTTTTTTGACTGTATAAGAACGCCCTAGCGCAAACTTGCCATTTGGTGCCAAAAGCAATGTGAGCGCGCACGCGAAGGCCGCCCCGTAAAGGGGCCGCGCGCAATGGAGAGGGGTTAGGCGGGGGTATTAACGGTCTTGTTTCAAGAGGCTGCGATAGTGCGACGGCGGGCTGCCCGTCCAGCGTTTGAAGGCGCGAGTAAAGTGCGCGGGGTCGCTGTAGCCGACCATGTAGGCAATTTCGGTGGCGCTGTATCTGGCGCTGGCAATCAACTGCATGGCTTCACTGCGGCGTGTCTCGTCACGCAATGCATCGAAGTCGATACCGCAATGTTCCAGGCGCCGTTGGAGCGTGCGGGCAGACAGCCCGATCTTTCGTGAAACAGTCACAAGTTTGGACAACTCCTGATCCGCGATCTGCTGCACGAGCGCGTCCGCGGCGTCGGAGGTCGACTTCAAGGCCAGGGTGGTTTTCCAGGCACTGTCCCGAACAGGCTGCAGAGGTGTCTCGAGCAAATCACGATCAAACTCGATCATGTTGTGCTCCGCATTCATCACCAGATTCGGCCCCAGATACTCCTCAAGCGCCTCGTCGCCGCGCTCTCGCGGGTTTTTCAGATGCACACGAATGGCGCCGGGCTCGCCGGACATCAGCGGGATCTTTCTCAACAGCGCCAGCGTGCCCAAAATCACCTGCTTGGGGTCGGCCCCGTGGTGCCCGTTAAAGTGATGAACCAGCTTCGTCATCCGGCCTTCGGTGATGATCTTCACGTCACTGCCTTGATGCAGCAAATCCGTGTGCACCGCCGCCAGTGCACACGCCTGAGCCAGATTGGTCGAGCCCAACACCCATTCGCCCCACACGCCGAGCGAACGCACCTCAATCAAATGCCCCACCGACGCCCCGGCAAACGGGTCCTGAGCGACCGCCGCCATCTCATTGGCAATATGAAAACACGCCGCCCGTGGAATCCACGCCTCAGGGTTCTGAAACACCTGCGGAGAAATCCCATAACGCCGAAAAAACTCCAGCGGCGACACCCCGCGCATCCCCAGATAAGGAGCAATTTGCCGAAGCGTACTGAGCTTTATCGAGGGCGCAGCATTCGTCATCGCGTTCATACCTGATCAAAAGGCAAAAAATCGGCAGGGAGCAGCGGGAATAGGGTGTTTGCGCCTGTAGGCGCGGGTGATGGCACAGTTAACACGATGTTTGTTTCAGGGACAAGGCGGTGGCGTTCAAGGTGTTTTCGGAGAAGTAAAAACTAAAGCACGGTTCGCCGGATTGGTGGTTGTAGTGTTGATTAGTTTGGCTCGGTGGGCGCAACCCTACATCCTTCGGAGTGCTGAAAGAATGTTATATCCAATCGCAATTAGCCCTGGTGATGAGCGGCATGCTTGGGGGTAGAAGTGCCTGATATACCGGGCTGCTTCTCTGCGGGGGATGATCTCGATGATGCAATGGCCATGGCCCGAGAAGCCATCGAGGGGCATCTGGAAATACCCGGAAGAAAAAAGTCGTTCTGGGTTTCTGGCATCAGCAGCCTTGAAGGTCTTGCAGGAAGCTTAGGCTGACAGAGAGTTATGCGCCCCACACCTAGGTTGGAATGGATACCTGAGAAGAAATTGACCCATCTGTATGGCGCAATGCTGTTCACATAAGCGAAAGCGAACCCTGTAGGAGCGAGCTTGTCTCGCGATCTTTTGATCTTTTAAAAGCTCGCGAGACAAGCTCGCTCCTACAGTTACTCGTACGCATCTCATAAGTGAACAGCATTACGTCTGTATGGCGGGTTTTCTTTAGGGGCCGGATCCATTAAGGGGGCAGATTACTTGACTAGTTCAAGCTCGCTACAAGACGCGTTTAAATCAATGAGCTGTTTTGATACGGCCAATCAGCGAGCCGGCTTCAAAGTAAGCCCCCGGTAGTTGGATAACTTGAACGTCGCCAGCACAGGGGGCCAGAACCGAAGTTTCCATTTTCATCGCTTCTAATACGGCGATAACTTGGCCGGCACTCACCGTCTCACCGTCCTCGACGACCCAGGTATGCAGGTTGCCTGCTACCGGCGTCAGTATCGCCTGCGGATCAACTGTCTCGCTTGGGCTTGCGCTTTCGCTGGCAGGGCCAACTGCGTTCAGGCTCATGCCGCGCAACAAGGCTGCGGGCAGACCCAGTTCGTGGCGCTTACCATCAATTTCGACGAAGGTGCGCAGTACTTCTGGGGTCCCCGACTGGGCGTTGCGGGGGGCGATGGTGATTTGTTCGGCGAAGTCGGTCTCGATCCAGCGAGTGTGCACGTCAAATCGCTCAGCGCTGGTGAAGTCGGCATGGTCCATCACGGCCCGGTGGAACGGCAGCACTGAGGCGATGCCTTCGATGTTGAATTCCGCCAGGGCGCGACGGGCGCGGGCTATCGCTTGCTCACGAGTGGCACCGGTGACAATCAGCTTGGCCATCATCGAGTCGAAGGTGCTCGGCACGCTGGAACCGCTGACCACGCCGCTGTCCAGTCGTACGCCGGGGCCAGAGGGCGGCAGGAATTCTGTGATCTGCCCGGGGGTGGGCAAAAAGCCTTTGCCTGCGTCTTCGGCGTTGATGCGAAATTCAAAACTGTGGCCGCGCGGGGTCGGCGTTTCACTGAACGACAACGGCAAGCCGTCGGCAATACGCAGTTGCTCAATCACTAGGTCGACGCCGGTAGTTTCTTCGGTCACCGGGTGCTCGACCTGCAAGCGTGTGTTGACCTCGAGGAACGAAAGGGTGCCGTCCTGGCTGAGCAGGAACTCCACGGTGCCGGCGCCGACGTAGCCGGCCTTGGCGCAAATATCCTGGGCCGATTGATGGATACGCTGGCGCTGTGCGTCGCTGATAAACGGCGCGGGCGCTTCTTCCACCAGCTTTTGGTTGCGTCGTTGCAGCGAGCAATCACGTGTGCCGACCACCACCACCTTGCCGTGTTTGTCGGCCATTATTTGCGCTTCAATGTGCCGAGGGCGGTCGAGGAATTGCTCAACGAAACATTCGCCACGGCCAAACGCTGCTTCGGCTTCGCGCACCGCCGAGGCAAACAACTCGGCGACTTCGTCCAGGCGCCAGGCTACTTTCATGCCGCGTCCGCCGCCCCCGAAGGCCGCCTTGATGGCAATCGGCAGGCCGTGCTGCTCGGCAAAGGCCACCACTTGGGCGGCGTTTTCGACCGGCCCAGGCGTACCGGCCACCAGGGGAGCACCGACCTGCTGAGCGAGCTTGCGCGCCTCAACCTTATCGCCCAACACATCAATGGTCTCGGGGTTGGGGCCAACCCAGATCAGCCCGGCGTTGATCACCGCGCGGGCGAAGTCGGCCCGCTCAGACAGAAAGCCATAGCCTGGATGCACGGCGTCAGCTGCGCTGCGTTTGGCGACAGCCAGTAGCTTTTCGATGTCCAGGTAGGTCTCGGCAGGGCGTTGGCCATCCAGAGAATAAGCTTCGTCGGCCTGGCGCACGTGCAGCGCGTCAATGTCTGCGTCGGCATAGACGGCCACCGACTGCACACCGTAGTCGCGGCAAGCGCGAGCGATGCGGACGGCGATTTCACCACGGTTGGCGATCAATAATTTTTTCATGAAGGGTTCTTCGCATCGGCAGTTGAAAAAGAGGCTTCGGGGCTGAGATGCATTTCTTCAAACGGATCCAGCGGGTTGAAGCGAATCTGTGCATTGACCGGTATCTGTCCTGCCAAATCCAGATGGTGGGTGGCAACCGAGGCAATCACCGGATAACCCCCCGTCAGTGGGTGGTCGGCCAGGAACAGCACCGGTTGGCCGCTGGCGGGAACCTGGATTGCGCCTACAGAAGTGCCTTCGCTGGGCAACTCCTGATGATTGAAGCGCTCCAGGGGTGTATCACCAGACAGACGGATACCGACCCGGTTTGATTGCGAGGTGACGCGCCACAACTGGCTGCTCAGACGCTGGATGGCGTCTTGGGTAAACCAGTCGGTTCGCGGCCCCATCACCACATCGAGGGTGACAATGTTGTCGGTGGTCGGCAGTTCAAAGGCAGGGGCTTCGGTCAGGGATACGCTGGTGCCGGTGACCGGTGCGGTAAAGCCCAGTCGGTCGCCCACTGCCAGAGCTTCAGGCCCGAGCTGCGCCAGGGTATCGGTGGACAGGCTGCCGAGCACCGGCGTGACATCGAAACCCCCACGGATTGCCAGATAACTGCGCAACCCGGCCTTGGGTGAGCCCAGGCTCACGCGGTCGCCCGCTTCCAGCTCGATAGGCTGATAGTTGCTGGCTTGCCATTGCAGGCCGCTGGCGTTGGTGATGGTGACCGGGGTGTGTGCGCCGGTAATGGCGATCAAAGCACTGCCATGGCAAATGAAGCTCAGGCCTCCCAGTACCGATTCCACGCAGGCCATGTCCGAAGGGTTGCCGACGGCACGGTTGGCCGAGCGCAGAGCACCAAGGTCCAGTGCGCCGGAGCGGGACACGCCCTGGCCGGTTTGGCCGGGGCGGCCCATGTCCTGCAATACGCTATGCAGGCCTGGGCTAATGATCTCCAGAAACGTCCCTGTAGTGGCGTCGGTGCGTGCTGGCGTCGAAGGCAGCGGCAGGCCACTGGCAGGCAATGGGCCGGCATCGGTGAAGCGTACTTTATAGCCAGGGCGCAGCAGGGCAGGCTCGGCGCGGTTCAGGTCCCACATCTGCAACGGCGTGACGCCGATGATCTGCCATCCACCCGGGCTGGCTTTGGGATAGACGCCGCTGAAGTCGCCCGCCAACGCCACGGCACCGGCAGGGATGCGAGTGCGCGGCGTTTGCCGACGAGGCACCTGGAACCCGGCGCCGCCCGTCAGGTACGCGAAGCCCGGTGCGAAACCGCAGAACGCCACGCTGTAGTCATGAGCGGTGTGACGCTGGATGACCTCTGCGCGGTTGATGTTCAGCAGAGTTGCGACTTCGTCGAGGTCTTCGCCGTTGTAATGCACCGGGATTTCTACCCGGCGGTGTTCGACCTCGCGGCGCTGGCTGAGGTCTTGGCCAGCGATGCGGTTGACCAGCGTCTGACGCTCGAGGGTGCTGGGGCGGAACTGGATCATCAACGTGCGTGCGGCAGGAACGATCTCCTCCACACCCGCAATTGGCTCCGCCGTCAGGGCGTCGAACAAGGCCAGGGTTTCGTCCAGATCTTTCAATTCGACGAGCAGGACGTCCAGGTTGACCGGTAGAAAGCGCACAGGGAACTCCTAGACGTGGTAAGTGCTGTCAGGCACGTCGGTGATAAACATATAGCCCGGCGAGTGGGTGATGGCGAAGGGTACGCCAGAGGCCATGACTGCGGCCTGAGGGGTGACACCGCAGGCCCAGAACACCGGAACTTCGCCAGGCTTGATGCTGACGGCATCGCCGAAATCGGGTCGACTCAGATCGTTGATGCCCAGTCGCCCAGGCTCGCCGATATGGACTGGTGCGCCGTGCACTGAGGGGTAGCGCCCGGAGATACTGCTGGCCTCGGCCACGCGATCAGCCGGAATCGGACGCATGGAAACCACCATTTCGCCCTGTAACCGCCCGGCAGGACGGCAGGCGCGGTTGGTGCGGTACATCGGCACATTGCAGCCATCGGTGATGTGTCGCACTTCGATGCCCGCTTCTTGCAGCGGGGTTTCAAAGGTAAAGCTGCAACCGATCAGAAACGCGACCATGTCGTCGTGTTCAGCCCAGGCTTGGGTTGCGTCGCTGACTTCTTGCGCCAATGCGCCGTCGCGCCAGATGCGGTACTTCGGGATGTCGGTTCGCAGGTCCGCGCCTTCAGCCAGGAAGGTGGTCGGGCTGCCGACGTCGCTGACATCTAAAACCGGGCAGGCTTTGGGATTGCGCTGCGCGTAGAGCAAAAAGTCGTAGGCCCAGTCGCGGGGCAAGGCGATCAGGTTGGCTTGGGTCATGCCGGGTGCAACACCTGCCGTGGGGGTAACCAGACCGTTGCGGTAAGTGCCTCGCGCCTCGCGGGCTGCGGCGATGGCGGTCTGACGGGCCCGATCAAAGGCATTCATCGGCGTTCTCCGGCAAAGGGTTGCAAAGAGGTATTGGCGTGTTCCAGTACGCGGCGCAGCTCGCGGGCCATCTCTACGGCGGCGGGGCTGTCGCCATGCACACAAATTGAGTCGGCCTCTATCCTGACGAGGCTACCGTCGATGGCTTCGATGAAGCCTGACTGAACCAGACGCAACATGCGCTGGGCCACGAGCACGGGATCGTGAAGAACGGCCCCGGGCTCGCGCCGCGAAACCAGCGTTCCCTCTGGCGTATACGCCCTATCAGCGAAGGCTTCGGCGACGCACTGCAAACCTTCGCTACGGGCCAGCTCAATCAGGGGGGAGCCCGCCAGAGCGACAAGCACCAGCGCAGGATCAATGGCGCGGATCGCCTCAATCACCGCCATAGCTTGTCTGCGGTCGTGAGCGATAGTGTTGTACAAGGCTCCGTGGGGCTTGACGTAGCGCACCGAGGTGCCAGCAGCCTTGGCCAGGGCCTGCAGCGCACCGATCTGATAAATCACGTCGGCGGTCAGTTCGTCGCTGGCCACGTCCATGTTGCGGCGGCCAAAGCCAACCTTGTCCGGGTAGGACACGTGAGCGCCAATCGTGACGTTCTTTTCGGCAGCGGCTTTGAGTGTCTGCAGGATGCCCGCCGGGTCGCCAGCGTGAAAACCACAGGCGACATTGGCGCTGGTCACGATGTCGAGCATCGCTGCATCGTCGCCCATACGCCAGGCGCCGAAGCTCTCTCCCAGGTCGCTATTAAGATCAATCGAATGCATTTGAAACTACCTCCTGTAATCAGGCTGCGCCAATGAACGAAAAGATGGCACCGGCCGACTTGTACGCCATGTACCACGACAGCAGGCAGGTCAGAATGCCCAGCACCAACAACCAACGTGGATAGTGGTAGCCATCCATCAGGTCAGACCGAGCCCAGCCCACGTACATGAAGATGCTCAGGCCCAGCGGCAGGATCAAACCATTGAAACCGCCCGCAAACACCAGCAACGCGGCCGGTGGCTTGCCCAGCACCATATACACCGTCATGCAGATGACGATGAAAACCACGGTGGCGAGGTTACGAATGCGCTCAGTGATCTTCTTGGAAAACACCGTGATAAAGGACATCGATGTATAAGACGCGCCGATGACACTGCTGATACCCGCCGCCCATAGCACCAGACCGAACATCATCATGCCGATGTCGCCTGCTGCTGCCTGGAATGCCTGACCAGCAGGGTTTGCACCCTTGCCAGACACGTCTATAACCACTCCGCTTGCCACCACACCCAGAATAGCCAGAAACAATACGTAACGAGCGATGCCAGTGACCAAGATACCGGTCAGTGCCGCACGGGATACGGCCTGAATGTTTTCTACGCCAACGGTGCCGCGATCAAGCAGACGATGAGCGCCTGCATAGGTGATGTAACCGCCTACCGTGCCGCCGACGATGGTGGTGATGGAGGCAAAGTCGATGAAGTCAGGCCATACCGACTGGCGCAGGGCTTCGCCCAGCGGAGGATGGGTCGCGAAGCATGCGAACACGATCAGGCATATTTTCAGGATGCCCAGCCCCATCATTATCCGGTCCATCGCTACGCCTGCGCGATGAGACGAGAAGATCGCAATGGCGAGCAGCGCACTCAAAACACCGCCCCATTTAGGATCAAGGCCGGTCAGCGCATTCAAGCCCAGACCTGCACCGGCAATGTTACCCAGCATGAACACCAGGCCACCGCACAGCACCAACACGGTCAGCAAGTAGCCACTGCCCGGAATAGCCGCATTGGCCAGATCGGCCGCGCGCATTTTAGTCAGCGACACGATGCGCCAGACGTTCAGTTGAACGACGAAATCAATCAGGATTGACGCCAGAATGCCGAAGGCAAACGCAGCACCCAATGTTGCCGTGAACGTAGCTGTCTGGGTCAGGAAGCCTGGCCCGATAGCAGACGTGGCCATCATGAAGATGGCGGCGACTAAAGACGCCCGCCGCGCCTTTGTGAACTCTTTTGTTGTCGTTGTCACGGCATCATTCCTACGGTGAGAGATACCTCGACTGAGCAATGAACATGCCAAGACTCAAAGATCACCCCTGTTATGTAGGTTGATAAAGGGTTTCTTGTTGAACAATCCACAATTGATGGCTGATGCAAAAGCACAAAATTGTTACCTTAAACGCTTGCAGTGCTACTTAATGAAGCACGGTGCACGCTTCATCCTTGTGCCGTGCATTAAGCTCTGATGGAATAACCCTGCGGTTTTCCTCATCCTGGACCTCTTATGAACGACGCCTCTCCCATCCTTCCCCGAACCCTGGGAGAAACCATCACTCAAGAAATACGCAGAATGCTGGTCGAGGGTGAGCTCGTGCCCGGCCAACGTCTTTCAGAAGCCGCACTGGCAGAAAACCTCGATATTTCGCGCAACACATTGAGAGAGGCATTCCGGGTTCTGACGCGCGAGGGCCTGCTCAAACACGAACCCAACCGCGGCGTTACGGTTGCAGAACCTGACATGGCCTCGATCATCGACATCTACCGAGTGCGCCGCTTCATCGAGTGCAAGGCCATCGCCCAGGCCTACCCCCAGCACCCAGGCACCCTGCACATGCGTGAGGCGGTTGAATTAGGCGAGCGAGCGCGGGAATCGAAAGACTGGGTAGCGGTCGGCACTGCCAACATGATGTTTCACAAATCAATTGTCGAACTGGCGGATAGCCCGCGTCTGCAGGTGTTTTACGGGCAGATCTCGGCTGAGTTGCGGCTCGCTTTCGGGGTACTCAACGACCCCCAATTTCTGCACTTGCCGTTCCTCGATATGAACGCATCGATACTGACCTGCGTTGAAGAGGGCCGAGCAGGCGACGCTACGACCATGCTGGATGCCTACCTGGTGCAATCCGAGCGAACTGTCCTGGCCGCTTACGAGCGCAGCATGAAACGGTAGTCGCCTTGAGGTGGCGCTGGGGACCCGCATCGTAAGCGTCTGCCAAAGTCACCTTGCATGATCCCGGCAGATACCCACTGATGCGGCAGCAGTTGGTCAATCTCGCTCGCTGCGTCGGCAGTCGCGTCAGCACATCTTTGAGATAAGCATACGGATCATGCCCATTCATGCGACGTAGCCAGCGGAATCGGCTGCAATGGTCTCGCTTCGGGTTGCTCACAAATCACTACATACCCAGCCTAAAGAATGCACACACATACCCGAGGATTGTTTCGCGTCACGTTCCCGAGGCAGGAGTGGCCCACGGGGCCTGACTTATACCCCTGGTGAGTTGTCGTTCAGTTCACTGAATAGCGACTTTTTGAGCAATTCGCTAAATCGCGCAGCCGCAACGGGCAGCACGCGGCCTCGAAGCACGCCCAGTATCATCCTGCGCTGGTACCTCCTCAATTCTGATACAGGGAGGGCGACAAGGTCGTCGTCCACAAGGCGTTCACCTCCCTCTTTCCTGACCTGGAAACAAATCCCCCCGGTACGCCTGACAAAGTCCGTTAGAACCTGAAAGGAATTCGACTCCATTTGTGGGTAAATGCGGGTGCCATTACGTTTCAGGTATTCATCCAACAGGCGTCTGCCACCCCAGGAGGTGTCGGCCAGCGCCAATGGATAGTCTGCTGTTGATGAAATCGAAATGGACTCAGCGCTCGCCAGGACGTGATCGCGTTTCACCAGCGCGTGGATGGAGTAGGGGGCCTGGGCAAGTTCATGAAAATCAGCATTCTGCGAGGGGTTGAAAGCCAACCCCAGGTCGCAGTCATTGTCGACGACGGCATCGACCACTTTATCTGCGCCGGCGACCTTCACAGCAAAGCTGACCTTCGGATACTGGGTCTGGAACGTTGCAATCAGGTCAATCAAATGAACATCTGCAATCGCCGCCACTGCAGCGATTTTGATGTGACCGCGCTTGAGCCCTTCAAGCTCTCTAATGCTTGAATGAGCGTCCTCAGCGTCGCACAAGGCTTTTTTGGCGTAGGCAAGGTAGGTCTCACCCGCAGCGCTTAAACGCACACCCCGTGCGTGGCGCTCGAACAGCGGGGCGCTCAACTCTTCTTCAAGATCGAGAATGTGCCGGTTTAATGCCGACGAAGTCAGGTGAAGAAAGTTGGCAGCTTCTCTGATGGAACGATGGTGAGCGACAGCGACAAAGTAGCTCAGGAGCTTTACGTGCTTCATGACGTGGGACCACCTGAATGCCTGAAACGCATGGCTGAGTCCTGCTGGATACAGGTAAAGACTCGCCGCTTGGGATACGGCTGCGAGCTCTGCGATGGTAGCAGTAAGCCACAGACGCGGCGAGCGTACTCGCACCGCACAGGCCTTCTGGCGTTCGCTGCCTTTGACCGGCAATTTGAGTGCTGCTTTTTTTAGCTCACAGCGAGAGAAAAACACCGCTTCCCGGCTCACTCCATCGATTCCTACACTTTGATCACTATCTGTTTGGGGTGCGATCAAATGCGTTGGAAAGCCAGAGTTCAAAGATTTGAAGCCCAGTCGCCGAGCGATTTGTCCGCTGTCGACCAGGCCGCAGCCACGGGCCTGCTGGATGCCAAGCGGGTTATTGGGGTGTTGGGTAAAACCGAAGGGAATGGCTGCGTCAATGACTTCACGCGTGGCTACGCGACCGAGTCGGTTATCCAGTGCCTTGAGCGTCATGGGGCTGCGCACGATGCCCCGGCTGAGGAACGGGCGGTGGTGGTCATGTCGGGTGGCACCGAGGGTTGCCTTTCTCCCCATTGGATCGTCTTTGAAAAACTCCCGGATGACGCGCCTGAGCAGACAGAACCTCGGTTGGCCATGGCCCAAGCCGTCACCCGGGCTCTGATGCCAGAAGAAATCGGTACTTCAGTGCAAATTCAACTGGTGGCGGATGCCGTCAGGGCCGCGATGAAAATGGCGAGCATCGACAGTGCCGATGACGTGCATTACGTGCAGGTCAAATGCCCGCTGCTGACCCGCCAGCGTATCGCCGAAGCAAACGCCAGAGGGGCCAGCACCTCGACCACCGATACCTACAAGTCGATGTCCTATTCTCGCGCCGCCTCTGCGCTGGGGGTTGGCGTCGCCCTTGATGAGCTGGACGGCAAAACACCGGGCGAGCTTGGCCCGGGCATCTGCCAGGACTTCGACCTGTATTCCAGCCGCGCCAGCACTTCGGCCGGGGTGGAGCTCATGCACCATGAAATTCTGGTGTTAGGTAACTCCAGGGCGTGGGGCGGTGATCTGGTCATCGGACACCGCGTCATGAAGGACGCGATTGATCTGGATGCGGTGCAAGGGGTCCTTGGCGACCTTGGCTTCGAGTCAAGCAAGCAACTCTCAGCGGATGACCGTGACCGCTTGATTGCGGTGCTGGCCAAGGCCGAGCCGTCTCAGACCGGCACCATCAGAGGGGCTCGACACACCATGCTGGACGACAGTGATATCCCGGCGACCCGCCATGCCAGAGCGCTGGTGGGTGGCGTTCTGGCTGCCATGGTGGGTGACACCCGGCTCTTCGTTTCGGGTGGCGCCGAGCATCAGGGGCCGGATGGCGGTGGCCCGGTGGCGGCGATCGCGCGCCTCAAACGCCCATGACGGTCAGCTAAAACGCTTACTGCGGGCTCTTGCACCTGCCCTGAGCCAGAGAATGTGCTGAGGGCACTCCAGAAAACAAGCCGGACACCATCATGACTCTGAACCGTTCGAACCCTGATTCAACCGGCGCCGCCGTTGAGTGGCTGTATCGCCTGAGCCAGCAGCCACACGACAAAATCATCGGCCCCCTGAGCGGCCTTACCTTTGCGGTTAAAGACAACATTGATGTTGCAGGCGTACCCACCACCGCAGGGTGCCCGGCGTTTGCTTATATGGCCGATACCCATGCCGGTGTGGTCGAGCGAATTCTCGGCGCCGGTGCATCACTGGAAGGCAAAACCAATCTGGATCAGTTCGCGTGCGGCCTCAATGGCACCCGATCCCCATACGGCGCTGTTCCAAATGCCATCAACCCAGACATGATTTGTGGGGGATCGAGTGCAGGGTCGGCGTATGTGGTGGCAACCGGGCAGGTCGATTTTGCTCTGGGCACAGACACCGCCGGGTCTGGCCGAGTGCCCGCAGGGTTGAACAACATCGTGGGGTTGAAGCCTTCAAAGGGGCTTCTCAGCAATCGGGGGGTGGTACCTGCTGCCCGCAGCGCGGATTGCGTTTCGATCTTCGCCCGTACGGTATCGACGGCTGTTCAGGTCCTGTTAGTGGCCGCGGGTCATGATCCGCTCGACCCCTATTCAAAAGACCTTCACTTGAACACCGAACCCTTTGGCAACCGCTTTGTCTTTGGCGTGCCTGATGAGCTTGAATTCTTTGGTGACACCCTTAGCGAGGAGGCTTTCAAGCAAAGTATTGATCAGCTTGAAGCGTTGGGCGGTAAAAAACGGATCATCAGTTATGCACCGCTTAAACAAGCTGCCGCTTTGCTTTACGAAAGTGCACTTGTGGCTGAGCGATATGAGGCCATTCGAGACTTTTTCGACACCACATCGCACGCGGTGATCGAACCCGTTCGAAGCATCATTGCTCAAGGCAAGCAATACAGCGCCGCGGATTTGCTCGAAGCACAAACCGAGCTGCGACGCCTGGGCCAGATAGCGGCCGTGATGTGGCGTGACATCGATGTATTGCTGGTGCCTACGGCCCCCACGAGCTACACCCTGCGCGAGATGCAAGACAATCCGGTAGTCCTCAATCGAAACCTGGGCACCTACACCAACTTCGTGAATTTGCTGGACTACGCGGCCATCTCAGTGCCCAGTAGTTTTCGTTCTGATGGTCAGCCTTTTGGTGTCACGTTCATCGCGCCAAGCGGTAGCGACCTGCAATTGGCTGAACTGGCGCAGTGTTTTCACCATGCGACCGGCTTGACTCAAGGTGCCACCAGGCAGCCTCTTCCTGCGCTGGATCGCATTCTGAAATCGTCAGCCCAGTCGTCGGTGCTGGTCGCGGTGGTGGGCGCGCACCTCAGTGGTATGCCGCTCAATTACCAGCTTACAGAACGCAATGCGACGCTCGTGTCCACCACCCGCACAGCCGCCGATTACCAGCTCTACGCGCTTGCCAATACCTCGCCTCGCAAGCCTGGAATGATCCGGGTGGCCCCCGGGAAGGGCAGCTCTATCGAAGTAGAAGTGTGGCAGATGCCCATTTCGGACTATGGATCGTTTGTTGCGATGATTCCTGGCCCCTTAGGGATAGGGACGATCACGCTCGAGGATGGCAGGTCGGTGCAGGGGTTTGTGTGTGAGCCATTCGCGCTGGAGGGGGCGCTGGACATCAGCTCATACGGCGGCTGGCGCCCTTATGTGTCGTCGGGTGCGGGAGGTGGCGAATGAGCCCTGAAAAAAACTACGTCACGGCCATGTCCGTCCTGTTGGACCTCAACCTCAGCGAGGAGCAGCTTGAGCGCGTGGCCGAGCACTTTGCCAGGACGAAGCAGTTGGCCGGGTTGTTGGGCGCTGTGCCCATGACCCCATGGGATGAACCTGCCGAACTCTACCAGCCTTGCCCCTTTCCATCTGAGGCCAATCCGTCATGACTGTCACCGCCATGAACATCCGTGACGCCATCGTAAAAGGCGAGTTGAGTGCCTTGGAAGTGGTGCAAGACAAACTGGATCATATCCAGAGCACAAACGCGTCGTTCAATGCGTTCACTGAGGTCACGCGAGACCGGGCTTTGGCTGAGGCCAAGAGCATTGACGCGCTGCGTAAAGCCGGGGAGCCATTGCCGCCCCTGGCTGGCGTGCCTTATGCGGTAAAAAATCTGTTCGATATAGAAGGCGTGGTCACGCTCGCAGGCTCCAAAATCAATCGTGACAATGCCCCGGCAGCCGCTGATGCGTTTCTTGTAGAGCGCATGAAAGCTGCTGGCGGCGTCCTGTTGGGGGCCCTCAACATGGACGAGTACGCCTACGGGTTTACCACTGAAAACTCGCACTACGGGCCTGCACGCAACCCCCACGACACCGCGCGCTCGGCGGGCGGCTCATCAGGGGGGAGCGGCGCCGCTGTGGCTGCGGACCAGGTACCGGTTGCATTGGGCTCAGATACCAACGGGTCGATTCGGGTGCCGTCATCCCTGTGCGGGGTGTGGGGGCTCAAGCCAACCTTTGGACGGCTCTCTCGCAGAGGCTCCTACCCCTTTGTCCACAGCATTGACCACCTTGGGCCGTTTGCGAGTGACGTGTTATCCCTCGCGTACACGTATGACGCTTTGCAAAGCCCGGACCCACACGATCCGGCCTGCCACGCATTACGCGTCCAGCCCTGCCTGCCAAGCCTGCAGCAAGGCGTCGCCGGGTTACGGGTCGGTATTCTCACCGATTACTTTGACACCTATGCCAGCCCGCCTGCGCGTGCGGCGGCCCAGTTGGCTGCCAAACTGCTGGGGGCGACGGATGAAGTCCACTGGCCGAGCCCTGCCCAAGCGCGAGCCGCTGCTTTCATCATCACGGCCAGCGAGGGCAGTAACCTGCATGCGCACAACTTGAAGACTCGCCCTCAGGACTTCGAGCCCGTCTCGGTCGATCGCTTTTTGTCCGGTCTTATGCAACCGGCTACGTGGTACGTCCAGGCCCAGCGTTTCAGAAGAATGTACCGCGACCAGGTCAATGAACTGTTTGCCAATTGGGATGTATTGATCGCCCCCGCGACCCCCGTGCCCGCGCCCCAGATCGGCGCCGAGTGGATTGATATCAATGGTCTGCGCCATCCGTGTCGGCCTGCATTGGGCTTGTTGACCCAGCCGATTTCTTTCGCGGGCTGCCCGGTGGTCGCGGCGCCTATGTGGCCCGACAACACCGGGGGGCTGCCTCTGGGCGTACAGATTATCGCCGCACCCTGGCGTGAGGATCTTGCACTCAGGGCCGCCGCCGTCCTTGAAGACAGCGGGTATGCCACCGTTAAAGCCCATTACGCAGGACAACTGTGAAATGAATATCTCAGGTCTGGACATCAACCTTCCGCACGTCCATGCAGACGTCATGATTGCGTTCGAAGCCTATGAAGCCGCCCTCGTCAGTAATGACGTCAGTGTGCTCGACGAACTGTTTTTTAATTCGCCCTTCACATTGAGGTATGGCGCCACTGAAAACCTCTATGGCTACGAGGCGATCAAGGCATTCCGGGCGAACCGGCCGTCTATAGGTCTGGCCCGTAAAGTGCTTAGAACAGAAGTCACGACTTACGGTCATGACATGGCGACCACCAACATCGAGTTTCAACGCACCGGCTCTACGTCCATAGGCCGTCAGAGCCAGACGTGGTTACGCACAGACCAAGGCTGGCGGGTGGTATCGGCCCATGTGAGTGTGATGGGCTAAAGACGCCCCCATGCGCATGCCACCTGCATGCGCCCTCTATCACGAGGCCTGCGGCTACAGCGGCCCGTCTATAACTTTTGCACACCTGCCCCCACCCGATATGAGATGCAATGCAATGAGAAACCTCTTCAAGTGGACGGTAAAGCTGGATGGCGGTGAAGTGGTCGCTCCGAATGAGCGGCTCCCCTGGTCTCAAACGTTATTGATGGGGCTGCAGCATGTCTTCGCCATGTTTGGCGCGACAGTGCTGGCGCCGTTGCTCATGGGGTTCGATCCGAACGTGACCGTGCTCATGAGCGGGTTCGGGACGTTAGTGTTTTTTGTCATTACCAAAGGCAAGGTTCCCAGCTATCTGGGATCAAGCTTCGCCTTTATCGGTGTGACGGCAGCCGTCACCGGCTATACCGGCTCAGGGCCCAATACCCATATCGACCTGGCGCTGGGCGGCATTATTGTCTGCGGCATCCTGTACATATTGGCCGGGCTCGCGGTACAGGCGATCGGGTATCAATGGATCGAAAAACTGACGCCGCCCATTGTCACCGGAACCGTCGTCGCGGTCATTGGTTTAAACCTGGCGGCGATCCCCATCAAAACCATGGCGGCCAATCATTTTGATATTTGGATGCAAGTGATCACGTTCACCTGTGTCGCGCTGATTGCGGTCTTCACCAAAGGCATGATCAAAAGGATGCTGCTGTTGACCAGCTTGATTGCGTCCACAGCCATTTACTACGTGCTGACCAACCTCTTTGGGCTAAGCACGCCGATCGACTTCAGCCTTATTCAACAGGCGGCCTGGTTTGGCTTGCCCACCTTCACGGCACCCGCGTTTTCGTCAAACGCCTGCCTGCTGATCGCGCCGGTCGTCATCATTCTGATTGCTGAAAACGTTGGCCATTTAAAAGCCATCGGCTCCATCAGCAACAGCCCGATGGAGAAGCATTTTGGCCGAGCGTTTATTGGGGACGGGATCGCCACCGTGATAAGCGCCGGTGTGGGCGGCACAGGTGTCACCACCTATGCACAGAACATCGGCGTAATGGCCGCCACCAAAGTGTATTCCACCGCCTTGTTCGTCGTGGCCGGGTTGATGGCCATACTGCTGGGCTTGTCCCCTAAATTTGGTGCGCTCGTGCAGACCATTCCCACCTCGGTGATGGGCGGGATGACCATTGTCGTGTTCGGCCTCATCGCCGTCTCAGGGGCGAAGATCTGGGTTGAAAACAACGTCGACTTTAGTGACAACCGCAACCTGATGATTGCTTCCATCCCGCTCATTTTGGGCACCGGGCAGTTCACGCTGCACTTTGGAGGCTTTGAACTGGATGGCCTGGGCAGCGCAGCCTTTGCCGCCTTATTGCTGAATATTATTTTGAACTACAAGAAAAAAGCTGATGTGACGACGCCCACGCGTCCTCAGTAATTCAGAAACCCGCTGAAAGCGTCACAGCGGTTAAATAATAAAGCCAAGGTAACTTCTGGATTAATTGCACTTTGACAGGCCACTTTTCAACGATTGGAAAGTGGGCGTGCGCAGGTGGCTGTCATCTGGAAACAACTGAAGAGCGTAGCGCGTAAATCTTTTTAATAAGCACCGCAAAACTGCCGATTCAAATGCTTGCTTGAGCAGGCGCTTTAAAAAATTTTAATAGTCAGGAGCACGATAATGGCGCCTCGCAGTTTTTCGGCTGTAAATAAAGTGTTGGGTATGAGTGGCCTGGTGCTGCTCAGTGTCATGGGTAACACCGCAATGGCCGACGTGGCTGGCACCGCCCCTGAAGCTGAAAGTGTGGTGGACATGCTGTCCGAGGGCACAGTGTCCGGATCGCTGAGAATGCGTTACTACACCGACAAGAACGCTTACTTCGTCAAAGACCTGAATCAAGACACAGCTGGCTATGGCGGCTTCGTCAAATATGAAACCGCCGCGCTGAATGGCTTTAAGTTGGGCGGCAGCCTGATCTACCAAAGAACCTTCAACCGGCCTGACGACAAGGGCAGCGTAATTCCCGATATCGGCACCAACGTCACCAACATCGGCGAGGCCTACGTTAGTTGGGAGCATGACGCGTTCAAGATAACGGCCGGTAATCAGCGCGTTCAACTGCCGTGGACCAGTGACTACGACTGGCGCGTAGTGCCCGTCCTGTTCCAGGGCATTAATGTGCACTATGGCAACGACGATGACTTCCTCTCACTGGCGCGCTTGTACCGCTGGAAAGGCTGGGCCGATGACGGCTTTTCCCGAAACAGCATGTACTCAACGGATGAAAAAACAGCCGGAATGTGGAGCTTGGGCGGTGGCCGCTCAGTGACAGTCAACGGCCTTAAATACTCCGGCCAATTATGGCGCCAGCATTATTACGACTACACCAACGTGAGCTACGGCGAAGGCCACGTTTCAGCGGTGTCAGGCGATTTTCGACCCAATGCCGGTCTTCAATACATACGCGGCACGGGCGACGGACGTGAACTGGCAGGCACAGTCGACAACACAACCTTGGGGTTCCAGGCGGGGTTCGATTACAAAGCCTACAAAGTAGCCCTCGGCTACGACCACATCAAAGCGGCCCCGGGTGCGTACAACAACGGAAGCCTGGTAACGCCCTATGCCCACAACATGTCATCCGGCCCTTACTTTGCCCAGCCCTACTTCACCAGCACCCAAGACCTGGGAGCTGGTAATGCCTACTCGCTGGACGTCAGCACAGGCGCCGTTCAAAACCTGTTCCTGGGCGCCCGCTATTCATTCATGGACCTGACCGCCGTCGCCGGTACTGCCAGCCTCAACCAGTCTGAATACCTGCTCTACGGGATCTATAACTTCGCAGGCGCCCTCAAAGGCCTGAGCGTGGCCGAATGGGTAGGCGTGCAAACCTCCCCGGCACGAGACACCCGCTTCTTCCAGAACCGGTTGGAGGTTAGTTACAACTTTTAGAGGGGGAGAGGGCAGTGTGTTGGGGAGGGTGGTTTAGAAGGTGAAGACGAGAAAACCCGCTTGGAGGCGGGTTTTTTTGTAGGGGGAGGGATCAGACGAACGGTAGCTGTCGGCGGGGCTAGGTTTTCTACGGTTCTGGAGTTCGGTGGAATCGAATCTGGGATTTTTAAGGCATTAGTGTGCTGTTGGCCCGCACGTAAATCATCCTGTGCAGTGGCATATGGCCCAGGAAACCTGCTAAGGATGAATGTTGCAGACTATTATTTCCATGGGTAATTAGTAGTAATCGGCCAAAAAGTAGTCAAACGGATGCATCTAGGATATATGGGGTAATTTAAAGTAGGATCGGATGGTGCAAATAGTTTTCTGACTTTTTATTTGTGTTATTTATTAAGTCAGAAAACTAGAGCAGTGCAAGATTTTGCGCGATGAGTTTAGTAAATATAATTGTTGTTCGGGGTGTATTCTTTTCTTTCCATGAGGTTTACTTTTTTGACCGAGTGTCCATGTTTTAAGAATTTGTAGACGAAATACCTAGAGACTTTCTCTTCGTGCGTAGAAAGAATTATTTGTTTTTCTGAGAATTCATTTCTGAGTAGCTCGACTAGGGAAGACATATTTATGTCATCCATCGTCTGCACTGGGTCGTCAATAAGAATGGTGGAAAAAGATTTTGCATAAACTTTGTTCAGCGCAAGAGCTAGGGATATCACAACGGCTGATATTTGTCCGGAACTCATAGTGTTTAGGATGTCATGGTCACTTCTCCAATTAGAAACAAGTCGAACATTTTTTAGCTCATCTCCTCCAGTTGGGTCTTTAATAAGAACACCTAGGCCTAATCCTGCCTGATGGGCTTGAAGTATTTTTCCGGAGTAAATATAAAATGGTATTTCGATGTCGGTTATAAGTTTTTTCCTGTATTGTCTAATTTGAGTGCGTAGAGTTATCATTATTTCAGTTAGTTCTTCCCCTAATTGCTTTAGGGTTAAAAATTTTTTGTCGAGCGCAGTAAGTTCTATTACAATATTTTGGAGTGAGTTGAAATAATTTTCTTGGATATACTGCGTCTTCTGATCGGCCCATTCTGCGATTTCGCTCAATATATTTTTGGGGTCGCTAGAAAAATAGTCTCGAAAAATCCTATCAAATACATTGCCACTGTTTGCATCGTGATAATTTTCTGCTGGTGCGCCAGAAGCATTTCGAATACGTTCTGATAACTCGCCGACAGCGTGCTGAATATCGGCATCAGTTCGAAGTGATGGAAGGTCTACAGTTAAAAGATCTTCAAATTCTATGTTTTCACGTAGCAGCCATGCGTGTAGTTTTTTTAGTGTATCTTGATTGTCTCTTGCTCGGGCTAGATTATTTAGGTCGTTTTCAGAAGGAGAGGGAGCTTTCTCTAGAAGGCTTTTTATTTTCTCTATCAGAGGCGCTAAGTGTTTCTTGTAAAAATATTCCCTCATTGTTACTAATAACGTCGCCTGATCATTAAGAAGAGTTTTAATTAGATTTTCATGATCAGAGACTGCTGCAGTTAGTAGATTGTGGGTTTCATATGGATGCCCACATAATAGACAGTTTCTCTCATCAGGTAAGACGGATAGAGCCCCGCTAAGGTAATTATGATGTTTTATTATGTCGCTATAGAGTTTGTCTAAACCTGAACTCTTTTGTTCCTCTAGGATCAGTTCGTCAAGTTTTTTGTTGAATTCTAAAGGAGGTGCAGATTGTAGAACTCCAAAAAGATCTTCAGTCGTTGATATGTCTTTTATCCGTTGGAGGTTGCCGGAGTTCAATGTACTTAAAGTCTGACGAAGAAAGCTGTTTCTTGCACCAAGTTTTTGAAGGTCGGTTATTTTGCTCAAAAAATTGAATGATTGTATAAAATATCGTATCGGCTCTATTCGTTGTGATGCTCTTGAGTAAGATCTCAGTCTTAAATAATCAGCTTTATGATTTATAAAATATTTTATATGGCTAACTTCCTCAAGGAAATGACTCAGCTTTTCTTGAGATAAAATCCCTAGGTCTGCCTTATCCCATTCAGGTGTCGATTTTTTTTCTACAAGGTGAGGTAGTAAAAAAAAATGCAGGGACTTTGAGGTGTTGGTTAAGTCGGTAATGTTTGAAATATTGTATGTTGATTTTATGTGCGATATTTTTTGCCAGGTGCCTTTTTTTAATGCGTCAATTTTTTTCTGTATGGAATTTAAGTGGGATAGCTTGTCTTCAGCCTTCTTTGTGTCACCGAAAAGCTGAGATAGCTCCTCCGCACGTTGTGCTTCGTTTTTGGATTTAAGAAAAATAGCAGTTTCTTCCTGTTGTATATAATGGAATAAACTGAAATCTCGAGTGAAGTTTTTGCTGTCAAGGTAGTTTCCGATTTGTGTCGAGTCAACCGCTTGCCACTGTTCGTCAATCATTTCATAACTTTGCCAGAGCTCCTGAAATTTTGAAATTTTTCTGGCGTCTCTGGGGATAGGGTCTTTAAGTTTTCTAAGTATTGCATGCTCTTTTGAGTTGTCATCCTTGAACTCAAGAATTACCTCGACTTCTTGTGCTCCATCGTGAGCGACCACAATATCTGTCGGATTTTGACGGTTTTCTAATGCGATTAGGCGCGAAATGTTGCCTGTTAATGCTAGTTCAATGGCGTCGAATACTGAGGTTTTTCCATATCCATTTGGGCCATCCATAAGAATAAGTTTGTTGTCTTCAAAGTTTATTCTGTATGGGATCGGGCCAAATACCTTGAAGTTTTTGAATGTAATTCCTTTTAGTTTAATCATGATATGTTATTCCATGCTTCAAAGATCAGTTTCTCAGTGTCTTCTTCAGATGCATTCAAGTCTAACAGTAGCAGTTTGTTGTAAATGGTTCGCTGTTCAAGTGTTAGTGCTTTTTCGATGCTGATTTCTAAATCGATAAGGCTTTTTGCTTTTGGTTGATAAGAAATAAACGGTAGTTTCATGATTATTTTTATGAGCAGCGAATAGTGATTATTGCGGTTCTTGGTTTGTTCTTTGAATGCGCGAAACTCATTTCCTGAGTCGGAGTTTATTATGGTGTTTATAAGTTCATTTGAAAGTTTTTGAAAGGAGTGGTCGCTGCCGCAGAACTGTTCTAGACCGGTAATTTCACCTTTGGTGTAGATGATAACGTTTTTCTTGAAGTTGTAATGATCCTCCTCAAGTTGAAACGTTAGCTTGCGTGTTGTATTCGCGGCTTCACAGCAAATAATCATTGTGCAGTTTTTGGCAAATGATTTTTTAAGGTTTTCCATGGAGCAAAATTTGTTGAAAAGTAGGTCGGCACCTTCATTAAGCAGATACTCTGTCGCTTGCGCAGACTGTGTTATTGCTTCAATAACAACAAAATACTCTTCTCTGTGAGGCGCCTCTTTTGGTTCAAATAGGGAGTGTATATATCCATCAAGGCTATGGTTGTTAGGGACTTTGCAGTAACCATTGTTTAAAAAAATATTATAGATATGCTCACTTAACATTTAGCTCATCCTTAGCCATCTGAATGGGTATGAGTCGTATATTCTCAAGGATGCTTTCTCTTCGCTGACGCATGTCAGCACCAACTTGATCTGGAGCTGTTGTGTGACTTCCGAGTTGGGATGGAAGTTTTGTTATAAGTGCTCCATCATAGATTAGCGTGCTTATCTCAAACAACGTTTCTATCATGTTTGGGTTGTTAATCACTTTTCGAGCAATAATGCTCGCTGGAAATCCTGACTGAATCGTGGTTGGTAAGTAGTACTCAGTAGGCTTTAATGTTGTGCTGTAAGTTATTTTTTTACTAGCTTTGTCGTGTTTAGACTTTTCGTAGTCAATCTCGTTGAATATTTTTATAAGAACCAGAAAGACACCTTGGAGATCGGTGTTGAATGCATTTGATAAATTGTTTGATGTGTCAATATATTCGTGGGGCGAAAAATTTCTGTGGTAGTCCCAGAGATCAATTGCGCTCAGATTGGAAAGTAAAGTGTAAATAGATCTCAAGTTGCATACAGCACCGTTATCGAGCTCTGGCTCAATGTAAAGCTCAGGGTATGTCATGAATTCGTCAAATTTACTTAAAAATTGATTTTTGAATTCGTAGGCAAGGTATTCAGAACTGACATCTTCGAAGTCATGGCTCAGAATCGATAATATTTCATTAAATGATATCGGAATCGGAGAGCCGCCAGTGTTTTTGTGTCGCTCTATGATGTGTTTGTCCGTATACCCAAGCAAGTAGTGAAAAGCATTTTTAAGCTGTTGCGGTGTGTTGGTTATACCGCGATTGGAAAAGCTTAAGGAGAGTTCTTCTTCAACTTTTTTATTTATATCATCAAGGTCGCAGAAATTTTTTCCGTCAGGGTATCCGTAGGGTTGAATTCTTTTTACGGCATCATCAGTTATGTTTCCAATGCTCTCTAGCAATGTAACCAAGTTTTTTTCGTTTGTACTTGGAAGCGCTAGTCGTATTATTGCTGCTAATTTTTTTATAGAAACTTTGGTGCTAGCAGCCTGTTCAATTATAGTGCTCCCATCTTTTTTTTGGCAGTTACTATATTCGTTTACAATATCGCTAAAATCGCTGGCGATAGATTCCGTGAAGGTTTTATTCTTTTTAGGGTTAATTGGATTCCATGTGTGTATGTACCCTTGTGCACTTTTTTTGTTATAAAGCTCGAGAGTTATTCCTACGAGTGCCTTGCTATAGGAGCTGAAGCTGGAATTTTGGTAAGCTTTAACTTGGTGAAGCGATATAGGAGTATTTTTTAATCTTACTTCGAAATCTTCGGTGTTTTCTAAAACTAGACTATAGTCAGTAAAATCAAAGTCTGCGGCCTTTTCATTTATTAAACGCAGAGCGTAGTAAAGGGCAACTTTCCCCTGATAATTAAACCCGCTCCACGATGGAGATGCATCATGAGCCATCAGAAAACTCCAGCTTAGACTTATGGTTGAAGCCACCGTAAGGAGCTGGGTATCGAATTCATTCCTGACCGCGTCTCCTTACGCACGATCTATACTAAGTCATTTTTGATGGCGATACGCCACTTCTGTGACTTTGTTTACGGAGCTGAGGAGAGAGCTCTCTTTTACTTAAGAGGTCGCTTGCGTATCTTGCTGTGATGGGAGTCCACCATTAAACCCGGTGCAAGCAGGTTGTGGCTAACGTCGGGTGAGATCTGTTCGGCAAACCTAAGTGCGTCACGAATATGATCATCTGCCTTAATCCTGCGAGGAACCAGATCGGCAACCTTTGGTGCCTTCCTGGATTTTGATCTTGCCGTATTGCTCTGCCTCATGTTTAAACGCGGTAGGTGGGCCAAAATAGCCTCGCGTAAGCGCCTGCCGGTGGCTGGCGCCAACTGCGCGATGGCCGCGACACGTGGCATTTCGTGTTCGCAGAGCACTTCGACGATTCGCCTCACCTGTTCGCGGTCTTGGCCTTGCGGCACTGAGTGACGAACACTGGCCCTCTGCATTCTCAACGCCTTGCTTGGCTCGGTACTTTCACGGGCTGATCACCGCGAAGCGCAGCCATAGTCCGGTTCACGCTGGACAATCGGTTTTGCGCGGTGGCGATGCCTACAGCGCTTTGTTCAACTTGCTGACGCAGATATTCGGCGTATTCCAGTAAGGTCTGCCATTTAATCTGCCGCGCTTCGTTAAACCCCGGCCCATCCTCCGGACACCAACGAACAAACGCCTGCCAGCGTTCATTGTGCGCGTTGACCGTACCGTAATGCCCCCGCCAAACAGATCGCGCAACGCCTGGGGCCCGGCATAACTCAGTTGCCGTCCATATCCAAAATTCCGCCCATCCCGTCTACCTACCAATGCCATGATCAAACTCCTGTCGAAGCCAAATCTTTGAAACTTTCCCCTTGTCATTCCGCCAAGAATGCTGAGTGTTATCAGGGAACAAGGCCCTGCGATCCATGGGGGATGTCCACTAACGCAGGATTGATGGCTCTTTAGCGCCGGGAGCTTGGGCATCTGATGCTCCGGTCTCTTGAGCACTTCAGAGGAGGCAGGCGGATAGAGGTTGCATTGTCTAACGAGACCAATGCTCCGAGATCTTGAACCGGGTTAAAGCAGCAATACGATAACCGGGGCATGCCTGTCAGTCAGGCACAGTTCATTCCCCCCTGCGCTGCGGCACAATCATCTACATCCCTGCTACTGGTGACTTCGGTGCCAGTCACTCGATTTTCACGAGGAGGAATACCTCAGGCATGGACGCAGTTAAGAGGGGTAGGTAGGCCTGATGCAGGCGATAAACGCTCCAAAACTAGCCCCATCTCCCGTACTGAATCAGGTTGAGAGCGATCAGCGTTCAGCCAAGTATTGCCGCCGGGCAGCCCACTTCACGGGTTACTAACAACCCACCCCATCCCCAGCGGCTTGGCCATGCTGACTATCTTCGGATGTGCATCGATCGCCCGCAGTTTGGATTTGAGTTTCTGTTTCAGGTCTGCCAAATCGACGCGGGGCTGGTGGGTGGCGGGTTGTTCAATATGCACGATGACTTGAAGCCTTTCGCAACCGAGTACCGCTTTGCTGAGGGTTTTCTCGTCAAGCGGAGTGCTGGCATGAAGACGGGCTGGCAGTAACGCAGCCAAAGTGCACAGCACTTTGTTTACGATGGTTTCTGCCAGCTCTGAGGGCTTTCCGGCATCGGGGTGTCGATAGTCTTTGACTTCAACCAAGAAGGCTACTTTTTCAGGTGACAACACCAGAATGTCGACTGCTTGCAGGTTGTTGCGCAATGTCATGAAGTGACGCCTGTAAAAGGACCACTCATCAAATTTGCTGGCTTGCCACGTGTCTGGGAAGGTGAATATCAGGCCATCGACATCGAGCGCCGCCATGCTCAATCCTCCAGCGCTAAATAACGATCTGACTGCTGAAGACTTTCCTCAAGAGCGGTGATGTCACCAATGTCGTACAGACTGGGCCCTTGTTGAACGGTGATGCCGTTGTCGGTGGCTTGAAGACCAAAGAAGGCGGTGTCGAGTTTTTTCTGTGCCAGCAAGATTTCCAGTTCGCGCAGCAGAAACAGGCTGTGAGTGGCGATGAATACCTGGATGCCGCTGTTGCTCAGTTCAACGATGGTCTTGGCCACTTGTTTGATCAGGTGAGGATTAAGGTTGGCCTCGGGCTCATCCCAGAATAAGTAGCCTTGATCCAACAAAGCGCCGGTGCTGATCAGGCGTGCGAGCATGCCCAGTTTGCGCAAGCCTTCTGCAACCAATGGCATTTCCATCAAGCCGTTGGCGTTGCGCAGGTAAAAGCGCCCGCTTTTATCGAGTTCGATGCTGCCTTGCATAGCGTCTTCGAGTGGAGCCAGTAGCTCACGAATACGCTGTAATTTTGGCCCTTTACGCATCAGCCCGCCGAGCAGGCGGCAGGTGTCGCGCCATGTCTCTTCAAATTCCAGGTAGTGGTTTTCATACACGGCCAAGAAGTTTGGATAGATGGTAAGCAGTTCGCGTGTAGGCAAATAGGCTGGGGCTGTTTTCAGCCATTGCTCGGGCAACTGCTCGATGCCAACTTCGGTTTTGCTGTTGGTTGCAAAGCCAAATGCCAAGTCGTAAGCCGAGTCAGTAAAGGTGAGTTTGATATCGCAGCGCCCGCGGCCAGGTCTGCGCCTAACCAATCGACCCAGGGTCTCAGGGCGAAAAACGCCTATTAATTTATCAGCGAGACTTTTCTGCAGGATGGTTTTTGTCGGTTGGGAAGATGCCAAGTGGGGCTTACTGCCTTCTTCCCAGCATGTCGCGAGGCCCGAGTAAGCCAGCTTCAGCAGATGCGTTTTGCCTGCACCGTTTTCACCAACAATCACGTTGAGTTGTTTGCCGAAGCGTAGGTTCGCTTCTTCAAATACCGTGAATTCTTTGATGTCTAGCTGCTTCAGCATAATTTCCCCGAGATAAAAACCCGCGTTACATCGTGATGTTGCTTAGATACAGGCCGTACCGACAACATAACCGCCGCCAACCAAGACTTAAACCCCAGAAACAAAAAAGGCCCACCTTGCGGTGAGCCTTTTTCGGTATTGCGTATGGTGCCGGCACCAAGAGTCGAACTCGGGACCTACTGATTACAAGTCAGTTGCTCTACCAACTGAGCTATACCGGCGTTATGGGCGAGGAGTATACGCGGATGGCGTGGCTTGTAAACCCCTGATTACAGACTATTTTCACGATTCTTTTTGCCGCTGGGGTGTGGCGGGGTGGCGTTCGCTGAAGTACTGGCGCAGAAACTCGACGGTGACGCGGATTTTGGCGGAGTTGGCGAGGGGGGCGGTGTAGACGGCCCAGATGTTGGCTTGTTGTCGGTAGTCCTGGAGGATGTGCACCAATTTGCCGCTTTCGAGGCTCTCGCGCACGTCCCAGTGGGAGCGCAGCAGGATGCCTCGTCCATCTATCGCCCATTGGTGGACGACTTCGCCGTGGTTGGCGGACAGGGCGCCGGTGACTTTGACGCTTTCTTCGCCTTCCGGGCCTTGCAGGCGCCACAGGCCGAACGGGTGGTCGCGCTCTTTGATCACCAAACATTCGTGGCCCGCCAGTTCGGCCAGGGTGCGCGGTTCGCCGTGGCGTTGCAGGTACTCGGGGCTGGCGCATAAAACGCGGGCGTTGTTGGCCAGCAGTTTGGCGATGAGGTTGGGGGCGATGTTGTCACCAATGCGGATGTCGAGGTCGAAGCCTTCTTCGATCAGGTCCACCAGGCGGTCGAACATGTCAAAGCGGATGTCCAGGGCCGGGTAGCGCTGGGACAGTTCGGAGAGTGCGGGGCCAACGTGGCGACGGCCCAGGCCGAAGCTGCTGATGATTTGCAACTGGCCGCGCGGCTCTTGGTGCAGGGCCGAGACTTCGTCGCTCATCTGTTCGACTGCATCAAATATATGCAGCGCCCAGCGGTAGACGCGTTCGCCGTCATCGGTCACGGCCACGCGCCGGGTGGTGCGGTGCAGCAGGCGCACGCCGATGTTGTGCTCCAGCAACTGGATGCGCTTGCTGACATACGCCGGCGACACGCCCAATTCGCTGGCGGCGGCGGCAAAGCTGGAGCGGCGGGCCACGATCACGAACACGCGCAGGTCTTCGAGGTTGGGCAGATTATTCACGAACCGTGTCTTATCCATCTTCACTTCGCCTGATTATCTTTCTTTTGGCGCTTTATACCATGGGCCCACTGTCCATTTTCAAGAGTGCCCCCCATGAGCAAGACATTCAAAATTGCCGCCATCGCCGGTGACGGTATTGGTAACGAAGTACTGCCAGAAGGCCTGCGCGTTGTGGAGGCGGCGGCTAAAAAGTGGAACCTTGATCTGTCGATCGAGGTCATCGAGTGGGCCAGCTGCGACTACTACGAGCGCCACGGGCAGATGATGCCGGACGACTGGTTTGAGACGCTCAAGGGCTTTGACGCGATCTATTTCGGCGCTGTGGGCTGGCCGGACAAGGTGCCGGATCACATCTCGCTGTGGGGTTCGCTGCTCAAGTTCCGCCGCGACTTTGACCAGTACGTGAACATCCGCCCTGTGCGTCTGTTCCCGGGTGTGCCGTGCCCGTTGGCAGGCCGCGAGCCGGGCGATATCGACTTTGTGGTGATCCGCGAAAACACCGAAGGTGAATATTCCTCGGTGGGCGGGCGCATGTTTGAAGGCACCGAAAACGAATTTGTCCTGCAAGAGTCGGTATTCACCCGACGCGGTGTGGACCGCATTCTGAAGTACGCCTTCGACGTGGCCAAAGAGCGTCCGCGCAAACACGTGACCTCGGCGACCAAGTCCAACGGTATCTCCATCAGCATGCCGTACTGGGACGAGCGCACCGAAGCCATGGCGGCGAACTACCCGCAGGTGACGTGGGACAAGCAGCACATCGACATTCTGTGTGCGCGCTTCGTGCTGCAACCCAACCGTTTTGACGTGGTGGTGGCGTCCAACCTGTTTGGCGACATTCTGTCCGACCTCGGCCCTGCCTGCGCCGGCACCATCGGCATCGCGCCGTCGGCCAACCTCAACCCCGAGCGTAATTTCCCGTCGCTGTTCGAACCGGTTCATGGCTCAGCGCCGGATATCTACGGGCAAAACATTTCCAACCCAATTGCGATGATCTGGTCGGGCGCGCTGATGCTGGAATTTTTGGGCAAAGGCGATGAGCGTTATCAGGCGGCACACGATGGCATTTTGCGCGCCATCGAGGACGTGATTGCCAGTGGTCCGAAAACCCCGGATCTGGGTGGCAAGGCCTCGACTCAAGAAGTCGGTGCAGCCATCGCCGCCGCCCTGGCGTGAGTTGACCAAACGGCGCTGATCAGCGCCGCGAAATAGACGCTTCACAAGCCTGCGAAACCCCCCGAGATACGGGGACTTTCGCGGGCTCTTTGGCGTGTTGAAACAGCCGTTTTAGACGTGTGAAATTTCAACAATTCCAGTTGCAAAAGCTTAAATCTCGGGGCATATTGTTAACCGAAAGGTATGCGTTAACCAGTGGTTAACGCTCAGGGTTCAACGATATGGAAGGAGTCCCTAACAGCTGTAAACGCTGATCTAGAGCCACGCAGTAAGAGAAAAACTCTCTATCTGGAGACTTAAATGTCCAATAACAATAAAAAAGATGTCTTTTTGATATCAACTAGCCTGATTGCTGTACTGATTACCGTTGTAGGTCTTGCCGTTTATCCGCAACAAGCCGAAGTCACCGCCAATATGCTGTTTGAGCTGTCGTCTCGGACGTTTGGCACCTCGGTGCAAGTGTTTGTGTTCTGCTGCGCCCTGGTGGTGCTGTACATCGCGTTCAGCAAGTACGGCAACATTCGCCTGGGCAATGGTAAAGCTGAATACCCGACCGTGACGTGGGTGTTCATGTTCATTTGCGCCGGTATGGGCTCGTCGACGCTTTACTGGGGCGTGATGGAGTGGGCGTATTACTACCAGACGCCTGGTCTGAACATTGCCGCAGGTTCGCGTGAAGCGCTGGATTACAGCGTCAGCTACTCGTTCTTCCATTGGGGTATCAGTGCCTGGTCGCTGTATGCCTTGTCGTCGTTGGCGATGGCTTATCACTTCCACGTGCGTAAGAAGAGCGGCCTGAGCCTGTCTTCGATCGTCGAGGCAGTGACCGGCTTCAAAGCGCACGGCCCAGTGGGTCGGCTCGTCGATCTGGTGTTCCTGTTGACCATGTTCGGCGCCTTGACCGTATCGCTGGTGCTCACCGCGTCCACCTTGACCCGTGGCCTGTCGGCACTCACCGGCATGCCGGACACCTTCGTCACGCAGTTGTCAGTCATTGGTGTGGTGGCGGTGGTGTTCTCGCTCAGCTCCTACATCGGTATTGCCAGTGGCATGCAGCGTCTGTCGAAGATGGTGTGCATCGGTGCGCTGGTGTTTGCGGCCGTGGTACTGGTCGTGGGCCCAACGCAGTTCATCATCAACAACACGGCCAACTCCATTGGTCTGATGATGCAGAACTACGTGCACATGAGCCTGTTTACCGACCCGCAAGGTGACGGTGCCTTCACCCGCAACTGGACGGTTTTCTACTGGTTGTGGTGGGTGTCCTACGCGCCGGGTGTTGCGATGTTTGTGACCCGTGTGTCCAAGGGCCGCAAGATGAAAGAAGTGGTCGCGGCGATGTTGATGGGCGGCAGTTTTGGCTGCTGGTTCTTCTTCGGCACGCTCGAAAGCTACAGCATGCATCAGTTCATCACCGGCGCTATCGACGTACCGCGCATCCTCACGGAGCAGGGCGGTGAAACAGCGGTCGAGATGTTGCTGAACGCCTTGCCGTTCGGTCAGATCTTCCTCGGGGTTTACCTGTTCATCATGGCGGTGTTCTGTGCCTCGCACATGGACGCAGCGGCCTACGCCGTAGCAGCCACCAGCACCCGCAATATGCAGGAAGGCCAGGACCCATCGCCGACGCACCGTCTGTTCTGGTGCATCGCCTTGACCCTGATCCCGCTGGCGATGTTGTTTGCCAAGGTGTCGTTGTCGACCATGAAAACCGCGGTGGTGCTGACGGCGATTCCGTTCCTGGTGATCCTGATGACCAAGATCTACGGCTTCCTTACCTGGATGTTCAAGGACTACGGCGCGATGCCGGCTTACTTGATCGAGGAAGAGTCGGTGGAGCGCGAGCAGAACCTGGATTACGTCGCCCCGTTTGAAAACGTGACGCCCGCACCGGGTGCTGCAACCAAAGCCAAGGCGGTACCCGCAGCCCTGAGTTAAGTGTTGCTGACTGAACCACGCGCAGGCTCCGGCACCACGGTGCCGGGACCTGAGCGATTTTTTTTGCGTGTCGTGTTAACCATGGGTTTCTTGTTATTCATGGGTTACACAAAAACAACCCGAAACAGGGTGTCGAGCACAACCCTCTTAAGCGCTTGAGAGAGAAAAAGAATGAACACAATCGTGAAATTGCCTGCTGACTTCTGCACCAATGCTGACGTAGCACACACTATTCCGGCGTCGTACTACACCAACCAGGACGTGTTCGAGGTCGAAAAAGAGAAGATTTTCGCCAATACCTGGATCTGTGTCGGTCACCGTAGCGAAGTGGCCAACAGCAACGACTACATCACCCGTGAAGTCATCGGCGAAAGCATCATCGTCGTACGCGGTCGTGACAACGTGCTGCGTGCGTTCTACAACGTGTGCCCGCACCGTGGTCACCAATTGCTCAGCGGCAGCGGCAAAGCCAAAAACGTCATCACCTGCCCGTACCACGCCTGGACCTTCAAGCTCGACGGCGAACTGGCACACGCGCGCAACTGCGACAACGTGGTCAACTTCGACAAAGAAAACTCCAGCCTGGTGTCGCTGCGCGTCGAGGAATACGCCGGTTTCATCTACATCAACATGAATAACGAAGCGGGCACCGTTGAAGAACAACTGCCGGGCCTGGAAGCGCGCCTGCGCGAAGCCTGCCCGGTGGTCGATGACCTGCATCTGGCGGCGCGTTTTGTCAGCGACACCCCGGCCAACTGGAAGTCCATCGTCGACAACTACCTGGAGTGCTACCACTGCGCCCCGGCTCACCCGGGCTTCGCCGATTCGGTGAGCGTGGACGAGTACTGGCACACCCTGCACGGCAACTGGTCGTTGCAGTTTGGCCATGCCAAGTCGTCAGAGAAGTCCTTCAAGTTCGACGAATCGCTCAAAGACCCGTCCTTCAGCGGCTTCTGGGCCTGGCCGTGCACCATGTTCAATGCGCCACCCGGCGGCAACTTCATGACCGTGATCTACGAGTTCCCGGTCAGTGCGGGCGTGACCATGCAGCACTACGACATCTACTTCCTCAACAAAGAGATCACCCCCGAGCAGCAATCGCTGATCGAGTGGTACCGCGACGTGTTCCGCCCAGAAGACCTGCGTCTGGTCGAAAGCGTGCAACGCGGCCTGCAATCGCGCGGCTATCGCGGCCAAGGCCGGATCATGGCTGACCGTCAGCGCAGCGGCATGAGCGAACACGGCATCGCGCACTTCCACAACCTGATCGCCGTGGCCCACCTGGACGACTGATCTGCCGGGCGCCGCAGCCATGCTGCGGCGCCCTGGCCCTATTTAGAGGAGTGTCCTGCGTGCAGCTCAAAGACCCCCAATTGTTTCGTCAACAGGCGTTTATAGATGGCGCCTGGGCAGATGCCGACAGCCGTCAGACGGTCGACGTGACCAACCCGGCCCAAGGCCAGCTGCTGGGCAATGTGCCGTTGATGGGCGGCGCCGAAGCGATCCGCGCCATCCAGGCTGCCGACGCCGCGCTGCCGGCCTGGCGTGAACGCACGGCCAAAGACCGCGCGCAGATCCTGCGTCGCTGGTTTGAACTGATCCTGCAACACGAAGACGATCTGGCCCGGATCATGACCCTGGAACAGGGCAAGCCACTGCACGAAGCGGTGGGTGAAATCCGTTACGCGGCCTCGTTTATCGAGTGGTTTGCCGAGGAAGGCAAACGCGTTTATGGCGACGTGATCCCTTCCCCGTCCAGCGACAAACGCCTGATTGTGGTCAAGCAAGGCATCGGCGTGTGCGCGGCGATCACGCCGTGGAACTTCCCCGCCGCAATGATCACCCGCAAGGTCGCGCCTGCGCTGGCCGCCGGGTGCACCATCGTGGTCAAACCGGCCAACGAAACGCCGTTTTCGGCGCTGGCCCTGGCGGAACTGGCGCAGCGTGCAGGCATCCCGGCGGGCGTGTTGAACATCGTCACCGGCGACGCTCCGGCCATTGGCGCGCAACTCACCGGCCACCCGCTGGTGCGCAAATTCAGCTTCACCGGCTCGACCCCCATCGGCCGTTTGCTGATGAGCCAGTGCGCCGAAACCATCAAAAAAGTCTCGCTGGAACTGGGCGGCAACGCGCCGTTTATTGTGTTTGCCGACGCCGACATTGATGCCGCCGTCGAAGGCGCCATCGCGGCCAAATACCGCAACGCGGGCCAGACCTGCGTCTGCGTTAACCGCTTCTACGTGCACGACGCGGTGTATGACCAGTTCGCCAGTAAGTTCGCCGCCAAGGTGGCTGAACTGAAGGTCGGCCATGGCAACGCGGCAGACACCCAGATCGGCCCGCTGATCACCGTTAAGGCGGTGGACAAAGTCCGCGCCCTGATCGACGACGCCGTCAGCAAAGGCGCGACCTTGCTGCTGGGCGGCCAGGTGCATGCGCTGGGTGAGCAGTTCTTCGAGCCGACCGTGCTGGGTGACATCAAGAAAGGCATGTTGCTGCTGGACGAAGAAATCTTCGGCCCGGTTGCGCCGCTGGTGCGCTTCCACTCCGACGCCGAAGTGCTGGCCCTGGCCAACGACACGTTGTACGGCCTCGCGGCGTACTTCTACAGCCGCGATATCGGCCACGTGTGGCACATCGCCGAGCAACTGGAGTACGGCATGGTCGGCATCAACACCGGGCTGATCTCCAACGAAGTGGCGCCGTTTGGCGGGGTCAAGCAATCCGGCCTGGGGCGCGAAGGTTCCAAGTACGGGATAGACGATTACCTGCAACTGAAATACCTGTGCCTGGCGGTCTGAGCCGTCAGCACCGGGTTTTAAATCAGGCGGCACGCGCGTGCCGCCCTTTACCGCAGTAGAGGTTTTGCGATGGCCAACTCTTATCAAATGCTTGCCGCCCGTGTGATCGGTGTCGAGCAGGTAACGCCGCTGATCAAACGTTTTACCCTGGTACGCCAGGACGGCCAGCCGCTGCCCGACTTCACCGGCGGTAGCCACATCATCGTGCAGATGAAAGACGCCGACGGCCGTCAGCACAGCAACGCCTATTCGTTGATGAGCGACCCGCGCCAGACCGCCAGCTACCAGATTGGCGTGCGTCTTGAGGAGCAATCCAAAGGCGGCTCGGCGTTTATGCACCAACAGGTCGAGGTCGGCACCGAGCTGATGATTTCGACCCCCAACAACCTGTTCGCCATCGACCCGAAGGCGGGCAAACACATCCTCATCGCGGGCGGGATCGGCATCACCCCGTTCCTCTCGCAAGTGCACGAACTGCGTGACGCGGGCGCCGATTACCAACTGCATTACGCCTTCCGCAGCCCGGAACACGGCGCGTTTCACGACGAGCTCAGCGCGGGTCCGCATGCCGAACGCACGCGCACCTACGCCGACAGCCTGGGCCAATCGCTGAATCTGGCCGAGCTGATGGGCAACCTGGACAGCGACGCGCACGTGTATGTGTGCGGCCCTAAACCGCTGATCGATGCGGTGATCGCCACCGGCAAACAACTGGGCCTGGCTGACGAGCGCGTGCATTGGGAACAGTTCGCCGCCGCGCCGATCACCGGCGGTGCGTTCACCCTGGTGCTGGCCAAATCCGGTCAGGAATTGCGCGTCGAAGAAGGCATGAGCATCCTCAAGGCCATTGAAAAAGCCAATGTCGACGTCGAATGCCTGTGCCGCGAAGGCGTGTGCGGCACCTGCGAGACGCGCATCCTTGAGGGGCAAGCCGAGCACAACGACCAATACCTGAGCGACGACGAAAAAGCCGCCCAGCAGACCATGATGATTTGCGTGTCGCGGGCCCGTGGCGAACGCCTGGTACTGGACTTATAAGCCTCACTTCCGTGATCGGGTCGAGGGCCGCAGGCGTGTGTGTATAATCGCAGCGCCCTGCGCCTCACGTGATCACGGATATGTCATGACCGAAGATAGCTTTGCCTTTCGTCTGAAGGAGCTGCTCGAACACCACAAAATGACCCTGCAAGCGGTCGGTACGGCCTTGGGTATTTCCCGCACGGCGGTGCACAAGTGGACCCGTGGTGGCGAAATCGACTACAGCAATTTGCGCAAACTGGCGGACCTGCTCAAGGTCAACTGGGTGTGGCTGCGCTATGGCGAACAGGCGGTGCAAGACCTTCAGGGCACCACGTCGGTTGAACTGCCGATGACCGATGTGCGGCGCAAGTACATTGCCGACATCATGGAAAGTGAAGCGCGCATGACCCTGGCCCAGGAAAACGCCGGGATCGTGACCTGGGAATGGAACCTCATCACCGACGAGGTGTTTTATTCGGCCAACGTCGAGCGGGTCTACGGCTGGCAGGTCAACCGCAACGAAGACTTCTGGCCGCACGTACTGCCCGAAGACGAAGTGGTGATGAACGAGCTGTACCGCGAATGCTTCGCCAACAACACCCCGTACGAATATGACTTCCGCATCTTCCGCCCGGATGGCGAGATGCGCTGGATCTCATCGCGGGCCATGCCGCTGAACGACAGCGCCGGGCGCCCGGTGAAAATGATCGGCATCAGCATGGACAACACCGCCCGCAAAACTGCCGAGCAATCGCTGCGTAAAAGCGAAGAAGCCTTTCGGGCCTTGTTTGAACTGGCGTGCGGCGCCATGGCTTACGTCGACCTCGACGGCCGCTGGCGGCGGGTTAACGACAGCTTGTGCCAGTTGTTGGGTTACAGCGAACAAGAGCTGCGGGCGCTGACCTTTCAGGCCATCACCCACCCCGACGACCTGCAAATCAACCTTGAGCAGTTGCAGCGCCTGCTGGATGGCGAAATCAGCAACTACGACCTCGAAAAACGCCTGCTGTGCAAAGACGGCCATTACATCTGGGCCCACGTGCGCACCTCATTGCAGCGCAACTCCCAGGACGACAGCCCCGAGCACTTGATCAGCGTGATCGACGACATCACCCAGGAACGCGCCGAACGCCAAGCGCTGCTGGACCGCATTGCTGAGCTTGAAGGCCAGCTCTAACCCTCAAACGCTGCACACACCCACTGTAGGAGCGAGCTTGCCTCGCGATCTTTTAAAAGATCAAAAGATCGCGAGACAAGCTCGCTCCTACAACAGGCCGTTTTCGATTAACTATCTGTGGTGGAACCCCAGCTCAAACAGCGTCCCGCTGTCGTCGCTTTGCACGCGCACTTCGCCGCCATGCAGTTGCATGATCGACCCCACAATCGCCAAGCCCAGCCCGCCTGAATCACCAGGCTGCGAGCGCGAAGGGTCAACCCGGTAAAAACGATCGAACACTTTGCCCACATGCTGCGGCTCGATGGCGGGGCCGATGTTGTGCACGCCGATCCAGCAATACTCGGCGTCTTCACGCTGCACCAGCCTGATCACCGAATCGGGCTCGGCATGCCGCACGGCATTGGCCAGCAGGTTGCTCAGGGCCCGCTGCAACAGATGCAGGTCTGCGGTCAGCGTGCCGCTGAGCGAATTGCCCAAGCGCACGCCACGGTCTTCAGCCAGCGCGTCAAAGTAATCACACAGCTCGTCGCCCACCGCGCGCAGGTCCTCGTTTTGCAGGTGCAACGGCCGTTGCCCGTGCTCGGCGCGGGCCAGGAACATCAGGTTCTCGGCCATGCGGTTCAGGCGTTCGTACTCTTCAATGTTGGACGCCAGCACGTCCTGATACTCCGCCGGGCTGCGCGTCTGGTTCAGGGCCAGGCTGTTGCTGCCCAGCAGGTTGTGCAGCGGCGTGCGGATTTCATGGGCCAGATCCGCCGAGAACTGCGACAGCCGCGCAAAGTTGTCCTCAAGGCGCGCGAGCATGGCGTTGAGCGCCAGCACCGGTTCTTTCAATTCTGTGGGGACGTGGTCGACCGGCATGCGTTGGTCAAGGCTGCGCGGGTTAATGCCGCGCATGGCCTGGGCCAGTTCGCGCAGCGGTTTCAGGCCACGGCGCAACAGCAGCAAGCCCAGGCCAAACGCGAGCAGGGCGCCCAGCCCGACCGCCATGTACAGACGTAGCCGGTAACTGGCGAGCATCTGCTCACGCTCTTGCAGATGCATGCCCACGGTCACGTTCAAGCGCTCGTCCGCCGGGCCGTCGGCCACGCCGCTCAATAAGACGAGGTTGTCCACTGTCTGGATATCGCTGCGCTGTGGCATGCGCTCCTGTGGGAGGGGCTGCACAGGCGGCAGCGCTTGCTGATGCGGGTTGATCGTGATCACCGGGCGGCCGTCGCTGTGGGTCACCAGCAGCAGGCTGTCACGATTGCCCAGCATGTTTTGATACAGCCGGGGGCGCTCTTGCAGGGCTTCGAGGCTGTCGCTGTCGTGCAGCAGGGCGCGCATGCGCTCAAGGCGACCGAGCAGCGCCATGTCATCGCGAAAGCTCAGCTCCGAGGCCAGTGAGCGATATAGGAACACACCGATCACGCTGAGCACCAGCGCGCAGGTCAAGGCAATGGCCAGGGCCAGTCGCCAGGCGATGGATCTATTCATCGGGCGCTTCCAGCTGATAGCCGACGCCGCGCACGGTGTGGATAAGTTTTGGCATGTACGGATCGTCGACCTTGGCGCGCAACCGGCGCACGGCGACCTCGACCATGTTGGTGTCGCTGTCGAAGTTCAGGTTCCACACCTGCGAGGCAATCAAGGTGCGCGACAACACTTCGCCCTGACGGCTGGCCAGCAACTGCAACAGCGCGAACTCCTTGTTGGTCAGGTTGATGCGCTGACCGCCCCGGCTGACGCGGCGGCGCAGTACGTCGATCTCAAGGTCAGCAATGCTGTACGACTCGGCTTCACGCATCGGGCCACGACGCAGCAGCGTGCGCACCCGGGCCAGCAGTTCGGCAAAGGCAAACGGCTTGAGCAGGTAGTCGTCCGCGCCCAGTTCAAGGCCGCGCACGCGGTCTTCGATGGCGTCTTTGGCGGTTAAAAACAGCACCGGCGTGGCGCCGCGTTGGCGAATCAACTGCAGCAGTTGCCAGCCATTAAGCCCCGGCAGCATCACGTCCAGAATGACCAGGTCGTATTCCTGCTGCTCAATCAGGTAGCGCCCGTCCAGCCCGTTCAAGGCCACATCCACGACAAAACCTGACTCCTTAAGGCCCTTGGCCAGGAACTCAGCTGTCTTGGCTTCGTCTTCCACCACTAACAAGCGCATCGCACACCTCGATCAATCGTCTGAACAGGCTAGGCGTGTTCGCCGGTATTGCCTATTACAAACTTGTAATCCAACTGACGGGGTTCTGACGGGGGGCGCTGGTTAAGGTGGCGCCATTCGAACAGGAGCTTGCTGATGAAGCTGAAAAATGTGCTGTTGTGGGCTGCCTTGGGCACCGCTGGCGCCGCCCAGGCTGCGCCGGATTTGCCGCGCAATGCCGACCTCGATCTGGCCACGGCCCAGCAACTGGCCGCTGCTGCGCTCAAGCACTGCAGCGGGGCGCTGAACGTGCTGGACCGCGGTGGCAACGTGTTGCTGGCGCTGCGCCCCGAGGACATCGGGCCGCACAACCTGCTGGCCAGCCAGCGCAAAGCCTACACCGCGCTGTCGACCAAAACGCCAACCCGGCTGTTTGCCGAACGTGCACGCAACAACCCGGAAGCCGCCAACCTCAACTCCATCCCTGAACTGCTGTTGTTAGGCGGTGGCGTGCCGCTGTTTGCCGGCAGTGAACTGGTCGGCGCCATGGGCGTGGCCGGGGCGGGCGGCGCCGAGCAGGACGAAGCCTGCGCGGTGAGCGCTGCCCAACAGATCGGCTTGACCACACAACGCAATTAACCCGGAGGATCACACATGAAACGGTTGAAAATCACTTTGGCGGCCTTGGGCCTGAGCGCTGTTTCGAGCGTCGCATGGGCGGCGGGCAACCCGCTGAGCGTGCACGTACTGAACCTGGAAAACGGCTTACCGTCCCCGGGCGTTCACGTCACTCTGGAGCAGCAGGTGGGGCAGAACTGGCAGATGCTGAGCCAAGGTGTGACTAACGAACAAGGTCGCATTGGCGAATTGTTCCCGGCCCAGCAGACGCTTAAAGCGGGCGAATACCGCGTGGTGTTCAAAACCGGCGAATACTTCAAAAAGGCCGGGCGTGACACCTTCTTCCCGGAGATCCCGGTGATCTTCGAAGTGAAAAACGCCGACCAGCATTACCACATCCCGCTGCTGCTCAGCCCTTACGGCTTCTCGACGTATCGCGGGTCGTAGGTTCAGTGACTAACCCTGTAGGAGCGAGCTTGCCTCGCGATCTTTTGATCTTTTTAAAAGATCGCGAGGCAAGCTCGCTCCTACAGAGGCTGTGTGCGCTGCGCAATCACCATCATATTGCGCGGCGTCAGGCTGCTGTCGCAAAACTCGCCCACGTGCACGTCATAGCCGTGCTCTTGCAGGTACAACGCCCGATCCAGTACCAGCCACAGTTCCAGCGGGCGACGGAACAGGCCGCGTACCAACTCCAGATTGAGCTCGTGCGCCAACCGCTTCCAACCCGCCGCTTCAAGCGCTGCCCAGTCTTCTGTCCCGGTTGTGGATAAGTTTTTCAACGCCGCGAGATCTTCGCAGTACTGGGCGAACGGCTTGTTCAACCAGGCGCTGGGCAGCGAGGGTGTGGATAAGTATTCATCGCACTGGCGCAATTGGCGTTGCAACCCATCAAACCCCAAACGCCGTGCCATTGACTCATCGCGCTGACGCCGCACGCGGCTGCCGGCGGTCACGGTTTCGCTCATCGGCAAGCTCAGGTCTTCCAGCGATAACTGCAAAGCCGATGCCTTGGCGGCTGTGGATAACGCCGTGTAGTGCGGCGCGCTGATGCGGTTGTAGCAGCACGGCGAAAGGGCAAGTTGTGCACAGCCCGCCGCGCTGGCCAGTTGCAGCAGGCGCACGTGCAAATCACCACAGGCATGCAGGGCCACGGGGGTCATGCCGGGTTGCAGTTCAAGCGTCGCCATCACGTCCTGTTGCACATGCCGGGCATTGAGCCCATGCCGCTGGCTGAGCGCCAAACCGGCCTCGACCAGCGCCGGGTCGTATTCCAGGCACGTCAGTTGTTGCTCTGCGGTTATCAAGCGCCGGCCCAAATGGCCTTTGCCTGAGCACCAGTCCAGCCAATGCGTGGGGGTTTTCTTAAAGGTCAGGCTTTGTGCGAAGGCTTCGATTTGCTGCCATTTGCGCCCCGGCACATCTACTTGCAAGCGCGGCGCGGCTGGCGCCAGGGCCTGAACGGGTAAACGCTCAAGGCTGCTCAGTGCAAGGGCGGTGGCTGCCAGTGTCGCGAACGGGGCGGGGGCGCCTAGCTGATGAGGCTGGTTATGGCTGGCTTCAGCGTCGTGCAACGAGCGCTGGCGTAACCACCGGGACAGTTCAGGATGGTGGGCTTCCCACGGCATATTCAGCTGCGTGAATGGCCGTGGGCGCCACAGCGACTGGTGCTCACGTAAAAACGCGTCCAGCGCCTCAAAGCGGGCGAGCAGTTGCTCGCCCTCAAGGTTAACGGCCTTGGCAGGCATCGACGCGCAACCAGCGCTCCAGCAGTTTGAAGCCCTGGATCAGTACGAACGACATGACCAGGTAGATCACCCCGGCGATCAGGAACATGTCCACCGTCTGGTAGTTGCGGGCAATGATGGTACGGGTCATGCCGGTCAGTTCCAGCAAGGTCACGGTACTCGCCAGCGAACTGGCCTTGAGCATCAGGATCACCTCGTTGCTGTACGCCGGCAGGCCGATGCGTGCAGCACGCGGCAGCACGATGTGCAGCAGGGTTTTACCGCGTGACATGCCCAGGGCACGGGCCGCTTCGATTTCACCCGGCGGGATGGCCTGGATCGCACCGCGCAGAATCTCGGCGATGTAGGCGGCCGTGTGCAGGGTCATGGTGAGTACCGCACACCAGAACGGGTCGCGCAGGTATGGCCACAACACGCTTTCACGCACCGCTTCAAATTGCCCCAGCCCGTAATACACCAGAAACAGCTGGATCAGCAGCGGTGTGCCGCGAAAGAAAAAGATATAGCCGTACGGTAGCGAGCGCACGTACCACAGCTTGGAGGAGCGGGCGATGCCCAGCGGAATGGCCACGATCAAACCGGCGATGACCGACAGTGCCGTCAGCTCCAGCGTCAGGGTCGCGCCCTGGATCAGCTTGGGCAGCCATTTGATGAAGAGTTCCCACACCTGCATTACGTTCTCCTCACGAAGCCGCGTGCGGCGCGTTTCTCAAGCACGTGCAGGGTGCCCATGGCCAAGATGGTCAGGCCCAGGTACATCACGGCAGCCACCATGTAGAAGGTGAAGGGGTGTTTGGCGAAGGTCACGGCGTTTTGCGCCTGACGCATGATTTCTTCCAGGCCGATGACCGAGACCAGCGCGGTGTCTTTCATCAGGATCATGAACAGGTTGCCCAGGCCGGGCAGGGCGATACGCCACATTTGTGGCAGCACCAGTTTGGTGAAAATGCGCGGCTTGGACAGACCCAATGCCATGCCCGCTTCGCGGTGGCCTTTGGGGATGGCCAAAATGGCGCCACGAAACACTTCGGTCGCATACGCGCCAAAGCACAGGCCCAGCGCGATAACACCGGCAGCGAAGGCGCTGAGGGTGAGGTCGGGCATGCCGATCAGTTCGCCGAGGCCGCGTACCGCATTGACGCTGCCGAAGTAAATCAGCAACACCCAGAGCAGTTCCGGCACGCCGCGAACCAGCGTTGAATAAGTGCCACCGAGCCATTTAAGCGGCTTGTACGGCGAAGTTTTGGCCAATGCACCGAGCAGACCGAGCACCAGGCCCAGACACAGCGCAGTGAGTGCCAGTTTGACGGTCATCAGTGCGCCAGCGGCAAGCGCCGGGCCGAATCCGTATAAATCGATAGTCATGGGTTAGGCAGGCTTTGCTAGGGACCGGTGCTGCGCAAGGCAGCACCGGTCAGGCAGGTCAGTAGATGCTGAACGGGAAGTACTTGTCGTTGATTTTCTTGTAGGTGCCGTCTTCAACGATTTCCTTGAGGGCGAGGTTCAGCTTGGCGCGCAGTTCGTTGTCGCCTTTGCGCAGAGCAATGCCAACCTTGTCGTCTTCATTGACCGGCTCACCCTTGAACTCATAAGCCTGGCCTGCCTCGCTTTTGAGCCAGTCGTAGTTAGCGTATTTGTCAGCCAGCAATGCATCGACACGGCCCGAGGTCAGGTCAAGGTAGGCGTTTTCCTGGGTGTCATACAAAGAAATTGTCGCATCTGAACCCACTTTTTCATCGAGCCAGGTTGCGGCCTGGGTAGAACGCTGGGTGCCTAGTGCTTTGCCCTTGAGTGAAGCGATGTCGGTTTTGAAATCAACTTTTTTTGGAGCAATGAACTGCTGTTTGTTGGAGTAGTACGGGTCGGTGAAATCGACCGCTTGCTTGCGCTCGTCAGTGATCGACAGAGACGACACGATGAAATCGTACTTTTTGGCATTTAGCGCCGGGATGATGCCGTCCCAATCGGACGTGACGATCTCGCACTCGGCTTTCATTTTTGCGCACAGTGCCATGGCGATGTCCGGGTCAAAACCCACCACCTCACCACTGGCGTTCTTGTTGTTGAACGGAGGGTAAGCGCCCTCGATACCGACTTTGTACTTATCAACAGCCAAGGCATTAGCACTGAACACCAAGGTGGCGGCAGCAGCCAGGAGAAGTTTTTTATAGTTCTGCATTCGTATTGCTCCGTTAGCGATTGCTGGACATGAATTGTTTGCAGCGCGCTGAGACCGGGTTATCAAACACCTGGTCAGGCGATCCTTGCTCTTCGATCAGGCCTTGGTGCAAAAACACGACTTCGCTGGACACCTGACGGGCAAAGCCCATTTCGTGGGTGACCATGAGCATAGTGCGACCTTCTTCGGCGAGCGCGCGGATCACACTAAGTACTTCCTGGACCATTTCCGGGTCAAGGGCTGATGTGGGCTCATCGAACAGGATCACTTTAGGTTGCATGGCCAGCGTGCGAGCGATAGCGGCACGTTGCTGCTGACCACCGGACAGTTCCGACGGGTAGGCATGGCGTTTATCAGCGATGCCTACCTTGGCCAGCAGCGCTTCGGCCACTTCGATGGCTTCGGCCTTGCTCTGGCCCAGCACGCGGCGTGGCGCCTCGATGATGTTGTCGAGGATGGTCATGTGCGGCCACAGGTTAAAGTTTTGAAACACAAAACCCAGTTCGCTGCGCATGCGGTTGATTTGTTTGCCATCGGCAGCAACCAGCTCGCCCGATTTGGCTTTTTTGAGTTTGAGCTCTTCACCGGCAACGAGGATCTGGCCCTCGTGCGGGTTTTCCAACAGGTTGATACAGCGCAGCAGAGTGGACTTGCCGGAACCGGAAGAACCCAGGATCGAGATCACGTCGCCGTCGCGTGCGGTCAGCGAGATACCTTTAAGTACCTCAAGCTCGCCGTAGCGTTTATGCAAATTGCGGATTTCAAGCGCGGGCGTGGCCAAAGCCATGTGCGGTCCTCATTGTGTTCGGGTGCGATCCTGCTATTGGGCGGCCTTCCTGGCGAGGGCCAAGCTAGCATAGGGTCGCCAAGGCAACCAGCCGCACCACCAGCCCAAAAGGCACGAGTGTGGTCGTTTGTCGCATCGCGATAGAAGACTGTCGCGCCGACAACAACCAAGCCCCGTATTTTGCCGTTCGGCCAGAGAGGTGTCGCGTAAAAAAGGTCGCGATGTTGCCAGTTTTGGCCCTGTGTTGGAAGCACGAACCTACTAAAGGTCAAAGATGCGCACCGGTTTAGGGCCAGATGGGTAGATTTGCTTTTTTTTGGTGCGCGAGTTTCCCTGTAACTGAGTGTTACGGTAACAAATAGGCAAAAAGCCATTACGCTCAACAGGTTACAAACACATCGCAAATGCCTTACAGGCCGCACAAACCGTGCACCTGTCACATTTTGGCTCATTTATTGCGTAAATAATTCTAAACGCTCCGTTGGTTACTTTTTACGAGAAGGTAATCAAGCGCGGCGCTCGGAATGGCTTTCACTGCAAAGGTAGTCCCAATGAGCAATACACAAACCTCTAACGGCCTGGAGCAAGGGCTCAAGCCACGGCATGTGACCATGCTGTCTATCGCGGGGGTCATCGGTGCCGGCTTGTTCGTCGGCTCCGGACACGCGATTGCCCAGGCGGGCCCTGCCGTGCTGCTGGCCTACGCCGCAGCAGGCACGTTAGTGGTGTTGGTGATGCGCATGCTGGCCGAAATGGCCGTCGCCTCGCCGGACACCGGTTCATTCTCCACCTACGCCGACCGTGCAATCGGGCACTGGGCCGGTTTCACCATCGGCTGGCTGTACTGGTGGTTCTGGGTGTTGGTTATCCCGCTGGAAGCGGTGGCGGCCGGCACCATCCTGCATGCCTGGTTCCCGGGCGTGGAGATCTGGGTGTTTACACTGGTCATCACCTTGTTGCTGACCATCACCAACCTGTTCAGCGTCAAGAACTACGGCGAGTTCGAGTTCTGGTTTGCGCTGGTCAAAGTGCTGGCGATCGTGGGCTTCATCGGCTTGGGCCTTGCGGCCATCTTCGGCCTGCTGCCCACCAGCGGCGTCAGCGGTGTGTCGCACCTGGTCGACACCATCGGCTTTATGCCTAACGGCATGGGCGCTGTATTGGCCGCCATGCTGACCACCATGTTCTCGTTCATGGGCACCGAAATCGTCACCATCGCGGCGGCGGAATCCAAAGACCCGAGCAAGCAAATCACCAAGGCCACCAACTCGGTGATCTGGCGGATTGGCTTGTTCTACCTGGTGTCGATCTTCATCGTTGTGGCCCTGGTGCCATGGAACGACCCAAGCCTGGCCAGCGTTGGCTCTTATCAGACTGCGCTGGTCAGCATGGGCATCCCGAATGCCAAGCTGATCGTTGATATCGTGGTTCTGATCGCGGTCACCAGCTGCCTGAACTCGGCGCTCTACACCGCTTCGCGCATGCTCTTCTCCCTGAGCAAACGCGGTGATGCACCGGCCGCGGCCAAGCGCACCAACGCCAGCGGCACACCTTACTGGGCCGTCATGATGTCCACCGGCGCAGCCTTCGTGGCCGTGTTTGCCAACTACGTGGCGCCTGCTGCGGTGTTTGAATTCCTGCTCGCCAGCTCCGGCGCCATCGCGTTGCTGGTGTACTTGGTGATCGCGGTATCGCAACTGCGCATGCGCAAAAAGCGCACCGAAAAGGGCGAGAAAATCGAGTTCAAAATGTGGCTGTTCCCGGGCCTGACCTGGGCGGTGATCGTGTTTATCGTGGCCATTTTGACCATCATGCTGTTCCAGCCAGAGCATCAGGCTGAAATCATGGCCACTGGCCTGTTGAGCATTTTGGTGGTGGCGGCGGGCCTGTTGGTCACACGTCGTCGCAGTGCAGAGAAAGCGGGGGCATCGGTACTTAACTGAGGCCAGGACGGCCCTCAACGTTGAGTCCAGAAAAAGGCCGCCATCGTTCTCGATGGCGGCCTTTTTTGTGGGCGTTACAACCGTGTGCGGTCAGCTGATTTTAGGCACCGTAAAGCGGAACTCGCTGCCTTCGCCCGGCGTACTCTCGGCCAGCAACTGGCCACCGTGGGCCTTGATGATGCCCTGTGAGATGTACAGCCCAAGGCCTGTGCCCGTGGCGTTGCCTTCTTTGGCCGTCCAGTAACGGTCGAAGATATGCGGCAGTTGTTCGGCGGGGATGCCTTTGCCGGAGTCACGCACGCTGAACACGATGTCGTCGCCGTTGGACATGGCCGCCACCACGATTTTGCCGTCGGCCGGGGTGAACTTGATCGCGTTGCTGATCAGGTTGGACAACACCTGGAACAAGCGCTCAGGGTCGGCGTGAATCTGCAGGTCGGGCTCGGCGTGAAAGGTCAGCTCTACCTGCTTCTCGCTCGCCAGCGGCATCAGCAGCGACAGGGCCTCTTCAAATATCTGCGTCACGTCCAGAGACTGCGCCGAGATCGTGTAGCGGCCCGCCTCGATCTTGGAGGTGTCGAGCAAGTCTTCCAGCAGGATGTTCATGCGGCTGCTGGCCTGCTGCATGGTGTCGATGGCCGTGGTGATGCGCCTGGACGCGTGCGAGCCGTCGCTGCTGAAGGTCTTTTGCATCATCCCGCAGAGCATCGAAATGATCGTCATGGGGTTGCGCAAGTCGTGGGACACCACGGCCACCAGCTCGTCCCGTGCCCGCACCGCCTGTTGCTCGCGACGCACCTGGCGGGCCAGGTCGTTTTCCAGCGCCGAGCGCCTCAGGTCATTGGCGGCGAACAGGTCGCCATGGCTCCATTTGGTCGAAATGCCGTCCATTTCGACTTTCCACAGCTCGAACGAAGTCCGCGGGCTCAGGCGCAAACCGGTCTCGCTCGACTCCAGGTTGAGCGGCTTTCTCGGGTCGCCGCTCCAGGGAATGCTCTCTTTGACCTCGGTGCGAAACCACAGCACGCCATTGTCCACGGGCTTGGGCAGGCTCATGGCCAACAGGCCGCTGGCAATGTCCTTGTAGTCTGCTGCCGGGGCGAACAGCGTGGACAGGTTATGGGTGGAGAACACGGGCGCATCGTTTTGCTTGAACCACTGGTACAGCTCACGAATCTGCTCGGGCTTGGGGCACTGGCCATAACGGTGCAGCACGTTGTCTTCAAGAATGGCCACGCCGCTGGCCTGGGTCAGGTCCATGAGCAAGGCGTGTTCTTGTGCCAAGCCGTCGAAGACGTTTTCCGGGCCTTGCACCATCGCGCTGTTGAGGCGCACCAAGGCGTCCATTTTGGCTTCACGCTGGCGGCTGATCTCCAGGGTTTGCAAAGCGCTGATTTGCAGCGACAGCACCTGGCCGATGGTCTGGCAGGCCATGCGCAGCTCGTGCGGCACATGCAGCGGCGTGCGGTGGCCGCAACTGATCAGGCCCCACAAGCGGTCGCCATCCATGAGTGAGATGCTCATGGACGACAGCACGCCCATGTTCTTCATGTACTGGCAGTGAATCGGCGACACACTGCGCAATGTCGCCCCGCTGAGGTCCAGCGGTTGCTGCGTGTCGGGGCGCAGCCGGGGCACCAGCTCAACCGGTGTGTAGTCGGCATTCGGGATAATGCGCAACCAGTGCGTGCGGTACAGCTCGCGCGCCTGCTCCGGAATGTCCGAGGCCGGAAAGAACATGCCCTTGAACAGCTCCATCGACGGCGACGAGGCCTCGGCGATCACCTGGCCGTGGCCCTCTTCCTGGAAGCGATAAATCAGCACCCGGTCATACCCGGTCAGCGCCTGGATCTCCTTGACGCAAATGTCGTACAGCGCAGGCAGCGTCTTGGCCGCTTGCAGGCTTTGCAGCACGCGGCTCAGGTTGCGGATCTTGGCCATGGTGCCCACCAGCGCAGCCTGATCGGGCTTAAGTTCAAGCTCCAGAATCAGCAGGCCATTGTCTCTGTGCAGCAGACCTTCATAGGCAATGCCTTGCAGGGTCAGCTCCAGGGGCGGCACATCGACCTGCCCGGCGAACTGCGCCGCTTGCTCGACGATGGTCGACGCGTGCGGGCCGGTCAGGGTCGCCAGCGGCTGATCCAACAGCGCAGCCGGTGCCAGGCCGAACAAGTTTTCGACGTTGGCGCTGATCTGCTGGATGTGCAGGTCCGGCTCGGACAAGGTCAGCAGCAGGCCGTGGGGCTGAATGGCGCCCGGAAAGCGAATCGGCTCGTCGGCGCAATTGGCCAACAGGGTTTCAAAGGTTTGCGTATCTAGTGGGGTCATAACAACACCTCCTGGCGTTCGAGCCAGCGCTCGAAACAGCTAAAAGTGGAACAGGCAGCTTTGACGGCTTCATCGCATCCTTGGGCGTCCAGCGGAACGTCGCTCAGAAATTCCAGAAACGACTTCCACTGGCGGCCAGTGGCTTCGCCATACACGTAAAGAAAAGCGCACCCGTTGTGGGCGTCCAGGCCCAGGTGTTCAGCGATTCGTTTACGCAGCACATTGCCGCCCAAAGTAGCCCCTTCAAGCACATACAACACCCCGAGTACGCTGCCTTGGCTGTTCATGGCCGGCAGGGTAGGGCACTGTGCCAGGGTGCCGGGGTTGATGTTCAAGGCCTGGAGGTCTTGCTCCAGAGCGGGGGTCTTGAGCCTGGCGTGCAGATCAAAGCCCGGCGGGATCCATGCACTGTGTGAGAGTGCGTCTTCTATCGCCTGATAAAACCCGTAATAGGCTGCCAGTAAACGTGTGTAGAGCCCCGTATCAAGGCTGTCCGAGAAAAACGGCAAGCGCTTCTCCAGGGCGACATGCAGGGTGTGAGTACCAGAACGTAACTCGGTCAAAACCGAAGGCAGTGATGGGGTAAGCGTGTCATGTGGCATGCGGTGTTACGGGGCTCTCTGTGTGCGCTTATGAATAGGCGCTCATGTCTGTTTGAATGCGCCGTGTGTAAAAAGTGCAATTATTTTGCTAGCAGGTTAGCAGTTGGTTTTTTGTAGGAAACGTCTTAACTGCACACAGGAACGTTTTTTTTGTCGACAGAGAGGTACTCATGCTCGAACTACGCCCCAGTTGCGAATGTTGTGATTTGGACCTGCCGCCAGACTCCGCTCAAGCACGGATTTGCTCGTTCGAATGCACGTTTTGTGCGGCGTGCGTTGAACAGAAACTGGGCGGCATCTGCCCTAACTGTGAAGGCGAACTGTTGCCCCGCCCGCGACGCCCCGCGAGCAAACTCGCAAACAACCCGCCGTCGACAGCTCGGGTATACAAGCCCGACGGGTGTTTTGCCCGGTGAGGTTTAAGCGCTAGAGGCCTCGATCAGCGCTTGCTCGCGGTCGAGCTCGGCGCGAAGCTCGTCCTCGGTCGGCAAAATAAGCGTGTACTTGCTGGCAAACAGTTGCTCATTGCCATTGAGTACCGAGTAGCGCACCACCGAGGCATCTTTTTGTGCGCACAGAATGATGCCCACTGTCGGGCAATCTTCGGGACCGCGCTTGAGGTCGTCATACAGGCGCACGTACATATCCATCTGGCCAATGTCCTGATGGGTCAACTCGCCGCGTTTCAAATCAAAGATCACAAAGCATTTGAGCAAGTAGTTGTAGAACACCAGGTCGACGTAAAAATCTTTGCTCTCGGTGCTGATGCGCTGCTGGCGGGCAACGAAAGCAAAGCCTTTACCAAGCTCCAGCAAAAAGCCTTGCAGGTGATCGATCAAGGCTTGCTCCAGCCCTGTCTCAAAAAGCCCGGTAACGGTGGGCATGCCCCAAAACTCCAGCAGTACCGGGTCGCGTACAAATTCGCGTGGGCTTTTATTCAGCGGAGCCACGTTGGTTGCGGCTTCTTGCTTGACTGTTGTGCGGTCCTGGCTGACCAACAGTCGTTCGTAGTAAAGCGTGCCGATCTGGCGCTCAAGCGCGCGGGTCGACCAGTTCAGCGCGGCGCACTCGTTCATGTACCACTGGCGTGCACTGTCGTTTTCAACGCGTAACAGGGTGCGGTAATGGGTCCAGCTCAATTCGGTACGCACTGCGTTCCAAATTGGAAATCCTTGATAGAAGCCGCGCATGTGACGCAAGTTGCGTTCGTCAAAGCCTTTTCCAAACTCGAGTGTCAGGGCTTTGGCCAGCGTTGGTAGCAGTTGCTTGCCATAGGCGGCGCGGGCAGCCCCGGCTTGTTCGTATTCGATGATATGTCGGCCCATGTGCCAGCAGGTGTGCACGTGCAGCGTATCGACTACGCGCAGGGCCTTTTGCCGTGCCTGGCGAATCAGTTCACCCAAAGAACCCAGCAGGGGCGCTAAATCGGAGTCGCAAGGGACAGGTAGCGGAGGATTCATTGTTATTGCCGTGCATTGACCTAAAGAGCCAATGAGGATGTCACTGCCAATTCGTATTAGCTGCTGGTTTTTTGTGGGATATCTCCTTGATTTGACGGTGAAAATATTGGATTGGCGACACTCTGTAGGAGCGAGCTTGTCTCGCGATCTTTTGATCTTGGGATTCGCTCGCAGAGGCAAGGCAGGTGTTTACGCGTCAGGTATCAGCGAGTCGACCGTCGCTTTGGCCGCGCGCAGGGCGTGGCACAGCAGGAAGGCTTGATGGGCGTCGATCAGGGCGGTGCCGGTGGCTACGGCGTCCAGTGAGTGAGCGGCGGCAGACAGTAGTTCCGAGGCGCTGTGCAACGCATCGGCAGCGGGGATGTCGGGCCTGACGCTGAACAGCAAATGGTCGCGACCGGTTTCATGGAAAGCGAGGGCGGTGGTGTGGGATTGGGTCATGAGTGAAGCTCCGTTTACGGGTTGGAGCTACCACGTTCGTTTCCAAGCGAATGGGTGGCAGCTGTACGCAGGTTGGAAAACCGGGGTAAACGGAACCCGGCAGGCACGAAGCCTCCCGCGCACAGCCGCCATAAAGTGATATTTCAGGCATAAAAAAACGCCTGAAATACTGACTTTGGCGCTGTAGCACCGTTTACGATTCGGGTTTCCAAGCCCGGCCACGGGATTGACCGCGACGCAGCGGACTCTAACGTTCACACCCGCTATTGGCAATAGGCCCAAAAGCCCCTCACCCCAACCCTCTCCCGGAGGGAGAAGGAGCTTTACCGCGGTGTTTTCAGATTCAGCGCAGCACGGTCAGCGTGCAGAAAGCCTTCAGCATCCCCCAATCAGTCCCCTCTCCCTCCGGGAGAGGGCTAGGGTGAGGGCGCTTTAAAGGAACACACCCGCCCCGGCATCCCCGCCGCCAATTCCCCTTGTCGTAACCACTGCAACGCAATCGGCCACAAGCTGCCTTGAAAACGGCTATGAAAAAACGCGAAATGCCCAATGGCCGCTTCGCCGATTTCTTGTGGGTCTATGCGCAAGTGCGTACGCGGGCTGGCGCTGAAATGGCTCAGCAGGCGCTCAGTGGCTGCCACTGTGCCAAAGGGGTCGTCGCTAAGGCTGATGGCGAGGGTGTTGGCCGTGACCGATGAAAAGGGCAGGGCAGCCCGCTTACGTGCGCTGGGCAGCTGCTCGTAGCGCGTGCCCAGGCCGCACCAGTCGCCAACCACGCCTGCCGGGGTGTCTTCGAGCCAGCCCAGGCGTTTGCCCGGGAAGTAGCCGCACACCCGCGTCAGCAGCGGCATCACCCCATGCCATTTGGCGAGCATGGGCCAGCGCTGATCAGCCGCATAGTCGCGCCAGTGGGCAAACTGCGCGCCCACCGTCACCAGATTGCGGATCACCGCCCCGGACGCCCCCAGGCCCGCTGCACAGCCGCCAAAGCTGTGACCGACCACATCGACAGGTTGGCCGGGGTAGTCGCGCTGTGCGCGCTGGAGCAGGGCTTCAAAGTCGAGCGCGCCCCAATCTGACCATGACGCTTGAAACCCGCGCAGCGACCCGGCACGTGAAACCCCTATGCCCCGGTAATCAAACAGCATCACGTCCAGCCCATGGCTAAACAGGTATTCGGCAAAGCGCGAGTAATACGTGCAGCGCACCGACGTCGCTGCGTTGATGATCACCACTGCCCGCGTCGGGTCGCCAGTGCCATGGCGCCACTCAACACCGCCCAGCACATAACCGTCAGCGGCGGGCTCGGTAAACGCCCGGCTGACAGGTGGGGTCAGCGCTGCGGTCAGTGCGCGCTCCGGGTGTTGCGCTCTTGCAGCAAGCGCGAGGCCTCGACATAGGCTTTCTGGAAGGCCGGTGTTTCGATCCAGGCCACGGCGCTGTCTTCGTCATCGCCGTGAATGGCAATGCGGTACTCGATCAACAAGCCCATCAGGAAGTCCGTGGCGCTGTCTTCTTCCTCTTCGGAAATCACCAGCTCCAGCACCGGGTACTGCAGGAACACCGTGCACATCGCTTGCAGGTTAATGGCCTCGGCGGCCTTCATGACCTGGAACAGATCATCGTAATCGGCCGGGTCAAAACCGTTGTCGAGGATGTCCTGGAAGTTAAACGTGCTCAGATCGATTTTGACGTCATCGAACGGATGATCCATCAAGCTGCTGGCCGACGTTTTGGCCGGCTTGCCGATGCGGTTCTGCTTGGCCTTGGATTTGGCCCGCTGCGCATTCTTTTGCTGTTTTTTAGGCGATGACATTGGAAAGGGGTGTCCTTTGCGGCTAAGGCGGTTATTGAACCTCAGGTCTTGGGGATCACCAAGCACGGATCGTACAAAGGGTTGATTTTGGCGGATAAGAGGGCGGATCTGGCGCTGCTCACGAGCAGGTCAGCTGTGGTTATAAAGATCGCCGAAGTTTTGTTCTATCCAGAGGATATGCAGAACCCTGCCGTCTCGAAACCCAACAAAAGGTAATTTCCCTTTCCACCTGAAAACCAGAAGGTTCACGTCCTCTGTGACGCAAGGGGGGATTTTCGCCTTGATTTGAGTGCACGGCATACGCTCAGTGCCTAGCCCATGCCGGGGTGCCGAATTGATTTGAGACCAGGACATTCGGCTCAGGGTATACAGCGCGTCCATGAACAGACCACGGTCCGAGCGGTCGGCGATCACCGATACACAATGGCTTTTCTGTAAATGCTCAAGTGAAAATATCGGTGGAAGCTGTTCAGGGCTTCGCGCTGTGGGCACATCCTTGGGCCTGAGTAGCGTGCTGTGTTTGGCAGGTGTAGACCGAATCCGTTTGGTCATGGCTCACTCAATGTACAACTTGGGTTTGAAAAAAACGGGTCATTGAGTCTCGATGAATGACCTGATTGCTCCCCTCCCGATAGCTTTCACGCCAAGGGGATTCGTCATGCGTCAATTGGCGAAGCCGCCAAGCCGAATACTGCCCATAGAACTCATAGACCTCATCCAGCAGTTCGCGCTCTTGTGCGGTAAAAATGTCAAGGTCAAACGCTACCGGGTGAGGAATGTGGCCAGACCCGAAGTCTTTGTAGTGGTGGTAAAGCGCCGGGACGACGGGACCATGCAGCCACGCTTCAATGTGTTCATCGAAAAGTGGACGCCCACTGAGCGCAAGGCTGAAGCCCTGAGCGTAATAAACCAGCTTTTGCAGCTTGAGATTTGAAATGAGATCGCCAGCATCCTCGCTGGATTGAGCAAGGAAATACTTGGCTACATCAAAGCAGCTGTGCATCACCTCTCCTTGAATGTGCGGTTGCACTGAATTGCGCAACCTGAAGGTATCGGACGGACGATTATCGTCGCGACCCTATAACTCTCAATTGAATATCGGGTTTGCGCCACGTTTTGCTGAGTAAAAAAGGGCAGTGCTCGCCGTTCTCAGATAAACGGTCGGCTGAATCTTCCCAAGGAAATTTCCGGGCCAGTATTTGTAAGACTCGGCTTGGAGTTGAGAGGGATTTGTGTGGTTGGCTTAGGGATGAGCGTGCCTGATAAATACCAAGAGCTTGTAGGTATTCGCCGCGCTAAAGGATGGTGGTGACCTCTTTTCGGTAATGAAGCTTTTGGGAGGGAAGACAAACCAAAAATTATGACCAAACCACAGAAAGCAAAAAACCCGCACTAGGCGGGTTTTTTGTGTGCTTTGGCGTGGCGTGAACACCACATCAAAGCTGAATGTGGTGCCCAGAGACGGAATCGAACCGCCGACACGGGGATTTTCAAAACCTGTGAAAGCTCTGGCGCATTCGAAAAACGACTGGACTTCCTGGCCTAATCTGAAATATCTCGCGATTTTTTCGGCCAGAAACCGGCCAGATGGTGTCAAAACCTTCCGAAAGTTCCGGAGGAGCACCGGAGAGATGTGGGCTGATTGCTTCTGTTTTTCTCAACGCACCGCGCGCACCGCGTGATATTTGTGCAAACAAAAAAACTATCATCCTACTCATGCCACCCGAATTACGAGTGGGCGTGCAGATGATACTTTTGTGCTACTTAGCTATTGCAGACTTCCACTCTAATCCAGGATATTTTGTGTCAAGTATTGAGGCCAGTTTTGTAAAAGTGGTGATGTTATGGCGTCTGCCGGTCGCTAGGTATGCTGTAAGTTTGTGGCAGTTATTACTTATTAGGTGATAGCCGTAGTCTGTCTCGACAGCCTCCCTAGCGCGCTTTGCAATTTCAGGGCTAGCAATGACTTTGCCTTTCACGCATGCGGCGTAAAGAGTCACGCCAGATCTCAGTGTTGAGGAATTGGTAAACTCTTTTATTGAAACCTTTCTAATACGGCCACACCCATTTCGCTCAACAATTCGGTTTCTGCCTATATAGATACCTGTATGATCCAGAGTTCCCATAGCAAGATCGCAGGCCACAATCGAACCTGGTCGCAAAATGCACTGAGTTCCACTGAGTTCTTCATATATAGTATTTATAGCGCTCCGTGATATTTTCTTATCTTTTTTATAGGTTCTTATTAATGCTCGATGCGGAAACGCTAAGTTGAGAATTATATCTAGTGTCTTCATGTTTTTGATCTCTGCATAGACTGGTAGGCAAGTCTTTCTTGTGGTTTTTAGAGGTTTAAATTTACTAGTAGTTTCTTTCATGCGTATCAGAGTAGATTGAATTCTTAGTGGCAGTAATTTTTTGCTCTCAGAAATTATTCCTCGAAAAATTAGCTAATCTTTAGCGTTTAACATATGAGGTCCATATCTATCCTGTGATGTAGGCTCTTTGGATTTGATGTCAAAATGATATCATTGCTAGATATCAAGGTGCCAGCCCAGATAAAATTCACGCTTTTTACCGAGTCGCTAATGGATGGCGTCAAGCGCTGGTTTCGAGCATGTCGGACGTTTCTGCAGGTCGTAGGTGTGAGTCGTGTATTGAAATTACAGGTTTGGACCAGATGTTCGTATCAAATCCATGGTTTTTGATTGTTTTTTATAATCGCATGAGGTTTTCTAATGTTTTTTTACTATGTATTTTCTGATATTAATTTCCGGTTTCCCTTGGATCTCTAGGGGGAAACGGGGTCGACTCGTTTTGCCCTAGAGTTATAGGGGATTTTACTAGAGAAAAGGTTTTTAGCCTGAAAGTCCTGGAGAGAACCAGTTTTGCTTCTATAAAAAAACTTCTGGAAGTTAATGCCTGCTGTTCTTGCTGAAAATTCAGCCCCTCTTGTAAAAATTAATCGGCTTGATAATATTCATCTCAAGCGGTCAGGTACCTGTTGTAATCTGTCTGCCGTAATATTCTTATTGTAAGTGTCTACATGAATTCTTAGTTGCTATAGCTTATGGCTGAAAGGTCAGGGAAGTTTGCAGCTTGAATTCAGTAAGGCGACCGCTCTTTAAAAATTTGGCTTATTTTTTAAATGGTCTCGGTATGTTTCTATATGTCGAGTAGCGCTGGGCACTCGAGATAGTATTTGCGTGATAAGTAGTTTATTGCGTTTTGGTGCTCGGGAACTTGATTTGGATCGTATGCGAGAATAAAAAAACAATCATTAGGCGAGAAAAGTTCATGTCTAGTTCTATGCTTTTAAAGCAAGTTGAAATTCGAGATTCTGTTATTAAGGGTCTTATTATCGTCAACTACCCTTCGACAGGGAATTCAGCTTTTTATATTCGTGAGGCAACGAAAAGCCGCCGGCGTATTAAGTTGGGAACTTCCAGCGACTTGACGATAAAGCAGGCTCGGATAAAAGCGGCAGAGGTACTAAGCGCCGAGTACCGTCCAAGTTCGTTAACATTGAGTCAAGTATTCGATGTGTATGCGAAGTCTGGAGAGTACAGTGGAAAACGCTCGATAGGCAGGGAATGCAAGCGCTTTGAGGCATTTGTTGAGCCTCTACTGGGCAGCAAAAGTATCAGAGCCATTGACGTCACGGACGTGCAAACGGTCTTGGCTGCCTTGGACTCATCATTGAGTGATGCGACCCGGAATCGATACCTCGCTATGTTACGGGCAATTTTCCGGTTCTCCGTCGCTCAGGGTTTTAGTGACCACGACCCCAGTCGTAGCATTAAGATGCGTAGGGAGGTGCCGGTCAAACTGTACGAAGTCACTCATGAGTTCATCGGGCGTCTGGGCAAGGCCGTGCGCTGGTTAAAAATGAGCGATCCAAGTACCGCGAGTCTCGTCGAGTTACTGCTGTACACGGGCATGCGAATAGGTGAGGCGCTGCCCTTGCAGTGGAACGATGTTGATTTTTCGACGCGGCAAATCACTCTCAGGTTGACCAAAAGCGGAAAAGCCAGGCATGTACCTATCAGTGATGATTGTCTGGCGCTACTGGCTCGGCGGCTAGAGATGACAGGCGGCTGCCTACAGGGTTGGCTGTTCCCTTCGTCGCGTGGCAATTTGCACATGACAAGGCCGGTTCGACCCTGGAAGAAAGCGTGCAAGACAGTCGGGCTTCCTACGTCCTTACGTTTTCATGACCTTCGTCATATATTTGCTTCGCTATGCGTGAAAGAGGGAATCCCGCTCTTCACCGTCCAAGGGTTGTTAGGCCATTCCTCCATCAGAATGAGTGAGCGCTATTGTGCACTCGCTTCCGAAGACTTACTAAAGGCCAGCTGTCGTCTGTCCATTACCCTTGGTTCTGGAATGAGGGCGGCGCAATGAAACGATTCCACTCAAACGATGCAGTATCAACTGAGGTTATGGATGCAGCTCTACTAGTGGGTGCGAAGGCCGTTGATGGGGACAGCGACTCCCTGTTGGGTGTCCACAGCTTGCAGTTTGATAATCAGACAGTGATCTTCTCAATAGCGAAAATTCACTCAGACTACAACAGTCTTCGCCCAGTTTTGTTAAAGAATTTCCTAGCTTTTCAGACAAGTACAGAGCTGTTCGTGCCGATGTCAAAACTTGATGTTCAAGACGGCAAGTTGTTAGCGTTCTTGAAGCGATCCTTGGCTGCAGTAAGGATAGATCTAGACGTGGGTGTTGCCTCTCAACCTGCGGCACATGGCCAGTGGTTGATTCCCGCAAGTGGGGAGCAGCCTAAATCGCATCCATTCGAGCTACTGCATGTGATTGAAACACGTGAAATTGGCTTGATTGAAGCGATGTATGGATTCAGTACTTTGGGAGGCTTTGAGTTTTCGCTGGAGAGGGTACGACGCCGGAAGAATGATAAGACTGAAGAAATTGCACCGGCTCTCTGGATCGATAAAGTCCTGCAAGACCCAAAAAGTAGTGAGTACTCGACACGCATTAATATTCTGAGTCGTACGAGACATAAGTACCAGGTAATATCTCATGTCATTGATAATGTTACTATGCAGGACACCAAGAAACTGACGGAGTGGATAGTTTCAAAGGTGCCCTGTGTAGTTAATGCTAAAAGCTTTGGGGAGCTGGTAAAAGAGCTGCTGAGACACGCGTTCAATACAATCGACCGTCAGGCTTGGATAAAGCATGAGGGGTGGTTTCGAGGTCATGATTTCAAAATTGAGGGCTGCGTTTGCGGCCAGGAATTGATACTCGCCCCAGGTGTCGACGCGGAGAAATTTTATATTGATATTGGAGCACCGAGGCTTGCTCAATCGGGCACGCTTAAGGACTGGAATATACAGGTGCTCGATCCGGTCAGTAAGAATAATATCCTGACTGGTGCGCTGCAAATTGGCTTAGCGTCAACAATGCTCGATGTGCTGCCCGGTGTTTCCTCTTGCACGTTCAACTTCTTTGGAGGGGCGGGCCGAGGCAAAACATTACTGCTATCTACGGTGGCTAGTCTATTCGGGAACACCACCGCGCCCGGTCATGGCAGTGCCGGTCGTAATGGGACATCTCTTATTGAGACCTTTGGCTCGACCGAATTCGCGCTTCAAGCCAAGGGCCAGGCAACCTCGATAGGCCCGATGCTGATTGATGAAATCGGCAGTAGCAATTACGGTACGCTAGATAACTTCATCTACAGAACCGGTAATGGCAACAGTCGTACTCGACTAAGCAGTAATGGTGATGTCCAAGAATCGCCGCCGAGGGTCTTATTCTCTATGACTACTGGCGAGGTTCCGATTACTTCAATGTTGAGTCGTAATGCGCAACAAGGTATTTTGGATCGTGGAGTAGACATCAATATCGGCGGCGGGACGGTAAGCTTTGAGGGTCAAGGCGCTGAAGAGTACGCATTCCTGCCTGAAGATGTAAAAAAAGCGCTCTCCGCGGGAATTCCTTGTCAGTACGGTACTGTGGCTCCAGCCTTCATCAAAGCTCTTTTGTCTGAGATGGACCGTCAAAACTGGAAAGCGGAACTTGATGAAGTAAGGCAATATCTTGTCGATGTTTGTCCAAACTATGTAAGTAATGTTGGGCCCGACCGAGTATTAACTAGGTTCGCGTTAGCGGTGTTGGCGGGCAGGATAGCACTTCGAAATAAGGTGTTCAGTTCGGAGCTTGTCGATGAGACTACTTTGCTAAACGGAATGTTGATTTGTATTGAGCTTTGGATCAGAACACGTTGGCATTACTTGGAAATATTATCTGCGGCGTTAATTCTTCAGAAAAAAATACCTGAAGGTGCACCGAGATTTGGTTTACCGCTGTACCGTCATCAAGAAGCCAGTGGAGGTATGCCTACGCTCATGATCTCCAAAGAATTTCTTGAGAAGATCTTTTCGGGGGCTAAGGAGGTGGAGATTATCGGCAAGCGATTTAAAGATGATGGATTGCTTGTGCGGGCCGACGCGGGTCGTAATACTGTTGGAAAAAGTCCCCATTACCACCTGCGGATGGAGTGGCTGAAAGATCATAGTATTGAATGGTCAGAGAGTCTGGAACGATTTGTCGAAACCGTATCGGATGAAGACTGAGGTATAGGAAGTACACAGGTATTGTAGACTGCTCTGGTGGTCGAGTTGGATTGTGCATATGTGCAAAAAAAACCCGTCGCGGCTTGGGTTTTTAAGCTGTAGAAATAGGCGCAGGACTATTATTTTACTCTGTTGTCACATTGCTTTAATTTCTTATTATTTAGTTGGTTTGCTAGTTTAAACGTAAGTCGCGGTATGGTGCAGTTTAATTAGTTGGAACAACAAGTGCACCAACCCGTGCTGATGCTATTCTCAGGTTGTCAGATGCTAAGTGTGCATATCGTTGGGTTGTGGTATTACTAGCATGCCCTAACAAATGCTGCACCTCATACAGTGTTGCACCGTTATTGATTGCTAACGAGGCAAAGGTATGGCGTAAATCATGAATTCTAAGATGAGTAAGGCCAGCCGCTTTGAGTGCTCGCTGTAAGCATTTTCGAGCGTTATTCAACGGCTTATCCAGTTTACTCCCAGGGAACAGGTAGTTTCTACCGCCCTGATTTGGAAGCTCGTTTAATACGGCAAGTGCCGTCTCGCTGAGCATCACGAAGCGCTGACGACCACTTTTGGTTATCGGCAAATGCCATAGCTGTCTATCATGATCAATGTGTTCCCATCTGGCCTGAAGGGCCTCTTCACGTCTAACGCCGGTCACCAGCATCAGCTTGATGGCTTTGGCGGCGATTGGGTTTTGGTCAATATCTAGTGCAGACCATAGTCGTTTAGCCTCTTCGATGCTTAGGAAGCGTTGAGACTGATTATTCTCTGTGTGCATACGAATTCCGGTTGCCGGATTACTATCTATGTAGCCCCAAAGGATTGCGAGGTTGAAACAACGCTTTAGAAGGGCTAAATGTCGATTTGCGGTGGCGGGAGCTCGTCGGCTGATTAATTCGTCATGGTAGCGTTGGATCTCCTGTCGGGTGATGGTGGCTAGAAGTCTTGCACCAAACTTCTCAAACAGGTGCGTCTTGAACTTTGAATCATCGCTGTTCGCACTGCGCTTACTGGCATAGGCATGCGGTAGATAGTGGTCATCAATGAAGCGTCGAAACGTCATGCCTAACTCTGTAACGGCTGCTTGCGGATCAATGCCATTCGACAGCTGGGCTCGATGCTTCAGGGCAAGCAATCTGGCTTCTGCAACATCCAACTCACCATAATTCCCCAGCTTCATGCTTCGCTGACGCCCAGCGTGCCGGTAACGCAGATAGAAGAACTTTCGCCCCTGCTTGTTGATCAGTAATTTCAAGCCGGAAACTTCGGTATCAGAATATTCACTTTCTCTTGCTTTGGCCTCTGTCGGTTGCGGTGGTAGTGAGTCGATAACACGCTTGGAAAAGCGGATTAGTTTGCTCATAAGGTACCTTTTGTGGCACGAGTTTGGACTATCCCTGAGTCAGCCCAGAAAGCTGAGCCAGGGACGTCATCAGTGGTCGGTAGGGTTGGGTGAATGGGGTGGTTAACTTGGCGCTGTTGATTGCGTCCGCCGCTCCGGTTCATTTCCGGTACTTACGGTGGTGCTGCCGGTCAATGCGAACTCCATTGCGCGAGTCGCGTGCTCATCTCTGATTGAAGATTGAGTCCTTTCGGAATCAGTACCTCTACCGAGAGCAGGTCAGACAGGAGGATGACGGCGGTATAGAAGTGACCGTGGTCCTCGACGATTTCAAATGAGGCTACCGGATCATAGGGACTGTGCAGGAGGCTTCTAACGCCAAGGAATAGCCCCTTGTCATAGGGATCATCGCCTTCGCCCCAAACGGCAAACCAGCCGAGTTCATCGGGTTGCCACTGTGTGCCGTAACCTTGTAGAACCCGGAACTGGTTCTCCACCCATTGGCGCATATCAGTGTCGAGGATCTGGGCAGCAGCTTCACTCTGACGAATTAGCAGCATGCTCTGTCTCCTGGGGTTTCTCTTGCTCTGTGTTTGGCTCCGACGATGAGTTGCTCGCCTGCGATGTCGATAGAATCGGTTTACCATCGAGCCGAACCCGCATGGGCTTACCTTTGAGTGCCAGCACAGTTTTTTTCCAGGTGCTAGCATCGCCAATCACGCGCAATTTGGATTCAAGCTTTCCATCTCTTCCCAGTAGCTTTTCAGCCAGTAGGGCGGCAGCAAGGAATGGCGCATTATTGCTGGAGCGTCCGACAAACACGGGGAGAAGTACTTTGCTGGGGAACGCTTCTGCCCGTTGACCTAGGCTTTCCAGTATTTCGAGGATGGCATCGGTGTTGACCCATTCGCGGCTGAAGTAGCCCTGGCTGCCGCTGTCGACCAACGCAATGAACACCTGTTTTCTGTCGGTTGAAAGGGCGAGTTGATAGGTGATCTTTCCTTCGGCACCGGAGCTCAGTTTTGATGCTTGGGCTTCTTTTACCGCGATGAGATCCATGAAGCTGGGTTCGACGGCTTTGGTTCTGCTCATATTATTTCCGAAGTGTGCTGGCGTGACGGACTAGTGTCCGCTAAGACAAGCTGATGCCGTGGTCACGTTGAATAACTTGATATGAATACCCTCCAATCGTTTAGAAGTAGGTATTAATGAGGCAAAAGCTATGAAGCCTATGCAACGTGGGCTTGAGTGTGAATTCGGTTTAAACGCTTACTTTTCGCGGCAAAAAGTGCAGAGCAGATCGTAGATACTGATGGCAACCTGAACGCGCGGGTCAGGAATGTTTCGGCCTGCGTCAACGGCGCTGGAAATCCAAGGATTTTTGCATGTGCACATAGATATCTCCTGAAACTCACCCGACAGAGTGTTGGGATCATAGAAATATATCTGCATGAAATTTGCGTAAATACGGTTTACTCAGGACTTGCCTAGTATTGCGTGACTGAATCAAACAGCTTTAATATGTCCCATCTTCGCTAAAATTAAGACGTGCTGAACGCCAGGTTAGATATTCAAATTCATGTTCACGAGTATCAGCTAATGTTTTAAATTGCGTGATTTCATACGAAATATCGGTATAGTCTATTTATAATTATTTTTTTGGTCGATTAAGGCTCGTAAAGCAAATCACATACGTGTTGCTTTACGAGTAGGAAAAAATAACTTGTAGTTTTTCGGGTATTGATTAGTAGATTTCGATATAGGGTGAGCTTGGCGTCGGCCAGTTTTTCATCAGTATCTCGTGTATTTTCTTGACCCAGGCGTTATCCAAAGAAGCCTTTTGTCCTGTGTATTTATCTCCAGCATCCCACGTATTTAGCCTGAAGCTAAGGCCATCTTTATGTTCCGCGCCAGTGATGTCTGAAATATACGCGATGCCATCGTCCGTTACCCGGAGTTGACGGTCAACAGAGTCGTCCTTCGATGCGATCAGTTGGCGCACGTCATCAAGCGTAAAGGTTCTATTATTCAAGTCTATTTTTATCATCGTCATACTTGCAGCGCCTTATAACGTTGTCGATTGATTTTCTATGCTGTTAGTGCTGTATTGAGGAGGAGGGTTCCCCCTATTGCTCAAGCATAGCTGCGATGCTTACGCCGAGTTAGTTCTGCTTAAATGCTATGCACCTGTTGACCTTTCCTAGCTTGCCGGACGTCGCGGTGCCACCGCTGGACTCAAACTTCTTTGTAAAGTATTAGCGACATGACGAACACTAGTTGATATCATTATGCCGGTACAAGCTTGGTACTTGTCAATCACGTCATTGGCCCACGTCAACCGGTATTCGATGCAATGGCGATAGTCGCCAAAACGCACACCAGCAGTGTTGCAACCATCAGCATTCGGTTAGACGCGCTCACTAGCGACTCTTGTCCTAGGTCCGCCCTCCGCGCTCACCCGTTTTGGTCGAAAAGATGTTTGGCAAGATCGGACTGATCGGGAACAAAAATGAATTCCGGATCTGGAAACGGATACAAACCGACAGGTAGCTCCCGATAGTCGGGTCGACGCTCAATCATCTTTGCGCAAACGTCTCTGAAGGGGAGCCCCCCCCTTCAGACCTGAAATATTCTGCTAACTCAATAAAAATAGAAAAGTGATCTTCGGTGAGGCTGGACAATTCATCGGCAGAAAATTTGTACTTATCGCCGTTATGCATGGACAGGAAGAATGATTGCAGATACCGCGCAGAAGCATTCCAACCGTTGATCAATAAATCAGCCTGTGTCTGAAAAGGCGATTCATACATGGCATTGAGGCCGGCATATTTGATGTAAATATTTGGCGAAGGCTGACACTAAAGTGCAAAACCATCATTAACTTTTAGCTGCGGGAGGCACCTCAATCGAAATTCTTCGACTGAGATGCCCATGAGCGCTTTCAGCAGATTTGGTTGAATGTTAGTCCTGATTGATATGCGACATCATGCCATTGACATCAACCGCACGTACGTACCGTGCCGGGTTGTCGTCATTGGCGACCTCCTCAAAGTGCCTTTCACCGCATTTTATTTTAGCGCCCTCGACATGCCGCAGATCGCCCCACCAAGTGCTACCTTTGGTTTCAACGACGAAGTACAGTTTTTCCCTACCTTCATCATCGACGACCACAGCCCAGTCGGGGTTATAGGTGCCAAGCGGTGTAGGAATTTTGAACCAGGACGGCAGTTTCGCGTACACCTTTACAGCTTCGTTCTTTTCAAGGTCTTCGGCGAAGGTCTTCTCTACGCCCGCCGAGTCATAGACAACATGCGTATAGACGGACTTCTGCGTTTCTAGGGTGTTTTTCAAGTAACCCTTCAGCTCTTCCTGTTGGAACAGCTCTTGCGCGTAGAAGTGCTCGTCGCCGATTTTGCTGTACTTAATACCATCGACTAGTGCCAATCGCTTAGTGCGATTTATGGCTTCTGACGCATAGTCAATGAACTGTTGCGGGTTGCGGGCAAAGTCCTGCAGGCGATGGCTTTGCGTAAGAATCTTGACGATACTGCTGCGGGTCAGCTGAGTCTTGTCCTGCAAATCCGTGATGATGTCGGGAAGCTCGATGTCATCCTCATGGATCGTCGTGAAACGGGAGACGTCAGTCTCTTCCGCCGTAACGCCGCCCTTACCTATCGCGATGTCAGCCTTCCGGAATTGCGCCCTGGTTTTGGTGATGGGCGGGCAGTCCAGAATAGCCTTTGCACAATCGGTAATGAGCTTATTGTTATTGAAATCAACCCTGTACGTGGTCTTGTACTTGATACGCTCCCAGAGCGCCTTGAACTCTTCGCTTTGGAGAACCGCTTCGCGGGTGCGGATGATCCGTCGATCATCCGCATTCTTGATATCAAGTTTTCCTGCGAGTTTCTTAAGAATGCCCTGGATATCTTCTTCAGCGACATCCGCCTTGCTACCAAGCTCAGCTTTGATATCGTCTGGCAGCTTAAAGCTGCCGTCTTTCAAGCTTGTGCGAAGCGAATCCTGAACCTTGCCTTTGGCGTCAACAAAGCCCTCAGCTTTTAGGAATTTCCAAATCTTTTCAGATTGGTCTACTCCGAGCGGTGCCGCCTCGCCCTTGTCGTCGATTATCAGTACTGTCGCGAACTGATGCGATTCAACGATACCAAAGCGAATGCCGGTATCTTCTTCAATTTCCTTCTGAAGGTTTTCGGCAAACTCTTCATAGCTCTCGGTAGCAATGACAGTCAACGTGTTGATGTCAGACCCGCGCAGGCGCTGCCCGTCCTGATTGACGCAGAGGCGCAAGCCCCGCCCGATTGTCTGGCGACGCTCCCGCTCCGAGCCCATATCGCGCAATGCACAAATCTGGAATACGTTCGGGTTGTCCCAACCTTCCTTGAGAGCAGAGTGGGAAAAGATGAATTTGAGCTTGGTGCTAAAGCTCAGCAGCTTTTCCTTCTCCTGCATAATCAGGTTATAGGCGCGCTCGGAGTTGTCGCGACCAGCTTGAGTATTTTCCGCTGTATCGACAAGTTTTTCCTTCTTGTCGATGGAGAAATAGCCGTTATGGACTTCAGCGGCGTTTGTCTCCAGGTCAATTTCATTGAAGAGACTTTGATAGTCGCTGGATTTTGCGAGTTTGGTATATTCCTCTTCAAACATCGAGGCATATTTGCCTTTGACCACGCTTCCATCTTCGTCGTACTGACGATAATGCTCAACGCTATCGATGAAGAACAGGCTTAAGACCTTGATAGGCTGCTTGTTGGCAGCAAAGGTCAGCTCTTTATCGAGATGCTCTTTGATCGTGCGGCGGATCATCAGGCGCTTAATCTCATCAGGGCTGACGCCGCCAATGGCGTCACCGGGGGTCAAGGTTCTGTCGATACCCGGCCCCTTGACTTGAATGGACTCGTTGTTCTTGCCGCAAGTGATCGTGCCAATCTGCATGTTTTCATAAATGGCACGATTAGCAATCTGCTCTAGATCATCACCATCTTCAACCGTCAGTGTTTCGCGGCTGATTTTTTTCCCACGCTGCACATCGATTTCTATTTTTGCAGTGATCGAACCTTTACGGTTATGGGTGGATTCGAGCTTTATATAAGGTTTGTTGTTTCCGCCCTCGATTTGGAGGGAGGCAACCTCGATCTGTTTGACCAAGCCCTGGTCATAGGCATCAACTGCGTCGAGACGATAAACCATGTGGTGCTTATCGACGTGCGTCGCTGAATAGCGCAGGGTGCAGAGCGGGCTCATGGCATCCAAAGCCTTCTTCCCCTGTCCTTGCAGGCCACCGTCCACGCTTTGTGGTTCGTCCACAATAATGATCGGGCTAGTAGCCTTGATCAGGTCGATAGGCTTCTCACCGCCTGTATTTTCATGCTCTTTATAGAGATTGTTGACGTCTTTTTTGTTGATAGCACCAACAGTCGTCACCATAATTTGGATATTGGAACTCGTGGCGAAACTACGCACTTGCCCAGGCTTGGAAGAGTCGTAAAGAAAATATTCGTAACCCTTGGCCTTGGGATACAAATTCTCAAAATGGTCGCGCGTAATTTCAAGCGTTTTCTTCGTACCTTCTTTAATGGCAACAGAAGGTACGACAATTACGAATTTTGTAAAGCCGTAATTTTTATTTAGTTCAAATATCGTGCGGAGATAGACGTAAGTTTTACCCGTGCCCGTTTCCATTTCAACCGTAAAGTCGCCGCTTGCGAGATTGCCAGCAGGACGCAGGCCATTGTCGAGCTGGATAGCATGCAAATTATCGAGTAATTCTTCATCAACCAGTTGCAGGCGGTTGCCAACGCCGAGTTCATTTTCCTCCAGACCAAGCGAAGCCTGCGGCCCAGATTCAGGGCGGTAGGTGACCGTGAATTCCGAGCGCGAGATTTCCTGCCCTTTAAATAGGCTGACGACAGACTCTATTGCCGCCATCTGATAGTCAAGATTGTCTTGAAAATGCAGCTTCATCAGTGACACTCCTTACAAGCTGCGAACATGGGTTATGCCGTTCTGTTCCAGAATGGCGGCCATGTTAGTCTTCGCTATGTCATCACTGAATGCACTATCACGGAAAAAGACATGCGTATCTGAAGACGGGCTCAGCTCGCCGTACCATGCGAGAATTCCCTGGGCAACATTCTCAACATCGGCCTGGGCGATAGATTCATCAAGGCACGCAAACAATACACCGTAACCAATGCTGTAGACTTCTTTGCCTGATACATTCCTGCTTTCAATTGGTACAGACAGATCGATGCCGCGCTTGATTAGTAGCTCATAAAGAACATCTTGTTCGGTACGCCCCTCAATCAAATGTTCCTGATGAGAAAGTAACGTTTGTTCGAGATCGGTACGATCCGGGTTCCATGCACGGATATTGGAATTTGAAAGTTTGAAAACTTTAAATCCTGCATTCAAGGGGGACTTATTAACCGAGCAGCGTTTTAGTCTCTCTTTTGTAACATCCGAAATTTTTGATAGGCCAAGCTTTCTAGCGGTAATGCCATGGGGCTTGCTCTCATCGATTTCTTCTGGCAACTGCACTAATATAAACCTAGACTGTTCGGTGTCAAAAACAGCTGCGCCGGTAGTTCCAGAGCCTGCGAAAAAATCAAGAACGATATCTTCTGCGTTAACGCCAGATACTTTCATCATTCGCTTTATCAGCTCTGTGGGCTTTACCGTATCAAAAGGAACCTCACCATCAAAGGTGGCTTTTAGCTCTTTGACGCCAGATCTGGTGGTTCCAGAGTCTTTTGCAAACCAAATTGTTTCTGGTGTACGCCCATCAAGGTCAGCAAGGTAGATTTTTCTAATAATTCTTGTTTCGTCTTCACTGAAGAATATCTCTCCTGTAGCGATTTTGCCACTAAGAGTCTCCTTGCTCCATCGCCATCCGTTATCAGGAGGATTGATTATCTTTCCTGATGGAGTTGTAATTGGATACTTCAGATTTTTCCTATACAGAGCGTTTCTTACGTCACCTGTTCGCCAATCACCCTTTGGATCATTGTCTTGGTTTGAGTAGGCTTTATTGTCCTCGTCCGTTCTCTCAAGGGACATTAGCTCAAAGTCCTCCGACTTTCTATACATCAAAATATGATTATGGTGCACAGAAAATATTCCGGAGTAGCCTTTTGGCTGAACACTATGCTGCCATATTATGTTGGTGATGAAATTTTCTTCGCCGAATACTTCATCGCACAACATTCTCAATCTCGGTGCTTCACTATCATCAATGGATATAAATATTGCACCATTGTTTTGCAGCAACGACTTTGATAGTTTTAGCCTTGGATACATCATGTTGAGCCAGTTGGTGTGAAACCGACCAGAGCTCTCGGTGTTGCTGGACACTTTCACTCCATCGCTGTCTTTCTGCCCTGTATATTGTAAATACGTATCCAGGTTATCCTGGAAGTTATCTGGATATATAAATTCATTTCCAGTATTATATGGCGGATCAATAAATATCATCTTGACCTTGCCCGCATAGCTCTTTTGCAGGAGTTTCAACACCTCAAGATTATCGCCTTCGATAATTAGGTTTTTAGTTGTATCCCAATTGACACTTTCCTCCGGACAAGGCAATAACGTGCCAGTCGATGGCGTTAGTGCAATCTGGCGAGCCTTCTTCTTTCCGTGCCAACTCAGACCGTATTTCTCTTCACCTTCGTCAATAGCCCCGGCATCACCAAGAAGTTGTCGCAGCGTGTCGAAATTTACCCCACCTTCTTCGAAGGCTTCAGGGAATATACTTTTAAGCTGTTGAATATTTTCGTTGACGATGTTCGCGCTTTCACCGTCCTGTAGCGTAACTAAATCCATAGCGGTCTTATTCATTAAATGGTCTCTCTAATTTTTTCAATTACGTCATTAATCTGTTTGATCTTGGTATTCAACTCAACCTGCCGCCCAACCTGCCGCTCTTTTTTCAGCTTATTGGCGATCTCTGTCTTTTGCATGTTGAGCTTTTCAAGCTCACGGAGCCGCTCAAGACGGCTCTCACTGGGTTTATTTTCTATATTGTCGGCCATGGCTCGCTCATAGCGTCCGCTATGGACAGCGCAATTAATAGCTATGACACGCTCGCTTAGGCTTTTATAGAAACTAAGGAAATTGACAAAGGAAAAGCTGTTGATAGTGCAATCTTCCAGGAAAGCTGCCTGCGCCGCTGTTTGTGTGGCCAGGTCTATCCAATCCGTGTAAAGGGGGTCTTCGACGACCCATTTTTCCTTGTCCGCCTGGTTGATGCGCTTGTCGGACACGCTTAGACAAACCTGGTTTTCCTGGGTAAACAGCAGGATCAGTGGATATGGAATCGACCGCTGTATAAAGGTCGCGATGCGCTTTAGCCGTTTAGCCGAAGTGAGTTCTACCTGGAGAACCGCGATTTCAGAGAAGTCGCGCTCGCTGTCAACATAGGCAGCGACGTTGATCGTGGCGGGCTTCAGGGTGTACAGCCAACGTATCTTGTCAACATCGTCCTTCAGGGCCGTTTTATCGGCAATATCCAGCACTCCGTTTTCAAGAAAGAGTTTCTTGAAAACGGGTTTGTTCAATTCACAGGATTTGGGAATTGAAAGATGATCAATGAAGGCTTCCAGTGTAACCGGCGTCATAGCGTTTCCTTGCCTTACGGAGCGTCCGTGATGATGAGGTAGGTTACAACGGCGAAATCCTCAATGCCCTGGCTGCTTGTCGCGGTCAGCACTGTGCCTCCTCTGGCGAAGAGGCTTTGCACACCTTTCTCCTCGCTCTTGCCTGCAATGCTATCCACCGCGACAGCCAGCAATTGCTGGTACTGCGCCATGTCGGAACCATTCCTTGTACGGTCGTTTATCTGCCCGGCAGCCTCACTATCGACGGAAGTTGCCGAGAGGCCGTGTTTCTTCAGCAGGTCGAGCACCTTCTTACTTTGCGTGAAATTGAGCTCGACGACGGCTTCGTCGGAGACATAGACCAGGAAGTACGGGGCAAGCGGATAGTTATCATCCACCTGGACGGCCCTATGACCATCCCTGATGCTCTTCAAGCAGAAGATGACGCCGGGCTTGAGGCCATCGGCTTTGAGGTCTGCATCAATGGTGACGGCGGCGTAAAGGCCGTGCGGAGCCAGTGCCAGCTTGTGCAAGCCTTTTTTCATGTAGCCTGAAAGATCCATGCGGAAGTCGTTCAGGGTTAAGTCCGTGATGGAGACGCCGCCCGCCATGTCTTCCAAATCGACCACGGCATCTTTGAGCTGCTGAAGCTGCGTGCGGCGATACTCTAGGTCGTTCATTTCCTGAGCGTTGGCGTCGATGACGTTTTCCTCGCCCGTGGCCGAGACGTCCAGAAGCATCATGCGGCCAGCCACCCTGGCTTCGAGGTTGATGTACTCGTCCAGCTCCATGTTCGGCCAGAAGTTAATGAGCTGGATTTTCGTGTTTTTCGAGCCCAAACGGTCAACGCGGCCAAACCGCTGGATGATCCTGACCGGGTTCCAGTGAATGTCGTAGTTGACGAGCGTGTCGCAATCTTGAAGGTTCTGGCCCTCGCTGATGCAGTCGGTAGCAATCAGCAGATCGATCTCAGCCTTGGCGTCGGGATCGATCTTTCCGCGTTCTTTCGACACAGGGGAGAAAGCCGTCAGGAGATTGTTCAGATCCGAGCCCGCCCCGGCCAGAGTCGTTTTGTTGGTTCCACCGCCAGTAATAAGTGCGCTATGAATTCCCAGCTCGTCCCGCGCCCAATCGACAAGATGGGCATAGAGATACTTCGCGGTATCGGCGAAGGCGGTGAACACGATGACCTTCTTGTTTCCGGGGTTTAGCGGTTCCCGGACTTTTTTGGAAATGACCTCTTTTAGCTTTTCCAGTTTGGCATCGCGGTGTTCGTCCACTGATTGCGCGGACTCGACGATAGAGGTCAGGAAGACTCGATCAGCCTCAAGCTCCTGCCTGAACCGGATGAGATCCATATCCTGGAGCAAGACGCGTGTTTTGTTGCCGATCATGAAGGGTTCAAGCTCGGGAGAGTCCATTTCAAAATCCTGAATATCCTCGATATTCAGAGCTTCGATGTCGCCGCTTTCGTGGGCGTCAATCTTCTGTAACAACACTTCGACCTGCGACAGAAGCTTTTGCGAAGTGAGCGTGAAGGAGTTGATCGAGCTTTCCATGCGCTTGAGCAGGTTCACCCGCATCAGGTGGATCAGGCTCTCCTCCCGATCAACCTGCTTGAAAACGCTTCTACCGTCGCCGACAGCGTTGTCATAGCGACGGGCATACTCATCCTTCTTGTCAGTCCGGACGAATTTCATAGGCGAGTAGCCCGCCAGTGAGAGCCTGCGGATCGTCTTGTTCACGTCCTTCAGCGGCGGAAATTCGTGCGTGGAATCGAGATCGGCATAGATGTTCTGTGGTGGCAGTCGCACAGGGAACTCGCCGATATCTGCCGTGCCGTAATATTTCTGGATGTGCTTACGGGAGCGCGCAATGGTGACGATATCCAGCAGCTTGAAATAGTCGAAGCTCATCGTATCCAGCAAGGAAGCCACACTGCGGCTTTCAGGCGGTTGCTTGACCCACTGGTTGAACTGCTTCTGCGCCAGGCGTAGCGTGCTTTCCACATTCTTGATGCCGACATCGCTGAAGGCGTCGTCACGTCCCTCAGTAATGAAGGCGACCTGATTTTTCAGGTCGTTCATGCGGTTGTTCACTGGCGTGGCGGAGAGCATCAGCACCCTGGTTTTCACGCCTGACTGGATGATGTCCTCCATAAGGCGGGTATAGCGGTTTTTGGTGCCTTTGGTGGGGTTGTTGTTGCGAAAGTTGTGCGACTCATCGATGACGATGAGGTCGTAGTTTCCCCAGTTTAGGGTTTCGAGATTGATCTCGCCGGAGCTGCCTTTCGTGCGTGACAGGTCGGTATGGTTCAGGACGTCATAATTGAAGCGGTCTTGCGCAAGCAGGTTGCGCTTGTCGTTGACGGTGTAGATCGTCCAGTTATCCCGGAGCTTCTTAGGGCATAGCACCAGCACGCGATCATTGCGCAGCTCGTAGTATTTGATAACGGCCAACGCTTCAAAGGTCTTACCCAAGCCGACGCTGTCGGCGATGATGCAGCCGTTGTGCTTCTCCAGCTTGTCGATAGCACCCAGCACACCGTCCTTCTGGAACTTGTAAAGCTTGTTCCAGACAAGGGTGTCCTTGAACCCGGTCTTTGTCTTAATGATGCTGTCTTCGTCGATATCATCGAGGAAGTCTTTAAAAATATTGTAGAGCGTCAGGAAATAAATGAAGTCGCCCGGCTGATCGGCGGCGATGAACTCCAGCTTCTCAAGGAGTTCGTCCTTGATGTCGCGGCCTTTAGGGGAATCTGCCCAGACAGAGTTAAACCAGGACAGCAGCTGCTTTGTCGTTTCTGGCTCGTTGATGCCGGTATTCATCAGCGGGGTATCGGACTGTACCTCTCCCAGCCCGGCGGGGGTGAAAGCAGAGCTGCCGTGAACGGCAAAACTGCCCTGGCTACCGTCTTCGACAAGGAACATATTTTGGGCAGCGTTGGCTGACCGAACCTGGGCTTTGCTGGCGAGCCATTTGGCGCATTCCCTGGCGATGCGCTTTTGATCGAGCTGGTTCACGAGGCGCAGGTCGGCATCCGACCCGATGAGTGCTTGGAGAGATGAGCCTTCCCAGCCGGACAGCAGGAGCCTTGCACCGTCAATGAGGGAGAGCTCCTTCCTGAGCGCCGAGAAGCCATAGATGGTGAACAGACCTGAAAGCACGGAAAGTTTCGATCCTGCGGCGAGGTGATCGCGCAACGTGTTCCCTACATGGCCGTTATTTCTGTTGTCCAGTAACAAAGCTTGTTCACCCCAACTCAAGTGCGATTTTTGGTCGTTTGCTGGTCGATCCAGTCTTCTATAACGGCTTTTCGGAACCGCCAACTACCCCCTACCTTGAAGCCGGGGATCTTCCCGTCAGCGGCAAGACGGTATGCTGTCTTCTCCGCAAGCTTCAGGTACTCAGCAACTTCCTTCAGGGTCATTATGTCTTCAGGCATTTCACCGGCCCCTATTTTGAGCTTGAGAGAATAGGGGGAAATTGAGGAACCAACAATCGTGATCATGTCCTTTTCGAGCGCCTGCACTGTCTCTTGGAATGCGAAGTACATGGCCTATCTCCCTCGCGGGCCAAAGGTAGTGCAAACGTCAGGCTATCGCGTCGATCACTAGGAATATAGGTTTCACTGCTGCCGCGCATACCGCGTGACTTGTAAGCGTCTGGAGTGCGAGGTGGTAGAAAGTGCCCAGAGGCCCTGTGGCGTGCCAGGGGGAGCGAAAGGGCTGCGCTGGGGCGGACTGTGTTGCCGACGTCTCAGCTAGTCTGAGTGAGGTTCTCAGCCTGACGATTTAAATCACATTAAAGCTATTCAGTTTTGGGCCTGGTACCGAAAGTCTGGGGCGATTCAGATTTCGCATAGCGGCACGTAAAAAAGGCGCTTTCAGCGGTTAGTATACGGGCAGTCTGGAAGAACCGACTTTTTCAACAGAATTGGCCAAAAGCTTCCAGTCAGAGTTACCTATGAAACCGGGGCGATTCACTTTGTTGTTCCGCGCTAATCACCTTTTCGAAAGACCTTCCCTTTAACCTTTTTCATCTTCTTGTGTTGAGCTGTGCGCTTTGACTCGCGCACGATATAAGCTTCCTGAGTTGAGCGTTTAAATCGCCCTAGCATTCTAAATGAATCTGACTGTCCGCAATGGGTCGACTTGCGTCCGTCATCGGGGTCGCCAGTTGATCCGAAACGGCCGGTAAAGAGCGGCAAACAGCAGTTATCGGGTCCTTATTAAAGCTGGGACGATTCAGCCTGCCGTTTCCTCACGATCAGCGCTCGTCGCTGCTCCGCGAACTGAAAAACTCAGCCGCAGGCAGCTGAACGGAAAATCAGTGTGACAGAGCGTTGCAAGGAGGTAGGTAGCCGTTCGGTAGCCTGCTATTCGATCTTGGGGTACGCCGCTGCTTCCGTGCTGCGCATACCGCGTGACTAGTTAGTGTTCGCAGTGCGAGGTAGCAGAGAGTGCTCAGAGGCTCTGTAGTGTGCCTGGGGGAACAAAAGGGCTGTGCTGGGGCGGACTGTATTGCCAGTGTCTCAGCGTGTCTGAGGGAGTCTCTCAGACTGACAATTTAAATGAGATTAAAACTATTCGGTTTTGGGTCCGGTACCGAAAGTCCGTTGGATGGCTTTCAATCACACTGCCGAAGCGTTTTGGTCCAGAAATGGTCCAGACGCCATTAAATCGCAGGCAATAAAAAACCCCAAGGACACATTGTTCCTTGGGGTTTCTCGGTATTTTGGTGCCCAGAGACGGAATCGAACCGCCGACACGGGGATTTTCAATCCCCTGCTCTACCGACTGAGCTATCTGGGCAACGGGGCGCATTAGAAGCTTTTTCCGAGGATCCGTCAAACACTTTTTTCAAAAAATTTTAATTATTACCGTCGCTTACGGACCAAACCCTTTAAAACCGGGGTTTACTCGCTCGGCGGAACGTAGCCTTCTGCTTTGGCATATTCTTCACCGCTGAAGAACTTATCCATCTCGCCCTGCAAATATTTTCGATCTTCGGCGTTCATCATGTTCAAACGCTTCTCGTTGATCAGCAAGGTTTGGTGTTTTTGCCAGTCAGCCCAGGCTTTTGCCGAGACGTGGTCGAAAATGTCCTGACCTTTGGCGCCCGGGAATGGGGCGCGCTCGAGGGCGGGCAGTTCTTCTTTGTATTTGCGGCACATGAGGGTGCGGGTCATGAGGTCTCTCCTGCGTGGATTAGGTCGGCTGCGCGTTTGAGCAGCTTCTTCACCGGGGCAGCAAGGCCCAGGCGCGGCGGGGTGGCGAGGTTATACCAGAGCCAGTCGGCCTCGGCCACGTGATGGCCAGCTTCCTGGACCTGGATCAACCAGGGCTCAATGGCCAGTTGGAAGTGGCTAAAGGTGTGGGTCAGGCCGGGCAGTTCGTGATGTTCGCCCAGGGCCAGCGCGTGTTGCTGGGCCAGCGACTCGATGTCATTGAAGTCGTCCAGCTCGGGCAGGCTCCACAGGCCGCCCCACAAACCGGTCGACGGGCGGCGGTAAAGCAGAATCTCGCCGTCGGCGTTGGCCAGCATCGGCATCAGCGTGCGCTTTTGCGGGATGGTTTTGCGCGGCTTGGGGATCGGGTAGCGTGTTTCGAGGCCGAGCATGTGCGCTTCGCAGTGGGTTTCCAGCGGGCACAGCAGGCAACTGGGCTTGCTGCGGGTGCAGAGCGTGGCGCCCATGTCCATCATCGCCTGGGTGTAGGCGTTGACCCGGTCATAGGGCGTGAAGCGTTCTGCGGTGGCCCACAGCTGTTTGGCGACCTTGGGTTCGCCCGGGTAGCCTTCTTGCGCGGTAAAGCGGGCCAGCACCCGTTTGACGTTGCCGTCGAGGATCGGCGCGCGCAGGCCCATGCTCAGGCTGGCAATTGCTCCGGCGGTAGACAGGCCAATGCCGGGCAGTTCGACCAGTTTTTCAACGTCACGCGGGAATTCGCCGCCGTATTGCTCGACGACGATCTTCGCGGTCTTTTGCAAATTGCGGGCGCGGGTGTAGTAACCCAGGCCGGTCCACAGGTGCAGCACTTCGTCTTCGGGGGCTGCGGCCAAGGCTTCGACCGTTGGCAATGACGCCATAAAGCGGTCGAAGTAGTTGAGCACGGTGCTGACTTGAGTCTGCTGCAACATGATTTCCGAGACCCACACCCGATAAGGGGTGATGCCCTGTTGCCAGGGCAAGTCGTGGCGGCCGTGGCGGTCATACCAATCGAGCACGGCACTTGCGAACTGCTCATCCCTCATCGTTTAAACAGCCCTTTGAGCGCGTCTTTGAGTTCGGGGCTGACTTTGTCTCCGAGTTTTTCTTCAAGTTTCTCGCTCAGTTTGTTGCCGGCGGCTTTAACGGCGACTTTGCCCAAGCCTTCTTTGTCCAGGCGGCAGGCCTTGGCGCCCAGTTCAAGCGGTCCACGGCAGCGCAAGGGCAGCTCGATGCCGACGAAGTTTTTGCCCACCTGGCACGCCGGGTCGGGCATGGGGCGGGTGTCGCCTTCGATGGTGATGCCAATGCGGTAGTCCATGCCCAATACGCGCAGGTCGATGTCGCCATCGCCTTTGACGCTCAGGCCGGGAATGCGCACCACCAAGTCCTGGTTGCTGGCTACGCCGTTACGGAATACCAGGCTGCCCTTGAGTTCGTTGAAGGGCGTGTCTTTGCCCAGCGGGGCGCCGCTCAGGGTTTTGCGGTTGAGCGTGGAGATGGCTTTGCACAGTTGCTGTTCAATGTTGGCATTGAGCAGCGCGCCGTTGTTGAGGGCGAAGCTGGCGGTGCCGTTGAGGCTCTGGATCAGCGCGCTCTGGCTGTTGCCGCTGCCGGTCACGTTGCTGTTGAGGGTCAACAAGCCGGTGACGGGCGATGTTTGCCCCTGGCTCTGGAGGATCTTCTCAACCGGCACACTGGTGATGCGGGTTTGCAGTTTGACCACCGGCAACACCGGCTGCACATTCAGGCTGCCGTTGGCGGCAAACGTGCCTTTGTAGAGGCTGCCGCTGAGGTTTTCGAGGGTCAGCACACCGTCTTTGCTGTTGGCTTTGAGCGCAGCATTCTGGATGGGCAGTTTGCTCAGGGTCAGTTGGCCAAAGCTGATGTCGGCGTTCAGGTCCAGGGTTTTCAGGCGCTCGACGGGGATGATCTTGGTGGTGCTCCAGCCGCTCTTGGTCGGTGCATCCGGCAGCGGGCTGTCACCCGAGGCGGTCAGTGCGCTGGCTTCGCTGCCTTGCACTTCGGCCTGACGCGCAGCCTTGGCGCCATTGGATTCGGCTGATTTAGGCGGCAGGTAGCGATCAGCGTCGAACGTGTCGCCTTTAAGCTGAATACGCAGGGCTTGCTTGGCGAAGTCTTCGACGGCAATGCGGCCATTGAAGGTGCTGTCATCGAGGTTCAGCTTGAGGTCATCAAAGCTCACGCTAGTCGGCGTAGCGGAGAGCTGGGTGACCAGCTCGAACTTGCTCAGGCTGCCCGGCGCCATAGTGGGCAGGGGCTGGCCGATGCTGTCGAGGAACTTGGCCAGGTCGAGCTGGGCAATCGACAGACCGCCGCTGATTTGCGGGGTTTTGTCGAGGCTGTTGGCCTTGAGTTCACCGAGGGCGCGCAGCTGGTTGGCAGAAATCTTCAAGCTGCTCCATTCGGCGACGTTCGCTGCCATATCAACCAAAAGCTGGCCTGAAGCCGAGAAGTTCATGGTTTTGCCTTGCAGCGGCTCGCCCGAGGCTTCGCCCACGATCTTCATGTCTTCAAGCTGATAGCGCTTTAGCACGCGGTCAAAGCGCAGCTTGCCATCGAGCTCGGTCTTGACCCGCATCACTGGCTGGTTGGTGCCCAAAAAGGCGGTCAGTTTGACCGGGATGCTGGTGGCCTCATGAACCGGGCCGGTGCTCAGCTGGATGCTCTCGGCGCTGAACTGCTTGCCGGTCAGCTCGTCGCTGTATTCAACGCGGGCGTTGTTCACGGTCAGGCTGTCGATGTCGAGCTTGATCGGCTGGCTGGCGGTGTCTGCGGCAGCAGGCTTGGTGCTGTCGGTGGCGGCTGTTTCAGTGCCGGGCGCAGCGGGTGCAGGCTTGCCAATGTCTTCCCAGTTGCCGCGACCGTCTTTGTCGCGGGTCAGGTGCAGGTTCAGGCCTTCGACCCGAACGTCGCTCATTTGCACTTCTTTGCGCAGCAGTGGCAGCACCCGCACTGACAGGCCGAGCATTTGCAAGTCGGCAAAAGGCTGGTCGGGGGCTGTCAGGGTCGCCACGCTGGCGTCGTGCAGTTCCAGGCCAAGCCACGGGAAGAGGCTCCAACCGATGTCGCCATTGAGGGTCAGCTCAATGTGGGCTTTGTCACGGGCTATCTGGCGGATCTCGTCTTTGTAATCGTTGGGATCGAACAGGTGGCTGAGGGCAAAGCCCAGCGCCACGATGATCAGCAACAACCCGAGAAGCACCAGACCCAGGATTTTGCCGAACGCTTTCATGGGCGAGTCCTTGTAAGTCTGTTGGGAGGTGAGTTTCAAATTTAGCCGCTGAGTATAGCGCCACGCGATGACGGACTGGGGCGCGGATAGTGTCAGAACAGTTTGCCGATGAAAGACCGCATCAGCGCAGGCTTTGGCCTACGCTCAAATGGTAATCTCCGTCCGTTTTCCAGGGCTTCCAGGGCGTAGTGTCTCGCCTTGATCTGAATCCTACAAAATGGCTGTGCGCTATAAGGCGCCAAAGTCGGGGGTTGAGCGTACCTGGGGAACATTCCATCCATGGGGGAGATAACAATGACAACCAGTACTGTCGCGGGCAGCCCTGCCTCGCAGCCTGCGTTTTTGTCCAAAGAACGCATCATCGCAAAACCCGGCTTCAACCGCTGGCTGGTACCGCCCGCCGCGTTGGCCATTCACTTGTGCATCGGCATGGCTTACGGTTTTTCCGTGTTTTGGCTGCCATTGTCCAAAGCGGTCGGCATCACCCAAGCGGTTGCTTGCGCACCGGACATGAGTTTTATCGCGCAGGTGTTCTCATCGCAATGCGACTGGCCGATCTCGATGCTCGGCTGGATTTACACCTTGTTCTTCATTTTTCTGGGCTGCTCGGCAGCGGTGTGGGGCGGCTGGCTGGAACATGCCGGGCCACGCAAGGCGGGTGTGGTATCGGCGCTGTGCTGGTGCGGCGGCCTGCTCATTTCGGCGCTGGGCATTTATACCCACCAGATCTGGCTGATGTGGCTGGGTTCGGGGGTAATCGGCGGTATCGGTCTGGGCCTGGGTTACATCTCGCCCGTGTCGACGCTGATCAAGTGGTTCCCGGACAAACGCGGCATGGCCACCGGCATGGCGATCATGGGCTTCGGCGGCGGGGCCATGGTAGGCGCGCCGTTGGCGACAGCGCTGATGGGGCATTTTGCCGGTCCGGATGGCGTGGGCGTGTGGCAGAGCTTTGTGGCGATGGCGGCGATTTACTTCGTGTTCATGATCGGTGGTGCCTTGTCGTACCGCGTGCCGCCGACCGGCTGGAAGCCCGCAGGCTGGACGCCTTCGCCTAACAAGGTGGCCAACTCGATGATCACCAAGCGCCATGTGCACGTGAGTGTGGCCTGGAAAACACCGCAGTTTGCTTTGGTGTGGCTGGTGTTGTGCCTGAACGTGTCGGCCGGTATCGGCATTCTGGGCATGGCCTCGCCGTTGTTGCAGGAGGTGTTCGCCGGCAAGTTGCTGGGCAACGACCTGTCGTTCAGCCAGCTGGACGCTGCGCAACTGGGCCAGATCGCAGCCATCGCGGCCGGGTTCACCGGCTTGTTGAGCTTGTTCAACATTGGCGGGCGATTCTTTTGGGCGTCGTTCTCGGACTACCTGGGGCGTAAAAACACCTACTTTGTGTTCTTCGCGCTGGGCTTTGCGCTGTACGCGATGGTTCCCAACCTGGGGCATCTGGGCAACGTGTCGCTGTTTGTGGCGGCGTTCTGCATCATCTTGTCCATGTACGGCGGTGGTTTTGCCACGGTGCCGGCTTACTTGGCGGACTTGTTCGGCACGCAAATGGTCGGGGCCATTCACGGTCGCTTGCTGACCGCCTGGGCGGCGGCGGGTGTGTTGGGGCCGGTATTGGTCAACTACCTGCGCGAGTACCAGTTGAGCATCGGTGTGCCACGCGCGGCGGCCTATGACATCACCTTGTACATCTTGGCAGGCCTGCTGGTGCTGGGCTTTATCTGCAACCTGCTGGTGCGCCCGGTGGCTGACAAGTACTTCATGACCGACGCGCAACTGGCGGCTGAACAAGCGCTGGGGCATGACAAAGGCGCCGATACGACGACCTCGCTGGAATGGAAAGCCGCGCCGGGCAGCCGTCCCTTGACCATTGCCGCGTGGTTGGCGGTGGGCATTCCCCTGTTGTGGGGCGTGTGGGTCACGGTGCAGAAAACAGCGGTGCTGTTTCACTAAAATCCGTGGTTAATCTGTAGGAGCGAGCTTGCCTCGCGATCTTTAAAGATCAAAAGATCGCGAGGCAAGCTCGCTCCTACAGTGTTTTGCGTACGCTCATCCCCTTCCATGTTTCTGTTTGCCTGACCCGTGCCTATAATGGCCACCTTTTTCGCCCAATGATTTTGCGGAGCTGGTGATGGCCGAACGTAAGGCGTCAGTCGAGCGCGATACTCTGGAAACCCAGATCAAAGCCTCGATCAACTTGGATGGTACCGGTAAGGCCCGATTCGATATCGGTGTGCCTTTTCTTGAGCACATGCTCGACCAGATCGCCCGGCATGGGCTGATCGACCTGGACATCGAGTGCAAAGGCGACCTGCATATCGACGATCACCATACCGTCGAGGACGTTGGCATTACCCTGGGTAAAGCCTTCAACCAAGCGGTCGGCGACAAAAAAGGCATGACCCGCTACGGTCACGCTTATGTCCCGCTGGATGAAGCGCTGTCGCGCGTGGTCATCGACTTTTCGGGCCGTCCTGGCCTGCAAATGCATGTTCCGTACACCCGTGCCACCGTCGGCGGTTTCGACGTTGACCTGTTTCAAGAGTTCTTCCAGGGCTTTGTGAACCACGCCAACGTGACACTGCACATCGACAACCTGCGCGGCACCAACACCCACCACCAGATCGAAACCGTGTTCAAGGCTTTTGGCCGCGCACTGCGCATGGCGATCACGCTCGATGAGCGTATGGCCGGGCAAATGCCCTCGACCAAGGGCGTACTCTGATGCAGACAGTGGCGGTTATCGATTACGGCATGGGTAACTTGCACTCGGTGGCCAAGGCGCTGGAGCACGTGGGCGCCGGCCGGGTGTTGATCACCAGCGATGCCAACGTGATTCGCGAAGCCGACCGCGTGGTGTTTCCGGGGGTGGGCGCGATTCGCGACTGCATGGCTGAGATCCGCCGTTTGGGTTTCGACTCGCTGGTGCGTGAAGTCAGTCAGGACCGTCCTTTTCTGGGTATTTGCGTGGGCATGCAAGCCCTGCTCGACAGCAGCGAAGAGAACGGCGGCGTGGACTGCATCGGCCTGTTCCCGGGCCAGGTGAAGTTCTTCGGCAAAGACCTGCATGAAGAGGGCGAGCACCTCAAGGTGCCGCACATGGGCTGGAACGAAGTGCAGCAGAAGGTCGATCACCCGCTGTGGCATAACATTCCAGACCTGGCGCGCTTCTACTTTGTGCACAGCTACTACATCGCGGCGGGCAACCCTCGCCAGGTGGTGGGTGGCGGGCATTACGGCGTCGACTTCGCGGCTGCACTGGCCGAAGGCTCGCGTTTCGCGGTGCAGTTCCACCCCGAGAAGAGCCACACCCACGGCTTGCAGTTGCTGCAAAACTTTGCGGCCTGGGACGGTCGCTGGTAATGGCGCCGCGCAAGCCGAAGCTGCCGATTCTCACGCTCACCCCAGAGCAAGAGAGCGAAGCCACCAGCAAAATTAAACGCTTTATGGAAGACCGCTTCGAACTGGACCTGGGTTCGTTTGAAGCGGCCGAAATCCTTGAGCTGTTCACTCGCGAAATCGCGCCGCATTACTACAATCGCGCGATTTTCGATGTGCAGACGCACCTCAAAGAGAGGTTCGAGAGCATCGAAAGCGACCTGTGGGCACTTGAAAAGAATTGATTTTCGAGTCACTGACTCCCGAATTTGAAGGTTTGCCAGATGCTGATTATCCCCGCTATCGATCTTAAAGACGGTGCCTGTGTACGTCTGCGCCAAGGCCGTATGGAAGATTCCACGGTGTTCTCCGATGACCCGGTGAGCATGGCCGCCAAATGGGTAGAGGGCGGTTGCCGTCGTCTGCATCTGGTTGACCTGAACGGCGCCTTTGAAGGCCAGCCGGTCAACGGTGAGGTGGTGACTGCCATCGCCAAGCGTTACCCGCACCTGCCGATCCAGATTGGCGGCGGCATTCGCTCGCTGGAAACCATCGAGCACTACGTCAAGGCGGGCGTGAGCTATGTGATCCTGGGCACCAAAGCGGTCAAGAACCCGGAGTTCGTGGCTGAAGCCTGCCGTGCCTTCCCCGGCAAAATCATTGTCGGCATGGATGCACAAGATGGCTTCGTGGCCACTGATGGCTGGGCTGAAGTCAGCACCGTGCAGGTCATCGACCTGGCCAAGCGCTTTGAAGCCGACGGCGTGTCGGCCATCGTTTATACCGACATCGCCAAAGACGGCATGATGCAGGGCTGCAACGTGGAATTCACCGCAGCCTTGGCCGCAGCCACGAGCATCCCGGTGATCGCGTCGGGCGGTATCCACAACCTGGGCGATATCAAAGCCCTGCTGGACGCCAAGGCGCCGGGCATCGTGGGCGCCATCACTGGCCGCGCCATCTATGAAGGCACCCTGGATGTCGCCGAAGCGCAAGCCTTCTGCGACAGCTACAAGGGCTGAGGAGAACCGCATGGCGCTGGCCAAACGCATCATCCCTTGCCTGGACGTGGATAACGGCCGGGTTGTGAAGGGCGTTAAATTTGAGAACATCCGCGATGCGGGTGACCCGGTCGAGATCGCCCGCCGCTATGACGAGCAAGGGGCTGACGAGATTACCTTTCTCGACATCACCGCCAGCGTCGATTGTCGCGACACCACGCTGCATACCGTCGAGCGCATGGCCAGCCAGGTGTTCATCCCGCTGACCGTGGGCGGCGGCGTGCGCTGCATTCAAGACATTCGCAACCTGCTCAATGCCGGTGCCGACAAGGTGTCGATCAACACGGCGGCGGTGTTCAACCCGGAGTTTGTGGGCGAAGCCGCGCAGCATTTCGGCTCGCAGTGCATCGTGGTCGCTATTGATGCGAAAAAAGTCTCGCAGCCGGGTGAAACCCCGCGTTGGGAAATCTTCACCCACGGCGGGCGCAAGCCGACCGGGCTCGACGCGGTCGAGTGGGCGATGAAGATGGAAGGCTTGGGCGCCGGTGAGATCCTGCTGACCAGCATGGATCAGGACGGCATGAAAAGCGGCTTTGACCTGGGCGTGACCCGTGCCATCAGCGACGCGCTGGGCATTCCGGTCATCGCCTCCGGAGGCGTCGGCAACCTGCAGCATTTGGCCGATGGCATCCTGGAAGGCCACGCCAGTGCCGTGCTGGCCGCGAGTATTTTCCACTTCGGCGAATACACCGTGCCAGAAGCCAAGGCCTATATGGCCGAGCGCGGGATTGTGGTGCGCTAATAGCCTGGCCCTTCAGCGCCCGCAATGGGCGCTGATGTTTCATCGTTTGACCCAATCCGGCCACACGTCCAAAGGCTACTGGACAGCATGGCAAGCCCACGGCACTCTTTGCACACCATGGATTTGGGTAAACGTTATGTTTAAGCGTCTTTGTCTCTTGCTTGCCAGTTGCACGATGTTGCTGGTGAGTAGCGTGTTTGCGGCCCCGGCCGAGCGTCCAACGCTGGTGCTGCTGACTGAAAATTTCCCGCCTTACAACATGGCCAAAAACGGCAAGAACTTTGCACAGAACCAGAATCTTGAAGGCATTGCCGTCGATATTCTGCGTGAAACGTTCGAGCGTGCAGGCGTCGACTACAGCATGACCTTGCGCTTCCCTTGGCAGCGTATCTACAACCTGGCGATGGATAATCCCAATTACGGCGTGTTTGTGACGGCGCGGGTGCCTGAGCGTGAACACCTGTTCAAGTGGGTCGGCCCGCTTGGCCCGGACGACTGGGTGCTGCTGGCGCGGGCCAATAGCCCCATTCAGCTGACCACGCTTGAGCAAGCGCGGGCCTATCGAATAGGCGCTTACAAGGACGATGTGATCGCCATGTTCCTGGAGAAGCAGGGCTACGCGCCGGTGATTGTGTTACGCGACCAGGACAACGCCAGAAAGCTGCAGGCCGGTCACATCGACCTGTGGGCCACGGGTGATCCGGCGGGGCAGTTTTTGGCCCGGCAAGTGGGTATTTCAGGGTTCAAGACGGTGCTGCGGTTTAATCAGGCTGAGCTGTTTCTGGCGTTGAACAAGCAAGTGCCCGATGCCGTGGTGAGCAAATTGCAAGCCGCGCTGGATGAGCTCAAGGCCGAAGGCGAACTGGACAAAATCCGCGCCCGCTACCTCTAACTCAACCCCGGCTTCGCGATCTTTTGATTGTTTAAAAGATCGCGAGGCAAGCTCGCTCCTACAGAGGTGTTTTAGCGATAAATCCCATTCTTGCCATGCGCGTCCATCGCCTGATTGCTGCGCACGCCGATCATTTGTTTGATGTCGATCCAGTCGATGCCCTGGGCTTTGAGCGTGGGCAGTTCGCGTTCGAGCACGGCGAGGGTTTGCGGGTAGGGGTGGCCGATCATGACCACGGAGCCGTGGCTGCGTGCGTGTTTGATCGCGGTGTTGAGCTGCTGGGTGATGGCGTCTTCGGTGCGTACGTTGTCCAGGAACACGTCCCGCGACACGCTGGCCAGGCCGATTTTTTGCGCCTCGGCCGCGGCAACCGTTTTGGCGCTGGTGCGGCTGTCGACGAAGAATTTGTGCCGCTGTTGCAACTCGCCCATCAACCAGGCCATCGCCCGCGGCTGAGCGGTCATGCGGCTGCCTTCATGGTTGTTGATGCCGCTGGTGTAGGGCACGGCCTTGAATGCCGCATCGAGGCGTTTGGCCAGTTCCTCCAGCGGCAGGTCAGGGTGCCAGGCAAACGGCCCCGTGGCCGGGTCCATTGGCATATGCAGAATGACGATTTTGCCCGCCTTGTGCGCCTCGCGGGCAAATTCAGCGGCGTGCGGGGTGTCGGGCATGATTGCCGTGGTCACCGGCCCCGGAAAGGCCAGTACACGCCGATCACGGGGCAGGTTTTGCCCCAGGTCGTCGATGATCAGGGTCAGGTACGCCTTGCGCGGTGCCTCGGGGGCGTTGGCAGGCGCCGCGTGGGCGGCGCCGCTCAGGCAGCAGAGCAGGGCGATGACAGACCAGAAGCGCACCCTTAATTGCCGCGCGTGATGCTCAAGCCTTTGAGCAGGCTCAAGGCCTGGCTCAACTGGTAGTCATCGTCTTGCGGCATGGGTTTGGCTTTGGTGCCGGAGCCGGTCGGTTTGTCTGCACCGCCGTTGCCGTTGCCGAGGTGACCTTGCAGGTCGGCCTCTTTGTAGTACTCGTTGTCTTGCTCGCGGGTGATCTTGGCGCGGTTGACTTCGATGTCCGGCACGATGCCCTGGGCCTGAATCGAGCGCCCGTTCGGGGTGTAGTACAGCGCAGTGGTGATCTTCAGTGCGCGGTCGTTGTTCAGCGGCAAGACGGTCTGCACCGAGCCTTTGCCGAAGCTTGGCGTGCCCATGACCACGCCACGCTTTTGATCCTGCAGGGCGCCGGCGACGATTTCGGATGCCGAGGCGCTGCCGCCGTTGATCAGCACCACCAGCGGCACGGCTTCGCTCAAGTCTTTGCCGGTGGCCGAGAAGCGCAGTTCGGAATTTGGCAGGCGGCCTTTGGTGTACACGATCAGGCCTTTCTTGATGAAGTGGTCGACCACTTCAACGGCCGATTGCAGCACGCCGCCCGGGTTGTTACGCAGGTCAAGGATGATGCCCTTGAGCTTCTTGTTGCCGTTTTCTTTGCGAAGTTTGGCCAGCGCCGCGGCGACTTCTTCGCCGGTCTTGACCTGGAACTGAGTAATGCGGATGTAGCCGTAACCGTCTTCGAGCAGTTGTGCCTTGACGCTCTTGACCTGGATATTGGCGCGGGTCAGCGTCACGTCGAACGGTGCACCGCCACCGCGAACCAGGGTCAGGGTGATTTTTTGGCCGACCTTGCCGCGCATTTTGTCCACAGCTTCGGTCATGGTCAGGCCGTTGGTAGGCTGGCCATTGATCTTGACGATAAAGTCGCCCGCCTGGATGCCGGCTTTGCTGGCGGGGGTGTCATCGATTGGCGAGACGATTTTGATATTGCCGTCTTCCGAGCCGACTTCGATGCCCAGGCCGCCGAACTCGCCGCTGGTGCTTTCTTGCAGCTCGGCGAAGTCTTCGGGGCCCAGATACGCAGAGTGCGGGTCAAGGTTGCTGAGCATGCCCTTGATGGCGTTCTCCAGCAGGGTCTTGTCGTCTACCGGTTCAACATACGCGGCCTTGATGCGGTCCATGACCTCGGCAAATGTACGCAGCTCTTCCAGCGGCAGCGGTGCCTTGGCGCTGGCAGCGGCCGCTGGCTGAGCGACTGGCTGGGCAGCAAACACCAGGGGTGATCCAATCACCAGAGCGATCGTCAGGGCCAGCGAGTTGAGGCGGGACAAGTGCGGCATGTTGAACGAACTCCTACGTATTAAAGGTGATGGCACTCATCCTTGAGTGCGGCACCATTGTGCAGGGTCGCTGGGGCGGCCCTGCTGACGAATAGCAAAGTACAGCGCTGGTGTGGCTTGCCCACCGCTGTTGCCCACGGTGGAGATCACATCGCCAGCTTTTACAATGTCTCCAGCAGACTTAAGCAGGGTCTGATTGTGGCCATACAAGCTTAAGTAACCGTTACCGTGGTCCAGAATGACCAGTTGCCCGGCGCCGCGCAGCCAGTCGGCAAACACCACCCGACCGCCGTGCACCGCGTGCACCTGGGTGCCCGCATTGGCGCTGATCATCACCCCGTCCCACTTGGCACGGGCGTCATCGCCACGGCTTTCACCGAAGCGGGCAAGCAATCGACCATCAACCGGCCAAGGAAGTTTGCCCCGTGCCTGAGAAAAAGGTCCGCCATAAGAGACGCCCGCACTTGAAACCAAGGCACCTGGGGTGGACTTGACCACTTTGCGCGGGGCGTCGGTAGCCACCGATTCAGCCTCACGCTGGCGTTTCTTTTCGGCTTCCTGTTGCGCGATCAGGGCTTTTTGCCGCGCCTCTTCGGCTTCGCGGGCCTGACGGGCGAGGGTTTCTTCAATGGTCTTGAGGACTTTAGCCAGATCTGCCTGATCCTGCTCGCGAGCTTGTAACTTTTGATCGCGGTTTTTGACGTCGGCGTTGATCTTGGCCAGCACTTGCTGGCGGTCAGCGCGGACTTTGTCGAGTTCGGCGCGCTGGCTGTCCAGGCTGCTTTTTTGTGTCAGCAGTTGTGCCTGTTGCGTGTTGATGTCGGATTCGACATTGGCCAACTGGCGCAGGGTTTCGTTAAACCCTTTGAGCTGGGCCAGACGGGCCTGGCTCAGGTAATCGTAATAGGTGAGGGTTCGGGCGAACTTCTCGGGGTTCTGCTGGTTGAGCAGCAGCTTGAGGTATTCCTGACGGCCACCTTGATACGCGGCCCGGGCTTGAATGGCGATCAGACGTTGCTGTTCAACTTTTGCGCTGTTGAGTTTTTTCTTCTCACTATCAAGGCGCAGCAACTCGCCTTCACTCTTTTTTAGTTCTTGTTGCAGGGCCTCCACCTGCTTTTCCAGCTTGCCGATTTCAGTTTCGGTGCTGCGCAGGTCTTTTTGCGCTCCGGATTTTTCTTCCTGGAGCTTGCCGAGGAGCTTTTTCAGCTCGCCAATGTCCTGACGCGTGGCTTCCAGCTGCTGTTGAGTTTGCGCGCGCTCGTCGGCAAACGCCGGTTGGAGCAAGCATGTGAGGGTCAGAGCTATAAGGGCGCGAAGCATGGGGCGGGCGACACCTGGAGGAACGGGACGGCCTAGTATGCCCGCCAACGTTGTCTATAAGGAATGGATGAAGGTGAAATTGTGGCCTGAATCCGGTGTGCTCAGAACGTTGTAGTCGCTGCCGCAGGCTGCGATAAGGGCCGAAGGCCCTTCAATAAAGCAGGGCCGCTGTGCGCCCCATCGCAGCCTGCGGCAGCGACTACAAGGCGTTTACGCGTCGACCAGGATGCTGGTGCCGGTCATTTCTTTGGGCTGTGGCAGGCCCAGCAGCTTGAGCATGGTCGGTGCGACGTCAGCCAATACACCGCCTTCGCGGACTTTAAGCGCACGCTTGCCAACGTAGATGAACGGTACGGGTTCGCAGGTGTGGGCGGTGTGCGCCTGACCAGTAGACTCGTCTTCCATCTGTTCAACGTTGCCGTGGTCAGCGGTGATCAGCGCTTCGCCGCCCACCTTGTCCAGCGCTTCAACGATACGGCCCACGCAGGCGTCCAGGCATTCAACGGCTTTGACGGCGGCATCGAACACACCGCTGTGGCCGACCATGTCGCCGTTGGCGTAGTTGACCACGATCACGTCGTAACGCTGGTGCTCGATGGCATCGACGATTTTGTCGGTGACTTCAGGCGCGCTCATTTCTGGCTGCAGGTCGTAGGTCGCAACTTTCGGCGACGGCACCAAAATGCGCTCTTCACCCGGGAACGGCTCTTCGCGGCCACCCGAGAAAAAGAACGTCACGTGGGCGTATTTTTCGGTTTCGGCAATGCGCAACTGGGTCTTGCCGTTTTTTGCCAGGTAATCGCCGAGCACGTTTTCCAGGCTGCCCGGTGCGAAAGCGCTCGGGGCCGGGATGCTGGCCGCGTACTGGGTCAGCATGACGAAGCCGGCCAGTTTCGGCTGGCGTGCACGTTCGAATTCCTTGAAGCCGTCTTCCACAAACACGCGGGTCAGCTCACGGGCGCGGTCGGCACGGAAGTTCATGAAGACCACGGCGTCGCCGTCTTCAACAGTCACTGGCTCACCAATGGTGGTGGCTTTGACGAACTCATCGCTTTCGCCACGGGCATACGCGGCTTCAAGGCCTTGTTGCGCGGTGGCAGCGTTGAACTCGCCTTTGCCGTCGACGATCAGGTTGTAGGCTTGCGCCACACGGTCCCAACGGTTGTCGCGGTCCATGGCGAAGTAACGGCCAATCAGGCTGGCGATACGGCCTTTGCCGAGGGTTTTGAAGGCCTCGTCCAGCAGCTCAATCGACGATGCAGCGCTTTTAGGCGGCGTGTCGCGGCCATCCAGGAAGGCGTGCAGGTAGATTTTTTCAGCGCCGCGTTTAACGGCCAGCTCGGCCATCGCGACCAGGTGGTCCTGGTGGCTGTGAACACCGCCATCCGACAGCAGGCCCATGATGTGCACGGCTTTGCCCGCGCCAACGGCTTTGTCTACCGCCGCGCAAATGGTCGGGTTCTCGAAGAACTCGCCATCGCGGATCGACTTGGTGACGCGGGTGAAATCCTGATAAACCACGCGCCCGGCGCCGAGGTTCATGTGGCCGACCTCGGAGTTACCCATTTGGCCGTCCGGCAGCCCCACATCCATGCCCGAACCTGAGATCAGGCCGTTTGGCATGCTGGCGGTAAGGCGATCAAGCACAGGTTTTTTGGCTGAATAGACGGCGTTGTAATCGTGACTTTCACTGTGACCGAAGCCATCCAGGATGATCAGGATCAGAGGTTTAGGCGTGGTAGTCATAGATCCCACTCGTGGCGTGGTTAATAGAAGTATCAAGAAGATGCGCAGTTTAAAGCGAAGTTCATGTGGCGTCACCGCCGGGCGGGGTTTGGCGGGCCATGGTGCCTGTGTATACTGGCCCACATTTTCACGCCCTGGAACCTTCTGATGGTTGATCACCTGATTGCATTTGCCACTTCTCACTACCTGCTTGTAGGCGCGTTTGTCATCTTGTTGGCGTTGTTGATCGCCCATGAGGTGAGCCGCGGCGGCCGCAGCGTCAGCACCGGCGAACTGACCGGCCTGGTCAATCGCGACGAAGGCGTGGTGATTGATATTCGCCCGGCCAAAGACTTTGCTGCCGGCCACATTGTGGGTGCGCTGAACATTCCGCAAGACAAACTGATGGCGCGCATTGCCGAACTGGACAAGCACAAGGGCAAGACCCTGATCCTGGTGGATGCAGCTGGCCAGCACTCCGGCACGCACGCACGCGAACTGCTCAAGGCTGGCTACAATGCCGCCAAGCTGTCCGGTGGTATTGCGACCTGGCGTGCAGATAACCTCCCAGTGGTGAAGTAACTATGTCCAAGGTCATCGTATATTCCAGCGACTATTGCCCTTACTGCATGCGAGCCAAGGCTTTGCTGGAGAAAAAGGGTGTTGCCTTCGAAGAAATCAAAGTCGACGGCAAGCCTCAAGTTCGTGCAGAAATGACCCAAAAGGCAGGTCGTACCTCCGTTCCGCAAATCTGGATCGGCGAGCGGCATGTGGGTGGATGCGATGACCTGTTTGCGCTCGAACGCGCAGGTAAATTGGATGCGCTGCTGAACGTCTGACTCTCATTCTCTAAAGCCCCAAGATGATCAAGGATCTGTGATGACTGACCAACAGAACACCGCTGCTGTTAGCGACGAAGACACTGCTCCACAATTCTCCCTGCAGCGTATTTACGTACGTGACCTGTCGTTTGAAGCGCCGAAAAGCCCGGCCATCTTCCGTCAGCAGTGGGAGCCGAGCGTTGCTTTGGACCTCAACACCCGCCAAAAGCCACTGGAAGGCGACTTCTTTGAAGTGGTTCTGACCTTGTCGGTCACCGTGAAAAACGCTGAAGAAGTGGCGTTTATTGCTGAAGTTCAGCAGGCTGGCATCTTCCTGATCAAAAACCTTGATCAAGCTTCGATGAGCCACACCCTGGGCGCGTTCTGCCCGAACCTGCTGTTCCCGTATGCCCGCGAAACTCTGGACAGCCTGGTTGTTCGTGGTTCGTTCCCGGCGTTGATGCTGGCTCCGGTGAACTTCGATGCTCTGTACGCCCAAGAGCTGCAGCGCATGCAAGAAGAAGGCAGCGCGACTGTTCAGTAAACAGCGCCCCGCCCATAAAAAAAGCGCCTGAATGGCGCTTTTTTTATGGGTAACGTTGTATCCGCGGCTACTTAAACCCCAACTGGCGCCAGGCTTCGTAAACGGCCACAGCCACGGTGTTGGACAGGTTCAGGCTGCGGCAGCCTTCGCGCATGGGCAGGCGCAGGCGGTGATCGCTGTCTTGTGCGTCGAGCACCTCAGGCGGCAGGCCACGGCTTTCAGGGCCGAAGATAAAGGCGTCGCCTTCAGCAAACTGCACATCGTGGAACGGCCGCGAGCCTTTGGTGGTAAAAGCGAACAGGCGTGGATGGCCCAGGCTTTCCAGGCAACTGGCCAGGTCGGCATGGCGCTTGAGCGGCGCGTATTCGTGATAATCCAGACCTGCCCGGCGCAAGCGCTTGTCGTCCAGCTCAAAACCGATAGGCTCGATCAAGTGCAGGTGGCAGCCGCTGTTGGCGCAGAGCCTGATAATGTTGCCGGTATTCGGCGGAATTTCTGGTTGAAAAAGGATGACGTGAAACATGCACGGCTCCGAATATAAAGATGGGCAGCATTCTACGCCTGAAGAGGACCCAAGGCCGAAACTATGGCCACGGGTTTTAGGTTCTTTGGCGATAGTCGGTGTGATGATCGGGATGATGATCGGCCGTTTGACGATGCCTGAGCCGACTGAGCTGCAGCAGATAGAGGTCCAGCCGCAGGGGTTGGTGGTGTGGTTTAACCACGAGCCCAAGCTGCACGGCGAATGGGTGGATGGCACCCTCGGGCTGTTATTCGCGGCCAAGGGCCAGCCGCAAAACGGCCAGCTTAAGGTGAACGGTAGGGATGTGAACTGGCGGGTGAGTCGCACCGATGCGGGCGTGATGTTGACCCTGGTGGCGGCCCGCGCCTTGAAGGGCGACTGGGCCGGTGCGCCGCAGGATGGGCGCTGGCGGCTGCAGGTGAACCTGCAAGAGTAATAAAAGAGGGAGTCCCGGCCTGCCTGTACCAGGCTCCCCAAAAGCGTTGAGCGCGTTGATGCGGGTGGCATCAAGGCTGTGGTGTAAAAGAAGGGAGTCCCGGCCTGCCTGTACCGGGTTCCCTAAAAGCGTTGTGCGCGTTGATGCAGATGGCATCAAGGCTGCGGTGTAAAAGTGGGGAGTCCTGGCCTGCCTGTACCAAGGTCCCCTAAACCGGTGTTGCTTAGGTAACAGGGTTATTGCAGGGCGCGTGCCAGTTTTGTTTTTTGGCTGTTATTTTCTTTGCATAGACGCAAAATCCCCGGAATCCGGGGCTTTTGTGTGTGGGGCGGGTGTGATGTGTGCAGCAGGTTAGAGGCTTTGGGGTATGCAGTGCACAGAAGTGGGGCGAGATGCATACGAGTGGTGCGGTGTTCATAAACATGTAGGAGCGAGCTTGTCTCGCGATCTTTTAAAAGATCAAAAGATCGCGAGGCAAGCTCGCTCCTACAGTTAACGGCGTTTAAGCGTCGTCGCCGTCATCCTCGTCGCCGTCGATTTTCATGCCCAGCTCTTTGATCTTACGGGTCAGGGTGTTGCGGCCCCAGCCCAGCAACACGGCGGCATCGCGGCGGCGGCCAGCGGTGTGTTTGAGGGCTGTCTCGATCATGATGCGCTCAAAGGTCGGCACCGCGCTGTCGAGCAGGCTCGACTGGCCACGGCCCAGCGCCTGATCGGCCCATTGACGCAACGCTTGCTCCCAGTTGGTCACCGGCGACGCGTCTTGATGCAGGTTCAGCAACTCGGGGGGCAAGTCGCTGATGTGCACTTCGCGGCCCGAAGCCATTACCGTGATCCAGCGGCAGGTGTTTTCGAGCTGGCGCACGTTGCCTGGCCACGGGAGGTTGCGCAGGTATTGCTCGGTTTCGGCTTTCAGCAGTTTTGGCTCGACCGACAGCTCTTGCGCCGCGCTGCTGAGAAAGTGCCGCGCCAGCGTCGGGATGTCTTCGCGACGATCTGACAAACGCGGAATATGGATGCGGATGACGTTCAGGCGGTGGAACAAGTCTTCACGGAACTTGCCGGCCTGCACCAGGGTTTCGAGGTTCTGATGGGTCGCGGCAATGATGCGCACGTCGACCTTGACCGGAATATGCCCGCCCACCCGGTAGAACTCGCCATCGGCCAGCACGCGCAGCAGGCGCGTCTGAGTGTCGGCTGGCATGTCGCCGATTTCGTCGAGGAACAACGTACCGCCGTCGGCTTGTTCAAAGCGCCCGCGACGCAGGTTGGCCGCACCGGTGAAGGCGCCTTTTTCGTGGCCGAACAGCTCGGACTCCATCAGGTCCTTGGGGATCGCCGCCATGTTCAACGCAATAAAGGGCGAAGCCGCCCGCGGGCTGTGGCGATGCAGGGCGTGGGCGACCAGCTCTTTACCGGTGCCGGATTCGCCGTTTATCAGCACGGTGATGTTGGAGTGACTGAGGCGACCAATGGCGCGAAACACCTCCTGCATCGCCGGCGCTTCGCCAATGATCTCGGGGGTGGGGGCCGCTGCGGGCGCTACGGCCAGGCCTTGTTGCTCCTGGGCGTGCTGATTGGCACGCTTGACCAGCGACACGGCCTCGTCAACGTCAAACGGCTTGGGCAGGTATTCAAACGCGCCGCCCTGATAAGAGGCGACAGCGCTGTCCAGGTCGGAATGCGCGGTCATGATGATCACGGGCAGGCGCGGATGCTGTGCGCGGATCTTGGCCAGCAGGTCGAGGCCACTGGCGCCCGGCATGCGGATGTCAGAAATGATCACGTCCGGCTGCTGACGAGCCAGACGGCTCATCACCCCATCGGCGCTGTCGAAGCTCTGCGTGGTCATGCCTTCCTGTTGCAAGGCTTTTTCCAGGACCCAACGGATTGAACGGTCGTCGTCGACGATCCACACGGTTTCACTTCGGCTCATGTCGATGCGGCTCCTTGTTCCAGTGGTAGAAAGATCGAGAAGAGTGTGTGGCCAGGCTGGCTTTCACACTCGATCAATCCCTGGTGCTGACTAATGATGTTCTGGGTGATGGCAAGGCCCAGCCCGGTGCCATCCGGGCGTCCGCTGACCATCGGAAAGAAGAGGGTGTCGTGCAGCTCAGGCGGGATGCCCGGGCCGTTGTCGATGATTTCAATTTTGGTCACCAGCCGGTGGCGTACATGGCCGATGGTGAACTGGCGCATGGCCCGGGTCCGCAAGGTGATGCGGCCCAGGCGCAGCTCGTTTTGAGCGCTGATGGCCTGCATCGCGTTGCGCACAATATTGAGCACGGCCTGGATCATCTGTTCACGGTCGATTAGCAGGTCAGGCAGGCTCGGGTCGTAATCGCGCACCAGCGTGATGTCGCCCTGGGTCTCGGCTTCGACCAGATTGCACACGCGTTCGAGCACTTCGTGCACGTTGGTCATGGCCAGCGACGGTAGCTTGTTGGAGCCCAGCATGCGGTCCACCAGGTTACGCAGGCGGTCGGCTTCTTCGATGATGACGTTGGTGTAGTCGCGCAGGTTTTCATCGGGCAGCTGGCGCGCCAACAATTGCGCCGCGCCGCGAATGCCGCCCAGCGGGTTTTTGATTTCGTGAGCCAGACCGCGCACCAGCATCTTGCTGGTTTCTTGCTTGGACAACTGCGCTTCCTCTTTGGTGATGCGCAGCAGCCGGTCGCGTGGGTGCACTTCGAGCAGCAGCATGGTGCCCGCCGTGCTCAAGATTGGCGTGACCGCGTAATCGACGGTCAGGGTCTGGCCGGTGGCAGAGGTCAGCAGCGCTTCTCGTTTGGTAAACGGGTGCGCTTGCTCAACCGCCAGACGCAGCGATTGCAGGGCCTCGGTGGTCTCGGTGAACAGTTCGCTGATGAATTGCCCATGGCTGCGCTGCCCACTGATGGCCAGCAGCATTTCCGCCGCCGGGTTCATGTACTCAAGACGCAGAGCGTCATTGAGTAACAACGTGGCGGTGGTCAGGTTGTCGAGTAACAGTCGGTGCAGGGCATCACTGATGGTCATGGGCCGATCCCGGATTGCGTGCGCGGGTGAGGCGCTGGTGCAAGGAAAATGCAAAAAACAAACCAAGGCTCCGAAAAGAAGCGCTAATTGCCTGAAATAAGGACTTGGAGGCCGTCTGGATCGCGTACCGGCTCGGTCAATGAGGCTTTTTGAACCAAAGTGGGCTGGTAACGGCGTCATCGCGCAGCTATTGCACCAATATAGTGCAACTTGGCTGAATAGATTCAGTTTCTCTCAAAAGCGCCGATGTTCGGGTTTGCGGGGGGGGAGGAGGCGGGGGTGTGGCAGTTGGAAAACTACCAGCGGGCTCTTGCTCGGGCAGCAGGTGTTGTGGATTGTTGACGGGGATAATTGCCACAGCAGGCTGGCGGTTAAGGGGTGCCAGTGTCATCGGCGTGTTGTTGGACGGCTCATGAGGAGTGTTGCTGTAGTGAGTCGTGCCGTGATCGTCGAGGTGTTTGTACACCTGCGCGCTCGCGGGCAGCGCGAGCACGCAGAGGCTTATAAAAAAGTAGCGCACCAGCCGATTACTGCGACAGTGGCATGCCCTTACCGCCCGCATAGAACACGATCAGCTCAACGGGCTGGTTACCGCTGGTTCCGCGATGTTCTGTTTGCACCACTTCGGGCAACACCTGGCCGGGCTTGAGCAACAATTTGTGTTTGCCGTCCCGGGTTTCTACAAATAGTTCGCCCGACAGCACGTAAGCCACGTTGGGCATGGGGTGCGTGTGCCAACCGAGTGCAGTGTTGGCCGGGATGATGATTTTGAGAACGGTGATTTCAGGCGGGCCAAGAGGATAGGGGGCGTAAGGTGCACCATCCCAGGATTCACTGGTTTTGATCAATTGCTCGACTGTGACGCCAGGCGTTTTGCTGGTGCATCCCAACAACGTCAGGCAGGCCAGTGATAGCAGCAGGGCTTTTATTTTAAGAGTGAGCGTCATGTCGGCGTCCGTAGGGTGAGTTGCCTCAAACTACAGATCGCGCTCTAAAGTGGCTGTCAGGCGCAGGAGATATGTTCTGCGAGTTTGCGCGTATTGCCGTAAGACGTTTCGCATAAAAAAGGCCTCCCGAAGGAGGCCTTTCACATCACGCCGCTAGCGCGGGTGAGTCTGGATTAGCAGCTGTAGTACAGCTCGTATTCCAGTGGGTGTACGAAGGTACGTACTTTGATTTCTTCTTCGCTTTTCAGGGCGATGTAAGCGTCGATGAAGTCGTCGCTGAAAACGCCGCCTTTGGTCAGGAACGCACGACCTTTGTCCAGCTCTTCCAGGGCTTCTTTCAGGCTGCCGCACACTTGTGGGATCTGCTTGGCCTCTTCTGGCGGCAGGTCATACAGGTTTTTGTCAGCAGCATCGCCAGGGTGGATCTTGTTCTGGATGCCGTCCAGGCCAGCCATCAGCAGTGCAGCGAAGCACAGGTACGGGTTGGCAGCCGGGTCCGGGAAACGTGCTTCGATACGGCGAGCCTTAGGGCTGGACACGTAAGGAATACGGATCGAAGCGGAGCGGTTACGCGCCGAGTAAGCCAGCATTACTGGGGCTTCGAAGCCTGGAACCAGACGCTTGTAGGAGTTGGTTGCCGGGTTGGTGAAGCCGTTCAGGGCCTTACCGTGCTTGATGATGCCGCCGATGAAGTACAGAGCGGTGTCGGACAGGCCGGCATAGCCTTCGCCTGCGAAGGTGTTCTTGCCATCTTTCCAGATGGACATGTGAACGTGCATGCCCGAGCCGTTATCGCCATACAGAGGCTTAGGCATGAAGGTCGCGGTGCGGCCGTATGCATCGGCAACGTTGTGCACGACGTATTTCAGGGTCTGGGTTTCGTCGGCTTTCTTCACCAGGGTGTTGAACTTGACGCCGATTTCGTTCTGGCCGGCAGTCGCCACTTCGTGGTGGTGAACTTCAACGGTCAGGCCCATTTCTTCCAATGCGCTGCACATGGAGGTACGGATTTCGTGGTCGTGGTCGAACGGTGGCACCGGGAAGTAGCCGCCTTTAACGCCTGGACGGTGACCTTTGTTGCCGCCTTCGATGTCCTGGTCGGACATCCAAGAACCTTGCTCGGAGTAGATTTTGAACATCGAGCCGGAAATGTCCGACTTGAATTTAACCGAGTCAAAGATGAAGAACTCTGGCTCCGGGCCAGCGAATACGGTGTCGCCGATGCCGGTCGCTTTCAGGTGCTCTTCAGCGCGCTTGGCGATTGCACGTGGGTCACGGTCGTAACCCTGCATGCTCGAAGGTTCGATGATGTCGCACACCAGGATCAGCGTAGGCTGCTCGGTGAACGGGTCCAGAACAGCCGTGCTGTCGTCTGGCAGCAGGATCATGTCGGACGCTTCGATGCCTTTCCAGCCAGCAATGGAGGAACCGTCGAACATTTTGCCGTCGGTGAAGAAGTCTTCGTCCAACGCATCACGGGCCGGCATGGTCACGTGATGTTGTGTGCCCTTGGTGTCAGTGAAGCGCAGATCAATCCATTTAACGTCATGATCTTTGATGAGTTGAACCGACTTCGACATAGTGTCCTCCGGGGTGGCTTAGGGCTGGTAGTGGAGTAGCCCTTTAAATGTGGTTGATGCCGGCGCGAATACTCGGCCAAGGCAACCTGCCTCACAAGGGAGCAAATTGCATGCCAGTGCCCCGACTTGCCCCAATCTCAAGCAGGGCAGCCCACAAGACTACGGATTCACGGCCCTAATCGCACTCAAATGAAGCGAAATAAGTGCTTTATGAACCATTTTGGTGCGATGAAAACCGTTTGTACGATAACTGGTTAAACCTTGAGCAATTTCCGCTATAATCCGCGCCCCCCTTTTTTGGCAGGCTGCTCGCGCGCTGTTTTCATGAAACTAATTGTTAAAGTCTTCCCCGAGATCACTATCAAGAGCCGCCCGGTTCGGATGCGTTTCGTCCGTCAATTGGCTAAAAATATCCGTGCTGTGCTCCGCGATCTGGACCCGGCCGTGGTAGTGACAGGCGTGTGGGACAACATTGAGTTGCAAACCCGTGTGAGCGACCCCAAAGCCTTGAAGGAGATGACCGAGCGCCTGAGCTGCATGCCGGGCATCGCGCACTTCCTGCAAGTCGACGAGTACCCGCTGGGCGACTTCGATGACATCGTTGAAAAGTGCAAACTGCACTACGGCGATGTACTGGCCGGCAAAATCTTTTCAGTGCGTTGCAAGCGCGGCGGCAAGCACCCATTTACCTCGATGGAAGTCGAGAAATACGTCGGCAGCAAGCTGCGACGTGAATGCGGCGCGGCCGGTATTGACCTGAAAAATCCGGAAATCGAAGTCCGTTTCGAAATTCGCGACCAACGGTTGTTTGTGATTCACAGCCAGCACGACAGCATTGGCGGCTTCCCGCTGGGATCGCTGGAGCAGACCCTGGTGTTGATGTCCGGTGGTTTCGACTCCACCGTGGCGGCTTACCAGATCATGCGTCGCGGCCTGATGAGCCACTTCTGCTTTTTCAACCTCGGCGGGCGTGCTCACGAATTGGGCGTGATGGAAGTCGCGCACTATATCTGGAAGAAGTACGGCAGCTCGCAGCGCGTGCTGTTTGTGAGCGTTCCGTTTGAAGAAGTGCTGGGTGAAATTCTCGGCAAAGTCGACAACAGTCATATGGGCGTCATTTTGAAGCGTATGATGTTGCGCGCTGCGTCCCGTATTGCGGACCGCCTCGAAATTGATGCACTGGTCACCGGTGAAGCGATTTCCCAGGTGTCCAGCCAGACCTTGCCTAACCTGTCGGTGATCGACTGCGTGACTGACAAGCTGGTTTTGCGCCCGCTGATCGCCAGCCACAAGCAAGACATCATTGATCAGGCGAACGAGATCGGCACCGCCGATTTTGCCAAGCACATGCCTGAATATTGCGGGGTGATTTCGGTCAACCCCAAGACCCACGCCAAGCGTCCGCGTGTGGAGTACGAAGAACAACAGTTTGATATGGCCGTGCTTGAGCGTGCGCTTGAGCGGGCCAAACTGGTGCCGATCGATCGAGTGATCGACGAATTGGGCCAGGACTTGCAAGTCGAAGAGGTCAGCGAAGTGCTGGCGGGCCAGATCGTCATCGACATCCGTCACCCGGATGCCCAAGAGGATCAACCGCTGGAACTGGCTGGCATCGAAGTACAAGCGTTGCCGTTCTATGCATTGAACAGCCGCTTCAAGGAACTGGATGAAACACGTCAGTACCTGTTGTATTGCGACAAAGGCGTGATGAGTCGCCTGCATGCTCACCATTTGCTCAGTGAGGGACATGCCAATGTGCGCGTTTATCGACCGAGCTAAGAGCCCGGGGCTGTTTGCCTGTGGCCTGCGTCACCGGCCCCCCGACGCCACCGTCAAGTTGTAACGGCAAGGCCTGACTCTACTGTTAATCGCTGCCACGACCTGTCAGCACACCGAATCCTCTGATCGAGATACACAAGTGATCGAAAATCTACGTAACATCGCCATCATCGCCCACGTTGACCATGGTAAAACCACCCTGGTAGACAAACTCTTGCGCCAATCCGGCACTCTGGAGCGCGGCGAGCTCAACGACGAGCGCGTGATGGACTCCAACGACCAGGAGAAAGAGCGCGGTATTACCATTCTGGCGAAAAACACCGCCATCAACTGGAACGGCTACCACATCAACATCGTGGACACCCCGGGCCACGCCGACTTCGGCGGTGAAGTAGAACGCGTAATGTCGATGGTTGACTCCGTTCTGCTGCTGGTTGACGCTCAAGACGGCCCTATGCCGCAAACCCGTTTCGTGACCAAGAAGGCTTTCGAAGCCGGCCTGCGTCCAATCGTGGTTATCAACAAGGTTGACCGTCCGGGCGCGCGTCCTGATTGGGTTCTGGACCAGATCTTCGATCTGTTCGACAACCTGGGTGCTACCGAAGAACAGCTGGACTTCAAAGTGGTTTACGCCTCTGCCCTGAACGGTATTGCTGGTCTTGACCACACCGACATGGCTGAAGACATGACCCCGCTGTACCAGTCGATCGTCGACAACGTACCTGCGCCAGCTGTAGACCGTGACGGTCCGTTCCAGATGCAAATCTCGGCACTGGACTACAACAGCTTCCTGGGCATTATCGGTGTTGGCCGTATCGCTCGTGGTCGCGTCAAGCCGAACACTCCGGTTGTAGCGATCGACGCTGACGGCAAGCGCCGCAACGGTCGTATCCTGAAGCTGATGGGTCACCACGGTCTGCACCGTGTAGACGTTGAAGAAGCTGCAGCAGGCGACATCGTTTGCATCAGCGGTATGGACTCGCTGTTCATCTCTGACACCCTGTGCGACCCGCTGAACGTTGAAGCGATGAAGCCGTTGACCGTTGACGAGCCAACCGTTTCCATGACCTTCCAGGTAAACGACTCGCCATTCTGCGGTAAAGAAGGCAAGTTCGTGACTTCCCGTAACATCAAGGAACGTCTGGACAAAGAGCTGCTGTACAACGTTGCTCTGCGCGTTGAAGAAGGCGACTCGGCTGACAAGTTCAAGGTTTCTGGCCGTGGTGAGCTGCACCTGTCGGTACTGATCGAAACCATGCGTCGTGAAGGCTTCGAAATGGGCGTTGGTCGTCCAGAAGTGATCATCCGTCTGGTTGACGGCGTGAAGCACGAACCGTTCGAAAACGTCACCATCGACCTGCCAGAAGAATCTCAGGGCAAGGTGATGGAAGAGATGGGTCTGCGTAAAGGCGACCTGACCAACATGGTGCCGGATGGTAAAGGCCGTGTTCGTCTGGAATACAACATCCCTGCTCGTGGTCTGATCGGTTTCCGTAACCAGTTCCTGACCCTGACCAACGGTGCTGGCATCCTGACCTCGATCTTCGACCGTTACGACGTGATGAAGTCGGGCCAAATGTCTGGCCGTCAGAACGGCGTTCTGGTTTCGGTTGAAACTGGCAAGGCACTGACCTACTCCCTGGAAACTCTGCAAGCACGCGGCAAGCTGTTTGTTGAGCACGGTCAAGAGATCTACAACGGTCAAATCGTTGGTCTGAACAGCCGTGACACCGACATGGGCGTTAACCCTACCAAGGGCAAGAAGCTCGACAACATGCGTGCTTCGGGTAAAGACGAAACCATCGCTCTGGTTCCGCCTGTTCGCTTCACTCTGGAACAAGCACTGGAATTCATCCAGGACGACGAGCTGTGCGAAGTGACGCCTAAGTCCATCCGTCTTCGTAAGAAGATCCTGGACGAAGGCGAGCGTACCCGCGCTGCTAAAAAGGCCAAAAACTAAGTTAATTAGTTAGCGGTTACAAAAACGCCCCCGACCTTGCGGTCGGGGGCGTTTTTTTATGTCCGGGTTTTGTGTAACGGCTGACATCTAATGTGGGAGCGGGCTTGCTCGCGATGGCATCACCGCGTTGATTGAGCAAAGTCTGCGTTGCCTGCATCGCGAGCAAGCCCGCTCCCACAAAATGGCTTGAGTAAGGTGCTTTAAAAATTCATCAGCCGTTCGCTGCTGTTTTTACGCTCGACGGCTTTGGGCACGTACGCGCAATAGCCTGGGCGCGGGCCTACACGCGGGTGATTGCGGCAGGTGTCGGGGCGTTTGTCGTAGATGGTGCACATGCGCGACTTGCGATCCAGGTACAGGCAATCGTTATTGCTCATGCGCTGCAGGGTGAAAATCCCTGACTTCTGGTTGAAACGCTCAACGATCCCTTCTTTTTGCAGGCGCTTGGCGATGTTCTTCGGCGGGTCGCCCAGCTCGAATTCGTCCACCAGGCCAATGCGGATCAAGTCTTTGACCTTGACCTCAACCGGCAGGGTGCAGCAGCTGGAAATGCAGGAGCCGCACATGGGTGCGGAGTATTTAGCCCAGGTATCGAGACGGTCGATTTCCGCGGCAGCAATCAGGTTGGACTTCATCAGGGGTGTATTCCAGCGTGCATCAGGGCGCGCGATCATACCGGGGTTGATCGCAGAGTGAATCACCATTTGCCGGTTTTTTGTACAAAGTGTGCGTTGAAGCGTTTAGCAGGCGGGGTGCATCGTTTTGGGGCGCTGTTCATTTCGTCTGTTTTTAATAAAAAAAAGCCCGAATCAACGCGCGTTGTTCCTGTCGAACGGTCTAGGCTGACACCACTCGTCCTTCTAATCGCTCCATCCCGCCAGAGGTTGTATCGATGCCCCAGGAACCGCTTGTTCGTGACGCGCAGGTAACGGCTTTTCGTGACGCTGTACTGGCCAAACTGACTTACGCGGTGGGTAAAGACCCGGATCACGCGTTTGACCATGACTGGTTTGAAGCCATTGCTCTGGCCGCCCGCGACCATATGGTCGAGCACTGGATGGACCATACCCGGCAGATTTATCGCAAAGATCAGAAGCGGGTGTACTACCTGTCTCTGGAGTTTTTGATCGGCCGTTTGCTCTACGACAGCCTGAGCAATCTAGGCCTGCTCGACGTCGCACGTGAGGCGTTGACCGAGCTGGGTGTGGACCTGGAGCGCATCCGCCTGCTGGAGCCCGATGCGGCCTTGGGCAACGGCGGCCTGGGCCGACTGGCTGCGTGCTTTATGGAAAGCATGTCGACCTTGGGCGTCGCCGCGCACGGTTATGGCATTCGCTACGAGCACGGGTTGTTCCGCCAGAGCATCGTCGACGGCTGGCAGCAAGAGCAAACCGAAAACTGGCTCGACTTCGGTAACCCCTGGGAGTTTGAGCGCGCCGAGGTGCTGTACTCAGTAGGTTTTGGCGGCTCGGTTGAAACCAAACAGGACGAGCAAGGCCTGTCACGGCAAATCTGGTGGCCCAACGAAACCGTGCGCGCCATCGCCTACGACACGCCGGTGGTCGGCTGGCGCGGGGCGAGCGTCAATACCTTGCGGTTGTGGCGGGCAAGGGCGCTGCATGACTTGAACCTGGGGCGCTTTAACGCCGGCGACCACTTGGGTGCGGTGGCCGAAGTGGTGCGGGCCGAGAGCATCTCGCGCGTGTTGTACCCGGCTGACAGCAACGAGGCTGGCCAAGAGCTGCGCTTGCGTCAGGAGTTCTTCTTTGTTTCGGCCTCGCTGCAAGACTTGCTGCGTCGCCACCTGAACGTCCATGACACCTTGCTCAACCTGGCCGAGCATGTCTCGATCCAGCTCAACGACACGCACCCTTCCATCGCTGTCGCCGAGTTGATGCGCATTCTGGTCGATGAGCACGGCATCGAGTGGCACACCGCCTGGCAGGTCACCGTCGACACGCTGTCGTACACCAACCACACCTTGCTGCCCGAGGCGCTGGAGACCTGGCCGGTGGGCTTGATGGAGCGCCTGCTGCCGCGCCACATGCAGATCATCTACCTGATCAACGGCTACCACATCGACCAACTGCGTGAAAAAGGCATTCACGACTTTGGCGTGCTGCGGGCCGTGTCGCTGATTGAAGAAGACAACGGCCGCCGGGTGCGCATGGGCAATCTGGCGTTTCTCGGCTCGCACAGCGTTAACGGCGTGTCGGGCTTGCACACCCAACTGATGCGCAGCACGGTGTTTGCCGATCTGCACAAGCTGTACCCCGACCGTATCAACAACAAAACCAACGGCGTGACCTTCCGCCGCTGGCTGTTCCAGGCCAACCCGCCGTTGACCGCGATGCTCAAAAACGCGCTGGGCGAAGATGTGCTGGATGAAACTGAACATAAATTGATCAAGCTCGAACCGTTTGCCGAGCGCGCTGACTTCCGCAAACAGTTTGCCGAACAGCGCCTGCAGAGCAAATGCACCCTGGCGGCGCTGATCTACGAGCGGCTGGGTGTTGTGGTCAGCCCTGAAGCGATGTTCGACGTGCAGATCAAACGGATCCATGAGTACAAGCGCCAGTTGCTTAACCTGCTGCACACCGTGGCGCTGTATCAGGCCATTCGGGCCGAGCCGAGTAATAACTGGGTGCCCCGGGTGAAGATCTTCGCGGGCAAGGCGGCGGCCAGTTATACACAGGCCAAACTGATTATTAAGCTGGCCAACGACATCGCCCGCACGGTTAACAGCGACCCCACGGTGCGCGGCCTGCTCAAAGTGGTGTTTATCCCCAACTACAACGTCAGCCTGGCCGAGAACATCATTCCGGCAGCGGACTTGTCCGAGCAAATCTCTACTGCCGGCTACGAGGCGTCGGGCACCAGCAACATGAAGTTCGCCCTCAACGGTGCGTTGACCATCGGCACCATGGACGGTGCCAACGTGGAGATGAGTGAGCGCATCGGCGCTGAAAACATGTTTATTTTTGGCCTGACCTCCGAGCAGGTCGAAGCCCGCAAGCTCAATGGTGAGTTCCACGCCTCGGCGGACGTTGCGGCGTCGCATCGGCTCAATGATGTGCTGCAAGCCATACGCGGCGGGGTTTTTTCCCACGACGACCCGGCGCGTTACACCGGTTTTGTCGACTCCCTGATCGAGTACGACCGCTTTTTGGTGTGTGCCGACTTTGATGCCTACTGGGATGCGCAGATGCGCGTTGAACACCTGTGGCACAACCCGGACGAATGGTGGCGTAAAGCCGTGTTGAATACCGCACGGGCGGGCTGGTTCTCATCGGACCGGACCATTCGAGAATACGCGACCGACATCTGGAAGGCGTTGTAATACCCCTGTAGTCGCTGCCGAAGGCTGCGATCGAGTCCGCAGGGCTCGCGTTTTTAACAACGAAGCCCCTTCGGGCCTTATCGCAGCCTGCGGCAGCGGCTACTGTTTTAAGTTGATTTAAGGGTTCAGCACCGGCCTCTCCGTCGGTTGTGAGTCTGTTTAGAAGATTTGCACGGCAACACGCGTTAAACTGCGCGGGTTTTTTCGCCCCCTCCCCATTGTTCGGAGCCTTACATGTCCCGCGTTACCCTGAGTCGCTATTTGATCGAGCAGACCCGTAGCAACAACACCCCTGCTGATTTGCGTTTCCTCATCGAAGTGGTGGCGCGTGCTTGCAAAGAGATCAGCCACGCCGTGTCCAAAGGCGCCCTGGGCGGTGTTCTGGGCAGCATGGGCACTGAAAACGTGCAAGGTGAAGTGCAGAAGAAACTCGACGTGATTTCTAACGAAATCCTGCTCGAAGCCAACGAATGGGGCGGTCACCTGGCCGGCATGGCGTCCGAAGAAATGGACAATGCCTACCAGATCCCGGGCAAATACCCGAAAGGCGCCTACCTGCTGGTATTCGACCCGCTGGACGGTTCGTCGAACATCGACATCAACGCGCCGGTCGGCACGATCTTCTCGGTACTGCGTTGCCCGAACGAATACCTGAGCCAGAACGAGCCGTTGAATGAAAAGGCCTTCTTGCAGCCAGGCACTCAACAAGTTGCTGCCGGTTATGCCATCTACGGCCCACAGACCATGCTGGTTCTGACCCTGGGCGACGGCGTAAAAGGCTTCACCCTGGACCGCGAAATGGGCAGCTTCGTGCTGACCCACGAAAACATCAGCATTCCTGAAACCACTCAGGAATTCGCCATCAACATGTCCAACCAGCGTCACTGGGAAGCCCCGGTACAGCGCTACGTAGACGAATTGCTGGCTGGCGAAGAAGGCCCGCTGAACAAGAACTACAACATGCGTTGGGTGGCCGCGATGGTCGCTGACGTGCACCGCATCCTGACCCGCGGTGGTCTGTTCATGTACCCGCGCGACAGCCGTGAGCCTTCCAAGCCGGGCAAACTGCGCTTGATGTATGAAGCTAACCCTATGTCGTTCCTCGTGGAGCAGGCGGGCGGCGCGTCGACTGACGGCCATCAGCGCATCCTCGACATCCAGCCAGAAGGCCTGCACCAGCGCGTAGCGGTGTTCCTGGGCTCGAAAGAAGAAGTAGCGCGCGTGACCTCGTACCACAAAGCGTAAAACCCTGGCTGCACCCGACAATCCCTGTGGGAGCGGGCTTGCTCGCGATGACATCGACACGGTCTATTCGTTAGACCGAGTTGTATGCATCGCGAGCAAGCCCGCTCCCACAGTCGTTTTTACTCACGGGAACCACCCCGCGCTTTTCTCTTCTAAGCTTGCAGCAGGCAGCGATGCCGATTCTTTTATTCAGGAGCTTTTCCATGAAGTTGCGTTCATTGGCGTTGTTGTCGTTCTGTGTGTTGCTGGCGGCTTGCAGCAAGGTCAATCAAGAAAACTACTCCAAACTGTCGGCGGGCATGACCAAGGCCGAGGTGGAACAACTGCTGGGTGGCCCTACCGATTGCTCGGGTGCGTTGGGTATGTCGAGCTGCACCTGGGGCGATAAGAACAGCTTTATCAGCGTGCAATACGCCGGTGACAAAGTGCTGATGTTCTCGGGGCAGGGCCTTAAATAAAGCGCAGGGAGCGTTTGCGATGAAACGTCTTTTAGTTTGCCTCGGGGCTGCCTGGTTATTGGCCGGGTGCTCGACATCTAACAACGACGCGCTGGCACCGAACACGGTGGGTAGCGTCGACTTACAGCGCTATCAGGGCACGTGGTATGAGCAGGCGCGATTGCCGATGTTCTTCCAGCGTAACTGCGCGCAATCCGAGGCTCAGTACACGCTCAAACCTGACGGCAATGTCGCGGTGTTGAACCGTTGCCGAACGGCAGAAGGCAAGTGGGAAGAGGCCAAGGGCACCGCCAGCCCGCAAGTGCCGGGCAAAACCGACAAGCTGTGGGTCGAGTTCGATAACTGGATGTCCAGGCTGTTACCGGGCGCGACCAAGGGCGATTACTGGGTGTTGTACTTGGGGGATGGCTACAGCACTGCGCTGGTCGGCAACCCGGACCGGCGCTACCTGTGGCTGCTGTCGCGCAAGCCGCAGATCGACCAGCAAACCCGCGACGAACTGCTCGGCAAGGCTCAGCAGCAGGGTTATGACACCACCCGCCTGATCTGGCGAACACCCGACGCGGACATGCCAAAAGAGTAAAACCTTCTGTAGGAGCGAGCTTGCCTCGCGATCTTTTGATCTTCTAAAAGATCGCGAGGCAAGCTCGCTCCTACAGGGTCTAAGGCTTAGGCGCGCAGCAGGGTTTTCCAGGCGCGGTTCTGGTACACGGCAATGGCTTGTTGCTTGCGCGCGTTGAGCAGCAGGTCATTGCTCTCGGCGTCGTCAGTGATTGGCAAGTTCGCCAATTCTTGCAACTTGTTCATCTCGCCGTACAAGCGATCCACTTCCGGGATCTCCAGCACGCCACGCGCCAGGCGCAACCAGGCCTGAATACGCTCAATGCGTGGCAGTTGCTCGGCCAAGTCTTCTGGCTGCTGCTGGTAGCGGTTCAGACGCAGCGCAATGGCCTCGTCCGACAGCAGGCGTGGCAGCCAGCTGGCCAATTGTGCAGCGCCCTGGCGGTTGCCACGGGTGGTGCCACGGTCGATGGTCCAACTGCGGGCCAGCAGCCAGCGTGAGGTGTTCAGCGAGAACTGGCCCCAGCGCGGGTCTTCCAGTTCTTCGAGGAACTGCTCAGGGGCAGCTTTACGCACGTCTTCATCGTCCTGGCCGATTTGTACAATCGGGCGCCAGTCTTCAAGCAGGGCATCCAGCTCGGCCCGCAGGGTGTGGGTCGATTGGCGCGGGGCGGCCTGGCCGAGGCTGCTGACCAGTGCACGCAGGTCAATCAACTGGTGCAGCCAGTCTTGCAGCAAGCGCCAGTGGCCATTGAAGCGGTATTGCTCAGCCAAGCGCTGGCTGTTGCCCAGCAGGTGCCAGGCCAACGCGGCAAAGGCGTCGTCCAGCGGCGTTTCCGGGGTCAACTCAGGGGCAGGCAGGGTGACGGTGTAGCTGTTGGCTTCGAACAGGCGGTAGCCGCGCTCAGCCTTGCTGATGTCGCATGGCATCAGTGGCAGTTTTTCAGCCAGTTCGGCGGCCAGCTCCAACAAGGCGGCCGGCTCGCCTTCGCGCAGTTCGAGTTCCAGCTCGCAGATTTCTTCTTTCTGCTTGCCGGCAATCACGTGGCCCAGGTCCAGCGCGGCTTCGATCACGACCTTGGCTTTGCCACGGCCCCACGAGATTTCAGCGCGCTCGCGAACGAAATCGGTGGTGAAGATCGGCTTCAGGGTTTTTTTGTCCAGCTCGGCCAGTTCGTCAGGCCAGCATTCGCCTTCGAGCTTTTTGATGTCGAGCTTGGCTTTGGGCAAGTGCCAGTCGTATTCGTTGCGCTCCGACAGCCCGGCAATGCTTTGGCCGCGGGTCTTGAGGGTTTGAATCACCTCTTCGCCATCGCGGCGCAGGCGCAGGGCAACCTTGGCCTTGGCCAGATCGCGCTCAGGCGTGTCGAAGTACTGGTTTAACAACTCACGGCTTTCCCAGCCACTTTTGTTGCGTTTTTTCAGCAAAGGGTGCTCGCGCAAGGCGGCGAGGGTTTCTCGGCTGACGCGGAGCTTGATTTCGGTTTCTTTTTGCATGGCCGGAAAATCCAGGAACGGTGCGCAGCCGGGGAAAGTGTGGCTGCCAAGGCCGTGCAGTGTACAGGACTCACCGCCCCGGCGCGTCGCGCGGGTTTATTCTGTGGCGCAGATGGCTCTATGATGGGCCTCGCCCAGCCAACAGGAAGCCAGCGCATGCCCTTACCGTCCCTCAAAGAGCAATTCGCTGCGTTGATCGGCACGCCGTCGGTCAGTTGTACTCAGCCCCATCTGGATCAGTCCAACCGCGCCGTGATCGATTTGCTGGCCACGTGGCTGGGTGAGTTGGGTTTCAGTTGCGATATCCAGCAGGTCAGCCCTGGCAAGTTCAACTTGCTTGCCAGTTTCGGCAGCGGCCCCGGCGGTCTGGTACTGGCCGGCCACAGCGACACGGTGCCGTATGACGAAGCCCTGTGGCAGACCGATCCGCTCAAGTTGACCGAAGTGGACAATCGCTGGGTAGGCCTGGGCAGTTGCGACATGAAGGGCTTTTTCGCCTTGATCATCGAAGCCGTGCGCCCGCTGCTGGACCAACCGTTCAAGCAGCCGCTGCTGATTCTGGCCACCTGCGACGAAGAAACCTCCATGGCCGGTGCGCGTGCGCTGGTCGAGGCCGGGCGGCCGCTGGGGCGTGCCGCGGTGATTGGTGAACCGACCGGGCTCAAACCCATCCGCATGCACAAAGGCGTGATGATGGAGCGCATCGATATTTTGGGGCGCAGCGGCCACTCATCGGACCCAAGCCTGGGCCACAGCGCGCTGGACGCCATGCACGACGCGATCACCGAGCTTAAAGGGCTGCGCCAGCAATGGCTGAACGAGTACCGCAACCCGCAGTTCAGTGTGCCGCAACCGACCCTCAACTTTGGCTGCATCCATGGTGGCGACAACCCGAACCGGATTTGTGGCCAATGTTCGCTGGAATTCGACCTGCGGCCTTTGCCAGGCATGGACCCGGCGCTGTTGCGTTCAATCATTCGCAGCAAACTCGATCCGTTGGCCGAGCGCCATCAGGTCAAAATCGACTTTGCCCCGATTGCGGCGGGTGTGGCGCCGTTCGAGCAGGCGGCTGACAGCGAACTGGTGCGCGTGGCCGAGCGGCTCACCGGGCATCGCGCCGAAGCAGTAGCGTTTGGCACCGAAGCACCTTATCTTCAGCAACTTGGCTGCGAGACCATCGTGTTGGGCCCAGGTGACATCACCTGCGCGCATCAGCCCGGTGAACACCTCGAAATGTCACGTTTGCAGCCGACAGTGCGTCTATTAAGCCAACTGATCGAACATTATTGCCTGACCCCGGCCCAGTAAATGGCCGCAGGCCCGACCCGTATACACAAGGAGAGCACGCGTGTTGCCAAGTTTGTTTCGACGATAACTACCAGCCTGCTGTGCGTTTGCTGTTTTTGCCCTTTTTAGGCGGCTCATTTTTTACAGGCTTTGGTTATGCACGATTACGTTAACTGGCTGCGTCATGCTTCCCCTTACATCAATGCTCACCGCGACTGCACCTTTGTCGTCATGCTCCCTGGCGACGGTGTAGCGCACCCCAACTTTGGCAACATCGTCCACGACCTGGTGCTGCTGCACAGCCTCGGCGTGCGGCTGGTGCTGGTTCATGGCTCGCGCCCGCAAATCGAAAGCCGCCTTGAAGCCCGTGGTTTGCAACCGCATTACCACAAAGGCATGCGCATCACCGATGCTGCGACGCTGGAGTGCGTGATGGACGCCGTGGGCCAATTGCGCATCGCAATTGAAGCGCGCTTGTCCATGGACATGGCCTCATCGCCCATGCAGGGCTCGCGTTTGCGCGTGGCCAGCGGCAACCTGGTGACCGCACGGCCGATTGGCGTGCTCGATGGCGTGGACTACCACCACACCGGCGAAGTGCGCCGGGTCGACCGCAAGGGCATCAACCGCCTGCTGGACGAGCGCTCCATCGTGCTGCTGTCGCCCTTGGGCTACTCGCCCACCGGCGAAACCTTCAATCTGGCCTGCGAAGACGTCGCCACCCGCGCCGCCATTGACCTGGGCGCTGACAAACTGCTGCTGTTTGGCGCTGAGTCCGGGTTGCTCGATGAACAAGGGCGGTTGGTGCGTGAGTTGCGGCCACAGCAAATCCCGGCGCACATGAAGCGACTGGGCAGCGATTACCAGGCGGAATTGCTTGAAGCGGCTGCCGAGGCGTGCAGCGGTGGTGTGGCCCGCAGCCACATCGTCAGCTATGCCGAAGACGGTGCGCTGCTGACCGAACTGTTTACCCGCCACGGCGGCGGCACCCTGGTTGCCCAGGAACAATTCGAAGTCACCCGCGAAGCGGCGATTGAAGACGTGGGCGGTTTGCTGGACCTGATCAGCCCGCTGGAAGAGCAGGGCATCTTGGTGCGCCGTTCACGGGAAGTGCTGGAGCGTGAAATCGAGCAATTCAGCGTGGTTGAGCGTGAAGGCATGATCATCGCCTGCGCGGCGCTGTATCAGATTGCGGATTCGGATGCCGGTGAACTGGCGTGCTTGGCGGTCAACCCGGAGTACCGTCATGGCCGTCGGGGTGATGAGTTGCTGGAGCGCATCGAAAGCCGTGCACGGGCGCAGGGGCTGAAAACCCTGTTCGTCCTCACGACACGCACGGCTCACTGGTTCCGCGAGCGCGGCTTTGAACCCAGCAGCGTCGAACGCCTGCCAGCAGCGCGGGCGTCGCTGTACAACTTCCAGCGCAACTCCAAGATCTTTGAAAAGGCGCTGTAAAACATACAAGGCCTGTAGCCGCTGACGAGGCACGAAGGCTGCGATGGGTTGCGAAGCGACCCTGGACGGCGGTCCTGCGGCCCGCATCGCAGCCTTCGTGCCTCGACAGCGACTACAGAGTCGCTGTGTCGCTGTGTCGCTGTGTCGCCTTAGTTACTGATCGCCAAAATACTCGCCTGGTACGAGGCCACGAACAGGTCGAAATCACCTTCTTCGATTTTCTCGGTCTCGGCTTGTTCGAGTAGCGATTGCTTGGCTTTGGCTTCGAAGGCTGCCTGGTCTTCCTGGCTCAGCGGGGTGTCGCGGAAGTACTCCGCGTGGGCCTGGCTCTGGCGCATCGAAAACTGGGCGAAGCTTTCTTTGTGTTCAGTCATGCTGGCCAACACTTTGGCCGACGGGGTCAGGGACACGTCCTTAACCTTGGCAAACTGATCGTCCAGCGCCTTGCTGTGGGCGTCGCCGCCATGCACTTGGTCCAGTAACGCCGCTACCGGGGCGATTTTTTCCAGCAGTTCTGCCGCCCACTCTTTCAGTTCGACCGCTTGGCCCTGACGCTGCAATTGCAGGCCCGGACGGCGACCTTCTTTGACCACGCTCAAGAAGTTGGAAGTGCAGTTGCCGCATTCGCTGCTCTCGAACTGCGGGCTCTCTTGCAGTGCGCAATACAGCAGGAAGGCGTCCAGGAAGCGCGCTTGCGGCAGGTCGATGCCCACCGGCAGGAACGGGTTGATGTCCAGCAGGCGCACTTCAACGTACTGCACGCCACGGGCCACCAGGGCCTGGATCGGGCGCTCGCCGGTGTAGGTCACGCGCTTGGGGCGAATGTTGGAGTAGTACTCGTTTTCGATTTGCAGAATGTTGGTGTTCAGTTGCACCCATTCGCCATCTTTGTGCGTACCGATCTCGACATACGGCGGGTACGGCGTCGCCACGGCCTTGCGCAGGCTGTCGATGTAGCTGTCGAGGTTGTTGTAGCAAGGCGTGAGGCCCGCCTGGGCGTTGCTCTGGTAACCCAGGTCGCTCATGCGCAGGCTGGTGGCGAACGGCAGGTACAGCGTGTCGGCATCCAGTTGCTCCAACTGGTGCGAACGGCCGCGCAAGAAGCCGGCATCCAGCGCAGGTGAGGCGCCAAACAAGTACATCAGCAACCAGCTGTAACGGCGGAAGTTACGAATCAGCGCGATGTAGGCGTCCGACTGGTAATCACGGTCGGTACCGACAAAGCCCTCTGCTTGCTTGAGCACCGGCCACAGGGCTTCAGGCAGGCTGAAGTTGTAGTGGATCCCGGCGATGCACTGCATGGTCTTGCCGTAACGCAGAGCCAGGCCTTTGCGGTACACGTACTTGAGCTGACCGATGTTGGACGTGCCGTAGTAGGCAATCGGGATGTCTTCTTCAGCCGGCAACGGGCACGGCATCGAAGGGCTCCACAGGAACTCGTTACCAAGTTTGCTGTAGGCAAAACGGTGAATCTTGTCGAGGCTGGCCAGCGTGTCCGCAGGGTCGGGCAGGGCCGGGGTAATGAACTCCAGCAGCGACTCGGAATAGTCTGTGGTGATTTGGTCGTTGGTCAGCGCCGACCCCAGTTCTTCAGGATGCGGGGTCTGCGCCAGTCGTGCATCGGCCGTTACGCGCAGGCATTCGCGCTCGATACCATGCAGGCACTGCTCGAGCAAAGAGAGGTGTGTGCGCTCGCCAAGTAAGTTCAGGCGGCGGTTGAGAAGTTCGCTCAAGTTAGATTCCTTCACGCGTCAGTCGCCCCAATATGGGGGTGGTCAGGACGGTCTACAAGGGTGAAGTTATACCGGCGTGGTCGCCTGGCTTTGTAGGGGTGATGCTCAGCCCCGTCCCTGTTTCGGTATTACGGCGCTCCGAGCGCATTTCGGCACTGCTTTCACAGTGCCGAAATTAACTCAAATGACCTGATGACCGCTACAGGACAGCGAACGTGCCTTGTGCTTTAGCGACCAGTTTGTCGCCTTGCATGACGTCCGCTTCGACGACAAACGTCCGTCGGCCGGGGTGGATGACCTTGGCGATGCACAGCACATCGCCATCGGAAACGGAGCGCAAGTAGTTGATCTTGCACTCGATCGTCACGCTTTGGCGGTCAAAACCATGGGCGCCGGAACAGGCCAGCCCCATGGTGATGTCGACCAGGCTGAAAATCACCCCACCGTGCATTTTGCCGCCACGGTTGCGCAACTGCGGCTCAAGGCTAAGCGCGACGTGCGCAATGCCATCTTCCACCGACTCGACGCGGCAGCCGATCAACTCGCTGAACGCGCTTTGGGTCAAACCCTCAGGCAGCGTCATTAGCGTTTCTTCAGCTGTTTGGCATTGGCGAACAGCGAAGCCATTGCGTTGTTGGCCGGGGCAGCGGCGACTGTTTCCTTGCGTGGGGCCGAGTGTTGCTGACGAGGCGCCGAACCTGGGCGGGCACCGCGCGCGCCGTCGATTTTCTCGCCGGGGGTATCGCTCATGCGCATCGACAGGCCAACGCGTTTGCGCGGGATGTCGACTTCCATGACCTTGACCTTGACCACGTCACCGGCTTTAACGGCTTCACGCGGGTCTTTGATGAACTTCTCGGACAAGGCCGAGATGTGCACCAAACCGTCCTGATGCACGCCGATATCGACGAACGCACCGAAGTTGGTCACGTTGGTGACCACGCCTTCGAGGATCATCCCCAGCTCCAGGTCTTTAAGGTCTTCAACCCCTTCCTGGAACTCTGCCGTCTTGAACTCGGGACGCGGGTCGCGGCCGGGCTTTTCCAGCTCTTGCAGGATGTCGGTGACGGTCGGCAGGCCGAAGGTTTCGTCGGTGAATTTCTTCGGGTCCAGACGCTTGAGGAAGCCGGCGTCGCCGATCAGCGAGCGAATGTCACGCTCGGTGTCCGAGGCGATGCGCTTGACCAGCGGGTAGGCTTCCGGGTGAACGGCTGAGGCGTCGAGCGGGTTGTCACCGTTCATGACGCGCAAGAAACCGGCGGCCTGTTCGAAGGTTTTTTCGCCCAGACGGCTGACTTTTTTCAGCGCCGCACGGGTTTTGAAGGCGCCGTTTTCATCGCGGTGGGCCACGATGTTTTGCGCCAGGGTGGCGTTAAGGCCGGAAATACGCGCCAGCAGCGCGACCGAGGCGGTGTTCACGTCCACGCCCACGGCGTTTACGCAGTCCTCGACCACGGCGTCCAGGCCGCGTGCCAGTTTGAGCTGGGACACGTCGTGCTGGTATTGGCCGACACCAATGGATTTAGGGTCGATTTTCACCAGCTCGGCCAGCGGATCTTGCAGGCGGCGGGCGATCGACACGGCGCCACGGATCGACACGTCGAGGTCCGGGAATTCCTTGGCGGCCAGTTCAGAGGCCGAGTACACCGATGCACCGGCTTCGGACACCATCACTTTGGTGACTTTCAGGGCCGGGTATTTTTTGATCAGCTCAAGGGCCAACTTGTCGCTTTCGCGGCTGGCGGTGCCGTTGCCGATGGCGATCAGCTCAACCGAATGCTTGGCGCACAGGGCGGCCATGATCGCGATGGTCTGATCCCACTTGTTGTGCGGCACGTGCGGGTACACCGTGGCGTGCTCAAGCAGTTTGCCGGTGGCATCGACCACGGCGATCTTGCAGCCGGTGCGCAGGCCCGGGTCCAGGCCCAGCGTGGCACGCGGGCCAGCAGGGGCGGCCAGCAACAGGTCGTGCAGGTTGTGGGCAAACACGTTGATCGCTTCGGTTTCTGCGGCGTCGCGCAGTTCACCCAGCAGGTCGGTTTCGAGGTGAGTGTAGAGCTTGACCTTCCAGGTCCAGCGCACCACTTCGCTCAGCCATTTGTCTGCCGGGCGGTTTTGGTTTTCCAGGCCGAAGCGCTGGGCAATCATCATTTCGCCAGGGTGCATGGTGCCGGGCAGTTCTTCACCGACCTTGAGCGACGAGCTGAGGATGCCTTCGTTGCGGCCCCGGAAAATCGCCAGCGCGCGGTGTGACGGCATGCTTTTGAGCGGTTCGTCGTGTTCGAAGTAATCGCGGAACTTGGCGCCTTCTTCCTCTTTGCCAGCGATAACGCGGGCGCTGAGGGTGGCTTCCTGCTTCAAGAAGCTGCGCAGTTTATCCAGCAGGCTGGCGTCTTCGGCGAAGCGCTCCATGAGGATGTACTTGGCGCCATCGAGGGCAGCCTTGACGTCTGCCACGCCTTTTTCGGCGTCAACAAAACGTGCGGCTTCGGTGTCCGGGCTGAGGTTGGGGTCGTTGAACAGGCCGTCAGCCAGTTCGCCGAGACCGGCTTCCAGGGCGATCTGGCCCTTGGTGCGGCGCTTTTGCTTGTAAGGCAGATACAAGTCTTCGAGGCGGGTCTTGGTGTCGGCCAGCTTGATGTCGCGGGCCAGCTCAGGCGTCAATTTGCCTTGTTCTTCGATGCTGGCGAGGATGCTGATACGCCGTTCGTCGAGTTCACGCAGGTAGCGCAAGCGTTCTTCCAGATGACGTAACTGGGTGTCATCCAGGCTGCCTGTCACTTCCTTACGGTAGCGAGAGATGAAGGGTACGGTGGAGCCTTCATCCAGAAGAGCGACGGCCGCTTCGACCTGCTGCGGGCGCACGCCAAGTTCTTCGGCGATGCGGCTGTTGATGCTGTCCATAAAACCACCTGACAAATTGTGATGCAGGCTCGCAGGCCCGGGCTGTAAGGCTTGCGAGACTGGTTGAGCGGCCCGAAGGGCGCCGCTACCTGGGCCAAAAGGGCAGCCTGTTGACCCGTGAAATCAGCAAATTACGGCAGGCATTGAAAAAATAAATCCTGGCGCAATGTTTGAAAAACCGAGATTGCCTGACACAAAAGGCGGCGCATTATAACCAGCGTTCCCGGATTCAGGGGATTGCGCACTTCACCCGCTATACTCGGCGCACTGGCCGTGAAGGAAAAATCTGCTAACAATGCACACGATGCGTATAACAGCAGCTAAGCCATAATGCGCGCCGAGATCACAGGAGCATCTAATGAGCAGCACTGCACAAACGGCTGAAGGCGAAAAAATTCTTATCGTTGATGACGATCCAGGGCTGAGCAGCCTGCTGGAGCGTTTCTTCGTCAGCAAGGGCTACCGCGCCCGCGCTGTGCCGAACGTCGAGCAAATGGACCGTTTGCTGGCTCGTGAGGTATTTAACCTGGTAGTACTGGACCTGATGCTGCCCGGCGAAGACGGGCTGTCTGCGTGCCGTCGACTGCGTGCAGGCAACAACCAGATACCGATCATCATGCTGACGGCCAAAGGCGACGAACTGAGCCGTATCAAAGGGCTTGAACTGGGGGCCGACGATTATCTGTCCAAACCCTTCAACCCTGACGAACTGATGGCTCGGGTAAAGGCAGTTCTGCGCCGCCAGGCCTCGCCTGTACCGGGGGCTCCGGGCAGCGAAGACGAAAGCGTCACCTTTGGTGATTACGAGTTATCCCTGGCCACGCGCGAGCTCAAGCGTGGCGATGAAGTACACATGCTCACCACCGGTGAGTTTGCCGTACTCAAGGCGTTGGTCATGCATGCGCGCGAGCCGTTGACCCGCGACAAGCTGATGAACCTGGCCCGTGGCCGTGAGTGGGATGCACTGGAGCGTTCAATCGACGTTCAAATCTCCCGCCTGCGCCGCATGATCGAGCCGGACCCTTCCAAACCGCGCTACATCCAGACGGTCTGGGGTGTCGGTTATGTGTTCGTGCCGGATGGCAACGCAACCAAGTGATGTCGCCTGTGCAGGCGCGAGTCACCCAGTGGCCTTAGGGCGCCGGGTGGCTCGCACTTCATTCTATTGCGGGTCTTGGTACTCGTCCCTGCAACGTGTAAAGCGCCATCTATGAAAACCCCTCTGTGGTTCCCCCAAAGTTTTTTCTCCCGCACCCTCTGGCTGGTGCTCATCGTCGTCCTGTTCTCCAAGGCATTGACCCTGGTTTATCTGTTGATGAACGAAGATATGTTGGTCGACCGCCAATACAGCCACGGCGTGGGCCTGGTGCTGCGCGCCTATTGGGCAGCTGATGAAGAGAACCGCGCCAAGATCGCCGATGCCGCAACGCTGACGCGTGTGGTGGGCGGCGGGGTACCAGAAGGCGAGCAACACTGGCCTTACAGCGAGATTTACGAGCGTCAGATGCAGGCCGAACTGGGTGCCGACACCGAAGTGCGTTTGCGCATGCACTCGCCTCCGGCGCTGTGGGTACGAGCGCCGAGCCTGGGCGATGGCTGGCTAAAGGTACCGTTGTACCCGCACCCGCTGCGTGGGCAAAAAATCTGGAGCGTACTGGGCTGGTTCCTGGCCATCGGGTTGTTATCCACCGCTTCGGCGTGGATTTTCGTCAGCCAGCTCAATCAGCCACTTAAGCGGCTGGTTTATGCGGCCAGGCAGTTGGGGCAGGGGCGCAGTGTGCGCCTGCCGATCAGTGATACACCGAGCGAAATGACCGAGGTGTACAGCGCCTTCAACCAGATGGCTGAAGATGTGGAACAGGCAGGCCGCGAGCGCGAACTGATGCTGGCGGGTGTGTCCCATGACTTGCGCACGCCGTTGACGCGTTTGCGTTTGTCGCTGGAGTTGATGGGCAACCACAACGACCTGACCGACGACATGGTGCGCGACATTGAAGACATGGACGCCATTTTGGATCAATTTTTGGCGTTTATCCGCGACGGTCGCGATGAGCCGGTTGAAGAAGTTGACCTGTGCGAACTGATCCGCGAAGTCGTTGCGCCGTATAACCAGAATGACGAACAGGTGCGCTTGCGTTTGCAGCCCATTCAGCCGTTTGCGTTGCGTCGGGTATCGATGAAGCGCCTGCTCAATAACTTGATCGGCAACGCCTTGCACCATGCGGGGGATGACGTTGAAGTGGCCGCCTATGTGTCTGGCGATACCAGCGCGCCTTACGTGGTGCTGAGTGTGATGGACCGCGGTGCAGGCATTGACCCGTCCGAGCTTGAAGACATCTTCAACCCGTTTATTCGCGGTGATCGTGCCCGAGGCGGCAAAGGCACTGGCTTGGGCCTGGCGATTGTTAAACGTATCGCCTCCATGCACGGCGGCAACGTTGAGTTGCGTAACCGTGCTGGCGGTGGCCTGGAAGCCAGAGTCCGGCTGCCGCTGGGTTTGATGTTGCCGCGCGGCGCCGTTTAAACACACACCCTGTAGGAGCGAGCTCGTCTCGCGATCTTTTGATCTGTTAAAAGATCGCGAGGCAAGCTCGCTCCTACACGTTTTGGGTGCGTTAACCCTTGCCTTTAGTCCGCGTCATGTTCGGGCCGCTGTTTTTTTCCAGATGCTCAATGATGATCCCCGCCACATTTTTGCCCGTGGTGGTTTCGATCCCTTCAAGCCCCGGCGATGAGTTGACCTCCAGCACCAGCGGGCCGTGGTTGGAGCGCAGAATATCGACCCCGGCCACGCTCAACCCCATGACCTTGGCTGCACGAATAGCCGTCATACGTTCTTCGGGGGTGATTTTGATCAGGCTGGCGCTGCCGCCACGGTGCAGGTTGGAGCGGAACTCGCCCGGCTTGGCCTGGCGCTTCATGGCGGCAATCACCTTGTCGCCCACCACGAAGCAACGGATATCGGCACCGCCCGCTTCCTTGATGTATTCCTGCACCATGATGTTCTGCTTGAGGCCCATAAAGGCTTCGATCACCGACTCGGCCGCCGTCGCGGTTTCACACAGCACCACGCCAATGCCTTGCGTGCCTTCCAATACCTTGATCACCAGCGGTGCGCCGTTAACCATTTCGATCAAGTCCGGGATGTCATCCGGCGAGTGGGCAAAACCTGTCACCGGCAAGCCCAGGCCACGACGCGAGAGCAATTGCAGCGAGCGCAATTTGTCACGTGAACGGGCAATGGCCACCGACTCATTGAGCGGAAACACGCCCATCATTTCGAACTGGCGCAACACCGCACAGCCGTAAAACGTCACGGATGCACCAATGCGCGGGATTACTGCATCAAAGCCTTCCAGCGGCTTGCCACGGTAATGGATCTGCGGCTTATGACTGGCAATGTTCATATAGGCGCGCAAGGTATCGATCACCACCATCTGATGGCCTCGTTCGGTCCCGGCCTCAACCAGGCGACGAGTGGAATACAGACGCGGGTTGCGCGACAGCACAGCGATCTTCATGCAGCACCTTTGGAGGAGGTAGTAGTCACCGGAAACACCGGCTTGTCTTGAACGTATTTTTGCCCCGGGTTAACGACCAATTGGCCGTCGACCAGCGCTTTTGAGCCCAGCAACAGGCGGTAGCGCATCGATTTGCGGCAAGCGAGGGTGAATTCGACTTGCCACACATGATCCCCCAGGGCCAGGTCGGTGCGTATGACATAGCGCACCTGTGTGTGACCGTTTGAGCTCTTAATGGTTTTAATCGCCACTAACGGCGCTTCGCAGCGACGGTGGCGCAGTTGTACCAATGTGCCCAAATGGGCATTGAAACGTACCCACTCGACACCGTCGCGCTCAAAAGGCTCGATCTCGGTGGCATGCAAACTGGAGGTACTGGCGCCGGTGTCGATTTTCGCGCGCAAGCCGGCGACGCCCAAATCGGGCAGCGCCACCCACTCGCGCAGACCGACAACGGTCAAATGATCAAATGTCTTCAATATAAGTAACCAGCGATTAACGTATTCAGGTTGCAGGAAAGGCCCTGCAGGTCACACATGAAAGCCAACAGGCGGTATTCACGCAGAATAGCTGGCAAATGGCGACAGTTTTCCTACGGGGGGATGCAATGCAGTGATTGAGCTGCAGTGTTGGCCGATGAGCATTCTATCGGGCGTATTCCTTCCTTGGTTCATCAAAAGTAGTAGTACAGTTCTGTGAATTTAAATGAAGGGGCTTCCAATGGCGCAGAAACAGGAAGAGGACGACAAAGTCCGGTTGGACAAATGGCTGTGGGCGGCACGCTTCTATAAAACCCGGGCGTTGGCCAAGGCGGCCATTGAAAGTGGCAAGGTTCACTGCCGTGGCGAGCGTTGCAAGCCCGGCAAAGAGCCGCGTGTGGGTGATGAGTTGCAGATCCGGGTAGGGCTTGAAGAGCGCACCGTCGAAGTCAAAGCCTTGTCGGTGGTACGTCGTGGCGCCCCGGAGGCGCAAACGCTGTATGCCGAAACCGAGCAAAGCATCGCCAAGCGCGAAAACGCGGCTGCGCTGCGCAAGGCCGGGGCGATGGGGATCACTACCGACGGCAAGCCGACCAAAAAACAACGTCGCCAACTGCACCAGTTGCATGACGTGAGCGATTTGTAACAACAGCAGCGGCGGATACGTTGTGGGCTGCCATTGCTTTGCCGTGCGTCGTGTCTGTGCAGACATGACTTGTAACTGCGCAGGTGAAACGCCATATAGGGTTATTAGCCAGCGGCCTGTTAAAGCCCCACCTACATTAAGTAACCCATTCAGAACTCTATTCTTATGTCCGATCTACTTAAAAACGACCTCCCAAAAGACGCCACCCAACGCTTTATGTTTGACACCTGCGATGCCCGTGGCGAGCTGGTTTCGCTTGAGCACAGCTACGCAGAAGTGTTGGCCAAACATAACTACCCAGAACCGGTCCAGCAATTGCTGGGCGAGCTGATGGCGGCAGCGGCGTTGCTGGTGGGCAACCAGAAAAACGACGGTTTGCTGAGCCTGCAAGCGCGTTCCGAAGGCCCGGTGCCACTGTTGACCATCGAGTGCACCAGCGAGCGCGAAATCCGTGGTTTGGCCCGTTTTGATCCTGAGCAGATTGCCCCGGATGCCACCTTGGCCGACCTGCTGCCAGACGGCCTGCTGGCCATTACCGTTGTGCCAAAAGTGGGCGAACGCTCCCAGGGTTTTGTGGACCTGGATGGCGAAACGCTGGCGGATTGCTTCACCAATTACTTCGTCATGTCTCAGCAAGTGCCTACGCGCTTCTGGCTGAAAGCGGACGGTCTGCGTGCACGTGGCATGTTCTTGCAGCAACTGCCGGTCGACGTGATCGATGACGAAGAGGAGCGTGCCGATAAGTGGAAAGAACTGCTGATGCTGGGCGATACGCTCAAGGCTGAAGAGCTGATGGGGCTGGACAACGAAACCATCCTGCACCGTCTGTACCACGAAGAAACCGTGCGCGTGTTCGACTCAGAAGCACTTGAGTTCAAATGCAGCTGCTCGCGTGAGCGTTCAGGCAATGCATTGACCAGCCTGGGCCATGAAGATGCGCTCAATCTGGTGGCCGAACACGGTGGTCATATCGAGATCGATTGCCAGTTTTGCAACGCCCAATACCTGTTCGATGCGGCCGATGTGGATCAATTATTCTCCGGCGCGGGTGTTCAGTCGCCTTCCAATACTCATCACTAAAACGTTTCAGCGCAGGTGAAACACCTGTCAATTACCGTTCTTGCGCGGTTCTGACAGGTGGGCCCTACTCTTTTTGGCCATTTCTGGCATAATCCGGCCCACTTTTTTCGCGGTAGTAGTGCAACTATTTCTACTACAAAACGTTTGGCGCACTCGGCCAATGGCCGACGGGGAACCTCATGACGCAAGCTAATAACGCCGTGCACATCGATCTGAGCATCGACGAACTGGTAAAAGAAGCCCTGAACCGTGGTGAAGGCGAGCTTGCCGACAGCGGTGCACTGGTTGTTCGTACCGGCCATCGCACGGGTCGTTCACCTGCTGACCGCTTCATTGTTGAAGAACCGACCACTCAGGACGCAATCGCCTGGGGCCCGATCAACCGCAAGTTCCCGGCCGACAAGTTCGACGCGCTGTGGGACCGTGTTTCGGCTTACGTGGCTGAGCGTGAGCGTTTCGTTTCTCACGTTCATGTAGGCTCTGATCCGGCGCACTACCTGCCCGTCAAAATGACCACCGAAACCGCGTGGCACAACCTGTTTGGCCGTTGCCTGTTCATCAACCCGGAACAGTACAACCCGGCGGGCAAAGACGAGTGGCAAATCATCAACGCACCGAACTTCGTGTGCGAGCCAGAGCGTGATGGCACCAACTCCGACGGTTGCGTGATCATCAACTTTGCAGCCAAAAAAGTGCTGATCGCAGGCATGCGTTACGCCGGCGAAATGAAAAAAGCCCTGTTCTCGGTTCAAAACTTCCTGCTGCCAGCAGTCGACGTTCTGCCGATGCACTGTGCGGCCAACATGGGCGAAGAGGGCGACGTGACCCTGTTCTTCGGCCTGTCGGGCACCGGTAAAACCACCCTGTCGGCTGACGAAAGCCGTTACCTGATCGGTGACGACGAACACGGCTGGGGCGTGGGCGTGGTGTTCAACATCGAAGGCGGTTGCTATGCCAAGTGCATCGACCTGTCCGAGAAAAACGAGCCGGTGATCTGGAAAGCCATCCAGCACGGCGCGGTACTGGAAAACGTTGTTATTGATCCAGTCACCAAAAAAGCGGACTACGCAGACGACAGCCTGACGCAAAACAGCCGTGCTGCTTACCCGCGTGAACTGATCGAAAAACGCGCACCGAAAAACCTCGGTGGCGAGCCAAACGCTGTGATCTTCCTGACCTGCGACCTGACCGGCGTACTGCCACCGGTGTCGATCCTCAGCGAAGAACAAGCGGCTTACCACTTCCTGTCGGGTTACACCGCACTGGTAGGTTCGACTGAAATGGGTTCGGGCAGCGGCATCAAGTCGACCTTCTCGACGTGCTTCGGCGCGCCATTCTTCCCGCGTCCTGCTGGCGAATACGCAGAGCTGCTGATCAAGCGCATCCGCGGTTTCGGCTCCAAGGTTTACCTGGTTAACACCGGTTGGACTGGCGGCGGCTACGGCGTTGGCAAGCGCTTCAACATCCCGACCACCCGTGGCGTGATTGCAGCGATCCAGAGCGGTGCTCTGATCGGCGCAGAAACCGAGCACCTGGACACCATCAACCTCGACGTGCCATTGGCCGTACCGGGTGTTGACACTGCCCTGCTGAACCCACGTAACACCTGGGCTGACAAAGCGGCCTACGACGAAGCGGCCAAAGCCCTGGCTGGCCTGTTCGTTGAGAACTTCAAAAAGTTCGACGTCAGCGACGCGATCAAAGCTGCTGGCCCGAAGCTATAAGCATCGGTTAGCGCATTGATCTACAAAAAAACCGCCTGAAAGGGCGGTTTTTTTGTGCCTGAAGATTAAAGGCTCGCAGCCTTAGGCAGCTTCTGCATCGGTATATATCCAATAACCGGGCTCGCCTGAAGTGATGAGTGGGCTTTTATTACTTTTGAAGCGCTTTTAAAAGTGCTTTTGATAAACTCTTTAAGCGTGCTATTTTCGGCCCTTATCATGCGATCAGCGGCCAGTCGTTCAAGTGTTTCGATTTGGCTTATCGCGCAGACTAAAAAATGAATTTTGGCTCTGATGACTTACAGCGATAACGGATAAGTCATCCCTTATTCAAAGACATGAGGTCGTATATGACGTTCACCGTACTCGCTAAAGTTGCAGCTTCTGTAACCGATTTGAAAAAGGACCCTATGGGCACCTTTCGCGAAAGCGGCGGCGACCCGATGGTTATTCTCAATCGTAATGAACCCGCTTTTTACATCCTCTCGCCAGAGCGCTATGAGCTGCTGCTCGAGATGATTGACGACGCTGAGCTGGAAAAGCTGGTCAATGAGCGGCGGGGCAATCCTACTATCAAGGTCGATATTGATGAGCTCATCGCCACTGCCGAAAAAAACTGAACCTCAGGCAGATGTGATCAAGCGCTATACCCTTGAATTTGTAATGGAAGCCAAAAAAGAACTGTCAAAGCTGGATCCAGTGCTCCAGGTCCAACTGTTGAAAAAGCTCAAATCACGCCTGTTAGCACCCAGGGTGCCGGCAGCAAAACTCAGCAATATGGTTGATTGCTACAAAATTAAACTGCGCGCCAGCGGTGTAAGGCTGGTGTATGAAGTCATTGATAACCGCTTGGTGGTGTTAGTGCTGGGGGTTGGCAGGCGTGATGATAATGCGGCTTATATAGCCGCTAAAAAGCGCCTTCACTGATTTACTGAGAGCGATTTTTTTAGCCCTTTAAAGATCGCGAGACAAGCTCGCTCCTACAGGTCCCGTTCAGGCTTCCAGGGCTTGTGTGTCCCAATGCCCGAGTCTGATGGCTTCATACAGCATGCCAATGGTCAGCGGCACCTTGTTGCCCCGGCCTTTGGCGTTGCGCTTGAAATGCGGGTCGTTGCCCGCCGGGTGGAAATAGCGATACGCATCGTAATCGGCCAGTTCCAGCCCGAAGCGCTCCTCCAAGCTTTCCATCAAATGCTGGGCATCGCTGCCATTGCAACCCAGGTCGAGGTTGATCGAGGTCTTGAGGCTGATGGTCTTGTGCTCGGGCAGGCCGATTTCTTCATGCAGCAACTGCATCAGCTCGCGCAGGGCCGGTGTGTCGGGGAGGGTGCTGGCGAGTTTCATGATCAGAAATCCATGTGGTAATCAAAGACAGGTCTTCAGGCGAATCGTCAGCACCATAAACCAAATTAAAAATCGATGCTCCGTGCTTCAGGTGGGTTCGTGAGGTTGCCATTCAAGGCTCTGGACAGCGACAAGCGCTTGACCCTGTATCATCCCCTCTCAATTTGCCCCCGACCTTTTCTCGATTCGCCGCAAACCCTGCGCTACGGTTCAGGACTCTGCGGCGGTCAATGGAGTGACAGCGATGTACAACACCCTGGAACAGGTTTTCGGTTATCCACAGTTTCGCGCAGGCCAAGAGGCGGCGATCAGTGCGGTGCTGGCCGGGCGTTCGGCGGCGGCGATTTTTCCGACGGGGTCGGGCAAGTCGTTGTGTTACCAGTTGCCTGCATTGTTGCTGCCGCATCTGACGCTGGTGGTATCGCCGCTGCTGGCGCTGATGCAGGATCAACTGGCGTTTTTGCAGCGTCATGGCATTGCTGCCGCCAGTATCGACTCGGTGCAAAGCCGCGATGAGGCCAGCGCTGTCATGGCGCGGGCCAAGGCGGGTGAGTTGAAGATTCTGATGGTGTCGGTTGAGCGCCTGAAGAACGAGCGCTTTCGTCACTTTTTGCAGCAGGTGCCAATTTCATTACTGGTGGTGGACGAGGCGCACTGTATTTCTGAGTGGGGGCATAACTTTCGCCCGGATTACTTGAAGCTGCCGGACTACCAGCACCAGTTCAATATCCCGCAAGCCTTGCTGCTGACGGCCACGGCCACGCCCGCTGTGATCGCTGACATGCAGCGCAAATTTGCGATTGCCGAGTCGGATGTCGTCACCACCGGTTTTTATCGCGCCAACCTGGATCTGTGGGTCGAGCCCGTCACCGGCGCGGCCAAGCGTCAGCGTCTGGTGCAGTGGATGGGCGAGCGTCTCGGCCAGCCGAGCATTGTGTACGTCACTTTGCAAAAAACTGCCGAACAGATCGCCCAACACCTGAGCCAACACGGGATCAACGCCAACGCTTACCACGCAGGCTTACCCCACGAGCAACGGGAAAGCATCCAGCGCCAGTTCATGGCGGGCCAACTCAATTGCATCGTTGCGACTATTGCCTTCGGCATGGGTATCGACAAAAGCGACATTCGCAACGTGGTGCATTTTGACCTGCCCAAGTCGATTGAAAACTACAGCCAGGAAATCGGCCGCGCCGGTCGCGATGGCGCAACGTCCGAGTGTCTGGTCCTGGCCAATCGCGACAGCCTCAATGTCCTGGAAAACTTTGTGTATGGCGACACGCCAGAGCTGCAAGGCATCCGCTGTGTGCTGGAAGAACTGAGTGCAGCGATTGCCGAAGGGCAGTGGGAGTTCATGCTGACGCCACTGTCGGACCAGAGCAACATCCGCCAGTTACCCCTCAAAACCCTGTTGGTGCAGTTGGAGTTGCGCGGCCTGATCGCCCCGCGTTACGCCTATTTTGCCGAGTACCGCTTCAAGTTCTTGATCGAGCCCGACACCTTGCTGGCCAAGTTTGAAGGCGAGCGCCAACAGTTTGTAGCGGCGATTATCCAGACCTCCAGCCGTGCCCGGACCTGGGCCACGGTGAACTTTGACACCCTGTACGAGCAGCATCAGGCGGACCGCAATCGAGTGGTCAAGGCGCTGGACTACTTTCAGGAGAAGGGTTGGATCGAGCTTGAAAGCAAGCAGATGACCGAGGTCTATAACGTGCTGGTGACTGAGGTAGATGCACAGGCGCTGAGCCTTGAGTTGCATCAGTACTTCACCGCCCATGAGCGCAGCGAAATTGCGCGTATTCACGCAATGCTGGCGCTGTTCTCCAGTGATACCTGCCTGAGTTATCGGCTGGCGCAGTACTTTGGCGATGAGCAGGCGCCGCAGCAGTGCGGGCATTGCTCTGTGTGTGCGGGGCAGATTGCGCGCTTGCCCGACCCGCCCGCGCTGGCGCCGCTTGTGGATAAAAACTTTGACGCGCTGTGCGGTGCTTTTATCCACAGGCATCAGGAGTACACAGGCAGTTATCCACCGGCGGAACGCGTGACCCGTTTTTTGTGCGGCATTAGCGTGCCGTTATTCACCAAGATCAAAGCGCGTTCGATTGCAGGTTTTGCCGCCCTGGAAAACTACCCCTACGCCGACGTACGCCACTGGGCCGAACACCACCTGGCAGATGAGTGGATTTGAACCGGTGGGAGCGGGCTTGCTCGCGATAGCATCGACGCGGTGTACCTGATACATCGAGTCGTCTGAATCGCGAGCAAGCCCGCTCCCACACTTTATTCCCCCAGAAGTTCTTTCAACACGCGAGTGAAGTCCCGGCTGCTCACGTCTTCATCTGCATGGCGCCTGTCACGCACCACCCATTGGCCGTTCACCATCACGTCACGGACCTGACGATCGCCGCCGGCAAACAACCAGCGGTTGAGAATCCCGTCTTCCTGCGCCGTCGCCAGATACGGGTCGTTGCCGTCGAGTACCAGCCAGTCGGCCCGCTGGCCCACGGCCAATCCGGCTACCGGCTGGCCCATTGCTTGTGCACCGCCCGCCACGGCGGCGTCGTACAGGGTACGCCCGACCATCGGCTGGTCACTGCGGTACAGGCGGTTGCGCCGTTGGTCGCGTAAACGCTGGCCGTATTCCAGCCAGCGCAACTCTTCAACCACGCTCAACGACACGTGGCTGTCTGAGCCAATGCCCATGCGGCCGTTTTGCGCGAGGTAGTCCACCGCCGGGAAAATTCCGTCGCCCAGGTTGGCTTCTGTGGTCAGGCACAGCCCGGCCACGGCCTGGCTGTGCGCCATAAGGCGCACTTCGTCGGGTGTCGCGTGGGTGGCATGCACCAGGCACCAGCGCGCGTCGACTTCAACGTTGTCATACAGCCACTGGATCGGGCGTTTGCCGCTCCAGCCCAGGCAGTCATCGACTTCCTTTTGCTGCTCGGCAATGTGGATATGCACCGGGCACGCCGTGTCGCTGGCGCGCAGCACGTCGTGTAGTTGTTCGGGGGTGACCGCTCGCAGCGAGTGGAAACACAGGCCCAGTTGTTGCGCCGGTTGTTGCGCCAGCAGGGGTTTTAACTGCTGCTGCAAGGTCAGGTATTGCTCGGTGCTGTTGATAAAACGGCGCTGGCCATCGTTAGGCGCCTGGCCGCCAAAACCGGAATGGCTGTACAGAACCGGCAGCAACGTCAGGCCTATGCCGGTGGAGCGCGCCGCTTCACTGATGCGCAGCGCCAGCTCGGCCGGGTTGGCGTAAGGCTGGCCCGACAGGTCGTGGTGCACGTAATGGAATTCCGCCACCGAGGTGTACCCGGCCTTGAGCATTTCGATGTACAACTGGCGGGCGATGACGCCCAATTGCTCAGGGCTGATTTTGCCGACCAGCCGGTACATCAGGTCGCGCCAGGTCCAGAAGCTGTCGTTGGGGTTGCCCGCCACTTCGGCCAAACCGGCCATGGCCCGCTGAAACGCATGGGAGTGCAGATTCGGCATGCCCGGTAACACCGGGCCGTTCAAGCGTTGTGCGCCTTGGTCGTCGGCATTGGCTTGAATACGGGTCAGAAAGCCGTCGGCCCCGACCTCAATGCGGACATGAGTAGCCCAGCCTGTGGGTAACAGCGCACGTTCGGCGAAGAAGACGGACATCGGTTGAGCACCCCATCGTGGAAATTTGTATATACATATACAGACGTTTGCCTGCCCGGTAAACTCCGGCAAGCTACGCCCCTTAACTCATGAACAAGGATTGCCTGTGTCGACTCCGCCTGTCGTGCCCCCGCTGGCCGCCCACATGGGCGACAGTCCAGCCCCGCTTTACGCTCGCGTAAAACAGATGATCACTCAGCAAATCGAGAGCGGTAACTGGCCGCCGCATTACCGCGTGCCGTCTGAAAGCGAGCTGGTCAGCCAACTGGGCTTCAGCCGCATGACCATCAACCGGGCGCTGCGCGAAATGACCGCAGACGGCCTGCTGGTGCGCATGCAGGGTGTTGGCACCTTCGTGGCCGAGCCAAAAACGCAATCCGCGCTGTTTGAAGTCAACAACATTGCCGACGAAATCGCCGCCCGTGGCCATAAGCACACCTGCAAAGTGATCAGCCTGGCCGAAGAACTGGCCGGTTCCGAGCGCGCCGCCGTCCTCGACATGCGTGAAGGGCAGAAAGTGTTTCATTCGTTGATCGTGCATTACGAAAACGGTATTCCCGTGCAAATTGAGGACCGTTTCGTCAACGCGCTCGTCGCTCCGGACTACCTCAAGCAAGACTTCACTCGGCAAACGCCTTACGCCTATCTGTCGCAGGTCGCACCGCTGACCGAAGGTGAGCACGTGGTCGAAGCGATTTTGGCTGACCCCAAAGAGTGCAAGCTGCTGCAAATTGAAGCCAGCGAGCCGTGCCTGCTGATCCGCCGTCGCACGTGGTCGGGCCGTCAGCCAGTGACTGCCGCTCGTCTGATCCACCCCGGTTCCCGTCATCGCCTGGAAGGACGTTTCAGCAAATGAGTGAACTCAGCGTTTTACGCGCCGCCGATTACCCGCGCATGCCGTGGAAAAACGGCGGCGGCAGTACTGAAGAAATCACCCGCGATGTCGGTGAAGGCCTTGATGGCTTCGGCTGGCGCTTGTCGATTGCCGACATTGGCGAGTCGGGCGGCTTTTCGCGTTTCGACGGCTACCAGCGAGTCATCACCGTGCTGCAAGGCGCGGGCATGCACCTGCAGGTGGACGGCGAGCAGAGCCGGGCGTTGTTACCGTTCGATGCCTTTGCTTTTAAAGGTGACAGCGAGGTCAGTTGCCGCTTGATCGACGGGCCGATCCGCGACTTCAACCTGATCTACGCCCCGCAGCGTTACAGCGCCCGCCTGCAATGGCTGCAAGGCGGTAGCCGCTTGTTCACCCCGGCGCAGACCGTGCTGGTGTTTGCTGCTGATGAGCACGTTGACGTACGCGTGGGTGACACGCGTCACGAACAACTTGGCCGCTACGATTGCCTGCAACTGAACGGTAATCGCGAGCTGCTTGAGATCGCCATCACCGGCCGTAGCTGCGTGATTGAGTTGAATAGGGTCTGAAAATGTGGGAGCGGGCTTGCTCGCGATAGCATCACTGCGATGTGCCTGATACACGGCGTTGTTTGCATCGCGAGCAAGCCCGCTCCCACAAGTCGAGTTAAGCCACGCCCCATCTTGTTACCTAACGCCCCAAAAAGACGCAAAACGCCCTTCAAGTAACATCCCCTTACTCTCCCTCCTGCATGTTTAAGCAAACCTTGTGCGTGCCTCAACGCCCTTGTTTTCGGGCCTTTCAACCCATGTCGCGATGTTTTAATTGACAGCAAAGTCACGTTGGCCGCTTACTTGCATATTCTTGTATGTACAAGTACATAAGTGTTCACCTGCCCAGCACTGAGGAGTTACCCGTGACTTCAACTACCCCTAAATCGCCTGTCGCGTTCAACCGTCACCGCGAAGGTGAGATCCGCGCCGCCCGTGGCACTCAGCTCACGGCTAAAAGCTGGATGACTGAAGCACCCCTGCGGATGCTGATGAACAACCTTGATCCACAGGTGGCAGAAAACCCGACCGAGCTGGTGGTGTATGGCGGTATTGGTCGTGCGGCGCGTAACTGGGAGTGCTACGACAAAATCGTCGAAAGCCTGACCAACCTCAACGACGACGAAACCCTGCTGGTGCAATCGGGCAAGCCGGTCGGCGTGTTCAAAACCCACAGCAACGCACCACGGGTACTGATCGCCAACTCCAACCTGGTGCCGCATTGGGCAACGTGGGAACACTTCAACGAACTCGACGCCAAAGGCCTGGCCATGTACGGCCAGATGACCGCCGGCAGCTGGATCTACATCGGCAGCCAGGGCATCGTCCAGGGCACTTACGAAACCTTCGTTGAGGCTGGTCGCCAGCATTACAACGGCAGCCTGGTCGGCAAATGGGTACTCACCGCAGGTTTGGGCGGCATGGGCGGCGCACAACCGCTGGCTGCGACCCTGGCGGGCGCGTGCTCACTGAACATCGAATGCCAGCAAAGCCGCATCGACTTCCGCTTGGCCACGCGCTACGTCGACGAACAAGCCGCTGACCTGGATGACGCCCTGGCCCGCATCGCCAAATACACCGCCGAAGGCAAGGCGATCTCCATCGCGCTGTGCGGTAACGCCGCTGAACTGCTGCCAGAAATGGTGCGCCGTGGCATTCGCCCGGACATGGTCACCGACCAGACCAGCGCCCACGACCCGCTCAATGGCTACCTGCCAAAAGGCTGGACCTGGGAGCAGTACCGCGACCGCGCCGTGACCGATCCGGCGGGCGTGGTCAAAGCCGCCAAAGCCTCGATGGGTGAACACGTAGAAGCCATGCTGGCGTTCCAGAAAGCCGGCATTCCGACCTTCGACTACGGCAACAACATCCGCCAGATGGCCAAAGAAGTGGGCGTTGAAGCTGCGTTCGACTTCCCGGGTTTTGTTCCGGCGTACATCCGCCCACTGTTCTGCCGTGGCATTGGCCCGTTCCGTTGGGTTGCACTGTCGGGCGATGCAGAAGACATCTACAAAACCGACGCCAAGGTCAAAGAGCTGATCCCTGACGACGACCACCTGCACAACTGGCTGGACATGGCCCGCGAGCGCATCAGCTTCCAGGGTTTGCCAGCACGTATTTGCTGGGTTGGCCTGGGTCAGCGCGCCAAATTGGGCCTGGCGTTCAACGAAATGGTGCGCAGCGGTGAGCTGAAAGCGCCGATCGTGATTGGTCGTGACCACCTGGACTCAGGTTCGGTGTCCAGCCCGAACCGTGAAACCGAATCGATGCAGGACGGTTCGGATGCCGTCTCTGACTGGCCACTGCTCAACGCTTTGCTCAACACCGCGAGCGGCGCGACCTGGGTATCGCTGCACCACGGTGGGGGCGTTGGCATGGGCTTCTCGCAGCATTCGGGCATGGTGATTGTGTGTGACGGCACCGACGAAGCGGCCGAGCGCATCGCCCGTGTGCTGCACAACGACCCGGCGACCGGTGTGATGCGCCATGCGGATGCGGGTTACCAGATCGCCATCGACTGCGCCAACGAACAGGGCCTGAATCTGCCGATGGTCAACGGCTAAGCCCAGAGGGTGCATATCCCTTGTGGGAGCGGGCTTGCTCGCGATGCAGGTTGTGATGCATTCGCGAGCAAGCCCGCTCCCACGGAGTGCATACACTCAACGCAGCGATTAACGGCCCGGACCCTTTTCCAAGGAGCATCAATGTGAACCGTTTAAACCTGATCCCCGGCCAACTGAGCCTTGCCCAACTGCGTGACATTTATCAGCAGCCGGTAAGCCTCAGCCTGGACGACAGCGCTAGCGCGCAGATTGATGCCAGCGTGGCGTGTGTGGAGCAGATCCTTGCCGAGCACCGCACCATTTACGGCATCAACACCGGTTTTGGTTTGCTGGCGTCGACAAAAATTGCCAGCGAAGACCTGGAAAACCTCCAGCGTTCCCTGGTGCTGTCCCATGCTGCGGGTGTCGGTGAGCCGCTCAGCGATGACCTGGTGCGCCTGATCATGGTGCTCAAGGTCAACAGCCTGAGCCGTGGCTTTTCGGGGATCCGCCGGGTGGTGATCGATGCCCTGATCGCGCTGATCAATGCCCAGGTGTACCCGCATATTCCGCTCAAGGGCTCGGTTGGCGCTTCGGGCGATTTGGCGCCGTTGGCGCACATGTCGCTGGTGCTGTTGGGGGAGGGCAAGGCGCGTTACAACGGTGAATGGCTGGAGGCTGGTGCCGCGCTGAAGCAGGCGGGTCTTAAGCCTCTGACGCTGGCGGCCAAAGAAGGCCTGGCCTTGCTCAATGGCACGCAGGTGTCGACAGCCTTTGCCCTGCGCGGGCTGTTTGAAGGCGAAGATCTGTTTGCCGCCGCCATCGCCTGCGGCAGCCTCACGGTTGAAGCGGTGCTGGGCTCGCGCTCACCTTTTGATGCGCGCATCCATGCCGCGCGTGGTCAACGTGGGCAAATCGATGCCGCCGCGCTGTACCGCGACCTGCTGGGGGCGAGCAGCGAAGTGTCCGAATCGCACAAAAATTGCGACAAGGTTCAAGACCCGTATTCCCTGCGTTGCCAGCCACAAGTGATGGGCGCCTGCCTGACACAGTTGCGTCAGGCGGCCGAGGTGCTGGGCATTGAAGCCAACGCTGTGTCGGATAATCCGCTGGTGTTTGCCGAACAGGGCGATGTGATCTCTGGCGGCAACTTCCACGCCGAGCCGGTCGCCATGGCCGCCGATAACATGGCCTTGGCCATTGCTGAAATCGGTGCCCTGAGCGAGCGACGCATCTCGTTGATGATGGACAAACACATGTCGCAATTGCCACCGTTTCTGGTGGCCAACGGCGGCGTCAATTCGGGCTTCATGATTGCCCAAGTGACCGCGGCCGCATTGGCCAGCGAGAACAAGGCGCTGGCGCACCCGCACAGCGTCGACAGCATTCCCACCTCGGCCAACCAGGAAGACCACGTATCGATGGCTCCGGCGGCGGGTAAGCGCTTGTGGGACATGGCCGAAAACGTTCGCGGCGTGCTCGCCGTGGAATGGCTGGCCGCCTGCCAGGGCCTGGACCTGCGCACTGGCCTCAAAACCTCCCCCAAACTCGAAATCGCCCGCACCACCCTGCGCAGCAAAGTGGCGTTTTATGAAAAAGACCGCTTCTTCGCGCCCGACATCGACGCCGCCCAGCAATTACTGGCGTCGCGGTGCCTCAATGAACTGATCGTGCGCCAGACCCTGCCCAGCTTGTAGGCGTCGATTACCCCCATTGGCCATTAATGATTAGGAGTGTCACACAATGAAAATCTACAAGACTCTGCTGACTCCATTACTTTCCCTCAGCGTGTTGGTTGCTGCAGGCACCGCCCAGGCGGCCACCTGGTGTGAATCCGGCAAACCGGTGAAATTTGCCGGGCTCAACTGGGAGAGCGGCATGCTCTTCACCGACCTGATGCAGTTCGTGCTGGAAAAAGGCTACGGCTGTAAAACCGACAGCTTGCCGGGCAACTCCATCGCCATGGAAAACGCCCTGAGCAGCAACGACATTCAAGTGTTTGCCGAAGAGTGGGTGGGCCGCAGCAACGTCTGGGTCAAGGCCGAGAAGGCCGGCAAAGTGGTGGGCGTCGGCGCTCCGGTGGTGGGCGCCGTTGAAGGCTGGTACGTGCCGCGCTACGTGATCGAAGGCGATGAGAGCCGCAAGATCAAAGCCAGCGCGCCTAACTTGAAGTCGATCGCTGATTTGGCGCAGTACGCCTCGGTGTTCAAAGACCAGGAAGAACCGACCAAGGGCCGCTTCTACAACTGCCCGGCGGGCTGGACCTGTGAGCTGGACAACAGCGCCATGCTCAAGGATTACGGCCTGGAAAACAGCTACACCAACTTCCGCCCGGGCACCGGCCCGGCCCTCGATGCGGCCGTGCTGTCGAGCTACCGCCGTGGCGAGCCGATCCTGTTTTACTACTGGTCACCAACCCCGCTGTTGGGCAGCGTTGACTTGGTCAAGCTGGACGAGAAACCCGGTGTCGACAAGCACGTAGACATCAAGGTGGGCGTCTCCAAAACCTTCAGCGAGCAAGCGCCTGAACTGGTCGCGGTGCTGGAGAAGGTCAACCTGCCGATTGATCTGCTCAACCAGAATCTGGCCCGCATGAGCAAAGAACGCATCGACTCGGCAAAACTGGCCAAGCTGTTCCTCAAGGAACATCCGGAAGTCTGGCACGCCTGGGTCGATGAAGACGCTGCCAAAAAAATCGAAGCGGCGCTATGAGAGCGGACGCTGTAGCTGTGGATAACGTCCCTTTCATTTGATCGAGAGTCTTTATGTTTCCCGAACGTTTTACATTCTCTGTAGCGGACTGGGTCAACGGCTGGGTTGACGCGCTGGTGGCCAACTATGGCGATGTGTTCCGGCATATTTCCGACACCTTGCTGTGGGCCATCGTCAACCTCGAAACCGTGCTGCGCATGGCGCCGTGGTGGCTGGTGCTGGCCGTCGTTGCGGGCATTACCTGGCACGCAACACGCAAGGCAACCACCACGGCGGTGATTGTCGGGTTGCTGTTTTTGGTGGGTGCCGTGGGCTTGTGGGACAAGCTGATGCAAACCCTGGCATTGATGCTGGTGGCCACCTTGATTTCGGTATTGATCGGCATCCCGCTGGGCATTCTGGCGGCGCGCAGCAATCGCTTGCGCGCAGTGCTGATGCCGGTGCTCGACATCATGCAGACCATGCCGAGCTTCGTGTATTTGATCCCGGTGCTGATGCTGTTTGGCCTGGGCAAGGTGCCGGCGATTTTCGCCACTGTGATCTACGCCGCGCCGCCGCTGATTCGCCTGACCGACTTGGGCATTCGCCAGGTCGACGGTGAAGTCATGGAAGCCATCAACGCCTTTGGCGCCAACCGCTGGCAGCAACTGTTCGGCGTGCAACTGCCGCTGGCCATGCCGAGCATCATGGCCGGTATCAATCAGACCACGATGATGGCGCTGTCGATGGTGGTCATCGCGTCGATGATTGGCGCCCGTGGCTTGGGCGAGGACGTGCTGGTGGGCATTCAAACGCTCAACGTCGGCAAAGGGCTGGAGGCCGGGCTGGCAATCGTGATTCTGGCGGTGGTGATCGACCGCATTACCCAGGCGTATGGCCGCCCACGGCATGAGATGAGCAAATGAACATGACCACGCCTTCCAAAATTGAAGTCAAAAACGTGTTCAAGATTTTTGGCAGCCGCTCTAAAGAAGCGCTGGCCTTGATCCAGCAGCACAAAACCAAAGACCAGGTGCTGGCCCAGACCGGCTGCGTGGTGGGGGTCAATGACCTGTCGCTGAGCATCGGCACCGGCGAGATCTTCGTCATCATGGGCCTGTCGGGCTCGGGCAAATCGACCTTGGTGCGCCACTTCAACCGCCTGATCGACCCCACCAGCGGGGCAATCCTGGTGGACGGCCAGGACATCCTGCAATACGACATGGAAGCCCTGCGCCAATTTCGCCGCCACAAAATCAGCATGGTGTTCCAGAGCTTCGGTTTATTGCCGCACAAGAGCGTGCTCGACAACGTGGCCTACGGCCTCAAAGTGCGCGGCGAAAGCAAAGCCCTGTGCGCCGAGCGCGCCTTGCACTGGATCAATACCGTGGGCCTCAAGGGCTACGAAAGTAAATACCCGCACCAACTGTCGGGCGGCATGCGCCAGCGTGTGGGGCTGGCCCGGGCCTTGGCCGCCGACACCGACATCATCTTGATGGACGAGGCGTTCAGTGCCCTCGACCCGTTGATCCGCGCCGAAATGCAGGACCAACTGCTGGAGCTGCAAAAGACCCTGCACAAAACCATCGTGTTCATCACCCATGACCTCGATGAAGCGGTGCGTATCGGCAACCGGATTGCGATTCTCAAGGACGGGCGGCTGATTCAGGTGGGCACGCCCAAGGACATTCTTCATTCCCCGGCCGATGATTATGTGGACCGTTTTGTTCAACGCCGTGCCGTGGCCGTTTAGCGTTAGAAAGGTGAGCGATGAGTAACGTACAGAATGAAGCACCCGTGATCGCTGCGGTGATCATCGACAACGCCCGCCTGCGCTGGCAAGACGTGGTCGCGGTTGCCCGGCATGGCGCGCGGCTGGAGCTGTCGGCGCAGGCCTGGGCGCGCATCGACAACGCGCAGGCCATCGTGCAGCGCATTGTCCAGAGCGGCGAACGTGCTTACGGCATCAACACCGGCCTGGGCGGTTTGAGCAACGTTTCGTTGCAGCACGAGCAACTCAGCGCGCTGTCGCGCAACACCTTGCTCAGCCATGCCTGCGGCGTCGGCCCGGCGCTGAGCAATGAACAGACCCGCGCGATCATCTGCGCGGCGGTCATTCAATACAGCCAGGGCAAATCCGGCCTGCACCGCCAGGTGGTCGAAGCGCTGCTGGCGCTGCTCAACCACCAGATCACCCCGCAAGTACCGTCCCAGGGTTCGGTCGGCTATTTGACCCACATGGCGCACATCGGCGTCGGCCTGCTGGGCGTGGGCGATGTCAGCTACCGTGGGCAGATCGTCCCCGCGCAGCAAGCGTTGGCCGCCGAAGGCTTGAGCCCGGTGCAACTGGGCGCCAAAGACGGCCTGTGCCTGGTCAATGGCACACCGTGCATGACCGGCCTGAGCTGCCTGGCGCTGGCCGATGCCGCGCAGGTGTTGCAGTGGGCTGATGTGACCGGCGCCATGAGTTTTGAAGCGCTGCGCGGCCAGATCGACGCCTTCGACCCTGAGATCCTCGCACTCAAGCCCCACGCGGGCATGCAGCAGGTTGGCCGCCACTTGCGCCGCTTGCTGGCTGACAGCGAGGTCATCGCCAGCAGCAAAGGCGTGCGCACCCAGGACGCCCTGAGCCTGCGCTCAATCCCGCAGGTGCATGGCGCCGCACGGGACCAGTTCAATCACTCGGTGGTGCAGATCGAGACCGAGCTCAACTCGGTCAATGACAACCCGATGGTGCTGGGCACGCCCGACGCCTACCGGGTGGTCAGCCAGGCCAACCCGCACGGGCAGTCCGTTGCGCTGGCCGCCGACGGGCTGGCCATCGCCATGGCCGAAATCGGCTCGATTGCCGAGCGCCGGCTCGACCGTCTGATCAACCCGCATGTCAGCGACCTGCCGGCGTTTTTGGTCAGCCAGCCGGGCGTCAACTCGGGAATGATGATCACCCAGTACGTCGCCGCCTCGTTGTGTGCGCAAAACCGCCAGTTGGCGCAACCCGCCGTGCTCGACAACTACGTGACCTCGGCCCTGCAGGAAGACCACTTGAGCCTGGGCACCAATGCTGCGCTCAAGCTGTTGCAAGTGCTGGAGAACGCTACCCAGGTGCTGGCCATCGAGTACTTGCTGGCTGCGCAGGCGTTTGAGTTCCATCAGCCCAAGCACTTCGGTGCCGGTACCCAAGTGGCCTGGCGGTTACTGCGTGAACACGTTGCGCCTTACGATCAAGACCGCTGGCTGGCCCCTGACATTGCCAAGAGCGCGGCGATCCTCAAAGACCCGCACGCGTTGCAGCCACTGGCCGCATACCTGGCGTGAGTCATCAAGGGAGTGATGCAATGAAAACGCTTTGGCAACACTGCAATGCCGCGACCATGGCCAATGGCACGTATTCGATCATCGAAGACGCCGCCATCGTGACCCGCGAGGGCTTCATTGAGTGGATCGGCCCGCGCCAGCAGGTCCCCGCCGGTGAATACGGCCACACCATCGGCCTGGACGGCGCGTGGGTCACGCCGGGGCTCATCGACTGCCACACCCACACGGTGTTTGGCGGCAACCGCAGTGGCGAGTTTGAGCAGCGCCTGCAAGGCGTGAGCTATGCCGAAATCGCCGCTGCCGGCGGCGGCATAGCCAGCACCGTGCGTGCGACCCGTGCCGCCAGCGAAGATGAATTGTTCGCCAGTGCGCGTCAGCGTTTGCTGAATTTGCTGCGCGACGGCGTGACCACGGTCGAGATCAAGTCCGGTTATGGCCTGAGCCTGGAGAGCGAGCGCAAAATTTTGCGGGTGATTCGCCGTTTGGGCCAAGAACTGCCAGTGACGGTGCGCAGCACCTGTTTGGCAGCGCACGCCTTGCCGCCCGAGTACAAAGACCGGGCAGACGATTACATAGAGCATATTTGCACGCACATGCTCCCCGCACTGGCCGCCGAAGGGCTGGTAGATGCGGTGGATGCGTTCTGCGAGTACCTGGCGTTCTCGCCAGAGCAAGTCGAGCGGGTGTTCAAGGTGGCGCAGCAACTGGGCTTGCCGGTCAAACTGCATGCCGAGCAACTGTCGTCGCTGCATGGCTCAAGCCTGGCGGCGCGTTATCAGGCGTTGTCGGCGGACCATCTGGAGTTCATGACCGAAGAAGACGCTGTTGCCATGGCTCAATCCGGGACAGTCGCCGTGCTGTTGCCGGGGGCGTTCTACTTTTTGCGCGAAACCCAGTTGCCACCCATGGAGGCCCTGCGCGAACACGGGGTAAAAATCGCCATCGCCAGCGACCTCAACCCCGGTACGTCGCCGGGCTTGTCGTTGCGCTTGATGCTGAACATGGCCTGCACCCTGTTTCGCATGACCCCCGAAGAGGCGCTGGCAGGCGTGACTCAGCACGCCGCCACGGCCTTGGGCCTGGGCGAGAGCCACGGCTCGCTGGAGCCCGGCAAAGTGGCCGACTTTGTCGCCTGGAACATTGATCGCCCGGCAGACCTTGCGTATTGGTTGGGCGGGGATCTGGACAAACGCGTCGTTCGCAACGGCGTCGAGCTTTAGGAGAACAGGCTGTGGATAAGGTTCTGACATTCAAACAAGGCCGCGTGCCGTTGCTGATCAGCATGCCCCACGCGGGCATAAAACTGACCCCGGCGGTGCAGGCGGGCTTGATCCCCGAAGCGCAAAGCCTGCCGGACACGGACTGGCACATCCCCAAGTTGTACGAATTTGCCGCAGAACTGGGGGCCAGCACCTTGGCGGCCGAGTATTCGCGGTTTGTGATCGACCTCAACCGCCCCGAAGACGACGCGCCCATGTACGTGGGCGCGACCACCGGGTTGTTCCCGGCCACGCTGTTTGACGGCGTGCCGTTGTTTCGCGAAGGGCAAACGCCATCCGAGCAAGAGCGGGCGACTTACCTGGAGCGCATCTGGCAGCCGTATCACCAAACCTTGCAGCAAGAACTCAAACGCCTCAAAGACCAGTTTGGTTACGCGTTGCTGTTTGACGCGCACTCCATCCGCTCGCATATCCCGCACTTGTTTGAGGGGCGCTTGCCGGATTTCAACCTGGGGACGTTCAATGGGGCGAGCTGTGCGCCGCAACTTGCGGGTGATCTTGAAGCGATCTGTGCCGAACACCCGGCTTATCGTTATGTGCTCAACGGGCGCTTCAAGGGTGGCCACATCACCCGGCATTACGGCAGCCCGGCGGACAACATCCATGCCGTGCAACTGGAATTGGCCCAAAGCACCTACATGGAAGAGTTCGAACCCTTCAACTACCGCGAAGACCTGGCGGCGCCGACGCAGGGGGTGCTCAAGCAATTGCTGACGCGGATGATCGAGTGGGGCCAGGAGCGCTACGTGAAGGACTGATGGTCTGAAACCTGTGAGGTGGGAGCGGGCTTGCTCGCGATCCAGGCAACGCGGTCCGGCAGGCAGGCCGCGTTGATCCTTTCGCGAGCAAGCCCGCTCCCACAGGATTCTGTGGGGTCTTCAACAGGATTTTTATAACCCCATGCTCATTCCGCCAATCGGGTTTATGATGCCAAACGGCACTATTTTTTGATGTCCCCACCAGGGATGACCTCAACCCTCCCGCGGAGTGTGTAATGCAGACCTTGTTCCCGCAGATCAAACCCTACGCCCGGCACGATCTTGCTGTTGATGGGCCGCATGTCTTGTATGTCGACGAAAGCGGTACGCCCGACGGCCTGCCGGTGGTCTTTGTGCACGGCGGGCCGGGGTCGGGATGTGACGCCAACAGCCGCTGTTATTTCGATCCGGGCGTGTACCGCATCATTACCTTCGATCAGCGCGGCTGCGGGCGTTCGACTCCGCATGCCAGCCTGGACAACAACACCACGTGGGATCTGGTCGCTGACATGGAGCGGATTCGTCTGTTTCTGGGCATCGACAAGTGGGTGCTGTTTGGCGGCTCCTGGGGCTCGACCCTGTCGCTGGCCTACGCGCAAAGCCATCCGGATCGGGTTCATGGCCTGATCCTGCGCGGTATCTTTTTGGCCCGCCCGCAAGAAATTGAATGGTTCTACCAGGCCGGTGCCAGCCGTCTGTTCCCGGATTACTGGCAGGACTACATCGCGCCGATTCCGCCGGAGGAACGCGGCGACTTGCTCGGCGCCTTCCACAAGCGCCTGACAGGCAATGACCAGATCGCGCAAATGCACGCGGCCAAGGCCTGGTCGACCTGGGAGGGCCGCACCGCGACGCTGCGCCCCAACCCGCAAGTGGTTGAGCGCTTCTGCGACCCGCACCGGGCGCTGTCGATTGCCCGCATCGAATGCCACTACTTCACCAACAGCGCGTTCCTTGAGCCGGATCAACTGATCCGCGACATGCACAAAATCGCCCATTTGCCGGGCGTGATCGTGCATGGCCGCTACGACGTGATTTGCCCGCTGGACAACGCCTGGGAGCTTCACCAGAACTGGCCGGGCAGCGAGCTGCAAGTGATCCGCGAAGCCGGCCACGCAGCGTCTGAGCCCGGTATTACCGATGCCTTGGTGCGGGCTGCCGAGCAAATGGCTCGCAGCCTGCTCAACTTGCAGCCGGACGAAGCATGAAGGGTCTGCTGCAACGCGTCAAAGGCGCGCGGGTAGAGGTGGGCGGGGAGATTGTCGGTTCGATTGATCAGGGTTTGCTGGTGCTGTTGGCCGTCGAACCCGAGGACACCGAGGCCCATGCGGCCAAAATGCTGCACAAGCTGCTCAATTACCGGGTGTTCAGCGATGTCGAGGGCAAAATGAACCTGTCGCTGAAGGATATCGGCGGCGGCTTGCTGCTGGTGTCGCAATTTACCCTGGCCGCCGACACCAAAAGCGGCTTGCGCCCCAGCTTCTCCACCGCGGCCCCTCCGGCAATGGCCAAGGCGATGTTTGAGCACGTCGTGGCCGAAGCCAAACACCAGCATCCGACGGTTGAATCAGGCCGTTTTGGCGCCGATATGCAGGTGCATTTGGTCAATGATGGCCCTGTGACATTTCTGTTACAGATCTAAAACCTTGAAAATCTGTGTTTTCGTCAGAAAACATTAAGTTTTAGTTAGAAATACTTGGCGACAATAGATGCGTTGTAACGCGGGCTACTAGATAATCCCCGACTACCATAGAGACTAATCCGACACGTCAGGGGAATCATTCTTCCCTTTGACGGTCGGAACAGTGCTCGCCAACCCGGCATTTAGATCGCTGGCCGTTGGTTTCATCATCTGTTTTCGGCGAGGTTGCTCGTGATTGTTAGTCCATTAAATGCACCAAAAAGGTCTGCCAAGCGGTTACGCAACGCACTGGTGACGGGCTCTGCGCTCTTTTGCTTGCTCGGTGCGGGTCAACTGTGGGCCTTCAGTCTGGATGACGTAGCGGTTCAGGCTAAAGCCCTGGCCGAACAGAAATACCAAGCGCCGCGCAGCAATCTGCCAAACGAATTCCGTGACATGAAATTCGCGGACTATCAAAAGATTCAGTTCAAGCGCGAGAAATCCCAGTGGGCGGGCGACAAGACCCCGTTCAAGCTGTCCTTCTATCACCAGGGCATGCATTTCGACACGCCGGTGAAAATCAACGAAGTGACCGCCGACAAGGTTGAAGAGATCAAGTACGACCCGAGCCGTTTTGATTTCGGCGACGTCAAATTCGACCCTAAAGCCACCGAGAACCTCGGCTGGGCCGGTTTCCGCGTGTTGTACCCGATCAACAAGGCCGACAAACAAGACGAAATCATGACCATGCTGGGCGCGAGCTACTTCCGCGTGATCGGCAAAGGTCAGACTTACGGCTTGTCGGCACGTGGCATGGCGATTGATACCGCGCTGCCATCGGGCGAAGAGTTCCCGCGCTTTACCGAGTTCTGGGTTGAACGCCCAAAACCCAACGACAAACACCTGGTGATCTTCGCCTTGCTGGATTCGCCACGGGCGACCGGTGCCTACCGCTTCATCCTGCGCCCTGGCGTAGACACAGTGGTGGACGTGAAGGCGCAAATGTACCTGCGTGACAAAGTGGGCAAGCTGGGCATCGCTCCGCTGACCAGCATGTACCTGTTTGGTGCGAACCAGCCGTCCAAAGTCCTCAACTACCGCCACGAGCTGCACGACTCGTCGGGCCTGGCGATCCATGCCGGCAACGGTGAGTGGATCTGGCGTCCGCTGAACAACCCGAAACACCTGTCGGTGAGCAACTTCGCCGTTGAGAACCCGCGCGGCTTTGGTTTGCTGCAACGTGGCCGTGACTTCAGCCAGTTCGAAGACCTCGATGACCGCTACGACAAGCGTCCAAGCGCCTGGATCGAGCCACAAGGTGACTGGGGCAAGGGGTCGGTTGACCTGGTAGAAATCCCGACGGCTGACGAAACCAACGACAACATCGTTGCGTTCTGGAGCCCGGGCACTCTGCCAGAGCCAGGCAAGCCGTTTGACTACGCTTACCGCCTGCACTGGACCCTGGACGAAGCAGCACTGCACCCGGCTGACAGCGCCTGGGTTAAACAAACCATGCGTTCGACCGGTGACGTCAAGCAATCCAACCTGATCCGTCAGCCTGACGGCAGCGTGGCTTACCTGGTGGACTTCGAAGGCCCGGCGCTGGCCAAACTGCCTGCCGATGCGCCTGTGCGCAGCCAGGTGAGTGTGGGTGACAACGCTGATCTGGTTGAAAACAACCTGCGTTACAACCCGGAAACCAAAGGCTGGCGCTTGACCCTGCGCTTGAAAGTCAAAGACCCGAGCAAGTCCACGGAACTGCGTGCGGCACTGGTCCAGGACGTTGAGCAAGCTCCGGCAACCGTGGCCAAGGCTGAGAAAGTGGCGGCCAAGGTGCACGAGAAGAAAGAGCCAAAAGAAGCAAAAGCCAAGGACGCCAAGGATGCCAAGGGCACCCCGGCGCCTGCCGCCGAAGCTGCCCCTGCCACCCCAGAGCCGGTGAAGACTGAAAAAGTACTGACCGAGACCTGGAGCTATCAGTTGCCAGCCGATGAGTAATGCTCACTCTCAGCCAGTCTCGCTTGGCGAGTATCTGGCCCATCTGCCACTGAACGATGAGCAGCGCGCCGAACTGGCGAGCTGCACCTCGTTCGCCGAGTTGCATGAACGCCTGTCGGCGCGCCCGGACATCGACACTGCCGAGGCCGCCCAGGCTTCGGTGGCTTCGCGTCTGAACCTGAGCACGGCCCAAGAGCTTGAGGACGCAGAAATGCTCGCCCTCGATGCCAGTGGCCGGGTGATGCTCAAGGCTACGCCGCCGATTCGTCGTACCAAGGTGGTCCCGGAGCCATGGCGCACCAATATTCTGGTGCGTGGCTGGCGCCGCCTGACCGGGCGCAGCAACCCTGCGTTGCCGAAAAAAGACGAAAATGTGCTGCCCAAGGCTCGCTGGCGTACGGTGGGTTCGATCCGCCGTTACATCCTGCTGGTGCTGATGCTGGGTCAGACCATCGTTGCGGGCTGGTACATGAAAGGCATCATGCCGTACCAGGGCTGGTCATTTGTTGACTTGGAAGAGGTGCTCCACCAGCCGTTGCTGCAAACCGCACAACAAGTGCTGCCGTACGCCTTGCAGACCAGCATCCTGATCCTCTTCGGGATTTTGTTTTGCTGGGTGTCTGCGGGCTTCTGGACCGCCCTGATGGGCTTCCTTGAACTGCTGACAGGGCATGACAAGTACCGTATTTCCGGCGCCAGCGCTGGCGATGAGCCGATCCCTGAGCAAGCGCGTACAGCGCTGGTGATGCCGATTTGTAACGAAGACGTCACCCGTGTGTTTGCGGGCTTGCGGGCAACGTTTGAATCGGTGGCTGCCACAGGTGATCTGGACCGCTTTGACTTCTTTGTCCTGAGCGACAGTAACGACCCCGATATTTGTGTCGCAGAACAACAGGCCTGGCTGGATGTGTGCCGCGAGACAGAGGGCTTCGGGCGGATTTTCTATCGCCGTCGTCGCCGTCGTGTGAAGCGTAAAAGCGGCAACCTCGACGACTTCTGCCGTCGTTGGGGCGGTGATTACAAGTACATGGTGGTGCTCGACGCCGACAGCGTCATGAGCGGCGAATGCCTGACCAGCCTGGTGCGCTTGATGGAAGCCACACCCGACGCAGGCATTATCCAGACCGCGCCACGGGCGTCGGGCATGGACACCCTGTATGCACGTATGCAGCAGTTTGCAACGCGCGTATACGGCCCGCTGTTCACCGCCGGTTTGCACTTCTGGCAGTTGGGTGAATCCCACTACTGGGGCCACAACGCGATCATCCGCATGAAGCCGTTTATCGAGCACTGCGCCCTGGCGCCGTTGCCGGGCAAGGGCGCGTTTGCGGGGGCGATTCTGTCCCACGACTTCGTTGAAGCCGCGCTGATGCGCCGTGCCGGTTGGGGCGTGTGGATCGCTTATGACTTGCCGGGCAGCTACGAAGAACTGCCGCCTAACTTGCTGGACGAACTCAAGCGTGACCGCCGCTGGTGCCACGGTAACTTGATGAACTTCCGCCTGTTCCTGGTTAAAGGCATGCACCCGGTGCACCGTGCGGTGTTCCTGACCGGCGTGATGTCTTACTTGTCGGCGCCGTTGTGGTTCTTCTTCCTGCTGCTGTCGACGGCCTTGCTGGCGGTCAACACGTTGATGGAACCGCAGTACTTCATGGAGCCTCGCCAGCTGTATCCGTTGTGGCCACAATGGCACCCGGAAAAGGCAGTCGCGCTGTTCTCGACCACCATCGTGTTGCTGTTCCTGCCTAAACTGCTGAGCATCATCCTGATCTGGGCCAAGGGCGCCAAAGAGTTTGGCGGCAAGTTCAAGGTCACCGTGTCGATGCTGCTCGAAATGCTTTTTTCGATGCTGCTGGCGCCGGTGCGCATGATCTTCCACACCCGTTTCGTTCTGGCTGCCTTCCTGGGCTGGGCCGCGACCTGGAACTCGCCACAACGTGACGACGATTCCACGCCGTGGAGCGAAGCGGTACGCCGTCATGGCCCGCAAACCCTATTGGGTGCTGCGTGGGCCTGCGTGGTGTTGTGGCTGAACCCGAGCTTCCTGTGGTGGCTGGTGCCGATTGTCGGCTCGCTGATGCTGTCGATTCCGGTGTCGGTGCTTTCCAGCCGGGTTAAGCCGGGCCTCAAGTCGCGTGACGAAAAGCTGTTCCTGATCCCTGAGGAATACGCGCCGCCGCGTGAGTTGTCGGCGACCGAGGAGTACACCCACGAGAACCGCTACCACGCGCTTCACGATGGCTTTGTACGGGCCGTGGTGGACCCGCAGCAAAATGCCCTGGCGTGCGCCTTGGCGACCTCGCGTCACCGTGAAGCCGAGCCGATCGAATGGCTGCGCGCCGAGCGCGTGCGTCATGCGATCAAGGTCGGCCCGAACGGTTTGAACAACAACGAGCGTATGGCGTTGTTGAGCGACCCGGTGGCGTTGGCCCGCCTGCACGCGTTGGTGTGGACTGACGGTCACGAGGACTGGCTCAAAGCCTGGCGTGATTCGGTGGCCGCCGATAACCACGCACCGTTGCTGGCGTTGCAGCCAGCGGCGTGATCCAAAGCACAAACCCCACGAAAGTGGGGTTTGTGCTTTTGTAGTCCCAGCCTTTGGCTGCGAAGGGTTGCGGAGCAACCCGTTCCCTTGAACCCCCACACATCTCATCGCAGCCTTCGGCAGCGACTACGGGGTTGGTTTTTACGCCCCGCCTGTCGTGCTTTTAACGCGCAAAACTCGTCTCAAAACCTTCTGTGAGTTAGCATCCGTCCCCGAATGGGTGAGTGCCCGGCTTTGTTGGCTTTATCAAGCAAACCCGCCGCAGGCCAACACCTTTATTGAGTCGGTTGAGGGGAGGTTGATGATGAAGAAGTTTCTGACGAAACTGCTGTGCGGCGCCACTGCATTACTGGCAGTCAGCGCAGCCCATGCAGGCGCCATTGACGACGCGGTCAAGCGCGGCACGCTGAAAGTCGGTATGGACCCAACGTACATGCCGTTTGAAATGACCAACAAGCGCGGTCAGATCATTGGTTTTGAAGTTGACCTGCTCAAAGCCATGGCCAAGTCCATGGGCGTCAAGCTGGAACTGGTGTCCACGGCCTACGACGGTATCATCCCGGCCCTCATGACCAACAAGTTCGACATGATCGGCAGCGGCATGACCCTGACCCAAGAGCGCAACCTGCGCCTGAACTTCAGCGAACCCTTCATTGTTGTGGGCCAAACCTTGCTGATCCGCAAGGAACTGGCAGACAAGGTCAAGTCCTACAAAGACCTCAACGATCCACAGTACCGCCTGACCTCCAAAATCGGCACCACGGGTGAAATCGTCGCGCGCAAGCTGATGTCCAAAGCCCAGTACCACGGTTACGACAACGAGCCAGAAGCGGTGCTGGACGTGGTTAACGGCAAGGCTGACGCGTTTATCTACGACGCGCCTTACAACGTTGTAGCGGTCAACAAGTTCGGCAACGGCAAGCTGGAGTTCCTCGACAAGCCGTTCACCTACGAGCCGTTGGCGTTTGGTCTGAAGAAAGGCGACTACGACAGCATCAACTACATCAATAACTTCCTGCACCAGATCCACGAAGACGGCACCTACGATCGCATCCATGACAAGTGGTTCAAAGACACCGCTTGGCTCAAAGACATGGAATAAGGCTGTTAAACCATTCGTCAACTTGCTCGCGCCTGCACACCACCTGTAGGCGCGGGCTTGCTCGCGATGGCGGCCTCCCTAGCGACACAAAACGTGGAACCTGAAAGTGATCAAACAAAAGAAAGCCCAGTGGCCCTGGCACGTCTTGACCGTGCTAATCCTCATCGGTCTGGCGGGGGCGCTGTATTACGCCACCTCGCTGATGTCCTACGAGTGGCGCTGGAACCGAGTCCCGCAGTACTTCGCCTATCAGGCCGAAGAAGCTCAGCGGGCCGCTGAAACCTCCACCGTGATCGAAGTGATACACAACGGCGGCAAAGCCGAAGTCGTGCTGCGCGGCGACGATGGCGCTGAACAGCGTCTGACCGTTGCTGACAACAGCCTGCAACTGGCTGAAGGCGACGATGTCGCTGAAGGCGATGTGATCGGTGTGAACCGACATTGGGCTGCCGGGCCGCTGCTGCTGGGCCTGTGGACCACCGTTTGGCTGTCGCTGGTGTCTGGCGTGCTGGGTTTGCTGATCGGGCTGGCCACGGGCCTGTGCCGGCTGTCAAACAACCCGACCCTGCGCGACCTGTCGACGTTGTACGTCGAGCTGGTACGCGGTACGCCGTTGCTGGTGCAGATTTTTATCTTCTACTTCTTTATTGGCACCGTGCTGAACCTGTCCCGCGAATTTGCCGGCATTGCCGCGCTGTCGCTGTTCACGGGCGCGTACGTGGCCGAAATCATCCGCGCGGGCGTCCAGTCCATCGCCCGTGGGCAAAACGAAGCGGCACGCTCGCTGGGCCTTAACGCCAGTCAGTCGATGCGCTACGTGGTCCTGCCGCAAGCGTTCAAACGGGTGTTGCCGCCGTTGGCCGGGCAATTTATCAGCCTGGTCAAAGACACCTCGCTGGTGTCGGTGATTGCGATTACCGAGCTGCTCAAAAGTGGTCGCGAAGTCATCACCACCTCGTTCTCGCCGTTTGAAATCCTGTTCTGCGTGGCGGGCCTGTACTTGTTGATCAACCTGCCGCTGTCGCACTTCGCCAGCCGGCTTGAGCGGAGGCTCGCGCAAAGTGATTGAAGTTCGCGAACTGGTAAAAGTCTTCGACACCCGCGGGCACATCGTACGCGCGGTCGACAACGTCACCACCAAGGTCGACAAGGGCGAAGTGCTGGTGGTGATCGGCCCGTCCGGCTCCGGCAAATCGACCTTTCTGCGCTGCCTCAATGGCCTGGAAGAGTTCGACTCGGGCTCCGTCAGCATTGATGGCGTAGACCTGGCCGACCCGAAAACCGACGTCAACGCCTACCGGCGCGAAGTCGGCATGGTGTTCCAGCATTTCAACCTGTTCCCGCACATGACCGTGCTCGAAAACCTCTGCCTGGCGCAGAAAGTCGTGCGCAAGCGCGGCAAGGCCGAGCGTGAAGCCAAGGCCCGTGCGCTGCTGGAGAAAGTCGGGATCGGGCAGAAGGCCAACGAGTTCCCGTCGCGCCTGTCGGGCGGCCAGCAACAGCGTGTGGCCATTGCCCGTGCGCTGGCGATGGAACCCAAGGTTATGTTGTTTGACGAACCCACCTCGGCACTCGACCCGGAGATGGTCGGCGAAGTGCTCGACGTGATGAAGACCCTGGCCCTGGAAGGCATGACCATGGTCTGCGTGACCCACGAAATGGGCTTTGCCCGTGAAGTAGCGAACCGCGTGCTGTTCTTCGATCATGGCAAACTGCTGGAAGACTCCGCCCCGGAAGACTTCTTCAACTCGCCAAAAGACCTGCGCGCCCAAGCGTTCTTGCGCCAAGTCTTGTAACGCCAATCCCCGTAGGAGCGAGCTTGCCTCGCGATCTTTTAAACAATCAAAAGATCGCGAGACAAGCTCGCTCCTACCGGTTCAGACCCTGAATCGCCCCACCAACGTCTGCAGATGCGTGCCCAAACGCGCCAGCTCAATGCTCGACGCGGCGGTTTCTTCGCTGGCGGCGGCCGTCTGATCTGACACATCACGCACATTCAGCACGCTGCGGTTGATCTCTTCCGCCACGGTACTCTGCTGCTCGGCGGCAGCCGCAATTTGCTGGTTCATGCCCTGAATGGCCGACACGGTACGGGTGATGTTGCCCAGCGACTGGCCTGCACTGCGGGTCAGTTCGACGCTGCTGTCGGTGAGGGTGCGGCTGCTGTCCAGGCGACTTGAGACCTGCTGTGTGCTGCTTTGCAGGCCGGCAATCAGCTCTTCGATTTCCTCGGTTGATTGCTGCGTACGTTGCGCCAGGCTACGCACCTCGTCGGCCACCACCGCAAAGCCGCGCCCGGCTTCACCGGCCCGTGCCGCCTCAATGGCCGCGTTCAGGGCCAGCAGGTTGGTTTGCTGGGCCACCGACTTGATCACGTCCAGCACGCTGCCAATCTTGTCGCTTTCGCGCTTGAGGTGATCCATGGCCTCGGTGGAGTGCGCAACTTCTACGGCGAGCTTCTCGATCTGCGCGATGGCTTGTGCAACCACCGTGTCGCCTTCGTGGGCCTGCTTGTCGGCAGCACCGGCGGCTTCACTGGCTTCTTCGGCATTACGGGCTACTTCTTGCACCGTCGCGGCCATTTCGTTCATGGCGGTGGCCACCTGGTCGGTTTCGACCTTCTGGCTGTTAACCCCGGCGCTAGTTTGCTCAGTGACCGCGGACAGCTCTTCCGCAGCGCTGGCAATCTGGGTGACGCCATCGCGAATTCCGCCAATCAGCTCACGCAGGCCTTCGGTCATGTTCTGGATGGACTTCTGCAACTGCCCCAGCTCATCGCGGCGCTCAGTTTTAGTGTCATGGGACAGGTCACCGGCGGCGATGTACTCAACAGCCTTAAGCGTGCGTTGCAGCGGTACCACGATTTGGCGGGTAATGATCCAGGCCGCAATGATCCCGATCAGCAGCGCCAGCACGGCACAACTGACCAGCAGCGTTCTGGCCTGCTGGCTGTCTCTGTCACGCTTGGCGGTTTGCAGTGCCGAGAGCTTTTGGCTCAGGTCGATCAGGTTATTGCCTTGCAGGTGCATGCGCTCCAGCGCCTGATCGGTATTTTTACCTTGCGCCAGGTCATCGAAGGCCCGTTTGTACTCGGCGGCGGCACTGATCTGCTGATCGACCAGCGCCAGGTCTTCAGGCATGGTCAGCTGTTTACGCGACGAAACCAGAATAGTGTCCAGCTCGCGCAAGCGCTCATCCACCTGGTGCTGGGCATCGGCCTGGTGAGTGAGTTGATAATCGAGCCGCGCAATGCGCAGGTCTTTGGTCAGTCCGATGATCCTGGAGATGCTGGCCAGTTTGTCGCCCCGTTCAATCACCGACGCCAGGCCATTCCAGCCGGCGGCGGCGATCAACACGGTCAGAACCAGCACCAGGCCGAAACCCAGGCTGAGTTTACGATTGACGCTCATATTGCCGAGTAGGTGGGCTAATCGACGGTACATGGTGCTGCTCCTTTAAGGACCTGGATCGAGAGACGCAAAGTTGTCCGTTGCTTTGCGGTGCTCGTGACTTCACAGCGCATCGGCGTCCCGGCAGATAACTGTAGAACGGCTGTCGAATATGTGATCCAGGTCGCAAGAAGTGGCTTATTGCCATATAGGGAGCGAGGCCGCTCGCTAGCCTCGTAGTCGCTGACGAGGAACGAGGCTGCGAAACGGCCGTAGAGATTAGTGGGCTTAGAACAACCGGGCGAGGAGGGCGGTGACGGCGGTTTCGACCCGCAGGATGCGGGCGCCGAGTTGTACCGGTTGCAGCCCGGCGTTGACCAGCAGGTCGATCTCGTAAGGGATCCAGCCACCTTCCGGGCCGATGGCCAGGGTGACGGCTTCGTTCAGGCCGCGTGGGCAGTCGGGGTAATTGCCGGGGTGGCCGACCAGGCCCAAAGTGCCGTCGGCCATGGCCGGCAGGCGGTCTTCGACAAACGGTTTGAAGCGTTTTTCGATGATGACTTCAGGCAGCACGCTGTCGCGGGACTGCTCAAGGCCCAGGATCAATTGCTCGCGTATGGCCTCGGGCTCCAGAAACGGGGTTTGCCAGAAGCTCTTTTCAACCCGGTAACTGTTGACCAGCACGACCTTGGGCACGCCCATGGACGCCACCGTCTGGAGTACCCGGCGCAACATTTTCGGCCGGGGCAGGGCCAGCAGCAGGGTCAGCGGGAGCTTTGGCGGCGGGGGCTGGTCGAGACTGAGGATCACCAGCTCTGCCTCTTTGGCTTCAAGGCGCACCAGTTCGGCGCTGCCCATCAAACCGCCAATCCGGCCCACGCGCAGGGTGTCGCCCACCGCTGCACGGTGCACGTCCTGCATGTGGGTCAGGCGCCGGTCGCGCAGGATCACGCGGTCGGCGGCAATGAAGTCAGCCTCTTCGAGGAGCAGCAGGTTCACGGCTGCGGTGCTGGCGGTTGGGCGTTGCTGTCACTGTCAGCCGGCTCTTCTTCGTCGCCGCGCTTGTTTTTGCTGATCAGGCTGCCAAACAGAATGCCTATCTCAAACAGCATCCACATCGGCACGGCCAGTAGCGTCTGCGAAAAGATGTCTGGCGGGGTCAGGATCATGCCGACCACGAAGCAGCCGATGATCACGTACGGACGGATCTTGCGCAGGTATTTGACGTCGACGATGCCGATCCAGACCAGCAGTACCACAGCCACCGGAATTTCAAAGGCCACGCCAAAGGCAAAAAACAGGGTCATGACGAAATCAAGGTAACTGCTGATGTCGGTCATCATGGCCACGCCTTCAGGGGTCGCGGCAGCAAAGAACTTGAACACCAGCGGGAAGACCAGGAAGTAGGCAAACGCCATACCGGCATAGAACAAAAAGATGCTGGAGATCAGCAGCGGTACGGCAATGCGCTTTTCATGCTTGTACAGGCCCGGCGCAATAAAGCCCCAGATCTGGTGCAGGATCACCGGAATGGCAATAAACAGCGAGACCATCATGGTCAGCTTGAGCGGCGTGAGGAACGGCGAGGCCACGTCGGTGGCGATCATCGTGGCGCCCACCGGCAGGTATTCACGCAGCGGCGTGGAGACCAGGGTGTAGATCTGCTGCGTAAAGGCAAACAAGGCGATGAAGATCAGAAAGACCGCCGCAATACAGCGCAACAAACGGGTACGCAGCTCGGTCAGGTGCGAGACCAGCGGCATTGGCTGGTCGTGTTCGGGCTGCTCGTTTTTGGAGGAGTCGCTCATGCGCTTAGGGGGCTCGCGGTGGCAGGGTTGGGTCGTGTGGCGCAGGCGCGTGAGGCGCTGGCCCGGCCTCGGTCTCGCTCAGGCTGGTCGGTGCCGGGCTGGCAGGCTCCGGGTGAGCCAGCGGGGCCACAGGCGCGGCTGCGGGGGCTGCCACAGGCTCTGTCGGCACCACGGGCGGCACCGTCGGCTGGAGCGGAGCCAAGATCTTCTTGGCTTCCTCTTCCATCGACAAGATGTGTTCGTTGTGCAACTGGCGACGGATCTCGTCAGCGCCGATTTCACGTTCAACTTCCTGTTTGATCGCATTGAAACTGCGTTTCAAGCGTCCGATCCACAGGCCGGCGGTGCGTGCAGCACCCGGCAGGCGCTCGGGGCCCAGCACCACGAGGGCTACAAGGCCGACGAGCAGCAGTTCACTGAAGCTGATACCGAACATGGGTTTTGGCTCACACGTCTTTGCGGGTCGGCTCTTCGACTTTTTGTGCCTGCACGTCGATGGTGTGCGGCTCATTCAGGGTCGAAGTGGTGTGCGGTGTCGGTGCGGCAGTTGGCTGCGCAGGAGGAACCACGGGTTCGGCAGGCTTTTCGTCGTCGTTCATGGCTTTGCGAAAGCCTTTGATTGACTCGCCCACGTCGGTGCCCAGATTTTTCAGTTTTTTGGTGCCGAAGACCAGGACCACGACTACCAGAATGACGATCCAGTGTTTCCAGTCAAAAATGCCCATGCTGTGCTCCTTGAAAAAGGGTTTAGGCGGAAGGCCGGGAGGCTTTTTCCACGTGTCCGGAAGTGCCGATGCGGCGCTCCAGTTCATCCAGTACCGCCTGAGGATGCTGGCCCAGCTGGGCGAGCATGATCATGCTGTGGAACCATAAATCAGCCGTTTCGTAGATGACATCGCTGCAGTCACCGCTGATGGCAGCATCTTTGGCGGCAATGATGGTTTCGACCGACTCTTCGCCGACTTTTTCCAGGATCTTGTTCAAACCCTTGTGGTACAGGCTGGCGACATAGGAGCTGTCTGGCGTGGCGCCTTTGCGTGCTTCGAGCACTTGGGCGACGCGGTTCAGGGTGTCAGTCATGGGAGTGGCCTGCGTGATAAATGGCGTTCGGGTCTTTAAGTACCGGATCAACGGTCTTCCATTCGGCGTTTTCGTAAACGCGGTAGAAGCAGCTTTGACGGCCGGTATGGCAGGCGATGTCGCCGATTTGCTCAACCATCAGGATGATCACATCAGCGTCGCAGTCCAGGCGCATTTCATGCAGCTTTTGCACGTGGCCTGATTCTTCGCCTTTGCGCCACAGTTTGCCACGCGAGCGTGACCAGTAGATGGCACTGTTTTCTGCCGCGGTCAGGCTCAGGGCCTCGCGGTTCATCCAGGCCATCATCAGCACACGTCCGGTTTTATGGTCTTGGGCAATTGCAGGCACCAGGCCATCGTTGTCCCATTTGATCTCGTCCAGCCAGTCTTTCATGTTTGACTCCGCACTCGCGATGCCCACAGTTTGCCAGCCTCTCTCAAGAGTGACCAGAATTCCTACGATCGGCGCACGATCAGGTAAAGGCCCACCACCAGCAGGATACCCGCCGGCCAGTAACCGATGCTGCCCAAAGGTCCGACAGTTGCCAGTAAGGCGCCTGCGACCACATGCCCGGCGCCCAGCAGGCGCAAGAACCAGCCGTCCCGGGGCTCACGCACCGCCAGCGGCTGGTTTTTGGCGTGAGGTTGCGACATACGTTCCAGCAGGTCGCGGGTCATGCCCGCCAGATGCGGGATCTGCTCGACCTGGCTGTGCAGGTTGCGCAGCAGGGTTTTGGGGCTGACGCGCTCGCGCATCCAGCGTTCAAGGAACGGCTGCGCGGTGCTCCACAGGTCAAGGTCGGGGTATAGCTGGCGGCCCAGGCCTTCGATGTTAAGCAGGGTTTTTTGTAACAAAACCAACTGCGGCTGGACTTCCATGTTGAAGCGCCGAGCGGTCTGGAACAGGCGCATCAGCACCTGACCAAAGGAAATTTCTTTGAGCGGCTTCTCGAAAATCGGCTCGCACACGGTGCGGATCGCCGCCTCAAACTCGTTGAGCTTGGTGTTCGCAGGCACCCAGCCCGAGTCGATGTGCAGTTGGGCCACACGCCGGTAATCACGCTTGAAGAAGGCAAACAGGTTGCGCGCCAGGTAGTCCTGGTCTTCGGGGGTCAGGCTGCCGACGATGCCACAGTCGATGGCGATGTATTGCGGGCTCCACGGGCTGACCGTGCTGACGAAGATGTTGCCAGGGTGCATGTCGGCATGGAAAAAACTGTCACGAAACACTTGGGTGAAGAAGATCTCGACCCCGCGCTCGGCCAGCAGCTTCATGTCGGTGCGCTGGTCGGCCAAGGCCGCCAGATCGGTGACTTGCAGCCCGTAGATGCGCTCCATGACCAGCACCTTGGGGCGGCACCAGTCCCAGTAAATCTGCGGTACGTAGAGCAGCGGCGAACCTTCGAAGTTGCGCTTGAGCTGGCTGGCGTTGGCCGCCTCGCGCAGCAGGTCGAGTTCGTCGTAGATGGTTTTTTCGTAATCGCTGACCACGTCTACCGGGTGCAGCAGGCGCGCATCCGCGCTCAGGCGCTCGGCGGTCTTGGCCAGAATAAACAGCCAGGCCAGGTCAGAGCCGATGATCGGCTTGAGGCCCGGGCGGACGACTTTGACCACGACCTCTTCGCCGGTTTTGAGTTTGGCGGCGTGCACCTGGGCCACCGAGGCTGAGGCCAGCGGTTCAATGTCAAAACGGCTAAAGACTTCGCTGATTTTGGCGCCAAGCTGTTCTTCGATCAGCTTGACCGCCAGTTCCGGGTCGAACGGCGGAACGCGGTCTTGCAACAGCATCAACTCATCGGCGATGTCCGGTGGGAGCAAGTCGCGACGGGTCGACAGAATTTGCCCGAACTTGATAAAGATCGGTCCTAAGTCCTGCAAGGCCAACCGTAGGGCTGCGCCTCGGCTCAGTTCCAGCTTTTTACGCGGGAACCAGCGCCACGGCAGGGCATAACGCAGCGACAACAGCCACCACGGCAAGGGCAGAGCAAACAGCAGGTCATCCAGGCGGTAGCGAATGACGACGCGCTGGATGCGAAACAAACGGCGTATGGCAAGCAGCTTCATGCGTGATCGCTGGGCTTGAGGGATCGGCTGAGGCGCTCAAAGCGTGCCTCCAGGCGGTCCAGGTCGAGTTTAAGTCGGTCGATTTGCTCAAAGCGCGCTTGCGCTTCACGTTCGCCGACCAAGGTGCGGGCTTCTTCGCTCAGGTATTCGGCCAGGTTCTGATTGAGGCTGGCGAAACCTTGCTGGTACCAGTTGGCGCGACTGCGCAGGTGGCCGCCGATCAACGCCGTAGGCACAGGGCCGATCCAGCGTGAGAGTTCGTACTCCCAGTCCAGCTCAAGATCTTGCAGCACGGCGGCCAGCGCCATCAACGCGGCGCTGTCGCCTTCGAGGTCGACCTGCGGGCTGTGCAACACCGCGCTTTTGTCTTTGCTCAAGGCCAGGCGCAGCAGGGTCGACGTCGGGGCACGCAAGGTGCAGTCGGCGTCGGCGGCCCACTCAGCGGCCAGCATCAGGCCTTCATCGCTGGGCAGGATAAACAGCTGAACCGTCGGGCTGCTGCCGCGCACCGCAATGACCTTGCCGGTCAACGGGCGCAAGCGTGCCAAGGCCGTGCTGTCCAGGCGCAATACCCGGTTAACGCCGGTTTCGACGCTGGCGAGAAGGCCGCGCAGCAACATCAGGGCTTGATGCCGCGGTGCAGTGCGACGATACCTGAGGTCATGTTGTGATAGGTCACGCGGTCAAAACCGGCCTCGACCATCATCGACTTCAGCGTCTCCTGGTTCGGGTGCATGCGGATCGACTCAGCCAGGTAGCGGTAGCTGTCGGCATCGTTGAGCACCAGCTTGCCGACCATGGGCATAAAGGCGAACGAGTAGGCGTCGTAAACCTTGGACATCAGCGCGTTGGTCGGCTTGGAGAACTCCAGCACCAACAGGCGGCCGCCCGGCTTGAGCACACGCAGCATGGAGCGCAGCGCGTCTTCTTTGTGGGTCACGTTACGCAGGCCAAAGGCGATGGTCACGCAGTCGAAGTGGTTGTCCGGGAACGGCAGCTTTTCGGCGTCGGCCTGAACGAACTCGATATTGCCGGCAACGCCTTTGTCCAGCAGGCGATCACGGCCTACCTTGAGCATCGAGGCGTTGATGTCGGCCAGTACCACGTGGCCGGTCGGGCCGACCAGTTGCGAGAACTTGCGCGCCAGATCGCCTGTACCGCCGGCGATGTCCAGCACCTTGTTGCCAGGGCGTACACCCGACAGCTCGATGGTGAAACGCTTCCACAGACGGTGCATGCCGCCCGACAAAACGTCGTTCATCAGGTCATATTTACCGGCTACGGAGTGGAAAACCTCGGCGACTTTGTCGGCCTTTTGGCTTTCCGGCACGTTCTTGAAGCCGAAGTGAGTGGTGGGTTCGGCATCGCTGCCTTTGCGCTGATCAGTCATATCGCTGTCACCAGAAGAGAATGCTGGCCATTCTAATCCCGGTAGCCGGCTTTGTCTTGGCGAGGGTCAATGTAAGTATAGTGATCGACTTTTTTACGAGGAAAGCAGCAATGGCAAACATCAGTGTTGAGCGCATCCACACCCTGGGTCTTGAGCAGGCGCGGGTCAAGGCCCGGGAAGTGGTGGGTAAGCTGGAATCTCAGTACGGGCTGAGCCCTGAGTGGTCGGGCGACAAGGTGACCCTGAAACGTTCCGGGGTCGAGGCCCAACTGGAAGTCGATGAGCGCCGGGTCAAAGTGGACGTGAAACTGGGCATGTTGATGTCGGCGATGAGCGGCATGATCCAGTCAGAAATTGAACGCTCGCTGGACAAAGCGCTGGCATAAACCTGTTTTAAACCTGCCTTGAAACTAGGCGGATTAAGGTCTAAACCTGTTACAGGTGAACATGTTGTTCACCTTGATGACGCGGCGCTTTGACTCAAAGACGTCGCGACTGAACATTGAGGGGAACACAATGGCTGCAAAGAAACCGGCTGCACCTGCAAAAGAAAGTCACTCATGGACCGGCAAGATAGAAGAGTACTCGCGCAAGATCTGGTTGGCAGGCCTTGGGGTGTACTCAAAGATTGATGCCGATGGCAGCAAGCTGTTTGACAGTTTGGTCAAAGACGGCGAAAAAGCTGAAAAGCTGGCCAAGAGTGCAGGCAACAAGTTTGTCGATGAAGCCAAGGCAACCACCTCATCCGCGCGTTCACGGGTTGAAGATGTGAAAGACCTGGCGCTGGAGAAGTGGAGCGAATTCGAAGAGGCTTTCGATAAACGCCTGACCAGCGCGATCTCCCGTTTGGGTGTGCCGAGCCGCGAAGAAGTCAAAAACTTGCATGCGCAAGTCGACGTGTTGACCAAACACATCGAAAAACTCACCGCAGCCGCAGCAAAAGTCGCCGCTACCAAAGCCACGCCTGCAAGCAAGCCCGCGCCAGCCAAAGCGACGACCGCCAAGCCTGCTGCAGCCAAACCTGCTGCTGCCAAGCCAGCGGCCGCCAAACCAGCCGCCAAGCCTGCAACGGCTAAACCGGCAGCCAGCGCTGCGGCCAAGCCAGCTGCAAAACCAGCCGCAAAACCTGTCACCAAAGCCCCTGCCAAGCCAGCCGCAAAACCGGCAGCCAAGGCAGCGGCCAAACCCGCCGCTAAAAAACCGGCAGCGGTCAAAAAGCCAGCTGAAGTGAAGGCCCCGGAGCCAACCACCTCATCCTGAGTTGCCCACATCTGGACTGTAGGAGCGAGCTTGCCTCGCGATCTTTTGATCTTTAAAAAGCTCGCGAGACAAGCTCGCTCCTACAGTTGGCCAGGGTGCTACAGCATCAGTTTTACAACCGATTCCGAAGGGTCGCGCGACTTACCGGCTGCTTTGAGTTCGGCCAGGTAGTCCTGCCACAACTCATCCTGGCGTTTCCCCAGTTGGTACAGGTAGTCCCAGGTAAACAGCCCGCTGTCATGGCCGTCATCGAAGGTCAGCTTCAGTGCGTATTGGCCTGCGGGTTCGATCTTGAGCAAACCGACATTGATTTTGCCGAATTGCAGAATGGGCTTGCCGTGGCCCTGCACCTCTGCGGACGGCGAGTGCACGCGCAGCAGTTCGGCCGGCAGGTGGTACTCCTCGCCAGACGGGTATTTGAGGGTCAGGGTTTTTGAGGCTTTGTGCAGGTTGATGGCGCTGGGGATCATGGTCATAACCTTTTGGTCTTCACACAAACACGAAGCCGCTGTCGCAGGCTGCGACAGCGGCTACAGGTGCCCGGCTTACAAGATGTAGCGCGAGAGGTCTTCGTTCTTGGCCAGTTCGCCCAAGTGGCTGTTCACGTACTCGGCGTCAATACGAATCGGCTCTTCGTTCTGGGCGCTGGCGATGTCACCGGCACTGAACGATACCTCTTCGAGCAGGCGCTCCAGCAGCGTGTGCAGGCGACGAGCACCGATGTTTTCGGTTTTCTCGTTAACCTGCCAGGCAATTTCCGCCAGACGCTTGATGCCTTCAGGCTGGAACTCAATGTTCAGGCCTTCAGTTTTCAGCAGTTCGCGGTATTGCTCGGTCAGCGAAGCGTGCGGCTCGCTGAGGATGCGCTCGAAGTCTTCCGGGGTCAGCGCCTTGAGTTCGACACGGATCGGCAGACGACCTTGCAGCTCAGGCACCAGATCGCTTGGCTTGCTCAGGTGGAACGCACCGGAGGCGATGAACAGGATGTGGTCAGTTTTAACCATGCCCAGCTTGGTGTTGACGGTGCAGCCTTCGATCAGCGGCAGCAGGTCGCGCTGCACGCCTTCACGGGACACATCGGCGCCGCCGACGTTGCCGCGTTTGGCAACCTTGTCGATTTCGTCGATGAACACGATGCCGTGCTGTTCAACGGCTTCCAGTGCTTTGGCCTTGAGTTCTTCGTCGTTGACCAGGCGGCTGGCTTCTTCGTCGCGCACCATTTTCAGGGCTTCTTTGACTTTCAGCTTGCGGCTCTTGCGCTTGCCTTTGCCCATGTTGGCAAACAGGCTTTGCAACTGGTTGGTCATTTCTTCCATACCGGGCGGCGCGGAAATATCGACGCCGGCCACGTCGGCCACTTCGATTTCAATTTCCTTGTCGTCCAGCTGGCCTTCACGCAGGCGCTTGCGGAACAGCTGACGGGTGTTGGAGTCCTGCGGTGTCGCCGCCTCTTCGCCAAACGTGCGGGCAGGTGGCAGCAGTGCGTCGAGAATGCGCTCTTCAGCGGCATCTTCAGCGCGGTGGCGGACTTTAACGATTTCTTGCTCGCGCAGCAGTTTGATCGCCGCGTCAGCCAGATCACGGATGATCGACTCAACGTCGCGGCCTACATAGCCCACTTCGGTGAATTTGGTGGCTTCAACCTTGATGAACGGTGCGTTGGCCAGCTTGGCCAGACGGCGCGCGATTTCGGTTTTACCGACACCGGTCGGGCCGATCATCAGGATGTTTTTCGGGGTGACTTCAACGCGCAGCTCTTCAGGGAGCTGCATGCGGCGCCAGCGGTTACGCAAGGCGATTGCAACGGCGCGTTTGGCGTCGTCCTGGCCGATGATGTGGCGGTTGAGTTCGTGGACGATTTCGCGGGGAGTCATGGACATAATAATTGGCGTTCCTCTAGCTGAAGTCAGGTGCATACACGGGCCAGCGCACTGGCCCGGCAGGGGGCTTACTCAGCGAGGTCCTGCTCCTCAATAGTGATGTTGTGGTTGGTGAACACGCAGATGTCGCCAGCAATCCCGAGAGCGGTCTCGGCGATTTCGCGGGCCGGCAGGTCGGTTTTCATCAGCAGGGCGCGGGCTGCCGCCTGGGCAAAAGCACCGCCAGAACCCATGGCGATCAAGCCGTCTTCGGGCTCAACCACGTCGCCGTTACCGGTGATGATCAAGGACGCGTCTTTGTTGGCGACGGCCAGCATGGCTTCCAGGCGGCTCAGCGAGCGGTCGGTACGCCATTCTTTGGCCAACTCGACAGCGGCGCGAACCAGATGGCCCTGATGTTTCTCAAGCTGGCCTTCAAAACGTTCGAACAGGGTGAATGCATCGGCAGTTGCACCGGCGAAACCGGCGATTACCTGGCCGTGGTACAGGCGACGGACTTTTTTCGCGTTGCCTTTCATCACGGTGTTGCCAAGAGAAACCTGGCCGTCGCCAGCCATAACGACTTTGCCGTGGCGGCGAACTGAAACGATGGTGGTCAAGGGAGAGTCTCCACGCAGCGGGGCGAAAATGCCTGATGGAGATACATATGGGGGTTGTAGCGGGTATTTCAACAGCGGGAGGGGAATGCGGATGAATGGAGTGAGAGATTTGGCGCCGACCTTGTGGGAGCGGGCTTGCTCGCGATGATGCCATCGCGAGCAAGCCCGCTCCCACAGGGTTCATGCCCCGGCGGGAGCGCAGGTGTTAGCGGCGCTGCTGCAACAACAGGTTGTTGAAGCCGCCACCAGCCAATTGCTTCTGGGCCACGGTCAGTTGTTCGCGGTTGCTGAACGGGCCGACCAGTACCCGGTACCAGGTTTCGTCTTTCACCGTGCCCGACTCAACCGAAGCGGTTTGGCCGAGCAGGATGATTTGGGCGCGCACTTTGTCCGCATCGGCCTGTTTGCGGAACGAGCCCGCTTGCAGGAAGAACTTGGTCGTCGACGGCGCTTCCTTGACCACGGGTGGAGCAGGCGGTGGCGTCAGGCCGTTCAGGGCAGCTTGAGCCCGCACGGTGTCGATTTTTGCCGCTTCAGCCGGTGTCACCGGCGCCAGAGGGGTCGTTGGCTGCGCAGGTGGGGTCTTCTCCGGCACGGCTTCTGGCGGCACGATCACTTCTGACTCGGGCAGCAAGGTATAGAAGTCGTACTTGGGCTTGACCGGCTGAGTCGGGCTCGGCGGCGTCTTGTTGGCTTCAGCCGCTTGCGAGGTTTTTTGCGCCTCTTGTTTGACCCGTTTGACGTCGTCGCCCTTGCCCGGCTCGAGCTTCATCAGGAACACAATAAACGCGCCGACGGTGAGGCCGATGGCCAGCCACAACCAGCCCGGAATCGGCTTTTTGGCTGGCGCCTGATACCGGCTGGCGCCTCGCTTGGGTGCAGGTTTTTTCTTGGCGGCCAACTTACATGCGCTCCAGAGTTTCCAGGCCCAGCAATTCCAGGCCTTGCTTGAGGGTCAGGCCGGCCAGGGCTGCCAGGCGCAGACGGCTTTGTTTTTGGGCCTCGTCTTCGGCGTTCAGGATCGGGCAGTTCTCGTAGAAGCTGGAGAACAGACCGGCCACTTCGTACAGGTAGGTGCACAGTGTGTGTGGCGTGCCTTTTTCAGCTACGTTGTTCAGCACTTCACCGAATTGCGCCAGTTTTGCGGCCAATTCCTGCTCTTGTGGCGCCGCCAGGACGATGTGCCCCGGTACTTCGTCGAAACGCTTGCCCAGTTTGCGGAACACGCCCGCAACACGGGTGTAGGCATACAGCAGGTAAGGTGCGGTATTGCCTTCAAAGTTCAACATCAGGTCAAAGTTGAAGCTGTAATCGCTGGCGCGGTGCTTGGAGAGGTCCGCGTATTTCACCGCGTCGATGCCGACCACCTTGGCGATGGCGCGCAGTTCTTCTTCGGCCAGCTCAGGGTTCTTCTCTTTCACCAGGGTGTAGGCACGTTCCTGGGCTTCGGTGAGCAGGTCGATCAGTTTGACCGTGCCACCGTCGCGGGTCTTGAAAGGGCGGCCATCAGCGCCGTTCATGGTGCCGAAGCCCATGTGTTCCATTTCCATCGGGTGGGTCACAAAACCGGCCTTGCGTGCCACGGCAAACACTTGCTGGAAGTGCAGGGCCTGACGCTGGTCTACGAAGTACAGGGCGCGGTCGGCCTTCAGTACACCGCTGCGGTAGCGGATGGCTGCCAGGTCGGTGGTGGCGTACAGGTAGCCGCCGTCTGCCTTGACGATAATCACCGGCAACGGCTCGCCTTCGGCGTTTTTGAACTCGTCGAGGAACACGCACTGCGCGCCGTTGCTTTCTACCAGCATGCCTTTGGCTTTGAGGTCGTTGACCACGTTGATCAGGTCGTCGTTGTAGGCGCTTTCGCCCATCACGTCGTCCATGGTCAATTTAACGTTCAGCAGTTCGTAAATTTTCTGGCAGTGCGACAGCGAGATGTCTTTGAACTTGCTCCACAGCGCCAGGCAGTCCGGGTCACCGGCTTGCAGCTTGACCACCAGGCTACGGGCGCGGTCGGCAAACTCAGGGGACTCGTCGAAGCGCTTTTTGGCGGCGCGGTAGAAGTTTTCGAGGTCAGACAGCTCGTCGCTGGTGATCGGGTTTTCTTCCAGGTAGGCCATCAGCATGCCGAACTGGGTGCCCCAGTCGCCCACGTGGTTCTGACGGATCACTTCGTCGCCCAAAAACTCCAGCACCCGTGCCACGCCGTCACCAATGATGGTGGAGCGCAGGTGGCCTACGTGCATTTCCTTGGCCAGGTTAGGCGCGGACATGTCGACAGCGGTGCGCTGATGCGGGCCGGATTTGCGCACGCCGAGCTTTGGGTCTGCCAGTGCAGCGTCCAGGCGCGAGGCCAGGGCCTGAGTGTTCTGGAAGAAGTTGAGGAAGCCGGGGCCGGCGATTTCGACCTTGCTGATTTGCTCATCGGCCGGCAGCGCGGCAATGATTTTTTCAGCCAGATCGCGTGGCTTCAGACCGGCAGGTTTGGCCAGCATCATGGCGATGTTGCTGGCGAAGTCGCCGTGGGTTTTGTCACGGGCGTTTTCCACCTGAATCGCTGGCGTCAGGCCTTCAGGCAACACACCTTCTGTGACGAGTTGAGCAAGGGCTTGTTGAATCAGCTGGCGAATGGTGTCTTTCATGGTCTTCTCTTTCGACCGCAAGCGCGGTAGCGCTTCAGTGCGCAGGTGGAAAAACTGGGTATTGTCCGCTAACGGAGCGGCAAGCTGCAAGCCTGTGGGAGCGAGCTTGTCTCGCGATCTTTTGATCGTTTAAAAGATCGCGAGACAAGCTCGCTCCTACACGGTTTGGATCAATACAAATCAACCGGGTCCACATCCAGTGACCAGCGGACTTGTCTGCCGCTGGGCATTTGTTCAAGGATCAGCAGCCAGTGGCTCAGCAGCCGATGCAGCGGCGCGCGGGCGTTGGCTTGTAAGAGTAGTTGAGCGCGGTAGCGTCCGGCCCTGCGCTCCATTGGCGCAGGCACGGGGCCCAGCAGTTCGATACCGTGCAGGTTCAGCTCGCCGAGCAAACGCTCGGCCTCGCTGCAGGCTTCATCCAGGAACCCTTCGGCTTGCCCCGGCTTGTGCGCTTCGGCGCGCAACAGCGCCAGGTGCGCAAAGGGCGGCAAGCCCGCAGCCCGGCGCTCGCTCAAGGCCTGTTCGGCGAAGGCAAAATAGCCTTGCTCGGTCAGTTGAATCAGCAGCGGGTGGTCGGCCAGGTGGGTCTGGATAATCACCCGGCCGGGCTCTTCGGCCCGGCCCGCACGGCCTGCGACCTGTACGATCAATTGCGCCATGCGTTCGCTGGCGCGGAAGTCGCCCGAGAACAGCCCGCCGTCAGCATCCAGAATCGACACCAGCGTCACCCGTGGAAAGTGGTGGCCCTTGGCGAGCATTTGCGTGCCCACCAAAATGCACGGCTGGCCTTTCTGGATGGTGGCAAACAGCTGGTTCATCGCGTCTTTGCGTGACGTGCTGTCGCGGTCGACCCGCAGCACCGGGTAATCCGGGAACAAAATCGCCAGCCGCTCTTCGGCCCGCTCGGTGCCTGCCCCTACAGGGCGCAAATCAACCTTGGCGCATTGCGGGCAATTGCGCGGCACGCGCTCGACGTAACCGCAGTGATGGCAGCGCAATTCGCCTGAGCGCTGATGAACGGTCATGCGCGCGTCGCAGCGCTTGCACTCCGACATCCAGCCGCAGTCATGGCACAGCAGGGTCGGCGCGAAGCCGCGACGGTTGAGAAACACCAGCACTTGCTGGCCCGCCGCCAGTGTCTGGCCGATGGCTTGTTGCATCGGCCCGGAAATACCGCTGTCCAGTGGGCGACTTTTTACATCCAAGCGCAGGAATCGCGGCTGTTTGGCTCCGCCTGCACGTTCATTCAAACGCAGCAAACCATAGCGGCCGGTGTAGGCGTTATGCAGGCTCTCCAGCGAAGGAGTGGCTGAGCCGAGCACGATCGGGATGTTTTCTTGCCGTGCCCGCACCAGCGCCAGGTCGCGGGCGTGGTAGCGCAGGCCTTCCTGCTGTTTATAAGAGCCGTCGTGTTCTTCGTCGATGATGATCAGCCCGGGGTTTTTCATCGGGGTGAACAGCGCCGAGCGCGTGCCAATAATAATGTCGGCCTCGCCGTCGCGGGCCGCGAGCCAGCTTTCGAGGCGCTCGCGATCATTGACCGCCGAATGCACCAGTGCGATACGGGCGTTGAAGCGCTGCTCGAAGCGGGCCAGGGTTTGTGGCCCCAGGTTGATTTCCGGGATCAGCACCAAGGCCTGTTTGCCGGCTTCGAGGGTTTCGCGGATTAACTGCAAATACACTTCGGTTTTGCCGCTGCCGGTCACGCCCGCCAATAAAAAGGCATGGAAGCTGTCGAACCCGGCGCGAATCGCCTCGCAGGCGGCACGTTGCTCATCGTTGAGCGGCAGCTCGGGCTGGGCCAGCCAGCGTTCATGGCGTGCACTGGGCGCGTGGCGGCGAATTTCGACCGTCACCAGCTCTTTGGCCAGCAACAGGTCGAGGCTGTCCTTGTTCAGCTTTAATTTGCTCAACAGCTGATGGGCCACGCCGTGCGGGTGCTGGGCGAGAGTGGCCAGGGCCTCGCGCTGGCGCGGGGCGCGGGCGATACGCGGGTCATCCAGCTTGGCGCCGGGGGCTATCTGCCAGAAACGCTCCTGGCGCGCTTCGGCCAGTTCGCCCTGGCGCAGCAGCACGGGCAGGGCCCAGCTCAGTGTGTCGCCCAAGCTGTGCTGGTAATACTGCGACGTCCACAGGCACAGCTTGAATAGCGAGGCGGGCAGCGGTGGCGTGGTGTCGAGCAGGGCGATGGCCGGCTTGAGCTTGTCGGCCGGGACTTCGCTGTGATCGACCACCTCGACCAGAATGCCGATCATTTCCCGTCGCCCGAACGGCACCCGCAAGCGCATGCCAGGCTGTAATTGACTGCGCAGCACGCCCGCAGGCGCCCGGTAGTCAAACAGGCGGCGCAAAGGGGAAGGCAGGGCAAGGCGCAAAATGGCGTCGGGCACGCGGGGCTCTCAAGTGGTCGGCGTTCAATATGGCCGGGAGCCTAGCAGACAACGCGCCCGGAAGCAGGTTCGGGGTGGCTGAAAACCCGTAGATGAAGATCAAGAAACAGCCGACCCCCGGTGCTTGCGTCTGTTTAAAGGTCTGGTATCATTCCCGCCCTAAATTTACGTGCGGTATTCAACAATGGTGTTGAGTGGCGGCACGCTAGCCTGAGGAATACCCCATGAAAGCCGATATCCATCCAGCGTACGAAGTGATCGAAGTAACTTGCAGCTGCGGCAACAAGTTCGAAACTCGTTCTAACCTGTGCAAGCCACTGGGTACTGACGTATGCAACGAGTGCCACCCGTTCTACACCGGTAAGCAAAAAACTCTGGACGTTGGCGGTCGTGTTGATCGCTTCAAGACTCGTTTTGGTGCTTTCGGCGCTAAAAAAGTCGCCGAGTAAGGCACATGACCTTGGCCAGGCTTTTGGGTCTGACCGGGTTAATGAAAAAGGCGTCCCTTGTGGGCGCCTTTTTTGTGCCCGCGATTTGGTATTCCGTCGCTCAGGCGCAGGTACTGTGCCCGGCGCCGCGCGCGCTCACCTACGCGCAGGTGGAACGCGTGGTCGATGGCGACTCGCTGCGGCTTAAAGATGGCCGCAGCGTGCGCCTGATTGGCCTCAATGCCCCGGAAACCGGTAAAAAGGGCCGCCCTGACGAGCCGTTTGCCGATGCCGCACGCAAACGCCTGCAAGCACTGGTCGCGCAGAGTGACGGGCGTGTCGGCTTGCTGCCGGGGTTGCAGCCGCAAGATCGCTATGGGCGTACTCTGGCCCATGTTTTCGGCGCCAATGGCAGCAATTTCGAAGCACAGTTGCTGGCCGATGGCTTGGGGTTTCAAGTCGCCCTGGCGCCTAACGTTGAACTGCTCGAGTGCCAGCAGGCCGCCGAGCAGCGTGCCCGTGCGGCCACGCTCGGGTTGTGGCGACAATCGCCGGTGCTGGCCCCGCAGCACATTAACCGTTCGGGCTTTGCGCTGGTCAGTGCCAAGGTCACCCGGGTGCAGCGAAACCGTGGTGGCCTGTGGATTGATCTGCAAGGCGGGGCGGTGGTGCGCATTGCCCCTGAGTACTTGAGCAATTTCGATCAGGCAGCGCTCAACCGCTTGCAGGGCAAGCAAATCGAAGTGCGCGGCTGGGTGCTGGATCGTGCCCGGCGCGGTGGTTTGAAATCAGGGCAGGCGCGCTGGATGCTCTCACTGACGCATCCGGGAATGATAAAAACCATTTTGAATGTAAAGTTGTAGACAATTTAATATTTAAATTGTGGACATTCAGCCCTTCTAGGTCGCGGCTCTTGGCCCAAAGTCGTAGGGTAAAGCCCTTGACACTGCTGACTGGTCAGTCTTGTCGGGACTTTACGACACGCGTATGCTCGGCGGTCCGTCGTCCAACAGAAAAAAAGCGGAATGCCTATATGTCTGATTTGAAAACCGCCGCTCTCGAATATCATGCCCAGCCCCGCCCGGGGAAACTGAGCGTCGAGCTCACCAAGCCTACTGCGACTGCCCGCGATCTAGCGCTGGCATACAGCCCGGGTGTAGCCGAGCCAGTACGCGAAATCGCCCGCGATCCTGAGCTGGCCTACAAGTACACCGGCAAGGGCAACCTGGTCGCCGTAATTTCTGATGGCACCGCAATTCTGGGCTTGGGCAACCTCGGCCCGTTGGCGTCCAAGCCGGTTATGGAAGGCAAAGGCGTGCTGTTCAAGCGCTTTGCCGGTGTGGATGTGTTCGACATCGAAGTCGACGCCGAAAGCCCACAAGCTTTCATCGATACCGTTAAGCGTATTTCCATCACCTTCGGCGGCATCAACCTCGAAGACATCAAGGCACCTGAGTGCTTTGAGATTGAGCGCGCTCTGATCGAGCAGTGCGACATTCCGGTTTTCCACGATGACCAGCACGGCACCGCGATCGTGACCGCGGCCGGCATGATCAACGCCCTGGAAATCGCTGGCAAAACCCTGCCAGAAGCCAAGATCGTGTGCCTGGGCGCAGGCGCAGCGGCCATCTCCTGCATGAAGTTGCTGGTGAGCATGGGCGCCAAGATCGAAAACATCTACATGATCGACCGTACCGGCGTGATCCACTCCGGCCGTGACGACCTGAACCAGTACAAAGCGGTGTTCGCTCACGCGACCGAAAAACGCACCTTGGACGACGCCCTGCAAGGCGCTGACGTGTTCGTAGGCCTGTCCGGCCCGAACCTGCTGAGCGCTGAAGGCCTGAAGTCCATGGCGGCCAACCCGATCGTGTTTGCATGCTCCAACCCGGATCCAGAGATCTCTCCGGAACTGGCTCACGCCACCCGTAGCGACGTGATCATGGCCACTGGCCGTTCGGACTACCCGAACCAGGTCAACAACGTGCTGGGCTTCCCGTTCATCTTCCGTGGTGCTCTGGACGTTCGCGCCAAGCGCATCAACGAAGAAATGAAAATCGCAGCGGCCAACGCACTGCGTGAACTGGCCAAACTGCCAGTGCCACAAGAAGTGTGCGACGCCTACGGCGGCATCAAACTGGAATTCGGTCGTGAGTACATCATCCCGAAACCAATGGATAAGCGCCTGATCACCCTGATCTCCGATGCCGTGGCTAAAGCCGCTATCGAGACCGGTGTGGCCACCCTGCCGTACCCGAAACACTACCCGCTGAAAAGCGTGGATGACGTCTTCAACGGCTAAGCCCGCGTAGCGTCAAACCAAAAGCCCCGGCTCGCAAGAGTCGGGGCTTTTTGCGTTAAGGGGGCTGAAAGCGATTATTTGTCTCTCAAGTATTTCTTGTGTATTTCGAGAATTTTCCTACATCCATCCCCGGCACTATCCGTTAGCGTCTGCTCTCCTTTTTTGACTCCAGCCCAAGACGCCTTCTGATATGCAGACACCAGTGCCTGATCTCCTGAATACCTGTCTTCAATTGACCGATGAACAGGGCCAGCGTCACCACGATGGCCTGGACGCGACAGGGCGCGGAGCAATCAACGGAGTATTGCGTGCTCAAAGCCTCATGTTGTCGGGCGCAGGCCAGCAATGTGCCCTGAACCGCTACCAAATGGCCTTGGTGGCCGCGCACGGCGGCGGCATCCTGGAGGCTGCCGCGTCTGAGCGTCATGGCTATCGTCCGCTGTACCAGAACGTAGCGTATTCACAGCGTTTTCAGCCGGTGCCGGGGGCCTGCGACCAGCTGTTTATGGCCCATAACCCTGAACTGTTGCTGATCGCCGTTCGCGATCCGCGCCCGGTGGCGGCCTTTTTGGAGGATGGCGATCTTGAGCCGGTGCCCTTTGCAGAAGGGGCAGGCCGCGTGCATCGGGGCTTTTACCATGCTGCCAAGCGCCTCTATGAGCGCGTGAGTACGTGCCTGGATAACGGCTTCGACGGGCATAAAGTGTTGATGTGCGGGCACGGCGTAAGTGGCGCCATCGCGCTGATTCTGGGGCAGATGCTGCGCCATCGTGACGTGCAGCTTTATACCTACGGCGCCCCCCGTGCGGGCGACGCGACCTTTGTTCGAGCGGCACAGTCGCTGACGCATTACCGCATGGTCCACCATCACGACCCGTTGCCCAGCCTGCCGGGCAGCTGGATGAACACCCGGCTGTCGACGTATCACGGGCACGCCGCGCAGAGCTTTAACCATACGCCGCCTGAGCTGGGGGTGTTTGTGGCGGGTCTCAGTGCGCTGACCGGCGAGCTGTACCAGCATCACGGAGCCTTGTGCCACTTCATGCCGCTGGCGTCCGGGCAGGAGAGTGCGCACCTGATGTGGGCACCCACAAGCGATATCGTGACCCAGCATGCGCTGAGTCTTTTGGTGTTTGAGAAGGTGCGTGACAGGCCCGAGTGCGGCGGGATGGTTGGGATCGGCCTTGGGGAGTCGTTGGGCGTAGACAGCTATGTGGCGAGCAGTTGGGCTGCATTGCAGCGCTCACAAGCCGCACTAGAAGCTCGTGAGCCCGAAGTGACAGAAACTGAAGTGAGGGCGGTTGATCTGGCGTTTGAGCATATTGGCCAGCAACTGCGTAGCCGTTATCAGGCCGTGGTGAGTGAGGTGTATGCGAACCCGCATGAGCAAGAACGCATGATCAACCTGTTGATGCGTGAGCTGAGCCGGCTCCACATCACCCGCCAGCGCTTGTACAGCTTGAGGTTCAAGGTGCCAAGTGTGGCTGAAGTGTATGGCGACTGTGTTCAGCAGCCCTAAACAAAAGGGGGTTAGCTGCAAGCGGCTTCAAACTTGCCGTTTGCAGCTAACCCCCTTGGCGCTCTCTTCGTCAGAAGAGATCTATTGGCGCCCCGTCTTCTGCTGGCAGCGGGCTGCCCGGTGCCGGGGTGCTGCCCAGTTCGCTGTTGGTCGGCGGTGTGTCTTCGCTTTTAAACAGTTCGAAGTAGGCGCCCGGTGTGCCCGGTGAGGCAATGCGGCCGCTGGCCGGGTCGATGCGCAGGCTGAGGATGCCTTCCGGTTCGGCCTGGGTGTGAGCAGGCTTGCCTTTGAGCGCGCCGCCCATGTAGCTCATCCAGATCGGCAGGGCCACGGTGCCGCCGTACTCGCGACGGCCAAGGCTCACGGGTTGGTCGAAACCGGTCCATACGGTGGTCACGTAATCGGCGTTGTAGCCCGAGAACCATGCGTCTTTGGACTCGTTGGTGGTACCGGTTTTGCCTGCCAGATCAGTACGGCCCAGCGCCAGGGCGCGGCGGCCAGTGCCGCGTTTGATCACGTCCTGCAGCATGCTGGTGAGGATGTAAGTGGTGCGCCCGTCCACGATACGCTCAGCGACGGCCTGGGTTTCTGCGGTGGGCAGGCCGGGCGCGGCGTTGATGGTGTCAATGGTCAGCGCGGCGGCCTCTGCAGGCACGTCTTTGCTGGCGTTTTTCGGAACGCTTGGCGGGTTGGCCACGAACAGGGTTTCGCCGTTGCGGCTTTCAATCTTGTCGATCAGGTACGGCGTGATTTTGTAACCGCCGTTGGCAAAGGTGCTCCAGCCGGTAGCGATTTCCATTGGCGTCAGGGTAGCAGTACCCAAGGCCAGCGACAGATTGCGCGGCAGGTCCTGCTTGTTGAAGCCGAACTTGCTGATGTAGTCGATGGTGCGGTCGACACCCAGGCTTTGCAGGGTGCGGATCGACACAAGGTTGCGCGACTTGTACAGCGCTTCACGCAGCGGGATCGGGCCGAGGAAGGTGTTGGTGTCGTTCTTCGGGCGCCAGACCTTGTCCAGGTACTCATCGACAAACACGATCGGTGCGTCGTTTACCAAGGTGGCTGCGGTGTAGCCGTTATCCAGGGCGGCGCTGTAAATGAACGGTTTGAAGCTGGAGCCCGGTTGGCGTTTGGCCTGGGTGGCACGGTTATAGTTGCTTTGCTCGAAGGCAAAACCACCCACCAGTGCACGAATGGCGCCGTTGTCCGGGTCAAGGGATACCAGCGCGCCTTGCACGTCAGGGACCTGGCTGAACTTGTAGGTGCCGTTGGCTTGCGGTTGCAGGCGAATCAAATCGCCAACTTGCGCCACATCCGAAGGCTGCTTGGGCATGGGGCCCATGCTGTTGGTGTTAATGAACTTGCGCGCCCATTTCATGCTGTCCCACGGGACGTGAGCCTCGCCGTTACGGGTCAGCACTTGCAGGCCGTCTTTGTCGACCTGGGTCACGATGGCCGGCTCAAGCCCGCTGATAGTGCGCTGCTTGGTCAGCTCCTGAGCCCAGGCCGACGGGGATTTGCCGGCAAAGCGTGCTTCGGGGCCGCGATAGCCGTGGCGCTGGTCGTAGACCATCAAGCCGTCTTCAACCGACTTGTTGGCCAGCTCTTGCAGGTCGCTCGGGACGGTCGTGGTGACGCGATAACCTTCGGTGTAGGCCTCGCTGCCATAACGGCCGACCATTTCGGCGCGGGCCATTTCAGCGATGTAAGGCGCGTTCACTTCTGGCGTTGGCACGTGGTAGCTGGCGTTCACCGGCTCGGCAATCGCGGCTTCATAACTGGCCTGGTCGATTTTGCCCAGCTTGTACATGCGGCCCAAAATCCAGTCGCGGCGTTCTTTACTGCGCACCGGGTTGGCCAGCGGGTTGAAGCGCGAAGGGGCTTTTGGCAGACCGGCAATCATGGCCATCTGCGCCAGGCTCAGGTCACGGATCGACTTGCCGTAGTAAACCTGCGCAGCAGACTCGATGCCGTAAGCGCGGTTACCCAGGTAAATCTTGTTCACGTACAGCTCAAGGATCTCGTCCTTGGTCAGCTCGCGTTCGATTTCCAGGGCCAGCAGGATTTCGTTGGTTTTGCGTGAAAAGCTCCGCTCACTGGTGAGGAAATAGTTCTTCGCTACCTGCATCGTGATGGTGCTGCCACCCGATTGTATGTGTCCGCTTTTTACCAGCTGGCTGGCGGCACGCATCAAGCTGCTCGGATCAACCCCGTAATGATTGGCGAAGTTGTCATCTTCTGCCGAGAGCAGTGCATTGATGAAATTGGGCGGAATGTCGGCGAACTTGATCGGAGAACGGCGCATTTCGCCAAACTCTGCAATCAATTTCCCGTCGCTGGTGTAGACCCGCAAAGGAATCTGCAACTGGATGCTTCTCAACGACTCTACGGACGGCAAGCCAGGACTAAGATAGAGAAACGCGCCGCTGAGCACGAGCAAAAGCCCGCAGACCACGGCAACGAAAGACCACCCGAAAAACTTCAGCAGACGAATCAAGGCTTTTGGATTTCCAGATTAAGAAATGGGTTTGCACGTCAGGGTAGTGCGCATGCTGCGCCGGGTCGACGATGCGGAAAAAAACGCCCGGCATTATAAGCATTTTTCGGCTGCCAGCGTCATGGGCCGCATGTCAGAACGGGTTATGAACGGATCTCATTTTTTACCCTCCGTAAGTCACGGAATGCATTAGGGAAAATCACAGTGCCCGGATATTTTTGTAAAGCCCGCCAGCGGTATGTGGGTGTCGACATTGGCTCGCACACGATAAAAATTGTCGAATTGAGCCGTTCAAACGGCCCCTTCCAGCTGGAGGCCTATGCGGTTGAACCGCTGCCCGCCACGCTTATGGACGATCAGACCAGCGCCGAGCCGAAAAGTGTCGCCCAGGTGCTGCTCAAGGCGCTGGGTGCCGCTTCGGTGTCGGCGAGCGAGGCGGTGGTGGCGCTGCCGGACACGCACGTCATCTGTAAACACCTTGAGGTGGACGCCGGGCTCAGCGACGACGAGCTGGAGCTTTATGTGCGGCTAGAGGCCGAGCAATACATTCCGTATGCCCTGGACGAAGCCGCCCTGGATTTCGACGTGCTGGGGCCTTCACTGAACAATCCCGAACAGCTGCACGTGCTGCTGGTGACGTGCCGCCAGCACACCTTGGCGTGGTACGAGGCGGTGCTGAGCCAGGCCGGGCTCAAGGCGCGGGTGGTCGCGGTTCAGGCCCATGCGCTGGCGCGGGCGATTGAAGGCGCAACACCGACGGTCGCTGAGGCGCAGTTGCCGGTCACCGTGGCTGTCATTGACGTTGCGGGCCACACCACGCTGCTCAGTGTCGTGCACCAAGGGCAGGTCCTTTACGCCCGGGAGCTGTTGTTTGGCGCCGATACGCTTGAAGAGGGCGCATTTAATCCGGGCGCGCTGGAGCAGGTAAAGCGTGGTCTTGAGCAATACGCCGAATCAGCTGTAGCGCCTGCCGTGCAATCGCTTTGGTTGGCGGGGCCAATCGGCGCCGGCAGCGCCCTGAGTGCCTGGTTTGAGGCCCACCTCGGGCTGCCCGTGCACGTTGCCAACCCGTTTTCGCAAATGACCATTAGCCCTTTGGTTACACCTCAAGCCTTGCGTTGCGATGCCCCGATGTTGTTGACTGCCTGCGGTCTGGCCTTGAGGGGGTTTGATTAATGGCGAGCATCAACTTACTGCCGTGGCGCACCCTGTTGCGAGAAAAACGACGTAAGCGTTTTGTAGTCGTACTGATCGCGCTGTCAGCGGTGGCGGTAGGCGGGTTGTTTGTGATCGACCACTTTATTGACCGGGCCGTTGAACGGCAGCTGGCGCGCAACGACTTGATCAGAAGCTCGATGGTGCAACTGGATGGTCGTGCCGAGCAGATCGACCAGTTGAAAGTGCGCCGCGAGCAATTGCTTGAGCGCATGCAGACCATCGAAACGCTACAGGGCAACCGGTCTGACAGCGGGATCATTTTGGAGCAGTTGGCGCGCAGCTTGCCCAAGGGCGTGTTTTTCACCGACGTAAAAATGTCTGACCAGACCCTTGTGATCACCGGGGTTGCGCAGTCCAACAGCCTCGTTGCCGAGCTGATGCGCAATCTGGACGCCTCGCATTGGCTTGAAGCGCCGGTGCTGATCGACGTGCAGGCAGGTTCCAGTCCAAGCGAAGGGCCGCAGCGCTTGTTCCAAATGAGTGTGCGCCAAACGCGGCATGCCCATACCGGCGCCCAGTTCTGATGGTTGCTCAGTGGCTGGCGCGCTTGAGCCATTTTGATTTGCGAGACCTGAGCGTTGAGCGTGTCAGTAATGGTCCGCTAAAGCTCAAGGCCTTGGTTGCACTGTTGTTAGTGAGTGCAGTGCTGGTGATGGGCTACGGGCTGATGCTGCGGTCGCCGATTAAACAGCTTGCCCAGCAGCGTGATGCCGAAGCGGCGCTGCACAGCGAATTTGTTGCCAGGGCTGCTCAAGTCGCGAGCCTGGAAGCCCAGTTGCTGTCGATGCATGAGCTGGAAGCGGCGTTCAGCGACGTCTTAAAGCAACTGCCTGCTCAGGCCCAAGTGCCCGGCCTGCTGGACGACATGTCTCGTCTCGGCCAGACCAGCGGTTTGCAGATCGAGCACATTCAGTGGTCGCCCGAGGTGTTGCAACCGTTCTACGCCGAACTGCCGTTAAAGCTGGTGCTGATTGGCGGCTACCACGACCTGGGGCATTTCGTCAGCCAGTTGGCGGGCCTGCCGCGCATTGTCACCCTGCATGACTTTACCCTCACCCCACTCAATGAGACAAACGACGGCCAGTTGCGCATGACGCTGCTGGCCAAGACCTACCGCACCTACGATCAAGGATAGATCCTATGAGTGTTGGCTTTCGGCTACTCGGTGCCTGCTGTCTGGCGGGCCTGACGGGCTGCGATCACGCGCACAACCTTGCGCAACTGCAAGCCTCTTTAAAGGCAGTGCCGGCGGGCCCGGTCGCCGTTATGGCGGCTGTACCGCGTGTCGAGCCTCCTGCTGTGGTGGCGTATGCAGCGGCGGGGTTGCGCAGCCCTTTTCAGGCGCAACTTGACGGCGGAACAGGGCGTTGGCAGCCCAGCTTGCTGGTGGCCGAAGACCTGGACAACGACCGCCCCCGGCATTTTCTGGAGGGGCTGGCCCTTGAGCACTTCGAGATGGTCGGCACGTTTTCCAATGAGCACGGGGACAACGCCCTGTTGCGCGCTAATGGGTTGGTGCACCGTTTAAGGGTTGGTGACTACCTGGGGCGCAATAACGGGCAGGTTGCCTCGATCAATCGCGCACATGTTGAAGTGTTTGAAGTGATTTCAGATGGTCAGGGCGGTTGGCTGGAAAGGTCCCTGAGCATCCCTTTAAAGCAGCAGTCTTAACGGATAAACACCATGAAAAGGATTTTCCCGGTCTGTGCACTGGCGCTATGGAGTGCGCTGAATTCGCAGGCAGCGCTGGCCATCGCCCAGCATCAACCCCCGTTGTCAGTAAAACCCCCTGTCGTGGCACCGCCCCCGGTGTATGTCGGGGAAAAGGTCTCGCTGAATTTTCAGGCCATTGAAGTGCGCACGGTGTTGCAGTTATTGGCCGAATTTACCCGGTTCAATCTGGTGGTCAGTGATGCGGTGCAAGGCAGCATTACCCTCAATTTGCAGGAGGTGCCGTGGGATCAGGCGCTGGACCTGGTGCTGGCCAGCAAAGACCTTGGCAAGCGCCTCGAAGGCAATGTGCTGTTGATAGCCCCTGCTGAAGAAATCGCCGCCCGTGAGCGGCACGAATTGGAGGCGCACAACCACCGGGCTGAGCTGGCGCCGTTGCGACGCGAATTGGTGCAGGTCAATTACGCTAAGGCCAGTGACATCGCCAAGCTGTTCCAGTCCGTTACCCACGGCCAGGACGGCATGGGCCCGCGAGGTTCAATCACCGTCGATGAGCGCACCAATAACATCATCGCGCTGCAATCGGACGAGCAGTTGGCCGAACTGCGGCGCATCGTGGCGCAACTGGACGTGCCGGTTCGTCAGGTCATGATCGAAGCGCGTATTGTTGAGGCCGGGGTGGATTTTGAACGCCATCTGGGGGTGCGCTGGGGTGGCACCTTGAATGCGGGTGGCAACTGGAGTGTCGGCGGCACGGGCGCCGGGGCGGGCGAGATGAGTGCGCCCTTTGTCGACATGGGCGTCAGGGGCAATACCTCGGGCTTGGGCATCGCCTTTATCAGCAATAACGTCTTGCTGGATCTTGAATTGAGCGCCATGGAAAAAACCGGCAATGGCGAAATCATCTCTCAACCCAAAGTGGTCACGTCCGACAAGGAGACCGCCAAAATCCTTAAAGGCACCGAAATTCCATACCAAGAGTCCAGTGCCAGCGGCGCTACCTCGGTGTCGTTCAAGGAAGCCTCCCTGTCGCTGGAGGTGACCCCGCAAATCACGCCGGACAACAGCGTCATCATGGACGTGGTGGTGACCAAGGACGAGCCGGATTACATGAACATGGTCAATGACGTGCCGCCGATCAAAAAGAACGAGGTCAACGCCAAGGTGCTGGTCAAAAATGGCGAAACCATCGTAATCGGCGGTGTTTTCTCAAATACTCAAAGCAATGTGGTAGATAAAGTGCCATTTTTAGGCGATCTGCCGTATGTTGGCCGACTTTTCCGTAAAGACGTTGTGCTGGAAAAAAAATCCGAGCTGCTGGTGTTCCTTACTCCGCGTATTATGAGCAACCAGGCGATTGCTGTGAGTCATTGATTCTGTGCGAAATTTGATTCTTGTTGGGCCCATGGGGGCTGGTAAAAGCACCATCGGACGTTTGCTGGCCAAAGAGCTGCACCTGCCATTTAAAGATTCCGATAAGGAAATTGAAGTGCGCACCGGTGCCAATATCCCGTGGATCTTCGATAAAGAAGGCGAGCCAGGCTTTCGTGATCGCGAGTCGGCCATGATCGCCGAGCTGTGCGAGGCCGATGGCGTGGTGTTAGCGACCGGCGGCGGTGCCGTGATGCGCCCCGAAAACCGCAAGGCGTTGTGGGCGGGCGGGCGCGTGGTGTATTTGCATGCATCGGTTGAACAGCAGGTTGCCCGCACCGCGCGCGATCGCAATCGGCCCTTGCTGCGCACCGCCAACCCCGAGAAAACCCTGCGCGATTTGCTGGCCATGCGTGACCCGCTTTATCGAGAAATCGCCGACCTGGTGGTAGAAACCGATGAGCGGCCGCCACGAATGGTGGTTCTGGATATTCTCGAGCGGCTGGGGCAGCTGCCTCCCCGTTAAAGTGCGCCACGAAATGCGTTATCCTCGGCGCCGACCATGACCGCGCAGCGGCATGCCATCACTTGATAATTGCGAAACAAGGCACGGGGTTTCATGCAGACACTGAAGGTTGATCTAGGCGAGCGTAGTTACCCAATTCACATTGGCGAAGGTTTGTTGGATCAGCCCGAGTTGCTGGCCCCGCACATCGCTGGCCGCCAAGTGGCGATTGTGACCAATGAAACCGTTGCGCCACTCTACCTCGAGCGTCTGACGCGCAGCCTCGCGCAGTATTCTGTGGTGCCGATCATCCTGCCGGATGGCGAAGCGCACAAAAACTGGGAAACCCTGCAACTGATCTTTGATGGCCTGCTGACCGCCCGTCATGACCGTCGCACCACCGTGGTCGCCCTGGGCGGCGGCGTAGTGGGGGACATGGCCGGTTTTGCGGCGGCGTGCTACCAGCGCGGCGTCGATTTCATTCAGGTGCCGACCACCTTGCTGTCCCAGGTCGATTCGTCGGTCGGCGGTAAAACCGGCATCAACCACCCGCTGGGCAAAAACATGGTGGGCGCGTTCTACCAGCCCAACCTGGTGCTGATCGATACCCAAACCCTCAACACCTTGCCTGAGCGCGAGTTGTCGGCAGGCCTGGCAGAAGTCATCAAGTACGGGCTGATCTGCGACGAGCCGTTCCTGACCTGGCTTGAAGACAACATGGATGCCCTGCGCGGCCTTGATCAACAGGCCCTGACTGCAGCGATTTACCGTTCATGCGAGGCCAAGGCCATCGTTGTGGGCGCTGATGAACGCGAGTCGGGTGTACGCGCTACGCTTAACCTGGGCCATACATTTGGCCACGCGATCGAAACCCACATGGGCTATGGCGTGTGGTTGCACGGCGAAGCGGTGGCAACTGGCACCGTTATGGCGCTGGAAATGTCCGCACGTCTGGGCTGGATCACTGACGCCGAGCGTGACCGCGGGATTCGCCTGTTCGAGCGCGCCGGCTTGCCGGTGGTGCCGCCTGCTGAAATGAGTCCGGCTGATTTCATGCAGCACATGGCAGTTGATAAAAAAGTGATCGACGGTCGTATGCGCCTGGTGCTGTTGCGTCGCATCGGTGAAGCGACAGTGACCGACGATTATCCACAAGAGGTTCTACAAGCCACGCTGGGTGCGGATTACCGCGCGCTGGCTCAGCTTAAAGGTTAATAAGATCCCGATGACTAGTTTGCATGCCGACGAGGCGTTCCTCGGTCACTTCCAGCTGAACCATGACCCGTTCGCCCCTCGGGTGCCGGGTTTCAAGTTTTTCCCTGCACAGCGCAAGCCCGTGCTGGGGCAATTGCACCATCTCGCCCGTTACAGCCAGTTACTGCTGGTAGTGACCGGCCCTGAAGGCAGCGGCAAGACCTTGCTGCGCCAGGCACTGGTGGCCAGCACCAACAAGCAGTCGGTACAGAGCGTGGTGGTATCGGCGCGCGGTGCAGGCGATGCGGCGGGTATTTTGCGCCAGGTGGCACAAACCCTGAACGTGGCCCGGCCTGAAGTCGACGCGATCCTCAAGCAAGTGGTGCAATTGGCCCTCACCGGTCAAGAAGTCTACTTGCTGGTCGATGATGCCGAGCAGCTCGACGACTCAGCTCAGGAAGCCTTGCTGGGCCTGGCCGCCGGTACGCCTGAAGGCCGTCCGCATGTGTTCCTGTTCGGCGAGCCGTCGATGATTGCCGGGCTTGAGCAGCTCAGCGGTGATGAAGAGCGCTTCCACGTCATCGAATTGCAGCCCTACACCGAAGAAGAAACCCGCGAGTATCTGGCTCAGCGCCTTGAAGGTGCAGGGCGCGGAATCGAACTCTTTAGCGCTCAGCAGATCTCAGATATACATGAGAGCTCTGGAGGCTGGCCTGGCATCATCAATCAGGTCGCCCGCGATGCAATGATCGAAGCCATGATTGCCAGCCGTTCAGCGGTCAAGCGTCCAAGTATGGGGTTCAAAATGCCGAAGAAGCACGTATTGGCCATTGGTGCCGTTGTGGTCGTGGCGGTTGCCGCAGCTGTGTTGATTCCTGGCCGGGGCAAAACGCCGACCGCGCCAAACGCTGAACAGGGGCAATTGCCGCTGGGTCAGGCCACGCCGAAAAATGGCGCCAACCCGTCGATTGATTTCGCCGGTTCTTCCCAGCCGATGCCGTTGCCGCTGGTTGGGCAATCGCAACCGGTCATGCGTGGCCCGCTGGCGGAAGCAGCCGGTGGCATTACTGAAGGCGACGACGGCGGTGCGCCTGCGGTCGACGGCGGTGTGGCCAACCCGCCAACCGTCACCACCACCGCGCCACCTGCGGGTGTACCGTCTGGCCCGGCGCCTGCGCCTGCGCCGCGTCCAACACCGGCTCCAGCGGTGGCAGCGAGCAAACCTGCACCTGCGCCAGCCGCCAAGCCCGCTCCGGCCCCGGCTCCCAAGCCTGCCGCCAAACCCGCAGAGAAGCCGGTGACTGTGGCCAAGGCTGCACCGGGCGGTAGCTGGTACGCCAGCCAACCGGCCAGTAACTACGTCGTGCAGATCGTGGGCACCAGCTCTGAAGCGTCGGCGCAAAATGTCGCCAAAGAGTTGGGTGGCGAAGCCCGTTATTTCAAGAAATCCTTGAACGGCAAGCCGCTGTACGTCGTGACTTACGGTAATTTCCCAAGCCATGCCGCCGCTACTGCGGCAATCAAGAACTTGCCAGCGAAGACGCAGGCTGGTAAACCTTGGCCTCGCACTGTCGCCAGCGTCCAACAAGAACTGGCAGCAGCTCGCTGATGAGACGGCGACTTTACCCAGGTCGCCGTTCTAGGCTCTGCACGAAATGTATCTGCGCTCGGTTATGCGGCGTTGAAAACAGGCTCGGAATGCTCATTTACAACCCGTAAACTCCGCTTCCTCGCCTGTTTTCGCCTTGCCTAACCTACGCTCGAAAACATTTCGTACAGACCCTTACCCATCAAAATATTCGCCCAGCATGCGACTTAATCGAGTCGCATGCGTTGTGGTGTCTGCGCCGTGCGGCGGTCAACATCAAAAATGTTTTGACTAGCACGAGCAATCGCTTTAAACCTTCATCAATGCGACATAAATTTACGGTTAATCGCCGCTTAATTTGTGGGTCTTTGCGACGGTGTGTAAAATGGCCACCCTTTTGCTACCGCTAAGCTGGCGTACGTTCAGCGCGGAAAGCAGGTGGTTGAATTAAAAAGAAATTTGCCCCTTTTTGGGGCAGCCTGGTGAGAAAGTGTCTATGAAAGCAGGTCTGTACCACCCCGATGAATTCAAGGATAACTGTGGTTTCGGCCTGATAGCCCATATGCAGGGCGAACCCAGTCATACCCTATTGCAAACCGCCATTGAGGCCCTGACCTGCATGACCCACCGCGGTGGGATCAACGCAGACGGCAAGACCGGTGACGGTTGTGGCCTGCTGATTCAAAAGCCCGATCAGTTCTTGCGTGCAGTCGCCAAAGAACAGTTCGGCACTGATTTGCCCAAGCAATATGCGGTCGGCATGGTGTTTTTTAACCAGGACCCGATCAAGGCCGAAGCGGCCCGCGCCCACATGAACCGCGAAATCCTCGCGGCGGGCCTGCAATTGGTGGGCTGGCGCAAAGTCCCGATTGATACCAGCGTGCTGGGTCGTCTGGCGCTGGAGCGTCTGCCACAAATCGAGCAAGTGTTCATCGCAGGCGACGGCCTCAGCGATCAAGACATGGCGATCAAGCTGTTCAGCGCCCGTCGCCGTTCTTCGGTGGCCAACGCAGCGGACACCGATCACTACATCTGCAGCTTTTCTCACAAGACCATTATCTATAAAGGCCTGATGATGCCGGCGGACTTGACCGCCTTCTATCCAGACCTGAGTGACGAGCGCCTGCAAACCGCCATCTGCGTGTTCCACCAGCGCTTCTCCACCAACACATTGCCGAAATGGCCGCTGGCTCAGCCATTCCGCTTTCTCGCCCACAACGGCGAGATCAACACCATCACCGGCAACCGCAACTGGGCGCAGGCCCGTCGCACCAAGTTTGCCAATGACCTGATCGGCGACCTCGACGAGCTCGGCCCGCTGGTTAACCGCGTGGGTTCTGACTCCTCCAGCATGGACAACATGCTTGAGTTGATGGTCACCGGCGGCATTGACCTGTTCCGTGGCGTGCGCATGTTGATTCCACCTGCATGGCAGAACGTTGAAACCATGGACCCCGACCTGCGGGCGTTCTATGAGTACAACTCCATGCACATGGAGCCGTGGGACGGCCCGGCGGGCGTGGTAATGACCGACGGTCGTTACGCGGTCTGCCTGCTCGACCGTAACGGCCTGCGCCCGGCGCGCTGGGTCACGACCACCAACGGCTACATCACCATCGCCTCCGAAATCGGCGTGTGGGACTACAAGCCTGAAGACGTGATTGCCAAAGGCCGCGTTGGCCCTGGGCAAATCCTTGCGGTCGACACCGAAACCGGCCAGGTGCTGGACACCGACTCCATCGACAACCGCTTGAAGTCGCGCCACCCCTACAAACAGTGGCTGCGCAAGAATGCCCTGCGCATTCAGGCCACCATTGAAGACAACGACCACGGGTCTGCGTTTTACGACGTCGATCAGCTCAAGCAATACATGAAGATGTACCAGGTCACGTTCGAAGAGCGCGATCAGGTGCTGCGCCCACTGGGCGAACAAGGCTACGAAGCCGTGGGCTCGATGGGTGACGACACGCCAATGGCCGTGCTGTCCCAGCGTGTGCGCACGCCGTACGACTACTTCCGCCAGCAGTTCGCGCAGGTTACCAACCCGCCGATCGACCCGCTGCGTGAAGCCATCGTCATGTCGCTGGAAATCTGCCTCGGTGCCGAGCGCAACATCTTCCAGGAATCGCCAGAGCACGCCTCGCGCGTCATCCTTAGTTCGCCTGTGATCTCGCCAGCCAAATGGCGTTCGCTGATGAACCTCGACCTGCCGGGCTTTGAGCGTCAGATCATCGACCTCAACTACGACCAGTCGATTGGCCTTGAAGCTGCCGTGCGCAACATCGCCGACCAGGCCGAAGAAGCCGCGCGCGCTGGCCATAGCCAGATCGTATTGACCGACCGTCATATCGCGCCGGGCAAGCTGCCGGTCCACGCCTCGCTGGCTGTGGGCGCTGTGCACCACCGCCTGACCGAAAAAGGCCTGCGTTGCGACAGCAACATCCTGGTCGAAACCGCGACCGCTCGCGACCCGCATCACTTTGCCGTGCTGATCGGCTTCGGCGCCTCGGCGGTGTACCCGTTCCTGGCCTACGAAGTGCTGGGCGACTTGATCCGTACTGGCGAAGTGCTGGGCGACCTGTACGAAGTGTTCAAAAACTACCGTAAAGGCATCACCAAAGGCCTGCTCAAAATCCTCTCGAAGATGGGCATCTCGACCATCGCGTCCTACCGCGGTGCGCAACTGTTCGAAGCCATTGGCCTGTCCGAAGAAGTCTGCAACCTGAGCTTCCGTGGTGTGCCAAGCCGCATCAAGGGCGCGCGTTTTGTCGACCTTGAAACCGAGCAAAAACTGCTCGCCGCTGAAGCCTGGAGCCCGCGCAAAGCCATCCAGCAAGGCGGTCTGCTCAAGTACGTACACGGTGGCGAGTACCACGCCTACAACCCGGACGTGGTCGCCACCCTGCAAGCGGCTGTGCAACAGGGTGACTACAGCAAGTTCAAGGAATACACCGCACTGGTCGACAAACGCCCGGTGTCGATGATCCGCGACCTGTTCCAGGTCAAAACCCTCGACACGCCATTGGCCATCGACGAGATCGAACCGCTGGACTCGATCCTCAAGCGCTTCGACTCGGCCGGTATCTCGCTCGGCGCCTTGTCGCCAGAAGCGCACGAAGCCCTGGCTGAAGCCATGAACCGCTTGGGCGCCCGCTCCAACTCCGGTGAAGGCGGCGAAGACCCGGCGCGTTACGGCACCATCAAAAGCTCGAAAATCAAACAAGTGGCCACCGGCCGTTTCGGCGTCACGCCGGAATACCTGGTAAACGCTGAAGTGCTGCAAATCAAGGTTGCCCAAGGCGCCAAACCGGGTGAGGGCGGGCAACTGCCAGGCGGCAAGGTCAACGGCCTGATCGCCAAGCTGCGCTATGCCGTGCCCGGCGTAACCCTGATTTCGCCACCGCCGCACCACGACATCTACTCCATTGAAGACTTGTCGCAGCTGATCTTTGACCTCAAGCAGGTCAACCCTAAAGCGCTGGTCTCGGTGAAGCTGGTAGCTGAAGCGGGCGTAGGCACCATCGCCGCTGGCGTGGCCAAGGCGTATGCCGACCTGATCACCATCTCCGGCTACGACGGCGGTACCGGTGCATCGCCGCTGACCTCGATCAAATACGCGGGCGCGCCGTGGGAACTGGGCCTGGCGGAAACCCACCAGACCCTGCGCGGCAACGACCTGCGTGGCAAAGTGCGGGTGCAGACCGACGGCGGCCTGAAAACCGGCCTCGACGTGATCAAGGCTGCGATCCTGGGCGCTGAAAGCTTCGGCTTCGGCACCGCGCCAATGATCGCGCTGGGCTGCAAATACCTGCGTATTTGCCACCTCAACAACTGCGCGACCGGTGTGGCCACACAGAACGAATCGCTGCGTAAAAACCACTACATCGGCACCGTCGACATGGTGGTCAACTTCTTCACCTACGTGGCTGAAGAAACCCGCGAGTGGCTGGCCAAGCTGGGCGTGCGCAGCCTTGAAGAGCTGATCGGGCGTACCGACCTGCTGGACATCCTGCCGGGCGAAACCGCCAAGCAGCACAACCTCGACCTCACGCCGTTGTTGGGCAGCGACCACATCCCGGCTGACAAGCCGCAGTTCTGCCAGGTTGATCGCAACCCGCCATTCGACCAAGGCCTGCTGGCCGAGCAAATGCTCGACATGGCCCGTTCGGCGATCAACGACCTGAGCGGTGCCGAGTTCGACCTCGACATCTGCAACTGCGACCGTTCGATTGGTGCACGGATCTCGGGTGAAATCGCCCGCGCTCACGGCAACCAGGGCATGGCCAAGGCGCCGATCACGTTCCGCTTCAAAGGCACTGCCGGTCAGAGCTTTGGTGTGTGGAACGCCGGTGGTTTGAACCTCTACCTGCAAGGCGACGCCAACGACTACGTGGGCAAAGGCATGACCGGCGGCAAGCTGGTGATCGTGCCGCCTGCGGGCAGCGTCTACAAAACCCAGGACAGCGCCATTGTCGGCAACACCTGCCTGTACGGCGCCACTGGCGGCAAGCTGTTTGCCGCAGGCACCGCAGGCGAGCGTTTCGCGGTGCGTAACTCCGGTGCCCACACCGTGGTAGAAGGCACAGGCGACCACTGCTGCGAATACATGACGGGCGGCTTTGTCTGCGTATTGGGCAAAACCGGTTACAACTTCGGCTCAGGCATGACCGGCGGTTTCGCCTACGTGCTGGATCAGGACAACACGTTTGTCGACAAGGTGAACCACGAGTTGGTGGAGATCCAGCGTATCAGCGGCGAAGCGATGGAAGCCTATCGCAACCACCTGCAACACGTGCTGGACGAATACGTTGAGGAAACCAACAGCGAGTGGGGCCGTAATCTCGCGGAAAACCTCGATGATTACCTGCGTCGTTTCTGGATGGTCAAGCCTAAGGCTGCCAGCTTGAAAACGTTGCTTTCCAGCATCCGTGCCAACCCGCAGTGATATGCGCCTGAAGAGTTTGATGAGGTTTTAACAATGGCTGAACGTCTGAGTAACGACTTCCAGTTCATCGATGTCGGGCGCAAAGATCCGAAGAAGAAACTGTTACGTCAACGCAAAAAAGAGTTCGTGGAAATCTACGAACCTTTCAAACCCCAGCAGTCGGCCGATCAGGCCCACCGCTGCCTGGGGTGCGGTAACCCGTACTGTGAATGGAAATGCCCTGTGCATAACTTCATTCCCAACTGGCTCAAGCTGGTGGCCGAAGGCAACATCCTCGCCGCCGCTGAACTGTCGCACCAAACTAACACCCTGCCCGAAGTGTGTGGCCGGGTGTGCCCGCAAGACCGTCTGTGCGAGGGCGCTTGCACCCTCAACGACGGTTTTGGCGCGGTGACCATCGGTTCGGTCGAGAAGTACATCACCGACACCGCCTTCGCCATGGGCTGGCGCCCGGACATGTCCAAAGTGGTGCCGACCGGCAAGCGCGTTGCCATTATCGGCGCCGGGCCTGCGGGTCTGGGCTGCGCTGACGTGCTGGTGCGTGGCGGGGTGACCCCGGTGGTCTTCGACAAGAACCCGGAAATCGGCGGTCTGCTGACCTTCGGCATCCCGGAGTTCAAGCTGGAGAAAACCGTACTGAGCAATCGCCGCGAAGTCTTCACCGGCATGGGTATCGAGTTCCGCCTCAATACCGAAATCGGTAAAGACATCAGCATGGAAGAACTGCTGGCCGAGTACGACGCGGTCTTTATGGGCATGGGCACCTACACCTACATGAAAGGTGGTTTTGCCGGTGAAGACTTGCCGGGCGTGCACGACGCGCTGGATTTCCTGATCGCCAACGTCAACCGCAACCTGGGCTTTGAAAAGTCGCCGGAAGATTTCGTCGACATGAAAGGCAAAAAAGTCGTGGTGCTGGGCGGTGGTGACACCGCCATGGACTGCAACCGGACCTCGATCCGCCAGGGCGCCAAGTCGGTGACCTGTGCGTACCGTCGTGACGAAGCCAACATGCCCGGTTCGCGCAAAGAGGTTAAAAACGCCAAAGAAGAAGGCGTGAAATTCCTCTACAACCGTCAACCGATTGCGATTGTCGGTGACGGCAAGGTTGAAGGCGTGAAAGTGGTCGAGACCCGTCTCGGCGAGCCGGACGCCCGTGGCCGTCGCAGCCCTGAGCCGATTCCGGGTTCCGAAGAGATCATCCCGGCAGACGCCGTGATCATTGCGTTCGGCTTCCGTCCGAGCCCGGCGCCGTGGTTTGAGCAGTTCGACATCGCCACTGACAGCCAGGGCCGCGTGATTGCGCCTGAGCAGTCGCAGTTCAAGCACCAGACCAGCCACCCGAAGATCTTTGCCGGTGGCGACATGGTGCGCGGTTCTGACCTGGTGGTGACGGCGATCTTCGAAGGCCGCACCGCGGCAGAAGGGATCATGGACTACCTGGGCGTCTAACCAAAATCCTGTAGGAGCGAGCTTGCCTCGCGATCTTTTGATCGTTTAAAAGATCGCGAGGCAAGCTCGCTCCTACAGCAAACAGTGCGTCACCCCCGCGTCAAATCGCCCCGATAGATAAAAGGCACGGCTCTTGCCGTGCCTTTTGCGTCTGTCTCTGAGAAAATGCCCCCACTTTTTTTCCGGATGCAGACATGACTGATCTCAAGAATGACCGTTTCCTTCGCGCTTTGCTCAAGCAACCCGTAGACGTAACGCCTGTCTGGATGATGCGTCAGGCCGGCCGCTACTTGCCGGAATACCGTGCCAGCCGCGCCAAGGCCGGTGACTTCATGAGCCTGTGCAAGAATGCTGAATTCGCCTGTGAAGTCACGCTGCAGCCTCTGGACCGCTTCCCTCAGCTGGACGCGGCCATCCTGTTTTCCGACATCCTGACCATTCCTGATGCCATGGGCCAAGGCCTGTATTTTGAAACCGGCGAAGGCCCGCGCTTCAAAAAGGTCGTCAGCACCCTGGCCGATATCGAAGCCTTGCCGATCCCGGATCCGCAAAAAGACCTCGGCTACGTGATGAACGCGGTCAGCACCATCCGCCGCGAACTCAACGGCCGTGTGCCATTGATCGGTTTCTCGGGCAGCCCGTGGACGCTGGCCACTTACATGGTCGAAGGCGGTTCGTCCAAAGACTTCCGCAAAACCAAAGCCATGCTCTACGACACGCCGCAGGCCATGCACTTGCTGCTCGACAAGTTGGCGCAGTCGGTCACTTCGTACCTCAACGGGCAAATCCTCGCGGGCGCGCAAGCGGTGCAGATTTTCGACACCTGGGGCGGCAACTTGTCGTCCGCGGCGTATCAAGAGTTCTCCCTGGCCTACATGCGCAAAATCGTCAGCGGCCTGATCCGCGAGCACGAAGGTCGCAAAGTGCCGGTGATCCTGTTCACCAAAAATGGCGGCCTGTGGCTGGAAAGCATTGCTGATGCCGGCGCCGATGCGCTGGGCCTGGACTGGACCTGCGATCTGGGCGAAGCCCGCCGCCGCGTGGGCAACAAAGTGGCCCTGCAAGGCAACATGGACCCGACCGTGTTGTACGCGAACCCCGAGGCCATCCGCACCGAGGTCAAACGCATTCTCGCCAGTTACGGCAAAGGTTCGGGCCATGTGTTTAACCTGGGCCACGGCATTACCCCGGAAGTTAAACCTGAACACGCCGGTGCGTTTATCAGCGCTGTGCATGAGTTCTCGGGGCAATACCACGAGTAAGTGCAGTTGTTGGAAGTAACCCTCGCTAAAACGCCCGGTTAATGCCGGGCGTTTTTTTATGCGTGTAAATAAAATAATTCAGACTTCCCTTATATATATTTAGGAAGAGTCCTACATATTTAAATATCAGAATAAGTAAAATTTCCCACCCTGATTTCGGGCAGCCATGAATTATTTAAAACTTTCAGGCTGTCACGTAGGAAGTTTCTTAGTTTGTTGTAGTTGCCCGTGGTAGGGCTCTCTCTGTCATATTGCGTTGTTTATATCGTTGTGCGTTTAACAGAGAGCGCAATTTTTATCATTTATATAAAAAATAGAATGAGGCTTATATGGCTATTGCACTGTCAAAGTCCCGCAATTTGATGCTGTGCGCATCATCCTTAACGCTGATGGCTACCCTGTTTACGGCTCAACAGGCAGCTGCTCACGGTTACATGAACTCCCCTCCATCGCGGGCTTATGCATGTCAGCAAGGGCTGAACATTGACTGCGGTGCAGCTCAGTATGAACCGCAGACCGTTGGCGAAGCCCCTAAGGGGTTCCCTGAGTTCGGCCCGGCCGACGGCAAGATCGCAAGCGGTGGCCATGCCAGCTTCGCGGCATTGGACGCCCAGTCGGCCAACCGCTGGCACCTGACTGAAATCAAGGATCACACCATCGACTTCAGCTGGTTCTATACCGCTGCCCATAAAAGTACACGCTGGCAGTACTTCATCACCAAAGGTGGCTGGAACCCCAACCTGCCGATCTCCCGCGACAGCTTTGAGCTGACACCGTTCTGCCAGGTTGAAGGTGGTGGCGGCGTGCCTATCGACGGCGCTGCGGGCGGTACAGGCCCGGCCAAAGACAAACACAGCTGCTCGATCCCGACAGACCGCAGCGGTCACCACATTATTCTGGGTGTCTGGACGGTTGATGACACTGCCGCTTCGTTTTATGACGTTGTGGATGTCAACATCACCGCGCAGAGCGCAGACCCGGATGGCTGGAAAAACGTCGGTTCGATCTCGCAAACCCAGGCATTGCAGCCAGGCGATTCGGTCAAGGCACGTGCCTTTACTGGCAGCTCAGAAAGCGCTGAATACAGCTTCGGCGTCACCATTGAAAAACCAGAAGAAGGCCAGCCGGCCAACTGGTCCTACAAATTGGCAGAAACCGTTAACGCGGCGAACAAGCCTTTGGTACGTGCAGGCGTACGCAATGAAAACGGTGACATTGAGCCGATCAAAGGCGCAAACACCCTTTACGTGAAAGCCGAGAGCGGCGTTACCCGCTACGAAATGCAGACCGTGATGGTGCCAGACCCGGGTGCTTACCTGCACCTGCATGATGTGGCGCCGGAGTACGTGCTGGTCAAAGGCAAGGGCACTGTTGGCTTCACGGTGATGACCAACAAAAATGTCACGCTGGAAGCCACGGTGTTCAACGCCACCCACAAACAAGTGGGCTACACCAAGCAAACCGTCAGCGCTACCACGTCGCCGGTCAGCATTGCGGTGACCAGCGCACCGGGCGAGCACTCCTTGAAACTGATTGCGACCAGCCAGGATGGTCGTGAGAACTTCCAGGACCTCAAGTCGATCAACCTGACCGGCGAAGGCGGTGCTCAGGAATATGACTTCGTGTTCCCTGAAGGCATTGCCGGTTACAAAGCGGGCACGTTGGTGCTTCAACCTAAAAACGACAAAGTCTATGAGTGCCAGCCGTTCCCGAATTCGGGCTACTGCATTCAATACAACCCAAATGCCAATGGTTTTGAACCGGGCGTTGGTGCGAGCTGGAACATGGCGTGGACTGAGAAGTAACTCCACGTGATCAAGTCTGGATAAAGTTTTTAATTTAATCGTTATCCACCGACAACTGTAGGAGCGAGCTTGTCTCGCGATCTTTTAAAACAATCAAAAGATCGCGAAGCAAGCTCGCTCCTACACGGTTCGTTTTAACAGTGAGTGGTTTTTTATTTATTAATGGCTTGCAGATGAAAAGGTTTTGAATAATTTTTCGGGTGCCATAACTCGCCACTTACCGCTCATCTTGAAGGTGCTGCTGTGGGGGGCGTGTTTTGGATATGGCGGGCACTTAGCCTGGCAAGAGTGGTTATACCGCCAGGCACTGGCCGCGCCGGTTATTGCCCCGGCTCGCCCGGCGCCCGCGCCTGCGCTTGAGCCTTTTCAGCCAGAGGCCATCGCCAGCGTGTTGGGCCTTGCGCCTGAGGGCGCATTGGCACACAGCGCCGAACCGCTGGAGCTGCGCGCCAGCCTTGTGTCCAGCCATGGCGCGTCGCAGGCGTTGTTGGCGGGCAGCCAGCAAGTACGCTTTTACCGCGTCGGTGAACGGCTACCGGGGGGCAGCGTGTTGCGGCGGGTCGAGGTCTCGTACGTGGTGCTATGGCGCAACAACCGCGAAGAGCGCCTGCTGCTCAAGCCGCCCGGTCGTCATGTGTTACCTGCCAGCCAAACGCCCGCCACACCGGCCCAGGCCACCTCCCTTTATCTGCGGCCCCTTGCCGAACAACCTTAGAGAAGCATCATGACCAGGCCCAACGTGTTCGGCATCGGCCGTCTTTTACTGTGTAGCCTTGTGCTCAGCACCGCGCTATTGCAAAGCGATGTGCTGGCCGATGAGCCGTATTGGCAGTTGGCAATGAAAGACGCCGAGCTGCGCGATATCGTGCAGGAAATGTCATCGGTGCTGGGCGCCACCATTGTGCTCGACCCTCGGGTGCAGGGCCGTATCACCGTCATGTCTGAAGCGCCGCTGGACCGTGCCGGGGTGCGCGAGCTGTTTTACGCAGTACTGGATGCCCACGGTTTTGCCGTGGTCGACCAAGGTGATCGTTTATTGATCATTCCCGCTGCCGAGGCCAAAGCCCGCGCGGGCAACCCGGATGGCTCCGAGCAGGCCTTTGTCACCCAGGTCATCGAGCTTAATGCCAGCGTCGCGGCTGACGTGGCGGGCCTGCTGCGGCCCTTGGTATCGACCAACGGGTACGTCGGGCCTTCGGCGTCGGCCAATGCGTTGATCATTACCGACACGGCCTCCAATGCCCGGCGTATTGCCGAGCTGGTGCGCCAACTGGATGGCGGCACGCGCCATGACTATTCGGTGGTCGAGTTGCGCCATGCGCAGGCCAGTGATGTGGCCAAGGTCATGCAGCAGTCGCTGGGCAAAAAAGCGGAAGGGCCGGGCAGCCAGGTCATTGCCGATGCGTCGGCCAACCGGCTGGTGATTCTGGGCAACAAGGCGGTGCGTGAGCGCTTGAGCAAACTGGCGCATTCGCTGGACACAAAGCCGACCCGGCAGTCCGAAAACTCGCGGGTCATTCGTCTTCGTCACAGTGATGCCAAGCAATTGGCCGAGGTGCTCGATACCGTTGCCCAGGGCATGCAACAAGACACCGCGCTGGCTGGCGTCACACAAAAGACCTCCGCCAGCGAGGTCATGGTAGCCGCCGATGAAAGCCAAAATGCGTTGGTGATCATGGCTGATCCGGCGAAAGTGCGAAGCCTGGAAAGCATCGTGCGCCAACTCGATCAGCCGCGCTCGCAAGTGTTGATCCATGCCGCCATCGTCGAAATATCCGGCGACATTGTGAACACCCTGGGCGTGCAATGGGGGGTGAACAGTGGCAGCGCCCAGGGCGGTATCACCTTTCCGGGCACCAATATTCAGGTCGGCGCGCTCTCGGGGCCCGCTCCTGCGCTGCCCGAAGGGGCCGTGCTGCAATTGGGCGGTGACCGCTTCAATGCGTTGATCTCGGCGTTGGCCAGTGACACCAACAACAACGTGCTGTCCACACCCAGCTTGCTGACGCTGGACAATCAGGAAGCCGAGATTCTGGTGGGGCAAAACGTGCCCTTCAAGACCGGCTCCTACACGGGCACGGGCGATAGCTCGCAAAACCCGTTCACCACGGTGACCCGCCAAGACATCGGCATCAGCCTCAAAATCAAGCCGCACATCAACGACGGCAGCTCGTTGCGTTTAGAGGTTGCACAAGAAAACTCCGAATTGGCCCCTTCACTGCAAGGGGTGGATTCATCCGACCTGATCACCAACAAGCGCTTCCTGAAAAGCACCATCCTCGCCGAAGATGGCGAAATCATCGTCATCGGCGGCTTGATCAAAGACAGCGTGCGCACCCAGGTCAGCGGCGTGCCGTTGCTGCGCGACATTCCTTATTTGGGGGCGTTGTTTCGCTGGAACAAAGACACCCACACCAAAACCAACCTGATGGTGTTTTTGCGTCCGACCATCGTGCGCAGCAAACATGATATTCGTGAGATCAGCGAAGACCGCTACAACGCGTTGCGAAACCTCAGCCAGCCGTCGTCCAAAGACACTAACTCGTTGCTGCTGCCCAGCGACCCGCACCAGATGTTTGACGGCAACCTGCAAGACCCTAATACCGTCGACCTGCGCCGTCCCGAGGCTGCCCGCCCATGAACCAGCCGCCGGTGCGCTTGCCTTACAGCTTTGCCCGGCGTTTCGGGGTGCTGCTGGACACCTCGACCCAGCCTGCAAGCCTGCTGATACGCAGCGACACGCCGCTGACCGTGCTGGCCGAAGTGCAGCGCCGGGCGGGCGTAGAGGTGCAAGTGCAACGGGTACCGGATGCACACTTCAACGAGCGTCTTACCCACAGCTACAGCGCCGGGCAAAGCGCGGCCGAGCAAGTGGCGCAAGGGCTCGACAGCGAGCTCGACCTGATGAGCGTGGCCGAGCAAGTGCCGCAAACCGCCGACCTGCTGGAGCAGGAGGGCGATGCACCGATCATTCGTTTGATCAACGCGCTGCTGCGTGAGGCCATGCGCGAAAAAGCCTCGGATGTGCACCTGGAAACCTTCGAGCATTACCTGTCGGTGCGCATGCGCATCGATGGCCAATTGCGCGAAGTGCTGCGGCCCAAACGTGAGCTGGCGAACTTGCTGGTATCGCGCATCAAAGTCATGGCGCGCCTCGACATCGCTGAAAAACGCGTGCCGCAAGACGGCCGCATCAGCCTGCGATTGGCCGGGCATGAAGTCGATGTACGCGTTTCTACTTTGCCTTCAGCCCATGGCGAGCGCGTGGTGATGCGCCTGCTCGACAAACAGGCCGGGCGCCTCGACCTGCAATGCCTGGGCATGCCCGCAGCCACCCTGAGCCGCTTTGAACACATCCTGGCCCGACCCCACGGGATTTTTCTGGTCACCGGGCCCACCGGCTCGGGCAAAACCACCAGCCTGTATGCCGCGCTCAGCTACCTCAACGCGCCGACCCGCAACATCCTGACCGTCGAAGACCCGGTGGAATACCACCTGCCCGGCATCGGCCAGACGCCGGTCAACAGCAAGGCCAACATGACGTTCGCCCGTGGTTTGCGGGCGATTTTGCGCCAGGACCCGGACGTGGTCATGGTCGGCGAAATCCGTGACCACGAAACCGCAGACATCGCCGTACAAGCCTCGCTCACCGGGCACCTGGTGCTGTCGACCCTGCACACCAACAGCGCAGTGGGCGCGGTCACCCGCCTGGTCGACATGGGCGTCGATGCCTACTTGCTGGCGTCTTCGCTGGTTGGCGTGCTGGCCCAGCGCTTGTTGCGCACCCTGTGTGCCGACTGCAAAACCCCGTATCGCGCCGACCCGCAGCAATGCCAGCGCCTGGGGCTCGATCCACAGGCTGGCGTCACCTTGTACCAGCCGCAGGGTTGCCGCCAGTGCCAGCAGGGTTATCGCGGGCGCACCGGGATTTACGAACTGGTCGGCATCACCCCGGCACTGGCCGAACTGATCCATCAAGGGGCCAGTGAGCCGGACCTCATACGCGTGGCGCGCGAGCACGCCCCCAGTTTGTTTCAGGACGGCCAGCGACTGGTGATTGAAGGCCTGACCAGCTTTGACGAACTGCTGCGCGTGACCCTGGAGGACTGAGCATGCCGACCTTTGATTACCGGGCGCAGGACGCCAACGGGCGCAACTGCCGAGGCCAGCAAGAGGCCGACAATGCCCGGCATGCGCGGCAGTTATTGCGCGAGCGCGGTTTGCGCCCGAGCCAGTTGAGCGAAGCCCGAACACACCGTGCGACGCATTCGCGGGGGCGGCTGGGCGTTACGGATCTGGCCCTTGTTACGCGGCAACTGTCGACCTTGATCCATGCCGGTTTACCCCTCGAAGAAGCCCTGGGCGCGGTGGCGGCGCAGAGTGCCAAGCGCCATGTCAGCAGCGTATTACTCGCTGTGCGTAACCGCGTCACCGAAGGCCATGCCTTGGCGACGGCGCTGTCAGCGTTCCCTCGGGCCTTCCCGGAACTGTTTTGTGCCACCGTGGCGGCGGGCGAGCGCAGCGGCCATTTGGGCCATGTGCTCGAACAGCTCGCCGACTACACCGAAGCCCGCCATGCCTCGCGCCAGAAGATCCAGCTGGCGCTGGTGTACCCGCTGATTCTGTTGATTGCCTCGTTCGCCATCGTCGGCTTTCTGCTGGGCTATGTAGTGCCAGATGTGGTCAAGATTTTCGTGAACAGTGGCCAGCCGCTGCCCGTGCTGACCCGGGCGATGATTGCCCTGAGTACAGGGTTGCGTGACTACGGCTGGCTGTTGCTGCTGCTGGTGCTCGCTGCGCTTGGGGCGGCGCGTTGGGCGTTGCAGCAACCGGACTTGAAGCTGCGCTGGCATGCGCTGCTGCTCAATGTGCCCATGGTCGGCGGGGTGCTGCGCGCCATGGAGGCGGCGCGTTTTGCCAGCACCTTGTCGATCCTGGGCAAAAGCGCCGTGCCGTTGGTGGATGCCCTGGAAATCTCGGCCACGGTAATCGCCAACCTCGCCATTCGCCACCGCATGCTCGATGTCGCCCGAACCGTTCGCGAAGGCGCAACGCTGGCCAGCGGTCTGGAACGCAGCGGCGACATCCCGCCCATGATGCTGCACCTGATTGCCAGCGGCGAACGTGCCGGCGAGCTGGACAGCATGCTGGCGCGGGCCGCCGAACAGCAGGAAAAAACCCTCGCGGCGCGCATCGCGCTGGTGGTGAGTTTGTTTGAACCGATCATGTTGGTGCTGATGGGCGGCGTGGTTTTGCTGATCGTCATGGCCATCTTGTTGCCGATCCTTAGCCTCAATCAACTGGTGAATTGACCGATGAAAACCCTTCGTGCATCAACTCAACGTGGCTTTACCCTGATTGAAATCATGGTGGTGGTGGTCATCATCGGCGTGCTCGGCGCCATTGTCGTGCCGCAGTTCATGAGCCGCCCTGACCAGGCCAAAGTCACCGCGGCGCACACCGACATCCAGGCCATCAGCACCGCCCTGGAAATGTACCGCCTCGACACCTTCAACTACCCCTCGACCCAGCAAGGCCTTGAGGCCTTGGTGACACGCCCGACGGGCACGCCGCTGGCGAAAAACTGGAACCCCCAGGGTTACCTCAAAAGCCTGCCGGTCGACCCTTGGGGCACGCCGTACCAATACCTCAACCCCGGCACCCACTCGGCCGGGTATGACCTGTTTTCCTTTGGCGCAGACGGTGTGCAGGGCGGCGAAGGCTTTGCCACGGACATTGGCAACTGGAGCAACTGAAGCATGCGCGATTCATCGCTGGGCTTCACCCTGATCGAACTGATGGTGGTGATCGTGATGATTGGCGTGCTGGTCTCAATGGTGCACATCAGCCAAGGCGACAAACGCGCCCGCGATGCGCGGCAAGAAGCGCAGGTCATGCTCGCCCTGATGCAGGGCCTGCGCGAAAAGGCCGTGCTGGAAGGCCAGGAATACGGCCTGCGACTGGAGCCCGAAGCCTACCAACAGATGCGCCTGCAAGGGGCGATCTGGCAGGCCGTCGAAGCACCAGTGACGTTACCCCCCGGTGTGCAATTGACCCTGGTGCTGGAGGGGCGTGTACACCGCCTTGGCGCAGGTGAACACACCCCGCAACTGCTGTGGCTCAGCAGTGATGAAAACACCCCCTTTGCCTTGCACTTTGAGAGCCCGCCGCTGCGCTGGCAGAGCCTCTACAGCGATGGCCTTGGCAACCCGTTGCTCGAAGCGTCCGAGGTCACGGATGCGCACTGAAAAAGGCTTTACCTTGCTGGAAGTGATGATCGCCCTGGCCATTTTCGCGACCCTGGCGGCGGCGGTCATGTCGGCCAGCCAATACGTCTTGGGGCAAAGCGCCCGGGTCCAAACCCGGCTGTTGGCGGGCTGGTTGGCCGACAATCATCTGAGCGAGCTGCACCTGCAAAGCGCGACCCTGGCCATGGGTTCAAAAACCCTCAACCAGCGTTTTGCCCAACGCGAGTGGCGCCTGTTTCAACACATCGCCAGCGAACCCGACACGGGCCTGTTACGGGTGGAGTTGAGCGTCAGCCCGGCGGGCAGTGATCAGGCATTGCTCAGCGTGACGCACTGGCTGGCGCGCAACCATGACTAAACCGCAAGCGGGCTTCACCTTGCTCGAACTGGTGATCGCCATCGCCATTTTTGCCTTGCTTGGGGTGGCCTGCTGGCGGCTGTTTGACGGCGTGCTGCGCGCCGAACGCAGCAGCAGCGCCCACGAGCAAACCTTGCGCGGCTTGCAGCGCGCCGTGGCGCTGATCGAGCGCGATGTATTGCACCTGCACACCTCGGCCACGTCGCCGGGGCTGGCGCTGTATCCCAGCCAGCTCAATCTGCGCCGCGCCAACTGGCGCAACCCGCTGGGCCAGCCGCGCAGCGAACTGCAAGACGTCAGCTACAAATTGGAAAACGGCGAGCTTTGGCGCTACAGCCAAGGGCTGGAAGGCGGCGAACTGCAAAAGCAAAAACTGCTCACCAACGTGCGCGATCTGCGTTGGCGGCTGTACGACCCGGCCGTGGGTTGGCGCACCGATTGGCCCACCGGCAAAGCGGCCCCCAAGGGAACACCGCGAGCCCTTGAAGTGCAGTTCTCGGCCGGGCGATTTGAACAGCTTCGTCGCGTGATGCTACTGCCGGAGGGCCAATGATGCGCAAGGGTCAGCAAGGCATTGCACTGCTCACCGTGCTGCTGGTGATGAGCCTTGCGCTGCTGGTGACTGCCGGCATGTTGCGCAGCCACCGCCTGGCCCTGCACAGCAGCGCCCAGCAGCTCCATCAACTGCAATTGCGCCAGTCGGCGTTTGCTGGGGAAGCCTGGGGGCGAGAGCGTTTATACACGCTGCTGGCAGACCCCAAGTTGCCCGTTGCAGCAGGCCAGGCCTGGGCCAAAGGCCGGCCCGAATGGCTGATCGACAATGGCCACATTGAGGTCGACATCGAAGACCTGGCCGCCCGTTTCAACGTCAGCGCCTTGCTCACTCAAGGTGCTGTCGACGAGGTGCTGAAACAGCGTTGGTTGCGCCTGCAAACCCGGCTCGACCTGCCGCCCGTCGACGCCAGCGCACTGCACGGCCTGAACCTGAGCGACATCAGCCAATTGCGCAGCGTGCCGGGTGTCGATGCCCACTGGTACACGCGCATGCAGCCCTGGATCGCCCTGCTGGGCAAGGACGCCACACTCAACATCAACACCGCCTCCGTCACGTTGCTCGCCACCCTCGAAGGCGTGACACCGGACATGGCCCCTCGCTTAGTGAGCGAGCGCCCGTTGCAGGGGTATGCCAGTGTTGAGGACTTCACCTTTACCCCGGCGCTGATCGGCCTGGGGGTTCAGGCAGCGGGGCTGGGCACCGCCAGCCGCTGGTTTCGCATCACCACCCACGTGCGTGTGGGGCAAAGCCGTTTACGCCTTGAAAGCGATATGGCCCGCGACCTCAAAACCGGCCGCTGGCACCTTCTCCAGCGGCGCTTTTTAGCCCCTGAACACAGCGAACCTTCTTGATGAACAGCCGGCTTTATCTCACCGCGCACAGCGATACGCGGGTCTACCTGTGGCACGACGAAATAACCGCCCACGAAACCTCACTGAACGAGGCCGCCGAGCGACTGGGCGCGCACGATGTGCAGCTGATTCTGCCGATGGAAATGTGCAGCTGGCTGCTGACCGAGCCCTGGCCGGGCAGGCGCCGCCCCAGCGTTCAGGCCTTGGCCTTTGCGGTTGAAGATCAACTGGCGGATGACATTGATGAACTGCACATCGCCGTCGGCCCCCTGGATGCGCAACGGCGTTATCCGTTGCTGGTGATTGAGCGTCAGCGCTTCAAACACCTCTTGGCGCAGTTACAGGCGCTCGGGTTGAACATCGTCAGCGTGTACGTGGATGCCGACCTCTTGCCCCGCGAGCAACCGGGCATCGCGTGGTGGGACGGGCGCTGGCTGGCGGGCGGCGCGCTGGATCTGCGCCTTGCGTTAACCCCTCAGGCGCTGGAGGCCCTGAAAGACGGGCCCCTCGGTACGGCGGTTGAACACACGTTTGATCCTGCTAGCGCACCGCCTGGCGCCATCAACCTGCTGCAAGGCGAGTACCGGCGCACGTCGCAGCGGCTGCCGTGGCGGGGTGTCAGTGTGGCCGCCTTGCTGATTGTTGCCATGGCTGTGGGGGCGAGCCACCTGCGCAGCAGCTTCCTTGAGAGTGAAGCGGCGAGCCTCTACGCCCAGAGTGAACAGCGCTTTAAAGCGCTGTACCCGGAGCACACCCGCATCGTCGATTTGTCTGCGCAACTCAACGCCCTGCAACAACAAGGCGCGGCCCGGCAAAACGGGCACATGGCGCGCTTGCTTCAGCTAACCCAGCACGTGATCGGTGCCAGCAGCGTGGACGTGCAACGCATGGAATGGCGCGCCACGGTCGGCTGGACCTTAACCATCACCGCCAACAGCTTTGCCGAGCTTGAACACCTGCGCGAGCGCGGCCTGCAAAGTGCACTGCCGATCACCTTGGGCAACGCCAGCCAACAGGGTAACCGGGTGCAAACTTTACTCACCCTGGAGGACGTTTTATGAAAGCCCGTGTGCGTGAGCGCTGGCGGCAACTGCCACGCCGTGACCGCCAACTGTGCGGTGTACTCGCGGTGTTCTTGTCGATGGTGTTTGGTTTTTATGGGCTTTGGCAGCCCGCGCAGCAACGGCTGGCGGCGGCGCAAACGCTGTATGCCCAGCGTGTCGCCCAAGCGGGGGAGGTGCAGCGAGCGCTGCCCACGCGCGCGATCCGGGTATACACGCAACCGTTGAGCAGCCGCCTCAGCGAAAGCGCCGCGAGCGCGGGGCTTCAGGTGCAGCAGTTTGACGTGGACACCCAACGGTTACGCATCAGCCTGAGCGGCAATGCCATGGCGGTGCTGGCGTGGCTTAACCGTGTCGAACAAGAAGGCGCCGAGTTCGAGAGCCTGAGCCTGGAAAAAAGCGCTCAGGTGCTGCAGGTGCAGCTACAGATCAGCAACCTATAAATCCGCTCTCACTATTACAGCTGCGCGTTCACGCGTTGTGGGTATTACCCGGCAACGCGGGCAGCTTGGCCAGACGCAACGCCACCAGCAAGGCAATCACCAGCAAAGCGCCGATAAACGCACCGATGCCGTTCCAGCCCGCGTAGTGCCAGAAAAAGCCCCCGGCGGTCCCGGCCACACTCGACCCGGCGTAGTAGCAAAACAGGTACAGCGACGAGGCCTGGCCTTTGGCTTTGGTCGCCCGGCGGCCGATCCAGCTGCTGGCCACCGAGTGCGCGCCAAAGAAGCCGAAGGTGAACAACAGCATGCCGATAATCACCAGTGCGATGGGTTCGAACAGGGTCAGCGCAATGCCCGCCAGCATCAGCACAATCACCGCCCACAGCACCTTGCGACGGCCCAGTTTGTCCGCCAGTGCGCCAATCTGCGCCGAGCTGTAAATGCCCGACAGGTACACCACCGAGAGCAAGCCCACCACGGCCTGGTTCATGTTGTACGGGTCAGCCAGCAAGCGATAACCGATGTAGTTGAACAGCGTTACAAAGCTGCCCATCAGCAAAAACGCTTCGAGAAACAGCCACGGCAAACCGGCGTCACGAAAGTGCATGGTGAAGCCGTTCAACAGGCTACGCGGGTTCATGGTTTGCGGGCGGAAGTTACGCGACTCCGGCAAGATCTTCACAAACACCATGGCCAGCACCAACGCCAGACCGCCAATCACCAGCATCGCCGTGTGCCAGCTGACAAAGTCGATCAACACGCCGGTGATCAAACGCCCGCTCATCCCGCCAATCGCATTGCCGCCGATGTACAACCCCATCGCCAGGCCAATGTGCTGCGGGTGGATCTCCTCGCTCAAGTAGGTCATGGCAACGGCGGCCAGCCCGCTCAGCGACAAGCCCACCAGCGCGCGGGTAATCAGCACGCCTTCCCAGCTCGGCATCCACGCACTGAGCACAGTGAACACCGCCGCGCTGAACAGCGCCGAGACCATCACCGGCTTACGCCCGATGGCATCAGAAATAGGCCCCGTCACCAACAGGCCGATAGCCAGCATCCCGGTGGCCACCGACAAAATCAGACTGCTTTGCGCGGCGTTGATCTCGTATTCATGGGACAGCATCGGCATCATCGGCTGCACGCAATACAGCAAGGCAAACGTCGCAAAGCCCCCCGAGAACAGCGCCAGCACCGTGCGCATAAACATCGGCGTGCCTTTCTCGATAAATACGTCATTGAGTTGAGCGACAACATCATCCAGCGCCGTGGGCGGGACTTCGTGAGCGAGCGGGGCGACAGCAGTTTTCACGGGGACCTCATAACGCGTATAGCCAAACGGCAATGGCAAAAGAATATAGCCAGCTAACGATTCTTTCCAATATATTATTCGACCTGTTTGATAGGTTTAACGACTCAATGGAGCTTGCATGGAACTGCGCCATTTACGCTATTTCATCGCCGTCGCCGAAGAACTGCACTTTGGCCGGGCCGCCCAGGTGCTGGGCATCTCTCAACCGCCGCTGAGCCAGCAAATACAGGCGCTGGAAGAAGAGTTGGGGGCGCGGCTGTTTGAACGTACCAACCGTCGGGTCGCCCTCAGCGAAGCCGGGCGATTGTTTCTTGACGAAGCGCGCCAAGTGCTGGCGCAGGTGGATAAAGCCGCCGACGTCGCCCGCCGTGCGCAACTGGGCGAGCTGGGTGAAATGAAAATTGGCTTCACCTCTTCAGCGCCGTTCAATTCAAGCATTCCGCAGGCCATTTTTGCCTTTCGTCAGGCCTTCCCGGCGGTGCACTTAAACCTCCTGGAAATGAGCAGCCGCGACGTAGCCGAGGCATTGGTAGAAGAGTCGATAGAAATCGGCGTCATGCGCCCGTTTCCGCTGGCGGACTCGCTGGTGGCCGTCGAACTGTTCCGCGAGCCTTTGGTGGCGGTCATCCAGGCTGAACATCCGCTGGCCGAAGGCAGCGAAAGCGGCCTCTACATCGGGGCATTGGCTGACGAGCCGTTCGTCTTCTTCCCGCGCAGTTATGGCAGCGGGTTATATGCGCAACTGCTGAGTCTGGCGCGCCAGGCCGGATTCAGCCCGCACATCGCCCAAGAAGCGGGCGAAGCCATGACCATCATTGGCTTGGTCTCTGCGGGGTTGGGCGTGTCCGTACTGCCCGCGTCGTTCCAGCACATGCGCATCAAGGGCGTGGTCTACCGGCCCCTGCTCGACGCCGACTCCAGCACCGCCGTGTGGCTGGTGCAACGCAAAGGCAACCCCTCGCCGATGGCCAAAGCGTTTGCTGAACTGGTGACACGCAAAATGGTGAAGCCCTAAGAATGAACGGATATCGCTGACATAACAAAAAGGCCTTCCTGACGAGAGGGAGTGTTAGGGGCTGATTCTTTGGGTGAGTTTCTTGGGTTAAACAAACAAGCGCGACTGATAGCCAAAGACTGGAAGGAGTACACCCTTTGACCGAAAAGTTCACCCGCTGGGACAGCGCCGAATTCCTCAAAACTGAAGAGGATATAGGTTATTACCTGGAAGCTTGCATGGAGGAGGCTGGCGATGACCCTGCCTTTATTGCCAAAGCCCTTGGCACCATTGCGAGAGCGCGTGGCATGAGCCAAGTCGCGCGGGATGCAGGTCTTTCAAGAGAAAGCTTGTACCGAGCGCTGTCCGGGGAAGGTAACCCGGAGTTTGGAACCATACTCAAAGTAGCCAAGGCGCTGGGACTAAAACTACACATCTCCAAGTGAACGGATGGGGCCTTCCTGATTCGGTTAGCGCCATATCACGGTTCATGCCGACGGCTGCGCTCGGCAGCGCAGCGACCAAGATCAAAAGATCGCGAGACAAGCTCGCTCCTAGAGGGTGGTGTGGCGCACACAAATCTTGTAGGAGCTGACGAGGTACGAAGGCTGCGATCGGCAGCGCAACGGCCGCAAAACCGTCCACAAGGGCCAAGATCAAAAGATCGCGAGCAAGCTCGCTCCTACAGAGTGGTGTGGCGCACACAAACCTTGTAGGAGCTGACGAGGTACGAAGGCTGCGCTCGGCAGCGCAGCGACCAAGATCAAAAGATCGCGAGACAAGCTCGCTCCTACAGGGTGGTGTGGCGCACACAAATCTTGTAGGAGCTGACGAGGTACGAAGGCTGCGATCGGCTGCGCAGCGGCCGCAAAACCCTCCACAACGGCCACGATCAAAAGACCGCAGCCTGTGAACGTTTTTTACCCGGCCAATAACTTATCCACAGACGCTTTGACCTGATGGATCAAATGCACCACCGCCAACGCCACGTCGCGGTTCAGGCCTTGCAGGTTATCGGCCGACGCATACGCCGTCGCAAGCGCGCACCGCAACAGCTCGTCAGTGTGTTCGAGGTTTTGTTCGTATTCGGGTGTGTGAGTCATGGTTCAGATCCTTTTGCTAATGAATAGCTGAACCCGTTTGCTTGCACACAAAGAGGGTGGCAGCCGTACGCGGGTGTGCAAGACCGGGGCAAAAGGAACCCGGCAGACCTGACGATCTCCCACGCACAACCGCCATAAAACCTGGGTATTAGGCGGTGACGCTTGATTTACCTTTTGCTATTCGAACTTGCACGTCCGGCCATCCATGAGGGATGACGAACCGCAGGCTAGCGATCGAAAGAGGCAGGCGCAAGGCCAAGGGATTCTCTAGGAATAGTCCTGCAAAGGAAAGAGACGAGACCTGCGAGTGACTGGGTGAGGCTGGAGATTGAGACATGCGCGGTCATAAAACTCGCCTGGTCCCTTGAAGGCAAAGTTGCTCAGAATCGTTTCTTTTACTTCGGGTTCAACCAATGCCCCTCCTTTATCAGCCAAAAGAAGGCAGCGTACTTATTTGTGACTTCAGGGGCCATGAAGTACCTGAAATGGTCAAAATCAGGCCTGTTGTGGTTATTCGTAAACACCGCACCAATAAACAGTTGGTGACGGTTATTCCTCTTAGCACAACTGAGCCCCAATCCATGCTGGGGCATCACCTTGAGTTGCAGAGTCATTTGCAGGGAGCGAACCCTATGTGCTGGGCAAAATGCGACATGCTGTCGACCGTTAGCCTCGCCCGACTGGATCGAATAAAAACGCGAGACCGTCAGGGCCGTCGTTGTTATGTGGTTTCACAACTTGAAACAGATGAGTTTATTGCAATCAAAGCCGCGGTCCGCTGCGCTCTCGGCTTGTGACACGCGTTTGATTCGACCAACGGGACGTACTCAAGGTTGCCTTAAGCCTCCTTCAGCGCAATACTCGCCACGTTCCCGAAAGGGGCTTGTGAGACTCGGAGGATCCTGGGCAACCAGCCATCACCGAGCCGGACAGACACAGCGCGATGACAAGCCCGTCTGTTTGTGAATAAGGCGCCGCGAGGCGCCTTTGTCGTTTTTGGGGCCAGCCCCCAGACGCTCAATTCACCTTCGACAAATCGCCTTTCAGCGCCACGCCCGCAATGATCGCGCCTGCGTGGCATTCGTAAGTTTTCGGGTCTTTGCGTTCGTTGCGTTTGTAGTAGCTGGTGATGTCGGTCACGGCGTTGGCACCGGCCTTTTTGGCCGCGTCATGCAGGGTGATCAACGCCGATTGCAGCGCCCAGGAACACGCCTGGTAGTCAGTTTTGTTGAAGGCGTTGGTCTTTTTGTTGGTCACGGCGCCGGGGCTGAGTACGCTGACTTTGCCGCTCGGCGTGTTGCCCGCGAGGTAAAACTTGACGCTGCCGTCGATTTTTCCGGTGCTGATGGCTTCGGTGACTACCTGATCAAACGGCAAGTACAAGGTGGTGTCGCGGGCCTGGCTCACGGCAGGCAGGGCGGACAGCAGAAGGGTGGCAGCCGCCAACGTTTTGATGTGCATAGGGGGTCTCCTTGACCTCATGACCAGCGGCGAAAAATCAACGAGGTGTTGACGCCGCCGAAGGCAAAATTGTTGTTCATCACATAGTCGTTGTGCATCACGCGACTTTCGCCGCGCAGGTAGTCCAGTTCAGCGCAGCGTGGGTCTACGTTGTGCAGGTTAAGCGTGGGCACGTAGCGGTCGCGGTTCATCATCTCGATGCTGAACCACGACTCCAGCGCGCCACAGGCCCCCAAAGTGTGGCCCAAAAAACTCTTTTGCGAGCTGATGGGCATGTGTTTGCCAAACACGTCATGGGTGGCCTGGGTTTCGGCGATGTCGCCTTGTTCGGTGGCGGTGCCGTGACCGTTCACATAGCCGATGGCCTGAGCGGCAAGTCCCGCGTCTTCCAGCGCCAGTTCCATGGCTCGGCGCATGGTGCTGATCTCGGGGCGGGTGGTGTGCTGGCCGTCTGCGTTGCTGCCAAAACCGACGATTTCAGCATGGATGTGCGCACCGCGAGCCAGCGCATGCTCCAGCTCTTCAAGCACCAGCATGCCGCCCCCTTCGCCGATCACCAGGCCATCGCGGCCACTGTCATAGGGGCTTGGGCTGGTGTGCGGGGCGTCGTTTTTAAGGCTGGTGGCGTACAGCGCGTCAAACACCATGGCTTCGGTGGGGCACAACTCTTCTGCGCCGCCTGCGAGCATCAACGGCAGGCGGCCGAACTTGATGGCTTCGTAGGCATAACCAATGCCCTGGCTGCCGCTGGTGCAGGCGCTGGAGGTCGGGATCAACCGCCCGGTAAGGCCAAAGAAGATGCTGATATTCGCTGCCGTGGTGTGCGGCATCATGCGCACGTAGCTGTTGGCGTTAAGACCTTCGGCCACTGAGTTGAGCAACATATTGCCGAAGGCTTTGATTTCGTCCGTGCTGCCGGTGGACGAACCACACGCCACGCCCATGCGCCCGTCCTGAATGATCGGGTTGCCCAGCAAGCCCGCGTCTTGCAAGGCCTGCTCCGCTGCCCCCACCGCCAGGCGCGAGACGCGGCCCATGCTGCGCAGTTGTTTGCGGGTCCAGTGTGGGGGCACGGCAAAGTCATCAATCGGCCCGGCCAAACGGGTGTTGAGTTCGGTAAAGCGGTCCCATTCGTCCATGCGCCGAATGCCGCTGCGCCCCGCCTCAAAATGGGCCACGATGCTGGCCCAGTCACTGCCCAACGAGGTGATGCCGGCCATGCCGGTAACGACGACGCGCTTCATCAGCACAAGCCTCCGTTGACGGCCAGCACCTGGCGGGTGATATAGCCCGCTTCGGCCGACATCAAAAAGTTGACCGCCCCGGCGACTTCTTCCGGGGTGCCCATGCGTTGGGCAGGGATCATTTTCATCAGTTCTTCAACGGGCACATTCTCGTCCAGCATGGCGGTGTCGATCAGGCCCGGCGCCACACAGTTAACCGTGATTTTGCGCTTGCCCAGTTCAATGGCGAGGGCTTTGGCGGCGCCGATCAGCCCGGCTTTGGAGGCGCTGTAATTGACCTGGCCGCGATTGCCGATCAGGCCCGACACCGAGGTGATGCACACAATGCGCCCGGCTTGACGACGGCGGATCATGGGCATCATGACCGGGTGCAGGACGTTGTAAAAACCGTCGAGGTTGGTGCGCATCACCACGTCCCAATCGTCTTCGCTGAGGGCCGGAAACGCGCCGTCACGGGTCAGCCCGGCATTGAGCACCACGCCGTAATAAGCACCGTGGGTTTCAACATCGGCTTCCAGTATTGCCCGGCACTGGGCGCGGTCCGATACGTCGAACTGCAGCACGCGGGCGTTGCGGCCCAGTGCTTGCACGTGCGCCATGACGCTGTCGGCTTCGCTGCGCCCACTGCGACAGTGCAGCACAAGATCGAAACCGGCCTGGGCCAGACGCAACGCGATGGCACGACCAATGCCACGGCTAGAGCCAGTGACCAAAATGGACTCAGTCATGGCGAGCCTCCTGAGATGCTTGAGCAAGGTAGTTTTCAGCCTGAGGCGGACGGAACACGTTCAGGCGGGCGGTGGCGTGGATCTGTGGGCCGGTCAGGTGGCACTCAAACACGCCCATGCCGTTGTCGTCTTCGAGCGAGCGCACGGCGTGGATCTGTAACTCGGCGCCGAGCGGGAAGTGCTCAACGTTGCATTCAAACTTGCGGGTGCCGAGCAAAAAGCCCAGCGCCACGGGGTTGCCTGCCTGACGCGCGCGGCAACCGGCATAGGCGGCCACGCTTTGCGCCATCAACTCGACGCCGACCCAGGCCGGCAGGCTGCCGTCTGCGCGGTTAAACAGGCCGCCAGAGCGGACAGTTACCCGGGTGTGAATGGTTTCTTCATCAAATGCCAGCACGTGATCGATCAAGATCATGTCGCCAGCGTGGGGCAGTAATTCGGCGAGCGGCCAATCAATCATGGAGCGTCTCCGATAATCAGGCTGACGTTATTACCGCCGAAGGCAAACGAGTTGCTCATCAGGCAGCGTGGGTGTTCGGGGGCCAGGGTAAGGCCTGGGGTGACCCAGTTCAGCGCGGGCAACTGCGGGTCGGGCTGGCCATCCCAGAGGTGCGGGGGCAAGGCGTTACCTTGGCTCAGGCTCAACCAGCAAAACGCGGCCTCCAGCGCCCCGGCTGCACCCAGTGTGTGGCCGGTCATGGGTTTGGTTGACGAGCACGGTACACCGTGTGGGAACACCTGGGCCACGGCCTGGCTTTCCATGGCGTCGTTGTGCTGGGTTGCCGTGCCATGCAGGTTCAAGTAGCCGATCTGGCTGGCCTGCAACCCTGCACGCTGCAAAGCCTGGCACATGGCGTTGACCGCGCCCCGGCCGCTGGGCTCGGGGGCAGAAATATGGTGCGCATCCGAGCTGGCGCCTGCGCCCAGCAAGGCGATCGGTTGCGCGCCGCTGGCCTGTTTGCTCATTAAAAACAGGGCCGCGCCTTCACCAATATTGATGCCGCGACGGTTGACCGAAAACGGGTTGCAACGCTCATCGGCTACGGCTTCAAGGGCTGCAAAGCCATTGAGGGTCAGCGTGCATAAACTGTCGACGCCGCCGCACAGCACCACGTCGCACACGTTCATGCGCAGCAGGCGCTGGGCGCTCATCAGGGCGCGGGCGCTGGAGGTGCAAGCCGTCGAAATAACATAGGTCGGCCCGCTGATGTTCAGCCACGCGGCCAGAAACTCAGCTGGTGCACTCAGCTCTTGCTGGCGGTAGTCGTAATCGCTGGGGAAATGCTGGTGCTGCGCGTAGTGGGCAATGCCATGGCAGGCTTCGTCGATGCCCGAGGTGCTGGTGCCCAGCACGACAGCGATGCGGTCACGGCCATAGGTCTGGATCGCTTGCTCAATGTCATCGCCAATCTGCAATGCCGCCTCAAGCAATAGCCGATTATTGCGGCTGTTGTGGCGGGCAAGGTGTGCCGGGATCACTGGCAACTCGCCTTGCACCTGCGCCACTGCGACCGGGCGCTCAGGGATCCAGCCGGCTGTTTGCTGCATGCCCGAACAGTCACCGGCAAACAGGTGCTGCGCGACGTCCTTGGGCCCGCGGCCCAGTGAACAAACGATGCCCAGTGCATTCAGGTACGCAGTCATGGGGCCGTCTCGGTGTTGAGTGGGCTGAGGGTGTAGTGCACGCCTTTGTCCAGATCGATGCTAAACACCTGCGGTTGTACATAGTGCACCTGCCAGCGGCGGTCGAGCGTACGGCGATCAGCGCTGGAGGTTGCCTGCGGGTAATTGTCGGCCAACTGGTCGGCAGGCGTGAGTGCAAACAGCAGCGCGGCGAACAGCTCCCGGGCCTCGGGGTTGGGCGGCAGCAAACCGTCTGCTTGCCAGTGCTGGTTGTGCAGTAATTGCCGTGCCAGCGGGATCCCCAGCGGGTCCATCAATGACCAGCGTAGCCCGGCGTCCTCTTGCTGAATCACCAGCAGCCAGTCCTGGCGCTGGTCGGCCTGCTGACGCTGGACATGCAACTGCATCGGCAGCGTCAGGCTGGGCGTGTGTTTGGGCAAGGGCAGGCTGGTGCAGCCACTTAACAACAGGAGCATGAAGATGCCAAGGGCTGCGAACAGGCTATAACGGCGTGTCATTGATCTTTGCCTTGCAACGGTTTGCGGGCCACCACGTTGACCAAGGTTTCTTCCCGTTGACCCACCGGCTTGGCAGGGCGCAGGCCAAAGCGTTCCAACAGCCCGAAATCAGTCGCACGGCTCCACCACAGGTAGGGGTAAGAGACGTTCTGCGCATCAAATTCAAAGCCTTGGTCGCGGATCATTTCCAGGTATTGCGCCGCGCTTTTCTGCACGTGCATGGGGTGGCGGAACAGCCAGCGAATCACCCAGGTGTCGATGTAGGCTTCGGTGGACTCGGCGAACAGCAAATAACCGCCCGGCTTGAGCACGCGATAGAACTCGGCCAGCGCCCGGTCTTGTTGCACCAGGTGGTGGAAGGTCTGGTGACAGAACAGCAGGTCGACGCTGGCATCGGGCACGTTCAGTTCAGCGCAGTCGCTGCCGATCAGCTCAACGTCGAATCCTTGGCGGCGGGCCTCTTCGCGGCTCAGCTCAAGGCTCAGCGGGTCGGCATCGAGCCCGATCAAACGCTTGGGGGCGAAGGTTGCCTGCAGGTACTGGAACGACTTGCCCTGCCCGCAACCGGCATCCAGGATGACCGGCGCAGACGGCGGCGGCTCGCTGAACAAGCCGCGCAAGTCATTGATCGCCACTCGCAGTACATGGTGCTGCCAGGTGTGGCTGCGCAAAAACCAAAACCCGAACCGGGTTTCTTCTACGTAGGTATCGCTAAGGGGTTTCATGGGGCCTCCGTGGCAATGAAGAATAACGCGGGGTGTGCGGCGTTTGCTGACCGGCCCACGGCGCGAGCATAAAGCTGAAGGCCAGGCCGAGGCTCACCGACAGCCCGAAGTTGCTGACCGCTGGCGTGCTGGACACCGCCAGCAAACCGAACGACAGCCAGGTGGTCAGCGCGGCGAGCAAGGTGCCGAGCAGGCTGACGGCAGCCCCGCCGATGTGTTCACGCATCAAAATCGCGTAATCGACGCTGATCGCCGTCACCAGCAATAACCCGAACAGGCTGAACAGGGTCAGCGGCTGCCCCAACCAGCCGAGGCTGGCCACGCTGCACAGCGCGGCTAACAGCGGCAGTGCAACAATGCGCAGCGCGCCGCTTAAGCCAAAGGGCGCGATCAACAGCAAGACGATCAACACGCACGACAACAGCTTCAGTTCTGCCGCGCTGATCTGGGTGGCCGCGAACACGCCATTCAAGTCGCCCAAGCGGTCCACCCACTGCACGCCGGGCAGGCCCTGGGCCTGTTCGCGCAACAGGTCGGGGTTGTTCAAGCCTTGCAAGCTGACCATGGCAGCCACGCCGTTGCCCTGTTTGCCCAACCACAACGCGCGCCACGGTTCGGCCAATGGCCCGGTGAGCGCGGCGTCGATAGTTTGCTCGGGCAACGCTTCTAACTGTGCGAGTTCATGTTGCAGCGCGGCCTCGGGCACGCCCAGTTCCAGCAGCGGTTGCCAGTGCTGTGGCAGTTGCTTCAAGGCCGTGCGCAGGTATTGTTGCTCGCTCGGCAGGCTGACCAATTGGCCCAGGGCCAAATAGCCTTGTAGCTGGCCGGTGCTGACCAGTTGATCCAGCCGCTCGCGCAGCACGGTTTGGCGCTCAAGCAGTTGCTGCTCATTGTCGGCCCGCACCAAAAAGAACTGGCTGGTCGGTTGGTAGCCGGTAATGCGCGCAATGGCTTGGGCGTGTGCCGTCAGTTGAGGCGGCGCACCGACCCATTGGCGAATATCGTTTTTGCTGGTCAGTTGCCACACGCCCGCTGCACAAAAGGCCAGCAACAAGGCCAATAGCGCGGGCGTGGGGACTTTTTTCAACAGCGCTGCCCGCGCATCCAGCAGGCGTTGCGCGAGGTGCAACGGCCATTGCGCGGGCTGTAACGTCATACCGTTGAGCAGCGCGGGTAGCAGGCACACGGCGCTCAGATACGCCCCGACCAAGCCTGCGGCCGAGAAGATGGCGATTTGGGTCAACGCGGGAAACGGGGTAAACGCCAAGGCCAGATAACCGATGCAACTGGTGGCCAGGCTCAGGCTCAAGCCGGGCAATGTCAGGCGCACGGCAGGCCAACTGCGCCATGGTTTCAGGCTCCAGCTTTTTGACAGGTAATGCAGCGGGTAATCGACGGCCACGCCGATCAGGCTGGAGCCCAGCACTAATGTCATCACGTGCAGGCTGCCAAACAAACCGACGCAGGCCACGGCGCCAAACAGCATGCCCACCAGCACTGGAACAAAGGCCAGCAGCACGCGCCAGCGGCGGAATGCGAGCAGCAACAGGAGCAAAATTCCGAAGGTGGCCCCGCCGCCCACCCAGGTGATCTCACGGGTGGCTTGTTGTTGGCCGCTGGCGGCGTAGAGCAGGCCACTGGCGGCGAGCAGCTGCACGTTCTGGCTGGCAGCCTGTTCGCGGCTGTGCTCAACCAGTGCGGCCACTTGCAGGGGCAGCTTCATGTCAAAGGCATTGCCCTGCGTGCGGGCGCGCAGCAATACCCAACTGTTGCCGTCGGCGTCAGCGATCAAGGCGCCGCTGCCGATGTCCAGTTGCACCGCGCCGCGTTGCGGCTGGCTGTTCTGGATGCGCCCGGTCAGGCCCAGCCAGTCGTCCTGGCTGGGCACCAAGCTAAAGCCGCTGAATGGGTCGAACAGTGCTTGCACCCGTTGCTGGATAAAGGCATCAGGGTGTTCGATCAGTTGTGTGCGGTCAGCTTGCGCGAGCATTGCCAGGCGCCCGCGCAGCAGTTGCTCGCGCAGGGCGGGCAAGTCGGCTTGCAGGTTCCACTGGACCCTTTCAAACAGCCCGCTGGCCTGCCACTGCTCGCCCAACTGGCGAGCGGTGTTAATGGCTTGCTGGCGATCAGCGCTGCCCACCAGCAGCAGCACCTCTCGGTTGAGGGGTTCTTGCATGCGCTGCTCGGCGCTCTGTAGCAGTGCGTCCGGAGTGTGGCCGGGCACCAGTTCCATCAGGTTGGCCGACAGCGGCGGGCCATGCCGCCATTGCCAGCCGGCCAGGGCGAGCACGGCCAGCAGCAGGATCAAAAAGCCCCGGGGCAACCAGCGTTCACTGCGCAAAGTCGTGCTGCTCCGCGTCGCTCAAGGGTAAGTGGCTGATGCTGTTTTGCAGCTTCAGCACGGTGCTGTCGCCTTGGGTTTCCTGCAACTCGATGCGTTGCACCAGCTCGCCGCCGTCGATGTTGATTTGTGTGAACACCTGCTTGAGCAACAGCGAGCGCGGGGTCAGGGTGAGCGTCCACTGCGTCGGTTGGCCTTGCAGGCGCAGCTCGAAATCACGCGCAAGCCCGCTGCTGTCGCCTTGCAACACGGCGAGGAACAGGCGGTTCTGCTCGGCGCCTGCGCTCTTGCCGGGGAGCATTTGCCACTCGCTGCCATTGCGTCGGGCAATGCCGAGGGCGGTGATGCGGTAGTCCTGTTTCAGCGGGGTGTTGAGTTGCCACAACAGGCCGTGATCTTTGGCCAGCACAAAGGTGCCGGTGCTGGTCAGCGGTTTGGGTAGCGCGCGCAGGTGTTTTTCCTGGATGAAATCACCGTGGATCACCTGCGGCCTGGCCAGTTGATCGCTCAGTTGTTGCAGGTCGAAGGCGTGGGCCAAGGGTGATAATCCGAGCAGCAAAGCGGCTACGTACGCCTTGTAGTCGCTGCCGAAGGCTGCGATAAGATCCGAAAAACGCGACCCCTTCGGGCTCGATCGCAGCCTGCGGCAGCGACTACACAGAGCAGCAATCAGCTTCATGCCAGCACCTTCGCAATCGCATCGATCAAGCATTTGGGCGACGCCAGTTGCATTTCCCGGTCGGCAATCCTGACCGCGATCTGCACCGTGCAGGCGCGGGTCAGGCGTTCGCCGGTGGCTGCATCGGTGATCAGGTAGTTGATCTTCAGACGGTTCTCCCATTCCACCAGGCTGGCACGCACGTTGATTCGTTGGCCGAAAGTGGCACCGCGCACATAGCGCAGTTGCAGGTCGATCACCGGCCACGCGTAGCCCGCGTTGAGCATCTGCGTGTAGTTATGCCCGATGTGATCGAGCAAGGCGCAGCGGGCGACTTCGAGGTATTTGACGTAATGCCCGTGCCACACCACGTGCATCGTGTCGATATCGAAAAACGGCACCAGGACTTCGGTGTCGACGTGCAAAACGCCTTTGCTACGCATGCAGCCTCCAGTGTTGTTGGGCAATACGGGCCAGGCACAGGCGCAGTTCGGCTTCCAGTGCGCGGTCTTCAATGACAGGGGCGAAATCCTTGGCCAGTTCAGCGTGCATGTCGGCCAGTGCGGTGGGTAGCGGGCGGGCGTCTGCGTCGCGGCTGCGCAGCCACACACCCTGGTGGGCAGCCAGCAAGGTCGCGGCGGCCACTTGCTCGGTCAGCTCCAGCACACGAATGGCGTCACGGGCGGCGATGGTGCCCATGCTCACTTTGTCCTGGTTGTGGCATTCGGTTGAGCGCGAGAAGACGCTGGCCGGCATCGTGTTTTTCAGGGCTTCGGCGGTCCAGGCGCTGGCGCCGATCTGCACCGCTTTGAAGCCGTGGTTGAGCATCGCCCGTTCGGCGCTGGCGCCCGAGAGGTTGCTTGGCAATCCGTGGTTGTAACGTACGTCTACCAACAGCGCGAGTTGGCGATCAAGCAGATCGGCCACGTTGGCCACCAGGGTTTTGAGGCTGTCCATGGCGAAGGCAATGTGCCCGCCATAGAAGTGCCCGCCGTGCAGCACGCGTTCTTCTTCGGCGTCGATGATCGGGTTGTCGTTGGCGCTGTTGAGTTCGACTTCGATAAACCCGCGCAGCCAGCTCAGGCTGTCAGCCAGCACACCCAACACATGGGGCGCGCAGCGCAGCGAGTAACGGTCTTGCAGGCGATGCAGCGGCGCGGTCGGGGCGTCGATGGCGAGGTCCTGGCGCAACCATGCCGCCACTTGCATCTGCCCCGGATGCGGCTTGGCAGCGAACAGGCGCTCATCGAAGTGTTCAGGGTTACCTTGCAACGCCACCACGTTGAGTGCAGTGATGCGGGTTGCCAGCTTGAGCAGGTAATCGGCGCGGGCGTACGCCAGGCACGCAAGGCCGGTCATTACGGCCGTGCCGTTCATCAGCGCCAGCGCTTCCTTGGGCCGCAGCACCAGCGGCGTCCAGTCCAGTTCGCGGTGCACGTCAGCCGCCAGGCGGCGTTCGCCGTTGAACATGACCTCGCGCTCGCCCGACAAGGTGGCCGCCACATAAGACAGCGGCGTCAGGTCACCGCTGGCGCCTACCGAGCCCTCTTCGGGGATGAGCGGCAAAATGTCGTGGGCGATAAACCCTTGCAGGCGCTCCAGCAGTTCAACCCGCACCCCGGACACCCCGTGGCACAGCGACTGCAAGCGGGCGGCCAGCACGGCGCGGGTGGCCTGGGCATCAAGCATTTTGCCCAGGCCGCAGCCGTGGAAGGTGTAGAGGTGACGCGGCAGCGCTTCGACATGCTCCAGCGGCACCGCCACCACGCACGAGTCGCCGTAGCCGGTGGTCACGCCGTAAATCACGCCCTCTTTGTCGAGCAATGAATCGAGAAAACGCGCGCCTTTGGCGATGCGTTCGCGGTACTCGGCGTCGTCTTGCAAACGGGTCGGCACCTGACGATTGGCCAGAGCCAGCACGTCTTCAATGCGCAATGGGGTTTGGCCGAAGGTTACTGGCTCATGCTGATGCGTCGTCATCGGTTTTCCAGAAAGGGTAAAAGTTAAACCATTGTTGCGGCGCCTCAAGGCAGTAATGCCCCAGCCGTTCGGCATAGCGCGCTGCCCACTCGGCGATCACCTGTTCGCGGTCGCTGCGCCGCCATTCAATGGCCTCGGCGAAGGGTTCGATAACCACCCGATAGCGGCCTTGGTGTTTCAGGCAAAACAATAAATTGACCGGGCACTTGAGTAACCCGGCCAGCAACCACGGGCCTTGCGGGAAGGGCGCCGGGTGGCCGAGAAAGTTGACCTGCGCGGTGCGGGCGCCATGCAGCGGCACGCGGTCACCGGCAATGGCCAGCCACTCGCCGTTTTCCAGGCGTTGGCTCAATTGCAGCATGACGCCGGGGTTGAGCTCGCTGACTTGAATCAGCCGCACATGCGTGGCCCCGGCCTTGCCCAGCAAACGGTTGAAGTGCTCGGCATGGCGGGTGTGCACCAGCACGTTCAGGGTGATTTTCTCGCCCAACTCAGCGAGGGCCCGGCACACCTCAAGGTTGCCCAAATGAGCGCCCACCAGCATTTGCCCGCGCTCAGCGCGCATCTGCTCACGCAGCCGCGCGGGGTCGATGATCTCGATGTCTTGCGTGTTAAGGCGGCCGTTCCACACGTCGAGCTTGTCGAGCAGCGCGTCGGCAAACGCCATGAACTGGCCGAACACCCGCCACGGCGTGGGGCGCAAGGCGGGCTGCCCGCTCCAGTCGGCCAGGTGCTGCTGGTAGTGCCAGATGCTGCGTCGGGCTTTGCGGCCGAAGACAAAAAAGTACAGCACGATGGCGTACAACACGGGGGCCAGCAGGCGGCGGCCGAGTACTTTGACCCCGAAGGCCGTGAGCTTCATCAGCCAAAAATTGCCCCGCTCTTTATGCTCGGCCCAATGCTGTGGTGTCTCGCTCATGCCCGCCAGCGCCTCCATAGAATGCTCGGCAAACGCACCAACATGCCGAAGAACAGCTTGGTGTGCATGGCCGAGATCAAGGCGTTGTCATGGAACAGGCGAAAGTGCGACAGGCCGTCTTGCGGGTAATGCACCTTGGTTGCCAGCCACTGCATCGGCTGATTGCGCCACGCCAGGCGCACGAGGATCTCGGGGTCGAAGTCCATGCGTTTGCCCAGCTTGACCGAGTCCAGCAGCGCCAGTGTCGGCGCCAGCGGGTACACCCGAAAGCCGCACATCGAGTCGGGAATACGCAGTGACAGGCTGTTGATCCACACCCACACATGGGTCAAGTAGCGTGCATACAAGCGGCCTTTGGGCACGCTGGCGTCGTATTGCGGGTAACCGCAGATCAGCGCCTCGGGGTTGTGCTGTGAGGCCTGGATAAAGGTCGTGACATCGCTGAGGTCGTGCTGGCCGTCGGCATCGACTTGCAGCGCATGGGTAAAGCCCAGGCGTGAGGCCTCGCGCAAACCGGCCATCACGGCGCCGCCTTTGCCTTGGTTGACGGCCAGGCGCACCAGGTAGATGTGCTCGTGCCGGGCCAGTTCGGTGAGCACGGCGCTGCACGCGGGGCTGCTGGCGTCGTCGACCAGCACACAGGGCAAGCCTGCGGCCTGCAACGCCGCGACCACGGCGGGCACGGCGGTTTCATGGTTGTACACCGGGATCACGGCGCAGGGGTTATGCATGACGGTCGGCCTTTGTGGGAGCGGGCTTGCTCGCGATACAGGCGCTGCGGGTTTTCTGAAGCGGCGCGTTGATGCAATCGCGAGCAAGCCCGCTCCCACAGCTTTCACCGATCAACTTATCCACTGGCAGCCTCCAAAACAATACGGCCACTGGAGCAGGCGGCGTTGGCGTTGCGGTAGGCAAAATGCAATTTGCTGCGTTCGCGATCAAAGCGCAGGGTCAACTCGATTTCATCGCCGGGGCGCACCAGTTGCTGAAACTTGAGCACTTCCATCCCGGCAAAGCGGGGCAGCAGGTCGAGCAGTTGCTGGCCCAGGTTGATGGCCCAGTCCACTTGCACCACGCCGGGCAGCACCGGAGTTTTGGGGAAGTGCCCGCTGAAGTACGCAAGGTCAGGCGGGATCGACAGGTTGAGTGTCCAACCGTCATCGCCGAGGTGTTGGCTGAGTACTTCAGGCAGCGTTGGCCGTGGCGCCAGCAGCAACGCATCGACCTGCGCTTGCGGCAGTTTGCCTTGGCTGGTGAGCGGCATTTGCCGCAGCAACCGCCAGCGGCGCGGCAATGCCAGCGCTTCGCAATAGGGCCCAAGGTGCAGGCGCAGGGCTTGGGTCAGGGCTCGGCGGCCGTGTTCACGCAGGGCAAACAGCCCGCTGTGGCTGAGTACCAGCAAGGCGCCCAGCGAGGCGCGGTTTTCATTGACCACGCCCAGGCGTGCTTCTGCAACCCATGGGTGGGTGCTCAAGGCCTGTTCCAGCAGGGGCAGCGAGATGCGTTTTTCTTCAAGTTTGACGATGCGGTCCAGACGCCCCAGCAGTTCAAAGCGCCCGTCGGCTTCAATGCGCGCCGCATCGGCCGTTTGCTCGACATGGCCTGCCATCAGGTACGGCGAGGCGATGCGCAGTGCGCCGTCCTCACTCTGGCTTAGATGGACCCCGGCAAACGGCTGCCACAAGGTTGGACCCTGGCGCCATGCAATGCCGCCGGTTTCTGAGCTGCCAAAAATCTCGGTAGGCCATTGGCCCAAGCGCTGCTCCAGCGCATGAGCCGCCTCGGCAGGTAATGCGCCGCCCGAAGAGAACACCCGGCGCACCTGGCTCAAGGCCGGCCAGTCGAGGTTGTCGGCCATGCGTTTGAGCAGGGCGGGGCTGGCCACCCAGGCAAATGCCGCGTGTTCGCGGCTGGCGCGCTGCATGTCTTCGGGGAACGCCAGTTGCTGGCGAGTAAAAACCCGGCCCGCACACAGCGGCCACAACACGCGGAACAACAGCCCGTAGATATGCTGCGCGGCCACGCTGGCGATGATGCACGCATCGCCCAGTTCATGGCCCCACAATTGCTCGAGGGTTTCTACCTCATTGGCCATTTGCCGCAGGCTTTTGTCGATCCGCTTGGGCTCGCCGCTGGAGCCTGACGTGCACAGGCTTAGCTGGCACGCGTCCAGATCCAGCTCGGCAGGGGCCAATGGGGCGCCATACAAGGCGTGCAGCTCGGTGCTGGCGGTCAGCCATAGATCGACGTGGCTGGCCCAGCGCTCACGGGTGTGGGCTTGCAGGTCTGCGGGCAATAACACGCTGACCCCGGCGCGCCAGGCGCCCAGCAGCGCAATGGCCAATTCACCCGCGTCGTCCAGGTGCACGGCCATGCGTTGCACGCCGCGTTGCTGCAACCCGCCCGCCAGGCTCAGGGCCTGCGCGCAGAGGGTGTGATGGGTGAGCGTTGGTTCAACGCTGACGGTGCGATGGGCATCGCCCTCAAGCAACAGATGCTCAAGTTTTATCCACTTCATGCCTGGCCTCTTACCTTTTGTCGTATCAGCCATTCAATGGCAAACAGCAGCCCCATCAGCCCGTAGGCGATCAAGCCGTTGTACAACGTCCACCAGCTCAGCGGCGCCCACAGTGTGAGGCTGGCCGCGATCAGGCCGTTGAGCATAAAAAACAGGCACCAGACCTGGGTGACCTGGCGCGTATAACGAATCGCGCTGTCGGGGAGTACCGGCTCACGCAGCCGGGCCAGACGCTCGACCATCGGCGGGCCGAACTTGAGGCTCACGCCAAACAGGCTGAGCATCAGGCTGCTGATCAGTACGGGGTACCAGCGCAGCAGGGCCGGGCTGTTAAACAGCGCCAGCAGCGCACAAAACACCAGCGCGACCCCGGCGATCCACAGGCTGCCGGGGCGTCGTTCGCCGGTCAATACCCGTGCCAGCCACAGGCCGCCGAGCAGCAGCGCAAACTGCCACGGAGCAAAGTGGGCCATGCCGAAATGCACCGCAAAGGGGTACAGCAGGCCCGCCAGCAGCAGGCTCAGGCCGATCAATCGGCTCATGCGTGCGGTTGCACCAAGTGGTAAACCGCCTCAACCACATCGTTGACAGTGCGTACCGATTTGAAGGCTTCGGCGGCAATTTTTTTGCCGGTTTTGCGCTTGATGTGATCGATCAGGTCGACCGCGTCGATGCTGTCGATTTCCAGGTCCTGATACAAATTGGCCTCCAGCGTGACGCGTTCGGGTTCCAGTTCGAAGAGTTCGACCATGGCGTCGCGCAGGATGTTGAAAATGTCTTCACGGGTTTGCATGGTTCGGTCTCAGGCAGCCTGTTTGGCTGTGACAAAAGCCGCAAGGCTGGTCACGTTGGAAAAGTGGTCACGGGTATCTTTGGCGTCGGCATCTATTTTGATGCCATAGGTTTTTTGGATCGCCAGGCCCAGCTCCAGGGCGTCGACCGAGTCCAGCCCCAGGCCTTCGCCAAACAGGGTTTGCTCATCGCCAATGTCGCTGATGCTGATGTCTTCAAGGCCCAGGGCGTCGATGATCAGCTGTTTGATTTCACTGTGTAGATCGCTCATCTGTGGCGAGCTCCTTAATAAAGTAGTCATGCACGAAGTCGTTAAGCAGGCGCGAAGCCTTGGGCGGCGGGCCTGCTGCTGCAAAGGCATTTGGATCTATATCGGCCCCGACACAAAAACTGAAGTGCACACGGCGTTTGGGGATGCGGTACCACGGCTCGGCTTTGGTCAGCGTGGTGGGGCTGACCTTGATTACCACCGGCGTGAGGATTTTCGCACCGCGCAAGGCGATGGCGGCGGCCCCCCGATGAAAGGCCGGCATCTGGCCTGGCGGGGTGCGGGTACCCTCCGGGAAGATAAGAAGCGTCTGGCCTTGTTGCAGGGCCTCTGCGGCCTTGTCGAGCATGTCAATGCTGCCGTCATTGCTGATGTATTGCGCGGCGCGTACGGGGCTGCGGGTGAACGGATTCTGCCAAAGGCTTTGCTTGACCACGCAATTGGCGTTACGCACCAGCCCGATCAGAAACACCACATCAATCAGCGAGGGATGGTTGGCAATGATCATTTGGCCGGGGCGCCCGAGGCGCTCGGCACCTTGCACGTCATAGGTCAGTATGCCCAGGCGGGCCATAAAGCGGATAAACAGCCAGAACAGTCGGCTGATGGTGTAACGCGCGCGCTCGCGCTGGCGCAGGGCGTCGCCTGGCAAGCAACTGAGCAGCGGGAAAATGACCAGTCGCAGGCACAGGCACCCAAACCCGAACAGCACGAAGCTGATGGCCGTGGCCAGCAGGCGCCAGTAGTAAGCATTAGCGGTTTTCACTACGTACGTTGCCACTGCCAGAGCCGGTTTTCCCAGGCGTGTTGAAACGACGTCTGGCCGCTGAGCAGGTGCTGTAACAATTGCAATGCATGAGGCCACGGGGCTTGGGCGATATCAGCAGGCCGGGTGGACAACGACAGGTGCCACTGCTCACCGGGTGTCAGCAGCAGGCCCACTGCATAGGCAAAGGGCACGTCGTCAACCCAGGGCCGGTAAGCCTCGGGCGGTTGTTCTTCAGTGATCACCAGCAGCACGGCGGGCGCGCCGTCATTAAGCAGCGCACAGGCTTCGATCAGGCCATGTTCGAGGCCATCACCGGCCGCCGCGAGGGCAGTCATTTCGCTGGTTTCGCCGCGCATGATCGACCACAGGCCAATGACCGCGTTGTGCACCGAGAGGCTGAACTGGGTGGGTGACAAGGGCTGCCTGGCTGCGAGCTCGTTCAGCAGGTCGAAGGTGCGCGGGGTTTCGCCGTGGCGCGAAACAAACACCAGTGGCAGCGCCTCATGACCTTCAGCCAAGGGCCAGCCGACACTGAATGCCATGCGTGCCAGGCGACTGAGGCGGCGGCGTTGCATGGCCGGTAAAAACGACACGTCGGGGCTGGCATCGCTGGCGGCGATAACGTGGGGGTGCTGGCTCCAGGCCTGCCAATCGGCCACGCTGTCGAGGCCCGGAGCCCAGGCTCGCCAAGCGGCAATATTGAAGTTAATCACTGGAGGTTCATCCCGCCCTTGCGGGCTTCCTTGATGCGAAGGTAGGCAGCGGTCAATGCGGCACTAGTAACAAAGTGCCGCATTATCCCGGTGCTGTTGGTTCGTAGCAAATATCGCTTACATTTTTGTGCCAGTTTTTTTGGCTTATCGGTCGAAATAGCTATCTTTTTGTAATCGCTAAACTATGGGCGCCTGTATGACTTTGAAAAAAGAGGTCTGTTCCGGCGTATATAGGGATAAATCTGCCTTGGTTGTAGCTCTTTTCTCTGCGAGGTAGCGAAGTTGTTCTCAGGGCATCTACACTCGGGCACTTATTGATACACGGAGGTTTTGAAATGCGTCGCGTGGTGTTCAACCAAAAAGGTGGTGTGGGCAAGTCCAGCATCGCTTGTAACCTGGCGGCCGTCAGTGCCAGCGAGGGGTATCGCACTCTGTTGGTCGATCTGGATGCTCAGGCCAACTCCACTCAATACCTCACCGGGCTGACAGGTGATGACATCCCGATGGGTATCGCCGAGTTCTTCAAGCAAAGCCTGTCTGCGGGCGTGGGGTCGAAGAAGAATCGGGTCGATATTTACGAAACACCGTTCGACAACCTGCACATCATAACCGCCACGCCCGAACTGGCAGACTTGCAGCCCAAGCTTGAGGCCAAGCACAAGATCAACAAGCTCAAAAAGCTGCTGGATGACTTGGCTGAAGACTACGACCGCATTTACATCGACACACCGCCTGCGTTGAACTTTTATGCGGTATCGGCATTGATCGCCTGCGATCGTGTATTGATCCCCTTCGACTGCGACAGCTTTTCGCGTCAGGCGTTGTACGGCCTGCTGAGCGAAATTGAAGAGCTGAAAGAGGACCACAACGAAGACCTGCTGGTTGAAGGCATTGTGGTCAACCAGTTCCAGGCCCGCGCCAGCCTGCCGCAGCAAATGCTCGATGAGTTGATTGCCGAAGGCCTGCCCGTGCTGCCGGTGTACCTCAACAGCTCAGTCAAAATGCGCGAGTCGCATCAGGCCAGCCAGCCGCTGGTGTATTTCGAACCACGGCACAAGCTGACCCAGCAATTTGTTGAGCTACACGATTACCTGGACCAAAACGCTTAAGCCCGCACGCCGTGGCTTTGCAGCCAGGCCTTGAGCTGTTGCAACGGGAAGGCGCCGCTTTGACGGGCGACTTCCTGGCCGTTTTTGTACAGGATCAGGCTCGGAATCGAGCGAATGCCCAGTTGCGCTGACAGTTGCTGGTTGGCATCGCTGTCGAGCTTGGCCAACCGGCACACACCCACCAATTGGCTGGCCGCCTGTTCAAACACCGGCGCAAAGGCCTTGCACGGCCCACACCAGTCCGCCCATACATCCACCAGCAGTGGCAGGTCGCCTTTGATCTGGCTGGCGTAATCGGTTTGTTTCAGATCGAAAGGCTTGGCGATCAGCACCTCATTCTTACAGCGCCCACACTTGGGGTGCTCGCCCACGCGCGCGGCGGGGATGCGGTTAAGGCCGTTGCAGTAAGGGCAGGGGATAAGCAGCGGGTCAGTCATTTCAAATACTCCGGAAATTGCTGTGGCGCGCTCCTGCAAAAATGAGCACGTCGCGTAGAGGTGCAGTTCAGCAGATGTTGCCCCCGCCCGCCACTGGCTGTGACGTATCTGCTCACAATGTGCCTGCGCCGCCTTGAGCCCTTGAATCTAGGCTGTTGAAACCCGCCTGATGAGACACCGTCGGTCAGATGCCGAATATCGCGCTTTGCGATATGGCGAAAGCGGGCTTACCCTTCATAGCAAGATGCGATAGGGACATTGCATGCGAGTGATTACTGCGAAACGTATTTGGGAGGCCAAGGAACAATGGCCACATTCCGCCAGTGCTCTGGATGAGTGGTATCGCAAGATCAAGGTCCTCAACCCTGAAGATTTCGCTGCGTTGAGGTCGTTTTTCCCTGCGACTGACAAAGTCGGTTCTTTGCATGTATTTAATATTGGCGGCAATAAATTGCGTCTGATTGCGGTAGTGCGGTATCGGGTGCAGCGCCTCTACATTCGTCATGTGCTGGATCATCGTGAATATGACAAAGGTAAATGGAAGGAGTAACCCAATGAATGCACTGATCGAACAGGCTGCCCAGCATTGGCAGTTCGTTTCGCCACTGTTGCGAAAACCTAAAAATGAAGCGGATTACGACCAGTTGGTCGAAGCCCTTGATGAACTGACCGACCGCATTGGCGACGATGAAAGCCACCCGCTCATGAGCCTGGTAGACATCATCGGTGATTGGGTCGAAGCCTATGACCTTGAGCATCGGCCGATGCCCAAGGTCAGTGGTGTAGATGTGCTGCGCTCAGTGATGCAAGAGCATGGGCTGAACCAGAGTGATCTGCCGGGCGTGGGCACGCAGTCGGTGGTATCCGAAATCCTCAGCGGCAAGCGTCAGCTCAACGTGCGGCAAATTCGCTGGCTGGCAGATCACTTTAAAGTGCCGGTAGAAATGTTTATTTGAGGGTGTCGGCCTGCAATACGCTGTCCAGCGTGGCATCCACCAGGCCTTTGCTCATTTCCACCAGTTGCAAGCTGGCAAACGTCAGGCTGTGGCTGGTTTGAGGGCTGGCGACCTGACTTTCGGCGCACAGAACCGTGGCGCTGCTGAGTAACTGGGCTGCCAGTTCCAGCGCGAGTTTGATGGGGATACCGGCGTTAACGCTGAACAGGCAATCGCCGGTCAGGCTGTGGCCGAAAGGGGTTTGATGAGTGATCAGGGGCATGGGTTAACTCCACTAAAAGTGCGCGAACGAATTTCTAGACTATGCGTTCCACTATGAAGAGCCCGACCGTCAAACCGGATCACGAATGTGTCGTGACGTCGGCGAGGATAGGGGCTGGCGCACAGAGGGTCAATCGGCTGGAAGGTAGTCCGCTTCCCTGACTTCAGACGAATACGTCTCTCGCAGTGCTAAAAGAATGTGCAAGGCTGGGCTCATACCTATGAGTGGCGCTATTAAGAACTCGATAAATAAACGAAAAATCTTACGTATGTTTATCTTAGGGCCGACATTACTTCACACACTATCCCTCTATTCTCCTACGCCTGTGATTTAAGCCTCTTTCACTGTTCGAAAGAAGATGCTCGGACTTGAGTATTCAGTCTGGTGATTAATTTGGCGTGTCTAAATAAAGGAGTTGTTAATGGCAATGTCTCAGGAAGCCCATTTTCGCTGTGTGCACTGTAAGAACGATTTTGAGCTAACGACTGAGCAGGTAGATGCTTTTATGGAGTCCGGTAAGGTGGCATGCCCACGATGCTCGCATGGCTTGGTTTTCAAAGAGCATGACCTGGCCAAGTTGGTTGCGGTAAAAAGCAAAAATAGACGGCGGATTTTAATGTTTGGTTGTTTAACCATTGGCTTGCCGTTGCTCAATATATGGGTCCTGTTGCAATGGGGCAGCGGCTTGGCCTTTTTGAGCTCTTTTCTCACCTTTTTAGTGTTGGTATCTGCCGTGCCAGCGTTGAAGGATGTTTCATTTGTGCGGCTTGATTTAGAGCCAGAAAATCCAGTTGGGCAGGGCTGAATAATGACCCGGCAAGTAGATCAAGAGCCAGAAACAGAGCTGCTGAAGTTTAGCTATGCGGACTTCAAATGTTGTGCGTGTAAACGGCAGATCAGCATAAGCCTAGAAGAATCTTTTTTATTGGCGAATGATAACTCTATAAAGTGCCCTTTTTGTCAGGTGTCTGTTAAAGCGGGGGCCTATGATCAAGCAGATTTGAGAAACGTTCATAAAAGCCTCAGCGGTAGCGGAGGATTTATTGTTCCTTTTGCGACAGTGTGGTTTTCAGTTTCTCTGATGGTTGCCCTGTTTGTTAATACACAAATTTCTGTTTTGATGACCAGTGTCGGGCTATTGATTTCATACACGTTAAATAAAAGTACGCCCGTCACTATTGATGTCGCTATACAGCTTGATCCCGTCGAATCAACGTGCAAGACAGAGCGCTCGTGAACGATTATAAATTATTAATAAAATAAGTATGCATTTCCTCCCCATCCTCATTTTTTGGTTGTGGGCTTTGCGTGAACCAATGGGGTCAGTTTTCTTGCCTGCGTAATACGGATGTCTGATATTTATTTCTACAAAAGTACATGAGAGAAATAAATATTAAGTGTATGTGTCACTAAAAAAGCTTAGTCGGCATGAAATGAAACGTCGCTATCGCAGGTTGTGGCGTTTTTAACATAAATAACTAATAAAAGGTTGGCAAATAATGGCCGCTGTCGAAGGAGGAAGTGACCCGCTGTTACAGGAGTGTGCGGAGTTCACGTTTAAGTGTGTTGGGTGTGCGGCTGAGCAGAAATTTAATCATCAGCGTGTTTATGATCTGGCGAAAGGTCAGTGCGTTAATTGTGCCGCTTGTGATGTGCGGCTTGAGGCGAGCGTGGGTGATCAAACGTATATGACTAAGTACATGGATAGGCAGGCAAATTACGGCAAGAGTATGCTGGTGTTCTGTTTGTTATGGTTTGCTAATAACCTTCTTGTGTTAATTATTTATGGTTCGCAAGAGGCCGGTTTGATGTCACTTGCCGGTATTGTTATTGCTGCTGGTATTAACTTTTGTAAGGACGGGCCTGCGTTTTTTAATTTGGAACTCGCTGCTGGGGATTGATTCTGCCCTTGTGCAGGGTTATTCGATCAAATCGTGCATGTCTCGCGACTTTTTTAAGATCAAAAGATCGCGAGACAAGCTCGCTCCTACACGGTTGTGGGCGTTTTAAGAGGAGCAGCTGATCTCTAGGTGCTTGCCCCACTCGGGTGGGCGTTCGGCGTAGGGTTGCATGCCCGGTTGTTCGGTGAACGGTTGGGTCAGGACGCTGTGCAAGCGCCGTACTTCGCTGTAATCACCGGCCTCGGCAGCGTCGATGGCTTTTTGTGCCAGGTAGTTGCGCAGGATGTACAGCGGGTTGACCGCGTGCATGCGTTCACGGCGCTGCTGTTGGTCTGGCTCGCCGTCGCGGGCCACGCGGGCGAGGTATTGCGCGGCCCATTCGTCAAAGCCCTTGAGGTCGATAAAGTCGTCGCGCAGGCGGGCAACCGCGTGTTCTGCCGGTTCGTCGCCCAGGCGACGGAAGAACAGGGTGTAGTCGATGGCGCTGCCTTGCATGCGTTGCAACAGGTCTTCGATCAGTTTTTGATCACCGTCTTCGGCGGTGGTCAGGCCCAGGCGGCGGCGCATCAGGTCGAGGTAGTGCGCCTGGTACAGCGGCAAGAACAAGCCCAATGTTTCACGCAGGGCGTCAACGCTGATAAACGGTGTCAGTGCCTGGGCCAGGGCGCTGAGGTTCCACTGGCCAATGGGCACCTGGTTGCTGAAGGAGTAGCGCCCCTGGTGGTCGGAATGGTTGCAGATGAACTGCGCGTCGAAGTCGTCGAGGAAGGCGAACGGGCCGAAGTCGAAGGTAATGCCCAGGATCGACATGTTGTCGGTGTTCATCACGCCGTGACAAAACCCGTAGGCCTGCCATTTGGCGATCAGTTCAGCGTTGCGCTCGACGATTTCGCGGAACATCGCCAGATGGGGCTCCGGCTGCTCCAGGCATTCAGGGTAGTGCAGGGCCAGCACGTGGTCGGCCAGTTGCTTTAGCTGTTCCGGGCGTTTGGTGTAGTAAAAGTATTCAAAGTGCCCGAAGCGGATATGGCTGTGCGCCAGGCGCAGCACCATGGCGCCGCGTTCTTGTTTTTCACGCCACACCGGGGTGTCGGAGCCGATCACGCAAAGGGCGCGACTGGTGGGAATACCCAGCGCGTGCAGGGCTTCGCTGGCGAGAAACTCGCGGATCGATGAGCGCAGCACCGCACGGCCATCGCCCATGCGCGAGTAGGGCGTCATGCCGGCGCCTTTGAGGTGCAGGTCCCAATGCTCGCCCGCCTGGTTGTAGACTTCGCCCAGCAACAGCCCGCGGCCATCGCCCAGTTGCGGGTTGTACGAGCCGAACTGGTGGCCGGAATAGATCATCGCCCGTGGCTCGGCATCGGCCCATAAGGTATGCCCGCCAAACAGTTGGGCAAACACCGGGTCGTGGGCCACGGCCGGGTCCAGGTCGAGCAAGGCCATTGCCGCATCGCTGGCGACCACCAGCCGTGGTGCGTCGAGCGGGTCGGGCAGCACGTGGGTTGAAAACGCGTCACCCAGGCGGGCGAAACGGTTGTCAAAGGTCAGTTCGTCGAGGGCTTTCAATGGCCGTCTCCAGCAAAATGTGAGGGTAAACACCCTGTGTAGGAGCGAGCTTGCCTCGCGATCTTTTAAATATCAAAAGATCGCGAGGCGAGCTCACTCCTACAGACGTTTAGGCGTCCTGTTAGTCGGGCTTACCCGGCAGGGGCTTTTGTTCCGGCGTTGGCAGGTCCATGGGCACCAGTTTGTATTCCTGGTTGCTGGTGTTCTTGAGGTACACCTCCATCTGCTGGAACGAGATGTTGATGTTGTGTGCCTTGAACTCGCGGTTGATAAAGCGGTTCACTTCGTCGATCACCGGGTTGCGGTCGCCCAGGTCACGCACGTGCATGCGCAGTTCGTGGTCCAGCGTGCTTTGCCCGAAGCTCAAGAAATACACATGCGGCTCGGGCTCTTTGAGCACGCGGGGGTTTTCTTGCGCGGCCTTGAGCAGCAGGCTCTTGACCAGGTCCAGGTCAGAGCCGTAATCAACGCCCAGCTTGAGGGTCACGCGGGTGATGGTGTCGGTCAGCGACCAGTTGATCAATTGCCCGGTGATAAAGGTTTTGTTCGGGACAATGATGTCTTTGCGGTCGAAGTCGGTGATGGTGGTCGCGCGGATGCGGATCTTGCTCACGGTACCCGACAGGTTGCCGATGGTGATGGTGTCGCCAATGCGCACCGGGCGCTCGAAGAGGATCATGATGCCGGAGATAAAGTTGGCGAAGATCTCCTGCATCCCGAAGCCCAGGCCCACCGAGAGTGCCGCCACCAGCCATTGCAGCTTGTCCCAGCTCACGCCCAGGGTTGAGAGCGTGGCGACAAAGCCGACGCCGATGATCACGTAGGTCAGCAGCGTGGTGGTGGCGTAGGCGCTGCCTTGCGCCAGGTCTAGCCGTGACAGCACCAGCACTTCCAGCAAGCCGGGCAAGTTGCGCGCGAGGGCAATGCTGATGCCGACGATGATCAGCGCGCCCAACACGTCACCAATGCTGATGGGCACCATGCTCATGTTGGCGCCGGTACCGCTGGTGTATTCGTACAGCGTGATGTTGTCGAGGTAGGAAAAGACCGAAATCAAGTCGGCCCAGACCCAATACAGCACCCCGATAAAGGCCGCGAGCAAGGCCAGACGAATCAGGCGCAGCGATTGCTGGTTGACCTGTTCGATGTCCAGTGTCGGCTCTTCAACGATGGCGTCGTTGCCTTCCCCGGCTTCTTTGGCCGCCTGGCGCTTGGCCAAAGCCCGCTGGTAGGCCAGCCGCCGTGCCGCGACCGAGAGGCCGCGCACAAAGGTGGCTTCAACCACCAGCCAGAGCATCAGCAGGTACAGGGTGTTAATAAGTCGGTCGCTGAGTTTGAGCGCGGTGTAGTAGTAGCCAAAACACACTGCCACAAACAGTGCGAGGGGCAGCAGGGCGAACGCGAAACCGAGCAGCTTGCGCACGCGGTAGGCTTTTTTCTCGGTCTGGTCGTTGAGAATCAGGCGGCACAGCAGCCACGCCATGGTGGCGTAGCACGTCAACACCACGAGGATGCCCAGCACGTCGTCTGCCAGCGCCGCCGGTTGCTGTTCGGCAAAGGCGACCACGGCCACCAGTGCCAGCACCACCAGGCCGAGCCTGCGGATCCAGTTTTGCAGGAAGGCAACCAGCGGTTTCTCCCAGCGAAAATGCAGTTCGGCCACGCCGCCCGGCGCCAGAATCCGGTAGGCGGTGTAGAACACCAGCCAGGCTTCGGCCATTTGCATCAAGGCTGCGCCAGTGTTGGCGTTCATGCCGCGGGCATCGGTTTGCAAGGCGTACCCGCACAGGGCCAGGGCCAGTGAAACCGGCATCGCCAGCAAGATGTTGATGAGGATCGCCAGCGGCGTGTGCCACTGGCTGTCGCGCTTGAAGTGGCCAATGTCCTTATGGATATCGTTGAGCTTGTTGTACAGGTAGCGGCGCTTCCACAGCAGGGCGATCATCACCAGCACAAACGGCAAAAACAGCAGCGGCCGCTGAATCAGGCCTTCTGCCAGTTCGGTGACGCTGGAACCCCACGGCAGGGTGACGAGTTGTTGCTTGAGGTGGCGCGGGGCCGATTCCAGCCAGTCCAGATCTAGCGGCTTGTTGCTGGGGATCCAGAACATCTGCTCATCCAGCGTCGCCCGCAGGCCCTGCGCGGTGCTGAGCAGTTGCTTCTGGTTCAGTTGCAGGTTGATCGACTCGCTGAGCAGCGAGCTGAGTTCGCGGTTCAAACGGTCCAACAGGTCGCTGCGGGTGTTGACCAGTTCGAGCAGAGTTTTGCGCAGTTGCGGCGTCACCTGGTCGGCGGGCTGGGTCGACAGCAAGTTATCAACATAGGCAATCGGGTTGCTGATCAGCTCGCGCTGTTGGTTGATCTCAAATTGGTACAAGCGGATATCGGCGATTTCATCGGCCAGGTTCTTGTCCATCTTTTGCAGGCGCGGCAGCGCTTGTTTCTGCTGGTAGAGGATTTTGGACAGCAGCAAGCTGCCCCGCAGAACGTTGATTTGCTCATCCAGCGCTTGGTCACTTTGGGTGACGTTGTCCAGCTGCTGCTTGGTTTCAAGGTTCTGCTGGGTGACCACGTTGAGCCGGTCGGTGCTGCGTAACAGGTAATCGGAGAGCCGCAGGTTGGTCGCGCTTTCGGTGGCCAGCAAGCTGCTGCTACCAGATTTTTGCGCCTCAATCGATTGTTCGGTCACGGTCTGTTGCGACTGGGCCAGACGCTTCTTGTTGATCAGGGTCTGCAGGTCCTGGATTTCCTGATCCTGGCGCGTGGTTTTTTCCAGCAGCAGGTCGTGCTGGCTGCCGCTCAGGTCTTGCAGTTGGCTGTTGCCGGCCAGCTCCTGACGGCGCAGCGCGATCAACGCGGTGAGCGCTGCCGATTCGGCACTGAGCTGGTTGCGTTGATCGGTGGTGAGCACTTTGCCGTTGTCGCGGCCGACTTTGAGGATGTTGCCGATCTGCTGAATGCGGGTCTGGCTGTTGCTGATTTCGGCCTGAGCGCGCTCGGGGCGGGTCTGGGCGGCGATGCTCTGGGTGTTGGCGCTGGCCAGGGCTTTTTGCAGCTCACCTTGCTCGGTGGTGCGGTCGGCGAGCATTTGTTCCAGTTGCTGCACCGACAGCGTGGCGTAGCGCTGCTCGATGGGCACCACTTTGCTGGCCTTGAGGCGCGCCAGTTCGCGCTGGTTATCGATGGTTTGGCGCGGGGCACTGTGGAGCTGGTCTTTAACCTCGATCAGGCGCTGCTCGTAGTCGCTTTTGTTGGCCAGAAAGCTCAAGGTCTGCTCGAGCACCGTCTGCAAGGCTTTCTGGTCGGCGTCGGGTAGCTTGCGGTCGGCTATTTTGTCCAGGCTGAGCTGCACGGCCTCGGCCGAAGGCGGGTCACCCGCGTAAACCGGGCCAACGGAAAGGCTCAGGCCGAGCAGGACTGTTGCGAAGAACGTGCGCAGAGTTGGCATAGAATCCGGTCAAGCAAGCGTAGGAAATTTGGAGTTTAGAGGAACAACCCCGGTCCCGGGGCACTTCCTTCGGGGAATCTGACGCCCACTTTGCCTATCTTGTTCCCGTCCATGACCGCGACGGTCCAGATGGTGTTGTTCCACTCGACCTGGTCGCCGACAACCGGCGCGCCGCCGACTTTTTGCGCAATAAAGCTGCTGAGCGGAGTGTCCGGGCTGATGCCATCGAGCTTCAGGCCGTAAAGTGCCGAGACGGCGCCCAGTTGGGCATCGCCTTCGAGTACAAAGTCGCCGAAAAAACGCAGGTCCAGCCCGCGAGTTGGCGGCTGGCTGAACAGTTTGCCCAGGGCGGGCAAGTTGTGTTCATGGCCGATCACACAGAGCAAATCGCCGATTTCCAGCGTGGTGCTACCCGACGGGTGGAGCAGCGTCTGGTCGCGGAACAAGGCGGCGATACGCGTGCCTTCGGGCATTTTCAGTTCGCGCAGGGCCGCGCCGATGCACCAGTTTTGTGCGTCCAGCCGATAAACGAACAGCTCCCACTCGCTGGTCACGTGTACTTCCAGGGCCGAGCGAGAGATAGGCGCGAGGTCTGGCGGTACGGTGACCTTGAGCAGCTTGGCGACCCACGGCAGGCTCGTGCCCTGTACCAAAAGGGACACCAGCACGATAAAGAAGGCGAGGTTGAAATACAGCTGTGCGTTCGGCAATCCTGCCATAAGCGGGAACACCGCCAGAATGATCGGCACCGCGCCGCGCAGGCCGACCCACGAAATAAAGGCTTTTTCGCGCCCGTGGAAGGCCTTGAACGGCAGCAGGCCGACGAATACCGACAGCGGGCGGGCGAACAGAATCATCCACAGGGCCAGAAGCAGCGCGGGTACCGCGATAGGCAGCAGGTCGTGTGGTGTCACCAGCAAGCCCAGCACCAGGAACATGCCGATCTGCGCCAGCCAGGCCATGCCGTCAAGCATGTGCAAAATGCCGTGGCGGCTGCGGATCGGGCTGTTGCCCAGCACCAGACCGCACAGGTACACCGCCAAAAAGCCGCTGCCGTGCAGGGCGTTGGTCAAGGCAAACACCACCAGCCCACCAGCGATCACCAGAATCGGGTACAGGCCGTTGGCCAAGTGGATACGGTTAACCATTTGCAGCATCAACCAGCCACCGGCCAGGCCGACAATGGCGCCGATGCCGAACTCGCGCAGCAAATCCAGGAGCAGGCTGGCATGCAGCGTGGTTTCGCCGCTGGCAAGCATGTCGATCAAGGTGACGGTGAGGAACACCGCCATCGGGTCGTTGCTCCCGGATTCGATCTCAAGGCTGGCCGAGACCCGCTCGTTCAAGCCTTTGCCGCCCAGCAGCGAGAACACCGCCGCGGCATCGGTGGAGCCGACAATCGCGCCGATCAACAGGCCCTGAATCAAATTGAGGTTAAACAGCCAGGCCGCCACCAGACCGGTCAGCCCGGTGGTGATCATCACCCCCACGGTGGCCAGCGAGAGGGCAGGCCATAACGCCACGCGGAAACTGGAGACCCGCGTGCGCAAGCCGCCGTCGAGCAAAATCACCGCCAGGGCGAGGTTGCCCACCAGATAGGCGGTAGGGTAGTTGTCAAAAATAATACCGCCGCCATCGACACCGGCGGCCATGCCCACGGCCAGGATAATCACCAGAATCGGGATGCCCAGGCGTGAAGACAAAGAACTGACCAGAATACTTGCGCCTACCAGCAACGCGCCGATCAAGAACAGGCTGTTGATGGTCGTCGCATTCAAAGGCAGTACTCCATAAAAAACAGAAAAGACAGGGCGTACCCATGCAGGCTACGTGCCAGCGATTCTAACCTGCGTTATTGGCGCGCTGTCAAAAAGCTTTTCAGGGTTGCTTGGCCGTGGATGAAACACGTGCTGCGAAGTGTTCTGTAGTCCATTGCCGCCTTGTCTCTGTTGAGTGACGGAGGAAATGGCTTTTTCTTACAAGAGAAATGGAGCCGGCCTGCATTTTAATGTTAGGCAAATTGTGTCTACTCACGGCTCTGTTTAGCCATGGACACGTCATGAAGCCCACAATTGCGACTGATGACAGGCCCGGTGCGTTGTACACCGTGGCAATTCCGCACTTCCTGCTGCTGTATGTACTGACATGCGGTTGTTACTTGTTCTATTGGTCTTACCGCAACTGGGCCTTTTACAAAGCCCACTCCGGCGCTGCGATTACACCGGTGATACGCGGCCTGCTCTGGCCTTTTTTTGTCCTGGAGCTGTTCGACAAAGTCCAAAACGCTCTGGACAGAGCGCAGCAACCTCATCGCTGGTACCCCGAAAGCCGGGCGTTATTGATCATGCTGCTGGTGATGCTCTCGGTGCTGCTGTTTACCTTCCCTGATCGGCCGTTGGGCATGGTGTGCGTCTATGTGGCCGAGGCTGTTTTGATTGCCATTAGCGGCTATCTGTTTATGGGGGCTCAGCGGGCGATCAATTTGTTGAGTGGCGATACGCAGTAGCTGTTTGGTTCAGCTTCAACACGTGACGTTGGCGTTTTTGGGGCACAAAAAAACCGGGCACCCTCACAGGTGCCCGGTTTTTTGTAGCTCGGCGTTTAACCGATGGTCATCAAGCTCGCGTTACCGCCCGCAGCAGCGGTGTTGACGCTCAGTGCGCGTTCGATCACCAGGCGTTCCAGGGCGATGTTGGTTTCGCCTTGAGACAACCCTTGCACGCCGACAATGGCGCCTGCACGTTTGGCCACGTGCTGGCACACCTCGCGCAGTTGATCGCTGTCGCCGTGGTGCAGGACCGCGTCGAAAACAACGTCGTCCTTGGTCCAGTCCGCTACGCGCTTGATGCGCGCTTGCACCTCTTTTGGCAGACGGGCAAACAGGGCTTTGCCCAGATCGCTGTCCGGCAGTACCGCCGAGCTGCCCACGGCCAGTACGCCAGCCAGTTGGGTCAGCAGGTCGCTTTCAGTGTCGGCCAGGCACAGCACGTGTTCGCGCGGCAAGATGGCGTAGCTGTTGCGTTCGCCGGTCGGGCCGTTGAGCAGGCGGGTGATGCCGCTTTGCGAGTGGGCGGCGAATTCGCTGCACAGCTCGGCCAGCGCCGTTTGTTGATTGCTTTGTGCCCAGGTTTGCAGGGCGTTGAGCGGCTTGCTCAGCGCTTCGCGGGCTTGGGTGTCTGGCGCGCTGATGGCGTCGACTTTGGCGAACGATTGCTCGATGGCATCGCTTGGGCGAGTCGACAGCAGGCGGAACAGGTACAGCGGGCCACCGGCTTTCGGGCCGGTACCCGACAAACCTTCGCCACCGAACGGCTGTACGCCGACCACGGCACCGACGATGTTGCGGTTGACGTAAACGTTACCGGCGTTGACGTTGTTGACCACTTTGGCAATGGTTTCGTCGATGCGGGTATGCACGCCCAGGGTCAGGCCGTAGCCCGATGCGTTGATCTGGGCGATCAACTGGTCGATGTCTTTGCGCTTGTAGCGCACCACGTGCAGAACCGGGCCGAAGATTTCGCGTTCCAGTTCGTCGAAGCTTTCCAGCTCGATCAGGGTCGGCATCACGAAGGTGCCGCGCTTAGATTCTTCGATGTCGGCAATGGCCATCTGGAACACGTTGCGGCCTTTGTCGCGCATGCCCTGGATGTGTTTCTCGATCCCGGCCTTGGCTTCGGCATCAATCACCGGGCCAATGTCCACGCTCAAGCGCTCCGGGTTGCCCATGCGCGATTCGGCCATGGCACCTTTGAGCATTTCGATGACGCGGTCTGCCGAATCTTCCTGCAAGCACAGCACGCGCAGTGCCGAGCAGCGCTGACCGGCGCTGTCGAATGCCGAGGACACCACGTCGATGACCACTTGTTCGGTCAGGGCCGAGGAGTCGACGATCATGGCGTTCTGGCCGCCGGTTTCAGCGATCAGCGGGATCGGGCGGCCTTGAGCGTCCAGACGGCCGGCGATGTTGCGTTGCAGCAGGCGAGCGACTTCGGTAGAGCCAGTAAACATTACACCTTTGACCCGATCGTCACCGACCAGACGTGCGCCCACGGTTTCGCCACGGCCTGGCAGCAGTTGCAGCACGCCTTCTGGAATACCCGCTTCCAGCAGGATGCGCACGGCCTGAGCGGCCACCAGCGGTGTTTGTTCGGCAGGTTTGGCCAGTACCGGGTTACCGGCGGCCAGCGCTGCGGCTACTTGGCCACTGAAAATCGCCAGCGGGAAGTTCCATGGGCTGATGCACACCACAGGGCCCAGCGGGCGGTGGGCGTCGTTGGTCAGGTCATTGCGCGCCTGCACGGCGTAGTAGCGCAGGAAGTCGACCGCTTCGCGGACTTCGGCAATGGCGTTGGCGTAGGTCTTGCCAGCTTCGCGGGCCAGCAGGCCCATCAGCGGCTGGATCTCGGCTTCCATCTGGTCGGCGGCGCGTTCCAGGATGGCGGCACGCTCGGTCGGCGGGGTGGCCTGCCAGATCGGCGCGACGTTCAGCGCGCACTGGATCGCGTTGTCTGCGTCTTCAACCGTGGCTTCTTGCACATAGCCGACCACATCGCGCAGGTCGGCCGGGTTGAGTACCGCGGCCGGGACTTGGGTGCTGGAGGTGCAACCGAGCATCGGCGCGGCTTTCCAGTCGTTGTGAGCCGTGGCCAGCAGGGCGCAGGACAACGATGCCAGACGGTGTTCGTTGGCCATGTCGATGCCGCTGGAGTTGGCGCGTTCGCTGCCATACAAGTCACGCGGCAACGGAATGCGCGGGTGCGGCAAGCCGAAGCTGCCTTCGGCCGTGGCCATTTGCTCGATCTGGCTGACAGGGTCGGCCACCAACTGGTGAATCGAGATCGAATGGTCGGCAATGCGGTTAACAAACGAGGTGTTCGCGCCGTTTTCCAGCAGGCGACGCACCAGGTAAGCCAGCAAGGTTTCGTGGGTGCCGACCGGAGCGTACACACGGCACGGACGGTTCAGCTTGCCTTCGGAAATCTTGCCTACAACTTGTTCGTACAGCGGTTCACCCATGCCGTGCAGGCATTGGAACTCGTACTGGCCCGGGTAGTAGTTCTGACCGGCGATGTGGTAAATGGCCGACAAAGTGTGGGCGTTGTGCGTGGCGAACTGCGGGTAGATCGCTTCGGGGACGGCCAGCAGTTTTTTCGCGCAGGCAACGTAGGACACGTCGGTGTACACCTTGCGGGTGTACACCGGATAACCTTCCAGGCCTTCGACTTGGGCGCGCTTGATTTCGCTGTCCCAGTAGGCGCCTTTCACCAGGCGGATCATCAGGCGGTGACGGCTGCGGCGGGCCAGATCGATCACGTAGTCGATCACGTACGGGCAGCGCTTCTGGTAAGCCTGGATGACGAAACCGATGCCGTTCCAGCCGCTCAGCTCTGGCTCAAAGCACAGGCGCTCGAGCAGGTCGAGGGACAGTTCCAGGCGGTCAGCTTCTTCGGCGTCGATGTTGAGGCCGATGTCATATTTCTTGGCCAGCAGGGTCAGCGACAGCAGGCGCGGGTACAGCTCGTCCATCACGCGCTCGTATTGGGCACGGCTGTAACGCGGGTGCAGGGCCGACAACTTGATCGAAATGCCCGGGCCTTCATAAATGCCACGGCCGTTGGAGGCTTTGCCGATCGAGTGGATGGCTTGTTCGTACGAGGCGAGGTACTTCTGCGCGTCATGTTCGGTCAGTGCGGCTTCGCCGAGCATGTCGTAGGAATAACGGAAGCCCTTGGCTTCAAAGCGCGTGGCGTTGGCCAGTGCTTCGGCGATGGTTTCGCCGGTCACAAACTGCTCGCCCATCAGGCGCATGGCCATGTCGACGCCCTTGCGGATCATCGGCTCGCCGCTCTTGCCGATGATGCGGCTCAGGGAGGAGGTCAGGCCTGCTTCGTTGTGCGTCGACACCAGTTTGCCGGTCAGCAACAGGCCCCAGGTGGCGGCGTTGACGAACAGCGACGGGCTGTTGCCCAAGTGCGGGTGCCAATTGCCGGTGCTGATTTTGTCGCGGATCAGGGCGTCACGGGTGCCTTTGTCCGGGATGCGTAGCAGCGCTTCGGCCAGGCACATCAGGGCCACGCCTTCCTGGGACGACAGCGAGAACTCTTGCAGCAGGCCTTGCACGATACCGGCACGGCCACCGGCGCTCTTTTGATTGCGCAGTTTTTCGGCAATCGAGGCGGCCAGGGTCTGGGTGGCTTCGGCCATCGGTGCAGACAGACGTGCCTGCTCCAACAGCATCGGCACCACTTCGGGTTCCGGGCGGCGGTAAGCCGAGGTAATGGCTGCGCGCAGGACTGATTGCGGCAAGATGCTTTCGGCAAATTCCAGGAAGCATTGGTGGGTGTGATCGGTGTTGGTGTCATCAGCGTCATCGCTGGTGCCAGCTGGCACACCGTTCAACTCCGCCAGGGTTGCACCACCCTCGAGTTTTTCCAGGTAATTGAAAATTGCCTGTTTGATCAGCCAGTGTGGCGTGCGATCAATCGAGGCCGCGGCAGCCTTCAGGCGCTCGCGGGTTGGGTCATCGAGTTTGACCCCAAGGGTGGTGGTAGCCATTTTTTTATCCTCATGGGTGCCACATGGGCGCGGCAGCAGCTGGCGGCAAGATTAGCGCTGCGCTGAATTGGGTGCAACTAGGTGCAACCCGGTTTCATCAGAATTTTTTTCCTCACCTGTCGGGGCGAGCTTGCCTCGCAATTGGGTGATGTTTTAAAAGATCGCGAGGCAAGCTCGCTCCTACAGGGAATGTGGGGTTTTCGATTGATACGGGGCGCTTTTGCGTCGAAAAAGAAGCGAAAGGCGCGACAAGGTGCAACTGACAAGACAGAAATTGGTTGCACCTGATTTGCGTTGTTGCATAGCATTCGCGACTTAGGTGTGACCCTTTGAACCCACAAGGTTCTACGGCTGACGATTTTCCTGGAGAAGCGTCCGTCATAAATGCGCAGCCTGGTTAACCGTCTCAGACAAAACGTTTGTGAATGTGCGGCCAGGCGGCCGTCAACGATAAAAACAATGCCAGGGCTTAATGCAATGAGTGTAAGTAACCCAACCCTGATCACGTTCGTGATCTATATCGCGGCAATGGTGCTGATTGGCTTTATGGCTTATCGCTCCACCAATAACCTGTCGGACTACATTCTCGGCGGTCGCAGCCTGGGCAGCGTGGTCACCGCGTTGTCCGCTGGCGCCTCTGACATGAGCGGCTGGCTGCTGATGGGCTTGCCGGGTGCCATTTACATGTCCGGCCTGTCCGAAAGCTGGATTGCCATCGGCCTGGTGGTCGGTGCGTATTTGAACTGGCTGTTTGTGGCCGGACGCCTGCGGGTGCAGACCGAGCACAACGGTGATGCGCTGACCTTGCCGGACTACTTTGCCAGCCGTTTCGAAGACAAAAGCGGGCTGCTGCGGATTATCTCGGCGGTGGTGATTCTGGTGTTCTTCACCATTTACTGCGCGTCGGGCGTGGTGGCCGGTGCACGTCTGTTCGAAAGCACCTTTGGCATGTCGTACGAAACAGCCCTGTGGGCCGGTGCTGCGGCGACTATTGCCTACACCTTCGTCGGCGGCTTTTTGGCGGTGAGCTGGACAGACACTGTGCAAGCCACCCTGATGATTTTTGCGCTGATCCTCACGCCGATCATCGTATTGCTGGCAACCGGTGGCGTTGATACCACGTTCCTTGCGATCGAAGCCAAGGACCCGGCCAACTTTGACATGCTCAAAGGCACTTCCTTTATTGGCATCATCTCGCTGATGGGCTGGGGCCTGGGCTACTTTGGCCAGCCGCACATTCTGGCGCGCTTCATGGCCGCCGATTCGGTGAAGTCGATCGCCAACGCACGTCGCATCTCCATGACCTGGATGATCCTGTGCCTGGTCGGCACCGTTGCCGTCGGCTTCTTCGGTATTGCTTACTTCTCGGCGCACCCGGAAGTGGCGGGCCCGGTCAACGAAAACCCTGAGCGGGTGTTTATCGAGCTGGCCAAGCTGCTGTTCAACCCGTGGATTGCCGGTGTCTTGCTGTCGGCCATCCTGGCGGCGGTGATGAGTACCTTGAGCTGCCAGTTGCTGGTGTGCTCCAGCGCCCTGACAGAAGACTTCTACAAATCCTTCCTGCGTAAAAATGCCTCCCAGACCGAGTTGGTGTGGGTCGGTCGCGCCATGGTGCTGCTGGTGGCCGTGGTTGCCATCATGCTGGCGTCTAACCCGGACAACCGCGTGCTGGGCCTGGTGAGCTATGCGTGGGCAGGCTTCGGTGCTGCGTTTGGCCCGGTGGTGCTGATCTCGGTACTGTGGAAAGGTATGACCCGCAATGGCGCGCTGTCCGGTATTTTGGTCGGGGCCATCACGGTGATCGTCTGGAAACACTTCAGTTTGCTGGGGCTGTACGAAATCATCCCGGGCTTCATCTTCGCCAGCATCGCCATTTTGGTGGTCAGCGCCATGGGCCAAGGCCCAAGCAAGAAGATGGTCGAGCGCTTCGAAGCGGCTGAGAATGACTTCAAACTGCACCACTGAGTTCAGTGAGTTGCGACCCACCTAGTGGGTAACAGACAACGGCCCGTTTCCCATGGAACGGGCCGTTTTTATTGGGGCTCGCTTAAGACATGGCATTGCGCGTGGGATTAACAGCGTGTTCTGCCCGGAGGTTTCTCATTTGTGAAGCGGGTTCTTCTGAAGCGTAAATGGCCTGCTCCAGACGTATTAACCTTGGTTAAGCGCTCACTGATGAGTGCCTCAATCAAGGATGACAACCATGCGTAAAAAGATTTTCCTCGGGCACATCTCCGCTCGGGACTTGCCCTTCTCATTTCAAAGCCACTATCACTGGATTATTTCGGTGTACGCCCGCAAGCCGGGTGGTGTAGAGCGCCTGCTGCTCGAAACGCACGGCTATTACGCCATTCCGGCACCCTGGACGTTCGCCTTTCACGTCGATGACGATGAGTCGCCGGAGCCCGTTGAAGCCCATCAAATCCGCGTGCAAGTGCTGGACAAGGACGAACTGATTGCAGATGCCAGCGAGCAGTTCGCGATTGACTGGGTGGCGAGCGAGGTCAGCGTGCATAACCTGGTATTGGTGCCGCGAGCGATTTGAGCAAGGCACCGTCTGGCGTGGAGCGTGGCTTAACCCCTGACGTTATTCGCTGCACAGGGTAAACTTCGCTCCCTGCGCAGGAGCAACCATGAACTATCGTCACGCCTTCCACGCCGGTAACCACGCCGACGTTCTTAAACATATCGTCTTGACCCGCCTCATCGCGTTGATGTCGCGCAAAGAGCAGCCTTTTGCTTACCTCGATACCCACGCCGGGCTGGGTTTGTATGACCTTCAAGGCGATCAGGCCACGCGCACGGGCGAGTACCTGGAAGGCGTCGCACGCTTGTGGGGCAGAAAAGACCTGCCCGCGATGACTGCGGACTACATGCAGGTGTTGCACAAGATGAACCCGGACGGGCAATTGCGTTACTACCCGGGTTCGCCTGAACTGGCACGTCGCACCACCCGTGCGCACGACCGCGTGTTGCTCAACGAAAAACACCCTGAAGACGGTGTGATGCTCAAGGCCAACATGAAGGGCGACCGTCGTGTGGCGGTGCACTTGGGCGAAGGCTGGCACGTACCGCGTGCGTTGCTGCCCGTGGCCGAAAAACGTGCGGTGATGCTGATTGACCCGCCGTTTGAAAAGCTCGACGAAATGCAGCGTTGCGTGGAGTCGTTAAAAGACGCCATCAGCCGCATGCGTCAGACCGTTGTAGCGATCTGGTACCCGATCAAGGACAAGCGCCAACTGCGTCGTTTTTATCAGGACCTGGCCGCCTCCGGCGCTCCGAAGTTGTTGCAGGTCGAGTTGTTTGTGCACCCGCTGGACACCCCCAACAGCCTGAACGGCTCGGGCCTGGCGATCGCCAACCCGCCTTGGGGTCTGGAAGAAGAACTGCGCGAACTGCTGCCATGGCTGGCCAAAACACTGGGCCAAACCCAGGGTGGCTGGCAGATGGAATGGATAATCGCTGAGTAACGATCACCTCACCTTGTAGGAGCAGCCGGTCGACGCTCGATTGCCTCGCGATCTTTTAAAGATCAAAAGATCGCGAGGCAAGCTCGCTCCTACAGGAGGTGTGTGGGGTCAGATAGGGCAGGTCACGCCTGTGCCGCCGATGCCGCAGTAGCCTTGCGGGTTTTTTGCCAGGTATTGCTGGTGGTACGCCTCGGCGAAGTAGACCGTTGGGGCTTCTGCGATTTCGGTAGTAATGGTGCCCACGCCTGCTTTGGTCAATTCAGCCTGGTAGGCCGCTTTGCTGGCCTCGGCCGCTGCCAGTTGCTCTGGCGTGGTGCAGTAGATCACCGAGCGGTATTGGGTGCCGATGTCGTTGCCCTGGCGCATGCCCTGGGTCGGGTTGTGCAGTTCCCAGAACATTTTCAGCAGGTCTTCGTATTTCACTTTTGCTTGGTCGTACACCACCAGCACCACTTCGGTGTGGCCGGTCAGGCCCGAGCAGACTTCTTCATAGGTCGGGTTGGGGGTAAAGCCTCCGGCGTAACCCACCACCGTGCTGACCACGCCGGGTACTTGCCAGAACTTGCGTTCTGCGCCCCAGAAGCAACCCAAACCAAAGATCGCAAAACCGACGTCGTCCAGAAACGGGCCCAGCAACGGGTTGCCATTGACGAAGTGGGTTTCGGGCAGTTGCATCGGTGTTTCGCGGCCCGGCAGGGCTTGTTCTTGAGTGGGTAGCACGTTTTTATTCACCAGGATTTCCGAGCGCAAGACCATGTTTCATGTCCTCTCAGTCAGATTGCAGGAAGTTAGAACAGCAGTGTGCCCGAGTGCTGCGTCGCTGTCAGGTCAGCGGTCCGCGCGGGTAGCGTTTAAGTGCGCGTTGCAGCTCGGCACCGGGGATCGGCCGGTCGAACAGGTAGCCCTGGCCCACGTCGCAGCGGTGGCGGCGCAAGAAGGCCAGTTGGGCGGCGGTCTCGATGCCTTCGGCCACCACTTTAAGCTTAAGGTTATGGGCCATGGCAATCACCGCTGAGGTGATTTCCATGTCGTTTTGGTTGTCGGGGATGTCTTTGATAAAGCTGCGGTCGATTTTGATGATGTCGATCGGGAATTTCTTCAAGTAGCTGAGTGAGGAGTACCCGGTGCCAAAGTCGTCCATGGCCAGGGTCAGGCCTAGTTCCTTGAGCTGATCCAGTTGCAGGCGGGTGTCGTCTGTGGCTTCCAGCAGCAGGCCTTCGGTCAGTTCCAGTTCAAGCAGCGCCGGGGGCAGGTGTTCTTCCTTGAGGATGCTGGCAATCGAGGCGACCAGATCCGGGTCCGAAAACTGCTTGGGCGACAGGTTGATCGCCACCTGCAAGTTGCCAAACCCGGCCGCACTCAGTTGCTTGCTCATGCGGCAGGCCTGGCGCGCGACCCACTTGCCAATGGGGATGATCAGCCCGGTTTCTTCCGCGACGCTGATGAACTGGTCGGGGCGGATCATGCCTTTTTCCGGGTGATCCCAGCGCAGCAGGGCTTCCATGCCTAGCAACCGCCCTGTGCGTAAACACAGCTTGGGTTGGTAGAACACATCCAGCTCGTTTTGGGTCAGGGCGCGGCGCAGGTTGTTTTCGACGAACAGCTTATAGCTGGCCTCGGCGTTCAAGGTTTCGGTGAACACCTGCACCTGATGCTTGCCGTTGGCTTTGGCCTTGTGCAGCGCCAGCCCGGCGTTACGCATCAAGGTCTGTGGGTCGAGCCCGTGCAGGGGCGCGCAGGCCACGCCGACAGAGCCGGTGACGCTGATCAACTGGTTATCGACGAACATCGGTTTGTCGAGGGTCATCAGCAACTGGCTGGCGGTTTGCTGGCCGATTTCGAGGGTGGCGTTGTCCAGCAGCACGGCAAATTCGTTACTGGCAAAGCGGGCCAGATTATCTTCGGGGTTCAGGCTGTTGCGCAGGCGGCGCGCCAGGCTGATCAAGAGCTTGTCGCCGGTCTGGTGGCCGAGGCTGTCGTTGATCCGCTTGAAGTTGTCGATGTCCACCAGTAACAGGCACACCTTGGTAGCGCTGTCATGGGTGAACCGCTGATCGAGGTTGCGGATAAACGCCGGGCGGTTGCCAAGGCCGGTCAGGTTGTCGGTGTAGGCCAGGCGTTCGATCCGCTGTTGCGCCAGCTTGGCCTCGGTGATGTCTTCGTAAATACCGATGTAGTGGGTCAGTTCGCGGTTGTCGCCATAGACCTTCGAGATCGACATCTGACCCCAGTAGGGCTCCAGGTTTTTACGCCGGCTCTTGAACTCACCTTGCCAGCTATTACCCTTGCTCAAGCTTGAGTGCGCATCGAACAGCAGGTCGCTGAGGTTCTCCAGCGCCAGCAGTTCAGACAGCTTGTGGCCCTGGACTTCTTCGGCGCTGTATTGGGTGATGGCGGTGAAGCTCGGATTGACGTACTCGACCACGCCGTCGCAATTGACCAGCAAAAAGGCATTGGCACTTTGCTCGACGGCCCGCTGAAACAGGTGCAGGGCGTTAGTGGCAGCGCGCCGGTTGTGGTTGTTGATGACTTGCGCGAACTGGTCGGCCAACTCGCCGGCAAAGGCGATTTCATCGGCTTGCCAGGCCCGCGTCTTGCCGGTCTGTTCAAGGCACAACACGCCAATCACCTGGCCGTCGATGCGAATGCTGGCATCGAGCATGGCGTTGGTGTCGTGGCGGTTCAGGCAGGCTGCCAGTTCCCGGGTGCGCGGGTCGCGGTTGGCGTTTTGCGCGTCGATGGAGCGGCTGGTGTGCAGGGCGTCGAGGTAGTCCGGGAACAGGCTGATGTCGATGGCGTCTTGCGCCACATACGCCTGGCTTTCGCGCTGAAACGCCGAAATCGGCAGCATGCGGTGGCCGTCGAGGGTCCACAGGCTGGCAGCGTCCAGTTGGTAAATGTCGCAAGCGCTGCGGGTGATCAGTTCGGCGGCTTCTTGCAGCGAGTTGTGCTGGCTGTAGCGGTGGCGGGCCAGACGCAGGATCAAGTCCTGTTGGGCGCGCACACGTTCAAGGTGTTGCAGTTGTTCTTGCTGGGCGCGCTGGTTGAGTTCCAGAGCGATGTGCAACCGGCTGTTTTGTGTTTCCAGCTCTGCGACCGGGGCCAGCGCGGTGCTGCTGACCGTGCCCTCTACTACCAGCACATAACCGCGCAACAGCTGGCGGTTGTGTTGCTTGTAGGCCTCGCCCACTTCCATCAGGTTCAGCGCCCCCAGAGGCGTGTGCAGGGTGTAATGCACCACATAGTGGGGGCTGGCGCGCAGTTGCAGCGCAATCGCGTCATGTAAGCGATAGCGCGCTTTGGGCTCCATCAGGCTGGCGTAGGGCGAGCCGACCAGTGCACACAGCTCAGTGGCGGGCAACCCGACGTAGCGCTCGCAGCCTGGGTCGAGGTAAAGCAAGGCCCAGCTGGCTTCATTAAGCCGCTCGAAACGCAGCATCCCGAGCCGCGAGGGCACGGGTAACTGCGTCACGACCTCGGCTGCCGTTCGCAGGGCAGCATCGGATTGGCTTTTCATTGGGGTACTCGCTTCACACTTGCGGATGGCATCAGGGCTCAACCCCTGTTCCTGCGGTCTGCGGCAAGGTTGCATCATGCGTACTGAGCTGACAAGTGAACATGATTGACATCACCCACTTGAAGGTTAGCGCCGCAACGTCAGGATGCAACAGGCTGGCGATCGCTGGTTTCAGTTTTATGACTGTTATTTCAATGCAATCGTCACCGACTCAAGCACCCGACCCTTAGGGTTATAAAAGTCGACCTGCAAGTGCTGCCCGGTGAGGGTCAGGCAGGCGAAGTTATCTTCGCTGACCATGGCGCTGGTCAATGCGGGGGAATAATAGCCTTGCCCATCACTGGCCAGCGGGGTATTGAGCAGCAGATTACTGGCCTTCGCGTACGGTAACAGCCTGCTATTGCACAGCGGTGACGAGACGATGCCGTGCACCACAAAGTCAGGGTCTTCGCTGTGGGTGAGTGAGCAGGTCAAAGAACCGTGGATGTCGCCGCTGACAAACATCACGTTTTTAACGGCGTTGGCGCGGATGACTTCCAGCAGGCGCAAGCGTTGTGCGGCAAATGACTTCCAACCGTCATCGCCATGGCTTTTTTGATCGGGCATGAACATCACGCTGCTGACGATGAACTTCACTTTGGCGGTGCTGTTTTTCACCCATTTGTGAAGGGCGTTTTCTTGCTCGACGCCGATCATCCTGCGGTCAGTGCCGGTTAACACGCGCTCGGTGCGACAGTCCATGACAAACCAGTCGGTGTCGCCATCGGCAAAGGTGTACCAGTATTTCTCTACGCTGCGGTTGATGCACCCGTCTGTGAGCAGGTCGTGGGCGGGGCCGTGGCTGCACTGGAAGGTTTCGTAGGCGCGAATGGCATTGCTGTAGAGCTCGTCGTCCTGGTGGCTGCGACTTGCAGGCCAGTTATCTTCGATCTCATGGTCGTCGAGGATCATGTACGTCGGGGTGCTGGCCATGAGCTGGCGGATGTGCGGCTGTGAAAACGCTGCCCGGTATTTGCGCGAGATGTCTGCGTACTCCCGGTCGGGGGCGAAGATGTTCATGTCATCGACGTACACCTGATCCCCGATCATCAGCACGCCATCAAGCGGGGCGCTGGCGTTCAGGTTGCTGATAGCCTTGAAGATCTTGTCGCCCAGTTCTGGCCGCGAAGGGGTGTTTAGTGTGAGCCGCAGGTAGCGGCATGAGCCTACAACGTAGCGATGCGTGCGGTTTCGTTTGGGGGAGGCAGATTTAAATCGGTAGATCGTTGAGGGCCATTCCAGCGCTATGTGTTTGACGGTGTCCGGAGTGTGGTCAAGGTAAGTGGTTCTGAACCAGCCTGCCTGGTATTCGTAGGGGGTGTCTGCGCTCAGCCCGCGCAGGACCAGGGTGTCAGACATGTCATAAGTGCCACTGAGCTTCGAATAGAGGCCGGCAGACCATTGCTGCGTGCCCGCTTTACGGTAGCGAACAGCGGCAAAAACGGCATTTTCAGCATCGGCAGCGCCACGGATAAAAATGCGCGCTTGCTCTGAGGTGGTGTAGCCCACTATGGGGCCAACGGTGGGTGTGTCCATGTCGAAATCCTTTTTGATAAGTGGCGATCCCTGTCGCCGCGGTTAAGTCCTTTCATTAACCGTAGAGGGGGGCAGAGGGATCTTCGCCTCTCAACATCAGCGGGCTTCGTAGTGCCGGGGTGTTGTGTGGTGAGGGAATTTTCTGGTTACAGAATCAAGAACCTGGCGCGCACCTGCTTGTGTGTAGGAGCTGCCGCAGGCTGCGATCTTTTGATCTTCAACGTCAAAAGATCGCAGCCTGCGGCAGCTCCTACGAGGATATTGGTGAGTGTTCAGGCAAAAAAAAGCCCCGCTTATTGGGCGGGGTTGAGGTACGAGCGTGGCGCTCGGAAAACAGTGCGCTATCCCGGCCTTCGGTGAGGAAGGCCGGGACGTGGCTTACAGCAAGATGGTGCGGATGTCGCCCAGCAACTGGCTCAGACGCTGGGTGAAGCGTGCAGCTGCAGCGCCGTTGATCACACGGTGATCGTAGGACAGCGACAGTGGCAGCATCAGCTTCGGCTGGAAGGCTTTGCCGTCCCAGACTGGCTGCATGGTTGCCTTGGACACGCCCAAGATCGCCACTTCCGGTGCGTTGACGATCGGCGTGAAGCCGGTGCCGCCAATGTGACCCAAGCTGGAAATGGTGAAGCAAGCGCCCTGCATGTCGTCAGCGGTGAGCTTCTTGTCACGGGCTTTGGCAGCCAGTGCAGCGGCTTCACCTGCCAGTTGCAGCAGGCTCTTCTGATCAACGTTCTTGATCACCGGCACCAGCAAGCCGTCCGGGGTGTCTACGGCGAAGCCGATGTGTACATACTTCTTGCGGATGATCGCTTTGCCGCTTGGCGCCAGCGAGCTGTTGAAGTCTGGCAGTTCCTTGAGCAGGTGTGCGCAGGCTTTGAGCAGCAGCGGCAGGACGGTCAGTTTCACACCGGCTTTTTCTGCGACGGCTTTTTGCGCAACGCGGAAAGCTTCCAGCTCGGTGATGTCAGCCTGGTCGAACTGAGTCACGTGCGGGATGTTCAGCCAGCTGCGGTGCAGGCTCGACGCGCCGATTTGCATCAGGCGGGTCATGGCCACTTCTTCAACTTCACCGAAACGGCTGAAGTCGACTGTCGGGATCGGCGGAATGCCTGCGCCGCCAGTTGCAGCGCCGGCAGCCGGAGCTTCCTTGGCCTTCTGCAGAGCGGTTTTGACGTAAGCCTGTACGTCTTCTTTCAAGACGCGACCGTGTGGGCCACTTGGGCTCACCGCGTTCAGCTCTACACCAAACTCACGGGCCAGTTGACGCACGGCAGGGCCGGCGTGAACTTTGGCACCGCTTGGCGCAGGGGCAGCCGCCGGTGCCGGAGCAGGGGCCGCTTCAGCCTTGGCAGCCGGCGCAGGAGCCGCCGCCGGTGCTTCAGCTTTGGCCGCCGGAGCTGGCGCCGCTTGTGCAGGCGCGGCTGGCGCAGCAGCGCCCGCCACTTTCAGCTTGAGGATGAAGTCGCCAGTGCCCACTTCGTCGTCCAGCTTGACGGCAATGCTTTCCACCACGCCTGCGGCAGGCGACGGGATTTCCATGCTGGCCTTGTCGGATTCAAGGGTGATCAGCGATTGATCAGCCTCAACGGTGTCGCCAGCCTTGACCAGAATCTCGATGATTTTGGCTTTGCCCGACGAACCGATGTCCGGCACGTGGATGTCTTGAACCGACTCGCTTGCCGGTGCTGCAGCCGGTGCCGCAGGGGCCTCGGCGGCAGGGGCAGCCGCTGGCTTTTCAGCCGCCGCTGCCGGCGCCGGTGCGGCCGCTTCAGGGGCAGGTGCAGCGCCGCCTTCAGCTTCCAGCTCAAGCAGTTCGTCGCCTTCTTTCAAGCGGTCGCCCAGCTTTACTTTCAGGCTTTTGACGATACCGGCTTTAGGCGCAGGGATTTCCATGCTCGCCTTGTCCGATTCCAGCGTCAGAATGCTCTGATCAGCTTCGACACGGTCACCGACCTTTACAAACAGTTCGATGACTTCACCGTCACCGCTGCCGATGTCAGGTACTCGAATGAGTTCGCTCACAAAAATTCTCCTCAGCAGTCCAGTGGGTTGCGTTTTTCCGGGTTGATACCGAACTTGACGATAGCGTCTGCAATCACCTTAGGTTCGATTTCACCACGGTCAGCCAGGGCTTCCAGGGCTGCCAACACCACGAAGTGACGGTCTACTTCAAAGAAGTGACGCAGTTTTTTGCGGCTGTCGCTGCGGCCGAAACCGTCAGTGCCCAGCACTTTGAATTCCTTGACCGGTACCCACTGACGAATCTGCTCAGCGAACAGCTTCATGTAGTCGGTAGAAGCAATGACCGGACCTTTACGGCCAGTCAGGCACTCTTCAACGAAGGTGCGCTGTGGCTTCTGGCCAGGGTGCAGACGGTTGTGACGCTCAACGGCCAGGCCGTCGCGACGCAGTTCGTTGAAGCTGGTAACGCTCCATACGTCAGCGCCGACGTTGAACTCTTCACGCAGGATTTTCGCCGCTTCACGCACTTCACGCAGGATGGTGCCGGAGCCCATCAGTTGTACGTGGTGAGCCGCTTCCTTGGTGTCTTCTTCCAGCAGGTACATCCCTTTGACGATGCCTTCTTCAACACCGGCCGGCATGGCAGGTTGCTGGTAAGACTCGTTCATCACGGTGATGTAGTAGAAGACGTCCTGTTGCTCTTCGGTCATCTTCTTCATGCCGTCCTGAATGATCACCGCCAGCTCATAGCCGTAGGTTGGGTCATAGGTGCGGCAGTTCGGGATGGTCGCGGCCAGGATGTGGCTGTGACCGTCTTCGTGTTGCAGGCCTTCACCGTTGAGCGTGGTACGCCCGGCGGTGCCGCCGATCAGGAAGCCACGGGTGCGGCTGTCGCCAGCGGCCCAGGCCAGGTCGCCAATACGCTGGAAGCCGAACATCGAGTAGAAGATGTAGAACGGCAGCATTGGCTGGTTGTGGTTCGAGTACGAAGTACCGGCCGCGATGAAGGAGCTCATGGCGCCTGCTTCGTTGATGCCTTCTTCGAGGATCTGGCCCTTTTTGTCTTCCTTGTAGAACATCACCTGGTCTTTATCGACTGGCTCGTAGAGCTGGCCGACGGAGGAGTAGATGCCCAACTGACGGAACATGCCTTCCATACCGAAGGTACGGGCTTCGTCCGGGATGATCGGTACGATGCGCTGACCGATGTCCTTGTCCTTCACCAGCTGTGCGAGGATGCGCACGAACGCCATGGTGGTGGAAATTTCACGGTCGCCGGAACCGTCAAGGATGGCCTTGAGAGTGTCCAGTGGCGGGGTCGGAATGCTCAGGCTCTTGGCACGACGCTGAGGCACGAAACCGCCCAGTGCAGTGCGACGCTCGCTCAGGTAGCGGGCTTCGGCGCTGCCTTCTTCCGGTTTGAAGAATGGCAGGGACTCGATGTCTTCGTCTTTGACCGGGATGTCGAAACGGTCACGGAACAACTTCAGGCTGTCGACATCGACTTTCTTGGTGTTGTGCGCCGTGTTTTTCGCTTCGCCAGCGCCAGTGCCGTAACCCTTGATGGTCTTGGCCAAGATGACGGTTGGCTGGTCTTTGTGGTTGACCGCTTCGTGGTACGCCGCGTAGACCTTGTACGGGTCGTGGCCGCCACGGTTGAGTTTCCAGATCTCGTCGTCGGACAAGTCAGCAACCATCGCCTTGAGTTCTGGCGTGTTGAAGAAGTGTTCACGTACGAACGCGCCGTCTTTGGCTTTGTAGTTCTGGTACTCGCCGTCGATGACTTCGTCCATGCGACGTTGCAGGATGCCGTCGACGTCTTTGGCCAGCAGTGGGTCCCAGAAACGGCCCCAGATGACCTTGGTCACGTTCCACTGAGCACCGCGGAACACGCCTTCGAGTTCCTGGATGATCTTGCCGTTGCCGCGAACCGGGCCGTCGAGGCGCTGCAGGTTGCAGTTGATGACGAAGATCAGGTTGTCGAGGTTTTCGCGGCCAGCCAGGGAGATGGCGCCCAGGGATTCCGGCTCGTCACACTCGCCGTCGCCCAGGAAACACCAGACTTTTTGCTTGCCTGCAGGGATGTAGCCACGCGATTCCAGGTACTTCATGAAGCGCGCCTGGTAGATCGCCTGGATCGGGCCAAGGCCCATAGATACCGTCGGGAACTGCCAGAAATCAGGCATCAGCCAAGGGTGCGGGTAGGACGACAGGCCCTGACCGTCGACTTCCTGGCGGAAGTTGTTCATTTGTTCTTCGCTGATGCGACCTTCCATGAACGCACGGGCGTAAACGCCTGGCGAGGTGTGACCCTGGAAGTAGATCAGGTCGCCGCCGTGTTCTTCGGTCGGGGCCTGGAAGAAGTAGTTGAAGCCGATGTCATACAGGGTTGCGCTGGAAGCGAAGCTGGAGATATGACCGCCCAGGTCAGAATCTTTCAAGTTCGTGCGCATAACCATAGCCATGGCGTTCCAGCGTACCAGCGAGCGAATGCGGCGTTCCATGAACAGGTCGCCAGGCATGCGTGCTTCGTGGGTAACAGGAATCGTGTTGCGGTATGGAGTCGTGATGGCGTACGGGAGTTGCGAACCGGTGCGAGTAGCGAGCTCACCCATACGGGTCATCAGATAGTGAGCACGGTCTTCGCCTTCTTTGTCGAGAACCGATTCCAGGGCGTCCAGCCATTCCTGGGTTTCGACGGGATCGAGGTCTTGCATGGCTTGCTCCAGGGCGGAAAGGCTTCCAGAATCGGTTGCCTGAGTTTGCGACTGGCCTTGTGGGCAGACGACATAAATTCTTGGATGACCGGAAGGTTGATTCCGGCGTCGTGTAGTTTTACTACAAATCGTTGCTCATTTCAGCCTTTCGAGTGTTTGACTCAGTAGTAAAACTACAGGGAAGCCTTCGAAGGTCACCTGTTGGGTTGTGCGATAAATCGATATTGTTGGTTCTGTGTTTGGTGTTTGGCCGTTGTGACAATGTTTTTTTGCTAAAGAATCACGTTTTTAAGCTATTTATAACCTTTGTTCGACAGTCGGGTTTAACCGCTGTTTCTTCCAGTCACCGTACTCGGCAATACCATCGCCGATCAAGGATAGACCATGAGCCTTCCCTCGCTTGCCGCAATCCCCTCCCTTTTATTGCCCCTTGCCAGCCGCGCCGAGCAGTCCTGGCGCAGTGCCGTGGCCGGTCTGGAAGGCGAGCAGGGACTCGACGAATGGTCGTCTGAACGCTGGTCAGACTTTGCCCGGGTGAGTGCGGCGAGCGACTTCTTTATTGAACAGGTGTTACGTGACCCTTTGATGTTGCTGGAACTGGTGAGCTGGGGTGAGCTGGACCGCAGCTTCGCCCCCGGCGAGTTGTGCGGGCAGATTGCCGAAGCCGCCCAGCAGGCACAAACCGACGAAGAGCTGGGTCGTGCCCTGCGCCGCCAACGCACGCGCCAGCAAGTGCGGATTATCTGGCGTGATTTGACCCGCCAGGCCGACCTGATAGAAACCTGTCGCGATTTGTCGGACATGGCCGATGCGAGCATCGATCAAGCCTACCGCTGGCTGTATGAGCGCCATTGCCAGCAGTTCGGCACGCCCATCGGGCACCGTAGCGGCGAGCCGCAACCGATGGTGATTTTGGGCATGGGCAAGCTCGGCGCCGTCGAGCTTAACCTGTCCTCGGACATCGACCTGATTTTCGCCTACCCCGAGGGCGGCGAAACCGTTGGCGCCAAGCGCCCGCTGGACAACCAGGAGTTCTTTATTCGCCTGGGTCAGCGCTTGATCAAGGCGCTGGACCCGATGACCGTCGACGGGTTTGTGTTTCGCGTTGACATGCGCCTGCGCCCGTACGGCTCGTCGGGCGCGCTGGTGCTGAGCTTTAACGCGCTGGAGCAGTATTACCAGGACCAGGGCCGCGACTGGGAACGCTACGCGATGATCAAGGCGCGGGTGGTGGCCGGTGATCAAGTGATGGGCGCGCAGTTGCTGGAGATGCTGCGCCCATTTGTCTATCGGCGTTACCTGGACTTCTCGGCCATCGAAGCGCTGCGCACCATGAAGCAGTTGATCCAGCAAGAAGTACGGCGCAAAGGCATGGCCGACAACATCAAGCTGGGCGCGGGCGGCATTCGTGAAGTCGAGTTTATTGCCCAGGCGTTCCAGTTGATCCACGGCGGGCGCGACCTCAGCCTGCAACAGCGGCCGCTGCTTAAAGTACTGAGCATCCTTGAGGGGCAAGGCTACCTGCCGGCTGCGGTGGTCAATGAGTTGCGCGAAGGCTACGAGTTTTTGCGTTACACCGAGCACGCGATCCAGGCCATTGCCGACCGCCAGACGCAAATGCTCCCGGACGGCGAGCAAGATCAGGCGCGTATCGCCTTTATGATGGGCTTTGACACGTGGGCGCAGTTCCATGAGCAACTGATGGCGTGGCGCGGGCGTATCGACTGGCATTTCCGTCAGGTGATTGCCGACCCGGACGAGGAAGAAGACCTCGACGAAGGCGAACTGATCGTCGGCGGCGAGTGGTTGCCGTTGTGGGAAGAAGTCCAGGACGACGCAGCAGCCTGTGCGCAACTAGAAGAAGCCGGGTTTGTCGATGCGCCCAAAGCCTTGAAACAATTGGCCAACCTGCGCTCCAGCCCGCAGTTGCGCGCCATGCAGCGTTTGGGGCGTGAGCGTCTGGATGCGTTTATCCCGCGTTTGCTGGCGCAGGCGGTGGAGCATGCCAACCCGGACCTGGTGCTGGAGCGCGTATTGCCGCTGGTTGAGGCCGTGGCCCGCCGTTCGGCCTATCTGGTGTTGCTGACCGAAAACCCGGACGCGCTGCGCCGCCTGCTGACCTTGTGCGCGGCCAGCCCGTGGATTGCCGAGCAAATCACCCGCTTCCCGCTGTTGCTTGATGAGTTGCTCAACGAAGGGCGCCTGTTCAAGCCACCGTTGGCGCCCGAGTTGGCCGCCGAGTTGCGCGAGCGACTCACGCGCATCCCCGAGGACGACCTTGAACAGCAGATGGAAGCGCTGCGTAACTTCAAGCTGGCGCACCGCCTGCGGGTGGCGGCCTCAGAAATCGCCGGTAGCTTGCCGCTGATGAAGGTCAGCGATTACCTGACCTGGCTGGCCGAGGCGATTCTGGAGCAAGTGCTGGCCCTGGCCTGGCGCCAAACCGTGGCCAAGTACGGCACGCCGCAGCGGGCGGACGGCAGCCTGTGCGACCCCGGCTTTATTATTGTGGGCTACGGCAAAGTCGGCGGGATCGAGCTGGGGCACGGCTCGGACCTGGATCTGGTGTTTATCCATGACGGCGACCCCAACGCCGAAACCGACGGTGCCAAGCCCATCGACAGCGCGCAGTTCTTCACCCGGCTGGGCCAGCGGATCATCCATTTGCTCACTGCCCAAACCAACTCCGGCCAGCTCTATGAAGTCGACATGCGCCTGCGTCCGTCAGGCGCTTCCGGGTTGTTGGTCAGCTCGCTCGGAGCGTTTGAGCGCTATCAACAGAACGAAGCCTGGACCTGGGAACATCAGGCGCTGGTGCGGGCGCGGGTGCTGGTGGGCTGCCAACAGGTCGGCGCGGCCTTTGAAGCTGTTCGGGCGCAGGTGTTGGGCCGCGAGCGTGACTTGCCGAAGCTGCGTCAGGAGGTCAGCGAGATGCGCGCCAAAATGCGCGACAACCTGGGCACCCGGCTGACCGCTGCCGGGACGGGGGAGAATGCCTTCGAGGCCACGGTGCCGTTCGACCTCAAGCAGGACGCCGGAGGTATCGTCGATATTGAATTTATGGTGCAATACGCGGCCCTGGCGTGGTCCAGGGAACACCCGGAACTGCTGCGCTATACCGATAACATCCGCATTCTTGAAGGGCTGGAACAGGCCGGGCTGATGCCCGCCAGCGATGCCAGCCTGTTGCGTGAGGCGTACAAAGCCTTCCGCGCCGTTGCCCACCGCCAGGCCTTGCAAAAGGAAGCCGGGGTGGTCAGCGGCGACCAATTGGTGGAAGCGCGACGCGATGTTCGGCGTATATGGGCGCAACTGGGCTTGAGCTAAGCTACGGCTAGCAATTACAGCGGGGAGGCAAGCGTCTGAAGCCGTCAGTAACGTGAACGCGGTCTTTGTAGGAGCGAGCTTGCCTCGCGATCTTTTGATCTTTAAAAGATCGCGAGGCAAGCTCGCTCCTACAGTTGAGTGTTCTGGCTGACGAGCATCAGGCCACTGCCTCCCTTGCTTGTTTATGGAAACTTATGAATATTTTGATCGTTGGGCCCAGCTGGGTCGGTGACATGGTGATGGCGCAGACACTGTTCCAGTGCCTGAAAAAGCGCCACCCACAGTGCGAAATCGATGTGCTGGCCCCTGAGTGGAGCCGGCCCATCCTTGAGCGCATGCCTGAAGTTCGCAAGGCCTTGAGCTTTCCGCTCGGCCATGGCGCGCTTGAACTGGCCACGCGACGCAAGATCGGCAAGTCCCTCAAGGGCCAATACGATCAGGCCATTTTGCTGCCTAACTCGTTGAAGTCGGCGCTGGTGCCGTTTTTCGCCGGTATTGCCAAGCGCACCGGCTGGCGCGGCGAATTCCGTTACGGGCTGCTCAATGATGTGCGCACGCTGGACAAAGAACGCTACCCGTTAATGATCGAGCGCTTTATGGCGCTGGCCTATGAACCGGGCGCCGACCTGCCCAAGCCGTACCCGCGCCCAGATCTGCAAATCGAGCCGCAAAGCCGCGAGGCCGCCCTGAGCAAGTTCGGTCTGGAACTGGACCGTCCGGTGTTGGCGCTGTGCCCCGGCGCCGAGTTTGGCGAGTCCAAACGCTGGCCTTCCGAGCATTACGCCAAAGTGGCCGAGCAAAAGATCCGCGAAGGCTGGCAAGTGTGGCTGTTTGGCTCGAAAAACGATCACAGCGTCGGTGAAGACATCCGCGCCCGGTTGATTCCGGGCCTTCGCGAAGAGTCCGTCAACCTCAGCGGTGAAACCTCACTGGCCGAAGCCATTGACCTTCTGTCGTGCGCAGACGCCGTGGTGTCCAATGATTCCGGGCTGATGCACGTGGCCGCGGCGCTCAATCGCCCGCTGGTGGCGGTGTACGGTTCGACCTCGCCGGGCTTTACCCCGCCGTTGGCCGACCAGGTTGAAGTGGTGCGCCTGGGCCTGGAATGCAGCCCGTGCTTTGAGCGCACCTGCCGTTTCGGCCACTACAATTGCTTGCGCGAACTGATGCCGGCGCCGGTGATTGAAGCCTTGCAACGCCTGCAGGTCACCCCGGTCGAGGTCAACTAGGTGCGTGTTCTGTTGGTGAAAACCTCATCGCTGGGGGATGTGATCCATGCCTTGCCGGCGCTGACCGATGCGGCCCGGGCCATTCCGGGCATCACCTTTGACTGGGTGGTGGAAGAAGGCTTTGCCGAAATCCCGACTTGGCACCCGGCCGTGGGCAAGGTGATCCCGGTGGCGATCCGCCGCTGGCGCAAAAATATCTGGGAAACCCTCAAGAGCGGCGAGTGGAAGCGCTTCAAACACGCCCTGCGCGCCGAAAAATATGATCTGGTGATTGACGCCCAAGGGCTGGTCAAAAGTGCTTTTTTGACCCGCTACGTCAAGGCGCCGGTGGCCGGGCTGGACAAACACTCCGCCCGTGAGCCGCTGGCCAGCCACTTTTATCAGCGCCGCCTGGCCGTGGCCCGTGGGCAGCATGCGGTCGAGCGTTTGCGCCAATTGTTTGCCGTCGCGCTGGGCTATGACCTGCCCAAAGGGCTGGGTGATTACGGCCTCGATGTTGAGCGCCTGGTTGAATTACCGCGCAGCAAACCTTATGCAGTGTTCTTGCATGGCACCACGTGGGACACCAAACACTGGCCCGAAACCTACTGGCGCGATTTGACGGTGCGCATGGGTCATTTGGGCCTCGAAGTGCGCTTGCCGTGGGGCAACCCGGCTGAAAAGGCCCGTGCTGAACGCATTGCCAGCGGTCTGAAAAACGCCGTGGTCCTGCCCAAGCTGAACCTTGCAGGCGTGGCCAAAGTGCTGGCTAACGCCAGCGCATGCGTGGCGGTGGACACCGGGCTGGGGCATTTGGCGGCGGCACTGGATGTGCCGACCATTTCCCTGTTTGGCCCCACCAATCCCGGGCTCACGGGCGCGTACGGCAAGGTGCAGATCCACTTGGCCAGCGATTTTCCGTGTGCGCCGTGCCTGCAGAAAAAATGCACTTACCAGCCGACTGCACAGGACCAGCAGCGGTTTGATCTGAAAAACGAGTGGCCGTTGTGCTTCACTCGTCTGAACCCTGAGCGTGTCGCAAGTCGATTAAGCACGTTGTTACTGGCTGAGGAACTGCGCTGATGCAACTGGCTTTTGTGCTGTACAAATACTTCCCGTTTGGCGGGCTGCAACGCGATTTCATGCGCATTGCGCTGGAGTGCCAGAAGCGTGGGCACCAGATCCGTGTGTACACGATGATCTGGGAAGGCGATATCCCGCCCGGCTTCGAAGTGCTGGTGGCGCCGGTCAAGGCGTTCCACAACCACACCCGTAACGAAAAAATGCTCGCCTGGATGCAGGCCGATCTGGCCAAACGCCCGGTCGACCGTCTGATTGGCTTCAATAAAATGCCCGGCCTGGACGTGTACTACGCCGCCGACGGCTGCTTTGAAGACAAGGCGCAAAACTTGCGCCACTCGTTCTACCGCTTCTTCAAGCGCTACAAGCACTTTGCTGAATACGAGCGCGCGGTGTTCGACAAGAACGCCAAGACTGAAATCCTGATGATTTCTGAAGTCCAGCAGCCGCTGTTCATCAAGCATTACGACACCCCGTTGCAGCGTTTTCATTTGCTGCCGCCGGGCATTGCGCTGGACCGTCGTGCGCCGCCGAATGCGGCTGAGATTCGCGCCGAGTTCCGCCGCGAATTCAACCTGGCCGACGACGACCTGCTGCTGGTGCAAATCGGCTCGGGGTTCAAGACCAAAGGCGTCGACCGCAGCCTCAAAGCCCTCGCGGCGTTGCCGTCCGAGCTTAAAAAGCGCACCAAACTGTTGGTGATCGGTCAGGACGACCCCAAGGTCTTTCAATTGCAAAGCGCCACGTTGGGGCTGGGCGAGCACGTGCAGTTTCTTAAGGGGCGCAGCGACATCCCGCGCTTCCTGCTGGGCGCTGATGTGCTGATCCATCCGGCCTACAACGAAAACACCGGCACCGTTCTGCTTGAAGCCTTGGTGGCGGGTTTGCCGGTATTGGTCAGCGCGGTGTGCGGCTATGCCCATTACATCAGCGACGCCGATGCGGGCCTGGTGCTGGACGAACCGTTCGAACAGACGCAACTCAATGATTATCTGACCCACATGTTGTCCGACGATGCTGCGCGCGCGGCCTGGAGCCAAAATGGCCTGGCCTACGCGCAGACGGCCGACCTCTATAGCATGCCGCAGCATGCTGCGGATGTGATTCTGGCGGAGCAACACTGATGAAACTGATACTTGCCGAACCTTTCAAACGCTTGTGGGCTGGGCGCGATGCGTTCACCGAAGTCGAGCAGTTGAGCGGTGAGGTTTACCGCGAACTGGACGGCCGCCGTACCTTGCGTACGGAAGTCGACGGGCGCGGTTACTTTGTGAAGATCCACCGTGGCATTGGTTGGGGGGAAGTGTTCAAAAACCTGCTCACCGCCAAACTGCCGGTGCTCGGTGCCGGCCAGGAATGGCGGGCGATCAAGCGTTTGCACGAAGTCGGTGTGCCGACCATGACCGCTGTGGCCTATGGCGAAAAGGGCAGCAACCCGGCCCAGCAGCACTCGTTCATCATCACCGAAGAGCTGGCGCCGACCGTCAGCCTTGAAGACTTCAGCCTTAATTGGCTCAAGCAGCCGCCCCAGCCCAAGCTTAAACGTGCGCTGATCGCCGAAGTGGCGCGCATGACCGGCATGATGCACCGTGCGGGCGTTAACCACCGCGATTGCTACATCTGCCACTTCTTGCTGCACACCGACACACCGGTGACTGCCGACAACCTGCGCCTGTCGCTCATCGACCTGCACCGTGCCCAGACCCGCGCCGTGATCAGCCGTCGCTGGCGCAACAAAGACCTGGCCGCGCTGTACTTTTCGGCGCTGGACATTGGCCTGACCCAACGCGACAAGCTGCGCTTTTTGCGCGGTTACTTCCAGATGCCGCTGCGCCAGATCCTGCGCGAAGAAGCGCGTTTGCTGGCCTGGCTCGAAGGCAAGGCGCAAAAACTCTACGAGCGCAAAGTGCGCTATGGAGATGCACTGTAATGGCGGGTTGGACTCTGGAACCCGCTTACCGCGCGTTGGCACATGATTTTGGCAGTCTCGATGCCGTGTTTGCCCTGCAAGGCGAGCACCTGACCCGCGATCCGTTGTCGCAAGTGATCCGCGTCGAGCGTGATGGCGTCAATTACTACGTCAAGCGCTACACCGGCGCGGGCAAAGGACTACGCCGCTATCTGGGCCGCCCGCGAGTGAAATCCGAATGGCAGAACCTCAAGCGTTTTGCCAAGTGGGGCATCCCGACCGCCGAAGTGGTGGCCTGGGGCCTGGAGCGTAAAGGCTTTGCCTACGCCCGTGGCGCGATGATTACCCGCGAACTGCCCAACACCCGCGATTTGTCGGAGCTGGCGGACAACAACGACCCGCTGCTCAAGGACCGTGCCTGGGTCGACGGCGTCAGCCGCCAACTGGCGCGCTACACCAAGACCATGCATGACCATCGCTTTACCCATAACGATTTGAAGTGGCGCAACCTGCTGATCGACGATCAGGCGCGCCTGTACTTGATCGACTGCCCCAACGGCGACTTCTGGCGCGGTTTCTGGCTCAAGTACCGGATCACCAAAGACCTGGCGTGCCTCGACAAAGTGGCCAAGTACCACCTGACAGCCACCCAGCGTTTGCGCTTTTATTTCCAATACACCGGGCGCACCACACTCAACGCGGCGGACAAAGAGCGGGTCCGCCATATCGTGCGTTTTTTTGAGGGCCGGGAATGACTGATTTTTTGGCAGGAGCCGAACGGGGTTTGCTGGAACGCAATGGATTGGCGGATTTCGATGCCCTGTGGAACCTGCAACTGGACGCGGTCGATGAGCCCAACACCAGCCGTGGCGGCTGGAGCACGGTGTTTCGCATGGACCTCGAAGGCCAGGGCTTTTACCTCAAGCGCCAGAGCAATTACCTGACCCGTACCTTGCACAGCCCGTTGGGCGAGCCGAGCTTTGCCCGCGAGTTTCGCAATATTCAGCGTTACCAGCAGTTGGGCATTCCGGCGCTGGAAGCGGTGTTTTTTGGTGAGCGTAAAGTCGCTGGCGAGCGTCGGGCCATTCTGATGACCCGCGCGCTGGACGGCTGGAACGACCTCGATTCTCTGCTCGAACACTGGCCGCAATTGACCCACGCGCAGCAGCAAGCGATCTTGCGCACCTGCGGTCAGTTGGCGCGTCAACTGCACGCTGCGCGTCAGGTGCATGGCTGTTTCTACCCTAAACACATCTTTTTGCAGGCAGACGGCGAGGGCTATCGCGCCCAGTTGATCGACCTGGAAAAGACCCGCCCCTTGCTGCTGGGCCAGCGTGACCGGGTCAAAGACATCGAACCGTTGTTGCGCCGGGCTCAGGTCTGGAACGCCGATGACGTGCGTACGCTGCTTGCGGCGTACCTTGAACAGCCAGTCGAGAGCGGTTTGGTCGATGCCTGGTTTGAGCGTTTGAATGTTCGTCGCAGCCACAAGGAGAGCCGCTGATGCGCTTATCCGAATTGCAAAAGGCCGGGCGCACGCCGTCTTTGCCGCTGAGCATTGAACTGGCTGACGCAGCCGGGCCTGCGCAATTGCAGCTGTTGAGCCTGCTGCGGGTGTTGCCGGGGCAGCGCTACGTGGGTGCCGGCGTGTGGCGCGGGCGTACCGTGCTGGCCAAATTAATGGTCGGCAGCAAGGCGGCGCGCAACTTTCAGCGTGAGCTGACCGGCGTGCGCCTGTTAGCTGAGCAAGGCCTGACCACGCCGCAACTGCTGGCTGACGGTCTGCAAGAAGGCGAGGGCGGCTGGCTGCTGTTTGAGTTTCTTGAGCACGCGCAAAGTCTGGGCGATGCCTGGAATGCAGTTGCGGCGTTGCCGGTGTTGGCCGACGAGCAACAGGCGGTGCTGGCCGAGGCGCTGGAAGCGATCGGGCAGATGCACCTCAAGGGCCTGTGGCAAGAAGACCTGCACCTGGACAACCTGCTGCGCTGCAACGGCAAACTGTATTTGATCGACGGCGCGGGTATTTGCGTCGAAGAGGCGGGCAAGCCGCTGTCACGGCAAAAAGTGCTGGAAAACCTTGGGGTGTTCTTTGCCCAACTGCCGAAAAGCCTTGAGCCGTTTATAGAAGAACTGCTGGTGCATTACCTGCTGAGCAACGGCGAACACGCCTTGCCACTGGAGGCGCTGCTCAAGCAGGTCGAAAAAGTCCGCGCCTGGCGCCTCAACGACTTCATGAACAAAGTGGGCCGCGACTGCACCTTGTTCAGCGTGCAGAGCGGGGCGTTTGCCTTGCGCGCATTTGCCCGCGAAGAAGAAGCGGCGATGTTGCCCGTAGTGGCCAAGGCCGATGCGCTGCTCGACCAGGGCCACCTGTACAAAACCGGCGGCGCGGCCAGCGTGGGCAAGGTTGAGGTGGCGGGCCGCTCCTTGGTGGTCAAGCGCTACAACATCAAAGGCTTTGCCCATTGGCTTAAGCGCTTCTGGCGCCCGAGCCGGGCATGGCATTCATGGCAGGAAGGCAATCGGCTGCTGTTTCTCGGCATCGCCACGCCCAAGCCGCTGGCGCTGCTGGAAACCCGCTTTTTGTGGTTGCGTGGCAAAGCGTATCTGGTCACCGAGTACCTGCCCGGCCCGGACATCATCGAGCGTTTTGCGCCGTATCAAGACAGCGGCGACGCCCCGGAAGCCGAGTTGCAGGCGCTGGATCAGTTGTTTGCCGACCTGATTCGCGAGCGCATCAGCCACGGCGACCTTAAAGGCCATAACGTGTTCTGGGCAGACGGGCGCTGGGCCTTGATTGATCTGGACTCCATGTGCCAGCACTCATCGCAAAGCAGCTTCGCCACGGCCTACGCCCGCGACCGCGCGCGCTTTATGCGCAACTGGCCGGCGAGCAGCGCGTTGCATCACGTGATTGATGAGCGTTTGCCCAAAGCGGTGTAACCCCACCCTGTAGGAGCGAGCTTGTCTCGCGATCTTTTGATCGTTTAAAAGATCGCGAGGCAAGCTCGCTCCTACAAGGTGTTTGGCGCGACTCAGAAGCTGTATTGCGCCCCGGCGCCGGCGTACCACGAGCGGCCCGGTGCGGCTTCGTAGAAGCGGTTGTTGCCGTCGGCAACGATCACTGAGCCCACGTATTGGCGGTCTAGCAGGTTGTCCAGGCGCAAGGTCTGGTGGAAGGTCCAGTGATCAACCTTTTGCTCAAACTTCGCGCGCCAGTTGAACACGCTGTAGGCCGGTGCGGCTTTTTGCGTGTTGGTGTCTTCGACGTAGACCTTGCTGCGGTACATGCCCTCGATGGCGGTGCTGACCCAGTCGGCAGGTTTCCAGTTCACTTCGGCAAACAAAGTGGTCTGCGGCACGCCCGGCAGGTCGTTGCCTTTATCAATGAGGCCTTTGGGGCTGGTGAAGTCGCGGTCATAGGTGGCTTGCAGCCGGGTGTAGGCCAGGGTGGTGGTCCAGTCGTCGGCAAGCTGGCTTTCGACCCCCAGCTCGAAGCCGCGACGCAGGGTGCGGCCCGCGTTCTGGTAGGTGGTGCGCCCGCCGGTATTGCTCAGCACCACCAGTTCGTCGGAGGTGGTGATCTGGAAGATGGCGGCATTGATGCGCGTGTTGGCGAGCTGAGCTTTCAAGCCCATTTCGTACTGCGTGCTTTCAGACGGTTTGAGGCCAAAGTTGAAGCCATTGCCGTTTGGCGAGTAGGCCAATTCCGCCTGAGTCGGTGTTTCAAAACCTTTGCCCGCGCTGACATAACCATGCAGCTCTGGGGTAAAGGCGTACATCACACTCATCGAGGGCGTGGCTTTTTCGTAGCGCTTGGTGCCACTGTCGTCGCCGTTGCTCAAAAATTGATCATGCACGTCCAGTTCCATGGTGCTGTAGCGCAGCCCGGCCTGGACGGTCCAGTTGTCGATGGCCCAGTTGGCCTGCACGTACGGGTCGAGGCTGCGGGCGGTGTCGATTTCGTCGCGCACCAGCGCGCCTTTCACGCCCAGTTGGTCGCCCACAAAGTTTTGGTAGCCGTGGCGGCTGTCCCGGCTCTGGTCGTAGTCCAGCCCGCCAATCAGGGTCAGGTCGCCGGGCACGCTGTGCACCGGTTGCAGCCAGCGCAGGCTGCCGCCATAGAACTTGCGGTCGAATTGCACCACGCCGCCGCCCTGGTTGTTGCCGGGCGTGCCTTTGGGGATCGCCAGGTACTGGATCACGCTGCGGGTGCCGTTGTAGGCATTGACCTGCAAGGTGGCATCGCCGAAGTAGCGCTCGTAGTTCAGGCCCACTTGTTGGTGGTCGATGCTTTTACGGGTGTTGTAGGTCAGTGCCGCCGGTGTCACCGAACGTGGGTCGGCTTTGTAGGCTGCCCAGGTTTGGCCCAGCGGGTCTTGGGTGCCGTTTTGCTCCAGGCTGCTGTAAATCAGCGCCAGTTTGCTGTCTTCGTCAGGCTTTAAGTTGAGCTTGGCAAAGGTCTGGTCGCGGCGGGCGGCGCTGTGGTCGCGGTAGCCGTCGGTGTCCATGCGTGAGGCATCGAGCACAAAGCCTACGTCGTCTGTCGCGCCTTCGGCCGTGAGGTGGTTTTTGCTCATGCCGTCGCTGCCCACCAGGGTTTCGGCGCCGATGCGCGGCGGCCCTTCGCCATCGCGGGAGAACATTTGAATCACCCCGCCCGCATTGCTGCCGTACAGCGTGGCCGCTGGGCCGCGCAGCACTTCGATGCGTTCGGCGGTATCGAGGTTAAAGGTCGCGGCCTGGCCCTGACCGTCCGGTGTGCTGGCCGGGATGCCGTCGGCAATCAGCTTGATGCCGCGCACGCCAAACGCCGAGCGTGCGCCAAAACCACGGGACGAGATTTGCAGGTCCTGTGCGTAGTTCTGCCGGTTTTGCACCACCAGCCCCGGCACGCGGGACAGCACTTCTGAGGCATTGATGCCCAATTGGCCGTCGCTGATCTGTTGCTGGTTGATGCTGTCGACCGAGTAAGGCAGATCAAAACTGGGGCTGGCGCTGCGCGAACCGGTAATGACGCTGGGGTCCAGTTCCAGGGTTTCGGCGAAGCTGGCGGGGGCGAGGCAAAGCCCCGGGAGCAACAGGGCAAAGCGGGCAGGGGCAAAAAAATTCATGGGCGGTATCGGGGTTCCGTGTGACGCGACCCGTCTGGGCGACGGGTATCAGGCTAGCAGAGGGCGGGTAGTTTAGCGGTGTAAGAGGGTTCATACGAAAACTTAGGAAGCCATCACCTGCGATTAGCCGCAGCCGGGTGCTAGGTTGCGAGGCCATTCTTCAGGAGCCAATGCGATGGCCTGCAAATTCGTGCTGCTGTGTGTCGTGCCTTGCTTTTTGTTGGGGTGTGGGTCCGTCAAGACCTTGTTCGGCAGTGATGAGAGCATCCGTCGGGACCTTAAAAAGCAGCGTAGCTACTGTGACTCGGTGACCCGTGTCTACAGTGGCGTAGCGTTTGATTTGTGCGTGCTGAATGCGCCGCCCAACACCACCAGCGGTGTGCCCAGCGGGTTTGTGCCGATTTTCTTTTTTGACGTGCTGGCCTGTGCGGTGGTCGACACGGTTGCGTTGCCCTATACGATTTTTCAGCAAAGCCACGAGGGCAGTCTCTTGTTGAGGTAGGCAGGCGGGCGTCAGGGCGTGGCAAATAGCGCTGGGTCATTCCCGTGCGCTTTACGCTATAATCCCGCCCTTTAGTTGTTTCTGCGCGTTGCGCGCAGTACACCCCTTTTTTCAGGCGCCCGCCGCCTGCCTGCATTTTTAAGAGGCTAATCCAGTGGCATTGACGATCCTTGGCCTGTCCGGCGCCCTTAGCCATGATCCCTCCGCAGCCCTCTATATTGACGGCAAGCTGGTTGCAGCGGCTGAGGAAGAACGCTTTGTACGCGACAAGCATGCAAAGAACCGCATGCCTTACGAGTCCGCAAAATTCTGCCTAGAGCAAGCGGGTATCAAACCTTCCGACGTTGATGTGGTGGCGATCCCGTTCGCACCTGTCAGCTTGTTCGGCAAGGCCCGCTGGCACTACGCCAAGCGCTACTGGTACGCCCCGGACCGCGCTCTGGATGCGATCCTGATGGGCAACCGTCGCTACAAGCGCTATCGCAACAAAATTGTGTTCTGCCTGCAGCAACTGGGTTTTGATCCGAAAAAAATCAAGATCGAGCCAGTTGAGCACCACTTGGCCCACGCCTCCAGCGCCTACCACTGCTCGGGTTTCAAAGAGAAAACCGCGATTCTGGGTATCGATGGTAAAGGCGAGTACGCCACGACCTTCTTTGGTTATGGCGAAAACGGCAAGATCACCAAGATCAAAGAATTCTTCGATCCAGACTCCCTGGGCGGCCTGTACGGCGCGATCACCGAGTTCCTCGGTTTCGAGATGCTCGACGGCGAGTTCAAGGTCATGGGCATGGCGCCGTATGGCGACGCCAGCAAATACGACTTCTCGCGCCTGGCCTCGTTTGAAAACGGCGAGCTGGTGGTCAACACCGAATACGCCAACGTTATCGGCCTGCGCCGCTACAAAGAGAAGGGCAAAGGCTTCTACTTCTCGCCAAAACTGATCGAGTGGCTGGGCCCCAAGCGCGAAGGCGACATCGCCGACGAGCCGTACATCCACTACGCCGCGAGCATGCAAGCGCTGTTTGAAAAGCTGGCGCTGCAGATGATCGACTACTACCTGGGCGACATTCTCAAAGAGACCGGCAAAATTGCTTTTGCGGGCGGCTGCGCGTTGAACGTGAAGCTGAACCAAAAGATCATTGCCCGCCCGGAAGTCAAAGAGCTGTTCGTCCAGCCTGCGTCCGGGGATGCCGGTACGGCGGTGGGTGCTGCGGCCTATGTGTCCCACGCGCGCGGCGTGCCGGTCGAGAAGATGGAACACGTCTACCTCGGCCCTGCGTACAGCAACGAAGACGTGATCGCGGCGTGTGCCCGTCACCCGGGCAAGCCTGCCTGGCGCAAAATCGAAGGCACGCCTGAGAAAATCGCCAAGATCATGGTCGATGGCAACCCGGTGGCCTGGTTCCAGGGCCGCATGGAGTTTGGCCCGCGTGCCTTGGGCGGTCGTTCGATCATCGGTTGCCCGAGCAGCGAAGGCGTAGCTGACCGCATCAACGAACAGATCAAGTTCCGTGAGCGCTGGAGGCCTTTCTGCCCGTCGATGCTCGACACCGTGGGCCCGCAGATGATCAAGGTCGATCACCCGGCACCGTTCATGACCTTCACCTTTGAAGTGGCTGAAGAGTGGAAAACCCGTGTGCCAGAGGTTGTCCATGAAGACGGCACCTCCCGTGCCCAGGTGCTCAAGCGCGAATACAACCCGCGCTACTACGACATGATGAAGGCCCTTGAAGTACTGACCGGCAACGGCGTGTCGCTGAACACCTCGCTCAACCGCCGTGGTGAGCCGATGGTGTGCTCTCCGACCGACGCCTTGAACATGTTCTTCGGCTCGGACCTGCAGTACCTGATCATGGAAGACATCTTGGTCGTTAAAGAAGGCGCGGAGCGTTATGAATCGCTCGACTGAGCGTCATGTGCTGCAGTTTTGCCACGGCTATGACGGGCCGTTTCTGGACTGCGCGCGCCAGTACGCCAGCCTGTTTGCCGGCAGCGGGTACAAGGTCACCACGGTCTTTTTGACCGGGGCGGCCGACCCAGAGGTCGCCGCAGGCTGCGCCTCGGACGAAGTCCTGTTTATGGAGTTCAGCTCCAAGGCCATTCGTGGCCTCAAGCTGGGCGCCATCGCCAAGCTGCGTAAAATCGCCGCCTCGCGGGCATTCAGCTTTTGCATCGCCCACCGCTTCAAGCCGATTTATATCGCCTTGTTGGCCACCGGTTTGCCGGTGATCGGCGTGCATCATGCGTTTGGCGACTACCAGCGCGGCAGCCGCAAACTGTTCGCTAACCTGTTTCGTAAGCGCCTGAGCCTGCTCGGGGTGTCTGATGCGGTGCGTGACGACATGCGCCAATGCCTGCCCAAGTGGCCGACCGGGCGTATCAGCACGCTGTACAACCGCATCGATATCGACGCCGTACAAGCCAGCCAACTGCCCGGCACCCAGGCGCGTGAAGCGCTGGGGTTGTCGGTCGATGGTTTTATTGTCGGCAACGTCGGGCGCCTGCACCCGGACAAAGACCAGGCCACGCTGATCAAGGGTTTCGCCCAGGCACGGGCAGACCTGCCCGCAGATAGCCAACTGGTGATTCTGGGCAAAGGCCGTCTGGAGCAAGACCTCAAAGAGCTGGCCCGTGAACTCGGTGTTACCGAGCAGGTGAAGTTTTTGGGCCAAGTGCCCGATGCACGGCGTTATTTCCGTGCGTTTGATGTATTTGCCCTCAGTTCCGATCACGAACCGTTTGGCATGGTCTTGCTTGAGGCCATGGCCGCTGGCGTGCCGTTGCTGGCCACGGCCTGTGGCGGCGCCAAGGAAGTGGTGGAAGGCGTCGGGATCTTGTTCCCGCTGGGCGATGTCGAGCATCTGGCTCAGGGTATCAAGCATCTGTCGGTGCTCACCGATGAGCAGCGTCATGCCTGTGCTGACCTGATGCTGGCGCGCCTGCATGAGCGCTTCAGCGATCAGGCCGTTCATGACCGGTTCTGGCAGTTGCCGCAAGTCACCGACCTGACTGCGGGGGCCTGATGCTCAATTATTTCCAGGGCTGGCGTGAGCGCGGCTGGAGCGTTGTTGACGCGTCTGTTTACGCAGAGGCCTGGCAACGCTTTGGTGGCAGCGTGGCCACGCACCCGATGGTGGTTGAGCGTTTGGCTCAGTTGGCGGGTATTCCGGTGCGCTACCTGGCCTGGGAGCAAAACGGTGAAGTGAAAGCCGCGATTCCGACCTGGGGCCGCGACCTGGCTTTGTCCAAGGACGTGCTCAAGCGCCACGGCAAAAAAGGCCTGTTTGACCTCGGTAATGCCGAGATCATTCTGCCGGCTGCCGACGGGGCCAACGTGCCCTTACGTCACCGTGGGCGTTACCTGTCGCAGCTCAATGAAGGCCGTTTCAGTACGCTGATCCAGCAAACCGAACAGCTGGCGATGGCCCGCACGCCTGAAGAACTCTCCAAAAAATTCCGTTACAACCAACGCCGCGAACTGCGTTTGCTGGAAGAGGCGGGCGGTGTTGTGCGCCCGGTGACGGACTTTTCCAGCACTGAACTGGCGGCCATTTACTGCGATCTGTTCCTGCGCCGCTGGGGTTTTGTGGCCACGGGCGCCGAGCGCATGTGCGATGTGGTCGAGCTGTTGCGTGAGCTGTTGATCGGTTCGGTCATATTCCTTAACGACGCGCCTATTGCCATCCAGTTGGTGTACCGGGTTGAATCCCCGCAATGGATCAGCGTTGAGTACGTCAACGGCGGCGTTGACCCGCAAACCCGAGATTTCAGCCCCGGTAGCGTATTGAGCTTTCTCAATACCCAATCGGCCTGGGAGCAGGCGCGCAGCGTCAACAAGCCTTTGCGTTTCTCGTTCGGCCGCGCCGACCGCGAATACAAAGAGCGTTGGTGCAACCCGGTGCCGGTGTTTAAAACGTAAATGATCCGTTGTAGGCGCGAGCTTGCGGGTGATCTTTTAAAAAGATCGCGAGGCAAGCTCGCTCCTACAGGAGAAAACATGAGCCGCAAACAGCAACTCCTCAAGCGCCATCGGCGCAATAAACGAATTGGCTTGCTGATCGGCTTGCTGGTGCTGATTGTCAGCGGTGTCTGGCTGGCCTGGTGGCTGCCGCCGGTATTGGCGGTGCTGGGCTGGGTGGCCCATGAGGCCTGGTTTGCGGACCATCTGTTCTATTCCCCCCAAGACGACTACAAGTACGCCTTCGATCCGGACGGCGAGTGTCTTGACGTGCGCCTTGAGGGCGAACGCCTGGTGCTTGATCAGCCGTTGAGCGTGACCGGCAATCAAACCCTGATTCTGGCCATCAAGGTCAGCAGCCGCGGACTGGGGCGTTTTATTGACCCGAGCATTCAACTGCTGGGTGGCGAACAGCCCGATCAGCAAACCTTCGAGCGCGGGGTCAACGGGCTGCGCTATTTGAACCTGAGCGAGCACGCTGGCGCATTGGCCCGTGGCGAGTTGCGCCTCAAAGGCCGGCATTGCCGCGTATCTGGTCAGCCCCGGTTGTGGCTGTTCCGCCAAGCCGATTACCGCGAGCAGCGGGTCATGGTCATTGCGCCCCATGCCGACGATGCGGAGCTTGCGGCGTTTGGTCTGTACAGCCAGGCCAAAGAGGCATGGATCGTCACCCTGACGGCCGGTGAAATCGAAGCCGAGCATTATCGGCACATGGGCCTTGATCGCGCCGAAGCCGCGCGCCTCAAGGGCCGCTTGCGGGCATGGGACAGCCTGGCCGTGCCGCGCTGGGCCGGTGTGCCTGAGGCGCATTGCGCACAGTTGGGTTACTTCTGCTTGCAACTGCCTGCGATGCAGGCCGCGCCGGATCAGCCGATGCCGTCCCGCGAGGCTGACATAAGTGACATCCGGCTGTTTCGTCAGCTCAATCCGTTTCTGATGCCCGGCGATGGCGATGGCGCACCGACCTGGAATAACCTGCTGGCGGATTTGTGTGCCTTGATCCTGCGCGCACGCCCTGAAGTGATTGTGTTGCCGCATCCCTCGCTCGACCCGCACCCCGACCACATCTGCGCGCAAGCGGCGGTGTTCGAGGCGCTGCAAGGGCTTGAGTGGCAGCCGACAACGATTTTGGGCTACGCCAACCATTTGCATGACAATGACCGCTGGCCCATGGGCAATAGCGGTGATGGGGTGGCTCTGCCGCCGGTGTTCGATGCGTCGCTCAGCTTGCATCCGTGCAGCCTGCCGCTGACGCTGGCCCAGCAACGCGACAAGGCCATGGCGCTGGGCATGATGCACGACCTGCAACCGCGCGCCGCACTCAAGCGCCGCGTGCGCCGGTCAATCCAGGCGCTGCTGGCGGGCAGACGGCCATCGCCTTATGGCGAGAATGAATATTTTCGTAAAGCAGTTCGACGGCATGAGCTGTTCTGGCGCCTCAAGGCGTCGCAAGGAAACCCATGAGAGTTCTATTTCTAGTACAGAAAGAGCAGCGGGCCATTCTGGATCGCTTGTATGACGGCATTGCAGCGCATTGCGAGTGCGATACGCGCTGGCTGAGCAGTGACGAGCAGCGCAACTTGCGCAGCTACTTCCGCCGTGAAGTGGACGTATCGCGTTATGACCGCATTGTGTTTTTCTTGCGTTTTAAACAAGAAATCCGCCAGGTCGGCTTTATCCGTACCGTGCCCAACCTGGTGATCCTTGAGCACGATGCGTATCAGAATTACATCGAGTGCAAATACACCGGTAAATTCAGCGCCCATTACCGCCAACTGCCGTGGGCCCGGGTGATCACCTCGGGTTTTATGGTTACTGAGCGCCTGCGCGAAGAAGGCTTTGACGCCGTATTTGTGCCCAAAGGCTACGACCAGACGCTGTTGCATGACTTGGGCCGTGAGCGCGACATTGAGTTGGCGTTTGTTGGCAGCACCAACAGCGTGGCTTACAGTGGCCGCAAAGCGTTGCTCGACGAGCTGGCCAGCGTCGAGCAACTGGTGGTGACGCGCACCAAGTCCGGTGATGACTACCGTGACACCCTTAACCGCATCCGCTTTTTTGTCAGCGCGGACGTGGGCATGGGCGAATACATGATCAAAAACTTTGAGGCCATGGCCTGCGGTTGTGTGCTGCTGGCGTTTGATCAGGGTGAAGCCGAAAACCGTGCGTTGGGCTTTGTCGACATGCACAACATTGTTTTTTATCGCGACATTCCAGAGCTGCAAAAAAAACTGCAACAGCTGCGTAATGATCCGCAACTGGCAGCCGATATCGCTCTTCGTGGTCGTGATCTTGCGGTGTCGCAGTACAGCTTCGGTCGAATTGGCCAGCGCATTGTTGAAGAGCTGCAACCGGCACTACGTCCGCATCCACCCTTGTCCTGGGTCGATCGGGTGCGATTGAAACTGGGGATTTGAGACATCCCCCGGTGCCATCGTGGTGATACCCAAGGGACTGAAACTATTTAATGAGAGGAGGCGAACCGTGCGGTTCTGCCAAGAAAGTGACATCACCCTGGTTGTGACCAGCTGCGGCCGTCTTGACTTGCTCAAGCTGACGCTCGAAAGCTTTGACCGGTTCAATACCGCGCCCATTCGTGAAGTCTTTATTACCGAAGACTCCGGTGATGAGGCCGTGCGCGAGGCTATTCCGCCCAATTGGCGTGAGCACTGCACTGTTTTCGTCAACAAACCGAAACTTGGGCAGTTGGCTTCGATCGATCTGGCCTACTCTAAGGTCAGCACACCGTACATTTTTCATTGTGAAGACGATTGGGAGTTTTATCGCCCGGGCTTTGTCGAAGACTCAAGAGCGATTCTGGAGAACAAACCAGAGATCTTGCAGGTCTGGCTGCGCAGCTACGCACACGACTTGCGGATTCACAGCCCTTACCTACATTACGGTGAGCGCGAGGTAATTGCAGGCGTCGCGTGTTACCCGGTGCTGTCGGATAAACCCGAATGGCAGAGCTTTTCGCTGAATCCTGGATTACGCCGTTACAAAGAATATTTGTTGTGTGCGCCTTATAGCGGTCATGGTGGCGAAAAAGCGCTGTCCAAGCGCTATGCCGAGCTTAATCTGCAAGCGGTGGCCCTTGAAGCTGACGCGGTGTTGCACACAGGCTTTGGCAACCATGTCGAGGTGCCTGAAGAGCGTCAGCGCAAGCTGCGACGCGGCCGTCGGGAGCGGATCAAGTTGTTCGTTACGTTGTTGGTGGGCGTGTTAATAGGCGTCCTTATCAGTTAGCAGGTACAGGTTTGAATGGTGATGATTGAACGGCGAGGAAGCGTGTGATGAGCATCATTAATGTGATGTGGTCAGGCGGTTCTCCTTATGCGTCTGTACACAAGGTTCACCAGCAAATCCTCTCTCAGGCATCACCGGGTACATCGGTTAAAACCTGGCTTTTACAGCACTCTGCCCCGGCTTGCCTGCGCGAGCTTGGGCAGGTTGAGGCTTTGAAGTTGTCGTCGCGCTTTTTAAAAGGGCGAGGCATCTGGGCGTTATCACGCCCTTGGCGTAATTGTTTTTTTCGCAAGGTCCTGCTCAAAAATGACGCCCGGCAGGTGCTGATTGATGGGCTGGGCGTGGCTCGGGTGCTGTTGCCTGCCTTGCGCAAACTGCCGCACGTACGGGCGGTGGTGATGTTTCACGGCTCAACCCGCCTGCAATGCAAAGATGTCAGGCTGCTTCGCCAGTTCTCGGGCGAGCAACTGACACTCTGTGCTGTCTCGCAAACCCTCGCAGACTCCATTTCGGCCGATCTCAAGTTGCCGGTGGTCACCCTGAGCAGCATGCTCAACCCGCACACATTCGAGCAGCAATTGTTACCGCGTGACCAGGCGCGCCAGCAACTGGGCATTCCTGCGGGTACTCATCAAGTGTTCGGTGCTGTAGGCCGTCTGGTGGACTCCAAGGGCTTTGACACCCTGCTCAGCGCCTTTGCCAAAACCCTCGTTAACCACCCGGATCGACTGCTGATCATCATCGGTGAAGGCGCCATGCGCGCCGAGCTGGAGGCGCAGGTCAAGGCGCTGGGGCTGCAAGGTAAGGTCTTGCTGCCGGGCTACGTCGACAACGTGGCCAGCCTGTATCGGGCATTTGACTGGGTGCTGATACCGTCGCGGGCAGAAGGCCTGGGGCTGGTCGTCCAGGAAGCGGTCATTGCTGGCGTGCCGATACTGGCCAGTGACCTTCCCGTGTTTTACGAGCAGTTGGGCGAGGCGGGGAACTACGTGGCGGTCGGCGATGAGTCGGCATGGGCACGGGCGATTGAAGCCAGCGACGCGCTGTCGACAACAGAAGTGGCTGCGCGCCAGCACGCAAGCCTTGACCCGGAACATGCCTGGCTGCGCTTCAGGCAGGCATGCACCACGGTGTTGTCAGGCCTTTAAAAAGGCGTCTTTGAGGGCTTGGGCGGGGAATTTATCGCTCAGACTCTCGCGCTCGATGTAGCGCAAAAAGTGTTGCAGGTTGCGCTGAACCAGCTTTTTGGACAGGGGCGCCCTCACAAAACTCATGTCGGCGACATCAATCAAACCCCACGCGTTGTCAGGGGTCACCACAATGTTGCCCAAGTGCAGAGAGCGGAAGTAAATACCGGCCGCGTGCAATCTGCGAATCAGCTCGATAAGCTTCGGCAGATTTTCTGACCAGTCAAAACCGTTTTTTTCAGCGATCTGACGCAGGGTTTCACCGGGCAGCGGGCGATACAGCACCGCGGTCATGCCGGGTTTATCCAGACGGTAAAACGCCAGCACCTTGAGGGTGGGAATACCCAGCTTCTCGAGTTGGGCCGCGTTATCGATAAAACGTTTGGAATAGGGACGTAGCAAGGCGGACGACAGAAGACGCTTGCGACGAAACAGTTTCACTATGTTCCCGTCTTGCAGCAGGTAGACTTTTGCACCATAACTGTCCGCCTCAAGAATTTTGGCGCCTTCAATCATTTGATTTAAAGCGGCTTGTGGAAGCCGTGAACATTGCATCGTAGAACCCTTGCGAGCAGTCAGACACGCAATGATGCCGAAAAAGTGGCGCTTTAACCATGCCAGGTTGGCCGGGTAGATGATTTAGGAGCGGGATGATGTACGAAAGTCGTTGGGCTCAGACCCTCATGACCTGCGGCGTGCTGTGGTTCATGTTGGCCATTGCATTTGCCCCCACGAACAAAATCTATCAACAGGGCCTGGTGGTGTTTGTCTGGCTGCCGACACTGCTGGTGGCCTGGTCTGCACGCCCGGTGTTGGCGCAGGTCTGGCACGCGCAAAGAGCGCTGTGCCTGGCACTGATCGGTTTGGCCGCCTGGGCCACGCTCAGCTTGAGCTGGAGTGGCCAGCCCCTGAGCCAGGCCAAGCAATTGCTCTACATCGCCTTGTTTGTGATGTCATGGCCGATTCTGGCCAATGGCCGCCCTGAACGCGTTGTACGCCTGCTGCAATGGGGCGGGCTGGGGCTGGCAGTCATGGCAGCCGCCGCCATGGTGCGTTTCTATTTTATTGACGCTCGGCCCTTGATGGACCGCCTGGAAGGTCTGGGCGAGCTGGCTCACCCTATTTTGGGCGCTTATGCAGTGGGGATCGCCGGTGTCTGGATGTTGCACTGGATGCCGCGCGAGCGTGGGATGCAAGCCCTGTGGTGGGTCGCACTGGCGTTGTTGGGCGCCTTTGTGGTGTTTACCCAGAGCCGCGGCGCGGCAGTGGCGCTATTGGTTACGGTGCTGGCCATGCCGATCTGGCGTTGTAACCGTCAGACCGTGGTCATCTCGGTGGCCGGGCTGATTGGCGCCGGGATCGTGTTTTGGTGCATGCAGGCGCAGATGATGTCGCGTGGCTCGTCCTATCGGCCCGAGCTGTTTATGTCCAGCGTGCAGATGATCAAGGCGCACCCATGGCTAGGCCTTGGCCTTGAGGCGCCGTTTGGTGTGCCGGCGCTGGGGATCATGTTTGATCATTCGCACAACCTGTTCACCAGCGTGACGATCAGTTTGGGCTTGCCGGGCTTGCTGCTGTGGAGCATCGCCTGGTTTTCGGTAGTGGTATATGGCTGGCGCGCTCGCGCGACTTTACTGGGCCAGGGATTGGTGGGCATGTGGGTGTTTTCGACAATGGCCATGCAGTTTGACGCGGCCAGTTTGCTCGATACCCCGCGTGCCGAATGGTTTATCACCTGGCTGCCCATTGCCGTGGCGACTCTTTTGTCGTTCAAGACGGCGCAGGGTGAAGCCTGTGATAAAATTTCGCGTTTTCCTTAATCAGTGAGCTCTACGATGAGTGATTCACCGTCCGAAGAAGGACAGAGTTCAAGCCTGAAAATCTACTTCCGGCTCTTGAGTTATGTGAAGCCCTACATCGGCCTTTTCCTGCTGAGTATCGTTGGCTTCCTTATCTTCGCTTCGACTCAACCCATGCTGGGTTACATCCTCAAGTATTTCGTTGACGGCTTGTCCAATCCGGATGCCGTGCTGTTTCCGAACGTGCCTTACCTGCGTGACATGCGCCTGCTGCAGACCGTGCCGCTGTTGATCGTATTGATCGCGGCCTGGCAAGGGCTGGGCTCTTTCCTGGGTAACTACTTCCTGGCCAAGGTTTCGCTGGGCTTGGTGCACGACCTGCGGGTGCAGCTGTTCAACAACCTGCTGGTGTTGCCTAACCGCTATTTCGACAAGCACAACTCGGGGCATTTGATCTCGCGCATCACCTTCAACGTCACCATGGTCACCGGTGCTGCCACCGATGCAATCAAGGTGGTGATTCGTGAAGGCATGACCGTGGTGTTCCTGTTTGCGTCGTTGCTGTGGATGAACTGGCGTCTGACGCTGGTGATGGTGGCGATCCTGCCGCTGATTGCGGTCATGGTGAGTTCGGCCAGCAAAAAATTCCGCAAGCAAAGCAAGAAAATCCAGGTGGCGATGGGCGACGTGACCCACGTGGCGTCCGAAACCATCCAGGGTTACCGTGTGGTTCGCAGCTTTGGCGGCGAAAAGTACGAGCGCGAGCGTTTCCTCAAGGCCAGCCAGAGCAACACCGACAAGCAACTGCGCATGACCCGCACCGGGGCGATCTACACCCCGATGCTGCAATTGGTCATTTACATCGCCATGGGCGTTCTGATGTTTCTGGTGCTGTACATGCGCGGCGATGCCTCGGCGGGCGACATGATCGCTTACATCACCCTGGCCGGCCTGCTGCCCAAGCCGATCCGTCAGTTGTCTGAAGTCAGCTCGACCATCCAGAAGGGTGTTGCCGGTGCTGAAAGCATCTTTGAGCAACTGGACGAAAAACCGGAAGTCGACACCGGCACCGTTGAGCTGGACCACGTCAGTGGCCGTCTTGAGGTGCGCAACCTCAACTTCACCTACCCCGACACAGAGCGCCAGGTGCTTAAAGACGTGTCGTTCACGGCTGAGCCGGGGCAGATGGTGGCACTGGTCGGGCGTTCGGGCAGCGGCAAGTCAACGCTGGCCAACCTGATCCCGCGTTTCTATCACCACACCTCGGGTGAGATCCTGCTCGATGGCGTGGAGGTCGAAGACTATCGCTTGCTCAACCTGCGCCGTCATATCGCGCAAGTGACCCAGAACGTGACCCTGTTCAGCGACACCGTGGCCAACAACATTGCCTACGGCGACCTGGCCGGTGCGCCACGGGCCGACATCGAAAAGGCCGCGCGTGATGCCTACGCGATGGACTTTATCGAGCAGTTGCCCAAAGGTCTGGACACGCCGGTGGGTGAGAACGGCGTGCTGTTGTCGGGTGGTCAGCGTCAGCGTCTGGCGATTGCCCGCGCCTTGCTCAAAAATTCGCCACTGTTGATCCTCGATGAGGCCACCTCAGCACTCGATACCGAGTCTGAGCGCCATATTCAGGCGGCACTGGACCACGTGATGCAAGGGCGTACCACGCTGGTGATTGCGCACCGCCTTTCGACCATCGAAAAAGCGGACTTGATCCTGGTGATGGATCAGGGCCAGATCGTCGAGCGCGGTACTCACGGCGAGTTGTTGGCGCAGAACGGCTATTACGCCCGTCTGCACTCGATGGGCCTGGATGCGCCGCTGGCGTCTGGCGACATCACCTGAACACCGACGGGGGCAGGCACGCCTGCTCCCGTCGGCGCATTTTCCCTGCGATTAACACCGTGAACTGACCTGCGTTCACCCTGTGTTAATATCGCGCCCCTGTTCATTTTGTATGTGGGTCCTCCATGAAGTTGTCCATGCCGCGATTCGATCAAGCCCCTGTCTTGGTGGTAGGCGATGTCATGCTCGACCGTTACTGGCATGGCGGAACCTCACGGATTTCCCCTGAGGCGCCCGTGCCGGTGGTCAAGGTCGAGCAAATTGAAGACCGTCCGGGTGGTGCTGCCAACGTTGCCTTGAACATTGCTGCCCTGGGCGCACCGGCCTCGCTGGTCGGCGTCACCGGCAACGATGAAGCTGCCGACAGCCTGGCCAACAGCCTTGAAGGCGCAGGCGTTCGCGCCTTGTTCCAGCGCATTGAGCACCAGCCGACCATCGTTAAACTGCGGGTCATGAGCCGTCACCAGCAACTGCTGCGTATCGACTTTGAAGAACCGTTTGCGACTGACGCCCTGGCGTTGGGCGCTGAAGTCGAGCGCCTGCTCGACGGTATTAAAGTGCTGGTGCTGTCTGACTACGGCAAAGGCGCGTTGAAAAACCACCAGGTACTCATCCAGGCCGCCCGTGCCCGGGGTATCCCGGTGCTGGCTGATCCTAAAGGCAAAGACTTCTCGATTTATCGGGGTGCGAGCCTGATCACGCCGAACCTCAGCGAGTTCGAAACCATCGTCGGTGGTTGCATCGACGAGGCCGACCTGGTGGCCAAAGGCGCCAAGCTGATGGCCGATCTGGAGCTGGGTGCCTTGCTGGTCACTCGTGGCGAGCACGGCATGACCTTGTTGCGTCCGGGCTTTGCCGCCATGCACTTGCCGGCACGCGCCCGTGAAGTGTTTGACGTGACCGGTGCCGGTGACACGGTTATCTCGACCCTGGCGGCTGCCATTGCTGCCGGTGAAGAGTTGCCCCACGCCGTGGCCCTGGCCAATCTGGCGGCGGGTATTGTGGTGGGCAAGCTGGGTACGGCGGCCATCAGCGCTCCGGAACTGCGTCGCGCCATCCAGCGTTCGGAAGGCTCCGAGCGTGGCGTGCTGAGCCTCGAGCAACTGCTGCTGGCCATCGACGATGCGCGGGCGCACAACGAGAAAATCGTTTTCACCAATGGGTGCTTCGACATTCTGCACGCCGGGCATGTGACCTATCTGGAGCAGGCGCGGGCGCAAGGTGATCGTTTGATCGTTGCCGTAAACGACGACGCCTCCGTGAGCCGCCTCAAAGGCCCGGGTCGCCCGATCAACAGCGTTGACCGGCGCATGGCGGTACTGGCGGGTCTGGGCGCGGTGGACTGGGTGATCAGCTTCCCTGAAGGCACTCCGGAAAACCTGCTGGCCCAAGTCAAGCCGGATGTACTGGTTAAAGGCGGCGATTACGGGATCGACCAAGTGGTCGGTGCTGACATCGTGAGCGCGTATGGCGGGACAGTGAAAGTGCTGGGGCTGGTAGAAAACAGCTCGACCACGGCCATCGTCGAGAAAATTCGCGGCCAGTAACAACGCAATCCTCTGTAGGAGCGAGCTTGCCTCGCGATCTTTCAAGATCAAAAGATCGCGAGGCAAGCTCGCTCCTACAGGCGTGTTGGGCTATCCGGCCTTTACGACCTTCCTGAACATCTGTCGCGCCTTGCCCGTCAGGCGTTTGAGTCGCGACTCCTTGTCAGGTGCGCTCAAACCTTGCTGCTTGAGCCAGTCTTTCCAGCGAATGCGTTCTTCGCTCACCACCCAGCCCTCTTGCGGCGCAAAACTTTCTGCCAGGTACACGCCCCGGGTGCTGGCCGGTTTCAGTTGATCCTTGTGCAAGGTGTACAGCTCGGCGCACGGCTGGCCGTCGGTCAGCGGCATCAGGTACAGGTCCGGACGCTTGCGGTTGAGGCGGGCGACCAGTTGGTCCCCCTCCAGCCGCTCATCAACATGAAACAGGCTCAGTGACTTGGCTTCTTTGGGCACTTCAAGGCGCAGGTCGTAAATCAGTTGTAAGGAGGCGGTGGGCAAGTGCACATACGCCCGCGGGCGCTCAAGCAGCGGCTGGTTGGCGCAGCGCACCGGGCGCGCCGCACCGGAAAACGGCGTCAGACGAAACGACAGCGCTTCACGGTAATGCAGCGCGCTGGCGTAGGGCGCTGGCAGCCAGATGTCGTTGAAACGCCCGCTGAGCCAGCCTTCTGGGGTTTCCAGCAGGCATTCTTCGGCCACTTCCTGAACCGCCGTGTGCAACGGCAAGTTGACCTCATGGGCCGGTACGTAGCCGGAGATCAGCTTGAGCACTACGTCACCCCGGTCCTGACGGCGCTGGCGCACCAGCACCCAGTAATCGCGGCCCTGCCAATGCAAGGTCAAACGCACCGACACGCCGAGGTTGGCCAACTCCAGCGTGAAGCGTTCGGTGTCGGCAACGCTGACCGGGCGGCGTTTGCTCAGGGTTTGCGCGAAGTTGAGCGGCATGCCGACACTTTGGTAACTCAAGCCTTCTGCCGTGGCTTCGACAAGCAACGGCAGGGTTTTGAAGTCGCTGGGGTTCTTGCGGATGAGCATTCGCGGCATGTCGGCTCCTTCTTGCGTCGGGGTCGGCCGAATCGGCGGCTTTAGGCGTTACGCAGAACCTGCGCAACCATTGCCACGTTATGGGCCAAGTGCAGCGGATTGATAGTGCCGACAATAGCACTGGTAACCCCGTGATGGCCAAACACCAGTTCGAAGCTGGCGCGCACCGGGTCGATGCCGGGTTTGAGGCACACATGGCCGCTGGCCAGGGCCTTTTTCACCAGAATGGCTTTGCCATGGGCAGCGGCGTAGTCGATTACCGGCTTCTCGGCTTGCTCATTGAGGTTGTAGGTGACCATGGCGCAGTCGCCGTTTTCCAAGGCCTTGAGGCCGCCTTTGACGGTTTTGCCGGAAAAGCCGAAACCACGGATCTTGCCCTCGCGCTTCAGCTCGGCGAGGGTGGCGTACACCTTGCTGTCGTTGAGGATCGCGAGGTCGTTGCCGTCCGAGTGCACCAGCACCAGGTCGATAAAATCCGTTTTCAGACGTTGCAGGCTGCGTTCAACCGAGCGGCGGGTGTGTTTGGCGCTGAAGTCGTGGCGTGACTCACCGTTGTCGAACTCTTCGCCGACCTTGCTGACAATCACCCAGTCCTGGCGCTGGCCGCGCAGCAGCGGGCCCAAGCGTTCTTCACTGCGCCCATAGGCGGGCGCGGTGTCGATCAGGTTGATGCCCAGGTCGCGGCTCAGCTTGAGCAGCATCTTGGCTTCCTGGTCATCCGGGATCTGAAAACCGTTGGGGTACTTCACCCCTTGGTCGCGGCCCAGCTTGACGGTGCCAAGGCCCAGCGGCGACACGTGCAGGCCGGTGCTGCCCAGCGGGCGCAGAAAATCGTGCAGGGTCGCCTGGCTCATGGCAGCAGTTGCTCCCAAGCGGTTTTGCCCAGTGGCGGGCGAGGGAAGTCAGGCAGCGCAGGCACATTGCCGGGTTTGATCCCGTCTTGCTCAAGCGCGTGGATGACCCGGTCCGAGAAGTCCGGCGCCAGCGCCAGCTTGGTCGGCCAGCCCACCAGCAAACGGCCCGTATCGGCGAGGAACGCGTTATCCGGGCGGACCAGACCCGACTGCGCCGGTTCAGCGCGGTCGACCCGCAGGGTGGCCCATTGCGCCTGGCTCAGATCGACCCATGGCAGCAGGCTGGTCAGCTCTTTTTTGGCGGCGGCGATTTGTTCGTCCGGGGTGCGGGCCACGCCCTCGGCTTCGGCAATGTCACCGCCCACATACCAGACCCATTCGCCGTTGGCGGCCGGGTGAGTGGTCACGGTGATGCGCGGCTTGGGGCCACCGCCCAGGCAATGGGCATACAGCGGTTTAAGGCTCGGGCCTTTAACCATCACCATGTGCAGCGGGCGCAGTTGCTGGGCAGGGACGTTGATTTCAAGGCTGGCCAGCAGCTCGGCATTGCCTTGCCCGGCGCTGAGCACGATGCGTTGCGCGAGGATATCCAGGCCGTCGACCCGCAGGCCGATCAGGCGCTCATTCTCAAACAGCGGCTCGACCTTTTGCCCTGCCAGCAGGCTGTCACCGGCCAGTTCGGCCAGGCGCTCGACCAGGCTGGGCACATCCACCACCAGCTCGGCCAAGCGATACACCTTGCCCTTGAAACGCGGGTTTTGCAGGGCAGGCGGCAATTGATCGCCCTTGACCTGATCAACCCGGCCGCGCACGGCCTTGCTCGCAAAAAAGCTGGTCAGGTTGCCTGCCAACGTGCCGGGGGACCACAGGTAATGGGCTTCGGAGAGCAGGCGCACGCCGCTCAAGTCCAACTCGCCGTCACCGGCAAGGGCCTCGCGCCAGCGGCGCGGCATATCGGCAATGGCTTCGGAAGCGCCGGTCAGCGCGCCGTGCAGCGCGTATTTGGCGCCGCCATGAATAATGCCCTGAGACTTCAGGGTCTGTGCGCCACCCAGCGAATGGTTTTCAACCAGCACCGTGGAAAAACCCTGACGACGCAGGCGGGCATTGAGCCAGAGGCCAGCGACGCCAGCGCCGACAATCAGCACGTCGGTGGAAATTACAGATGCCATGGGCGACCTCAGCGTTGAAAGACAAGGCTGGGAGTATACAGCCTGATCCCGACTCTGCCTTTGAGGTGCCCAGAAAAGAGGGGCTACAGTGGCAAAGCTTTAATGCCCTGCCGTTTTGGAAAACAGTTGAATCACCACCACGCCCAGCACAATCAGGCCCATGCCGAGCATGGCCGGCAGGTCGAGTTTTTGCCCGTAGATAAACAAGGCGGCAACGCTCACCATCACAATGCCCATGCCCGCCCACACGGCATAAGCAACGCCCACGGGGATGGTGCGCACCACCAGGGTCAACATCCAGAACGCGGTGGCGTAGCCCACAATCACCAGAATGAGTGGCAATGGCGTACTGAACCCTTTGACCGCTTTCATCGAAACAGTGGCAATGACTTCAGCGCAGATAGCGATAGCCAGGTAGTAGTAAGCGGTCATGGTGCAATCCTGAGTGTGTGGCGAAGCAATTTAACAGCACGGCATTCTAGTGGTTGTAAAAGTGTGTAGGGGGCTTTTTGTCGCGCCTTGAAATGGGCGTGTTCGGTGCCATCATCGTGGAGGTCGTTTTCAAGTAAACTCCGGGCCCATGAATAGAACTCTCTACACCTTGCTGTTTCATCTGGGGCTGCCGTTGGTGGCGATTCGCTTATGGCTGCGGGCACGCAAGGCCCCGGCGTATGCCAATCGCATTGGCGAACGTTTCGCGCTGAATATGCCCGCCATGCAGCCGGGCGGGATCTGGGTACACGCCGTGTCCGTGGGCGAGAGTATTGCCGCCGCCCCGATGATCCGGGCGTTGCTGCAACGTTATCCACAGTTGCCGATTACCGTGACCTGCATGACCCCGACCGGATCGGAGCGCATTCAAGCCCTGTTCGCCGACGAACCGCGCATTCAGCACTGTTATTTGCCTTACGACCTGCCATGGGCCGCTGCACGTTTTCTGGAGCGTGTGCAGCCCAAGTTGGCGGTGATCATGGAAACCGAACTGTGGCCTAACCATATCCACCAATGCGCCAAGCGCGGCATCCCGGTGGCGCTGGCCAATGCGCGCCTCTCGGCACGTTCGGCCAAAGGCTATGCGCGGTTTGCCAAGCTCACCCGGCCAATGCTCGAAGAGATGAGCCTGATTGCCGCGCAGACCGAAACCGAAGCCGAGCGTTTCCGCCAGTTGGGCGCCCGCTCCGAGTGCGTGCAAGTGACCGGCTCGATCAAATTCGACCTGACGATTGACCCCCAGTTGCTGATCAAGGCCCGCGCACTGCGTGAGCAATGGCAGGCGCTGGAGCGCCCGGTGTGGATCGCCGCCAGCACCCACGAAGGTGAAGACGCCATCGTGCTGGCGGCGCATCGGCAGTTGCTCGCCAGCTACCCGAATGCCTTGTTGATCCTGGTGCCGCGCCACCCGGAGCGCTTCAACGCGGTGTTCGCGTTGTGCCAAAGCGAAGGGTTCGACACGGTACGGCGCTCGGCCGCAACGCCGGTCAGCGCGCAAACACAGGTGCTGTTGGGCGACACCATGGGCGAGTTGCTGTTTTTGTACGCCCTGGCCGACAGCGCGTTTGTAGGCGGCAGCCTGGTGGCCAATGGCGGGCACAACCTGCTGGAGCCTGCGGCGCTGTCCAAGCCGGTGCTGAGCGGTCCGCACCTGTTCAACTTCCTCGAAATCGCCGCGCTGTTGCGTGACGCCGGGGCGCTGGAAGAAGTGGACGATGCGAACGCTTTGGCGGTGGCGGTACGGCGCTTGTTTGAACTGCCGCAAGACGCCCGGCACATGGGCCAGGCCGGTTTGAACGTGATGCTCGCAAATCAGGGCGCCTTGCAGCGCTTGCTGGACGGGTTGGGTCGGTTACTAAATCGATGACGGCCCTGTAGGAGCGAGCTTGCCTCGCGAGCTTTTAAAGATCAAAAGATCGCGAGGCAAGCTCGCTCCTACAGAGTTTTTACTGGCCGGCGTTACGAATGTTGGCAGCCGCTTCCTGGGCCAGGTCTGGCGGCAGGAAGTCTTTGTCCGGGTTGTAATCGGCTTTCAGGTAACGCGACAACGCATCCAGATCGCCCGGGTTCAACGTGCCTGCCGCCTGTTTAAGGCGCAGGTTGTCGAGGATGTAGTCGTAGCGGCTGTTGTTGTAGTCACGCACCGAGTTGTACAACTGACGCTGGGCGTCGAGCACGTCAACGATGTTGCGCGTGCCCACCTGGTAACCGATTTCCGTGGCTTCCAGGGCGCTCTGGTTCGAGATGATCGACTGTTTGCGCGCTTTCACCTGCTCGACATCGGTATTCACCGCGCGGTGCAGGTTGCGGGTGTTTTCCACCACCTGGCGGCGCAGTTGCTCACGCTGCTGCTCGGTCTGGTCCAGACGTGAGTACGACTCGCGCACTTGCGAGCTGGTCAGGCCGCCGCTGTAAATCGGGATGTTCAACTGAATACCGATGCTGGTCTGGTTGACCGGCCCACCGTAGCGCTGGTTCAGGGCGTTCGGGTTGGTCAGGCCGAAGGCATCGTTGTCACCGGATTTGTATTGCGCCACCGCGTCCACGGTCGGTGCGTGGCCGGCCTTGCGTTGCTTGAGGGTGTCTTGCGCGGCGTCTACCGCGTAGTTACTGGCCAGCAAGTTGAGGTTCTGCTGCGCGGCGGTGTCGACCCAAGCTTTGGCGTCGTTCGGCGTGGGCGGCAAAATCGGCAGGCTGTGGCGCATGCCCTCAATGGCGTTGTACTGGCGGTTGGTCAGCGTCACCAACGCTTCAAAGGCGTCTTCGACCTGGCGCTTGGCGAGCATGCGGTTGGCTCGCGCGGTGTCGTAGCTGGCTTGGGATTGCAGCACGTCGGTCTTGTCCGACAGGCCCACATCAAAGCGCTCGCGGGACTGGTCCAGTTGGCGCTTGAACGCCGCTTCTTCGGCCTTGGTAGCGGCCAGGGTGTCTTGGGCACGCAACACCGAGAAGTAAGCATTGGCGCTTTGCAGAATCAGATTTTGCTCAGTGGCCGAGAGTTGCAGCGCGGCTTGTTCATTGATCGACTCGGCCGCCTTGAGCTGGAACCAGCGGTCAATGCGAAACAGCGGCTGGGCCAGTGTGGCCTGGTAAACCATCAGGCTGCGGTTGGTGGTCATCGACGGCCTGTCGATGGAGGTGCGCACACTGCTCGACTCGGCGCCACCCGACAGATTAGGCAGCAAACCGGCGCGGGCCTGGGGGACGACTTCCTTTTGTGCCGAGTAGCTGGCACGGGCTGCCGCGAGGTCGGCGTTATTGTCGACAGCTTCCTGGTAAACGCTGACCAAACCGTTTTGGTTGGACACGGGCGCGGGTGAATCCACAGCCATAGCGTTGGTCGCCCAGGACACGGCGATAGCCAGCGAGAGTTTGCGCAGCATGAGCGATCCCTAGTTCAATAATGCGAAATTGATTGTCGAGGCCGTGTTCTGGCACTCGGAGTTACAAGACGTAGCGAGTGTAGTTGCCGTGACACCTTGCAACAATGCCGTTGTTGTCTCTTTCGTCATGCTGTTTATTTCAGGGTTGGCGTTCTGCCACACACTTCTTTATATTGGCCGTGTTCTTGTCGGGGTGCCTTGCTATGAGGCTGAGATCGAATAATTTCGGATCCCGTTGAACCTGATCAGGTTAGCGCCTGCGTAGGGAACAAGATTTCTCGTCTCCCGGCGAGTCCTCTTGAGTGCCGTCCGGGATCGATTGTTCAAAAAATGATCAATCGTTCGAGGTCGTCACTCAGCACCCAGTCCTTGGGCGCGTCCGTGCTTTTTTCAGGTTCTCCCTCCGACAATCCACCTGGATGCAGTCTGGAGAGCCGTGATGAGTACAACACTAAAAAACGCGATCAATCTCAGTGATTCGGCCAAGGTCGATGAGCAGTCGGTCAAGCCGTTTACCCGCTCGCAAAAAGTTTACGTACAGGGTTCGCGCCCGGACATTCTGGTGCCGATGCGTGAAGTCAGCCTTGATGTCACGCCGACCGATTTTGGCGGTGAAATCAATGCGCCGGTATTGATCTACGACACTTCAGGCCCGTATACCGACCCTTCAGTACAGATTGACGTGCGCAAAGGCTTGGGCGACGTGCGTTCGGCCTGGATCAATGACCGCGATGACACCGAACGCCTGCCGGGCCTGAGTTCGAACTTCGGGCAAATGCGCCTTGAAGACGCCGAACTGACCAAACTGCGTTTCGCCCACGTGAAAAACCCGCGCCGGGCCAAGGCCGGGGCCAACGTCACCCAGATGCACTACGCGCGTCAGGGCATCATCACCGCCGAGATGGAATACGTCGCCATCCGCGAAAACATGAAGCTGCAAGAAGCCCGTGCGGCGGGCCTGCTGGACCAGCAGCACGCCGGCCACAGCTTCGGCGCCAACATCCCGAAAGAAATCACCCCGGAATTCGTGCGCGACGAAATCGCCCGTGGCCGCGCCATCATCCCGGCCAACATCAACCACGTTGAGCTGGAGCCGATGATCATCGGCCGTAACTTCCTGGTGAAGATCAACGGCAACATCGGCAACAGCGCGCTGGGCTCCTCCATCGAAGAAGAAGTGGCCAAGCTGACCTGGGGCATTCGCTGGGGGTCGGACACGGTCATGGACTTGTCCACCGGCAAGCACATTCACGAAACCCGTGAGTGGATCATCCGCAACTCGCCGGTGCCGATCGGTACGGTGCCGATTTACCAGGCGCTGGAAAAGGTCAACGGCGTGGCCGAAGACCTGACCTGGGAGCTGTTCCGCGACACCCTGATCGAGCAGGCAGAGCAGGGCGTGGACTACTTCACCATCCACGCCGGGGTGTTGCTGCGCTATGTGCCGCTGACCGCCAAACGCGTGACCGGCATTGTGTCGCGGGGCGGTTCGATCATGGCCAAGTGGTGCCTGGCGCACCACAAAGAGAACTTCCTCTACACCCATTTCGACGAAATCTGCGAAATCATGAAGGCCTACGACGTCAGCTTCTCGCTGGGCGACGGCCTGCGTCCGGGCTCGATTGCCGACGCCAACGACGCCGCGCAGTTCGGTGAGCTGGAAACCCTCGGCGAGCTGACCAAAATCGCCTGGAAGCACGACGTGCAGTGCATGATCGAAGGCCCGGGCCACGTGCCGATGCAGTTGATCAAAGAGAACATGGACAAGCAGCTGGAGTGCTGCGACGAGGCGCCGTTTTACACCCTCGGCCCGCTGACCACCGACATCGCGCCGGGCTACGACCACATCACCTCGGGCATTGGCGCGGCGATGATCGGCTGGTTCGGGTGCGCCATGCTCTGCTACGTCACGCCCAAAGAGCACTTGGGCTTGCCGAACAAGGATGACGTGAAGACCGGCATCATCACTTACAAAATCGCTGCCCACGCCGCGGACTTGGCCAAAGGCCACCCCGGTGCGCAAATCCGCGACAACGCGCTGAGCAAGGCACGTTTCGAGTTCCGTTGGGAAGACCAGTTCAACCTTGGCCTGGACCCGGACACGGCGCGCTCGTACCACGACGAAACCCTGCCGAAAGACTCGGCCAAAGTCGCGCATTTCTGCTCCATGTGCGGGCCGAAATTCTGCTCGATGAAAATCACCCAGGAAGTGCGCATCTACGCCGCCAACCAACGCATTGAAGCGGTCGACGTCGACGTGGCCAAAGGCCTGGCGGAACAGGCCGAGCGCTTCAAGCAGGAAGGCAGCCAGTTGTACAAGAAGGTGTGATGTAAGCAGTTCCCCTTGTGGGAGCGGGCTTGCTCGCGATGCGAACGACGCGGTCTGCATGTGAAACCGTGTCGACCCCATCGCGAGCAAGCCCGCTCCCACGGGTTTGATTATCCGGCACCTTCTTTCTCTTCAAGAGACTCTTTCCTTGAACACACCCAGCACTTACTCGCCGGATACCGCCGTCCCGTTGGACAAGCGCGTCTTCGGCGCTCGCGATCTGTTTTCCTTGTGGTTCTCCCTCGGCGTCGGGCTGATGGTGTTGCAGACCGGGGCCTTGTTGGCGCCGGGGCTGGGCCTGTCGGGTTCGCTGCTGGCAATTTTTCTCGGCACGCTGGTCGGCGTGGCGCTATTGGCGTCGGTGGGGGTGATCGGCAGCGACACGGGGCTGTCCTCCATGGCCGCGCTAAAACTCAGCCTGGGCAGCCGCGGTGCCATGCTCCCTGCCGTGTTGAACGTTCTGCAACTGATTGGCTGGGGCTCGTTTGAAATCATTGTGATGCGCGATGCCGCCAGCCTGCTTGGCGCGCGGGCCTTCAGTGAGGGCAGTTGGCTGAGCAATCCGCTGCTCTGGACATTATTCTTCGGCGCCCTGGCCACGCTGCTCGCGGTCAGCGGGCCGTTGGCGTTTGTGCGCAAGATCTTGCGTAAGTGGGGCATCTGGCTGTTGCTGGCCGCGTGCCTGTGGCTCACCTGGAACCTCTTCGCCAAGGCCGATCTGGCTGCTTTATGGGCGCAGAAGGGCGACGGTTCGATGCCGTTCGCGGTGGGTTTCGACATTGCGATTGCCATGCCACTGTCGTGGCTGCCACTGATCGCCGACTATTCGCGCTTCGGCAAACGCGCCAAAAGCGTGTTTGGCGGCACCGCGCTGGGCTTTTTGATCGGCAACTTCTGGCTGATGAGTCTGGGTGTGGCCTACACCCTGGCGTTCGCGCCGAGCGGTGAAGTCAATGCGCTGCTGTTGGCGCTGGCGGGGGCTGGCCTGGGGATTGCGTTGCTGCTGATTTTGCTCGATGAATCTGAAAACGCCTTCGCTGACATTCACTCGGCGGCCGTCTCCAGCGGATTCTTGCTGCGCTTGAAAGTTGAGCACCTGGCGTTGGCCATTGGCGTTATCTGCACCTTGATCGCCCTGCTGGCGCCGCTGGCGCAGTACCAGAACTTCTTGCTGCTGATTGGCTCGGTGTTTGCGCCGTTGTTTGGCGTGGTGCTGGTGGATCACTTCATTGTGCGTAAACGCAGCGTCGACGTGACACCGGGCCTGCTGCGCTGGCCGACGTTGCTGGCCTGGTCGGGCGGGGTGCTGACCTATCACCTGCTGGCCAACTTCTACCCGGATGTCGGCGCAACCTTGCCGGCGTTGCTGCTGGCCGGGCTGCTGATGTGGGTGCTGGGCCGCAAACACTAACCCACAACCACAACCCAAAACCCACTGTAGGAGCGAGCTTGCCTCGCGATCTTTGGATCTTTTTAAAAGATCGCGAGGCAAGCTCGCTCCTACAGACGTTTTGGGCGTTTTGGGTTAGCCGCGACCCGGCAACCACTCCGGCTTGATAATCCCGTTCAAGCGCGAATACGGAATGCTCAGCTCAACGTTGCCATCGGAGTACGGGGCAATGCTGTACACGTCGTACTTGAGCAAGACGCTGTCTTTAAGCAGCGCCACGTTCGGGGTTTGCTGGAACGGCCAGGTTTTGACGAACTCTGCATCGTTGCTGCGGTGCGAGTTGATCAGCCAGTTGTTGTGCGCCACTTTGGCCGCGCCCCAGAAGGCTCTTTCCTGACCCGGCAGGAGCATGTCCTGCAAGGTCACTTCTTTATGGTCTTTACGCGACCAGTTGATAAAGCCACGGCCCGGCATGCCATGCGCGCCGCCGGTGTCCAGGTAGCTGATCAGCTCGATGATCACCAAGTCGTCATGCTGCTCACGTACCTTGGCCTGCAAATACATGCTGTTGCGGGTGTCGGCAGTGCGCAGGAACTGCTCGCGGTAAGCGTTCAGCGACGGCGCCAATTTGTCGTCCGGCGAGTTGACGGTCATTTTCAGCAGGCGCTGTTCGATCAGGGCGTCCAGCTTCGGATCGGCGGCGAAGTGCACGGTCTCAATGTTGACCAGCGGGCAGTCATCGCCCTTGCAGCCCGCTTTGACCTGCTCGGAGGCATCGGGGGTGAACGCCAGCGGTTTGGGTTGAAAAGCACTCTGGCAAGCACCCAGCGCGAGGGCGATGCAAGTCAGGGAAGCCAGTTTTAAAAGTGACATGGTCGTCCTTCATCAACGAAAGAAAGGTGAACGCAGGCTCGTTCGACTGCCAACAAGGGCGTCAGTTCGCCGCTAAGCTTGAAGGTGTCAATTAGAGTTGGTTTGCAGGCAATCCGTCTATCCCCACGTTATAAAAGGGGCTGCATCCAGAAGCACAGGCGCGTTAGGATGCGCGATGCCGTGGGGTCACCCCCGGTGTGAATTTGCCAGCAAGAGGTTTTCCATGACTGACATCACCAAGGCCAAGCCCAGCGCCGTCGAGATCGTAAAACGCGAAAACGGCTACCAGGGGTTTTACCAACTGGACCGGGTTTTCCTGCGCCATGAGCTGTTTGCCGGTGGCATGAGCCGTGAGATCAGTCGTGAGGTGTTTGTGCGTCATGACGCGGTGTGTGTGCTGCCTTATGACCCGGTGCGCGACGAAGTGGTGTTGATCGAGCAGTTTCGCGTTGGCGCCCTGGGCAAAATCGACAACCCGTGGCTGATCGAGCTGGTGGCCGGCCTGATCGACAAAGAGGGTGAAAATGACCCCGAAGACATCGCCCACCGCGAAGGCCAAGAAGAAGCGGGGCTGACGTTCTCGGCGTTATGGCCCATTACCCGTTATTTCCCGTCACCGGGCGGCAGCACTGAATTTGTGCACGTGTTTCTGGGGCGTTGCGACAGCTCTAATGCGGGCGGCCTGCATGGTCTGGACGAAGAAGCCGAAGACATTCGCGTGACTAAATGGGCGTATGAAGATGCGCTGCAAGCGGTGCGTGATGGACGTATTTCTAACGCGGCGAGCATTATTGCCCTGCAGTGGCTGGCGCTTAACCGCGCTGAAGTGAGGGGGTTATGGCAGTAAATGGCGTCCGTGATCGCTACCGGGTTGATTTGATTGGCTTGCAGGCTGCCTGCGAAGCCAACTATGCGCGGCTGATGCGTTTATTGCCTGACATGCGCGAGCAACCGAGCGCGCGACAGATCGCGGTCACTCAGGGTGAGCAGATGCTCGGCGTGCTAACCCTTGAAGTGATGCTTGACTGCCCGTACACCAGCACCTTGCGCGTGCGCCAGGAACACAGCCTGCCGTGGCTGCCGGTGCCGGAACTGCAAGTGCAGGTGTACCACGATGCGCGCATGGCCGAGGTGATTGGGGCTGAACATGCGCGGCGCTTTCGCAGCATCTATCCTTACCCCAATGATGCGATGCACCAGCCCGACGAAAAGGCCCAGCTCAATGTGTTTTTAGGTGAGTGGCTGAGCCATTGCCTGGCCTGCGGGCACGAGTACGCCGAAGTCCGCTAGGCTTTGCTGCTGTAGGAGCGAGCTTGCCTCGCGATCTTTTAACGATCAAAGATCGCGAGACAAGCTCGCTCCTACAGAGGGTTCTGGAGTGGCATAATCGCGCCATTTATCTACCCACCGGGAGAACGCCTTGCCCAACGCTTCCACGCCGACCACCGAACACTCGGTGCTGCTGGTGCAACTGACCGATAGCCATTTGTTTGCCGACGCAGACAGTACCCTGCTGGGGCTGAACACGGCGCAGAGCCTGCAACAGGTGGTCGACAAGGCGCGGGCCGAGCAGGAGCAGGTCGATCTGCTGCTGGCCACCGGCGATTTGGCTCAGGACGGCAGCGTTGCGGCGTATCAGCGGTTTCGGCAAGTGAGCGAGCCGTTGTGCGCCAATGCCCGCTGGCTGCCCGGCAATCACGACCGATTGGCGCAGATGCGCGAAGCCACGGTGCAGACCCGTCTGCTCGACCCGGTTCTGGACATTGGCAACTGGCGCATCATTTTGCTCAACTCGCAGGTGCCGGGCGCCACGCCGGGTTATCTGGAGGATGAGCAATTACAGTTGCTCGCCCGGGCTGTGAGCGAAGCGCCGCAGCGTCATCATCTGGTTTGCCTGCACCACCACCCGGTGCCGGTGGGCAGTGAATGGATCGAGCCGATCGGTCTGCGCAACGCTAACGAGTTCTGGGCCGTGCTGGATCGCTTCCCGCAGGTGCGCGCCGTGCTCTGGGGGCATATCCATCAGCCGTTCGACCATGTGCGCAACAGTGTGCGCTTGCTGGCAACGCCTTCTACCTGCGTGCAGTTCACGCCGGGCAGCACAGACTTTGATGTCAGCGGCGAGGCGCCCGGCTATCGCTGGCTCCGCCTGCACCCCGATGGCGCGCTGGACACCGGCGTGTCGCGGCTGGATAACTTTGTGTTCACGCCCGATTACAGCGCGAACAATTACTGAGTGGGCGGGCCTGAATTATCTTGAAACGGCCATGGCCCCTTGAGTCAGGCTAAACTGCGCGTCTTTCTTGAAACAGCGTTCGGCTAAATCTGTACTCGGGGGTTATTGCATGTCGGGTTCCATCTTGTATATCCATGGGTTCAACAGCGCCCCCGAGTCGAAAAAGGCCGTCCAGCTGGCCTCCGTGATGCAGCGCATCGGGCTGAGTGAGCAGTTGCGCGTTCCGGCCTTGCACCACCATCCGCGTGAGGCGATGGCGCAATTGCAGGCGGCAATCAGCGAACTGGACCGTCCTCTGCTGGTCGGGAGCTCGCTCGGCGGCTACTATGCGACCTATCTGGCCGAACAGCATGGGCTCAAGGCCTTGCTGGTCAACCCGGCCGTCAGCCCGCATCGTCACTTCGACGGCTACCTGGGCACGCAAACCAACTTTTACAGCGGCGAAACCTGGGAGCTGACCCACGATCACGTGCTGGCCCTGGCAGCGCTGGAAGTTCCAGCCCCGCAAGACCCGCAGCGTTATCAGGTGTGGTTGCAAACCGGCGACGAAACCCTGGATTACCGCCATGCCGAACAGTACTACGCCGCGTGCGCGTTACGGATTCAGGGCGGCGGCGATCACAGCTACCAAGGGTTTGCCGAACAACTGCCGGGGCTGTTGAGTTTCGCCGGCATAGCGGCACATCAGTATCAAACCATCGACTTCGCGGCGCTTTAAGCGCGAGTCGAATGGCCCTTATTTTTCACTTACGACTAACGACGAGACCCTATGGCCACTCCCAGCGCTAGCTCTTATAACGCAGACGCCATCGAAGTCCTCTCGGGCCTCGACCCGGTGCGCAAACGCCCCGGCATGTACACCGACACCAGTCGGCCAAACCACCTGGCCCAGGAAGTCATCGACAACAGCGTCGACGAAGCCCTGGCCGGTCACGCCAAATCGGTGCAAGTCATCCTGCACGCCGACCACTCGCTGGAAGTCAGCGACGACGGGCGTGGCATGCCGGTCGACATTCACCCCGAAGAGGGTGTGTCAGGCGTCGAACTGATCCTGACCAAGCTCCACGCGGGCGGCAAGTTTTCGAACAAAAACTACCAGTTCTCCGGCGGCCTGCACGGCGTGGGGATCTCGGTGGTGAACGCCTTGTCGACCCAAGTGCGGGTCAAGGTCAAGCGCGACGGCAACGAATACCAGATGACCTTCGCCGATGGCTTCAAGGCCACCGACCTCGAAGTCGTCGGTACGGTCGGCAAGCGCAACACCGGGACCAGCGTGTACTTCGCCCCGGACCCTAAATACTTCGATTCGCCCAAGTTCTCGGTCAGCCGTCTCAAGCACGTGCTCAAGGCCAAGGCTGTGTTGTGCCCGGGCCTGTTGGTGAGCTTTGAAGACAAAGGCACCGGCGAAAAAGTCGAGTGGCACTACGAAGACGGCCTGCGCTCGTACCTGGTCGACGCGGTCAGCGAATTCGAACGCCTGCCGGACGAGCCGTTCTGCGGCAGCCTGGCGGGTAATAAAGAAGCCGTCGACTGGGCGCTGCTGTGGCTGCCAGAGGGCGGCGACAGCGTGCAGGAAAGCTACGTCAACTTGATCCCGACCGCCCAGGGCGGCACGCACGTCAACGGCCTGCGCCAAGGCCTGCTCGACGCCATGCGTGAGTTTTGCGAGTTCCGCAGCCTGCTGCCGCGTGGTGTGAAGCTGGCGCCCGAAGACGTCTGGGAACGCATTGCATTCGTCTTGTCGATGAAAATGCAGGAGCCGCAGTTCTCCGGCCAGACCAAAGAGCGTTTGTCGTCCCGTGAAGCGGCGGCGTTTGTCTCGGGTGTGGTCAAGGACGCGTTCAGCCTGTGGCTCAACGCCAACCCTGAACTGGGCATGCAACTGGCAGAGCTGGCGATCAATAACGCCGGTCGTCGCCTCAAGGCCAGCAAAAAGGTTGAACGCAAACGCATCACCCAAGGTCCGGCCTTGCCCGGCAAACTGGCTGATTGCGCCGGGCAGGACCCGATGCGCTCCGAGCTGTTTCTGGTAGAGGGTGATTCCGCAGGCGGTTCTGCCAAACAAGCGCGGGACAAAGAATTCCAGGCCATCCTGCCGTTGCGCGGCAAGATCCTCAACACCTGGGAAGTCGACGGCAGCGAAGTCCTCGCCAGCCAGGAAGTACACAACATCGCTGTGGCCATTGGTGTTGATCCGGGCGCGGCGGACATGAGTCAGCTGCGCTACGGCAAAATCTGCATCCTGGCCGACGCCGACTCCGACGGTCTGCACATCGCCACCTTGCTCTGCGCGTTGTTCGTGCAGCATTTTCGGCCGCTGGTCGACGCCGGTCACGTGTACGTGGCCATGCCGCCGCTGTACCGGATCGACCTGGGCAAAGAGATTTACTACGCCCTCGACGAGGCCGAACGCGACGGTATTCTCGACCGTCTGGTGGCCGAGAAAAAACGCGGCAAGCCGCAGGTCACGCGATTCAAAGGCCTGGGCGAAATGAACCCGCCGCAACTGCGTGAAACCACCATGGACCCGAACACCCGGCGTCTGGTGCAACTCACCCTCGAAGACTACGCCGCGACGTCAGAAATGATGGACATGCTGCTGGCGAAAAAACGCGCCGGTGACCGCAAGTCCTGGCTTGAATCCAAAGGCGATCTGGCGCAGGTGCTGGCCTGATGCGCAGTGCCTTGCTGGCGCTGCTGTGTGTGAGTGCGGCCCCGGTTCTGGCGGATACCTGGCCAGAGCTGGCGCTGCAGTCCGAGCATCCGGTGGCAGGCATGCGCGGGGGTAACTTGTCTGGCCTGGCGATGTGCCAGGGCGAGATGTGGGCCGTGTCTGATCGCGATGATGATCAGCTGTACCGTCTGGATACCCGCGACCCGCTGTGGCAGGCCGAGGCGGTGACCATTGAAGTGCCGCCTGTGCCCGAAAGCGGCTTGCCGTGGGGCGTGCGCATGATGGGTAAAGCCATCAGCCCGCTGCGCGGGGGCGATCTGGATTTCGAAGGCATTACCTGCGACGACGCCGGTAACCGTTACGTGGTCAGTGAAGCCCATGCTGCCGTGCTGCGGGTGCCGCCGATTGGCGCCCCGGCCTGGCTGAAAATCGACCCGGCGCTGGTGCGTCAGGCCCGTGCCAGCGGCATGTTGCTGCACTTTAATGCGCTGTTTGAAGGCATTGTGGTCAACCCGCAGGGCACGCAGCTCTGGTTGGCGGCCGAGCGCGAGCGCCGGGGTTTGCTGACCATCCGCAAGCAGCAGAGCGTGTGGGACTGTGAAAACGGTTGCGTGTTGATGAGCGAAGGCGGCCTTGAACAGCCACCGTCGCAACTCAAGGGCAAGCCCCAGCAGAAAGACTTTTCTGATCTGGCGCTGTTCGAGGGCAAGCTGTTTACCCTTGAACGCATGGCCTACCGCGTGTGCCGTCGCACTCTGGACACCGGTGAAGTCGAGCGCTGCTGGTCATTTGCCAACGACGCCTTGACCAAAGAACGTTTGTACAAAAGCCCGTACGGCAACGCCGAAGCGCTGGTCATCGACGCCAAAGGCGCGTGGATCGGCGTGGATAACGGCAGCCACGTGCGCGCCGATGGCGAGAAACGCCCGATTGTCTGGCGCTTTGCTGCCCCGCAAGGTGGCTGGAGCGCCAAGTCATGAGCCAGCAGGCGCCGGGTAAAGGGATGGGGCGCATCTTCATGATCGTGGCCTGGTGCGCCGGTTTGTACCTGGCCACGCAGTTTTTCGGGCGTGTAGAACAGCGTCAGCAAAACCCCAATACCGAGGTAGCCTCGCAGCAAGGCAAGGGCTATATCGAAGTGACCCTGCGCGGCAACGTGCAGGGCCACTTTGTCGCCAGCGGCCGGATCAACAACGTGCCGGTGGAATTTTTACTCGATACCGGGGCCACCGATGTGGCGGTCCCGCAGGAACTCGCCAGGCAACTGGCATTGCCCAGGGGCGCCGCCGTGACCCTGAACACCGCCAATGGCCGGGTTCAGGGCTACCGCACGCAAATCGACCGCCTGCAACTGGGCGCCATCGTGTTGCGCGACGTGCGAGCGGTGGCGGCGCCGGGGCTTGAAGGCGAACAAGTGCTGCTGGGCATGAGCGCTTTGAACAAACTTGAATTTACCCAGCGCGACGGCACCATGCTGTTGCGCCAGACAACGAACTGAATGAGGTCCGCATGAGCGACTCCCTTGATCTCAGCCTGGACGGCGTAGAACGCCGGTCACTGGCCGACTTCACAGAACAGGCCTACCTCAACTACTCCATGTACGTGATCATGGACCGGGCCTTGCCGCACATCGGCGACGGCCTCAAGCCGGTACAGCGGCGTATTGTCTACGCCATGAGCGAGCTGGGGCTGGACGCCGACGCCAAGCACAAGAAATCGGCGCGTACCGTCGGTGACGTGCTCGGCAAGTTCCACCCGCACGGCGACTCGGCCTGCTACGAAGCCATGGTGCTGATGGCCCAGCCGTTCAGCTACCGCTACACCTTGGTCGACGGCCAGGGTAACTGGGGTGCGCCGGATGATCCCAAATCCTTCGCGGCCATGCGTTACACCGAAGCGCGCCTGTCGCGCTACTCCGAAGTGCTGCTCAGCGAGCTGGGCCAGGGCACGGCAGACTGGGTGCCAAACTTTGACGGCACCCTTGATGAGCCTGCGGTGTTGCCGGCACGTTTGCCGAACATCCTGCTCAATGGCACCACCGGTATCGCCGTGGGCATGGCCACCGACGTACCGCCGCACAACCTGCGCGAAGTCGCCAGCGCCTGCGTGCGTTTGCTCGATGAACCTAAAGCCACCGTCGAGCAACTGTGCGAGCACATTCAGGGCCCGGACTACCCGACCGAAGCCGAAATCATCACCCCGCGCGCCGACCTGCTGAAGATCTACCAGACCGGCCGTGGCTCGGTGCGCATGCGTGCGGTGTACCACGTAGAAGACGGCGACATCGTGGTCACGGCGTTGCCGCACCAGGTGTCGGGCGCCAAGGTACTGGAGCAGATCGCGGCGCTGATGCAGGCCAAGCCGACCAAGCTGGCGATGGTCACCGACCTGCGTGACGAGTCCGACCACGAAAACCCGTGCCGTATCGTGATCATCCCGCGCAACAACAAGGTGGATCTCGACGAGCTGATGCAGCACTTGTTCGCCGTGACCGAGCTGGAGTCGACCTTCCGGGTCAACATCAACATCATCGGTCTGGACGGCAAGCCGCAACTGAAAAACCTGCGTGCCTTGCTGGTGGAGTGGCTGGAATTCCGCGTACAAACCGTGCGCCGCCGCTTGCAGTTCCGTCTGGATAAAGTCGAGCGCCGCCTGCATCTGTTGGACGGTTTGCTGATCGCTTATCTAAACCTTGACGAAGTGATTCACATCATTCGGACCGAGGAACATCCCAAGGCTGAACTGATTGCCCGTTTTGAGCTGAGCGAAATCCAGGCCGACTACATCCTCGACACGCGCTTGCGCCAATTGGCCCGCCTTGAAGAGATGAAGCTGCGCGACGAGCAAGACGCCCTGCGTAAAGAACAAGCCAAGCTGCAAACCTTGCTGGGCAGCGAAGCCAAGCTGAAAAAGCTGGTGCGCAGCGAGTTGCTGGCCGACGCCGAAACCTACGGCGACGACCGTCGTTCACCGATCGTGGCCCGTGCAGAAGCCAAGGCCCTGTCGGAAAACGAGCTGATCCCGACTGAAGCTGTCACCGTGGTGCTGTCTGAAAAAGGCTGGGTACGTTGCGGTAAAGGCCATGACCTGGACGCGACCGGATTGTCCTATAAAGCTGGCGACGGTTATAAAACCGCGGCGGCCGGGCGCTCCAACCAATTTGCCGTGTTTATTGACTCCACCGGGCGCAGCTACTCGGTGGCGGCGCACACCTTGCCGTCGGCCCGTGGCCAGGGCGAGCCGCTGACCGGGCGGTTGGCCCCGCCACCGGGCGCCACCTTTGAATGCGTGCTGCTGCCTGACGACGACGCGTTGTACGTGATCGCCTCGGACGCCGGTTATGGGTTTGTGGTGAAAGGTGAAGACCTGCAAGCCAAGAACAAAGCCGGTAAAGCCTTGCTGACCCTGCCAAAAGGCGCGCAAGTGATGGTTCCGCGGCCTGTGGCAGATCGCGAAAACAACTGGCTGGCGGCGGTGACCACCGAAGGCCGACTGTTGATTTTCAAAGTCAGTGACCTGCCGCAACTGGGCAAGGGCAAAGGCAACAAGATCATCGGCATTCCGGGCGAGCGCGTAGCCAGTCGCGAAGAGTACGTGACCGACCTCGCCGTGCTGCCCGACAACGCCACGCTGGTGTTGCAGGCGGGCAAGCGCACCTTGTCGCTCAAGGCCGATGACCTTGAGCACTACAAAGGTGAGCGCGGGCGCCGCGGCAACAAGCTGCCGCGTGGCTTCCAGCGCGTAGACGCCCTGTTGGTAGAGACGCCTAACTAAGCGCGGTGCGCCGATCTGGGTTTTTTCGCGCAGATCGGCGCTGCGGCGCTGGAGTAAGGCCGCATATTCACGGATGATATGGCGCTCTTTCGCACAGCCGATAGCGATGTGCCCGATATTTTCTGAGAATGACACTGTGGCGTGCCGTGTGGCGGCCACCTGGATGGAATGATGAACGTTCTGCGCCTTCCTTTAATTGCGTTGCTGGCCGGTGTGCTTGGCCTGGCGGGGTGCAGCGTGCACCAGCCAGCGTCCCTGTACCAACTGGACAGCGGCAACCCCGGCCAGCCCAAGCAAAGCGCTGGCATGGCCGTACTCCTTGGCCCGGTAACCGTGGCTGACTACCTGCAACGTGAAACCCTGTTGCAGCGCCAAACCGATGGCAGCCTGAGCGCGGCGACCGATGGTCGTTGGGCGGGCAGTTTGTCGTCTGACATTGACCAGTTGCTGGTGCGCCAGCTGGCCTGGCGTCTGGACAGCCAGCGCGTGGTACTGGCCCCGGCCACTGCGGGGTTTGCTCCGGACGTGCAAGTGCTGCTGTCGATCACCCGGTTGGACTCGGGTAAAAACCAGCCAGCGATCCTTGATGCCCAATGGCGTTTGCTCGACCGCCGTGGTCAGGTGCGTGACAGCCGTATGGTGCACCTTGAGCAGAAGCACGATGGCAGCACGGCCGATCAGGTCCGCGCCCAAGGTGAGTTGTTGCAACAACTGAGCGAACAACTGACCGTGGCACTCAAGCCATTGGCCAACCAGCCGCCCTTGATCGAACCGCACAAGCCCGAGCCCAAGCCTGCGCCCAAGCAGGAAGTGAACAGGCCCAAGATCCCGACCGCCTCACCGATTCGCACCGACATGGAAGTGTTCCGCTTCTGAGGTGATGGCCAGATACAAAAAATCCCGCACGTGTGCGGGATTTTTTTTGATTTGTAATCGGTGCGTCAACCTCTATGTGGGAGCGGGCTTGCTCGCGATTCAGTCGACTCGGTACGTCTGACCCACCGAGGCGTGGCAATCGCGAGCAAGCCCGATCCCACAAATGTTCCGAGTGACTTACCCGCGGTTTTCGTGCATCCGCGCCAGTTGGCGTTCGAGCATGGACGGGTAGGGCTCCATCAGGCGCTCAACACAGCAGGCGCCTTCGGGGCTGGCAATCGGGCGGATGCGCGCGCGTGGGCGAATCAGCGCGTCGTCGCTGATCTTGCGCTCTACCAGCAGCAGGTTGCGGCTGTGTTGCGACAGGGCCAGGGCGTCCTGGGCGGTTTCGGTCAGCAGCAGGTCGATCTGGCTCATGCCGCTCAGGCCTTCGCCCAGTACCAGGCCCAATTGCAGTTGCAGGGTGATGCCGCTGTCCGCGACTTCGATCTGCAAGGCATGGCCCAACGCACGCAGCAATTCACCGCAGCAAATGGCGTTGGTCAGGTAGTCTTCGCCGCTGTCGTCGCTGTGGAACAGCATCAGCGTGCTGCCATCGTTCAGCGTGTGCAGCTCGCTCTGGTACAGCGACGCCGCCTGGTTGAGGCAGTCGCGATAACGCTCCAGCAGTTCCATCAAGCGGGCACGTGGCAGGCGACGCAGTTGCTCCTGGGCGCCCAGTTGCACGGCCAGTACAGCACTCGGTTGCGGTGCGGCAGGCTTGGCCGGTTGGGCCTTGACCACCGGCGCTGGCGCCTCGGACGCCGTGTCGCGCAGGTCGGCAAACGGGTCTTCGTCGTAGTTTTCGTCTTCTTCGGCACTGATGACCTGGCGCGGCGCAGCTTTTGGTGCCGGTGCAGGCGGGGTTTCATCAAAGCCCGGATCACGCAGGTTACGCACTTCGAACGCCGGCTCGTCTTCTTCGGCTTCTTCGTCGTCGTATTCGGGTTCTGGCTCGGGTTCCGGCTCAGGCGCTGGCGGGGCCAGGCGTGTGTGCAACTGGCGGGCGAGGTCGCCGATTTCATCCTGGCGGTTGATGGCCGGGGTGTAAGGGTCCGGCTCACGCAGCCAGACACGCAGTTGCAACAAAGGTGTCGTAATGTTCCTGCCCAAACGCAAGCTCAAGGCCAAGGCCAGTGCCAGCAAAATGGCACTCAGGATGCCCATGCTCTGCAAGCTGATGGTCATCGGCTGTTCGAACTGGCGCATGTCCAGGCTGATGCGCAAATGCCCGGCGGTTACATCCTGAAAGGTGATCTTGGTTTGATACACGCCTTCGGTTTCGCCCAGCAGGCCACTTTTCGGGCGTTGCCCGGCTTCAGCGAGGATGCGGTTGTCGACGCTATAAATAGCGGCGTGGGCCACCAGCGGGTTTTTCGTCAGGTTATTGAGCAGCACGTTGAGGCTGAGGATGTCGTTGGACACCAGCAGTTCAGTGGCCGATGTGGCTGTTTGTGTGGTCAGGCTCTGACCCAGCGCATCGGCTTGCTCGTGCATGGCCTGTTTGAACTGCAAACCCATGACGACTGCATAAATGACCAACGCCAACGCGACCAGAATCACGTTGTGGCTGGCAATACGCAGAGCTATCGGAACGCGTCTATCGCGAAGGGCCCGGAAGATCAGCAGGAAGAAGTTATCGGTTTTGACAGGCGATGGCCGGTTCACTGAGCGCGGCTCTTAGTCCGTTAAGTTGGTGCGCAGTATAGCGAGCAGCCCTGAGGCGGCAAAGCCTTGGCGATGCCCGATGGTCACTGAAAGTGGGTAGAATGCGTTTTTTTTAGCGAATGGGGGTGTGCCTTGCGCGAAATCGTCCTGATAAACATCACCGGTGAAGACCGTCCGGGTCTCACTGCGGCCATTACCGGCGTATTGGCCAGCAATGGGGTGAATATTCTCGACATCGGTCAGGCCGTCATCCATGGCGTTTTGTCGTTGGGTTTTCTGGTGAATATTCCCGAAGCCGAGCAAGTCTCCGCAGTGCTTAAAGACCTCCAGCCCTTGATTGCCGATGAGGGCCTGCAACTGCGTTTTGACCCGATCACTGAAGATCACTACCAGCGCTGGGTCAGCGAGCAAAGCCAAAAACGCCATGTGGTTACACTGATGAGCCGCCAAGTAACGGCCCATGAGTTACAACGTGTGACGTCGGTGATCAGCCAGCACGGGCTGAACATCGAACAGACCGATCGTTTGTCGGGCCGTGTCCCGCTGGACGCCCCCACCGAACTGAGCAAAAGCTGCATTGAACTGCGCGTGGTCGGCGAGCTGGCTGACATCGACGCCTTGCGCACTGCCTTCTTTAACCTGGCGCAAGAACTCCAGGTTGATATCGCTTTGCAGGAAGACACCCTGTTCCGTCGCAATCGCCGCCTGGCGGTGTTCGACATGGACTCCACGCTGATCGAAGCCGAAGTGATCGACGAGTTGGCCAAGGCCGCAGGCGTGGGCGACAAAGTGTCGGCCATCACCGAGCGTTCCATGGCCGGTGAGCTGGACTTCAAGGCCAGCTTCAAAGAGCGTTTGGCGCTGCTGCAAGGGCTGGACGTGAGCGTGCTGGACTCGATCGGCGCGTCGCTGCGACTGACCGAAGGGGCTGAGGTGCTGTTTGCCGAGCTCAAGCGTCTGGGCTACAAAACCGCCATTTTGTCGGGTGGCTTTACCTACTTCGCCAAGCAATTGCAGGCCAAGCTGGGCATCGACTATGTGTTCGCCAACGAGCTGGAAGTGGTGGATGGCAAAGTGACTGGCGTGGCAGTCGAGCCGATTGTGGACGCACAGCGCAAAGCCGATTTACTGACAGAGCTGGCGCGCAATGAAGGCTTGAGCCTGGAGCAGACCATTGCGGTCGGTGACGGCGCCAATGACTTGCCGATGCTGGCCATTGCCGGGTTGGGTGTGGCGTTCCGCGCCAAGCCGCTGGTTAAAAAATCGGCTAAATACGCGATCACGACCCTGGGTCTGGATGGTGTGCTGTACCTGCTGGGCCAGCGTGACCGTAACGGCCAGGGTTAACGCCCGACGCATCCCCTGTAGGAGCGAGCTCGTCTCGCGATCTTTTGAGGATTTAAAAGATCGCGAGGCAAGCTCGCTCCTACAGAGGTAAAGGCGTTATTCGCCGATTTTCTCGCCCATCATCACCGGCGTACCGGCCGCCAGGGTTTCAGCCCACTTCACTTGCTCCGGGCCAAACAACACGATGGCCGTCGAGCCCAGTTTGAAACGACCCAGCTCTGCACCTTTTTCCAGGTGGATCGGCGCACGGGCCGCTTCGTCGTAACGGAAGGTTTTCAGCTCGCGTTTAGGCGGCGTCACCAGACCGGCAAATACTGTTTCAATCGAAGCCACGATCATGGCGCCCACCAATACCACCGCCATCGGGCCGCGTTCGGTATCAAAAATGCACACCGCACGTTCGTTGCGGGCAAACAGCTCCGGCACGTTTTCAGCAGTGGTCTGGTTCACCGAGAACAGACGGCCCGGCACGTAGATCATCTCGCGCAGGGTGCCCGCCAGTGGCATGTGCACGCGGTGGTAGTCTTTTGGCGACAGATAAATAGTGGCGAACTCACCGCCCATAAACTGTGCTGCCACAGCGGCATCGCCGCCCACCAGTTCTTGCACGCTGTAGCTGTGGCCTTTGGCCTGGAACACGCGACCGTGTTCAATCGGGCCGAGCTGGCTGATTGCGCCGTCTGCCGGGCAGAGGATGGCGCCGGGCGTCGGGTCCAGCGGGCGGGCGCCGTCTTTCAGGGCACGGGTGAAGAAGGCGTTGAAGTGCTCGTAGGCGGTGACGTCTTCAATCAGCGCCTGGGACATGTCCACTTGGTAGCGCTTGGCGAACCAGGTGGTGAACGCATTTTTAAACCAGCGCACACGGCATTCGGCAATACAACCCGCCAGGCGCGACAACAGATGGTGCGGCAACAGGTACTGACTCAGAAGGAACAAACGCTTTTTCATGCAAAATCCTTAGTGTTTTACAGGCGGCTCGACGGGCGTGTCAGGGTGGTTGCCCCATTCGCCCCAAGAACCGGCATAGGCTTTGACGCGCGGATAACCGAGCGCTTTGGCGACCAGATAAGTAAAGCCAGAGCGGTGGTGGGTCTGGCAGTGGGTAATCACTTCTTTGTCCGGCGTGATCCCGAGGTCCTTGAGAATCTCGGGCATGTCGGTGCGGATGCGCAGGTTGCGTTCTTTGTCCATGCCTGCGGTCCATTCAAAATTCGCGGCGCCCGGGATGTGCCCGCCCTTGGCTGCCAGCACTTTCTCACCACGGTATTCGGCGGCGCTGCGGGCGTCCCAAATGGCCAGGTCCGCAGCGCCCAGGCGGCTTTGCAGGTACTCGCGGGTGGCGGTGGGTTCGTCGTGCAAGGTCAAGGCAACCGGGCTGCCGACCGCTGGTGGTACGTCTTGGGTAACGTCGTAGCCTTCAGCAATCCAGGCGTGAATGCCGCCGTCCAGATAGTGATAAGCCCGGTGCCCGATAACATCCAGTAACCAAATAAAACGCCCGGCCCAGCCGCCGCCTTCGTCGTCATAGACCACGTACACCGCGTCTGGGGTGTGCCCCAATTCGCCAAACAGCGCTTCGAGCGCGGCCTGGGTCGGCAGCAGGCCCGGTGCCGGTGGCAAACCCAGTTGCGTGCGTTTGGGCTCGACAAAGCGGGCGCCCGGGATATGCCCGGCTTCGTAGCGTGCAGCGCTGCTCAGATCGACCACGATCACATGGGGCGCATCGAGCCGGGCTTTGAGGTCGCGGGGTTCAATGACTAACGGCAAGCCAGAGAAGTCAGGCATGTGTTCTCCAGAGCAAAAAAAGGGGTGAATTGTAGCGCAAGCGTTAGCGCCCGCGAGCAGTAAAGGTGTGCAGCGCTTTCTCGATACATTGCGCGGTTTTACCAAACGCTTGCACGCTGGTTTCCGAAAACGGCCCGCCGTCCTGGTCGGCCAGTATCAGCATGACCACGCGCCCGTTATTGCTGAGCGAGCGTAACAGCAGATGCTCGCCGGGGAACAGACTGCGCAGGTTAGCGGGCATGGCTGCCGATATCACCGCGTTGTTTTCGGGCGTGAGGCGCACTTGCGCCGGTTGCGCCATCAAGCGTTGCAGGGCAGGGCTGTCGCTCACATTCAAGGTCATGTCGAACGCAGTTTTGGGCAGCCCGAGCACTTGAAACGCGCGCAACAGGCTCGAGGTTTTATCGGCCATCAGCAGGATGATCCGGCGCATGCCGCACGCTTGCAGGGCTTCACGCGCGCACAAGGTCAGGTGCATCGGGTTGGCGAAGGCCGTCGGTTCTTCCAGCAGTTGCCCGCAGTATTTGCGCCAGGCCTGCAAGGCTTGCGCGGACGGTGGCGGGGCCGGTTGCCCGTGGGTGTTTACGCGGCGCGCCTCCCACGGCATAAGCAAGGCCAGCGCCGGGTGCCAGAGGTCCGGGGTTGAGTGGTAGCGGGCGCTGCTCGCGGCGTTCTGGTGCACTTGCTGCTGCACTTCATGCAGCGGCAGTTGCAGGTACAGGCTGGTCAGGTACTGCCAGCGCAGGTTGTGTGGCGAGTCCCAGCCCTGTTGCGCGGACAGCGCCAAACCGTTAGCCAGCAACAGGCTGTTGGCGGGATGGCTCAGCCAGCGGCGCAGGGCCGGGTCGGCATCCAGTTGTTGCTGCTGGTGCAGCGGGCGATGGGTGTCGCGGGCAATATGCAGCACGCGGATCAACGTGCGTTTATCGTCGGTGATCACCGCGTAGCCCTGCATGATCCACTCGGGCAGCCGCCACAGCTGGGCCAATGCCCGGCAGATCTCGAACAGGCGCACGCCGAACAGCGCCCGTTCAACCTTGTCAGCGCATTCGCCTTTATGAATCACCCGCGCTTCCCATTCTTCCAGCTGTTTGGGGTGCGTCATCGCCATGGCCCACAACGGCGAGAAGAACAACAAACTGCCCCAATACACTTCTTGCCACAATCTGGCCAGGCGGTTGCCGAACAGGCCAATCCCTTGCTGGGCCGCGTGCTGGCTGATGAGCAGCACTTGGCGCAGGGCAACGGGGATGTCTTCGGCCGGCAGCACCGGCATGCTTTCGAGCAACTCTTGGGTGCGTTTTAGCCCCAGCCGATTGAGCGCCACTTCAAGGCTTTCGGCGGGTTCGGTCAGGCTGCTTTGCGCGTGTTGATTGGCTTCGCGGATCAGGCTCAAGGCTAGCGCCGGGCTGTCTTGCATGACTTCGGCGATCTCGCGCAATGAGCGGCGACTGTCGCTGAGGGTCTTGCCGACTAACACATGGCTGCGCTGCGGGATCGGCAAACGCACCGCGTCGAGGTGGCTGACCCACGCGTCCAGAGAAGCAGGTATGACTGTCGATGGAACGGTTTCATTCGCCATGATGGTCGCGCGGTCATCATCTATTGTTTAAAGGCCCTATAGGGCCAAATGGCTTTTCGGCTTGAACGACTATAGTCTGGCGCAGATTAGCCGATAAGGATAAGAAGAGTTTTAGCGACGCTGGAATATGACCTTGAACCGGACTCAAAAAGTACCTTAATGACCTATGGCTAAAATTATCGGCATCATCGTCGTGTTTGCGAGCGTGCTCGGCGGCTACGTACTCTCTCACGGCAAGATCGGAGCGCTGATTCAGCCTTTCGAAGTCATGATCATCGGCGGGGCTGCCTTTGGTGCATTCCTGCAGGCCAACCCCGGCTACATGACCATGCACGTGATCAAAAAATCACTCAGCATGTTCGGCACACGCTTTACCCACACCTTCTATTTGGAAGTGCTGGGCCTGGTGTACGAGATCCTCAATAAAAGCCGCCGCGAAGGCATGATGGCCATTGAGGCTGATGTTGAAGACCCTGCGGCCAGCCCGATTTTTGCCAAGTACCCGACCGTATTGAAAGACGAGCGCATGACCGCGTTTATCTGCGATTACCTGCGCATCATGTCGTCGGGCAACATGGCGCCCCACGAGCTGGAAGGGCTGTTCGACATGGAACTGTTCAACCTCAAGGAAGAACTCGAGCACCCGTCCCACGCCATCACCGGCATCGCCGACGGGATGCCGGGCTTCGGCATTGTGGCAGCGGTTCTTGGCATTGTTGTGACAATGGCGTCGCTGGGTGAGGGCGATCAGGCGGCCATCGGCATGCACGTGGGGGCGGCACTGGTGGGGACGTTCTTCGGTATCCTCGCGGCCTACGGCTTCTTTGGCCCGCTGGCGACGTCACTGGCCCATGACGCCAAAGAAGAGATCAACGTTTACGAGTCGATCAAAGCCTCGCTGGTGGCCTCGGCCTCGGGCATGCCGCCTTCGCTGGCCGTCGAATTTGGCCGCAAAGTGCTGTACCCCAAGCACCGGCCGAGCTTTTCCGAGCTGGAACAAGTGGTTCGCGGTCGCTGAGTTATGGAAAACAATCAGCCGATTATCATCAAGCGCGTCAAGCGCTATGGCGCAGGCCACCACGGCGGCGCCTGGAAGATCGCCTTTGCGGACTTTGCCACCGCGATGATGGCGTTCTTTCTGGTGTTGTGGCTCATGACCGCCGCCACGCCAGAGCAGAAAATCGCCATTGGTGGCTACTTTAAAGACCCGATCGGTTTCTCTGAAAGCGGCACGCCATACACCATCGACCTGGGCGGCACGCCCGCACTGGCGCCGGAAAACACCCTCAATCCGGAAGAGAAAAAGGAGCCCGTGCCGGACAAGATCAAAATCGACGCGGACCAGATCCAGGGCATGGCCGAGCAGGTTGAGAAGGAGCGCCTTGAGTTGCTGCTTCAGGAGTTGCAAAACAAGGTCGAAGAAAACCCGCAACTGAAGAAATTCAAAGACCAACTGTTGTTCGAAATCACCCCTGATGGCTTGCGTATCCAGGTGATGGACGCTGAAAACCGCCCGATGTTTGACGTGGGCAGTGCGCGCCTCAAGCCGTATTTCGAAGACATTTTGCTGGCCATGGCCGACACCATTGCGGCGGTGCCGAACAAGATCAGCATCAGTGGTCACACCGACGCCATGCCCTATGCGGGCACGGGCGATTACGGTAACTGGGAATTGTCGGCCAACCGCGCCAACGCGGCGCGGCGCACGCTGGTGGCGGGCAGCTACCCAGACAGCCAGGTGGCGCGGGTGGTGGGGTATGCCTCGTCAGTGCTGTTCGACAAAGCCCACCCGAACAACCCGGTCAACCGCCGGATCGACATCGTGGTGCTGACCAAAAAGGCCCAGCAAGCGATTGAGGGTGAACAAGGGCCGGACCCGGTCAAGGCTGAGCAGTTGCCCAAAGCCCTGGACGACCCGATCACCTTGCCGCCCGACCAGCAGCCAAAGCCGATGCATGAAGAGCGCCAGAAGCTGAACTTGTTTGATGACAAGCCCCCGGCCAACCCCTAAACCTGTGTAGGAGCGAGCTTGCCTCGCGATCTTTTAAACGATCGCGAGGCAAGCGCAGGCTTAGTAACTGCTTTCCGGCAAGCTCGCAATGATCGAGCGATAGCTGTTCATGCGCTGTTGCTGCACACGGCCGTCTTCCAGGGCCATCAACAACGCGCAGCCCGGCTCGCGGTCGTGCTTGCAGTCGCGGAAGCGGCAGCGGCCGATCAAGTCGTTGAACTCGATAAAGCCCGCCTCAACGTCAGCACGGCTGACGTGGCCCAGGCCAAATTCACGAATACCCGGTGAGTCGATCAACTGACCGCCGCCCGGGAAGTGGAACAACCGCGCGGTGGTGGTGGTGTGCGTGCCCTGACCGGACAGCTCCGACAGCGGCCCGACCCGCAGGTTGACCTCCGGCAGCAAGCTGTTGACCAGCGAGGATTTACCCACGCCCGACTGCCCCACAAACACGCTGATACGGCCGTTGAGTTGCTCTTGCAACTGCTGCATGCCGTCACCGTGGTGCGCTGATACTTCCAGCACCGGGTAGCCCAACTGGCGATAAACCCCCAGCAGTGCATTCAGAGCGGGTGCGTTTTGATCGTCGATCAAGTCTGCCTTGTTCAGCAGCAGGAACGGGCGGATCCCGGCGTGCTCGGCAGCCACCAGGTAACGGTCGATCAGGTTGGCGTGAGGCTCGGGCATTGGCGCGAAGACGATCACGATCATGTCGACGTTGGCCGCGACCGGCTTGAGCTGGCCACGGTTGTCGGGGCGGCACAGTTCGGTTTTGCGCGGCAACTGGGCGACGATCACGCCGATGCCCTGATTACCTGCGCGCCACACCACGGTGTCACCGGTTACCAGTGCGGGCAGGTTGGCGCGCAAGTGGCAACGGAACGTCTGGCCTTTCAGCTCGCCTTCTTGAGCCTCGACTTCGACCTGCACACCGAAGTGCGCGATCACCAGGCCGAGTTGCTCGGGGCCTAAGTCGCCGCCCTCAAGCGCTTCAAGGGCGCTGGATTCGCGTTTGGCGGCGCGGGCAGCGCGCTCGCCCTGGATCTTTTCGATGCGCCAGTTTTGGCGACGATTGAGCTGGCGTTTGGCCATGGGTGTTCCGTGTAGATAACGATAAGAAGGGTAAAACGCTGGCGAGTTTAGCACGTGGGCCGGGCGCCTAAGCTAAACTGCGCGACTAAGCACTGGAGGCCTTTATGAACAACGCGCAGAACCTGATCTGGATCGACCTGGAAATGACCGGCCTTGATCCGGACAACGACGTCATTATCGAAATGGCCACCATCGTCACCGACAGCAACCTCAACACCTTGGCTGAAGGCCCGGTGATTGCCATCCACCACAGCGACGAAGTGCTCGCCCGCATGGACGAATGGAACACCCGCACCCACGGCGCCAGCGGCCTGACCCAGCGGGTCAAGGACAGCACCGTGAGCATGGCACAAGCCGAAGCGCAGACCCTGGCCTTCCTTGAACAGTGGGTACCTAAAGGCAAATCGCCGATCTGCGGCAACAGCATCTGCCAGGACCGGCGTTTTCTGTACACCCACATGAAGGCCCTCGAAAGCTACTTCCACTACCGCAACCTGGACGTCTCGACCCTCAAGGAACTGGTCGCCCGTTGGGCGCCGGAAGTGCGCGATACCCTGGTAAAAAAAGGCACGCACCTGGCGCTGGACGATATCCGCGAGTCGATTGCCGAGCTGCAGCATTACCGCAAGCACTTCATCAAGTTCTAAAGACGCCTGTTTGCTTTAAAGATCAAAAGATCGCGAGGCAAGCTCGCTCCTACAGGGGGTGTGTTTTTTGCCCCCTTTTGGTGCTCTCAGCAACTGAGTAGACTGCGCGCCTCATTGCAAGGATCGCCGCCATGTTGCTGATGCTCTATTTAGTCGCCATTACTGCTGAAGCCATGACCGGCGCGCTGTCTGCCGGGCGTCGGGGCATGGACTGGTTTGGTGTGGTGCTGATTGCCTGCGTCACCGCGCTGGGCGGCGGCTCGGTCCGTGATGTGCTGCTGGGGCATTACCCGCTGACGTGGGTTAAACACCCGGAATACCTGGTGCTCACCACCTTTGCCGCGTTGGTGACGATCTTTATCGCACCGCTGATGCGCCATTTGCGTTCACTGTTTTTGGTGCTCGATGCGCTGGGGCTGGTGGCGTTTACCCTGATCGGCTGCATGACCGCCCTGGAAATGGGCCAGGGCATGCTGGTGGCGTCGGTGAGCGGGGTGATTACCGGCGTGTTTGGCGGCATCCTGCGTGACATCTTCTGCAACGACATCCCGTTGATCTTCCGTCGCGAACTCTACGCCAGCGTGTCCTTCGCGGCCGCGTGGTGCTTTTTGCTGTGCACCTACCTGAACATGCCCAACGAACAGGCGATCTTCGTCACCTTATTCGGCGGGCTCTTGCTGCGCTTGTTGGCGATTCGCTTTAACTGGGAAATGCCCAAGTTCGTGTACAACGACGAGCATTAATCGGCCAGCAGCGAATCCGCCAGCGCGCGGGCCGTCTCCATGTTGTGAATGACCTGCCAGAGTTACTCGGCCTCAATGCCTGACAGGTGGGTGTTGGGGATTATGTGGGAATTGCAGGCATTCCCTTGTGGGAGCGGGCTTGCTCGCGATGCAGGCGACGCGGTAAGTCAGGTGTTATGCGTCGATGCCATCGCGAGCAAGCCCGCTCCCACAGAGTTCTGCTTCATACTCGCTCAGCATGTTGCTTTAGCGCCCATTCCACATGCTCTTGCACCAGCTCCGACGGGTACTCACGCCGCGCTTTCAGCGCTTCCAGCACCGGAATGGTCGATGGCGCGTTGCCCAGCCCCACCGCCAAGTTGCGCAGCCAGCGCTCGTAACCGGCCCGGCGCAGGGGCGAGCCTTCGGTGCTGCTCAAAAACTTGTCTTCGTCCCACATGAACAATTCGGCCAGTTCGGCGTTGTCCAGGTTGTGCCGGGGCTTGAAGTCGCCCTCAAGGGTGCTGCGGGCGAAGCGGTTCCAGGGGCAGACGATCTGGCAGTCGTCGCAGCCAAACACCCGGTTGCCCATCATTGAGCGCAGTTCTTCCGGGATCGCGGTTTTAAGCTCGATGGTCAGGTACGAAATGCACCGCCGCGCATCCAGTACATACGGCCCGACAAACGCCTTGGTCGGGCAAATGTCCAGGCATGCGCTGCAGCGCCCGCAGTGTTCGGTGGTGTGGGGTTCGTCCTCGGGCAGCGGTATGTCGACAAACAGTTCACTTAAAAAGAAATAACTGCCCGCTTTGCGGTTGAGCACCAGGGTGTTTTTGCCGATCCAGCCCAGCCCGGCTTTTTGCGCGATGGCTTTTTCCAGCACCGGGGCGCTGTCAACGAAGGCGCGAAAGCCGAACGGGCCTATTTCGGCCTGAATGCGATCGGCCAACTGTTGCACGCGTTTGCGGATCAGCTTGTGGTAGTCGCGGCCCAGGGCGTAGCGCGACACGTAGGCTTTTTCGGGTTGGGCCAGCAATTGCGCCATGTGCGTGTCGCCGGGCAGGTAGTCCATGCGCAACGACACCACGCGCAAGGTGCCAGGCACCAGCTCTTCGGGGTGCGAACGTTTGCTGCCGTGGGCGCCCATGTATTCCATGTCGCCGTGGTAGCCCGCGGCCAGCCAGCGTTCAAGGTGTTGCTCGTGTTCCCCCAGATCAAGGCCGGCAATGGCGACTTGTTGAAAGCCCAACTCACGGCCCCATTCCTTGATGGACTGGGCGAGAGCGGGGAGGTCGGCAGTAATAGCAGGCATGAGGCAAGAGAAACCAGAGCTGAGATGCGTATAATTCTGCCAGACATCGGAGCCCGACACGCATGCCGCAGACCAAACACCTCTTTGCTGACCCCCAACCGCTGCTGGCAGACACCCTGCCACGGCTGCCTGCACGTGCGCCCGACGCCCACAAAGGCCAGTTCGGCCATGTGCTGCTGATTGGCGGTGACCGGGGTTTTGGCGGCTCCATTACCCTCAGCGCCCAGAGCGCCTTGCGCTGTGGTGCCGGGCTGGTGTCACTGGCCACCCGCCCGGAGCATGTGCCCGCGGCCTTGACCCGCTTGCCCGAGGTGATGACCCTCGGCGTGTCGTCGGCCAACCAGTTAATGGGCGTGTTGGCGCAAGCCAGCGTGGTTGTGGTGGGGCCGGGCTTGGGGCAGGCCGCGTGGGGGCGCAGCTTGCTGTCTGCGGCGGCTCAGGCAAAAAAGCCACAAGTCTGGGATGCCGATGCGCTCAATCTGTTGTCCAACGCTGACTGTGCGCTGCCAGCAGGCTGCGTGCTCACCCCGCACCCCGGCGAAGCCGCGCGTTTGCTGGGGTTGAGCACCGAGCAGGTGCAGGCGGACCGCCCTGCGGCGGCCCGTGCGCTGGTTAAAAAATACTCAGCTGTGTGCGTTCTTAAGGGGGCGGGCACGCTGATTGCCGGGCTGGAAGGCCAATTGGCGCTGTGCACGCACGGCCATCCGGCCATGGCCACGGCGGGTTTGGGCGACGTGCTGGCCGGTGTGGTCGGTGCGCTGCTGGCGCAGGGCATGAGCGCCTTTGATGCCGCGTGCCTGGCGGTGTGGCTGCATGCCCGTGCCGGCGAACAACAAGGACAATTGGGCCGTGGGCTGGCGGCCAGTGATTTGATACCAGCCATTCGTCAGTTGTTGGAGGAGCAAACACCGTGTCTGAATTAACACTGCATCTGGCGGATGAAGAGGCCATGGTCGCCTTTGGCGGGCAGTTGGCTAACATCACCCAGGGGCATGGGCTGATTTTTCTGGAAGGGGACTTGGGGGCGGGTAAAACCACCCTGTCACGCGGCATTATTCGCGGCCTGGGCCACACCGGCGCGGTTAAAAGCCCGACGTTTACCCTGGTTGAACCTTACGAAATTGGCGACATCCGCGCTTACCACTTCGACCTGTATCGCCTGGTTGACCCGGAAGAGCTGGAATTTATGGGGATTCGCGACTATTTCGACGAAGACGCCCTATGCTTGATTGAGTGGCCCCAGAAAGGTGCGGGCTTTTTGCCAAAGGCCGACCTGACCATTACCATTAGGCCGCATAACACCGGGCGCGCGCTGACGTTGTCGCCCCAAGGTTCGCGTGGCGAGGCTTGGTGCGCTGCAGTGGCGCTGGAATACAAATAATGATGGGGTTTGGTATGCGCTTTCGCGCGTTAGTGAGTGTCGTGGGTCTGTTGCTGAGTGTCATGGCGGTTAATGCCATAGCAGCGACACAAGTGAAAAGCGTGCGTTTGTGGCGTGCCCCGGACAATACGCGGCTGGTGTTTGACCTGACCGGCCCGGTGCAGCACAGCGTGTTTACGCTGACGGCGCCAGACCGTCTGGTGATTGATATCAACGGCGCCACCCTGGCCGGGCCGCTGAATGTGGCCACGGCCAATACGCCGATCACCAGCATGCGCTCGGCGCAGCGCACGCCGACCGACCTGCGGGTGGTCATCGACCTGAAAAAACCGGTGACCCCCAAAAGCTTTGTGCTGGCCCCTAACGCCCAGTACGGCAACCGCCTGGTGGTCGATTTGTTCGATCAGGGCGCAGACCTGACGCCAAGCCTGCCCGCCACGACAGTGGCCAAGGTGCCTGTGGTGCCGGTACCTGTCCCTGTTCCGGTCACGCCTGCCCAGCCTGATATCAAGCTGCCGCCGGTGCCGAGCGGCAAACGCGAAATTGTCGTGGTGATCGACCCCGGCCACGGCGGCGAAGACCCGGGTGCTTCGGGTTCTGCAGGCCAACACGAGAAGAACGTGGTGCTGGCGATTGCCAAAGAGTTGCAGCGCCAGATCAACGGCATGCGCGGCTTCCGGGCTGAGCTGACCCGTACCGGCGACTATTTCATCCCGTTGCGTGGCCGTACCGAAATCGCCCGTAAAAAGGGTGCCGACCTGTTTGTGTCGATTCACGCTGACGCTGCGCCGTCCAAGGCGGCGTTTGGTGCGTCGGTGTTTGCCTTGTCTGAACGCGGCGCCACGTCCGAGACGGCGCGCTGGCTGGCTGACAGCGAAAACCGTTCTGACTTGATCGGCGGCGCGGGCAACGTGAGCCTCGATGACAAAGACAAAATGCTCGCAGGCGTGCTGCTCGACCTGTCGATGACCGCCTCGCTGACCTCCAGCCTTAACGTCGGCCAGAAGGTTCTGAGCAACATCGGCCGGGTCACGCCGTTGCACAAGCAGCGCGTGGAGCAAGCCGGGTTTATGGTGCTCAAGTCGCCGGATATCCCGTCGATCCTCGTGGAAACCGGCTTTATCTCGAACGCCAACGAAGCCTCGAAACTGTCCTCGACCAGCCATCAGCAAGCGCTGGCGCGTTCGATCAGCAGTGGCGTGCGCCAGTTCTTCCAGCAAAACCCGCCGCCGGGCACGTACATCGCATGGCTGCGTGACACCGGCAAAATCGCCCAAGGGGCCCGTGAACACACGGTTCGCCCAGGCGAAACCCTGGCGATGATTGCGGTGCGTTACCAAGTGGGCGTGGCGACGCTGCGCTCCACCAACGGCTTGAAAAGCGATGAACTGAAAATCGGTCAAAACTTGAGCATTCCGGCCACCGAGCTGGTGACCAAGCAATGAGTGATGAGGTGATGAACAGTGCCCGCATTGAACTGCTTAGCCCGCGGCTGGCTAACCAGATTGCGGCGGGTGAAGTGGTTGAACGCCCGGCCTCGGTGATTAAAGAGTTGCTGGAAAACAGCCTCGACTCGGGTGCCAAGCGCATTGATGTGGACGTCGAGCAGGCCGGGATCAAGCTGCTGCGGGTGCGTGATGACGGCAGCGGTATTTCCAGTGACGACTTGCCGCTGGCGCTGGCGCGACACGCCACCAGCAAGATCCGCGACCTCGAAGACCTTGAGCGGGTGATGAGCCTGGGCTTTCGGGGCGAGGCGCTGGCTTCGATCAGTTCGGTGGCCCGTCTGACCCTGACCTCGCGCACCCGTGGCGCCGAGCAGGCGTGGCAGGTCGAAACCGAAGGCCGCGACATGGCCCCGCGGGTTCAGCCAGCGGCGCACCCGGTGGGCACTTCGGTTGAAGTGCGCGACCTGTTTTTCAACACCCCGGCGCGGCGCAAATTCCTCAAGACCGAAAAAACCGAATTCGATCACCTGCAAGAAGTGATCAAGCGTCTGGCTTTGGCGCGTTTTGATGTGGCGTTCAACTTGCGCCACAACGGCAAAAGCATCCTCAATCTGCACGAAGCCCGCGATGCCACGGCCCGCGCCCGGCGGGTGGCGGCGGTGTGTGGCCCGGCGTTCCTGGAGCAGGCGCTGCCCATCGAGGTAGAGCGCAACGGCCTGCATTTATGGGGCTGGGTAGGCTTGCCGACGTTTTCCCGCAGCCAGGCCGACTTGCAGTACTTCTATGTGAATGGCCGTGCGGTGCGCGACAAGCTGGTGGCGCACGCGGTGCGTCAGGCGTACCGCGATGTGCTGTTCAATGGTCGGCACCCGACCTTTGTGCTGTTTTTTGAAGTCGATCCGTCGGTGGTCGACGTCAACGTGCACCCGACCAAACACGAAGTGCGTTTCCGTGACGGGCGCATGGTGCACGACTTTTTGTACGGCACGCTGCACCGCGCGCTGGGCGACGTACGCCCCGAAGACCAACTGGCCGCGCCTGCGCCGGTGCCGGGGGCTGAGCGCCCGACCGGGATCGACGCCGGTGAGTTCGGCCCGCAAGGCGAGATGCGCCTGGCCGCGCACCTGCTTGAGCAGCCTCAGGCGGCACCGGCTGCGCACGTGCCGGGTTCCGGTGCGGGTGCGGGTGCGGGTTATCAGTCTTACTACCGGCCGCCGACTTCCGGGCCGTCCATGGCGACCGCCGAAGCCAAAAATGCCTACCGCGAGTTTTTCGCGCCATTGCCCGAGGCCACGGCGGCGCCGATGCCCGAGGGGCAGGGTGATATTCCGCCATTGGGCTTTGCCCTGGCGCAGCTCAAGGGTATCTATATCCTTGCGGAAAACGCCCACGGCCTGGTGCTGGTGGACATGCACGCGGCCCACGAGCGGATCATGTACGAGCGCCTCAAAATCGCCATGGCCAGCGAAGGCCTGAGCGGTCAGCCGCTGCTGGTGCCTGAGTCGATTGCGGTCAGCCAGCGTGAAGCCGATTGCGCCGAAGAGCACGGCGAGTGGTTCCGCCGCCTGGGTTTCGAGTTGCAGCGCTTGGGCCCGGAGACTCTGGCCATTCGCCAGATCCCGGCCTTGCTCAAGCAGGCCGAGGCGCAGCGCCTGGTGCATGACGTGCTGGCCGACTTGATGGAGTACGGCACCAGTGACCGGATCCAGGCGCACCTCAACGAATTGCTCGGCACCATGGCGTGCCACGGCGCGATCCGCGCCAATCGGCGCTTGGCCATCCCGGAAATGAACGGCTTGTTGCGTGACATGGAAAACACCGAGCGCAGCGGTCAGTGCAATCATGGTCGTCCCACCTGGACCCAAATGGGCCTGGACGACTTGGACAAACTCTTTTTGCGCGGTCGCTGATGACAGGTTCCAAGGCTTTACCCCCGGCCATATTTTTGATGGGCCCCACCGCCGCAGGCAAAACGGATCTGGCGATCGAGCTGAGCAAAGTATTGCCGTGCGAGCTGGTCAGCGTGGATTCGGCGCTGGTGTATCGCGGCATGGACATCGGCACGGCCAAGCCGTCCAAAGAAATTCTGGCGGCGCACCCGCACCGGTTGATCGACATCATTGACCCGGCCGAGAGCTATTCGGCGGCTGATTTTCGCCGCGATGCGCTGCAGTCCATGGCCGAGATCACCGCACGGGGCAATATCCCGCTGTTGGTGGGTGGCACAATGTTGTATTACAAAGCGTTGCTTGAAGGCCTGGCCGACATGCCGGCCGCCGACCCGCAGGTGCGGGCGCAACTTGAAGAAGAAGCCCAACGCCTTGGCTGGCAGGCGCTGCATGATCAGTTGGCAGCGGTCGACCCGGAGTCGGCGGCGCGCATTCACCCCAATGACCCGCAGCGTCTGACCCGGGCGTTAGAGGTGTATCGGGTGAGCGGCCTGAGCATGACGGCCCACCGGCACAAACAATCTGAAGAATCTACTAAAGCAGCAGCTTCTGGCGGCGGCCAATTGCCCTATACTGTCGCCCAACTGGCCATCGCTCCGGCGAACCGGCAGGTGCTGCATGAAAGAATCGCGCAAAGATTCATGCAAATGCTGGAACAGGGATTCATCGACGAGGTCTTAGCCCTGCGAGATAGAAGTGACCTGCACGCCGGGTTGCCGTCTATACGTGCAGTGGGCTACCGCCAAGTCTGGGATTATCTGGACGGCAAGCTGACAGCGACCGAGATGCAGGAGCGCGGCATCATTGCTACGCGCCAATTGGCCAAACGTCAGTTCACCTGGTTGCGCGGTTGGGATGATCTACATTGGCTGGACAGCCTGGACTGCGACAATCTGCCGCGCGCCTTGAAATACTTGGGATCGGTCTCCATATTGAGCTGAGTCCCGGAAATTGCCGTCTATCCTATGGGTATGGCGACATCGCCATCTAATTTTTGTATCTATTTTTTTATCCTTACAGGAGTGCGGCACATGTCAAAAGGGCATTCGCTACAAGACCCTTACTTGAATACTTTGCGTAAAGAGAAGGTTGGCGTTTCCATCTACCTGGTCAACGGTATCAAGCTGCAGGGGACTATCGAGTCGTTCGACCAGTTCGTGATCCTGCTGAAAAACACCGTGAGCCAAATGGTTTACAAACACGCTATCTCGACAGTCGTCCCAGTACGTCCGATCCGTCTGCCTAGCGCGAGCGAATCTGATCTGGCAGACGCTGAGCCAGGTAACGCTTGATAGGAGTCTCCTTTGTTCTTTGAGCGCCACGGTGGTGGTGAGCGGGCGATCCTCGTTCACTTGGAAGTTCAGGACCCTGAGGCGCACGAAGATCCGCAGGAGTTCCAGGAGTTAGCAGTATCGGCTGGCGCCGAGACCGTCGCGTTTTTCAACGTGCCGCGTCATCGGCCTTCGGCCAAGTACCTGATTGGCAGTGGCAAGGTCGAGGAGTTGCGCGACCTGGTCAAGGCCGAGAAGGTCGACATTGTGATTTTCAATCACGTCCTCACGCCCAGTCAGGAGCGTAACCTCGAACGTGTGTTCGAGTGTCGCGTGCTTGACCGCACCGGGCTGATTCTCGACATCTTCGCTCAACGCGCCCGTACCCATGAAGGCAAGCTACAGGTCGAACTGGCCCAGCTTGATCACATGAGCACGCGTCTTGTGCGCGGCTGGACCCACCTTGAGCGTCAAGGTGGCGGCATTGGTATGCGCGGGCCGGGTGAAACCCAGCTCGAAACCGACCGCCGTCTGTTGCGTATCCGCATCAGCCAGATCAAGTCGCGTCTGAAAAAAGTCCGCAGCCAACGTGAACAGTCCCGTAGAGGGCGCCAACGCGCCGATATTCCTACGGTGTCGCTGGTGGGGTATACCAACGCCGGTAAGTCCACGTTGTTCAATGCGGTCACGCAGTCAGACGTATTTGCCGCAGACCAATTGTTCGCCACGCTCGACCCGACCTTGCGCCGCGTTGACCTGGACGACCTGGGGCCGATCGTACTGGCCGATACCGTGGGCTTTATTCGTCACTTGCCGCACAAGCTTGTTGAAGCATTCCGGTCTACGCTCGAAGAGTCGAGCAATTCGGATTTGCTGCTGCACGTGATCGACGCGCATGAGCCTGAGCGTATGCAGCAGATCGAACAGGTGATGATCGTCCTCAACGAGATTGGCGCGCAGGACTTGCCGATCCTTGAGGTCTACAACAAAATCGATTTGCTTGAAGGTGTAGAGCCGCAGATCCAGCGTGATGCCGATGGCAAACCGCAGCGGGTCTGGTTGTCGGCCCGTGAAAACCAAGGTCTGGAGCTGCTTGAACAGGCCATTGCCGAGTTGCTGGGCAGTGATTTGTTCGTTGGCACCTTGCGCTTGCCGCAACGTTTTGCTCGACTGCGTGCACAGTTCTTCGAACTGGGGGTTGTGCAAAAAGAAGCGCATGACGATGAGGGCTCCAGTTTGTTGGACGTACGCCTGCCGCGTTCCGAGCTCAATCGCTTGGTCAGCCGTGAAGGGATGCAACCGCTGGAATTCATCGAAGAACACACTTTGCAATAAAAGCCTCCTAAAGCGGCCGTGCCGCTGTGGTAGGCATTCTGTAGCATTGGTCGGCGCGCCGTGGGCGCGTCTTTGCTTTATCAGATGGAGAGCGCTATGGCTTGGAATGAGCCGGGTGGCAACTCGAACAATCAAGATCCCTGGGGTAGCAAACGCCCTAAAAATGGCGACCGCAAGGGACCACCGGATCTCGACGAGGCCTTCCGAAAGCTGCAGGAAAGCCTGAATGGGTTGTTCGGTGGTGGAAAAAAACGTACCGGTGGCGGTGGCAACGAAGGTGGCTCAGGCGGTAAGAGCGCCGGCTTCGGTGTGCTTGGCCTGGTACTGGTCGTTATGGCAGCCGTCTGGCTGTACAGCGCGGTTTATGTGGTCGACGAGCAGGAGCAAGCCGTCGTGCTGCGCCTGGGCAAGTACTACGACACGGTTGGTCCGGGTCTGAACATCTACTTGCCGCCGTTCGATAAAAAGTACATGGAAAACGTAACGCGTGAGCGTGCGTACACCAAGCAGGGCCAGATGCTCACTGAAGACGAAAACATCGTCGAAGTGCCGCTGACCGTGCAGTACAAGATCAGCAACCTGCGCGACTACGTGCTGAACGTTGATCAACCGGAAGTCAGTCTGCAGCAAGCCACAGACAGTGCCTTGCGTCACGTCGTGGGTTCCACGTCGATGGACCAGGTGTTGACCGATGGCCGTGAACAAATGGCCGTAGAGATCAAGGAGCGCCTGCAGCGTTTCCTCGATACCTACAAAACCGGTATTACGGTGACTCAGGTCAACGTACAAAACGCTGCTGCACCGCGTGAAGTACAAGAAGCCTTTGACGACGTGATCCGTGCCCGTGAAGACGAGCAGCGTGCCCGCAACCAGGCCGAAAGCTACGCCAATGGCGTGGTTCCGGAAGCCCGTGGTCAGGCACAGCGCATCATCGAAGATGCCAACGGTTACCGTGATGAAGTGGTGTCTCGCGCCAAGGGTGAAGCTGACCGCTTTACCAAGCTGGTGGCCGAGTACCGCAAAAATCCTGACGTGACCCGTGACCGTCTGTACCTGGACACCATGCAGGATGTCTTCAGCAACACCAGCAAAGTACTCGTGACCGGCAACAAAAACGGCCAGAGCAATCTGCTGTACTTGCCGTTGGACAAAATGATTGAAGGCCGTACTGGCGGCAGCAACTCGGTAACGGGTTCGGCAGCTGCGGCGAGCAGTTCTGATGCTGGCACGCACATCAACACGGATCTGCCGACACCACCGCGTACCAGGGAGAGTCGCTGATGAGCAATAAATCGCTGGTCGCCCTTATTGTTGCCGTTGTTGTGGCGATCGTTGCCTGGAACAGCTTTTACATCGTCTCGCAAACCGAACGTGCCGTGCTGTTGCGCTTCGGCCGTGTGGTTCAGGCCGATGTTCAGCCAGGCCTGCACGTGAAGATCCCTTACGTTAACCAGGTGCGCAAGTTTGACGCCCGCCTGATGACGCTGGATGCGCCGACGCAGCGTTTCCTGACGCTGGAAAAGAAAGCGGTCATGGTCGATGCTTTCGCCAAGTGGCGTGTGAAAGATGCCGAGCGCTTCTACACCGCGACCTCGGGCATGAAGCAGATTGCTGACGAGCGCCTGTCGCGTCGTCTGGAATCGGGCCTGCGTGACCAGTTCGGTAAGCGTACCCTGCACGAAGTGGTGTCGGGTGAGCGTGATGCATTGATGGCTGACATCACTGCATCGCTGAACAAAATGGCTGAGAAAGAGCTGGGTATTGAAGTGGTCGACGTTCGCGTCAAGGCCATTGACCTGCCTAAAGAAGTAAATCGCAGCGTTTTCGAACGTATGAGCACCGAGCGTGAGCGTGAAGCACGTGAGCATCGGGCCAAGGGTAACGAGCTGGCAGAAGGCATTCGTGCTGACGCCGACCGTCAACGTCGTGTTCTGCTGGCCGAGGCTTATCGCCAGTCCGAAGAAGCACGCGGTGATGGCGATGCCCAGGCTGCTGCGATTTACTCCAAGGCTTACGGTCAGGACCAGGAGTTCTACAAGTTCTATCGCAGCCTGCGCGCTTACCGCGAAAGCTTTGCGAACAAGAGCGACGTACTGGTTCTGGACCCAAGCAGCGAGTTCTTCCGCTACCTGGACAAGTCCAAGCCGCAGTAAACCTGTAGGAGCGAGCTTGCCTCGCGATCTTTTGATCTCCAAAAGCTCGCTCCTGCAGCAAAAAAGCATCCTGTACACGCACTCCGCCGGGCGGGCAAATTGCCTCGCGGGGTGATCCTTTTAGAAAACGTGTGTATGATGCGGCAGCCGGGAAATTCCCGGCTTTTTTGCGTCTGCATGTTTGATTGACCGAATGGCTATGACAGCATCGGTAGATTTTTCGAGGAATGTGCTGAGCCTGTCATTCAGGCTTTTTTGCTGTGCGCGCTAAAGACGCAGCCACGTTCTGCTTTACTCAAGGCTTGCCTGCTGGCTGGCCACCCGGATCATAGGGGAATGGCGTAATGGCAACGGTAGACCGCTGGCTTCTGCCAGATGGCATCGAAGAAGTACTTCCACCAGAGGCTGCGCGCATTGAAGTCGCGCGGCGTCAGGTGTTGGATCTGTTCCAGAGCTGGGGCTATGAGTTCGTCGTCACCCCGCATATCGAATACCTGGAGTCCCTGTTGACAGGGGCTGGCCAGGATCTCGATCTGCGGACCTTTAAGGTTATTGACCCCAAGACGGGTCGCCAGATGGGTTTTCGTGCCGACATCACGCCGCAAGTGGCGCGCATTGATGCGCATACCTTGCGTCATGAAGGCCCGAGCCGTCTGTGCTACGCCGGCAGCGTGCTGCATGCTCAACCGCGTGCATTGTCGTCCTCGCGCAGCCCGATCCAGTTGGGTGCCGAGTTGTATGGCGATGCCAGCCCGAGCAGCGACGTAGAAGTCATCAGCTTGATGCTGGCCATGCTGCAACTGGCCGATGTGCCGGATGTGCACATGGACCTGGGGCATGTCGGCATTTACCGTGGGCTGGCCCGTGCGGCCAACCTGTCGGTTGAAGTGGAACAACAATTGTTCGACGCCCTGCAACGCAAGGCGATCGACGAAGTAACAGCCTTGACCGAAGGTTTGCCGGCCGATCTGGCCGACATGCTTCAGGCATTGGTGGGTTTGTGTGGCGGCCGTGAAGTGCTGGTTGCTGCGCGTGAGCGTCTGGCCAAGGCTCCGGCCGAGGTGATGGCCGCTCTGGACGACTTGCAGGCAATTGCCGAGCGGTTGTCGGTGCGTTTCCCGCAGTTGCCGCTGTATTTTGACCTGGGTGAGTTGCGTGGGTATCACTACCACACAGGTGTGGTGTTTGCGGTGTTTGTTCCGGGCGTTGGGGATTCCATCGCCCAGGGCGGTCGTTATGACGATATCGGTGCTGTGTTTGGGCGTGCCCGTCCGGCGACCGGTTTTTCGACCGATTTGAAAACCCTGGTAACCCTGGGGCGTGCTGAGGCTCAGCTACCGTCTGGCGGTATCTGGATGCCTGACAGCACAGATGCGGCACTCTGGCAGCAGGTTTGCCAGCTTCGCAGTGAAGGTCAGCGTGTGGTTCAGGCATTGCCTGGCCAGCCACAGACCGCCGCCCGTGATGCGGACTGCGACCGCCAATTGATTCAGCAGAACGGCTTGTGGCACGTCGTGCCGCTGGCTTCTTGAGTTTTCCTGCCGGCGGTTGCCGGCACCAAGTTTGCGCGAATGAGGACAAGTGTTATGGGTAAGAATGTCGTAGTCCTGGGCACCCAGTGGGGTGATGAGGGCAAAGGCAAGATCGTTGATCTGCTGACCGAACATGCTGCCGCTGTAGTGCGCTACCAAGGTGGCCACAACGCTGGCCACACCTTGGTGATCGACGGCGAAAAAACCGTTCTGCACCTGATTCCGTCGGGCGTATTGCGCGAAGGCGTGCAGTGCCTGATCGGCAACGGTGTGGTGGTTGCTCCAGACGCTCTGTTGCGTGAAATCATCAAGCTGGAAGAGAAAGGCGTACCGGTGCGTGAGCGCCTGCGTATCAGCCCGTCCTGCCCGCTGATCCTGTCGTTCCACGTTGCACTGGACCAGGCCCGTGAAAAAGCCCGTGGCGAGCTGAAGATCGGTACCACCGGTCGCGGCATTGGCCCGGCATACGAAGACAAGGTTGCCCGTCGCGGTCTGCGCGTTGGCGATCTGCTGAACATGCCGCGTTTCGAAGCCAAACTGCGTGAGCTGGTGGATTACCACAACTTCATGCTGGTGGGTTACTACAAAGACACCGCCATCGACTTCGACAAGACGCTGGCCGAGTGCAAAGAATACGCTGAGCTGCTCAAGCCGCTGATGCTGGACGTGACCGCTGAGCTGCACGACCTGCGTCGCGCTGGCAAAGACATCATGTTCGAAGGCGCTCAAGGTTCGCTGCTGGACATCGACCACGGTACCTACCCGTACGTGACCAGCTCCAACACCACCGCCGGTGGCGTTGCGACCGGTTCGGGCGTTGGCCCGATGTTCCTGGACTACATCCTGGGCATCACCAAGGCTTACACCACTCGCGTAGGTTCGGGCCCGTTCCCGACTGAGCTGTTCGACGACGTCGGCGCTCACCTGGCCAAACAAGGTCACGAGTTCGGTGCAACCACCGGCCGTGCCCGTCGTTGCGGCTGGTTCGACGCCGTTATCCTGCGTCGCGCTATCGATGTGAACAGCATCTCGGGTATCTGCCTGACCAAGCTGGACGTACTCGACGGTCTGGAAACCATCAACATCTGCGTTGGCTACAAAGATGCAGACGGCAACGAAGTGGCGCCAACCGACGCTGACAGCTACGTAGGCCTGCAGCCTGTGTACGAAGAAGTACCGGGCTGGACTGAATCGACCGTGGGTGCCAAAACCCTGGAAGAGCTGCCAGAAAACGCCCGTGCTTACATCAAGCGCGTAGAAGCACTGATCGGCGCGCCGATCGACATCGTCTCGACAGGTCCGGACCGCAACGAAACCATCGTTCTGCGTCACCCGTTCGCGTAACACGTCGCGATGCAAAACAAAGGGCCCTTCGGGGCCCTTTGTTGTTTTAGCCAGATCCACGGCATGACCCTTGCTTCAAAAACCTCATAAGCGTGCCATCAAAATAATGGCACCGTTGTGGAGGGGTTTTCTGTGTCTGCCGTACTCTCATTGTTACAAAGCCGTTTATTGCGGCCGGTATTCGTTACCCTCGGTATCGCTCTTTTGGTGCAAGTGCTGGTGGCTGTCGCACTGACGCGGAGCACGGTCACGGCCCTGGAGTCTGATCTGGATGCGGGGCTGAGTGCAGACAGCAAACAGTTGGCGGCCGAACTGGAGTTGGCCGGGCGTGAGGTCAAGAGCAACCTGGACGGGTTGTCGGTCAGCACCCGCCAACGCCTGACCGCAGGCCTGGAGCCGCGCCTAAAAGACGAACAGATGCAGCTCTGGGAAATGCTCGAGCAGAGCCTCAAAGACTCCGCGAACGACATGGCGCAGTTGCTGGCGGCCGTTTCGTCCAGGGCCATTTGGGACAACGATGTGCCGACACTGTCGGACTTCGCTCGGCGTGCCCAGCGCAATCCCAATGTGCTGTTCGTGGTGTATGACGATGCCTCGGGGCAGCATCTGACGCGCTACCTCAACCGTGATAACCCGATCAATAAAGCCCTGCTGGAAAAGGGCAAGGGCGAGCGCGCGCTGGATAAAGTCCTCGATGCTGCGCGCAACGATCCGGCGGTGTATTACCTCGAAGCGCCCATCAGCCCCAACGGCGTTGTGATCGGCAAAGTGTTGATGGGCGTTTCTACTGCGTCGATCGAACAGTCTCTGGCGGCGCTGGATCAGCGTTTTGCGTCGTTGATTGTGAACAGTGATCAGTTGGTCGACGACAGCCTGCAAGGCGCGGCCAGCGAAAGCTCCAAAGCCCTGGGCGCGCGTTTGCAGTCGGCGCAGGCAGCGGCCGCACAAATGCAGGTCAATACCGCGCATACCGTACGCGAGGCGGCAGAAGCGCTGCGCTGGCGCATCGGCTTGAGCCTGGCGCTGGTGGGGCTTGGGGTGTTGCTGGTGCTGGCGGTGGTGTTGGGACGGCGCGTGGTGAGCAAGTTACTGCTGCTTAACGCCGCCCTGAATGACCTGGCGGCGGGCGAAGGTGACCTGACCAAACGCGTGGGCCTGAACAGCAAAGACGAGATTGGCGACATGGCGGCAGCGGTTGACCGTTTTGTCGACAAGTTGCAGCCCATCGTGCGTGAAGCGGGGGATGTGGCCCAGCGCACCGGGGTCGAGATTGGCGTGATGACGATGCGCAATGCCGGGGCGGATGCGGCGGCGCAGTTGCAGCGCGATGAAGTGGCGCAAAGCCTTGAGGCGCTGTCGACCATGGCCGATGCGGCGCAGTCTGAAAGCCAGGCGATGCAGGCGGCGCTGCGCCAAGTGGTGGACATTCGTCAGGCGACTGACGAAAACACCCGCACCTCGGCGCAAGTGGGCGGCTTGATTGAAGCGCTGGCAGGGCAAGTGGGCGAGGGCGCCAAAGTGATTGAGCGGCTGGCGCAGCAAAGCGAGCAGATCGAAGTGGTGCTGACGGTGATTCATGGCATTGCCGAGCAGACCAACCTGCTGGCGTTGAACGCCGCCATTGAAGCGGCGCGGGCAGGCGAGACGGGGCGCGGCTTTGCGGTAGTGGCCGATGAAGTCCGTGCGTTGGCGAGCAAAACCCAAAGCTCTACCGGCGATATTCAGGCGCACATCGTGGCCTTGCAGCAGGGCGCGAAAGAAGCGGTCGCGGCGATTGCGCAGGCCGGGCGTCAGGCGGACGAAGGCCTGGCGGTGTTGCGCGGCAGTGTGAAATTGCAGAAGACCGTGCAGGCCTCGGTTGAGCAAGTGCACACAGCCATAGACGATGCGACCAAAGCCGCAGCGCATCAGGCCCAGGGCGCCCATGCAGTGCGTGGGCGGGTCGAAGTGATCCATGCCCAGGCCGAACGCGCGGCCGAGGCCGTCACGCAGACCACGGCCAGCGGCAAGGTGCTGGATAGCCTGGCAGGGCAGTTGAAGGCCAGTTTGGGGCAGTTCAGGGCTTAAAATCAAAAGCCCCTCTCCCTAGCCCTCTCCCGGAGGGAGAGGGGACTGATTGGGGGATATTGAAGGCTTTCAACACGCTGACGGTACTGCGTTGAATCCGAAACCACCTCGGTAAAGCTCCTTCTCCCTCCGGGAGAGGGTTGGCGGGTTAAGCACAAGCGCATTCATGGCGATCATTAATCAGTCAGCAGCGAGTCCACCAGCGCTCGGGCCATTTCCATGCTGTGGATAACATTCCACAGCTGTTCGGCTTCAAGGCCTGAAAGGTGGGCGCTGATGTCGTCGGCGTTTAACTCTGCGCCTTTAAGCAGCAGCGAAACGTGTTCAAGCGCGTCTCGTGCGGGAATACCGGGGTGGGTGGCGAACAGCAGCGTGCCGCGATGGGCGCTGGTGTGGAAGGCATCGAGGGGTGGGTCTGGGACGATTTTGTCCATAGCGGTAATTTCCAATTGAGTCTGGATGACCGCCACTGCCCGCTGTCAGACGGAGGGTGGCAGCTGCGTGCGGGCTGACAGATCGAGGGAAATACCAAAGCTCGATGCACCCGAAGGTGCTCCCGCACACAGCTGCCATGACACATGAACTGTGTACGCGCTGATTTTGGTTATTCCATTCGGTCTGTCAAAACCGGCCACTGAAATCAGTGACCCGTCGAGACTATCCGCGCAGTTCCAGCGCCACAAGGCGGTGAGGATTCTCTAGGAAAGGTCCTGCGAATGAAAGGGACGAAGCTGGTGCAGGCGTTGCGAATTGTGTGGGAAAAAGCCCCTCTCCCGGCGGGAGAGGGAGCTTTACCGAGGTGTTCTCGGGTTCAGTGCATGGCTTGCAGGCCGCCGCACATCTACAACATCCCCCAATCGGTTCCTTCTCCCTCCGGGAGAGGGCTAGGGTGAGGGCGGCTTCAGCGGCTCAAATACATCCGCGTGGTCAGCAAATACACCGGCAAGCCCGACACCACGATCAACAGCGCGGCATAAGGCGCCGCGGCCGCAAACTCGACATTTGAGGTGTGCGCCCACACTTGGGTGGCCAGGGTGTTAAGCCCGGTCGGGCTCAGCAGCAAGGTGGCGGTCAGTTCTTTCATGGCGTCGAGAAATACCAGTGCAAATGCCGCGCCCAGCGCCGGGAAGATAATCGGCAAGGTCACCCGGCAAAACGCCGAGAACGATGAGGCGCCCAAGGTGCGGGCGGCTTCTTCCAGTTGCGGGGCGGCCTTGTTCAGCGCGGTGCGGATCGGTGCTTGTGCCAAGGGCAAAAACAGCAGCGCATACGCCACCAGCAGCAACGCCGAGGTCTGATACAGCACCGGCACGTAATGCAGCGAGAAGTACACCAGCGCCAGGGCAATGACCAGGCCCGGCAGGGCGTGCAGCAGGTACGGCAGGCGTTCGGCCCAGATCGCCAGTTGGCCTTTGTAGCGCACCACCAGCAATCCCACCGGCACCGCCAGCACCAGACACAAGGCTGCACCGCCCAACGACAAGGCCAGCGACGAGAACAGCGCCTCGCCAATCGCCGCCATCGGGAAGGCTGCCGAGCTGCCCTTGATCAGCCAGTACGCCAGCATGCCCAGCGGGATGCCGCTGCCAATCACCGCCAGCAGCAGGCAATACACTTGCCCCACCAGCGACCACTTGCCCAACCGTACCTGCTCGGCGCGCCGTGCTGCGCCCTGGCCGATGCGAATGTGGCGGCCTTTGCCGCGCACTTTCAGCTCCAGCCACAACAGGCTCAGGCACATCACCAGCAGCACCGCCGACAGCATCGCCGCATTGGCGTTGCTGAATTCCAGTTCAAATTGCTGGTAGATCGCGGTGGTGAAGGTTTGCAGGCCGATGATCGACAGCGCGCCAAACTCCACCAGCATGTGCAAGGCAATCAGCAGCGAGCCGGCCAGGAGCGAAGGCCACAGCAATGGCAGGGTGATCTTGAAAAACACGCCCCAACGGTTCTGCCCCAGGGTACGCGCCGATTCTTCCAGGGCCGGGTCAAGGTTGCGCAGGGTGGCGGCGACTGGCAGAAAGATCAGCGGGTATTTGGACAGGCTCATCACCAGAATGGCCCCACCCAGGCCTTCAAAGCTGGCGCTGAGGGATACCCAGGTGAAGCTGCTGACGAACGCCGGGACGGCAAACGGCAAGCACAGGATCACGCCCCACAGGCGCCGCCCCGGCAAGTTGCTGCGTTCCAGCAACCAGGCCAGCGACAGGCCGACCACGGCGCATGTCACGGTCACACCCACCATCAGCAGCAGCGTGTTGCGCATCAGGCCGAATACATACGGCCGCCACAACAGGCTCAACGCCTGCGTCCAGCCGGCTTGCCAGGCTTTGGTGGCGACATACAGCAGCGGCAACAGGCTGAGCCCGACCAGCAGCAGGACGGGTAGCAGCAGCCAGATCGACGGCCTTTTGCGCTTCAGGGTGTGGCGCACAGGGTGGGCAGTGGCGAGCATCAGAGCAGGCCGGTTTCGCGTTCGAGGTCCAGCGCTTCTTCGGCGTTGCCCAGGTCAGCCGGGGTGATTTTCGGCGCTTGCAGCTCTTCGAATGGCTTAAGACCACGGTCCGACACCATGCCTTTGCGCATCGGGTATTCGGCGGTGGTGTTGGTGATCACCCGCTGGCCCTCTTCGCTGGCCATGTAGGCGAGCAATTGCTGGGCTTCTTTGGGGTGCTTGCTGGCTTTGATCACGCCTGCGCTGGACACGGTGATCAAGCCGCCCGCATCACCGTCGGTGAAGTAGTGCAGTTTGGAGTCCAGTTTGCCTTTCTCTTTTTCCAGGGCGAACCAGTAGTAGTTGTTCACCAGCACGGTGGCGACTTCGCCGTTTTCCACCGCTTTAAGTGCAACCATGTTGTTGGTGTAGGTTTTGCCGAAGGCGCGCAGCCCGGTCAGCCATTCTTCTGCGGCGTCGCGGCCGTGCAGTTTAATGATGGCCACAGCCTGTTCCTGAAAGGCGCCGCTAGTGGGGACGAAGCCGACTTTGCCTTGCCATTCAGGGTTGGCGAAATCGAGTACCGATTTGGGCAGGTCTTCTTCCTTGATCAACTTGGGGTTGAACGCCACGACGCGGGTGCGGGCGGTCACGCCGATCCAGGTGCCATTGGCGGCCACGTATTCTTTGGGCAGCGCTTGCAGGGTGCTGTCGTCGGCCTTGGCCAGAAAGCCTTGCTCGCCCAGGTTGTTCAGGGGCGGCGATTCTTCGGCGTAAAACACGTCAGCCGGGGAGCGGTCGCCTTCTTCCATGATCTGGCTGGCCAGCTGGTTGCTGCTGCCTTTGCGCACGTTGACGTGAATGCCGGTTTTGGCCTCAAAGGCGGCGGCCAGGTTATCGCCCACTTCTTTGTGCTGGCCGTTGTACAGCGTCAGGGTGACGGGGTCGGCTGCGTAGGCGGGAGAGGTCAGTGCAAGACCGAGGATGGAGAGCGTCAGGCCGCGCAGTAGAGATGTCGCAAGCCGGGTATTTCGGAGCATCATTCGCTGGGTTCCTCACTTTGGTACTACAAAACTTGTAACAATAATAAACGATATTGTTTCTCAAGTGCGCTTGACCCAGCGTCCAATTGCGCTTGTGCGACGAGTTGTGATGTTGCTGGCGCTAGAGCGTGTCGAGAAAACTGCGCAAGGCTCGCAGTTCGTCCTTGTCCAGGTTCAGTGCTTTCAGGCGTTCGCTGGTGCTCGGAAACAACGGGTCATTGGCCTGTTGCGCGGTGGGTCGCGGGCGCGGCATGCCCATGTTGTAGAAGGCCAGCGTGCCTTCCATGTTGACGAACAGGCCGTTGTGCATCCATGGCGCGGTCTTCATCACCAGTCGCAAGGACGGGGTGCGGAAGGCGCCCACATCCTGTGGCTGGCGTGTCACTTCATAGCGCCCCAGGTCTTCGTATTTGCGCCCGTAATAACTCAGCCCCACGTTATGGAACTGTTCGTCGCTGAGGGCCGGGCCAAAGTGGCAGTTCATGCAGCGCGCTTTGGTGCGAAACAGGTGCAGGCCGTAGAGCTGCTCATCGCTCATGCGTTGTGGGCGCCCGCGCAATAGTTGCTCGAAGGCGGTGTTGCGCGTGGCTTTGACCAATGTGCGCTGGAAGGTGGCCAGGGCTTGCCCGGTGAGTTCGGGGGTGATCGGGCCGGGGCCGAAGACCTGGGCAAATTGTTGCCGATAAGTCGCGTCGGCGTTGAGCCGTTCGAGCAACGACGGGATATCAAAGGCCATTTCCACGGGGTCGACGATGGGGTGCAGGGCTTGTTGCTCGAGGCTGCCGCCCCGGCCGTCCCAAAACAGGTGGGTGCTGTAACCGCTCATCACCAGGCTGGACGCATTGCGGCGGCCGCTCTGGCGGTCATGCCCAAACGACACCCGACGACCATCGGCAAAAGCCATGTCGGCTTCATGGCAGGACGCGCAGGCAATTTGCCCGGAACGCGACAGTTTGGGGTCGTTAAACAGCTTTTTACCCAGTTCGGCCTTGGCCTCGCTGAAGGGGTTTTCGGGCGGTGCCGGGGCGTGGTCGGGCAGGGCGGCCATCTCTTGCCAGTGCACATCAGGGTCTACCTGCGGGGCAGGCCATTGGGCGACGGGCTGGCGATACAGTTGGGCGACGCAGGCCGTGTACTGGGCGGACTTCTCATCGCAAGCGCTAGCTGCGTGGGCGTCGAGGCAGCTTAACGCCAGTGCAGCGCTGAACCAGGCGGTCAGGCGGTTCAAAAGGTGTACCCCACTTCCAGCATGAATTGGCGCCCGACTTCAAAGGTGGGCAGGCCGCTTGTCTCGGTGGCACCGACGATTTTTTTGTCCAGCAGGTTGGTGACGTCGAGGTTGACGAACACGGCCTGGTCTTTGGCAGTGGGCATTTTCCAGGCCAGCCGGGTGTCCCAGGTCAGTGCGCCGGAATACGGTGTTTCGGCCCACACGTAAGCTTCGGAGCCTTCATGCACGACTTTTTTGCCCGTGGCGGCAATGCGGCGATAGCCATCGCGATAACGCAGGAAGTTGCTCCAAGTGAGGTTCAAGGGGTCGATTTCGGTGATGGTCGTCAGGCGTGCTGTCCATGGCCGGTTGTAGTTGGTCGCGGGCATGTCGGAATACTTCATGAACTTACCGTCGTACTGGATCGTCGGGTCTTCAACGTAAATGGCGCCGATGCTGGCGTTGTAGTTCGACAGGCCGGTGTTGTTGATCTTGCTCCAGTCCATGGCGAACTGGCCCGAGGTGCGGGTGCTGCCCAGGGTAAAGGCTTGCAGCGGGGTGATGGTGAGGGTGTAGATGTCGGCGTCGCTTTTGCCGCCGTTGTAGTAGGTGTAGTAGTTGGCCGCCAGGGCGCCGGTGTCTTCGGAGGGCTGGCCGATTTGCGCGCCCCAGGCGCGGCTGACTTGCTCGCGGCCCATGCGCTTGACGTATTTGACGGCGAACTCGGTGTCCCACTGCACGTGGCTCAGGCCCAGTGTCAGCTCATCGTCATAGGGCACTTTCAACTGGTTGAACTTGCTGTCGTTGGCGTTTTGCTTGCCCATCACCCAGTCAGAGGTCTGGCTGGCCCGGCTGTATTCAGTGCCCATGGCGGCGATGCCGTCGCGCAGACGGTAGGCGTACAGGTTGCGCCCGTAGTAACGGTTTGCGCCGCCGGTGATGCGGGTTTTGTTGTCACCGAATACGTCCAGTTCAATGGCCAGGCGCGGGGCTACCGTGGTCTGGTTCATGTAGTTGTCGCCGTCGATGCGCACCCCGGGCCGCACGGTGAGGCGTTTGTAGCGCATTTCATCTTGCAGGTATAACGCCCATGAGCGGGTGTCGAAGGCGACTTTGCCCTGGGTCAGGGTCATCTTGTTGGCGTATTGCCCGGCCCAGCCATTGGCGGTCTGGCCGATGGAGCAATACGGGTCGTTGCCCATGCAGGTGTCGGTGCTGGCGACGCTGTAGCTGCTGTAAGGTTTATTGCGTTCATAGCTGGCCGAGCTTTGCGACAGTTCCAGGCCGGTTTGCAGCGCGTGGTCGATGCCCAGCCACTGGACGCTGTTCCAGTCGGCCTTGAGTTTATAGGCCAGGGTCTTTTGGGTTTCTTCGATGTCGCCAAAGCCGCCCTCGGTGGCGAAAGCCGAGGTGCTCCAGTCTTTGCTCGTGGAGGTGCGCCACAGCACCATGTAGTCGCTGTCGGAATAGCGCGAGGTGTTCAGCTCACTCCAACTGAGGTTTTGTTCGACTCGGGCCAGTGGTGCATTCCACACCAGCCGTGCGCTGAGGCTGTCGCCGCCGGCCTCCATCTCGCGGGCAGAGAGCACTGAATTGGGACCAAAGGTTTTCGCGGTTTCCGGGGCATGGGTCAGGCTGACGTCGAGCTTCCAGTCGTCGTTGATCTGCCAGGCGGCCTTGAGGAAGTAATTGTCGATGCGTCGAGTCTGGGTCTCGGCGGCGTTGGCGGTTTCGGTCTGGTTGGAAATGGCAAAGACCCGGGTCGGAATGGTCGAGTCTTTACGCGAGAAACTGCCCAGCAAGCCGAAGTTGTCCGTGAGGTGCCCTTCGAGGGTGGCGCGGGTAATGACTTTTTTAAACTCGGGCTGGCTGCTGTTACCAAAGCCCGCCTTGAAGCTTTCAAGGTCGGGGTCGTCTTCATTGAGGTGGTAGCGGGTCCACTCGGAGCGCGACATCTGCACCGACAGTTTGCCGTGAAAGTCTTTCTTGGGGTCGCGGGTATTGGCTTCGACCACGCCGCCGTTAAAGCCGCCAAATTCCACTGGCACGTTGCTGTCATAGACCTTGATGTTTTCCAGCAGGTCGGTGTCCAGGGCCATGCCCTGGCTGCGCCCTGGCAACTCGTCGAAGTCGTCGTTGCTGTTACCGGGGTCGAGGTCGTTGTTCATGTTCATGCCGTCAACCACAAACAGGTTTTGCCATGGGCGCGCGCCGTTGATGCTGATATCGGCCGGGGCAATTTCGCCGGGCGTCTTGCTGCTGAGCTGATTGTTGTCGAACTGTACGTTGGGGTTGGTGCGTAGCAGGCTGGTTATGTCGCCATTGCCTGAAGGCAAGTTCTCGATCATTTGCCGATCTATCACTTGTTCACCCTGGAAAACGGCGTCCATGGCGGTAATCGGTGTGCTTTTGATCAGCAAGACGTCGCTGTCGGTGGGTGGCAAGATCGATGCGCTGTCTGGTGAGGTGACTTCCCATTGCAGGCCGCTTGAGCGCAACAGGCTAGCCAGGGCGTGTTCCGGGTCCAGGTTGCCGTCTACCGGCGAGCTGCTTAAACCTGTGAGCAGGGCGCTTTCGGCGCTGATTTGCCAGCCCGATTGCTGCGAAAACGCAATCAGCGCGTTAGCCAGCGGCTGGGCGGCTATCTGGTAATGCTGACGGTCGGGTTCAGCCTGGGCGGCAAGGGGCAGCGCCGGTAAACCCAGAAGCAGGCCCAGAGACAGTGAGCGCACGTAACGCAAACGCAGAGAAAGCATGAGAGGACCTACGAAATGAAACGCCTTGGTCACTAATGCGAATCTTTATCAGTGACGTTCGTAGGTAAAGACTCTCGGCTGCAGGAGATTTCCAGAAATAGTTGAAAAAAGATTTACGGCGCGTCGGTAACGATCAAGGTATACGGCAGGCCGTCTTGCACGGCGCCGCCCAGCGGGGCGATGGCAGCCTGCAAGGCGCGTTTTGGATCGCGCAAGTTCAGGGCGGCGGTGATGCGCCGTTGGCCCAGTGCTTTGTCTGTCAGCAGGATCAGACCGGGCTGATAGCGACGCAGTTGTTTGATGACGTCTTCTACCGATTGATCGACCGCAACCAGTTGCCAGCGGCGCCAAGGCGCGATGGACTCATTAGGCCATTGTGCCCGCCGGGTCTGGTTGTCTATCGCGCTGTAGCTCAGATGATCGCCGTGATGAAGGCTGGCGGGCTCAGGCGCCGTCGGGGTTTTTACTGCGACGGTGCCGCTTTCAACGCTGACCTGTACCTCGCCGTTTTCCACGCTGACGGCAAAGGCGGTGCCGGTGACACGAACGCGCACCTGCCCGGCATTTACGAAAAACGCGCGATCTGGCTCGGACTTGACCGAGAAAAACGCCTGGCCCCGCAACAGCGTGACCTGGCGCTGCTCGGGGTCGAAGTGCACATCGGCCACGCTGTTGCTGTCGAGCAGCATGTGGCTGCCGTCGCTCAGGGGGATGTCACGATGTTCGGCGGTGGGACTACTGTAATCGGCCCGCAGGGCTTGCCAGTCGGGCAGCAGCATAAACACTGCGCAGGCCGCAGCGGCTGCGCCGATCCATGAGCAGTGGTGGCGGCTGAAGCGGCGCGGCGCAGGCGTGGCCGCTGCAACCTGTGGCGCAGCGGCGGCGGGCGGGTTCGGCAAGCTCAGGGCGGCGCCGCTCAGTTGCCAGACTTTCTGCGCTTTGCGCCACGCAGCGTCGTGTTCAGGGGCGCTGGCCCGCCAGTCATTCAGGCGGCGGTTGAGTTCGGGGTCGTCGGGGTTTTGCTGGATCAGCAGCAGCCAGTCCAGCGCGGTTTCCCAGACCAGATTTGGAGGGGGCGTGTCAGTCATCGCTCAGTTGTTCCGCGCAGTAGGTCAGGGCATCGCGGACCAATTGATGGGCCAGGCTCACAGAGATACCCAGCTGGGTACCAATTTGTTGGAACGTCAGGCCTTGCAGCCGATGCAGGACAAAGGCCTGTCGAGTACGTTCAGGCAGGCGGGACAGAGCATGTTGCAATTTACGCAGCTCGTCCAGATGCAGGGCTTCTTGTTCAGGGGAGGGCGCGTTGGAAACGTGCTCGTCGAGCAGTTCGTCGCGCAAGGTGTGGCGGTTCTCCAGGGTGACCCGGCGGTTCAGGTCAAAGGCCAGGTTGCGCACGATCCGGTACAGGTAGCCCACCGGCTGAGTGAGCGGGACCAAGCTGTCGGCCCCTTGGCTAAAGCGTAACCACGCATCCTGAACCACATCTTCGGCCTTGGCGCGGCAACCCACGATGGGGGCGGCATAGTCCACAAGCGCATGTCGATGCGTGAGGTAGAGCTGAAGTCTTTCGTTGTTGTCGGACACTCGAATCCAGGAAGTCGCACAGGCGATCTGAAGGTGGCCGGATATTAGTGCGAGTGAGATGGATTATCAAATACAACGTTGGTGGACTGGATAGAAGGTGTCAGACCAAGGGAGGGGGGGAATGCCGGAAACTAAAAAGCCCGCTTTCGCGGGCTTTTTGAGTGGTTTCACAACCGTAGGCTGTAAACCTGAATTGGTGCCCAGAAGAAGACTCGAACTTCCACGGCCTTGCGGCCACCAGCACCTGAAGCTGGCGTGTCTACCAATTTCACCATCTGGGCAGTATCAGCAACGTTGCCGCTGTTGATGTGGCGCACTATACGGAGAGCTATTTGATCTGTAAACCCCTGTTTTGGTTTATAAATCAAAAATCTTTGTGAAACCCCCAAATGCAAAAAACCCGCTTTCGCGGGTTTTGTGTGAGATGCAAGATTGTACTAATCTCACTCTCTAAATTGGTGCCCAGAAGAAGACTCGAACTTCCACGGCCTTGCGGCCACCAGCACCTGAAGCTGGCGTGTCTACCAATTTCACCATCTGGGCAGTATCTGCAACGTCGCCGTTGTCGATGGCGCGCACTATACGGATGCCCCTTTGACCTGTAAAGCGTTGTGATTAAAAATATTCGAAATATTTCGCGGGCGATGTGTTTGAGCCCGCCAGGCGCGTCAGAACCGGCTAATAAGGCACTGCTAGAGTCCGAAATTTCCCGTTTCAATACGCGTATGCCAAACTAACCGCATATAGACAAGGTGAAAACTATCTAATGGCCGATTGGCAGACCCTCGATCCCGAGGCCGCACGTGAAGCGGAAAAATACGAAAACCCTATCCCAAGTCGCGAACTGATCCTTCAGCATCTGGCTGAACGCGGTTCGCCTGCTGCTCGTGAGCAGTTGGTCGCAGAGTTTGGACTCACGACCGAAGACCAAATTGAAGCCCTGCGTCGTCGCCTGCGTGCGATGGAGCGCGATGCTCAACTGATTTACACCCGCCGTGGCACGTACGCGCCGGTAGACAAGCTCGACCTGATCCTGGGTCGCATCAGCGGTCACCGTGATGGCTTCGGCTTTTTGGTGCCGGACGATGGCAGCGACGACCTGTTCCTGAGCCCGGCGCAAATGCGTCTGGTGTTCGATGGCGACCGTGCGCTGGCCCGTGTTTCGGGTCTGGACCGCCGTGGTCGTCGTGAAGGCGTGATCGTTGAAGTGGTCTCGCGTGCTCACGAAACCATCGTGGGTCGTTACTTCGAAGAAGGCGGCATCGGCTTTGTAGTGGCCGATAACCCGAAAATCCAGCAGGAAGTGCTGGTGACTCCGGGCCGCAATGCGGGCGCGAAGATCGGGCAGTTCGTTGAAGTGAAGATCACTCACTGGCCGACCCCGCGCTTCCAGCCGCAGGGTGATGTGCTTGAAGTGGTGGGCAACTACATGGCGCCCGGCATGGAAATCGACATCGCGCTGCGCACCTACGACATTCCTCACGTCTGGCCAGAGGCTGTGCTTAAAGAAGCCGCCAAGCTCAAGCCAGAAGTTGAAGAGAAAGACAAAGAGAAGCGCATCGATCTGCGTCATCTGCCGTTCGTCACCATTGACGGCGAAGATGCCCGCGACTTCGATGACGCCGTGTATTGCGAAGCCAAGTCCGGCAAGCTGCGCTTGTTCGGTGGCGGCTGGAAGCTCTACGTGGCCATTGCCGACGTATCCAGCTACGTGAAAATTGGTTCGGCGCTGGACGCTGAAGCTCAAGTGCGTGGCAACTCGGTGTACTTTCCGGAGCGCGTGATTCCCATGCTGCCCGAGGAGTTGTCCAACGGCCTGTGCTCCCTGAACCCGAAAGTCGACCGTTTGGCCATGGTGTGCGAGATGACCATCTCCAAAACCGGCGAAATGAGCGACTATCAGTTCTACGAGGCGGTGATTCACTCGCAGGCGCGTCTGACCTACAACAAGGTCAGCACCATCCTTGAGCACCCGAAAACCAACGACGCCAAGCAACTGCGCAGCGAATTCGCTGATGTGGTGCCGCACCTCAAGCAACTGTACGCACTGTACAAAGTGCTCCTGGGCGCTCGTCATACCCGTGGCGCGATTGACTTTGAAACCCAGGAAACCCGGATCATCTTCGGTTCCGAGCGCAAAATCGCTGAAATTCGCCCAACCACGCGTAACGATGCGCACAAGCTGATCGAAGAATGCATGCTGGCGGCCAACGTGGCCACTGCTGAGTTCCTCAAGAAGCACGAAATTCCGGCCCTGTACCGTGTGCACGACGGTCCGCCGCCTGAGCGTCTGGAAAAACTCCGCGCGTTCCTCGGTGAGTTGGGTCTGAGCCTGCACAAAGGCAAGGATGGTCCTTCGCCGAAGGACTATCAGGCGTTGCTTGAGCACATCAAGGACCGCCCCGATTACCACCTGATCCAGACCGTGATGCTGCGCTCGTTGAGCCAGGCGGTGTACAGCGCTGATAACCAGGGCCACTTCGGCCTGAACTACGAGGCCTATACTCACTTCACTTCGCCGATTCGTCGTTACCCGGACTTGCTCACGCATCGGGCGATTCGCAGCGTTATCCACTCCAAGCAGGATACCCCGCACGTTCTGCGTGCTGGCGCGATGACCATCCCGAAAGCGCGCATTTACCCGTACGACGAAGCGATTCTGGAGCAGCTCGGCGAGCAATGCTCGATGAGCGAGCGCCGTGCCGATGAAGCCACGCGTGACGTGACCAACTGGCTCAAGTGCGAGTTCATGAAGGACCGCGTAGGCGAGACGTTCCCGGGTGTGGTGACGGCAGTTACCGGTTTTGGCCTGTTCGTTGAACTGACCGACATTTATGTTGAAGGTCTGGTCCACGTGACCGCCTTGCCGGGCGACTACTACCACTTTGACCCTGTGCATCACCGCCTGGCGGGCGAGCGCACCGGTCGCAGCTTCCGCTTGGGTGACACGGTTGAAGTGCGCGTCATGCGGGTTGATCTGGACGAGCGCAAAATCGACTTCGAAATGGCTGAGAAAACCCTCAGCGCGCCGATCGGTCGTAAAAACCGCACCGACGAAAAGCCTGTGCGCAAAAACGCGGGTAAGTCCGGGACCAAGCCGACTGAGCCGCCACCGGTTGAAGCGGCTAAACCCGCTCGCCGCAGCGCGCCAGCCAAAACCGTGAAAGCGTCTGACGGCGCTTATCGCTCCAGCGACGCGGCGGCCAATAACGCCGAAGTGCGTAAAAGCCGCGAAGTGAAAAAGGCGCTGTTGGCCGATGCGAAAAGCGGCGGTCGAGCGTCGGAGTCGGGAAAGTCGGGGAGGGCAGCACCCGCTAAAGACGCGGGCAAGCCTTCCAAACCCAGCAAACATCGTAAAGGCCCGCCAAAATCGGGCGCTGCGCCTGCCAGCAAAAGCGGCGGGTCGCGCAAACCTAAGGCCAAGTCATGAGTCAGTTGGAAAAAATCTACGGCATTCACGCCGTAGAAGCGTTGCTTCGTCACCACCCAAAACGCGTCAAGCACATCTGGTTGGCTGAAAGCCGCAACGATCCTCGCGTCCAGACCCTGGTCGCGCTGGCTGCTGAAAACCGGATCGACGTCGGTCAGGCCGAGCGCCGTGAAATGGACGCCTGGGTTGAAGGCGTGCACCAGGGCGTTGTGGCGGATGTGAGCCCGAGCCAGGTGTGGGGCGAGGCCATGCTCAACGAATTGCTGGATCGCACCGAAGGTGCTCCGTTGATTCTGGTGCTGGATGGCGTGACAGACCCGCACAACCTGGGTGCTTGCCTGCGTACGGCTGATGCGGCCGGTGCGCTGGCGGTTATCGTGCCTAAAGACAAGTCGGCAACGCTGACCCCAACGGTACGAAAAGTAGCCTGCGGTGCGGCGGAAGTGATTCCACTGGTAGCTGTGACCAACCTGGCCGCGACGCTTAAAAAGCTGCAACAACGTGGCTTGTGGATCGTCGGTACGGCGGGCGAAGCCGAGCAGGAGCTGTACGAGCAAGACCTGACCGGCCCGACCATCATGATCATGGGTGCTGAAGGCAAAGGCATGCGCCGCCTGACCCGCGAGCATTGCGACTACCTGGTGCGCCTGCCGATGGCGGGCAGCGTCAGCAGCCTGAACGTCTCGGTAGCGACCGGCGTTTGCCTGTTTGAAGCCCTGCGTCAGCGCAGCGTCAAAGCCAAGGCCCCTGCCAAAAAGAAATAAGCCACACCCGCCCTCAACTGTAGGAGCGAGCTTGCTCGCGATCTTTTGATTTTAAAAAGATCGCAGCCTTCGTTCCTCGGCAGCTCCTACAGTTGTGGGGCGTTTGAATTGTTCAAATAATCACCAATCACCTTGCGTCGCTCTTGTCCCTTCTCTACAATTGCGCCCCTTGCCATCATGGCGGGCGCATATGTGCCTCTCTAGGCAAGACACACAAGTGTCATTCACTCCTTGTCTGACCGCTTTAAGTTAGCGGCAGGCTACAACCCGTAAGGAGCATTCATGCGTCATTACGAAATCATCTTTTTGGTCCACCCGGATCAAAGCGAACAAGTCGGCGGCATGGTAGAGCGTTACACCAAGCTGATCGAAGAAGACGGCGGCAAAATCCACCGTCTGGAAGATTGGGGCCGTCGTCAACTGGCCTACGCAATCAACAATGTTCACAAGGCTCACTACGTGATGCTGAACGTTGAGTGCACTGGCAAAGCCCTGGCTGAGCTGGAAGACAACTTCCGTTACAACGATGCTGTGATCCGTAACCTGGTCATCCGTCGCGACGAAGCCGTAACTGGCCAGTCCGAGATGCTCAAGGCTGAAGAGAACCGCAGTGAGCGCCGTGAGCGTCGTGACCGTCCTGAGCATTCTGACAGCGCCGATGGCGATGACAGCGATAACAGCGACGCCAGCGATAACGCTGACGAGTAATCCACGGACCTTTTGAGGAGCCAATTACATGGCACGTTTCTTCCGTCGTCGTAAATTCTGCCGCTTCACCGCAGAAGAAGTGAAAGAGATCGATTACAAAGATCTCAACACTCTGAAAGCTTACGTATCCGAGACCGGCAAAATTGTTCCAAGCCGCATCACCGGTACTAAAGCTCGTTATCAGCGTCAGCTGGCCACCGCTATCAAGCGCGCCCGCTTCCTGGCCCTGCTGGCCTACACCGACAGCCACGGCCGCTGAGACCGGGCAGTCGACAGGTAGTAAAGGATTGAATGCATGCGTGCCCTAGCTGAGTTCATCATGCGAGGCCGTGTGCAGGCCACGTTAATCGTGGCCGGATGTGCGGCATTGCCGTTTTTGTTCTGGTTGAGTGCTGCTGCAGGTTGCCTTGTGCTCCTGCGGCGCGGTCCGAGAGATGCCTTGAGCATCCTCTCATGGGCTTTACTGCCGGCCTTGGCCTGGTGGTTTATGGGCGAACCCCGCACCTTGATGGTGCTGTTGGGAACCCTGGGATTGGCGATGCTCTTGCGCGCCGGTCAGCCCTGGTACCGCGTGCTGCTGGTCAGCGTAGCGTTGGGTGTGGTGTATGGCGTGGTTCTGGGCACGGTTTTCCGCGAACCCATTGGTGCGATGGCGCAGGAGTTGGAAAAACTTCTGCCGCAGATCCTCAGTGGTCTCTACGACAAGTTATCTGACGTAGAGCGAGCGCGCCTCGGAGCACTGATTGCACCCGTCCTCACCGGTTTGATTGCAGCTTTGATGCAGGTCGTCAGCGTGCTGAGCCTGATTCTTGGGCGTTACTGGCAAGCGCTGTTGTACAACCCGGGCGGTTTTGCCAGCGAATTTCGCAGCATCCGCCTACCGCTGGGACCAGCGCTATTGTTGCTGGCGTGCATGCTTGTAGGGCCGAACTTCGGTCCGCAAATGGCCATGCTAACGCCGTTGTGCAGCGTAGCGTTGTTCTTCGCCGGCCTGGCCCTGATACACGGGCTGGTAGCGAAAAAGCGACTGGCCAAGTTTTGGCTGGTGGGGTTGTACGTCACGCTGCTGCTGTTTATGCAGCTGATCTATCCGTTGCTCGTGGTCTTGGCCATTGTCGACAGCCTGATTGATTTTCGCGGACGTCTGGCGCCGAAAGACGCTGATAAAGGCTCTGCGGACGGTGAAGGTTAAAAGTTAAGAGGATTTTCACATGCAACTGATCCTTCTGGAAAAAGTCGCAAACCTGGGCAACCTGGGCGACAAAGTAAATGTTAAGGCCGGCTACGGTCGTAACTACCTGCTGCCGTACGGCAAAGCTACCGCTGCAACCGCTGCCAACCTGGCTGCGTTTGAAGAGCGTCGCGCTGAGCTGGAAAAAGCAGCAGCTGACAAGAAAGCTTCGGCCGAAACTCGTGCTGCTCAACTGGGCGAGCTGGAAGTGACTATCACTGCCACCGCCGGTGACGAAGGCAAGCTGTTCGGTTCGATCGGTACTCACGACATCGCTGATGCACTGACCGCCTCTGGCGTTGAAGTTGCAAAAAGCGAAGTTCGTCTGCCGAACGGCACTATCCGTAACGTTGGCGAATTCGACGTGGCTGTGCACCTGCACGCCGAAGTTGAAGCAACCGTACGCGTTGTTGTGGTAGCTGCTTAAGCAGTCTTAACTGACTGGCACCCTGTGTGCTGGACGGTTAACATCGGGCACGATCCTGTTTACAGGTCGTGCCCTTTGTCTTTCTGCTGATCCTGATTTTCACCCCAAACTGACACGTGGCCATGAACGATATTTCCGCTCCTGAGCAATACGACCTGCAAACCGCAGCCCTGAAGGTGCCGCCGCACTCCATCGAGGCCGAACAGGCTGTGCTCGGTGGTCTGATGCTGGACAACAACGCCTGGGAACGCGTGTTGGATCAGGTCTCGGACGGCGATTTTTATCGGCATGACCATCGCCTGATTTTCCGTGCCATCGCCAAACTGGCCGACCAGAACTCACCCATTGACGTCGTGACCCTTGCCGAGCAATTGGACAAAGAAGGTCAGACCTCGCAAGTCGGTGGTCTGGGCTACTTGGGCGAACTGGCGAAGAACACCCCGTCAGTGGCGAACATCAAGGCCTACGCCCAGATCGTTCGTCAGCGTGCGACGTTGCGCCAACTGATCGGCATCAGCACTGAAATTGCCGACAGCGCCTTCAACCCGGAAGGCCGCACCGCAGAAGAGATCCTCGACGAAGCTGAGCGGCAGATCTTTGCGATTGCCGAGGCCCGGCCTAAAACCGGCGGCCCGGTGAGCGTCAACGACCTGTTGACCAAAGCCATCGACCGTATCGACACCCTGTTTAATACCGACGAAGCCATTACCGGCTTGTCCACCGGCTACACCGACCTCGACAACATGACTAGCGGCTTGCAGCCAGCCGACTTGATCATCGTCGCGGGCCGTCCCTCGATGGGTAAAACCACCTTCGCCATGAACCTGGTTGAGAACGCCGTGTTGCGCAGCGACAAGGCGGTACTGGTTTACTCGCTTGAGATGCCAGGTGAATCGCTGATCATGCGTATGCTCTCGTCGCTTGGGCGTATCGATCAGAGCAAGGTGCGTGCGGGTCGCCTCGAAGATGACGACTGGCCACGCCTGACCTCGGCGGTCAACCTGCTCAACGATCGCAAGCTGTTCATCGATGACACGGCGGGTATCAGCCCATCCGAGATGCGTGCCCGTACCCGGCGCCTGGTGCGTGAGCACGGCGAGATTGGCATGATCATGATCGACTACCTGCAGTTGATGCAGATCCCGGGTTCGGGCGGCGATAACCGGACCAACGAGATTTCTGAAATTTCGCGGTCCCTGAAAGCGCTGGCCAAGGAATTCAACTGCCCGGTGATTGCCCTGTCGCAGCTCAACCGTTCCTTGGAACAACGGCCCAACAAACGCCCGATTAACTCCGACTTGCGTGAATCCGGAGCCATCGAGCAGGACGCCGACGTCATCATGTTCGTGTACCGGGACGAGGTGTACCACCCCGAAACCGAGCACAAGGGCGTTGCTGAAATCATCATCGGCAAGCAGCGTAACGGCCCGATCGGTACGGCGCGTTTGGCCTTTATCGGCAAATACACACGCTTCGAAAACCTCGCGCCGGGCAGTTACAACTTCGACGACGAGTAACCCGTCGTCCGTTTCTGATCGCTACCGCTCATCGGCACTGTCATGTTTGACAGTTCCGGCGGGTATTTGCCTGTGTCCCTAATGACTGCGCGATGGTGTGAGTCATTCAGGGGTGCCGGTAATGGATGAGCTTCTCATTTTGGTTGATGCCAATGATCAGCAAGTCGGTGTGGCGAATAAACTTCAGGCACACCGAGAGGGCTTGCTTCACCGCGCTTTCTCCCTCTTCGTGTTTGACTCCAATGGTCGGCTGTTGCTCCAGCGTCGGGCGCTGGAGAAGTACCACTCCGGAGGTTTGTGGACCAATACCTGTTGCGGGCATCCGCGCGATGGCGAGCGAACTGAAGACGCGGCTCATCGCCGACTTGGCGAAGAAATGGGCTTTGATTGCGCGTTGCAAGAAGTCACTGCCTTTACCTATGAAGCGCAGGTGCCGGGCGGGCTTACCGAGCATGAATTTGACCACGTCTATATAGGTCGCCATGACGGCGAGCCTGCGCCGAACCCTGCTGAAGCGTCTGACTGGATGTGGATTGCACCATGCCAACTATTGAGCTGGATGGATGCCGAGCCCGACCTGTTTACCGTCTGGTTCAAGACAATCCTCGTCAGCAGCGGCAACAAACTGAAGCAGTGGAGCCAGCAGATTCGAGGCGCGGAAAGTGACGTGCCGATGCAAGAGTTGGTTGCCTACCAGAAAGAACTGCTCTTTCGCGTGTCGCGTAATTTCGCACTGACCATTCCTCAGTTACCCCCTGAACTTAGCCAAGTGGTGACTCATGCCTATTTGCTCCTGCGTCTTGCGGACACGATCGAGGATGAGCCTGCACTCACACCAGTGCAAATCACGCATTTCGAGCAGGCATTGGTTGAGGTTGTAGCAGGGCGTCTGAATGCACAGTGTTTTAGTGACGAAGTGGCTGCTCTGCTGACAGAACAGACGGTTGAGGCTGAGCACGAACTATTAGCGCATTTGCCTTTGCTGATGCAGGTGCATAACCAACTGACAGCTGCTCAGCGCGAAGTGATTGTTAGCTGCTTGCAGGTCATTACCCGAGGCATGTCGGAGTTCCGGCAGGCGTTGGGCCTTCAGGGTATGCAAACCCGTCAAGACCTGGATCGTTACTGTTACTGCGTTTCTGGTGTTGTCGGGGAGATGATGACGGAATTGTTTATCGACTACGACCCGACGCTAGCCGTGTATCGCGATACGCTGCGGCGCTTGTCGGTCTCCTTCGGGGCGGGTTTGCAGCTCACCAATATTCTTAAAGACCAATGGGAGGATCGGCAGCGAGGTATTTGTTGGCTGCCGCGCGACCTTTTCGCTGAGCACTCAATCCATTTGTTGGGCTTGCAGCCAGATCAAACAGACGCCAACTATGAGCGAGCACTTTCAGCGTTGATTGGGACTGCTCATGCGCACTTGCAGCTCGCGCTCCAGTACGCCTTGCTCATACCGTCCAGGCAAGCCGGTATCCGCCGTTTTGTTTTGTGGACGGGAGGGATGGCATTCTTGACCCTGGAGAGGCTTTCGAGGGTGAAGGGTTTTTCTTCCGGCCATCAAGTTGATCTCGCGCGCTCGCAAGTTGCCCTGATGATGCGCCTGACCCGCGCCTCGCAGCGGTCCAATACCGGCTTACGCCTGTTGTTTAAAGTCGCCGCCCGTCGGTTGCCGCTCACCCCGCTGGATGCGCAGTGGCAAGAGGCTGCCTACGCCATTCATCAGTGGCCGCGCAGTTCTATTGATTTCCTCGCGGATCCTCCGTCAAATTCGGGTATTTGAGGCCAAGCTGTCTGGCGTTCGACTTGCCAAGAAAGCCCAGCGTTACAGTCGGAATTGGTCATTTTTTGTGCTATATTCCGCGCCCGCGAATTTCTCAGTAAATGTCGCGCCCTTTTTTTGCACTCAACACCGGTCATCGACATGCAAGCAGCGAAGCCAATTTTTGACTATCCGAAGTACTGGGCCGAATGTTTCGGGCCAGCGCCATTCCTGCCCATGAGCAGGGAGGAGATGGATCAGCTTGGCTGGGATTCATGCGACATCATCATCGTGACCGGTGATGCGTATGTCGATCACCCGTCGTTTGGCATGGCCATCATCGGCCGCTTGCTGGAGTCCCAGGGCTTTCGTGTGGGCATCATTGCCCAGCCGAACTGGCAGTCCAAAGACGATTTCATGAAGCTGGGCGAGCCGAACCTGTTTTTCGGTGTCGCGGCCGGCAACATGGACTCGATGATCAACCGCTACACCGCCGACAAAAAAGTCCGCTCCGATGACGCCTACACCCCCGGTGGCATGGCTGGCAAACGTCCGGACCGCGCGAGCCTGGTGTACAGCCAGCGTTGTAAAGAAGCCTACAAAAATGTCCCGATTGTGCTCGGTGGCATCGAGGCCTCCCTGCGCCGCATTGCCCATTACGACTACTGGCAAGACCGCGTACGCAACTCGATCCTGATCGACGCCTGCGCCGACATCCTGCTGTACGGCAACGCCGAGCGGGCCATTGTCGAAGTCGCCCAGCGCCTGTCCTATGGCCACAAGATCGAAGACATCACTGATGTGCGCGGTACTGCGTTCATTCGCCGTGACACGCCTAAAGACTGGTACGAAGTGGACTCCACGCGTATCGACCGTCCGGGCAAGATCGACAAGATCATCAACCCGTACGTGAACACCCAGGACACTCAGGCCTGCGCCATCGAGCAAGAAAAAGGCCCGGTTGAAGACCCGAACGAAGCCAAGGTCGTGCAGATCCTGGCCAGCCCGCGCATGACCCGTGACAAGACGGTGATTCGCTTGCCGTCTGTTGAAAAGGTCCGTGCTGACGCGGTGCTGTACGCTCACGCCAACCGCGTGCTTCACCTTGAAACCAACCCGGGCAACGCCCGTGCGCTGGTGCAGAAGCATGGCGAAGTGGACGTGTGGTTCAACCCGCCTCCGATTCCGATGACCACCGAAGAGATGGACTACGTGTTTGGCATGCCTTACGCGCGTATTCCGCACCCGGCCTACGGCAAGGAAAAAATCCCGGCCTACGACATGATCCGTTTCTCGGTGAACATCATGCGTGGCTGCTTTGGTGGCTGCACCTTCTGCTCGATTACCGAGCACGAAGGCCGGATCATCCAGAACCGCTCCGAAGAGTCGATCATTCGCGAAATCGAAGAGATCCGCGACAAGGTGCCGGGTTTCACCGGCGTCATTTCCGATCTCGGCGGCCCGACCGCGAACATGTACCGCATCGCCTGCAAGAGCCCGGAAATCGAATCCGCGTGCCGCAAGCCGTCGTGCGTGTTCCCGGGCATCTGCCCGAACCTGAACACCGACCACTCGTCGCTGATCCAGCTGTATCGCAGCGCCCGTGCACTGCCGGGTGTGAAGAAGATCCTGATTGCTTCCGGCCTGCGTTATGACCTCGCGGTCGAGTCGCCGGAATACGTTAAAGAGCTGGTAACCCACCACGTGGGCGGTTACCTGAAGATCGCCCCGGAACACACCGAGGAAGGTCCGCTCAACCAGATGATGAAGCCGGGCATTGGCACCTATGACCGCTTCAAGCGCATGTTCGAGAAGTACACCAAGGAAGCAGGCAAAGAGCAGTACCTGATCCCGTACTTCATTGCGGCGCACCCTGGCACCACCGACGAAGACATGATGAACCTGGCGCTGTGGCTCAAGGGCAACGGTTTCCGGGCGGACCAAGTGCAGGCATTCTATCCGTCGCCCATGGCCACGGCCACGGCGATGTACCACTCGGGCAAGAACCCGCTGCGCAAGGTCACTTACAAGAGTGACGGCGTGACCATCGTCAAGAGCGAAGAGCAGCGTCGTCTGCACAAGGCGTTCTTGCGTTATCACGACCCTAAAGGCTGGCCGATGCTGCGTGAGGCGCTGACCCGCATGGGCCGTGCTGACTTGATCGGCTCGGGCAAGGATCAACTGATCCCGCTGCATCAGCCAGCGACCGACAGCTACCAGAGCGCGCGCCGTAAAAACTCGACGCCCGCTGGCAGTCACAAGGTTGCCGGTGGCAAGACCACCAAGATCCTGACGCAACACACCGGCTTGCCGCCGCGTGCCAGCGATGGTGGCAACCCGTGGGACAAACGTGAAGAGGCCAAGGCTGCGGCGTTTGCCCGTAATAAACAAGTGGCCAAAGAGCGTCAGGAAGCCGCCAAGGGCGGTAAAGGCAAGAAGCCTGTGCGCAAGCCCGTAGTTCCGCGCTAAAGGCCTGTGTAGGAGCGAGCTTGTCTCGCGATCTTTTGAGCTTTAAAAGATCGCGAGGCAAGCTCGCTCCTACAGATAAGTGTACGGCCTACACCAACGCCAGCCTTCGGGCTGGCGTTGTGCATTCTGGGGTGTGGGGTTATGCGTGGGGGGCTGGGGTTTGTGTGGCGTCTGCGTCTTCTTGCGCGACGTCGTGTTCTGCATCAACGTCTTGATCGTTCTCTACAGGAGTGCCTTCTGCTGCGGCTTTTTTGCGCGCGAGCTTTTCCTCTTTCTTCTGCTCTTTAGCCAGGTCTCGTTGACGTTTGGCGAAGTTATAGTTGGGTTTGGCCATGAGCGATCCTCTTGGGGTCGAAGGTGAGGTTGAGCGGCGCGTATTCTGCCCTGTATTAGTGCCTTGCCGTTAGCTGGGTTTTTGCCATCAGGCTGTTTGCGCGCAAAACACGACTCTACACCCAGATGCCGATTAAACCCCGAAAAAGCCCAAAATGGCTTAAGGATGCTGGTCTTACGTTCGTTTGCCTGATAGAAGGTCATGACAAAAAACGTCAGGACGTGACGTGGGTCATTGGAACAACGCCCGTTTTCGTGCATCCTGTATACAAATAATGGATTTTTTGTACCCTACCTTGGAGAAAAACCATGTTTGCAAAAGTTGTTGCGGTATCTCTTTTGACCTTGGCCAGCGGCCAATTGTTAGCAGCTGAGTGCAAGGTCACCGTTGATTCGACCGACCAAATGTCGTTCAACACCAAAGCTATCGAGATCGACAAGTCCTGCAAAACCTTCACCGTAGAGCTGACACACTCCGGTAGCTTGCCAAAAGCAGTCATGGGCCATAACTGGGTACTGAGTAAAGAAGCCGATATGCAGCCTATCTCGACTGATGGCCTGAGCGCGGGTATCGACAAAGACTATCTGAAGGATGGCGACACGCGCATCATCGCGCACACCAAGGTGATTGGCGCTGGCGAAACCGACTCCGTGACCTTTGATGTCTCCAAGCTCAAAGCGGACGAGAAGTACGGGTTCTTCTGCTCGTTCCCGGGCCATATCTCGATGATGAAAGGCACCGTCACGCTGAAATAAGCGCAGGTGCCTCTAACAGCCCTGACGTGCGTTGCGCCGTCGGGGCTGTTTGCATTCAGGCTCAGGCTTTTGAGTCGGTCATCTTGAAAATGCCCTGGGCGTTGCTACTGTCGAAGTTCAGGTCGATGCGGCCGTTGTCCGGGTCGACCTTGCGCTGAATAAACTCGACAAACGAGCCCGGCACTTGATGCTCGCGGCACTGGCCTTGGGCGTCGATCAGCTCGCGGGTGACGGTGCAGGCGCGGTAGGCCGTCTGCATGACCCGCCCCGAAGCTGACACCTCAATGCTGTCTTTCATTGGCCGCTGCAACTCGCGCTGCCGGGCGACGCAGGCGTTCAGGTCCTGCACGCGGTCGGTCAAGTGGTTGAAGCTGTTGCCCTCGGTGGCGATCCAGGCCATTTCTGCGCTTTCGTTGAGCAAGCACTGGTAGTCCGTTGTGTGGACCACGCCGTGTTGGCGGCCAAAGGCGCGGTGCAAGGCGGGCAACAGCGTGCGGGCCTCGCTCAGGCTGCAATGGCGGGTCAGGCTCAGGCGGTTGAGCAGGCTCAAGTGTTCAGGCTGCAGCGGGTCGAGGCTTGAGCCGACAACGCGGCTGACGGCGTGCTGAAAGGCCTCGCTGAAGCGCCCGGGGTGCAGCTCCGAGACAAAAAACTGGGCAATGTCTTCAGGCAGGTCCATTTGGCGATAGCCCCAGCCGGTCATGTTCAGTTTGGTCAGCGGGTAGTTGCGCACATCGGTAAAGCCCAGCGGCTCCAGCAAACGTGCAAACGCCTGACGGCCGCGTGGCAACTGACCGTTAATGGGCCAGTCCACCGTGCGAATGGCGCCGTGATCAAACACCACCTTGCGCCCTTGCCGGGCTTGTTCTTCGACATACCGTCGGCCATCTGGCACGGCGTTGACCAAGGTGTGGAACAAACACAGGTTCAGCGCTTGCGCGAGCCATACGCGGTGCAGCGACTGTTCGCTCCAGTTAAAGCGCTGCAAGGCAGGGGGCACCTCGACATGCTCGCGCAACCAGTGAGCCGTTGGCTGATCGAGTGCCGATTCAACCAAAGAGAACAAACCATCGAAAGAAGACATGGGGCAGGGCTCTGACGACCAAATAGAGGTCTATCAAAGCCGCTGAGCCCCGTGCGGACAAGCGAAAAAAAATGCGGGGTTCATTCCGTTTTTTCTGGCTGTGGTGCAGACAGCTCTACGCAGCCTTTTGATGATAAAACCTGCCCGTCAAAATCTTCATCTAGCCGTTATAACGTAACGAGTAAGATGACGCGACCGGAGTATTCTTGTGCGTGGAAGGTGTATGGACAGACGTAGCGTGGTGAAATTTCTCTTGGCCGGGTTGGCATTGCCGACGCCACTTATAGCGTATGCCTCACAAGCAGTGCGGCGTGTGAGTGTCAGTCGAGTGCAAGGTTCGACCACGCTGCTGTTTGACCTCAGCGGGCCGGTCATCGCCAACAGCTTTACCCTTGAGTCGCCGCCCCGCGTGGTGATTGACCTCAAACGCGCGGTGTTGGCAGCACCCTTGGAAGGGCTGGTGCTGGACGGCACGCCTGTCACCGCCATCCGCAGCGGCAAAACCCCGGCGGGTGATCTGCGCATCGTACTGGACCTGGCAGATGCCGGTGTGCGCGCTGCGCTCAGGCCCCTGTCGGCCAATGGCCACCGCCTGGAGCTACAACTGGTGGGCCAGCCGGCGAAAGCGGTTGCCTCATCGGTCGTCACGCCAACTGCGCCCGAACGCCCGGTAGCCAAGCGCAACCGAGACCTACTGGTGGTCATTGATGCTGGCCACGGTGGCAAAGACCCCGGCGCGGTGGGCTCCAAGGGCGAACAAGAAAAAATCGTTGCGCTGCAAATCGCCAAGCTGCTGGCCAAGCGTATCGACGCGCAAAAAGGCTACAAGGCCAAGCTGGTGCGTACCGATGACATCTTTATTCCGCTGCGCAAACGCGCCGAAGTGGCGCAAAAGCTCGATGCCGATCTGTTTATTTCTGTGCATGCCGATGCAGCGCCGAGGTTAACGGCGTCAGGCGCGTCGGTCTTTGCGCTCTCGCAAAACGGGGCGACGTCTTCGATGGCGCGCTGGATGGCGGATCGTGAAAACGACGCCGATTCGGTGGGCGGCGGCTTAAACGTCAAGCTGCACAAGGACGACCCGATGGTGGCGGGCGTGCTGCTGGACATGTCGATGAACGCGACCATCTCCACCAGCCTGGACCTGGGGCATCAGGTGCTGTCGCAACTGGGCGGCGTTGCGCGGCTGCATCAGTCCAGGGTTGAGCAGGCCGGGTTTGCCGTGCTCAAGTCGGCGGCGGTGCCGTCGATTCTGGTGGAGACCGGGTTCATTTCCAACGTCAACGATTGCCAGCGGCTGCATGACACCCGCCACCAACGCAAAATTGCCGAGGCGATCTTTGCCGGGGTAGACCAGTACTTCCGTCAGCGCCCGCCCGCTGACAGCCTGATCGCGGCCAAGGTCAGAAACGAGTCTGCCTGAGCCCGCAAACGGGTCACGCTTCGATAGAGGAGTGATGGCCCGTAATCAGCCACACGTCATTGATGCGTTCGAAGGTGAACAGGAACCGCGCCGGTACCAGGCGCTGTTCGTTGTTTGCCCGGTAGGCAAAGGTGTAAAGGCCGCCCACGACCACGGTGCCGAGTTTGCGGCTGACGCGCTTTTTGAACACCTGGATGTCACACACCAGCCCCTCATTGGCCAAAAAGTTCTCGAAATAGTTACGGCGGCTGTCGTCGCAATCACGCACCTGATTGGACAAGGTCGGCACCAGGATGGCGTCGGGGGCATACAGCGCGAGGATTTGTTCGACGTCACGGGTGGCAATGGTTGCAGCCCAGCGAAAGAGGGCGGCTTTGGCACCTACGAGGCATGCCAGTTCGGTATCGGCAAACGGTTCGTTGGCTGGCGGTGAGGAAGGGGCTTGGCTCATCAAGGCTGACCTATGGGGGTTCTAAAGTGCGGAAACGCCCCCATGCTACAGCATTGTTGTTACTTTATAACGTGCAAGTTACAAGTTGTTTCTGAGACGCGCAGGTGGCGATGAATGCATCGCCGCCTGCGCAGCCAGGCCTCACGGCGCGAACGGCATCTCGCGCTTGTGGTGGGTCTTCTCATAGGTGCTGCAGATGATATTGAACGCCTCTTCGCGCACCGGCTCGCCGTGCAGGAACGCGTCAATCTCGGCATAGGTCACGCCATGGGAGACTTCGTCGGGTTTGCCCGGCGCGAGGTCTTCCAGGTCAGCGGTAGGGACTTTCTCGACCAGAAACTCTGGTGCACCCAAGTGACGGGCAATGGCCCGGACCTGGTGCTTTACCAGCCCGCTGAGCGGGGCAAGGTCGCACGAGCCATCGCCAAACTTGGTGAAAAAGCCCATCACGGCTTCGGCGGCGTGGTCGGTGCCGATCACCAGCCCGCCCGTGGCGCCAGCGATGGTGTATTGCGCCACCATGCGCATCCGCGCCTTGGTGTTGCCCAGCACAAAGTCCACGGTTTCTGGCTTTTTGCCTTCAAACGCGCTGACCTCAGCGGCCAGGGCTTTGACTGCCGGGCCGATGTTCACGGTCTGGCGCTCATCGGGGTTGATAAAGTCGACGGCCGCGGTGGCATCGGCTTCGTCTTGCTGCACGCCGTAGGGCAGGCGCACGGCAATAAAGCGGTATGCCTGATCGCCGGTCTGTTCGCGCAGCTGCTGCACGGCCTTCTGAGCCAGCAAGCCTGCGGTCAACGAGTCGACGCCGCCGCTGATGCCCAGCACCAGGGTCTTGAGCCTGGCGTTGTGCAGGCAGCACTGAATAAAGGTGATGCGCCGTGCAATCTCGGACTCAAGCGCGGCAGTGTCTTTAAACGGCGGTTGGACATTGAGATCTTCAGCAATCTGACGCTGTACGGCCTGCATGATTCACTCCTTGGAGGATTGTTCAGGAACATTGAAAACGTGGCGCAAATAGGCGGCGAAGTTTGGATCAGAGCAATGGGTCTTGCCCGGCTCATCCGAAATCTTGGCGACGGGTGAGCCATTACAGGCGGTCATTTTAAGCACGATGCTCATCGGCTCAACACCCGGAATGTCGCAGGTCAGGTTAGTCCCGATGCCGAAGCTGACGTTGATACGGCCACGCAACGCCCGGAAAATCTCCAGTGCGCGGGGTAACGTCAGGCTGTCGGAAAACACCAGGGTCTTGCTCATCGGGTCGATGCCCAGGTGATGGTAATGCGCAATGCATTTTTCGGCCCACACCACCGGGTCACCCGAGTCGTGGCGCAAACCGTCGAACAGTTTGGCGAAGTACAGATCAAAGTCGGCCAAAAAGGCGTCGGTGGTGATGCAGTCGGTCAGGGCGATGCCCAGCAGGCCCCGGTACTCACGCACCCAGCAATCGAGCGCGGCGCTTTGGCTGTCGATCAGGCGCGGGCCCAGTTGTTGGTGCGCCATGATCCATTCGTGGGCCATGGTGCCCAGCGGCTTCATGTCCAGCTCGCGGGACAGGTTGACGTTGCTGGTGCCGACAAAGCGCCCGGGGAAGTCATGCTTGAGCACCGTGACGACTTCTTCCTGCACCCGGTAAGAAAACCGGCGACGCGTGCCGAAATCGGCGACTTGCAACTCAGCCAGTTCGTCGGCATTGGCGTTGGCTTGCAGCCAGTCAAACTTGCGATACAACTGCTCGCGGGCCTCTCGCAGCAGCGTGCCGGCATAGCGTGAGCGGTTGCGCACTTCACTGACAATCGCCAGCAGCGGCACTTCAAACAGAATCACATGCAGCCACGGGCCGCGCAGGCGGATAAACAGCTCGCCATTTTCGATGCCGGTGTGCCCGTAGCGCAGGTTGAAGCGGAACAGGCCCAGAAAGCGGATGAAGTCGGGCTTCATAAACGTGATGCGTTCCAGAAAGCCGAGCTGGTCCGGGGTCATGCTCAGCTCAGCGAGGCGTTCGATCTGGTGGCGAATCTCGCTCAAGTACGGGCGCAGGTCCTCGCTGTTACGGCAGCGGAACTCCCATTCGACTTCAACGTTGGGGTAGTTGTGCAGCACCGCCTGCATCATGGTCAGTTTGTAGAAATCGGTGTCGAGCAAGTTCTGCACGATGCGGTCGGCAAACACACTCTCGCTCATAGCGGCAATCTCCATGCTGCCCGTGCCTGATAGCCACGGCGTTCAGCTTTTTCAATGAATGGCGATAGTGGCGCATATTCGCAGACCGTATTGCCAGCGGTTTTTTCTCTCATCTGTAGGAGCGAGCTTGTCTCGCGATCTTTTGATCGTTTAAAAGATCGCGAGGCAAGCTCGCTCCTACAGGTCATCCAGATGTTCCATCATCCAGTTCACAAACGCCTTGACCTTCGGCACGCCCGCCGAGTGTTCGGGATAGGCCAGGTAATACGCATCGCGGCTCGGCATCGGGTGCTGCCAGGCAATGACCAGCTTGCCTTCGCTCAGTTCTTCTTCCACCAGAAACCTCGGCAGCAAGGCCACGCCGCAGCCCACCTGCGCCGCGCGGATGCACATATAAAACGTGTCGAACCGTGGCCCGTGATAGCTGTGATCGGTGTGATAACCCTGGCTTTCAAACCATTCGTGCCAGGCCTGCGGGCGTGAGGCGTTTTGCAGCAGCACCAGGTCGGTGAGTTGCGTGGGGTCGTCGAAGGGATGGTCGGGCAAGCTCGACGGCGCACACACTGCGACCAGTTCTTCACCGAACAACCTCACCGACTCGGTGCCGGGCCGCGACCCCTGGCCAAAGTAGAACGCCAGATCACTGCGCCCTTGCAGCAAGTCATCGGCGGGCTGTTCGTTGCACACGTCCAGATGAATATGTGGGTGCCGCAGTCGCCAGCCCTTGAGGCGCGGCATCAGCCAGCGGGCGCCAAAGGTCGACGGCGTCGACACGCGCAACACCTCGGTTTCGCCGCCATACGAGCGCAGGGTGTGGGTCGACATCTCGACTTGGGTCAGGATTTTTCGGACTTCTACCAGGTACAAGTCGCCAGCGGGCGTCAGTTGCAGGCGGCGCCGCACGCGGCGGAACAACAAGTGCTGAAGCAGTTCTTCCAGCTGTGCAACCTGCTTGCTGACCGCACTTTGGGTCAGGTTCAGCTCTTCGGCGGCGCGGGTAAAGCTCAGGTGCCGGGTCACCGCCTCAAAACACTGCAACGCCGTGATCGATGGCAGATAACGCTTGTTCAGCATAAAGACCCTCCAGTGCTGGTTGTTCGCCGACTTTACCCGTGCAGCATGAATTTTCGGAATGATATCTCGCTTAAAGGTCGTTTGTTACCGCCGGATGAGCCAGCTACAACTAAAGGCCTAAGAACCTGATTATTGAATCTAAGGAGTGCCCCATGGTTGCTGCATTACTGGATCGTCTTGGCGTGAACCCGGCGCTGTATCAACGCGGCAAGCAGCCGGTTTACACGCCGATTGATGGCAGCCAGATTGGCACCGTGCAGTGGGAAGGGGCGGCCGAGGTTGAACAGCACGTGACCCGCGCTGAACATGCATTTGAGGCCTGGCGCAAAGTCCCGGCGCCGCGCCGGGGTGAACTGGTGCGCCAGTTCGGTGACCTGTTGCGTGAATACAAGGCGGACCTGGGCGAACTGGTGTCGTGGGAAGCGGGCAAAATCACTCAGGAAGGCCTGGGCGAAGTGCAGGAGATGATCGACATCTGCGACTTCGCCGTCGGCCTGTCGCGTCAGCTCTACGGCCTGACCATCGCCTCGGAACGTCCCGGCCACCACATGCGCGAAACTTGGCACCCGCTGGGCGTGGTCGGGGTGATCAGTGCCTTTAACTTCCCGGTTGCCGTGTGGGCGTGGAACACCACGCTGGCGCTGGTGTGCGGCAACGCGGTGATCTGGAAGCCGTCCGAGAAAACCCCGCTGACCGCGCTGGCCTGCCAGGCGCTATTCGATCGCGTGCTCAGCAACTTCAGCGATGCGCCCCAGTACCTGAGCCAAGTGGTGATCGGTGGTCGCGACGCCGGTGAGGCTCTGGTCGATGACCCGCGTGTCGCGCTGATCAGCGCCACCGGCAGCACCCGCATGGGCCGCGAAGTGGCGCCTAAAATCGCCGCGCGTTTTGCCCGCAGCATTCTCGAACTGGGCGGCAACAACGCGATGATCCTCGGCCCCAGCGCCGATCTGGACATGGCCGTGCGCGCCATCCTGTTCAGCGCCGTCGGCACCGCCGGGCAGCGTTGCACCAGCCTGCGCCGGTTGATCGCACACGAATCGGTCAAAGCAGACATCGTCACCCGGCTCAAAGCGGCGTATTCCAAAGTGCGCATCGGCCACCCGCTGGAAGGCAACCTGGTCGGCCCGCTGATCGACCAACACAGCTTTGAAAACATGCAAAACGCCCTGGAACAAGCCCTGAGCGAAGGCGGGCGGGTGTTTGGCGGCGAGCGCCAACTGGCCAGCCAATACCCGGATGCGTACTACGTGGCCCCGGCCATTGTGGAAATGCCAGAACAAAGCGAAGTGGTGTGCAGCGAAACCTTTGCACCGATCCTGTACGTGATCGGTTACAGCGACTTTGCCGAGGCCTTGCGCCTGAACAACGCCGTGCCGCAAGGCTTGTCATCGTGCGTGTTCACCACCGACGTGCGTGAGGCCGAGCAATTCATGTCAGCCACCGGCAGTGATTGCGGCATCGCCAACGTCAACATTGGCCCGAGCGGTGCAGAGATCGGCGGTGCCTTTGGTGGCGAAAAAGAAACCGGCGGCGGTCGTGAATCTGGCTCCGACGCCTGGCGCGGCTACATGCGCCGCCAGACCAACACCGTGAACTACTCGCTGGAGCTGCCGTTGGCGCAGGGTATTACGTTTGACTAACTGACGAGCACACCGTAGGAGCTGCCGCAGGCTGCGATCTTTCAAGATCAAAAGATCGCAGCCTGCGGCAACTCCTACGAATGAGGTCAGATCATCACCCGGTTTCATTGCTGGAGCCCCCCATGCCACTACAAGAACAATGCTTATGGGAAACCCTGACGCCTCAACGTCCGCAAGCGCCCGCGTTCAAGGGCGAATTGAGCGTTGATGTGTGCGTCATTGGCGCCGGGATCACCGGTTTGTCCGCCGCCATCCATTTGCTCGAACAAGGTAAAAGCGTGTGCGTGCTTGAGGCCCACCGTACCGGGCACGGTGGGTCCGGGCGCAACGTCGGGCTGGTCAACGCGGGGATGTGGATCCCGCCGGACGACATCGAGGCCGGTTTCGGTGAGGCCGTCGGCAGCCAGCTCAATCGCATGCTCGGCGCCGCACCGTCGCTGGTGTTCAGCCTTGTCGACAGGTACCGCATCGACTGCCAGTTACGTCGCGAAGGCACGTTGCACATGGCTCACAACGCCCGCGGCGAAGCAGACTTGCGCAGCCGCGAGCAACAATGGAAGCGCCGCGGCGCGCCGGTCGAGCTGCTCACCGGCTCTGCCTGTGCAGCCGCCACCGGCACCCAAAAAATTGCCGCCGCCTTGCTCGACCGCCGCGCCGGTACGCTCAATCCCATGGCCTACACCTCGGGGCTGGCGAAAGCCGCCAGTGATCTGGGCGGTCGCTTGTTTGATCATTCGCCCGTTACCGGGCTGGAGCGCCAGGGCGCGCGCTGGTCGGTGCAAACGGCACGCGGAGCGGTCAGCGCTGAACAGGTGGTGCTAGCCTCCAACGCCTACACCGAAGGCGAATGGACTGACCTGCGGCGTAACTTTTTCCCCGGTTATTACTACCAGGTGGCTTCTAAACCCCTGACCGATGACAGCGCCAAAAGCATCTTGCCCGGCGGCCAAGGGTCGTGGGACACGCGCCAGGTGCTCAGCAGCATTCGCCGCGACGCCGAGGGCCGTTTATTGCTCGGCAGCCTGGGCAACGGCAATCAAAAACCCGCCTGGTTCTTGAAGGCCTGGGCTGACCGCGTGCAACAGCATTACTTCCCGTCGTTGAAAGGCGTGGAGTGGGAGTGCACCTGGACCGGCTGCATCGCCTTCACCCCTGATCACTTGATGCGTTTATTCGAGCCCGCGCCCGGTTTAGTGGCGGTCACAGGCTATAACGGTCGCGGCGTGACCACCGGCACTGTGGTGGGCAAAGCGTTCGCAGACTACCTGTGTCACGGCGATGCCAACGCGCTGCCAATTCCTTTTTCGGCCATGCAATCAGTGCCGCATGCGGGCTTGCGCAGCTGTTTGTATGAGGCGGGATTCTCGCTTTATCACGCTGGCCAATGCCTGAGAATTGTTATCTAAGCGTGATATTTAATCGCCAGCACGACGTTTGCGCGAACAGCGACTAGCCTCAGGTGGTGCGCCATGTAGCAGTGATGCACCGCGAGTGTGCAGATCGGTGACGCGATGGGTTACAAGGAGAATGCCAAGGCTGGCGCAACCCGGTTGCAACGTGTGTTGAGCCTGGTGGCGCTTTAAACACATAAACGGTTTTACCTTCCTCGGTTTAGACGGTTGCACGCCCAATGAAAAAGGGCCCGAAACAGTCGACATAACAATAAAACAACGGCTTTTCCCAGAATAAAAAACCAATGGCACGCGCCTTGCTCAGCGCTTTATGTGAAGTCGCAGTGCCAACTAAAAAAACTCAGGAGCACCACCTCATGTCGCAGACGTTCTACAAGAAAGGTTTTCTGGCTCTCGCGGTAGCGGCCGCGTTGGGCGTTTCTTCGTTTGTTCAGGCCGATGTGAAAATCGGTGTAGCGGGGCCGATGACCGGCGCCAACGCGGCATTTGGCGAGCAATACATGACCGGGGCGAAGGCGGCGGCTGAGGTTATAAACGCCAAGGGCGGGATCAACGGCGAGAAAATCGTCCTGGTGGCCGGTGACGATGCTTGCGAGCCCAAACAGGCAGTGGCGGTGGCCAACCGGTTGGTCGATCAGGACAAGGTCGCCGGGGTGATCGGCCATTTCTGCTCCTCCAACACCATTCCGGCGTCTGAGGTGTATGCCGACGCGGGCGTGATCATGATCACGCCGGGCTCCACCAACCCGCAGGTGACTGAGCGTGGCCTGGACGCGGTGTTCCGCATGTGCGGGCGTGATGACCAGCAAGGCATTGTGGCCGGGGACTACATTGTCGATGTGCTCAAGGGCAAGAAGGTCGCGGTCATCAACGACAAGGACACCTACGGTAAAGGCCTGGCTGACGCCACTAGCGCGCAGTTGACCAAGCGCGGCGTCAAGCCGGTGCTTGAAGAGGGCCTGACCCGTGGCGAGAAAGACTTCAGCGCCCTGGTCACCAAAATCCGCGCGTCCGGCGCCGACGTCGTTTATTTCGGCGGTCTGCACCCGGAAGCCGGCCCGCTGGTGCGTCAACTGCGTGAAGCGGGCCTCAAGGACGTGAAGTTCATGTCTGACGATGGCGTGGTCACCGACGAACTGGTCTCCACCGCAGGCGGCAAACAGTACGTTGACGGCGTGTACATGACCTTCGGCGCCGACCCGCGCCTGCTGCCGGACAGCAAGGCCGTGGTCGAAGAGTTCCGTAAAGCCGGCAAAGAGCCAGAAGGCTACACCCTGTACGCCTACGCTTCCCTCCAGGCCCTGGCGGATGCCTTCAATGGCGCCAAATCCAACAAAGGTGAAGACGCCGCCAAGTGGCTCAAGGCCAACCCTGTTGCCACCGTCATGGGCAAGAAAGAGTGGGACGCCAAAGGCGACCTCAAAGTCTCTGACTACGTGGTTTACCAGTGGGACAAAGACGGCAAGTACCACCAACTGGAACAGCAGAAGTGAGATGAGCTGCTCGCTTGAACGGCGCTTTGCGTCCGTTCAGGCGGGAATGAGTCTGCACAACCTGCCTTTTTTCCAGGAGCTGCGTAAACCGCACCACCCAGGTTAATACCTGTCAGTTAAGCGAACGCTGTTTTAAATGCAGCAAAAAACCTGTGGGAGCCTGGCTTGCCAGCGATACAGGCGATGCGGTCTTTGTGTTGAACCGCGTCGATACCATCGCGGGCAAGCCCGCTCCCACAGGTGATACGCGTTAACGGGCCGGCATCAACCATCCAGGCCGCTTTTGGCGGTGTGGCGGGCGCGAGTTTGCGCAATCGCTCAACTGCGTGAGATTGCGTTATGGACGGTATTTTCCTGCAGCAACTGCTGAACGGCCTGACCCTCGGGTCTGTCTACGGCCTGATCGCCATCGGCTACACAATGGTCTACGGCATCATCGGCATGATCAACTTCGCCCACGGCGAGGTGTACATGATTTCCGCTTACCTCGCGGCAATCAGTCTGGCTCTGCTGGCGTACTTCGGTATCGAATCCTTCCCATTACTGATGTTGGGCACCCTGATCTTCACCGTGGTGGTCACCGGCGTGTATGGCTGGGTGATCGAACGCGTGGCCTACAAACCGCTGCGCAACTCGACCCGGCTGGCGCCGCTGATCAGCGCCATCGGCATTTCGCTGATCCTGCAAAACTACGTGCAAATCGCCCAAGGCTCGCGCCAACAGGGCGTACCGACGCTGCTGAGCGGCGCCTGGCGCGTCGATATCGGCACCGGCTTTGTGCAACTCACCTACACCAAAGTCTTCATCCTGATCGCCGCGTTTGTCGGCATGGGCTTGCTGACCTACATCATCAAGTACACCAAGCTGGGCCGCATGTGCCGGGCCACGCAACAAGACCGCAAAATGGCCTCGATTCTGGGGATCAACACCGACCGGGTCATTTCCTACGTGTTCGTCATCGGCGCCGCCATGGCCGCGCTGGCCGGTGTACTGATCACCATGAACTACGGCACGTTCGACTTTTATGCCGGCTTCATCATTGGCATCAAAGCGTTTACCGCTGCGGTACTCGGCGGGATCGGATCACTGCCCGGCGCCATGCTCGGCGGGATCATCCTGGGGGTATCCGAGTCACTTTTTGCCGGGTTGATTAACTCGGACTACAAGGACGTGTTCAGCTTCTCACTGCTGGTGGTGATTCTGATTTTCCGTCCCCAAGGCCTGCTGGGTCGTCCTCTCGTGGCGAAGGTGTAAGTATGTCTGCAGCCATTAATAAACCGATTGATATCAAAAAGAGCGTCGTCGATTCGATCCTCGCGGGGTTGATCTCACTGATTGTGTTCGGGCCGATCGTTGGGGTCGTGCTCGACGGCTACAGCTTTAACCTGCAACCGGCGCGCGTTGGCTGGCTGGTGGCAATTGTGATGGTCGGGCGCTTTGCCCTGAGCCTGTTCCTGCAAACCTCCCGTGGCCTGAAGATTCTTCACGGGTTTGAATCCACTGGTTCAGGCGTGCACGTGTTGCCGCCAGACTACAAATCGCGGCTGCGCTGGATCATCCCGCTGCTCATCGTGATTGCCATCGTGTTCCCGTTCTTCGCCAATAAATACATTTTGACCGTGGTAATTCTGGGGCTGATCTACGTGTTGCTGGGCCTTGGGCTGAACATCGTGGTGGGCCTGGCGGGGTTGCTCGACCTCGGTTACGTGGCGTTCTACGCCATTGGTGCCTACGGCCTGGCGCTGGGGTATCAGTACTTGGGGCTGGGTTTTTGGTCGGTTCTGCCGCTGGCGGCGATTGCGGCGGCGCTGGCGGGGTGCATTCTCGGGTTTCCGGTGCTGCGCATGCACGGCGACTACCTGGCCATCGTGACCCTGGGCTTCGGTGAAATCATTCGCCTGGTGCTCAACAACTGGCTGTCGTTTACCGGCGGGCCCAACGGCATGCCGGTGCCATCGCCGACCTTTATGGGCCTTGAGTTTGGCCGGGTGGCCAAAGAGGGCGGGATACCGTTTCACCAGTTCTTCGGGCTGGACTACAACCCCAACGTCAAATTCCTGTTTATCTACATCGTGCTGTTTTTGGTGGTGCTGCTGGTGCTCTACATCAAGCACCGCCTGACCCGCATGCCGATTGGCCGGGCGTGGGAAGCACTGCGCGAAGACGAAATCGCCTGCCGCGCCATGGGCCTGAACCACGTGCTGGTCAAGCTCTCTGCGTTCACCCTGGGGGCATCGACCGCAGGCCTGGCCGGGGTGTTTTTCGCCAGTTACCAAGGCTTCGTCAACCCGTCCTCGTTTACCTTCTTTGAGTCGGCGCTGATTCTCGCGATTGTGGTGCTCGGCGGCATGGGCTCGACGGTGGGCGTGGTGATTGCCGCGTTCGTCCTGACCGTGGCCCCGGAGCTGTTGCGCAGCTTTGCCGAATACCGCGTGTTGCTGTTCGGCGTGTTGATGGTGCTGATGATGATCTGGCGCCCGCGTGGCCTGATCCGTATCAGCCGTGTCGGGGTAACACCGCGTAAAGGAGTGGCGCCATGAGCAAGCCTTTGATGGACAAAGACGTGGTGCTCTCGGTCGACAAACTGATGATGCATTTTGGTGGTATCAAAGCCTTGAGTGACGTCAGCCTCAAGGTCAAACGTAACTCGATCTTTGCCTTGATCGGCCCGAACGGCGCGGGCAAAACCACGGTGTTTAACTGCCTGACCGGGTTTTACAAAGCCACCGGCGGCAAGATCGAAATCACCGCCCGTGGCGCCCATACCAACGTGATCAAACTGTTGGGCGAGCCGTTCAAGCTCAGCGACTTTGTTTCACCGAAAACCTTTTCCAGCCGCCTGTTCTACAAAATGTTCGGCGGCACCCATTTGGTTAACCGCGCAGGGCTGGCCCGTACCTTCCAGAACATTCGCCTGTTCAAGGAAATGTCCGTGCTGGAAAACCTGCTGGTGGCGCAGCACATGTGGGTCAACCGCAACCTGCTGGCGGGCATCCTCAACACCAAGGGGTATCGTAAATCCGAAAGCGATGCCCTCGACCATGCGTTTTACTGGCTGGAAGTGGTTGATCTGGTCGACTGCGCCAACCGGCTGGCCGGTGAATTGTCGTACGGTCAGCAGCGGCGCCTGGAAATCGCCCGGGCCATGTGCACGCGGCCGCAGATCATTTGCCTCGACGAGCCTGCTGCCGGGCTCAACCCCCAGGAAACCGAAGCCTTGAGTGCGATGATTCGCCTGCTGCGCGATGAACACGACCTGACGGTGGTCCTGATTGAGCACGACATGGGCATGGTCATGAGTATTTCTGATCACATCGTGGTGCTCGACCACGGCAACGTGATCGCCGAGGGCGGGCCGGAAGCGATCCGCAACGACCCCAAAGTGATTGCAGCCTATCTGGGTGCTGACGAAGAGGAGCTGATATGACGAGCACGATCCTCGAACTCAAGGAGCTGGATGTGCATTACGGGCCGATTCAGGCCCTGAAAAAAGTCTCGCTGCACATCGAAGAGGGCGAAACCGTGAGCCTGATCGGCTCCAACGGCGCGGGCAAGTCGACGCTGCTGATGTCGATCTTTGGTCAGCCCCGCGCCAGCGGCGGGCAGATTCTGTACCGGGGCGTGGACATAACCCAGAAGTCCTCGCACTACATCGCCTCCAACGGCATTGCCCAATCGCCAGAAGGGCGGCGCGTGTTTCCGGACATGACCGTGGAAGAAAACCTGCTGATGGGCACCATCCCCATTGGTGACAAGCACGCCAGCGAAGACATGCAGCGCATGTTCGAGCTGTTTCCGCGGCTCAAGGAGCGGCGCACCCAGCGGGCCATGACCATGTCGGGCGGCGAGCAGCAAATGCTCGCCATCGCCCGGGCGTTGATGAGCCGGCCCAAGTTGCTGTTGCTGGATGAACCGAGCCTGGGGCTGGCGCCGATTGTGGTGAAACAGATCTTTGCCACCCTGCGAGAACTGGCCAAGACCGGCATGACCATCTTTCTGGTGGAGCAAAACGCCAACCACGCCTTGCGTTTATCCGACCGCGCCTACGTGATGGTCAACGGCGAAATTCGCCTGACCGGCACCGGCAAGGACCTGCTGAGCAACGAAGAAGTGCGCAACGCTTATCTGGGCGGGCATTAAGCAACCCTACCTCACTGTAGGAGCGAGCTTGCCTCGCGATCTTTTGATCTTTTAAAAGATCGCGAGGCAAGCTCGCTCCTACAGGGTTGCTGCAAATTGTGGAAAACAATATTGCAACCCTACTAAAGCGCGACATATAGACGCGATAAATCCCTGTTTTGTCATCATTTTGACTTGTCCCCGTTTGCTGTGGAGGCGGCTGTGGGTAACGTGGGAGTAGTTGGCTGAAGACCACGTTATACAAGGCTTTCAGCGCTGTGGTTGTTTTTTGATCAGCGGTTTTTGCTGGATGTGCTGCGTTATTTGTCAACAGGTTTATTGGCATATGCGGTGTTTTAAAATGCTGTCACCAACCTGTGGATAAGTCTGTGATTAAACTCTGGAAAGAACGCGGCAGACGGCGTAATGACTGGCTTGTGGCTATCGTTGTGCTGTAACGGTTCTGCACTCTTTTGGGGCATTTGCATGCCGGGTGTGTGCAGGTCAAGTTAAAAACACTTCAAGCTGCGCTACAGGCCTTGTGCACAAAGGCTTTTGCGCCATTCGAGTTGCCCCCAAAGACTGTGGGCGGGCCTGTGGATAAGATGAGTGTAAACAGCGCTAGACCATACAGACCGTGGCCTGCAAAGGTTTGGTTGTTTTTTGTACAAATTCTCGGCCTTGCTGCTGACTCTTGAGCCGGGCATTCTGCTGTGGATCTTATTTCAACGGCGGCCCGAGCCCGCCAGCCAAGGAGAACACGATGACTTCCACGTTGTTTATTACCGGCGCTACCTCCGGATTTGGTGAGGCGTGTGCGCGCAAATTTGCCCAAGCCGGCTGGAAGCTGGTCCTGACTGGCCGCCGCGAAGAGCGCCTGAACGCGTTGTGCGAAGAACTGTCCCAGTACACCGAAGTGCATGGCCTGGTGGTGGATGTGCGTGATCGTGCCGCCATGGAGGATGCCATTGCCAACCTGCCGCCTTCGTTCAGCAAGCTGCGCGGACTTATCAACAACGCAGGTCTGGCCCTGGGCACAGACCCGGCGCCCAAGTGCGACCTCGACGATTGGGAAACCATGGTCGACACCAACATCAAGGGCCTGATCTACACCACCCGCCTGCTGCTGCCGCGCCTGATCGCCTACGGCCGGGGTGCCGGTATCGTCAACCTGGGTTCCGTGGCGGGCAGCTACCCGTACCCGGGCAGCCACGTGTACGGCGGCACCAAAGCGTTCGTGAAACAGTTCTCGCTGAACCTGCGCTGCGATTTGCAGGGCACCGGCGTTCGCGTCAGCAACGTTGAGCCAGGCCTGTGTGAAAGCGAGTTCTCGCTGGTGCGTTTTGCCGGTGACCAGGCGCGTTACGACGCGACCTACCAAGGGGCCGAGCCGATCCAGCCGCAAGACATTGCCGAGACGATTTTCTGGGTGCTCAACACCCCGGCGCACATCAATATCAACCGTCTGGAACTGATGCCGGTCACCCAGTCGTGGAGCGGTTTTGCCATCGAGCGCCGCGCCAAGGAGTAAACTGGCGCCTGCCAGCCTACCCGCGACCTCCCCAAGAGGTCGCATTCAACCGGGCTGAAAGGAGTTTGTGTGAGTAACCGTGGTGAGCAGCAACTGCTCAAACAATCAACCGTTCTAATGTTCGCGGTGGCCATTGCCGGCATCGTGACCGGCTTCGTTTCGGGGTCGCAATCCATCTTGTTCGATGGCTTTTTCTCGCTGATCGCGACCTTCATCAAAGTGCTGATGCTGATAACCGCGCAGCTGATCGCCAAAGAAAGTAACCAGCGTTTCCAGTTCGGCTTCTGGCACCTTGAACCCATGGTGTTGTTGATCGAAGGCAGCTTTTTGCTGTTGATCGCGATCTACGCCTTTCTCAACGGCGTGTTCGGCATCATCAATGGCGGGCGCGATATCGAGTTGGGGCTGGTGATCGTCTACGCCGCGGTATTTACCGTCGTCGAATTCGGCTACTACTTCTGGATCCGCCACAAAAACCGCACCCTCAAATCAACCTTGATCCAGTTCGACAACATCAGTTGGCTGGTCGACGCCATGTTGTCGGCGGGGCTGTTGATAAGTTTCGTCACCGCTTTGGTGCTCAAGCAGCAAGGTTATGCACAGTGGGCGGCGTACGTGGACCCGGCGATCTTGATCTTGCTGGCGCTCAGCATGCTCGCACCGGCGTTCAAAATCCTCCGGCCTGCCTTGCGCGACGTACTGGGCATCGCCCCGGACGCGCTGGATGACAAGGTGCGTGATGTGCTCGAAGCCGTCTCGGCGCGGCATGGTTTTGAAGGCTACAAAACCTATGTGCAAAAGCACGGGCGGGCGCGTTTTATCGAGATCCACATTGTGTTGCCGGCGGGTTATCCACTTGCCGGTGTGCAGACCCTGGATGCACTGCGTGAAGAAATCTCGGGCATGCTGGGCACGGCTGACAGTGCACGCTGGCTGACCATCAGCTTTACCGGGGATCGCAAGTGGATTGCGTAACCTGGGTTTGATGATCTTTTAATGTGGGAGCGGGCTTGCTCGCGATGAAATCAGCGTGGTCTGTCTGACAAACCGCGTCGTTCGCATCGCGAGCAAGCCCGCTCCCACAGGGTGAAGTGTCAGCTTATGTACTGCGCCAACCCGCTGTAGCAGGTGGCCAGGTGATACGGCGTGGTCGACGGCATGTCTTCGCGGCTGACGTTGCCCTGGCCGTCGCGGCACTCGTACCAGCCGCCTGTGTATAAAAAGCGCTGCTGCAATGCCAGCAATTGGCGCTGCACACGCTCGGCGCCCTCTGGGCGCAAGGTCAGGGCGCGCAAGTACTCGGCCTGAGCCCAGATGCGCTGGGTGCCATCACGCAGGGTTCCGTCCGGTGCCAGCATGCCGCACACCGCGCCGGTCTGCGGGTCTACGCCGACCTGCTCGGCAAAGCCAAACGCGCGGTCCAGCGAGCCATGCAGGGCGGTGCCGCGCAGCAGCGGCGACGAGGCCAGCAAGAACAACCATTCAAACTGATGCCCCGGCTCAAACCAGTTATCCACAGCACCGCGTGGCTTCTCCAGCATCACGTTATGCACAGGCTCGATAAAGTGCTGTTGCATGCCGTCGGTCAGTGCCAGCAGTGCGCTCTGTACCGTAGGGTCTTCGCGCACCGACAGCGTCGCCAAAAAGGCTTCGGCCAGGTGCATCAACGGGTTCTGCAACGGCCCGCTGCCCAGTGACGACCAGTCTTGCTCAAGGCTGGCTTCGTACAAACCGTTGCCCGTACTGAACTGCTCAAGCACCACTTGCAGGGCGGCATTGAGCACCGACTCCACCAGCGGCTCGCGCACTTTGGCCCAGTAATGGGCGCAGGCGAAGATGATGAAGGCGTGGGTGTACAGGTCTTTGCGTTGATCCAGCGGCGCGCCGTGGGGGTCGATGCTGTAGAACCAGCCGCCGTGTTCGGCATCGTGAAAGTGGCTCTGCAATGAACGGAACAGCGCCGCCGCGCGCTCGGCGGCGGCCGGAAACGCCGGGTCGTCGATCAGGCTGGCAAACACATACAACTGGCGTGCACAGGCCATGGCGCGATAGCGCTGGGGAGGCAGCGGTTGATGGGCGGGGCTGAGCGCCTCGTAAGGCAGTGCCAGTTCGGCGTTCCAGCCGGGGCCTTGCCACAGCGGCACGATGACCTGACGGAAATGTGCTTGCACGGCCGCAAAGGTTGCGGTCAGTTCTGGCGAAAAGGCGGAGTTGGCTACATCAGGCATCGGCGGACGTCGTCACGGCTGGGGCGTTTGCGCGACATGATACACCGTGATTCTGAACTCTGTAGGAGCGAGCTTGCCTCGCGATCTTTTCAACGATCAAAAGATCGCGAGGCAAGCTCGCTCCTACACAGGGTTTAAGGCACCAGCAGGCCCTGTTTCTCGATAAACGCCACGATGGTGTCCAGGCCGTGCCCGGTCTTCTGGTTGCTGAACACAAACGGCTTGCCGTTACGCATGCGCGTGGTGTCGCTGTTCATCAGCTCCAGCGACGCACCCACCAACGGCGCGAGGTCGATTTTGTTGATCACCAGCAAGTCAGACTTGCAGATCCCCGGCCCGCCCTTGCGCGGTAACTTGTCCCCGGCCGACACGTCGATCACGTAGATGGTCAGGTCCGACAGCTCCGGGCTGAAGGTGGCAGACAAGTTATCCCCACCCGATTCCACCAGAATCAGATCCAGCCCCGGAAAACGCCGGTTCAACTGGTCTACCGCTTCGAGGTTGATCGAGGCGTCTTCGCGGATGGCCGTGTGCGGGCAACCGCCGGTTTCGACACCGATGATGCGCTCAGGCGCCAACGCCTCGTTGCGTACCAGAAAATCAGCGTCTTCGCGGGTGTAAATGTCGTTGGTGACCACCGCCAGGTTGTATTTGTCGCGCAGGGCCAGGCACAGGGCCAGGGTCAGCGCCGTTTTGCCGGAGCCCACCGGGCCACCGATGCCGACACGCAAAGGGTGTGTGTTCATTACATTCTCCTAGGAACGAAACAGGCGGCTGTACTGGCGCTCGTGGGCCATGCTTGCCAAAGACAGGCCGAAAGCGGCGCTGCCCAAGTGGGATAAATCGAGAGAGCTGGCGTGCTGCTGGGCTTGCTGCAATGTCGGCGACAGCTCGCTGGTCATGCGCTGAGCCGCTTGCTGGCCCAGCGGCAAGGTTTTCATCAGCACCGCCAATTGGTTTTCCAGCCAGCTCCACAGCCAGGCGGCGAGGGCGTCTTGTGGGCTGATGCCCCAGGCGCGCGCGGCCAATGCCCAGCCAAGGGCCAGATGCGGCTCGTGTTGTTGTGCGAGAAACAGCCGGGCTGGGTCGTCCAGTTCGGGCAAACCGTTGAGCAATTGCTGCAACGAGTAGCCCATTTGCCGGCTTTCCTGGTGCAGCTCGCGGGTTTCACGGCTGGCGCGGTGCTCGTCGCAAAAACGCTGCAAGGCGCTCCAGTCCTGGTCGGCGGCGGCCTGACAATGGGCCAGCAACAGCGGCGCTTCAAAGCGCGCAAGGTTGAGCAGCAACTGATCGCGGATCCACCGTGCCGCCGTGATCGGGTCGTTGACGCGGCCATCGTCTACGGCCATTTCCAGCCCTTGGGAATAGCTGTAGCCGCCAATCGGCAACTGCGGGCTGGCCAGGCGCAATAGCGCCCATGCCGGATTCACAAACGCACACCAAACTGATGCAGGCGCGGCGCGTAGTTGAAGTCTTCTTCGCCCGCCCGTGAATGGTGATGCCCGCCGCCGTAGGCGCCATGTTCTGGCTGGAACGGTGCTTCAATAGATTCGGTGGTCGCGCCCAGTTGATCGAGCATGGCCTTGAGCACGTAATCGTCGAGCAGGCGCAGCCAGCCATCACCCACTTGCAAGGCCACGTGGCGGTTGCCCAGGTGATACGCGGCGCGGGTCAGTTCAAAGGCGTTGGGGCAGGTGACGTGCAGCAGTTTTTCGGGGCTGGCGCACACGCGCACGATGCGCCCGTCCTGCGCTTGCAGAAAGTCACCGTCACGCAGCGGCGGCTGGCCGCGCTCAAGGAACAGGCCAACGTCTTCGCCTTCATGGCTAAAGCAGCGCAGGCGACTTTTGCTGCGGGCTTCGAAATTCAAATGAAGCTCGGCGCTCCACACGGGGTGGGTTTCGACTTTGCGATGAATCACCAACATTGGAAGGCTTCCTGCAATTAACAATAGAACAGGCACAGCAAGGTGCTTGCCAACCTGGGGCAGGCGGCAAACTGTAGGCCCAAACACAGTGCAGAAAGATGAAGATGTGCTAAAAAAGTGCGGATAAGCAGGCGGTGCGCACCAATTGAGTGCGCGCGGTTATTCGGTGCTGCCCAGCCCTTGCCAATGCTTGAGCCCGATAAAGATAAAGCGCAGTTGCTGGCTGATTTTGGCTTGCGGCTGCAAGTAATCGGGCAGCGCCTCGGCCGGAGGGTCGATGATGTCTGGCAAGGCGGCGAACACGCTTTTCACCACCAGATCGGCAATCACCGTCAGCGCCGCGTGGTTCAAGTGCTGTAACTTGGGCTTGGAACCGAGGTCGGTCGCCAGGTCCGACGTGATGTCTTCACGCAGCGCGCCAATGGCCTGGCGAACCGGCTGTGAGCCGCCGTACTGCTCGCGGGCCAGGAACAAAAACTGTGAGCGGTTGGCCTCTACGACATCCAGAAAGATGCGCACCGAAGCGTTGATCACGCCGCCCATAAACAGCTCGTTATGGCGCACCAGGCGGATTGTTTCACGAAAGGTCTGGCCCACTTCACTGACCAGCGCCAGGCCCAGTTGGTCCATGTCGCTGAAGTGGCGATAAAAGCCGGTAGGCACGATGCCCGCAGTTTTAGCGACTTCGCGCAGGCTCAAGCTACCAAAGCCGCGACCCGATTCCATCAAGTGGCGGGCAGCATCCATCAGCGCGAGGCGGGTTTGTTGCTTCTGTTCGGCGCGAGGCAGCATTGGGGCGGATGTTCCAGACAAGTACAGCCGGGCACTCTAGCAAATCGGCTTTGAAGGCAGTAGTGATGACATGCACAAACCCAGTGGGAGCGGGCTTGCTCGCGAGGGCGGCGTTGCGGTTTATCGGGGCATCGACGTTGACGCTATCGCGAGCAAGCCCGCTCCCACACGGTCATGCTCAGCTCGCACGCTGATTGCGCTCGGCCAGACGGTCCGCGCCGCCTTCAGCGACAAAGGTGCTGCCTTTGGTGCGATCGTAGCCATCTTCGGCCACGCGTTTTTGTTGGTCCAGGGTGCGTTGTGCGCCATCTTCAGCAAGCTGATTGAGCGGCTGGCTGACGCTGCTGGAGGCCGGTTGGGCCATTGGGGTTGGCTCTTCGTCAGCGGGCATGGCGAACGCATTAAAGGCCAGCAGTGAAAGAGAAAGGCTAAACAAGACAGGGCGTTTCATGGTGTGTGCTCCGTAGCAGTGCAACTCAGGGTTGATGGAGGCAATGCTACGCTTGCAGGCTCGATATCAAAGTTCATACGGCCAATGGTGATAATCGACACAATTGATATTCCCGCGAGAAGGCCTCTAGCCTGCGCAGTTGAGGGCACACAGATGCACGCTCACACTGCCTGTGCAGGCGATGTCGGGGTTTTTTTCCGCGAAAATACCCCTTGGATTAAACCTTGGGCCGTCTTTGCCAGTCGTACCTTCATAGTCACCAGGACGTTGAGTCGTCATAAAGGAGCCGCACCATGACGCGCACCCGTAAAACCCTTGCCTGGATAGGCGGTATTGTTGTCCTGCTGGTGGTCGTATTGGTGGTGATCATTTCTACCTTCGACTGGAACCGCCTCAAGCCGACCATTAACGCCAAAGTGTCCGAGGTGCTGCATCGCCCGTTTGCCATTAACGGCAACCTGGCCGTGCGCTGGCTGCGCGAAGACGGCCAGGGCGGCTGGCGTGCCTGGGTGCCGTGGCCGCATGTGATTGCCGAAGACCTGACCCTGGGCAACCCCGACTGGTCAAAAACCCCCGAAATGGCCAGCCTCAAGCGGGTTGAACTGCGCCTGTCACCGCTGGCACTGTTGAGCCAGACCGTGGCCATCCCGCGTATTGACCTGAAGGAGCCCAAAGCCAAACTCGAACGCCTGGCCGATGGCCGGGCAAACTGGACCTTCACGTTCGACGCCGCCGACCCCGACGCCGAGCCCTCCAACTGGAAAGTGGACATTGGCGCAATCGGCTTTGATAAAGGCCAGGTGTCGCTGAACGACCAAACCCTGAAAACCCGGCTCGACGTGCTGATCGACTCGCTGGGCAAACCGATCCCGTTTAGCGAGATCGTCGGCGAAAAAGAAGCGAAAAAGAGTCAAGACAAGGGCGCCGTGCCGCAAGACTACGCCTTTGCCCTGAAGGTCAACGGCGAGTACCACGGCCAGAAACTCCACGGCACCGGCAAAATCGGTGGCCTGTTGGCGTTGCGTGACACCAACCAGCCGTTCCCGCTGCAAGCGCAAGTGAGCATTGCCGACACCAAAGTTGCCCTGGCAGGCACCCTGACCGACCCGCTGGATCTGGGGGCGCTGGACCTGCGCCTGAAGCTGGCAGGCAGCAGCCTGAGCAACTTGTACCCGCTTACCGGCGTGACCTTGCCCGACTCGCCGCCGTACTCCACCGACGGCCATCTCACCGCCAAGCTGCGTGAGGCCAATGGCGCGACGTTCGCGTACGACAACTTCAACGGCAAGATCGGCAGCAGCGACATTCATGGTGACCTGAGCTTTGTGGCGAGCAAGCCACGGCCCAAACTCACCGGCAAACTGGTCTCCAACCAACTGCTGATGGTCGACCTGGCGCCGCTGATCGGTGCGGACTCCAACGACAAACAAAAGGCCCGCGGCGGCGAGAGCAAGCAGCCTGCGGACAAAGTGCTGCCGGTCGAAGAGTTCCGCACCGAGCGCTGGCGCGACATGGACGCCGATGTCGAATTCACCGGCAAGCGGATTGTCCAGAGTGCCGACCTGCCGTTCACCGACCTGTACACCCACGTGGTGCTCACTGACGGTGTGCTGAAGCTGGAGCCGCTGCGTTTCGGCGTGGCCGGCGGCAAGCTGGATGCGCAAATCAACCTCAACGGCCGCGACACCCCGTTGCAAGGCCGGGCCAAGCTGACGGCGCGCAACTTCAAGCTCAAACAGCTGTTCCCGACCTTTGAGCCGATGAAAACCAGTTTTGGTGAACTGAACGGCGATGCCTCGATTTCCGGCACCGGCAACTCGGTCGCTCGCTTGCTGGGTACGGCCAATGGCAATTTGAAAATGCTGATCAATGACGGCGCCATCAGTCGCAGCCTCATGGAAATCGCCGGATTGAACGTCGGCAATTACGTGGTGGGCAAAATCTTTGGCGACAAGGACGTGAAGATCAATTGCGCGGCGGCTGATTTCGGGATCAAGGATGGCCTGGCCACGTCCCGGTTGTTCGTGTTCGACACCCAGAACGCAATCATCTACATCGACGGCACGGCCAACTTCGCCACCGAACGGCTGGACCTCAAGATCACCCCGGAATCCAAGGGCTTCCGGGTGTTCTCGTTGCGCTCACCGTTGTACGTGCGCGGCACCTTTGCACACCCGGATGCCGGGGTAGAGGCAGTGCCTTTGCTGTTGCGCGGTGCGGGGATGGTGGCGTTGGGCGTGATTGCCGGCCCGGCGGCGGGGCTGCTGGCGCTGGTCGCCCCGAGCGGTGACGTCCCTAACCAATGCGCGCCGCTGCTGCAACAAATGCAGCAGGGCAAAGTGCCGAAAACGGTGAAGTAAGCGACCCTCAGACAGCACTGTGGGAGCGGGCTTGCTCGCGATGGGGTCGATGCGGTGTCACTTAATCACCGTGTCGATGCCATCGCGAGCAAGCCCGCTCCCACCAGTTGGGTGATGCTTACAGGTCTTGCAGAATATCCGCCATGTCGTCGGCGTGTTCTTCCTCTTGCGCCAGGATGTCTTCAAAGATCCGGCGTGTGGTCGGGTCTTTGTCGCCGATGTACTGGATGATTTCACGGTAGCTGTCGACCGCAATCCGTTCAGCGACCAAGTCCTCGTAGACCATTTCTTTCAGGGTCTTGCCCGCCACGTACTGCGCATGTGCGTTTTTGGATAGCAGGTCCGGGTTGAACTCCGGCTCGCCGCCCAGTTGCACAATGCGCTCGGCCAGTTTGTCGGCGTGTTCCATTTCCTGGTTGGCGTGCTCCAGAAACTCGTCGGCAGCCACGCTGGCCTTGAGCCCGTTGGCCATGAAGTAGTGGCGTTTGTAACGCAGCACGCACACCAGTTCAGTGGCCAGGGATTCGTTGAGCAGCCGCAGGATTTCTTCGCGGTTGGCGTGGTAGCCCTCGGTGACGGCACCGTCTTCGACATTTTTGCGAGCGCGGTCGCGCAGGGTGTTTTTATCGGTCAGATGGATCTCGGTCATTTCTATCTCCTCACTAATCCGGTGGCCGCTTCGCTCTGTTGGCGAGGTCGGTTCGTTAGTTGTGAGTTCAGCGCGCCGAGAAAGTTTTATCTATTTTCGACCGGTCTGGATTTACCCAGCGGTGTCGTCCAGCGCTCAGACAAAATCACCCCGCCCAGGGTCAACGCGCCGCCGATCAGGTGGAAGATATGCAGTTGCTCCTTGAGCACGACCGCCGCAATCAGCGCCGTAATCAGAGGCAGCAAGTTGAAAAACAGCGACGTGCGGCTCGGGCCGAGGGTAGCCACGGCCTTCATCCAGGCCAACGGCGCGAGCATCGAGGCGAGGATGCAGGCGTACATCACCAGGCCGATGTTGTGCACGCTGGGGCCCATTTTGGGCGACAGCAGGTACATCGGAAACAACACCACAATGGCCACCAGCACTTGCAGGTAGAGCATCTGCAACGGCGGCAGGCGCAACTGCCACTTTTTCAGCAGGGTGCTGTAAATCGCATACGCCAGGGTGGCGACCAGCATCATCGCGTCGCCCAGGTTCAGGCCGTGGGCGAGCAACACGCTCAAACTGCCGCTCGACACCACCACCAACACCCCGACAAACGACAGGACGGCACCCACCAGCGCGCCACGGGTCAGGCGCTGGCCCAGGCTGATGATCGACATGGTCAGCACCATCAGCGGCATCAACGAGAGGATGATGCCCATGTTGGTGGCCGAGGTGAGTGCGGCGGCGAAGTACGCCAGGCTCTGGTAAACCGCCATGCCGAGCACGCCGAGGATAAAAATCTTGCCCAGGTTGGGGCGGATCACCGACCAGTTGGCGATTACCGGCTTGAGCATGAACGGGGTAAAGAGCAGCCCGGCCAGCAACCAGCGGTAAAAGCCGATCTCGGACGGGAAGATCGCCCCGACGGCCAATTTGTTGACGACGGTATTGCCAGCCCAGATCAAAATGGCCAGCAGCGGGAAAGCGTATTGCATCAGAAACAACCACAGGGTGAGTAAGCGGCAATTATCCGCTTGTCTGTCTGCACGCCTATACTGCGATTCAGCCAACCTCCGCTTGAATCCAGACAGCATGCGCAAAAAATTGATTTGTGTTCCCGAGTTCGAGCAACTGCCCGCGCCGGTGTACTTTCGGTATGCCGAGTTTGATGCCGACAGCCATTCCACACCCCACCTGCACAGTTGGGGGTCGCTGGGTTATGTGTCCAACGGCGTCATGCGCTATGAGGTCGGCGGGCGACGCTTTATGTCGCCGCCCCAATACGCACTGTGGGTGCCGCCCAATACCGAGCATAGTTCCTACAACTCCCATGCGATTGTTTACCGCTCGGTGTATCTGGATGCCGTGCTGTGCGAACAATTGCCGCGCGAGCCGGTGACGCTGGCCATCAGCGATATCCTCAAAAGCATCCTTAGCGACTTTGCCCGCCGCGACATTCACATCCCGCAGACCGAAGCGGATATCCGCCTGGCCCAGGTGTTGGTCGACCAACTGCAACAAGCCCCGGTGCACCAGTGTTATCTGCCCTATGCCAGCCATCCGGGGTTACAACGGGTGCTCGAAGCCTTGCAGGCCCAGCCCGGCGATAATCGGCCGCTGGGCGAATGGGCAGAGCAGGCGCATGTTAGCGAACGCACCCTGGCGCGCTTGTTTGTGCGTGAACTGGCCATGAGCTTTGGGGAGTGGCGCCAGCGCCTGCGTTTTCTGGCCGCGATTGAGGCGCTGGAATCTACCCGCAGCGTGCAAGACGTCGGATTTGACCTGGGTTACAGCACGTCTTCGGCGTTTATCGCGATGTTTCAGCGCCAGGCCGGGTGCTCGCCAGAGCAGTATCGACGGCAGTTACGACCGCGTTAAACACGTCGTCGGTAGCTGTAACAGAGTTTGTCTACACTGTGATGAACGTCGCTGCCACCCGGTGCGGCCATAAGGAGAAAACTCCATGAAGATGCTGCGTGTTCCTCTGCTGCTGATGGGTTTACTGCTGTGTTCGCACAGTTTTGCTGACACCGCTCAACAAAACAAAATGACCACCTGCAACGCTGACGCCAGCGCCAAAGCCCTCAAGGGCGATGAGCGCAAAGCGTTTATGAGCAACTGCCTCAAGGCCACTCCGGCGGCCACTACCCCGCAAGAGCGCATGAAAAACTGCAACGCCACCGCCACCACCCAAGCCCTCAAGGGCGATGCGCGCAAAGCCTTTATGAGTGACTGTCTGAAGAAAAAATAATTGGCATCTTGTGGGAGCGGGCTTGCTCGCGATTGGGACGGCGCAGTGTTACTGAAAGAACGTAGCGTTTGTATCGCGAGCAAGCCCGCTCCCACAGGGAACAACAGCAAGTTTCCGTCAGTCACATTTTGTAGTGATCCCCGCTGAAGGCTGGCAGACTGCCCATCCTTTTTGCGCTGCTTGTTTTGAGGCTGTATGCCATCGTTTTCTCAGCGTCACATTTTGTTCGCCAGTTACATCATCATCGCTGGCAGTCTGTTACTGGTCTTTCCGTTGCGCCTGTTGCCCAGCCTGCTCGCGGGTTTGCTGGTGTTCGAGTTGGTCAACATGCTCACCCCGCAACTGCAACGCCTGATCGCCGGGCGCCGTGCGCGCTGGCTGGCGGTGGCCTTGCTGGGCACGCTGGTGGTCAGCTTTTTGGCGTTGATCTTTGCCGGTGCCATCAGCTTTTTGCTGCATGAAGCGGAAAACCCCGGCGCCTCGCTGAACAAATTCATGGTGGTGGTCGACCGGGCACGCGGGCAATTGCCGCCGTTTCTGGACGGTTATCTACCTGCCAGCGCGGCAGAATTTCGGGTCGCCATTGGCGACTGGATGAACAAACACCTGAGCGAACTGCAACTGGTGGGCAAAGACGCGGCGCACATGTTTGTGACCTTGCTGATCGGTATGGTGCTGGGGGCGATCATGGCGTTGCAGCGCATCCCCGATGTCAGCCGCCGCAAGCCACTGGCAGCCGCACTGTTCGACCGTCTGCACCTGCTGGTGCAAGCGTTTCGCAATATCGTTTTTGCACAGATCAAAATCGCCTTGCTCAACACGGTGTTTACCGGGATTTTCTTGGCGCTGGTATTGCCGATGTTTGGCGTCCACCTGCCGCTGACCAAAACCCTGATCGTGCTGACCTTTTTGCTGGGCTTGTTGCCTGTGATCGGCAACCTGATCTCCAATACCCTGATCACCATCGTCGGCTTGTCGCTGTCGATCTGGGTGGCGGTGGGCGCGTTGGCGTACCTGATTGTTATCCACAAGCTGGAATACTTTTTGAACGCCAAAATCGTCGGCGGGCAGATCAGTGCCAAATCGTGGGAGCTGTTGCTGGCGATGCTGGTGTTTGAAGCCGCCTTCGGCCTGCCCGGCGTGGTGGCCGGGCCGATCTACTACGCGTATTTGAAGAGCGAGCTCAAGCAGATGGAGCTTGTCTGAATCTGTGTAGGAGCGAGCTTGTCTCGCGATCTTTTGATCTTTGAACAGATCGCGAGGCAAGCTCGCTCCTACAGTTTTGAAGGCTCAATTAGCCGTAACGCTTTTTAGCCTCAATCGCCAAACCGCTGCCGATGCTGCCGAAGATGTTGCCTTCTACATGGCGTGCATTGGGCAGCATGGCCGAGACGCTCTGGCGCAAGGCCGGAATGCCGCTCGAACCACCGGTGAAGAACACGGTGTTCACTTGCTCAACTCCCACACCGGCATTGCTCAGCAATTGCGTCACGCTGTTGCGGATGCGTTCGAGCTGGTTGTCGATGGCGGCTTCGAACAGCGCCCGGCTCAGGTCTACGCTCAGACCGGCTTCGACGCGGTCCAGCGGCACATGGCGGCTGTCGCTGTGGGTCAGTTCGATTTTGGTTTCTTCGATTTCCATCGCCAACCAGTGGCCCGCGCGCTGTTCGATCAACTTGAACAGGCGGTCGATGCCGCCGGTGTCTTCGATGTCGTAACGCATGCTGCCCAGCGCCAGCTGGGATTTTTGCGAGTACACCGTGTTGATGGTGTGCCAGGTCGCCAGGTTCATGTGGTGGCTGGTGGGCATGTAGGCGCCGCTTTTCATGCGGCTGCCGTAGCCGAACAACGGCATCACGCCTTGCAGGCTCAGCTGTTTATCAAAGTCGGTACCGCCCACGTGCACACCGCCGGTGGCCAGAATGTCGTCGTGGCGGTTGTCCAGGCCGCGACGCTCGGGTGACAGGCGCACCAGCGAGAAGTCAGAAGTACCGCCGCCGATGTCGACGATGAGCACCAGCTCTTCGCGCTCGATGGTCGACTCGTAGTCGAAAGCGGCCGCAATCGGTTCGTACTGGAACGAGACTTCCTTGAAACCGATGGCCCGGGCGACGTCGGCCAGGGTGTTTTCGGCTTCCTGGTCGGCCAGCGGGTCTTCATCGACGAAGTACACCGGGCGACCCAGCACCACCTCTTCAAACTCCCGACCGGCGGCAGTTTCGGCGCGCTTTTTAAGCTGGCCGATAAACAGCCCCAGCAGGTCCTTGAACGGCATGGCCGTGCCCAGCACGCTGGTGTCGTGCTTGATCAGCTTGGAACCCAGCAGGCTTTTGAGCGAGCGCATCAGGCGGCCTTCGTAGCCTTCCAGGTACTCATGCAGCGCCAGACGGCCATACACCGGGCGGCGTTCTTCAATATTGAAGAACACCACTGAGGGCAGGGTGATCTTGTCGTCCTCCAGCGCAATGAGGGTTTCCACGCCGGGGCGCAGCCAGCCGACAGTGGAGTTGGAGGTGCCGAAGTCGATGCCGCAGGCACGGGCTGGAGAGGCGCTTTTCATGTCTTTCAAGTTCCGGTTAAAAAACGGCCGCGCAGTGTATGCCAGTCGCTCAAAGAATCGAAGCGCGACGAATCGTTAATTCGCAGGTTTTAATCCACTTGAAAGACTATCCTTCACCCCCAAACTCTCAGACATTGGCGTGGTAGCCATTGGGCTGCCGATAAACTTTTGCTGCGCTGTCCAGTCACAAGATTGAGACCGGTCAATAGACAGACCGGTCGACCAGAGCATTCTGGGGCATTGTGCGGCGCGATTTTGATAACGGATGGTGAGCCTTACATGGACTTCAAAGACTATTACAAGATCCTGGGTGTCGAGCCCACGGCTGACGACAAGGCGATCAAGACCGCCTATCGCAAGCTGGCGCGCAAATATCACCCGGATGTGAGCAAGGAAAAAGACGCCGAGGAGAAATTCAAGGACGTCAATGAGGCGTATGAAGCGCTGAAAAGCGCCGATAAACGCGCCGAATACGATGAAATGCGTAAATACGGCCAGCATGGCCAACCGTTCCAGGGGCCGCCGGGCTGGCAAGGCCACGCGGGCGGTGGCTTCGAGGATCAAGGCGATTTTTCAGACTTCTTCAGCTCGATCTTCGGATCGCGCGGCGGCGGCTTTGGTGGGCAATCTGGCCGCAGTGCGGGCCGTCGTGGGCAGGATGTTGAAATGGAATTGCCGATTTTCCTTGAAGAAACCCTGTCCGGCGAATCGAAGCCCATCAGCTTCCAGATCGGCGGCGTGAGCAAGACCCTCAACGTTAAAATCCCGGCCGGTGTGACCGACGGCGAGCGCATTCGCCTTAAAGGCCAGGGCGGCCCGGGTGTGGGCGGCGGGGCCAATGGTGATCTATACCTGATCATTCGTTTTGCGCCGCACCCCAAGTTCGACGTAGAAGGCCACGACCTGGTCATCACCGTGCCGGTGGCACCGTGGGAAGCCGCGTTGGGCACCAAGGTGCAAGTGCCGACCTTGACCAGCAAGCTGAACCTGACCGTTCGTCCGGACAGCCAGTGCGGTCAACGTTTGCGCATCAAGGGCCACGGCCTGGCAGACAAAAAAGGCCTGCGCGGCGATTTGTACGCCCAATTGAAAGTGGTCATGCCTAAAGAAAGTGATGAGGCGGCCAAAGCCCTGTGGCAAGAACTCGCTGAAAAAGCAGCATTCGACCCGAGAGCCCAATGGAGTAATTGATCATGAGCAGCACCCTGATCGTTCAGCTGGACATGGAAAGGTTCTGCGAAGAGGCCAATATCCCGGCCACTTACGTGATAGAGATTGTCGAACACGGAATTATCGAACCTCAGGGCCGCACGCCGGACGTGTGGCGTTTTGCCGACTATGAGCTGTCTATTGCAAGGCGTGCGGCCAAGCTGCACCAGGACCTGGAGATTGAGTGGGAAGGGGTGGCGCTGGCGCTGGAACTCATTGATGAAGTGCAGCAGTTGCGCGTCGAGAACCAGCGGCTCAAGCATCGGCTGGCGCGTTTTGCGGTGGATTGATCGCACCGGGCTCCACGCTCTGTCGCCGGGAATAGATAAGTACCGCTAGCACCGGCAAGCGGCTCGTTAACGTGATGACCTGTCCCCTCTTTCAGGTCATCACGATGATAGTTCCCTCCACGCCGCCTGCCGGCGGCACGCTGCCCGACCACGATCAGGCGCTGACGGCTGTTGATGAGTTTTCGGCGCTGGCCAAAGAGCGCATGCCGGGCTGGTTGTTGTCAGCCGACAACGAACTCAAGCCCAAGGTCATTCAGGCCCTGCTCAATCATCACCGTGATGAAGCAGCGCTGGCCACGCGGATCAAGGCCATCACGTCCCCTGTGGCGTTTGCCCGGCCTCTGCTGATCAAGGCACTCACAGCTTTGCGGCTTACCGGGTTTGATGTCGATCGCAACGTTTTGGTGCGCATCAAGCGCCTGTCGCTTAACCCCTTGGGCGATGCGATTAAAGACCCTGTGCAGTTCTTGTTGCCCAGGTCATTGATTCCGATCGTCAACACAACGCATATGACGTTGCTTGAAGCGGCGTTGCAGAACGTGTCGAGTGCCGAACTGAGTGCTGAGCCGGGCGGTGAGGCGTTTATTCTGGAGCGCAGCGACAGCCAGGCGCGCTCGCCATTGAACCCGTTGCAATTTGCCAACCTGTGCCGGTCCCTGAACCTGGGCGAGCAGTACCAGCGTTATCTGAAAACCGTGTTCCCTGCTGTGGAAACCACGGGGGCTGATTTGCTCCCCGGCAGTATTGCCCCCGAGTTTATTGCCCATGAAAAAAGCCGCCTCGCATGGCTGAGCTACAAGGCGTTCCTGGGCAACGCTATCAGTCGGGCGGGTCACACCCTGTTGCAGCAGTGGCTGGGGGGCGAGGCCCAACTGCGTTGGGGCGTGAGGGAGGTGCGGGTGTGCAGCCTCAGCCTGTTGTCGATCAAACTCGCCAGTGGCAGCTACGGCCCGTGCCCGTTGTACGGTGCCTTGCTGTTTATCGGCAAGGCCAGGGCGGGCGAAACTGCGCTGCCCTGCATGGTGTACATGCCTCACGACAAAGAGCGGCCACTGTTTGAATACCCTTCACTGGAGCACTTCAATAAGCAGTTGGCCCTTCGCCTGCGTGAAACAGGCCCGCGCATGGCGCTTAAAAAGACGGTGGAGTTGCGTTATCAGTCGGCATTGATGACGCAGTTGCAGCGTGCGTTGCGTTTCAAAGGGCTCACGACATCCGGCGTGCCGGTTAATGAATGGCATCGTGCGCCTCAATTGAACATTGCCCTGCGCGATACCGGTGAGCCGCCCTGGTTTGCCTTGTACCGCCAGTATTCGACCTTGACCCTGAACAACGCCCGCGCTCTGGTTGTGCCCACCGATCATGAAGCTGCAGAGTCCTTTGCCCAGCGCGTCGCCTCTTTGTTTGAAAGCGGTCAACCCGTGTTCAACCTGGCGGCTTTTTTTGTGCCGGGGCTGGGTGAAATGCTGATGCTGGCCACGGCGGTGCAATTACTGTCCGAGCTCTATACCGGGGTGGAGGACTGGAGCCATGGTGAGATCAAAGAGGCGATTGCGCACTTTGGTTCCGTGGCGCAAAACCTGTTGGTGATGGGCGTTGGGGCACGTGCCAGTTCGGCATGGGCTTCGCTCAAGCCGCCACTGAACCATCCCGCGCTGTTGAACAAGATGGCGCCAGTTCTCGAGGCGAACGGAGATAAAAAGCTGTTCAAGGTCGACCTCACGCCCTACCGCAGCAAGGTCATGATTGACCCGCATCTGGAGCCTGATGCCCGAGGCATTTACCGCGTTGATGAGCGTCAGTACGTGTACATCCAGGGGCATGCGTATGAAGTTCGTTTCGACGTTGGCAAGCAGCGCTGGCAGGTGCAGCACCCCTTTCGCGCCGACACTTACACCCCGACCCTCGAACATAACGAACACGGAGCCTGGCAGTTGGCGCTGGAGCGACCGGCCGAGTGGAACACTGCGCAGGCGTTGCACAGGGCATGGCCTTATAAATACCCGCTAAGCGAAGCAAAAATCGAGCAGGTCAGCCGCATCGTTAGTCCCCATGAGCGTGCGCTTCGCTGGAGCCACGTCCAGCGAGAACGCCCGCCAGGTCTGGTACTCGATACCCTCAAGCGCTTCAAGATGGCAGAGGAAACCGAGCAATTGATCGCCCGGCTGCAAGCCCCGCAAACAGTGCGCTGGGAAGACAGCCCGGACATTCTGCACCTGATGCTTAAACTGCCCGGCTGGCCAGCAGGGCGCGGCGTTCAATTACTGGACGCCGAGGGCAAGGTGCTGTCCTATGTATCGCTGAACGGGCGTAGTGCCCAGGACTTGCGCATCGTCAGCGCAGACCTTGCGCGTGACGGCCTGTTCAAAACCATCGCCTCCCTGATCCCCCAGGCCGATGCCACGGCGTTGCTCGGGGCCGCAGCGGTCACGCCCGAACAGCGCACCACTGCGTTGACCGAGCGCGTCGCATCCTTCGCGAAAACGCAGAAACAGGCCTTGTTCAACCTGCGTTATGCGCGCAGCGAACATTTTTCTGATGGCTTGATGGCGACTATTCACCAGCAATACCCGAGCTTGCCCACCCGTGTGGTCAGTGAAGTGATTGAGCGGGCGAGCGTTAGCGAAATCAAGAGCTTTGACGCTCTGCGAAAAGTGCCCCTGCGCCTGGCCGAAGAGCTGCGTTTGTATGCCCATGAGGTGAAAACCGCCCGGGCGCTGGAAGGCTGTTTTCTGGACGTAGCAGACCCGACACTCAGTCTTAAGCTGATCACGGCGTTTTTTGCGCAGACGGAGCGGGGCAGACACTATCTGGACAAAGACCCCGTACTGTATCGGCGGCGAACCGACCCGACGTTGACTGCTTTGCAGGCACAGCATGCCTTGGGCTTGATGAAGGGGGACCGGGGCTTGCGCAATGATTTCGCGCAGCATGTACACAACCACCCTGAGCAAACGCGCACTGCGTTGGGCTTACAGCCAATCAAACCCTGGTTCAAGTCACCCATGCGCCTTGCCAATGGGCGGCTGGGTTATCCGTTGAGCGGGGAGCGCGGCACAGCGCGCACGGGGCTACTGGTTCGTCGCGTACAAGACCTTTATCCGACATACACCCGTGAGCAATGCCTGGAACTGGTCAGCGCCCTGGAAACCCGCAAGGTGTGGCCAGAGGCCGAACTGGCGCGGCTTCAACTGGAGCAGGAAGCCCTGGATGATGCTTTGCGCACATGGTGCAGCGTGCCGCTGCCCGAGCATTCTGTTGCCGCGCGCCGGGATGTCTTGCCGGGCACCATCAAGCGCGCCGTCAGCCATGCAATTCGACGTGCCTGGCGCCGGGAAAGCTACGTGCAGGAAGGTTCGGGCGGCATGCCGGGCTACCTTGAGGCCGGGCGACTGTCGCCTGCAGATTTACCTGACATGCGCGGCTACATGCTTGACCTGAGCGGTATGCCTGCCGGTGACTTGCCCAAGCTTGTCGGTGACTTCAGCCATATCTCGGTGCTGGTCATGGATGACATGGCCTTGACCCGCGTGCCTGAGCAATTTTTGCAGAGTTTCCCTCAGGTGCGCTGGCTGTCGATGCAACACAACCAGCTTAAAAGCGTGCCGTTGGCGCTCACTGAAATGAAACGCCTGCAAAAGCTCGACCTGAGCCATAACGCCATCGAGTTGACCGCCGAGGGGGTCAAGACATTGGCTGAGCGGGTGAACATCAAGGAGCTGGACCTGTCCGACAACCCATTGGGCTTGCCGTTGGATGTCAGCGGCCTTGAGCAGTTGCGATACCTCAACCTACGCCGTACACACGCGACAGAGTGGCCGGTGGGGGTTGAGACAGTGCTCACCCTCAGGAGCCTGGATTTGCGCGATAACGCTATCGGCGTGATCCCCGATGCGGCGCTCAGCAGCCCGTCACACCTGGGCGAGGTGACCTACCTGCATGGCAACCCGCTGGTCCCCGCATCGCAAGAGCGACTGGATCTGTATGTCAGACGCACCGGTATCAGCATGGGCGACACCTCGGCGCGCGTCCCCCACAGCGTGACCGATCAACCCCAGCATGCCTGGTTATTAAGCGGTGTTGATGACAGCGCTGCCAGGCGTACAGCGATCTGGAAGAACCTTGAGCAGGACCCGTTCGCTGAAGACTTGCGCGGGTTTTTGGGCGGGCTGCGCGACAGTTCCGAATACGTCAATGAGCGTACGCGCGCGGCATTTGCCAAACGCGCCTGTGCTGTCTTGCAAGCACTGGGGGAGAGCAACGAGTTGCGAGAGACGCTGATCGCGCGTATCCGCATAGGGTCAACCAGTGCGGAGTCGAGTGCGTTGACCTTCAGTGACTTTGAGCTATTGACATCGGTTGCGCAGGCGAAGGCTGCGGCCGATCAGTCGGGCAATGAGCATGCGCTGTTGCGCTTGGCGCGCAGTGTATTTCGCCTGGATCAGGTGGAAGGCTGGGCCCAGCATTTGCAAAATGAACGGTTGGCTTACCGCTTTTTGGACGGCATGGGGGCCCAAGATGTCGTGCAATTGCAAGACCTGCGTCTGGTATTGCGCATCGCGCTGGCCAAGCTCCTGCAATTACCGGCGCAACCCAGTGCCGAGGCGTTTGAGAGCTTGCCTTCTGTCCCGGCATCGGGGCTGGAGAGCATACGCCGGGCAGTGTTGCGCGACGAAGCCTCGGGTAGCCAATTACTGGACTTCATCGCCAGTCGGGACTTCTGGGTGACGTTCTTGAAAAGCAAATACCGCGACCGGTTTACCCAAGTGCGCAATACGTACATCAGCCAGTGCGATCAATTGGAATTTGGCGAGCGCGCACTCTCCGATGAGCTCTTCCAAAGCAGCCAGGAAGTGATCAGGTCAGCCCATAACGCGGCACAAAGAGAGTTGCTCAAAGAACTGACCCGCCAGGAAATGGCAGACCATCCGTTTTAACGCGTAACACGTGTCTCGAACCCAAGGCGCGCACTGACCCGCGCTTTTGGTTTTTTACTCGCCAGTCCATATATAGATAGCCCTTGAACGCCGCTGCCACTGGATAACCTGATGACTCATTCCATTCATCCAGGTAATCCCGATGCCCGATTCTCCAATACCCCAGCCTTCTGGTAATCCGCCTGTCGCTGTCAAAGGCAAGCACGATGAGTTCATCAAAAAATCTATCCCAGACCACCTGATTACCCTCTCACCCGCTCGACGCAAGGCGCTCAAAGGTGCCAATCCCGAAGCGGTGCAGTGGTACTCGACGGTGACTGCCGAACAGCGAGTCGAGCTGCAAAAATTGGTCGTGGCCCGGATCAAGGCGCAGGGCAAGCTCGACAAAACCATGGGCAAGATCCTGCCCCTCACAGATTTTGCCAGGCCGCTGCTTGAGGCCGCGTTGAAAGACATCGGTCATACGATGGACGTTAACGAGGTGTATCTACGGCTTTACAGCACTGTTGAGAATGACGATTTCGGCGTTTCCGAGGCCTTTGGCGTTCGCACGATGTCATTGCTGCAGGCCGCGCTGCACAACTTCGAAGAGATCGAAACCGGCGACGGGCATTTCACCGATGACTCCGGCTTCATCTCGCGACCCGATGAGCAAGGGCATTTCAAACCGTATGTCACGCTCCTCTCGATTCAGGCGTTTGTTCAGCTGTGCCGATCCCTGGATCTGGGCACGTTGTACCAGACCTACTTGAAGACTTTTCTTGATTCAAAAAGCGAGATTTATCAGTCCCTGCTGCAATCGCACTTTATGGATCACCATAAATCGGCGCTGATGGCCGATGCCTATGTGGCCATGCTCAAGGGCGATATCACCGTTGAGCATTTCAAGATGCTGTTGGTGGTCATATCGGGACCTCAGCCGGCGAGGATCGAAGGGAAGCAGGTCTGGTACCGATCTGTCCGTTTGTGGGATATGACCCTCAGGGGCTGTGTGGTGTTTGAGCCGCGGATCAAATTCTTTCCCGCGTCGTGGATCATCGTCTGGATCCCTGGTGACCCGTATCATCCGCTCAAGTACTACTCCTCACATGATGCCTTTCAGGCCGACTTGACGAAAAAACTGACGCCCGAACGCCTGACAGTACCCAGAAGCTCTGAACTCACGGCTTATCAGCGGTTTCTGAGCCAGTTCATCGACCAGAACAAGCATCCGGAGTATTACAACCGCCTGACCGGGCCGTTGACCCACGCACCCGTGCAGCCCTTGGCGCTGCCTGGCGGCAGGGTGACGGAGGACGGTCGCTGGCCCCATTGGGCCAACTCGCCAGTGGACCTGCATACATACACGTCGCACATGCCGCCAGGCGGCGCGGGGACGGGGTCGAGTATCAGGGACAAGTCGCCAGTGGATCTGCCTGACTACACGGCACGGGTACTGTTGGCTGTGCCCCCGGTTTACGTCGGCGTGGTACCGCTGAACCCTCGCGATGAGTGGTACCAGCCGGATCTGTGGCAACACTTATTGGAGGTCATGATCAAGAAAAGCCTCGCGGATGGGCGATGCCTGGCGATTTCCACTGAAGATGCGGATACCGCCTACCTGATTCGGCGCACGTCGCACTACTTCAACTTGTTTACGCTGGTGCTCAATACGGTGTCATTCGTCGTGCCGGAGCTGGGGCTGGTCATGCTGTCGGCCATGGCCGTTCAACTGTTGCACGAAACCATAGAGGGCATCGTTGATTGGTCTGCGGGGGATGTACGGTCCGCCTGGGCGCACTTCTCGGATGTCATTGAAAATCTCGCTATTGCTGCTGCGGGAGCTGTGGTTGCCCATTTCACGGTGAGCCCGGTCATTCAGAAACTCAAAACCATCACGTTGCTCAACGGCAAGACGCGCCTGTGGAAACCCGAGCTTGCACCCTATGAGCGCTCACAAGGTGTCCCGTCGAGTTCGCGGGCCAATGAAGCAGGTCTGCACGTGGTCGGGGAGCAAGAGGTCCTGCCCCACGAAGGCAAACACTATGAACTCAACACGGACCCCGTCACCGGTGAGTACCGGACTCAGCACCCCACGCGCAGCGACGCGTATCAACCGGTGTTCCGGCACAACGGCGAGGGTGTCTGGGTACATGAAACCGAGCAGCCCCTGACCTGGAGTGACGAGACCCTCAGGCAGCGCCTGGGCACTGTGACAGAGGGGTTCAGCGACGCTGAATTCAGGCAGGCGCTGCGCATTAGCGATGTGTCCTTTGATGATCTGCGGCGTATGTACGTCGACAACGAGCCCATTCCCGCCGCGCTCAAAGACACGCTCAAACGCTATGCCGCCAACTCCAAGGCTCGCGGTGTCGGCCCGCACATCCTGGCCGGGCGAATGCCGCGCGAGACGTGCACCTTTGCCGTGACCTTTACCCTCGAATTACCACGCTGGCCACAGAACGTCGCGTTTGAGGTGTATGAGGCCGCGAGCCCGCTCACGACCGCCAAACGGTTTGGCAATGCTCAGGCCACCGGGGCAGACGTCATAAAAATCAGCGACGTTGAGCTGATGAGCGGAAAGTTGCCCGAACGCGTGGTCGACCGCTTCTCGCGCTCCGAACTTGAGCAGTTGCTGGGCGAATCGGTGCCTTTTGAGGAGCAGGAGCGTGTTCAGATGCTCAGGGAAAAACTGGCCACGCACGCCTCAGATAACGCCGGGCGTTTGTTTGAGAGCATCTTCAATGATGTTATCCCTGTGAATGACCCCGATGCCGCAGCGCTGGGGTTGATTCAGAGGGCTTACCCGCGGTTGACCACGACGCGCATTCGCGGCTTGCTGGCTGACGCGTCACCGGCTGAAAAAGCGGTGTTACAGCAAGGCAAAATCCCGATGAAGCTCGGACTCAATGCCTTGCATGTTCAGCGCGCGATGCGCATTGAGCAGGCGTATCTGGGGCTTTACCTGGATGAGATGGTCAGCGCCGATACTGAGATTTTGGTGATGAACTCTTTGGAGGCACTGCCCGGCTGGAAAGATGACTTGCGCCTTGAGGTGCGTGATGGCAACCGCGACGGCACGTTGCGAAGCCAGTACGGCGCCGAAAACGCCAGCCAGCGAAAAGTGTTGGTCAGGGATGCCGATGGCCGTTACGAGACATTCGACTCACAGGGGCAGTCTTTGCACGGGCAGGATGATTTTATTGCCAGCTTGCAGTACGCGTTGCCGGATGCGCACCGCACCTCAATTGGTTTGCCGCATACCGGTCAGGGCGAAGCGCTAAAAGTGTTATTGCGCGAACATGCCATTACACGATCGCGCTTGCGCCAATTGCTGAAAATACCGCCCGACGAGTTACCGTTTTTCAAGTCGCCGGTTCGTCTGTCGCCCAAGCGTTCAGGCTACCCGTTGAGTGGTCGGGGTGTTGGCGAGGCAGCGGCCCACCTCAAGCTTCAGGCGCTTAAAGAGCGCTTCAGGGCGCTGTACCCGGAGAAGACCGTGCAGCACCGCTGGGACCCGGCCAGCCCTGACATTTACACCGACTTCCTGGAGTTCCAGCGTGTGCACGGGGAGGCCACCGAAGAGAAAATCAGCCTGCTTGAGCAGGAGTTCCGGCAGATGGATGCCAGCCTGAATCAATGGATCCGTTCACCGATCAACGATCAGCCACTGCCGCCACGGTTGACACGGGAACAGGGTCAGGTAATTCGTCTCCGTCAGCACATCCACAAGACACTCACTGCTGTTTGGCAGAAGGCCACTCATCTGGCGGTACGTGAAGCGGGCCGCGAGTTGGGGTTCAGCATCAATTTTGAAGACGTGCCAGGGCTGGGTGAGGTACTCGGCACGCTGCCACCGCTGGAGGCCAACTTTGATCATGTCCGGGATATCAATCTCAATGGGACCGGTGTGACCGATTCGATCGATGGTTTTCTGTCAAATTTTGAGCGCATACGCTCGTTGCAAGCTGATAAAAATCGACTGACGCGTCTACCTGAGGCGTTGGGCTCCATGCGCAACCTGGCGTTTCTGGTCCTGACTGAAGGCACTGTACACCTGACAGAGAGCGGCATCGCCGCCTTGAGGGAATTGACCCTGCTGGAACGTTTGGGGCTTTCGCTTAATCCGTTAGGGTTAGCTCCGGACATCAGCCGCATGCCTGCCCTGGAGGTTCTCGAGCTTTCTCAATGCGAGCAGCGCAACTGGCCGACCGGGTTGTTTGATCAGCCACGGCCCGAGACATTCAGCTTGAACCTTACCGCCAACGAGCTGACTGATATTCCCGATGTTGAGCCGGGTTCTGATCAGGCCAGAACATTGGCCAGAACCCGGTTGAGCCGCCATCGAGTTTCAGATGCCGTGCTGGAGAAATACAACGCCTACAAAACCTCTGTCGGCATAGACCCCGAACGCATCAACCCACCTTCAGGCGTGCAGGGGCGACGCCAATGGACCCGCGGGCCGGGTGTCAAAGACAAGGCTGAGAAGCAGGCGCTTTGGGACCGTTTAGAACAGGCTCACGGCTCGGAACCGTTTTTCAATGAGCTGGCCCGGCAAGGGGATGACCTGCGCAACAGGCCTGATGACTTTAAGCTCAACATGCAAACCCGGGTCTGGCAAATGCTCGAAGTCATGGATGAAAGCGTGGCCGTGCGCGAAAAGCTGTTCACTATGGCCAATGCGCCTATTACCTGTACGGACGCCGGGCTGCAGGTGTTTAACGCCATGGGGGTCGAAGTGTTGCTGTATGAGGCATTGCGCCTGGAACCCATCGATCTGGCCCTGAGCAAGCTCGAACTGTTTAATCTGGCGCGTGGTCGGGCTCGTCTGGATCAACTGAGCCGGATTGCCCGGGCGCGAGTGCGTGAGTTAGTGGCGCAAGGTCGCCCATTTCCAAAATACGATGCGCAGGACCTTGTTATTCCCCAGTTTGATGCTCAAGGCAATCGGTTGAAAACGATCGACGAGGTGGAGATCCATCTCGCCTACACCACCTTGCTGGCCAAGCGTCTGGACCTGCCTTGGCAGTTGGAAATGTTCTTCGCCGAGCCCGACGTGACCCCCGCCATGCTTGACGCTGCGTACAGCCAAGTGCTGGCGCTGGAAGAGGGGGAGGGGCTGCGTAATCAGATAATTAAAATCCCGTTCTGGCGCGAGTTTATCGAGCGTACCAACAGCGCCCGATTCGCGGCGCTGGATGAAAAGGCTTTGGCTCTGTTTGAATACCAAAGTGATCAAAAGACCCTGGGGCTCACTGATCCATTGCCGGCGCTGGCACAACGTGCGTTGCGAAAATCCATCGATGCTGCGGCCCGTCATTTGGGCATTCCACCCGCTGATGTTGTTTATGGTCGTGCCATGACCGACCTTGAATACGACGCCATGCCCCAGTCATTTCTGGACCAGAAAGACGCCTTAATGAAGTCACTGACCGATCAGGTCGCAGGCCGTAAAGCCACCTGAGCCTTGCAGCCGGGGGCGTTCAGGCCTTCGGCAGCACCACGGTAAATGTCGTGCCCTGGTCTAGCGTCGAGGTCACGGTAATTTCGCCGTGGTGCGCGTCGACCACTTCTTTGACGATAAACAAACCCAGCCCCAGGCTGGTGGTCGCGCCGGGCAATGTGGCGTCTTCGCTTGGGCTGCGCACCAGCGGGTCAAATAAAGAGACCAGTGCATCTTTAGCAATCGGAATGCCCAGGTTGTGTACGCACAGCCTGACGGCGTCACTGCTCCCCACGACACTCAAGTTGATTTCGCCCTGCCTGGCACCATGTTGCAGGGCGTTACCAATCAGATTTTGTAACAGCTGCCCGATGCGGCTCGGGTCCCACAAGCCTTCAACGTCGCCCTCTATGTGCAGGGTCGGTGTGCAATTGGGCTGCCCTGCGCAGGCTTCTTCAAGGGCTCTCTGGCAAGCGTCAGCCAAATTCATCAAGCGCCTTTCAATGGGCATTCCGCTGCCCAGCCGGCTGCGCACAAACTGCAACAAATCACTGATCATCGCCCCCATGTAGTGGGTGCCATTTTTGATCGCAGCCACGTAAGTCAGCGCCTGGTCATCCAGTTTGGCTTTGCGTTGGAGCATTTCGGCGGAAAAGCTGACTGCCTGCAAGGGGGCGCGCAGATCGTGGCCCAAAATGGCCAGGAAGATGTCCCGCGAGCGATTGACTTGTTCTGCATAGGCCGCCGTGGATTCAGCCAACGCTTCATCAATCGCCTCGTTAAAGCGAATCATGTCGTGAAGGTGATTCTGGTCGGGGCTTTCGACGTTTTTTACCCACAGACGAATGACACAAGCACGCAGGTGGCGAAACTCTGAGGTCATCTGCACCAGGTCAAACCCTACGGCGTGGCGCAATTCACCGTGGCTGGCAGACGCGCGGTCCAGGCTTGGGGTTTTTTCCGGGCCTTCGCCCTCAGCCTTGGCCTGTTGTTCGCTGGCGGTTTGTGCCGTGACCATGTCGCGTGAGGCCGCCAGCAAAATGGCTTTGGCGTGGTCGCGCAGGGCTGCGCTGTCCATCGTTTCGGCGGCCGGGGTGATGGTGGCGGCGAACTGCTCCCATTCATCGACGATACGATCAACATTTTCCACGATGAACTGGGATAGGCGCATGGCCGTACACCTTGCTGCAAGAGCGGTAGTCATAAAAAGGTGACGCATAGTACGCCTTCATACAACGTCCTTCATCCAGCTTGGTCCCGAGCGGCAAAAAATCAAGCCCCCGACGGCATCACTGAGAGCTGCCCGCGATGATCCCGTCGCGGGCAGCTTTGTTCAGTGCAGCTGGTTGTCAGAACAAAAAGTACCGCTGCGCCATCGGTAGCACGTCGGCGGGCTCGCACCACAACAACACGCCGTCAGCCTTGACCTGATAGGTCTGCGGGTCAACGTCGATGTGTGGTAGGTAGCCGTTGTGGATCAGGTCGGTTTTTTGCACATCGCGACAGCCTTTGACCACGCCAATCTGCTTTTTCAGCCCGAGCTTTTCCGGGACCCCGGCGTCGGCCGCCGCCTGACTGATAAAGGTCAGGCTGGTGGCATGTCGCGAGCCGCCGTAGCTGGCGAACATGGGGCGGTAGTGAACCGGCTGCGGCGTTGGGATCGAGCCGTTGGCGTCGCCCATCAGGCTTGAGGCAATGGCTCCGCCTTTAAGAATCAAGGTCGGTTTGACCCCGAAAAACGCCGGGCGCCACAGCACCAGATCGGCCCATTTGCCCACTTCAATCGAACCCACCTCATGGCTGATGCCGTGGGTGATGGCCGGGTTGATGGTGTATTTGGCGATGTAGCGTTTGGCGCGGAAGTTGTCGTTGCCGGGCGTGTCTTCCGGCAACGGGCCGCGTTGTTTCTTCATTTTGTCGGCGGTTTGCCAGGTGCGCGTAATCACCTCGCCCACCCGGCCCATGGCCTGGCTGTCGGAGCTGATCATCGAGAACGCGCCAAGGTCGTGGAGGATGTCTTCGGCGGCAATGGTTTCGCGGCGGATACGGCTTTCAGCGAAGGCCACGTCTTCGGCAATGCTCGGGTCCAGGTGATGGCAGACCATGAGCATGTCGAGGTGTTCGTCGATGGTGTTGCGGGTAAACGGCCGGGTCGGGTTGGTCGAACTGGGCAGCACGTTGGTGAAACCGCAGGCCTTGATGATGTCCGGGGCGTGGCCGCCGCCTGCACCTTCGGTGTGGTAAGTGTGAATGGTGCGGCCCTTGAACGCGGCCAGAGTGGTTTCAACAAAGCCGGACTCGTTCAGCGTGTCGCTGTGAATCGCCACCTGCACGTCGTACAGGTCGGCCACGCTCAGGCAATTATCGATGGACGCGGGCGTGGTGCCCCAGTCTTCATGCAGCTTGAGGCCGATGGCACCGGCTTCGACCTGCTCGATCAACGGCTGCGGCAGGCTGGCGTTGCCCTTGCCGGTGAAGCCCATGTTCATCGGGAACGAATCGGCGGCTTGCAGCATGCGCGCCATGTGCCACGGCCCGGAGGTGCAGGTGGTGGCATTGGAGCCCGTAGCGGGGCCGGTGCCACCGCCGATCATGGTGGTCACGCCGCTGTTGAGCGCTTCATCGATTTGCTGGGGGCAGATGAAGTGAATATGCGTGTCGATGCCGCCTGCGGTGAGGATCATGCCTTCACCGGCAATCACTTCGGTGCTGGCGCCGATGGCGATGGTCACGTTGGGCTGGATGTCCGGGTTACCGGCTTTGCCGATGCTGTGGATACGGCCGTCTTTAAGGCCCACATCGGCTTTGACGATGCCCCAGTGATCGATGATCAGCGCGTTGGTGATCAGCGTGTCGACTACCTCGGCGGCGAGCAACTGGCTCTGGCCCATGCCGTCGCGAATCACCTTGCCGCCGCCGAACTTTACTTCTTCACCGTAGGTGGTGAAATCCTGCTCGACCTCGATCCACAACTCGGTGTCGGCCAAGCGAACCTTGTCACCCACAGTAGGACCGAACATGTCGGCATAAGCCTGGCGGGATATTTTCATTGCACGTTCCTAAGACAGTTAGACCGGACCTGTAGGAGCGAGCTTGCCTCGCGATCTTTTGGAAGATCAAAAGATCGCGAGGCAAGCTCGCTCCTACACAGGGGAAGAGCGGTTAATCCAGATTTCCCATCACACGCCCGGCAAAGCCGAACACGCGACGCAGCCCGGCCAGTTCCACCAGTTCCACTTCGCGGGTTTGCCCGGGCTCAAAGCGCACCGCTGTGCCCGCCGGAATGTTGAGGCGCATGCCACGGCTGTCGCCGCGATCAAACATCAGCGCGTCGTTGGTCTCGAAAAAGTGATAGTGCGAGCCCACCTGAATCGGCCGGTCGCCACGGTTGGACACGCTGAGGGTGTGGGTGCGGCGACCGACGTTGAGTTCGATCTCGCCCGCTTCAATCCGGTATTCGCCTGGAATCATTGCGGTTCACTCAAGGTTTTGTAGTAGATGGCTGTCGGCGCGTAGGTGCCGTTAGGGTTTTGGCAATAGTTGGGCAGTTCGCCGACACGGGTGTAGCCCAGCGCGCTGTAGAAGTTTTCGGCGGGTGAACCGGCCTCGGTATCCAGGTGCAGCAGGCCGCGTTTTTGCTCGCGTGCGCCTTGCTCCAGCGCATGGATCAGCACTTGGCCCAGACCACGGCGGCGGGCTTCGTTGAGCACCAGCAGCTTTTGCACTTCGGCGCGGTTGAGGCCGTTGGCCCGTTGGCACAGCGCCAATTGAACGCTGGCCAGCACGCGCTGATCCTCGACCAGCACCCATAGCAGCAGGTTGCCCTGTGCCAGTTGCGTGTGCACATCGTCGAAGTAGCGATTGGCCTGGGCCAGGTCAAAGTCGCCCATAAAGCCGACCGAGGCCCCGTGCTTTACGGCGTCGACCAGCAGCTCGATCAAGCCTTCGCGGTACTGCGCGAACGTGGACGCGGTGACTTGAGTCGGTTGTTCAGTGGTCATTGCCCACGCTCCTGTGGTGGTAGTGCGCCGGGGTAGAGCATCAGTTGCATAAAGGTCAGGTCGAGCCAGTTGCCGAATTTGATCCCGACCTGCGGCATGCGCCCGCTGGTGACGAAACCCAGTTGTTTATGCACATGAATCGAGGCCGCATTGCCGCCTTCGATGGCCGCCACCATCACGTGCTTGCCGCAGCCTCGGGCGCGTTCAATCAGTGCAGCAAGCAGCTTGGGTCCCAGTTTTTTGCCGCGCTGGTCGGGGTGCACGTACACCGAATGCTCGACGGTGTGGCGAAAGCCTTCAAAGGGCCGCCAGTCACCAAACGAGGCGTAGCCCAAGGCAACATCGGCATCGTCAACGATCACCAAAATCGGATACCCCTGGGCCTGGCGGGCGTCGAACCACTGCTGGCGGTTGTCGAGGTCGACGGTTTGCTCGTTCCAGATCGCCAGGGTGTTGAGCACGGCATCGTTGTAAATGTCGAGAATGGCAGGCAAGTCGCCCGCGACGGCATCACGAATAACGTAAGACATGGCGCAGCCTCAGGCGATGGGTTGGTGGACGGTGACCAGCTTGGTGCCGTCAGGGAAGGTGGCTTCAACCTGAATGTCGGGGATCATTTCCGGGATGCCTTCCATCACCTGCTCACGCGACAGCAGGGTGGTGCCGTAGTGCATCAGTTCGGCCACGGTCCGGCCATCGCGGGCGCCTTCGAGCAGGGCGGCAGAGATATAGGCGATGGTTTCCGGGTAATTGAGTTTCACCCCCCGGGCCAGTCGACGCTCAGCCAACAGGCCGGCGGTGAAGATCAGCATCTTGTCTTTTTCGCGTGGGGTCAGGTCCATGGTGGAGTCCGTGTTTAAATCAGAAAAATAGGGACTGTAGGAGCGAGCTTGCCTCGCGATCTTTTAAACGCTCAAAACATCGCGAGGCAAGCTCGCTCCTACAGAGAGTGCATCAAGTGCTCCAAATTCGGGGTGCAAGCGCCTCGCGGCCCAGCAGTGCCGGGCGCAGCAAGCGCCATAATTCAATTAGCCAGCCCCGCGCCTGCAAGGCTTCGGTGGCCAGGCAGCGGGCAACCAGCAACCCCGGCAACTGGGTCAAATCCCCGCGTACCGGGTTCGGCAGGCTGCGGCAGGTTTCCAGCAGTTCAGCGCTGATTTCACCCGTCACCAATAACGTGGCAAATACCGGGTTGCCGTCCAGGCCGATGGGGGAGTCCAGCAGCCCGTCATCGCCGACGATGCGCTGGCGCTCATGCCAGAGCAATTGGCCGTCGCGACGGATATCCAGGTGCGATTGAAAATGCCCGCGCTCAAACCGTTCGCCACTGGCCATGCGGCCCAACGCCACCATGTCCCAGTAAAACAGCCGGGCATCGCCCTCAAGCTCAATGCGTGTGCTGATTTCGGCTTGGGCCGCGCTGAACACGATGGTTTCTTGTGGCAGCCATTCGAGGGTCGCGCCTGCGGCCACGTTGAGTTCGACGCTCTGGAAGGCCGGGCCCGCCGCGCGGTACCACTTGGCTGCGCCGGGGCTGGTGAGTTGCGTCCAGGCATCGGGCCCGACGCTGGCGCGGATGTCCAGCCGGTCACCGCCCGCAATCCCGCCGGGCGGGTGGACGATGATGTGCTGGCACACTTCGGGGCCTTCGGCGTACAGGTGCTTTTGCACCCGCAGCGGGCCGAGGTGGCGGCGCAGGGTCGGGCGCGTACTGTCGCCAAAACGCCCATAGCCCAGCGCCAGCTCGGCGTGCCAGCTGGGGGTGAACAGCGCGGTGTTGGCAGGCACGTTCATATGTAGGACTTTTTACCCGGAAAGAGTGACAGATTAAATCGTCACCAGCCCGCGCACACCTTCTGTTTGCATATTTTCACCTCGGCCTTGCTGAACGATTTCGCCCCGCGACATCACCAGGTACTGGTCGGCCAGTTCTTCGGCAAAGTCGTAGAACTGCTCCACCAGCAAAATCGCCATGTCGCCGCGTGCCGCGAGCATTTTGATCACTGCGCCGATCTCCTTGATCACCGAGGGCTGAATGCCTTCGGTGGGCTCGTCGAGGATCAGTAGCCGTGGGCGGCTGGCCAACGCCCGGCCAATCGCCAGTTGTTGCTGTTGGCCACCGGACAAATCCCCGCCACGCCGGTGCTTCATTTGCAGCAACACCGGGAACAGTTCGTAGATAAACGCAGGCACTTCGCGGGCTTCTGAGCCGGGAAAGCGCGACAGGCCCATCAGCAGGTTTTCTTCAACGGTGAGGCGCCCGAAAATCTCGCGCCCCTGGGGCACGTAGGCAATACCGGCGTGCACCCGCTGGTGGGGTTTGAGCGTGGTAATGGTCTTGCCTTCCCATTGCACGCTGCCTTCTTTGACCGGTAGCAAGCCCATCAGGCACTTGAGCAGCGTGGTTTTGCCCACGCCATTGCGCCCCAGCAGGCAGGTGACTTCGCCCACTTTGACCTCAAACGACAGGCCGCGCAGGATGTGGCTGCCGCCGTAGTACTGGTGCAGCTTTTCGACTTGAAGCATGTTCAGATTCCTTCATTCCTTTGTAGGAGCGAGCTTGTCTCGCGATCTTTTGATCTTCTAAAAGATCGCGAGACAAGCTCGCTCCTACAGGGGGATTTGATCTAACGACCCAGATACACCTCAATCACCCGTTCATCCGCCTGCACCTGCTCCAGCGAGCCTTCGGCCAGTACGCTGCCCTGGTGCAAAACGGTGACGTGGTCGGCAATGGCGCCGACAAAGCCCATGTCGTGCTCTACCACCATCAGCGAGTGTTTGCCCGCGAGGCTTTTGAACAGTTCGGCGGTGAACTCGGTTTCGGCGTCGGTCATGCCCGCCACTGGCTCGTCCAGCAGCAACAACTGCGGGTCTTGCATCAGCAGCATGCCGATCTCCAGGAACTGCTTCTGGCCGTGGGACAGCAACCCGGCCTGACGCTGCGCCGAGCTGCTCAAGCGAATGGTCTCGAGCACCTCGGCAATGCGGTCTTTCTGCTCGCCGCTGAGGGTGGCGCGCAGGCTGGCCCACACCGATTTGTCGGTTTTCTGCGCCAGTTCGAGGTTTTCGAACACGCTCAAGGCTTCAAACACCGTGGGCTTTTGGAACTTGCGGCCAATCCCGGCCTGGGCAATCTGCACTTCGCTCATTTGCCGCAGGTCCAGGGTTTCCCCAAACCAGGCCTGGCCTTCGGTGGGCCGGGTCTTGCCGGTGATGACGTCCATCATCGTGGTTTTACCGGCACCGTTGGGGCCGATGATGCAGCGCAGTTCACCCACGCCGATGTACAGGTTGAGGTTGTTCAGGGCCTTGAAGCCATCGAAGCTGACGCTGATGTCTTCGAGCGTCAGGATGGTGCCGTGGCGGGTGTTCAGGCCCTTGCCAGCAGTGTGGCCCAAGCCGATGGCGTCGCGGCCGCTGCCTGAGTCCTTGCTGGGGTCGAGTACAGGTTCGAGCATGACGTTCCTCATTGTTCACCCCGTTTCTTCAACAGGCCGATGATGCCCTTGGGCAGGTACAGCGTGACGACGATAAACAGCGCGCCGAGGAAGAACAGCCAGTACTCAGGGAAGGCCACGGTGAACCAGCTCTTCATGCCGTTGACCACGCCCGCGCCGAGCAGCGGCCCGATCAGGGTGCCGCGCCCGCCCAGGGCGACCCACACGGCGGCTTCGATGGAGTTGGTCGGCGACATTTCACCGGGGTTGATGATGCCCACTTGCGGCACATACAGCGCTCCGGCCAGGCCGCACAGCACCGCACTCAGCACCCAGACAAACAGCTTGAAACCGCGCGGGTCGTAGCCGCAGAACATCAGGCGGTTTTCGGCGTCGCGCAGCGCAGTCAGTACCCGGCCAAATTTGCTGCGGGCCAGGCGCCAACCGACAAACAGGCTGGCTACCAGCAACAGGACCGTGGCCAGAAACAGCACCGCCCGGGTGCCGGGCTCAGTGATGCCAAAGCCCAGAATGCTGCGAAAGTTGGTGAAGCCGTTGTTGCCGCCAAACCCGGTTTCGTTGCGGAAAAATAGGAGCATCCCGGCAAAGGTCAACGCTTGGGTCATGATCGAGAAGTACACGCCTTTGATCCGCGAGCGGAAGGCGAAAAAACCGAACACCAGGGCCAATAAACCGGGCGCCAGCACCACCAGGCACATTGCCCACCAGAAGTGCTCGGTGCCGACCCAGTACCACGGCAATTCAGTCCACGACAAAAAGGTCATGAAGTCTGGCAACGCGTCGCCCGAGGCCTGGCGCATCAGGTACATGCCCATGGCATAGCCGCCCAGGGCAAAGAACAAGCCATGGCCCAGCGACAGCAGCCCGGCGTAACCCCAGACCAGATCCAGCGCTAGGGCAACGATGGCGTAGCAGAGGATCTTGCCCACCAGTGTCAGGGTGTAGGCCGAGACCTGGAACGGGCTGTCGGCGGGCAATAGCGAGAGCAGCGGCATGGCCAGCAGCACCAGCAGGATCAGGCCGCCGACCAGTGCGGTCACGGTGGGCCCGGCTTTTTGTGTGGCGGTAAGCATCAGAGGCTGATTCATCAGTCGATCACCCGTCCTTTAAGCGCGAAGAGACCTTGCGGGCGCTTCTGGATAAACAGAATGATCAGCCCCAGGATCAGGATTTTGCCGAGCACGGCGCCGATCTGTGGTTCAAGAATCTTGTTCGCGATGCCCAGCCCGAAGGCCGCGTACACAGTGCCCGCCAGTTGGCCGACGCCGCCCAGCACCACCACTAGAAACGAGTCGATGATGTAGCCCTGGCCCAGGTCCGGGCCGACGTTGCCGATCTGGCTCAAGGCCACGCCGCCGAGCCCGGCAATGCCCGAGCCCAGGCCGAAGGCGAGCATGTCCACGCGGCCGGTCGGTACGCCGCAGCAGGCGGCCATGTTGCGGTTCTGGGTGACGGCGCGCACGTTGAGGCCCAGGCGGGTTTTGTTCAGCAGAAGCCAGGTCAGGAACACCACGGCCAGGGCGAAGACGATAATCACCAGACGGTTGTACGGCAGCACCAGGTTGGGCAGCACTTGAATCCCGCCCGAAAGCCAGGCCGGGTTGGCCACTTCGACGTTTTGTGCGCCGAACAGCACGCGCACCAGCTGGATCAGGATCAGGCTGATGCCCCACGTCGCCAGCAGGGTTTCCAGCGGGCGGCCATAGAGGTGACGAATGATGGTGCGCTCCAGCACCATGCCGATGGCGGCGGTCACGAAAAACGCTACCGGCAGGGCCAGCAACGGGTAGAACTCGATGGCGCCGGGGGCGAAGCGTTGAAACAGTAACTGCACGCAATAGGTCGAGTAGGCGCCGAGCATCAGCATCTCGCCGTGGGCCATGTTGATCACCCCCAGCAGGCCGAAGGTGATGGCCAGGCCGAGGGCCGCGAGCAGCAGAATCGAACCCAGCGACAAGCCGCTGAAGGCTTGGCCGAGCAGGTCGCCGATCAGCAGTTTGCGTTTGACCTGGGCCAGGCTGGTTTCGGCGGCGGTGCGCACCGTGGCGTTGGTTTCGACGTCTGGTTGCAGCAGGTTTTCAAGGCGGGTGCGGGCCAGCGGTTCGCCGGTTTCACCGAGCAAACGCACGGCGCTCAAGCGTACGGCGGGGTCCGGATCGACCAGTTGCAGATTGGCCAGCGCCAGGCTCAAGGCCGTGTGCACATCGTGGTCGGTTTCTTCTGCCAGTTGTTGGTCGAGGAATTTAAGCTGCGCCGGTTTGGCGGATTTTTGCAGTTGCTGGGCGGCGCTCAGCCGCAGTTTCGGGTCGGCGGCCAGCAGTTGGTGGCTGGCCAGGGCGGTCTCAACCAGTCCGCGAAGACGGTTGTTCAGGCGCAAGGTTTTGACGTTGCCGTCGACGGTGACTTGCCCCTGTTGCAGGCTGTTGATCAGCTCAATACGGGCGGGCGTGGGCTGGGCCGCCCAGCTTTCGAGAAGTTGGGCCTGCACCGAATTATTGGCCGCCGCGAAATCGCTGGCGTCATCGGCGTAAGCGCCCAGTGGCAATAACACCAAGAGTGCGCAGATAAAACGAAAAAGGGCAGTGGGCATAGTTTTAGCCTTGCGCAATCTGTAGGAGCGAGCTTGTCTCGCGATCTTTCAGGCAGATCAAAAGATCGCGAGGCAAGCTCGCTCCTACAGGGAATTACGGGGGTTAGTTACTTTTCACCGGGGCGTCCGGTTTTTTGTCGTTGCCAGGAATGAACGGGCTCCATGGCTGGGCGCGGATGGGCTCTGGGGTTTGCCATACCACGTTGAACTGGCCGTCATCCTGGATCTCGCCGATCATCACCGGCTTGTGCAGGTGGTGGTTGGTCTTGTCCATGGTCAGGGTGTAACCCGACGGCGCGGCGAAGGTCTGGCCGGCCATAGCCTCGCGTACTTTGTCGACATCGGTAGACTTGGCTTTTTCAGCCGCCTGCGCCCACATATGAATGCCCACGTAGGTGGCTTCCATCGGGTCGTTGGTCACGGCTTTGTCAGCGCCCGGCAAGTTGTGGGCCTTGGCGTAGGCTTTCCAGTCGTCGACAAACTTCTTGTTGACCGGGTTATCCACCGATTCGAAGTAGTTCCAGGCGGCGAGGTTGCCCACCAATGGTTTGGTGTCGATGCCGCGCAGTTCTTCTTCGCCCACCGAGAACGCAATCACCGGCACGTCGGTGGCTTTCAGGCCCTGGTTGGCCAGCTCTTTATAGAACGGCACGTTGGAGTCGCCGTTCACGGTGGAGATCACCGCGGTCTTGCCACCTGCCGAGAACTTTTTGATGTTGGACACGATGGTCTGGTAATCGCTGTGACCAAACGGCGTGTAGACCTCCTGGATGTCCTTGTCGGCTACGCCTTTGGAATGCAGGAACGCACGCAGGATTTTGTTGGTGGTGCGCGGGTACACGTAATCGGTGCCCAGCAGCACGAAGCGCCTGGCGCTGCCGCCGTCTTCGCTCATCAAATACTCAACCGCCGGGATGGCTTGCTGGTTAGGCGCTGCACCGGTGTAGAACACGTTGGGCGACATCTCTTCGCCTTCGTATTGCACCGGGTAGAACAGCAGGCCGTTGAGTTCTTCAAACACCGGCAGTACCGATTTACGGGACACCGAGGTCCAGCAACCGAACACCACCGCAACCTTGTCCTGAGTCAGTAACTGGCGGGCCTTTTCGGCAAACAGCGGCCAGTTGGACGCCGGGTCGACCACCACCGGTTCGAGCATCTTGCCGTTCACCCCGCCCTTGGCGTTGATCTCGTCGATGGTCATCAAGGCCATGTCTTTGAGCGAGGTTTCAGAGATCGCCATGGTCCCGGACAGCGAATGCAGAATCCCCACCTTGATGGTCTCGGCGGCTTGCACCGTCCAGGTCAGACCCATGGCGGCAATGGATGCCGAGAGGGTGAACGCTTTGATCAAGCTACGACGCTTCATGGGCCGATCTCCAGATGTCTCGTTGTTTTAAGGGTCGATACGAACACTGGGAGGGTTTTTGCAAGGTCTGTGCCGAAGTGGTGCGAGGGCTCTGTAATGGGGCTTGTGGACAATGTTGTGAGTATTGGCGCACCAGTTCGGAGCCTGAAGTCGGCTTTGGTGCGCAGCGTGCGCGCTGCTGGTGCAGGGGGGGGAGAAGAGTTATCGCTTGCGCATTAAACCGATAAAGAACAACCCGCCGATGGCCGCTGTGGCCACCCCGATGGGCAAGTCTTCGGGGGCGATCAGGGTGCGGGCGGCGACGTCGACCCAGACCAGAAACACGCTGCCCAGTAGCGCCGACACCGGCAGTAATCGCCGGTGTTCAGCGCCCACCAGACGCCGGGCGATGTGCGGGATCATCAGGCCGACAAAGCCGATGGAACCACTGATGGCCACCAAGACGCCGGTCATCAGCGAAGCGATCAAGAACACCTTGAGCCGTACATTGCGCGCATTCAGGCCGAGGGTGACGGCGGTTTGCTCGCCAGCCATCAGGGCGTTCAGCGGGCGGGCCATGCCCAGCAGTAAAAACAGCCCCAGCACCACCACGGCACTGGGCACGGCCAGCAGTTCCCAGCGGGCCAGCCCGAGGCCCCCGAGCATCCAGAACAGCACAGCAGAACTGGCGCGGTGATCGCCCAAAAACAGCAAGGTGTTGGCCACCGCCATCATCACGAACGACACGGCCACGCCGCAGAGCAGCAGGCGGTCGCTATCCAGACGCCCCTGACGACTGGCGATGGCCAGTACCAGTAGCATGCTCAGCAGGGCGCCGATAAAGGCGGCAATGGGCAAGGTCAGCAGGCCGACGATTTCGCCCACGTGCAGCACCACAATCACCGCGCCCAACGTCGCGCCGCTGGTGACGCCGAGCAAGTGCGGATCAGCCAGCGGGTTGCGGGTCACGGCTTGTAGCACCGCCCCGATCAAGGCCAGGCCCGCCCCCACCAGGGCGCCGAGCAGCATGCGCGGCACGCGGATCAGCCACACGATGTGCTCCTGGCCAGCGCTCCAGCTCACCTCGCCGAGGCCAAACATTTTATTCAGCACAATGTGCCACACCACGTCGACCGGCACCCGCGCCGGGCCAAAGCCCAGCGACACCACGCATGACACCAGCAGCAGTGCGCCAAGGCTGATCAGTAACAGGGCGTAGCGGTTAGACATCATTGTGGGTGAAACCCTTTGGCCAGGGTTTCGATGGCCAGCACGTTGTCGATGCCCGGCGTGGCTTGCACGTAGGGGATGACGATAAAGCGTTTGTGCTTGATGGCGTCCACCGATTGCAGGGCCGGGTTGGTTTCGAGAAAGCGCTGTTTTTGCTCGGCGGTGACTTCGCTGTAGTCGACGATCACGATGACCTCGGGGTTGCGCTCGACCACGGTTTCCCAGTTAACGCGGGTCCAGCTGGCGTCGATGTCGCTGAGGATGTCATCGCCACCCGCGGCTTCGATCAGAGCGTGGGGGATGCCCAGCTTGCCCGAAGTCATGGCGCGGTCTTCGCCGCTGTCATACAGAAACACCCGGGGTTTTGATGCCGGAAGGGCCTTCTGCACGTCGGCGATTTTGGTCTGCATCTGTGCGATCAATGCGTTGGCACGGTCTTGCACGTCGAAGATTTTGCCGAGGTTGCGCAGATCGTTGTAGGTATCTTCCATGCTGGCTGGAGGGCGCTTCATCACAAACGCACATGACTCGGTCAGCTCATACACGTTGATACCCAGCGGGGTGAGGGTGTGCGGCGTGAGGTCACCACCCACGCGCATGCCGTAATCCCAGCCGGCGAAGAAGAAATCAACGTTGGCATTGAGCAGGGTTTCAACCGACGGGTACTTGCTGGCCAGCTCGGGCAGGCCGTCGAGAATGGCCTTCATCTCGGGCGTGACCGACTTCCAGCCACTGATGCCGCTGTACCCGGCCATGCGCGGTTTGAGGCCCAGGGCGAGCATCATTTGGGTCATGTTGATGTCATGGCTGACCGCGTGCTTGGGCGCTTGCGTGAAGGTCACGTCACGGTTGCAGCTTTTAATCGTCAGCGGGTAGGTCGTGGCGTCGGCCTGAGCCAGTTGGGCGCCGAATAAAACAGCCAGGCACAGGGCGAGACGGATCAGCTTCATGGTTGGGTTATCCAGGTAATGCGGGGGTAGCCGGACAGTGGATGGTCGTCGACCAGCGCGTCCACGCCGAAAACGTTGCGTAATAATTCAACGGTCAACACCTCGCGCGGCGTGCCGCTGGCAATGATCTTGCCGTGGTTGATCACGTACAGCCGATCACAAAAGGCCGCCGCCAGATTCAGGTCGTGGATGCTGGCCAGGGTACCGATGTTCAGGCGCTTGACCCGTTGCAGCAGCTCCAGCTGATAGCGCGGGTCGAGGTGGTTGGTCGGCTCGTCGAGGATCAGCAGGTCGGGTTGCTGGGTCAGGGCGCGGGCCAGGATCACACGCTGTTTTTCGCCGCCCGAGAGGGTGGCGAAGGCGTGGTCTTCAAAGCCTTGCAGGCCGACGGATTCGAGGGCGTCTCTGGCCAGTTCGCGGTCGGCCTGGGTGTCGCCGTCAAACAGGCCTTTGTGCGGGGTACGGCCCATGGCGACCACTTCATCAACAGTCAGGCCAAAAGCGTCCGGAAATTCTTGCAGCACCACGGCGATGCGTTGGGCGCACCAGCGTGGTGACTGTTGCCACAGGTTGTGCGGGCCTAGATGAACCTCGCCCGCTTCGGGCTTGCTGAAGCGATAAGCACAGCGCAACAGGCTGGTTTTACCGCTGCCGTTGGGCCCGATCAGCCCCACAAACTCACCGGCCGCCACGTGCAGGTTGGCATCACGCAGCTTGAACTGGTGATGACAATGGCCGTGGCCCAAGGGCGTCCAGGCGAGTTTGGTGAGGGTGAGCTGAGTCATGCATTTACCGGTCAATCCCGTAGGAGCGAGCTTGCCTCGCGATCTTTTAAAAGATCAAAAGATCGCGAGGCAAGCTCGCTCCTACAGGGGGGTTAGATGTGCTTAGAAGGTGTAATCCGCCGTAACGAAGACCGAACGCGGTTCACCCATGATCCATTGTTGGCCGTCATTGTATTGGCTTAAGGCGTATTGGCGGTTGAACAAATTGTTTACGCGCAGCCCCAGGGTGGTTTTTGGCAGGGCTTTCCAGCTCACGGTGGCATCCACCACGGTGTAGCTCGGCAGCACGGCGGTGTTGGCCACGTCTGCGTAACGCGCGTCGACATAGCGCACACCGGCGCCCGCGTTCACGTCGTCGGTTACGGCTTTGCTCAACCACAGGTTGGCGGTACGGCGCGGTACTTCGGCGGGGCGGTTGCCTTTGAGCGACACGCCGCCCTGATCGAATTTGTCGTATTGCGCACGGACAATGGCGGCGTTGGCCTGGAGCTGCCAGCGGTGTGGCAGTTGCAGATCAAGGCTGGCTTCCAGGCCTTTGGAGGACTGTTCGCCCACTTGGAGCGTGCGGGTGAAGTCGGCCGGGTCAGTGGTCAGCAAATCCTTTTTGACGATGTGATACGCCGCCAGTGTCCACTCGCCGCGCTGGTCCCAGAACAGTTGCTTGAAGCCGACTTCGGTCTGGCGCGCATGGGCCAGGCCAAAGTTTTGCTGGTTCTGGCTTAGGCTGATCAAACCGCCGACGCCATCGACGCTGGTGGCTTGTTGGGCGTAAACCGAGGTGTCCGGGGTCAGTTCGTACACCAGCCCGACTTTCCAGCTGTTGGCCGACAGGCTGCGGTCTGAGCGGGTGGTAAGGTTGTCCACTGAGAAGTCATCGCGGTCCAGGTGCACCATGTCGCGGCGCACACCGGTGACCAGCGACAGCTGATCGGTCAGCTCGGTGCGGTTTTCGGCGAACAGCGAAAACTGCTGCGTGGTGGTAGTGAACTGGTCGCGGTAAGGCGAAGCACTTTGCCATTGGCCACGGTCCGGGTGGTACAGGTCGATTGGCTGGCCGTCGGCGTCCACGTCGTGGTACGGCGAGTTGCTGTGCAAATTGAAGTGGATACGGTTGTAGTCCATGCCCACCAGGGTTTTGCTTTTGAGGCCGAACAGGTCATGGCTGAGGGCGAAGGTCTGGCGGTCGCCGACCTGTTCCTGCTCATGCTTGATGCTGAAATAGCCGCTGCGCAGCAGGGTTTGGCTGGCCTCGTCCCAGGCGTGGTTTTCGGCGTTCTGCCAACGGCGCTGGGCCTTGAGGTAATACAGTTCGTTGGTGGCGGTCAGGTTGTCGTTGATCCGCCATTCGCTGTTCAGGCGCGTCCACTGATCGTTGTAGTGCAGCTTGGCGTCACTGACGTTGTAGTTCTTGTCGCGCAGGCCTTTGTGATAACGGCCATTGATCAACGGCACGCCAAAGTCGTTTTGCGGCTCCTGGTCGCCGTAGTCGTGGCTCAGGGTGAACGCCAGATCATCCGTGGCCTGCCAGCGCAGGGCCGCGCTGATAAAGGTGTTTTCAGAATCGCCGTGGTCGATCCAGCCATTGCTCTGGGTGTGGTTGATGTTCAACCGGTAGCTCAGGGTGTCGGTCAGCGAGCCGCCGCTGTCCAGTGCCTGCTGTTGGCGATCGTAGGAGCCGTAGCCGACGCGGATGTGGTTTTCGATCTCGCCGCTGAACGGTTTTTTCGGGATCACGTTGATCACTGCCCCGGTTGCGCCTTCGCCATACAACACCGACGCCGGGCCGCGCAGCACGTCGATGCGCTCAACCGACCAGTCGTCCACCGGGAAGGTCACGGTGCCCGCGCCGCTGTACATGCGAGTGCCGTCGTACAGCTGCATGACCGAACCTTCGCCGACAAAACCGCGCGCCGAGTACGCCGAACCGCCATTGCCCGGCGAGCCGGTGAAGCTGATGCCGGTGGTGCGGGTTACGGCGTCCTGCACGCTGCTGTCGCCACGGGCGCGGATCTGCGCGCCGGTCAGGCTTTCAACGCTGGCCGGGGTTTCGAGGCTGCTGAGGTTCAGACGCGAACCGGCGGTGGTGGCGGTCTTGAGGTCGATGCTTTCGGCATCGATTTCAGGGGCGGTGATGGTGGCGGCAGGCAGCATCAGGGACGGCGCGGTGTCATCCGCGTGGGCGCTGTTAACCACCAGCAGGCAAAGGCTGGAAAGCAGGTACTTGTTCATTAGGGCAGTGAGTCGCTTTTTTCTGGAGGTGTGCCCGCTGCCTCCTGGCGGCGGGTGATCGAGCTTAAATTGTTTTGTTACACAGTAACAACAATTTCTCGCGTGATACTGGCGTGCCAGTATCCACATATCTCTGGATCGCGCATCTCGGATGTTTCATCCCCACTATGAAGCGCGCTCATGTTGAGGCTTTGAGCGCACGAGCAGCAGTAAACGGTCGAGCAACCAGACGCCAATCAACGAGGCGCCGACCAAGGGGAACGCCACCGCCAGGGCGAGGATGATCACCACCCCGGTTTTCCAGGTCGGCAGGTCATGGCGCAGCGGTGGCACGCCGAGGCCGCCTTTGGGGCGGCGTTTCCACCAGATCACCAGGCCGCTGGTCGAACTCAGCAGGATCATCAGGCAGATCAGCAGAATCGCGATCTGGTTCAGCGAGCCGAACAGCTTGCCTTCGTGCAGCATCACGCCCATTTCCGTGGCGCGGGCGACGTTGCTGTAATGCTGCCAACGCACATCGGCCAGGACCTCGCCGGTGTACTGATCGACATGCAAGGTGGCGTCGTTGCGCGGGTCGTCAGCGAACACGGCAATGGTAAACACGCCTTGTGCCGTGGTGGGCAGGGTGATGCTGTAGCCGGGTTCGACCTTGCGCGTGCTGGCGGTGTCGACCACCTGTTGCAAGGTGATGCCGGGCGCCGCCGGGCCAGACGTGTGAGCGCCGTGGGCCATGTGCTCGGCGTGCGCGCCGGACACCGGCATCGGTGTGTTTTCCATGGCCCAGGGCACGGTCTGGCGGGCGGCGCTGTTGAGGGTGCGGGCTTCAACGTCTGATTGGGGCACGTTGTTCCACATGGCGGCGGGGAACTGGTTCCACAGGTCGGCGTATTGCTTGCCCCAGAAACCGGTCCAGGTCATGCCGCTGATCAGCATGAACAACAGCAAGGCTGCGCCCCAGAACCCGGTAACGGCATGCAGGTCGCGCCACAAGACCCGGCCGCGACGGCTCAAGCGCGGCCACAAGATACCCGCCGCAGATTGCCCGCGCGGCCACCACAGGTACAAGCCTGACACCACCAGCACCACGCCCCAGCCAGCGGCGAGTTCCACCAGCCGGTCACCGAGGGTGCCGATCATCAACTCGCCGTGCAGGGCACGGGCCACGGCTTGCAGGTTGAGCTTGGCATCTTGCTCGCCCAGCACTTCGCCGCTGTACGGGTTGATAAACACATTGAGCTGGCGCCCGGCGTTGCTGAGCACAAATTGCGCGCTGCGCTCAGGGTTGATCGGCGGCAGGTACTGGCTGATATGGCCCTGTGGATAAGTGGCCTGCACGCGCTGGAGCTGGTCGTCGGCACTGAGACGGTGATGGCCAGGGCTGACGTTGATCAGGTGGTCGTAGAGCAAAGGGTCGAGCTGGGGTTTGAACAGGTAAATAATCCCGGTCAGGGCCAGCAGAATCATGAACGGCGCGACAAACAGCCCGGCATAGAAATGCCAGCGCCAGGCCAGGTTGTAGAACGACGGTGTGGGTTGGCTCATCAGGAGCGGCTCCGCAAAGTTAACGATTTATTGTCGAATGCAAACCCCGTGGGAGCGGGCTTGCTCGTGATGCAGGCGACGCGGTCTTCAGTTGCCCCGCAGTGCTGCCATCGCGAGCAAGCCCGCTCCCACAAAGAGTTACAGCGCTCTGATTGTTAGAAACTCACATCAACCTTGGTCCAGAGCGTGCGGCCTGGTTCGTTGATCGCGGTCGGGTCGTTCGACGGGTAGCCAAACCCGGCGTTGCCCGCCATGTTCAGGTGCTCGCTGTAGGTTTTATCCAGCAGGTTGTCGACCCCGGCGCTGACCTTGAGGTTTTTGTTGATGCGGTACGCGCCGTTCAACGAGAACACGCCAAAGCCGGCGCTCTTGCCGTAGTCCTTGCCGACCACGTTGCCCGCGTTGCGGTCGATGCGGTCTTGGCGTGCAACCACACGCCACAGGGCGCCAGCGCTCCAGTCGTCTTCGCTGTAGGTCAGGCCGAGGCGGGTGTCCAGCGGCGGCATTTGCGGCAGAGCTTTACCGTCCGTGGTGTTTTTGCCCCAGGCGTAGGCCAGGGTCGCGTCGGCCTTCCAGTGTTCGGTCAGTTGATACGCGGCGCCCAATTCGCCGCCCATGATGCGGGCGTTGATGTTTTGCGCCTGGGAACTGGTTTGCGTGTAGTCGAACAGGATGTAGTCGTGAATCACCCCGGCATAGGCCGACACCCAGGCTTCGAGGTCCTGGGTTTTGTATTGCAGGCCGACGTCGAGCTGGGTGGTTTTTTCAGGCTTGATAGCGTCGAAGGCGTTCACCGAACCGGCCGGCCCGGAGTTGGGCGAAAACAGTTCCCAGTAGTCCGGGAAGCGCTGCACATGGCCCAAGCCTGCGTACACGGTGGTCGGGCTGTTGGCCATGTCATGTTCATAACGCACAAAACCGCTGGGCAGCGTGTCGGCGCGGGTGTTGTCCTGGGTCGGGTTAGGCTTGCTCATCATCCCCGAGCCCAGCCGGGCCCGGAAGTCCTTGGCCGAGGCGCGGTCCAGACGGGCGCCGGTGATCACGCGATCGCGCTCGGCGGCGTACCAGGTCAACTCGGCAAAGGCGCCGTAGTTGTGGAAATCGGCGTCCTTGGTCCAGTTCTGCGCTTTGTAGGTGTCGATGCCCATGCCGGAGCGAGTGCGGTGTTCGTTGGTTTGCGCGTCGATGCCGCTGATCAACTGCACATCGGCCCAGCGCCAGGTGGCCTTGATGCGTGCGCCGAGGGTGCGCCGGTCAACGTTTACGCCCATGGGCCCGGCCATCATGCCGGTGCCGGACGGGGTGCGCAGGGTGTAGTTGTCCATCACGTGGTCGGCGTAGTTGTAGTAGACCTGCGCTTCGAGCTTGTCGAGCACGTCGCCGATGTTGGACTTTTCAAAGCGCAGGCCGAGGCTTTCACGCTTGTACTGGCTGCCGTCCATGCCACGTCCGGCCGAGCGGGCTTCGCCATCGCCCTTGCCAGCGGTGAGTTCGAGCAGGGTGTCGGCGTCCGGGGTCCAGCCGAGGGCGACGTCGCCGTTCCATTTGTCGTAGCGCGACGGCACGGTGTGGCCGTCACCGTCTTTGTAATCGTCGGAGTGGGCGGTGTTGCCGACGACCCGCAGGTAGCCCTGCGAGCCCCCGACGGCGGCATCGAGGGTCTTGTCGAAACGGCCGTTGGAGCCTGCCAGTACGCTGGCGTTGATGCGCGACCCCAGCTCGCCAAAATGCTCGGGCTCGCGCTCAAACAGCACCGTACCTGCTGACGAACCCGGCCCCCACTGCACGCTTTGCGGGCCCTTGATGACGGTGAGTTTGTCGTAGGTTTCGGGGGCGATATAGGAGGTTGGCGTGTCCATGCGGCCGGGGCAGGCGCCGATCATCTGGCCGCCGTTGGTGAGGATGTTGAGCCGCGATCCGAACATGCCGCGCAAGATCGGCTCGCCGTTGGTGCCGCCATTGCGGATCAGGGCAAAGCCGGGGATGGTCTTCAAATAATCCCCGCCATCGCTGGCAGGCACTGGCTGGCGCGGGTCTTTGGGGTTGGTAACGATGGTCAGCGGCGAACTGGGGGCGATGGCGGTAATCACCAGCGGGCTGATTTCATTGGCGTGTGTGGCGTGCTCGTCAGGTGTCTCGGCGGCCAGGGCGGCGGGTGCCAGCAACGCGCAGCACAGTGTGCTCAAGGCAAAGGGCAGCACCGTGTGGGCGTGAGGCAAACGGGAGGTAGCAGTAAAGCGGGACATAGGCATTCCAGTATTCAAGCGAAAACAACACGGCCGACGCCCTGCGGCTGTCTAGAGCAGCGCCTGCAGGTCGGCCAGGTAGAGGATGTTGTGAACGTGCTTAAACGAATGCCGGAGGCGCCCGCGCGCGGGCGCCGGGGAAGATCGGTTGTTGCGCATGCCCCAGCCGTGTGGGCTGTGCCAGATAACTTTTGGGGCGCAGCGAGTCGAACAGGGTGATGTCAGCGGTGTGCGGCAGGGCCGGGCAACTGAACAACAGCGTGCAGTAACCGCATTTTTCCCACAGTGCATGGTGCTCGGCAGACGGTGCGTGATGCCCGGCGTGTTCGCCGTGCGCCGACATGTCCATGCCCATCTCCATAGACATTGGCATCGACATGGAGCCGTGATGATTCATCGGCACCGCTTGGGAAATCAGCGGGCCGATAAAAATCATCAGCATGGCAAACAGGCTCAGCCAACTGCCGCGAATCTGCGACATGGAGTGCCTGGCGCGAAGGGCGCGCATGGGGCTCAAAAACCGGGGTCGTTAGTGAGCGTGCATGTGTTCCATATTGTCTTCAGGGGGCTGTTTTTGCACCGAGACTTCAACCGGTATGTCACCGGCTTTCTCGAAATGCAGGGTCAGCGGGAAGCGTTTGCCGTCTTGCAGCAGGCTGCGATCTTTAATGTCGACCAGCATCACGTGGTACGCCATCGGCCCGAAGGTCACCGTGCCACCGGGGGCAACGACGACGTCGGTCACCGGTTGCATGCGCATCATGTCGCCTTGCATCACGTGCTGGTGCAGCTCGGCGCCCCCGGCAATCGGGGTGTCGGCGCTGAGCAGGCGGTCGGCGGTGCTGCCGGTGTTATGGATCACAAAGTACGCGGCCACGGTGGGCGCGTTGGGTGGCAGTTCTTGCGACCACGGATGAGTGATTTGCAGATCACCACTTTTGTATTCGTGGGCGTTGGCAAAACAGGCAGGCAACAACAAAGCCGCCGCAATAACGGCGTGCTTGAACAGTGACAGGTTCAACATGGTCATTCTCCGAAATGATTCAGGCGCAAAAAGGTTGCGAGGACGAATCAGACCAGAGGGGAAGCGCGGGGGTTAAGGCTCGGCCATTGCTGGCGCGGGGTGGGCCGTTTGAGGTGGTCGGGGACTTGGCTATGACCCCGTTCAATCGCGGCGAAATACAGCGTGGGGATATGCGCGGGCAGCGCCACCAGCGGCGCCGAGCCAGAGCAGCACCAGCAATGCTGCATGTTTGAGTGATCGTCTTTGTGGCTGTCGGCGGTGTCAAACTTGCCCAGCGACACGGCCACCATCTTGGTGCCCGTGGAGGTGCAGAAACTGCTCCACATCACCTGCTCGGCCGGCTCGCTACCAGTGGATGCCATGGCCCCGCCCATCGACATGGCGAGCATGTTGAACAGCACTGCGAAGCAGGCGATCCAGGCAAATGCAAACCGTTGTCGGGACATGACACATTCCATGAGTGACGCGATTAAGGCGGCTATTTAGCCTGAATGGCCTGCGTAAGTAAAAAGGCCGTGTGTGTGACGAAATGTCGCGTTAATCAACGTCAGGGGAGATACGGCGTTGATATTGGTAGTGAGTTCTGAATTTGGGCGCGGGCAATATCGCTCAGAGCAGCACGAATCAAGCTACCGTCCCCGCTATCTTCTTGACAGCAGGCATCTAGATAAGCCGCCATGTCTTCAGGACTTTTTAAGTAGCTAGCAATATCAAATTGGGTGATTTCTTCACTCATTTTTGCTCCTCATAATCCAGGCTGGTGGCTATTTATTTCGAGTCACTTATCTGTTGTTACTGATTAAGAAGTTGGTTCTACAGTCGATGTAAAGCCTCTAGCAATTGCGTAGCCGTCCAAAACTCGCGATCTACTTGCGGCAACACCGGCCGCTTGAGAATCAACACCGGCACCCCGCGTTCGCGGGCGACTTCGAGCTTGGGTTCGGTGGCGCTGCTGCCGCTGTTTTTGCTGATCAGGACGTCGATGCGGCGTTGCTCAAACAGTGTGCGTTCTTCTTCGATCCGGAAGGGGCCGCGGGCGCCGATGACGTCACAGCGCTCATTACCGGGGTAAACGTCGAGGGCGCGCAAGGTCCAGAACTGCTGCTCCGGGATTTCGTCCAGATGTTCCAGTGGCTCGCGGCCCAGTGTGAACAGCGGGCGCTGGAAGGGTTTAAGGGCCTCAACCAGTTCGGCCCAGTCGGCCACTTCGCGCCAGTCATCGCCTGCTTGAGGCGTCCACGCCGGGCGACGCAGCGCCCAGCACGGGACGTCACTGAGGGCGGCTGCGCGGGCGGCGTTCTGACTGATTTGCGCGGCGTAAGGGTGGGTGGCGTCCAGCAGCAGGTCGATGCCCTGTTCGCCCATGTAGTGGGCCAACCCCTCAGCGCCGCCGTAGCCGCCCACCCGCACTTCGCAGCGCAAATCGGTGGGCACGCGGCCGACACCGGCCAGGCTGTAAACGTGTTGTGGGCCCAGGGTACGGGCAATGGCCAGTGCTTCGGTCACGCCGCCGAGCAATAAAATACGTTTCATGCAAACCCTCCGGCATGGCCGACAACGGCGCCTTGGCGGTCAATGGCAAACACTTCGACCTGCACCGACGCCGGCACCACGCTGCGGGCGAAGTCCAGCGCGTGCTGGCACACCGCATCACCCAGGGCGATGCCTTGCGCGCTGCACATGGCGAGGGCTTGCTGGCTGGTGTTGGCCTGGCGGATGGCCTCTTGCAGCGTGGGGTCAGCGCCAATGGCAGCCGCCCATTCGGCCAGTTGCGGCAAGTCGATGCTGGAATGACGGCTGTGCAAATCCATATGGCCTGCGGCCAGTTTGCTGATTTTTCCGAAGCCGCCGCAGAGGCTCAACTTATCCACAGGGACTTTGCGCAGGTGCTTGAGGACTGCGCCCACGAAGTCGCCCATTTCGATCAGCGCAATCTCCGGCAGGTTATACACCCGGCGCATGGTGTCTTCGCTGGCGTTGCCGGTGCAGGCGGCGATGTGCAGGTAGCCGTTGGTCTTAGCGACGTCGATACCCTGGTGGATCGAGGCGATGTACGCGGCACAGGAAAACGGCCGGACGATACCGCTGGTGCCCAGAATCGACAGGCCGCCGAGAATCCCCAAGCGTGGGTTCATGGTCTTGAGAGCCAGCGATTCGCCGTCCTGGACGTTGACGGTCACTTCAAAGCCACCGTGATAGTGGTGCTCGGCGGCCAGTTGCTGCAGGTGATCGGTGATCATTTTGCGCGGCACCGGGTTGATCGCCGGTTCGCCCACGGGCAGCACCAGACCGGGGCGGGTGACCGTGCCAACGCCCTGGCCTGCGACGAATACGATGCCTGCATCAGGCAGCAGGCGAACGCGTGAGTACAGCAGCGCGCCGTGGGTCACGTCCGGGTCGTCGCCTGCGTCCTTGAGGGTGCCGGCTTCGGCGCCATCGGCCTGCGTGCGGCAGAACTCCAGGCGCATGGTTACCACTTTGCCTTTGGGCAGGGTGATTTCCACGGCGTCATGGCTGACGCCGCTGAGCAGCAGGCGAGCGGCGGCCAGGCTGGTGGCCGTAGCGCAACTGCCGGTGGTCAGGCCGCTGCGCAGGGGCGCGGGTTGTTCGGCGGTTTCGTCACGCATCAAAGGGTTTGGTCATCTCTAGCAAGGTTATTGGCAGCGCTTGGCGCCACGTATCAAAGTCGCCCAGCGGTTGGGCCTGGGCGACGTGAACCCGCGTCAGTTCGCCGCCATGGCGTTCGCGCCAGCTCATCAGCAATGTTTCGCTTTGCAGGGTGACGGCATTGGCCACCAGTCGCCCGCCGGGCTTGAGCTGTTGCCAGCAGGTGTCGAGCACACCCTCGCGGGTGACGCCGCCGCCGATAAAAATCGCGTCCGGACGCTCCAGGCCTTCCAGCGCTTGCGGTGCCTTGCCTCGAATGAGTTGCAGGCCTGGCACGCCCAGCGCGTCACGGTTGTGTTCGATCAGTTGCTGACGGCCGCTGTCTGCCTCGATGGCAAGGGCCCGGCAGCTCGGGTAGGTGCGCATCCATTCAATACCAATCGAGCCGCTGCCTGCGCCCACGTCCCACAACAGTTGCCCCGGCAAGGGCGCGAGGCGGGCGAGGGTGATGGCGCGTACATCGCGCTTGGTCAGTTGGCCGTCGTGCTGGAAGGCGCTGTCCGGCAAGCCGCCGACGCGGGACAACGGCTGTGCATTGGCCGAGGCGATGCATTCAATGGCAATCAGGTTCAGGGCCGCGACGGGCGGGTCGTTCCATTCGTCAGCGCTGGCGTCGACGCGACGTTCGGCCGGGCCACCCAGGTGCTCCAGAACACTGATGCGACTCGGGCCAAAGCCGCGTTCGCGCAATAGCGCCGCAACGGTGGTCGGGCTGCTGCCGTCATTGCTCAGCACCAGCAGGCGTGCGCCGCTGTGCAAGTGAGCATTGAGCGCAGCCACCGGACGGGCAACCACTGACAGCGTGGTCACGTCTTGCAAGGCCCAGCCCAAACGTGCAGCCGCCAACGAGAAAGAGGAGGGCGAGGGCAGCACGTGCATCTCGGCGTTTTCAACCACGCGTGCCAGGCTGGCGCCTACGCCGAACAGCATCGGGTCACCACTGGCCAGCACACACACTGGCTGGCCGCGCAATGCCAGCACCGGCGCCAGCGAAAACGGGCTCGGCCACGTCAGGCGCTCGGCGCGGATGCACGCGGGCAGCAGGTCGAGCTGACGCTGGCCGCCAAACACTTGAGCAGCACTCAGCAAGGCCCGGCGCGCATTTTTGCCCAGACCGCTGAAGCCGTCTTCACCGATTCCCACAACTGTTAGCCAGGGCGACATGCCAATCCTCATTTCAAACAGCGGTTCGTTCATCCGGGATCAGGGCAAAAGGCCTGCGGATACAGGCCGCATGATAGCGCGCCTTGGCCCCCTAACTAAGTAGTGCCTTGCAACACTGTGGGCAGCGTAGCGTTCAGGGATATGCCTATCCCTATTGCGAGCTTAACCATGAGCACCCCTTCTTTGCCTTTTTATGCCCCGCAAGCGCTGCACGACACGTACCTCAAAAGCCTCGACCTCGCCCAGACCAAAGGCATTATCAATGCCGACGAAAAAGAGCGACTGGGCTCGCTGCTTCAAGACGAAACTGGCGCCAGAGCGGTTTATGCGTTTTACCCGATTGTGTCCCGCGATCATTACCGCCCGGTGCACTGGGTTGCCGGGCTGATTCTCAGGCTGGACCTGGCGCCGGCGTCGGCTGTGTTTTTATTCACCGCGCTCGGCAGGTTTGAGCGCTTCGCCACCAAAAGCGCGTTGCGTACCGCATTGCAGCTGCTGTTGGACAGCCCCCAAGAAAACGACGAGCTGCTGCGATTTTGTCCCGTCGATGTGCGTCCCTATTTAACCCAAGCAGGCTATTTTTCGCTGGTTACACGGCAAGTGTCGGGACTTGTCATGACCGGTGTCAGCCAAGCCATAGAGAGCTTTTTGCGCAATTGTCAGGAGCAAACGCTGCAAGCGCTTGTGGAGCTGCCGACACTTCGTTCGGTGCTTGATGGCAACGTGTCTTACGCGGTGAGTAATCAGTTTCGCGGACCTCATTTTGAAGTCTTGAAGCTTCAGGTACGTAGCACTCGGTTGGGGAGCAGTGCGTTGACTGAGGGCGATGTGACTACCGCGAGCCTGAGTACGATAGCGCTGGATTACTACCTGCAAGGAGGCTTTGCGGCGCACTACCGCCGTGAATACCTGGGCCTGCCAGCTGCGATAGCATCACTCAGTCACAGCGAAATAGAGCAAGGCTTTGAGCGTGCACTGAAGCAGGCCACTGAGGATTTGGCAGGCAGCATGCAGCGTTCTTTAAACCGTACATGGCAGCCAGCGTCGCTGCCGCGACGTGCGCTGTATGACTATTGCGTTGCCCGCCAGGCCGATATGTTTTATCTCCAGACGGTGCAAGCCCTGCATGAGCAGAAGTTGACGGCAGCGCAATTTGCTCAGTTGCAGCACGTGCTTTCAGGCACCTTTAAGGACGTGCAGGCACAGGTTGCGCGGTTGGCTGTGTTTGACCCCGACAAGGGCGAGGTCGGCTTGTCCGGTGTGTTCTGCATCTTTTTCCCGGGGCTGAATTCACCCGTTTTTTTATTTGGCGGGGCTGAAGGCCTCCAGCAGTTTGAAACACGTGCCCGGCTTAAAGACGCGATATTGTCGCCGTTGAGAGCCCCCGCCTTGTATGACTCCATTGCCCGTTATGCCGCGCTGGACCAGCAAGCGTTGCTCGCTGGTATGCAGGAGTTGCGCCTGAGTGTCGAAAACATTGACGCGGATGTATTCGGCTTTTGTGTGCAGGCCATTCACAAGAAGCAGGCCAGCGATGTCGACTTCTTGTTGAAGGAGTTCAAAGCCCGGCGTATTGCCCTGGCGGGGGTCGATCATGCGCTGGATGTACGCGAGCTGATTGATCAGGGGCTCTTGGCGCTGAGCCCACCGGAGCGCTGGAGCAGCCGCTTCATGCGTCACGCACATGAGTTGACCCTTACCCCGCGCAGCAAGGGTGGCCAAGCTGATCTGTTGAGTGTGAAGCTGCCCAGACTAGAAGCCCAGGTGGATGAGCTGTTACGTGATTGGCCTACCGTTTGGGCCGTTGCAACGGCTCGCCTGCAAACGCTGCTGGTTTCCCATGGTCATGCCCCCTCGGATGTGCACCGGCTTGTGGTTCAAGTGTTTGATCAAGCGCCGCAGCCGGGCGTTGTACCCGTTCGCTCACTGTCGCTGGTCGAGGCGCTGTTGGAGCGGGTGACAGGTTATCAGCCGTTGCCGCAGAACCCGGATCTGATTCAAGTCTTCATGCAGCCGTTAGCTAACGGAGAGCTCAAACCGACCCGGCGATTGGCCGCAACCAAGCTGCTGACGCTGCTGGAACAAGCGTCGCCGTCATTTGTGCAACTCATGGTGCAGCGCCAGTGGGCTTTTTTTCACGCCCCGTATCCAGAGCAGAGTCCGGATGCGCTGGAAGACAGGCTCAGCACCATAAGAATGGTCATGTTGCGGGCTGAATTACGCCTGCTGAGTCTGGAAAACCATCTTCAAGCCACTGAACGGGCTGTGCTTGGCGTGGTATTGGGTTACCCGATCAGTGATCAGCGCCCGGCGCTGGATCAATTTGTGCCGGATGTGTTTGCGCTGACCGCGTCGTTCGAAGGGGTTGCAAGCGCGCTGGACATCACCAACTGCTTACTGTTTACCCAGCGTGGTGGCCTGGAGTCAGACGCTGCAGGGCGTGCCGTGTTCTGGAGCCCGACTTTGGGCTTTGAAGGTTTTGCCTCAGTGGATGCGTGCAAGGCCATGCTCGAAGCCCGCCTGATGGACAAGGGCTTGCGTTGGGGGCTACTGACGCATGTGAATGCCTCAGAGCAGGCGCGGGTTGTCAGTTATCTGGAGGGCACAACACAGTGGCAACCGGCCGGGCAAAACGGTTGGTTTTACTTCGAGCGCTTTGAGGAAGACTTCACTCGCCAGAGCCAGAACACGGTGATCAACCAGTTGCTGGCCGATACCCGGCATGTGTGCAGCCTTGCCGTGAAGACGCCATTTTCGGGTCAGGGCTTTGAGAACAGTTTCAAGAGTGTTGTGCTGGCCGGCAAGGCAGGCGTGCAAGTGGCGCGTGTCAGTGAAATGGCGCGCCTGCAATGGTTCAAGGCTTCGCTGCCTGAGTGGTTGAAGTCTGCCAGCGCCGTCGATCAGAAGGCCTATGCCGACGTTTTGCAACGTTATCAGCACAGCACAGAGGCCGTGCAGAGTTATCTGCACAACATCCCGCAATTGTCGGTGTATTCCAATGCATTGCTGACGGCGCGTCTGGATCTGGATTTTCCGGGCGCCAACCTGAACCCCGAGGCTATTGAGATTGCCATCGACACGTACCTCGCGGGCCCCGTACCGGTCGGCAGCACGCCGTCATTTCTACCTGCTGCGACCACGCACAGTGTGCAGTCACTCACTCAGTTCGCCTTGAACGGGCTGCATCGCATTAACCAGGGTGTGATGTTTGTGCGGTTGCGAGAGGGCGGCGCGCTGCCCGTCGCTTTGAATGCGCTCTATGTGCGCCGCTTGGTGCGGGAACTGGACCTTGGCACACATTATCAAGACCTTATAAAAACCATGCTGGCGCCTGGCCGGGAGGGTGTTGCCCTGCGTCAGCAGCAGTTTGCCGAACAACTGGCCGTGCAGATGCTGGAGCAGGCCATGCGACAAAAACTGCAGGACCCGGAGTTTGAAACCGCCTACCGCTACATTTGCCATGTCATCAGCATGCCTGACGGCGCGGCGCGTGAGGCTCTGGACCAGGTATACATCACCGTGCGGCCCTTTGAATTGATCGAAGAGCCCGGCGCCGACCCGGATCGAGTCAGGGGCGTCTATATCATTGGCCCGGTGGAGCCAAAGTCAGGCCCACAAGTTCTCTGGATCACCTACAGCGAGCGCTTTACCTTCAAGGCCTACGCCAATGACGCGGCCTTGCTCGCGGATCTGGGCGTCAATACAGAGCTTCAGGCCGACATACTGCAACGCATCGCGCCCTATACCCGCAAAGTCTATGACCATGGCGGCTTTGTCGAGCCGCATCTGGCGCGTTATGGGGACTCTTCGCTGAACTGGCTGTTGCTCAAGGCCTTGCCGCCGACTCTGGCCAGAACCCCGATTGCCGGCAATCTCTTCAGGGTGATGTACAAGGACAACTACGAAGCATTGCTAACAATGGCTGCGGCGCAAACTGAAACCACTGCGCAGGCAGACTGGGAGGCGTTCAAGTATTTGATGTCGCTTGTTATCACCAGCGCACTGATGTTCCTGCCCGCCAGGCTCAATATTCCGTTGGTGGTCTGGCAGTCACTGGGCTGGTTGTCGCAAGGGGTCGAAGCCGCAAAAAAAGGGGATTGGGGCGAATCCGTGGCCGAGTTCGCAACCATGCTCTTGCTGTGTGCCAGTGGTTATGGCGTGGTACGCCCGTCATCGGCCAGCCATGCGCCAGTTGAACCAGTCGTCGAACCGGTTCGCCTGACAGCACAGCAACGCGCCGGGCTGGAACCCTTTCAGGTGCATGATGTGACGCTGCTGGATTTGCGCACAGAGCCGCAGACGCAGTTGTTCAGTCACCCGCAGACGAAGTTGCACTATGTGCATCTGGATGGCTGTCTGTTCCGGGTACAGGTCTGGCGTGATCGCTGGCGCATTGACATAGGTGAGGGCCGTGATGGCCCGCTGATTAAGCTCAATGCGCGCAAGCTCTGGGAGCTGGATCCCAATGAGCCGCTGCTCGGTGGCGGGCCGGTGATGTCGACCACGGCGGCGTTGGCCGATCGCATCACCCATGAGATCCAGGCAACGGGCATGGGCAGCATCCAGCGTCAGTTCCCGGATAAAGCCCTGGCGATCCGCGACGCCCATGCGCAAGCCGTCACCTACCTGGAGCGTTGCCAGAATGCCCTGCACACATTGAACGAACCCGGTGCTGGCAATGCCGCGCATCGCGAGCTGATCAAAGAGTTTTTTGATGTGCCCAGCCTTGAACCGCACCTGCTGGATCGGCTGAATCACACCATAGAACCGATGTTGACGCGGTTTCTGCATCCTGACTTGTCGCCACTGACCTCCCGCCACTATGTGGTATGCCGTTCGCGTTTCAACGACAAGGCGGTGGCCTGGATTCATCGCTGGGACACCGACAAACGCGTGTTCCTGAGTGAGCGTTTTTTCACCACGCTGTTCGACCAGCCTCAAGCCTTGAGCCATCCGTACCTCAAACCCACCGACCCGCCTTTTGCCGTCAATGCGCATTACCGCGCGTCTTTTCTGCTGCACGAAGTCAGCCATGGGGTGCTAAACACCGAAGATATCAACTACCTGAACCCCGGTTTTCCTTACGACGATCTTTTGGATGACACCACCGAGTTTGGCAATCAGCTCAAAGCGTTTAACCAAATTATTCAGGAGTGCCACTCACCCCACTTACAGCCTGAGTATCTGTTTAAGCAATTTGATGTCGAGAGGCACACCTGGGCGGATATTCCGAGCAATCCGGGCAAGGCCAAGGTCAAGGCGATTACCGGGGTGCAGACCTTGGCTGAAGCGCGGTCGATCTTTACCGATGACCCGGTCAAACGGGTCGAGTTGATGCTGGCCAATGCCGACACGGTGGTGCTGTTGATCACTCGATTGGGGCGTGTGCAGCCGGTTGTGGCTGAGGAGAGCACGCCGGTGTAGGCATTCCGTCCGGCAAGCTTTTCATGCGGTTGCCCAAAGCAGGCATAATGCGCGACCTGCAATAGCGCATTGCCTGCTCTGGACCGACACGTGCCCCTGCCATCTGAACTCTCAGCGACGTCTCCTGTACGCCCGACCGGGTGCCCGGGGTTGTTGCGCATCGTCCAGGCGATGGACGGCGGGATCTGCCGGGTCAAGCTGGCGGGCGGCGTGATCACTGCGCAACAGGCGCGCGCCGTGGCCGACGTGGCGCAGCGTTATGCCAGTGGCGTGATTGAAGCCACCAATCGCAGCAACCTGCAAATTCGCGGGATTGGCATTGAGCATGCCGCGCTGATTGAGCCCTTGCTGGCGGCGGGGCTTGGGCCTGCCAATGCGGCCAGTGACGATGTGCGCAACCTGATGCTCAGCCCGACGGCCGGGATTGATCCGTATCAAACCATCGACACCTGGCCTTTGGCGCGACAGATTCTGACCAGCCTTGAAAGCACCCCGCGTTTTGCCGAGTTGTCGGCCAAATTTGCCTTGCAACTGGATGGCGCAGAAGCCTTGGCGATGCTTGAGCATCATCATGACTTGTGGCTGTCGGCGTTCGTGTGCAATGGCCAAACCCTGCTGGCGTTTGGCCTGGCGGGTTGCCCGGCGCACGATGCACCGCTTGGGGCGGTGCCGCTGGCGCACGGGCATGAGCTGGTGATGGCCGTGCTCACGCTGTTTCTGGACGTGGCGCGCCCTGAGCAGACACGCATGCGTCATCTGTTAAAAGACCTCTCGGTGGCCGATTTTGTTGAGCAACTCGCGTTGCGCATGCCGGTACCCATTGCCCCGCTAACAGACTGGCGGCGTGACCAGCCGGTGCTGCAAAGCCCGATCGGTACTTATCCACAGCGCGAGCGCGGGCGTGTCCATGTAGGCGCCGCGCTGGTGCTGGGGCGACTGGATGCCGCGATGCTCAACGGTCTGGCGCAACTGGCCAGCGAGTATGGCAATGGCACCTTGCGCTTTACCCCTTGGCAAAGCGTGTTGCTGCCGGATGTGCGGGCCGAGGATGCGCCGTTACTCACGCAGGACTTGCACGCATTGGGCCTGCTCTGCGAGGCGCAAGATCCGCTGGCGCACCTGATTGCCTGTACCGGCTCCAGCGCCTGTGCCAAGGGGCTGGCGGACACCAAAGCGGATGCACGGCACCTCGCGACGCTGTTGTCACAGCCGCAGACGATTCACCTGACGGGTTGCCAGCGCGCCTGTGCGGCGGCCCATGTGGCGCCGGTCACCTTGCTGGCCGTGGCGCCCGGTCATTACGACCTTTATTTACGCGCACCAGAGCACGCCGGTTTCGGTGTTCTGCGCGAACGCAATCTTACTATTGAAGCGGCGGGTGCTTGGCTTGAAGCCCGCCAACGGAGCAACACCGATGATTGATTACATCCGCGACGGTCAAGAGATCTATCGCAATTCGTTCGCCATTATTCGCGCCGAGGCCAACCTTGAGCACATCCCGGCGGACCTTGAAAAACTGGCCGTTCGGGTGATTCATGCATGCGGGATGGTCGATGCCGTCGAAGACCTGTGCTTCTCACCGGGTGCCGGCAAGGCCGGGCGCGATGCGCTGGCCGCTGGCGCGCCGATTCTGTGTGATGCACGCATGGTGCTGGAGGGGGTGACGCGTACGCGTTTGCCGGCCAACAACGCAGTGATCTGCACCCTCAAAGAAGACGGCGTTGCCGAGATGGCCCGCGAGGCGGGCAACACTCGTTCTGCTGTCGCCCTGGAACTGTGGCGCCCGTACCTGGAAGGCAGTGTGGTGGTGATTGGCAACGCGCCGACCGCGCTGTTTTACCTGCTGGAAATGATCGATGCCGGGGCGCCGAAGCCTGCGCTGATCCTTGGTTTCCCGGTGGGCTTTGTCGGTGCCGCCGAATCCAAGGCCATGCTCGCCGCCGACAGCCGTGGCATACCGTTCGTGGTGATGCAGGGCCGTCGTGGTGGCAGTGCGATGGCCGCTGCTGCCGTTAATGCCTTGGCAACGGAGATCGAATAATGGCGCAACCAGGACGTTTGATCGGTTTGGGTGTGGGCCCGGGCGATCCAGAGTTGATTACGGTTAAAGCCTTACGCCTGCTGCGCGAGTCGCCGGTGGTGGCGTACTTTGTGGCCAAAGGCAAAAAAGGCAACGCGTTCGGCATCATCGAAGCCCACCTGCAAGCCGCACAAACGCAAATGCCGCTGGTGTACCCGGTGACCACCGAAGTGCTGCCCGAGCCGCTGTCGTATGAGCAGATCATCAGCGACTTCTATGATCAGGCCGCCGAAGAGGTTGCCGAGCACCTGCAGGCTGGCCGTGACGTGGCGGTGATCTGCGAAGGCGACCCGTTTTTCTACGGCTCTTACATGTACCTGCATGATCGTCTGGCTGAGCGTTTTGAAGCCCAGGTAGTGCCGGGCGTGTGCTCGATGCTGGGTGGTGCGTCGGTGCTGGGCGTGCCGTTGGTGTACCGCAACCAGAGCCTGTCGGTGTTGTCGGGCGTGCTGCCCCACGATGATCTCAAGCGTCGCCTGGCCGATGCCGATGCGGCGGTGATCATGAAGTTGGGCCGCAACTTTCATAAAGTGCGCGAAGTACTGGCCGAGCTGGGCCTGGCTGACCGTGCGCTGTACGTTGAGCGCGCGACCATGAGCAATCAGAAAATCGTCCCGCTCAATGACGTAGACCCGATGTCTTCGCCTTATTTCTCGTTGATCATCGTGCCCGGCGAACGGTGGCAAGGATGAGTCGCCCAGCCCCGGCCATTGTGATTTTGGGCAATGGCAGCCTGGCCACGGCGCGACGCATCCAGCAGCTTTATCCACAGGCCGTGATCCATGGCCTGGTGGATCGCGTTGACGGTGCGGATCGTACTTACAGCGACTTCGGCGCCAACCTGCGTCAGTTATATCAGCAGGACACGCCGATTATTGCGCTCTGCGCGGCAGGCATCGTGATCCGCACCCTCGCGACCTTGTTGCTAGAAAAAGGTGCCGAGCCGCCGGTGCTGGCGGTTGCTGAAGACGCCAGCGCGGTGGTGCCGCTGCTGGGCGGGCTGGGCGGCGTGAATGACTTGGCGCGTACTCTTGCGGCGGGTTTGGGGGTGGCGCCTGCCATCACCACCAGCGGTGAGCTGCGGTTCGGCACCTGCTTGCTGAACCCGCCCAGTGGCTATGCCTTGGGCGATCTGGAATTGGGCAAACGCTTTGTTTCGGATTTGCTGGCTGGTGAGCCGGTGCGCATTGAAGGCGAGGCGCCCTGGCTGGCACAGGCGCAATTGGTTGAAGACCAGCAAGCGCGTCTGGCGATCCATGTGGGCCATGACGAGCGTGAGCCGTCTGCCAACGAACTGCTGATCTACCCACGCAGCGTCCTGCTTAAAGTCACGCAGGAAGTGTCGATGCAGGTTCTGCGCGACGCGTTGCATGAGGCGAAACTGGCCTGGCAATCGCTGGCCTGCGTGGTGGCCGATGACCGGATGATGGCCAGTGCCGGGCTGCGCGAGGCAGCCCGCGAACTGGCGGTGCCGCTGCGTTTTGTCAGCGCGGATGAGCCCGTCGCGGCAGCCGCCTGGCGTGAATTCGCCAATGGTGTGAGCGTGGGCGTGGCGGATGCGCCGCTGGACCCGCAGCACATCGGGCGTGCACGCGGGCGTTTGGCCGTGATTGGTCTGGGCCCCGGAGCCGCCGAGTTGATGGTGCCCGCGGTGAAAGCCGAGCTGGCGCGGGCCAATGATGTGCTGGGGTACGAGACGTACGTGCGCATGGCCGGGCCGTTCCGGGCTGACCAAGTGCTGCATTGCACCGACAACCGTGAAGAAATGCAGCGCGCGCGTCACGCCTTTGAACTGGCGGCGCAAGGTCGTTCAGTGGTGGTGGTGTCTTCGGGGGACCCTGGCGTATTTGCCATGGCGGCTGCCGTGCTCGAGGCCCTGCATGAGTCTGCTGACCCGCAGTGGCACAACGTGGATCTGGAGATCTTGCCGGGCGTCTCGGCGTCGCTGGCCACAGCGGCCCAGGCTGGTGCGCCTTTGGGCCATGACTTCTGCGTGATGTCGCTGTCGGACAACCTTAAGCCCTGGAGCATCATCGAAAAACGTCTCGATCTGGCCTCCCAGGCGGACCTGGCCCTGGCGTTCTACAACCCGATCTCCCGTTCCCGGCCCTGGCAATTGGGCGTGGCCCTGGAAATCGTCGCGCGGCATCGTACGCCGCAAACGCCGGTAGTACTGGGTCGTGACATCGGTCGCCCCGGCCAGACGTTACGTGTCACCACCCTGGGGGAACTGACCCCGGAACAGGTCGATATGCGCACCATGGTCATTGTCGGGTCGTCCACCACCTGCACGTTCCCGCGAGCCGATGGGCGCGAGTGGGTATATACACCGCGTTGGTACGGCGACAAGCCTTGATCGTGTGAGTTAATTAAAGGGGGGGCTGCCTGTGCCTTGGCAGCCGATCGACCTTCTTTGGCCTCGTGACTTTTGGGTAGTTGTTTATAAGATCACGAGGCCATGCTTTGGCAGGTGCTCATTCGTTTTTTTAAAGGAATGAGAGTGTCTGAATACTCCTCAGTGTCTGTTAGTTAAGTCGCAGATGATTGTCGATAACGCTCATGCTGACCTGGGATATTGCCATTAAGTACTAGGTATATACTTTGAAATAAATGGCGCGCTTTGCAGGGGCGAGTATTCAAGAGGTGTGGGCGGTATATTGCTGAAAAAAAGTAATTGTTTAAGTTAAATTATTTCCTGGATTGTTGTCTTTCGTTGATCAGGTATGCAGTGGACGCTTGAGGCTGGTGTGTCTAAGGTTTCAATTGTCTGCATTCGCAAGACAATTAATTTAACGGCCATGATGGCTGCAGGAGTAAATGATATGGATATTAAAGATTTAAGTGATGAGGCCTGTGTTGAGTTTATTAAAAGCCTGGAGATCCCGGTAGTTGAGCCAGCGATACTGACTCGCTCTATCATGCTGACAGCTCGCTCCGGTATGGATATTAATGGTCCCGCTAAGAATGTTGATGGTAACGAGGGCAGCGCTTTTGTAGCCGGTAACAGCGTCGTCTCTTTTGTTGGAGGTTTGGAATCACAGCTAAAACAGGACGTAATGGATAGCGTGTTGTTTGCACAGTTGGCAGCAGATAAGAAATTCCCTAATAAAGACACGCATCGTGTTGAGCGATACAACCTGTATAACCAGATTCTATCGTACTGCGGTTGGACAACGACAAACGAGTCCATGCATAAAGTGACCGGTCTGAAGCAGAAATTTACTATGGACCAAATTGCGCTGGAAATAATTGCAAGTGTTGTGGGCCCAAATAAAGCGGTGCTGGAGATTGTGGCCATGGTCTTTGGCGCTCTGGCCAAAAGCCCCAAGGCGCTTAGTCTGTTTGAAAATCAGGCAAAGGGTGTTGATGCGGGTAATTTTCAGATCCTGCCATGTATCGCAACCAGCGATGGTGAAGTGATAATGATAAAAACCTGCATGCAGTTCAGTTCGTCAAAACGCGTGACCAAGGTTCTTTTTTGGGAGTGGAGTAACACCGATGTGAGCTTGTACACTGCCGCCAGTAATACAACGCTTAATCGGCGTCAGTATGGAGTCGTTCGTAATACTATTATGGAAAAGCTCGGTACTTCGGGGAAAAACTTTATCGAAAACATTGATATAGATATTTAACTCAGGCGCAGCAAGGAGTTTGTGGCGATGGAAGAGTCTAATAAAGTCTATGTCAATGCCGGCATACTCGCGATGTGCCTGCCCGGTACTGTGCTCACAGCGCAGCAGCAAGAAGACGTCATGAACTCGTTGTTGTTTGCGGAGTTGAGTGCTCGTGTAAAGCACCCGCTAGCACAGCACAATACGGAACGTGAGCAGGCTGTTCAACGAATGCTGGATAACTTGTGCTGGATTCGTTTAAACCAACCTGGCGTTGTGTCGAAATCTTCACGGACCTTGACCGTGGTTGATGTTGTAACGGCTAAAAGCCTGAGTATGTTTCCCTCTCGAGTCAGTTCAGGTTTTATTGAATTGTTGAAGAAGCTCAAGTTCTTGCCGTCTCAAAAGGCGCTGGATGTTTGGCATGAAAAAACTGTCTCGCCCGTTCATTCTGATCATACGGCCAGCACTGATTGCCCAGTACCTGATGAGTTTAATGTGTGCGTTAAGTTCGCGATTTTAGATGCAGAAGGTGTTCTTCATACCTTGATGCTGGCGTTTACCACGCACACAAAACTACTAAGTAATTACCTTTCTCAGACGATCAAGATCGAAGAAAGTGCAGGGCTGCACGTCCAAGCCTACACCTATGAGCTAAATGCACAATGCTTCTCTCGTTTGCGTGAGTCGGTGGCTGAAAAACTGAAGATTAAAAAAAATCAGTACGTACTGCCTTGGGCCTGCTCTGCTGATGGCAAATGCCCTCCCGTCCTCACTCAACAAGGTCTTTGATAATGCTATGAATGCGAAAATGATTGGCAGCACGCTCACTTCTTTTGTCGGGGAAGTGTCCGAGGCCAGCAAGCAGGATATTCAAGACTGTTTGCTCTATGCGCAATTGTATGCCGACAGGGGAGGGACTTCAGGGCCTTGGACGTGGTTGTCAAATTATCAATATGCTCTGTTTAGCATTGGCTTTTCGCTTAAGGCTTACATCGTTGAGCAGCCATTATTGATTTCAGATGCTCACCAAGTTCGCGATTACAAGGTGCAGGTAGCGGGTGTGGGTAGCTCTGAGCGTCTGGCCAATCTGCTGGGTGTTCTATTTGACAGTCTTCACCTGGAGCGCGATGCCTTAAGCTATTTGAATGAGCCGCCCATTACGTCACATGCCACCCACTATCAGTGTGCGCCGTGTGAGAGGACTCAGCAGGGTGAATTAGTGGTTTTTGTATGTGCTCTGCAACTCAGTTGTACGCCTCATGATAAGAACCCGGCACTGACCTTTGTACGTCTGAATTCAAAGGGTGGCCGTTTTCAATTTGATGCGGCTGCGTATGCAGCAATGAAAAATGAAGTTCAGGATGTTATTCGTGGTTTTACGAATACGATGATCCAAAACGTGGAGCTGTAAAAAGCACTGCCCATGGCTGTCAAGCATGGGCAGTGCCAATTTACTTAGGGCACCAAGTAGCCTTTTATCCCGGTAAAGATAATTTGTGCCGCCAGCGCGCACACGAATAGCCCCATCAAACGGCTGATAATCTGCAAGCCCTGCTCGCCGACAATGCGCTCGATCCTGTTGGACAAATACAGCACCAACCCGACGGTGAGGCTGGCCATGACAATACTGGTGATCGCCATCAGCTTGTCATCCCAGTGAGGCTGGCTGACGCCCATCACCAGCAACGCACCAATGGTACCGGGACCAACGGTGATCGGAATGGTCAGCGGCACAATGGTGACGTCTTGCTGAACATTGTCGCTTTGCACGGCAGACTTGCCTTGGGCCATGCCCAGCGCCGAGATGAACAATACACTGCCGGCGCCAATACGGAAGGCATCCACAGTGATACCGAAAACGCTAAAAATCATGCGCCCGAACAGGTAGAGCAACACACTGGAAATCACGGTTGCCAGCGCTACTTTCCATGCCAGGCGGCCACGCTCCTTGTTCGAGTAACCGCGTGTCAGGCTGATAAAACACGACAGTACGAAGAACGGGCTGTAGAGCACCAGCATCTTCAAGTACACACTGAACAAAACATGCAGCATGGTCTGAGCTCACATCGCAGGAAGTCGTCGAAAGTCTATCAGGGGTTTGGCGGTCTGTCGGGCGGTGTTAAAAAGACCCTGCGGCTACAACGACACACTGTGTAGGAGCGAGCTTGCCTCGCGATCTTTTGACTTTAAAAGATCGCAGCCTTCGTGCCTCGGCAGCGACTACAACTGCCCTACGACGGCTGCGTCTGAGACTGTCGCAGCTCGCGCTGCACCACCCAATACTCGACCAGCTCGCGCAGTTGCGACAGTTCGACAGGCTTGGCCATGTGGCCGTCCATGCCGGCCTGGCGTGCGCGCTCTTTGTGCTCAGTCAGAATATGCGCGGTCAAGGCAACGACCGGGGTGCGGACGCGCTGGTGGCTGACTTCCCAGGCGCGTAATTGCTCGGTGGCTGAGAAGCCGTCCAGGACCGGCATTTCGCAATCCATGAGCACCAGGTCGTAACGCTGCGCTTTCATGGCCTGCAGCGCTTCTTCGCCGTTGGAGGCGGTGTCCGGGTGCAAGTTGAGTTTGCTCAACATGCCACGAATCACCTTGGTCGAAATGTTGTTGTCTTCGGCCACTAGAATACGGAAGTTGCTGGGCACGCTAAGGGGCGCTGATGGCCCGCTGCCCAATGGCGGTGTGACGCCAAGGCCGTTGTTGCGTTGGGTCAACTCGTCGGCCAAGGTGGTTTTCAGGGTATAGCCCGCCACCGGTTTGGCCAGGATGCGCTTGATGCCGCAGTTGCGCGCAATGATCTTGCTCGGCGCATTGCTGATGCCCGTGAGCATCACCAGCAAGATATCGTGGTTCAGGCTCGGGTCTTCTTTGATCTTGGCGGCCAGTTGCATGCCGGTCATGCCCGGCATGTTCTGGTCCAGCAAGACAATGTCGAAGTAGTCGCGCAAGTGCGCCTTGGTGCGCAGCAAGGCCAGCGCTTCTTTGCCCGAGGCGGCGGCGCTGACATTCAAGCCCCACGCCGAACATTGCTGCACCAGTACTTTGCGGCACGTGTCGTTGTCATCCACCACCAGCACGCGGGCGCCTTTGAGCGGGCTGTCCAGGTCGGAGGTGGGGTGCTCAAGCAGTTGCGGGTCCAATGGCAGGGTGAGCCAGAAATTGGTGCCCTTGGTTTGCCCGGTTTTGATGCCGAACTCGCCGCCCATGAGGGTGATCAACTGGCGGGCAATGACCAGCCCCAGATGGCCGCCCAAACGGGTGGCGGCGAGGAAGTTTTTGCTGTGCAGTTCGGCGTGCAGCAGTGCCTCGCGCTCTTGCTCATCCATCGGCTGGCCCGAGTCTTGAACGGCAATGCGCAAGCGTGGGGCATCACTGCGTTCCTCTAGCGCAACCACGATAAGGATTTCGCCTTCGTCGGTTTTTTTCAGGGCGCTTTCCAGCAGGCTCAGCAGGGTTTGACGCAAACGCGTAGGGTCGCCATTGATCACCCGAGGTACTTGCGGCTGGATAAAGCTGATGAGTTCGACGTTTTGCTGTTCGGCCTTGGTGCGGAAAATACTCAGGCAGTCATCGATCAATGCATTCAGGTCGAACTGCACGTCGTCCAGTTCGATCTGCCCGGACTCCAGCTTGGAGATGTCGAGGATTTCGTTGATCAGCGTGAGCAGCTCGTTGCCGGCGCTGTGGATAGTTTGTACGTAGTCACGTTGTTTGACGGACAACGGCGTGCCGAGCAGCAGTTCTGTCATGCCCAGCACGCCGTTCATTGGCGTACGGATCTCATGGCTGATCTTGGACAGAAACTCGGCCTTGGCATTGATCTCGGCGTTGCTGGCGGCGAGGTCGCAACTCAGGTTGAGCTGGTCTTCGGTGATGCTCCGCGTTCGTTCACTCAGGGCGATGCCCATCAGCAGGCCGCTGAGGCACACCACCGCCATCAGGGCCAACACCAGCTCTTGCGGTGCGATCAGGGTCAACCCCAGCAGGGCGGGCAGGATCAGCAGGGTGCCGATATTGAAAATGATCATGGCCACGACAAACAAACGAGCCGGGCGGTAGCCCTGCTGCAAGTGGTAACTGGCCACCAGCAGGATGCTGAGGCTGGTCAGCGCAACCAGTAAATAGGTGGTCAGGTTCAGCGGCAGGCTGTTGAAGAACAGCAGCAGCAAGCCACACAGGCCTACTATGAGGATGTCGATCAGCAGCAGTCTATGCAGCGGGTGCGGCCCACGGCTGGAGAAGAAGCTGTAGGTGAACAGCAACCCGCACGGTGCGGTGAGTATCAGTGCCAGATAGGCGCCAGGGGTTTGCCAGCTGTGCCATTGCGGGAACCACGGGCTGAGCAGGTTTAAAAAGAGCGCCGAGCTGGCCAGCAGCAAGGTCTCGCACAGTGCCAGCCACAGGCAACTGATGGTGCGCGAGAAGGCAAAACGAATCAGGTTGTGCAGTACCAGCATCGCGATGCCGCCCATCAGTAGCCCATAAAGCAGGGTGGTGCCCTGATCGGCAGCGAGGACAACGGCGGTACTGAGGGTAATGTGCGGGCGCAGTTGGTGTTCAGATTCCATGCGCAGGTAAACATCCAGAGGCTGATCGCTCTGGGGCAGCGGTAACAGGTAGTCGCTGCTGGACAGTGGTTTTTCGCTTTGTGGCAGGTTGTTGCCGGTGGTCACTTCGGTGATCAGTTTGTGATCATCGAGGACATACAAATCAAGGCGTGAGAGGTCGGGGGCGAACACCCGCAGGATCTGCTCATGCTGGTCGGGCTGTAAGCGGAACTTCAGCCACAGGGCTTCGCCGGGTTCGGCAGCCACCATGTTTTCAAGTTCGATGGAGGTGAACTGGCTATTCAATCGGGCTGAGCGCACATCGCTCAGTTGCAGGTCGCCTTGCGGGTCGGACAGCATGGACCAGCTGCCACCTGATGCGGCATGAGCCGGCATCAGGCAGAGCAGGGTTGTCAGCAGGCTGACAGTTATTCCTATGGCGATCCTAAGCCAGCGCACGGTGAAATCCCTTCGTCGATTGTTGCAAGTCGGTCACTATGCGCGGCGCTGGAAGAGTTAGGCAAGGCTGATCCATCCCCGTCTATCCATATGGATAGACTTGTTACTGGGGCTCACCGCGTTCGCGTGCAATGGCTCGGTAGCCAATGTCATGACGGTAGAAACAGCCGTCCCACTCGATGGCTTTGGCCAGGGCGTAGGCTTGCTTTTGCGCCGCCTCAACCGTGTCGCCCATTGCCGTTGCACACAGCACGCGACCACCTGAGGTGACCACTTCGCCTGCTGCATTCAGCGCGGTGCCCGCGTGGAATACTTTGCCTTCCAGTTTCGCTGCAGCGTCCAGTCCGTGGATTACAGCGCCTTTAGTGTAGTCTGCCGGATAACCACCTGCCGCCAGCACAATGCCCAAACTTGGACGTGGATCCCATTGTGCTTCAACTTTATCCAGCGCTTGGGCCAATGCGGCTTCAATCAGCAGCACCAGGCTCGATTGCAGACGCAGCATCACCGGTTGAGTCTCCGGGTCGCCGAAGCGGCAGTTGAACTCGATGACTTTCGGGTTGCCGGCTTTGTCGATCATCAGACCGGCATACAGGAAGCCGGTGTAGACGTTGCCTTCTTCAGCCATACCGCGCACGGTCGGCCAGATCACCTGGTCCATCACGCGCTGGTGAACTTCAGCGGTGACCACTGGAGCAGGCGAATAAGCGCCCATGCCGCCGGTGTTCGGGCCGGTGTCGCCGTCGCCGACGCGTTTGTGGTCCTGGCTGGTGGCCATAGGCAAGACGTTCTTGCCGTCGACCATAACGATGAAGCTGGCTTCTTCGCCGTCGAGGAACTCTTCGATAACGACACGCGAACCGGCTTCGCCGAAAGCGTTGCCAGCGAGCATGTCGCGCACGGCGTCTTCGGCTTCAGTAAGGGTCATGGCGACGATGACGCCTTTGCCCGCAGCCAGGCCGTCAGCCTTGATCACGATGGGCGCGCCAACCTTTTGCAGGTAAGCCAGCGCTGGCTCGATCTCGGTGAAGTTCTGGTAATCGGCGGTCGGGATCTTGTGGCGAGCCAGGAAGTCCTTGGTGAACGCTTTCGAGCCTTCCAGCTGAGCGGCGCCAGCGGTCGGGCCGAAGCAATCCAGGCCACGGGAACGGAACAGATCAACCACACCGGCTACCAACGGGACCTCTGGGCCAACGATGGTCAGGGCAACGTTCTTCTCGGCAAAATCAGCCAGTTGCTCAAGGGCCAGCACGTCGATAGCAACGTTTTCGCACTTGGTTTCAATGGCGGTGCCAGCGTTGCCGGGGGCAACAAATACTTTAGCGACACGCGGGTCCTGCGCTACTTTCCAGGCCAGTGCGTGTTCACGGCCACCGCTGCCAATGATCAAAACATTCATTTCAAAAACCTCGGATGACGCTGAATTCTGTTTAGAACCTAAAGCGTTTAATGCTTCAGGAGGTTGTAATGAAGCCGGTAGATGCAAGGCGGAGTCGACCTCGATGAGCGGAGTTGCCTTTTGGCAATGAGCATCATCGAGGTCGGCTCCAACGCAGCAGATGCCGGGTTCAGTACGACCGTCGTCTGGTTAGTGACGGAAATGGCGCATGCCGGTGAACACCATGGCAATGCCCGCTTCGTCAGCGGCGGCGATTACTTCGTTGTCGCGCATCGAGCCACCTGGCTGGATCACTGCAGTGATACCGGCTTTGGCAGCATTGTCGATGCCGTCACGGAACGGGAAGAATGCGTCCGATGCCATGACTGCACCTTGTACCTGCAAGCCAGCGTGCTCAGCCTTGATGGCGGCAATGCGGGCCGAGTTTACGCGGCTCATCTGGCCTGCGCCCACACCGATGGTCTGACGGCCTTTGGCGTAAACGATGGCGTTGGATTTAACGTACTTGGCCACTTTCCAGGCGAAGATCAGGTCGTTGATCTCTTGCTCGGTCGGTGCGCGCTTGGTCACCACTTTGAGGTCTTCGCTGCCGATCATCTGGATGTCACGGCTTTGCACCAGCAGGCCGCCGTTGACGCGTTTGAAGTCCCAGGCCGGTGCGCGCTCTGCGCTCCACTCGCCGCAGGCCAGCAGGCGCACGTTGGCTTTGGCGGCCACGATGGCGCGGGCTTCTTCGCTCACTGACGGGGCGATGATCACTTCTACGAATTGACGCTCAACGATGGCCTTGGCCGTTTCGGCGTCCAGCTCACGGTTGAAGGCGATGATGCCGCCGAACGCCGACTCGGTGTCCGTCGCGTAAGCCAGTTCGTAGGCCTGACGGATGCCGCCTTCGTTGTCCGGGCTGACCGCCACGCCACACGGGTTGGCGTGCTTGACGATCACGCAAGCCGGTTTTACGAAGCTCTTCACGCACTCCAGCGCAGCGTCGGTATCAGCTACGTTGTTGAACGACAGCTCTTTACCTTGCAGTTGGGTCGCGGTAGCGATGCCGACTTCGGCAGGCTTGGCCTCAACGTAGAACGCCGCGCTCTGGTGCGGGTTCTCGCCGTAGCGCATTTCTTGCGCCTTGATGAACTGGCTGTTGAAGGTGCGCGGGAACTGGCTGCGGCCTTCGGTGCTGAGGGTTTCAGCCGCCTGGTTCACGGTGCCCATGTAGTTGGCGATCATGCCGTCGTAGGCGGCGGTGTGTTCGAACGCCTTGAGCATCAGGTCGAAACGCTGTGCGTAGGTCAGGCCGCCAGCCTTGAGGTTTTCCAGGACGTTGGCGTAGTCGCTGGCATTCACCACGATGGCCACGTCTTTGTGGTTTTTGGCGGCGGAGCGAACCATGGTCGGGCCGCCGATATCGATGTTTTCGATTGCGGTCGGCAGGTCGCAGCCTGGCTTGTTGATGGTGGCTTCGAACGGGTAGAGGTTAACGGCCACCAAGTCGATCGGCTTGATGCCGTGCTCGTTCATGATGTCGTCGTCAATGCCGCGACGACCGAGGATACCGCCATGGATTTTCGGGTGCAGGGTCTTCACCCGACCGTCCATCATTTCCGCAAAACCTGTGTAGTCCGCCACTTCAACAGCGGCAACACCGTTGTCTTGCAGCAGCTTGAACGTACCGCCAGTGGAGAGGATCTCGACGCCGAGGGCTTCCAGTTCACGGGCGAAATCAAGGATTCCGGTTTTATCGGAAACGCTGATTAGAGCGCGGCGGATCGGCAGGCGGGTAGTCTGATCGGTCATCTCGATTTCCATCAAAAGCAAAGGAGTCAGCAAAAAAGGCGGCCTGTTTTATCAGGACGCCTTTCAGGTTTGATTGAATGCTTACAGCAGATCGTACTGTTTGAGCTTTTTGCGCAGGGTGCCGCGATTGAGTCCCAGCATCTCGGAGGCCTTGGTCTGGTTGCCCTTGACGTAGTTCATGACGCACTCGAGCAAAGGGGCTTCGACTTCGGAAAGCACCAGGTTGTACACGTCCGTGACTTCAGCGCCCTCCAGGTGGGCGAAATAATTGTGCAGCGCCTTTTCGACACTCCCGCGAAGGGTCTGACCTTCTTCGCTCGGCGTATTGAGGTGCTGTTTCAAATTGACGTTGTCGCTCACGGGCGTTGTTCCACTCACTAATGTCTCGGTCATCATCGTCATGCGGCCACCCATCCTTCGTCCCCTGTCCCCAGGCTCTTATGTCGTTCGGCGAAAAACGCCTGAACGTTGGCGCATTGTGCTTCCGTATCTTCCAAACGATTGAAGTGGGCGCGAAACTCCTTGGCGCCCGGCAAGGTTGCGAGATACCAACCGACATGCTTGCGGGCAATACGTACCCCCAATACCTCCCCATAGAAGGTGTGCAGTGCGGCCAGATGCTCTAGCAGAATACGTTCCACTTCGGCCATTTCCGGTGCCGGCAACAGCTGGCCGGTACGCAGAAAGTGGTCCACTTCGCGGAAAATCCAGGGCCGCCCTTGAGCCGCCCTGCCTATTAACAGTCCATCAGCACCGGTGGCGTGCAGCACGTGCCGGGCTTTATGGGGTGAATCGATGTCGCCATTGGCAAACACCGGTATCGACACGGCCTGCTTGATCGCGGCAATGGTGTCGTACTCGGCCTCGCCGGTGTACAGGTCTGCACGGGTTCTGCCGTGCACGGCCAGCGCTTGAATACCGGCCTGTTCGGCGATTTTTGCCACCGTGAGGCCGTTCTTGTTGTCGCGGTCCCAGCCGGTACGGATTTTCAGGGTTACCGGCACATCAACTGCGGCCACAACGGCCTGCAGGATCTCGTTCACCAATGCTTCGTCTTTCAGTAACGCGGACCCGGCGGCCTTGTTGCAGACCTTTTTGGCCGGGCAACCCATGTTGATATCAATAATCTGTGCGCCCAGTTCCACATTGGCCCTGGCGGCGTCTGCCAGCATTTGCGCATCACCGCCGGCGATCTGCACCGAGCGGGGCTCGGGATCACCGTCGTGAATCATGCGCAGGCGCGATTTACGACTGTTCCAGAGACTCATGTCACTGGTCACCATTTCCGACACAACCAGGCCCGCGCCCATTCGTCGGCAAAGCTGACGAAAGGGTTGGTCGGTGACACCCGCCATAGGGGCGAGAATCAAACCGTTTTGCAATGTGTATGGGCCGATGCGTACCGCCGACATAGGACTTCCCTGTTGTGGGGCCGGATCTGGGGAGTTCGAAAAAGGGTTGGCATGATACCCGCTCTCGATGACTGGATAAAGACGAAATTGGATGATTTTTGAACAATAGAGGCTGAAAGCCAGCTTTCAACCGGCCATAAGCTTCGAGCTACAAGCTGCAAGAAGAGGCAAATCTGCTTTTAGGTTCAAGCTTGCGGCTTGAAGCTTGCCACTAAAAGCGCAGCGCGCTCATTCCGGGGAATGAAAACTCAGGCTGTAATTCACCGCTTTCGGGCCCGGATCCAAGATGTCGAGGGCAATGTGGATAGGCGTTTGCGGCGGCATTTCGGCCTTGCCAGTCAGGTCGCCGCTCAGGTATTCGCCGGGTTTGAAACGGCGGCTGGCGATCATTTTGCCGTTCAGGTCGGCAAAACGCAGCTCCAGCAGCGGGTAGGGCTGGGAAAACGGCGCGCGGTTGTAGAGGATGGCGTCCACCACCAGCGCACCGGCGAATTCCGGGTGGCTGCGCACCACCAGATTGCTGCTTTTAATGCGGTCTATATCGACCTTGGAAGGCACGCTGCAGCCGATTTGCGGGCACAGTTGCTGGAAGAGCGGCCGGTATTGGTCCTGGCGAGCCAGTTCATCGAAGTGATACGCGATGTATTGCCCGGCCAGTGCAACGGCGGCCAGCAACACCAAGAGCGTCCAGAGCAGGCGCTTGCCCCACGGCGAGCGGCGTTTTTGCCAGTCCAGGTGCAACGGGTCGTCTACCAGGTCCAGCAGGACGTCGTCGCGCACACCCGGTTCGCTGCGTGTGCGTTTGTCTTTGGTCGCCGAGGCAGTGGCCAGAGGCTCATCGTCCTCGTCGTCATCCACCGCAGACAAATGCTCGCCGCGCAGCTCGGGTTCATCGTCGTCATCTTTGCTGAGCCTGAGCGGCGGCGTGTCGTCGGGCTCGTCGATGTCCAGCGACAGCGATGGCTCGGTGCGCCCGGTTTCAGCCGGTTCGATGTCGTCTTCGACGGCCTTGACCGCGAGTGCTGAGGTTTCGGCACGTTCTGCTGCGGATTCACTGAACAAGCTGCCTGACCATTGGCTTTCGTCGGCGTCGCTGGTGTCGCGGCGAGCGCTTAGCGCACTGGTTTTGGCTTTTTGCGACTGACCGAAACTTTTGCTGGGCTGAATCTCCCGTTCTTCAAGCTTGGCCAGCTCTTCGTCCAGGTCCAGGTGCTCAAGGTCCAGCTCGGCCACTTCCCAATGCGCCGGGCTGATGGCCTTGGGCGCAGCAGGCGGCTCAGCGGCCACAGGTTCTGCAACAAGTGGCGCCACAGTTGTAGGCAACTGCTCTGTTTCGGTGCCTTTATTCAGCAGTTGCTGTGCGGCATTGAACACTTGCAGGCAGGAACCACAGCGCACCACGCCGCGGGCCATGCTCAATTGAGCATGGCTGACACGGAAGCTGGTTTGGCAATGTGGGCACTGTGTAACGAAGCTATCGCTCATGCGGCCATCCGGGTTAAGCAGGCTTGTATTCTAGCGTCGACGACCGCTGATGCGCACCCAGCCATCGCGGTTGGCGATAGGGTCCAGATCAAAGTCTTGAGCGTAGGCAGCGGCGACGTCTTCACCTTGCTCGGCGAGGATGCCGGACAGTGCCAGACGGCCGCCGGGCTTGACCAGGCTGGACAGTTGTGGGGCCAGGGCAACCAGCGGGCCGGCCAGAATGTTGGCGACCAGCACATCGGCCTGCACCTGCGGCAGGTCTTCAGGCAGGTACAGCGGGAACAGCTCTGGCGCTACGTTGTTGCGCCCGGCGTTGTCGCGCGAAGCTTCCAGTGCCTGCACGTCGATGTCGGTGCCGACGGCTTGCTTGGCGCCCAGCAACAGCGCAGCGATGGCCAAAATGCCCGAGCCGCAGCCGAAGTCCAGCACGTCGCAGTCTTTGAGGTCCTGGCCGTCGAGCCATTCCAGGCACAGCGCGGTGGTCGGGTGAGTGCCGGTGCCAAACGCCAGGCCCGGATCCAGCAGCAAGTTCACGGCATCAGGCTCGGGAGCAGCGTGCCAGCTTGGGACGATCCACAGGCGCTGACCAAAACGCATGGGTTCGAAATTGTCCATCCAGCTGCGTTCCCAGTCCTGGTCTTCGATGACTTCGGCGTGGTGTTCTGGCAATGGCGAGCCGGTCAGCAGCTCCAGATGGCGCAGCACCAGCTCGGCTTCGGTACCGCCTTCGAACAGGGCCAGCAAATGGGTGTGCGACCACAGCGGCGTGGTGTTGAGTTCAGGTTCAAAGATCGGCTGATCTTCGGCATCCATAAACGTTACCGAAACGGCACCGACTTCGAGGAACGCGTCTTCGTAGGTTTCGGCTTGTTCTGGGCTGATGGCGAGGCGTACTTGCAGCCAAGGCATGGCGGGCACCTTTGAAAAATAGGAATGTGCAGCCGGAGGGGCTGCGAGAAACGCGCCAGTTTACGCGAGCGCAGGCCTCCCTGCTATGGCAGGCCATCTGTAGGGGCGGGCTTGTTTCAACATAAACCCTGATAAGGCGCAGCTTGTAGTCGCTGACGAGGCACGAGGCTGCGAAGCGGGCCACTTGGCAATCCATCGCAGCCTCATCCTTCGGCAGCAACTACAAGATTTCTGCGGTGCAAGGGCGTCCTAGGCGTATTCGCGCAGGTATTTGATATTGGGATGATGGCGTTTATGGAAGCGTCCTACATACCGTGAGCACCAATCTGGGCACTCTCTTCCTGATTACTGTGTGTGAGGTTCATTCATTCTATGACTGGGCTTCATGGTTCTCAGCCGTGCTCCCTTTAGGGGCTATGCAAAAGGAGAGGCTTATGGCCCGGGGCTATTTTATTGGTCTGGACGACAAAACGACCTGCGGTGGCAAGGTGCTGGAGTCAGACCCTGGCATTACGTGGAATGGCATTCAGCATGCCCTTGAAGGCCACTTGGTCAGCTGCGGGCAGGACGGTAAGGCCTACCCGATCTGTGGCGGTGTGGATGGTTTTATCAGCAATGGCCGGCGGGTGGCTGGCACGCTGGACAGCCGCAGCGGTTGCCCCTGTCAGGCCGAACTGATTGCCTCTGTGACCGTGCATTCTTATGTCAGCGACTCAGCCCCGGCATTTAAGGGCGGCTTGTTCGCCGCGTCGCAGCCCATGCCCGCCACCCTCAGCACAACGTGCGACGAGCGTTTTCAGTTGCTCAATCAACGTGGCTTGCCCTTGGGGCAACTGGGGTATGCCGTGCTGCAAAACGACCACTGTATGGGTTACGGCACACTCGATGCGCAAGGCCATACCTGCTCGTGCTCCAGCGATGGTCCTGAACAATTGGGTATCGCCATCAACGCCCCGTCACCGGTTATGGAGTAAGCAGCATGTCCTTGAATGATTTTCAGCGCACCAACGCTGCAGGGCCGGACGCCTTGTATCAACTGCCGCAGGCCAACTCGCACACCTACAGCCCCACCGATACACCGGCCAAAAAAGTGGTCGTGCAGAGCCTTGCCCTGAGCCGCTTGCCGGGCGCCATGCGCTCGATGGGCTGGCATACGGCAGCGGCCTTGATGCAGCGCTGGTTTGACAGCCCTGCGTGGGCGATGCCGGAGGCGTGGAAAGAGCGTAAAACCCAGCCTGACCCTCTCACTCTGAAACCGGCGCAGTGCGATGAGAGCATTGTAAAAATGGAGTGGGCCATGGGGTATGAGCGCTGTCGCGAGGCTGTTGACCACGCAGAGTCTTTGCTAACGACCCCTAATGGGATTGAGCGCTTGAAAGACCTGTTAAAGAGGTCCGGATGGATGGGGTATGGAGTGCGAAAGCTGGGTTCAAACTTAATGTCCTCCTTGCAAATGGATGTTGTATCGCAAGTAAATTTCACTAGGTTCGGGTCCACTTGGGCCACGCTCGATGACATGTACGGAGCCTTAGGTATTGCCGTTTTGAAAGTCGGAGTAGTAGGAGAGGCATTTACTGAGGTAAATCCAGTTACCAAACAAGTCCGTTATCTTTTTCATATAGAGCAGGTAGGTTTCTTTATTCGTGACCATTACGACTTTAATGGTCTGCAATATCTGGGCACTTGGACCGAAGATCGTGTGCTGACCAAGGCAGAGACCGCTTTTACCTTGAGCCTTCATGGTCAAGCTGTATTACGTCTAAAGGAAGGTCCTTTTGCTGCAGTCACCAATGGTGATTTTCGCGACTATCGTGACAAAACAGGCAAAGGCGGCGACTTCGTTATCTATTCAGATGTGCTGTGGAGAAACTCCGGGCAAATCATTGATCTTGGGGAATGGGTGTGAAACCAGCCTCACGACGGATAGCCTTTTTCATGGTTTTTATCTGTATTGCCGGAGTGATATGGGAGGCTTCGCAATGGTGGGAGAAAGGCTTGGCGGAGCGTTTGGGTGATCCTGAAATAAGCCCCGGCGGTTGTTATCGGGTTGAGAGTTTCAAACCTTTTTGGGTGCTGCCCAATATTTTTCATAGGCGACCGGATCCTAATGAAGTCCACTCACCAGAGTGGTTTCCGTGGTGGGGATATCCAGGTTTTTTTCGCCTGTACGATCATCGCACTGAAGAATTGATCTCAGAAACCAAGGTTCATGACTGGGATTCGATCGTTGAGAAGGTGAGTTGGGGAGGTGGTTCAGGTCAGGTGAGGTCCGGCATGATTCGTATCGGGCCCAACCTTCCCGACTGCATAGGCGATATCCCCGGAAAAATGAGGCGCGAACAATGAAGCCCAATTCGCGACGCATCGCCTTTTTCGTAGCCTATATCACCATTGCGGGCGGGTTATGGACCGCTTCGAGCTGGTGGGAAAGAGGATGGGCTACTCGACTGGCTACCGATAGCGTCAGCCCCGATGGCTGTTATCGAGTCCAGAGTTTCAAGCCCTATTGGGTTCTTCCGAATATCTTTCATCGTGAGCCTGATGTTAATGGCGTTAATTCCCCTGCGTGGTTTCCCTGGTGGGGTTATCCAGGTTTTTATCGTCTTTTCGATAATCGCAGTGGCGAGTTGATTTCAGAAACCAACGTCTATGATCTGGAGTCAGCGGGAGGCGGGCTTAGTTGGGGTGAGGGTTCTGGCTACGTGATGGCCGGTATGATCATCATCGCCTCCAACCTCCCGGATTGCACAGGCGATAACCCCGGCAAAACCAGGGGCAAGCCATGACAGCCATGACGCCCCCATCGTTTCTACCCGGCCTGAATCAATTTAGTAGGCACCCAAAAAACTGGCACCCCGGACACAACAAAGCCGCTCGAAAGCGGCTTTGTTGAGCAGGATACAAACTTACTTGTTAGCCAGTTTGTGTTCCAGGTAGTGAATGTTGACGCCGCCTTCGCAGAAGCCTTCGTCATTCACCAGGTCGCGGTGCAGCGGGATGTTGGTTTTGATCCCGTCGACCACGATTTCGTCCAGCGCGTTACGCATGCGAGCCATGGCTTCGTCACGCGTCGCCCCCCAAGTGATCAGCTTGCCGATCAGGGAGTCGTAGTTGGCCGGAACCTTGTAGCCGCTGTACAGGTGCGAATCGACGCGAACGCCGTTGCCGCCCGGTGCGTGGAAGTGCTTGACCATGCCTGGGCTCGGCATGAACGTTGCCGGGTCTTCAGCGTTGATCCGGCATTCCAGCGAGTGACCGTGAATGTTCACGTCAGCCTGGGTGAAGGACAGCTTGTTGCCTGCCGCAATGCTCAACATCTCTTTAACGATGTCGATGCCGGTGACCATTTCGGACACCGGGTGCTCTACTTGCACACGAGTGTTCATCTCGATGAAGTAGAAGCGACCATTTTCGTACAGGAACTCGAAAGTACCCGCACCACGGTAGTTGATGTCAACGCATGCCTGAACGCAGCGTGCCAGAACTTCCTGGCGAGCCTTCTCGTCGATGCCCGGTGCTGGCGCTTCTTCCAGAACCTTTTGGTGACGACGTTGCAGCGAGCAATCGCGGTCGCCCAGGTGGATCGCGTTACCCTGGCCGTCGGAAATAACCTGGACTTCCACGTGACGTGGGTTGGTCAGGTATTTTTCCAGGTAGACCATCGGGTTGCTGAACCAGGCGCCGGCTTCTTCGCGGGTCTGCTTGGCGGCTTCGATCAGGTCTTCTTCACGGTGCACAACGCGCATGCCACGACCACCACCGCCGCCAGCGGCTTTGATGATCACCGGGTAGCCGACTTCATGGCCAATGCGCAGTGCGGTTTCAGGGTCTTCCGGCAGCGGGCCGTCAGAGCCTGGAACAGTCGGTACGCCCGCCGCGATCATGGCGTGCTTGGCCGATACCTTGTCGCCCATCAGGCGAATGGTGTCTGCTTTCGGGCCGATGAAGGCAAAGCCGGATTTCTCGACTTGTTCGGCGAAATCGGCGTTTTCAGCCAAGAAGCCGTAGCCCGGGTGAATCGCCGTGGCTCCCGTCACTTCGGCTGCCGCGATGATCGCCGGGATGTGCAGATAAGACAGGTTGGCTGGTGCCGGACCAATGCAGACGGTTTCGTCTGCCAGACCCAGGTGCATCAGTTCCTTGTCGGCAGTGGAGTACACCGCGACGGTCTTGATGCCCAGTTCCTTGCACGCCCGCAGGATGCGCAAGGCGATCTCGCCGCGGTTGGCGATCAGGACTTTTTCCAGCTTCTGAGGCTTCAACATCGTTGGCTCCCCGTGGTTCAAACGATGGTGAACAGCGGTTGGTCGAACTCAACCGGCTGACCGTTTTCTACCAGGATGGATTCAATGACACCGGCTTTTTCAGCGGTGATGTGGTTCATCATTTTCATCGCTTCAACGATGCAAATGGTGTCGCCGACTTTAACGCTCTGGCCCACTTCTACGAAGGCTGGCGAAGTTGGCGCTGGTGTGCGGTAGAAAGTGCCGACCATTGGCGACTTGACCACAAAACCGTTCAGTTTTGGAGCAGCAGGTGCTTCAGTCACGGTGGCAACCGGCGCAACAGCCACTGGCGCAGCAGCCGGAGCTTGTTGCATTGGTGCTGGTGCGTAGAACTGTTGAGCTGGGGTTTTGCTGTGGCGGCTGATGCGTACGGACTCTTCGCCTTCTTTAATTTCCAGCTCGTCGATGCCGGACTCTTCCAGCAGTTCGATCAGTTTCTTGACTTTACGGATATCCATGAATCGTCAACTCCCAATGGGTGGGTCAGGGGCGTTTAGCTTGTAGTTCAAGCTGTTCCAGGGCGGCCTCCAAGGCCAGTCGATAACCGCTGGCGCCAAGGCCGCAGATCACACCTACCGCAACGTCGGAGAAGTAGGAGTGATGGCGGAAAGGTTCGCGTTTGTGCACGTTAGACAAATGCACTTCGATGAATGGGATGCTCACCGCCAGCAGCGCGTCACGTAATGCCACGCTGGTGTGGGTAAAAGCAGCCGGATTGATCAAGATGAAATCCACCCCTTCATCGCGGGCCGCATGAATCCGGTCGATCAATTCATACTCGGCATTACTTTGCAGGTAGAGCAAATGGTGACCGGCGTCGCGTGCCCGCTGCTCCAGATCCTGATTGATTTGCGCCAGGGTAGTCGCGCCGTAAACGCCCGGTTCGCGGGTGCCTAGCAGGTTCAGGTTGGGGCCGTGCAGAACCAGAAAAGTCGCCATCTGCTGTTCCTTGTAATGTGTGCGCAGTGATCAGTGCCGGGCGACTATGCCGAAAAGCTGAATCAGTGTCCAGTTGTGTACAAAAGCCAGCACGATGACCGATGTTCGCGAAAAGTTTGTGACCAAGGCTCTAGATCTGGTCATTCGCGTTCGCGACACGTTCGGCGAAGTCCGCTGCATTGATCTCGCCAATGACCCGTTGGTCACTTTTTTCCTGGCCATTTTTGCCGAAGAACATCAGCGCCGGTGGGCCGAACAATTGGTAGTGATCGAGCAGGGCACGCTGCTCGGCATTGCTGGCGGTCATGTCGAAGCGCACCAGCCGATAACCCTTGAGCAGGTCCAGCACACGCGGGTTGTTCAGCACTTCATGCTCAAGCACTTTGCAACTGATGCACCAGTCGGCATACCAGTCCAGCAACAGCGGCTGGCCAGCCGCCTTGGCCTCGACCAGTACGCTGTCGAGCTGGGCTTTGGTGCTGATGGTTTGCCAGTCTCCCGCGGCTTGCGGTGCGCCGGTGATGCTGGCGTTGCTCGTGGTTGCAGGGCCCAGAGGGTTGAACGGATCACTGTGACCGCTTAATGCGCCGAACCAGCAGGCCAGCGCATACACCAGCAGAAACAGCCCGAGCAGTTGCGCCAAACGTTGGCGCGGGGCTTTGTAGATGAACTCGAGGGTGCCGAGAAACAGACTCACACCGGCCGCCAGTACACCGATCAACAGTAACGTCAGCGGGCCGGGCAGTACCCGGCTAAGCAAGCCGATCGCCAGACCCAGCAGCAGCACGCCGATGGCGTTTTTCACTGTGACCAGCCATGGCCCGCTTTTCGGCAGCCAGGCCGCGCCGCCAGTGGCCACCAACAACAGGGGGGCGCCCATGCCCAGGCCGAGGGCGAACAGCTTCAAGCCGCCGCCCAGCGCATCGCCGCTGGCGCTGATATACAGCAAGGCCCCGGCCAGCGGGGCCGAAACGCACGGCGACACCAGCAGGCTAGAGACCACGCCCAGCACCGCAGCGCCCCACAGCGAACCGCCCTGGGTGCGATTGGCGACGCGGTCCAGACGGTTGCTGATGGCCTGCGGCAACTTGAGTTCGAACACCCCAAACATCGCCAGGGCAAAAACCCCGAAGAACAGCGCAAAGGGCACCAGCACCCACACCGATTGCAAGCGCGCCTGCAAATTCAACTGTGCGCCGAACATCCCCATCAAAGCGCCCAACAGCGCAAAACAGGCCGCCATCGGCAGCACATAAGCCAGCGACAGACTAAAGCCACGCAGCCCGCCAACCTGGCCGCGCAACACCACGCCCGACAAAATCGGCAGCATGGGCAGCACGCAAGGGGTGAAGGTCAGGCCCAGCCCGGCGAGGAAAAACAGCGCCAGATCGCGCCAGTTCCACGACGTTGCGGGCGCATTCGTGCTTTCAGTGGCCGTTGGCCCCGGTGTGCCCTCAATGCTCAGGCGTTCGGTTTCAGGCGGGTAGCACAACCCCTTGTCGGCGCAGCCCTGGTAGCTGACCACCAGGGTAAACGGGCGTTGATCGTTGGCCGGGCGCGGGATGTCGACATCGAGAATGCCGTGATAGACCTCCACGTCGCCAAAGTACTCATCGTGTTTTTGCTCGCCTGCGGGCAATTGCGGTGTGCCCAGCGCGATGTCAGCCGGCTCGGTTTTGAAGGCAAAGCGATGGCGGTAGAGGTAATACCCTTCGGTCGGCACAAAGCGCAGTTTGATCGTATCGGGGCTGCTGTCGATCAGGTTCAGCTTGAAGGCTTCGCGCACCGGCAAAAAATCGGCACTGTTATTGATCGCCCCCAAGGTTGCGCTGGGGCGCGCGTCCAGCAGGCCCGTGGCCATGACCGGCAGGGTAAACAGCAGGCAGAGAACAAAGAGCAGGCGGCGCATAAGAATCTCGCTGATAAAACGTGCGGGCATGATAACGGAGTGAGCTGGCGAATCGTGAAGGTGGGGGCTTTTTGATCATCAAGATCAAAAGATCGCGAGGCAAGCTCGCTCCTACAGGGGGCGGGGGTGGGGTTTGGCCGGGAGGTCTTTGATGATGAATTTCAAGTCAACGTCATTGCGTTTATAGACCCATGAAAGACGTCGGTCGGTGCCTTTTTCACAGGCTTTATCCATGACGCCAACCAAAATGATAGTAATGCTGATGCCTTCTTCCATGGGTAGTTCGCATTTCACTTGTTCATACTTCAACGCCCCCAACGGCTGATAGGTGAAGTCGCCGGTACTTTTAAAGGCATGTTTTTTTAAATCACCGAGCGCCACGTTAGAAGTCGCCGGCAGTGAAATAAAACGCAGTACAGCGCTCAAGGCTTCAGCCTCAGGCAGTTCATACGAGGTGGCCGCAAGCGGCAGAATCAGGCACGGCCGCATGTTCTGGCGGTCAGGCGCGCAGGGGTAACCGGCAGGATAGTCAATAATGACGGCTATATAGCGCGACTGGTTTTCAATGTGCAGCGTTGCGCTTTCACTGAGCGGCAAATACAGAGCAAACACTAGAAGAATGGTTTGTCTCATGGCGCACCTGTTGATGTCGTACAGGAAACAGCCTGTTTAAGCGCTGCCTAATACAACATCAATTTAATATCACTCCTGACAGCAATAGATACTGTCAGAAGTAACAGGTACACCGTCTTCAGGGTTGATTCATACCCGAAAGGCTTGCACCGCGGTATTAAGTTCGCTCCCAAGTTGCAACAGTTGCTGGCTTTGATTGCGGGCAATACCGATGCGTTGCAAGTTGTCGTCGCCTAATAAATGGATGCGCTCACTGTGATCGCGGATCTCACTCACAGCGCCGCTTTGTTGCGCAGTGACGTCGGCGATACGCACCGCCGTGTCGGAGATGGTGGTAATGGCGCCGACAATTTCATCCAGTGCGCCATCGGCGTCCTGGGCCTGTTGTGCGGTGGCTTTGGCATGCTCCACCTGCGCGCGCATCCCTTCAACCGATTGGCGCGCCGCCAGTTGCAGCCCGGCAATCAGGTTCTGGATTTCGTTGGTCGCGCCTGCGGTGCGTTGTGCCAGGGAGCGGACTTCTTCGGCGACCACGGCAAAGCCACGGCCCATTTCGCCCGCACGGGCGGCTTCAATGGCGGCGTTGAGTGCCAGCAGGTTGGTCTGGTCAGCGATAGAGCGAATCACCGTGAGGACGCCGCCAATGGTCGCTGACTCTTCAGCCAGGCGCTCGACCGTCTGCGCGTTGCCTTGCACTTCGCCTACCAGTGCGTGAAGGCCGGTGAGGCTTTGCCCGATCACTAATTGCCCTTGCGTCACGGCGGCACCGGCACTGCGGCTGGCGTTTGCGGCCTGGCTGGCATCGCCGGCTACTTGGGAAATAGTCGCTTCCAGTTCACCCAGGGCGTCGCGAATTTGCGCGGTGTCACCGGCCTGACGCTCGGCGCCGCCGTGCAAATCGGTGCTCAGTTGCGCCAGGGTCTGGCTGCTGCCCGCGACTTGCTCGGCGTTCAGGCGGATGGTGCCCACCAGGTTCACCAGATAAGCCCGCAGGCGATTCAGTGAAGCCTCGATGTCATGCAGTTCGCGGTTGGTTTTGCCCAATTGAATGTCGCGGCTGAAGTCGCCTTCGGCCCAGGTCGAGAGCATTGGCGCCAGATAGGTCAGCACCCGCGCCAGCTTGCGTTGCAGGGTGTCGATCAACAGCGCAATCAGCAGGATCAGGCCAATCATCAGGCCTTGCATGAGCCGTACTTCGTCTTGAATCTGCCCGTGCTGGGCGCGGACCACCGGCTCCAGCTCGGCAATGGCGTGTTGCACCGCGTCCAGCTTGCGGTGCGTGGTGGTACTCAGTTGGGTGCGTTGTTCGATCTGCGTCTGGGTGCGTTTAAGCTCGGCCGGGTAGCGGCTCAGCAGGTTGTTCAGCTCCCGCTTGAGGTTGACCCCGGCATCTTCGGTCTGGGTGCTCTGATTGGCTTCGAGGCCCATCATTGCGGCGAAGTCGTCATTGCCCGAAGTGCTTTTGCTGCTGACGCCGAGCAGGGGCAGGGCGTCGATTTGCTGTGCCTGGGCCTGGATGCTGGCCAGTTCGCGCTCTACGTCACCGGCCAATTCACTGCGCCCGCTGCTGACCAGTTTGTCGCGGTTCAATGACAGCTTGGCCAGGTGCAGCGAGGCGGTCATCAGCGGCGCTAAATAATGCGGGGCTTCAGGGGTGTTGGCTTCGCTGGCGTATTGGCTGAGTTGTTCGAGGTTGGCGGCCAGTTCGCGCTCGGCTTGCAGCAACAAGGCTTGTGGGTCGCCGGCCAGTTTGCCCGCTGCCAGCAGTTCGGTATTACTGAAGCTATTCAGGTTCTCAAGGCTGGGTCGCACGGTCTCGGCCAGCGCCGGTGGCAGCGGGGCAAGCTGGCTTTGGAGTGTCTCCAGGGCGCTGTTGGCTTCGCTCAGGCGCACCGCATCGCCGCTGGCCAGGTAGTCTTCAATGTTGCGGGCGACCTGGTTTTGAAAGTGCTGCGACAGGCTCAAGTAGCGCTCCATCAACAGGTACGGGCGCTCCAGCGCCTGTTGCGACCACCATAAAGTAGCGCCCAGCGCGAGGCACACGGCGACCAGCAACAGGGTGTTGAGGTTGGTTAGCAGCTTCAGACGCATAAGAGATTCTGCCTACTACGCAGTGAGAAGCGGCTGAAGTTATTGCATTTAAGTTACAGCGATATGACGAGCCGGCCTGGCTCGGCATAAATAGTGGCGATTAGCCTTTATCGAGTGAAGCGTTGCACCTGATTGCGGCCATTGTTCTTTGCGAAGTACAGCGCTTCATCGGCCTGTGACGCCATTTTCAGGCTGTCGGACTCGCCGTGCAGCTGCACCACGCCTGCACTGAATGAGCACCACAGATCGTTTGGCTGGGCCGGGTAGTGGATTTCGCTAAAACGCTGGCGAATCATGTTGAGCACGTTGTAGGCCGACTCTTGATCGGTGTCGGGCATGACAATCGCAAACTCTTCACCGCCATAGCGGCCAATAAAGTCGGTCTTGCGCAGGCGCTGCTTGAGGTACAGGGCGAGGCTCTTGATCACGCGGTCGCCCATGGGGTGGCCGTAGCAGTCATTGACCCGTTTGAAGTGGTCAAGGTCGAGCATCGCAAAGCTCAAAGGGCGATTTTCACGGCGGGCGCGGAAGGTGCAGTCTTCGAGCAGTTGCAGGATGTGCGTGTGGTTAAACAGCCCGGTCAGGCTGTCGCGGACCATGCGCGCTTTTAAATGCCGGGCCCGGGCGGCGCGATTGCGCACGGTGGTGATGAGGTGGCGTGGCTGGATGGGCTTGGTCAAAAAATCATCACCGCCCTCGCTCATGGCGTCGAGCTGTTTGTCCATGTCGTCTTCGGCCGACAGGTAAATGATCGGCACGCTGACGTAGCGATCATTGTGGCGAATGACTTTGGCCAGCTCGGTGCCGGTGCAGGTCGGCATGTACATGTCGAGGATGATCAGGTCGGGCTGAAAGTCCGCCAGCTCGGCCATGGTTTGAATCGGCTCGGTCAGCGTGCGGGTGATGATCCCGGCGCTGTTGAGCAGGCGTTCGGTGTGCAACGCCTGCGCCCGCGAGTCGTCGATGATCAGCACTTTATACGGTTCGTACTGCGCCACGCAGGTCAGCACCTCGATCTTCTCCATCAGGCTGGAGACTTCGAGGGTGCCGGTCAAAAACGCTTGCCCCCCGGCGCGCACGGCGGCCAGGCGGGTAGGGGTGTCGGTTTCATGCTGGCTGAAAAACAACAGCGGCAGCTTTTGCTCAAGTCCGACCTGGACCTCTTCAGCCAACGCCAGGCCCTGGTTGGGGCCAGCGAAATCGACCTCTATTACGATGGCCGCCGGGTGGCGCTCGATCATGGCCTGACGAAAGGCGCCAGGGCTGTCAAAGGCCACGGCACTGAGTTCAAAAAACTCCAGTTGCGTGCTAAGGCGCTGAGCGCGTTCATGGTCTTGCAGAAGGATGTAGATCGGTTTGCGCAGCGGCGGCAGGGCGGTGTGCCCGAGTTGATCGCCGTGGCGCAGGCCGGTGCGTGACAAGCGTTGCATCAGCCGGTTGAGTTCGGTGATCAACGGGCTGCTCAGTCGGCCGCGATTGTCGGCCACCTGTTGCAGCACCGCGTCGGTGGCCTGTGACAGTTCGCTGTGCTCGGGTTGGTCGAAACGCTCGGCAAAGCGTAGCAGGCGCAGATTGGCTTCGCTGAATTCAGCGAGGCCTGCGGGTGACCATTCCTGAGTCTGCATGCGCTGCCAAATTTCAAGAATCTGACGGGCCTGGTGCGTAACGCGCTGGGCGAAGTGGTGCTTCAGGCGTTCGTGGCTGAGGTCTTCGTGCTCGGTCATATCCTGGCTGCTGGGTAAGGGGCATGCTGGGGTCGAGTGATGGCTCTATGCTAGCACCTAGTGTTGGCTTGATCCGGTCTTACCTTGAAATTAACTCGCCCACACCGATATTAGCCATTGGCCGCCCTTGCGTAGGCGTGGCTGCACGCATGTTTTATAGTGCCGGGCCGATCTGGCCTTGCGGTTTCGGCACTTAGCCTAGCCGTGATTAAAAATCGTGCAACAAGGCACGATGAGGTAGGGTTGTGGTCGAACTGTTGAATCAAGCATCTGAAAGGACATAGCCATGCTGGACTGGAAAAAACGAGAGGGCGACAGCGCCCGCGAGTCGGTCAAGGATACCCAAGCAAAGCCGCGTGGCTATTTCAAAAGCATTCTGCTGAGCCGCTCGATTGCCATGCTGGTCGGCATTTATGTGGTGGTGTGCCTGGGCCTTGGCTGGTACTGGAGCCGCGAACCAGACCTGTTCCCGGTGCAGCAAAATGCACAGCTGGCGGCTGAAAAAAGCGGCCAGAAAATGGTTCCGGGCTTCACCACCGTAGAAACCCTGAAAACCGTAGCCGGGACCTTGCTCAATAAACCCGGCGGCTACTTGTCCAACGACCGCTTCCCGCCGGGTGTCTTGCTGGACAACATTCCGAGCTGGGAATACGGCGTGCTGGTGCAGGTGCGTGACCTGACCCGTGCCCTGCGTAAAGACTTCGCCCGTTCGCAATCGCAGTCGGCCGAAGACGCGGATCTGGCCAAGGCCGAGCCTCGTTTCAACTTTGACAACAAGAGCTGGATGCTGCCGTCCAGTGAGTCGGAGTACCAGGAAGGCATCAACTCCCTGAGCCGTTATCAAGCGCGCTTGTCTGACCCGGATCAGAAAAACGCCTTGTTCTACGCCCGTGCTGACAACCTCAACAACTGGTTGGGTGATGTGGGGACGCGTCTGGGTTCGCTGTCGCAGCGCCTGTCGGCCAGTGTTGGTCGGGTCAAACTGAACACCACGCTGAAAACCGAAAGCCTGCTGCCGGGCCAGGTGCCTGTGGTGGACGAAGAAATCGTTGAAACCCCATGGATGCAAATCGACAACGTGTTCTACGAAGCCCGTGGTCAGGCCTGGGCCTTGTCCCACCTGCTGCGCGCGATCGAAGTCGATTTTGCTGATGTACTGGCTAAAAAGAACGCCACGGTCAGCGTGCGCCAGATCATTCGTGAGCTGGAGGCCGCCCAAGAGCCGGTCTGGAGCCCGATGATTCTCAATGGCAGCGGCTTCGGCATTCTGGCTAACCACTCGCTGGTCATGGCCAACTACATCTCGCGGGCGAATGCGGCGGTCATGGACCTTCGTCAATTGCTGTCGCAGGGCTAAGGGATGGCAATCTCCACTTTAGAGGCCGCGCACCGTGCGGCCTCTGATGTCGAACAGGTGGTCTGGGTGGACCGCGACGACCGCGTGCTGGGCGCTTTGCCGCGGCATGAATTGCGCGAGCGCAACCTTATCGGGCGTGGCACGTTCATCCTGTTGTTCAATTCGGCCGGCGAGCTGTGCGTACACCAGCGCACCCTCAGCAAGGCGCTGTATCCGGGGTTTTGGGATGTGGCGGCGGGCGGTATGGTCGGGGCGAATGAAACCTACGAAGAATCAGCCGCCCGTGAACTGGCAGAAGAGCTGGGCGTGAGCGGTATCGAGCTGACGGCCCACGAACGCTTCTACTTTGAGGCCCCGCAAAACCACCTGTGGTGCGGGGTGTTTTCCGGGGTTTGGGACGGCCCTTTGCAGGTGCAGCCCGAAGAAGTCCAGCAAGCGCTGTTCATGCCGGTGGCCGAGGCCTTGCGCCTGAGTGAACAGCAGCCTTTTTGCCCGGATTCACTGGATGCGCTAAGGCGTTATCTGGCGCAACCGCCTTCTTTGTAGTCGCTGCCGAAGGCTGCGATTGGCTGCGCAGCGGCCCGCTTCTCATGATCGCGCGATAAGGTGCTTCGGCTCTTATCGCAGCCTTCGGCAGCGACTACAGGGGGAGTGTCAATTTTTACGCCAATTGGCTATTGGGCCTCGGCGATTTTGTCGTTACACTGCGCGACCTTTTCAGGCTCAGGTGCTTTTGCGCTTGAGTTGCGCTGCCCCTGCCAGAGTGGGGCTTCGCGGTCGGTACACCTTGGCGCAAGCGCGTCATGCACCGGCCAATTTTTTGTCCTCCATATGAGGATTGCCGGTGGCCAAAAAAGCCGCATCCTTCGCCGCCCTGGGTGGCCTGGTATTTTCCACCGACGCAGGTCGTCACTGTCCAGACTGTCGTCAGCCAGTAGACGCCTGTACCTGCAAACAAACCCTGATCCCTGCCGGTGATGGCATTGCCCGCGTGCGCCGCGAAAGCAAAGGCCGCGGCGGCAAGACGGTGACGACCATCACGGGCGTACCGTTAGCCGAAGACGCACTTAAGGAACTGGCCACCACGTTGAAAAAACGCTGTGGCACAGGCGGTGCGTTGAAAGACGGCATCATCGAGATCCAGGGCGACCACGTTGAGCTGTTGCTGGCCGAACTGGTCAAGCACGGTTTCAAAGCCAAGAAGTCCGGCGGCTAGCAGCCTCTGTCAAAACCACCGCGTCGTTGTCTTGCTGCCTGAATAAGGCCCGGCAAGGGCGGCTGCCATGGTTTTCACAGAGCCTGTTATTGCGGGTTTCTAAACTCGGCGCTGTTGTCAGGGTCTACCCTGAGCAGACTAATCGTCATTTTTACTCATTAGACTGCGCCGACCTGGTCACAGGTTTGGCTACTTGACTTATATATAGGGGACTTCGATGTCCGTACGACGCACACGCAAAGACGATGGCAGCCAATGGACAGTTGCGGACAGCCGCAGTGTTTACGGGATTCGCCATTGGGGGGCCGGGTATTTCGCGATCAATGAAGCCGGTCGCGTAGAAGTCCGTCCGAACGGCCCGAACAGCTCGCCCATCGATCTGTACGAGCAAGTCGACGAACTGCGCCAAAGTGGCTTGTCCTTGCCATTGCTGGTGCGTTTTCCAGATATTTTGCAGGACCGTGTACGCCAGTTGACCGGTGCTTTTGATGCCAACATCGAGCGCCTGGAATACCAGAGCCAGTACACCGCGTTGTACCCGATCAAGGTGAACCAGCAAGAAGCTGTGATCGAGAACATCATCGCCACCCAAAACGTTTCGATTGGCCTTGAAGCCGGCTCCAAGCCAGAGCTGCTGGCCGTGCTGGCGCTGGCCCCGAAAGGCGGCACCATCGTCTGCAACGGTTACAAAGACCGTGAGTTCATTCGCCTGGCTTTGATGGGCCAGAAGCTCGGCCACAACGTGTTCATCGTGATCGAGAAAGAGTCCGAAGTGGACCTGGTGATCGAAGAGGCGGCTTCGCTCAAGGTCAAGCCACAGGTTGGCTTGCGCGTGCGCCTGTCGTCGCTGGCGTCGAGCAAATGGGCTGACACCGGTGGTGAAAAATCCAAATTCGGCTTGTCGGCTGCGCAGTTGCTGTCGGTGGTTGAGCGGTTCCGTGGCGCCGGTCTGGATCAAGGCATTCGCCTGCTGCACTTCCACATGGGTTCGCAGATCGCCAACCTGGCCGACTACCAGCACGGCTTCAAAGAAGCGATCCGTTACTACGGCGAACTGCGCAACCTCGGCCTGCCGGTTGACCACATCGACGTGGGCGGCGGTCTGGGCGTTGACTACGACGGTACGCACTCGCGTAACGCCAGCTCGATCAACTACGACATGGACGACTATGCCGGTGTTGTGGTCGGCATGCTCAAAGAGTTCTGCGACGCACAAGGCCTGCCGCACCCGCACATCTTCTCTGAAAGCGGCCGTTCGCTGACGGCGCACCACGCCATGCTGGTGGTGCAAGTGACCGACGTCGAGAAGCACAACGACGACGTGCCAGAGATCGAAAACAAAGAAAGCCTGCCCGAGACCGTGCAGTGGCTGGTGGACCTGCTGGGCCCGACCGACATTGAAATGGTCACCGAAACCTACTGGCGCGCCACGCACTACATGAGCGACGTGGCCACCCAGTACGCTGACGGCAAAATCACCCTGTCGGAAAAAGCCCTGGCCGAGCAGTGCTACTTTGCCGTGTGCCGTCGCCTGCACAACTCGTTGAAAGCGCGTCAGCGTTCGCACCGCCAGGTGCTCGACGAACTCAACGACAAGCTCGCCGACAAGTACATCTGCAACTTCTCGGTGTTCCAGAGCCTGCCGGACACCTGGGCGATTGGCCAGGTCCTGCCGATTCTGCCGCTGCATCGCCTGGACGAAGAACCGCTGCGCCGCGCCGTGCTGCAAGACCTGACCTGCGACTCCGACGGCAAGATCAAGCAATACGTCGACGAGCAGAGCATCGAAACCAGCCTGCCGGTTCACGCGCTCAACGAAGGCGAAGACTACTTGCTGGGTATCTTCCTGGTGGGTGCTTACCAGGAAATCCTCGGTGACATGCACAACCTGTTCGGTGACACCGACTCGGTGAACATCTACCAGAAGGCCGATGGCAGCGTGTACCACGCCGGTATCGAGACCCACGACACCATCGAAGACATGCTGCGCTACGTGCACTTGTCGCCCGAGGAGTTGATGACTCACTACCGCGACAAAGTGGCCAGCGCCAAGATCAGCGTCAAAGAGCGCACCCAGTTCCTCGACGCCTTGCGTCTGGGCCTGACGCGTTCGTCTTACTTGTCCTCGTAAGACTCAACTGACCCGTAGGAGCGAGCTCGTCTCGCGATCTTTTGACCCTTTAAAAGATCGCGAGGCAAGCTCGCTCCTACAGGGATGTCACGGGGTAAACCAGCGGATTCGCGTGGCGTATAGCCCCAATATCCCGCTGCGCAGCACCATAAACAGCAAGAAACTTATCCACAGCCCGTGGTTGCCATCGCCCTGCAAGGCCCAGGCAACGGGGAAGGCAATGGCCACGCTCAACAGCATCGCATTGCGCATTTCCCGCGCGCGGGTCGCGCCGATAAACAGCCCGTCCAGCAAATAACTCCACACCGCAATCAATGGCAAAACGGCCAGGTACGGCAAGTACTGGAAGGCGGTTTCGCGCACGCTGGCAATGTCGGTTTGCATCTCGACAAACCAGTGCCCGCCCAGTAAAAACAGCAGCGCAAACAGCGCACTGGCGAATAACGACCAACCACAGGCAACCACCATCGAGCGGCGTAACGCCGTGCGATCACGGGCGCCGATGGCATGCCCGCACAAGGCTTCGACCGCGTGGGCCAGGCCGTCCAGCGCGTGGGCCGTCAACAGCAAGCCATTGAGCAGCAGCGCATTGGCCGCCACGGTGGCGTCACCCAAGCGGGCGCCTTGCACGGTGATGGCGAAAAACACCGATTGCAGCAGCAAACTGCGGATAAAAATATCGCGGTTAACCCCTAGCAGCGGTTTCCAGTTTTGCCAGACGCGCAGCGCGGCCCAGGCCATCTTGCCCGGATACGCCCGCAATGCGCCGCGTGTGAGCCACAGACCGAGCAGGGCGCCGCTCCATTCGGCAATTACCGAGGCCCGCGCTGAACCAACCACGCCCCAGTCCAGGCCGAGAACAAACCACAGGTTGAGGGCGATGTTCATCAGGTTGGTGGTGAGCAAAATCGCCAGCGGTGCCCGGGCGTTTTGCGCCCCCAAAAACCAGCCCACCAGCGCATAACTGGCCAAAGAGGCGGGCAGGCCAAACAGGCGGTTGTGAAAGAACGCCAGGGTCATGTCATGCAGCTCGGCTGAAGGCTGCATCACGCTCAACGCCACGCGACTGAACGGGAGTGCAATGGCCGCCAGAAACAGCGAAAGCCCCAGCCCCAGCAGCAACCCTTGCACAAGGATTTGCCGCAACGCGGTGCCATCCCCGCGCCCGGCCGCTTGTGCGGCAAAGCCCGTGGTGCCCATGCGCAGAAAGCCCATCATCCAGGCCAGATAGATATACAGGCTGGCGCCCACCGCCACCGCGCCCAATTGATGCGCGTGGGGCAAATGGCCGATCACCGTGCTGTCGACCAACGCCACCAGCGGCACAGAAATATTCGACAAAATCATCGGCGCAGCCAGCGCCCACACCCGGCGGTGGGTCGGGCGGTCGCGCCAGTCGGCTAACAGAAAAGACATGCAGGCTCCTTTGAGGACCGGCATTGTAGAGCGAATGTTTACCCAGGGCGGGTTTTGATTCACACCCTGTGGGAGCCGGGCTTGCCCGCGATTGGGGCGACGAGGGGCGTCAGGCAGATCGAGTTGTTGGCATCGCGAGCAAGCCCGCTCCCACAGAAAGGGCGTCGAGAACCAATTTCGTATTCCCCGGTCAATCTGACCAGCGCGTCTGCCGTTCGCGTCACGCTGTTATATAGTCGCCCCTTCACTGCCACGACAATGAGTACACCATGCTTAACAAAGGACTGTTTCTGGCTTGCGCGCTGGCGCTGCTCAGTGCTTGCGATTCTTCTTCATCCGGCAAGCCCGAGACGCCCAAGCCTGCCGCCGTCACGCAGGCCGCCAAGCCGGTGCAAGACCCCAAGGTGCTGGCCGAGCGCTTTGCCGGGCGTGAGTTAAACGTGGTGGATGTCTCTGAAGTGCAGCTGGACGGTGCCAGCACGCTGTCGGTGAGTTTCTCGGTGCCGCTGGACCCCAAGCAAAACTTCGCAGAAAAACTGCACCTGGTCGACGCCAAGACCGGCAAGGTCGATGGCGCCTGGGAGCTTTCGGATAACCTGATGGAAGTGCACCTGCGCCATCTTGAGCCGCAGCGCAAATTGATCCTCACCGTCGACCCCGGCCTGCGTGCCGTCAACGAGGCGACGCTGGCCGCCGAGTACATCAGCCGTCTGCAAACCCGTGACCTGCAACCCACCGTCGGCTTTGCCAGCCGCGGCAACTTGCTGCCGACACGTTTGGCCGAAGGGTTGCCGGTGATCGCGCTGAATGTCGACAAGGTCGACGTTGAGTTCTTCCGCGTCAAACCCGAATCCCTGCCTGCCTTTCTCAGTCAATGGGGCCGCAACAGCAGCCTGCAAAGCTATGAAGCCAAAGATCTGTTGAGCATGGCCGATCTGGTCTACGGCGGGCGCTTTGATTTGAACCCGGCCCGCAACACCCGCGAAACCTTGATTCTGCCCACTTCGGGGATCAAGCCGTTGCAGCAACCGGGCGTGTACCTGGCGGTGATGACCGCGTCCGGCAGCTACAACTATTCGACCCCGGCCACTTTGTTCACCCTCAGTGACATCGGCCTTTCCGTGCACCGTTATCAGAAGCGTCTGGATGTGTTCACCCAGGCGCTGGAGGGCGGGAGTGCCTTGGCCAATGTGGATCTGGAGTTGCTCGACGGCAAAGGCAAAATGCTCGCCCAAGGCAAAACCGATAAACAAGGCCACGCCGAACTGGCTTTGCCGCCCAAGGCCGAAGTGCTGCTGGCGCGTCAGGGCGATCAGACCAGCTTGCTGCGCTTGAACACGGCGGCGCTGGATTTGGCCGAGTTCGACATCGCTGGCCCGCAGGCGCACCCGCTGCAATTTTTTGTGTTTGGCCCGCGTGACCTGTACCGCCCCGGCGAAACCGTGCTGCTCAATGCCTTACTGCGTGATCGCGACGGCAAGCCGGTCAAGCCGCAACCGGTCAGCGTAGAAGTGCGTCGCCCGGACGAGCAAGTCAGCCGCAAGTTCGTCTGGGAGCCCGATGCTTCGGGCTTTTATCAGTATTCGCTGGCACTGGCAGGCGAGGCGCCGACCGGGCGCTGGCAGTTAGTGTTCGACCTGGGCGACGGCAAGCCGCAGTTGTATGAGTTTTCGGTCGAAGACTTCTTGCCGGAACGCATGGCGCTGGAGCTCAAAGGCAGTGATACGCCGCTGCGTCCAGAGCAAAACCCTGAGATTCAGGTCACGGGTCGTTACCTGTATGGCGCCCCGGCAGCGGGCAACCGTTTGAGCGGCCAAGTGTACGTGCGGCCTCTGCGCGAGGCAGTCAGCGCATTGCCGGGTTATCAATTCGGTTCTGTCACCGAGAACGAGTTGACCCAGGACCTGGAGCTGGACGAAAGCGTGCTCAACGCTGATGGCAAAGAAACCCTCACCATCGATAGCCAGTGGAGCGAAGCCAAGTCGCCGCTGCAGGTGATTGTCCAGGCCAGCTTGCAAGAGTCCGGTGGTCGCCCGATCACCCGACGTCTGGTGCAGCCGGTCTGGCCAGCGGAGCGCTTGCCGGGGCTTCGCGGGTTGTTTGACGGGACTGAAACCGATGGCGATGGCCCGGCCGAATTCGAGCTGTTGGTAGCGGACACTCAGGGCAACAAGCTGTCGGCTGAAAACCTCAAGGTCCGCTTGGTGCGCGAGCGCCGTGACTACTACTGGAACTACTCGGACAGCGACGGCTGGAGCTATCACTACAACGAGAAGTTTCTGAACCTCAACGAAGAAACGGTCAGCGTAAAAGCCGGAGAAACCGCCAAGGTCAGCTTCCCGGTGGAGTGGGGCCCATACCGTGTGGAGGTCGAAGACCCGCAAACCGGGTTGGTCAGCAGCATGCGTTTCTGGGCCGGTTATCGTGCCCAGGACAACGCCGAAGGCGGCGCCGTACGCCCGGATCAGGTCAAGCTGGCGCTGGACAAGGCCGCGTACAGCGATGGTGATACCGCCAAAGTCACGGTCACGCCGCCCGCTGCGGGCAAAGGTTATCTGCTGGTCGAAGGCAGTGACGGGCCGTTGTGGTGGGAAGAAATTGAAGTCCCGGCTGAAGGCAAAACCTTCGACATCAAACTCGACCCGACGTGGGCGCGCCACGATTTGTATGTTAGTGCGCTGGTGATTCGCCCCGGTGAGCGTAAAACCAATATCACCCCAAAACGTGCCGTGGGCGTGTTGCACCTGCCGCTTGACCGGACCCAGCGCAAGTTGGCGCTGACCCTCGAAGCGCCTGAAAAAATGCGCCCCAAACAACCGCTGACGGTGAAAATTCAGGCTAAAAACGCTGACGGCAGCATTCCGCAACAAGCCCATGTCTTGCTGGCTGCGGTGGACGTCGGGGTGCTGAACATTACCGATTACCCGACCCCGGATCCGTACGCCAGCCTGTTTGGGCGCAAGGCTTATGGCGCCGACCAACTGGATATTTACGGGCAACTGATCGAAGCCGGGCAGGGCCGTCTGGCCAGCCTCGCATTCGGCGGTGACGCGGCCCTGGCCAAAGGCGGTAAACGCCCGGCCACCAGCGTGAACATCGTCGCGCTGCAAAGTGCACCGGTCACTCTGAATGCGCAGGGCGAAGGCGAAGTCAGCGTCAACATCCCGGACTTCAACGGCGAACTGCGCTTGATGGCGCAAGCCTGGACCGATGATCGCTACGGCATGGCCCAGGCCAAAACCGTGGTCGCTGCACCCTTGGTGGCCGAGTTGGCCGCACCGCGCTTTTTGGCCGGAGGGGATGAGACCCGCTTGGCGCTGGACCTGTTCAACCTGACCGACAAACCGCAAAAACTGACCGTCACCCTCAACGCTGACGGCCAAATCAGCCTGCTCGGTGAGGCTACGCAAAACGTCACGTTGAGCCCCGGCCAACGCAGCACGTTGCAGATCCCGGTCAAGGCGCTGGGCGGTTTTGGTACGGGCGTGGTCAAGGTCACCGTGAGTGGCCTGGACCTGCCGGGTGAAACCCTGGCGCCGTTCAGCCGCGAATGGACGCTGGGCGTGCGCCCGGCGTACCCGGCGTTGCTCAAGCATTATCGGGCAGTGCTCACGGATCAGCCGTGGAGCCTGCCAGAAGGTGAGTTGCAGGCCTTTGAACCAGCCGGGCGCGAAGCCTTGCTGAGCCTGTCGAGCCGCCCGCCGTTGAACCTGGGTGAACAGATTCGTGCACTCAAGGCGTACCCGTATGGCTGCTCCGAGCAAACCACCAGCGGCTTGTACCCGGCGCTGTACGCTGACGCGGCGTTGCTCAAACGCCTGGGCCTGGAAGGTGAGCCGGACGCCGAGCGCACCCGCAAAATTGAACTGGGGATCGAGCGCCTGCTGGGCATGCAACGCTACAACGGCAGCTTTGGCCTGTGGGGTGCCGACGGGCAGGAAGAGTATTGGCTGACCGCTTACATCACCGACTTCCTGTTGCGCGCCCGTGATCAGGGCTACGCCGTACCGGTCGATGCGTTGAAAAAGGCCAACGAGCGGCTGCTGCGGTATGTGCAAGAGCGCAACCTGATCGAAGCCGACTACAGCGACAACCTCGACCACACCCGCTTTGCTGTGCAGGCCTATGCCGCGCTGGTTCTGGCCCGCAGCCAGCAGGCGCCGCTGGGCGCATTGCGCAGTATTTTTGAGCGCCGCAGCGATGCGCGTTCAGGCTTGCCGCTGGTGCAGCTGTCGATTGCCTTGCAAAAAATGGGCGATCAGCCGCGTGCCGATCAGGCGTTGCTGGCCGGGTTGGCGGCCAAGCGCAAAGACAATCAATGGCTGGGCGATTACGGCAGCCCGTTGCGCGATCAGGCGCTGATTGTGGCGCTGCTGGAAGAAAACAACTTGATGAGCGGCCAGCGTGAGCAGCGCCTGTTTGAGTTGTCAGATTTGTTGGCGGCCAGCCGCTGGTTGTCGACCCAGGAGCGTAACTCGCTGTTCCTGGCCGGGCGTGACCTGTTGAGCCAGCCAGAAGCCAAGTGGTCGGCGCAGCTCACCAGCGGCGAGCAAATCCGCGAGCTGAATAACCAGCAGTCGGGCCTCAAGCTTGACGGGCCATTGCTGACGCAGCCGCTGACGTTGCGCAACGAAGGCAGCGACGCGGTGTACCAACAACTGACGATTTCGGGTTATCCACAGCAGGCCCCGGCGGCAGGTGGCGAGAACATGAGCATTCGCCGCGATTACCTGGGCATGAATGGCGAGCCGTTGAACATCAAGGCCCTGAAAAGCGGCGATCTGGTGTTGGTGCACGTGGCGGTCACGGCCAAGCAGGCGGTGCCGGATGCGTTGGTCGTCGATTTGCTGCCAGCGGGGCTTGAGCTGGAAAACCAGAACCTGGGGCAGAGTGCGGCCAGCCTTGAAAATGCCAGCACCGAGGTCAAGCAATGGCGCGACGCGATGCAATACGCCAGCGTGCAGCATCAGGAATACCGCGATGACCGTTACGTCGCGGCGGTCAAACTGGACGGCTATGGCACCACGCACCTGCTGTATCTGGCGCGTGCCGTGACGCCGGGCACCTATCGCGTACCGCCGCCGCAAGTGGAGTCGATGTACCGGACCAACTGGCAGGCCGTGGGCGAAACCCCCGGCGACATGGTGATCAAGGCCCGCTAACCCCACCCTCTGTAGGAGCGAGCTTGCCTCGCGATCTTTTGATGTTTAAAAGACCGCGAGGCCACGGCGTCAGTTAATAATCCAGCTCAACACCCACAGCCCCAGCAGCAGCCAGATCACGCCGCCGATAATTGAGGCGCGCATAAAGGCGCGCACGGCGTTGTACAAAAACAGCAGCCCGAGTACCAGCACGGCGATGCTGACGATAGAGGTGTCCATGCCCAAGGCGCGGGCCATACCGTCGATAAAGTTGCTGCCCGCTTGAGTGATCATGGTGAACAGGCCGCTCAAGCTTTCGACGATCCAGCGAACGACGGTGCCCAACCACAGGCCCAGATTTCCAATAAAGCTTTCGACGTGCATGGGGATGTCCCGATCAATAAGATGGCCACTGTGCCAGAGATACCCCTTAGGCAACCAGACCAGGTGCAAAGTTGCGTAATGAGTAATGCTTAAAAAGATCGTGCTGTGGAGCACCTGCGGCCTGTTGCTGGCAGTCGCACTGCTGTGGCTGGCTGACCGGCTGTGGCCCTTGCCGTTGCCCAAGGATGACTTGGCCCGTGTGGTCTTGGCCGAAGACGGCACGCCGCTGTGGCGCTTTGCCGATACCAATGGCGTATGGCGCTACCCCGTGCAAACGGACGAGGTGTCGCCGTATTACCTTGAGGCGTTGCTGACCTACGAAGACCGCTGGTTTTATCAGCATCCGGGGGTTAACCCGCTGGCCTTGGGCCGGGCGGCCTGGCAAAACCTCAGTGGCGGGCGAGTGCTGTCAGGGGGCAGCACCTTGTCGATGCAGGTCGCCCGTTTGCTCGATCCCCATGAACGTACGTTGCCCGGCAAGTTGCGCCAGTTGTGGCGTACGGCGCAACTGGAGTGGCATCTGTCCAAGTCCGAGATCTTGAACCTGTACCTCAATCGCGCACCCTTTGGCGGGACGTTACAGGGGGTGGCGGCGGCCAGTTGGGCATATCTGGGCAAGTCGCCGCAGCAACTCACGCGCTCCGAAGCCGCGCTACTGGCCGTGTTGCCGCAAGCGCCGAGCCGCCTGCGGCCTGACCGTCATCCCGAGCGCGCGCAAGTGGCGCGGGACAAGGTGTTGCGGCGTCTGGCCGAGTATCAGGTATGGCCACAAGGGGCTGTGGATGAAGCGCTGGAGGAGCCGCTGTTGCTCGCCCCGCGACTGGAACCGAGCCTGGCGCCGTTGCTGGCGCGGCGCTTGAATCGTCCGCACAGCCCGCCGCTGATCCGCACTACCCTGGACGCCAACCTGCAACGCCGCCTCGAAGACTTGCTGCTGGGCTGGCGAGCACGATTGCCCGAGCACACCTCGGCGGCGATCCTGGTGGTTGAAACCGACAACATGGCCGTGCGTGCCTACCTCGGCTCGGTGGACATTAACGATGCGCGGCGCTTTGGCCATGTCGACATGATCAGCGCCTTGCGTTCACCGGGCTCGACCCTCAAGCCTTTTTTGTACGGCATGGCGATGGATGCCGGGCTGATTCATTCCGAGTCGCTGCTGCAAGACGTGCCGCGGCGTTACGGCGATTACCGTCCGGGCAATTTCTCGATGGGCTTTAGCGGGCCGGTGTCGGCCAGTTCAGCGTTGGCGTTGTCGCTTAACTTGCCAGCGGTGCAACTGCTTGAGGCCTACGGGCCGAAACGTTTTGCGGCCGACCTGCGCAACGGCGGTGTGCCGTTGAGTTTGCCTGCGCTGGCAGAGCCTAATCTGGCGTTGATTCTGGGCGGGGCTGGCAGCCGTCTGGAAGATTTGGTCAGCGGTTACAGCGCGCTGGCCCGGGGTGGCAAAAGCGCCAATCTGCGCCTGCAACCGCAGGACGAACTGGTAGAGCGGCGCATGCTGTCGCCGGGGTCAGCGTGGATCATCCGTCGCATCTTGAGCGGCCAGGCACGGCCGGACCGTGACCCGACCGCCGAGTTGGTACAGCGCCCCAGCTTGGCGTGGAAAACCGGCACCAGTTATGGCTTTCGCGATGCGCTGGCCATTGGTGTAGGGCCGCGCTATTTGATTGGAGTGTGGATCGGTCGCCCGGACGGTACGCCGGTGCCGGGGCAGTTTGGTCTGGCTTCGGCGGCGCCGCTGATGCTGCAAGTGCACGATGTGCTGAGCAACCGCGACAGCCAGCGCGGCATTGTCGCGCCGGTGCAGCCCGTGCCGGGCAGCGTGGGCGTGGCAGCGATTTGTTGGCCGTTGGGCCAGCCGTTGAGCAAGAGCGACCCCAATTGCCGCCGCCAGCGCTTTGCCTGGACGCTGGATAACACCACGCCGCCGACCTTGCTGGCGGCGGATCAGCCGTTGGGCGTGGGCTTGCGCGAAACCCTGTGGGTGGATGGGCAAGGGCTGCGCGTTAGCCCGCAATGCCCTGGTGCGCAGCCACGAGAGGTGGCGTTGTGGCCTGCGCCGCTGGAGCCGTGGCTGCCCCGGGTGGAACGGCGTGAAGCGCGCTTGCCGCCCGCCTCGACGCAATGCCCGCCACCGGCATTGAACTCGGTAACAGCGTTGTCGATTGTCGGTGTGCGAGAGGGTGACCGGTTGCGGCGCCCGGCGGCGAGCCAGGCGTCATTGCGCCTCACGCTGACTGCGCTGGGCGGTGACGGTCGGCGCTGGTGGTTCCTCAATGGCACCCCGCTGGGCGACAGCGGCCATCAAGAAGCGCTCAACACCACCCTTGAACAGCCAGGGCGCTATGAGCTGAGTGTTCTCGACGAAAGCGGGCAAACCGCACGGGTTGAATTCAGCGTCGTGGAGTAGGCCTCCGGCTTGCGATGTTCTCAAAGATCAAAAGATCGCGAGGCGAGCTCGCTCCTACAGTGAATTGGGGTTATCACTTTAGTGAGTGGTGTGTTTTGTTTTGGGTAACGTGTTGATTTGTTGAGTTTTAGTTTGCGCGTGAGCGCTGGTTATATAAGGGCTTAATACCAAGTAGTGAGTTGTTCAATACCCGGTCCGGCGTTGTGATGGAAGCCACGGATGAACGTATCTCTGACGTTAGAGCAGGGAGCCTTCGAACTCTGGCTAAGCAGGTGCAAGGGAATAATCATGAACACTCAACTGTGGTTAAAAACAAGTACAGCCCTTTTGTTAGTGATGACCGTCAGCCTGGCTGGTTGCCATAGCGGCGGTGGCGGTTCTAAAAGTCATGTTGAAGCCAGTACGCCCGATGCCGGTACGGGCGGCGGTGGTGATGGTAGCGGTGGCGGCAATAACGGCGGTGGTGACGGCAGCGGTAATAACGGTGGCGGCAACAATGGTGGTGGTAATAACGGCGGTGGCAACAACGGAGGCGGCAATAACGGCGCCGGCAACACGCCTCTGGTCACCGGGCAAGTTATCAGCCAGGTGAGCGGCGCTGTCGGCGGTGTCGGTTCGACTGTCAGCGACTTGGGCACCACCCTGACAACGGTGCCTGTGGTGGGCGCGGCAGGCGGGTTGGTGACCAACACCGGTAATGCGGTGACGTCCATTACCGACGGCCTGGATAAAGGCCTGGGCACGATTGGTACAGATAAAAACTCACTGGGCATCACTGTCGCTGGCGCAACCAATGCCGTGTCTGATATCGGCAAAGGGGTGTCCTCACTGGGCCAGGGCGTGAGCGGGGTAATCAATAACACACCGATCAGCCAGATCCCGATCGTGGGCGGCGTTGCCGGTAACGTCACGGATGTCACCGGCGGCCTGGTGAATAAAGTCGGGACCACGGTCACCATGCTCGGCAATACGCTGACCACCAATGTCACCAGCGGGCAATTGGGCCAAGTAACCGGCGGGGTCAATGACAAGGTGCTGGTGCCGGTGATTTCGCTGGTAGAAAAAACCACCGGGCAAATCGGCACAGCCACAGGGTTGGGCGCACCGGTTGACGGCCTGCTGAACAAAGTCGGTGGAGTGGTGGCCGGCGTTGGCAACAAAGTGACCGGCGTGGGCGATCAAAACCCGGTCACCAATCTGGTCGGTGGCGCGTTGGTCGGTGTCGGCGGTGTGGCTGACAAGGCGGGCGGTTATGTGAACCCTGCGGCTGGAACAGGTACCGGTACAGGCTCCAGCACAGGCATCGGCGGGTTGCTGGGTGGCGTAACAGGTGCCGTTGGCGGTGCAGGCACCGGTACGGGCGCAGGCGGTGCGGTGGGTGGCCTGGTGGGCGGTGTTGCCGGCACGGTTGGCGGGGTGGTCAATACCGTCACTGGAGCGGGCGCTGGTACAGGCGGTGTGGGCGGCTTGCTGGGTGGCGGAGTGGGTGCGGTGGTGGGCGTAGGCGCCGGTGTCGGGGTGGGAGCAGGTACTTCTTCCTCAGGTGCGGGTGTCGGTGCCGGAGCGGGTGCCGCAGCAGGTGCTGGCGCGGGTGCGGGTGCAAGTTCGGGAACTGGCCTGGTCACAGGTTTGGTTGGAGGCGTGGTTGGCGGGCTGGGTAATTTGGGCAAGAAAAACTGACGAAATTGCACCTGGCCGGTTCGACGGCCATACCTACAACGCCTACGCTTGGTTGAGACGAGGGATTGTCATGAATCCCTCGTCTTTTTTTTGTATCCAGGTTGTAGGACTGCTGTTTGGACAGCGTCATTGCTTAATGGCGCGTCCAGGCCATTAAGCCGCTGTTGTTGACCATGGAGTGTCATATGCGAACTTATGTCCCGTTCTTGTTATTGGCCTTGGCCCCGTGCGTGGGTGCTGAACCGCTTCCACGCTATCTCAACAGCAACGAAACCCTGCAGTCGCTACCCGCGCCCAACTTGCCGGTGGATGCCTATCGCCCGCAAACACCTGCCTTAAAGCTGCCCAAACCGGCCGCGACCGACGCCCAGCCCTTGATGATGAGCACCCGCCTGACCATCCGCAAATTGCAGATCGAGGGCGGCACGGTGTACCCGCTGCAAGAGCTGGGCGCCGCCTATAAATCGCTGCTGGGGCATGAAATTACCCTCAGTGAGCTGATTGAAGCGACGCGCACCATCACCCAGCGCTACCAAACCGATGGGTACTTGTTGTCGTACGCGTTTTTGCCGCCGCAGAACTTTGATCAGGGCCTGGTGCGAGTGGTGCTGGTCGAGGGGTATATCCGCGATTACCAGGTGGAGGGTGATGTCGGGCGGGTTAAAGGGTTTATTGATGAGCTGGTCGACAAGCTCAAGGGCGAACGCCCGCTAACCCGTAAAACCTTTGATCGCTATGCCACGCTGATGAGCCGTATTCCGGGGGTGACATTGCAGGCGCAAGTGCCGCCGCCGGGCACCACCGATGGGGCGGCGACGCTGCACGTCACGGCCAGCCGCAAACCGTTCACCACCGGCATGAACCTCGTCGAAGGCAGCCGCGACAGTACCCAGGCCCTGTTCAGCGTCAACAGCAACTCGCAAACCGCCATGGCCGAGCAGTTGACCGTGAGCGGGCTGTTCCCGCCGGGGCACGACAAAGAGCACTACTACCGCATTGATTACAGTCAGTACCTGAACGCCGAGGGCACTCAGTTGAGCCTGTATGGCACGCGCTATCGCAGTGACCCGGCCACCAGTATTGCGACCAGTGACGGTTTTGAGCTCAAGCCCCACCGCGAAAATGACCGCTTTTCGATTGGCGTCAGCCACCCGCTGATCGTCGCGCCTGACCAATGGTTAAGCGTTGCGGGCCGTTTATACGGAGTGAACGATAAAACCGATTACGACATCGTCGGTTATTCGCAAACCATCAGCGAAAAAACCAATGTACGGGCTCTTGCGGTTGAAGGGGATTGGCGCAAGTCCACGGGCCAACAATTGCGGATTGTCAGTGCAGGTTTATATCAAGGGATTAATGGGTTGGGGGCCAAGACTGAAAGTAACTTGACCGGCAATCACTATGATCTGGATTTTTTTCGCTTGCGATTGTCAGGTGTTCAAAGTGATACGTTTTTCGATAATTGGCAGGGCGTAGTATCGGGTGCTTTGTATTGGAGTGACGATACATTGGCGGACAGTGAGCGTGCCGTATTCGGCGGTCAAAATTTTGGCCGTGGTTATCCCGATGATCAAGCGTCAGGTGATAAAGGCTGGGGTGTGGCCTATGAAATCAACTACAGTTTCAATCGCGACGGTGAGTGGGTGAAACTGTTACAGCCTTATGCTGTATTGGATAAGGCGAAAACCTGGTTTAACGAACTTCCGCTTAAAGGCTCTGATATGTCATCTGCTGCTGTCGGGCTGCGTTTTGGCGATAAGCGTTATTACAATATATCGCTGGAAGTGGCCAAGCCTATGTCGGATATGGCGTTGGACAGTTTTAATCGTCGGCCGCGTTATACCTTGAGCTTTAGTTATCAGTTATAAGGATGTGCTTGTCTTGCGATCTTTAAACAATCAAAAGATCGCGAGGCAAGCTCGCTCCTACAGTAGTAGGTGGGGTTATGGGCGGACTGAGTAGAGTTTGGAGACGGGGAATAAGTAATTGAGGGTGTGGATCAACCGGTCGTGATAGATCGGTTTGCGGAACAAGTCCAGGACTTGCAAACGCAATAAGTCGCTGACATTGTCCATGTCGGCATGGCCGGAAATAACAATCACGGGCAAGTGTTGTCGAGCGGTGTGATTTCGCAGGCGCTGGATTAATGCAATGCCGCTTTCTTCGGGCATGCGCAGGTCCGTGATGACCAAGGCAATGTCCGGGTGAACGGTCAACTGCCGAAGGGCGAGTGAGACTGAGGTTGCCGTAAAGCAACAAAAGCCCTCGCCCTCCAGCAGTTCGGCCAGCTCCAGCAGAGCGTCCTCTTCGTCGTCTACCAAGAGAAGCTGTTGGCGTTTAGATCGGCTGTTCATGGGATTAAGCAGGTTTGGTAACAGCGTCTTTAATCGTCGTAAACATGGCACTGATTGCGCCTGATATTGGCGTGACGAAGGCCGCTAAAACAATAGCGACCATCGCCGCAATAATGGCGTACTCAATACCCGAAGCACCCTCTGTACGTTGGGAAAACAACTTGGCTTGTCGTGTCAGAAACACAGTGGCCGGAACATAGAGTTTCAGAACAGTTGTTGAAAACATCTGATCTCTCCTGAGAGCGCCGCAATGACAGCAGTTTGTCCATACCTTGAAACAGCCTTTGAATTAACCGGCTGGTTTAGTCACCGCCGTTTGAATAGTGGTAAACATGGCCTTGATTTGAGTAGAAATAGGCGTCACAAAGGCAGCGAGAGCAATCGCAACCATGGCAGCAATAATGGCGTATTCAATACCCGACGCCCCTTCAGTGCGCTTTGTAAATTGCTTGATATGGTGCGCCACGAAGAGTTGGGTCGGAACATAGACTTTCAGAACGGTATTGGTAAACATCTGATTTCTCCTGGGTGCACCAAAGAGGGCACTTCGCAGCAAGGGGACGACGTAATTACTATTTGCCATCACAGCATTGGCAAGAAAAGGGAATCCATCAACTGTTAAAAAGCACTAATGCAAAAGTATTAATCCAAAAGTGTCCATGTGAAAGTTACGGTAAATCAAGGTCTTCGGCGGCACTCTATTTTTTTTGAGTTGCCTAATGGCATTTTGCTTTGTGTGCGCTACTTTCAAATAGCGAAATGGTCGCAATAATAATACCTGTCATAGCGACCGATAAGCGAATGGATTTACTGATGTGCAGTACAGAGTGGCAAAGGGAGTGTGTTAATGAATAACCGACGCAGTTTGATCCTGGCCGCGCTCTTGTTTATCGGTGCCATTGCCGCGGGTTTTTGGGGTTTGGTGATAACCCGCCAGCAGCCGGTTGCGCAGGTACCGGTAACTCAGGTCGTTGAGCAGAGTGTCGCCACGGTTGAAGACCAGACGCGCAAACCTGTGGTGGTGCTGGTACGCGATGTTGCCCCGCATGTGGCCTTGACGGCCGACGATGTGACCCTTGAAAAATTGCACACGGCGCCCGCAGGCAGTTTTGCCTCGGTTGATCAGGTGGTGGGCCGTGCCCCGTGGCGCAGCCTGAGTGCGGGCACCTGGCTGAATGAACAAAGCTTTGAAGTCGGAGGGCCGCTGGCGCGGATGATTCGCCCGGATGAGCGCGCACTGGCGGTGGCCATTGATGAAGTGATCGGCGCCAGCGGTCAGTTGTCTCCCGACGATTATGTAGACGTGTTGTTGTCCCTGCGCGAGGACCAGTCCAACCCGCAGCAGTCGGCGCAAGTGGTAGTGCCGGCCGTGCGGGTGTTGAGCGTGGGGGATGAGGTGGGGCAGAGCAGCGACGGTCAGTCAACCAAGGCGGCGCTGAGTGCCGACGAAGCCCTCAAGCAAGTGCAGCGCCGGGCCACGGCACGCTCGGCCGTGCTGGCCGTTCCCGCGCCGCTGCTCAGCCAACTGATGCTCGCAGCCCAGGCGGGCACCTTGCGCCTGGCCGTGCGCAGCGCTAAGGAAGATCGCTTGAGCAAGTACTGGGCGGGTGAGCAAGACGCCCCAGGCAAGCTGGAGAACGCCCGACGCGACCTTTATCAGTTCAACCAATTGGCCTTTACCGGCCCGGCAAAAGTCGCCCCGGTGGCGAACCCTGGCGGCGGCGTCGTTCCGCGTGCGCGGGGCATCGAAATTATTCGCGGCAACCAAACGGCCCAACAGCCTGCTCAATAAAAAAAGCCTGATCTGCAAGGAAGACCCTATGAGCCATCGTTGTGTAGCGCTGTACAAACGAGCTGTCTGGACTCTGGTTCTAAGCAGCTTGCCTTTTGAAATGGCCTTGGCCGCGCCCTCCAATTGCTCAGCGCTTGGGCAATTGCCAGCGGTGCTGGAAGTGGGGCAAGGCATCCAGCAAGCACTGGATTCGCCGGTTGCCATTACGCGCATTGCTGTCGGTGATCCGGGCATTGCCGATGTGCATGCCAACGGCACCAACGCCTTTTTGCTCACCGGTGTTGCGCCGGGCACCACCAGCTTGATGGTCTGGACCGCCTGTTCGAAAACCCCGCGCCAGAGCATGGTGTTCGTCAAGGGCAAGGCCACCCAAAGCTTTACCAGCGCCTCCGTGTCGCCCTCAGAAGACCCGGCGTTGCTCAGCCAGGTGCAAACCGACATTCGCTTTGTCGAGGTCAGCCGGACCAAGCTGCAGGAAGCCAGCACGTCGATCTTTGGTCAGGGCAGCAACTTTCTGTTTGGTTCTCCGAACTCATTCATCACCAACGCTGAAAACATCATCACCGGCGGCCCGGTCGCCAACAGCAAAAACTTCAACATTGGTTTTGGCGGTGGTCGGGTTCGCGCCTTGATCAATGCGCTGGAGGGCAGCGGTTTTGCCTACACCCTGGCGCGGCCGAGCCTGGTGTCATTGAGCGGGCAAAGTGCGACCTTTCTGGCGGGCGGCGAAGTACCGATCCCGGTGCCGAGCAGCGGGAGCGATAACGTGTCGATCGAGTACAAGGAGTTTGGTATTCGCCTCACGCTGACCCCGACCGTGGTCGGCAACAACCGCATCCTGCTCAAGGTCGCACCCGAAGTCAGCGAGCTGGATTACACCAACGCGGTGAACATCGCCGGGACCCTGGTGCCGGGGCTCAACGTGCGCCGTACCGACACCAGCATCTCGCTGGCCGATGGCGAAAGTTTTGTCATCAGCGGCTTGATCAGTACGCGCAACACCTCGCAGGTGAACAAATTCCCGGGGCTGGGTGACGTGCCGATTCTGGGGGCGTTTTTCCGCGATTCGAACATCAGCCGCGAAGAAAAAGAGCTGCTGATGATCGTGACCCCGCATCTGGTTCAACCCTTGGCTGCCAATGCGCCCCTGCCGAGCATGCCGGGCGAAAAACTGCGCAATTACGACCCCAACTGGTATCGCTTGTATTTCCTTGAAAACGGCAATTTCAATCGCCGTAGCGGGTTATCCCAATGAGCCAGAGCCTGAGCCAGACGTTTCTCGCGCTGACGCGCAACAACACCGACCTTGAGTGGCTGCAGGGCGCGTTGGCGCCGTTGGGCCAAGTGGTGGGGGCGGGTACCAGCAGCCTCGATGAACTGCTCGCGTTGATTGACGTGACCTTTGCCGGGCTGGTGTTTGTGGGGCTGGATCGGGAGAAAGTGGTGGCCCAGTGCGCGTTGATCGAAGGCGCGCTGGAGGCCAAGCCAATGCTGGCGATCGTGGCCTTGGGCGATGGCATGGACAACCAGTTGGTGCTCAATGCCATGCGTGCCGGGGCCCGGGATTTTGTCGCTTATGGCTCGCGCTCCAGTGAAGTGGCGGGGCTGGTACGGCGGCTGAGCAAGCGCCTGCCGCCGGTGACGCCGAATACCGAGTTGGGCGGCCTCAGCGTGTTGTTCAGCGCGCAATGCAACGCCGATGGCGCGCTGCTGGCCAGCCACCTGGCGCTGGTGGTGCAAAAGAGCGGGCAGAAAACCCTGTTTCTGGATTTGGGCATTCCCCGTGGCGACGGCCTGGCGCTGTTGGGCCTTGAAAGCTCGTTCTTTTTTGGCGATGCGCTGCGCCATCTTCGGCGCCTGGACAGCACCTTGATCGACAGTGCGTTCACCAAAACCCCGGACGGCTTGCGGGTGTTGGCCCACAGCAACGCCGATGAGCCTCTGGAGCACACCAGCGCCGCCGAGTTGTACATGTTGCTCAGTGCCTTGCGTCAGCACTTTCAGCACATTGTGGTGAACCTCACCGGTCAGCCGGATGGGGAGGCGCTGCGCACGTTCGTGACTCACTGCGACAAGTTGCTCTGGTACGTCGATCAGAACGTGCTCGATTGCCGCCGCAATCTGGATGTACTTAACCTCTGGCGCAACAAGGGCATGAAACTCGAACACACGGGGCTGGTGGTCGACCGCTGCCTGCGGGGGATTGCTCCGGATGTCGATGCGTTGGCCAAGAGTTTTGATTTACCGGTACTGGTCTCGTTGCCGCTGAGCGCCGAGTTACGCCTCAATGCGAAAAATCAGGCTGTCACGTTGTTTGAGTTGGGGCCGCGCGAGGCCTTGAGCCAAGGCTTGAAAAAGATCGGTGAACAGTTGGCCAAGCGCTCTGTGGCGTCGGGCAAACCGTCCTCCGTCGCGGACAAATGGCTTAACCGTCTGTGGGGGTCCAAATGACCAAAGAGCAGCTGTTCGGTTCCGGGCTTCACAAGGACGGGCGCGCCGACCACGACGGCCTGAAAATGGTGCTGCACCGTTACATCATCGACGCCATCGAGGAGAGCGGCAAAAACCTGCTGGAAGATTCGCGCCATGCCTTGTCGCAGTTTGTCACCGACCGCGTGGCCGAATACGTATCGCGTTTGCACCTGGCCATTTCGCGCTACGAGATGGAACGTCTGGCCGAGGAAATCGTTGACGAGCTGACGGGGTTCGGGCCGCTGGAAGTGCTGCTGCGCGACAGCGCCGTTACCGAGATTCTGGTCAACGGCCCGCACCATGTGTTTGTTGAACGCGACGGTCTGTTGAGTCACAGCGATTTGCGTTTTATCGACGATCATCACGTCGAGCGTGTGATGCAGCGCATTTTGGCGCCGCTCGGTCGGCGCCTGGATGAGTCGTCACCCATGGTCGATGCACGGCTGCCCGACGGCAGCCGGGTTAACGCAATCATCCCGCCCATAGCGCTGGACGGTCCCTGCCTGTCGATCCGGAAGTTTCGCAAAGACATGCTCAAAAGCAGCGACCTGGTGGCGATGCAAACCATCGATCAGTCGATCTATGAGTTTTTTCAGGAGTCGGTGGGCAAGCGCTGCAACATTTTGATCAGCGGCGGCACCGGCACCGGCAAAACCACGTTGCTGAATATCCTCAGCCAATTGATCAACCCGCACGAGCGCTTGGTCACCATCGAAGACGTGGCCGAATTACAGTTGGGCCACCCCCACGTGGTGCGCCTTGAAACCCGCCCGCCGAATTCCGAAGGGCACGGTGAAGTCAAATCCAGCGACCTGATCCGCAACGCCCTGCGGATGCGTCCGGACCGCATTATCCTCGGCGAGATTCGAGGCGTAGAAGTGCTCGATGTGCTGACGGCGATGAACACCGGTCACGATGGTTCGATGAGTACCGTGCACGCCAACACCGCGCAAGACGCCTTGTTGCGCCTTGAAACCCTAGTGGGTTTGACCGGCCGTACGGTGGCGGAAAAAACCCTGCGCCAGATGATCTGCGCCGCCCTCGACGTGATTATCCAGCTGACCCGTATGTCTGACGGGCGCCGCTGTGTCAGTGAAGTGCTGGAAGTGGTGGGCGTGCGTGACGATGTGTACGTCACCAACACCTTGTTCCGGCTGGACAAACGCACCGGCTTTGGCTTTGTGCGTGAGGCACTGAACCCGGCAAGCGACAAGTTGCGTCGCGACCCGATTCTGAATGCCAACGGCTGAGGCGCAGATCATGATTCCGGCCCTGATACTGTTCGCGATCAGCCTGATGATGTTCATGATGTCGATGAACCTGGTCTACCGCGCCTTGCGCGATCCCACCACCAGCCGGGTGCTGGGCCGCTTGACCGAAGGCCACCCGCAACTGGCGGACAAGGCGCTGGGTGTCGAGTGGCTGGACCGGGCGTTTTTGCAGGCGGGGTTGGGTCGCCCTTCGGAGCGTTTGGGGTTGTGGCTGCTGATCTGGGCCGGGGCGGTGGCATTGGCGGCTCTACTGGGCGGCTGGTTTTTTTTTCTGGTGTTCCTGGTCGCGCCGCCGGTCTGCGTAAAGCTTTTTGTCAGTTGGCGTTACCAGCGTCGCGTCAAGCGCATGGTTGAGCAATTGCCGCAATTGCTCGACCACTGCGTGCGCAGCCTGAAGGCCGGGCGCACCTTGGCCGATGCGGTGCTCAATGCCATCGAGGCCTCCCATGACCCGCTCAAAGACAGCATCAGTCGTGTGGCGCGCAACGTGCAGTTGGGCGTGAGTTTGCCCGAGGCGGTGCAGGATTTTGCCGAGCTGTATGAGCGCGATGAATTTCGCATGTTTGCCCTGGGCTTGAAGGTCAACCACCGCTACGGCGGCAACGCCAGCGAACTGCTGGAAAACCTTATCGTGTTAATTCGTGAGCGTGAATCAGGGGCGCGCAAGCTCAAGGCCATGACCGGCGAAACGCGGGTCACGGCGTTGGTGCTGGCGCTGTTGCCGCTGTTGGTGGGCGGCTATTTCATGGTCACCAACCCGACCTTTCTGGTGAATATGTGGCACGACGCGAGTGGTCAACACTTGCTGATTGCCGCGTTTGGCTTGCAAGCCATTGGCTGTTTTGCCTTGTGGCGCATGGTACGGAGCGTATGACATGGCCTTGCTGATTTGCGCAGTGTTGCTGTTGGCAGGCCTCGGGGTCTTGATCCATAGCGCGGTTCAACAGCGCTTGCGCCAACAACGGGTGGTGCAACGCCTGGAAGGCGAAAAGACCGGGCCGGGGAAAATCAGCGTGTGGATGCGCGCATTGGGCAGCAGCAAGTTTGGCCAGCGCTCGGTGTCGATGGACAACGAAACCCAAGTGTTGCTGAACCGCGTGGGCTGGCGCACGGCAAGCCAACGTTCGCTGTTTGCGGCATTCCAGGTCGGTACGCCGGTGGCCGTGGCCGGGCTGGCGTTTCTGGGGCATGAACTGTTTTACCCGGGTTCCGGCTATTTGATGATCGTGCTGCTGTTTGCTTTGGCGCTGGGGTATTTGATCCCCAAGCGCATGCTTGCCCACGTCGCTAAAAAGCGTCAGGAAGCGGCGGCGGTGGAGGTGTCGACGTTTATTCCGCTGCTGCGCATTTTGTTTGAGTCGGGTATGGCGGTGGAGCAAGCGTTGCGCGTGTTGAGCATCGAAGCCCGGCAACTGTTGCCGGTGCTCACAGGCGAGTTGCGGCTGGTGCTGGCCCGCGTGGACTCGGGCCTGGAGTTGAGCCAGGAACTGGACAAGGCGGCCAGTTTGCTGGCGGTGGATGAGTTTGACGACACCTGCGTGATTCTCAAGCAATTGCTTCAGCAGGGCGGTGGCGCGATGAAATCGTTGCAGTCACTGAAAAGCCTGTTGGATGACCGACGTCTCACCCGCATGGAGGAATACATCTCAAAAATGTCCGCCAAGATGTCGGTGGTGATGATGATGTTTCTGTTTCCGGCGTTGCTGATTGTGTTGGGCGGGCCGAGTTTTATTGCTATCGCACGGGCCTTTGGCTCTTGATCAGGAGTATGAGCATGAAAGCAGTCATGGCCGTGTGTGCGCTGTTGATGTTGGGGGGATGTGCCACCGGGGGGCCGAGCAACCCGCCGTGGGCCGCCTTTAGCGGTGGCAGTTGCGGCAAGTTGAGCGATGATCAGGAACTGTCGATGAACCTGGCCGACGACATGGCCAAGGAGGGCAAGCTGCACGCCAGCCTGGCCAACTTGCAAAACCTGCCGGAGGGCTTCGCCCAAGTGCAACTGCGCAAGGCGCGGATCTATCGCCAGTTGGGCCGCCCTGAAGCCGGGCCGTTGTACCGCGGGCTGCTCGGCACCTGCTTGAGCGCCGAAGGTGATCATGGCCTGGGCCAGTTGGCGGCAGCACGAGGCGATAACACGCTGGCGGCGTCCTACCTTGAGCGTGCAGCGCAAGCGGCGCCCACGGACGAAAAAATCCGCAATGACCTGGGCGTGGTGTACCTCAACCAACTGCGCACCGACGAAGCGCGTTTTGAGTTTTTGACGGCGCTGGAGCTTAAGCAGTCGGATCAATTGGCGGCGTTGAACCTGGTCACCTTGCTCATCTATCAGGACCAATGGAACCAGGCGGCGGAGCTGGCCAGCCGCGCTGAATTGACCCCTGAACAAGTGAGTGATGCACAAGCCAGGGCCCAGGCCCTGAAAACCCAGGCTGCCAAACCGGCCAGTCATCAGGTGGCTGCAATCAAATAACGCGTTGGAGGTTTGCCATGAAATGTTCAATTCGTTGGGCCGTGTTGTTGGGCATGCTGCCGCTGAGCGTGCTGGCGATAGAGCCGGGGCCGGCGTCCCAGTACCAGCAGGAAACCGAGCGCTGGTTGCAGCTGCAAGTCAGTGGTCAGGCCCAGTCCAAGGAACGCCAGGTGGCGACCCCGGCCGAGCGCGAACGCAGCCTGCAACGCTGGCTGGACAGCTACACCCACCCCATCCCTGAGTACTACAAACAAGACGAAGGCGGTAAGGCCAAGCAGCAATAAGGCACTGTCGCCGCGGCCTCATGCTTGTAGTCGCTGACGAGGAACGAAGGCTGCGATGCGGGCCCTGGACAGCCGTGTGGGGTCGCTGCGCAACCCATCGCAGCCTCATGCTTCGGCAGCGACTACAGGTCCAAGCTGCTCTTGTAGTCGCTGACGAGGAACGAAGGCTGCGATGCGGGCCACAGGACCGCCGTCTGGGGTCGCTGCGCAACCCATCGCAGCCTCATGCTTCGGCAGCGACTACAGGTCCAAGCTGCTCTTGTAGTCGCTGACGAGGAACGAAGGCCGCGATGCGGGCCTCAGGACCGCCGTGTGGGGTCGCTGCGCAACCCATCGCAGCCTCATGCTTCGTCAGCGACTACAGGTCCAAGCCGCTCTTGTAGTCGCTGACGAGGAACGAAGGCTGCGATGCGGGTCCAGGACCGCCGTGTGGGGGCGCTGTGCAACCCATCGCAGCCTCGTTCCTCGTCAGCGACTACAGGCTGTGGTCAGTGCGCCGTTTGCCGATGCTGTTGGGCGGATGCACTGGGGGAGAGGGCGAGCGCCAACTGGGTGCGGTTGTTCATGTGGGTCAGGCGCAACACCTGGGACACATAGAGCTTGACCGTGTTTTCGGTGATGCCCAAATCACAGGCGATCTGGTAGTTGGTCTGCCCCTTGCCCACCAGTTTGGCCACGTCCAGCTGGCGCGGTGACAACTGCTTGAAAATCGGTGGCAGGTCACTCAAGGCTTCGTCGTCCGCAGCCACAGTGCTCTTGAACGGCGGCGGATGGCGAACCGTTTCCATGTCTTGATAAAGGTCGTCGATAGACTCAGCCAAGTACTGCAACTTCTGGTTCAAATGCCCCAGATGCTCGTTCTTTTGCCGTTCGCGCAGTACGGCCTCCTGACGCTGAATACCCTCAAGCAATTCCGCAAGGTCAACCGGTTTGGGGTAGTAGTCGGCAATGCCAATGCGCAAGGCTTTGATCACGTCCTGTTTGTCGGAATGGCCGGTCAACAGGATGCTTTCAAACAGGCGGTGTTTACCGGCAATTTTCTGCAGATGCTGGGTTAATTCGATGCCGTTCATGTCGGGCATGTGCAGGTCACACAGCACCAGACTTATCTCGGGATCCGCGACAAACGCCTCCACGGCTTCACGGCTTGATTCGCAAGGCACGCAACGGTAACCGCTGCTTTCCAGGAACTCACTGAGTTCTTCGACAATCAACGGCTGATCGTCGACCACTAACACTTTTATTTTTGAGGTGAGCTTGTTCACGCGCTACTCCATGCCTGGCAAGCCAATTTAAGACGTCCTGAACCACTCGCGTGAATGGCGAGGGGTTCAGGAAACATAGACGTAGTTTCCTACGCTGTACATGTAATAAATCCTTCGTTTTGATTAGGTTAGACACAAAACGGACAAGCTGAAGCCGCATAAAAGAAAAGGGGCGAAGGGCAGTTTTTTTGACGCGCCTTTGATGTTTTCGCCGGGGGGATGGGTAAGACGTTGATTCAATAGAGGGAGCACTTTTGGCGCGAGCCAAAACCACAGCCCTGCGCTAAGACCTGCGCCAATAAACGTGCCCAGCAGTATCGGACGATCGGTTGCCAGTGCGAGTGCCATCAACAGTTTTACATCGCCAGCGCCCAGTTTGTTCAGGGCGTAGCCGGGCAAGGTCAGGACTAAAGCAATCAACAGGGCCCAGCCGCCTTCAGCCGCGCTGGCGCCCAGCCAGGTGGTGCCGGTCCAAAGCAGGTACACCAACGCCAGGGCTGCGGCGCCAAATGTCAGGCTGTTGGCGATGTGACGTTGGTAAAGGTCTTGGGCAGCGCAGGCGGTAAACCAAATGAATAAAACCGCTAAATGGATCACGTATTCCCGTCCCTTTTCTTCGAATGATTCTATGCTGATATCACGGTGAATTGTCAGGGTAGACGCAGTCATGAAAGTTGACCTTCCCCACTCACAAAAAGGCGCGGCGGCGATTGAGTTCGCCCTGGTTTTTGTGATCTTTTTCTCAGTTCTGTATGGCGTGCTCAGCTACAGCTTTCCGCTGCTGCTGATGCAGTCTTTTAACCAGTCGACGGCAGAGGCGGTGCGCCGCAGCATGGCGGTGGACCCGACGTTGGCAACGGCAGATTACAAGGCCAAGGTCGAATCGGTGGCCAAGGGCGTGCTGGACCAGCAACTGGGCTGGATGCCCACGGCGATGACCACCAATATCAGTAAAACGGCGGTGTACAGCGCGGGAATATTGACCGTAACCGTTAGCCTCCCTGCCGCAACGCTCAGCAACATTCTGCCGGTGCTCAAACTGCCGGGTGGCATCACAGTGCCGAGCTTGCCGGACACCTTGTCGGCCCAGTCGAGCCTGCAGTTTTGAACTTGGGTGGCAAGCCGTTTGGGCGCTTCTCGGGCCGCGCTCAAGACCCTTTGCCTGAGCACCGTGCAGCGCAACCCGGCAAGGACACGGCCTTGCACTTGTTGCTCGATCATCAGGGGCGGGTGCTGGAGGTGCACGGCGCTCAGCGTTTCGGTGTGCAGCCGGTCAGCGGCGCTGACGCTACGCGTTTATTGCTCGATTATTTGGTGCCGGGCAGCACTCAGGCCCTTGAAGGGACCCCGGCCGATTGGTTGGGGCACAGCCTAGATCTGGACTTCCAATGCGCTGATGGTTCTGTGATGCACACCCGCGGTTGGGTTCAGCCACACGCTGACGGCTGGCTGTTGCAGTTGCTGGACATCAGCGACCTGCGCCGCGAAGGCCAGCAAGCCCACAACCGTGAGCTTTGCATGCAACTGAGCTTGAGCCTGGCCAGGCAATTACGCTTATGCAGCATGGCGCGTTTGCCGCAGGTGACGCAGGAGTCGTTGCAACGCATCGGCGAGCAATGGCAGGTGCCGTGCATCGCCCTGGCGCTACATGAAGAAGGGCAGCCGGACTGGAGCCTCTTTAGCGTTTATCAGGCGCCCGGCGCAGCGCACTTGTGGGAGGTGGGGCAAAGCCTGGGTAGCGCGCTGGACAGTCTCAGTGGATCACGTCATTCAGGCCAGGCCGCTGCCAACGAGCAACCGTTTCAATTTCGCAACCTGCTGGGCGCGACCGATGGCTTGTGCATGCCTTATCACGATCAGCGCGGGCTCAGTGCTTGGCTGTTATTGGGGTTTTCTACGCGCCCTGCGCTGATGAGAGAGAGCGATTGGTCGCACGTGTGCGCCGCCTTGGCCGGGCCTTTGCTGGAGCGCTTGCGCGAGCAGCAACAGGCCGAGCACCGTGAGCGGGTGCAAGCGCTGGAAGGTTTGTTGGGCACGGGTTGGTGGGAGTGGTCGACGGCCACCGAGCAGGTGCAGTTGGCGCCGCAATTGGCCGAAAACCTGTCGGCCCCGCACACGCCCTTAACCTGCAAAGCCTGGCTGGCGCTGTTTCATCCGGCCGATCGCGATGAGCTCAGTATTCGTTTTGATGAGCTGATTGAACATGGCAAAGACCTGATGGTGGTTGCGCGTCTGGACCTGCCGCAGAACGCGGGGCCGACCCCGTGGTATCGGATTCAGGGGCAAGCGGTCGGCACGGGCAGCCAGCGGCGTATCGTCGGTTTTATGCTGGATGTCAGTGAAATCAAACGTCAGCAACTGCAAGCGACGGCCGCCCATGCGCGGCTGGACAACCTGATCGCCAGTTCACCGGCGGTGATTTATGTGCAGCGCTATGAGAAAGGAGCGTTAGTGCCCGCCTTTTTTAGCGCCAGCCTGCAACCGTTACTGGGTTGGACGCTGGCCGAGAGCCAGGGGGCCGGGCTGATCGAGTGGATTCACCCTGACGATCGCGAGCAGTACTTTGACCGCACCCGCCAACTGTTGCGCTTTGGCAGCGCCCGGCGTCGGTATCGCCTGCGTGATAGCAAGGGCAACTACCACTGGTTGCTGGACGAGGCCAAATTATTGCGCGATGACCTTGGGCTGCCGATCGAGGCGGTGGGGTTGTGGCTGGATGTGACCGAAGCCACCGAAACCACTGAACGGGTCAAGCGCAGTGAAGAGCGTTATCGGGTGCTGGTCGAAGACTCGCCCGCGATGATTTGCCGTTATCTGCCAGACCTGACCCTGACCTTTGGCAACCAGCCGCTGGCGGCGTACCTGGAGTGCACCCCGCAGGCATTGCCGGGGGTGAATCTGGGCAGTTGGTTGTCGACCGAACAGCGCGCGGAATTTATGCAGCGCATTGCCCGGTTAACCCCGCAAAACCCGGTGAGTACCGCCGAAATCAGCTTGCAACTGCCGGGGCATGAGTATGCCTGGTGGGTGTGGTCGGACCGGGGTGTGTTTGATGCCCAGGGCCAGTTGCTCGAAGTCCAGGCCGTGGGCCGCGACAACACCGACGTGCGTCGCTCGCAACAGCAAATGACCCAAAGCGCCAAAATGGCCACCTTGGGTGAAATGGCCACGGGCCTTGCCCACGAAATCAATCAGCCATTGAACGTCATGCGCATGGCCATCGCCAACATGCTCAAGCGCGTGAGCAACGGCGATGTGGAGCACGACTACCTGCAAGACAAACTCACCCGCATCGATGCCCAGATCCAACGGGCAGCGCGGGTGGTCGACCACATGCGCGTGTTCGGCCGACGTTCAGAAGTCGAGCAACAAGCCTTCAACCCGGCGCAAGCGCTGGAAGGCGCCCTGGCCTTGCTGTGCGAAGGCTTGCGCGGCAAAGGCATTGAGTTGCGCACTGAGTGTTTGAACGATGCGTTGCAGGTGCGCGGCCACGTCGACCAATTGGAACAAGTGTTGATCAACCTGTTGATCAACGCCCGCGATGCACTGATGAGCAAGCGCGAAACCGACCACGAGTTCACCCCCTGGATCGCCTTGACCGCAGGCGCGAGTGACAACAGCGTGCGTGTGACGGTGGAAGACAATGCGGGCGGCATCGACCCGCGCCTGCTGGAACGGATCTTTGAGCCCTTCTTCACCACCAAACCGGTCGGCCTGGGCACTGGGCTGGGGTTGTCTGTGAGCTACGGGATTATCGACAACATGGGCGGCCGGTTAAGCGTCAGCAACACCGGGCACGGAGCCCGGTTTTGTGTGGAATTGCCGGTGGTTGAAGGTTAGAGCACGAGTTGGGCGGGGCCACCCTGGCCGCAGGAGAGGTTAGCGTCGACTTCGGTGGCCATCAGGTTAACGCCCAACAGTGACAGCAGGTTGTTGAGTAGTGTGTCGAGTAGAGGGCTTAGTATCCCGGTTATGAGTCCTGAGACGAGGGTTACAATCGACTGGAGCGTAGTATTAACAGCATTCGTTAACCCCGTTGCGAGCGCACTCAAAATGCCCGTCCCGTCTACTGGCGCATAAAGTTTAATCGGCACATTACTGATAGTGCTTCTTAAGCTATCTACGATGTTCGTAGTCGGGCTGGCAAATTTAGCCATAGGAGGCTGTTTAAGATTCGGCGGAACCGAATTTGTAGCCGCTGAATAAATTAAAGTGCTGGGTGTTTTAGCAATGGGCAATGTAGCCATGAGCGCAATTCCACCCCCCCCATAATCTTTATAGGTGCACCCCCCCAGCAGGCTGCAATTTGATTTGCTGATGATATTCACGATGGGTAACGGGGTGACGGTTACCGGGTTAGAAGAAGAAAATGCTTTGCTGGCATCAATGCTTCCGATATTCAGGTTGGCTAGAACGGTATTGGCCTGAACCGTAAGACTTTTACTGCCAGAGGTCCCGGTAGGGCAGGTATACCCGGTCACCAGAGCATCTGCTCCTCCCGAATCCAGGTTGATACTGAGAATTAATGGAGGAGGCAGAATTTTAGTATCGTATGTGGTCCCGCACAGCCCCAGCCCGCAGATCAGTCCTTGAAGAATTGCAGTAAGGCCTGACAGCAGATCTGTGACTAAATTTATAAGCGCACTGACAGTATTGAGAATGGGGAGCTCGATGGTAATCAGAGATCTCACTTGCGCTGTACGGACGTAAATTCGATCTGTGGCCGGGTTTCCGATTGCCGAAAACTGGGGTGGTTCAATCACTTTGACGGTAGTCGTCACCTTTGCAAGGCCAAGAATATTGATAGGAAGGCTCACAGCCACGGCGTTATTTTTATTGGCAATTTGAATGGCAGCCTGAATAAGAGAGAACAAATTCAAGTCTGTATCCAAACCAGCAGAGGATGTGCCTGTTTGTAGTTTTAACAGGTCTCCAACTTTTAAGGGTGTGTTGTTGATGGCGGCTACTTGCAGGTTGGCTAACGCAGTTTGGACATCAAGTGTTGCGCCGTTAAGCGTGGCAACGGATGCTGCTGCTTTTATGAGCTGGGTGACAGTAACGTTTGTATTAAGCAGGGTTGTGTAATCGCCTGCGTTGACACCCAAGTTAATTGCAAGTTGATTCAAATATTGCAGCAAGTTTATGTTGGCTTTGGCTAAACCATCCCAGCCAACTGCCGAGATGGACACATTCCCGCCCAACAACCCCGAGAATAAATTATTGAGCAGTGGAGACTGCGAGGTATTTACCGTGGCCAAGGTGGTGCGAATACTGATTTGTGCCAACGTTGGTCCCGGCCTGCTCCCCACCGCACTCGCCGTCAACTTCGTGGTCGTCGACAACGTCCCCTTGCTCACCAAATCCCACACCCCACCGGCAATGCTGGTAGGGATGGTGTTAGTGGCAATTACGCGGATAGCGTCGCTTTTGCTGGGGTCGAGCTGGAAGGTGCGCAGTTGGTTGACGGTGACCAGGGTGCCGCAGGTGGCGTTCAGGGTTTGTTGCGTGCCGGCCGGGACAAAGCTGTTGCGGGCGGCGCTTTGGGTGGCGTACAGCGTGGCGGTCGACGGGGTGGCAGCACAACTGCCACCCCGACTGACCGCCTCAAGCACCGCCATGTCAGCAACACGCTGCAGCTTGCGTTGTTCAAGGTAGAGGCGGCCGCCGTCGACCACCAGCAACATAAAGATCAGCACCATCCCCAGCGTCAGTGCCGCCATTAAACCAATCGCCCCGTGTTGTTGGCGGGGGCCGTTGAAGTACGCACGACGTAAGGGGGGAGACATTGAGCACTCCTGATACTGGAACACTATCCAGCGCTTCGCTCTAAAGTTTTAGCGAGTGTAGTCAAGGAGTGATCAGAATGCTGGCCAGTTGCACACTTTATAAGGCCCGCGCGTGCAACTAATGGGAACTGTTGGATGAAAGGTTGTAAAGAGAGAAGAGTAGGGCCAACTCACTGACTAAAGTATTAATACTTCGCAGTTATATACTTTGTTAGTGAGTTGGCTTGATTTAATTAACGCCCTGGCTTGGGTGGGTAATTACTCATGATTTCACTGACTGCCTTGGAAATCGCCGCGCTACGCTCTGCAGGCGTGGCATCTTCGTCGACGACTTTTTCGGCGTTGCCGCGCCAGACCAGTTTGCCGTCTTTGGCGTCAATCAGGTCCACCTGCAAGGTGCCCACCTGGTAGACGATATTGCGGGTTTCGGCGTATGCCGGTGCGCCCCAATAGTTGCCACCCCAGTAACCGCCCCATGGTCCTGCCCAAGGGCCGCCCCAAGGTCCGCCGTCATAGCTGTAGTTGGTGACCTGTTCCTGACGGTTGGCCACGACCATATAGGTTTGTACCCACAGGTCGGGTTTGGCGCCGGGCGCTGCCTGGGTCAGACCGCGCTGATCCAGCTGGCTGCTCAGGGCCATGACCACGCGTTGTGCTGTCAGGCCGTTTTTAACCATCGGGGTGTCGGGTAAAAATTGCACGGCCGGGTCTTTCCAGGCCCACGTCTTGAACTGCGCAAAATTGACTGCCGGGTTGTAGTCATGGGTGACCTGCAGGCTGTTGCACGCGCTAAGCAGCAGGGCCAGTCCCAGTAAAGCAATGCGTCCTAACATGATGAGTCTCCGCTTAAACAAACAGTTTTAATGGGGAGGATAAGCCTGCACTGCCTTGTTCAGTGATTCGCGCAGGGCGTCACTGCGTTCGCTCAGGCTGCCTTTACTACTGGTTTCTGCACTTGAACTCCAGATCGGCTGACCTGTTTTTCCGTCATACAGATTGAGCCGTACAACCATCACTTCGACTTCATAGGTGCGCACAACCGGTACGCTGTTGTACATGCCGTACTGGTTGCCATAGCGACCATAACGGTCGCCGTACATGCCGCCATAACCATAGTCGTCCTGAACCTGGCGCAAGCGTTTTTCTGTGTGTAAATCTGCACTCACCCACAAATCAGCGGGGTGGCCAGGTTGTGCAGGGCGCAATCCGCGCTGGTCCAGGGCATTGCTGACCGCTTCGGCAATTTGTGCGGAGTCTGCCCAGGCCGACCCGGCCGGCAATTGGTTGTTGCGCCAGGCCCAGCTTTGATAGCGGCCGTAGTCCCGTGGCGGCGCCGGGTAGGCGCTCAAGTCCAGGGTGTTGGCCGCTTGCGGCGGAGCAGGCGGGATGGGCATGGAACTGGCGGTATACGGGTTGGGGCTCTGGCACGCAGCCAATCCCAGACTTACAGCGAGCAAGGCAACGCGGCGATACATCATCATCTCCCCATGCGGGTGTTAAACCGGGCGGCATACCCAATGCAGATAACGTCCCAGCCCGGCGAAGGCAGGATGGCGACGGTGGGCCAGCTCCATTTCGACCAGCGCTTCAAGGTCAGCGCGGGCTTGAAACTCTACTGGCATGTAGTCGTGAAACACCCGCACGCCACTTTGGCTTTGCACCTGCCACAGACCTTCAAGGGCGCTGGCCAGTTCTCGCGGGTCGAGCGGTTCTTGCGGGGTCAGGCTTTGCTTTTCACCGGCCAGGGTGTTCTTGCGCATTTTGCGGAAGTGGCCTTTGAGCAGGTTGCGGTAGATCAGGGCGTCGCGGTTATAAAACGCCAGCGACAGCCAACCATCTTTGGCGGTCAGTTGGTGCAACACCGGCAGGATGGTGTGGGGCTCGGCCAGCCATTCGAGTACGGCATGGCAGATCACCAGGTCATAGGGTTCGGTCAGTTGCCCAAGCAGCTCTTGCCACGGTGCCTGAATAAAGGTGCCGGTCTGGCCCGCAGCGGCAAAGCGCTCGCGTGCGCCTTCGAGCATCGGTGCGGCCGGTTCGGCGAGTGTCACATCATGCCCGCGCTCGGCCAGCCACAGCGACATGTGGCCCAGCCCGGCGCCGATATCCAGCACCCGCAACGGGCGCTGAGGCAGCGCCTCTTCAAGGTCGGCCTGCAGCACCGCCAGACGAATCGCGCCCTTGGCCCCACCGTAGATTTTTTCAGCAAAACGGGTGGCCAGTTGATCGAAGTGACGGTCACTCATTTGCTAAAACGCCTTTCATTGTCGGCCAGTTTGCTGCGCACCACTTGATCCATGTCCAGCCCCAACTCACTGCATAACAGCAACAGGTACAGCACGATGTCGCCGACTTCCTGCCCGGCGTGGGCCAGTTTGTCGGCGGATAATTGGCGTGATTGGTCTTCGCTGAGCCACTGGAAAATTTCAACCAGCTCGGACATTTCGACACTGGCCGCCATGGCCAGATTTTTCGGGCTGTGAAATTGCTTCCAGTCGTTGTTATCGCGGATGCGGTGCATGCGCTGAGTGAGTTCTTCGAGGTTCATCGCGGGTGGGTTCTCCAGAAGGAGCAAAGCTTGCGACTGAATGCAGATTGGTGCAAGTGAAAGGCATGAGCAAAAAGCGCAAACCCCGTATAGGAGCGAGCTTGCCTCGCGATCTTTTAAACCATCAAAAGATCGCGAGGCAAGCTCGCTCCTACACGTTGATGTCTCAGCTGATAGGTCGCCACTGGCCAATCAAATGCACCAGATCCCCGTGCCCGTTGAGCTGGAAGTCGCCGCTTGAGCCTGCATCGCTGCTCAGCAAGATGACTTCGCTGGGCAATCGCACCGGCTTTTTGAACGCAACGCTGATCTCGACATTGGCCGCTGGCAGGTGCGCGTTGAGGGCTGCCAGCGCACGTGCTTTGAGCCACAGGCCGTGGGCGATGGCGCTGGGCAGGCCGAACAGTTTGGCGCTGGCGGCGCTGAGGTGGATGGGGTTGTAGTCGCCCGAGACCCTGGCATAGCGGCGACCGATATTCGACGGCGCATACCAGCGGGTCAGTTCGGTCAAGGCGATAGGGCTAAAGGTCGGGGTTGCTGGCACTTCGCCGGGCAAGTCGACGCCTTTGCACAGCAGTGTGCTTTCAGCTTCCCAGAGTGGCCCGAGTTGATCGTCGACTTGGGTCACGACGTCAAAGGTGGCGCCCTTGGGGTGTTTTTGCAGGTTGTGCACAAACACGCCGATGCGCAACCGGGTCACACCGCCCATGGGCCGCAAGACCCGGATCCGATTGGTCAGGTGTATCAGCCCCAGCAGCGGGAAGGGGAAGTCTTTGTCGGTCAGTAACTGCATTTGCAGGCCGAACGCCAACACATGCGGGTAGGTCGGCGGCAATAAAGGGCTGGGCGCAATCGCGCAAACGTCACGAAAGGCCGCCAGCGCCTGGGCGTCAATGTCGACCCAGCAGCGCAAGCCTTGCTCCGGCAGGGTGCTGCCGGTGATTTTGCGTTTGGCCGCCGCTTGCGCATACATCGCGGGCAAGTGCGGCGGGGCGCTGAGGTCGAGCCAATGCACGGTCATGATTCAGGCCCCCAAGGCACTTTGCCCACAGACCCGCAACGCTTGCCCGCTGACGGCCCCCGAGCCCGGCTGGCTGAGCCAGGCCACGGCTTCGGCGACGTCTTGTGGCAGACCGCCCTGGCCCAGTGAGCTCATGCGCCGCCCGGCTTCGCGCAGGGCAAACGGAATATGCGCGGTCATTTGGGTTTCGATAAAGCCCGGCGCAACGGCGTTGATACTGATGCCGCGCTCGCCCAGCAGCGGCGCCCAAGCCTGGGCCAGGCCAATCAGCCCGGCCTTGCTGGCGGCGTAGTTGGTTTGCCCGCGGTTACCGGCGATACCGCTGATGGACGCGAGCAAAATCACCCGGCCGTTATCGCGCAAGGTGCCGCTGTCCAGCAGGGCTTTGGTCAGCACTTGCGGCGCATTGAGGTTGACCGCGAGCACGGCATCCCAATATTCGGGCGTCATGTTGGCCAGCGTTTTGTCGCGGGTGATGCCGGCGTTGTGCACCACGATGTCGATGCCGTCCGGCAGGTGTTCGACCAATTGCGCGGAGGCGTCTGCGGCGCAAATGTCCAGGGCCAGGCTGCGCCCGCCCAGGCGCGCGGCCAGTGCATCGAGATCGGTTTTGGCTGAGGGCACGTCGAGCAACACCACCTCGGCGCCGTCGCGGGCCAGGGTTTCGGCAATCGACGCGCCAATGCCCCGCGCTGCGCCTGTAACCAAGGCTTTATGCCCGGCCAGTGGCCGCGTCCAGTCCGGCACCTGCGTGGCGCAGGGGCTCAGGCGCAGCACCTGGCCGCTGACAAAGGCACTTTTGGGCGAGAGGAAAAAGCGCAGCGCGCCTTCTAGTTGGTCTTCTGCCCCTTCGCCGACATACAGCAGTTGCAAGGTGCCGCCGCTGCGCAGCTCTTTGGCCAATGAGCGGGCAAAGCCTTCAAGGGCGCGTTGGGCGCTGGCGGCAAACGGGTCACGCTGGGTTTCCGGGGCGCGGCCGAGGATTACGATGTGCGCGCTGGGCGCCAGGCTGCGCAGCAGTGGCTGGAAGAACTCTCGCAATTGTTTGAGCTGGTCGGTGTGCAGCAGTTCGCTGGCATCGAACACCACGGCTTTGAGCTTGGGCCCCTGGCCGGGTATCCACGGGTTGGCCGACCACTCGCCGGGGCCGTAGGCGAATACGGCATCGGTGAGTTTTTGCGCAAAAGCCCCGATCGTCGCGGCCAATGCACCGCCCCCCAACAACAGCGCACCTTCTACCGGGCGCAGGCGGCCCGCTTGCCAGCGTTCCAGTCGTACCGGTGACGGCAGACCCAATGCACCAACCACGCGGTGGCCGATGGATGAGTTGGCAAAGTCGATATAACGGTCTGACATGGAACACTCTCCGACAGATGGGGTTCAAAGGGTTGACCACAAACACGTCATGGTCGTTCGTTATCAGCGATAGGACCTACGCTTGTAACGATCAATGGCCTTGAAAGAATAGGGAACATCTTATGAGTTTGCGTCGAGTAGCCATTATTGGCGGTAATCGAATTCCATTTGCCCGCGCTAACGGAGCGTACGCGACGGCCAGCAATCAGACGATGTTGACCGCTGCGCTGGAGGGGTTGATTGAGCGCTACAACCTGCACGGGTTGCGCATGGGCGAAGTGGTGGCCGGGGCGGTGCTCAAGGACTCCAGGGACTTCAGCCTGACCCGCGAGTGCGTGCTGGGCTCACGCCTGTCGCCACAAACCCCCGCCTATGACCTGCAACAAGCCTGCGGCACCGGCCTGGAAGCGGCGTTGCTGGTGGCCAATAAAATTGCCCTCGGGCAGATTGACTGTGCGATTGCCGGGGGTGTCGACAGCGCCTCGGACGTGCCGATTGGCCTGAATGACGGCCTGCGCAAGTGGCTGTTGCAGCTCAATCGCACCAAGGCGCCGCTGGACAAGGTCAAAGCCTTGCTGCAATTGCGCCCGAGCTTTTTGAAACCGGCCTTCCCGCGTAATGGCGAGCCGCGCACCGGCTTGTCCATGGGCCAGCACTGCGAGTTGATGGCGCAAACCTGGCATATCCCCCGGAACGAGCAGGATGCCTTGGCCTTGCACAGCCATCAGGCGTTGTCGGCGGCGTATCACGAGGGCTGGGAAGACGATTTGCTCACCCCGTTTCAGGGGCTGCGCCGCGACAATAACCTGCGCCCCGAGCTGACCCTGGAGAAGCTGGCCGCGCTAAAACCGGTGTTCGAGCGCAGCGCCAAAGGCACCTTGACGGCGGGTAACTCGACGCCGCTGACTGATGGCGCGTCCGTGGTGTTGCTGGCGAGTGAAGAGTGGGCCAAGGCGCGGGGGTTACCGGTGTTGGCTTACCTGCGTGATGGCGAAACGGCGGCGGTGGATTTCGTACACGGAGCCGAAGGGTTACTGATGGCGCCGGTGTATGCGGTCCCACGGCTGCTGGCGCGTAATGGCCTGACCTTGCAGGATTTTGACTACTACGAGATTCATGAGGCTTTTGCTGCGCAGGTGCTGTGCACGCTGAAGGCGTGGGAAGACGCCGAATACTGCCGAACAAGGCTGGGGCTGGAGGCGCCGCTGGGGTCCATTGACCGCAGCAAGCTGAACGTCAAAGGCAGTTCGCTGGCCGTTGGGCATCCGTTTGCCGCGACGGGTGGACGCATCGTCACCAACTTGTCCAAGTTGCTGGCCACGGCCGGGCAGGGCCGAGGGTTGATCTCGATCTGCGCGGCCGGTGGGCAGGGTGTGACGGCGATTCTTGAGCGGGACTGATGTGTGTGGGAGCGGGCTTGCTCGCGATTGTATCGACGCGGGTTAACTCAACGACCGCGTTGTCTGCATCGCGAGCAAGCCCGCTCCCACAAAAAGATGAAGCTTAGCTGGCAGCCACGGCCGAGGCGTTTTGTTCGGCCTTTTCTCGCTGATTGCGGCTGGCGTAGCTTTCAGCCATCACCGAGCAGACGATCAGTTGCAGCGGGTGGTAGATCATGATCGGCAGCAAGATCAGCCCAAGGCCGGGGTTGGCGCCAAAGATCAACGCAGCCATCGGGGCGCCCGCCGCCAGGGATTTTTTGCTGGCGCAGAACACGGCGGCGATTTCATCGGCGGTGCTGAATTTCAAGGCGCGCGCAGTGCGGGTGGTCAGCCACAAAATGATGGCGAGCAAGATCGCGCTGCCAACCAGAGCGCTGAAGATCACCGAGGTGCCTTGCTGTTGCCACATGCCCGAGACCATCGAGTTACAGAACGCCGCGTACACCAGCAGCAAGATCACCACTTTGTCGCAGATATTGGTGTAGCGCTTGTGGCGGGCGAAAAAGCGTCCGAACAGCGGGCGCACCAGTTGCCCAAGCACCAATGGCAGCAACAGCATGGCGCACAGGTCGAGCAGGGTTGAGCCCAGGTCGATACCACCCGAGCCACTGCCGACTACAAAGCTCACTAGCAATGGCGTGAGAAATATCCCCAGTACGCTCGACAGGCTGGCGTTGAGAATTGCCGCAGGCACGTTGCCGCCCGCGCTGCCGGTGAGTGCCACGGACGAGGAAATGGTCGAAGGCAGGGCGCAAAGGTAGAAGAACCCCAGCATCAGCAGCGGCGGAATGTGCGCGCCCAACAACTTGTTGGCGACCACCCAGATCAGCGGGAAGACGATAAAGGTGAAGCCCTGAACCATGAAGTGCAGGCGGATATTTTTCAGGCCGTGGCGGATTTGCTCGCTGGACAGGTTGACCCCGTGCAGGAAGAACACCAGGAACACGCCGATGTTGATCACCACTTCCGCGTGCATGCCGCCGCCAGTGCTGCCGAACGTCGGGAAGACGTAGGCGAGTAAAGTCGCCAGTAACATGCCGCACAGAAACCAGTCTGTGAACAGGCGTTTGAGGTGTTTGAACACAGGCATCGTGGGCACCAGAGCATTGTAAGAATTGATGACTTAGCCTAACGTCGGGTTTATCTGACGTCTTGCGACATAAGGCCAACCAATGCCGCCAAACGGACAACGTGGTGCCGAACGCGCCATTCCTGCACTCACAACCTTGCCTCGGCCGCTGTACGCGCGCGCCGAGAGTTTGGGCGCGGGCTCGTGGACGCCACGCCATCGACATGATTGGGTGCAGTTTTCGTATGCCATCAGTGGCGTGTTGGGTGTGCACACCGACGAAGGCAGTTTTTATGCGCCGCCGCAGTGGGGCATTTGGATCCCGGCCGGGCTGGAGCATGAGGTGGTGACCTCAATGCGCGCCGAGATGCGCAGCGTGTACGTGCGCCGTGAGGATTGCCTGTGGGCACCCGAACATTGCCGGGTATTGGAGGTGACACCGCTGGCGCGCGAGCTGATCAAACGTTTTTGCGCCTTGCCGGTGGAGTATCCACAAGGCGGCAGCCCTGAAGAACGTTTGGTGCAGGTGTTGCTCGATCAGTTGGCGGGCCTGAACCAGGTCGGTTTTTCGCTGCCATTGCCGCGTCATGCGCGGTTGTTGGCGCTGTGCAATGAGCTGATTGAAAACCCTGAGGCTGAAGTGACGCTCAGCGTGTGGGCCGAGCGCTTGGGCACGTCGGAAAAAACCCTGATGCGATTGTTTGACCGGGAAACCGGCATGAGTTTTCGCAGTTGGCGCCAGCGTATGCGCTTGCTGTCGTCTTTGCGGGTGCTGGAGGAGGGCGGCAGCGTGACTCTGGCGGCGTTGTCATGTGGCTATGAATCCACGTCGGCCTTTATTGCCGCCTTTAAAAAAATGTTTGGCTTCACGCCCGGCGAGTTATTCCGACAGTGATCGGGCTATTTTCGGAAACGCCCTGCATACATTTTGCTCGGCTCTAGTAGGGTGCGCGCTGAATCAACGGGATTAGTCGATGCCCGATGGTTGGCGCTCGTCTATTATCCAGAGCGGCTAACGTCGGGATTTTTGGCACATGGCGTGCCTACAAGCGACTCTTGCACGGTCCCCCTCTCCCCGTAGTGAGTGGATTGCCGTATAACGAGTGACATTCGCGTGTTTGGTAACAAAGGACCCACAATAAAAGCTGATGAAGACTCCAAAACGCTTAGAACCCCTGATCGAGGACGGTCTGATCGACGAGGTGCTGCGCCCACTCATGAGTGGCAAAGAAGCAGCTGTTTATGTGGTCCGCTGCGGCAAAGAGCTGCGATGCGCCAAGGTTTACAAGGAGGCTAACAAACGAAGTTTCCGGCAGGCCGCTGAATATCAGGAGGGTCGCAAGGTTCGCAACAGCCGTCAGGCCCGAGCGATGGCCAAGGGCTCGAAGTACGGTCGTAAAGAAACCGAGGACGCTTGGCAGAACGCCGAAGTAGCCGCCCTGTTCAGGCTGGCGGGCGCCGGTGTACGGGTGCCCAAGCCGTTCGACTTCCTCGAAGGCGTGCTGCTGATGGAACTGGTGGCCGATGAATACGGCGACGCGGCACCGCGCTTGAACGATGTGGTGCTGGAGCCGGATCAGGCGCGCGAATACCACGCGTACCTGATTTCCCAGATCGTGCTGATGCTCTGCACGGGGCTGGTTCACGGCGACTTGTCCGAGTTCAACGTGTTGCTGACGCCAACCGGCCCGGTGATTATCGACTTGCCTCAGGCGGTGGATGCGGCGGGTAACAACCACGCGTTCAACATGCTGGAGCGTGACGTGGGCAACATGGCTTTGTACTTCGGACGTTTTGCGCCGGAGTTGAAGAAAACCCGCTACGCCAAGGAAATGTGGGCGCTTTACGAAGCGGGCACCCTGCAGCCGACCAGCGTGTTGACCGGCGAGTTTGATGAGCCTGAAGAGTTGGCGGATGTCGGCGGTGTGATCCGCGAGATCGAAGCGGCCCGTCTGGACGAAGAACGTCGTCAAGCGGTGCGAGCCGCAGATGATGCGCCACCGAGTAAGGCCGAAGAGCCGCCTCCGCCGTGGATGCAGTGATTCGATGAATAAAAAATCCGGCCTTGGCCGGATTTTTTATGCCCGCCATTTTTAAAACCGGTTGAGCGGGATTTTCAGGCTGCGCAGGCCGCTTTCATCGGCGGGCGGCAGGTTGCCGGCGCGGATGTTGACCTGGATGGCCGGGATCAACAGGGCCGGTACGCCCAAGGTGGCGTCGCGGGTGGTGCGCATGTCGACAAAGTCGGCCAGTGGCACGCTGTCGTTCACGTGGATATTGCGCGCCCGCTGCTCGCCCACCGTGGTCGACCACGAGGCTTCGCGCCCGGCGGGCGGGTAGTCGTGGCACATCAACAGTCGGGTATCGGCCGGCAAACTCAGCAGGCGCTTGATGGAGTGATACAACTGCTGCGCATCGCCCCCCGGAAAGTCGCAACGCGCGGTGCCGACATCCGGCATGAAAAGGGTGTCACCGACAAAGATGCTGTGGTCTTCGAGCTGGTAGGCCATGTCGGCTGGCGTGTGCCCCGGCACATGGAGCGCGCGCACGTGCAGGCGGCCAATGTGGAACACCTCGTCCGGCTCGAATAAATGGTCGAATTGCGAGCCGTCGAGTCTGAACTCAGGCTCCAGGTTGTAGATATCGCGAAACACGCCCTGGACTTGGGTAATCGCCGAACCAATGCCGATGTGCCCGCCGAGCTTTTGCTTGAGGTAGGCGCTGGCTGATAAATGATCCGCGTGGGCGTGGGTCTCCAGCAACCACTGCACCTTGAGGCCGTGGGCTTCTACAAACCGGATGATGCTGTCGGCGCTGTCAGTACTGATGCGTCCGGCGGCAGCGTTGTAGTCGAGCACCGGGTCAATGATGGCGCACTCGCTACCGTCTGCTTCGTACACCACGTAGCTCACGGTTGAGGTGTTGGGGTCGTAGAAACCTTGAATGTCGGCGTGCATGAAGGGCCTCACGTGAATCAAAAGATATTTCAATATATTGAAACATATATTATCGAGACGTAGACTGTCGACCATTACGTCACGGAGCTCTCCATGTCTGCCCAACTCACCAGTGAAGAGATCGGCCTTCTGCGCGATTCTGCGTCTAAAGCCTGCACCCTTCTCAAAGCCCTTGCCAATGAAGACCGGCTGCTGTTGCTGTGCCAGCTGACGCAAGGCGAACGTAATGTCGGTGAGCTTGAAGACCTGACCGGGATCCGCCAGCCCACCTTGTCGCAACAGCTCGGCGTGTTGCGCGATGAAGGCATGGTCAACACCCGGCGCATGGGGAAATATATTTACTATTCCCTCGCCAGTTTCGAAGTGGTGTCTGTGATGCAAACGTTGTCGGGTCTGTATTGCGGTCAAGCGCTGAAGAAGTGATGCGGGCCATTGCCTGCGACGTTCACCGCCCCCTTATTCCATTCATTTTTGTTGTGCCTGGAGTGCCCAATGGAGCAAAACATCAAGCGAATCGACGCCACGTTCTCGGTGTCTGGCCAGCTCGCGCCGTCTGACCTCCAAGCCTTGCCCGCACTGGGTTTTCGCAGTGTGGTGTGCAACCGCCCCGATCATGAAGGCGGCCCCGAGCAACCCGAGCACGGCGCCATGCAGCAGGCCGCCGAGGCGTTGGGGCTGCGTTTTGCTTATTTGCCGGTGCAGACCACTGGAGCAACCGCGGAACAGGCGCAACAACTGCGTGAGTTGCTGGCGGAGTTGCCCAAGCCGGTGTTGGCGTTTTGCCGCACGGGCAATCGCTCTTCAAAACTCTATGAGGCCGCGACCCAAGGCGCCCGTGAAGTGCGCCAGTTTGATGTGGTTGTGGTGGGCGGCGGCTCGGCCGGGCTGTCGGTGACGGCAAGCTTGTTGAAGCGCGACGCGTCTTTGCGCATCGCCGTTATCGAGCCCAATACCGAGCACTACTATCAGCCCGCGTGGACTCTGGTGGGCGGCGGTGCCTACGACGTGCGAGACACGGTGCGGCCCACCGGCGAGGTGATGCCCAAAGGGGCGCAGTGGGTGAAGGCGTCGCTGTGTGCGTTTGCACCGCAGCGCAAGGTGGTGCTGCTCAGTGATGGCACAGAGCTGGGTTATCAGCAGTTGATTGTGTGCCCTGGCTTGCAACTGGCCTGGGAGAAGATCGAAGGCCTGGAAGAAACCCTCGGCAAACATGGCGTAACGTCCAATTACCGGCATGATCTGGCGCCCTACACCTGGGAGCTGGTGCGCTCGCTGCGCGGCGGCAAGGCGCTGTTCACGCAACCGGGGATGCCGATCAAGTGTGCCGGTGCGCCGCAAAAAGCGATGTATCTGTCGTGTGATTACTGGCGCAAGCAGGGCGTGCTGGCGTCGGTTTCGGTGGAGTTCAACCTGGCGGGTGCGGCGTTGTTTGGCGTCCCGACCTTTGTCCCGCCGTTGATGAAATACGTGGAAGCCTACAAGGCGCAATTGGCGTTCCAGTCCAATCTGGTCAAGGTCGACGGCCCGAACAAGACCGCCTGGTTTGATGTGACCGGTGCCGACGGACAGGTCACGCGGGTCGAAAAGCGCTTCGACATGCTGCATGTCGTGCCGCCGCAACAAGCGCCGGACGTGATCCGTCGCAGCGAGCTGGCCGACAAGGCGGGCTGGTTTGAAACCGACCCGGCCACCTTGCAGCATCCGCGCTACCCCGAGATTTTTGCGGCGGGCGATGTGTGCGGCACCAGCAATGCCAAAACGGCGGCGGCAGCGCGCAAGCAAGTCGTGGTGGTGGCGGACAACCTGATTGCCCTGCGCCATGGCCGTGCATTGCCCAAGCGTTATGACGGTTATGGCTCATGCCCGCTGACGGTCGAAAAAGGCAAAGTGATTCTGGCCGAGTTCGGTTATGGCGGAAAACTCCTGCCTACATTTCCGATGGATCCTACCGTGCCAAGACAGTCTGCCTGGTTCCTGAAGGCAACATTACTGCCCTGGTTCTACTGGCAAGGAATGCTCAAAGGGCGTGAATGGTTTACTGACTGCAAGCCGGACTGAGTTCAACCATGCTGATTATGATCTTGGGCGCGCTGGTGGGCTTGTTGTTGGGGCTGACTGGCGCGGGCGGCGGCATTTTGGCCATACCGGCGTTGACTCTGGGCGTGGGCTGGACACTGGTTGAGGCCACGCCCGTTGCGTTATTGGCGGTGGGTGTAGCGGCGTCGGTGGGCGCCATAGACGGGTTGCGCAAAGGCTTGGTGCGCTACAAGGCGGCAGCGCTGATGGCCGGCGCCGGCTGGCTGGCGTCACCGCTGGGGCTGCACTTGGCCAAGCTGCTGCCCGGTGCGGCACTGATGGCCTTGTTTGGTGGCGTGATGGTGTTTGTCTCGGCGCGCATGTTTTTGAAAGCCCGGGCGGGCTGCCCGTCTGATGAAGACATGGAGCATAAAAACTGCCAGCTCAACCCGTCTACCGGGCACTTGAAGTGGGACCTGCGCTGCGCCACCACGTTGGCGTCGATCGGGGCCTCGGCGGGGTTGTTGACCGGGTTGCTGGGGGTTGGCGGTGGTTTTTTGATCGTCCCGGCGTTTCGCAAGTTCAGTGATGTGCCGATGCACGGGATTGTCGCCACGTCGTTGATGGTGGTGGCGCTGGTGTCTTTGGGCACCTTGGGGCATCTGGTGTATCAGGGCTTCAGCCTGTCGGAACAGGGCGTGCTGTTTATCAGCGCAACGCTGGCGGGGATGATCATCGGCCGCGTGCTGGCGCCGAAAATCTCGGGCCAGCGAATGCAACAGGGGTTTGCTGTGCTGTGTGCGGTGGTCAGCGTGTTGATGATCGGCAAAGTGTTGATGATGGTGCTGTGAGCCTTAGCTGTAGTCGCTGACGAGGAACGAAGGCTGCGATCGGCGGCGAAGCCGTCGTAAAAATGCGAGCGCTGCGCACTCGATCGCAGCCTTCGTGCCTCGGCAGCGACTACAGGGTTACAGGGTTACAGGGTTATGGGGTGCAGCACGCCCCCGACTCCAGGTCTTTAAGGATCGGGCAGTCGGGGCGGTGGTCGCCCTGGCAGCTTTCGACCAGCACCTGCAAGGTGTCACGCAGGCTGCTCAGTTCAACAATCTTTTGATTCAACGCCTCGATGTGTTGGCGCGCCAGGGCTTTTACGTCTCCGCTGGCGCGCTGGCGGTCTTGCCATAAGGTCAGCAGTTTGCCGACCTCTTCCAGTGAAAACCCCAGGTCCCGCGAACGCTTGATAAACGCCAATGTGTGCAGGTCGTCGTCGCTGTACAGGCGATAGCCGCTGTCGCTGCGGTGGGCGGGTTTGAGCAAGCCAATGGACTCGTAGTAACGAATCATTTTGGCGCTCAGGCCGCTGTGCTTGGCGGCCTGGCCGATATTCATGACAGTTGCCTCCTCATTCCAGGTCGTCTGGTTTCCAGAACTTCAGTAATAGTGCGTTGCTGACCACGCTGACGCTGGAGAATGCCATGGCCGCGCCCGCCAGTACCGGGTTGAGGAAGCCAAAGGCGGCCAGCGGAATGCCGATCACGTTGTAGACAAACGCCCAGAACAGGTTCTGGCGGATTTTTGCATAGGTTTTACGGCTGATGTCCAGGGCGGCGGGCACCAGTCGCGGGTCGCCGCGCATCAGGGTAATGCCCGCAGCCTGCATGGCCACGTCGGTGCCGCCGCCCATGGCGATACCAATGTCGGCTGCGGCCAGTGCCGGGGCGTCGTTGATGCCGTCGCCGACCATCGCCACCACGCCGGTTTTTTTCAGTTCGGCCACCGTGGCTGCCTTGTCGGCGGGCAAGACTTCGGCGTGCACGTCGGTAATACCCAGGGCTTGGGCGACCACACGGGCGCTGCCGCGGTTGTCGCCGGTCAGCAAGTGGCTGCTGATGTGGCGTGCGGTGAGTTGCTGGATCGCGGACTGCGCGCCGGTTTTAAGGGTGTCACCAAAGGCAAACAGGCCGAGCACGCGGGGCTCGGGGCTTTGTTCTGTGAGCCACGACAGGGTGCGGCCTTCGTTCTCCCAGGCGGTTGCGGAGTCTGCCAGCGAACCTGGGGTGAGGCCGGTTTCGTCGAGCAGGCGACGATTGCCCAAGGCCAGACGGCGACCTTCGAGTGTGCCGGCGATGCCACGCCCGGTCAGGGACTGGCTGTCAGCTACATCCGGCACGTTTAAGTGCCGTGCGGCGCAGGCGTCGAGTACGGCCTTGGCCAAGGGGTGTTCGCTGCCGCGTTGCAGGGCGCCTGCGGCTTGCAACAAGCGGGCTTCGTCACCGTCCAGCGCCGCCAGGTGGGCGATTTGCGGGGTGCCGGAGGTGAGGGTGCCGGTTTTGTCGAAGACCACGGCGCTGACTTCGTGTGCACGCTCCAGCGCTTCGGCGTCTTTGATCAAGATCCCGAAGCGGGCGGCCACACCGGTCCCGGCCATGATCGCCGTGGGTGTCGCCAACCCCAGCGCACACGGGCAGGCGATAACCAGCACAGCCACGGCGTTGATCAGGGCCGTTTCAATGGGGGCGCCGTAGAGCCACCAGCCGAGCAGAGTTGCGAGGGCAATCAAGAGCACCACGGGGACGAACACCTGGCTGACTTTATCCACCAGCTTCTGGATCGGCGCTTTACCGGCTTGCGCGTCTTCGACCAGGCGAATGATGCGTGCGAGGACGGTTTCGGTGCCCAGGGCCAGGGTTTTGATCACCAGACGGCCTTCGCCATTGATCGCGCCGCCGGTGACTTTATCCCCAAGCTGTTTCGGCACGGGCAGGCTTTCGCCGCTGATCAAGGCCTCGTCGGCGTGGCTTTGGCCTTCGACCACTTCACCATCCACCGGAAAACGCTCGCCGGGTTTAACCAGCACCAGGTCGTTGAGGCGCAGGTCGCTGATGGCGACGTCTTGTTCCTGGCCATCGACCACGCGCAAGGCGCGCTCCGGGCGCAGGGCTTCAAGGGCACGAATGGCGCTGGCGGTCTGGCGTTTGGCGCGGCTTTCGAGGTATTTGCCCAGCAGTACCAGCGCGATGACCACGGCCGAGGCTTCGAAGTACAGGTGCGGTGTGGTGCCGGGCGCGGCGATGGCCCATTCATACAGGCTCAGGCCGTAGCCCGCGCTGGTGCCAAGGGCGACCAGCAGGTCCATGTTGCCTGCGCCTGCTTTGACGGCTTTCCAGGCGGCACGATAAAAGCGTGCGCCCAACACAAATTGCACCGGGGTGGCGAGTACGAACTGTGCCCACGCGGGCAGCATCCAGTGAATCCCCAATGGCATCAGCAGCATCGGCAGAACCAGCGGTAACGCCAGGACAATAGCCAGCACCAACGCCCAGCGTTCGCGCTGCAAGCGCTTTTGCTGATCGTCCTGCACTGCGTGCGGGTTGTTTGCCTGGTGCAGACTGGCCGAATAGCCGGCCTGGTTAACCGCGTCGATCAGTCGGGCCGGGTCGACGTGGCCCAGCAGTTCGACGTGGGCCCGCTCGTTGGCCAGGTTGACGCTGACACGCTCGACCCCGGGGACTTTGCTGAGGGCTTTTTCCACGCGGCCTGAGCAGGACGCGCAGGTCATGCCGCCCACGTCCAGCTCCAGGCTGTGAGCTGGAACGCTGTAACCCGCTTGCTGCACGGCGTCGACCAGTGCCGCCAGGCTGTCGGCCGGGGCCTGGATACGCGCCTGCTCAGTGGCCAGGTTGACGCTGACGCTTTCAACCCCCGGCACCTTGGCCAAGGCTTTTTCCACGCGGCCGGCGCAACTGGCACAGGTCATACCGTCAATCGGCAGATCGAATTGGGTGGGCACGAGCAGTCCTCCTTAAGAAGTTATCTGTCCATAGAATCGACCTTGACCCCGTGGCAAGGTCAAGGCCACTGCTGTGGGTTATTTCGTGGCGTGTGGTCAGTATTCCAACTTGGCGGGTTTTAAGTACATGCCGTCCTTGCCCAGCGCGATCCGGTATTTGCGTACATCACCGGCTTTAAGCGTGAACTGCTGCGCGGGCGGCACCAGCATGCCGGGCAAGCAACCCGGCGCCTGACCGGGCAGCAGCTTGAGGCGAATGCCGACATTGCCGGCGGGCAAATTGAAAGACAGCGCCTGCTCTTGAAACAATCGCCCGGCCAATTGATCGTCGATGTACACCCCGACTTCGCAGCTGGTGGGGACTTCGAGGCGTTCGCGAGAAATGATCAAAACGCCGTAGTCTTGATCGGCGTTGGCCCACAGCGGCAAGGCGGCCAGGGTTAAAAAACTGACTAGGCTCAAAGCGGACCCGCGCATGGCTCGGTACCTTGTTTTTAAATCAGAAGGCATTCAGCTTGGCCGAGCCAAGGTCAGATTGCCAGTGTGCTCATGCAACGAGGGGCTTGACCTTGCCACGATGGCAAGGTGGAAGCTGTGGCCATCTCAACCAAAGGAGGCGTGTCATGCAAACGTTTACAGTGGATGGAATGACCTGTGGTGGCTGTGTTCGCGGTGTGACCAACGCGATTCAGCGCCTTGATCCGCAGTCTAAAGTCGACGTGGACCTGAAGACCAAAACGGTGAAGGTCGAGAGCTCGTTGGCAGCAAAAGACATCGTTAGAGCGATTAAAGATGCCGGTTTTGACGTGCCAGCCACGGCTTGACGCAGAAAAGCCTCGCGATCTTTTAAACGATCAAAAGATCGCGAGGCAAGCTCGCTCCTACAGGTGATTTATTAGATAGCTCGCTAACTTAATGTTCATCGTCTGCAACCACAGCTAGACTGTCGTACCGCGCTAACCGCAGTACGATTTGGACAACTGATGAACGTTAGAACTCTCCTGATTCTCGGCGCGCTCAGCGCTTTTGGGCCCTTGGCGATCGATTTCTACTTGCCTGGGTTCCCGGCGATGGCGCTAGCCTTTGCCACCGATGAAACGCACATCCAGTTGACCCTTGCGGTGTATTTCTTGGGCTTGTCCATCGGCCAACTGGCGTACGGCCCGCTGGCTGACCGCTTCGGTCGTCGTGTGCCGCTGCTGGTGGGTGTTGGCCTGTTTACCCTGGGTTCTTTGGCCTGCGCGGTTGCGCCCACGCTCGAGTGGCTGATTGGTGCACGGTTTGTCCAGGCGCTGGGCGGGTGTGCCGGGATGGTGCTGTCACGTGCGATTGTCAGTGACAAGTGCGATGCGGTGGGCTCGGCCAAGGTGTTCTCGCAGCTCATGCTGGTGATGGGCCTGGCGCCGATTTTGGCGCCGATGCTCGGCGGCCTGCTAGTTAACGTGTACGGCTGGCAGTCGATCTTTATCGCGCTGACCGGCTTCAGTGCACTGGCCGCCCTGGCGGTGGCATTGGGGTTGCCGGAAAGCTTGCCGGCCAACGTGCCGCGCCAACCGTTGTCGGGGGCGCTGCGCCAATACGGCCGTTTGCTCAAGGATCGCGAGTTCTTGGGGCATGCCCTGACGGGGGGGATCGCAATGGCCGGGATGTTTGCCTACATTGCGGGTTCACCTTTCGTCTTTATCAAGCTGTATGGCGTGCCTGCGGAACACTACGGCTGGTTGTTCGGCAGTAACGCGGCGGGCTTTATTTTGGTGGCGCAAGTGAACGCCCGGTTGCTGGCCAAGCGCCAACCGGCCTTTTTGCTGGCGCGTACGGTGTGGGTTTATCTGGCGGCAGGTGTGGCATTGCTGGGCATTAGCGCCCTGCACACCGAGCAACTGTGGCCGTTGTTGATTCCGCTGTTTATTTGCATCGCCAGTCTGGGCTGCATCATCCCCAATGCCTCTGCGTGTGCCATGAATGGGCAGGGCGCACGGGCGGGCAGTGCTTCGGCGATGCTGGGCTTTTTGCAGTTCAGTGTGGCCGCCGGTGCGGCGTCACTCGTGGGTGTTTTGCATGATGGCACGGCAATGCCCATGGCGATGGTGATCACCTTGTGCGGGGTGTTGGCCGTGACGATCGGCATGGCGACCCGCCGTGTGTATCAGGCGCGGATCGCCGCCGAGGAAACAGTCTGAATCACACTGCCATGGGTTCGGGCAGTTTGTGCGGGGCCTGCAAGCGCGATTTCAACGTATCCACAAAGGCTTTGGCCTCAGCCTTTGTGCGAAAGTTAACGGCTTGCTGGTCGATTTGAACCTGCCATTGGCAGTCAGGAGATTTTGCTAACGCCTTTATCAGGATTTTCATTGCTGGCCTCCTTTAGTTGGCAAAGGCGGCCAGTGTATGCCTGAAAGCGCCGCAAAATATGACAGGCATCAAGTCTCTGACTGACGGTTAAAAATTGACCGTTTTGGTCCCCTCGCTGTGATCAGAACCCTTCAAGGACGATTTTGCCTTTGGCCTTGCCGCTTTCCAGCAGCGCGTGTGCGCGGCGCAGGTTGGCGGCGTTGATGGTGCCAAAGTGTTCGCCCACAGTGGTGCGCAAAGTGCCCGCGTCGATCAGTTCGGCTACCCGGTTGAGCAGGGCGTGTTGCGCAATCATGTCCGGGGTTTCGAACAGTGAGCGGGTGTACATGAACTCCCAGTGCAGCGACAGGCTCTTGCGTTTGAGCTTGGTGATGTCGAAGGTTTTCGGGTCGTCGATTAAAGCAAACTTGCCTTGTGGGGCGAGGGCTTCGACCAGTTGGTCGAGGTGCTGATCGGTTTGCGTCAGGCTGGCGACATGGGTTACCGCGTCGATGCCCTGAGCTTTGAGTGCTTCGCTCAATGGCTGGGTGTGGTCGATGACCACATCGGCGCCCAGTCCGCGAACCCAGGCTTGGGTCTCGGGGCGTGATGCAGTACCGATCACCTTGAGGGCGGTCAACTGGCTGGCCAGTTGGGTCAGGATCGAGCCGACCCCGCCTGCTGCGCCGACAATCAACAGGCTTTGCTGCTCATCGTTTTTGCCTTCTTTAATAGCCAGGCGTTCGAACAACAATTCCCAGGCGGTAATGGCGGTCAGCGGCAGTGCAGCGGCTTCAGCGAAACCTAGGCTTTTTGGCATGTGCCCGACAATTCGCTCATCGACAACGTGCAACTCGCTGTTGCCGCCCGCACGGGCGATAGAACCGGCGTAAAACACTTTGTCACCGACCTTGAACAGGCTGACGTCACTGCCGATCGCCTTGACCACCCCGGCCACGTCCCAACCCAGTACTTTGGCGGCACCGCCCTCCGGCTGTGCGTTTTGGCGGACTTTGGTGTCCACCGGGTTGACCGAGATGGCTTTGACTTCAACCAACACGTCGCGCGGGCCGGCCACTGGCTCGGGCAGTTCGATGTCTTGCAGGGCGTTAGGGTCTTGGATCGGCAACGACTGGTAATAGGCGATAGCTTTCATGGGGCATGTCCTGGCAGTGAGTACGAAAAGTGAATCGATGATTAACCATTTCGCTGGGCGATAAAACCGGCTAAAACAGCAGTCTCTTTCAATGTTTTTTTGATAATGGTGGCGATGAATGCTGCGCTTCGATGACCTGCAATTGTTTGTGCGCGCTGCTGACTTGGGCAGTTTGTCGGCAGCAGCGCGGGTGATGGACTTGTCGCCAGCGGTGGCCAGTGCAGCCCTCAAGCGGATCGAAGCGCAGTTAGGGGTTCGATTGTTGGCACGTTCTACGCGCAGTTTGCGCCTGACAGCCGAGGGGCAAGGCTTTCTCGATTATGCGCGTACGGCCTTGAGCAGCCTGGATGAAGGGCGCCGCCTTTTAGCCCGTGGGCAAGACCAAGTGAGCGGGGTGTTGCAGCTATCCGCGCCGTCAGACTTTGGACGTAACCTGTTGTTGCCCTGGCTGGACGCGTTTCAGCGTGAACACCCGCAGTTGACCGTACGTCTATTGCTGGGCGACCGGATTGCCGATCTGTTTCGTCAGCCTGTGGATATCGCCCTGCGTTACGGTGAGCCAGAAGACTCCAGCCTGGTGGCGCTACCGGTTGCCACCGACAACCGCCGCGTACTGTGTGCATCACCCGACTATTTGGCGCGCCGAGGCGAGCCGCGTCAGCTTGAACATTTGCTGCAACATAACTGCCTGCTGTACATGCTTGGGACGCGCGTGCATGACCATTGGCAATTTAACGACGGTAAGCGCGAGCTGGGGCTGACGGTGAGCGGTGACCGTTTTAGTGATGATGCCGATGTGGTGCGTTTGTGGGCGATTGCCGGAGCGGGGATTGCGTACAAGTCGTGGCTGGACGTGGCGCAGGATGTGACGGCGGGCAGGCTCAAGGTGTTATTGCCGGAATTGACGTGCGAGCGTGCGCCATTGAATTTGCTGTGCGGGCATCGCGCCCAGTTGAGCAAACCGGTGAAGCTGCTGCGCGACATGCTGATTGAGCGGTGTGCGGAGTTGGCGGGGCAGCGTAGAGCCCTGTAGGAGCGAGCTTGTCTCGCGATCTTTTTAAAGGATCAAAAGATCGCGAGGCGAGCTCGCTCCTACAAGGCCGGGTTTTTACGGTTTGATCAGGCGGGCGTCGAGGCTATTTTGCGCCAGGCGCTTGGCTTGGTCCTGGGTCATGCCCAGGTCGGTGTACAGCGCGTGGAAGTTTTCGGTCACGTAACCGCCGAAATAGGCCGGGTCGTCGGAGTTGACGGTGACTTTCACGCCGCGCTCGAGCATGTCGAGAATGTTGTGTTGCGACATGTGATCAAACACGCACAGTTTGGTGTTGGACAGCGGGCACACGGTCAGCGGAATTTGCTCGTCGATGATGCGTTGCATCAAGCGCTCGTCTTCAATCGCGCGCACGCCGTGGTCGATACGCTGGATTTTCAGCAGGTCGAGGGCTTCCCAGATGTACTCCGGCGGGCCTTCTTCGCCGGCGTGGGCCACGGTCAGAAAACCTTCGTGGCGGGCACGGTCAAACACGCGCTGGAACTTGCTCGGCGGGTGGCCCATTTCTGAGCTGTCCAGGCCTACGGCGACAAATGCATCGCGAAATGGCAGTGCCTGGTCGAGGGTTTTTTGCGCTTCTTCTTCGCTCAAGTGGCGCAGGAAGCTCAGGATCAAGCCGCTGGTGATACCCAGTTGCTGTTCGCCGTCTTTGAGTGCAGCGGCGATGCCATTCAGTACCACTTCAAACGGTACGCCACGGTCGGTGTGGGTTTGCGGGTCGAAGAAGGGTTCGGTGTGAATGACGTTCTGAGCCTTGCAGCGCAACAGGTAAGCCCAGGTCAGGTCGTAGAAATCCTGAGAAGTGCGCAGTACGTCCGCGCCTTTGTAGTAGAGGTCGAGAAACTCTTGCAGGTTGTTGAAGGCATAGGCCTTGCGCAAGGTTTCAACATCGTTCCAGGGGAGGGCGACTTTGTTGCGCTCGGCCAGCGAGAACAGCAACTCGGGCTCTAGAGAACCTTCAAGGTGCAGGTGCAGTTCTGCTTTTGGCAGGGCGTTCAGCCAGTCATACATATTCGTTTTTCTCATCAGATCAGGTGCAGATGGAGGCATTCTACAGGCGTCGGACGACACAGCTTGTAAAAATGCCCCCGCCATTTGTCGCACCAACTGCGTTTAAGCGACCAGTCCGACCCTTCTAATGGCGTGCCTGTGAACTAAGGTGTAACGAAACGTTAGTGAGTTTTGGCAGTCTGTGACCTCACAACGTGTATTCGACTCTCGGCAAAAGGCCTGCGATGCTGACTTTATTGAAAGATGAAAAACTCCTCCTCCTGGCGGTGGCGATGGTCTGTGTGGCTTTCCCGCTGGAGCATTGGTTATTGGGCAGTGGCCAGGCCACGGCGCTGATCGGGGGCTTGGTCCTGATTGCGGCGATTGTCTGCGCTTCGATGCGGGTGGCGCATCATGCAGAGGTCTTGGCTGAAAAGGTCGGCGACCCTTATGGGACGATGATTCTTACGCTGTCTGCGGTGCTGGTAGAAGTGGTCATCCTGGCCATCATGATGAGCAACGAGCCGTCGCCAACACTGGTACGTGACACGATTTATTCGGCGGTGATGCTCGATATCAACGGCATCCTCGGTTTAGCTGCGCTGATGGGCGGGATCAAACATGGTGAGCAGTCCTACAACGACGATTCGGCCCGCACGTACAGCGTGATGATTCTGACCGCCATGGGTGTGTCGATGGTGGTGCCGGAATTTATCCCTGAGGCCGACTGGAAAATTTACTCCGCCTTCACCATTGGCGCGATGGTGCTGCTGTATGCGGTGTTTTTGCGCATGCAGGTGGGGCCGCATAGTTACTTTTTCAGTTACAGCTACCCGGAGAAAAAAGGCCGCAAGCGCGAGCCAGAAGGGACGCCGACCAATGTAAAGCTGTCGATCGCCATTCTTGGCTTGGGCGTGATTGTGATCGGTGCGCTGGCGGAGGTGATGTCCAAGGCGCTGGACCTTGGCCTTGAGGGGACGGGCGCGCCGCCGGTAATGACGGCAATTGTGGTTGCGGCCATCTCGGCGGCACCGGAAATTCTGACGGCGCTACGGGCCGCGTTGGCCAACCGCATGCAATCGGTGGTGAATGTGGCCTTGGGCGCTTCGTTGTCCACGGTGATTTTGACGGTGCCTGCCATGGAGGCGATGGCGCTATATACCGGCCAGCCCTTCCAGATGGCGATGACCCCGGTGCAGACGGTGATGGTGCTGATCACGCTGGTGGTGTGTGCGATCAATTTGAATGACGGTGAGACCAATGCCATTGAGGGCATGACGCATTTCGTGTTGTTTGCCACGTTCATCATGTTGTCGCTGCTGGGGCTTTAAGCGATGGGCAGCCTGTGACGGCTGCCCTTCATACGGCTACCAGGGAATGGTCTGACCCTTGTAGTCGATATAGTGATGACCGCCTTTACCGGCATACGCATAGAGCTGTTCGACGATGCCGCGGATGCTGGTGTCGACGTCAATGTCGCCGGTGCCGCCGGTCAGGTCGGTTTTGACGACGCCCGGGTGGATGGAAAGCACGGTTGGTCGCGGCTCCGGGAGTTGCGTCACAAAGGTGTTGGTCAATGAATTGAGCGCGGCCTTGCTGGCTTTGTAGAGTGCAAGATACGGGGCGTTGGGATTGGTGATGCTGCCCAGCCTTGAGCTCATGAATGCCAGAACGCCATTGTCCTTCTTGATGTTGCCGACAAAGGCTTGAGCCACGTTAACGGGCGCCACGCTGTTGGTCAGGAACAATTGGCCAATGTCGGCGAGACTGGCGGCCCCGGAGGTTTGATCGTCCGGGCCTTTGATGCCGGCGTTAATAAAAACCAGGTCAAATACGTCTGCGCTCAAGCGCTGGTGCAGGGCGTTGATGGCTTGCAGGTTGTCGATGTCGAGTTGCTCGACCTGCACGTTATCCAGTTTTTTTAATGCCTCTGCGCGCTGAGGGTCACGAACGGTTGCGGTTACCTGCCAGCCGTCATGGGAAAGCGCTGTCACCAGTCCCAGACCCAGCCCACGTGAGGCGCCTACGATTAGTGCTTTTTTTGCTGCCATGAATTCGCCCTCTTTAGCGTTAAGGAAGTCACCGTTAGCTGTTTTTACGCCTTCCCTGTGCGAGTGCCCAGCGCTTGTGTGTGCGCTCTCATCAAATGGTGAGTAGGAACGATAGGCAGGCAGAGGTCAGGTGATGGTCTTGAATGACTGTAATTGATTAAAAAACGCACAAGATTAAGTAAGCGTTATGGGGGCTGAATCGCCGGGGACTTTGCACGGGTTATCCACAGGTTGTTCCACAGTATCTGTGCGCAACTTGAATGCACCGGTATAAGCACTGCATCCCTTTGTTCTAACCGCGATATGCAGCGCTAAAGTATTGTTTTATCTGTGTTTTTCGTAAAGCGTTGCTGATTTGGATAAAAAACGTACAAATGGCTGAAAGGCCCGTAATAAAAGGGCTGTAGCCGAGTGTGCTCAGGTTATCCACAGTTGGGTGCACAGTGATTGTGGGCAAGTGGTGAGCCGCAGGTTATTCACGCTTACGCGTCGCTGTGTGGGGTGTCCCGGTGCAACAGGATTCTGCCGCGACTGATGCCGGCCAACTGTTGCTGCAGAGCAGCAATGTGCTCTTCGCCCAGCTCCAGCTGTAAATCAACCCCGTTAGCGGTAAAGGTTTCTTGGGTGAGCAGGCCATCCAGTTCGGCCAGACGCAATTTAACCAAGGCCAGTTCACTGAAATGGCAGGTGCACTGCAGGGGGACGCGGCTGATGAGCGGGAGTTTCTCTGCCCCTTGCAGGCATTTGTTGGCGCCACCGCCATAGGCGCGCGCGAGCCCGCCGGTGCCCAGTTGGATGCCGCCGTACCAGCGGATAACCAGCACCACGACTTGATCGCAGTCTTGCGACTCAATCGCTGACAGGATCGGCCGCCCTGCGGTGCCGCCGGGTTCGCCATCATCGCTGCTGCGGTATTGAGCGCCAAGTTTCCAGGCCCAGCAGTTGTGGGTGGCGTTGAGGTCGCTGTGTTGTTCGATGAAGTCTTGGGCTTGCTGGGCGCTGGTAATCGGGGCGGCCAGTGTGATGAAGCGGCTTTTGCGGATTTCTTCACGGTATTCGCAAAGGCCGGTGAGGGTCGAGGGCATGTGGTTTCCGAACATTGGCTGGAGGCTTGAGGCCGCCTTTTACGTTAGCGCGTCGCTTCCAGGCTCTCAAGGAAACTTTCCAGCACCAGGTGTGGCCGTCGGCCTTTGCGGGTGACCGAGGCGAGGCTTAAGTCATAAAAACGTGTTTTGGCTTTCAAGGCGCGCAGGCGGCCTTGCTGTACCCAGAAGCTGGCGTAGTGATCGGGCAGGTAGCCGATGTAGCGCCCGGTCAAAATCAAGAACGCCATGCCTTCTCGGTCGGATGCGCTGGCGGTGCAGTTGAGTGCCTGGTAGTGCGCCTGGATGTCGGCTGGCAGGCGAAAGGTCGGGGCAATGGCGTCCTGGTCATTGAGGCGCTGGTCTTCCAGTTGCCGGTCATCGACATAAAACAGCGGGTGGCCGACGGCGCAGTAAAGCAGTGAGCGCTCGCTGTACAGTGGCTGATATTCAAGCCCGGAGAGTGCGCTGGCCTGGGGAACGACGCCTACATGCAGGCGGCCGTCGAGAACGCCTTGTTCCACTTCGTTGGGGGCGATCATACGAATGTGGATTTGCACGTCAGGTCCGCGTTCCTTGAGTTGTGCCAGCGCATGGGTGATACGCATGTGGGGCAGGGTGACCAGGTTGTCGGTGAGGCCAATGGTCAACTCACCGCGCAGGTGCTGGTGCAGGCCGTTGACCTCGGTACGAAAACTTTCCAGTGCACCTAATAACTGCAGCACTGACTGATACACCTCGCGGCCTTCTTCTGTCAGGGAGAACCCGGCGCGACCCCGTTGGCACAGACGTAAACCGAGGCGTTGTTCGAGGTCGCTCATCTGTTGGCTGATGGCCGAGCGACCAATCCCGAGCACGGTTTCTGCGGCTGAAAAACCACCGCATTCGACAACGCTGCGAAAGATCCGGAGCAATCGAATATCAAAGTCGCTGACTTGTGCCAGTGCATCGGGACGACGGGTGCTCATAGTTTAGTCCGGGCCTAACTAAAGGTTAGAAGAGTTGGATTTCATCGACTTTATAGCCGTGGCAATTTAGCTGCAACAACGCTTTCAATCCCACGCCGCTTTCTGCTTTGCGAGGTTTTGCCGATGAACATGCCCGAAAATGCTGAAATCTCAGTGACTAGCCAGCTCAAGCTGGATGCTCATTGGATGCCTTACACCGCTAACCGTAACTTCCATCGCGACCCACGTTTTATCGTTGGCGCGAAAGGTAGTTATCTGACGGACGATAAAGGTCGGCAAATCTACGATTCGCTGTCAGGTCTGTGGACCTGTGGTGCAGGTCATACCCGCACAGAAATCCAGGAAGCAGTGGCCAAGCAACTGGGCACCCTCGATTATTCGCCTGCGTTCCAGTACGGGCACCCGCTGTCATTCCAGCTGGCAGAGAAAATCACCTCGCTGACCCCCGGTAATCTGAACCACGTGTTTTTCACTGACTCGGGTTCTGAGTGTGCGGATACCGCGGTGAAGATGGTGCGGGCTTACTGGCGTTTGAAAGGCCAGTCGACCAAGACCAAGATGATTGGCCGTGCCCGTGGTTACCACGGGGTGAACATTGCCGGCACGAGCCTGGGCGGTGTGAACGGTAACCGTAAGCTGTTTGGCCAGGCGATGAGTGATGTTGATCACTTGCCGCACACGCTGTTGGCGAGCAACGCGTTCTCACGCGGCATGCCGGAGCAGGGTGGTATTGCGCTGGCTGATGAGCTGCTCAAGCTGATCGAGTTGCATGACGCGTCGAATATCGCGGCGGTGTTTGTGGAGCCTATGGCAGGTTCGGCCGGTGTGCTGGTGCCGCCTCAGGGTTATCTGAAACGTCTGCGTGAAATCTGCGATCAACACAACATCCTGTTGGTGTTCGATGAGGTGATCACCGGGTTTGGTCGTACAGGCTCGATGTTTGGTGCTGACAGCTTCGGCGTAACTCCGGACTTGATGTGTATTGCCAAGCAAGTGACCAACGGCGCGATCCCGATGGGCGCGGTGATTGCCACCACTGAGATCTATCAGACGTTCATGAATCAGCCGACGCCTGAATACGCGGTTGAATTCCCACACGGCTATACCTATTCGGCTCACCCTGTGGCCTGTGCTGCGGGCCTGGCTGCGCTGGATCTGCTGCAAAAGGAAAATCTGGTGCAGAGCGTTGCTGAAGTCGCGCCGCACTTTGAGAATGCGATCCATGGTTTGAAGGGCGTGAAAAACGTCATCGACATTCGTAACTATGGCTTGGCGGGTGCCATTCAAATTGCCCCGCGTGATGGTGACGCAATTGTTCGTCCATTTGATGCGGCGATGAAATTGTGGAAGGCGGGTTTCTACGTACGCTTTGGTGGCGACACTCTGCAGTTCGGCCCAACCTTTAATAGCAAGCCGCAAGACCTGGATCGTTTGTTCGATGCAGTCGGTGAAGCGCTGAACCAGATTGACTGATCCTTCTATCTATAGAAGCGGTTTTGGGAATAGAGGCAGGCGCGCAGCGTTCGCGCCTGTGGACAACTTTTTGGAGCACCCATGAGCACCATTCAACATTTCATCAATGGCGAATTTCTGAGCGACTCTGGTCGTACCGCTGATGTGTTTAACCCGTCGACCGGTAAAGTGATTCATCAAGTGCCGCTGGCCAGTCGTGAAACCATTCAAAAAGCCATCGACTCAGCCAAGGCTGCTTTCCCGGCCTGGCGCAATACGCCACCGGCCAAGCGTGCTCAGGTGATGTTCCGCTTCAAGCAGTTGCTGGAGCAGAACGAAGCGCGCATCTCCCAGTTGATCAGCGAAGAACACGGCAAGACCCTGGAAGACGCTGCGGGTGAACTGAAGCGCGGGATTGAGAACGTTGAGTTTGCGTGCTCTGCGCCAGAAATCCTGAAGGGTGAATACAGCCGTAACGTAGGACCGAACATTGACGCATGGTCGGATTTCCAACCGCTGGGTGTGGTTGCAGGCATTACGCCTTTCAACTTCCCGGCCATGGTTCCGCTGTGGATGTACCCGCTGGCGATTGTGTGCGGTAACTGTTTCATCCTCAAACCGTCGGAACGCGATCCAAGCTCGACTTTGTTTATTGCACAGTTGCTGCATGAAGCCGGTCTGCCCAAGGGCGTGCTGAGCGTGGTGCATGGTGACAAAGGCGCTGTGGATGCGTTGATTGAAGCGCCGGAGGTTAAAGCGCTGAGTTTTGTGGGTTCAACGCCGATTGCTGAATACATTTATGCCGAAGGCACCAAGCGCGGCAAACGTGTGCAGGCGCTGGGCGGGGCGAAGAACCACGCGGTGCTGATGCCGGATGCGGATCTGGATAACGCTGTGAGTGCACTGATGGGGGCGGCCTACGGTTCTTGCGGCGAGCGTTGCATGGCCATTTCGGTTGCGGTGTGTGTTGGCGATCAGGTTGCTGACGCGTTGGTGGCCAAGCTGGTACCGCAAATCAAGGGGCTGAAAATCGGTGCTGGCACCTCGTGCGGTCTGGACATGGGGCCTTTGGTCTCGGGGCAGGCGCGTGACAAGGTCAGCGGCTATGTCGAGGATGGTGTTGCTGCCGGTGCAGAACTGGTCGTCGATGGTCGCGGCTTGAGCGTCAAGGATCACGAAGATGGCTTCTTCCTGGGCGGCTGCCTGTTTGATCGTGTGACGCCACAGATGCGCATCTATAAAGAAGAGATCTTTGGTCCAGTGCTGTGCATCGTGCGGGTGAATAGCCTGGAAGAGGCGATGCAACTGATCAACGATCACGAATACGGTAACGGTACCTGCATCTTCACCCGTGATGGTGAGGCGGCTCGCCTGTTCTGCGACGAGATCGAAGTGGGGATGGTCGGGGTTAACGTTCCGTTGCCAGTGCCTGTGGCTTATCACAGTTTTGGCGGTTGGAAGCGTTCTCTGTTTGGTGACCTGCATGCCTATGGTCCGGACGGTGTGCGGTTTTATACGCGCCGCAAGGCGATCACTCAGCGTTGGCCGCAACGTGCCAGCCATGAAGCGTCGCAGTTTGCATTCCCGAGTCTGTAAGTTGGGTTGCAGCTGTATATAGAAGAAGAGAGGCCAGCCGTTAGGCTGGCCTCTGCTTTTATGGCTTTTGGCGCGTTGTGACAGAATTATGAATTTAGGGCTTGACTCAGATTATTAGCGGCCTATAATTCGCACCACTTCCGGCGCAGTCGAAACGGAAAACTCCTTGAATATCAATGAGTTGGATGGTTTTGACGATGCCAGCTTCAGTTCATCGAAGCAGGAAATGAGGTGTTGACAGCAGCGTGTAACGCTGTAGAATTCGCCTCCCGCTAACGAGAGAT
>NZ_JYLD01000019.1 GCF_001043025.1 Pseudomonas helleri | reverse complement strand
GCGGGAGGCGAATTCTACAGCGTTACACGCTGCTGTCAACACCTCATTTCCTGCTTCGATGAATTGAAGCTGGCACCGTAAAAATCATCCAACTCATTGATATTCAAAGAGTTTTCCGTTTCGACTGCGCCGGAAGTGGTGCGAATTATAGGCCGCTAGAATTCTGAGTCAAGCCTTAATTTGAATTAAGTGGCCACTACTGGTTTCTTCTTATATAGACGAGGGATCCGACGCATCACCGGCGGGATGCGCAGCAGTAAAAGGCACGCCCCTATAAAGGCATAGATCGACCACTCTTTCAGGTCTGCACGCACAATCCACAACATATGCAAAAGACCCAACCCTACAACCACGTATACCAAGCGATGCAACTTCTTCCAGCTCGCTCTCATCCGCCTTTGACTGTAACGATTGGAGGTCACCGCCAGCGCCAACAAACATAGAGCGCCCAAGCTGCCGACAATAATGTAAGGCCGCTTGCTGAGCTCAACACCCAACTGGGACCAGTCGAGCCCAAGTACAAAGAACAAGTAGGCGCACAGGTGCAACACCACATAGGCAAAACACCACAACCCGATCTGACGGCGGACCGCAATCCACCCCGGCCAGCCCGTCAGCTTCTGCATGGGCGTCATGCATAAGGTCACCAGCAACAGAACCAGAGTCCCGAGCCCCAGCCGATCAACCAACACCTTTCCGGGATCCGGCCCCAAGGCAAAGCTCCACGCCTCATAGAGCCAATACAAAGGCCAGATGGCAGCCGCTATAAATACGCCGATTCGCCACAGTGCAAACTTCATCAGTAATTCTTCCGCAGATCCAGGCCGGTATATAAAGAAGCGACTTCATCCGCATAGCCATTGAACATCTGCGTATCCCGCACATTAGGGCTAAACAAACTGCTCGGCAGACGTCGCTCCCTCGCTTGTGTCCAGCGAGGGTGATCGACTTGCGGGTTCACATTGGCATAGAAGCCATATTCATTGGCCGCAATACTCTGCCAGGTGGTTTTCGGCTGCTCCTCAACCAGGCTGATTCGCACAATCGACTTCACACTCTTGAAGCCATACTTCCACGGCACAACCAAACGAAGTGGCGCGCCGTTCTGATTAGGCAACTCGCGGCCATACATTCCCACCGCCAATATGGCCAACGGGTTCATCGCCTCATCCAGACGCAATCCTTCTACATAGGGCCAATCAATCAACGCAAAGTCAGAGCGCTGGCCCGGCATGACTTTCGGGTCCTTCAAGGTTTCAAAGCGTATGAACTTAGCTTTCGAAGTGGGCTCAACCTGCTTAAGCAACGCTGACAGGGGGAATCCCATCCAGGGAATGACCATTGACCACGCTTCTACACAGCGCAACCGATAGATCCGCTCCTCCAACTGGTAAGGCTTCATGAAGTCCTCAAGGGCATAACGCCCAGGCTTACCCACCTCGCCATCCACGACCACCGTCCATGGCTCGGTTTTCAAAGCACCCGCGTATTGCGCCGGATCGCCTTTATCAGTACCAAACTCATAGAAGTTGTTGTAGTGAGTAGCGTCTTTGAAAGGCGTAATGGCCTCCCCTTTGACTGTCACTACCTGCCACTGGGTCTGCGGGAGTTTCTCGGCAAACCAGCCCGGCGCCTTGCCCGGTTCAACATCAGCGTAGCGCGAAGCATCAGTGGCATTTGCCCAAGGCGGCAGTGCGCTCACGGCTAATCCTGCAAGCGAGCTACCCAGCAATGCACGGCGAGATAAATAGAAGGACTCAGGGGTGACGTCCGACTCTTTGCAGTCGGACGCTTTAGGCAACTTGATGAGCATGACAACTCCGCAGTATTGGAGGGCTGATGCACCAATAGACTACGGAGTTTGGGGGAAATTACATCACTCGCCGGTTTTGTTACGGCGCAGATGCAATAAATATTGAATCGGGCCCGAAGCGGCATACACCAGGAAAGCCAGCAGCAGAATACGCGGCGGATCGCTGAACACCACAGCGAACACCAACACCACCGCCAGGATCGCCACAAACGGCACGCGCCCTTTCAAATCCAGCTGCTTGAAGCTGTTGTATTTGATGTTGCTGACCATCAGCATGCCCGCCGCAGCCACCAACAAGGCCACCAGGAAGGACATTTTCGATCCCTGGATCCCGTAATCGCTGAACGCCCAAACAATACCGGCTACGACACCTGCCGCAGCCGGGCTGGCCAGACCGATGAAATAACGCTTGTCTGCTGTACCGACCTGCGTATTGAAGCGAGCCAGACGCAACGCCGCGCCTGCTACATAAATGAAGGCCACCATCCAGCCGACCTTGCCCATGTCGCCCAGCGCCCAACCAAACGCCAGCAGCGCTGGCGCCACGCCAAAAGCAACCATGTCAGACAAGGAATCATACTCGGCGCCAAAGGCACTTTCGGTATGAGTCATACGAGCGACCCGGCCATCAAGGCCGTCCAGCACCATGGCGACAAAAATCGCGATGGCGGCAAATGCAAAATACTTGCTTGCGCCCGCAGCATCACCAGCGCTCATTGCGCTTTGCGCACTCATTGAACTGATGATGGAGTAGAAACCGGCAAACAGGTTTGCCGTTGTAAAAAGATTGGGCAGCAGATAGATACCACGATGCCGGACCTTACGGCCTTCAGCGTCATGCCCTTCTTCGACATGCTCATCGATAGGCAGCAGGCTATCGGCGTCAGAAGCCTGTTTTGGCTCTTCGGGACGTTCGCTCATGGACATTACCTTGCAACGATATGGAAAGTTTCAATAGAAGCTTGCAGACCAACTTTCACCCGCAAACGTTCCTGCTTTATACCAGAAGCTGCCGCTTAAACGAAAAAACGCGGCCAGGGCCGCGTTTTTTCAAGATCGTACTGACTTAGTTTTTAGCTTTGTCGACGATTTTGTTAGCACCGATCCAAGGCATCATCGAGCGCAGTTGCTCGCCGATCACTTCGATACCGTGTGCAGCGTTGTTACGACGCTTGGCAGTCATCGAAGGGTAGCCAGTAGCGCCTTCGCTGATGAACATCTTCGCGTATTCACCGTCTTGAATGCGCTTCAGAGCGTTACGCATTGCTTGACGGGATTCAGCGTTGATCACTTCTGGGCCGGTCACGTACTCGCCGTATTCAGCGTTGTTGGAGATCGAGTAGTTCATGTTGGCGATACCGCCTTCGTACATGAGGTCAACGATCAACTTCAGCTCGTGCAAGCACTCGAAGTAAGCCATTTCTGGCGCGTAGCCTGCTTCAACCAGTGTTTCGAAGCCGGCTTTAACCAGTTCAACAGTACCGCCACACAGAACGGCTTGTTCGCCGAACAGGTCGGTTTCGGTTTCGTCTTTGAACGTGGTTTCGATGATACCGGTACGACCACCGCCCACGCCCGAAGCGTAAGACAGTGCAACGTTTTTGGCGTTGCCCGAAGCGTCCTGGTAGATCGCGATCAGGTCAGGAATACCGCCGCCACGAACGAATTCGGAACGTACAGTGTGGCCCGGCGCTTTTGGCGCGATCATGATGACGTCGAGGTCAGCACGCGGAACAACCTGGTTGTAGTGAATCGCAAAACCGTGGGAGAAGGCCAGGGTAGCGCCCTTCTTGATGTTCGGCTCGATTTCGTTCTTGTACAGAGACGACTGGAACTCGTCCGGGGTCAGAATCATGACCAGGTCAGCAGCGGCAACAGCGCTGGCAACGTCAGTTACTTTCAGACCGTGAGCTTCAGCTTTAGCGACAGTGGCCGAACCTTTGCGCAGACCAACAGTAACGTCTACACCGGAGTCTTTCAGGTTGCACGCTTGAGCGTGACCCTGGGAGCCGTAACCGATAATGGCTACTTTTTTGCCCTGGATGATCGAAAGGTCGCAGTCTTTGTCGTAATAAACTTTCATGATTTTCCTTTATGTATCCAGGCCATTCAGGCCGTTAGCACTTGTAAGTTTTAGATGCTGAGTACTTTGTCGCCACGGGCAATACCCGTCACGCCACTGCGAACTGTTTCCAGGATCGAGGCGGTACCAATCGACTGGATGAAACTGTCGAGCTTATCGCTAGTGCCCGTCAACTGTACGGTATAAACGCTGCTACTGACGTCGACAATTTGCCCACGAAATATGTCTGTAGTGCGTTTGATTTCTGCCCGCTGGGCACCCGTTGCCTTGACTTTGACCAGCATCAGCTCACGCTCGATGTGAGCGCTCTCTGACAGATCCACCAGCTTGACCACTTCGATCAGCTTGTTCAGGTTCTTGGTGATCTGCTCAATCACTTCGTCGTGACCCACCGTGGTCAGCGTCAGACGCGACAAAGTCGGGTCTTCCGTTGGTGCCACCGTCAGGCTTTCGATGTTGTAGTTACGTTGCGAGAAAAGCCCAACAACGCGAGACAGAGCACCGGGTTCGTTTTCAAGAAGCAAAGAAATAATGTGCCGCATGATTAAGTACGCTCCGTCTTGCTCAGCCACATGTCGCGCATGGAGCCATCTTTGATCTGCATCGGGTAAACGTGCTCACTGGTATCCACCTGAATATCCAGGAATACCAAGCGATCTTTCATGGCAAAGGCTTCTTCCATTTTCGGCTTCAGGTCTTTGAGATCGGTAATCCGGATACCCACATGCCCATAGGCCTCAGCCAGCTTGACGAAGTCAGGCAGCGATTCCATATAAGAGTGCGAGTGACGGCTGCCGTAGTTCATGTCCTGCCACTGACGAACCATCCCGAGAACACCGTTGTTCAAGTTGATGATTTTGACCGGCAGACCGTACTGCAGGCACGTCGACAATTCCTGAATGTTCATCTGGATGCTGCCCTCGCCTGTTACACACGCGACGTCATCATCAGGGAAACTCAGTTTCACACCCATTGCTGCCGGGAAACCGAAGCCCATCGTGCCCAGACCGCCAGAGTTGATCCAGCGATTAGGCTTGTTGAAGCGATAGTACTGAGCCGCAAACATCTGATGCTGGCCCACGTCGGACGTGACATACGCATCGCCCTTGGTCACTTCGCAGAGCATTTCGATCACAGCTTGTGGCTTGATCTTGCTGCCGTCGCCCTTGTCGTAAGGGAACAATCCGCGATCGCCGCGCCATTCATCAATCTGCTTCCACCAGGTGGCAACCGCTTCAGGGTTTGGCTTCTCGCCAATGTCCTTGAGGATCGCAACCATTTCGGTCAGCACGCTGTCGACCGGGCCGACAATTGGCACGTCTGCCTTGATGGTTTTGGAGATGGACGCCGGGTCGATATCAACATGGATGATCTTGGCGTTAGGGCAGAACTTGGAAGCACCGTTGATAACACGGTCATCAAAGCGCGCACCCACCGCCAGAATCACGTCCGCGTTGTGCATGGTCATGTTGGCAGTGAAGCTGCCGTGCATGCCGAGCATGCCAATGAACTGACGGTCTGTGCCAGGGTAGGCACCCAAGCCCATCAGCGTATTGGTCACGGGGACGTTGAGCATTTTCGCCAGTTCGGTCAACGGTGCAGCACCGCCACCCAAAATAACGCCGCCACCTGCGTAAAGGACCGGACGTTTGGCCGCCAAGAGCATTTCTACTGCTTTGCGGATTTGCCCCGAGTGCCCACGTACAGCCGGGCTGTAAGAACGCAGTTTGGCTTTTTTAGGGAAAACGTATTCGAACTTTTCAGCCGGGTTGGTCATGTCTTTCGGGATATCGACCACGACCGGACCAGGACGACCGGATTGCGCGAGGTAGAACGCCTTTTTCATGACTTCCGGGATTTCCGACGCGTGCTTGATCATGAAGCTGTGCTTCACGATAGGACGCGAGATACCGATCATGTCGGTTTCCTGGAAGGCATCGGTCCCGACCATAGTGCTAGGCACCTGGCCAGAAATGATCACCATCGGAATGGAGTCCATGTAGGCAGTAGCAATACCGGTGATAGCGTTGGTAGCACCCGGCCCGGAAGTCACCAGTACCACACCGGCTTTACCGGTGGCACGGGCGTAACCGTCAGCCATATGGGTAGCAGCTTGTTCGTGACGAACCAGGATGTGGGTAACTTCCGGTTCTTTGAACAGTGCGTCGTAGACATGCAGGAGAGCACCACCAGGGTACCCGTAGATATAGTTGACACCTTCGTCGCGCAAAAAGCGGACGAGCATCTCACCGCCAGATAAAAGCTCCACGTTGTTCACCTCTAAAACGCCAGAATTCCGCTCACAAAATACGAACGGGTCTTAATAGGTTTACTTCTCAGCAGAGCATGAGCGACGGTGGTCGCCGACTACGTCAGCACTGACTGAGCAAGTATTGGGAGCGCCCCAAATATTGCGGGGTTTTCCCACCCAGCGCGAGGTAACGCGTTGCGGGTGTAACAGGTCGGCGCGGGTATGCGCCTCATGATCTGCTGAGAGGGTCTGCTTCTGGCAGTCCCTGTACAGCGGTGTCTGGATTCTTGTGTTTCAGCCCCTCCAAGTCAAGCAATAATTGCGCTTTTTTCCAACTAAGCGCATGAGAACGTAGAAGAAAGGGGCTTGAGAAGGGATAAAACTCGCCTAGATGGCGCAAAGCGGTAGAAATATGCGCAAGACTGCCGGAAAAACCGGCAGCCAGGCAATTAACCAGCGTCAGTGATCAGTTGGTCGAACTTTTTCAGCTCAGCCCGCAACCCAAGGCTCTCTTGAGGGCGCTCGGCATACACCATCTCGGCCATCTCCAGAATGCCCGAGACCTTGGGCAGAGGAAGATCCTGTTCAAGGATCTGCTTCATCCGCACCAGGAAAATCCATTGCAGCCACTGGTGAAAGTCCAGCGTGTCGACCGAAAAAGGCTCAACACTGCTCAGCGCCTCAGCACTGGGAGACACATCGTCCCACCAGCCCTGTACGCGCAGTTCACGTTCAATCAGCAATAATTGTTCGGCAATCGCCGCAAAACGAGCATCCATCAGAAACTTACCTGGCTTTTTGACGGGCCAATGCAGCGCCAGCCGCATCACCTTGTTTATCACGCGCTTGAGCAATCAAGCCCCACAAGCTCGCCTGCAAGTCCGGACGACCGCTCGCGAAGGTCAAACCACGGCGGGCAAACTGCTCAGCCTGAGCCGCATCCCCTTGCGCCATACGCACTTCTGCCAGACGGTAGAGCACTTGCGGCTCGCGTGGTGCCACGCGCTGTGCCCGCTCAAGGCTCGACGAGGCGCCATTCAGGTCGCCACTCGCCTGCTGCTGTTGAGCAGTGGTCAGCAGCGCCAACACCGGCCCATCCAGTTGCTCATCTGCTGCCAAGCCGCCACTGCTGGACGGAATGCCACTCGGCGTAATCGGCGCCGGCGCGGTGTAAGTCGTTGTCGGCGCATAGCTGCCGGTGCTGATCGGCGCCGCCGGGCCAGGGGTAATCGGCCCCGGCGTGATCGGCTGGGTCTGAATCGGCGTCGAAACCGCCGCTCCACCACCCGGCACCATCACCACCACACCTGAATCCTGAGGGATTGCCTGAGTCTGAGCAGCACGCGGCGCAGTGGCCTGTGGATAATTACGGGTCGTACGCTGCGCCGAAACACGCTCGCTGTTCGACACCCGAACACCGGAGTCGACCACAGGGATCGAGCCCTGCGGTACGCTCGCACAACCATTGAGCAAAGCCAGGGCTGAAACAGCCGGAATCCACCACTTGTTCACGTCACACCCTCTTTGCTTAATTCAACCAGCCCTTGACCCAATCCATCACCGCTTCACCTGTCGCGGGTGCTTGCGCACCACAACCGGCTCCAGCAGGCGGTTCACTGCCGCGAATATACGGCATCTGCACAGCGCCCGGGCAGCTCGCATCAGACCCTTGCCCGGTATGCGGATCAATCCAGGCTTTAACAATGTTGTCCGGCTGCGGCATATCCAGCGGCAACGGATCGGCTTTACTCATAAAGCTGGTCCAAACCTGCAAGGCGCCGCTCGCACCGGTAAACGGGGTTTTACCGTTGTCATCACGCCCCAGCCACACCACCGCCAGCAGATCCTGGCTGAAGCCTGCGAACCAGCTGTCACGCGAGTCGTTACTGGTGCCGGTTTTACCCGCCAGCGTTAGGCTTTTCGGCAATACGTTATAGACCGAACGCCCGGTGCCTTCGCGCATCACATGCTGCATTGCCGTCTGGATCAGGTAAATGGAGGCCGGATCGAAGCGCTGCTGGATCTGGAACGGGTAACGTTTCAGCGGCTCGCCTTCAGCCGTCAGCACACTGCGAATACCGCGCATCGGTGTATTGAAGCCGCCATTGGCCAGCGTCTGATACATCGTTGCCACTTCCATCGGGCTCAGCGCACCAGCGCCCAGCAACATGGACGGGAAGGCCGGAAATTCACGCTCTACCCCCAACCGCGCCAGCGTCTTGAGCACGTTAGGCACGCCGACCTGCTGCCCGAGCCGCACAGTCCCCAGGTTGAAAGAGTTCATCATCGACTGATAAAGGAAAATCGTGCCGTGAGAGCGACGGTCATAGTTCTGCGGCGTCCAGACCTGGCCATCTGCCCCTTTGATCGATATCGGCTCATCCGACAACCAACTGGTCAGCGTGAACTGGCTTGGTCGCTCAAGTGCGGTCAAATACACCGCAGGCTTGACCAGCGAACCAATCGGGCGCACCGCATCCAGCGCGCGGTTAAAGCCTGCATAGCCCGGCAGACGGCTGCCAATCAACGCCTGAACCTCACCGGTTTCAGGGTTGGTAACCACCATCGCCGCTTCAACTTCGTCTGCGCCTTTGCGTCCAGCCAGACGCTTAAAGGTGTCACCCACAGCCGCTTCAGACTTCATCTGCAAGATCGGGTCGAAGCTGGTGAAGATCCGCAGCCCCTCTTCGGTCAAGTCTTCGTCGCGGTAGTCTTCACGCAATTGACGTTTAACCAGATCCAGGAAGCCCGGGAATGAGCTGTCCGCCAAGCTGCCTCGCTTGGTCACGCCCAGCGGCATCTTTTTAGCCGCAGCGACTTGCTCGGCCGTCGCCACGCCTTGCTGCTCCAGCAAATCGAGCACCAGGTTACGCCGCTCAAGCGCACGCTCAGGGTAACGACGCGGGTTATACGCCGATGGCCCTTTAACCATGCCCACCAGCAACGCCACCTGATGCAGCTTGAGCTCGGACAACGGCTGGCTGAAGAAGAACTGGCTGGCCAGACCAAAGCCATGCACCGCACGCTGGCCGTCCTGCCCCACAAACACTTCGTTGAGGTAAGCCTCAAGAATTTCGCGCTTGTCGTAGTGCATTTCAAGCAACAGCGCCATCATCGCTTCGGTCAGCTTGCGGCTGAGGCTGCGCTCGTTGGTCAAGAAGAAGTTCTTGACCAATTGTTGAGTCAGCGTACTGCCGCCCTGACGCATTTGCCCGGACGAGGTGTTGACCCACAGGGCACGGACGATCGACTTGGGCGATACGCCAAAGTGATGATAAAAATCGCGGTCTTCTACCGTTACCAGCGTATCGAGCAGGTACGGCGGTACCTGATCAATGTTGATCAGAATCCGGTCTTCGAGATTTTTCGGATAAAGGCCGCCAATCAGCAACGGCTCAAGCCGCACCACGGGCAACTTGGCGCCGTTGGTCGAGGTCAGTTCCGACACATAATCGCCAGAAAAACGTACCCGTACTGGCTGCGCTTTCTCAGCACCTTCATAAAACTGGAAACCACGGGTGTTCAGGTCAACCGTGTTGCCATTCACCGAGGCTGCACCGGGTCCATTGGCCACACTTTCGCGGCGATAGCCGAGTGCATCGAGTTCAGTCAAAAAGTCGTTCTTGCTGAGTTTCTGGCCGACGAACAGCTCCAGCGGCCGGGCGTACACCTTGGCCGGGATAGTCCAGCGCTTGCCAGAGAACTTCTCTTGCACGATGGCATCGAGGTAAACAGCAAAACCTGCCAGCACCACCAGGCCGACGAGGCTGAGCTTAAGGGCCCAACCCAGCCAGGGCCGCAGGCCACCAGAAGGACGTTTGGAACGGGAGCGGGGGGATCGAGTTCGAGTCATGGCGCGGGATTATACGCACTTTGCTCATGTTCAACATGCGCGTCCGGCGGTTTGCACGACCGCTGTCAACAGCCATAATGGCGCATTGAATTTTCCCGCCTTTAGAAGGACCGACCGTGAGCCAGAACCTGATTACCGCGCTACAAAATCCGAGCTTATACCCGCATGAAGTCGACGGGTTTCAGGTTATCGAGACCCACATTTCCTGGGTTATCCTCACCGGGCCCTACGCCTACAAAATCAAAAAACCGGTTAACTTCGGCTTTCTTGATTTCACCGAACTCAGTGGCCGCGAATTCTTCTGCAATGAAGAACTGCGCCTCAACCAGCGCCTGACCGAAGGCCTGTACCTGGACGTACTGCCGATCACCGGCAGTGCCGACGCGCCTCAACTCGGCGGCGAAGGCCCGGCTATCGAGTACGTGCTGAAAATGCGCCAATTCCCGCAAAGCCAGCTGCTGAGCACGCTGCAGGCCAATGGCGAACTGACTGCTGCGCACATCGACGAAATGGCCCAGCAAATTGCCCATTTCCACACACACGCCCCGCATGTCCCGCTGGAACATCACCAAGGCACCCCTGAAGCCGTCATGGAGCCCGTGCGTCAGAACTTCGAGCAGATCCGCCCTTTCCTGTCCGACAAAGCTGACCTGCTGCAACTCGATGCCCTTCAAGCCTGGGCCGAAGCCAGCTTCACCCGTCTCCAGCCACTGCTCGAACAACGCAAGGCCCAAGGGTTTATCCGCGAATGCCATGGTGACATCCACCTGGGCAACGCCACCATGATCGACGGCAAAGTGGTGATTTTCGACTGCATCGAATTCAACGAGCCGTTCCGTTTTACCGACGTGTACGCCGACACCGCCTTTCTGGCCATGGACCTTGAAGATCGCGGCCTCAAGTGCCTGGCGCGCCGCTTTGTCAGCCAGTACCTGGAGTTGACCGGCGACTATCAAGGGCTTGAGTTGCTGAACTTCTACAAAGCCTATCGCGCCTTGGTTCGTGCCAAAGTCAGCCTGTTCAGCATGCCGGCAGAAGCCAGCGCAGTGCAACGCGCGGCCACCCTGCGCCAGTACCGCAACTACGCCAACCTGGCCGAAAGCTACAGCACCATCCCTTCACGCTTCCTGACCATCACCCACGGCGTTTCAGCCGTCGGTAAAAGCTCTGTTGCGATGCGTTTGGTTGAGTCCTTGGGCGCCATTCGTTTGCGCTCTGATGTCGTTCGCAAGCAATTGTTTGGCGAGCAAACCGGCGACAACACCGTTGGCCATGGCATTTATAGCGCTGACGCCAGTGCCGCGACCTACGACAAACTGCATGAACTGGCCGGCATCGTGCTGCGCGCGGGCTTCCCGGTGGTCATTGATGCCACCTACCTCAAACGCGAACAACGCGACGCTGCCGCCAAAGTTGCCGAAGCAACGGGCGTACCGTGCCTGATCCTCGACTGCACCGCACCCGACGCCGTAATCGAAGGCTGGCTGGCTCATCGCAATAGCCTTGGCAACGACCCGTCTGACGCGACCATGGACGTTGTCCGAGCGCAACAAGCCAGCCGGGAGCCACTCGGGGCAGATGAAGTCCTGCGCAGCAAACCGGTTGAAACCAACAACAGCAAAAGCCTGGACACCCTGATCAGCGATATCCGTCAACGCCTGCCAGGGCTGTAAGTGCTTGCCCGTGCCGCGAAACTGCAAGGGTTTCGCGGCACGCCAATAGTGGCACTATAATATTGGTGTACATCCATCAGGAGACGCCCCATGAGCCGCCCAGCCTTGCTTCAATCGGCGCTCTACACGTTACTGCATGAAGACAACATCAGCGGGTTTAACCAACAGCGTCCATCCGGACACATTGATATGCGTGGCGGCGACTTTCGCGGGCTGGATTTGCGTGAGTTAAATGCGGACAGCGTGGACTTTACCGACGCCTATTTCCGTTCTGCCGATCTGCGTGGCCTGGACTTGCGTAACGCCTGTATCGAAGGCGCCAGCCTGGCCCATGCGCAAATTTCAGGCGCCTACTTTCCGGTCGAACTGACCGCAGATGAAATCCTGATGTCGGTCAACTTCGGCACACGCTTGCGCTACCGCACCAAATAAACCAAATACGACATTCGCCCCAACGCCCGCCCGGCGTTGGCGACTGTTGCCTGCAATTTGAGGCAAGCGCTCTGGCTCGGGCCTTTTCATCAACCCCTGTCCCAGCCCTAACGCCATCTCCTGCATTTTTTGCGTCTGCTTGTTCCAAAAACGACTAACGGACGGCGGCTTTCTTATCAGCCGCTACACTTCAGCTCACCTGTCTTGACTCATAAGCGCTGAGCTCACGCCGTCGCAAGGAGAGCTGATGCAAGATGAACTCCAGCATCTAAAAAACCTTGGGAAAACCTCGGCGCAATGGTTGCACGCTGTCGGTATCCACAGCGCTTCGGATTTAAGGCGCCGCGGGGCGGTCGAGGCTTACCGGGCCGTCAAAGCCAGAGGCTTTCGGGCCTCCAAAGTGCTGCTTTATGCCATTGAGGGCGCGCTGCTGGACGTTCACTGGAACGACATACCCCCGCACAGAAAGGCGTTTTTGAATGAGCAAGTAGAAGATTTGTTCAAGCTGAAAAAAGGCTAGCCCGCACCGTTTATCGGTCGTGCAAAAAAAGCTGAAAAACAGCTGTTGACATGAAAATGAGAATTGTTATTATTACGCCATCTGGTCGCGAGGCCAGTCGATCTTCTGGAAGGCCCTTGGTTCGGACTCTCAGAAAATCTCCTCATCAGGCTAATCACGGTTATTTGACCCGGCTCTTGCCGGGTCTTTTTTTGCCTGAAAAACACCCGTTCACCCCGCCCCACCCTCCTTCGGCAACTCCTATCAAACACAAAATAAGTGATTGATTCTAAAGGCTCTGTAGGAGCGAGCTTGTCTCGCGATCTTTTGATCTTGATCTAAGAGCCCCCTCACCACGCCTCTCCCGAAGGAGAGGGAACCGATTGGGGGATGCTGAAGATACTCGCTGTCCTGTTTGCTGCGCGACAGCGCGGCGTCGAAGACGGGGCGGCAGCTCCTACATCGCGATAACTCGTCAGCCCTCTTAAGTTGTCAGCGCGCAATAATTACCGGGTGTCCTAATTCCGGGTGCGGCTGCACCAACACATCCAGCCCGAACACGTCTTTGAGCGACTGCGGCTGCAACACTGCTTGCGGGCTGTCCAAGGCACGCGGGTATCCGTCTTCAAGCAACAACAGACGATCGCAGTAACGCGCGGCGAGGTTAAGGTCATGCAGGATGATCAACACCGCAGCCCCCCGATCTGCAAAGGCACGAATGGCTTTCAAGGTTGTGTGCTGATGCAAAGGGTCAAGCATCGAGGTCGGCTCATCGAGCAGCAACGTCTGCCCATTTTGCCCCGGCCACAACTGCGCCAGCACCCGTGCCAGATGAACCCGCTGTCGCTCGCCGCCGGACAACGCCAGGTAACTGCGCCCCGCCAAATGCCCGACATCAGCCGCCTCCAGCGCCGCACAGATAATCTCGGCATCGCGCACGGTGCCGGTCTGATGGGGCAAACGCCCCATACCGACCACCTCTTCAACACGAAAGGCAAAATCGAGGGTCGATGTCTGTGGCAACACGGCAAGACGCTGCGCCCGCTCAGCGCCCTTCCACTGGCTCAAGGCATCCTCATCCAGCAAGACTTGCCCTTCGGTTGGCGCCAACTCCCCGCACAGCGCCGCCAGCAAGGTGCTTTTACCGGCACCGTTGGGCCCCAGGACTCCCAGCACTTCACCCGGCCGCACCTCAAGGGTAATGTCAGTCAGCACGCATTTAGGGCCGCGACGAATCTGCAGGTTTTCTGTACGCAGCATCAGTGGCGGCCTCGCAACAGCAAGTAAAGGAAGAATGGCGCGCCCAAAAATGCGGTCACGATACCAATCGGCATTTCCGCAGGGGCCAATGCCAGGCGCGCTATCAGGTCGGCAAACAGCAGCAAAGCAGCGCCCGCCAGTACCGACGCGGGTAACAACACCCGATGATCCGGCCCGGCCAGCAGCCGCACCAAATGCGGCACCACCAAACCGACAAAGCCGATCATGCCCGCCGCAGCCACTGCCGCCCCCACGCCCAGCGCGGTGCAGAACACCAACTCGCGCTTGAGCCCTTCTACATTGATGCCCAGGTGATTAGCTTCGGACTCGCCCAGCAACAAGGCGTTAAGCGCGCTGGCCCGGCGTGGCAACCATAGGGATACCGCCACGGTCACAAACAGCAGAGGCCACAATCGGGCATAACTGGCGCCGTTCAAGCTGCCCAGGTTCCAGAACGTCAGGGTGCGCAACGTCGCGTCATCGGCCAGGTACGTGAACAACCCCACCGTCGAGCCGGCCAGCGCCGTGAGGGCGATACCCGCCAGCAGCATCACTGCCACGCTGGTTTGCCCGTTACGGCGGCCAAGCCGGTAAACCAGTGCCGTCACCCCCAACCCACCGAGAAACGCACAGATCGACAGTAAATAAGGGCCAAACGCGTCGGGCAAACCGCCAAAGGCTGAGCCGCCGACAATCGCAATCGCCGCGCCCAGTGAAGCACCACTGGACACCCCCACCAGGCCGGGGTCAGCCAGAGGGTTACGAAACAAGCCCTGCATGGCCACACCTGACAACGCCAGCACACCGCCCACGGCCAAACCGAGCAACGTTCGGGGCAAGCGAATCTGCCCCAGGATCAACTCAGCCTGTTCCAGCCCGTCACCATTTATCGGCACGCCGATCAAGCGCAAGGCCGCACGCATGGTGTCGAGCAACGGCAAACTCACCGGCCCCAACGCCAACGACAACCAGATGGCTATCAGACACAGCGCACTCAGCCCGATAAACAACGGGCGAGGCTTAACCAATGTCCTCATGGGTGAGCCGGAGCCGCAGGGTAAAACTCAGCCGTCAGTTGCTTCAAGCTATCCGGCAAGCGCGGGCCCAGGCCGCCTACCAGTAGCGTTGGGTCCAGCTCATAAATGCGCCCGTCTTTGGCCGCCTTGAGCGAGGCCAGAATCGGGTTCTCTTTCATCAGTGCTTTGCGCGCCTCGTCGCCCGTCAGGCTACGGTCTGCAAACACCAGCACGTCAGGGTTCAAACCTGCCAGCGCTTCTACGGAAAAGGTTTTATAGCCCGTGTGCGTGGCCAAGTTGTGACCACCGGCCTGTGTCAGCAACCAGTCTGCCGCCGTGTCTTTGCCCGCAACCAGTGGCTTGCCGCCTGCATGCCCCAACAGCAGCAGCACGCCCGGCGATGTGTGCTGGGCTTGTGCCTGTTTGACCTGCTGTTGCAGCGCTTCCAGTTGCTGCTGATACGCCTTGAACACTTGCGCCGCTTTAGCCTCATCCCCCAGCAGGCGCCCCAAGTGCGCGAGAGTACCCTCAAGGGTGGGCAGATCAGCTTCGGCCGAGAACATTTCAACCGGCACACCGGCGTTACGAATCTGCGCCAGCACCGGTGGTGGCCCCATTTCCTCGGTGCCGATCAAGACATCCGGCTTGAGGCTCAAAATCCCCTCTGCCGACAGTTGCCGCTGATACCCGATGCTGGGCAGCGACTTAAGTGATTCTGGATGTTGGCTGGTGGTATCGACCCCAACCAATTTAGACTCCGCGCCTAAAGCGCTGACCCACTCCGAAAGCGCGCCCCCGGCACTGACCCAGCGTTGGGGCAACTCGTCAGCCAGACTGACATGACTGATCATAAAGCCTGCACAAAGCATTATCAGGCGGGTACTCAGGCGCATACGGGGGCGTTCCTTGATAAGTGGGCTCAACGGAGCAACGGCAGTGCCGCCAGTCAAAACAGCACATCACAGAGCAGCCCGCCATTTGATAATTGTTTGCATTTGCACGTCAACCTCTTAACGTGCGCCATCACGCGGATCGATTCATACATCAGGGTAGGTTAAGGATTGTAATGAAATATGTGTGCCCCTCAGCGTCGCTGACCGAAGGTGCGAGCCTGGGCTTTGAACAGCACGGTATCCGCCTGTTTGTCGTGCGCCGGGCCGGTCAGGTCTACGCCTATAAAAATCGCTGCCCGCATCGCGGTGTGCCGCTGGAATGGCAGCCCAACCAATTCCTCGACCCCAGCGCCAGCCTGATCCAGTGCGCGACCCATGCGGCGTTGTTTTTGATTGAGAGCGGGGAATGCGTTGCCGGGCCTTGCGCCGGGCAATTCTTGACCGCCCTTGGCTGCCATGAAGACAACCAAGGGATCTGGCTGACACTCGATGAGTCAGAGGATGACGTCTAACCGGCGGTCAACCACCACCGCGTCAGACGTCAGGCTGACACCATAAGCCAGTACTTGCACACCTGCCGCCACCGCTTCACGCAAAGCCGCCGCATAGCCCGGGTCGATTTCTTGCGCCGGGCGCACTGCGTCGATCCCGGTCAGGTTGACGCAATACAGCTGCACCGCCCGCACGCCTTCACGGGCCAGGCTGGCCAGCTCACGCAAATGCTTGGCGCCGCGCTGAGTGACCGCATCCGGAAACGCCGCCACACGGGTGTCGTCAAAACCCAAGGTGACACTTTTGACTTCGACAAAGGCAAAGCCCTCCGGGTACTCCAGGCGGAAATCAATCCGGCTGTTTTCCTGCCCGTAAGCCACTTCACGCTTGAGCGCGGTAAAACCATTGAGCTCGGTGATCACCCCGGCCAATAGCGCTTCTTCGACCAAACGATTGGCACGCCCGGTGTTCACACACGCCAAACGGCCTTGCGGGGTTTCGCTGATCTCCCAGGTGCCCGGCAATTTGCGCTTGGGGTCATTGGAGCGGCTGAACCAGACTTGCCCGCCTTCGACCATGCAATTAAGCATCGAACCGGTATTGGGACAGTGAATGGTTAGCAGCTCGCCGGTGACGGTTTCGATGTCGGCCAAAAAACGCTTGTAACGCTTTATCAGGCGCCCTTCTTCTAAGGCTGGAGAGAACTGCATCAGTTTTTCCAGCTCTGCAGGCCACGGGCAATTCGCTCAACCGCTTCCTGTAGGCGCGGCAAACTCTGGGTGTAGGCAAAGCGCACGTGATGCCCGGCCTGATGACGTCCAAAATCCAGGCCCGGCGTAAAGGCAACGTGCTCGGTTTCGAGGAAGTGACGGCAAAAAGCGAAGGCATCATCGCCGAACGCGCTGATATCGGCGTACAAATAAAACGCACCTTCAGGCTCCACGGCAATGCCGAATCCCAACGCTCGCAACGCGGGCAGCAAAAAGTCGCGACGGCGTCCAAACTCGGCGCGACGCTCTTCCAAAATGGCCAGCGTTTGCGGCTCAAAACACGCCAGCGCCGCATATTGGGCCATGCTCGGAGCGCTGATGTAGAGATTCTGCGCGAGCTTTTCCAGGTCAGCGACGGCCTCCGGCGGCGCCACCAGCCAGCCCAAGCGCCAGCCGGTCATGCCGAAATACTTGGAGAAGCTGTTGAGCACAAAGGCGCTGTCGTCCACCTCAAGCACGCTGGCAGCCTCACAGCCGTAAGTAAGGCCGTGATAGATCTCGTCCACCACCAAATGCCCACCACGCGCCTTGACCGCGGCCGACAAGGCGGCCAGCTCATCACGGCTCAAGAGTGTCCCGGTCGGGTTCGCCGGGGACGCGACCAGCGCGCCCACACTGTCTTGATCCCAGTGGCGTTCAACCAGGTCGGCCGTCAACTGGTAGCGAACATCAGGGCCTACCGGCACCAACTGCGCGGCCCCTTCAACCAAGCGTAAGAAATGGCGGTTACAGGGGTAGCCCGGATCTGCAAGCAACCAGTGTTTTCCCGGATCAACCAGCAGGCTGCTGGCTAAAAGCAAAGCACCAGAGCCGCCTGGGGTGATCAGAATGCGCGAAGGGTCGATGTTCAAGCCGTAACGCTGTTGATAAAACCCGGAAATTGCTTCGCGCAACTCAGGCAAGCCGCGTGCTGCGGTGTAACGGGTTTTACCCGCGGCCAGGGCCGCCTGGCCCGCCGCGATAATTGGTTCGGCCGTGGTGAAATCGGGCTCGCCAATCTCCAGGTGAATCACATCGTGCCCCGCCGCCTGCAACTCGTTGGCACGCGCCAACAACGCCATGACGTGGAATGGTTCGATCGCGCGGCTGCGCGCACTGTAAGACTGAGCCATGAGCCTGCCTTCCTGGGTAAGCAAAAGTCCGATTCTACCCAAGCACTGTCACAAGGGAGAGCGAAATAGAGTCTTAGACTGCCCGTACGTAGAACCAAACGGCGCAAGCCCCGGTCATAGCTCGGCTAAAATATTAATTTGCCACTAATCTTAAGCACGACAGGCTTTGTACACGATCGCTGACAACAGGCTAGACAACCGGGAGTAGCGCGGCCCGAATTGATCTGGTAAGTTCGCCCGCTTGCAGCCGCAGGGCCGGCAGGTGTCGGTGATGTTGCAATCCTGCGCAATGGATTAGAAGAACAGAGGCGGTCCATTTCATGCCCACACAAGCACAGCAACAGAATACTCAATCGCTTAGCGGCTTCGAGCCCTACGTTGAAAAGCCGGGTGAAGAGTACATGGGCGAGCCTATGCGCAAGCACTTCACCAAGATTCTGCAAAAGTGGAAACAGGACTTGATGCAGGAAGTCGACCGCACCGTTGATCATATGAAAGACGAAGCGGCCAACTTTCCTGACCCAGCTGATCGCGCCAGCCAGGAAGAAGAATTCAGCCTGGAACTGCGAGCCCGCGACCGTGAGCGCAAGCTCATCAAGAAAATCGACAAGACCCTGCAACTGATCGAAGACGAAGAGTACGGTTGGTGCGAGTCTTGCGGCGTCGAAATCGGTATTCGCCGACTCGAAGCCCGCCCGACGGCGGACATGTGCGTAGACTGCAAAACCTTGGCTGAAATCAAGGAAAAACAAGTCGGCAAGTAATCGCCGGCCTGACCAAATGGGGCGTGCGAACGCCCCATTTTTGTTTCTGGATTTACACATTGACGTGGCCCCCCTGTGGGAGCGGGCTTGCTCGCGATGCAGACGCCATGACAAGCCTGAATGGCCGCGCCGAAACCCTCGCGAGCAAGCCCGCTCCCACAAAAAAATGCATGCCCCCCATGACAGCCTCTCCAAACCCCTCCTATATCGGGCGCTTCGCCCCGACGCCCAGCGGTCATTTGCACTTCGGCTCGCTGGTGGCCGCCCTCGCCTCGTACCTTGACGCACGCTCCGTAGGCGGGCGCTGGCTGTTGCGTATGGAAGATCTCGACCCGCCGCGTGAAATGCCCGGCGCTCAAGCCGCCATACTCGACGCCCTGCAGCGTTATGGGTTTGAGTGGGACGGCGAACTGGTCCGCCAAAGCGAGCGCCATGACGCCTACGCACAGGTTGTGGACCGCTTGTTTAGCCAGGGTCTGGCCTATGCCTGTACCTGCTCGCGCAAACAACTCGAAGGTTACAACGGGATTTACCCCGGACTGTGCCGTAACGCTGGCCACTCGATGGAAAACGCCGCCATTCGCCTGCGCGTACCTGAACTTGAGTACGCCGTTGAAGACCGCGTACAAGGCACTTTCCGCCAGCATTTGGGCCGTGACGCAGGCGACTTTGTCATCCGTCGCCGCGATGGCCTGTACGCCTACCAACTGGCGGTGGTGCTCGACGATGCCTGGCAAGGAGTCACCGATATCGTGCGCGGCGCCGACCTGCTCGACTCCACACCGCGTCAGCTATACCTACAAGAGTTGCTCGGGTTATCACAGCCTCGCTACCTGCACGTGCCGCTGATCGTTCAACCCGACGGCCACAAGCTGGGCAAATCGTACCGCTCGCCGCCGCTGACACCCGATCAAGCCTCGCCCCTGCTGCTTCGCGCCCTGCGTGCACTGGGCCAGGCCCCGGACGAAAGCCTTGATGGCGCCAGCCCGCGTGAGATCCTCGATTGGGGCATTGCGCACTGGAATGCCGGGCTGATCCCGCGCACGCTCACCCTGGCCGAGGCGCAATTACGCTGACAGCCCTTGCAGGTTGCCAGCCATCCGTTACCATCGCCGCACGTTTTTAGGGCATGCGGCCAGCAAAAGTGAGGGCAGGATGTATATCTATCGATTGGTCCTGTTGCTGGTTGTCGGGATCTACCTGTTTTCCCCCGCCATCATGGATTGGTGGATTGACGCGACGGGCGCCTGGTACAGGCCGTATCTGCTTTGGCTGATTCTGATCGTTGTTACCTTTATTCTTCAGAGCCAAAAAGATGCCGATGAGCTTTAGCCTGACCCAGATGGTGCTGGTCAGCGCCGCGTATTTGCTGGTGCTGTTTGCGGTGGCGTGGATCAGTGAGCGCGGCATGATCCCGCGCGCGATCATCCGCCACCCGCTGACTTACACCTTGTCACTGGGTGTTTACGCCAGCGCCTGGGCGTTCTACGGCACCGTGGGCCTGGCGTACGAATACGGTTACGGCTTTTTATCCAGCTACCTCGGGGTGTCCGGCGCGTTCTTGCTGGCGCCCGTGTTGCTCTACCCCATTTTAAAAATCACCCGCACCTACCAGTTGTCTTCACTGGCAGACCTTTTTGCGTTTCGCTTTCGCAGTTCATGGGCGGGCGCGCTAACCACGATTTTCATGCTGATCGGCGTGTTACCGCTGCTGGCCCTGCAAATTCAGGCCGTGGCCGACTCCATCAGCATCCTGACCCGAGAGCCGGTACAACACCGCGTAGCCCTGAGCTTCTGCGCGATGATCACCCTGTTCACGATTTTCTTCGGTTCACGGCACATTGCCACGCGTGAAAAGCACGAAGGGCTGGTGTTCGCCATTGCCTTTGAATCGGTGATCAAGCTGGTCGCCATCGGCGGCGTTGGCCTTTATGCGCTTTACGGCGTGTTTGGTGGCCCGCAGCAACTGGAAGTCTGGTTGCTGCAAAACCAGACCGCCCTCGCCGCCCTGCACACCCCGCTGCAAGAAGGCCCTTGGCGCACCTTGCTGCTGGTGTTTTTTGCCTCGGCCATCGTGATGCCGCACATGTATCACATGACCTTCACCGAAAACCTAAATCCGCGCGGGCTGGTCAGCGCCAGCTGGGGCCTGCCGCTGTTCCTGCTGTTGATGAGCCTGGCCGTGCCGCTGATTCTCTGGGCCGGGCTCAAGCTGGGCGTCACCACCAACCCCGAGTACTTCACCTTGGGGATTGGCATCACAGCCAACAGCAAAGCCCTGGCGTTACTGGCCTATGTCGGCGGGCTTTCGGCGTCCAGCGGGTTGATCATCGTCACCACCCTGGCGCTGTCGGGCATGGCGCTCAATCACCTGGTGCTGCCGCTGTATCAACCGCCCGCAGAAGGCAATATCTACCGCTGGCTGAAGTGGACCCGCCGCGCACTGATTGTGGCCATCATCATGGCCGGCTACGGGTTTTACCTGCTGCTGGGCGCCGAGCAAGACCTCGCCAACCTGGGCATCGTCGCCTTTGTCGCCACCTTGCAGTTCCTGCCGGGCGTGCTCTCGGTCCTGTACTGGCCAACGGCAAACCGACGCGGCTTTATCGCCGGGCTACTGGCCGGGATCGTGGTGTGGATGGGCAGCATGCTGTTCCCTCTGATCGGTAACTTCCAGGGCTTCTACATCCCGTGGCTCGACATGATCTACGTGCTGGACGATACCAGCTGGCACATGGCGGCCATCGCCTCGCTCGCCGCCAACGTTCTGATGTTCACCCTGATCTCCTTGTTCACCAACGCCAGCTCCGAAGAAGCCAGCGCCGCCGAGGCCTGTGCGGTAGACAACGTACGTCGCCCGCAACGTCGCGAACTGCATGCCGCCTCCCCGCAAGAATTTGCTACCCAACTGGCCAAACCTCTGGGCGCCAAGGCCGCGCAAAAGGAGGTCGAGCAAGCCTTGCGCGACCTGTACCTGCCCTTCGACGAGCGGCGGCCGTACGCCTTGCGGCGCTTGCGTGACCGGATCGAAGCCAACCTGTCCGGCCTGATGGGTCCCAGCGTTGCCCAAGACATGGTTGAAACCTTTTTGCCTTACAAATCAGGCGGCGAAAACTACGTCACCGAAGACATCCACTTCATCGAAAGCCGGCTTGAGGACTACCACTCGCGCCTGACCGGTCTGGCCGCCGAGCTCGATGCCTTGCGCCGCTATCACCGCCAAACGCTGCAAGAGCTGCCCATGGGCGTGTGCTCGCTGGCCAAGGACCAAGAGATCCTGATGTGGAACAAAGCCATGGAAGAGCTGACCAGCATTCCCGCCCAGCGGGTGGTCGGTTCACGCCTGAACACCCTGGGCAACCCGTGGCGCGAATTGCTGCAGGGCTTTATCGACCTGCCCGACGAGCACTTGCACAAACAGCATCTGGCCCTCGACGGCCAAACTCGCTGGTTGAACCTGCACAAAGCGGCCATTGATGAACCGCTGGCACCGGGTAACAGTGGCCTGGTGTTACTGGTCGAAGACTTGACCGAAACACAGATGCTCGAAGACAAACTGGTGCACTCCGAGCGGCTGGCCAGCATTGGGCGACTGGCTGCGGGCGTGGCCCATGAAATCGGCAACCCGGTAACCGGCATTGCCTGCCTGGCGCAGAACCTGCGCGAAGAGCGCGAGGACGACGGCGAACTGACCGAGATCAGCAGCCAGATCCTTGAGCAGACCAAGCGCATCTCACGCATTGTGCAGTCGCTGATGAGTTTCGCCCACGCGGGCAGCCATCAGCACAATGACGAGCCCGTCTGTCTGGCCGAAGTGGCGCAGGATGCCATTGGTCTGCTGGCCTTGAACCGGCGCAACTTTGAGGTGCAGTTTTACAACCTGTGCGACCCCGATCACTGGGTCGACGGCGACCCGCAGCGCTTGGCGCAAGTATTGATCAACCTGCTCTCAAACGCCCGCGACGCCTCGCCTGCCGGCAGCGCCGTGCGGGTCAAGAGCGAAGCCAGCGAGCACACGGTCGACCTGATCGTTGAAGACGAAGGCAGCGGAATTCCGAAGAACATCATGGACCGATTGTTCGAACCTTTCTTCACCACCAAGGACCCTGGCGAAGGCACCGGCTTGGGCCTTGCACTGGTCTATTCCATCGTTGAAGAGCATTATGGACAAATCACCATCGACAGCCCGGCTGACATTCAGAGCCAACGCGGAACCCGTATTCGGGTGAGACTACCGCGTCATGTCGAAGCGACGTCCGCTGTGAACTGAGACCGTCGAGAGAACTGAATCAATGCCGCATATTTTGATCGTCGAAGACGAAACAATCATCCGCTCCGCGTTGCGCCGCCTGTTAGAGCGTAATCAGTACCAGGTCAGCGAAGCCGGCTCGGTACAGGAAGCGCAAGAGCGTTTCAGCATTCCCTCGTTCGACTTGATAGTCAGCGACTTGCGCCTGCCCGGTGCGCCCGGCACCGAGCTGATCAAGCTGGGGCAAGGCAAGCCGGTGCTGATCATGACCAGCTACGCCAGCCTGCGCTCAGCCGTCGACTCAATGAAAATGGGCGCGGTCGACTACATCGCCAAGCCGTTTGATCACGACGAAATGCTCCAGGCTGTGGCGCGCATCCTGCGCGATCGGCAAAACAGCCAGACGGTGGCCGCCGCTGACCGCCCGGCCGCCAAGCCCGGTAACACCGACAAAAACACGGTGGACAACAGCAACGGTGAAATCGGCATCATTGGCTCATGCCCACCGATGCTCGACATGTACAGCAAGATCCGCAAAGTCGCGCCCACCGATTCCAATGTGCTGATTCAAGGTGAGTCCGGCACGGGTAAAGAACTGGTTGCCCGCGCCCTGCACAACCTGTCCAAACGCGCCAAGGCCCCGATGATCTCGGTCAACTGTGCGGCCATTCCTGAATCCCTGATCGAATCCGAACTGTTCGGCCACGAAAAAGGTGCATTTACCGGCGCCAGCGCCGGGCGTGCCGGGCTGGTCGAAGCCGCCGATGGCGGCACACTGTTCCTCGACGAAATCGGTGAGCTGCCCCTGGAAGCCCAGGCGCGCTTGCTGCGCGTGCTGCAAGAAGGCGAGATCCGCCGCGTGGGCTCGGTGCAGTCGCAAAAAGTCGATGTGCGCCTGATCGCTGCGACCCACAGAGACCTCAAGAACCTGGCCAAGGTTGGCCAGTTCCGTGAAGACTTGTACTACCGCCTGCACGTTATCGCGCTCAAATTGCCCGCCTTGCGTGAGCGGGGTGCTGACGTTATCGAAATCGCCCGCGCTTTCCTCGCCCGTCAAAGCGCCCGTATTGGCCGTACTGACCTCAAGTTCGCCCCTGACGCAGAGCGCGCCATCAGCCATTACTCATGGCCGGGTAACGTTCGTGAGCTGGAGAACGCCGTAGAGCGCGCCGTGATCCTGTGCGAAAGCCCGGAAATCTCGGCCGACCTGCTGGGTATCGACATTGAACTGAGCGACTTGCAGGACGACGACTTTATCGGCCTGGCGCCGCAACAGAGCATCAGCAGCGGTAACACCAGCCTGGACCCGACCGAAGACCTGTCACTGGAAGACTACTTCCAGCACTTCGTTCTGGAGCATCAAGACCACATGACCGAGACCGAACTGGCCCGCAAGCTGGGCGTGAGTCGTAAATGCCTGTGGGAACGTCGCCAACGCCTGGGCATTCCACGCAGAAAAACCGGTGTCGCCAGCGAAAACTGAAACGGGTAACGCCGCAGGTAACACCTCACACCGAGAAAAAACTGTTACCGCTGATTAATCACGTAACAAAAGCCGGGGTTTACGGTAACGAAACCCCGGCTTTTTTTGGCCTGCCAAAAAGTGAAAAGCCAGAAAACCCCTTATTTTGCTGGGCCGCGCAAAAGTTGGCACGACCCCTGCTATATGTATTCGTACAAGAACAATAAGAATTACAGCAACACACAATAAAAATAAGACGTATCGGCTCACGCATAACAAAAACAACACGGCGGAGGCGCAGCTAACTGATTGTTTTGGAGAGGCGTTGTACATGGGGCTTGCCCCACGGCTAGGCAGAGAACAACAAAAACTGCACTTAAAGCAGAGCCTGAACTAGTTGGATCATTGATCACATCAACACAGCGACCAAAGCAATCCGTTTGCTCTTATCTCTCAATTTGAGAGGGTTACACAGGCTAAAACCTGGTAACCAGGGCACTTAACAAAAACAAAAAGCCCGAAACTCATAATAAAAATAGAGCATGCAACTAATTCTGGGGGAGCTTCGGCTCCCCTTGTGCTTGCTGCGATTCAGAAAAAATCGCTTACACGCTCTAACTCAAGCCTCTGGTAGCTATTTATCGCATGCCGTTTGTAGCTTCGCGCGCAAGAGCGGCTCAGCTTCCTACACCATCCCCTGACTAAATGCTAGAATCCCCGCCCATCATGCGGTCATTCTTCGTTTTGGCCGAACATTCCTTCAAACAGTGCATCCCATGCTGAAGAAGCTGTTCCAGTCACTCCGTACTCCCAAGCGTCGCACGCAACAACTGCGTAGCACCCCAGAAGTGCTCAACAGCGGCCAACACTCGCTGCAACGCGCTCAATTCAGCCGTTACGCCGTCAACATCGTCGAACGTCTGCAGAACGCCGGTTATGAGGCCTATCTGGTCGGCGGTTGTGTGCGCGACATGCTGCTCAACATCACGCCAAAAGACTTCGACGTTGCCACCAGCGCCACCCCTGAACAGGTGCGTGCAGAGTTTCGCAATGCGCGGATCATTGGCCGCCGGTTCAAGTTGGTTCACATCCACTTTGGCCGTGAAATCATCGAAGTCGCGACCTTCCGCGCCAACCACCCGCAAAATGACGAAGAGGAAGACAGCAACCAGTCCTCGCGTAACGAAAGCGGGCGCATTTTGCGTGACAACGTTTACGGCACCCTTGAAGAAGACGCCCAGCGTCGTGACTTCACGATCAACGCCCTGTACTACGACCCGGTCAGCGAGCGCATTCTCGATTACGCCAATGGCGTACACGACATCCGCAATCACCTGATTCGCCTCATCGGCGACCCTCAGCAGCGCTACCAGGAAGACCCGGTGCGCATGCTGCGTGCGGTGCGCTTCGCGGCCAAGCTCGACTTCGGTATCGAAAAACACACCGCCGCACCGATCCAGACACTGGCGCCGATGCTGCGCGAGATCCCGTCTGCGCGGTTGTTCGAAGAAGTCCTCAAGCTGTTTCTGTCGGGCAACGCGGCAGACACCTTCGAGATGCTGGTTGACCTGCAGTTGTTCGACCAACTGTTCCCGGCCAGTGCCGAAGCGCTTGAGCACAACCCGACGTACACCCACACCCTGATCAGCGAAGCCTTGCGCAACACTGACCTGCGGATCAAACAAGGCAAACCGGTCACCCCGGCGTTCCTCTTTGCCGCCTTGTTGTGGCCAGCCCTGCCGACACGGGTCATGCAATTGCAAGACCGTGGCATGCCCGCCATCCCGGCCATGCAGGAAGCAGCGCATGACCTGATCGCAGAACAATGCACGCGCATTGCCATCCCCAAGCGTTTCACGCTGCCGATCCGCGAGATCTGGGACATGCAAGAACGCCTGCCGCGCCGCAGTGGCAAACGCGCCGATGCATTACTGGATAACCCGCGCTTCCGTGCCGGCTATGACTTTTTGCTGTTGCGTGAAAGCGCTGGCGAACAGACCCACGGCCTGGGCGAGTGGTGGACCGACTACCAGGACGCCAACGACAGCGGTCGCCGCGAGATGATCCGCGAACTTAGCAATGCCAAGGATGATGGCACCGGCCCTGCCCCGCGCAAACGTCGCCGTACCAGCAGTAGCAAGCGTAAACGTGCAGGCGCAGACGAGTAAGTGATGGAACGTATCTACATCGGCATGGGCAGCAATCTGGCTGAGCCCACAGAGCAATTGCGCAGCGCTGTCCAGGCGCTGGCGCAACTGCCGCAGTCAACTCTGGCCGGTGTTTCGGCGTTCTATCAAAGCGACTCGTTACTGCCCGGCCAGCCGCGCTACACCAATGCTGTGGCGGCCATCGACAGCACCTTGGCACCGCTGGAACTGCTGGATGCCCTGCAAGCCATCGAGCTTGATCAGGGCCGCGAGCGTCACGAACGCTGGGGTCCGCGCACACTGGATCTGGACATCCTGCTCTTTGGCGATCGCCTGATCGACGAACCTCGCCTTAAAGTCCCGCACTACCATATGCACGCCCGCCCTTTCGTGCTGTACCCGCTGGCCGAACTCGCGCCCGCAGCGCTGGTCCTTGCTGACGGCCGCCGTCTTGAGCAATTGCTTGCAGACTGCCCATTCGTCGGCCTTGAGCGTATGGCGCCATTCGCTGAAACGAATCAATAACCGCGGTAACACCCACGCGGTAACACCTCTAATTGACTTCCAGTGTCCCCGTCACGACTATAGGCATCCCGCTGCCGTCCATTCGACGGCGCAATGTGAAAAGCAGGCGTTATAAGCACCGTTACTAAAAGGTGTGCCTGCTTCTACGATGAATCACATGCGTGACACGCAGTGGTTACCACACTGCCTGACGAGGATCCTTTTTCATGCCGGCTATTACCCTGACCACCCTGCAAAGCCTTAAGCAAAAAGGTGAAAAAATCACCATGCTGACGTGCTATGACGCCACCTTTTCCCACGTCTGTAATCAGGCGGGTGTGGAAGTGTTACTGGTGGGCGACTCCCTGGGCATGGTTCTGCAAGGGCATGACAGCACTCTGCCAGTTACGACCCGCGACATGGCGTACCACGTGGCCAGCGTCAAACGCGGCAACCAGGACGCACTGATCCTCGCCGACCTGCCCTTCATGGCCAACGCGACCACCGAGCAAACCCTGAACAACAGTGCCCAGCTGATGCAGGCGGGTGCGCACATGGTCAAAGTGGAAGGCGCCGTGTGGCTTGCTGAGTCGATCCGCTTGCTGGCCGAGCGCGGTATTCCGGTGTGCGCCCACATGGGCCTGACGCCGCAAACCGTCAACGTTCTGGGCGGCTATAAAGTCCAGGGCCGCAACGAAACCCAGGCCCGCCAGATGCGCGCCGATGCCATTGCCCTGGAGCAAGCCGGTGCAGCCATGTTGCTGCTCGAATGCGTCCCCAGTGAATTGGCCAAGGAAATCACCCACGCGGTGAAAATCCCGGTGATCGGTATTGGCGCTGGCAGTGACACCGACGGCCAGGTGCTGGTCCTGCACGACATGCTCGGCCTGTCACTGACCGGACGCGTTCCCAAGTTCGTGAAGAACTTCATGACGGGTCAACCCGACATCCAGTCCGCAATCAGCGCTTACGTGGCTGAAGTTAAAGCCGTCAGCTTTCCTGGCACCGAACACGGATTCTCTGCATGAACACAGTCAAAACCGTTCGCGAGTTGCGCGCAGCCGTCGCACGCGCTCGCAGCGAAGGCAAACAAATCGGCCTGGTGCCCACCATGGGCAACCTGCACAGCGGCCATGCGGCTTTGGTCACCACCGCTGCTCAGCAAGCCGATTTCGTGGTGGCGAGCATTTTCGTCAACCCGCTGCAGTTCGGTGCCAATGAAGACCTCGACACCTACCCGCGTACGCTCGCGGCCGACCAGGAAACCTTCCTGCAAGCGGGCTGCAACCTGCTGTTCGCGCCGACCGTAGAAGAAATGTACCCCAACGGCATGACGGGCCTGACCCGCGTGACCGCCGCGCAACTGAGCAATGAACTGTGCGGCAGCCGCCGTCCGGGGCATTTCGACGGCGTCACCACTGTCGTCAGCAAGCTGTTCAATATGATTCAGCCCGACTTGGCCATCTTTGGCCAAAAGGACTTCCAGCAACTGGCCGTTATCCGCGCCATGGTCCTTGACCTGAACATCCCGGTGCAGATTATTGGCGAGCCGACTGTACGTGCTGAAGACGGCCTGGCGTTGTCTTCGCGCAATGGCTATTTGACCGAAGAACAGCGCCAGCTCGCGCCAGCGCTGTATCGCCATCTGAACGAAATCGCCCAGGCCATCAAGGCCGGTGAGCGCGATTACGCCGGTCTGGTTCGCCACCACCTGGCGCAGATCGAAGCCAAAGGGTTTCGCCCCGACTACCTGGAGATCCGCCAGGCACACACTCTGCTGCCAGCCACCGCCGATGATCGCGATCTGGTGATTCTGGTTGCGGCGTTCCTGGGGGCAACACGCCTGATCGACAACATTCACCTGAACCTTGAAGGTTCTTTTTAACAAGCAGACTGCACGGAACAGCAGATCCGCCGCCTAACCCTTCACCTATCACTGAAAACTGTGTAGTACCCGAGTAACATGCTCGTGACAAAAGTTACGCAGCAGTGTCAGACAAAGCCGAGACAGAAGCAGGCGCGAGGTTTACTGTAATCGCCCTGCTTCTGAATGAAGCGCAGAATCAGACCAGCCGAAATCTTGACCTCAGATCGAAGGTTTCGGTGTTTTCAGTGTCCAAAAGGCAGTTCAAGCAAAAGGATATTCGCAGCGATGGCGTACTACCGCACTCCTCACGACGTTACCGCTCTGCCCGCCTGGCAAGCGCTCAAACTTCACCGCGCCGACATGCAACATTTCAGCATGCGCGATGCGTTCAACAGCAACCCTAAGCGCTTTGAGGATTTCACCCTCAGCAGCTGCGGGTTGTTTCTGGATTACTCGAAAAACCTGATCACCGACCAGACCCGCAGCTTGCTGGTCAATCTGGCCAACGAAGCCGACCTTAAAAACGCGATCAAGTCGCTGTTTGAAGGCGACATCGTCAACGCCTCCGAGGGTCGCCCGGCCCTGCACACGGCACTGCGTCGCCCTGTGGCCGACAAACTGTCGGTGAACGGCGTCAACATCATGCCGCAGGTGCACAAAGTCCTGAACCAAATGACCGAACTGGTCGGGCGGATTCACGACGGCCTGTGGCGTGGTTACACCGAAAAGCCAATCACTGACGTGGTCAACATCGGCATTGGCGGCTCGTTCCTCGGCCCTGAGCTGGTGTCTGAAGCACTGCTGTCCTACGCGCAAAAAGGCGTTCGCTGCCACTATCTGGCTAACATCGACGGCAGTGAGTTCCACGAACTGACCGCAAAACTGCGCGCCGAAACCACGCTGTTTATCGTCTCGTCGAAATCCTTCAACACCCTCGAAACCCTCAAGAACGCTCAAGCAGCGCGGGCCTGGTACTTGGCTCAGGGTGGTTCGGAGGCTGAACTGCATCGTCACTTTATCGCCGTGTCGAGCAACAACGCGGCGGCCGTGGCGTTCGGTATTCGCGAAGAAAACATCTTCCCGATGTGGGACTGGGTAGGCGGTCGTTACTCGCTGTGGTCGGCCATCGGTTTGCCGATTGCACTGGCCATCGGCATGTCCAACTTCAAAGAGCTGTTGTCCGGTGCTTACAGCATGGACCAGCACTTCCAGAACGCTCCGTTCGAACAGAACATGCCGGTGCTGATGGCCGCGCTGGGTGTGTGGTACGGCAACTTCTGGGGCGCGCAAAGCCACGCGATCCTGCCGTACGACCACTACCTGCGTAACATCACCAAGCACTTGCAACAGCTGGACATGGAATCCAACGGCAAGAGCGTGCGCCAGGACGGCACCCCGGTCTCGACCGACACCGGCCCGGTGATCTGGGGCGGCGTAGGCTGCAACGGTCAGCACGCTTATCACCAGTTGCTGCATCAAGGCACCCTGCTGATTCCGGCCGACTTTATCGTGCCGATTGTCAGCTTCAACCCGGTGTCCGATCACCATCAGTGGTTGTACGCCAACTGCTTGTCGCAAAGCCAGGCGCTGATGCTGGGTAAAACCCGTGCAGAAGCCGAAGCCGAGTTGCGCGACAAGGGCATGAGCGAAGACGAAGTGCAAAAACTCGCGCCGCACAAGGTCATCCCGGGCAACCGTCCGAGCAATACCTTGGTGGTTGAACGCATCAGCCCGCGCCGTCTGGGTGCGCTGGTGGCGCTGTACGAGCACAAAGTCTTCGTACAAAGCGTTATCTGGGGCATCAACGCGTTCGACCAGTGGGGCGTTGAGCTGGGCAAAGAACTCGGCAAAGGCGTTTACAACCGCCTGACCGGCAATCTCGAAGAGCCAGCTGAAGACGCATCGACCCAAGGTCTGATCAACTACTTCCGCGGCCGTCATCGCGGTTGATTGATAGCCAGCCAGTCTTCCCGACTGGCTGGCTCAACCGAGGCCCCATGGAACTTATCCGCCGCCCCATCGAACGCCAGATCATGAGCCTGACTGGGCTTTCGCTCGGACGTCTCGACCTCGAAAACCCTAAAGGCGACCCTGGCCTGTTTGGCCCGGACTCGATCAGTTGGCGTGTGCACGGTGACTTCACCAGCATGCTGATTGGCGGCATCAGCGCCTTGATGCTGCAAGCCTTGCACCCACTGGCCCTGGCCGGGGTATGGGACCACTCCAATTTCCGCCAGGACATGCTGGGCCGGTTGCGTCGCACCGGGCAGTTTATTTCCGGCACCACCTTTGGCTCCACCGCGGACGCCAACTGGTTGATCGACAAAGTACGCACCATTCACCTGCAAGTGACCGGCACCGGGCTTGATGGCCGGCCTTATGCCGCCAGCGACCCTGAACTGCTCACCTGGGTGCATGTGGCCGAAGTCAGCAACTTCCTTGCGGCCCATCTTCGCTACCGTAATCCGCACTTGTCTGGCGAAGATCAAGACCGTTACTACGACGAAATAGCCTTGGTCGCTGAACGCCTGGGCGCTACGCAGGTGCCGCGCTCACGCCAGCAAATCGCCGAGTACCTCGACCGTGTTCGCCCGCAGTTGCTGTGCGATGAACGCAGCCATGAAGTGATTCGCCTGCTGCTCAATGCCCCCGCCCCCAGCCTGCTGGCCAAACCGTTTGGGGCATTGATGATGCAGGCCGGGATAGATTTGCTGCCCGATTGGGCCAGTGATCAACTTGGGCTTGAACAACGTCCTGTCACCCGCCAGCTCGTGCGCACGTGCGTGAACAGCACTGCGCCGATTTTGCGCTGGGCCGTGCGCAATGGCTCGGTGCAACGTGCACGGCGGCGTATGGGGCTTGAATGACTGGCGCCAGGCAGCGGTGACAGTGTCTGTTCTGTTAAACTGCCGCGCCTTATCTGTCCCCCAAGGCGCAACGCATGTCTTCCTTGAATCAGGCGCTGCGCGCCGCCCTCGATAATCGTCACGATCTGCTGGCCGAGCTGCACAGCCAGGGCACTGATTGCTATCGCCTGTTCCACGGCAGCCAGGAAGGCGCTGGCGGTTTAACCATCGACCGCTACGGCCCGCAGTTGCTGGTGCAAAGCTTCCATCAGCGCCTGGAGCGCGATGATCTGCTGCAACTGCATGACGCCATCAACCAACACTTGGGCCTGGAGTTGCTGCTGGTCTACAACGACCGCTCCCAGGGCAACTCGCGCATCGATCGCGAAGACACGGTGTACCGCGCTGAAGACGCTGCGCTGGTTGACATGGTCGGTCACGAATGGGGGCTCAACTACCGCGTACGCGGTCGCCATGCTGGCCAGGACCCGCTGTTGTTTCTCGATCTGCGTAATGCACGCGGCTGGGTCAAGCAACACAGCGCCGGTAAAAGCGTCCTCAACCTCTTTGCTTACACCTGCGGTGTGGGCCTGAGCGCAGCCGCGGGCGGGGCCAGTGAAGTCTGCAACCTGGACTTTGCCGAGGGTAATCTGGCAGTTGGCCGTGAAAATGGCCTGCTGAACCCGGAACTGAAAAAAATGAAGTTTGTGCAGTCCGACTACTTCGCCGCGATCCGCCAACTGGCCGGGCTGCCTATCGTACAACGCCGTCACAAACTGCCGGCCTACCCGCACCTCGATCAGCGTGAATACGACCTGGTGCTGCTCGACCCGCCCGCCTGGGCCAAAAGTGCATTCGGCACCGTCGACCTGCTGCGCGACTATCAAAGCCTGCTCAAGCCTGCGGTACTCACCACCGCCAAGGACGGGGTGCTGATCTGCTGTAACAACCTGGCAAAAGTCAGCATGGACGACTGGCGTGAGCAAGTCTTGCGCTGCGCCGAGAAGGCTGGCCGCCCCGTGCGCGACTGGCAGGTCCTGACACCCGCTGCGGACTTCCCGTCCATGGATAACCAGCCGCCGCTGAAAACGCTTATTTTGCAGTTCTAAAACGCGGCACCAAAGGGAAAAGTCCTACCCGAAATAAGGCGCTCATATCGGAACCGGAAACGCGTGCCATACTCAAAGGCACTCCTGAACGTAAAGACGACGCCTCACATGCTCAAAGGATTGTTACGCGCCATTGGCGCAGTGTTAACGGCTATCGCGATTTATAGCGTGCTGGGCTTCTTTATCGTGCCCGGCGTCGGCTTGCGCATCATCAATCAGCAGCTAGCCAACTACGCTACTGTCCCGGCCAAACTCGACCGGTTGGAGTTCAATCCCTTCAGCCTCGAGCTGACGCTGTGGGGCTTTAGAGTGGGCGAACCCGGCAAGGAACAAGTCGGGTTCGACCGCCTTTACACCAACCTGCAAGTCGACAGCCTATGGACCAAAGCCCTGCACCTGACCGACGTGCAACTGGACAAGCCCAAGACCGAACTACTGTTCAACAAGGACGGCACGTTCAATTTGGCCCAGCTGTTCAAGTTGCCAGCCAGCGAGCCAACGCCTGACAACCCCGACAGCAAACCTTTCCCCGTACGCATCGACACCATCAAGCTCGCTGACGGCTACCTGCATTTTATTGATCAGCGGCCCAGCGAGCCGATTGAGTTTCTGTATGACTCGATGAACCTTGAGCTGAAAAACCTCAGCACCCTGCCCGAAGACAACGCCAACATGACGCTGGTGGCGAACGGTCCAGCGGGTGGGCGCATCGACTGGACCGGTACGCTGAGCCTGGTGCCGATTGCCTCCAGCGGCAAGCTCAGCGTCACCGACAGCCAAATGAAAGCCTGGTGGCCGTATGTGCGCGATGCGCTGCCCTTGGTGCTTGAAAACGGCGTACTGAACTTCAGCACGGACTACACGCTGAACCTGGCCAAAGACACCGAACTGATCCTGAACAACCTCACGGCCAGCATTGCGCCGTTCAAGGTCAATGCCCCGGATGGCCGCCCGCTGGCGCGCCTGGAACGTTTGACGGTCAGCGACACTACCGTCGACTTGGCCAAACAGCAGGTGGTGGTCGGTAAAATCCAGAGCAATAACCTGGAGACCTGGGCCGCCCGCGAAAAAGATGGTCAGCTCGACTGGCAAAAGCTGTTTGCCAGCCAACCGGCCAAACCGGCACAAAAAACCGATGAAGTCGTCACCGTTGAAGCTCCCAAACCGACGCCGGTAGCGCCCAGCAAACCCTGGCAAGTGCTGCTCAAGGATGTTGAGTTGCGCGACTACCGTGTGCACCTGGCCGACAAAGAGCCCAAAACACCCGTCGCGCTGGATGTTGGCCCGCTTAACCTCAACCTGAAGAATTTTGACAGCCTTAATCGCTCGCCCTTCTCGGTCGCACTCGACACCGGAGTGGGTAAACAAGGCCAGCTGACGGCCAGCGGCGATGTCAACCTGAGCCCGATCAGCGCGAAACTCAAAGTCACCACCAAAGACATCGACCTGCGAGTCGCTCAAGCCTACATCGACCCGTTTCTGCGCCTCGAACTGCGCAGCGGCATGCTCGGCAGTGATCTGGCGGTGGACCTCAAAGGCACCGAACCGCTGGCCTTTACCGTAGAAGGCCGTGCACAGGTCGATCAGTTGCACACGCTGGACACGATGAAAAACCGTGACTTCCTGAAGTGGCAGCGCCTGGTACTCGAAAACCTCAAGTATCAGCACGACAACAGCCTGTCGATTGCCAAGGTCAACCTGACACAGCCCTACGTGCGCTTCATGATCAATGATGACCGCACCACCAACATTGATGACCTGTTAATCCCGCAAGCCCCCAACAAGGACGCGAAAAGCGCGGCCAAACCGGCAGCGAGCGCGAGCAAGCCTTTGGCCATTCATGTGGGCGGCATTGCGATCAATGACGGCTCGGCCAACTTTGCCGACTTCACCCTGACACCGTTTTTTGCCACGGCCATTCAACAGCTCAACGGTGAGATTGGCACCATAGACAGCCGCCAAGCCAAACCGGCCAGTGTGAACGTGGCGGGTAAGGTTGACCGCTACGCGCCAGTTACGATCAAGGGTAACGTCAATCCTTTTGACCCGATGGCCAGCCTCGATATCGCCACCAGCTTCAAACGCGTCGAACTGACCACGCTGACGCCCTATTCGGGCAAATTCGCCGGTTATCGCATTCGCAAGGGCCGACTGAGCCTGGACCTTCACTACCTGATTACCAAAGGCCAGCTTAAGGCTGAGAACAAGGTGGTGATTGAGCAGTTGCAACTGGGTGAGAAGGTCGATAGCCCCGACGCCGTCAACCTGCCGCTGAAACTGGCGGTGGCCTTGCTCAAAGATACCGACGGGACGATTTCGATCGAATTGCCGGTAACAGGCGACCTGAACAACCCGCAGTTCAGTGTGATGCCGATTGTTTGGCAAACCCTGCGCAACTTGGTCCTGCGTGCCGCCCAAGCGCCGTTCAAGTTTATTGGCGGGCTGATCACAGGTGGTGGCTCTGAAGACCTTGGCACAGTGTCATTCGCGCCAGGCTCCAGCGAACTGAGCCCTGAGGCGCAAAAGGCCCTGAACACATTGGCGCAAGCCTTGAAACAACGTCCGGCACTGCGTCTGGAGATTGAAGGTACGGCTGCCCGTAGCAGCGACGGCCCGCTGATTGCCCAAGAGCGTCTGGAGCGTGAGTACCAGTACAACTACTACAAGATCCTCCAGCGCCGTGGCGACAAAGTGCCAGCCCAAGCCTCGTTGCTGAAGGTCCCGGAGGATGAAAAAGGCCCCTTGCTGGAAGGCATCTACCGGGCACGTCTCAAGCAGCAACCACCTGCGGAGTGGGCCAAGCTGAGTCGCGATGAACGCGCCGCCAAAATGAGTGCCGCGTTGATCGACTTCTGGAGCAAAAGCGACGTGCTACTGCGCCAACTGGGCCAGGAGCGGGCGAGCAGTATCAAGGACTACCTCGTCGACAAAGGTGGTTTGGCTGATGAGCGCGTGTATTTCATCGACGCCACTTTGGGCGAAGCCGAAAGCGATGGCCGGGTGATTTCACCGCTGCATTTGGACAGCGAGTAAAGGCCTGAAACCTTCGTGCCTCGACAGTCATCACACAAAAAATAAGCGATAGATTCTGAGCGCCCTGTAGGAGCGAGCTTGTCTCGCGATCTTTTGATCTGGCTTTTGATCTAAAAGCCCCCTCACCCTAGCCCTCTCCCGCAGGAGAGGGAACCGATTGGGGGATGCTGACGATTATCGGTGGCCTGGGCACCGAAGACGGGCGGCACCTTGCGGCTATCCACCCGGCCTGTAGGAGCTGCCGAAGGCTGCGATCTTTTGATCTTGGCCCTACAAAAATAGAACAGCCCCCGGCGCAGTACGCCGGGGGCTGTAATGACCACATCCGTGTGGCCGTCGCATGAACCTATTCTGAAAGCTGCAGGCGTAACGCTTAAATCACCTGCTCCTACTTTCCCCCGGCTCTACGAATTAGCGGGATTACTCTGCTTTCAGGCCGTCAGCCGAAACAGCTTTAACGCCTTTGATCTTCTTGGTGATGTCGACCGCGATCTTTTTCTGGGCTTCGGTGATCGCGACTGTCGAGGACAGGGACACCACGCCTTTGTTGGTTTCAACTTTGATGTCTGAACCTGGAATGCCCTTTTCGGTCAGCAGGTCAGATTTAACTTTGGTCGTGATCCAGGTATCAGAAGTAGCTTCCTTGGCTTTGGTGACTTCACCCGCGGCAACAACCATTGGCGCTTGAGTCGTTGCTTGAGCTGCGAACGCAGCGTTGGCCAGAGTCATGGTCAGAGCGGTGGCAGTTGCGGCAGCAATAGCGAACTTCTTCATACAAGTAACTCCTGTCTTCTTAAAAATCTGCGCCGTCTCACAGCAGCAGGGTTACCAGTACTATTGCAGGGCCTGTGCCAACTTTTTAAAACAATAAAATCCTTTATTATCAATGACTTACGTAACGATCAGTTTTAGCCTGTCGTGCAGATTGCATGACGCCATTCAAATCAGCATGCAAGTTGCGGGTTTTCGATCATGGCCTTTTGCACTGTTTTTTGTGCAGGCATAAAAAAAGGATCCCGAAGGATCCTTTTTTCAAAGCAGGCGTTCGCAGCGATTAAGCTTGCGACGCCTTGGCAGCTGCTACGTCTTTGATCGACAGCTTGATACGGCCGCGGTTGTCCACGTCCAGTACCAGTACTTCCACTTCCTGACCTTCTTTCAGAATGTCAGTCACTTTCTCAACACGAGCATCGCTCAGCATCGAGATGTGAACCAGGCCGTCTTTGCCTGGCAGGATGTTGACGAATGCGCCGAAGTCGACGATGCGCTCAACTTTACCCACGTAGATTTTGCCGATTTCAGCTTCAGCGGTGATGCTCAGAACGCGCTGACGAGCCGCTTCTGCTGCTTCTTTGGACTCGCCGAAGATCTTGATCGAACCGTCGTCTTCGATGTCGATCGAAGCCTTGGTTTCTTCACAGATTGCACGGATAGTCGCGCCGCCTTTACCGATAACATCACGGATTTTGTCGGTGTCGATTTTCATCGCGATCATGGTCGGCGCGTTAGCCGACAGTTCGTTACGCGACTGACCGATGATCTGGTTCATCTGGCCCAAGATGTTCAGGCGAGCTTCCAGGGCTTGGCCCAGGGCGATCTCCATGATTTCTTCGGTGATGCCTTTGATCTTGATGTCCATCTGCAGCGCGGTAACACCTTTGGAGGTACCGGCTACTTTGAAGTCCATGTCGCCCAGGTGGTCTTCGTCACCCAGGATGTCGGTCAGAACTGCGAACTTCTCGCCTTCCTTAACCAGGCCCATGGCGATACCGGCAACCGGTGCCTTCATCGGAACACCAGCGTCCATCAGTGCCAGGGATGCACCACAGACCGAAGCCATGGAGCTGGAACCGTTGGATTCAGTGATTTCCGATACCACACGGATGGTGTACGGGAACACGTCAGCAGCAGGCAGCATGGCCTGAACCGAACGGCGTGCCAGACGGCCGTGACCGATTTCGCGACGACCTGCACCACCCATACGACCACACTCACCTACCGAGAACGGAGGGAAGTTGTAGTGCAGCATGAACGGGTCTTTTTTCTCGCCTTCCAGGGTATCCAGCAGTTGTGCATCACGGGCAGTACCCAGCGTTGCAACCACCAGCGCCTGAGTTTCACCACGGGTGAACAGTGCCGAACCGTGAGTTTTTGGCAGTACGCCAACTTCGATGTTCAGAGGACGAACAGTCTTGGTGTCACGGCCATCGATACGCGGCTTGCCGTTTACGATGTTTTCGCGAACGGTGCGGTATTCGATTTCGCCGAAGGCAGCTTTAACTTCGCTGGCAGAAGGCTGGCCTTCTTCACCGGACAGCTTGGCAACCACTTGGTCTTTCAGTTCGCCCAGACGAGCGTAACGGTCGGCCTTGATGGTGATGGTGTAAGCCTGGGAGATCGCCTCGCCGAACTCGGCACGGATAGCGCCCAGCAGTGCGGTGGCTTCTGGGGCAGCAGCCCAGTCCCACGTTGGCTTGGCAGCTTCAGCAGCCAGTTCTTTAACGGCCTGGATAACAACCTGGAACTCGTCGTGAGCGAACAGTACCGCGCCCAGCATCTGGTCTTCGGTCAGCTCTTTGGCTTCCGATTCAACCATCAACACGGCTTCCGACGTACCGGCAACAACCATGTCCAGGCTCGAAGCGGCCAGTTGCTCGTAAGTCGGGTTCAACAGGTAGCCAGTGCTTTCGTGGTAAGCAACGCGGGCTGCGCCGATTGGACCATCAAAAGGAATACCGGAGATGGCCAGCGCAGCCGAGGTACCGATCATCGCAGCGACGTCCGGATCGGTTTTCTTGCTGGTGGACAGAACGGTGCAGACAACCTGCACTTCGTTCATGAAGCCTTCCGGGAACAGCGGGCGGATCGGACGGTCGATCAGACGCGAGGTCAGGGTTTCTTTCTCGGAAGGGCGACCTTCACGCTTGAAGAAACCGCCCGGGATTTTACCCGCGGCGTAGGTTTTTTCTTGGTAGTGAACAGACAGAGGGAAGAAGCCCTTGCCTGCATCAGCTTGTTTGGCACCGACTACGGTCACCAACACGCTGACGTCGTCGTCAACGGTGACCAATACTGCGCCGGAAGCCTGACGGGCGATACGGCCAGTCTCGAGGGTGACGGTCGACTGACCGAACTGGAATTTTTTGATAACCGGGTTCACGGTGTCCTACCTTCTCTTTGTGACTCTTGGGGAACGGGTTTCTTGCGAAAAACGTGTGCACCGCCGGGGCGTGCCCGACTCAAGATGCTTACGAAAGCAGCCGCTAGGGTGAGCTTTCGTAAGAATCCGTCTGGTCCAGATAAAACTTGAGGCTGGAAGCCTGCCGCACGCCCGTGGGAACCCCACAGACGCGCAACAAACAACCAGCCTCTAGCAACATCGCTATTAGCGACGCAGACCCAGGCGAGCGATCAGCGCAGCGTAACGGCTGATGTCCTTGCCTTTCAGGTAGTCCAGCAGCTTACGACGCTGGTTTACCATGCGGATCAGACCACGACGGGAGTGGTGATCTTTACCGTTGGCCTTGAAGTGACCTTGCAGCGTGTTGATGTTAAAGGTCAGCAGTGCAACTTGCACTTCTGGAGAACCAGTATCACCTGGAGCTTGCTGGTAGTCTTTTACGATTTCTGCTTTGTGTTCAACTGTCAGTGCCATGAGGCATTTCCTTTCTTTAGGGCTCTGCTTGCAAGCAAGACAGATCCAATAGGCCGAGGACAAATCCTCGTATTAAAAAAGTGAGATGTGACCGTGCCTAATAACAGCCACCCTCTTTCAGTTCGGCCCGCGACCGTTAAGCCTCGAACCGAGCTGCTCCGGTCATTCTGACCGAATCAGTCGACGCGGCGCGATACGCCCGTCTTCGCTCACTTCACCGATACCGATAAAGCGACCGTTGTGATCTTGTACCCGCACCATACCGAACTTGGGTGCATCGGGAGCACGTACCGGCTGGCCATTGAGCCAATAGAACGCGCTGGCCTCCGAAAAGTGCAGCAGCGGCCAGTCGAGCAAGCCACTGTCCGATGGCATCAGGAAGCGATCAACCGCTTCATTGCCGCCCTCGGCGTGTACGGCTTCCAGCTCTTCCAGCGTCACGGTCTGCGCGAGGCTGAAAGGCCCGGCTTGTGTGCGACGCAACTCTGCAACATATGCACCACAGCCCAGTTCTTCACCGATATCTTCCACGAGGGTACGGATATAGGTGCCTTTGGTGCAGTCAACCGACAAGCGCGCGGTGTCGCCTTCGCTGGCCAGTAATTCGAGGCGGGTAATAGTAACAGAACGCGGTTCACGCTCCACCACTTCACCCGCACGCGCCAACTTGTAAAGTGGCTGGCCATCGCGCTTGAGCGCCGAGTACATCGGCGGTATCTGATTGATTTGCCCACGAAATTTAGGCAAAACCGCTTCGATATCGGCGCGACCAACGGTCACTGGGCGCGTTTGCAAAACTTCACCTTCCGCATCGGCGGTGGTGGTGGTCTTGCCCAATTGCATCAGGGTTTCATAACCCTTGTCGGAATCGAGCAAGTATTGCGAAAACTTGGTGGCTTCGCCAAAGCACAACGGCAACACGCCGCTGGCCAATGGATCGAGGCTACCGGTGTGCCCTGCCTTCTCGGCATTGAGCAGCCAGCGAACTTTCTGCAGGGCCGCGTTGGAGGTGAATCCAAGCGGCTTGTCGAGCAGGATGATGCCGCTGACGTTACGACGGATACGCTTGACCTGAGCCACCGCTTACTCCTTGGTGTCTTCAGGAGCAGAGGCGTCGTGCTGGTTGTCCTCAGCCACTGCGCGCTCGATCAAAGCGGACAGGTGAGCACCACGTGCGACGCTTTCGTCGTAGTGGAAGTGCAATTGAGGAACGCTGCGCAGCTTCATTTCACGTGCCAGTTGCATACGCAGGAAGCCCGCCGCAGCGTTCAGCACCTTGATGGTCTGAGCGATGTCTTGCGAGTTGTCCTGGCCCATGACGGTGATGAAGATTTTGGCGTGACCGACGTCACGGCTCACTTCGACCGCCGTAATGGTGACCAGACCTACGCGCGGGTCTTTGACTTCGCGACGGATCAGTTGAGCCAGCTCGCGCTGCATCTGATCGCCGATACGTTGGGTACGGCTGTATTCTTTTGCCATGTCTTGTTACCTGTTACTCACCCATGGGAAACCCATGCGTTCTGAAAGCGGCAAACGCCCGGCCAGACAGAAGCCGGACCGGGCGTTGCGTTTAGAGTCCGGACCGAGCACAGCGCATGGGCATGCGATGGCTCGTCCTTGCTCTTGAAGCTCGCGATTTAGAGGCTGCGAGCAACCTGGACCTTCTCGAACACTTCGATCTTGTCGCCGACTTTGACGTCATTGTAGCTCTTGACGCCGATACCGCATTCCATGCCGGCACGTACTTCAGACGCGTCATCCTTGAAGCGGCGCAGGGATTCCAGCTCGCCTTCGAAGATAACGATATCGTCGCGCAGTACACGGATTGGACGGTTACGGTGAACAACACCTTCCACAACCATACAACCTGCGATTGCACCGAACTTAGGCGAACGGAACACGTCGCGGACTTCAGCAATACCCAGGATGTTCTCCCGAACGTCGCTGCCAAGCATGCCGGTAAGGGCTTTCTTGACGTCTTCGATGATGTCGTAGATGACGTTGTAGTAACGCATGTCCAGGCCTTCTTGCTCGACGATCTTGCGAGCGCCGGCATCGGCACGCACGTTGAAGCCGAACAATACAGCGTTGGAGGCCAGTGCCAGGTTAGCGTCGCTCTCGGTGATACCACCGACACCGCCGCCCACTACGCGCACTTGCACTTCATCGTTACCCAGGCCGCTCAGAGCGCCCTGCAGAGCTTCCAACGAACCACGGACGTCAGATTTGAGGACGATGTTAAGCGTCTTCTTCTCTTCCTGGCCCATGTTCTCGAAGATGTTTTCCAGCTTGCCTGCGTGAGCACGCGCCAGTTTCACTTCGCGGAACTTGCCTTGACGGAACAGGGCCACTTCACGTGCCTTCTTCTCGTCAGTCATTACGCTCATCTCGTCGCCAGCATCTGGCGTGCCGTCCAGGCCGAGTATCTCGACAGGGATGGATGGACCGGCTTCCTTGATGGCCTTACCGTTCTCATCGAGCATGGCGCGGATGCGGCCGTAGTTGGAACCGACCAGTACCATGTCGCCTTGGCGCAGGGTGCCGTCTTGAACCAGAACAGTTGCAACAGGACCACGGCCTTTGTCCAGACGGGACTCAACTACTACGCCACGGCCAGGAGCCGATGGAGTGGCCTTGAGTTCCAGAACTTCAGCTTGCAGCAAGACAGCTTCAAGCAGTTCGTCAACGCCGGTACCCATTTTCGCCGAGACCGGAACAAACGGAGTGTCACCACCCCACTCTTCCGAGGTCACGCCGTGAACGGACAGTTCGCTACGGATGCGATCGAGGTCAGAACCTGGCTTGTCGATTTTGTTCACTGCAACCACCAGCGGCACGCCAGCCGCTTTCGCGTGCTGAACAGCTTCGATGGTTTGCGGCATCACGCCGTCGTCTGCAGCCACAACCAGAATCACGATGTCAGTGGCCTTGGCACCACGTGCACGCATTGCGGTAAACGCGGCGTGACCCGGGGTGTCGAGGAACGTGACCATGCCGCGTTCGGTTTCAACGTGGTATGCACCAATGTGCTGAGTAATACCACCGGCTTCGCCAGCAGCAACCTTGGCACGACGGATGTAGTCGAGCAGGGACGTTTTACCGTGGTCAACGTGACCCATTACGGTCACAACCGGAGCACGGGAGAACGACTCGCCTTCAAACTTCAGGGACTCGGCCAGGGAATCTTCCAGGGCGTTGTCGCTGACCAGAGTGACTTTGTGGCCCAGTTCTTCAGCAACCAGTTGGGCAGTTTCCTGATCCAGTACCTGGTTGATGGTGGCTGGAGTACCCAGCTTGAACATGAACTTGATCACTTCGGCAGCTTTGACCGACATCTGTGCAGCCAAATCGCCGACAGTGATGGTTTCGCCAATCTGTACGTCACGAACCACAGGGCCGGTTGGGCTCTGGAAACCGTGAGCGTTGCGCTTCTTCAGCTTGCTCTTGCCACGACCACCGCGACGGAAGCCATCGCTTTCTTCTTCGGAAGTGCGAGGAGCAACGCGTGGAGCAGGCGCTTTTTCTTTAACAGAAGCACGATGCGGAGCGTTTTTGCGCTCGCCATCACCGCCGCCACCGCGACGATTGTTGTCGTCAGCACGTGGTTTGTCCGGACGGCGCTGCTCATCACGCTTGCGTGCATCGGCTGCAGGAGCTGGCGCAGGCGCTGCTGCCGGTGCAGCTTGCACAGGTGCAGGGGCGGCAGCAGGAGCAGGTGCAGGAGCCGAAACAGCCGCAGGCTGACGACGCGCTTCTTCTTCGGCGCGACGCTTGGACTCTTCTTCAGCCTTTTGACGTGCAGCATTTTCTACTGCGCGGCGTTCATCCAGCTCGCGCTTGCGCTCGGCTTCGATTTCTTCCGGGCTTTGCTGTACGAAGACTTTCTTCTTGCGTACTTCAACGCTGATGCTTTTGCTTCCAGCAACACGCAGGGTACTGGTGGTTTTACGCTGCAAAGTGATTTTGCGCGGTTCTTCCACTTTCGCCTTGTGGCTGCTTTTCAGGTGAGTCAGCAGAGCTTGCTTCTCACTGTCGGTCACATTCTGCTCGGCGGCGGTGTGCGGCAGACCTGCCTCACGCATCTGCTGCAACAGGCGCTCAACCGGTGTTTTGACCTCATCGGCCAGTTGTTTCACCGTGACTTGCGTCATGCATTTCTCTCCTCAGGCCGCGCCTAATTACTCGAACCAATGGGCTCGGGCGGCCATGATCAACTTGCCGGCACGATCATCGTCAATGCCGTCGATGTCGAGCAGGTCGTCAATAGACTGCTCGGCCAGGTCTTCGCGGGTAATTACGCCGCGCACCGCCAGTTCCATCGCCAAATCCTTGTCCATACCCTCAAGCGAGAGCAGGTCTTCGGCCGGATGGGCGTCTGCCAGCTTTTCCTCAGTAGCGATGGCTTTAGTCAACAAACGATCCTTGGCCCGAGCGCGAAGCTCGTTGACGATATCTTCGTCAAAGCCGTCGATGTTGAGCATTTCTTCCACCGGTACGTAGGCAATCTCTTCCAGGCTGGTGAAGCCTTCATCAACCAGCACCTGCGCCAACTCTTCATCAACTTCCAACTCTTCGATGAAGTTGCGCAGGATGTCGCCGGTTTCTGCTTGCTGCTTAGCCTGGATGTCCGATTCGGTCATCACGTTCAGGGTCCAGCCAGTCAACTGGCTAGCCAAACGTACGTTCTGACCGCCGCGACCAATCGCCTGGGCCAGATTGTCTGCGCCAACGGCGATGTCCATTGCATGGGCATCTTCGTCGACAATAATTGCCGCTACTTCTGCTGGCGACATCGCGTTGATCACGAACTGCGCCGGGTTGTCATCCCAAAGGACGATATCCACTCGCTCTCCGCCCAATTCGCCGGACACTGCCTGAACGCGTGAACCACGCATACCAATGCAGGCACCTTGCGGATCGATGCGTTTGTCTTTGGAGCGAACGGCAATTTTAGCGCGTGATCCAGGATCGCGGGAGGCCGCCATCACTTCGATCAGGCCCTCGGAGATCTCTGGAACTTCGATACGGAACAGCTCGATCAACATCTCTGGCGCAGTGCGCGACAGAATCAGTTGAGGACCGCGGTTCTCGGTGCGAATTTCTTTCAGCAATGCGCGAAGGCGTACGCCAACACGGAAAGTTTCACGCGAGATGATGTCTTCACGGGCCAGCAACGCTTCAGCGTTGTTACCCAGATCGACGATCACGTTGTCACGTGTCACTTTTTTAACGGTGCCAGAAATGATCTCGCCCAAACGCTCGCGATAAGCATCGACTACTTGAGCACGCTCAGCTTCGCGGACTTTTTGCACAATGACCTGTTTGGCCGTTTGTGCAGCAATCCGACCGAATTCGATGGAATCGATTTTCTCTTCGATAACATCGCCGGCTACAGCGCCTGGCCGTTTTGCCTGGGCCTGGTCTACCGCCAACTCGATTGCTGGATCATCCAGATCTTCGTCTTCGACCACAGCCCAGCGACGGAAAGTCTCATAGTTACCGGTGTGGCGGTTGATTTCCACACGCAGATCGACTTCGTCCTCAAAACGCTTTTTGGTAGCGGTGGCCAGAGCCAGCTCCAGCGCTTCAAAAATTACGTTTGCCGGTACGCCCTTTTCATTGGACACCGACTCAACAACCAGCAGTACTTCTTTGCTCATCGTACGCCTCGCCTTTCGCAAGCCATTGGATCCGCGGGATCCGCGTCTCAGTCAAAACTGGGAATAATGTTGGCCTTGTCGATCATATCGATCGGCAACAAGAACTCGTGGTCATCCACTTGCACCACAACGTCCTGTTCCTCTACACCGCGTAGAAGGCCCTGAAAGTTGCGTCGCCCTTCAAAGGGTGAGCGCAGCTTGATCTTTACTTGCTCACCGACAAACTTGGCAAACTGTTCAAGTGTGAACAGAGGGCGTTCCATGCCAGGAGAGGAAACTTCAAGGGTGTATTCAACAGCGATAGGATCTTCGACATCCAGAACGCCACTGATTTGACGACTGACAATTGCGCAGTCATCCACCAATACGCCGCCTTCTTTGTCGATATACACACGCAACATTGAATGGCGGCCCTGAGCCGAAAATTCAATACCCCAGCATTCATAGCCAAGGGCCACGACCACCGGGGCCAACAAGGCCTGCAACTCTTCTAGCTTGCTCGACACCTGAACCCCCTAGTGCATGTTTGTGCATGCTGTGCAAAATAAAAAAATGGGCGAATCGCCCATCTCTGAAACGTCGCTGAATATCGACGCTATAAAGTGTCCAGTTAACAAAAAGCCCCTGAAAAAGGGGCTCCGCTAAAACTGGTTGCGGGAGCCGGATTTGAACCGACGACCTTCGGGTTATGAGCCCGACGAGCTACCAGACTGCTCCATCCCGCGACAAAGCTGGAGCGGAAGTATACGGCTGATCCTTTGCAGGGTCAATTCCAGCCTTCCACATACAAGAAAGCCCGCAACTGCGGGCATTCTTGATAATTGGTACCGAGAAGGGGACTCGAACCCCTACACCCTATGGGCACAACCACCTCAAGGTTGCGTGTCTACCAATTCCACCACCTCGGCAATACTACAGTTACATCATGAAACCCGTTTTACTTTTGCTCTTGAGCTGGAGGTACGTCAGTCGCTGGAGTAGCCGACTTTTGCTCATTAAGCACCGGCACATCATCTGAAGCCGGTTTTTGCTTTGGTGCTTCCAACACTGCTGGATCTGGCAAACCTACTTGAGTCAGCTCATGAGCTTTCTCTTTAGCAAAGTAACCTAACCCTAAGCTGGTTATGAAAAAACCTGCGGCAAGTATAGCAGTAAACTTACTAAGAAAGGTAGAGGAACCTTGGCTTCCGAACACAGTATTTGATGCACCTGCTCCGAAAGATGCTCCAGCATCCGCACCTTTACCCTGTTGCAGCAATACCAGGGTAATTACACCCAATGCAGCCAACAGATGAAAAACCACTACGACTGTTTCCAGCATTTTCTCAGTTTCCCGCGGCGCGACAAATCGCACCGAACTCATCTGCATTCAGGGAAGCCCCACCAATGAGCCCCCCATCGATATCCGGCATGCTGAACAGTTCGACCGCATTGGCCGCCTTCACGCTGCCGCCGTATAGAAGCCGCACACCTTGTGCCACCTCAGGATTCTTCTGCGCCAGCTGTGCGCGAATGGCCGCATGCACATCTTGCGCTTGCTGCGGTGTTGCAGTCAGCCCGGTACCAATGGCCCAGACCGGCTCGTATGCAATCACTGCGCTTGCAAAGACATCAATACCGAACTCATCAATGACAGCGTTCAGTTGACGCTCTACAACCTCAAGCGTTTGCCCCGCTTCGCGCTGCTCCAGGGTTTCCCCTATGCACAACACCGGCGTTAAGCCAGAAGCCTGAGCAGCTGCAAACTTGCGATTCAGCGTCTCGTCCGACTCACCTAAAATCAGGCGTCGCTCAGAGTGCCCTATCAACACCAGCTCACAACCCGCATCCACCAACTGGCTTGGAGATATCTCCCCAGTCAGCGCACCTTGCTTGGAGTCTATCGCAGCATCCTGAGCGCCAACCGAGATTGGCGTATCTTCCAAGCCATTGATTACACGATCAATAAACAAGTCAGACGGGAATACCGCGATTTCAACATCACTCGGCAAGTCCAGATTACGCAGACCATCGATCAGCTCAGCGACGCTGGCGCGGGTACCGTGCATCTTCCAGTTACCAGCTACCATAGTGCGACGCATGCTTTACCTCGTCGGTCAAAGTGGGCGCAGATGTTACCCAACCAAATCAACGCTTGCAAGCCGAAATCAGGCACAAACTTCACTTACTAGCTTTGTCAGCTCTTCTGCGTAGCCGCGAACCATGTTTTCGTCGTCACCTTCGACCATGACACGCACCAAAGGCTCAGTGCCAGACTTGCGCAGCAACACGCGGCCACGGCCTTTCATTTCATCGGTAACACGTGCACACGCCTCTTTTACAGCCGGGTGCTCAACTGGATTGACGCCCCCGCTAAAACGCACGTTCAACAGTACTTGCGGGCATTTGCGCAGCGCTTGACGCGCTTGAGCGAGGCTTTCACCACGACGGCGCAGCGCCAACAACACTTGCAGCGCCGCAATAATCGCGTCGCCGGTTGTGGTGTGCTGGAAGCAAACGATATGCCCGGAGTTTTCACCACCGATCTGCCAGTCACGCTCTTGCAGTGCAGCAATCACATAACGGTCACCGACACCGGCACGCACAAATGGAATACCCAGGTCAGCCAAGGCCAGCTCAAGCCCCAGGTTGCTCATCAACGTGCCAACCACACCACCCTGCAGCTTGCCGCGCTCATGCAGGTCTCGCGCAATGATGAACAGCAACTCGTCACCATCAACAATGGCGCCCGTGTGATCCACCATCAGCACGCGGTCACCGTCACCGTCGAAGGCGATACCCAGGTCTGCTTTTTCAGCGAGCACAGCCGCCTGCAACGACTCCATATGCGTCGAGCCGCAGTTGTCGTTGATGTTCAAACCATTGGGCTGGGCCGACAACACCGTAACGTTGGCGCCCAGCTCTTTGAACACGCTAGGGGCAACCTTGTAGGTCGCGCCGTGAGCGCAGTCGAGAACCACTTTCAGGCCGCTAAAGTTGGTACTGGTCGGCACACTGCTTTTGCAGAACTCGATATAGCGACCGGACGCATCATTGATACGCGACACTTTGCCAAGCTTGTCCGAGTCCACAACGGTCATCTGTGCGTCGAGCAACTCTTCGATCATCAGCTCAACTTCATCGGGGAGCTTGGTACCCTCACCCGAGAAAAACTTGATGCCGTTGTCGTCATGAGGATTGTGCGACGCACTGATCACGATGCCGGCTTCGGCATGAAAAGTTCGCGTCAGGTACGCAATGGCCGGTGTCGGCATTGGTCCCAGAAGCATGACATCTGCACCCGCAGCCGACAGGCCCGCTTCTAGCGCCGATTCAAACATGTAACCGGAAATACGCGTGTCCTTGCCCACCAGAATCCGACAAGCACCCATGCTACGAAACGCCATACCCGCCGCCCAACCCAACTTGAGCATGAAGTCCGGGGTAATCGGATAAACGCCGACGCGACCGCGAATACCGTCGGTGCCAAAATACTTCTTCGTCATAAGTGCTCCATCATTCTTAGTCGGCGGACTCTACCGCTGCGATCATCCGTACCACATCAACCGTTTCGGCCACATCATGGACACGCAAAATACGCGCGCCCTTGGTCACGGCAAGTGCCGCCAGCGCAAGGCTGCCAGACAAGCGCTCAGTGACAGGCCGATTCAACGCCTGACCAATCATACTTTTACGCGACACACCCACCAGCAAAGGCCGCCCCAACGCATGCAGGGACTCCATATGCTTGAACAAGCTGAGGTTATGTTGCAGTGTTTTTGCAAAGCCAAACCCTGGGTCCAGCACAATACGCTCTGGCGCAATTCCGGCCGCAACGCATTGCCGGGTACGCTCCAGCAGAAACGCCGAGACCTCACCCACCAGATCCGTGTATTGCGGATTATCCTGCATATCGCCGGGCTCGCCCAACATGTGCATCAAGCACACCGGCAAACCTGTAGCTGCAGCAGCCTGCAAGGCACCTTCACGACGTAACGAGCGAACATCATTGATAAGCCCCGCGCCGAGGCGCGCAACTTCTGTCATGACGATTGGCGTGGAGGTATCGACCGAGATAATCACATCTAGTTCACGACTGATGCGCTCAACTACAGGGGCGACCCGATCAAGTTCTTCCTGTGCCAGGACTACACGGGCACCCGGACGCGTCGACTCCCCCCCGACATCAATCAGGGTTGCGCCCGCCAGCACCATCGACTCTGCATGGCGCACAGCCGAATCCGCCGGCGCAAAGCGCCCACCGTCAGAAAAGGAATCAGGGGTAACGTTGAGAATACCCATAACATGCGTATGGGCCAAATCAAGAACCCGGTTGCCGCAAGGCAACCGGGTCAGGGACTGAACAGAAGTCATTTCAAGCCTTAGTGATCAGCTGCAGGACCGCCGATAGGCGCTTCTGGACGATCGGTCTTGTCCAGGGTCGGCGGAGGCGTCGGAGTGCCCTTGCCGCTGTCATCCCAATCACGCGGCTCGCGTGGCGTGCGTCCTGCCATGATGTCGTCGATCTGATCAGCATCAATCGTCTCGTACTTCATCAGTGCATCAGCCATGGCTTCAAGCTTGTCACGGTTGTCCGTAAGGATCTGCTTGGCCGTGCCGTAGCACTCATCAATGATGCTGCGCACTTCAGAGTCGATCAGCTTGGCTGTCTCGCCCGAAACGTTCGCACCCTGACCACCACCGCCACGCCCCAGGTAAGACTCATCATCCTCGGCGTACATCAACGGGCCCAGCTTCTCGGACAAGCCCCACTTGGTCACCATGTTCCGCGCAATCTGGCTCGCACGCATGATGTCGTTGGAGGCGCCGGTGGTAACACCGTCAAAGCCCAAGGTCATTTCTTCAGCAATACGACCACCGTAAAGCGAGCAGATCTGGCTGATCAAAGCACGCTTGGAGAGGCTGTAACGATCCTCTTCCGGCAGGAACATCGTCACACCCAGCGCACGACCACGTGGAATGATCGACACTTTGTACACCGGGTCATGCTCTGGCACCACACGACCGACGATAGCGTGGCCCGCTTCGTGATAAGCCGTGTTGCGCTTCTCTTTATCCGACATCACCATCGATTTGCGCTCGGCGCCCATCATGATTTTGTCTTTGGCCAGCTCAAACTCTTTCATTTCAACAATGCGTTTACCGGTACGCGCAGCGAACAAGGAAGCCTCGTTCACCAGGTTCGCGAGGTCTGCACCCGAGAACCCTGGCGTACCCCGTGCAATCACACCCGGCTGAACGTCATCACCCACCGGCACTTTACGCATGTGCACTTTGAGGATCTGCTCACGACCACGGATGTCCGGCAAGCCCACCACCACCTGACGGTCAAAACGGCCTGGACGCAGCAGCGCAGGGTCGAGTACGTCAGGGCGGTTGGTTGCGGCAATCACAATGATGCCGTCATTCATTTCAAAGCCGTCCATCTCAACCAGCAATTGGTTGAGGGTCTGCTCACGCTCATCATGACCGCCGCCCATACCGGCGCCACGGTGACGACCGACAGCGTCGATTTCGTCGATGAAGATGATGCAAGGTGCGTGCTTTTTAGCTTGTTCAAACATGTCGCGAACACGGCTTGCACCGACACCCACGAACATTTCAACGAAGTCAGAACCAGAAATCGTAAAGAACGGTACTTTCGCTTCGCCAGCAATCGCCTTGGCAAGCAAGGTTTTACCGGTACCTGGCGGGCCAACCATCAGCACGCCACGAGGAATTTTGCCGCCCAGGCGCTGGAACTTGCCCGGATCACGGAGGAACTCAACCAGCTCGCCCACTTCTTCTTTCGCTTCGTCGCAGCCTGCTACGTCAGCCAGGGTCGTTTTGACCTGGTCTTCAGACAACAGACGCGCCTTGCTCTTGCCAAAGCTCATCGGGCCGCCTTTACCGCCGGCACCGCCCTGCATTTGACGCATGAAGAACATGAAGACCGCGATGATCACCAGAATCGGGAAGCTCGCTACCAGCAATTGAGTCCAGATGCTTTGCTGCTCAGGCAGTTTGCCTTCTACGGTCACATGGTTATCAACCAGATCGCCGATCAAACCGTTGTCCTGAATAGCAGGTCGAATGGTTTTGAAGGTATCGCCATCACTGCGTTTGCCGGTGATCACGTAGCCATCCACGGCAACGCGCTCGACTTTGCCATCCTTAACTTGCTGGATGAAGTCGGAATAGTTGAGGGTTTGTGGCTCGTTTGGACTGGAGAAGTTGTTCATCACCGTCACCAGGACAGCTGCGATGATCAACCACAGGATCAGATTCTTTGCCATATCGTTCAATTAGCTACCCTCTGAAGCAAGCCCCGCTATTGAAGCGTGCTTCGCATGATATTCACCGGCATAACTTACTACATTGCCTACAACCCTTGCAGGCTCCGTCTGTAACCCTTTGTGAAACTTGCCTACACAATATTCGTTATGTCAGTTCTGTAAAGCGATACAAAAAAAGCTATCACTTCAGTTAGAGACGCTCATCGCTGGCCGAACCTTCGATGCCGCGGAAGCCGCGCCCCAATAAATACTGCTCGCGAGACCGGTCTCGTGACGACGTCGGCTTGCGCATCTGCACTTTATCAAAAAGTTTGCGGATGTCTTTGTGGTATTGGTCGAAGCCCTCACCCTGGAAGACCTTGATCAAGAAATCACCACCTGGACGCAGTACACGCCCGGCAAGATCCAGTGCCAATTCGCAAAGGAACATTGCACGCGGCATATCTACGGCGGCCAATCCACTCATATTGGGGGCCATATCTGAAATCACAAGGTCTACCTGTGTATTTCCGACGGCTTCGAGAATCTGGGCCAGAACGGCGTCCTCAGTAAAGTCACCTTTAATGAAGGTCACGTCCGGGATGCTGTCCATGTCCAGAATGTCGGAAGCGATCAAACGCCCTTGGCCACCAATCAGACGACTGGTCACCTGCGACCAGCCACCCGGAGCCGCGCCCAGGTCAATTACGGTCATGCCCGGACGGATCAAACGGTCACGCTCCTGGATCTCCAGCAGCTTGTAACTTGCACGCGAGCGGTACCCATCCTTTTGCGCCATTTTGACGTATGGGTCGTTGAAATGCTCTTTCAGCCAGTTAAGGCTAGTCTTGGAACGGGCCACGGGGCACCTCAAAAATATAAACGGGTCGTGATTAACTGGGCGGTCCCGGACTCGCTCGGGTAAACTGGCCGCCGCTTTTACAAGATCAGACACAGGGGTCAGATTATGCCGCTCACTCAAGAGCAGAAGAAACAGTACAAATCCATTGGCCACCATCTGAAACCAGTATTGACTGTGGCTGATAATGGTTTGACTGAAGGTGTTTTAGCCGAACTCGAACGCGCATTGGGCGATCACGAGTTGATTAAAATCAAAGTCAACATCCTGGACCGCGAGTCTCGCCTGGAAGCCATTGCAGAACTCTGCAAGGCCGGCAAAGCGGAACTGGTACAGATTATCGGCAAAATGGCGCTTCTGTACCGCAAGAACGTCAATGTTAACAAGAACCTGTCGAACATCCATCGCTTCAAGTGATGCCGACAGGAGTCAAGGGTGCGCCTGGCGCGCCCTGACACTCTTGCTTAGCAATAGCAAAACTGCCCGCGCAATGCATCAGGCAATCAGATCCGCCCAACGCAACACTTCCCGCCGACAGCCACCCTCAAAACGCTATAACGCGTACTGACGGGCGCCTTGTACATCAGCGATGCCAATCAGTTGTGACCAGCATCGTACAAATTCGTTGTACTGCACCTGCCAGCTGCCAACCCGCAACATCCGGGCTGACGGCCAAAGCAGAACGCCCGCACGAAGCGGGCGCTGTTACTTAGATATGACGCACTTCAACAATCTCGTACTCAATGACGCCACTCGGTGTTTTCACTGCGACCACGTCACCCTCTTCCTTGGCAATCAAGGCGCGAGCAATGGGCGAACCCACAGAGATTTTTCCGAGCTTAATGTCAGCCTCATCCTCACCCACGATCTGATACGTCACGGATTCGTCAGTTTCAACGTTCGCGATTTCAACCGTGGTACCGAAAATCACTTTACCGGTGTGCGGGATAGTCGTGACATCAATGATGACCGCGTTCTGCATGCGGCCTTCGATATCACGAATACGCGCCTCAACCATACCTTGCTGCTCACGGGCAGCATGGTATTCAGCGTTTTCTTTCAGGTCACCCAGCTCACGCGCCGTGCCGATATCCTGGCTCAGCTTGGGCCGAACAACCTTGGTCAGATGAGTGTGCTCTTCTTCCAGGGCTTTCGCGCCCTGGACCGTCATTGGGTATTTGATCATGCCTTCAATCCTGCGTGTAGATCCTGCAAGCGACGTACGGTTTTTTCAGGACCGAATTTAAGCGCTTCACAGATCGCCGCGCCAGCAGCAATAGTCGTGGTGCAGTAAATCTTGTGCTGCAGAGCGTTGCGGCGGATGGAGTAAGAGTCAGCAATCGACTGACGACCTTCAGTGGTGTTGATGATCAACGTCACTTCGTCGTTTTTGATCATATCGACAACGTGAGGGCGGCCTTCAGTCACCTTGTTCACGCGACGCACTTTCAAACCGGCGGCTTCGATGAACTTGGCAGTGCCCACCGTCGACACGATTTCAAAGCCGAGGTCGATCAGGTCACGCGCAACAGCAGCCACCAGTGGCTTGTCGTCGTCACGCACGCTGATAAACGCAGTACCGCCAGTCGGCAGCACTTCGCTCGCGCCCATTTGCGCCTTGGCAAAGGCCTCACCGAAGGTGTCGCCCACGCCCATCACTTCACCGGTGGACTTCATCTCTGGGCCGAGGATCGGGTCAACGCCAGGGAACTTGGCGAACGGGAAGACCGCCTCTTTCACACTGTAGAAGTCAGGAATGATTTCTTTAGTGAAGCCGATTTCTTTCAGGGTCTTACCGGCCATCACGCGTGCAGCGATCATTGCCAGGGAGACACCGATGCACTTGGACACGAAAGGAACGGTACGCGATGCACGCGGGTTCACTTCGATCACGTAGATGTCTTCGCCTTGCAGGGCCAATTGCACGTTCATCAGGCCAACTACGCCCAGCTCCAATGCCATTTTCTTGACCTGCTCACGCATCTCGTCCTGGATGTGCAGCGGCAGCGAGTACGGCGGCAGCGAGCAAGCAGAGTCACCGGAGTGAACACCAGCCTGTTCGATGTGCTGCATGATCGCGCCGATCACAACGTCAGTGCCGTCGCAGACAGCGTCAACGTCCATTTCGATTGCGCAGTTGAGGAAGTGGTCCAGCAGCACCGGGCTGTCGTTGGACACTTTCACCGCATCGCGCAGGTAACGCTTGAGCTCTTCTTCTTCGTAAACGATTTCCATCGCACGGCCGCCCAACACGTAGGACGGACGAACAACCAGCGGGTAACCGATCTTGCCTGCCGCACGAATTGCTTCGTCTTCGCTGCGCACAGTGGCGTTTGGCGGCTGACGCAGGTTCAGGCGCTCAACCATTTGCTGGAAGCGCTCACGGTCTTCTGCACGGTCGATGGCGTCAGGGCTGGTACCGATGATCGGCACGCCGGCTTCTTCCAGCGCACGCGCCAGTTTCAGCGGCGTTTGGCCGCCGTACTGAACGATCACGCCCTTAGGCTTCTCGACACGCACGATTTCCAGCACGTCTTCGAGGGTCACGGATTCGAAGTACAGACGATCCGAGGTGTCGTAGTCGGTCGAAACTGTTTCCGGGTTGCAGTTAACCATGATGGTTTCGTAACCATCAGCACGCAACGCCAGCGCCGCGTGAACGCAGCAGTAGTCGAACTCGATACCTTGACCGATACGGTTAGGGCCGCCACCCAGGATCATGATCTTGTCACGGTCCGACGGGTTGGCTTCGCACTCTTCCTCATAGGTCGAGTACATATAAGCGGTGTCAGTGGCGAACTCGGCCGCGCAGGTGTCAACGCGCTTGTAAACCGGGAACACTTCCAGCTTGTGACGGTGGCGACGCAGGTTCTTCTCGGTCACACCCAGCAATACAGCCAGACGTGCGTCAGAGAAGCCTTTGCGCTTGAGGCGGTACATGGTGTCGCGATCGATCGCAGACAGGCCCATGGTCTTGATCTTTTCTTCGTCCTTGATCAGATCTTCGATCTGTACCAGGAACCAAGGGTCGATCATGTTCATGCCGAAAATGTCTTCGACCGTCATGCCCGCGCGGAACGCGTCAGCCACGTACCAGATACGCTCGGCGCCCGGCACAGTCAGCTCGCGCTTGAGCACAGCCATGCTTTCCGGGTTGCTCAGGTCCAGCTTCGGATCAAGACCGCTAACGCCCACTTCCAGACCGCGAAGGGCTTTTTGCAACGATTCCTGGAAAGTACGGCCGATGGCCATTACTTCACCCACGGACTTCATTTGCGTGGTCAGGCGCGCATCGGCTTTAGCAAACTTCTCGAAAGCAAAGCGTGGCAGCTTGGTTACAACGTAGTCGATGGACGGCTCGAAGGACGCCGGGGTCGCGCCGCCGGTGATTTCGTTTTGCAGTTCGTCCAGGGTGTAGCCGATCGCCAGTTTGGCGGCGATACGCGCAATCGGGAAGCCAGTGGCTTTGGAAGCCAGCGCCGAGGAGCGGGATACACGCGGGTTCATCTCGATCACGACCATACGGCCAGTGTTCGGGCAAATACCGAACTGAACGTTGGAACCGCCGGTTTCAACGCCGATCTCACGCAGTACCGCCAACGAGGCGTTACGCATGATTTGGTATTCTTTGTCGGTCAGGGTTTGTGCCGGAGCCACGGTGATCGAGTCACCGGTGTGCACGCCCATCGGGTCAAAGTTTTCGATCGAGCAAACGATGATGCAGTTGTCCTTCTTATCGCGGACAACCTCCATTTCGTACTCTTTCCAGCCGATCAGCGATTCGTCGATCAGCAGTTCTTTGGTTGGCGACAGGTCCAGACCGCGAGAGCAGATCTCTTCGAACTCTTCACGGTTGTAAGCGATACCGCCACCGGTGCCGCCCATAGTGAAGGACGGACGAATGATGCACGGGAAGCCCAGCTTTTCGAGAACCGCGTTGGCCTCTTCCATGCTGTGAGCGATACCGGAGCGCGGGCAATCCAGACCGATGGACTTCATGGCCTTGTCGAAACGCGAACGGTCTTCAGCCTTGTCGATGGTGTCAGCGTTGGCACCGATCATTTCTACGCCGAACTTCTCCAGAACGCCTTCGCGCTCCAGGTCCAGCGCGCAGTTCAGGGCAGTTTGGCCGCCCATGGTTGGCAGCAGAGCGTCTGGACGCTCTTTTTCGATGATCTTGGCAACCGTTTGCCACTTGATCGGCTCGATGTAGGTCGCATCGGCCATGTCCGGGTCGGTCATGATGGTGGCCGGGTTAGAGTTCACCAGGATGACGCGGTAGCCCTCCTCACGCAGAGCCTTACAGGCCTGGGCGCCGGAGTAGTCGAATTCGCACGCCTGGCCGATAACAATCGGGCCAGCGCCGAGAATCAGGATGCTTTTAATGTCTGTACGTTTTGGCATGGGTTTGTCACTCAAATCCGCAGGTCAGTCGGCAAGCCGTCAATCAGGTTCCTGAGCCGCACAAGGGGCCGCCGATTTCGGGGCCGCCTTGGGCTACTCATTACAAAGGACTGATCAGCGGCGCTTGGCCATCTCATTGATGAAGCGATCGAACAGCGGCGCAACGTCGTTCGGGCCAGGGCTTGCTTCTGGGTGACCCTGGAAGCTGAAAGCGCTCTTGTCGGTACGCTCAATACCTTGCAGGGTACCGTCGAACAGCGACTTGTGGATGGCACGCACGTTGGCAGGCAGGGTCGCCTCATCAACCGCAAAACCGTGGTTTTGGCTGGTGATCATCACAACACCGGTGTCCAAGTCTTGAACCGGGTGGTTCGCGCCGTGGTGGCCATGACCCATTTTCACGGTCTTGGCGCCGGAGGCCAGTGCCAGCAGTTGGTGGCCCAGGCAGATACCGAATACCGGAATCTCTGTCTTCAGCACTTCTTGAATAGCCGTGATTGCGTAGTCGCAAGGCTCAGGGTCACCCGGGCCGTTGGACAGGAACACGCCATCCGGGTTGAGCGCCAACACATCGCTGGCAGGCGTTTGCGCCGGCACAACGGTGACGCGGCAGCCACGCTCAACCAACATGCGCAGGATGTTCCACTTTACGCCGTAGTCATAAGCCACTACGTGGTAAGGCAGATCGCTGGCTTCGATAGTCGGGTGACTGTCGGTTGCCAGGTTCCAGACGCTCGAACGCCATTCGTAAGTTTTGTCGGTGCTGACAACTTTCGCCAGGTCCATGCCTTTCAGGCCAGGGAAACCGCGCGCCGCTGCAATCGCAGCTTCGTCAGAAATGTTGTCACCGGCCATGATGCAGCCGTTTTGCGCGCCTTTCTCACGCAAAATACGGGTCAGACGGCGCGTGTCGATACCGGCGATTGCCACAACATTGTTGGCTTTCAGGTAGTCAGACAGCGACATTGTGTTACGCCAGTTGCTGGCAACCAGCGGCAGATCACGGATTACCAAACCTGCGGACCAAACACGATCAGACTCGGCATCTTCCGGTGTAGTGCCGGTATTGCCAACATGCGGGTAAGTCAGGGTCACGATTTGCTGAGCGTAGGAAGGATCCGTCAGGATCTCCTGGTAGCCAGTCATTGCGGTGTTAAACACCACCTCACCAACGGTCTGACCGTCGGCCCCAATGGCTTCGCCGCGAAAAATGCTGCCATCAGCGAGGGCGAGTATGGCTTGCTTAGTCAAGAAGACCTCCCGTAAATAAAGCCTGAAAGGGCGATCGCAGGTTGTAAAAAAGCGGAGTGACGTATGGACACGTCACCCCGCTTCTTCATCGAATTATCTGCGCGCTTTTAGTGGACACACTAAAGCTGTAGCTTACAGAAAAAGGCTTTTTTGGTCTACCGCTAAAAGAGCCCAAAAGGCAGAGGAATGCGACAGATCATCGCTTAGCGGTTGAAAATCGGACTGTTGCGCTTGCAACAGCCCGATTTTACAAAGATGACTCAACGCAGGTCGAGCACATCCTGCATGTCGTACAGGCCGGGCTCGCGCCCATCGAGCCACTGGGCAGCGCGAACAGCGCCCTTGGCGAAGGTCATACGGCTGGATGCCTTGTGGGTAATTTCCAAACGTTCACCCTCGGCCGCAAACAGCACCGTATGGTCACCCACCACATCACCGCCACGAACGGTCGCAAAACCGATCGTCTCGTGCTCACGTGCACCGGTATGGCCCTCACGACCATAAACGGCAACCTTTTGCAGGTCACGCCCTAGCGCATCGGCAATCACTTCGCCCATGCGCATGGCCGTGCCCGACGGCGCGTCGACTTTGTGACGATGGTGCGCTTCGATGATTTCAATGTCGGCATCATCACCCATCACCCGCGCTGCGATATCCAGCAGCTTGAACGACAGGTTAACGCCAACACTGAAGTTCGAGGCAAAGACCACCGGGATGTCTTTGGCAGCGTCAACCAACAACTGCTTTTGCGCAGCATTCAAGCCCGTGGTGCCAATCACCATAGCCTTGCCCGCCTGACGGCAGAACGCCAGATTGCCGAGCATCACCTCAGGCAGGGTGAAATCGATCAACACATCGAACTCATCTGCCACGTCTTCAAGGCTTGCAGACAGCGGCACGCCAATCCGCCCGAGCGACACCAGCTCACCGGCATCAGCGCCCACCAGCGAACTGCCCGGACGGACAACCGCCGCCGTCAGCCCGCACACCGGCGAGCGCTGTTGAACCGCGTCAATCAGGGTTTTGCCCATGCGCCCGGCAGCGCCCATCACAGCTATACGTCGCATGCCCCGCTCCTTATAAGTCGCCGAAGAAGCGCTTCACGCCTTCGAACCAACCGGTCGCGTTTGGCGAATGGCAACTATCACCTTCCAGTGTCGAGCGGAACTCTTCCATCAGCTCGCGCTGACGACGGCTCAATTTCACCGGAGTCTCGACCACGACGCGGCACATCAAGTCGCCAACACCACCGCCACGCACCGGGGATACACCCTTGCCACGCAGACGGAATTGCTTACCGGTTTGTGTACCTTCAGGCACTTTGAGCTTGACCCGACCATCCAGCGTCGGCACTTCCAGCTCTGCACCCAGCGCCGCATCAGCAAAGCTGATAGGCACTTCGCAGAACAGATGCTTGCCATCGCGCTGGAAAATCGCGTGCTCACGCACCTCGATCACCACGTACAGGTCACCCGCCGGGCCACCCTGCACACCCGCCTCGCCTTCACCCGACAGACGGATACGGTCGCCCGTATCAACACCCGCAGGCACTTTCACGGACAGGGTTTTGTATTCTTCTACGCGGCCGTCGCCGTTGCAGCTTTCGCACGGGTCGGAAATGATCTTGCCCTGACCATGGCAACGCGGGCAGGTCTGCTGCACAGAGAAGAAACCCTGCTGCATGCGCACCTGGCCAATACCGCCACAGGTGGTACAGGTCACAGGCGAAGAACCCTTCTTCGCGCCCGAACCGTCACACGGCTTGCAGTTGACCAGCGTCGGCACACGAATATTGACCGTAGTCCCGCGCACCGCTTCTTCCAGGTTCAACTCCAGCGTGTAGCGCAAATCGCTACCGCGCTGCGCGCCGCCCCGGGAGCCGCCACGGCCACCGCCAAAGAAATCACTGAACACATCGCCGAAAATATCGGAGAAGTTCTGGCCACCAAAACCTGCACCGCCGCCGCCCATTTGCGGGTCAACACCCGCATGACCGTATTGATCATAAGCAGCACGCTTGCTGGTATCTGACAGCACTTCATACGCTTCGTTAGCCTCTTTAAACAGCTCTTCAGAGGCCTTGTCACCCGGGTTACGGTCCGGGTGGTGTTTCATTGCGAGACGACGATAAGCTTTTTTCAGCTCGACCACAGTGGTGGTCCGTTCGACACCCAATACTTCGTAATAGTCGCGCTTTGCCATAATTCTTTGCACTCTCAAGGACGTTTGGAAGAACCCTCCCGAGCCTCACCAAACCCGCTGAGCCTGAACGTACAAGGCTCAACTCACGTCTTTTCAACGATATTGGTTTCTGATTAACAGCCAATGCATTGGCCGACAGGAGCGGTCACCTCGGGCAGAAACACAAAGAAGTCCCTGCCTCAACCGCCAGCATCCGAGCTTGTCGCATGCTGTAAAAATTCCCTTGCTCCAGACACGCCAACGCGGGAGCAAGCTCCCGCGCGGCGACATCCTACCAGCCACCGCTTATGCACGGTTAACCGGCCGACCAACAAGCTTATTACTTGTTGTCTTTAACTTCTTCGAACTCAGCGTCGACAACGTCGTCCGCTTTTTCAGCCGAATCAGCTGGCTTGGCCGCTGCGTCTGCCGGGTTCGCTTGCTCAGCGTACATTTTCTGTGCGACTGGAGCAGACACCTTGGACAGCTCTTCAACCTTGGCTTCGATAGCGGCTTTGTCGTCGCCTTTAACAGCGGCTTCCAATGCTACTACTGCAGCTTCGATTGCAGTTTTCTCTTCCTCGGTCACTTTATCGCCAGCATCGACGATCATTTTACGAGTCGAGTGAACCAGTGCGTCGCCCTGGTTACGTGCCGCTGCCAGCTCTTCGAACTTACGGTCTTCTTCAGCGTTGACTTCAGCGTCACGAACCATCTGAGCAATTTCGTCCTCGGACAGACCCGAGTTCGCCTTGATCACGATGGACTGGGACTTGCCAGTCGCCTTGTCTTTCGCGCTTACGTTCAAGATACCGTTAGCGTCGATGTCGAAGGTTACTTCGATCTGAGGCACGCCACGTGGAGCGGGTGGAATGTCCGCCAGGTCGAACTTGCCCAACGACTTGTTCTGAGCCGCTTGCTTACGCTCACCTTGCAGCACGTGAATGGTCACAGCGCCCTGGTTGTCGTCAGCCGTCGAGAACACTTGCGATTTCTTGGTAGGAATCGTGGTGTTTTTCTCGATCAGAGCAGTCATTACGCCGCCCATGGTTTCGATACCCAGAGTCAGCGGGCTTACGTCCAGCAGCAGAACGTCTTTAACGTCACCAGCCAATACAGCACCCTGGATAGCAGCACCCATGGCAACTGCTTCGTCCGGGTTCACGTCTTTACGTGCTTCTTTACCGAAGAATTCAGTTACCAGCTTCTGAACCAGCGGCATACGGGTCTGACCACCGACCAGGATTACGTCGTTGATCGCGCCAACGTCGATACCTGCGTCTTTCAGAGCAATGCGGCAAGGTTCGATGGTGCGTTGAACCAGGTCTTCAACCAGCGATTCCAGCTTGGCGCGCGAAATTTTCACGTTCAAGTGCTTAGGACCGGTCGCGTCTGCAGTGATGTACGGCAGGTTCACGTCAGTCGACTGGCTCGAAGACAGCTCGATTTTTGCTTTTTCTGCAGCTTCTTTCAGACGCTGCATCGCCAGCGGGTCACCTTTAAGGTTCATGCCGGTTTCTTTCTTGAACTCGTCAACCAGGTAGTCGATCAGACGAATGTCAAAGTCTTCACCACCCAAGAACGTGTCACCGTTGGTCGCCAACACTTCAAACTGGTGCTCGCCATCAACTTCAGCAATTTCGATCACCGACACGTCGAAAGTACCGCCACCCAAGTCATAAACGATGACAGTGTGGTCGCCTTTCGCTTTGTCCATACCGTAAGCCAGAGCAGCTGCGGTTGGTTCGTTGATGATGCGTTTTACGTCCAGACCCGCGATACGGCCGGCGTCTTTGGTCGCCTGGCGCTGGCTGTCGTTGAAGTAAGCAGGCACGGTGATAACCGCTTCAGTCACTGCTTCGCCGAGGTAGTCTTCGGCGGTTTTCTTCATTTTCTTCAGAATTTCAGCCGAGATTTGTGGCGGAGCCATTTTCTGGCCGTTCACTTCAACCCACGCATCGCCATTGTCAGCCTTGACGATTTTGTAAGGGACCATCTGAATGTCTTTCTGTACAACTTCTTCGTCAAAACGACGACCGATCAGACGCTTCACCGCGTACAGGGTGTTATGCGGATTGGTCACTGCCTGACGCTTGGCTGACTGGCCAACCAGAATTTCACCATCGTTGGCGTACGCAATGATCGACGGCGTAGTACGCGCGCCTTCAGCGTTTTCGATAACTTTTGCTTTACCGTTTTCCAGAACCGACACGCACGAGTTGGTGGTCCCGAGGTCGATACCAATAATTTTGCCCATCTTCACTCTCCCTAAATTTGAATTTTTTTGCCGTAGCAGTAATGACCAACTACGGCATTTCTAAACGCATGACATCTAAATGGGGGCCTTGCGGCCGATTTCAAGCCTGCTCGTCAATCGATGGCGAAACCGGCGCTGGCGCCTTGCTGACTACGACCATAGCCGGGCGCAGTAAGCGACCATTGAGCTGATACCCTTTTTGAAACACCTTGAGCACACTGTTTGGCTCCAGGTCAGCGCTTTCCTGCATGGCCATTGCCTGATGGTGCTCGGCATTGAAGGGTTCGCCATGCGGATCGATCGCTTCCAGGTGATAACGCTTCAGGGTGTCCTGGAACATTTTCAGCGTCAGCTCGATCCCTTCACGCATTGGGCGAATGCTTTCGTCATCCGGACTGGACAGCTCAAGGCCGCGCTCCAGACTGTCGATCACCGGCAACAGGTCGCCAGCAAATTTTTCCAATGCAAATTTGTGTGCTTTTTCAACGTCCTGTTCGGCACGACGGCGAACGTTCTGCACATCAGCAGCCACTCGCAAAGCTTGATCGTTAGCTGCCGCCAGTTGCTCTTCGAGCTCCTGCACACGTGCCACCAGATCTACGCCTGCAACATCAGCAGCCTGATTAGCGTCTTGGTTCTGCGTATCCATAGTCTGTTCGTCTGCCATAGATTTCTCCTTTCAAACTTCGTCCGCGAGCTCGACTCGCGCTTCTGCCTCGGTATATGGGGTCGCAATTTTCAGGTTCAAGAGCCAAAAAGCACTAACAATTGCCTTTTAACGCCTCGGCGCACCCCACCCGCCCATACAAAACAGCCTAAAAAAGCCTCAATGCCAAGCAAATAGAACTAAGCACAGCCATTGTCAGCACGAAACAAAACACTGTATAAATAACCAGACATTACGTTTTGGAGCCGCTCCCATGCTGGTGCACCTGTCCGTACATAACTACGCCATCGTTGAACATCTCGATCTAGAGCTGGATCGCGGTATGAGTGTAATCACTGGTGAGACCGGCGCAGGTAAATCGATCATGCTCGATGCGCTGGGCCTGACATTAGGTGACCGCGCAGACAACGGGGTGGTTCGCCCCGGCGCTGAAAAAGCCGACATTCTGGCAACCTTCGACCTGCAGGACATTCCCGAAGCGCGTGCCTGGCTGGCCGAGCGCGACCTTGAGTGTGATGGCCCGTGCATCTTGCGCCGCGTCATCACCGCCGAAGGTCGCTCGCGCGGCTACATCAATGGCACGCCATGCCCCCAAGGCGACCTCAAGGCTCTGGGCGAGCTGCTGATCGACATCCACAGCCAGCATGAACACCAGTCGCTGCTCAAGCCCGACACCCACCGCCGCCTGCTCGACGAATACGCAGGCGCCACCGACCTCGCCCGTCAGGTGCAACTGGCCGCACAACGCTGGCGCCAGACCCGCCAGGAGCTGGAACACCTGTCCAACTCGGGCGATGAACAGCGCGCACGTCACCAATTGCTGAGCTACCAGATCGAAGAACTCGAAACCTTGTCACTCGGTGAACACGAGCTGGAAGAGCTGGAGCAGGAACACAAAAACCTGACCAACGCCGAAACCTTGCTGACCATTTGCCGGCAGGTTGTTGAGCAGTGCAGCGAAAACGACTCCGGCAACGTGCTCAACGCCCTGACCGTCAGCCTGAACCGTCTGGCGAGCATTCATAACAATACCGGCTCATTGAACGAAGCCACCGACCTGCTGGCCAGCGCGCAAATCCAGGTCGAAGAAGCCGTAGGCGAACTCAACCGCTTCATCGACCACTTTGATGCCGACCCCGGTCGCCTGCAGTACCTCGAAGAACGGCTCGACACCATTTACTCGCTGGCGCGCAAACACCGCGTGCAGCCAACCGAGGTCGCCGCTCTGCAGCAACGCCTGCTCGATGAACTCGAAACCCTGAACGCCAACGATGAAAACATCGAGCGCTTGACCCATGAGCTAGCGTCTTACGCACGCCACTATCAAGAGTGCGCACGTGAACTGAGCGACCTGCGCAGCCATGCCGCCACCCGCTTGGGCAGCGCGGTAGAAGAAGAAATCCAGCGCTTGGGTATGCCGGGCGGGCGCTTTGTGATCGAACTGCGCCCAATGAGCAGCAGCGACCCCATGCCTCACGGCCTTGAACACGTAGAGCTACTGGTCAGCGCCAACCCGGGGCAACCCCTCAAGGCGCTGGCCAAAGTGGCGTCGGGCGGCGAACTGTCGCGTATCAGCCTGGCCATCCAGGTCATCACCGCACAGACCTCACGCGTCCCCACCTTGGTATTCGACGAAGTGGACGTGGGCATCGGCGGCCCGACCGCCGAGATCGTGGGCCAGCTATTGCGCCGCTTGGGCGAGCGCGGCCAAGTGCTGACAGTCACTCACCTGCCGCAAGTGGCAGCGCAGTGCCATCAACATCTATTTGTGCACAAAGTGCGCGAATGCGAGACAACCCGTACCGCCGTCTCCAAATTGAGCAAAAAAGAGCGCGTAGAAGAAGTGGCGCGCATGCTCGGCGGTATAGACCTGACCAAAGAATCGTTAGCTCACGCCAAGAAAATGGTCGTCACTGCGAAGAATTTGGCCGCTTAGCGACGAACGGTCATAAAAAATTACATTTCAGATAGCACGAAGGCGACTCAGAGGTCGCCTTCGATCGTTTCGCGAACCGAAATTCGCGCGACATGCTTATTTACCTGACTTGCGTACGTACAGCACCAGGTTGTGATCCACCAACTCAAAGCCATGTTTAGTGGCAATGGCGTGCTGCAGCTTTTCGATCTCTTCGTCGAAAAACTCAATCACTTCACTGGTGTCCACGTTGACCATATGGTCGTGGTGACCACCGTCGGCATCAGCCAGTTCAAAGACCGCATGACCACCATCAAAATTGTGGCGGATCACCAGCCCTGCTGACTCAAACTGGGTCAACACACGGTAAACCGTGGCCAGACCGACGTCCTCGCCCGCGTTCATCAGTGCCTTGTAAACATCCTCGGCGCTCATGTGACGCTGATCAGCAGAGTCCAGCATTTGTAGAATTTTGACTCGTGGCAGAGTCACCTTAAGTCCGGCCTTACGTAGTTCGCTATTTTCAACCATGGTTAGCTTTCTCGCGGAAGCGGCTTCGCAGCTTCTCTTAATACGGGTATGATCGGCGTTTACGTTGTCCCAGCCAAGATAGTGGAAGTCGCCCACCGATGCAAAACACCAAGCTCTTGCTAACCAGTTTCACCTTTGTGGGACTGCTCGCACTCGCCGGTTGTTCATTCCCCGGGGTTTACAAAATCGACATCCAACAGGGCAATGTCGTCACGCAGGACATGATAAACCAGTTGCGCCCGGGAATGACCCGTCGGCAAGTGAAGTTTATTATGGGTAACGCTCTGCTGACCGATACATTCCACCCTGATCGCTGGGATTATTTGTATAGCCTGCAGCCCGGCGGCGGTGAACGCCAACAAGAACGCATCAGTGTGTTCTTCAACCAGAACGATCAGCTCGTCAGCCTGTCAGGCGATTTCAAGCCGGGCGTGAGCCGCGACGAAGCGATTCTGGGCAAAGAAGGGTCGACCGAGGTGATCTCACCAACGGATCCGGCACCAGAACCTGCCGAGAAGAGCGAAGTGCCGGCCAAACCGGGCTCGTTGCTTGATCAAATCCAGAAAGACGTCGACGGCGTTAAAACAGTACCCGTCCCGACGCCTACACCGCTGGACACCCGCGACCAATAATCGCGCGTTGCAAAAAAGCCCGGCATGCCGGGCTTTTTGTTGCCTGCTAAAAAATCGACTTACAGCCCGCTCAATCGCTTGGCCTCGGCCGCTTTTGCAGCCCGCTGACGGCGAATCTCTTTGGGGTCAGCCAACAGCGGTCGGTAAATCTCGATCCGCTCACCGGCCTGCACCACGCGCACCTGCGGATCCATGACCTGCTTGCCAAAGATCCCCACAGGGCAATGCTCCAGGTCCAGCTCAGGAAACGCCCGACCAATCCCTGACGCCAGCACCGCCGCGCGTAACGTCGTGCCCTCAGGCACAGTCAGCGCCAGCAATTGCTGACGCTCAACCGCCGCATAAACCACTTCAATCGCTATCACAGAATCAGCCATACAGCTGCTTGGCGCGCTGGCAAAACGCGTCGACCAAGGTATTGGCCGCCTGATTAAACAGGGGCCCCAAGGTCGCCTTTACGATTGCACCGGCGTAGTCAAAGGTCATGTCCAGGCTGATTTTGCAGGCCTTCTCGCCCAACGGCTTGAACACCCAGAGACCGTGCAGCTTGGTGAACGGGCCTTCTTCCAGGTTCATCTCAATCGACTGCCCCGGCGTCAACGTGTTGCGTGTAACAAAGTGCTGGCTCAAGCCACCTTTGGCCACGCCCAGACTGGCGCGCATCAGCGACTCGGTGCTTTCGATAATCTCGGCCGATGAACACCACGGCAAAAACTCCGGATAACGCGCCACGTCGTTAACCAGGTCATACAAAGCCTGCGCCGGATACGGCAGCAAGGCGGAACGTTGGATATGGGTAGTCATGTCAGCGTTAATTCCACAGCTGGGCGGCAAACACCCTCAGGGTGCCAAGTGGCGCCGCATAAGCGCATCAAGAAAACAATCAGGACGAACAAGGGCAGCATGATACGCGAGGTAAGAAAATTACGCCCAAGCACTCAAAAATGAGCGTGTATTGTCCGGGAATCAAACTACGTGCTCAAGCACACAGGTTGACCGTAGCCGACTCGCTCGCAACTGCCTATAATGCCGCCCCTATGGCTAAACAGAAGAAGCACCCCACAGGGACCATCGCGCAGAATAAAAAAGCGCGACACGATTACTTCATCGAACATCGGTTCGAGGCTGGTCTGGTCCTGGCCGGCTGGGAAGTAAAAAGTCTGCGTGCAGGCAAGGCACAGCTGGTCGACAGCTACGTGCTCCTCAAAGACGGCGAAGCCTGGTTGCTCGGCAGCCATATCTCGCCGCTGACGACCGCCAGCACGCACGTTATCGCCGACCCGGTGCGCAGCCGCAAACTGCTGCTTAACAAGCGCGAGCTTGAAAAGCTGGCCGCTGCTGTGCAGCAAAAGGGTTACGCGTGCGTCTGCCTCTCGCTTTACTGGAGCAAGCACTTGATCAAGTGCGAAATTGCCCTGGGTAAAGGCAAGAAGGAATACGACAAGCGCCATACCGAGCGTGAGCGCGACTCTGATCGCGAGCTGCAACGCGCGGTGCGCAACAAGGGCAAGGACGACTAAGTCCTGTTGCTTGCTGTTGGCGTACATTCTGTGGGAGCGGGCTTGCTCGCGATTCAGACAACGCGGTGTCTCTAGCACAGCGCATTGATCCTATCGCGAGCAAGCCCGCTCCCACAGAGCAGTTCACAGCCCATTACGTCGCTCTGCCCGCGCCACGCGCTGAACTTCCTGACGTACCTCCTCCAATACTTCCTGCACGTACATGAGATGGCGGCTCGCAACGCCCCGCGCATCCTCAGCCCGACCCTCCACAATCGCCAGATACAACTCGCGGTGCTGATCAATCAGCATGTCGCGCGTTTCGCTGCGCTGCTTGTACATGCCGCCAATGTTGGTCACCACGTTGCGCTTGAGCAAATCGAATAACCCGCGAATCGTGTGCAACAACACCGCGTTGTGGCTCGCCTCGGCAATCGCCAGGTGAAAGTTGGCATCGGCCTCCCCTTCCTCGGCCCGGCTCACCTCATCCACCCGCGTATAGCAATCCTGTAACCGCTCAAAGGCAAACCGCAGCCGCTCACGGTCCATCTCGGTCGCACGCAATGCTGCGTAATACGCGCAAGACGCCTCCAGGGTATGGCGAAACTCCAGCAAATCGCGCTGCGCCTCCGGGTTGCTTTCCAGCAATTGCAGCAACGGGTCACTGAAAGTCGAGCCCAGCGACGTCGCCACATAGTTGCCACCGCCCTGGCGGCTGATCAGCAAGCCTTTGGCCACCAACTTTTGAATCGCTTCACGCAACGACGGGCGCGACACCCCAAACTGCTCCGCCAGCGCACGCTCGGCCGGTAAGCGCTCACCGGCCTTCAACGTGCCCTCAAGGATCATGCCCTCAAGCTGCTCGACAATATCGTCCGACAAACGGCGCTGACGGATTTGACCAAACCCCATAACTGCTCTCCACGCACCCGACCACGCGCTGGGCCCTCTATTCTCGCCGATTGGCGCTCGCCAAACACCTATCAGAAAAACCGCCTTTTACCCCATCAGTTGCCCAGGCAACGAACAGCGCGACTAAAGATTAAGTAGCGGCAAATTGACACACGCCATACAAGGCTTTTAACCTAGCCGACAGCGATTGTAAATTGGTATTACCAATTACCCAAATGCAGTCAGCAGCATCGACCAATAACAATTAGGGGCCACCCCATATGCAAACCTGGCAACAGCTTTACAGCCCGCTCGGCAGCCTCGGCTTGTCCGCACTCGCGGCCGTTATCCCGATTGTGTTTTTCTTCCTGGCCTTGGCAGTGTTCCGTCTCAAAGGGCACGTGGCTGGCAGCATTACCCTTGCCTTGTCGATTCTGGTGGCGATCTTCGCCTTCCAGATGCCGGTCGACATGGCGATTGCCGCCGCAGGGTATGGATTTGCTTATGGCCTCTGGCCGATTGCCTGGATCATCGTTGCCGCGGTGTTCCTCTACAAACTGACCGTTAAAAGCGGCCAGTTCGAAATCATCCGCAGTTCCGTCCTGTCGATTACCGATGACCAGCGTCTGCAAGTGCTGCTGATCGGCTTCTGCTTCGGTGCGTTCCTCGAAGGCGCAGCCGGTTTCGGTGCTCCGGTAGCGATTACCGCCGCCCTGCTCGTAGGCCTGGGCTTCAACCCACTGTACGCCGCTGGCCTGTGCCTGATCGCCAACACCGCCCCGGTGGCCTTCGGCGCCCTCGGCATTCCGATTATCGTGGCAGGCCAAGTCACGGGCATCGACGCGTTCAAGATCGGCGCCATGGCCGGTCGCCAGCTGCCGCTGCTGTCGCTGTTCGTACCGTTCTGGCTGGTCTTCATGATGGACGGCCTGCGCGGCGTGCGTGAAACCTGGCCGGCAGCACTGGTGGCCGGCTTGAGCTTCGCCGTCACCCAGTACTTCACCTCCAACTACATTGGCCCAGAACTGCCGGACATCACCTCGGCACTGGCCAGCCTGATCAGCCTGACCCTGTTCCTGAAAATCTGGCAGCCAAAACGCACCGCCGGCGCGCAGATTCCGGGCGTGAGCTCTGACGTAGTTGTTACCGCCAGCGCAGGCGGTTTCGGCAAACCAAACAACTTGATGGTTTCGCCTTACAGCCTGATGCAAATCCTCAAGGCCTGGTCACCGTTCCTGATCCTGACCGTACTGGTCACCATCTGGACCCTCAAACCCTTCAAGGCTCTGTTCTCGCCAGGCGGTTCGATGTACGGCTGGGTGTTCAACTTTGCGATCCCGCACCTTGATCAACTGGTGATCAAAACCGCACCGATCGTCAACGCGCCAACCGCCATTGCCGCCGTGTTCAAACTGGACCCGATTTCAGCCACCGGCACCGCGATTTTCTTCTCGGCACTGATCTCGATGCTGATTCTGAAAATCGACATAAAAACCGGTCTGACCACTTTCAAAGAGACCCTCTACGAACTGCGCTGGCCGATCCTGTCCATCGGCATGGTGCTGGCCTTTGCCTTCGTGACCAACTACTCGGGCATGTCCTCCACCATGGCCCTGGTATTGGCCGGTACGGGCGCCGCGTTCCCGTTCTTCTCGCCGTTCCTCGGCTGGCTGGGCGTGTTCCTGACCGGCTCCGACACCTCGTCGAACGCCCTGTTCAGCTCGTTGCAAGCCACCACCGCGCACCAGATCGGCGTCAGCGACACCCTCATGGTGGCCGCCAACACCAGCGGTGGCGTGACCGGCAAAATGATCTCGCCACAATCCATCGCGGTCGCCTGTGCGGCAACCGGCCTGGTGGGCAAAGAGTCCGACCTGTTCCGCTTCACCCTCAAACACAGCCTGTTCTTCGCGACCATCGTTGGCCTGATCACGCTCGCCCAGGCGTATTGGTTCACCGGCATGCTGGTGCATTAAGCAACAGCGCTATGGTTACACCACGTTAAAAGCGCCGGGGCACGTCCCCGGCGCCCACACTTTATTACCCGGTCTGCCTCGCGGCTGAAGAGGGTTTTCAGCCGCTACCGTGGATCTATAACCGGGACCACCCGGAGACGCCTGATGAGCGAGCTTTTTTACAACGCCGTGCCCAACGCGACCCGTGTCGCCCCACCCCTTCCGACCCCGCGCCATTACCCGGCGCACAAACCCCGCAAGGTCTACCTGTTCGGCACCTGCGTCGTCGACCTCTTCTACCCCGAAGCCGGGATGGACGCGATCCACCTGATCGAACGCGAAGGCATCGAAGTGGACTACCCGCAAGGCCAAAGCTGCTGCGGGCAACCGGCCTACACCTCGGGTTACACCGACCAGGCCCGCGAAGTGGCCCGCGCACAATTGGCGCTGTTTGCCGAAGCTTACCCCGTGGTCGTGCCTTCCGGCTCCTGCGCCGGCATGCTGCGCGAACACTACGAAGACCTGTTCAAAGACGAGCCAGACACCTTGAAAAAGGTCCACGCCCTGGCCGAACGCACCTTTGAACTCACCGAATTTTTGCTGTTCGTGTGCAAAGTGCATTTCAAGGACAGCGGCGCCCCGATCAAAGTCGCGCTGCACACCTCCTGCTCTGCCCGCCGCGAAATGAACACCCACCTGCACGGCCGCGAAATGCTCGCGCAACTGGGCAACGTCGAGCGCATCGACCACAGCCATGAAAGCGAATGCTGCGGCTTTGGTGGGACATTCAGCGTGCGCCTGCCTGATATTTCCGGTGCCATGGTCGCCGACAAGACCCGCGCCCTGATTGAAACCGGCGCGCACCAAGTGCTGACCGCTGACTGCGGCTGCCTGATGAACATCAACGGCTCCCTCGAAAAACAGCAAAAAGCCCTGCGCGGTCAGCATCTGGCCAGCTTCCTGTGGCAACGCACCGGAGGTGCACAATGAGTGCGTTGATCCCTGCTGTTGTCATCGAAGACTTCCGCGAGCGCGCCCACGAGGCATTGGCCGACAAACAATTGCGAAATAACTTTCGCAACGCCATGGACTCGCTGATGACCAAACGCGCGGTGTCCTTCAGCGATGCCCAAGAACGCGAGCATTTGCGTGCACTGGGCAATGCCGTCCGCGCCCGTGCCCTGTCCAAACTGCCTGACCTGCTGGAACGCCTCGAAGCCAACCTGACCCGCAACGGTGTGCAGGTGCACTGGGCCGAAACCGTCGAGCAGGCCAATGACATCGTGCTCTCGATTGCCCGCCGCCGTGCTGCCAAGCAAGTCATCAAAGGCAAGTCGATGGTCAGCGAAGAGATGGAAATGAACCACGTGCTCGGCGCACAAGGCATTGAATGCCTTGAGTCCGACATGGGCGAGTACATTGTTCAACTCGACAACGAGAAGCCGTCCCACATCATCATGCCCGCGATCCACAAGAACGCCGGGCAAGTGGCCGACCTGTTCCACAACAAGCTCGGCGTTGAATACACCAAAGACGTCGACCAACTGATCCAGATCGGTCGTCGCGTGCTGCGCCAAAAGTTTTTCGAAGCCGACATCGGCGTGTCCGGCGTCAACTTCGCCGTGGCCGAAACCGGCACCCTGCTGCTGGTCGAAAACGAAGGCAACGGGCGTATGTCGACCACCGTGCCGCCAGTACACATTGCCGTCACCGGCATCGAGAAAGTGGTCGAAAACCTGCGTGACGTTGTACCGCTGGTGTCATTGCTGACCCGCTCGGCCCTCGGCCAACCGATCACCACCTACGTCAACATGATCTCCGGCCCACGCAAACCCGGCGAACTCGACGGCCCCGAAGAAGTCCACCTGGTGCTGCTCGACAACGGTCGCAGCCAGGCGTTTGCTGACAGCGAACTGCGCCAAACCCTCAACTGCATTCGCTGCGGTGCCTGCATGAACCACTGCCCGGTGTACACCCGCATCGGCGGTCATGCCTACGGTGAGGTGTACCCCGGCCCCATTGGCGCAATCATCACCCCGCACATGGTCGGCCTGGGCAAAGTCCCGGATCACCCCAGCGCTTCGTCGTTGTGCGGCGCCTGTGGCGAAGTGTGCCCGGTAAAAATTCCGATCCCGGCATTGCTGCGTCGGCTACGCGAAGAGAACGTTAAATCGCCCGATGCCGTACCACGCATCATGCGCGGCCAAGGCAGCAAGTACTCACGCAAAGAGCGCCTCATGTGGAACCTGTGGGCCAAGCTCAACAGCTCGCCCACGCTCTACCGCGTGTTCGTCAAAGCTGCCACCCGCCTGCGCGGGCTAACGCCAAACAACGTAGGCCCGTGGACCCAAAACCACAGCGCCCCCACACCTGCCGCCCGCTCGCTGCATGACATGGCCCGCGAACACATGGCGAAAAAGTCGGGAGCCTCGCGATGAGCGCCAAGCAAAACATCCTCAACAAACTGCGTAAAAGCCTGACAGGCACCACACCCGTGCCTGACACCTTCGACGAAGTATTGGTGACAGAACCGTGGACCTACACCCCGGAGCAACGCATCCCGCAACTGCGTAAGTTGATGGAAGCCGTGCACACCGAAATCCACCTCACCACCGAGCACGACTGGCCCGCTCTGCTGGCGCAATTAGTCTGCGACCGCCAATTGCCGAGCCTGTTAATCGCCCCAACCACAGCGCACGGGCAGAAAGTGACGGCGCATTGGGCACAAAACCCTGCGCTGCCCCCACTCAAAGCCTACGACCGCCCCGTGGAAGAATGGAAAGCCGAGCTGTTCAATGACACCCCGGCCAGCTTCACCACCACCTTGGGCGCGATTGCCGCCACCGGCAGCTTGATCCTCTGGCCAACACCGGAAGAACCGCGCCTGATGAGCTTGGTACCGCCGGTGCATTTTGCGTTGCTCAAAGCCAGCCAAATCCGCGACAACTTTTATTCAGTGCAACGTGAAATGAACTGGACCGCGGGCATGCCGACTAACGCATTGTTGGTGTCTGGCCCGTCAAAAACCGCTGACATCGAACAAGTACTGGCCTACGGCGCCCACGGCCCGAAAGACCTGGTGGTATTAATTCTGGAGGACGCATGAGCCTGCCTGCGACGTTTACCCGTGATGCCGAGCGGCTGATCCCCGACGACCGCCGCTTCACCGACCCGCTTTCCACCCTGGCTTTCGGCACCGACGCGAGCTTTTATCGGCTGATCCCGCAACTGGTGATCCGCGTCGAATCTGAAGACGAAGTGGTCGAACTGCTCAACCTTGCCCGTCGCGACCAGGTGCCCGTCACCTTCCGCGCCGCGGGCACCAGCCTGTCGGGCCAGGCCATCAGCGATTCAGTGCTGATCGTGCTCGGCGACAACTGGAACGGCAAAGTCATTCGCCAGCAAGGCGCGCAAATCCGCCTGCAACCGGGGGTCATCGGCGCGCAAGCCAACGCCTGGCTGGCACCGTTCGGACGCAAGATCGGCCCCGACCCGGCCTCGATCAACGCCTGCAAAATCGGCGGCATCGTCGCCAACAACGCCAGCGGCATGTGCTGCGGCACTGCGCAAAACACCTACCACACCCTGGCCGGTATCCGCGTGGTACTGGCAGACGGCACCCGGGTAGACACCGAAGACGCGGCCAACATCGCCGCCTTTCGTCAAAGCCACGGCGCCCTGCTCGACCAATTGGCGACATTGGCCCGCGAGACCCGCGCCAATGCTGAATTGGCTGCAAAAATCCGCCACAAATATCGTCTGAAAAACACCACGGGCCTGTCACTCAACGCCCTGGTCGACTTCGATGACCCGCTGGATATCCTCAGCCACTTGCTGGTCGGCAGCGAAGGCACCCTGGGCTTTATCAGCTCGGTGACCTACGACACGGTCATCGACCACCCCAACAAAGCCTCGGCGCTGATCGTCTTCCCCGACGTAGAGACCTGCTGCAACGCGGTCACCGTGCTGAAAAGCCAGCCCGTGTCAGCCGTGGAGCTGCTCGACCGCCGCAGCCTGCGCTCGGTGCAAGACAAACCCGGCATGCCCGCGTTCGTTAAAGAACTGTCAGCCAATGCCTGCGCCCTGCTGATCGAGTCCCGCGCGGCCAGCCAAACCTTGCTGCACGAACAACTGGCGCAGATCATGGCGTCGCTGTCCGACTTTGCGGTCGAGAAACAAGTCGACTTCACCGAGAACCCCGGCGAAAACGCCAAACTCTGGGCGATTCGCAAAGACACCTTCCCGGCCGTCGGCGCGGTGCGCAAAACCGGCACCACGGTGATCATCGAAGACGTGACCTTCCCGGTCGAGCAACTGGCCATCGGCGTAAACCGCTTGATCGAGCTGTTCGACAAACACCACTACGACGAAGCGATCCTGTTCGGCCACGCCCTGGAAGGCAACCTGCACTTTGTGTTCACCCAGGGCTTTAACAACCCCGAAGAAGTCGCCCGCTACCAAGCGTTTATGGACGACGTGGCGCAACTGATCGCCGTGGAGTTTGGCGGCTCGCTCAAGGCCGAACACGGCACCGGGCGCAACATGGCGCCGTTTGTTGAGCTGGAATGGGGCAGCGACGCCTACCAATTAATGTGGGCACTCAAGCGTTTGCTCGACCCGCAAGGCATCCTCAACCCCGACGTGGTGCTCAGCGAAGACCCGCACATCCACCTCAAACACCTCAAGCCGATGCCGGCCGCCGACGAGATTGTGGATAAGTGCATCGAGTGCGGTTTTTGTGAGCCGGTGTGTCCCTCTAAAGGCCTGACCCTCAGCCCACGGCAACGGATTGTGATCTGGCGAGACATTCAGGCCAAAAAGCGCGCCGGGGTCGACACCCGCGAGCTGGAAAAAGCCTACGCCTACCAAGGCATCGACACCTGCGCCGCCACCGGTTTGTGCGCCCAGCGTTGCCCGGTGGGCATCAACACCGGCGAACTGGTGAAAAAACTGCGCGCGCGCAGCGCCAACCACCTCAAAGCCGCCGACCTGTTGGGCAACCACTTTGCAACCACGCTACAGGGTGCGCGCTTCACCCTGCACGTGGCCAATGGCGCACGCATTTTGCTGGGTGCGCCGCGCCTGGGCAAAATCTCGGCAGCCCTGACCAAAGCCAGCAAAGGCCGCGTGCCGCTCTGGACCAACGCCATGCCGCAACCCGAGCGAGCGGTACGCTTCAGCCCGCCGGTTAAAGATGCCCGCCCGCGGGTGGTGTATTTGGCGGCCTGCGTGTCCCGCGTCATGGGCCCGGCGGCAGGCGACAAAGAGCAAACCTCGTTGCTCGACAAAACCCGCAACCTGCTGGAAAAAGCCGGTTACCAAGTGGTCTTCCCCGAGAACATGGACAGCCTGTGCTGCGGCCAGCCGTTTGCCTCCAAGGGCTACAACGAACAGGCTGAACACAAACGCCAGGAACTCATCGGCGCCTTGCTGCACGCCAGCCGTGGCGGGGTCGACCCCATTTACTGCGACACCAGTCCCTGCACCCTGCGCCTGGTCCAGGACCTGGGCGAAACCCGCCTCGACCTCTACGACCCGGTGCGCTTCATCCGCACCCACCTTGTGGATAAGTTGAACTTCACCCCACAAACCGCCCCCATCGCCGTGCATGTCACCTGCAGCACCCAGCATTTGGGCGAAAGCCAGGCGCTGATCGACATCGCACGCCTGTGCAGCACCGAGGTGGTGATACCGGAGGGGATACATTGCTGCGGCTTTGCCGGCGACAAAGGCTTTACCACCCCCGAGCTGAACGCCCACTCACTGCGCACCTTAAAAGACGCTGTGCAGCATTGCAGCGAAGGAATATCGACCAGCCGCACGTGTGAAATCGGCCTGAGCCAACATGGCGGCATCGACTACCACGGCCTGGTCTACCTGGTAGACCGCGTCAGCACAGCTCGTTAAACGGTGAACAATGTGGGAGCGGGCTTGCTCGCGATACAAACGACGCGGTGGTTCTGAAGACCGCGCCGACACTATCGCGAGCAAGCCCGCTCCCACAGAAATGAGGTCAATAGGACGCGCCTGCTTGCACTCAGGCGCGTGCTGCTCTAGTGCGTCGTCAACCCATCCAGCGACTTATCCACATACGCTTTGGCCAACTCCACCAAATGCATGCTCGACAACACCAAGCTGCGCGCATGCCCGCTCAAACCATTCCCCGCCTCACACGCCGAAGCACCCGCGCAGCGCAACAAGTCTGACGCTTGGGCCAAAGCCGCTTCTACATTGACGTTGTCGGGTATGGCATACGTGGCCTGATCCACGTGCCGTGGAGGCTTATGGTCGTGCAGGTAGTAATTGAGGGCGCGCTCGGTGGCCGCGCGGTCTAACGACAGTGCATCGCACTGAACAGCCTCTTGCGAGGGTAAGGCAGGTGGATCGGGGACAATCTTTTTCATAGCGCTCTCCAAGTTTAGGGAGCTGCCTTAAATCGCGACTAACGATGGGGAGGCAGCCGTACGCAGGTTAGTCGACCGGCAAACTTGGAAACCGGCGCACTCGAAAGTGCCCTGCGCACGGCCACCATAAAACGCAGGCCCTAGAAAAGGGCCTCGTAGAGGTAGCGCCTTGCGCCAAGTTTACAAGCCGGGCGACTAAACCCGACCGCTGATGTGCAGCGATGGGCCGAGACTATGCCCCGAACTGGACAGGCGCAAGCGAACGAGAGTGTCTAGGAAGTTTCATAAGAAGGAAAGGGATCAGGCCTACGAACCGCCTGAAAACGCCCCCTTTTTGGGCACAAAAAAATTCATCAAATACTGGCCAAACGCAGGCAGAACTCCAGAGCGTGGCTATAGTCAATTAGCTTGAACCCTAATGATTGGGGCCTATAACCGAGCCCGGAGCCACCGGGCCTTACTGTGCAAAAGGAGCTTGACCCTATGAAACGTACCGCATTGGCTGGTCTGTTTGTATCCGCTGCAATGTTGGCCTCTCCGGTGTTTGCGGCAGATGACCTCTGCCAGATCAACCTGATAAAAATCGCCGATGCCCAAGCCACCCTTCTTGCCACCAGCGAAAACACCAAAGGTGACATCGACGCCATGGTCGAAAAAGCCAAAGGTGAACAAGCGGCGGGTAAAACAGAAGATTGCATCGCGACCACCACCCAAGCCCTGCAGAAACTGCAAAACCTCACCAAAGGCGGCGACGATAAGTAAGCCCTTGAGGTTGGCCTTCTGCGCCGAATTGGCGTAGACTGCGCAGCTTGCTGGTTACGGCCAGCAAGCATCGGGGCCGTTTAGGATTCGACGCCGGTTGCGAAACTCTAGGTGCATGCCGAGTTGGTAACAGAACTCGTAAATCCACTGTTGCAACTACTTATAGTTGCCAATGACGAAACCTACGAGGGTCAAGCTCTCGCAGCGTAAGCTGCCTTAGCCATCCTCCTGGTACCTTCGGGTCCAGCAATCACTAGGGGATGCCTGTAAACCTGAAGTGATTGTCATATAGAACAGGATCGCCGTGCAGTACGTTGTGGACGAAGCGGCTAAAACTTACACAACTCGCCCAAAGCACCCTGCCCTTCGGGTCGCTGAGGGTTAACTTAATAGAAACGGCTAAGCATGTAGTACCGACAGCGGAGTACTGGCGGACGGGGGTTCAAATCCCCCCGGCTCCACCAATTTGTCTTCCCAAGAAGACCCAGAAAAGCCGTAAAGCCTAGAGAAATCAAAGCTTTACGGCTTTTTTCTTGCCCGCGTTTTCCCACCTGATCCCAGGGCATCCCACAGTTGACGGGGGCATATATGGGGGCATAAAACGCTCATCAGCTCGCTCGGAGAGGATGTGCCCCCAATGCCCCTGAAAGACACCAACTGCCGCAACGCTAAGCCCCAGGACAAGCCCTATCGGCTATACGACGAACAGGGTCTGTACCTTGAAGTGCAGCCCAACGGAGGCCGTTACTGGCGCTTGAAATACCGTTTTCTGGGAAAGGAAAAACGCCTGGCTCTTGGTGTTTACCCTGAGGTCGGCTTGCAGGAAGCTCGGCGCAAACGTGATGACGCTCGTGTCCAACTTGCCAGCGGCCAAGATCCTTCGCTGCAAAGACGCATGGCCAAGGTGGTCAGCCAACTTGATCACCAGCACACTTTTGAATCGGTTGCCACGCAGTGGCTCAATATTCGCGAATCCTCCTGGGACCCGGAGTACACCCGGACTGTACGGCAGCGCCTTGAGCTCAATGCCTTCCCCTGGCTGGGAAAACTCCCGATTAGCAGCATCAGCACGCCCATGCTGGTCGAAAACCTCCAGCGCATCATCAAGCGCGGCGCTCGCGAGACGGCGCGTCGTGTTGCCCAGATCTACAAACAGATTTTTGAGTTCGCCGAAGCTGCCGGCATCACCCCGCCCAACCAGATAGGGAATCTCTCACGGACGCTCCCAGCCAAGCGGGTGAAACACTTTGCTGCCGTGACCGATCCTGAAAAACTCGGGGCACTGCTCAAAGCACTGGATAGCTACACGGGAACAATGCCTGTTTGTTGTGCACTCAAACTGGCCCCATTGCTGTTCTGCCGGCCCGGCGACCTGCGCCACATGGAGTGGTCGGAGGTCAATCTGGATGCGGGCGAGTGGTTGATTCCCGGCCACAAGATGAAAGGGCTCACTGCCACCAAACAGGATCGTCCGGACCATTTGGTTCCCCTGAGCCAGCAAGCAATCGCTGTTCTGCGCGAGCTGAAACCACTCACCGGCAGACATCGATACGCCTTCCCCTCGGCACGAGGAGGCGACCGGCCGATGTCCAACAATGCCGTACTCAGCGCATTACGCCGCATGGACATCAGCGGCGACGAAATGACTGGGCACGGCTTTCGTGCGACAGCGAGAACCATAGGTGCGGAGGTGCTGGGATTTCGCCCAGATCTCTTGGAGCATCAGCTTGCTCACACGGTAAAAAATCCGCTGGGACGTGCGTACGATCGAACCAGCTTCTTGCCAGAGCGGCGTGAAATGATGCAGATCTGGGCCGACTTTTTGGACTCGATAAAACGCTGAATGCAAGCGCCCCCATCAGCCAGCGAGCCCTCAAGCTAATACGAGCACTATCTTATCGCTCCAGTACTGGCTGAATTGCTAAACTGCGCCGATTTGGCGCCTGTAATGCGCCAGACGCAGTCCAAAAGGAATTCCTACCGATGTCAGCCTTATCAGCTTTGCTGAATACCTACCGCAGCGCTTCTGTCACCGAACGCGAAAAAGGTACTTACTTCGAAGAGCTGATTTGCACTTACCTCCGCAACGAAGCCACCTACCGCGACCTTTATGACAAAGTATGGACGTTTGCGGAGTGGGCGAAGGAACAAAGCCTCAGTGGCAAGGATGCGGGCATTGATTTAGTGGCTCGCACCCAGGGCACCGGCGAGTACCACGCCATCCAGTGCAAGCTGTACGCCGAGGACTACAAAGTCCAGAAGAAGGACATAGACAGTTTCTTCACCGCCTCGGGCAAAGCGCCGTTCTCGCACCGCGTCATTGTTGCCACCACCAACAACTGGAGCGAGCACGCCGAGGACGCGTTGCAGGGCCAGCAGCCTCCAGTCAGTAAAATCGATCTGCAAGCCCTGGAAGACAGCCAGATAGACTGGGCCAAGTACCAGCCCAATCAGGCAGTCGCTCTCAAGGCCAAGAAGCAGCTGCGCGCGCACCAGCAAACCGCGTTGAATGCCGTGGCCGCTGGCCTCAAGGACGCCGAACGCGGCAAGCTGATCATGGCCTGCGGCACCGGCAAGACCTTCACTAGCCTGAAAATTGCCGAGCAGCAGGCCGGCAAGGGTAAGCGTGTACTGTTCCTGGTGCCCAGCCTGTCGCTGCTATCGCAGACCCTTACCGAATGGACGCAGGAAAGCGCCACTCCGCTCCACAGCTTTGCCGTCTGCTCCGACAGTGACGTAGGCAAGAAGCGAAAAGCAGAGGATGACGCGGTTCAGGTGTTCACCCATGAACTGCGATACCCGGCCACTACCAAGGCAGATCGCCTCGCGGCAGAAATGCTCAAGCGTCACGATTCCGAGCACATGAGCGTGGTGTTCTCCACCTATCACTCCATCGACGTAATCAGCCGCGCCCAGGCTGATCATGGCCTGGCCGCTTTCGATCTGGTGATCTGCGACGAAGCCCACCGCACAACCGGCGCGACCTTCGACGATGATGACGAAAGCACCTTCGTTCGCATTCATGATGTCGACTACATCCGTGCCACCAAACGCCTGTACATGACCGCTACGCCGCGCATCTACGGCGACAACGCCAAGATCAAGGCCGAGTCTGGTGAAGTCACCCTGTGCTCGATGGATGACGAAGCGCTTTACGGCAAAGAGTTGTTCGTCATCAACTTCTCCGAGGCTGTTCAGCGCGGTCTGCTCACCGACTACAAGGTTCTGGTACTCACTGTTGAAGAGAGCGTTATCAATCGTCGGCTTCAGGAACTGTTGAAGGACGAAGACAATCAACTCAAGGTGGACGACGCCGCCAAGATCGTCGGCTGCTGGAAGGCGCTGGCCAAACAAGGGCTAGCTGAAAATCTTGTGGGTGATGATCAGCCCATGAAGCGCGCTGTGGCCTTCTGCCAGGTCATCTCGCCTAACTACAAAGGAACCAAGCACAAGGTCAGCTCGATCAACATCGCCAGCATGTTCCAGTCGGTGGTTGAGGCTTACCAGGAGTCCGAAGAGATCGACGAGGGCTCGCGCATCATCTGTGAAGCCGCACACGTCGATGGCGGCATGAACGCCAGCCAGAAAGAAGCCAAGCTCAACTGGCTGAAAGAAGAACCACCCACCAACACATGCCGCATCCTTAGCAACGTGCGCTGCCTGTCTGAGGGCGTGGACGTACCGGCACTGGACGCGGTGCTTTTCCTCACTCCGCGCAACTCCCAAGTGGACGTGGTGCAATCCGTAGGCCGAGTGATGCGCAACGCACCAGGCAAGAAGCGTGGCTATGTGGTGTTGCCGGTGGTTATCCCAGCCAATACGGAACCCCATGTAGCCCTCAACGACAATCAGACCTACAAGGTCGTCTGGCAGGTGCTCCAGGCACTGCGCTCGCACGACGACAGCTTCGACGCCATGGTCAACAAGCTCGATCTGATCGGCTCTGACCCGCGCAAGATGGAAGTCATCGCCATCACCGACAAGGCCGAGAAAAAGGCCAGGAAAGCTAGCGGCACCAGCAACGGCCAGGCAGGTAAAGGTCAGTACGGCATTGGTGAGAAACGCGCTAAGTACGATGTCGAAGGCCAGATGACCCAGCAGGCCGAGCTGGCCTATGAGGTAGGGGAAATCGAGAAGGCCATCTACGCCAAGATCGTCGACAAGTGCGGCAACCGCCACCACTGGGAAGACTGGGCCAACGATATCGCCAAGATCGCCCGCACCCATATCGACCGTATCCAGGGCATTTTGGAGAACCCTGAATATACCCAGGAGAGAGCGACTTTCGAGGCCTTCGCCGCAGAGCTGCGCGATGATCTCAACGACAGCATCAGCGATGGCGAGATCGTCGAAATGCTTGCCCAGCATCTGGTAACAAAGCCAGTGTTCGATGCGTTGTTCGATGAATACAGCTTTGCCAGTCACAACCCCATGTCCAAGGCCATGCAAGGCGTACTGGACGCGCTTCACGAACATCACCTGGCCAAGGAAGCCGATACCCTCGAGAAGTTCTACGCTAGTGTGCGTCAGCGTGCTGCCGGCATCGACAACGCCCAGGGTAAGCAGAAGATCATCGTCGAGCTGTACGACAAGTTCTTCCGCAACGCCTTCCCCAAGATGACCGAGCGCTTGGGCATCGTTTACACCCCGGTCGAAGTGGTGGACTTCATCCTCCACAGCGTCAACCACCTGCTGCAACAGGAGTTCGGCCAAACCCTGGGCAGTAAGGGCGTCCACATCATCGACCCGTTCACTGGCACCGGTACCTTCATCACCCGCCTGATCCAGTCTGGCCTGATCAAGCCGGAAGAGTTGCCGCACAAATACCGGCACGAGATCCACGCTAACGAGCTGGTACTACTGGCCTACTACATTGCCGCCATCAATATCGAAGCGGCCTACCACGGCGAAGTAATCGACGAGTACGCCCCATTTGAAGGCATCTGCCTGACCGATACCTTCCAGATGTATGAGAAGGACGATTTGGTAGACGCGCTGTTGGAGGACAACAGCGCCCGGCGTAAGCGGCAGAAGGATTTGGATATACGCGTGATTGTGGGCAATCCGCCTTATTCAGTCGGCCAAGGTGACGCCAACGCCAACAACGCTAACGTCCCTTATCCAAGCTTGGATGAGCGCATTCGAACAACCTATGCCGCTCGTTCAGACGCGAACAACAAGAACGCACTCTATGACAGCTATATCCGCTCCATTCGCTGGGCCAGTGACCGTATTGGTGATGCCGGCATCATCGGTTTCGTTACCAACGCAGGCTTCGTAGAAGCCAATACTGCAGATGGCCTACGCAAGTGCCTGGTGGATGAGTTCTCCAGCCTCTATGTGTTCCACCTACGTGGCAACCAGCGTACCAGTGGCGAAACCTCACGTAAGGAAGGTGGGAAGATTTTTGGTAGTGGCAGCCGTGCCCCAATTGCCATCTCGCTGCTGGTCAAGAACCCCGAAGCGGTAACCCACGGCCAGATCTATTTCCACGATATCGGCGACTATCTCAGCCGCGAAGAAAAGCTGGAGAAGATAGTCAGCTATGCCAGTGTGGCCGGCATTCCAGGCTGGCAGCACGTAGTCCCCGACGAGCATGGTGATTGGTTGAAGCAGCGTGATAATAGCTTTGGCCAGTTCATCGTCTTGGGCGATAAGGACGACAGAACTTCGGAAGTACTTTTTGAAAACTACACCAGAGGGCTGGAGACCGGGCGGGATGCATGGGTCATCAACTCCAGTGAGTCGAAGGTGAAACTCAACGTAGCATCAATGCTGGACTTCTATAACAAAGAGATTCAGCGCGTTGGTGCCGCATCCCTCCAAGGATCAAAAAAGGAGCGAATCGACCAGATAAAGCCATTGTTATCCAACGATGCGACGCAAATTAGCTGGACGAGCAGTTTGTTTGCTAATGCCGCTGACGCAACCATGCTGAAGCTCCGTCCAGATTGTATTGGAACCATGGTCTACCGGCCGTTTACCAAGCAGGCTTTCTCTTATGATTCGAACGTAGTACACCGTGTTGGCCAGATGCCGCGCATCTTCCCGAACGCTAAGGCGGAAAATTGTCTCATCATGGTTAAGCAACGCCCCGCCGAGTTTGGTCAACTTGCGTTAATGGTGAACCGCCCGCCAGAACTACAGACCGATGGAGGCACGCAATGCTTTCCCCTCTACCTCTACGACGAAGCCGCCCAAGCCTCAGATGACGACCTCTTTGCAGAGCCGGTTGAAAGTGGGCTGCGCCGCCGAGATGCCATCACCGATGCCGGCCTTGCACACTTCAATACAGCCTATCCCGGCGAGCAGATCGGCAAAGAAGACCTGTTCTACTACGTCTACAGCATCCTCCATTCGCCCGACTACCGGGAGCGCTATGCCGACAACCTGAGCAAGGAACTGCCACGCATTCCGGCAGTGAAGAAAGCCGTCGACTTCTGGGCTTTCAGCAAGGCGGGCCGCGCATTGGCCGAACTTCACCTGAACTACGAAACCGTCGCGCCCTACCCGCTGACCATCGAGGCCAAGGACACGCTGACTAATGCCGATTACCGCGTGGAGAAGATGAAGTTCGCCAAGAAGGGCGACAAGACCACCGTCATCTACAACCACCGCATCACCATAAAGGGCATTCCTGAAGCGGCGTGGGATTACGTCGTCAACGGCAAAGCCGCACTCGATTGGGTGATGGAGCGCCAAGCGGTGCGTATCGACAAGGCCAGCGGCATCGTCAACGACGCCAACGACTGGGCCAACGAAACCATGGGCAACCCCAAGTATCCATTGGAGCTCTTCCAGCGCGTGGTCACCGTGAGCCTGGAAACCCAGAAAATCGTCAAGGCGCTGCCCAAACTCGATATCGCCACAGATGACTAGTTAAGCCCGATAAAACGCTGAGCACTCAGTCAACTACTGCCTTGGTTGGGGCCCCTTACCCAACCAAGGCAGAGCATCTGCTGATTGCCAGCCCGGCACTCTCATGTTAAAAATTGTCCGTCCCAAGCGATCCCTATCGATCCGCAACGGTCCGCCACGTCGCCCTGGTAACGACGTTAAAAACTTTCGCCTCGTTCGCATCCGCTGAACGGGCCGCATCAGCTGCCATTGGTTGATTTGCGTATCTGGTCAGAACACCCTCAGCCCGTTCTGCCACTAGAAGCCTTAGGGCCCTAGAACTTCTGTAGCCCACAACGACCTCCGACGCTACCGAACATTTATCTCGGAAACGCGCATATACCTATGCGTGTGGCAAATGCCCGTGCTCGCTAAATAGCCAGCCGATTTCCGTCTTTTACCCTTTTTAGCAGTAGTGCCGGAGGACGCTGCCCCACGCTTCAGGACCTAGGACTCAAAACCTATGGCAATGCACGTTAGCAACTTTGACGACGTCGGCGACGATGACAAAATTCTTCGCTTACGCGATGTCGAAGCAATCGTCGGCCTAAAACGCTCAACGATCTATCGCAAAATATCGGAGGGCCTTTTCCCGCGACAACGCCTTTTGTGCGGTTCCAGCGTCGGCTGGAAAAACAGCGAAATCCAAGCTTGGATTCGGCAAAGGGAGGCGCTGTAATGCAGCGCCGAACACCTCAACAGCCAGGCTGGACGGTAGAACTCACAGCAGCGGTCAATATTCCAGTGGAAAAGATCCAGTGGATTTGGCCAGGCTGGCTGCCAAGGGCAAAGCTATCCATTCTTGCCGGCGCAGGTGGGTGCGGTAAAACCACGTTGGCAATATCGCTGGCCGCCAGGCTTAGTAGAGGAGCGGACTGGCCAGACGGCAGCATAGGTGACGCAGCAGGCAACGTTGTAATTTGGAGCGGCGAGGATGGTATAGCTGACACCATCATTCCTCGCCTCATAGCTGCAGACGCAGACCTGAACCGCGTGCACGTAATTGAGGGGCTAAGGGATCAGAGTGGGAATAGGCGACAGTTTGATCCTGCTGCCAACTTTGCCCTTTTAAATGAAGCAGCCGCACGGATTGACGGCGTCTCATTGCTGATTTTCGACCCCCTGATCAATCTCATTCGTGGGGACATGCACCGAGCAAACGAAGTTCGGCAGGGGCTGCAAATGGTAGTGGATTTTGCAGAACGACATTGTTGTGCTGTCCTCGGCATATCTCACCTAAGCAAAGGTTCGGGCCAGTCCTCCGCAGCTAATCGTGTGATCGGCAGCCAGGCATTCTCCGCGCTCGCTCGCACTGTACTGGTGGCAGAGAAAGATCAGAATTCAGAAGCCAGGGTGCTTGTCCGAGCCAAATCCAACGTTTCGATTGATAGCGGAGGGATTGAGTATTTCGTTGAGCCCGTCGTTATAGGCGAGCAGCTGGAAACAACCTGCATCCGATGGGGAGATGCTATCGAAGGAAGCGCTGAAGCCATTCTCGCTGCTATTGAGCAAACGGGTGACGCCAGGCCCGTATCAGCTACTCAAGAGGCCTGCAGCTTCCTTAAAGAGACGTTGCAAGCTGGGCCTGTTGCAAGCAATGACTTGATAGCTCTAGCTGAAGAGCGTTGCATTTCTTCGGCGTCACTTCGCAGAGCCCAGAAACAGCTAGGTATACGTTCACACAAAACAGGAATGCAGGGCGGATGGGCATGGGAGCTTCCCACCACTCCCTGAAGGCGCTCAACGCACGCCGAAGGTGCTCAATGTTTGTGTTGAGCACCTTCGTTTTTTATTGAACGCCTTCGCCTCGCGATAGAATCTGCATAACTGATCACGCAGACAAAATTCCGAAATGATTGGCTGATCGCCAGTCGCACAGGCCGACCACGACTACTTCCCAATGAAATAGAGATTGCCGTTCTTGTTGTAAATCGCGGCAGGTCGGAAGTCCCTAGGCCAATTCCGTCCAGGATAGTACGCATACATCCATTCGGGCAGGTGACGAGCAATACCCGCCAGTGCATCCATGCCGTCCTTATCTGCTCGGCTAGCGTCAGCAAATAGTTCGCCTGAGGGATCGGTCAGGAAAATCGGGCCGTAGGCTTTCTCGGCCAAAATGAATGCTGGCGCAGCGCTCGCCGGAGCGTCGAACGGCGCGGGGTTCCCAGCAGCCAAATCTGCAAGCCTGTCGTATTTCTTACCTGAGCCGTCAGCGTACCTAGCAGGCTCATGGCGCAACTTTGAGATTGTTCCACCGAAGTATTTCTCTCTCGCCTCAAGCCAAGCCGACCTGACCAACGCAGATGCCTCCTTTGGGTTAGACGCCAGCTCCTCAGGCACCCACGCAGCAACCTGGTAGTGATAGACAGGGCCAGCACTGCCACCACCCAACAAGAACAACCCGACGCCAAGAGAAGCTGCTCCTGCGCTGCTAAAACCAGTTGGAGGTGACACGTATCCCAAACCTGCCGTTGCTAGACCTCCAGAGCCTCCCGAAGATCGCGGCGAGCTCAGGTTATCTACTTCATTCCCAACCATTTCTCTTGGAATATCGCGCTGACCATCGATGCGCATGGCTTCCAGAACCAACATGGCATCGGACCATTTTTCGCGAGGAACATCTTTAGGTTCTGGCAACGTGACCTTCGGGGTACTGGAGCAACCCACCAACGCAACCAACAGCAAGGTACCAACGCACCCCTTCACAGAAAAAAGCACCGACATGAAAACTCCCTATTTTTATTCAGTGGTAGTCCGGCACACGTAGTACGCCGGAGACATCCTTCACTTGCCTGCCAGGTCATAGCGCCCAAAATTATCTGAGCAACTTCAGCGGAAAATACCACCACCACTTAAACGACAGCAGATGATTTCGGCGAACCGACGTAGTGGTAAAGCGTTGTTCGAGAAACGCCATACCGTCGGGCAACATCGGTCACCTGTATCTCAGGATCTCTGAGAAGAGCTCGTATCTCACGCACCTGACGATCATCCAGCGCAGGCTTGCGTCCACCTTTTCTCCCACGGGCACGAGCCGCAGCCAGTCCTGCACGAGTTCGTTCTCGAATGAGGTTGCGCTCAAACTCAGCCAGGGCAGCGAACACGTGAAAGATCAGCTTGCCGGCAGCGCTGGTGGTTTCGATTCGTTCGGTTATGGATTCGAAGGCCACCCCTTCCCGCTCCAAGCTACTGACAATCCCAACCAAGTCAGGCAAAGAACGACCGAGGCGGTCCAGTCGCCAGACAACCAGAGTGTCACCACTACGCAGAGCTTTGAGGCAATGCCCCAGCTCCGGCCTGTCCGCCGACTTGCCGCTCATGGTCTCCTCGTAGACTGTTGAGCACCCAGCCAGAGCAAGTGCATCTCGCTGCAGGTCGAGGTTCTGATCATCAGTCGACACTCGGGCATATCCAATCCGCTTTCCCATACGTTTTTCTCACACTGATTTCGGTACAGGAAAAGTGACAGGAAACCGGTAAATCCCAAGCCCAAATGTCGTTTTCAGAAGACGGCTGCACTGAACGTCAGAAGCCGACTGCACTATAGCAGCGGAGGGGTTGGATCCATCAGGCAACGACGGGCTGCTGCCGGCCATCAGCGGACGCAGGGAGGACTTTCCGCAACCGGCCGTTCGATGCGGCACCGATGGCCTTCGCGCAGGGGTAGTGAATCCGCCAGGATTGACTTGCGCTGCCCTACCTCTCACTAGTGAGGGGCGGCAGCGCATCAAGCGGTGAGCGCACTCCGGCACCGCCAACTTTCAGCACATGCGTGTAAATCATCGTCGTAGAGACGTCGGAATGGCCGAGCAGATCCTGCACGGTTCGAATGTCGTAACCGCTGCGGAGCAAGGCCGTCGCGAACGAGTGGCGGAGGGTGTGCGGTGTGGCGGGCTTCGTGATGCCTGCTTGTTCTACGGCACGTTTGAAGGCGCGCTGAAAGGTCTGGTCATACATGTGATGGCGACGCACGACACCGCTCCGTGGATCGGTCGAATGCGTGTGCTGCGCAAAAACCCAGAACCACGGCCAGGAATGCCCGGCGCGCGGATACTTCCGCTCAAGGGCGTCGGGAAGCGCAACGCCGCTGCGGCCCTCGGCCTGGTCCTTCAGCCACCATGCCCGTGCACGCGACAGCTGCTCGCGCAGGCTGGGTGCCAAGCTCTCGGGTAACATCAAGGCCCGATCCTTGGAGCCCTTGCCCTCCCGCACGATGATCGTGCCGTGATCGAAATCCAGATCCTTGACCCGCAGTTGCAAACCCTCACTGATCCGCATGCCCGTTCCATACAGAAGCTGGGCGAACAAACGATGCTCGCCTTCCAGAAAACCGAGGATGCGAACCACTTCATCCGGGGTCAGCACCACCGGCAAGCGCCGCGACGGCCGAGGTCTTCCGATCTCCTGAAGCCAGGGCAGATCCGTGCACAGCACCTTGCCGTAGAAGAACAGCAAGGCCGCCAATGCCTGACGATGCGTGGAGACCGAAACCTTGCGCTCGTTCGCCAGCCAGGACAGAAATGCCTCGACTTCGCTGCTGCCCAAGGTTGCCGGGTGACGCACACCGTGGAAACGGATGAAGGCACGAACCCAGTGGACATAAGCCTGTTCGGTTCGTAAGCTGTAATGCAAGTAGCGTATGCGCTCACGCAACTGGTCCAGAACCTTGACCGAACGCAGCGGTGGTAACGGCGCAGTGGCGGTTTTCATGGCTTGTTATGACTGTTTTTTTGTACAGTCTATGCCTCGGGCATCCAAGCAGCAAGCGCGTTACGCCGTGGGTCGATGTTTGATGTTATGGAGCAGCAACGATGTTACGCAGCAGGGCAGTCGCCCTAAAACAAAGTTAGGCCCGCTGGAATCAACTATGGAAAACATCCCCAAAGACATCTACACGGAACCTGAGCCGGCAGTCGATACGCTCGCCAATCTGGGACCGCTCACCGGCATGGCAGGCATATGGGTGGGCACGCACGGCCTCGACGTCAATCCGAAGCCCAACGGCCCCGAAAAGCAGGCTTTCATCGAACACATGGAGTTGCAGCCGATCGATGCACAGACCAATGGGCCGCAATTGTTCTACGGACTGAGGTACCACACGCGGATCGTCAAGCCTGATGACGTCGAGACATTCCACGACCAAGTCGGCTATTGGCTATGGGAACCGGCGACGGGCACCGTGATTCAGACGCTTTCGATACCGCGCGGACAGGCAGCGATGGCCGTCGGCCGTGCCGAGGCCGATGCGAGAACGTTTCGCCTCGAGGCTGTCCGCGGGTCCGAAACAAACGGGATCGTGTCAAACCCGTTCTTGGAATATGCGTTCAGAACGAAGAGCTACATCATCACGGTTGCGATCAATGTCGATGGAACGTGGTCCTACGAACAGGACACTGTGTTGATCATCCCAGGCCAGGCGGAGCCGTTCCACCATACGGATCGCAACACGCTCCGGAAGGTCGGAGAGCCTACGCCCAATCCGACGGCGCAAGCGGCAGCGACCAAACTCCGGAAATCCTAGGGCCAGGGATGAGCCCTAACATTCAGCTCAACACGGACCTGTCGCGGCAAGCCGCGCCAGCCCGGTTAGCTGCACGTTAGACATTCATGAACTCAGCGCCGAAGTTTTACCTGCTATATATCGATGGGGTGGCAAATGAACCAATCAAACTGTGGTCGATTGGCGAGGTTGGCCCATATATTTCTCAGCACTTTGAGCAAGCGCTTTCAAGCCAACGCCTTGAGCTCGTTACCGAGGCAGGTGAACCCGTCCTAGACAAAGCACACTTGCGCCGAAGTGCCTACTTCGCAAAGTTCGGTAAATGGCAAATTCTGCTCTTCGCACTTTTTGCCCTGGTCATGATTCTCCGCATGTCAAACTTGTGGTTCCGCTGGCTAGGCGGCATCAGCTTTGTAGGAGTTATAGTTTTTCAGTTGGTCCCTGGCTGGCCGTTGTTTCTCACGCGGCTGCGCCAACGCTCACACTCCACCAAAGACCAGTAACTTCACATGCAAGGTAGACCGTAAATGTCCAACCCTACAGTCGAGCGGACCTGCGCGAAAAGCTGCGCAGTCCGCTCACTTCCACGTTGAACGACAGCTTTCCCAAAAGCTCTACGGCTGCTCTGGGTCGACACCGGTAATCGGATCGTTGCCGCACTGAACAGCGCCCCGTTCCAGGTCGCCTCCATTTATGCGGCTGAACCGAGGGAGAGCAGCTTTACGCCGTCTGGCCGCAGTTCGCCCTTGGGCGACACGTGCCGGTAGAGCGTCTGCCGGGTAATCCCGAGTTCTTCGCAGAGATCGCCCACCTTGGTTTCCGGTTGCCCCATGCTGGCCATCGCCAGGCGTAGCTTGGCGGCGGTCATCTTGAAGGGGCGCCCCCCTTTCCTGCCGCGAGCGCGCGCCGAGATAAGTCCAGCGACTGTTCGCTCGGAAATCAACTCACGCTCGAACTCGGCCAGCGCGGCAAAAATACCGAACACAAGCTTGCCGGCGGCAGTCGTCGTGTCGACCGCCGCACCGTGACCGGTCAGGACCTTCAGGCCCACGCTACGCGCAGTTAGGTCGTGCACGGTGTTGATCAGGTGGCGCAGATCACGGCCAAGCCGATCGAGCTTCCACACGATCAGCGTGTCCCCTTCACGAAGCGCCTTCAGGCAAGCAGCCAACCCTGGGCGATCATCGCGCCTGCCCGAGGCCAGATCCTCGTAAAGGTGCGCAAGGCTCACACCAGCGGCGATGAGCGCATCGCGTTGCAAATTGGTGGACTGGGATCCGTCCGCCTTCGATACCCGCATGTAGCCGATCAGCACCTTTTCACCCGTCACGTATACGTTCGATTATGTGACAGTGTGAGCCGGAAAGCTCTATCCGTCAAAATTTGTCACTTAACCCGTCATTTTGTTTAAGACATGCAAAGAGTGCATCAGGCAGGTAATGTGACAGAAATTCCGGCGGGATGCCTTCCTTCACGAAGGTGGCGCGCAACCGTTCCAAGGAAGCGGGATCGCGCCGACCATAGGAAGCCAACGCGAACAGCGAGCGTGCCGTCTCGGGGTTGTGTCGCGCTTCAATGATGGCCTCGTCGATGGCCTGGACTGCACGCTGCCAGTGATTGATGGGCTCGGGCTTCGGCGCTTTCGTCGGCAGGCCACTGGTGAACCCGGTTTGGGGCTCGGACCAGAATAGCTTTGCCTGCTCGCCTGGCGGGCTGATGTCCCTCACCTCAATCAAGCTGATTGCCGTTGCCGCCGCCTCCAGCATCTGTAACCGTACTATCGGATTCAGGGTTTCATACGGTCGCCACAGACTTTGCCCAGCACGCAGCGGATGCCCGCAGCCTTCCCAGACTTGGCGGGGATACCCCGCGCAGGTTCCGCACGCGGAAAGCGGGGTGTTCAGCTCATCGAGCAGCGTGCGAAGAAGTCGAAACCACAATCCGGCGTGGATGCGTCGGCGCGGCAGCTCCACGTGACCGGTTGTCAGTGCCTGCCAGGTACGCTGGTCCATCGCCGCAATCGCGTCGCTGGCGGTGCGCGGTTCGGCGTCGGCGTTCTCCCAGCCGAGAAACCGCCCTGGCACGCCCCAATAGGATTCCAGCCAGCAGCCATGCAGCGGGCAGCTCAGCATCAGGGGCAGCTTCCACGCGAGCAGTACGGCTTGGTTCTCCGGATCGCTCAGGCAGAGCGGACAGGCGCGGTTTATCGGCTGGCTGGGCAGCCAGGCACGCCAGCTCGTGATGGATCGCGTCTTACGGCGGAGTCTTGGCAGCAACACCGAGAGCTGAAACGCATAGGTTTCCAAGGCGTCTGGAATCTGGTCATCAAGGCTGTCCAGTAGCCAAGGCACCCATCCGGCGAAACTCATACAGCGCAGCCGGTCCAGCTCGATGCCGCTCCGCTGGGAAAGCAACGCCAGCAGCGAGAGTGGTGGCGCGGTGTCCAGGTCATCGACCTGGCCGTGACCAAGATCGTGCTCCAGCAGGTCGGGCTCCTCCATGTGATAGCAAAGGGCCACGCGGTTGAGCCATGAGGACAGCGCCTCGCCTTCTTTCGGGGCGGGATGCAGCGGCCAGCGCGGCGCAGGCTTCACATCAGTTCCCGCTCGAATTGCCGCCGCCGCTCGCTGGGTCCGGTGTAAACGGCCATGCTGAGTGTGCGATGGTTGATCGCTTCCTCGCCGCTCTCCACGGCGACGATGGCCGCCGCCATCAGCAAGTGCGCCAGTTCCCCTATGGTGCCCTCGCTGCGTGTGAGCAGGTAGCGAGCCATGTCCAGCGTGGCAATTGGGGAAGGCCGGCGCAGCGGGAGCGAAGCGGCGAAGCTGGCCAGCAGTGAGCAGCAATCGTCGTTGGCCTCCCATACCGGCAGCATCATCGGCTCGAAGCGATTTTCCAACTGGTCATCGGAGCGGATGGCTAGGTAGGCGTCGCGCGTGCCTACCCCAACCAACGGGATGCGCAGTTCGTTGCCGAGGAAGCGCAGCAGGTTGAGGAATTCCCGGCGGTTGACGCTGTTGCCGGCCAGCACGTTGTGCAGCTCGTCGATCACCAGCATGCGCACGCCGACCTTGCGCAGCAGTGCCAGAGCCAGTTGCTCCATTTCCGGCAACCGTGGGCGTGGGCGCAGCGGCGCGCCCATCGCGGCGAGCAGCGCGACGTAGAAGCGGATCACGGACGGCTCGGACGGCATCTGCACGACCAACACCGGGATGTGCTCCTGGTCGGCGTCGGAGCTGGCCGGGTGGGTGCGGCGGAACTTCTCGACGATCATCGACTTGCCATTGTTGGTCGGGCCAACCAGCAGCAGGTTGGGCATGCGTTGCTTGTTTGGCCACGCATAAAGGGCTTCCAGCCGGTTCAGCGCCTCGACTGCGCGCGGATAGCCGATCCAGCGGTCGGCGCGAAGGCGCTGGATGCGCTCGTCCGCCGGAAGACGGGCCAAGCCCTGGGCCGCCGGCAGCAGGTGGGACAGGTCGATGATGGGATATTCGTCCACGGCTACCACTCCTCAATCTGGTCGAACGGTTTGGCGGGTGGCAAGTTGTCTGCCTGCGGGTCGGCAATATCCGTATCCGGCGGAACGGGCTTGTCCGGCCGAGCTGATGTCTTGAGGTGCTGGCGGCGATCCGCGTCACGCCGCGCCTTGCGTGTGGCCTTCTGCGCGCTGGTCACAATCTCACGCATCTGGCCGATCATGCGGAACAGCGCCGACTCATCCACCTGTTCGCGCCCTTGCTGCCGCAGTTTCGCCAGCGCCTGCCGTTGTTCCCAGAGGGTGACAGCCGGATGCGACAAGGTACGGTAGGGAATTTCCAGGTAATGCTGTCCCTCCGGTTCCAGGACCCAGATACGGCTGATGTCGCGCGGATCGCGCCGGATCAGAAAGGACGGCCAGCGTTCACGCCGCGCAATCCACGGCTTGAGCGCATCGGCGTAGTAGTGGATGTGGTCGATGACAAAGCCGGTGCGGGTCAGCGTGCGCCGGAGGATCGGCAGAAAATCGACCAGGAACGAAGTAGCGCGTGTGACGACGGCCGGTACGCCGACACGCGCCACGGCCTCGGCCCAGCGCGCGGCCGGCGGTTGGAGCAGGCCGTTGTGCACCGAACCGTGGTAGGTGCCGACCGCCAATGTGAGCCAGCGCTCTAGCTCGCGCAGCGTCAGGGCGGCCTTGTTTTCGGAATCGTAGTCGCCGCGCTGGTCAGGGTTGGAGAAGGTCGTTCCCGGCAGTTCGTCGTGAATCATCTGCATCGCCGTGCCGATGATCCGTTCCACGATGCCGCCATAGTGCGGCTGTCCCAGCGGGCGATAGTCCAGCCGGATGCCATGCTGCTCGCAACCCCGGCGCAGGGCCTCGCTCTTGAACTCGGCCGCGTTGTCTAGGTAGAGCAGCAAGGGCTTGCCGCTCATCTGCCAATCCATTTCCACGTTCAGTCCTTCCAGCCAAGGGCGCTTGTCGCAGGCGACATGCACGAGGCACAGGCCAACCGAAACGGCAGACGGCGCTTCCAGCGTGACGACCATGCCGAGCACGCAGCGGGTGAACACGTCGATGGCGAGGGTCAGGTACGGGCGGCCAATAGGTTGCCGGTCGCGGTCATCGACCACGATCAGGTCGATGACCGTATGGTCTATCTGCACCTGCTCCAGCGGCGCGGTCACGGCAGGAGGCTCGCCGCCCACACCTTGTAGGTCACGAGCGGCATCCTGGCCTTCCCGCCGGCGGATGACCTTGCGCGGGTCAAGGCTAGCGATCCGTAAGGCCACGGTATTGCGCGCCGGCACTCGCAGTTTTTGAGCCTTGCACACCTGAGTGACTTCGCGGTGAAAGGCCGCTAGGCTGCGCTTCTGCTTGGTCAGGAACCGCTTTTGCAGTAGCTCGTGGATGACGCGCTCGACCGGTTCCGGCAAGCGCCCCTTACCTTTACCTCCACCGGACTGGCCGGGCACCAGATCCGTCACGAGGCCGCTGCCTTGCCGGGCACGCCGGATCAGAACGTATACCTGGCGCCGAGACAAGCCCAGCGCCTGAGCCGCCATATCGGCCGCTTCGTGCCCGACCGTCTCCGACTGCGCCAACGGACTGATGATCTCCGCACGACGGCGCGCACGCTCCCAAGCCTCATCAGGCAGAGTGGCCACGCCTTGTTCTGGAATCCGTGGGGTGTCCGTCGCCATGCTCACCTCGCTTTGGTGCACACGAGTATTGAGCATAGTCGAGATTGGTGCAGATCACTTCTGATATTGAACTGTCAGGAGCTGGCTGCACAACAGCCATTACGCCCAATCAACTGGTGCAGTCGTCTTCTGAAAATGACACCAAAAGCTCATCTGGAATAGGCGTTCCGTAAACGACCGTTTACGGGATGGATGCGCTCGTCAATTTCAGGCGCTAAATGCGACCGAAAACGAAGCCCAGGATATTTTTTCTCGCTCAACATTTCCTTTAGCAGCTCAGCACCTGAGCTGAATGGAGAAATGACCCATGAAGCAGAGTTTCCACTCACATTTTGATCGGGACTTGACCAAGGCCGGCTCGGCGGTACTCGGGGAGGCAGTCCGACGCGGTCTACTTGGGCAACACGAGGCCATGATCCACGACCAGCAATGGGCGCAGTTCTGTGTTTATGCCAGGGACTCTCATGAGGTGGATATCCTGGAATTCGTCAATAAAAAACTTGTGAGGGAGTACGGGGAAGAGCTGTACATCCAGGCATACCAAGGGAACCTTCCGCAGCAAAACGTAATCGCTCTGCTTGAGACTGTACATTCAGTAATGAGCTTCGCAAGTGATGGACGCTGGAAGGGCTCAGCCGCTGATGCTGGTAGCCGGCTTGGCTTTCCAAGCCATGCACGGATTACGGTACCTCGCGGTCTTGACCGAACTAGGTTTGAAGCCGCGATGGTAGATATTCAGGCTCTCCACTCAGAGCAGCTAGCAACATTGATCAGATTGGTTCGATACCTCGGCATGTCAATGCTAGACGCTTTTTTCTTCGACGCAGAAGATGCTCATAAAGAAGCCGAGGCGGAAAACATCTTTTATGCGTTCAGCAAAGATAAGCGTGAGCATCGGATCATTAATATTTCTGATCCTGAGCAAATTGTCATTCTGGATAAGGCCGCAGCATTTCAAAAACGACATGGCAGCAGGCGCCCGAAGCCTGCAGCTTGGCGTACATGGAAATCAAAGAACCTACCTGCAGCGCAAGAGCTTTTACTTTCTCACGGACTAAACATTGATGACTGTCGCGCAGCATATGCCTGCGAGCTCTACCAGCGGACGTCTGGTCACCACGCCCCGATTCTTGGAGGAAAAGCACCCGACGATGAGGATCTGGAGGCTCGGAATGACGTCGCCTACGAGTTAGGGCATTTGCATATTTGGGAAACTGATGCGTACGTCGGTGCCAGGGCCTACATGCGGAAAGAGCCTGCAGGCACCGGGCGCAAAGCCGTCACACAGTAGATTTGGGATTCGATCAAAAGCCCTTAACCTTTAGACCTCAAATCAAAGGAGTAAGGGCATGGATCGTTTTGAGCTGCTTGTATATGCCGTGCTTGCCGTCGTCAGTGCGCTGACCATCGCAGGCGCTATTGGCTACATGGTCGCAGCGCGTCTGGACAAAAAGCGTGGCGACGACTGAGTCTTCAGCGGTACGGCCAGCTACCTGCAGCAAACTGCCCGCTGCCTCTTTTGGCAGCGGGCGCTGATCCAAATCCAACGGCAGGGCACCCTACCGCTGCGATACGCAGTATTTTCCCAAGCCTGTGAGGTCATGGGATGACTTCGGAAGGGCTGTCAGTTTCGGCACCCTAGCGAAAGTGAGCAAAACGCCGAAGCGTTTAGATCAGCTACATGCACGCACGCCATGTGGCGAGCTAGCTTGCCCAGCAAGATAAACTCGTGCGCCGACTCGCTGACAACAGCTGACCTTGGGTTTTCAGGAAGCTACCGGAGAGTGTCTAGCGACCTCATCTATCCGGAGCACCACCATGGAATTTCGTCACCTCGGTAACGGGCAATACTTCCCACCTATTGCACCAAACGGTCGGGTTTACGCTGTACCTCTTGGGCAGGAAACCCAGGTAGAAATTTTTTGCCTGACCCCAGTAGGCATCATGGGCGCGGGCATCCAATCGCACTGGTCAGAAATCGTTGGCTGTTACTACGACGACGAAACATGGGAGATCATCCCGCGCAATTACTCGGGACGAGGAATGCGCTTCCGCAGAGGCCTATCCTGCATCATGGTGATCGCAGGCAATGAGGCCCTCACGACACACATCCAGGGCTACCCCATCCCCATGTGCGTAATTAACCGCATTGCATTCGAGCAGCAGCGTGGCAGTGAGAGATAGCGCGTTACCGCCACCACCCGCTACGCGACACAGGTACCAGCTGGAACGGCACCTACCAATGTTTATTTTATGAAAGTGAAGCCTTTCACTACTAATACAAACGAAAGCTGGCCGGCTGACTTGGTCGTAAGCGTCACTGCTAATAGCAAATACGGCCTCCGCCCCCGCCTGCATGGTCCTGCTGGCTGACAACGAGTAGATTTAGCGCCCTACACTGCTTATAGCCCGAACCCGTCGCCTTCCCTGATCAAGCGCAGCAATATATCTCGCCATAGTTCACTGCTGGTACGAGAAAGCCCCGCCAGACCAAGCTGCACGGGGCTTTCGGGATTTACAATCGGGTCAAATCTGTTCGGCACTGCTTATAGGTACTCAGCCGCTACCCTGCCGAATAGAGGTCGCCATGATTAAGCGTTTGGTATCTAGACAGCTTCTTCTCATAAGCGACCAACGTCCGACGTAGCTGACGATTCTCGCTCGCAACGCGGCGAATCTCCGCAAGCCGCCCCTCAACTTGCAGAACGAGGTGACGGTATGGATATTCAACAAACTCAAACGAGGAAGCCGGGTATTTATGTTTGCCATTCCCCTTGGCAATAGTCAGGGGCGCGAATTTGTTTTTTTGTCCTTGCAGCGGCACCAGTTTGCACCAGTAGATCGAATACGCATTCGGGCTCACCTGCTTGATTGATACGCCGGCCACAACAGATTTGACCCCGGTCTTTTTGTACAGCTTCATGGACGTATCCACATAGCTTGCTACCAAGCATCTAGCGTCCGTAAGCAGCTGCTCGTACTGCTGATCCAGCAGGGTGACTATCGTTTGTGCTTCTTTGCTCATGACGAAAGCTCTCTTCTTTGTAAGAGCCAAATGGTGACCGATCGCTGAGCACCCGGGATTCGATTTCAGACCGTTCTACCGTCGGAAATCTACGGTAAGTGGGCGGACTGGCTCAGGCTGTGACCCAGCTTCGCATCAGATGACCGACGGATGACGACATGTCAGTCGCAGAAAAACATAACATGCAAAGGATGCACGATAGATGACGACGGCAACCTTGACCCTTTGCGAAACAAGGTCGACATGTTAGAAGCAGATGACAGCGAGCGGGCGTGTATCCCTAGCAAGCTGCAACTGGCCAATTTCTGCCAGTTACGAAAGGCAGAAATCGGCCAAAAGCGGACGATTGGGTATGCCTACAATCAAGGGGCGATTCATTCGGATTGAATCGCCCCTGGTTTCGTAGAAACATTTGAGCGACTGCTTATGGCCCAGAGTGTGTAAAAACGAGTCGCCAAATTCGAAGTGCGCGCTTCTGCGTTAAATCTGAAATTCATCAGCACATCAGCAGATGTGGATTTGGGGTAGAAGCGCGGTTTCCAGTCTGGTTTTGAGTAACTTTCGCACCGAAAAACGTTTTTACACAGCCTGGGCCGAAAGCAGACTACCGGACCTATGAGATCAGTCGAAGTCCTCTTCTCGTAACAAGCACAAAATTTAATGCGTTATTTAGGCCGAAGCCGAACAACAACTGGTATAGAACAAAAAAGCCCACCTGTTGGAGAGCAGGCGGGCCATTTGAGTTAACGTCAATTAAGAGGTTATTTCTGGATGATGCTGTCCGGCAATGCATAGGCAATGATGTAGTCACCGACATCAGGCGAGTGGCTCATGCCACCTGCGGAGATGACTACGTACTGCTTCCCGGTATTGGGTGATTTGTAGATCAGCGGGGCTGCAACCGCGCCAACCGGCAGGCGGGCTTTCCAGACTTCTTTACCGGTGGCCGAATCCAGCGCTCGCAGGTAGTAGTCCTGGGTGCCGGCGAAGAACACCAGGCCAGATGCCGTTGAGGTCGGGCCACCCAGTGTTGGCATGCCCAGCGGGATTGGCATGTGCGTTTTGATCCCCAGAGGGCCAGTGTCCTGGACGGTGCCCAACGGAACCTGCCAGACCAGTTTCTGGGTGTTGAGGTCAATGGCGCTCATGCTGCCGAAGGGAGGTGTGTTGCACGGTACGCCCAGTGGCGACTGCAGAATGTCGATTTTCACCCCGCCATAGATACCGGCGACTTGTGGGCGAATGGTTCCCATGAAACCCGGGACTTCATCGGTCGACACGTTGAACTTCTTGGTGTCTTCCTTTTTGACTAGTGACATCCGCAGCGGCATGCGCATGTCATTGACGAACATCATGCCGGTGTTTTCGTCGATGGAGATACCACCCCAGTTCATACCGCCCAGCAAGCCAGGCCATTCGATGTACGGTTTTTCACTTGGCGGTGTAAACGGACCCAGGTAGACGGAGTCTTTGAACATGATCCGGCAATACAGTTGGTCGAAAGTTGTCACGCCCCACATCGACTTCTCGGTCAGCGGGTCGACACCAATGGTCGGCATCCCGACCGAGAACGGTTGGGTAGGCGACAGGTGCTCGCCTTCTGCTGCTGGAGAGGTAGGAACCGCACGCTCTTCAACTTCTGTAACCGGCTTGCCGGTACGGCGATCCAGCACAAAAATGTTGCCTGTCTTGCTGGTCTGGATCAAGACCGGAGTCTTCTCGCCCTGGGCGTTTTTGATGTCATAGAGCACAGGCTGCGAAGGCAGGTCATAGTCCCAGACGTCGTGGTGAACGATCTGATAAACCCATTTGGCTTTACCGGTTGATGCATCGACTGCAACAACGGCCGTACCAAACTTCTCTTTAACCTGGTTGCGATCACCACCCCAGTAGTCGGGCGGGCCATTGCCCGTAGGCAGGTAGACCAGATTCAACTCTTTATCGTAGGTCGGAATTGTCCAGACGTTAGGCGTCTCCAGAGCGAACTGATGATCGTCTGCCACTGCGTTCTTGCCCTCGGGTGCACCTACATCCCAGGCCCACACCAACGCACCTGTCAGAACGTCGAATGCGCGTACGGCACCGGAAGGTTCGCCCGCCACAATGTCCCGTACCCAGCCGCCGACCACGGTGAGGTGGCCCATGACAACCGGCAGCGAGGTGGGGTGATAGCGCTTGCTGTTTTCAGTCGGGCCCATGCCTTTCTTGAGATCGACATAACCGTTGTCGCCAAAGCTCGGGCACAGGGTGCCGGTATGCGCATCAACCGCAAACAAACGGGCATCCACAGACGACACCAGTATACGCTGGCGGCACTGCTGCTCATTGCCATATGACGCCTTGACTTCAGCGCTTAGGCTGTCGTCTTTATCGATGTCGTAATAACCCACGCCGCGGCAAGTCACGTGCTCTTCGCTTTTGGCTTTGGGATCGAATTTCCAGAGCGGGGTCCCGGTATCACCGTCCAGGGCGGTAATCAGGTTTTCCGGTGTGCACGAGTACAGAACATTGCCGATCTGCAACGGTGTATTTTCATCTACACCCGCGCCGGCACCTGTGGTGCGACGACCTGTTCTGTAGGTCCAGGCAACCTGCAGGTCCTTGACGTTGTCCGAGGTGATTTGCGTGTAAGGAGCAAACCGTGTTCCCGAGGCATTACGCCCAAAGAACTCCCAGTTTTCAGGGACGTTGGAGGGCTCTTCTGCCTTGGGTGCGTCAGTGGCGGCGACCGGGTTCGAGATCCCGCCGTGCGGGTAGAACGCAGCAATAAATGTCGCGACCAGTGCCAGGAATACGGCAAACCCGAACCGGTTAGCGGCGCGCCGGGTGCTCAAGGACGTGTCCGGCAATGCGGCGCCGACCCACAGGCTGAGTGTCAGGATGATGGCAGGAATGACCAAGCGTGGAAGCAGTTCCCAATAGCTGAACTGACCCACTTCATAAAAGGCCCAGGCACAGGTCGCAAGGAATATGGCAACAGAGAGAGTAATACCCGAACGCTTGCGAAACAGAAATAGTGCCGCCAGTACGAGATAAGTCAAGCCTGCGATCAAGTAATAACTTGACCCGTCCAGCGCCACTAGTTTGACCCCGCCATAAATCAAAGCTAGTGCCACGGCAAATACAAATAGGGAAAAGAGTACCCTCGCGATAGTGCTCATTGAGCGTCTTGAAGTTTGAGATGGTTGGTCATTCGTCATTTAGTGAATGCTCTATGGGTGAATACAAAACTGCCCGCACGCTGTGCGAACAGCTGGGTCAAATGTTCAGTTCAACCCGAACAGGACTGGGCATGGCAGGTGTTGGAATCAGAACTACCGCCCTGCCGACAGCAAGCGAGCACCGGCAATCAGTGTAGCAGGTTGCTGCAGTCGCAATGAATATGCCGAAGGCTCTACGAAACGCGGGAAGGTGTTTGTCCGGGCACTGCTGGCTCGACGTTCCGAGAGTGAGCTGAAGACTCTGAGCTAGTTTATACAGGTGCTTCTTGGGATAAATCCAAAGGTTTGAGAAACATTGTTGGTGAAACAGTAATAATCCATGGTAAGGAGGGGGGTTGAAGTCCCAAATGTTTTCTCTTCTTTTTGACGTGCGAGTGACCTCAAAAGCAATAAGCGCTGAACACTAACGATCGCCGTTTCTGCAAGCGAAAGGCCGGATATCGCCACCGCGATTATTACTGTCTCCCCAATAATGTTTCTTAGTTCCCTGGATTTATCTGAAAAAAATATCGACATAAACTTAGCCTTACGGCTCACACGGGATGACATTCACCAGCCCTGCCACTTTCAGGGCCTGTTAGTCATGTGAAGCGAACATCCGAACGGTTTCGAGCACCCGCACCCCCGTCATATACCCGCTCATGGACACCCTCTTGCACAGCCAAGGAGGGATCAACTCGGCCCGGGTTCAGGTTATGACACCGCAGTTCTCAAGACGGTATCAGGCCAGAAAAGCTAAAGCGGGCCAGTTTCCTGCCGTGCCAGCGTGTCGTTGAGCGATACACCAAAATTTTTTGCAACGGAGCACACCCCAATGTTTTTTTCTTTCCGCGCGCTGCTGACCACCAGCCTGTGCAGCGGTTTGTCGCTGTGTATCTTGAGCCCGACTTCAGCACTGGCTGACACTTCCGACCTGATGAGTCGTTCGACACTAACCGGCGATTGGGGGGGGGAGCGCCAAAAACTGGTGGACAAGGGCATCACACTGACCGGTGACTACAGCTCTGAAACGATTTCCAACTTGCATGGCGGGATCAAGCGAGGTACGCGCTATGCGCAACAAATACGCGTGGGCGCCAAGTTTGATCTGAGTAAACTGCTGGACACCCCGGACGCTGGATTTGTGCAAATTCTGGTTAACGACCGTCGCGGCCACAGCGCCACGGAAGACTTGCTCGGCAACCGCCTTTCTGCGCAAGAAAACTACGGTGGCGAATACACGCGACTGACCGAGTTCAGTTACCAGCGCAATCTGTTTTCTCCGGACGTGTCTGCCAAAATCGGTTACATGGTGATGGGCACCGATTTTGGTGGCATGCCGATCCTGACCAACTTTGTGAGCGCCGGCTTTTGTGCACACCCATTGACCATGTCCAGCGGCAGCGGGTGGGGCAACTACCCGACGGCCCACTGGGGTGGAGAGTTGCGTTACGACGTCAACGACTCACTGACGCTGCAAACCGCGGTATTCCAGGTCAACCCAGAGCACAACAGCCTTCCCTCTGAAGCGTTTTCCATGCCCAGCCACGACTCCACCGGGGCCATTCTGCCTCTGGAAGCCATCTTCAATAATAACGCCTTTCTCAATGGCCAATACAAAGTCGGCTGGTACTACGACAGCTCTAACTCGCAAAAAATTGGCAGCACAGAAAAAAGCAGCAATCGCACCGGGGCTTACGTGTTGATGGACCAGGCAATCTGGAGGGATGAGCAAGACCCTGAAAGGGTGCTACGCCTCTTCGGCCAGGCAGCCACCAGCAACGCAGCCACCTCACCAATGCGTCGCTGGTACTCGGTCGGCCTGGTTAAGCAAAAGCCTTTTGCCAGCCGCCCGCATGACAGCATTGCTTTGGGTTATGGCCGGGCCGTGCTCAACTCCCGTACGCGTGATGTACAAGAAGCGGCGGCGACCAGCTTCGGCGAATACGAGATGATTGCCAACCTCGACAATGGCGAGCAGATGATTGAGCTTAACTATGGCGCGCAGGTCACCCCTTGGCTGCTGCTGCGTCCTGACCTGCAGTACTACATTGAGCCTGGAGCGTTCTCCGGCAAAAAAAGAGGCAACGCTTTGGCCGTGGGCTTACAGATCAAAGCGACGTTTTAAACAAATGGAGTTTGAATCGCCCCGGGTTTCCTAGACACTCTCCAGGCTCGCTGCGTAACGCTTTTCAAACTCTACCGGTGACAGCTGATTGTTGAAACTGTGGCGTCGTTTTGGGTTGTAAAACATCTCGATGTAATC
>NZ_JYLD01000018.1 GCF_001043025.1 Pseudomonas helleri | reverse complement strand
TGACTCCACAAGCACCCACACGAATTGCTTGATTCAGTTGTTAAAGAGCGGTTGGTTAAGCTTTCGCTCAACCGAGGCGCGCATTCTACAGCAGCCTCTGTTGCTGTCAAGCGGTTATTTTAAGATGATTTCAAAGTTTCCTTTGTAACATCAACCACTTGCGCTTTCGATCTCTCGTTAGCGGGAGGCGAATTCTACAGCGTTACACGCTGCTGTCAACACCTCATTTCCTGCTTCGATGAACTGAAGCTGGCATCGTCAAAACCATCCAACTCATTGATATTCAAGGAGTTTCCGTTTCGACTGCGCCGGAATTGGTGCGAATTATAGGCCGCTATAATTCTGAGTCAAGGGTTAATTAACGCTCTCTATATATAAGACAAATTCAAAAGCATATTGCGCACTATATTGCACACTGCACGCCACTTGAGCATGATGCCTGACCTTTACACACTTATCGCCCAGGCATACCCCCGCAATGACACAGTCCTCTCGTAGCCTCGTATCGACGCTATTACCTGTTGGCCTACTCCTTATCGCCATGGCCTCAATCCAATCAGGTGCATCGCTCGCAAAAAGCATGTTCCCCGTTGTGGGCGCCCAAGGCACGACAACTCTGCGCTTGATATTTGCCAGCATCATCATGCTGCTGATACTGCGCCCCTGGAGAGCCAAGCTCACGGCCAAATCGCTCAAGACCGTCATTGTTTACGGGATAGCGCTGGGCGGTATGAACCTGCTCTTCTATATGTCGCTGCGTACCGTCCCGCTGGGGATTGCAGTTGCACTTGAATTCACAGGCCCGCTGGCGGTCGCTATCTTCTCTTCACGCAAGGCAATCGACTTTGTGTGGATAGGCCTGGCAATTACCGGGCTTTTACTGCTTATCCCTATAGGAGAAGGCGCACAAGGCATCGATCTTGTCGGCACAGCCTATGCACTCGGAGCTGGCGTGTGTTGGGCGCTGTATATCCTCTTCGGGCAGAAAGCAGGCGCAGATAACGGCGTCCAGACAGCAGCCTTGGGCGTCATTATTGCGGCACTGTTTATTGCCCCCGTGGGCATTGTTCATGCAGGCAGCGCGCTATTGACCCCAGCCCTGATCCCGATCGCCCTTGCTGTCGCGTTATTGTCCACTGCCCTGCCCTACACGTTAGAGATGATCGCTCTTACGCGCATGCCTACCCGTACGTTTGGAACCCTGATGAGTATTGAGCCTGCCTTTGGAGCGCTGTCGGGGCTACTGTTTCTGCATGAGGTTCTGTCTGTCACACAATGGATAGCTATCCTGTGCATTATCATGGCCTCGGTCGGTGCAACCCTCACAATGCGTGGTCACTCAGCACCTGTCAGCACAGACAATTAGTCACCTATTTGACACAGTTCTGGTAATTGACTCTCATTTAGAGGATGTTTATAGGCCGAATGTGTCACTTGGGGCGATTCCGGATAAGGACATCCAAAGGAGCAACTGAATGATCAACCGCTCACCGCACCACGTAAATCTGACGTAAACGCTTTAAGGACAGGAATGAAACGATTTTTGGTAGTTTTGGCCGTGCTCATGATCTCCGGCTGCGCTGCGACCTCCGAAACCGCCGTCAAACGTGGCAAGCGTGGCTTGCACATCAACTGCTCTGGTTTATCGTCGTCTTGGGATAAATGCTACGCGGAGGCCGTAAAGGCGTGCGGAGACAAGGGATACCGAGTTGTTGCCAAGTCAGGCGATGGCACTGAAGAACCTGGGGATTACCCTTTCGGATTGAACCCCGCCGGCTATACCAGTCGCAGCATGATCGTCCTTTGCAGATAACAGCCCAAGTCTCTGTCACGTAACCCACTCAGTCGAGTACGTGACAGAGCGCCCTCGCACTTTAAGAAAGTGCTGCTGTTCGAGCCCGCAACCACGCTAAAGCATCACCTTCAAGCAATGGGCTCAACCGCTCACTAACCTGCTCGTGATAATCATTAAGCCACTTAAGCTCCTCATGCGTCAGCAGAGAAGCCTCAAGGCAACGCGTATCAATCGGGCAGAGCGTCAGGGTTTCAAACTTGAGAAACTCACCAAACTCCGAGGCGCCAGCCTCGCGATTCAACACCAGGTTCTCAATTCGCACGCCCCAACGACCTGGGCGATATGTACCCGGCTCAATTGACGTAATCATGCCGGGCTGCATCGCAGTGTGCGGTGCTACGGCTGCCTGATAGGCAATCACCTGCGGCCCCTCATGCACGTTCAAGAAGTAACCGACGCCATGCCCTGTACCGTGCCCGTAATCAACGTTATCAGCCCAGATCGGTGCCCGGGCGATGGCGTCGAGCAAAGGTGACAGAATCCCCTTTGGAAACTGGGCACGCGACAAAGCAATCACACCTTTAAGCACACGGGTGCAGTCGTGCTTTTGCTCGCGTGTAGGAGTACCGACAGGCACCATGCGAGTGATATCGGTGGTCCCCCCCAGATACTGACCACCCGAGTCGATAAGCAATAAGCCATTCCCCTCAATGACGGCGTGCTCTTGCTCGGTCGCGTGGTAATGCGGCATTGCGCCATTGGCGTTAAAAGCCGCAATGGTATTGAAGCTCAGCGATACAAAGCCCGGGCGACGTGCACGCGCAGCGCTCAACTGCTCATCAATGGTCAGCTCCGTGATGCGTTCATGACCCAAGGCAGCTTCGAGCCAGGCAAAGAACTCGCAAAGCGCAGCGCCATCCTGCTCCATGGCCTGACGAATGTGAACCGCATCATCAAGGCTCTTTTGCGACTTGGCGAACGTGGTTGGATTCAACCCCTCAACGAACGCCACCTCACGGCTTACGTTGTTGAGCAAACCGCAAGTGACGCGTGCAGGATCTATCAGCAGCCGAGTTGTTGCCGGCAGCGCAGCCAGAGCCGAATTGATCTCGGTGTAATCACGCAAATTGACGCCATCACGCTTAAGAGTGTCTCGCAGCTCAACACCCACCTTTTCCAGATCAACAAACAACGTCGCCCGATCAGGCTCAATCAATGCAAACGAGACAAAGACCGGGTTAAAAGAAACATCAGACCCACGCAAGTTAAACAGCCAGGCAATATCATCCAGCGTGGCGATAAAGTGCGCATCGGCGTTACGCTGCTTAAGCGTTTCGCGCAGCTTCGCCAACTTGTCTACTCGGCTCACGGTGGCTTGAGGTGGTAAATGTTCATACACCGGCTGTTTAGGCAGCGCGGGACGATCAGCCCACACCAGGCTCAATACATCGATATCGGTACGCAGAACAGCGCTACGCTCTTTGAGCTTGCTCTCCAAAGTGCGCGCGGATGCCAACGCCAGAACAGCACCATCAACCGATACCGTCGCCCCTTGCGGAGCTTGTTCTGCCAACCAGTCCAGAGGGCCTGGCTGGCCAGGTTGCAGCTTGACCAGTTCGATAGTGCTACCGGCAAGCTCTTTGCCAGCTTGCTCCCAGTAACGGCTGTCTGCCCACAACCCGGCAAAGGTCGGGGTCACGATCAACGTACCGACTGAACCGTGAAAGCCTGACAGCCATTGACGCCCCTGCCAGTAGGCAGGCAAATACTCGGAGAGGTGTGGGTCGGCCGAGGGAACCAACAGGGCATAAATGCCGTTCTGTTCCATCAAGGCGCGAGTCCGCGCCAAACGCTGCACCACAGATTCCTGATTCAACGACTGAATACTCATCCTCTCTCCTGCTGGCCACGGTTGTTTTTCTTCGTCGCGGATAATGGAGCAGTCATCAAGACTGGGCAACCGCCCAAAAAGGGGCAGGCGCTGCAATAGCGGCCTTGATGGCGGTTACCGCGACATCAATGTCCTGCTCGCGGGTAAAACGCCCAAGACTCAAGCGAATGGTTCTCGCCGCCTTGTCTGCATCATGGCCCACAGCAAGCAGTACGTGAGACGGTGCCTTGCTGGCCGAATTGCACGCCGAGGTTGCCGAGTAGGCCAGCACTGCACTCAGCACCGAACTATTGAAGTGCCCTTCACCGAACGTCAGGCTCAAGGTATGAGGGATTCGTTGGATCGGACAACCATTGCACTGCACACCTGGCACATCACCCAATTGCTCAAGCAAGCGCTCGCGAAGGCCCTGGATATGCGAAAGCTCTTGGGTAAACGATTCACGGGCAATGGCAAAAGCTGCGCCCATGCCGGCAATCTGATGGGTTGCCAAGGTGCCGGAACGCAGCCCGGACTCATGACCACCACCGTGGATCTGCGCCTGTAATCGATCCTGCGCACGTGGCCCGACATACAAGGCACCAATCCCTTTGGGCCCGTAGAGCTTGTGCCCCGAGAACGACATCAAGTCCACCGCCCACTCTTGCAGGTCGATGGCGACCTTGCCTGCCCCTTGCGCCGCATCAACGTGAAACAACGCACCGTGCTCACGAACCAGTCGCCCGATAGCAGGAACGTCATTCACCGTTCCCAGCTCATTATTGACCAGCATCAGCGACACCAGCAGCGTGTCCGAACGCAGCGCAGCACGGACTTTTTCAGCACTGACCAGCCCGTCGCTGTCTGGGGCCAGGTACGTCACATCGAAACCTGAGGTCTCTAAAAAGTGCGCGGTATCCAGTACCGCCTTGTGCTCGATCTGGCTGGTAATGATGTGCCCGCGCGATTCGCGGCTGGCCTGGGCAACGCCCTTCAAGGCCAGGTTATTGGACTCGGTGGCGCCCGAGGTCCAGATAATGTGCTCTGGTTGTGCGTTGACCAACTGCGCAACCTGCTCACGCGCGAGCTCTACCGCCTGCCGGGCAGACTGGCCGAAAGCATGAGAGCCAGACGCGGGGTTTCCAAAATTGCCTTCAAAACCCAGGCACTCGACCATCACCTGAATGACACGATCGTCCACAGGCGTGGTGGCGGCGTAATCGAAATAAAGAGGTCGTTTGTTCATTGTGCAAACCCACTGAGCGCATTCCGGAATCAGGCAGTGCTTGATAGCAGAAAAGTGAAACCGCGTGAAAAGCGCGGCATTTAGAAATAACCGATTGAACAGCTCAAACAAAGAGGCAGCGCTGAGAAAACCTGTAGGAGCCTTCCCAAACTCGGCCAAACGCTAATACATAGCCTTATAAAGCGCTAAAAGTAGGGTGTTATGCAAGTCCGATATGCCATAAGGATATATAAATATGGAATTACGTTAGTTTACGGAATATCAAAATCCCCTTATAAAGTCGCCTTCGGCTTTCCTTTTGTGGGCAGAGCCCCCCGATAAAAGGAGCTGTCCATTGCAGCTTTTAACATTACCGTCGACTCCGGCACTCGCGACCTCCATAAGGGCCACGGCCCAAGTGTTTGAAGATCCCGTGTCCAAGGCGTTACTGGCCCATCTGCAACAAATAGCTCCCAGCGACGCCAGCGTCTTGATCATTGGCGAAACAGGCACTGGCAAAGAGCTGGTAGCCCGACACATTCATCAACTCAGCCACCGCCATCAGCAGCCTTTTGTCGCCGTCAACTGCGGCGCATTTGCAGAGTCGCTTGTCGAAGCCGAATTGTTCGGTCACGAAAAAGGCGCCTTCACCGGTGCATTAGCGGCCAAAGCGGGATGGTTTGAAGAGGCTGACGGCGGCACCTTGTTTCTGGATGAAATCGGCGACTTGCCGCTGCCCATTCAAGTGAAACTGCTGCGTGTATTGCAAGAGCAGGAAGTCGTCAGGCTCGGCTCGCGCAAAAGCACGCCGATTAATGTCCGCGTACTGGCCGCCACCAACGTCAACCTGGAGCAAGCCATCGAAGCGGGGCATTTTCGCGAAGACCTCTACTACCGCCTGAATGTCGTGAGCCTGGTGCTGCGCCCATTGCGCGAGCGACCAGGGGATATCCTGCCACTGGCCAGACACTTCCTGCACACCTATCGGCAACGTCTGCAACACGGCCCGTCGACGCTCAGCCCATGCGCCGAAGAAGCCCTCACCCAACACCCATGGCAGGGCAACATCCGCGAACTGGAAAACGTCATGCATCACAGCTTGTTGCTGTGCCGCAACCAGACCATCTCCGTGCAAGACCTGCGACTGTCACCTTCACGCGTAAGGCGTCAGGAAACAACCGGGCCGTCACACACGCATTCGCAAGACAGCACCCAGGACCTACTGCAACGCGCGTTTCGCAGGCTGTTCGAAGAAGAACCCGGCGCGTTGCATGAAACGGTTGAAGACAGCCTGCTTCGCGCTGCCTACGAGTTTTGCCATCACAATCAGGTGCATACCGCCAAACTGCTGGGCTTGAGCCGCAACGTCACACGTACCCGCCTGATCAAGCTTGGCGCCTTATCAGTGAACACCCGCCGCGCTGACTCACCAGCCTCCTCCCCCTATATACAACAATCCATCTAGCTAAACAGCAGCAGCCTGGTGACGGCTGCTGCTGAGTCGAACTTATAGAGCAGACGTACTGATCAGCCGTTGCCTGAGCAACCGTTGCCCGTGATAAAAGGCTTGTCGCCGCTTCCTGCGGTTATGGGTAAGATGGCTGCCTCCTTCAGCGCATCGCGCATACGTCCCGCCGAACTAAGTCGACCTCATGCCTTTTGATCTCAGCCTCAGCGTAGATTTGACCACCCTCGCCATTTTGGCCGCCGTTGCGTTTGTCGCCGGTTTTATCGACGCGATTGCGGGCGGTGGCGGCTTGCTGACCACCCCTGCCCTGCTGACCGCCGGCCTACCGCCGCACCTGGTATTGGGCACCAACAAACTTAGCTCGACGTTCGGTGCAGCCACGGCCAGCTTCACCTTTTACCGGCGCAAACTGTTCCATCCTCGCGAGTGGAAGCTGGCTATTTTCGGCACCCTGACAGGCGCCCTGATCGGCGCTATCGCTGCCCATTACATGCCGGCTGAATGGCTCAACAAAATGCTGCCTGTGATCGTTTTCGGTTGCGGGCTGTACTTACTGTTTGGCGGCACGCCTAAAACCCCGATCGACAACGACGCGCCGATCAAGAAGAAATGGCAACTGCCACAAGGTATTGGCCTGGGTTTCTATGATGGCGTAGCGGGCCCGGGAACCGGTGCGTTCTGGACCGTCAGCAGCATGCTGCTTTACCCCATCGACTTGGTGAAGGCCAGCGGGGTCGCCCGCAGCATGAACTTCGTCAGCAACATCACGGCACTGTCGATCTTCATCTTCTCCGGGCATGTGGACTGGATCATCGGTCTGACCATGGGCTTTGCAGTCATGATCGGCGCCTTCTTTGGCGCCCGCAGCGCAATCAGCGGCGGGGCCAAATTCATTCGACCGGTGTTCATCACCGTGGTCTTGGGGCTGACTGTGCGCCTAGCCTGGCAACACTGGTTCGATATGGCCTAAACGCCGAGCCACGTACAGGTCGATGAGATAACGCGCAATCGAGCGCGACGCAGGCAATGGCGGCAACTGATGAATGTTGAACCACTGCGCATCTTCAATCTCGTCGACCTGGGGCACGATGTCACCGCCCGCATACTCCGCATGAAAGCCCAGCATCATCGAGTGCGGGAACGGCCAGCACTGACTGCCCACATACTGAATATTCTTGACCTGGACCTGCACCTCTTCGTGCACCTCACGAATCAGGCAGTCTTCGGCCGACTCACCCGGCTCGGCAAAACCGGCCAGGGTGCTGTAAACACCTGGCACAAACCGTGGCGAACGCGCCAGCAAGACTTCATCGCCACGGGTAATCAGCACGATCATGCTCGGCGAGATACGCGGATAGCTGCGCAAGTCACACGTCGCACAATACATCGCCCGTTCTCTCGGCACCTGCGTCATGGCCTGCCCGCAACTGCCACAAAAACGGTGCTCACGGGCCCACGTGCCAATTTGCGCGGCGTAACCCAACACCTTGTACAACGTGTGGTCGCCTTGCAGCATAAACGCGCGCAAACCCTGCCACTGGCAGCCCTGAACCTGGGCAGTGCCCTTCAATTCCAGCAGGTAGACCGGCTCGCCGTCCAGATGGCCAATGCCATGCTCAGCCAAAACCGGCAGGTCCTGACGCTTGAGCCATTCACGTGGAAACAATGGGCCATTGTCGTCGAGCAAAAAACCCTCTGGCCCACGCGCCACGGCCAAGCCGCCAGCAAAATCGGTGTCCAGTACTGCCGTAGTCCAACGCGAAGTCATCACAACATCCCAGGTCAAGTTGAGGTGCGACGCGGCGACCGCGTCAATCCTGAAATTCAGGCTTTTGTTTGCTCATATGTGCTGCCATGGCCAAACGCAAGTCCGTGGATTGCAACATGGCCGCGTTCCAGGTGGCAACATATTCAAGGCCATCATCGACACGGTGATCACGCATGTAACTGATCATTTGCTTGGTCCCGCCCACCGCAATCGGCGATTTGCCGGCGATGTCCCGGGCAATGGCCATCACCCCTTCCAGCAAACGCTCATGATCACTGTAGACCCGGTTGACCAGACCAATACTGCGCGCTTCTTCAGCGTCGACCATGCGCCCCGTATACGCCAGTTCTCGAAGCATGCCGTCACCGATAATGCGCGGCAAACGTTGCAAAGTGCCGACATCAGCGGCCATGCCCATGTCGATTTCCTTGATCGAGAACTGTGCATCTGCTGCGGCATAGCGCATGTCACAGGCCGCGATCAAATCAATGGCGCCCCCCAGGCAATAACCCTGGACAGCGGCCAGAACAGGCTTGCGACATTGATCAACAGCATTGAACGAGGCCTGCATTTGCATGATTTTACGTCGTAGCAGGCGAGCGTTACGCCCGACATCCTTGCCCAGCTCATTGGCCACCGACGCCAACAGCATCAAGTCAATGCCGGCCGAGAAGTGCTTGCCGGCGCCACTGATCACCACCACGCGCACGGCATCGGTTTCATCGATCCACTGAAAAATCTCGATGATCTCAGTCCAGAATGCCGCATTCATCGCATTGACCTTTTCAGGTCGGTTGATCGTCACGTGGGCAATTCTGTCGTTTAACTCAACCTTGAAAGCCTGGTATTCGGACATAACCTGAATCCTTTTTGGGGCGTTGTCGCCGGTCAATGAGCGAGCGACTATAACAAGCAGCGCGCCCCGAAAAAGACCGTGATTACGCCAAAAACCGGACAAAGTGGCGTCTTCGATCAGCCATCAAGGCTTCAGGACAAAACGCTCAAGTGCCTGCGCCACGCCATCGTCCTCGTTGCTTGCGGTGACATACATCGCCTGCTTGCGGATCGCCTCGTCTGCCTGGCCCATGGCAACCGACAGCCCGGCACGCTTGAACATAGCCGGGTCATTGCCGCCATCACCCAAGGCCATGGTGCGCTCCAGCGGCACCCCTAAACGCGCAGCCAAGGTGGCAAGCGCCTCGCCCTTGTTGGCATGCAAGGCTGTCATATCCAGATAAAACGCCTGCGAGCGGCTGGCCAGCGCCTCGTCACCCAATACACCTTGGAGCTGATGCTCAAGCTCAACCAACAACGGAGCATTACGACTGGCCGCGACAATTTTGTCGACCCGGTGCAAATAGTCGCCAAAGTCAGTGACCACCCGCGGAGCAAAGCCCAGCGCATTCTGCTCCTGCGCCACCATGGGGCCATCGGGGTCGCGCAACAACCATTGATCATCGGCAAACACCCAGACTTCAACGTCGTGGTCAGCCAGAACATTCAACGTCGTTTTCACTGCCTCATAGGGCACGGGATGCGTTTGCAGGTAACTGCCATCAGGGTTAACCAGCACCCCGCCGTTAAAGGCAGCCGTTGGCAACTCGATACCCAGCTGTTTGATCTGCTCACGCATGCCTCGCGGCGGTCGCCCAGTGGCCAGCGTGAAGTACACGCCCGCAGCCTGCAGCGCTTTTACCGCCGCCAACGTGCGCGGGCTGATGCTGTGATCGGACCTGAGCAAGGTGCCGTCCATGTCGCACAGCACCAACTGAATCGGCTCTTGCGTCGGCGTACTCATTCGATGTCCAGCCATACTCGGCCATCGCGGGCCAACAAATCCCTGGCGGCCTGCGGCCCGTCTTCACCGGCTTTATAGAAGTGCACGTCCGCCTGCTCGTGCCAGGCATCGAGAAAAGGCTGCACACCGCGCCAGCCGTTTTCGATGTTATCGGCCCGCTGAAACAAGGTTTGATCGCCAGTCAGGCAGTCATAAATCAAGGTCTCGTAGCCGGTAGACGGCTGCACCTCAAAGAAGTCCTTGTAGGCAAAACCCAGCTCAATATTGGCCATGTTCAGACCCGGACCAGGACGCTTGGCCTGCAAGTCAAACCACATGCCTTCATTGGGCTGGATGCGGATACGCAGATAGTTGGGCTTCAAGCGTTCCACTTCGGTATCGCGAAACTGTGCGTACGGCGCGGGTTTAAAGCAGATCGCAATTTCGGTGTCACGTACGCTCATGCGTTTGCCGGTGCGCAGGTAAAACGGCACGCCCACCCAACGCCAGTTGTCGATCATCACTTTGAGGGCGACAAAGGTCTCCGTCGCACTGTCTTCAGCCACGTTGTTTTCTTCACGATAACCGGGCACAGGCTTACCACCCGACTCGCCCGCCGTGTATTGACCACGCACCGAGTTTTTGCGCGCGTCATCAATCGACCACGGCCGAATCGCGCCAATCACTTTGGCCTTTTCGCCGCGCACTGCATCTGCGCCAAACGCCGCCGGTGGCTCCATCGCCACCATGGCCAACAACTGGAACAGGTGGTTAGGCAACATGTCGCGCAAGGCGCCGGTGTTTTCGTAAAAGCTGCCACGGGTCTCGACCCCGACCGTTTCAGCGGCCGTGATCTGCACGTGGTCGATGTAATGGTTGTTCCAGAACGACTCAAAAAGCCCGTTGGAAAAACGGCTGACCAAAATGTTCTGGACCGTTTCCTTGCCCAGATAATGGTCAATCCGGTAGATCTGCTTCTCGCTCATGACGCTCAACAGGCAAGCGTTCAGCGCTTGAGCCGTGTCGACATCCGAGCCAAAAGGTTTTTCAATCACTACCCGGCGAAAAGCCTCCGGGGTTTCTTTAAGCAGCCCGCTGGCACCCAGCCGCTGCACCACTTCGCTGAAAAAGCGCGGGGCAGTGGCCAGGTAAAACACCGCATTGCCCGTACCACTGGCGAAAATCTTCTGCTCCAGCGCTGCATAGGTGCTGTCGTCAAGGAAATCGCCCTGCACATAACTGATGTTTTTCGCCAAGCGGGCCCACAAGTCAGCATTCAAGCCCTGACCATCAGGATGGTTGACCTTGCTGGCGGCCTCCGTGCGAATGAAGTCCTCCAGTTTCTTGGCAAAGCCCTCATCACTGATCGCATTGTGGTCAACGCCCACAATGCGTAAGCCATCGTCCAGCAAACCGTCCCGAGTCAAGTTGTACAGCGCCGGCATTAACAAGCGCTTTACCAGATCACCATGGGCCCCAAACAGAAACAGTGTGGTTGGAGGCGCAGGTTTAACGTTGGATTTGCTGGACGGTTCGGTCATTTTTTAGGCGTCTCCACATGGCCGCCGAAACCAAAGCGCATGGCCGACAACAATTTGTCGCCATACAGGCTTTGCTGACGCGAGCTGTAACGGGCAAACAGGGCGTTGGACAGAACCGGCACCGGCGTCGACTGCTCCATGGCAGCCTCGATGGTCCAGCGGCCTTCACCGCTGTCAGCCACGGCGCCCGAGTAACCGTCCAGCGGTGCGTCAACGGCCAGGGCGTCGGCGGTCAGGTCCAGCAACCAGGACGACACCACACTGCCACGACGCCACACTTCAGCGATATCGCCCAGGTTCAGGTCAAAACGCTGGTCTTCAGGCAGGTTTTCGCCGCCTTTCATCTTCATCAGATTGAAGCCTTCGGCATACGCCTGCATCAAGCCGTACTCGATACCGTTGTGCACCATTTTCACGAAGTGCCCTGCACCCGCCGGGCCTGCGTGGATGTAACCGCGCTCGGCGCGATCGTCATCAGACACGCGATCCTTGGTCCGTGGAATATCGCCCAGGCCCGGGGCCAGCGCCGCAAACAGTGGGTCCAGGTGTTTAACCACTTGCGTGTCACCGCCGATCATCATGCAGTAACCGCGTTCCAGGCCCCAGACGCCGCCCGAAGTACCGACGTCGACATAACGAATGCCTTTTTCAGCCAGCGCTTTGGAGCGACGAATATCGTCTTTATAGAAGGTGTTACCGCCATCGATGATGATGTCATCGGCGTCGAGCAGTTGGCTCAGGGTATCGATCGTGTCTTCTGTCGGCGCGCCAGACGGCAGCATGACCCACACAGCGCGAGGCTTGGCCAGGCCAGCCACCAGCGCGGGCAGGTCAGCAACGCCAGTGGCGCCGTCTTGTTCCAGAGCACTGACGAAATCGGTATTGCGGTCAAAAACCACGGTGGTATGCCCATTGAGCATCAGACGCCGTGCGATGTTCCCGCCCATACGGCCCAATCCAATAATTCCCAACTGCATGTACTGTTGCTCCCAACGGCAAATAAATAGGTGTACAGCACCTTAGTTCAGCAATGCTTAAGGTGCTCGGCTAAGGATTAGTCCTATCGCATGGCGCATAGTTTCGCACAAGCAGCGGGGCAGATTCCCGATTGAATCCACTCAGCGGACGGATGAACGGCGATCTGCACAAAAAAACACTAAAAACCCCTCCCTAACGTGTAGGCGCGAGCTCGTCTCGTGAGCTTTTAAAGATCAAAAGATCGCGAGGCAAGCTCGCTCCTACGGCCATCACCCCTCTTGAGGTTTCATCTCCCGCACAAAGTTTTCACATGACTTTTGTGACAATTGATCACTTTGTGGCTGTTTTATTTTCAGACAGCCCGCACGCGTTGTGCCGGGTCATCCGGCGTCGACCATTCAAGCTGTATTGCGCTGGAGTGTTGTATGGGGTTGTTTAAACGCAGTAATGCATCTGCGAACGGGTTCGATTGGGCTGGTTTAGGCTGGTTGTTTCTATTCTTCTGGTACTTTTCCGGCATCACTCAACTGTTGATACAGCTCACCGGTACTTCGGGCTTTTCAGGCTTTCGCCAGGCATTCGTGATGAGCGCCCTGTGGTTGGCGCCGATGCTGATGTTCCCCGCCCGCACCAGGATCATGGCCGCGGTGATCGGCGTGGTGCTGTGGGCCTGCTCCATGGCCAGCCTTGGCTATTTCTTTATCTACCAGCAAGAGTTCTCGCAAAGCGTCATCTTCATCATGTTCGAGTCGAACACCTCTGAAGCCGGCGAGTACATGACGCAATACTTTGCCTGGTGGATGGTGCTGGCCTTCCTGGCACACACCGCGTTCGCGGTTTTCCTCTGGACACGTCTGCGCCCTGTGTACCTGCCCCGCGCCCAAGCCTGGGCCGCAGCCTTGGCGATCGTGCTCGCAGTGGTCGGCTACCCGCTGATCAAACAGACGCTTAAACACGACACCTTCGCCTCAGCCCTCGAAAGCTTTGAAAGCCGCGTAGAACCCGCCGTGCCATGGCAAATGGTGGTCGCTTATCGTCGTTATCTGCAACAACTGGACAGCATGCAGGGCATGCTCGCCAGCGCCAGCAAAATCCCGCCGCTCACCAACCTCACAGACGAAGAAGCAGGCCAACCGACCACGCTGGTTCTGGTCATCGGTGAATCCACCAACCGCCAGCGCATGAGCCTGTACGGTTACCCTCGCGAAACCACGCCCAACCTGGACAAATTGCGCGACCAGTTGGCGATCTTTGACAACGTCGTCACGCCACGCCCTTACACCATCGAAGCCCTGCAACAAGTGCTGACCTTCGCCGACGAAGAAAACCCGGACTTGTACCTCAGCACCCCGTCGCTGGTCAGCGTGATGAAACAAGCGGGTTACAAAACCTTCTGGATCACCAACCAGCAGACCATGACCAAACGCAACACCATGCTCACCACCTTCTCCGAGCAGGCCGACCAGCAGGTGTACCTCAATAACAACCGCAACCAGAACGCCCGCCAATATGACGGCGATGTCCTTGAGCCTTTTAACAAGATCCTGGCCGACAGCGCACCGCGCAAACTCATCGTGATTCACTTGCTCGGCACTCACATGAGTTATCAGTACCGCTACCCACCGACCTTCGACAAATTCACCGACCGTACCGGTGCGCCTGCCGGGTTGAGTGATGACCAGATCCCCACCTACAACAGCTATGACAATGCGGTGCTGTATAACGACTTCGTGGTGTCGAGCCTGATCAAGGACTTCGCCAAAACCGATCCGAACGGCTTTTTGCTGTATTTGTCCGACCACGGTGAAGACGTGTTCGACTCTGTGGGCCACAACACGTTGGGACGCAACGAGGCCAAGCCAACCGCGCCGATGTACACCATCCCCTTTTTGGCCTGGGCCTCACCCAAATGGCGTGAAGACCACACCTGGGATTTCGCCGGTGATCTGGAGCGCCCTTACAGCAGCTCACAGTTCATCCACACCTGGGCGGATCTTGCCGGGTTAAGCGCTAAAGAGCTGGATGACAAGAAGAGCCTGGTCAGCGACGAGTTTGTCGTACGCCCGCAATTGATAGGCGACCCCTACTCTCGCCCGCAAAAAGCCCTGATTGATTTCAGTCTGATCAAGCCCAAAGCGGCGCCGGTGCAAAGCGCGGTCAATTAATAGATGCTACTCAAAGTGGGAGCGGGCTTGCTCGCTATGGTCGTTAACAATGACGCGTATTAACTGAGTAAATCAGGTGCTCTGAAGACCATCGCGAGCAAGCCCGCTCCCACAGGCGCAAAATATCGCTCAAAAGAACAGCATCGCGCTGTTACAGCGGCTTGTTCCAAAACAGCATACGCCCGTGGGCCGGGTCCAGTTGCCCTGCGCTAAACCCGAATTTGCGGTAAGAACCCTGAGCCACAGGGTTGCCCTCGAGAACTTCGAGGGTGATTTTGCAGCAGCCGCGCTCCCGCGCAATGGCCTCGACCTTGTCCAGCATTTTTTGGCTCAGGCCCAAGCCACGGTAGGTATCGACCACTGACACGTCGTGCACGTTGACCAGCGGCTTCCCGGCAAACGTCGAAAAACCTTCAAAACAGTTAACCAGCCCGGCGGCCTGGCTATCCACAAAAGCCAGCACGCTGAATGCATGTGCACGCTTGGCCAACTCGCCCGGCAGTTGTTCCAGCACCTGGGCTGATAACGCCTCGCCACCACCCATCGGGTCCTGCGCGTAGTGGTTCAAAACATCTCGCAGTGCTTGAGCATGAACCGGGTCCGTATAGTTTGCTTGTACGATTACCACTTGCGACATCGCGCATCTTCCCCAAGGTCTGATTTTATTTTGATAGCCTGCGACCTTAGCGTGCCAGCAGTGACGCAAACAAGTATTCGTCTCAAGGGCGCTTTGGCGGGTCAATGCTCTGCATCAGTTCAACAATATTCGCGGCCAGCGCGTCGGCATCCTGATAAATGCGGATATGCCGAAACTGCGCGTTGTCGCGGTGGTATTGCGCTGCATCGACAGCCGGACCACCGGCCATTTTCTGGCTGATCAAAAGCAAGTCGAACTCACCAGGTTTGGCGTCGCGAAGCCCTTTTAGCGCATCAACTGCGCGCAGAGGGGCGACCCGGTGGTATCCCGCCAGATTGAGCGCCCTGTCTATTTTTAACGCCTGCTCGGTATCGGAGTCAGCGATCAATATTCGTAAAGACTTATTCGGCATAGTGCTTTAACCGTCGTCACACGTCGTTGCGTTGAATGTTTAAACAAAACAGCCCGGTTCAACGATTAATAGGTGGCGTGCCCTGTTTTTCAAGGCACCGCTTGTCTGCGGATCACTGCGTTCCCTGATGCTGCATATGCTCCTCCAGTGCCTGGGCAAAGCGCTCCATCTCTGCATGCAACGCATCCACACACGGAAGGATTAACGGCGGATCGCCCAATGCGCACGCGGCCTCAAGTTGCTCGCAACAACGCATCAAGCCTTTGGCCTGGACCAGGGCAACGCCGCCTTTGATCTTGTGCGCCAGCGCAGCCAGCCCTTCAAAATCATCGCTGACAAAAAGCTGCATCAACTGCGCAAGATCCTCATCGGTGCTGACGGCCATATCCGTCAGCAACTGATGCACCAGCGCGTCATCGCACTGAGCCAATTGTTGGAGGTAGGCCAAGTCAATTTCATCGCTGCCCTCGGCAAGAGGTTCGGCGTAAGACACGCTTTCAAGGCCAGGAGTTCCGGCGGCCAGGCACAGACTCAAGTCCTGCAGGCTGATCGGCTTGAACAGACACTGATCCATCCCTGCTTGCCGACAACGTTCAATTTCTTCTGGCTGGGCATTGGCTGTCAGGCCCAAAACAAGGCATGGATCAATCGCCCGCACGGCCTCATCGCTGCGTATGGCGCGGGCCAAATCGTAGCCATTCATGACCGGCATGTTGCAATCGGTAATAACCACGTTAAACCTGCCCGCGCGCCACGCCGCCAGGCCTTGGGCACCGTTCTCGGCATCAATGACGCGGTGCCCCAGGTAACTCAATTGTTGAGCCAGCAGCACCCGGTTGGCCGGGTAGTCGTCCACCACCAGAATGCTCATCGAGCCCGGCGAGGCCACCCCTTCTACCTCGTCATCGGCCAGCCCGGCATCGGGTTCAAGGCGCGTCACGTTGAGGCTGATATCAACGTGGGTGCCTGTGCCCGGCTCACTGCTCATCTGAATCGTCCCGCCCATCATTTCGCAGAGCGTGCGGCAAATCACCAGCCCCAGCCCTGAGCCACTGCGCGCCGATTGATGATTGTTGCTGGCCTGAACAAACGGGCTAAACAGTCGACGCAGATCCTCCTCGCCAATGCCTGCTCCGGTGTCATCAACCCGTATACCAATCGCTACCTGCGACCCGTCAGGGTGAGGCTGCAAGGTCAACGTCAGGCGGACTTCACCCTGCTCGGTAAACTTGATGGCATTGCTCAGCACATTGGAAACAATCTGTTTAAAGCGCATTGGGTCGATCAACACGTCGATATCCGCCGCCGATATAGCGGGTTCATACACTAGGCTCAGATGTTTCTGCCGGGCCAAACCATCAAACATACGCACGACCGACATCACCAACGCCTGCACATTGGCGCGCTTGGGGCTCAATGACAGATGCCCGGACTCAATGCGGGCGATGTCCAGAATATCGCCGATCAACTCCAGCAATTCGCGAGCAGCCCCCGACGCCACTTCAATGGCCAGCCGGTCCATCACGCCCTGATCAGCTTTTTTCATCGCCAGCTCAAGCATGCCGATCACCGCATTCATGGGCGTGCGGATTTCATGGCTCATGGTGGCTAAAAACGTGGTTTTGGCGCGGTTCGCCTCATCGGCCTGTTGCTTGGCAATTTGCACTTGCTCCAGCAATTGCTGGCGCCTGGCGACACTGCGACGCAAATAGGCAATCCAGCCAAACGCGAGCAACAGCAGCACTGCCGCAATGGCAAAGCCCTGGAGAATCGCAGCCCGATTACGCAACCAATAACTTTCGCTCTCCGGCGAGTCGTCGCGCCAGCGATTGGTCAGCACGCTCATGTCTTCAGGAGAAATACTCAGCAACGCCTTGTCCAGAATCCCATGCAGTTCAGGTGCATCGCGCGCGGTGGCAAAACCGATCTGTGCGGGCTGAGTGCCCACCGTACTGGTGATGTGCAACTGCCCGTTAAAACGCCGCGAAATCATGTAGCGCGCACTGATCAATGCGTTGATGGCGCCATCCGCCTTGCCTGCAACCACCATCGCCATGGCATCGGCAGCGTTGTCTGCCTCCAGCAATTGGATGCGGGGGTAGTGCCGCAATACAAACTCGCGCAACACATTGCCTCGCACCAGTACCAGGCGTTGCCCCGCCATCTCATCCAGCGTGTCAGGGCTCTCAAGTCGGGTAGAGGTCACCAGCACAAACGGCGTGGTCAGATAAGGCCGGGTAAACAGCAACTGCGCTTCGCGATAGACGCTAGGGGTGAAGGCGCCGATAACATCGGCTTTGCCGCTGCTGACTAGACTGATCAGGTCCTGCACCGAGTGGCCTTTAACCACCTCGAACTCAATGCCGGTGCGCGCGCTGATATTAAACAGCACATCGGCACTGACGCCTTTAAACACACCCTGCTCGTCAATAAACGACAGCGGCAAGTATTGATCATTGATCGCCACCCGCAGACGCGGATGCGCATCCAGCCAACGCTGTTCACTGGCGGTCAGGTTCAGCCGCGAATGGCTACTCACTTGCGGCCCTTCCGAACTCCAGCGGCGCAGAATCGTCATCCGCTCACTGGCCGGAATCGCCGCCAGCCCTGCATTGACTATACGCAGCAACCGGGCGTTATCGCGCGCCAGTGCAAACGCAAAAGGGCTGACATCGATGCGCGAGAAGTCGGCCAATTGCACATTGTTGAGGTAGTTCTTATTGATCAGGTAGTTGGCGCTGATGAAGTCCCCCAGGTAAGCATCAGCCTGACCAAACGCCACAGCGCCAATAGCACTCAGTGTTGAGGGATAAAGCTGCAACTCGGCCTTGGGGTAAAACGCCCGGACTTCTTGCGGCGGCAAATAGTGATCTAGCATGGCCAAGCGCTTGCCTGCCAGATCAGCCGGCATCACCGGTTGGTTAGCGCTGCGCGTTACCAGCGTGGGCGAGTCGTCGGCATAGGCCTGGCTCAGCACCAGTGCGCGATCTTGCGCTTCAAAGCCGTTGGCGCTGCTCAGCAAGTCCAGCTCGCCGCGCTTGAGCGCGTTTATCGCCAGCGCCCTTGAGGCATACCGTTTAACGTCAACATTAACGTGCAACAACTCGGACAGTAGCTGCATGTAATCCGCCGTCAGCCCTTCAAAGTCCTGATCATTACCGGTCATGTCAAAGGGTGCGTAATCCGGTGCCGAAATGCCCAGCCGCAAGGTGTCGTGCTGTTTAAGCCATTGCCAGTCGGGCGCCTCAAGCACCACGCTGTAGGCTTCAACATTTGAGCGGCCCAACAACTGCAACGACTGCACCGTCGGCTGCGCCAGTGCGTAAGGCCATCCCAGAACCAGCGACACGATCAACAGCCCGTGCCGCACAAAAAGCTTCATTTAAATCAAGCCATTACGTTTGGCAAACTCTGCCAGATAAACAACTGACTTCATGTTTAACTTTTCAATTAACCGTGCCTTATAGGTACTGATTGTCTTGCTGCTCAGGGTCATATCCAGTGCAATTTGTTTATTACTGATACCTCGAGCAAGTTGCTGCAAAATAGTTAACTCGCGGGCCGATAAACTTTCAATCAACTCGATGTCCGTCAATGTTGCATCACTGTTTCGAACCGAACTGATCGCCAAGTTAGGGAAAAACGTATAACCGTCCATGATCGTTCTGACCGCCCGTTGCAACTCACTGAGCTCCTGATTTTTTGTCACGAACCCTGCTGCACCGGCCTTCATGCATCGCTGCGAATAAAACAGCGCCGCTTGGGAGGTCAGCACCAAAATCCGGCAGCTCAGCCCTGAGGCCTTGATCCGGCTGATCACCTCCAGACCGTCCAGACCCGGCATGGTGATGTCCAGTACCACCAGATCGACCGCATGCTGGCGCGCCAACTGCACCGTATCAATTCCGTTAGTCGCTTCGGCCACGACGGTGTAACCCTGATTCTCCAACAGCAGTCGCACAGCCGTGCGAATCAAGGAGTGATCATCGGCAATCAAGACTTTATACATTTGACCCCCTGCCAAAAACTGCCAATAACAGGACGTGGGCGGCTTTATCTATTTTTTTGAATAGATAACTCCGTAACTTCCTCATGATTAACATGCTTATGAATACAAGGGAAAGTATAGGATATTTCCTACAAACCTCCCGTGCGTCCTCACCGCTACTTGAACGCAACATCGCGATACCCGATTGAAATCAAGCCGCGAATAATCGCCATTCGGGTGCAACTTACGAGAAGGGAAAGTACCACACTGGATGTAGGAAATTTCTTAAATGATGGGGCGCGCCCGAGATTAAATGCCTCCAAGGGGCATGGGCTGCGATCGTTACATGCCGCAGCCCACGCTTTGAAAGTCCTTATTGCCAGCCAAACTTACGGATATAAAAGCCCTTAACCGCTTGAGTCAGCGCCATGTACGCCAGCAAAATCACCGGCAGGAAAATGAAGTACAGCGGTGGCAGCGCCTCCAGTTTGAAGTAGCTGGCCAGCGGCCCCATCGGCAGGAAAATACCGATGGCCATGATCACCCCGGTCATCACCATCAACGGCGTCGCTGCACGGCTTTGCAGGAACGGAATTTTCGGTGTGCGGATCATGTGCACAATCAGGGTTTGCGTCAGCAGCCCGACCACGAACCAGCCCGACTGGAACAGGGTTTGATGCTCAGGGGTATTGGCCTTGAACACGTACCACATCAGGGCGAAGGTCAGCACGTCAAACACCGAGCTGATGGGCCCGAAGAACAGCATGAAACGTCCGACATCCGCTGGCTGCCAGCGTTGTGGTTTTTTCAGCATTTCGTCATCGACGTTATCAAATGGAATCGCGATCTGAGACACGTCGTACAGCAGGTTTTGTACCAGCAGGTGCATCGGCAACATCGGCAGAAACGGAATGAACGCACTGGCGACCAACACCGAGAACACGTTACCGAAGTTCGAGCTGGCGGTCATTTTGATGTACTTGAGCATGTTGGCGAAGGTGCGACGGCCTTCCAGCACGCCCTCCTCCAGCACCATCAGGCTTTTTTCCAACAGAATGATGTCGGCCGCTTCTTTGGCGATGTCTACCGCGCTGTCCACTGAAATCCCGATGTCAGCAGTGCGCAACGCCGGGGCGTCGTTGATCCCGTCGCCCATAAAGCCCACCACATGGCCGTTAGCCTTGAGCAAACGGACAATGCGTTCCTTGTGAGTGGGTGTCAGCTTGGCAAAGACGTTAGTGGTCTCGACCGCAACCGCCAGCTCGGCGTCAGTCATGCGCTCAATGTCATTGCCCATCAGCAAGCCTTGTTGCTCAAGGCCCACTTCGCGGCAAATTTTGGCCGTCACCAGTTCGTTGTCACCGGTCAGCACTTTGACCGCTACACCATGCTCGGCCAGCGCTTTGAGCGCAGGCGCAGTGCTTTCTTTGGGCGGGTCCAAGAACGCAACATAACCGATCAGCGTCAGTTCCTGCTCATCTGCCAGGCTGTAGGTGTCACGGCCCGCAGCCATCGAACGCGCAGCCACCGCGACCACGCGCAAACCTTCCTCGTTGAAGGCCGCCGTTACCTGGCGAATACGCGCCAGCAACTCGTCGCTGAGGGCTTCCTCCTGATCGCCGTGGCGAACGGTCTTGCACACCGACAGCACTTCTTCGACAGCGCCTTTGCAGATCAACTGGTGCGGCTGATCCTGCTCGGCGACTACCACCGACATACGGCGGCGGGTGAAGTCGAACGGAATCTCGTCAACCTTGTTGAACGCTGTGCCCACGTTCAATTCGCGGTGCACTTCCACATGCTCCAGCACCGCCACGTCCAGCAGGTTTTTCAGGCCGGTCTGGTAGTAACTGTTCAGGTAGGCCATTTCCAGCACGTCGTCAGACTCTTCACCCCACACATCCACATGGCGCGCCAGGAAGATTTTGTCCTGGGTCAGAGTCCCGGTTTTATCGGTACACAGCACGTCCATCGCACCAAAGTTCTGGATAGCGTCCAGACGTTTAACGATGACTTTTTTGCGCGACAGAAACACCGCGCCCTTGGCCAGGGTCGAGGTCACGATCATCGGCAGCATTTCAGGGGTCAGGCCCACCGCCACCGACAGCGCGAACAGCAACGCTTCAGTCCAGTCACCTTTGGTAAAACCATTGATGAACAGCACCAACGGCGCCATCACAAACATAAAGCGGATCAACAACCAGCTGACTTTGTTAACCCCGGTCTGAAAAGAAGTCGGTCCACGATCGGTGGCCCCGACACGCTGGGCCAGCGCACCAAAGTAAGTGTTATTACCAGTGGTCAGGACCACAGCGGAGGCGGCACCGGACACCACGTTGGTGCCCATGAACAAAATATTTTCCAGCTCCAGCGGGTTGATGGTCTGGCTGTCAGAGTGATGCGCAAACTTCTCCACCGGCATCGACTCACCGGTCATGGCCGCTTGGCTGACAAACAAATCCTTGGCGCTCAATACCCGGCAATCGGCCGGGATCATGTCCCCTGCCGACAACACGATCAGGTCACCCGGAACCAATTGTTTGATCGGCAACTCAATGCGTTGCGCACCTTTAATTAGCTGGGCTGCACCATAGAACTTGCCAAACATCGGTGACGCTTCTGCGCTGAAGTCCCGGCGCATGACCGTGGCGGTGTTACTCACCATCGCCTTGAGAGCGTCGGCTGCTTTGTTCGAACGGGCTTCTTGCCAAAAACGCAGCAGGGTAGACAGCACCACCATGGTGCTGATGACCACTGCCGCCTGAACGTCGTCGGTGGCCAGCGAGACCGCCGCGAGCAAGGTCAGCAGCAAGTTGAACGGGTTTTTGTAGCAGTGCCACAGGTGCACCCAGCGGCTGAGGGGCTGCTCGTGTTCAATCTCGTTGAGGCCGTGGCGGTCACGCAGTGTCTGTGCTTCAGCTTCACTCAAGCCATCGGTATGGGTGCCGAGCTTGTCGATCAACGCCGCACTTTCGGTGTTGGCCGAAGCCACCAGGGTTTGTGCCAGGGTAGGCGGTACTTCACGGCTGACCGTGGTGTTGGTCAGGCTGTCGAGCAATGCCAGACGGCGAAAATGCCGTCCAATGTGGCGAGTGCGTAGAAAGCCTGCGAAGAACTCTTTCAGGGTGTGTTTCATGGTGCTACTCCTGCGCTGCCTGCGTAGTCACCCTGTTCAGCGTGATTACCCAAGCAGCCTTAAACTCGAACCGTCATTCATTTTTTAGTCTCGGTCAGCGGGCCTGATGCCCGCCGTCAATTATTGGCGTACACGCAACCAGGTAAGGCTGGACGATGCTGGCGACGGCGAACGGGCGTAAAAAAGTGCGTCATGGTGCTTCCCCTAACGGTCAACGCAGCCTTGAAGCAGGCACAGCCGAACGTGCGCCCCGTGCCGAAGGCACGCGCGAACGTCGTGTTGCACTGCGCAACACGTTTCAGTGTCTGGGAGAGGGCTTCGGGTTCGGGGTCACAACCCCGTTCAGGATGCCGCTGCTCGCTGGTCAGCAAGCAACGACAGGGGAATCTGCGCGTTAGCTTGCCGAGAATGTGCCGGTCTTCAAAACCGGCCGACTACTGTCACTCGAACTGTTACCCACTTAGGATCTGCGCTCTTGATGAAAACGTGGAAAGCTTACTCCCGGCATTTCGCAGAGTAAACCGCAGGAAAGCTTGCGTTTTATGAATCAGATTTATCTTCAGGAAGGGTTCAGTTTGCGCGCACCTACATCTCTGCGTAGTCGTTGACGAGCACCGCGAGGCTACGTCCGGCTGCATAGCAGTCGTAAATCAGGTAACCGCAGTCTTTCAGTAAAGACACAGGTTCGGGATTCACGATCGCTGCGCCATCGGACGTAGCCTCGCGCTGCGAGTCAACGACTACATGGTTATATCGCCGCCGCCAACACCCGCTCATCCGTCAGGCTGCCCTGCTTGTGATGTTGGTCATGGGCGTACAACGAAGCACAAATTTCTTGCGCGCGAATCGGCAATACCGACAACAGGGTGTCACTCAAACCATGGCTGGCCTGGCAAAAACCCTGCATGTAGATCCCGGCCTTGCAGCGTTTGTCCGTGACGATCCGGTAGTCACGATCCACCTCAAAATCACCTAGGTATTGCGCCAGCGGCGCCAATAAATGACGGTGCATTTGCCGCTCATAGCCGGTGGCCAGAATCACTGCATCGTAGTGCTGCTCGCTGACTTCACCGCTGGCGCTGTTGCGCAGAACCAACTTGACGCCCTGCTCGTCTGAGGTTGCACTTTCAATGCTGGTCAGGCTGCGGAACACATGGCGGGCAATACCGGACACTTTCTGACGATAAAAAATGCCGTAGATGCGCTCGATCAAGTCGATGTCCACCACCGAATAGTTGGTGCTCTGATATTCAGTGATCAACCGCTCGCGTTCGGCAGTGCCCTGCTGATACACCAGATCGGTGAACTCCGGCGAAAACACTTCGTTGACGAACGGGCTGTCGTCCGCCGGTTTCAACGCCGAACCGCGTAACACCCAATCCACCTGCGCCGACGGGTAGCTGTCGTTCAGGTCGATAAACGCTTCGGCAGCACTCTGCCCGCCCCCAATGATTGCAATGCGCATCGGCTGGCCATTAACGCAGGGCTGGCGGCTCATGCGCTCAAGGTACTGCGAGTGATGAAACACCCGCGCATCATCTTTCAACGCCTTGAAGGCGGCCGGAATGCGCGGCGTGCCCCCGGCGCTGACAACCACTGAACGCGTCGTGCGCACATGGTGCTGGCCCTGGCTATCGCGGGAGATAACCCGCAGCGCCTCAACCTGCTGCTGGTGCAGCACCGGCTCGATGGCCAGCACTTCTTCGCCATACCGGCTTTGCGCTTCAAAGTGTGAAGCCACCCAACGCAAGTAGTCGTTGAACTCCATCCGGCAAGGATAGAAGGTCCCAAGGTTGATGAAATCAACCAGACGATCGTGGGCTTTAAGGTAATTGACGAACGAATAAGGGCTGGTGGGATTGCGCAGCGTCACCAGATCCTTGAGGAAGGAAATCTGCAACTCACTCTGGGTCACTAACGTATTGCCGTGCCAGCGGTAGTCCGCCTGCTTGTCTAAAAACAGCACATCCAAGGGACCGTGCACCTGCCCGCTCTCTTCCAGGGCGATGGCCAGGGCCAGATTGGAAGGCCCGAAACCGATGCCGATCAGATCATGAACGACGGCCGAAGCGATTGCCTGTGTCATTTCCAGTGTCCTCTGGATTGCCCCTCAACAGAGGGATTAAAAAACCCGTAACCCGACTGTTCTGTGACAGATCAGCAGGTCGTCTGTTGAGTAGGGACGAGGACACGGAAAAAAAATTTAAGACTTGTCCCACTGCCGAATTCGAATCCGGCAATGCTTCATGGCATTTACGATGTGCTTCTCGACCACGCTGCGCGACACGCCCAGGCGTTCGGCAATTTCAACGTGGGACAAGCCTTCCAGCTTTCGCAGCAAAAAGCTCTCACGGCACGCCGCCGGCAATTCCGAGAGCGCCTGCTGGATCTGTTGCAGGCGCTGATTCTGGTCCATCAGCAGCTGTGGCGACGGGCTGAAAAAACGCTCTTCGCTGTCCAGCACCTCCAGCGGTTCAGACTGGCGCAAGGCGCTGCGGCGGTGACCGTCGATCACCAGATTAAGCGCGGTGCGATACAAAAACGCCCGTGGCTGTTCAATCGGCTCATCGCTGGTGCGCTCCAGCACCCGTACATAAGCGTCATGCACCACATCTTCTGCCGCTTGAGCGTTGCCCAATCTGGCACTCAAAAAGCTCACCAGTTCGCGATAGTAGTTTTCCAACAGGACTCCCGGCCGCAGCAGCGCGGCAACATTCCATGAGCGCAGAAACAGACCGAATGAGTAAGCGGCATGATGATGGCACTTTTGCGACCGTAATTTATAGTAATTCTCATATAGATTTAAGGCCTGTTGAAAAAACAGCCTCGAAATATTTAGTCACAGACACAGGATTAAACGCCTAAATATCTAGCTAAATCCTTCGTTTACTCAACAGCTCCCCGTGTTTGTCGATTGCTCGACAGCGATTGCCCCGGGCTTTTTGTGCCAGTGCAACGAAGACGGGCCGATCCCCATTGGCCGGAACCCTGAATGAAACGCCCTCGACAGACCCGCCGTGCGCTCTTTGTTGCCCTGTTTTTACTGCTGGTTGCCGCATTGGCGGCATGGCCCTTTTTGACCACTGGCCGCGACGCTTATGACACCGTGCCCATCACCCGCGGCGACATTGAAAGCAGCGTGACAGCGCTGGGCACACTGCAACCCCGACAATATGTAGACGTGGGCGCGCAGGCTTCCGGGCAAATCAGGACGATTCACGTTGAGGTCGGTGACGAGGTTAAAGAAGGCCAATTGCTGGTCGAAATTGACCCGTCCACTCAAAAAGCCAAGCTCGACGCCAGCCGCTATGCCGTTGAAAACCTCACGGCCCAGCTCCAGGAACAACGCGCTTTGCACGACCTGGCCAAACAGAAATACCAGCGCCAGCAAAACCTCGCCAAAGGCGGCGCTACCCGCGAAGAAGACATTCAGTCAGCACAGGCTGAAGTGCGAACCACCCAGGCCCGAATTGACATGTTCCAGGCGCAAATCCGCCAAGCCCAGGCCAGCCTGCGCAGCGATGAAGCCGAGCTGGGTTACACGCGCATCTACGCGCCCATGACGGGGACCGTGGTCGCCCTTGATGCGCGTGAAGGCCAGACCCTCAATGCACAACAGCAAACCCCGTTGATCCTGCGCATCGCCAAACTCTCACCGATGACCGTATGGGCCGAAGTCTCTGAGGCCGATATCGGCCACGTCAAAGCGGGCATGCCGGCTTACTTCACCACCTTGAGTGGCGGTAATCGGCGCTGGAACAGCACCGTGCGGCAGATTCTTCCGGTCCCGCCCAAACCTCTAAATGAAGCCAGCCAGGGTGGCGGCAGCCCGGCCAGCTCGGGCAAAAGCGGCAGCGCGCGAGTGGTGCTGTACACCGTGCTGCTGGATGTCGACAACAGCGACCAGGCGTTGATGGCAGAAATGACCACGCAAGTGTTCTTCGTTGCTGATCAAGCCAAAGACGTGTTGCTGGCCCCGATTGTCGCGCTGCAAGGCAGCACCGAGGGTAATCGGCAGAGCGCAAACGTGGTGAGCAAAAACGGCAAGATCGAACACCGCGACATTCGTACCGGCATCAGCGACCGCCTGCGCGTGCAAGTGCTCGAAGGGTTAAACGAGGGCGATCACTTGCTGATCGGCCCGGCCACCGGCAACGGAGGCTAAATGCGCACTCCCCTGATTGAACTGCAAGACATCCGCAAGGTCTACGCCGGTATCGACACGCCCGAAGTTCACGTGCTCAAAGGCGTCAGCCTGTCGATTCACGCTGGTGAATTCGTCGCCATTGTCGGCGCGTCGGGCTCGGGCAAATCCACCTTGATGAACATCCTTGGCTGCCTCGACCGGCCCACCTCAGGGCGCTACCTGTTTGCCGGCGAAGACGTTGCCCACCTCGCCAGCGATGAGCTCGCCTGGCTGCGCCGCGAGGCGTTCGGCTTTGTCTTTCAGGGCTACCATTTGATCCCCTCGGCATCGGCCCAGGAAAACGTCGAAATGCCCGCCATTTACGCCGGCACTCCAGCGGCCGAGCGGCATGCCCGCGCCGCCGCCCTGCTCGACCGCTTGGGCCTTGGCACGCGCACCGGCAACCGTCCGCATCAACTGTCGGGCGGTCAGCAACAACGCGTATCGATTGCCCGCGCGTTGATGAACGGCGGGCACATCATCCTGGCCGACGAACCCACCGGTGCGCTCGACAGCCACAGCGGCGCAGAAGTCATGGCGCTGCTCGATGAGCTGGCCAGCCAGGGCCATGTGGTGATCCTGATTACCCACGACCGCGAGGTCGCGGCGCGGGCCAATCGGATCATTGAGGTGCGCGACGGCGAGATCATCAGCGACTGCGCCAATGGTGCCACAGCGCCTACCAGCGAAAACCCCAAGGCACTGCAAGCAATTGACCTGCGTCAGCGCCTGAATGAGGGCAGTGAAGCCCGCGGCGCCTGGAAAGGCGAATTGGTCGACGCCCTGCACGCGGCCTGGCGAGTCATGTGGATCAACCGCTTTCGCACCGCCCTGACCTTGCTCGGCATCGTCATCGGCGTGGCATCGGTGGTGGTGATGCTGGCTGTCGGCGAAGGCAGCAAACGCCAGGTCATGGCCGAAATGGGTGCGTTTGGCTCCAACATCATCTACCTCAGCGGCATGTCACCCCGGCCCCGGGCGCCGCTAGGAATTGTCACGCTCAATGACGTGGCCGCGCTGTCGACCTTGCCTCAAGTAAAGATGATCATGCCCATCAACGGCGCCGAGATCGGCGTGCGCTATGGCAACGTCGACCACACGATGTACACCGGCGGCAACGGCATCGACTTCCCGGCCATTTTCAACTGGCCGGTGGTGCAAGGCAGCTTCTTCAGCCAGGCCGATGAAGACGCCGCAGCCGCCGTGGCGGTGATCGGCAAAAAGGTCCGCGACAAAGTCCTCAAGGACGTGCCCAACCCCATCGGGCAATACATCCTGCTGGAGAACGTGCCGTTTCGCGTGGTCGGAATCCTCGCTGAAAAAGGCGCCAGCTCAGCAGACTCAGACAGTGACTCCCGCATCGTGGTGCCCTACTCCGCCGCCAGCGTGCGTTTGTTCGGTACGCACAATCCGGAATACGTGGTGATTGCCGCCGCCGATGCGAGCAAGGTCAAACAGACCGAAAAATCCATCGAACAATTGATGCTCAAGCTCCACCACGGCAAGCGCGATTTCGAGATCACCAACAACGCCGCGATGATCCAGGCCGAAGCCAAAACCCGCAACACGCTGTCGTTGATGCTCGGCTCGATTGCCGCCATTTCGCTGTTGGTCGGCGGCATCGGGGTGATGAACATCATGCTGATGACCGTGCGTGAGCGCACCCGTGAGATTGGCATTCGCATGGCAACCGGTGCCCGCCAGCGTGACATTCTGCGCCAGTTCCTGACCGAAGCCCTGATGCTGTCGGTGGTCGGCGGCCTGGCGGGCATCACCCTGGCCTTTATCATCGGCGGGGTTTTGCTGCTGTGCGATGTGGCCGTGGCATTTTCTATGGTTGCGGTCTTCGGCGCGTTTGCCTGTGCGCTGGTGACCGGCGTTATTTTCGGTTTTATGCCCGCCCGCAAAGCTGCCCGGCTTGACCCGGTCACGGCCCTTACCAGTGAATGATCTATTGATGAAGCCGTCTTTGAGTCTGTTGACCACGTGCCTGTTGCTGGCCGCATGCAGCCAAACCCCGCCGCACGACGAGCACCCGGTGCAACTGCCCCCGACCTGGCAATCGCCCCACACGCAGGCCAGCCAACTGAGCAGCCAGCAATGGTGGAGTCATTTTCGCAGCCCGGCCCTGGACCGTCTGATCGCTCAAGCCCGGGTTGGCAGTTACGACCTGGCTGCTGCCATTGCCCGCGTCCAGCAAGCCCGTGCCACAGCCGTTATTGCTGGCGCTCCGCTGCTGCCCGAAGTGAAGTTTGCCAGCAGCGCCAACCGTGAAAAACTGCTGCGCGGCAAGGGCTACAGCCAATTGGACGCCACCGACAACAACAAGGCAGTCGACTACTTTGACGCCAACCTGACGGCCAGCTACGAAGTGGACTTTTGGGGTGGCAAAGCCGCAGCCCGTGACAGCGCTCTGCACACACTCAATGCCAGCGAGTTTGACCAGGCCACCGTCGAGCTGACCTTGCTCAGCGGCGTCGCCAGCAGCTACGTACAAACCCTGGCCTTTGACGAGCAACTGCGCATTGCGCGGCTCAACCTGACCAACGCCCAAAGCGTCTTGCACGTGGTCCAGACCCGCTATGACGCAGGCTCTGCCACGGCCTTTGAGCTGGCTCAGCAAAAAAGCCTGGTGGCCGCTCAACAACGGCAATTGCCACTGATGGCGCAACAGGCCCAGGAAGCCCGTATTACCCTCGCAGTCTTGTTGGGCGAACCCGTGCAACGCCTCACTTTGGGCGACACGGCATTTGCCCAATTGCAGTGGCCAGACATCGGCAGCGGGCTGCCCAGCGCACTGCTGAGCCGACGCCCCGACATTGCCAGCGCCGAAGCCAAACTGGCTGCGGCCTCAGCCGATATCACCGTCGCACGTGCGGCCATGCTGCCCAGTCTGACCTTGAGCGCGACATTGGGCTCAGGCGCGGACCGCTTTGGCGACATGTTGCGCAGCCCTTTCTACAACCTGACGGCCGGGTTGGCCGCACCGATCTTCAACAACGGCCGCCTTAGCGCAGAGCGCGACAAAACCGTGGCGCGCCAGCAAGAGCTGTTGCAAACCTATCGCGCGAGCATCATCAGCGCCTTTGCCGACGTTGAAAAAGCCCTCAACAGCGCCAGTGGCCTGGACCAGCAACGGCAATGGCAAGACGAAGAACTGCAACAGGCGCAACAGGCCTTCGACATTGCCCAAAGCCGCTACAAAGCCGGCGCCGAAGTCATGCTGACCGTACTGGAAACCCAACGCACGCTGTATCAGGCACAAGACCAGCACGTGCAACTGCGCATGGCTCGCTTGCAAGCCAGCATCGCGTTATACAAAGCGTTGGGCGGGGGCTGGCAGGTGCAATAACAACCAAAAGATCGCGATGTAGGAGCGAGCTTGCCTCGCGATCTTTTGATCTTCCCTGGGGCTCACACGGGTTTAACCACCAAATGCCGCGCATACCACGGCCGACGCGGTACCCGGCGCAGCAAGTCGCCAATTTTCTTGTCATCGCCAAAGGTAATGCGCAGCGCGAGCTTCATGGTTTCCGGGTCCATCTCGACGCTTTTGCCCACACTTAACCCCGGTGTGGTGCTGCAACCGTGGGTGTCCGGGCCTAACCACGGGTCATCGATTTCAACCCAGCGCCCCGGCGCAAACCACGGCACACCGTTGACCTCCAGGCGCGTCAACTCGCCGGGATGAAACCGTTCGTGGGCACGAAACCAGTCCTCCAGACGATCATCGATCCAGCCATGAAACCGCCAGAACACCGGGTTGATATGAGACGAAAACGGGTCGCCCAGAAAATCGTTCTCCGCCACGTACCAACGTGCCGCGAAGTCTGCCGGATCCCGCGCCAAGGGCACCGGCGCGCCGTTGGACGGGTCACGTGGTACTGATGCCCAGCGCATGTGCAACCAGTCATGCAGGCCCAGCTCTACCTCAGAGCCGAATTGGCCCAGGGTCAGTGTCGACAGGTAGCGCGGGTCCCGATATCGCGACTCCCAGACTTCGAAGTTGCTGTGATACGTCTCGGCCTGTTTGATATCACTCAGCCATTGGGTATAGGTGTCATCGCCTTCTGCCAGCCAGGCCGGCGGCAAGGCGCTGCCATCATGGTTGTCGAAATAACGGGCAAATCCGGCCCGGTCGCGTTCAAGCTCGGGCTGCGGCATCGGGAACGAAGGCCACGACGGCAAGTCCTGCATCGAGCGTGCAGCCATCAGCATGTGCCGGTGCATGAAAAAAAAGTCGACGCCCGACCCGTTACGGTCTTTACGAGGGCCACGCGCATCGCGCTCCCTGTCACGCTGACCGGGCTGCCAGCCAATACCGCGCAGCGCATTGCGCTTGTCCTCGGACAGCTCATGCCAAGTATCACGCGAGGCATGCCACAGCTGGTGGAACAAGCGGTGCTCAGGCGATACCAGCCAGTCCAGCAATGTGGGGTTGAGCGGGATACGTTGCCGGGCCTCGGGAAAGGTGCGCTTGAGCGCGACAAAACGGTTGTCTTGCTCGGGCAACGCCAGTGCTCGGTCCAGACGCTGCACACGGCCACTCAGGGTGCCACTGCCAGCGTTGCCGAACATGCCCCAGACCTCATCAAGACTGAAACTGAACTCGTAATCTGGCTGACCGTTGGCGGCGGCGCTGCGGGTCAGGCGCCAGTACATGTGCTTGGGGTCCGGCTCAACCAGATCAGCCAAAATGCGATAGCGCGGCGTTTGCTCACTGTGCAGCACCTGTGCTGTGTCCAGATAACCGCGCACCCCACGCCCACGCGGCGCAATATCCAGCCACACTTCAAGGTCATCCGCAGGCAAACCGTCCAGCCCGGCATCACGGCCAGTGAAACGGATCGTCCACAACCCACGCAATTGATCGGCGATCTGCTGGCCCGCCGTGTCTGCCAAATCGACAGTTGCTTCACCGGGCGTAATCGGCTCATCGACCCGGGTCAGCTCGCGATGCCCAAAATACACCGCAGGCGCTGCTGCGCCGGTGATCGCCAAACCAGCGATAAACCATCGTCGAGAAATCGTCATTGCACTACCTGTCCAAGCCTGAATGCAGGCGTTATCCAAGCTAGAACGTTTGCTCAACGATGAAATTTAACTCGCACGGGGATCATTCATTCATGCCTTGCGGTCAAGATTGCTTTGCGTGGGCTATGGTTTTTCCCACCGCTCAAGCCGTAGATACTCACCCCATTCTTACGACCACCCAGGAGTTATCCATGACAGTCCCAGCATTCGGCCTCGGCACCTTCCGCCTCAAGGGCCAAGTGGTTATTGATTCGGTTACCAACGCCCTTGAACTGGGCTACCGGGCAATCGACACGGCGCAAATTTATGAGAACGAAGCCGACGTCGGCCAGGCCATTGCCAGCAGCGGCGTTGCGCGTGGTGAGCTGTATATCACCAGCAAAATCTGGGTCAGCAACTTCACTAAAGACAAGTTGATTCCAAGCCTCGAAGAGAGCCTGAAAAAACTGCGCACCGATCACCTGGACCTGACGCTGATTCACTGGCCTTCACCCAAGCATGAAGTACCGGTCGCAGAATTTATGGGTGCACTGCTACAAGCCAAGAAACAAGGTCTGACCAAGGCCATCGGCGTGTCCAACTTCACCATCGCGCTGATGAAAGAAGCGATTGCCGCGGTGGGTGCCGAGAACATCGCCACCAATCAGATCGAACTGCATCCCTACTTGCAGAACCGCAAAGTGGTGGAGTTCGCACAAAGCCACGGGATCCATATCACCTCATACATGACCCTGGCCTACGGCGAAGTGCTGAAAGATCCGGTGATTGTCGACATTGCCAAACGCCACAACGCCACCCCGGCACAAGTGACCCTGGCGTGGGCGATGCAACTGGGTTATTCGGTAATCCCGTCGTCAACCAAGCGCGCCAACCTTGAGAGCAACCTCAAGGCACAATCGCTCAAGCTGACCGCAGAAGACATGGCGCAGATTGCCCAGCTGGATCGCGGGCATCGCCTGACCAATCCGCAAAGCGTGGCGCCTGAGTGGGATTAAACGCTAAACACCTGTAGCCGCTGCCGCAGGCTGCGGCTACAGGGTCAATGCACACCAAAGCGCTGCAATTGCATTTCTTGCAAGCGGCTCAAGGTCCGGCGGAAAGCGAACTCCAGGTAGCCCTGGGTATACAACTGGTCCATCGGCACCTGCGCCTCAATACACAGCGGTACTTTGCGGTCGTAGCATTCGTCGACCAGCGCAATAAATCGCCGCACGCTGTCGTCATAGATCGACAACTGCGGCAGATCGCGATCACCCGCCTCGACCTTCACCGGTCCATCTTCCGTACCACGGGCGATCTTGCCCTCGCGTTGCTCGGCACTCAGGCAAGGCACGTCGCTGAGCAAAATCACCGTGTATTGATCACAGATCTGCATAAATTCCGTGGCCGCCAACGGTTGCTCGCACAACTCATGAAAGCTGCACCACAACACCCCCGCACCGGCTCGCACAACGTTCAGCGAGCGATGACCTACAGCAATCGGAGCATCCGAAGTTTCCTTACCTTGTGTCAGCTCCGTGAACACCTGCCCGATCACACTCGGCTGATCTGCTGCTTTCACCCAATAACGATGCTGCGCAATGCCGGGATGCAGGCGATGGTCTTCAGCGCCGTCCACCGAGACGACGTCCATGTGCTTGAGAATGGCGGTGATCGCGGGGGCAAAACGCTCTTTGTTGTGGCCGTGGCTATACAACTGTTCCGGTGGCAAGTTCGAGGTGCACACCAGCACCACGCCCTCGTCGAACATCACTTGAAACAACCGCCCAAGAATGATCGCGTCGCCAATGTCATTAACGAACAACTCGTCAAAACACAGCACTTTTAGTTCTTTGCCCAAGTCCTTGGCGATGATCTTGAGCGGGTCAGCGACGCCGGTTAGCTGAAACAGCCGTTGATGCACCCATTGCATAAAGTGATGGAAATGCTGACGCCGCGCCGGGACGCGCAAGCTTTCGTAGAACTGATCCATGAGCCAGGTCTTACCTCGCCCGACCGGCCCCCACAGGTACACGCCTTTGACCGAACGAGCCCCTGAGTGCAAGGCCTCGTGAGAGCGCTGCAACACCTGCACCGCCTGCCATTGCGCAGGATCCTGGACAAAACCTTGCTGTTCAACGGCCCGTTGCCAGGCACTGAGGGGGGACTCGACATTCATTGTTGGGTTTGGCTCCTGAATCAGACGCGGCAGTATGCCAGCGGTTTTTGTCCGACAGGCACTTAAACGATTAATTGCTGAACCAACCCTGCGTAGGAGCGAGCTTGCCTCGCGATCTTTTAATCGTTGAAAAGATCGCGAGGCAAGCTCGCTCCTACAGGATTGTTACCGATCCTGCATAAGTGCATGGCAGCATTCGGTCTTTAACCTGCCCGGCAAAACCTTATGATTGAACCACCCCCTAGAAACAACATTGAAACAGGGCACGGTACTTCGTGGCAGACACACACTCAGTGGTCTGGCAACTTCTACCGCCATCCGGCACTTGAAGTCAGTTAGTCGTGATTGTTTTAAGGTCTTATTGAAAATGAAACGTTTGATTGCACTTGCTCTGATGGGTCTGTCTACTTTGGCGATGGCAGACGACCTTAAAGTTGCACAAGCCCAACCTGCCGTTGAGCAATACACTTACGCCACCGACCTGGACATCGCCAAAGTCATTAATGTGTCGCCTGTCGCCGATGTGTGTGGAGTGGTTCCGGCAAAAATGACGTACGAAGACCATCAAGGTCAGCGTCACATCATCGAATACCGCGTCATGGGTAACGGTTGCACCAACGGCTAACACCCGCAGCAACCTAAGCCTCAGATCAGCCCCCGTTTGACGGGGGCTTTTTTATGGGTGGGCTCACTGCGATACGCCTCAGCAAACACCTCGGTAATCAACTTGCGTGGTGAGCGTTTGATCAACGCCTTGACCTTGGCGCTCAATCGGAGCAACTCGGCGCTGGGCTTGGCCCATTGCTCGGGCGGCAGCGGCTCGGACCATTCACGCATCGCCTCGGGCAGCGCTTTGCGGCCGACCTTGGCGATGCGTTTTATCTCCCACTCAACCAAATGGTTGGGCAGGGTCCATAACGTCATGACGTGGTAGACGTACCAAAAAAAGCCGTAGATCCACCCCACTTCTTTCTCCCGGATACGCCGATGCAAACTGGCGCGAGCATTGCGAAACGTGTGCAGACCTTCATGGGGCGGGTCGCCGGGAGCCTGAAGTTCCAGCGGATCCTGGATGGCGTGCAGGTCGTTGAGTTCGTACTCCATATAACCGCGAACGGCCTCCCAATTGGCAATCGCCAGTTGCAGGGCACCGCACTGGAATTCGACGCTGACCAGCTCGCCTTCATGCATAAAGCCCATGCCCATCCCGTAGTGACGGGTCACGCCGTATTGCGTCGCGCTTTGGCCTTGAACCACCCAGGCAGACAGGGATTCCCAAGGGACGAACAAGGGTTCTGTGGCGCCTTCGGGGATAAAACAGACTTCACGGCGTTGGCGGTTGAAGCGGGTGGGGATGACTTTGGTGAAAAGTTTGTGGTGGTGGAGCCAAATGACGAAGCAGACAGCTGAGGTTGCTAGCCACATTTTTATAGCGATGCCCCACGCCACCAAAAATATTCCGCTCACAGCCTCCAAGCTCTCATCAGCACCGTAACCTAAAGTTAACGCAATAAAGCCACCTAATAGTGGACATACAATTGCGACCAAGCATGCACAGCTAAATGGCCCACCCAGATTAACTTGGTACGAAAAGACATTCGGCTCTCCCCCTCCAAAGTCCAAATAAATATCGTTGTAATCACTGATATAGGGACAGCAAGGATCTGTCTCTGTGGGCAGCGGTAAAGGGGCCAAGTAGGTTTGTCGTCCAGCAAGACAAAACTCTATGTCACCCGCTTTTTTAGGAGAACCTTCTAATGATTGTTGAATTGATATGGACTTGGAAGGGCTCATTGCAAAGGCTCCATTGCCATGACATCAATCCCTAACAAAGGCATTTCTACGCTCGAATCGAAATGCTGCTTCGCCGAGAGAAAGCGTCCACCTTCAAGAGGATTGAAGAGAATACGGTAATTACGCCGGACCAACTGCCCCTCGTCATCTAACGACTGGAGCTCAAGCTCAATCAATAACTCCTCGGAAATATTGCCGATAGTGCGTTCAGTATTGCGTGGATAAGTCAGTTTGATCAATAAGGGTGCTGGCCCGCTCTGTTCTTTTTCGGGCTTGCTCACCATTCGATACAACCCTGCCTGCACCTGCTCGGTTACAACCTCACGCTGCTCCACGGGAATGCCTCGATCCCCCCGAAGAAACGTTGTGATTCGCTGTGCGCCGATCTTAAGGCCATGACTGGCCCGCCCGTCCAGCCTGTCTTGATAATCGGCCAGGGTCAGCCCCGGCAGGATCACGAAAATCTCGCCCGGCTTAGTGCCACCCAACATGCTTTGCCAAAACGGCTCATCGTCTGAACGTTTGACTTCTACAAAGGGCGCCTGCTGCTGCAACGTCAAGTAATGCTGGAACTCTTGAAGACTTAAATCTTTGCGCTTATCAACATCCCGCCCCCACGGAGTACTTTGCAGCCACTGATCATGGCCACTGGTGTTGTAGCGGTTGTAAAGCCAGGTGCCGGCCAGCTCCAGTATCGTGAAAAACCCACCGGCCCAACTGGAACGGAAAAAGACGCTGCCAAGACGCGCTCCAGCGACCTTCCACGCCGTCTTACGGGCCTCACCTTTGGCAGCCATCAGCACTTGATAACCGGCTTTTGCGGTATGACCAAAACCATAAGCATTAGTAGTGGCCAAACCTCCCGATGCGACCATTGCGATCAATGCACCATTTTGGGCTCCGCGATTGCCTGTAAGTACGGCTTGAGACCATTGTTTTTGATAGCCGTTGAAACTTACTAAAGCCGCAGCAAAACCCAAAGCATAAGTTACAAAGCCCAATCCAATATGTAACTTACCCATGGTGACCTGCAGCCGGCTAAGCGAGTTTCTTGCGAGAACCTCGCCGAGATTTTTAGCCTGAGCACTTAAGGCGGTATCAAATATGCCTTGCGCAGCTGCAAAGCCAGCCGCACCCGTTGCAAGTGCAGCACTCACAAAAGGCACCCAAACCCTCTTATCACTCGAAACAGCCATTGTTTCTTTAACCACCTGCACCAAATTCACCGCCTGCGCCACAAACAGCAACAACGCCGCGCCATCCCCCAGCACGTTCATTACCGGCGCGCGATGGACACCTTTACGAAAGTTATCCATCAACCCGGCCACTTGCCGTTTGCCTTCATTCGGGAAGATCACCATCAGCCCTGCTTTGCCCTGCGTCGAACCGAAAATCCGCGCATGTTCATCCGGCAACTCCGGGATGGGGCTCAGGCTGGCTGCCAGCCGTCTTTGCTCCAGATCCAGCCGTTGGCTGTCGTACTGGATTTTCTCCAGCAGTTCCCGAGAGGTCTGCGATTTGTGCCCGTGTTGACGATTGGATTGGGCCCGCTTCTTTTTAAGCAGGGCTATTTCCTGGCGCAGCTTGAAGGTTTCACTCAGCGTTTCGCGTAACGCGGCCTGTTCTTGCGGTGTCGCAAAATGGAACGTCACGCCTTCGGTTTTGGCGGCCTGCACTATCCGCGACTTCAGGGCCACGGGCAGTTTGCGCAGCAGTTCTTCAACGTCGGGCATGGCGTTGTTTTTGAAGAACTCGTCAAAGTTGACCAGCACGTTTTCCAACCCGCGATTAAGCGCCGGGGTTAGGGTGTTGAGGGCGGCATTGGCCACTGAGCGGGTGCTGTCGGGGAGATCGTCCAGTGCCGGTAAACGGCTCTGTTCAATGCTGCGCAGGCGGGCCAGGAGTTCAGGGCTGTTGTTGAACAGGACCATGCCCGCGGCCAGCAAAAATGCGTAGTGCACCCACAGCGTGGTTTGGTCGCTGTAGGGCAAGGTGTAATACAGCGGGCGGCTGAATTGGGGGTTGCGCTCGCTGTACGCCAGCAGTTGTTCACAAGCGTCGTCGCTGCGGCAAATGTCTTTGAGGCAGGCATATTCAGTGGCAAACGCGTGCCCGGCGTGGCCGATGTCCATCGGGTCGAAGTACCAGCCCGCTTTATGAAACGCGCCCGAACACGTCAGTTTGACCCGGTCGGCAGTGATGGCATCGAGCAGGTGGTTCCAGCGCGCCAGCCCGGCTCGATGGGCGAGTAATTCTCGGTCCATTGCTTCGCGGTCGATCAGTTCATTGACGCCGCGTTGGCCCAGCTTGGTCCCATACAAAACTCCAGTGATCTGCTGGCTCTGTTGCTTACCCAGAGCAATCAACGCTTCGAAGTGTTCATCGACAAATGCCGGTGGCGCTACGCGAAAGTGTTCACGAGTGAAGAAACGACGATCAACGTCTTCAAGTACATTCAGCGCATCAGCGCTGTTGCTCATGCCACGTGAATAGTCAATGTTCTCGGCCAGCGCCTGCGCCCGTTGACGCAACACCTCCAGCTCCGCCGGCACCGGGCTGCCCGCGGGCGGCGTCATCAAGCCACCTCTTTCGAGGTACTCAATAATCGCGGCATCTGTCACACCGTACTGCGGCTGAGCCATGCACAGCAAATCATCCAGCAGTGCTTTGTGCGCAGGGTCCGTACTCTCACCGATCAGCGTTTTGACATCCCGCGCATTGAGCTGGCTGAGGGATTCGATGTAGCACGCCAGTACATAGTCGCGTTCGTTGTGGCCCGGTTTCGCCCCGCCATTGCTCCAGTCGTCGATCCAGCCAACCACGTGGTCCTGATAATTGGCCAGGTCGCGCATCACCCCCAAGGTGTCTTCCAGCACCAGATACAGCGTGTCGTGCCGGTACTGTGGATGAATGCAGCCAGTGAGGCGGTTCATGGAGGTTTGGGAGAAACGCGCGGGGGTTTCCCACAGGTAGGGCAAACGCTCGTGCTCGGGCAGTTCCGCGTCCAGCCGTTGTTGGGTACTGCTGGTGTGCTCGGCCAGCGTGGTGGCAGGGTTCTGTTGTTCTGCCTCGATTCGTTCGGTGGCGACTTCGGCCAGCCAATGCTCGGTCATGTCCGGGGTCAGCAGGTGGGGCCCGCCGGTGTCGCACTTGGCCTTGCTCAAGTCGACCGCTTGCATGAAGTGATTACGCTCGGACGTTGAACTCAGCACCTGCTGGCACTTTTTCGCGGTCCACGGAACTTCAGAATAAGTGACGTACAGCGTGCTGGTTTTGGCGTAAATCAGCCTCGGTTCATGGATCGGTGCTTCACGGTCGTCTTCGAATACCTCACGACCTTGCCACAGCATGGCGCTGACCAGACCGTCTTCAATACGGTACTCGGACAAGGTGCCACTGCTGCCCTCAATCACGTACAACCAGCCATCGCGCAACAGCCGGATACCCAGCGGCCGGGCGTCGAGGCTGTAGGGCATGGCAACCTCGCTCGCGGGATCGAGTCCCGGATTGTCGACGATGGCGTAGCGCAGCGGGATCAACTGCACGGTGGTTTTCATCAGCGGGCAGGTGCCCATACTGTTTCGCGCATCATCGCGGGAGAGGTTGACGTTATTGGGGTTTTTGGGCCAGAAGGGCTTTGACATCTTGGAGCCTCCGGCGAACGCAACGCTCGCCTACTAGATCCATACGAGATATCAAGCACCGTGCCAGAAACAAAACACTCCATATAAAACAAACGTTTGGCGCTAACTAACGGCCAAAACCACCACCGAAACTGGCACAAACAGGTTAAAAGTGCGCAAAAAGCTGCTCAGTACTGCGCAAGAAGTTGCGCAGTTCGCTACAGCCCTTTATTCACGGGGCTTACAGCACGTTAATCCATGTAAAAACAGCGTTTAACTGCGCAAGTTTTTGCGCACTCGTAAAGCGCAGATGTGTATTCAGAGTTAATCTCGATGCAAATTAATGGCAAGGAGCCATTCACATGGACGCGCCGCCCACCTTGCAAACCCAGCGGTTGATCCTGCAGCCCTTGAGCCTGGCGGATGCTGATGCCATCCAGCAACGCTTCCCGCATTGGGAAGTGGTGTGTTACCTGAACGATGTCGTGCCGTGGCCGTACCCGGATGACGGCGCCCTCAGTTACCTGCGTGACGTCGCTCTGCCGGCCATGGCCCGCGGCGAAGAATGGCACTGGACACTGCGTTTGCGCACCCGGCCAGAAGAGGTCATTGGCAGTATCAGCTTGATGGATCACGTCGATAACCACCGGGGATTCTGGCTGTCACCGCCCTGGCAAGGTCAAGGACTGATGAGCGAAGCCTGCACTGTGGTGGACGCTTACTGGTTTGAGACGCTGGGCCGCGAAGTGATGCGCGTGCCTAAGGCGGCCCCTAACGCGGGATCTCGGCGTATCTCGGAGCGTGGCGCAATGCGTCTGGTGAGCACTCAGGAAAGCAGCTTTGTCGGTGGCAAATTTGCGTGCGACTTATGGGAAATTACTCGCGAACAATGGCTCGCACACAGAGCCAGGCGCTAAAAACAAAGCCCGATCCGCACAGGCAGGATCGGGCTGCAAACACTCAGTGAGTGCCTGGACTGAAATCGGCGAGAATCAGTCTTTCTTCTCGGAGATCACTTTGCCTGTCGAGTCGAAAATGATTTCGTACTGAACACCATCAGCCGCTTTGATGCCTTCAGCTTTCCAGAGGCCATTGGCAGGGTTTTCCGCTTCAATTTTCTTGATCACGGTGTAACCGTTTTTGTTCTTCAGCACTTCAACGAGCTCTTTGGAGAACGCCCAGTTCGGATCCAGATTCGGCTGCGCCATCGCAACGCTGGAGCCCAGCAAAACAGCAGTGGTGAGCACAGCAGCAAAAGTTTTCTTCAACATGTTCTTAACTCCATTAATTGATGTTGCGTCTGGTACTAAGATGCCGAAGTAACCGTAGCAGAGAAAAAACCTGGCATCGCAATAAATGACATCCTTTTGACATGGCTCATGTTCTCGTTAGCACAAGCGCAGGGTTAGAATGCACCTCACCAAGGAGCGCACATGAGCGAAACACGCCTCACAGAAGCTGAATACGATGCCATCACCGAGGCTGCGGCTCAGTGGTGCATGCGCTTGCACGAGCCTGACTGTACTGACCAGGAACGTGCCGCTTTTTCTGTGTGGTTAAACGCTGATCCGCTGCACGCCTTTGAATATGAAGCAATGCTCGACATCTGGGACACCAGCGAGCATTTGCCACGGCCACAACCCGCTGTCGCACAGGTCGTGCCCCTGCCCCGCAAGGCTCAGCGCCGCCTTTGGCAGCGTGTGGCCATAGCGGCCGCCATTGCTCTTGTCGCGGTGCCTGTGGCGGCCTACAGCGGCTGGCAACTCGGCGTCATCCCCAGCGCGTACAAACGCCTTGAGGCAGACAACAGCGTGGTCAACGCGACGTTGCCCGATGGCAGCCAGGTCGAACTGAACCTGGGCAGCCAACTGACCTACCTCAATTACAAAGACCAGCGCCAGGTCACCCTGAACAAAGGCGAGGCGTTTTTCAAGGTGAGCCACGATGTGACGCACCCGTTTGTCGTTCAGGCGGCTGACGGGCGTATCCGGGTCACCGGCACCCAGTTCAATGTGTGGATGTACGAAGATCAGGTGCGGGTCACGCTGCTGGAAGGGTCAGTTCTGGTCACCAGCAACAAGAACCTGAGTGGCGACGGCTTGCGTCTGGAGCCCGGCATGCAGGCCAGCTACAGAGGGGGCGACTACGCGCCGCAAATCAGCCAGACCTATGCCAACGCCCCCGACCTGGCCTGGCGTAATGGCAAGCTGATTCTCGACAACCTGACCCTGGCCGACGCCTTGCCCATGATCAACCGCTACCTGAGCACGCCGCTGTCACTGGCCGACACCGCCACTGGCCAGTTGCGGATTGGCGGGGTCTTCAACACGAAAGAGATCCCGAACCTGGTGGCGTCCTTGCCCAAGGTGTTGCCGGTGTATGTGCGCGTCGATCAAAACGGCCTGCCGGTGATCAACGCCCTGCCTCGCGGCTAGAGCGCTGCAAAATTACAAATGGCCCCGAAGCGTGGTCAGTTCATACTGTGGATCGGCCTTGATCTGCGCCTCGGTGAAGGGCAAGCGCGGCCACTGCTTGTTTGAGAACGCCTCAGTCTGATCACGCGAATGCTTTGAAGCCGGGTCGCTGGCGATTGAAAAAGCCAGCAAGCCCTGCGCCTGTGGGCCGTGCTCGTCGAAGGTCACGGTTTGCAAGTAACTGGTGCCGCTGACCACCTCACGCTTGCCGCCCTCAACCGGAACACTTTGCATGGCGTTGTACACCCCCAGCGTGGCCGGGCCGCCGTGGATCGCAATCCGCTGACCTGCGCTGTTGACCCCCTGGATATCACCCCAAGCCATCTCCGGCGTTAAACCCTGCTCTGCCACGGTAGCTGCTGACGCTTGCAGCGCGTGCTGCACGGCTTCAACCACGGCCGGTTGCTCCAGGTCCAGACCACGCGGGGTGTGCTGCGGGTCTGCCGGATTGAAAGGCACCCGCCACACATCCGGGACATCAAGCAACTGAGCCATGATGTTCTGGAAATGCACCAGCCCCATCCCGCTGTTCAGATTCGCTTGTTGATCCCACGCCTTGAGGCTGGCACACACGGGCCCTTGCCGGGCTTCACACACGGTCAGCAGGTCGGGCATGACTTGCCCTGCCAGGTACACCCGGTCATCCATCACCATGCCTTGCAAATCTGCGACGCTGACACGCCCCGGCTGACTCAAGCATTGCAGGGCAAAACGAGCACGCGGCCCCAGCGGTTGGCCGTCCTGGCTGATAAGCGGTGAAAACCCGCTCAGCGGCGCGTTGGGGTTGGCCATCCAGGCCGAGTCGTTGGAGTGCTGCACGTAATCGTTACGGCGCAATTGTGGCAACTGGCTGGCCGGGTAAATACCCGGCTGCGCCGCGCTCGGGTCAATCGTCCAGTCGCAGGCACTGCGGCTGCCATCGAGCAAAATCATTTCAAGGCCCGCACGCGGGTCACTGCACGCCGCCAGCTTGGCCTTGTCCACGTAGGGCACCACCGACACGTTCATGTACAACGCCTGCCCTTGGTCATCTACCGCCAAGGTGTTGACCCACGGAATCCCCTGCAGGGTGTTTACCGATGCCTGCAGGGCATCAAGGTTGCGCGCCTGATTCATCGCGTACCACTGCTGCAAGACACGGTCATTGTTCAGGTTGGCATCACGCAGGCTGAACGCCACGCGGTTATCCCAATCGAGCTTGCCCGGCCATTGCACCACCGGTCCGAATACCGAGCTGTAGAAGGTGCGCGACACCGGCACCAGGCTGCCATCGGCCTGCTTGACGTTGACCGTCAGGGTTTGTTTGTCCAGCGCTCGCGATTGGCCGTCGAGCAGGTAGCGTGTCGGGTCTTTGGGGTCGAGCTCAAGTCGATACAGGGTGAAGTGCCTGGACGTATCCACCGTATGGGTCCAGGCCACGTTCGCATTGAAGCCGATGTTGATCATCGGCAAGCCCGGGAGAGCCGCACCCATCACATCCAGCTTGCCGGGGATGGTCAATTGCATCTGGTAAAAACGCATGCCGCCCACCCACGGGAAATGCGGGTTAGCGAGCAATATTGCATGGCCGGTTTGCGAGCGTTCGCTGCCAATGGCAACCGCATTGCTGCCGCGATCCAGGGCAAAACGCTGCATCCGCTCGCTCGCCACGGCAAAGCGCTCAGCCCCCGGATTGAGAGTTGCCGCGTGCGATGCTGTGAGCGGTGGCGCAGCAGCCACCAACGCTTCCCCGAACTGGCCGGCACCGCCTTCGACCAGCAAGCGACGGGTCAACTTGACCACATCAGCCGTGGTGATCGGCCGCACCGACGGGTTATCACATTGCTCAGGCAGGCCTTTGCGTTCGCCGAGCTGACGGTTGTAACCGGCCACATAGCCTTCGATCAGGTCATGCACTTCAGGCGTTTGCGCTTGCCAGAAAGCAGCCACGGCCTGCGGGGTATTGAGCCAGGTAAAAAACAGGTCGCTGGAGAGGTTATCGCGCTCTTCGAGGGTCATCTGCTCTGGGCCAAAGTACCTCGAACGCTCGCCGTTGACGGTAACCACTTCATTGGCCAGCAGGCACAAGTTGTCCTGGGCGTAGGCATAACCGATGCCATAGCCCAACCCGCGCTCATCGGCCGCGCGAATATGCGGCACCCCAAACGTGGTACGACGAATCTCTGCACTCACCTCGCTGGCAGGTGTCTGAGCCCATACGGACACACTCAGGCTCAGGCATAACGCAGCACAACACGACTTGCTCAGCGGCTTGAAAATACTCACGCGGACTCCTGCTCGATCAGTACAAAAGGCCCGGCTGCGTCATCGATTGAAAACCGCGGGCCGGGAACAGCCTGTACAAGAAACGAAGCAGGTTAAAAAAAATTAATAATCGCCTAAAACCCCCGGCCACACGGGATCGAATCGCGATTGAGAATAATTCACGACAAAATTTCTACATTTTGATGTTCATGATTTACGCCGCTCATTCGTCTAGTTAAGTAAGAGCGCTTTTTTATTTTCCTGATCAGGCTCTGAAAGGAGTTTTTGCATGCAGAACCCGCAATTGCCAACGGATGGCAACCCACAGCGTCGCAATACCGCTTTTCAGCCTGACCCAGGCCTGCTGGAAGCGCTTGCGCCTTTGCAAGGTAATGAACGGATCCGCCAGCTACTCAAATGCTTCGGGCTGCGAACCAGTCTGGTGCGTCTCAAGGTCATCGATGCCTTGCTGACTGCCGCCGGTAACGACCGCAGGCTGGGGGTGCGTGGCATGCACAGCCACTTGCTGGCGCTGGATATCCCGCTGTCGTTTCTGAGTGTGCGTGAAGTGCTCAAGCGCTTATGCAGCGAAGGCGTGGTGGTCCTCAACAGCGACAAGAGCTACAGCCTGCATCCACAGGCTGAAGCCGTGCTGATGGGTAAAATCGAGGCTTAAAGCTTGGTCTTGCGGCGCATCACACCGTTGATCACCACCACAACCACAGCCACGCCAATGGCGATGTACTGGAAGGTTTTTTCGGTGATCACGCCGGTGTTTTGCAGATACGACAGACCAAACATGATGCCCAGCACCACCAGAGCGATCAAAATCGAGTACACCAATCGTTGCTTAGGAGTCATTACCTGTTCCTGAAAAATAATGTGAATTGCCGGAGATGAATTGAAACAAACAGGGTCTCATCTTACAGCCGGGGAAGCTTTTTAGCTGCCACCGGCTCAACCCTGAGGATTTACAGATGTTACGTCGTGTCATTCGGCTGGTTCCGCTGTTGCTCATCCTGGCCATGAGCGGGTGCGTATTTTTCCCTGACCATGGATGGCATCACGATCACCGCTATTACGGTGGTGGCCCTGGGTATTACCAGCGTTAAGCCTTTACGCCTCGCGATCTTTTTAACGATCAAAAGATCGCGAGGCAAGCTCGCTCCTACAGCCGTTTACCGTTTAAAACCGCTGTCGGGCCGGCTGCACAGGTCTACCAGCCAGTCGACAAACACCCGCACCCGCGGTGACAGTTGCCGATGCGGCGGATACAACGCCGTCAACGCAAGACGCGGCGGCAAGCAATCACTTAGTACCTCCTGCAAGCTCCCCTCCCGCACCTGTTGCGCCACGTGATAGCGCGGCGTTTGCACCAATCCATAACCGGCCACGCACGCAGCCAGGTAACCCTCGGCACTGTTGACCGAGACTTGCTTGGGCAGGTTGATCAAACGTACGTCATCGCCAAGCTGAAACTCCAGCCCATAGCGCTTGCCCGAGGCGCTGGAAAAATACTCAATCATGCGATGCCCGTTCAAGTCGTCCAGCGATTGCGGCACGCCATGGGCACGCAAATAATCCGGACTGGCGCAGGTCATCTGGTCCATCTGCACCAAAGGTCGCGCCACCAGTGAATCGTCGACAGTCAGGCCGCCGCGGATCACGCAATCCACCCCCTCGCGAATCAGGTCGACGGGCCGATCATTAAGACCGATTTCCAAATCAATCTGCGGGTAGCGATCGGTAAATTCCGGCAGCGCCGGGAACACCACCAGGCGCCCGACGGCTGCTGGCATCTCAACCCGCAAGGTGCCCTTGGGCTGGCTGCCCCGGAACAATCCCTCGGACTCTTCAAGGTCCGCCAACAACCGCACACACCGCTGGTAATACGCAGCGCCATCGAGGGTGGGGCTCACTTGCCGCGTGGTGCGATGCAACAGCTGCACCCCCACATGCGCTTCCAGTTGCTTGATCAATACCGTTACCGATGCCCGGGGCATTTGCAGGCTGTCTGCGGCCTTGGCAAAACCACCCAGCTCGACGATACGGGTGAACACCAGCATCGCATTAAATCGGTCCATGCCCCACCCCTATTATTTAGAAAATACGAACAGTGATAGCGTTTCTACCCGGTTTATCCGCTGCGTGTCGAGGTAAACAATAGCGCCACCCCCACTCAGGAGCACCTCACATGCACACTCGCCAACTCGGCAACAACGGCCCGCACGTCAGCGCGATAGGTTTAGGTTGCATGGGCATGACTGACTTCTACACCACCGGTAGCGATACCCGTGAAGCCGTGGCCACCTTGCACCGCGCGCTGGAGTTGGGCATCAACCTGCTCGACACCGCCGACATGTATGGCCCGCACACCAACGAAGAGCTCATCGGCCAAGCAATTCGTGGCAAGCGCGACCAGGTATTTCTCGCGACTAAATTCGGCATTGTGCGCGATCCAGCCAACCCGTCGGCCCGCGGCATCAGCGGGCGTTCCGACTATATCCAGGCGTCTGTTGAAGGCAGCCTGAAACGTCTTGGGGTCGACACCCTCGACCTGTACTACCAGCACCGCATGGACCCTAACGTGCCGATTGAAGAGACCGTGGGTGCGATGGCGGATCTGGTCAAGGCAGGCAAGGTTCGTTATCTGGGCCTGAGCGAAGCTTCGGCGGCCACCCTTGAACGGGCACACAAGGTGCACCCCATCAGCGCACTGCAAAGCGAGTACTCGCTGTGGAGCCGCGACCAGGAAGAAAACGGCTGTCTGGCCACCTGTGAGCGCCTGGGCATTGCCTTCGTGCCATACAGCCCGCTGGGGCGAGGCTTTTTGACCGGTGCCCTGAAAAGCCCGGATGACTTCGCCGCAGACGACTTCCGACGCACCAACCCGCGTTTTCAAGGTGAGAACTTCGGCAAAAACCTGCGGCTGGTGGAGCAAGTACAAGCGCTGGCCGCCGATAAAGGTGTCACCGCCGGGCAATTGGCCCTGGCTTGGGTATTGGCACAGGGCGACTACCTGATCCCGATTCCGGGCACCAAGCAACGCAAATACCTGGAAGAAAACGTTGCTGCGCTGGACGTCCGGTTGAGCTCAAGCGAATGGGCCGCCCTGGCCGCCATCTTCCCGGCGGGCGCGGTGTCGGGTTTGCGTTATGGCGAAGAGTCGATGAAGCATTTGAATCGCTGAAACAGCACGGCGTAAACCGCGTAGTCGCTGACGAGGCACGAAGGCTGCGATACGGGCCGCAGGACCGCCGTCCAGGGTCGCTTCGCAACCCATCGCAGCCTTCGTACCTCGTCAGCGACTACGGGGTTTTTTTGCTCTAAAAATCCCGTTTGTAGAAAATATCCAGCGAACTGGCCAGGCCGCTGGCCACTTCGACGTACACCCGCTTGCTCAGTTTGTAACGCAAAGCAATGGTGCTGGCTGGCTCAAACACGCCATAACCGTAACGCACGCTCAGGCGCTCGTTGATCTTGCCACTGGCCACCAAAGCGGTGTTGTCGCCGCTGCCCTCGGTATCCAGCTCGAAATCCTTGAGCCCAAGGTGGTTGGCCAAGCTGGTGGTCACCCCCGAGCTGCCCATCAAGCCCAACCCCAACGCCGCTTGCGCGAGCATGTTGTCGTCTTCACCGGTACCGGTCAGCGGACGCCCCAGAATCAGATAAGACAACGCCTGTTCCTGGCTCATGGCCGGTTCGGAGAAGATCTGCGTGGTCGGCTGTTCGGCGCTGCCAGTAAGGCGAATCCCGGCAATCACGTCATCAGTCTGGCGCACCGCTTCGATGTCCAGGTAAGGCTGAGAAATCGGCCCGGCAAACAACAGGCGAGCCCGGCGGATGGTCAGCTTCTGACCATAGGCCCGGTAGCGGCCATTGATCAGGCGCAGTTCGCCGCGGGTGTCCAGGTCGTTGCCGATATGAAACTGCCCCGCCAGATCGGCGTTCAACCCAAAACCGGAGAACGTCAGCAACTCTTGGCCCACCACCACGTTGATGTCCATGTCGACCACCATCGGTGGCGACGCGGACTCATCGCCAGTGTCTTGCCCGACGATCACCGTGTCATCCGACACCTTGACCGTTGAAGGCGGCAACTCGCGCACGGTGATTTCACCTTTGGGGATATTCACCGTGCCCGCGATCAACAAGGTGTTGTCCGGCTTAAGCGAGATTTTCAGGTCCGGGGCAACGTCCAGCTTGGCGTAGGGTTCAACCGTGACCGGCAAGTGGTTGCCCTTGAGCAACACATTGACTGCCATGGCCTGGCCCCAGGCGACATTCCCGGTAATCGTGCCCTGCCCTTGCTTGCCGCTGGTCCAGCCACCGTCCAACTGCATGGCTTCACCCATGATGTGGGCTTTGAGCTGCAGGTTTTCGAAGCTGGTCGGCAGCTCGGGGCCGGAGATCTCGCCGCCCGTGAGCGACACATCACCGGTGATGTACGGCGCGACCAGCGCCCCCGAAATCGACCCGGAACCGTTCAACTGGCCGGTGAGTTTTTCAACCATCGGGGCGAACGGCCGCACCACTGAGACGTCCAGGCCGGTCAAGCGGAAATCGCCGGTGATCGGCTTGTTTTTAGGCAGCGGGTTGATCCGCGCCGACAACATCACCTGCCCGAGTTTTCCGCCATCAAAGTCGAACTTTGCATCGACCCGGTTAGGGTTGAGGTTGCTGGTCAACTTGAACGCCTGATACGGAAAATCAACCCACTGGCCTTTGTCCTTGATACGCAAGGTGCCGCCGCTGGCATCCACCACCACCTGGCCTTTAGGCCCGCTGGCGGGTAAATCGAGTATCAGGTCGGCATTCAGCTGGCCTTGCCACTGGAAGTCTTTGGGGAACCATTCGGCGAGGCTGTCGAGCGGGAACTGCTTGAGGTGCATGCGCAGCTTGGGATCCGGCATCAAACGCTGTTCTTCACCGCACAAGCTGGCCGGGCCAGACGTCAGGCACAGCGCACCGAGATTGATCCGGCCATTAGCCAAACGCTCAAGCCGCGCCGGGTTTTGCAGGATCCATTGCTGCGGGCCGTACTTGATGTCAGCGCTGAGCAGGCGCCCACGCCAGTTGTCTTTATCGAGGCCGCCGTCCAGTGCCATAGCGAGTTGCAACATCGGCCCCTGCAAGGCCAATTGCAGTTGCTGGCGCTTGATGTCACCGCTGCCCGTGGCCGTCAACACACCAAACGGCGTTTCACCGGCCTGGATCCCGCTGCCTTTAAGGTCGAAGCGACCGCGCTGGGATTTATCCAGGCTGGCATCCAGCGTAAGGCTTTGCAGATGGTTATCGGCAAAGGCCACTTGCTGGCCTTGCAAGGTGACTTTACCTTGCGGCGCCTGAAGCGTACCCGCCACGTCAACCCGGCCCTTAATTTGGCCACGCAGTTCTGGCCACAGTTGAGCCAGACGCGGCAGGTTCAAATCAAGTTGCGCCTTGATTTGTTGCTGCAAGCTGGCGGTGCCATTGATGCGGTTATCACCCACGCGAATGTCCAGAGCGCTCACGGTCCAGGCGTCGCCCTCACCGGTGGCTTTGGCCTGAAGCATCGCAGGTTGGCCACGCAGGCGCCCTTTGAGGTCGAGGTTGGCGTCCAGTTTGAGCTGTTCATTTTTGAACTCGCCGGTGCTGCGCAGCGGGCCCGCCAGGGTGCCCGGCAGTTCAGCCACCCAGTACGCCGGGTTGATCGCGCTCAAGTCCAGCGCCGTATCCCACGCTACGCCATCGGCAAACTGCACATTGACGTGGCCCCGGGCTTTGCCCTGCCCCGCCACCAGCTCCAATTGCGGCATGAAGATTTTTTCGAGGTCACCACTGAACGGGCTGCTGACGCTGAAGGCGCCCGCAGGCCCGGTCAGGTCGGCCTTGAGGTTGCCCAGGTACTTGCCGTCGGTATAAGACACTTCGCCATTGAGCGTGCGCAAATCCACGTCTGGCTTGGCAATGACCGGGTACAAGTTGTGCCAGGGGAAGTCCAGCCAGTCGACCTTGGCCTCGGCACTCAAACCTGAATGCCAATCCACCTGGCCCGACAGTTTCAAATGTTGCTTGTCGTTGGCGGTCAGGTCGAGGGTACTGACTTGTGCGCCCTTGGCATCAACCCGGCCCTTGAGCAAGAGGCTCACCGGGGCTTGCTCGGCAGGCAAACTGGCGCTGCCTTCAAGTTCATAACCGCCAGTGAGGTCGCCTTTGGCCGACAATGCCAACTGATTCAGTTGCAAGGTGTCTGGCAGTTCGCTGCTGGGCTTGAACTGGGCCGAGGTGATGGTGACCTGCGCCGGCAGGTTTTCGGCCAGCGGCTCCAGTGCGCCGCTCAAGTGAGCGTCCAGGTAGCCTGTACTGTCAGCGACCAGATTGATCGAGCTGCGCACATGGCCGTCAACCTTTAGCGCCAGCGCCCACGGTTTGTTGTCTTGCTGCGGCAGATTGACCGTACCCTGCAAGGTTACCGGCCAATCACCCACAGGTTGCAACAGACCCGACAGCTCGACGTTGAGGTCTTCACGCTCGATGCGCGCCGAGTCGATCTGCAGCCCTTGAGCTGTCCACTTGGCGGCAATCTGTACGCCTTTAAGTTGCTCAACACCGTCAAACACGATGCTGCCCACTTTCACCACCCCGACTTCTATCGCCACTGGCAACTTCAAATCAGGTAATTCAATCGGCCCGCTGCTGCTGTCTTTTTCACTCGGGGCAAATTGCAGGTTGACCTTGTCGGCCTGCAACTGATCGATGCACAGAGTCATGCGCATCAGGCACGAAGGCGACCAGGCGAAAATCGGCCGACTCACTTCGACACGATCTGCCCCTTGCTCCCACACCAATTGATCGGCGCTCCATTGCGCGCCCAGGCGGCCGGCAAAGTTGTCAATGTGCAAGCCGGGCACTTGCGCCAGCGCCCAGCGGCTACCCGCTTGCGTGCCCAAAATGGCAGCGACGCTAGCAACCACCAGCAGCACTAATGCCAACAGCACCAGGCCCGCTATTTTCAAACCACGAATCACAGTTCTGGCCCCATCGAGAAGTGCAAACGAACGCCGCCATCGTCATCCAGCGCATGGGCCAGGTCGAGACGGATGGGGCCTACCGGCGAGATCCAGCGGATGCCCACCCCGACCCCGGTTTTCAAGCTTGGAAAGTCGAGGGTCTTGAAGGCGTTACCTTTGTCGACAAACGCCGCCCAGCGCCATTTTTCGGCAAATTGATACTGGTACTCGACACTCCCGGCCAGCAAGTAGCGCCCGCCGATACGGTCACCGTCGGAGTTCTTGGGTGACAGGCTCTGGTAGTCATAACCGCGCACGCTCTGATCACCACCGGCAAAAAAGCGCAATGACGGCGGGATGGAGTTGTAGCCATTGGTGGCGCTGCCGCCAAACTCGATACGGCCCAGAAAACGGTGCTTGTCCCACAAAGTTTTCAGCGCCTTGAACTGGATATCGCCGTGCAGCAGGTTGGTGTCTGACATCAGCCCTTGCTTGGCCACTTGGGTGCTCAGGTTGACGCTGTAACCGTGGCTGGGGTCAATCCGGTTATCGCTGCGCAAGACTGCGTAGGACAGGCCCGGCATCAACAAGGTGCTCAGGCCCGAGTCATCACCCAGGCGATATTCTTCGTGCTGCCATCTCAGCGAGACAATCCGCGTCCAGCCGTTGTCCAGTTTGCTGTGCCACTCAGGGCCGACCGTGAGCAATTTACTCAAGGTGTCGGTGTTGGCAATTTCTTCGTACTGATAACCGGCGGCAAAACGCAGTTTGTCAGTCAATGGCGGATCGAGCGGAATGTCGTACCAGGCCCCGATATTTTGCTTGGGCTGGGAGATTTCAGACTCAAAACCGTAGCTGTCGCCCCGAGGGTTGTCCCAGTGACGGGTCCAGCTGGCTTTGCCGCGCGGGCCGGTGTCGGTTGAGTAGCCAAGGCCCAGGGTCATGGTGCGTGGCTTGCGGGTATCCAGGTCTACATCCACCGGGATCACTTGCCCCACCGCCGTACTCGGCGCGGCATCAACGCGCACGGTTTCAAAGTAACCGCTCGATTGCAGGTTCTGGTTTAACTCGGCAACCAGCTCGGAGTCATAAGGCGTATTGGGCTTAAAGGGCACCAGACGGTCGAGCAAGGTCTGGTCAAACGGTGCGTCACCGGCAAAAGTGACTTTGCCCAGCAGGTAACGCGGGCCGCTTTCGTAAACCAGATTGATATCGGCATACCCGCCTTTAGGGTCCACCAACAGTTCGTGCTTGAGGAACTTGCCGTTAAAAAAGCCATAGCGCAGCGCACGGTTCTGGATCATGCGCTTGGCGTCTTCGTAGTTGCCCTGATTGAGCACGGCGCCAGGTTTAAGGTCATCACTGACCGGGATTTCAAACGCTTTGAGCGAGGCCGCAGGGCCTTCGACGCGCACGGTCACGTTACGCAGGTGCACGGGCTCGCCGGGGTCAATGTGCAACACCAGGCGCGGCGGGTCGCCCTCGGGCACATCGGCTTCGATCTTGGGTTGGTAATAGCCCAAGGCCTGTAATGCTTTAAGGGCCTGCTCCTCGGCGCCACGCTTGAAACGCAACAAGGCAGCCTCGTCGCGATCGCCGAGGCTGCCTATATAGCCTTCCACGTTGGCCTTGAGGGCATCGTTTGCCGGTTTGACCTTCACCACCAATTCGCTCTGGGCATACGCCGCAAAGCTGCTGATCAGCAGGACAACACCACTGGTAAATCTTCCTGGAAACTTCATAGGAGCGGATGCTATCACGGGCTGAGGGGGTCATAGAGCGCGCCAATGGGCAAAAAGTTGCCCTTAAGCCGTTGCTGCTTGTAACACCTGAGGGTTGGCGTGAAAGAAAACGTGCTCAACGATGGGCCCCAAGGGAACCTGACCAATTTCGACATAACCATGACGCTTGTAAAACTCCTGATAGCGCGGGTTACTGCTGTCGAGGACGACACCTTCTGAATGTTCGTCCACGGCGCACCAGTTATGTACCGCCTCAAGCAACTGTTCGCCATAGGGCAATTCTTGAAAATCAGGATGAATCGCCAACAAAGGCAGCATATGCACGGCATCGCCCGGCACGCAGGCCAAGACCGCCTGATGGTATTCAAGGTAGCGTCGCGTACCGCGCAAGCCCGCCGTCAGCACCATGCGCAGTTGCCACGCCCAACTTTCAGTAATACCCAGGCGCCGTTGCGGTGGAGCAATCAGTGCGACACCGATGAGGCGGTCATCGACCAGCAAACCCAAGGCGGGTAACTGCTGGAAAAAATGCTGTTTGACCAACGCCCGAACCGTGGCCCGCACCCGCTGCGCGTAGCCCTTGCGATGGGCTTCAAACACATAACGGAAGGTCGGGTCATGCATATACGCCTCATACAGCAAAGCCCGGGTTTCTTTGGAGTAACCGCTGTCGAGCTGGCGGATCTGGCAAGTGGCATTCAACGTTTGCGTCATGACGGTCAATCTCCCTGGCGTCGCTTGGGTTGCGGCACTTCTCGAGAGTACGAGCTCGCGAGGGCCGCAACAGTTCCATCTGCTTGGATGCTTCCTACGTTAGCAGTCCATTTGCCCCACTGCACGCTGGCCGCTAACATCGCAGTTTTCCTCAGGACTGCCCGCCCATGAAAATCGTTTCTTTCAACATCAATGGCCTACGCGCTCGGCCGCATCAGCTGGCAGCGCTGATCGAAAAACACCAGCCAGACGTCATTGGCCTGCAAGAAACCAAGGTCAGCGACGAGCAATTCCCCTTCGCCGATATCGAAGCGCTGGGCTACCACGTGCACTTTCACGGGCAAAAGGGCCATTACGGCGTTGCCCTGTTGTCACGCAAGCCCGCGCTGGAGCTGCACAAGGGCTTTGCCAGCGACGAAGAAGACGCGCAACGACGCTTTATCTGGGGCACCTACGCTGACGACAATGGCCAGCCGGTGACCATCATGAACGGCTATTTCCCACAGGGAGAAAGCCGCGACCACCCGACAAAATTCCCGGCCAAGCAGCGTTTCTACAGCGACCTGCAACAGTTGCTGGAAGGCCAGTTCAGCAACGAACAGCCGCTGGTGGTGATGGGTGACGTCAACATCTCCCCGCAAGACTGCGACATCGGCATTGGCCCGGACAACGCCAAGCGCTGGCTGAAAACCGGCAAATGCAGCTTTCTGCCGGAAGAGCGAGAGTGGTTTGAGCGCCTCAAAAACTGGGGCCTGGTGGACAGCTTCCGTTACCTGCACCCCGAAGTGGCGGATCGCTTCAGTTGGTTCGACTACCGCAGCCGCGGCTTTGAAGACGAGCCTAAACGTGGTCTGCGCATTGACGTGATTCTGGCCTCTCAGGCGCTGGTACCGCGCATCAAGGCCGCTGGCGTCGATTACGACCTGCGCGCCATGGAAAAACCGTCAGACCACGCACCGATCTGGCTCGAACTGAACTGATCTAAATTTGTAGGAGCGAGCTTGCCTCGCGATCTTTTATAGGTTCAAAAGATCGCGAGGCAAGAAGGTGGGCGTAACTGTATTGAAACGTTTCTGACTTAAATTGCTGGCAATTCTATGGCTCCAGGAAGGTGCCCGCTGATGTTGCGCTTTAAGTCACTGATCCTGCTGTGTGTAATCACCCCTCTGGCCTTTGCCCGGCCTGCGGCGGATTTGCACATCCAGGGTTCTAACACCATCGGGGCCAATCTCGGCCCGGCATTGGTGACGGCCATGCTGATCGAGCAAGGTTTTCATGATGTTCACAGCATCCCGGTCATACCCCCCAACGAATACAGCATCGTCGCCACCAAAACCTTGGGCCAGCAGGTCCGTGTCGATGTGTCCGCACACGGCTCCGGTACTGGTTTTAGTGCGCTCAAGGCAGGGCAAGCCGACATGGTGGCCTCGTCTCGGCCGATCAAGGACCGCGAGCTGGTCGAACTGGAGGCCCTCGGCGATCTAAAAAGCCCCGAAGCCGAGCAAGTCATCGCCATCGATGGCCTGGCAATTATTGTGCACCCGCATAACCCGCTGAAAAAACTCAACACCGAGCAACTGGCCAAAGTGTTCAACGGCGACATCACCACGTGGGAAGCGCTGGGCGGCGTGGGCGGTTCGATTAATTTGTATGCCCGGGATGATCAGTCAGGCACCTGGGATACCTTTAAAGAGTTGGTCTTGAGCCGCGCCGGTCGGCCGCTGAGCAGCACGGCCCAGCGTTTCGAGTCCAGCGAAGCGCTGTCCGATGCGGTGAGCAAAGACCCCCACGCCATTGGCTTTATCGGCCTGCCCTACGTGCGCGAAGCTAAATCCCTGGCCATTGTGGATGGCGCGTCGCAGCCCATGCTGCCGCTCAACAGCCTGATCGCCAGTGAAGATTACCCCCTGTCGCGACGCCTGTTTTTTTACCTGCCGCCCACCAGCCAAAACTCGCTGGCCAAGGCGCTGGTGGCGTTTACCCAAAGTGCCCAAGGCCAGGCCATCGTCGCGCAAAACGGTTTTATCGCGCAAACCGTGCAGGCCAGCCACGTGCAGCCCGGTGCGCACATGCCCGAGGAATACCTGGAGCTGACCCGTGAGGCCCAGCGCCTGTCAGTCAATTTTCGCTTTGAAGAAGGCAGCGCCACCCTCGACAACAAGGCGCGTCAGGATCTGCTCCGCGTCGTCGACTATTTAAAAACCCACGACAAACTCAACAAACAGGTGACGCTGGTAGGGTTTGGGGATGCCAAGGATGACCCGGAACGCGCACAACTGCTGTCAAAGCTCAGGGCAATGACGGTGCGCCGCGAACTGGTCAAAAGTGGCGTGGTGCTGCGTGAGATTCGCGGCTGCGGTGCGCAAATGCCGGTGGCGGCCAACACCGAAGATGAAGGCCGTCTGAAGAATCGCCGGGTTGAAGTGTGGGTGTATTAACCCGGCGATTGTGCGTATTTGTCCAACTCGAATTTGCCAACCGCCGCCCGGTGCACTTCATCCGGGCCGTCCGCCAAACGTAAGGTACGCTGCATGGCGTACATATAAGCCAGCGGAAAATCCTGCGAGACCCCTGCCCCGCCATGAATCTGGATCGCCCGGTCGATCACCTTCAATGCAACGTTGGGGGCAACCACCTTGATTTGCGCGATCTCGCTTTTCGCGACCTTGTTACCCACGGTGTCCATCATGTACGCCGCTTTCAAGGTGAGCAGGCGCGCCATGTCGATTTCCATCCGCGAGTCAGCGATTTTGTCGACGTTACCGCCCAGACGCGCCAGCGGTTTACCAAACGCCGTGCGCTGCAGCGAGCGCTGACACATCAGTTCCAGCGCGCGCTCGGCCATGCCGATTGAGCGCATGCAGTGGTGGATGCGGCCCGGACCAAGGCGGCCCTGAGCAATTTCAAAACCCCGGCCTTCGCCCAGCAGGACGTTTTCGTACGGTACACGCACATTCTCGAACAGTACCTCGGCGTGACCGTGGGGTGCATCGTCGTAACCGAACACCGGCAACGGGCGGACAATTTTCACGCCGGGGGTATCGACCGGGATCAGGATCATCGAGTGCTGTTGATGGCGGGCATTCTCAGGGTTGCTGAGGCCCATGAAGATCATGATTTTGCAGCGCGGATCGCAGGCCCCGGATGTCCACCATTTACGGCCATTGATCACCCATTCATCGCCGTCACGCACGGCACGGGCCTCCATGTTGGTGGCATCGGACGAGGCCACCTCCGGCTCGGTCATGGCGAACGCAGAGCGAATCTCGCCACGCAATAGCGGCTCCAGCCACTGTTGTTTTTGCTGTGCATTGGCGTAACGCACCAGCACCTCCATATTGCCGGTGTCCGGTGCAGAGCAGTTGAACGGCTCCGAGCCGAGCATCGACCGGCCCATGATCTCGGCCAAGGGTGCGTATTCCAGATTGGTCAGCCCGGCGCCGAGTTCCGACTCCGGCAAAAACAGGTTCCACAAGCCTTCTGCCTGGGCCTTGCGCTTGAGCTCTTCCATGATGGCCGTCGGCTGCCAGCGATCACCTTGTGCCACCTGCTGATCGAAAATCGCCTCGGCCGGATAGACATAAGCCTCCATAAACGCCGTGACGCGTTCGCGCAGCGCCTGAACTTTCGGTGAGTATGCGAAATCCATGGGTGGCTACCTTTTACTGTGAATGTGTATAGACGTTGCCGTGATGCTAGATCAGCCCTTCTCCATTTGCGCTGTCTATTAACGACGTGTATTACCATTCATAAGCAATATATGATTGCGCCCATCGCCTCATCCCCAACAACAAGAGCCCAGTGCCATGAACCTGAGCAAGGTCGACCTCAATCTGTTCATCGTCTTCGACGCCATTTACACCGAAGCCAACCTGACCCGTGCCGGACAAATCATTGGCATCACCCAGCCAGCGGTGTCCAACGCGCTGGCCCGGCTGCGTGAAACCTTTAACGACCCGCTGTTTGTGCGCACGGCGCAAGGCATGGTGCCCACGCCCATGGCGCAGAACATCATCAGCCCGGTGCGCAGCGCGTTGGCCCTGCTGCGGGTGTCGGTGCAAGAAAGCCGTACGTTTAACCCTCTGCAGGCGAACAAGACGTTCCGTATCAGCATGACCGACCTGACAGAAGCGGTGATTTTGCCGCCCTTGTTCCAGCGCTTGCGCCGACATGCTCCGGCCGTGGTGATCGAAAGCTTTTTAGCCCACCGCCGCGAGACCACCAGCGACCTGGCGGCAGGACGACTGGATTTCGCCGTCGATGCGCCGCTCAACACCGACGCTCAAGTACGCCATATCAAGTTGATGGAAGACCGTTACGTGTGCGCCATGCGCCAGGGCCACCCGTTGGCGGGCAAGGCCAGTATCAGCCTCGACGAGTACCTGGCGCTGACCCATATCCATATTTCGACACGGCGCAACGGCCTCGGCCAGGTGGATCTGGCACTGGGCAAAATCGGCCTGCAACGCAAAATCACCCTGCGCTCCCAGCATTACCTGATGGCCTCCAATGTTTTGCAGCAAACCGACATGGTCATGACCGTGCCCGAGCGTTTTGCCCGTCGGCACGGCCTGCATTTTGTGCCGCTGCCCATCAGCGAATTGCCGGGCGTGGAAACACACTTGTACTGGCACGAAAGCACCGAGCAAGACCCCGCCAACCGCTGGATGCGTGAGCAGTTGATCGAGGTGTGCCAACAGCAATTGGCACTGGAAAAGAAAGCCGAGGCGCAGCGCTTGCTTGACGTAAACGTCAACCAACCTTTAGCTTAACGGCATGATCCTTCCAGAGCCCGCCCATGAGCAGCCAGACGTACAGTATTTCCGACCTTGCCCGCGAACTTGATATCACCACCCGCGCCATTCGTTTTTACGAAGAACAAGGCATGCTCGCCCCCGAACGCCGAGGCCAGGAGCGGATCTATTCGGCGCGGGACAAAGTCAGCCTTAAGCTGATTTTGCGCGGCAAGCGCATCGGTTTTTCGCTGGCCGAATGTCGCGAACTGATTGAGCTTTACGACCCTACCAGCGGCAACCAGAAACAGTTGAACAGCATGCTGGCCAAAATAGCCGAGCGCCGTGAACAGCTGGAGCAACAGTTGCTGGATATTCAGCAGATGCAACTTGAACTGGATACGGCCGAAGAACGCTGTATCCAGGCGCTTGAACACACGATAAAAAGTCAGACGGCCTCTTAAAACATAACAACCCTGGTGATCCCCCCATGACATTTCCCACCCATGTGCGCCTGATTGAAGTCGGCCCGCGCGACGGTTTGCAAAATGAAGCCCAGCCCATCAGCGTGGCCGACAAGGTGCAGTTGGTGAACGCCCTGACCGACGCCGGGCTGGGCTATATCGAAGTCGGCAGTTTTGTGTCGCCTAAATGGGTGCCGCAAATGGCCGGTTCCGCCGAGGTCTTCGCGCAGATCCAGCACAAGCCAGGTGTGGTTTATGGGGCGTTGACGCCGAATATGCGCGGCTTCGAAGACGCCGTCGCCGCCGGGGTTAAAGAAGTGGCCGTATTCGCCGCCGCATCCGAAGCGTTTTCGCAGCGCAACATCAACTGCTCGATCAGTGAAAGCCTGGAACGCTTTGTGCCCATCATGGAATCCGCCAGGCAACACGGCATCAGCGTGCGCGGCTATGTGTCCTGTGTGCTGGGCTGCCCGTACGAAGGCCAGGTTTCGGCGCAACAAGTTGCCGCCGTGGCCAAAGAGCTGTACGCCATGGGCTGTTACGAAGTGTCGCTGGGCGACACCATCGGCACCGGCACGCCCTCGGCAACCCGTGCCATGTTCGAAGCCGTCGGGGCTTATGTCCCCCGCGACAAACTCGCCGGGCATTTCCATGACACCTATGGCCAGGCCATGGTCAACATCTACGCCAGCTTGCTCGAAGGGATCAATGTGTTCGACAGCTCGGTGGCAGGCCTGGGCGGCTGCCCGTACGCCAAGGGCGCCAGCGGTAACGTGGCCACCGAAGACGTGCTGTACATGCTCAACGGCATAGGGATCGAAACCGGGGTCGACATGGACAAGCTGTTACTGGCAGGCCAGCACATCTGCAGCGTGCTGGGGCGTGTTACCGGGTCACGGGTCGCCAAGGCGCGCCAGTGCTGAAAAGTGTGGCTTAGTGTTACCGCCCCCTCACACAAACGAGTAACACGGAAACAAACCGGCCTTGATCCAGGCCGGTTTTTTATTGTCTAAAATTTAAGCCATTGATTTATAAGGATTTTTAAAAGTTGGCACGGCTCCTGCTATCTCTATGGCATAACAAGAATAAAAACCGCAGCAACATAATAAGAACAATACGAAACGACTCTGACATAACAAAAACAACACGGCAGAGACGCAGCTAACAGATTTTTTTGGAGAAGGTTTACTTTTCCGGGGAGCCAAGAGCCACCTCGCAACCGGGCAGAGAACAATAAAACTACCTTCAGGTAGCACCCGTTCAGGTTGGATCGCCGGTTTGATAGCCAGTGATAAAAGTGGATCAGCGCTCAAAAAAATACGTTTGCTCTTGATCCCGGATGGGGATCGCTAAAAAACGCAGCAAAGGGTGAGTTCCAAAAACAACAATAGACCACCCTTCAATAATAAAAAGAGCACGCAACGACACGTTAAAGGGGAGCCTCGGCTCCCCTTTGTGCTTTCCGGGGTTTGTGTTTCTGTGGGAGCGGGCTTGCTCGCGATTCAGCCAACGCGGTGTGCTTGTTGCACACCGCCGCCCCATTCGCGAGCAAGCCCGCTCCCACGACAAACAGAGTTCCACATAAAACCAGCGGCCTAGACCTTTCTGATCTCCAGGATGCTGATTTCGCGCATTTTGAATTTTTGGATCTTACCGGTCACGGTCATCGGGAAGACGTCGACAAACTTGAAGTGTCGTGGCGTCTTGAAGTGGGCGATGCGCGACTTGCACCACGTTTGCAACTCAAGCTCGTTAGCACTGTGGCCGGGGTGAAATTTGATCCAGGCGACAATCTCTTCGCCGTATTTTTCATCCGGGATCCCGATAACCTGCACGTCCGCCACCGCAGGGTGGGTGAAAAAGAACTCTTCCAGCTCACGCGGGTAAATGTTCTCGCCGCCCCGAATAATCATGTCCTTGTTACGCCCGACAATGCGCACATAGCCCTGCTCATTCATCTCTGCCAGGTCACCGGTGTGCATCCACCCTTCGCTGTCCAAAGCTTCGCGGGTCGCTTGCGGGTTGTTCCAGTAACCCAGCATCACGCTGTAACCACGGGTGCACAGTTCACCCACCTCACCGCGAGCGACGATATTGCCTTCGGCGTCGATCAGCTTGTTCTCCAGGTGCGGTTGGGTACGCCCTACGGTGGTCACGCGTAATTCCAGATCATCATCCGGCCCGGTCTGCATGGACACCGGGCTGGTTTCAGTCATGCCATAAGCAATTTGTACCTCGCCCATGTGCATTTCGCTGATCACGCGGCGCATCACTTCTATCGGACAGGTGGCGCCGGCCATGATCCCGGTACGCAGGCTCGACACGTCAAAGCCGGCGCGCTCGGGGTGATCGAGCAAGGCAATAAACATGGTGGGCACCCCGTATAGCGCTGTAGCCCGCTCTTCGGCGATGGCTTGCAGGGTCAGTGTGGGGTCAAAGGCGTCGCCCGGGTAAATCATGGTGGTGCCGTGGGTCACGCACCCCAGGTTGCCCATCACCATGCCAAAGCAGTGATACAGCGGCACCGGTATCACCAGCCGGTCAGCGGCCGTCAGCACCAGGCTTTCGCCAACCATGTAACCGTTATTGAGAATATTGCGGTGACTGAGCGTCGCACCTTTAGGAAAGCCCGTGGTGCCAGAGGTGTACTGAATGTTCACCGGCTGGTCGGGCTGAAGGCTGGCCTGTCGTGCGTAGAGTTGCTGCACTGCAACGCCGCTGCCCAATGTGGCCAGTTGCGGCCAGGGCAAGAACCCTGCGGGCGGCTGTGCATCGAGGCTGATCACCCCGCGCAAGTCTGCAAAACGCTCGCTGTTGAGTTGCCCGGCCGCCTGCCCTTCAAGCTCAGGCAGCAACTCCTGGAGCATCGCGTGGTAGTTCGAGGTCTTGAACGTGCTCGCACTCACCAGCCACTGGCACTTTGATTGTTTGAGCACGTATTCAAGCTCGGACAAACGATAGGCCGGGTTGATGTTGACCAGAATCACGCCAATTTTTGCGCTGGCAAACTGGCAGATAAACCACTCGGCACAGTTAGGCGCCCACACGCCCAACCGGTCGCCCGCCTGCATGCCCAACGCCAGAAAGGCCCTGGCGTGAAGGTCAACGGCCTGAGCCAACTGCGCCCAGTTGTAACGCTGCTGCTGATGGCGCACCACCAACGCTTCACCGTCGGGGTAGCGGGCAGCGGTTTGATCGAACGCCTGACCGATGGTCATCGCCAGCAACGGCTTGTCCAGCGCGCCCTGGCTGTAACTGGGGACAGATTGCGGCTTCATGACAACTCCTCTTGTGATTGTTTTGGGAGCATGGGGAAGACGCGCACTCACGCATTCCCTCTGTGCAGAATAGCAATTACTCTGAACCAAGTTGACGTTAACGTAAAGGTCATTGACAGCATTCATTGCCAAGTTTACGTTAACGTAAAGCTTACCCATGGCGATGCTGTTAACGCCGTTTATAAGAACAATGACCAAGGTGCCCCATGAGCTACCCGACTTTGAACTTCGCCCTGGGCGAAACCATCGACATGCTGCGCGATCAGGTACAAGCCTTTGTGGCTGATGAACTCAGCCCCCGCGCGGCGCAAATCGACAAAGACAACCTGTTCCCCGCCGACATGTGGCGCAAGTTCGGTGACATGGGCCTGCTGGGCATCACCGTGCCGGAAGAATACGGCGGGACTGGCCTGAGCTACCTGGCGCACGTGGTCGCCATGGAAGAAATCAGCCGCGGCTCGGCGTCGGTGGCCCTTTCGTACGGGGCGCACTCCAACCTGTGCGTCAACCAGATCAACCGCAACGGCAGCCACGCGCAAAAACTCAAATACCTGCCCAAGTTGATCAGCGGCGAACACATTGGCGCCCTGGCCATGAGCGAGCCCAATGCCGGGTCTGACGTGGTGTCGATGAAGCTGCGCGCCGACAAGCGCGGTGATCATTTCGTCCTTAACGGCAGCAAAACCTGGATCACCAACGGCCCGGACGCCAACACGTATGTGATCTACGCCAAAACCGACCTGGAAAAAGGCCCACACGGCATCAGCGCTTTTATTGTTGAGCGTGACTGGAAAGGCTTCAGCCGCAGCACCCATTTCGACAAGCTCGGCATGCGCGGTTCGAACACCTGCGAACTGTTTTTCGACGACGTTGAAGTGCCGGAAGAAAACCTCCTGGGCACCCTCAACGCAGGCGTCAAAGTGTTGATGAGCGGTCTCGATTACGAGCGCGTCGTGCTCTCGGGCGGCCCGACCGGGATCATGCAGGCGTGCATGGACCTGGTGGTGCCGTACATCCACGACCGCAAACAGTTTGGCCAGAGCATCGGCGAGTTTCAGCTGATCCAGGGCAAGGTGGCCGACATGTACACCCAGCTCAATGCCAGCCGCGCTTATCTGTACGCGGTGGCGGCTGCCTGCGAACGCGGCGAAACCACGCGCAAGGACGCCGCCGGGGTGATCTTGTACAGCGCCGAGCGCGCCACGCAAATGGCCCTCGACGCGATCCAGATTCTGGGCGGTAACGGCTACATCAATGAATTCCCTGCCGGGCGCCTGCTGCGTGACGCCAAGCTCTATGAGATCGGCGCGGGCACCAGTGAAATCCGCCGTATGTTGATTGGTCGCGAACTGTTTAACGAAACCCGCTGAGGAGCGCACGTATGTCCATCTTGCATACGACCATCAACCCGCGCTCTGCGGAGTTCGCGACCAACCACGAGGCCATGCTCAAACAGGTCGACGCCCTGCACGCTTTGCTTGAGCAGGTGCAGCAAGGCGGCGGCGCCAAGGCACAAGAGCGCCACACCTCACGTGGCAAGTTGCTGCCCCGCGAGCGGATTGACCGGTTGCTGGACACGGGCTCGGCCTTTCTGGAACTCAGTCAGTTGGCTGCCTATGGCGTGTACGGCGAAGACGTTCCGGCAGCAGGAATCATCGCCGGCATTGGTAGGGTCGAAGGGGTTGAATGCATGATTGTGGCGAACGATGCCACGGTCAAAGGCGGTTCTTACTACCCGCTGACGGTAAAGAAGCACCTGCGCGCGCAGACGATTGCCGAACAAAACCGCTTGCCGTGCATTTATCTGGTGGACTCGGGCGGCGCCAACCTGCCGCGTCAGGATGAAGTGTTCCCGGATCGCGAGCACTTTGGCCGGATCTTCTTTAATCAGGCCAACATGAGCGCGGCCGGCATTCCGCAAATCGCCGTGGTGATGGGCTCGTGCACCGCAGGCGGCGCCTATGTGCCGGCCATGGCTGACGAAGCGATTATGGTGCGCCAGCAAGCGACGATTTTCCTGGCCGGGCCGCCCCTGGTAAAAGCGGCCACCGGCGAAGTGGTCAGCGCTGAAGATCTGGGTGGTGCCGACGTGCACTGCAAGGTGTCCGGCGTTGCCGACCATTACGCTGACAGTGACGAGCATGCCCTGGCGCTGGCCCGCCGCAGTGTGGCCAACCTTAACTGGCGCAAGCTGGGCCAGTTGAACTACCGCAGCCCTTTGGCGCCGCTGTATCCCAAGGACGAGCTGTACGGCATCGTCCCGGCCGATGCCAAACAGCCTTTTGATGTGCGCGAAGTCATTGCGCGGCTGGTGGACGGCTCGGTATTCGATGAGTTCAAAGCGCTGTTCGGCACCACGCTGGTCTGTGGTTTTGCTCATTTGCACGGCTACCCGGTAGCGATCCTGGCCAATAACGGCATCTTGTTTGCCGAAGCGGCACAAAAAGGCGCGCACTTTATTGAGTTGGCCTGCCAGCGCGGCATCCCATTGGTGTTTTTGCAAAACATCACCGGCTTTATGGTCGGGCAAAAATACGAAGCGGGCGGTATCGCCAAGCACGGCGCCAAACTGGTGACGGCGGTGGCTTGCGCCAAAGTCCCCAAATTCACCGTGATCATCGGCGGCAGTTTTGGCGCCGGTAACTACGGCATGTGCGGACGCGCCTACGACCCGCGTTTTTTGTGGATGTGGCCAAACGCTCGCATCGGCGTGATGGGCGCCGAGCAAGCCGCCGGGGTGCTGGTGCAGGTCAAGCGCGAGCAGGCCGAACGCAACGGGCTGGTGTTCAGCCGCGAAGAAGAAGCCGAGATCAAGCAGCCGATCCTCGATCAATACGAACATCAGGGCCACCCCTACTACTCCAGTGCCCGGCTGTGGGATGACGGTGTGATTGATCCGGCGCAAACCCGAGAGGTGTTGGCGCTGGGCTTGTCGGCAGCGTTGAACGCGCCCATCGAAGCCACGCGTTTCGGCGTGTTCCGCATGTAATGCGATGAAAGGACTGACGCACATGAACGACTTCAACACCCTTGAACTGCACACCGACCCTCGGGGTTTCGCCACCCTGTGGTTGAGTCGCGAGCAGAAGAACAACGCCTTTAACGCCGAAATGATCCAGGAACTGATCGTCGCGCTCGACAAGATTCAGAGCGATGGCACGCTGCGCTTTCTGCTGCTGCGCGGACGCGGCAAGCATTTCAGCGCCGGGGCCGATCTGGCCTGGATGCAACAATCGGCCGAACTCGACTACAACACCAATCTGGATGATGCGCGGCACCTGGCCGAGTTGATGTACAACCTGGCCAAACTGAAAATCCCGACCTTGGCAGTGGTGCAAGGCGCCGCGTATGGCGGTGCCTTGGGTTTGATCAGCGCCTGCGACATGGCGATTGGTGCCGAGGATGCGCAGTTTTGTTTGTCTGAAGTGCGCATCGGCCTGGCCCCGGCCGTTATCAGCCCGTTTGTCGTGCAAGCGATTGGCGAACGCGCCTCCCGCCGTTTTGCCCTGACCGCCGAGCGCTTCAGTGGGCTGCGCGCCCGTGAACTGGGGCTGCTTGCAGAATGCTACCCGCTGGCCGAGCTGGAGCAGCAGATCGACCATTGGGTCGACAACCTGTTACTCAACAGCCCGCAGGCCATGCGCGCCTGCAAGGACTTGCTGCGCGAAGTCAGCCACGGCGCGCCGACGCCCGCCATTCGCCGCTACTGCGAAAACGCAATTGCCCGGATCCGGGTCAGCCCCGAAGGCCAGGAAGGCTTACGGGCTTTTCTGCAAAAACGCACGCCCCGCTGGCAAACAGACACATCGACCCAGGAGCCGCGTTCATGAGCGCCCCTCTGATTACTTCGTTACTGGTCGCCAACCGCGGTGAAATCGCCTGCCGGGTCATGCGCACCGCCAAGGCGCTGGGCCTCACCACAGTCGCTGTGCACAGCAGCACTGACCGCGATGCGCGGCATTGTCGCGAAGCTGATATCTGTGTGGATCTGGGTGGCAGTAAGGCCGCCGACAGCTACCTGAAAATCGACAAGATCATTGCCGCCGCCCAGGCCAGCGGCGCGCAAGCGATCCATCCGGGGTATGGCTTCTTGTCCGAGAACGCGGGCTTTGCCCGTGCGATTGAAGCCGCCGGGCTGATTTTTCTCGGGCCGCCCGCCTCGGCCATTGATGCCATGGGCAGCAAGTCCGCCGCCAAAGCCTTGATGGAAACAGCCGGTGTGCCGTTGGTGCCGGGCTATCACGGCGAAGCGCAAGACCTGGAAACCTTCCGCGTTGCCGCCGAGCGTATCGGCTACCCGGTGCTGCTAAAAGCCACGGCGGGTGGCGGTGGCAAGGGCATGAAAGTGGTCGAGGACGTCAGCCAACTGGCCGACGCCCTGGCTTCTGCTCAGCGTGAAGCACTGTCTTCGTTTGGCGATGCGCGGATGCTGGTCGAAAAATATGTGCTCAAACCCCGGCACGTCGAGATCCAGGTGTTTGCCGACCAGCACGGCAACTGCCTGTACCTTAACGAACGCGACTGCTCGATTCAGCGTCGCCACCAGAAAGTCGTTGAAGAAGCCCCCGCCCCCGGCCTCAGTGCAGAGCAACGCCGCGCCATGGGTGAGTCTGCGGTTCGCGCCGCACAGGCCATCGGCTATGTCGGTGCCGGCACCGTGGAGTTCTTGCTCGATGCCCGTGGCGAATTCTTCTTTATGGAGATGAACACCCGCCTGCAAGTCGAACACCCGGTGACTGAGGCCATCACCGGCCTGGACCTGGTGGACTGGCAAATCCGGGTGGCACGCGGCGAAGCCTTGCCAATCACCCAGGCGCAAGTGCCGTTACGCGGGCACGCGATTGAAGTGCGTTTGTATGCTGAAGACCCGAGCAATGACTTCCTCCCGCAAACCGGTCGCCTCCAGGTGTACCGCGAGTCAGCAGCCGGGACGGGACGCCGGGTAGACAGCGGTGTCAGCGAAGGCGATGAAGTGTCACCGTTTTATGACCCGATGCTCGGCAAGCTGATTGCCTGGGGCGAAGACCGTGAACAAGCCCGCTTGCGCTTGCTGGCGATGCTCGATGAGTTCGCCATTGGTGGCTTGAAAACCAACCTGAGCTTCCTGCGCCGCATCATCGGCCATCCGGCCTTTGCCGCAGCCGAACTGGACACCGGGTTTATCCCGCGTTATCAGGCGCAACTGCTGCCGCCTGCCCAACCGTTGCCCGGCGCCTTTTGGCAGGCCGCCGCTCAAGCATTCCAGCAAAGCCTGGCCCCTGAGCCGCGCAACGATGACCCGACGTCACCCTGGGCCTTGCACACGGGCTTTCGCAGCGGCCTGCCGGCTAAAACCCTGCTGGTCTTGAGCGCCGGTGATGAACGCCACGCGGTCAGCCTAGGTGAACCCAAGGCCACCTTGCACAACGAACAGTTGGTGATCGAGCACGACGGGATACGCCGTCAACACCTGGCCATTCGTCACGCCGACACGCTGTACATGCGCTGGCAAGGCGAAGTCCACAGCGTCAGCCTCTACGACCCTATTGCAGCCGTCAGTGCCAGCCACGGCCAGCAAGGGGGCCTGACAGCGCCCATGAATGGCAGCGTGGTACGCGTGCTGGTAGAAATAGGCCAGACGGTCGAGGCCGGCGCGCAACTCGTAGTGCTAGAAGCAATGAAAATGGAGCACAGCCTGCGAGCCCCCCAGGCGGGCGTCATCAAGGCGTTGTTCTGCGAGGAAGGGGAAATGGTCAGCGAGGGAACCGCACTGATCGAAATGGAATAAAAAAAGCGGATACCGGCAACGGTATCCGCTTTTTTCCGGGCCTGTGCCGGGTGTTATTCAAAATTTGGTGCTGGCCTGCACCACCACCCCGATAATCGAGCAACGCTCATCAAACAACACTTTCGGGTAAGTCGGGTTCAGCGGCTTGAGGTAAAGCTGGCCGCTTTCTTCGCTGAGCTGCCTGAATGTCGCCTCGGTCAACTCAGGCGTACGGGCAATCACCATTTTGCCGGGTTCTGCTTCGATATCCGGATCCACCAGAATCATCATGCCTTGCGGAACACTGACGCCCATTGGGGCTGTCATCGCATCCCCCATCACTTGCAACCAGAATGCCGCCCCTTTGGCGTAATGGTCGCTGACCTCAAAACGGATGCCCGGCTGATAACCCGGCAGCACTTTCTCGTTAATCTGGCCTGCCGTCGCCCAGTCACTGACGGGATAACGGAATGCAGACGTTATGTCGTAGGTGGGTTCGTCAACGCTCGGGTCATTCGCCGCCTCATTGCGTCCACGAATCACCAAGGCGACTTCCAGGTGCTCCAGCCCCAAGGCGTGCAGCACTTTGTTCATCGTGAGCAGGTCGGGCTGACGGCGTTTATTGAGCCAATGCCCAACGCCCCCTTGGGAAGCGCCAACGCGTTCGGCGAGTTTCTCTTGCGTGAGTTTTTGCTCGCGCAATTTGGTTCTGACTAAAGCGATCCATTTATCCATTGGCCGAACAATACGGATTGAATTCCGAGCAACAATACACATTCCGTATTATTTAAACCAATGCTCAAAATACTTATTGTACTAATCTGACTCCGGCTGATCCGATTAATCTCAGAAACGCAGGTAAATCATGACTTCCATAACAAAAATCACGCCGGAAACTGAGCTCGATATTGAGCTTGAAGCGCTAAAAGACGACGCCGCCACCCAGCGCGCACTCGACTATTATTTGAAACCAGCTGTTTCTCAGCCGCCTCAAGAGAAGAAAGTGTTCGTTGTGAGTGATGACGTGAGCCAGGAAGAAGCCATGGTCACTGCCTGCGAATACTTGCGATGCGGGGTGAGCATGGTGCATAGCGCAGCAGACACCCATCAGGGTGCGCATCGCGATCAGTTTCTGGCACTGGCATTTTTTATCGAGTCAGCCAAACAGCTCCTGGACAAGGCCCTGGATGTGCAAAAACTGACCAATCGGTAGCTAAAACAGCCAAAAAGATGCCCAGTCGCTTGATTGGTAAATCAGCGAGCCAGAGCCTTTGTAGGAGAAAGGAAAAATAAATGTCGAAAAAGTGAGGAAAATCGTTTGACTTGCAAATGATAATGATTACTATTGCAAGCAACTGGTCGCGAGATCAGTCGATAATTCAAATGACCTTAGGTCGGTCTTCGAATTATCTCCTCATCAGGCTAATCACGGTTATTTGACCCGGCTTATGGCCGGGTCTTTTTTTTGCGGCCAGTTATCTGGCTCAGCGTGCTTCAGGCTAATGAAGTCTTGTGTGCGGCCGGTTTTTTTCGGTGGCCGCTACGATGCCGGCGATGATAGCAAAAGAATATTGACCAGCGGAAGCTTATTACCCAATACCTTAGCCGTAATAGCGATTTTGAACTTGAGAATCACTCTCAAAAACGCTATTCTCGCGCGGCGTCAAGGATGACGCCCCCCCGTTGTCCTCTCCTCCCCTTTCCAAAATTGCGTATTGGCCCATTGCGGTTGCAAGGTAAAGTAGCGACCACAATTATCTGATTCCAGGATTTGGACGATGACCGTGGCGCCCTCTGCACTTCATATCACCAGTGACTTTGACAGTGGCAATATCCAGGTGCTGGATGCCAGCAATCCGCTGCATGTACGGCTGGCGATTAAACCCGACACCCGGAGCGCACATTTCCAGTGGTTTCATTTCAAGGTCGATGGCCTGCAAATTGGTCAGACCCATCGTTTCGAATTAGGTAACGCCAGCCAGTCGTCCTACAAAAAAGCCTGGGATGGCTATCAAGCGGTGGCGTCCTACGATCACGAGAACTGGTTTCGCGTCCCGACTGAGTTCGACGGCACTGCGCTGACCTTCAGCCTGAAAGCAGAGCAACCACAGGTCTGGTTTGCTTACTTCGAACCCTACAGCCGTGCACGCCACGACGAGTTGATCAAAAACGCGTTGCAGTGGTCTGGCTGTGAGGTACTGGCCGTCGGCAAAAGCGTCGAAGGACGCGATATACCCCTATTGCGCAAAGGCACCGGCGGCTGCCACAAGCGCAAGATCTGGATCATCGCCCAGCAACACCCCGGCGAGCATATGGCCGAATGGTTTATGCAGGGCATTCTTGAACGCCTTGAACAGGGCAGCGACCCACAGCTACGAAAGTTGCTGGACTTCGCCGATCTGTACCTGATCCCGAACATGAACCCGGACGGCGCGTTTCACGGGCACTTGCGAACCAATGCCAATGGTCAGGATTTAAACCGCGCCTGGCAACATACCGAGCGCGATGTCAGCCCTGAAGTATTCTTCGCCCTGGAGCAGATGAAGCACTACGGTGTCGACCTGTTTCTGGACATTCACGGCGACGAAGAAATCCCCTACGTGTTCACCGCAGGGTGTGAAGGCAACCCAAGCTACACCGAACGCCAGGCCACCCTAGAAGAGCGTTTTCGCAGCCACCTGAGCAAGCTGACTCCCGACTTTCAGACCGAACATGGCTACACCCGCGACGAGCCCGGCCAAGCCAATATGACCCTGGCCTGCAACAGCGTGGGTGACCGCTTTGGCTGCTTGTCGCTAACCCTTGAGATGCCCTTCAAGGACCACAACAATGCACCGGACCCGATCACCGGCTGGTCTGGAAAGCGCTCCATGCAATTGGGCAAGAGTGTGCTGAGCACCTTGTCAGACATGGTTCGCGAGCTGCGTTGAGCCACTTTTTCTTTTACGTGCACGAGTACACACCGCCTGCTTATGGATACCCTCGCTAAACTGCGCGCCGGCCAATTGGTCGGTCTTAAACGTCTGGATCTGTCGTGCGGGCTGACTGAATTCCCACCCGAAATTTTCCAGTTGGCTGAAACCCTGGAGATCCTCAATTTGAGTGGCAACGCCCTCAGCCGCTTACCCGAGGACCTGCACCGCCTGAGCCATCTGCGCATTCTGTTTTGCTCGGACAACCAGTTCACTGAACTGCCCGCCTGCCTGGGGCAATGCGCGAAACTGAGCATGATCGGCTTCAAGGCCAATCAGATCGAGCACGTCCCTGGCGCAGCATTGCCGCCGTTGTTGCGTTGGCTGATCCTCACGGATAACCGCATCCAGCAGTTGCCCGACGAACTGGGCCAGCGGCCCTTGCTGCAAAAGCTGATGTTGGCCGGCAACCGCCTGCAAACGTTACCGGCCAGCTTGGCCCGGTGTGAGCGTCTGGAACTGATCCGTCTGGCAGCCAACCAGTTCACCGAACTGCCTGAGACCGTGCTGGCCTTGCCGGGCTTGAGCTGGCTGGCCTACGCAGGAAATCCGTTGCGTGAAGACGCCAGCGCCCTGCGAGAAGCCGATAACACCCCCGACATCGAGTGGTCGCACCTTGAGCTGGGGCAAAAACTGGGCGAAGGCGCGTCCGGGATCATTCACCAGGCGCAATGGAACGCTCCTGGCCAACCGGCACACGCGGTTGCGGTCAAGCTGTACAAAGGCAGCATGACCAGCGATGGTTCGCCGCTCAATGAAATGAATGCCTGCATTGCCGCCGGCCAGCATCCCAACCTGATCAAGGTTCTGGGCCGCGTGACGGGGCACCCCGAGCAAACCGCTGGCCTGGTCATGGAGCTGATCGACCCGTCGTTCATGAACCTGGCCGCCCTGCCCAGCTTCGACACCTGCAGTCGCGACGTCTATGCCCCCGCCACCCGCTTCACCTACGACAGCGCCTTGCGTATTGCCCGCGGTATCGCCTCGGCAGCAGATCACTTGCATGCGCAAGGCATCTGCCATGGCGATTTATACGCGCACAATATTCTGTACAGCCACGAAGGTGACTGCCTGCTTGGCGACTTTGGCGCGGCGTGCTTTCACGCCCTCGACAACAGCCCGCAGAGCCGTGCCCTGCAACGCATTGAAGTCCGTGCATTCGGGATTTTGCTGGGGGAATTGCTGGAGCGGATCGACTCAGACATGAGCGATCAACAACACGCGAAGTGGAAGGATTTGCAGCAGCGGTGCACTCAACCTGACGTATTGGCCCGCCCGGATTTCGCTGCCATCAGCCAGGCATTGGCCTGAAGGCCCCACCACCCTCCTGTAGGAGCGAGCTTGCCTCGCGATCTTTTGATGATTTAAAAGATCGCGAGCCGAGCACAACCGGGATTTATGCCAAGGCTACGAACAGGTCCTGCACGTCGTCCTGCTCTTCAAGCTTGGCCAGGAACTCCTGGACTTCAGCCATTTGCTCCTCAGTCAGGCTGGTCACCGGGTTCTTCGCCTGGTAACCCAACTTGGCCGACAACACCGTAAAACCCTGCTCAGGCAGTGCCTTCTGCACCGCATCCAGGTCAGTGGTTTCAGTGATGAACAAGGTGGTGCCTTCTTCTTCGCCTTCTTCAAAATCCTGGGCGCCAGCTTCGATAGCCGCCATCTCAGGATCAGCATCGGCTGTGTCCGGCTTGGCTTCGATCAGGCCTACATGGTTAAAGTCCCATGCCACCGAACCCGAAGCGCCCAACTGGCCCTTACGGAATGCCACACGAATTTCAGCAACAGTACGGTTAACGTTGTCAGTCAGGCACTCAACAATCAACGGCACCTGATGCGGGGCGAAACCTTCGTAGGTCACGCGGGTGTATTGCACCGCTTCAGTACCGATACCGGCACCTTTGTTGATGGCACGCTTGATGGTATCGGCAGGCATCGAGGCTTTTTTGGCCTGCTCATAGACCAGGCGCAAATGCGAATTCATGTCCGGGTCAGCACCGTTACGGGCTGCTACTGTCAGCTCCTTGGCCAACTTGCCGAAAATCTTGCCGCGGCTGTTTGCGGCTTCCGCTTTGTGTTTAACCTTCCACTGTGCGCCCATTACTCATCTCTCAATCGGGTGTGTCGCGGCGGCTTGGCCGTCGAATGGATGCAAGTTTATACGGCTGAAAGTCGTCAATCGACCAAAAAATCCAATTTAGGCTGCAAGCTCCATAAACGCTTTGATCAGCCGCAGCTCTACGCGGCGCTCCATGCAGCCGAGCATATGGCGGTTTACCAAGCCTGCACCGTTGATCGGAACAGCCCCTACCCGCGGGTCGTGGCTGACTTCTGCTGACGACACAATGCCTATCCCCAATTGCGCCGCCACCGCCTCGGTCACGGCTTCACGACTGTCCAGCTCCAGCAACACCCGCGGATTGACGCCCGCACGGTCGCAGGCCTGATCAAAGGTGCGTCGGGTAATCGAACTCGGCTCGCGCAACACCATGATGACCTGATCCAGTTGCGCAATATCCACACCCTGCGCCAGCCCCAGCCCCAGCCACGGGTGACTGGCCGGCACCAGGACGCAAATCCGCGACTCTTGCAGGGCCCGCAAAGTCAGCCCTTTGCGCGGCTCGACCTCGGTGAGCACTGCCACATCAACGTGCTCGGACAACAGCGCGTTCAAGGTTTCCTGGGCATTGCCCAGGCGCAAATTGACGGTAATCCCCGGATACCGCGCACGCAGGCTCGCCAGCATCGGCATCACCATGTGCGGACCGTCGGCGGCCACCTCCAGTCGCCCGGTCAGAAGCTGGCGATTAGCCTCCAGCAACACCTGCGCCTCATCCACCAAGCCGAACATGGCACGGGTGATGGCCGCCAGCCGGGTACCCTCTTCCGTTAGCTCCACACGCCGTGCCGTGCGTCGCAGCAAGGTGATTTGGTAGTGCTCCTCCAGCGCCTTGATATGCCCGGTCACCGCTGGCTGGCTGATAAACAAGCGCGCCGCAGCCCTTGTAAAACTGCCTTCACGGGCCACTGCATCAAACGCACGAAGCTGGAATAAATTCATAGGTATAAGTCTGACCGATAGCTGAGATAACAATAAACAATTTGATTGATAGAAACGCAAACTGCAACGTATGCCCTGTAATCAATTGCCATCCCAAGTGTGTGAGGAAACCAGAATGACCCCTGCTGCGCCGATCCTGCTGACCCCGGGCCCATTGACGACCTCGCTGCGCACACGTCAGGCCATGCTGGTCGACTGGGGTTCATGGGATGACCGCTTCAACCAGTTGACGGCCAGCTTGTGCGAACAATTGCTGGCGATCATCAACGGCAGCGAGACCCACCACTGCGTACCGTTGCAGGGCAGCGGCACGTTCGCGGTCGAAGCGGCGATGGGTACCCTGGTGCCCCGCGACGGCCATGTCCTGGTACTGATCAATGGCGCATACGGCAAGCGTTTGGCAAAAATCTGCGAAGTCCTCGCCCGCCGCTTCAGCATCTTTGAAACCGCCGAAGACCAACCGACCACCGCCGCCGATGTTGAGCGCCTGCTCAAGGCCGATCCGAGTATCAGCCACGTCGCCTTGATTCACTGTGAAACCAGCACCGGGATCCTCAACCCGCTGTCAGACATAGCGGCGGTCATCGCCCGCCACGGCAAACGCCTGATCATCGACGCCATGAGTTCCTTCGGGGCCCTGCCCATCGACGCACAAACAATCGCGTTCGATGCGCTGATCGCAGCCTCCGGCAAGTGCCTGGAAGGCGTACCGGGCATGGGCTTTGTCTTCGCCCGCAAAGAATCACTGGCCAACGCTGCCGGCAACGCCCATTCGCTGGCAATGGACCTGCAAGACCAGCACGCCTACATGGCCAAGACCGGGCAATGGCGCTTCACCCCGCCCACCCACGTCGTCGCCGCGCTACACGAAGCCTTGTTGCAATACAACGAAGAAGGCGGCTTGCCAGCACGGCACAAACGCTACGCCAACAACTGCCAGACACTGCTCGACGGCATGGCCCGGCTTGGGTTGCGCAGCTTTCTGCCCGCAGCGATTCAGGCACCGATCATCGTGACCTTCCATGCCCCCAAAGACCCGCGCTATGACTTCAAAACGTTCTACGAACGGGTCAAGGCCAAGGGTTTCATCCTGTATCCCGGCAAATTGACCCAAGTCGAAACGTTCCGCGTCGGCTGTATCGGGCACGTCAGTTCCATCGACATGCACGCAGCGGTCACTGCCATCGCCCAGGCGCTGGGCGAAATGGAAGTGCTGGACATTTAAGACCGCTCCGACCTCACACCACCCCGTTTATTTCGTGCAGCCAAGGCTGCTCATACAGGATTTACAGACATGAACTACACCAACCCAAGCAAACTTCAGGCAGCGATTCTCGACTGGGCCGGCACCGTGGTCGACTTTGGCTCCTTCGCCCCAACCCAGATTTTTGTCGAAGCCTTTGCCGAGTTCGACGTGCAGGTGTCGATCGAGGAAGCCCGCGGCCCCATGGGCATGGGCAAGTGGGATCACATTCGTACCCTGTGCGATCAACCACAGATCAGTGAGCGCTACAAAAAGGTTTTTGGCCGCACACCGAGCGACGACGATGTCACGGCTATTTACCAACGCTTTATGCCGCTGCAAATCGAAAAAATCGCCGAGCACTCCGCGCTAATCCCCGGCGCACTGGAAACCATCGCCCTGTTACGCAGGCAAGGGCTCAAAATCGGTTCGTGTTCAGGCTATCCGGCGCAAGTGATGGCCAAGGTCGTGGAGCTGGCAGCTACCAATAGTTACACCGCCGATCACGTCGTAGCCACTGACGACGTGCCTAATGGCCGCCCGTGGCCTGCCCAGGCGCTGGCTAATGTGATCGCGCTGGGTATCGATGATGTGGGCGCTTGCGTAAAAGTCGACGACACCGTGCCAGGCATTCTTGAAGGCCGCCGTGCGGGCATGTGGACGGTGGCGTTGGTGTGTTCCGGCAACGCGCTGGGCCTGACGTACGAGCAATACCGTGCGCTGGACCCAGCCACCCTCGCCTCGGAACGCACACGTATTCACAGCCTGTTTGAAGGGTCGCGTCCGCATTACTTGATCGACACCCTCAGCGATTTGCCCGAGGTGATTGCCGATATCAACAAACGCCTGGCGAACGGCGAAATGCCGCAAAGCAGTTAAGTGATGGCCGACAGACGACTGCGCCCGGTGCAGTCGTCTGCCGTGCAGGTCTTGATCCGCGATCAGGCTTTTTTCAATTGCTCAACCCACTGGCTGTAGGCATCGATAAAGGCTTGCAGGAATGGTCGGGTTTTTTCTGACAGCTTGCCTGACTCATCAAAGACGCTACCGGCCCCGCCCAGGTAGGCTTCTGGCTGTTGCAAGCAAGGAACATTCAGAAAGACCAGCGATTGCCGCAAGTGATGGTTGGCGCCAAAACCACCGATGGCACCCGGCGACACGCTGATGATTGCGCCAGGCCTACCACCCCAGACACTTTGACCGTAAGGGCGGGAACCCACGTCAAGGGCGTTTTTCAGAGCGGCCGGAACCGAGCGGTTGTATTCAGGGGTGACAAACAACACAGCATCGGCGGCGCGTACTTGATCACGGAAAGCGCTGTAGGCCGCGGGTGGCGTGGCGGTATCAATGTCCTCGTTGTACAGCGCCAGATCCCCGATCTCGATAATGTTCAGCTTCAAATTGGCCGGCGCCAGCTCTGCCAGTGCATGAGCCACTTTTCGATTGAGCGAATCCTTCCTCAAACTACCGACTAGCACTGCTACGTTGTAGACCTTGCTCATAGAAAACTCCGAGTCTGTGGCTGTAGGAAGATTAGTTATAGATGATCGGGCGGCTTTCTTGCAGTTCGATTTACCTTATCGGCGGGCAAGCCTGTAAAGTAGCCGGACTATTTTTTCCAAATCGTTAAACTTCCCCTACTGATCAACGGTCTACAGAGCCGCAAATTGGGTGTTTATCTCCAGAGGTTCTCTACAAATGGCTGCAGTTTTAGTTGGGCAATTTCATGCAAGAGACGCGGAAGGCCGTGTCTATTCGGTGCATGAGTTTGAAACAGTGGTAGAGGGTCACCCTGTGGTCACCTACAAGCTGGCTATTGGAGATCGCGTTACCAAGATCAGTGACAACGAGTTCGAACTGATCCAGTCGAAAGTGCTGCTAACGCGTGATTCGCAAACCGCCGTGGCGACAAAGCCTGACGCCGTTGTAACGCCTGAGTAACCCTCAGCCACCGGGATAACGCTGAAGTCACAGGATGAGACTGGGGTCAGGCCAGGCTAACGCGCCACCTGACCCGCTGAATACGGACTTCACGCATGCGTTTACGCCACATCGAAGTGATCCAGGCGATCTTGCAGACCGGCAACCTCGACCATGCGGCCGAGTGGTTGCAACTGCCTGTATCCACGCTGAGCGCGACACTCCATGAAGCCGAGCAACAGCTCGGCTTCATGCTGTTTGCCAGCGTGCGCGGACGCCTGCAAGCCACTCGCGAAACCCTCCTGCTGCAACCGCTGGTCAATCAGTTGTACATGGATGCAGACCCGCTTCGCCGACTTGGCGACGCCTTGCGCCAGCATCAGGACCCGACCTTGCGCGTGGCCTGTAGCGAGACCTTGGCGCAGCCCTTGCTGCCGCACAGCGTTGCGACGTTGAGACGACGCTTCCCCGACACGCCCACGACCCTGAGCAGCCAGTGCTTCTCTGAAATAGTACGCCGCGTGCTAATGGATGAATGCGACGTCGGCCTGGCTCTGCAACCGGCCGAGCAGCCGGGCGTTGATAGCCAGAAGTTGGCCCAGGGAAAAGTCCAATTGCTCGCGCCTCACGGCTGGCTTGGCCCGAAACAAAAGTACATCGCCCTGCACGATCTGGCCGGCCAAGCCATGATTGGCCTGCGTCAGCACGACCCGCTGAGCAGAATGCTCGACAGCAAGCTGCACACACTGCGGCCAGCGCCGGTGGTGCACATTGACGTACAAAGCTATCAGATGATGCGCAGCATGGTTGAAGCGGGGGAAGGCCTGGCGCTGGTGGATCCGTTTACCGCCATTGGCGCCAAAAACAGCGGGCTGGACGTGTGCCCGTTATCACCCGCAGTTCCCGTGACACTGTATGCCCTTACGCGCAAAGGCTCAGAGCCCGGCGCAGCGCTTAAAGCGCTGCTTGAGATTGTGCGTGAACGGGCCGAGGTCTTGCTGGCAGACCAGGGCGCCGTCACCCTTTAACACGACCTTAGGTTTCTTACCTGTAAAGATGGCAGCCTGCGGTAGCGGCTACACCTGGCTTTCAAACAGCAGATACCAAAAAATCGCCACTTCGCAGGTTTGCGGATCAATGCCGCGATAGCGCAAATAATCGATACCGCCCACCTGATACCCGCAACGCTCATACAAGCGGCAGGCACCGATGTTGTTGTTTTGGGTTTCGAGCATGATGCCCTGCAGTTTTTTCTTGTGGCTCCAGAACTTGACCACATCAAGCAATGACTTGGCCACGCCATGACGGCGCGCACAAGCGGCAACGGCCAGTTCATCGACATGGGCAAAGCCATTCCAGTTTGTACTGACGACCACATGCCCTACCGGCTGATCATCCAGATAAGCCATGAAAATCGCACTGTCCGGCGCCCCAATGAAACTGGCAAATTCATCCGGGTCTATGCCGTAACACTTGCGATAGGGCGTGATCATGTCCAATGGCCAGTGCTCGACCTTTTTATGACGGTCAGCACGGGCATACGCGTTTACTTCAAAACTAAAATCATTGCCCCATACATAAGGCGCAAACCCTTCATCCGCCAATCGAACCGAAACCACGGGGTCATTGGGGTTTAAAACCAGGTGCATGAAAAATCCCTCTTTCTTGCGGTGAAATACCCCTGCAACTCGCCATCGCAATCCGCGACGGCGTGACAACCATGATAGATCTAGTGCCGGGTTTGAGCTTCGATGAGTTGTGCCCACAGCGACGGACCACCCGCCGACTTGGCAATCGCCTCAAGGCGCGCCGCATGTTCGGCCAAGTCACTTTCACTTGCACGAATAATCCGACCTGGTTGACGGCTCGCTGACAAACGGCGAATTTCCGTGGCCTGGCTGCCAGAACTCTCACCCGACTCATGGCCATCAGACGCATTACCCGCCAGCGACAGGCTGGTTTGCCCACCGGTCATGGCCAGGTAAACATCCGCCAGAATCTCGGAGTCGAGCAAGGCGCCGTGCAACTCACGGCCCGAGTTGTCTACACCATAGCGTTTGCACAAAGCATCCAGGCTATTGCGCTGCCCAGGGTGACGGCCACGCGCCATCATCAGGGTATCGAGAATGGTGCAGTGTTGGGTGATGTCAGCGCGGTCGGTCTGCCCGATCAAGGCAAACTCGTTATTCAGAAAGCCGACGTCAAACGCGGCGTTATGAATGATCAGCTGAGCACCCGAGATGAAGTCGAAAAACTCGTCGGCGACTTCGCCAAAACGCGGCTTGCCGACCAGAAACTCATTGGTAATACCGTGGACGCCGATGGCACCCTCGTCACTTTCACGGTCAGGTTGCAGGTACACGTGAAAATGACGGCCGGTGAGGCGACGGCCCATTAATTCCACGCAACCGATCTCGATCACCCGGTGACCATCGGTGACGGGCATACCGGTGGTTTCAGTATCGAGTACCACACTACGCATGTTTTTTGCCCCTCATTTCCTCGACCCCGCGATTGGCCAACTGGTCAGCACGTTCATTACCATGATGGCCAATGTGCCCGCGCACCCATTGCCACTTCACGGTATGGCGATTGACTTGTTCGTCCAGCTGCTTCCACAGGTCGGCATTTTTCACCGGCTCTTTGGCAGCGGTTTTCCAACCGCGCTTCTTCCAGTTGACCATCCACTCGGTGATGCCTTTCATCACGTACTGCGAGTCGGTGACCAGCAAGACTTCGCAGGGGCGCTTGAGCTCTTCAAGCCCACGAATGGCCGCCATTAACTCCATGCGATTGTTGGTGGTGTCGGGCTCGCCGCCCCAGAGTTCTTTTTCAACGCCTTGATAGACCAGCAAAGCCCCCCAGCCACCCGGGCCAGGGTTACCCTTGCAGGCACCATCGGTGAACATTTCTACGCAATCGCTCATTGCCAACTATCCAGAAAGAACTGCCTCGGCCTGCCTATCAAGTCGTGATGGCAGCACCTGGAGCCGAGTGAACCCGACCCGGCATTTTAAATTAGGGTTCAATATCAGGTCGATTGACCTTGGCCATCTGCAGAGGGATCAGTTTGCCTTTTGGCTCTCGACGCAGTGGCTGGACGGGCCGCAAACCCACCACCATTTTGCGGGCGACCAATACATAGAAGCCACCACCGGCCAATTGCCAGCTACCGGCCTTGCGCTCCCAACCTGACAAACGGCCTTGCCACGCCTTGGAAGCAAGCGGCGGACGATAGCATCCGAAGCGGCGTTTCTCCAGCGCAAAGCCCAGCAGATTCAGCCAGTCGGCAACCCGCGACGGGGAAATGCACCGCGCCTTGCGCAGGGCATCCTTGGCAAAAACATGCCGCAGCCCCCAACTGCTCCAGGGGTTGATCCCCACAATCAACAAATGCCCGCCGGGGCGGACGCTGCTGGCAGCTTCACGCAGCAGGCCGTGAGGTGACAGACAAAAATCCAGACCGTGCTGCAACACCACCACATCGGCCGCGTGCTCGCATAAAGGCCAGGATTGTTCTTCACAAATGATTTCGACACCCGGTAAAGGCGCGCCCAGCCGCACATTGCGCTGCACTTGCGGGGCCTTGGGCGGCGTGTCGGCACCCGGACCGTAATGCACCAGGTAGCCACCGAAATAGCGTCCGAGTTCGTCCTCAAGCACACGCTGCTCATCTTCCAGCAGCAACTGGCCAAGGGGACCAGACAGCCATTCGCGGGCCGAACTGATCAGTGCCAGCCACTCAGGGTCCGCCTGAGCCAATGGTTTATCGGTCATTGTTCCTCCACCTCGCCATCCACCGGTTACGCCTCTTCGTTCGGCTGGTGCTGCAACGCGGCTCGCATTGCAACACCAACAGCCCCTAAGATGCGCCATTGTCTCGCACTTGGGAATTGCACCATGTTACAGATCGACGCCCTGCCCGCCTTCAGCGACAACTACATATGGTTGTTACAGGATACGACCCAAAAACGCTGCGCCGTGGTCGATCCGGGTGACGCCGCCCCGGTGCTGAACTGGCTCAAGCACCATCCCGAGTGGGTACTCAGCGATATTCTGGTCACCCACCATCACCATGACCATGTGGGTGGCGTTGAGCAATTACACACCATCACAGGCGCTAAAGTCTGGGGTCCGTCGCTGGAAAACATTCCCGCGCGACAAGTGCCACTTAACGATAACGATGTGATCAACGTATTGGGAATTGAATTCAAAGTATTTCTGGTTCCTGGGCATACCCTGGGTCATATCGCTTATTACCACGCTGATGTTTCAAAGCCACTATTGTTCAGCGGCGATACGTTGTTCGCGGCTGGTTGCGGCCGGTTATTTGAAGGTACTCCTGAACAAATGCATCACTCTTTAAGTCGGTTGGCAGCCTTGCCAGCGCACACTGAGGTGTATTGCACTCACGAATACACACAAAGCAACTTGCGCTTTGCCCAAGCGGTAGAGCCGAATAACCCGGATATTGCCGACCGAGTTGCACAAGTTGCGGCCTGGCGTGATGCAGGCAAAATCAGTTTGCCATCAAGTATTGCGCTTGAATTGCGCACTAATCCGTTTCTACGGGTTAACGAAATATCTGTTAAAGAAAAAGCTGACGAATGGAACAAGCGTGACAATGACTCGCCCAGCGCGGTCTTTGCCAGCTTGCGTAGCTGGAAAGACAAGTTTTAATCAGCGTCGCGGTTGCCATTAAAATTCTGAATGGTTGACCGCGCCCCACCTGCTTTCTAGAATCGCCCGACATTTTTGCCCGAAACTATCTTTAACCAATGTCGTCATTTAAATCTAACTCCATCAGTTCAGACGCATTGACGCGCTTGGCTAAAGCGATCGCGGTGGTTGTGTCCGCCACTTTGGCGGGATGCCAGAGCTTCGATCATTCGACCCAAACGGTCGATCGGCCCACTCTCAAACTGACCAAACGCATTCCTCAAGAGCCGCTCTGGCTCAAGGAAAAGCCGGGGCCAGTTGCCCCCAAAGACGTCTGGGAACGCATGCGCCAGGGCTTCCAGCTACAAGAAGGCCTGGGCGTCAACCCGCGTATCGAACAACAGCGTTTGTGGTTTGCCAGCAACCCGTCTTTTCTTGAAGGCGCCGGCGAACGCGGCAGCTTGTACATTCATTACATCGTCGAGCGCCTTGAAGAACGCAACATGCCACTCGAACTGGCTTTATTGCCTGTAATCGAAAGCTCTTACAACCCGATGGCGTACTCCCACGCCAATGCGGTGGGGCTTTGGCAGTTCATCCCGTCGACGGGCCGTTATTTCAATCTGCGCCAAACCCGCGCCTACGATGGCCGACGCGACATTACCGCCTCGACCCTCGCGGCCATGAACTACCTGACGCGCCTGCATGACATGTTCAACGGTGACTGGCTGCTGGCTCTGGCCGCTTATAACGCAGGTGAAGGCACGGTCAGCCGGGCGATTGAACGCAACGAAAAACTCGGCTTGCCGACCGACTACTGGAACCTGCCTTTGCCGCAGGAAACCAAAGATTATGTGCCCAAGCTGCTGGCCCTGTCACAGGTGGTGCTGACCCCCGAAGCCTATGGCATCAATCTCAACCCGATTGCCAACGAACCGTACTTCGAGATGGTCGAGATCAAGCAGTCCATGGACCTGTCCCGCGTGGCAGCCCTGGCCGAGATCGACGAAGACGAAATGTTCCAGTTAAACCCGGCTTACAAGCAGCGCGCCACCACTGATGGCCCGCAACACTTGCTGGTGCCAACGTCTAAAGCCCAGTTGTTGACCGCCAGCCTGTCAAATCTCAAGCCTGAAGAGCTGGTGAGCCTGCGCCCCAAAAAGGCCGTTTTCGACACCGTTGCCAGCAACCCACCGGCCCGACCAACCCGCCAATACCGGGTTAAACGCGGTGACAACCTGACACTGATCGCCAAAGCCAATAAAGTTGACGTCAAAGACTTGCAGCGCTGGAACAAACTTAGCGGGCATAACCTGAAAGCGGGCCAGACGCTGGTCATGCAGGACACCCGCAGGCCTGCTGCTAAAAAAGCCACAACTTACACCGTTAAAAAAGGCGACTCTTTATACATTGTTGCCAAGCGTTTCAATGTTGAAATGCAGCACCTTAAGCGCTGGAATCCAAATTCAGCCAAAGCCCTCAAGCCCGGTCAAGTCCTGACGGTCTACAAGCCGCACTGATTCGGTTAGCACGTTCATGCGGGCAAGCATACTCCTACTAAATTGCAGGAAGTTGCTTGCCCGCAGTGCTTTATGGCGTGGCCTTTTTCCTACAGATACAAGCTGTTACTGTACGGAAACCTTCAGCCCAATGCCCGGATCGAATACCTGACTTAATGCGTCCCCTTCTGTTAGTTCTTATCAATCTGGCCTTGAGCTTTCCGGCGAGTGCGACCCTGAGTGAAAGCCACGGTTATGCACAGTTCGGTACTCTCAAATACCCGGCAACGTTTACTCATTACGATTGGGTAAATCCCGACGCGCCTAAAGGCGGGACGTTGCGGGTCATGGCATTTGGCACGTTTGACACGCTTAACCCTTATTCCTTCAAGGGCACCAGCCCGGTTTCGACTGCAAACTTCTTGCAATACGGGGTCAACGAACTCAACGAGACATTAATGGCCGGTACTGGCCAATATGCCCCGTCCGGTGACGAACCTACGTCCAGTTATGGCTTGATTGCACAATCAGTCGAATACAACGAAGACCGCAGTTGGGTGGTGTTTAACCTGCGACCCGAAGCACGTTTTCATGATGGCAAACCCATCACCGCCTACGACGTAGCGTTTTCTTACAACTTGCTGCTAAAAGAAGGCCATCCTCAATACCGGACCAACCTTCAAGAAGTTCAGCGCGTCGATATTTTGGGCCCCAAGCGCATCCGTTTTGTGTTTAAACGTGCGGGCAACCCGTTATTGATTCTGCGGCTGGGGGAATTGCCGGTTCTGCCACAGCACTACTGGGCGAAACGCGACTTTAAAGCGACAACGTTCGAGCCACCGCTGGGCAGCGGGCCTTATCGCATCACCAAGGTGACCCCAGGCCGACAGTTGGTGTTTGAACATGTCAAAAACTGGTGGGGCGCCAACCTGCCGGTCAATCGCGGTAAATACAATTTCGACCGGGTCGAAGTGGAGTTTTACCGTGACAGCAACGTTGCCTTCGAAGCGTTCAAGGCGGGCGAATTCGACATTTATATCGAGCACCAGGCCAAGAATTGGGCCAATGCCTACCGATTTCCGGCAGTACGCCGTGGCGATGTGATCAAGGCTGAAATCACCCATCAGATCCCGACCCAGACACAAGGCCTGTTTATGAACAGCCGCCGCGGTACCTTCGCGCAAGCTAAAGTTCGCGAAGCGCTGGGGCAAATGTTCGACTTCGAATGGACCAATCGCGCCTTATTCAATGGCTCATATCAACGGGCCGAAAGCTACTACCCCAACAGTGAGTTCTCGGCCAGCGGCATCCCCCAAGGCCATGAATGGCTGATGCTCTCCCCTTGGCGCAGCCAGCTGCCACCCGAACTGTTCAGCCAAGCCTTCAGCCTGCCGAAAACTGATGGCCGCGGCATCCCCCGCGAAACCATGCGCCACGCTCTGGATCTGTTGGCCCAAGGTGGCTGGAAACTGTCCGGGCAACGCTTGCTCAGTAGCGAAGGCAAACCGCTGACGTTCGAGATATTGCTGGTCAATCCGAACCTCGAACGCATTTTGCAACCTTATGTCGAGAACCTCGCCAGCATCGGTATCGAAGCGCGGCTGCGCACTGTCGATCGCGCGCAATACAAACAGCGGCTGGACCAATTCGATTTCGACATGATCCTGATGACCCTCGATCAGACCTTGAGCCCAGGGCTTGAACAGTGGCAGTACTTCCACTCCAGCCAGGCCAACGTCAAGGGCAGCAAGAACTATGCAGGGGTTGCCAGCCCGATCGTCGATCAATTGCTGGAAAAACTCCTGGCCGCACAGAACCGCGAAGAACAACTGGCTGCTGGCCGGGCGCTGGATCGCGTTTTACTCTGGCAGCACTACATGATTCCCAACTGGTATCTGAATTATCACCGCCTGGCGTACCGCAACCGGTTCGCCTTTGTGACGACGCCGCCTTACACGCTGGGCCTTAGCGCATGGTGGCTCAAGCCTACGGAGAAAACCCGATGATGCCTTTGCGTACCTGGCTAAAACCGCTGGCCGGCCTGTTGCTGGCCAGTGCGACCTGTGCGGCATTGGCCGCTCCACAACATGCATTGACGCTTTACGATGAGCCGCCGAAATACCCGGCTGACTTCAAACATGTCGATTACGTGAACCCGGATGCCCCCAAGGGCGGCATCTTTCGCAAATCAACCACCGGCAGCTTTGACAGCCTCAACCCGTTTATCAACAAGGGCGTACCGGCCGAAGGGATTGAAATGACCTTCGACACCCTGACCCGACAGACGCTGGACGAACCGTTTACCTCCTATGGCTTGATCGCGCAAAAGATGGAAAAGGCGCCTGATAACAGCTGGGTACGGTTTTACCTGCGCCCCGAAGCCAAGTTCAACGATGGCCACCCGATCCGCGCCGAAGACGTGGTGTTTACCTTCGACACACTGATGAAGAACGGCTCGCCGCTATACAAGGGCTATTACAGCGATGTCGACCAGGCCATTGCCGAAAACCCGCTGCAGGTGAAGTTCACCTTCAAGCACAACAAAAACCGCGAACTGCCGTTGATTTTGGGACAACTGCCCGTCCTGCCCAAGCATTGGTGGGAAACCCGAGATTTCGGTAAAGGCAACCTTGAAATCCCTGTCGGCAGCGGCCCCTACACCATTACCGATATCAAACCCGGGCGTTCCATCCGCTACGAGCGCAACAAGGATTACTGGGGCAAAGACCTGCCAATCAACAAGGGCCTGTACAACTTCGATGCGATTACCGTGGACTACTTCCGCGACAACAGCGTGGCATTCGAAGCCCTCAAGGCCGGGCAGTTTGATTATTGGTTCGAGATCAGCGCCAAGAACTGGGCGAGTGCCTACAACGCGCCAGCCTTCACCCAGGGCCGCTTGAAAAAAGAAGAAATTCGCAACCATAACCCGACCGGCATGCAGGGCTTTATCTTCAACCTGCGCAAACCCATGTTTCAGGATGTACGGGTTCGCGAGGCCCTGAGCCTGCTGTTTGACTTCGAATGGGCCAACAAGCAACTGTTCAGCGGCGCCTATTCACGCACGGGCAGTTATTTTGAGAACTCGGAAATGGCCGCCAAGGAACTTCCGAGCGCAGAAGAGCTGGCTATTTTAGAACCCTTGCGCGGCCAGATACCGGACAAGGTCTTCACCGAGGTCTTCAAACCCAACGTCACCGACGCCAGCGGCATGATTCGCGACCAACAGCGCCGCGCCTATCAACTGCTGCAAGACGCTGGCTGGCGTATCGTCGATGACAAGATGGTCGATGCCCAGGGCAAGCCGGTCACCATTGAGTTCCTGCTGGCCCAATCGGAGTTCGAGCGCATTCTGCTGCCCTACAAGCGCAACCTCAGCGACTTGGGTATCGACCTGCAAATTCGTCGGGTCGATACCTCGCAATACCTTAACCGCCTGCGTTCACGGGACTTCGACATGATTGTCGGCAGCTTCCCGCAGTCCAACTCGCCGGGCAGTGAGCAGCGTGAATACTGGGAATCGTCGAGCTACGACAAACCCGGTAGCCGTAATTTTATTGGCCTTAAAGACCCGGCCATCGATCAACTGACCGAAGACCTGATCCATGCCGATTCCCGGCAAAGCCTGATCAACCACGCCCGGGCGCTGGACCGCGTATTGCAATGGGGCTACTACGTCATCCCCAACTGGCACATCAAAACCTGGCGCGTCGCCTACTCGCACAACATTGGTCACCCGGCGGTGACCCCGCTGTACGACATCGGCACCGAGACGTGGTGGGCAAAACCTGATGCAGCGCCTGTTACCCCGACCAAACCCACAAGCGAAAGCCTGGAGCCGTAAATGCTGGCGTATATATTCAGGCGACTGCTGCTAATTATTCCGACGCTGTTCGGTATTCTGCTGATTAACTTCGTCATTATTCAGGCCGCCCCCGGCGGCCCGGTTGACCAGATGATCGCCAAGCTTGAAGGCTTCGACGGAGCAACCAGCCGTATCGCCGGAGGCGGCTCGGAAGTCTCGGTGGCTGGCTCCAGCTACCGGGGCGCGCAAGGCCTGGACCCGGCGCTGATTGAAGAAATCGAGAAGATGTACGGTTTCGACAAGTCAGCGCCTGAACGCCTGTGGATCATGATCAAGAACTACGCCCAACTGGATTTCGGTGAGAGTTTTTTCCGGGACGCCAAGGTCATCGACCTGATCAAAGAAAAAATGCCGGTGTCCATTTCGCTGGGGTTGTGGAGCACGCTGATCATGTACCTGGTCTCGATCCCGCTGGGCATCGCCAAGGCCACGCGCCATGGCAGCCACTTTGACGTCTGGACCAGTTCGGCAATCATTATCGGTTACGCGATTCCGGCCTTTTTGTTTGCCATTCTGCTGATCGTGGTGTTCGCCGGGGGCAGTTATCTGGACTGGTTCCCATTGCGCGGCCTGACCTCCAACAACTTCGACGAGCTCAGCCTGGGCGGCAAGATCCTCGACTATTTCTGGCACTTGGCGCTGCCCATCACCGCGCTGGTCATCGGCAACTTTGCCACCATGACTTTGCTGACCAAAAACAGCTTTCTGGATGAGATCAACAAACAATACGTGGTCACGGCCAAGGCCAAGGGCTTGACCAATCACCGCGTGCTCTACGGGCACGTGTTTCGCAACGCCATGCTGCTGGTGATTGCCGGCTTCCCGTCGGCCTTCATCGGCATCTTCTTTACCGGTTCATTGCTGGTTGAAGTGATCTTCTCGCTGGACGGCCTCGGACTGATGAGCTTTGAAGCTGCGATCAATCGTGATTACCCGGTGGTGTTTGGCACCCTGTTTATCTTCACGCTGGTCGGGCTGGTGGTGAAACTGATCGGCGACCTCTCATACACCCTGGTTGATCCGCGCATCGACTTTGAAAGCCGGGAGCATTGAGATGAAACTGTCCCCACTCAATCGACGACGTTTCGAACGTTTCAAAGCCAACAAGCGTGGCTGGTGGTCTTTGTGGCTGTTTATCGTGCTGTTTGGGCTGAGCCTGGGCGCTGAACTGATCGCCAATGACAAACCGCTGGTGGTCCACTACGACGGCGAATGGTATTTCCCGGCGCTCAAGCGCTACCCGGAAACCGACTTCGGCGGTGAATTCCCGCTCGAGGCCAACTACAAAAGCCCGTACATCCGCGAACTGTTGGCCAAGAAAGACGCCCTGGTGGTGTGGCCACCGATCCCCTACAGCTATCAGAGCATTAACTACGACCTGAAAGTGCCAGCCCCCGCTCCGCCGTCTCTGGAGAACTGGCTGGGCACCGACGACCAGGGGCGCGATGTACTGGCACGAGTGATTTATGGCTTCAGGATTTCAGTGCTGTTCGCCCTGACGTTGACCATTTTGAGCTCGATCATCGGCGTTATCGCAGGTGCGCTTCAGGGCTTCTATGGCGGTTGGGTCGATCTGGCAGGCCAGCGCTTCCTGGAGATCTGGTCGGGGCTGCCGGTGCTGTACCTGCTGATAATTCTGGCGAGTTTTGTGCAGCCCAACTTCTGGTGGCTGCTGGGGATCATGCTGCTGTTCTCATGGATGAGCCTGGTGGATGTGGTGCGCGCCGAATTTTTGCGCGGGCGAAACCTGGAATATGTACGTGCGGCGCGCGCACTCGGCATGCAAGACATGGCCATCATGTACCGGCACATCCTGCCCAACGCCATGGTTTCGACCATGACCTTTATGCCGTTTATTTTGACCGGCGCCATTGGCACGCTCACAGCGCTGGACTTCCTGGGCTTTGGCCTGCCGCCGGGCGCGCCGTCGCTGGGCGAACTGGTCGCGCAGGGCAAATCCAACCTGCAAGCGCCGTGGCTGGGCATCAGCGCCTTTGCGGTGCTGGCCATCATGCTGAGCCTGCTGGTGTTTATCGGCGAGTCCGCTCGCGATGCCTTCGATCCGAGGAAATAAGATGACGCAGGACATTCTGATCGAAGTGCGTGATCTCGCCGTTGAGTTTGTCACCGGCGAACAATCACACCGTGTTGTGCAAGGCATCAATTTCGATATCAAACGCGGCGAAACCCTGGCACTGGTTGGCGAAAGCGGCTCCGGCAAATCGGTGACCGCACACTCCATTCTGCGGCTGCTACCCTACCCTATGGCGCGCCATCCACACGGCAGCATTGAGTATGCCGGGCAAGACCTGCTGCACCTGGATGAGAAAAAGCTGCGGCATATTCGCGGCAACCGCATTGCCATGATTTTTCAGGAGCCCATGACCTCGCTGAACCCGCTGCACAGCATTGAAAAACAAATCAATGAAGTGCTGGGTATTCACAAAGGCCTGACTGGCAAAGAGGCCACCCTGCGCACGCTGGAGCTGCTTGAGCTGGTGGGCATCCCTGAGCCGCACAAACGCCTTAAAGCGCTGCCACACGAGCTGTCAGGTGGCCAGCGCCAGCGTGTCATGATCGCCATGGCCCTGGCCAATGAACCCGAACTCTTAATTGCCGACGAACCCACCACCGCACTGGACGTCACCGTTCAGTTGAAAATCCTGGAATTGCTCAAGGAATTACAGGCGCGTCTGGGCATGTCGCTGTTACTGATCAGTCACGATTTGAACCTGGTTCGACGAATTGCGCACAGAGTATGTGTCATGCAGCGTGGTTGCATCGTCGAACAAGCATCGTGTGAGCAATTGTTTCGTTCACCACAGCATCCGTACACCCGGGAACTGCTCAGTGCAGAGCCCAGCGGAGGCCCGGCTGGCACGCTTGCCGGGGCGCCGTTGCTGGAAGTCGAGGACCTCAAAGTGTGGTTCCCGATCAAAAAAGGCTTGTTACGCAAGACCGTGGATTACGTCAAAGCGGTCGACGGGATTAACTTCAGCCTGCCTCAGGGGCAGACCCTGGGGATTGTGGGAGAAAGCGGATCAGGAAAATCTACGCTGGGCCTGGCGATTTTGCGCCTGATTGGCAGCGAAGGATTGATCCGTTTTGAAGGCAAACGGTTAGACTGCATGTCACGCCAGGAAGTAAGACCCCTGCGCAGAGAAATGCAGGTGGTGTTTCAGGACCCGTTTGGCAGTCTCAGCCCACGCATGAGCGTCAGCGAGATCGTCGGTGAAGGGTTGCGCATTCACCGTATGGGCACACCTGAAGAGCAGGAAAAGGCAATTATTGAAGCCTTGCGAGAAGTAGGTCTGGATCCGGAAACCCGGCACCGCTACCCTCACGAGTTTTCTGGCGGGCAACGGCAACGAATCGCCATTGCCCGGGCACTGGTATTAAAACCGGCGTTGATTCTGCTGGACGAGCCAACCTCAGCGTTGGACCGCACAGTACAACGCCAGGTAGTCGAGTTGTTACGCTCGCTGCAAACCAAGTACAACCTGACATATTTGTTTATCAGCCATGACCTGGCGGTAGTCAAAGCGCTGAGCCACCAACTGATGGTGGTCAAGCATGGCCAAGTGGTCGAACAGGGTGATGCGCAAAGTATCTTTGCCTCACCGCAACATCCATATACACAACAGCTGCTGGAAGCCGCCTTTTTGGCACCAGTGGCTGTCGATTAACCTGATAGAGGAACAACACATGGGTTTTCTCGCCGGTAAGCGCGTCCTGATCGTCGGTGTCGCCAGCAAATTGTCCATCGCTTCTGGCATTGCTGCCGCCATGCACCGTGAAGGCGCTGAACTTGCCTTCACTTATCAGAACGAAAAGCTTAAAGGCCGCGTTGAAGAGTTCGCCGCAGGCTGGGGCTCTGGCCCGGAACTGTGCTTCCCTTGCGACGTTGCCAGCGATGAAGAAATCGCCAAGGTTTTCGAAGACCTGAGCAAGAAGTGGGACGGCCTGGACTGCATCGTTCACTCCGTAGGTTTCGCCCCTGGCGACCAACTGGACGGTGACTTCACCGACGCCACCACCCGTGAAGGCTTCCGCATCGCTCACGACATCAGCGCCTACAGCTTCGTGGCCCTGGCCAAAGCCGGTCGCCCGATGATGAAAGGCCGCAATGGCAGCCTGCTGACCCTGTCCTACCTGGGTGCTGAGCGCACCATGCCTAACTACAACGTGATGGGCATGGCCAAAGCCAGCCTGGAAGCCGGTGTACGTTACCTGGCAGGCAGCCTGGGCCCGGAAGGCACTCGCGTTAACTGCGTGTCGGCCGGTCCGATCCGTACCCTGGCCGCTTCGGGCATCAAGAACTTCCGCAAAATGCTGGCAGCCAACGAAGCTCAAACCCCGCTGCGCCGTAACGTGACCATCGAAGAAGTCGGCAACGCCGGTGCCTTCCTGTGTTCCGACCTGGCCTCGGGCATCAGCGGCGAAATCATGTACGTAGACGGCGGCTTCAACACCACCGCTATGGGCAGCCTCGAAGAGTAATTGCTTCGGCGCAACCGCCAATAAAAACGCCCGGTGCAGAGTCTGCACCGGGCGTTTTTTGTTTGGGCCTACAGCCCGCGTTAGCTATCGGCCTCACCAGGCGCATGCTGCGCGGTAAATAGCCGCACGACGCTGGTCATGTTCTCTGCACCCAGACCTTGCGCCATTGCCTGCTGAAACACCCCATGTGCCGCAGCGATGGTCGGTGCATCCCTGGAAATACCGGCTTCATTCAACACGTATCCGAAGTCTTTCTCGATGAGCTCTACGGGAAACTGCGGGGCGAAATTCTCTGCCAGCATCGTACTGGCAAGGTATGTGGCAACCGGCGCCCAAACAGAAGTGCCTGCCATCGCCGCCAGCACTTGCGAAGCATCGGCGCCACTGCGCTTAAGCATGCCGATGATCTCAGCCAAACCGGTTACCTGTATGCCTAATAGGGCATTGGTTGCGAGCTTGGTGAGCGCCCCATGCCCCAATGCACCGGTATGGTGGATACCAGAACCCAATGCACCCAGCACAGGACGACAACGCTCAAGCACCTGTGTGTCCCCGCCGATCAGGTAGGTCAACTGCCCTGTATCGGCCTGCAACCGGGATCCGGAAACGGGCGCCTCCAGCAGTGATACCTGTTGATGCTGCATCTGCGCACCCAGCATCTGTATCCAGCCCGACGTCAGGGTTGAACTCTCGATTGCGACAGTGTCGGGTGACATTCCCGCGAGCGCCCCACACTCAGGATCCAGCCATACGAAACGCGACACTTCATCATCACGCAGCATAGCGATCACAAACTCAGCGCCTTGGCTGGCGTCCCTTGGCGACACCGCCAGGGTGGCGCCCAAGTCAACCAACGGTTGCGCAGCCCGGCCCGTGCGGTTCCAGACCGTGACCTTATGCCCGGCGGCGATCAGTCGAGCGGCCATCCGCGACCCCATCGCCCCCAGGCCCAGTACTGAAATGTTGCTCATGTTTTAACAACCTGCTTGATAAGTGTGTAGAGAAAACGAATAGCATCAGGACCTGCGGGCTTTGCGCTCGCGGCTGATAAACAGCACCGCAAGCCCGGCCAACGCGAAAGCTGCCGATACAAACGGTATGGGCAACGGGCCGGCCAGATTGATCAACAGTCCCCCAACCAGAGAGCCCAGCCCGATCGCGGCATTGAATACAGAGACGTTGATAGAGGTGGCGGCATCTGCACCGCCTTCGATTTTGGATGCCTCTTTAAACACCAAGGTCTGCAGCAAGACGGGAAGCGCACCGTAGGCCGCGCCCCAGGCCGCAAGCGTGACAATGACCGCGGTGTGGCTAAGCGCAGCGGTATTCAGGCATGCCAAGCTCACGCCAAGCAGCACCGTCACTGCTCCCAGACTGGCCCGTGGCGCTCGCGCGGCAAAGGGCCCGATGGCAAAGTTGGTGACCACGCCCGCAGCGCCATAAACCAGCAAAAGCAAGCTGATCTGCGCGGCACTCTGCCTGGCTACCTGCTCGAGGTACGGTGCAATGTAGGTGTAAGCCAGAAAGTTACCGGTCACGACAAAGGCGGTGATCCCAAAAATCGCCAGCAAAGAACGACTCTTGAGCACAGACGACATGGCCCCGCGTTTGGCCGTTCGGGAAATACGCACAGCCGGGACAGACCAGACAATCAGCATGAACACGATCAGGCTCAGCACAGAGAGTGCCGCGAATACCGCACGCCAACCATAGAGATCGCCCAGCATGGACCCCGCAGGAACGCCAAGTACGGCGGCCAGTGAAACGCCGCCGAACACGATAGACGTCGCACGCACCGCATTGCGGGTAGCAACCAGGTGCACGGCGGTGACAACCGCGGTCGACCAGAACACACCAATGGCAGCGGCAACCAGAATTCGGCCGATGAACACAACGAAATAACCTGAGGCGAGAAAGGTAATCAGATTACCGATGCAACATACGGCCAGAAGACCCGACATCAGGGTTTTACGGTTGATGTGCCCCAACAGGCTGGTGAGAGGTGCGGCAGTGAGGGCCACCATGAACGCAAAGATCGTGACCAGGTAGCCTGCAACGCCCAGCGAGACGTGCAGCCCTTGGGCCAGTGCCGGTAGAACACCGACCGGCATGAGTTCTGTGCTGACAAAAGAAAAGCACCCCAGGCTTAAAGCGAGCACGGCGCTTGCACTTCGCCCTTTAGAGACCTTCATCCCGTGGTGTTGCGACGCTGAAGGATCAGGGCTTGAATCTGTAACTATCGATTGCATCATTTCATCCCGAATGAATGGCGATGGGAAAGGCCAACACACCCGATGAATGTGGTGTGCTGAGCGAGAGCCAGTGTGGGATTTACTTCGCAGAAGTGCGATAGCATGAGAGTCACAATATCCATGCCCCGGAGTCATTAATGCGAGCGTTCAGCCCCCAACTGCTTGAAGGCGTGGATGTCATGGCCGCAGTGGTCGACACACGAAGTTTTGGCGGCGCAGCCCAAGTGCTGGACATGTCCCAGTCCGGTGTCAGCAGAGCCGTCGCCCGACTGGAAACCCGATTGGGGATCCGGATTTTCGAGCGCACCACACGATCAGTCAGGCTGACCGAAGAAGGCCGTCATTTTTACGAGCAGGTGATGCCTTTGATCGGCGCTCTGGCCGAGGTCACCAGCAGTGCCGCCGGTGACGCACAAATGGTCCAGGGTCGCCTGCGCATCAATGTCGACCCGCTATTCGCACGCTTCATCCTTGGGCCGCGACTGGGGCCTTTTCTGGACAGCTATCCGGACTTGGAACTGGACATGCGCAGCAAGGAGGATCTGGGAGATTTGGTGGCAGATGGTTTTGATCTGGCACTGCGCTTTGGGCACCCTCTCCCATCGTCGCTTGTCGCCCGAAAACTGTTCGACACTCGGGTTTTGGCCATGGCATCCCCGGCCTACTTAGAACGTTTTGGGCATCCGACAGATCCACGCGAACTGGAAAACACGCCTCACCGCTGCATTCTTTTCCGGGAACCTGTGACGGGAAAACCGTTTGCCTGGGAGTTTCACCAAAAGCGTAAACAATTGACCGTGAAGCCCCAGGGGCAACTCACGGTAAATGATCCAGGAACGGTCTACAGCGCCTGCCTGGCAGGCCTGGGCATTGCCCAGCTATTCGAACTGGGGATCGAGCAATACACCTCATCAAATCAGTTGGTGCAATTGTTCCCCGAATGGTCGGACCAGCGATTCCCGCTCTACGCCTACTACCCGTCGCGCCATCACGTCCCGGCCAAGACTCGCGCCCTGCTCAGCTTTGTGATGGACCTGATCAAATAAAGGTCTTTTGTCAGCGTTTGGACCGCAAAAAAAATGGCCGCTCAGTGAGCGGCCATTTTTAGTGAAGCGATGCTGAGGGCTTAGTAGCGCTCAACCTTGGCTTCGTTTTCCAACTGCTTGCGGTAGGCAGCAAAGTCTTGCTGACCCGAACGCGACGCCAGGAAGCGACGGTAAGAAGCTTTCTCTTCGTCGGTTGGCTTCGCATCATCGTTTACGCCATTGAGGCGCAGTACGACAACGGTGCCATCAGCCAGGCTAACAGTGCTAAAGGTCGGCTTGTCCTTGGCTGCCGGCTTAGGCATGCGGAAGACCGCTTGCAGCACGACAGGATCAATACCGTCCTGACCACGAGTGACGGCTTCATCAACTTTCCACGACTGGCCAGCAACCGGCTGGTTCAACGCCAGCTTGCCATCGCGCAGATCTTTGATGATGCCTTCAGCCTTGGCTTTAGCAGCGCCAGCGGCCTGCTCTTTGACCAGATGTGCATGAATGCTCGAGGCAACGGCTTCCAGAGGCAGTTGCTCTGGCTTAAGGTGCTCTTTAACACGCAGAACCACAACGGTCTCAGGGTCAAGCTCAAGTGCGGTGCTGTTCGCGCCTTCATCCATCACTTCGGTGCTGAATGCGGCTTGAACCACAGCGCGGTTGGCAGCGATGCCTTCGCCACCCTCACGACCAAACGGTGCCGAGGTATGAACGGTCAGGTTCAGCTCTTGCGCCGGCTGGGCCAGATCGGATGCTTCGAAAGCCGAGTCTTCCAGCTGCTTGGTTGCATCGACGAAGCGACGCTCAACCTGCTGGGTTTTAAGATCACGGGTCAGTTTGTCTTTCAAGCTGGCAAAGCTCGGCACTTCTGGTGCCTCAACGCCCAACAGCTTGATCAAGTGGTAACCAAAGCTGGTACGCACCGGCTCCGATACCTGATCTTTTTTCAACGCATAGACAGCCGTCTCAAAGGTTGGGTCGTAGACACCCGGGCCTGCAAAGCCAAGGTCACCGCCGTTGGCAGCCGAACCCGGGTCTTGGGAGAACTCTTTGGCCAGTGCTTCGAAGCTTTCGCCTTTGGCCAAGCGCTGTTGAATGTCTTCAATTTTGGCTTTGGCTTGCCCGTCGCTGACCTTGTCGTTGACTTCAATCAGGATGTGCGCAGCGCGGCGCTGTTCAGCCAGGTTGGCGATTTCTTTCTGATAAAGCGCTTGCAGCTCATCATCCTTGACTGCCACCTGGTCAAAGAAGGCGGACTTCTTCAATTCGATGTAATCAATCACCACCTGATCAGGGGTCATGAACTCTTTGGCGTGCTCGTCGTAGTAAGCCTTGACCTCGTCATCGCTGACCTTCACCGCAGCTGGATCAGCCTTGATGTTCAGGGTGGCGAAATCACGGGTTTGCTTCTCAAGACGGGCAAACGCGTTCACTTCTTCGTCAGTCACGAAACCGCTGCCTGCCAAACCGGCACGCAACTGACCAATCAGCATTTCCTGACCTAGCATTTCGCGAAATTGCAGTCGGCCGTAACCCAGTTGACGAATCACCTGGTCGAAACGTTCAGGGCTGAACTGGCCATTGTCCTGGAACTCTGGTGTTTGCAGGATAACCTGGTCCAAAGCCGCTTCCGAGAAGGAGAACTTGGCCTGGTTGGCGCCTTGCAGCAACAGCTTGCGGTCGATCAACCCTTTAAGGGCTGCATCGTGCAGCATTTTTTCGTCCAGCAATGCAGGATCGAAATCCTTGCCCAGTTGTTGCATCAACTGACGACGTTGCATGTCGACAGCCTGGCTGAGCTCAACCTGGGTGATTTCTTCACCGTTTACTTTGGCCGCATCCTTGCTGTGAGAGGTGGCTTGAAAAATCGCATCGAAACCGGTCAACGCCATCAACGCGACGATGACACCGATGATGGTCTTGGCAATCCAGCCTTGTGAATTGTCCCTGATATTTTGCAGCATGCTTCCCCCAGAAACGGTCTTGCACAATGAGCAACCGTGGAGCGTGGGTAGAGTCCGGATAGAAGAAAGGCGCATCCGAGGATGCGCCTTCTCGTAACTGGCGGAGCGGACCGGGCTCGAACCCGCGACCCTCGGCGTAACACGTCAACATAACCATCGACGGTACAACCGCTCCGCTGCCAAGCCTGGCGTGCGCCTGACCCGGTTGGGTAAAAAGTGTTACAGAAACTTAGTTAACCGCTTCTTTCAGCGCTTTACCGGCTTTGAAGCCTGGTTTTTTAGCGGCAGGAATTTCCAGCGTTTTACCAGTCTGTGGGTTACGACCTGTGCGAGCAGGACGATCGGTCACAGAGAAAGTACCGAAACCAACCAGTACCACAGAGTCGCCGGCCTTAAGAGCGCCAGTGACGGATTCGATTACTGCGTCCAGCGCACGGCCAGCTGCAGCTTTCGGGATATCAGCAGATGCAGCGATAGCATCAATCAGTTCCGACTTGTTCACTCTAAGTCCCCTTATATCTGTCTGAGTATGTTTCTAAAGTTTTTTGGTAAAGCTAAACGTTTGCCTGAGTATTACGGACACTTATAGAGCCGCTTTATAACAAGGGCTCTATACAGCGTCAAGAAAGCCCCTCAGGCAAATTCGTATTAATGCGTGCTAATTCTTTCCTTAGAGTCAGACTCGCGCTTCTCATCCTTGGCAACAATCTCAGGAGCCACATCTGGCAAGGGCTCCGGGGCGTATTGCAGCGCAATTTGCAGGACCTCGTCAATCCATTTAACCGGTTTAATCTGAAGATCCTGCTTGATGTTGTCAGGAATTTCCTTCAGATCGCGGACATTCTCTTCAGGAATAATGACCGTTTTGATTCCACCGCGATGGGCTGCCAGGAGTTTTTCTTTAAGACCGCCGATGGCCAGTACCTGACCACGCAGGGTAATTTCACCGGTCATTGCAACATCAGCTCGCACAGGAATCAGCGTAAGTGCCGACACCAGTGCCGTGCACATTCCTACACCCGCGCTAGGGCCATCTTTAGGCGTGGCGCCTTCGGGCATGTGAATGTGGATGTCACGTTTCTCGTGGAAATCCAATGGGATACCGAGGCTCTTGGCGCGACTGCGAACCACCGTCAACGCTGCGGTAATGGACTCAACCATCACATCACCCAGCGAACCGGTCTTGATCAACTGGCCTTTGCCAGGCACGACAGCCGACTCAATGGTGAGCAATTCGCCACCCACTTGCGTCCAGGCAAGGCCCGTCACTTGACCGATTTGATCTTCCTGTTCTGCCAAGCCATAGCTGAATTTTCTTACACCGAGGAAGTGCTCCAACAGCTCCGGCGTCACGGTGACGGCAAAGCGTTTTTCCAGCGCATGTTCCTTCACGGCCTTGCGGCAGATCTTCGCAATTTGACGCTCAAGGCCCCGCACACCGGCTTCACGGGTGTAATAACGGATGATGTCGCGGATGGCCGCGTTATCGAAAGCCAGCTCGCCTTTCTTCAAACCATTCGCTTCAATTTGTTTCGGAGCGAGGTATTTGACCGCGATGTTGATCTTTTCGTCTTCGGTGTAGCCCGGCAGACGAATCACTTCCATCCGGTCCAGCAAGGCTGGCGGGATGTTCATGGAGTTCGAGGTGCACAGGAACATGACGTCCGACAGGTCGTAATCAACCTCAAGGTAATGGTCGTTGAAGTTGTGGTTTTGCTCCGGATCCAGCACCTCAAGCAGGGCCGACGCCGGGTCGCCACGCATGTCGCTGCCCATTTTGTCGATTTCATCGAGCAGGAACAGCGGGTTGCGCACCCCAACCTTGGTCATTTTTTGAATCAATCGGCCCGGCATGGAACCGATGTAAGTCCGGCGGTGACCGCGGATTTCAGCTTCATCACGCACGCCACCCAAGGCCATGCGTACAAACTTGCGGTTTGTCGCGTGGGCAATGGACTCTGCCAGCGAGGTTTTACCCACGCCAGGCGGCCCTACCAGGCACAGCACAGGACCGCGAATTTTCTTCACGCGCTTTTGCACGGCGAGGTATTCGAGGATCCGCTCTTTGACTTCTTCCAGGCCGTAGTGGTCGGCATCCAGAATGTCTTCAGCGCGCTTGAGATCCAGACGCACTTTGCTTTGAGCCTTCCAAGGCACCTGTACCAGCCAGTCGATGTAAGAGCGCACGACGGTCGCTTCTGCCGACATTGGCGACATTTGCTTGAGCTTGTTCAGCTCAGCCTGGGCCTTGGTCATCGCATCTTTGGGCAAGCCCGCTTCATCAATGCGTTTTTTCAGCTCTTCGATTTCATTGTGACCTTCGTCACCGTCACCCAGTTCTTTCTGAATGGCTTTCATTTGCTCATTCAGGTAGTACTCGCGCTGGCTGCGCTCCATCTGCTTTTTGACACGGCCACGAATGCGCTTTTCAACTTGCAGCAAGTCGATCTCGGCATCCAGCAACGCCAGCACATGCTCAACCCGGTCTTGCAGGTTGATGATTTCGAGGATTTCCTGCTTTTGCTCGATTTTGAGGGCCATGTGGGCAGACATGGTGTCTACCAGACGGCTCGGCTCATCAATGCTGTTAAGCGAAGACAGCACCTCGGCCGGGACTTTTTTACCCAGTTGTACGTACTGTTCGAATTGCGAGAGCAAGCTGCGTACGAAGACTTCGGACTCACGCTCTGCTACGGCCACTTCGTCAATCAGCGAGACTTCGGCGCTCAGGTAGCCATCTGCCTGGCCGAAGTGCTCCACAGCGCCACGCTGCTCGCCCTCAACCAGTACTTTAACGGTACCGTCCGGCAGCTTGAGCAGTTGCAGGACAGTTGCAATCGTACCTACACGATAGAGCGCGTCTTCGCCCGGATCATCGTCTGCAGGATTTTTCTGAGCCAACAGCAGAATCTGCTTGTCGCCCGTCATCGCAGCCTCAAGGGCCTCGATTGATTTCTCACGTCCCACGAACAGTGGGATAACCATGTGCGGATAAACAACAACATCGCGCAATGGCAGGAGAGGCAATTCGATGGTTGTCTTCATGATTTCGCCTCTACGGCGGCCATAAGGCCGTAATCAGGTGGAAGTAAGCTTGAAGCCAAGATGGGGGCTGTCTCGAAAAAAAACAAGCACTGAGCGACAGGAAAAACAAAGGGGCCCGAAGGCCCCTTCTTTAACACGCAATATGTCATACGCAGCAATACATTTACGCGTCAGGTGCAGCCTTGGCAGCCACTTCGTTGCTTTCGTAAATAAACAACGGTTGGGACTTACCTTCTATAACGCTTTCGTCGATCACCACTTTACTCACCTCAGACTGCGAGGGGATTTCATACATGGTATCGAGCAGTACGCTTTCGAGAATCGAACGCAGACCACGAGCACCGGTCTTGCGCTCAAGGGCGCGCTTGGCCACTGCTTTCAGTGCGTCTGCACGGAACTCAAGGTCAACGCCTTCCATCTCGAACAGCTTGCCGTATTGCTTGGTCAGCGCGTTCTTGGGCTCAGTCAGAATCTGGATCAGTGCTGCTTCATCCAGTTCGTCCAGAGTAGCCAGAACAGGCAAACGGCCGACAAATTCCGGGATCAGACCGAACTTGACCAGATCGTCAGGTTCGACTTCACGCAGCGATTCGCCAACTTTCTTGCCCTCTTCCTTGCTGCGCACTTCGGCACTGAAGCCGATGCCGCCGCGAGTCGAGCGCGCCTGCACAACCTTTTCAAGGCCCGAGAATGCGCCGCCGCAGATAAACAGAATGTTGCGGGTATCAACCTGCAAGAACTCTTGCTGCGGGTGCTTGCGACCACCTTGAGGCGGTACGGAAGCCACGGTGCCTTCGATCAGTTTCAGCAACGCTTGCTGCACACCTTCGCCGGAAACATCACGGGTAATCGAAGGGTTGTCAGATTTGCGCGAAATCTTGTCGATTTCATCGATGTAGACAATACCCATTTGGGCTTTCTCTACGTCGTAATCGCATTTCTGCAGCAATTTCTGAATGATGTTTTCAACATCTTCACCCACATAACCGGCTTCGGTCAGTGTGGTGGCATCAGCGATGGTGAAAGGTACGTTCAGCAAACGAGCCAAAGTTTCGGCCAGCAGGGTTTTACCCGAGCCGGTAGGTCCGATCAGCAGGATGTTGCTCTTGCCGAGTTCGACGTCGTCGTTCTTTTTGTCACGCTGGTTCAGGCGCTTGTAGTGGTTGTAAACCGCTACAGCCAAAACCTTTTTGGCACGTTCCTGACCAATCACGTATTGATCAAGGATGCCGCTGATTTCTTTTGGCGAAGGTAATTTATGCGCGCTGCTTTCGGCTTGGGCTTCCTGCACCTCCTCACGGATGATGTCGTTGCACAAGTCGACGCATTCGTCGCAGATAAACACCGAGGGGCCGGCAATCAATTTGCGCACTTCATGCTGGCTTTTGCCACAGAAGGAGCAATAGAGCAATTTGCCGTTGTCCTCGCCGTTGCGGGTGTCAGTCATTCGATCGATCCAAATCCGATAGGCTTGCAACACAAGATGAAGGCAACTGCGGGCTTTTTCAAGCCCGCAGGTGGTCGGTTAATCCAACCACCTACATTTGAGCTGCTTAAGCGGGCATTTGACGCTTGCTGAACACAGAGTCGATCAAACCGTATTCGGCTGCACGCTCAGCGCTCATGAAGTTGTCACGCTCTGTGTCACGCTCGATGGTTTCCAGCGACTGACCGGTGTGATGGGCCAGCAACGAGTTCAAGCGATGACGGATGTTGAGGATTTCTTTGGCATGGATGTCGATATCCGACGCTTGGCCCTGGAAACCGCCCAATGGCTGGTGAATCATCATGCGCGAGTTAGGCAGGCAGTGACGCTTGCCCGGTGCGCCACCGGCCAGCAGGAAAGCACCCATGCTGCAGGCCTGACCAATGCAGATAGTCGATACGTCTGGCTTGATGAACTGCATAGTGTCGTAGATCGACATGCCTGCAGTGACCGAGCCGCCTGGGGAGTTGATGTACAGATGGATGTCCTTGTCCGGGTTTTCGGCTTCAAGGAAAAGCAACTGCGCAGCTACCAGGTTGGCCATGTAGTCTTCGACAGGGCCTACCAGGAAGATGATCCGCTCCTTCAAAAGGCGCGAATAGATGTCGTAGGCGCGTTCGCCACGAGCAGATTGCTCAACAACCATCGGGACCAGGCCGCCTGCGGCCTGAATGTCAGAGTTCTGCTGAATATAAGAATTGCGGGACATGTCCGGCAGTCACTCCCAAAAAGTCTTGTCTGGAATACGCATAAGCCAGCTCGAGGCTGGCTTATGGTTGTGTTTTCTAACGAATCACAAATCAGTCGGCTTGTGGAGCTTCCACCGGCTTGACAGCTTCTTCGTAAGAGACCGCTTTATCGGTCACCTTAGCCTTCTGCAGAACAGTATCCACAACTTGTTCTTCCAGCACAACAGAACGAACCTCGTTCAATTGCTGATCATTTTTGTAGTACCACGCTACAACCTGCTCTGGCTCCTGGTAAGCGGAAGCCATTTCCTGAATCATGTCGCGAACGCGATCTTCGTCAGGCTTCAGATCGAACTGCTTAACCACTTCAGCAACGATCAGACCCAGTACAACGCGGCGCTTGGCTTGTTCTTCGAACAGCTCGGCAGGCAGTTGGTCAGGCTTGATGTTGCCACCGAATTGCTGAACAGCCTGCACGCGCAGACGATCAACTTCGTTGGACAGCAGTGCTTTTGGCACTTCAATCGGGTTGGCAGCCAGCAGGCCGTCCATTACCTGATTTTTAACTTTGGATTTGATCGCCTGACGCAGCTCACGCTCCATGTTCTTGCGAACTTCGGTGCGGAAACCTTCGATACCTGTTTCTTTGATACCGAATTGAGCGAAGAATTCTTCGTTCAGTTCTGGCAGCTTAGGCTCAGAAACAGTGTTCACGGTCACGGTGAACTCAGCAGTTTTGCCTGCCAGGTCCAGGTTCTGGTAGTCCTCCGGGAAAGTCAGGGTCAGAACGCGTTCTTCGCCTGCTTTAGCGCCAACCAGACCTTCTTCAAAGCCAGGGATCATACGGCCCGAGCCCAGAACCAGCTGAGTACCCTTGGCGGAACCGCCAGCGAATACTTCGCCATCAACCTTGCCAACGAAATCGATGTTCAGTTGGTCTTCGTTCTGAGCAGCACGCTCAGTTACTTCAAAGCGGGTGTTCTGCTTGCGCAGCACGTCCAGCATTTTGTCCAGGTCAGCTTCAGCCACTTCGGCGCTCAGGCGCTCGACGGCGATGGTGTCCAGACCAGTCACTTCGAATTCAGGGAACACTTCGAATGTCGCGATGTATTCCAGATCTTTGCCTTTCTCGAAGACTTTAGGCTCAACCGACGGTGCGCCAGCCGGGTTCAGCTTCTGCTCAACCACTGCTTCGTAGAAGGAAGCCTGGATCACGTTGCCCAGCGCTTCTTGACGCGCATCAGCTTCGTAGCGCTGACGGATCACGCTCATTGGCACTTTGCCTGGACGGAAGCCCGGGATTTTGGCCTTTTGGGCAGTCTGTTGCAGACGCTTGTTGACTTCAGCCTCAATACGCTCAGCTGGCACGCCAATGGTCATGCGACGCTCAAGAGCGGAAGTATTTTCAACAGAAACTTGCATGGATATTCCTCGTTGCACAGACATTAGCCGGCCGTTTCCGACCCCATAATCAAGGGCATGCATTCTAGTGGGTCAAACTCAAGAAGTCACCCTACCCAAATCGCACATAGAAACGACCGGTACATTATTAAGCACAAGCAATGATTTGCTTAACCCGCTCAAAATACACAAACCTTTACACACGACCCCGTTCAGAGCCTTCTATATAGAAGCAGAGAACACACATGCGCCTGACAAACGTCACCCAACACCGCGTGTACCCACCCCTGAACCGCTTAAACTTTTTAAACCAAAAAAAAGCGCATGCCTTTTCAGGTTCTGCGCTTTTTTAGTGTCTGACGAGCAAAATGCCTACCTGGATGCAGCCAATAGACTTAAGCATCAAGGCCTTATGACGACACGACCTTCACACGCGAGGTCGAACTGCAGCCGCTTTTTTAAACGTCAAAAACAAAAACGCCAGATGGTTAATCTGGCGTTTTTTTAAATATGGGGTGGACGAAGGGGATCGAACCCTCGACAACGGGAGTCACAATCCCGTGCTCTACCAACTGAGCTACGCCCACCATATTGCATGTTGCACCTGACTGAACAAACCTTGCTTGATCAGCCGAGCCAGCAATGTATCAATAGGCCACTAGTCAAACCAGTGAACTGAAGATTCACTACCTGTGCGCCAAGTTGCTGATACAGCCCCTGTTGCACAATAAAAAAGCCGCCACAGGCGGCTTTCTCAATGGTTTCGCACAGCGATACATTGCGAAACCTAATTTGGTGCGGACGGAGAGACTCGAACTCTCACACCTTGCGGCGCTGGAACCTAAATCCAGTGTGTCTACCAATTCCACCACATCCGCATTTCAAACTTTTGAAGCAAAGACGCCAGATTATTAATCTGGCGTCCTTCTAAATATGGGGTGGACGAAGGGGATCGAACCCTCGACAACGGGAGTCACAATCCCGTGCTCTACCAACTGAGCTACGCCCACCATATTGCCTTTGCTGCTTTACTTGTGCCAAAGCTGCCTAATGGCGCACCCGGCAGGACTCGAACCTGCGACCATCCGCTTAGAAGGCGGATGCTCTATCCAGCTGAGCTACGGGCGCCTTATTAATCTGTACTCTGTGACGATTACAAACTAAGTGCTTTCAGTATCACCAAGCTGGACAACAACTTCGCTCTACCTTCTTAACCAGTGCTAGGCTGTGCCCGACAAGTGCGACGAATGTTATAGACGACCCTGAAAGTCGTCAACTGTTTTTTCAAAAAAGTTCAGAAATATAAAGGAGTTAGGGGAATTAGCAGACCAAGCGCCTTTGCCCGTACGCCACGGCATGCGAGAATGCACGTCCTTTCTCCACCCTTTACGATGGTTAATCACGCGTAATGACTGCACAACTAATCGACGGCAAAGCGATCGCCGCCAACCTGCGCAAGCAGATTGCCAAACGCGTCGCCGAGCGTCACGAGCAAGGCCTGCGCACTCCTGGTCTGGCAGTGATTCTGGTCGGCAGCGATCCTGCCTCCCAGGTTTATGTTTCGCACAAGCGTAAAGACTGCGAAGAGGTAGGCTTTCTCTCACAGGCCTATGACCTGCCGTCCGACACCACTCAGCAAGCGCTGACCGACTTGATCGACCGTCTTAATGATGACGCAAACATCGACGGCATCCTGCTGCAACTGCCGTTGCCTGAGCATCTGGACGCTTCCAGCCTGCTGGAGCGCATCCGCCCTGACAAAGACGTCGACGGTTTCCACCCGTATAACGTAGGCCGTCTGGCCCAGCGCATTCCATTGCTGCGCCCGTGCACCCCTAAAGGCATCATGACCCTGCTGGAAAGCACCGGTCAGGACCTGTACGGAATGGACGCTGTTATTGTCGGCGCCTCCAACATTGTGGGTCGCCCCATGGCCATGGAACTGCTGCTGGCGGGCTGCACCGTGACCGTGACCCACCGCTTCACCAAGGATCTGGCTGGCCACGTAGGTCGTGCCGACCTGGTGGTAGTGGCTGCCGGCAAACCTGGCCTGGTCAAGGGTGAGTGGATCAAGGAAGGCGCCATCGTGATCGACGTTGGCATCAACCGTCAGGCGGATGGCAAGCTGGTCGGCGACGTGGTTTACGAGACCGCCCTGCCCCGCGCCGGCTGGATCACCCCGGTACCTGGCGGTGTTGGCCCGATGACCCGCGCCTGCCTGCTGGAAAATACGCTGTACGCGGCTGAGACATTGCACGGCTAAACCGTAGCGTCTCGCAAAAAAAACGGCACCCGAGGGTGCCGTTTTTTGTTGCCCGCTTTCTTTGTACCCAATCAAGATCAAAAGATCGCGAGCAAGCTCGCTCCTATGTATGGACTCGCCCCCCACTGTCAACCCGCTTTTGCCCACTGACACCCGGCTGCATCTATGTATAAGGCCTATTCTAGGAAGCCATAATCGGCTTCTGGCCAACATTTTATG
>NZ_JYLD01000017.1 GCF_001043025.1 Pseudomonas helleri | reverse complement strand
TTCTTGACGACCATAGAGCATTGGAACCACCTGATCCCATCCCGAACTCAGTAGTGAAACGATGCATCGCCGATGGTAGTGTGGGGTTTCCCCATGTGAGAGTAGGTCATCGTCAAGATTAAATTCCGAAATCCCTGTCTGCTAACGCAGACAGGGATTTTGTTTTTGTGCTCAAAAAACACTGAGCATCACCCCGCAACAAACAATCGATAAACCCAGCGAAACCCCAACTGGAACGGGACACCCCCACCCAGGCCCCCACGCTCTTGCAGCTTGCAGCTTGCAGCTTGCAGCTTGCAGCTTGCAGCTTGCAATGCGCCAATTCCCCCGAGCAATGTTAAGGTTCGCCTTTGGATTTTGCTTTCTCCTAAGGATGCCGTCATGCCGGTTACTACGTCTCTCAATGCAGGTTTTATGGTGGTCCACGGTAACCGCCTTGATGAGTTACGCAGCCTGGTAGTGAGCTGGATGCGCCTCTACCCCTTGGCGCCTCTGGAGAACGAAATTGCTCTGGTGCAGAGCAACGGTATCGCCCAATGGCTAAAGCTGGCTCTGGCTGAAGATGCTCAAGATGATGATCTGGGCGGCTGCGGTATTGCGGCGGCAGTAGACGTGCAACTGCCCGGCAGTTTCATGTGGCAGTTGTATCGGATGGTATTAGGCAGCGAGGAAATCCCCGCCAAATCGCTGCTCGATAAAGCGCCCCTGACGTGGCGTCTGATGCGCTTGCTCCCGGCCCTTATTGATCAGCCGCACTTCGAGCCCTTACAGCGCTTTCTGACCCACGACACCGATCTGCGTAAACGCTATCAACTGTCAGAACGCCTGGCCGATCTGTTCGACCAATATCAGGTTTATCGCGCAGACTGGCTGGAAGACTGGGCCGCCGGTCGCCATCAATTACGCAATGCTCGAGGTGAAAGCCCAGCCTTAAGCCCTGCCAACTGCTGGCAAGCCGAACTATGGCGAGCCTTGCTGCTCGACGTTGGCGAGGAAGGCATGTCGCAAAGCCGTGCCGGGGTTCACCAACGTTTTATCGAGAAGATAAACAGCCTCGAACAAGCACCGCCCGGCCTGCCTGCACGGGTGATCGTTTTCGGTATTTCGTCACTGCCCGCTCAAGCGCTGGAAGCCTTGGCAGGGCTCGCACGTTTTAGCCAAGTCCTGTTGTGTGTGCACAATCCTTGTCGCCACCATTGGTCTGACATCGTTGCGGACAAAGATCTGCTACGCCATCAGTACAAACGCCAAGCACGCAAAGCCGGGATGCCCACAGCGCTGGATCTCGACATCCTGCACCAACACGCGCATCCACTGCTTGCTGCGTGGGGTAAACAAGGTCGCGACTACATCAACTTGCTCGATAGCTACGACGATCCCAACAGCTATCGCAGTGCGTTTCGTGATGGCCGCATCGACCTGTTCAGTGAAGTCGAGCCACGCAACCTGCTCAATCAATTGCAAGACGACATTCTTGAGTTGCGCCCCCTTAACGAAACCCGTGAACTGTGGCCCGCTGTCGATTTAGAAACAGATCACTCCATCCGCTTTCACATTGCCCACAGTGCGCAACGAGAAGTCGAGATCCTTCACGACCAGTTGCTCAAGCGATTTAGCGACAACCCGGACCTGCAACCGCGCGATGTGATCGTGATGGTGCCGGACATCGACAGCTACGCTCCGCATATCCGCGCCGTGTTTGGTCAGATCGAGCGCGACGACCGTCGCTTCATCCCCTACACCCTGGCCGACCAAGGTCAGCGCGGCCGTGACCCGCTGCTGATTGCCATTGAGCACCTGCTCAAATTGCCTGACAGCCGTTTCCCAGTCAGCGAAATTCTTGACCTGCTGGACGTTCCGGCCTTGCGAGCCCGCTTCAACGTGCAAGAGCGTGATTTACCGACGTTGCACCGTTGGATAGAAGGCGCAGGTATTCGCTGGGGGCTCAATGCACAGCAGCGTGCAGGTCTCGGCTTGCCGACAGGCCTGGAGCAAAACAGTTGGCGGTTCGGCTTGCGCCGCATGCTGCTGGGTTATGCCGTCGGCAGTGGTGAAGCGTGTGATGGTATTGAGCCTTACGATGAAATCGGCGGCCTGGATGCGGTATTGATCGGCCCGTTGGTGGCCCTGCTTGATGCTCTGGAAATCGCCCACCAAGAACTGTCGCAACCGGCATTACCGCAGCAATGGGGCGAGCGCCTGCAAGCGTTGATGCAGTTGTTCTTCCTGGCCGAAACCGAGCACGACGACTACTTGCTGGCCCAGCTCGAGGAGCTGCGTGAGACCTGGCTCGAAACCTGTGAACTGGTTGGCCTGCAAGACGAGTTACCGTTAACCGTGGTACGTGAAGCTTGGTTGGCGGGCCTTGACCAAGGCAAGTTGTCTCAGCGCTTTCTCGCCGGGGCCGTCAACTTTTGCACCCTCATGCCGATGCGTGCGATCCCATTCAAACTCGTCTGCCTGCTCGGCATGAATGATGGTGACTACCCACGTGCGCAGCCGCCGCTGGACTTCGACTTGATGGGCAGTGACTACCGCCCGGGCGATCGTTCCCGCCGTGAGGATGACCGCTACCTACTGCTTGAGGCGCTGTTGTCTGCCCGCGAGCAGCTTTATATCAGTTGGGTAGGGCGCAGTATTCGCGACAACAGCGAGCGTCCGGCCTGCGTTTTGATTGGCCAATTGCGCGATCACCTTGCCAGTGGCTGGCACCTTCAAGCGGGCCATGACCTGCTTGAGGCCATGACTCAAGAGCACCCGCTGCAGCCCTTCAGCACGCGCTACTTTCACGAAGGTTATCCGCGTCTGTTCAGCTATGCCCGTGAGTGGCAACAACTGCACGAACCACAGACTGCACCGGCGCTGCCCGGAACACTCGCGGCCCACGCGCAGGAAGAGCCTTTAAACCTCACTCAGTTGCAGGACTTCTTGCGAAACCCTGTGCGCCACTTCTTTAGTCAGCGTCTGAAAGTCTTCTTTGAAGCGGCTGAAGTGCCGCTGGAAGATGAAGAACCTTTCGTGCTCGACGCGCTGCAGCGTTACACCCTCAGCGACAGCCTTCTTGAAGCGGCCCTCGCTCAGCCAGATCAGCCGGAACAGGCTTTAGAGCACCGCGCCCGACGTCTGCAAGGCAGCGGATTGTTACCGATGGCAGGCTTCGGAGAGTGCCTGCAACACGAACTGATTGAGCCACTCCCCGATGTTTTGCAGCGCTATCAACAGCTTCTGGCTTTGTGGCCAACGCCGCTCAATAGCGCACTGCCAGTGAGTTTTGAAGGTCACGGGCTGATGCTGGAAGGATGGCTGAGCAATCTGCATCAACGCAGTGACAACGGCCTACTGTCCATCACCACGATTCCTAACAGCATTGGGGCGATTAAAACGCGCAAATGGCATCGTCTGACGCGCTCATGGGTCAATCACTTGGTGGCCTGCGCCAGTGGCCTGGACATGTCCACTGCCCTGGTTGCCAGTGATGACACCTTGCTGCTCGCCCCGCTAACCCCCGACCAGGCCCGCGATATTCTGGGTAATTTACTCATGGCCTGGAAGGTCGGCATGGGCCGTCCGCTGCCGGTTGCAGTAAAAACGGCGTTCGCCTGGCTGGCCCAAAGCGATCCGGCCAAGGCCGATGCCGCCGCGCAAAAAGCCTACGAAGGTGACGGTCAAACCAGCGACGGCGAGCGCCGTGAAAGTGCAGCACTGGCGCGCCAGTTCCCCGATTACGCCGCATTGATGGCCGACGGTGAATTTGAAGACTGGTGCGATGCACTCTATCGCCCACTCTTTGATGCGCCTTGGCGCTCATTAAACAGCGAGGAGTCCCGCTAATGAGCGAGCAAAAAGTACCTTTAGCGTTGGCTTTTCCCCTACGTGGCAGCCAACTGATCGAAGCCAGCGCCGGGACCGGCAAAACCTTCACCATTTCGGCCCTCTACCTGCGCCTGATCTTGGGCCATGGCGGCGCCGAGACCGGGTTTGGCCGTGAGTTATTGCCCCCGCAAATTTTGGTAGTGACCTTCACCGACGCCGCCACCAAAGAACTGCGTGATCGCATCCGCACTCGGCTCGCTGAAGCGGCGCGGTTCTTCCGTGACGAAATCAAGGCCCCGGATGCGCTGGTTGAACAACTGCGCGACGAGTTCCCGCCTGAGCAGTGGGCCGCCTGTGCTGGCCGCCTCGACATCGCCGCGCAATGGATGGATGAAGCTGCCGTTTCAACGATCCACAGTTGGTGCCAACGCATGCTGCGCGAGCACGCCTTCGACAGTGGCAGCCTGTTCACCCAAACCCTCGAAACCGACCATAGCGATTTGCTCGGCGAAGTGCTGCGCGATTACTGGCGACTGTTCTGCTACCCCATGCACGGTGACGCGCTGAACTGGGTACGAGCTAACTGGGGCGGCCCTGGCGCTTTAATGCCACGTGTTCGCGCCTTGTTTGGCAGCTCTCGTCCTAGTGCAAATGCAGAACAAACCCCGGCTGAGATCATTGAAGCCTGCTTGCAAGAGCGTCGTCAGGCGCTGTCACAGCTCAAAATCCCGTGGTTGCAATGGGCTCAAGAGCTACGCGATATCTGCCTGCAAGGCGTGGCCGCCAAAGCCGTTGATGGTCGGAAAATGCAAGCGCGTTACTTCGAACCCTGGTTTGAAAAGCTCAGCGCGTGGGCGTCTGACGAGTCCCAAGAGCAACTTGATCTGGGCACCGGCTTTACCCGCCTGACACCAGACGGCATGGCCGAAGCCTGGAAGGGCGAACCCCCTCATCACCCTGGGCTGGACGCCATGGCAGGGCTGAAAACAGCGCTGGATGCATTGCCCAGCCCTGATGCTGCCGTGCTGGAGCACGCAGCCCGCTGGGTGAGCGCACGCTTTGAAGCAGAAAAGCGCCGCCGTGCCGAGATGGGGTTTGATGACATGCTGCTCAGGCTGGATGCCGCACTGCAGGCTGAGGCCGGTGAGCGATTGGCGACCTTGATCCGCGAGCAATTCCCTGTCGCGTTGATCGATGAGTTCCAGGACACCGACCCGGTGCAGTACCGCATCTTCGAAACGATCTACCGCATCGAAGACAACACCCCGGAAACGGGCTTGTTCCTCATCGGCGACCCCAAACAGGCGATTTATGCCTTCCGTGGCGCGGATATCTACACCTACTTGCGCGCCCGTCAGGCCACCAGTGGCCGGCTGCATACGCTGGACACCAACTTTCGCTCCAGTCATGCCATGGTCGAAGCGGTCAACCTGGTCTTTGAGCGGGCCGAGCAGCGAGACACCGGGCGCGGCGCTTTTTTGTTCCGTGACGGCGCTGAAAACCCGGTGCCTTTTGCTCCGGTTAAATCCTCGGGGCGCAAAGACACGTTGCAACTGGATGGCCAGCCCATCACGCCTTTAACATTTTGGCAATTGCCATCCGAGCAGCCTGTCTCGGGCGTCGTGTATCGCCAGCAACTAGCGGCGGTGTGTGCCAGCCAAATTGTCGAGTTGCTCAATGGTGGGCAACAAGGTCGCTGTGGCTTTGCCAAAGAAGGCCAGCCTTTAAAAGGTCTGTTGCCCGCTGACATTGCCATTCTGGTCCGCGACGGTAAGGAAGCTCAGGCCGTACGGCGAGAATTATCAGCACGGGGTGTACGCAGCGTTTACCTGTCGGATAAGGATTCGGTCTACGCCGCGCAAGAAGCCCACGATGTCTTGGCCTGGCTCAAAGCCTGCGCCGAGCCGGACGTTGAGCGCCCGCTACGCGCCGCTCTGGCCTGCATCACCCTGGGCTTGCCGCTGATCGAGCTCGAACGCCTGAACCAGGACGAACTGGCCTGGGAGCGGCGCGTCATGCAGTTCCGTGGCTACCGCGAAACCTGGCGCAAGCAGGGTGTACTCGCCATGTTGCGCCGCCTGTTGCATGACTTTGAATTACCTCAGGCCTTGATCGCCCGCCCGGACGGTGAGCGCGTGCTGACCAACCTGTTGCACCTGTCGGAACTGTTGCAACAAGCCGCTGCGGAACTGGATGGCGAGCAAGCATTGATCCGGCACTTGGCCGAACACTTGGCCTTGTCCGGGCAAGCGGGCGAAGAACAAATCCTGCGCCTTGAAAGCGATGAGCAGTTGGTCAAAGTGGTGACCATCCACAAATCTAAAGGTCTGCAATACCCCTTGGTATTTTTGCCGTTTATCTGCTCGACCAAACCTGTGGATGGCAGCCGTTTACCGCTGCATTACCACGATGCGCAGGGCAACGCTCACGTCAGCCTGAAGCCGACGCCCGAGCTGATCACTCAAGCGGATGACGAGCGTCTGGCCGAAGACCTACGCTTGCTTTACGTGGCGCTGACGCGTGCCGAGTATGCTTGCTGGCTGGGCGTTGCCGATCTTAAACGCGGCAACAACAATCGTTCGGTCCTGCACCTTTCAGCTTTGGGCTACCTGCTGGGCGGTGGTGCGCTGTTGGCCGAGTCCACGGCGTTGGAACGCTGGCTGGCGGACTTGCAGCAAGACTGCACGGCGATCCAGTACGGCCCCGTTCCAGCCGTCAATGATGACCGTTTTTACCCACCGCTCAATCAGGCCACCTTGCTCAAACCGTTGGTGCCGACCCGTCGTGCGGCAGAAAACTGGTGGATTGCGTCCTACAGCGCATTGCGCATTAGTGACAGCCTCAGCCCTGCCGAAGCCCCTGACAGCGCCCTGGCGCAAAAACTCTCGGACGATGAAAGACTGGACCCGGACGCACCGCGTGATGTGTTACTCAGCGGTGGCGATATCCACCGATTCCCGCGTGGGCCGAATCCCGGGACCTTCCTCCACGGCTTGCTGGAGTGGGCGGGCAGTGAAGGCTTCAACGCCGATGCCGACACCGTCAAAGACGCCGTAGCCCGGCGCTGTAACCGACGCGGCTGGCAAGGCTGGATCGACACCCTGAGCGACTGGTTGCAGCATCTGCAGCATGAGCCGTTGCGTCTGAATAACGGCCAGCCTGCTGTGGTACTGAGTGAACTGAACCAGTATCAAATCGAAATGGAATTCTGGTTCGCCAGCCACAAAGTTGATGTCCTGCAACTGGACCAGCTCGTACGTGAACACACCCACGGCGGCGCGGCGCGAGCGGCTGCTGAGCCGAGCCTGCTCAATGGCATGTTCAAAGGGTTTATCGACCTGACATTCGAACACGAAGGCCGGTACTACGTGGCGGACTACAAATCCAATTGGCTGGGTGCTGACGATTCGGCCTATACCGAACAGGCAATGAACACCTCGATTCTGGACAACCGTTACGACCTGCAATACGTTTTGTACCTGCTGGCCCTGCACCGTCAACTCAAGGCCCGCCTGGCGGATTACGACTATGACCAGCACATGGGCGGCGCGTTGTACCTGTTCTTGCGTGGCACGCGCTCGCAAAGCCAGGGGGTGTTTTTTGCCCGGCCGCCTAAACAATTGATCGAAAGCCTGGACTTGCTGTTCCAGGGCAAACCGCAGCTCAAACCCGCTGAACCGGCGTGGGAACAGGGAGTGTTGTTATGAGTCGTTCGTTTGCCGAACTGTTGCCCACGCCATTAACGGCCGAAAGTCTGGCCGAGCTCCAGCCTTTGAAACACGCCTCCGATTTGCTGCTGTTGCTTGAGCGTTGGGTTGAGCGCGGCTGGCTGCGCGCACTGGACAAAGCCTTTGTTGCGTTTGTGCATGAACGCGACCCGCAGGGCGACCCATTGGTGTTGTTGGCCGCGGCCCTGACCAGTCACCAACTGGGCCACGGCCACGTCTGCCTCGACCTGTTTGAAACCCTTAAACAACCGGACTTCGCACTGTCATTGCCGCCCGAAGGTGACCCGCAAACCGGTGCCATGTTGTTGCCCTCGCAACTGCTTGAGGCGCTGGATGGCAATACTTGGTGCAAAGCCCTACAGAACAGCGCGTTGGTTGAGCAGGCGGGCGAGCCATCGGCCGACTCGTCGAGCCGCCCTTTGGTGCTCTGCGAACGCCGCCTGTACCTGCGCCGCTATTGGGCCTATGAGCGACGAATCGACAGCGCATTGCGCCAGCGTCTTTCATCTTCCGAACCCACGCCGGCCGATTTGCCTGCGCGGCTGAACGGGCTTTTCGGTGCTGCGCAGGGCAATGCGCCGATTGACTGGCAAAAACTGGCCTGCGCGTTGGCCACACGCGGTGCCTTCAGCATCGTCACAGGCGGCCCGGGTACCGGCAAAACCACCACTGTGGTGCGTTTACTGGCGCTGCTCCAGGCACCGGCGGTTGAAGCGGGCGCTCCCTTGCGAATTCGCCTGGCAGCGCCCACGGGCAAAGCGGCTGCGCGCTTGACCGAATCCATCAGCCTGCAAGTTAAATCGTTGGAAGTGGACGACAAGGTTCGGCAAAAAATCCCCAGTGATGTCACCACCGTTCACCGCTTGCTGGGCAGCCGCCCCGGTACGCGGCATTTTCGGCATCACGCTGGCAATCGCCTGCCGCTGGACGTTTTGGTCGTCGATGAAGCCTCGATGATCGACCTCGAAATGATGGCCAACCTGTTGGACGCATTGCCCGAACATGCCCGGCTGGTGCTGCTGGGTGACAAAGACCAATTGGCCTCGGTCGAGGCGGGTGCGGTATTGGGCGATTTGTGCCGCGATGCCGAAGCGGGCTGGTACACCCCGCACACCCGTGAGTGGCTGGAGCGCGTCAGCGGTGAAAACCTTGCCGCCAGCGGCTTGCAACAAGACCTCGACGGCACCCACCCGCTGGCTCAGCAGGTGGTCATGCTGCGCCATTCACGGCGCTTCGGTGAAGGCAGCGGCATCGGCCAACTGTCGCGCCGGGTCAACCAGCAACTGGCGCAAGAAGCTCGGGCGCTGTTGACGGCGGGTACCTACCCCGACCTCTTTGCCTTGGCGCTCAAGGGCGAGCAAGACCGGGCCTTCGAGCGTCTGGCGCTGGAGGGCCGAGGGGCAGAGGCCAAAGGCTATCGGCATTACCTTGAAGTCCTTCGCCATCAGCGTCCGCTCGCGGCGGCGGGCCTTGAAGACCCCTGCTGGGCCGCGTGGGCCGGCAAAGTGCTGGAAGCCTTCGAAGCGTTTCAGGTGCTGTGCGCCGTGCGTAAAGGGCCGTGGGGTGTTGAAGGCCTGAACGAGCGAATTACCCGAGCCTTGTTCGCTCGCAAGCTGATTGACAGCGACCAGCATTGGTACGAGGGGCGGCCGGTGCTGATGACCCGTAACGACTACGGCCTGGGGCTGATGAACGGCGACATTGGTATTGCCCTCAAACTGCCCGAGCAGGACGGCCAGAGCCAACGCCACGTCTTGCGCGTGGCCTTTGCGCGCAATGACGGGCAGGGCGGCATCCGCTTTGTGCTGCCAAGCCGTCTGAATGATGTGGAAACCGTGTACGCCATGACCGTGCACAAATCCCAAGGCTCTGAGTTTTCGCACACCGCGCTGGTACTCCCCGAAGCGCTTAACCCCGTGCTGACCAAAGAGCTGATCTACACCGGGATCACCCGTGCCAAACACTGGTTCAGCCTGGTTGAACCTCGTGCCGGGGTCTTCGAAGAGGCTGTGCAGCGCAAGGTCAAACGCCTGAGTGGCCTGATGTTGGGCTTGGGGTGAGCGCCCTGAAAAGGGACGAACTGAGCCGGCAATAAGGCGACCGGTATCACAGCCCCTAGACGGGCTGTGGTATCGTTTCGACATTATTCTTGGAATGAATACAGAGATTTCCTGCATGGATGTGGCTGTCTCATCGACAGAGCAGCGTTTTGGAGGGTGGCTGCGATGCCTTTCTCTTTGCCTGTTGCTGTTCAGCACTCCCTGCCTGGCCCAACATGACGCTTCCGTTAATCTGGCGGATCAGCGCGCCAAGGCTGTGACCCAAGTGGTGCTCGGCATCCTCAGTTATGCGCGTTGGCCTGCCGAGCCCGCCCAGTTGGAACTGTGCGTGATCGGTCCTACCGAATTCACCGACGACTTACTCAAAGGTACGACTCAATCCAGCGGCAGGCCGGTGCATGTCACTCGTTTGCTGGCGAACAATCCGGCAATTGCCACCGCCTGTCACTCCGTCTATCTGGGCAAATTAAGCACAGAAGAGCGCACCTACGTGTTCGACATCCTGGCTGGCCAAGCCGTGCTGAGCATCAGTGAAGAGGTTAGCCAGTGCACGGTCGGCAGTTTGTTTTGCCTGAACGTGCGCGATGATCAAGTAGCGTTTGAAGTGAACCTCGACTCGGTTGCCCGCAGCGGCGTGCGTATTCACCCCAGCGTGTTGCAACTGTCACGCCGTCGGGTCGAACAGCCATGAGCCTGATCAAGCGTTCTCGTAACCGTCGCAGGTTGCGCTCGGTGTTGCGTCGTGGGCATTTGAGCGTGGCCTTGGTCGCCGTGGTGCTGGCCAGCCTTTCATTGACGCTGTTGGGCATCCTTGCGCTTAAGGTGTACGCCGATCACAACCTGCATTTGATTGCGCGGGCCATCAACTACACCGTCGAGGCCGCCGTGGTGTTTGATGACAAAACGGCTGCGTCCGAAGCGCTGGCCATGATCGCGTCCACCGAAGCCGTGGCCGAAGCCAAAATCTACAACGTCGAGGGTGAGTTGCTGGCCTACTGGCGCCGTCCGGAAAGCGGCTTTCTGTCGCGGGTCGAAATGCTCTTGGCCAATGGTTTGCTCGAACAGCCGATTAGCGTGCCGATTGAGCATCAGGGCAAGCAGGTAGGGGCGGTTATCGTCAGCGGGCACGGTGCCAATGTGTTGCGCTTTTTGCTCAGCGGATTGTTTGGCGTCATCGTCTGTACCGCACTCAGCGCCTGGAGTGCGCTGTACTTGTCGCGGCGCTTGCTCAATGGCATCACCGGGCCTTTGCACAAACTGGCTGAAGTGGCCCACGCTGCACGCAGTGAACGAGCTTTCAACCGCCGCGTGCCCTCTGCGCAGATTGCTGAAATGGACAGCCTGGGCAATGACTTCAATGCATTGCTGGACGAGTTGGAGTCTTGGCAAAGCCACCTGAAAAGCGAAAATCAGGCGCTGGCGCATAAGGCCAGCCATGACTCGCTCACCAATCTGCCCAATCGCGCCTACTTTGCTGCGCGGCTGGCGCGAACCCTGCGCTCGACCAACCCGGCCAACGATAAAGTCGCCGTGCTGTTTCTCGACAGCGACCGCTTCAAAAACATCAATGACACCTACGGCCATGCCGCCGGTGATGCCGTCCTGGTCGCCGTGGCCACCCGCGTGCGCGCGCAATTGCGCGAAGACGACGTGGTCGCGCGTTTTGGCGGTGACGAATTCGCCATCCTCCTGGCGCCGCTGTATCACGTTGAAGACGCCCAGCGCATCGCCGACAAGATTATTGCCAGCATGCAGGAGCCGGTCGAGTTGCCCGGTCACATCAGCATCGTGACCTCGCTCAGCATCGGCATCGCCGTTTATCCCGAACACGGTGCAACCCCGGACTTGCTGCTCTGCGCAGCGGATGCGGCGATGTACCAAGCCAAACGCCTCGCCCGGGGCGGACAACATCTTGCCGAGTCGGAGTACTCGCCAACCCCGCTATTACCAGGAGCTTAACCCCCATGCATACAGTCACTCGTCGCTACCAACAACTGTTCGGCGTTGTCTGGTTAATGGCCGTGCTGGTCTTGACCGGCTGCCAGACCGCCGCCCCGCAAAAAGGCCTGAGTGCCGCGCAGATCGCCGTGTTGAAGGAACAAGGTTTCCAACTGACCGACGAAGGCTGGGCGTTTGACCTGTCGGGCAAGGTGCTGTTTGGCAGTGACCTGGATGCCCTCAACCCGCAAAGCCAGCAAGTCGTTGAGCGCATTGGCCGTGCTTTGCTGGGCGCCGACATCCCGCGCGTGCGGGTAGACGGGCACACTGACTCTTCGGGGCAAGAGTCCTACAACCAACAACTGTCAGTGCGCCGTGCCAGCAGCGTGGTCAAGGCACTGACCAAAGTCGGCATGCAGCCTGAAAACATCCAGACCCGTGGATTGGGCAGCAGCGCCCCCGTGGCCTCCAACAAAACTCGCGCCGGACGCACCGAAAACCGCCGCGTCTCGATCATCGTCATTGCCGACTAGCCCCCCGTTGGAACACCCGTCTACGACAGCAACAGGCCACCGATAATCGACAGCATCCCCCAATCGGTTCCCTCTCCTTCGGGAGAGGGCTAGGGTGAGGGAGGGCTTTTAAATCAAGAGCCAGTCAAGACTCCGCAAATCTCAACGCCCGCGTCTCCCCAAGCAGCAGCGGCGCATTCAGCTCCGTCACGTTGCGGATGTAATCCCACAGCAGCGTGATCCGTTTCAACTTGCGCAGATCCTCCCGGCAGTACATCCAGAACTGCCGTGTCAGGTTGATTTCATCGGGCAGCACCGGCAATAAACGCGGGTCTTGCGCCGCCAGAAAGCACGGCAAAATCGCCAGCGAGCGCCCTTGCTGCGCCGCCACGTACTGCGCGATCACGCTGGTGCTGCGCAAGTTAGCGCTGGCGCCAGGCAGTACGTTGGCCAGGTACAGCAACTCGGAACTGAATGCCAGATCGTCGACGTAGCTGATAAACGGATGCTCGGCCAAGTCGGCAGCCCGGCGAATGGGCGGGTGCTGGTCCAGGTAGTCCTGGGTGGCGTACAACTGCAAACGGTAGTCGCACAGTTTGCAGCACACATAAGGCCCGTGTTCCGGGCGCTCCAGCGCAATCACGATATCCGCCTCACGCTTGGACAGGCTGATGAAGTGCGGCAGCGGCAGGATATCCACCGAGATGGCCGGGTAGGTATCGACAAAATGGCTGAGTTGCGGGGTGATGAAAAAGCTCCCGAAACCCTCGGTGCAGCCCATGCGCACGTGCCCCGATAACGCCACGCCAGAGCCGGACACTTGCTCGCAGGCCATGTGCAGCGTGCTTTCAATAGACTCGGCATAACCCAGCAAACGCTGGCCTTCGCTGGTCAGCGTAAAGCCATTGGTGCGCGACTTTTCGAACAGCAACGTGCCCAGGGCGGCTTCCAGCGAGCTGATGCGCCGTGACACCGTCGTGTAGTCCACGGCCAGGCGCTTGGCCGCGCTGCTGGCCTTGCGGGTTCGGGCTACCTCGAGAAAAAACTTCAGGTCGTCCCAGTTCAATGCGCTTAACGATGTGATGTTTTTTTGCATGTTTGACCGGCTTTTATGTGCGTTCTTATTAGAAGAACGCACACCTATACTCCAAAAACAGTCCTGCGACCAATCTGGACGCCCGCCCCTGTCGTTTACGGGCTCATAAAAATAAATTCGGAGACTTCCATGAACGTTTCTACCACCCCGTACCAAAATGCCCGCCTGCTGATTGATGGCGAATGGGTCGAGTCGCAGACCACCGAGTGGCACGACATCGTTAACCCGGCCACTCAGCAAGTGCTGGCCAAAGTACCGTTTGCCACCCTTGATGAAGTCAACGCCGCCATTGCGGCCGCGCAACGCGCTTTCCAGACCTGGAAGCTCACGCCCATCGGCGCGCGGATGCGCATCATGCTCAAGTTGCAGGCGCTGATCCGCGAACACTCCAAACGCATCGCCACCGTCCTCAGTGCTGAACAAGGCAAAACCATTGCCGACGCCGAGGGCGATATTTTCCGTGGCCTGGAAGTGGTCGAACACGCGTGCTCCATCGGCACCTTACAAATGGGCGAATTCGCAGAAAACGTCGCAGGCGGCGTCGATACCTACACCCTGCGCCAACCTATCGGCGTGTGTGCGGGCATTACCCCTTTCAACTTCCCGGCCATGATCCCGCTGTGGATGTTCCCGATGGCCATTGCCTGCGGTAACACCTTTGTTCTCAAGCCTTCCGAGCAAGACCCGCTGTCGACACTGATGCTGGTCGAGCTGGCGCTGGAAGCGGGCGTGCCACCGGGTGTGCTTAACGTGGTGCACGGCGGCAAAGCGGTGGTAGACGCGCTCTGCACCCACACCGATATCAAAGCCGTGTCGTTTGTCGGTTCAACCGCCGTCGGCACTCACGTCTATGACCTGGCCGGCAAGCACGGCAAGCGTGTGCAGTCGATGATGGGCGCGAAAAACCACGCCGTGGTACTGCCTGACGCCAACCGTCAGCAAACCCTCAATGCACTGGTCGGCGCCGGTTTTGGGGCGGCCGGCCAACGCTGCATGGCCACCTCGGTAGTGGTGCTGGTGGGCGCGGCTAAACAATGGCTGCCGGACCTCAAAGCGCTGGCGCAAAACCTCAAGGTCAACGCGGGCAGCGAGCCGGGTACGGATGTCGGCCCAGTGATTTCCAAGCGTGCGAAAGAACGCATCCTGGGGCTGATCGAAAGCGGGGTCAAAGAAGGCGCGGTACTGGAACTCGATGGTCGCAACATCAGCGTGCCGGGCTTTGAAGACGGCAACTTTGTCGGCCCGACCCTGTTCTCGGGCGTGACTACCGACATGCAAATCTACACTCAGGAGATCTTTGGCCCGGTGCTGGTGGTGCTCGAAGTCGATACCCTCGACCAGGCCATTGCTCTGGTCAACGCCAACCCGTTCGGCAACGGCACCGGCCTGTTTACCCAAAGCGGTGCGGCGGCGCGCAAGTTCCAGAGCGAAATCGACGTGGGCCAGGTCGGCATCAACATTCCGATCCCGGTGCCGGTGCCGATCTTCAGCTTCACCGGTTCGCGCGGTTCCAAACTTGGCGATCTGGGCCCGTACGGCAAGCAAGTGGTGCAGTTCTATACTCAAACCAAGACGGTCACCAGCCGCTGGTTCGACGATGACAGCGTGAATGATGGCGTCAACACCACCATCAATCTTCGTTGAGGGCACGACCATGAACATCGCATTTATTGGCCTCGGCAACATGGGCGCGCCCATGGCGCGCAACCTGCTCAAAGCCGGGCATTCGTTGAACCTGTTTGACCTGAACAAAGACATCCTCGCCGAACTGGCGGCGCAGGGCGGGCACATTAGCGCCTCGCCACGTGAAGCCGCACAGGGCGCTGAGCTGGTGATTACCATGCTGCCAGCGGCGGCCCATGTACGCAGCGTGTGGCTGGGTGAAGACGGCGTATTGGCCGGTATCACCGAAGGCGTGCCCGCGGTGGATTGCAGCACCATCGACCCGCAAACCGTGCGCGACGTTGCCGCCGCAGCCGCCAAGCAGGGCGTGCACATGGCGGATGCTCCGGTGTCCGGCGGCACCGGCGGCGCACAATCGGGCACCCTGACCTTTATGGTCGGCGCCAACAAAGCGTTGTTCGACACCTTGCACCCGGTGCTGTCGCAGATGGGCCGCAACATCGTCCATTGTGGTGAAGTGGGCACCGGCCAAGTGGCCAAGATCTGCAACAACCTGGTGCTCGGGATCTCGATGATCGCGGTCAGCGAAGCCATGGCGTTGGGCGCGGCATTGGGCATCGACAGCCAAGTACTGGCGGGGGTGATCAACAGCTCCACCGGGCGCTGCTGGAGTTCCGAGGTGTACAACCCGTGGCCGGGCATTGTTGAGACGGCCCCGGCATCACGCGGCTACACCGGTGGTTTTGGCGCCGAACTGATGCTCAAAGATCTGGGGCTGGCCACTGAGGCCGCGCGTCAGGCCCATCAGCCGGTGGTGCTGGGCGCTGTGGCGCAACAGTTGTATCAAGCCATGAGCTTGCGCGGAGAGGGCGGCAAAGACTTCTCGGCCATCATCAACGGCTACCGCAAACCCGAATAGGGTTTTCCAGGGAATCCGCGTCGGGCGGATTCCCTGGGTTTTACCGGATGCGATCAGGCAAAAACGAAATACTTGCGCACGGTTTCAACCACTTCCCACGTGCCTTTCATCCCCGGCTCAATCACAAAAATGTCACCGGCCCGCAGATGGATCGGCTCTTTGCCCTCCGGGGTGATGATGCAATAGCCTTCACGGAAATCGCAGTACTCCCACTTCACATACTCCACGTACCACTTGCCGGGCGTGCAGATCCACGTGCCCATGATTTTGTTGCCGTCCTCGCTGGTGTAGGCGTTGAGGTTGACGGTATGCGGGTCGCCTTCGAGCTTTTCCCATTTGCAGGCATCCAGTACGGGCAAAGGATGCGTGTCGCGAAGTACGGTAATCGGCGCAGACATAAGAACTCCGTTGAGGGTGTGAGACACAAACCTCACCCTAACGGGCCTTGCGCGTGGGCAGATGCCTGGTTCCGACACTCAGCGGCCCGAATACGCACCCCCAGATACGCAAAAGCCCCGGCACTTGAGGGTAAGTGCCGGGGCTTTTTAATTGCGCGTCGGGATTAGTGGCGGTTAACCAGCGTTTTGCCCATGCGCAGACGCACGCGGTAGAACACGTAAATGATCAGCAACCACACCGGCATCGCATACACCGAAGGGCGAACGTCGGGGATCATCCAGATCACCGAGACGATCACCGCCATGAACGCCAGGCACAGCATGTTGCTGAACGGCGACCAGAACGCTTTGAAGCCAGGCTCCACGCCGCGCTGGGCCATCGCCTTGCGGAACTTGATGTGGGTGAGGCTGATCAGCGCCCAGTTGATCATCAGCGAGGCAACCACCAGTGCAAACAGCAGCTCCAGCGCTTTGTGCGGCGCCACGTAGTTGACCACCACACACAACAACGTCACCAGCGCCGACACACCCAGCGCCCGCAATGGCACGCCATTTTTGGTCAGCTTCATCAGCACTTTCGGCGCATCACCTTGTTCGGCCAGGCCAAACAGCATGCGGCTGTTGCAGTACACGCCGCTGTTGTACACCGACAGCGCGGCGGTCAGCACCACAAAGTTAAGGATCTGCGCTGCGGTGTCGCTGCCGATCAAAGCAAAAATCTGCACAAACGGGCTGCTGCCGTAGGCATCGCCACCGGCGCCCAGCGTGACCAGCAACTGGTCCCACGGGTACAGCGCCAACAGCACGGTGAGTGCGCCCACGTAGAAAATCAGAATCCGGTACACCACCTGGTTGATGGCTTTGGGGATGACTTTTTTCGGCTCGCTGGCTTCGGCGGCGGTGATACCCACCAGCTCCAAACCGCCAAAAGAGAACATGATGAACGCCATGGCCATTAGCAGCCCGGTGCCGCCGTTGGGGAAGAACCCGCCGTGGCTCCACAGGTTACTGATCGACGCTTGCGGGCCACCGGCGCCGCTGAACAGCAGGTAGCAACCGAGCACGATCATGCCGAGAATCGCCACCACCTTGATGATCGCGAACCAAAACTCCATCTCGCCGAAGACTTTGACGTTCAGCGTGTTGATCAGGTTGACCAGCACAAAGAACACCACGGCGCTGACCCACGTCGGCACCTCGGGCCACCAGAACTGGATGTATTTACCCACGGCCGTCAGCTCGGCCATGCCCACCAGTACGTACAGCACCCAGTAGTTCCAGCCCGCCAGGAAGCCCGCGTAACCGCCCCAGTATTTGTGCGCAAAGTGGCTGAACGATCCCGCCACCGGCTCTTCAACGATCATTTCGCCCAGCTGGCGCATGATCAGAAAGGCGATAAAACCGGCAATCGCATAGCCGAGAATCATCGACGGTCCCGCCGACTTGAGCACGCCTGCCGAGCCCAGAAACAGCCCCGTACCGATCGCGCCGCCCAAGGCAATCAGCTGAATATGGCGGTTTTTCAAGCCGCGTTTGAGTGTGACCGGGGGGGAGTTAGCGTCAGCCATCGGTTGCCCTGTTGGTTGGTGTATTCAGTGTGTTGATGCCATCACCCGGATGCCTTGGGTGCCAGCAAGCCGGGGATATTACTCTTGGTAAAAATTCAGGCATACAGGCGAAGGCGTCTCTGGGAGATTTCTTACAGATTTAATTCGTCGATAACGCCTCAAACAAGGCCTTGGCGTAAGCCGGTAATTGTTCAAACGAACGGGCGCACAGTAACAATTTGCGCGCCGCCCACGGCTCGCTCAGGGGCAAAACGCTGAACGTGGGCGGCGCTTGCCAGCGTTCAATCGTGGCCTTGGGCACAATGCCCAGCCCGGCGCCCCTGGCCACCATGCGCACCACACCGTCAAACCCTTCTGCGCGGATCCGCACCTGCATGCGCGTGCCTGCATGCAGCGCTTGTTCCTCCAGATACACCGCCAGCGCGCTATTGGCCGACAGCCCGACATAATCATGGCTCAGGGTGTCTGCAAACGTCAGCGCGGGTTCTTGGGCCAGCGGGTGGTCCTGCGGAATCACCAGCACCAGCGGGTCGTCGCGAAAAGGCCGGGTGTACAGGTCGTGGGTATCCACCGCGGTGGACACCACACCAATGTCGGCGGCGTTCTGGCGCAAGGCGTGGGTAATGCGCAGGCTGGTAAGTTCTTGCAGGTCGACACTGATGGCCGGGTGCTGGTGCACAAAATCGGCCAGCAACTCCGGCAGGTACTCCGTGAGGGCGGCGGTATTGCACAACAGGCGCACCTGGCCTTTAAAGCCATGGGCGTACTCGGCCATGTCGTGATGCACGCGCTCGACCTGTTGCAGCAACAGCCGGGCATGTTGCGCCAGGGCTTGCCCGGCGGGTGTCGGGCTGACGCCTCGGCGGCTGCGCTGCAAACACTCAACCCCAAACGCGGCCTCCATGGCACGAATGCGCGCACTGGCGGCTGCCAGCGACAAATGGCTGAGGCTGGCGCCCGCCGTAATATTGCCCGCCTGCACCACATTCAAATACAAGCGCAGATCAATCAGGTCGAAATGCATATGTCGTGTACGCCTCAATTCAACTGTAGGAGCGAGCTTGCCTCGCGATCTTTTGATCTTTTAAAAAGATCGCGAGGCAAGCTCGCTCCTACAGGGGGGGGTGTTCTGCCTATGTCTAAACAAGAGTCTGGCTCAATGTATGACGCATTTTCAAACCTTGCGCCATCCCCCAGCATGGCCACATGAATACATTAATCGCGTACTACCAACACTTGGGCTGGGCCTTGTCACTGCTGGTTATGATGACTTTTCTGCTGGCGGGCACGGTCAAAGGCATGATTGGCCTGGGCTTGCCCACCGTCGCCATGGGCATGCTCGGCCTGGCTATCGCTCCGGCGCAGGCTGCGGCCTTGCTGATTATCCCTTCCATCGTCACCAACACCTGGCAACTGGTGGCCGGCGGGCAACTGCGCGAGCTGATCAAGCGCTTGTGGTCCATGCAAGTGGGCATTCTGCTGGGCACCGGTCTGGGCGTGCTATGGCTGAGCGTCGACAGCGGCGGTTGGGCCGTGCGCGCATTGGGCGCGGCTTTGTTGCTGTACGCCCTGGTCGGGCTGTTTCTACCAGCCCTGCACGTGCCGGCGTCTGCCGAGCGCTGGGCGGGACCGGTCTGTGGGTTGATCACAGGCATCATCACCTCGGCCACCGGCGTTTTTGTGATTCCTGCTGTGCCGTACTTGCAAGCCCTGAGCTTGAACAAAAACCAATTGGTCCAGGCCTTGGGTTTGTCTTTCAGCGTCTCGACCCTGGCCCTGGCGGCCGGGCTTTATTGGCGCGGCGCGTTGGGCGGTGGCGAACTGAATGCCTCGGTGCTGGCGCTGTTGCCCGCGATGCTGGGCATGTGGCTGGGGCAATGTTTGCGTCAACGCATCAGCGCCGCGTTGTTCAAGCGCGTGTTTTTTGTCGGCATGGCGGTGTTGGGTGCTCATTTATTGATCAGCGGCTAAAGCTGCTTTGCAACAATCTGATAGTTATTCGTGATCTGCACGCAAAGGTAATTTGCTTTAGCGCGGGTTTTTCCTAAAGGCTGGGCTCTATATCGTGGCCCTACGTTTTAATCCTTTAAGACCCCCGTGCCGCTCAACAGCGCTGAGGGTTAATTCCTGAAGAGGCTGCTCATGAAAAAAATTCTGTTACTCAATGGCGCTAAAAAATTCGCCCACTCTGATGGCCGCTACAACCTGACCCTGCACGACACCGCGCTGGCCTTTTTTGATCGTCAAGGCTTTGAAGTCAAAGTCACCCACATCGACGAAGGCTACGACGTGGCCGAAGAAGTCGAAAAATACCTGTGGGCCGACGTGGTTATTTACCAAATGCCGGGCTGGTGGATGGGCGCGCCGTGGATCGTCAAAAAATACATCGACGAAGTGTTCACCCAAGGGCATGGCAAGCTCTACGCCAGTGATGGCCGCACCCGTTCCGACGCGTCCCAGCGTTATGGCAGCGGTGGTCTGATTCAAGGCAAACAGTACATGCTGTCGCTGACCTGGAACGCTCCGCAGCAAGCGTTTGAAGACCCGGCCGACTTCTTTGAAGGCAAGGGCGTGGACGCGGTGTACTTTCCGTTCCACAAAGCCAACCAGTTTTTGGGCATGACCGGCTTGCCGACCTTTCTGTGTGTCGACGTCATGAAACGCCCGCAACCGGACGTTGATGCGGCGCGTTACGAGCAACACTTGAGCGAAGTCTTCGGCTTGTAACCTGCCTGAAAGCTGCTCGTAGTCGCTGTCGAGGCACGAGGCTGCGAGGGAGCCACCTTATTTCACGACGGCTTTGCAGCCGATCGCAGCCTCGTACCTCGTCAGCGGCTACTATCAGTCGTTACCAATGAGGGGCACGTGTGAAAGCCAGATCCGATGAGCTGCAAATATTTGTCTCGGTGATTGAGTGCGGCTCGATCTCCGCCGCCGCCGAGCAAGCCGGGCAAACGCCTTCGGCCGTCAGCCGCACGCTGTCACGGCTGGAGGCCAAGCTCGAAACTACGCTGATCAACCGCACCACGCGGCGCATGGACCTGACCGAAGAGGGCAAGTTCTTCTTCGAGCAGGCCAAGTTGATTCTTGAGCAAATGGACGAGCTTGAAGAACGCCTCATCTCGCACCAGCGCACACCGTCCGGGCGTCTGCGCATCAACGCAGCGGCGCCGTTCATGCTGCACGCCATCGTGCCGTACCTCCCCGAGTTCCGGGCGCTGTACCCCGAGATCCAGCTGGAACTCAACAGCAACGACCTGATCATCGACCTGCTAGAGCAAAGCACCGATATCGCAATCCGCATCGGCACGCTGGCGGACTCGACCTTGCACGCCCGTTCATTGGGCTGCAGCCCGCTCAACATTCTGGCCAGCCCCGAGTACATCGCCCGGCACGGTGTACCCAACAGCGTGGCCGAGCTGGCCAACCACACCCTGATCGGCTTTACCCAAAACGACGGCCTCAACCAATGGCCGTTGCGGTTTGCCCAAGGTGATCGCTGGCCTATCCAGCCGGCCATCAGTGCCTCTAGCGGCGAAACCGTTCGCCATTTGGCGCTGCAAGGGCAGGGCATTGCCTGCCTGTCGCACTTCATGACCCACGAAGACATCAGCGCCGGGCGCTTGCAGGTGCTGTTGGGCGAATTCAACAGCGGCTATCGCCAGCCCATTCATGCCGTGTACTACCGCAACTCGCAGTTGGCGTTGCGCATTCAATGCTTTCTGGACTTTATCCAGACCAAGCTGGCGAGCTATGCAGCGCCGTATTTCAAAGACTGACGGGCTTACTCCTACAGACGTTTAAGGCCAACACCCACACATATAGCAACGTCTGCACCTGACGCATCGCTTTCTATTGAGTGAAGTTTCCGAGAGAATCCCGACCGCCTTGCGGCGCTCGATAGGCGTGGATAGTCTCGCTGAGTCACTGACAATCAGTGACCGGCTTTGACAGGCCTAACAGAACTAGCTGGGCGGCGTCATAAACAGTTCATCGTGTTATGGCGGCTGTGTGCGGGGCACTTTCGAGTGCGCCGGGTTTTGCTAGCTCCCCCGGTCTGTCAAACCGCACATAGCTGCCACCTGTTCCGTTTGACAGCGGGGGGGATGGTAGCTCCACACGTTTGGAGCCCTAGCATGAGTAAAATTGTCCCCGATCCACCCCTAAATTCCCTTAATACCGCTGCTCACTCCTGTACCTCACTGTTCGGTATCAACTCCGGCATTGGTGCGCGTGACGCGCTGACGCAGGTTTCGCTGTTGCTTAAAGGCGCTGAACTCAACGCCGACGATATTGGCTCGCACCTCAGCGGCTTTGAAGCCGAGCAACTCTGGCGTATTACCCACAGCGTCGAGCTGGCGCGTGGCGTGGTCGATGCACTGCTGGCGGACCAACCACCCGCTTAGGTGCGGGTGCAGGCGGCAAGGTGTAGAGGTTGAACACCTTCGCCGTCTGCGGCTTTTGTGTAGCGCTGCGCAGTTTTCCTTTTGCTGTTTGAAATTTTTGACGAAATCAGACAAGGTTCGGCAACAGTTGATAACAATAAAAGGAAGTAGCGAATGCGTATTGTGTGGTTCAAAACCCTGGCTTTGACGGCGGCCATTGCCGCCAGCTCCTCGGCGTATGCCGTCACTCTGGAAGGCGGCGCAGTGGCTGCACCGGATCAATACGGCGCTGAAGTGGCAGCGCAAATCCTCAAAAAAGGCGGCAACGCGGTCGATGCCGCCGTCGCGACGGCTTTCACCCTGGCCGTGACTTACCCCGAAGCCGGCAACATCGGTGGCGGCGGTTTCATGACTTTGTTCATTGATGGCAAACCCTACTTCCTCGACTACCGCGAGACCGCCCCCAAAGCGGCCAGCCGCGACATGTACCTCAATGACAAAGGCGAAGTCATCGAAAACCTCAGCCTGGTAGGCTCCCGTGCGGCGGGCGTGCCGGGCACGGTCATGGGCTTGTGGGAGGCGCATCAGCGCTTCGGCAAATTGCCATGGGCCGAGTTGATCACCCCGGCCGTGGGTTACGCAAAAAATGGCTTCAAGGTGGCCGATCAGCAATTCCAGTACCGCGAAGATGCGCTGGCGCTGTTTAACGGCACCACAAACTTCGGCGATTACTTCGGCACCATGAAGCCGGGCGAAACCTTCAAGCAGCCAGAACTGGCCAAGACCCTGGAGCGCATCGCTGACAAAGGCGCCAAAGAGTTCTACCACGGTGAAACCGCCGACCTGCTGGTCGCGCAAATGCAAAAAGACAAAGGCCTGATCACCAAAGAAGACCTCAATGACTACAAGGTCAGCTGGCGTGAGCCGATGCGTGTCGATTTCCGTGGCAACACCTTGTACACCGCGCCGTTGCCCAGTTCGGGCGGCATCGCCTTGGCGCAACTGATCGGTATTAAAGAAGACCGTGCGGCAGACTTTAAAGGTGTGGAGCTGAACTCGGCCCCGTACATTCACCTGCTGGCGGAAATCGAAAAGCGCGTGTTTGCTGACCGTGCCGATTACCTGGGCGACCCGGACTTCGGCAAAATGCCGGTGGCTGAGCTGACCGACCCGGCGTACATCGCCAAGCGTGCGAAAGAAGTGAACCCGAAAGCGATTTCCGAAACCGCCAAGGTCAAACCGGGCCTGGAACCGCATCAGACCACGCACTTCTCCATCGTCGATAAAGACGGCAACGCCGTGAGCAACACCTACACCCTGAACTGGGATTACGGCAGCGGCGTTGTGGTTAAAGGCGCGGGCTTCTTGCTCAACGATGAAATGGACGACTTCAGTTCCAAGCCGGGCGTGGCCAACGCCTTTGGTGTGGTGGGCGGCAATGCCAACGCCATCGAGCCGGGCAAACGCATGCTGTCGTCGATGAGCCCAAGCCTGGTCACACGCGATGGCAAGGTCACACTGGTACTCGGCACGCCGGGCGGTTCGCGGATATTCACCTCGATCTTCCAGGTGCTGAACAACATCTACGACTACGACCTGCCGCTGGAAAAAGCTGTGGCAGCGCAGCGCGTGCATCACCAGTTGTTGCCTAAAGACACCATCTACTACGACGCTTACGCACCGCTGACCGGCAAAGTCGCGGATGAGCTCAAAGCTATGGGCTACACCCTGGAAGATCAGGGCTGGAACATGGGCGACATCCAGGCCATCCGTGTTAACGGCACCGCCCTGGAAACCGCCTCCGACCCACGTGGCCGTGGCGTAGGGCAAGTCGTGAAGTAACCTCTTAACTCTGTAGGAGCGAGCTTGTCTCGCGATCTTTTGATCTTTTTAAAAGATCGCGAGGCAAGCTCGCTCCTACAGTTTTCTCACTTTCTGCGCAATTTGTTACCATCCATTTCTCGTTTTCTCCCTTCGCATCTCCCGTCTTTTAGGTAACCCATGAAATTCTCACGTCTGCGCGCTGATGTCCTGGCCGGGCTCACGACGTCATTTGCCTTGCTGCCCGAGTGCATTGCCTTTGCCCTGGTGGCTCATCTCAACCCGCTGATGGGCCTGTATGGCGCGTTCATTATTTGCACCATTACCGCGCTGTTCGGTGGTCGACCGGGCATGGTGTCCGGGGCTGCGGGCTCGATGGCGGTGGTGATCGTGGCGCTGGTGGTGCAACACGGTGTGCAGTACCTGTTGGCGACCGTGCTGCTGAGCGGGCTGATCATGCTGGCGTTCGGGCTGCTCAAACTCGGCAAGCTGGTGCGCATGGTGCCGCACCCGGTGATGCTCGGGTTCGTGAACGGGCTGGCGATTGTCATTGCCATGGCGCAACTGGATCACTTCAAAGATGGCGACACCTGGCTCAGCGGCATGCCGCTGTACGTGATGATCGGCCTGGTGGCGCTGACCATGGCCATTGTCTATTTATTACCGCGCCTGACCCGCGCCGCGCCGCCTGCGCTGGTTGCGATCTTGAGCGTGGGGCTGGCGGTGTACTTTTTGGGTCTGCCGACCCGTACCCTCGGTGACATGGCGCACATTGCCGGGAGTTTGCCGACGTTTGCCCTGCCAGATATCCCGTGGAACCTCGACACCCTGCGCATCATTGCGCCGTACGCGATCGTTATGGCGGTGGTGGGGCTGCTGGAAACCCTGCTGACCTTGAACCTGACCGACGAAATCACCGAGTCCCGGGGTTACCCGGACCGCGAGTGCGTGGCGCTCGGGGCGGCGAACATGGTGTCGGGGGCGTTCGGTGGCATGGGCGGCTGCGCGATGATCGGGCAAACCGTGGTCAACCTCAGCTCGGGCGGGCGAGGGCGGCTGTCGGGGGTGACGGCCGGGGTGATGATCTTACTGTTCGTGCTGTTTTTGTCGCCGTTTATTGAGCGAATTCCGCTGGCAGCGCTGGTCGGGGTTATGTTCGTGGTGTCGCAACAGACCTTCGCTTGGGCCTCTTTGCGGGTGCTGAACAAAGTCCCGTTGAACGATGTGCTGGTGATTATTGCGGTCACGGTCATCACCGTCTTTACCGACCTGGCGGTTGCGGTGATGTGCGGCGTTATCATCGCGGCACTCAACTTTGCCTGGCAACAGTCGCGGCAGCTGTATGCCGAGACGTCGGTGCAAAGCGACGAGAGCAAACTGTACCGGGTTCACGGCACCTTGTTTTTCGCCTCGACCACGGCGTTTCTCAAGCTGTTTGACCCGACCGAAGACCCCGCCAGCGTGACCCTGGATTGCAGCCAGTTGAGCTTTGTCGATTACTCGGCGATTGCCGCGCTGGACACGTTGCGCGAGCGCTACCGTAAAGCGGGCAAGCATTTGCGCGTTGTGCACGTGTCGGAGCGCTGCAAAAAACTGCTCAAGCGCGCCCGCGTGCCTCACGTTTAACACCCTCTCCCGTGGGAGAGGGTTTCTAAAGGTCGGTTACACCTTAAAGTGGCTGACCATTGCTTGCAGTTGTGTCCCCAGTCGCGCCAGTTCAACGCTGGACTTGGCGGTTTCATCACTGGCCGCAGCCGTTTGTTCTGACACGTCACGCACGTTGAGGATGCTGCGGCTGATCTCTTCCGCCACGGCACTTTGCTGCTCGGCCGCTGCGGCAATTTGCTGGTTCATCGACTGAATATTCGACACGGTGCGGGTAATGCCCTGCAACGAAGTGCCGGCCTGGCGGGTCAGGTTCACGCTGCTATCGGTCAGGGTGCGGCTGTTGTTCATGACCACGGCTACTTGTTGAGTGCCACTTTGCAGCGCCGCGACCAGGGTTTGGATTTCTTCGGTGGAGTTTTGCGTGCGCTGCGCCAAGGCCCGCACTTCATCGGCCACCACCGCAAACCCACGCCCGGCATCACCGGCACGTGCGGCCTCAATCGCCGCGTTAAGCGCCAACAGATTGGTCTGGTCGGCCACGGCTTTGATCACGTCCATGACGCTGCCGATCTTGTCGCTTTCTTCTTGCAGCACAGCCATGGCCTGGGTCGAACGACCGACTTCCACGGCCAGGCGCTCGATCTGGTCAATGGCCTGATTGACCACGTTGTCACCGGCGCGGGCTTCGTCGTCGGCGGCCGCTGCGGCGTGGGACGCTTGCTCGGCATTGCGTGCGACTTCTTGCACGGTCGCGGTCATTTCGTGCATGGCGGTGGCCACTTGATCGGTTTCGACCTTCTGGCTGTTGACCCCGGCGCTGGTCTGCTCGGTGACCGCAGACAACTCCTCAGCTGCGCTGGCGATTTGCGTGACGCCGTCGCGAATCCCGCTGATCAAATCACGCAGGGTCGTGCCCATGCGCGCAATGCCTTGTTGCAGGATGCCCAAGTCATCGCGGCGAGTAACCTGCAGGTTGTGGCTCAGATCACCGCTGGCAATGCGCTCAACGACGTCCAGGGTTTCACGCAGCGGGCGGGTGATCTGACGGGTGATCACGACCGCCGCCACCACGCCCAGCAGCAAGACCAGCAAGGTGCTGATCAATTGCAGGCGGTTGGCACTGGCGCTGTCGGTGTCACGGCGTTCCAGCTGAATGTTGTACAGCTCGGTGCTGCGGCTAACGATGCCGTTGCCGTAGTCCGTCATGTCTTTGCGGCGGTCGATAATGCTGTTGTCAGTGTCAGTGAATACTTGCAACGCCTGGGTGTACTCAGCCATGGCATCACTTAACGCACGCAAGGTGTCAGCGGCGCTGGTGCTGAAAAAAGCGTTCAACCCCGCAAGGCTGGCCGTCGCAGCGGCCAGTTGGCTGCGTGCAGCTTGTTCGGTCGCAGGTGTTGGCGAGGCAATGTAGGCGCGGCCCAGATCACGGGCCATCAGGAACTGTTCGCGCACTTTGGTGACCGCCTGGTACTGCTCAAAACGGCCTTCTTCGCCCGCCGGGCGTTGCAAGGTGCGGGCATCCAGCGTGGCGATGTCGGCCAGCGTCGCTTTGGCGCTGCGATCCATGCGCTCACGCGACACCGCAGACTCAACGTAAGCCTTGCGCATCGCCACCAGGGCGCTTTGGTAGCGGGTGATGAGGTCGTGTTGCTCGTTCAGCAACTTGAGGTTTTCGGGGCTCTTGAACGTGCCCAGCAGTTGTTTTTGCTGCGCCTCAAAGGCCTCCAGGTTGGTCTGCACGTTCTGTGCGGCGGTTTCATCGCCATTGGTCAGCATGTACTGCAAACGTGCAACCCGCAGGTTGGTCAGCGCACTGTTGAGTTGCGTGATATCGGTCATCCAGTTACTGCGGTCAATCAATGTCCCCAGGCTGAACCAATTGCTGATTGCCATCAGGCAGGTGAGGGCCAAAACCAGGCCGAAGCCCAAGGCCAGTTTCATGTTGACGCTGATGTTGCTCAGCCAACTGTTCATTTTAATCTCCAGGAACGGTGCGCGCAGGATCTGTTCTCGCTGGAGGGTTTTGTTTTTTTGGCCCAGCAAAATACGTGTGTTGAGCTGTATCGGCGGCGTTGAGCAGAGCTGAAACGTTTTTTGATGCGCAATGATCAGTGGTTAAAAAGGTCCTCCAAAACGGCAATCAAAGGTGTGTTTAAAGACTTTTTTCACATTTGCTTCACCTGCCTCCTACACCCGGATTTCTAGACTATGTTCAGTTTGGGAAAAGCCTTGCTATGCAAGACTGTTTTCTTACCAGCGGGATTGTTCACCCATCCATTGTCATATTCGCGTTATAGGGTGGCAGCGACTGTTGTTCACTGACTGCCATAGGGGCGTTCTACGTGATTTTGAGTCTTCGTTTAGCGGGTGCTAAGCGCGCATTACTGCGCAAAGCGTTCGCGCGTTATCGAAATGCACTGGTGGTGGTCGTAGCGACGGGGTTGACCGTATTTATTACCCTTCAATTGCTGGCGCCTGCACCTGCGCCCAATCTGGCGTTGCCCGGCAATGCCAGCCGGGTGCTGGCACTTAAACAAAGCTGGGCTAAAGGCGATGTGATTGCGCTGGTTCGTCACGGCGAACGTTGCGACCGCACCTCGACCCTCTGCCTGGGGCCTGAAGACGGCATCACCGTGCACGGCGAATCCGTTGCCCAGGCGCTGGGTTATGAGTTCCGTCAAATGGGGCTGGCCCATGCCGATATCTACAGCAGCTTGCTGACCCGCTCACGGCAGACGGCAGACGCGATGTTCGTTCGCCCGGTTGAGGCTCAAGACTGGGTGTTCAACTGCCGAGGCAAAATGCTCAGCGACGTGCTCAAGCACAAAGTCCCGGGCCGCAACCTGGTGCTGGTCACCCATAGCGAATGCATGGACGAGCTTGAGAGCCAGATGCATGTGCCCACAGAGACTACCTTCAGCTATGGCGCTTCGTTGTTTCTCAACGTAGAGGGCGCCAGCGCACAGCCGCAAATGCTCGGTTATGTCGAAACCAAAGACTGGAACGCCATCGTGCCGCCAGGCACCCTGCCATCTGGCCATAGCCTCGAAGCCTCACGGTTTTAACACCTGATCAAAAGATCGCAGCCTGCGGCAGCTCCTACAGGAATACACGCTTGTAGGAGCTGCCGAGGAACGACGGCTGCGATCTTTTGACCTAGAGGATCAAGCCAACACACGATTCCAATTGTCTTCGACCGGCAGCGGCACGTCCCTGAGTTCCTGGGCCACGGCTTTTTCGATGTCGTCAGCGCTGAGTTCTTTCTCATCAAGCCACGGCCACGTGGCATCCGCATCGCGAAAGTTGAGCTGGTCGTTCAACTGCTGACACGCGAGCGCGAGCAAGTGCATCAGCACCCACTGGCTGGTGAGGTACGCCTTCTGTTGCACCGGGCTGCGGTTGAGCAGGGCGGTGACCTCTGTCACCTGCGGGTTTGGCCACGCGCTGCTGCGCAGGTTCCAGACCAGCGCGCCGTTGTTCGAGACGTCTTTGTCGGCCAGTGCCGGGTCGGCGCTGACCTCGATGCTCAGCTTTAAATGTTGATGCTCAAGCTGGTCAATCAGATAACGGGCGAGGCCGGATTGGCGCAGGTACGCCGTCGCGGTCTTGTAGGCCAACTGAGCATCATAGTCGCTCAGGCTCTGGCTGGTAATGCTGATGGTCATGGCTAGCTCCTTGACTGGGTAACGTCCAGCACAGGGAGCGTAGCCAATGTGCCGTAATCGGCCACGCCAAGTGTCGTTCTATTGCCGCGGATCAATCTTCTGAAGCGGGCGCCAGCGTCACGAAGTAAAAGTGATGACGACCAACACTGACCGTGTCCAGCACCTTCAGCGCCACACCCGGCACCTCGGTTTTGTCGATAACCGCGATATTGTCGGGCGACTCAGCCAAAAACGCCTGCAACTCGGCGGCTGAGTTCAGCGTGTGCGGCAGTTGCTGGCTATAAAACACAACGGCCCCCAGACGCTCGTCCGGTTGCAGCAGGGCGATGTGTTTGCCGCTGGCTTGCAGGCTAATGACCTGCGCGGCCACGGGCTGGAAGGATTCGCTGCGATCGGCGCGCGGCGCCCACACCGCCGCAGAGATCAGGTAGGTGGTGACAACCCCGGCCAACAGCGCGATGGCCAGCGAGCGATGGTAGTCGCTCAAAAACTTGGCGATGGCCGAGTCCTGGCTTTTCTTGCGCAGCCATTGCAGCACCACCCCGGCGTACTCGGCAGCGATCACGGCGGCCGCCGGGGTCAGCGACATCAAGTACACCGCGCGCTTGCTTGAGGCGATGTTGAGCATCAGGTATTGCGCCAGCAGCCACACGCAGAAAAACAGCAGGTAAGGGTTGCTGCGCAATTGCTTGCGGAAATGCCACAGCCCCAGGAACGTCAGCAGGTTCCACGGCAGGAAGCTTTCGGGCAGTTTGCGCAGGTAATAGTAGAAGGGCTCGTAGTGCCCGGCTTCGACAAAGGAGCCGCTGAAACGGCCAATGCTGTTGGTCAATACCACTTCGCTGACCGCTTGCAGCCCGCCACGTTGATACAGCACACACAGCCAGATCAGCAGCGGGATCAAACCCACCAGGGTCATCAGGGCCGGACGCAGCCAGTCATTCACGGCAAAGCGTTTGTTGATCAGGCTGTCACACAGCAGATAGGTAAAAATCACCACCCCCGGCAAGGCCAGGCCGAACACGCCTTTGCTCAAGGTGGCAATGGCAATCCCCGCGGCAAACAGTAACCAGCTACCGGCCGCAAAGCGCGGCTGGCGGCTGGCCTGGTAAAACGCCAGCAGCGCTATGCTGACGCCCAAGGTCAGCAGCGAATCTTCACCGACCTGGCGCGCATTCGCCCAAAAGCTGCCCATGGTGGCCAGCATCGCGGCAGCCGTCCAGGCCATGGCTGTCGGCCGACCAAAACGGCGCAGCATGGTGAACAGCAGCATGATGCTGCACAGCCCGGCGATGGCGGATGCCAGGCGCACGGCAAACAGTTGGCCGCCAGACAGCTGGATCGCCGTCGCATCGAGCCACAGGCTCAGGGGGGGCTTTTCAAGGAAGGGTTCATTCAGCAGGGACGGGGTGACCCAGTCCTGACTCAAGTGCATTTGCATGGCAATCCCGGCGACCCGGGATTCGGTGGAACCTTGCAGATGGTGGTTACCCAAGGCAAAAAACATCAACACACAACCGAGCAGCAGTAACAGCAGAGCGGGACGAGTCAGACGCATTGGGTTACCAGGCAATATTTCAGTGAATAATGCGCTGGAGTATAGGAGGGGAAAGTTTAACAAAATGTGAAAAATGGCCGATTCAGGACTTTTTGCCCCGTGAAGGCACCGCAGTGCTTGCAGGCTTCATGTTTATTCCTGACCCGGCGATGACCGGGTCAGGATCACTCTCAGAACGTTGCTTTGACCTGCAGGCCTGCGACCAGTGCATTGCCCCGGCTTTTGCCGTAGAACGCCCCCGGTTCGATGATGTATTGCACATCCGGACGCAGTAGCAACCACGGCGTCACTTGCGCGCCGTAGTTGAGTTCCAGCAACTGCTCGCCGCTGTCGAGGTTGGCAATCATGTTGGCTTGCTCCGGGTTGGCAGCCGCAGCTTCTTGCACGTCACGCGAGCGTGAGTTGAACACGGCGCGCCCGTAAGCGAAGGCGATGCTGTCTTGCGGGCGGCTGGCAAACGGCTTTTGTTTCACCAGGCCCACTGCGTACCAACGGCGCATGGCCGAGGTCGCGGCATTGCTGGTGGCGGCCTGGCCAAAGGCGCGCAGGACGCTTTCGGGGTCTTGCTCATCACGCCAGATCGCCTGGTCGACCAGTACGTAAGCCCCGGTGCGATTGTTGGCTTTTTGCGTGCTGCCAATTTTCGTGGTGTTGGAGGTGTCGTAGTACCAGCCCGCTTTGTATTGGCCGCTCAGCCAGGCGTTGTGGTTGTAGATCGCTTCCAAGGGCAGGATGGCGCCGGTGGTGCCGCGGGTGGTCATGGTGAACGCTTCGGAGGAGCGACTGTTGTACTCCGGGTTGACCTGGAACACAGCGGTTTGCAAGGTCAGCGCCGGGCTCACGGTGTAGCGCAGTTCAGCGCCCCAATGAGGTGTCGGGTAGTTGCTCCAGCCGCTGCCGTTAGACATGGTCAACGGGTGGGCGCAGAAACCGGCGTTAACAAAACTGGTCAGCAGCGGCATCCCGCCAAAGTCGTTGCCCATCGCCAGAAAGCCGAGCTTGGTGGTCAGCGCCGGGCTGAACAGCGTGCGCTGATAGCTGAATTCAGACAGCCGCGTGTACTGGCCGCCGTAGTTTTCTTGCACCGGCAGGCGGTTGCCCACCAAGTCTTCCGAGGCGCTATGGCCGCGACGGTCGTTGACGGTGATCTGCACCAGACCTGCGTCCGGGGTGTCGAGCAACTTGCTCAGGTCGAACTGGGCGCCGATGCGCACTTGCTGCGAATACCGCGTGCCGTGCTTGATCCCGCCATGCAGGTTGGTAAACGTTTCGGAGTTGTAGTCGCCGGTCAGCTTAATGCCTTTGTCGATCAGCTTTTGGCGTTCGCCGCCCCAATCGCCGGTCAGCGTTGAGCGATTCATCAGGTCGTCAGAGGTGTCTGCAAGCGCACAAGCGGGGGCGAGGGCCAAGAGTGACAAGCCGCTGCACAGGCCGGAAGTCAGCAAGGCGCGGGAAGAAAAAAACATCTAAAAGTGCTCCTTCAAAAGCGGTGTCGCAAAGCAGGGGGCGACACGATGTCGCACAGTATGAACTAGTTAGTTCATAAAATTAATATTTCGTCATATTGCCGCGACGAGAGGATGCGGTTCGCTGTGAAGGTGAAAACGCGCAGTTTTAGCGAGATTTCGGCGCATATGTCGGCATGTTAGGTAACGATTTTCTGCTTGTTTTAGCCGGGTCACTGGCGAATCGTCCGCGCTCTTTCGACGTATTCCCAGGTAATAGACTCTGATGAGCAGCGCTAAACCCATGATCGGCACCAAGGCTTTGTCCGCAAACCTTAAGCGCGGTCGCCTGGAGGTTGAGGTCAATGCATCGACTTTTGAGCCGCAGGCCCTGTTCCGTTTCGCTGAACGGCGTAACCCCAAGCGCGCCTTTTTGTTTGTCTCGTGTGTGTTGGGGCGGCACATCCCAGCCCGGCCGTCGTTGATGGCCGAGTGTTTCGAAGCGCTGGCTGCGCAAATCTCTGCTGACTTGCCCGGCCCGGTGCTGGTCATCGGCATGGCCGAAACGGCTGTCGGCCTCGGCGCTGGCGTGCACCGCGCCTTGGCCCGCACGCGCAACGACAGTGTTTATGTGTGCAGCACCCGGCATCCAACCGGCAGCGCGGTATTTGCCCGTTTTGAAGAAGAACACAGCCACGCCACTTCGCATTTACTGCACCTTCCGCAGAATGCACATGCCCGCGCCCTCATGTTGACGGCCCGCTCACTGGTGCTGGTGGATGACGAAGCGTCCACCGGCACGACCTTTATCAATGTGTATAACGCTCTGGCTGACGCCGGGCTTGAGTCGATTGAACGCATCGTTAGCGCAACCCTCACCGACTGGTCCCAGGGTGCGTTGCGCAAGGCTAAAGGCAGTCACGCTAGCAGCGTTTCACTGCTCGCCGGGCGCTACACGTTTGTCGAAGATGCACACGCCGAGCTGCCAGAAATGCCCAGCGTCGGCACAGTGGGCCAAGGTCATTGGCCACTTGAGCCTGATCGAGGCTGGGGGCGCATGGGCGTGTGCGAACACCGCGACACGCTGGCCCCCGAGCTGCATGTCGCCCCCGGCGAGCGGGTTGTGGTGATCGGCACCAGTGAGTTTGTCTGGCCGCCTTTTTTGCTCGCTGAGCGGCTGGAGCGTTCGGGCGCTGATGTGCATTTCAGCGCCACCAGCCGTTCACCCATCGCCTTGGGGCACGCCATCGACCATGCGCTGTCATTTCGCGACAACTATGGTCTGGGCATTCCCAATTTTTTATACAACGTCGCCCCCGGCCAGTTTGACCGTGTGCTGATTTGCAGCGAAACCCCGGCTGCTGCGCTGGACCCTGTGTTGCTGAGGGCATTGAATGCGCAGGTCATTGTTTATGGCCATTAATCGCCCGCTGGTGTTCGTTGACCTCGACGACACGTTGTTTCAAACCGCCCGCAAAATGGCCGAAGGGCCGCGCTGCACCGCCACGCTTGATGCTTTTGGCCAGCCCAATGGCTTTATGAGTGCGACGCAGCAGGGCTTTGTCGAGTGGTTGCTGGTCACCACCGACGTGGTTCCCGTGACTGCGCGCAGCGTTGAGGCGTATCAGCGGGTGCAGCTTCCATTCGCGCACGGGGCCATCTGTGCCCACGGTGGCGTCATCCTTAGCGCAGAAGGTGTGCCCGATGGCGACTGGCATGCGCGCATGTGCCACGAACTGGCGCCGGAGCAGGCGCGTTTGCACCGCCTGAGCGAGCAAGCCCGGTCGATTGGCGCAGAGTTGGGCTTCTCGCTACGCAGTTGGGTGGTGGAGGAGCAAGGCCTGGCCACTTACGTGATGACCAAACACAGCCATGAAACCGATCAGGCGCTGCTGGTCGTGCGCGCAGAGGTCAAGGCGCGGGGGTTACTCAACGGCCTGAACGTGCAAGGTAACGGCAACAATCTGGCCTTCCTGCCGTTGGCGCTGCAAAAGCGCGAAGCGGTGCGCGAGTGGATTCGCCGCGATCAGGCACTCAACGGCAAACGGCCATTGCTCGGCTTTGGCGACAGCGTGTCAGACCTGGGCTTTATGGCCGAGTGCGACTGGTGGGGCACCCCAAAACGCGGCCAACTGGCCAGCCATGTGTGTGCGAGCGTGGACCATGCGTAATTTTTGTGCGGGTTTGAATACCGTCGGCAGCGGCAGTTACGGTCGTGATGATGTGCACTTTTTACTGCGTGCGATGGACATTAAAGCCACCGATGTGCAGGAAAAAGAGCACCTGATCCAGACCCGACAGCGCCACTACTCCGAAATGATCAGCCAAGAGCATGCGCCCTCTCAGCCTCATCAAAATCTCTATCGACGGGCGCTGGCGCAAAATGCGGCGCGCATGGCCACGGATGCGCAAGCCTTGGCCAACGCTTTGAACGAACGTTGCACCGGCAGCACCCTTGCGCTGGTGTCATTTGTGCGCGCCGGGGTGCCGCTGGGCGTATTACTGCGCCGGGCATTGCTTGAAGCCGGTCGTGATGCCCGGCATTACGGGGTCAGCATTGTCCGTGACCGTGGCATCGACAACGTGGCCCTCGAAGCGGTCATCAAGGCCCACGGGGCCGAAAACATTGTCTTCGTTGATGGCTGGACGGGCAAAGGAGCAATCAGCGAGCAACTGCGGGAGAGCCTTGCCGCCGATTCGCGCTTTGCACCCCGGCCGCGTCTGGTGGTGTTGGCAGACCCGTGTGGGCGTGCCTGGCTGGCGGCGTCTGCTGAAGACTGGCTGATCCCCTCGGGGATTCTGGGTGCCACCGTGTCCGGTCTGGTATCACGCTCAATCTGGTCGCCAGAACCCGGCTTGCACGGGTGCGTGATGTACCCCCATTTGGCTGGGCATGACGTGACCATGAGTTTTATCCACAGTATCGAAACCGAACGTGCCCGGTTAACCAGGCCCGCCAGCGCTCAACCCTGGACGTTGGCACAGAGCTGGGCGTTGCAACGCCGCGCGCAAAGTGTGCTGGACGGTATCGCGGAGCGCTTTTCGGTACTTAACAGCAACCGGATCAAGCCTGGCATTGCCGAGGCGACCCGTGCCGTCATGCGCCGCGTGCCCGAGCAGGTGCTGGTGCGCCGGCGTGACGATCAGGACGTGCAACTGTTGATGCACCTGAGCCGTCAGGCCAACATCGAGGTCCGCGAAGTCGGTGACGAACTGGGGCCGTATCGCGCCCTCACCGTCATCAGGAGCATGCGCTGATGATCAAGCATTCTCCCTATGCCTTGGGTGCCACGCTGTACATGCCGGCCACCCGGACTGACCTCCTGGACGTGGTGTCTGGTGAAAAAATCCAGGGGTTGCGTTCGCTGGTGCTGTGCCTCGAAGACGCCGTGGCCGCCACCGATGTGCAACAGGCACTGACCAATCTCAAACACCTGCTGGAGGCTATCGAGGCGCGGGGCGGTCGACCGTTCGGCGGGCCGATTCTGTTTATCCGGCCGCGTGACAGCCGCATGGCGGCGCAGCTCAATGAATGGCCATTAATGCGCCACGTCGATGGATTTGTTGTGCCTAAACTGTGTCTGAGCAACTTGCGCGAGTGGCAACAGGCCGTGGCCTGCGACGACTTGATGTTGATGCCAACCCTTGAAACACCTGAGGTCTTTGACCCTGGCGCCATGGTTGAATTGCGCAGCGCCCTGCTCGAACACTTGCCGGGGCGTATCATTGCCCTGCGCATAGGCGGTAATGATCTGATGGGCTCTCTGGGGTTGCGTCGTTCACCGACGATGACGCTTTACAGCACACCGATGGGTTACGTTATCCCGATGTTATGCGGGATCATGGGCTCTGCGGGGTTTGCGCTGACGGCGCCGGTGTTTGAACAGCTCAACGCGCCGCAGTTGCTGGAGCAGGAGTTGGCGCTGGATATCGCCCACGGACTTGTCGGTAAAACCGCGATCCATCCGGGGCAAATTGCAGTTATCCACAGGGCGCTGCAAGTCAGCCTTGAAGATTTCAACAGTGCGCGCCAAATACAAAGTGATGCGGCGCCTGCGGTGTTCAAGTTCAACGATGCAATGTGTGAACCTGCGACCCATGGCAAATGGGCGCAAATGATTATTGAACGAGCGCATTGGCAAGGGGTTCGCCCCGAAATGACCCGCTCGATAGACCCTTTTTGGAGGCAGCCTGCGATGGGCTGAAGCAATCGGTTGAATGAAGTTTTAAATACGCCTGAGAAGGGCAAACAGGTCCTGTCGGCTTTCGATTTTGATGGCACGTTGACCTATCACGACAGCTTTGTGCCCTTTTTGCGCTTCGCGTTTGGCAACCGCTTGTTCGCGATGCGGCTCTTGCGAATGATCCCGGCGACAACCGCTTATTTGCTGGGCCGGATCAGCCGAAATGATTTGAAAGAAAAACTCATCACGGTCTATCTCACCGGAGCCAAGGAAGCATGGGTGGCCGAGCGTGCCGAAGCATTTTGTGACGCTTCCTGGCAGCAACTGATGCGACCTTTGGGCTTAGTATCGGTCGCCTCCGAGCTTGAACAGAAGGCCATCGTGACCATCTGTTCGGCCTCGCCAGAGCTGGTGCTCAAGCCCTTTGCCAAAAAGCTCGGTATCGCGCTCATTGGCACCCGGCTGCAATCGGTTGATGGCGTGCTGACCGGAGAGATCGACGGCACCAACTGCCGATGCGAGCAAAAAGTCATTCGGCTGGAGGCCCGGTACGGGCCTTTGGATCAATACACATTACGTGCCTGGGGAGACACCCGGGGCGACGAGCAAATGCTGGGGGCAGCCCAAGAGCCACATTGGCGCGAGTTTCATGCGCTGTGGCGTCGCAAGCGGCCATTGGATGTGTGTCTGCGAGAGGAGCTTTGAGCAGAACAGACCAAGACTCAGCAGTGACTGTCGGCCCCCGTCCCTGAGTTCAGACAAGGAAAGGAAACGCTACATGGCTATTTCGTTGTCAAAGAACCAAGCGATATCCCTGGAGATGGAGGCCGGGGCGGGGCTAAAAAAAGTATCTATTGGGTCGAACCTGACCTGCAACGCGCCCCTGGTGGTGTGTTTATGACCCTTCTGGCGCCGGGCGCCAACACGGGCGTTAATACGCAAACCTTGAACGTGACCGTCAGCTACAGCCCTGTGCCGTGCGCGGAGCTGGACGTTTCGGCATTCCTGCTCACTGCGTCGGGCAAGGTGCGTGGCGACAACGACATGTGCTTCTTCGGCCAGAAAACGGTCAACAATGGCGCGGTCAAACTGCTTGAGTCCGGCCCCGGTCGGGCAGTGTTCAGCCTCGACTTGCAGGCAATTGATCCCGCAGTCGACAAAGTCGCATTGACCGCCACCGTTTATGAAAACAAGGCTAAATTCTCGGCATTTCCCCATCTGACCGTGGCGGTGAGCAGCGGCATAGAGGCGCCGATTCCGACGCAGGGCATGGCGGAAACCGCATTGATTTTGGGTGAGTTCTATCGTCGCCAGGGCGCGTGGAAATTCCGCTGTGTCGCTCAGGGCTTTGCTGGCGGCCTGGCCCCCTTGGCGGAACACTTCGGTATGGAAATTGACGCCCCGGTCACGCCATCCCCTGCGCCTGTGGTGCCGGCTCCTGCAACCCGAGTCAACCTGTCAAAGGTCACCCTCGACAAGCAACGCCCCTCCATCAGCCTCGTTAAAAATGACGGGGATTTCGGTGAGATCAAAATAAACCTCAACTGGAACCGGGCTCCGCAAAACAGCGGCGGCGGTGGCTTTTTTGCAGCGTTGCTCGGCAAATCAGGCGGTATCGATCTGGATGTGGGTTGCCTGTACGAGCTGCAAAACGGCCGCAAAGGCGCCGTCCAGGCCCTAGGTAATGCGTTTGGCGAATTTGCCGATGAGCCGTTTATTCAACTGATGGGCGATGACCGTACCGGAGCCGCCAGCGATGGCGAGTGGCTGCGCATCAATGGCAAACAGTGGCACGCAGTACGACGGGTGCTGGTCTACGCGTTCATCTACAAAGGCGCGCCGAACTGGGAGGCCACTGACGGCGTCATCACTTTGTACATGCCGGGCGAACCGCCTGTCGAAGTGCGCTTGAGCGAAGAGGGCGGTACCAAAGGTATGTGCGCTGTCGTCTTGCTTGAAAACATTGGCGGCAGCGTCAAGGTCAATCGCAAGGTTGAGTTCTACAATGGCCACTCAGACATGGACACGGCCTTTGGCTGGGGCATGCGCTGGGCTGCCGGGTCTAAATGACCGCGATATAACGACCGCCGAAGTTGGCGATTTTGATTTTTGAGGACACCATGGAAAACACGGCAATTGGCTTTCCGCCAACGACCATCGCTGTATTTGTAGCACTTGCGGTCATTGCCCTGGCAATCGATCTGTTTACCCACAAAAGCGATAAACCCGTCACGCTGACCAACGCGGCCTGCTGGTCGATTTTTTGGGTGCTGATCTCTCTCGCCTTTGCGGGCTACCTGTATTACGCCCATGGTCCGAGCGTGGCCAGCCTGTTTGTCACCGGTTACGCCCTGGAAAAAGTCCTCAGCGTCGACAACCTGTTTGTGTTCATGGCGATCTTTGCCTGGTTCAAGATCCCCGATGTGCTGCGTCACCGTGTTCTGTACTGGGGCATCATCGGCGCCATCGTGTTCCGCTTGATTTTCGTGGCGATCGGTACAGGGCTTCTGGCTTTTGGCCCATGGGTGGAAGTGCTGTTTGCGGTGATTGTGGCCTGGACTGCGGTCATGATGCTGCGCGGCAATGAAGACGACGAAGACGAAGACTATTCCAAACACGTCGCCTACCGGTTTGCGAAAAAACTGTTCCCGGTGTGGCCAAAGCTGCACGGTCACCAGTTTTTTGTGTCGCGCACGGTGCTGGAGCAGGAGATCACCAAGCCCGAAAACAAGGGCATGACCCTGGCCAGCAAAGGCGCCTTGTTCGCCACGCCGCTGTTTTTGTGTGTGGTGGTGGTTGAAGTCTCGGACATCCTGTTCGCCTTCGACTCCGTGCCAGCCGTCATCGCCGTCAGCCGTGAACCCCTGATCGTTTACTCCGCCATGATGTTTGCGATTTTGGGCTTGCGGACCATGTACTTCGTACTTGAAGCCCTCAAGCGTTATCTGGTGCACCTGGAAAAATCGGTTATCGCGTTGTTGTTCTTTATCGCCGCCAAGCTGGCGTTGAATGCAACCAACCACCTGTTTGGCCATGGCATCAGCATTGAGCCAAACACCAGCTTGCTGGTGGTGTTGGTGGTCTTGGCCATCGGCATTGCGGCCAGCGTTGTTTTCCCCGGCAAAGAAGAAAAATCGGACGTTAAAAACGGCTGACAGCTTTGCCTTGTTCAACGGCCAGGAGGCGCAGCACACGATGCAGTCGAGGGGGGATGGCTTGGTCTTTCAAGCCGTTCCCATTCAGTTCTTTATATAAGGATTCACGCACATGGCAGTAAGTCTGAGTAAAGGCGGCAATGTATCCCTGAGCAAAGAAGCACCGGGTCTCACCGAGGTCGTGGTGGGGTTGGGCTGGGATCCACGGGTAACCGACGGCCAGGAGTTCGATCTGGACGCCTCGGTGTTTATTGTTGGCGAGAGCGGCAAAGTGCTGAACGACGGCAGTTTTGTGTTCTACAACAACAAAACCTCACCGGACGGCAACGTTGTGCACCAGGGCGACAACCGCTCGGGCGCAGGCGATGGCGATGATGAGCAAGTGCACGTCAAGCTGTCCGGCTTTGCCCCAGACACCAAAAAACTGGTGTTTGCCGTCACCATCCACGAAGCGGCCGGGCGCAAGCAGAGTTTTGGTCAAGTCGCCAATGCGTACATTCGCGTAGTGAACAAGGCGGATGACAAAGAGCTGGCGCGCTATGACCTGAGCGAAGACGCCTCAAGCGAAACCGCCATGATCTTTGGCGAGCTGTACATCAATAATGGCGAGTGGAAGTTCAAAGCCATCGGCCAGGGTTTTGCTGGCGGCCTGGGCCCGTTGGCCGCGTCTCACGGCGTAAACCTGGGCTAATCCCTTGCGTTAAAAAAGACCCTCCCCGATGCCGGGCAGGGTCTTTTTTTTTGTGTTAAATCCCGCAGCCATCCAAAATTTCGCCCTCTGTAGGAGCGAGCTTGCCTCGCGATCTCTTGATTGTTGAGCGTGAGAACATGCTCCTTTCATCGCTGTAGCCGGTCACAAAACTGCACTTAACAACTGCGCAAAAAATTGCGCACTTAAACGCTGTTTTTACACCGAATACTTTGCTGTAGGCCTGATCAACAAAGGGCTCCAGCGAACTGCGCAACTTTTTGCGCAGCAGTGCGCAACACCTTGCGCACTTTTCCCTGATATTTCGCCTAAATCCCCTGTCGATAAACACACGTTCGTCTACAGGCGTTGATCTATAAGGGCTGAACGTTAACTGGCACAACTATTGAACTCTCCTATGGCCGCGCAACGTTTTTGTTTGCCGGGTTATCACATTTTTTGTGCAAGGAGAGCTTCATGGCTACGCCAGCGTATATGTCCATCACCGGTGCAAAACAGGGCCTGATCACATCCGGCGCGTTCACGGCCGATTCAGTGGGTAACACCTATCAGGAAGGGCACGAAGACCAGGTCATGGTTCAAGGTTTCAGCCACGAGGTGATCATCCCGCGTGATCCGCAATCGGGTCAGGCCACCGGTCAGCGTGTTCACAAGCCACTGTGCATCACCAAGGTTTTTGACAAGTCTTCGCCGTTGCTGCTGCAAGCATTGACCTCCGGCGAGCGCATGACTGAAATCGTTATTCAATGGTTTCGGACATCGGCTTCCGGGACGCAAGAGCACTACTACACCACCAAAATTGAAGACGCGATCATCGTCGACATCAAAGACTACATGCACAACTGCCAGGACCCGGCTAACAGCCATTTCACCCACCTGGAAGACGTGCAGTTCACTTACCGCAAAATCACCTGGACTCACGAAATCAGCGGTACTTCTGGCTCTGATGACTGGCGCACCCCGGTCTGAGGTTAAACCCAAGTACCCATAAACTTCATCAGCCCGCCTCGGCGGGCTGATGTCGTTCGCAGGAGGCATTCAATGGATACGCGTGATCTTTCGTTGTCGGCAGGTCTACCTGCCGACCTTGAATGGCAAGGACGCTGCGGTTTATTACTGGACGCGGTCAGCCTGATCAAACGCTCCCAACAACTGGCGCAGTGGAACAACCCCTGGGTATTTGAGCCGCTGTACACCGCCTCGGCAATGCCCGGCCTTGAGCAACTGTCGCCGCGTGTATTGACGGTCGACACACCGGCTCAGCCCGTGCTCCAACAATTTTTAGCCAAAGCCGAAGAAGAGTGGGGCTACCTGCTGTTTTGTGACGGTGAATGGCCGTCCATGATTGCCCACCTGCGCTGGCTGACCGTGGTCCGCATGCCCCTCGAACAGCGTGTGTTTCTGCGTCTGGCAGACCCTTCGGTCATGCATGCATTATTTACGCTGGCGGTCGAAGCGGGGGATCCCACGCTGTTTGGCCCTTGCCAGCAGATCCTGATCGCCGACGCAGCGCAGGGTGTCTGGCACCTCCATCAGCGTCCCGGCCCTGCGCCCATCCCGCAACAAGGCACGCCTTACTTACTCTCGGAGCAAGAGGCGAGTGCGCTGGATGTCGTCAGTTTTCGCAATGTGGTGCTGCGGCTCGACCGGCATCTACGTCATTACTTTCCTGCGTACCAGGTCCACCTCTCGCCAAGCGAGCGCTGGGCGCATGTTCACGCGTTAGCGAGCATGGCCTATGAGCGCGGCTTTAACAGTGAACTCGACATCACCCTTTACGCCAATGTGCACGGCTACCTCGGCGAACACGCCCTGCGGGACCATCCCGATTTACACCTTCAACTGACCACCGTCTCGGCGCTTACGTCTGCGCAACGCATCGAGAAAGTGGCTGAAATCGCCCGCTGCCGAGCACTGCACCTGAGAGAGCCCGCTTGATGTCGACCGTCTTCTGGCCCAAAAACCCCAATAACGTCAACCTCTCCCGCGATGATGCGCGAAACAGTATGGGCACCTGCCCGCTGATGAAAACCACCGTGCAGTTGATCCCGCTGCGCTACGCCATCGTCGACAACCCGGCACTCGACCCCGCGAGCGAGGTTGCCATGCCCTACAGCCTCGACGCCCGGCCGCTGGGCATCCGGCTGTTGCGCGATGGCTGGTTGTACGTGATTGAGGGCAGCAGCGGCACCTTGTCCGAGTACCGTATTGAAGACGGTTTGGTCAGCGCCATGCTGTGGCAAGGTCAGGCGGTGTTCGACGACGACCGTGAAGCACCGATCCACGAACCGAGGCTGATTTACGCCAAAACCAGCACGCTGTACGTCACGTATTCCGAAGTCCCGTGGACAGCAAAAAAGTGCCAGCAAGTACTGAGCTCAACGTCCGAGCGTAACCACTTCATGCAAGCGGTCGACTTGAGCAAGGCCACGTGCGACACCGGCGGGCCCCATCTGCTGACCCCGGACATGACCGAGCATTGGCTGGCCGAAGTCGCCACCGAGCGGATCGAGGCAGAGCAACAGAACCCTGCCACCACGCTGGCCGAGCACACCAGCAGCACCCAACAACGGCTGGACGCGGAGCTGCCCGAGCACGAGCGTTTGCCTTATCTGTGGGAAACGCCCGCGCGTTTCGCCCAAAGCTCCATGAACCGCCTCACCGGCTGCATTCATCCGCAGTACCGGCACGACACGCTGTATCTGGTGCTGGAAGACACCTTGGGGGTCATGCGCGACCTGGCCAATTATCAGGACCACGTGGTTGGCTGGATCGACGACTGGAGCAATGGCGGGGCGAAACAGGGTCACAATGAACGTGATTACGTGCTGGGGTGCTACATCGAATCCCTCAGCCAGCTCAATGCGCTGGATATCAAAACGCTGATCGGTGAGAGCACGGACCCGGCGCACAAAGCGCTGCTGGATGATTTGCTGTGCATGGCTGAGCCGCAGCACGGGGTGACCGATGCCGCGATCATTGAGTACCTCGAAAGAGGTGGCTTGATGACCCCGCCCGCGGGTAGCCCGGTGCCGGCGGAGTTGGAGGTGTTGCGTCAACGGGCGCAGATGCTGGCCAATGAGGACCGCTTAAAAGGCGCTGCCATGGGCTCAAATGCTCGAAGCACGGCAGTAGACGTCGACCGTCGTTTCTACACCCGCGAACATTTTCAGGTCGCCCCCGAGGCTTTTGTCGACACACATTTCGAAATCCTGGTGTCTCTGGGTAAGCACCGATTCAATCAAGTTGATGACCTGCTGTACGGTGCAAAATTTGGCCAGCGCGGCGTCAATGAACTGATCGACCGCGAAGCAATGGACCGCGAATTACTCGCCCATCGAACCAGGCTGACGCGCTGGAACCACCTGCTCGACTCCATCACCGCCGACCGGGTCAAACTGATGTGCTCGGGCGCATTTCATACAGCGGGCTGGTACTTCGACCCGATGGACATCGGCCACGCCGGGCACGCGTTTGCCACTGAATATGCCTGCCTCAAAGACATTTGCCGCAGCGACGACGCTTGTGAACAACTGCTGGCGTACAGCGAGCGCAACCCCCAATTCAGCCGCCCGCTGTATTACACCTTGCCCTACAGCGACCAAACCTCGTTGTGGGTGCACTACGCATTTTTGCTGGCCGCGGGCATGGTCCTGTTCAACAACAGCCCTGAACTCCTGGCCCGCCTGCGCAGCATTGAACAGAGCCGTTTACCGGCACTGGACGATCTCCCCGACAGCACCCGCTCAGTGGCCAATGCCGCCCTCAACACCCTGACCCCGGCGCTTAATCGCGGGTTGGAAAACGTGCTGGTTAACTTTGACGAGTTCTTCAAAAACAACGCCATGCCCGACGTTGAAGAACTGCTGCGCAAACTTCCCGTCGCCCTCAAATCGCGAATAGTGCAGGCGGCCAAAACCGAGGGCGTGACGTTTCACTTTGCGACCCCACAAGAACAGGCCGCATTACGCGAAACGCTGGGTGAAACCTTCAAACTGCGCCAGGAAATAGCCCTGCTTAAACAGAAACGGGCCAGATCCAATCGTCAACACGGGCACAAATCTCAGACCTCTCGGGAACTGCTGGAGAAAATCCAGTACGACAGCCAACGGCTGGATCTGGAGCAAAGACGGCTGGCAGCCAGCCTTAGCCCCATCCCGGAGTTGCCGGATGAACATGCACGGATTTTCGGTTCGACGCAGGGCAAAGCAGGGCTGACGGTTATCTTTCCGAATGAAGGCAAACGGCAAGTGGCCGGGCTGATGGATAACTTTCGTAAAGGTGTCCATCGCGCGCCGGTGATGAACGTGCTGGGGGATGGCGCGGCGTTGTTGCTGTTTGTGGCGCAGGCGGTGAATTTGGTGCAGGTGTTCAGAGAGACACTGGCTGTTTCGAGTGATAAGAGGCAATGGCTACCTCTAATAAGTGCGTTCGCTGCCACTGGTGCTGCCGGGTTTGCGGCGGCTCAAGGCGTATTTGACACGGCGCTAAGCGCTCAGGTTAAAAAGCTAGGAGATGGTTTGGCTCTAACTTCGCTCAGTCGGCTGCAAGTCACGATGGGCAAGTTGCATGTTGGATTGGGGGTTTTTAGTTATTTAGCTGGTTTTATTGCTGCTGTTATCAGCCTTAAGAACTACCACAGTAATTGGTTACAAGCAGTCCGTAGCGGGAATCGAGGCGCTCAAACTGGAGCTTTGATAACGATGGTTGCTGCAGGTGGTCTGGCGGCCAGCAATGCTTATGGGGTTGTTAATACAGTACGGGCAGGATTAGATGTATTGAATACTGCTAAAGGGGCGGCCCGTGAGACGGCGTGGAAGGTTGCTGGAACTCGTCTAAGCAGTGTCTTTTTTCGCTTTAACTGGGCCGGTGCATTCTTTACGTTATTGGAATTGGCAGGTACTTGGTTTTACAACCGCTACAACACCAGCGGCCACGATCGTTGGCTGCAAAGCACCCCATGGGGGCTTGAGGCAGATAAACGTGAAAATTTAAGCCTTCAAGAGTTTCAGCATTACTTGACGATGCAGCAGCAGGCGCCCTTTGTAGAGATCAAGCGATCAGATGACGAACCGTTCTGGCAGAGTATGCTGCCCAGCGCAAAGCCGGGTGAGATATTCGTGATTCTTCCTGGGATGACTGTCTCTGACTATCAACCCACGCTAGAAGGTCAGGCCAATCATGGCCTTAGAGTTGGTGCGCTGCGAATAACTACGTTTCTGCAAGGTGATCGAGGCAAACCCATTGAGCAGCGTGAGGTTGTAACCGAACAGGTAGAGGCGGGCTTGTATCGTGAGGAGAGCAGGCTGGAAAAGGAGCAGAGTGGTCCTGCACCTTTGTTGCTAAAGCTCACTTATCCACGTAATCCGCAGCGAGTACTGGGTAAATTATCCGAAGAGTTATTGATAGAACTTGAACTCCAGTCGCTGCGTGAGAAGGGAAATTTAGCTTCGCGTACGTACCGTATTCGTTTTAATCCTCATGAAAGCGGACGATTTCTCTCTGCGAAGCAGCACTTCGAGTCAAGTTCGGGAATACCTTTAGTGGTGATTGATGTCGATGCCTTGGATTTATTTTCATGAGCAAAGCCAAAGTTGTATTACCAAAATCATCCATCAATGGGACCCAAAAGGTAGCAGGTGACCTAGAGCAGTTTTCTGGTGGTCAGCAGACCTATTTAGCTCCATTACCCCTACCTACCGCAGCGGAGCCTTATTGCCCCTATATCGGTGATTACAACGATATCTATTTAGATTTCGGAGGCGGAGAACCGAATGTTTATTCATATCAAATATGGCTGGGTGGGCCATTCAGTTCATCATGCTTAATGGGATTCGGGTTCCCTTTATTTTGCTGGGTCATGGTTTTGGCGCTGGGTGGAAGCTCAGCCGAGAGTTGGGAGTTTGCAGTAGATTCTTTTTATGCTGTCTGGGGCTACGCTTTATTTATGTGGTTCGCTGGATCAGCTATGTGTTTTTACGTCTGGCTCCAAGCCCACAAACTCTTCACCAAAGTCATCCCCACCCGCTTCAACCGTCAACGCCGTGAAGTCTGTTTTATGCCCGAAGGCGCCACACAACCCTTGTTCGTCCCTTGGGAATCCTTGTCTGCCTGGGTGGTTCAAGGCCAAAGCGCGACGCAATACGGCGTGACCCGCCACTACGGGATGGGCATGGGCTTTGTGCATGAAGGCGAGTTGGTCAGTGTCGAATTCCAGTGCGGCGCTCTGCAACTGGCGATTGCCAATTGGGAGGCCGTGCGCGGCTACATGGAGTACGAACTCAACGACCTGCACGCCATCCAGGACCCGCTGGAACTTCAGGCTCCCGGCGACCCGCCCCATGAAGGCCTGCACACGTTTCGCAATGCTCGCGCCAGTTTGCATCGGCGTATACGGGAGAAAGAAGTGGGTTGGATCTACGGCTTTTTTTGGTACGTCTACCACGTCATGACGTTATGGACCTTGCCCAACCATTTGGTTGAGTGGGAGATAAAACGCATCGCCAAGGTCGGCCGTAAAGCGCTGCCCGAGGCGATGCGTGAATGGTCCGAGCCGCTGCCGCCCGAGCAATGGGCCAAGCCCAGCGCCGAGTTGCTTCGTTTGAGCGCCAAGGTCAAAGCGCTGGTCAAACGATCACCCCGGCGAGCGATAACGGAGATTTTCGCCGAGGTGAACAGGCCTTAAAACGTGTACTGGTACTGCGCCGTGACGCCTTGTTCGTGTGAGCGTTTACCACGTTGATCATTCAGGTTCAGGCTTAACGTGCTGCCCCGCGAAAGGCGTGCTACCGCACCGAGGTCCAGTTGCACGGTGCTGCTGAGTGGGGCGCCGGCAATGCGCTGGCTGCTGGCGCCCTGCCAGGCAACCTGGGTGGTGGGTTGCAGGTCGCCGCTGGCGTGGGTGTAGGCCAGGCCTGCGTTGAAGCTCAACCACGATGGGCCGATCTGACGCTGGCTCAGGTCAACCGTGAAACGCACGCCCGTGGTGCTCAAATTAACCGCGCTGCTGGTTTTACTGCCCTGCAAGGCGCTCTGGCCGCCACGCTCTCTAAACCCTTCGTTGCTCACTCGTACATGGGCCAGTTGCACATAGGGTTGCAGCGCCCAGGCGTCGTAGTTCAAGCGGTAATTGCCTTCGATAAAAAGCTGTCGGGTGTGGCTGAGGTAATTGGCTGAGAGGCCTTCATCGATGTCTGCAAAACTGACCCGGCGCTTGCTCTGTATCGTATTGCGCGCATAGGCCAGGCCGCCGTGAAGCCCAAACGCGTTCCAGGTGTGTCCCGCATGCAGGCCGAACTGGACAGTGTCGAGCGAGGCTTTGCCCGCGCTCCCGGTGTTGACACGGCCTTGGCTGTTGGCGAACAGCAGCCCCGCGCGCGTGCCCTGTTCGAACCCATGGTCGGCGCCGATCATGACCCCGGTGTTGCTGTGGCTGACTTTCGCGGCGTTGCCATCGCCGTCGAGTCGGCCGTTTTGATTTAACGCCTGTACCCACAGGCCAGAAGGCGACAGGCCCGACGCGCGAGTCAGGGCGGCATCCCGTATAACGTGGCTGTTTTCCAGCAACACTGACTGGGTGCTGGCATACAGTTCGCCGCTGAGCTGGTCCAGCGCCCGTTGCGCCGGCTCCGGGAACAGTGAGGTCAGGCGCTGTGCCAAAGGTGCAGACATGGGCAGTGCATCGGCAGCCTTGGCCATGGCGCGCTGGTTGGCGCTATTGGCTGCCGACACCAACGGCAGGCCACGGCTGACATCAACCGATAACTGCTCGGCTTCGTGGATTTGGGTGAACCCGAGAAACGGTGAAAACGCCTGATGATCCAGCGCGTCGTATCGGCCATTAATCCCCGCGTCAGCCTGCAACACACGGTAGCGCTGACCCAGGGCGAACACATTCGGCGCAGGCGCCAAACGCAATGTACCGCCTTGCAAATGGGCCGTGCCCGTGACCTGTAGCGCAGGCAGACCAGGGCTTAGGCCGGGACGGGCGATCAAGGTTGAGCCGGCCTGTTGCTGGTAATCGCCGTTTACCGTCAAGGCCCGGTGTTCGCTGCCCGGCATGAGCGTGCCCTGCACGTGGGTGTGGGACAGTTCGCCGTCACCACTGAGCAAACCGGCCGCACCGACCCAGGTCGTGGCGTCGGTCACCCGGCCGTTGATCTGCGCGATGCCGCCGTTAACGTTGAGCGCAGAACCATGCAAGGCGCCATTGAGCCGCAGCAATCCGCCTTCAACCGTAATGTCGCGGGTGAGGTGGTTGGTGCCGTCGAATTCCAGAATGCCCTGGTTGAGGGTCGCACCGGCAAAACGGTTATTGCCGCTCAGGCGCAGCCAGCCGACACCGTCTTTGTTCAGCCGCCCCGGGCCGCCGATATCATTGCGCCAATCGTCCCAGGCACCACCCTGCCAGACCACGGCGCCGCCTGCGCGACGGTCCATCTGTACGTGGGTGTCGACCCGCAGTTGCCCCGGCCCGTCAATGGCCTTTTTCAGGTCGATCAGCCCCCAGCCATAGACCTCATCGACACCGGGCGCGCCGAGGTCTTGAGCGGTTGTCAGCAACACATCACGGATTTGCGGGTTGTCCAGGTACGGGAAGCGCTCCATCAACAACCCCAGCGCGCCCGTCACATGCGGGGCGGCCATGGAGGTACCCGACCAGGTTTCATAACCAAAAACAGGCCGGTCGCCTGTCACTTCAAAGCCATTGACCTCGCCGTCTTCGTCGTACCACTTGTTGGCGTCAATTTCGCCGCTGACTACCGACGAAGCAATAGCGGTCCCGGGGGCTGCTACGCACCAGTCCATGCTGTAGCCACAGCGAAATGAGCCGGGTGAAAGGGTCAGGTTTTTGTCCACATTAACCACGCTCAGCCAGTACGGCTCAAGGCCCGCAATGGCCAGCGGTAGCGTCGCGAGAACACCCGCCATGGGGGCTTGTTCAGGTGAGAGGTTTGGCGAGCTTGTATTACCGGCCGCCCAGACCTGGAGCAGGCCGAAATCCAGCGAGCCCTGAGCCACGGAGCGTCCGACGCCTGCACGGTGTTTTGCCAGCGCTGCCGTCAGTTGATCAAGGTCGGCGAAGCGGTCAGAGAGGTTCCAGCTATGGTTAATCGCGCGTACGTTCTGCGCGTGCATTTGCTTATAGGTGGGCGTGGATGTGTCGAAATGGCCCGGTTCAATGCTCTGGGTTTTTTTGTACACGGGAGGAAGAAAGTTATAGGTGTTGCTGAAAATCCGCACCGTGTTCAGCGCGGCACCATAGGCCACGCCGTGTGTGCCCACGCCATCGCGATTAGCCAGCATTGTGCCCGCCACATGGGTGCCGTGCGCTTCATATTCGATGCCGGCCATGTCGAGGTAATCGTTCAAGTCATCGCTTGAAAGATCGCCAATGGAAACCAGGTAGTGCAGCGCCTCCAATACGTCTGGCGGCAGGTCGTTATAAACGACCTGGGCACGATCCCCGTTGCTGAAAAAGCAGCCATCAGCTAGCTCGGTGGGCAGCTTCTCACGGGTGCAACCGGGGTCTGCCAAACGGGTAGCACGATGGTCTTTGCCTGCGAACTCACCGTGGCGAAGGTCGACACCGGAGTCGAAAATACCCAGATTCACCCCGCGGCCACTTAGCCCGCGCGCATAGGCGGCGTCTGCACCGATGGCTTGCAGGCCCCAATCCTGAGTGAATTCCTGGCTGTGCCAACTGGCGGCGTCGTGCAGGCGGCCTTGTTCGTGATAGGCAAGACCGTGTGCTGGCAGCGTCCATAAGCCCGCCAACAGGCCCAGGGTGAGGGTGTTCGCGGGCAATGAGCAGGCGCTCGGCAGTGCTCGCCGCCGAGATTGCGGTACGTTCGACATGGGGATCCTTTGCGTGATTGCTGACGCTGCGTAGCGTGGGCAATCTGCAACAGGATGCGTATCGGACGCGGCGGGGTTGGCCGGGAGAGAGGTCCGGGAGTGTCGTAGGGCAAAACGATTATTCAGGGCGCTTCTTACAGATTCTGCGCCAGCATGGCCAGCGCTGCACCCAGCATCATCAACGCCGCGCCTCTAAACAGGTAGTGTTGAGCGCGCGGGCTGGCGAGCAAGTGGCGGATGCGCACCGCGCCCAGCACAAACAGACCGCCGACGATAAACAGCACCGCGATGGTCAACGGCACCAGCACGACGCCCCACGTGTGCAGCGACACCGACTCCAGATTGATGACCAGCGGCAACAGCGCCAGGTAGAACGCGATGGTTTTCGGGTTGCCCAGCGTGATGGTCAGGCCGGACAGCCAGGCGCTGAACAGCTCGCGCTTGTTGATCGGCCGACCTAGCACCACCGGCTGCGGTTTCGCCCACCAGAACTGCCAGGCCAGATAGCCCAGGTAAACTGCCGCACACGCTCGCACCAAGACAAACAAAGCGTCGAAGTAGTGGGCGATCAGGCTCAGGCCAAACACCGCGAAGGACAAATACACCAGGTCGCCCAGGATCAATCCAGACAATAAACTGAAGCCGGGCAGGGCGCCGCCACTTACGCTGCGTGCAACCAGAGCGGCCATGCCGGGGCCCGGTATGGCCGCGGCGACGCCCAGTGCGGCGGTGTATGTCAGTGCTTGAGAGAGTTCGAGCATGATCCGGATTCATCCTTGGCTGAGGGTGTGTGTCAATAAGCATATCCCGCAGGCGCTGGATAAATTGGTCTGTTTCGGTTGCCGGTTGGCTGAATTGGGGTCAAATTTACCCCTGAAAATAATCCACGGGGTATTTATGACCGAACAGAGCTTGAGCGCCATTGACGCCAAAATTCTTGCCGCCTTGCAGCAGGATGGGCGCACCACCAATCAGACCCTGGCCGATGGTATCGGCATGTCGGCTTCGCCTTGCTGGCGGCGGGTACGACAACTGGAAGAGCACAAGGTCATCCAGGGCTATCGCGCGGTGCTGGACAGACGCAAGATCGGCCTCGGCGTGCTTGTGTTTGTGCGGGTCACCATTGACCGCCACAGCGAAGTCGAAGCGCGCAAGTTTGAGCAGGAGGTCATGGCCCTTGAAGACGTGGTGGCCTGCTACAGCATTGGCGGCGATGCGGATTTTCTGCTGCAAGTGGTCTCGCGGGACCTGGACACCTTTGCCGACTTTGCCATGTCGGTCATCCGGCGCCTGACCGGGATCAAAGAGATGCAAAGCATGTTTGTGCTCAAGGAAATCAAGCCGTTTATGGCGTATCCGGTCAAAGGCCCCAAGGGATGAGGCGTTGTGATCGTACAACATCGCGGCTTGTTTAATGGCATGCCCGGTTGGCACTCACGAGGCACGAATCTGCGCGGGACCGCAAAGCGCTATCATCGCTGTACGCACTTAAATCCGCAGATTTAGCCTTTCTGATATTTATTTCATCCAGCGTTTGACCGCTCTAATACGGCCCTTGGCCTATGGCTATTGAGCGGCCAAGGCGCCTCTGTGGGCGTGATTTCAATAAGAGGGATTGACGATAATGTTAATAGTTGTACGATGACGTACGACAAAGCTAAGTGCTGCCATCCTTATCCCCACAACACGTCCCAGGGTGTTCGAATAATGAATCCACAAGAACTGAAGTCCATCCTCTCGTCTGGCCTGCTGTCTTTTCCGCTCACCGATTTCAATGCTCAGGGTGATTTTCACCGTGAGGGCTACATCAAGCGCCTGGAATGGCTGGCCCCGTATGGCGCGTCTGCCTTGTTCGCGGCAGGCGGCACCGGTGAGTTTTTCTCTCTGGCGGCCAGCGAATACTCGCAAGTGATCAAAACTGCGGTCGATACCTGCGCCACCAGCGTGCCGATTCTGGCCGGTGTCGGCGGTTCTACCCGTCAGGCCATCGAATACGCGCAAGAAGCCGAGCGCCTGGGCGCCAAAGGGCTGCTGTTGTTGCCGCACTACCTGACCGAAGCCAGCCAGGACGGTGTTGCCGCCCACGTCGAGGCGGTGTGCTAGTCGGTGAACATCGGTGTGGTGGTCTACAACCGTAACGTCTGCCGTTTGACCGCACCGCTGCTGGAGCGTCTGGCAGAACGTTGCCCGAATCTGATCGGCTACAAGGACGGCCTGGGCGACATCGAACTGATGGTCTCGATCCGCCGTCGCCTTGGTGATCGCTTCAGCTACCTCGGCGGTTTGCCGACGGCAGAAGTCTACGCCGCGGCTTACAGAGCGCTGGGCGTGCCGGTTTACTCTTCGGCGGTGTTCAACTTCATCCCGAAAACCGCGATGGAGTTCTACCACGCCATTGCCCGCGAAGATCACGACACCGTGGGCAAACTCATCGACGACTTCTTTCTGCCGTACCTGGACATCCGCAACCGCAAAGCGGGCTACGCCGTGAGCATCGTCAAGGCCGGGGCGACCATTTCTGGCCACAGCGCAGGCCCGGTGCGCGCTCCGCTGACTGATTTGTTGCCGGAAGAATACGAAGCGCTGGCCGCCTTGATCGACAAGCAAGGCCCGCAATAAACAATGCCCAAGGCCGCTGAGCAATCAGCGGCCTTTTGCGTAAAACCAAGGAGCGGGCTTATGACGTTGATTGAACATGCCGACTCGCCGCGCACCATCCGCCTGCATGCGCGGGATAACGTGGCCGTGGTGGTGAATGACCAGGGTGTGCCTGCCGGTACCGAGCTGGCGGATGGCCTGGTGACTCTGGACTTTGTGCCGCAAAGCCATAAGGTCACGCTGGTCGATATACCCCAGGGCGGCGAAGTGATTCGCTATGGGCAAACCATTGGCTACGCCTTGCAGCCGATTGCGCGGGGGCGTTGGGTCAATGAAGACCAACTGCGCATGCCCACCGCGCCACCGCTAGACAGCCTGCCGCTGGCCACCGAGGTACCGGCCGCACAGGCGCCCCTTGAAGGGTTTACGTTCGAGGGTTATCGCAACGCCGACGGCACCGTGGGCACGCGCAATATTTTGGGCATCACCACCACCGTGCAGTGCGTGACCGGGGTGCTGAACCATGCGGTCAAGCGCATCCGTGACGAACTGCTGCCGCATTACCCGAACGTCGATGACGTGGTGGCGCTAACCCACAGCTACGGTTGCGGCGTGGCGATCAGTGCCACCGACGCTTACATCCCGATTCGTACCGTGCGCAATCTGGCGCGCAACCCCAACCTGGGCGGCGAAGCGCTGGTCATCAGTCTGGGCTGCGAAAAACTTCAGGCCGGGCAGGTGATGCACGACAACGACCCTTCGGTGGACCTCAGCGAGCCGTGGTTATACCGCTTGCAGGAGGCGAGCCACGGCTTTACCGAAATGATTGAACAGATCATGGCGTTGGCCGAAACCCGCTTGCAGAAGCTCGATCAGCGTCGCCGCGAAACAGTGCCGGCCAGCGAACTGATCCTCGGCATGCAATGCGGCGGCAGCGACGCGTTCTCCGGGATCACCGCCAACCCGGCATTGGGCTACGCGTCGGACCTGCTGTTGCGGGCCGGGGCGACGGTGATGTTTTCTGAAGTCACCGAAGTGCGCGATGCGATTTACCTGCTGACCTCGCGGGCGCAAAGCCAGGCGGTTGCCCAGGAACTGGTGCGTGAAATGGACTGGTACGACCGTTACCTGGCCAAAGGCGAGGCTGACCGCAGCGCCAACACCACGCCGGGCAACAAAAAAGGCGGGTTGTCGAATATTGTCGAAAAGTCGCTGGGTTCTATCGTCAAGTCCGGCAGCAGTGCGATCAACGGCGTGCTCGGTCCAGGTGAACGCTTTACCCACAAAGGGCTTATTTTTTGTGCCACCCCGGCCAGTGACTTTGTTTGCGGCACTTTGCAACTGGCGGCCGGAATGAACTTGCACGTGTTCACCACCGGGCGTGGCACTCCGTATGGTCTGGCCATGGCGCCAGTGGTGAAAGTCTCGACCCGTACTGAACTGGCGCAGCGCTGGCCGGACCTGATCGACATCGACGCCGGGCGCATCGCCACCGGGCGGGCGAGCATCGAAGAACTGGGCTGGGAGTTGTTCCACTACTACTTGGACGTGGCCAGCGGCAAAAAACACACCTGGGCCGAACAGCACAAACTGCACAACGACCTCACCCTGTTCAACCCCGCCCCGATTACCTGAATCCAACGCATCACCCACTGTAGGAGCGAGCTTGCTCGCGATCTTTTAAACAATCAAAAGATCGCGAGACAAGTGAAGGGGTTTACTTACCCCGCGAACTGCACGGGTAACCATCCGGGCCCGCCGTGCCGGTGCAGGCCCGTTCAGCAGGCAGGGACTTTACCGGCTCGCTCAGGTGGTTACGGTTTTGCGCATCTCGCTCCAGGTCAAACGCGTCATACAGCTTGCCCGCGGCGGTGTAGCTGCGCACTTCAAGGCGTGAGTCCTGCACGTCGATGGTCTGATACAACTGGGTTTCTTCAGCGCTGCGATCCGGTTGCAGGTGCGCCCGGTCATTGAGCCCGTACATCTTCGACCCCGCCACCGAGACCATGTACACCGGGCCCTGCACCTTGCCGCTGGCACGGTCGGCGCGGGAGGCCGCACGCCCGGCTTCGCTGGTCACGCGGCTGTAGCAATGGTCATGGCCTTGCAGCACCAGATCCACCTTGTAGCGCTCAAATAACGGCTTCCAGGCGGCCTTCAATGGTTCGGTGTCTTCGGGGCGGGCGCAGGTGAAAACGGGCTGATGGTTGACCACAATATTCCAGCGCGCCGGGCTGTTTTTCAGGCTGTTCTCAAGCCATGTTGTTTGCTCGGCCAAGGTGCCCATGTCGAGGGCCGCTGTGCCATCCAGCACGATAAAACGCACGCCCTGGTAATCCATCACATACGTGGTGTTCTTCAAGCCCGGCACGCCGTTGTCCGGCAGCGCGAACTGACGATTCCAGTGCGGGCTCAGGGTGCGGCTTTCACTGCCATCAGGGTGTGTCCCGTCCAGGTATTCGTGGTTTCCGATGGCCACCACCTGCGGGATCATCCCGTAGTTATAGCCACCGGCCTGGTTCCACTCGCCCCATTGGTCGTCATGCACCAGGTCATCGCGTTGCGACACCAGATCCCCGGCATGCACGATCAGTGCAGGGTTGGCCACACTTTTCAGGGCCTGGCGGATGCTGCGCGAGGCCAGTGACAGAATGTCGTTTTGCACATCGCCCATGTAGATAAAACTGAATGGCTTGAACGTCTCGGCAGCAGTACGAAACTGCAACCATTCGCTCCAGCCTTCAGCACCTTTGACCCGGTACACGTAGGCGGTGTCTGGCTGTAAATCGTGCAGGCGCACCTGGTGGTAAAGGGCCGGACCGTTTTCAGTGTCCAGGCTCAGTTGAGTCCCTTCCAGCGTATGGGCAGCCTTGGCCAGTTGCGGCCCGTCGAGGGCGACCGCCAACTGCAATTGGCTGGCTTGCTGGTGAGTGTCGGTGCGAAAGGTCACTGCCATTTCCCGTGCAGGATTGGCCCCTGGCGTCAGCACAATCCGATCCGCCAGACCGCTGGCGGCATAGGGTGTCCCGGGTGAATGGGGCAGGGGTGAGGCGGGGGTGGCCGCTGCACTGTTGATCACAGAAAACAGCGCGAGGGCGAGCAGCGTTGGGCGAATCATGGAGCCTCCTTGAGTGGCGAAATGCGCCCAAGGAAACAAAGCTGCGTGACATCGGGATGACGGTCGGGGGTCGATTCAGCTCGGTTTTCACCGGCTTTTTTGTGCTTTAAAGCAGGGGAGGTTTAAACGTTGAGCCCCGGCAGGTCATTTAAGATCAAGCCCATTGGCAGGAGCGAGCGTGCCCGCGATCTTTTGGTCCCTAAAAGATCGCGAGGCAACCCCTGTTTATTTGGCCGTGATCACCGCCAGCTTGGTAATGCCGGCCTTTTCAATCGAGGCCATAAGCTTGGCCACTTCGCCGTAGCTCACCCCGTTGTCGGCCTGCAACTGCACGCGCACATCCGGGTTTTTCGCCTTGGCATCTTGCAGGCTGACTTCCAGCAGGTCCGGTTGAATTTCGTCCTTGTTGATGTACACCTTGCCCTTGTCGTCGATGCTCACCACCACCGGATCCTTTTGCTCGATCGGGGCCACGGCCTCCGTTTTCGGCAGGTTGATCGGGATTGCGTTGGTTAGCAGCGGCGCGGTGACGATAAACACCACCAGCAGTACCAGCATCACGTCGACCAGCGGCGTGACGTTGATTTCACTCAGCACTTCATCGTTGTCTTGGGTTGAAAAAGCCATCTCAAGACGCCTCCTTCACTTTGCCTGCGGCACCGGCCGCGGTGTTCAGCACCGGGTGCAAATGCACGCGGAACGCGCTCTTCTGGGCCAGGCTGTAGAAGTCGTGAGCAAAGTCATCGAGGTCGGCTGCGGTCAGTTTCAGGCGACGCAAAAAGTAGTTGTACACCAGCACCGCAGGCACCGCGACGGCGATCCCGACGCCGGTCGCCACCAGTGCCGCACCAATCGGCCCGGCCACGGTTTCAAGGCTGGCAGAACCCGCAGCACTGATGCCTTTCAAGGCCGACATGATGCCCCACACGGTGCCGAACAGACCGATAAAAGGCGAGGTGCTGCCGATACTGGCGAGGATCGCCAGGCCGGTTTCCAGTGAGCGGCGTTCGCGCACGATCTGCTGGCGCAGTGAGCGCTCCAGGCGGTCCTGATGGTTGATGGCGTGAGCAAGGTCATTGGTTTGCTGGGTGTCAGACACCTGGATCGCGGCATAACCGGCCTGGGCAACACGGGCAGCGGCACCTGGTGCGGTGCTGGCCAGTTCGGCTGCGGAGTCGAGGCTGGTGGCGGCCCAGAATTGCTTGAGGAAGCGGCGGTCCTGGCTTTTAAGGCGGCCGAACTGCACGCCTTTGAGCAAGAACAGGCCCCACGTGGCGACCGAGAAAATAATCAGCAGCCAGATGACCGCGTGTTCGATGGATTCAAAAGGGGAAGCGATCAGGTTCATGGTGTGGCTCTCCAACAAAGGCGTTAAGTCAGTAGTGCGATGCGCCTTTTGTCAGGTAGCCCGCTGGAACAATCAGGTTCAGTTATTTGATTTTGAAGTCGATGGGTACGCTGACCCAGCCGTCCTGGGCCACGTCGCCCTGTTTGGCCGGGACGAAACTCCAGCGTTTGACGGCCGCCAGGGCGGCGTCATCGAGCTGGGTACGACCGCTGCTTTTTTGTATCTGGATCTCGCCCGGTTTGCCGCTGGCCAACACGTGCACGCGCAGCAACACCGTGCCTTCCCAACCGCGACGCATGGCCAGCGACGGGTATTCCGGCGCCGGGTTATGCAAATAACCGGCGTTGGCCGAGGCCGGTGTCACCGGTTTTGGCGCAGGTGGTGCCGGTGGCGCCGGGGCGGCCACAGGCGGTGCTGGCGGCGTGGGTGGTTGCTCAACCGGTTTCGGCACGGGCTTGGGCACAGGCTTGACCACAGGTTTTGGCTTGGGCTTGGGCGGCGGCGGAGGCTTGACGGCCAACTCGTCCTCGACGGGCGGAGGCGGCTCAGCGACCGGCTGCACAATCGGCTCAGGCGGTGGTGGCGGTGTTTCGACCACCGGCGCCGGTTGCGAAAACTCAATCGTCATCGGCGGGATTTCCGGCGGCACGATCGGCAGCACCGGCGCCGGGTTCTGGCTGATCCAATAAATCACGGCGCCGTGCAACGCCAGCGCCAACACGCCGATCAGCACCGCTTCCGGGCGGCTCAAAATACGCTTGGGGGTACTTTGCAGCCGCCCCAGCGCCAGCGGTTCGCGATAGGCGCGGCCCAGATCGAGCAAGTCGCCGACCGGTGCCGTGCGCCATAACGCGTCCGGCACAGCGCTCGCGGTGTGGACTTTACCCATTGACTGACTCCGTTTAAAAAATGTTCGTGTTACACCCTCTGCAGGAGCGAGCTTGTCGCGCGATCTTTTGATCTTTCAAAAAGATCGCGAGGCAAGCTGGCGCCTACAGTGACTGACGTTGAGCTTCCTGGCTGGCGCTGCGCGGTGATTGCGCCAACTCGCCGATTTTTTCCAGGCGAGCCCGGACGATGTTTCGGCTAATCCCCAGCACACGGCCGGTTTGCAATTGGTTGCCATGGCAAAACCGGTACGCTTCACGAAACACGGTTTCTTCAATGCGCTCGTAAAGGTTCGGCAAATTCTGTTCAAACAATTTGGCCAAGGCTTCTTCAAGGCTTGCCGGGGGCACATTTGTCGGTGTGAACGCCGGGGGGCTGGTGGCGCGCACCCCGTGACTGCGCATATCGACCAGGTGCAAATCTTCGGGCTGCACACGCTGGTTACGGCACACCAATAGCGCGTGGTGAATCGAGTTCTCCAGCTCGCGAATGTTGCCCGGCCAGCTGTGGTCCAACAGCTTGCGCTCGCACTCAGGACTCAGCGTGGCGCGGTTGTAGCCCAGGCGCTGGCAGTGTTCTTCGAGAAAAAACTCTGCCAACGGCAGGATGTCACCGGGCCGCTCACGCAACGCTGGCAAGCGGATCGTCGCGACGTGCAAGCGGTAGAACAAATCCTCTCTAAAGTTACCCGCCACCACCGCATCGGCCAGGTTGACGTTGGTTGCCGCCACCAGCCGCACATTGATCGGGATTGGCGTACGGGAACCCAGGCGCACCACTTCACGCTCCTGTAATACACGCAGCAGCTTGACCTGCATGTTCAATGGCAAGTCGCCGATCTCGTCGAGAAACAACGTGCCGCCTTTAGCCGCCTCAAACCAGCCGGCCTTACTGGTGGTGGCGCCGGTGAAGGCGCCTTTCTCATGACCGAACAGTTCGCTCTCCACCAGCGATTCAGCGAAGGCGCCGCAGTTCACGGCAACAAAGGGTTCATCGCGCCGATAGCTCAGGCTGTGGATATGTCTGGCGACCAGCTCCTTGCCGGTGCCGGTTTCACCCATGATCAGCGCATTCGCGTCGCTGGGTGCCAAACGCTCTATGCGGTTGAGCAGTTCCAGCGAGCGCGGGTCCTTGAAAACCAATACGGTAGCGCGGACCGACTTAGTCAGTTCGCGAGCATGCGGATGAGTGATCAATGACATGGTGATATTCCTGAAACCAAGAGCGCTGAAGAATCATGCACGATATTTATATAGATTAAAAAAGTCTTAATTAGCATTTGCATATTCAATAAATGCATATAAGCGATTTTCTGTTCAATCTGTATAAACCCCCCGGGTACAGGGGCTCGCACGGCTGAAAAATCAGCTGTGAAAGGGTCCCGTCGCAGCGTGATGACGGGCTGAAAAAGCGTGTACAAATGGCGTCTATGGGTGAGCAGGGGCCTCGCGATCGTTGCCGACCAATTCCGTCAACAACTCGTCCTTGAGTGCCTGCAAACGCGCGCACTGGCGTTCACGCGGGTGCGGTAAATCGACGTGAACTTCGTGTTTGACTCGCCCTGGACGAGCGTCCATAACGATCACCCGGTCACCCAGGTACAGCGCCTCTTCAACATCGTGGGTGACCATGATCATCGTGCTGCGTTGTTGTACCCAGATCCGTTGCAACTCGCGTTGCAAGTGCACGCGCGTCAGTGCATCGAGAGCACCAAACGGTTCATCGAGCAGGAGGATTTTCGGTTTATTGATCAGTGCGCGGGCGATGGCAGCGCGTTGCGCCATACCGCCCGACAACTGATGCGGGTAGGCCTTCTCAAACCCCTGCAAGTTGACCAGTTGAATATGCTCGGCCACTAACCTGGCTTTTTCGGCGCTGGATAAACGGTGATTTTTCAGCGCGAGCGCGATGTTTTGCTCAACGGTTTTCCACGGGAACAGGCGGTGGTCCTGAAACACGATGCCGCGCTCCAGGCTAGTCGAGACAATGCGTTCACCGTCGAGCAGAATGTCGCCGCTGTACTCGGCTTCCAGGCCGACAATCAGTCGCAGCAAAGACGACTTGCCGCATCCGCTGGCGCCGACAATGCTCACGAACTCGCCCGGCTTGACCGCCAGATTGATGTTTTCCAGCACCGTCAGCGGTTTGCCTTCAATGGCGTACTGCTTGCCCAGCCCACGAATCTCCAGGGCGCCGGGCAGATGCCGGGTCGGGTCCAGCCAGTGTTGCTTGAGAGGTGCATTCATGTGGGATCCCGTATTCAACGAAGATCACGCCAGCGCAGCAAATGCCGGCTGAGGCGCGAAAACAATTGGTTCATGGCGTAGCCGAGCAAACCAATGCACAGCACGCCAATAATCACGACTTCCATGCGTGAACCGGCCTCGGCATTCATCATCAGATTGCCCAGCCCGGCACCCGTCGAAAGAAACAGTTCGGCGCCCACCGAACTCACCCAGGCAAACGCCAGCGCATGCAGCACGCCATTGTTCAGGGAGGGCAGGGCGCTGGGCAGCAACACCTGAGTCAGTTGCTGCCACGGGGTGAACGCGAAGATCTTGCCGACCTCGCGATAGCGCGGCTCGATATGGCTAAACCCCTCATACGTGTTGAGGGTCATCGGGTAAAACGCGGCGAGGCTGACAATTAGCACTTTTGCCCCTTCACCGCTGCCGAACCACAAGGCAATCAACGGAATCAACCCCAGAATCGGCACTTGGCGCAGGATGTGGTAAAGCGGCCCGAGTCCCCGTTCAATCACCCGTGACAGAGCCATCGAGGCGCCGACCAGCAGCCCCGCCGTGACCCCGATCAGCAGCCCAAGGCAAGTACGTTGCAGGCTGGCCAGGGTGCTGATGAGCAGCGCGCCGCTGTCGATCAAATCGACAAACCCTTTGCCGATCGTCGCCAACGGTACAAAGGCGTAGGCCTGCGCAGCACCCTGACGGGAGCAGAACTCCCAAAGGCCGATCAGCAGCACCGGCAGCAACAGGCCACGGCAACGGCGCAGCAGGGCAAGCAATACGTTCATGGGCTTCTCCTAGCGGGCTTTCCAGCGCAGCAAACGTTTTTCCAGCAGGCGAAACCCGTAATCGAGAGCAAAGCCGATCAGCCCGATCAGCACTACGCCGACCATCACAATATCGATGCGCATCATCTGCCGACTCATCTCGATCATTTGCCCCAACCCGCTGTCAGCCGCGAGCAGTTCCGCAGCCACCAGCACCATCCACGCGCGGCTCAGCGCTACGCGCAGGCCGGTGAGAATCGGTGGCGCCGCTGCTGGAAAGATCACTTCCAGCACCAGGGCACGCCATGGCAGGCGGTATACCCGCGCGACCTCGAAGTAACTGCGCGGGATGGCCTTGATGCCTTCGCTGGTGGCCAAGGCCACCGGGAAGAACACGGCTTTGGTGACGATTACGATCTTGAAGGTTTCTTCGACCCCAAACGCCAGGATGAACATCGGAATCAACGCAATCGAAGGTATCTGTCGCACCGTGTGAAACAGCGGTGCGCAGTAGTGCTCGACGGTTTTTGACAGCGCCAGGGCAATCCCGAACAGCAACCCGGCACCGGCCCCAAAGGCAAAACCGATAGCCAGGCGGCTCAGGCTGAACTGGATGTGCTCAAGCAATTCACCGCTGTGCTGTAGATCCTTGAAGGCCTCCCAGACCACTGAGGGTGGCACCAGCAATTGCTCGGAGTAACGCCCGGAACCTGCCACTAGCGTCCACACCACCAGCACCAGCAGAGGTGAGAGCAGCCAGGTCAGGCGGATCAGGTTGCGCCGGATAAGCGTGCTCATCAGATGGCCAGCCTGGTTTTGTCCAGCACCGCTTCCAGCGGTCTCGCATCCACCCAGTCGCGGACATCAAAAGCCCGTTCGATAAAGTGATGGCGGTGCAAGAAGTACGTCAGGTCTTGCAGGGCCAGCAAGGACTTTTCTTCGAGGCGAGTCACCAGTCGACGGTGGGCGTCTTCACCGTAGGCTGCGGCGACGAAGTACTCACTGGTGTTCAGTTCACGGGCCAGAAAGCGTCGGGTTTCGTCGGCATGGCTCCAGGCCCACTGCTCGGCACGCAATACGGTTTCGACGATCAGCGCGGCGGCATCGAAATGCTCGTCGAGCATGTGCTGATCGACGGTCAGCGTGCGCGGTGTACCGATGTTGCTGCGCACCATGGGGTCCGGGTGCGAGCCGGTGTCTATCACCACATGCAAACCGAACTCGTCGGCCAATTGCACGGCGTGCGCGCCCTTGGCGAATATCGCGTCAATGTCCCCCCGCAGCAAACCGATCAACTCATTGTTGCGGCGTTTGCCCTGAGTGCTTTTAAGGGCGATCTGTGCGCCGAACACATGGCGGATTTGCTCGTCGCTGTGTTTACCGCCGTAGGGATAGTCCACCAGTTCTACATCGCCGATGTTCAGCCCTTCGAGTTGTAAGGCGTTTTCTAAAGCGCGCAGGGCCTGGGCGCGACCGAAATCGATCTGAACGTTGGCCCACTTGGGGATGCCAAAGCGTCGGTCGCGTAAGTCACGAATGGTTTTAACCCCGCTTTCCGGGGTGGTCAGGATCAGTTGCACTTCGTCCGTCCAGGACAGCCCCAGCACACGGGTATTTTTGCCGCTGGCCTTGGCCCAGATCGCGGGGGTGTTGCCGCCATGGCGGACTGAATTATCGAGGTGATGATCGAAATGTGCTTCGCGTATTTCCCGGTCAGATGACTCGCGCAGCGCTTGAATATTGGTGCCGTAAGGGCGAAATGCCTCGGCAAGGCGCCCTGATTCAACAGCGATGCCAAGTCCGGTGGGCACGGGGCTGTGTGTGTACCAAAGCGTATCGAGAGTTTTGCTCATGCAGTTACCCAGGCCATTTAAAAAGTGAAGCGGGCAGGGAATCCGTCCCTGCCCGGTACCGCGCATCAGCCCGTGCGTGTGGCCAATGACGTGCGCAAGGCTTCGAGTGGGCGGTTGTCGACCCAGTCATTCACCGAGAACGTGGTGGGGATGAAATTCCAGCGCTGCAGGAAGTCGGTAAAGTCCTGAACGGCATGCACTGAACGCTCGTCGAGATTGGTGCGCAAGCGCTGGTGGGCGTCTTCGCCATAGGCTGCCGTGACCCAGTATTCGCTGCTGTTGGTTTCGTGGGCGAGGAAGCGGCGGGTGTCTTGCGGGTGGGTCCAGGCCCACTCTTCGGCGCGGATCACCGAAGACAGAATCGCCACGGCGGTGTCGAAGTGGTTATCCAGCAAATGGCTGTCGACACTCAACGTGCGCGGCGTGCCATTGTTGGAGCGAATCAAGGGTTCTGGGTGAGAGCCGGTGTCGATCACTGTGTGCAGGCCAAACTGATGAGCCAATTGCACGGCATGTGCGCCCTTGAGGAATATGGCGTCGACTTCGCCGCGCAGCAGGCCCACCAGCTCAGCGTTTTGCCCACCGTCACGGCGGCCGCCGAAGTTGGCAATGCCATTGATCACATGGGTGGCTTCATCGCTGAACGTGCCGCCGCGCACATAGTCGACCAGCTCTACATCCTTGACCTCAAGGCCATCGAGCTTGAGGGCGTTTTCCAGGCCGCGCAGAGCTTGTGCGCGAGTGAAGTCGATTTGCGCGTTGACCCAGTGCGGCAAGCCGAATTTACGACCCTTGAGGTCTTTGACGGTTTTGATGCCGCTGGAGGGCAGGGTCAAGATCAGTTGAACCTCATCGGCCCACGACAGCCCGATAACGCGTGTATCACGGCCACTGGCCCTGGCCCAGATCGCCGGAATATTACCGCCGTGGCGCACCGAGTTTTGCAGGGTGTGATCGAAGTGTGATTCACGCACCGTTTGTTCGTTGGACTCGCGCAGTGACTGGATGCGCGTGCCTTGTTGTTCCAGAACTTCCTCCAGCCAACCCTTTTGAACCGCGATGCCAAGCCCGGTGGGTACAGGGCAACGGGTGTACCAGAGTGTTTCGAGGGGATGAGACATTGCACGTTCTCCAAAAAAATCGAGGATCGACAGGTCAAAGAGCAACCCCACGGGTTGCCGGTAAACCTTGTTTGCAACGCTCATGCCACGCTTTTGTTCAACGCTGAAGTCGCCGGTTTGCGGGGCTTTGCGCGATCTTGGGGGGCGCGGCGCAGGGCCGATTGCTGCTGGAGCAGCAATCGATCAGCAAGGGCTCTGGGGGATCAGCAACAGTGGCAGCCACTTTTGCCGCGGGCCAATCTCAAGCCGGGTGCAGTGCCTGCGAGCGCGCATACGTGCGGTACAGCGATGCATACACACCGCCCTTGGCCAGCAATGCGCTGTGATTGCCCAGTTCCACCAGTTTGCCGTTGCCGACCACGGCAATGCGGTCGGCATCGCGAATGGTGGCCAGACGGTGGGCAATGATGATCGCGGTGCGGCCTTGGCACAGCTTGCGCAAGGCTTTTTGAATGCGCCGTTCGGTGTGGATATCCACCGCCGAGGTGGCTTCGTCGAGCACCAGCACCGCCGGGTCGGCCAGGTAGGCGCGGGTCAGACAGACGAGTTGCCGTTGCCCGTGGCTAAGGTGTGCACCAAGCGCCCCCACTTCGGTGTGATACCCATGCGCCAGACGCTCCAGCACCTCACTGGCTCCCAATTCCTGCGCCGCCGCGATCAGTTGTGCATCGCTGGCCCCGGGACTTGCCAGGCGCAGGTTGTCGAGGACGCTGCCGCTGAATAGCACGTTGTCCTGCAGCACCACGCCAACATTGCGCCGCAGGTGCTGTTGGCTCAGGTGCCGGATGTCGATGCCGTCGAGTTTTACCGTGCCGTGCTGCACGTCATAAAAGCGCGTGAGCAATTGCACCAAGGTGCTTTTGCCATGCCCTGATGGGCCGACAATCGCCAGCACTTCACCCGCCGGAATATGCAGGTCAAAATCATCGATCACAGGCCGGGAGCCCGGTACATAGGCGAACCCCACGCGTTCGAAGTCCACTGCACCTCGGGCTTTTTCAAGGGCCACCGGCGTATGGCTGTCGGTGATTTCCGGTTGGGTGTCGAGTAGCAGGAAAATCCGCTGTGCCGACGCCGAGCCGGTCGCGTAACGTTCAAATAAGTCCGAGAGTTCTTGCAGCGGCCCCAGAAACAACATCACGTAAAACAAGCTCTCGGCCACTTGCCCGACCGTCAGTTGGCCTTGTGCCAGGCCGTAGGCGCCGAGCATCAGCAAGACCGCCATACCCAGCGCGGCAAGGAGCCCGGTGAACGGGGCAAACCAGCCCGAGCGCAGGTTGCCGCCGATCAGTGCATCGTTGAAGTCTTCGAGCAAGCGCCGATAGCGTTGCTGGTTGGGTTGCTGCTGCACGCATTGCTGGATCATCCGTGCCCCGGCCACGGTTTCGACCAGGTGTGCGGTAAAGCGGCTGCGGTTTTCTGCCACTTTGGCCCAGGTGCGCTGCGAGATGCGTTTGAAGCCCCAGGTGGCGAAGAACAACAGCGGGACGATGCTCGCCAGACTGAAGAAAAACAGCGGCGAAATCAGCCACAGCATCACCGACGCGACACCGCAGCGCAGAAGTGCGCCCAGCAGTTCCGGAGGCCCTTGAATCAACAGCGATTCGAGGCTGTCGACGTCCCGGTCGGCGCGCGAAATGATGCGCCCGGCCTTGGTCCGGTCGAAGTAGCCAATGCTCAGGGCCTGAACGTGGCTGAAGACCCGGATGCGCAGCTCATTAAGGACGCGGATGGCTGCGCTGCCAGCGACGTATTGCGAGATCCCGGCCAATACAAAGCGTGCGCTCCAGGTCATGAAAAGGCCAACCCCGAGCATGGCAACTAATGAGGTGTTGAGCAGCCATTGGTTGTCCTGATGGACCAGCCCGCGATCCAGCAGTTCGCGCACGAACCAGGGCCGCAAAAACACCGCAAACACCAGCAGCAGTTCCAGCACAATGACGGCGGCAATGCGCCCGCGCACCGGGCCGAGCAAGGGCAATAGCCGAGTGAACATGCTGCGGTCCAGGGCTTTTTTGGCCAGCGACTCTTCAATCTCAATGTCGCTGAGGGCTTTTCCAGGTAAGGCATTAGCCATGCTCGACTCCCAGCAGATCACGATAAAAAGCGTTGCGCTGCACCAGTTCGGCATGGCGACCGCTGTCGGCGATGTGGCCATCTGCGAGCAGCAGCACGCGGTCGGCCAGCAATAGAGTGGAGAGCTTGCTGGAGATGATCAGCAAAGTGGTGCCGCGTCCTTGGTCTTGCAGCAAGCTGCGGATGTTCTCGATCACCCGCCGCTCAGTCACCGAGTCCAGCGCGCTGGTGGCGTCGTCAAGGCACAGAATGTCCGGTTTCGCCAACCATGCGCGGGCCAGGTTGATGCGCTGGCGCTGGCCGCCAGACAAGGTCACGCCACGGTCGCCGAGCGCGGTATTGAGGCCCTGCGGTAAACGTTCGAGCACATCGTCTGCGGCTGCCATGCTCAGCCCCCAGCGCAGGGTTTCATCACTGGCATCGGGGGCGGCAAGGCGTAAGTTGGCGGCGAGGGTATCGGAAAACAAAAAGCTCTCTTGAGGCACTACATGCACGCGCTGGCGCAGTTCATCCAACTTGAGCGTGCGCACGTCTTGCCAGCCATCGCGGCTCGACCCGACGAGCACGGCGCCCTGTTCGGCATCGGTCAAACGTGGCAGCAGGCTGGCCAACACGCTTTTGCCAGCACCCGTGGCGCCCACCAGGGCAACGACTTCGCCGGGCTGCACGGTCAGGCTGCACTGGTGCAGAATGCGTTGCCCGCCCCCCGGTGCCTCAACGCTGACCCGTGCAAGGCACAACCCTAGCGGGGCTTTGGAGAGAGGCTCGCTGGCGCTTTGAATGGCCAATGGCGCGTCGAGCAATTGCCAGATGCGCTCTGCCGAAGCTCGCGCATCGGCGAATACCTGCATCACTCGGCCAATGCCTTCGATACGAAAAATCAGCGTGGTGACAATCAACAGCGAGGTCACCCATTCGCCCACCCCTAGCCGGCCGTCACGCACCAGGCAGGCGCCGTAGATAAATATCCACACGTGGCTCAGCGCGACCACTACCTGTGGCAGCGGGATACGTGAACTGGCAAAGGCCAGGGCCAGGCGTGCCTGCTCGGCAAAAAAGTCGACTTGTTGGTTGAAACGCTCAATACGCCCGGCTTCCAGGGCAAATGACTTGATCACGCGGACCCCGCCAATCCCTTCGCTCAGGTCTTGATTGACCCGGTCATAGGCAGCCCCCACTTCGCGGTCGAGCACCAGCAGCCGTTCGGTCTGGCGTACAAATATCCACAGCCCCACACCTGTCAGCAGCAGAGGCACCAGCCCGAGCCACAGGTTATAGCCGATCAGCAGACCGACAGTGGCCAGCACGATGAGTGGGGTTTCCACCAGTTGTCGCCAAAAACTGATCAAGGCGTCACGCAATTTATCGGCATCGCGGGTGGTGCGGCTGATCATTTCGCCCATGCCGTGTTGCCAGTGATAACCCAGGTGCAGGCTTTGCACGTGTTGCAGGATGCGCTCGCGCAATCGGGTCAACAGCGCCTGGCTGAGGATCAATGACAGGACGCCAGCGCTGTACTGGGCGATGCCGCGTATCAAAGCGACGCCCAGCAGCAGCCACAGCCAGAACCACGCTCGGCTGGCGTCGAGGTTGCCATCGGCGAGGCGGACCACGGCGTGACCATTGTTGACCTCATTCAGAGCATTGCCGATTAACCATTGCTGCAGGGCTAACCCACCGCTGACCACTACAAACAGCGCTGCGGTCAAGGTAAAGCGCCAAGGCATTTCTCGGTAGATCAGCAGGCTTCGCAGCAAGGGATAGTGCTTGATCATGGGTTCCATTCTTTGTGGACCGATACGCGGATCGTCAAAACCCCGCAGACACTGACGTGTGTGCGGGGTGGTATGAAGGGGTGAAACGCAGGGCTGAGTTTCAGCCAGCGGCCTTGAGGCCAGCCGTGACCGGCGCGGTCTCGGCTACAGGGCGCTGGTGCACAAGCGGCAGCACTTCCTGGCCAATACGCAAGGCTTCTTCCAGGTGCGGGTTACCGGCCAGGATAAAGGTCGAGAAACCGGCATCGCGGTACTCGGCCAGCCGCTCGGCAACGTTCTCGTGGCTGCCCACCAGGCCAATGGTGGGGCCGGGTTTGGCCTTGCCGAAACCGGCCCACAGGTTGGGTCCGATGATCAGGTCTTCGAAGCGTTGGGAGTTCTGGTGGTAGGCGGTTTGCCGGGCGGCACCCACGGAGTCCGAACCGCTGGCGAAGTTCTTGATGAAGTCGCTGGTCTTGGCGTCGATACGCTCGTATTGGCGGCGCAAGTCTGACCAGGCGGCCTCTTCGGTCTCGCGGGCGAACAAGTCGATACGAATGCCGAAACGGACTTCGCGGCCTTGTTTGTCGGCCAGTTCGCGCACGCGCTCGATGTGCGGCTTGAGTTTATCCACCGGCTCGGCCCAGTTCAGGTAAACGTCTGCATGGCGGGCGGCAACGTCCAGTGCCGGGTCGGAAAACCCTGAGAAGTACACCCCCGGCTTGCGCTCTTTGGTCAGTCCGCGTGGCAGCGAGCCGTTTTCCAACTGGTAGATATCGCCCTGATAAGAGAACGATTCGTTCTCCCACAGACCCTTGATGATGTCGAGGAACTCGCCGGTGCGCTGGTAGCGTTTGTCGTGTTCCAGAAAGTCTCCGTTGGCCCGCTGTGACGCCGGGTTGCCGCCGGTGATGATGTTCCAGTCCAGGCGCCCGTGGCTGAGGTTTTGCAGAATCGCCGCTTGCTGCGCGGCATAGGCGGGCAGGGTCCAGGTGGCCTGGAAGGCGATCAGAAACTTGATACGGCGGGTTTCGCGGGCCAGTGCGGCAGCCGCGATCCATGGCTCAGGGCCGGTGGGCAGCAGTGCGCCTTCAAAGCCTGCCAGCTCAGCGGCTTTGGCCACCTGAGCGATGTAGTCGATATAGGTGAAGCCGTCAGGTTCGCCATTGGGCAAGCGGCCGGGGGCGATATTGCCGGGGCGGTAAATCGCACTGCCACGGGTGTTTTTATCACTTGCCAAATCATGCCCATCACTGCCCAGAGGCAGGCGCCAGAAGAACTCGGTACTCATGAATAACTCCAGAGTGACAGTGGTCGGGCTCATCACCTCGAGAGCCGCGTTACCGAGGTAATTGCAACGCCTGTGCCAAGGCCCCGGAGCCCTCTGGATCGGGGCTTTGCACAATGGCCCCGGGTGTGATTGCTGGTGCAGCAGCAATTGATCAGCACGTCATGCTGGCACCGCAGCAAGATCAACAGCAGGTGGCGGAATAATTCTCTGATCTTTAATAAATGTCTTTTAAAACAACGCGTTAATTTTTGTGTCGGGGCTGGCACAGGAAGTGCTGTGTAGCGGGCATGCCCGGATTTTCGCCCGGCATTACTAATCGATTAGCTGGAGCCTACGCCATGACCCACTCGTTGACCGTTGAACAACTGAGCTTCCTTGAGCAAGCCAAACGCGATTTTGCCAAAGCGACTCGTGTGCTGAAAAACACCCGTACGCTGACCGCTACCAATACCTTCCAGGCGTATGTGCGAGTGCCGCAAACCCGTTTGGTGATTGCCCTGCATGCGCCCGGCCCGTGGGCAGATGACGAAGAGATCCGCGCCGTGGTCGCTGACTACGACGGCGAGGTGTATGTGGACGAATCGGTTGAAGGCCCGCTGAGCGGCCGCAAGGCAGGGGGCAATGGCAAGCGTTATGCGGCGATCTTTGCCCAGCGCCCGGAAGTGAACGTGGTGACGCATGTGCACACGCCATGGCTGGGTGGTTGGGCCAGCGCGCATCAAGTGCTGCCGATTCGCTATGCGGCCTCGCAACGGGTGACCTTGGCCCGCGAGTTGCCGATCTACATTGACCGTCGACAGCCCGAGGCTGATTTCATTGTGCAGAACCTGGAAGCGAACCCGCACTTGCCGGCGATTCTGGAAGCCAACGGCGGCGCAACCTTCTGGGGCACAGGAATTATTCAAGTGGCCAAGTTGATCTTGTTGATTGAAGAAGGCGCCTGGTTCCAGGGCCTGGCCGAAGGCTTGGGCGGTTCCAAAGAGTTTGGCCCAGGGGTTCTGGAGCAGCAGTGGAACATGACCGGCCTGTGGGCCGAGGGTAAAAAGTTGCTGGAAAACGCGGCTTAAGGTCCAGCCAAACGGCAGGAGCGAGCTTGCCTCTCGATCTTTGACACGGTCAAAAGATCGCGAGACAAGCTCGCTCCTTCAGGGTGTCGATTACTTCCACTCCTCGGTGAGGATGAGGTTCTTCAGGCCCTGTTTGACGAAGCGGTCGTCGAGCAAGTTATCCACATTGACGTCTTTGCGGATCAACTTGGACTGCAAGCTATAGGCGATGCCGTCGGCGTAGTGCTGGCGCAAGGTGGCGTTGATCAACGGGCTGAAGTGATCTTTCCAGGCTTCACCTTGCACTTCGCGCAGCAGCACGCTTTGCGGCTGGCCCGATTGCGAGAGCAGGGCGATGTACTCGGCCTTGTGCTCATCTTGCGAGGCCCATTTCAACGCTTTCAGGTAAGCATCGACCACCAGTTGCGTGACCTCGGGGTTTTGCGCGATGAAGTCTTTGGCGCCAAACAATTCGGCTCGCATTTTCCAGTCCAGAGGTGCCTGTTTGCTGGACCAAATGATCTTGCCGACTTTTTTGTCTTCCAGCAAAAAGGCGTCACTCAAGGTGAATAACCCGTCGATTCGCCCCGCACTCAACGCCGCACCACCGGCCTGGGGGTTGAGGTTGAACAGGCGGAAATCGTCGAACGCCAAGTTGCGCGACTCCAGCAGTTTGGCAAAGGACAGCTCCCAAGGCCGACCCCGATGCAGGGCAACGCGTTTGCCTTTCAGGTCATCAATCGAGGTGGCCGTCGAGTCGGGCGGCACTACCAGGTAAACGTTGTTGCCGATGCCGCCTGCGGCAATCAGTTGGGTCGCAACGCCGGAAGCATTGAGGATGATGCTCGGCAGGTCGCCGTAGAACGCAAAGTCGATGCGTTTGTTGGCGAACTCTTCATTCACGAACGTGCCCACCGATGCGGTGGCGGCCGGCACCCATTGCAGTTCGACGCCGCGTTGTGCCAGTTGCTCTTTGAGCCACGGGTCTTTGTCCATCAAATAGGTGGGGCCGTTGAACGTGATTTTGCCCGCGTTGGAGTACGCGACGGTAGCAATGCGCACGGTCTTCAAGGGCTCGGCGGCGTAACTTGCGGAGCTGGCCAGCAGCCCCAGCATCAGCAACGGGCTTAACAGAAAGCGCGAAAATTTCATAAGACGGTCTGCCTTGTAGAGCGGCGATCGGAAGTTTTCCGGTCGCCGGGGTTGATCAGAAACGGCTGGTCACGGAGATACCCACGGTGCGCGGGTCGCCAAACATCACCCCGGCACTCTGGTAGCCGCCGGGCAAGGTGTGGCTGCGATACTCCTTGTCGGTCAGGTTGTGCACATAAGCGGTAACTTCGCTTTTGGCGCCTGCCAGCTCATACGTGACCCGTGCGTTGCCCAGGGTATAACCGCCGCTGCGCATGCCCTGGCTCTGGTCGTTGGTGAAGAAGTACTGTCGACTGCGGGTGTCCCAGTCGGTGCCGAGAATGATTGCACCCCCCACGTTCAGCGCGATTCGGTAGTCGGCGCCAATCACCGCCGACACATTGGGTGCCCGCACGAACGTGTTGCCCGAGTAATCGTTGCTGCCCGAGGTGTAATCGGTAAATTCGGTGTGCAGCAAACCCAAACCGAAGTTGACGTGCAGGTTTTCGACGGGGATGGCTTCGAGCTCGAATTCGGCGCCATACACTTCACCCTGCGCACCGTTGGCCAAACGGGACACGGTCTGGTTGTTGATCGCGCTCACGATGTTTAACTGGATGTCCGAGTAGTCGTAATAAAACGCGCTGGCGTTGGCATTCAAGCGGCCATCGAACCATTCGGATTTAAAGCCCAGTTCATATGCGGTCAGGTATTCCGGATCTACGGTGGCCACGGTCGACTGGGTGGTGACGCCAGCGTTATACCCCCCGGAACGGAAGCCCTTGGAATAACGCAAGTACACACGGGCATGGTCTGAAAGCTTGTACTCAGGGGTGACGTCGTAGGTCCAGTCACTCCAGGTATTGCTGTCATCTTGCACGGCGGTGATGCCCAAGGGCGTGGTGACATTGCCGGGTTTCCACCAGTTACCGCCAGCAAATCCGGCCTGGCCGATGTTGGCCACGCGGTTGAGGTCGATGGATTTACGCTCGCGGGTCCAGCGCAGGCCGCCGGTGAGGCTGAAGGCTTCGGTGAAGTTGTAGGTCACGCTGCCAAACAACGCGTAGCTCTCGCTGGTCTGGTCGTAGGCGACACGGTTGTAGTAGCGGCTCACGTACGTGTTATCCAGCGCGGCGCTGGCGGTTTTGGCGTCCAGGTCTTCGTGGAAGTAATGGAAGCCGGCCACCCAGTTCAAGCGGTCAGTACGTGGCGAGGTCAGGCGAAACTCTTGTGACAGCTGACGACTGTCGACGTAGGCGTAGCCGCGTTGAAGTTCCAGCGGGGTGTTGTCGCTGTCGCTGACGCCTTCGCGGTTAAATGCTTCGATGGCGCTGATCGAGGTGAGTTGCAGGTCGCCCAATTGCCAGTTGAGGTTGAGGTTGGCACCGTCCTGCTTGATGTTCGCGCGGTTCTTGGCGTTGTAGTAAACGCTGCCTTGCTTGGGGTCGACGTGATAGCCGAACTGGTTATTGCCGTTGGGGCCTATGCCGTAGTTGACCGAGCTGGAGCTGCCGGTGTCGTGATAGCGGCGACTGTGAACGTTCAGGTTGGCCTCCAGATCATCCGACAGCACGGCTAGCAACTGCAGACGAATCGCATCATCCTCCAGCGCGCCCTGATCGTTGTCTTTGGCCTTGTTCTCGTTGTAGCCGTCGTTGCCTTGATGACGGATCGAAACCCTGGCGGCGAGTTTGTCCTCGATCAGCGTATCGCCGTAGGCACCTTCTACTGCACGGTTGGCGTAGTTGCCGACATCGACCTTAAAGTAGCCGTCCTCTTTAAAGGACGGTTTTTTTGAGATGAAGTTGATCGCGCCGCCTGTGGTGTTCTTGCCCCACAACGTGCCCTGTGGCCCGCGCAACACTTCGACCCGGTCCAGATCGAACAGCGGGAAACCTGTCGCGCTGATGTTCGAGATATACACATCGTCCATGTAGATTCCGACCGGGCTGACTGTGTTGGCGCCCTGATCGCCCGTGCCCAGACCGCGGATCCACCAGCGTGGGCGGCCATGCCCGTCGACGGTGCCGGCCGAAGCGTTGGGAATATAGCGGGTGATTTCATTCGCTGAGTTCAATGACGCCTGGCGGATTTTTTCGCCGCTGAGCACCGAGACGGGGGCAGGCACTTCCTGCACGCTTTCTTCGCGTTTTTGTGCGGTGACCGTGACCTTTTCAAGGGTTGCGGAAGGGGTGGCAGAAGCCTGCGGGTCGACGTTGTCGTCGGCGATGAGGTAGGTGCTGTTAAGACTTAAGGCGATAGCCATCGATAAGGTGGTTCGACTAAACATGATGCTCCCTGTGACTGTTGGATCAAGCGTTAAACGCGCTCGAAATGGCCAGTTTCAGGCCAGTACCTTGGCCCGTTAACAGGGGGTATTGCAGCAACCGTACCGAGATTGAAAACGGCTGATTAAAAACGTAAGTAACTGAAAGTAAATGTAAAAAAATAGCGTGCCAACGCGGGAAAAGAGGGCAGGGTTGCTGGTACAAAAGCACCTGCTGCGAGGGTGCTGCAAGAGCAGCACCCCGGCCGCCTTACGCAGGCACTAACGGGCTGGATTCGTTGCGTTTAAAACCCAGCGGCAACAGGAACAACGGCAGCAGGCTGGAGACAATCAACGCGACGAAAAACGGCACACGGGTCGGCAAGGCGAACAGCGGATAGAGCAGTACCGGCCCCAGAAACATCGAGATGTACAGCGCTTGCTCGGCAATGCCGCCTGCGCCCATGACGTCGCCATTGCGGGTCATTTTCGGGATGCTGGTGAACACCCAGGCCACCACGAAACTGCTGAAAAAGCCTTGCGCCACTTTGGCGGCAATCGCCACGTCAACGCTCACCCCAGGGATAAACACCAGCACCTCAAGCGTCACGCCAATCAAGGCACCGGCGATGACGCTGATGGGCCCGATGACGCGCAGGTTGAGGATAAAACCGGCGAACAGTCCGGCCACCACACTGGACAGGATGCCCACGGTCGAGATCACGCCGATGGTCGCGGGCGCGACTTTGAGCACGTGAATCAAGTAGTCCGGGGTGATGGTGATCAACCCGAGGGCCACGGTCAGTGGTGCTCCCACCGCTGCTCCCAGGCGCAGGGCAGACGGGTCGGCGTAAATCTTGAAAACCTGGGACAGCGGTTTGCGTTCGGCGCGGTTGGCCAGGTTGATCGACGGCAGCAGCGGCGTGGCCAGTAACAGCAGCAACAAAATCACCGCATGGCCGCTGAACGCGATGCGCCATTGGCCGTTGTCGCCGCCGATGTAGGGCGACACGGCAAAAATCGCAATCGCTCCGCCCAGTGGCGATGCCACCGACCAGAACGCCAGGGCGCTGGTGCGGCGTTTACCGTGGGTGGTGTGCACCAGTAGCGCCAGCGCGGCCAGCACGACGCTGATATAACCGGCGCCTTCGATAACACGCAGGGTCAATAAGGTCGAAAACTCAGTGGTCTGGCTGGCCAGGTAACTGCACACGGCTGCGACGATCAGGCCGAAGATGATGGCGCGTCGCTCGCCCACGCGCGCCACCCCCCAGTTGACGACCGGCGAAGCGATCGCCGCAACGATGGCCACAGCCGACACCACCCAACTGGCGTGAGAAGGGCTGACCGAATAGGCTTTGGCGATGTCGGCGATCAGCAGAATGGTTTTACCGTGGCACGCCGCGATAATCACGGCGAAGGCAAGGGTCAAGATAATCGAGGGCCAGCTACCGGGGCGCATAAGAAATCCTTCATCAGAAATAAATCAAACCGTGTAGGCGCGAGCGTTTTAAAGGATCAAAAGCTCGCTCCAACAGAGGCGTTTAAACCGCCGGGCGAGCGATGTTGAGCACTTGCAGGTCACTGAAGGCTTCATAGCCGCGCAACCCGCCTTCGTAGCCAAGACCGCTCCATTTGTAGCCGCCTTTCGGTGCGCCGGGTTGCACTTCAAGGTGCTGGTTGACCCAGGCCAAACCTGCATCCAGACGCCGCGCAATGGCCTCGCCGCGGGCGATGTCACGGGTCCATACCGAGGCGCCCAAGCCGTAAGGGCTGGCGTTGGCCTGGCGGATGGCGTCTTCGACGTCGCTGAACGGGATCACTGGCAGCACCGGCCCGAACTGTTCTTCGTCTACCAACGCAACGCCTGCGCCAATCCCGCTGACGATGGTCGGGGCAAAGAAATAGCCCGGGCCTTCAGGCTGCTCGCCACCGCTATGGATCACTGCGCCGTGCTTGCGGGCATCGGCCAGCAGCGCCTTGACGCGCTCCAACTGCTGGCGATTGGTCAATGGCCCAAGCTCGGTTTGCGCGTCGAGGCCGTGGCCCAGACGAGTTTTTTCGGCACGGGCGACCAACGCGTCGATCAGGGGCTGGAACAGGCTTTCGTGGACATACAGGCGCTTGATCGCGAAGCACACCTGGCCGCTGTTCCAGAACGCGCCCCAGAACAACGTTTCGGCAATGGCCGGTATGTCAGCGTCTTCGAGCACCAGCGCGGCATCATTGCCGCCCAACTCCAGCGTCAGGCGCTTGAGGTCACTGGCGGCGCCCGCGTACAGACGTTTGCCGGTGGCGACGCTGCCAGTGAAGGTGATGTGGCGAACCAGAGGGTGACTGCTGAGTTGCTCACCGACTTCACCGTCACCGGCGACGATATTCAGAACGCCCGCCGGGAACACGTCTTTGAGCAGTTGGCCCAGCAAAAGGGTCGACAGCGGGGTGTGCTCCGATGGTTTTGCCACCACAGTGTTGCCCGCGTGCAGCGCCGGGGCGAGTTTGAGCACCAGCAAAATGATCGGCACGTTCCACGGCGTGATTGCCGCGACCACACCCAGCGGGCGACGCTCAATGCTTGCCCGGCGCTGCTCGTCGTCGCGCAGTATTTCGGCGCCCGGCGCTTCGAAATGGGCGTAGTAATCGAACGTAGCCGCTGCGCCCGCGACTTCACCAAGGGTAAAGCGCAGAGGGCGACCTTGCTCGCGGCTGATCAGTTCGGCCAACGACTGGCTGTTTTCACGCAGCACCGAGGCTGCGAGTGCCAAGGCCGTGCGTCGGGCTTGCGGGTTTGCCGCCCAATCCGTAAAGGCGTTATGGGCGGAGTTCACAGCGGTATCGACCTGTGCCTGACTAGCGCGTGCGGCGTAGCCGACGACCTGCTCAGTGGCCGGGTCGAGCACTTCATCGTCCTGCTTGCCGGGGTGCAATTGTCCATCGATCAACAAGGCGTAGTGAGTCATGGGGAGATCCTCAGGCGTTAGCCAGAATAAGGTCGGAGAGTTTTTCGGCGATCATCACCGTGGGCAGGTTGGTGTTGGCGGTCGGAATCACCGGGATGACGGAGGCATCGGCGACGCGCAAACCCTGTACGCCCAATACGCGCCCGGCAGGGTCAACCACCGCCAGCGGGTCATCGGTGCGGCCGATACGGCATGTCCCGCTGGCGTGCCACACACCGCCCACATGGGTGCGCAGGTAGCGTTCAAGGGCGTCATCGTCGGCCAGCAAGTCGGCCAGCAGCGGGCCCTCCAGTGTTGTCTCGGCAAAGCGGTTCAAGCGTGGCGGGCCGCTGAATGCTGCGACTTCGGGGCTGGCAAAAACCTTGGCCAGCAACCGCAGGCCTTCACGCAGGCGCTCAAGGTCGCGGCGATCAGAGAGCAGGTTGAACTCAACGTGCGGGTAATCTGTCGGGTCGTTGCTGTGTAGGCTCAGGTGCCCGGTGGAGTCTGGTTTGTTGACCCACAGCACGGCGCCTGCCGTGCCCAATGCCGCGTTGCGGACGATCCCCAGGTACAAATCCCCCGGCACATCCGGGTTGACCCCGGACGAGACCCGCGCCGCCAGCAAGTGTGCAGAACCCGGCTCATCGCTCGCCGGGAGGTTGTCATGCAGGCGCGCGGTGAGCCCGATGGAGCTGTGGTCCCATAAATTCTGGCCCACGCCCGGGCGGTCGGCGATCACGCTGATGCCCAGGTCGCGCAACTGATCGGCGGGGCCAATGCCGGCCCTTAGCAGTAACGCGGGGGATTGCAGGGCGCCCGCCGCCAGGATCACTTCGCTGGCGCTGACGTCCAGCAGTTGGCCGTTGCGTAGCACGTTGACGCCGGTAACGGTCTGTCCGTTCAGGCGAAGTGCCTGGACTTGAGTGTGGGTCCACAGCGTCAGGTTGCTGCGTGAGCGCACCTCGGGGTTGAGGTAGGCCCGTGCGCTGGATACCCGTTGTTGGTATTCGATGCTGACGGCGGGTGCAAAATAGCCGTCTTCGAAGCGTCCGTTCTGGTCGACGATATTGTCCAGCCCCAGGCTGTGCAATGCATTGGCAGACGCACGGGTGAAACTGCCCCAGCGTCGCGAGTCAATTCGGGCTATTGGCAGTGGGCCGCTGTGACCGTGCTGTTCAGGGTCGCTCAGGCCAAAGTCGATGTCATGTTCCAGCTTGCGGAAGTACGGCAGTACGCCTTGCCAGCCCCAGCCTTCGGCGCCTTGTTCGGCCCATTGGTCGTAATCGCGGGGCAGGCCGCGGTTGGCGACCATCATGTTGACGCTTGAGCCGCCGCCCAGAATGCGCCCTTGCTCGTAACGCTGCGGGTCGCGCGGGATGTCCGGGTGCTGGCTGGCGCGCAATACGTTCAGACCCGGCCAGAAAAACCGATCGCCCGCCTGGCGTGGCAGCCAGGGTTGCAGGCCGTCAAGAATCTCGTTCGGGGTATTGTTGTCAGGGGTGTCGGCGCCCGCTTCGATCAGCAGCACGCGTTTGTCTGCACGCGCCGACAGTCGATTGGCCAGCACGCTGCCCGCAGTGCCGCCTCCCACGATGATGTAGTCGTAATGCTCAGTGCTCATGCTGGCTCCTCGGGGCGGCGGTTTTGCCAACCGCCCCTTTTAGCTGGGGACGGTTAGAAACCAACACTCACGGAGGCCACCAGCGAGCGCGGCTGGCCTCGATAGTATTGAGGCGCGCCGAAGAAGTTTGCGTCGCTTGGATCGGCGTCGATGGTGCCGGACTTCACGCCAGACAGGTATTGCTTGTTGAAGAGGTTGTTGGCGTTAAGGCTGACGGTGGTTTCCTTGAGCCCACTGACCAGGTCTTTGAAGCGATAACCCAGGTTCGCGTCGAAGACGGTGTAGCCGCTGATTTTCTGGTTATTGGCCAGATCACCGTAGTAGCTACCGGTGTAACGACCGAGGAAGTTGGCGTAGAAGGCCTGGTTGTCATAACCGATGCCTGCGTTGAACAACTGACGCGGGGTGTCGAAGAGCTGTTTGCCCTTGGTGTCTGCGCTATGGCCGCCCGCGCTGTAGTCCGAGTCTTGCTCGGCGCTGAGCAGGGTCAATGAGCTGAAGTAGTTGAAGTTGGCAGGCAGTTTGCCATTCACCGACAGCTCCAGGCCTTGGGTGGTGACGCTGCCCGCGTTGAAGTAGGAGGTCACGCCGGTCAGCTGTTGATACGCCGCCTGACGGTTTTTGAACTGGTCGTAGAACAATGCGGCGCTGACCAGGGTTTTGTCAGTGCTGTAGCGCCAGCCGATTTCCTGGTTCCAGGTCAGCTCGGGTTTCTGTTTTTCAACGCCATTGACGCTGCCGTATACCGAGGCAATGGCCGGTACACGCATGTTCGAGGTGGTGTTGTAGTAAAGCTGGTTTTCTTTATCAAGCTGGTAGCTGAGGCTCAGGCTCGGCAGGAAGCGGTTGTAGTCTTCGGTGTTGCTGTAACCCTTCAGGAGGTCATCGCCCTTGAGTTCAGTGTGCTGCCAGGCGAGGCCTGCGGTCAGGGTCAGGTCGCTGACAATGTTCCAGGTGTCCTGCAACCAGAGCTTTTGCGTGGTGATCTGGTTGGCCTGGTTGGTGTTGTAGTAGATGTTGCCGTTGCCATCGCGAATCGGTGTGCTGCCGTCGATGCTGGCCGGTTTGCCGTTGCCTTTGATCGGCGTGAAGATGAACTGGTTGCGGGCGTGGGTGTAGTCGGTCCACAGGCCTAGTTGCAGCACGTTGTTGTCGGCCAGGGTGAAGTCCAGGGTGTTGCTCGACCCGATGCGGTATTGGGTAGGCAATAATTGCAACGACGCGGGCACGACCGGATCCAGCGCATCGCCGTCGTGATTGACGTCGGTGCCCAGCTTGGTTTCGTTGACCGCTGCGGTGGCGATGGACGCGGTGCCGTCCGTGACCCGGACGTAATACGGGTTCACCTTCAGTTGCACACCGTCCGACAGGTTGAACACACCGTTCAGGCCATAGGTCTGGATTTTAAAGTCGGCCCGCGAGTTGGGCGCACTTGGGCCGGGTACGGTAATGTCGGGCACGCCGTTAATGCCGCCCTCCGTGGGGTAAGCCTTGGTTGGGTAGCCGTGGTCATATTTGTTGGCGCGGTATTGCGCCAGCGTGGGCGACAGATAGCTGTTGGTGCGCATCAGGAAACTGGAAAACAGCGCGTTGATCTGGTTGCCGTCGCCCCACTTGTACTGCACGTTGCCTTCGAAGCGGTTGGACGACAATTCGCCGTCTGAGTCGTCCCACAAGTCGGCGGTGGTGCGCGAGGCCGACAACCAGGCGGACAGGCCATCGTGCTCGCCGGTGTTGACCCGCACGAACTCACGATAGAGGTTGTTGCTGCCGATGCTCTGTTTGTACAACACGCCGCTTTCTTGAGTGGGCGCGACGGATTTGATCTCGACGCTGCCACCGCTGGCCGTCAGGGTGGGTGCGTTAATGGAGGCGCCGCCGTAAATCACCGAGACCGATTCGTAGTTTTCCGGGTCGCCCATGAAGTCGGCATGCGGCGTAAGGAACTGTGGATCATTCAGCGGGATGCCGTCGCGGGTAAAGCCCAGTTGGTCCTGCGAGAAGCCCCGAATGTTCAGCGAGCCTTCGGTAATGCCGCTGGAGTCGCCACCGCTTGAGTGCACGCCGGGCAGGTACTTCAGCGCCCCGGTGACCGCACTGTCCAGGCCGACAAACTTTTGCAGTTGGGCCTTGGTGAGTGTGGCTTTAGATTCTGGCGCCTTCTCTTGTTTGGCATCGCCGACCAGTGTATCGGTGGCCTGGTTTTGCCCCTGGACAACGACGGTGTCGAGTACCGAGTCACTGGTTTGTGCGATGGCATGACCCGAGACCAACAGCGTCCCCGATATAGAAATCGCCAGCCCCGTTTGTTTGATTCCACTTAGATATTGCATGAGTGTATTCCCCGGTTTGTAAGCGTTTGAGGGGGAACTTTGCAAGCCATGTGCCATGGTGTTTGGTCCCGTGTTTACGGGGGGTAAAGCCATGTTTACGGGATGGTTGCTGATACAGCAGCAAGGGTGTGCGCCGAGGCTGCTGCTGGAGCAGCACAGCAGTAGCAATGATTTTTTGGGCACATTTCGACGTTTGTCGGCGCAGTGGATTTTTGTGTTTTCGGGACCGCCCCAGGCGCTGAAAAAAGCGCATGATTGCGCGTGCCGCCATCGCCGAGCGGTCATCCATGGAAGGGTTGTGCGCATGCAATCGCCAAGTGCTGAATACACCGATCCACCCCGCTGGTTCGTGCTGGCCAAGATCAATGCGCTGTCGGTGCTGTCGCAGATTGTGCAGATCGGCACCATCACGCCGCTGCTGTCCATGTCACTGGAGCAGCGAGGCGTCAGCGCGGCGAAAATCGGCGTGGTGGTCAGCGCTTCGTGGATCGCGATTTTGCTGCTGTACAAAATCGTCCCGCGCGTTTTGGGTTCACTCGGCCTGGTCAAGGCCAACGTGCTGAGCGCGCTGCTCACCAGCCTGGCGTTGCTGGGCATGACATTGACTGAGGATCTGGTGCTGATCTTCGGCCTGAACTTTGTGCTGGGCGTGGGGTTGATCTTGCGCTGGATCGCCTGCGACACCTGGATCGTTGCCGTGTCGTCGCGCGACGGCCGCGGGCGAGCCATTGGCGTGCATGAAACCCTGATGGGCCTAGGCATTGCGATTGGCCCGTTGCTACTGGTGGTGTTCGGTGTTGACGGCGCGCTGCCGTACTACGCCTGTGCGGCGATCGTGCTGCTATCGGGCGCGCTGGCGCTGACCCTCAAAAGCCACGATTCGCAGCCGCAAACACCGCAAGAAAAAGCCCATGGCAAATTCTACGGCCTCATCCCCATCGCCTTGGGCGCCGCCTTGATTGCAGGGTTTGCCGAAACCTCCACGGTGTCGTTTCTCGCGCCCTACAGCCTGGCAGCGGGCTACCCGCTGACGGCCGCGACGCTGCTGATCTCCGTCTTCGGGCTGGGCGGCACCTTGCTGCAACTGCCCATCGGCTGGATGGCCGACCGCAGTTCCTACAAAACCGCACAATTGATCTGCGGCCTGCTGCTTTTGCTGGGCACCTTGGCCATCCCCTTCAGCCAGCCTTTGCCGTGGCTGGCGGCGCTGGTGGTGTTTGTCTGGGGCGGAGCGATTGGCGGCATGAACACCGTGGCCGTGATCGAAGCCGCCGACCGCGTGGGCAAGCATCAAGTGTCGACCGCCATGACCGCGATTGCGCTGTTCTACACCTTGGGCGGCGTACTGGGCCCTATCGCCACCGGGGCCGTGGCGACGTATATCAGTGATCAGGCGCTGATGCTGTGCATCGCTGCCGTGGGGGTTGTATTTGCCGCAATGCTGGTGTTTCGAAAAGCGTAATAGTGCGCACGAAAACCTGTAGGAGCGAGCTTGCCTCGCGATCTTTTGATCTTTTAAAAGATCGCGAGACAAGCTCGCTCCTACAGGGGTGTTGGGGTTAGCGGAACATCAGTGATTGATGCGCCGCCGCGCCGGTTCGCGCGCCATCACCCACGGCAATGGCCACGTTGCCAGCGGCCACGGCTGCATCGCCACAGGCAAATACGCCTGGCACGCTGGTTTCGCGGGTGGCATTGACCTTGATGAAATCCCCCATCGGCCCGGCCTCGAACTCGCAGCCCAGTTGCATGGGCAACGGGCTGGCCATGTGCATGTGCGGCTGGGTAAACACGCCTGCCAACTCAACCACACGCCCGCTGGCCAGCGTTAAATCCGCGTGGCCGCTGATGGACACAACCCGCTCGCGTTCCAGCGTTACCCCACGTTTTTCCAAGCTGGCCAGTTCTTCGGCGTCGGGCTCAAACACACCATTCAGAAACAAGGTAGTCGGCCCCCAATCCGGCAGCATCAGCGCCTGATGCAACGCCACTGGCGTGGCTGCCAGCACCCCGATCGGCCCGCTGTCCAGTTCATAGCCGTGGCAGTACGGGCAGTGAAATACATGTTTGCCCCAGCGCTCTGCCAGCCCCGGGATTTCTGGCAGGACATCGACCATGCCGGCGGCGATGATCAAGCGCCGCGCCGCAAAGCGTTGTTCGTCGGCCGTCACCACGGCAAACCCTTCAGCGCATTGGCCGGCCTTGACCGCCGATTGATCGATCCACTCGACCGTCGGGTACGCCAGCAATTGCGCCCGCGCCTGAGCGGCAATATCGCCAGGGGCGCGGCCGTCCTGCCCGAGAAACCCGTGCGAGTGCTGGGCAAATCGATTGCGCCGAAGCCCCGCATCAATCACCAACACCTTGCGTCGTCCCCGCGCCAGTTGTAAGCCCGCGGACAGCCCGGCATAGCTCCCACCCACAATCACTACGTCGTAAACCATGATCACGCCTCACGTTATCTCTTCGACCCCTCGAAGATTTCTCGATACAACGTAAGTTACGTGAAGTGGGCGTGTCAACACTCTCGTAACTTTTAGTGTGGCGAGCGATACTCTGCGCACCTTCACGCCTGAAATGAACGCCCATGAGAAACGACACCCGCCTGTCCCGCATGCTGCACGTCCTGATCCACATGGCGCGCCACGAACACCCGGCGACCTCCGACACCCTGGCGCAGATGCTGGGCACCAACCCCGTGGTCATTCGGCGCACCATGGCCCTGCTCAAGGAGCAAGGTTACGTACGCTCAGAAAAGGGCCATCGCGGCGGCTGGACACTGGCCAAACCGCTGGCGGACATGACCTTGCTGGACATCCACGAAGCCCTCGGCTCGGCCTCGCTATTCGCCATTGGCCTATCCACCGACCACCCGGAATGCCTGGTTGAACAAGCCGTGAATGCCGCCCTGACCGATGCTTTCGATGCCGCTCAAGCACTGCTGATCGAACGCCTTGGCAGTGTGACGCTGGAGCAATTGGCGGAGGATTTTGAGGCGCGTTTTCAGAGTTTGGGGCGGTGTGAGGTGGGAGGTACGGCGCAGTGATGCGGGGTACTTTCAGGGCCGTTAAACGACGTTAAGATCGTCGCCTTACAGCCCCTGTATTGGGAGTGTTGAGTGGCGGCACTCAGAGGACGGGGTTACAGGTCTTTTGCCAGGTAAAGCCGGTGAGACGCTGCAATTTGGTCGATAAGCGCGTCTGGAACCTGCGCCTTGGTCGCAAAGGTTTTCCAGCGACTGACGGCTGAACCGACCTTTTTGATGACTGTTCGCGGATTAAAGTTGGCTATATGAGTCGCGACCCTGAGCAGGTCGTCGAGCACAAAGTCATCCCGCTTTCCGTTGAGTGTCATTTGGTGTTTGGCAGTCCAGTCTCCGTTGGGATTGTAGGACCAGCAGACGTCGTAGGCTGGCGTCAGTTTCCAGATACCGTCGCGCCAGACCATGAACGCAATGTTGCGCGTATGGTCATCCTGGTTGCGCGCCAAGACATTGAAAACCATGCGCCGGTAGAGCTCAATTTGCTCAAGACGACTCAGCTCCAGATCACGACATACCATCAGGGCTGATTCATAGCTGTAACTACCAGGGGCGTTGTAGTCAGCCTGATCCATTGCACACAGGGTTTGCACGTGCAGCTTGTCGCCGTCTTCCATTCGATCGAAGCGCTTTGTCATGAAGTGAGACCGCGCCCCCTCTTGTAGCAACCTGCACTCGGTCATCTCGATCCCGGCGGCCTTGGCCATCAGGTGGTAGGCATACTCGACTTTACCGAATCCTTGCGGGTCACCCAGTGCGTTCTCTTTTTGGTCGACATCAAACTTGAGCAACCAATAGCTGTAGCCTTCTGGCGCCTGAATTTGACCGGAGCAAATCTCACCGCTTTTTTCATTGAGGGCAATAATGGCCTTGGCCCGTGCGCCGCCAGCAGATGAGCCAATTTTAAACAGACTTTTCAACGCCTCGTCTTCGCGGTCTGTTTGGGGGGCGAGCCGCAGGCCGTCGAGTTGGTCATGGCGGTCAGCCAGAATCTTGCCGGCAAGGTCGACCAGTGCGTCTATCTGCAGGCGTTCAATAGTGTCTGCGGGCTTCAATGCAGCAGGCTTGTATTCAAGGGCTCCCATGCCGCGGCTACCTATGTAGAGCAGGCGCTCGACCGGAGTGAAGGTCTTGGGGTCCCGGTTTTGGGTGGCCAGCCAGCTATCGATCACTGCATTACCGAAGTCGTCCGGTAATGAATCAGACAAGCATGGCGGCAGGCGTTTGAACGATTTGTCTGGAAGCGATGCAAATTCGTAGATCACTTCAGGTTCGGCTCGCATCGTAAGCGGGGCGAGTTGCAGGCCGATCAAGCAAAACTCTGGCTCAAATTCAAACGTGCCGGTCGGCACCGGACGTGTTTCGTCCCAGAGAACGGCGCCTACTTTCCTGTCCCAGATCCATACCTCAGCGACTTTCGCCATGGTCTTTTCTCGTTGTTATTTTAGGGAAGAGCAGTTTGCCTGTAGTGCTGCCCGGATACTTCTGGCTTACATCCTTTGATGCATTTTTTGGGCGGCCTTTAGCTCTGAGGCGCAAAGAAGGGGTTTTAGACGCTGCCAAAGGGCTGGCTGGCGCAGGACTAGTCAGCGCTATAAGCAGTTCCAGAGCATTGAGTTCTCTTAACGCCGCAATCAGGACGGCAAGGGTGCCTTTGCCTTTTTCAAGTTTTTGCAGGGTCGGCGTACTGACACCGATGGCTTCAGCCAGTTGTTCCTGGGTGGTGTTTTTGCGCAATCGACGCTCACGGATGGCTTTACCCAACTGAATGGCAATGGCTTCGTCAGACATGCGTTGAATACGCATAAGGTAAATAATCCTTTGTGTAATGGCTGCTTTGAGCTTTAAGCCAAATATTTGTTTGTATTGTAGGCCATAGAAAAAGAGGCCTTCTATTTAATGCAAATAAAAATTTATGTTGTTGGTCATTTTTTGGGTTTGTACAAAAAATTATTTGTATTGTCCTACTCGTGCTATTGCGCAAAATACCGGCTCGGAACCTCACCCAAAACTTTGCGAAACACGCTGGTAAACGCGCTGGGGCTGCTGTAGCCCAAGTCAGTGGCGACCCGTGTGACCGGTTCGCCGTTGCCCAGGCGCACTACTGCGGCCAATAAGCAGGCTTGCTGGCGCCATTCAACAAAGCTGATGCCGGTCTGTTGGCGAAACAGTCGGGTGAAGGTGCGGCGGCTCATGCCCACTTGTCGGCTCATGTCGTCGATCCCGATGTCCAGTGACGGTTGCGCCAGCAGGTGGCGGCAGGCACGTGCAAGCCGGGGTTCGTTGGGCAGGGGCGCGTTGAGGGACAAGGGCGGCATGGCTGCGATTTCGTGCAGCAACAAGCGCATCAGCAGGTCCTCACGCTGGGTCTCGTCGTACAGTGCAGGGATGTCCTGGGCTTGCAGCAATAACTGACGCAGCAGAGGCGAAACGCCGAAGACTTGGCAGTGGGCGGGCAGGGCGAGTTGCCCGGCGGCCGGGTTGGCAATGTACGTGTTGAGCATGGTCACCGGCCCGGCCATGGTCATTTCGTGAGCCACACCCGCCGGCACCCAGATCGCCCGTTGCGGCGGCACCACCCAGTTGCCTTGACCGCTGAACACGCTGATTACGCCGCAGGCGGCATAGGCAAATTGCCCGCGTTGATGGGTGTGCAGTGCAAAGTGCTGCCCGTCCGGGTAGTCATTGGCCGTGACGACAGCATCGCGGGGCGTGTTTTCGTAAGGATCTATGTTTATTTCGCGCATGGCCCGAATTTAATGAATGTTGACCTTGGAGTGCAAGCGGGCCATGTCGCGTATTGCGCATAGTGACGTCCAGCGGGTGCAGACAGGCATTCGCGTTGACGACTGGACGCCATTACGATGCAAAACAAACACCTGGCCTTGGCCATCGCCGTGACGGCGATGTGGGGGCTTAACTTTCCCATCACCAAACTGGGGCTGGCGGCCATTGATCCGCTGTTGCTCACCGCGCTGCGCTTTACGCTGGCGGCGCTACCGTGGGTGTTTTTTATCAAGCGACCGCCCATCGCCCTGAAATGGCTGGCGGCGTATGGATTGATTTTCGGCGTGGCGATGTGGGCGCTGATTAACCTGGGCATTGAGATGGGCGTGCCGCCGGGCACCGCTGCTCTGTTGATTCAGTTCAGTGCGTTTTTCACGTTGGGCTGGGGCGTGTTGCTGTTTGGTGAGCGGTTGAGTGTTGGGCAGAAGCTGGGTGTAGGGCTCGGGGTGTTGGGGCTGATCAGCATTATCCTGAGCAGCCCCGGCCATGGGACGACCGTGGGCTACGGGTTGCTGGTGGTGAGTGCCTTTAGCTGGAGCGTGGGCAATATCATCATCAAGCAGTCGAAGGTGCGGGAGATCTTTGCCTTTGTGGTTTGGGCCAGTCTGTTCCCGCCGCTGCCATTGCTTGCGCTCACGTGGCTGGCACACGGCAGCGCGCCGTTTGTCAGCGTTGTTTCGCACGTTGAGTGGGTGGGCGTGTTGTCGCTGTTGTTTCAGGTTTATGTCGCCACGCATTTTTGTTACTGGGGCTGGAATGTATTGCTCAGGGAATACCCGGTGTCGAGGGTGGCGCCGTTGTCGTTGTTGATTCCGGTGTTCGGGGTTGTGGGCTCGATGCTGATGCTGGGCCATCGGGTAGGTGCGAGCGAAGCGGTGTCGCTGGGGGTGATGTTGCTGGCGCTGGTGGTGGGGATGGTGAGGTGGCCGCGATTGTTTGCTGGCCGGACGTAGCCACTTTGAATGGCGGTCCTGCGGCCCGCATCGCAGCCTTCGTGCCTCGTCAGCTCCTACAAAAGCTGCATGAACCCTGTAGTCGCTGCCGAAGCATGAGGCTGCGATGGGTTGCGAAGCGACCCTGAGTGGCGGGCTACAGGGATCAGGAAGAAAACGCCCTGGCGGTCTGTGTTGCCGGGGCTGGGCGTTTGAACGAGTGTTGCCAGTCCAACTGCGCCTGGACCACGGCGACTGCGTCCAGCACTTGCCGGGCCCAGTTTTCGTCTTCAGGGTGAACCACGACAACGCGGAAACCGTGGTCCTGACCTTCAAGCCTCACGCCTTCGGAGTCATCCACATGCAGGTCGATATCGAAGGCCGATGGTAATTTCGACGGGGCGTTTGACAGCCCGCGAGCGGCCAGCGCAAGGCTGTGGCGGTCACTGTTGACCACGCCGTCAACGCGGATGCCGTACAGCATGAGCCAGCGCTTGATGTAGGCCGGGGTGCGGCCGGACGAGGTGTAGACCCAAATGCTGCAGCCCTGGCGACGCAGTTCTCGGATGAGGGCGCGGGTGCCGAAACGCAGCGGTTCACCCAACCAGCGATGGACGCAATCGGGCAGGCGGCTTTGCTCGACGTCGCAGTGGTGAAGCTGGCAGGCGAGGGTGTCATCGATATCAAATGAAATACGCACGCGTTGGCGTTTTTGCAGCGATGTCGGGAGGCTGGCCTGGACGGCCTGCTTTAATCGACCGACCACCGTAGGGCCGTTAGCGAGGGTTGATTCCTTGTTCATCAGTGCCTTCCTTGAATGACGGTCAAGGGTTTGTCTTTAAGAAAAAACTTTCTGGGAGCCGGTGATTGATCTTCCAGGAAAGCGGCGTACTTCTTCTTGATCTTGGGCAATTCATACAACGCTCTGACGCCATGTTTGGCCGAATTGCGTATGACCGATGACGGGTTGAAATAGCCTTCGGCGTTTTCCAGTGTCAGTACAAACGGCGGCAAGCCTTCGCGCATGAGCAAATAGCTGACGATCAGTGAACCGCTGCGGTGATTACCTTCGATAAACAATTGCGGCTCGCTGAGGATGCGTACATAGACCCCGGCCGCACGCTTCCAGACGGATTCGTTGCGATGCGCGCCGTACCAGTTGAACAAGTCCTTTATGCCTCCCTCAACGTTGTTGAAGAAGTGCTCCTCGGTCGCCAACAGGTGCTGAGCGTATTCCAGGCGCCGCTGCGGGTCGCTGCCACACAGTACGGTCGCATTGATCTCCAGCATCAGGTTGAGTTGCTGAAGGTCAAACAGGTCGACACCCCGAGCGACATAGTCATCAATCAGCGCATAGCCTTCAAGCACATTGTTGAGCACTTCGTCGGTCAGCGGATCGCGCTGCTCGGTAAAGTGCCGGCTGAGCTCGGCAAAGCCGCTTTGAACCTCACGCAGTGAGTGTTCAATGGCTGGCAGATCAAGACGACGCGATGCAGGCATTGGTATCCCTGAAAAACAGTAAAAAACACGTTGAAACAAACCGATGCCCGCTGACGTGCGGGCGCCTGTTAATCAGCTGAACTTGCCGGTGATGTAGTCACTGGTCATTTGTTCGCGTGGGTTATCGAAGATCTGGGTGGTAGGACCCATCTCAACCAGATAACCGGTACGGGTGCCCTGGGAGATATCCACCGAGAAAAACGCCGTGGTATCCGCCACTCGAATGGCTTGCTGCATGTTGTGGGTCACCAGGGCGATGGTGTAGTCCTTTTTCAGCTCGACCATCAGCTCTTCCACACGACGGGTCGCGATCGGGTCGAGTGCCGAGCAAGGTTCATCCAGCAGCAGCACTTCTGGCTCGGTGGCGATGGCGCGGGCGATGCACAGACGCTGTTGTTGACCACCGGACAGCGACAGGCCGCTGACCTTGAGCTTGTCCTTGACCTCATCCCACAACGCGGCGCCTTGCAGGGCGTGTTTGACGCGGTCGCCAATGTCGCCCTTATAGCGGTTGAGGCGCAGGCCGAAGGCGACGTTGTCGAAGATGCTCATCGAGAACGGGTTCGGCTGCTGGAACACCATGCCGATGTAGCGGCGTACCACGACAGGGTCTACGCCCTTGCCGTAGACGTCCTGCCCGAGGAAGTGCACATGGCCTTCAAAGCGGAAGCCTTTAACCAGGTCGTTCATGCGATTGAGGCTACGCAGCACGGTACTTTTACCGCAGCCAGACGGGCCGATGAAGCCGGTAATCTTGTTCTTTTCAATCGGCACATGGCTGTCACGGACGGCCAGGAAGTTGCCGTAGAAAATCTTGTCCAGCTTGCAGTCCATGACCACCGGGGCCTGGGTGATAAACGGAGCGGCTATTTGCGCAGTTGATACGTTCAAAATCAGGTGCTCCCTATCTCAATACTTGGGCTTGCCGAAAATACGGCTGACGATATTCACGAGCAGTACGATCATCACCAGCACCAGCGAAGCTGCCCAGGCAAGTTCGAGCTGGTTGTCAAAGGGCATGCCAGAGAAGTTGTAAATCAGTACGGCAAGCGAGGCCGTTGGATTCATCACCGCCAGGCTGCCGTCGTGGTAGATCCAGTAGTTGCTGAACAGTGCGGTAAACAGCAGCGGCGCGGTTTCACCGGCGGCGCGTGCGACGGCGAGCATCACACCGGTCAAAATGGCCGGCAGGCCGGTGGGCAAGACGATTTTCCAGATGACTTGTGAGCGGGTGCAGCCCATGCCGTAAGCGGCGTCTTTCATGATCTTGGGCACCATCTTCATCGACTCTTCAGCCGTCAGCACCACGATTGGCAGCATCAACACGGCCAGTGCCACGCCACCGGCTGGCGCCGAGTAGGTCCCGGTGGTCATCACCACCAGCGCGTAGGCAAATACACCGGCCAGAATCGACGGCAGGCCGGTGAGCATTTTGGCGGCAAAGCGCGAGGCGTTGGCCAGCTTGCTGTCCGGGCCCAGCTCAGCGAGGAACACGGCAGCCAGGATGCCGACCGGCACCGCGATGGCAGCGGCGATACCGACCATCACAAACGTACCGGCCAGGGCGTTACCGAAACCGCCGCCGGTCTCAAAACCGGTGGGTGGCAGCTCGGTGAACACTTCAAGACTCAGGCGGGCACCGCCGCGGGTGATCAACATATAAAGCACGGAAATCAGCGGCACACTGGCCAGCAGCGCGCCAAACCACACCAGCGTGGTCAAAATCAGGCTGCGCAACGAGCGGCCTTCGAGCCGACGTTGCAGGCTTGGCAGCGCCTTGGTAGGGGACGTGAGGTTTGTCATTACTTATGACCCCGCTGGGCGTAGAGCATGATCATGGAGCCGAACACGTTAACCAGCAGCGTGATGAACATCAGCACCAGGGCTGCGTACATCAGCACTTCGATCTCGTTAGGCCCGGCTTCAGGGAAGTTCAGTGCCAGCAAGGCGGCCAGTGTATTGGCCGGCGCAAACAGGGACAGTGAAATATTGTTTGCATTGCCTACCAGCATCGCCAGGGCCATGGTTTCACCCAGCGCACGGCCGAGGCCGAGTACCAGGGAGCCGAAAATACCGGTGGCGGCCGATGGCACCATCACCTTGAGAATCGCTTCCCAGTGGGTGGTGCCCATGCCGTAGGCGGCTTGCTTGGTTTTCATCGGGACGGCGGTGAGGGCGTCCTGCGAAACAGCAGCAATGGTCGGCAAAATCATGATTGCCAGTACCAGTGCCGCGGGGAGAAGTCCCGGCCCGCTTAAAGAGGTGCCGAAGAAAGGAATCCAGCCCAGCTCAGTGTTCAGCCACGCGGTCAGCGGGCGAATGGCCGGTATCACCACGTAGATGCCCCACAGGCCATACACCACACTCGGGATGGCGGCGAGCAGTTCTACGATGGTGCGAAACACAGCAGCCAGTTTGGCTGGCAAAAAATCCTGGGTCAGGAAAATCGCCATGCTGACGCCGAACACGCCTGCGATCAGCAACGCGATAAAGGCACTGTAAAGCGTGCCCCAAATAGCCGGCAGAATGCCGTATTTGCCTTGGTTAACGTCCCAGACACTGCCGAAAATCACGTCAAAGCCGTGCTTTTCCATGCCGGGAAGGGCCTTGCGTCCTACCTCGAATACCAAGGCGAAGACCAACGCCAAAATCAAAACGACCCCTATGCGAGCGAGTGCACGGAAGGTGCGATCAACCAGAAAGTCCTTCGTGGACGGTGGTTGGCAAGCAGAATCCGGATTAACCGGTACGACAAATGGTGTATTCATTGGCTAATTCCGGAGCTGGGGGGACACTCTCCCGGCATGGCAAGCGCCTGCCGGGAGAGACCTCACGCGTGTTACTGGATGTTGGCAGACGCTTTGCGAACTTGATCAACAACCGACGGTGGCAGCGGGATGTAGCCCATCGAGTCAGAGATTTTCTGACCTTCAGTCAGGCCGTACTCAACCATTTCACGCATGGCTTTGGCCTTGGCCGGGTTTTCGTTGTGCTTGCGGAAGATCATCCAGGTGTACGTGGTGATCGGGTAAGACTTGGCACCGTCCGGATCTGGCAGCCAGGCCACCAGGTCTTCTGGCATCTTCACCGCAGCCAAGGCTTCGGCGCCGCTTTCAGCGTTAGGCACAACATACTCGCCGGCCTTGTTTTGCAGTTGAGCGAAGTCAACTTTGGCCAACTTGGCGAAGCCGTATTCGATGTAACCGATGGCGCCTGGAGTCTGACGAACGGTGGCAGTCACACCATCGTTTTTAGGCGATTTGATGAACTTGTCGCTGGCAGGCCAGTTAACAGTGTTGCCTTCACCCAGGTCTTTTTTGAACTCAGGGTTGATAGCAGCCAAGTGCTTGGTGAAGACCGCGGTGGTACCGCTGGAGTCAGCACGCACCACCACAGTGATCGGCAGATCCGGCAGCTTCAGGCCAGGGTTGGCGGCAGCGATCAGTGGGTCGTTCCACTTGGTGATCTTGCCCAGGAAGATGTTGGAGTACACATCACGTGGCAATTTCAGCTCTTTCGGGTTGCCTGGCAGGTTGAACGCCAAGACGATTTCACCGGCGGTCATCGGCAGCAATTGCACGCCTTCGGCCACTTTGGCGATGTCTTCTTTGCTCATTGCCGAGTCGCTTGCAGCGAAATCAACGGTCTTGTTCAAAAAGTCCTGAACGCCCGCACCGCTGCCCTTGGACTGATAGTCCACGGTGACACCAGGGGTTTTCTTGCTGAAATCTTTAAACCAGGTCAGGTAAATCGGAGCCGGGAAACTGGCACCGGAACCTGTCAGACGTACGCTCTCAGCAGCAAATGCCGCCGACGTAGCGCAGAGAGAAACAGCAACAGCCAGTGCAGCAGACTTCATTAAGCTTTTCATCAAAGAAATTCCGTGTGAGATCGGGCCCGAGAACTTTGCAACAATCGTGTGACACTTTTATGAACGCCGATTGTTCTTACAGGGTCATCAGCACCCTGGGTGTCCCTCGATCTGGGTCCTTCGCACACTGAAACGGGCGAGTTACTTCACTCCCATGCTTAATTCCTAATGGTGGAAACTGCTGCTTTGATCGACGCTAGGGCGCTTTGAGGTTGGAGACTAGACGGGTGCGCGAAGGTGGAAATGCCTGAATGTCGACATTAATTAACCTTTATCGTTTGTGCTCGCCTGTCTCGCTCCGGGCTCTCCAAACATCTCGCAGGTGGGTGCGTAACGCTTTTAAAACAGCGGACTACTGAGACACAGAGGCCGCAGACGCCCAAAAACTGCGTTATCGTGAGGTTATGGCTTTGTGCTAGCATCCCCGCGCGAAGCGAATTGTCGGCTCGCCCAGGAATTCAGTTAAGGATGACGCACGTTGAAACCCATCAGAGTGCTGCAAGTGCTGGCCAGGCTGGTGACTCGCAGCCTGTTGCTTGTGCTGCTGTGCAGCGCATTCGGCGCGCAGGCCGACCAGGAGATCGGTCGCTTTAATTCGGTGAGCGGGCCTTTCAGTCACATGGAAACCCCGACTGGCCGAGCGTATTTGAACCTGCACCAGCGCAAAATGCAGGTGCAACTGCCGGACGACTGGCGTGAAAGCACCGTCGAAACCACGATGGAGCTGGACGGCGACACGGCGGTGGTCATGAGCTACCGCACTGCCCAGTGCGATTCGCAAACTGCGCTGGTGGTGATCTCCGGCAAGTCTGTCTGGGGCCCCTATCGATTGGGCGGCTGTGGCGACATTCTGGCCTTCCAGCGCAGTGAGAACGGCGAGAACTTTGTCGCCATGCAGATGAATGGCCAGCACTCCGAGGCTTGGACCTACTCTTCGAAAGATAAAAACTTCCGTGGGCCGATGAAGATCGACCTGCCGGGGCTGCTGCTTGGCCTGTCCAAAGCCAAGCCAGCGATTGACCCCGCACCGGCGCCCAAGCCTCCAGTGCCCCCTAAGCCTGTGCCTGCACCTGCCCCTGCGCCCAAGCCCATACCCAAATCGAAGCCCAAAGAGGCGATTGCTTCTACGCTGCCGCAGCCGGTGGCGGATGCTGTCGTCGAACATGCTCAGGCGACTGCGACACCCCGGCGCCGACTGGTGATCAATTTGATCTCAAGCGCGGAGCCCGGGCTTTGACCCGCCTCACACCGAGTGGGTTGATGCACTGGCTACGCGAAGACAAGAACCCGCTGCCTCGGCATCAAGAGCGTGTACTGGTTGTGGTGATGCTGACCCTGACGCTGCTGTACCTGATTGTCGAAATGGGTTTCAACGCCCGTTTGCTGGATGTCGTCGGTGGTCTGGCCAGCCAGCATCAAGTGGAGTCCATCGAGGTTTACGGACGCTTGATCGCCGGCACGGCGGTGGCCCTGCTGGGGTTGGGGGCGGTGCTGAAAAGGAGTTTGCGCCAAGGCTGGAGCCGTCTTCGCACAACGATCTGTGCGCTTCTGGTGATCGTCGCCTGCATCGGCACCACGTACTATGCGCAATTGGCATTGGTCAATCACCTGGTGGATCGCTCGACGCCCGATGAGCGCGCGCGTGCGGCCTTGGGTGTGCCGGCGACGTACTTGGTGAGGCACGACGATTTCCAACTGGCCGGTCTCAACCTCACCGGCGAAGAGTTGCAGAGCCCCGAGGGCAAGACCCTGCTGGCGACGTTGCCCAATATGCTGCTGTCGGCAGATCACCTGATCGAAAAAATCAAACCCCAGGCTCAGCTGTTTTTCGAGTTGTTCGCTGAAACCGTGCGCGGCAACGTTGCGGTTAATTATCGCCACTACCAAGACTCCCTCGCCGAACTGAACGAGAGCTATCGCCAGTACCAATTGGGCAGTAGCCGTTACCTGGAGGCGATCAGCGCGGCCTCTATCGCCCGGCGCCAACAGCAGGCCTGGAGCGATTACGAGCAGAGCCTTAAACAACGTAATCGCCGCCTGACCCCCAACAATGTACCCAGGCGCCATGCCAACACAGTCCGCCAGTCGCTGCGCGAGAAGGGTATCGCGGTGGACGACGATTGGCGCCCCAATGACCGTGCGGGTTTCAATCGGGCCGTGGCCAAGCGCGTGCAACTGGATGCCCGCAGCGCCTATGCCTCCGGGCTGAAGTCGGTCGACCGATGGATCGATCCGGGCTTGCCGCGCGGGCAGTTTTTTGCGCAGTTGCCGATTCAGAACAAATGGCGCGATGCTTTGCATTTGCCCTACATGATCACCTTGCAACCCGACCTGTCACTTGGCGGCTTTGAGCAGACCGTGTACCGGCCGACCATTAGCCATGATGCCAAACAGTTAATCGAAGATCGCCTGGTGGACCCGCAGAGCTACCGCGACAGAGGCGAAAAGGCGCAGATCGGTCGTGACAGTTACCGGGCGCTGATTGTGCCGATGATCGCCCTGTTGTTTTCCCTGCTCGGCGCCTTTACCCACATCTTCAAGTGCCTGGGGTTCTTCGGGCGGGCGCTGTGTTATGTGCCGCCGAGGCTCTACATGGCCGCCTTCGCCGGCTATGCGCTGGTGGTGCTGGCGGTGCCGATGCTCTGGACCAACAAGGTGACCGAACAACCGCTGTTTCTCGACCTCAAGCGCCAGAACGGCTCCACGCTTGGGGTAATGGGCTGGCTCATTGCCCACAGTGTGCAGTGGACGGCGCAGGTCCAGCCGGTGTTTTACCCGCTTAACGAACGGGTGCGCCTGCACCTGCTCGGGGGCCTGTCCTACGGGTATCAGCCTCAATGAATGCTCATTTTCACTCTCGAAAGGAATCGCCCTTGTCACGTGCACTTGTTGTATCGACCGTGTTGCTCGCCTGTAGCGGCTTGTTGTTGAGTGGCTGCCAAAACTCGCCCGTGGGCAGTACGGCGGTCGGTGGTGTGCTCGGTTGCATTGGCGGCGCGGCGATAGCGGCCGGTACGGGTGGCAATCCTCGCGTCGGTTGCGCCATTGGTGCGGCCTTGGGCGCGCCGACCGGTTACTACGTGGGCCGCCAAAAAGACCTGGAAAACGCCCGGCAAGCCAAGGCGGCCATCGAGCGACAGTCGGGCGATGTCGCGGTGGTGCAGTTGACGACCCGCCAGGAGGCGGTACCGGCAGACAAGCGCAACGACGTTGGCGCGGCCAGTGTCGAAAGCATGGACTCGATGCAGGTCAACGTCCCGCAGGCCCTGGTGAAAAAACGCGACAAACGCCTCAAGCAACCGCTGTCGCAAGTGGGCAACTACGTGTCCAGCGCCAGCAGCAACGCCAACATCGTCGTCACCACCCGCAGTAAGAGCGACTTCAACTACATCGTCGCCAACATCAAAAAGGGCTACAACGGCAAGGTCACGCCTGACAAAGTGACCTACGAGTACCGCGAGTTGACGCGTGGTACCCAATCGGCGATCCAGGTGGTGCCGAACGCTCAGGTGTAAGCGGGCTGGGCAGGTTTGCCCTCAAGTAAAAAAAGGCACTGGTGAGCAATCGCCAGTGCCTTTTTTTGCCTGTTTGTGGCCTATCAATCCGCTATTAGCCCATCTGTATTACTTACCCCGTACTCGCGCACTGATACTGTCAGGCCTCAATGGATACCTGAATACTTCACCGCCGCTGCTGCCCGAGAGGGCACATTCAAGGCGCGCAAGAGTGCCGACACATGAATACGCACGGTAAAGGGCGAAATAGAGAGTACCTTGGCAATTTCCTTGTTGGTCTTGCCGTCCGCAATCAGGCGCAGTACTTCTTGTTGGCGAGTGGTGAGCACATGGGTGTGCAGTGGCAGCAAGCCCGAGGGCGCACATTTGACCAGCACATTGCCTTCTCGAATCGCCAGCAGCGCCTGCCCGATGTCGTCTGGGGCGATATTTTTGCCAATAAAGCCGTCGATGCCCAAAGCCATCACCTGCTCAATCAGCGCCGGGTCATCGACCATTGACACGACGATCAGCGTGGTGCGCCGCATTGTTTGTCTCAATTCATGCAAAAGGCTCATGCAGGTCAAACCGGGAAAGCGCAGGTCGAGAATCAGCGTGTCGACTTCTTCGCCCGTTTGTATCAACGCCTTGACCGTCTGAAAGTCGCCCGCCTGCTCGACCGTCGCCTCAGGTAACAGGCGTTGCACGGTGCGCAACATCCCCTCGCGAAACATCGGGTGGTCGTCGGCAATAATGATTCTGCATGACATATCGTGTTTTACCTTGAGTCAGGCTTTTTATAGGGATGGCTTTAGCATCGAGCCTGTTGATAACCCGTAGGGCCCATCACGGCCTGCCAGATGCTCAGTTCAGGATGCTCTGTATGACGTTTCAGAAGAACACCGAACTCGACCAGGCCAACTTGCGCATCATTGTGACCCTCTGCGCCATTGGCTATATCAGCGTGCTGGGCTTTCTGCCTGGGCACCAGGTAGAGCGTTATCTCCCTGTCATCCTTTATTACGTGCTGTTCCTGCTGGCGTCCATTGGCTTTCGTTACGCCATTTCTCACTGGCCCGGGCATTACCCTGTGCGCCGAATATTGGGGATGGTTCACGACTACACCGGGACCTCGTTCGGGTTGATCGTCGGCGCCGAAGCGGCGCTGCCTCTCTACGCGGTGATGGTCTGGGTCAACCTGGGCAACGGCATGCGCTATGGCTCGCGCTACCTGGCCATAGCCACAGCACTGGCGCTGCTGGCGTTAATGATCGTCTACTGGCTGACACCCTGGTGGCAGACGCAACCGTTTATGGTGCTGATGCTGATGATCACCAGCACGGTGATTCCGGTGTATGCCCACCTCTTGCTGGAGCGTACGCGCAAAGCGTCTGAAGAAGCCGTAGCCGCCAACCTGGAAAAATCGCGCTTTCTGGCCCAGGCCAGCCATGACCTGCGCCAGCCCATCCATTCCATCGGCCTTTTTACCGCGTGCTTGCGCGAAGCCCGCCTGGGTGATGATGAGCAGCGCTTGGTGGACAGCATCGACCGCTCGCTCCTCAACGTTTCGCAACTCTTTCGCTCGATACTCGACCTCTACACCCTGGACAACGGCCGCGTAGTGCCCTCCTTTCAGCCCCTGCACTTGGGGGACTTTTTGGCCGACGTGGTACGGCAACATGCCGAAGCTGCGCGTTGGGCGGGTGTTGAATTGCGCCTGCGGCCTTGCCCGCATTGGGTACGAGCCGACCCTGTGCTGCTCACAACCATGGTGCAAAACATACTGTCCAATTGCTTCAAATACGGTGCCCAGCGCCCGGTATTGATCGGCGTGCGCAAGCGCGGCCAAGGGCTTGCGATCGAGGTTCATGACCAAGGGCGGGGGATCCATAAAGAGCATCTGCTAAAAGTCTTTGACGAGTTTTACCGCGTGCGCCATCAGCGCGACAAAGACGTTGAAGGCGTAGGCCTGGGCCTTTCCATCGTCAAGCGCCTGGGTCACTTGATGAACCTCGACGTTGCCATCCGCTCGCGGGTCGGCCACGGCACGTCAGTCTGCTTGAATGGGTTAGCGCCGACAGTGCCGCCGCCAACCGTTGCCCCTCAAGAAGGCGAGCACAAAGCCTGGCTGCTCACAGGCTTGAAAGTGTGCCTGGTCGAAGATGATCACAACGTATTAATGGCCACCCGTGCACTGCTGGAGCGCTGGGGCTGCACAGTGCAAGCTGAATTGACCGGGCAGAACCTGAGCAGCGACTGCGACGTCATCATCGCCGACTATGACCTGGGCAACCACGCAACCGGCATCGAGTGCATCAACAGCCTGCGCCAACAACGCGGCTGGGCGGTGCCCGCGTTGATACTCAGCGGGCACGACACCGATAAAATCCAGACACAGCTTCGAGAAAACGATATCGCCATCCTTTCCAAACCCGTGCGTCCGACAGAATTACGCACAACATTGCGAGAACTCGCGCGCAAACAAACGGGTTAACCAGCCTTTAGCGCGAGTGCGAGCTTATTGCTTAGTGCACTGCGCGCCTGCCCCCATGCCCATGGATGCGAGAGCCACCATCGGGCCGCTGGGCAACTCACACGTATATTCCCCGCCAGCGGTTTTAACGCTGAAGTAAGTGGTATTGAAATCGCTGCGGATGTTCGAAATACCCGTAACCGGCTTACCAATACTGGTTTGAGCGCGACTCTTAAGATCACCTTCCGCAGGCTTGACCACCTGACACCCGGACATGCCGATAGCCAACGTGCCGAATACAGTAAGAACCGTTATTGAGTGAAAAAGCTTCATGGCAACCTCTGGGAAGTGCTGATTGTTTTTTGATGGGGTTTTGGATTGGCGGGGCTTTATGAGGCGCACTGAACATCGCAGGGGCAGGCCCTGCTTTAGCTACTGGCTAACCGTTAAAGGTTTAAACGCCGCGCCCGCCGTGGGTGTTTTTTTTGGGTTTGAGTTGGAGTGGAGGTTGGGAGTATTGGGGGTGGGTGAGGGGGAGGGCAATTAGGGCGGATGGGCTAGTGGCTGTTGGCTATGTGGGTTAACGTCGATGTTAATAAGTCATCTCTACCAGATTGAGTCAGCCATACAACCTAAGCGGCAAGTCACGTAAATTCTTCTCGATGCACTGCTGTGCTTCGCGACCGAATCGGGTGCGACGCATGCTTGATTAAGCACAAGGTTCAAAGAGTGGCGGTTTTCGCAATAGGCGCACGCGCGCTCGTATAGGCCAGTTAAGGTTGTGGCTATTTGATATCATTGGCGTAAAGGCTGAGTCAGGAACTCGTGTAGCGTTTTAGACCGCCTCACCCAATGAGAGAAAGAAATGCGTACACAGGTAATTATTGAAGATCATGTTTTACCGCAGTTGCTTACCTCGGCTATCGAAGCCTATGAAGTGTCACACCGATCTCATGCGCGTGGGCGAAGCAACAAGAATCTTGAAACATTTGGTTTGCTGTGGGGGGACGCGTTACCGGTCCGTAAGGGGCTTCCTGCTCGCTTGGTCGCCGTAGTTGCTACGGTGGAGACATCGGCCCTGAGGCACACCGACTGGGTCCGTCCCGATTTTGATTCGATAGCGATAAAGCGTGATTTTTTTGGTGAGTATTGGCCACAGCTGGAGTTGATAGGTACGTTCCATTCACACCCCTACGATGACCTGAGCACGATCAACAGTTGCAAGGGATGGCGCGGCTCAGAGGGGGATATGGCCTTTTGGCCTGCCTTCCATGAGTTTGTATGTCCCGACATGGATGAGCTGGCGCATTTGGTCATTGCCATCACGGCATTGAGCCGCAAAGGTACTGCAGAACCCGTGCGGCTGGCGGGTAATGAATACACGTCAGGCTACGTAATCAGTGCTGAGAAGCGCAAGCTGTGGATTAAGGGATATACATCATCCCTGTATGAGGAGATCGATGAGGATGCTCCGTTCGATGATGAGTTCATGGCGGGGAACATTGAAACTGTTTGTTCTTATGGTGTGTGGGAAGACGAAGATGTGTTGTTGGAAATACCGTCCCTGGAAGCACGCTTCAGGCATGAACTGCTGCGCAAGTAAGGGGCGTCTTGACTAAGTAGCCTCAAGCGCTTCCCAACGTCCGTTGAGCAAGCTTTGTAGCAGTCCTGCCCTTGAGCGTGCAGTCTGGCAGTGGTTAACGATCGGATTCTCAGGCACCCGTTACGTCATGCAACGGGCACCTGAGCTGATTCAATTCAGTGTTCTGAATTGAGCGTCGATGGTTTCTGCTTCGGCGCGCCATGCCAGCAAACGCTGCTGACGTTGGTGGCTTTCGTCCAGATTGATTTGCAGTTCTTGTTGACGAGTATTGAGCAGCAGATAGTCGGGGAAGAACTCTTCTTTGAAGCGATCGGCATTCACAAGGTTGATAAAGTCCTGACGCTGTTTTTCGAAGTTGTCGATTATCTCTGTAATGGCTTTTTTAAAGGCTTCTTCGCGTTTGTATTTTTCCCAACTGTCCCAGACCTCGAGGGCGACGCCGATGAAGGCGAGTGCGCCATTGGCGCCCTTGGCGAACTTTACTGCGCCCCATGGTTTGAACTTAAGGTATTTGCCAATATCCATGCCCACTGTTTTGGCAATTGTGGCCAGGCCATCGCGAGCGGCAAGCACCGTGGTGTTGTTGATCAAGTTACCTTTGAGCACGTGGTTAATGCCCTGCTTGCCAAATGTTTTGACGGTGGAGTTGAAGTGGTTGACTTCGTTGTCGAAGCCAACCTGCATCTTTGCGACCTCGAGAGTGATCGACTGTGTTTGGCGACTAAATTCATTCTGCAGGCGGGTGGCCAGAATGATGCCTTCAGCACCTACCTCGCGCTCGAAGAAGTCTGAAAAGGTTTCCAGGCTGCACCCCTTGGCTTGCAGGATCAAATCACGGAAATAGCGCGTGGCGAACTCTCGCAGACTAATGCGTGCATCCTCGATTTGCTGCCCGGTCATTGTTAGCTGTTTGGTCAGGCGAACATTGAGCTCGCCCAGCCGGTCAACTTCCTGGGACACTTTTTGATCGTTTTCGATCGCGATGGGTAGTTGGTTGCTGAGCACGTCACGGATTACGCTGCTACGCATTTCATTGGCGAGGGTTTCACTGCCCCCGTTTTTTCGGATTTTGCCCGTCGTCGCCATTTGCAACGTGCTGATATGCGAAAGGGTCTTGAACTCTTCGCGGTTGGCTAGCCAGTGCTCCACACCCAAATCGTACGGGTTGGCCGCCACGGCGACGATGGACAACTCGGCCGCCTCCTGTTCGCTTAACGCGATCAACTCCCGAAGCCGGCCTGTCACGTTGTCGCGCTTGACCTGCAGGTTCGTTTGGTAATCCTCTTCGTCTTCCAAGTCTGCCACTTCATCAAAGCGACTAAGGACGAAAACGGTGCGCGGTAGCAGTTCCAGAGTACGGAACAACCAAGTCAGGTCATCTTTGTGGCTTTCTTTGACCGGGTTGGTCGAGTTCATCACATAAAGCACTAAATGAGCTTCGCTCACGTACTTTTTGGTAATGTCTTTGTACTTCTCGATGGCGTGAGTTTCGGCATTTTCCTGTTCTTTGAAACCGAACAGACCGGGGGTGTCGATTAACACGAAGTCTTCGCCCACTTCGTAGACTTTTACCTCGTTGGAGGATTCCTGGTGGCTGATCCTCATGCTGGATTTGTCCAGCTTCTCCATCCAGGCCGCCGCAATTGACGTCTTGCCTTCCGAGAAACCGCCAATCAGTGCGACCTTGAGTTTCTCGTCCGACACACTACTAATGGCGTTCTGGAGTTTGCCGCTCAAGGCTTGGTCGATTGCCACTCCGGCTTGCGCGCCCTGTTCGAGGAATTTCTGCAGCCTGTCGAGCAGCGTCAGAGCGTGCGCTTGCTGGGCTTTGAAAGTATCGAGGGTGTTTTCCATTACAGATTTCCTGCGGTTTCGATTTGGCGGGAGAGGTTTTTCAAACGATGGGTACAACGAGCCAGCGTTTGCACCTGCGCAGCGGCCTGTTTGGCAGGTGCTTCAAGTGCCAGATCGAGCTGGGCGATAGTGTTGTGCATGTCGCTGATAGCTATTTTCAGGTTATCGCGCAGTGCTGCACGTAATTGCTCGGTGGCAGTACGGAGGTTTTTCTCAGTGGCTTCGCGTTGCTGAGATTTTTTGTAGTCCGAGCTAAAGGCGCTCCACACGGCTTTGCCAATAGACACCAGCACGGATACAACGGCGGCCCCTGCGATCCATAGGCTGGCACCGCCAGTGAAAGGCGCCGCTGCGATACCGAGTAGCCCACCTAACAAACCCGCCACATTGACGCCGTTGTCTATTTTAATCTTGAGGTCGAAATGTTCGTTCAGCCGTGTACTGCCAAGCTTTGCATAGCTCATCGTCAGCTCTTGCGCATGTTTTTCGAAGCGAGCAAGGATGTCTTCGGCCGCGCTCTGGAACTTGCCAACCTCTACATTCAACGCCTTGGGGAGGAGTTTGCTCAGGCGTCGCTGCTGGGATTTAAGCTGGCTGCCCAGCTCATTTTTAAAATCATCATTACTAATATCGTCTTCAATACGTGCATAGACGAGAGTGCGTACCTTGCTGGCGAAGTCGTCGATCAACGTTTCGCTGCACGACTCCAGACGTTTTTTAAGAGCCAGGAAGCTGCTGTTCAATTGACTCTTGGCGCTTAGCTCTTCTTGGCCGAGCTTTTTCGAGAGCGCAGTCAGGGTCTGTTGAATGCCCGACAGGGTTTCTTGGGTGTGATTGAGCGCCTCATTGGCCTTGTTGAAGTTGGCCCGAATGATTTTGGTTTTTCCATTGCCGATCAATGGGCCGCCGAGCAACTGAAGGAAGGCGCGCACGCCAGACTTTTCCAGCAATTGATCGGAACTAAAGTCTGAAAGCACCTTGCTTCGGCGCTTGGCGTTCTGCGAGCCCGGTACGAAGTGGTCGGTTGACGCAAGGAACGCTGGCAGTGCTGTGAGCGGGAACACTTCCTGGTAGTGCTTGCCAAGCTGCTCACGCATTTTCTCGTTCAACCCGGCGAGGCTGTTGTTCTCGTCGTCTGAAATCAGCGGTCGGCCCGTCAATGACTGCTTGGGATTGGTAATTTTTTTGTTGAAGATTGTCCACACCTCGGTTTGTGCACCCAAGTGTTGTTTGATCTTTTCCAATGTGCCCTGACGTTGCGCGTCTCCTGTTTGAGGTGGAGCGGGCTGGTTAGTGACATAAAAAACGGCGTGAGCGGTCTGAACAGCGCGTTCTATCTCGCTGAGTACCAAACCTTCTTTACCCTCTATTCCAGGTACATCCAACAGGGCGAAAGGCTGGCCGTTCAGCTCAAGATCATATCGCTGTGTCTGCCGGGTGTAGTCGGCCCTGCCATCGCCGATGATTTCACCGTCAGCCAGACTCTCTAATTGCACGAGTAATTGTGCAGATTGGCTTTCATTGTTTTGACGTTGTTGGATCAGGGTGTGTTGATGGTGCGCGGTCTCTGTCTGTTGCTCGCCTAGTGCCGTACAGGCTTGGTCGCGTGTTGCTACGATTTCGCCTAGCTGGCGCTCAAGAACACGTTGCTCCTGTTGGGCTTTATGTTGCTCCTCGGCCAGGGTCGCAGCGGTGCTGTCGCGTGTCGCTGTGGCTGCCGTCAGCGCATCAGTAGCCTGACCTAACTGGATCTCTTCGGGCATTTTCCGGAACCGATTCAGCAGTTTTTGCCAGAGTGATGCCGTGCTTTTACGCTCGGCGAGCAGGGCTTGCAGGTGCGTGACTGCATCCAGAGCATTGGCGTGCAGTTGCTCGTGCTGCTCAAGCGTGTGCCCTAACCGTTGTGTCAAGTCGCTAGAGCGAGCGTTGGCTTGGTCGAGAGCGCTTTGTGCCTCCCGATGGGGAGGCTCGTAACGTTGTAATGTGGCGCTCAACTCTTGCGTCAGCTCGCTGAGTCGGGCTTCGGTTAACTCAATGCGTTGTTGCAGCCGCTGGAGGTTGTCCTCGCTGAGGCCGTACTGCTCACGTAATTCACTGAACGCCTGTTGACTGGCCTGCTTACTGGGCTCTTGAAGCAAAATACGTAAAGTCTCGATGAGGGTCGATTTACCCGCGCCGGTTTCGCCATAGAAAGCAATGGTGAACGTATTCCACTCAGCATTTTGCTCCAGCTCAGCCAGTCGTTTGAGCAATATGGCCTGATGCTCAGTGAGCCGTTTGTGTGCCTCACGCTGTGCCTGCTTGAGTGCTTCGTCGGCTGAGGGCTGGCTCAGTTCGCCGATGAGCAGTGTCAGCTCGTCATTGATATGTTGATAAACATCCTCAGGGCTATCTAGTTTGAGTGTCATCTCATGCTCGGCATCTGGTTCTTCTGGGGCAAAGAGGGGCGAGACTGTGGCTGCAGGCTCTTGAACTTGGGTTGGCGAGATGTGCGTGGGCACTTTAAATCGTGTTTCGGCCAACACTTCAGGTAGCCGCTCCCAGTAATCGGTATGGCCGAAGTCGTTCATCTCGACGCTCTCGAAATGTTCAACGTCGTTACGCCCAAGACAGGTCTCACCCCAATTCAACAGAAGGGTCCTGTCTTTTTTGGAATAGGCGTTGATCAGTCGCCCCTGGAGCAGGCTGCGCATTGCGCGCGCTTCGACAGGGGTTACTTCGACGGCGGCAGCCATCAGGAGCACATCGTTGATCGCCAGCGGCTGTTTGTGGGTGAAGGCTCTCAACGTGCTGATAACAACCCTGCCACCGAGCGAATGACCAATCAGGTTGATCGTGTTGATCTGCGGATGGTTGTCGCGCAGGTACTCTTTCAATTGCTCGAGCAGCACCACGCCCATTCTTTCTGCGCGTGAGCGGGCATCAGTAAAGTTTTTCATCCGGTCTTTGGCAAAAGACCCCGCAACGCCCCAGTAACCAAAAGACCAGACAGGACTTCCTGTCCCGAAGGAAAGACCGGCGGTGCCAAGCGCCCAGAGTGAGGACTTATCAAAGTGCAGGTAGTGACTTGAGGGCCAGAACGCAAAGATGTTGGTGTAATGACTGAGTTGAGTGGGGATTTTTTCGAGTAAAAACTGTTGGTCTTTGTCACTGTGCCCGGCGCTGTAACCATGGATGAAAATGTTGGCTTCTGTGGTGTCGGGGCTTGCAGAGGATGAAGTCCGGAAGCTGAAGGGTTGGAGCATGTGAGTTCTACCTGTCCATGGTCATGCTGCTTTGGGAGCAGCGCCTGTGAGAAGTTGTGGCGGGTACTCTATGAGAAAGCCCAAGTTGCAGGCAATCGACCCCGAAGTGTTCCATGGGTAAATTTTGTTAAACGACTGAACAGCGACGATACCCGCGCGTAGGAGGCCCCACATACGATTGACTAAATGCGCGGCAACAAACTTGTCACAAGCCATTGCTAAGGTCATTAACATCTATAGCGTTAACATTCCAAGGTTTAAGCCAAGGTGTTTTCAGTCTCTACGCGCCAGCGAATAATTTTGCGTGCCGATAATCTCAAGTCGGACGACTTTTTTGCCCGGTTCTCAAAGATGTTTGGTAACGGTTACCCTGACCTTGCCTCCCAAACTCCCAATATCATCATTGGCGGAGTCTACGGTAGGCACGAAGGGGTCAGTTTCCGTCGCCTGCATTATCAAGGCAATTTCACAGTAACTTTGCCTGACCCCATGGATGAGATCACCTTCGTCATTCCCACCGAGGGCCGGATTGTCTTCAATCACACGTCCGAATCATGTGGTGCTCCACAAACCGGCTTGGCGATTGATAAGGCTGACATTCGCTCGATGCGGTTTATCGATAACCATGCTCACCATGGGATTTCACTCAATCGAGGGGTGCTTACTGAGCGTTTATCGACACTTATAGGTAAGCCGGTTTTGCAGCGGCTGGTTTTTGACTCGACTGTGGATTTGCAAAATCCAGCGCTCCAGGGCGTTAAGGGGTTGATCGCCATGGCCACAGGGGTTGAGTTCGATGCGTTGATTCACGCCGGTACGTTGATGCCTTCTCGGCTACGAGAAATGTTGATCGATGCGGTACTGGAAACCTGGCCTCACAACTTCACTCAAGCACTGCGGCTGCCTGCCCCGATGATTGCGCCCCGGCATGTGAAGTTGGCGGTTGAGTACATTCAGGCGCACCCCGAGCAGTTGCTCAGTGGCGTTGACCTTGCGCGACTGAGCAACGTCAGTCACCGCTCTTTACAGGAAGGATTTCGGCGGTTTATGGGCGTATCCATTGTGAGCTATCAACGCCAAGTGCGGTTGCAGTATGCCTACGATGCTCTGGCGTACGGGGCAGGAGCGTCAGTCGCGCACGTTGCCTTGCGCTTTGGTTTCAGCAATGTCGGCCGATTTTGCCAGTACTTTCAGAGTGCATATGGTCTTAGACCCGCCGATGTAAAGTCAGGCAAGCGGCCTCGACGCTAGCGACTTGATCGCGAGTCGAGGCCGCTGCCCTGTCACTCAGAACGCATAGCTGGCCTTGAGATTACCCCCAAAGCCGTGGCTACCACCGGCGCTTGCATTCATGTCAGCACCCAGGCTCAGCGCGCCAAGTTTGGCCATGAGATTGACGCCCCCTGTGAACTGATCACGGCTGTCGAAAGCAGCACGTTGCTCGATATTCAGACCGAGCAGTTGCCCACTGCTTTGCACGTCACGATCGCCGAGCGTGTGCTCATACCCCACCCTAACGCCAGGCACTAGTTGCCAATTGCCCAGGCTAATAGGCGCAAACGACACATCCAGCTTGGCCAAGGCGCTGCGGCGGGTTTGCTTGTTGCTGTCGACATCAAGTGCCAACTCGCTGCCTTTTTCCTTAAAGCTCGCTTGGTCCAGGTGGCTGATGCGTACACCAAGGCCGGGCTCGAAAATCATGCCGCTGACGGGAGCACGATAGCCAAACAAAAGCGTCGCCCCGACGAGCTTGCCATGGCTGTCCCCTTGGGCAGTACCGAGACCACCGCCTAGTTCCCGTTTGCTGTCGTAGTCGAAATAGCCTGCGCTGGCATTGGCGTCGACGAAAAGGCCCTGTTCTAACCTCTCCAGCGCGTAACGAGCGCCGAGGTTGAAGAAGGTCAAATCGGTGTCGACCGAGCCACCCGCGCCACCGACTTTACCTTGGCTATAACCAACACTTGCCCGGCCACTCAATTGCTCTGAGAAGCGCTGGGTTGCTCCCAGCATTAAACCTTGGTTGTGTTCGTTACTGCTTTGAGTGTGCGAGGAGCCATCAGTGCCGAGGTAATCTGTCAGTGTGGTGGACCACAATCGGTATTGACCCATTTTGAGATCGGTACCGCTTGCGTAAGGTGCCGCAGATTGATCAATCAAAGCATTCTGGCGCAGCAGATAGCTGGCGGCGTCAGCGTGGACCTGGCCCCCAACGGTGGACTCGACACCGTCCAGATTTTGGTTGTCGATGGCAGCCTGCAAGTAATAGTTGTAAGCCGTGTAGGTGCCGGACAAGCGGGTGTTCTGCAATTGCTGTAGCAGCTTCGCACCAGCCGCCGAGTTACCCACCATCCCTGCTTGCCCAGGCAAACTGTTGTACTCGACCATTTTGGCCCGCAACACGTAGATAGTTTCTTGTGATAATCCCAACCCTTGCTTGAGGTAATTATCCATGCTGCCGTATTGGGCACTGACCTGGTCCAGCCCAGCCTGCAGGTAGCTCGCATCTACACCGAGTAACGGAGCGTAGATGCTTGCCATGCTCGGCGGCATGGCTTTCAACGTCGCAGCTATACGCTCGGCAGAGTATTCATTGGTCGCCAGGTAATCACTCATAATCGTCGCGCTGTCGACGCCTGCGATGCTCTGCAGAACGGCTGCTGCCCACCCTGTGCGGTCTTTGCCGGCAGTGCAATGCAGCAACTGCGCCGCATCAACGCTGGCCAGTTCATTGAACAGCGTACCGAACTGCGCGCGCATTCCGGCATCGCCGACAAAAGCGCGATTGGTCTCCTGCATCAACTTCATGGCTGCAGCAGAATCCGGTGCATTAAGGATTGCAGCGGTAGTGATATTTGCCCCCGACGTGGCGGCACCGAGGATGTCGATATTTTGATAAGTAGCGCCAGTGAGCGGCGCGTCAGGCGCTGTCGAGATTTCGCCGGGTGTGCGTAAGTCATACACCGCCTTGATGCCCAAGCTATCAAGCGTGGCCAGATCCGCAGCCGATGGCGTCAGCGCATTCGAGCGATAAAACACACCCGCCCGCAGGGTGCCATCGTGGGCTGTGGAACGAGCAGTGGTGGTGCCGGCCACGTCGCGGAAGTTGTCCATGCTGCTCAGGCGCGGAGTATTAAGGGCTTCACCCCCGACGGCGTGAGCCGCGACGATGGAAAGACTCAAAATGGACAGCGAGTACAGAGAACGTTGCAGCATGGTTCAGCCTCATCGATAACGTTAAGGCTGCCTACTATCTGTATCGAACTGATACCAAAGATGACAAATTGGTGGCTAAGAAAAATCCGTGCGTGATTGGTCCATTGGCTGCGCTTTTTGTCCAGTTCATGCTTGATTGAAAGTGGAATATCGCCTCTTGGGACTGTGTCTGCGCATGCCCCACGGCTTCAAATTATGTGTTGGTGCAGGGGTAATACATGGCGGGTGTGATGAGAGGGAGGGCGGCGGATAGCCAGAAACAAGAAAGCACGCACGGGGCGGGCTTCTTGGGTGTTTGGCAGAAAGCTATTTGGTGGGCTGGGGGATTTGCGTTAGCTGAGTATGTACGTGAGTACTGGGTGCCACGTGTAGAGAGTTATCTAAGTGTCGGTGTTGTATGAAAAGTACTAGCCGGTTGAATCATGCCCCCAAACTTTCGACACAGAGATGTGCGATTAAGGCGTTATAACCCCGCCCTCATTGGTCATCAGGTAGCTGCAAGATACTTTGAGCAGGCTTGACGGTATGGATGGCACGGCGTTGAACGTAAATCACCCGACCAGCGTGCCTTGTACGTCCATACGGCTTTGCCGTATATTTTCGCCATGTATACGATCGTCGAAACCGAAATTTTCAAGCGTTACGCCGAATCCATATGGCGTGATGATGAGCGCCAGGAATTTATCGCGTGGTTGGCGGTGAATCCGTTCGTAGGCGAAGTGATTCCCGGCTGCGGTGGGTTACGTAAGGTACGTTGGTCTCGTGGTGGGATGGGTAAGCGTGGTGGTACGCGGGTTATCTATTACAACGCGCTTGCTGAAGGGCATATATGGTTGCTGATCGCCTACGCCAAGGCGAAGTTTGACAACCTGCCGATCGCCTTCCTGAATCAATTGAAAGAGGAGATCAGTAATGGATCATGAAATGGAAAATTTCCAGAAAGACTTGTTGGCTTCTGTTCGCCAAATGAAAGCCGGCAAGGCGGCGCGCGCAACTGAGGTGACACTTTCTGTCGCCGCTGAGGCGAGAGCTAAAGTCGGATTATCTCAAAGTGCATTTGCGCAGCTTCTAGGTGTCAGCCTGCGTACGTTGCAAGATTGGGAGCAAGGCCGCCGCAGACCAGCGGGTGCGGCACAGACGCTGTTAAGGGTGGCAAGTCAGCATCCAGAAGCGCTGCGGGACCTGCAGGCTATCTGATGCTGAGGTGTGAAGGCCTTTAATTCAGTTAATTTTAGGCGCAAAAAAAGACGCCCTAGGGTAATGCCAGTCAGTTAAGACTGACGCATTGACCTTTAGCCCACAGGCCGCAAAATCCGATGCTTGGAAACGAGCATCGGATTTTTTATGCGCCTATCAAAAGCCCTGTCCCTCACCCATGAAATGGC
>NZ_JYLD01000016.1 GCF_001043025.1 Pseudomonas helleri | reverse complement strand
GACCGCGACCCGCTGTGGCAACACCATCCCGTGGCAAAACCGTTCAACGCCATGGCCTGGTACCAGTGCGACCACCTCGGCACGCCGATGGAACTCACCGACCAACGCGGCGAGATTGCCTGGAGTGCGACGTATCAAGCGTGGGGGTTGGCCAAAGAGAAGCGTACCGACAGCGCAATACGCGAAAACATCCGCAACCCGCTGCGCTTTCAAGGGCAGTACTTCGACACCGAAACCGGGCTGCACTACAACCGCTATCGGTACTATGATCCGCAAGTCGGACGGTTTATCAGCAAGGATCCGATAGGGTTTGCGGGTGGGCTGAATGTCTATGCGTATGCGCCGAATCCGATTGGGTGGGTTGATCCGCTGGGGTTGGCTAGAAACGATACCTTGACTCCCGGGAAAAACGCCCCTGAATCAATACTTGCACGCGGCCCCGAACGCAATTTCAACAGAGAAGAGCGCGCGAACATTAATGTTATTGGCTATAGGGATGGCTGCCACACATGCGGTACACATAAACCGGGAACCAAAAGCGGTGACTTCATCCCAGATCACCAACCAGCAAATGCACTCAATACTGAAAATAAGCCACAACGGCTATATGCACATTGCCGACCTTGCAGCTTAAGACAAGCCGGGCAAGTCACACAGGAAAAACGGAGGATGAATCAACAATGAAAACTTATACATTTTCAAATTGGATAGAAAGTTCTGGTGGACCATTTGTTATCATCGAAAAAAAATTCGCCCCTTTATGGGGCGGAACCAACGGCTACCCATCAGATTTCGATTTAGCCTGCAGAACCTCTAACTATATTGAAGAGATTTCAACGACTAATACAACCGCACTTATCTTGGGTGATGAACCATTACGCACGCTTGTCGCATATTCTGACGATCACAGCCTAATTGTCAGATGGCGATGGGCAGCTAGCGAGGAGGATGTATTAAGTAAAATACAAAACATCTGCTTCCCAAAAAAATACGAAGATCGAATAGACGTTAATTTTTGCACTGACAACCTAGAAATATTTGATTCCGCCTCGACGTATGCAGAGGCCGAATCCATCAACCTAAAGGCCAACGCAGGAAAAAACACAATTAACACATTCAATTACTCTCCTGACCCAGAGACATCACTATTGATACATAAAATATCAAATGCCACCCAGAAACTAAAATTGGTCAATACTCAGCTATAGAGCCGCAACTATAAAGCTACTTAGTCTAAATAAGAAGACCACCTGCGGTTCCATCCTAACGGTCAGCACCTCGCGTGCATCGATGCACCGCTAACCATAAGTTCATCGTTCTTTAACAGCCCAACAACAGCATTGGCCCCGCGACGCCGAAGGCCACAGGGTCAGTTAGCTGACCTACAGCCAGTTGCTGGAACAAACCGTAGCCCTTACCGGCTCAAGCACGCGCCTGCTGGTGCGCAACTACCGTTACGACCCGCTCGGCCGTTTGCTCGGTGCCAGCAGCCAGCACAAAGAAGAAACCTTCGCCTTCGACCCGGCCAGCAACCTGCTCGATCCCAAGGCCCCGCGCCGGCCCATCCACCACCCGCCGCCCAAGCTCCTCGATAACCTGCTGCGTGACTACGTCGGCCAGCACTACACCTACGACGCCCTAGGGCGACGCGTAGCCAAATACTCCAAAGCCCACTGCCCGCCCGGCGCCGGCCCGGCGTGGATCGAGCAGCAACAGCGCACGCTCAACGCCCAATACGACTGCGGCCAAAACATCTACGGCTGGGACGGCGACACCCTCGCCTACGAAACGCGCTACAGCGACAACCCCGGCGAACGACGTCTGATTCACTACTCAAACAGATCAACACTCCCACCCCGCATAACTCATCGTCTTTTAACGCCAGACAGTGGCCGTTTGGTGCCAACGGTGCGTACTATGACGCCCGTTTCAATAACACTATCCAAGCGCCCCACACGGCGGTGTATGCCTTGCGCTGACACCTTCTAACTCTTTTGAGAACAGCATGACTTTTGACTTCGATACGCTGCTGGATCGTGCCGGCAGCGGCAGTAAAAAATGGGGCCGCTATACGGATGAGGTTCTGCCGATGTGGGTCGCGGACATGGATTTTGCCGTCGCTCCGGTCATTCAGCAGGCCTTGCAACAGCGCATTGCGCACCCTGCTTTCGGTTATTGCCTGGCAACCGACGCATTGCGCCACACGCTGGTTGATTACCTTTGGCATAACTATGCCTGGCGGATCGAACCTCAGGATCTGGTGTTTCTGCCGGGTATCGAACCCGGCGTCAGTATGGCGCTGCGCTCATTGATCGAACCGGGTGCGGAGGTGGTTGTGCAGACCCCAAACTATTCGCCGCTGCGTAATGCCGCCAGCCATTGGCGGTTGCCAAGCATTGAGTTGCCGTTCCAGGCCGATGTCCAAGGCCACTGCCATACCGATATCCCGGCACTGCACGAGGCGTTGGCCAGCGCCGGTGCGCTGCTGTTGAGCAACCCGCACAATCCGTTGGGCAAGAGCTTTTCTGCCAGCGAACTGACAGATATTGGTCATGCCTGTGTCGAGCACAATGCGCTGATAATCAGCGACGAAATTCACGCCGATCTGCAATTCGATGGTCTGCGCCATGTGCCTATTGCGTCACTTGATCCGCAGTTCGCGCACCGCACGGTGACTCTGATGTCTGCCAGCAAGGCCTATAACATCGCCGGTCTGAAGACCGCGTTTGCGGTGATCCAGAACCCGCAGCTACGTGAGCGCTTTGATAACGCCCGCGCCGGCATGGTCGACAGTGTGAATGCCTTGGGTCTGGAAGCCACTCGCGCCGCCTACGCGGATGCAAAACCGTGGTTGACCGAACTGCTGGCTTACCTGCAAGGCAACCGTGATTATCTGCTCGACGCCGTGCGCACGCGGCTGCCGGGTATTACCCTGCACGCGCCGCAAAGCACTTACCTGGCCTGGCTGGACTGCTCGGCCCTGGGCCTGGACGACCCGCAACGCTTTTTTCTCAACGAAGCCAAGGTTGCCCTGAGCGCCGGGACTGAGTTTGGCGCAGCCTGTCAGCAATTTGTACGGCTCAATTTCGGTTGCCCGCGCTCAACCCTTGAAGAAGGTCTGGCCCGGATGGAACGCAGCTTGCGGGGCACCACAAAACCGTAGGAGCGAGCTTGCCTCGCGATCTTTTGAGGTTAAAAGACCGCAGCCTTCGTACCTCGACAGCGATTACAGTAGCGGTCGCTTCAATTGCCCTACCCAACGTTCATTTCCCTGGCCAGTTCCAGCCAGGCTTTGGCGGCCGGTGGCAGATGCGCATTGGCTCGCCAGGCCAGTGCAATGTGCCAGTCAGTGTGCGGCTCATCCAGCGGCACCAGGGCAATGCCCGCATGTTGATGCTTGTGCGCCAGCATGCGCGGTAAGAAGGCCACGCCCAAATCCGCCGCCACCAGGTCGACGATAAAGTCGATTTGCCCGCTGCGGGCCGTAACACGCGGTACTACGCCTTTTCGCTCGCAGGCGGCCATGATCTTGGCGTTTAGTGCAAACCCCGCTTCAAACAGAATGAAGGGCGAGTCCGCGAGATCAGTAAAATCAATGCGCTTGCGCCGCGAAAGGGCATGACCCGCCGGCAGCACCACGATCAACGGCTCGTTGCGCACAGCCTGATAATCAAACGCCTCATCCATCGGAATCAACAGCGCCGCCAGGTCAACCTCCCCGGCCTCAAGGCATTCCTGAAGGCGTTTGCTGCCATGCTCAATCAGTTCGATGTCGACCTGCGGATAGCGCTTGCGGTACGTGGCAAACATCGCCGCAAACAGCACGCCACAGCCCACCGGTGGCAAGCCGATGCGCAACCTGCCACGCTTGAGGTCGAGCAGTTCGTTGATTTCAGCGAGCATGTCACTACGCTCAGAGAGCAAAACAAGCGCACGCCGGTAGGCGATCTCACCGGCGGCCGTTAGCTCGACTTTGTGACCGGCGCGGTTAAACAAGGGCGTGCCCAACTCGTCTTCAAGGGACTTGACCGCCTTGCTGACGGTGGACTGCGTCAGTGACACTACCTGCGCCGCCTGGGAGAACCCGCCCTGGCGTACAACCTCGACAAAGGCTCGCAACGTTCTCAGATTCATAGGTATTCCAATTTCGACTTAACATAAGGAATAAAAGTCGTTTTTATCATAATTGGTTTTTGCCTATCTTGAACCCATCTCGGCGACACGGCGCGGTCACTGAGCTCATCTGGTTTTTGAGGAATGATTGACATGATTATTTCATCCGCTTCCGATTATCGTGAAGCCGCTAAACGCAAGTTGCCGCGCTTTCTGTTCGACTACATCGACGGTGGTGCCTACGCCGAGCACACCCTGCGCGCCAACAGCGCCGACCTCTCGTCCATCAGCTTGCGCCAACGCATCCTGCGAAATGTCGAGAGCCTGAGCCTCAAGACCACGCTGTTTGGCCAGGAACACGCAATGCCGGTCATCCTCAGCCCGGTAGGCCTGACCGGCATGTTCGCCCGTCGCGGTGAAGTGCAGGTGGCCAAGGCTGCCGCCAACAAGGGCATCCCTTATTGCCTGTCGACGGTGTCGGTGTGCTCCATTGAAGAGGTGGCGTCGCAGAGCCCGCAGGCGATCTGGTTTCAGTTGTACGTGCTCAAAGACCGCGGCTTTATGCGCAACGCGCTGGAGCGTGCCCAGGCAGCGGGCGTGACGACCCTGGTGTTTACCGTTGACATGCCCACCCCAGGGGCGCGCTACCGCGATGCCCACTCCGGAATGTCCGGGCCATACGCCTCCTCGCGGCGCATCCTGCAAGCCATGACCAAGCCAGGCTGGGCGCTCGATGTGGGCCTGTTGGGTCGCCCCCATGACTTGGGCAATATCACTAAATACCGCGGCAAACCTACCACGCTGGAGGATTACATTGGCTGGCTGGCCAACAATTTCGACGCGTCCATCAGTTGGAAAGACCTGGAATGGATCCGTGAGTTCTGGAAAGGCCCGATGATCATCAAGGGCATCCTGGACCCGCAGGACGCCAAGGATGCGGTGAGTTTCGGCGCCGACGGCATCGTTGTCTCCAACCATGGCGGCCGCCAACTCGATGGCGTGCTGTCCACCGCCAAAGCCTTGCCCGCGATTGCCGACAGCGTAGGCGACGACCTGACCGTCCTCGTCGACTCCGGCATTCGTTCCGGGCTGGACGTAGTGCGCATGCTGGCACTGGGCGCAAAAGGATGCTTGCTGGGGCGCTCAAGCGCTTATGCACTGGCGGCTGACGGGCAGCAAGGCGTTGAAAACCTGCTGGATATCTTCAGCAAGGAAATGCGCGTCGCCATGACACTCACAGGTGTTACGTCGATTGACCAGATCGACCGCTCTACACTGACGCAGGGCGATTATTGAAAACGCGCCCCGGCAAGATGCAGTGATCAGGCAGCCAGCCCGCCATCTATGAGGTAGATGGCGGCAGAAAACGTGACGATCGACAACACTGTACTAATCAAGATGGAGGTCGCGGCCTCGCTCTGATAAACACCGGCCTGGTTGGCGAACATGGCCGGTATCGTCGCCGAGGGCAGCGCACTCAACAAAATCATTTGCTGGGCAAATAAGCCGTGTCTGCCCAGTACCACCATCGCCCCAAACATCAAGGCCGGCTGAACAAACAGCTTGAGCCCCAGATTGGTCCATACCTCACCCGACATCTTCAGCGTGTCGGTAGACATGATCAAACCCAGACAGAACAGCGAAACCCCTGGCGTCGCCTTGCCCAGAAGGTTGAACGACTCGGCGGCCACGGCGGGCAATTTGAACTCCAGCATGGACAGCAGAATACCGAGCGCAGGCGCCCACACCAGAGGTCTGCGCACTGCCGTTGACAGGCTCGACACAAACGCCTGAATACCGCTGTCTTTGCCATCGGCGATAGTCAGCAACGTGATGGTCAGGGGGATCATGATCAAGGTTGCGACAAGGTTTAAGACCAGCACCGAATAGATGCTCTGCGGCCCGTACATGGCACCCAGGATGGGGATCCCCATAAACGCGGCATCCGGAAAACCGTTGACCAGCCCTTTGAGGGTCGCCGCCTTGAGGTCGCGAAGGTGCAGCCAGCCAATGCCCAGCGCCAGCAGGAACATGCCGATGATGCCAATCACCGTCGCGAAAATGTACTTGAAGTCCAAAAGTTGCGCTCGCGGCGTGTTCGCCATGCCCACGAAGAGCAAGGCCGGCATGATCCAGCCGAGTACCAGGCTGCTGATCAACAAGCTGTCCGAGTGGGTTAACTTCCCGCGCTTACCGGCGATGAAGCCGAGGAGGATGACGCATGCAACAGGCAAAAGAGGCCCTACTATCCTGTCTAACACTTCTTGAATCCTCGACTTTATTTTTATCTCTGGAGTGTGATCCCGACACGTTCGGCACGCGCCATCACACCCGGTAACTGCGGCTACCGAACGTGGCACACGCGGGCGATGAATTCGGGGTCAATACAACGGATCAGATGGCCAAGGCCTGGGCGCCCATACACAGGCGGTTTTTCAACCGTGTCGAGCAGCAGTTGTGCTGGGGTGTTGCGCCGTTTGAACCGGCCACGCGGTAACGCGCAGTCGGATTCAAAGTCAGCGGAAAGTAATTGAGCTACCGTTGTTCAGCAAATTAAAAAACATGACTTATTCTTCATTTTCGATCTGAGCAGCGCGCAACATTATTGTGATTTTACGAATAGAGATGGCAGAAAACCCATCTTTATTCACCGCAACCGAACATGCAAACCTTTAGACAGAGCACGATTAAGCTCACCCGCACGACTGTGCAGACGTGCCGGGGGCCAGGTTATTTTCTTAAGGGTTTTAACTCATGAATACGTCCAGCAAAAAAGTCGCCATCGTTACCGGATCCTCACGTGGCATTGGCACAGCCATTGCCGAACGCCTCGCCCACGATGGTTTCGCAGTCGTGGTCAATTATTCGGGAAGCGCTGAACCGGCCCACGCCCTGGCCGATAAAATCACCCAGCAAGGGGGCAGCGCAATCGCGGTCCAGGCCGATATCAGCGACAGTGCAGCGGTCAAGCAACTGTTCGAAACCACCATCACAACCTTTGGCGGTGTCGATGTGCTGGTCAACAATGCCGGGATCATGGCACTAGCCCCCTTGGGCGATACCGACGACGCGACCTTCGACCGACTGCTGGCGATCAACTTCAAAGGCACCTTCAATACCCTGCGCGAAGCCACCAAGCACTTGCGTGATGGCGGGCGGATCATCAACTTTTCGTCCAGCGTGACCGCCCTGCTGCAACCGACCTACTCAATCTATGCCGCCACCAAAGCCGCAGTAGAAGCCATGACCAGCGTCCTGGCCAAAGAGCTGCGCGGTCGCAATATCACCATCAACGCCGTGGCTCCAGGCCCGACGGCAACAGACCTGTTCCTTAACGGCAAACCTCAGGAGGTGATCGATCGCCTGGCCAAACTGGCGCCGCTGGAACGCCTGGGCCAACCTGCGGATATTGCAGCAGTTGTGTCGTTCCTCTCGGGTCCGGACGGTGCCTGGATCAACGGCCAGACCTTGCGCGCCAACGGCGGGATTATTTGAGCCATTGATGACACCTGGTCAGGTCGGCCAAAAGGCCGACCTTTTTTTCACTGCTCACGCCAACCACCTGCAACCAAGACCACGATGAATTTTCAGGTCAATACAGCGCATCCGCGGCGACTCAATTATCTGTACGGCACCCTCCTTGCGCTGTTGGTCGCGTGGGGACTAAGCCTGTGTACAGGCAAGCGCACACCCGATGCCATGCAAGAGATGACGATGAAACCCTCTATTACCTATTTGCATTTACTGCGACATACGCCTTTTTTCACCGCACTGTCGACGGAACAACTGCAGTGGGTGATCGATCACTCAATGGAGTGGGCGGCCGAGCCGGGTGCCGTGATCGCCAAGGCCGATCAGCAGGCAACTTCAGCCGCGGATTACTGGATCCTGCTCGATGGCGCATGGCAAGTCGAGCATGACGGCCAGGTCTACCCCAGCCAACATGCCGACCCTGGCAAATGGTTCAACATCCGCGAAGCAAAAGGCCGCAAGTGTGCTCTGGTCACTACAGAGAACAGTTATGTGATGCGCATCAGCGAAGCCGATATGCAAACAATGCTGGAGCACGGCTTTGAGTTCGGCCAGCACCTGCATGACGGCAAAAAATACTATGACGCATTATTCCCCGGCCAAGCGCATGCCCGATAAACCCAAGAGCCGGGAACAGGCTAGTCAATGCTGCGCAGCCCATTGACCATATCGTCCCGGCATTTCAGGAGGGCGGCTTTTACCGCGTCTTTGGCCTGATCAATACGCCATACCGGGCCAACCACATCGATCGCATAGCGGCCCTGCGGTGTTTGCAGCCCTACAGCTATTGCGCCCACACCCAGCGTATGTTCATCAAAATCCAGCGCGAATCCATCCTCGCGGATCGTCTCCAGTTGCTCCAGTAACTGGGACAGCGACGGGGTTTTCTCGGTGAGCGGTTTGAGTGCCTTGCCCAGCAATTGCCCAATGGCTTGATCAGGCATCGAGGACAACAGGATTTTTCCTCCGGCCGTGGCGTAAATGCTCAGAAAACTACCGGCAACCGGCGCAACCCGCAGAGCATGAGGTGAGACCACAGATTGAAGAATCATCATTTGCGCGCCACTGGCACTGACCAGGCTTGCTGTCTCACCCGTCACACGAGACAGCTCCTCAAGGTAGGGCCTGGCTTTTTGGGTGATATCAACGTGGCTGTGGGAGGCCAAACGCATCAACGCCGGCCCCAGGCACACGCCACCACGACCGTGCACCTCCAGCAGTTCTTCCTGTGCAAGTGCGTCTACCAGCCGCTGGACGGTTGAGCGCGGCAGGCCGCTACGCTTGGCGATGGCCCCCAGGCTCAGGCCCGAAGGCTCATCCTCCAGACAGCGAAGGATCGCTGCCGCGCGTGAGATGACCTGAACACCGCCACGGTCAGTTTCCTGAATAGTCATAAGATTGTCCTTAGTATTGCCTAGTGGTACATTGCACCGTATGTCAGGTTAATTGATTTCAACAGCAGGAACCTTCCCTTTGTCCGCTCCCCTTCCCCCCTCGGCGCCGGCTCCATTTGGCTGGCGAATTGCCCTTGGGCTTATCGGCGTGCTCGTTGCCGCACTCACGTCAGGCATCAATGACCGCGTCACCGATATCACGTTGGTCGACATTCTAGGTATTTACGGCCTTGGTCATGATGAAGGGACCTGGATCAGCTCCGCATACGCTGCTGCCGAAGTGAGTGCCATGTTGCTGTCGCCGTGGCTGGCAGTCACCTTTTCACTTCGCCGTTTTGCCATTGTGGTGACATTTTCCTTTGCTGTCCTGGCCGTCATTATCCCGTTTGCACCCAACGTTGAAAGCCTGGTGCTGCTGCGCGTACTACAAGGCTTGGCCGGCGGCGCATTACCTCCCCTGCTAATGACCGCAGCACTGCGCTTTTTACCTTGGCACGTAAAGCTTTACGGGCTCTCGGCTTACGCGCTCACCGCTACCTTCGGCCCTAACCTGGCCATGCCACTGGCGGCGCTCTGGACCGAAGGCGGTGACTGGCGAATGGTCTTCTGGCAGATCGTACCTACGTGCCTGATGGGGGCAGCGCTTATTGCTTACGGCCTGCCGCAAGATCCGCTGCGGCTGGAGCGGTTCAAGCAACTCGACTGGAGAGGTGCACTGCTGGGTGTCGCGGGCATTTCAATGCTGGTAATTGCCTTGACTCAGGGCGAGCGGCTCGACTGGTTCAATTCACCGCTGATCAGCACGCTGATTGCAGGCGCGATCATTTGCCTGCCACTGTTTTTGCTGAACGAATGGTTCCACCCGCTGCCGCTGTTCAAGCTGCAACTGCTGGAACGGCGCAATTTTGCCTACGGGATTATCACCCTGTGCCTGTTTTTGTTCCTGACCATGGCCAGCGGCTTCATCCCGGCCGCCTACCTGACTGAAGTCAAAGGCTATCGACCGCTGCAAACCATGCCAACGGCCCTGTTGATTGCGCTGCCTCAATTGTTGCTCGCACCGCTGGTCGCGACCGTCATCAATCGAAACTGGGTTGACTCACGTTATGTGATGGCAACCGGTCTGGCGCTAATTGCCATCGCCTGCGCAGGCGGTTCGCTGATCACCAGCGAATGGATTCGTGAGGATTTCTATGTGCTGCAGATACTGCACACCTTCGGCCAACCGATGGTAGTCGTGCCCTTGCTGATGAACGCAACGGGGGTGATTCATCCCATGGAAGGCCCCTTTGCGTCTTCGATGGTCAACACGATGCGCGGCCTGTTCTCGGTGGTGGCCGCTTGCACCGTCGAAAACTTCATTACTCATCGCGAACATGTGCATTCAAATACGCTCCTGGACGGGCTGGCCTCAGCACAACCGTCCTTGCCCGGCCTGCTGCATGCCCCCTCTGCCCACGCATTGGCCGAGCGGGTACGAGAACAAGCCTTCGTCTTGAGCTTCAGCGATGCCTACCTCGCCTTGCTGGTCATTATCGCGGTGATGTTTGTCGTGCTGCTGACCCTGCCTAAACGCGCCTTTCCACCGCAACCTCCGGTATCACCATGAAACAACACAGAACTGCTATTGGCTTAGTCACTACCGCCGTCGTCATTTGCGTCGTCTACATCGGCTACAGACTGGTGGGTGGAAGCTCCGTCCAAAGTACAGACGACGCTTACATCAGGGCTGACTCTGTTTTCGTATCACCGCGCCTGTCTGGACAAATTGCCAGGGTTGCGGTCGAAGATAACCAGCAAGTGAAGGCCGGCCAGCTGCTGGCCGAACTGGATGACCGGGACCTTCTGGTTGCCCAGGCTGCCGCAGCCTCCAGCGTGCAAGCAGCCAAGGCTGAATTGGTGAACCTGGGCGCCAGCATTGAACGCCAATCGGCAATCATTGATCAGGCCACCGCGACGATCCGGGCCACGGCCGCGTCACTCAAGTTCTCCCAGGCCAATGCACAGCGCTACCTGAACCTCTCCAACGCCGGTGCCGGTACTCAGCAAGAACAACAAAAGGCCGAGGCCGAGTTGCTGGGCTGGCAAGCCACCCGCGACCGAGATGAAGCAATCCGCATTGCAGCGGTCAAAACCCTGAGCGTCCTGAAAGCCCGGGTGGATGTTGCCAAAGCTGCATTGGCCAAGGCTAACGCGGCCCTGGATCAGGCGGACCTCAATTTGTCGTACAGCAAAATAACCGCGCCTCAGGATGGCATGATCGGCCAGCGCTCCGTGCGCGTCGGCGCTTATGTAGGCCAAGGGCAACCCCTCATGGCGGTGGTCCCGGTGGACAAAGCCTTCGTGATCGCTAATTTTCGCGAGACACAACTGGCGCACATGCATACCCGCCAAGCCGTGGAACTGCGTGTCGACAGTTTTCCGGAGCACAGTTTCAAAGGCTGGATAGAAAGCCTGGCACCGGCAACCGGACTGTCCTTTTCCGCTATCGCTCCGGACAACGCTACGGGCAACTTCACCAAAGTCGTGCAGAGAATCCCGGTGAAAATCATGTTTGATGAGCACCAACCGGATCTGGATCGACTGCGCGTTGGTATGTCGGTGGTTGCCAGCGTCGACGTCACCCAGGAGCGCTGAAATGAAACGCACGCTTCTGTTTATTTCGATAGCAAGCCTTGGCGCTTGCACCGTAGGGCCGGACTTCCAAAAGCCTGAAGCTCAACTACCGGCAACTTGGCAAACCGCTGTTACTTCCGGTGCAAGCCTGGACACCAAGGTAGATAACCTGTGGTGGCAGCGCCTGGGCGACCCGCTGCTGACACAGTTAATCGATCGTTCTGCGAGCGCCAATTTTGATGTGCGCACGGCCAGTATCCGCCTGGAGCAAAGCCGCTTGCTGCGTCAGGTCACCGGCAGTGAAAGGCTGCCCGAGGTCAGTGCCAACGCTGCTTATAAACGAGCGCGAAACAGTGCCGAAGGGGTGCTGGACGAGTCCAACCTCAATGGCAAGGCACCTTTTGAACTGTGGACCAGTGCCCTCGACGCCAGTTGGGAAATTGATCTCTGGGGGCATGTGCGCCGCAGTATCGAGGCCGCTGACGCCGACGTCGAACTCAGCCAGGCACAACGCGACGGTGTACGTTTGAGCATCGCGGCTGAAACCGCCACTGATTACATTCGTTTGCGGGGAGTGCAAGCCAAGCTGGCGGTCGCGCGATTGAACCTGGACATTGCCCGGCAAAGCCAACAACTGACCCGCGCACGCTATGACAATGGTGTGACTACAAACCTGGACACCGCCAACTCGGCCGCACAGGTGGCAACGATTGAAGCCGTATTGCCGTCGCTTGAAGCGGCGCAAAGCCGCTTGATCAACGCTCTCAGCTTTTTACTCGCCACCCCGCCACGCACGCTGCATGCAGAACTGATTGAGCCCAAAGCCATCCCCCATCCAGCTCCCGATGTGCCGCTGGGCCTGCCTTCGGAGCTGGCCCGTCGGCGTCCCGACATCTTGCAAAGCGAAGCCGCATTACACCGGGCTACAGCAGCCATTGGCGTTGCACAAGCGGATTTCTACCCGCGTGTCAGCCTGGGCGCTAGCATGGGCTATCAAGCCCTCAATGGCTCAAATCTGGGGGCATGGGGCTCGCGGGAGTGGTCGTATGGGCCCAGTGTGTACATGCCGATTTTTCAGGGCGGTCGCCTTACCGGCACACTGCAATTGCGTAAACGTCAGGAGCAGGAAGCCGCATTGAACTACCAGCGCGTGGTATTGAGCGCCTGGCATGAAGTCGACAATGCCATGACCGATTACGCGGCCGAGCAAAAACACCACGCCGCGCTGGAAAAAGCCGTCAACGAAAATACCCTTGCCTTGCGTACCGCCAAAGAACGTTATGCCCAAGGCGCCGCAGACTTCCTGAACGTTTTGACCGTACAGCAGGCCTTGCTGGCAACTCAAAACGATCTGGTCGACAGCGCGACCGATGCCGCCATTGACCGTGTACACCTGTACCGGGCGTTGGGCGGCGGCTGGCCCAAGGAGTAAACATGCAACCGTCATCGCGACACGCTTGCCTCCTTGGCTGGTAGCAGGAGGCAAGCCTGAGGCGGCGCTCTAACGCCTGCGCGCAGGCAAGTCGGTGCAACTGCCGAGGGCAACCTCGGCAGCCATGCCGACCGTCTCACCCAAGGTGGGGTGCGGGTGAATGGTCTTGCCGATGTCCAGAGCGTCGGCCCCCATTTCGATGGCCAGGCAGACTTCACTGATCAAATCACCCGCCCCGGTACCGACAATGCCGCCGCCGATCACACGCCGCGTGTCGTCATCGAACACCAGTTTGGTCAGGCCTTCATCGCGGCCGTTGGCAATCGCGCGGCCTGATGCGGCCCACGGGAACACCGCCACCTCTACCTTGATGCCTTGGGCTTTGGCTTCTTGCTGAGTCAGCCCGGCCCACGCCACCTCCGGGTTGGTGTAAGCAACCCCGGGGATCTGCAACGCATCAAAATGGCTGCACACCAGCTCAGGGTTATTCAGGGCCTCACCCGCCGCCACTTCGGCGGCGACATGGCCTTCATGCACAGCTTTGTGCGCCAGCATGGGCTGACCAACAATGTCACCGATCGCGAAAATGTGCGGCACAGTGCTGCGCATCTGCTTGTCGACGCGGATAAACCCGCGCTCATCCACATGGACACCGGCCTTGTCAGCGCCGATCCGGTCGCCATTGGGTTTGCGCCCGACCGCAACCAACACCAGGTCATAACACTGCGGCTCGGCAGGTGCTTGCTCACCGTCAAAGGTCACCCAGATGCCCTGCTCGCTGGCCTCGGCGCTCACCGTGCGGGTATTGACCATCACCCGATCAAAACGCGGGTGGTTGTACTGCTCCCAGACCTTGACCAGGTCACGATCAGGCCCCTGCATCAGGCCATCCAGCCTTTCGACCACGTCGATGCGTGCACCAAGGGCCGAATAAACGGTAGCCATTTCCAGGCCGATAATCCCGCCGCCCACCACCAGCATGCGCTTGGGCACCGTCTTGAGTTCAAGGGCGCCGGTGGAGTCCACGATGCGTGGATCATCCGGCATGAACGGCAACGTCACCGGTTGGCTACCGGCAGCAATCACGCACTGCTTGAACCGGATCAGCTGTTTTTCACCCGTCAGCTCAAGACCTGCGCCCGAACACAGCGAGACCTCAAGGTGATGCGGGTCCAGAAAACGCCCGACCCCGCGTACAACCTCAACCTTTCGCCCTTTGGCCATCCCCGCCAGCCCGCTGGTCAGTGTGTTGACCACCGCCTCTTTATGACGGCGCAACGCACCCAGATCAACCTGGCCAACACCAAACTCAATGCCCATGGCGGCCAAGTGCGGCACTTCCTCCATCACCGCAGCGATATGCAGCAACGCTTTGGAGGGGATGCAGCCGACATTCAGGCACACGCCGCCCAAGGTGGCATAGCGCTCAACCAGCAGGGTTTTCTGGCCCAGATCGGCCGAGCGAAAGGCCGCCGAATAGCCGCCGGGGCCGCCACCCAGCACCAGCACATCGCACTCAACACTTACTTCGTTCACCTGACTCATGTGCGCCCTCCTCACAGGGTAATTCGACGAAAGTCAGCCAACAGCGCTGCCAGATGCTGAAGGAAACGCGCCGCAGCCGCGCCATCGACCACGCGGTGATCCCACGAAAGCGCCAACGGCAGAACCAGTCGCGGAGCAAACGCCTGGCCATCCCACAGGGGCCTGATCTGTGCCCGGGTTACCCCCAGAATGGCTACTTCCGGGGCGTTGATAATCGGGTTAAAGCCGGTGCCGCCAATCCCGCCCAGGCTGGAAACGGTGAAGGTCCCTCCGCTCATGTCAGCAGGCCCCAATTTGCCGTCCCGGGCCTTCTTCGCGAGTTCTGCGCACTCTGTGGCGATCTGGCCGATGCCTTTGTGCTCGACATCGCGAATCACCGGCACCACCAGCCCATTGGGCGTGTCCGCGGCAAAACCGATGTGGCAGTACTGCTTCACAATCAGGATCGGCTCACCGTCTTCATGGCCCAGTGAACTGTTGAACGCGGGGAAAGTCTTCAGCGTCGCAGCAGCCGCCTTGATCAGAAATGCCAGCAAGGTGTACTTGATCGCCTCCTTGCTGCCCTCCTGATTGAGTTGAACCCTGAATGCCTCCAGGTCGGTGATGTCTACCTCCTCGTTATTGGTGACATGGGGAATCATCACCCAGTTGCGCGACAGGTTGGCCCCCGAGATTTTCTTGATGCGTGACAGCGCCACTTTTTCAACCGGACCGAACCGGGCAAAATCCACCTCCGGCCACGGCAGCAGGTTGAGCCCGGCGCTTTGCCCAGGGCTATCCAGACGCGCCATGGCGTCCTTGACGAAGCGCTCGACATCCTCGCGCAGCATGCGCCCCCCCTTGCCGGTGGGCACCACGCGCGACACATCCACCCCCAATTTGCGCGCATAACTGCGCACGGAGGGGCTGGCGTGGGGTTTGGCCGCCGATGGGTTCACCGCCGGGACTGCCGCAGGAGCCGACGGCGCAGTGACAGCCACAGGCGCAACACTGACCTGCGCAGGGCTGCTGACTGCCGGTTGAGGCGCAGGCTCGGCACTCACCGCCACCTGCAACGTCAGCATAGGGCTACCCCTGGAAACCCGATCACCCTCTTTGACCGTCACCGCCACCACAACCCCGGCCTCGGGGCTGGGTACATCCATCGAGGCCTTGTCCGACTCCAGGGTCAGTAAGGGCTCATCGATTGCCACTGTGTCGCCCGGTTTGACCAACACTTCAATCACCGGGAGGTCTTTGAAGTCCCCAATGTCCGGGACGTGAATCTCTCTGATTTCACTCATGACTTACCGCCGCATAAAAAAGGGAAGACAACCGTTAGCGCGTCCAGGGCGCGGGACGATCACCGCTCAGCCCATAACGCTCAACGGCCTCAGCCAACACCTGTCGCGGTAAACGGCCGTCACGCACCAGGCCGTCCAATGCCGCCAAAACGATCTGCTGACGGTCCACTTCAAAGAAGTCACGCAAGGCGGCGCGGGTATCACTGCGGCCAAAACCGTCGGTGCCCAGCGCAATAAAGCGCGCATCGACATAACTGGCGATCAGTTGCGGCCAGGCGCGAACATAGTCAGAGGCGGCAATCACCGGCGCATCGCCCGCCAGCGACGCGCACAGATGGCTGACCTGCTCAGTCGCGGCCGGGTTGAGCCGGTTGTGCCGTTCGACCTCACGGGCTTCACGCGCCAGCTCGCTGAAACTGGTGACACTCCACACCTCACTCGCAACCTGCCAGTCGGTTGCGAGCATTTCAGACGCGGCGATCACTTCGCGCAAAATAGTCCCGCTGCCCAGCAGCCGGACCGAACCACGGGGCGCATCAGACTCTGTCTGTGCATAGCGATACATGCCGCGAATAACCTGGGCTTCAACGCCACTCGGCAATGACGGCTGGGCGTAGTTTTCGTTCATCACGGTGATGTAATAGAACTCATCGACATCGCGCTCCATCATCTGGCGCATGCCATGGTCGACAATCACCGCCAGTTCACCTGCGAACGCCGGGTCGTAGGCGCGGCAGTTGGGTACGGTGGCCGCCACCACGTGGCTACTGCCGTCCTGATGCTGCAGCCCTTCGCCGCCCAAGGTAGTTCGCCCGGCGGTGGCGCCGAGTAAAAAGCCCCGTGCACGTTGATCCGCCGCAGCCCAAATCAAGTCCGCAACCCGCTGAAAACCAAACATGGAGTAATAGATGTAGAACGCCAGCATCGGCTTGCCATGGGCACTGTACGAGGTCGCAGCCGCCACCCACGAAGAAATCGCCCCGGCTTCGGTGATGCCCTCCTCCAGCAGTTGGCCATCGCGGGCTTCGCGGTAATAGAGCATGGAACCCGCGTCTTCTGGCTCGTACAACTGGCCCAGCGGCGAGTAAATGCCGATCTGGCGAAACAGATTGGCCATGCCAAAGGTGCGCGCTTCATCCGCCACAATCGGCACGATTCGCGGCCCCAGTTCTTTGTTCTTGAGCAAACCGCCCAGCATGCGGACCACGGCCATGGTGGTGGACATTTCTTTGCCATCGGCTTCAAAGGCGAAACGCGCGTAGTCCGCCATGGCCGGTATGGCGATGTACTCACTGCCCTTGTTACGCGCAGGCAGATACCCGCCCAATGCACTGCGGCGTTCGCGCAAATAGCGCATTTCCTGGCTGTCTTCAGCCGGGCGATAAAAGCGCAACTGCGCCACATCATCATCCGAGAGTGGCAAGGCGAAGCGATCCCGGAATGCCTTGAGCGCATCGATATCCAGCTTCTTGGCCTGGTGCGAAGTCATGCGTGACTCCCCCGCGCCGCCCATGCCATAGCCTTTTTTGGTCTTGGCGAGGATGACCGTCGGCTGGCCTTTGTGCGCCTTGGCGGCGGCGAACGCGGCGTACAGCTTGCGCAAGTCATGCCCGCCACGCTTGAGGGCATCAATCTCGGCATCCGACATGTGCGAGACCAGTGCCTGGATCTCCGGATCCTGCTGGAAGAAGTGCAGCAAATTGTAAGCGCCATCCTTGGAACCCAACGTCTGGTACTGGCCATCGACCGTCTGGGCGAAGCGTTGCAACAAGGCGTTGTGGGTGTCCCGGGCAAACAGCGGGTCCCAGTCCGAGCCCCAGATCACCTTGATCACATTCCAGCCAGCACCGGTAAACAGCGCCTCAAGTTCTTGAATGACCTGGCCGTTACCGCGCACCGGGCCATCCAGACGCTGCAAGTTGCAGTTGACGATAAAGGTCAGGTTGTCGAGTTTCTCCCGCGCCGCAAGCGTGAGCCCGGCAATCGACTCGGGCTCATCCATTTCACCGTCACCAAAAACGCCCCAGACATGGCGCTCGGCGGTGTCGGCCAGGTGGCGGTGTTCGAGGTAACGCATGTACCGCGCCTGATAGATCGCACTGATCGGGCCGATGCCCATCGAGCCGGTCGGGAATTGCCAGAAGTCCGGCATCAACCAAGGGTGCGGATATGAACTCAGGCCGTTGCCGCCGACTTCCTGGCGATAGTTGGCCAGTTGTTCTTCAGACAAGCGCCCCTCAAGGAACGCACGGGCATAGACCCCAGGCGCCGAGTGCGGCTGGAAAAACACCAGATCGCCGCCATGCTGTTCATCACGGGCCCGAAAAAAATGGTTGAACCCCACCTCGAAGATTTCAGCGGCAGAGGCATAACTGGCGATATGCCCGCCCAGTTCGCCGTAGGCCTGATTGGCGCGCACCACCATGGCCAATGCATTCCAGCGAATGATTGCGGTAATCCGTTCCTCGACGGCCAGGTCGCCCGGGTAAGGCCCCTGGCGTTCAATCGAAAGGGTATTTCGATAGGCCGAGTACGGATGCACCTGCGCGGTGATGCCAAGTGCTCTTGCGTGTTGCTCCAATTGTTTAAGTAAAAACTGACCGCGCTCGCAGCCAGCCTCCCGTACCACGGCCTCCAGCGACTCCAGCCACTCCCGGGTTTCATCGCGATCACTGTCAACCGGCACACGTTCGTTTGGCACACCCATGGTGGCCTCCTTGATTATTATTTGAGGGCGCAGCTGTAGTCGCTGTCGAGGCACGAAGGCTGCGATGCGGGCCGCAGGACCGCCGTTTCATCTCTCGCAGCCTCGTACCTTTGCAGCGACTACAGGCTTTGGGTGAAGGTGTCGCGGTAGGCGTAAAGGCCCGGAGTGCCGCCGGTCATGACGAACAGCACGTTATCGCCAGCGCGGTAGCGGCCTTGGCGAAGGTCAGCCAGCAGGCCTGCGAAGGCCTTGCCCGAGTAAACCGGGTCAACCAGCAGCCCTTCGCAACGGGCCATGAGTTGCACGGCGTCGATCATCGCCGGTGTCGGCAGCCCGTAGCCTTCCCCCAGTTGGCTGCCATCGATATGGATGGCCTGCGGCTCAAGGGTGGCTGCATGACCGAGCAGCGCCAGCGCCTCTTGAGTCAGCTGCCGCGTCCTGCTTGCAGAGGTTTGCTGATCGGCCAGCACCGACCAGGACTTCACGGTCGAAGCCCCACGCCCCAGCAGCTCAAAGCCTGCCGCTAGCCCGGCATGGGTGCCCGCACTGCCATTGGGGATCACCACCTCGCAGAAGTGAACGCCCAACTCGATCTCTTGCTGCGCGATTTCTGCCGCGCAACGGGCGTAGCCCAGGCTACCCAACGGCGTCGAGCCGCCAGTAGGAATAACCATGACGTTGCGCCCCGCTGCTCTCAATTCATTGGCCCGGTGCTCGGCGGCGGCCAGAGAGTCGGCCCCCTTGGCCAGCACCTGTATCCGGGCACCAAAAAGCTGATCCAGCAGGACGTTGCCGTTGAGTTCGTAATCGGAGTCGGCCTTGGCCACCGAGCGGGTCAGAATCAACTCGCAGGCCATGCCCAGTCGGGCACAGACCGCCGCCGTCAAACGCGCATGGTTGGACTGAATCCCGCCAACCGTAATCAGCGTATCAACACCGTTTTTCAGCGCGGCACCGAGGTGAAACTCAAGCTTGCGCAGCTTGTTGCCGCCACCGCCGATGTGCATGTGATCATCACGTTTGAGGTAAAGGCCGACGCCTTGCTCGCGCAAGCCCAGCTCCTGTTCAAGCCGCTCGGCACGTTGAATGCGGGTGGCGCCCTGCAACACATCTGCCCGGCGAAAGGCCGCCAAAGCCTTGTCCAGTCTGGTTTGCATGTTCTGTGACCTCATCGCTGATGTTTATTCTTAATTAATATAGGAACAAACCAGCGGGTAATAAACGCACTGAAAGTTAGTACTTGTATAACCTGAGGTTCGCAATCAATGTCGCCTGCTGTTCAGGCCGCAAACTGCGCTATAAGGGTTTTTGGGTTTTTATCTGTACAGCCAGAAGGCATTTTTTATGAGCAAGCTCAGGCAAATGGAAGTCTTTGTGGCGGTCGTCGAGGCGGGAAGTTTTGCTGAGGCTGCGGTTCAGGTGGGCATGTCGGCGGTCATGGTCGGGCGGCATATTCAGAGCCTTGAAACGGCCTTGAACACCAAGCTGATTCAACGAACAACGCGCCGCCAGTCCGTCACCGGTGAAGGCCGGTTGTTTTACGCCGAAGCCAAAACCGCCCTTGAGCAGATCGAGTACGCCTTCAAGCGCGTCGAAGCCTCCACCGACAGACCCAGCGGCCTGCTGCGCGTGACCGCGCCGATGACCCTGGGCAGCGCGTTGATTGGTCCACTCGTCACCGAGTTCATGCAACTGTATCCCGAGATTCAGATTGAGCTGATCTTGAGCAATAAGGTCGTGGACCTCTACGAAAGCTCATTTGATCTGGGCTTCAGGATTTCCGAGCGGGTGGACGTCAACCTCGTTTGCAGGCCACTGCCGCCCTACCGGATGGTGATCTGCGCGGCGCCCAAATACCTCGCCACTTGGCAGGCACCGCAGACCCCGGAGGATCTGTCCACACACCGGATTTTGACCCACACCTCGTGGAACAATCGCTTTGCCTGGCCCTTACGCCAAGGCAACAAAGACGTTCCGTGGCCCGAGCAGGCGGTCCTCAAAAGCAACGATGGCAAGGTGCTGCTTGAAGCGGCCATTGCCGGCTGCGGGATCTTGATGCAGCCCGATTTTCTGGTAGCCGCGGCATTGGCCAGTGGTGAGTTGGTGCCGCTGATGAGTGCCTGTGCACCGGAGCCCAAGCCGGTGCAAATGGTCTATTTGCGCTCAAAAAAATCACTTCCCAAGCTCAATGCCTTTGTCACGTTCATCAGCGAACGGCTGGGCTCGTCTACGCCTGAGCCACACGCTCACTGACCGAAAATAGACGTTCGATGCTCGATCCACTTGAGCAACTCTTCAGCCCCTACCGATTGCGGCTTGTTGAGCTTCACCAACAGCCGAGCATGAACATTCTGGAACAGCGGGTGATCGATCGAGCGGGTCACCAGCGCGCCGCTGACCCGGTCGTTGAAGGCCGAGAACTCGCTCATCATGGTCACCGCATCACCGCTCATCACATACCGCCTGAGGGCCGTCAGGGAGTTGGTGACCATGGCCGGGCGAATGGACAGGTTTTCGGTATGCAGCACGAGCTGAATGATTTGCCCCAGGCCGTATTCCGACGGCATCACTGCCAACGGGTAACGCAAGATGTCTTCCAGCTTCAACGGCTCGCTGAGCTGCGCCAACGGATGGCCCGAGCGCATCAGTAAACGAACCGGCTGCAAGGACGACGCGCGATAGGTCACGTCAGGGTGCGCCGGGGGGTTGTAGGCCAGGCCAATGCTCGCGGCGCTTTGCGCGACTTCTTCAAGCACGCTGTTGACCGGCAACACGTCCAGCGTGATGCGAATGCCGGGATAGGTGTCGGTGAATTCACTCAAGACCTTATCGATCAGCAAGTCGATAAAGCCCTCGCTGATAACAATCCGGATATCCCCTTCCCTCAAGCCTTTGAGCCCGCGCAAGCGGTCTTCGAGGTGTTCTTGCTGCGCCTGGCAGCCACGCCAGAACTCCAGAAGAAACTGCGCCGCTTCAGTCGGCACCACACCGCGGGCCTGGCGTTCAAACAAGACGCTGCCGACCTCTTCCTCCAGCAATTGAATTTGCCGGGTAATCACAGAAGGCGCGGTGTTCAGATTCTCCGCCGCCCCGCGAATGGAACCGCTGGAAAGAGCTTCATAGAAATAGCGCATTCGACGTTGATTCAGATCTCTCACGATAAACCTGCTGCTCAATGACTGTTGCTTACAGAGCAACGCTAGCATTAAAAAGTTGCTCTTGCTCACGCAAGGTTTCCACTTGAATATCGATCGAACAATAAAAAGATCCCGTGGAGAGCCGTATGCACAGCAGCAAGCCAGCGAGTGAGCTTTCAGCCATCTATCGAAAGATTGACTGGCGGTTATTACCTTTTTTGCTCGTGTGTTACTTCGTGGCGTATCTGGACCGGGTCAATGTGGGCTTTGCCAAGTTGCAAATGCAAAGCGACCTGAACTTGTCCGATGCCGCTTATGGGCTGGGCGCCGGTATCTTTTTTATCGGCTACGCCTTGTTCGAGACGCCGAGCAATCTGCTGCTGCCCAAGATCGGCGCTCGCAAGACCCTCAGTCGAGTGATGATCTTATGGGGCACCACGTCGGCTTGCATGATGTTCGTCGAAACGGAACGGGCGTTTTACGTCTTGCGCTTTTTCCTCGGGGTATTTGAGGCCGGATTCGCGCCGGGCATGTTGTTCTATTTGACCTATTGGTACGGCCGCGAACGGCTGGGGCAAGTGCTGGCAATCGTCATGCTGGCAGCGCCGCTGGGCGGGATCTTTGGCGCGCCGCTCTCGGTATGGCTGATGACTGCGTTCGAAGGCGTACACGGTTTGTCCGGCTGGCAATGGATGTTCTTTCTGGAAGCCATCCCCGCTGTGCTGCTGGGTGTGCTTGCGCTGAAAGTGCTGAGTGACAAACCGGCCACCGCGCCCTGGTTGAGTGAACCTGAAAAACAAGTACTGGCGGCGCACATCGGCACAGGTCGGGGCGACCACCATTCGTTCAAAGAGGTATTGAAAGACCCACGGGTTTACCTGATGGCAGCGGGGTATTTCTGCTTGATCTGCGGCATCTATGCCATGAGTTTCTGGCTGCCGACCATCATCAAAGAGTCAGGTATCCACGACACCATGCAGATCGGCTGGTACTCGGCCATTCCTTATATAGGCGCGATGGCGGGCATGCTGATCTTTGCCCGGACCTCCGACCGTTTCTATGAACGGCGCTGGCACACAGCTCTTCCTGCATTGATAGGTGCGATCTGCCTGACCGCGTCGGTGATCTACAAGACTCACTTCGGGTTATCACTGCTGTTCCTGTCCTTGGCCACCACCATGATGTGGTCTGCCTACACAGTGTTTTGGGCCATCCCTTCGCAGCACTTAAAAGGTGACGCGGCCGCAGGCGGCATTGCCGTCATCAACACCATCGGGCTTACCGGTGGTTTCCTCAGCCCGACGCTGATGGGCTATGTCAAAACGGCCACGGGCAACTCTGACTCGGGCCTGGTGTTCATCTCGGTGATTCTGCTGCTGGGGGCCGTGCTGCTGGCCGCGAACAAACCTGAACACGCTCAGCAAAGAGCAACGTCTACCCAAGCCGTTTAAACCCATAATAAAAAGGTGATTTTACTGTCATGGCCTATCGAATCCTGGTGGCTGGTTTCCAGCATGAAACCAATACCTTCGCGCCCTCCAAAGCAGAATACGAAAACTTCGTCAGAGGCGAAGGTTTCCCGCAAATGGTCAGGGGCGCGGACGTGCTGAAATTACGCGAGGTCAACATCCCCGCAGGCGGCTTTCTGATTGAGGCCGAGCGACTGGGCTATGAGGTGGTTCCAGTGATCTGGGCCGGAGCCAGCCCGTCAGCCCATGTCACCCAAGCGGCCTACGAGCGCATTGCCAATGAAATCATCCAGGCGGCTGCCAGCCAGACACTGGACGGCCTCTATCTGGACCTGCATGGCGCTATGGTTGCCGAACATACCAATGACGGTGAAGGCACACTGCTGAGCCGGCTGCGTGCCGTGGTTGGGCCGGACATACCGATCGTGGTCTCACTGGACCTGCACGCCAACGTGACCGATTTGATGCTCGAACAGGCCGATGCCATGGTTGCCTTTCGAACCTATCCCCACGTGGACATGGCTGAAACCGGCATAAAAGCCGCGCAACTGCTTGATCTGCGACTGCGTTGCGGGAAACTGCAGCACGCCAGTCTGCGACTGCCCTTCCTGATTCCGGTCAATGGCATGTGCACCCTGCTGGAGCCCGCGCGCAGCCTTTACCAGCAACTGGAGCACCTTGAGTCAGAAAGCCTGTCGCTGTCCTTCACCCCCGGCTTTCCGGCCGCCGATTTCGAAGAGTGCGGACCGGTCATCTGGGGCTATGGGCTGGATACGCAGGCGCTGCAAGCCGCCGTCGGCGCCCTGTATGACAAGCTGGTCAGCGAAGAAGATCAGTGGGAAGTGCCACTTCTGCTTCCAGACGATGCCGTGCGCCAGGCCATGGCATTGGCAGCGTCGGCCCAACGCCCCATCGTGATTGCAGACACCCAGGACAACCCCGGCGCAGGTGGCGACGGCAATACCATGGGCATGCTCAAAGCCCTGTTAAGCCACCAGGCGCGTAACGCTGCCATCGGTTTGATCTATGATCCTGCAGCGGTTCAGGCCGCGATTGCCGTCGGGCTGGGCGGTTTTATTGACATCGCGCTGGGCGGGCAATCCGGCGTGCCGGGGGATGAGCCATTACAAGGCCGCTTTGAAGTCACCCACCTGTCTGACGGCCGCTGCCGCTTCGAAGGCCCCATGATGAATGGCATGGACGTTGATGTCGGCCCGGTGGCGGGTCTGAAAATCGACGATGTGAGCATTGCCGTCAGCTCAAGCAAATGCCAGATGCTGGACCGTACCCTGTACCGGCTGGCCGGCATCGACCCTGAAAAAATGAGCGTACTGGTCAACAAAAGCTCCGTGCATTTTCGCGCCGACTTCCAACCCATCGCCGAGCACATCCTGGTGGCCAAAGCACCAGGTCCGATGACCGCAGACCCGGCGGACATCCCGTGGACAAGGTTGCGTGAAGGCATCCGCTTAAAGCCCAACGGGCCTGCGTTTCATCACTGAATCAAAAAGGATGACCTGAGCATTTCGTGCAGATGCACTGCCGCATGATGGGATGTATCCGTCAGCAGATAAACGTGATGCTCAGGCAGGCCGGGCAAAGCCATCTGAAGAATCAGCGAACCGTCATCGGCCGCCCCCTGAGCCTCCACAATGCCCAACGCCAAACCACTTCTCACACACGCCAATACAGCGTGGGAATTGGCACTCTCCAGCAGGATCCGGTAACGGATCCCGGCGGCTTTCAAGATCGCCAGCGCTGACTCCCGGTACGGGCAGCCACTCAATTGCAGGGCAATGGGCAAAGGCTGATCTGGATCGTACTTGAAGCCAGCAGCCGCCGCCCAGCACGGCTGTGTAGAACGCAGCCGCTCAGCATGGCTCAGTTGCTCATGACTGACAGCGATGGTCAGGTCCAGTTGTTTGCGTGCAAACAGGTCGAGCAGTTCAGTACTGGATTTGACCACCACTTCAAGCTCCAGAGCCGGATTGCCCGCGACGAACAGCGGTAAAAAGTCCGCCATCAATTGCTCGGCATAACCGTCCGGGACTCCCATACGAACCTTGCCCGTCATCAGTTGTGGCGACAACGTTGCCAACAGCCGGTCATGGGCCATCAAAAAACGCGTGGTTTCGCCCAACAGTTGCCGCCCTGCAGTCGTCAACTCAACGAGTTGATTGTTGCGGACCAAAAGTTGATGCCCAACCTTTGCCTCAAGTTTCTGGATCTGCGTTGTCACTGCCGAAGGGCTGCGATGGACGTAATCGGCCGCATCCTTGAAGCGCCTGAACCTGGCCACGGCCTGGAAGGTTCTGAGCACATCAATGTCGAGGGCTCTGCCCATGAGGTCACCTGATTTCGTTATGTCGAACCAGCGATTCGATTTATTCAACTGTACAGGGTTTACACCCACTCCTATGGTGGGGTCAACACATGCCAGCCACTGCACGCGCAACCTCAACCGGAGCAAACAAGACCACTCAAACCATCGTATGGAGTGACACCGATGAGCCTGAATGACTTTGTTGTAGATGCCCTCATACGCACCGAACGCTATAAGAACACCCGACTATGGACCGTTGAGAACCACGCCAAGTACTCGACCCTGACCGCCCCCCTGGCCAGTTCTGGCAACCCTTCGCGCTTCAACTTGCAAATATTTCAGCTCATGTGCGCCTTGAATCAGCAAGGTATGGCCGAGGATGGGCTGTGTGCCGACGCCCAAGGCCAGGGCGCACTCAAAGATATTCTCGGCACGCTTGCCGAGCGTCTGGCCCTGATGAGCGAGAATCGCCATGTGCACTATGTTGAATTAGGCCCTGAACCGATCAAAACCGCGCACTTGCTGGGGCGGATCACTGAGGCTTGCACCTCCCTGCGCTATACCGCCATCGACATCAATCAGACCTCAGAAAGCGTAATGCGTGATGCGGTGTTTCCAATCGTGGAACAGCATGGAAGCTTCAATTACATCGCCGCCGACTATCGAACCGTTGAACGTGCCGACCTGCATCATGAGCAGGACATTACCCTGATTACCTTGCTTGGCTTTCAAGAAGGCAACGAGTTGCCGGTGACCACCGGACGATTGATTCGTAGCCTCGCGAGCGACGCCACTTACATCATTTCGGAGATGCAGATCTACGAAGAAGGGCTGCAAAGCAACATCCACGCTTTTTATGCCAACCCGCACATGATCAGGTTTTCGCAGGTCGTTGCAATGCAGCAAGGCTTCATCCCGCTGGATGAGCATGCTGTCACCCTCGTGAGATTCAAACTGCTGGATGAGCTGATCCATGTGGCCGTCACACTGCAACCCGTTGAGAAGGGACGCCAACAAGGCTGCCTGCTGACCAATATCTGCCTCAAATACACCCCAGAACAGTTCCGTCGCATCAGAGCCCGACACTGCAACTGCAGCGTGCTGGATGAATTCGCCAGCGGTGATGGCTCGGTGCGCTATCAGATTGCCAAATACCTCCAATAGCAACACCACAGGGAGCCATGAACCATGGATCACACAGACCCGCTACCCCTGTTTGAGCGCGGCGTCGGGCGAGTAAAACTGGCGCTGAAATCCACGTTGAGAAAAAGCTCGCGCAGTGCCTCGCCCACTGCCGACGAGCAAGCGCTCTGGCGTGACGACCTGCTCTGCCAGGCAAACCTTACGATCAGCGATGCGCGAACACTTGCCGACCTGGGCTACGCCTTGAGCCCGCACCCCGACATACCGGCCGAAACCATCACCGCAGTGGCTTGCGCACACCGGTTGTTCACGCCCGAAGCCGTGGCGATTCTTCAAGACATCTGCACGCGTCTGGAAGAATGTGCAGATAACAGCGACTGGATCATTTCCCGGCGCACACGTGCAGTCACCACGCTATCGCCGTTCATCAACGCCATGATGAACAGTCGCCGCTTCCTGTTAGCCATCTCGCGCATCGCGGGCGTCCCCCTGGTGCCCTACCCCATGCTCAATGCCCGGTCGCAGATCAATTATTTCTATCCCAAGCCTGAGCATGAACAGCAGCAACTCGGTATGTGGCATACCGACGGCACCAACTATGTGCTGAACATTGTGCTGACGCGCTCGTCCGACTACACCGGCGGAGAATTCGTCTTTCATAACAGCACTGTCGAGTCTTTCGACGCCCTTAATCACCGTACGTTCGAAACCGCCCCGCTGATCGAACCCGGTGATGCGCTATTCATTTATGGCAGTCGATTGTTTCATGGCGTTCGGCCAGTAAGCACCGGCCGACGCATGTCGTTGGTGCTGTCCTTCCACTGCCCTTACGCCCGTGAAGATTCCAACCAGTTCTGGCACCTCGCCTCAGACGATGGCATCCCCGCGACCATTCCCAACTGGTTAAAACTGCGCTGGGCCTTACAGCGCTCAGCCGCCAGACAATTCGCACGTATCGGTATCGCCCCCATTACCTTCGAAGAACTGCGCTATCCAGAGAATTGACTATGTCACGCAGCACGCTGTATCTGTTTTCACTGCAAGCCGTCTTCGTCCTGTCCTGGAGTTCGGGCTTTATCGGCGCCCGCTTGGGCACTGAAGATGCTGGCGCCATCAACCTGCTGTTCTGGCGGTTCCTGCTGGTCACTGCGTGTTTGCTGCCGTTTGTCTGGCAGCGACTGTGGGCATTGTCCCGGGCACAGTTGCGCTATAACGCCATTATTGGCTTCCTGTCTCAGTTCGCTTACCTGGTCAGTGTCTATATCGCCATACGTGGCGGCCTGCCCGCCGGGATAGCGGCGATTATCTGCGCACTGCAGCCACTGATCACCGCCGCCCTGGCAGCACGGGGCAACCACGAGCGCAGCGGCTTGCAGGAATGGCTTGGGCTGGTGATCGGATTCAGCGGGGTCGGCATCGTGATCTGCGGCGAGTATGCCCTGTCCAACAACAACATCGGCATTGGCCTGTATGCCCTGCCATTGATCGCGGCGATCACCCTGTCTATCGCCACGTTGTATCAGCGCCAGCAATCCGTATTGGCAACCGGACACAGCAAGGACGGCCAGCTAATGCCACTGTTTCTACAATCGGCCACCACGCTGGTCCTGCTGTTTGCTGCCGGTTTGGCACTGAATGACATCCATGTACCCACCCAGGCCAATGTCTGGGTGGCCGTCGGCTGGTTGACGCTGTTCTCAACGTTTATTGCTTACCTCAGCCTGTGGACCCTGCTCAAACGAATGTCCGCTACTCGCGTGTCGGCGCTGGTCTATCTGGAGCCGCCGGTCACCTTGCTGTGGGCCGCCCTGATGTTTGGCGACGCCCTGCACTGGACCACCTACGTGGGCATTTTGGTGGTGGCCACTGGAGTCCTGATTACCCGGCGGCGCAGCCATGTCTGCGCCGTTTGCAGTGAAGCATGAGAAGGCATTCAAACTGGGCGACGAGCAATCAGTGGGCAATGCACACCGATTTAAGCTCAGTACACGCCTCGATCACCGAGCGGCCAAATTCACGCCCCATGCCCGATTGTTTAACACCCCCAAATGGCATCGCCGGGTCCAGCAGGACATGGGCGTTGACCCACACGGTGCCGGCTTCAATGCGTGGCACCAGGTTAAGCGCTTTGGTCAGGTCGTTGGTCCAGAGGCTGGCAGCCAGGCCATAGCGGTTGTCGTTGGCCAGTTCAATCGCGGTGTCCTCATCATCAAACGGCATGACAGCCAGCACAGGACCAAACACTTCCTCGCGGGCCACCGCCATGCTGTGGTCAATGTCTGCGAGGATGGTCGGCTGCACATAGAACCCCTCACCTTCCTGCGATTCACCCCCCAACACCACGCGCGCACCTTGCTCGCGCGCCAGTTCGATGTGCTTGAGCACGCTCTGTTGCTGTTTACGCGACACCAAAGGGTTGATCGCTGCATCGCAGTTCATGCCCGCGCCCATCGGCAGGGCCGAGACTGCAGCAGCCAGCCCCTCGACAAAACGATCGTGAATCGAGCGGTGCACATAGAAGCGCGATGCCGCAGCACACACCTGGCCATTGTTCAACAGACCGCCGAGGATCGCGCCCTGGATGGCTTTGTCGACGTCTGCATCGGCAAGGATGATCATCGGGTTCTTGCCGCCCAGTTCCAGGGCAAACCGGGTCATATTCTCCATGCAAGCCACGCCGACACTTTTGCCCACAAGGGTGGAGCCGGTGAACGACACCTTGCTCACCAGTGGATGGCTGGTCAACCTACCGCCGACTGAGGCGCCACCGCCGGTCACCACGTTGAGTACGCCAGCCGGAATACCCGCCTCAACCGCCAGTTCAGCCAGACGCATGGCGGTCAGCGGGGTTTCCATCGCCGGTTTGATGATCACCGTGCAACCGCTGGCCAGCGCTGGCATCAGTTTCCAGGCGGCGATCATCAGCGGGAAGTTCCACGGCACGATACCCACCACCACACCGACCGGCTCACGCTTGGTGAACGTGGTGAACTTCGCCCCCTGCGGAAGCGGAATCGACACATCAAAGGTCTGGCCTTCAATTTTCGTCGCCCAACCGGACATGTAGCGCATGAATTCAACGGTGGCATTGAGGTCCAGCGCCCGCGCCATATTGATCGACTTGCCCTGACTCAGCGTTTCAAGCTGCGCCAGTTCTTCAGCGTGTTCTTCAACCAGGCGAGTGAAATTCAGCAGGATCCGTTCCCGATCGGCCGGACGTAAACCGGACCACACACCCGACTTGAAAGCAGCGCGAGACGACTGTACGGCCTGTTCAACCAGGTGCGGCGGTGCATCCAGGGTTTCGCACAGCACTTGACCGGTCGCCGGGTTGAGCACTGCAATGGCTTGCCCATCTGCCAATACCCATTGGCCGTCAATAAAGCAGCCATGGCGACGATCGAGGAATGCAGCAACCTGTGGCAGGATTTCAACGTTGCTCATAAAGCACCTTTCTTTCAATTGAGTTGCAAGCCGCTCACTGTGACCGGCAAGGTTGACGCGATTGTCGATGCTCGACGCCAAGCCGGGTTTTCCCTGCGTGCCAGTTGTATTGGCTGATTTGCCAAACGTTGCGCAACCTGGATCGCAGGCAGAACAACATTTGCGAATAAGGCGGCCTGACAATTCAGGCACGCAGCACAAGGATTTTGGCGAGAATCCAAAAGCATCCCTCCACGCGCTGTAGCAAAGTGCTGCCTGACACTGTCCTCGGTTTACCTCAAGGAAATCAGAAATGCTTTCGCCCGCCGCTTTGCTCAAACGAACGCCCCTGGCCCGACTCGCACTGGCCATTGCCCTGGGTACCTTAGGCCTGCCCGGTTTGCAGTCCAACGCCCACGCCCATGGCGGCGCCGCCGAAATGGTGCCGCTGCAGTCAACCCTTGAAGCGTTTGGCGCCACCGTCAAATGGGACGATTACGCCGATGTGTTCGTGATTGCCAAGGACGGCGCCTACCTCAAGGTGAAACCCGACAGCAAAGTCGCCGTGCTCAACGGCAAGCGCATGGAGTTGACGGTGCCAGTGGTGTTCAAGGGCAAGACGGCGTTCATGTCCAAAGACTTTATCAACCAGGTGTTCCAGTCCGGTCTGGACAAAACATTTGTCATCGAAACCCGCCCCAGCCCGCTCAACCCGCTGAGCGCGGATGAGATCAACACTGCGGTCGAGATCATCAAGACATCCGGGCACTACAAACCGGGTTTGCGTTTCACCGAAATCTCGGTGCATACCCCGCCCAAGGACCAGGTGTGGAATTTCATCTACACCGGGCAAAAACCTGCGCAGCCGCGCCAGGCCAATATCGTGGTACTGGACGGAAAGCACGTGATTGAAGGCCAGGTCGACCTGGACAGCAAAACCCTGTTGTCGTGGAAGCCCATTGAAGGCGCTCACGGCATGGTGCTGCTGGACGACTTTGCCACCGTGCAATCCGTGATCGATACCAGCCCCGAATACGCCCAGGCGCTGGCCAAACGTGGCATCACTGACATTAAAAAAGTGGTGACGACACCCCTCACCGTGGGCTATTTCGACGGCAAGGACGGTCTGACCCAAGACAAGCGCCTGCTGAAAATCGTCAGCTACCTCGATGTTGGTGACGGCAACTACTGGGCCCATCCGATCGAAGGGCTGGTCGCGGTGGTCGACCTGGAGCAAAAGAAACTCATCAAGGTCGAGGATGGAGGAGTGATTCCGGTCCCCATAAAAGCCACCCCCTACGATGGTCGCGATCGCAAAAGCGTCGCGCTAAAACCGCTAGAGATCATCGAGCCGGAGGGCAAGAACTACACCATTACCGGCAACAGCATTCATTGGCAGAACTGGGACTTGCACGTGCGTCTCGACTCGCGGGTCGGGCCGATCCTGTCTACCGTCACTTATGACGACAAGGGCAATAAACGCAAAATCATGTACGAGGGCAACCTGGGCGGCATGATCGTGCCGTACGGGGACCCGGACGCAGGCTGGTACTTCAAGGCGTATCTGGATTCGGGCGACTACGGCATGGGCACGCTCACCTCGCCGATTGCCCGTGGTAAAGACGCTCCGCAAAATGCCGTGCTGCTGGATGCAACCATTGCTGATTACACCGGTGCACCCACCACAATCCCTCACGCCCTCGCTGTGTTCGAACGTTACGCCGGTCCAGAATACAAACACCAGGAAATGGGCCAGCCCAACCTGAGTGCCGAGCGGCGTGAATTGGTGATCCGCTGGATCAGCACCGTGGGCAACTACGACTACATCTTCGACTGGGTCTTGCAGCAGAACGGCACCATTGGCATCGACGTAGGCGCTACGGGTATCGAAGCGGTCAAGGGCGTGAAAAGTAAAACCATGCATGAAGCAACCGCCAAGGAAGACACTCGCTACGGCACCCTGATCGACCACAACATCGTCGGCACCACCCACCAGCACATCTATAACTTTCGCCTGGACATGGACATAGACGGGGAAAACAACTCACTGGTCGAAATAAACCCGGTCATCGCGCCAAACGACCGCGGCGGCCCCCGCACCAGCACCATGCAGACCGAACAGCGGGTGGTCAGCACCGAACAGCAAGCTGCACAAAAATTCGACCCGTCGACCGTGCGCCTGCTGAGCAACCTTAATAAGGAAAACAAAGTCGGCAACCCCGTGTCCTACCAACTGATCCCGTATGCCGGTGGCACTCACCCGGTGGCCAAGGGCGCCAACTTCGGCAAGGACGAATGGCTCTACCACCGCTTGAGCTTCATGGACAAACAACTCTGGGTGACGCGCTACAACCCGGACGAAAAGTACCCGGAAGGCAAATACCCGAACCGCTCGCAAACCGACACCGGGCTGGGGCAGTTCACCCATGATAACCAGTCCATCGAAAACACCGACAATGTGGTGTGGCTCACCACCGGTACAACCCACATCGCCAGGGCCGAGGAATGGCCGATCATGCCGACCGAGTGGGTACACGTGCTGTTGAAACCGTGGAACTTCTTCGATGAGACTCCGACGCTGAACCTCAACACGGCAAAATAACCTGTATAAGCCATGCCCCTGTCACCGTGGTGACGGGGGCATTGTTGTTTCAGGCGTACTGCTTGCGGTATTCACCAGGCGAAATACCAAAGCGCGACTTGAACGCGGTAGAGAAGTAGCTCGAATCGGAAAACCCCCACGAGTAACCCAGTGCCGACAACTTCTGTTCGGTACGCGACTGACGAAGGGATTCGGCACACAGGTCAAGGCGGCGATTTTTGATATAGCGCGCAACCACCAGGCCCTTGCGGGCAAACATCCGGTACAACCCGCGCATCGACACCCCCACCTCCCGCGCCAGCAGTTCGGGGCAGAGGTCTTCCGAGCGAATATGCTCATCGATATAGCCGAGGGTCTTGCGAAAAATACGCTCATGCACATCGTCGACGCCTTCACTCTGGCTGATGGCCGGGCGCAGCAGGCTGATCACGGCATCCAGGGTCGCTTCGCTTTCCTGCTGGCTCAAGTTGGTCTGGCGCGCAGCGTCCAGTATTAAGTGGTGCGACAACGTGGCAATGGGTGACTTCGCGCCGATCAAGTGGCCGCACTTGACCGGGGTATAACGCAAGGACTGCTCGATCAGCCGGTGCGGCAGGATCAATGACAACTGGCGGGAGTTTTCGTGATAGGTGAAATCACTGGGCTGGGAGGCATCGATCAAGGTGATGTCACCGGCGCACAGCGACACCCGGTTGTCGCCCTGCGCCATGCAGGCGCTGCCGTCAAGCTGGAACACCGCAAAGTACTTGCCGCCTTCGCTCGCTGCGACTTCCTTCGGCGTGCGGTACAGCCGCGCCTGACAAGCATCGACAAAGCTGAGTTTGAGTGCACCGCTCTGGTATTCACGGATGTGACCGGAAAACTCATCGCCCAAGGTTTGCGCACTGAAGGCGCCGCAGATGCGGTTGACCTGATGGATCCATTGATCGAAGCCGTCACGGCGCTGTGCAATTGAAGAATTCATGTGAGGCCTCACGCAGGTTTATTGTTTTTATCTACGTTGATCCACGCTAAAACGAACAGCGACTCTCCTGGGATGTTGGCGGCTTATTTAAGCCCGCCAAAACGCCGATAGAAACTCTCTCCGACATCCGGCAACGGCCCATCGGCCGTTTCCAGTGCACTGTTCAACCACTCCTCCGCCTTGGCGAAGATCAAACGGTAGATATTTCGGCACAGCTGTCGTGCAGCCCGGCCCTCCCAGTCGCCGGGCAGCAGTTCGTCTGGCAACTGCGGGTCACGCAGCAGCAATTTACGGTACTCATGCACTAGCAGAAGACGTGCCAGGAAGCAGTCGCACGGCAGCAAATTGTCCTGCTCGCGCAGGGCTTGCCAGAGCGGTCGGAACAACTTGATGAACTCGCTGTAATGGGTCGCCAGTTCCTCGATGTTCCAGCTTTCACGCACCTGCAGACGCAAGGCCTTGGAGGCCATTACATCCTGCGCGGTGGTCTCGAAGACAATGGTGTCTTCCTGGGCATCGAGGTCGGCCAAGGTCGCGTTAACGTCGGCACGATCACTGCGCGGGCAGGCCAGCAGCACCGGAGAAATTGCACCAAAACCTTGCCACTCCAGCTCTTCGCGCACTTGTTTGCGCTTGTCCTGAGCCAGTTGCGTGAGCATCACCAGGCACCATGAGCCATCCCAGGCCGGAACGGTCGAGCTGTAGACCCGCTTGAACGCCTTGTCGAAACGCCGACGCCCGGCACCGGTGAGGCTGTAGTAACTGCGCCGGCCGACTTTTTCGGCGCTCAGCCAGCCTTCCTTGGTCAGGCGGAAGATCGACGTGCGGATCAGCCGCTCATTGATCCCGACAGGCTCGAGCAGTTGAATCAAACTCCCCAACCAGACCGTTCCGCCATGGGGCTCAATGGCATCCCCGTACAAGGTGATGATCAGGGAACTGGCGCGAATCGGCGTTTGCTCCTGAAAGCGCGTAATCAGTTGATTCAAGGGGGTCAGGGACGACATGGACGTACCGGGCTGAAAAAAGAAAGGAATATACCGAAAAATTCGGCGCCAGAGTTCACTGGGCGCTGCGCTTGGGGCGCAAACCGCTGTCGCTGATACGCGGCCGGTCGGGCTCCGCTTCGCCAAGCGGCTCGCATTCTTGCATCTTCGTCAGGCAACGCTGGGCCAGGCGCTGATATTCAAGGGTACCGGTGCGCTTCCAGGCCACTTCTTCATCACTGAGGGTGCGTTTGACGCTGGCCGGTGTGCCCATGACCAATGACTGCGGCGGACACTCGAAACCGGCTTTAACGAACGCCGCCGCCGACACAAATGAGCGCTCACCGATGCGCGCATGGTCCATCACCACGGCATTCATCCCCACCAGCGCATCAGCGCCCACCCGACAGCCGTGCAAAACCGCGCCATGGCCGATGTGGCCGTTGCGCTCCACGACTGTGTCGCTGTCCGGAAAACCATGCATGACGCAGGTGTCCTGAAGATTGGCGCCCTCTTCGAGCACGATCCGCCCGAAATCACCGCGCAAACTCGCCAGCGGGCCGACGTAGCAATGCGGGCCAATGATCACATCGCCGATCAGCACCGCTGAAGGGTGGACATAGGCGGTGGGATCGACCACCGGGGTCAGGCCATCGAGGCTGTAACAGGTCATGAACGCTTCCTTTTGACTCAGTGCCTGGCGTATTCGCAAAGCGATGCCAATGTTCGGGCATTTTGTATCACATCACTTTTGTAATCACAATTTACAAAAAAGCGTATCACTTAAAAACCTCTCACCAGCAACCTCGTAAAATCGGCCATACAACGCCTTTAAAGCGCATAAAATCGCGGCTCTCAGGTCATAAGCCCTCATTAAAAAGCGCTACACAAAAACTCAAATCAACAGAATAAGACACGTTAAGTTAATTTTATCGTTGCATTTGTGTATCACGTAAAAGCTATACTTGGGCAAAACCGGCCCCTCAGGCCGATCCAATAATGAGCCGGCTGACCGCCGAGCGTGCACCGTGAGGGCATCCGCCATGCCACTAACCCTTGCCGTCGAGTTCATCGAGCCCGGCGTGCGCTTGATTACCTTGCAGCGCCCGCAAGCCTTGAACGCCCTTACCACCCAATTGCTTGGCGAACTGGCAGATGAACTGAACGCTGCGCAAAACGATCGCAACACCCACGCGGTGGTCATCACCGGCAGCGCCAAGGCCTTTGCCGCAGGCGCCGACATCAACGAAATGGCCGAACGCAATCTGGTCGGCATCTTCGACGACCCGCGCCAGGCGTCCTGGCAGACCCTCACTCGTTTCAGCAAGCCGTTGATTGCAGCGGTTAACGGGTTTGCCCTGGGCGGTGGCTGCGAGCTGGCAATGCATGCCGACATCATCATCGCGGGTGAAGACGCACGCTTCGGCCAGCCGGAAATCAACCTGGGGATCATGCCCGGCGCGGGTGGCACCCAGCGTCTGCTGCGCGCCGTGGGCAAGTCGATGGCCATGCAAATGGTCCTCACGGGCGAACCGATCAGCGCCCGCCAGGCCCTTCGTTCAGGATTGGTGAGTGAAGTGACCCAGCCCGAATTCACTGTCGAACGCGCCCTGCACATCGCCCACAGCATCGCCACCAAGGCGCCGCTGGCCGTGCGTCTGGCCAAAGAGGCGTTGCTCAAGGCAATGGACACTGACCTTGCCAGCGGTCTGCGCCTGGAGCGCCATGCCTTCACCCTGCTGGCCGGCACCCGTGACCGCGACGAAGGCATCCGCGCCTTTCAGGAAAAGCGCCGACCGGCCTTCACCGGCGAATAAACCGCGCACTCGAACGACTACTCAAGCGAGCATCAAGACCATGACTTTCGAACACATTGTGTTTTCCATTGAGGCCGGCGTTGCGCTGCTCAGCCTCAACCGCCCCGAGCAGCTCAACAGCTTCAACACGCAGATGCACGGCGAGGTCAAGGAAGCCCTGAAACAGGTGCGGCAAAACCCCGAAGTGCGGGTATTGCTGCTGACCGGTGAAGGCCGCGGCTTTTGCGCCGGGCAAGACCTCAGCGACCGCAATGTGGCGCCCGGCAGCGAAGTGCCGGACCTGGGGCTGTCCATCGAGAAATTCTACAACCCGCTGATCCGCCAACTGCGCGACCTGCCCATGCCGGTGATTTGCGCCGTAAATGGCGTGGCGGCCGGGGCCGGGGCCAATATCCCGCTGGCCTGCGACCTTGTGCTGGCGGCGCGTTCGGCCAGCTTTATTCAAGCGTTCTGCAAAATCGGCCTGATCCCGGATTCCGGCGGCACCTGGACCTTGCCTCGTCTGGTCGGCATGGCCCGGGCCAAGGCTCTGGCCCTGCTGGGCAATAAACTGAGCGCCGAACAAGCGGAACAATGGGGTTTGATCTACCGCTGTGTAGACGATGCTGAACTGCGCAACGAAGCCCTGATCCTCGCCCGCCACCTGGCCACGCAACCGACCTACGGCCTGGCACTAATCAAGCGCAGCCTCAATGCCAGCCTGAGCAACACCTTCGATGAACAATTGGAGCTGGAAAAAGACCTGCAACGCCTGGCCGGGCGCAGCGACGATTACCGTGAAGGCGTCAGCGCCTTCATGGAAAAACGCAGCCCGCGTTTCAAGGGGTGCTAGCCATGAGCGCACTCAACCTCAATGCCCGCATCGGCGTGATTGGCGCCGGGGCCATGGGCGCCGGGATCGCCCAGGTCGCAGCGCAGGCCGGCCATCAGGTGCTGTTGCTGGATAACCGTCCGGGCGCTGCTGCCCAGGCCATTGACCACATCGATCGGCAACTGGGCAAACGCGTCGAAAACGGCAAGCTCGCCGCCGAAGCCCGAGACGCCACCCTCGCCCGCCTGCACCCGGTCGAAAACGTACAAGCGCTGGCTGACTGCGCATTGGTCATCGAAGCCATTGCCGAGAACCTCGAGGCCAAGCGCGCGCTGTTTGTGCAGTTGGAGAGCGTGTGCAGTGCGCAGTGCGTATTCGCCAGTAACACCTCGTCACTGTCGATCACAGCCATCGCCGCGCCACTCAAGCACCCGCACCGCCTGCTCGGCCTGCATTTTTTCAACCCGGCGCCGGTCATGGCGCTGGTAGAAGTGGTGTGTGGCGTGGCCAGCGACCCGGCGCTCGCCGACTGCTTGTACGACACCGCCAAGGCCTGGGGCAAAAAACCGGTGCACACGCGCTCCACGCCCGGATTTATTGTTAACCGTGTCGCCCGGCCGTTTTACGCCGAAAGCCTGCGCCTGCTTCATGAAGGCGCAGCCGATTGCCCGACGCTCGATGCGCTGCTGCGTGAGACCGGTGGCTTCGCCATGGGCGCTTTTGAATTGACCGACCTGATCGGCCATGACGTCAACTACGCAGTCACCTGCTCGGTGTTCGACGCCTATTATGGCGACCCACGCTTTCAGCCATCACTGGCACAAAAAGCGCTGGTCGACGCAGGACGCTTGGGGCGCAAAAGCGGTCAGGGTTTCTACTGCTACAGCGAGCAGGCCGAACGCCCCGGACCCAGCACCCTGCCCGATGCTCCAGCTCCGCAAACCTGCGTGGTCGAGGGCGATCTGGGCGCTGCGCAACCGCTGCTCAGCCGCTTGCAAGGCCAGGGCGTGAAGGTCATCCGCCGTGACGGGGGCGGCCTGCTGCGAGTTGGCGATGCAGTACTGGCCCTGAGTGACGGGCGCATGGCGTGCCAACGGGCGCAGGAAGACGGCCTGCGCAATCTGATATTGCTCGACCTCGCCTTCGATTACCGCCAGGCCACGCGCATTGGTATCAGTTGCGCCGCCGGTATCGATCCGCAGGCTTTTGAACAAGGCGTGGGGCTGCTGCAACGGGCCGGGCTGCACGTCAGCCTGCTCAGTGACACCCCGGCGCTGGCGGTGTTGCGCACCGTGACCATGCTGGCCAACGAGGCTGCCGACGCGCTGCTACAAGGCGTGGCCTCAGCCGCTGACATCGATCTGGCGATGCGCGCTGGCGTCAACTACCCCCAAGGTCCGCTGGCCTGGGCTGACGCCATCGGCCCGGCCTATGTGCTGCGGGTGCTGCACAACCTGCAAGCCACGTACGGCGAAGACCGCTATCGGCCGTCGTTACTGCTGCGCCGCCGGGTCGCTGAAGGGAGAACACTGCATGACTGACCTTCAAGCCATGAACCTGGCCAATCAATGCGCCCAGGCAATGCTCAAGCGTGACGCGGCCAGCCAGGCCATGGGCATGCATTTATTGGCAGCAGCACCCGGTTGCGCGCACGTGAGCATGAGCGTGCGCGCAGACATGATCCAGGGGCACGGCACCTGCCACGGCGGCTACCTGTTTGCTTTGGCCGACTCGGCATTCGCCCTGGCCTGCAACAGCTACAACGATGCCACCGTCGGCCTCGGTTGCAGCATCGACTATGTTGCCCCGGCCCACCTGGGTGACACCTTGAGCGCCGAGTGCCGCGAGCAAAGCCGCGCCGGGCGTACCGGCAACTACGACGTGCGCATTTCCAACCAACTGGGCCAGCTGATTGCGCTGTTCCATGGCAAATCCTACAAAGTGCGCGGCACGGTGCTGGCGCAGGAGACCCCCAATGAATGACGCCTTGATCATCGACGCGGTACGCACCCCGATTGGCCGTTATGCCGGTGCCTTGAGCAGCGTGCGCACCGACGACCTTGGCGCGGTGCCGCTGCGTGAGCTGCTGCGCCGTCACCCGCAAGTAGACTGGAACAGCGTCGACGACGTGATCTACGGCTGCGCCAACCAGGCCGGCGAAGACAATCGCAACGTCGCGCGCATGTCCGCCTTGCTCGCCGGGCTGCCAGTGAGTGTGCCGGGCACCACCCTCAATCGTTTGTGCGGTTCCGGGCTGGACGCCATCGGCAACGCCGCCCGCGCCATTCGCTGTGGTGAAGCCGGTTTGATGCTGGCCGGTGGCGTTGAGTCGATGTCCCGCGCCCCCATGGTCATGGGCAAAGCTGAGCAAGCGTTTTCTCGCGAGGCTCAGCTGTACGACACCACCATCGGCTGGCGCTTTATCAACCCGCTGATGAAGCAGGCCCACGGCGTCGATTCGATGCCCGAAACCGCTGAAAACGTCGCGGAGCAGTTCGCTATCTCCCGAGCCGATCAGGACGCCTTTGCTTTACGCAGCCAGCAACGCGCCGCGGCTGCCCAAACCAGCGGGCGCCTGGCCAAAGAAATCGTCGCGGTACAGATTGCCCAGCGCAAAGGCCCGGCCAAAGTGGTCGAGCACGACGAACACCCCCGCGGTGATACCACCCTAGAGCAACTGCAAAAACTGGGCACGCCCTTTCGTGCAGGCGGCAGCATCACCGCAGGCAACGCCTCGGGGGTCAATGACGGTGCCTGCGCGCTGTTGCTGGCCAGCCCCGCAGTGGCAAAGCGCTTCGGCCTGGTCGCCCGCGGCCGGGTGGTGGCAATGGCCGCCGCCGGTGTTGAACCGCGCATCATGGGCATCGGCCCGGTACCCGCCACCCACAAGGTGCTGGAGCTGGCCAACCTGAGCCTGGCCGATATGGATGTAATCGAACTCAACGAAGCCTTTGCCGCACAAGGCCTGGCGGTTCTGCGCGAGCTGGGCCTGGCCGACAACGACCCACGGGTAAACCCCAATGGCGGCGCCATTGCCCTGGGTCACCCGCTGGGCATGAGCGGCGCACGACTGGTCACCACCGCCCTGCATGAACTGGAAGAACGTCGCGGCCGCTATGCCCTGTGCACCATGTGTATCGGCGTCGGCCAGGGCATAGCGCTGATCATCGAACGCCTGGGCGACTAAAAGATTCGCGATTCCCGGGGAGCCGAGCGGTATCCTTGGGGCATGCACTCAAGGCTCGGCATTTAAGCCGGGCTGATAGACAAAAATAATTCGAGTGAACTCATGAACATGCCAATGTCAACGACCGTGCTTAACCCGCTGCTGGACCCGATGGAAACTGCCAGCGTCGATCAATTGCGAGAACACCAGCTCGAACGCCTGCGCTGGAGCTTGGGCCACGCCTACAACAACGTGCCGCTTTACCGTCAGCGCTTCGATGCACTGGGCATTCACCCCAACGACGTCACGTCTCTGGCGGATCTGGCCAAGTTCCCCTTCACCACCAAGAACGACCTGCGCGACAGCTACCCGTACGGCATGTTTGCCGTGCCCATGAATGAGGTCGTACGCCTGCACGCCTCCAGCGGCACCACCGGCAAACCAACGGTGGTGGGCTATACCCAGAACGACATCGACACTTGGGCCAATGTGGTTGCCCGCTCGATTCGCGCCGCTGGCGGCCAGCGTGGCGACAAGGTGCATATTTCCTATGGCTACGGCCTGTTTACCGGCGGTCTGGGCGCCCACTACGGAGCTGAACGCCTGGGCTGCACGGTGATCCCGATGTCCGGGGGGCAAACCGAAAAGCAAGTGCAACTGATCAAGGATTTCCAGCCGGACATCATCATGGTCACCCCCTCGTACATGCTCAATATTGCCGATGAGCTGGAACGCCAGGGCATCGACCCGCATAAGCTGGCCTTGCGCCTGGGGATCTTCGGCGCCGAGCCGTGGACCGGCGAACTGCGCAGCGCCATCGAAGCGCGACTGGGCATCACCGCACTGGACATCTACGGCCTCTCGGAAATCATGGGCCCCGGCGTTGCCATGGAGTGCGCAGAAAGCAAAGACGGCCCGACCATTTGGGAAGACCACTTCTACCCCGAAATCATCGACCCGGTCACCGGCGAGGTGCTGCCAGACGGGCAAATGGGCGAACTGGTGTTCACCTCCCTGAGCAAGGAGGCGCTGCCCATGATCCGCTACCGCACCCGCGACCTCACACGCCTGCTGCCAGGCACGGCACGGCCCATGCGGCGCATCGACAAAATCACCGGGCGCAGCGATGACATGCTGATCATTCGCGGGGTCAACGTGTTCCCGACTCAGGTCGAGGAGCAAGTACTCAAAGTAAAACAACTTTGCGAGAGTTATGAGATCCATCTGTATCGCAATGGCAATCTCGACAGCGTGGACGTACACGTAGAGCTTAAAGCCGAGCACCAGCACCTCAGCAGCGAACAACAGAGCGCCGTGACCAACGAGCTGAGCCGACATATCAAAACCCATATCGGCATCAGTTCCCGTATCGCTTTGCAGCCGCTTCATTCGCTCAAGCGCTCGGAAGGCAAAGCCTGCCACGTGATCGATAAACGCCCTAAAGCCTGACCACCGGCCCGTAGGAGCGAGCTTGTCTCGCGATCTTTTCAGCATCAAAAGATCGCGAGGCAAGCTCGCTCCTACAGATGATTGACGTACAGCCCCGCTTTTGCGGGGCTTTTTTTCGCCTGACAAAAAACCGAATTCACCGAAAGCGATACAAAAATAAATAGAACACAGTATTTTGTGTTTGATATTAATTTTTGTATCGCTTATAAAGTTCTCCATGCCTATGAACACATGCAAGGCGGGAGAGCCCCATGTACGCACAGCTTGTAGAAACCGGCGTTAAGCGCATCAAGGACCTGGCGGAGATGTCCGATCAGGAACGCGCCTTCCAGGAAAAAATCGACGCCGAAATCAAGATCGAAGCCAAAAACTGGATGCCCGATGCCTATCGGCAAACCCTCATCCGTCAGATCTCTCAACACGCCCACTCAGAAATCGTCGGCATGCTGCCGGAAGGCAACTGGGTCACTCGCGCGCCGTCGCTCAAACGCAAACTGCAATTAATGGCCAAGATCCAGGATGAAGCCGGCCACGGCCTGTACCTGTACAGCGCGATGGAAACCCTGGGCGCCGACCGCGACGAAGAAATCGCCAAGCTGCATAGCGGCAAGGCCAAGTACTCGAGCATCTTCAATTACCCGACCCTGAACTGGGCCGACATGGGCGCCGTCGGCTGGCTGGTGGATGGCGCGGCCATCGTCAACCAGGTGGTGCTGCAACGCACCTCCTACGGGCCCTATTCGCGGGCCATGGTGCGTATCTGCAAGGAAGAGAGCTTTCATCAGCGTCAGGGCTACGAAATCCTCCTGACCATGATGCGCGAAGGCAATCAGGCACAAAAAGACATGGTCCAGGACGCGATCAACCGCCTCTGGTGGCCGTCGCTGATGATGTTCGGCCCCAGCGACGAACACTCCCCCAACAGCGCCCAGTCCATGGCCTGGAAGATCAAGCGCCAGAGCAACGACGAATTGCGCCAGCGTTTCATCGACCAAACCATTCCACAGCTTGAACTGCTGGGCTGCACCTGCCCCGACCCGGACCTGAAGTGGAACGCCGAACGCGGTCATTACGACTTCGGCGAAATCCAGTGGAACGAATTCTACGAAGTGCTCAAGGGCAACGGCCCATGCAACCAGGAGCGTGTCGCCACCCGCCGCAAGGCTATTGAAGACGGCGCCTGGGTGCGCGAAGCCGCCGTCGCCCACGCCCGTAAAAAACACAATAAGAACGCTGCCTGATCCGGAGTTACCGTTATGTCTGAATGGACCCTCTTTGAAGTCTTTGTGCGCAGCAAGCACGGCCTCAACCACAAACACGTTGGCAGCGTTCACGCCGCCGACACCACCATGGCCATCGAGAACGCCCGCGAGCTGTACACCCGACGCAGCGAAGGCGTCAGCCTGTGGGTGGTGCCCTCCATGTTGATTACCGCCTCGTCGCCGGATGAAAAAGACCCGTTGTTTGACCCGGCCGACGACAAGGTCTACCGCCACGCCAGCTTCTACGAGTTGCCGGCCGAAGTCGGGCACATGTGAGGTCAACCATGAAGCCAAACACTGATCTGATCGAATACCTCCTGCGCCTCGGCGACAGCGCCCTGATTCAGGGCCAGCGCCTGTGCCAATGGTGCGGCCATGCACCTGCACTGGAAGAAGAACTGGCGCTGATGAACGTCGGCCTAGACCTGGTCGGCCAGGCGCGCAACTGGCTGGAATACGCCGCCGAACTGCTGGATGACGGCCGCGACGCCGACCATCTGGCCTTTCGCCGGGATGAGCGGGCCTATCGTAACTTGCTGCTGGTGGAGCAACCCAATGGCGACTACGCGGTCACCATTCTCAAGCAGTTTTTGTATGACGCCTGGCACCTGCCAGTCCTTGAAGGTCTGAGCCAGTCGAGCGACGAGCGCATCGCCGGTATCGCCGCCAAAGCCGTCAAAGAAGTCACTTACCACCTGCGCCGCTCCAGCGAATGGGTGGAGCGGCTCGGTGACGGCACCGACGAAAGCCACGCGCGAATGCTCGCCGCCCTCCCCGAGGTGTGGCGCTTTACTGTGGAACTGACCAGCGCCGATGACAGCGAACAGCGCCTGTGCGAGGCCGCCATCACGCCAGATGCAGCCCAAGTCGCCGCCACATGGCAGGCCACCGTCAGCGACACGTTTACCCGCGCCACCCTGCCCGTGCCCGCGGCACCGAGCTATTTCTACCTGAACGCGCGACGCGGCCTGCACACCGAACACTTGGGCATTTTGCTGGCCGAAATGCAGTTTTTGCCCCGAGCGTACCCCGATGCAACCTGGTGAGCTGATCGCCAGCGACCTCGGCGCGCGCCCGGCGCAACCCACGGACCTGGCGGCGGCGTGGGCGATCCTGGCGCAGGTCATGGACCCGGAAGTGCCGGTGGTCAGCGTGGTCGACCTGGGCATTGTCCGCGATCTGGCCTGGCAAGCCGGGCACCTGCACGTGGTGGTCACGCCCACCTACTCCGGTTGCCCCGCCACAGAAGTGATCGAGAGCGACATTCGAGAGGCATTGGAGCTGGCCGGTTTTCGCGGACCGCAACTGGAGCGCAAATTGACCCCGGCCTGGTCCACCGACTGGATCACCCACAGTGGCCGCGAGCGCCTGCGCGCCTATGGCATCGCACCGCCGCAGGGCAGCGCCAGCAAGCGCACGTTGCTTGGCGAAAGCCCGGTGATTGCCTGCCCGCAATGCGCCAGCACCCACACCGAAGTGCTCAGCGAATTCGGCTCCACCGCCTGCAAGGCACTGTACCGCTGCCGCGACTGCCTGGAACCGTTCGACTATTTCAAATGCATCTGAGGCGCCCTCGGCCGTCTTGGTTGGAGAATAACCATGAGTAAGTTTCACAGCCTGACCATCAAGGATGTGCGCACCGAGACCCGTGACGCGGTGTCCATCGCCTTCGACATTCCACAGCACCTGCAAGACAGTTTTCACTTCACCCAGGGCCAGCATCTGGTCATGCGCACCCTGCTGGACGGCGAAGAAGTGCGCCGCTCTTATTCGATCTGCACCGGGGTCAATGACGGCGAGCTGCGAATTGCCGTCAAACGTGTCGCAGGCGGGCGTTTTTCGGCCTTTGCCAACGAGCAGTTAAAGGCCGGGCACAGCCTGGAGGTGATGCCGCCCGCCGGGCATTTTCACGTAGAGCTGGACCCGGCGCGCCATGGCAATTACCTGGCGGTGGCGGCAGGCAGCGGCATTACGCCGATTCTCTCGATCATCAAGACCACCTTGCAGACTGAACCGCACAGCCGCGTGACGTTGCTGTACGGCAACCGTTCCAGCTCCGGCGCGCTGTTTCGCGAGCAGCTCGAGGACTTGAAAAACCGCTATTTGCAGCGCTTGAACCTGATCTTCGTGTTCAGCCGTGAGCAGCAGGACGTCGACCTTTATAACGGCCGGATCAACGCCGAAAAATGCACCCAGCTGTTCACCCGCTGGCTCGATGTCAAGCAACTCGACGCCGCGTTTATCTGCGGCCCGCAAGAGATGACCGAAACCGTGCGCGACTGCCTCAAGGCTGAGGGCATGGCGCCTGAGAACATTCATTTCGAACTCTTTGCCGCGGCTGGCAGCCAGCAAAAACGCGAGGCCCGCGAAGCGGCCCGCCAAGTAGACGCGGCGATCAGCCAGATCACCGTGATCAGCGACGGTCGCGCTCTGGCATTCGACCTGCCGCGCAACAGCCAGAGCATCCTCGACGCTGGCAACGCGCAGGGTGCCGAGCTGCCGTATTCGTGCAAGGCCGGGGTGTGCTCGACCTGCAAGTGCAAAGTGATCGAAGGCGAAGTGGAGATGGACAGCAACCACGCCCTCGAAGACTACGAAGTGGCTGCCGGATATGTGCTGTCGTGCCAGGCATTCCCGGTCAGCGACAAGGTGGTATTGGACTTCGACCAGCTGTAACACCGTCTCGCCCCACTACAACAATAAGAAGGAGCACACCACCATGTCCCCCGACGACATCCAACGTATTTGCCAAAACCCCGATTTCATTCAGTTGGTACGCCGCAAGCAAAATCTCTACTGGTCGCTGTCGCTGATCATGCTGGTGATCTATTTCGGCTTTGTGCTGCTGGTGGCGTTCTCCCCGGCAACCCTGGGCCAGCCCCTAAGTGAAGGCGTGACCTCGGTGGGCATGCTGGTCGGTGTGCTGGTGGTGTTGGCGGCCTTCGCCCTGACCGGCTTTTACGTATACCGGGCCAACCGGGTCATCGACCCGCTCAACGATAAACTCAAACAGGAGTGCGCCCTGTGAGCCGCCTGAATGTTGGGTTTGTTTTGCCTTTGGTGATGGTCGCGGACCTGGTGCTTGCCGCCGAGGAAACATCACGGCCATTGAACTGGAACGCCATCGGCATGTTCATGGTGTTTGTGCTGTTTACCCTCGGCGTCACGCGCTGGGCCGCCCTGCGCACACGCTCGGCCAGTGATTTCTACACTGCTGGCGGTGGCATGAGCGGTTTCCAGAACGGCCTGGCGATTGCCGGTGACATGATCTCGGCGGCGTCGTTTCTGGGCATCTCGGCGATGATGTTTCTCAACGGCTATGACGGGCTTTTGTACGCGCTGGGCGTATTGGCCGGCTGGCCGATCATCCTGTTCCTGATCGCCGAGCGCCTGCGCAACCTGGGCAAATACACGTTTGCCGACGTGGTCTCGTATCGCCTTGAACAAATGCCAGTACGCCTGACTTCAGCGTTCGGCACCCTGACCGTGGCGTTGATGTACCTGGTGGCGCAGATGGTCGGGGCGGGCAAACTCATTGAATTGCTATTTGGCATCGACTACCTCTACGCGGTGATCCTGGTTGGCGTGCTGATGGTGTTCTACGTGACCTTTGGCGGCATGCTGGCCACCACGTGGGTGCAGATCATCAAGGCGGTGATGTTGCTGTTCGGCACCAGTTTCATGGCCTTTATGGTGCTCAAGCATTTTGGTTTCAGCACCGAAGCGATGTTCGCCCAGGCGAGTGCAGTCCATGCCAAGGGCACCGCAATCATGGCGCCGGGCGGCTTGCTGGCCAACCCTGTCGAGGCCATTTCCCTGGAGCTTGGCTTGATTTTCGGCACCGCTGGCCTGCCGCACATTCTTATGCGTTTTTTCACCGTCAGCGATGCCAAGGAAGCTCGCAAAAGCGTGTTCTACGCCACCGGCTTTATCGGCTACTTCTACCTGTTGCTGATCATCGTCGGCTTTGGCGCCATCGTCATGGTCGGCACGGCCCCGGAGTTCCGTGACGCCAGCGGCGCAATCATCGGCGGCAGCAACATGATCGCCGTGCACCTGGCGCAGGCGGTGGGTGGCAATCTGTTTCTGGGGTTCATTTCGGCGGTGGCTTTCGCCACGATTCTGGCGGTTGTGGCCGGGCTCGCACTGTCGGGGGCCTCAGCGGTGTCCCATGACGTGTATGCCTGCGTCATCCGCAAGGGCCAGGTCAGCGAACAACAGGAAATTCGCGTGTCGCGCATCGCCACCCTGTGCATTGGCGTGCTGGCGATCATCCTCGGCCTGTTGTTTGAATCTCAGAACATTGCCTTCCTCTCCGGCCTGGTGCTGGCAATTGCCGCCTCGGTGAATTTCCCGGTGCTGTTCCTTTCCATGTACTGGAAGGGCCTGACCACCCGCGGTGCCGTACTCGGCAGCCTGTCGGGACTGGTCTCGGCGATTGTGCTGCTGGTGCTCAGCCCGGCGGTGTGGGTCAACGTGTTGCAGCACGACAAGGCGCTGTTCCCGTATTCCAACCCCGCGTTGTTTTCCATGAGCCTGGCGTTTTTCAGCGCGTGGTTCTTTTCCGTGACCGACCGTTCGCCCCGCGCGGTCCTTGAGCGCGGCCGATACCTGGCGCAGTTCATTCGTTCCATGACCGGCATTGGCGCTGCGGGCGCCAGCAAACACTAATCCCATATTTTTAACCCGGAGGAACCGTGATGCCTCACGCCCCTACCCTGCAAAGTTTTATCGCTGGCCGCTGGATCGGCCAACACGGCGCTCAAGTGCTGCGCAGTGCCATCGACGGCCACGAACTGGCGCGCACCCACGAGGAGCGCCTGGACTTTGCCGAAGCCATCGAGCACGGTCGCCATCAAGGTATCAGCGCCCTGCAGGCCCTCGATTTTCAACAGCGCGCACAGCGTCTCAAGGCATTGGCGCTGTACCTGAGCGAGCGCAAAGAGCAGCTCTACGCGCTGTCCCACCACAGTGGCGCGACCCGTGCCGACAGCTGGATTGATATCGAGGGCGGCAACAGCACGCTGTTCACCTATGCCAGCCTCGGCTCGCGCGAACTGCCGTCGGGCAACATCGTGCACGAAGGTCCGGCGATGCCGCTGAGCAAGCTGGGCACGTTCGCGGGCACGCACATTCTGGTGCCCCGCGGCGGCCTGGTGGTGCACATCAATGCCTTCAACTTCCCGATCTGGGGCATGTTAGAAAAATTTGCCCCCAGCTTTCTGGCGGGCATGCCGTGCATTGTCAAACCGGCCAGCGCCACCAGCTACCTGACCGAGGCCGTGGTACGTTTGATGGACGAATCGGGCTTGCTGCCTGCGGGCAGCCTGCAACTGATCATTGGCAGCACCGGTGACTTGCTCGACCGCCTGCAAGGCCAGGATGTGGTGACCTTTACCGGCTCTGCCGACACCGCCGCCAAGCTGCGGGTCAACCCCAACCTTATCCGCCACTCGGTGCCGTTCAACGCCGAAGCAGACTCGCTGAACTGCGCAATTTTGGCCCCGGACGTGAGCCCGGACGATGAAGAGTTCGAGCTGTTCATCAAAGAAGTAGCCCGCGAGATGACCACCAAGGCCGGGCAAAAATGCACCGCCATCCGCCGCGCCATCGTCCCGGCCAAGCACATCGATGCGGTAGCCAGCCGTTTGCGTGATCGATTGCGTAAAGTCGTGGTCGGCGACCCGTCGGTCGAAGGCGTACGCATGGGTGCACTGGCTTCCCATGATCAACACAAAGACGTCAGCGAACGCCTTGAAAGCCTGCTGCAAAGCAGCGACCTGCTGTTCGGTGCCCGCGACGGTTTTGAGCCACGCGGTACAAACGTCAGCCAGGGTGCGTTCTTTGCCCCAACCTTGCTGCAAGCCCGTGACCCACATGCTGAAGGCGGCGCCCATGACATCGAAGCGTTCGGCCCGGTCAGCACCTTGATGGCCTACGACGATCTCGACGAAGCACTGGTACTGGCCGCACGCGGTAAAGGCAGCCTGGTGGCCAGTTTGATCACCAAAGACCCGCACATTGCGGCCAAGGCCATCCCGGTGGCGGCAGCCTGGCACGGCCGTTTGCTGGTGCTTGATCGTGAATCGGCGGCAGAGTCCACCGGCCACGGTTCACCGCTGCCGCAACTCAAGCACGGCGGCCCGGGCCGCGCAGGGGGCGGCGAAGAACTGGGCGGTTTGCGTGCGGTAAAACACTACCTGCAACGCGCCGCCGTGCAGGGCTCGCCGAGCATGCTGGCAGCGGTGACCGGGGAATACGTACGCGGCGCCAAGGTCATCGAAACCGACGTGCACCCGTTCCGCCGGTACTTCCAGGACCTGCAGATCGGCGAGTCACTCCTGACCCACCGGCGCACCGTCACCGAAGCCGACCTGGTGAACTTCGGTTGCCTGTCGGGTGATCACTTCTATATGCACTTTGATGACATCGCCGCCAAAGAATCGCAGTTCGGCAAACGCATTGCCCACGGCTACTTTGTGCTGTCGGCAGCGGCTGGCCTGTTCGTCTCCCCGGCACCCGGCCCGGTACTGGCCAACTACGGGCTGGACACCCTGCGGTTTATCAACCCGGTGGGGATTGGCGACACCATTCAGGCGCGCCTGACCTGCAAGCGCAAGATTGACCAAGGCAAGAAGAGCCCCCAAGGCATCCCGCAAGGGGTAGTGGCGTGGGATGTAGAAGTGACCAACCAACTGGGCGAGCTGGTCGCCAGTTACGATATTTTGACCTTGGTGGTTAAGCGCGAAGCATAAGCACCTTCCACCTGAATCGGTCGAGAACCATACTGCATGCGCCTCAAAGGACTGAACTAAGTCTTTTGGGGCGCATTTTGTTCTGAACTTAAAATGGCAAACCTACACGCGCCTTAACAGGATTGATCCACATGACACACCCCATCTTCCGCCAGGCAGTACCCACTGATGCGGATCGCTGCTTCGAAATCGAAACCCAGGCCTACGAAGGCGACGAAGCCGCCACTCACGCAAAAATCGCCACGCGTATCGGTCAGTATCCAGAAGGCTTCCTGGTGCTGGAACTGGAGGGCGAAATCGCCGGTTTCATCAACAGTGGTTGCGCCCATGAAGTGGTCATGTCTGACGAGTCTTTCAAAGAGCTGATAGGCCACGACCCAGACGCTGCCAATGTCGTAATCATGTCGGTGGTGCTGGATCCGGCCCATCAAGGCAAGGGCCATGCGGGCAAGCTGATGCGCCAATTTGTCGAACATATGCGCGGCATGGGTAAATCCACCATTCACCTGATGTGCAAAGAACAGCACATCGAGCTCTACAAACACTTTGGCTATGTCTACGTGCAGCCTTCACCCTCCGAGCATGGCGGGATGGCGTGGCACGAGATGGTGATGGTGCTGTAGGAGGGACCGTCTTAGACGCCGCGCTGTCGCGCAGCAAACAGACCACTGTAGTCGCTGACGAGGTACGAAGGCTGCGATCGGCTGCGTGCAGCCGTAAAACCATCTACCTCGGCATTCTTGGGTACATATCCATTGCTGCGGCAACGGCCACTTAGGGTTCCGCCCTTACGGCGCGTCACTTTGAAAGCGCAAAGTAACCAAACGCTTTTTGCCCCACCACTCGGTGCCTCGCTGTGGCTCGGCATGCCCTCACCACAGGCCTTGCTTCGTGGGCCCGCCGCGATCGGCCATCCATGGCCGTGTCGCGGCTAACCCGGCGTCCTGCCGTGTTACCCACTGCGCAAAACCTGCGTTCGGCCAGCGTGGTTTAACGGGGCCTCTTAGATCAAGAGCAAAAGCCAGATCAAGATCAAAAGATCGCGAGCAAGCTCGCTCCTACAGGGCCTTTAGAATCAATCAATTTTTTTATTTGATAAGAAAGGCCGCGCCGTCTTGGACGCCGCGCTGTCGCGCAGCAAACAGGCTACCGAGAATCTTCAGCATTCCCCAATCGGTTCCCTCTCCTTCGGGAGAGGGCTAGGGTGAGGGGGCTCTTGATTTGAGTACATATCCATTGCTGCGGCAACGGCCACGTAGGGTTCCGGCCTTACGCCGTGCCACTTTGAAAAGCGCAAAGTAACCAAACGCTTTTTGCCCCAACCCCTCGGTGCCTCGCTGTGGCTCGGCATGCCCTCACCACAGGTCAGCGTGGTTTAACGGGGCCTCTTAGATCAAGATCAAAAGCCAGATCAAGATCAACAGATCGTGAGGCAAGCTCGCTCCTACAGAGCCTTTAGAGTCAATTACTTATTTTATGTTTGATAAAAGCGAGCTTGCCTCACGGTCTTTTGATCTTGAGCTGTTCGCAAGTTTTAACCTCGCTGTCACACAAATCGCCATGACTTGACCGTAACGTGTCGTCGACATTGTCACGGCCTGCTTCCCCTCCCCATGCTGAAAACCACTCATAAAACCAAAAAACTGACACACATGTCAGTTTTTTTCAGTTTGAGCCAGCAACTCACCTACATCCTGCGCCCCAAAACAAAACCCTTAAAATCACGTTAAAACCATTAAAAAACCGCGACTTACACAGCGACTTTACAGAAACAACACACATCCAGAGCTTTCGTAACAAAATAATATTGCTGAAATCAAAATGAAACACCGCTCCCCTACTCTCCAACCTGTCACTTGAGACAGGTTCGACAGCTACTGTGCCCTGGCTAACCACAAGTGAGAATCTGAATGGGCGATCAGCTGTGTGATCCCCTCTGTGGACTGGAGTACACGTGATGCGAAGCTGGGAAGAACCTAAGAAAAAGCGCCTGCATATCGAGATCATTCCGATGATCGACGTGATGATGTTTCTGCTGGTGTTTTTCGTATTGATCAGTCTCAACGTGATCCCTGCGCTGGGGATCAAGACTCAGTTGCCAGGCGCTGCACACGCGCAACAACTCAAGCCGCAAAACAAGGCTGTGATTACCCTGGGCCTGGACGACCGCCTGCAACTGGACGGCAAGGACCTGGACCAGACCGAACTGGTGGTACAGCTCAAGGCCATGGAAAACCCTGAGCAGAAGATGGTGATCATCCTCAACAGCGATGAGGGTGTTGAAGTAGCGCGTTTGGTGAGCGTGATGGACGTGCTCAAAAGCAGCGGTTTCTCCTCCGTTTCCATCGCGACCCGGAAGCTCTAAGTCATGTCGGTTCTTTTCAAATCCCGCAAAGCAATCGCCTGTCTTCCAGCGATTTGCCTGCTGGCGGTGGCTATTCATAGCGCCACACACACAACCTTGAAGATCACGCCGAAGTACGACGATACAACCGTCGAAATCGCCTTGATCGATCCTGAGGAATTGCTCCCGCCGCCACCTGAGCCCGAGCCTGAGCCAGTGGTTGAACAACCGCCACCGCCGCCGGAAATCGAAGAAGCCGAAGCGCAAATCGAAGAGCCGCCACCACCGCCACCCAAGCCCAAGCCGCCGGCACCAAAACCGCCGCCGCCCAAGCCCAAGCCCAAGCCACAAGTGGTCAAGGCCGCACCGACACCGCCCAAACCTCAACCCGTGGTGCAGGCACCGGCCCCCGCTCCGGCAGCAGCACCGCCAGCGGCAGCCCCGGTGGCCAGACCTGTTGCGCAAGTGCCACACACCAACCCGGCAGACCAGGAGAGCCGCTACACCGCTCGCCTGCTGGCCGAGTTAGAGAGATACAAGCAATACCCGCGAGGTCGCGAAGCTTCATTACAACGCCCGGAAGGCAATGTGGTGGTGTGGTTGCTGATTGACCGAAGCGGCAAGGTGCTCGATTCGGGCATTGAAAAGAAGGCGGCAAACATGTTGCTCAATCGGGCAGCACAAACAAGTTTGAAACGTCTCGACCAAGTTGTGCCTTTTCCCGACAACACTTTTTCGGGCAAGGATAAATACCGCTTTAGCGCCACGCTTGTATACAACATTGAGCAATAACTAAAACCACTTCTGCTCCACTCATGATGTTCAAGAGGAAAGCGTTTTGAAACTCAATACTTTATTTGCAACGTTGCTGGCCGTTGGGGTTGGCGGCTGGACTTTTTCTGCGCTCGCGCAAGATTCAGTTGATATAGGCGACGTTAAAGTAACCGGCCAAAGTCTGGGCAATGGCCATATGGTTCAGGAAGACTCGGCCAAGGCACGCTCAACGGTAACCAAAGAGGCGATGGACGAAATGGCGCCCACTGCCAACGCCCTCGACAAACTCAAATACACGCCCGGCATCAACGTGTCCAGCACCGACGCCTCGGGCCTTAGCGGCACCAGCTTCACCATGCGCGGCATGAACTCCGATCAGGTCGGCGTCTCGGCTGACGGCATCCCGATCAACGACTCGGGTGACTACTCGATCTATCCAAACTTGCTCGGCGACCCTGAGAACTTCAGTGAAATATTCGCCACTCAAGGTTCTTCGGAAATTGACGGCCCGCATATTGGTTCCAGTGGTGGCAACATCGGCCTGGTGACCCTGCGCCCGACGAAAGACTTTGGTGTTTTCGTTAAACAGGCGGTGGGTTCCAACAGCCTCGACAAATCGTTTGTGCGTATTAACACCGGCGACATCAACGGATTTAAAACCTATATATCGGCGTCGCACACCGAAGGTGATAAGTGGCGCGGTAAAGGTGTTGTACGCGCAGACAAAGTTGAATGGAACACCTTGTTTGAAGACGGCAATGGCAACTCGACCAACGCCATCATTAAATACAACCGCCAGGACAACTATAACTACAACACGCTGAGCAAGGCGCAGTTCGAGAAGTCGGGTCGCAGCCTTGATTACGCAGAAAACCCGATCTACAACAGCAGCGGCAAGTTGACCTCGTATTACAAGATCAACCGTAACCCGTTTGAAAACGTGTCCGCCACACTGACCCAGCGTTTCCAGTTGCGCGACGACCTGTCACTGTCCATTGCGCCTTACTACATGTGGGCCAACGGCGGCAGCTTCAGCGGCCAGACTGCGTCCGCCTTGTCATCCACCAGCAGTAAAGCCGGCAACTACGACCTCAAGGGCCTGCCGTATGACACCTACTACCGCCCTTCCTGGACCGAAACCTGGCGTACAGGTATCTACAACAAGCTGAAATGGGACATGAACGAGTCCCACAGCATCGACCTAGGCTACTGGTACGAGCGCGCCCGTCAGCGCCAGACCCAGCCATTTATCAGCATCGATGCCAACGGCGCGCCAAGCGACATCTGGGGCGATTACAACTCGGGCAACCAGGTTAAAGACAACAATGGCGTGACCGTACAGGGCCGCCATCAGTACACCGTTACCCCGGCGCAGAAACTCTCGCTGCAAGACACCTGGATCGTGACACCCGACCTGACCCTGGTCGGTGGCCTTGCCTACCAGTACGTCGAGCGTGACGGTAACAACCTCGGCGACCTGTACAACAAGCCTGAAAAGCGTGACGCCAAGTACCACCAGTTCTTGCCGAACTTCAGCGCCCGCTACCAGATCAACGAGCAGAACCAGGCGTTCTATAACATCACCCGCAACATGCGTACCCCGCCTAACTACGTGCTGTACAACGTCGGCGACTCGATCAGCACCAAGCCTGAGCTGAGCTGGAACCAGGAACTGGGCTGGCGCTTCACCAAGGACGACATGGCGTTGAGCGCAACGCTGTTCCACATCTCGTACCGCGACCGTCAGTTGTCAACCACCAACTCGGATGGCGACTACGAAATGCTCAACGTCGGCAGTGTGGTCAACAAAGGTCTGGAACTGGAGTGGAGCGGCCTGCTGCCCTACAACTTCAACTACTACACCTCGTACACCTACACCGATTCCGAGCAGAAAGACGACATCTCGATCCGCAACAAAAACCTGCCGACCGCGGGCAAGCAACTGGCCAACGTGCCGAAAAACATGCTTAACGCCAGCATCGGTTGGGACAACAAACGCTACTACGCCAACATCGCCGGCAAATACGTCGGCAGCTACTACGGCGACTTGACCAACGACCAGGAAATCGCTGGCCGTACCACTGTTGACCTGAGCGCCGGTGTGCGCCTGCCGGTCGACAAAAAGATCTTCAAATCTGCCGCCATTCGCGTCTCGATGCTCAACGTCTTCGACAAGGAATACCTGTCGTCGGCACGTACCGTGGTGCTCAACGCCGCGCCGGTTAACGGTCTGAACGCTGCAACGCCGTATTACAACGTCGGTGAAGAACGTACTGCCATGGTTTCGTTTGAAGCCAACTTCTAACCCTTGATTTGACCTGTAACCAGGCCCGGCTAAACAGCGGGCCTGAGCTGTACCCACCCATAGGAAGAACCTGATGAACATGAATCTGCTGCACGATCTCACTTTCTACGTCATGTACGGCGCTGCTGCGCTGGCCGCCTTTGTCGTCGTTGAACGTTGCATCTTTTTCAGCTACTCCCTGCGCAAGGCCCGCCAACTGGTCCCGGCCATCAGCGGTAAAGTGCGCAGTGTCGATGACCTGCCAGCAGCCTTGACCCAACGTGACAGCCTGCCACTGCAATTGCTCTCGCAGATTTACGACGGCCGTCGCCAACTGCACTCGCACCAGGAACTCGAAGACCTCGGCCAGGCCATTTATATCTCCATGCGCGGCAAGCTGTCCCACAGCCTGTGGATCCTCGAAGCCGTCGTCGCCGGCGCACCGCTGCTGGGCTTGCTCGGCACCATCATGGGCATTATCGACACTTTCAAAGCCCTGGCCGAAGCCGGTGTTTCCGACCCGGGTGAAGTGTCCCGCGGTATCGGTACTGCGCTGTACGCCACCGCGCTAGGTATCGCCATTGCACTGGTGGGCATGGTCTTCAACAGCCACCTGCAAGATCGCCTGGAACTGATCAACGACAACCTGAAAATGCTTCTGCTGCGCGCAGGCCTGGGCACTCAATACGTCGCCTCCCCTACACCTGCCGCCTCGCTGGCCGGCCAGCCACGTACCGCCTGAGCCAAGCCAAGGAGCCCCCATGTCGAATGTATTCTCGCGCCTGTGCCAGGCCAGCCTGATTCTGCCGCTGGCCCTGGCAATAGCCGCCTGTAACCCGCCCGGCAAAACGGTCGAGGTCAACATTGCTGCCATCAACGACTTCCACGGCAACCTCGCACCCAACCCGTTCACCTACGCCGATGCCTCGGCGCCGGGTGGCAAGGTGACGATGCAGGCGGGCGGTATCAACGCCCTCAGCGGTGTGGTCAGCGAATTGCGCAAAAAAGACCCGCAAACGCTGTTGGTCGGCGCCGGGGACATGATTGGGGCCAGCCCGCCGATGTCTGCCATGTGGGCCGACGAGCCGACGTTGACGGCTCTCGGCACCCTGGGGCTGAAGTTCAGCGTGATCGGCAACCATGAACTGGATCAGGGCACGATCGAGTTGCAACGCCAGATCAACGGCGGCTGCGACTCACCGCGCCCGGAAAAGGCCTGCCTGTACAGCAAGGATTACAAAGGCACGCGCTTCCCCTATGTGGCAGCCAACCTGATGGACGCACAAACCGGCAAGACGCTCTTTCCGGCTTACCAGATTGAAGAAGCCAACGGCGCGAAAATCGCGTTCGTCGGCGCCGTGCTGCGCAATGTGTCGACCTATGTCAGCACCCAAAGCATGAACGGCCTGTACACCATCGATGAAGCCGAAGCGGCCAACGCGCTGCTGCCAGAACTGCACAAGCAAGGCGTGGATGCGGTGATCATGGTGATTCACCAAGGCGGCGAAACCGCCGAATCCTTCGACAAAACCGATTGCAGCCAGCTCAAGGGCGACATCCTCGACGTGACCAACCGTCTGGCCCCGGAAATCAAAGTGGTGATCACTGCGCACACACACCAGGGCTACATGTGCCGCCTGGGCGACAAACTCATCACCCAGGCCAGCTCGTACGGGCGTCTGGTCACGCACCTGAACCTGAAGATCGACACCGGCAAGCACCAGTTGCTGGATGCCAAGGCCGAAAACATTGTGGTCGATCCCAAGCGCTACCAGCCGATGCCAGAAATCGCCGCGCAACAGGCCGAAGTCGAAGCCCGCAGCCATGAGCAACTGAACAAGCCCATCGCGCGCATGGCCGCGACAGAAGTCAAACGCACCCTCAATGCCGCAGGCGAGTCCGCCATGGGCGACCTGGTGTCCGATGCGCAATTGCATGCCACCCGCTCGCTGGGTGCGCAAGTGGCGTTCATCAACCTCGGCGGAATCCGTACCGACCTGATTCTCGACCCGGGCCAGGACCAACTCAGCTACAGCCAGGTGGCCTCGGTCCAGCCCTTCAACAACACCCTGAACATCCTCACCCTGACCGGCGCACAGCTGAAACAACTGCTGGAACAACAGTGGCAAAACAACGGTTTCGGCTTTTACCCGTTGCAACCGTCGTCTTCGCTGACCTACAGCTGGGATGCCAGCAAACCTCAAGGTGACCGGGTACTGGCCAACAGCATGAAAATTGACGGTGTGCCGGTGATTGCCGACTACCCGTACCAAGTCACGGTCAACTCGTTTATGGCCGGCGGCGGCGATAACTTCACTGTATTCAAGGACGCCAGCGAACGTCTGGACACCGGTCTCAATGACCTCAATGCGTTGATCGACTACCTGCAAGTCAACGACCGCGCCGGTAACCCGGTGGGCGAACACACTCCCGCGCAGCGCATTCACAAGGTCGACGATGCATTGGCCAAGAGTGCCCAGCGATGAGCCGCACGGCCCAAGCGCAAGCACTTTACGAGCGCCTGCTGCCCGAGGCCATTGCGGCCTCGAAAGCCGCCTGGTGCCCGCACTCGGACTTCCCTGTCGGGGCCGCGTTGCTGACCGCGGATGATCAGATCATCCGCGGCTGCAACGTCGAAAACGTCTCGTACGGGCTGACCAACTGCGCTGAACGCAGTGCACTGTTCAGCGCGATCGCCCAGGGGCATGCCCCCGGCAGCTTCAAAGCAATGCTGGTGTATGCCCCCAAAGTGGCGCTGATTTCCCCCTGCGGCGCCTGCCGTCAGGTCATGCACGAACTCATGCTTGCTCACTGCCCGGTGTTTTGCGTCGGGCATCAAGAATCGGCCAGCCGCGACTGGACCATCGAGCAACTGTTACCCGGCGCTTTCCGTTTTTAACGACCCACTGCCCTGCCCGCCGCAGCACCCGACAGAGGTGCAGGCGATTTTGATGCTTTACACATGGGAATGCAGTCATGAGCTTCATTGGTGTAGGTGTATTGATCCTTCTGGCGGTCTTGCTCTCCAGCAACCGCCGGGCGATCAAGTTACAAACAGTGGGCGGAGCCTTTTTACTGCAAGCAGGTGTCGGTGCATTCGCGCTGTACGTGCCATGGGGGCAGACCACCTTGGCGGCCATTTCCAACACCGTTTCGTCGCTGCAGGACTATGCCAACGAAGGGATCAGCTTTCTCTTCGGGCCACTGGCCAGCGAGAAGATGTTCGAGGTGTTCGGCCATCAAGGGTTTGTCTTTGCGATCAAGGTGTTGCCGCTGATTGTGTTTTTCAGCAGCTTCATTGCCATTCTTTACTACCTGGGCGTGATGAACGTAATCATCCGGGTGATCGGTGGCGCGTTGCACCGCATCTTGGGCACCAGCCGCACCGAGTCGATGTCGGCCACCGCCAACATCTTTGTCGGGCAGTCCGAAGCGCCGATGGTGGTGCGCCCGTTTCTGGCCAGCATGACCCGCAGCGAACTGTTCGCGGTGATGGCGGGCGGTCTGGCCTCGGTGGCCGGCTCTGTATTGATCGGCTACGCCAGCCTCGGCATCGAGCTTAAATACCTGATCGCTGCCAGCTTTATGGCCGCCCCCGGCGGGCTGCTGATGGCCAAGCTGATGGAGCCTGAAACCCACCTGCCCCATGACGACCCGAGCTGCGTTGAGGTCTACCCCGAGGACAAACCGGCCAACGTCATCGACGCTGCGGCACTGGGCGTCAGCAACGGCCTGCACCTGGCACTCAACGTCGGCGCCATGCTGCTGGCCTTTATCGCCCTGATCGCCATGCTCAACGGCATTCTCGGCTGGTGCGGCGCCTGGTTCGGCCTACCGCACCTGAGCATGCAACTGATCCTCGGTCACCTGTTTGCGCCGCTGGCCTTTCTGATTGGCGTGCCATGGAGCGAAGCCACGATTGCGGGCGGGTTTATCGGTGAAAAACTGGTGCTCAACGAGTTTGTTGCTTACGTCGACTTCGCGGCTTACATCGATCCGGTGCAAGCGGCAAGCAAAGGCGTCAGCGTGTTGTCGGCCCACACGCAAGTTATCGTGACCTTTGCCCTGTGCGGTTTTGCCAACCTCTCATCGATCGGCATCATCCTCGGCGGCCTGGGGGTCATGGCCCCCTCCCGTCGCAAGGATCTCGCCCGCATGGGCCTGCGCGCCGTCACCGCCGGGACATTGTCTAACCTTATGAGTGCAGCACTGGCCGGCGTGTTTATTTCACTGTGAAACGCCCCTTATTACCCCAACAGGCGCCCGCCACTGACCGGGCGCCCTTGAAAGATCGAAGAACCGACATGAATGACACCGAACTCCAACTGGCACGTCGAGTCATCGCCCTGCTGGACCTTACCTCACTCAACGCCGACGACACCGATGCCAGCATTCAGGCGCTGTGCCGCAAGGCCCTGACCCCGGTCGGGCCTGTCGCCGCAGTGTGTGTCTACCCGCAGTTTGTCCGTTTGGCGCGCAGCACCCTGAATACCCTGGGTGGCGACTCAATCCAGGTGGCCACTGTGTGCAACTTCCCCGAAGGCGATGCGCCGCTGGCCGAGGTGCTTGAGCAAATTCGCCAGGCACTGGCAGACGGGGCCAACGAAATCGATGTGGTTTACCCGTACCGCGCCCTGATTGGCGGCGACGAACAACGCGGGCGCGAGCTGGTCGCCGCCTGCAAAGCGCTGTGCGAAGGCCGCGCGGTGCTCAAAGTGATCCTCGAAACCGGCGAACTCAACGCCTTGCTGATCCGCCGGGCGAGCATCGACGCCATCGAAGCCGGTGCCGACTTTATCAAGACCAGCACCGGCAAAGTGAAGGTCAACGCCACCCCTGAAGCGGCTGAATTGATGCTGCATGTGATCGCCAAAACCAACCCGAACGTCGGCTTCAAGCCCGCAGGCGGCATGCGCATGCTGGGCGACGCAGCGGTGTACCTGTGGTTGGCCGAACACACGCTTGGCAAAGCCTGGGTCATGCCGCGCCACTTGCGCTTTGGCGCCTCCAGCCTGCTCGACAACACGCTTGAACTCATCGGCCTGAGTGCCGACACCCCAGCGCAAGGAGCGTACTGATGAACTGGTTGCCACAAGAAGTCATTCGCCGCAAAAGCGCAGGCCTGACCCTCAGCGACAGCGATATCCAGCGCTTTGTTCGTGGTATCACCGACAACAGCATCGGCGAAGGCCAGATCGCCGCCTTCGCCATGGCCGTGATGCTCAAGGGCATGACGGTGCAGGAACGCGTCGCCCTGGCGCTGGCCATGCGCGACTCAGGGCAAGTCATGAGCTGGAACCTGCCGGGCCCAGTGGTCGACAAACACTCCACCGGCGGGGTCGGTGACATGGTCAGCCTGCCGCTGGCACCTTTGCTGGCCGCCTGCGGCTGTTACGTGCCGATGATCTCCGGGCGCGGGCTGGGCCACACCGGTGGCACCCTCGACAAACTCGACAGCATCCCCGGCTACAACAGCCTGCCCTCGCCTGAGCGTTTGCAAGCCATCGTCGCTGACGTGGGTTGCGCGATCATTGGCCAGACTGGTGATCTGGCCCCGGCCGACAAGCGCCTGTACTCGATTCGCGACGTGACCGCGACCGTCGAATCCATCGACCTGATCACCGCCTCGATCCTCAGCAAAAAGCTCGCGGCGGGGCTCGATGTGTTGCTGATCGACGTCAAAGTGGGCAACGGCGCGTTTATGTCCACCGCCGACAACGCCGTGGCCCTGGCCGACTCGCTGGTGTCCGGGGCCAACGGGGCCGGGGTCAAGACCCGCGCCCTGATCACCGACATGAACCAGCCGCTGGCGCGCTCGGCGGGCAACGCGCTGGAGGTCGAAGAAGCGATTGCCCTGTTGCGCGGTGAAGTGCGCAGCGAACGCTTGTGGGAAGTAACCCTGGCGCTGGCCACCCAAGTGCTGCTCTGTGCAGGCCTGGCCAGCAGTGCCGAACAGGCCCGTGAGCACTTGCTCGACGCCTGGCGCAGCGGTGAAGCCCTGCGCCGCTTCTCACGTATGGTCGAAGCACTCGGTGGCCCGGCCGATCTGGTCGATCACCCGCAGGCCTACCTGGCTTCAGCCGAGGTAGTGATCCCGGTCTGCGCCCCGGTGTCGGGTGTGGTCAACAGCATTGATACCCGGGCCATCGGCATTTGCGTGGTGTCTCTGGGCGGCGGCCGCCTGCACCCGCAAGACCGCATCGACCCGAGCGTCGGCCTCAGCCAGTTGAAGCTCCCCGGCGAACACGTTGAGGCGGGTCAACCGTTGGCCATGGTGCATGCCAGCAACCCGTTCAAGGCCGAGCAAGCCACCAAGGCCGTGCTTGCGGCCTATACCATCACCGAGCACACAGACAGCGCCTCGCCGTTGATCGTGCAGCTGTTGATGGAGGCTTCATGAGCCGGGCACTGCTGCTGGTGCTCGACTCTTTCGGGATTGGCGCTAGCGCCGATGCGGACACCTTTGGTGACAGCGGGGCCAACACCTTGCTGCATATCGCCCAGGCCTGCGCCCGTGGCGAAGCCGACACCCCACAACGCCAAGGGCCGCTGCACCTGCCCAACCTGGCCCGCCTCGGGCTGGGGCATGCCGCTGCATTAAGCGCCGGGGTATTCCCGCCCGGCCTGCCAGCCGAGAGTCAGGTCGAGGGCGCCTACGGCTACGCCCGTGAGCTATCCAGCGGCAAAGACACACCGTCCGGGCACTGGGAAATGGCCGGTGTGCCGGTGCTGTTTGAATGGGGTTACTTTTCCGAACAGCAAAACAGCTTCCCGCCCGAATTGCTGGAGGCTTTGATCGCACGGGGCAATCTGCCGGGCATTCTCGGCAACTGCCACGCCTCCGGCACCACTATCCTTGAGCAATTGGGCGACGAGCATCGGCGCAGCGGCAAACCGATTCTCTACACCTCGGCCGACAGCGTGTTGCAAATCGCCGCCCACGAGGACGACTTTGGTCTTGAGCGGTTGCTGGCCCTGTGCGAAATCGCCCGTGAATTGTGCGATGCGTACACCATCGGCCGGGTCATCGCCCGGCCCTTCAAAGGTGATAGCCCGAGCACCTACGTGCGCACGGGCAACCGCCATGACTACACCGTGCCGCCGCCCGCCCCGACCGTACTTGACCGCATGTGCGAAGCCGGTGGCCAGGTTTTTGCCGTGGGCAAGATCGGCGATATTTTTGCCCACCGTGGCATCAGCCGCTTGTACAAGGCCGACGGTAACGATGCGCTGTTCGACGCCACCCTCAGCGCGCTGGACGAAGCCCCGGACCACACGTTGATTTTCAGCAACTTTGTCGACTTCGACATGCTCTACGGCCATCGCCGTGACATTCCCGGCTATGCCGCAGCGCTGGAGGCCTTCGACCGGCGCCTGCCCGAGTTGCTCGCGCAGATGCGCCCTGACGATCTGCTGCTGCTTGGTGCCGACCATGGCTGCGACCCCAGCTTTGCCGGCAGCGATCACACCCGCGAACACATTCCCGTGTTGGCCTGGGGCGCAGGCATTACGCCTGGCAGCCTCGGCGAACGCGACAGTTTTGCCGATTTTGGCCAGACCCTGGCTGATTTCTTCAGGCTACCGCCATGCTCCCATGGGCGGTCTTTTCTTCACAAAACACCGGCGCGAGGCAACTGATCATGGCCACTGTGCACATCAACGCCGAACCTGGCGCCTTTGCAGACACCGTGCTGATGCCCGGCGACCCGCTGCGCGCCAAGATGCTCGCTGACACCTACCTGAGCGACGTGGTGCAGGTTAACGGCGTGCGCAACATGCTGGCTTACACCGGCCGCTTTAACGGCCAGCGGATTTCGGTGATGGGCTCCGGCATGGGCATCCCTTCGGTGTCCATCTATGCCCATGAACTGTTCAGCCAGTTTGGCGTGGAGCAGATCATCCGCGTCGGCAGCTGCGGCTCGGTGCAGCCCCACGTCCAGCTCAGCGAGCTGATCATCGCCATGGGCGCCTGCACCGACTCCAACGTCAACCGCAAACGTCTGGCCGGCCATGATTTTGCCGCCATCTGCGATTACCGCCTGCTTGAGCGCGTGGTGCGTCAGGCCGACAGGCAAAAATTGCCGGTACACATCGGCAATATTTTTTCCGCCGACCTGTTCTACGAACCTGAGACCGGGCTGTTTGAACGCATGCAAAAAATGGGCTTGCTGGCCGTTGAAATGGAAGCCGCCGGGCTGTATGGCGTTGCCGCCGAACTGGGGAAAAAAGCCCTGACCGTACTCACCGTCAGCGACCACATCCTCACCGGCGACAGGCTCAGCGCCCAACAACGCCAGGACGACTTCCACGCCATGATGCAATTGAGCCTGGAGGCGCTGACCACTCCGTAACCCCTGACGCTTAAGACCAAAATTCCCCTACTTGCCTGGATCGATCCACCATGAAATTCCTCCGTGCCCCTATCGCCATTGCGCTGAGCGTCCTGTGCCTGAGCGCCTGCACCCCCCATCACAGCGCCGACACGGCGCGGGTGTCGCTGATGACCTATAACGTCGAAAACCTCTTCGATACCGTGCACGACGAGGGCAAGGACGACTACGCCTACCTGCCCCTGAGCGTCAAACAGGCCCACCCGGAATACCTCGCCACCTGCACCAAAATTGACGTGGCGGCGTGGCGCAAGGAATGTGAAGAAAACGACTGGACCGACGCCCTGCTCAACGAAAAACTCAAACGCCTGAGCGCCGTCATCCAGCAGATCAACCAGGGCCGCGGCCCGGACATCCTGATGCTCGACGAAGTTGAAAACATCAACGTGATTGAGCAGCTCAACAGCCACCTCGGCAAGTCGGACTACAAAACCCGTGTGCTGATCGAAGGTTGGGATGCGCGGGGTATCGACACCGCTGTGCTCAGCCGTCTACCGCAATGGGACAAGGCCCGCCTGCACCGCGTGCCGTACAAAGCCGTGGGCAACGAAGACCAGGAACGCGTGAGCAAAACCCGCGGCATCCTTGAAGTGCGCTTGTTGCTGCCGGGTGGCCAAAAAGCCGCCGTGTTCGCCGTGCACCTGCCATCTGGCGGCGCTCCGGGCTACCTGCGCCAGCAAGCCGTGGCGTATCTGGCACACCTGAAAAGCGAACTGCCAAGCGATGTCCTGCCCATTGTCGGCGGTGACTTCAACATCAATGCCGGGGAAGAAAAACAGAACGGCTACATCGCCAAAGACCTGGCCAGCACCTGGGCAGTCTCGCAATTCATTGGCTGCAATGACTGCAAAGGCAGCTACTACTACCACACCAAGCGCGAGTGGTCGTTCTTCGACATGCTGCTGTTTCCCAAGCAAATGACCACGGCGGGCGGCTTCAATGGCTGGCAGGTTGACCCGGCAAGCATCCGGTTGGCCAACCATAGCCCGTACCAGGTCAATCGCTGGGGCAGCCCGGCACGTTTTGACAGTGCCCGGCATGCCGAAGGCGTGTCTGACCACTGGCCGCTGTACGCAGAAATCTTCCGCCCTGCGCCTTGAAAAAGCGGGCCGGTCGGCCGTCTGTTCAGGCGGCCGACCTGATTTTTGTAAATGATTTGAACTATGCTACGCACGCATAGGCCCGAGCTGCTCCTTCGCCCGAATATGGAATTCGATGACCAATCCTAAAGTTAAAATCCGCCGAAAAAACGTCGAAAAAATCCTTTTAGCCGCGGAGAAAATTTTTGCCGAACAAGGCTATGCCGGGACCAAAATGGCCGACATTGCCCTGCATGCCGAACTGCCACGCTCCAACCTGCATTACTACTTCACCACCAAGGAAGACCTCTACCGCGAGGTGCTGGTTAACCTGCTCGGCACTTGGGATCTGGAAGGCGACTGCTTTGTGCAGTTCGACGACCCGCGCGTGGTACTGACCAGCTACGTGATGAAAAAAATGACCCACTCGCGTTTGCGCCCCCACGGTTCAAAACTCTGGGCCAACGAGATCATGCGCGGTGCGCCACTGTTTCAGGACATGCTTGAAGAACACATGTCCAAGGGCGCCAAATTCATGGAAGAGAAGATCCGCCAGTGGGTTGAAGAAAAACGCATCAACCCGGTCGAGCCCTCTGCCCTGCTGTACATGATCTGGGCCTCGACCCAGCACTACGCGGACTTCGACTACCAGGTCAACGTGCTCAACGGCCACCAGCCGCTGTCAGACCAACAGTTCGACCAAGCGGTACAAACCATCACCACGGTCATCCTGCGCGGCATCGGGCTGGAGCCGTAGATCGCTGGGCTGCCCTTGCCCCCCTTGTAGGAGCGAGCTTGCCTCGCGATCTTTTGATCTTTGAAAAGATCGCGAGGCAAGCTCGCTCCTACACATAAAAACCCACACCACGCCCCAAAACGTGGCGCCCGGTAACAAATCGCACCGCTTAGGCGCACCTTTCCTCCTCAAAAAATCATTTATCTGACTCTAAAGCGCTCTTTCGCACGTCAAAAATAATAGTTGGCACGAAACACGCTTACTAACTAATAACAGATTGTTGAACAATCATTGCCGCACTGCTGTCACCCACCGAGGATACGAAGATGCGTAAAGGTCTGATGAGCAAAACCACCAAGCACACCCTGGCGCTGACAGTCGCCCTTGCATGTTTAGCCCCGCTGGTATCGGCGGCAGAGGTTAAAGGCACGCTCAAACAAGGGGAACTGTCGGTCGGCTCCGACCTGACCTACCCGCCTTACACCTACCTGGATCAAAAACAACCTGCCGGGTTCGACCCGGAGTTCATCCAGTTGCTCGGCCAGCAATTGGGGCTGAAGCCGCGCTTTCTCGATACTCGCTTCGCCAACCTGATTCTCGGGGTCAACGCCCAGCGCTTCGACGTGGTGGCCTCGGCGCTTTACGTCACCCCGGAGCGCGCCAAGCAGGTCGACTTTGTCAGCTACCTGAAAACCGGCTCATCGCTGATGGTGCTCAGCGGCAGCGACTTCAAGCCCCAGCAACCCCAAGACTTGTGCGGCAAGCGCGTCGGCTCGATCAAAGGCGCCTCGTGGGTCCCCAAGCTGAATCAGGTTTCCGCCGAGTACTGCCTGCCCAATGGCAAGCCCGCGATTGAGTCCCGCGAGTTCCCGACATCGCCGGAAGCCACCCAGGCCCTGCTGTCACGCGCGGTCGACGTGCAAATGGAAGACCCGGCCGTGGCCAAGATCACCGTCGAAAAACTTCAGGGCAAAACCGTTATCAGTTCCAACGAACTGATTTACCCGGTGGTCATCGGCCTGGCCGTGCGCAAGGGCAACCAGCCGCTGCTGGAAGAACTGACCGAAGCCCTCGCGCAAATCAAGCAGAACGGCAGCTACGGCCAACTGCTCGCCCGCTACAACCTGGCTGAACCCACGGCTCAGGAAATCAGCACGGCATTGGGCAACTGAAACACCCCGTGAGGCGTAACCGGTAGCGGATTCCCCGGTGCTTCCCTACCGGCGCAACGATCACAGACATTCGGAGCAAGCACATGCAATTCGATTGGCACTACACCCTGGGACTGTTGTGGAACGGTGACTTCTGGCGGGCCGTCGCGACGGTGGTTGAACTGAGCCTGGAAACCTGGGTGCTGGGGATCATCTTCGGCTTCTTTCTGGCCCTGGCCAGACAGTCGCAACGCCGCTGGCTGCGTAATGCCGCAGGCCTGTATATCTGGTTCTTTCGCAGCCTGCCGCTGCTGGTCCTGCTGATTTTTGTCTACAACCTGCCGCAGGTGTTTCCGTCCACCAGCGTGGTGTTGTCCAACCCCTACAGCGCCGGGCTTATCGCGCTGGTGCTCAGTGAAGCGGCGTATATCGCCGAGATCCACCGTGGCGGGCTGCTGGCCGTGGTCAAAGGGCAACTGGAGGCCGGCAAGGCGCTGGGCGTCGGCTATAAAGGCATTCAACGCCTGATCGTGGTGCCCCAAGCCTTGCGTGTCGCGCTGCCCACCCTGGCCAATGAATACATCACGATCGTCAAACTGACCTCGCTGGTGTCAGTGATTTCGCTGTCAGAAATCCTTCTGGTGGGCCAACAGCTTTACACCCAGAACTTCCTCGTGATGGAGACCATGCTGGCCGTGGCGTTCTATTACGTGCTCATCGTCACGGTGTTCAGCCGCCTGCTGCACCTGCTGGAAAACCATCTGGACGTAACCCGCCGCAAACCCAAAACCATCGCCCCGGCTGAACTGGGCCAAGTGGTTACCCGGCGTAACAGCGATCAGGCTGCGCCCGGCGAATTCGCCCTGCAAGCGCAAAGCGTGCGCAAGTCGTATGGCGAGCTGGAAGTGCTCAAAGGCGTGGACCTGAATGTGCGCTGGGGCGAAGTGGTGTCGATCATCGGCCCTTCCGGCTCGGGTAAAACCACGCTGATCCGCACCATGAATGGCCTCGAAAGCCTCGACCACGGTCAGATCACCCTGCAAGGCCAGCCATTTCTACGCGGCACACAAGACCCCGAAGGCCCGCTCAGCCACAAAGTGCACATGCAAAACATCGTGCATGTGGGCATGGTGTTCCAGGGCTTCAACCTGTTTGCCCACAAGACCGTGCTGGAGAACGTGATGCTCGCCCCGGTCTATCACGCCCACGGCGCGGATGAAGAACTGCGCCTGCTGAGCCTGGCCCTGCTGAAAAAGGTCGGTATGCTCGACCACGCCGGCAAATACCCGCATCAACTTTCTGGCGGCCAGCAACAGCGGGTGGCCATCGCCCGGGCATTGGCCATGCGCCCTTCGGTGATGCTGTTTGACGAACCCACCTCGGCCCTCGACCCGGAACTGGTCGGTGATGTGCTGGCGGTCATCGAAGAGTTGGCCCGCGAAGGCATGACCATGGTCATCGTCACCCACGAAATGAACTTCGCCTTCAAGCTTTCGGACCGCGTGGTGTTTATGGAAGGCGGCCAGATCATTCAGGACGCGGCGCCGCGCGAGATGCTCGAACAACGCAGCGAACGCATGACCAAGTTCCTCAAAGACGTACAGCTTGCATGAGCCCAAGGAGTCTCAGCGTGAATCAACCCAAGGAAAAAAGCCTGTCCCTGTCGGATCAGGTCGCCATCGAATTGCGTGAAGACATCATTGGCGGGCGCCTGCTGCCGGGTATGCCGCTGACAGAAAGCGAACTGGTGAATGCCTACAACGCCTCGCGCAACACCGTGCGCGAGGCCCTGCACCAACTGGGCCGTGAAGGCCTGACCAGCTACGTACGCAACAAAGGCGTGATGGTACGGCGCATGGGCATCGACGACGTGCGCGACATTTTCAATGTGCGCCGCACCCTCGAATTACAGGCCATTGCCGCCAGCAAACCGCTGCGCGAGTACCAGTCCGACCTGATGCTCGAAGCCATCGAAGCCGCGCAACTGGCCCAGGATCGAGAAAACTGGCAAGCCTTCGGTACCCACAGCTTGCGTTTTCACCAACACATCGTCGGCTTGCTGCGCAGCCCGCTGTTCGATGAGTTTTTTACCCAGGTCGCGGCGCAAATGCGTCTGGTGTTTTCCAGCGCCCCCAGTGAAGAAAACTTTCAGAAACCCTGGCTCGAACGCGACCGCCAGATCCACGACCTGCTCGCCGAAGGCAACAAGAAAGCCGCCGAGGAAGCCATGAGCAGCTACCTCAATGATTCCGAAACCGTGCTGTTGGACATTCTGGCCAGCACGCCCAAACCCTGAGAAGAGGACCCACTATGTACAAGGACTATCCAGCGGCCTACCAAGTCAGCAAAGGTACCGCGCTACAAGTCGACAAGCCTTTCTATGACCGCGTGCGTGAATCTGCCGGCAAACGCACCCTGATCGAACAGTTCGAAGTACCGATCCGTACCGGCCGCGCCTGGAAAGTGCCCGCAGGCCATGTGTTTCGCGTGACCACGCCGGTAGGCCCGCAAGTCGGCGACTTCAACATCTGGAACGCCAACGACCCGCGTGAGCGCATGTGGGCCGCCCGTACCCGCCAACTACAGGGCGCGCACGTCACTACTTATGACCGCCTGTGGTCGAACCTGCCGTTTTTGCGGCCTTTGGTAACCATCACGGACGACAGCCTGGCCGATTACGGCATTGATGAACACGGCGGCCGCCTGCACGACTTGCTCGGCACCCGCTGCGACCCTTACGTCAACAAGATGCTCACCGGCGAAGACTTTCATCATCACTGCCACTCCAACCTGACCCGCGCAGTCCTGCCCCACGGCCTGACCGAGTTCGACGTGCATGACGTGCTGAACATCTTCCAGTGCACCGGTCTGAACCACGATGACATGTACTTTATGAAGGCATGCCCGGCAAAACAGGGTGATTACCTGGAGTTTTTCGCCGAAATTGACGTGCTGTGCGCCCTGTCGACCTGCCCTGGGGGCGACCTGTCATTGCCCATGTGGGGCCCGGACGCAGAAGACCCGCTCAAGGTCTGCCGCCCGCTGGGCGTTGAAATCTACAAGCTCGACGAGTCGCTGCTCGAAGGCTGGAAGCAACCCGAACGCGCCGCCTATAACGGCAATCACGGCTTGCTGATTGCCAAGGCTGAGTGGGAAAAGTAATCCCCGCTGCAACCGTGCACGTGTAACCCGCAGCGGCACCGTCAACGCCGGCCCGCTGACGGGTTTGCACAAATCAGTCATTATCTGCTCCCTACCCGGCCCTCTATTCAGGAGCAAGAATGGACAAGCACACTGCCGCCGTCCCGCTGGACAAAGCCTATCGACTGATCAACCACGGGCCGACCATTCTGGTGTCGGCGCGCCATGCTGGCGTGCAAAACGTCATGGCGGCCTCCTGGGCCTGTGCGCTGGACTTTGCCCCGCCCAAGCTCACCGTGGTGCTGGACAAGAGCGTAAAAACCCGCGAACTGGTGGAGCACAGCGGCTTGTTCGTGATTCAGGTGCCGACCGTGGCGCAAATTGAACTCACCAGCAAAGTCGGCAGTTTGAGCCTCAACACCGACCCGAACAAACTCAGCGACAGCGGTGTTGAACTGTTTGCTATTGAAGGGCATGACCAGCCGTTCGTAGCCGGGTGTTCGGCATGGCTGGCCTGCAAACTGATCCCCGAACCGCACAACCAGACGGCCTACGACCTGTTTATAGGTGAAGTGGTCGGTGCCTGGGCAGACACCCGCGTTTTCAGTGACGGCCATTGGCACTTCGAAACCGCCAACCCGGCCTGGCGCAGCCTGCACTACATTGCCGGTGGCCATTACTACGCAACCGGCGAAGCGCTGGATATTGACGAGGCCTGACCCTCGCTACGGGTTGTACGCGATCCAACTGTAGGAGCGAGCTTGTCTCGCGATCTTTTAACTTTGGCTCTTTTTACGGCCGATGCTCGACCGATCGCAGCCTTCGTCCCTCGTCAGCGACTACAGGTGCACGCAATAAAAGCGTAGGAGTTGCCGAAGGCTGCGATCTTTTACGTTTTAAGATCAAAAGATCGCGAGACAAGCTCGCTCCTACAGATTTATTGCGTCTCGCAGACTATGGTCAATCCTTCTTGCTCATCCGGGGCCTTGAAGTAACGGGTGATCAAGTCGAACTCTGCATCGGTGGCGGCGAAGTCATGCTCGCCCTTGGCGTTGCGCGCGCGCAATCGGGCGCGGCAGGTATCGTCATCGACGTCCAGGTAATGCAGACAATGCGCAACCTGTGCCTGATCAGCCAAGGCCCGCAGCCATTGGCGGTCGGCGACGGTGTTGGCCGGAAAATCCAGCACCACGTTGACACCGGAACCCAGCAAGTCGATCACCAAGGGCTGCAACACGTCACGCAGGCGCCGGGCGCAGCGCAGGTAATCGGTTACCGAGCGAATCTCCTCAGGGTAAAGCGCCGCCAGCCAGCGATCTTCGCTCATCAAAATCGCCGCATGCTCTTCGACCAACGCCTTTGCCAGGGTCGATTTGCCCGAAGCGATCTTGCCGCACATCAAATGCAGAACGGGGGTGGTCATAAGCAGCCTTCCTGAAGGTGAGCCAAAGATCATGCCCAACCGGTATCGGGCCAGCAAGCAATGCCCAGCCGAAACACGCAACTTTCACCTTTGCGCCCGCTTGGTTATGCTCGGCGCTGGCTGATGCTGCCCGCCCTTTTGTCTCTCTTGAGCATCAAGGCTTGGCAGCGCGAGCATCCAGACATGTCGGTGACAGGAGGCAGCATGTTTTCAATCGAATTTGAAAAACCCATTCCCATCTTGCGAATGTTTGACGAGGCCAAGGCGCGGGAGTTTTATCTCGAGTTTCTGGGCTTTGACGTGGAGTTCGAGCATCGCTTCGAACCTGGCATGCCGTTGTACCTGGGCATCAGCCGTAACGGGCTTGAACTGCATTTGTCGGAACATCATGGCGATGCCAGCCCGGGTTCGACGCTGTTTGTCCCGATGCACAATATCGAGCTGTTTCACGCTGAGTTAGCGGCCAAACACTATGGTTATGCGCGCCCGCAAATCGTTCAACAGGACTGGGGCCAAGTGCTGGAAGTGCACGACCCTTTCGGCAACCGCATTCGGTTCTGCCAACGCTGATAGGCCCACCCGCGCGGGCTGATAAAAAATTATGTGGTAATGATACTGGTTCTCATTAGAATGCTCCCCGAGCACGCTGGATTTGCGTGGGAATGGCGGGAGCGGTTCAGCATGAGTACAGAGGACAGTCAGCAAAAACTGAGCGAGCTTTTCATCAACCAGCGGGTTTCGCTGGTGCGGATGCTCTCGCGGGTGGTGGGCTGCGCCAGCCTGGCAGAAGACCTGGCGCAGGAAACCTATGTAAAAGTGGCCAATGCGCTGAAAACCCGGCCAGTGGAGTTTCTGCACCCTTTTTTGTATCAGACTGCCCGCTACCTGGCCTTCGATCACCTGCGCAGCTTACGCAGCAAAAGGCGCTTCGAATGCCAGGTCAGCGATGAGCGCCATTTGACCGAAATCGCCACCACCGCCCCCGGCCCGGACAGTCAGCTGCAAGGCCAGCAGTCCCTGAAGCAGTTTCAGGCTGCCCTCAAGACCTTGCCCAAGCGCCAGCAACAGATTCTGGTGCTGAGCCGATTACAGGACCTGTCCAAAGGAGAAATCGCCCAGCGCCTGGATGTTTCGATCAGTACGGTTGAAAAAGATTTGCGTACTGCGCTTAATGCCTGCGCCAAAGCCATCCAGAAGCAAGCCGCCCATGACTGACTCACCCACCGCCCCTGTTGTGCCCAGCGAGCACGTGCAACGTCAGGCAACCGACTGGTTCGCCCAGCGCGAAGAAATGGCCCGGCAACCCGCCTTGCGTCAACGCTTTGAACAATGGCGTACGGCAAACCCCGAACACAGCGCCGCCTACCAGACCCTGGAAAACCTGTGGCAAAGCCATGCGTTCGAGCAAGCGCTGCACAGCCTTGACCTGGATCTCGACCTGCCCGCCGCCCCGGCCCACAAGCCACGCAAGGCGTGGGCGTTTGCCACTGCTGCGATGCTGCTGCTCATGCTCACCAGCGCCTGGTTGTCAGACCTGCCGATGCACCTGCGCGCCGATCAAATGACTGCCGTGGCAGAGGTCAGACACCTCACCCTGGGCGATGGCTCGCAGATTGTGCTGGGCAGCAACAGCGCCATCAGCACCGACATCAACGCCGATCACCGGCGCATCCGCTTATTGCGGGGTGAGTTTTTTATCGAAGCCTCCCATGACCCATCGCGCCCGCTGGAAATCGACGCCGCCGACGCCCGCGTCACCGTGGTCGGCACCCAATTCAGCGTGGCCCTGCAAGGCGAGAACGTTACCGTCGCAGTACGTGAAGGCAAGGTGCGCTTTACCGACAAGGCCGGTGAGCAAAGCCTGTTGCAAGCCGGCAACTGGCAACAGTTCGAAAACGGTCATTTGCAAGACCTCAACAGCGACGGGGCTGAACGGCAAATGGCCTGGGTACAAGGCCGACTGTCATTTCAGGACCAGCCGCTGGCGCAGGTGCTGAACACCCTCGGGCGTTACTACCCGCAGCCTATCCTGTTGTTCAACGAAACAGCGGCCAAACACCGTGTCAGCGGCAATTACCAACTGAACAACCCCGTGGCAATCGTTGAGGCGCTGAATAAAGTCACTTCAACCCGACTGACGCGTTTGCCCGGTGGCGTGCTGGTGATTCATTAAGAGTTGAGTATCGTCACGGCCCGACGAGCAACTGTCACTTAGACCGCGTTCCTGAGCCGGTCGCCGCTGACCAGCTCGCCGAGCTCGATGTCATGTTCCAGTCGGCAACGATGATCCACCAACACCAAGGTGTTGCCGCTACGCTCGACGAAACGATGCAGCGCCTGCACACGCTCGGCCAGTTGTTCGGAGGGCAAAGCGCTGAACGGCTCATCCAGCAATAAAAGATGGTGGCGTTCCTTCGGCAATGTGCTCAGCCAGGTATCCAGCCATCTGCTTGCCCCGGGCGCACCGCTGAGCAACGCCAGGGTATTGCTGTCCAGGTAATAGCGGGTTGATGTCAGGTCCGGCGTCGCGCCCGGTTCTTCTATGACCACATCGGTGATACCCGCCACGCCCTTGAGATACTCGCTCTTGCCGGATCCGGAGTGGCCAGACAGCGAATATAACCGGCCCAGTTCCAGATGCAGAGCGCGATAGGCACGTTGAGCGATAAAGGGCGCGATGCGCAGGCTCTGCCCGGCGATCACAACAGCCACCGAGCTTTTAGGCCGGGCAAAATGTTGCAGGCGCTCCACCGACACCGACTGCGATTTGAACCCCGTGATGGCTAGAAACACATTGGCCAGGTCGGAACGCACCAGCAGCAAGGCCGTGACCGCGAGCACAAAAGCCGATTCGCGGGTCTGATAAAAACTGCCCATCAGGGCCACCAGGACAATCACCAGATCGCTGAGCAAGGTGCAACTGGCCGCAGTGATGGTGCGGGCGATCACGCTGCGCATGCGGGTAGTGTAGAAATGCTGCAGCCCATCAGCTATCGCGTCCCGCTGGGTCAGCGCCAGCCAGTCGCCCAAGCGTTCGAAACCCACGCCAGCGATCCGGGAAATGGCAAACGCCACATGGGCCGAGCATAGAAGGGAGTCGAATCCCTTCACGCTCTCGACTCGAGTTCGATACAGCTCGTTGATCGAAAGACGATACAACACCGCCAGCAGACCGCTGAACAGTAGCGCCACGGCGATGCCGAACAGGCCAAATCCCATCCACAAGGCCACGCCATTGCACAGCAACAACGCGATGATCCAGGCAATGTCGTGGGCATACCAGGCAATGCGTTCGAATGTAGTGGTGATATCGCGAGAAACCACCTGCAACGCATCAGCCAGGCCGGTGACCCGGATGTCTCGCAGGCCAACGATGAACAAGCGGGAAAAGCGGCTGCGCAACAGATTCTCGATAAATAGCCCGCCCGCGATTCCTGCTCCTACCCCGGCCACGACATACAACAGAACCTGCCACGGCGAATAACCGGCCTCTGGCAGCGTCAGGTTGGCCGCATAGCTCATCATCAGTGCCGGCACCCACAACATCAACACACCCCAGCCACAGTACTTGAACAGATCGGCGAGACTGAAGCGGGCGGACGGCGGGTCTCTGGCAGGCACTGGCGAAGCCATCCGCTCGCCGACTTGGGCCAGCGGGCCTTCGCGCAGCGCTATCGCCCTTGTGGCCGATGGGCTGAAGCTTACCCAAGGCAGGCGCTCCAAAGCGTCTTTCACTGCCAACGCAGCCGTAGCATCCAACGCCGACAAGTCGTGATCAATACTTAGGGTCCCATCCTGGGCACGAGCCATAAATACCCCACGCAGCAGTTGCAAACGCAAGCGCTGCCCGGCAGAGAGGTTGCTCCCGTTCAGCTCGACAGGCAGTTGCAGGACCTGATGTGGGTCCTGTCCTAGCTCGGGTATCAGCCGCAAAGCACCCAGCAACGCGTGCAGATCTTCGCGTTGGCTCTCCAGCGGGCCAGGAATCAGCTCGATCAGAGACCCGGGCCAGATCGGCCAGTCGGCATCGAACACGATCAAACCGCACGCCTTATCGGCTGCAGCTGGGGGTAATAGCGAATGCCTGGAGGAATTCTGATACAGGCCATTGAGCTCTTTCAGAGAGCGGCCGACAGCCTTGTAACTCACATAGGAACGGGGTAACGCGAGCACCGCCGCCAGCAACGGAATGCTCAGCCAGAAAATCGCCCCGTCTCAGACCATAGCCGATTCAGAGGTGCCCAGCAGCCCCAGCAAGACAAAAGGAATCAGGCGGCCGAAACCGATGATATAGCTGTCGGCACCGCGCAGGAGCGTATCCACGTTTCGCAGGAAGCGTTCGCCCGCCAGCGTCCGCTCAATACTCTGCAAGGCTGTGCGGTCAGCGAACTGCTTGAGCCACGGTCCTTCGCGTAACCATACCGAACACTGTTCGATACGCTGTGCCACCCTGTCCATGATCCGCTTGTAATTATGGTCCGAGAGCCTGGCCAACAGATAGGAAAGCGGCAGGAATGCACCGATCACCGCAACCGCCCAGAACCCTGCGGGGCCAAAGACCAACAACGCCAGCAGGATTGAAAGCAGCAGGAAAACCGGAATCGCCAACAGGTTAACGCAGGCACCGATTCCGTCGAGAATGATGCTGAAATCCCGCGAAACTACCCGTTCCAGCACCGAGACCTCTACCCGGAGGTGCATTTTACGCGCCAAAAGGCGCTCGAACTCGCGGCATAACCTCAAGGAGATGTAGCGTTCCAGATTGAGCTCGCTCACCACCAGCAAAAAACCGCTGATGGCCAAGAACAGCAGGAGCGTGACATCGGCACTTCCCTGGGCCGTCACCAGAGTGCTCAGCCTATAGATGAACAACAACGGCACGCTGTATTGCAATAACGACACCAGCACATAAGCGCCGACCGCCCAGGGCGCAACGCTAAAGACCAAGCCGAAAATACCATCGGCAAAGGATCGTCCTTCAGAGGGAGCGGCCATCCGATAGCACAATGCCGGTGTAAAGCAGTACATCCACCTCATGGCAGCGCCTGCTCGTAATACATCCGACCAGGCCCCAAGGCCTGTACACGTTGCAGGCAGTCGCGGATTTTCTGCAGATCGTAATAGTGGGCGGGAATCTCACGGCATGCACAGTAATGGGCCACCCACTCCTCCAGATCCCACGAGAACTCCGGGTCCGCTCCCAGGAAGCGGCTCAAGGACACGATGTCGAACCACACGCTGCGATGCAGGGAATGAGTCTCCAGGTCGAACGAGGGGACACGGCAGCGACATACCAACACTAGATAACCGAAAAGGCACCCGCAACGCTAAAAAGGCGCAAGGAGTAACTTTGGGAAGCGTCCTACAAGAGGGCGAAAATTAATTTTGCGAGGCAAAAACACATCCCCCGCTTGAAAATTAAAAACTGTCGCGGCCTGACTTTACTGGGGACTGTGCGGACTTCGTATTGAGTGGTCGTGATTGCCGAGTTGACGAATCCTGAAAAACAAAGCCGCATACGATTAGGACAACCGCCATGGCGCACCCACCATGGCGGTGTCATTCAGGTCAGCGCGAAGCCCAGGCGTTGAACCGCTGTTCCAGTTGTTCGCCGTGATCGGCCCAGAACAGCGCATCTACCGGAATCTGCTGCGCCAGGTTGGCAGGCGCGGTGGGCAGTTCGGCGATCCGGGCCTTGTCGAGCAGGTCCATGGCGCGCATGTTGGCGGCGCCGTAGTCGATGTTTTCGGCGAAGTTTTTCTGCTGCTCAGGCTCTAACGTAAAAGCGATGAACTCGCGGGTCTTGTCTTGGTGCTTGGCGCCTTTGGGGATGGCCCAGGAATCGAACTCGTAGAGCCCGCCGTTCCAGACCAGGTCCAAGTCATACTTTTTCTTTTGCTCGGCCGAGAGCCGTCCGTTGTAGACGGAACTCATCACCACGTCCCCGGCAGCCAAAAACTGCGGCGGCTGGGCACCGGCCTCCCACCATTGAATGTGCGGTTTAATCTGGTCCAGTTTGGCAAAGGCACGGTCCTGACCGGCCTTGGTCGCCAAGGTGGTGTAGACGTCGGCAGGCGCAACGCCGTCAGCGATCAAGGCAAACTCCAGGGTCGACTTGGCCAGTTTGCGCAGACCACGTTTGCCCGGGAATTTCTCGACATCCCAGAAGTCCTGCCAGCCGGTAGGCGCCTCTTTCAGCTTCTTGGTGTTGTAGGCCAGTACCGTCGAGTAGACGAGAAAGCCGATGCCACATGGCTGGATGGCGCCCGGCACGAAGTCTTTGGTGTCGAGGCCGATTTGCGCCGGGTCGAGGGTTTCAAACATGCCCTCGTCGCAGCCGCGGGCCAGTTCGGCAGACTCAACTTCCACGGTGTTCCAGGACACACTGCCGGTGTCGACCATGGCTTTGACCTTGGCCATTTCCCCGTTGTATTCACCGGAAATCACCTTGCTACCATCGGCCTTTTGCCAAGGCTTGTAGAAGGCTTTTACCTGGGCGTCCTTGTTGGCGCCGCCAAACGAAACGATGGTGAGGTCGGCCGCGAGGCCGTGGCTGGCAGTGACGATCCCCGTTGCCAGAACTGCGAATTTCAGAGCTTTGATCATTATTGTTATCTCCTACTGTTCAAGGGTGATTGCACATCACTCGAATGGGTCTTGCTCTCCTGTTGCGGGCTGAATGAACGTCGTAAGGTGGCACGGTGCTATTGAGGGTAAAAGTCTGCTTTCCTGATGCTTGGATCGGTTTTGACTAAACAATCGCAGGCTTCCACGCAGTTCATTGCAGGCAGAAGCGGGCCCCGCGAAAAAAATTTTCAAAAAGTTTTACGGCTTTCGCGAACTCAACCCGTCAAGGTGTTTGTTATTGCAAATACTTCCTATTCACTCGGGGCTCGCATGTACTTTCCTACCCTCAACACCACCTATGCACGCAGCGCATTGGCGCTCGCTGTTTTCCTCGCATACAGCAACGTTCAGGCCGTCGAGCCCGCAACCACCTCCGTCATCAATACAGCGCTGGACACCCACAGTTTCGCGATTGCGCGCCAGCCGCTGGCCAACGCGCTGGACCAGCTGAGCACCCAGAGCGGGCTGCAAATCGCCTACTCCGCAGACATGGCCCAAGGCATTACCTCGCCGGGCGTCAACGGCACCATGACCACCCGCCAGGCCTTGACTCAACTGCTGAGCGGCAGCGGCCTTGAAGCCCAGTCGAGTGGCGAAAATGCCGTGGTGCTGGCGCCGGTGCCGCAAACCGGTTCGGCACTGGAGCTGGGCGCGACAGCGGTCACTACCAACCTGTTGGGTACCGTGACCGAAGGCTCGGGGTCCTACACGCCAGGCACCATCGCCACCGCCACCCGGTTGGTGCTGACACCGCGTGAAACACCGCAAACGGTCACCGTCGTCACCCGTCAGCACATGGACGACTTCGGCCTCAACAACGTCGACGACGTGATGCGCCACACCCCCGGCATCACCGTGTCGGCCTATGACAGCGACCGCAGCAACTACTACGCACGCGGGTTCTCGATCAGCAACTTCCAGTACGACGGCATCCCTTCGGCCACCACCAACGTCGGCTATTCATCGGGCAACACCTTGAGCGACACGGCCATTTATGACCGTATTGAAGTGATCAAGGGTTCCACCGGCCTGCTCACCGGGGCTGGTTCGTTGGGCGCGGTGATCAACCTGGTGCGTAAAAAGCCCACCTCCGAGTTCAAAGGCCATGCCACGCTCGGTGCGGGCTCGTGGGACGACTACCGCAGCGAAGTAGACGTAAGCGGCCCCCTGACCGAAACCGGTAACGTGCGTGGCCGCGCAGTCGCGGCCTATCAGGACAAAAACTCGTACCAGGACCACTACTCGCGCAAAACCTCGGTGTTCTACGGGATTCTCGAATTTGACCTGACGCCCGACACACTACTGACCGTGGGCGGCGACTATCAGGACAACAAACCCATGGGGTCGAGCTGGTCCGGCAGCTACCCGCTGATCAATTCCAAGGGCGACCTCAACAGCGTCAAGCGCTCGTTCAACAACGGCACCGACTGGAGCAACTGGAAGCAATACACCCGCACCGTGTTCGCCACGCTTGAGCATGACCTGGGCGAAGGCTGGGTGACCAAGCTGCAACTGGACCACAAGCTCAATGGCTACGATGCGCAAATGGGCTCGATTCAGGGTGACTACCCGTATGAAGACGGCACCACCCCGATCAACGCCCAACGCTACGTTGGCAACACGCGCAGCAACTCGGCCGACCTGTATGTGAGCGGCCCCTTCCAGCTGTTTGGTCGCGAACATGAAATGGTCCTTGGCGGCTCGATCAGCTCGGCCCACTGGAAGGGTCAAGGCTACTGGAACCCCATCTACCAGGGCACCAATCTGGTGGACTTCAACAACTGGGACGGCCACGCCGAAAAACCGGCCTGGGGGCCTGTTGGCCAATATACCGACGACGTGATTCGCCAGACCGGCACCTACATGACCACCCGCTTCAATGTTACTGATGACTTGAAAGTGCTGGTCGGTGGCCGCGTGGTGGACTACCACATGACTGGCAACACGCCGTCGTACCGTGAATCCGGGCGCTTCATACCCTATGTCGGGGCCATTTACGACCTGAATGACACCTACTCCGTGTACGCCAGCTACACCGATATTTTCATTCCGCAGGAAAACTACAACCGCGACCGCAATGATCGCCTGATTGATCCGGATAAAGGCGAGAACTACGAAGTGGGGCTTAAGGCCGAATTCCTTGAAGGCCGCCTGAACGCTAGCCTGGCTTACTTCGAGATCAAAGAAAGCAACCGTTCAGTACCCGATGATGCCTACAACAACCTCAAGCCGACCCCTTCCAACTATGCGTTCGTCGGTACAAAAGCCCGGACCAAAGGCTTTGAATTTGAACTGTCGGGCGAACTGAGCCCTGGCTGGCAGGTACAAGGCGGCTACACCCACAAGATCGTGCGCGACGACAACGGCGAGAAAATCTCCACCTTCGAACCGCAGGACCAGTTCAAGGTGTACACCAGCTACAAACTGCAAGGCCAGCTGGACAAATTCACCGTGGGTGGCGGCGCACGCTGGCAGAACACCGCGTGGCAAAACATCTGGAACTCCCCGCACGGCCAGTACGAGAAGTTTGAACAGCCGGACTACTGGGTGGTTGACCTGATGACCCGTTACCAGATCAGCAAAAACCTCTCGGCCACGGTGAACGTCAACAACCTGTTCGACAAATACTACTTCACCAACATTGGCTTCTATAACTCGGCGGTGTACGGCGAACCGCGCAACTTCATGGTGACCACGCGCTGGGATTTCTAACGCAGTTCTCTGTAGTCGCTGACGAGGTACGAAGGCTGCGATGCGGGCCGCAGGACCGCCGTATGGGGGCGCTTCGCTCCCCATCGCAGCCTCATGCTTCGACAGCGACTACAGGCGTTGTTTAAAGTGCTCCAGCGAAAGCTCCAGCCCCACATGAGACAACGCGGTGGCCACTGCCTCTGCAGCGTGGGTCGCCGGCTCGATCACCCGCTCAAACATTGCGGTTTCAGCCGCCCTTACCGCTTCGCGCCAGTCATCACTGTTTACCAAATGGCGCGCAAGCTCGGCCGCATCAAGCATCGCCGCATTCACCCCTTCCCCACCAAATGGCGACATCACGTGCGCTGCATCTCCTATCAGGGTGAGTCCGTTCCGGTTGGGCCAGTGATGCCCCACGGGCAGCGCATACAATGGCCGTGCAACCAGCAGGTCGTTACTGGCGCGGATCAAATCAGTAAACACCGGCGCCCACCCGCTGAACTCCTGCTCAAGCCGGGCGCGTGCTGTTGCCGGTGAGCTGAATGCAAAGGTCGCATCGGCCCAGCCTGCCGGCACCCGAAACATCGCATAACCGCGCAAATGCGCATGGGCATTGCGCTGCACAATCAACCCGCGACCGTCGCCTTGCACATCCATTTTGCCAGGCCCCACCAGCGCGGATAACGCCGGGTAGCGGCTGTCAGCCGAATCGATGCCAAACTCAACCAGCGTCAGCCCCGTGTAGGCTGGCTGATAACGCGACAGCAACGGCCGCACCCGTGACCACGTGCCATCTGCACCCACCACCAAGTCAAAAGGCCCGACGGTTTCGCCCTCGAACACCAGCTCCCATGTACCTTCCTCACGGGGCTGCACGCGCTGCAAGGTCTTGCCCCAGTGAACGGAGGGCCCAGCCAGTGATTGCAGGAGCATCTCGCGCAGCGCCGTCCGGTCAACTTCCGGGCGCTCGCCCTGCGCTGCGGTGTCATCCGTGGCGTAAATCAAATGCCCGGTCTTGTCATACAGGCGATCGCCCTGGTCCTCATAACGGGCAATGCCCATGAACGCTTCGGACAACCCCGCGCACTCGATGGCGTGCTGCCCGGAACCGACATGCAGGTCGAGCGTGCCGCCCTGCGGTCGCTCATGGGCATGCGCCTCACGCTCGAACACCGTCGCCTGCACACCGTGCTGCTGGAGGATCCGCGCCAGGGTCAAACCGCCAGGACCGGCGCCAATAATGGCAATGCGAAGTAATTGAGTCATGGACACGGCGCCTCATTCAATTTATATAGGCGCCTATATAGCACGCTCGAGTAGCCATTTACATGAACACACTAGATTGGGATTTGTTCGCCAAACCGGCCCCGCTGATCAACATGGCAGCGCGCAGCTTTGCCCGTTTGGGCGAGCGGCGCCTCAAAAGCCTGGGGCTCAATGTTGCTCAGGTCCCGGTGCTCTACCTGCTGCGCAATGGCGAGGCGCTGTCACAGAAAAGCCTCGCCCAATTGACCCGGGTCGAACAGCCGTCCATGGCGCAAACCCTGGTCAGAATGGAACGTGAAGGCCTGATCCAGCGCACCCCGGCCCCGGATGACCGCAGGAGTCAACTGATTTCATTGACCGGCGCCGCACTGGCAAAACTGCCCGCTGCCCGCGAAGCGCTGGATGCGGACAGCAGCCGCGCCCTGGAAGGTTTTAGCGACGCAGAGGCGGCAACACTGCTGGCTTTACTGCGTCGCCTCAACCAAAACCTGGACCGGATGGTGATTGAAGAAGCGCTGCTCTAGCGCCGGGCACTGGCGGTGCGAAACACCCACAAACTGGCCGTCATCAACAACCATGCCCATGCGCCGCAATTCTCTGTAGTCGCTGACGAGGCACGAAGGCTGCGATGCGGGCCGCAGGACCGCCGCTTGGGGGCGCTTCGCTCCCCATCGCAGCCTCATACTTCGGCAGCGACTACAAGTACAGCCATGCCCACGCGCCGCAATTCTCTGTAGTCGCTGACGAGGTACGAAGGCTGCGATGCGGACCGCAGGACCGCCGCTTGGGGGCGCTTCGCTCCCCATCGCAGCCTCATGCTTCGACAGCGACTACAAGTACAGCCATGCCCACGCGCCGCAATTCCCTGTAGTCGCTGACGAGGCACGAAGGCTGCGATACGGGCCGCAGGACCGCCATTTGGGGGCGCTTCGCTCCCCATCGCAGCCTCAAGCTTGGGCAGCGACTACAGTACGGTCTCGAAATACCCACAAACTGGCCGCCATCAACAACCATGCCGCCATCGCGCCATACAGCATCACCCAGCCGAAGCCGTGGGCCAATGCCGCGCCCTGCCCTGCGCCATTGACGCTACCCGCTGAAATGGTCTGCGCCAGCACGCGCAATTGCTCCTCATCGACCAGGCCGGTCACGCTGCCACGCAACGAAGACAGCGTGCCTTGCACGAGGATAAAACCCATCAACGCGATGTTCACCGCGAGGCTGATCATGCGCGCGCTGATGTCGATGCCCGAGGCCATGCCTGAACGCTCGCTGGGTACAGAACCGGTAGTGGTATTGGTCACCGGGGTGTTGGTCAGGCCAAGCCCGGTCCCGGCCAGTACGCAACCGGCCAGCATGGTCAGCCAACTGGCCTGCTCGACGCTGCTGCCCCATTTCATTAACAAAAAGCCCAGGCCGATGGTGAACAAACCCACGGGGATCACCCTTTCGGCGCGGTAGCGCAGCGCCAGACGTTCGCCAAATGGCGGCACCACCAACGTCGGCAAGGTATACGCCAGCAGGGCCAAGCCGGTACCCACGCTGCTGTAGCCCAGACTGTTTTGAAAGTACAACGGCAGGTAGATCATAAAAGGCCAAAAACTGAAGTTCATCGCCGCAGCGCCAATCAACGCGCCCGAGAAACGCCGAATACGCAGAACCGAAAAGTCGAACATCGCATCGCTGCGACGGCGCTGCGACCCTACAAACACCGCAAAACTCAGCACCGCCGCGAACAAGCTGAAAAGGGCCTCGCGGGTGCCAAACCCGGTGACCGCGCCTTGGGTCAAAAACCACGAAAGCCCCAGCACCGCCAATGACAGCGACGTAATGCCCAGCACATCCAGACGCCGACGTTGTGGGTCTTTGGACTCGTCGACCCCGGCGATCACAAGCAGCAGCGCGAGCACTGCAATCGGCGCATGCACCAGAAACACCCATTCCCAACTCGACACGGCGACAATGCCCGCGCCAATGATCGGACCAAAGCCCAGGCCAATGCCGAAGACAATGCCCCAGGCGCTGAAGGCTTTACCCCGTGCAGCCGCTGACTGAAATCTGTGGGAGAGCACCGCCACCTGGCAGATCAACATCGCCCCTGCCGCCATGCCTTGCAGAAAACGGCTGGCAATCAGCACGTCATTGTCGGGTGCCAGGCCGCAGCTCAACGAGGTGATGCCGAACAGCACCAGGCTGATCATAAACACGCGTTTACGCCCATACCGATCCGCCAGTGTGCCGATGGCCATCAGCACCATGGTGCAGGCGATGGTGTAGGCATTCATGATCCACTGCAAATCGCTGAAATTACTCTGCAGCTCTGCCTCAAGGGTAGGCAGGATGGCCGGTACGCTGGATATTTCGAGGCCAAACATCAGGGCTGCAATGCACACGGCAGCCAGGGTAAAAGCATCTTTTTGTGCGGGGGAGAACAGCATGGCGATCTTCCAGATCAAAGGGATAGTTACTGGCAAAGGCTCCATAAGGTATTACTGCCAGCATCACCCGAGGTGTCTTCAGGCGACCGCGCGCATTCTGCGAGCAATTAAAAAATGACAAAAATGATTTAATTTCGTAGGTTTTATTAACTTTTATCATGAGTGGGCCAAATGGATTTCGACCCGGCGCTGTTGCGCGCCTTTATTGCAATCAAAGAAACCGGCAGCTTCACCCGTGCCGCAGAGCGGATGCACATCAGCCAATCGGCCATAAGCCATCAGATCCGGCGTCTCGAAGAACAGGCCGCAACCAAACTGCTGAGCCGCACCACCCGCAGTTTGACGCTGACCGAAGATGGCGAGGATTTTCTGCGCCACGCCGAATGCATCCTCAAGGCACAGGACGCGTTGATCCGCCGTTTTACCACCTCATCGGTGTCAGGTGCCGTGCGCTTTGGCCTGCCCGAGAACTTTATCGGTGACGGTTTGCCGCCGTTGCTGACGCGCTTTACCCGCCAATTCCCGGCCGTGCGCCTGGACGTCACGGTTTGCCCATACCTTGACCTGCGCGCACAGGTCGACACCGACAAGCTTGATCTGGCCGTGGTGCTGGCACTGCCGGGCAGCCCGCCGGGGGGCACGGTTTTGCGTGAAACTCACTTTGTCTGGGCGGCTGCGCACGACTTCGAGTTCTCAGGGGAGAACCCGCTACCGCTGGCCTTTGCCCCCATGCCTTGTGTACATCGGCAAGTGGCCATCGACGCGCTGCAAAACTCCGACGTGCAATGGCGGGTGGCGTTCACCTCACCCAGCCAGCAAGGCTTGCGCGCAGCGGTACTGGCCGGGCTGGCCGTGACCGCTTTGCCCTTGGGTGATCTGGAGCCCGGCATGCGCGTGATTGACGACCACTACGGCCTGCCAGCGTTGCCCGAAGCGGACTTCCGGCTTATCTGGAGCACCACTACCAAAACTCCGGCGGCCTGCGCATTCGGGCAATTGCTGATCGGTGAATGTGAATGACAGGCCTCGCAGAAACAGCCTGATTAAGCGCCTTCAAACTTGAACGGCGCTGCCACTTCGAAGCGGTCCGACACTTCGCCAGAGAAGATGTTGCTCTGATTCGGCCCCAGATCGAGCTTTTTGACCTTGCCGGTGGCCTGGGACAGATCCAGTTTTTTCAGGTCCACCCAGAATGTATTCGGGGTGACGGCCGACTCAAAAAAGTACAGCCCCTGCTTGTGGTCGATAACCGAGCGCCAGCGAGTCGAGGAGATATTCGGCTCGCCGGGGGTGGTGATGCCGTAAGGCACCGACACGTTGCGGATCACGCTAAACACGCTGGCCAATGACAAACGCGCATCTTGATCCTTGGGCACCGCGTTCACGTAAAACGACGCACGGGCAAAGCGGTCCGCAGACCGGTTGGTGCCGGGCAACATGACCGTGCCGCCAATCGCCTGCCAGTAAGCGTTCATCGCCAACTGGGCCTCGAATGCCGGGGAGTTGGTCATCACCTGATACTTGCGGCTGTGATGAATCACTTGCTTGCCGTCGATGTATTCAATGATCGCGCTGTCGCCCGAGGCATCAGACATCGACAGGTGCAGCGTGGCCAGTCGGCTTTCGCCCGGCACTTGCGCAGTCACTACATTGAATGGCTCGGTTTTGAGCACTTCAACGGCCTCAGCCACGGTGCTGAAGTTGTCCAGAACGTATTGCGCCCAAGCGGCAATGCTCAAGCCAGGTTTGTCCTTGTTGAACGGCGGATACTCCGACTCAACCAGCCACAAAACGTTGGCCGCGAGGCCGGCTTCGTTGACGCCGTCAGTGGTGGAAATGTCGTAACCGCTGGCAATCAGGCTGCCGTACTTGGAGGTCCACTTGACAGACGAAGGCCCCACTTCACCCGTGCGCTGCATGCCCTTGGGAAACACCCACAGGTTGGTCGCGACGTCAGTTTTCCAGTCCATGGAACGGGCCGTGATCACGCTGTGATCGTCGCCCAAGTACACCAGCCGGGTGCACGCCTGCGCCAATGGCAGTGATAAAACAAACCCTGATACCGCCAGTACCAGCGCTTTGAGAACAGGCTTTTTCATTCCGTTGATCCTTGCAAAAACAGATTAGAAACGCATGGACAAGCCCAACACCGGGCCGCGCTGAGTCACATCGTATTTAAAGGTGTTGCCGGTAAAATCCCGGCTTTTGTATTCCTGCGCCAGCACCCGATAACCGACCCGCACAATCGTCGGGTTTTCGAACAGGTACAGGCGATAGCCGAGGTAAGCCTGGGCGTTGTAGGTCTTTTTCGATGAAGTATCAAACCCGCCGGTGTCCGCCGCGCCAGACAGCGTCCAGCGATCGGTCAGGTCAGCCTGCATGCGCAGCCCTACAAACGGGTCGGTCCACTCGGATTTTTTCTTGGTGCTGTAGCCCACCGGGTCGATCTCGACCTTGGTCGACAGCTTGGTCCAGCGCAGCCCCGCCGTGGGCTCGACCCGCCAGCTACGTGGCTCGCCAAACACATTGTTGCCGCCTAAAGCGTATTCATACACCCGGTAATACACGCCCCCGGCCAGGGTGCTCTGGGTGATGTCCAGGCCGATTTTCTGGCCGTAGGCACGCTCAGACTGGCTAGTCTTGGCGTAGACCCCGTCCAGGTAAAAGCCCAGTTTGCGGTTGGTGACTTCCAGGTTGCCCATAAAGACCCGGTTGAGATTATTGAAAATCTCGCGAAAGCCGACATCCGCCTTGGCATCAACCCCGCCCAACGCCACTTGACCATTCATGGCCGGGGCCCAGACAAAAGGGCTGACCAATACCAGCCATTCATCTTTATCAGTACTGGATTTGCCCTGAGAATCGTCGGCATTTGCCGTCGTGTAAACGCCCATTAAAGGCCAGGCAATGCACATCATTCTGAACATCTGCTTAGCCGCAACTAGCCTCAGTGTCATCGCTTTCGTCTTCCTGACTGCAAGTTCTAAATTTCTGACCACTGTGTATAGCACAGCCATCCTGAACCGCTAATACATGCCCGCGAAAACCTGCAGGACCCGCCACCCCGTCTTCGATGCCGCGCTGTCGCGCAGCAAACAGGCCACCGAATATCTTCAGCATCCCCCAATCGGTTCCCTCTCCTTCGGGAGAGGGCTAGGGTGAGGGGCTCTTGATTTTTTGTACATATCCGTTGCTGCGGCAACGGCCACTTAGGGTTCCGGCCTTACGCCGCGTCACTTTGAAAGCGCAAAGTAACCAAACACTTTTTGCCCCAACCCCTCGGTGCCTCGCTGTGGCTCGGCATGCCCTCACCACAGGCCTTGCTAGGTGGGCCCGCCGCGTTCGGCCAGCGTGGTTTAACGGGGCCTCTCAGATCAAAAACCAGATCAAGATCAACAGATCGCGAGACAAGCTCGCTCCTACAGAGCCTTTAGAATCAATCACTTATTTTATGTTTGATAAGAACGGGCGCGTTCTGGATCTTTTGATCATCGCCCAGCCGCTATTTAACCAGGCGTTTTTCCTTGGACGGCCGATAGCCAAAGTAGGCGCTGTAGCATTTGCTGAAATGACTGGGCGAGACAAATCCGCACGCCACCAGCACATCAACCTGGGACAATTCGGTGTGCTGCAACAAGCGACGCGCTTCGGTAATGCGCAGCTCCATGTAATAGCGCTGTGGCGTGGTGCCCAGCTGTTCCTTGAACAACCGCTCAAGCTGGCGACGTGAGCGGCCCGCGTACACCGCCAACTGCTCCAGCTCCAGCGGCTCTTCAAGATTGGCATCCATCAGTTTCAAGACTTCACGCAAGGGCGCGCTGACGCTGATTTTTTCGGTGGGTTTGATACGTCGGTAACGCGACTCTTCAAACGCCAGAATGTCCTCGACCCCTTCGACCAGCGCTTTGTCATGCAGGCTCTTGATCCACGCAAGGGCCATCTGAATCGCCCCCGAGGGACTGGACGCCGTGAGCCGGTCGCGGTCAATCACAAAAGGCTCACTGGTCACATGCGCCGCCTTGGACACTTCGGCTAACGCCGGACGATGCTCAGGGTGAATCGCACACCGATAGCCCTCCAGCAACCCTGCACTGCCGAGAAACCAGGCGCCATTCCACAACCCGGCCAGGGTGATGCCCTGGTGCGCAGCGGTTTTAAGCACGTGAGTAAACGCCTCATCGCTGTTCAGTTCAGTGCGGTAGCCGCCGCACACCACCAGCACATCCAGCGCGTTGAGTTGCGCTGCATCAAGCTGCGAATCGGGCCGGATCACCAGCCCCAGGTCACTGACCACCTCGCCTTGCGCCAGGCCGAAAGTCTGGGTGGCAAACAACCCTGGGCGCAACAAGTTGGCGGTGATCAGGGCATCCAGCGCCTGGGTAAACGCAGGCAGAGAAAAGTGCTCAAGCAGGACAAAACCCACGCACACCGTTGGCCGGTCCAGACCCGGATTTTCGCTTAGATAGCGCAGGTTTTTGCCTTTCAGGCCGGCACTGAATTGACGACGCTCAATCACGATTCGATCCATCTGGTCAAGTTAACGAACAGCCGCATGTACCGGGCCGATCATACCTGCACAGGTATCGATTATCAGAACAATGCTGACTTCACCCGTGAAGGGTGAATGCCTGCATTCGCCAATGCACCACACCTCAACGCCGATGCGCCAACGAACGCACCATCCGGTCGCCCAGGCTTTGCACGCTCTGTACCAGAACCACCAGCACGATGACGGTGAACACCATCACCTGGTTGTTGAAGCGTTGATAGCCGTAGCGAATGGCCAAATCACCCAGCCCGCCGCCGCCAATAACCCCGGCCATGGATGAAAAACCAATCAGCATGACCAGGGTCAAGGTCACGCCCGCCACTAACGCCGGCAAGGCTTCGGGCAGCAGCACTTTGAAGATCACGTCACGCAGATCACCGCCCATGGCGAGGATCGCTTCGATGCGGCCCTTGTCGACTTCGTCCAGGGCGTTTTCGACAATTCGCGCAAAGAACGGGAACGCGCCAATGGTGATGGGCACCACCGCCGCCGTGCTGCCCAACGTGGTACCGACGATAAGCCGGGTCAGCGGGATCAAGGCGATGAGCATGACCACGAACGGCAATGAACGCCCGAGGTTGACCAGCCCGCCCAGGCTTTTATGCAATTGCGGCATCGGATAAATGCCGCCACTGCGGCTGATAAACAGCAATACCCCCAAGGGCAAGCCGATCAGCAGGGTAAACAGCCCCGCCAGCAGCACCATGTACAGGGTCTCTCCGGTGGCATTGAACACCAGTTGCAAAATCTCGTTCCAATCGATGGTTCGGTTCATGTGCGTTCTACCCTGACGCCGCGCTGTTTAAGAAAGTCCACGACCTGGGTCAACTTCAGTTCGCTGCCCGGCTGACGCAAGGCCACGCGCAAACGGCCCACATTTTGCCCGCCAACCGACTCAACCCCTTGGGCCAGTAAGTCCACTGCGACACCGTGCTGGCGAGTCAATTCGCTGAGTACTGGCGTGGCCAGCAGCGAGTCAAAAAAGCTCAGTTCCAGTACCTGGGCGTCACTGCCCAGCGCGGTGCTGTAGCCCGGTAACAAGGAGCGACCGAGTACAGAGTCGGGGTTGGCCAACAACTGAGCAATCGGCCCCGCCTCGACCAGACGACCATTGGCCAGTGAAGCCGCGTGGTCACAAATGGACTTGACCACGTCCAGCTCGTGGGTGATCAGAACGATGGTCAGCCCCAACTGGCGATTGATGTCGCGCAGCAGTTCAAGAATCGAGGCTGTGGTTTCCGGGTCGAGGGCGCTGGTTGCTTCATCAGAAAGCAGGTAAGCAGGCCGCGCGGCCAAGGCCCGGGCGATGCCCACCCGCTGCTTTTGCCCGCCGGACAACTGCGACGGGAACGCCAGTGCCTTGTCGCTCAGGCCTACCAGCTCCAACAACTCCAGCACCCGCGCCTGACGCTGCGCTTTACTGACCTTGGCTATTTCCAGAGGCACGGCGATGTTGTCAAAAACATTACGCGAGTGCAGCAGGTTGAAGCCCTGAAAGATCATGCCGATGCGTTGCCGTTGCAGGCGCAATTCACGATCTGACAACGCTGTCAGGTCTGCACCGTCCAGCACAATACGCCCGGCACTGGGCCGTTCGAGCAGGTTGAGACAGCGCAGCAGCGTCGATTTACCCGCCCCGCTACGCCCAAGAATCCCGTAGATGGCACCGTCTGGAATGCACAATGACACTTGATCCAGTGAAGGCGCCTGCCCCGGTAGGTACGTCTTGCTCAACTGCTCGATGCTGATCATGGTTGGGCACCCACCTGGGTCACGGGCAACACCGAGCCGGTGTAGGAATCGGTAATAAACGTGGCCACCTCGGGCGACGTCAGGTCCTTGGCCAGGCGCTTGATGCGCGGGTCATCCAGCAACTTGGGGGTGGTCACCAGGATATTGGCGTACGGGTTGTGCTCGACCTTTTCAAGCCCCAAGGCGTCCTTGGCCGGCACCAGCCCGGCTTCCAGCGCGTAGTTGCCATTGATCACCGCCAGATCAAGATCGCCCAGCGCCCGTGGGATCTGCGCCGACTCGACTTCGAGGATTTTCAGTTGTTTGGGATTTTCAGCAATGTCCTTGGGGGTTGCCTGCTCTGCGGCGGGGTCGTTGAAACCGGGTTTGAGCTTGATCAGGCCGTTGTCTTGCAGCAGATACAGGGCACGGCTGAGGTTGGTCACGTTATTGGGCACGGCGACGGTGCCCTTGACCGGCACATCGGCGAAGCTTTTATGGCGCTGGGAATAAATGCCCAGTGGCTCGATGTGCACGGTCGCGGCCACGGCAAATTTTTGCCCTAGGGCCTGCTCCTGAGACTTCAAATACGGCAAGTGCTGGGTGTAGTTGGCATCAACATCACCGTGGGCCAGCAGCTCGTTGGCGTTGATGCCGCTGGTGAGTTCGATCACCTTGATCTTCAGTTCCGGGTCGATTTTGCGCACGTACTCCAGAATCTGCGCATGGGGCACCGGGTCTGCCGCTATCCGCAGGGTTTCCAGTGCCAATGCATCGTAAGACGTCAGCAAGCCGCCGAGCACCGCCAGGGTCAATCCTGTTTGCTTGAACATGGTCAAAATCCTTGATCGGGTGAGGAACTCAAGCGCTCAGCGCGTCGGGAATCAGTGCATCGGCGTAATAACGTTGGGCGACATCGGGGTGCGAGCGCAGGCGACCCTTGAGGTAGTTCCAGCCCACATCCCGAAACAACGGGTTGTCCGGGTCGCTGGCAGGCCCGCGGGCCTCGCGCAACAGCGCCGCAGGCAATGGATACAGCGGTACCACGGCATCCAGTCGGGCCCCAAGGAAGAACGCGATCGATAAACGCTCGCTGCCCTGGGCCGGTGACACCACACGGTGCACGGTGGCGCGCAGATAGCCATTGGTGGCCAGCTCCAATAACTCGCCAATGTTCACCACCAGGGTGTTGGCGCGCGGCAGTGCGTCAATCCAGCGGCCCTCTTCAACCTCGACCTGCAAACCCGCTTGCTGGTCCTGCAACAGAAAACTCAGAAAGCCTGAATCCTTGTGTGCCCCAACCCCCTGGTTGCTGGCATCTGCCGCCTGGCCCGGATAGCGAATCAACTTGATGTGCTCATTGGGTGTGTCGCCGTACAACTGATCAAAGGCGTGCTCGGGCAGCGACAGCGCCTGGGCAAACGCGCGCAATAAACGCAAGGACATGGCGGTCATCGCCTGCTGCCATTCCAGCAGCAAGGGTTTCAGCTCGGGCAGCGCTTCGGGCCACTGATTGGGGCCTTGCAGACGTGCCCAGAACGGGCTGTTTGGGTCAGTGGGCAGCACCGCCCGTTCAGCGCCAAGGTCGAACTGCTCGCGCAGATCGGGCTTGCCACGGGTGATCTCGGAAGCGGCGCGGTTATAGCCGCGAAAGTGCGGGGAGTTGATCATCCCGACGGCCGCTTTATCGGCGTCGGGCAAGGCGAAGAATTGCCGTGAATGCTGTTGCACTTGGCTCAACAATTCGCTGTCGATGCCGTGCCCGGTCAAATAGAAAAAGCCAACGTCCCGTGCCGCGTTACGCAACTCCTCAAAAAAGCCCTGACGCTGCGCCACGGTGCCTTCAAGCAGCGACAAGTCGAGGACTGGCAAGGCGGTGATATCCCTTGTATGCGGCATGCTTCACTCCCATGTGAATCAATGAAGATCGCGGGCGGTGCAACTGCCCTGCGTTTCATTAAAGCTAAACGATCTTAAAAATCACCATCCAATACCTTTTTAGAATTAGCTTAGGTAAAAACTCATCTTGTCTTGCGATCTTTTAAAAGATCAAAAGATCGCGAGGCAAGCTCGCTCCTACAGAGGTTTTTTTGCCTGAACTTGTAGTGACGCTAAGTCCAAAATCGAATTAACAAATGAAAATTCATTATTTATAGAAATAAGAACAACGGATTACTGTGGAGCCAGTGAGTTGCCACTGCCCAAGAGAACTGCCCATGTCCGTATCTGCCAATGTGATTGATTTCGCCCTTTACCGAAAACGCCGTCAGGCACGTGCGGCGGCTGAGCTGATGTGGACTGCGTACGCAGCACGAGCCGGGATCGCCGTGTTTTTTGCCCCGCCGGTGAGTTCGTCCAGCGATACCCGCCGGGCGTAACGTGGATGAATTACCTGCACACCGTTCCTGATCTGCCAGAACTCCCTCCCCCCGCCAAAGACTGTAATAACGGCGACGATGACGCCATTGGCCAATGCGTCGCCCTCAACCTGCAACGCCTGCGCAGCAAGCGCTATTTGTCACTGGATGCACTGGCCCGCGCCAGCGGCGTGAGTCGGGCGATGCTGGCGCAGATTGAGTCCGGGCGCAGCGTGCCGTCGATCAAGGTGCTGTGCAAAATCGCCAAGGGGCTGAAAGTTTCGGTGGCCGCGTTTCTTGAAAACCGCGCGTTTGAAGGGGTCGAGCTGCTGCCGGCGCAACAGAGCAAACGACTGGTCAGTGCCAGTGGTGCGTTCACCAGCCGGGCGTTGTTCCCCTACGACAGGGCGCGCCAATCCGAGTTTTACGAGATTCGCCTCAAGCCATTGGGCGAAGAAGTGTCCGAGGGGCATGGCCCCGGCATTCAGGAGAACCTGGTGGTGGCCCAGGGAGTGGTAGAAGTCAGCGTTAACGAAGAACGTTATTTACTCTCTACCGGGGACTCGATCCTGTTCTATGCCGACCAGCCCCACCGCTATCGCAACCCGGCAGACAGCGAGGCCGTGGCGTTTCTGGTGATTACCTACCCGGAGCGCCTGGATTAAATGCAAAAAACCCGGACGGGGAACGTCCGGGTTTTTCACAAGCTTGCACCACCCGTAGCAGCTGACGAGCTTGGCGAGGCTGCGTCCAATTGCGCAGCGATTGCAAAGCCTGACGTTCTGGACCATTTACGACGACTGCGTCGCCGGACGTAGCCTCGCGGTGCTCGGCAACTGCTACGGGCGGGGTGTTACGGGTTGATGGGTTAGCAGGTGCAGCACATCATTGGCATGCCATTGCAGCTCATCATCATCGGCATGGCGCAGTCGTTCATCATTTTCATCATCAACATGCAGCAGTTGTTCATCATGTCCATGCTCATGCCGGGCATCGGCATCATCATGCAGGTCATGCAATCTGCTTCCATTTTGCATTCCATGACGCATTTCATCATCGGCATAGGCATGCCCATTGGCATCATCATCGGCATGTTCATGCTCGACATGCTGTTCATCATCGCCATGCCCTCTTCAGACATGCACATCATCGACATGTTGGCGCACTGCATCATCATCGGCATGCCGCAATTCATCATCATCGCCATCATTTCGGCGTTGTTTTTGAACATCGCCATGTCCATGCCCGCAGCTGGCTTCATGGTGCACTTCATGCCCTTGTCGGTCATTTCGCACTTCATGGTGGCCATCATCATCGGCATGCCCATCATCGGCATCATTGGCATGGAGGTGTTCATTGGCATTTGCATGGCGTTCATCATGTTCGAAACTCCGTAATCGACAGTCATGTAGAAATTCTGGGTTCGATTTTAGAGCGCCCCGAGGCCCGCGCAAGGTGACGGCCGAGCAGCAGAAATAGCCGTTGCACCGCCTGTTTACCCAAGCAATACAGCCTTTATCGCTGCCATTGCAGGTAAACACTTGTTGCAACTGCATTATCTGTCTGCTGCTACAGCGATACCGACGCAATAGATATTCATTCGAGGAATATCTAAAGACCTGAAAGAAATAAACGGTCTAACCAATGATCAATCAAGGCCAGACCGGTTCGCCCAGGTTGAGCATCAAGCGATTGGCCCAGGCAAAAATGGCAATAGCGTGGATCAAGTCGAGTATTTCACCGTCATTCAGGCCCTGTTCGCGCAATGCCAAGAGCCGCTCGGGCGGCAAGTCACCGGGGGCCAGGGTCAGGTCAATGGCAAACTGGACAATCGCCTGCTCCCGTGGCGTGGTGCCCGCCGTGTGCGGGTCGGCAAACACCTGGGCGATGGCGTCGTTGCGCTTGGCCAGTTGTTCGAACCGCTGGGCGTGCACCGAAGCGCAAAACACACACTGGTTGATTCGCGACACCACGGCGCTGGTCAGTTCGCGCTCGGCACGGGACAAACCGCCCGGCGCATACATGATCGCGTTGAAGGCCAATGAACGCTGACGCAGCACCTCAGGCTGGTGGATGAGCATCAGGTAGTACTGCGACACTTTCGCCTGCGGGTGACTCTCTTCCAGCACCGCCTGCTGCGCAGGGCTGGCTTGCGCCGGATCAAGAGTCGGCAGCCAGGCCTTCCAGCCCAAGGTGCGGTTGGTGAAGCCTTGAATATCCAATGACTCGCTCATTGCGCAGGCTCCAGTGCTTGCAGTGCGCTAAGGCCCGCCGCCAGGCGCACTTGGTAGGAAATAAAGGCAATCAACTGCCCCAACGTGACCACGTCGATGGTCTCAAGGCCTGCGGCCAGCAATGCATTGAGCGCCTCACGGTCACCCTCAACCGGGTTGCGCACCAACGTGCGGGTAAAGCCCAGCACCGCCTGCAAGCGCGGCGATTGCAGTTGGGTCAATGTGTCCTGCTCGACAGCCGCCAGGGTTTGCGGGTCGGTCGCCAACAGGTGCAGCGGTTCGCGGTAATGCGCGGCCAAGGGTGCATGCGGGGTCAATCGACAGGCATACCAGGCCACCAGCAAGCGCTCTTCCAGGCTGAGGTTGCCGGGCAAGTCGGCATCGAACAACGCCTCGTAACTGCCTTGCGTGGCGCTGACCACTTTGCCCCTGACCTGACGCAACTGTTGCACCGGGCCACCGGCCGTGAGTAACAACCGATCCAGCAGATCGGGTGTAGCAGAACTGTTCATTGCAACTCCTTGGATTGCGCCCGGCGTGCCGCCACGGCGTTATGCAGAAAATCCCTGACGGCCTGCCACGATTGCTCATTGGCCTGGGCATTGGCTGAAGGTTCGCCGTCGTCGCTGTAGGTGGCGGGAATGTACGGCAGCAAAATGCTGTGCCCGGCCTGCGGGTAATCGTGCTGAGCCACCGGCCACGGGTGTTCGAACCGGGCAAGGCGCTGGCTGACCATCTGCCCGAAATGGCTGGATGGCCAGGCGGCATCGTCGCCTGCGGTGAGCAACAGCACCGGCCCGCGGATGCGCTCAACGGCGATCCGTGCCCGCTCCACGGCCTCTTCGTCTTGCAGCGCGGTATTCATCGACACGGCATTGCGCTGCCCGGCATCGCGGGCGGCCCATGAGGCATGCCGATTGTGGTTCCACAGATGCACCAAAGGCTGCCCGTTTAACAGCCAGGCCGGGCCATCGCGGCCAACGGCCGGGTCTGCCGCTGCTTGCCCGCCATGCACCAGCGCACTGGGCACGTAACCGATCACCGCGCTCACCGCGTCCGGGAACAGGCTGCCCAGCAAGAGCACCAGTTCACCGCCGCGCGACTGCCCGCTGAGGGCGATAAAGTCATGGGCCGGGGCCAGTTCACGGCGCATCCATGCCAAGCCCTGCTGGAAGTACTCCAGCGGCGTATTGGAGATGTAATCCGACAGGCCCGGCGCCTTGAAGTAACCCAGCGCCAAGGCGCTGTAGCCGCGCGAGGCATACAGCGCGGCGCGGGCTTCGTTGATCCCGCCGCCAGAACCATTGAGCACCATCACGGCCGGGTGCGGGCCTGCGCCTGCGGGCTCAAACAAGGTGCCGACCAGACCGTCTTCACGAATGTCACGGCGCGTCACGCCGGGGGCAGCCAAGCGCTGGATCAGGATGTGTTCCAGGTCGCTGCCTTGCAGCTGGATGCGGGTCAGCAGCGGCTCCAGCACGGCGTCCGCAAACACCGCCGAGCTTCGCCCCTGCTCGGGCCGCTGGCTCCACAACAGGCCCATGGCCGAAACGCCGGCGTAATCGCCTGCCACCGGCGCGTCCTGCGTCAGGTCAACCCAGCCCTGGGCGTTGGCGATAAACGTCGCCGAACTGCGCCAGAGCAGCCCGTTGCCGCGCACGGTCTGGCTGGTCAAGGTTACCCGTGCGCCCGCTGCCAAGCCTTCCAGGACAATCTGCCGGGGCTCATCGAGCAAGCCGTCGGCCGGGGTGATATGCAGGTGCGCCATTACTTTTTTTCCTCGGTAACCATCATCGCCGTGGTCCGGTCACTGAGCCATGGCTCGACCCGCAGCCCTTTACGCGCCGCCCAGATGTTCTGGTAATGAAACAGCGGCAACACGCCCACGTCGTCGGTCACAAGCTTGACTGACTCGCGCAAAATGGCCTCGCGCTTGCTGTCGTCAAACTCGGCCGAGGCCTGTTGCAACGCCTGATCCACCAGCGGGTTGCTGTAGCGCCCCCAGTTCGATGAGCCCAGGCCTTTGTTGGCGTCAGCCGTGGCCAGCACGTTGGCCAGCCCGTAACTGGCCTCGCCGGTGCCGTTGCCCCAGGCGATCACTGTGACGGCGTATTCGTTTTTGTTGGCGCGGCTGGCGTAGACCGACCACGGCACCACTTGCAGATCAACCTTGACCCCGATGCGCGCCCAGAACTGCGCCACGGCTTGCAGGGTTTCCGGGGCCAGCGGGTAGCGATCACCCGGCACGTGCACGGTCAGTTGGAAGCCGTCGGGGTAGCCCGCCTCGGCCAGCAGTTTTTTTGCCTGCGCCGGGTCATTGGCGATGTCTGTGACCGCCGGGTTGTAGCCGAAGGTGTTGGCCGGCATCCACTGGTTGGCCGGGGTCACGGTGTTTTGCAAGATGCGCTCAGCGATTGCCTTGCGGTTGATGGCCAGCGACAGCGCCTGGCGGACCCGCACATCACGCAGCGGATTTTGCGCCAGCGGCTTGCCCGCATTGTCGCGAATGAATTCGTTGGGGCCCGGACGGAAGCTCGGCTGAATCAGCAACGCGCGCAAGCCGGGGTAGGCAAAGACGCTGACACTCGGGGTGGCGCTGAGTTTTTTCACGTCCGAGGGCGACACCTTGTCGATCACGTCCACGTCCCCCGCCAGCAAGGCGGCCGTGCGGCTGGCCGGGTTGGCGATGTAACGGTAATCAACCGTGTCCCACGTTGCAGGCTTGCCCCAGTAGCCGGTGTTGCGTTCAAACAGGGTACGGTCGCCTTGGGCATTGGAGACCAGCCGATACGGCCCGGTGCCGACCATCGCCTTGCCGCTGTTGTAGTCGGCTGTGCTGGACTGTTCACCGACATGCCGGCTGACGATGTAAATCGAGTCGATGTTTTGCAACAGCAATGGATTGGGTTCAGACGTCTTGACCCGCAAGGTGTAAGGGTCAGGGGCGCTTACCGACTCGACCGTGCGCAGCGAACTTGAATACGGCGCCACACTGCCGGGAACGTTACGCGCCCGTTGCAGGGAATACACCAGGTCATCGGCGGTCAGCGGCTGGCCATCCTGCCATTTGACGTCCTTGCGCAGGTAAAACTCCCACGTGGTGGCATCCACGGTTTTCCAGCTTTCAGCCAGCCCCGGCAGGGTCTTGTCATCGCGACGTTCCAGCAACGACTCAAACACATGCAGCGCCAGCGAACGGTCACCGGCGTGGTTGTTCAATTGCGGATCCAGCGACGACACCGGATCGGCGTAAGCGATGCGCAGGGATTGGGAATTGGCCCCCGCCGCGCCGGTCAACAGTGCAGCGGTCAGTAACGTAAGCAGCAGCGGTTTCATGGCAGGTATCCGAAGGTTCAAGAAACAAGGTTGAGATGGCAGGCGCTGAGGTGCCCCGGCGACACTTCACGCAGCGTCGGCGCCTGTTCGCGGCAACGTTGGCTGGCGTGCGGGCAGCGCGGGTGAAAGTGGCAACCGGACGGCGGATTCAGCGGGCTGGGCATTTCGCCGCGAATGGCCTGGTACTGGCTGCGGCGCAGCTCGAAACGCGGGATCTGCGCCAGCAATGCCTGGGTGTACGGGTGGTTGGCGCGGCTGAACAGTTCATCCACCGTGGCCGACTCCACCACCCGCCCCAGGTACATCACCACCACCCGGTCACACAGGTGCTCGACCACGCCCAGGTCATGGCTGATAAACAGGTAAGTCAGGCCCAGTTGCTCGCGCAGGTCCATAAACAGGTTGAGGATCTGCGCCTGAATCGACACGTCCAGCGCCGCCACCGACTCATCGCACACCAGCAACTCAGGCTGCACCGCCAGGGCCCGGGCAATGCCGATGCGCTGGCGCTGGCCGCCACTGAATTGATGCGGATAGCGCTGACGCAGCTCCGGGCTTAACCCGGCACGGCGCAGTTGCGCACTGACGTAGTCGTCAAAATCGCTGCGACTGGTCAGGCCCTGGCGCAAGGCGCCCTCACCGACAATGCGGTCAACCCGCAAGCGTGGATTGAGGCTGGCGTAAGGGTCCTGAAAGATCATTTGCACCTTGAGCCGCGCACCTGCACTCAAGGACTCATAGGGCTGCCCCTCGACATTGACGCTGCCGCTGGACGCTGGCAGCAGGCCCGCGACCATGCGCCCCAAGGTCGACTTGCCGCAGCCGGACTCACCCACCAGCCCCACCACTTCGCCACGGGCGATGCGCAGGTCGACGTTGTCCACGGCGCGGGTCAAGGGCCGTGGCTGGCTCAAGCCCAAGCGTTGCAGCAGGCCACCAGGTGCCTGACCAAATTGCTTGCTGACCTGGCGAAGTTCGATCAAAGGCACGGATTCATTGGCCATGGGCAGCTCCAGCTTCATAGACGGCGGGATGAAAGCAGCGCAGGCTGCGCCCCGGTTCAATTTCAACGGCGGGCGGCAATTCACTGCACGCGCTGCTGGCCCGGCTGCAACGCTGGGCAAAGGCGCAACCAGCGGGCATCGACAACAGGTTGGGGGCCATGCCGGGGATCTGCCGCAGGCGTTGCCCACGCTGATTACGGCTTGGCAGGCTGTCGATCAGGCCTTGGGTGTACGGGTGCAGCGGGCGGTCGAGCACCGCATCGACACTGCCCTGCTCGACAATGCGCCCGGCGTACATCACCGCCACTTGATCGGCCAGCCCAGCCACCACCGACAGGTCATGGGTAATCCAGATCAGCGACGTGCCCTGCTCACGTACCAGCTTCTGCACCTCGCCCAGGATCTGCGCCTGAATGGTGACATCCAGCGCCGTGGTCGGCTCGTCGGCGATGATCAGGTCCGGGCGGTGCAGCAAGGCAATCGCAATGGCGACCCGCTGGCGCATGCCGCCAGACAACTGATGCGGGTAGGCGCGCAGGCGTTCTTCGGGGCTGGCGATGCCCATCGACGCCAAGGTGTCACAGGCGTGCTGGCGCGCCTCGCGACGGCTCATCGGGCTGTGCGCGCGCACCGCCTCGATCATTTGTGCATCGATGCGCAGCACCGGGTTGAGGGTCATCATCGGGTCTTGAAAAATCATGGCGATCCGATTGCCCTGCAAATGGCGCAGCTCTTTGGCTGATAACCGGGTCAGGTCGCGGCCCTGAAAGATAATCTCTCCGCCGCTGATTCGCCCCGGCGCATCCACCAGCCCGAGGATCGAAAAACCGGTCACCGACTTGCCCGAACCTGACTCACCCACCAGGCCCAGAATCTGCCCCGGCTGCAAGCGCAAGGAGACCTCACGCACGGCGGGCAGCACGCCGTCACGGGTATGGAAAGAGGTCGACAGGTTGCGCACTTCAAGGGTCGCAGGCCGTACGTCTTGCGGGAATGCATTCATCGTTGCAGCCTCGGGTTGAGTACATCACGCAGACGGTCGCCCACCAGATTGATCGCGACGATGGTCAACAGCAGCGCAAGGCCGGGGAACACGCTGATCCAGTATTCGTCGCCGAGCATGAATTGAAAGCCGTTGGCAATCAGCAAGCCCAGCGACGGCTCGGTGATCGGCACACCGAGGCCGAGAAACGACAGGGTCGCTTCCAGGGTGATGGCGCGGGCGATCTGCAAGGCGCCGATCACAATCAGCGGCGGCAGGCAGTTGGGCAGAATGTGCCCCACCAGAATCCGCCAGCGGCTGATGCCCTGCCCGCGTGCGGCCTCGACGTATTCGCGGCGGCTTTCGACCAGCGCCTGGCCCCGCGCCGTGCGGGCGTAATAGGCCCACTCCAGCAGCACCAGGGTCAGCATCACGTTGCCCACGCCCTTGCCCAGCCAGGCGAGGATCATCAGCGCCATGAGAATCCCCGGAAACGACAGCAGCAGGTCCACCAGACGCATAACTAACCCGTCGACCCAACCACCTGCATACGCCGAAATCAGCCCCAGCAACGTCCCGATCACGGCCGCGATCAAGGCCGAGCCCACGCCCACCAGCAAGCTGATGCGCAAGCCATAAACAATCGCCGAATACAGGTCGCGGCCCTGCCCGTCCGTGCCCAGCCAATAGGTGTAAGCCCCCTCGGCGCTGTGCGCTCCGGGCGCCAAGCGCGCATCGAGAACGTCCAGTTGCATCAGGTCATAAGGGTTTTGCGGGGTGATCCAGGGCGCAAACAGCGCGGCCAGGGTGATCGACAGCAAAATCAGCAGGCCGACCATCGCCAAAGGCGAGCGGATAAAATCCAGCGCACCGCGTTGCCACAACGATTCGACGCGCAACACGCGCGGCGGGTTTTGCAGGGCGGTCATTGCGCACCTTCCAGACGGACACGCGGGTCCAGCACGCGATACAACACATCCACCAGCAGATTGAGGCTCACAAAAATCACCACTACGACCAGCAGGTACGCCACCACCACCGGCCGGTCGAGGTTGTTGATGCTGTCCAGAATCAGCTTGCCGGCACCGGGCCAGGCAAAGATGGTTTCGGTGACCACCGCATAGGCGATGGTCGAGCCCAACTCCAGCCCCAGCACGGTGACCAGCGGGATCAAGGTATTGCGCAGCACGTGCATCACAATCACCCGCTTGGGCGACAAGCCTTTGGCCCGGGCGAATTTGACGAAGTCCTGGGGGAGGATTTCACGCACCCCGGCGCGGGTCAGGCGCAGCACCAGCGAGACTTTGAACAGCGCCAGGTTCAACGCGGGCAGCAACAAATGCTGCCAGCCATTGAGGGTCAGCCATGACCACTGAATGCCAAACAATTCCCGCGTCTCGCCACGGCCACTGGCGGGCAACCAGCCCAGGTGCACCGAGAACAGCAGAATCAGCATCAAGGCGACCCAGAAAGCCGGCAGCGAAAACCCGATAATGCTGCCCGCCATCATCAGCCGCGCCGCCTTGCTATCCGGGTACAACCCGGCAAACAGGCCCAGCGGCACGCCGATGACGATGGCCATCAACAAGGCGCTGAACGCCAGTTCGAAGGTCGCGGGCAGGCGCTGCACAATCAGTTGCAGGGCGTCTTCGTGATAGACATAACTCTTGCCCAGATGCCCGTGCACAATCCCGCTGAGAAAATTCAGGTATTGCTGCCACAGCGGCTGATCCAGGCCCAGCCGGGCAATCGCTTGCAAGCGCTCGGCCTGATTGAGGTCTTCACCGATCAGAATGTCCACCGGGTTGCCGATGGCATTGAGCCCGACGAACACAATCAGGGTCATCAGCAGCATCACCAGCAAGGCTTGCCCCAGCCGCCGCAACAACCATCCGGTCATGTGCGCAACTCCTCGGCGCGCAGGATGCCCGGCTGCCATTCATCGCCCTTCAATTCCGGCTCGGCATAGGCTTGCATCGCCTCGAAATGCAGTTCGATATCGTCGTTGAACAATTGCCCGGCCAACCCTTGAGCCATGCGCTTGGCGCCTTCGCTGATGGCCGGAATATCACCGGACACACCGCCGTAAGTCAGCGCTGCCGGGTAACTGAAGCAATGCACGCGGTCTAGCCCCGGGCAGGAGCCAGGCACACGTTCGAGAAATTCGAATAACGGCCCCAGGTCGGGCAACTGCGACAACTCATTATCTTCTTGCCCGGCCGGTGCGCTGTAACGGTCGCTCCACAGTTTGATGTGCGGGGCAAACGGCGAGAACTCCGGGCGCAGAGCCCAGTTGCTGCGAAAGCCGGTGGCAAACACCAGAAAGTCGTAGTGCAAATGGGCGGTCGGCGTCTGTAGCAAAAGGCTGCCATCGGCGTGCACCGCCACCGATTCAACCGGGCTGCCCAGCAAGAACCGCGCGTTGGCGTGCCGCGACACGCGCAACGTACTGCCCTGCGGCGGCGGCACTTGTTGCAGGTTGAGGTAGTGGCGGATGCTCCATTTCCAGTCATCCGGCAGGCGCCAGTAACCGTGGGTCATGCCCGGGCTACCGGCACCTTTGCCCTTGTTGATACGGGGTAAATCCTTACGCCGGACCAGCACGTCCACCGACCGGGCGCCCGCCTCCAGCGCAGTACCGGCAGCGTCCATGGCCGAGGCGCCGCCGCCGATCACCGCCACGCGCTTGCCGACAAACCAGTGGTCCTGCAAACCGTCAGCCGAGTGCGCCCAGTATTCACGGGGCAGCGCGTCAGCCACTTCTGGTACCCAAGGCCCGCCCAAACCATCGCGACCGGTGGCTAGCACCACGTGCCGGGCCGAGACGTTAAGGGCTTGCCCGTCGGCATCAATACTCAGTTCGACGCAGCCGTCCGCCCTCGGTTGCACCCGTGTCACGCGGTGGCGGTTACGCACATCCAGGCGTAGCACATGCCGATACCAGCGCAAATACTCAGCCCATTGCAGGCGCGGAATCTTGTCCAGTTGCTCCCACGCGGCCAGGCCGAACTGGGCTTCAAACCAGGCCCGAAAGGTCAAGGCTGGCAAACCCAATGCAGGGCCGCTCAATTGCTTGGGCGAGCGCAGGGTCTGCATGCGTGCCGTGGTCGCCCACGGCCCTTCAAAGCCTTCTTCGGACTGGTCGAACACCACCGCCTTCACCCCCAGATGACGCAACTCGGTTGCCAGCGCCAACCCGGCCATCCCCCCGCCAATCACGGCCACTTCAAGCAGCAACTGGCCTTCTTGATGACGAGGTTTGACCCACGGCTGAGCCGGTAAATCGAGCCACTGCAAATCCTCGCGCAGGCGCGCTTCGAGGGCTGGCAGGCCAATGGGAGCTGTGGTGTGGGGCATTGTCGGTATCTCTATTAAAGTCATGAACGCTTCGCAGGATCTGCCGCAGACTGCGGCAGATCCTGCGAAGGGCGGGCCAGGCGTTGGCCCCGGGTTTAAAAATCGATGTTCAGACGGCCGTAGTAAAACGCCCCGTAAGAGCCAAACGGCGAGATCGACGAGTAGTACGAGCCACCGGAGACATCAATGATCTGGTGCTTGTCCGGGTACACGTTGAACACGTTGTCGGCCCCCACAGACACGGTGATGTTGTCGGTCAGGGCGTAGTTCACGTCGACATCGGTGATCCACTTGGCGCTGAAGGTTTCGTCAATGCCGCTGGTGCCGCTGCCCAGGCGCTTGACCTTGCCGTAACGGGTGCTGCGCAGGCCAATGTCCCAGTCGCTGACTTGCCAGTTCACACCGACGATGTACTTGCTCTTGGGCACCAGGTCAGTCACACCGCCCAGCTCCGTGCGCTCAAAACGCGACAGGCCGAGGCTTTGCAACTGGCCGGGATTGGCCTTGAGGTCGGTAATGGTGGCTTTGTTCCAGTTCGCCCCCAGGTTCCAGCGCAAACGTCCGTAACGGTCCAGGTGCTGGGTGTAGTCGGCCACCAGATCCAGGCCCTTGGTGCGGGTGTCAAAGGCGTTGGCGTAGTACTGCACCTGCTGCACATGGGAAAAACCATTGGCCGCGAGGATCTTGTCGACTGCCGGGCCCGACAGCGGGCTGATCAGTGCAATACGGTCTTGCAGGTCAATCAGGTAGGCATCCAATGCGATGTTGAGGTTCTGCACCGGGCTCCAGGTCAGGCCCGCCGAGATGCTTTCAGACTTCACCGGATCCAGGTCTTCAGCGCCCAACGCCCGGCCAATCGCCGAGTTGGGTTGCACACGCTTGATCATGATGTCCTGGGTTTCATTGCCCACGGTGCGACGGCCCAAGCCGGTCTTGGCGTAGCCCTGTTGCACCATCGACGGCGCAACAAAACCGGTGCTGATGGCACCTCGTGCAGCCAGCTCCGGGGTAAAGGCATAACGGGTCGACAGCTTGCCGGTCCAGGTATTGCCCGAGCTGTCGGTGTAATGTTCAAAACGCCCCGCGGCGCCGACAAACCACTTGTCCGTCACATCCAGCCCCAGGTCGACATAAGCGGCCGAGTTGCTGCGACGCAGATTGACTTCGTCCTCGGGCAGCAGCAAATAATTGCCCAGCGCACCGATGGCCGACAACTGCCCCGCCCGCGGGTGGCCTTGCGGGTAACGGTAACCGCCGTTGGCATAAGAGTCGGCGTCCCCGGACTCTGTGCGGTACTGCTCGAAACGGTATTCGAGGCCGGTGGCAAAGTTCAGCGGGTTGCGCGTGCCGATGTCCAGCTTGCGGTTGAGGTCCAGGTTGGTCGTCCACTGGGTGAACGTGTTGGTCTGCAGGTCAAAGTGCCGCGGGCTGTCCGGCCCCAACGACGGGTTGAGGTTGTTTTTGGTGCTTTGCTTCTGCCGGTTCGAGCCGTATGAGGTGCTCAAGTCCCAGCCCCAGCCCGCCAAATCATCGCCACGGGCACCGAACACGCTTTGGTAGTCAAAGCTGTCAAAGGTGAAATCCGGGGCCACGCCGTCCGGGTACAGCTCGTTGATGATGGTGTTGCCGTTGGGGCGACGATAAGCGATAGACACCAGCGCATCCTGCTGGCCGACCGTGCTGAAGGAGTACAGCGAGATCGAATCGTTAAGCGGCAACTCGGCGTTGTACGACACGTTGAGCTGCTCGATCTCCGGCAGGCCACCGCCATAGGTGCGCTTGTCGATGGTGTTTTCACGCGGGTCAGGCTGGCCATTCACCGGGTAGTAAAAACTGCCGGTGGCCACCCCGGAACGCTTGGTGCTGTCCTGCTTTTTGGCATCCAGGGCGAAGTTGAAAAAGCCGTCATTGGGCAGCGGCAAACCGATATCGAAGGTCTGCTGATAGGTCTCACCGTTGGAGCCCACCCCGCTGTGATAATGCGAACGACGCCCGGCCATGGTGCTGGCGCTGCCGCCGCTGCTGTTGGACTTGAGGATGATATTGATCACCCCGGCGATGGCATCCGAACCGTATTGCGCTGCCGCACCGTCGCGCAGCACTTCCACGCGGTCGATGGCGCTGATGGGGATCAGATCCAGATCGGCCGGGTTCCAGCCTTCGGACAGCACCGAGTTTTCCGAGGCAACTGAACCGCCATGGCGGCGCTTGCCATTGACCAGCACCAGCACATAGCCGCCACCCAGGCCGCGCAAACCGGCCGAACGGGCCACGTTGCTGTAGGCGCCGCCGGTCACCTTGGCCACGTTGAACGAAGGCAGGGTTTGCGCCAGGGCATCGCGCAAACTGGTACTCGCACCTTGCTTGAGCAGTTCCTGGCCGCTGATCACATCGATCGGCACGGCACTTTCAGCCACCGTGCGCTGAGTACCGCGGTTACCGACCGAAACCACGGTTTGCATGACCGGCTCCGTTTTAGCGTGAGCCTTGTCGTCATCTTCTTGTGCCGCTACCGGTCCACTGACCAGGCACAGGCCGGTCAGCGCGAGGGCTGCCGGGGTAAAAAGTGAAGCCGATGAAGCGCCGGATTGCATATGCAAACTCCCCGATAAATCGCCAAAAAAGTTAAAACACGTCTTGCGGCGATTTGCCGAGGTCGGCTGGATGCCCGCGAAGCTGAAGGTCTGTGTTGGCAGCCTTCAATTCATTTTCATGATTCATTAGCGCATTGAATGCGGTAAATGAATACTAAGGAGCAGCGGTTATTCCATCAACTGGCAAAAAAGGATATGAATATTACTTTTCAGAATAAAAATTGTAGGAGCGAGCTTGCCTCGCGATCTTTTGACCTTCTAAAAGATCGCGAGGCAAGCTCGCTCCTACACGGGAAGGGTTTAACCGGCGTAGATGCTTTGCATCAACGCATCATGGCTGCTGGCCGGGTGCACGATCATGCCTGGCAGCAAGGCCTGGGATGAGGTCTTGAGGGTTTCGACCAACGCCTTGGCCACTTCCGATAACGGTGTGGCGTAGGCCGAGATCAAGCCAAAAAAGAACGGTACGTTGCTTTCAATCGGTCGCACCACGACGCCGTTCAATGGCACGCCAAAGGCCGTAAACGGGTCGGCCAGCGCCACGCCCAGCCCCACGCGGGCCATTTGCATGGCGGTCAGCGAGGTGTTGGTGTCAAGAATGTGCTGCGGCTCAACCCCGGCGGCTTCGAACGCGCGGTTGATGCGTCGGCGGAAGCGGAACGGGTTGGAGATGCTGATCAAGGTCTGTTGTGCCAGGGTTTGCATGCTCAGCACCGGCTCTGCCGCCAGCGGCGAGTCGGCCGCCAGCACCGCCACGCAGGCGGCTTCGCCAATCCAGTGCAACTCAAGGCCGCGATGTTCCAGCGGCAAGCTGACCACCCCCAGATCCACGGTTTTGGCCAATACCGCCTGCACCGCTTCTTGCGCGCTGAGGCTCTGGATTTGCAGTTGTTGCGGCTGCAAACCCGGTGGCAACTGCGCCAGCGCAGGCGGCAACAGGCCCGAGGCCAGGGCCGGGGTGGCCACCAGACGCAAACTGAGGTTTTCGTCACGGGCAATGCTCAGTGCCCGCTGCTGCACGTGACGCACCCCTTGCAGGGCATTCTCGACCTCAGCCGAGAGCATGAACGCCTTTTGCGTCGGGGTGACTTTCGGCCCGCTGCGTTCGAACAGGGCAAACCCCAGTTCATGCTCCAACTCCTGTATCAGCCGGGTCACGGTAGGCTGCGAGCGCCCGAGCATCTGCCCTGCCCCCGTGACACTGCCCGCCGACATGACCGCAGCAAACGCTTCCAACTGGCGTAGATCCACCGAGATCTCCTTTGACATGACCTGAGGCGATGCAGTGTACACAGCACCGCCGGTTCGGGGCAGGTCACTCAGCCCGCCAACAGCGCAACCAGGGCCGGTACGGTCAGCACCGCGGTGTAATACCCCATGAACTGCACGCCGATGTTGAAGCCCAGAAAGCGCGAGAGAAAACCGCCCAGTAGGCCAACGGTGACAATCACCAGCAAGCCAAGCAAACCGCCCTCCCAGATCCCGATCACCAGAATCAACCCGACAAACGTCGCGATTACCGCTTCGTGGCTGATTTTGCGCGACACGTACGACGCCGCGCGATACGCGTAGTTCATGGTGAATGGATAGGCGATCAACAAGGCCACCACCACTGCCAACATGCCATAGCCGAGAAACTCCCAGGTGCTGAGCAACGAGTGCAGGTTGTGCACCTCGCCCGAGGCCGAGTCCACGCTAAAGCGCGGCGGCGCGTTGAACAACGGCGCTGCCGGGCCCGCCGCCACCGGGCTCAGTGGCAAGCCAAAGGCAATCAGCGGGATCAGCGCCTCGGCAATGTAGGTGGACTCGGTCACGCCATTGCGCGCGGTAATCACTGTGGTCAGGCGGTGGTAAACATGCTTGACCCGCGAGCCGACCAGTTCACCCATGATCACGGTCATGGCCACCGGGCTGAACACGAAGGTGGCACTGGAGATTACAGCGGTGATCCCGGTCCACAGGCTTTGTTTGCGGTCCAGAACCTTGAGCGGGTTGGGAAAGAAGCCACCGCCGCTTTTTACATCAGGCGACAGTGAAAACGTGCGCACTTCACTGCGGCGCATGTTCTCGCGCTCGGCCGGGGCCATCATCGCGAACAGGGCTGCAATCAAAGGCCCGATGGCGATCCCCAGAAAGTAACTGACGGTGAGCTTGACCCCGTATTGGCCGGTCAGGGTTTGCAGGCCGAGAATGATCAGCACAAAAGGGATCAAGGCCAGTACCGCCGCCAGCCGCCCTTTCGAAAACCACGCAATGGCAATCGCCGCCGCCAGGAAAATCCACGGCGCCGAGCGCTTGATGGTGTCGCCAAACGGCGCCAGCATGACCGCAAACAGGACCGCCATGGGCACGGCGATCAGCGCAGCAATCACCGCCCCGGAAATCATCTTGCGCAAGGCAATGTGCGGCACCCCGAGGTTGCGCAAAAAGTTGGCCTCGCGCATCAACGGCGTGGCCATGGTGTCACCGGGAATCCCCAGCAGCGCCGTGGGCACAGCGTGGGTCATGTGCTTGGCCACCGCACCGGCCAGAAAGAACGTCAGCACCCCCGGCGCAGGCACGCCCAGCAGCACCACCAGCAAGGTCAGCGGTGCCAGGGTGGTGGTTTCGTCGCTGCCGGAAATCAGCCCGATGGCGGCAAAAATCACCGCCCCCAGAATGCCCATGCCCAGGGCAATCAGCACTTGATCGAACAATGAGACGATCATGAGCGGCCTCCATTGGCAGCCAGGCCATCGACCGCTGGTGCCGGGGCATCCCCGACGTTGTGCAAGCCCTTCTCGTAGTCCACGAACAGCTCGTACAGGTCCATCTCCTTGAGTTCGGCAATGGTTTCGGGGGGCAGGTCAGCCAAACGCCCAAGGTCACCAAACTCGTTTTGCAAGTCCTTCAGGATCTGGCTGCGCCAGGCCGGGTCTGCCTCGTGCTCGACTACATGGCGCTTGGGTTTGAACAGGCTCGCACTGATTGCCCCGCCCACCAGACAACCCACAATGCCCACCAGCATGGCGTAGGCCCGGGCCATCTGTGCGGAGGCCACCCACTCAAGCAAAAAGTGCTGTGCGGTAAAAAACGCGCTGAGGCTGACGATGGCGCCAATCACAATGGCGTACACCAGATGGCGCACATCAACCGTGTCACCCCAGACTTCATAGAGTTCAGGTTTCAAAGAATTCTCCCACTGCTTTTATTGTTATGGAGGTGAAGAGAGATGCCCCAATACCTGTAGGAGCGAGCTTGCTCGCGATCTTTTAAAGGCTCGCGAGCAAGCTCGCTCCTACAGATGAAGTGGTGTTTTACATCACAGCCCGCGTTTTTGCTTGAGCAGTGCCGCCGCATGATCCGCGCGCACGTCGCGGGCTTCGACCATCTGCTTGACCAACCAGTCGAGTTCTTCACCCTTGGCGCCCGCCGTCAGCGCAATGTTGCGCGCATGCAAGGCCATGTGCCCGCGCTGGATGCCTTCGGTCGACAGCGCCCGCAGCGCACCGAGATTTTGTGCCAGCCCGACTGCTACGGCAATTTCCGCCAGTTCCTGAGCACTCTCGACACGTAATATGCGCAGCGACAACTGCGCCAGAGGGTGAGTTTTGGTGGCGCCGCCCACCAGCCCGACCGGCATGGGCATTTCCAGGGTGCCCACCAAGTTGCCCTGGCCGTCTTTCTCCCAGGTGGTCAGCGAGCCGTAATGGCCATTGCGACAGGCGTAAGCATGTGCGCCCGCCTCCACCGCCCGCCAGTCATTGCCGGTGGCGACAATCAACGGGTCTATGCCGTTCATGATGCCCTTGTTGTGGGTGGCGGCGCGGTACGGGTCAATCACCGCGAAGTTGTAAGCGTCGAGAATGCCTTCGATCACCTCCTCACCCTTGAATGCAGGCGTGGTGAGCAACTCGGGGGCGATGCGGATTTGCGCACGGGCCAGACGCAAGTCAGCCAGATTGGAAAGGATGCGCAGGCGCACCTTGGCCCCGGTGATTTCTTCGATCAGCGGCGCGACCGCCTCGGCCATGGTGTTAACCGTGTTGGCGCCCATGGCATCACGCACATCGACGATCAAATGCGCGACCAGCATCGGCCCACGCGGGCTTTGCGCAAAGGTGTGGACTTCAATGTCCCGGCAGCCGCCGCCCAGCGAGTTGAGGAGTTGGTCTTTGCGGTTCGCCAGCTCGATGATTTCGTCCTTGCGCCGTAAAAGGCTCAGGCGCGCATTGAACGGGTCAGCGACATCAACGATCTGTACCTGCGCGCGCATCAACGGCAACGAACTGGAGGTCTGAAACCCGCCTGCCTCCCGCGCCAGCTTGGCCATAAAGGAGGCCGCCGCCACCACCGAAGGTTCCTCGACCACCATGGGCACGATCACGTCGCGGCCATTGATCTGGAAGTTGCTTGCGACGGCATAGGGCAACTCGAAGGTGCCGATCACGTTCTCGATCATGCCGTCAGCCCGCTCCAGCGCCAGGGCACCCGGCTCACGCAACAGCGCGACGTCATCAGCGGGCAGGTCGAGCAGCGCTTGCAGGTGCTGCAAACGCTCGGCGGGCGCCAGGCTACGGAACTTGGGAAGGCGCGAATCAATACTCATGGTTCAATCCTGTGGTCATTATTGTTGTCTTTGAGCGCCACCCTAAAGCGCCCTGTGCCCGCATGAAAGGTACAGTTCGCACAAACAGTACCCAAGCTGTACCCTCGCTAAAAAACAGCAGGATGGCCAACCATGGTGCGTCTGACACTCGCTCAGCAACTGACCGCGTCACTGGTCGAACAGATCGGCAATGGCACTTATCGGGTGGGCGACCGCCTGCCGTCACTGCGTGAATGCATGCGCCTGTTCGGCCATTCGAAAAATACCGTGATCAATGCCTATGAAGCCCTGGCGTCCCAAGGGCTGGTCGAACCGCGCCATGGCCAGGGCTTTTTTGTCCGTCAGGGCAGCCCCAACCACAGCGAACCGGACGAACCGCAGCCCTATGCGCGGGCCATGGACACAATCTGGCTGATGCGCCAGCAGTTCGTCCGTGAACCGGGGCATTCGCCGCTCGGTGAAGGCTTCCCGCCGGTGGAATGGCTGATGGACATGCGCCTGGACAAGTTCACCCGCCAGATCATGCGCACCGAGGTCAACACGCTGTTTCGCTATGGCAACCGCCTGGGCAATGCCAGCCTGCGTCAGCATCTGGCGCAAAAACTGGCCAGCTATTCGATCACCGCCAGCCCCCGCCAGATCGTCACCACTCACGGCGCCAACCATGCGCTGGACCTGATCATCCGGCGTTTTATTGCCCATGGCGATACGGTGCTGGTTGAAGACCCCGGCTATTACCCGCTGTTTGGCAAGCTGCAACTGCAAGGCGCCCACATGCTCTGCGTACCGCGCCTGGCTGATGGCCCGGACATGCAGGTGCTGGAGCAACACCTGCGCAGCCACAAGCCGAAACTGTTTTTTATCCAGTCGGTGGGCCACAACCCGACCGGTTCGGATATCTCGCCGGGCAAGGCCCATCGGCTGGTGCAGCTCGCGCAGCAACACAACTTCATTCTGGTTGACGACGATGCCCTGGCCGACTTTAAACCGGCGTCTGCGATCAAGGTGTCTGCGCTCGATCAACTGCAGCGTTCACTGTACGTGGGCAGTTTTTCCAAATCGGTGTCTGCGGCGCTGCGAGTAGGCTTTATCGCCGGCAGCAAGGACGTGATTGATGAGCTGGGCGACTTGAAAATGTTGTTGCACACCAGCTCTTCTGAACTGTGTGAGCGAACCATGGACGTGATCCTTACCGAGGGGCATTTCCTGCGCCATTTGATTCGCCTGCAAGAACGGCTGCAAGCCGCCACCGCTGCCGGGCTGGCGATGCTCGATGAGATTGGCGCCGAGGTGTTTTGCCGCCCGCAACAAAGCTTGTACCTGTGGGCACGCTTTGCCCACATCGACGACGCCAAGGAACTGACCCGCCAATTGCAGCCCAAGGGCTTCATGATCGCGCCGGGGCACATCTTTTCTCCCGAGCAATCACGCACCAACCCCTGGACCCGACTCAACGTGGCGTATCTGAACGACCCGCTGCTTAAAGCGCTGTTCAAGGGCTGACGGACGGTATAACGACACAACCTGACAGATACGCGGCCCAAGGCGTGACTTTCCAGCAGCCCGCCCCTAGTATCGCCGGCGTTTTAAATCCCTTCCCTAACAATAAAGTATGGAAACTCGCATGCTCCCTTTCGCTCGCACCCTGCTCGCCCTGTCTTTGGGCATGACATTGCTGCAAACCCCGACCTTCGCCGCTCCACCATTGACCATGAGCAATGGCGTCGCGCAGGTGAACACCCAAGACAGCAACGCCTGGGTTGAAATAAACAAAACCGCGTTTGAACACAATATTCAGGTCCTGAAAGACACCCTCGGCGACAAATCGAAAATCTGTGCGGTGCTCAAGGCTGATGCCTACGGACACGGCATTGGTTTGTTGATGCCTTCGATCATCGCCACCGGCGTACCTTGCGTCGGCGTTGCCAGCAACGAAGAAGCCCGCGTGGTCCGCGAGAGCGGTTACAAAGGCCAATTGATTCGCGTGCGCACCGCCGCCCTCAGCGAGCTGGAAGCGGCGCTGCCGTACAACATGGAAGAGTTGGTCGGCAACCTCGATTTCGCTAAGAAAGCCGCGCAAATTGCCGAAAAACACGGCCGTCCGCTCGTCGTGCACCTGGGCTTGAACTCCAGCGGCATGAGCCGTAACGGCGTAGAAATGAGCACCGCTCAAGGCCGCAGCGATGCCGTAGCCATCACCAAAATACCGAACCTGCAAGTGCGGGCGATCATGACCCACTTCGCCGTGGAAGACGCCGATGACGTGCGCGCGGGCTTGAAGACCTTCAACGAACAGGCACAGTGGCTGATCAAAGAGGCCAAGCTGGATCGCAGCAAAATCACCCTGCATGCGGCCAACTCATTCGCCACCCTGGAAGTGCCTGAGTCGCACCTGGACATGGTCCGCCCAGGCGGCGCGCTGTTCGGTGACACGGTGCCTTCGCACACCGACTACAAGCGCGTCATGCAGTTTAAGTCGCACGTGGCCTCGGTCAACAGCTACCCGAAAGGCAATACCGTCGGCTACGACCGCACCTACACCCTGGCGCGTGATTCGAAGCTGGCGAACATTACGGTCGGTTACTCCGACGGCTATCGCCGTGCGTTCACCAATAAGGGCATCGTGCTGATCAACGGCCACCGCGTGCCGGTGGTGGGCAAAGTGTCGATGAACACCTTGATGGTTGACGTGACCGATGCGCCGGACGTCAAAAGCGGCGATGAAGTGGTGCTGTTCGGCAAACAGGGCGACGCAGAGATCAGCCAGAGCGAAGTTGAAGACATCAACGGCGCATTGCTGGCTGACCTGTACACCGTATGGGGCAACTCCAACCCTAAAGTCTTGATCGAAGACTAAGCCCCCCCCGATCTGGGGCATGACACCTTGTAGGAGCGAGCTTGTCTCGCGATCTTTTAAAAGATCAAGAGATCGCGAGGCAAGCTCGCTCCTACAGGGTTTGGGCGGTTATTTATCCGATTTGATGCTGGTCCAGGTGCGGGTCCGTACACGCTCCAGCTTTTGTGGCAGTGGTTGCACCACATACAGTGATTTCAACGCTTCTGGCGTCGGCGTCAGGTTCGGGTTGCCGGTGATGTCTTTATTGATCAGTGGCAGCGAGTCTTTGTTGGCGTTCGGGTAACCCAAAAAGTCACTGATCGACGCAATCACCTTGGGCTCCAGCAAGGTGTTCAGGAATTCATGCGCTTCTTCGACATTCTTGGCGCTTTTAGGGATAGCGAAGGTGTCAAACCAGATCGGCGCGCCCTCTTTTGGCAAACGCCAGTCCACTACCACCCCGTTCTTCGCTTCTTTGGCCCGGTTGCCAAACTGGTAAAAACTGCCCGAGTACCCAATGGCCACGCAGATGTCGCCGTTGGCGATATCGGTCATGTATTTGGCCGAGTTGAAGTAGGTGACATACGGGCGAATCTTCAGCATCAGCTCTTTGGCTTTTTCATAGTCGGCCGGGTTCTGGCTGTTCGGGTCCAGGCCCAGGTAATGCAAGGCTAGCGGCAAGATCTCCGATGGCGAATCCAGCATGGCGACGCCACAGGATTTCAGCTTGGCCATGTTCTCGGGCTTGAACACCAGGTCCCAACTGTCCACCGGCGCGTCGTCGCCCAGGGCCGCCTTGACCTTGGCCGGGTTAAAACCGATCAACACTGTACCAACCATGTAGGGCACGGCGTACTGGTTGCCGGGGTCGTTGGTTTCCAGCAGCTTGAGCAATTGCGGGTCTTGGTGCTGCCAATTGGGCAGCTTGGATTTGTCGAGTTTCTGAAACACCCCGGCCTTGATCTGGGTGTCGAGGAACTGGTTGGACGGCACCACCAGGTCATAGCCCGAGTTGCCGGTCAGCAGCTTGGCTTCCAGCGATTCGTTGGTGTCGAAGGTGTCCCAGGTCACTTTGATCCCGGTGTCCTTGGCAAAGTCTTTGGGCACTGACGGCAAGATGTAGTCCGCCCAGTTGTACACCCGCAATTCGCGCTGATCGGCTTGCACCGCGCTGGCCAACAGTGATAACCCACATACCGTGGCGCCCAGTAAGCGTTTGATCGTGCTCATGAATGTATTCCCCATCTTTGGCGTGAGATCGATAGTTGTTATGTTTTGTACACGGCAGCAGCCCGCAAAAAGGGCAAGGGTCAGGAAGACAACTCTTATAAGTTGATTTGATTCTTGCCGACCGCTGGAGCGGTTCACAGGGGTAGGCAGGCCAAAAAGGGATCGTTACGGCCATTGTTTGTGTCCGAATCTATGTCCGCCATCGCCCTCTTGCATCGCCCAAGTGTTCATCCAGCAACTGTTGCAAATCAAACAGCAAATCTGCACTTAACCACTCAATCAACAGCTCCCGCCTTGCCCGCCTCAGGCCAACCCCCCGAATTACAGGGGGTTGCCTGTTGGTACGGAGATTGCTGACAGGGAGTACCTGTCCACAGTCTGCTGAACACTAGCCAAGGATTCGAACATGTCTAACGCGCTGCAAGTCGTCGTCGTTTCGGGTGGGGCGTACAGCCCTTCGCGCACTCTGGTGTTGGCCAAGGCCATTCTCGATGAACTGCAAACCCGGCTCACTATCGAAAGCCGCTTGATTGAGCTGGGCACTATTGCCCGGCAACTGGGCGGCGCCTTGTCACGCCAGGAACTGAGCCCTGAGGTCGATGCCGAGATCCAGGCGATTGAAAACGCTGACCTGCTGATCATCGCCACCCCGGTGTATCGCGGCTCCTACCCCGGCCTGCTCAAGCACCTGTTCGATCTGGTGGATATCAACGGCCTGATCGACACCCCGGTGTTGCTGGCCGCCACCGGTGGCAGCGATCGCCATGCGCTGGTGCTCGAACACCAGTTGCGTCCGCTGTTCAGCTTTTTCCAGGCGTTGACGCTGCCGATCGGCGTGTATGCCACCGAGTCTGATTTCGCCAATTACCAAATAATCAGCGAGCCCTTGCAGGCTCGTATCCGCCTTGCTGCAGAACGTGCCGCGCCGCTGTTTGGCGCCTCGGCCACACCTTTGCTGAAAATCGCTTAAGGACTTCTTCATGAATGTGTTTTGGTTCCTCCCCACCCACGGTGACGGCCACTTTCTGGGCACCACCAAAGGTGCTCGCCCGGTCACGCTCAACTACCTCAAACAAGTCGCCCAGGCGGCTGATGACCTGGGCTACTACGGCGTTTTGATCCCGACGGGACGCTCCTGCGAAGACTCGTGGGTCATCGCCTCGGCATTGGTACCGTTGACCGAGCGCCTGCGTTATCTGGTGGCGATTCGTCCGGGGATCATCTCGCCGACCGTGTCGGCGCGCATGGCGGCCACCCTGGACCGGCTGTCCGGCGGGCGCTTGTTAATTAACGTGGTGACCGGCGGCGACCCGGATGAAAACCGCGGTGATGGCAGCTTCCTCAGCCACAGCGAACGCTACGAAGTGTCGGATGAGTTTCTGAAAATCTGGCGCCGGGTGCTGCAAGGCGAGTCGGTCGACTTTGAAGGCAAGCACTTGCACGTGCAGAACGCCAAGGCGCTGTACCCGCCGGTACAAAAACCCTATCCGCCGCTGTATTTCGGCGGTTCGTCCGACGCTGCTCATGACCTGGCCGCCGAGCAGGTTGACGTGTACCTGACCTGGGGCGAACCGCCTGCAGCCGTGGCCGAGAAAATCGCCGATGTGCGTGAACGCGCAGCACGCTTGGGCCGCACCGTACGCTTTGGCATTCGTCTGCACGTGATTGTCCGTGAAACCGAGGAGCAAGCCTGGAAAGCCGCCGACACCCTGATCGAACACATCAGCGACGAAACCATAGCCGCCGCGCAAAAGTCCTTCTCGCGCTTTGATTCCGAAGGCCAGCGGCGCATGGCTGCGCTGCACGACGGGCGGCGCGACAATTTGGAGATCTCACCCAACCTGTGGGCAGGCGTCGGCCTGGTTCGCGGCGGCGCCGGCACCGCGCTGGTGGGCAACCCGCAACAGGTGGCAGAACGCATCAAGGAATACGCCGACCTGGGCATCGAAAGCTTTATCTTCTCGGGTTATCCGCACCTGGAAGAAGCCTATCGCTTTGCCGAACTGGTGTTCCCGCTGCTGCCAGAACCTTACGCCAGCCTGGCGGGTCGCGGCATCACCAACCTGACCGGGCCCTTTGGCGAAATGATCGCCAATGATGTGCTGCCAGGCCAGGCCAAACCCTGATCGAACCTGCATCTAGCCGGATAATATCCGGCTAGTTCAACCCCGAAGCGCCTCGGTTATTTTTTAGGGCCATATTTAGAAATTACACTTGGCTTTGCCATGCCTATAGCGAGATGCGCCCAAGAATCCGCATTATTAAGAAATACCCAATGATTTGCTGCAGTTTCCGTACAACTTCCTGCGACAGGTGTCGGCATTTTAGCCATCACCTCCCTGTATTTTTCAACATTGCGTACCGCTTTACTATTTTCTCCTTTGCTGCCCACGTCACGACTTATAGCCATAGCTGTTTTAAGCGTATCAAACAATGCTTCATCACTATCCGGGTAACCAAAATTCTTTACCGGCATATAAAAGGCGTCATAAGTTCCCAGTTCAAGATGCGACTCCTCATGAATTAACTGCCTGGCCAGCGACGTTATATCACTGGTCTGGATAGTGGATTGTTTAATAAAGATTCGACGTTCAGTGTCGACTTTAACCACAAAGGCATCAGTTTTGCTGTCTTCTTCATAGATCACTATCCGATCTTTACCCTTTTCGATCCGTGATAGTTGCATGCTTTTCAGTTTTTCGAAGCCCTCACGCAACTCTGTTTGAGTCCGACCACTCACAGCCGTGCCGCCCAGAAAAAGCGACATCGCTGCATGAGCAACTTTGCTTTGCTGGGGACTGGATACACTTTCAATCGCTGAGCTCAGAATATCGACCGCCATCGTTTGCGCGTCACGAAGTTTTCCTGCCAATTCGCTCCCCGTTTCGCCGAGCGCTTCAAACTCTTGCAGCCCTCTTGCAACAAACGCTATTGAAGAGCGTTTTAATCGAACACCTTGTTCTATCGCATCGTTGACAGGTAAGGAGATTGCCCCTGCAGAATCCATCCATGACAAAGGTGAATTGAGAACAAATCGAAATACATTCAAACCATCGACTTCGCCCATCGGGTCCGGATTAATCCAGCGCTGCAACCACGGTGCGTAATAACGGAAGCCGTAGTAATACAACCCGGTCGCATCTCGCTCTTTACCCGAATAACGAATCACCTTGTAGCGGGCTTCCAGTGAACTTTTTGCCGCCCACCAGGCCGTCCCGCCGTAGGGGTAGTAACTTTCCTGACTCAGCAACTCGCCGTTTTGATCCAGCTCCAGCGTGCTGCTGCCCAAGTGGTCGTTCACGCTGTAACGGTGTTGATGCTGGCCATTTTCCCGGTTCAACAAACGCACGGCATTACGCCCCGCTTGGGCAAGCACCACGTGCAATTGCTCGCCCGATGTGCGGCTGCGGATCTCCAGCCCCGGCAAGTAGCGCACTTCGCTGATCTGTTCACCGACACGGGTTTTGGCACGGCGCACTTTACGCACGCGCTGGCCGCCGCCGTCATAAATGTAGGTTTCCGTATCGTCGTCCTGACCATCGGGATCTTCGCGCTGCACCTGCGTTACGTGCTGCAACTGGTTGCGGCTGTCCCACTGCATAAGTTGGCCTGGGGCCAAAGCCTGGAGATTGCCGTTGGCATCAAACGCTTTTGCAAATTCTATAGGTGAGCCGTCCTTGAACAGGCTGCGGTTGCTGCGTGCGTCGACGACCATTTCGCGGGTGTAGCTATTGCCAGTCCCGGCAGCGTGCTTGAGCCGGGTCAGGTTGCCGCCGCTATCGTAGCTGTAGGTCTGACTGTAAGTGCGCCAACGGCTGTCATCTACCGGGCCGAAAATCTCCAGCCCCGGCAGGTTCGGGCCGATGGTTTGGCTGGCGTTTTCGCGACCGGTGGCGCTGATCAATTGATAGAGCGTGTCATAGGCGTACGTACTGACTGCCTGAATACGCTGCCCGGCAAACCATTGCACCGGCTGCGCAAGGTCTTCGATGCGGGTGATGTTGCCTACCGGATCGTACTGGTAGTGCAGGTCCTGTAGCGTCTTACCGTCTGATCTTTTGGCCTTGAGGCTGGACAGCAGGCCGTCCCGCGCCGAGTAATAGGCCGTGGTCGTCACATCGTTGCCTACCTGCTCAGTTTCTACTCGACCCAAAGCGCTGTAGGTCGTGCTTTTGAGCAGGGCAACGTCGTCCAGCCAGGATGCAAAAGGTTGCCCGGCCACATCAAATTCAAAACGCTGCACATGCTTAAGGGCGTCGGTCTGCTCGATAACAGCGCCCAGCGCATCGTGACGCCAGCGTGTGGTGTAAGCCGTGTCTTCGAGATCGGCTTCAGACTCGGGCCACTCGGGCGGCGTCAGTGCGGTGCAGAATTGCCGGGCTTCGCTCAGCGGCTGCCCGCTGAGGGCAAATGCGTCATGCCACAGGCTGCCCGCCTGATCATCGTGGCGAAGCAGTTGTCCGCAGCGGTTGTGGCGGGCGTCTTCTTCGTCGGCACCCGCGTAGGTAAAACGCTCCACGCACAGCGGCGGTTCGTGTTCGAACACATTCACTGGTCGCATCAGTTCATCGTAGGTAAAGCGCCGATGGGTGTCGCGCCCGTCCCAGCTATCACGCAACTGCCCGGCGGCGTCATGACAGGCAAGCCGCCAGCCGGCATCCACGCTCGTGGTCAGCAG
>NZ_JYLD01000015.1 GCF_001043025.1 Pseudomonas helleri | reverse complement strand
CATAAAATGTTGGCCAGAAGCCGATTATGGCTTCCTAGAATAGGCCTTATACATAGATGCAGCCGGGTGTCAGTGGGCAAAAGCGGGTTGACAGTGGGGGGCGAGTCCATACATAGGAGCGAGCTTGCCTCGCGATCTTTTGATCTTCAAAAAGATCGCGAGGCAAGCTCGCTCCTACAGGTCAGTCCTCAAATAAAATCGGGCACTTGTCCGCGCCTTCCAGCTTCTTCAATTCTTCCACCACCGGCGACCGTGCCCGGCGCAAGGTCAGGCTGCGGCCTAGTCCCAGCAAGCGGCGGGCTTCCTGGTGCAGCATCTCAACCCCCGAATAGTCGATAAAGTTGATGTGCTGCGCCTCGATCACCACCCGCTGCCCCTGGGTGCGTTGCAAACGCACTTGCAAGTAATGGCTGGCGCCGAAAAAAATCGACCCGCCGACCCGCAGTACTTCTTCATCCCCTTCTGTCCATTGCTGGATGCGCGGGCGCGAAGTGCGCTTGAGGTAGAAAAACAGCGACGCCAGCACCCCGGCATAAATCGCTGTTTGCAGCTCCAGCAGCAAGGTCGCGACGCAGGTCAGTGCCATCACCGCGAACTCGGCCCGGCTCACGCGCCACAGCGCCCGAATGCCGCGGGTGTCCACCAACCCCCAACTGATCAGCAAAATACTCCCCGCCATGGCCGGGATCGGGATGTGCGCAATCAGCGCGGAACCGGTGATCGCAAACAGCGCCACCCACAACGCGGAAAACACCCCGGCCAATGGCGAGCGGGCACCCGCTTCGTAGTTGAGCCCCGAGCGGGTGAATGAGCCCGAGGACAAATACCCCGAGAACAAGGCGCCGAACACGTTGGACAAGCCTTGTGCGCGGATCTCCTGATTAGCATCAAGCATTTGCTGCGAACGTGCTGCTATCGAGCGGGCAATCGACAAACTGGTCACCAACCCCAGCATGCCCACCGCAACGGCACTGGGCAGCAGACGCAACAGCGTTTCGATATCCAGCGGCAGCGGGCTAAACGGCGGCAAACGCCCCACAAACGCCTGCACCAACTGCACATGGCCAAACACCGACGGCAGCAGCCACACGGCCAGGCTGGCGAGCACCAGGGTCAACAGCAGCGTCGGCCAACGTGGCAGCCACAGCTTGAGTGCGACGCCCAACAGCACCGTCCCTACCCCGAGCCCCAACGACGCGGGGTCGAAGTCGCGCACATGGCGCAACAGCGTCAGCAGGCTGTCCAGCGCCGTGGCTTTGCCCGGCACATCAACACCCAGCACATTGGGCAACTGGCCCAAGGCAATCACCACCGCCGCGCCAAGGGTGAACCCGACCACCACCGAATGTGAGACAAAATTGGCCAGCGCGCCAAACTTCAGCATCCCCAGCAGCCACTGAAAAATCCCCGCCAAAAACGTCAGCAGCAGGATCAGGCCGATGTAGTCCTGCGTGCCGGGCACCGCCAGCGGGCTGACACTGGCAAACAGCACAATCGAGATGGCCGCCGTCGGCCCGCAGATCAAATGCCACGACGAGCCCCACAAGCACGCAATAATTACTGGCACAATGGCAGCATATAGCCCGTATTCAGGCGGTAAACCTGCAATCAAGGCGTAGGCGATGGACTGCGGCAGTGCCAGAATTGCACCACTCAAGCCCACCAGCGCATCTCGGCCTACGCTTGCGCGGGTTTGTTTGGGCAGCCAATTCAGAAATGGCAGGATGGCAGTGCGGTTGAGCCGGGGCATAACGCTCTCGCTGAGTGTGGGTTTAGAGTGCGCGTGCAAGGTTACCTCTGTGGGAGCGGGCTTGCTCGCGATGGCCTCGCCGCGGATGTTCGCATACACCGCACCGTCTGCATCGCGAGCAAGCCCGCTCCCACATTAATAATGCGTGCAGCACACAATCAAGAGGCGCTTATGCAACGAATCAAGGGCTATCACGCCCACGTCTATTACGACGCCAGCACCATCGACCAGGCGCGCGCCCTGTGCGAAGAAGCGGCGCACCGATTTGGCATCAGCATGGGCCGCGTCCACGAACGCCCGGTCGGTCCGCACCCCGACTGGAGCTGCCAACTGGCCTTCGGCCCCGAACTGCTCGGCATTGTATTGCCCTGGCTGGCTATCAGCCGACACGGGCTGGTGATCTTTCTGCACCCCGACACCGGCAATGACCTGCTGGATCACACCGACCATGCGATCTGGATGGGTGAAATCAGACCGTTGAATTTGGCTATTTTTTGACCAGATAGCGACGTGCTTTGATTTTTTAGAATTTTTTTTCACCCCCTCAAATTCCGCCCGCGACCTACCGTCGGCAAATCCCGGATAGCCCCGTGCCATAACGGCTGAACGTTCGTGCGCGGGCATGTGTCATACCTTGCCATGAGCTAACGTAAGACACGTGTAGCCAAGGGTAGCGATTAGTCCTCACACGCCATCCATGTTTAACTTGAATGCTCGTTCAAGTTAAACCGGTGGTCCGCTGCCCGCTCACAACAGGAGGCTAACCTTTGCCGAACTCGCTCTTTTTACGCCTGTATCATTGCTGCGAGGTGTATTTGCCATGAGTGCACCTTCGACGTCGCAGACGTCTCTCATCCGCATGAACCCGCCGGTTTTCTACTTTGCCGCCGCGTTTATTCTGGTCTTCGGGCTGGTGGTGATTTCATTGCCCGAAGCCGCCGGAGAATGGCTACTGGCAGCACAAAACTGGGCGGCCAATACGGTCGGCTGGTACTACATGCTAGCGATGACCCTGTATCTGATCTTCGTGGTCGTCACCGCCTTGTCCGGCTACGGCAAGATCAAGCTCGGTGCCGACCACGACGAACCTGAGTTCAGTTACCTGTCCTGGGCGGGCATGCTCTTTGCCGCCGGGATCAGCATCACGCTATTTTTCTTTTGTGTGTCAGAACCCCTCACCCACATGCTCAACCCGCCACAAGGCCCGGCCGGTAACGCCGAGGCGGCGCGCCAAGGCATGCAGTTGCTGTTTTTGCACTGGGGTTTGCACGGTTGGGGCGTGTTTGCCTTTGTCGGCATGGCGCTAGCGTACTTTGCCTACCGGCATAACTTGCCGCTGGCGCTGCGTTCGGCGCTGTACCCGCTGATCGGTAAACGCATCAATGGCCCCATCGGCTACGCGGTCGACGGCTTTGGCATCATCGCCACGGTGTTTGGTCTGGGTGCCGACATGGGGTTTGGGGTGTTGCACCTCAACTCCGGGCTCGACTACCTGTTTGGCGTGCCGCACACCCAATGGATTCAGGTGGGGTTGATCACCCTGATGATGGGCGCAGCCATTCTGGTGGCCATCGCGGGCGTCGACAAAGGCGTGCGCGTGATGTCCGACATCAACATGCTGCTGGCCTGTGCGCTGCTGCTGTTCGTGCTGTTCGCAGGGCCGACGCAGCACCTGCTCAACACCCTGATCCAGAACATCGGTGACTATCTGGGCGCGCTGCCGACCAAGAGTTTTGATGTGTATGCCTACAACAAGCCGAGCGACTGGCTGGGCGGCTGGACCGTGTTCTATTGGGCTTGGTGGATCGCATGGTCGCCGTTTGTGGGTCTGTTTATTGCGCGTATCTCCCGTGGCCGGACCATTCGCGAATTCGTCTTTGGCGTGCTGCTGATTCCGCTGGGCTTCACCCTGGCGTGGATGTCTATTTTCGGCAACAGCGCCATCGACCAAGTGCTCAACCACGGCCTGACGGCGTTGGGCCAAGCCGCCATCGACGACCCGTCGCGCGCCTTGTACCTGCTGCTGGAAACCTACCCGTGGAGCAAAACCGTGATCGCCGTAACGGTGTTCATCAGTTTTGTGTTCTTCGTGACCTCGGCCGACTCTGGCACCGTGGTGCTGTCGACCCTCTCGGCGCGTGGCAATAGCGCTGACGAAGATGGCCCCAAATGGCTGCGGGTGTTCTGGGGTGGGATGACCGCGCTGGTGACCAGTGCGCTGTTGTTCTCGGGCAGCATCGACGCGCTCAAGTCGGCGGTGGTTCTGACCTCGCTGCCGTTCTCGCTGATCCTGTTGCTGATGATGTGGGGGCTGCACAAGGCGTTCTACCTGGAATCGCAGAAGAAGATCGCGCAGATGCACTCGCTGGCCCCGGTGGCCGTGTCGCGCCGTGGCCGTGGTGGCTGGCGTCAACGCTTGAGCCAGGCCGTGCACTTCCCGTCGCGGGACGAGGTGTACCGCTTCATGGACACCACGGTGCGCCCGGCGATTGAAGAAGTGAGCGCGGTGTTCCTCGAAAAGGGCCTCAACGTTGTCACCCAGCCTGACCCGGCCAATGACAACGTCAGCCTTGAGATTGGTCATGGTGACCAGCACCCGTTCGTCTACCAGGTGCAAATGCGCGGCTACTTCACGCCATCGTTTGCCCGTGGCGGCATGGGCCCCAAAGAACTGCGTAACCGCCGTTACTACCGGGCTGAAGTGCACCTGAGCGAAGGCAGCCAGGACTACGACCTGATGGGCTACACCAAGGATCAGATCATCAACGACATCCTCGACCAGTACGAACGCCACATGCAGTTCCTGCATTTGGTGCGTTGACCCCCTCGCGAGCAAGCCCGCTCCCACAGGTGTTGCACAGGACCTGTGGGAGCGGGCTTGCTCGCGATTCAGGCAGCGCGATTACAGACCTTTCCCTGACTTGTGTGGGATGAGGCTTGCTCGTGCTTTGGCCCATTGTGGTGCTCGTTGCGGGCTGCCTATAGTTCGCCCCGTCGCTGAATCATCAGCGTTCGGGCGTGCAAGCCTGATCATAGGATTCCAACTTTTCAAAACGCTTGGTAGGCTCCGCGCCTGCACTCAGCGTTATGGCGGTTGTGCGTGGGAGATCTTCGGGTCTGCCGGATTCCTATGGCCGGTCTTGCACACCCGCGCACAGCTGCCACCCTCTTTCTGCGTGCAAGCTGATTGAAGTGGCTCCTTAATTCATAGGAGTTTCCACCATGTCGCATTTCCTCCCGCAAACCGACAATCCTGTCGATTCCAACGTTCTCTTGATTGATACCCAGGCGTCTGTGTCTGCCTTGCTCACCTGTGCTGAGCAGCGCTTTCAGGCGGCGAAGAATTTGTTGCGCAGTTTGTCCCACATGAACGCCTACAGCAGCGATCCGCATGATTTGAGTGCGGTGTGTGAGGCGACGTCGTTGTTGTTGCAAGAAGGCTGCGATGTGCTGGGGGTGTTGGTGTTGCGCGAGGTGTAGCGACTCACTAAATCTTAGGTTGATGCGCCCCTCTAAATAGACCAATATAACGACCTATTTAGAGGGCTAAATTATGCAAAGCGTCTTGGCAGATCGAGCGGTGAGTGTGTCTGAACTCAAGAAAAATCCCTCCGCAGTCATGAATGCTGCCCACGGTGCTCCGGTTGCGGTGCTCAACCACAACCGTGTCATGGGCTACATGGTGCCTGCTGAAGTGTTTGAAGCCATCATGGAGCGTCTGGATGACATGGACCTTGCTGAACTGGTGAAGGCTCGCAGCCAAGAGACGCCTATCCCGGTAAATCTGGATGACTTATAAGCTGGAGTTCCTGCCCACAGCTTTGAAAGAGTGGGAGAAGTTGGGCTATACGCTTCAGCAGCAATTTAAAAAGAAGTTGGTCGAACGATTGGTAAGCCCACGTATAGGGGCTGACGCCCTTCACGGGATGCCCGACTGTTACAAGATCAAGCTTAAATCGGCAGGCTACCGGTTGGTGTACAAAGTCATTGATGAGCGCGTCGTAGTGGCAGTGATTGCTGTCGGGAAACGCGAACGCAGCGCTGTATACGACCGCGCCAAGCAGCGCTAAATAGCGTGTTTGATCGCAATTTATTCACGTTGAAGATCAAAAGATCGCAGGCAAGCCAGCTCCTACAACATTTAGGGTGTTCACCCTTCTGAGGGCTGCCTATAGTTCGCCCCGTCGCTGAATCATCAGCGTTCGGGCGTGCAAGCCTGAATATTGGATTTCAACTTTTCAAAACGCTTGGTAGGCTCCGCGCCTGCGCACAGCTGCCAACCTCTTTTGAACGTGTAGTCGCTGACGAGGCACGAAGGCTGCGATGCGGGCCGCAGGACCGCCGTCTGGGTCGCTACGCAACCCATCGCAGCCTTCGTGCCTCGTCAGCGGCTACAGAGCCAGTGCGAGTTCGCTCCTGCCTGGTCAGTGAATGGCCGGGGGCGGGTTTTTGTTTTCTTTGATGCGGTACCAGGCCACGTACAGGGCCGGCAAGAACAGCAAGGTCAACAAGGTGGCCGAGAAGATGCCGCCGATCATGGCGTAGGCCATCGGGCCCCAGAACACGTCCCGTGCAATCGGGATCATGCCCAGGCTGGCCGCTGCGGCGGTCAGCAGGATGGGCCGACGACGGTGATGCGTGGCCTGGACCACCGCATGCCACGGGTCGAAGCCGTCACGCTCGAACTGGTCGATCTGGGTCACCAGGATCACCGTGTTACGAATGATGATGCCGATCAGCGCCAGGATCCCCAGAATCGCGATAAAGCCCATCGGCGTGCCGGTGGGCACCAGCGCCAACACCACGCCAATCAGGCCCAGCGGCGCGACGCTGACGACGATGAACATTTTCTGCACGCTTTGCAGCTGGATCATCAAAAAGGTCGCCATCAAAAACAGCATCAACGGGATGACTTTGGCGATCGGGCCTTGGGCCTTGGCGCTTTGCTCCACAGTGCCGCCGGTTTCGACTTTGTAGCCTTGTGGCAGTTTGGCGATGAACTCATCGATGGTCGGTTTAAGGTCGTCCACCAGGTCAACCGCCTGAATGTCGCCGCGCACCGCGGCCTTGAGGGTCAAGGTCGGTATGCGGTCACGGCTCCAGACCAGCGGCTGCTCCAGCTCGTAACGCACCGAGGCAAACGCCAGCAACGGGATCGAGGTGCCGCTCGGCGTGGTGATTTGCAGGTTGAGCAGGGTCTCTGGCGTGTTGCGTTCGCTGCCATTGGCCCGGCCGACGATGTCGATCAGGTAGATGCTGTCTTTGACCTGGCTGACGGTGGCGCCGGTGACGATGCTGTTCATCACTTGCGCGACGTCTTCGGACGACAAACCAAACTGGCGGGCCTTGTCTTGCGCGATGTCGACCCGCAGCACTTTGCCTGGTTCGTTCCAGTTGAACAGGGTTTCGCCCACGTTGGGGTTGGCGTCCAGCACGGTGGCCAGGTCGATGGCGTGTTTGCGCACCTGGTCGATGTTCGGGCCGCTCACCCGGTATTGCAGCGGCTGGCCCACGGGCGGGCCCAGTTCCAGGGTGTGCACATAACTGCCAACGCCGACAAACTCTTCACGCAGGCGTTTGTTGAGCCGCTCCATCAACACATCGCGGCTCTCAAGCCCGGTGCTGACGATCACCAACTGGGCGAAGAACGGGTTTTGCAGTTGCTGGTCCAGAGGCAGATAGAAACGGATCGCGCCCTCGCCCACGTAGGTACTCCAGCGCACGATGTCCGGGTCGTCCTTGAGCGAGGCTTCAAAGCGTTGGGTGACTTTGAGGGTTTCCTGGATCGAGGCGTTTTGCGGCAAGTTCAAATCCACCAGGATTTCAGGCCGCTCAGAGGCCGGGAAGAACTGGTTTTGCACAAAGGTCATGCCCACCACCGAGGCCAGGAACATCGCCGCCGTGCCGCCGATGGTCCACCAGCGGTGGGTCATGCACCACAGCAGGCCGGTGTTGAACGCTTGGGCCAGCCGCCCCGGTTTTTCGGACTTGGGTTTAACCTTGGCGGGCAGCACGTGCACGCCCAGCACCGGGGCAAACAGCACCGCCACCATCCATGACACCAGCAGGGCCACGCCAATCACTGCGAACAGGGTGAAGGTGTACTCCCCCGCCGCGCTGTTGTTGAGGCCGATCGGGACAAAGCCCGCCACCGTGACCAAGGTACCGGTAAGCATCGGGAAAGCCGTGGAGTGGTAGGCAAACGTTGCGGCCTGCTGTTTGGTTTCGCCCAGTTCCAGCCGCGAGATCATCATCTCTACCGTGATCATCGCGTCGTCCACCAGCAGGCCCAGGGCGATGATCAACGCGCCCAGCGACACACGCTGCATGGCGATGCCGGTGAATTCCATGAACACGAAAACCAGCGCCAGCACCAGCGGGATCGAGATCGCCACTACCATGCCCGCGCGTAGGCCCAGGCTGATAAAACTCACTGCCAGAACGATGATCACCGCCTCAAACAGCGCGCTGGTGAAGCCGTGTACGGCCACCTGAACCACTTCGGCCTGGTCAGAGACCATGTGCACGCCCACGCCCACCGGCAGTTGCGCGGTCAGTTCGTTGATGCGCTGCTGCAGTTGCTCGCCGAATTCCTGAATGTTGCCGCCCGTGTTCATGGCCACGGCCAGGCCAATGGCCGGCTGGCCGTTGTAATGGAACATCGGCGCGGCCGGGTCGACATAGCCACGGGTAATGTCGGCCACGTCAGCGAGCCGGTAGAAGCGGTTGTTGACCCGCAGGTTGACCGCCTCAAGGTCGGCCACGCTGTGGAACTGGCCGGAGGCGCGCACCGACATGCGCTCTGGTCCGGCTTCAATGACCCCCGCCGGGGTCACGGCGTTTTGCTCTTGCAGGCTTTGCAGAATGTGTTGTTGATCCAGGCCCAGCGCGGCCAGTTTGCGGGTCGAGAAGTCGAGGTAGAAGGTTTCGGCCTGCTCGCCGATGGTCATCATCTTGCCGCGATTGGGGATGTCGCGGATCCCCAGGCGCACTTCTTCGACGTAGTCGCGCAGTTGGCGCATGCTGATGCCGTCGCCGGTAAAGGCGTAAATCGTGCCGTACACATCACCGAACTCATCGTCGAACCCCGGGCCTTGAATGCCTTGGGGGAAGTCGCCGCGAATGTCGCCGATTTTTTTGCGCACCTCGTACCAGATATGCGGGATGAGCTCGGCCTTGGTGGTGTCTTTCAAGAACACAAACACCGTGGACTCGCCCGGCCGGGTGTAGCTCTGGACGTAATCGAGGGTGTCCAGCTCTTCGAGCTTTTTCTCGATACGGTCGGTGATTTGCAGCATGGTGTCATCCACCGTGGCGCCGGGCCACTTGGTCTGAATCACCATGGTTTTGATGGTAAAGCTGGGGTCTTCGGCGCGGCCCAGGTTGAAGTACGAAAAGAACCCGGCAAGCACCGCGACGAACATCAGGTACCACACGAATGACTGATGCTCGAGGGCCCACTCGGACAGGTTGAATTTCCCATTCATTGCGAGCTTTCCTTGTCGAGTCTGACTTTTTGTCCGGGTTTAAGGCTGTAGGCGCCCGCACTGACCACGGCGTCACCGCTGCTGATACCGCCCGAGAGCAACACGGTATTGGCGTCGCGGCGCCATACGGTCACCTCCCGCGTGTTGGCGGTGAGTGTGTGCGGGTCGACGACCCACACGCGGGTTTTGCCGTCGGTTTCTTGCAGGGCGGTCTGCGGCACCTGGAAGTGCTGGGTAATCGGGCTGCTGACCGTGACGCTGATGGAGCTACCGAGGCGGAAGGCCGGTGGGGTCTGGTCCAGGGTTAGCCGCACACGGCGGGTGCGCGTGGCGCTGTCGGCCTGGGGCGCGATTTCGCGAACATGGGCCTTGGTGTTGACGTTCGGGTCGAGTTGGCCTGCGACAAAAAACACCACGTCTTTGGGCAAGGCTTCGGCCAGCGGCGCCGGGAGGTCGATCACCGCTTCTTTGATTTCAGGTCGCGCCAGGGTGGCCACGGCTTCACCGACACTCACCACTTGGCCAGCCTCGACCGCCCAATCGGTGATCACCGCGTCATGGTCTGCACGCAGGTTGCAGTAGCTGAGCTGGTCTTTAGCCTGATTGAGCGCCGCTGACGCTTGTTGCACGGCGGCCTGCGCGGTTTTGAGGTCGGCTTGTGCCGTGTCCAGCTGGGCTTGCGCGCCCACGCCCTGATTGAACAGCTCTTGCTGGCGCCGGGCATTGGCCTGGGCGTTGATCAACTGCGCGCGGGACTTGTCCAGATCGCCTTGCGCGGCGCGCACGTTGTTTTGCTGATCGGTCGGGTCGAGGCTGGCCAAAATATCGCCTTCTTTAACCAACGCGCCAACGTCGTAATAGCGCCGCACGATGCGGCCCGGCACGCGAAAGCCCAAGGTGCTTTCGTAGCGGGCTTCGATATTGCCGGCAAAGCGCCCCAGATGTTGGGTCAGGTCGGGCTTGGCCACCACGTAGAGCACGGGCCTGACGAGTGGCTCAGGCGGCTTTTTTTCAGAGCAGCCCAGCAACAACAGGGCCGCGAAAGGCGCTATCCAGAGACGGTTCATAGTGCCATCCCCCCTGCTGGCGTGGGTGCTATCTCGACCTTCATGCCGGGGTGTAACAACTGTCCGCCTGCGACCACGACTTTTTCTCCGTCCTTGAGGCCATCACTGATGATCACGCTGCCGGTCAGGTAGCGTCCCACGGTGACTTTTTGCAGGCGCGCATTGTTGTCGCCATCGACCACCCACACCGCCGGGTCGCTGACATCTTTGGTCAGGGCTGACCATGGCATTTCAATGCTGCGCTGCGGCGCCGGGCTCAGGTTGACGCTGACAATCGAGCCCAGGTCCATGCCCTTGGGCAGCGAGTCCAGTTGCACCTTGATTTGCAGCGTGCCGCTTTGCGCCGCCACGGCGGGGGTGATCTCACGGATAAAACCGTTGGCCTTGACCGTCGGGTCCTGCAACAGCGTGACTTGCACGGTAGGGTCTTTGGGCGGCTCGATAAACAGCGATTCGTACACGTTGAACACGGCATCGCGGGCGCCATCACGGGCCAGCGAGAACATCGGCATGGTGGCTTGCACCACCTGCCCGACTTCGGCCTGGCGCGCGGTGATCACGCCCGGCGCTTCCGCCACCAGGTTGCTGTAGCTGAGTTGTTCGCGGGCATTGGCCAGTTGCGCTTGCGCCGCCGCCAAGGCGCTTTGTGCGCTCTGCTGAGCCGCATAGGCCGCATCGTATTCGCTTTGGCTGGTGTAGCCCTTTGGCAGCAGCTTTTGCTGGCGCACATAGGCGGCGCGGGTTTGTACCACTTGCGCCTGTTGCGCATACACGCTGGCTTGGGCGGTCTCGACCTGGATTTTTAGGTCTTTGGGGTCTAGGCGCGCCAACACCTGGTTGGCCTGAATGTGATCACCGACATCGACCTTGCGCTCGATGATCTTGCCGCCGACCCGAAAGGACAGCTGGGTTTCGACCCGTGCCTGAATGTCGCCACTGAGCGCAATGGGAGGTGCATAGTCGCGGCTGGTAACTTCTTGTATATAAACCCGTGGTGATAAAGGCTCTTTGGGGCCTTCTTTACCGCAAGCCGTCAGGAGCGCCAAAAGGCTTAAGCCCCAAGCACACTTGATTCGTGGACCAGCCATGCAGACTCCTTTGCTTGGTGCTCAGTGATCGAGACAATACGACACATAGCGTAGAACAGGGTTCAGACTTTGTGGGACTCTGTGCACGCCTTTCCCATCTGTTTTGAGGTCACCCAATGCTCACCACTCTGGCGGTGGCCAACTATCGCTCCATCAACCAGTTGATCGTCCCGCTGGCGCGGCTCAATTTGATCACCGGCCCCAATGGCAGCGGTAAATCCAATCTGTACCGTGCGCTGCGTTTGCTGGCCGAGACGGCTCAGGGCGGGGTGGTCAATGCGCTGGCCCGTGAAGGCGGGCTGGAGTCGACGTTCTGGGCGGGGCCCGAGGTGGTGTCGCGGCGCATGAAGTCTGGCGAGGTGGCCATCGAGGGCGGCCCGCGCAACAAGGTCAAGCGCTTGCGCATGGGCTTTGCGGCCGAAGATTTCAGCTACGCCATCGCCTTGGGGGTGTCGCCGCCTGAGCTGTCAGCGTTTACCCTCGACCCGCAAATCAAACACGAAAGCATTTGGGTGGGCCCCAGCTACCGCCCGGCCAGTGAGCTGGTGGAGCGCAATGGTCCGATGATCCGTGCCCGTACTGAGCGCAGTTGGCAGGTGCTGGCGCAGCACACGCCGATGTTCGACAGCTTGTTCGATCAAGTTGGCAGCTTGCAGGCCTCGCCTGAAGTGCTGCGGCTGCGGGAGTCGATTCGCGGTTGGCGCTTTTATGATCACTTTCGCACCGACCCTGATGCGCCGGTGCGTCAGCCGCAGTTGGGCACGCGCACACCGGTGTTGCACCACGATGGCCGCGACCTGGCTGCGGCCCTGCAAACCATCCTCGAAATGGGCGACCCGCAAGTCCTGCACAGCGCCATCAGTGACGCCTTCCCCGGCGCGCGGCTGGAGATCAATGCGATGCCCGGTGGGCGCTTTGCTGTCGAGTTCTATCAAGAAGGTTTGTTGCGGCCATTGTCGGCGGCGGAGTTGTCGGACGGTACCTTGCGTTACCTGCTACTGGTGGCTGCCCTGCTCACGCCGCGCCCGCCGACGCTGATGGTGCTCAACGAGCCCGAAACCAGCCTGCACCCCGACCTGCTGCCCGCGCTGGCGCGGTTGATCATTCGCACCTCGCACCACTCCCAGGTGTGGGTGGTGTCCCACGCCCGGCGGCTGATTGCCGCCTTGCAGCAAGACCCGGAGTGCAACTGCATCGTGCTGGAAAAAAACCTCGGCCAGACCGAGGTCGTTGGGCAACGCATGCTGGATCAACCGGCTTGGCATTGGGCGGATTGATAGAGCGATCACGCCCGTCGTATTCGATCTGCCCAAGATAGAACTCCGGGAGGGGGTGTATTGATATCGCGCACGTATAGCGTGGGCATTGGCAGTTCGGAGGTGTTCTCTTCGGTGATTCGTTTAGCAAAGTGTGGCGAGGTTGAGCTCGATGTTGAGGAAATAGAGTTTCTTGGGGGACGCGGCGGTGGGGAGTTTTTACCCATTAACTTGGCAACTCTCTTAGCTCTGGCTGCCGCTCTAATGCCACTCCAGCCCAGCTTAGTGGCCAAGCCAGAGCTGCTTAAACCTAAAATGGCCAAGGCTATGCCCACCGAGGTCATTTCAGTGCTGCCTGTGTTGTTATGTTCCGCTGCCATGCTCAATCGAACCGTGCCGACAATACCTGCGGAGGCTGTAAACCCCACACCAGCGACCTTCGCAAGATCAACGGCCTTGATGGGGCCAGCTTTTAACGCTTTGAAGGATGCGTAAAAGCCCACAGAGGGAATTGCTCCGACCGCTGTCCCGCTCAACCCAATAACTGACAGGACGATAGGGGCTATCAAGGCAAAGGAAATCTGCCCATTGGGATCTACCCGGTTCACCGGATCACCCAGGCAATAGCAGTAGGGGTTCAACCCGCCGGCACCAAACGGGCTTAACGTATCGGGGCTGTTAAAGCGCATCAACACGGGGTTGTACGCGCGGTGACCGTTGCCTAACAGATAGTGGCCGGTCAACGGATCGTGGGCTTCTCCGTTAAACCCCAACAGCCCCTGTTGCCCACGATGATGGCCATACGGGGTGTAAGCCCGCGGGTAATGGTGTGCGCCGTTGAGAGAGTGCAGCACGCTGCGTTGCAGGTCGGTGCCCAGCAACAGCGTTGCGGTTGTGTGTTTTTCAGCCAGCAACTGGTCGTGGTGCTGAAAGATTGTCTGGCTGTGTTCACCCTGGCGTGCAGTGCTCAAGCGCTCAAGATGATAAAAACGCTGCGTCGAGGGCTGCGCGCCCATTGTCGTTGTTGTTAAGCGATCCAGAGGGTCGTAGGCATAGCGTTTAAGAGGCATGTGGGTTGGCTCTTTGCTGAATGTCCCCCAGCTTTGCTCCAATGCCAGACCTTGCCTACCTGTTAACTCTGCTAGGTACTTTTGCCAAATACTAAAAAACGCCGACGCTGTAGGAGCCGTCGGCGTTTTGTGTGAGCGGGAGTTGAATTAGAACGCAGGCACCACGGCGCCTTGGTACTTCTTCTCGATAAACGCTTTGACTTCAGGGCTGGTCAGCGCTTTGGACAGCTTTTGGATTGCGTCGCTGTCTTTGTTGTCCGGGCGAGCCACCAGGAAGTTCACGTAAGGCGAATCAGAGCCTTCAATGATCAGCGCGTCTTTGGCCGGGTTCAGGCCCGCTTCCAGCGCGTAGTTGGTGTTGATCATGTCCAGGTCAACCTGGTCCAGCACGCGTGGCAGCAATGCTGACTCAAGCTCTTTGAACTTGAAGTTGTGCGGGTTTTTAGCGATGTCTTTCGGGGTGGCCACCGCGTTGGTCGGGTCTTTCAGTTCGATCAGACCGGCCTTTTGCAGCAGGATCAATGCACGGCCGCTGTTGCTGCCTTCGTTAGGGATCGCGATGGTTGCGCCATCCTTGAGCTCTGACAGGTTTTTAACTTTTTTGGAGTAACCACCAAACGGTTCAACGTGAACGCCGACCACGGTCACCAGGTTGGTGCCTTTGCCTTTGTTAAAGCTTTCGAGGTACGGCAGGGTCTGAAAGTAGTTGGCGTCCAGACGCTTCTCTGCGACTTGTACGTTCGGCTGCACGTAGTCGGTGAAGACTTTAATGTCCAGATCCACGCCTTCTTTGGCGAGGGTCGGTTTGATCAACTCAAGGATTTCAGCGTGAGGAATCGGGGTCGCAGCGACCACCAATTTTTCGTTAGCCTGTGCCAGGCCTGCCGTCAAAGCAGCCGCCAATGCGGTAAACAACAGAACCTTTTTCATGCAATATCCTTAAGAAGTGACCGTTCTGGTAACGGTTTTATTGGAGTCGGGGCGAAAGATACCGACTTTCTTTATTCCAGAACAATAATATTTGTTCATTCGCTTAGATCATTTGGTTCTTTAAATCTCTCCCTGTAGGAGCGAGCTTGCCTCGCGATCTTTTGATCGTCTAAAAGATCGCGAGATGGGGGTTATGCCAGCAGCTGTTTCAGCGCCGCCAGCTCCTGCGCCGTTGCGCCTTTAATAAAGTGCTCAATCTGCCCCAGGCTGTCAGGCAGGTTTAAATGCTCGGGGCGGATCTCTTCGCCGGTGCTCACCAGCAGCGCAAAGTGGATGACGTTCTCCAGCTCACGGGTATTGCCGGGCCATGTGTGGCGCTCCAATACCCGTTGCGCGCTGTCACTGATAAATGGCACCGGCAGGTTGAGGCGCTGGCTGTAGATGCCTAAAAAGTATTCGGCCAACGACAAAATATCCCCCGGCCGCTCGCGCAAAGCGGGCAACGGCAGTTGCCCCTCGCTGAGGTAGTGATACAGCCGCTCGTGAAATTTGCCAGCCTGTACCGCCTGAGCCAGGTCGATGCTGGTGGCCGCCACCAGGCGCACATCCACCGGGCTGGGCTGATGAGCGCCGACCCGCGTGACTTCGTGGGTTTCCAGTGCAGCCAGCAATTTGACCTGAATGCCCAGCGGCAAATCACCTATCTCATCCAGGTACAGCGTGCCGCCATTGGCTGAGCCGAACCAGCCGGCACGGCTGCTGGCCGAACTGCTGTGGCTGCCGGGGGCGTAACCGAACAACTCGGCATCGGCGTAGGTGGGGCTGATCGCGCCGCAATTAACAGACACAAACAAACCGGTGCGGTCGCTGGCGCGGTGGATATGCCGGGCCAACAGCTCTTTACCGGTGCCGGTTTCGCCGCGAATCAAGACCGGCAGCGCGCGCGGCGCCAGCAGTTCCAGGTCATCACGCAATTGGCGCGAACGCGGGTCGACAAACACCAGCGCTTTGGCGCGAATGCTCAGCGGGCTTTTTTCGGCGTCGGGGAAGGTCAGCAGGGGCTGTCCAAAGGTTTCATGCAGACTCATGGCGGGCTCCCGCCCGCCGCCGATGGGTGGGCGCGGGCGTTACAAAAAATTCAGGCGCGGCGCAGGGCACCGTGCTCAATACGGGTTTGCAGGCGATACAAAAAGGCGAAGCCTTGCTCCCAGCGTTGGTGGCCAGACTTGACGTTGATATGTCCGGCGCCGCTGAGAATGCCGACCTCGGCGCCCCAATGGCGGGCAAACTCCATGGCGCGAGGCGCGCTGGCCGCGGCATCGTTGTCAGAGCCGACGACTTGGCTCGGGAACGGCAGGGTTTGCGTCGGGATCGGGGCAAAGTTACGCAACGCAGGGGCGCAGGTGGGGCGTTCGACATCTGCCGGGGCGACCAGCAAGGCACCGCGCACCTGGCTCAGCAAGCTGGCGGGGGCACGTTCGGCCCAATGCGCGACGGTGATGCAACCCAGGCTGTGGGCAATCAGAATGACCGGTGTGCTGTCGGCGGCAATCGCCTCGGCCAGCGCGGCAATCCAGTCTTCGCGGCGTGGCGTCAACCAGTCGGCCTGTTCCACCCGGGCACTGTTCGGCAAGCTGTTTTGCCAGTGGGTTTGCCAATGATCGTCAGACGAACCTTGCCAACCCGGCACTATCAAATAGCGAATCGATTCATTGCCCATGGCTGTGCGCCTCCAGCGGTATGTGTGTTACCGAGTCAGTATAGGGACGGTTTTTAGATTCGCTAAGGAATAAGAAGCTATTTGTTAATAACCAAAAAACCATCGCCGTTCAGAACGCGCAGGCGTATTACACTCAATGCGTTGCCCACCCTGCGAGCTACCGCCATGAAAAGCCTGGTTGATCATCTGAGCCAATACGCCGCTTATCACCGTGACAAACGCAATATTGTTAGCCACTTTGTGGGCATCCCGTTGATTGTGATTGCCGTGGCGGTGCTGTTGTCGCGACCGCAATGGGCGGGTATTTCACCTGCGGTGTTAGTGATGATCGCCAGTGCGGTGTTTTACCTGCGCCTTGAGCTGCGCTTGGGGTTATTGATGACCGTGTTGCTGGGGCTGGCGGTCTGGCTCGGGTACACCTTGGCGGCGCTGAGCACGGGCGCGTGGATGAGCTGGGGGGTTGGGCTGTTTGTGGTCGGCTGGGTGATCCAGTTCGTGGGGCATTATTACGAAGGGCGTAAGCCTGCGTTTATCGACGACGTTACCGGGCTGATAGTCGGGCCGTTGTTTGTGGTGGTGGAGTTGGGTTTTCTGCTGGGCTGGCGCCAGGATTTGCAGCGCGAAATCGACGCACGAATCGTGTAGGAGCGAGCTTGCCTAGCGATCTTTTGATCGTTTAAAAGATCGCGATCAAGCCCGCTCCAACCGATTTATCTAAACGCCTGGTGCAGCTGTGCCAGCGTCTCAAAGTGGTAGGTGGGCGCGTGCGCGCTCAGCTCTTCGAAGCTGCCAAAGCCGTAGCCCACGGCCGCCGCGTCCAGGCCGTTGTGGCTGGCGCCGATGAGGTCGTGCTTGCGGTCACCGATCATCAGGGTCTGCGCCGGGTCCAACTTTTCTTCGGCCATCAGGTGAGCAATCAGCTCGACCTTGTTGGTGCGCGTGCCGTCCAGCTCGCTGCCGTAAATCTCTTTGAAGTGCTTGGCGAAGTCAAAGTGCCGGGCGATTTCGCGGGCGTAAATCTGCGGCTTCGAGGTGGCGATGAACAGCTGGCGGCCTTGGCCCACCAGTTCTTCAAGCAGCGGCGTAATACCCTCAAACACCTGATTTTCGTACAGGCCTTTGACCGAGAAACGCTCACGGTAAAAGCCCACGGCTTCCCATGCCTGGGCTTCGCTGAAGCCGTAAAACTCGATAAAGGCTTGCAGCAACGGCGGGCCGATAAAGTGTTCGAGTTTGCGCAGGTCTGGCTCCTCAATGCCCATTTTGCTCAATCCATACTGGATAGAACGGGTGATGCCTTCGCGTGGGTCGGTCAGGGTGCCGTCGAGGTCGAACAATACGTTTTGATACTGCATGCAGGGCTCCAAAATAGGCGGCTTAAACGGGCTGGTCGTAGCCTTCGGCCAAGTGCTGGTCTTTGAGTTTTACGTAGTTGCCAGCGCTGTAGGTAAAAAAGGCTTTCTCTTTTTCAGTCAGTTCACGCACTTGCTTGACCGGGCTGCCGACATACAAAAAGCCGCTTTGCAGGCGTTTGCCCGGAGGCACCAGGCTGCCCGCGCCCACGATCACGTCATCTTCAATCACCGCCCCGTCCATCACGATGCTGCTCATGCCGATCAAAATCCGGCTGCCCACAGTGCAGCCATGCAGCATGACCTTGTGCGCGATGGTCACGTCATCGCCGATCAGCAGCGGGAAACCTTCAGGGTTGAACGGCCCGGCGTGGGTGATGTGCAGCACGCAGCCGTCTTGCACGCTGGTGCGCGCACCGATACGGATGCGGTGCATATCGCCGCGAATCACGGTCAATGGCCAGATCGAACTGTCGGCGCCGATCTCGACGTCGCCAATCACCACGGCCGAACGGTCGACAAAGGCGCGCTCGCCCACGGTAGGTGTGTGCTGCTGGAACGGACGGATGGACACAAATAGCTTCCTTCTTTAGCAGTAATAGGGCGTTACAGGGCTGCGGTAACGGTCGATTGTAATTAAGATGGCCCAAGGTCTGCTGACGTTTCATTACAACGAGGTGAGTGGTTCAGTTTTTGCAATGAAACCTCAACAGATCTTCACTTTCTTCTAGCCAAGGTGCCAAACGTGAGCGAGAAAAACCCTCTATTGCAGCCCTACGACCTGCCGCCGTTTTCGGCGATCCGTCCTGAGCACGTCCAGCCGGCCATCGAGCAGATCCTCGCGGACAACCGTGCTGGCATTCAAAAGATCCTCGCCGATCAAGGCAAGAACCCGACGTGGGCCGGTCTGGTGCTGGCGATGGATGAGTTGAACGACCGTCTGGGCGCCGCCTGGAGCCCGGTCAGCCACTTGAACGCGGTGTGCAACAGCACTGAGCTGCGTGAAGCTTACGAGGCGTGCTTGCCTGCATTGAGCGCCTACTCCACCGAGATGGGCCAGAACCGTGAGCTGTTCCAGGCCTTCGAAGCCTTGGCCCACAGCCCGCAAGTGGCTGACTTTGATCAGGCACAAAAGACCATTCTTGAACACTCGCTGCGCGATTTCCGCTTGTCGGGTATTGATCTGCCAGAAGCCGAGCAGAAGCGCTACGCCGAAGTGCAGAGCAAGCTGTCTGAGTTGGGCAGCAAGTTCTCCAACCAGTTGCTGGACGCGACCCAGGCCTGGACCAAGCACATCACCGACGAAGCTGCGCTGGCAGGCCTGACCGAATCGGCCAAGGCGCAAATGGCCGCGGCTGCACAGGCTAAAGGGCTGGATGGCTGGTTGATCTCGCTCGAGTTCCCAAGCTACTACCCGGTCATGACCTACGCCGAAGACCGCGCCCTGCGCGAAGAAGTCTACGCCGCCTACTGCACCCGCGCGTCGGACCAAGGCCCGAATGCCGGTCAGTTTGATAACGGTCCGGTGATGGAACAGATCCTCGATCTGCGTCAGGAACTGGCCAAGTTGCTGGGTTTTGGCAGCTTTGCAGAGCTGAGCCTGGCCACCAAAATGGCTGAAACGCCGGATCAGGTGCTGACCTTCCTGCGTGACCTGGCCAAGCGCACCAAGCCGTTTGCGGCGCGTGACCTTGAGCAACTGCAAGCCTATGCCAGCGAGCAAGGCTGCGACGAACTGAAAAGCTGGGACACCGGTTTCTTCGGCGAAAAACTGCGCGAGCAGCGTTACAGCGTGTCGCAAGAAGCCCTGCGCGCCTACTTCCCGATCGACAAAGTGCTGGATGGCTTGTTCGCCATCGTGCATCGCCTGTACGGCATCGACATTGCTGAAATCAAAGGCTTCGACACCTGGCATCCCGATGTTCGCCTGTTCGAAATCAAAGAAAACGGCCAGCACATCGGGCGTTTCTTCTTTGACCTGTACGCCCGCGCCAACAAGCGCGGTGGTGCCTGGATGGACGGCGCCCGTGACCGTCGCCGCACCGCAGCCGGCGAGCTGCAAAGCCCGGTAGCCAACCTGGTGTGTAACTTCACCCCGGCCGTTGCGGGCAAGCCTGCACTGCTGACCCACGACGAAGTGACCACCCTGTTCCACGAGTTCGGTCATGGCCTGCACCACATGCTGACCGAGATCGAACACGCAGGCGTGTCCGGTATCAACGGCGTGGCGTGGGATGCGGTCGAGCTGCCAAGCCAGTTCATGGAAAACTGGTGCTGGGAGCCGGAAGGCCTGGCGCTGATCTCCGGCCACTATGAAACCGGCGAAGCGCTGCCAAAAGACCTGCTGGATAAAATGCTCGCGGCCAAGAACTTCCAGTCCGGCCTGATGATGGTGCGTCAGCTGGAGTTCTCGCTGTTTGACTTCGAACTGCACGCCACCCACGGCGATGGCCGCAGCGTTGCCCAAGTGCTGGACGGCATCCGTGATGAGGTTTCGGTCATGCGCCCACCGGCGTACAACCGCTTCCCCAACAGCTTCGCGCACATCTTTGCAGGCGGTTACGCGGCGGGTTACTACAGCTACAAATGGGCTGAAGTGTTGTCGGCGGATGCGTTCTCGCGCTTTGAAGAAGAAGGCGTGTTCAACCCGCACACCGGCAAGGCATTCCGCCAGGCCATTCTGGCGCGTGGTGGCTCGCTGGCCCCAATGGAACTGTTCAAGGACTTCCGTGGCCGTGAGCCGTCGATTGACGCCTTGTTGCGCCACAGCGGCCTGACCGAGGACGCGGCAGCATGAGTGATGCACCGGTAAACGTGACAAAAAAACGCTTTATCGCCGGGGCTGTCTGCCCGGCGTGCAGCGAGCCTGACAAGCTGATGATGTGGAACGAAAACGACGTGCCGCACCGCGAATGCGTGGCCTGCGGCTACTCCGACACGCTGAATGAGCAAGGTCTGTCGGTGCCGAAGGAATTGGGCACGCGGGTCAACACCTCGGCACTGAAAAAACCACCGACCCCGAACGTTCAGGCGGTGCAGTTCTTTCCCAATCCGAAGCTGAAAAAGCCTTAAAAGCTTTACGAAAATCCTGTAGTCGCTGACGAAGCATGAGGCTGCGATGCACACCACATCGCAGCTTCGTACCTCATCAGCGACTACAACTCTATGGATAGGGTGTTTTTAAGCCTTCTGCCATACCTTCGGCTTAAAGAACAACGTCTCGCCGCGGGCCAGTTCGGTCAGGCTGTCATGGTCTTTGACCACTTCTACTTCGATCAGCTCGCTTTGCCCCTCAACCTTCAACGTCACCCGGGTGGTCGCACCCAGCGGGCGGATGTCGCGTACCTGGGCGGCGTGGTGGTCTTCGAGTTCGTGACGCGACAACGACACTTCGTGCGGACGGAACAGGACGTGGTTGTCCTCGCCCAAATGCAGGCGGTTGGAGTCACCCAGGAAGTGATAAACAAAGTCGCTGGCCGGGTTTTCGTAGACGTCACCCGGTGAGCCGATTTGCTCGATCACGCCTTTGTTCATGACCACGATGCGGTCTGCGACTTCCATCGCTTCTTCCTGGTCGTGGGTCACGAACACCGAGGTCAGGTTGATGTCTTCGTGCAGGCGCGCAAGCCAGCGGCGCAGTTCTTTACGGACCTTGGCGTCGAGGGCGCCGAACGGTTCGTCGAGCAGCAGCACTTTAGGCTCTACCGCCAGAGCGCGGGCCAGGGCGATACGCTGGCGCTGACCACCCGACAGTTGCTCCGGGTAGCGGTCAGAGAGCCAGTCCAGCTGCACCATGTTCAGCAGCTCGTGGACTTTTTCGGCGATGCGGGTTTCGTTCGGACGCTCGCCCTTGGGCTTCATGCGCAGGCCGAAGGCCACGTTGTCGAATACCGTCATGTGGCGGAACAGCGCGTAATGCTGGAACACGAAACCGACGTTGCGATCACGCACGTCATGGCCCGAGACGTCTTCGCCGTGGAAGACGATGCTGCCCTGGTCCGGGGTTTCAAGCCCCGCGATGATGCGCAACAGGGTGGTTTTGCCGCAGCCCGACGGGCCAAGCAATGCCACCAGCTCGCCGCTGTGGATGTCCAGATTGATGCTGTCCAGCGCTTTGAAGGCGTTGAAGTTCTTGCTGACGTTACGGACTTCGATCGACATGGTTTATTCCTCCGCGGCGCTGGCGCGCAGGCGGTTAATACGGGATTCGCTCCACTGCTTGAGCAGCAGGATGAAGAGCGCCAGGATCAGCAACAGGGTGGCCACAGCGAAGGCGGCGACGTGGTTGTATTCGTTGTAGAGGATCTCGACGTGCAGCGGCAGGGTGTTGGTCACCCCGCGAATGTGCCCGGAAACCACCGACACCGCGCCAAATTCGCCCATCGCCCGCGCCGTACACAGTACAACGCCGTAGATCAGGCCCCATTTGATGTTGGGCACAGTGACGTGCCAGAACATCTGCCAGCCATTGGCGCCCAGCAAGCGTGCGGCTTCTTCTTCCTGAGTGCCCTGCTCTTGCATCAGCGGGATCAACTCACGGGCCACGAAGGGCACCGTCACAAAGATGGTTGCCAGCACGATGCCCGGTAACGCAAAGATGATCTGAATGTCGTGGTCTTGCAGCCACTCGCCGAAGAAACCCTGCGCGCCGAACATCAGCACGTAGACCAGACCGGCGATCACCGGTGATACCGAAAACGGCAGGTCGATCAGGGTGACCAGGATACTTTTGCCGCGAAAGCTGTATTTGCTCACGCACCAGGCCGCACTCACGCCAAACACCACGTTGAGCGGCACCGAAATGACGACGGCGATGATGGTCAGCTTGAGGGCCGACAAGGCGTCGGGCTCAAGGATCGCATCGAAGAACGCACCGAAGCCCAGCTTCAGGCCCTGGGACACTACGATCAGCAGTGGCAACAGCAAGAAGCCGATAAAGAACAACCAGCCAAGTGCGATCAGCAGCCGGCGTGAAAGCGCGCTGCCACGGCGTGCAGCGTTGGCGGCGGAGGCCGCGTTTATAGACGAACTGGACATACGCTGGCCTCCTTCAGGATGGGGTTTCGATGCGGCGCTGGATCAAGTTGATCAGCAGCAGCAACACGAAGGAAACCACCAGCATCATCACGCCGATGGCGGTGGCGCCGGTGTAGTCGTACTGGTCGAGCTTGACCATGATCAGCAGCGGCAGAATCTCGGTTTTCATCGGCATGTTACCGGCGATGAAAATGACCGAGCCGTACTCACCGATGCCACGGGCAAAGGCCAGCGCAAAACCGGTCAACCAAGCGGGCAACAGGGCCGGCATGAGGATGTAGCGGAACACTTGCAGGGGCTTGGCGCCCAGGCAGGCAGCGGCCTCTTCGATTTCACGCGGGATGTCTGCCAGAACCGGCTGCACGGTGCGCACCACAAACGGCAGGGTCACAAAGGTCAGGGCCAGGGTAATGCCCAGCGGGGTGTAGGCGATTTTGAAGCCCAGGTCCGAGGCGAACTGGCCAATCCAGCCGTGGGGCGCGTACAACGTGGTCAGTGCAATACCGGCCACCGCCGTTGGCAGGGCAAAGGGCAGGTCGATCATGGCATCGATGATCTTGCGCCCGGGGAAGGTGTATCGCACCAGCACCCAGGCCAGAACGGTGCCGATGACGCCGTTGATCAAGGCGGCAAAAAAAGCGGTGCCAAAACTGAGCTTGAGCGCTGCCAACACCCGCGGCGCGGTGATGATGGCCCAAAACTGCTCCCAGGTGAGTTGCGCGGCATGCACAAACATGGCAGCCAACGGTATAAGCACGATGAGGCTGAGGTACACCAAGGTGTAGCCCAGCGTCAGCCCGAAGCCGGGTATGACGGGGGAAATACGACGAGACATAAGAGTCCTTGGTTAACGCACGAAGCCCGCAACAGGGTCGCGGGCTCTATGTTCTAGCTTTCAGCGTGGCTTAAAGCCCCGCCCCACAGGTTATTGCGCCTGGTAGATCTGGTCGAACACGCCACCGTCATTAAAAAATTTCGGCTGCGCAGTTTTCCAGCCGCCGAAGTCTTTGTCGATAGTGACAAGCTCCAGTTTCGGAAATTGCTCGGCGTATTTGGCCGCTACTTTTTCGTCACGCGGACGGTAGAAGTTCTTGGCTGCGATCTCTTGGCCAGCCGGGCTGTACAGGTGTTTGAGGTACGCGTTGGCGATCTCCAGGTTGCCTTTTCTCTCGGCGTTTTTGTCGACCACAGCCACCGGTGGCTCGGCCAGAATCGACAGGGAAGGCACGACGATTTCGAACTTGTCTGTACCGCCGTCTTCTTTCAGTGCCAGGAACGCTTCGTTTTCCCAGGCCAGCAACACGTCACCCTGACCGTTGTTGACGAAGGTAATGGTCGAGCCGCGTGCGCCGGTATCCAGCACCGGTACGTGCTTGAACAGCTCTTGCACGTAGGCATTGGCTTTGGCTTCATCGCCACCGTTGGCTTTCAGGCCGTAGGCGTAGGCTGCGAGGAAGTTCCAGCGCGCGCCGCCACTGGTTTTAGGGTTCGGGGTAATCACCGAGACGTCTTTCTTGACCAGGTCGTCCCAGTCCTTGATGCCTTTAGGGTTGCCCTTGCGCACCAGGAACACGATGGTCGAGGTGTACGGAGTGCTGGCGTCCGGCAGGCGGGTTTGCCAGTCGGCTGGCAGCGAGCCTTTGTTGAGTTTGGAGATTTCATCGATGTCGCCGGCCAATGCCAGGGTCACGACGTCGGCGCGCAAGCCGTCGATCACGCCACGGGCCTGTTTGCCCGAGCCACCGTGAGACTGCTGGATTTTGACGTTGTCGCCCGGGTGGCTGGCTTTCCAGAAATTAACGAACTCAGCGTTGTAATCCTGGTACAGCTCACGGGTTGGATCGTAAGAAACGTTGAGCAATTCGTAGTCTTTGGCTACAGCGGAGCCAGCAAAAATGGCACTGGCCAGCGCGGCCAGAGCGTAACGGCGTAGGGACATAGGTGAGGCTCCAAAGCGTTTCTAGTTGTTATGAACGCACTCCGATGAGTGCGTTTGGCTCAATTACTTTTCTGGCTCGGGTTCTGTAACCGGAATTTTTCTTTGCGTTCGATCTGAACCACTTGTGCGTTGTGCACGGTGATTTCGACGGCACCAAAGCGCAGGTCCCGTAGCGCGCTCTGGATTTCCCGCAGAATGGTGGCTTCGTCCTGACCGTCAACGCTACGCAGAGATGCGCTCATGGTGTGCTCCTGGAAATATGGGTTGCCGACTGAGGTGCTGGCGTGGATGTCATAGTAGTGAGGCGCGATTATTCTTAAAAATACTATTTAAGAATGTTTATATAACTGAAAGCGTGGTAGTCGGAGGGCAGGCTTTATTCGCGCGCGTAATCGAGGGCAGGGTCTACACTCCAATTGCCTCGTAAGCGCGTCAATGCGGGGCCGGCACGACACGCTGCTTATATAAGGTCAGAACTGTCACTGGACAGTTGGTGATAGTGGGATCACCTTAGAGCAGTTGTCGCCTTTTCCTGCATAGTCTGGAGTTTTTATGTCGTTTACCCCTGAGTTGGTTGCCGAACTGGAAGTCCTTGCACTGTTTGACCTGGAAAGTACGCTTGAGGGCCTGAAGATCCATCAGACCGCTGATCCACAACGGATTGCGGCAGCACAACGTTTGTATGACAAAGACCTGATCAATCAACCCGATGGTGGTTACCTGACCAGCCTGGGCCGTGATGCCGCCGAGCATGTCCAAGGGCTGCTGCTGATCCTTACTTCAGAGTCGAAGCTGGGCGAAAAACTGGCAGAAATTGCCTGACATCCCGCATTGCCCACGGAATCTCCCTCTTTGTTGATTCCGCGGGCGCATTCCCTGTTTCCCGTCTAATGTTCAGATATGTAAAAAATCTGACGTCAAAAACACAATCGCCCTAAGTCTTTTGTGCTGCTGGCTGTAAACTCACCTCCCCTCCTCTTTCTCGTTTGGCGAGCCGGTCTGAGTGTGCAATGACGCGCCCCCTGGAAGTAAGACCCGCTCTGAGTGAGGGAATCGATCGACAGGTTCTCCATCAGGTGCGTGAGCGGTTTCTGGCGGTCAACAACGGACGTCTGCAGCGCGCAATGGAAGGCCTGTTGCCCGCTCAGCAAACGATCCTGAATCTGTTGGCCCTGTTGTTTCATGTGAACGACCCGCTGCTGCCCGGCTATGTCTCGGACTGCACGCCGGCCGGTGTCTCGGGTTATGCCCCGGATGCGCCAACCCTGACGGCGGCGCAGGCGTTAGCCGCTGACTTTATCTATCGCCCGCAGCCCGGCCAGCCCCAGGCCATTCACGGCCTGTATCTAATGGGCAGCCTGGGCACGTTGGCGCAGACCGATCAGAGCGATATGGACGTGTGGCTCTGCCACGCGCCGGGTCTGGACGACCAGGCGTTGGCCAATTTGCGCAAAAAATGCCGCCGCCTGGAGACATGGGCTGCGGGCCAGGGCAGTGAGGCGCACTTTTTTCTGATCGATGCCCAGCGTTTCGCCCAGGGCGAGCGTGCTCTGCATTGCGACGTGGATGACTTTGTAAACGCGCAACATTCGTTGTTGCTCGACGAGTTTTATCGCACGGCGATCTGGCTCGGCGGGCGCACGCCGTTGTGGTGGTGGGTGCCCGCGTATGAAGAAGCCCGCTATGGCGAATTCATTCAGACGCTTGAGGCCCAGCGCCTGATCCCGACGGATGAGGTGATCGACCTCGGGCATTTGGCGCACATCCCGGCGGCCGAGTTTTTAGGGGCCGGGTTGAAGCAGTTGTTCAAGGGTATCGAGTCGCCCTACAAATCGGTGCTCAAACTGCTGTTGATTGAGGTGTATGCCAGCGAGCACCCGCGGGTGAGTTGCCTGAGCCTGGGCTATAAGCGCGCCGTGTACGCCCATCAACTAGACCTCGATGAGCTGGATCCGTACGTGATGGTGTACCGGCGCATTGAGGGCTATTTGCAGGCCCGTGGCGATGTTCAGCGCCTGGAACTGGTGCGCCGCAGCCTGTACCTCAAGGTCAATCACAAGCTCTCCGGCCATGCCCCGGCGCAGGGTGCCCCCTGGCAGCGTGCCCTGCTGGAGCGCCTGACCCACGAATGGGGCTGGGATGAGCAGCAGTTGGCGCAGCTGGACAACCGTTCGAACTGGAAGACCGGGCCGGACAGTCGTGAGCGCCTGGCGCTGTCGCGTGAGTTGAATGACAGCTACCGTTTTTTGAGCCAGCTGGCTCAGCATGAACACCCGATCAGGTTGCCCGTTATAACGGTCTAGGGCGTTTGGGCAGCGCTGCAAAACCGAGCGCTACCGCGGATCTGGTGTATCGGGGCAGTTTAAAGCTCGAAATCGCCTGCGGCTTCTGGCTGGTATTTAACTTCAAGCAATTCAAGTTTGAGGGTCTTGCCGCCGGGTGCCGGCCAGTTGATGTGCTGGCCCGTCTGCAAGCCCAGCAATGCGCTGCCGACCGGCGCCAGAATCGAAATTTTGCCTTCGTCTGCGTTGGCATCTTTTGGGTAGACCAGCGTCAGGTGGTAATCCTTGCCGCTGCTTTCTTCACGGCAATGCACGCGTGAGTTCATGGTCACGACGTTGGCCGGCACTTCTTCGTGGCCGACGACGTTTTCGGCACGATCCAGCTCGGCCTGCAACGCAACAACACCGGGTAACGTGTCATCCAGACTGTCGATCAGCTTCTCCAGACGTTGTACGTCCAGGCGTGTGAGGGTGATGGCGGGTGAAGTACTCATGACCTGGCAGACTCCTTTTTTCTGCACGGAAAAGCAAAACCCCGCCAGGACATGGCGGGGTTTTGACCAACCTCGTGTCGACGAGGCGAACTTGGACACTACCACAGCAAAATAAATACACAAGGTTGCCTGTAGGAGCGAGTCGATCAGCCTCGGCGCTCGCGGGCCTGCTCGCAAATGACCCGGCGGCGTGCATCACTTGCCGAGCGCCATTCGCGAATGTCTTCAACGTGGCGAAAACACCCCAGGCAGACCTTGTGTTCATCCAGCCGGCACGTGCTGATGCATGGGGACGGCACGGCCGGGCTGACGTTGCTGTAGAGCGGTTTTGCGGGTTTAGCAGGCGCAGTCACAATCAGATCTCGTCAAAATCCAGGTCAGCACCCGTGTGCTCCAGGGTCAGGCGCTGAACCATTTCGCTGAGCAGTTCCTCAGACGTATCGCAGACCCAGCGCGAGGTTTCTTCATCGTAGTCAAAGTGGAAACCTCCGCTTTTAGCGGCCAGCCAAAGCTGACGCAACGGTTCCTGGCGGCTGAAGATCAATTGGGCTCCACCTTCAAACTTAACCGTTAGAACACCGGCTGAGTTCTCCAGATCTACGTCCAGGTCACTCTCGTCAAAAACGTCTTCCAGCTGTTGCTGGGTTGCATCGACCAGATCGTGAAAACGGGCTTCATTCAAACTCATGGTGGAACCTCGTAGTGTCTAGTCATGCTCGGAGTTCGCAAGATACGGGCGCTCCAGACCGATTGCAAACCCTAAGACAACCCGCCGCAATAGCACACCTGATTATCCGGACAGGTGCCCCCCGCGCGAGCCGTCTGCTGCATAGGCAAGCTGGTGGGTGGTCGGTATACTCGGTCGCAATTAATGCTTTTCAAAGGATTTCGCCATGAAGCGCCTGATCTCTTCGTTTGCTGCGCTTGTCGCGGTTGCTTGCCTTGTTTCTGCCTGTGGTCAAAAAGGACCGCTGTATCTGCCCGATGACAGCAAAAACCCGGATGACCAAGCCAAATCGTCGCAATCTCAAGCGCACAAGCATCAATAAGGGAACACCATGGACGCTTTTAATTACCGGGACGGCGAGCTGTTCGCCGAAGGTGTTGCGCTGACGGCCATCGCCGAACGCTTCGGCACCCCGACCTATGTCTATTCCCGGGCGCACATCGAGGCGCAATACAACGCGTATGCCCATGCCCTGGAAGGCATGCCGCATCTGGTGTGCTTTGCAGTCAAGGCCAACTCCAACCTGGGTGTACTCAATGTCCTGGCGCGTTTGGGCGCTGGTTTTGACATTGTGTCGCGCGGTGAACTGGAGCGTGTGCTGGCCGCTGGCGGCTCGGCAGACAAAATCGTGTTTTCGGGCGTCGGCAAGACCCGCGACGACATGCGCCGTGCTCTGGAAGTTGGCGTGCACTGCTTTAACGTCGAGTCCACTGACGAGCTGGAGCGCCTGCAAGTGGTGGCTGCCGAGCTGGGCGTTCGTGCGCCGATCTCGCTGCGGGTCAACCCGGACGTAGACGCAGGCACGCACCCGTACATCTCCACCGGCCTCAAAGAAAACAAGTTCGGCATCGCCATCGCCGACGCCGAAGACGTGTACATCCGCGCCGCGCAACTGCCTAACCTCGAAGTGGTGGGCGTCGATTGCCATATCGGCTCGCAACTGACCACCCTCGAACCGTTTATCGATGCGCTTGATCGCCTGCTGGGGCTGATCGACCGTCTGGGCGATTGCGGCATTTACCTGCGCCACATCGACCTTGGTGGTGGCTTGGGCGTGCGTTATCGCGATGAAGAGCCGCCCTTGGCTGCTGACTACATCAAAGCTGTGCGTTCGCGTATTGAAGGCCGTGATCTGGCGCTGGTGTTCGAGCCGGGCCGTTTCATTGTGGCCAATGCGGGCGTACTGCTGACCCAGGTCGAGTACCTCAAGCACACCGAGCACAAAGACTTCGCCATTGTCGACGCGGCCATGAACGACCTGATTCGTCCGGCGTTGTACCAGGCCTGGATGGACGTGACCGCGGTACGCCCGCGTGACACCGAAGCCCGCCCTTACGACATCGTTGGCCCGATCTGCGAAACCGGTGACTTCCTGGCCAAAGACCGCCAGTTGGCGCTGGCCGAAGGTGATTTGCTGGCCGTGCATTCGGCAGGTGCCTACGGGTTTGTCATGAGCTCGAACTACAACACCCGTGGCCGCGCCGCCGAAATTCTGGTGGATGGCGACCAAGCGTTTGAAGTGCGCCGTCGCGAGACCGTTGCTGAGCTGTATGCCGGCGAAAGCCTTCTGCCGGAGTGAGCCCATGTTGCTGCGTTTTACCAAAATGCACGGCCTGGGCAATGACTTCATGGTTCTTGACCTGGTCAGCCAGCACGCGCACATTCTGCCCAAGCACGCCAAACAATGGGGTGACCGGCACACGGGTGTCGGCTTTGATCAATTATTGATCGTTGAGGCACCGAGCAACCCGGAGGTGGATTTCCGTTACCGGATCTTCAACTCCGACGGTTCTGAAGTTGAACAGTGCGGCAACGGTGCCCGCTGTTTCGCCCGTTTTGTGCTCGACAAGCGTTTGACCACCAAGCGTCAGATCAAGGTCGAAACCAAAAGCGGCATTATCGAACTGAACGTGCGCAGCGATGGGCAGATCAGCGTCGATATGGGCCCGCCGCGCCTGGTTCCGCACGAGATCCCGTTTGTGGCCGACGCCCAAGCGTTGAGCTATGAAGTGGATGTCGACGGGCAGCCGGTGCAGTTGGCCGCCGTGTCGATGGGCAACCCCCATGCGGTGTTGCGCGTTGACGACATCAACGCCGCGCCGGTGCATGAGCTGGGGCCAAAAATTGAACACCATCCGCGCTTTCCGGCGCGGGTTAACGTGGGCTTTTTGCACGTGATTGATCGTCAACGCGGGCAACTGCGGGTGTGGGAGCGTGGTGCCGGGGAAACCCAGGCCTGCGGTACCGGCGCCTGTGCGGCTGCGGTGGCGGCAATCAGCCAGGGCTGGATGGACTCACCGGTGACCCTCGATTTGCCCGGAGGTCGCTTGTCCATTGAATGGGGTGGCCCAGGCCAGTCCGTGATCATGACCGGCCCGGCGATGCGTGTGTACGAAGGACAAGTCCGTTTATGAGCGAGCGCATCTGATGACCGACCAGCCACAGCCTTCCGACCTTGAACTGCCTGCTGACGCTCTGGAGGCTGCGACGGTTGCGGCCTACCTGGAGGCTCATCCGGACTTCTTCAATCAGCGCGACGAGTTGCTGCTGGCGTTGCGGATCCCGCACCAGCGCGGCGACACCATTTCGCTGGTTGAACGCCAGTTGGAGCTGTTGCGCGGTCGCAACATCGAGATGCGCCATCGTTTATCGCAACTGATGGACGTGGCCCGCGACAACGATCGTTTGTTCGAAAAAACCCGTCGCCTCAACCTCGCCCTGATGGACGCCACCAGCCTTGAAGAGCTGGTGATAGCCGTCGAAGACAGCTTGCGCCAGGATTTCCAGGTGCCGTTTGTCAGCCTGGTACTGTTTGGCGACAACCCGATGCCGGTCGGTCGCTGGGTCAACAGCGCCGATGCACAACGTGCCCTGGGTGGTTTGCTGGCCGAGGGTAAAGCGGTCAGCGGTAGCCTGCGTGAGCATGAGCTGGACTTCTTGTTCGGCGAAGAACAGCGCAAGCAAATCGGTTCGACGGCGGTGGTTGCGCTCAATCATCTGGGCCTGCATGGCGTATTGGCCGTGGGCAGCCGCGACCCGCAGCACTATAAAAGCTCGGTGGGCATGCTGTTTCTGGGGCATATCGCCGAAGTGCTTGGGCGAGTTTTGCCGCGCTTCACCAGCGCCCTGCGCTCGGTCCGCTAGCGGTGGAACACCAACTGGACGCTTACTGCACGCACCTGCGCAGTGAGCGCCAAGTGTCTCCCCACACGCTGGAAGCCTATCGCCGCGACCTGAACAAGGTTCTGGCCTTTTGCGTTAAAGAATCCATCCCCGATTGGCCTGCCCTGGATATCCAGCGCTTGCGCCAACTGGTGGCGCGTCAGCATCAGCAGGGCCAGTCTTCGCGCAGCATCTCGCGGCTGCTGTCGGCGGTGCGCGGGCTGTATCACTACCTCAACCGCGAAGGGCTGTGTGATCACGACCCGGCCAACGGCCTGTCGCCGCCCAAGGGCGAGCGCCGCCTGCCGAAAACCCTCGACACTGACCGGGCCCTGCAACTGCTCGAAGGTGCTGTCGAAGATGATTTTCTGGCGTTGCGTGACCAAGCCATTCTTGAGCTGTTTTATTCCTCCGGGCTGCGTTTGTCGGAACTGACCGGGCTTAACCTGGACCAGCTCGACCTGGCGGACGGCCTGGTGGAGGTGCTCGGTAAGGGCAGCAAGACGCGCGTGCTGCCAGTGGGCAAAAAGGCCCGGGAAGCGTTGCAGGCTTGGCTGCCTTTGCGCGGCCTGGCCAACCCGCAAGACGATGCGGTGTTCGTCAGCCAGCGTGGCACCCGGCTTGGCCCGCGGGCCATCCAGCTGCGGGTTAAAGCCGCTGGCGAGCGCGAGCTGGGGCAGAACCTGCACCCGCACATGCTGCGCCATTCATTTGCCAGCCATTTGCTGGAATCGTCTCAGGATTTACGTGCGGTGCAGGAATTGCTCGGGCATGCGGACATTAAAACCACGCAGATCTATACCCATCTGGATTTCCAGCACCTGGCATCGGTTTACGACAGCGCCCACCCACGGGCCAAACGCAGTAAGGGCAGTGAATGACCATTGAGCTGATTACCTTCGACCTTGACGACACCCTGTGGGACACCGCGCCGGTGATTGCCAGTGCCGAAACCGTGCTGCAAACCTGGCTGGCCGAAAACGCACCAAAATTGGGCGCGCTGGATGTTGCGGGGTATCAGGCGTTGCGCCAGCGAGTTTTGGTCGACGAGCCGCAACTCAAGCATCGCATCAGCGCATTGCGTCGGCGGGTGTTGTTCCACGCCTTGGATAGCGCGGGTTATGCGCAGGCTGCCGCGATGGCAGATGATGCGTTTGAGGTGTTCATTGAGGCGCGTCACAAGCTTGTTCTCTTTGAACATGCTGAGCACACGCTGAAGGCCCTGGCCCCGGATTACGCATTGGGCGTCGTGACCAATGGCAATGCTGACGTGCGCCGCATCGGGCTGGGGCATCACTTCAAGTTTGTGCTGTGCGCCGAAGACATTGGCATTGCCAAACCGGACGCCCGGTTGTTTCACGAGGCACTGCGCCTCGGCGGGGATATTTCGCCAGCGGCGACCGTGCACGTGGGCGATCACCCCGGTGATGACATTGCCGGCGCCCAGCAGGCGGGCTTGCGCGCCATCTGGTTCAACCCTGGCGGCAAACACTGGGACGGCGACAAAGCCCCGGATGCCGAAGTGGGCTGCTTGAGCGAACTGCCAGCGGTACTTAAAACGATGCGTACGCAGTCTCTGTAGTCGCTGCCGAGGTACGAGGCTGCGATGGGTTGCGCAGCGACCCCAATCGGCGGTCCTGCGGCCCGCATCGCAGCCTCGTCCCTCGTCAGCGACTACGGATCAAACAATCGCAGCTTGTGTTACCCACAAAAAAAACCGCAGCGACGGCGGGTTTTTTCTTCAAGCAAGGGAGCTGACCTTAGATAGGGCGGCTGCCGTACTTGTTGTCAGGCTTTTTGGGTGGATCTGCCACCACGTTCGCCTCGACTTCCTGCACTTTGCCACCACGGGAGAGGAACTCTTCCATGGCGCGAGCCAGAGCATCACGCTCTTTGTTTTTGGCTTCAATGCTGGGCAGGTCGTCAACCGACACCGCAGCCTTGGATTTGCCTTTGGCCGCAGGGGCCGGCGCATCATCGCCACCGTCGTCGTCTGCAACGTCTTCGGCTGCCGCTTCCAGACCGTCTTCGGTCTCGTCATCGTCACCTACTTCGAGGTCATCATTTTCCAGATCATCGTCGCTCATGTTCTACCCCATGACTTGCGTAAAGCAGATTAGTTATAGACCAGCTGCACCCAGTGTCGACTGCCGCTGGTGAAAAAGTAGCCTTGGGCAAACCGAGGCTCAAGCCTCTTCATCCTTAAAGGTGACGAGAACTTATCGAGTTTCGCGATCTCGCGCTGCTCGTTCAGGTAAACACGTTGCCCGTAGCCCAAGCTGCGGGCCTTGAAAGCGTCGGGTGCTTATCCTCGCCTTCGTCCTGCCAGGGGCTGTTTTTCGCCCCTTGGCGCGCATTCTAGCGTGCTGAATAAAAAAGCAAAGCGGCTAATAGTCGAGTTGTCACGTAAGCCTTCTTCCTACAAACAAGCGTAGAACTGATCTGAGCCTAAAGTGATCAGAAAAATCATTTCATCGCAGCGAATAGCGCCAGATTTCAGGTAAAAAAATACCCGGCAAGCCGGGTATTTTTTTAAAGGGCGGATTACAGGTTGTAACCACGCTCGTTGTGTTGTGCCAGGTCGAGGCCAACAGCCTCTTCTTCTTCGTTAACCCGCAGGCCCATCACGGCATCCAGCACTTTGAGGATGACGTACGTCACCACCGCGGTGTAGACCACAGTGAAGGCGACGCCTTTGAACTGCACCCACACTTGGGTGCCGATGTCTGTCACGGTGCCGAAGCCACCCAGTGCTGGCGCTGCAAACACGCCGGTGAGGATGGCGCCGACGATACCGCCGATACCGTGTACGCCGAATGCATCCAGCGAGTCGTCATAGCCCAGCTTGCGCTTGAGGCTGGTGGCGCAGAAGAAGCAGATCACGCCTGCCGCCAGACCGATCACGATCGAGCCCATTGGGCCGACGGTGCCTGCAGCCGGGGTGATTGCAACCAGACCGGCCACCACGCCCGAGGCGATGCCCAGTGCGCTTGGCTTGCCGTGGGTAATCCACTCGGCGAACATCCAGCCCAGTGCGGCAGTGGCGGTGGCGATTTGGGTCACCAGCATTGCCATACCGGCGGTGCCGTTGGCGGCCGCTGCCGAGCCTGCGTTGAAGCCGAACCAGCCGATCCACAGCATGGCCGCGCCGACCAGGGTGTAACCCAGGTTATGCGGTGCCATTGGCGTGGTTGGGTAGCCTTTACGCTTGCCGAGCACGATGCACGCAACCAGGCCTGCAATACCGGCGTTGATGTGCACCACGGTGCCGCCCGCGAAGTCCAGCACGCCCCAGTCACCCAGCAAGCTGCCCGGGCCGCCCCAGACCATGTGGGCGATTGGCGCATACACCAGGGTGAACCACACGCCCATGAAAATCAGCATGGCCGAGAACTTCATGCGCTCTGCGAACGCACCGACTATCAGGGCCGGGGTGATGATGGCAAAGGTCATCTGGAAGGTGACGAACACTGCTTCCGGGAACAACGCCGCAGGACCTGTGATGCTCTCGGGGGTGATGCCCGCGAGGAACACCTTGCCGAAGCCGCCGATAAACGAGTTGAAGTTAGTGACGCCTGCTTCCATGCCCGTAGCGTCGAACGTGATGCTGTAGCCGTAGATGACCCACAGGATGCTGATCAGACCGGTAATGGCGAAGCACTGCATCAGAACAGAAAGAAGGTTTTTGGAGCGCACCATGCCGCCGTAAAACAGCGCCAGGCCGGGAATGGTCATAAACAGCACCAAAGCGGTTGCAGTCAGCATCCAGGCGGTATCGCCGGAGTTGAGGACTGGAGCAGCCACTTCATCCGCCGCCATGGCCAGGCCAGGCAATACAGCGGACAACAGGGCTCCGAGCCCTGCGATTTTACGCAGAGTCATAGTGTTTTCTCCTGGGGCGTTGGGGTTTGGCGGCTTAGATTGCGTCGGTATCGGTTTCGCCGGTACGGATGCGAATAGCCTGTTCCAGATTGACTACAAAAATCTTGCCATCACCAATCTTGCCGGTGTTGGCAGCCTTGGTTATCGCCTCGATAACCCGGTCAAGATCTTTGTCGTCGATAGCGACATCAATCTTCACCTTTGGCAGAAAGTCGACCACGTACTCCGCACCGCGATACAGCTCGGTGTGGCCTTTCTGCCGGCCGAAGCCTTTGACCTCAGTAACGGTAATGCCCTGCACGCCGATTTCAGACAGCGACTCGCGTACGTCGTCTAATTTGAACGGCTTGATAATGGCGGTGACTAGCTTCATGAAACTTCTCCCGAATTGGTGGACTTGCCCCAGGAAAACAAACCCGGCTCAAGTCTATGCGCAGTGTCTGGCTTTGTAACGCTTCGTTGACCTTCTTCAGGCCACGCAACGTGCATCAGTCGCTGGTGACGCAAGCACTCCCTGAACCACCTGCCGCACTACCATCGTCACAGCAACTGCATCAGTACATGAGTCATGAGCAACTAAGCAGAAACCTTGCCATGTCTGGAAAAACCAATAATTTCAGGTGCTTATTGCCAGTAGATGGCGTTGTGCCTGATTTCGCGGAGGTTTTGTGCACGCAAACGGTGCGCAGGTAGGAGGGGGGATGCCCAATAAATGTGCGAGGCCGGGCAAGCAATGCCGCTCTGACACTGCGTGATACACTCACCGCCATCTGTTTTAAGGACCTACCCCATGCTCGCGCCCAAAGATTTTCTCGACGCCCTGAGTGGCCAAGCCTCGCGTTTGTTCAGTGGCGACACCGCTCTGCCGCGCAACGAAATCGAAAGCCAGTTCAAAGCCTTGCTGCAGAGTGGCTTTAGCAAACTGGACCTGGTCAGCCGCGAAGAATTCGACAGCCAGATGGTCGTCCTCGCCCGCACCCGCGCACGCCTTGAAAGCCTTGAGGCCAAAGTGGCCGAGCTGGAAGCCAGGTTGCTGCCGCCCGCCGAGTAATGCCCGCATGCGGTGCAACCATAGGAGCGAGCTTGCCTCGCGATCTTTTGACGGTTTAAAAGATCGCGAGACAAGCTCGCTCCCACAGATCTATCAGTGCTGCAAGATCTTGGACAGAAAGCTGCGAGCGCGGTCTGAGCGCGGTGCGCTGAAGAACTCTTCTGATTTCACGTCTTCAATAATCTCGCCACCGTCCATGAACACGATGCGATCCGCCACTTTGCGGGCGAAGCCCATTTCGTGGGTGACGCACATCATGGTCATGCCCTCGCCCGCCAGTTCCACCATGACGTCCAGGACTTCGTTGACCATCTCCGGGTCCAGCGCTGAGGTTGGTTCATCGAAGAGCATGGCGATGGGGTCCATGGCCAGCGCCCGGGCAATGGCGACGCGCTGTTGCTGACCGCCCGACAACTGAATGGGGTACTTGTGGGCGTGGCTCTTGAGCCCTACCCGTTCGAGCAGCGCCATGCCTTTTTGGGTTGCCGCGTGGCGGTCTCGGCCCAAGACCTTGATTTGCGCCAGGTTGAGGTTGTCGATAATGCTCAGGTGCGGGAACAGTTCGAAATGCTGGAAGACCATCCCGACCTTGGCGCGCAACGTGGGCAAATCGACGCCCTTGCCGGTTACCGGCTGGTTCTCGATGAAGATATCGCCCTCTTGCACGGGCTCCAGGCCGTTGACGCATTTGATCAGGGTGCTCTTGCCTGAGCCGGAGGGGCCGCACACCACCACCACTTCACCGCGGGCAAGCTCTGTGGTGCAGTTCTTCAGGACCTGGAAGTTGCCGTACCATTTGCTCAGGTTGTTCATCTGGATCATGCGGTTTTCCCTACGTTTGTTTTCAGGCGTTTGCTCAGGCTGGACAGCAGGTAACAGATCACCAGATAGACCAAGGCAACGAACAGATACAGCTCGACCAGACGCCCGTCACGCTGCGCGAACTTGCTTGCGGCACCGGTGAAGTCGGCGATGGACAGCACGTACACCAGTGAGGTGTCTTGAAACAGAATGATGGTCTGGGTCAGCAACAGCGGCGCCATACGCCGCAGGGCTTGCGGCAGGATCACATAGAACATCGCTTGCGCCGGGCGCAGGCCAAGGGCCGCAGCCGCTTGCTTCTGGCCGGGGCTGATGCTCTGGATGCCGCCGCGAATGATTTCGCTGTAATACGCCGCCTCGAACATGCAGAACGTCACAAAGGCTGTGACCACCGGGCCGATCTGCACGGGGCGTTCAGTGCCGAAGGTCATTTGCAGCAACAGCGGCATCAAAAAGTAGAACCAGAAAATCACCAGCACCAGCGGGATGCTGCGCATGACCGTGACGTAACCCAAGGCAAAGCCACGCAGTACGCGGTTGTGCGACAGGCGCATGATGGCCAGCAAGGTGCCCGTGATGATGCCCACCGACATGGCGACAAAGGTCAGCAGTAAGGTGAATTTAAGGCCGTTCCACAGGGCGGGCATGGCCCGGACAATAACGCTCGGATCTAAATCAAACATGACTACCTCGTCGCGCCGCGAATGGTCAGGGAACGTTCGATATGGCCCATGACGAAGGTCACCAGCAGCGAAATGACCACATAAATCAGGGTCGCCGCGCTGAATGCCTCGAAGGTGTTGAACGAGTATTCGCTGATGTTGCGCGCTTGCGCGGTCAGCTCCATCAGGCCGATGGTCAGCGCCACCGATGAGTTCTTGAGGGTGTTCAACGCCTCGGAGGTCAGTGGCGGGAAGACCACGCGGATCGCTTGTGGCAACAGCACTTGAAGGTACATCTGGTAGGGCCGCAGGCCCAACGCCAGCGCCGCACCGCGCTGCCCGTGCGCCACCGATTCAATGCCGGCCTTGAACAGCTCCGAAAGCTTGGCCGAGGTAAACAGGGTCAATGCCACCACCGCACTGAAAAATGACGGATAGGGCAAATCCTGTTTGAGGTAATCCCCGGCCGAAACGGGTAATAACTCGGGCAGGACGAAGAAGCAGATAAACATCTGCACCAGCAGCGGAATATTGCGAAACACTTCGGTGTAGAGGTTGCACAGCCACACCACGGGGCGCAGCGTGGTGGTGCGCAGGGTGCCCACCAAACCACCGATCAAAAACGCCAGGATGAACGCAGCCAGTGTGGTGGCCAACGTCCAGCTGGTGCCGGTAATCAGCCAATGCAGATACGACGAAGACTCTCCGGGAGCGTGCTCCCAAAAAATACTCCAGTTCCAGTTGTAATCCATGAAGCACCAACCTTTGAAGGAGATAGAGGTCGTTGCACACTCTGCTCCCGGCCAACCAAGCGCCTCCTTGTCTTTGACTGGCTGGAATCAGAACGCTTGAGACGGTGGAATCAGACGCCGGTGTCGTTCGGGTGGGCGATGGCTTTTATCAAGGCATCACTCATCGGCAGGTTGATCACGATGTCTTTGGGCGGGATGGGTTTGAGGAACCATTTCGGATAAATCGTATCGATCTCGCCAGAGCTGTACAGCTGGCTCAAGACGCCATCGGCGAAGGTTTTGAACTGCGGGTCGTTCTTGCGAATGCCGATGGCATACGGTTCGGCAGACATAGGCTCGGGCAGCAATGTGTAAGCATCCGGGTTGCGGCTTTGCGCGATGGTGGCCATCAACTGCACGTCGTCGTTGATGTAAGCGACGGCGCGGCCGGTTTCCAGCATCAAGAAGGCTTCGCCGCTGTCCTTGGCGTTGAGGATCTTCAGGCCCAGGTCTTTTTCGCGGTTGAGGTTTTTGGTGATCCACTCGCCGCTGCCGCCGGTAATCACTACCACGGCCTTGCCTTTGAGGTCGGCAACACTGGTGAGCCCGGAGGCTTTCTTCACCGCATATTTGGCGCTGGCGACATAGCTGGTGAACAGGAAGCCGATTTGTTTTTGGCGCTCGACGGTGTTGGTGGTGACACCGCATTCCAGGTCAATGGTGCCGTTGATCAGCAGAGGCGTGCGGGTGGCTGCAACCACCGAGACGTACTGGGTCTTGAGGTTGGGTTCGCCGACTTTAACCTTGATCTGGTCCACGATCTTTTGGCACAGCTCGATGCTGTAGCCGATGGGTTGCTGGTCATCGTTCAGATAAGAAAAGGGCAAAGAGGCGTCACGGTACCCGAGAGTAACGGTGCCCGATTCCTTGATTTTTTTTAAGGTTCCGGTGAGGTCTTCAGCCTGAACAGCGGTGCACAGACAAGCACCGACAATAAGGGCAAGCAGCTTTTTCTTGTGATCGAACATGGGGATCTCCGACTATTTTTATGGCAGCTTTTGCACAGCAAAGGACGAAGGTTTTAGCGCAAGGCTGAAAGGGCTTCGTTGATACGGATGACAGCTTTTTTTATGTGGTCGCGAGAGGTCGCAAACGACAGCCGAAAGTACCCTGGCAGGCCAAAGGCCAAGCCCGGTACGACAGCGACTCCAGCTTGATCGAGCAGATACGCAGACAGTTCAACATCATCGCCAATGACTTGCCCTTGAGGGCTGACGCGGCCCAGCAACTGGCTGCATTCGGGGAAGGCATAAAACGCCCCGGCGGGCGCGTCGATACGCAAACCGGCACATTCACGCAGGCCTTCGACCAACAAGCGGCCGCGCTCGGCGTATTCGCGGGCGCTGCTGGCGACGAAGTCTTGCGGGCCGTCCAGCGCGGCGCGGGACGCTTCTTGAGAAATGGCACTTGCGCCTGAGGTGCTTTGCGACTGGATCTTGCTGACCGCCGCGATCAGCGCTTTGGGCCCTGCGGCGTAACCGATGCGCCAGCCCGTCATGGCATACGCCTTGGCCACGCCGTTGATCAACAAGGTGCGTTCGCGCAGTTGCGGGCATGCGGTGGCGAAGGAGACAAAGGGTTGGTCAGCCAGCAACACGTGCTCGTAAATCTCGTCAGACATCACCAATACATTGGGGAAGTCCTCCAGCACTTTGCCCAGGGCTTGCAGCTCGGCTTCGGTGTAAATGGCGCCGCTCGGATTGGACGGTGTGTTAAGGATCAGCCAGCGCGATTTGTCATTGAGTTGGTCGCGCAATGCCTGCGGGCTGAGCTTGAAGCCGACGTCGATGCCGCAGTGCACCACGCGTGGGGTGCCGCCATTGAGCGTGACAATATCGGAATAGGACACCCAGTACGGCGCCGGGATGATGACTTCGTCACCGGCTTCGAGGGTGGCCATGAACGTATTAAAAATCACCTGCTTGGCGCCGTTGCCGACACTGATCTCATCAACGCTGTAGGTCAGGCCGTTTTCGCGCTGCAGTTTGCGCGAGATCGCCTGGCGCAGGGCGAGCGTGCCTTGGGGGGCGGTGTAGCGGGTATGGCCGTCACGCATGGCCTGGCAGGCCGCGTCGATGATATGCGCAGGGGTGTCGAAGTCAGGTTCGCCCAGGCTCATGTCGACAATATCGCGGCCTTGGCTGGCTAATTCTTTGGCGCGCATGGAAATAACCATGCTGGGGGACGAAGAGATCTGTTTGACGCGCTGGCTTTCGAAACTCATGAAAATACCCGCCTGTTGTGGAGGTTCGTAGAGAGTCACTCTACGCCTACTATTGTTGTACGACATGGTATGACAACGAGATCTGTTTTCGCAATCGGCAATCTGCATTGAAATCAGGAAAAATACGAGCGTCTGCTGATTTATTTGAGGTGCGGTCTGAATGCCTTAAAAACTGAAGGGGATCCTCAAGGACGGGCAAACAACAGGACCTGTATAGGTAAGTGCGGGAGATTGAACGGGTGATAAAAGCGAGACGGCACTCGTGTTCTTGAGCGTTTCAAATTCATGTTGTACGATGACATACGACATCAGCACTGGCTGACGTCTTTCTGAAGCGTATTACTCAGGGTGTTCGAATAATGAATCCACAAGAACTGAAGTCCATCCTCTCGTCTGGCCTGCTGTCTTTTCCGCTCACCGATTTCAATGCTCAGGGTGATTTTCACCGTGAGGGCTACATCAAGCGCCTGGAATGGCTGGCCCCGTATGGCGCGTCTGCCCTGTTCGCGGCAGGCGGCACCGGTGAGTTTTTCTCCCTGGCGGCCAGCGAATACTCGCAAGTGATCAAAACCGCGGTAGACACCTGCGCCACCAGCGTGCCGATTCTGGCCGGTGTCGGCGGCTCTACTCGTCAAGCCATCGAATACGCGCAAGAAGCCGAACGCCTGGGCGCCAAAGGGCTGTTGCTACTGCCGCACTACCTGACCGAAGCCAGCCAGGACGGGGTAGCCGCCCACGTTGAGGCGGTGTGCAAGTCGGTAAACATCGGGGTAGTGGTCTACAACCGCAACGTTTGCCGCTTGACCGCGCCGCTGCTGGAGCGCCTGGCAGAACGCTGCCCGAATCTGATCGGCTACAAGGACGGCCTGGGCGACATCGAACTGATGGTCTCGATCCGCCGTCGCCTCGGCGACCGCTTCAGCTACCTCGGCGGTTTGCCGACGGCAGAAGTCTACGCCGCGGCTTACAGAGCGCTGGGCGTGCCGGTTTACTCTTCGGCGGTGTTCAACTTCATCCCGAAAACCGCGATGGAGTTCTACCACGCCATTGCCCGCGAAGATCACGACACCGTGGGCAAGCTCATCGACGACTTCTTCCTGCCGTACCTGGACATCCGCAACCGCAAAGCAGGCTACGCCGTGAGCATCGTCAAGGCCGGGGCCACTATTTCTGGCCACAGCGCAGGCCCGGTGCGCGCCCCGCTGACCGATTTGTTGCCGGAAGAATACGAAGCGCTGGCGGCGTTGATTCACAAGCAAGGCCCGCAGTAAGCGTTCAGTGCGCCTGTAGGAGCGAGCTTGTCTCGCGATCTTTTTAAAAAATCAAAAGATCGCGAGGCGAGCTCGCTCCTACAGGGGGGTAACCGTCACATCCGGTATCCATTCCCCCGCCACCCTTGGCTCACGATTCGCGCAGGATGCGTGCTTTGCGAACTCAAGGAATGAGTCATGTCTCTGGCGATTGTGTATAGCCGCGCCCAAGTGGGCGTCGAGGCGCCCGTGGTGACGGTCGAAGCGCATCTGGCCAATGGGTTGCCCGCGCTGACGCTGGTCGGGCTGCCTGAAACTGCGGTCAAAGAAAGTAAAGACCGGGTCCGCAGCGCGATTATCAATTCCAGCCTGGAGTTTCCCGCGCGTCGTATCACCCTCAATCTGGCGCCCGCCGACCTGCCCAAGGACGGCGGGCGTTTTGATTTGGCCATCGCGCTGGGCATTCTGGCCGCCAGCGGGCAACTGCCCATCAAGGCACTGGAGCAAGTGGAGTGTTTGGGTGAGTTGGCGCTGTCGGGGGCCATTCGGCCCGTGCAGGGCGTGTTGCCTGCCGCATTGGCGGCGCGGGCGGCGGGCCGGGTTTTGGTGGTGCCGCTGGCGAACGCCGAGGAGGCGTGCCTGGCCTCGGGGCTGACGGTGATCGCGGTCGAGCATTTGCTGCAAGCCGTGGCGCATTTTGCCGCTCGCGCGGTGATTGAACCCTATGTGGCCAGCGGCCTGCTGCACGTGAGCAAGCCGTATCCCGATTTGAGTGATGTGCAGGGCCAACTGTCGGCCAAGCGGGCGTTGTTGATCGCCGCCGCAGGCAGCCACAATCTGCTTTTTACCGGGCCGCCGGGCACCGGTAAAACCTTGCTGGCCAGCCGCCTGCCCGGCTTGCTGCCACCGCTCAACGAGCAAGAGGCGCTGGAAGTGGCGGCCATCCAGTCAGTGGCCAGCCATGTGCCGCTGAGCTGCTGGCCGCAGCGCCCGTTTCGACAGCCGCACCACTCGGCCTCCGGCCCGGCGCTGGTGGGCGGAGGCTCAAAACCGCAGCCTGGCGAAATCACCCTGGCGCACCACGGGGTGTTGTTTCTGGATGAGCTGCCCGAGTTCGACCGTAAAGTCCTCGAAGTGCTCAGAGAACCCATGGAATCTGGTTTTATCGTGATCGCCCGTGCGCGGGACCGCATGCGCTTTCTGGCGCGCTTTCAACTGGTCGCCGCCATGAACCCCTGCCCATGCGGCTATCTGGGGGAGCCGACAGGGCGTTGCCGCTGCACTCCGGAACAGGTCCAGCGCTACCGCAACAAACTCTCCGGGCCGCTGCTCGACCGGATTGACCTGCACCTGACCGTGGCCCGTGAAACCACCGCACTCAACCCCCCGCTCGCCTCGGCAGACACCACCGCCAACGCCGCTGGACTCGTCGCGGCGGCGCGCGAGCGCCAGTTGCAACGCCAAGGCTGTACCAATGCGTTTCTCGACCTGCCCGGCGTGAGAGCCCAGTGCACCCTGACTGACGTGGACAACACCTGGCTGGAAACCGCATGCGAACGCATGACCTTGTCGCTCAGGGCCGCGCACCGTTTATTGAAAGTGGCGCGCACATTGGCGGACCTGGAACAGGTTGAATCCATTGAACGCAAGCACCTGGCGGAGGCGTTGCAGTACCGGCCAGCCAGCGGCTGAGTGTTACGGTTTTACTGCCGTTGCTCCACTGCCGGCAGCTCCATCACCGCCACTTCATGCAGTAAAAAGTCACTCAGGCGGCGCAAGCGCTCGCCGCCGGGCCGGGTTTTGGGCCAGACCAAATAGTAGTTTTCGCCACTGGCCACTGCCGTGGGGAATGGCAGGCTCAAGCGATTTTGGGCAACGTCCTCGGCCACCATCAGCAAGTCGCCCATGGAGATGCCGTAGCCGCGTGCGGCGGCGATCATGCCCAGTTCCAGGGTGTCGAACACTTGCCCGCCCTTGAGCGACACCTGGCCGCTGAGGCCCATGCAATCGAGCCAGCGCCGCCAGTCCCGACGGTCTGGCGTGGGGTGCAGCAGTTCGGTGCCCGCAAGCCGCTTTGCGTCCCATGGCTGTTCGTCCAGCAGGTTGGGGGCGCCTACCGGGATCAGCATTTCGGCAAACAACAACGTGGCCTCCCAGTCTGGCGGGAAGTGGCCGTTGCCCAGCAACACGGCGCAGTCGAAAGGCTCCTGATTGAAGTCCACATGGTCGATGTCCATCCAGGCGCTGGTCAGTTGCACCTCGTTGCCCGCCTGCAAGTGGCGAAAGCGGCTCAGGCGGGCCAGCAGCCAGCGCATGGTCAGGGTCGAGGGGGCCTTCATGCGCAAGATGTCATCTTCGGCGCGCAAGGTAATACACGCGCGTTCCAGCGCCCCGAAACCCTCCCGCACCCCCGGCAGCAACAGGCGGGCGGCTTCGGTGAGTTGCAGGGTGCGACCGTTACGCTGAAACAGTCGGCAGGCAAAATGCGCCTCAAGGGTTTTGATATGCCGGCTGACGGCGCTTTGGGTGATCGACAGCTCTTCGCCCGCACGGGTAAATGAACTGTGCCGGGCTGCTGCCTCAAAAGCACGCAAGGCATAAAGCGGAGGAAGGCTACGAGACATGAGGATTATTCCTATTGCGCGACATATCTAGACTGTAAAAACGCTAAGTAGCATGAGTATTAATCATGCCACTTATCTTTTTTATCCTTTTGCTTAAAACACTCAACACGCCGAGAATCAAGCCTTTCAACGCACACAAAGAAATCTGACCGATGACCAAACAGCATCCAGTACGTATCGAACTCTGGGCCATTTTGCGGCTGGCCGGGCCGCTGATTGCCTCGCAGTTGGCGCACATGCTGATGGTGCTGACCGACACCCTGATGATGGCGCGCCTGAGTCCGGAAGCCTTGGCCGGTGGCAGCCTGGGGGCAGCGACCTATTCATTCGTGTCGATTTTCTGCATTGGCGTAATTGCTGCCGTTGGTACGCTGGTGTCGATTCGCCAGGGCGCGGGTGACATCGAAGGCGCGACCCGCCTCACGCAAGCCGGCTTGTGGCTAGCCTGGGCGCTGGCGCTGGTCGGTGCGCTGATGTTGTGGAACATCAAGCCGCTGTTGCTGCTGTTTGGTCAGACCCCGACCAACGTTGAGGCCGCCGGACAATTCTTGCTTCTGCTGCCGCTGGCGTTACCCGGCTACATGACCTTCATGGCCTTGCGCGGCTTTACCAGCGCCATGGGGCGGGCGACGCCGGTGATGGTCATTAGCCTGATCGGCACCGTGGCCAACTTCTTGCTCAATTACGCGCTGATCACCGGGATGTTTGGCCTGCCCAAGCTGGGCCTGATGGGCATTGGTCTGGTTACGGCGATTGTGGCGACCTGCATGGCGCTGGGCCTGGCCTGGCATATCAGCCGCCACCCGGCCTACGACGCGTATCCGATTCGCCAAGGCTTGTCGCGGATCAATCTGACTTACCTGCGCGAATTGTGGCGTCTCGGCCTGCCGATTGGCGGCACCTACGCGGTTGAGGTCGGGCTGTTTGCCTTCGCGGCGCTGTGCATGGGCACCATGGGCAGTACGCAATTGGCGGCTCACCAGATCGCTTTGCAGATCGTTTCGGTGGCGTTCATGGTGCCGGCCGGGATGTCCTACGCGATCACCATGCGCATCGGCCAGCACTATGGCGCCGCGGATCTGCTGCGTGCACGTCTGGCGGGCCGGGTTGGCATTGGCTTTGGTGCGGCGGTGATGCTGGGGTTTTCGGTGGTGTTCTGGTTCTGGCCGAACGAGTTGATCGGCCTGTTTCTGGACCACAGCGACCCGGCCTTCCGGCCCGTCTTTGAACTGGCGGTCAGCCTGCTGGCAGTGGCGGCCTGGTTTGAATTGTTTGATGGCACGCAAACCATCGCCATGGGCGCGATCCGTGGGCTCAAGGATGCCAAGACCACCTTCTTGGTCGGCCTGTTCTGCTACTGGGTGATCGGCGCCCCGACCGCCTGGCTGATGGCCTTTACCTTCGGCTGGGGCCCGACAGGCGTGTGGTGGGGCTTGGCTATGGGCCTGGCGTTTGCCTCGGTGGGCCTGACATTGGCCTTCGAATGGAAGATGCGGCGCATGCTCAAGCGCAGCGCGGCGTAAGGGCGGAACCCTAATTGGCCGTTGCCGCAGCAATGGATATGTAGATAAAAGCCTCTCTAATCAAGAGCACCCCTCACCCTAGCCCTCTCCCGAAGGAGAGGGAACCGATTGGGGGATGCTGAAGATACTCGCTGTCCTGTTTGATACGCGACAGCGCGGCGTCGAAGACGGGGTGGCAAGCTCCTACAGAGCTGCCTTCGACGCCGAGGCGGTGTGGGCCGCCGCCAAAAACGGGATCAGTTCAGGCATCGGCAGCGGTTTGCTGATCAGAAAGCCTTGTACTTGATCGCAGCCAAATTCGCGCAAAAGTGCCAGTTGCGCGCGGGTTTCTACGCCTTCGGCGACCACTTGCAGGTTGAGGTTCTGCGCCAGGTTGAGCATGGCGTGGACCAGTTTGCGGTTTTCTTCGCGCTCTTCCATGCCGCCGACAAAGCTTTTGTCGATCTTCAGCAGGGCAATCGGCAGGCTGTTGAGGTGCACAAACGATGAGAAGCCGGTGCCGAAGTCATCCAGTGAAAAGCGCACGCCCAGCCGTCCCAAGGCGTCCATGGTCTGCTTGACCATGTCGCTGCGGCGCATGACGGCGGTTTCGGTCAGTTCAAATTCCAACCAGCGGGCGTCGATTCCGTGCTCGGCGATCAAGCGGCTGAGGGTGATCAGCAGTTTGCTGTCCTGGAATTGGCGAAACGACAAGTTGATGGCCATGTGCAAGGCCGTCCAGCCGTTTTCACGCAGCACTTGCATGTCACGCAGTGCGCGCGAAATAACCCAGTAGCCCAGCGGCACGATCAGCCCGCTCTGTTCGGCCAACGGCACGAATTCGCTGGGCGCCAGCAGGCCGCGATCACCATGGCGCCAGCGCACCAAGGCTTCGAGCCCGACTATGTGGCCGGTGTCCAGGTCCAGGCGTGGCTGGTAGTGCAATTCCAGTTCGTCACGGCGCAAGGCGCGGCGCAACTCGCTTTCGAGGTCGGCGAGGCTGCGGGCGTTGCGGTTAATGCGTTCATCGAACACGTGATACGTGCAGCCCTGGGTGCTTTTGGCCTGCTGCATGGCAATGTGCGCGTGCCACATCAACGGGTCGGCACCGGCGTTGGCGCGGGCATGGGCGATGCCCAGGCTGCAGCCGATCAACAGGCTTTCGCCGTCGATCCAGTAAGACTCGGCCATCACTTCGGTAATGCGTTCAGCCATCCAGGCCGCGCGCTCAGGGGCACGGCGGGTGTCGATCAGCAAGGCGAATTCGTCGCTGCCCAAGCGGGCCAGTTGATCGCATGCTTCGAGCCGGCTTTTAAGGCGCGCCACCACTTGCAGGATCAGGCGGTCGCCGGCCTGATGCCCCAAGGCGTCGTTGGCATGGCGAAAGTTATCGAGGTCCAGATGCCCCAGCGCGAGGCCGTGGCCATCGTTTTCAGCCAGCCGCACGGCGAGCAGCGTTTGAAACCCCTGGCGGTTGGCGATACCAGTCAGGGGGTCTTCTTTGGCCAAACGGTGCAAGGTCTGTTCGAGGACGCCGCGTTCCTGCACGTGGCGCAGGCTGCGGCGCAGCACATCGGTGGTCAGCGTTGGGCGGACCCACCAGTCGCTGACACCCTGCGGCGGGGTGTCGGGCTCGGCTTCCAGCAACAAAACTGTGGATAAACGACATCGACCTGCCGCAGGTTGCAGGGCTGGGGTGGTGAGCAACAACGCGTTTTGCGTGTGTTCGAACAGGAAGCTGACCGACTCCCAGTTCGGGGCACACATCAACAGGGCCGCGTTTCCCATGGGCGCCAGACACTCGCGCAATAACGCTGCCCAAGTCGGCTCTTTGGCCAGTAGCAGCAAACGCAAGGGTTCGACAGGCGTAGACAAGCTAGCTCCCTAGACTCTGCATAAATTCAGGCGATGGGCATTATGACGTGCCATTACGTAATGGCAAATGACACCCGTTATCAAATACACCCAGCAAACGCTTATCGAACGACTGACTTAAACGGTCAGGTATCCTGCGGCAAAGTAGCAAAAGCGGCAAATTTAGATAGAGGGCTACGTCACACTGTCGCAGAGTGGCAGCAATATCTGCTCAGCCTGTTAAAATGCCCGCCCTTTTTGCAAGCGATCTTTAATTTCGTCATGTCCCGACTCAATCCCCGGCAGCAAGAAGCCGTGAGCTACGTCGGCGGCCCTCTTTTGGTGCTCGCCGGTGCAGGCTCCGGCAAAACCAGCGTGATTACCCGAAAAATCGCTCACCTTATTCAGAACTGCGGCATCCGTGCCCAGTACATCGTCGCCATGACCTTTACCAACAAGGCGGCGCGCGAGATGAAGGAGCGCGTGGGCACGCTGCTCAAAAAAGGTGAGGGCCGAGGCCTGACGGTCAGCACGTTCCACAACCTGGGGCTGAACATCATCCGCAAGGAGCACGCGCGGCTGGGGTACAAGCCGGGCTTTTCGATCTTTGACGAGGCCGACGTCAAGGCGCTGATGACCGACATCATGCAAAAGGAATACTCGGGTGATGACGGGGTCGACGAAATCAAGAACATGATCGGCTCGTGGAAAAACGACCTGATCCTGCCGCCCCAGGCCCTGGAAAATGCGCGCAACCCCAAGGAACAGACGGCGGCCATCGTCTACACCCACTACCAGCGCACGCTCAAAGCCTATAACGCGGTGGACTTTGACGACCTGATCCTGCTGCCGGTAAAGCTCTTTGAAGAGCACGCCGACATCCTCGAAAAGTGGCAGAACAAGGTGCGCTACCTGCTGGTAGACGAATACCAGGACACCAACGCCAGCCAGTATTTGCTGGTCAAGTACCTGATCGGCAGCCGTAACCAGTTCACCGTGGTAGGCGACGATGACCAGTCGATCTACGCCTGGCGCGGCGCCCGCCCGGAAAACCTGATGCTGCTCAAGGACGATTACCCGTCCCTGAAAGTGGTGATGCTGGAGCAAAACTATCGCTCCACCAGCCGCATTCTGCGCTGCGCCAACGTGCTGATTTCGAACAACCCGCACGCCTTCGAGAAACAGCTGTGGAGTGAGATGGGCCACGGCGATGAAATTCGCGTGATTCGTTGCCGCAACGAAGACGCCGAAGCCGAGCGCGTGGCGGTCGAGATTTTGACCCTGCACCTGCGCACAGACCGGCCTTACAGCGATTTCGCGATTCTGTATCGCGGCAACTATCAGGCAAAACTGATCGAGCTGAAGTTGCAGCACCACCAGATCCCTTACCGCCTGTCGGGCGGTAACAGCTTCTTCGGGCGTCAGGAAGTGAAAGACCTGATGGCCTACTTCCGGCTGATTGTGAACCCGGACGACGACAACGCCTTCTTGCGGGTGATCAACGTCCCACGGCGTGAGATCGGTTCGACCACGCTGGAAAAACTCGGTAACTACGCCACCGAGCGCAAAATCTCGATGTACGCGGCCACCGATGAAATCGGTCTGGGCGAGCATCTGGACAGCCGGTTCACCGACCGCTTGGCCCGTTTCAAACGGTTCATGGACCGCGTGCGTGAACAATGCGCGGGCGAAGACCCGATTGCCGCGCTGCGCAGCATGATCATGGATATCGACTACGAGAACTGGCTGCGCACCAACAGCTCCAGCGAAAAGGCCGCGGACTACCGCATGTCCAACGTCTGGTTTTTGGTCGAGGCGTTGAAAAACACCCTTGAGAAAGACGAAGACGGCGCCATGACCGTCGAAGAAGCCATCGGCAAGCTGGTGTTGCGCGACATGCTCGAGCGCCAGCAAGAAGAGGAAGACGGCGCCGAAGGCGTGCAGATGATGACGCTGCACGCCTCCAAAGGCCTGGAATTCCCCTACGTGTTCATCATGGGCATGGAAGAAGAGATCCTGCCGCACCGTTCCAGCATCGAAGCCGATACCATCGAGGAAGAACGCCGACTGGCCTACGTGGGCATTACCCGCGCGCGTCAGACGCTGGCGTTTACCTTTGCAGCCAAGCGCAAGCAGTACGGCGAAATCATTGATTGTGCGCCGAGCCGCTTCCTGGATGAGTTGCCACCGGACGATCTGGCCTGGGAAGGCAATGACGACACCCCCACCGAAGTGAAAGCGGTTCGCGGAAATACGGCATTGGCCGATATACGCGCGATGTTAAAACGCTAAAATCGACTACTTTTTACTCTACCTTCAGCGCATAGGCGCTATTTGAGGACGTTACGTTGGAAGCACTGCACAAGAAAATTCGCGAAGAAGGCATCGTGCTTTCCGATCAGGTTTTGAAGGTTGATGCCTTTTTGAACCACCAGATCGATCCACAGCTGATGAAAGAAATCGGCGATGAGTTCGCGCGTTTGTTCGCTGATGCGGGCATCACCAAGATCGTGACCATCGAAGCCTCGGGCATTGCCCCGGCGGTGATGACCGGCCTGAACCTGGGCGTTCCGGTGATCTTTGCACGCAAGCACCAGTCCCTGACCCTGACTGAAAACCTGCTGACCGCGACGGTGTACTCGTTCACCAAGCAAACGGAAAGCACCGTGGCCATCTCGCCGCGTCACCTGAAAAGCACCGACCGCGTGCTGGTCATCGATGACTTCCTGGCGAACGGCAAAGCGTCCCAGGCGCTGATTTCGATCATCAAGCAAGCCGGCGCCACCGTGGCTGGCCTGGGCATCGTGATCGAGAAGTCGTTCCAGGGCGGCCGTGCCGAACTGGACTCGCAGGGCTACCGCGTTGAGTCCCTGGCACGGGTTAAATCCCTGGCCGACGGCCAAGTGACGTTTATCGAGTAAAGGCACTGTGGGAGCGGGCTTGCTCGCGATGCTACACACGCGGTGCATCTGATTCATCGCGGCGATGCGATCGCGAGCAAGCCCGCTCCCACGGTTATCTAGCCGTCGCCTGCAACCCCGCCAGCAGCACCCGCTGATACACCTCTTCGCGCAGCCCGTCCGGGTCTGTGAGCTGCATGCGCGCCAGATGCTCGGGGAACGCCTGCGGCGACGGCGCTTCAAGAGCGGCCTTGCCAAGCCGGTAGAGTTGCGTGAGCTTGAATTTGCTCTTGAGCCAGTTCAAGGCGCGCAGCAAGTCTTGCTCCTGGGCGCTGAAATCGCTGCCCAGCGGGTACTCCGGGAATAAATGCGGATGGCGGGCAGCAATCGCCTGCAAGCGTTCCGGGCTGTTGTCGGCAAAGCGCGGCTGCAGTTGAAAGTCTTTGGGCAGTTTGCCTACCTGCTGCGCCTGAGCGATCAGTTCGGTCTGGAAGCGTGAGTCGGTGATGTTGAGCAGCGCCTCGATCACGTGTCGGTCGGTTTTGCCACGCAAGTCGGCAATGCCGTATTCAGTAACCACGATGTCGCGCAAATGGCGCGGGATCGTACAGTGGCCGTACTCCCAGACGATGTTGGAACTCACATCGCCGCCCGACTCGCGCCAACTGCGCAGGATGATCACCGAGCGTGCATCGTGCAGCGCATGGGCCTGCGCGACAAAGTTGTATTGCCCCCCTACTCCGCTGAGCACACGCCCGTCTTGCAACTGATCCGCCACCCCGGCGCCCAGCAAGGTCGCAGTGAACGCGCTGTTCACAAAGCGCGCATCGCGGCGTTGCAGGCGCTTCAGCGTTTCTTGGCCATACAGCTCGTTGATATAGCTGATGGCGGTCATGTTGAATTCGGCGCGCTTGCTGTGGGGCAGTTCGTTCAAACGCTGATAAAACTCCTGCGGGCCCAGCAGAAAACCGCCGTGCACGCTGATGCCATCGGTGTGCAGGCTTTCGTCGAGGGTACCGGCGTTGGCTTGGGTCTGGCGTTCGATATCGGGGTACACCTTGCGCCGCACAATGCCGGCGTCGACCAGCACCATCAGCCCGTGCACAAACATTTCGCTGCAGCCATACAGGCCCTGGGCAAAGGGTTCTATCCCGCCTTCGCGCTCAATCAGGCTACGCCACGGGCTGATGTCCAGGTCGTCGAGCAAGGCACGATAACCTTCGTTGTCCGCCTGGCGTGCGAGCAGCGAGGCGGTCAGCGCATCGCCCATGGCGCCTATGCCGATTTGCAGGGTGCCGCCGTCACGGATCAAGGTGCTGGCATGGTGGCCAATAAAGTGGTCTTGCAGGTTGACCGGCATGCTGGGTGTGGAAAACAGCGTGGTGTGTTCTTCGTCGTCGATCAGCAGGTCGAAAGCGTCTGCATTGAGTTCTGAGTCGCCGGGCATGTAGGGCAAGTCGCTGTGCACCTGGCCGAGCAGCAGGATGGTTTCGCCCGCTTCGCGGCGCTTGGCGATCATCGGCAAGAGGTCGAGGGTGATGTCCGGGTTGCAGCTCAGGCTCAGGCGATCCGGGGCCTGCGGGTTACGGGCCACCAGTTGCGCCACCAGGTTCAAGCCGTTGGCGTTGATGTCGCGGGCGGCGTGGCTGTAGTTGCTGCTGACGTAATCTTGTTGCGCCGGCGGGCTGTTGAGCAGGCTGCCCGGCTGCATGAAAAACTGCTCGACGTTGATGTTGGGTGGCAGGCTGTCGCGGTGCAGGTCGGCGAGGTAATCCAGCTCGATATAGTCGCCAAACACGCGCTCTACGAACGGTTGCAGAAAGCGCTTTTGCAAGCCGTCGCCCAGCGCCGGGCGGCCCAGGCTCAAGGCGGTGTAGATCGTTAGTTGGCGTTCGGGCAGTTGCTTGATTCGCTGATACAGCGCGTTCACAAAACGATTGGCTTTGCCCAGGCCCAAGGGCAAGCCCAAGTGGATGTGGGTGGGCAGCCGAGACAGTGCTTCATCGACTGCGCGCTCGATCGAACAGGATTGCACCATCGGATCCTCCAGGAACTTGCGTGTCTAGCGAATAGACCGAGAGTGACCGGAGTTGGTTGCAAAGCGCAAGGCGCAAACACTTTCAAACTGTAGGAGCGAGCTTGCCTCGCGATCTTTTAAACCATCAAAACATCGCGAGGTAAGAGACGGCGGGGAGTTATAAGCCAGACATTTTCTGGATCGCGGCTTTAAGCTCGGCGTCGCTGCATTCGCCGCAGGTGCCTTTTGGCGGCATGGCGTTGAGCCCGGTAATCGCCTTGGCCAAGAGTCCATCCAGGCCGCCTTCTTTGTCGGCGCGGGCTTTCCAGGCGGCGGTGTCGCCGATTTTTGGCGCTTCCAGCAAGCCGATGCTGTGGCAGGCGGTGCAGTGCTTGGCGATCACGTCATCGGGGCTCATGCCGCCCCCGCTCGCGGCTGCAGTCTCGCCACCTCCACCCGCGGCACATTCCTGGCCCTGAATGCAGACTTTACCCACAGGCTCCAGGCGTTTTGCGATCTCATCAGCCGACGTTGTGGCCTGGGCGTTGGCAGCCCAAAGGGCCAGTACTGTTGCTGGTACGGCCAGCATTTTCATAATTAGGTTCACGCGTACACCCTCAATGGTGGCTATTCACGCCCACAACCACGGTTTTGCAGGCGGCGAAAGTATACCGATTAGCCAGACGCACTGAAACAACCCTAATTTTAGAAGGGGAATAGGCGTGACCGATGAACGTCGCGGGCGCCGCCAGAGCTGTGCAGGGCGCCGCTTTGCTTAGAAGTTCGCGGGGGTGGCTGCGCTGATTAGTCGCGCCGCTACGTCGAACGGGTTGCGGAAACGGTGCGGTTTCGAGCTCTCGAAGTAGTAGCTGTCACCGGCCTCCAGCACGAACGTCTCCAGACCGACGGTCAGCTCCAGGCGGCCCTCGACGAGGATCCCGGTTTCTTCGCCTTCGTGGGTCAGCATTTCATCCCCGGTGTCAGCGCCCGGTGGATAAATTTCGTTGAGGAAGGCAATGGCCCGGCTCGGATGCGCCCGGCCGACCAGTTTCATGGTCACCGCACCATCTGAGATGTCGATCAGCTCATTGGCTTTGTAGACAATCTGGGTCGGTTTTTCCTGAAGAATCTCTTCGGAAAAAAACTCCACCATAGACATGGGAATGCCACTCAGCACTTTTCTCAGGGAGCTTATGGACGGGCTCACGCTGTTCTTTTCGATCATCGAAATGGTGCTGTTGGTCACGCCGGCGCGCTTGGCAAGCTCGCGCTGTGACAAACCTTTGATTTTGCGGATGGATTGCAGTCGTTCACCGACGTCCAATGCAGGAGCCTCCAGGGATCAGATTCAGGTCAAGATGGCGCCATCATGGCGATAGTGTTCAGTATTTACAACACTTTGACTTGAAACCTGAGAGCCCGGTCGGCCCTGCATTTTGCATACAACCCATCAGCTCCCGGAATAGAGCCGTGGCACTCGTTTCAGGTTGCAAAAAATTTGGTAGGGAATGGTTTCAGCTTTTTCCGCGAGTTCGCTGGCAAGAATGTTTTTGCCCCACAACTCAACGGTCGAACCCAGACCGGCGTCGGGCACATCCGTGAGGTCGATGCACAGCATGTCCATCGATACCCGGCCGAGCAATTGGCTGCGCTGGCCCGCCACGAGTACCGGCGTGCCGGTGGGTGCATGACGCGGGTAGCCGTCGGCATAACCCATGGCGACGACGCCTATGCGCATCGGTTTCGGGGTGATGAATTTTGCGCCATAGCCCACCGGTTCACCGGCGGGCAGTTCGCGTACGCAAATGACTTTGGACTCCACGGTCATCACTGGTTGCAGGCGTGCGGCCAGTGGGTGGTCTTGTTCAAAGGGGGTAGCACCGTAGAGCATCAGGCCGGGGCGCACCCAGTCGCTCGGCACGCTTGGCCAGCCCAGAATGGCAGGCGAATTGCGCAAGCTGACTTCGGCAGACAAGTCGTCACGGGCCGCCAGGAACACCGCCACCTGCTCGACGCTGCGCAGGCTGTCGAGTTCATCGGCGCGGGCGAAGTGGCTCATCAGCACGATTTTCGCGACTTTGCCGCTGGCTTGCAGGCGTTGGTAAGCGCTTTTGTACTCGCTTGGGTGCAAGCCGACGCGGTGCATGCCGGTGTCGAGCTTGAGCCATACCTGAATGGGCTTGGCCAGTGTGGCCTGCTCGATAGCATCGAGTTGCCACAGCGAATGCACGACGCACCACAAGTCATGTTCGACGATCAGCGGCAGTTCATCGGCTTCAAAAAAACCTTCGAGCAGCAGAATCGGCGCGCGAATACCGGCGGCGCGCAGTTCCAGTGCTTCTTCGATACAGGCCACCGCGAAACCATCGGCCTCGGCTTCCAGGGCTTGGGCACAACGCACGGCGCCGTGGCCGTAGGCATCGGCCTTGATCACCGCGAGGGCTTTGGCCCCCGTCACTTCACGGGCCAGTTGGTAGTTGTGTCGCAGGGCTTGAAGGTCGATCAGGGCACGGGCTGGGCGCATGGCGGCAGGCTTCTAACGGCAGTTGAATAAAAAAACGGTGCGTACCGCGGCGTTAACCGCGTACCGCACCGCAAGAGGGACTTTGCTTGGCAACGGTGACGTTAAGGCAGTGCAGCCACCACCGACAACTCCACCAGAATCTCGGGTTCGCACAGTTTGGCTTCTACGGTGGCGCGGGCCGGTTGCACGCCTTTTGGCAGCCACTTGTCCCACACACTGTTCATGCCCGCGAAGTCAGCATCAATGTCTTTGAGGTAGATGGTCACCGACAGAATGTGGCTTTTGTCAGTGCCTGCCAGGTCCAGCAAACGCTCGATGTTTGCCAGGGTTTCGCGGGTCTGCTGCTCAACCCCTGCGTTCATGTCGTCGCCGACTTGCCCGGACAGGTAAACGGTACCGTTATGAGCCACGATCTGGCTCATGCGGTCATTGGTGAGCTGGCGCTGGATTGCCATGTTTTGCAGTCTCCTGGTGGTTTCCGTAACGAGAAATATCGAGGCCTTCGGCGCTGATTTGTGGGGTCTTTTTGGCCATCACGTCAGCGAGGAAGCGACCAGAGCCGCACGCCATGGTCCAGCCGAGTGTGCCATGACCGGTGTTCAGGAACAGGTTTTTGAACGGGGTCGCGCCCACAATCGGTGTGCCGTCCGGGGTGGCTGGACGCAGGCCGGTCCAGAAACTGGCCTTGCTCAAGTCACCGCCCTGAGGGTAAAGATCGTTGACGCACAGTTCCAGGGTTTCGCGCCGTTGTGGCTTCAGCGACAGGTCAAACCCGGCAATTTCCGCCATGCCGCCGACGCGAATGCGGTTGTCAAAACGGGTGATCGCGATCTTGAAGGTTTCGTCCAGAATGGTCGAGGTCGGAGCCATGGCCGGGTTGGTGATCGGGATGGTCAGCGAGTAACCCTTGAGCGGGTAAACCGGCGCCTTGATGCCCAGCGGCTTGAGCATTTGTGGCGAGTAGCTGCCCAAGGCCAACACGTAGCGGTCAGCGGTTTCGAGCTTGCCGTCGATCATCACGCCATTGATGCGATCGCCTGCGTAGTCCAGGCGCTGAATGTCCTGGCCAAAGCGGAATTCGACACCCAGTTGAATGGCCATTTCAGCCAGGCGGGTGGTAAACATCTGGCAGTCGCCAGTTTGGTCATTCGGCAGGCGCAAGGCGCCAGACAGAATGTTGGTGACGCTGGCCAGCGCCGGTTCAACACGGGCGATGCCTTCACGGTCGAGCAGCTCAAACGGCACGCCCGACTCTTTGAGTACGGCGATGTCTTTGGCCGCGCCGTCCAGTTGCGCCTGGGTGCGGAACAGTTGCGTGGTACCGAGGTTGCGGGCCTCGTAGGCAATGCCGGTTTCTGCGCGCAGTTCATCGAGGCAGTCACGGCTGTACTCGGACAGGCGCACCATGCGCTCTTTGTTCACGGCATAACGGCTGGTGGTGCAGTTGCGCAGCATCTGCGCCATCCACAGGTATTGATCGATGTCGCCAGTGGCCTTGATCGCCAACGGTGCGTGGCGCTCCATCAGCCACTTGATGGCTTTGAGCGGCACGCCCGGCGCGGCCCACGGTGAGGCATAGCCAGGCGAAACCTGGCCGGCGTTGGCAAAGCTGGTTTCCATTGCCACGGCAGGCTGACGGTCTACCACGACCACGTCGAACCCGGCTCGGGCCAGATAATAGGCGCTGGCTGTGCCAATCACGCCGCCACCCAATACCATAACGCGCATATTTTTATCCCTCATCGCGGCCCGCCGCAGACGTTTATTATTCAAAGCGAAGATGCGCGCAGTATAAGAAGCTTTAGCCAGTGAGTTTCACTGTATAACCAGCTATATTTGGCGACAATTCTCGGCCAAAACGCTTTTGACAAAGGAGAATCTCCTATGCGTACAAATCACCAAACAAAGCGTGAATTAGACAAGATCGACCGCAATATTTTGCGCATTCTGCAGGCCGACGGGCGCATCTCGTTTACCGAGCTGGGCGAGAAAGTCGGGCTGTCGACCACGCCCTGCACCGAGCGGGTACGCAGGCTGGAACGTGAAGGGATCATCATGGGCTACAACGCCCGGCTCAACCCGCAGCACTTGCAGGGCAGTTTGCTGGTGTTTGTCGAAATCAGCCTCGACTACAAATCTGGCGACACCTTTGAAGAATTCCGACGCGCCGTGCTGAAACTGCCCCATGTGCTGGAGTGCCACCTGGTGTCCGGTGACTTCGACTATTTGGTCAAGGCGCGGATCAGCGAGATGGCCTCGTACCGCAAACTGCTGGGCGACATATTGCTCAAGCTGCCCCACGTGCGGGAGTCCAAGAGCTACATCGTGATGGAAGAAGTCAAAGAAAGCCTGAACCTGCCGATCCCGGATTGACTGTAGGAGCGAGCTTGCCTCGCGATCTCTTGATCTTTAAAAATCAAAAGATCGCGAGGCAAGCTCGCTCCTACAGGGGCCGTTTTGAGGTCAAAAGTGCTGATCCAGAAACGCAAAATACTGCGCCCGAATGTCGGCAGTTTCATTGGCCAGATGGTGACGGGCCTGGGGAATCAGCAGCACCTGCGGGTGATTGAACTTGGCGTCCAGCACCTTGAGGTTGTGCTCCCAATCAACGGTTTTATCCGCCTGGCCCTGAATCACCAAGGGCTGGCGGGCGCTCGGCGGCAAGGCCTCGACCCGGGGGATCCAGCGCGCCATGGCGCCGACCCAGGCGGTGGGCAGACGCACGGGCTGTAGCGGATCGGCCTGTAAAAACGGCATGAAGTCCGGGTCATTGGTGTTCTCGCTGAAGCGCCGCTCAATGCCTTTAACAAAGGGCCTGAGCAGGTAATAGCTGAACTTGGACCACTGCCAGTCTTTGGGCCGCACCAGCGGCGCCAGCAAGATGGCCTGACCCTGGGCCGGGCTTTGCTCGCCGTGATGCAGCAAATGGTCCAGTACCACGGCGCCGCCGGTGCTTTGCCCGATCAAGTGCCAGGGCTGCGGCAGGTTCAGCGATTGGGCCTCGATAAACAGGCCTTGCAGCGCCTCCTGGTACTGATAAAAGTCGCCGATGCTGGCGCGCTCGCCGCTCGACAGGCCATGGCCCGGCAAGTCGCAGGCAATGACCACAAAACCGTGGTTCAACCCCCACTCGATCACATGCCGATACAGCCCCATGTGATCGTAAAAACCGTGGATCACAAACAGCGTGGCTTTGGGTGTGGACTCAGGCCACCACACCTGGCTGACCAAGTCGTAGCCTGCGGCACTGAAGCGCCCCAACTGACGACGGACCGGTACTGCGCGCTGCGCAAAGTCCAGCCCGTAAAAATGCTGGTATGCCAGATCCTCACTCGATAAAGGCTGACCTGCGACCAACGGTTGTAAATGGGGGCGCAAGGACTCGGGGGAAAACGCGACAGACATAGGGGTTCCAAACAGAAAGGCATGAAGGCAGAACAGTCTTTATAGCTGACGATATTCTGCTGTCAGTTTAAGCATGGCAAGCTACGCGCCCTTTCAGGAACATTCAGCATGCCTGTACCGACCCTTAAAACCTGGCTTACCTGGCTGCTGGTGCTGACCTGCGCCGTGGGTGTGTGGGCCGCTTACCACTGGTTTGAGGGGCGTTATATCCGTGCGTTCAACGACCAGACCGTTTTGTTTGCCGGGGACGTGCTGGCCCTGCCCGCAGACCTCTCGGGGCCCGGGCCGATTCGCGTGGTGCACTTCTGGGACCCGGCCTGCCCGTGCAATGTCGGCAACCAGCAACACTTGAGCGAACTGCTGACGACCTACCTGCCGCAGGGCGTTGAATTTTATGCCGTCCAAAAGCCCGGCAGCCAGGGCCAGTTGCCTGCCAGCCTGGGCGCGATCAAACCCCTGACCGCCCTGCCCGGCGCCGAACACTTGAGCGTCAGCCCGGCGGTTGCCATCTGGGACCGCAGCGGCCAACTGGCCTACTTTGGCCCCTACAGCGAAGGCGCCACCTGCAACGCCAGCAACAGCTTCATCGAACCTGTGCTGCAAGCCTTGACCCAAGGCCGTAGCGTCAATGCTACCCACACCCTGGCGGTGGGGTGTTACTGCCCGTGGCACGGGTGATCGGGTAAAAAACGTGTAGGAGCGAGCTTGTCTCGCGATCGTTTGATCTTTAAAAGCTAGCGCCACAGGTTTTTTGGGTTCTTTCAGTAACTCATAAACTTTTTACAGAGGTGTTCGTAGTAACCGGTGGGTGAGTAACAATTCCAGGCTCTGACGAGAGTCAACAATCACATGCACGTAAATAATGTCTGAGCGAACCTCATAAATGATGCGGTTCATACCACTGACAACTTGTTGAAATTGACTCAGATTCAGGATTTCTAATTCGGGTGGTACTGAACCGCAATGGGGTTGTTCTGCCAACAAACGGATAGTCGCTTTCAATTGCTCATAAGTGACCTGCCAGGTACTGGCACAGAAACGCTTAACGATGTATTTCCTGAGCGCTTTAAGGTCGATTTGTGCGGACTGAAGCAATACGACCTTAAACGTCATTGCGCATCAGCCAGATCCAGTTCGGCGAATACATCTTGCGCATCGCGAAATTGGCCGTTTTCTATTTCCCGATTACCCAATGCCAACAGCTTCAGCAGTGCCATGGTTTCGGCTTGCTCTTCGTAACTTTTGACGTCAATTACGACCATTTTCGCTTCGCCATTTTGGGTAATAAGTAGAGGCTGACGGCTTTCTGAAATGGATCGCACAATTTCGGCTGTGTGACTTTTCAGGTAACTGATGGGTTTTACTTGAGTCGAAAATTTCATAGTTTGCACTCTGGTGTTGGCTGGACTGATTTTAGTCTTAATTCAGTCCTTTGCATTCGTTAGGTGACGAAGGGCAGCCCCTGAGCGGTACAGGTCAGGCGTTCGTGTCGCGTTGCAACAGGCCAATATGACCGACTTTTCACAGGCAAGCTGACGCCTGCAGGCCTGCGCTGGGTTAACTGTAGGAGCGAGCTTGTCTCGCGATCTTTTAAACGATCAAAAGATCGCGAGACAAGCTCGCTCCTACAGGGGGGCTGGGTTAGTTCAGTGCGTAATTCAGCACGATACCCACGAAGATCGCCAATCCGGCCCAGTGGTTGTGCAGGAACGCCTGGAAGCAGCGCTGGGGTTCGCGGTTGCGGGTGTACCAGAATTCCCACAGGTAGCAGCCCGCAGCCACCAGCAGGCCGAGGTGGAACCAGCCGCCGAGGTCGAATTGCACGCCGGCCAGCAGCAGGCAGCCCAACGACAGGCCTTGCAGGCCGAGGATGATAACGCGGTCGGCGTCGCCAAACAGGATGGCGGTGGATTTAACGCCGATTTTCAGGTCGTCGTCGCGGTCGGTCATGGCGTAGTAGGTGTCGTAGGCTACGGTCCACAGCAGGTTGGCGATGTATAGCAACCACGCCGCCGCTGGCAGGCTGTCGGTCTGGGCGGTGAAGGCCATGGGCATGCCCCACGAGAACGCCGCGCCCAGCACCACTTGCGGGTAGTAGGTGTAGCGCTTCATGAACGGGTAGCTCGCCGCCAGGGCCAGGCCGCCGAATGACAGCCATACGGTGGTGGCGTTGGTGCACAGCACCAGCAGGAAGCTGATACCCATGAGCAGGGCAAAAAACACCAAGGCTTCTTTGCTGCTGATTTTTCCGCTGACCAGCGGCCGTTGTTCGGTGCGTTTGACGTGGCCATCGACCTTGCGGTCGGCAAAGTCGTTGATCACGCAACCGCCCGCCCGGGTCAGGATCACGCCGAAAACAAAAATCAGCAGAATACCCAGCGAAGGCACGCCCTTGGCGGCAATCCACAAGGCCCACAGGGTCGGCCACAGCAGCAGGTAAATGCCGATGGGCTTGTCCATGCGGGTCAGTTGGATAAAGTCCCAAGCGCGCGGGTTCAAGCGATTAAGTGATTTGAGCAGGCTCACGTACATCAGTTGTTCTCCGGCCGGGCACTCAGGGCGGCCCACAGGTTAGGTAAGAAGACTTCGGCCACCAGCACGCTCAACGGGCCCCGCGAAAAACGCGAGCGCCTCGCCCACAGGTCGTCTGCCTGATCAGCCACGGGCAAGCCGCCGCGCGGGTATTGGCATACTTGCATCGGTCCGCGCTCAAAGGCGTTATCGCTGAACAGTAAGCCGCCCAGTGAGCGCGCCCCCAGCGCTTCCATGTCGAAGCCGCCTATTTGCAGGACGCTTTTCGCGGCGACGCTGCGGGCGAATACCCACGGTTGCAGATGGCCGCGTAAATACACTTCGCGCACCCAGCCCTGGCTGTTTTCAGGCAAATCGAGGGCCGTGCATTCGTCGGCGCGCAGTGTCTGCCAGCCTTCGAAAAGCGGCAGCACGCTGAAGGAGCCGTCCGAAAGTGCGGTAAGACGTTGAGTCAGGGAGCCTTGGTCGAACAACCAGTCGAGGATCTGTTCGTCAGGCGGTGCAGGAAGTTCGCTTTGCTCAAGCCAGACAGGCGAGACCAGCGTAGAAGTTATGTGCGGCACAGTGGGTCATAATTGGCAGCCATTGAGGCGGGCGAGCTTATCACGCTGGTCCTTGCTTGAGCGCCAGAGTGCCATCAGGCAGTCGTCGGGCTTGCATCTGTCGGTGTTGATCAGTACAAACGGCCTGAATTTTGCGAGTAACACAACCGATTGATAAGAGTCTGTGCCCTCGCCCACGCCTGAGCGAAAGGAAATACCCCCATGAAAAAGTGGCAATGCATTGTTTGTGGACTGATTTACAACGAAGCCGATGGCTGGCCGGATGACGGTATTGCGCCCGGTACGCTGTGGCAGGACGTCCCTGAAGACTGGCTGTGCCCGGACTGCGGCGTTGGCAAAATGGATTTCGAGATGATCGAAATCGGCTGATCCGCCCTTTTTTGAATTGATTGACTCTGGAGATTGGAATGAGCGCACCTGTTGTGATCGTTGGCACTGGGCTGGCTGGCTATAACCTGGCCCGGGAGTTTCGCAAGCTGGACAGCGAAACACCGCTGCTGTTGATCACGTCCGATGACGGGCGTTCCTACTCCAAGCCGATGCTGTCCACCGGCTTTGGCAAAAACAAAGAAGCCGACGGCTTGAGCATGGCCTTGCCCGGCGCCATGGCCGAGCAGCTCAAGGCGCAGGTGCGCACCCACACCCGCGTCAGCGGGATTGATCCGGGCCACAAGCAACTGTGGATCGGTGAAGAAGCCGTGCCTTACCGCGATCTGATCCTGGCCTGGGGCGCGCAATCGGTGCAGGTGCCGGTCGAAGGCGATGCTCAGGATGCGATCTTCTCGATCAATGACCTGGAAGACTACGCCCGCTTTCGTGCAGCGGCCGCGGGCAAGCGCCGTGTGCTGATTCTGGGTGTCGGCCTGATCGGTTGTGAGTTCGCCAACGACTTGATCGCGGGCGGCTATGAGGTCGACCTGGTAGCGCCGTGCGAGCAAGTGATGCCGACGCTGCTGCACCCGGCTGCTGCGGCCGCCGTGCAATCGGGCCTGGAAAGCCTGGGCGCACGTTTTCATCTCGGGCCGGTGCTTACGCGTTTGCAGCGCACCGAGGATGGCCTTGAGGCGCACTTGTCGGACGCCAGCGTGATCGCCTGTGATGTGGTGGTGTCAGCCATTGGTTTGCGCCCACGCACCGATCTGGCGGCCGCTGCCGGCCTGCGGATCAACCGCGGTATCGAAGTGGACCGCCATCTTAAAACCTCCCACGCCAACATCTACGCGCTGGGCGACTGCGCGCAGGTCGACGGTTTGAGCCTGCTCTACGTGATGCCGCTGATGAGCTGCGCACGGGCGCTGGCGCAGACCCTGGCGGGCAACCCGACAGCGGTCAGCTACGGGGCCATGCCGATTACAGTGAAAACACCGGTGTGCCCGTTGGTGGTGTCGCCGGTGCCGCGTGGTTGCGAAGGTGTGTGGACGGTGGAAGGTCAGGGTGCCGACATCAAAGCGCTGTGCCGCGATGCAGACGGCAAGCTGCTCGGTTATGCCCTCACCGGCGAGGCGGTTCGCGAGAAACTGGCGCTGAACAAAGAGTTGCCTGCGCTGTTGGCGTAAACACTCTACCTTTTGTCGTAAATGTCATTGCCTTGCCTCAACAAAGCGCCTGCTGAGGGTGGCGCGTGACTTGGTCGCGTGCCATTCTCACACCGGTCTGCCGCAGAGTAGAGCCTGCGGCGCCTTGGATGCTGCTCCATAGAAGAGCAGCACGGACATAACAACAAAAAACCGTCAAAGAGGCTTCATCATGCGTAAACCAGAACTCGCCGCCGCTATCGCTGAAAAGGCTGACCTCACCAAAGAGCAAGCCAGCCGCGTACTCAATGCAGTGCTCGAAGAAATCACCAACGCCCTGCACCGCAAAGACAGCGTCACGCTGGTCGGTTTCGGTACGTTTATCCAGCGCCATCGCGGTGCACGGACCGGGCAGAACCCGCAGACCGGTCAGCCAGTGACCATCAAAGCCAGCAACACCGTAGCCTTCAAGCCTGGCAAATTCCTTAAAGACAGCGTCAACCCTTAAGCGAGGCTGGTTTTAGAGGAGCGGGCAAGCTGGCTTGCCCGTTCTTGAGAGTAAATTGGCCGATCATGCGGCCATAAGTGGCAAAAACCCGTCTATCAGCGCCTATTTCTTTGGATATGTGGCGTTCTTCGCTCAAATCGTTAAACTGCGCCGGCTCTTTATTTATTCCCCGAGGCCGCGTACATGAAATTTCGTTTTCTGCTCTGGATGCTGGGCTTTCTGATGGGCAAAGCCAGCCGTAAAAACCCTGCTTTTCAACAGCAATTGGTTGATAAAGACATGGTGTTCCAGCTGCAAACCCTCGATGGCAAAGTCGCACGTCACTTCAAAGTCAAAAACCAGCGTATTACCAGCCACTCGGGCTTATACCCGGACCCGGTGTTTGCCATCGCCTTTAAAGATGCCGCTTACGGCTTTGCCACAATGCAAGCCAAGAACAAGCAACTGGCGTTTATGACCGGGATCCAGGACAAGTCGATTCAGATCAAGGGTAATCCGGCGCAGGTCATCTGGTTTCAGGGCCTGACCAAGTACCTCAAGCCGCGTAAAAAGCCCAAGGCTTGAGCCCCAATCCGTAGGAGCGAGCTTGCCTCGCGATCTTCTTTAAGATCAAAAGATCGCGAGGCAAGCTCGCTCCTACGCGGTTTAGCCAAAGAACCAGTAGCACACCGCAATCGCTGCCACCACGCCTGAGAACTCTGCCAGCAAGGCGCAGCTCACGGCGTGGCGCGCGCGCTGGATGCCGACCGCACCGAAGTACACCGCCAGCACATAGAAGGTGGTTTCCGTGCTGCCCTGCACGGTCGCGGCCACTAAGGCCGGGAAGCTGTCGACGCCTTTAGTCTGCATGGTTTCAATCAGCAACGCCCGCGCCGCGCTGCCTGAAAACGGTTTGACCATCGCCGTGGGCAGCGCATCGACAAAGCGCGTGTCCCAGCCCAGCCATTCGACCAGATGGCGAATGCCGTCCAGGCCAAAGTCCAGTGCGCCCGAAGCGCGCAATACGCCCACTGCGCAGAGCATCGCCACCAGGTACGGCAGCAGGTTCTTGGCTACGTCGAAGCCTTCTTTGGCGCCTTCGACAAACGCCTCGTAAACCTTGACCTTGCGCAGCGCACCGATCACCAGAAACAGCATGATCAGCCCGAATAGCGTCAGGTTGCCGAGGATCGATGACAAACTCGCCAGCGCCGCCGCTGACAGGCTCGCCAGCAGCGCCATAAAGCCCGCCAGAATCAGTGCGCCGGGTATCAGGTACGCCAGCACCACCGGGTCCCACAGGCGCAGGCGCTGCACGATGGCCACCGAGAAGAGGCCCACCAGGGTCGAGGCGCTGGTGGCCAGCAGGATCGGCAGGAACACCAGCGTGGGGTCTGGCGCGCCTTGCTGGGCACGGTACATAAAGATCGTGACGGGCAGCAGGGTCAGCGACGAGGCGTTGAGCACCAAGAAGAGGATTTGCGCATTACTGGCGCTGGTCGGGCTCGGGTTTAGCTCTTGCAGCGCGCGCATGGCCTTGAGGCCGATCGGCGTGGCGGCATTGTCCAGGCCCAAGCCGTTGGCTGCGAAGTTCAGGGTGATAAAGCCCAGGGCCGGGTGGCCGGGCGGAACTTCTGGCATCAGGCGCTTGAACAGCGGCCCCAGCGCCCTGCCCAGCCAGTCGACGATGCCGGCCTTTTCGGCAATCCGCAGAAACCCCAGCCACAGCGTCAGCGTGCCAAACAGCAGCACCATCACCTCAACCGACAGCTTGGCCATGGCAAAGATGCTTTCAACGATGGCCGCGAAGATCCCGGCATTTCCCCCTACCAGCCATTGGGCAAACGCCGACACCGTGGCGACAAGGAAAAAGCTGAGCCATAGGCCGTTAAGCATCGGGATACTCCTAATAAGTGCGGCAGATGATACCGGCCAGACCTCAGAAACGACAAACGCCGGGAGGTTGGCACAACGACGTTCAACGCAGAACTCGCAAAACCTGTAGTCGCTGACAAGGAACGAAGGCTGCGATGCGGGCCGCAGGACCGCCGTTTGGGGTCGCTGCGCAACCCATCGCAGCCTTCGTTCCTCGGCAGCGGCTACAGGAGAGGAAAAGTCGTGATGCCTAAAACAACAAACCCCGGACAAGTCCGGGGTTTGGGGAGTGAAGCGCCAGGCGAAGGTGATTAACCTTTGGCGGCTTCCTTGCTGCGCCAGTGCGGCAGCGAGTTCCAGTAGCGCTCGCCTTTGGCGGCGTCGTACATGCCTTCCCAGCGCGAGATGACCAGTACGGCCAAGGCGTTACCGATGACGTTGAGGGCGGTACGCGCCATGTCCATCACACGGTCTACACCGGCGATGAAGGCCAGGCCTTCCAGCGGGATGCCCACGCTGCCCAAGGTGGCCAGCAGTACCACGAAGGACACGCCCGGTACGCCGGCGATGCCTTTGGAGGTGACCATCAGGGTCAGCACCAGCAGCAGTTGCTGGCTGATCGACAGGTCGATGCCGTACAGCTGGGCAATAAAGATGGCCGCGATGCTTTGGTACAGGGTCGAACCGTCAAGGTTGAACGAGTAGCCGGTCGGTACCACGAAGCTGCAAATCGCTTTCGGGCAACCGTAGGCTTCCATCTTCTCGATCACGCGTGGCAACACGGTTTCGGAGCTGGCGGTGGAGTAAGCCAGGACCAGCTCATCTTTGAAGATGCGCATCAGCTTGATCACCGAGAAGCCGAACAGCTTGGCGATCAGGCCCAGTACCGCGAAGGCGAAGAAGAGGATGGCCGCGTACACCAGCACCACCAGCTTGGCCAATGGCACCAGCGAGGCGAAGCCGAAGTTGGCGACGGTCACGGCGATCAGCGCAAACACACCGATTGGCGCGTAGTTCATGATCATGTGAGTGACTTTGAACATCGACTCGGACACGCCCTGGAAGGTTTTCACCAGCGGGTCGCGCAGCTCGGCATTCAGGCTCGACAAGCCCAGACCGAACAGTACCGAGAAGAAGATGATCGGCAGCATCTCACCGCGAGCCATGGCTGCGAAGATGTTGGACGGGATCAGGTTGAGGATGGTCTCGATGAACGCGTGTTCATGCTGCACCTCAGCGGCAGTGGCCTGATATTTGGAAATATCCACCGTGCCCAGCGTGCTCATGTCGATCCCGGCGCCCGGGTGGAACACGTTGGCCAGCACCAGGCCGACCAGGATCGCGATGGTGGTGACCACTTCGAAGTAAATAATTGTTTTTAGACCGATGCGACCGAGTTTCTTCGCATCCCCCACGCCTGCAATCCCGACAACCAGTGAAGAAATCACGATTGGGATTACGATCATCTTGATCAGACGGATAAAGATATCGCCTGCAGGTTGCAGGACGTTACTGATCCACCAGGCCTTTTCAGCACTGAAATGGTTGAGCAGTGCGCCGATTGCAATCCCGAGGACCAGACCGATTAGGATCTGCCAGGCGAGGCTAAGTTTTGCCTTCTTCATGTCATTACCCTTACTTCAAGTGGACTCGGGTACAGGCTCGGACTAGAGCGCTCAAGAGCGCAAAAAAGACCAAGCTGTACCCCCGTAGAAGGTCGCCCAAATCGAGCCGGACTGGCTCTTTGGCAGGCGAAAAAAGGCGCAACTATTCCCATGCACGGCGTTACCGTCTAATGCCGTAAACGCCTACCCTATGCCGAATCGGCATGGGTTTTGTCCGACAAGACCTCAAAAATCAGGAAGGTTGCACTGACAGAATAGATGACATAACCGCCGTAAACCGGCTGTTTCAAGGCCTTTTTGGCATTAAAGAAGGCTCACAGACAGCGCTAGCATTTCGGAAATATCCCACAACACAAATCGAAAAATGAGAAGCCATCAATTTGCCAATAGTCGATATACGGTCGACGTTTCAAAGGGTAGTTCAAGCCACATCTTTTTCAGAAAAAATGAACTGGGATAAGCAATTACCGACGAAAGGCAGTGTCAGGCAGACGCAAAAAAACCAAGGTAAAACCTTGGCTTTTGGCACTCGAAAACAGCGTTGTCGCCCTGCCCGGCATTCAATACCAGTTAGGGTCTTTCTTTAATTGCTCTTTAAGCAGCGCCTGGATCTCAGGATCAGGCTTGCCCAAGTATCGGAAATCGGCATGACGTGCAGGCGATTTGTCAGTAGGCAACCCCGCAGGCACTTCAACCAGCAGCGCGTAGGCATGCTTTTTGTCAAAGCTCACCGCGACTATCAGCCGTTGGGTGGAACACGATTGCTCGTTTTCGCACAAAGGGCCGACTAAATACGGGTCACCGTCTTGCGTCACCGCGTTCATTTGCTCAGCACTGCCAGAGAGGTTCATGACCCACTCAGGCAAGCGCTCCTCTTTTTTAACCACTTTTTGCCAGGCCTGACGGTAGTCCGGGTCGCTCAACAGTTGGTTGGCGCGGGACTGGCCGTCATTGGCGGCAAGGGTCATGGCACTGCTGCCCATCAACAGGGCAGCCGCCATTGCCTTAAGGGATCGACCGTACATCGTCAGCCTCGACCACGACGACCAAAGATGAAGGACACAACGAACATCACCAGGAATACGACAAAGAGGATCTTGGCGATACCGGTAGCCGTGCCCGCGATGCCACCGAAGCCCAATACTGCTGCGATGATGGCGATAATCAGGAAGGTAATTGCCCAGCTCAACATGGTGAATCTCCTTATTTCTGTTCGAAAGGGTGATGCCGTTTTGCAACTCAAGGCCCGGTCAGGGTCTTAAGCGTGTGAACACTTAAAACACCCAACGCTCCGGAACGGGTTGGGTGTTGGCGGTTTGCGTGTCTTCAGAAGCTGCCAGGTCATAGCGGCCCATCGGGGTGCTTGAGCCCAATGCGGTAGAGCGAATGGCGCTGAAGTGAGTCTGTTGAGCAGCGATGGCGTGGGCTGGCACCGATTGCGCCGGGGCTGGCTGCTGCCAATGTGCCCATTGCTGGCCACCGATGAGCGTCATGACCAGCGCCAGGCTGGTGAAAAGGCCCTGCTGCAGGTGCTGTGAAGTCATACCCAGACTGGCGAAACCTTGACGATTCATGCTCAAACTCCTGCCACTCGCTGTTGTTATGAGGGTGTCGCCGCTGCGCTCATGGGGCAGTGACGGCTATGCGAGAGATATTGCAGGCTGCATGCCAGTTTTTTTGAAAGTAATAATTCTATATAAATCAGTGGCTTACAGATTTTTGAAGAGGGTCGACGCGAGCAACCTGCACGATGAGCCCTGATGGCGCCGTGCGTTCTGCACGATCAGCGCCAGCGCGCTACAGTGCTGCCCGCTGAATGCGGCTCCAGCAGACCACCGGAGAATTTATCGGACTCGACAATGCCGCTGTCAGCAGCGCTAAAATCTTTAAAATCAGAGCGTTACAGGAGGTGTCCAGCGCCCTTCCCTGTTAGCCTCTGAATCATTCCTGAAAAATCATGCAACTTGCCCGATTATTCCGACACTAACCAAGATCACTCATAAAGGAACGCCGGATATGGAATCATCCAAAGAGCAACAGGGCCGCATTCTGCTGGTCGATGATGAATCCGCTATCTTGCGCACGTTCCGCTATTGCCTTGAAGACGAGGGGTACACCGTCGCCACGGCCAATAGCGCGGCCCAAGCCGACGCCCTGCTGCAACGTCAGGTGTTTGACCTGTGTTTTCTGGACCTGCGCCTAGGCGAGGACAACGGCCTGGATGTGCTGGCCCAGATGCGTATTCAAGCGCCGTGGATGCGGGTTGTCATCGTGACCGCGCACTCCGCTGTCGACACCGCCGTGGATGCGATTCAGGCCGGTGCGGCTGACTATCTGGTCAAGCCGTGCAGCCCTGACCAACTGCGCCTGGCCACCGCCAAGCAGCTGGAAGTACGCCAACTGTCGGCCCGTCTCGAAGCGCTCGAAGGTGAAGTACGCAAGCCCAAAGACGGGCTCGACTCGCACAGCCCGGCCATGATGGCGGTGCTGGAAACGGCCCGGCAGGTCGCCGGCACTGACGCCAACATCCTTATTCTCGGCGAGTCCGGCACGGGTAAAGGCGAGTTGTCGCAAGCGATTCATGGCTGGAGCAAGCGCGCCAAAAAATCCTGCGTGACCATTAACTGCCCGTCGCTGACGGCAGAGCTGATGGAAAGCGAGTTGTTCGGCCACACCCGTGGCGCCTTTACCGGGGCCAGCGAGAGCACCTTGGGCCGGGTCAGCCAGGCGGACGGCGGCACATTGTTCCTGGACGAAATCGGTGATTTCCCGCTGACCTTGCAGCCTAAATTGCTGCGTTTTATTCAGGACAAAGTCTACGAGCGTGTCGGTGACCCGGTAACGCGCCGCGCCGATGTGCGCATCCTCGCCGCGACCAACCTCAACCTTGAAGACATGGTGCGCGACGGGCGCTTCCGTGAAGACTTGCTCTACCGCCTGAACGTCATCACCTTGCACTTGCCGCCCCTGCGCGAGCGCAGTGAGGACATCTTGACGTTGGCAGACCGGTTTCTGGCCCGCTTCGTTAAAGAGTACGCTCGCCCTGCCCGCGGCTTCAGCCCTCAGGCGCGCCAGGCGCTGGCCAATTACCGCTGGCCGGGTAATATTCGCGAACTGCGCAACGTGGTGGAACGGGCCAGTATTATTTGCCCTCAAGAAGTGGTCGAGGTCAGTCACTTGGGCATGGCTGAACAAACCGCTCCCAATACTCCGCGTATTGGCGCAGCCTTGAGTCTCGATCAGTTGGAAAAAGCGCACATCGGTGCGGTGCTGGCGACCAGCGACACCCTGGATCAAGCCGCAAAAACCTTGGGCATTGACGCCTCGACGCTCTATCGCAAGCGCAAGCAATACAACCTGTGAGCCATATCTGATGAAACTTGCGATCAAGCTGCGGACCCGGTTGTTCCTGAGCATTTCGGCATTGATAACGGTGGCGCTGCTGGGCTTGTTGTTGGGCGTGGTCAGCGTGATGCAGATGGCCAAATCCCAGGAGGCGCTGATCCGCAACAACTTCATCACCCTCGATCTGGGCCTCAAGCTGCGTCAGACCCTGGGTGACCAGTTGATCCTGATGCTGCGCAACCACCCTGATCCCAAGGCGCTGGAATCGTCGGCGAACGAGTACCTGGCCCTGCTCGATGAGGGGATGGAGCATGAGCGCGAACACAAGCTGGACAATGGTTTTGCTCAAGCCCGTGAGGACTACGAGCTTTTTCTGGAAGCCTTTAAAGAAGCCCATGCCAACGCGCTGGATATCGGCAGTGACCAAGAACTCTCCGACCGTTTCAACTCATTGCGCAATGGTCTGATCGAAGAGCACCGCAAGGCGCTCGATCACATCTATACCGCGCAAGCCGCCGCCCGTGATCGCGCCATCATCATTGCCGGCTTGCTGGGGCTGGTCGGGCTGGCGGTGCTGATAATCGGCTTTGTGACAGCCCATGGCATCGCCCGTCGCTTTGGCGCACCCATCGAAGCATTGGCCAAGGCCGCTGACAACATCGGCAAAGGCAACTATGAGGTCGTGCTGCCACTGTCTTCTGCGGCAGAAATGAACCTGCTGACCCGCCGTTTCGGGACCATGGCCGAGGCGTTGCGCCAGCATCAGGCAACCAATGTCGATGAGCTGCTGGCGGGCCAGCAACGGCTACAGGCGGTGCTCGACAGTATTGATGACGGCCTGCTGATGATTGACCAGCAAGGCCGCCTGGAGCATTTGAACCCGGTGGCCCAGCGCCAATTAGGCTGGGACGAGGGCCGTCTGGGCCAGTCGCTGGGCGAGGCATTGGGCCGCCCGGAACTTGACCAGCAACTGTTGACGGTTTTGCGCGGTGGCAGCCTTGAGCGCGCGCCTGAAGACTTGAGCGTCGACATTGAGGGCGAAACCCGCCTGCTGACGTACAGCCTGACACCGGTCAGCCAGCCCAAAGGGCCGATCCTGGGGGCGGTGATGGTGCTACACGATGTGACCGAGCAGCGGGCCTTTGAGCGCGTGCGCAGTGAGTTCGTGCTGCGCGCCTCCCATGAGCTGCGTACCCCGGTCACGGGCATGCATATGGCGTTTGGCTTGTTTCTGGAGCGCGCCCGCTTTGACCCGCAGTCCCGTGAAACCGATTTGCTGAACACGGTGAACGAAGAGATGCAGCGGCTGATGCAGTTGATCAACGACCTGCTGAATTTCTCGCGTTATCAGAACGGCCTGCAAAAGCTCACGCTGGCCCCGTGCAACCTTGAGCAGATGCTCAATGAGGCCCGTGCACGGTTTGCCGATCGGGCGACGGCCAAGAACATCGAGCTACTGATTGATTTGCAGCCGGAGCTGCCGGTGCTGAATGCCGATCAGGCGCAGCTGGAGCGCGTGCTGGATAACCTGCTGGACAATGCCTTGCGCCATACCGCCAGTGGCGGACAAATCCGCCTGCAAGCGCGGCGTCACGGGGAGCGGGTCATCATGAGCATTGAAGACAGTGGCGAGGGCATTGCCTACGGCCAGCAAGGCCGTATCTTCGAACCCTTCGTACAAGTGGGCCGGAAAAAGGGCGGCGCGGGCTTGGGCTTGGCTTTGTGCAAAGAGATTGTGCAACTGCACGGCGGGCGCATTGGCGTGTACTCACGGCCTGGGCAAGGCACGCAGTTCTACATGGCGCTGCCGCTGTAAGGGCTTGTAGTCGCTGCCGAGCTCCGCGAGGCTGCGAGTCTGCCAAGACTGCAAAAGGGCGAAGGTTCTGCGGCGTTTTTGAGAAACGGGTTGCTTCGCAACCCTTCGCAGCCTGCGGCAGCGACTACAGGATCTGCGCAGTCCGAATAGCTCTACCGCTGTGTATTCAGCACGTTCAATATCGCCGCGCTTTCTGCATCAGGCGTGCCGTCGAAACGCGAAGGCCTAAAGTGCATCTGGAACGCCGCCAACACGTGGCGCGTGGCAACGTCCAGTTCGCCGGTTTGCGGCGTCTCATACCCCAACAACGCTAATTGCTGCTGAAACCAGGTGATGCTGGGCATCGCGTTGGCATAGCGGGCCTGCTCGCGGGCCACGGCCTGGGCGTTTGGCCAGATCCCGAAACCGGCCTCGGCCAGGCGCTTCCAGGGGAACATCGGGCCCGGATCGAGCTTGCGCAATGGCGCAATGTCGCTGTGGCCGATGATGTTGTGCGGGTCGATCTTGTAGCGCGTCGAGATGTCTTTGAGCAGCGCGATCACCGACTGGATCTGACCTTCGGTGTAGGGGTACCAGACGCGACCGGTCGGGGTGTCGTGGTAGCCCGGGTTGACGATTTCGATGCCAATCGAGCTTGAGTTGAGCCAGGTGCGGCCTCGCCATTGGCTTTCACCGGCGTGCCAGGAACGCTGGCTCTCATCGACCAGCTTGTAGATGGTCGGGGGCGTGTCGCCGATCAGGTAGTGGCTGCTCACCGGCCCGCTGGTCAGCAACTGCAATGAGCGCTCAAGCGAGGTGGAGGTGTAGTGAAGCACGATGAACTGCACGCGGCTGTCGTGGTTGGCCGAGGGGTGACTGGTGTCCATGCGCGGACCGCTGGCGCAACCGGCCAGCAGAACAAAAGAGATGATCAACGTTAAAAATTTCATGGCAAAAAAGGTATCTGAGCAATTAATTGGCCAGCATACATGACTGGTCCCGGAACGTATCTGAACGCTGCCTGCGCGGGCAGGGCGTCAAGCTGAAGCCTGGCTGAACTCTATCGTGTTGCGGCCCTTGTGCTTGGCCCGGTACAAGGCCTCGTCAGCGCGTTTAAGCACCTGTTCGCTGCGCTCGCCCAAGGCGAAGGGCGCGACCCCGATGGACGCGGTGAGCGTGACCGGCTCGCCCTTGAAGTGGAACGGGCAGGCCTCAATCGCAGCGCGCAGCGTTTCGAGCAATTGCAGGCCTGCGGGCAGCGGTGTGTTGGGGATGAGCAGGACGAATTCTTCGCCGCCAAAGCGCGCCACGAAATCGCCGGGGCGCAGGTGTTTGGTCAATTGTGCGGCGATGATCTTGAGCACTTTGTCACCGGCCAGATGGCCATAGCCATCGTTAATGCGCTTGAAGTGGTCAAGGTCGAGCATGGCGATCAGCAGCGGGTTGCCGTGGGTTTGCCATTGCGCGACTTCATGGGCCAGGCGTTCGCTCCAGGCCGCGCGGTTGGGCAGCCCGGTCAGCGGGTCGATCAAGGCTTTGAGGCGCTGTTCTTCAAGGTGTTCACGGTAACCTTGGGCTTGCTGCTCCATGAAGGCCACGCGTTCGGACAGGCCTTGCAGGTGGGTGCACAGCTCTTGCTCACGGGCATCCCGTTGCTGTCGGTGGTGGTCCATCGTGCCCAGCAAGCCTTCGAGACGGTTTTCGAGGATGTGCTTGAGGCTGTTCAGGTCGACGGCGTCTTGCACGCTGCTTTGCAGGCTGTCGACGTGCTCGCGTATCTGGTTGTCCAGTTGCTCTGCCTCGGAGCGCCCCAGGGCGTGCCCGGTACTTGCTGCTTGCAGGTTGCTTTGAAACGACTCCAGGCGCTCATTGAGCTGCTTGAGGTAGGTTTCAAATTCATGCTGGCCGCTGTCAGTGATGGCCAGCATCAACACCGCGAGATCATCGAGGATCGGCAGTAATTCGTACCAGTTAAGCCCTTTTTCGAGGCGTTTGCGCATGGCCTCGGCCTGGGGCCGATGGTGCTCGGGTAGCGACAGGTCGTTCAACAAGCCGAGCAGGGTGGATTCAATATGCTCCGCTACTGAGCTGTAAGTGGGCTCGGGGCTTTCGGGCAGGGCAAAGGTTGAGTCGGCTGCGGGTTCGGCAGGTGGTGCAGGCTGTAACGCTGGCGCCTGCGGCTCAAGGGTTTCGGCAGGTTCAGGCGCCTCAACGTCTTCTTCGAGGCGCGCGTTTTCGGCGTCGACGAGCGCTACAACCGACTCAAGGGCGCCGATGACGACCGCTTCGTCGACGACCTCAGGCTCCGGGACTGTAGCCTCCGGGACTGGAGGCTCAGTGGGCGGCGGCGCCTCAACGTTGGCTTCAGGCGGGGCTTGCGCGGGTAAGGCTTCAGGCACCTCGGCTGGCGCAGGGGCGATAGGCCTGGGGGTTGGCGTGCTCGACACTTTAGGTGGCGTTGGCGTTGGCGTTGGCGCTGGCGCGGGTGCCGGGCTTTCGGGCAGATCGGCCTTGTCAGCTTCTTGAGTGCCAAACAGGCGCTGCAACAGGCCTGGCTTGGCCGGTTCAGCGGTGTGCTGCTGTGGCGCCAGCGCGCGGCCCTGCAAGGTGCTCAGTTCACTCAGCAGTAACGGGATTTCACGCGCCTGGGTGACCCGGTTATCGAGTTGCTTGGCGAACGCTTTTAGCGGTTTGCTGACGTCGCGGGGCAAGGGCAGGGCTTGCAACTGCGTGACCAGCGCGTTGAGCGCGACGCTCATTTGGTCGATGCGGGTTTCACGGCGCTGCTCGGAGTCGAGCACGGCTTTTTCAAGGCGCGGGAGCAGGGCGGCCAAGGGGGCGTCCATGTCATCGGTGCGCACGGCTTCGCGCATTTCTTTCATGCACTGGTCAACGGTGCGGTCGGTGCCTTCGGCCGCCAGCGTGCTGCGCACCAGGCCGCGACGCAACAGGTCAAGGCGCGCGTTCCAGCGCCGTTCGAGCTTGTCTTGTTGCTCGACGCTCTTCAGGTATTTTTCTTTCCAGCGTGAGGCGTCATCGGCGCTCATGCCAGTGGCTCATGAGGCGGGCTCAGCACGGGCAACAAGTCGCCGCCCACAGAGCCGGGCAGACGGATATCAACTGCCACCGGCAAGTGGTCGGAAATAGGCTGGTCGAGCACCTGCACGCGTTCAAGGGTGAGGCTTGGGCTGAGCAAAATATGATCGAGGCAACGTTGCGGCCGCCAACTGGGGAAGGTGGCCTGCATTTGCGGCGCCAGCAAGCCGAGATCGCGCAGCGGCGAGGTGTCGAGCAAGTCACTGGCGTGCGTGTTCATGTCGCCCATCAGCACTTGGTGCTGGTAGCCGCTAATCAGTTCGCGAACGTACGCCAGCTGCCGGGTGCGGGTTTTAGTGCCCAGCGCCAGGTGCATCACGACGACGATCAGCGCATCGGGGCCGTCCCCAAAGCGCACTAAAATGGCGCCACGCCCTGCGGGGCCTGGCAAAGGGTGATCTTCAATGGCAGAGGGGCGCAAACGGCTGAGCACGCCATTGCTGTGCTGCGCCAGGCGACCCAGGTTGCGATTGAGTTGTTGATACCAGTAGGGGAATTCGCCCTGTTGGGCCAGGTATTTGACCTGATTGATGTAGCCGGAGCGATGGCTGCCGCCATCGGCTTCCTGCAGCGCGACCAGATCGAAGTCGCTCAACAGGTCGCCTATTTTCTCCAGGTTACCTGCCCGCCCTTTGTGTGGCAGCAGGTGCTGCCAGCTGCGGGTCAGGTAATGGCGGTAACTGTGGGTGCTGTTACCGACCTGGATATTGAAGCTGAGCAAACGCAAGCGTCGATCATCCGCCAGGCCACTGCCCGGCACATGATCTTCGTTGACCTGCGGTTCGTGCAGGCCAACGATTCGTTCGCTCTTCCAGCGCCGCACGGGAGAGGGCGCCGCTTAGTTTTTGGCCGCTTGTGGCGCCGCTTTCTCAGCTGCACGCTCTTTGGCGATCAGTTGGTCTGCCACGTTCAGCGCTTGTTCCGGGCCGCCTGCGGTGCCGAGGTCGAAGCGGTACTTACCGTTGACGATCAGGGTCGGGACGCCAGAAACCTCGTACTTCTTGGCCAGTTCTTTAGCTTGGGCGATTTTGCCTTTGATGGCGAAAGAGTCGAAGGTTTGCAGGAATTTGTCTTTATCGACGCCCTGAGTGGCCACGAAATCAGCCATGTCGTTTTTGTCGGTCAGACGTTTGCCTTCCTTCTGGATGGCATTGAAGATCGCTGCGTGTACTTTGTTCTCTACGCCCATGGCGTCCAGGGTCAGGAACAGCTGGCCGTGTGCGTCCCATGGGCCGCCAAACATGGCCGGGATACGCACGAAATGCACGTCAGCCGGCAGCTTTGCCGCCCACGGATTGATGGTGGGCTCAAACGCATAGCAGTGCGGGCAGCCGTACCAGAACAGTTCAACCACTTCGATTTTGCCAGGCTCTGCAACCGGAACGGGATTCGCCAACTCAACGTAGGTCTTGCCGGCTTCAAGCGGGACATCGGCAGCTTGAGCAGTCATGCCAAACAGGGAGGCGCTGACGAGAACGGCGCTGAGAATCAGATTACGCATGCTTTACTCCTGGACAAATAAGGTCGCCTGACGTGGCCTGTTTTGAGACAGGTCTGTTCTGGCTTGAGTTCGGTAGTGTAGCGGCAGATAGCAGGAAAAAGGGCAGCCTGGGCTGCCCTGACACGCTTACATTCAAAGATTAAACGACCGTTAACGTCAATAAATGCATTGCGGGTTGGCTGCATCCTGCCTACACCAATCAGTGCAGACCTTGAATGTAGCTGGCCAACGCCTTGATGTCCTTGTTGCTCAGCTTGCCCGCAATGGCGCGCATGATCATCGAATCACCGTCGTTGGTACGATCACCTTCGCGGAAGTCAGTGAGCTGTTTCTCGATGTAACTGGCGTGTTGGCCGCCCACATGGGGGAAGCCGGCAGGTGCGTTGCCCTGGCCGTCCGGTGCATGGCAGCCGGTGCAGGCGGGCAGGCCTTTTTGCAGGTCGCCGCCACGGAACAGTTCTTCTCCGCGAGCAACCAGGGCCGGGTCAGCGGCGCCGACAGAGCTTTTTTGGCTGGCGTAGTAGGCGGCGATGTCCGCGAGGTCCTGATCGTTCAGGTTGGTAAGCTGGCCGGTCATTTCAAGGACCTGGCGTTTGCCGTCCTTGATTTCATGCAGTTGCTTGAGCAGGTAGCGATCACCTTGCCCGGCCAGTTTGGGGAAGTTGGGGGCCATGCTATTGCCGTCGGGACCGTGACACGCGCCACAGACAGCGGTTTTTGCCTGACCTGCGGCAGCATCACCCACAACGGTGGTACCTGCGGCCTGGGCGATACCACTAACGCCCATGGTCAACAGCAGACTCACGAAAAATTTGTTCATCAGCTAATCCAACTACGGCTAAGGGTTAAGAGTTATGGCCGGGCTTACTCATTCATCCACTGGATGATTGGCTGGTAATCCTCGACACTGCAGTCCGTGCACACACCACGCGGCGGCATCGCCTTTTCACCCTGGGGCACGTGTTGCACCAACGTCTGCTTAACTTACCCTCGGCCTTTACACCCGGTTTCGGTGTTATGAATCGCTGACCTTCATGGCAGGCAATACAAACGCGGTTGTACACGGCTTCCGGATCCTGTGTAGCCTGAACGCTGTCAGGCGGCATCAAAGCACCGGCAGCAGCCAATTCGTTTAAACGATTTTTTCAGGGTTGGGAGCGTGATGCGTTCTAATGCGCACCCTGGCTCTTGTTCTTCGTCCTACGCCGGGACAAAGCACACACAAAATCTGCGGCATTATATACTGGCGCCACTGAAACGGAAACGACACGCACGCCGCGTCCATTCCTGACGCCGCTCACATCGGAAATCCCATGCAACTCAAGAACCCCATTCTCGGTCTGTGCCAACAGGCTACCTTCATGCTCAGCGCTGCCAAGGTTGATCAATGCCCCGATGACGAAGGCTTTGAAGTCGCCTTTGCCGGGCGTTCCAACGCCGGCAAGTCCAGTGCGCTCAACACGTTGACCCACGCCAGCCTGGCGCGAACCTCGAAAACCCCGGGCCGTACGCAGCTGCTGAACTTCTTCAAGCTGGACGAAGACCGTCGCCTGGTCGACTTGCCGGGTTACGGCTACGCGAAAGTGCCCATCCCGTTGAAAATGCACTGGCAGCGTCACCTTGAGGCGTATTTCGGCAGCCGCGAAAGCCTCAAAGGCGTGGTTTTGATGATGGATGTTCGTCATCCAATGACCGATTTCGACCTGTTGATGCTCGACTGGACCGTTTCCAGCGGCATGCCGATGCATATTTTGCTGACCAAAGCCGACAAACTGACGTACGGCGCTGCTAAAAACACGCTGCTTAAAATTCAGTCAGAGATCCGCAAGAAGTGGGGCGACAGCGTGACCATCCAGCTGTTCTCCTCGCCAAAGCGCATGGGTCTGGAAGAGGCGTACACCGTGCTGGCTAATTGGCTGGAACTGCCGAACAAAGGCGAAGAAGAAAGCGCCGAGTAAAAATGGCAGGCAAAAAAAACCCCGGACTTCGTATGGGGGAGGGAAGTTCGGGGTTCAAGTACTGGACCGCTAGGGGCGGGGTCCAGAATCTGCCAACACTTAACACAACATTAGGAGCATTGAAGGGCTTCACCAGCCATTCAAATAATCTGAGTTGTGTTAAGCGGGTTTAGTTCCTGAGCCCCTGAAAATTTTGCCAAACAGTAGTCGCTGACGAGGAACGAAGGCCGCGATGCGGGCCGCAGGACCGCCACTTGGGTAGCCCCGGGGAGACTCGCAGCCTCATGCTTGGGCAGCGACTACAGGTTTAGGTCAGTGCGCCTCGTCCCAGTTGTCGCCAACGCCCACTTCCACCACCAACGGGACCGCCAGCGTGGCCGCTTCGCTCATGTGCAGTCGGATCTCGTCGCGCACCTGGTCCACCAGGTCTTCACGCACTTCCAGCACCAGTTCGTCGTGTACCTGCAAGATCACGCGGGCGTCGAGGCCGGAGGCCGTCAGCCAGTTATCCACGGCCACCATGGCTTTCTTGATGATGTCCGCCGCAGTGCCCTGCATCGGGGCGTTGATCGCGGTGCGTTCAGCGCCTTTGCGCAACGCCGGGTTTTTCGCGTTGATCTCGGGCAGGTACAGGCGACGACCAAAAATCGTCTCGACATAACTTTGCTCGGCCGCCTGGGTGCGCGTGCGCTCCATGTACTCCAGCACGCCCGGATAGCGCGCAAAGTAGCGGTCGATATAGGCCTGCGACTGTTTGCGGTCGACACCGATCTGCTTGGCCAGACCAAAGGCGCTCATGCCGTAGATCAAACCGAAGTTGATCGCCTTGGCGCTGCGGCGCTGGTCGGTGGTGACATCGCTCAGGTCGACGCCAAACACCTCGGCCGCCGTGGCACTGTGCACGTCCAGGTTGTTGCGGAAGGCGTGCAGCAGCCCTTCGTCCTTGGCCAGGTGGGCCATGATCCGCAGCTCAATCTGCGAATAGTCCGCCGCCAGCAGTTTGTAGCCTTTGGGTGCGACGAACGCCTGACGGATCCGGCGGCCTTCGGCTGTACGAATCGGGATGTTCTGCAGGTTCGGGTCGCTGGACGACAAACGCCCGGTGGCCGTTACCGCCTGGTGATACGAGGTGTGAATACGCCCGGTACGCGGGTTTATCTGCTCGGGCAGACGGTCGGTGTACGTGCTTTTCAGCTTGCTCATCGAACGGTACTGCATCAGCACCTTGGGCAGCGGGAAGTCTTGCTCGGCAAGCTCCGCCAGCACCGCTTCGGCCGTCGATGGCTGGCCTTTGGCAGTTTTGCTGATGATCGGCAGGCCGAGTTTTTCGTACAGGATCACGCCCAATTGCTTAGGAGAGCCGAGGTTGAATTCTTCCCCGGCAATCTCGAACGCCTCACGTTCAAGCGCCACCATCTTGTCGCCCAGCTCAACGCTCTGCACGCCCAGCAGCTTGGCGTCCACCAGCGCGCCTTGGCGCTCAATGCGGGCCAGAACCGGCACCAGCGGCATTTCAATGTCGGTCAGCACGCTGTTCAGGCTCGGGATCGCTTGCAGTTTTTCATGCAGCACGTGGTGCAGGCGCAGGGTCACGTCAGCATCTTCTGCGGCATACGGTCCGGCCAGTTCCAGCGAGATCTGGTCAAATGTCAGCTGTTTGACGCCTTTGCCGGCAATATCCTGAAAACTGGTCGTGGTGTGGCCCAGGTATTTCAGCGCCAGGCTGTCCATGTCATGGCGGGTGGCCGTGGAGTCGAGCACGTAGGACTCCAGCATGGTATCGAAGGCTACGCCTTGCACGGCGATGCCGTTGGCTTGATCACCGCCAATGGCGCAGTTGGCCAGGATGTTGATGTCGAACTTGGCGTGTTGGCCGACCTTGGCCTTGTTCGGGTCTTCGAGCAGCGGCTTGAGTGCGCGCAGTACGGTATCGCGGTCCAGTTGATCCGGCACGCCCATGTAGGAGTGGGTCAACGGGATGTAGGCCGCTTCGCCCGGCTTGACCGCAAACGACACACCCACCAGTTGCGCTTGCTGCGCGTCCAGCCCGGTGGTTTCGGTGTCAAAGGCAATCAGTTGGGCGTCGTTGAGCTTTTTCAGCCACACGTCGAAACGGGCTTGATCAAGGATGGTTTCGTATTGCAGCTCTTCGGTCGGCGCCGCAGGGGCTTCGTGGGTGATCACCTGGCCCGCGCGCTTGGCGTCGCGCTCGACTTCGGCGATCCAGCTTTTGAATTCCAGTTCGGTGTACAACTCGATCAGCTTGTCGCAATCGGGCGCTTTGAGGTGCAGGTCGTCAAGGCCGATGTCCAGCGGCACGTCGATCTTGATCGTGGCCAGCTGATACGACAAAAACGCCATTTCACGGTGTTCTTCGAGTTTCGCGGGCAGGTTTTTTGCGCCGCGAATCGGCAGGGTCGGCACGATGTCGAGGTGCTCGTACAGCTCGACCAGGCCGCCGTTGACGCCCACCAGCAAGCCCGACGCGGTTTTCGGGCCGATGCCCGGAACGCCCGGGATGTTGTCGGACGAATCGCCCATCAACGCCAGGTAGTCGATGATCTGCTCGGGCGAGACGCCGAACTTCTCTTTGACGCCCTCAACGTCCAGCGTGCTGCCGGTCATGGTGTTGACCAGGGTGATGTGGCCATCCACCAGCTGCGCCATGTCTTTATCGCCGGTGGAGATGACCACTGGTCGGTCTGCGGCGGCGCTGCTGCGGGCCAGGGTGCCGATCACGTCGTCCGCTTCAACGCCTTCGACGCACAGCAACGGGAAGCCCAGAGCGATCACGCTGGCGTGCAAGGGCTCGATCTGGACCCGCATGTCATCGGGCATGCTCGGGCGATTGGCCTTGTATTCGGCGTACATGTCATCGCGAAATGTCCCGCCCTTGGCATCGAAAACCACGGCAAACGGGCTGTCCGGGTACTGCTTGCGCAGACTCTTCAACATGTTTAGCACGCCCTTTACGGCGCCGGTCGGCAAGCCTTTGGACGTAGTCAGCGGCGGAAGCGCGTGGAAGGCGCGGTACAAATATGAAGAACCGTCCACCAGGACGAGGGGTGCTTGGCTCATGAGCAGGATCAACCTTTTCGGCGAGTCCGGCGCTAGAATGTCCGGACCAATGACGACAAAGGGACAAGGTTATCATGCGCACACTTAATCGCCTGTTGTTGACCGGCTTGTTTGCATTCTCACCGCTGGTAACCTTTGCGGCTGATAGTGCACCCACCGGTGACCCAGAAGTAACCATTCGCACGGAAGGCGATAAAACCATTCAGGAATACCGTCAAAACGGGTTCCTTTATGCCATCAAGGTGACCCCAAAAGGAGCGCCGCCGTACTTTTTGGTACGCGCTGATGGTACTGATGCCAACTTCATCCGTTCCGACCAGCCGGATATGCTGATTCCTTCGTGGAAAATCTTCGAATGGAAATAGCGTCTTAACTTTAATTGGCGCCGCCCACGCGGCGCCCGCACTGGCAATTTAAACCATGTCTGTATTCACCCCACTGACTCGCCCGGAGCTGGAGACTTTTCTTGCGCCTTATGATCTCGGCCGTTTGCTCGATTTCCAGGGGATTGCCGCGGGTAGCGAAAACACCAACTATTTCATCAGCCTGGAGCAGGGCGAATTTGTTCTGACCCTGGTTGAGCGTGGCCCGATCAAAGAAATGCCGTTCTTTATCGAGCTGCTGGACGTGCTCCACGACGCTGACCTGCCGGTGCCTTTTGCCCTGCGCACCAAAGACGGCGAGGCCTTGCGCGAGCTCAAAGGCAAGCCGGCGCTGCTGCAACCGCGCCTGGCCGGCAAGCACATTCGCGAGGCTAACGCGCAACATTGCGCCCAAGTGGGCGAGCTGTTGGGCCATTTGCATGTGGCCACGCGTGACAACGTGCTGGAACGCAAAACCGACCGCGGCCTGGACTGGATGCTGGCGGAAGGGCCCGCATTGATGGCTGATTTGTCGCCAGATGCGGCCGATTTGCTGCAAAAGGCGCTGGCTGAGATTACCGAACGCAAGGCGCAGATTTTGGCCTTGCCAAGGGCCAACCTGCATGGCGACCTGTTTCGCGATAACGCGATGTTCGAAGGGACGCACCTGACTGGGCTGATCGACTTTTACAACGCCTGCTCGGGGCCGATGCTCTACGACGTGGCCATTGCCCTGAACGACTGGTGTGCTGACGAAGACGGCCAGCTCGACGCTCCGCGTGCCCGTGCATTGCTCGGTGCGTATGCCGCGTTGCGCCCGTTCACGGCCAGCGAAGCCGAGTTGTGGCCGACGATGTTGCGTGTGGCCTGTGTGCGCTTTTGGTTGTCACGTTTGATTGCGGCCCACTCGTTTGCGGGTCAGGACGTGTTGATCCACGACCCGCAAGAGTTCGAACGCCGTTTGGCCTTGCGCCAAACCGTGACCGTCCCGCTGCCGTTCGCGTTGTAACCCGCTAACCCCCTGTAGGAGCGAGCTTGCCTCGCGATCTTTTGATCTTTAAAAGATCGCGAGGCAATCGAGCGTCGACCGGCTGCTCCTACAGGTCGGGGTGGGGTTACAGGCTGTTCAGGCAGCCTGCCAGGTCGTTGCCGAGTTTTTCCAGCAGTTGCTCATAACCCTGCGCGGTGGCCGGGGTGAAGCCGCCCAGCGGGTCCAGTTCGGCCAGTTTGACCGGCAAGCCAGCGGTCAGGGTGTCGGCCAGGCGCGGGCGCAGCGGCGGGTCGCTGAAGACGCAGGTCTTACCCACTTCTTGCAAACGCTGGCGCATGGCTGCCACGTGCTGGGCACCCGGCTGCACTTCAGACGCCACGCTGAACACACCGGTGTGCTTCAGGCCGTAGGCGCTTTCGAAGTAGTCGTAGCCTTCATGGAAAACAAAGAACGGTTTGTCCGCAATCGCGGCCATGCGCGTTTTCAGGCGTGCATCCAGCGCATCCAGACGCTCATTGAAGGCCTTGAGGTTGCTTTGGTATTGCGGCGCATGGGCCGGGTCTTTTTCGCTCAGGTCGGCGGCCATTTTGGCTGCAATCACCCGGGCGTTGTCCGGCGCCAGCCACAAGTGCGCGTCGAGGGTGCCAGGGCGGTGGTCGTGATCATGCTCCGCCGCATCACCTTCGTCATGGGAATGGCTGTCCTGGGAGAAATGGCGCAGCTTCAAACCCGGCAAATTTTGCACGGCCACTGAGGGCAGGGTGCGGGTTTTGATCACGCGAGGCATAAAGCCTTCCATGTCCGGGCCGATCCAGTACAGCAAGTCAGCCGACTGAACACGCCGTACGTCGGAAGGGCGCAACGCATAGTTATGCGGCGACGCATTGGGCGGCAAGAGCACCTCTGGCTTGCCCACGCCGTCCTGCACAGCCGCGGCAATCAGCTGCAACGGTTTGATGCTGGTCAGTACATTGACCTCGGCCTGCGCCGGGTTAATCACCAACAAACTGGCAGACAAAGCAATAAAAATCGCAAAAATACGGGACACGATGGGCACTCATGGCGGCTGAAACGGGTAACATAATAACGTCTCTCTCGGAAATCGTCGCCGCCCATGTCTATTGCACCGCTTGCCAGCCGTCCCCACGACCACTCTCATTGCGTCCACAGCGCGCTCTCTGAAGCGGACGTTCTGTGCGCGCAAAAGGGCCTGCGCCTGACGGCGTTGCGTCGGCGAGTGCTGGAACTGGTGTGGCAGAGCCACAAGCCGCTGGGCGCGTACGACATCCTGGCCGTGCTCAGCGAGCAAGATGGCCGCCGCGCTGCGCCGCCCACCGTGTACCGCGCGCTGGACTTCCTCCTGGAAAATGGCCTGGTGCACCGTATTTCGTCGCTCAACGCCTTTATCGGCTGCAGCCACCCCGAGCACGCGCATCAAGGCCAGTTCCTGATCTGCCGCACGTGCCACGCGGCTATCGAGCTTGAACAAAAAACCATCAGTGACGCGATTATCAGCAGCGCACGCGATGTCGGCTTTACTGTCGAAGGGCAAACCGTCGAAGTGCTCGGTTTGTGTTCGGGTTGCCGGGAGGCTTGATGAGCGCTGCGCTGATACGTCTTGAAGGGGTCTGCGTGACCTTTGCCGGGCAAAACGTGCTCGACATGATCGAGTTGAGCGTTGAGCCGGGCCAGATCGTGACCCTGATCGGCCCCAACGGCGCCGGTAAAACCACGCTGGTCAAAGCGGTGCTGGGCCTGCTCAAGCCCACCAGCGGCAGTGTCTGGCGCAAACCCAAGCTGCGCATCGGCTACATGCCGCAAAAACTGCACGTTGACCCTACGTTGCCGCTCTCGGTGCTGCGCTTTTTGCGCCTGGTGCCGGGTGTGGACCGCGCCCAGGCCCTTGCCGCCTTGAAAGAGGTCGGCGCCGAAAAGGTCATCGACAGCCCGGTGCAAAGCGTCTCGGGGGGCGAAATGCAGCGTGTGCTGCTGGCCCGTGCGCTGCTGCGCAAACCCGAGTTGCTGGTGCTCGACGAGCCGGTGCAGGGCGTCGACGTCGCCGGGCAGGCCGAGCTTTACAGCTTGATCACCCGCCTGCGCGACCGTCATGGCTGCGGCGTGCTGATGGTGTCCCACGATTTGCATCTGGTCATGAGCACCACCGATCAGGTGGTGTGCCTCAACCGCCACGTGTGCTGTTCGGGCCACCCGGAGCAGGTGAGTGGCGACCCGGCCTTCGTCGAGCTGTTCGGCAAAAACGCACAAAGCCTGGCGATTTATCACCACCATCACGACCACGCCCATGACTTGCATGGCTCGGTGGTCACTGAAGGCGCCGCCCCGGCGCATGCCCACGTTCATGGAGAAGGCTGCAAGCATGGCTGATTTTCTGCTTTACGCCCTGCTGGCAGGTTTGTCTTTGGCGGTGGTGGCGGGTCCTTTGGGCTCGTTTGTGGTGTGGCGTCGCATGGCCTATTTCGGCGATACCTTGTCCCATGCCGCCTTGCTGGGCGTGGCGCTGGGCTTTTTGCTGGATGTGAGCCCGGCGATTGCCGTGACCGTTGGCTGCCTGTTGCTGGCGGTGTTGCTGGTGACGTTGCAGCAGCGTCAGCCACTGGCTTCCGACACACTGCTCGGAATTCTCGCTCCCAGCACCTTGTCCCTTGGGCTGGTGGTACTAAGCTTCATGCATGAGGTGCGGATCGACCTGATGGCTTACCTGTTTGGTGACCTGCTGGCGATCAGCCCGACTGACTTGATGTGGATCATGGGCGGCAGCGCGGTGGTGCTGGCGTTGCTGGTGGCGCTGTGGCGGCCTTTACTGGCCATTACCGTGCACGAAGAGCTGGCGACGGTTGAGGGTTTACCCGTCGCAACGCTGCGCATGGCCCTGATGTTGTTGATTGCGGTGGTGATCGCGGTAGCGATGAAGATTGTCGGTGTGCTACTGATTACCTCGTTGCTGATTATCCCTGCTGCTGCCGCCCAACGGCATGCCCGCTCTCCGGAGCAAATGGCGTTTGGCGCGACGTTGCTGGGAATGCTGGCAGTGTGTGGTGGCCTGGCCCTGTCGTGGTTCAAAGACACGCCTGCCGGGCCCTCCATTGTGGTGTGTGCTGCCGCGCTGTTTCTGCTGAGTTTTGTTCTGCCCCGTCGAGGGGTGTAGACTTGCTCGTTTTTTGCGCACTTAGAGAGCCGCAGGAATGAAGCTGTTTAACTCACGTTATGTGCTCCTGGCCGCATTTTCCTTGCTGCTGGGCGCCTGCCAAAGCACGCCACCGGCCGTCAATCAGGTCGAGCAAGCGCGTGCCGGAGCCATCGCACAGCTGGAGCAAAACCTGGCCAGCAGCGAACTCGCGACCGCCGAAGATCAGTTGGCCGCCTTGCAGGCCCAAACCCCGGATGACCCGCAGTTGGTGCAGTACCAGCGCCAATTGGCTGAGGCTTACCTGCAACGCAGCCAGATCGTGCTGCAAAAGGGCGATGTCAACGCCGCTGCGACGGCTTTGAGCCGTGCGCGGGCCTTAATGCCTAAAGCCCCGGCCCTGACCGGTGGCGTCAACAGCGCCATCACCCAGGCGCGCAAGGCCGAGCTGGATAAAGCCGAAGCCGCGCTCAAGGCGGCAGAAGCGCGGCCAGCGGCCAAGGTCATTGACCCGGCGGCGCCGTTCACCACCGTTACCTTGAACATCACCGATATTGGCAAACTTCGCCATCAACTGGATTTGATCGCACAAGACATTGTCAATTATCAGTGCGCTGTCAGCCTGCAGGTTCCACGCACCGCTGATTACCCGTGGCTGGCCACGTTGATCAGCAAACGCGTGAAAAAGCTCGACCCCGGCTTTGACCTGAGCCTTGAGCGTCAGATCATCCGCCATGTGCCTGCGCAAGTGGTGCTGACACCCACCAAGCCCGAATAAAGAGCGTGGCTGTTGCCCAAGCGCTAATAGCGTTTGGGCAACAGCCAGGCGTCTATCCCTTAAGCCGGAATAGCCTTGACCTTCGGTTCCCGTGCCCAGACGCGATGCTGCGCAATGGCTGCAAAAAACGCCTTCAGGTCCTGAGCGTCCTTGATCGCCAACAACCCGTCATCCACCTGTAAATGCAGCACATCCAGCAGTTGTCTGGCGTCGCCGTGCACAGCGATGGGCTTGAGGTGCTTGTAGGCTTCCAGCAGGTAATGCAACGCCACCCCGTCGCCACTCAGTGCCTTGATCGACTCTGCGCCTCCCGGCACAAACACGGCGTCAAAGGCCACTGACGGCAAACCTTCCATCGAACCGTCCACGTCCAGCAGCTTGCCTTCTGCTGTTTTGACCGGTGCAGACGTCGGCCCCAGCAATTTAGCGTGGGCGCCTTGCGCGGTCAGTGCCTTTTTCAGCGCTTCAATGGCTTTGCCCTCGACACCGTTGGCGGCCAGCACGGCCACTTTGCGGGTTTTGATATTGCCCGGCAGCAAGTTGGCCTGACTCAGCGCGGGCGAAGCGCTGACGCTGGTTTTGCGCGCAGGCACAGTGCCCGCCTTCGGTGCGGGCAGCCCCAGGTTTTCTGCGACGCGCCGCGCCAACTCAAGGTCGATGTTGGCCAGGATCTCATCCACCTGGCGTGCGCGGATGTGCTCGCGCTCAACCTTGCCCAATTCAAAGCTGTAGGCCGCGATGATGTGCTCTTGTTCATGTTTGCTCATGCTGTTGAAAAACAGCCGGGCTTGGGAAAAGTGATCGCTGAACGAGTCGCTGCGCTGACGTATTTTGTTGGCATCGATGCGCTCCGGGTACGACTCAAAGCCCCCGTCTTGCGCGGCGGGCGGGGTTTCTTTCGGCCAGCCGCCATCAATGGAATTGGGCTCATAAGACGCACGGCCCTTGTTGATCGTGCTGCGGTGCTGAGCGTCGCGCTGGTTGTTGGAAAAAGGGCAGACAGGGCGGTTGATCGGAATCTCGTGGAAATTCGGCCCGCCCAAGCGGCTGATTTGCGTGTCGGTGTACGAAAACAGACGGCCTTGCAGCAGCGGGTCGTTAGAGAAGTCGATGCCCGGCACGATATGCCCAGGGCAGAACGCCACCTGTTCGGTTTCCGCAAAAAAGTTATCAGGGTTGCGATTAAGGACCATTTTGCCCAGCGGTGTAATCGGCACCTGTTCTTCGGGGATCAGCTTGGTCGGATCAAGAATGTCGAAGTCGAATGTGTGTTCGTCTTCCTCAGCAATGATCTGTACGCCGAATTCCCATTCCGGATAATCGCCGGTTTCAATCGACTCCCACAGATCGCGCCGATGGTAATCGGTGTCTTTACCGGCGAGCTTTTGCGCTTCGTCCCACACCAGAGAGCAAGTCCCTACGCTAGGGCGCCAGTGGAATTTAACAAAATGTGATTTCCCCTCGGCGTTGATGAAACGGAAGGTGTGTACGCCAAAGCCTTGCATGCTGCGCAGGCTTTTTGGGATCGCCCGGTCAGACATGGCCCAGATGACCATGTGCGCAGACTCCGGCACCAGCGAGACAAAATCCCAGAAGGTGTCATGCGCCGAACCGCCGGTGGGCATTTCATTGTGGGGTTCAGGTTTGACCGCGTGCACGAAGTCAGGAAACTTGATCGCGTCCTGAATAAAGAACACCGGCATGTTGTTGCCGACCAGGTCAAAGTTGCCTTCATCGGTAAAGAACTTGACTGCGAAACCTCGCACGTCACGCACGGTATCGCCCGAGCCGCGGGGGCCCTGGACGGTCGAAAAGCGCACGAATACCGGCGTTTTTTTATCTGGATCTTGCAGAAAACCGGCTTTGGTCAGGGCGCTGTGGGCTTTATAGGTCTGGAAATAGCCGTGGGCGCCGGTGCCACGCGCGTGCACGATGCGCTCCGGGATTCGCTCGTGGTCAAAATGCGTGATTTTTTCACGCATGATGAAGTCTTCCAGCAGTGACGGGCCACGCGCGCCTGCTTTGAGGGTGTTTTGGTTGTCCGCAATCTTCACGCCTTGATTGGTTCTCAGCGCCTGTTGGGTCGCATCGTCGCGGAAGGCTTCGAGGTTTTCCAATTTGACGTTCGTGTTGCCACGATCCAAGGTGTCGGTGCCGGCCATCTGGCTCTTGGGTGAAGACGGTTTTTTGCTACTCATCAGACTAAGCTCCTTGTTGATGAAAGCCCCACGGGCTGGGCTTCTTGGACATATATCCCGTTGCGGGATGTGAGGTGCTGTTAGTACTGACTGGCGCCTGTTGTGGTCGTTCCTTATTTCTGACCATCAGTCGTCTTATCGCCAAATCAAAGGTCTTCGCTCAAATAAATGCTAAGAACCTCTATAAGGACAGGCTAAAATGCGCGCCCGGCTAACCGCTGATCTTCTATTTACGCGCCCCACAAGGTTCGCTACGTGATTGAGTTTCATAACGTTCATAAAACTTACCGGGTCGCCGGTAAGGACATTCCCGCCCTGCACTCCACGAGTTTGCGTGTTGAGAGCGGTCAGGTATTTGGCCTGATTGGCCATTCCGGCGCGGGTAAAAGTACATTGCTGCGCCTGATCAACCGCCTCGAAACACCGAGCGGCGGGCAGATCATCGTCGACAACGAAGACGTGACTGCCATGGATGCCAATGGCCTGCGGCGTTTCCGTCAGCAAGTCGGGATGATCTTCCAGCACTTCAACCTGCTGGCGTCCAAGACCGTGGCTGACAACGTGGCGATGCCGCTGACGCTGGCGGGTGAATTGTCGCGCAGTGAAATCGACCAACGGGTGACCGAGTTGCTGGCGCGCGTTGGCCTGTCAGACCACGCCAAGAAATACCCGGCGCAGCTGTCAGGCGGTCAAAAACAACGCGTGGGCATTGCCCGTGCCTTGTCCACCAAGCCAAAAGTCTTGCTGTGTGACGAAGCCACCAGCGCGCTCGACCCGCAAACCACGGCGTCGGTGCTGCAATTGCTGGCCGAAATTAACCGCGAGCTGAAGCTGACCATCGTGCTGATCACCCACGAGATGGATGTGATCCGCCGTGTGTGTGACGAAGTAGCCGTGATGGACGCTGGCGTGATCGTCGAACAAGGCCCGGTGGCCGAGGTGTTCTTGCACCCCAAGCACCCGACCACCAAGCGTTTTGTGCAGGAAGACGAGCAGATCGACGAAGGCGAGCAGCGCGATGATTTCGCTCATGTGCCGGGGCGCATTGTGCGCCTGACGTTCCAGGGCCAGGCCACCTACGCGCCGCTGCTGGGCACCATCGCCCGCGAAACGGGTGTGGACTACAGCATCCTGGCGGGTCGGATCGACCGCATAAAAGACACCCCCTACGGGCAACTGACCCTCGCCATCACCGGTGGCGACATGGACGCCGCTTTCGCCCGCTTTACCGCGGCTGACGTCCATATGGAGGTACTGCGTTAATGGACTCTCTACTGAGCTTTTTCACCAATATCGATTGGTTCGAAATCTGGCTGGCCACCGGCGATACCCTGATGATGCTCGGCGGTTCGCTGCTGTTCACCATTCTGCTGGGCCTGCCGCTGGGCGTGCTGCTGTTTCTGTGCAGCCCGCGCCAACTGTTTGAACAAAAAACCGTGTACGCCCTGCTGTCGCTGCTGGTGAACATTTTGCGTTCGTTGCCGTTCATCATCCTGTTGATCGTAATGATCCCGTTCACCGTGTTGATTACCGGCACCTCGCTGGGCGTCGCGGGTGCGATTCCGCCTTTGGTGGTCGGTGCAACCCCGTTCTTCGCCCGCCTGGTAGAAACGGCCTTGCGTGAAGTTGACCGTGGCATCATCGAAGCCACCCAGTCGATGGGCGCCAGCACCCGTCAGATCATTACCAGCGCCTTGCTGCCAGAAGCCCGTCCGGGCATTTTTGCAGCGATTACCGTGACCGCGATTACGCTGGTGTCCTACACCGCCATGGCGGGTGTGGTGGGTGCGGGCGGCCTCGGGGATCTGGCGATTCGTTTCGGCTACCAACGTTTCCAGACTGACGTGATGATTGTCACGGTGGTGCTGTTGTTGATTCTGGTGCAGATTCTGCAAACCGTCGGTGATCGGCTGGTGGTGCACTTCTCGCGCAAGTAAGGCCTCGCTTTAAACACATAATAGCCAGCGCTGTGCTGGCAGATACCTGGAGTCAGGTGTTCACAAGGAGCTGTTGAATGAAGAAGTTATTTGCTGCTGTGGCCGCTGTAGCGGCATTTTCTGCCCACGCAGGTGATCTGTCGGTGGCGGCGACTCCGGTCCCTCACGCTGAGATCCTGGAGTTCGTTAAGCCGGCTTTGGCTAAAGAGGGCGTGAACCTCAAGGTCAAAGTGTTCACTGACTACGTTCAACCCAACGTACAAGTGGCGGAAAAGCGTCTGGACGCCAACTTCTTCCAGCACCAGCCTTACCTGGATGAGTTCAACAAATCCAAAGGCACTGACCTTGTCAGCGTAGCGGCCGTGCACCTTGAGCCGCTGGGTGCTTACTCCAGCAAACTCAAAAATCTTGATGAGCTTAAAGATGGCGCCACCGTGGTGATCCCGAACGATGCCACCAACGGCGGCCGTGCGCTGTTGCTGCTGGACAAGGCGGGGTTGATCAAGCTCAAGGATTCGAAAAACATCCTGTCGACGCCAAAAGACATCGTTGAAAACAAGAAAAACCTGAAATTCCGCGAGCTGGAAGCAGCGACGATTCCACGCGTGCTGACTCAGGTTGATCTGGCGCTGATCAACACCAACTACGCGCTGGAAGCCAAGCTGGACCCGGAAAAAGACGCACTGGTCATTGAAGGCAGCGACTCGCCTTACGTGAACATCCTGGTTGCACGCCCGGACGACAAAGACTCTGAAGACATGAAAAAGCTGGTCGCTGCCCTGCACACACCAGAAGTGAAAGCCTTCATTCTTGAGAAGTACAAAGGCGCCATCCTGCCGGCGTTCTGATACCGATGATCCGGGCAAACCCGATCCCCTTGTGGGAGCGGGCTTGCTCGCGATTCATACCATTGAATCCTGATGACACACCTTGGTGATCCCATCGCGAGCAAGCCCGCTCCCACCGATGTGTGTACTAAACCCTTACTTCCTCTCTACCAGCCCCGGCAACTGGGCGACCATCTTTTGGGTGTTGAACGGCGCGCGGATAAAACCACGCTGAGTGCCGTCCGGCCCGATCAGTGCCAGGTTACCGCTGTGATCCACGGTGTAGTTCGGCTTGCTGGTATCTGGCGGGATAAACGGAATGCTCACGGCGTTCGCCAATGTTTGCAGTTGCTCGGTTGATCCCGGCGTCAGGCCAACAAATTGCGGGTCGAAGTAGCTCAGGTATTTTTTGAGCTGCTGCGGGGTGTCCCGGTTCGGGTCGACACTCACCAGCACCACTTGCAGCTTGTCCTGGACCGCTTTTGGCAGCTCGCTTTTGATCTGGCGCAACTGGGAAAGCGTAGTCGGGCAGATGTCCGGGCAGTAGGTATAGCCAAAAAATAGCAGGCTCCACTTGTCCTTCAGCTCATTGATGAGCACCGGCTGACCGTCCTGGTTGGTCAGGGTGATGGCCGGCAGATGGCGACTTTGTGGCAGCAGGATAATCCCGGCCTCGGTCAGCGCCGTGTTGTTGCCCTGACTGCTGCGCGACATCAGGCTGTTGAAGATCACCCCCATGATCAACGCCAGCAGCGCGACCAGGATAAAGACGTTTCTTTGGGTTTTAGTCATAGGTTCATCACAACGTAGTGGTCGATAAACAACGCGAGAAGACAGCGTACGTGAAGGTCGGGTTAACAGCCTGTGGCGCATTGCCACGGTACAACACTGATCGGTTAAGATGCGCGCCCAAAATGAAAACCTGACCCCCGCGACAAATGGCACTCACTGCCCGATTAAAAAATGACCGACAATACGCCCCCTGAAAAAAAGGCCCTCTTTTGCAGTGAGCGTCTTTTAAAGCACTTCCCTGATTCAGCGCCCCCCTTGGAGTTCCCATGAACACCGCCGATATTCGCGCGCAGATCTCGCGTGCCCAAGAACTTGATGCCAAAAGTGGCCTGCTCACCCAGCATTTGACGACCCGCCTTCCCGACCTGCATTCGGCGATTCAGCTACCTGAATCCGATCGGAACGCGGTGATGACCCGTTTTGTCAGCGCCTATATCGACCAGGTGCCGGACTTGCTCGATGCAGCCCATGCGGTCGCTCGCGAGGCGGGTATCGAATCACAGATCGAGCCTGTGCTGAAAATTGCCGAGCAGTTTTTTGTTCAGCCCCCATCACTGCTGGACGGTCATGAAGGGCTAGAGGGCTTGCTCGACGAAGCGTACTTGGCGCATCGGTTGGTTGAAGAGGTCAACGATCTCTACATCAAGCACTTTCACCAGCCGTTGATCCCGCTGGACATGACCGTGGCCAATCTGATCGCGCACCAATTGGTCGGTGAGGCGTTTGCCAACCAGCTCGATGAGGCTGTGCACCACGCGGTGGATGAACTGCTCGATGACGAAAGCTTTGCGCTGGAGTCGGTTGAAGCCTATCGCGACAAGCTCACCAGCCCGGACACGGGGGCTGCGTGGAAGCGTTGGCCGTGCCTGTCCAAGCAATTGGGCGTCGGCCTGGCGTTGTAATCCCCCGCTGGCCTCGTGATCTTTTAATGAGCAAAAGATCTCGAGGCTCGCTCGCTCCTGCCGTCCGGGGTTAAAACCGGGCTTTAGGCGTTGCGCTCGGGATCGGGTTGGTCCCGTCCAGCGGGCGGAAGGTGCCGGTGTCGGCGTCGTAAGCCTTGATCGCGCTGGTCTCGATGTCGTAGACCCAGCCATGAATGAACAAATGCCCGCTGGCCATGCGCGACGCCACGGACGGGTGGGTGCGCAAGTGTTGCAGTTGGGCGATCACGTTTTCTTCCGTCAGCACGTGCATGCTTTCGGACTCGTTGGCGCAGTTGCAGTTGTCCTGCACCATGGTTTTCGCCACTTCTACGTGATGCAGCCAGGCTTTTACCGTCGGCATCTTTTTCAGCGAGGCCGGGTTGAGTACAGCGCGCATCGCGCCGCAATCCGAATGCCCGCAAATGATGATGTGCTGCACGCCCAGTGCCAGCACCGCGTACTCAATGGCGGTGGAAACGCCACCGTTCATCTGGCCATAAGGCGGAACGACGTTGCCCACGTTACGCGTCACAAACAGATCGCCCGGTGCACTTTGAGTGATCAGTTCCGGGACGATGCGCGAGTCGGCGCAGGCAATAAACATCGCGCGCGGGCTTTGTGCCGTGGCGAGCTTTTTGAAGAAGGCTTCCTGCTCAGGAAAGATCTCGTGATGGAAGTGTAAAAAACCATCCACGATGTGGTGCAAGGCCGCATCGGCACTTTCGGCGGGTGAAGTGTTGGCGGTAGAGGCAGTGGGTTGTGGTTTCTGCTTGTCGCTCATATAAATCCCCTGGGCAAAGTGGCACCGGATGTTACACGCACACACCGTAAAACTGTAGACGCTGTCGCAGGCTGCGAAGGGTTGCGAAGCAACCCGTTTCTCAAAAACGCTGCAAACCTTCGCATCCTTCGGCAGCGACTACACCATCAGGAAATGTCGGCCAACGCGTGCGCAGCTTCGGCCAGTTCCAGCTCATTGAACACCTGAACTCCGGCAGCGCTGAGCAGGGCAGCGGTCACGCCCTGGCCTGCCACCTTAGTGCCGCTGAAGCTGCCGTCGTAGGTCAGTCGATTGCCACACGACGGGCTGTTGGCCTTGAGGATAGCAATGCGAATGCCATGCTGTTTGACCAACTCCAGCGCCTGCTGGGCGCCGGACACAAAGGCTGCGGTCACGTCCTCGCCGTCGGCGGTGATGACCGGCGCGCGGCCGCTGAGGACTTCAACACCTTGCCCGCCCGGAATTTCGGCTGCCGCACGCGGGGTGGGCAAGCCACCGGCGACTTCCGGGCACAGCGCGATCACGCGGCCTTCGTCCTGCCATTTCGCCAACAGGTCATAGGGGCCGCTGGCGCCGCCGTCATAGCGCACGCGATGGCCCAGCAGGCAGCGGCTGACCAGCACTTTGGCGCTCATAGCAACACCTCGGTGGCGCGACGCCGGAACCAGCCGGTCAATGACAGCCGGTCACGGGTAGCGGGCAGCACTTCATGGGGGATCTCGCCTGACAGGAACACCACCAGGCAGCCACCGGTCGGCAACACGTCGTAATCGCCTCTGTCCTCAAGGTACATGCGCAAGTGCCCGCCGTGCTCAGGCAGCCAGGACTGATTGAGGTAGAGCACCGCCGACACCATGCGCCGGTCGTCGTCGCGAAAGCGGTCCAGGTGCTTGAGGTAAAACGCACCGGGCGGGTAGAGCGCGAAGTGACTTTCAAAGTCCTCCAGGCCCAAAAAAAGCCTGCGATTCATGGCGATTCGCAGGCTTTCCATTAACCCTAAGTACTTGTCGCAGGCTAAAGCCTCTCCCTGCTCCAGCCATTGAATATGGTCGCCGCGGATACCCTCGCGAACCTCTTGCGCCGGGCCACGGCCAACGGCCGCCGGGGTCAATTCGCCCTCAGTTGCACGTTTATGGCACTCAGCCGCCAGTTCGAGGGTCAAAGCCTCGGGCATAAAAATGTTTTGCTGTGACCATCCCTGCGCGTACAGGTCGTCGACGATGCGTAGCAACAGCGGGTGATCAGAGGGTATTTGCATGGCGCGCATAATATCGAGACGCCCGAAAATCTGACAGCTCCGTCTAGCTGGCCACGCAGAAATATTTCATCTGGTCATTTAAAGCCTCTGGGGCGAGACGAATTCTCGACAAGTCCTACGCTGGCCCCGGACAATAGCGCCTAGCTGACAGGAGTCCTTCATGCGCCGCTTGTTTTTACTGTTAATGATGTGTTGTTCGTTACCCGCATGGGCAGACCACCTCGATGATCTATTCACCGTTGCCGGTTGGCCTGAGCAACGCGCGCATTTCACTGACGCCCTAAATGCCGCTCAAGAGCGCTACCGCAACAACTTGCCGCCTGCGGTTTACCAGGCGCTGGTCAACAACAGCAGCCAGCGTTTTGCCGCGCAGGCGATGGACCAGCGCGCCAAAGGGCAGATGCGCGAGAAGCTGCCGAATCCTGATCCAGCCCTGGCTTTTTTCCAGACAGAGCTGGGCCGTAAAATTGTGGCCGCTGAATTGTTGGCCACCCGCCGTGATCAGTTGGCCAAGCACGCGCAAGGCTTGCCGCGGGTTGAGGCGAGCGCCACGCGTCAGTTGCTGATTAACCATTTGTCCAATGCCTTGCCAGCGAGCGAGGCAGGGGCTGAGGTCACGCTGGCCATTGCCGGTGTGGCGGCAGACAGCCTGAGTGCGATGATTCCTGGCCTGCTGGGCAGCACACAGGTACAAGGCGCGCTCAACGGCCAGCGCCAGCGGCTGATGGAGCAGATCGCAGGGGAGCTGGATAACACGTTGTTGTACGTGTACCGCGACTTGTCGGACCCGGAGCTGGAAGAGTTTGTGACGTTCGCGGAGTCGCCTGACGGCAAAACCTACTACCTGGCCGCGTTGGCTGCGATTCGCGCCGGCTTGGCTGTAGGGCAAAGCACTTCTAGCCTGGCCCAATAACGGTGCGTTAAACCAGCACCTGCCGGGTGCTGGCAATGTACTCATGCACGAGCTTCTCCGCGCTGGGGTGAATCATCTCCAGCGGGCGGCGGCCATTGGGGCAGGGCAGCGTCGGCGTGGTGCCGAACAGACGACAAATAAGCGGGCGTTCGTCATACACCGTGCAGCCGTTCGGCCCCAGGTGCACACAGTTCAGCTCATTCAGGGCGGCTTCTTGCTCGGCTGCGGTCTTGCGCGGCAAACGGGCCATTTCTTCCGATGACGTGGTCACAGGCCCACAGCAGTCATGGCAACCCGGCACGCATTCAAACGACGGAATTTGCTGCCTGAGAAAGCGGATTTTATGACTGTTGCAGCTCATTTATTGCCCATTGCACGTGAAAAGGCCGCAGAGTCTGCCTGAAAAGCAGCGGCCTAGACAGCACCGTACGGCCGGTCTTGCCCCTCGCGATTGGCACGGCTTATGCTCCGTAAAATTTTCCAAACATAAACAATCAGGATTACGCACATGAGCGCCCCCGTTCAGCGCAGCCAGCACACCGCCTCTTATTACGCCGCCAGCAGCTTGCCGCAGCCTGACCATCCGGTGTTGCAAGGTGACGTGGTGGCCGATGTGTGCGTGGTCGGTGGCGGGTTTTCCGGGCTGAACACGGCGCTGGAACTGGCCGAGCGCGGCATGAGCGTAGTCCTGCTTGAAGCCCATAAAATCGGTTGGGGTGCCAGCGGGCGTAACGGCGGGCAACTGATTCGCGGTGTCGGACATGGCCTCGACCAGTTTGAAGGGGTGATCGGCAAAGACGGCGTGCGGCAAATGAAGCTCATGGGGCTGGAGGCGGTTGAGATCGTCCGCCAGCGCGTCGAGCGATTTAATATCGCCTGCGACCTGACCTGGGGTTACTGCGACTTGGCCAACAAGCCCCGCGACCTCGAAGGCTTTGCCGAGGAGGCGCAAGAACTCCGCGACTTGGGCTATCGCCACGAAACCCGCCTGCTGCAAGCCAACGAAGTGCACACCGTGGTGGGCTCGGATCGCTATGTGGGCGGGTTTATCGACATGGGCTCGGGCCACCTGCACCCGCTTAACCTGGCCTTGGGTGAGGCCGCTGCTGCGGCGCAATTGGGCGCAAAACTGTTCGAAAACTCGGCCGTCACCCGTATCGATTACGGCCCCGAAGTGCGTGTGCACACCGCACAAGGCTCGGTCCGGGCCAAAACCCTGGTGTTGGGCTGCAACGCTTACCTTCAGGGTTTGAACCCGCACCTCAGCGGGAAAGTTCTGCCGGCGGGCAGCTACATCATTGCCACAGAGCCGTTGACCCAAGCGCAGGCCCACGCCTTGCTGCCGCAAAACATGGCGGTGTGCGATCAGCGCGTGGCGCTGGATTACTACCGGCTGTCGGCGGATCGCCGCTTGCTGTTCGGCGGTGCCTGCCATTACTCGGGCCGCGACCCGCAGGACATTGGTGCTTACATGCGGCCCAAAATGCTGGACGTGTTTCCGCACCTTAAAGACGTGAAGATTGATTACCAGTGGGGCGGCATGATCGGGATTGGCGCCAACCGTTTGCCGCAGATTGGCCGCCTGCCGGATCAACCCAATGTGTATTACGCCCAGGCGTACTCCGGTCACGGGGTGAACGCCACGCACCTGGCGGGCAAGTTGCTGGCCGAAGCCATCAGCGGCCAGCACAGCACCGGGTTTGATCTGTTTAATCAGGTCCCGCACATCACCTTCCCGGGCGGCAAATACCTGCGCTCGCCGTTGCTGGCGCTGGGCATGCTCTGGCACCGGCTCAAAGAACTCGCCTGATTGCTGTAGGAGCGAGCTTGCCTCGCGATCTTCTGATCTTTAAAAGATCGCGAGGCAAGCTCGCTCCTACAGGGATTGTGTCAAGAGCGCCAAAACGGTTTGCGGCATTCGTGTCTGGCCACTTCGGCACTCAAGCCCACGTCTTGCAGTTGCTGCGCGTCCAGCTTGCGCAAGGCGCGGCGGGTGCGGGAGCGATGCCAGAACAGACTCCAGCGCCCCAGGTGCGTGGGCTGGCTGTTAGGTCTTGGGTGTCCATCGCTAAAGGCATTCATCGCGCAGCTCCTTTTGACTCCATTGCATTGAGTCAGCATGATGGCCTTGCGCCGAAAACCATGACAGATTCAGCATTCAGCTATTAACTGCATACAGATGCGGGCTTTTAAGCGCTGAATCCTTGGTTTTTACCCTATCTGTACTGGTCCTCCTTTCAAGAGCCCCGCCATGACCCTTTACATCAACCTCGCCGAGTTGCTGGGCACACGCATCAAGCAGGGCTTTTACCGACCCGGCGACCGCCTGCCGTCGGTGCGGGCCTTGAGCGTCGAGCACGGTGTCAGCCTGAGCACGGTGCAGCAGGCGTATCGCGTGTTGGAGGACCAGGCACTGGCGTCGCCGCGCCCCAAGTCGGGCTATTTTGTGCCGATGGAGCGCGAGTTGCCCGCCTTGCCGGGCATGGGCAAACCGGCGCAGCGTCCGGTGGAGATTTCCCAGTGGGAGCAGGTGCTGGAACTGGTGCGTTCGGTGCCGCAAAAAGACGTCATACAGCTGGGACGCGGCATGCCGGACGTGTACACGCCGACCATCAAGCCGCTGCTGCGCAGCCTTGCGCAAATCAGTCGGCGCCTCGACTTGCCCGGCCTGCATTACGACAACGTCTACGGCGTGCTGGCCCTGCGTGAGCAAATCGCGCGTTTGCTGCTCGATTCAGGCTGCCAGCTGGGCGCACAGGACCTGGTGATCACCACCGGTTGCCATGAAGCCCTGTCGTGCAGCATTCGGGCGGTGTGTGAGCCGGGCGATATTGTCGCGGTCGACTCGCCGAGCTTTCACGGCGCCATGCAAACCCTCAAGGGGCTGGGCATGAAAGCGCTGGAGATCCCCACCGACCCGCTCACCGGCATCAGCCTCGAAGCGCTGGAACTGGCGCTGGAGCAGTGGCCGATCAAGGCGATTCAGGTCACCCCCAGTTGCAACAACCCGCTGGGCTACATCATGCCCGAGGCGCGCAAGCGGGCGCTGGTGGCCTTGGCGCAGCGCTTTGACGTGGCCATTATCGAGGACGATGTGTACGGCGAACTGGCCTACACCTACCCGCGCCCGCGTACTGTGAAGTCGTTCGACGATGATGGCCGCGTGCTTTTGTGCAGTTCGTTTTCCAAGACCCTGGCCCCCGGCCTGCGCGTGGGCTGGGTCGCGCCGGGGCGGTATCTGGAGCGGGTGCTGCACATGAAATACATCAACACCGGCTCAACGGCACCGCACCCGCAACTGGCCGTGGCCGAGTTCTTGAAGAATGGCCATTTCGAGCCCCATTTGCGCAAGATGCGCACGCAATACCAGCGTAATCGCGACTTGATGCTCGGTTGGGTCAGCCGCTATTTTCCGCCGGGCACCCGCGCCAGCCGACCTCAGGGCAGCTTTTTGCTCTGGCTGGAGCTGCCAGACGGTTTTGACAGTTTGCGCCTCAACCGCGCGTTGCTGGCGCAAGGCGTACAGATTGCCGTGGGCAGTATTTTTTCGGCGTCCGGCAAGTACCGTCATTGTTTACGAATGAACTACGCTGCCAAACCGACGCTCCAGATCGAAGAAGCGGTGCGTAAAGTCGGTGAAGCTGCCAGCGCGCTGTTGGCGCAAGCCTCGAATCACGCCGAGCATTAATGGGGCACCACACGTTGAAATCACTGTGCATATTGCTGTTCGCGTTGTGGCTGGGAGGGTGTAGTACTGTGCAAGTCAACCGTGAGCCGAGTCAGGCATTACCGGCGTCGGGCTCGGCCTTTGGCCGTTCGATTCAGGATCAGGCGGCGGCGTATCAAGGCCGCTCGGGGTTTCGTTTATTGCCCAGGGGCAGTGAAGCGTTCTGGGTACGCGCCGAGCTGATCCGCAACGCGCAGACCAGCCTCGACTTGCAGTACTACATCGTCCATGACGGGCTCAGTACGCGCATGTTGATCGACGAATTGCTCAAGGCTGCGGATCGCGGGGTGCGCGTGCGCATCTTGCTGGATGACACTGCCAGCGATGGGCTGGACGACATTCTGGCGACCCTTGCGGCCCATCCCAACATTCAAATCCGCCTGTTCAACCCGCTGCAACTGGGCCGCAGTACCGGCGTGACCCGGGCCATGGGGCGGCTGTTCAACCTGTCGCGCCAGCACCGGCGCATGCACAACAAGCTGTGGCTGGCCGACAACAGTGTGGCGATTGTGGGCGGGCGCAATTTGGGCGACGAATATTTCGACGCCGAACCGGACTTGAACTTCACCGACATCGACCTGCTCAGTGTGGGGCCGGTGGCTGAGCAGTTGGGGCACAGCTTTGACCAGTACTGGAACAGCGCGCTGAGCCAGCCGATTGGCGATTTTGTTTCTTCGCGGCTGTCCCATGTGGAGTTGACCAAGGCCCGTGGCGCGCTGGAGGCTTCGCTCAAACAGTCGAAAGCGGCGCATCAGGTGCTGTATCAGCAGCTCGCCGCTTACGAAACCGATCCGCAACTGGACGTGTGGCGCAGCGAGTTGATTTGGGCGTGGAACCAGGCGCTGTGGGATGCGCCGAGCAAGGTGCTGGCGGAGGGCGAGCCGGATCCGCATTTATTGCTGACCACCCAATTGGCCCCGGACCTTTCTGGGGTCAACAAAGAGCTGATTTTGATTTCGGCGTATTTTGTGCCCGGTGAGACGGGCTTGGTGTACCTCACCGGGCGCGCCGATGCCGGGGTTGATGTGCGTTTGCTGACCAACTCGCTGGAGGCCACGGACGTGCCGATTGTGCACGGTGGCTACGCGCCGTATCGCAAGGCGTTGCTGGAACATGGGGTCAAGCTGTATGAGCTGCGCCGTCAGCCGGGGAGCACGGGCGGCAGCGGGTTGCACCTGTTCAAGCCGGGCTTGAGTTCAGATTCGAGTTTGCACAGCAAGGCGATGATCTTTGACCAGCGCAAGTCGTTTATCGGCTCGTTCAATTTCGACCCGCGCTCGGGTTTGTGGAACACCGAAGTCGGCGTGTTGGTGGACAGCCCGGAACTGGCCGCCCAGGCGCGCGACCTGGCCTTGCAAGGTATGTCGCACGCGTTGAGTTATGAGCCGGTGCTGGAGAAAGGGCAGATCGTCTGGGTGACCGAAGATCATGGCCAGTTGCACACCCTGACCCGCGAGCCGGGCAGTTGGTGGCGCCGGCTAAATGCGTGGTTCAGCAAGACGGTTGGGCTGGAGAAGATGTTGTAGTGCTAGGTGGCGGTTTGCTCGGCCCCGAATGCGCCTTGGCGCAGCACCAATATCACCAGGCCAAATGCCCCGGCGGCCATAAACAGCGGCAAGGCGTGGCCGCTGATCCATTGGCTGCCAGCGCCTGCGGCCAGCGGCCCGATCAGGCAGCCAATGCCCCACAACTGCGCCACGTGGGCGTTGGCCCGCACCAGGGCGTCGTCGCGGTAGCGTTCGCCAATCAAGATCAGCGACAAGGTAAACAGCCCGCCCGCGCTGGCGCCAAAAATCACCCACAGCGGCCAGATCAGCAAAGTGTTGAGTAGCAAAGGCACCGCCAGGCTCGACAGCATCAGCAGGACCGCACAACCGGTAAACAGCGAGCGCCGTGACACGCGGTCAGCCAGCGCGCCAATCGGCAGTTGCAGCAGGGCATCGCCCACCACTACGGTGCTGACCATCGCCAGAGCGATGTCGGCAGTAAAGCCCTGGCGCAGGCAATAGATCGGCAGCAACGTCAAAATCATCGCCTCAAAGGCGGCAAACAGCGCCACGGCCCAGGCAATGGCTGGCAAGCCGCGACAAAACTCCAGCAAGTCCTTGAAAGTCACTCGATACGCTTCAGTGACGGGCGCGCCGTCGCGGCCCAGCAACAGCAAAGGTGCCAGTGTCAGCAGGGCCACGCCGATCCAGAAGCCGTAATCGCCCTCTGAACCCACCACGCCCAGCAACAGCGGCCCGGACAGTTGGCTCAGGGCGTACGCGCAGCCATACAGCGCGACCAGGCGGCCGCGCCATTGCTCGACCACCAGTTGGTTGATCCAGCTTTCGCCCAAAATAAAAATGACCGTGAGTACCACCCCGATCAGCAGGCGCAGCACCAGCCACACCGGGTAGCTGGGCAGCAACGCCAGCAAGCCGATCGACAGGGCCCCGGCCCATAAGCACAGACGCATCAGGGCCGGTGTGCCCACGCGTGCCGCGAGCTTGCTGGCCACGCTGGCGCCTACCAGCACGCCGATGGCCGGCATGGCGGCCATCACGCCAATGGCAAACCCGCCGTAGCCCCAGCTTTCGAGCCGGAACGACACCAGCGGCATGCTCACGCCCAGCGCCAAACCGACGCTGAGCACGGAGGCCAGCACGGCAAAATAGGTCGCCCAACGCATGTCTGTGCTCCCAAAAAAGGTCAATGCAACGTGAGAGCGGGCTTGCTCGCGATGCCAGCGCAGCGAAGCGCCAGTACCGCGGGCAAGCCCGCTCCCACAGGGTGTTACACGTGTTGTGTTACAGCTTGATCCAGGTGGATTTCAGCTCGGTGTACTTGTCGAACGCGTGCAGCGACTTGTCGCGACCGTTACCCGACTGTTTGAAGCCACCAAACGGCGCGGTCATGTCGCCGCCATCGTATTGGTTGACCCACACGCTGCCAGCGCGCAGGGCTTTGGCGGTCAGGTGCGCCTTGGAGATGTCCGCTGTCCACACCGCTGCGGCCAGGCCGTATGGCGTGTCGTTGGCAATCTGGATGGCTTCGGCGGCGGTGTCGAAAGCAATCACCGACAGGACTGGGCCGAAGATTTCTTCCTGGGCGATTTTCATCGCGTTGCTCACGCCGTCGAAAATGGTCGGCTCAACGTAGGTGCCGCCGGTTTCCTGGAGGATCTGCTTGCCGCCGGTGACCAGTTTGGCGCCTTCGCTGTGACCCGACTGGATGTACGACAGCACGGTGTTCATTTGCTGGGTGTCGACCAGCGCGCCCACGGTGGTCGATGGGTCCAGCGGGTTGCCCGGCTTCCACTCTTTGAGCGCTTCGATAACCAGCGGCAGGAAGGTGTCTTTGATCGAACGCTCGACCAGCAGGCGCGAACCTGCGGTGCAGACTTCACCTTGGTTGAAGGCAATGGCGCTGGCCGCCGCCTTGGCCGCAGCGTGCAGGTCCGGGGCGTCGGCAAAGACGATGTTCGGGCTCTTGCCGCCGGCTTCGAGCCAGACGCGCTTCATGTTGGACTCGCCCGAGTAAATCAGCAGTTGCTTGGCGATTTTGGTCGAGCCGGTGAACACCAGGGTGTCGACGTCATTGTGCAAGGCCAGCGCCTTGCCGACGGTGTGGCCGTAGCCCGGCAGCACGTTCAGTACGCCAGCAGGAATACCGGCTTCAACGGCCAGCGCAGCGATGCGGATGGCGGTCAGCGGGGATTTTTCGGACGGTTTGAGGATCACCGAGTTACCGGTCGACAGGGCCGGGCCGAGTTTCCAGCAGGCCATCATCAGCGGGAAGTTCCACGGCACGATGGCGCCAACCACGCCCACTGCTTCGCGGGTAACCAGGCCGAGCTGATTGTGCGGGGTGGCGGCCACTTCGTCGTAAATCTTGTCGATGGCCTCACCGCTCCAGCTCAGGGCATTAGCAGCGCCTGGCACGTCGATGTTCAGCGAGTCGCTGATCGGTTTGCCCATGTCCAGGGTTTCAAGCAGGGCCAGCTCTTCGGCGTGTTGCTTGAGCAGGCCGGCAAAGCGGATCATCACGGCTTTACGTTTGGCTGGTGCCAGGCGCGACCAGGCACCCGATTCGAAGGTCGCACGCGCGTTTTCGACAGCGCGTTGGGCGTCTGCGCTATCGCAGCTGGCGACCTTGCCCAGCAAGCGGCCATCGACCGGGCTGAGGCACTCGAACGTTTCTTTGGAGACCGCGTCGGTGTATTCACCGTTGATGAAGGCGCGACCTTCGATTTTCAGCTGTTGGGCACGTTGTTCCCAGTCACTACGCGTCAGGGTGGTCATTCGAGTGTCCTCCTCTTTATTGAAATACCTACGCCAGCGCGAGTGTAGCGTGGCGTGTCCGGAATGCTGGCCGATCATCCAGAATGATCGGCACGAGGCATGCGCCACCCTAAACCAGTGTCCCTGGGACTTTCAATATATTTGACAGAGAGGTCGTAAACAGCATGGCTTGTTCGTTTTAATAAACATAGACTTCAGGCTTTCACGCCTATCACGCTGTTATTTCGGGGGGATCAATCAATGAGCATTGAAAACGTCGTCGACTTCAACACCGCCAATACCCAAGCCGAGCGTTACACCCCGGCCCCCGAGAAGCTCTTGAAGGGCAACCCTGAGCAGATCCTGCATAACCATTACGCCAGCGACTGTGGGCAATTAAATGCCGGCATGTGGGAAAGCGACGTGGGCCAGTGGGAGGTCAATTTCACTGAGCATGAATATTGTGAAATTGTGCAGGGCGTTTCGGTATTGCGTGACCGAGAAGGTAACGCCAAGACCCTGCGGGCGGGTGATCGTTTTGTCATCCCGGCGGGGTTCAAAGGCACGTGGGAAGTGCTTGAGCCATGTCGGAAGTTTTACGTAGCGTTTGAACAGAAGTCCTGAGCCCCCTGTTTAGAGCCATCAAAAGCCCTGTTCATCGCTGATGGCAGGGTTTTTTATTGCTCTTCAATCTGTGCGTGGCGTACAGATCTTGAAACAGCTGGCCCCTGCCTGCCGGGCCAACCTGAGCCAGTCTCTAAAGGTGAAGGCGGCTCACGGAACGAGTACGCCGTGACGGGTGATTTCACTCCTCACAGATCTTTAGGTAAGGATTATTTATGACTGCTTTTACAACGTTAAAAGGTGTATTGCTGGCGGGTGTTGTTCTGAGCGCCGCGTCTTTGCCAGCCATGGCGAGTGAAAACGGCAAGTGCAACACCAACCTGGCGATCAACTACCTGGTTCCACCTCAGGCGACACCTGAGGTCATCGAATTTTTGCGCACCAGCTACGGTGCCAAAGATGTTCGTATCGAGCAGCCGGGCAAGGGTTACACCAAAGAGTACAACGCATACCGCCTGCGCGTGCTGGTCGATGGCCAGAACCGAGTGGGTAGCCAGATCTGCGGTTAAACCCGCGCTGGCTGTTCTGTAGGCAACAAAAAAGGCCCGTATCGTGAGATAGGGGCCTTTTTTGTAGAAGAAAAACCAATTACTTGATTTTGGCTTCTTTGTAGATAACGTGCTTGCGAACCCGCGGATCGAATTTTTTGATTTCGATTTTGTCCGGAGTGGTGCGCTTGTTCTTATCTGTGGTGTAGAAATGGCCTGTACCAGCGCTCGACACCAAACGGATCAATTCACGCATGATTAGCTCCCTTAGATCTTGCCAGCGCGACGGATTTCGGCCAGCACGACAGTGATGCCACGCTTGTCGATGATACGCATGCCTTTAGCAGATACGCGCAGACGCACGAAACGTTTCTCTTCTTCAACCCAGAAGCGGTGATGCTGCAGGTTCGGCAGGAAACGACGACGGGTTTTGTTATTTGCGTGGGAAATGTTATTCCCAGTCACCGGACCCTTACCGGTAACTTGACAGACTCTCGACATGCCTCAGCCCTCTAAAACCACATGCCCAACCCGGCATGGGTTGGCCGCTTAATCTCTCAGTCATTTGGCGCCAGGCGCCGCGTTTCTTTAAGGGTCTTACCGGCTACACCTACAAACGAAGGAACCGGGCCCCTAGAAAAGAGCGCTGCTTTATACCAGAAAGACTAAAGCGCAACAACATGCAGTGTGATTTCTAGTGATTAATAAAGGCCGCATTCTAGCTGCAATCCACGGTAAAGCCTATGCCGGACGTGTGGCGACCGCTCGTCGCGAGATGAAAGGTTTCAGGTGAGGTGCCGGCCAATCTCGATACGGGCCTTAACAAACGTAGTCGCTGCCGAAGGCTGCGTGGTTGAAGATATTGCGGTCTTCTCATGAAGGGAGATCAAAAGATCGCAGCCTTCGGCAGCTCCTACGGGCATTGGGTGTTATTAAAAAGTAGTCATTTGGCAATCAGAACACTAGGGTAGGCGTTTTCCAGACTGCACTTGCAGATGGGCCAACGACTTGCAAAGGAATCAGAATATGCGTCTCGCTGCTGCCCCCTTTTTGCTCACCCTGTGCCTGAGCCCGTTGGCTCATGCGGCCACCTTGAGTGTGTGCACCGAGGCAAGCCCGGAAGGGTTCGATGTAGTGCAGTACAACTCGCTCACCACCACCAATGCCTCGGCAGACGTGCTGATGAACAGCCTGGTGAACTATGACGCCACAGCGGCCAAGTTGGTGCCGGGCCTGGCGCAAAGCTGGTCAGTGTCGCCTGACGGCCTTGTGTACGAGTTCAAGCTGCACCCCGGGGTCAAGTTCCACACCACGCCTTACTTCACCCCGACGCGTGAGTTGAACGCCGATGACGTGCGTTTCAGCTTCGAGCGCATGCTCGACCCGGCCAACCCGTGGCACAAGGTGGCGCAGAGCGGCTTCCCGCATGCGCAGTCGCTGCAATTGCCCGAGTTGATCAAGAAGATTGAGACCCCGGATCCGCTGACGGTGCGCTTTACTCTCAGCCACCCGGACTCCACCTTCCTGCCGGCCTTGAGCATGGGCTTTGCGTCGATCTATTCGGCTGAGTACGCCGACAAGTTGCTCAAGGCGGGGACCCCCGAGTTGATGAACAGCCAGCCGATCGGGACGGGGCCGTTTGTGTTCAGCCGTTACCAGAAGGATGCCGTGGTGCGCTACAAGGCCAACCCGGACTATTTCGCCGGTAAACCTGCGGTTGACGCACTGATTTTTGCCATCACCCCAGATGCCAACGTGCGGCTGCAAAAACTGCGGCGCAACGAGTGCCAGATCGCCCTCTCGCCAAAACCGCTGGATGTCGATGCGGCCCTCAAGGACACCAGCCTGGCCGTCGCGCAAACGCCTGCCTTTATGACCGCATTCGTGGCCATCAACAGTCAGCACCCGCCGCTGGACAAGCCAGAAGTGCGTCAGGCCATCAATTTGGCGTTCGATAAGGACACGTACCTCAAGGCGGTGTTCGAAAACAGCGGGCAGGCGGCCAACGGTATTTACCCGCCTAATACCTGGGGTTATGCCAAAGACCTGCCGGGTTATGCCCATGACCCGCAAAAGGCCAAAGAGCTGTTGGCCAAAGCGGGCCTCAAGGACGGCTTTAAAACCACGATCTGGACGCGCCCGACCAGCAGCGTGCTAAACCCTAACCCAAGCCTGGGTGCGCAGTTGTTGCAGGCGGATCTGGCGAAAATTGGCGTTCAGGCGGATATCCGCGTGATCGAGTGGGGCGAGCTGATTCGTCGCGCCAAGGCGGGCGAGCACGATTTGCTGTTTATGGGCTGGGCGGGTGATAACGGTGACCCGGACAACTTCCTGGCGCCGCAGTTTTCATGTGCAGCGGTGAAGTCCGGGACCAACTTTGCCCGCTATTGCGACAAAACCCTCGACACACTGATCAGCCAGGGCAAAACCATCAGCGATCAAGACAAGCGCAGCGCGCTGTATCAAAAGGCTCAGGCAGAGATTCAGCAGCAGGCTTTGTGGCTGCCGCTGGCACATCCAACGGCCTACGCGTTAACCCGTAAAGACGTACAGGGTTATCAGGTAAGCCCGTTTGGACGTCAGGACTTTTCGACGGTTAGCGTGAAGCCTTAAGCGTCACATCCAGCCGTGTTCGACCATCGACAGCGGCTCACCTTCACCGACGATGAAGTGATCCAGCACCCGCACTTCGATCAGATCCAGCGCCTCAGTGAGGCGCTGGGTCAGGGTGCGGTCGGCCTGGCTGGGCTCTGAATTGCCGGACGGGTGGTTATGACAAAAAATAACGGCTGCCGCGTTGTGCGCCAGGGCCCGTTTGACCACTTGGCGCGGGTAAACGCTGGCGCTGTCGATCGACCCTCTGAACAGCACTTCAAAGGCCAGCATGCGGTGTTTGGAGTCCATAAACAGGCAGCCGAACACTTCGTGGGGCTCGTGGCGCAGCAAGGATTTCAAGTAGTCGCGAACCGCCTGCGGGCTCTCTAGCGCGGAGTCCCGGCGCAGACGCTCGGCCAAGTGGCGGCGGCCCATTTCCAGCACCGCTTGCAGTTGGGTGAACTTGGCGGGGCCGAGCCCGAGCTGGCGACTGAACGCCCCCAAATCCGCCTCCAGCAAAGCGCGCAGGCTGCCGAATTCGGTGAGTAAATGCCGCGCCAAATCGACAGCACTTTTGCCCGAAACCCCGGTGCGCAGGAAGATTGCCAGTAGCTCGGCATCCGAAAGACTGGCCGATCCGTGCTCCAAAAGTTTCTCGCGCGGGCGCTCGGCCGCGGGCCAATTTCTGATACTCATGACACCTCCGTGTGTGGGTGCGCCGCTGTTCCGTAGCAAGCGCTGTGTTATCTTAGCCCATCATTTTTGCGTGGCATTTGGCCATTTTCCGCGCAGTCATCATCGAACTAGAAGGCAGGCCTATGCAGCGGCTGTATCGAAAACGCATTGTTTTGGGCGTCGGCGGCGGCATTGCTGCTTACAAGAGTGCAGAGCTGGTTCGCCGCCTGCTGGACCAAGGCGCGGAAGTGCGCGTGGTCATGACGCGCGGCGGCAGTGAGTTCATCACCCCGCTGACCATGCAGGCCTTGTCTGGACACCCCGTTCATCTGGATTTGCTCGACCCGGCGGCAGAAGCGGCCATGGGCCATATCGAGCTGGCCAAATGGGCCGACCTGGTGCTGATCGCTCCGGCCACTGCAGACTTGATCGCCCGTCTTGCCCAGGGCCTGGCCAATGATTTGCTGACCACGCTGGTGCTGGCCACGGACGCCACCGTGGCCATCGCCCCGGCCATGAACCAGGCCATGTGGCGCGATCCGGCTACTCAAGCCAACACCCAATTGCTCCAGAGCCGTGGCCTCAAGGTGTTTGGCCCGGCCTCCGGCAGCCAGGCCTGCGGCGACGTGGGTTTTGGCCGCATGCTTGAAGCCGATGACCTGGTGCACTGCGCGGCCGAGTGCTTCCAGCACCTGGCGTTGACCGGCAAGCACGTGCTGATCACGGCAGGCCCGACCCAGGAAAACATAGACCCGGTGCGCTACATCACCAACCACAGCTCCGGGAAAATGGGCTTTGCCCTGGCCGAAGCGGCGGTTGAGGCGGGCGCCCGCGTCACGCTGATCACCGGCCCCGTGCATTTGCCCACGCCTGATCGCGTCAGCCGCATTGACGTTGTCAGCGCCCGCGACATGCTCGCCGCGTGTGAGGCTGCGATCCCGTGTGACGTGTTTATCGCGTCAGCTGCGGTTGCAGATTACCGCCCGGAAGTCGTTGCCCCGCAAAAACTCAAGAAAGACCCTACGAAAGGCGACGGCCTGCTGCTGCAAATGGTGCGCAACCCAGACATTCTGGCCACCATTGCAACGCGCCCGGACCGCCCTTTTAGTGTCGGCTTTGCCGCAGAGACCGAGCACTTGCTCGATTACGCCGCGCGCAAGCTGAAAGACAAAAATCTCGACCTGATTGTGGCCAACGATGTGGCTAACCCCAGCATCGGCTTCAACAGCGAAGAGAACGCCTGCAGCGTGATTGACCGCGATCTGCACGCCACCGTATTTGCCCAGACCAGCAAGGGCAAGATTGCCCGCCAGCTGATCACTTTTATCGCCGAACGTCTGAACCAGGTTTAACTCGAATGCACGCTTTGCAAGCCAAAATCCTTGATCCACGCATTGGTACCGAATTCCCGCTGCCGCAATACGCCACCCCTGGCTCCGCAGGCCTTGATCTGCGCGCCATGCTCAAAGAAGACACCGTGCTGGAGCCGGGCCAAACCCTGCTGATCCCGACCGGCCTGTCGGTGTACATCGGCGATGCGGGCCTGGCTGCGTTGATCCTGCCGCGCTCGGGCCTGGGCCACAAACATGGCATCGTGCTGGGCAATCTGGTGGGTCTGATCGACTCCGATTATCAGGGCGAGCTGATGGTGTCGTGCTGGAACCGTGGTCAAACCGCCTTCAACATCACCATCGGCGAGCGTATCGCTCAACTGGTGCTGGTGCCGGTGGTGCAGGCGCACTTTGAGTTGGTCGAGGAGTTCGACGAAAGCCAGCGTGGCGCTGGCGGTTTCGGGCATTCCGGCACTCTCTAATCCTTATTCGCGTTCCCCACACTCTTCAAGAATGGAGTCTTCCCTGTAATGAGCAGCCCTGCTTCGGTCGCCCCCAAGTTCCCTGACACCATTTTCCGCGCCTATGACATTCGCGGTGTGGTGCCGCAAACATTGACCGCTGAAACCGCCTACTGGATTGGTCGCGCCATTGGCTCCCAGAGCCTGGCCGAAGGTGAACCCCATGTGTCGATCGGCCGTGACGGTCGTTTGTCTGGCCCGGCGCTGGTCGAGCGTTTGATCCAGGGCGTTGCTGACAGCGGTTGCCACGTCAGCGATGTGGGCCTGGTGCCCACACCTGCGCTGTACTACGCGGCCAACGTGTTGGCGGGCAAGTCGGGCGTGATGCTCACCGGTAGCCATAACCCGTCGAACTACAACGGTTTCAAGATCGTGATCGCCGGTGACACCTTGGCCAACGAGCAGATTCAGGCGCTGCACACGCGCCTGAAAACCAACGACCTGACGTGGGGTGAGGGCAGCATCGAGCGCGTTGATATTTTGTCGCGCTACGCCGATGAAATTGTCAAAGACATCAAGCTGGCCAAGAAGCTCAAGGTCGTGGTCGATTGCGGCAATGGCGCTGCCGGCGTGATCGCGCCGCAACTGCTGGAGGCGCTGGGCTGTGAGGTGATCCCGTTGTTCTGCGAGGTGGACGGCAACTTCCCGAACCACCACCCGGACCCGGGCAAGCCTGAAAACCTGGTAGACCTGATCGCCAAGGTTAAAGAAACCAACGCCGACTTGGGCCTGGCTTTCGACGGCGACGGCGACCGCGTGGGCGTGGTGACCAACACCGGCACCATGGTGTTCCCGGACCGCTTGCTGATGCTGTTTGCCCAGGACGTTCTGGAGCGCAACCCGGACGCCGAGATCATCTTTGATGTGAAGTGCACGCGCCGCCTGACGCCGCTGATCAAGGAATACGGTGGCCGCCCACTGATGTGGAAGACCGGTCATTCGTTAATCAAGAAGAAGATGAAAGCGACCGGCGCCTTGCTGGCCGGTGAAATGAGCGGGCATATCTTTTTCAAAGAGCGCTGGTTCGGCTTTGATGACGGCATTTACAGCGCTGCACGCCTGCTGGAGATCCTCAGCAAACAACAGCAAACCGCTGAAGAGCTGTTTGAGACCTTCCCGAACGATATTTCTACGCCAGAAATCAATATCGATGTGACGGATGAGAGCAAATTCAGCATCATTGAAGCCCTGCATGACGCCCAATGGGGTGAGGCCGCCGAGCTGACGTCGATTGACGGCGTGCGCGTCGACTATCCACAAGGCTGGGGCCTGGTTCGCGCGTCCAACACCACGCCGGTGCTGGTGCTGCGATTTGAGGCTGATACTGAGGCCGAACTGCAACGCATCAAGGATGTCTTCCACGCCCAACTCAAGCGTGTGGCACCTGATCTTCAACTACCGTTTTGATCGACTGAGTTTTACCGGAGCCCTGAATGACCCTCGAACGTGATGCCGCCTCTAACGTCGCCAAGGTTTTGTCCGAAGCGCTGCCTTACATTCGCCGCTATGTCGGCAAGACGCTGGTCATCAAGTACGGCGGCAACGCGATGGAAAACGATGACCTGAAAACCGGTTTTGCGCGCGACATCGTGCTGATGAAAGCGGTGGGTATCCACCCGGTCGTGGTCCACGGTGGCGGCCCGCAAATCGGTGATCTGCTCAAGCGTTTGTCCATCGAGAGTCATTTTATCGACGGCATGCGCGTGACCGACTCGCAAACCATGGACGTTGTTGAAATGGTCCTGGGCGGTCATGTGAACAAGGAAATCGTCAACCTGATCAACCGTCATGGCGGCAGCGCTATCGGTCTGACCGGCAAAGATGCCGGTCTGATCCAGGCCAAAAAGATGGTAGTGAAGCGCCAGACCCCTGAAATGACCACGCCTGAAATCATCGACTTCGGTCATGTGGGCGAAGTCACCGGGATCAACACCGACTTGCTCAACATGCTGACCAAGGGCGACTTCATCCCGGTCATCGCGCCGATTGGTGTGGGCGCGGACGGCGAGTCGTACAACATCAACGCTGACTTTGTGGCAGGCAAAGTGGCTGAGGCGCTGAAAGCTGAAAAGCTGATGCTGCTCACCAACATTGCCGGCTTGATGGACAAGGAAGGTCATGTGCTGACCGGCCTGACCACCGCGCAGGTCGACGGCTTGATCGAAGACGGCACCATCTACGGCGGCATGTTGCCGAAGATCCGTTGCGCGCTGGAGGCTGTGCAAGGTGGCGTGACCACCGCGCACATTGTCGATGGCCGTGTACCGAATGCCGTACTGCTGGAAATCTTCACCGACACCGGTGTGGGCACGTTGATCAGCAACAGCAAGCCTGCTGCTTAAGCCTCAACCCTCCCGCTGTAGGCGCGAGCTTGCCTCGCGATCTTTTGACCGTTTAAAAGATCGCGAGCAAGCCTGCTCCCACACAAATTTACGGATCTCCGACAACGAAGGCCGTATTCCCTCGTAAGTAGAGACTCCTCCTACATCCTGCGCTGTGCCCATCCTTTAGCGTTCACTCCTTTGCGCTGACCTCACGTCAGAGGAGTCATGGATGCCCGCATTTGCTCGCGACAACTCGTTCAGGCTGAACATCAACCGTTGCCCTCATCCTGTTGAGGTGCTGGCCTTCAGCGGTGACGAAGCGCTCAACACGCCCTTTGCCTTTGACGTTGAGCTGGTGTGTGATCGCGCCGATCTGGACCTTGAAGCGCTGCTGCACACCCCGGCTTTTTTGGCCTTTGATGACCTTGGGCGCGGTATCCACGGGCAGATTTATCAGATCGTCCGATGCAGCCCTGGCAAGCGCTTCACGCACTATCGCCTGACGCTGGTGCCACGTTTGGCCTACCTGAAACACCGCACCAATCAGCGCATTTTCCAGAACCAGACCGTGCAGCAGATCATCGAAACCTTGCTCGAAGAGCACGGCATTCTCGGCAATGCGTACGGTTTCACGCTGCAATCGACCTACGAACCTCGCGAGTACTGTGTGCAATACGCCGAGTCCGACCTGCATTTCATTCAGAGGCTGTGTTTTGAAGAGGGCATGCATTACCACTTCAAGCATTCGTCTGATGCCCACTACTTACAGTTCGGTGATGGACAGGCGGCCTTTACTACGTTGCAACCGGCAACGTCTTACATACCCAGCGGCGGGATGGCGGCCGACTCGGCGGCGATCCAGGGGTTCGATCTGCGTTTGCAAACCCGAACCAACAGCACCGCGCGGCGTGATTACGACTTTAAAGCTGCCAGCCGCACGCTGGAGGCCAACAGCCATAGCGACCTCAAACACCGCCCGCTTGAGCATTACACCTACCCCGGTCGCTTTACTAGCGATGCTCAAGGCGAGCGACAAAGCCAGCGAGCGCTGGAGCAGCATCAGAGCGATTATCGCCAGGCCAGCGGTCACAGTGATCAGCCGACCTTGAGCAGTGGTCACTTTTTAACCCTCAGCGAGCACCCTGTTAGCGACTGGAATGTGCCGTGGCTACTGACCCACGTTCACCATGAAGGCAAGCAGCCGCAGGTGCTTGAAGAGCAAGGTGGGCGCTCAACGCTCTTGCATTCGCCGGGCTTTAGCCAAGGCTATCGCAACCACTTTGTGGCGATCCCTGAGGGCGTGACGTACCGCTCGCCCGTGGTGTTTGCCAAGCCGCGCATCCATGGCAGCCAGACCGCCCGCGTTACCGGCCCGGCGGGGCAAGAGATCCACTGCGACGCGTTCGGCAGGGTCAAGGTCAGCTTCCATTGGGACCGCAGTGGGGCGAGCGACGACACCAGCAGTTGCTGGCTGCGCGTGGCCTCCAGTTGGGCGGGCGACAGCTATGGCGCGGTGACAATCCCTCGGGTCGGCATGGAAGTGCTGGTCAGCTACCTGGAGGGCGATGTCGATCAGCCGGTGATTTCAGGCTGCCTGGTGTCGAGCATGACCCCGACGCCGCTCAAACTGCCTGCCGATAAAACCCAAAGCACCTTGCGCAGTCGCAGCACACCGGGCGGTGGCGGCTACAACGAATTGCGCCTTGAAGACCGCCAGGGCCACGAAAAAATCTACCTGCATGCCCAGCGCGACATGCAGCAACACATTGAAAACGACAGCCGCTTGCAGATCGATGGCCAGCGCGAAGAAACCATCAGCGGCGCCAGCGTGGTAGTGCTCAAGGGCGAAGACCAGCAAACCGTCAGCGGCGATCGCAAAGTGCAAGTGCAAGGGAATGACTTCCAGGCCGTCGCCATGACCAGCCACACACGGGTGGTCATGGTTATGGCTGTTGAAGCCGGGGTGCACGCGCATTTCAAGGCCGGGGCCACGCTGGTGGTCGATGGCGGCCCGCTGCTGACCCTGATGGCGGGTGGTCAACACCTGCAACTCACGCCGGTGGGGATTTACAGCAGTTCACCGATCTTGCCGGGCGGGGTGCCGATACCGGGCATGCCGGCAGTGCCGGCCAGTACGGAGGGGGTCGAGGCCATGACGGCGCTGGCGCTTGAGTCGCAAAAACGCGCCTTCGCCAGTGCCAGTGCGAAACGGGCGCCCGTGTGCCTGGCCTGCGAAGCCTTGCAGGAGGGGCAGGCATGACCCGCGCATACCTGCTGCTCGACAGCCATCTGATCCCGAACATTTTTGCGCGCCTGTTTGAGTTGGCGAACATCACGGTTGCGCATTCGCTGTACCTGACTACCCGCTATGCCGAGATGGCTTCTTTTGGCCCGGTGCTGGTTAGCGTCGAACCGGGCAGTGCGCTGGCCAACACCTTTATTGAGCATTGGCAGGGTCGAGCGGGTATCTGGCTGGAGTCTGACGCAGACGAAACCCTTGTTTTAGAGCACCTGCGTAGCCTGATCCATGTCCGGCTTGCGGGCAATGTCACGGCTTTTTTCCGTTTCTACGACCCGTGCATTACCCGCCTGTGGCTGGCAGATCTGGCAGAGGCTGAGCGGGATCAACTGATGGGCCCGGTTCGCGTCATCAGGCTGCCGGAGGGTGTGGTTATCCAGCAGAACAACCCGCATCAACCCTGCGCCCGCTACGCGACGACGCCGTGGCTGACGTTAAGTGCACAGACGCTGGAGCATCTGTGCCAAGCCCGGCGCGAGCACTTTACACAGCGCCTTGTTGAGCATGGCCAGCGCTACTTTGCGCCGTGTTTGCAGGGGTTGGACGAGCCGGGGCAACAGGCATGGGCGCTGGGTTGTCAGCGCAATGCAGCGCGCCAGGGCTACAGCGCCGATGACGAAGTCATGGCCTGGGCAAGCCTGTATGCCGCCTTCGGTGATGAGTTTCCCGAAGGCCCGGAGCATGCGGTCTATCGCCAGGTGTTGAGCCAGCGAGCAGTCGCCCCCGAACAGCGTCTGGAGCAGTTACTGGACGCATTGATGACGCAAATGAAGCCTGCAGAGCGTGCGCTATGAACCTTAATAAACGTCTGGCCTCAATGGTCAACCTGTCTGAGGCCCGGCGCGCCGCCAGTGCCTGCGAACACGTTGACATCAACAGCACCGTTCAACAGTGCCCGGCTAGCCAGCCGCATTTATTTGTCGTTCCGGTGCGTTACGCCCTCAGCGAAGAACCCGCCAGCCATCCGGCGTGCCAGCCCGGCACACAGACCCAAAGCCACCCGATGGCTGCGCGCCTGTTGCGCGCAGGGTTTGTCTATGTGTGGCAAGGCCGCGGCCCATTGCAGCGATATGCAGTGGCTGAAAACAACCTGCTGCTCAGCCAGGGTCTGGATGAGGATGACACCGTCGTCCAGTCCGGCACCTTGAGTGGCTTGGCGCTGGCCAAGCAACAAGACGCCTGGCTGCTCTACAGCGAAATCCCCCTCAACCCGGCCGCCTGCGCCGAACTACACGACCCTCAACGGCGCGCCAAACGCATGCGTCTACTCGACCTGCGACAAGTGGCCAATACGCTGCAAGCGCCGCATTGTGCACCGTTGAGTGAATCGAAAAGCGTCATGGCCGAGTTGATTCCGAGCACCTATGACTTGGCGATGGCGATTGATTACCGACGTCATCAACCGGCCTTGCGCGAGAGTGCGGACGAACTGGGCAAGAAGGTCATGGCAGACCCGACACCCGACAACATCAAGGCCTACACCGATGCCATGCATTGGCTGCATGAGCGGGAAAAAGTGTCGGCGAGCTACCCGGCTGTGTCGGACGACGTCACGCCACCGGGTGAATGGAGCGCTGAACAATGGGCTGCCACCCGCACGCAAGACCTGATGGAACAGGCTCATGCGCAGTCACGCGGGTTGTTCACGGTATTGGCCTGCCTTGACGATGACCTGGGTGTTTTACGTGACATCAATCATGAGCAAGAACTGATCGAGTCGCGGCATGAACAGTGGCAGGCCGATAACAACCTGCGGCTGAGTATTGGCGGGTTTGTGCGAAGTTTGATTACAGAGGATCCCGACGAAGTGATCGGTATGTTGGTTTACCGCTATCGGGAACAGGATATTGAACTGACGCGTAAGCAGGCGCAGATGTTGCTGGACACTCGTACTCGGTTAGAACAACTGGCCAGAGAGCGTTATGCCGCCAATGTGCCTGATGGATCTCCATTCACCAAGCAGCAAGCCGATATTCGACTACACGAGATACATCTTCGCGAACAGGCTGCGGTTGCGCCGATCCGCGGGTTTATACCGCTGAAGTTTCATGACGAAATTATGGAAATGGTGCTTGAGTACCAGGTTAATAAACTCAGTAACACGCACAACACTCACGCCAGCGACAAAGTCGAACAATACATCGACCTGCCCGCCATGAACCAATGGCTCGACGAAACGGCCCCGAAACACTTTGATCACCTGAAAGAGCGACACAAAGCCCTTTATGCCGATCGTGGCACTTACCTGCCGCGTCACCATAGCGGTACGTGGTTTGTGGATTATCAAGCTAGCGACCACCGCCAATGGCTGGATGAACTGGCATTGGCCTGCCTGAGCGCGCAGTGCTTGCGCACAGTTGGCGCTGAGCAATATGCGGACTATGTACGCAGTGCGGATGACGGGGCGTTAAGGCAGTTGTTTTATGGGTGGAGCCCCACACTCGAAGGCGCGGTCAATACCAACAGCCGCGCAACGGAGTTGATGGCTGCGCTAGAAGTTGAAAATCAGGCCAATGCGATGGCGGCGTTGAGCAAGGCGTTGGGGCCACAAGGTATCAATATTCTGTCTGACCTTGGTGTTAGGTCGGGTAACGTCAATAGCTTGTGGAACACCCTTTTAAAGCGCTTGGGCGCGTCGTTGCTGCTGCTTGGCAGCAAAGCGGGCGAGCCATTACAAGGGCCTTGGCTGGCGATAATGAGTGCCACCCGAGCGGGGCATCAAATTGGTTTGCGGTTAATAACCCAAGGTAAGCACCAAATGTTGGTGCAGTTTGGCAAGGCGGCAGAAGATCTTGCCCAATGGGTTAATACCACCGGTAAAGCCATCGGCCGTGGCCACATTGCAAAAATTGTCGACTCGCCCGCCGTTAAAAACAGCGGAGGCCTGATCGCTCTGACGGCGTTGCTGCTCAATAGCTGGAATGCCAGTAATTATCTGGGGCAGGCCGGAGTACTGGAGGGGATGGATCAGCAGCGAGTAAACGATACGTGGTCTGCGAATTTATATGCCGGGGCTGCCTTGATTGCGGTGATTGATAATCAGGTGAGGGGAGGGGTTAAGGAAAAAGCTTTTGCAATCAAGCTTGCCAATAATACTTGGTCTAACGTTCCTGTATTGACTCTTTTTGGTGGACTTATTGGTGGGCTTTCTGCATTTGCAGCAATTAATGAGTTCAAGTCTCTACAGAAACAATTAGAAAGCTCCCACGGTGCTATAGATCCTTGGCTGGAAATGCGTCTATACGTAGTTGGTGGGCAAGCTCTAGCCTTTGGAACTCAGGCGCTATTAGGTTTGATTTATACCTTTAAAGCTGTTTCTGGAGGGCTCACAGTAAGTGCCGCAGTTGGAGGGTATTTGATATTGATGGGGCCACTTAACTTGTTGGTTGCAGTGCTTGGCGTGTTGTACCTAATTGCTTGGTATTTTCAGCAAACTCCGATGCAAAACTTTATATATAATTGCTGCTGGTCTAAGTTTAGAGCTGGTGACTTGAGCCCAATATCATCTAAAGATCAGCGAGATGAGCTAAACCGCTTATACAATATTCTTTATATTCCTCGTGTCAGCTTTGAATCCGTAGAGCAAGGCAGTGTAATGAGTTCTTTGCAGTCAGGTGTTGTAAGCAGATCGATTAAAACGCTAACCATTGATCTGCCTGGGGCCGAGCCGAGTAATGTTTATCTGGATATCTCAATGATTGGAAATCCATTAGATATCTTAGCGATGCGTGAGCGGATAAAAAATGGTGAGGGTAAGTATTCTCATGAGGAGCCGTTGCAAGATATAGGCAATAGTTGGATTCAGGGCAGTCACTGTGAGTGGATACCGCATACTCAAGGGCAGGGTTTACGTTTGAGCAGCCTCTTCAACACGGTACCTAACCTGTTTGGCTCGCTCCCTACCACAGTGTCTCTGCGCTTGCGATACCAAACACCCTTGACCTCAATACTCGGTGCTCTCAATTTTGTGGGCGGAGATCGAGGGGTCGCATTCACATTGAGTGCTGCGAATGGAGTTGTTGCCTTGCGTGACGACCCAACCCCTGAGTTGGACAAGGCGGAGCGCTATCGACTGGGCGACCAGCAATATTCAGTTTTCTTGCAGCCTGGAGTGAAACGATGAATGCTCCAGCCGCTGGTACGAGAAAAAAAGGGTTTTTTTCGCAACAGGATTACTTCGCTCCCTTACCTATACCAACGGGAGAGAAACCAATGGATGTTATGAATGCTGTTTGGCGTAAAAATGATATTTTTATAGATGTTGGAAATTTCAATATTGGATCTGGCGTTATGGTTTTATGGCCGATGATTGTTATGTGTCTGTCTGTGGCTTATTTTACGGGCGATATATACGACTTTATGTTGGGGGCGTATATGACAGGTGTTCCAATACTTATGCTGATTTATATGCTTTACCGCCCAACCCCCTTACCCATTCGCTTTAATCGCCAACGCCGTGAAGTCTGCGTACCACGTAAGGATAGCGAGTATTGGATTGTGCCCTGGGAAACGGTAACCGCCGCTTCGGCGCAGAGTTCTTCAGTCAGTCAAGCAGGTCGAAATACCTCAGGAATGCTGTTTATAGGCTTTGATAATCCAGACCCTCATGCTGAAGAAGATAACAAGCACTTTTACTGGGGTTTTAATTGCGGGGGTAATGAAGCGGCAATGTCAATGTGGGAGTGCATGCGGAGTTTTATGGAGATTGGTCCTCATGCATTACCGCAAACGAATGACTTTGAAGGCAGTCGTGGCAGTTTGAAAGGGCGAGGAATTATCTGGGGCACTTGCTGTGAATACGCAAAAGGTATTTGGCTCCATTTGCGCGAGGGTGAGTTTTTTAAGGCCGCGTGGTTATTTATCGGCATCTTCATTTTCGGCGGCCCCATCGTCTTCATGCTGCAAACCTGGAAGCTCTCCCCGCCACCAACCTTTGACCACCCCGACATCATCGAATGGTCCAAACCCCTCCCCCCCGAGCAATGGGCCAAGCGCTCCCCGGAGCTGGAACTCGCCATCGCCCGGCGCGAAGCTGAATTGGCTGCGCAAGCTGGTTGATCTGCACAAACAAAACGGGGGAGGCGCGACAGGTGTCATGCCTCCCCCGTGGGGAACAGCGGGGCTGTTTAGATCCCGTACTGCGCCCGGTAGGCTTCAACGGCTGGCAGGTATTGCTTCAAGGTTTCGTCTTCGGCCAGGAATTGCAGCACCTGGGTCAACGACACGATGCTGACGACCGGGATGCCGAAGTCGCGCTCGACTTCCTGAATGGCCGACAGTTCGCCATTGCCGCGCTCCTGGCGGTTGAGGGCAATCAGTACGCCCGCCGCTTTGGCGCCTTGGGCGTCAATGATTTGCATGACTTCACGGATGGCGGTGCCGGCCGTGATCACGTCGTCGATGATCAGGATGTTGCCTTCAAGCGGCGAACCGACCAGGCTGCCGCCTTCGCCGTGGGCCTTGGCTTCTTTGCGGTTAAAGCACCATGGCATGTCGCGATCATGGTGCTCGGCCAAGGCGACGGCGGTGGTCGCGGCCAAAGGGATGCCTTTGTAAGCCGGGCCAAACAGCACGTCGAAAGCAATGCCGCTGTCAACGATGGCGGCGGCATAGAAGCGCCCCAGTTGAGCCAGCGCGGAGCCGGTGTTGAACAGGCCGGCATTGAAGAAGTAGGGGCTGGTACGCCCGGACTTCAGGGTGAACTCACCGAAGCGCAAAACGCCGCGATCAATGGCAAAACGGATAAAGTCGCGCTGATACGCTTGCATGAAAATGGCCCCAGATACCACGGATTTAGCTAATTAGTAAGACGGCGTGTATCATACACGCACGTGATTTTTGGGGCCATTTATGCGGATCATCAGTGTGAACGTCAATGGCATTCAGGCGGCAGTCGAGCGCGGTTTGCTCAGTTGGCTGCAGGCTCAGAATGCCGACGTTATCTGCCTGCAGGACACCCGCGCCTCCGCCTTTGAACTGGACGATCCAGCCTACCAGCTGGATGGCTACTTTCTGTACGCGTGCGAAGCTGAAGTCCCTGCCCAAGGCGGTGTGGCTTTGTACTCGCGGTTGCAGCCGAAAGCAGTCATCACTGGGCTTGGCTTCGAGACGGCCGATCGCTACGGGCGCTACCTGCAAGCCGATTTCGATAAGGTCAGCATCGCGACCTTGCTGCTTCCTTCGGGGCAGAATGGCGATGAAGACTTGAACCAGAAGTTCAAGCTAATGGACGATTTTGCACGCTATCTGGATAAGCAGCGTCGCAAGCGTCGTGAGTACATTTACTGCGGCTCGTTGTACGTGGCGCAGCAGAAGCTCGACATTAAAAACTGGCGTGACAGCCAGCAGTCTCCTGGTTTCCTGGCGCCTGAACGGGCCTGGATGGATGAGATTGTCGGCAACATGGGCTATGTCGATGCCCTGCGTGAAGTCAGTCGTGAAGGCGATCAGTACAGCTGGTGGCCGGACAACGAACAGGCCGAGATGCTGAATCTGGGCTGGCGTTTCGACTACCAGTTGTTGACCCCGGGTTTGCGCCGCTTTGTTCGCAGCGCTCGCTTGCCGCGTCAACCACGCTTCTCGCAACACGCGCCGTTGATCGTGGACTACGACTGGACACTCACTATCTAAGTGTTCTTTCGCTGTCATAAAAATGCCCGTATCCCACGATACGGGCATTTTTTTTGGCGGCTAAGCCTGCAAGTGCAGCGCCCGACGGAGCATTTGAGGTGGCTGGCCAAAGGCGCGGATAAAGGCTCGACGCATGCGCTCCGGGTCGCCAAAACCGCTCTCACGCGCCACGCTGTCGATACTGTGGGCGCCGGACTCAAGCATCAAACGGGCCGCCTCAAGGCGCAGGTTCTCGATGGCCTTGGCCGGGGACTGGCCCGTTTCACTGCGAAACAGGCGACTGAACTGGCGAGGGCTCAAGTGGGCGACCTCGGCCAATTGCTCGACCGACAGCTCTTCGCGCAGGTGCTCCTTGGCGTAGGTCAGCGCGGTTTGCACGCGGTCGGACTTTGGCTCGAGTTCCAATAACGCGGAAAACTGCGACTGCCCGCCAGCGCGGCGATGGTAAACCACCAGCTTTCTGGCCACGTCGCGCGCTACTTCTGCGCCCAAATCCTGCTCCACCAAGGCCAGGGCCAGATCAATGCAGGCGGTCATGCCCGCGCTGGTCCATAGCTTGCCGTCGACCGTGAAAATGCGGTCCTCTTCCAGCTTTACCTTGGGAAACGCCTCGCGAAAGGTGTGGGCGTGAAACCAGTGCGTGGTGGCTTTGCGGCCATCCAGCAAACCTGCGGCTGCCAGCAGAAATGAGCCGGTACAGGCGGAAGCCAGGCGACGCGATGTAATCAGGGTGTCCTGCAAAAAAGGGATCAGCGCCGGTGTGGGTTCTATCAATTGGTTGTCGCCCAGCACCAGCACCGTGTCATAACTGCGTTGCTTGAATGCCTGCGTCTCGACGCTAAAACCCATGGAGCTGGGCACCAGGCCGCCCTGCTCAGAGATCAAATCCACGCGATAGAACGATTGCCCGCTGAGCAGGTTGGCAAACTCAAAGATGGTGCTGGTGGACAGGCAAAGCATCTGAAAGCCGGGCGACAGAAGAATACCGATGGTGACCATAAGCATGTCCTGAAAGGTGGGATATATGACATTGCTGACATCACCATACGCTCATAACCTGAACCCCAACAAGGCCGACTCCTTACCCGGCCATTTTGGAGCAAGCGTGATGAGTGAACACAAAGGCTATGCCCTGGTTACGGGCGCTTCCTCGGGGATTGGTGCGGTGTATGCCGATCGTTTGGCGCAGCAGGGCTACGACCTGATTCTGGTGGCCCGCAACCAGCAGCGGCTGGAAGGTCTGGCGGCCCGGTTGACCGCGCAAACCCGGCGCGATGTTCAGGTGGTGGTCGCTGACCTCAACCAGCCTGACGATTTGGCGCGTGTCGCCGCCCTTTTGCAAGACGACAAGCGCATCAGCCTGTTGGTCAATAACGCGGGCGTGGGGGCGGGGGGCACATTGCTGGAGTCTTCTGCTGAAGCAATGGACGCGATGATTTTGCTCAACGTGCTGGCGCTGACGCGTCTGGCAAAAGCCGCTGCCGGTAACTTCGTCGAACAGGGCCGTGGCACGATCATCAACATTGCTTCAGTCGTCGCCGTGGCGCCGACATTGCTCAATGGCGTATATGGCGCAACCAAAGCCTACGTGCTGGCCTTCAGCGAATCGCTGCGCCACGAACTCAGTGATAAAGGGGTAAACGTGCACGTCGTGCTGCCGGGTGCGACGGCGACCGAGTTTTTTGCAGCGGCTGGTATGTCGGTAGATGCTTTGCCGAAGACGATGGTCATGACCACCGAGAAGCTGGTCGATGCGGCGTTGGCGGGCTTGGCCCAAGGTGAGGCTGTGACGGTACCGTCTTTGCCGGACAGCGCAGATTGGGCGGCCTTTGAGGCGGCGCGCCATGCGCTGTTGCCTAACCTCTCACGCAGCGAACCCGCCGCCCGCTACGGCGTAACAAGCGCCTGATAACCCGTAGGAGCGAGCTTGCCTCGCGATCTTTTGATCTAAAAAGGTCGCGAGGCAAGTCTGTGGCTTACTTGATCGGCCGCCAGGTGAAAGGGTAGCGGTAGGCCACCCCGTCATTGGCTTTGACCCCGGCAATCACCACCAGCACCACGGCGCCGATGAACAGCAGGCCGAGCAAGACGAAGCCAATCAGTACGAACATCAGCACGTAGCAAATGGCCGAAGCAATCGCCACGGTGATCTGAAAGTTCAGCGATTCTTTGCCCTGCTCGTCAATAAAGGGATCGCTTTCGCGCTTGAGCTGCCAAATGATCAGCGGCCCAATCAGGTTGCCAAACGGAAACCACATCCCCAGAAACGCCGCAAAGTGACAAAACATTGCCCATTGGCGAGCTTCGCGGCTCGGTTTGGGGTTTGAAAGGTCGAGCTCTGTCATGGCGTTCTCCTGTCGGTCATCAAGGGCTTGGCGATCAGTCAGCCAGCGCCGCTTGTTGCAGTGCGAAGATCTCGGTCATGCCTTGTTGAGCCAATGCCAGCATGGCGTTCAGTTCGGCAGGCTGGAACGGCGCGCCTTCGGCTGTGCCCTGAACCTCAATAAAACCACCGGTGCTGGTCATCACGACGTTCAAGTCGGTTTCGGCTGCCGAGTCTTCAGGGTAGTCCAGATCCAGCACCGGCTCGCCCTGATACATGCCCACCGATACAGCGGCGATCATTTGCTTGATCGGGTCGCCGCCTTTGAGGCCGCCACGCTTTTTGATCACTTTGAGGGCGTCAACCAGAGCCACCATGGCGCCGGTGATCGACGCGGTGCGGGTGCCGCCGTCGGCCTGGATCACGTCGCAATCGACGTACAGGGTGATGTCGCCCAGTTTGGACATGTCCAGCGCGGCGCGCAGCGAACGGCCGATCAGGCGCTGGATTTCGAGGGTGCGACCGCCTTGCTTGCCACGGCTGGCTTCACGCTGGTTACGCTCGCCGGTGGCGCGCGGCAACATGCCGTATTCAGCGGTCAACCAGCCTTGGCCCTGACCTTTAAGGAAGCGCGGTACGCCGTTCTCGACGCTTACGGTGCAGATGACTTTGGTGTCACCGAACTCGACCAGTACAGAACCCTCTGCGTGTTTGGTGTAGTTGCGGGTGATGCGGATCGGGCGGAGCTGATCGGCAGCGCGACCACTTGGACGTTTCATGTGGGATACCTGTACGGGACGGAAAACTGCCGAGCATTATAAAGGCCGTGACCGATCCGGGCACATTTAAAACGCAATCCAGTGTTGTAGCGCCTTTACGACAGACGCCATTTGGGGCCATCCGCTGCACTGCGCTACAATCCGCCCCCTTAATAGCCGCCCGGCTTCACTCATCAGATCGCGAGGTACCTCCATGGTGCACAGCATGACCGCCTTTGCCCGCGTCGAAAGCGCCGGCACTCAGGGAACCCTGAGCTGGGAGCTGCGTTCGGTCAACAGCCGCTACCTGGAGCCGCACCTGCGCTTGCCAGAGTCTTTCCGCGAACTTGAAGGGGCGGTGCGTGAAGCGCTGCGCCAAGGTATTTCCCGGGGCAAGCTGGAGTGCACCTTGCGCTTCACCGAAGAAAGCACCGGCAAACCGCTGCAGGTTAACCGCGAGCGCGCCGCGCAACTGGTGGCCGCTGCCGAGACCATTGCCAGCCTGATCAAGCAGCCCGCGGCCCTCAATCCTCTCGAAGTGCTGGCCTGGCCCGGCGTGCTGGTGGCCGATGCCGCCGATCCGCAGGCCCTCAACAATCAGGCGCTGGCGCTGTTCAAGCAAGGTCTGCAAGAACTCAAAAACGGCCGTGAGCGCGAAGGCGCCGAGCTGGCGCGCTTGATCAGTGACCGTTTGAGCGCCATTGAAAGCGACGTAGAGACCCTGCGTGAGCTGGTCCCGCAAATGCTCGCCACCCAGCGGCAGAAGGTGCTTGATCGCTTTGCCGACATGAAAGCCGAGCTGGACCCCCAGCGCCTTGAGCAAGAAATGGTCTTGCTCGCGCAAAAGAGTGACGTCGCAGAAGAGCTGGACCGTCTGAGCACCCACATTCTGGAAGTGCGGCGCGTGCTCAAGTCGGGCGGTGCTGCCGGCCGTCGGCTCGACTTCCTGATGCAAGAACTCAACCGGGAGGCCAACACCCTCGGTTCCAAGGCATTCGATCCGCGCAGCACCCAGGCTGCGGTCAACCTCAAAGTGTTGATCGAGCAGATGCGCGAACAAGTACAGAATATTGAGTAAGGCTTCCCCCGACATGACCCACAGCACTGGCACTCTCTACATTATTTCTGCGCCTTCAGGGGCCGGGAAAAGCAGCCTGGTCAAGGCCCTGATCGACATTGAGCCGCAGATCCGCGTCTCGGTGTCACACACCACCCGGGCCATGCGCCCCGGCGAAGAGAACGGTGTGCACTATCACTTCGTCGAGCGCGAAGAGTTCGTGAAAATGATCGAGCACGGTGATTTTCTTGAGCGTGCTGAAGTGTTTGGCAACCTGTATGGCACCTCGCAAAGCTACTTGCAGCAGACGCTGGATGAGGGTCACGACCTGATTCTGGAAATCGACTGGCAAGGTGCCGAGCAGGTTCGCAAACTGATGCCTCAGGCACGTTCGATCTTTATCCTGCCGCCGAGCCAGCAAGCCCTGCGTGATCGCCTGGACAATCGCGGGCAGGACAGTGCCGAGATTATTGACGGCCGTATGCGCGAAGCCGTGAGTGAAATGAGCCACTACGTCGACTACGACTACCTGATCATCAACGACGACTTTGCCGTGGCACTGGATGACTTGAAGGCCATTTTTCATGCCAGTCGTCTCCAGCAAAAGCGCCAACAGCAGCGCTACGGTAAATTGCTGGCCGAATTGCTCGGTTAATCAGCGCTTCCCAAAACCCCTGCAAGGGCTTTACATTGGCACTTACAGAGACATTGGGCAGGGTGAGTGAAAAATCAGCGCTTCCCTAATGGCTGGTGATTTTTTAAACTGTCGAGTCCGCTCGCCCATCCGGGCAGCGCGCACATTGTATTTGCTACGAGGAAGACCATGGCCCGCGTAACCGTTGAAGACTGCCTAGAACACGTGGATAACCGCTTTGAGCTGGTCATGCTGTCTACCAAGCGTGCCCGTCAACTGGCCACCGGTGGTAAAGAGCCTCTGGTTCAGTGGGAAAACGACAAGCCTACCGTTGTTGCCCTGCGCGAAATCGCAGAAGGCCTGATGAGCTACGAGTTTATCGCCAACGCTGAAATCGTCGAAGACGAACCGCTGTTTGCAGCGTTCGAGGACGAGTCCAACGAGGCGAACTAAGCCTATGCCCGGTCGACGTAGTACGGCGAAGGGTTCACAGTTTTGGCAGGAGGCTCCCTCATGCCGAGCATAGACGCCCTCGCCGACAGCTTGTCGACCTACCTCAGTGCGGACCAGGTCAATCTGGTCCGACGAGCGTATTTCTACGCAGAACAAGCCCACGACGGCCAACGCCGACGTAGCGGCGAGCCTTATGTCACGCACCCGCTGGCAGTGGCAAACATCCTTGCCGACATGCATATGGACCATCAAAGCCTGATGGCGGCCATGCTGCATGACGTGATCGAAGACACCGGTATTGCCAAAGAAGCGCTGGTTGCGCAGTTCGGTGAAACCGTGGCCGAACTGGTCGATGGCGTCAGCAAGCTGACTCAGATGAACTTCGAAACCAAAGCCGAAGCCCAAGCTGAAAACTTCCAGAAAATGGCCATGGCCATGGCCCGCGACATTCGCGTGATTCTGGTCAAGCTGGCGGACCGCTTGCACAACATGCGTACCCTCGAAGTGTTGTCCGGCGAAAAACGCCGGCGGATTGCCAAGGAAACCCTGGAAATCTACGCGCCCATCGCCAACCGGCTGGGCATGCACAACATTCGTATCGAATTCGAAGACCTCGGTTTCAAGGCGATGTACCCGATGCGCTCGGCGCGCATTTATCAGGCGGTCAAGCGCGCCCGGGGTAATCGCAAAGAGATCGTCAACAAGATTGAAGAGTCCCTCAGCCACTGTCTGGCCGTCGACGGCATTCAGGGCGAAGTGAGCGGGCGGCAAAAGCACATCTACGGCATCTATAAAAAGATGCGTGGCAAGCGTCGGGCGTTCAACGAGATCATGGACGTGTACGCGTTCCGCATCATCGTCGACAAAGTGGACACCTGCTACCGCGTGCTGGGCGCTGTACATAATTTGTACAAACCGCTGCCGGGCCGCTTCAAGGACTACATCGCAATCCCTAAAGCCAACGGCTATCAATCGCTGCATACCACGCTGTTTGGCATGCATGGCGTACCGATCGAAATTCAGATCCGTACCCGTGAAATGGAAGAAATGGCCAACAACGGCATCGCCGCGCACTGGCTGTACAAATCCAGTGGCGACGAGCAGCACACCGGGACTCACGCCCGGGCGCGGCAATGGGTCAAGGGCGTGCTCGAGATGCAGCAGCGCGCCGGTAACTCCCTCGAATTTATCGAAAGCGTAAAAATCGACCTGTTCCCGGACGAGGTCTACGTCTTTACGCCCAAAGGCCGGATCATGGAGCTGCCCAAAGGCTCCACGGCGGTCGACTTTGCCTACGCGGTACACACCGACGTCGGCAACAGCTGCATTGCCTGCCGGATCAACCGTCGTCTTGCGCCGCTGTCCGAGCCACTGCAAAGCGGCTCCACGGTCGAGATCGTCAGTGCACCGGGCGCACGCCCGAACCCGGCCTGGCTCAACTTTGTGGTCACCGGCAAGGCGCGCACGCACATTCGCCACGCGCTTAAATTGCAACGCCGTTCCGAGTCCATCAGCCTCGGCGAGCGTTTGCTGAACAAAGTGCTTAACGGCTTTAACAGCGCGCTGGACAAGATCCCCGCCGAACGCGTTCAGGCCATGCTCCAGGAATATCGCCTGGAACACATCGAAGACCTGCTTGAAGACATCGGCCTGGGCAACCGCATGGCGTATGTCGTGGCCCGACGCCTGCTGGGCGAGGGCGAGCAACTGCCGAGCCCCGAAGGTCCGCTGGCCATTCGCGGCACAGAAGGCCTGGTGCTCAGCTACGCCAAATGCTGTACGCCGATCCCGGGCGACCCGATTGTCGGCCACCTGTCGGCGGGCAAAGGCATGGTCGTGCACCTGGACAACTGCCGCAATATCAGTGAAATCCGTCATAACCCTGAAAAATGCGTCCAGCTATCATGGGCCAAGGACGTTACCGGCGAATTCAACGTCGAATTGCGCGTCGAGCTGGAACACCAGCGCGGCCTGATCGCCTTGCTGGCCAGCAGCGTCAATGCCGCCGACGGCAACATCGAAAAAATCAGCATGGACGAACGCGATGGTCGAATCAGCGTGGTCCAACTGGTAGTCAGCGTGCACGACCGTGTGCACCTGGCGCGCGTGATCAAAAAACTGCGCGCCCTTACCGGGGTCATCCGCATCACTCGTATGCGTGCGTAGCCACCTAATTACAAGGAGTCACCCATGTCCAAGACTGTAATCACCAGCGATAAGGCACCTGCAGCGATCGGTACTTACTCTCAGGCGATCCAAGCTGGCAATACCGTCTACATGTCCGGTCAAATCCCGCTGGACCCAAAAACCATGGAACTGGTTGAAGGCTTTGAAGCCCAGACCGTTCAGGTGTTCGAAAACCTGAAGTCGGTAGCTGAAGCAGCGGGTGGCTCGTTCAAAGACATCGTCAAGCTGAACATCTTCCTGACCGACCTGAGCCACTTCGCCAAGGTCAACGAGATCATGGGCAAGTACTTCGAACAGCCGTACCCGGCACGCGCAGCCATCGGCGTTGCCGCTCTGCCAAAGGGTTCGCAAGTCGAGATGGACGCCATTCTGGTACTCGAGTAATACCCTCGGCGCAGCACATTCATGCTGCGCCAACCCCCTCGCTTCTCCCCCCGCTTTAAAAGGATTCCACTATGCGCAAAGCGCTAGCCTTGTCACTGCTCGCCGTATTACTGGGCGGCTGTGCCAGCGAACCTGCACCCCGCGATATCAGTGGCGTCTGGATTAACCAGGGCGCAATCGATGAAGCTGCCAAGGGCGGCAACCTGCGTGAAGCCTTGCTGGCTAACGGGCCGAACCTTGAATGGGACATCGACGCCAAAAACGCCAAAGCCAACTACACCAACGGCTTTGAGTGGGTCGAAGGCAAATTGACGCCTGGCCACAAGGGCGCCTGGCAAGTGGCGGTGTATGGCAGTTCGGCCATTGAGCTTGATGTACAGGGTGCAGAGCTGGTCCAGGCCGCTTCAGACGCCGACCCTCAGCAGTCCTTTGTGCGTACGCCCCTAAAGCTGAGCAGTGATGCCCCTTTGGGCACGAATTTCGAGTACGCGCTCAAGGCGGCCTATCTGGGCGGTCAATGGCGTGTGATCAGCGGCCTGGGGCAGGGCAATACCGTGACCTTTATGCCGGACGGTCAAGTCAAAGGCCTCCCCAACAACAACGCCTACGCCCTGTGCATGGCGGGCGACTGCGCGTCGATGAGTGGCGAATACGACAGCCTGTGGCTGCAACAGGACGAAATCGGCGCCGCGCATATCTTTGTGCGAAACGGCAACCGGCTTGAAATCTTCCAGGCGCTGGACTCCGCCAAGCCTGACGAAATGCCCCAGCTCTACCCAGGCAAACAGGAATGGGTGCTGGAGAAACAGCCCTAAAAGCCAACCCCGCTCCTGATCTGCCCCCCAAAATTGAATGGGTGTCCAACTTTTTGGGGGCAGTTCATCCTGTAGGAGGGGCCGCCCCGTCTTCGACGCCGCGCTGTCGCTCAGCAAACAGGCCGCCGAGTATCTTCAGCATCCCCCAATCGGTTCCCTCTCCTTCGGGAGAGGGCTAGGGTGAGGGGGCTCTTGACTTGAGTACATATCCGTTGCTGCGGCAACGGCCACTTAGGGTTCCGGCCTTACGCCGCGTCACTTTGCAAAAGCGGCAAAGTAACCAAAACGCTTTTGCCCCTACCCCTCGGTGCCTCGCTTTGGCTCGGCATGCCCTCACCACAGGCCTTGCTCCGTAGGCCCGCCGCGATCGGCCATCCATGGCCGTGTCGCG
>NZ_JYLD01000014.1 GCF_001043025.1 Pseudomonas helleri | reverse complement strand
TCGGTTGGCACGTACTGATTGGTCGTCGTATTCTTTTTCATGGACTCGCCCTCGCTGTCGTTGGCTTCTAATAGAATGCCGCCGTGGCGCACAGACGCCTCGGCTTGGGCGAGTCCATGTAATTACAAGGGCTGTACCTAGCAGATCTGCCAGTAGGCAGCCGTGCAGCGCCGGTGCAAGCTGAGCGCAAGTCCCTGTACACGGCGAGCGTACACACATGCCCACAGTCCTCTATGCCTACGACCCACTGGACCGCTTGATCCAGACGGCGGGCATTCGGCGCTTTTACAACAGCTCGCGCATGACCACCGAAATCCAGGGCGCGGTGCAGCGCAGTGTGTTTCAGGTGGGCGATCACGTGTTGGCCGAGGGCGGGGCGGGTGGCAGCAACCTGCTGGCCACCGACTTGCAACGCTCGGTATTGCACACGGTTAACCCCGATAAAACCCAATCCATGGCTTACAACGTGTATGGCCATCGCCCGGCTGAAAGCGGCGTGGCCAGTGTGCTGGGCTTTAATGGCGAACGGGCTGACCCGGTGACGGGGCATTATTTGTTGGGCAATGGCTATCGGGCGTTTAACCCGGTGTTGATGCGTTTTAACAGCCCGGACAGTTGGAGCCCGTTTGGGAATGGTGGAATTAATTGTTATGGGTATTGTGGTGGGGATTCGATAAATAGACGTGATGACAGTGGGCATGCTGTTTTTTTCTTGAGCGGTAAGGGGGCAGCAAGCAGTGCGGGCTTTTTCTCATGGTTGCTATCTAAGCGCAGCTCAAAGTCCTCGGCTAAATATGCAGCTCGTTTTGGGGCAGCAGTGAATAAAGAGACTGTAGAGTTCTTTCGAATTTCAGAGTTGGAGCCTGGTATTTTTGCTGCTTATGACCGCAGGGCCACGGGTGAGCTGAGATTGACGTTGCATGGCCACGGTAATGTTGGATATATCGTCAATGATGCAGGGCAAGGGCTAACCGCTTCTTATTTGGCTCGGCTTGTTAAGAAAAAGGGATATAACGAACATACGACATCCAGAATTTGGTCATGTTATTCGGGCGCGGGGGATGCCGGATCTTTAGCTCAGGCTTATGCGGATATTACTCAGCAGAGTGTTAAAGGCATGGAAGTGAAGTTGGCGGCAACATTTGGACCTAAACAAATAATGGAGGCTTTCCATAGCAAAGAGATAATTTTGAATATTCGTGACAGAGTCAGAGTAGAAAAAAAATATACTGCTCTGAAAAGTGCAGAACAGTTTGAAAGTAACGAGAGTGCATTTCCAGGGTATCGGAGCCGAGTGTTTACTCCCTCGGTAAGATGAAGACTTGATTTTACTGTCGGGTGGGCGACGTCTAGCGCTTTCTGTTTAGCGCGCTTTTTAAGCGCACCGCGCCCCCTTTCAGCGCACATCCCCACCTGCACCTTTGGTGACACGGTGCGTTCCTACGTGTTTCCCACAAGTGCTACCGATTTGCTCAACACGGCTCTGCGCCCTGCGCTACGTCTGTTTAGACGGTGTTTAGAGCCGTGTTCGGCACCTCCCTCCTAGACGCATTGCGACGTCGTTTTCAGATTTTATTGAATACCTATTCAAGTTTAGGCGCGGCATTTGCATTGTCATGGCAAAGCCCCCGTAAACGGTGGGTCATAACAAGAGCCTGCGCCTGGGGCCATCACCCGCTTTGTGTGAGGAGATACCGCATGACGTCGTTCAACTCCGGGGCCCAACCCCAGAACCGTACGCCTCAATCCATCGGCTTTCTGCTGCTGGACAATTTCACACTTATTTCTTTGGCGTCTGCGATTGAGCCCCTGCGCATGGCCAATCAGTTGTCGGGCCGCGAGTTGTATCGCTGGAGCACCTTAAGCGCTGACGGTAGCCAGGTGTGGGCCAGCGATGGTTTGCAAATTACCCCCGACGCCAGCATGCACAAGGCGCCGGCGCTGGACATGGTGATTGTGTGCGGCGGTATCGGCATTCAACGCACTGTGACCCGCGAACACGTGTCATGGCTGCAAAGCCAGGCGCGCCAATCGCGCCGTTTGGGTGCGGTGTGCACCGGCAGTTGGGCGCTGGCGTATGCCGGGCTGCTGGACGGTTTTGATTGCAGCGTGCATTGGGAATGTCTGGCCTCGATGCAAGAAGCCTTCCCGCGGGTGTCCATGAGCACCCGTTTGTTTACCCTGGATCGCAGCCGCTCTACCAGCTCGGGTGGCACGGCGCCGATGGACATGATGCTGCATTTAATCAGCCGTGATCATGGCCGCGAATTGTCGGCCGCCATTTCGGAAATGTTTGTGTACGAGCGCATTCGTAACGAACAGGACCACCAGCGCGTGCCGCTCAAGCACATGCTGGGCACCAACCAGCCGAAGTTGCAGGAAATCGTTGCGCTGATGGAAGCCAACCTTGAGGAGCCCATCGACCTCGATGAGCTGGCGGTGTACGTGACCGTGTCGCGTCGCCAGCTGGAGCGGCTGTTCCAGAAGTACTTGCACTGCTCGCCGTCGCGCTACTACCTCAAGCTGCGCCTGGTGCGTGCGCGCCAGTTGCTCAAACAAACGCCGATGTCGATTATCGAAGTGGCGGCGGTGTGCGGGTTTGTCTCGACGCCGCATTTCTCCAAGTGTTACCGCGAGTACTTTGGCATCCCGCCGCGTGATGAGCGCGTGGGCTCCAATACTGCGCAGCAAACCACCTTGGTGCCGATCCCGCAGTCCCTGCTGCTGAGCCCGCTGGCCGGGCCGATGGCGTCGCTGCATCAGGCGCGGCACGAGTCGACGTTTGCCAGTGTGAGGGTGTAGTCAAAGCCTCTGTAGGAGCGAGCTTGCCTCGCGATCTTTTAACGGTTCAAAAGATCGCGAGGCAAGCTCGCTCCTACAGCGGGTTACGCTCACCCCCGGCTTTGCTTGTATTGCACCAGCCCCGGCAGCAATTGCTGGTCGATGGCCTGGCGCACGGCGGGCAAGATGGTTGCGCTGCCGGTGTAGAGCTTTTCTACCAGGCCCTTAAGTTCGCGCGCGTTGGTCTCGTTCAGGCCGCACACCACCGCCGAGCAGGCTTGCTCGGCGTTACCCGACACGTCAAAGCCCAGCGAGCGCAGTTGGCCCAGCAGGTCCTGCTCATCAATCAAGTCTGCGTGCATCATGCTTTTTATCCTTTCACAGAGAGGCGATCGAAGCTTGATTCTGGTAGGGCTTCAACGAACGGGCAAGCGAGGTTTGGCGCGATGTCTGGTATGCCTAAGAACAGGTCGTTTTTGGCTAAGTGTCAAGGCGCGGGGCCGGGCAGACTGGGCTCAGTAACACTGCCTGAGGTTTGGTCACCGTCACGGCACTTACACCCTTGGCCCCGGCACTGTAACGGCAGTTTCGGGGCTTTTTTGTGCCGGGCGTTCAGCCCTTGAGCAGTGCTGCGCAGGCGGTTTTGTAGGCGTCGTGCTGGTATTTGTTAAGCGAGGCTGGCAGCTCATACGCGTGCTTTTTAAATTGCGCGTTAAGGGTTTGCGGCGACAGTAACTGCACCTCGCAACCCTCCAGCAATTGCAGGATGCCTTCGATTTTGAAGGTGGTGGGGCCACCGGCAAACTCGCCTTTTTTGCTGCGCTTTTTGATCGCGATGCGGGTGATGGCGTTGGCCTTCACACAGTCGGCCAGTTGGGCGGCGAAGGCTTTGACGCTGGCGGCGTTTTCATCGTCGTCCAGGGCAATTTTTTTGGTGCTGATGGCCACGTGCTCAAGGCCGCCAGCGCCCTGGGTGGCCAGGGCAAAAATGGCTTCACTGCCTTTGATTTCAATCCCGCAAATAGTCATACGCGCCTCATGGGTCATTCCTGACCAATCGATTCCAGAAACTCCGAGCGGTCATCGCTGACTGCCGCAATGCAGTCGTTTTGGGCAATGTTGAACGCCTCGGTGCCGGCTTTGGCCGGGAACACCACAATCGCGCAATCGGCATCGCGCTGGTGCACCCACAGGGTCTGCGCGGTTTTGATTTTGCTGGTGATGTTGTTGAGCTGCGTCGCATTGGCGCCGTACAGCGCGTTGATGCGCGCTTGCAGGGCCTCAAAGTTTTCAGCCAACAACTGTTCGGCGGTATTGCGGCTAAACACCGAGCACGCCAGCGTTTGCTGGTCGTTTTCGACGGCATCACACGGGTTGTGGTCGGCATCATCGGCTGCAGCTGCGCCACTGGTGATCAACGCCAAGGCCAGGAGAATCGATTTCATTGCGGCTTCCTAATCCATAGTTGAGGCGGATTCTGGCTTAAGCGCCGCGCAAAAGACAGTCACCGGCGCATCGGCTGGCGTTGTGGTCGCTAGCGCTTTGTCGCGCATTGACGCTTTCGGCAATCGCGTTGTCGCTTTTGCACCCGGCTGTTTTTACCCCCAAGCCTATGCTGGCCCCAAAGCGCCGGCAGACGATTCGGCGCAGCAAACGCCTATAAGGGGACGCCTGATGAGCCCAGCCGAGTTGCACGCAGACAGCATCGTTATCGACGGGCTGATCATTGCCAAATGGAACCGCGAGTTGTTTGAAGACATGCGCAAAGGCGGGCTCACGGCCGCCAACTGCACGGTGTCGGTGTGGGAGGGCTTTCAGGCCACAATCAATAACATTGTCGCCAGCCAAACCCTTATTCGCGAAAACAGCGACCTGGTGATCCCGGTCAAAACCACGGCCGACATCCGCCGCGCCAAGTCTCTGGGCAAAACCGGGATCATTTTTGGCTTCCAGAATGCCCATGCGTTTGAAGATCAACTGGGCTACATCGAGATCTTCAAACAGCTCGGCGTGGGCGTGGTGCAGATGTGCTACAACACGCAAAACCTGGTGGGCACCGGCTGCTATGAACGCGATGGCGGGCTGTCGGGTTTCGGCCGCGAAGTGGTCGCTGAAATGAACCGCGTGGGCATCATGTGTGACCTGTCGCACGTGGGTTCCAAAACCAGCGAAGAGGTCATCCTCGAATCGAAAAAACCGGTCTGCTACTCGCACTGTTTGCCGTCCGGGCTCAAAGAACACCCGCGCAATAAATCCGACGCTGAACTCAAGTTTATTGCCGACCACGGTGGCTTTGTCGGCGTGACCATGTTCGCGCCGTTTCTGGCCAAGGGCATTGAGTCGACCGTCGACGACTACGCCGAAGCCATCGAATACACCATGAACATCGTGGGCGAAGACGCCATCGGCATCGGCACCGACTTCACCCAGGGCCACGGCCAGGATTTCTTCGAAATGCTGACCCACGACAAAGGCTACGCACGGCGTCTGACCAGCTTCGGCAAGATCATCAACCCGCTGGGCATCCGCACCGTGGGCGAGTTCCCCAACCTCACCGAAACCCTGCTCAAGCGCGGCCACAGCGAACGCGTGGTGCGCAAGATCATGGGTGAAAACTGGGTCAACGTCCTCAAAGACGTCTGGGGCGAGTGACGCATCTCATCCTGTAGTCGCTGCCGCAGGCTGCGATGGGTTGCGCAGCGACCCTAAGATTTTGAAGGTCCTTCGGCCCTTATCGCAGCCTTCGGCAGCGACTACAGGGATCCAGGCTAATGCATCGAATTTTGGAGTTTTATTCCATGGCTAAAATCGCCCCGCAATTACCCATCGAAGTCGACAGCGAGACCGGCGTCTGGACCTCTGACGCGCTGCCGATGCTCTACGTGCCACGGCACTTTTTCGTCAACAACCACATGGGCATCGAAGAGGTGCTGGGCGCTGACGCCTATGCCGAGATCCTCTACAAGGCGGGCTACAAATCGGCCTGGCACTGGTGCGAAAAAGAAGCCGAATGCCATGGCCTGGAAGGCGTGGCGGTGTTCGAGCATTACATGAAGCGCCTGTCGCAACGTGGCTGGGGCTTGTTCACCATTGAAGACATCGACCTGGACAAAGGCACCGCCACCATCAAGCTCGAACACTCCTGTTTCGTGTACGTGTACGGCAAGGTCGGGCGCAAGGTCGACTACATGTTCACCGGCTGGTTTGCCGGGGCCATGGACCAGATTCTGCAAGCGCGCGGCAGCCAGATTCGCACCGTGGCCGAACAGGTCTACAGCGGATCCGAAGAAGGCCACGACCACGGTCTGTTTATCGTCAAGCCGCTGTAAATCGAGGATCGGGATATGGCGTTCGAAGCAATGTTTGAGCCGATTCAAATCGGCAAACTGACCATTCGCAACCGCGTGCTGAGCACCGCACACGCCGAGGTGTATGCCACGGACGGCGGCATGACCACGGCGCGCTACGTGCAGTACTACGAAGAAAAAGCCAAGGGCGGCATCGGCCTGGCGATTTGTGGCGGCTCGTCCGTGGTGGCCATCGACAGCCCGCAGGAGTGGTGGAGTTCGGTCAACCTGAGCACCGACCGCATCATCCCGCATTTTCAAAACCTGGCCGACGCCATGCACAAGCACGGCGCCAAAATCATGATCCAGATTACCCACATGGGCCGTCGCTCGCGCTGGGACGGTTTTAACTGGCCGACCTTGATGTCGCCGTCCGGCGTGCGTGAGCCGGTGCACCGTGCCACCTGCAAAACCATCGAGCCGGAAGAGATCTGGCGCATCATCGGCAACTACGCCAGCGCGGCGGGTCGGGCCAAAAAAGGCGGGCTCGATGGCGTGGAACTGTCGGCGGTGCACCAGCACATGATCGACCAGTTCTGGAGCCCACGGGTAAACAAGCGCACCGATGAATGGGGCGGCAGTTTTGAAAATCGCATGCGCTTCGGGCTGGAAGTGCTCAAGGCCGTGCGTGCCGAAGTGGGCCCGGATTTCTGCGTGGGCATCCGCCTGTGCGGCGACGAATTCCACCCCGATGGCTTGAGCCACGAGGACATGAAACAAATCGCCAAGTACTACGACGACACCGGCATGCTCGACTTTATCGGCGTGGTCGGCTCGGGCTGTGACACCCACAACACCCTGGCCAACGTGATCCCTAACATGAGCTTCCCGCCGGAGCCGTTTTTGCACCTGGCGGCGGGCATCAAGGAAGTGGTCAAGGCGCCGGTGCTGCATGCACAAAACATCAAAGACCCCAACCAGGCCACACGGATTCTGGAGGGGGGCTACGTCGACATGGTGGGCATGACCCGTGCCCACATCGCCGACCCGCACCTGATCGCCAAAATCAAAATGGGCCAGGTCGACCAGATCAAACAATGCGTGGGCGCCAACTATTGCATCGACCGCCAGTACCAAGGGCTGGACGTGCTGTGCATTCAGAACGCTGCTACCTCCCGTGAATACATGGGCGTACCGCACATCATCCAGAAAACCACCGGGCCCAAGCGCAAAGTGGTGGTGGTCGGCGCAGGTCCGGCCGGGATGGAAGCCGCCCGCGTGGCCGCCGAGCGCGGGCACGACGTGACCCTGTTCGAGAAAAACGAGGCCATTGGCGGGCAAATCAGCATCGCCGCCAAAGCCCCGCAACGTGACCAGATGGCCGGTATCACCCGTTGGTTCCAGCTGGAACTGGCGCGCTTGAACGTCGACTTGCGCTTGGGCACGGCGGCCGATGTGGCGACCATTCTCGACCTGCGCCCAGACATCGTGGTGCTGGCGGTGGGCGGGCATTCGTTTGTGGAACAAAACGAACATTGGGGCGCCGCTGAGGGCTTGTCGGTGAGCAGCTGGGACGTGCTCGACGGCAAAGTGGCGCCGGGTAAAAACGTGCTGGTGTACGACACCATTTGCGAGTTCACCGGCATGTCCGTGGCCGACTTTATGGCCGACAAAGGCTCGCAGGTCGAGATCGTCACCGACGACACCAAGCCCGGTGTGGCGGTGGGCGGCACGTCGTTCCCGACCTACTACCGCAGCCTGTACCCCAAAGAAGTGATCATGACCGGCGACATGATGCTGGAGCGCGTGTACCGCGAAGGCGACAAGGTGATTGCCGTGCTGGAGAACGAATACACCGGCGCCAAGGAAGAGCGCGTGGTGGACCAGGTGGTGATTGAAAACGGCGTGCGCCCGGACGAAGAGCTGTATTACGCGCTCAAACCCGACTCGCGCAACAAGGGCCAGATCGACGTTGAAGCGCTGTTCGCGATCCAGCCGCAACCGTGCCTGAGCGAAGCGGGTGACGGCTACTTGTTGTTCCGCCTCGGTGACTGTGTGGCGCAGCGCAACGTGCATGCCGCCATCTATGACGCCCTGCGGTTGTGCAAGGATTTCTAAGCAGCGCCCCATACCTCTGTAGGAGCGAGCTTGCCTCGCGATCTTTTGATCGTTGAAAAGATCGCGAGACAAGCTCGCTCCTACAGGGATCGTGTGAGACCCGGGAGCTTCATCATGTTGACTATCATCCTCCCCATCCTGTTATTCGCCGCCCTCGCGCTCGCCATTCTGGGCGCGGTGCGGCGCATGGCTATGTGGCGTCGTGGCCGTGCGTCGAAGGTCGATCTGCTCGGCGGCCTGCTGGCCATGCCGCGTCGCTACATGGTCGATCTGCACCACGTGGTGGCACGCGATAAATACATGGCCAACACTCACGTGGCCACGGCGGGCGGGTTTGTTCTGGCGGCGGTGCTGGCGATTGTGGTGCACGGCTTTGGCGTGCATAACCAGATCCTCGGTTACGCCTTGCTGTTCGCCACGGCGCTGATGTTTATCGGCGCGCTGTTTGTGTTTAAACGCCGCCTCAACCCGCCGAGCCGCTTGTCCAAGGGCCCGTGGATGCGCCTGCCGAAAAGCCTGCTGGCGTTTTCAGCGAGCTTTTTTATCCTCACCTTGCCGGTCGCCGGGGTGCTGCCCGAAGGCTTTGGCGGCTGGTTCCTCGCGGCATTGCTGGCAGTGGGCGTGGCGTGGGGCGTGTGTGAATTGTTTTTGGGCATGACCTGGGGCGGGCCCATGAAGCACGCCTTCGCCGGGGCGCTGCACCTGGCCTGGCACCGCCGCGCCGAGCGCTTTGGGGGCGGCCGTTCTACCGGCCTCAAAGCCCTCGACCTGACGGATCGCAGCGCGCCGTTGGGCGTAGAAAAACCCAAGGATTTCACCTGGAACCAACTGCTTGGTTTCGACGCCTGCGTGCAGTGCGGCAAGTGCGAAGCGGCGTGCCCGGCGTTTGCCGCAGGGCAACCGCTGAACCCGAAAAAACTTATTCAAGACATGGTCGTGGGCCTGGCCGGTGGCACCGACGCGCACTTCGCTGGCAGCCCGTACCCCGGCAAGCCGATTGGCGAGCACGGCGGCAACCCGCATCAGCCGATCGTCAATGGTTTGGTCGACGCTGAAACGCTGTGGTCGTGCACCACCTGCCGCGCCTGCGTGGAAGAGTGCCCGATGATGATCGAGCACGTAGACGCCATCGTCGACATGCGCCGCTTCCTCACCCTGGAAAAAGGCGCGACGCCGAACAATGGGGCGCAGGTGCTCGACAACCTGATCGCTACCGACAACCCCGGCGGTTTTGCACCCGGTGGGCGGATGAACTGGGCCGCTGATTTGAACCTCGACGTGATGCGCGACACGCCATCGGTCGACGTGCTGTTCTGGGTCGGTGACGGCGCGTTCGACATGCGCAACCAGCGCACCTTGCGCGCCTTCGTCAAAGTGCTGAAAGCGGCCAAGGTCAGCTTTGCCGTGCTCGGCCTGGAGGAGCGCGACAGCGGCGACGTGGCCCGGCGTTTGGGTGATGAAGCGACGTTCCAGGCCCTGGCCAGGCGCAATATCCAGACCCTGGCCCAGTACCGCTTCAAGCGCATCGTCACCTGCGACCCGCACAGTTTTCATGTGCTGAAAAACGAGTACCCAGCCTTTGGTGGCGAGTATCTGGTGCAGCATCACAGCACTTACATGGCCGAGTTGCTGGCCGCCGGGCAATTGAACGTGAGCGCCGATACCGGTGGCAGCGTGACGTATCACGACCCGTGCTATTTGGGCCGCTACAACGGTGAATACGAGGCGCCGCGTGCGGTGCTGCGGGCGCTGGGCATTGAGGTCAAAGAGATGCAGCGCTCGGGCTTTCGCTCACGGTGCTGCGGCGGTGGCGGCGGCGCGCCGATTACCGACATCCCCGGCAAGCAGCGTATCCCCGACATGCGCATGGACGACATTCGCGAAACCGGCGCCGAGCGCGTGGCCGTGGGCTGCCCGCAGTGCACCGCCATGCTTGAAGGCGTGGTTGAGCCACGGCCGTTGATCAAAGACATTGCTGAACTGGTGGCCGATGCGCTGGTTGAACCCGCAGCGCCGGTCAAAGCCACCCAGCGTGCTCCCGAAGAGGTGATCGCATGAGTGACATTATTCGCCGCGACCCGCGTGCCGAGTGGATCGCCCGTAACCGCTTGCACCCGTTGCACGCAGCTCTGCAGCCAACGCAGCAAAGCTGGATGGGGCCTAACGGTGTCCTGCGCAAAAACGTCCACGGGGTGGGTTTTATCGGCCCCAACGGCATCAAGCGCATCGACCGCAGCGGCGTGCAGCAGGGCGGCGCGAGCAAGCGCACAGCCCGGGTTGAGGTGCAATTGCCGTTGCATCAAGTGCCCGCCCCGGCGTTTTACATCGCCGTGGTGCCGGACATGGTCGGTGGCCGCTTGAGCAGCCATGACCGCGACCTGCTCGGGCTTGCCCACCAACTGGCGGGTGCAGACGGCGCGGTGCTGGCGGTGGTGTTCGGTGACTCCAAAGAAACCGCGTTTGCCACGGCCGGTGTCGACCGCTTGTTACAACTCGACAGCCAAGGTTATGCACCGGAGCAACAGGTGTTGAGCTTGCGGGCTGTGGATAACCAATTCGCGCCCCAGCATTGGTTGCTGCCCGACAGCCGCTCGGGTGGCGGTGAACTGGGGCGGCGTTTGGCGGCCAGCCTGGGTGAACGCCCGGCGACCCGCGTGTGGCAAATCAAGGGCGGCCAATGTGTGGGCCGCGCCGGGGCCGGGCTCGAAGACGTGTCGCAAGCCGTGCCGCGCTTGATTCTGGCGGCCGCCGAATGCGCTGAGCCGGTGAGTGAAACCCGCCATGAGGCCCTGGTGGTGGAGTTATCCACAGCGGTGGTGCCGTGCTTGCCGCGCATCGAAGATTTGGGCGCGGTGGAAGTGGACCCGGCGGCGATTCCCATGGCCGAGGCGGAATTTATCCTCAGTGGTGGCAACGGTGTGAAGGACTGGCCACTTTTCCACAAGACGGCCTCGGCCCTGGGCGCCACCGAAGGCGCATCGCGGGTAGCCGTGGACGATGGCTTTATGGGTCGCGAGCGCCAAGTGGGCGCCAGCGGTACGTGGGTCACGGCGCGGGTGTATGTGGCGGTCGGCATCAGCGGCGCGATCCAGCACCTGCAAGGTATTGGCGCGTGCGACAAAGTGGTGGCGATCAACCTCGACCCCGGCTGCGACATGATCAAGCGCGCTGACTTGTCGGTGATCGGCGACGGCACGGCGGTGCTGCAAGCGTTGATCGCGGCGGTTGAGCAGTGGCGCCATGGCGCTAAGCAAAGCGCCGCCTGACCCCATGTAGGAGCGAGCTTGCCTCGCGATCTTTTAAACGATCAAAAGATCGCGAGACAAGCTCGCTCCTACAGGTTTTGTGTGTTTTGGAGAGTTATGTATGAGCATCGACACTGTCGCACTGGTTTCAATCGGCGCTCACCCCGCTTCCGGGCGGGCCCGGCGTGCCGAGCACGATGCCCGCGCTGTTGAGCTGGGCCTGCAACTGGCTGGGGATAACCTGCATGTGCTGCACGCCGGTAACCCCCACGAGCCCGCGCTGCGCGCTTATCTGGGCATGGGCCTGGACGAACTGCATGTTCTTGAACAACCCGAGCACGCCGACGCGGTGCCGGTGCTGCGCGATTACTTGCGTGAGTCCGGGGTTCAGCTGGTGCTGGCCGGCAGCCAGGCCGAAACCGGCGAAGGGTCGGGCATGCTCCCGTACCTGCTGGCCGAGCAATTGGGCTGGCCGCTGCTGGTGGGCGTGGCGCACATCGAATCTATCCACAACGGTGTGGCGACGGTGCTGCAAGCGCTGCCCCGTGGCCAGCGGCGTCGGCTCAAGGTGCGCCTGCCGTTTATGGCCACTGTGGATAACGCCGCGCCTAAAGCCCGGCAGAGCGCCTATGGCCCGGCCACACGGGGGCAGATCGGCGCCCAGGAGGTCGAGGTGGTGGAAGACGAGTTATCCACACGCGGGCTTTTCCAGACCGCCAAACCGCGCCCCAAGCGTTTGAAGGTGATCAAGGCCAAAAGCGGCGCTGACCGCATGAAGGCCGCCACAGCCAAGGCGGCCGGTGGTTCGGGGCAAGTGCTCAAAGGCGTGAGTGCCGAAGAGGGCGCACAGGCGATTTTAAAGTTACTCATCGAAGAAGGCGTGGTGCGCTGAGTTGCCCACAAAGTCTGTTAGCGCTTATGTGGATAAGTTGTTTGCTATCGGCTAAGCGCCATACAGATCAAGGCTTTCAAGCATCTGATCAAAAAACACCCAATTACCGTTGTTATCCACCGCGCAGCCGTTAAACCCTTGAGCAATGGCGCCTTTAAGGGGTTTTCCACAGTCGGGCAGGGCGGTGCATAAGTTGCACACATTCTCTGTTGGCGGTTATGTGGATAACGTGTTCGCGGTTAGCTACAGTCCATATAAACCGTGGCTTACACGATTTTGATCAAAAAATAGCCAATCGCCTTTTTAAGGATAACTTACCCACTTCCCCACAATTGCTGTGGGTGTGGCTGTGGATAAGATGTTGGTGAAGGGCTGCGCGCCTTTGAAAGCCTGGCCTGGGGCGTGTTGATCAAAAAATGAGCTGTGCATAGTAACAACTGGTTATAAACCTCCCCGGCGCACGCGCCGTGGGCTGCGTTAAAAAGAGCGCCTTAAGCCTGTGGAGTAACGCGTATGCCTATTTTGTTTCGTCCAGCGTTGCAAACGGATGCGCGCGACATCGCACGCCTGTTTCAAATTTCATCTGAGGGGGGCGCCGATTACATCTGGAGCCTCATCGCACAACCGGGCGAGGCGCTGCTGGACGTGGGCGAGCGTCGCTATGCCCGTGAAGGGGTGAATTTCTCGTATGAGAACTGCCTGATTGCCGAGGCCGAAGGCCGCGTGATTGGCATGATGCACAGCTACGTGATGCGTGAAGACCCGAACCCTGAGCCTGTGACCGACCCGGTGCTGGCGCCGTACGCCGACATGGAGGTCCCCGACACGCTGTATATCTCCAGCCTGGCCTTGCATGAAGGGTGGCGCGGCCTGGGCTTGGGCCAGGAGTTTCTTAAATACGCGCACCAGCGTTGTGATGAGTTAGGGCTCAAGGGCTTGAGCCTGATCGACTACGCCGCCAACACCGGCGCCCGCCGGTTCTATGAGCGTCATGGGTTTACGATTGTTAAAACCTGCACCGTCGTCCCGCACCCGATGATCGGGGTGACAGGCGAGGCGTATTTGATGTTTCTGGAGCGTAAGCCCCTGTAGGAGCGAGCTTGTCTCGCGAGCTTTTAAACCATCAAAAGATCGCGAGGCAAGCTCGCTCCTACAGGGTTGATATCACTGGGTGACGACGCCTTTGAGGTAGGCCGCTGGCGCTGCGCCCAGGTTGTTCAGCAGGCGATCGCTGTACCAGTCGATAAAGTTGACCACTCCAAACTCGTAGGTCTTGGAGTACGGTCCCGGCTGGTAAGCCGTAGAGTTGATGCCGCGCTGGTTTTCTTCGGCCAGGCGACGGTCCTGGTTGTTGGTTTCGTCCCAGACTTTACGCATGCGCTCCACGTCGTAGTCCACGCCTTCTACCGCATCTTTGTGCACCAGCCATTTGGTGGTGACGATGGTTTCTTGCGGGCCGATCGGCCACACGGTGAACACCAGAATGTGGTCGCCCATGCAGTGGTTCCAGGAGTGCGGCAGGTGCAGGATGCGCATCGAGCCCAGGTCCGGGTTTTTGATCCGGCCCATGAGTTTTGCACAGCCTTGTTTGCCGTCCAGGGTCATCGATACGGTGCCTTTAAGCAGCGGCATGCGCACGATGCGGTTACGCAAGCCGAAGCTGGCGTGGGCATAGGGAATTTTTTCGGCGTCCCAGGCAGCGGCAGAGGCGGCCACGTGATCCTTGAACGCCTGGTCGGCGCGCGGGTCGGTCACGTCGTCCCATTCCAGCAGGGTTTTCAACAGCTCCGGGTGCGAGCCGCCGCAGTGGTAGCACTCGCGGTTGTTTTCAATCACCAGCTTCCAGTTGGCTTTTTCGACCAGGGTGGTCTGGATCGCCACCTTGGTGTTTTCCATGTCGTAGGGTTCCATGTAGTGGTTCAGCGTGGCCAGGAACTCGTCAATCGCCGGTGGGTTCTCGGCCATGCTGATAAAGATGTAGCCGCCTGCGGTTTTCACGTTGACCGGCTTGAGGCCGTACTGCTTCATGTCGAAATCGGCGCCCATCTCGGTGCCGGCAAACAGCAGGCGCCCGTCCAGCTCGTAGGTCCATTGGTGGTAGTGGCACACCAGCTTGGCGACTTTGCCTTTCTCGCTGGTACACAGCCGCGAGCCGCGGTGGCGACACACGTTATGGAAGGCATGTACCTGGCCTTCAGCGCCACGGATCACGATGATCGGGTTCTTGCCCACTTGCAGGGTCAAGAAGTTGCCCTTGGCCGGGATCTCGCAGGTCATGCCCGCAATCAGCCATTCCTTTTGAAAGATCTCTTGCATGTCGATTTCGAACAGACGCTCGTCGTTATAAAACGGCTGCGGCAGCGAAAACGTCCGCTCGCGATTTTGCAACATCTCGGCGGTGGCCTTGCGTGCAGGTTCTAGTGGATCGCCCAGGCTCAGGGTTGCGGTGACGTCCATCGTTGTAGTCCTCATGGCCATTCGACGTGGCCTAAAAGTGGCTGATCAGGGGTGCGACACAAGGCAAAGCAAAAACTGTTGTCAGTGGCGCTGAGTGTGCGTTCGAAGTGCCTGATCGCCATATCTGCGGGCGACATGGCCCAATCTGTTCCCGACGCTGCAAGAGCTGTTTTCAGCGGCTGGTCGCGATAAGTATGTGAATGTCGCGAATAGGTAAATGGCCGCCCAAGGGCATGCGCAAAATCGCCAGCAAGAGGCCGACAGTCGGCCGTGGAGAAGCGTATGTCCAACAGCTTTCTGAATCCGGTTACCACTCAAACCTGGGCCAATGGCCGGCACATCGTGCGTTGCGTCAAAGTGATTCAGGAAACCTGGGATGTGCGCACGTTCTGCTTTATGGCGGACCAGCCGATTTTGTTCTTTTTCAAGCCGGGGCAGTTCGTGACCCTGGAACTGGAGATCGACGGCGATCCGGTGATGCGTTCGTACACCATCTCTAGCTCACCGTCGGTGCCGTACAGTTTTTCGGTGACGATCAAGCGCGTGCCGGGCGGGCGTGTGTCTAACTGGCTGCACGACACCCTGCAAGAAGGCCAGGAGCTGGCGGTGCATGGCCCGGTCGGACTGTTTAACGCCATCGACGCGCCCAGCCCGAAGGTCCTGTACCTGAGCGGCGGCGTGGGCATCACCCCGGTGATGTCGATGGCGCGCTGGTTCTACGACACCAACGCCAATGTCGACATGGTGTTTATCCACAGCGCCCGTTCGCCCAAAGACATCATTTACCACCGCGAGCTGGAACACATGGCGTCGCGCATCGACAACTTCAGCCTGCACCTGATCTGCGAGAAGCATGGCCTGGGTGAACCGTGGGCGGGGTATCGCGGTTACTTGAACCACAAAATGCTCGACCTGATGGCGCCCGACTTTATGGAGCGCGAAGTATTCTGCTGCGGGCCTACGCCGTACATGAATGCGGTGAAACGCCTGCTGGAAAGCAACGGTTTTGACATGAGCCGTTACCACGAAGAATCGTTTGGTGCGACGCCACCCGAGGTGCGGGCAGACGCCATCGAACAAGCCGAGCAAGCGGCCGATGCGCCGGAGCTGGACGTGGCCGACCTCAACCAGGTGGAATTCACCGCGTCGGGCAAGAGCATTCGCGTGGGCCCGGCTGAAACCGTGCACGCAGCCGCAGCCAAGCTTGGCCTGATGATCCCCAAAGCCTGCGGCATGGGCATTTGCGGCACCTGCAAAGTGCTCAAATTGGGCGGTGAAGTAGAGATGGAACACAACGGCGGCATCACCGACGATGACGTGGCAGAAGGCTACATCTTGTCGTGCTGCAGCGTGCCCAAAGGCGATGTGCGCATCGAATTCTGAAATTGGCCTGCCGGCGTAGGAGCTGCCGAGGCACGATGGCTGCGATCTTTTAAGATCAAAAGATCGCAGCCTTCGGCAGCTCCTACAGAGTTCTCGGGAACAAAGGTTGCAAACCGCAGTCTTTAGGGCGCGTAAAGGCAGGTCTTCGCTAGCTTAGCGGCTGACTTTTCTTTATCGTACGCGCCCTCTGAAAACTGCTTGAGAACACCACCATGATCGAGTCATCCCTTAGCAAACTGGAACAACTGGTCAGTGACCTGGTTCAGCAAAAACAAGAACTGCTGGACGCCAACACTCAGCTGAACGCTGAACTGGCCCAGGCCAAAGATGAAAACGAAAGCCTGCAACTGTCGCTGATGGAAGCCGAAGAGAAGCAAGGCGCTACCGCTGCACGCATTCAAGCCCTGGTTGAGCGCGCGAGCGTGAGCCCTGTCAACGCATGAGCGCGGACAGAGACGGTGTAAATGTCGTCTCGATTTTGGGGAACGACTACACGATCAAGGCACCGGAAGGCGAGAAACAAACGCTGCTGGCCGCCACGGTCATGTTGAAAGCTGCCCTGGCCGAAACGAAAAGAAAGTACCCGAGCTTGATCGGGGACAAATTGCTGGTTTTGGCCGCATTGAATCTGTGCTCACAACAGATTGAATTGCAACTGAGCCACAAACAGGAACTCGACCGTTATCAAGAGCAAGTCAGCGCCACGGTCGATGTGATTGAGCGAACCCTCGGGCAAGTCTGAGTCGGCGCGCATCACAGAGGCGGGCAAGGCAGGTAGCACCAGCACACGCTGCCTTGTCCGCTATTAACCTGAGCAGGCCTTGCTTATTTGGGTAGCCTGATCGACGTGAGCGGTTTCAAGAACGCTTCGAGTTGCTGCATTTCATCTTTAATAGCGTCGACGTTGTCGGATGATAACGGGCCGTCAAAGTTAACCTTGCCCATATAGTGCTCTATCCGACGGGTAACGTTTGTCGCTTGCGTGTGGTAATCGTTTTTTAAAACGTTTAAGGTTTCGGCCTCATTCAGCGCCTGGGTGACGGCGGCGTGTTTTTTTTGTAACTCGATCAGTACGGATTCATGGTCTCGGCATTTCTGGATCTCAAGCCTTAATACGTTTCGGGCTTCGATCATTTTTAGATAGTTCAAATGCTCGGAAATATAGCTCAAGTACTTTTTCAGCAGAATGAGTGCTTGTTTGAGGATTTCGACTTTTGACGCTGAAAAACTGACAGCGTTAATGGTTTCTTCGCTGGGGATCCAGTCCGCCAGGTAATCGGCAATATTTTTGTCGTCAATTAAATGAATGGCAGTGCTCAGGGTTTGCAAGTCAACGTTCAGCTGTTGTTGGCGTAACTTGTTATTTTCAAGCTTGGTGTTAATGTCCTCGGTCATCGAGTGCGGTACGCGCAAGTCCAGCTCAGACAGTTTGATATCATCGAGGTCATTTTGTGTGTTCTCCATGGCCAGGAGCAATTGGGCGATGACACGGTGCGATTCTTTTTGGCTGGTCAGGTAATCGTATTCCAGTGCTGCGATCGATTGTTTTTTTTGTTCGTCGCCCAGTGACGGGCTGTTTTCTATCTCTAGGATCATTGGCCGTAAACGGATGTAATTTTTGTCGGTTAACCGTACGGCTATTTTCACTGTGTGAGTGAGCAGTGTCTCGTGGGCTGCGTTAATCGCTTTATCCAGGCGCTGGACCTTTGAGCCCAGAGCGCTGTTAAATGAAAGTTCCAGACGGCCTGCCAAGGCATTGATGTTTTTTTTATTGTTCTTGATAAGCGCAATATTGATTAAGGGGAAGTCAGTCACAGTAAACATCCTTGCTTAAGGGTTTGATTGATTGGCGGTGTATAAAACATCCAGCAATGCGCTAACGGTCAGGTTGACTTCTTTCCAGGGCGCGATGGTGCGATCGATATTGGCTTGAAAAGAGATTAATGCCTGACCGGTTTTAATCAGCTTGAAGTCAGTCGCTGAGGTTTCGATATGGGCAATGATGGTTGCCCATACTTTTTTTAGCTTTTCGGTGGCTTCTGCCGCGCCACCCATGGCGGTCTCCAACGTACGCAGAGACAGGCTGTGTTCCGTAACCAGCTTTGGAATACCTTCGGTGGCGAGGAGCTCGCTTTCGAGTTGGGTGATCTCCCGGTTCAGTTTCCCCACGTGGTGTATGACGTCTATCAGCTCAGGGCTTAACAAAGCGGGGCCATTAAGAAAGTTTATTAAGAGGCTAAGTGGGTTGGCAGCGGACAGTCCGATCTTGCTAATGTCGAACGCCAAGAGTTTGGTCTTTTCGTTATTTTTTTGTTTGTGTGTTTCCCGTGCTTCGTTCAAGCGCAACATTAACCGATTGGCGTGATCGGCGCTGGACACTTTACTCAATGTATTGATGCTGCGTTCGACAAGAGGAATCAAGTGTTGCGCAAGTTTATTATTAAACGAGGTGATCTCTTTGTGCAGGTTGTCGGTCTCACTGGATGCCTTTGCGATGCTTATTTTAAGGTCGTCAAATGTACTGCCGAGAGTCTTATGGACTTTTTCGTCTACGGGGTCAAAGGGAATGGGCGGCAAATGTTCGATTGAGGTGCTCTCAAACTTTTCAATCTTTTCAACAATAGGCATTTGGGAAATGGTGTCAGACAGGCGGGTCATGAAGGTGGTCAGGTTATATGAAAACACTTTCAGGCGCTCACCCGAGGCAAATAATCCTGTCTCTATATCGGGCCAGAGCAGCGCGTGCCGGTGAATGCTCTCATGAATGGTTAACAGCTCAAGGGTGCTAAATTCGGCTGTTTCAAGTTTGCCAAGTTTTTCATGTATGTCTGGCAGGGTTTTAGGCAGTTTTTTAGCGGTGTGAACATACTCTTTAATGAGCTTCATGTCTTCGGCTGTTAAGAATAATCGCGCCTCCGGACTGTTGAGGGCTTCGAAGAAGGGTGGGGGTTCATTAATGGCTGTTTTATTAATACGCTCGCGGTTTATATATTCACTATCGGGTGTCATTTGTTTCATGGTGTTAACCTTTTATCAGTCAGTTAGGTGATGACCCTCAAGCAGGGGTTTGCATGGCCTTAGTCAAACGCTATTTGAGTGTATTAGCCATAAGTGGAAGTCGTTTGTAGAGGTAAGAATACTGACTTGTTTTACTATTGTTCAGGCGTTGAAGATGTAGGTTTTATGGGTGCAAGTTAGATTAATTGAAATAATTGACAGAAAAAAAAGGGAGCATAAGTAGCTCCCTTAGTGGTTTAAAACAGGACGTCGCGTGATGTTTAGTGAGCCATCATTACTTCTCGAATATCCGCCGCCAATTCCCGCACCCGTGCTTCTTCGGTGTCCCACGAGCACATGAAGCGGGCGCCGCCTTTGCCAATGAAGGTGTAGAAGCGCCAGCCCTTGGCGGTCAATGCGGCCACCGCTGGCTCCGACAGTTGCAAAAACACGCCGTTGGCCTGCACCGGGAACATCAGTTCAACGCCTGGAATATCGCTGACCAGTTGGCTGAGCAATTGCGCGCAATGGTTAGCGTGGCGGGAGTGTTTGAGCCAGGCCTGGTTTTCCAGCAAGCCCACCCACGGTGCTGACAAAAAGCGCATTTTCGACGCCAGTTGCCCGGCCTGTTTGCAGCGGTAGTCAAAGTCCACCGCCAGGTCGTGGTTGAAGAACAAAATCGCTTCGCCCACCGCCATGCCGTTTTTCGTACCGCCAAAGCACAGCACGTCTACCCCGGCTTTCCAGCTCAGGTCGGCCGGCGAGCAGCCCAAAAATGCACAGGCGTTGGAGAAGCGCGCGCCGTCCATGTGCAGCAGCAGGCCCAGCTCTTTACAGGTGGCGCTGATGGCGCGGATTTCTTCAGGGGTGTACACCGTGCCCACTTCAGTGGCCTGGGTGATGGTCACCACGCGCGGTTTTGGGTAGTGAATGTCTTTGCGCTTGAGGGCGATCTCGCGGATCGACTCCGGGGTGATCTTGCCGTTTTCTGTGCGGGCCAGCAGCAGTTTGGAGCCGTTGGAAAAAAACTCCGGGGCGCCGCATTCGTCGGTCTCGACGTGGGCGGTTTCGGAGCAGATCACGCTGTGGAAGCTCTGGCACAACGACGACAACGCCAGCGAGTTGGCCGCCGTGCCGTTGAAGGCGAAGAACACTTCGCAGTCGGTTTCAAACAAGGTGCGGAAGTCGTTGGCCGCACGCAGGGTCCACTCGTCATCGCCGTAAGAACGTTGATGGCCGTGGTTGGCTTTTTCCATGGCAGACCAGACTTCGGGGCAGATACCGGAGTAGTTGTCGCTGGCGAATTGTTGGCTCTTATCAGTCATTTCCCGGTTCCGTGTCGAAGGGTGTGCTGCACTTTATCCAAGAACGCGGCGGGTGCACAGACACACACACATCCTGTAGGAGCGAGCTTGCCTCGCGAGCTTTTAAACGATCAAAAGATCGCGAGGCAAGCTCGCTCCTGCAGACTCTGCGTTTGCGTGATGTCGTAAACGCGCCATTGCGTGGCGCGCGCAGGCATTTGATCGGCCTGTACCGGCTCTACCATCTGGCTCAAAGGGCATAAGCCTCACCGAGACGAATGGCGCGCTGGCGCTGGGAGAACGCAATGTTCAGCAAACAGGATCAGATTCAGGGTTACGACGATGCCTTGATGGCGGCGATCAACGCTGAGGAGCAGCGTCAGGAAGATCACATCGAGCTGATTGCCTCCGAGAACTACACCAGCCAGCGGGTCATGCAAGCGCAGGGCAGCGGCCTGACCAACAAGTACGCCGAAGGCTACCCCGGCAAGCGCTATTACGGCGGTTGCGAACATGTGGATAAAGTCGAGCAGTTGGCCATCGACCGCGCCAAGCAACTGTTCGGCGCCGATTACGCCAACGTGCAGCCGCACTCGGGCAGCCAGGCTAACGCTGCGGTGTACCTGGCGTTGCTCAATGCCGGTGACACCGTGCTGGGCATGAGCCTGGCCCATGGCGGCCATTTGACCCACGGCGCCAGCGTGAGCTTTTCGGGCAAGTTGTACAACGCCGTGCAGTACGGCATCGACACGGCCACCGGGCTGATTGACTACGACGAAGTGGAACGTTTAGCGGTCGAACATCAGCCAAAGATGATCATTGCAGGGTTCTCGGCCTACTCCAAAACGCTAGATTTCGCACGCTTTCGCGAAATCGCTGACAAGGTCGGTGCGTACTTTTTTGTCGACATGGCCCACGTGGCCGGGCTGGTTGCAGCGGGCTTGTACCCGAACCCGCTGCCGTACGCCGATGTGGTAACCACCACCACCCACAAAACCCTGCGCGGGCCACGTGGCGGGCTGATTTTGGCCAAGAGCAACGAAGCGCTGGAAAAGAAATTCAACTCGGCGGTGTTCCCCGGCGGTCAAGGCGGCCCGTTGATGCATGTGATTGCCGCCAAGGCCGTGTGCTTTAAAGAAGCACTGGAGCCGGGCTTCAAAACCTATCAGCAACAGGTGATCGACAACGCCCAGGCCATGGCCGAGGTGTTTATCAAACGCGGCTACGACGTGGTCTCGGGCGGCACCGACAACCACCTGTTTTTGGTCAGCCTGATCCGTCAGGGCCTGACCGGCAAAGACGCCGACGCCGCCTTGGGCCGTGCGCACATCACCGTCAACAAAAACGCCGTGCCGAACGACCCGCAATCGCCGTTCGTGACCTCGGGCCTGCGCATCGGCACCCCGGCGGTGACGTCCCGTGGTTTCAAGGTGGCGCAGTGCACGGAGTTGGCGGGCTGGATTTGCGACATCCTCGATCACCTCGGTGACCCCGATATCGAGGCCGATGTGGCGCGTCAGGTGACGTCGCTGTGCAAAGACTTCCCAGTTTATCGCTGAGCGCGTTTTTGGAGTAAGCCCTATGCAACGGTACTCAGGTTTCGGCCTTCTTAAGCACTCGTTCAGCCACCACGAAAACTGGCAAAAAATGTGGCGCACGCCGACCCCCAAAAAGGTCTATGACGTGGTCATCGTCGGCGGCGGCGGGCATGGTCTGGCCACCGCGTATTACCTGGCCAAAGAGCACGGCATCACCAACGTGGCCGTGGTCGAAAAAGGCTGGTTGGGCGGCGGCAACACGGCGCGCAACACCACCATCGTGCGTTCCAACTATTTGTGGGACGAGTCGGCGCACCTGTACGAACACGCCATGAAGTTGTGGGAAGGCTTGTCCCAGGACCTCAACTACAACGTCATGTTCTCGCAGCGCGGCGTTTACAACCTGTGCCACACCCTGCAAGACATGCGCGACTCGGAACGCCGGGTCAGCGCCAACCGCCTCAATGGCGTGGACGGCGAACTGCTTAACGGCAAGCAAGTGGCGGACGAGATTCCGTACCTCGATTGCTCAAAAAACACCCGCTACCCGATCATCGGCGCCACCGTGCAACGGCGCGGCGGCGTGGCCCGGCATGACGCTGTGGCCTGGGGCTTTGCCCGGGCCGCCGACGCCCTGGGCGTGGACTTGATCCAGCAGACCGAAGTGCTCGGCTTTCGCAAAGAGAACGGCGTGTGCATCGGTGTTGAAACCAGCAAGGGCTTTATCGGCGCCAAGCGCGTGGGCGTGGTCACGGCCGGTAACTCCGGGCACATGGCGCGCCAGGCCGGGTTCCGTTTGCCGATCGAATCGCACCCGCTGCAAGCGCTGGTGTCGGAGCCGATCAAGCCGATTATCGACAGCGTGATTATGTCCAACGCCGTACACGGCTACATCAGCCAGTCCGACAAGGGCGACCTGGTGATCGGTGCCGGTATCGACGGATGGGTCGGCTACGGCCAGCGCGGCTCGTACCCGGTGATCGAACACACCATTCAAGCGATTGTGGAGATGTTCCCGGTGCTGTCGCGCGTGCGCATGAACCGCCAATGGGGCGGCATCGTCGACACTACGCCGGACGCCTGCCCAATCATTTCGAAAACCCCGGTCCCGAATCTGTTCTTCAACTGCGGCTGGGGCACGGGCGGTTTTAAAGCCACGCCGGGCTCGGGCAACGTGTTTGCCGCCAGTTTGGCCAAAGGCGAAATGCACCCGCTGGCGGCGCCGTTTTCCATTGACCGTTTTTACAACGGCGCCCTAATCGATGAGCACGGCGCAGCCGCTGTCGCCCACTAACAGGAGAAACACCCATGTTGCATATCTTCTGTCCTCATTGTGGCGAGTTGCGCTCCGAAGAAGAGTTTCACGCCAGCGGCCAGGCGCATATTCCGCGCCCGCTCGACCCTAACGCCTGCACCGACAAAGAGTGGGGCGACTACATGTTCTTTCGCGATAACCCACGCGGCCTGCACCACGAACTGTGGAACCACGTCGCCGGTTGCCGCCAGTTCTTTAACGCCACGCGCAACACCGTGACCTACGAAATTTTGGAAACCTACCTGATTGGTAGCAAACCGCAGTTCACCGAACAGGCCGCGCCGGTTGCGCCTGCAGCCACCCGCGAGCTGGGAGAAAAGGTATGAGCCAGACCCATCGCTTGCCTAACGGCGGCCGTGTTGATCGCAGCAAAGTGCTGACCTTTACCTTCAACGGCCAACAGTACAAAGGCTATGAAGGCGACAGCCTGGCGGCCGCGTTGCTGGCCAATGGTGTCGACATCATCGGTCGCAGTTTCAAGTACTCCCGGCCTCGGGGCATTTATGCCGCTGGTGCCGAAGAGCCCAACGCAGTGCTGCAAATCGGCGCCACCGAAGCCACGCAAATCCCCAACGTGCGCGCCACGCAACAGGCGCTGTATCAAGGGTTGGTGGCCACCAGCACCAACGGCTGGCCCAACGTCAACACCGACATGATGGGCATTTTGGGCAAGGTCGGCGGCAAGCTGATGCCGCCGGGTTTTTACTACAAAACCTTTATGTACCCGCAGTCGTTCTGGATGACTTACGAGAAGTACATCCGCAAGGCGGCAGGCTTGGGCCGTTCGCCTACGCAGAATGACCCCGATACCTACGACAACATGAACCACCATTGCGACGTGCTGATTGTCGGCGCCGGGCCTGCCGGATTAGCTGCTGCCCTGGCGGCTGCGCGTAGCGGTGCACGGGTGATTGTCGCCGATGAGCAGGAAGAGTTTGGCGGCAGCCTGCTGGACAGCCGCGAAAGCCTGGACGGCAAACCGGCCATGGAGTGGGTCGCTAAAGTGATCGCTGAACTCAAGAGCCTGCCGGGCGTGCTGTTGCTGCCGCGGGCGACGGTCAACGGTTATCACGACCACAACTTTCTGACCATTCACGAGCGCCTCACTGACCACCTGGGCGACCGTGCGCCGATTGGCCAAGTGCGCCAACGTTTGCACCGGGTCCGGGCCAAGCGCGTGGTGCTGGCCACCGGCGCCTGCGAACGCCCGCTGGTGTACGGCAACAACGACGTGCCGGGCAACATGCTGGCCGGTGCGGTGTCGACCTACGTGCGCCGCTACGGCGTGGCGCCGGGTAAAAAACTGCTGCTGAGCACCAACAACGATTACGCCTACCGCGTCGCGCTGGACTGGCTTGATGCCGGCCAACAGGTGGTGGCGGTGGCCGATGCACGGAGCAATCCGCGAGGCGCACTGGTTGAAGAGGCGCGGGCTAAAGGCATTCGGATTTTGACCGGCAGTGCGGTGATCGAAGCCCGTGGCAGCAAGCGCGTGACCGGCGCCCGCGTGGCGGCCATTGACCTTAAAACCAACAGCGTTACCAGCCCCGGCGAATGGCTGGTGTGTGACCTGGTGGCGACCTCGGGCGGTTACAGCCCGGTGGTGCACCTGGCCTCGCACTTGGGCGGCAAGCCGATCTGGCGCGAAGACATTCTGGGTTTTGTACCGGGCGAAGCGCCGCAAAAGCGCGTGTGCGTCGGCGGCATCAATGGCGTGTACGGGTTGGGTGACAGCCTGGCCGATGGTTTTGAAGGCGGCGTGCGCGCAGCCAGCGAAGCCGGGTTTAAAGCGGTCGAGGGCGTGTTGCCCAAAGCCTTGAACCAAGTGCAGGAAGCCACCGTGGCGCTGTTTCAGGTGCCCCACGAAAAAGCCACGGCGCGGGCCCCCAAACAATTTGTCGACCTGCAAAACGACGTGACGGCGGCCGCGATTGAGCTGGCCACCCGCGAAGGCTTTGAGTCGGTCGAGCATGTTAAACGCTACACCGCGCTGGGCTTTGGTACTGACCAGGGCAAGCTGGGCAACGTTAACGGTCTGGCGATTGCTGCGCGTTCGTTGAACGTGACCATCCCGCAGATGGGCACCACTATGTTCCGCCCCAACTACACGCCGGTGACGTTCGGCGCGGTGGCGGGTCGTCATTGCGGGCACATCTTTGAGCCGGTGCGTTACACCGCGTTGCAGGCCTGGCACGTGAAACAGGGCGCCGAGTTTGAAGACGTCGGCCAATGGAAACGCCCGTGGTACTTCCCGCGTCATGGCGAAGACCTGCACGCAGCGGTTAAACGCGAGTGCCAGGCGGTACGTGACAGCGTCGGTATTCTGGACGCCTCGACCCTGGGCAAAATCGACATTCAAGGCCCTGATGCGCGGGAGTTTTTAAACCGCATTTACACCAACGCCTGGACCAAGCTGGATGTGGGCAAGGCGCGTTACGGGCTGATGTGCAAAGAAGACGGCATGGTCTTCGACGACGGTGTGACGGCGTGTCTGGCCGACAACCATTTCGTCATGACCACCACCACCGGCGGTGCGGCCCGCGTGCTGCAATGGCTGGAAATCTATCAACAGACGGAATGGCCGGAACTCAAGGTGTACTTCACCTCGGTCACCGACCACTACGCAACGCTGACCTTGAGCGGCCCCAACAGCCGCAAGCTGCTGAGCGAAGTGACCGACATTGATCTGGACCGCGATGCGTTCCCGTTCATGACCTGGAAAGAAGGCCTGGTGGCGGGCGTGCCGGCGCGGGTGTTCCGTATTTCGTTTACCGGCGAGCTGTCGTACGAGGTCAACATCCAGGCTGACTACGCCATGGGCGTGCTGGAAAAAATCGCCGAGGCGGGCAAGCAGTACAATCTGACACCATACGGCACCGAGACCATGCACGTGCTGCGCGCCGAGAAGGGTTTCATCATCGTTGGCCAGGACACCGACGGCTCCATGACCCCGGACGACCTCAACATGGGCTGGTGTGTGGGCCGCACCAAACCGTTCTCGTGGATCGGCTGGCGCGGCATGAACCGCGAAGACTGTGTGCGTGACCAGCGCAAACAACTGGTGGGCCTCAAGCCGGTCGACCCGAATAAATGGCTGCCGGAAGGCGCGCAACTGGTGTTCGACCCTAAACAGACCATCCCGATGACCATGGTTGGCCATGTGACCTCCAGCTATGCGCATAACTCGCTGGGGTATTCGTTTGCCATGGGCGTGGTCAAGGGTGGCCTCAAGCGCCTCGGCGAGCGGGTGTTCTCACCCCAGGCAGATGGCAGCGTGATTGAGGCTGAAATTGTGTCTTCGGTGTTCTTCGACCCGAAAGGCGACCGGCAGAATATTTGAGTGGGTGATCTCATGACGACCGCAAACGTATACCAACAACGCCCGGACTCGGGCGCCAAAGCCGAGTCATCGCTGCATCACGCTCACCTGGCCAAATTGATCGGCAAGGGCCGTAAAAACCCTGGCGTGACCGTGCGCGAGAAAAAACTGCTGGGCCACCTGACCCTGCGCGGCGACGCCAAAGACCCGGCCTTTGCCGAAGGCGTGCACAAGGCACTGGGCCTGGAGTTGCCGGTGGCCTTGAGCCTGGTGGCCAAGGGCGACAGCTCGCTGCAATGGATGGGCCCGGATGAATGGCTGCTCATCGTCCCCGGCGGTCAGGAATACGCCGTGGAACAGGCCCTGCGCGCCGCGTTGGCGGGGCTGCATATTTCGGTGGTCAACGTCAGTGGCGGGCAGCAGCTGCTGGAACTGAGCGGGCCGAATGTGCGCAACGTGCTGATGAAGTCGACGAGCTACGACGTGCACCCCGACAACTTCCCGGTGGGCAAGGCGGTGGGCACCGTGTTTGCCAAGTCGCAGCTGGTGATCCGGCACACGGCTGAAGACACTTGGGAGCTGTTGATCCGCCGCAGTTTCTCGGATTACTGGTGGCTGTGGCTGCAGGATGCGGCGGCGGAATATGGGCTGAATGTTGAGGCCTGATGTCCACTGCAAGTCTCCTGTGGGAGCGGGCTTGCTCGCGATGGCATCAGCGCGGTGAATCAAATACACCGCGTCGCTTGAATCGCGAGCAAGCCCGCTCCCACAGGGGGGTGTTAACTCTCATATAACAAGGAATTGCACCATGAGCCGCGCCCCTGACACCTGGATCCTCACGGCCGATTGCCCCAGTCTGCTGGGCACCGTCGACGCCGTGACCCGCTATCTGTTTGAACACCGCTGCTACGTCACCGAGCACCATTCCTTTGATGATCAGCGTTCGGGGCGTTTTTTTATTCGCGTTGAATTCCGTCAGCCCGACGGTTTTGACGAGAACGCCTTTCGCGCAGGGCTGGCTGAGCGGGGCAAGGCCTTCGGCATGACCTTTGAGCTGACCCCGCCGCACTACCGGCCCAAAGTGCTGATCATGGTCTCCAAGGCGGACCACTGCCTGAACGACTTGCTGTATCGCCAACGCATCGGCCAACTGTCGATGGACGTGGTGGCAGTGGTGTCCAACCACCCTGACCTTGAGCCGCTGGCGCAATGGCATGGCATCCCTTATCACCACTTCGCCCTCAACCCGGCCAACAAGCCCGCGCAAGAGGCCCGCGTGTGGCAAGTGATCGAAGACACCGGCGCCGAACTGGTGATTCTTGCCCGCTACATGCAAGTACTGTCACCCGAGCTGTGCCGCAAACTCGACGGCAAGGCCATCAACATTCACCACTCCTTGCTCCCCGGTTTTAAAGGCGCCAAGCCGTATCACCAGGCCTACGAGAAAGGCGTGAAACTGGTGGGCGCCACCGCGCACTACATCAATAACGACCTGGACGAAGGCCCGATCATCGCCCAGGGCGTGGAGGTGGTTGACCACAGTCACTACCCCGAAGACTTGATCGCCAAGGGCCGCGACATCGAAGCCCAGACCCTGGCGCGGGGTGTTGGGTATCACATTGAACGGCGCGTTTTTTTGAATGGGGGGAGGACGGTGGTGTTGTAGCTCCAGCCTATGTTTCGCGAATAGTACTGATCGTGGTGCTGGCAGTCGCAGCGGAGTTTGGCGCTCGTGATGTCCGCACAAAATCGGGCGGGGGAGGTGGAATAAAGTCGGGAGGCGGCGACGATGACTTTGATTGGGGGCGGCTGCTCGGAGCGGGCGGCGCAGGTGGAATGAAGACGGGCGGCGACGCAGATCTCGAACGGCTGCGACTGGCCAGAACGCTTGATTCGGGGGCAGGAACGGGAGCCGGTTGTGTCGGTAATCCTCGCCCCCATGGATCATGATTGACCCCTGGTGTGCCTGGATGCGGTGTTAGCGGCGCGGGTGGCACTGGCCGTTGGTTAAACAGCGCAATTGGCGCATTGATCGCCCTCGGCCTCCTTCTTCGAACCACATCAAGGGTGATGACGTGGATCTTTAACGGCCTAAGTGTGAGATGCCCATCAGGATCAACATGATTGATCGGGTCCCCTTTGCAATAGGCGTACGCATTAGTGCCACCTTTGCCAAACGGGCTCCAACTGTCCGGGCTGTTGAAGCGCATCAATACCGGATTGAATGCCCGATACCCCAGGCCCAGTAAATAGTGCCCGGTGATGGTGTCGACTCGTTCGCCATTAAATCCCAGCACACTCTGTTGATTCATCGGTATGGGCCGATGCCCGTACGCGGAGTAGGGATAGGACTGTAGCCCGTCGGTATTGAGGCTCAACAGAACGCAAGAATGCTGGTCAGTCATCAGCAGTGTCGAGGGCGTGTCATCACCCCGCTTGAACTGGGCCAATGGTTGACTCGGTGACTCAAAAAAACAGCGGTGAGCCGGCCCTTCTAGCTCGGTGGCGATCCGTTGACGATTATAAAAGCGACGCCGCCCATCGACCCCGGACAGTCTGTCCAGTGGGTCGTAGTGATAGACCATTGATAGCGCTGCAACGCAAGGTTTCATGTTTAAGACCCCCTTCTAGGATCTGTGCCGAAGTAACGGTCCCAGTAGGGTAGTTGTGCATCCGGTAAATTAACCCCCCGGCCTTCATTCGCCAATCGAATAGAAATAATGCGGTGTCTGATTTGGTGCAGGCTTTGAACGTGCCTAATGCCCTGTAGCAGGGCTCTAAAATCCTGGCTGTCATCAGGCCCTAAGCTGCCAACCGGTGACACATTGAATAATTTAATACCCAAGTCATTGGGAGTGGACGCTGATGTTTCCCTACCCGTTGATATCAACCCTTGCTGAGCCTTGTGCATTTCTCTTGAAATAGCTTTGTTGTTTCTATTCAAACGAGCACGCTGTTCGATCAGGGTGCGCTCACTAAGACGTTTAAACGTCAGGTCAGCGTCTTGGGCATCGGTTTTGTAATGCCTTACGAGAGGCGCGTACTGTTGGGTTTGTTTATTTTGAATGGCGATCAAACGGTTTGTTTTTATTTCAGGAGGCGCCATGACGTTTATGCTGCGAAGAAAGCGCTTTATCCAATGCCCCGACGGGTCTGAGTTGTTAATTGGATCAGTGCAGTAGGCATACATGTTTATGCCTCCTTTTCCAAAGGGGCTCCAACTGTCCGGGCTATTAAAGCGCATTAATACCGGATTAAACGCCCGGTAACCTTGGCCCAATAAATAATGCCCTGTTATTGGCTCTGGTCGTTCGCCGTTAAACCCCCAACCTGTGAGCGCGGTGCCAATGGCGTGATAACCAAATGGCAAGTAAGCCCTCGTCTGCTGATGCCCCTCTGGGCTGACGCCATTGAGCACCGAGGCATGCTGATCGGTTGCCAGCAAGGTGGTGCCACGAGCAGCACCCTGTTGTTGCACTGCCAAGGGGTGTGAGTGCGTTTCAAAAAAACGGCTTTGCAGAGTGCCTTCAATTTCAGTGGCGATGCGGGTGTTGTTGTAAAAACGTTGAAGGCCGTTGCTGTCGGCCAGGCGATCCAAGGGGTCGTATTGGTAGACGCTGGTGTTGGGGTTGAATCGTGTGCTCATGCTGACCTCATGAAGGCTCACTAATGGGAAGCATGAGTCAGTATCAAAGTGCCGGTACGTTTTGCCTAGCTAGCAGATCTGTTAGGTAACGAGGTCGTGTACGACGTATTTGCCTATGCCGATGTCGCACAGTGGTGCTTTGACGGCAGCAGCAAGCTCTAAGCTGCAAGCGACACGTTAAAACTGCTTCACCTCCAACAACAAGGGTGAATACGATGGCTGACAATCGCGGTGTGGTGTACCTGGGCAATGGCCAGGTTGAAGTGCAGAACATTCCTTTTCCCAAGATGCAAAACCCTCAAGGCAAGCCGATCCATCACGGGGTGATCCTGCGGGTGGTGTCGACCAATATTTGTGGGTCTGACCAGCATATGGTGCGCGGTCGCACCACGGCGCAAGTGGGGCTGGTGCTGGGCCACGAGATCACCGGCGAGGTGATCGAAGCCGGGCGTGACGTTGAGCATTTGAAAGTCGGCGATCTGGTGTCGGTGCCGTTCAACGTGGCGTGCGGGCGTTGCCGCAGTTGCAAAGAGCAAAACACCGGCGTGTGCCTGACCGTCAACCCGGCCCGTCCCGGCGGTGCGTATGGCTATGTGGACATGGGCGATTGGGTCGGCGGCCAGGCGGAATATGTATTGGTGCCGTATGCCGATTTCAACCTGCTTAAACTGCCAAACCGCGACGCCGCCATGGAGAAAATCCGCGACCTGACCTGCCTCTCCGACATCCTGCCCACCGGCTACCACGGCGCGGTCACGGCGGGCGTTGGCCCCGGCAGCACGGTGTACATTGCCGGTGCTGGCCCGGTGGGCCTGGCCGCGGCGGCGTCAGCGCGCTTGCTGGGCGCGGCGGTGGTGATTGTCGGTGACGTCAACCCGATCCGTCTGGCGCATGCCAAGGCGCAGGGCTTTGAGATTGCCGACCTGTCCAAGGACACCCCGCTGCATGAGCAAATTGCCGAGTTGCTGGGCGAGCCGGAAGTCGACTGCGCGGTCGATGCCGTGGGCTTTGAAGCCCGTGGCCACGGCCATGACGGCGTCAAGCACGAAGCCCCGGCCACGGTGCTTAACTCACTGATGGGCGTGGTGCGGGTGGCGGGCAAAATCGGCATTCCGGGCTTGTACGTCACCGAAGACCCGGGCGCTGTCGATGCGGCCGCCAAAATGGGCAGCCTGAGCATCCGCTTTGGTCTGGGCTGGGCTAAATCCCACACCTTCCACACCGGGCAAACCCCGGTCATGAAATACAACCGCCAACTGATGCAGGCGATCATGTGGGACCGCATCAAGATTGCCGACATTGTGGGTGTTGAGGTCATCAGCCTCAATGACGCACCGCGTGGGTATGGCGAGTTTGATGCGGGCGTGCCGAAGAAGTTTGTGATTGATCCGCATACGTTGTTTAGCTGATCCTTAATTTGCTGTGAGGAAGCACTTACCTGTTCAGATAAGTGCTTTCTCGAACAAGCTAAGTTTTAGCGATTTTATTAAAGGTGCATTAATGGGGGGCGATGGGCAGAGCTTACTTCAACGTCTACCGCTTATTACATGTCTACGAAGAAAATCTCTGTTTCTCCTTATAGTGTCTGGAGAGAGTCTCTGTATTGGTTCAAATGAATCATTTGATTGATGTGCAATTGTTTGAACAGGTGTTGCGTTGCTATTTTTCGGGCGGTGTATATTCTGGCTTTCCCAGTAGCTGGGAGGTCGGTTTTTTTTGGCTTTGCCCGGTGTTGTTATAGGCGCTATTGTTATACCTGTATTGTCGTAAGCAGGAGCGGTTTTTCGGTAGGGTGGTGGAGATAAGTATTCTGTACTTGTAATGTTTCGTGTTCTAAAATTTCCGGCTGAATAAGGTGGCGGGGCAATGTCGCTGGCGACTTGGAGTCCGTGGGTAGTCGATATAGTCTCAGTCGCGGGAGTATATTTTTTAAGTACGTCAGCACTCACTTTTGTAACAAGTTTTTTTTTAGAAGATACACGTGAAGTAAATATGTTTTTTAAACCCTTCCATATATTGGGGAAATGACCTGTCGGGTCAACCTTGTTCAACGGGTCATTATCGCAATACGCATAAGCATTAATCCCTCCCTCCCCAAACGGGCTCCAACTGTCAGGGCTGTTAAAACGCATCAATACCGGATTAAACGACCGATACCCCTGGCCCAATAAATAATGCCCCGTCAGCGGTTCTGGTCGTTCGCCGTTAAACCCTGCGCCATTGAGTGAGGTGCCAATGGGGTGATGGCCAAAGGGCGAGTAAGCCTGCGCGTGCAGGGTACCCTCAGGGCTAACGCCATTGAGTACAGAGGTTTGCTGATCGGTCGCCAATAAGGTGGTGCCGGGCAAGCTGCCATGCTGCTGCAATGCGAGGGGTTGGGAGTCGGTCTCAAAAAACCGGCTTTTACGTTCGCCCTCAACCTCAGTGGCGATGCGGGTGTCGTTGTAAAAACGTTGAATGCTGTTGCTGGCTGCCAGCCGGTCCAATGGATCGTAGAGGTAGGTGCTGGCGACGGTTTTGCGCTGTTTGCTCATGGTGAACTCCCGGGAAAAGCGCGGACGAAGGGTTAGCTTCCCCCCTGGAGTCATGGGCTGTATAGCTAGCAGAACTGCTAGGTCGTAAGCGTTTAGACCTGCAAGCGCTGGCCCAGTACGTCGAGCAGGTCACAGCCGTCGCGCAGCAAAATGGCGCAAGGCTGGGTGAGGTATTTGAGGTCTACGCCGTCGGCGGCGCTCAGGTCTAAACGGTTGAGGCTTTCGAACAGTTGGGTCACGGCCAGAATGCGCGCCGCCGCATTGGCATGCAGCACGTCAGGCGGGCTTTGGCGGTCAATCAGCAAGCTGGGGATCAGGCAGTCTATTGCGGTCAGCGGGATGTATTGGTTCATAAAGTGCACTCTGGTGTGTTGAATATCGCTGCCACCTATTCGTCGCCAAACGAATAGGTGGCAGCTGCACGCAGGTTGGCGAACCGGAAACACACCACCCGGCAGACCCGAAGGTCTCCCGCGCACAGCTGCCATAACACAGCCTTGCGGGTGCAAAAAAGCCTGCAAAAAAAAACAGGATTTTTCGCATGGTGGTTTACAGGTCGCCAAACCCGGTCGCCATTGGGACGACCGGCGGACTATAAGCCCCCGACTCCAACCCGTGCAAACCTAAAACCTTGTAGGAGCGAGCTTGCTCGCGATCTTTTGAGGGTTAAAAGACAGCCAGCACAACCACTGCCGCCGCCACCACACAGGCGATAGCGACAAGGTTCAGCCCGCTCAACAACGGTCGCTTGGCCGCCACTTGAGGTTCAATGCGCGCCACAATCGCTTGCCACACACGATCGGGCACCGGGTCCTGGCCCACGCAGCCGTTCCATGCCCCGGCGCAGCCAGACTTTGACCGAACCCAGTGGCGCGACCAATTGCTCGGCTAATTCTTTGGCGCTGCATGCCATCCAGTTGCTCAAGGCAAGGCGGCTGTTGCAGGCTGCCCTGTTGTTGCAATGCTAGTGAGGTAAGGCGTTAATGCATTAATGGCTAAGCCGTATTTCTTATTTTAGAGCCATAGGTGACGGGGTTATATTCAGTGTTTAGAAAAGAGGGTAGATATTTTGACAGGCCTCGATTTTTATCAATTGAAAAGATGGTGTCATATTTAGAAGTTTGGCCATTTTTTAGTGGGGGCAATATTTTATCTGGGTCGACTGCTGTGACAGTGCCTATGTACGATTTTACAGGGCGGCCCGCTTCGGCTGACAGGTGTGCTGCGAATGAATTAGCATTGCCGTTTCCAGAGAAGCACATGATTGTACGTAGGCTGGAATAATCGTCCATTGAATAGCCGTTATTTACCGCAAGGGTGTGAAGGGATGAGGCATCAATAGCCTGATGATCATTGAAAAACATCCGGGTGTTTTGGGTGGAGTTGTCGCCGTGGCCAATAAAGTTAAGTCTTCTTTGTTTATGATAGGTGTCTTCGAACGTGACAATTCCTTCAGAAAGTCGTGTAACGTTTTTAGCTTTTTTAACTGCGCTGCCTTTAAATTTTGACACGGTCCTTATGTAGATACGCGAAAAAAAGTTAAGCAGAGCAGACGTGTAATGGCCTGAAGGATCGACCTGATTGACAGGGTCGCCAGTACAATACGCATACGCGTTAATCCCCCCCTCCCCAAACGGGCTCCAACTGTCCGGGCTATTAAAGCGCATCAATACCGGATTAAACGCCCGATACCCTTGGCCCAATAAATAATGCCCGGTCACAGGCTCTGGTCGTTCGCCGTTAAACCCTGCGCCATTGAGTGAGGTGCCGATGGGGTGATGGCCAAAGGGCGAGTAAGCCTGCGCGTGCAGGGCGCCCTCAGGGCTAACGCCATTGAGCACAGAGGTTTGCTGATCGGTCGCCAATAAGGTGGTGCCGGGCAGGCTGCCATGCTGCTGCAACGCGAGGGGGTGGGAGTCGGTCTCAAAAAACCGGCTTTTACGTTCGCCCTCGATCTCAGTGGCGATGCGGGTGTCGTTGTAAAAACGTTGAATGCTGTTGCTGGCGGCCAGCCGGTCCAATGGATCGTACAGGTAGGTGCTGGCGACGATTTTGCGCTGTTTGCTCATGCTGAACTCCCGGGAAAAGCGCGGACGAAGGTTGAGCTTCTCCCTGGAGTTTCACGCTGTATAGCTAGCAGAACTGCTAGGTCGTGAGCGTTTAGACCTGCAAGCGCTGGCCCAGTACGTCGAGCAGGTCACAGCCGTCGCGCAGCAAAATGGCGCAAGGCTGGGTGAGGTGTTTGAGGTCTACGCCATCGGCAGCGCTCAGGTCTAAACGGTTGATGCTTTCGAACAGTTGGGCACGGCCAGAATGCGCGCCGCCGCATTGGCATGCAGCACGTCAGGCGGGCTTTGGCGGTCAATCAGCAAGCTGGGGATGAGGCAGTCTATTGCGGTCAGCGGGATGTATTGATTCATGGCTTAGTCTCGTTGAAGTAAATGAGACTGCCGCCTACCTGTCGCCAAACAAATAGGTGGCAACTGCACGCGGGTTGGCGAACCGGCAACGAGACACCCGGCAGACCCGAAGATCTCCCGCGCACAGCTGCCATAGAGCAACTCTGCGGGTACGGATCATCCTGCAAAAAAACAGACGTTCCGCACTCATTGATCGGGTCGCCAAACCCGGCCGCCATTGGGACGACCGGCGGACTATAAGCCCCCGACTCCAACCCGTGCAAACCTAAAACCTTGTAGGAGCGAGCTTGCTCGCGATCTTTTGAGGGTTAAAAGACAGCCAGCACAACCACTGCCGCCGCCACCACACAGGCGATAGCGACAAGGTTCAGCCCGCTCAACAACGGTCGCTTGGCCGCCACTTGAGGTTCAATGCGCGCCACAATCGCTTGCCACACACGGTCGGGCACCGGGTCCTGGCCCACGGAGTCGGTCAGGCGGGCGAGGCTGGTTTGCCAGGCGGCGAGTTCTTCGCGCAACCCGGCGTCATCGACCAGCAGTTGTTCAAAGCGTTTGCTGGCGGCAGGCGGCATCAACCCGATGGCGTAATCGCCTGCCAGGGCACGGCGCAGGGTGGGGGTTTGATAATTCATGCTTCAAGGCCTCCACGCAGCCGTTCCATGCCCCGGCGCAGCCAGACTTTGACCGAACCCAGTGGCGCGGCCAATTGCTCGGCTAACTCTTTGGCGCTGCGGCCCTGAAAATAGGCAGTGGTAATGGTTTGACGCTGCATGCCATCGAGTTGCTCAAGGCAAGGCGGCTGTTGCAGGGCGCCCTCGGGCAGCTCGCGGTGCATGCGCAATTGCTCGATGGCCTGGTCGTGGGTGATGGCGATCATCCAGGCCACAGGGGCTGATAAATGGGGGTCGTATTGCGCGGCGTTTTGCCAGATGCGCACGAAGCTTTCTTGCACCACTTCTTCGGCCAGATCACGCTGGCTGATGCACTGCAAAGCCACGTTTTGCAGACGCGGGGCGACGCTACGATACAACGTTTCAAAGGCTCGGCGGTTGCCCAATGCACATTGGGCCAACAGCTTTTTGAGGTACTCGGCGTCGGAGATTAAGATGACCGTTATCCCATATATCAGGGGATGGCAATGTGCCATTCACGTGGAAAGATTAGTCCAAAATTCGTGGCTGTTCCATGCATTGGCCGATCATTTTTTTCTGATGTGCCGACTTGATTTTTGGCGGTTTTATCATCCTGTCTTGATAAGTGCCGGCCCGCTGTAGAGCGATGCCCGCGTCGTTCCTGTTTTGAATTAAGATTGCGCCCTGTTTGCTGAATGCTGGCTGTAGGGAACATCCGCAGCGGTGTTGAGTCTGAGTATTAGTTTTGCTGCTCCTTGGCGGGCAGCTTTTTGGTTGAAGAGGTCGATGCGATGAAAAAGTTGAGCGCAGTAGCACTGGCAACATTGATGAGCGTAGCGGTAACCCCGGTGTTTGCAGCAGGGTTTGACCTGGGCGCGGCAACCCAGCTCTTGGGCCAGGTACAAGGCGGCAACAGCGCCAGCTCTGACAAGTCGGTGCAGGCCTTGCAACTGCTGACCAAAGCCCAGCAGATGGGCGTCAAGCCAGAGCAAGCGGCGGGTGGCGTGGGGGCGATGTTGAGCCTGGCAAAAAACCAGCTGACAGCCAATGATTACGCAGCTCTGACCCAGCAAGTGCCGGGCATTAACAAGGTCACCGGCGCCGGTGCCCTGACTCAACTGAGTCAGTTCAGCGCGAAAAACCCGCAGCTTCAGGCCCTGGTGGGCCAGATCAACCCGGTGAGCAATGATGCCAAAGTGGCGGTCAGCAACGTGACCAACCAATCGCAATTGAACAGCGCGTTCCAGGCGCTGGGCATGAAAAGCAGCATGGTCCAGGAATTCGCCCCTGTGATCACTCAGTACCTGGGCCAGCAGGGGGTTGCCAGCCCGCTGCTGACCACCCTGGGTACGCTGTGGGGCATCTAAGGATTAGCCGCGCTCAGCGCGCAATGTGCTGATGCGCTGGTCTTTTTTGATCCAGAGCTGGTTGACCCAGCTCTGGATCTGCTCGCGAAACACCGGATCGTTCTCGTAATCACCCTGGCACAGGGCCGGATCCAGTTCGCGGGTCTGGATATCAACAATCACTTTGGGCACTTGCCCACTGATCAACGCCCAAAACCCCGGAATTTTTGCCTGTGGATACACCACGGTGACGTCGAGCACGGCGTCCAGCTGTGGGCCCATTGCCGCCAGTACAAACGCCACGCCACCCGCCTTGGGTTTGAGCAGGTAGGTGTAGGGCGATTGTTGCTGGGCGCGTTTGGCCGGGGTAAAGCGGGTGCCTTCCAGGTAGTTGACGACCGTTACCGGCTGGCGCTTGAACAGCTCGCAGGCGGCTTGGGTGATCTTGAGGTCCTGGCCCTTTAACTCAGGGTGTTTGGCCAAAAAGGCTTTGGAATAGCGCTTCATGAAGGGGTAGTCGAGCGCCCACCAGGCCAGGCCCAGAAACGGCACCCAGATCAGTTCTTTTTTAAGGAAGAACTTGAAGAACGGCGTGCGGCGGTTCAAGCCTTGCATCAACGCCGGGATATCGACCCACGATTGGTGGTTGCTGATCACCAGGTACGAGGTGGTGCGGCTGAGGTTGTCGGCGCCGCGAATGTCCCAGCGGGTGGGCAGGCACAGGGCGAAAATGCGTTTGTCGATCTCGGACCAGGTTTCGGCGATCCACATCACGGCCCACGAGTTGTAATCGCGCAGCCGGCCCGGTGAAATCAGCTTGAGCAGCGCGAACAGCATGAGCGGGCCGAACAGAATGAGGGTGTTGCACAGCAACAGCAATGTGACCAAACAGCCGGTGAGCAGGCGGCGCATAAGTAACTCTTGAACATTTAAGGACCCGCCATGATAAGCAGCGTGTTGCAGAACGCCAAATCAGAGTGCTAACAAATGTTTCGAGCGCTATAGGCTATTTTCCTCTGTGGGAGCGGGCTTGCTCGCGATAGCATCATCACGTTGCTTCAGGCGGACCGGGTTGCCTGAATCGCGAGCAAGCCCGCTCCCACATGAACCAATGGTAAATAAAGGGTCTAACCCGCACCCCTAAAAGGAAATGACCGCCATGAAGTCTGTTTTAGCCTTGCTGTCTGTATTGGCGTTGCCGGTGATGGCCGCCGAACCGACCCTGTACGGGCGTTATGAGTACATCAAGCTGCCGGAAATCGGTGAGACGCTGAAGGCCAAGATGGACACTGGCGCCTTGACGGCGTCGCTGTCGGCCAAAAACATTCAGACCTTCACCCGTGACGGTGAAGAGTGGGTGCGTTTCCAACTGGCCACCCCGGACGCGGGCAGCAAGGTGTATGAGCACAAAGTGTCACGCATCAGCAAAATCAAAAACCGCGCCGACGAAGACGAAGACAAAGATGAAGTCAACGTGGCCAAGCGCCCGGTGGTGGATCTGGAGATGTGCCTGGGCAATGTCAAACGCACCGTAGAGGTGAACCTCACCGACCGCAGCAACTTCAACTACCCGCTGTTGATCGGGGCCAAAGCGCTGCGTGAGTTCGGCGCGGCGGTGAACCCGGCGCGACGCTATACGGCGGATCAGCCTGGGTGTTAACGGGGTTGATACTCCCGCACGTGTGATGAGCGCGCGCGGGAGTACTGTGAGTGGTGGTATTAATAAAGGTTAGCGAGCGCTTCGAATATTTAAAATGGCATTTACGTGAGTCCTGATGTCGTAGGCCAATTCTAGGGCGTAATCATTGTCGCTAGGTGTGGGGATTTTCTGGTTGAAAGGTCTGTTGTAAGAGCTACCTGTCGCGTCAACGAATTTTTTGTATGCATCGTCCAGCGCTGTTGGGTCTATCGAGTTACCCGTTCTTAACACACTAAGGTCTGATCTGAGCTGACGGTCTGCTACTCGAACACGCTGCTGTTTAATAATTGATTCGTCGATTGTTGTTGCGATTTTTTTCATCGTTTTTGCATTGAGGTCCGGGTGCGTGATTTGAAGTTCCTTGATCACCTTGTTTATCCCGAAATCCCGTGTTTTTGAGCGTTCACCGAGAATTGTTTTCAGCTTAAGGGTTTCATTTTTTGAGGTAACTTTGACAAAAATGCCCTTATCAATTGTTGTTGAATAGTTGCGTCCAAATTGATTGCCTATGCCTTTAAACAACGACCGCCAAAAGTGCCCTGTGGGGTCGGTTCTATTCACCGGGTCGCCTGCGCAATACGCATACGCATTAATCCCCCCGTCACCAAACGGGCTCCAACTGTCCGGGCTATTGAAGCGCATCAAGACCGGATTGAATGCCCGATAACCATTACCCAATAAATAGTGTCCGGTTGTTTTGTCGTCGCGTTCACCATTAAATCCCAGTACCCGTTGTTCATCGGCGGGGCTATAACCGGCTGCGGTGTAGGCGACGGGGGTGTGTTGTTCGCCCGTGAGTGTGGCCAGGGTTGAGCGTTTGTCGTCGTGGGCGATCAAGGCGGTTTCAACACCGCGGGGGGTGGTGGTCAGTTGCGCTAACACTGCGTTGTCGGTTTCAAACACGCGATACGCCGTATTACCTTTAATTTCGGTGGCCACCCGGTCGTTGTTGTAAAACACCTGTGTTTTGTCACCCTCTGAGCCACCACTTTTTACATGGCGGTCCAGCGGGTCATAGGCGTACTGGTGCAGCAGCACTTTCTTTTTTGCAGACATGGTCTTAACCCTTTATCACTTCCTCTATGAAGCCATTAGAGATAGCGGGTTAAAACCGTGAGCGGTACTGACAGAACGGCTAGGTTTGTGTGCCGTTGGTCGCCAAGCCATTGGGTAGCGCACGGGTCAGCGCTTGAGCAGCCCGCGCACGCTGATCCACACCGGGATGCCCAGGCCGATCCAGCTCAGGGCGTCCCATGCGCCTTCGCCCAGCAGGGCCGCGAACAAGCCTGTGGCGCTGACCAGGCCAACCGCCAGTGGCACGCTAAAGACTTTCCAGAAGTTGGACTGGCGCGGTTTCATCGGGTGCTCTCCTTGCGGGCCTTGCGCCGTACCCACCACAAGTACAGGCCGCTGCCGAGCACAATAATGGTCAGCAGATCGAGGGCCGCCCAGAGTATTTTCATTGGCATGCCGCCGTAGTCACCAAAGTGCAGGGGCTGGGACATGCCCATGGCGTTCATGTACCAGGGGCGGTCGCCGACGGCGGTGACGTCCAGCGTACTGGCGTCGATCAACACCGGTGTCAGCAGGTGCGAGGTGAGGTGGGTGCTGCCTTTCATAAAGACGGCGTAGTGGTGTTCGCTGGAGAAGCGCGTGCCGGGGAAGGCGATAAAGTCCGGTTGCATGCCGGGTGCGGCCTGGTGGGCGATCTCCAGCAGGTGAGTGGCCGGGGCGTGCCGGGTGAGGGGCGGGGCATTGCGGTAGGGTTCAACCATGGCGCTGAGGCTGTCGTTGCGCCAGGCGTCGATGATCAGGTCGGCGCACGCGCTGATCACCCCGGTCACGCCCACCACCAAGGCCCAGGTCAGAGTCACCACGCCGATCAGGTTGTGCAGGTCGAGCCAGCGCAGGCGGCGGGATTTGTCGGTGCGCACGCTGGCAAATTCATTGCGCCGCATAAACGGCAGGTACAGCACGGTGCCGGAGATGATCGCCAGTACAAACAGGGTGCCCATAAAGGCCAGCAGCAGCTTGCCGGGCAGGCCCGCGAACATGTCTACGTGCAGGCGCAGCATGACCATCATGAAGCCGCCATTGGCTGATGGCACTTCAATGGGCTGGCCGGTGCGGGTGTCGAGCATAAAGGTGTGGGACGAGTTGGGCTCGGTGCCAGCGGTGGCGGCCATGATGGCGTAGACCGCGTTGGGCTCGTCTTCTTCCCAGCCGAAATACTGCATGACCTCGCCGGGCCGATGCGCCTCGGCGGCCTGCACCAGTTGCTGCAAATCGAGCTGTGGCGTGCCTTCGGGCAGTGCCTGGACTTGCGGCGTATTGCCCAGCAGGTGATCGATTTCATGGCTGAAAATCAACGGCAAACCGGTGAGTGCCAGCATCAGCAAAAAGGCGGTGCAGATCAGGCTGGTCCAGGTGTGGATAAAGGACCAGCGGCGAATGGTTTTGCTTTTCATGAAGGTCCCAAATGTAAAAACACCCTTGTCCCTGTAGGAGCGAGCTTGCCTCGCGATCTTTTAAAAGCTCGCGCCTACAGAAGCCGGTTTAGCGGGTTACCACTTGTAGTCAACACTGGCCATGATGTTGCGGCGGTCACCGTAGTAGCAGTAGAAACCGTCGCACGTTGACAGGTATTGCTTGTCGAAAACGTTATTGGCATTGACCGACACGGTGGCGCCTTTAAGGGCTTTGCTGACCTTGCCGAGGTCGTAATGCACGGCCGCGTCATACACGGTGTAGGCGTCTGTATGACCGTAAGCGGCGTCAGCCACGTAGCCTTTGCTGCCAATGGCGATATTGTCGGTTTCGCCGATGTAACGCGCCCCGAAACCAATGCCGAAGCCTTCCAGTGCGCCTTTGTGCCAGGTGTAGTCAGCCCAGATGGAGGCCTGATGCTCGGGTGTCAGCGGCAGCGGGCGGTTTTTGTCCAGCGGGTCTGAAACTTTGGTCATTTTGGTGTTGGCGTAGGTGTAGGCGGCGGTCAGTTTGAGGTTGTCGTTGACGTTGCCCACGGCCTCCAGTTCCAGGCCTCGCACGTTGGCTTCACCCAAGGGGCGGCTCACGCCAAGGGTGTCGCTGAGCACGATGTTTTTGCGGGTCAGGTCATACACGGCGGCAGTGAAGAGCATCTCGCTGCCCGGTGGCTGGTATTTAAGGCCCAATTCGTATTGCTTGCCTGTACCGGGCTTGAACGCTTTGCCGCCAAAGCCCCCCGGTTCGGCCTGGAACGACTCGGCATAGGACACGTAAGGGGTGAACCCGGAGTCGAACACGTAGCTCAGCGCCGCATTGCCGGTAAAGGCGCTGTCGTCGCGTTTGTCGCGGGCATCGTTCTGGTTGTAGAAGGTGGTGTCGGTGTGCAGCCAGTCTTGACGCCCGCCCAGGGTCAGACGCCAGTTATCCAGCGCCATCTGGTCTTGCAGGTACAGGCCGGTGTCGCGGGTTTTCTGGTTGTAATCGTTGTAGGCGGTGTAGTTGACGTGGCTGAAGTCTTGCCCGTAGATCGGGTTGTTGATGTTACTGACCGGGGCAACGCCGTATTGCCATTTGTAGCTGGTATCGACGCGCTGATGATCAAGGCCGATCAGCAGCGTGTGCTTGAGCGCGCCGGTGGTGAAGTCGGCTTGCAGGTTGTTGTCTACGGCGAACTGGCTGATGTCTTCGTCCACGATGTTGGCCCCGCGCTGGACGGTGCCGTCATCGGCCACCGAACCAAAGTAACCGCCGGCGGTGATGCTCTGAAAGGACAAGTCACTTTTGGTGTAACGCAGGTTTTGGCGGAACTGCCACACATCGTTCAGGCGATGTTCAAAGGCATAGCCGAGCGCGTAGTAAGTTTTGTCGTAGAACTCCCAGTCCGGATCACCGAGGTTCTTGTGGGGCTTGACCTTGCCTGCCGGGGTGGACACCAGCGTGCCCTGAATCGGCAAGAACTGGCTGGTGGTGCCGGTGTCATCGCGGTTGAACTGGCTGAGGAAGGTCAGCGTGGTGTCCGGGTCGATGTTCCACGTCAGGCTCGGGGCGATGTTGTAGCGCTTGTCATCGGTGTGCTCGATGGTGGTGTTGCTGTCACGCACCACGCCGCTGACGCGATACAGAAAACGCCCTTCGTCGTCTATCGGTCCCGTGCTGTCAAAGCTGATTTGCTTGCGCTGGTAGCTGCCGATTTGCAGTTGTACTTCGTGGCTGGCGGTGTCTTCGGGGCGACGGCTGACCATGTCCAGCAAGCCGCCTGCCGGGGTTTGCCCGTACACCGATGAAGCCGGACCGCGCAGCAAGGCGACGCGCTCCAGGTTCCAGGTGTCCAGCTTGGGCATGGTGTACGAGCCTTTGGGCAACGGCAGGCCATCGAGGAATTGAGTGGGTTCAAAGCCGCGCACTTTCAGCCATTCCGAACGGCTGTCGCTGCCATAGCTGCTGGCGGTCACGCCGGGCATGTAACGCACGGCGTCGTCGAGGTTTTGCGCCGCGCGATCTTGCATCTGGCTGCGCGTGGCGACCGAGATTGAGCGTGGGGCTTCTGCCAGCGCGGTGTCAGTTTTAGTGCCCGCCGCTGAGCGCTGCGCCAGGTAGCCGGTGACTGGCCCCCAAGCACTTTCGTATCCGCCCTGAGCGGAAATCGTGGTGGCTTCCAGGGCCACGGCGCCCTGCGTGATTGCGATCAGGGTGTAGCTGCCTGCGCTGCCCGGCACCAACTGCAACCCCGTGCCGCGCAACGCTTCACGCAGCGCCGTGGTGGGTTCGAAGGTGCCCTGCACGGGTGCCGAGGTTTTGCCGGCCAGCAATGCCGGGTCCATGGCCAGGGTCAGGCTGGCCTGGCTGGCAATCTGGTTGAGCGTCGCGGCCAACGGCCCGGCGGGCAGGTTGTAGCTGCGCGAGGTGGTATTTTGTTCGGCGGCTATTAACGCGGTGCTGGCCAGCGGTGTGCCGAGGGCAATGGCCAGGGTCAACAGGCTGGGGCGCAAAAACGTATCGAAGGTGCGGGACATTCGGCGGATTCCTGAATGGAAATTGTTCTCAATGACTAGGAGCCGAACGAGCAGCGAAAAGTGATAGGGCTAATTGAAAATAATCTGCATTTATTTTTCTGGCGCCGGGGCGACGGTGATCCACCACGGGGTGAGCTGTTTGACCTTGACCGGCAGGATCGGCGGCAGGGCATTGAGCGCCAGCTCGAGGTTGTCCAGCGGGAAGCTGCCGGTGATGCGCAGGTCGGCCACGCGCGGATCAACGCCCAGATGCCCGCGGTGGTAGCGATTGAGTTCGCCGACCATGTCGGCCAGGCGCACGTTGTCGAGCACCAGCATGCCGCGTGTCCAGGCGTCGGCCCCGGCGGTGACGGTGAGCATTTGGCCGAGGTGGTCGCGGTGCATGAGCACTTGCTGGCCTGCGCTGAAGATGACGTCCTCAACGCTGTTTTCGGGGTGCGCCGCCACGCGTGATTGCAGCACGCTCAGGCGTGTGCCGTCGTCTTCGCGCTTGACCATAAACCGCGTGCCCAAGGCCCGCAGGGTGCCGTCGCGGGTTTGCACGACAAAGGGTCGCGGGTCGCCGTGGCCGGTCTGCACCATGATCTCGCCGGCTTGCAGGATGATGCGCCGGGTGTCGCCATCAAACTGAACATCTACCGCGCTGTGGGTGTTGAGGTTGATCACGGTGCCATCGGCCAGTTGCAACTGGCGTTGCTCGCCGGTGGCGGTGCGTTGGTCGGCCATCCAGTAATCCAACGGCAGGTAGTTTTTGCCCGCGAACAGGGCCAGCCCGCACACCAGCGCAATGCTCGCCAGGCCGCTGCCGAGTTTGCGCACCCGCTGATGCACGCCGCTGCGGGCGTTACGCAAGGCATTGCGTGCGGCCAGGCTGGTGCTGCTGAAGCGGTGGTCGAGCATGCCCAGTTGTTGCCAGGCGCGGGCGTGCTCTTCGCTGGCGGCGTACCACTTGTCGAATTCGGCCTGTTGCACCGGGCTGCCATTGCCACAGTCCAGGCACAGTTGCCAGGCAATGGCCGCGTCGAGCACGCGGGCTGACACCGGTTTGGAACTGATCGCGCTCACGTCGGCTCGCCATACAGCGCGATGTAGCACTGGCGCATGCCTTGGGCCAAGTACTGACGCACACGCGGCACCGACACGCCCAGGCGCTGCGCGATGTCGGCATGGGGCAGGCCATCGAGGCGGCTGTATAAGAATGCCGCACGGGCCTTGCTCGACAACTTGCCGAGCAGGCGGTCGATGGCTTTGAGGTCTTCGAGGATCAGGTGTTGTTCTTCGGGCGAGGGCTGCTCGGCCTCGGGCAGTAGCGTCAATTCGTTGAGGTACGCCTGCTCCAGGGCGGCGCGGCGAAAGTAGTCAAACAGCAGGCCCTTGGCGATGGCCGCGAGAAACGCCCGGGGCTCACGCGGGGCGCTGAGTTCGCTGCGACCCAGCAGGCGCACGAAGGTGTCCTGGCTCAAGTCCTCGGCGCGTTGCGGGCACGCCACATTGCGCCGTAACCACGCCAGCAGCCAAACGCGATGGTCGCGGTAAAGCGAGCCAACCAGTTCGTGCTGAGGGTTTTGGAGTGAGGACAACGGCTGCACCGAGGGCAAGTTTTAACTAACGATAATTATTCGCGATTGTGTCAGAGGGGAACGGGCGGCGCAATTGACGCTCATCGGCTAACCGTAGGAGCGAGCTTGCCTCGCGATCTTTTAAATGTTCAAAAGATCGCGAGACAAGCTCGCTCCTACAGAGGGATGGGGGCGCTCTTAAAAGCTGTGAATGATCTTGCGCCGTTGCCACTGGTTGAGGCGCTGTTGCAGGGCCTGGGGGCTGTCGATGCCTTGGGCGCGGGCGCGGCTGAACAGGATGAGCGTCAGCTCCGCCGTGGCCAGGGCGTCGGCGCTGGCGTTGTGGCGGTCTTCGACATACAGGTTGAAGTGCTTGATCCAGTGATCCAGCCCGGCCTCGCGGCCCTGATGCTGCGTGCAGAGCATGGGCGCCAGGGCTGCCACGTCCATAAAGGCATGTTGCAAGCGGTAACCCAGGCTGTCTTTGAGCGCACGGGTGAGCATGTGCTGGTCGAACGGGGCGTGAAAGGCCAGCAGCGGGCTGTCACCGACAAACGCCATAAAGTCCAGCAGGGCGTCGGCCGGGTCGCTGCCGGCAGCAATCGCACTGGGCCCCAAGCCATGCAGCAAGACGCTGGGGCTCAGCGGGTTGTCAGTGCGCAACATGGTCCGTTCAAAGGTTTGGCTGAAGTCTATGGCGCCGTCTTCAATGACCATCGCGCCAATCGATAACACTTGGTCGCGATTGAGGTTCAGGCCGCTGGTTTCCAGGTCAACCACCACCCAGCGCTGGGCGCGCAGCGCGTGATCGCCCAGGCCGGCAGACTCGGGCAGGCGCAACAGGCGTTGCTGCTGGGCAAGGCTTAGGATCGGGGCTTTACGCGGCAGCAGCCAGGAAAACAGCTTCATAGCTGATACCGCAGGGCCAGGCTGCTTTGCAGGCGCTGCGCCTGACGCAGGGCTTCACGCAGGATGCGCCGATCCAGTTGGTTCAACTGGTCGGGGTCGACTCGGTTGGAGTACGGGCGGTTTTGCCGGGTCTGCAACTGATGCTGTTGCATGCGGGTCTGCTGAATAAAGTGATACGCCTCTTCGTAGGCCGCGCCGTCCAGCGGCTCGATCACGCCCAGGGTGGTGAGCTGGCGCAGGCGTTCAAGGGTGTTGATGGCCTCTACACCATGGGCCAGCGCCAACAGGCGGGCACCGTCAACGAACGGGCCGAGGCCCTGCACCTTGAGGTCGAGGGTGGCTTTGTCGCCGCCTTTGCGCTCCAGCACAAACTCGCGAAAACGGCCCACGGGCGGGCGATGGCGCAGGGCGTTGTCGGCCATCATGCGCTGGAACAAGCGGTTGTCGGCGACTTGCGTGAGGATCGTGCGGCGCAGGTGCTGGCAACCCTGTTCGTCGCCCCACACGGCGCGCAGGTCGAAGTAGATGCTGGAGGCCAACAGGTTTTGCGGGGTGGCCTCGCGAATAAATGCGCTGAAGCGCCGGGCCCATTCGGCGCGGGACAAACACAGCTCGGGGTTGCCGGCCATGATGTTGCCTTTGCACAGGGTGAAGCCGCAGGCCGCCAGGTGCTGGTTGATCTGCTGCGCGATGGGCAGCAGACGCTGGCGGATATCGGCGGCTTGGGCGGCGTCTTTGGCCTCGAACAAGATGCCGTTGTCCTGGTCGGTGTGCAGGGTTTGCTCGCGTCGGCCTTCGCTGCCGAAACACAGCCAGGTGAACGGCACGCCGGGGTCGCCACGCTCGGCCAGTACCAGCTCAATCACGCGGCACACGGTGTGGTCGTTGAGCAGGGTGATGATGTGGGTGATTTGGGTGGATGAAGCGCCGTGGGCCAGCATGCGCTCTACCAACTGGCTGATTTCGCCGCGCAGGTTGATCAGGGTGTCCAGCCGTGGCGCATGGCGGATGGTGCGGGCCAGGTGCACCAGATCGACCCGTTGCAGCGAGAACAAGTCGCGCTCGGAGACCACGCCGCACAGGCGCTGTTCCTTGACCAGACACACGTGGGCGATGTGCCGTTCGGTCATGGCAATGGCGGCGTCGAAGGCACTGTGATCGGGTGACAGGTAAAACGGCCCGGCGGTCATGTGCGCGTCGATGGCCTGATCAAAATCTTCAATGCCGTTGGCCACCACCTGACGCAAATCGCGCAGGGTGAAAATGCCCAGCGGCGCCTTGTGTTCGTTAACGATCACGATGCTGCCCACTTGTTGCTCATGCATCAGGCGCACGGCTTCGCGCAGGGCGGTCTGCGGGCTACAGGTGACCGGGTGGCGCATGGCCAATTCGCCCAGGCGGGTGTTGAGCGAGTATTGGGTGCCGAGGGTTTCGACTGCTTTTTGCTGCACTTGCCGGTTGACCTTGTCGAGCAGGCTGCTGACCCCGCGCAAGGCGAAATCGCGGAACTCTTCGGACAGGGCAAACACTTTGATAAACGCGGCTTTGTTCAGTTGCAGGCAGAAGGTGTCTTCAGCGGCCAAGTGTTCTGTGCGAGTGGCCCGTTCACCCAGCAGGGCGGCGAGAGGGAAACACTCGCCAGCGGTGATTTCAAAGGTGGTTTCGACCACGCTGGCGCCCTGGTGCGTGCGCTCGCCGATGACGCGGCCTTGTTTGACGATATAGAAATGCTCGACCGGGCCGTCTTCGGGCCGAATGATGCTGTCACCGGGACCATAGAAACGCAGTTGGCACTGTTCAACCAGGAAGGCCAGGTGAGTGTTTTCCATTTGGTTAAAGGGCGGGAACCGCTGCAAGAACTGCATGGTGCCGTGGATGTTTTGCAACACCGCCGTTCGACCTGCCTGGAGAAACGCATCCGATTTGCTCATTACCGATACCGCATGATTAGCCGTTGTTGTTATCACGGGGCGTGGCCCCTGCTGGCCTTCATGCTCGGTTGTCTGCACGCGGGTGCCCATTGGACGTAAGTCTAGGAAACCTGTCTGGTGGCTGTGTTTTTCGACAACGTGCGGGCTTTTTACATTTTTCAGACCGGCCCTACTTGGAAATAGGCTTAGCTAGGTGCACATTGATCGCATTGCGGGATAACTGACTGAACCGCTTGGTTTTTAACCGGGGGCAGTTTTTGAGACGGGTATGAGCGAACACGACATTCTGACCGACGCCGAACGTGAACTCTTGAGCGAGGTGATGCAAGCCCCTGCTCCGGCAGAGCAGTGCGTGTTGATCGTCGAAGATGACCCGCTTGCCCGCGAGTTGCTGGCAGAGCTGCTGTCGCTGCACGGGATTGACTGCGCGACCGCCAGCAATGGCACGCAGGCGCTGGCGCTGCTGGATTCAGCCTTGCCGATTGGCCTGATGCTGACCGATTTGCGCATGGAGCCCCACGACGGTTTGCACCTGATCCGCCAGGTACGCGAGTCGGAACGCGCTGAGCTGCCGATCATCATCATGTCGGGGGATGCAGAGGTACGGGACGCGATTGAAGCGATGCACTTGAACGTGCTGGACTTTCTGCTCAAGCCCATCGACCCGCCCAAGCTGCTGGATTTGATCAAAAAAGAACTGAATCTGTAGGAGCGAGCTTGCCTCGCGATCTTTTGATCTTCTAAAAGATCGCGAGGCAAGCTCGCTCCTACAGGGGGGTACGAGGTTTTACAGGCCGTTTTTAGCCTTGAACTCACGACGACGACGGTGCAACACCGGCTCGGTGTAGCCGTTTGGCTGTTTAGTGCCTTCGATCACCAACTCGACCGCCGCCTGGAAGGCGATGTTGCTGTCGAAGTTCGGTGCCAATGGACGGTACAGCGCGTCGTTGGCGTTCTGGCGGTCAACCACCGGGGCCATGCGCTTGAGGCTTTCAAGCACTTGGGTCTCGCTGACGATGCCGTGACGCAGCCAGTTGGCGATGTGCTGGCTGGAAATACGCAGCGTCGCACGGTCTTCCATCAGGCCGACGTCATGAATGTCCGGCACTTTCGAACAGCCCACGCCCTGATCGATCCAGCGCACCACGTAACCCAGAATGCCTTGTGAGTTGTTATCCAGTTCGTTCTGGATCTGCTCAGGCGTCCACTGCGGGTTCACGGCCAGCGGGATGGTCAGGATGTCGTCCACCGAGGCCGGGGCGCGCTTGGCCAGTTCGGCCTGACGCGCGAACACGTCGACCTTGTGGTAATGCAGCGCGTGCAAGGCAGCGGCGGTCGGCGATGGCACCCAAGCGGTGTTGGCCCCGGCCAGCGGGTGAGCTATTTTCTGTTCCAGCATCGCCGCCATCAGGTCGGGCATTGCCCACATGCCTTTGCCGATTTGCGCACGGCCTTGCAGGCCGGTGCTCAAACCCACGTCGACGTTGTTGTTTTCGTAGGCCGAAATCCACTTCTCGGCTTTCATGTCAGCCTTGCGCACCATCGGCCCGGCTTCCATGGAGGTGTGGATCTCGTCGCCGGTACGGTCCAGGAAGCCGGTGTTGATGAACACCACGCGCTCGCTGGCGGCTTTAATGCACGCCTTGAGGTTGACGGTGGTGCGGCGCTCTTCGTCCATGATCCCGACTTTGAGCGTGTTGCGTGGCAGCTTGAGCACGTCTTCGATGCGCCCGAACAGCTCGTTGGTGAAGGCGGCTTCGTCAGGCCCGTGCATTTTCGGTTTGACGATGTACACCGAACCGGTGCGGCTGTTTTTGCGCGAGGCCTGGCCGTTGAGGCTGTGGATGGCCGCCAGGCTAGTCAGCAGGCCGTCGAGGATGCCTTCAGGGACTTCGTTGCCGTCCTTGTCGAGGATCGCGTCGATGGTCATCAGGTGGCCCACGTTACGCACGAACAACAGCGAACGGCCATGCAGGCTGACGGTGCCGCCATTGGGCGCGGTGTACTCGCGGTCCGGGTTCATGGTGCGGGTGAAGGTTTCGCCGCCCTTGGTCACTTGCTCGCTCAGGTTGCCCTTCATCAGGCCGAGCCAGTTGCGGTAGATCACCACTTTGTCATCGGCGTCGACCGCGGCAACCGAGTCTTCGCAGTCCATGATGGTGGTCAGCGCAGCTTCCATCAGCACGTCTTTGACGCCTGCCGCATCGGTTTTACCGACCGGGCTGGTGGCGTCGATCTGGATCTCGAAGTGCAGGCCGTTGTGTTTGAGCAGCACAGCGGTCGGTGCCGCGGCCGAGCCGTGGTAGCCGATCAGTTGCGCGGTGTCGCGCAGGCCGCTGCTGGCGCCGTCTTTGAGGGTGACCTGCAAGGCGCCGTCAACGATGGCGTAAGCCGTGGTGTCAACGTGCGAACCGCTGGCCAGCGGCGCGGCTTCGTCAAGAAAGGCGCGGGCGAAGGCAATGACCTTGTCGCCACGGACCTTGTTGTAGCCTTTGCCCTTTTCGGCGCCATCGGCTTCGCTGATGGCATCGGTGCCGTACAACGCGTCGTACAGCGAACCCCAGCGGGCGTTCGAGGCGTTGAGGGCAAAGCGCGCATTCATCACCGGCACCACCAACTGTGGGCCAGCCATGCGGGCGATTTCGTCATCGACGTTTTGCGTCGTTGCCTGGAAATCTGCGGCTTCTGGCTGCAGATACCCAATGTCTTGTAGGAAGGCTTTGTAAGCCACGGCGTCATGGGCCTTACCGGCCTGCGCCTGGTGCCAGGCGTCGATGCGCGCCTGCAAATCATCGCGTTTGGCGAGCAGTGCTTTGTTCTTGGGGGCCAGGTCATGAATGACCTTATCGGCACCGGCCCAGAACTGGTCGGCGTTGAGGCCGGTACCGGGGATGGCTTCGTTGTTGACGAAGTCGAACAGGACTTTGGCGACCTGCAGGCCACCGACGTGAACGTGTTCAGTCATTGCTTGCCTCACTCATTTTTATTTAAAGCCTGGAGCGCTTCTCAAAACACCGCCGCAGCGGGGTCATACGGGGTAAAGCAGACGCATTGACCGACCTTGTTGCCAATTATGTAGTGGTCGCCGAGGCATACTACATGATCATTTGCCGATGTGAAAATCAGACTAACTACGTCGTTCTGCGACTTTTATTAAGCTATCGGTCACGTAGAAGAACAGGATGTTCTCAAGAAAAGTGCAGGTTGTTCCAGATAATTCTAAAAACAGTACACAATTTTATAAGCAGGCCCATAAAAACCCCGTGGGAGCGGGCGTGCTCCCACGGGGTTCAGGTCAGGCTTTTTTGCGCAGGCTCAGCCAGGCGTCAATGCTGTACACCACAAGGCCCGCCCAAATGAACATAAAGGCGATCAGGGTGCTCTCGGACAAGTGTTCGCCAAACACCCACACGGCAAGAATCAGCACCAGGGTGGGCGCGACGTACTGCATAAAGCCGATGGTGGTGTAGGGCAGGTGGCGCGTGGCCGCGTTGAAGCACACCAGCGGGATTAATGTGGCCGGGCCTGCGGCCACCAGCAACCAGGCTTGTGAGGTGGCCCAGAAATCGGCGTGGGCACTGTTGGCCTCGGGGTGCATCAGCAGCCAGCCGATGGCGATGGGCACCAGAATCCAGGTTTCGACCACCAGCCCCGGCAAGGCCTTGACCGGCGCCTGCTTGCGGATCAGCCCGTAAAAGCCAAAGGTCAGCGCCAGCACCAGCGACACCCACGGCAGGCTGCCGGCTTGCCACACTTGCTCGGCCACACCGATGGCGGCCAGGCCCACGGCAATCCATTGCAGGCGGCGCAGGCGCTCACCCAGCAGCAACATCCCGAGCAGCACGTTGACCAGCGGGTTGATGTAGTAACCCAGGCTGGCTTCGAGCATGCGGTCGTTGTTCACCGCCCACACATAGGTCAGCCAGTTGATGGCGATCAACAGGCCGCTGCCGCTGAGCACGGCGAGGCGTTTGGGGTTGTCGCGCAGCTCTTGCCACCAGCCGGGGTGCTTCCATACCAGCAACAGCAGCGAGCCAAACAGCGCTGACCAGAGCACGCGGCTGACGATGATTTCGGCGGCGGGCACGCTTTCCAGCAGTTTGAAATAGAGTGGGAACAGGCCCCAGATGATATAGGCGCTGAGGCCCAGAATGTACCCGCGACGCGGGTTGGCGGCTTGCATGCAGGATCCTTGGTTAAGCAAATGACGGATGCTATAGGAGCGAGCTTGCCTCGCGATCTTTTGATCTTTTAAAAAGATCGCGAGGCAAGCTCGCTCCTACAAAGGGCACCCATTTAAAACAGTTTCAGCGGCTCTTCATTGAGCGCCGAGAGTTGTTCGCGCAACGCCAGCACCTGGTCGCCCCAATACCGCTCGCTGCCAAACCACGGAAAGCTGTGCGGGAACGCCGGGTCGTCCCAGCGGCGGGCCAGCCAGGCACTGTAGTGCATCAGGCGCAAGGCGCGAAGGGGTTCGATCAGGGCCAGTTCACGGGGGTTGAAGTCGTGGAACTCGCTGTAGCCATCCATCAGTTCGGACAGTTGGCCGAGGCATTCCTGGCGATCACCGGCCAGCATCATCCACAGGTCTTGCACCGCCGGGCCCATGCGGCAGTCGTCGAGGTCGACAATATGAAACACCTCGTCGCGGCACATCATGTTGCCGGGGTGGCAGTCGCCGTGCATGCGAATGTTGCTGTGCGGGGTGGCGGCGTACACGTCTTCGACACGCTTGAGCAGATCGCGGGCCACCGACTCGTAAGCCGGTAACAGGCTACGCGGGATGAAATTGCCTTCGAGCAAGGTGGTCAGCGAGTCATGGCCAAAATTCTTCACGCCCAGGGCTTCGCGGTGTTCAAAGGGCTTGGTGGCACCCACCGCATGCAGGCGCCCAAGCAGTTGGCCGAGGCGGTACAGCTGGTCAAGGTTGCCCGGCTCGGGGGCACGGCCACCGCGTCGCGGGAACAAGGTAAAGCGAAAGCCCTGGTGTTCGAACAGGCTTTGGCCGTTATGAATGATCGGCGCCACCACCGGCACTTCGCAGTCGGCCAGTTCGAAGGTAAAGCGGTGTTCTTCGAGGATCGCTTCGTTGGTCCAGCGCTGCGGGCGGTAGAACTTCGCGATCAGCGGCTCCGAGCCTTCGATACCGACCTGGTACACGCGGTTTTCGTAACTGTTGAGGGCGAGCACGCGGGCGTCGCTGAGGAAACCGATGCTTTCGACGGCGTCGAGCACCAGATCAGGGGTAAGTGTTGCGAACGGATGAGACATGCTGACTCCTGCGCGCAGCAGGCTGCCGCGTCCGGCCAAGCATGTTAACGCAGACTGACCCCTGTAGGAGCGAGCTTGCCTCGCGATCTTTTAAAAGATCAAAAGATCGCGAGCAGCAAGGGTCCATCGCTATGCGCCGACGATCCCGCCGTCTTCGCGGCTGATGGCCATGACCGAGGAGCGCGGTTTGCCGTTGGGCAGATGCTCGGGGAAGGTCGAGCCGCCGTTTTCGCCAGGGTGCTGGATACCGACGAACAGGGTTTTTTGATCCGGCGAGAAGCTGATGCCGGTCACTTCACAGCCCACCGGGCCGACCATGAAACGACGGATTTCACCGCTGTCGGGGTCGGCGCAGAGCATTTGGTTATTGCCCATGCCGGCGAAGTCGCCTTTGTTGCTGTAGTCGCCGTCGGTCAGGATCCACAGGCGCCCGGCGTCGTCAAAACCCAGGCCGTCGGGGCTGTTGAACATGTTCTGCGGGGTGATGTTGGCTGAACCCCCTTTGGGCTGTTTTGGGTGCACCACCGGGTTGCCCGCGACCACAAACAGGTCCCAGTCGAAGCTGTCGGCACCGTGGTCATCGTTGTGGGCTTTCCAGCGCAGGATCTGCCCGTAAACGTTCTTTTCACGGGGGTTGGGGCCGCCGACGGGTTGGCCGTCTTCGCCGCGTTTGGCGTTGTTGGTCAGGGTGCAATACACCTGGCCGTCTTTGGGGCTGACCACGATCCACTCCGGGCGGTCCATGCGCGTGGCGTTGACCACGCTGCCCGCGAGCCGGGCGTGGATCAGCACTTCGGCCTGGTTGGCGAAACCCTGGCTGGCGTCGATGCCGTTTTGGCCGTGGCGCAGTGCGATCCACTGGCCTTGGCCTTTGGGGTGATCGGGGTGCTTGTCACCCGCATCAAAGCGCGCCACATACAGCGTGCCGTGGTCCAGCAGGTCGCGGTTGGCCTTGGGGTTTTGGGTATCGATGCGGTCGCGGCTAATGAATTTGTAGATGAACTCACCGCGTTCGTCGTCGCCCATGTACACCACGGCGCGGCCATCACGGGTCTGTGCCAATGCGGCGTTTTCGTGTTTGAAGCGGCCCAGCGCGGTGCGTTTGACCGGCAACGATTTCGGGTCGAACGGGTCGATTTCGACCACCCAGCCATGGCGGTTGAGCTCGTTGGGGTTAGTCGCCAGGTCGAAGCGCGGGTCGTGCAGGTGCCAGTTGATTTCGCGGCTGGCGAGTGTGGCGCCGTAGCGCTTTTGCGCGGCGTCGAAGGTCTGCTGGGGGTCTGAGCTGCCAAAGCAGTCGGTGAAGTTTTCTTCGCAGGTGAGGTAGGTGCCCCACGGTGTTTTGCCGTTGGCGCAGTTCTGGAAGGTGCCCAGTACCCGGGCGCCATTGATGTCGGCCTGGGTGCGCAACAAGGCGTGCCCTTCGGCCGGGCCGCTGAGGCGGATCGGCGTGTTGCCGTGGATGCGCCGGTTAAAGGGCGAGTCCTGGACGAACTGCCAGCCGTCGCCTTTGCGCTGCACTTCAATGACCGACACGCCTTCGCTGGCCTGGGCTTTGTGCACCTCTTCGGCCGATGTCGGCAAGCCGCCGTGGGGGTACAGGTAGCGGTAATTGGTGTATTCGTTGTTGATCGCCAGCAGGGCGCGGTTGGGGTCGTCGGGGAAGGCGAACAGGCTCATGCCGTCGTTGTTGTCGCCAAACTGCACCTCCTGAGCGTCGGCGCTGCCATTGCCGCTGGGGTCAAAGGCCGGGCCGTTGGTGTGCAGGGGCTGGCCCCAACTGATCAACACCGAGGCGCGGTAGCCGGGTGGCAGGCTGAGGCTGTCGCTGGTGGCGGCATTGATGCTGGCAAAGCCCAGCAAGGGGCTTGCGGCCGAGCTGACCCCGGCGGCCAGTGCGCTGCGGCTGAGCAGGTTGCCGCCCAGAAACATCGCCGCGCCGCATAGGGCGCCTGCGCTGATAAACCCGCGTCGACTCAAGCCGACAATGCGCTCAAGGTCGGTGGGGTGTTGATCATCCAGGAGGTTCATAGTGCGCAGGCCTTTTAAGGTTTTTGCGCAACCTTAAGCAGCGGTTATGACAGTGGTGTTGCAGAAAACGTGTGGGAGCGGGCTTGCTCGCGATGGCATCGGTGCGGTCAAAGGGTCGACCGAGGTGTCTGCATCGCGAGCAAGCCCGCTCCCACAAGGCCGTTAGAGGGGTGTGCCGAGCAACACCAGAGTCGGTGAAAACTGCACATTGACCTCGCTGCCCACAGCCAACTGGAGTGTTTCGAGGTGTTGCGGTTCGCTCAAGGCGCACAAGGTTTGGCCGCTGGGCAGGCTGATGCGCACTTCGCTGGGGCTGTCGTCGGCGTCGAGGATTTGTTCGATGCGCCCGCGCAGCAGGTTGTGCCCGGCCACCAATGGCTGGTCGGGCGCCGTCAGTTGCAGCCAGCCCGCCTTGATCAACGCCACCACCGGGGTGTCGAGGTTCAGTTCCAGGCGCTGGGTGCTGTCATGGGTGATTTGCGCGTGCAGCGTCAGGCCGCCGGGCAGTTGCAGTTCAATCAGGTCGTTGTGGCCATGGCTGTGGATGGCCTTGACGCTGCCGTGCAACTGGTTGCGGGCGCTGGTTCTGAGCATCAAGCGGCCCAGCAGGTCGAGGTCGCTGGCGTCTTCGGCGGCGTCCAGCACTTGGCTTTGCAGGGCTTGCAGGCGTTGATAGAGGCGCATCACCCGTTCCCCGGCCACCGACAGGCGTGCACCGCCGCCGCCTTTGCCGCCCACGCTGCGTTCAACCAGCGGGGTTTGTGCCAGGTTGTTCAGCTCGTCGATGCTGTCCCACGCCGCTTTGTAGCTGATGCCCGCGCTTTTGGCGGCGCGGGTGATCGAGCCTTGCTCGGCGATGTGCTGCAACAAGGCAATGCGCTGCGGGCGGCGGGCGATGTGCTGGGTCAGCAAAGTCGGTAGTTGCATGGGGGCGTCATTCGCAAAGCTGGGTGAGCCCCGGAAAGTGCCTGCTCAGCCCGGTGGCGTCAAGGCGGCGCGTCGGGCCTGGGCGTGCGCGCCAGGCAATACACATCCACCTGCCGCGCGCCGGCCTGACGCAGCAGGCGCGCCAGACTTTGCGCGGTGGCGCCGGTAGTCAGCACGTCGTCCACCAGCGCCAGGTGCAGGCCGCGCACGTCAACCTGCGGGGCCAGGCTGAAGGCGTGGAGCAAGTTGCGCTTGCGGGCCTTGGCATCGAGCGCCTGTTGCGCGGCGGTGTCTTGGTGGCGCAGCAGCCAGTCGTCGTGACACGGGATACCCAAGTTGCGGCTCAGCCACTGGGCGAGCATGGCGGCCTGGTTGTAGCCGCGCTGGCGCAGGCGCTGAGTAGACAGCGGCACCGGCAGTAAACAGTCGGGTTGGGGGTCGCCGGTGTTGAACCGATCACGCAGCGATTGGCCGAGAATATCGGCCAACAAGCGGCCATACGGCCAGCGGCTGTTGTGCTTGAAACGGATGATCAAGCTGTCGACGGGAAAGCCGTATACCCACGGCGCATACACCGATTCGTAGGCCGGCGGGTGCTTGATGCACAGGCCGCAGGTGAGCCCGGCCATCGGCAGCGGCAATGCGCAACGCTCGCAACGGTCACCCAGCCAGGGCAGCTCCAGCTCGCAGGCCGCGCAGAGTGGCAGCGGGGTGTCGGTGCGTTCATCGCACACTAAACACGTTTGGTTAATTAATAACCACTTGTCAACCACGCTAAACAAGCGTGGTTGACAAGTCATGTAGCATCCTCAAACATATCGCGCATCCGTGCCGTGCCTGAGGCGGTTGCTTCAGGTTCAAGTCCCAGCATAAACAAGAGAATCGCCGATGAGCGCCAGCACCCATGCCAACTTGCGACATGATTGGTCTTTAGCCGAAGTTCGAGCGTTGTTTGTCCAGCCGTTCAATGACCTGCTTTTTCAGGCGCAGACCGTGCACCGCGCGCATTTCGACGCCAATCGGGTGCAAGTTTCGACGCTGCTTTCGATCAAAACCGGGGCGTGCCCGGAAGATTGCAAATATTGTCCGCAGTCCGGTCACTACAACACCGGGCTGGAAAAAGAGAAGTTGATGCAGGTGCAGGCGGTGCTTGAAGAGGCGGCGCGGGCCAAAGCCATCGGCTCGACGCGTTTCTGCATGGGCGCCGCCTGGAAGCACCCGTCGGCCAAAGACATGCCCTACGTGCTGGAAATGGTCAAAGGCGTGAAGGCCATGGGCCTGGAAACCTGCATGACCCTGGGCAAGCTTGATCAGGAGCAAACGGCGGCGCTGGCGCACGCGGGGCTGGATTACTACAACCACAACCTCGACACCTCGCCCGACTTCTACACCAGCATCATCACCACCCGTACCTACAGCGAACGCCTGCAAACGTTGAGCTATGTGCGCGATGCGGGGATGAAGATCTGTTCCGGCGGGATTCTGGGCATGGGCGAGTCGCTGGACGACCGCGCCAATCTGTTGATCCAACTGGCCAACCTGCCCGAGCACCCGGAGTCGGTGCCGATCAACATGCTGGTGAAAGTGGCGGGTACGCCGCTGGCCAATGCCGAGGACATCGACCCGTTCGACTTCATCCGCATGCTGGCCGTGGCGCGTATCTTGATGCCACAAAGCCATGTTCGGCTGTCGGCCGGGCGTGAGGCCATGAACGAGCAAATGCAGGCGCTGGCGTTCTTTGCCGGGGCCAACTCGATTTTCTACGGCGACAAATTGCTGACCACCGCCAACCCGCAGGCGGACAAAGACATGCAACTGTTTGCGCGCCTGGGCATCTTGCCCGAAGCCCGCCAGGAACACGCCGATGAAGTGCATCAGGCGGCGATCGAGCAAGCGCTGATCGAGCAAAAATCCAGCGAGCAGTTCTATAACGCTGCGGTGTAAGCCTCTTAACTGTAGGAGCGAGCTTGCCTCGCGATCTTTTAAACGATCAAAAGATCGCGAGGCGAGCTCGCTCCTACAGGTCTTGTGCAATCTATTTCCGAGGCCAGCATGTCTTTTGATTTAAGCGCCCGTCTGGCTGCGCGTCGTGCCGACAATCTTTACCGTCAACGGCCATTGCTTGAGAGCCCGCAAGGGCCGCAGGTGGTGGTCGATGGCCAGCCGCTGTTGGCCTTCTGTAATAACGACTACTTGGGCTTGGCCAATCACCCGCAGGTGATCGAAGCCTGGCAGGCCGGTGCGTCGCGTTGGGGCGTGGGCGGCGGGGCGTCGCATTTGGTCATCGGCCACAGCGGCCCGCATCACGCGCTGGAAGAAGCCCTGGCCGAGTTCACCGGGCGCCCGCGTGCGCTGCTGTTCAGCAATGGCTACATGGCCAATCTGGGGGCGGTCACCGCCTTGGTCGGGCAGGGCGATACGGTGCTCGAAGACCGTCTCAATCACGCCTCGTTGCTGGATGCCGGTTTGCTCAGCGGCGCGCGCTTCAACCGCTATTTGCACAACGACGCGGCCAGCCTGGCCAAGCGTCTGGAGAAAGCCTGCGGCAACACTTTGGTGGTCACCGACGGCGTGTTCAGCATGGACGGCGATGTGGCCGACTTGCCGAGCCTGGCCCGTGAGGCCAAGGCCAAAGGCGCCTGGCTGATGGTCGACGATGCCCACGGCTTTGGCCCGCTGGGTGCGCAGGGCGGCGGGATTGCCGAGCATTTTGGCTTGGGCGTGGACGACGTGCCGGTGCTGGTGGGCACGCTGGGCAAAGCCTTCGGCACCAGCGGTGCGTTTGTGGCGGGCAGCGAAGAGCTGATCGAGAGCTTGATCCAGTTCGCCCGGCCTTATATCTACACCACCAGCCAGCCGCCCGCGCTGGCCTGCGCCACCCTCAAAAGCCTTGAGCTGTTGCGCAGCGAGCACTGGCGTCGTGAGCACCTGAACACCCTGATTAGCCAGTTCCGCAGGGGCGCCGAGCAGATCGGTTTGCAGTTGATGGACAGCTTTACGCCGATCCAGCCGATCGTGATTGGCGACAGTGGCCGGGCGTTGCGTTTGTCAGCGATGTTGCGTGAGCGCGGTTTGCTGGTGACGGCGATCCGCCCGCCGACGGTACCGGCGGGCAGTGCGCGGTTGCGTGTGACCTTGTCGGCGGCCCACACAGAGGCTCAGGTGCAGCTATTGTTAAGCGCACTGGATGACTGTTGGCGAAAGCTGGAGCCCGACCATGCGTGATCGTCTGATTTTGCTGCCCGGCTGGGGCTTGGGGATTTCCCCGCTGGAACCTTTGGCCGCAGCATTACGCGGTCTGGATGAGCATTTGCGAGTCGAGGTCGAACCGCTGCCGGTGCTGGAGTCAGCGCAACTGGACGACTGGCTCGACGAGCTGGACGCCAACCTGCCCGACAACGCCTGGCTGGGCGGCTGGTCTCTGGGCGGGATGCTCGCCAGTGAGTTGGCAGCCCGCCGTGGCGATCGTTGCTGCGGGCTGATCACTTTGGCCAGCAACCCGAGTTTTGTTACCCGTGAGGACTGGCCATCGGCAATGCCCAACGCCACCTTCGAGGCGTTTTTATCAGGCTTCGCTGAAGCGCCGCACAGCACCTTCAAGCGCTTTGCTCTGCTGTGTAGCCAAGGCGCGGCAGACCCGCGCGCCATGACGCAATTGCTCTTGGGCGCAGCCCCCAAAGTGCAGCCGGCACCCTTGTTGGCCGGGCTGGAACTGCTGGGCCAACTGGATGTGCGCCCGGCCCTGCAAGCCTTCAACGGGCCACAACTGCACCTGTTTGCCGGGACCGACGGGCTGGTGCCTGTGGCGGCGGCCGAGGCGTTGCTGGCGCTGTTGCCCGATGTCGAAGTGGGTCTGATTGAACAGGCCTGTCATGCCTTTTTACTGGAAGCGCCCCACGAGCTGGCGGCCGCGATTCAGGCTTTTTTACATGAGCTGGACGATGACTGATCTCAGTGTTGCAACGTGTGCAGGCCACCTGCCGGACAAGCGCCAGGTGGCGGTGTCGTTTTCGCGTGCGGCGGCCAGTTACGACAGCGTGGCCGAGCTGCAACGTGACGTCGGGCATGCGTTGCTGGCGCGTTTACCGGCTGGTCTGGCGCCGCAGCGCTGGCTGGATCTGGGCAGCGGCACGGGCTATTTCAGCCGGGCCCTGGCGCAGCAATTTCCCCACAGTGAAGGGCTGGCGCTGGACATCGCCCAAGGCATGCTGGCGTTCGCCCGGCCCTTGGGCGGCGCCGCGCATTTTATCGCCGGGGATGCTGAAAGCTTGCCGCTGCAAGCCAAAAGTTGCGACCTGATTTTTTCCAGCCTGGCGTTGCAGTGGTGCGGTGATTTTGCGCGGGTGCTCAGCGAAGCCCATCGAGTGCTCAAACCCGGTGGCGTCATGGCCTTTGCCAGCTTGTGCGTGGGCACGTTAAGTGAGCTGCGTGACAGTTGGCGGGCCGTGGACGGGCAAGTCCATGTGAACCGTTTTCGTGAGTTTGCCGCCTATCAGCAGTTGTGCGCTGACAGCTCGATGCGCGTGCTCAACTTGCAGAGTCAGCCCCATGTGCTGCACTACGCGCAGGTGCGTCAACTGACCCATGAATTGAAAGCATTGGGTGCGCATAATCTGAACCCGGGTCGCCCTGAAGGGTTGACCGGCAGAGCGCGGCTGCAGGCTTTGGTTAGCGCTTATGAGCAATTTCGTCAGCCGCAAGGGCTACCGGCAACTTATCAGGTGGTCTACGGCATCCTGGAGAAAACGCGATGAGCCCAGCGTACTTCATTACGGGAACCGACACTGATGTCGGCAAAACCACGATTGCCGCCGGTTTGTTGTATGCCGCGCGCGAAAACGGATTGAGCACCGTGGCTGGCAAGCCGGTGGCCTCGGGCTGTGAGATCACCCCGCAAGGGCTGCGCAATGCCGATGCGCTGGCATTGATGGCCGAGAGTTCTGTGAAATTGACCTATGACGAGGTCAACCCGGTGGCCTTTGAGCCGCCCATCGCCCCGCACATTGCGGCGCGTGAAGCTGGCCAAGTGGTCAGTGTGCAGACCTTGCTGGCGCCCATGCGCCATGTGCTGGCCCAGCAGGCCGACTTCACCTTGATTGAAGGGGCGGGAGGCTGGCGAGTCCCGCTGTCGGGGCAAGACAGTTTGTCGGACCTGGCGCAGGCCCTCGACCTACCGGTGATTCTGGTGGTCGGCGTGCGCCTGGGGTGCATCAGCCATGCCTTGTTGACCGCCGAAGCCATCGCCCGCGACGGCCTGCAACTGGCCGGTTGGGTGGCTAATATCATTGGCCCGAAAACGGCGCGCCTTGAAGAAAATCTCGCCACCCTGGCCGAGCGCCTGCCGGCCCCTTGCCTGGGCCGTGTGCCCAAACTTAAAACGGCCTCGGCGCAAGCGGTGGCTGAGCACTTGCAGTTGGACCTGCTGGACTGAGCCCTAAACTGCGGGCTTGTCTTGCGATTTTTTAAAGATCAAAAGATCGCGAGGCGAGCTCCTACAGGATTCCATGCACTTCCCTTCTCTGTGATCTGTTCGTACCAAGACGAACGGAGGCTTCGCGCTGCTTGACAACAAATGGGCGTAAACGTATGTTTCAAACACCTGTTTGACCGCAATAACAAATCTACGCGGTTGTTCATCCCCGGATTCATCAGCAGAGGTTTATCGCTATGCCTGATTACAAGGCCCCCTTGCGTGATATTCGCTTCGTTCGTGACGAACTGCTCGGTTACGAAGCGCACTATCAGAGCCTGCCGGCTTGCCAGGACGCTACGCCAGATATGGTTGACGCCATTCTTGAAGAAGGCGCCAAGTTTTGTGAGCAGGTGCTGGCACCGCTGAACCGCGTGGGTGACATCGAAGGCTGCACCTGGAGTGAATCCGGGGTTAAAACGCCGACAGGCTTTAAAGAAGCCTACAAACAATTCGTTGAAGGCGGCTGGCCAAGCCTGGCGCACGACGTCGACCACGGCGGCCAAGGCCTGCCGGAGTCCTTGGGCCTGGCGGTGAGTGAAATGGTCGGTGCGGCCAACTGGTCGTGGGGCATGTACCCGGGCCTGTCGCACGGCGCGATGAACACCATCTCCGAGCACGGCACTCCGGAGCAGCAAAATACCTACCTGACAAAGCTGGTAACCGGCGAATGGACCGGCACCATGTGCCTGACCGAATCGCACTGCGGTACCGACCTTGGCCTGCTGCGCACCAAGGCTGAACCTCAGGCAGATGGTTCGTACAAGATTTCCGGCACCAAGATCTTCATCTCGGCCGGTGAACACGACATGGCCGACAACATCGTCCACATCGTACTGGCCCGCCTGCCGGATGCACCTGCTGGCACCAAAGGTATCTCGCTGTTCATCGTGCCCAAGTTCAAGGCTAACGCCGACGGCACTCTGGGTGAGCGCAACGCCGTGTCCTGTGGCTCGCTTGAGCACAAAATGGGCATCCACGGTAACGCCACCTGCGTGATGAACTTTGACGGCGCCACCGGCTTCTTGATCGGCCCGCCGAACAAAGGCCTGAACTGCATGTTCACCTTCATGAACACCGCACGTCTGGGCACTGCACTGCAAGGCCTGTCCCACGCAGAAATCGCCTTCCAGGGCGGCTTGAAATATGCCCGTGACCGTCTGCAAATGCGTTCGCTGACCGGCCCTAAAGCCCCTGAAAAAGCGGCTGACCCGATCATCGTTCACCCGGACGTGCGTCGCATGCTGCTGACCACCAAAGCGTTTGCTGAAGGCAACCGCGCCATGGTGTATTTCACCGCCAAGCAAGTCGACATCGTGAAATACGGCGTTGATGAAGAAGAGAAGAAAAAAGCCGACGCGCTGCTGGCGTTCATGACGCCGATTGCTAAAGCGTTCATGACCGAAGTGGGCTTCGAAGCCGCCAACCACGGCGTGCAAATCTACGGCGGCCACGGCTTTATCGCTGAGTGGGGCATGGAGCAGAACGTTCGCGACAGCCGCATTTCGATGCTGTACGAAGGCACCACCGGTATCCAGGCACTCGACCTGCTGGGCCGTAAAGTGCTGATGACTCAAGGCGAAGCGCTTAAGGGCTTCACCAAGATCGTCCACAAGTTCTGCCAGAACAACGAAGGCAACGAAGCAGTTAAAGAGTTCGTCGCCCCGTTGGCTGCACTGAACAAAGAGTGGGGCGAGCTGACCATGAAGGTCGGTATGGCGGCCATGAAAGACCGTGAAGAAGTGGGTGCGGCCTCGGTCGACTACCTGATGTATTCCGGTTATGCGTGCCTGGCGTACTTCTGGGCTGACATGGCGCGTCTGGCGGCTGCAAAACTGGCCGAGGGCACTTCTGAAGAAGCCTTCTATAAAGCCAAGCTGCAGACTGCGCGCTTCTACTTCCAGCGCATCCTGCCGCGTACCCGCACACACGTTGCGGCCATGTTGTCGGGTGCTGCCAACCTGATGGACATGAAAGAAGAAGACTTCGATCTGGGCTACTAAGCCCCGGTGAGTCACCTTAAAAAGCCGCTTCTCCTTCGGGAAAGCGGCTTTTTTGGTTTTCCCCTGTAGGAGCGAGCTGCCTCGCGATCTTTTAAAGATCAAAAGATCGCGAGGCAAGCTCGCTCCTACAAAATAGTGACCGAATTATAAATATTAGTCACTGCTTGACCCTATGTATCACTCGCGTCGTTAAGCTAGACTGCGTCCCACATTAATCGTCGTTTACAGATTACGAGGTTTGCCATGGCTGATTACAAAGCGCCGCTGCGTGATATGCGCTTCGTCCTCAATGAAGTGTTCGAAGTTGCTGCTCTCTGGGCGCAACTGCCTGCATTGGCCGAGTCCGTTGATGCTGAAACGGTCGAAGCCATTCTCGAAGAAGCCGGCAAGGTGACTGCCAAGAGCGTCGCCCCGTTGAGTCGCGACGCTGACGAGGAAGGCTGCCACTGGAATGACTCCGTGGTGACCACGCCGGCCGGTTTTGTCGATGCCTATAAAACCTACGCCGAAGGCGGTTGGGTGGGCGTGGGCGGCAACCCGGAGTTCGGCGGCATGGGCATGCCTAAGGCGGTGTCGGCCCAGGTCGAAGAAATGATCAACTCCTCCAGCCTGGCCTTTGGCCTGTACCCGATGCTCACCTCTGGCGCCTGCGTGTCGATCAACGCTCACGCCAGCGAAGAACTCAAAGCCACTTACCTGCCCAATATGTACTCGGGCGAGTGGGCCGGTTCCATGTGCTTGACCGAGCCCCACGCCGGGACCGATCTGGGGATGATTCGCACCAAGGCCGAGCCGCAAGCTGACGGTTCGTTCAAGGTCAGCGGGACCAAGATTTTTATCACCGGTGGCGAACACGACCTCACCGAAAACATCATTCATTTAGTACTGGCCAAGCTGCCGGACGCACCCGCGGGGCCTAAAGGCATTTCGCTGTTCCTGGTGCCCAAGGTGCTGGTCAATGCCGATGGCAGCCTGGGTGAGCGCAACCCGGTGTTCTGCGGTTCGATCGAACACAAGATGGGCATCAAGGCGTCGTCGACCTGCGTGATGAACTTCGATGAGGCCGTGGGTTATCTGGTGGGTGAGCCTAACCGTGGCCTAGCGGCGATGTTCACCATGATGAACTACGAGCGTCTGGGCGTGGGTATCCAGGGCCTGGCCTCGGGCGAGCGCTCGTACCAGAACGCCGTGGAATATGCCCGTGACCGCCTGCAAGGGCGCGCGGCAACCGGCGCACAGGCCAAAGACAAAGCGGCTGACCCGATCATCGTGCACGCCGACGTGCGCCGCATGCTGCTGACCATGAAGGCGTCCAACGAAGGCGGCCGTGCGTTCTCGACTTACGTGGCCAATCAGTTGGACATCGCCAAGTTCAGCGAAGACCCGACCGCCCGCGCTCGCGCTGATGGTTTGGTGGCCTTGCTGACGCCGGTGGCCAAGGCTTTCCTGACTGACCTAGGGCTGGAGACCACGGTGCACGGCCAGCAAGTGTTTGGCGGCCATGGCTACATTCGCGAGTGGGGCCAGGAGCAACTGGTGCGCGATGTGCGCATCACGCAGATCTACGAAGGCACCAACGGCATTCAGGCGCTGGACCTGATGGGGCGCAAGATCGTCGGTAATCGCGGGGCTGACTACCGCGTGTTTGCTGACGAGATCCGCCAGTTCATCGCGCAGGCCCCGGCTGGCCTCAACGAGTTCACCCAGCCGTTGGCTGCTGCGCTGGACAACCTTGATCAGTTGACCACCTGGGTACTGGACCGCGCGCAACACAACCCGAATGAAATCGGCGCGGCGTCGGTGGAGTACCTGCACGTGTTCGGCTACACCGCGTATGCCTATATGTGGGCGCTGATGGCCCGTGCGGCGCAGGGAAAAGAGGCGGATGATGCGTTCTACGCCAGCAAGCTGGGCACTGCACGCTTTTATTTCGCGCGTTTATTGCCGCGTATTCATTCGTTGAGTGCTTCGGTCAAGGCGGGCAGTGAGTCGCTGTATTTGCTCGATGAAGCCCTGTTTTAAGGTGTTTAGTCATTTGTAAGCTTTTGCTTACATTACGTACTGCCAATCGCCCATATCGCGAAATTGGATCCATGGGTAATCTTGGTTTCAAGGACGTAGAGCAGGAAGCTCAAAGCAACAACACGGACACGTAGGATTCCGCCAGGATGGTGGAGCGAAAAGGATGTCAGGGAAACAGTCTGCAAAACCCCGCTTAGGCGGGGTTTTCTTTTTTGTGCGCCTGAAATTCCGATTTCTTGTAGTCGCTGCCGAGGCACGAGGCTGCGATGGGCGTTGCGCCGCTCTCAAGAAAACGGGTTGCTCCGCAACCCTTCGCAGCCTTCGGCAGCGACTACGAATGAATCACGTCTTCAAGCAGGCTGCGCAATAGCCCCAGCGTGGCTTGCTGGCGCTGGACGTCGCGGCACACCAGGCCGACCTTCAGCGGCACGCGAGGCTCGCTCAGGGGCTTCCAGAGCAGCGCCTGATGGTCATTCTCATGGCGCGAGCGCCCCGGCAGCACGGTCGCCAACTTGGTGTGCAGCAAGCTGTCGAGTATCCCGGCCATGGTGTTCAACTCGGCCTGCACCTGCGGGCGACGGCCCAGGCTGGCCAGTTGGTTTTGCCAGATCTGGCGCACCTGAAACTCTTCCCCGAGCAACAACATCGGCAACTCGGCGGCCTGTGCCAGTGACACTTTCTTGAATTCACGCAGCGGGTGATCCGCCGGGATGACCAGTTGCAGTTCATCTTCGTATAGCGGCGTGCCATGCAACCCCGGCTGGCGCGGCGGCAGGTAACTGATGCCGATGTCGAGTGAGCCATTGAGCAGGCGCCGCTCGATTTCCATGCCGGTCAATTCGTAAATCTGTACCACCAGATGCGGCTGTGCCTGGCGCACGCGCTCGAGCATTTGCGGCACCAGGCTGGTGTGCACGGTTTGCAGCACGCCAATGGCAATGGTGCGCAGTGCATGGCCCTGAAAGTTGCTCAACGCTTCACGCGCACGCTGCAAACCGTCGAGCAGCGGCAACGCGTGGTTGTACAGCGTGTGGGCGGCCAGGGTGGGCAGCAGGCGTTTGCTGCTGCGCTCGAAGAGGGTGACATCGAGGTTGTGTTCGAGCTGGCGGATCTGCTGTGACAGCGCCGGTTGGGAGATCGACAGACGCTCGGCAGCGCGGCCCACATGGCCTTCTTCGTACACCGCGACGAAATAACGCAGTTGCTTGAAATCCATAAGTAATACTTATCGAAAATGCTTAAAAAACGAAATAGCTCAAAGGCTTGTGGGCGCCTAGTCTACGCCCGTTCCACTGGGGCTATCGAGCTAAAACGCGCGATAAACCGTACCGGTGGCGCGCTTATTTACATAGGCAAGGCTAAAAACCCGTCAGAGGTTTTAGCGCCCGGGCCGTGCCGGGGCGGTTGCAAATCGAATCTGCTTATGAACACAAGGCCTGCGTGCATGAACCTGTTTAACTTGCGTCGCCCCCAAGCCCATCTTGCTCAACCCGTGGCGGAGCCTGCCCCCGCGCATGAGAGCACCCCCGAAGCCCGCTTTTGCCTGATGCCCAGCGTAGAACGCCCGGCGCAGGTGTTTGTGCGTGGCCAGGGTTCCTGGATGTGGGACAGCGACAGCCGTGCGTACCTCGATTTCACCCAGGGGGGGGCCGTGAACAGCCTGGGCCACAGCCCGGCGGTGCTGGTCAAGGCCATGACGGAACAAGCCCAGTCATTGATGAACCCCGGCGCAGGCTTTTATAACCGCGCGATGCTGACCCTGGCCGAGCGCTTGTGCCAGAGCACGGGCAGCGATCAGGTGCACTTTTTAAACACCGGGGCCGAGGCCAACGAAGGCGCGATCAAGCTGGCGCGCAAGTGGGGCCAACTGCACCGCAACGGCGCCCACCGGATCATCACCGCAACGCGCAGCTGCCACGGTCGCAGCTTCGGCGCGATGTCGGCTTCGGGCAGCGGCACCTTCGACAACCGCTTTGAGCCGCAGCTGCCGGGCTTTATCAACGTACCGTTTAACGACTTGCCTGCGCTGCACGCGGCGGTGGATGCACAGACCGTGGCCATCATGCTGGAGCCGGTGCAGAGCGATGCGGGGGTGATTCCGGCGACCGAGCATTACCTCAAGGGCGTCGAGCGCCTGTGCCGCGAGCTGGGTATTTTGCTGATTCTGGATGAAGTCCAGACCGGCATGGGCCGCTGCGGGTCGTTGCTGGCAGAGCAGAACTACGGCGTGCGCGCCGACATCGTAGCCCTGGGCAAAGGCCTGGGCGGCGGCGTGCCGTTGGCCGCATTGCTGGCCCGTGGCAAGGCATGCTGCCTGGAGCCCGGCGAGTTGGGCGGCACCCACCACGGCAACGCGTTGATGACGGCGGCCGGTGTGGCGGTGCTCGACACGATTCTGGAAAAAGATTTTCTGGCGCAAGTGCGCGACGCGGGTCAGTACCTGCGCGAAGGGCTGGGGCGACTGGCCAATAGTTATGCACAGGGTGAATTGCGCGGTCAGGGTTTGTTTTGGGGCCTGACCTTGTCGGATGACTCGGCTGAGGACGTGGTTAAAGCTGCGCTGTACGAAGGGCTGTTGATCACCGCCCCGCAGCCCAACTGCCTGCGCTTTACCCCGGCGTTGTGCGTCAGCAAAGGCAACATAGACGAGATGTTGCTGCGTCTGGCCCGGGCCTTTGCTCGCGTGCGTACGGCTCAGTTGCACTGCCGTCGTGCGGTTGCGACGTAACGCCTTTTAAAGAACCGTCTCGCGGTATAACGCGTCGCCCTGTGCCTGTTTCGTTCGGCGCGGGGCGTTTTTTTGTCTGTGGATAAGTCTGCGCTGAACCTTTTGTCGGGCCGATGAGTCGATTAAGGGTAAGGGCCGTGTGAGCCCGTTAAGGACTGGGAGCCTAGCGTATGGAATTTCTGAAGATCATCATTGCCATTTTGCTGCCGCCATTGGGCGTGTTCATGCAGGTGGGGTTTGGCGGGGCATTCTGGTTGAACATCTTGCTGACCCTGTGCGGCTACATCCCGGGGATGGTGCACGCGGTGTACATCATCGCCAAGCGTTCGAATTGACCCGTCATCTGTAGGAGCGAGCTTGTCTCGCGAGCTTTTAAAGATCAAAAGATCGCGAGGCGAGCTCGCTCCTACAGGGATTTTGGGGTTCAGGGGTTTAGCAATTCGCTGTAGAACTGCCATTCGTGCTCGAGCGCGTGGGCCTGGTTGCTGGCTTTGCGAAAGCCGTGGCGTTCTTGCGGGTAGTAATACGCTTTGGCCGGGATGCCGTTGTCTTCCAGGGCCTTGAGCATGTCGCGGGTTTGCTGTGGCACGACCACGGCGTCCAGTTCACCTTGAAAGAAGATCACTGGCACGCGGATTTGCCCGGCGTGCAGCAATGGCGTGCGCGCCGCGTAACGCTCGGCATCGCGCACAGGGTCGCCGATCAGCCAGTCGAGGTAGTCGCCTTCAAACTTGTGGGTGCTTCGCGTCAGCGCAATCGGGTCGCTGACGCCATACAGGCTGGCTCCGCCACGGAATACATCTTTGAACGCCAGCGCACACAGGGTGGTGTAGCCGCCCGCGCTGCCGCCGCGAATAAAGGCTTTTTCGCCATCAATCAGCCCTTGCCCGGCCAGGTAGCTGACCACCGCGCAGGCATCTTCAACGTCCACTTCGCCCCATTTCAGGTGCAAGGCTTGGCGATAGTCGCGGCCATAGCCGGTGCTGCCCCGGTAGTTGAGGTCGGCCACGGCAAAGCCGCGCTGGGTCCAGTACTGAATGCGCGGGTCGAGCATCGGGTAGCAGGCGGATGTCGGGCCGCCGTGCACGAAAACCACCAAGGGCGGTTTAACCTCGCCGTGCATCGCCGGGTAGAAGAAGCCGTGGGCTTCGCCGTTGCCGGACGGGTAGCGCAAGGTCTGCGGGCGGCTGATTTGTTCGGCGGGCAAGGGCGCTATGCCACCGGCCAGCATGCGGACCTGTTGGTCGCTGCGGCGAATGCGCAGGATCGCCGACGGGCTGACGGGGGAGGCGGCGATGCAATAGAGGTAGGCATCATCCAGCGCCAGGCAGCGAAACCGGCTGTAGTCGCCGGTGAAGTCTTCGACGCTGCCGTCAGCCGCGTGAATGCCCAAGCGTCCGAAACCGGCTTCGGTCCAGGTCGCCAAGTAGCTTTGTTCGCCCAGCGGCAGCCAGGTCCGGCCGCCCAACTGCCAAGGTGCCGGGGCGTGATCGGCCGCTGCGCTTTGCGCGGGCACCAGGCCTTCGCCCGACTCGGACCACGGCTGCCAGAAGCCGCCACGGTCTGTCAGGCAGTACAGACGGTTGTGTTCGTCAAAGCGCGGCTGTTGCAGAGACTCTTCGCTCAGGTCCCCGGCAATGCAGTGCGCGGGGTTCCATTGGCCCTGATGATGGCCTTCGGCGAGCATCAGGCGGGTGGAGGTCCAGGGTTGATGCGGGCGGCTCCACTCAATCCAGGCCAGGCGCTGGCCGTCCGGGCTGAGCGTGGGGGCAGCGTAAAAGTCGGCGCCTTCGGCCAGCACCTGGCGCTGGCGCGTGGTCAGGTCGATGCTGACCAGCCGATGCTGCGCGGCGTCTTCTTCTACCGCCAAAACGCGGCCGTGGGCAAACTGCACGTCGCCGTAGCGGCAGGTGCCGTGGGTCAGCGCTTGCGGTGCGCTGCCGTCCAGGGCCTGTTGGTACAGTTGCTGATCGGTTTCGTTGACGAACACCACGCCGTCATCGCTAAGGCAAAAAGAACCCCCGCCGTATTCATACACCCGGCTGCTCACGCTGAAGGTGGCGGGAGTCAGGCAATGCGCCTGCTCATCGCGCCAGTGCCAAATGCGGCAGGTGCCTTCTTGTGGGCGGTATTCGTTCCAGAACAGGCCGTGGGGGCCGACCCGCAGTTCGGCGAAATCGACACCGGCGGCAACGGCGAGGGCGGCGCTGAAAGGTTCAGCCTTTTGCGATGAGGCGTGAGTTTCGTTCATTTCTGAAGGCCAATTGTTCGATGGTCTGGGTGGCGTGCTCGGCTTCTTCGCGCGCCTTGAGAATCAGGTCGTGTTGCGGCGATTTACTGCACACCGGGTCCGCGTTGCTGGCGTCTCCGGTGAGCATAAAGGCTTGGCAACGGCAGCCGCCGAAGTCCTTTTCTTTCTCGTCGCACGAGCGGCAAGGCTCGGGCATCCAGTCATAGCCTCGAAAACGATTGAAGCCGAACGAGTCGTACCAGATGTGTTGCATGCTGTGGTCACGCACGTTAGGGAACTCGACCGGCATTTGTCTAGCCCCGTGGCACGGCAAGGCGGTGCCGTCCGGGGTCACGGTGAGGAAGATGCTGCCCCAGCCATTCATGCAGGCTTTTGGCCGCTCTTCGTAGTAGTCCGGGGTGACGAAGATCAGCTTGCACGGGTGGCCTTGTGCTTCGAGCTTGGCGCGGTATTCGTTGGTGATGCGTTCAGCGCGTACCAATTGCTCTTTGGTCGGTAGCAGGCCAACCCGGTTGAGCTGCGCCCAGCCGTAGAACTGGCAGGTCGCCAGCTCGACAAAGTCGGCTTCGAGGGCGATACACAGTTCGATGATGCGGTCGATTTTGTCGATGTTGTGCCGATGGGTGACGAAGTTCAGCACCATCGGGTAGCCGTGGGCTTTGACCGCGCGGGCCATTTCGAGCTTTTGCGCGAAGGCTTTTTTCGAGCCCGCGAGCAGGTTGTTCACTTGCTCGTCGCTGGCCTGGAAGCTGATCTGGATGTGGTCCAGCCCGGCCTTTTTGAAGTCGCTGATTTTTTGCTCAGTGAGACCGATGCCGGAGGTGATCAGGTTGGTGTAAAAACCCAGTTTGCGGGCCTCGCCGATCAGCTCGGCCAAGTCCTGACGCACCAGCGGCTCGCCGCCTGAAAAACCCAACTGTGCTGCACCCATTTCCCGCGCTTCACGAAACACTTTGACCCATTGCTCGGTGCTCAGCTCTTTGCCTTGCTGGGCGAAGTCCAGCGGGTTGGAGCAATACGGGCATTGCAGCGGGCAGCGATACGTCAGCTCGGCGAGCAGCCACAGCGGCAGGCCGACCTCGGGTTTGGGCGGCAGCGCCAGCGGTCTGTCAGACAAGTTCGATCCAGTGCTGTGCACGTGCGACCTCCATAAATTGCTCGATGTCATCACCCAGCTCCGGCACGCCGGGGAACTGCGCGTCCAGTGCGGCGATGATCGCCGCCACGTCGCGCTCGCCGTCGATCAGGCCACCGATCAGGGCGGCACTCTCGTTGAGTTTGATCATGCCTTCGGGGTAGAGCAGCACATGGCCTTTTTGTGCGGGTTCGTACTGAAAACGATAGCCCTGGCGCCAGGTCGGGGTTTTGCTGCGATCGAAGCTCATAGGGCGATTCCTTTGTGCCAGACACGTTGGTCGGTCACGCTGTGATAGGGCGGGCGGTCCAGCTCGTAGGCCATGGTCATGGCGTCGAGCATGCTCCACAAAATGTCCAGTTTGAACTGGAGAATCTCAAGCATGCGTTGCTGACCGGCGTAGGTGGTGTAGTGCTGCAAGGTGATCGCCAGGCCATGCTCAACGTCGCGGCGGGCCTGACCCAGGCGGGTGCGGAAGTATTCATAACCGGCCGGGTCGATCCACGGGTAATGCTGCGGCCAGCTGTCGAGGCGCGACTGGTGGATCTGTGGGGCAAACATTTCGGTCAGCGAGCTGCTGGCGGCTTCTTCCCACGTGGCGCGACGGGCGAAGTTGACGTAGGCGTCGACCGCAAAGCGCACGCCGGGCAGAACCAACTCCTGGGAGCGCAGTTGGTCGGGGTCCAGACCCACGGCCTGGCCCAGGCGCAGCCAAGCTTCGATGCCACCGTCTTCGCCGGGGGCGCCGTCGTGGTCGAGCAGGCGCTGAATCCACTCGCGGCGGACTTCGCGGTCCGGGCAGTTGGCCAGGATGGCGGCGTCTTTGAGCGGGATGTTGACCTGGTAATAGAAGCGGTTGGCGACCCAGCCCTGGATCTGTTCGCGGGTCGCGCGGCCTTCATACATCGCCACCTGATACGGGTGATAGATGTGGTAATACGCGCCTTTGGCCCGCAGCGCGGCTTCGAACTCGGCAGTGGAGAGTGGGGCTTGGGTCATGGTGCCTCCAGAAGGTGAACCTCTGTAGGAGCGAGCTTGCCTCGCGATCTTTTGATCGTTTAAAAGCTCGCGAGGCAAGCTCGCTCCTACAGGTTTTGGGTGTATTACAACTCGATGCTCATGCCGTCAAAGGCCACTTCAACGCCCCGGCGGGCCAGTTCGGCGCGCTCGGCGGAGTCTTCGTCGAGGATCGGGTTGGTGTTGTTGATGTGGATCAGCACCTTGCGCTGCTCGGGCAGTTGTTCCAGCACTTCGAGCATGCCGCCGGGGCCGTTCTGCGCCAGGTGGCCCATTTCACGGCCGGTGCGGGTGCCCACGCCACGGCGTTGCATTTCGTCGTCGTCCCACATCGTGCCGTCCACCAGCAGGCAATCGCTGCCGGCCATGATGTCCAGCAACGGCGCGTCGACCTTGCCCAGCCCCGGCGCGTAGAACAGTTTGCCGCCGGTGCGCAGGTCTTCAACGATCAGGCCGATGTTGTCGCCCGGGTGCGGGTCGAAGCGGTGCGGCGAGTAAGGCGGCGCAGCACTGCGCAACGGCAGCGGGCTGAAACGCAGGTTCGGGCAGGCCGGGATGGTGAACGAGCCGTGCAGCTCGATGCGGTTCCAGTTCAGGCCGCCGTTCCAGTGCTTGAGCATGTTGAACAGCGGGAAGCCGGTGCTCAGGTCTTCGTGGACCATGTCGGTGCACCACACCTCGTGCGGGCAGCCTTCGCGCAGGCTGAGCAGGCCGGTGGTGTGGTCGATCTGGCTGTCCATCAAAATAATGGCGCTGATGCCGGTGTCACGCAGGGCGCGGCCCGGTTGCATCGGGGCGAAGCTCTGGAGTTGCGCGCGGATGTCGGGCGAGGTGTTGCACAGCACCCAGTTGACGCCATCGTCAGAGATCGCAATCGAGGATTGGGTGCGTGCTTTGGCGTTCAGGCTGCCATCGCGAAAACCCGCGCAGTTCACGCAGTTACAGTTCCACTGTGGAAAACCACCGCCGGCGGCGGAACCTAAAATCTGGACAAACATGGCGTGTTCTCTTGCAAATCTGAAAATAAAAACGCCCCGGCGAGCCGAGGCGTTGGGTTGCTCTGCTCAACTCTTGATAACCAAGAGCCGGGACAGATCAACGGCTTGCGAAGTACATGGTCACTTCAAAGCCAATACGCAGGTCGGTGTAAGCAGGTTTAGTCCACGACATAGGGTGTCTCCTTCAGCGGTTGGTGGGGTGTCTCTGGGTTAGTCCCTCTCCCGAAGGAGTGGTTCTGACAACTTGGACGGCTATGTTACTAAAATTGTCTGTTGCTGAGCGCTCTATGTCGGAGAAAGCTCATTACGCGGTTGGTAAAAATCAGCTTTGTCCGAGAAAAAACGTTTCAGTTGCGGGCTGGGTAGCCAGACACAGCCAAGCGCATTCAGGCTGATTAATCTGCTGAGCTGCCTGCAGTGTAGTCTGAGGATCCAGCCTTATAAGCGCGGTATAGAGCGCTTTCAAGTCGTCCGACGGGTGGCCCCCCCTTTTTGCTTGCCACAGCAGTTCGCTCGCTTGAGCCCCGCTCAATGACTCGGGCAAAAACTGCTGCGCCAAGGCGTCTCGCGCCTGGATGAAGGTTGTTTCATCCAGTGCCGTGATGAGCGTCGGCAATTGAGCCAGGAATGCGCGGATGTGCTCGAAGATGTCTGCCACGGGGGCGTGAGGCGATTGCACGCCGAACAGCAGGCCGGTTTGCCCATTGATCTGGCGCAGCCCGCTGAACACCGCGTAGCCCAATTGCTGCTCAACCCGCAGTTGTTGATAGAACGGCGTGCTTGCCAACTGGGCGAGCAAACGCCACGCGGCCTCGGCCGCCAGATCACCGGCGGGTGCCGGGCAAAACAGCAGCACGGCGTGTTCACTGGAATTGCAGGGTTCTGTGACCCAGCGCCGTTGGGTCGAGTGCGCGGCCACTGGCAAGTGTGCGTCCGGCGTGCCGGGGGCTTTGTTCAAGGCGGCGCTGATCAAGGGCTGCGTGGCCGCAGGCAGGCCGAGCGCGAGGCCGTCCCAGCGCGCCGCCGCCCAGCCTTGGCTGGCATCGCTCAACGTGGCTTCGGTGGCAGGCTGGCTGCATTGCGGCAGGCGTTTGAGTAGCTGGCGAATCGGCATCAACGGCGCCGCTGGCGAGGTGCCCGGCGGTGCGTCCGGTGTTTCGAGGGCTCGCAAAGCGTGCTCCAGAATGGCGGGCATCGGCGTGTGCAAGCCCTGCATTTTCAGCTGCCAGTCATGGCCTGAAGCACTGCATGACAGTTCGACCCCGGCCTCGCGGGCATCCTGTTGCAGCGGGTGCAGGCGGTTCTCCAGTGCGAGCAGCAGGCTGTCGGCAGGGCTGGCCGGCAAGCGCCAACGCAGATAAACCGCGGCCTCGTGGCCGGTGGCGGGCAGGTCTGCGCTGAAGCTCATGGCCGAATGATCACGGCGGCTGCGCAAGCGGTCTTGGGCAAAGGTGCGCAAGCCCCGGTGAGCGCTGGTCTGGCCACGGATCAATCCCGCATTGGCTGGCTTTTCGGGGGCGCTCAAAAACGGGTTGGGCGGTGGCAACTGCCAGGCGTGTCCAGTGGCCGGTTGCGCCGCGGGCAGCATCTGTTGCAGTAGGCCTGCGAGCGCTGCTACGGCTTGATCTGACAACCCAGGCACACGTTGCTCACAATCAGCGCGGGCCAGTTCCAGCGCGCTGCTGACCTCCAGCTGACGCTGGCGCAGCCATTGGAATTCGTTGCGCAGGGCGGGATGGTTTTGCTGCGTGTTGAAATAGGCCAGCCAGTCGTAAAACGCTTCACGGACTGGCGTGGCGTTTTGCGTCATGTTGCCCGCGGCGCTGAAGGCGATGTGCAGCAGCGCCTGGCCTTCGAACTGGTACAGCGTTTCGGCTTTCAGGCCGGTGCACAGTTGCTGCTCGCGCAGGTAGGCGATAAGGCCTCCCGGCTTGTCGGCATTGATCCAGCGGCACAAAAAGTCCAGCGCCGTGCTGGAGGCCTCGGGCAGTTGTTCGAAGGCGAACAGCAGGTTCAGGTGTTGGTCGTCGAGTTGCTGGTACACGGTTTCGCCGTTTGGCAGCAAGGCCGGTGGGCGGTTTTGCGCCTTCACTGGGCCGGTGGCGAAGGGCTCGGTATAGCGCTCGGCCAGGGCTAGCAGTTCGTCTTCGGGTACCGGGCCGACCAGGCTCAGGCTGATGTTGCCGGCGTGATAAAACGTTCGGTAAAAATCATGCAGGGCGTGCTGAAATGCAGGGCGCTGGATCGGCAGGCTGTAGCGATTACCGGCGTGAAAAGCCCGCAGCGGGTGGGACGGGTTCAGCGGCTGGAGCAATTCGAACTGGCGCCGGGCCGATGGCTCACGGGCCCAGGCGATAAATTCTGCGTGCAGTACTTCACGTTCGCGCAGTTGCTCTGCCGGGTTCATGCGTGGCTGAGCGAGCATGTCGCACAAACGCGCCAGGCCGCCTTCGAACGCTGCCACCGGCAGTTCAAAAAAGAAGTCGGTGTGGCGCTCGCTGGTGCGGGCGTTGACCTGGCCGCCGTGGCGTTGCACATAGGCCATCAGGTTGTCGGCGGCGGGGTAGCGCTCGGTGCCGAGGAACAACAGGTGTTCGAGAAAGTGCGCGAGCCCCGGCCAGGCGGCTGGCACGTCGTGGCTGCCTGCGTGAACCCGTAAAAACGCCGCACAGCGCTTGAGGCGCGGCGCGTGGCGCAGTGAAAGAGTCAGGCCGTCAGTGAGGGTCAAACGGCGGGCTTGGGAAGGGTTCAGCGCAGACATGGGCATTTCCGGAACAGAGATGCCCACATGCTAGCGGATTACGGGCGATCAGCGCTTGCTCAGCGCGGTGTAAAGTTCGGGGCGGCGATCAGCCAGGTAGAAGTTGCCGGTGCGGGCATCCTCCAGTTGTTGGCTTTCGAGGGTGGCGGTAATCAGGATTTCGTCCTGCTCGGCTACGGCGATTTGCTGGCCGTTGGGGGCGCTAATGCTGCTTTGCCCGCAGTAATGAACATTGCCTTCGTGCCCGCAATAGTTGGCGTAGGCCACATAGCACTGGTTTTCGAAGGCCCGGCTACGCACGGTAACCTCGGCGATAAAGTCGTACGGCGCCATATTGGCGGTGGGGACGACGATCAGCTCGGCCCCGGCGAGGGCCAGACGGCGGGTGTTTTCGGGGAATTCGAGGTCGTAGCAAATCAGCAGGCCGAGTTGCCAGCCATTCAGTTCGAACACCGGAAAGGCGTCCGGGCCGGGGCTGAACATGTCGCGATCGAGTTGGCCGAACAGATGGGTTTTGCGGTAGTTGCACAGGCTTTTGCCGTGGCTGTCGATCACCTGCACGCTGTTGTAGATGTGCCCGTCAAGGTCGCGCTCGGGGTAGCCGTAGGCAATCGCGATGCCGGTGGTTTGCGCCAGTTCGGCAATTTGTAGTGCGGCGTCGCCGTCAGAGGGCTGGGCCAGATCGGCCACCGCTTTGGCGCCAATGTTGTAGCCCGTGAGGAACATTTCGGGCAGGACCAGCAAGTCAATGCCTTGGGCTTGCGAAGCGATGGAAGCCAGGCGCTGGAGGTTGCCTGCCACATCGAGTGGCAAGGGTTGGCATTGGTAAAGGGCGATGCGCATGGTGGCTCTCCTTATTCACTATCCCTGAGGGAGCGGGCTTGCTCGCGATGCAGGCGACGCGGACTAGCTCAGTGACCGCGTTGATGCCATCGCGAGCAAGCCCGCTCCCACAGTCGGATTTATGTAGCGGTCAGTCCGGCAAGGCAATCGGGCCGATGTCGTGGAAGACATCGCCTGGGCCCGGGTTGTCGGCGTGGGTGCTGCCGCCGAAGTGGGTCATGATGCCCCAGACCGCGTTCAACGACGTTTGCACCGCGCCTTCAACCCAGGCCGGTGTCCATGAGACATCATCGCCGGCAATAAAAATCCCGCGCTGTTCGCTGGGCAGGTCTTGCTGCATGAAATGCGCGTACATGCGCTGGTTGTATCGGTAGTGACCCGGCAGCGCACCTTTGAAGGCGCCGAGGAAATGCGGGTCGGCTTCCCATGACACGGTGATCGGATCGCCGATGATGCGGCTGGCGATGTCGACCTTCGGGTAGATCTTTTTCAGCGAGTCGAGGGCCAGCTTGACGCGTTTTTCCACAGGGTGCGGGAGCATTTTCAGCGCATCGCTCATCCATGAGTACGACAGGCAAATCACCCCCGGCTTGTCGTCACCGTTGTCGAACAGGTAGGTGCCACGGGTCAGGCGGTCGGTGAGGGTCATGCTCATCAGGTCGCGGCCGGTGTCCGGGTCTTTGTCTTTCCAGAACGGGCGGTCGACCATGACGAAGGTTTTTGACGACTGCATGTAACGGGTACGGTCCAGCGCCATCCATACTTTTTGTGAGAACAGCGATTCTTCGCAGTCGATTTGCGTGGTCAGCAACCAGCTTTGGCACGTCACCAACACCGCTTCGTGGGTGCGGGTGACGCTGAGGTTGTCGGTGACCGAGAACTGCCCGTCAGCGGCACGGGAAATAGCCTTGACCCCGGTGCGCGGCGCGCCGCGATGCAGCGAGCGCAGGCTGGTACCTTCAGGCCAATGGGCGCATCGCTGCGGCACATGGCTCCAGATGCCCAGTGGCACTTGCTCGACGCCGCCTACCACGAGGTGCTGGTGGTCGTCGCAGTTGGTCATTACCACGCGGAAAATTTCCAGCATCGAGTTGGGGAAGTCCGAGTCCCAGCCGCCGGTGCCAAACCCGACCTGACCAAACACTTCGCGGTGCTGGAAAGACAACTTGGCGAAGGCTTTGGAGGTGGCGACAAAGTCATAGAAGGTGCGGTCGTCCCACAACGGAACCAGGGTATTCCACAGCTCTTTCAGGCGCGGGACGTCGCGGTCGCGGATGGCTTGTTGAATATCGCCAAAGCGCGAGCCTTCCTCCAGCGCGTCTGCCCAGGCATCGGCCACTTCCTGGAACAGGGCGGGCAGATCCGCCAGCTTTTGTGCGTAAAAGGTCTGGCCTTCGAGGTCGATGACGGTGCTGCCGGACGCGGGTGTCAGCGGGTTGGGGAACGGTTTGGTTTCCAGCCCCAGCTTGTCGACGTAATGGTAAAACGCGGTGGAAGACACCGGAAAACGCATGCCGCCCAGCTCGGCAATCACCCCTTCGCTGCCCTCGAAGGCTTGCGAACGCAGGCGCCCGCCCATCTTCGACGCTTCATAAACCACGGGCTTGAGGCCCAGCTTCATCAACTCGTAAGCGGCCACCATGCCCGCCATCCCGGCGCCGACAATCGCCACCTCAGCGCCCAGCTTATTGGCCGGAATACTGCCCAGCCCGGCCGGGTGTTCGATCCAGTCATCAAAGGCAAAGGGGAAGTCGGGGCCGAAAATAGTGATCGGTTTTTTGCCGTCGGCAGGGTGGCGATTGTTCTTGTTCATGGCTGACCTTACTGGGCGACTCGCGTTACACGTGAGTATAGGAAAAGACAGTCGCCAGTTTAGGGAGCGCGGAACACGGTAATAAGACGCAAAGTGTCGTCGTTATGACATTTGTTTAGTCAATATGACGAATCTGGCTGACAGAGTGATGTGTGGCGCAGGCATAACGCCTTAGCCGCGATCAACCTTGCTGCTGAGAATGATCGAGGTGGTGGTTTTTTCGACACCGTCGACGCTGCCGATCTGATCGAGCAACTGGTCCAGTTGCTCGGGGGATTCGCTGCGCAGCCAGGCCACGTAATCGAACTCGCCACTCACAGCGCACAACTGTTGCACCTGGGCCATGCTGCTCAGACGCCGCACCACCTCCTTGCCGGAGCGCGGCTGCACGGTAATCCCGACATAGGCTTGCAGCCCGCCATCCACCAGACGCTGGCTCAAACGCACGCCATAGCCGGTGATGACCCTGGTTTTCTCCAGCCGCGCCAGGCGCGACGTCACCGTGGTGCGCGCAATCCCCAACTGCCGCGCCAGCATCGCCACACTCTCACGCGCATTAAGCTGCAAGGCCGCGATTAATTGGCGGTCAATGTCATCCAGTGCAGGCGGGTGGGTATCAGGCACAGGAAGGCTCCGGTGTGGGCAGGGTGGGGCAGGTAGGGTAAGGGACAGGCCGGGTCTTCTCAACCGGCAAAATCTGGCCCGGCAGTGTTGAAATTGATGAGCGTTGATCTACGCTTGCCCGAAGATGCGGGGCGTTACATGAAGTGTGACAATCTGACTATTATCATAAAAAATAATAGGTCTATCTAAAACAAGTTAAAAAACCAATCTATTTCGATACTTTGTAAAGCTTGGATAAAAGTTAGTTGCGCCAGTGCTACGTTAAAGAAGTTGTTTAGTAGTTGTTATTTAAGTAGGTCAGTCATTAATAGCCACTCTGCAGTCATGGATTATGCAGAGTGGCTTTATTATTAAGTGCGGACCTTAAGGTGGATAGGTGAGTGCGCAACTTTATAGGGTTGCGGCACTGGAAGTTTGAGAGTGCTGAATTAGTTAGAGCCGTCTAAGAGGGTAAGGGAATGTCCGACATCACATTGGCAGGCGATGGGTCTACAAGCAGTGACCCGGTGAAAAAAGCTAGCTCGCCCAGTTCGTCCAGCTCTTCTAACGCCAAGCCGGCGCGACTGGATGCTGAGGGTATCAAGAAAGAAATAAGCCAACTCAACAGTTCGCCAGATGGCCTTAGTTCGGCAACGGCCAAGAGCCTGCTTGAAAAGTATGGGCCGAACGCCATTGAGGCCAAAGAAGACAGTCGCTGGAAAAAGCTGCTTGGTTATTTCTGGGGGCCTATTCCATGGATGATTGAAATTGCGGCACTTATCTCGTTGGCGCGTCAGGACTGGCCAGACTTTATCGTGATTACCGGCCTGCTGCTTTATAACGCGGCTGTTGGTTTTTGGCAGGACAACAAAGCCGCCAGTGCACTGGCGGCGCTGAAGAAAGGTTTGGCACTTAAAGCCCACGCCAAGCGTGACGGGAAGTTGCAAACCATCGATGCGGCCGAACTGGTGCCGGGGGATGTGGTGACAGTGTCCGGTGGGGAGATTTTGCCCGCCGACTTGCTGTTGATCGACGGCGCTTATTTGTCGGTGGATCAGGCGGCGTTAACGGGTGAGTCTTTACCTGTATCGAAGATGGTCGGTGACAGCGGTTACTCCGGCTCTATCGCGCGGCAAGGTTCGATGACCGGTATTGTCACTTCAACCGGTAACAATACGTTCTTTGGGCGCACAGCCAAGTTGGTGGCCAGTGCGGGTGCCAAGTCTCACGCTGAACAAGCGGTACTGCGTATCGGGGATTTCCTGATTATCCTCGCGGCCATTCTGGCGCTGATTCTGGTCGGCACGCAGTTATACAAAGACATTGTTGTGCAAGGGCATTGGGCGTGGTCTGAGGCCGGTGATATTGCGCAGTTTGTGTTGGTATTGCTGATCGCTTCGGTACCGGTGGCCATGCCAGCGGTGATGTCCGTCACCATGGCGCTGGGGGCGTTGGCGTTATCCAAACAAAAGGCCATTGTTTCGCGGTTGTCGGCCATTGAGGAGTTGGCCGGGGTTGATGTGTTGTGCTCCGATAAAACCGGGACGCTGACGCAAAACCACCTGACGGTTGATAGCGCGATTCCTTTTGACCCTAAAACAACCCCCGACGAAGTGATTCTAGGCGCGGCGTTGGCGTGCCAGCCGGAAAGTACGGATGCCATTGACCAAGCTGTTTTAAGTGCGCTGAAAGATAAAAAATCGCTGGATGGCTTTAAACAAGTCAGTTTCACGCCTTTTGACCCGGTCAATAAAAAGACCCTGGCGGTGGTGCAAGACGCTTCGCAAAAACAGACGTCCTATGCGAAAGGGGCGCCGCAAGTGATTGCCACGTTGTGCGGTATCAGTGAAACCTCCAGCGACGATCCGCGCTCCACGGCTTATTTCGGCAAAGTCAGCGAACTGGCCAGCCATGGCACGCGCGCACTCGGTGTTGCCCGCTCGGATGATGGCGGCAAAACTTGGGACCTCCTGGGCTTGCTGGCCTTGCTCGATCCGCCGCGCCCTGACGCTAAAGAAACCATTGCCCAGGCACGTGCGCTGGGGCTGTCGGTGAAGATGGTCACGGGCGATGACGTGGCGATTGGTTCCGAAATCTCCCGGCAACTGGGGCTTGGGACGCACTTGCTGGTTGCTGATCAGGTGTTCCCTAAAGATACGGACAACAACCATATTCCGATTGATGCGGCCCGTGCAGTTGAGGCCGCCGACGGGTTTGGGCGCGTGTTCCCGGAGAACAAATACCAGATCGTTAAAGCGCTGCAAGAGCGTAATCACATTGTTGCAATGACAGGGGATGGTGTTAACGACGCCCCGGCCTTGAAACAAGCTGAATGCGGTATTGCGGTGTCGGGTGCAACGGACGCGGCAAGATCGGCCGCCGCGCTGATTTTGACCGCCCCGGGGTTATCCACGATTGTGAATGCCATTGAAGAAGCGCGGGCTATCTTCGAGCGTATTACCTCGTATGTGTACTACCGGATTGCGATGACGATTTGCATCATGTTTGTGGTGGTGCTGTCTTATTTGGTGTTCGGCGTGCGTCCGTTGACCGCCATCATGATTGTGGTACTGGCGTTGCTGGATGATATTCCGATCATGACCATCGCCTATGACAACGTCAAAATAGCCAAGAAACCGGTGCGGTGGGATATGCATCGAATCATCATATTCTCTTCTCTGATGGGGTTGATGGCACTGGCGCAGAGTTTTGGCCTTGTTCTGATCTCGATGTACTGGATGAACAACGCAGAACTGATGCATGTGTTTGCACTCGACCTGAGTCATCTACAGACCATGTTGTTCTTGCAGTTGGCAGCGGGCGGTCACTTGTTGCTGTTTGTGGTGCGTAACCGTAATAGCGTGTTCAAACCACCGTTCCCGTCGTTGCCGCTGTTGTTGGCGGTTATCGGTACGCAGATTGTCGCGGTGTTTATTTGTGCCTTCGGTATTTTCGTGCCGGCTATTTCGTGGGAACTGATCGGCGTAGTCTGGGTGTACGTCCTTGTCTGGATGGTGATCATCGATATCGTGAAGTTGATCTACTTCTCCGTCGTCGACAAGCGTGAAAAACAAAGCGAAAACCTGACTAAAGCCATCGCATGACTAGGGAAGCCAGACTATGAGCCTTATTAGTAAGTTGATTGTTAAGCCAGGGTCAAAAATTCGCCTTGCTGACGTGGACCCTGACTTTCATGGTCCTTATAAATCGGAAAAGGATGCGCAAAAGCATCTTGATCAACAGTCCGCCAGCATCTCTGACCTGCAAAAGAAGCTCTATGCCGAGCGTAAACATTCCTTGCTGATTGTTTTGCAGGGCATTGATGCGGCCGGTAAAGATGGCACTTGCTGGCATGTGTTGCGTTCGATGAACCCGCAAGGCACCAATGTGCAGGGTTTCAAGCAGCCGACCCCCGAAGAAAGCAGCCATGATTTTCTTTGGCGGGTGCATCCCCATGTACCGGCTGACGGTAACGTGGCTATCTTTAACCGTTCGCACTATGAAGACGTGCTTGTGCAGCGCGTGCACAAAATGGCGCCCGGCAAGGTTATTGAAAAGCGCTACGACCTGATCAATGCGTTTGAAAGCACCGTGCATTCGAATAACACGACGATCTTGAAGTTCTTCTTGTACATCTCGCCTGAAGAGCAACTCAGACGCTTTGAAGAGCGTCTGGATGATCCAATGCGGCAGTGGAAAATCAGCGAGGGTGACTATTCAGAGCGCGCCCTGTGGGACGACTACATCAAGGCGTATGAGGCGATGTTGAACAAATGTTCGACTGATCATGCGCCCTGGTACGTCATCCCGGCCAACCACAAGTGGTTCCGCAACCTGGCTGTCGGGAGCATTGTTGAGAAGACGCTCAAAGACATGAAGATGCAGTTGCCCAAACCCACGGTTGATCTCAAAGAAATCGGAAGGAAGTACCACCAGGCCAAGAAAGAAAAACTCTAAATCATTAGAGCGCCGCCCTGAAGTTTTGAACGTTCAGGGCGGCGATGGCCAGGTCTGACATCTCATAGCGTTTCCTGTTGGTTGATCAGAGCAGGAGGCGCTATTGGCATTTAGCGGTTCACCTTATATCGGCCTGTGACGGGCTTCATTGCATTAGGCGTCGTTATGTACACAACCCTGCTCATTTTCTTCATGGTTTATTTGGTAATGGGTGTCGGTAAGCTGCCGGCATTTAACGTGGACAGAACGGGCGCTGCAGTCGTTGGCGCCCTGGCCATGATCGTAGCAGGAAGCCTTAGCCCGCAAGCCGCGTGGGATGCCATCGACTACCGCACCCTTGGGCTGCTGTTTGGCTTGATGGTGGTGTCGGGGGCGTTCACGGTCTCGGGATTTTATGCCTGGGCTGCGGAGAAAGTCGCAACGCTAAAAATTACCCCGGTCGCGCTGCTGGCAGTGTTTATTGCCGTCAGTGCCGGGCTTTCCTCATTGTTGACCAATGACGTGGTGGTGTTGTCGATGACGCCGCTGCTGGTCAGCGTAGCGCTGGCACGGGGGCTTAACCCGGTGCCGTTTCTGCTGGCGTTTTGTTTTGCAGCCAACGCCGGTGCCGCGGGCACCCTGATCGGCAGCCCGCAAAACATGATTGCGGCCCAAGCGCTTGATCTCTCGTTTAACGAATTCATGATTGCTGCAGGGGTGCCGGCGCTTTTATCGCTGCCCATCATCTGGTGCATCATCGCGTGGCAATACCGTGGCAAATGGACGCTGGAGCGTAAGACCGATAAAGCGGTTGTTCACCCTCCCGTACAGCTCGATAAAGTCGAAACGACCAAAGCCATCATCGTCGCTAGCGCCGTGATCATCGCCCTGGTGGCCGACATATGGCCGCGTGAACTGGTGGCCCTGGCCGGCGCGGGCATCCTGCTGGTCAACCGCAGCCTGGCTTCCAAAGACGTGCTCAAGCAAGTTGACGGCAACCTGTTGCTGCTGATTATCGGCTTGTTTATTTGCAACCAGGCACTCGCCAATACCGGACTGCCGCAATCGCTGTTTGACTGGCTGCGCCATGTGGGCATCGACGTTAACGACCCTATTTCGCTGTTTGTGGCCGGATCATTGCTCAGTGATGTGGTCGGCAACAACCCGGCGGTCATGCTGCTTTCCCCTTATTTGCACCCTGACGGCAATGCACAGTCGTTAGGTGCTGCGATAGCGTTGGGTACCGGGTTTTCGAGCAACCTTATTATTTTCGGCAGCCTGGCCGGGATCATCGTCGTGGAACAGGCGGCGGGGTGCGGTATCAAGATCTCGTTCGGGTCATTCGCAAAGTCCGGGGTGCCGGTGACCTTGGTGACCTTGCTGATGGCGGGGTTGTGGATTGCGTTTTTGTGAGGGGAGGGGCTCGGCAGCGGCTACAGAGGTTTAGTGTTCGCTGGCTGTAGGAGCGAGCTTGTCTCGCGATCTTTTCAGCATGGTTTACGGCTGCTGCGCAGCCGGACGTGGCCTCGCAAGGCTCGTCAACTGCTACGGGGGGAGCGTGAGCTCTGTGGAGCTGCCGAAGGCTGCGATCTTTTGACGGTATTTTGGTGGGCACAAAAATGCCGCGCAATGCGCGGCTTTTAATGTGGTGGGCCCAGCAGGACTCGAACCTGCGACCAAGGGATTATGAGCCCACTTAAAACACCAGGGTTCATTGGTAAAACCCAGCAAATAAAGGTTTTTACGAATATTTATTCCCATATTTCCCGCATGTACTCGATGGATCTGGACACGCTTTGAGACTGGCTTCTCACAACCCTACAAAACCTTTCACTCTGGCAATGGCCTCCAAGCTGTCAGACCCCAGACACGACGTGGCCTAGCTGATTGATTGCACTCCCCCCTGGGTTTGCACAAAAAAAGGACGCGAAGCCCGTCGGCGGGAGGGGGATAAGTGCTTTTTCAGATGTTTTTTTATTGGCATAAGGATTTTTTCAAAAGATTGGTGGTTATAGTGTTGATAGTTTTTTGCTGGTGGGTATAATAACTACAAAATGAGGCGATAAGGAGGTGATGTGAATAGCCGACAGCTGATTAATGCAATAGAAGCTGACGGTTGGTATCTGGTACGGAGTAAGGGGAGCCACCACCACTTCAAGCATCCAACGAAGCCGGGACTGGTAACGATTCCTCACCCGAAAAAGGATCTACTGACCAAAACGATAAACAGCATTTTGAAACAAGCCCAACTCTGATGAGCTGGGTGCTACACCAAGTCCTATGGAGGGCCAGATAATGCTTTACCCAATTGCGGTTCGCCCCGGTGATACGCAACATGCATGGGGCGTAGAAGTCCCGGATATACCAGGATGTTTCTCTGCTGGGGAGGATCTTGATGACGCGATGGCAATGGCACGTGAAGCCATTGAAGGACACCTAGAGATTTTGGCCGAGGATAACGCCAAGATTCCTGTAGCAACCAAGGTAAGCGCTCACGTATCCAATCCCGATTACGAGGGTTGCATCTGGGCTGTAGTCGATATCGACATCACCAAATATCTTGGGAAGGCTGAAAAGCTGAACATCACCTTACCTGGATACCTACTGAACCGTATTGATGAGTATGTGAAGCACCACCCGGAAGAAAAAAGCCGTTCTGGATTTTTAGCATCAGCGGCATTAAAGGTCCTGCAGGAAGCGTAGACCGACAGGAAATAGCCTGTTTCCTAGCACCTAGTGTTAGGGTTGAAATGGATGTCAGAGAAGAAAGCGCACCCGCCCTATGGCGGGTTTTCTTTGCCTATCGAAAAAAATGTTAAAGTTGATTAAGCCGACGCATGTTATGGCTGCCATATCAGAGAACCATTTCAAGCGAATATTCATCAGAATTAATATCCTGATCTTTCGATCATTTTAGTCTAAGCCAAAGCATATTGGATCCGAACAGAAAACCTTGCTGTTGCACTGGCTGACTACATGCTTGTTATATATGCTGAGCGATTGAATATCATTATGTATGTGAAAGGATTTAATTTCTTTTGTCGCTTTAAAATTTTCGATCTCTTCCTCTGTCATTCTTCCCGGGACGATAGAGTCAATGTCCGTGAATATGTATCTAATGAAACTTTTCGAAGTTAAATTAAAATCAAATGAGAGGTGGTCATTCTCAGGAAGCGGTGTGCTGAATCCTCTATCAGACAAAAGGCAAGAATGATCTTCAAAAGTATAAATTATAACAGCTACATAGTAATTTTTGTTGGAAAGTAGATGTTCAGTCATGGTGTTTATAAAGTTGCTTTCATTTTTCGCTAAGGGAGCTAGCGCAATAAATATTATTCCTAGCCAGTCAGTGTAATCTTCTTTTGATATGTTGAGTAATTCGCAAAGGTATTTTTGCTGTGGTTTACTACCGTTAAGTACTCTTTCAAAGTTAGCTAGATGGGAATTATCTGTTGGTTTGAGATTTCTTAAATGGGGGAGAGTGTTAAGTACTTCTTTTGCTGAGTAAGGGTTTCGGACAAGGTTCATATATTTAATAGCAAAAATGCTCTGTATCTCTGAGGCTACATCGGTTCCTGGAGTTTTCAACTTGCTAAGCAGGTTTAAAGTTATGTCTCTGACTTTGTGTTCGTACGTTTTGAATAGGTCTTCGAAGTTATATCTATCATCGCCGTTGCTAGGGATATCAAAGCTGAATAAGTCGATAAAACTAAGTGATTTTCTTATTGGTCTGCCTTTTTTAGAGCATGGCTCGATCTTGAAATTCTCTCGATCAATAACATTGAATTCGAAAATTCGTGCATTTTTGTGATCGGAGGGGATAGGGTTGGATGCATTTAATCGTTGCTCTGACTGTGATAGGAAATGTTGATTTTTTGTTTTGTTTTTTAGATCCACTTTCACGCCTCTCCCCTGCTTATGTTTCCTCACAATACACTATGGATCTATACAAAAAAACGATGCGTATATTTACAAGGTGATTGGTCTCAGCTTTCCGGCGAGCATAATCGTTTTAGCTCGTAAAGCTATGAACGCAGTTGCCTCTACGGGGCTCGAGATCGGCCCCGGAGCATGTGTATGCTCCGCCATCCGCGTATTCATTTTCTCCACCAAGTCGAGCAAATCACACACCACCTGGAACAGGTTCACGCTCTCAGAGCCGATTCAGTTTTTCGGTGCGACCAACCGCTGGCTCTCCCCGGCCACACTCTTGCGCAGTCCCTCGATCTGCTCCTGCATATCGCTACCCGCGGTGGCGTTGTACTTATCCCCAACCACCAGATTCAAATCCCGGCCCGTGGCCTGGTGCAAGTCATCCACAGCCGCCACGCTCATCGATCCGCCTGCTAGCAGTTTCACGGCACCCATGGCTTCGATAGTTTTGATGCCGCCTACTGTCTCCTTTGAATGGTCGTCCACTTCTTGGGTGTGGCTTTGATAGTGCTCCTGGTTGTCCAGAGCCTGTACTTCGCGATCGGCTGAAAAGTCCTGTATGCGACCGTCGGTTTGCCGCGACCAGTTGCCGTCGGCGTCCACGCGCTGCTGGGCGGTTTCGCCGTGCTGCCAGACTTGATCCCCTTTGGGCACCTTGGGCAGGCTCAGGCCGTGGGGCAGGATGGTCTGGATAAAGGGCTTTATCGGTATGCCGTAGGCGAAGTTGACCACGACCATGCTGCTTTCCCCGTACCTGCATCCGGACAACAACGCGCAGTTGTTAGGTGCTGCGATTGCGTTGGGTACCGGGTTTTCGAGCAACCTTATTATTTTCGGCAGCCTGGCCGGGATCATCGTCGTGGAACAGGCGGCGGGGTGCGGTATCAAGATCTCGTTCGGGTCATTCGCAAAGTCCGGGGTGCCAGTGACCTTGGTGACCTTGCTGATGGCGGGGTTGTGGATTGCGTTTTTGTGAGGGGAGGGGCTCGGCAGCGGCTACAGGGGTTTAGTGTTCGCTGTCTGTAGGAGCGAGCTTGTCTCGCGATCTTTTCAGCGTGGTTTACGGCTGCTGCGCAGCCGGACGTAGCCTCGCAAGGCTCGTCAACTGCTACAGGGGGAGTGGGGCGATGAGCTCTTTGTTAAGGGCACAAAAAAGCCGCGCAATGCGCGGCTTTTAATGTGGTGGGCCCAGCAGGACTCGAACCTGCGACCAAGGGATTATGAGTCCCCTGCTCTAACCAACTGAGCTATAGGCCCTAAGTAAGCCGGGGATTATAACGATGGTTTCTTAGGAGTGCTATCCGAAAAATCTTAATTAGAGGTACGAAGAATTCTGTGTGCGAATTCTGTCGCATTTGAAGGCGTGCAGACGCTGTATTGCCCATAAAGCAAAACCCCCGGCAGGGCCGGGGGTTTTGGGATCACTCGTCGAGGAAGGAGCGTAAGTGCTCGCTTCTCGTCGGGTGGCGCAGCTTACGCAGCGCTTTGGCTTCGATCTGACGAATCCGCTCACGGGTAACGTCGAACTGCTTACCAACCTCCTCAAGGGTATGGTCGGTATTCATGTCGATACCGAAACGCATGCGCAGTACTTTGGCTTCACGTGCCGTCAGGCCGCCGAGTACGTCGCGTGTCGCTTCTTTAAGGCTCTCAACGGTGGCTACATCGATTGGCGACTGCATGGTCGAGTCTTCGATGAAGTCGCCCAGATGGGAGTCTTCGTCATCACCGATCGGGGTTTCCATGGAGATCGGCTCTTTAGCGATCTTCAATACCTTGCGGATTTTGTCCTCAGGCATTTCCATGCGTTCGCCCAGCTCTTCCGGGGTCGGTTCACGGCCCATTTCCTGCAACATCTGGCGGGAAATACGGTTGAGCTTGTTGATCGTCTCGATCATGTGCACCGGAATACGGATGGTGCGGGCCTGGTCGGCGATCGAGCGAGTGATCGCCTGACGGATCCACCAGGTGGCATAAGTCGAGAATTTGTAGCCGCGGCGGTATTCAAACTTGTCTACCGCTTTCATCAAGCCGATGTTGCCTTCCTGGATCAGGTCGAGGAACTGCAAGCCACGGTTGGTGTACTTCTTGGCGATGGAGATCACCAGACGCAAGTTCGCTTCGACCATCTCTTTCTTCGCGCGGCGGGCCTTGGCCTCACCGATCGACATGCGACGGTTGATGTCCTTGATCTCAGCAACCGTCAAGCCGGTTTCTGCTTCCAGTGCCGACAGCTTTTGCTGGCAACGGATGATATCCGGTTGCAGGCGGCCAATGGCTTCAGCGTATTTGCTTTTGCCTTTAGCCAGCGAATCGCTCCAGCTTTCGTCAACTTCGTTGCCCGGGAACAGGCGCAGGAAGTCGGCGCGTGGCATACGTGCATCACGTACACACAGCTGCATGATGGCGCGTTCTTGTGCACGCAGACGCTCCAGGGCACTGCGAACACGCTCAACCAAACCTTCGAATTGCTTCGGAACCAGTTTGATCGGCATGAACAGCTCAGCCAGGGCAACCAGTTCGATGATGGCTTGCTTGCTGTCGCGGCCGTGCTTTTTCAGCGCCTTGCGAGTGATTTCCATCTGATCAGAGACGGCACCAAAACGCTGGGCAGCAATGACCGGATCTGGACCGCTTTCGGCTTCTTCTTCATCGTCTGAAGATTCTGCTTCGTCATCGTCGCTGTCGTCGTCAGCTTTAGCAGCTTTGGCGTCGACAGGTGGCGGAACTTCGGCAGCAGGTGGCGTAATACCGTCGTCCGGGTCGATATAACCGCTCAGAACGTCGGACAGGCGGCCACCTTCGGTGGTGACGCGAGTGTACTCGGAGAGAATGTGGTCAACCGTGCCAGGGAAGTGCGCGATTGCGCTCATCACCTCACGGATGCCTTCTTCGATACGCTTGGCGATTTCGATTTCGCCTTCACGTGTCAGCAACTCTACCGTACCCATTTCACGCATATACATACGTACAGGGTCAGTCGTACGACCAATATCGGTCTCTACTGCCGCCAACGCTGCGGCTGCTTCTTCAGCAGCGGCTTCGTCGGTGTCAGCATCGGCCAACATAAGGGCGTCCGCATCCGGAGCACTCTCGTGTACGGGGATCCCCATGTCATTAATCATGCGGATGATGTCTTCCACTTGCTCCGGATCTGAAATATCTTCGGGCAGGTGGTCGTTGACCTCTGCGTAAGTCAGATACTTCTGCTCACGGCCGAGGGTGATCAACTCTTTGATACGAGACTGCTGTTGCGCTTTTCCGGACATAACACCCTATCCACTGAAGGTCTTGGCGGGCAAAAAACAAGCCGAGGATTATACCTTAGCTGTGACCTCACGCGCCAGTTGAGGTCGGGTTTGATGCAGGATTATTGCGACTCAAGAGGTCGCGTAACTGGTTTTTTTCCTCGGTACTAAGCTCGCCTTGACGTGCTTTTCGAAGAAGTTGCTCTAGATTTCGCTCACGTTGGCGTGCTGACAAGCTAGTTATGGTGTCGAAAAACTGTTGTTCAAGGTTGTCGGCGTCAATTAGCCATTCCTTTTCCAGCAGTCGTTGTAACAATCGACCCTGCTCAGTGCCGTGCCAGCGCGACAGCAACTGAATAGAGCTTAGCTTAGGATTTTTCTGTACGGCTTCTACCAGAGCAATCAGTAACTGATTATTGGTCTGGTCTTCGGCCGCAAAGTGCCCGGCGTCCTCAACTTTTTTTGCCAGTTGGGGATGGTGCAGCAGGGTGCGCAAGGCCGTTAGCGTGGGTGGTTCGACGCCGACCGGCACCCAGGCCTGCTCGCGCTCGGCGCCTCGTTTACCTTTTTTGTCCCAAGGTTTGTTTTCCCACTTTTTACCGCCAGCGCCAGGCTTTTTCGGGGTCCATTCCTGTTGGGGGATGTACACGTCCGGTTGCTGGAAGTCGCTGTAGTCGGGCATTGCGTCGTAATCAATGCCAGGGTCGTAAGCGGGTTGGGCCTGAGGTTTGACGGGCGCGCTTTGTGCCAGTTGGCTGACCATGTCGTGGGTCAGGCCGGTGATTTCGGTCAGGCGCTGACGCATCAGCGTGCGCAGGTTGGCGCCCGGCACTTTGTCGATCAACGGTGCTGCCAGCGTGACCATGTGGGCTTTGCCCTCAAGCGACCGCGGGTCGGCTTCTTCGGTCAGTTGCTGGAAAAAGTAATCGGCCAGCGGTTGTGCGTGCTGGTTGATGCGCGCCTTGAAGGCGTCGGTGCCTTCGGAGCGCACCAATGTGTCCGGGTCTTCGCCCTCGGGCAAAAACAGAAAGCGCGCACGGCGACCGTCCTGCAAGCACGAGAGGGTTGCTTCAAGGGCGCGCCAGGCAGCGTTGCGGCCAGCCTGATCGCCGTCAAAACAGAATAGAACGCTGGGCACCACGCGAAACAAGCGTTTCATGTGCTCTTCGCTGGTGGCGGTACCCAAGGTGGCGACGGCATTGCGCAGGCCTTGCTGGGCCAGCGCGATCACGTCCATGTAGCCTTCAACCACGATGATTTCATCGAGGCTGCGGTTGAATTTGCGTGCCTCGAACAGCCCGTAGAGTTCCTGGCCCTTGTGGAATACAGGGGTTTCCGGGGAGTTCAGGTATTTGGGCTTGTCGTCGCCGAGCACGCGGCCGCCGAACGCAATGATGCGGCCGCGGCTGTCGCGGATCGGGAACATCACGCGGTCGCGAAAGCGGTCGTAGCGTTTGCCGGTCTCGGCGTTCTCCACCAGCAGCCCGGCGTCAATCATCGCCTTTTGCTGCAGGGTGTCGTTGCTCAAGTGCTTGAACAGGTTGTCCCAGCCGGGCGGGGCGAAACCGAGGCCAAAGTCGCGAGCGATTTCGCCGGTCAGGCCGCGGCCTTTGAGGTATTCGACGGCGACTTTGCGTGCAGGATGACTCTTGAGCGCTTGCCGGTAAAAGTCGGCGGCAGCGGTCAGAAGCGGGTAGAGCGGTGAGTCGGTAGGTTGCCGTGGCTTGTGTGATCGGCCGCCTTCTTCTCGGGGGATCTCCATGCCGGCAGCTTTTGCCAGTTCTTCGACGGCCTGGGGGAAGTCCAGGTTGTCGTGGTCCATGATGAAGCCGAGGGCATTGCCGCCTGCGCCGCAGCCAAAGCAGTAATAAAACTGTTTGTCGGGGCTGACACTGAACGAGGGCGTTTTTTCTTTGTGAAACGGGCAGCAAGCCGTGTAGTTCTTGCCTGCTTTCTTCATTTGCACGCGCGAGCTGACGACATCGACGATATCGGTGCGGTTCAGAAGGTCGTCAATAAAGCTCTGGGGGATTAACCCGGCCATGGCGTTCTCGTCATCACGGAGCAGAAATTAACCCCGATGAGTGGCTTGGCATGATGGCGTGCACGCAGGTGCATGGCTCGATCGTGTGGCGTCTGCTCAGTCATTGTGGGGAAGTGTATCTGTCGAATCTCATCTGACTAGGGTTTTAATCAGTACGAATATGTTCGATAGGTGTTGCGCTCTGAGTCCGAATTGACCTGTGGTGGGTCTCGGGTGGCTCATAAGCAGGCACAGGAGAAGTACCTTGGGCTGATTGTCTTGGGAGAATCAGGAAAAGTGTGCTCGTCGGTAGCCTTGTAAGGCTCGTCAGTAAAGACGTGCACCGCTGGTTGTTAAAACCAGGTCTGACGTGGTGTTACGCTTTGTCGCGGTCGCATCTGCGGCCTTGACGGTAGAGCGTGTAACTTGCTGCAACTGCCTACGGCCCGGCTTTAGGCCGGGCTTGGCAGAAGCTTGCAACGAACGTCTGTGTATTAGTACAGACGAACGGCGCGGCGCTGCTCGCGCTGAACTTTCTTTGCGTGACGCTTAACAGCTGCTGCTGCTTTGCGCTTACGCTCAGAAGTCGGCTTCTCGTAAAATTCGCGGCTGCGAACTTCAGCCAGTACACCGGCTTTTTCGCAGGAGCGCTTGAAACGACGCAGAGCTACGTCGAAGGGTTCGTTCTCTTTTACTTTGACGGCTGGCATCCAGAGCTACCTTCATTCATTACCGGGGTCAACGTCCCAAGGCTAAATTGCGTTGTAAGACGTCGGTTTTTAAGGGTTGCGGATGTTAACCCCTCAACGCCCGGAATGCAAAGCCTCTGATCGAAAACCGCTGGTCGGGGGCGGGAGTGGCGACTATTATGCGCGCCTTCGAATTGAGCCTCAACAAGGCGTAAACCCATGCTAGTACTGGGATTAGAAACTTCCTGCGACGAAACCGGCGTCGCGCTATACGACAGTGAACGCGGGCTTTTGGCCGATGGGCTGTTCAGTCAGATCGACCTGCACCGCGCTTATGGCGGTGTGGTGCCGGAGCTTGCCTCGCGTGATCACGTCAAGCGCATGCTGCCCTTGATTCGTCAGGTGTTGGCTGAGGCAGATTGCGTGCCTACAGAGATTGACGCCATTGCCTACACGGCAGGGCCGGGACTGGTCGGGGCCTTGCTGGTCGGGGCTTCGTGTGCCCAGGCGCTGGCTTTTGCCTGGGGTATACCTGCCCTTGGCGTGCACCACATGGAAGGCCATTTATTGGCCCCCATGCTGGAAGAGCAGCCACCAGAGTTCCCGTTCGTCGCTTTGTTGGTGTCGGGCGGCCATACGCAGCTGGTGCGTGTCGATGGTATCGGTCAATACGAGCTGTTGGGCGAGAGTCTGGATGATGCGGCGGGTGAAGCCTTCGACAAAACCGCCAAGATGATGGGGATGCGTTATCCGGGTGGCCCTGAGATCGCGCGGCTGGCTGCACAAGGGGTTGCCGGGCGTTTTGTGTTCCCGCGGCCGATGACCGATCGTCCGGGGCTGCAATTCAGTTTTAGCGGCCTTAAAACCTTCGCGCTGAATACTTGGCAGCGTTGTGTAGACGCGGGCGAGGATACGGAGCAGGCGCGTTGCGATATTTCGCTGGCGTTTCAGCAAGCCGTTGTCGAAACCCTGACCATCAAGTGCAAGCGCGCGCTGAAGGCTGCCGGGATGAAGCGCCTGGTTATTGCCGGGGGGGTGAGTGCGAACAAGGCGCTGCGTGAATCGCTCGAGAAAATGCTCGGCGAGATGAACGGTCAGGTGTACTACGCTCGCCCCGAGTTCTGCACCGATAATGGCGCGATGATTGCTTATGCCGGGTGTCAGCGTTTGCTGGCGGGCCAGCACGAGAGCCTGGCGATCAGCGTGCAGGCACGCTGGCCGATGGAGCAGTTGCCACCGCTGTAAGGGTTCAGAAATGCCGTTCGCGCCCAGCCATCAGGTCGCGTAGATTGCTGCGGTGCCGCCACACAATGAGCGTCGTCAGAGCGCTCATGGGCAGCAGCGCTGCAGGTTCTTGCCAGGCCAGCAAGGGCAGGGTGAGGGGGGCGGCAATCAGTGAGGCCAGCGAGCTCGTGCGGCTGAGCTGGAAGGTCAGCAGCCATGCGACAGCAGCCAGCAGCGCGGCGGGCGGATAAAGGCCCAGCAGCATGCCGGCAGCGGTGGCAACGCCCTTGCCGCCGCGAAAGCGGAAGTACAGTGGGTACATGTGCCCTACAACGGCGCAGGCGCCGATCCAGGCTTGTTGCTGGAGCGTGCAGCCCAGTTGATAGGCCAGCAATACCGGTAAAAGCCCTTTGCACAGATCGCCAAGCAAGGTCAGGATGGCGAGCTTTTTACCGGCCAGGCGCAACATGTTGGTTGCGCCGGCATTGCCTGAGCCACTCATTCGCGGGTCGGGGTTTCCCGTCAGGCGGCTGAGCAAAATAGCGAAGGACATAGAACCAAGCAGGTAGGCGAGCATCGCCAGTAACCAAAACATGCTAACTATTCCGGGCAAGGACGCCCTGATTCTAACGGCGCATTGCGCCCTTGTCGTGCTGCGGAGAAGAGTGCTTGGACAGAGTGTTTATCGAAGGCCTGGAAGTTGACACCGTTATCGGTGCTTATGACTGGGAGCGCGGCATCCGTCAGTGCCTGCGGCTAGATCTGAGTTTTGCGTGGGATAACCGCCCGGCAGCGGCCGGAGACGACCTGACCCTGGCATTGGATTACGCCAGTGTGTCGGCGCGCATCCAGGCGTTTGCCGAGCAGGCTCAGTTCCAGCTGGTAGAAACATTTGCCGAACGTTTGGCGCAAGTGCTGATGAGTGAATTCAATATTCCCTGGTTGCACCTCAAGCTGACCAAGCCCGGCGCCGTTGCGGCGGCCACAGGGGTGGGTGTGGAGATTGAGCGCGGATGCCGCTAACAGAGGTTTATCTCGGGCTCGGTAGCAATACCGAGCGTGAACGGCATTTGTGTGCCGGGCTGGACGCGCTTGCGGGCTTTTTGCAGGGCATGACGTGTTCGGCGGTGTTTGAAAGTCAGCCGGTGGGCATCAAAAGCGGGCCATTTTTCAATCTGGTGGTCGCGGCCAAAACCGATTTGCCACTGATGGAATTAAGCCGACGTTTGAAGTTGATTGAAGCGGATAACGGGCGTTATGCCCCGGATCGCAAAGGGCTGCCGCTGGATATCGACGTGTTGTTTTACGGCGATCTGGAGGGCGACTTTGAGTTCCTGACCTTGCCGCGAGCAGAAATTCTCAAGAATGCGTTTGTGCTTTGGCCGTTGTCGTTGATGGCGCCAAATAAGGTACATCCGGGCGTAGGTAAAACCCTTGCCCAGATGTGGGCCGAAGCGCAGATCGACCAGGTATTGGCGCCTGTGGCGTTTGAGTGGCGGGGCGTGCAATTGACGCCGGCAGAGATGCTTGAACGCTCGGTTTAAGGGGGCGCGCAAAACCCTGTAGCAGTTGACGAGCCTGCGAGGCTACGTCCGATTGCGTAGCGATCGTAAACACCAACTGCAAGGTTTTACGGTCGCCCCGCAGTGTTTGATTTACGACTGCTGCGCAGCCGGACGTAGCCTCGCACGCTCGGCAACTGCTACGGCATCGTCTTGTGTTTGGCGGCGTCTTTGTAGGCTTGCAGGGCCTTGAGCCGTTCGTGCTTGAGGGCCTCGCCCAGTTCGGGGCCTTTGAAGCCTTGTTCGATCAGCGGTTGTACGGTCACGCCTTGTGCTGCCAGGGCCGCGCCGCGCAGATAATCCGCCTGCGGGTAAGGGCGGTTTTCCAGGCCTAAACGCCCTCTGGCGTCCATTTCGCAGGCCACCACAAACTCCTCAAAACGCTGAGGGCGGCGATACACATCAAACCGCTGCAGCAACTCCAGCAATGTCGATGCCTTGAGCTCCAGGGCGCGATGACCATGGGTGTGGTACTCGCCCACCAGCAGCGCCAGTTCCTGGCAATCTCTCGGTACTTTGTAGCGTTCGTTGACGGCTTTGATCAGACGCAGCCCTTTGTGCTCGTGGGCAATGTGTCGTGGCCACTGGCTTTCGGGTGTCAGCCCTTTGCCCAGGTCGTGCAGCAGGCAAGCCCAGCGCACAGTCAGCGGTTGGTGGTGCAAGGCGGCTTGTTCGAGCACGCTCAGCGTGTGCAGGCCGCTGTCGACTTCGGGGTGATGAACGGGAGGTTGTGGCACGCCAAACAAGGCGTTGACCTCTGGCAGTAGCACCTCAAGCGCGTCGCAACTGCGCAGCACTTCGATGAATACCTGTGGGTGATCTTCCATGAGTGCGCGAGAGATTTCTTTCCAGCAACGCTCGGGCGTCAGGGCCTGCAGTTCGCCAGAGGCGGACAGTTGGCGCATGAGTTCCAGGGTCTCGGGAGCGATGCTGAAACCAAGCCCTGCATAACGGGCGGCAAAGCGGGCAACACGCAGGACTCGCAAGGGATCTTCGGCAAACGCGGGGGAAACGTGGCGCAGAATGCGTGCCTCTAAGTCTCGCTGGCCGTGGTACGGGTCGGTGATATTGCAATCAGCGTCTTCGGCCATCGCATTGATGGTCAGGTCGCGGCGTATCAGGTCGTCTTCGAGGGTGACGTCGGGGCTGGCATGGAAGATAAAGCCACCATAGCCATGGCCGCTTTTGCGTTCGGTTCGGGCAAGTGCATATTCTTCACCGGTTTTTGGGTGAAGAAATACCGGGAAGTCTGACCCCACCGGGCGAAACCCTTCGGCGAGCATTTGCTCGGCAGTCGCGCCCACCACCACCCAGTCGATGTCGGTGACGGGTTTGCCCAGCAAGCGGTCGCGCACTGCGCCGCCCACTTTATAGATCTTCATAAAAAGCCTCCGTTAGCGCGACAGGATAACCCGTGTGCCGCGTTAGCGGAGGTCGATGTGGTTACAGGTGGACGGCGGACAAGTCCAGACGGCCGTAGTCGTTTTCACCATGCTCGCCTTTGGGCGGTACGTGCTGGACCTTCATGATCTGGTCGCCTTGCAGGGTCTCCAGATGGATATCGAAGCCCCACAGACGGTGCAGGTGCTTGAGTACCTCGTCGGTGGAGTCACCCAGAGGTTTGCGGTCATGTTGTTGGTGGCGCAAGGTCAGGGAGCGGTCGCCGCGTCGATCAATGCTCCAGATCTGCACGTTGGGTTCACGATTGCCCAGGTTGTATTGCGCTGCCAGCGTTTCGCGGATGGTGCGGTAACCGTTCTCGTCGTGAATCGCAGGCACCAGCAGGTCGTCCTTTTGATCGTCGTCCATGATGCTGAAGAGCTTGAGGTCGCGAATGACCTTGGGCGACAGGTATTGCAGGATGAAGCTCTCGTCCTTGAAGCTGCTCATGGCAAATTTGATGCTGGTCAGCCAGTCGCTGCCTGCAAGGTCCGGGAACCAGCGCCGGTCTTCTTCGGTGGGGTGCTCGCACATGCGGCGGATGTCCTGGTACATCGCAAACCCCAGAGCATAGGGATTGATGCCGCTGTAGTACGGGCTGTCAAAGCCTGGCTGGAAGACCACGCTGGTGTGCGAGGTGAGGAACTCCATCATGAAGCCATCGGTGACTAGCCCTTCGTCGTACAGGTCGTTCATCAGCGTGTAGTGCCAGAACGTGGCCCAGCCCTCATTCATCACCTGGGTTTGGCGCTGCGGGTAAAAATACTGGGCGATTTTGCGCACAATGCGCACGACTTCACGCTGCCAGGGTTCCAGCAGTGGCGCGTGTTTTTCAATGAAGTACAGGATGTTTTCCTGCGGCTCATCCGGGAAGCGGGCGTTGTCCTTTTCACTGGATTTGCCCACCCCTTTGGGGATGGTGCGCCACAGGTCGTTGATTTGCTTTTGCAGGTGCTCTTCGCGGTCTTTCTGGCGACGGCGTTCTTCTTCGGCAGAAATCGGATAGGGCCGTTTGTAGCGGTCCACGCCGTAGTTCATCAAGGCATGGCAGGAGTCGAGCAGGTCTTCGACGGCATCGATGCCGTGGCGTTCTTCGCACTGCATGATGTACTGCTTGGCGAACACCAGGTAGTCGATGATCGAGCTGGCATCGGTCCAGGTCCGGAACAGGTAGTTGCCCTTGAAGAAGCTGTTATGCCCGTAGCACGCGTGGGCCACGACCAGGGCTTGCATGCAGATGGTGTTTTCTTCCATCAGGTAGGCGATGCACGGGTCGGAGTTGATCACGATTTCGTAAGCCAGCCCCATCTGCCCACGGCTGTAGGACTTCTCGGTACTCAAGAAGTGTTTGCCGTAGGACCAATGGTGGTAACCCAGCGGCATGCCGACGGACGCGTAGGCGTCCATCATTTGCTCAGCGGTAATCACCTCAATCTGGTTGGGGTAGGTGTCCAGCGCATAACGTTCCGCGAGGCGGCTGATTTCGCGGTCGTAAGCCTGGATCAGCTCAAAGGTCCACTCGGACCCTGTGGAAATGGGTTGGCGTTTATGCTCTTTGGCGGTCATGTGGCTAACCTGCGCTGGAAGAGTTCACGGAAGACCGGGTAGATATCGCCGGCCGAGACCAGTTGCTGTTGAGCGAACGTGTCGGGGAACGAGTCTCTGATGCGCTCGTATTCGAACCAGAGCGCCTGATGCTCGCGCGGGGTGATCTCAACGTAAGTGTAGTACTGCACGAACGGCATGATCTGGTTGACCAGGATGTCGCGGCAAATAGGCGAGTCATCGTTCCAGTTGTCACCGTCCGAGGCCTGGGCCGCGTAGATGTTCCATTCATTGGCCGGATACCGCTCGGCCATGATCTCTTGCATCAGTTTGAGTGCGCTGGACACGATGGTGCCGCCGGTTTCCCGGGAATAGAAAAACTCCTCTTCATCGACCTCGCGGGCGCTGGTGTGATGGCGGATGAACACCACGTCAATCTTGTCGTAGTTCCGTTTCAGGAACAGGTACAAGAGGATGAAGAAGCGCTTGGCGATGTCTTTGGTGGCCTGGGTCATGGACCCGGAAACGTCCATCAGGCAGAACATCACCGCCTTGGAGCTGGGGTTGGGTTGTTTGACCAGCAGGTTGTACTTGAGGTCGAACGTATCAAGGAACGGCACGCGGTGTATCCGCGCGCTGAGTTTCTCTATTTCGGCCTCGATGTCTTTGATATCGCCGAAGTTGTCTGGTTCTTCGCGTTTTAGCCGCTCAAGTTCAGCTTTGGCTTCTTTGAGTTTTGCCCGGCTGCTGCCGGACAGCGCGATGCGCCGTGCGTGGGCCGAACGCAGGGTGCGGATGATGTTGATGCGCGACGGATTGCCTTCGTTGCTGATGCCTGCGCGCACGGTTTTGAAGGTGTCGGTGCCGGTCAGGTGGCGTTTGATCAGGTTCGGCAGTTCGAGGTCTTCGAACATGAATTCGAGGAACTCTTCTTGGGTGATCTGAAAGACGAATTCGTCCATGCCCTCACCGGAATTACCCGCTTTGCCAGGGCCGCCGCCCCCTCCGCCGCCCCCTTGCGGGCGCTGGATATGTTCGCCGCTGGTGAATTCCTTGTTGCCGGGGTGAACCGTGGTTTGCTTGCCACCACGGCCGTGGTGAAGCACGGGCTCATCAATGTCGCGGCCCGGGATGCTGATTTGCTCGCCATGCTCCATGTCGGTGATGGAGCGGTGGCCTACGGCCTCTTCGACCGCCTTTTTGATGTGGTCGCGGTAACGCCGCAGGAAACGCTGACGGTTTACCGTGCTTTTATTCTTGCCATTGAGGCGTCGGTCGATCACATAGCTCATAAGGCCCTCCGGGCAGCTTCAAGTTGTCAGCTGCAAGCTGCAAGTCGAAGCACAGCGCGTGTGTTTTCTTCTTGCAGCTTGAGGCTTGAGGCCTACAACTGCCTCACTGCGATTTTCTGACTCGCAGATACCACTCGGAGAGCAGTCGTACTTGTTTGTCGGTGTAGCCGCGTTCGACCATGCGGGTGACGAAGTCGTTGTGTTTTTGCTGGTCCTCTTTGCTCGCTTTGGCGTTGAAGCTGATAACCGGTAGCAAGTCCTCGGTGTTGGAGAACATTTTCTTCTCGATGACCACGCGCAGCTTCTCGTAGCTGAGCCAGGTCGGGTTTTTGCCATTGTTGTTGGCGCGGGCGCGCAGCACGAAGTTGACGATTTCGTTGCGGAAATCTTTCGGGTTGCTGATGCCGGCCGGTTTTTCGATTTTCTCCAGCTCTTCGTTGAGCGCTACGCGGTTGAGGATTTCGCCTGTTTCCGGGTCGCGGTACTCCTGGTCCTGAATCCAGAAATCGGCGTAAAGCACGTAGCGGTCGAAGATGTTTTGCCCGTACTCGCTGTAGGACTCCAGGTAAGCGGTCTGGATTTCCTTGCCGATGAATTCGATGTAGCGCGGTGCCAGGTATTCCTTGAGGAAGCGCAAATAACGCTCGCGGGTTTCCGCCGGGAACTGCTCTTGCTCGATCTGTTGCTCCAGCACATAGAGCAGGTGCACCGGGTTGGCAGCAATTTCGTGCGGGTCAAAGTTGAACACTTTGGAAAGGATTTTGAACGCGAAACGGGTCGACAGACCGGTCATGCCTTCATCCACGCCCGCGCTGTCGCGGTACTCCTGAATCGACTTGGCTTTCGGGTCGGTGTCTTTGAGGTTCTCGCCGTCATAGACCCGCATCTTGGAGTAGATGTTGGAGTTCTCTGGCTCTTTGAGGCGCGACAGGACGGTGAACTGCGCGAGCATTTTCAGGGTGTCCGGCGCGCAATGGGCCTTGGCCAGCGAACTGTTGAACAACAGCTTGTCGTAGATTTTGACTTCGTCGCTGACGCGCAGGCAGTACGGGACTTTGACGATGTAAATCCGGTCGATGAACGCTTCGTTGTTCTTGTTGTTGCGGAAGGTGTGCCACTCCGATTCGTTGGAGTGAGCCAGCAGGATGCCGTTGAACGGAATCGCGCCCAGCCCTTCGGTGCTGTTGTAGTTGCCCTCTTGGGTGGCGGTGAGCAGAGGGTGGAGGACCTTGATCGGTGCCTTGAACATCTCGACGAATTCCATCAGGCCCTGGTTAGCCCGGCACAGTGCGCCCGAGTAGCTGTAGGCGTCGGCGTCGTTTTGCGGGAATTCTTCGAGTTTGCGGATATCGACCTTACCGACGAGGGCCGAAATGTCCTGGTTGTTCTCGTCACCGGGCTCGGTTTTGGCCACGCCGATCTGATTGAGGATCGAAGGGTAGAGTTTAACCACGCGGAACTGGCTGATATCACCACCGAATTCGGCCAGGCGTTTAGTGGCCCAAGGCGACATGATGGTGTTCAGGTAGCGTTTTTGGATGCCGAAGTCTTCTTCAAGAATCGCGCCGTCTTCGGTCGCGTTGAACAGCCCCAGCGGTGATTCAAAGACGGGTGAGCCCTTGATTGCATAGAACGGGACCTTCTCGATCAGTTCTTTGAGCTTTTCAGCCAGCGAAGACTTGCCGCCGCCCACCGGGCCGAGCAGGTAGAGAATTTGTTTTTTCTCTTCCAGGCCCTGAGCGGCATGGCGAAAGTACGACACGATCTGGTCAATGCACTCTTCCATTCCGTGGAAGTCGGCAAAGGCCGGATAGCGGCGAATCACTTTGTTCGAAAAAATGCGCGACAGGCGGGAATTGGTTGAGGTGTCCAGTAGTTCCGGTTCACCGATGGCCATCAGCAGCCGTTCGGCAGCTGAGGCGTATGCGCTTTTGTCTTGTTTGCACAGCTCAAGGTATTCCTGGAGCGTTAGCTCTTCTTGGCGTGTGGATTCAAAGCGTTGTTGGAAGTGGCTAAAAATACTCATGACGTCACCTCGCTCGATACGTGGAGCCGGCGATTGATCGGTCAGTTCGAGTGCTGGCATGCAGCAACGTTGCAGTTGCCGTGTACCCCCCAGGACACCATCAAGGGGCTTAACCCCTTGAAGTTACTACTGATGATCCATACACCGGTGTACCGGCTCTCCCCAGATTCGGATGGCCTGCGCTTAAGGATAGTTGGTAATCGGGGAGGTCAAGAAGAGATGCGCGAATAGTTGGCGCGACCGTTGGTCTGCAAGAGCGCCAGCCCGCTCAGGACGCGGGCTTGGGCGGATGAAAATATTTTTCGGGCTACTTATTGGGACGTTTCTGCGGGGTAGGTGGTGCGCCACAGTTCGAAGCCGCCATCGAGGCTGTAAACGTCAGAAAACCCTTGGCTGATCAGGTAAGCCGCTGCGCTTTGGCTGGAGTTGCCGTGGTAGCAGGTGACGATCAGCGGGGCGTCGAGGTCGGCTGCGCGGATGAAGTCAGCGATCGACTGGTTGTCCAGATGCTGTGAGCCGGTGATATGCAGGGCGGCATAGGTGGGCTGGTCGCGGATGTCGACGACTACAGCGCCTTTTTCGCGCAGGGCTTGGGCTTCTTGTGGGGGAATGCGTTTGAATTCAGTCATGGGAGTTTCCTTTAGCCAGGCAGCGCGTGCGAATCAGGGCGCGAGCGGCGGTTGCGAAGAAGGGGTTGGAGGGCAAAGCAGTTGAGGGGCCGGGTGCCCCTGCTCATCACAGTCGCAGCTCAGGCGCAGGCCGGTATCGACATTGAGCAAGGTCATCGCCCCGCCCCAGACGCAGCCGGTATCGAGTGCGAACACGCCAGGCTCAGAGCATTGGCCTTCAAGTGCCGCCCAGTGGCCAAAGATGATCTTGGTGTCCCGGGTTTTGCGTTCTTTGTAGCTGAACCATGGCGCAAAGCCCGGCGGCGCGGTACCCAGACCTTCTTTGCTCTTGAGGTCGAGTTTGCCGTCGCGGGTGCAAAAGCGCATGCGGGTGAAGTAGTTGGTGATGACCCGCAGGCGGGTGATACCGGTGAGGTCACTGTCCCACTTGGCCGGATCGTTGCCGTACATGCCGTCCAGGAACGGCTTGATGAGGCTGTCATCGCGCAAGGCGTGCTCAACTTCACCGGCGTATTTGAGGGCTTTTTTCAGTGACCACTGTGGCGGTATCCCGGCGTGCACCAGCGCCGTGTTGCGCTCGGCGTCGTAGTGCAGCAGCGGTTGCTGTCGCAGCCAGGTGAGCAGGTCGTTGCAATCGGGCGCTTGCAGGATGTCGCGCAGCGTATCGCCCTTTTTCAGCCGTTCGATGTTGTAGGCAACCGCCAGCAGGTGCAGGTCGTGATTGCCCAGCACGCACACCACAGATTCGCGCATACGGTAGAGAAAACGCAGGGTTTCGAGTGATTCCGGGCCGCGGTTGATCAAGTCGCCGACAAGCCACAGTTTATCGTTGGCCGGGTCGAAGGCCACTTGCTCCAGCAAGCACTTGAGCGGCTGCAAGCAACCTTGCAGGTCACCCACGGCATAGACCGCCATCAGTGAAGCGCTCCGGGTACGGCCAGGCGGAAGGGCTTGATGATGGCTTTGAACTGATGGCCGTCATTTGCCTGCATCAGGTAGCTGCCCTGCATGGTGCCCACTGTGGTGGTGAGGACCGAACCGCTGCTGTACGTGTGCTGCTCGCCGGGCTCGATCAATGGCTGTTGCCCGACCACTCCGGCTCCGCGCACTTCTTCGACATGCCCGTCACCATCGGTAATCACCCAATGCCGGGACAGCAGTTTGGCCGCCACGGTGCCTGTGTTGCTTACTGTAATGGTGTAGGCAAAGGCGTAGCGCTGATGCTCGGGTTGAGATTGTTCTGGCAGGTAACGCGTGACGACGCTGACGTCGATCACATAGCGGGGCTCATGCATGCGAGAGGCCTTACTGAAAAGCGCAGACAACGTTCGGAATAAAACAGCTGCCTGAGTCTAGGCTAGAGGGCGGGTGCCCGGCCAGAGGCTATGTCTGGTACGGGCACCGTTTTTTCTCAGTAATCAGTCAGCGACGGGCGCGTTAGCCGCTTTTTCGCTGAGTGTGTCGGCCAGGCGCACGAAAGCGGCGAGGTCGAGTTGCTCCGGGCGCAAGCTGCCATCGACGCCGGCGGCTTCGATTTCGTCGTTGCTGAGCAAGGCTTTAAGGGTGTTACGCAGCGTTTTGCGGCGCTGGTTGAAGGCTTCACGCACCACGCGCTCCAGCAGGCGGTGATCCTTGGCCGGGTGGGGCAGTACGTCGTGTGGCACCAGGCGGACAATCGCCGAGTCGACTTTTGGCGGCGGGTTGAAGGCGCCAGGGCCGACGTTGAACAGGTGTTCGACGCGGCAATGGTACTGAACCATGATCGACAGACGACCCCAGTCTCCGCCGCCAGGCCCTGCTGCCATGCGCTCAACCACTTCTTTTTGCAGCATGAAGTGCATGTCGCGGATCAGCTCGGCGTTTTTCAGCAGGTGAAAAATCAGCGGCGTGGAGATGTTGTACGGCAGGTTGCCGACGACACGCAGTGTGCGTGGCGCAGCATTGAGCGTGGCGAAGTCAAACTTCAGCGCGTCGCCCTGGTGCAGGTTGAAGTTGCTCATGCCGGCAAATTGCTGATTCAGGATCGGGATCAGGTCTTTGTCCAGCTCGACAACGTCCAGTTGCCCGCCGCTGCTCAGAATGCCTTGGGTCAGTGCGCCCTGGCCCGGTCCAATCTCCAGCAGGCGGTCGCCCGACTTGGCATTGATCGCGCGCAGGATGCGATCGATAACGCCCGCATCGTGCAAGAAGTTTTGGCCAAAGCGCTTACGCGCCTTGTGTTGGTATTGCTCGGTCATAGTTGCGTCTCGGCCATCTGATAGGCGGTTTCCAGGGCGACTTGCAGACTGCCAGTGTCGATCTTGCCGCTGCCTGCCAGATCCAGGGCGGTGCCATGGTCGACAGACGTGCGGATGATCGGCAAGCCCAGGGTGATGTTGACGGCGGCGCCAAACCCTTTGTACTTGAGCACGGGCAGGCCTTGGTCGTGGTACATCGCCAGCACTGCATCGCAGTGCTCCAGATATTTGGGGGTAAACAGAGTGTCGGCAGGCAATGGGCCGCGCAGGTCCATGCCTTCGCTTCGCAGACGCTCCAGGGTGGGTTCGATGATGTCGATTTCTTCAAAGCCCAAGTGACCGCCTTCACCGGCGTGGGGGTTGAGCCCGCACACCAGGATACGCGGTTGGGCGATGCCGAACTTGTGTTGCAGGTCGGCATGCAGAATTCGGGTTACCCGGGTTATACGCTCAGGTGTGATTGCATCGGCCACCTGACGCAGCGGCAGGTGAGTGGTCACCAACGCGACGCGAAGCCCGCGCGTGGCAAGCATCATCACGACTTGCTCGGTGCCGGTCAGGTCTGCCAGAAATTCGGTGTGGCCAGAAAACGCGATGCCGCCTTCGTTGATCACGCCTTTGTGTACGGGCGCGGTGATCATGCCTGCAAAATCGCCTGCAACACAGCCAAGGGCTGCACGGGTCAGGGTTTGCAGTACGAACGGGGCGTTGGCTTTGTCCAATGTGCCTGCGGTGACAGGGGCATTGAGCGGCGTGTCCCAGACATAAAGGCTGCCTGCAGGTGCCGGTTGGTCGGGCCAGTTGTCCGGGCTGACGGGCAGCAAACTGACAGCCACGCCCAGTTGCGCGGCCCGCTCATGGAGCAGGTCGCGGCTGGTAATGGCAATCAGGGGATGTGGCTGGCGTTGCGAGGCGAGAAGCAGGCACAGGTCGGGACCTATGCCTGCCGGCTCGCCGGGTGTCAGTGCAAAACGCTGTGTTTTCACTGTGCTGGGTCTGCGCTCTCTGCCTGGTTGGTTGCGCCAGGGAGTTTGATTTCTACGTAGGCTTCGTCACGGATCTGACGCAGCCAGCTTTGCAGCTCTTCGTCGTACTTGCGGTTACGCAAGGCGTTCATGGCTTGCTGCTCGCGGGCCTGGGTGGTGCTGTCAGTGGAGCGACGGCCCAATACTTCCAGAACATGCCAGCCGTATTGAGTACGGAATGGCTTGGACAGGACGCCTTGTGGGGTTTCAGCCATGACTTCACGGAACTCCGGCACCAGCGCGTTCGGGTCGATCCAGTTCAGGTCGCCGCCGTTAAGGGCTGAGCCTGGGTCTTCCGAATAGGTTTTGGCCAGGGTGGCAAAGTCTTCGCCCGACTGAATGCGGTCGTAGATTTTTTGTGCCAGTTCCTTGGTTTGCGCTTCAGTGCGGATTTCGCTTGGCTTGATCAGGATGTGACGAACATGAACTTCGTCGACCATCACGGTCTGGCCGCCGCGCTTGTCGAGCAGCTTGAGAATGATAAAGCCGCCAGGCGTGCGGACCGGAGGCGTAATGTCGCCTGTCGGCATGCTGCTCAGCATACGATCGAACGGAGGTGGCAACTGGCCCGCTTTACGCCAGCCCATGTCGCCGCCATCCAGAGCGGTATCGCTGCCGGAGCGGGCGATCGCCAACTGGGCAAAGTCAGCACCTTGTTTGAGTTGCTTGTAGAGGTCTTCAGCCTTCTGGGCCGCCGCCTGGACTTCACTTGAACTCGCGCTGTCAGACGTCGGGATCAAGATGTTGGCCAGGTGGTATTCCTCGGACAATTGCGCCTTGCCCAGGTCAGAGGCGAGGAAGTTTTTCACTTCCTGATCGGTCACCTGAATACGCTCGGCCACACGGCGTTGACGTACACGGCTGATGATCATTTCGCGGCGAACCTGCTCGCGCGCATCGTCATAGGACAGGCCGTCGTGGGCCAACGCCTGACGGAACTGATCAAGGGTCATGTTATTGCGCTGGGCAATGGTGCCGATGGCCTGGTTCAGTTCTTCGTCAGTGATACGAATGCCCGAACGCTCGCCGATCTGCAGTTGCAGGTTTTCGACAATCAGACGCTCAAGCACTTGTTGGTCCAGAACGCTGGCAGGGGGGACACCCTGCCCGCGCTTGGCGATGGTTTGCTGAACTTCATGGACACGCTGGTCCAGTTGGCTCTGCATGATCACGTCGTTATCGACGATGGCCACCACCTTATCAAGGGGCTGAACTGCAGCGTGTGCCGCCGCAGTACCTAGGAACAATGCGCCCAATACTAGGGGGCGCAGACACTCAGAAAGCTTGATCTTCACGTTCACGATAACCTTGGATGCCTTTGTCGAGGAAGCTCTCTACTTTGGCGCCTGTAACGCCGCCGAGACCTTTCAGCACAATTTGAAGGAAGATCCCATGGTCGCCCTTTTCGTTTTGCGGGGCTTCTTGGGTGTATTCGTCGTTGGAAACCCAGTAGCGGCTGATCAGGCGCATTTTCCAGCAGCAGTTGTCGTACTCAAAGCCACCGAAGGCTTCCAGGGTACGGTTGCGGTTGTAATCGTACTGCCAGCGGCTGATGACGCTCCATTGCGGCACGAGCGGCCAGATCACCGAGAAGTCGTGCTGCTGGATTTTGTAGTAATCCTTGATGAAGCCAGGATCGCTCGGGGTCAGGTAATCACCGCCGAACTGCCACTTGCCGGTGTACTGGTTGTACACCACCTGGTCGTTGCGATAGCGATAGCCCAGGTTGACGACCTTGTTCGGGTTGTCTTCTGGCTGGTAGTGCATCATCGCGCTGCCAGAACGTGGGCTACGGGTTTCCGGGTCCCAGTTGTAGTCAGCGGTTGCACGCCAGTCGCGGTTGAAGCGGTAAGCGTATTCCAGTGCATATGGAGACACACGTGACGTCGAGTCATCGCGATCGTCGCTCACGCCTGGCAACTGAACCTTGCGGTCTTTGAAGTAGTACGCCTGGCCAATGCTCACGCGTTGACGCTCAAAGCCGTTTTCTTCGATCCAGCGGCTGGTCAGGCCCAGCGACAGTTTGTTTTCGTCGCCGATGCGGTCAGAGCCGGTGAAGCGGTTGTCACGCCACAGCGAGGAATAGCTGAACGAGCTTTCGCTGGTGTCGAATACAGGGATGTTCGCCTGGTCACGCTCAGGCACATACAGGTAGAACGCCCGTGGTTCCAAGGTCTGGCGGTAGTTATTGCCGAACCAGTTGGTGTTGCGGTCGAAGTACAGGCCGCTGTCAACGCTGGCGATCGGTACGCTGCGGCTGACCGAACTGTCGAACTTGTCGCCAGCCGTGACCATTTGCGTTTTGCCACGGCCATCAAGATCCAGATCGTACTGGGTGTACGCGTACTTGAGGGACGGGGTCACGAAACCGTAGCTCGAAGTCATCGGCAACGACATGGCTGGCACGAGGTTCAGACGTGTGCCGTTGGCGCGCGCCAGGCCTTGTACGTTGTTATCCAGACGCGGCGTGGTGACGCCGTATTCGTCGGTGTAGTTGCCGTTTTCCAGGTCACGCTCAAACCGCACCAGCTCGGTGTTGTAGGAGAAGTTCACGCCACCCGGGTGATACGGCAGGCCACCATTGAAGGTGAGCTGTGGCATCTGGTTGTACGGCGTGACCTGGGTCACGGTCGCCAACTGGTAAGCGTGCACGTTCAGCTTGGCGGTGAAGTCATCGCCACGGTAGCTGACAGCTGCTTGCTGGTTCAGGTAGTCACGGCTTTCGACGCCGACCTGATCACTTTGCAGATCCTGGAAGTAGTACGGATCGCTGATCTTGGTGTAGTCAACTTCGGTCAGCACGCGCGAATCAAGCCCGCCCTTGTGCTGCCAGTTGTACATGTAGCGGGTTTTTTCGTAGTCGGTCTGCAGCTTGCGATCGTCGTTGTCGTCGTTGAGGTACGCGGCACCGAACTGTCCTTCGCTGGACTCGGTCAGGTAGCGGAACTCACCTTCCATCAACAGACCGCGCTTGGTCATGTAGCGCGGGTACAACGTGGCATCGTAATTGGGTGCCAGGTTGAAGTAGTACGGGGTCACGAGCGTAAAGCCGGTGTCGGAGCTGCTGCTGAAGGACGGCGGCAGGAAACCGGACTGACGGCGATCATCGATCGGGAAGTAAATGTACGGGGTGTAAAGGACAGGAATGTCTTTAACCCGCAGTGTCACGTTGGTTGCGGTACCGAAACCGGTGGCCGGGTTCAACGTGATGTTGTTGCCTTTGAGCTGCCAGGCGTTGCTGTTCGGTTCGCACGTGGTGTACGTACCGTCCTTGAGGCGGATGATCGCGTCTTCGGCACGTTTGGCGTACAGCGCGCTGCCGCGAATACGCGACTTGTGCAACACGTACTCGGCGTTGTCGACCTTGGCGGCACCGGTGTCCAGCTGCACATCGGCGTGGTCGCCAACCAGCAGTGCACCGTTGTCACGCAGACGCACATTGCCGCTCAACTCGCCACGGCTCTCGGCCTGGTACAAGTTGGCTTCGTCAGCCTCGACCTGCATGCTGCCCTGGCGCATGACCACATCACCGGCCAGGGTCGCGATTTGCTCTTCCTGTTGGTAGCGGGAAGCTTTGGCGCCAATGAAGGTCGGCGAATCGCTTTTGCTGGTGGTGTCACGCATGCCGGGACGCGTAGGCTCGATATAGGCGCCAGAGCAATACGGGCCGGTTTCAGCCAGTTGCGCCGGCGTGAGCTTGTCACGCGGGACCCAGTCAAGGTGGCTGTAGTCAGCACTGCGCGCCTTGAGGCCACGACCTTTGGCGGATGTCACCAGCGGGGTTTGCTCACCTTGCTCGCCAGACTCACCATTGGCTTGCGCCACGGTGCCGTTGTGCGATGGGCGTGGTGGCAATTGCGCAGTATTTGCTTTCGGCGCGCAATCCCAGCCACCCGAAGCCGATGCGGAACAGTCATACTGCTCCTCGGCAAATACGAATGGCACGGCTAGAGGTTGCATGGCCAGCAGACTGCCAGTTACCAGCAACGGAAATTTTTTACGAAACGCGGGGGATTTCAATGCCATCTTATTAGTCCGGGCTTCCTGCGTGCCATCAGCCCGCGGTGGGGGGACCGCACGCCTATCGATGGTCTGGAAAAGATTCTGGATAATAAAGCATGACCCGCTTGACGGCTAGCGCCGTCGGAGACCCTTGTAATGCCTGACCAAGATGTACGCTTGCAACACCTGAACGTTTGGCTTGATGAACAGTTGCACACCTTGTTCGAGAACGAGGGATGGGGTCCCGTGCCCCCGGCCACATTGACTGCGGCCAGCAGTGACGCGAGTTTCCGACGCTACTTCCGATGGGAGGGCGAGGGCCGCAGTTTTATCGTGATGGACGCTCCTCCGCCCCAGGAAAACTGCAAACCTTTCGTCGAAATCGCAGATTTATTGCGTACCAGTTGGATAAATGTTCCAAAAATTTACGCTCAAGACCTGGAGCGCGGGTTCCTTTTGCTCAACGATCTGGGCAATAAAACCTTTTTGGACGTGATCAACAGCAGCAACGCCGATGAATTGTTCAAGGACGCCATCGAAGCCTTGCTGGCCTTCCAGCAATTGCCGATGACGGCCCCTTTGCCCAGCTATGACGTGGCCTTGCTGCGCCGCGAGCTTGAGCTGTTCCCTGAGTGGTACGTGCGCCGCCATTTGGGCGTCGAGTTCACCGAGCAACAATTGGCGGCCTGGCAGCGTGTCAGCACGCTGTTGATCGACAGCGCACTGGCGCAGCCCCAAGTGTTGGTGCACCGCGACTTTATGCCGCGCAACCTGATGCTCAGTATTCCCAACCCCGGCGTGCTGGATTTTCAGGATGCCGTGTATGGCCCGGTGACCTATGACATCACCTGCCTGTTCAAGGACGCATTCCTCAGTTGGCCCGAAGAGCGCGTGCGCGCCTGGCTGGAAGACTACTGGAAGCTGGCCTTGCCGCTGGGTATTCCGGTGGGTGCCAATTTTGAAGAGTTCTTGCGGGCCAGTGATTTGATGGGCGTGCAGCGCCACTTGAAAGTGATCGGTATCTTTGCCCGTATTTGCCACCGTGATGGCAAACCCCGCTACTTGGCCGACGTGCCACGCTTCTTCTCTTATATAGAAGCGGTTCTGGCGCGCCGTCCTGAACTGGCTGAGCTGGGTGAATTGTTCGCCAGCCTGCCCCTGTCTGCCGAGGCCCGTGCATGAAAGCGATGATTTTGGCTGCGGGCAAAGGCGAACGCTTGCGCCCGTTAACCCTGGACACGCCCAAACCGTTGATTCGCGCAGGCGGTGTGCCGTTGATTGAGTACCACCTGCGGGCACTGGCAGCGGCAGGTTTTACCGACATCGTGATCAATCACGCCTGGCTCGGCCAGCAGATCGAAGACCACCTGGGCGATGGTGCACGCTTTGGCGTGAGCATTCAGTACTCCGCCGAAGGCGAGCCGCTGGAAACCGGTGGAGGCATTTTTAAAGCCTTGCCGCTGTTGGGCGATAAACCTTTTGTCGTGGTTAACGGCGACATCTGGACTGATTACGACTTCGCCAGGTTGCGCCAACCGCTGGCCGGGCAGGCGCATTTAGTGCTGGTGGACAACCCGGCGCATCATCCTGCCGGCGATTTTTCGCTGAGCGATGGCCGCGTGCAGGACGCGCTGCCCGGTGCCGACACGCTGACTTACAGCGGGATTGCGGTCTTGAGCCCGACGCTGTTCAACGGCTCGACAGCGGGGGCATTCAAGCTGGCGCCTTTGCTGCGCACCGCCATGGCTGCAGGTGCAGTGACAGGCGAGCGCTTGCAGGGGCGGTGGGTGGATGTCGGTACACATGAACGGTTGGCAGAGGCTGAGTTGTTGATTAAGGGCAAACACTAAGATGCTGTGGCCAGGGACTCTGATCGGAGCCGGGGCTGGCTTTTTCATCGCCAGCATTCCGGGGGCCATGCTTGGCGCTTTGTTGGGGCAAGCCCTGGACCGGCGCTTGCAACTTCACAGTTGGGCGCAATTGCGTGAGCGTCTGGGCGGCCGCCCGGCCTTGCGTAATGATGAGCTGCTGTTTGTTTTACTCGGTCGGCTGGCCAAGAGCGGCGGGCGGGTTGTGGATAAACATATCGAACAGGCGCGCCAGGAAATGCGCCAGCTCGACATGAACCCGGCCGCGCAGCAGCGTGCGATTGCCGCGTTTAACCGGGGCAAGTCCGGGCATGACTCGTTGCGCGGTTATCTGCTGCGCCTGCGGGCGCAACCGACGGCGGCCGAAGGCGTGTTGCGTGCCTGTTGGCGAATGATTGTGGCGGACGGTCGGGTTGACCCCAAAGAGCGGACATTGATTTTTCAGTGGGGCCGTTGGTTGGGCTGGGCCCCGCAACAAGTGCAGCTGCTGGGGGCCGACTACGAGCCGCAGAAAAAAACGCCCGCGACCCGGGGCGGCACGTACCAGCAGGCGCTGGCCTTGCTTGGCGTGACCGCGAGCACCGACCCCGAGCACATCAAACGGGCTTACCGGCGTTTGCTCAGCCGTCACCACCCGGACAAAGTGGCGGGCGCCGGTGCAACCCCGGCGCAGGTGCGTGAGGCCACCGATAAAACCCGTGAGCTGCATCACGCGTATGCGTTGATCCGTGAGTACCGCGGTTTTCGTTAGTCCGGCTTGTCCACTGCCTTCGGGCTGAGCCAGCCGCGGACTCTGCGCAACAGTTGTTCCTGTTCAGCCTCGCGATTGCCGGCAATGGTGTCCAGGCCGACCTGGTTGAAATTTGAGCGATCCATGCGTTTGCTGGCGTGTAGCCGTTGCAAGGCAGCTTTGCGCATAAGCGGTTTGTCTTTGTAGAACACATCCAGAAGCTCAACCGAGAGCGCCGGGGCCAATACATTGATATCGGGTTCGACCTGAGCGGGTGACTGCGCTGCCACCAGGATCAGCTTTTGCACCTGCTTGGGCTGCTTTTCGTTCAGGTAACGCGTTGCCCAATAAGCCCCCGTGCCGTGACCGAGCAGCACAATACTGCGCATGTGTTGCTGCTGAGCGAAGGCAATGGCCGCGTCGATGCGGGCGAAAATGCGCTCGGCGTCAGCGTTGGTCAGCGCTTCCAGGGTTTGCTCGGGTTGCAGCTCGGTGTCCGGGTTCTCGGTACCGACACTGGCGGCCTGCTCGATGGGTTTGGCTGTGGTGCTGGCCTCTTTACTGCTACTGTTCGGCGCGGGCTCTGTAGGAATTTTCTCTGGTTCGGCAGCGCGCGGTTGGCTGGCTTCGCTGCGCAGGTCAGGCAAGCTCAGGCTCAGGCTGGCCCAGTTGGCGTCTGGCAGTTTATTGCGCAATGGGCCTACGACCCGTGGCCAGTCGGCGTTTTCACCGGCGCCGGGGACGATCACCACGACGCCGCTGGGGTCACTGCTGTTGGCCGGTTTCCAGAGCGCCAGAAAAGTATCCTGCGCGGCTTGCAGGTGTTGCTGCTCAGCGGCCGGCACTTGTCGTTCCAGTGCAGTGGCGTCTTCCTGGCTGCGTTCAGGCAAAGGTTGACGCACCACGGGTGCGGGTTGCGCGGGTGTGGTGTCGGGAGCTGGCTCGGCCGCCAGGACCGGTAAGGCAGATGACAGGTACAACGCCGCCAACGCCAGGCGCAAAGAAGACATAAGTAATTCCAGGCCAGAAGTTATCCCGGCAGCGTAATGGGTGTGAGTGTTGCGATGAAGCGTTTTTGCTATCTGTTGGTTATCGGCTGGTTGTGGCTGCCCTTGATGGGGCACGCGGCGTCCATCCCGGCTGCGCAATTAAGTCCTGAGCAACAGCAATGGCTGGCGCAGCATAAAGCGCTGCGGGTCGGCCTGGTATTGCAGGCGCCTTATGCCACGTTTGACCAACGCTTGCAGCAGTTGTCCGGGGCCAATGTTGAGCTGATGAAATGGCTGGCGCAGAGCCTGGACATCGACCTGACCTGGCGCACCTACCCGGACCTTGAGCAGTTGGAGAAGGCCGCGCGTGAGGGGCAAATCGACATCGCGCCGGGTCTCAAGCAAACCCCGGCCGGGCTGCGCGTGTGGATTTTTTCTGACCCTTATATGCGGGTCCCGCAATTGTTGGTCGGTGAACGCAATGGCTCAGGTTCGGTAGACCTTGATCGCATCGACAGCAAAACCCGTGTCGCCGTGCGGATGCCCGGAGCCACGGCAGATTTTTTGCGCTCCAGTTATCCAGGGCTCAATCTGCAAGGCGTGCCGCTGGAGCGTCAGGCCCTGCAACTCCTGCTGAGTCAGCAAGCCACCTATGCGGTGATTGATGAAGCGCAACTGGCGCGGCTTTCTGCCGAGCCTGAGTTCACAGCGTTGGCGGTGGTTGGCGACATTGGCTTGCCGCAGCTTTTACGGGTGGGTACGCGTCGGGACTTGCCCGAGCTGGCCGGCATCGTGGAGCGCGGGCTCCATGCGATTTCTGCGCGGGACATGGAACAACTGCACACGCGCTGGTTGCAGCCCAAGTTCGCGCGCTCAACCCATTCGCCCGGCTTCTGGCAAAACCTCGTGCTGTTGTTCGCAGCGCTGATGTTGGCCAGCATGGCCATTGTTGTGTGGCAGCGCCGCCAGCAGAGTGTTCTGGAGCAGGCGCTGTTGAAAGCCCGTGAAGACCTCGCCGAGGGGGCTGCCAGCGCCGAGGCCCTGCGCCTGACGCAGTTTTCCATCGACAAAAGCCCGGTGGGCATTTTATGGGTTAACTGGGACAGCCATGTCCGGTACGCCAATCTTGCGGCCGAAAACATGCTGGGGTACTCGCCCGGCGCGGTGCTCGACCGACCATTGAGTGATTTTGAGCCGGGCCTGGACATGGACCGCTGGTTGAGCTTGTGGCGCCGCGCACGGGGTAACGAAGACACGGCGCAGCGCATGGAAGCGATTTGCGTGCGGGCTGATGGCAGCGAGTTCCCGGCTGACGTGACGTTGAGTTTCCTGCGTTTCAAGCAAGCCGAATACCTGGTGGTTTACCTGCATGACATCACCGAGCGCCGCCGTGTGCAGGCCGCGTTGCAAGAAAGTGATGCGCGCCTGCAAGGCATTGCAGCCAACGTGCCGGGGCTGGTGTTTCGACTGGAGCGCTCGTTGCTGACGGGCGAGCTGGATTTCCCTTACATCAGTGAAGGCAGCGAGAGCCTGGTGGGGTTTTCTCCGGCGACCTTACGCCGACATGACGTTGGTCTGCGCAGCCTCGTGCACCCGGATGACAGAGCCGATTACCATCGGGTGCAGGACGTGGCCATAGACAGTGACAGTGACTGGTCGTGGCAAGGGCGAATCCTGACCCGCGAAGGGCTGCAACGCTGGGCCGAGATCAAAGCCATTACCCGCCGTCTTGAAGACGGCACGGTGGTTTGGGACGGGATTGTCTGGGACATCAGCGAGAGCAAGCGCATCGAGCTGGAGCTGGACAGCTCGCGCGGTCAGCTTCGTGAGTTGTCAGCGCACCTGGAGAGCGTGCGCGAGGAAGAAAAGGCGCGAATTGCCCGCGAGGTTCATGACGAGCTGGGGCAAATGCTCACGGTGCTTAAACTCGAAACCTCGATGTGTGAGCTGGCCTATGCGGACCTTGATCCGGGGTTGCGCGAGCGGCTCAATAGCATGAAAAAACTCATCGCCCAGTTGTTCCAGCTCGTGCGTGATGTGGCCACGGCCTTGCGCCCGCCGATTCTGGATGCCGGGATCAGCTCGGCGATTGAATGGCAGGCCCGTCGTTTTGAGGCGCGCTCGCATATCCCGTGTCTGGTACAAGTCCCTGAACAACTGCCGCCGTTGAGTGCGGCCAAGGAAGTGGGCCTGTTCCGGATTTTGCAGGAAGCCCTGACCAACGTGCTGCGCCACGCCGATGCGCAAACGGTTGAGTTGACCCTGAGTGTCGAAGGTCGGGAGTTGTGCCTGACCATCAGTGATGATGGCCGGGGCTTTGAGCCGACGGCCGGGCGCTCGACCTCCTTCGGCCTGGTGGGCATGCGCGAGCGCGTCCTGATGCTTGGCGGCACCCTGGACCTGCACAGCGAACCGGGCGAGGGCACTACCCTGACGGTGCGCGTGCCATTGATTCAACGCCAGCCAGACCCAAGTGACTCTGAATAAGGAAGGACCTGTGATTCGTGTACTGGTAGCAGAAGATCACACCATCGTGCGTGAAGGCATCAAGCAATTGATCGGCCTGGCGAAAGACTTGTTGGTGGTGGGCGAGGCGAGCAATGGTGAGCAATTGCTTGAAACCTTGCGGCATGTGCCGTGTGAAGTGGTGCTGCTGGATATCTCCATGCCGGGGGTGAATGGGCTGGAGGCCATCCCGCGGATTCGTGCGTTGAACAACCCGCCGGTTATTTTGGTGTTGTCGATGCACGACGAAGCGCAAATGGCGGCCCGGGCCTTGAAGTTTGGCGCGGCGGGTTATGCCACCAAAGACAGCGACCCGGCACTGCTGTTGACCGCCATTCGCAAGGTGGCCGCGGGCGGGCGTTATATCGACCCGGAGCTGGCAGATCGCATGGTGTTTGAGGTGGGGCTGACGGATGAGCGGCCGCTGCACGCGTTGTTGTCCGAGCGCGAGTTTTCGGTGTTTGAGCGCCTGGCTCAAGGCGCGAACGTCAACGACATTGCCCAGCAACTGGCGCTGAGCAGCAAGACCATCAGCACCCATAAAGCGCGGTTGATGCAGAAGCTCAACGTCACCTCGCTGGCGGAGCTGGTGAAGTATGCGATGGAGCATAAGTTGATCTAAACCGTAGGTGCGAGCTTGCCTCGCGATTTTTAGAAGGCAAAAAAGATCGCGAGGCAAGCTCGCGCCTACAGTTTTTTTGGGAGTGCATATCTGTTTGCGACAGTTTTGTGGCGGCTCTCAACGCAGGCGCTGGGCCGGGTGGAAGGAGGCGTTCTGTTTGCGACATTGCTATAGGGCAATCCCTACAAAAAGCCTTCCAACTCGCTGATGTAAATCTCTCCTGCGCCCCGATTTCTGTGGGCTGGCACCTTCTTTAGTCTTGGACTACAGCAGTCCAAAACAAAAGGTGCGGTTATGAGTGAGGTCGGTGCAAGCGCTGGGGCGAGTGATGTATTGGTCAGCTTCCGTGGCGTGCAAAAGAGCTATGACGGCGAAAACCTGATCGTCAAAGATCTTAATCTGGATATTCGCAAAGGCGAGTTTCTGACCTTGCTCGGACCGTCCGGTTCGGGCAAAACCACCAGTCTGATGATGCTGGCCGGCTTTGAAACGCCGACCGCAGGCGAGATTTTGCTGGCCGGACGGGCCATCAATAATGTGCCGCCGCACAAGCGCGACATCGGCATGGTGTTTCAGAACTACGCCTTGTTCCCGCACATGACCGTGGCCGAAAACCTCGGGTTTCCGTTGACGGTGCGCGGCCTTAACCGCACCGATGTCAGCGAGCGGGTGAAAAAAGTCCTCAGCATGGTCCAGCTCGACGCGTTTGCGCAGCGTTATCCGGCGCAACTGTCGGGTGGCCAGCAGCAGCGTGTTGCCCTGGCGCGGGCGCTGGTGTTCGAACCGCAGTTGGTCCTGATGGACGAACCGCTGGGCGCACTGGACAAACAGCTGCGTGAACACATGCAGATGGAGATCAAGCACCTGCACCAACGCCTGGGCGTGACTGTGGTGTACGTGACCCACGACCAGGGCGAAGCGCTGACGATGTCGGACCGGGTGGCAGTGTTCCATCAGGGCGAGATCCAGCAAATTGCCCCGCCGCGTACCCTCTACGAAGAACCTAAAAACACCTTTGTGGCCAACTTTATTGGCGAAAACAACCGCCTCAGCGGCCGCCTGCACAGCCAGGACGGGGAGCGCTGCGTGGTCGAGTTGAGCCGTGGCGAGAAGGTTCAGGCGCTGGCCGTGAACGTGGGCCGCACGGGCGATCCGGTGACGCTGTCGATTCGTCCCGAGCGCATCACCCTCAAGGACGCGAGCGAGTCCTGCGCCAACCGTTTCTCGGGGCGTGTCGAAGAATTTATCTATCTGGGCGACCACGTCCGGGTTCGTCTGGAAGTCTGCGGCAAGACCGATTTCTTTGTGAAACAGCCGATTGCCGAGCTGGACCCCACCCTGGCCGTCGGTGACGTCGTGCCGCTGGGCTGGCAAGTCGAACATGTACGTGCGCTGGACCCTGTATTAGAGGCGAATTGATCGCCCGGCTTCACCCACCCTGCACAGCGGAGAACACACAATGCACAAGACTTTAAAGTTAACGGCTCTGAGCCTCGGCCTGATGTTTGCGGGCAGTGCGCTGGCCGCGACTGACCTGACCGTAGTGTCGTTTGGCGGCGCGAACAAGGCGGCGCAGGTCAAAGCGTTTTACCAGCCGTGGGAAACCAAGGGCGACGGCAAAATCATCGCCGGTGAGTACAACGGTGAAATGGCCAAAATCAAGGCCATGGTCGACACCAAAAGCATCTCTTGGGACCTGGTAGAAGTTGAGTCGCCAGAACTGGCCCGTGGTTGCGATGAAGACATGTTTGAAGCGTTGGACCCTGCACTGTTCGGCAACCCGGACCAGTACGTCAAAGGCGCAATCCAGACTTGCGGCGCGGGCTTCTTCGTGTGGTCAACGGTACTGGCTTACAACGCCGACAAACTGAAAACTGCTCCGACCAGTTGGGCGGATTTCTGGGACACGCAAAAATTCCCGGGCAAACGCGGTTTGCGTAAAGGTGCCAAATACACCCTCGAATTTGCCTTGATGGCCGACGGCGTGGCGCCGAAAGATGTGTACACCGTGCTGGCGAGCAAGGACGGGCAGAACCGCGCCTTCAAAAAACTCGATGAGCTCAAGCCTTTCATCCAATGGTGGGAAGCGGGCGCTCAGCCGCCGCAGTACCTGGCCTCTGGCGACGTCGTCATGAGCTCGGCGTACAACGGCCGGATCGCTGCGGTACAAAAAGAAAGCAATCTGAAGATCGTCTGGAATGGCGGCATCTATGACTTCGATGCATGGGCCATCCCTAAAGGCCTGAGCAAGGCTAAAGCCGACGTGGCGAAGAAGTTCATGGCTTTCACCTTGCAGCCGCAACAGCAGAGCCTCTACTCGCAAAACATTGCGTACGGCCCGGCGAACAAAGAAGCCATGCCTTTGCTGCCTAAAGACGTGCAGGAAGACATGCCGACCGCCCCGCAAAACATCGTTAACCAGGTGCAAATCGACGTCAGCTTCTGGGCTGATAACGGTGAGCAACTGGAGCAGCGTTTCAACGCCTGGGCTGCCAAGTAAGCAGTACGCAACTGCGGCGTGGCTGATCTGGCCACGCCGCCATCGTTTAAAGATTTCCGGAGTTCGCCATGGCCATCGCCGTTCCCCTGAACGAGGTCTCCAACACGTCGTTGAAAAAACGCCTAAAGCGTGCCGAACGGGTTAATCGCTGGAAAGCGCAGGCCCTGATCGCACCGTTGGTTATTTTCTTGTTGCTGGTGTTCCTGGTGCCCATCGCGGCCCTGCTCTACAAAAGCGTCGGTAACCCGGAAGTGGTAGAGGGCTTGCCGCGTACGGTGGTGGCCGTGCACAGCTGGGACGGTAAGGGCTTGCCCGCTGAGCCGGTGTACCAGGCGTTGAGTGAAGACTTGGCCGAAGCCCGCAAGAATCAAGTGCTGGGTGATTTGTCCAAGCGTCTGAACATGGAGTTGGCCGGCTACCGCAGCCTGCTGATGAAAACCGCCAAGGGGCTGCCGTTCAAGGCGCAGCCAGCGTCTTACAAAGACGCGATGGAAGGCCTGGATGAGCGCTGGGGTGACCCGGCTTATTGGCAGGCAATCAAGCGCAACACCTCAAGCGTTACCCCGTTTTACCTGTTGGCCTCCGTTGATCACCGTATCGACGACTTGGGCGAAATAGCCCCGGCCACTCCGGATCAGTCGATCTATCTGGACATTTTTGCGCGTACGTTCTGGATGGGTTTTGTCATCACGTGCATCTGCCTGGTGCTGGCGTATCCGCTGGCGTACCTGTTGGCCAACTTGCCAGCACGCAAAAGCAACCTGTTGATGATTCTGGTGCTGCTACCGTTCTGGACCTCGGTGCTGGTTCGGGTCGCCGCCTGGATTGTCTTGTTGCAATCGGGTGGCCTGATCAATAGCGGTCTGATGAGCCTGGGCATTATTGATAAGCCGCTGGAGCTGGTGTTCAACCGCACCGGTGTCTACATCGCGATGGTGCACATCTTGTTGCCGTTTATGATTCTGCCGATCTACAGCGTGATGAAAGGCATTTCTCCGACCTATATGCGCGCAGCGATCTCACTCGGTTGCCATCCATTTGCCAGTTTTTGGCGAGTGTATTTCCCACAGACCTATGCCGGTGTGGGCGCGGGTTGCTTGCTGGTGTTCATCATTGCGATTGGCTACTACATCACCCCGGCCTTGCTGGGCAGCCCGAACGATCAAATGGTCAGTTACTTCGTGGCGTTCTACACCAACACCAGCATCAACTGGGGTATGGCGACGGCATTGGGCGGCCTGCTGCTGTTGGCGACCGTGGTGCTTTATCTGATTTACAACTGGCTGGTAGGCGCAAGCCGCCTGCGCTTGAGCTAAGGAGACCGCCATGCTGAGTCCTTATATGTCGCCCATTGAGCGGGTGTGGTTTTACAGCTTGCGCATTCTGTGCGGGTTGATCCTGTTGTTTCTGATTTTGCCGGTGCTGGTGATCATCCCGTTGTCGTTCAACTCGGGCAGCTTTCTGGTGTATCCGTTGCAGGGCTTTTCGCTGCACTGGTACCAGGATTTCTTTGGCTCGGCGGAGTGGATGCGGGCCTTGAAAAACAGCGTGATCGTGGCGCCTGCCGCGACCGTGCTGGCCATGGTGTTTGGTACGTTGGCGGCCATTGGCCTGACCCGGGGGCACTTCCCGGGCAAGGCGCTGGTGATGGCCTTGGTCATCTCGCCGATGGTGGTGCCGGTGGTGATTATCGGTGTGGCCAGCTACCTGTTCTTTGCGCCGCTGGGCCTGGGCAACAGCTACTTTTCGTTGATCGTGGTGCACGCGGTGCTGGGTGTGCCGTTTGTGATCATCACCGTGTCAGCGACCTTGCAGGGCTTCAACCAGAACCTGGTACGTGCTGCGGCCAGCCTGGGGGCTTCGCCGCTGACGGCGTTCCGCCGGGTGACCTTGCCACTGATTGCACCGGGGGTGATTTCGGGGGCGTTGTTTGCCTTTGCGACCTCGTTTGATGAAGTGGTCGTGACCCTGTTTTTGGCCGGGCCCGAACAAGCGACCTTGCCACGGCAGATGTTCAGCGGCATCCGCGAAAACCTCAGCCCGACCATTGCCGCCGCAGCGACGTTGTTGATCGCCTTCTCGGTGGTGTTGCTGCTGACCCTGGAGTGGCTGCGCGGGCGCAGCGAAAAAATGCGCACGGCCCAGGCATAAGGGTTACATCCAGCACGCATCCCATAAGGGATAGTCCCCGATTCGTGTGGCCAGGCCCGCACGGATCGGGTTTTGTACGATGTAGCGGGCGGTTTCTTTGAGGTCATCTTCACGGCGCAATGCCCTGTCGTGATAACCCTTTTGCCATAGTCGACCGCTGGACTGGCTGGCGTTGTTAACGGTCACGCTGCTGCGTGACTTGATACGGCACATTAATTCGCCCAGTGTTTTGTTGTTCAGTTCGACTAACCAATGAAAATGGTCCGGCATCACGACCCATGCCTTTGATGTCACGATGCCTTCGTCATGGGCTTGTTTAAATTGATCGACTAAAAGCCTTCCTAGCTGAAAGTCTTCAAACACTGGACGCCGTTGATCAGTCACCGTGGTGAGTAGATACAGTCGTCCTGGTTCGCAGTAGCGGCCTTTTAATAGGCGATTGCTGGTATAGCAACGCGGCATTCCTTTGCCCTCGTCTAGGTCCGTGTTTTTTAAAACTAGCCGTTGGGCGTAGACGGAGCCGCCTTCTTTATTCGCAAGATATTGCGGGAAGGTCCTTTGGCCCTTATCGCAGCCTTCGGCAGCGACTACATAGGTATGTGCCCTGTAGTCGCTGCCGCAGGCTGCGATCGGGCGCGAAGCGGTCGTGAAGTTGGCTTTAGGCGCCAATCATCACGGTGCGGTGGCGCTTCTTGGCAGGGCGTATACAATGCCCGCCACCGTGATTTGCTTATTAAAAGGTGCGTTATGCAGCCCTTCGCTATTGCCCCATCGATTCTTTCTGCCGATTTCGCCCGCCTGGGCGAGGAAGTCGACAATGTGCTCGCCGCGGGCGCTGATATCGTGCACTTCGATGTCATGGACAATCATTACGTCCCCAACCTGACCATCGGCCCGATGGTCTGCGCCGCGCTGCGCAAGTACGGCATCACCGCGCCCATCGATGCCCATTTGATGGTCAGCCCGGTCGACCGGATCATTGGCGACTTTATCGAAGCCGGGGCGACTTACATCACCTTCCACCCCGAAGCCACTCAGCACATTGACCGCTCTTTGCAGTTGATCCGCGAAGGCGGCTGCAAGGCGGGCCTGGTGTTTAACCCGGCCACGCCGCTGGATGTGCTCAAGTACGTGATGGACAAGGTCGACATGGTCTTGCTGATGAGCGTGAACCCGGGCTTCGGCGGGCAGAAGTTCATTCCCGGTACGTTGAACAAGCTGCGTGAAGCCCGTGCACTGATCGACGCTTCGGGCCGTGATATCCGCCTGGAAATCGATGGTGGCGTGAACGTCGGCAATATCCGTGAAATCGCTGAAGCCGGTGCCGACACCTTTGTCGCCGGTTCGGCCATTTTCAACACGCCGAACTACGAAGAAGTCATCCAGAAAATGCGCGCCGAGCTTGCGTTGGCACGCCCATGAGCCGTTTTGAGCAGTCGCTCCAGGGGCCGCTGCCTAAACTGGTGATGTTCGATCTGGATGGAACCTTGATCGACTCGGTTCCAGATCTGGCCGTCGCCGTTGAGAGCATGCTGCTCAAACTGGGGCGTCCACCGGCGGGCATCGAGAACGTGCGGATGTGGGTTGGCAACGGTGCGCCGTTGCTGGTGCGCCGTGCGCTGGCCGGCAACATGGACGCAAAGGGCGTCGATGACGCCGAAGCCGAGCAGGCGCTGGAGATTTTTATGGAAGCCTACGCGGGCGGCCATGAACACACCAAGGTTTACCCGGGTGTGCGCGAAAGCCTCAAGTGGCTGCAAAAGCAGGGCGTTGAAATGGCCCTGATTACCAACAAACCCGAGCGGTTTGTGGCGCCCTTGCTGGATGAGATGAAGCTGGGCCGGTTTTTTCGCTGGATTGTCGGCGGCGATACCATGCCGCAGAAAAAGCCGGACCCTGCAGCGCTGTTTTTTGTCATGAAAATGGCCGGTGTTACTCCGCAAGAGTCGCTGTTTGTCGGCGATTCGCGCAATGACGTACTGGCGGCCAAGGCCGCAGGTGTGCGCTGTGTTGCGCTGAGTTACGGCTATAACCATGGTCGACCGATTGCCGAAGAATCACCAGATGCAGTTATTGATAACCTGCAAGAGCTGATAGCCGGTTGCTTAGATTCGGCGCCTGAGATAACGTTGGGCGCTCCTGTTCACCCCTCTCAAAGAGATTCCATCGTGGTGGTCACTCGCAAACTCTGGATGAAAGTTATCAAGGCCCTGGCCCGTTGGCGTTGGCGCGCCTGACTTTTATCTGGCCGGAGATCCGGCACGTTTGCATACCTGACTGTTTTACCTCAGACCACGAGGCACCTCATGATCCGCGAAGAATTCCTGCGCTTGGCCGCTGCTGGCTACAACCGTATCCCGCTTGCACGTGAAACCCTTGCCGACTTCGACACGCCGCTGTCGATCTACCTGAAACTGGCCGACCAGCCTAACTCCTATCTGCTGGAGTCGGTGCAGGGCGGCGAGAAGTGGGGGCGTTATTCGATCATTGGTTTGCCATGCCGCACGGTGTTGCGTGCCCATGAGCAGCAGATCCGCATCACCCACGACGGTGTAGAAATCGAAGCTCACGAGGTTGAAGACCCGTTGGCTTTCGTTGAGGCGTTCAAAGCGCGTTACAACGTACCGACCATTGCCGGTCTGCCGCGTTTTAACGGCGGTCTGGTGGGCTATTTCGGCTACGACTGCGTGCGTTATGTCGAGAAGCGTTTGGGTAAATGCCCGAACCCGGACCCGCTGGGTGTGCCGGACATTTTGCTGATGGTGTCGGACGCTGTCGTGGTGTTCGATAACCTGGCCGGCAAGATGCACGCAATTGTGCTGGTGGATCCGTCTGAGGCCGATGCCTATGACGAGGGTCAGGCGCGTCTTGAGGCGTTGCTTGAGCAGTTGCGCCAACCGATTGCCCCGCGCCGTGGCCTGGATTTCACCCAGCAGCAAGCCGCTGATCCGGTGTTCCGTTCCAGCTTCACCCAGGCCGATTACGAAAAAGCCGTTGATACGATCAAGGACTACATCCTGGCGGGCGACTGCATGCAGGTTGTGCCGTCGCAGCGCATGTCGATCGACTTCAAGGCCGCGCCGATTGATCTGTACCGCGCGCTGCGTTGCTTCAACCCGACGCCGTATATGTACTTCTTCAACTTTGGTGACTTCCACGTGGTGGGCAGTTCGCCGGAAGTGCTGGTGCGGGTGGAAGACAATCTGATTACCGTGCGCCCGATTGCCGGGACTCGCCCACGCGGCGCCACGGAAGAAGCGGACCTGGCGTTGGAAAAAGACCTGCTCGGTGATGACAAGGAAATTGCCGAGCATTTGATGCTGATTGACCTTGGTCGTAACGACACGGGGCGCGTCTCGGAAACCGGTTCGGTGAAGCTCACCGAGAAGATGGTGATCGAGCGTTACTCCAACGTGATGCACATTGTGTCTAACGTCACTGGCCAGCTCAAAAGCGGCCTGACCGCAATGGACGCGTTGCGCGCCATTTTGCCTGCGGGCACGTTGTCGGGTGCGCCGAAAATTCGCGCGATGGAGATCATCGACGAACTGGAACCGGTCAAGCGTGGCGTGTATGGCGGCGCAGTCGGTTATTTCGCCTGGAACGGCAACATGGACACGGCCATCGCGATTCGGACCGCCGTGATCAAAGATGGCGAATTGCATGTACAAGCCGGCGGCGGCATTGTCGCTGACTCGGTACCGGCCCTGGAGTGGGAAGAGACGCTGAATAAACGTCGCGCGATGTTTCGTGCCGTAGCGCTCGCTGAACAAACCCCCGCATCCGACGCCTGAGGAGCTTTGCCATGTTGCTGATGATCGACAATTACGACTCTTTTACTTACAACGTTGTGCAATACCTCGGCGAGTTGGGTGCCGAGGTCAAAGTGGTGCGCAACGACGAATTGACCGTGGCCCAGATCGAGGCGCTCAAGCCTGAACGCATTGTGGTCTCGCCCGGCCCGTGCACGCCTAACGAGGCGGGCATTTCCCTTGAAGCGATCAAGTACTTTGCCGGCAAGCTGCCGATTCTGGGTGTGTGCCTGGGCCATCAGTCCATCGGCCAGGCTTTTGGCGGTGACGTGGTTCGCGCCCGGCAAGTGATGCACGGTAAAACCAGCCCGGTCTATCACCTGGACACGGGTGTATTCCAGGGCCTGAACAACCCGCTGACCGTGACGCGTTACCACTCGCTGGTGGTCAAGCGCGAAACCCTTCCGGAGTGCCTGGAACTCACGGCCTGGACGCAACATGCCGATGGTTCGGTTGACGAGATCATGGGCCTGCGCCACAAAACGCTGAACATCGAAGGGGTGCAATTTCACCCGGAGTCGATTCTGACTGAGCAGGGCCACGAACTGTTCGCTAACTTCCTCAAACAAACTGGCGGCACGCGCTAAGGACTTCTTATGGATATCAAAACAGCCTTGAGCCGTATCGTCGGTCACCTTGATTTGAGCGAAGCCGAGATGCGCGATGTGATGCGCGACATCATGACCGGCAAATGTACCGAAGCGCAGATTGGCGCGTTCATGATGGGCATGCGCATGAAGAGCGAGAGCATCGACGAAATCGTCGGTGCCGTCACGGCCATGCGTGAGTTGGCGGACAAGGTCGAGCTCAATACCCTGGACGGCGTGGTGGATATCGTCGGCACCGGGGGCGATGGCGCGAACATTTTCAACGTCTCCACGGCGTCTGCCCTGGTGATTTCTGCTGCAGGTTGCACGGTGGCCAAACACGGTAACCGTGCGGTGTCGGGCAAGAGCGGCAGTGCCGATCTGCTTGAGGCCGCCGGTGTGTACCTGAACCTGACACCTGTTCAGGTGGCGCGTTGCATCGACAGCGTCGGCATTGGCTTTATGTTTGCCCAGTCTCATCACGGCGCCATGAAGCACGCGGCGGTCCCGCGTCGCGACCTGGGGCTGCGCACCTTGTTCAACATGCTTGGCCCGCTTACGAATCCGGCTGGTGTGTTGCATCAAGTGGTCGGGGTGTTCAACCAGGCGCTGTGCCGTCCGCTGGCTGAAGTGTTGCAGCGTCTGGGCAGCAAACACGTGCTGGTGGTGCATTCGCAAGACGGTCTGGATGAGTTCAGCCTGGCCGCGCCAACGTTTGTAGCCGAGCTGAAAAAAGGTGAAATCACTGAGTACTGGGTTCAGCCAGAAGACTTGGGTATAAAGAGCCAGAGTTTGTTTGGCCTGGTGGTGGATAGCCCGGCGCAATCATTGGAGCTGATCCGCGATGCCTTGGGCCGTCGCAAAACTGAGGCGGGCCAGAAGGCCGCTGAAATGATCGTACTCAATGCAGGCGCTGCGTTGTATGCCGCTGACCTTGCCTACACGCTCAAAGAGGGTGTGGCCTTGGCCCACGATGCGTTGCACACAGGTCTGGCGCGAGAAAAACTCGAAGAGCTGGGCGCCTTTACCGCGATCTTCAAGCAGGAGAATGAAGCATGAGTGTGCCTACCGTTCTGGAAAAAATTCTGGCGCGTAAAGTTCAAGAAGTCGCCGAGCGCAGCGCACGCGTGAGCCTGGCGGAGCTTGAAGGTCTGGCGGCTCAGGCAGATCCTGTACGCGGTTTTGCCAAAGCCTTGTTGGCCCAGGCCAAACTGAAGCAACCGGCGGTGATTGCCGAGATCAAAAAGGCATCGCCGAGCAAGGGCGTGATCCGTGAAGATTTTGTTCCGGCCGACATTGCCAAAAGTTATGAGCTGGGCGGCGCAACGTGTTTGTCGGTGTTGACCGACGTTGACTACTTTCAGGGCGCCGATGCATACCTGCAACAAGCCCGTGCGGCGTGCAAGTTGCCGGTGATCCGCAAGGACTTCATGATCGATCCTTATCAGATCGTTGAAGCGCGCGCATTGGGGGCGGACTGCGTTTTGCTGATCGTCTCTGCGCTGGATGACGTGAAGATGGCCGAGCTGGCTGCCGTTGCCAAAAGCGTCAACCTGGATGTGCTGGTTGAAGTGCACGATGCCGATGAACTGGAACGTGCCTTGAAGACCCTGGATACCCCGCTGGTGGGTATCAACAATCGCAATTTGCACACCTTTGAGGTCAGCCTGGAAACCACGCTGGACTTGTTGCCACGGGTGCCGCGTGATCGCTTGGTGATCACTGAAAGCGGGATTCTCAACCGGGCCGACGTTGAGCTGATGGAAATCAGCGAGGTGTATTCGTTCCTCGTCGGTGAGGTGTTTATGCGCGCTGAGCAGCCAGGTGTTGAGCTGCAGCGTTTGTTCTTTCCGGAGCGTAGCGTGCATGTGACAGGCTCGACGCTGGATTAACCCGTTTTGTGTCAGGCAGGTCTCTATGGCGCTTATCCAGCAACTCACCGTTGAAGCAGGTCTTAAAGCCGAGCAGGATTTGCTGGCCTCGGTGTGTGCTGGGAATGAGGAGGCGGGTTTGCTGTTATGGCAGCCTACTGACCGGGCGCTGGTGATGCCTCGGCGCTTGAGCCGGTCGGCCGGGTTTGATGAGGCCAGTATTGAATTGGCCGCCAGTGGTTGGCCGATTCTGCTGCGTGAGACGGGCGGAGAGCCTGTTCCTCAATCGCCTTCTACCGTCAATATCGCGCTGGTGTATGCACCGCCCCGCAGCGAAGGCGATCACGGTCGTATCGAAACGGCCTATCGCCGCTTGTGTGACCCGATCTGTGATCTGTTGACGGCTTTGGGCGGCACGGCGTCTTTAGGCGAAGTCGAAGGCGCCTTTTGTGATGGCCGTTTTAACGTCAATCTCAATGCCCGCAAACTGGTTGGCACGGCTCAGCGCTGGCGCCAAAGCCAGGGCGGCCAACGGCCTGTAGGTCTGGTGCACGGTGCACTGCTGGTTGAGGATGAACGTGAGTCGATGGTGGCTGCCGTTAATCGTTTCAATCAGCGCTGTGCGCAAGGCAAACACTGCCTCGCTGACAGCCATATTGCCTTGCATGAAGTGTTTGCCGCGCCCGATTTCTTCGAGCGCCTGGGTGCCAGTTATCAACAGATTCTGGCGCCCCTGCTGCGCCCTTAGCGGGTGCCGTACACCACCATGGTTTTGCCTTTGACGCTGACCAGGTTTTGCTCTTCAAGACCTTTGAGCACACGGCCGACCATCTCTCGTGAACAGCCGACAATTCTGCCGATTTCCTGACGCGTGATTTTGATCTGCATCCCGTCCGGGTGGGTCATGGCGTCGGGTTGTTTGCACAGGTCCAGCAGGCAACGCGCGACTCTGCCGGTGACATCAAAGAACGCCAAGTCGCCCACCTTGCGGGTGGTATTACGTAAACGCTGAGCAATCTGGCCGCTCAGGGAGTAAAGAATCTCGGGTTCTTGTTGTGCGTACTCTCGGAACTTTACGTAGCTGATTTCTGCGACTTCGCATTCAGTCTTGGCTCGAACCCAAGCGCTGCGGGGTTGTTCTTGCCCTGCCTGTTCAAACAAACCCAGCTCGCCAATAAAGTCGCCTGAGTTGAGGTAGGCAATGATCATCTCGCGCCCTTCGTCGTCCTCAATCAGGATGGTGACAGAGCCTTTGAGGATGAAAAACAGCGTGTGTGAGTGTTCGCCTGCGCAGATGATATTGCTCTTGGTTGGATAGCGTCTGCGTTGGCAATGAGTCAAAAATTTGTCGAGATTCTTGATCTTGGATAGAGGGGTAATAGCAACCATGGTTGTATCCCGAAAGCGTACACAGTAAGGGGCAGATCTATTTATATAGAGAGCGCTGGCTGGCTGGCGCCAGTGATTTGGCGCCAGCTTAACAGACAGATTCTGTATGGTTTGTAGATTTTTTATTATGGGCTGACGGATAAAGCCTTTGGTGCGGTGAGTCACCGCTTTCAGGCCCTGTGCTAAGCTGGCGCCCCTTTTAGAACAGTGGAGTCTGGGTGATGAAGGCACGCATTCAATGGGCTGGTGAAGCCATGTTTCTGGGCGAATCAGGGAGCGGCCATGTGGTTGTCATGGACGGCCCTCCTGAGAGTGGCGGTCGTAACCTGGGCGTACGGCCTATGGAAATGCTCCTGCTTGGGCTCGGTGGCTGCAGTAACTTTGATGTCGTCAGTATCCTTAAAAAGTCGCGTCAGCCGGTTGAAAGCTGCGAGGCTTTTCTGGAAGCGGAACGCGCCACTGAAGACCCAAAAGTGTTCACCAAAATTCACCTGCACTTTGTCGTCAAGGGCCGCGGCTTGAAAGAAGCTCAGGTCAAGCGTGCGATCGAGCTGTCTGCCGAGAAATATTGCTCGGCGTCGATCATGCTGGGCGCAGCAGGTGTAGCTATCAGCCACGACTATGAAATTGTTGAGCTAGGCTGAGCCGACATCCAATTTACATAAAAGCATTGCAGACTCTGGCGATCAGAAGCTGACGTCTGCATAATGCGCCACTTTTTTAAGGGCAGTGGCAGGGAATAACCCCGGCTCACGTCCGAACAAATAACCAAAATCGCCATCGCGAAGAGGTGTTAACCGTCCTACGCAGGTGCGTCCACGCACTTGACGGGCATGCTGGATCACGCGGCCGAGCCGCATCGACATAGAGAGTTTTATAACGGTGAAAAGCAAACTCAAGCTCCACGGGTTCAATAACCTGACAAAGACCTTGAGCTTCAACATCTATGACATCTGCTACGCGGAAACCCCGCAAGACCAGCAGGCATACGTTGAGTACATCAATCAAGAGTACGACGCAGAACGCCTGACGCAGATCCTCACAGATGTGGTCGATATCATTGGGGCCAATATCCTGAACATCGCTCGTCAGGATTACGATCCACAAGGCGCCAGCGTCACTATTCTGATTTCTGAGCAGCCGGTAACGCCTACCGAAAGCCAGATCGAAGAATCCCCTGGCCCGCTGCCAGAGACCATTTTGGGTCATCTCGACAAAAGTCATATCACGGTGCACACCTATCCAGAGATTCATCCTGTGGACGGTATTGCGACTTTCCGTGTGGATATTGACGTGTCGACGTGCGGCGTTATTTCACCGCTTAAAGCTCTCAACTATCTGATCCATCAGTTTGATTCGGATATCGTGACGGTCGACTATCGTGTGCGTGGTTTTACCCGTGACGTAGAAGGCAAAAAGCACTTCATCGATCACGAGATCAACTCGATCCAGAACTACCTCTCCGAAGACACCCGCGACGGTTACCAGATGACCGACGTGAACGTGTACCAGGAAAACCTGTTCCACACCAAGATGCTGCTCAAGAACTTCGAACTGGATAATTACCTGTTCGGCGACGCGACCAGCAATCTGTCGGTTGAACAACGTGCGCAGGTCACTGAGCGCGTGAAGCACGAAATGCTCGAAATCTTCTACGCCCGCAATATGGGGTAAGTTTTCGCGCAACAAAAAAAGGCGGCTACCGAGAGGTAACCGCCTTTTTTATGGCTTGGATGCCGGGATCAGATGCGATAGGTGCTTTTGGTCATGACTTTCGCCAGCAGGCTCATGCCAAATTTTACCGGCGCCGGGAAGCGGTAGCCGCCTGCATTCAATGCTGACTCGGCGTGCTGTTCTTCGTCGAGGCGCATCTGCTCGAGGATAGCGCGGGATTTTTCATCTTCGGCAGGCAGTTGCTCAAGGTGCTCGTTGAGGTGTTTGCACACTTGGTCTTCAGTCGCGGCAACAAAGCCGAGGCTGACTTTGTCGCTGATCAGGCCGGCGACGGCACCAATGCCAAATGACATGCCGTAGAACAGCGGGTTGAGCACGCTGGTATGGCTGCCCAGTTGGTGGATACGGTGTTCGCACCAGGCCAAGTGGTCGATTTCTTCTTCAGCGGCATGTTCCATCGCTTCGCGCACGTGCGGTAACTTGGCGGTTAAGGCCTGCCCTTGGTACAGCGCTTGGGCGCATACCTCGCCGGTATGGTTGATGCGCATCAGCCCGGCCACGTGGCGGGCGGTTTTTTCATCGAGCGGCTTTTCGGTTTTGACAATGGCCGGGGAAGGGCGATGCGGCTGACCACTGAAGGGCAGCAGGGTGCGCATGGCGGTATCGGCTTGCAACAGGAGACGGTCAATCGGCGAGTAGTGACGTTGGGTAGTCATGCTTACCTCCGGAAAAAATCACGGTGGTCAGTTTACCTCAAACGCGTAGGCAGGGTTTGCGTTGGATCATGCGTCGGCGTGGGAGCGGTGGCTCCCACGGTGTGTACGGGCGGGCAGAGCAATCAGCCCGGCGGCCAGTTCATCTGGCGTTGACCCAGAACGTGCATGTGAATGTGGTAAACCGTCTGGCCTCCATTTTCATTGCAGTTCATCACTACGCGAAAACCGTCTTCGCAGCCCAGCTCTTTGGCCAGGCGCTGCGCGGTAAACAGAATGTGCCCGGCCAGCGGCTTGTCTTCTTCGGTCAGGTCATTGAGGGTGGCGATGTGTTTTTTTGGAATGACCAAAAAGTGAACCGGCGCTTGGGGGGCAATATCGTGAAAAGCCAGCACTTGATCATCCTCGTAGATGATCTTGGCCGGTATTTCACGGTTGATGATTTTGGTGAACAGAGTATCCAAAGCGTTGTCTCCGTGAGTGAAGTCCGGTCTGAGTGTACTCACGGACACCGATTACGCCCAGTCTCGTTAACGCGGGCAGTAAGATTTGTTCACTGAGGCTGCGATTTTGCGGGTCAGCCAGCGAGAAAGCAGGCGTGGCATGCGCGTGAGCCAGCGGTTGCGCCAGCCGGGCATGATAATCGCCTTGTTCTTGTCGAGTGCGCGCACGGTGTAAAGGGCAACTTCTTCAGGGCTCAGGGCACTTTTATTACGTTTGACGGCTTCCGGGTTCATGTTTGCCGCGTCGAAAAAGCCGGTGCGGGTGACTCCGGGGCACAGCACTGAGACTTTGATGCCGGTTTTTTTCACTTCTTCGCGCAAGCCTTCGGAGAAATGCAGGACATACGCTTTACTCGCGAAGTAGGTGCTGAGCCACGGGCCGGGCTGGTAGGCGGCGATCGATGAGACGTTGAGGATTTGCCCGCCACCCTGCACGGCCATCATGTTGCCAATGGCATGGCACATGCGGGTCAGGGCCAGGATGTTGAGCTCGATCAGGTCTTGCTCGGCGCTCCAGTCATGGGCGAGGAACGGACCGCAAGTGCCAATGCCGGCGCAGTTGATCAGCAGGTCGATTTGCCGGTCACCTTCCTCCAGCTCCAGCAAAAAGCCGGACAGGCGCAGGGGTTCGCCCAAGTCACAGGCGCGGAACAACACCTCGACACCGAAACGCTGGGTCAACTCAAGCGCAATGCTTTCCAGCGCATCGCGCTGACGCGCTACAAGGATGAGGCTGCGCCCGCGGCGGGCAAGTGCTTCTGCCAAGGCCAGGCCAATGCCGCTGGAAGCACCAGTGATCAAAGCGTAACGGGTCATGTTTCTCTCCATCGCAACGGTACAGTCCGGTGACAATGATGTCCCTGGCGTTAACGCGTTCATTTAGCTGCGCAGTTTACAGGGTGTTGCTGGTGGCTGCGTTGATCAACGTTGCCATTAAGCCTAAAGCGAAGAGCGCCGCCATCACGAACAGGCTCAAACCGATGAAGAAAATGATGATCCACGCGCCGATGGTGACTGAGCGGCTGTTGGGCGGTGGCGGCGGGCCGTATTTGTTCGGGCCTTCTGTGCCGGGCATCAGGAGCATCATGACCGCGAGTACCAGGTTGGCCATCGGTACCAGATGAAGCAGCAACATCCAGGCGGACCAATTGAGGTCATGCAGGCGCTGGGCGCCAATTCTCAGGCTAATGAACGCATAAGCAATGGCCAGTGTTGCGCCGCAGGTAATACCCAATGTGGGTGAAACATTGACGGCCAGCAGTACCAATACCCCGGTCACGATAGCAATGAGGGTGATCACGGTGCTCCAGACCAAAAATCGCAAACGGCCGATGCGACCGTCGAACCCCAGAGGGTCCAGCGTGGCGAAAGGTGTTTGTGAGGGTGTATTGCCCAGGCTCGGTTCTGGCATGGTGGCTTCCTTGTCGGTGTGTCTTTAAAAAAGCCCGCCGGGTGGGCGGGCTTCGAGGTGTCAGTGTCGCGGCCAATGCTGGGCCAGTTGTGAGGTAAGGCTTAACGCTGTGCGGTACTCCTCGTCCATGCGGGTAATTAATTGCTCGGTTGTCGGGAGATCGGTGATTTCTCCTACACCCTGACCCGCGGACCATACGGTTTTCCAGGCTTTGGCTTCGTCAGTGAGCGGCTTGAGTTTTACTTCGCCCTGGGTTTTAAGGGCTGCCAGATCAAAACCTGCATTCTCAAGGCTTTGACGCATGAAACTGGCGGGTACGCCCGATACCGCCGCAGTGTGGATGATGTCGGCGGCATGGGAGGCCACTAGCATCTCTTTGTATGCGTCAGGGGCATGGCTTTCCTGAGTGCTGATAAAGCGTGTACCCAAGTAAGCGAGGTCCGCGCCCAACACTTGAGCGGCCAAAATTTCGTGGCCGTGGTTGATGCAACCGGCCAGCAAAAGGGTTTTGTCGAAGAACTGACGAATTTCTGCCACCAGCGCGAGCGGGCTCCAGGTGCCAGCATGGCCACCGGCGCCTGCGGCCACAGCAATCAGGCCATCTACGCCCGCTTCAGCGGCTTTTTCGGCATGGCGGCGGGTGGTCACATCGTGGAAAACCAGCCCGCCATAGCTGTGGACAGCATCAACGACCTCTTTAACCGCGCCCAGGCTGGTGATGACGATGGGCACTTTATGCTCGATGCAAATCGCCAGATCCGCCTGCAGCCGTGGGTTGCTGTTGTGCACAATCAGATTAACGGCGTAGGGCGCCGGGTTTTCCAATGTCGCCAGCCCGGCTTCGATTTCTTCAAGCCAGGCTTTGAAACCACTGCTGTCACGTTGATTGAGCGCCGGAAAGCTGCCCACGACACCATTGCGGCAACACGCCAGGACGAGTTGCGGATTGGAAATCAGGAACATGGGCGCGGCAACTACCGGCAGGCGCAAGCGTTGATCCAGCAAGGCAGGCAGTGACATTGGATAACCTCAAGGTTGGGAGAGTTGAATTCAGAACGGTTTGACCACCACCAGGATGACGATGGCCAGCAGGAATAAAACAGGGACTTCGTTGAACCAGCGATAAAACACGTGGCTGCGTGTGTTCTCGCCACGGGCAAAGCGTTTTACCTGAGCGCCACACATGTGGTGATAACCGATCAGCAGAAACACCAGGGTCAGTTTGGCGTGCATCCACCCTTGGCTGAGAAAGCCCGGGGTCAGGTAGAGCAGCCAGCCGCCGAAGATCAGTGTGGCGATCATTGCAGGGCCCATGATGCCGCGATACAGCTTGCGTTCCATGAGGCTAAATCTTTCTTTGCTGACGGAATCTTCGCTTTGTGCGTGGTAAACAAAGAGGCGAGGCAGGTAAAACAGGCCTGCAAACCAACAGACGATGCTGATGATGTGGAAGGCTTTGATCCATAGATAAAGCATTTTTAGTTATTCCCAGGTTCACGGTAGACCAAATAGTAGTAGTAGAGCGTCTGAGAGTCACCTTGACGGTTGTCGCAGGGGCGCGGTGTCCCTATTATCGAGGGCTTTCCAGTGGGTTCGTTGAGGGCAGGTTATGGTCAAGGTCGGTATTGTCGGCGGCACGGGTTACACCGGTGTCGAATTACTGCGTTTGCTGGCACAGCATCCGCAAGCTGAAGTGGTTGCCATCACTTCTCGATCCGAGGCGGGCCTGCCAGTTGCCGATCTGTACCCGAACCTGCGCGGTCACTATGACGGCCTGGCGTTCAGCGTGCCGGACACTCAGACATTGGCGGCCTGCGACGTGGTGTTTTTCGCCACGCCTCACGGCGTTGCTCACGCACTGGCTGGCGAATTGCTGGCGGCTGGCACCAAGGTGATCGACCTGTCTGCAGACTTCCGCTTGCAGGACGCGGATGAATGGGCCAAGTGGTACGGTCAGCCGCACGGCGCGCCAGAGTTGTTGAAGGAAGCTGTTTATGGTTTGCCTGAAGTTAACCGCGAGCAAATCAAACAGGCCCGCCTGATTGCGGTGCCGGGTTGCTATCCAACGTCCGCACAACTGGGCTTTTTGCCGTTGCTGGAAGCCGGGCTGGCTGATACCTCTGTGCTGATTGCTGACTGTAAATCGGGTGTCAGCGGTGCCGGGCGCGGTGCGAGTGTCGGCTCGTTGTATGCCGAGACGTCCGAAAGCATGAAAGCTTATGCGGTAAAAGGGCATCGCCATTTGCCAGAAATTCGTCAGGGCCTGCATCGTGCTGCAGGTAAAGACGTGGGTTTGACCTTCGTCCCACATCTGACGCCGATGATTCGTGGTATTCATTCCACGCTTTACGCCACTGTGGTGGATCGTTCGGTCGACTTGCAGGCGTTGTACGAAAAGCGTTATGCCAACGAGCCTTTTGTTGACGTGATGCCTGCCGGCAGCCACCCGGAAACCCGCAGTGTGCGCGGGGCGAACGTATGCCGTATCGCGGTGCATCGCCCACAGGACGGTGACTTGGTCGTGGTGTTGTCGGTTATCGATAACCTGGTTAAAGGGGCTTCTGGCCAAGCGGTGCAGAACATGAACATTCTGTTCGGTCTGGATGAGCGCCTGGGCTTGTCTCACGCCGGGATGTTGCCGTAAGAGCAGCTGTAAGCTTCACGTTGTGCGCGGCAAGCGTGTAGCTTGAAGCTTGCCGCTGCTCCCTTAATAGTTGACCGCTTTTCTAGGAGAAGCGGATAATGCGCTTCATCACGCATTATGGCGGCATAGCGCCGGGAGATAGTCAGCATGAGCGTCGAATCCTTCACCCCCACGGCTTTGCAATTCACCGAAGGTGCTGCGCACAAGGTGAAGAGCCTGGTCGATGAAGAGGGTAATGATCGTTTGAAGTTGCGCGTATTTGTAACGGGCGGCGGTTGTTCCGGTTTTCAGTATGGTTTTACTTTCGATGAAGACGTGGCCGACGATGACACCATCGTTGAGCGCGAAGGCGTAAGCCTGGTGGTCGATCCGATGAGCTTCCAGTACTTGGCAGGTGCCGAGGTGGATTATCAGGAAGGCCTGGAAGGTTCGCGCTTTGTCATCAAGAACCCGAATGCGACCACGACCTGTGGTTGCGGATCATCGTTCTCGATTTAAGTTCGCGATACCTGCTACACCCTTAACGCCGCGTTGAATCGCGGCGTTTTGCTGTCTGCGATCAGGCGGGGTATATAGCGCCTAGAACACGCAGGCCGCGTGCCCCGGTGACGCTTGGGCGGTTGGTGGGGATGTTTTCAAGGCAGCAGTGCGCAAGCCATGCAAAGGCCATCGCCTCAACCCAGTCAGGATCAACGCCTTTGGCCTGGGTGCTGCTGACTTGTGTTTGCTGCAGTAACTGAGCGAGGCGGGCCATCAATGCACCGTTATGCGCTCCACCCCCGCAGACTAATAGTTCGCTGGTACGCGCTTGGGCTGCCTGCAGTGACTGCACGATAGTCTGCGCGGTGAGCTCCAGCAGGGTGGCCTGAACATCTTCTGCGGCAAAGGCCGGAAGCGCGCTCAGGTGATTCTGCAGCCATGGGAGGTTAAACACCTCGCGGCCTGTACTCTTTGGGCCCTTTGTTTGAAAGAAAGGGTCATTCAGCAAGGTGCTAAGCAGAAGAGGGGCGACATTGCCGCTGGCTGCCCATTGGCCATTTCGGTCATAGAGTTGATTGCGTTGCGTTTGTATCCAGGCATCCAGCAGAACATTCCCCGGGCCGCAGTCGAACCCTGCGACGGGGTTTTCAGGAGTAATCAGACTTAAATTGCTGAAGCCTCCTACGTTCAATACTGCTCGGTAGCCTACATCATCGGTAAACAAGGCTTCATGGAAGGCTGGAACCAGCGGTGCGCCTTGACCGCCAGCGGCTACGTCGCGACGGCGAAAGTCACTCACTACGCAAATATTGGTGAGCTCTGCCAGCAAGGCAGGGTTGCCGATCTGGACGGTGAAACCTTGTGCAGGCTCGTGCCGGATCGTCTGGCCATGGCTGCCAATGGCGCGGATGGCATTGGGCGATAGCTGCTGCTGCTTGAGCAGGCTATTGATGCCCTGAGCGGCCAGTTCGACCCAATGGTTTTCAGCGATGGCACAACGGGCTATTTCGTTTGGTCCGCTGCTGCACAAGCCCAGTAGTTCACTGCGCAGTGCGTCTGGCATGGGCGTGTAGTGGGTGGCGAGCAGTTTGATGCTCGCTCCCAGCTCTATAAGTGCAATGTCCAGACCGTCCAGGCTGGTGCCGGACATTACGCCTATATAGAGAGCCATGGCTTAGCGCTTGCTCGAAGCCAGGAGAGTGGCTTTCTCTTGGTTCATGCGGGCCATTAACGGTTGGCTTTGTTGCAGGAAGCGGGTGCGCTCTGCTTTTGCGATCGGGTCGGCCATTGGCAGCTTTTGGCCAAGCGGGTCTACGTGAACGCCATTGACCTGGAACTCGTAATGCAGGTGCGGTCCGGTGGACAGGCCCGTTGTACCGATGTAACCAATCACTTGGCCTTGCTTCACTGTGCCACCGGTTTTAATGCCTTTGGCGAAGCCTTGCATGTGCCCGTACAGGGTGCGGTAGGTGTTGCCGTGCTGGATGATGACGGTGTTGCCGTAACCACCTTGGCGGCCTGCAAGGAAGACTTTGCCATCGCCCGTTGCCTTGATCGGTGTGCCGCGCGGAGCCGCATAATCGACGCCTTTGTGGGCACGGATTTTGTTCAGGATGGGGTGCTTGCGGCCTGAAGAGAATCGCGAGCTGATACGGGCAAAATCAACCGGAGTACGGATGAATGCTTTGCGCATGCTGTTGCCGTCAGCGGTGTAGTAATTGCTGATGCCTTGCTTGTTGGTGTAGCGCACTGCGGTGTAGGTTTTGCCGCGGTTGGTAAAGCGGGCAGACAGGATGTTGCCGGTGCCGACGCTCTTGCCGTTAATCACTTTTTGCTCGTAGATGATTTCGAACTGGTCGCCAGGGTGGATGTCCTGAGCGAAGTCGATGTCGTAGCCGAATACCTTGGCCATTTGCATGGTCATGCTGTGCGGCAAGCCTGCACGCTGGCCGGAGGCAGACAATGAGCTGGTGATAACGCCGTGTACGTAGGCGGATTTGAGAGTCGGTTGTGCGGTCACGCGGCGAAACGTGTAGCCCTTGGCACTTTTGGTGAGGGTAATGGTTTCAAGATCACTTACCTGGCTGTGCAGGTTGTTTAGCTGACCGTCAGGGCCCATTTCAAACTCAAGTTTCTGGCCGTGTTTGAGCTGGCTGAATTGCTTGGCTTGTTTGTCGCTGGCCAAAATTTCATGAACGGAGGACGCGGGCAGGCCTACTTTTTCGAATAAAGTAGACAGCGTATCGCCTTTGGTGACGACCACTTCACGATGGTTTGGGGCTTTGGGTTCTTCGACTTTGGCGGTGGCTTCGGGTGGGCTGTCTGGCTGTTCTATTTGAGCAAAAGGCGCTGGGGTAGCGTCGTTGGTCGTCTGGACCAGCTCTTCGCTGCCTTGGTCTTGCTTGAGTTGCTCGGCAGGGGTTTCCAGTTCGAGGCTCAGGGTTGTTCTTTTTGCTTCTACTTCGCTCGATGGGAAAACCAACAGGGCCAAGCTTAAAAGGGCGGCGATACCACTTGCGGCAAGCAGGTGGGTCTTCGGATAAAGCGGTGGCGCTTTAGGCGGTTGACTGGTCATAGATAATTTGACTTTGAATAAAGGATGAATTGGAAAAGATGACTGACACGGTAAAGATGAAATAACTGTATAAAATATAACCAAATCACCCTTGAAGCAAGTCGACGAACCTTTCCTGGGCGGATGGTCGCCATATGCCGGGCAGAACTTGTAATTAGTCTCTGATCTTGTATGGTTGGTTCCTTTTTGAATTTGAGCCTTACGGGTCTGATATGAAGTCGGTTGAAGAGCAGCTAGCGCTAATCAAGCGTGGTGCCGAAGAGGTGCTGGTCGAGTCTGAATTGGTCGAGAAACTCAAGCGCGGCCAGCCGTTGCGTATTAAGGCAGGTTTCGACCCGACGGCGCCGGATCTGCACTTGGGGCACACCGTACTTATTAATAAGCTGCGCCAGTTCCAGGATCTGGGGCATCAGGTGATTTTCCTTATTGGGGACTTCACCGGGATGATTGGCGATCCAAGTGGCAAGAGTGCTACGCGTCCTCCGCTGACGCGTGAGCAAGTACTCGATAATGCCGAGACTTATAAAACCCAAGTCTTCAAGATTCTTGATCCGGCCAAGACCGAGGTGGCGTTCAACTCCACCTGGATGGATCAAATGGGGCCTGCTGACTTTATTCGTCTGACGTCTCAATACACCGTTGCTCGTATGCTCGAGCGCGATGACTTCGACAAGCGCTACACCACCAACCAGCCAATCGCTATTCATGAGTTCCTTTATCCGTTGGTGCAAGGTTATGACTCTGTTGCGCTGAAGGCTGATGTTGAGCTGGGTGGTACTGACCAGAAGTTCAACTTGCTGATGGGGCGTGAGTTGCAGCGCGGCTACGGCCAGGAAGCTCAGTGCATCGTGACGATGCCGCTGCTTGAGGGGTTGGACGGTGTTAAGAAGATGTCCAAGTCTTTGGGTAACTACGTCGGGATCCAGGAAGCGCCGGGCGTGATGTATAGCAAGCTGGTTTCTATTCCGGATGCGTTGATGTGGCGTTACTTCGAATTGCTGAGCTTCCGTTCGATGGACGAAATCAATGCTTTGCGTGCTGATGTTGAGGCGGGGGCTAATCCGCGTGACATCAAGATCAAGCTGGCTGAAGAGATTGTGGCGCGCTTCCATGGTGAAGAGGCGGCAGCTAATGCTCATCGCGGTGCGGGTAACCGGATGAAGGATGGCGAGTTGCCGGATGACTTGCCTGAGATTGAACTCGTGTCGGCAGAAGACATGCCGATTGCGGCCGTCCTTAATAAAGCAGGCTTGGTGAAGAACTCTGCGGTTGCGCGGGATTTGCTGAGCTCGGGTGGTGTGCGTATAGATGGTGAGGTGGTTGATCGCTCCTATATATATGCAGTGGGTTCGACTCACGTTTGCCAGGCTGGCAAGAAATCTTTTGCGCGAATTACGCTAAAAGCTGAATAAAACTGAAATTAGTGCTGGACGGCGCATTTTATTAGCCTATAATGCGCCCACTTCCGGCACAGTCGAAACGGAAAACTCTTTGAATATCAATGAGTTGGATGATTTTTACGGTGCCAGCTTCAATTCATCGAAGCAGGAAATGAGGTGTTGACAGCAGCGTGTAACGCTGTAGAATTCGCCTCCCGCTAACGAGAGATCGAAAGCGCAAGTGGTTGATGTTGCAAAGGAAACTTTGAAAACATCTTAAAATAACCGCTTGACAGCAACAGAGGCTGCTGTAGAATGCGCGCCTCGGTTGAGCGAAAGCTTAACCAACCGCTCTTTAACAACTAAATCAAGCAATTCGTGTGGGTGCTTGTGGAGTCAGA
>NZ_JYLD01000013.1 GCF_001043025.1 Pseudomonas helleri | reverse complement strand
GATTACATCGAGATGTTTTACAACCCAAAACGACGCCACAGTTTCAACAATCAGCTGTCACCGGTAGAGTTTGAAAAGCGTTACGCAGCGAGCCTGGAGAGTGTCTAGGAAACCCGGGGCGATTCACCATATACATTGCCGAAACCTTATCAATACTGTAAATAGCCGCGCGTCTAATAATTTTTGACTCAGTTATGCTGCCGCCCGCCCCCATAAAATCATCATCTAACCCAGTAATTGCACCCGAAGGAGTACTGATGTCTGTCCGAGATGAAACATGAATCTCCCCTTCACCTCCGCCGCCGCGCCCAAACACAATAAGTTTGGGATGCCACTCAGGTTCTTGAAGCCATTTTTCAACTTGACTCCTCACAAATCTATGACCGCGCTCGCGCTCGCTCCACACAAGGAGATTAACAGCGCCTGAAGACACTAAGTGACCATCCTGATTGTCCTCAGTCAACCACTCGGCATTTTCAAGTGATTTCAAAGCCGCTATTGCGTATATACCATCACGATAGCTTTCATTCTCATGAAGATCATCAGGCTCAGCTAAAAATTTTCGCTGTAGACCACTTAAAATATGAGAAACTAATCTTTTTAAAGTGCGCTCTGAAAAACCTTCAGCCCTTGTCCTAAGCGATTTTAAGCCAATATTTACGCAGGGATCCCAATTTTTTTGATTAGGCAACCTTCTTAAATTCCTACCAACTTCACACCTGATGATTGTATTCTTCGCATAGTTCATCAGATCAATCCCTTGGCTATCGATATGACAGAGCATGTCAGAGTGCCAAAGAAACTGCCCCTCCACAGGATTAAACGGCCTCCAACCCAACTTTCCACCAACGATACAAGGTTTAGAATCGCGTATTACCACACCAGAAATACTGGATGTATCCAGCGCTCTTCCTGCTGGCAAATGTTTCTGGCTTTTAGGAAGATCTTGAAATTTTGTAAAAACACCACTCATGCTTCTCCATTTATCGGCCTCTTCTACCTGGAGAGGGATGTCATGAGCGATATTGCAAAGAGCAAGTGCTGAAGGTCTTTCTGTTACAACATGCTGAAGTATATTTCCTACGGCGTTTTCCCAGTTTCTGTTATAGCCGGTTTGCCATAACGAGCCTGTTATCAAAACTGGAACTGTCGGACGCTGATCAAGATCTATCGCCTTGCGAAGTTTTTCCTGTGTTGACCCAGGCACACTTACAGAGTTCAATAGATCTGCACAAATAACTGGCAAAAGGCTTAGGTCGTTAAATTTTATATGCAAGACTTCCTTGCCAAATTGCATGTTTGGTATATTAACGGCCTCTACTCTCTGTTCAGCAATATTTTTCATCCACACGATGCAATCAGTACGAATGTTCGGTTGGTGAATCCAGCACCATGCCCCATTGACCACTTTTATGTTACTAATATCCTCAGACCAAGCCCAATGCCTCTTCGTTTCGCCATCCTTTTTCACCCAATCTGTAAGTAGAGCGCCCGCAGTAGCTCCAAACCCAGCTATTAACATAATAGGTGTACGACTTTCTCTTATAGCAGTATCCAGCTCATCCCAATCCACATAGCCAAATGCGAACTCAGGCAGGAGTATTAATGTCATCTTGCTTCTTGGTAAGATTTCTTTAAGTACTGGCTGCCCATGTCGTTCATTTTCTGCTAGCAACTGGCTAACAACTTTTACTGTTGTTTGTCGTGACTTGTCATTTTCAACTAGCTCAAAATCAGGCGCAGGCGCTTGTATTAAACATACATCTAGCTTTTTGTTTTCCAAAACGGAAAAATCAAAGTAAAACTCGCTGACCTCGTCATAGATTTTTTTTACTGGAGCAACCACAGCTAAATCCTATAAAAATTAATTAAGCTGAATCAAAAAAATCTTCAACTTTCAAAGACTAACCCAGCGCACCCAGCTCAATATTCCTACTTGACCAAAAATGTATTTTAGTGTGTTCCACATGTTCTGATGGAAACAGAGGGGGATCCTGAGCCATTTTTGGTTCCATACGTAATCTCCAGATTTCACCAATGGCTCGTGATGGGATGCAATCAGGAGGATTCACGATGAGCGAAGTGATTTCGCAATCTTCACGAATTCCTTTCTCTCTGGCTCCGCACTCATCACTGTAATGTTTGTAAAGTCTAATCATTCCATGACTAAAGGCGTGTGACATTCCGTGTGCTTCACTGATGATGAAAATACTGCATGATGGCTTTTTGATAACGTTTTGGCTAGAGTCAATTATGCGTCCCTAACGCACGGATCACTTCTCACCTCATCAAGCTGTGACAATTTCACACACTCAAACCTTCAATTTATCCCACCCAAACCACTCGTCGCCCTCACCCCCACCACCCCCCTCTTCGCCTACCCTCCGATCTGATCACCGCGCAGTTCCAGCGCTGGCTTGTGGTGAACACGCGCGAAATAACTACCCTGCCCATCAGCTATTTCGCAATGTCATCAATTTGAATTGATCGGAGTTTCCATGACAGGCAAAACCGTCCGCGATGTGACGTATCAGTTGCTACGAGAGCTGGGGCTTACCACGATGTTTGGCAATCCTGGCTCGACTGAGGAGACCTTTCTCAAGGATTTCCCGGCCGATTTTCGCTATATCCAAACCCTGCATGAGTCTTCTGCGGTTGGCGCGGCGGATGGTTTTGCGCAGGCCAATCGGCGACCGGCGATCGTTAACGTGCATACCAGTGCCGGGCTGAGCAACGCCATGAGCAATATTTTGACCGCGTTTCAGAACAGAACGCCGTTGATCATTACCGCGGGTAACCAAACCCGGGACATGTTGCTGATGGAGCCGTGGCTGACCAATATTGAGCCGGCTCTTTTGCCCAAGCCTTGGGTGAAGTGGAGTTATGAGCCGGTTTGCGCTGAAGATGTCCCGGCCGCGTTTATGCGCGCTTACGCCATCGCCGTGCAACCGCCTGCCGGTCCGGTGTTTTTGTCGATTCCACTGGATGATTGGGACAAGCCTGCCAGAGGCCCTGCCCTTGTGCGCTCGGTGGCCACGCGTATTGCTCCAGACCCTGAGGTGCTCAGCGCGTTTGCTCAGGCGTTATCCAACGCTACTAATCCGGCGCTGATTTATGGTGCGGCCATCGCCCGTGGCCAGGGCTGGCCGCAAGCCATTGCCCTGGCTGAGCAGTTGCAAGCCACGGTGTACGCCGCGCCTGCCTCTGAGCGCCCTCCTTTCCCGGAAAGCCATCCGCTGTATGCTGGCGGCTTGCCTTTTGCCATTGCACCTTTATCGCAGAAGCTTGCGGGCCATGATCTGGCTATCGTCATTGGCGCCCCGGTGTTTCGCTATTATCCCTATGTTGCCGGCGACTACTTGCCTGAGGGCTTACGCCTTTTGCACATCACTGACGACCCCAGTGAGGCGGCTCGTGCACCGGTCGGCGACAGTGTGCTGGGGGATGCGGTCCTGTCGCTGGATGCCTTGATTGCTCAAGTCAAGCCGCGCCCCGTCGGCAGTGCTGCGGTCAAGCGCCAGGCACATGGCTTGGCTCCGCACCCGGCAGCCAAGCACGCAGAAAGCATCGATGGGTTGTTGTCATCACTCAGTGTGTTCCAGGCCCTGCGCGCTGCAACGCCCGCCAATACGGTTCTGATTGAAGAGTCGCCTTCTAACCTCGCAGAGCTTCATAGCGCATGGCCTGTGGATCAGCCCGACTCGTTTTATACCTTTGCCAGTGGCAGCCTGGGCTGGAACCTTCCGGCCAGTATCGGTATTGCGTTGGCTGAGCGTGACAGTGGGCGCAATCGCCCCGTGCTGGCGATCATCGGCGATGGCTCGTTCCAATACTCCATACAAGGCTTATGGACGGCGGTGCAGCACGAATTACCGATTCTCTTTGTCGTGCCTCGCAACGGGCAATACGGGATTTTGAAGTCCTTTGCCGTGCTGGAACAAACGCCGAACGTGCCGGGGCTGGATTTGCCAGGTCTGGATTTTGTCGCTCTGGCACAGGGCTATGGCGCCCATGGGGTACGCGCCACTACCCTCGATGAGATCCGCAAGGCCTGCCGCGAAGCCTTCACCCGTAACGTGCCAACGGTACTGGAAGTGCCCGTGCAAGCGACCATACCGCCACTGCTCTGACCTATTTTGTCTCGCTACATCCGAGCGCTTAACCTTGGGCGCTCGGACCCATTCCTACCTGGGCGTGCGCCCCCCAACACCCAATACCCACTCGCGAAAAATCACCGCACAGGGCGACAACGGCCGATGCTTGACCGACACCAGGTACTCGGCGCGCCCTGTCACGCATTCAAACCCGGTGACGCGCTGCAACTCGCCTTTGGCGAAGGCTTCGTCGCCCATAAAGGTCCACGCCAGGCCAATGCCCATGCCTTGTTGCACCGCGCGAAAAGCCAAGGTCAGTTGGTTGAACACCGGGGCTTTTTCCGGGGCGAGGTAGTCGATGCCGAAATGCTCAAACCACTGCTCCCAGTCCAGGCAATGCCAGGCCGAGGTGTCGATCTGCACCAGATTGGCGCTGGCCAGTTGTTCCAGGGTTTGTATATCCGTGACGTCCAGGGCTGCATGGACAACCGGAAAGACGATTTCAGGAATCAGAAAGTCGCAATTTAAAGCACCCCACTCGCCTTGGCCGTAGAGGATGCCCAGGTCGTAGTCCTTGAGGCTGGCTTCATCGAATTCATTCATTGCGTGCACGTGCACGGCGATGTCGGGATAGGCCTTGTTGAATTCGATCAGTTTGGGGAACAGCCAAAACTGCGCCAGAGCGTGGGTCGCCAAAATTGAGACGGTGTTGGGTTGATGCACATTGCGGATCCGCGTCACGCTCTGGTGCAGCGTGGTCAGGAGTGTATTGACCGTTATCAGCAGTTCCTGCGCGGCAGGCGTGAGCATGACGCCGCGCGGTTTTCTTTCGAACAGCGGCACGCCGATGCAGTCTTCCAGCTGACGCATTTGTTTGCTCACGGCGCTTTGGGTCAGGAACAACTCCCTGGAAGCGCCAGTAAAGCTTGAGTGGCGGCCGACTGCTTCAAAGGTGATCAGGGTTTCCAAAGGCGGCAAGGCACGCAGGTAACGGTTGATGATGCAGCTCCTTGTGGCGACAAACAGCAAGATATTCCGCAGCGGAATGGGTGACTGATTTTTTATCGCAGGTGACGTTGAATTGCTACCGATAGAATCTCGCCAAAGTCATTAGTTGAGTGGGCGTGATGAAAAGCGGGATTGTGTTTGCGTTGCTGGCCGGAGCCATTTGGGGCGGAGTTATTCTTGGGCCCTCCTTGCTGCCGGAATTTAATGCGGTACTGATCAGCAGCGTCCGCTTTGCGATGTATGGCCTGATTTCCCTGGCCGTTGCACTGCCCATGGCAGCACGCCTGCTGGCTAAAATCAGCCGCGCCGATGTCGGCATGCTGTTGCGTCTGTCGCTCACCGGTAACGTGCTGAACTATGCGCTGCTGGGGGCCTCTGTGCAGCTCAGCGGGGTCACGACGGCCTCGTTGATCAACGGCATCATGCCGGTGGCCATCACGTTTTTAGGCCGCGCCGATGCGGGCTCGTTGCCGATCAGCAAACTCAAGCTGCCTTTATTGATGGTATTCCTCGGAATCGTATCGATCAGCCTGGAACATACCGCTGCCCATTCATCGGGCACTGAGTTGACCACGCAACTGCTGGGCATCGCTTGCGGGTTCTGCGGTGTGATCAGTTGGTCGTGGTACGCCACCCACAATGCCCGTTACCTCAAGCACAGCGCATTCAACAGCAGCGAATGGTCTACCCTGCTGGGCATCGCTACCGGGACCGTCGCCGTGGTGTTTGGCTTGGTGGCCTGGTGGCTGTTCCCCAACCTCATGCCTGCCAACATCGACAGCAGCCGCTGGATGGACTTTTTGTGGGTGTGCCTGTTCCTGGCGTTCTGCGGCTCGTGGATTGCCAATGGGTTATGGAATGCCTGCTCAAGGCGCATGGCAGCGTCGCTCAGCGCGCAATTGATTGTCTTTGAAACGCTGTTCGCCTGTATTTATGGCTTCTTTTACGCCCAACGCCTGCCCAGCCTCATCGAGTTGGTGTCGATTGCTTTGTTGGTGGGCGGCGTGGTCTGGGCGGCGAGGCGTCATCGGTTGCCGGGCGTTAAGCTGCCAAGCCCGGCCTGTCAGGGCTAAAGCGCTGTTACGCGTGCCAGCAGCGATACCAGCCGTTGTTTTCCGAAACTTGCAGTTCAGTTTGATACAGCGCTGAAAGCTTCTCGCTGGTGAGGATCTCGCGCTTGGGCCCGTCGGCAATCAGTTTGCCCTGGCTGATAAGAATCACCCGGTCGATTTCCGGAATGATCTCGTCGATGTGGTGAGTCGTGATGATCATGGCGCGATCTTCGCCACAGAAATTACGCATCAGCGACAGCAAACCAAGGCTGGCGCCCATGTCCAGGCCGCTGGTGGGTTCGTCAAGAATCAGTGCTTGCGGGTGGTGAACCAGGGCGCGGGCCAGCAGCAAGCGGCGCTTTTGCCCGGTGGACAGGCGCTGGAACATACGCTGCTCTTCAATATCACTGCCCAATTGCTGCATCAGGTTGCGGGCCAAAGTGATTTGTTCTTCATTGGGCTGCAAGTGAGCGTGGGCGCCCATGGCGCCAAAGAAGCCGGACACCACCACATCCAGCGCCGAGGTGTACGGGGTGTAATCCTCTTGCATGTCCTGGGACACAAAGCCGATCTTGCTGCGCAGGGCCCACAGGTTCACGGTTTCATCGCCGAACAGCTTCAGGTAGCTGCCTTCACGCTCAACCGGGTAGATCTCGCGGTTGATGAGCTTTAACAGGGTGCTTTTGCCGGCGCCGTTAGGGCCAAGGATGGCCACGCGTTCGTTGTAGCCAATGTGCAGCGAGACGCGGTCGAAGACCTGTGTTTGCTGTTGAAAAGCGCTGACCTGGTTCAAATCGATCATGGTTATGCCTTGGTTGACCGTGGGTGCGTGCCGTAGCGACTAGCGTTTTGCCGCGCGAGACTGTACGACGCATTCTTGGGTTTTGAAACCCTTTTGCGGCTGGTAAATCCTCCTCCCATGAGCGCAAGCACGCTGTGGCAATCTTCACTATGAATGGAAACATTTCTCATTTATATTTGCTGCCGCTCTGCACCCGCTCAGGCCGATCATGCCCTTCGACCCCGTCAAACCCTCACTGCTCAGTACACTGGTGCGTCACTACGACGAGCTGGTAGATCATGTGCGTCGGCGTTTTGGCGATCGCGGTTTTGCCCGCGAAGTGGTCCATGACGTCTGCGTGCAATTGCTTGAAAAACGCGAAAAGGATAACGTCCACACGCCGTTGGCGTTGTTGCGCAAGATCTCCCACGATCAAGCGGTCAACCGCTACCGCAGTGAGCGACGCAGCCAGGCCTGGCTCATTGAGATGCCCGAACCGCCGGATGCTGTCTGCCCGGCGCCGTCACCAACGCGCCAGTATGAGTCGGCTCGGGAGCTGGAATTGCTCACCCAGGCCATCAGCCAATTGCCGGAGCGTTGCCAGATGGTCTTTGTCATGCACAAGATTCACGAGTTGCCCCAGGCTGAAGTGGCCGCACGTATGGGCATTTCACTAAAAACCGTTGAAAAACACCTGCGTCTGGGCATTGCTGCCTGCCGCGCACACCTGGATCGTCCGCCCGGCCCTTTATGAACACGCCCTCTTCACCCGAGCAACCGCTGTCCGCCGAAGACCAAACCCTGGCCCGCCATCGCGAAGAGCTGCGCAAGCGTTTTCCGATGCCCACCCCCAAGCCGCGCAAACCGCGCACGCCGCTGGTGGTTGGGGCCCTGGTGGCGCTGGTGGGTGCAGGTCTGTTCTGGACAGACCCCAGCTATCGCATCGAACAGTACAGCAGTGCACTGGGCGAGCGGCGCGTGCTCGATCTGGCAGACGGCAGCCGGGTGGTGCTCGACAGCGGCACCCAGGTTGAAGTCAGTTGGCACTTGCGTTCGCGTCGCGTGGCACTCAACAGCGGACAGGCCTTGTTCGATGTCAGCAAAACGCTGTGGCGCCCGTTCCAGGTGGATGCCGGTGCTGCACGCGTGACCGTGTTGGGCACCCTGTTCAATGTGGCCCGCGAAGCGAATGCCGTGCACGTGGCATTGGTGCGCGGCAGCGTCAACGTGCAGTCAATTACCGATCCGGCACAGCAACAGCGGCTGATTCCGGGGCAGCAGTTGGCGGTCCTTGACGGTCAGCTACAGCCAACCCGAAACGCAGACCTGCCCGGCGTGCTGGCCTGGCAAGAACGCAAGCTGGTGTTCTCGCGCACCCCGCTGGCACAGGCCATTGCGCAGATCCAGCGTTATCGTCAGGCGCCGATCCGCCTCGAAGATCCAGCCCTGGCGCAATTGCCCATCAGCGGCATATTCAATACCGACAACGTTGAAGACCTGCTCGACCTGTTCCCGCATATCTTGCCCCTGACGATGGCGCGGGATGCGGACGGTACGTTGCACATCACCCACAAGCCTGCAAAAAAATAATTCAGTGACGAGGTAGGGTTTTGCCGTGCGGGTGACGGCAATAGAACTAACCCTAACGTTCTCAGGAGCCCCGTCCATGAAACAACGCTTGCCGGCGCGTCAGTATCTGTCGCTGTCTGTACTCGCCACCAGCCTTCTGTTCGCCCTCTCGGCCAATGCCCAGGGCAACGATACGTTCGACGTCGACTTGCCGAGCAGCAACCTGGAGCAAGCGCTGAATACGCTGGCCCAACAGTCCCGCGTGCAAATCATTTTCGCCAGCGACGTGGTCGGCAACAGCACCACCCCGGCGCTCAAAGGTCGCTATACCGCTGAAGAAGCCCTGCACCGACTACTCGATAAACATGGCCTTAACGTGCAAAAGCGCGACGACCAGACGTTTTTTATCGTCGCGCAAGACACCCAGGCCAATACCCTCACCCCGCCACCGCCTGCTGAGCCGGTAGCTTTGGGCACCATGGTGATCAAAGGTGATGTATTGGGTAGCGCCACCGACCCGGAAGTTCGCACCTACGCGGGCAGCCGTACGGTGATTGGCAACGAGCAACTGCAAAAAGCCAGCGTGCGCGGGGTCGATGAAGCCTTGCAACGTGTGCCGGGGGTCAAGGTGTTTGACGAAACCGGCACCGGCGCACTGCCACAAATCGCCGTGCGCGGCCTCTATGAAAGCCGCAGCGGCCGGGTTCAGGCTTTGTCTGACGGGATTCCGCTGGCACTGGCACCCTATGGCCAGACCGGGCTGTCATTGTTCCCGGTGACCATGGCGACGGTTGATCGCATCGACGTGGTGCGCGGCGGCGCGGCGGTGCAATACGGCCCGAACAACGTCGGCGGGGTGATCAACTTCATCAGCAAACCCATCCCCCACGAGTGGCAAAACACCGTTCAAGAGCGCACCACCTTCAACCCCGGTGGCCGCCAGCTGTGGGACACCTACGTGGGCACCGGCGGTTACCTGACCGACAATTTCGGCCTGCAACTGGACCTCAACAGCATCAACGGTGAAACCGGTCGTGAACACTCCGACACGGATATCCAGAACTACCGCCTGCGTGGCCAATGGAACATCGACGATGACCGTGACCTGAGCTTCGGCATTCAGCACTACCGCGCCGACATGGACCTGCCTGGCGCTCTCAGCGTGCGCGACTACAAAGACAACCCGCGCCAGTCGACCCGCCCGCTGGACAACTTCGAAGGCAATACCGACCGCGTCTGGGGCACCTACACCCAACAATTGGGCGCTATTGGCCCGTTCGACTCGGTGCAGTTCAGTTGGACCAACTTCGCCCATAAGAGCTACCGCAACTTTGTCGTGGGCCTGCCTTTCACCCCGGATGGCACCGCCGTCACCAAGCAGGATGGCCCGCGAGACTTCAAGGTCTGGGGCAGCGAGCCGCGCCTGAGCATGAACATCGACGGCGACCAGGTCAGCCAGACCTGGCTGCTGGGTGCCCGCTACGTCAAGGAAGACATCGACTACAAGGTCGACCGCCAAAGCGTTGCTACGGGCAAAACCACGCCGTTCCGTGACTGGCAGTTCAATGACTCGGCCAAGGCGTTCTACATCAGCAACGCCATCGGCCTGTTCGACAACCGCCTGACCATTACCCCCGGCGCGCGTTATGAAAATGCGCGCATGGACTACGACGACGGCATCACCGGCTTTACCAACGAAAACACCTCCCGGGAGTGGTTGCCGGGCCTGACCGTCGGCTTCCAGGCCAGTGACGACTGGTACGTATACGCCAACGCGCAGAAATCCCTGCGTCCGCCGCAAGTCACGCAGATCGTCAAGGAAGGCCAAGTCGGCGCTGAACTGGCATGGAACTACGAAACGGGCGTGCGCTATACACCTTGGGACGGCCTGCGCGTCGATATGGGCCTGTACCGCATCGATTTTGAGGATCAGATCGTCTACAACGGCACCACCGACCGCTTCGTCAACCTGGGCAGCACCCGTCACCAGGGCATCGAAAGTGAAATCTTCTGGACCCCGCAAGCCCTGCCCGCCCTTGACTTGCACGCCAGTTATGCCTACCTCGATGCCAAGCAGCGTAACGGTATCTACAAAGGCAATGACGTGCCCTTCGCCTCGCGCAACCAGTTCAGCGTCGATGGTCATTACCGTTTTGCCGAACACTGGAGCTACAGCCTCGATGGCCTGTACGTGAGCAGCGCCTACACCGACGCCGCCAACAGCGTAGACGAAGATGCCATTGCCTCGGTCGGTCGGCTGCCCGCCTACTGGCTGTGGAATACCTCCATCGAGCGCCAGTTCAAGTTGCAAGACCACAGCGTACTGACCGCCTCTGCGGGCATCAGCAACCTGTTCAACCGCGAGTATTACTTCCGTGGCATCGACACCAGCCCGTGGGGCCGCCAACCTGCACCGCAACGTTCGTTGACGTTGGGGCTGAACTATCAGTTCTGATTAACGGCTACCCTCTCCTTCGGGAGAGGGCGCTTTTGATTTGCCCGCCCCCCATTCCCGTAGCAGTTGTCGAGCTTTGCGAGGCGACGTCCGTGCCCACAGCAATCGCGAAGGGCAGAAACGCTTCAGCCTCAATGGAGCCTCCGATTGATGAAACTTTCTTCATAAAGGCATCTCGCCACACTTAAGGTATGCAGTTGCGGCATAGCCCATTCTGAAACGTCATAAACCTGTGTTTTGCTGCGTGGTAGTCTCGCTGAACCATGAACAGGCATAGATCGTAATTCGATGATGGCCAGAAACAGGAAAGATCATGCCCAAAAAGTCCCACACCGCCCTGCGCAATAACTTCCGCCAATTGCTTGCCACCCCTGCGTGTTTCGAAACGGCTTCGGTTTTTGACCCGATGTCCGCACGTATCGCCGCTGACCTGGGTTTTGAGGTCGGTATCCTCGGTGGCTCGGTGGCGTCGCTGCAAGTTCTGGCAGCCCCTGATTTTGCCCTGATCACCTTGAGTGAATTCGTCGAGCAGGCCACCCGTATCGGCCGCGTCGCTCAGTTGCCTTTCATTGCCGATGCTGACCACGGCTATGGCAATGCCCTCAACGTGATGCGCACCGTCGAAGAACTCGAGCGTGCCGGTGTTGCCGCACTGACCATTGAAGACACTTTGCTGCCCGCACAATTTGGCCGCAAATCCACCGACCTGATTTCTATCGATGAAGGCATCGGCAAAATCAAGGCCGCCCTGGAAGCCCGTGTAGACCCGGCACTCTCGATCATCGCGCGGACCAACGCAGGCGTGCTGTCTACCGAAGACGTGATCAAACGCACCCAGGCTTACGAAAAGGCCGGTGCAGACGGTATTTGCATCGTGGGGATCGACGACTTTGCACAGCTTGAGCAAATCAGCGAGAAGCTCACAGTGCCGTTGATGCTGGTGACTTATGGCAACCCGAAACTCAATGACAGCCAGCGTCTGGCCAGCTTGGGTGTCCGCATTGTCGTCGCCGGTCACGCCGCCTACTTTGCGTCGATCAAGGCCACCTACGACAGCCTGCGTGCCCAGCGTCACCTGACAAACAGCACCAATAACCTCAGCGCGACCGAACTGACCCATACCTACACCCAGCCGGAAGACTACGTGGCCTGGGCCAAAGAGTTCATGGACGTAAAAGAGTGATTCACCCCCCGGTTGGATAACACGGCCGTTATCTCACCACCTTGATAGACCTGTGGTTGGACAACGACCGCATGGAGAGCGTTAGGTCAGACGATGTCATCTACCACACCGCCGTCTACCCGCAGTGCCGCCCCTGTCGTCGCCGACGCTTGAGGTGAACACACGTAGACGACCATGTTGGCGACTTCCTCAACCGTTGCTGCGCGCTGAATGATCGAGCTGGGCCGATTGTGTAAAACAAATGCAGTCGCCACTGACTCCAGGGTTTTACCCGTACGCTCAACCTCGTCTTTCAGCATGTTTGCAACCCCTTCGGACAAGGTCGGTCCCGGCAGTACGCTGTTAACCGTCACCCCGCTACCTGCAACCCGCTTGGCCAACCCTCGCGCCAACGCCAATAGTGCTGTCTTGGACACGCCGTAATGAATCATGTCAGCCGGAATATTGCGTGCCGACTCCGACGACATAAACACCACTCGCCCCCAACCTTTATTGACCATGGCCGGCAGCAACGCCCGGCTCAAGCGAACCCCGGACATCACATTGGTTTGCCAATAGCTGTCCCAAACCTCGTCATCGGTTTCGTAAAAGTCCTGAGGCCCATAGATACCGGCATTGTTCACCAGAATATCGATCTCACCCGCCTCGCGAACCAGCGCCGCAACACCCTCGGCGGTGCTCAAGTCAGCAGCAATACCTTGCACCGACGTGCCCGGCACCGCTTTCGTCAACCTGGCGACGGCTTCAGCCACAGACTCCGTACTGCGACCATTGAGAACGATCTGCGCGCCCGCCTCTGCCAGGCCCTGGGCGATGGCAAAGCCGATACCCCCGGTGGAAGCCGTTACCAGTGCGCGTTTGTCATTGAATTGGATGTTCATCACTGCTCCTTCTCATGATTGATCGTGCGGCTGCGCTGAGCGGGTCAGCTTTCAGCCTTTATCCGGGGCAAACCAGGCCATGGTCAGATCAGCGATAAGCGCCCCGTCAGGCAAGCGGATGCGATTTTGCAGACGCCCTTCCTCGACGAAGCCAAACTTCTGATACAGACGAATGGCGCGGTGATTCACTTCACGTACACGCAGTTCGACCTTCAGCAAAGTGGATTGACTCCCCGCCCATTCCAGCAAGTGGGTCATTAAGGCGTGGCCGATCCCTTGCTCCACATATCCAGGGTGCACGACGATGGTCAGGCTCATCACGTGTGCCAAGGCTTCAAGCCCCAAAGGCTCCAAATACGCATGCCCGACCGGCTGGCCGTTGAACTGCGCAACCAAGTAAAGACCATGGTCTTTTAGTGCGTTGATTTTCCGTTCAAAGGCATCCCGGTTGAACTCGTGGGGACGTGAAACCAACAGCCCGGGGGTACGTGAAGTTTCGCGTTCGGCCTCATACAGTGAAGAGGCATCTGACGCTAAAGCCTGGCGGATGGTGATGTTTTTCAAGCGTTGCTCCACTGTTCAACGTAAATGGAAGGTACGAGGATGATGCTTGCACACCCTTCCTGCCGCTCACCATCAAGCAACCCAACAATGAGAGCGGTCAAGCCAAAACATAGCTTTACATTGCGCCAAAGCTCTCTCGTATCATGCCGAGGATCAAAAAATCTCAGCCTTAAGCAGCCCTCAGATTCATAAATCAAACCACTCTTTACGCCCTTCAAAGGTGCTGACGATCAGGTCCACCAGCCTCTGAGCCTCTTGCGGGAATGCTGCTGCGGCATTGACGGCCAGCCAGGCCTGCCGCTCCAGGCTGGCGGGCAGCAGCCCGGGGATGGCGGTGAGGCCGCGATCAAAGTGGCTCATGTAGCGCGGTAGCAAACCGATGCAGGCGCCGCAGCGGATCATTTCCAGCATCAATGAGTAATCGTGTACGTGCACCACGGCCGCCTGGCGCTGTTCCACCAGCGTATTCCACGGCTGCAGCACCTGTACCTGTTGGTCTGGTTGCCACTGCACCAGCATGTAGTCAGCCAGGTCGTCGAGGGTTTCTGGGCGGGTCATTAGCCGCGAGTAACGTTTGGCGATGTGCGGCAGGTAGTGCAAACGCGCCAACGGCCTGACGGACTCAACGGCGAAGCTCGGGCCCGACGGGGCTGGGTCCATGTCTGAGAGCCACAGCACCACGTCAGCTTCGACCGTTCGCAAGGCGTGGTGGTTTTTCAGCGAGATGATGTCCAGGCGGATGCTGGCATTTCGGCGTAACAAGGCAATCAGGTCACGCCCCAAAATGTCATGCAGGATTGTTTCAGCGACGGCCAGGCGAATGCGCGGTTGCTCGCCCATGGCCACCGATAATTGCTCTGCTTCCGCCAGGGCAATCAGTTGGGCTTGCAATCGTTGGCCTTCAGGGCTGAGTACCAGCGACCGCCCCTGATAGTTGAACAGCGTACAGTTGAGGCGATCTTCCAGTTGGGTCAGTTGCCTGCGTAACAGCGTGGCCTTGATGTTCAGGCTGCGTGCTGCCTGAGTGAAGCAGCCACAGCGGGCGCTCACCAGAAAAAATCGCGCCACATCGCTACTCAGGGTGTTCGCCAGAAGCATCCTTGGTTCTGACAATTCACAGGATTTGCGGTAGCCGGTGTTGCTTTGGGGTGCAGCCGATTCTTGAAATGCCATGTAGGGTGACTCCCTGTCGTGGTGCCGGCGCGGGGCAAGCTGCGATCTGTTGATTTTGTTGGCAATCGCAGCTTGTTGCAGTGTCGCGTCCTTGCGCGGGGTTTACTCAAGTACTTTGTTTAACTGCGCACCATCGATGCTCAGGGTTGCCGTGTTGAGCATGCCTTCCAGATACGACTTGGCGATTTGCTCCTGGCGCTGGGCGCGCAAGGCCTGGGTCAGGCGTTCGCGCATGTCGTCGAGGGTGGCGGTACGTGCAGGCTGCTGGGCCGTGAGCTTGAGCACATGAAAACCCGCCGAGCTTTGCACCACATCCGACACTGACCCGACCTTGAGCCGCGAGACCACGCCACGTACCTCTGGCAGCAGCTGTTCCAGCGGCTGCATCCCGATATCCCCGCCATGCCGGGCGCTGTTGGGTTCTTGCGAGTACTGGGTCGCCAGTTCTGCAAACTCACCCGGCGCCTCTTGAGCCTTGCGGCTCAACTCCAGCGCCTGGCGGCGCACCCCTTCTGCGCGTTGCCCCGGGCCCACTGCGAGGAAGATCTGGCTGACTTGATACTGTGCCGGCGTCACCCATTGAGCCTTGCCGCTGTCATAGGCCGCTTGCAGTTCGGCGGCGCTCGGGTAGTTGGCCGGCACTTCGCTGACCGACAACATGTAATCGCGGAATACGATCTGCTCAGCGGCAGCGCGGGTCTGTTGCTCAACCTCGGGGCGCTGACGCCAGCCCTGGGCATCGGCTTGTTCCAGCACGGCCTTTTGTGCCAATCGGGAACGCAGCCAAGTCTCCAGGGCGCTGCGGTTGCTGCGCAGTTGCTCGCGAGCCTCTGGCGGTAAAGTCGCCATCACCGACTTGAGTTCCTGGACATCTATTTGCTGACTGCCCAGGCGGGCGACCGCAGGGCCGCTTTGCTGCAGATCAAGGACCGGCGCCGGTTGCTGAGCGGCAACCGGGTCGCTACCCGGACGCAGGCTCAAAACCACCGCCACCACCAGCAAGGTCAACGCGCCCGCGCCGACCACCAGGGTTGGTTTCTTCACAGGGCAGTCGCCTCTTCGCGGTTGTCGACAGACTCGGTCTGTTCTTGTTTCTCGGCCTGGGCTGCCAACTGCGCCGCTTGCTGGCTGTATTCACGCAGGTACACGATGAACTCTTGCAGCAAGCGGTCCCACAGCTCCAGCTGGCTGCGCAGGTGGACTTCACCGACACCGGCCACGACCACGTCCATTTCCATCAGCAAGAACTCGCCCTGCAGCGACAGGCGAGCAAAGCGCCGCGAAGCGTTCCACACTTCGGTCAGGCCTTGTGGCAGTTGGCCTTGAACGCGCAATGCACAGCTGTAGGTGAAGTCAACGTAGCTGCCCTGCTCCACTGCCGGGTTACCGAAACGCACGGCAAAACCGATGCCCTGGCTGGCGCTGAGCAGTTGCACAATGCCGTTCTGCTCGGTTTCATTGACGCGGTAGCCTGCCGCTTGCAGCAGCTCAGTCAGGGTCTGGACGGTAACGCTGGTGATCAAATCGCTCATGGTGTGCTTCCTTGTCTATCAATGATTGAGGGCTGCTTGGGGGGCATCAAACCGGGTCTTGTACAAATCGTCGCCAAAGCCCTGGGCCAGTTCTTCGAACTTGACTCGTGCGCCGCTGGCGAATGGCTGGCGAATACTCATCACCTCAGCCACATCGATTTTTTCGTAAGCCGCGAGCAGTTGCTGGGCCACGCCGTACATCTGTTGATTCTTGGCAGCACATTGCTGCAGGTGTGTGTCACGTTCGGTCAATTGCGTCTGCAAGCGTGCACGTTCGGCTTCTTTGCCCCGCGCCAGTTGCAAAAGGTCTTCATAGGCCTTTTTAAACTTGCCGGTCTGTTCGTTGCTCGCCGCTACCTGGGCTTGCGCCTGGTTGTGCAGGTTCTGTTGCTGACCCACCAACTGCTCGGCCACGCCTCGGGTTTTCTCAAGCTCGGCGGTCAATTGCTTGATCTGTGCCTGCGCCTGTTTGGCCTGGTTTTCGGCAGCGATGCGCGCGGCGCTGGCCTGGGCCTGCTCGCTTTGCAGCGTCTGTAATTGCGCAGTGGTGCTGCGCAATTGCGTGCGCAGGCGCTCCTCCATGCCTTCGGCTGATGCACCGGTCGCGGCCAGGCTGCCCAAGGCCAGTACCAGGCCGCAAATTCGGGTGTTCATGTGGTTTCTCCCGGCGCATCAAAAGCGCGTGTTGAGTTCCAGTTGCATGACGTCGACCTCAAACGGCGCGCCATACACTTCGGAGGCGCTCAACCAACGAGCACTGGCGTAGATGTTTTTGTCGATGCCGTAGCTGCCGCCGACGAAATAGCCCTTGGCATTGGTGCCGCCCAGATGAAAGGACGAGTCGTTGAAGCCGTCCGGCAAGGCGTCAGGCTGAATGTACTTGTAGCCCGCGAGCACGTTCCAGTCGCCACGCTTGCGCATTTCCAGCGCGTTACCGAGGGTGAATTGCAGCATCATTGCGTTGCCGCCACTCTCAAACTCGCCGCTGCTGTTGAGGTTGTTGACGATCTCGCCTTCCGAGCGCTTGAGCATCTTGCCTTTGTTGTATGACAGGTTGCGGATGTAGTTGCCCTGGGTGCGCAGCATCAGGTTTTCCGGCAACTGGGCGTCCCACGCCAGGTTCAGGTCAAGCACATCGAACTTGGACGCCAGGCCCACAAACTGAGGCTGTGGCGTAAGCCCCGGGGTATCCGGGTTCGGCACGATGTCGCGCAGCAGGAACACCGTGTTGCCCTTTTGCATAAAGGTCAGGCGGGAACCGTCGGTGTCGCAACCCGGCTGGCCTTGCCACGGCTTGCACGGGGCAGAACGTTTGCCTTCAAGGTCTTCAAAGCGATAGTAAGCCAGCGCGCCCTTGAGGCTGTTGTCGCTGTTGAGCTTCCAGTCAGCGCCGATCTGGCCGCCAAACATCCACTTGTTTTTGCTGTCTTCCTTGTCCAGCCCGTTGCTGCTCGCGGTGTCCGAGCTGTACTCAACCGGGAACGCGCCCAACGTAGCGAACACACCCCAATCCTTGTCGAGCGTGTGATTGAAGTTGGCTGCGATCCCGTCAAAGTTCAGGTCTTTGGAGTACATCATGTCCGTTGAGTAGAACGGGTTGGCAAAGCGGCCGCCGGTCAAGGTCAGGCCCGGCATGGCTTTCCAGCTCAAGTAACCCTGGTCAAGCCACAGGTCTTTCTTGCCAAAACCGCCGCCCAGGGTCTGGTTGGCCGATACCGGGCTGTTGTCATTGCCGGTGCCGACCCGGATACCCGCCGTCCATTCCGGCGAGATGATCGCTTTCATGCCCAGACGGGCGCGCAGGCGCAGCAGGTTTTCGCGGTCTTCGCGGGTGTTGAGCAACGGCGGCATCTTGGTGTTGCTGTCTTTGTTAACGTCGTAAGGGCCGTTTTCGTTCAACTTGGCATAGTCGACGATTTCATTGCTGTTGTGGCCCGAGAAGTAACGGGATTCGTCGCGCAGGCGGATGTCGCCGTCAAAACTGATGCGTGACGCCCACTCCGGGAAGGTGTTGGGCTGAGCCCAGTTTTCCTGCTTGGCGGTGGCCATCACTTCAGCCTTGACCTGATCACGGATCTGGTCACGCACGGCGGTCGGCACGTATTGCACCCGTACATCGCCAGGCGCTGCCACAGGGCCAGCGGCAACCACCGGGGCTACGCTGGCCTGACGGGCTTGTTGAGCTTCACGTTCGGCCTGGGCAATCAGCCCGTCAGCGGCCGCTTGCTTGAGCACGCCTTGCTCGACCAGCAGGCGGATCAGGTTGATCGTGGCGTTTTCCGAGGGCGCGGCAGTCGCTGCCGATGCGGGGCCAACCAGGGTCGCGATGACCATGCCGACCGCCAGGGTCAGTCGATTCACGGGGGAAATCATGTGCTCACAACTCCTGTAAAAAACTGCAAAAAAGTTCAATCACTCCGGACGACGGCCCTTCAGGGACAGTCGTACCGGCAAGGTCAGCGAAGCCGGTGTGCGCTGCGTGGCATGCGGCGCACGCAAGGCAGCCAGCACCTGAGCATCGGTTTGGGCGTCACCGCTGGACTGCACCAGCACTACACGGGTGACCTGGCCATCCGCGCTCAGCCACAGGTCGGCCTGCACCTGGTAAGCCTTCTTGCGCAGCTCCGGGTCTTCGCGCAGCAGGCGCTGAAAGATCCCCGCCAGGTATTGCTTGTACGTCCCGGTACCCAGGCCTCCACCGCCAGAACCGGCCATGCCGCTGCCCTTGCCCGCGCCGACGTTGAACCCGTCGTTACCGGCCTGGGCGTCGCCATCGATCTGCATCGGGTTGGCCAGGTCATCTGCCGGTGACGGCGGCGCTTCTTCCTCGGGCTTGACGTCTTCGGGCTCCGGTGACGGCTCGGGCTCAACCACCTTTTCTTCCACCTGCGGTTCAGGCTCCTTGGGTTTTTCCGGCGGCGGCGGCGGTGGCGGCGGCAACGGGATAATCGTTGGCACCTTCGGCGCCTCCCGGCGTACGCCACTCATGTCATTGGCCCACTGCCAGATAAACCAGGCAGCAACGCCGCCCAGCAGCAGGCCGGCGCCCCACTTGAGCGGGCGCAAGAGCGTGTTTGGAGTCTGTGCACTCATGTCGTATCAGCCCTGACTCGGTTTGCCGGTGACCAGGCCGACCTGGGACAACTCCAAGCGGCGCAGCAGGTCGAGCACTTCAATGACTTTCTGGTACTGGACCATGGCGTCACCGCGCACGATGACCGGAAAATCCGGGCTTTGTGCCTTCTCGATACGCAGGCGTTCTTCCAGTTCGCTCAAGGTGACCGGGTAGGCATCGAGGAACACCTGCCCGGCATCGTTCACCGAAATAGCCTTGGTCTTGGCTTCGGATAACGACACCGAAGCACTGGCTTTAGGCAGGTGGATCTGGATGCCCGACACTTGTGCGGTGGCGGTGAGGATGAACATCACCAACACCACCATCAGCACGTCTACCAGGGGCGTGATATTGATGCTGTCGACGGCGGCATCATCGTCATCGTCGTGGGCGGCGTTTACAGAAGCCATGACGTTTCTCCTCAGGCCGGCAAGGCGGCGTTGGCGTGATGGCCGCGCTGATGCGCTGCTTCACTGAATTGGCTCTCGCCGTGCATTTCCGCCAGGCGGGTGATGAACTCATCGACGAACACCCGCATGTCAGCGCTGACTTCCTTGTTGCGGGTAATCAGGCGGTTGTAGCCAAACAGTGCCGGGATCGCGACGAACAGGCCCATGGCCGTGGCCAGCAAGGCGGCCGCCATACCCGGTGCAATCGCGTTGATGTTCACGTCACCGGCCATCGCGGTGCCGAGGAACACCACCATGATCCCCATGACCGTACCGAGCAGGCCGATGTAAGGGCCGCCGGCGATGGCATTAGAGAGGGTCGAGAGCTTTGAGCTCAGTTGCTGGTTTTCACGGGTGCGCACACCGTCCATGGAGCAACGGATGGCTTCGATGGTGGCGGCAGACACCGACGAGGTATCAGCGCCCTGGGCACGGCGGGTACGGATTTCCTTGACCGCCACCAGGTACAGGCGCCACAGCGGCGAATAGGTCAGACGCTCGGCCAGGGCCTTGTCATCGGCAAACATTTCCAGACGCGTACCGACGTGGGCGAACTGCTCGCGGAACACTTCGTTGGCCTTGCTGACGCGAGTGACCATGCGGTTTTTACGGATCATGATGATCCACGACTGAATCATCATGCCCACCAGCACCAGAATGATGATCCAGGCATCCATCGGCACGGCATTGAACAGGAAACCCAGGCTGCCGAAGCCGAAGCCCGACTGTTCTTCATCAACGCCATAGGCAACCAGCTTGGACTCGGAACCCTGCGCAGTCGCATCTGCCAACAACAGGCTGGCCGGGCGTGCGACCTTGGACAGGCGCAATTCGTCAATGGCCCCGTTCAACGGTTGGTAATGGCTTGGCTCAGCGTCAGCAGCCTGCGGCACGTCGGCACCAATGGCCATCGGTGAGTTGAAGGCAGGCATGGCCACTGCCAGGCTGGCGGCTTCACGGCCGTTGACAAACAATGAGGTTTTTTCGCCTTCGCTAGTCAGTGCCAGGTGTTGCCATTGGCCCGGGTTCAGGGGCTGGTTCGAGACGGCGCGATGGCCGTCGATTTCAACAAAAGGCACGCCCTGATCGGCACCGATCAACAGGCTGTGACCGGCTTCACGGCGGGCCAGCAACAGTTGCTCACCGGCCGGCTGGTCCAGACGCAACCAGGTGCTGAAGGTGAACGCAGCGCCCGCGTTGTGTTGCAGCGACGGGCTGGCAGGCAGCAACACAGGTTGGCCGCCAAGCTGCAAGGCACGCCCGATAACTCCGTCAATGCTGGTGCCGGTGGCGTTTTGTGCAGTGTTGCCGTACGCCGTGGTGTCACGTGCCGGTGTGCCGTTGGCGCCTTCAAAATGGTAAAGCACGGTGTAGTTCGGATCGAACGTCAACTGACCGTTCGAAGTGGCCGCGGCTTTCTGATTGCCGTAATACATCCACAGGTCTTGACGCTGACCGCCTTCGACCTTGGGTACATCGACCCAGATCAGCGCCATGCCCATCAGCGGGTCAAAACTTTCGATCTGGTGATTGAACACCGTCTTGTCGTCAGCACTGACAAAACGCAGGTCTGAACCGTCTTCCTTGACCCCGTCAAAGGTGAAGTTGCCGGTGTGCAAACGAACCAGCAACGCTGTGCGGCCCAGCGGGTCATTAATGGCCGCGCCTTGTGGCGTGGTGTCCACCGAAATCTGTTTGCGGTAATGCCAGTCATCCTGCCACCAGGCATGGGCGGTGGCCGGGAGCGCGAAGCCCAGGCAAATCAACAGACTCATTAATATGCGTTGCATGTGAACGGATCTCCGTGAAAGCGAATCAGAAAGTCGCCTGCACACTGAAGTGCAGTCGAGAGTCATGTTTTTGGGTGTTCGGGCCATCGACCAGCGGGTAGCCCCAGTTCAGGCTGCCGGACAGCCACTTGCTCAAACTGGCGCGGGTGCCGAGGCCGACACTGGCCAGGCGGTAGTCGTCTTCTTGCTCTTCCAGCGCGTCGCGCAGGTACAGCTGTGCTGCGTCGGCAAAGGCGTAAAAGCGCCATTCCTGCACGTAACTACCGAGGTATTTGGCCAGCGACGGGGTGCGTACTTCTTGCGAGAGCAGGTAGCCTTCGTCACCGGTGCGCTCGGCGGCGAGGTAACCGCGCACCGAGGTGGCGCCACCGGCGGAATACTGTTCGTTGGACACCAGCGGGCCAGAGGCCAACTGGAAGCCGACCTTGGACGCCAGTTGCCAGTCGTTCTTGAACGTAGAAGTCAGGTTGGCGTCGCCCTTGAGCACGGCGAAGCTCGGGCTGGCATCCCAGCGCTTGTCGCGAAATTCCTGGGAGTCGCTGCCGTAACCGAAAAAGGCCCGGGTGCCGATCACCAGGTTCAGGCCCAGCCCCAGCTGTGTTTGCTCGGTGTAGTTGTAACCGTTGTAGCCAAAGGTCAGCGGCGCGTACTTGAGCGGCACCTTGTCGTTGCTTTCGCCAAAACGCAGTTGCTCATCGAAGTCTTTGAAATCGACCCCGGCCGACAGCGAGTTGGCCCACGTACCGCTCGACGGCAGGCTGTAGATGGCCGACACACCGTAGGAATGACCTTTACCCAACACGTTGCTGCCGCCGATGGTGGCGATGTTGCTGTCCGACTGATAACCCGAGAACTGCAGGCTCCAGCGTTCGCTCAAAGGCGCGGTATAAGAACCGGACCAGACTTTGGCGTTATCCATGTCTTGCGGGGCGGTGAAGAACGTCAGGGAAACGCTGTGGCCCAACTGCCAGAGGTTGTCGTAACCCACGGTGGCGACGCTGCGCAGCCTTTTGGTGTCGGCGCTGTAGTCATTGTTCAGGCCCAGGCTGGCATGCCAGGGGCTTTGGTCTTCGACTTGCAGGTCAATGTCCATGGTGCCGGGGCGTTGCCCTTCGTGGACGAGTGGCGTGACCTGGCGCCCGGCGTTGCGGTTGATGCCAGCGAGCTGGGTTTGCACGCTGGTAAAATCCGGCACGGTGCCTTCCTTGAGGCCCGGCACTTCTTCCCGGATTTCGACAGGCGAATAGTGCTTGGCGCCCACCACCCGTACCCGCCCGACTTTGGTTTCGCTGACTTGCAAGTACACGATGCCGTCGTCGACTTTCTGCTCGGGCAGTTCGATAAACACCGATTGATAGCCGCGGTCCTGGTAAGTCTTCTGCAGGGCATCGCGGGCGCCCTCGATATCACTCAAGGTTTTTTGCGGCCCCAGGAAGGGATACACCGCTTCTTCGATGGCCTGCGCGTCGAGCACGGTATTGCCGCGTACGAAGTACTCGTTGACGTCTACCCGCCGCTCTGCACCTTGCGCCTGCGCGCCTTGCTCTTGCGCCAGTACCGGCTGCGCCAGCGCCAGCCAGCACAGCGCTGCGCCGCCGACCGGCCTGATTGACTTGAACAAATGCTCCACACCGCCCCCTAAATTGCCGTAATAAAACCCGTTGCCTAGCGCGTTACACAGGTAAGACCAGCGTGGTCGGGGGCTACCGAACTGATGTCATAAAAGCTTCATTCATCTTTTTAAACAGGACCCAAAGTCCCTGTAGGAGCGAGCTTGTCTCGCGATCTTTTGATCGTTAAAAGATCGCGAGACAAGCTCGCTCCTACAGCGAAATGAGGTGCCCAAAAAAAAGGGGTGATCAATGATCACCCCAAGGTCGAACTACAAAAATGTGCTGCGGTTACAGGCTGATCTGACCCCGCTCCTCGTCGGTCAAGCTCGCACGTGCCTGTTCACTCAATGGCCCGGCGCCCAGCACCTGCACTGGGCTGTTGGGGTTGTAACCGGGCTGCGCCCGGGTTTGTTCCGGCCCGTGTTGCACCGGCTCACTGCCAAAGCTCAAGACTTCAACGGTGACGATTGATGCACGTTGCTGCCGCGCCGCCGCTTGCTGGTTGCGCGCGGCGTTGTCGGCTGCCTGGGACGCTGCCGCGCCCGCCGAACTGGCAGAAGACAAAGCTCCGGTGTTGACGGTTGCCGACACCGGCACCCCGGACGATTTGCCCTGGGTCTGGATGTTCGCCGCGTTGACGACACGCAAGGCGGCGATGTTGATGTTGCCCGACACGCGAATCCCCGCCTCGCCCGCGTCAATGGTGCCCAAGGGTGCAATCAGGTCGATGTCGCCTGCCGGCACTTCCGGGATCGGGTTGAGCGTGGCAATACCCGCACCGGTACTTGGCACCGAAGGCGACAGGGCGACGTTGCCCCAGTTGTCATAGGTGCGTTTCGGCGGTGTGTAGACCACGGTGGTTTTCGAGCCTCGGCCGGCGTTGATGTCACCTTCGGCGGACCAGCCCATGATCGAACCCCCGAAGGTGGTCATGATCCGGCTTTGGCCCAGCAGGATGCTGCCCTGTGAGTACAGCTGGATATTGCCCGCGCCCTGGGTGATGACGCCCGCCGAAGCTGGCGGTGCGACACCCTCGATGCCGAATGTCTGGCTGCCGCCCGGGGTGAGCATCTGGATGGAGCCACCGAAGTCGGTGTGAACCCCGGAGCCGCCAAACATGCGGATGTCACCCTGATAAGCGATTGGGTTACCCGCCACGTCCTTCTCCGGGAACAGCGCCGCAATCGCAGCCCGGCCACGGGCATAGCTGCCTTCACGCACGCCACCGGCCTGGTTGTACTCGCGACCGCCTGCCTGCAGCTCGGCAAAATACACCTCGCGGGCAAACACGCGCTGCTGCTCGCCTGGCAATTGGTTGAAGTAAGCCACTGCCTGCTCGCTGTCACCGGCAAAACCGAAGCGTTCAGCCAACCATGCCACCAGCTCTTTCTCGTAGGTCTTGGCCACTTTACCGCCCGACACTGACAGCGGTTCACCCACGGCCAGTTGGTTAGCCGGGTTGAGGTAAGCCTCGACAAAACGCTGGTAGTCCACACCGTTGGCGCCCGTACCGGCCTGCATGGCAATGCTCGCGCCTTGACGCAAATCACCGGCAATGATCGGCCCGATGCTGGTCACGCTGACCTTGTCGTCCATGACGATGCTGCGCCCGGCGGTGATCTCCAGCCCACCCGGGCCGGCAATGTTGAAGCTGCTGTAAATGATGTCGCGCCCGGCCGAGACGATGGAGATGTCGGTCGCGTTGTTATGAACGAACAGGTTACCCGTGGTGATCACGCCCGGATAAATTTCGCCATTGTCACCCGGGTTGGCACCGCTGCTGACGATATCGCGACCGGCCATCATCCACACCGGGCGACTGCCTTCGTACCAGGTCTCACCGACATGGGCCACGTTGGCGTTTTGGTAAGCAATGATCCGGCCGCTGTTGACGCCCACAAGGTCACCCTTCACTGCATAGAAGCGCGCAGGATCAGCGCTATTGCTCAACGCTTCAGAGGCTGTACCCGGACCAAACGTAAACAGTGACAGCCCGCCATTGCCGTAAGTGCCGTAGTTGCCGGTTTGTGACAGGTTGCTGTAGTTCTGCCGCCCAAGTGTTGCAAAAAAGGCCGGATTCCACGGGGTAGCGATGCTGCTGAGCGCTGTACTGGATTGGGTCACGCTAAAGCCACCGGCGTAAATCGAGTCCTGCGCGAGGAACTGCAGTTGCCCGTTTTTGCCCGGTGCCAGGAGCAGCGGGTAGGTGTAGCTCGCGTAATCACGGGTGGTGCCGGCCTTGCCGTAGTAAAAACTGCCGCTGGCGGCGGTCGCCCTGAGGATTGATGGATACACCACCGCCATGTCGGTGTTCGAGCCCACCATGAACGGCGTCAGGTTGCCCCCTTCGGCATACAGGTCGACGGCCGTTTCAGGCGTCCACAAGGTAAACCAGCTGCTGGAGCCGCCATTGAGACCATCACGGCTGAAGGCCGATCGGTTGTACTGCGTCACACGTCCTGCATCCTCAACCGTTTGTACCACCAGGTCGCCCAAGGTGTGCAGGCTGAACGTGGCATCGCCTGCCACCAGGGTTATCCCGCCTTGCGGTTTGCTGCGGCTGGCGCGCAACGGTTCTGCTGCACGTACATCACCCGGCACCTGGGCCGAAGTGCCGTAGACAGTGTCGATGCGCCCGATACTGCCGGCCTGCACTTGCACATTGCCTCGCGTGTTGACCAGCACACCGTCACGATTGCCGAGCGTTTCGATGAGAGCCTGAGGGTTAAGCGCACCGCTGACTTGCAGACGCAGGTCGCCGCCACCGGTGAGTTGCAAGCTGCCATCGCTGCTCACCCGGCCCGTGCTGCCAACGGCCAGCACCAGGCCCTGGGTGCGTTTGTTGTTGCCATCGGGCGTGGGTGTCGGTGCTTTCAAGGAGCCCGCGTCGCCCCCTACGGTCACGTCCAGGTCACCGCCACCCAAGGTACCGAAGCCGGTGAAGCCAATCAGGTTGTCAGAAATGATGTTGGTGTACGTACCAAAGTTGATCCACCAGGCCGTCGGCTGCGCCTGCCCGCCCGTAGCCACGTCGCCGCTGCCCTGACGCCAGAGCCAGTTACCGACATCCGCCCGGTTGTTGCCGTAGTCATCGGGGTTGGGTCTGAACTGGCTATAGCGCCCGCCGTTGTCGAGGTTGCCGGTGAGGTTGCCATTGACGTTCAGCGTCAGGTTACCGCCCGCCTCGGGGTACCAGGCGCGGTACAGGCTTTCGCTGCCACCGTTGACGAACTGCTCGAAGTAGCTGGGGTTTTCCTTGAGCACAGTGCTGCCGCCCAGCAACGCCCGTGGCTGGTTGAAAGGATCGCCCGCGTAAGTACCGGTAGACGAAGTACCCGCCGTGTAAACGCCGTAAGACGAGTCCACGCTCAGGTTGCCACCGCTGAGCAATTGCAGGTCGCCGGTGCCGGTACGCACGACGCTGAAGCTCGAACTGGTAGGCAGCGGTGCATACTCCTTGGGGCTCTTGGACAAGCAATAGTCCGGTGAATCTACACAGAACTTAGACGCGCCGCCTTCAACCCCCAGGTCCGCAAGGAACTGGTCATCGATCACACCGCCCACCTCAACGATGATACCGATGCTCTCAAGGTCGGCCGCGGCGTACTCGGTCCACACATAGGTGGTTTTGGCCTGGCAATACTCCGCAAAGTTGCTGCAGAACTCGGCAATCGTGCCCAGACCAAACTCATCCAGAACCGATTGATCTATCGGATCACCTTCCTTGACCACAACCCCCGCATCACCAAGATCATTGACCGCGTAGGCAGTCCAGACCAGCACGCCTTTAGGTGGCAACTCTTTGGCAAACATGCCGTAGTGGCTGTCGGCCAGGCGCAATGTACCGGTACTCGGGTGCGGCTGAAGCAGGCGGCTGTCGGCTGCCTCCGTGTCCGCCCCGGCAACCAGACGCAACGACCACGACTGCGAGCCCTCGGCCAGCATCGGTGCAATGGCCCAGACTTTACCCTGACGCCCGGCCACTTCAGGGCGCAACTGAATCGAATCCACGTCGCCCACCAACTTGACGTTGGTGCCCACCGGAATCAGCGCACCGCGCGCCAAGGTAATGTCGCCATCCAGGGTGACGGTATTTTCAATCGTATTCAGGGGCCGTGCCATGCCAGGTAATGGCACCCCTTTAGGCCAGGTCATGGCGTGCAGCGAAATGGACTGACCCAACAAGGTCCCGGCTTCCAGTTGAGTACCGGCTTGCAAGGTGTATGGCTGGTTCAGCAAGGTGCCTGCTGCCAGCAGCGTGTTGCCCGAAGCGTCGAGTACCGCAGCCGCCAACACGGTGCCGGCAGGCAAGGTCAATGCTTGTGCCAATGTTGCCCGCGCAGGCAAGCGCGTCCCGGCCTCCACGGTCATGCTTTTGATCGGCAAATCGTAGTTCAGTACCGAGCCGGCCATGTAGGTGGTGCCATCCGCCAGAACCACGCCATTGCCCGGCACGATGGTATCGCCGCTGGTAAAGTCTCGACCTTTCAACAACACCCAGCCGTTGTCATCCATTGTTTCCGGCGGTGGCGCGAAGCCATCGTTGATGCTGCCGTAGATGCTTAGGTCGCCCCCGGCGCGCAAGGTCAGGCTGCCGGACTCACCCGAGCCGTACACCGAGGTTTTCTGGCTGTTGCGATTGAGACTGGCGTAGCGATAGCCGGACAGGTCGATATCGCCCTGCACCACCAGATCGCCATTCGCGGTGTTGCTGATGATTTCCACGCCCGGACGCAGGTGGAAAGCGTCGGCGTAGGTGGCGTTGTTCAACCCGGCCAGCTTGTTGTTCAGCAGGTTGCTGTTTTGCAACGCGGCGTTGATAAACGCCGTGCTCAAGGCGTGCTTGCCATCCAGATACGCCTGATCAATCACCTGATACGGCCTGCCGCTGGCGGTCGGATCGGTCATCACGGGCGCATCATTGTAAGTCGCCATGCCGTTAAGGGTGATTGCCCGCGCACCTTTAATGTCCAGACGGCCGCTGGCATCAATGGCGATGTCGTTGTTGTTCAGGCGCGGCGCGTTCATTTCCAGTGTGCCTCGGTTGCGCCCGTCATTGCCCGGCGTGCCCGCAGTGCCGTGACGCAGGTCGATGCGCACGCCGTCGGCCAAGGTCAGTTGTCCGGTGCCGGAACCCAGCACCACCATCGCCCGGTTCGGTGAATCGATGATTTTGCCGTAGCTGTCGACACGCACCTGGCTGCCGTGGGCATCGAGTACCGCGCTGCCGTCCAGGGTCAGGCCATGCTTGCCCGCAAGGTTGATGCTGCCCACGCGTTCACCGCTGGCGTCCACAAGGCCTGTAACACGCAGCGTGCCGTTGTCGACCGAGACGTTGATGGTATTGGCCTTGAGACCGCTACCGATGGTCAGGTCACCCTGCTTGAGCTGGAAGCTGCGGGCGCCGAAAACTTCGCCGTCATTAAGGCGCTGGTTGAGCGCTGCAAACTGCTGATCCAGCGAGCCTGTGGCACCCAGGCGCTGAGCCTGGACTTCGACGCTGCTGCCCTGATACGGCACAAGGGTGCCACCGGCATTGTAGTAACCGCTGTTGCCGCCCAGGATCTTGCCTTGCAGATCCACCATACCGCCCGCCGCGTCCAGCGCCACGGCGCGCAACTTGCCACCCTGGTTGTGTTTGGCTGACAGGTCGATGGTCGAGCCCGCCGCCTGGCGGATATTACCGTGACGGCTGTCGAGCAATACATTGCCGCCTGCGCCGTATTTGGTGATGTCGTTGAACACCACGGCACGACCGGCCACGTCGATCAACGATTCATCGTTCAACACCACATCACCTGTGGCGTCCAGCGTGACTTTGCCGCTCGGCAGCACCACCGCCGAAGCCAGGCGAAGGGTATCGCCCTTGAAGGACAGTTCGCCCCCGTAGCCGTTGACCGTGCCACGAGGGCCGCCAGATGAAGAAATATCAATCGCACCGCCCGCAGTAATGCGGTTCAGCGAACCTCCTTCACCGGTCATCAATGGCGTCACGATGTTGAGATTGCCGCCGCTATGAGCAAAGCCTGTGACCGGGTCATATGCGCCCTGACGTTGGTACACCGACAGGCTGCCTTTGTAGTTGGCGGTGATGCGATCGCTGGCATTCAGGTTGACGTTGGCAAAACCCAGCACCAGACGGTCAAACACGGTGTTGCTGCTGGGCTGGGCGAACGGACCATAACCAAACTCGATGCGCTCGGCGTTGATATCCAGGCGTCCGCTGCCGGTCCCGGCGCCGTCAGTGATGACCGCGCCCGGTGCGCCCGTGGCACCTTGCCAGATCAGATTGGCGGTGTGGATGGTCGCGACATCTTCGGCATTGCCCAAACCGTAGATCGCCGGGGTCGACAGCACCAGATTGTTCAGCAACGACTTGCCAGTCTGGGCGTCGTAGGTGTCCAGCAGCGTGCTGCCATAGAAGTTGAACGCCTGGCCCGCCGACAGTTGCAGGGTTTCCAGCGCCGGGGCACCGGTGCTGGAGTCACCGCGCATCAAACGTTCGAGCACTTGCTGGTTAAGGGTCAAGCCCGCTGGCAACACCTTGCGCGCGGCCGCATCCGCCAGCCCGGCCGTACTGCCGACGTTAATGTTGCTCAAGGCCAGCGTCAGGTGACGGGTGCCATAACGCACGGCATCGTCCAGTTGCAGGGATTTATCGGTGGCGGCGACGATACTGCCCTCGGAATAGATTGTGGTCTGGCCCGAACAGTTGCCGCTCGGGCAAACACCGATCTGGATATCGCCCGTCGGGTCGCCGGTGCGGTTGACATAAGGCAGCACATTGATCAGGCCATTGGACACGGCCAGCATGCTCGGCACACCCTCGTAAACAAACCCGTCGCGAGCGTCATAGGCGGCTGCACCGCGACCCAGGGTGGTAATCGAAGCTCCCTGCTCGATCACGATGCTGCCGGGGCCTGCCACGATCACCACTTCAGGTGCCGAGACGGTTGCACCGCTGCGCAGAAACACCGAGTTGCCCGGAGTGTTCACGCCATAAGGGAACTTGACGATATTACCGTTACGGCCATATTCCACTTGGGGCAAGCCGCCAATAAGGATGCGCTTGGCATTCAGATTGTTAAGGCTTTGCGCCGTCAGCGTCAGCCCTTCGAAAGCCTCCAGGGGGCTGTTGGCATCGACGATTTGGGTATAGCGGTTCTCGAGGGTCGCGCCGCCCAGGTTGATAACGCCCACGGTGCCGCCGTAACCGCCTTTGGACGCTTCAAACTTGCCAATGCCGTCGAAGGTGAAGGTGTCTTTGCCGCCACCGCCGGTAAACGCCAGTTTGAGGGTTTTGGCATCCACTTCCAGCATGGGCCGTGGCACACCGAGCCTGGCCGCATCGGCCATGGCGAATTGGGCGTAGCTGGTTTCGTTGTACTGCGAATAACGGCGCAAGGTGTCGGCCGAGGTCAGGATCACCTGGCTGTTAATGCTGTTGTGAATGCCCGTATTGATAATCGACAGTTGCCCTGCCGTTGACCAAGAACCGTTGCGCATCAGTGTGGTGGCACCATCACTGCCCTGCCCGGCAAGGCCGTTGATCTCTACCCGGAAAGCCCCCGGCTTCAAGGCGTAGGTGGATGGCATCAAAGTATAGGTGCCTGCGGGCAAGCCCGGTACGCCTGCGCCGATAGTGATTTGCTGGCCCACCAGCGGCGTGCTCGCGCCGGCTTCGCCCGTGGCCGGTGCATAGCCGGCTTGAACGCCCGGGACAATGGAGTAGACCGGGTTGGTCGCGAGGCTCGGCAAGGTAAAGCCGCCGTTGGCACCAAACTGCACCAACGGGTTAAAACGTGCATCGGTCGAACCGCCGCGTCCGGAAATAAAACCTGCGCCCAACAACTCACCGCCGCCGGACAAATCCAGTGTGGCACCAGGCATTACCGTCGCCTTGGCCCCCCCCAAAATGACCCCGACCGTTAGCTCGCCGCTGCCGGTCAGTCCCAGGCCACCCTGGCCGACGAAGACCACGTTTTTACCCTTATAGCGATAAACCTGATCATCCACGGTGCCGCCATACGGCAGTACCAGGCCTTTGGCGCTGACCGACGTCAGGCTGCCCGGCAACAGTTCAACCCGGGAGTCGCCCACGTTACCGAGCTCAATCATCCCCAACGGCGCACGCAATACGCCGCCCTGCTTGATGGTGTAAGCCCCCAGTTGCAGACGCCCGAACACCGAGTCCGGGGCCACGCCGTGATCATTGCCGACCTTTTCGATGGTCAGGGTGCGGGTCGGATCGAAAACCAACCGATTGTTAATGATGTTGACGTCGCCCACCAACACTTGGGCGTTGATTTCAGAGCCGGGGTAGATTCTTGCGGCACGCAGGGTCAAGTCCCCCGCCGTACGCAATTGGGTACTGAAGCCACTGGAGGTATCGCCGCCATCGCGCCCGGCGAGAAAGCGCAGGTCGCCGCGGCTGTTGAGCTGGACGTTATCAAAGCTCAGCGTGTCGCCGAAACCAACGCGATCGCGAATGTCCAGCAGGTCGCTGTCAACGATTAGCGTGCCCTGGCTGCGAAACCCCGGCGACGTGTCAGCGATGTAAGGCCGCGTCCAGGCTTCCATGCCGGATTTATCCGGTTCCAGCAGGCCGCTGAGGACCACATGCGGGGCACTGAGGTTAACGTGTGACGTCGGGTTGGCGTTGCGTGTCAGGCTGACGCCACCGGTGTACAGGTGCAGGCTTTGCCCCAGGTTCAGCGAAATATCACCGTCAACGCTGAACACACCCCGGACCAGCAACGTCAGGTTGTCGAAACCACCTGCCTTGACCTGATCTACACCCAGTGCGCCGTGGCCGTAGACCAACGAATCTGCCGCTACTTCGGCACTGTCAGCCAAGGCAATGGTTTTATGCTGCTGGCTCAAGACCAGTTCACGCACCGGCAACACCCGGTTGGTGACGTGTTCCTTCAGGTAATACGGAGCTTCCAGGGCCAACGACAGACGCCCGCCTGCCGCACCTGAACCGCCGGCATTGGCGTTGAAGCTGCCGTCCAGGTACAGGCCATTATTGGAAGCGAAGGCAATGTTACCGCCATTGCTGGCCACGTTGACGCGGCCCTGCCCCGGTATGTCCAACAGGGCTTGAGTACCGGATGCATCCAGGCGTGCGCCTTCGCGCACCACCACAAACAGATCGCTGGCCTTGACGATGCCGGTGTCTGGATTGACATCGCCGCCGACAATGATCTGCCCGCCATTGCGCACCTGACCATAGACACGGCCAAGGCTGTCAACACCCGTCACGGCACGCGCGGCTACGTCAATGACCGCCTGCTCGCCGATCCAGATCGAACGGCCATGGCCGATGGCGTCAATTTTATTGGACTCGCTGTTGGCCAGCCCCGCGAGGCTGACAGTGCCGCCCCAGGCGTTGAGCGTGCCATCGACCGTCAGTTGGCCGATGCTGCGCAGGTTAATCGCCTGGCCGGGATCAACGTTTACCACTGCACCTTTGCCCACCGTCAGGGCGGTGCTCGCAGCCAATGCGCCCGAGGCGATGGTGGTGCCCGCATTCAAGTTAAGGCTGGCGCCACGGCGCTGGGTCAACACACCCTTGAGGGCGTTTTCCTGGTACAGCGCCGGGGTCCAGCGCTCCAGCGCGGTGGTCGGGTCGCTGCCCGTTGGCGTGGTCGCAGCCTGTTCACCCTGATGGTAGACCGGCATCGAAACATCAACTTGTGTACCGTCGGTGACCAGCAGGCCTTCGTTACCGGTGATGTCGTAGGCCGAGAAGCCTTTTTTGAAGAAGTCACCGGACACATGCAAGGTGTCGGCATCGGGTGCCGTGGTGGTGTCGCCGATCTGCACCTTGCGCGCCTGTACCGCCAGGGTGCCGCCGCCCGTGATCCCGTAAGCGCGCAGCTCACTGCCCAACTCAAGTGCCTGCATGGCCGCCAGGGTTGCACTGCCGCCCTTACCGCCGATGAGATTACCGTCCAGGCCAATGGTGGCCCCGGAAGACACATCGATCACACTGCCTTGCGCCAGCTGCAGGTCGCCGGTGGTGCGCAGTGACACCTTGCCGCCATTGATCCAGGCCGCGGCAGGGTTGTTCGCAGCGTCCTGCGCCAGGTTGTTCCAGCGCCCGGTCGCGTCGAGTTTGACCCCGTCAGCCACCTTGACCCACGCCGGTGTGCCGTTGCTTGGCCGCAGGTAAACATCCCCCACCGCCATGTCACGCTCCCTGTCGGCCTGCAGGAAAATGTTGCCGGCATTGATGCTGCCTGCGTGAGCGGTCAGGTTGGCATTGATGGCAGCCCGTGGGGTCAGCAGCGTGATATCGCCGCCATCGGCCACTTTTAGCGCGCTGTTGACCGTGATTTGCTGCTTGGCAGAACCTTTGATTGCGCTCAGCTCAAAGCCATTGAGCTGATCACTGTCGAGAATGATTTTGCCCTGACGCTCAGTCGGCAAGGCAGCCAAAAGGTCCAGGCCGTTGGCGATTTTTTCGACGCCCGTGTCGAACACGATCTCGCCGGTGACCGGGTTCAAGCTGTAGCGCAAGGTCCCTGTGCTCTTGTTGAACACCGGCGTGTAGCTGCCGATGATCAGTTGCGCCCGCTGCGCCGCAGCTTTCTGCGACTGTTGGTAAGCGTCGATGTTGATGATCGGGGTTTTGATCTGGCGATCGCCCTGGAACACATCACTGATCAACTGGCCTTCGAGCACGGCGCTGGTGGTGCCGATGACCAGCTTGCCGGCGTCACTGCCCACGGTATAACCGGCTTCGTAGCGGCGCTGCGAAGCAATCAACGGGTTGTAGTAATAGTCTGCGCGGCCCCAGCGTTGGCTGGCGTCTTCAAAACCTTTGTAAAATCCGGAATACAAAATGTCGCCCGGCGCCCGGGACAGCTCGTACAGGCGGGCGTCCGGGCCTTTGAGCCAGCTCTGTTGAATGTAACCGCCCTGCACATCAACCGTGCCGCCCGACAGGTTGAACTGCGCGTTCTTCTCCGTGACCACTTCATTGCCGGTAAAGGTCAGTGTGCCGCCTTGAGCCATCCACTCGCCCACGGTATGCCCTTGGGTACCGAGGTAGCCGCCCACTTCCAGCAAGCCACCGGCGGTGTACCAACGATCCGTCGCGTAGCCGTTGGTGCCTGCCGGGACAAACACCAGTTCGCGCAAATCAACCCACACATCGTTGTTGATCAGTTTGCCGCCGTCACGGTTGACCGGCGCGTCTCGCTGCTCGTTACCCTGCACGTTGATCTTGATGTTGTTGGATTCCATCGACACCTTGACGCCCACGGCGCCCGAGACGTCGATCATCGCGCCGTCGCGGACCAGGCTGCGCTGAGCCGCGGTGACCGCGACCTGGCCGCCGGTTGCCAAGGTGATGGAACCGTCCTTGAATTCCACCGTGCCGCCGCTGACGATCTCGACCCGGGACTGATCGATGCGGTCGCTGATGGTGCTGAGGTGGTTGAACTGCCCGGTGGGCATATTGACCGCGTTCGGGCGGCCATCAAGGTTGATCAGGCCACTGTCACGCTGACTGTTAAGCGCGGTATTGCCCGTGGCGTCCAGCAGGATCGCGGTGGTACTGCCCTGCCCCAGGCTCACGCTGCCGGTTTTATCGGTGACCGAGTTCAGCAGGTGGATCGTGCCGCGCGTGTCCACCGAGGTACTGGCCAGCGCCACGCCGTTTTGCTCGACCTTGTGCCCGGTCAGCGTCACGTCACCCATCGACGCCATGATCAGGCCATTGTTGACGACCGTGCCTGCCGTGCTGCCCGCCTTGAGGCTGGTCGCGACTTCGTTGCCACGGGTGGTGGAGTTCTGGTTACCCGAGGTCCCGACGCCACGGCGGATATAAAAACTGTCGCCTGCGGCCAGGGTGGTCTGGCCCTTGGCGGTGATGATGGTGCCGGCGTTTTCAACCTCTGAGCCGAGCAGCAAGGCATAGCCACCGGACTCGGTGGACAGCGTGGCGGCGTGGGTCTGAATCACCGCGCCGCGCTGTACTTCAACCTTGCCTGCGGCGTCGGTAAACGTCGGTTTTGAGCCGTCAACATCGACATAAATCCCGCGCTGGGTGAACTGGTCATCCGTGATGCTCGCCGCACCGGCCACCAGATTACGCACGTTGACCTGGCTGGTACCGCTGAACACCACGCCGTTACGGTTCATGATCATGACCGTACCGGCGCCCTTGATCTGGCCCTGAATCTCGCTGGGCTTGGCGTTCGGATCGTTGACCCGATTCAACGCGGCCCAGTTTGACTGCTGCTGGAAATCGACCGTGGTGTTGCGTCCGACGTTAAACGTTTCCCAGTTGAGGATCGCCTTGTCAGCGGTCTGTTCGATGGTCACGGTGGTTTTACCACCGGCCTGGGTTTGCGTCGGGCCTTTGGCGTTGGTCCAGCCTTGGGTCAGGCTGTTATCGACTTGCAAACCCCCTTTGCCCAGCCCGTCCGGGATGTTCGACACCTGCCCCAACGCCGCTTGCCGTCCGGCAGCCTGCGCGGCTTGCTGCGCAGCAATCGCCGCCACACTGGTGTTGAGGGTGGTCAAAGACCGTTGCAACTGCTGATTGGCCTTGGCCTGCTGATTCAGCGTCGGGATCTTCGGCATTTGAGCATTGTTGCGCGCAGCGGTTGCAGCCTGAGACGCACCCTTATCGGCAAACCAGCCGGAGCTGAACGCCGGGGCACCGTGGGCAGTACCCGCCACCATCAGCAAGGCAATGGCATGGGCCAATGGCTTGAGGCGCACGGTGAGTTGGCCGCCAGGGCCTTGGGCTTTCGGGTTAACCGGTGGTTTGCAACGGACCATCTGGAATCATCCTCATTGGTTCTCGCTTGAAAGCGAGCTTCACGTTTAGGAGATAGGCAGTTGGCAGAGGGCGGGACTGAACCATTGTCATTGAAAGTTCATAAACAACGCTGTTGCTTCGGAGTCGATACGGTGCTCAGGTTTACGCCAAGCGTGGCGCAGCAAACAGGCGACTGTAGTCGCTGACGAGGTACGAAGGCTGCGATCGGCCAGCGTGGTTTAACGGAGCCTCTTAAATCAAGATCAAAAGATCGCGAGGCAAGCTCGCTCCTACAGATCTTTTAAAATCAATGACTTAGTTTGTGTTTGATAAGAACTGCCGAAGATTTTAAAAGATCGCAACCTTCGTGCCTCGGCAGCTCCTCAAGGTCTAGGAATTAACTCAACAACACCACGCCACCCGGCAGTTCGGTGCATTTGGCGCCGTAGGCATCGCGGATCATTACGGCTACACCTGGCAGTTGTTGCAGGCTGAAGCGTGCCTGCACGCGCCGTTTTCCCAGTTCAGTGTTGAGCAACACCAGCATGCCGGGGCGGTAGCGGTTGATCTCGTTGACCATGTGCGCCAGCGTCGCGTTGTTGAACACCAATACCTGTTCGCGCCAGGCGACCACTGCCTGGGTATCAACTGCCACAGGCTCGTCAACTTGGGTCGCGGTGTAGGTCAGTTGGCGGCCACTGTCCAGACGCAGGTTGCGCCCGTTCACCTGCACCGCAACGGAACCGTCCAGGCACGTCACGCAGACGCTGTGGTCAGTGTTGCGTACGTTAAAACGCGCTTGCGCAGCACTCAGCCAGCCTTTGCCCGCCTGTACCTTGAGCGGTTGCGCAGCGTTGGCCAGCACCTCCACTTCGCCTTCCAGCAATTTGATGCCCTTGTCGCGCTGGCTGACGCGGGTCTGGGTGTTGAGTTCAAGACGAACACCTTCACTCAGATCAACCCCGCGCTGCTCTCCGACCGCTGTGCGGTAGTCAGCGGTGAGCCCGTCAAAACCACCCGGCACACCGACCCGCACCATGACCACCGCCGCCGAAGCGGCAATGGCCGCGCCCAGAAATGCACGGCGGCCAAAATGCCGTGGCGGCTGCTGGACCTGGGCGGCGGCAGGCGCCATCTGTTGCCACAGCACCTTCGCCTGCTCAAATGCCTGGGCGTGCTCGGGGCTCTGTGCGCACCAGTTTTTCAGGGCCTTGGCATCAGCAACCGTGGCCTGGCCGGAGGTCAGCAGGATCAGCCAGTCCCGGGCTTCTGTCTGAAGCTGGCTGTTTGACCGATCCCGGGAAGCGGGGAAGCTAAAAATGTTCAAGCGCGTCAATTCTCACGGATTATCAGGGACTCATTACTTAAGACGGTTTTCCGGCCCCGGGACCGAACCGCTGAATGACTTTTCTTTCGAGGCGCTGCGCACAAAAGCCTAAAGCTGCCTTGATTTCCTTTTCAACCATGCGCGTTGAGATACCGTAGCGCTTGGCAATTTCCTGGTGCGGGGCTTCTTCGACACGTGCCGCGAGGAGGATTTTGCGCTGGCGCGGTGGCAGCGCATAGAGGGCTTTGACCAGGCTCTGGATTTCTTTTTGACCGCCCACCACCCGTGAAGGGTCAAGGGCTTCATCGCTGGGTTGCAACAGGTCTTCGATTTCACTGCCGGTCAGCAGGCGCGCATCGGCCTGACGGCGATCAGCCGCAATATTGAGGGCCATGCGGTACAGGTAGGCGTTGGGTTGCAACAGGTTGGGCGGCACCTCCATGCGGTCTACCCGCAAATAGGTCTCGTGCAGCACATCGCTGGCCAGGTCTTCAGAACCCAGGCGCTTGCGCAAACGCACCTTGAAGTCCTCGTAAGACGCCAGAAACAAGCTGACCATCGTACTCTGCCCGGAATTTTTCATGACCCCGAGGCTCCTTTCCCTGCTGTACATTCCATGCGTGTTCCTGCGGTTTCAGGCATCAAAAGTAAAGTCACCGGTGAGCGCAGTGAACTGGGAGCCGGTCGATTGACACGGGTGGCGCCCAGGCTGCGAACCAATGCTTCATCGCGTTGTACATCACCGGTGGTGCTGACCAGCCGGCTGTGTTCGATCAAACCTTCACGGTTTACCCATACCTGCACCAGCGCACGAAAGGTGCCGGGACGGGTCAGGGGTGAAGCGCACAAGCTGCGTTCAATGGCCGTTTGCAAAGCTGCGGCGTAGCTGTTGTTGATCCGCGCCGCAGCCGCCCTGCCCTTGGCGCCGTGCGGCTCAACCTGGCGACTGACTTCAGGCACTTGCAAGGTAAACGCGTCGCTGCTGGCGTATCGAGCCATCAGACCACTCCCTGTCAGTAACACACCCAATGCCTGCTGGGCGGTGTAACGACCATGCACGCCGATTGAACGCCGCCCGCGGGTCAGTTCCCGGTCCACCAGCACGGCCATGCCAGTGGCCTGGCTGAACGCTTGCAACGCTTGCTCAAGGTTTTGCGCGGGCAGGTCCATTTCCAGCAGCGGCGTGGCCTCTGCCGTCATTGCGGGCGGTGCCCACAGCAACGCCCACAGCAATGCCAGGCAACTTGCTGCGTGAGTCCAAGCCCTGCGCTCGCCCTTTGCTCCGCTTCGCTGCACTGCTTGCGCGCCCTTGAAAACCGTCATCCTGAAGCGCGTTTATGAAACTGACGTTACAGTGATGGCAAAAAAACATCGCACGACTGTCACACAGCCTGCTCTAGACTTCGCTCTGATAGCGGCCCTCATTCCTCGGGCCCGCATGGAGACCCCGATGAAATTGCTCCCCGCCCTCGCCGGTGTTTTTTTGTGTGCTGCGTTGCCTCTGGCAGCCCACGCCGAAGACGCGACCAAAGGCTGCACTGAAGTGAAAGTGGATGGTTACCGCTCGCCGGACTACGACTGTTTGAGCCAGCAGTTGGGCACGGGCCAGAACGCCGACAAAGCTGCACAGAAAAACACCGAAGCCCAGCAGGTGCCGGTGTAAAAGCGCCAACCGAATCAGATCGGGCTGTCGACCCCTGCAGCCACCAGCGTACGCATGGGCAATACCTTTGGTACGTCGGTAAAGCCGCAGAGGCCTTGAGAGGTTAAGCGCTTACGAATGCTGCGCGTAGAACTCGGCGATCCGGCGCCACATTTCGGTCGGATTGGAGTACATGGGGAAGTGTCCGCAGGCCGGTATCTGCGCCAGTTGCACGCCCGCACGTTGAATGGATGACAGGTACGACAACGAGGCGTTCTGTTCGCCATACATAAACAGGCGCGGGCAACTCAGACTGAGGAATTTGCCCATCAGGTCGGCGTTATCAGACAAATCGACTATCGACTCGAATATCCCGCGCACCGCCTCAGCTCGTACCTTGTGGCGCAAGCTTGCTGAATAAAGCGCGCTGGCAAATACCGGTACCTGGCGGGTGCGTTCGATAAAGGCATTGAAAAACGCCTGCGGATCCTGGGCCGGGTAATCCACGATCTGGCGGCTGAGAAAACAGTCTTCGGGGGCAATATTGCCTTCGATATCGACAAAGCTCAGCACCCGCTCAGGGTACTGGTGGGCCAGTAACAGCGCATTCAGCCCGCCCATGGAATGGCCGACCACGTGAAAGCGCTCAATACCGAAATGCTCCAATACCTGAAGGGCGGTTTGTAGCTGGAATGGAATGCTGACCCGCGACAGGTCATCGCAGCGGGTTTCACCACACCCAGGGGCATCGAAGGCCAGGAATGGATGGCCGGCGAACGCTGACTGCAGGGCAATGTCGGCATAGTCTTCTTTGGTCGAGCCAAAACCATGCAGGAACACAATCGGGGCCAAATGGCCTTCGCGGTGGATGGCGGCGACATTCATCGGCACGCCCTGGACGTTAAGCGGCAACTGGTGGTGGGTAAAGCTGGCAAGGGTTGGCACGTAAAACCTCTGGTACAAAAAACAAAGCGCCAATGTCGGGGCAATTGCTGCGGCTGTACATTCCTTATTCTGTTAGGTTTTTATAGGCCAAACCTATCAAAACCACAGACCCGGATTCATACCTTGTCGCGGAATCTGGCAATGATTTCATCGATCAGCGGATTGGCACGCTCGGCATTCCAGGCCACCGCGGTGGTCACCACATTGAGCTTCTGGCTCAACGGGCGAAACACCACGTTGGCGGGGGCCAGTTTTTTCAAGGACGCCGGAACCAGCGCAATGCCCTGCCCATAACTGACAAAGGCAATTTGTGACGCCACCGAGCGTACTTCGTGCAACACCCGTGGCGAAAAACCGCTGGCCTTGCAGGTGGCGATCAGGTTGTCGAAATACACCGGGCTGACTTTGCGCGAGAACATCACCAACGGTTCATTGGCCAGGCTGGACAGGTTTATCCGGCTGCGCGAAGCCAAGGGGTGATCCGCGGCCATCGCCACCACCAGTCGGTCTTCGAACAATGGCAACGACTTGATCGACGCGCCCAAGTCACCGTCCAGACGGGCAAACGCCAGGTCAATGTCTGACGTTTCGAGGGCCGGTACGGCTTCAACACTGTCGATTTCACGCACCGAGACGGTCAGGTGCGGATAGTCGTTTTTCAATTGTTCAATCAAGCCCGGCAGTACATCGAACATCGCCGTAGAAATTGCCCCAATGGTCAGAACCCCCGACTGGCCGGCCACGGCTTCTTCAACGGCCAGTTCCAGACGCTCCAGTTGCTCGGCGAATTTACGTACCGCCGGCAGGATCGCCGCGCCCACCGGGGTCAATTTGGCACCGCGCCGGGAGCGATCAAACAACTTGACCTTAAGCGCTTGCTCAAGCACCTGAATCTGCTCGCTCAAGGGCGGTTGCGACATGCCCAGGCGCTTGGCGGCGCGGCCGAAGTTTTGCTCTTCAGCCACGGCGAGGAACAACCAGAGGTGACGGATCAGACGGAAATTGATCATGGTTTATCCATAGGTTTGGCGTATCTGACGCTTATTTGATTCGTAATATACCTATCAAACACACTCCTCGACACTGGGCGCCTTCGTCACCACCGAGGTTCCCCCCATGAAGCTCCCCTGCTTGCTTGACCGTTTGGCCGCGCTGGACACCAACACGGTGTCTGATGCCCTCGATTTCCTTGGCATCAAAGGCGCCACCGCTGGCCTGCGCCCCTTGTGGAACTGCCCCAAAATCGTCGGCCGCGCCAGCACCGTGCTGCTCGGCCCCAAAGGCGACAACCTGCCCACCGTGCACCTGATCACCCCGGTGGTTGAACGTATCGACAGCGATGAACGGGTGCTGGTGATCGCCGGAGGCCTTGAGGGCATCTCGTGCTGGGGCGACACCCTGGCCAATGCCGCTGTCAGCAAACGTGTGCGCGGCACGGTGATTGACGGCTTCAGCCGTGACATCGACGGCAACGCGTCCATTGGTTACCCGGTGTTTGGCCGTGGCATAACCATGATCAGCGCACGCAACCGGGTGGTGCAGATCGACTCGGCGGTGACGATCACGGTCGCAGGCGTCGAGGTCAGTGAAGACGACTACGTGATCGCCGACAACTGCGGCACGGTGTTTGTACCTCAAGCCGCCATTGAGCAGGTTGTGACGATCGGCGAGCGCATCACCCGCCGCCAAAACGCCATGGTCGATGCCATTCGCGCCGGCCGCTCAGTGGCCGAGGTCATGCACGACAGTCAGTTCGATGCCATCAATGCGGAGCACGCACAATGAATGATCAGCAGTTGGTAGCCCTGTTTGAAGGGCTGGACACCCCCGGCGTCTCTGATGCCCTGGACAAACTCGGCTTGCCCGGCCAGTGCCTGGGCATCGCCCCCCTGGCCAACTACACCCAGGTGGTTGTGGGGCCTGCATTCACCGTGCAATACGTTTCGGCCAGCGTTCCGCCGGGGACGGTGGGCGACTTTATTGATGACGTAGCCCCCGGCGACGTGGTGGTGATCGATAACGGCGGGCGCACCGACTGCACAGTCTGGGGCGACATCATGACCCAGTACGCAGGCAGCCGGGCCATCGCCGCCACGGTCATCGACGGGGTTTGCCGGGATGTCAGCAAAGCCTTGCATGACGGCTACCCGGTGTTCAGCAAAGGGCGTTTTATGCGCACCGGCAAAGACCGCGTGCAAGTGCAGTCGGTGAATCAGCCCGTGTCCATCGGCAGCGCCCGTGTGTGCGCCCGCGACATCGTCGTGGCCGACGCCAACGGCGTGGTCATCGTGCCGCGTGCCCGCGCCGCAGAAGTTGCCGCGTGCGCCCGTCAGATCGAATCGGCAGAAGCCGAAATCCGCCAGCAGATCGCTCAGGGCAAATCCTTGAAAGACGCCCGCGCAGCGCTGGGCTATCACCACTTGCAGAGTAAGCACGGATGAGCCTCAGTACTGACATCCAGCGCCTGAACCAGCGGCTGGCCAGTGCCCAACCTTCGGCTACTTACCAGATCATGGACCGTGTGGCAGAACGTCGGGCGCAAGGCGCGACGATCATCTCGTTGTGCGCAGGCGAGCCGGATTTCGACACCCCGGCGCATGTGCGCGCCGCTGCCATCCAGGCCATTGAGGCGGGCCATACCCGTTACACCCAGGTGGCCGGCGTGCGTTCATTGCGCGAAGCCGTTGCGGCCAAGTTCCGCCGTGAGAACGGCCTACCCGTGACCTGGGCCGACACCCTGGTGTGCAGCGGCGGCAAACAAGTGATCTACAACGCCCTGGCGGCCACCTTGAATGAAGGTGACGAGGTCATCGTACCGGCGCCATACTGGGTCAGTTACCCGGAGATGGTTCAGTTGTGCGGCGGCCAAACCCGTATTGTCACCTGTGATGCCGAGTTCAAATTGACCCCGGACTTGCTCGCCGCGGCAATCACGCCGCAAACCCGCTGGTTGATCCTCAACTCGCCGTCCAACCCGACAGGTGCGGTGTACAACTGGGCGGAGCTGCAAGCGCTGGCCGAGGTACTGCTGGCCCACCCGCATGTGCTGATCCTGGCCGACGACATCTACGAGCATTTGATATTCGATGACCAGGCGTTCTTCACCCTGGCCCAGGTTGAACCGCGTCTGGCCGCCAGAACCTTGACCATGAATGGCGTTTCCAAGGCCTACGCCATGACTGGCTGGCGCATTGGCTTTGCCACCGGGCCACGCTGGTTGCTGGAGGCCATGGAAAAACTCCAAGGCCAGCAGACGTCCGGGGCGTGCTCTGTGTCGCAACAGGCGGCGCTGGCAGCATTGGAGGGGCCTAAGGATTTCATCGGGCAGAGCCGGGCCGCGTTTCAGGGCCGACGGGATTTGCTGGTCGAACAGTTGAACACGACACCCGGACTGGAATGCGCCATACCGGCAGGTGCGTTTTACGTGTTTGCCAACTGTGCGGGGCTGCTTGGCAGAACGTCTGCCGGTGGGCGCGTGTTGCACACCGACGAAGACGTCGCTCATGCCCTGCTCGACGAAGCCAATGTGGCGGTGGTGCCGGGCAGCGCGTTTGGCCTGGCGCCTTACATCCGCATTGCCTATGCACTGGATGAGGCGTCGTTGCTGGCCGCCTGCAAAGCGATTCGCAAGTTTTGCGAAGCTGTCAGTGACTAGATAACCCTTTTTGTGGGAGCGGGCTTGCTCGCGATAAGGCAACACGATGTAACTTTTACACCGCGTCGGTCCAATCGCGAGCAAGCCCGCTCCCACAACAAGCCCGCTCCCACATAAGTGTTTTGGGGCTGGGGTTAACGCACAAACAGTTGTGAGGTGGTGATGGCCATGTCGCCACCCGGCAATTTGATGCTGCCCACTTGTTTCAGGCTGTCGGCATCAAACACCGCCACGTCGTTGTAGGTCCCGGCGAGGTAGATTTTGCTGCCGTCCTTGTTGAACGCGATGCAGTAGTACGAGTGATCCAGCGGCGCCGACTGCAAGAGTTTTTGTTGCTTGATGTCGTACTTGGACAGACGGTTTAGCAGGCCAAACATCAGGTTCGGGTCTTTCGGTGAACGCATGCCTGTGAAGTAAATTTCGGTCAGCGGGCCAAAATCGGTGGTTGTCGCCTTACCGGTTTTAAGGTCAACGCTGAGCTGGCCGTACACGTAGTCGGCGGTGGCCAGATCCTGTTTGTCATCCTTGAATTTGGCGGCGGTGTAGAGCAGCGAGAAATCGTGCAGGTAGCTCTGATGGTTCCAGAAATACAGCACGTCCGGAGAGCTGTAGCCTGGGCGGTTCCAGTGGCGGGTGGGGAGCAGCACATCGAACTTGCCGGTCTGCGGGTTGACTTTATAAAGGTCTGGCCCGGCCACGTACAAGCTGCCGTCGTCACCCGCCTGCATGATGCTTAATTGCCGGGGTGCCGGAAAACTGCGGATCGGCTTGGCATTCAGACCGGCATCGGTGGCGTACACATCAAGCCGCGGTTGCTGCACCTCGTAATGGTCGTTGAGCATCAACGTCGGGTTGGCGATGGTGTACAGCTCCTTGCCGTCCGGGCTGAGGGTGAAGCTGAACATGGCGCGGGCCTTTTCCCCCGGTTTTTGCGTGATGCTGGCATGGAACACCTGCTTGCAGGTGTCCAGCTCGACGCCATACACATCGGCGTAGTGATTATTGAGCACGTACGCGGTTTTATGGTCCGGCGATATTTGCACCGAGCCCGGCCCGAATGCGTCCGGCATCTTGCAGGTTTTAAACAGCGTGTCGGTAGCCGCATCCACCACGTGCAGGTTGTTCGGGTAGTTGGTGAGCACCATGTACTCATGGCCGGTTTGCAAGGCGCGATTGTCATCGGCCAACACGGTCAGCGAAAAGGCGCTGAGAACGGCAAGCGCGGCCTGGCCGCAGGTTTTGATGCTTGGCATGCTGGAATCCTTATTCTTGTTTACCCAGGCAAGTCATTTGTCTTTTGGAAAGACAGTCCCAAGGTTGCGCCAGTTTTCGTTGGACGCCTGAGCGTCCTTGTTCCAGTCCGGGTAGGTGCTCATCATGTCGGGCACCTGGGCTGGCCACCAACACGGGTCGGAACAGCCGTACAAGTCAGACTCCATGGGCTGGCACAACGACGAGACGCCGCCAAACGCATCAATTTCCCAACCTGGGTCGGTGGTCGAGGTGCACCCCGCCACCGAGTTCATCGCTACCACTTCCTCGATCCGGTTTTCGGCCGCAGCCTCATCGAGTTTCAACGCTTTGTTATTGATTGCCTTGAGATGTTTCATATCAGTGAGCCTTGCGCGGAGTGATGTAACTGCTGATGAACGCAGGGTTTTGGGCCATGATCCGGGTGTACACCTCGATGCCGAAGTCGACCCAGTCACGCATCAGTTCGCAGTAGTGATAAGTCGGGTGCGTCGCATCGCCATAGCGGGCGTAACTCTCGTGGTAGCAGCCACCGGAGCACAGATTACGGATCTGGCAGTCATCGCAGCCCGTGTTGCTGCGGTCCAGGCGTTGCGACAAAAAGTCGTTGAGTTCCACTTGTTTCACCGCGCTGTGTACGTTGCCAAACGTCGGCAAGGTCGAGCCGGTAAAGCGGTGGCACAGGTTGAGTTCGCCCTTGTAATCAACGGCCAGCATTTTCAGGCCTGCGCCGCATGGCAGGGCTTTTTTGTGGCCTTCATGGATGTCGGTAATCAACTGGTGCAAGTTGGAAAAACCAATGTTGCGGTGCTCCAGTGCCGCCTCCAGATAACGTCGGCCAAGGCGTTTCATGCTGGCAAAGACTTCGACCAGTTCGTCATTGCTGAGGTTGAAGCTGCTGATGTCACCGGATGTCACCGGGGCAAAACCGACTTCGGCAAATCTCAGTTCGTTGAACAGGTGGTCCCAGATGGTTTCGACATCGGTGACGCCGGTGGTCAGGGTCACCCTCGCACCGACCGGGCGGCTGTTGTAGCGCGACAAGAGCATTTCGGCCTTGCGCCGCACCACGTCATAGGTGCCCTGCCCGCCCACGGTGATGCGGTTGCGGTCGTGCACGGTTTTTGGCCCGTCAATGCTCACTGACAACCCGAAACGGTGGGCGTTGAGGTAGTCCACCGTGTCTTCGTTCAACAGCGTGGCGTTGGTGGTCATCACGAACTCCACCGACTTGCCCGCCTCGGCAAAGCGCTTCTCGCAGTAATCGACCATATGCTCGATCAGCTTGCGGTTGCTCAACGGCTCGCCGCCAAAAAACACCACGGTAAAGCGCTCTTCGTCCGGGGACTCGCGCAAGAGCATTTCAACCGACGCCACGGCGGTGTCGATGTCCATTTTCTTGCCCTCGGAGGGCTTGTCCAAGTCTTCCTTGTAGCAGTAGGTGCAGCTCAGGTTGCAGCCGGTGTTGACGTTGAGCACCACGGTGTTGATGGCCGTGCGCTCAACCCGCTTGGCGGCTATGTCCGGGGTCAGAGGCGAACCGTCGCTGACCAGTTCCAGGGACATCAGCTCACGCAGGGTTTCGGTGATTTCTTCACCGTTAAAGCGTGAAGCCAAGCGCTGGATCAGGTCATCCGATGAGCAGCCGGGGCCGCGCAGCGTATCGATGATGGTGCCGGTCAGCTCATCGCTGGCAAACAGCGATGAGCTGGGTATGTGAAACAGCATGCGGTCAGCATCCACGTGCACTTCGTGCAGGTTGCGTTCGACCAGATTCAAGATTGCGCCCATGCCAAACCTCCAGTGCGAGCCCCGTCGGCGGGGCTTGCGGTCATTCCGAAAAGTGTTTGTCGCCAGTGCTTGCAAAGGCCTTGCTTAGGGAATGGGCGGATTGTTCCAGCGTTGCACGGTGACGATCATATGGCCCTCGCCGGTCAGCGCGTTGCCTGCGTCGTCGACCGCTGCAATCACTTTGAGGTTGCCGGCATTGTTGGTAGACATTTTGCGTGCCGGGTTAGGCCCGGCATCGCCCGGGGTGAAGATCCCGGTTTCAGCCTGCATGACACCCGCGAACTTGACGTCTTCGTCTTCCTTGGCTTGTTCGTTGAACGCCTCTACATGCCATTTTGCCGGCACTAGACCGATGCGATAGGGCTTGCCATCGGCCCCTTTGCCCCACGCTTCAGCGTCAAAGCGGCCTTGAACCTTGGGCGTCGAACCGCCGCCACCGCCAATTCGTGCTACCGAGAACTCGGGCACCACCTTGACCTCGGCGATCTGGTTGTACACCGCCAGAGCTGGCCCCTTGAGCGCGCCCACGCTGACCTCACGCAAGCCCGGTTGCGCATCGGCGCCAGCCTTGACCTTCAGCTTGATACGCGACGGGCTCTGCTCCAGCACTTCAAGCACCTGTACGCCCTGCCCCAGATTCGGGGTGCCGCTGAGGCCGCTGCCGATCAGGGTGATTTCGCTTTCACTGCCGGCTTTTACGTAGCCCGGCTGCACCGCAAGCACACGGTTGCTGCCCTCTTTGGCGGCGATAAAGTCCAGCCCGCGCTCGTCGTGATCGGCTTCAAACATGCGCCCTTGCAGGGTGTTGTCCTTGGCGGCGAACACCTGATGCATGTTGACCCCGTCGATCTTCACGTTGCCGCGCCATTCGTAGCCGCTGTAGAGCAAGGCGCTGCCTTCGCCGTTGAACGGCGCACCATCGGCATATTGTCCGGTGATCTTGACCTTGAAAGTATCCTCGCCGTCTGGCGCAACAGCCATCACCCCGGCCACTTCCCCTTTGCCCGGCAAGTGCCCGCTAAAGCTCCAGTTGCCTGCCAGGGTTTGTCTTTTGGGCGCAGTTTTCAGCCATTGCTGCCAGGCCGGGTTGTCCAGCGGATAACGCTCGGCCAGCATCGGCACCATTTGGGTTCGTGCCAGATCAAACCAGTCACGGTCGCGGGACAAGGCCTGGTATTCCAGCGACGGCCATTGCCCGAGGTGGAAGTTCACCAGCCGTTCCCATTCCTGGGCCGGACGCCGTTGCAGGGCAATCCGCGCGCCGGAGTGGCAACGGGCGCACATTTGCGTGGTTTGCTCGTCGAAATGTTCGACCGTGTTCAAGCGTCGCTCCAGGGCATAGCGCACGCCGTCCGTTTCGCTCGGCGCCAGGCCTTGAGTGTCGGCCAGGTATTTGACCAGCGTGCGGCGATCCTCATCGCTGATCTGCAAGCCGTGCATGGTCTGCATCCGGGCAATGCTCATCAGCCAGCCTTCCGGGGTTTTGCGCTGGTGGCTGATACGGCTCAGGCCGTTGTTGGCTTCGGGAATATGACAGCCCATACAGTTTTGCTGGAGGATGCTCTGGGCATCGCGGGCAGCCAGGCTGTCCGGTGCATGCAAGCCTGCGCAAACGGCCAGGGCCAGCAGGCTGGCGTTCAAGCCTGATCGGAGTTTTATCTTCATCAACGTCGGACCTCGCACGGTGCTTTCTTATTGTTGTGGCTTATCGTTTTGAAACGTCTGAACGGAGTAATACACGGAGCGTGCCAGCTTACGAAAAGCCCGGTAAATCAGCGAGATGGGCGGCGATACAGGTTTTGCGCCGCGTGTTTGCAGGCTTTGGGGCGTTTTATATCGAGACAGCTGTTGCACTCTGAGACGCGGCCAGAAGGCGCCCTCGTTGCGAAAACCGTCTCAAACCTGTCGCAGATTGCGACAACTGGCCATGCCGGGCAGACGCTGTATGGCCTCAAAACCCTGCAAATACGGGGTAATAGCAAACTGGCACAACCGTTGCGAATGCCCTCGGACACTAACAAGACGAGGACTCATCATGTCGCTTGCTGCTCTGCTTCCTGCCACTACGGCTTTTATTCAACGCGCCCCGCGCATGCTGGTTGGCGGCGCCTGGGTCGAGGCCGCAGACGGCCAGACCATGCCCTTGCACAACCCGGCCACCGGCGAAGTGCTTTGCGTCGTACCCAAGGCCACGCCTGAGGACGTTGACCGCGCCGTTCTGGCTGCCCGCCACGCATTCGATGACTCCGCATGGACCCGCACACGGCCACGGGAGCGGCAAAACCTGCTGTGGAAACTGGCCGACCTGATGGAGCGTGATGCGCAGTTACTGGCGCAACTGGAATGCCTGAACAACGGTAAAAGTGCTGCCGTGGCCCAGGTCATGGACGTGCAGTTGTCCATCGATTTCCTGCGCTATATGGCCGGGTGGGCGACCAAGATCGAGGGTTCCAGCGTCGAGGTGTCGTTGCCGCTGATGCCCAACGATCAGTTCCACAGCTTTATTCGCCGTGAAGCGGTGGGCGTGGTCGGCGCTATCGTGGCCTGGAACTTCCCGCTGCTGCTGGCCTGCTGGAAACTCGGCCCGGCGTTGGCAACCGGATGCACGGTGGTGCTGAAGCCTGCCGATGAAACCCCGTTGAGCGCACTCAAACTGGCCGAACTGGTGCAAGAAGCCGGTTACCCCGAAGGCGTGTTTAACGTGGTGACCGGCACCGGGATCACCGCAGGCTCGGCACTGACCCACAACCCGCTGGTGGACAAACTGACCTTCACTGGCTCCACCGCCGTGGGCAAGCAGATCGGCAAGATCGCCATGGACTCCATGACCCGCGTGACCCTGGAACTGGGCGGCAAGTCCCCGACCATCGTCATGGCCGACGCCGACCTGAAAAGCGCCGCTGCCGGAGCGGCCAGTGCCATCTTCTTCAACCAGGGCCAGGTCTGTTGCGCCGGTTCGCGGCTGTATGTGCAGCGCAAGCATTTCGACAATGTGGTGGCTGATATTGCCGACATTGCCAACGCCATGAAGCTGGGCAATGGTCTGGATTCCAGCGTGGACATGGGCCCGCTGATTTCCGCCCGCCAGCAGGAACGTGTCGCGCATTACATCGAGATGGGCCGTGAAAGCGGCGCCACCATTGCCTGTGGCGGCGAGCAATACGGCCCCGGCTTTTTTGTTAAACCGACTGTGATTGTCGACGTTGATCAACAACATTCACTGGTGCAGGAAGAAATCTTCGGCCCGGTGCTGGTGGCGATCCCGTTTGACGACGAGGCAGACGCACTGCGCATGGCCAATGACAGCCCCTACGGGTTGGGTGCGAGCATCTGGTCAAACGACCTGGGCGCGGTGCACCGGATGATCCCGCGCATCAAGTCTGGTTCGGTGTGGGTCAACTGCCACAGCGCCCTCGACCCGGCGCTGCCGTTTGGCGGCTACAAAATGTCCGGCGTGGGCCGTGAAATGGGTTATGCGGCGATTGAGCATTACACCGAGTTGAAATCGGTGTTGATCAAGCTTTAACTCATGTAGTCGCTGACGAGGTACGAGGCTGCGATGCGGGCCTCAGGACCGCCGCTTTGGGGTCGCTACGCAACCCATCGCAGCCTCATGCTTCGGCAGCGACTACAGGATGGGTTGGTAGCCCTGGCTGACTAACCAGCTTTTGAGCGCGCGCGCTTGCTCCTGGGTCAGCCCCGCCAACACGTTTTGTGCAGGCTCAGCCTGCAAACGCCGCAGCACAGGCGCGACTTCTACCCCTTGCACATGCCAGATCCCCAGCGGCTGATCCGGGCTGATGACCACCTCGGCTTCATCCACGAAACCATCGCGCAACACCGGCGCCCGTTCTATTTGCAGTGCGGCAAAATCTGCCTCGGCGTGGGCTGTCTGGCTGTCCGGCCAATGGCGCCGTGCAGTCCAAAACGGTTGTTGCGCCCAGCGCTGTTCTTCGGCGTAGAAATCCCGGCCAATGCGCGCAAAGCGCATAAACAGTTGCTCGACCCGCTGCTGGTGAAAGCGCTGGGCCAGGGCCGCTCGTTCAGGTTTACGCAGGAGCGTGTTGATCACCGCCGGTGCCTGCAACGCCGATGACAAGGACTGGAAAATCCCGTTGCCCGACAGCGGGTCAACCGCCATCGCCGCATCCCCGACCCGAATCCAGTTTTCGCCGCACACCTGCGGGCTCAAGATTGCCGTGCTGCTGCGGGCATGCAGTTGCACGTCGTGTTGCCCCGAATCGGCAAAAAATGCTCGGGCCAGCGGCGAGGCCATTCGCTGCTGCTGGCAGTATTCCAGCAATTGCGCCTTGCCCGGCAGTTCGGCACTGGCCACGTCCACGGTCCATTGCCAATAACACTGGCCGTCCGCCCGGCGTGCCATCCATGACCAGCCCTGCGCCAGGCTTTCAACGGCACTGGCGGTGTGGCCCGGCGTCGCTTGCCAGCGATTGAGCAAACTCACCGTCTCCGGGCCGCGCAGGCCTTTGCCTACGGCAGGCGCCTGACGCCCTCGGGCTTCCACCAGAAAATCTGCCTGCAGCGGCTCGCGCCCTTCGAGGCTAATGCTGTGGCCGGTGGTAGATGACGCCACTGCCAACACGCGGGCCTCGACCACGTCTACCCCGGCCAGACGCAGGTCTTCACGCAGCCCGCGATCAAAACACGGTCGATCCAGCAACCACTCGATGTTTTGTGCGTGCTGCTGGCCGTTCCACGACACTTGCCGCTGTGAAGGCAGTACCGCGTCGGCCACCGCCCGCTGTAAACCCGCTGCACGCAAAGCTTCCAGCACTCGCTGCGAAATACCTTCCAGCGCGGCAAACCGGCGCCACTCGCTGACCAGCGTCACCGGGTAGCCCAATCGCCGCAAACCCATGGCCACTGCCGCACCCGCAGGGCCTGCACCCAACACCACAATCGCAGTCATGAGCCCACCCGCCTCTCAGGCCCGTGATAGTGGGCATTGGTTTTGAGCCACTCCAGCAATTGCACATTGGTTGCCTGCGGCTGTGCAAGCAGTTGGCTGGCAAGATGACCGCTCAAGGCCGCGCAACCGAGGCTCGCCCCCGATTGCCCGGCTGTGTTTGAACGTACGCAGGCGGCAAAATCCGCCTGTGCGGTATTCAGCCACGACCATTGGTCTTGCGTGCAACGGGCATCGCCGGTCACTCGCAGCACCTGCGGGTAACTGGCCGGGTACACGCCCTCGCCCTGCGCCGGGCTTGAGGCACACAGCAACACCCCGCGTGCCACCGCCAATTCACACGCCTCGCGCAACAAGCTGCGGTCCTGGCGCAAGCCAAGGCTCAGGTTGATCAGCCGCACGTTTTGCGTCAGCAGCCAGTCAATCGCCGCCGCAATCTGTAAGGTGCTGGTGACCCCGCGCTGATCGAACACTTGCGCCACGCAAAACACGGCCTCTGGTGCCCGCTGGGCGATGGCCTGAATGACCGCAGTGCCGTGCCCCAAGGGATCGTCCTGCAACTCGCTGTGCAACAGTTGCCCATCGAGCAGGGCAAACCTGCGCCCTGCCACCACCTGCGGCTGTTGTGCGGGGGCATGGCCGCTGTCGACCACGCCAATTCTGAGTTCAGGCTTCATGCAGCACCTTGTTTGCTGTCAGTTGGCCGCCCTGCAAATGCAAACACAGGTCGGCGTTGGCAAGGGTTGAAGGCCGGTGGCTGATCAGAATTCGTGTACGCCGCGCAAACAGGCGGTCGATGGCCTCAATGACTTCGCGTTCAGTGGCCTCATCGACGGCCGAGGTGGCTTCGTCCAGCACCAGAATCAACGGGTCTTGCAACAACGCCCGGGCAATCGCGATCCGTTGCTTTTGCCCGCCCGACAACTGCTGACCACGCTCGCCCAACGGGCTGTCGAGGCCTTCGGGCAGGTCGGCAATCAAGCTGTCGAGTTGTGCCAGCCTGGCAACTGCGACCACCGCTTCACGGCTGGCCCCCGGCACCGCGTAAGCCAGGTTATCGGCCAGACTGCCGCGAAACAGCACGATGTCCTGGCTGACCACTGCAATCCGGCGGCGCAGCGCCAGCAAGTCCAGTTCGCGCAGGTCAACACCGCCCAACAACACCCGACCGGACTGTGGGTCGTGGTGGCGTTGCAGCAGGTCAACCAGGGTCGACTTGCCAACCCCGGAGCCGCCACTGAGGGCGACTTTGCTCCCGTAGGGAATATGCGCATTGATCCCGTTCAGGGTGCTGGGACGGCCGGGATGGCTAAAGTGCACGGCCTCGAAACGCAAGTCGCCCTCGTCTGGAAGCGGTTTGGGGTTCGAAGGGCTTAGCACGGCAGGCTGTTCGCCGCGCAATTCCATGACCCGGCCGAGGCTGACGGTCATCCGTTGAATCGCCACATACAGCCCGAGCAGGCTTTGCACCGGCCCGATGGCCATGCCCAGATACGTTGAAAAGGCGATCAGCGCACCGAGTTGCCAGGTGCCCTGCACGACCCAATAGCCGCCAATCAAAAACACGCAGGCCCGTGACAGCGAGGTCAAGGTGCCCGGCACGGCCTGGGTGAAAAACTCGGTGACTTGCAGGCGCAGGAGTTGGCTCATATAGCCTTGGCCCAGGGTTTCCAGGCGCTTGGCTTCGCGCTGCTGCTGACCGGCCGACTGAATAAACTTCATCACCGGCAGCGTCTCGACCATAAACGATGAGACGTCAGCCGAGCGCTCGCGCAATTGGCGGACATCACGTTCCACTTTGCGCCGCATCCAGCGCAGCCAGAGCACATCAAGCGGGATCAGGATCAAGGCCAGCAGCGACAGCTTCCACGACAAGGCCAATAACATGCCCAAGGCCACCAGCAAGCCAATGATGCTGGACACTGCCGAGAACAATGAGTCCACGGCAAATCGCTGGATTTCGGCGACATCGCCGTCGATCCGCGACATCAGATCACCAATACGCCGTTGCCCGTAGAACCCCGGCGACAAGGTTTGCAGGTGCTGGTACAGGTCATCACGCAGGGCAAAAAGAATCCGCCCGGACAACCGGGTGTGCAGGTAACGATTCACCCCCGAGAGCGCCGTGCCCAATAGCCCGGCAACGATCATCAGCCCGGCCACCGTCGCCAGTACCGGGAAATTGCGCGCGAGCAAGCCGTCATCAATCAGTTGTTTGGTCAGCCACGGCTGCACCAGCACCAGTAACGAGGCACACACCGACAAGCCCAGCAGCCCGGCAATCGCCAAGCGGTGCGGGCGAACAAAACCGTACAGCCAGTGCAGCGCCTGATGCAACGCTTGCGGATTGGGGCTGTCGATCAGCCCGACGATAAGGCGCCGCATCACACGCGCAACTGTTTGAGTTTGCGGTACAGGGTGGCCCGGCTGATGCCCAGCGCTTCAGCGGCCGCAGACACATTGCCCTGGTGGTTATCCAGGGATTGGCGAATCAGTTCCAGTTCGTTTTCGCGAATGCTGCCCGCCGGCGGGCGCTCGCTGGCGCTCAGATCATCGAGCAGGCTGTCGGGCAGATGCTCAAGGGTCAGCTCTGACTCGTCAGGCTCGCGCATGGCCAGCAGCGTGCGCAGGACCATTTCCAGTTGGCGGATGTTGCCCGGCCAGTGGTAACCGTCGAGCAAAGCTTGCAAATCGGGGTGCAAGCTCACGTGCGGGGCCTGCAATTTGCCCAGCAAGCGGGCAATCAAGGCGCCGAAATCCTCGCGCTCGCGCAGGGCCGGCAGCATCACGCTGATGCCATTGACCCGGTAGAACAGGTCTTCGCGAAAGTGGTGTTCGAGCACCAGTTGTTTGAGATCACGGTGGGTGGCGCAGATCAGCGCGACGTCGATGTCCTGCTCTTCGCCTGCGCCCAACGGTGCGACCTTGCGGTCTTGCAGCACCCGTAACAGGCGCGCTTGCAGGGCCAGCGGCATGTCGCCGATTTCATCCAGAAACAAGGTGCCGCCGTGGGCCTGTTGCAGGCGGCCGATCATGCCGCCACGGCGCGAGCCGGTGAAGGCCCCTTCGCGATAACCAAAGAGTTCGGACTCAATCAGGCCTTCAGGGATTGCCGCGCAGTTAACCGCAACGAACGGCTTGGCGCTGCGGCTGCCGGCCATGTGCAAGGCGCGGGCGACCACCTCTTTGCCGGTGCCGGTTTCCCCCAGCAGTAACACCGGCAGCTCATTGGCCAGGCCCTGGCGCGCCATGCGCAAGGCACGGGCGTAACGAGCGTTGTTACCGGCCAGCGCCTCCAGATCAGGCGCGGGCGGCATGGTTTTCGGCGCCGTGCGTGGCGCCGTCAGCACATTCGGCGAACGTTGTGGCGCACGCAGGGTTTTGTAGAAGAATTCGCCTTGGGCAGTTTGCAGGCTGCCCAGGGCGCCTTGTTGCAGACGAGCCAGCAGTTGCAGGCCATCGAGCCCGAGGAACGCTTCGCAACGTTGCCCTACCAGCGCCGAGCGTTCAGCGCGCAACAATTGGCAGGCCTGGCCACTGGCCGCGAGGATCTGCCCGCTCAGGCTGACCGCCAACAGGCCTTGCCACGGGGACTCCAGGTACTGGCAGCGGCTGTGGAAGGCCAGCACGATGTGCTCCGAATAGCTGGTGTTGAACACCCGGCTTTCAATCTGGCTGACAGCCATGCCCAGTAACGCGGTGCTGTCGTGCACGCGACCGAGCGGCCCTTCGCGGGTCAGGTCGAGCACGCCGAGGATGTCGCCTTGCGGGCAATGAATCGGCACTGAGGTGCAGGAAAAACGGCTCAGACGATCCAGATAGTGCTCGCCACAGTCGATCAACATGGGTCGGCCTTCGACCAGCGTGGTGCCCAGCGCATTGGTGCCGCGTGCGGCTTCGCTCCAGCAGGCGCCGAGGGTAATGTCCGGCACCCCGCTGCCTTTGAGGCGGTCTGCGCGGCCCTCCACGGCCAGAATAGTGGCGTCGGCGTTGGCCAGAATGATCAAGCCGTCCTTACCCTGACGCTGGTTCAAGTAATCAATGGCCGGCATGGCCGCGTCGATCAGTAACTGGTTGTTGGCCAATAACAGGTCAAGGCTCGCAGTGGTTTGCAGGCTCAGTTCATGCTGGCCACTCACGGGCACACCGTGGTTGAGGCTGCGGCGCCATGAGGCGTCGATTTCGGCACGCAACACGCCACTGGGCACCAAACCTTCGAGGTGCAGTTTTTCCCGGGCCAGGCGAACTTCGCGAAGGGGCTTGGGCTGAAGTGTTTTTGTAAGAGTCATCAGGTGCTCCACAGCAGTGAGCTTTGCGATTTTTATTTTAGATCTGCGCACTGTTACCAATCTTTACGTTAACGTAAGGGGAATGGCAAGATTTGAAATCCAGTAAAGGACGATCACGGTATGCACCACATCTCCCCTTCCTTGCAAGACACCGCTGCGCCTGAAGGCGTTTGCTATGGCTGTGGCAGCAACAATCCCCATGGCCTGCACATCAAGAGCTACTGGCATGAAGACGGTGTTCACGTTGTAGCGGAACATTTGCCGGATGCGCGTTATTGCGGCTGGCCTGATCTGGTGTACGGCGGGTTGATTGCGATGTTGGTGGATTGCCACTCGAACTGGACGGTGATGGCGTATCACTACCGCGCGGAAGATCGCCAGCCAGAGAGCTTGCCGAGGATCAATTGCGTCACCGGCAACCTGGGCATCAAGTTCATCAAACCCACCCCGATGGGCGTCCCGCTGACCCTGCGGGCCTGGGTTGAGGGGGATGTCGGACGCAAGAGCCGGGTGATCTGCGAGGTGTATGCCGGGGAGGTGCTGACGGCGGTCGGGGATTCAGTGTTTGTGCGGGTCGATGCCGGGAAGTTGGCGGATAAAGCCCATGATCGTAATTAACTCTTTACCTTAAATTTACTTCATATCTATCTGATTTATATAAATCTCTGTAGGAGCGAGCTCGCCTCGCGATCTTTTAAAACATCAAAAGATCGCGAGACAAGCTCGCTCCTACAGGACGTTTGAACATGAAGGTTTTTTCATGTTCATGGTTGACGCATCGGGTGACCAATGGTCAGATGCGCGCCTGTTTCAGGTGTCCTTGGCCATCGCGCCCAGGGTGAAACGGGAAGCCGGTACGCCTTTTCAGGTCAATCCGGCGCTGCCCCCGCAACGGTATGCGAGCGAAACATTCAAGTAGCCACTGTGCTTTGGCATGGGAAGGCGAATGTTTCATGACCCTCGTGAGCCCGGAGACCGGCCTGATCCAACATATGGCACTCCGCGGTGGGCGGATGCAGGCCTTGGCGCGCGCAAAGTCCCTCCCTGCCCGTCATTTTTCTGCGTGAGTTCCCCTGAGTGCCCGTTTTGGTTCAACCCGACGGCGCCTCCATGACCCCTGCAACCCAACTGCCCGCTGCTACCCCTTTTGTCTGGCCCGACCGTGAGGCTGCGTTTTATGCCGAGCATCTGGCCGGCTCCAATTATGTGGAGCGCGTGGGCGGACGCTTGCTCGAGCTGCTCGGCCCGCAACAGCAATTGCTGGATATTGGCGCCGGCTCGGGGATTCTCGGTCGCCACTTGCTGATGCCCTGTGGGCAGTGGACGGTGGTTGAGCCCAACGCCTTTATGCGTAGCAGCATTGAGCAACTGGCAGCCCAGGCACCCAGTGTTGAACTGAGCCTGCACAACGGCCTTTGGCAGGACTTGCCAAATTTGCCGCTCACCCCGACCACAACCGTGTTGTGCGCGAATATCCCGGTGGCAGACGGCCAGGCCCTGGCGTTTGTTCAGCAGGTTCGGCCGCTGGCCACGCGCACCCTGGTGTGGAACCTGCCCGCGCAGGAAGGCCCGCGCACGTATTGCCTGTCCGGTTTCTTGCCGCCGCAACTGCACCGCAGTGACATGACCCCCGGCTACCAACTGACACTGGCTGAGTTGCCGGATCGCTGGCAACCCGACCAGATCCATTTCACCGACTGGGCCTTCAGCACGCTGTTTGCCTCGCCGGATGCGGCCTTGATGCACTTTATGGAAAAACTCGGCGCCCTGGATGGCGCAGCGCAGGGGCTGCTTGAACGCCACCTGCAAGACCACCTGCAAAAAGTGCCAGGGGGTTGGCTTGCCAGTGCCCCGAAACGGGCGGCCAGCTTGATCTGGCACGCGTAAATAACTCCTATAAAAATGCCTTCGGACCTCTCCATGCTCAACCTGTGCAACGCCCCCCTGCGCCATTCGTTCAGCGCAGCCGTGCCGCTTTGGCTCGGTGTCAGCCTTGCGGCCTTTGCCGCAGAAAACCCGTCGGTCCTGCACATGGACTCAACCCTGGTCAGCGCACCGCGCGCCGGTGAGTCGCTCAAGGATGTCACCAGCACCGTGCAGGTGATTGACAGTGATCAGATCGAGCGCTCCTCGGCACGCAACCTCACCGATTTGCTGGCCGAAAACGCCGTGGGCTTTTTCAGTGAATGGACGCCGGGCCAGACCTCGATCAACATCCGTGGCGGCAACACTGATGGCCAGGGCCGCGATTACCGTAGCCAGGTCACGGTACTGGTCAACGGCCGCCGCGCAGGTACGGCGAATATTTCCAAGCTGTCGCCGGCGCAAGTGGCGCGCATTGAAGTGATTCGCGGCCCGGCCTCGGTCATTTACGGCAGCCAGGCGATTGGCGGGGTGATCAATATCATCACCCGCAATGGCCGCAACACCCAAGGCGGTGGCGCAACGTTGCAGGGTGGGTCCTGGGGGCTGGCTCAGGGCAGCGTGTACCAAAGTGGCAGTTCGGGCCCGCTGGATTACTACCTGGGCCTGGACAACGGTCGACGCAATGACTACCACAGCGCCGACGGCACCCAGAAAAACACCTCATGGAAGCGCCGCGGTGGCCTGTTGGCGCTGGGGTACGAGCTGTCAGAAGACCAGCGTCTCGACCTGACCGTGCGTTCAGACGGCATCTATGACGCGGGCTTTCGCGGTTCGCAGTGGAACTATGGCAACTACGACAATCGTTACAACCAGTCGGTAGAGCTCGATTGGGTCGCCAAACCCACCGAGTGGCTGAACTGGTCTTCGCAGGCTTATGCCTTCCGTGACATTGACGATTTGCACTGGGGTTCGCCGGTGCTGGGCAATGGCAGCCCGGGGTTCAGCAAAGACCACATCGAGCGTCGTCTTGAGGCTTACGGTATCAAGCTGACGCCGCAGTTTTTACTGACGCCAAGCACTGATCTGTTGGTGGGCCTGGACCTGGAAAAGAGCAAGCTGCGCAACGATCGCTTCCGTATTGCCGTCAACGGTTCTACCAGCAGTCAGGTGGCGCCTTACGACATCAACTCCGATGACCTGAGCGCGGCGCTGTACGCCGAAGTCGTGCAGCGGATGATGGACGACCACCTGACCCTGCGCGCGGGTGCGCGCTACAGCTATGGCCAGTCGAGCACGGTCAAGACCGACTACATGCCGCTGCTGGACGAGAAAACCCGAGACTTCGACAAAGTCACCTACAGCCTCGGCGCCGCCTACGAGGCCATGCCGGGGGTCAAGCTTCGGGCTGGCGTATCGACCGGGTTCCGGGCGCCGCTGGCAGGCGAGCTAGCAGCAGACTTCACCACCATCAGTGGCACACAGACGCTGGGCAACGCCAACCTCAAGCCCGAAACCAGTCTGCAATTCGAAACGGGTGTAACCCTGACCAATGCCAACCAGTTCTTTGACCTGGCGCTATTCCAGAACCGCATTCAGGACCGCATCACCACGCAGCCGGTGACCAAGAGCATCAGCCAGTACGTCAATGGCGACGGCGACGCGGTGATCCGTGGCCTTGAAGCGCAATGGCAATATGATCTGGCCAGCGCCCTGGCCCTCGGTGACGAACGCATCCTGCGGCTCAACACCAATGCGGTGTGGAACTTCGACATGGACGACAAAGGCGCTGCGTCCACATTGACCGGCCCGTACCGCGACAAGATCCAGCGCATGTATCAATACCAGGCCAGCCTGGCGCTGACCTATGGCCGCGAACGTGACTGGGATCTCGGGGTCAATGGCATTTTGCGCGGCCCGGTGTACTACCGCACCGAAGAAAAACTGCTCAACCCGGACACCAATTACGTTTACCGCAAGGCACCGTTCTGGGTCTTCAACCTGCGTGGCAATTACCACCTGAGCGAGCAATTGAGCCTGTTTGGCGGGGTCAATAACGTGTTCGATATCGAGCGCAGCACGCTGTTTATCGCCACCGGCAACGATTCGCCATTGGCCGACCCTCGGGCCTCCAACGGCGGTTTGGGCAACAGCAATCCGGGGCGCGAACTGTACCTCGGCGCGCATTACCGGTTCTAAGCCGTATGCGCTGGCTTATGCTGTTGTGTGTGCTGGTGAGCCTTGTGTCCAGGGCCGATGACGGCTTCCCGCGGACTGTGGTCGATGCCCTGGGCCGCGAGGTAACACTGACGCACCCGCCCAAACGGATCGTCGCCATCTTCGCCAGTAACGTCGAGATGCTGGCGGCCATCGGCGCCGGCGATGCCATTGTCGGTGTCGAGGCGTTTACCCGTTACCCCGCCGACATTGCCGAACGGGCCAAAGTTGGCGGACGTCTGGGGTTTTCTGTGGAGGCCATCGCCCGCCTGCAAGCTGATCTGGTGGTCATGACCCCGGCCCGGCAGGCGGCAACCCTGGTGGAGCCGCTGCAACGCATCGGCATACCGGCGCTGGTGCTCAACCACCGCGATCTGGAGGCCGTGCTGGCCAATATCCGCCTGCTGGGCCTGGCCACCGGTCATGAGTTGGGCGCCGAGCAACTGATTGAACACATGCAGGCGCGACTGGATGCCGTGCAAGCGCGCTTGGCCGGAAAACCTGCGGTGCCGGTGTACCTGGAGACGGGCAGCAATGATCGCGGCCACTACCTGACTTTGCGCGGGCACAACTACACCAGTGATATTTTGCGCCTGGCAGGCGGTACTAACCCGTTTGTTGACAGCCGCCTGAGCCAGGTGGGCGGCGAGTCGGTGTTTCAGGCAAATCCAATGCGCATTATCGTCGCGGGCAACCCGCAACAGGCGGCCAGTCTGGCTGTGCGTCCGGGATGGCAAAGCATTCCTGCCGTCGCAGCAGGCCGTCTCGACAGCATCCCCAGTGCCTTGTTGCTGATACCCGGCCCGCGTGTGGTCGAAGGCGTCGAGCAGTTAGCCGCGCTGCTGCACCCTGAACTGTTCCCGCCCCTTGTCGAGACCCCGCCATGAGCGCCGCCAACAGACGCTATCGCCTGCTGTGCCTGACCCCCTTGCCAGCGATTTTTATCGGCCTGTGGCTTGGCGCCGAACTGGCGCACTGGAGTGACTGGTGGGCGCTGTGGCGAGGCGATGAAACCCCGTTCGCGCAACTGCTGATGACCTGGCGCCTGCCCAGGGTACTGGCGGCCTTTTGCGTGGGCGCTTGCCTGGGTTTGGCCGGAGTAATCTTTCAGGGGGTGTTCCGTAATCCGCTAGCCGAGCCGTACTTGCTGGGCAGCGCGCCGGGTGCGGCGGTCGGCGCGGCCATCGCGTTACTGGTGCCCTTGCCCATGGCAATGTCGTTGAGCTTGCCGCTGCTGGCCTTCGCCGGTGCCTGGGGCGCGACGCTGTTGGTGCTGCTGATCACCCGCTTGACCCGCATCAACGACACCAGCGGCTTGCTGCTGGCCGGGATTGCCGTGGCGGCGCTGCTCGGGGCCTTACGCAGCCTGCTGTTGCTCGCTTTGTCCGATGAAACAGTGAATTTGCAGGTGGTGTTGAGCTGGACACTGGGCGGGATTCACACCCCGGACTTCCCCGCACTGGGTTTGCTGGCCTTGCTGACCGTGCTGGCCTTGATCTGTGCGCAACGCCTGGCCCACGGCCTGGATCTGCTGGGTCTGGGCGATCATGTGGCCTACAGCATGGGCTTGCGCCCGCAGCGTTTTATCAATGTGTCGCTGTTATTGGCCGCAGCCATTACCGCATTGGCGGTGTCCTGGGGCGGGCTGGTGGGTTTTGTCGGGCTGGTGGCTCCCCATGCGGTGCGCTGGCTGATTGGCCCCACCCACAAACGCCTGATAGTCGCCAGCGCGCTCACCAGCGGCGCCTTGCTGGCGTTGCTCGACGGCTTGGCGCGCAGTGTCTTGCCGCCTGCCGAAATCCCCTTGGGGTTGCTGACCGCCTTGTTGGGGGCACCGTTTTTTCTGCTGCTGTTAACCCGTGCGAGGCCCGCAGCATGAAGGTGAACCCGGTTTTACAGGCGCATGGCTTGAGCGTGCACCACGCTGGCAAAGCCGTGCTGCATGATTTTGATCTCGACTTGATGCCCGGCGAACTACTGGTACTGGTGGGGCCCAATGGTTCGGGCAAAAGCAGCGCCTTGCGGGCGCTGGCCGGGGTGCAGGCGCTGAGTGCCGGCCATGTGCAGTTGCAGCAGCGGGCGTTTCAGCACTGGCCTGCGCCAGAGCGTGCGCAAACGTTGGCGTATCTGCCGCAAGACTTTCGCAGCCAGTGGGATTTGCAGGTCCAGGAACTGCTTGAGCTGGGTGTCCGGCGCAATGCCGCCCGTGTCGGGCAGCCGGTGTCGGCGCAATTGATTGAGTCGCTGGATATCGGCCATTTGCTGCAACGGCGACTGTCGCAGTTATCGGGCGGCGAGCGTGCCAGGGCTGGCATAGGCTGGGCGCTGGCGGCGGATTCGCCGATTTTGCTCGCCGATGAACCGACCGCGGCGCTGGACATAACCCATCAACTCAACCTGCTGAGCTACCTGCGCAGCCGCTTGGCGTACTGCGCGCAATTGCTGGTGCTGCACGATCTGGGACTGGCCATGCGCTTTGCCGACCGTATTGCGGTGTTGGCCGATGGGCGTTTACTGGGGCACGGCAACCCGCAGGTGGTGCGGGAAGCGGGCTGGCTGGAGCAGGCCTTCGGCCTGGAGTTCGCCTGGCATGACAGCGCCCATGGGTTGTACCCGATTCCGCTGGGATGAGCCTTCCTGTGCGGCAGTTCAATCTGTAGGAGCGAGCTTGCCTCGCGATCTTTTGATCTTTAAAAGATCGCGAGGCAAGCTCGCTCCTACAGTTGAGGTGTATCGGTTTCGAGCATGTCGCTGATCAGATTGAACACGGTCTGTTTGACCGCGCTGTTCAGGTCCACCCAGGCCAGGCCGGTGCTGGCATTGTAGCTGCCCAATTCCAGGGACCGGGAGACCACGTTGGCGGGCAATGCGCGGCCTGCGTTGGCCGGGAGCAAACCTATGCCCAGCCCGGCTGAAACCAGCGCCAGCATGGTGGTGAATTCGCCCAGCTCGGAACCGATCTGCAGTTGCACACCCTGATTGCGCAGGGCTTGCATCAGTTCGTCGTAGAACCCCGGTGCATAGCGCCTGGAGAGAATAAACACCGGGACGTTGGCCAACGCTATCGCCGGAATGCTGGCACAAGCTGCCAGCGGATGATCACTCGGCAACGCGACCACGAAGGCCTCTTGCAGCACCACACGGGTATGGATGCCAGCAATCACCGCCGGTAAACGCATCAGCCCGAAATCAAGCTGGCCATTGTGTAAGGCGCTGGCCTGATCCGGGCCGGGCATGTCCTTGAGTTCCAGTTCGATACGTGGAAAACGCGCATGCAAGGTGCGGATCAGAGTCGGCAAGAGCTCCGGCAGTACCGATGAGACAAAACCAAAGCGCACCCGGCCAATCTCCCCTCGCCCGCTGGCTCTGGCCACATCACTGGCGTGGGCGGCTTGCTGCAGGGTGGCTCGCGCTTCGGGCAAGAAGATCGCGCCCACCTCAGTGAGCATCACCGAATGCCGATTGCGTTCGAACAGGCGCACGCCCAGCTCTTCTTCAAGCACCTTGATCTGCATGCTCAAGGCCGGTTGCACGATGGACAAACGGTGTGCGGCCCGCCCGAAATGCAGCTCTTCGGCCAGGGTGACAAAGGATCGCAGGTGCTTGATTTCCACTCTCAAACTCCAAACAGAAGGCACGCTGACACGTGGTTATCAGCGTTTTTGATCACGAGATCATCAATGACGATTGGACGCACTGCAAGGCCTGGGGTGAACTGGCTAAAACAAGATCATCTCTGTCACCCACAAAGCCTGCATCGACAGAGATAACACACAGGTGGAATACAGCATGTCATTCAATTTCAGCAGCTTTCGACTGGATGGCCGTCGCGCCTTGATCACTGGCTCTGGCAAAGGCATTGGCCTTGAGCTGGCACGCGGTCTGGGAACTGCGGGAGCCACGGTGGTCATCAATGATCGCAATATCGAAAAAGCCCGCGCTGTTTCCAGACAATTACGTGATGAGGGGCTCAAAGCCGAGTTCGCGGTGTTTGATGTGACCCAACGCGAGCAACTGCTGGACGCGATCAACGCCTTTGAAGCCGAGACCGGGGCCATTGATATTTTGGTCAACAACGCGGGCATTCAGCGCCGTGCACCGCTGGAAACCTACGACGCCAACGATTGGCACGATCTGATGCGGGTCAATCTGGACGGAGTGTTCTATGTCTCGCAAGCGGTTGCGCGGCACATGATTGGCCGTGGGCGCGGCAAGATCATCAATATTTGCTCGGTACAAAGCGAGCTGGCACGCCCGACCATTGCGCCTTATGCAGCCTCCAAGGGCGCAGTGAAAATGCTCACCAAGGGCATGTGCGCCGAATGGGCACGCCACGGCATTCAGGCCAATGGCCTGGCGCCGGGGTACTTTGCCACCGAGATGAACCGCGCACTGGTGGACAACCAGGAGTTCTCAGAATGGCTGTGCAAACGCACACCGGCCGGGCGCTGGGGCCGTGTCGAAGAACTGTGCGGCGCTGCCGTGTTCCTGGCCTCCCCGGCTTCGGATTTCGTTAACGGTCAAACGCTGTTTGTCGATGGAGGCCTGACCAGCGTCGTTTAAACCTGCATCTAAAAAAACAATAACAGGGGGAACCCCATGAGCACTCTCAAAGAACCCGCACTGCCGCTGACAGGTAGCCGTGAGCAAACGGTCAAGGCCAAGGGTTTTGCGCCCAAACGCTGGCTGTACCTGATCCCGATCATTTTCATCACTTACAGCCTCGCCTATCTGGACCGGGCCAACTACGGCTTTGCCAGCGCTGCCGGTATCGAGCATGACCTGGGCATTACCAAAGGCATGTCCTCACTGATCGGCGCGCTGTTTTTTCTCGGGTACTTTTTCTTCCAGGTGCCGGGGGCGATTTACGCGCAGAAATACAGCGTGCGCAAACTGGTGTTCTGGAGCCTGATTCTGTGGGGCTTTTGCGCCATGGCCACGGGGCTGGTGACCAACATCCCGATGCTGATGTTCATTCGGGTGTCGCTGGGCATCGTCGAAGCGGCCGTGATGCCCGCCATGCTGATTTTTATCAGCAACTGGTTCACCCGCAAGGAGCGCTCACGGGCCAACACCTTTCTGGTGCTGGGCAACCCGGTGACGGTGCTGTGGATGTCGGTGGTATCGGGCTACCTGATTCAGGCCTGGGGCTGGCGCGAAATGTTTGTCATTGAAGGCGCCCCCGCTGTGCTCTGGGCCTTTATCTGGTGGCGCATGGCGCGCGACAAGCCCGAGCAGGTCAACTGGCTGACGCAACAGGAAAAAGCCCAGCTGGCCGCCACCCTGGCCGACGAACAGAAAGGCATGCCGCAAGTACGCAATTACCGCCAGGCCTTCACCAGCCCGGTGGTGATTCAGTTGTGCTGTGTTCACGCGCTGTGGAGCATCGGCGTGTACGGTTTCATCATGTGGCTGCCGAGCATCATCAAACAGGCAGCCGCAGCTGACATCGTCACCGTCGGCTGGTTGAGCGCGGTGCCCTACGTGGCCGCTGTCGCCGCCATGTTGGCGGTGTCCTGGGCCTCAGACAAATCCCAGCAACGCAAACACTTCGTCTGGCCGTTGCTGGCACTCGGTGCACTGGCTTTCCTCGGTTCCTACCTGTTGGGCTCTGAGCATTTCTGGCTGTCGTTCGTGCTGTTGACGTTGGCCGGTGCCGCGCTCTATGCACCTTACGGGCCGTTTTTTGCGCTGATCCCGGAGATCCTTCCGGCCAACGTATTCGGCGGTGCCATTGGCCTGATCAATGCGTGCGGGGCCTTGGGCGCCTTTGTTGGCTCATGGATCGTCGGCTACCTGATTGGCCTGACCGGTAACCCCGGCGCGGCTTATATCTTCATGTTCGCCGGGGTGCTGTCCTCAGCAATCTTGATGGCGTGGGTCAAAGTGCGTCGCTGATCGCCAGCACGCGCAGCATTAATTGCGAATTGTTCTCACACGAGTGACAGGCAGGGATCGAATGTTATAAGGTAACGCAACTTACAACATTCACCTGCCTGTGATCTCTTCAATGCCAAACGCAATTCAAGCCCCGCCTTCAGGCCAACGCCTGCTCTCCATCGACGCCCTTCGGGGGTTGGTGATCATCTTCATGCTGCTGGACCACGTGCGCGAGACGTTTTTTTTGCATCGCCAGGTGGCCGACCCGATGAACATTGATGTCACTGACCCCGCCTTGTTTTTTAGCCGGACCCTGGCCCACTTGTGCGCCCCGGTGTTTGTCTTGCTGACCGGTTTGTCGGCGTTTCTGTACGGTGAAAAATACCAGGGCACCCGCGACGTCTCGGCTTTTCTGTTCAAGCGCGGGCTATTTCTGGTGGTGCTGGAATTCACCCTGGTGAACTTCGCCTGGACTTTTCAGTTCCCGCCAAGCGTGATTTACATGCAGGTCATTTGGGCCATCGGCGTCAGCATGATTGCCCTGGCCGCGCTGGTCTGGTTGCCCCGCCCGCTGCTTCTGCTGCTCGCCGTGGTAATCATTGCCGGGCATAACCTGCTGGACAACGTGCACTTTGCCGCAGGTTCAGCGATGCATGTGCCCTGGGCAATTTTGCATGATCGCGGCTGGATCGAGTTTTCGGACAACCTGCGCTTGCGCACGTCGTATCCGGTACTGCCGTGGATCGGGGTTATCGCGCTGGGCTACTGCCTGGGGCCGTGGTTCGCACACTCTGCCTCAGCAGCCTTGCGCCAGCGTTTTCTGCTGCTTGCGGGCACTGGCGCGCTGCTTGGCTTTGTCGCCCTGCGTTTGCTCAATGGTTATGGCGAGGCGCCATGGGTGGGCTACAGCAACGTGACGCAAACCCTGATGAGCTTTTTCAACATCACTAAATACCCGCCTTCGCTGCTGTTTCTCACCTTGACCCTGGGCGTGGGCTTGCTGCTGTTGCTCGGCTTTGAACGCGCCGGCCAGCAACGCTGGATCCGCACCCTGGCGGTGTTTGGCGCCGCGCCGATGTTCTTCTACCTGCTGCACCTGTACGTGCTCAAAGTGCTGTACCTGATCTGCGTCGGCCTGTTTGGTTTAAATCAGGGCGATTACTTCGGTTTCGACGGCATCGGCGCCGTGTGGCTGACGGCTATTTTGCTGGCCGCGGCCTTGTACTTGCCGGTGCGCTGGTTTGCCGGGCTCAAGGCCCGTCGCCGAGATGTTTCATGGCTGAAATACTTCTAATGCGGACGGCGCGGCGTGTTGCTCTAACATGCCGCGCATCCCGCGTTTGGGACCCAGACTCTATGGATAACCAGATATGCGTATTTCATCCCTGACCGTGCTGTTGACCACCTCCCTGCTTGCTTCAGCGGCCCTGGCCGAGACCCATGAAGTCAAAATGCTCACTCGCAGCCCGACCGCCGGCATGGTCTACGACCCGGATTACCTGCAGATTGCCCCCGGTGATACGGTCAAGTTCGTGGCGGCGCAAAGCGGCCATAACGCAGCGACCTTACCGGCCATTTGGCCAGAAGGCGTTCCGACTTTTGTGGGCAAGATTGATCAGGAAATCGAACAGACCTTCACGGAGCCAGGCCTCTATGGCATTCAGTGCACGCCGCATCTGGCCATGGGCATGGTGATGCTGATTCAAGTGGGCGAACCACCAGCCGAGGCGCCAGTTTTGCCTGCGTCACTGCCCAAGCGTGCGCTCGACCGCATGAATGCCGCCCTCGCCCGACAGGCCGCGCCATGACCGCCATACGTACCCGCTCAGCCATTTTGCTGGCCCTCGCCAGCCCCGCAAGCATGGCCGATTCGGCCCAGTCCCAGGCCAATGGCTTTATCGAAGACAGCACCTGGGCGGTGCTTAATCGCAGTGTCTACGACCGCCGCGACTACCAGCACGGCAGCAGCAACAGCAGCGCACGTAATGCCTACAAAACCAGGGCTGAACGCAACGATTACGCCGAGGAATGGGCGTACGGCCTGATGGGCACGTTGCAGTCAGGTTTCACCCAGGGGCTGATCGGTGTCGGCGTCGATGCCCACGCCTACCTCGGGGTCAAACTGGACAGTGGCGGTGGTCGTGCGGGCAAGGCCCGGTTGCTGGGGCTGGATAACGAGGGCTACCCCAAGGACGACTACGCCCGGGGCGGCGCCGCGATCAAGCTGCGCATGTCGAACACTGTGCTGTCGTACGGCGAGCAGCGGGTCAAGACACCGGTATTCAGCTCATCCGACAGCCGCCTGCTGCCCGAAACCGCCACCGGGCTGTTTGTCACCAGTAACGAGTTCAATGCCCTGAAAATGGTCGGCGGGCACTTCACCGGCAGTACCGATCGCAACGCCAGCAGCCATAACCAGGAGTTTGTGGTGAACTACTCCAACGGCCGCAAAGGCGACGCGTTCGACCTTGCGGGCGTGGTCTATACCCCCAGCAAACAGCTAAGCACCAGCCTTTATACGTCTCGCTATGAAAACACCTGGAACCAGCAGTACCTGGGCGCCCTGTTCAACCAGCCGCTTGATGAAAAGCGCTCGCTGGCATTCAACTTCAACCTCTATCGCACCACCGATGAAGGCAAGGCGCTGTCGGGCACCATCAACAACACCACCTGGAGCTTGATGAGCACCTATGCCCAAGGCCCGCACAGTTTCAACCTCGGATACCAGAAGGTGCATGGCGACACGCCGTTCGACTACGTGACCCGTGGCGCGATCTTTATCAGCAACGCCGTGCAATTGTCTGACTTCAATGCGCCGAACGAGCAATCATGGCAAGCCCGCTACGACCTGGACATGTCGCCCTGGAACCTGCCGGGTTTGATGTTCAGTGCCGCCTATGTGCGCGGCAGCCAGATCAACGGCACGCAGGTTGATCCTAAAGGCGGCTATGCCTATTTGGGGTATGGCAAAGGCGGCAAACACTGGGAACGTGATCTGGAAGCGCGCTATGTGGTGCAAAGTGGCGCGGCCAAAGGCACCACCCTGTCACTGCGCTATAACGTGCATCGCGGCAATGCGGCGCAGGCAGAACTGGACGCTGATCAGTTGCGGGTAGCGGTGGAATACCCGCTGACGGGGAGGTTTTAAGCAGAATCTGTAGGAGCGAGCTTGCCTCGCGATCTGTTGATTTAAAAGATCGCGAGGCAAGCTCGCTCCTACGGTCTGGTGGGGGGATTAGTGCTCGGTACCGTGGTCGTGCATGTCCATTTCCATGTGCATCGTGTTCAGCGCACGTGCCTGGGCTTTGACTTCGATCGACTCTTTGGTGCCCTTGGCATCTTCGACAATCAGGGTCAGCGGTACTTGATCACCGTCTTTGATCTGACCTGTCAGGTCCATCAGCATCACGTGATAACCCTCGGGCTCGATGTTGACGGTCTTGCCGGCTGGCAATGCCACGAAAGGAACGGCCTGCATGCTCATGACGTCGTTTTTCATGGTCGACTCATGAATCTCAACGGTCTTGGCCACCGGGGATTTGACCTCAACCAGCTTGCTGTCGCTGCTCGCGGTGATGTGCATAAAGGCACCGGACGAAGGCTGGCCAGGAACAGTCGCGCGCACCCAGGCGTCATCGACAACGGTCTGCGCAGAAACGTTAAGGCTCAAGCCGAGCAACGACAGCAACATCAAGCGATTTACAGTTTTCATAAGACGGGCTCTTTCAAAGGAAGCGGAGATCAGCAGACCGACATCACCGTCAGCAGGTCTTCGGTGCACTGCTTGGCCGTCAGTGAAGGCGACAAGCCCAAACGCAGTACGCCACGCGTATCAAACACGAAGCTGGTGGCCGTGTGCGACAGGGTGTACGACGATCCGGTCGGGATCTTTTCGTAGAACACCTTGAACTCTTTGGCCGTGGCAGCGGTTTCTTCGAGGGTGCCAGACAACGCAATAAAGCTTGGGTCGAAGGCTTTGACATAGGCATCGAGCATTGCCGGCTTATCGCGTTCCGGGTCCAGGGTGATGAACACCACCTGCAAACGATCGCCGTCCGGGCCCATCATTTTCTTGATTTGTGCAGCGCGGGCCAATGCGGTCGGGCACACGGCCGGGCATTGGGTAAAACCGAAGAAAATCATCGGCATCATTCCGCGAAAGCTGCCGAGCATCATCTCGTTGCCTTCAGCGTCGCGAAGCTTGAACTTGCGGCCCAGAATCTCGTTGCTGAGGTCTTTGCCGTATTTGTACGACAAACCGCTGCCGGGGTCACAACCGGCCAGCAAGCCGAGACTGAGCAAGCCAAGACCGGCAACGACATGGCGGCGAGTCAGTAATGCATTCATGTCAGGTTCCTTTAAGCGGTCTGGCCCATAAGCCTGACCTTTGCCCTGCGCAGTCAGCACAGGTGTGCGCATGACTCGACCAATGGACCCGCCATTAGCAGCAGCGCACGATTGCTGTGGGGTAAACGCGTTTCATGGGCGCTGAATCTACCACTGTCACGCCCCTGCCGCACGGCAGGCACGCCCCGTTGTGGTGCGCATATAAGCCCAACGCCAGCAAATCCGGGCAACGTGGCGGCGGTGCGACAAATCGACTCAGGCAGGCAGCGTATCCCTGATTGTCATAAGCGCCGCAGTGGCGATCAGGTTAATTAATGTAAAGGCGCGTGAAGTTTCGCTTTTTGATGCAAGAGAGAATCTATATCATTTGCCTTTAAGTTTGCACGGATGCCGACATCTCTCTCACTCTGCGCGGAATTCTGATGCCGACCACCCTCGCCCCGTTTCGTTTGACTTCACTGGCTGCCACCTTGCTTGGCCTGCTGGGTACTTCGCTGTGTAGCATGGCTGCTACCGATCAGGCCCCGACTTCCGTACTGACCCTGGACAGCACGGCCATTTCAGCCGATGAGTTACCCAAGAACGCCCTGCCGACCGTATTCAGCGGCGGCCAGATCGCTCGGGGTGGTGAGTTGGGCGTGCTGGGCAATCAGGACATGATGGATGTGCCGTTCACCATGTCGAGCTACACCGCGCAACTGATCGAAGACCAGCAAGCAGAAAACATCGGTGACGTGCTGCTAAACGATTCATCGGTGCGCCAGTCCTTTGGCTACGGCAACGCGGCGCAGATTTTTGTGATTCGGGGCTTGCCTCTGAACAGTGACGATATTTCTTATAACGGCTTGTATGGCGTATTACCGCGCCAAGTGATCAGTACCGACAGTCTTGAGCGGGTTGAAGTGTTCAAGGGCCCCAATGCCTTTATTAATGGCGTAACTCCGACCGGTTCAGGCGTCGGCGGTGGCATCAACTTGCAACCCAAGCGCGCCCAGGACACCCCGACCCGGCGTTTTAGCACGGATATTTCCAGCAGCGGCCGCGTGGGTGAACACCTCGATCTGGGCCAGCGCTTTGGTGACAGCAATGAATTTGGCGTGCGCATGAACATCGCCCAGCGCGAAGGCGATACTGCCATCGACGATGAAAGCCAGCGCACCAAGCTGTTTGCCCTGGGGCTGGATTACCGGGGTGATCGCTTGCGGCTGTCGACCGATTTTGGCTATCAAAAGCAGCGCATCAATGGCAATCGCAACACGGTGTATATCCCCGCCACATTGACCGGCATCCCCCACGCCCCGGATGCCGACACCAATTACAGCCAGAAGTGGACCTTCACCGAGCTGGAAGACACCTACGGCATGGCCCGTGGCGAATATGACCTCAACGATCACTGGACCCTGTATGCCGCCGCTGGGGCTAAGCACACCCGCGAAGTAGGCAACTACTCCACCCCGACCCTGCGCAGTACCGCAGGCGCGACCACCGCTTCAAGCATGTTTGTCGCTCATGATGAAGACAACCGCAGCGCCATGGCAGGACTGCGCGGCACGTTGCAAACCGGCCCGGTGAGCCACCAAATCAACCTCGGGGTGACGGGTATCTGGACAGAGCAACGCTCGGCATATGAGTTGAGTGGCAGTTTCGCCAACGACTTGTACCATCCAATCGACGTGGCCAAGCCGACGGTTTACCCGTACGTGGGCGGCGATATCAACGACCCGGGCATCGTCGGCAAGACCATCAACCGCAGCATGGCAATTTCCGACACTCTGGGCTTTATGAACGACCGTATTCTGGTCACCTACGGTCTGCGTCGGCAAAACCTGAAAGTCGACGGCTGGAGCTACGCCGGCGCGCGCACGGCCACCTATGACGAGTCCATCACCACACCGGTCTACGGCATCGTCCTCAAGCCATGGGAACACGTGTCGCTGTACGCCAACAGCATCGAAGGTCTGGCCAAGGGCCCGACCGCTCCGGCAACCGCTGGCGGTGCTGAAGTGACAAACCGCGGGCAGGCCTTTGCGCCTGCACGCTCCAAGCAGGTTGAGGCCGGGATCAAGTACGACAAAGGCACCTTTGGCGCGAGCTTTGGGGTATATCGCATCGAGCAGCCCAGCGACGGCTATGTCGACGCGCAAAACACCTACGTCCGCCAAGGCACCCAGCGCAATCGCGGGGTTGAGTTGAACATCTATGGCGAGCCGCTGGACGGCTTGCGTTTGCTGGCCGGTGCGACCGTGATGGACACCGAACTCAGCGGCACCAAAAACGGCGCCAACAATGGCAATCGGGCGATTGGCGTGCCGAACTTCCAGTACAACCTGGGTGCAGACTGGGATGTACCGGGGCTTGAGGGCGTCGCGTTGAATGGGCGCATGCTGCGCACTGGCGGCCAATACGTCGATGCGGCCAACACCCAGAGCATCCCGGCCTGGAACCGCTTTGACCTGGGTGCACGTTACAGCTTCGAGGTTGAGCAGCGTGCCGTGACACTGCGGGCCAACCTGGAAAACGTCGCCAACACCCGCTACTGGGCGTCGGCCAATGGCGGCTACCTGAGCCAGGGCGAACCGCGCGCACTGAAAGTCTCGGCTACGGTCGACTTTTAAACCCGCCCGACTCGTGTGGGAGCGGGCTTGCTCGCGATGCAGACAACACGGTGTGCCTGACACACCTTGTCGATTTATTCGCGGGCAAGCCCGGCTCCCACAGGTTTTGCAGCGCCCGGCACGCTGCATTTTTTTCACATTGAGTTCACCTCCCCTCCACCCACAGCCCTCTAACGTGCCCGCCATAAATGACGTCCATTAAGGACTTTGCAGGTGGAAAGCATGACGGCTGTAGCCTCTCGACAAACTCTGAGCAATCGCCTTGAGCGCTGGGCCATTCCCGGCCTGGTCGTGGCGTTTATGCTGTTTTATCTCGTGCCCTTGATGACCCACGGTTTGTGGATCCCGGACGAAACCCGGTATGCCCAGATCAGTCAAAGCATGCTGCAAAGCGGTAACTGGGTGACGCCGCATTTCATGGGGCTGCGTTATTTCGAGAAGCCGATTGCGGGCTATTGGCTGATCGGCATCGGCCAGGCCGTGTTCGGCGACAACCTGTTCGGGGTGCGCATTGCGTCGGCACTCACAACCGGGCTGAGTGTGTGGTTGGCCTGGCTGCTCGCCAGCCGGCTGTGGCATGACCCGCGCAAGTCGTTTGCCAGCGCGCTGCTACTGATGAGCTTTGGTCTGGTTGCCGGTGAAGCGGGCTACGCCAACCTCGACCCGCAGTTCGCTTTTTGGGTCAACCTGAGCCTGGTTGCCCTGTGGTTTGCCTTCACGGCTCAAAGCCAGCGCGCACGTCTGTGGGCCTGGAGTGTGCTGGGCGTGGCTTGTGGCATGGGCTTCATGACCAAAGGGTTTCTCGCCTGGCTACTGCCGGTGTTGGTCGGCGTGCCCTTTGCCCTGTGGCAGCGGCGCATCAAGGAGATGCTTTGCTATGGGCCGCTGGCGGTCGTGATCGCAATCGCCGTGTGCTTGCCCTGGGCGCTGGCGATCCATCATCAGGAGCCTGACTTCTGGCAGTTCTTCTTCTGGAACGAGCACATCCGCCGCTTCAGCGCGAGCGATGCCCAGCACATCCAGCCCTGGTGGTTCTACCTGCCACTCCTGTTTGCCGCCAGCCTGCCGTGGGCAACGCTGCTGCCTGCGGCGCTGTTCGACGCCTGGAAGCAAAAACGCCAGTCGGGTATCGCCTTCCTGCTGCTGTGGTTGTTGCTGCCGCTGGCCATGTTCAGCTTGAGCAAGGGCAAATTGCCAACGTATATCCTGCCGTGCCTGCTGCCATTGGCCTTGCTGATGGGCCATGCGCTGATGTCCTGGATCGATCAGGGGCGCGGCACGGTGATACGCCTCAATGGGCTGTTGAACGCGCTGCTGGCCGTGGCCGGACTCACGGGGTTGATCTACCTGCAAGTGACGCGCCCGGTTTACGCCAACACCGAGATGTTCAGCCTGTCGTTGGGGTTGATCGTGCTGATGGGCTGGCTGCTGGCCAATGCGCTGCAAGCCATGCGGCCATTGCAGTTGTGGGCCGCACCGGCTTTGGGCATGGGCCTGCTGGTTGCGTTGTTGCCTGCGGCGATGCCCGCCAGCGTGGTCAACAGCAAGATGCCCGATCAATTTATCGCTGAGCATGTTCAAGAACTGAGCCAGACCCACACGTTGTTGAGCAACGAACTGGGCAGCGCCGCCGCACTCTCGTGGCGCCTGAACCGCCCCGACGTGACGCTGTACGACACCGAAGGCGAACTCAAATACGGCTTGGGTTATGCCGATTCAGCTACGCGTAAGGTTGATATGGCTAACATCGGCGAGTGGATGAAAGAAGCGCAAGCCCGTGGCCCTGTTGGCGTGGTGATGCGTGCTCGTTCGGCCCATGAGGTTCAGGAAGTCGACATGCTGCCCTTGGGCGGCAAGCGCTATGAGCGTGGCGACCTGGCGATCTTTATCTTCCCTCAGGCCAACCCTGAATGACCGTTATCCAACGCTGGACCTCAGAACACCGGGCGCTGCTGCTGTTGCTGGGCGTGTCTGCCTTGATGCTTTTGCTCGGTCTGGGTTCGCGCGAACTCTGGGGCCCGGAAACCCGTTGGGCCAACATTGCCCTGCAAATGCTGCAAAGCGGTGATTACCTGGACCCGTACCTCAAGGGCTCGGCCTATTACGACAAACCGCTGCCCTCCTACTGGCTGATCACCGCGACGGCCGGGGTGCTCGGTGACTTGAATCACTGGTCATTGCGCCTGCCATCGGTCATCGCCGCCTGGTTGAGTGTGTGGCTGGTGTACCTGATCGGCAAACAACTGTTCAGCCAGACCGCAGGCCTGATCGCCGGCTGGATGCTGATCAGCACGTTTTACTTTGTGTTCTGGGGGCGCGTCGCTACGGCCGACATATTGACCGTGTGCGGCTTGCTCGCCGCCGTGTGGTGGTATTGGCGGGGCCCTGATGACACCCGTTTTAGCCGCTACTGCGTGTTTTTCATGTTGCTGGCCGTGAGCTCATTACTCAAAGGGCTGATCGGTTTTGTGTTGCCGGGGCTGATCTTGCTGCCCCATGTACTGAGCGAGCAGCGCTGGAAGCGACATGTGAACGTGCGTTTGTGTGCGGCCCTGGCCATCGCGCTGGCGGTGTACCTCATACCCTTTGCCCTTTCGCACCTCTATGGCGCTGCCAACTACGGGCAAAGCGGGTTGGGCCTGGTGCTGCGTGAGAACGTGGTGCGTTTCTTCCAGCCTTTCGACAACCTGGGGCCGATTTACACCTACCTGCTCTACTTGCCGGTCTACACCCTGCCCTGGGCGCCGGTCTGGATCATTGCTCTGTGGGTCGCAGTGCGCAACTGGCGGCATATAGAGCCAAACGCCCGCTGGCTGGTCTGGGGCCTGGCCCTGTTGTTTGTGTTCTTTACCGCCAGTGGCAGCCGCCGCAGCTATTACGTGCTGCCGCTGGTGCCCTTCGCGCAACTGCTCGGCGCCTGGTGGGTTGCCCGACGCCTGCAGCAACGCAAAAAAACCTTGGGCCGAGGCTGGAAAATAGCCTTAGGGATGAGTTGCGGCTTGCTGCTGTTGGTACTGGGGGTGTTTTACCCGTGGTCCAACGGTGGCGGCGGCGTGATGCAATTTGGTCAGGACGTCAAAGCCCAAGCCAGTGCCCAAGCGCCTTGGGACGACTGGCGCATGGTGATGATTGAAGTCGACAACAAACTGCCGCTGTATGTGCAAAACGACAATCAGCCGTTTTACTTTGTCAGCGAAGATCAGGACTACCCGCGCCAGGGTGACAGCGCCGCCCTGATGGCCTGGCTGGATAAAACCAGCGGCCATCACTTTGATCCAGAACGCACCTTGATATTCGCCCAGCACCGCAGCGGCGACCCGTTACCGCTGGGCTATTTGAGCGTGGATCATCAGGTGGTCAGCAGCCAGGTCGATAACGGCGACCGCCTGCTGCACCGCCGCCAGACTGAGAGCGTGGCGTATATTCCCGCCGTTGGCGGGAGCTTGTAGTTAGAAGCTGCAAGCGGCAAGTTTTAAGCGGTTGGCTTGTGGCTTGTGGCTTATCGCTTGCGGCTGGATTCAAAGAATCCTGTACAACAGGCGTTCGATTCGTACCCGGCTGACGCGGCGCAGGAACTTGGCCACGGCGGGTGGGTAGTCTGTCAGGGTTTCGAGATTTCTGAAGTGATCGATGCGCTGGGTGTGGGCGAAGATCGCTTCCAGTTCCTTGCGCCGGGGTTCGAGCAATTCGCGACGCGGGTCGTCGATCAGCAGGCCGTTTTCCAGGTCCAGGCGGAACGCTCGCGGGTTGAGGTTGTTGCCGGTCAGCAAGGTGTAGCGGTCATCAACCCACATGCCTTTTAGGTGATAGGTGTTGTCACCGTCACGCCACAGGTGCAGGTTGAGCAAGCCGCTGTCGATCTGGCGCTGATGGCTTTTGGCAAAACGACGCAGGCTCAGTTCGTACAGGTAGGGCAATGCTGCGATCACCCTGAACGGTTCACTCGGCGGGATATAGAAGTCGTTGGCGGTCTTGTCACCGACCACGATGTCGATCTTCACCCCACGCTCCAGCGCACGGTTGATCTCGCGGGTGACGGGCAGCGGCAAGTTGAAATACGGCGTGCAAATGGTCAATTGCTGCTGACTGCTGGCAATCAACTCGCACACCACCCGGTTCAGCGGGTTGTTTTTGCCAACGCCCAGCAGCGGGCTGACAGACAGGCCAAAGTGCCCGACCGTGCCGTGTGTGGTGTCGTAACTGGCTTTTTTCAGATGGCTGCGCAAGTTGCCGATGGCGCTGCGCAGGCTGCGCGTGGTCGGCAATGACGGCAGATCAAGGCGGTGCACGGCCTTGGCTTCAATCAGGTCATGCTGAACAAAGTGCTGCATGGAATCCGCCAGCGCCTTGTTGTTCAGCACGTGATAACGGTCGTAGCGGTACTTGTCCAGCTTGTGCAAATACACGTTGTTCAGGCTGGCGCCGCTGTAGATCACGCAGTCGTCGACAATAAAGCCCTTGAGGTGTAGCACCCCGAACAGTTCACGGGTTTGCACCGGCACGCCGTAAATCGGCACCTCGCTGTCGTGAGCCGCCGTTTGCGCCTGATACCAGGCCGCGTTGCCGGGCTGCTTGCCCGCGCCAATCAGCCCGCGCTGTGCCCGCAACCAGTCAACCACCACCGCAATTTCAAGTTCCGGACGTGCCGCTTTGGCAGCGTGCAAGGCGTCGAGAATTTCCTGGCCGGCTTCGTCCTGTTGCAGGTACAAGGCCACCAGCGTGATCCGATGACGAGCGCCAGCGATATGCGCCAGCAGGCTGCGACGGAACTCGGCAGCGCTGGGCAAAATGCTGAACGCATCGGCAGACAATGGAAAACTGCGCAGTTTGGGCAACAAGGAACGTTTGAAGAGCGACGGCATAGGGCTCGCAAGGGTCGAATGCAAAAGACCGCACAGCTTACACGATTCTTGGCAACTGCATTAACTGTAGGAGCGAGCTTGCCTCGCGATCTTTTTAAAGATCAAAAGATCGCGAGGCAAGCTCGCTCCTACAGAGGGCCGGCTGCGATTACAGGTTACGCAACGTCAACAAACGGGCGATGTCGCGCGCGCGGTCGGTGAGCAATTGCGCAGCCTGGGCGCAGGCGTCTTCGAGGCTCATCGGGCCGCTGGTCAAGGCGAAGGCGGCGTGTATGCCATGGGCGTACAGGGCCTGATAGCCCTCGCCCAACGTACCGGCCAAAACCACCACCGGCACGCCGTGGGCCTGGGCGATACGGGCAACACCAAACGGGGTTTTGCCACGCAGGGTCTGCGCATCAAAACGCCCTTCCCCGGTGATCACCAGGTCTGCGCCCTTGACCGCTTCGGACAAACCAACCAACTCGGCGACCACCTCGACCCCGGCGCGAAATTGCGCGCCAAAGAACGCTTTGGCGGCAAAACCAAGCCCGCCCGCAGCACCCGAACCCGGCTCATCACGCACATCCTTGGGCAAGACCTTGGCGCAATGATCGGCAAAGTGCCCGAGGGCTTGATCCAGCAGGCGCACTTGCTCAGGCGAGGCACCCTTTTGCGGGCCAAAAATGGCTGACGCGCCATGCTCGCCGCACAGCGGATTGTTGACGTCAGCCGCGATTTCAAAACGCACGTCATTCAAACGCGGGTCCAGACCGGTCAGATCAATGCGTGCCACGTTGGCCAAGGCCAGGCCGCCATGGGCCAGAGGTTGGTCCTGGTCATCGTACAAACCCAGACCCAACGCTTGCAGGGCACCGGCACCGGCGTCGTTGGTGGCGCTGCCGCCGATGGCCAGGATGATGCGCTGGGCTCCTGCATCCAGCGCGGCCTTGATCAACTCGCCGGTCCCGAACGTGCTGCTGATGCAGGCGTCGCGCTCATTGCGGGCGACCAACTGCAAACCGCTGGCCTCGGCCATTTCAATGATTGCGGTGCGGCTGTCCGGCAGCCAGCCCCAGTTGGCCTCGACCGCAGCACCCAAAGGCCCTTGCACGCGATTACGGCGCAGTTGCCCGTTACCGGCGGCGACAATCGCATCCACCGTCCCTTCGCCACCATCGGCCATGGGGCACGTGATCAACTGCGCATCCGGCAGCACATCGCTGAATCCGGCAGCAATGGCATCGGCGACTTTTTCAGCGCTCAGGCTGTCTTTGAACGAGTCGGGGGCAATCACGATTTTCATGGGGCGAATCTCCAGTTCTTATGCCTTTCATGCTGCCAGTAATCAGCTGCAAACACGCCGGTCTGGTGCACAAGCAATCACAGGGTTTGTTGTTCATTTTTACAACCGCAGCTGTGCAGGCTAGCTGTGTGGCAGCAATTGCACCCCCAGGTACAGCGCCAGCATGCCGTTGAGGCTTAACGGATCAACCCCGCTCAACTCGGCAATACGCTCCATACGGTAGCGCAGGCTGTTGCGGTGGATGCCCAGCGCATCGGCACATGGCTGGCTCTGGCCGTCGTGTTCGCACCAACTGCGCAGTGTTGAGATCAGTTGGCCGTTACTGTCTTTGGCCACCACTTTGTGCAGCGGCCCTAACAGCTCTTCGAGGGCATCATCGTTGCGATGGCGCCACAACATCACCGGCAAGCGATAACGGTTGAGCGTTAAAACCCGGGTCTGTGGCAACACATCCCGACCATAAGCCAGCAAGTCCCCGACCCGTCGATAACAGCGGCGCAAGCCCTTCAAGCCATCGGCCTGACCGCCTGCGGCAACGCGCAAGACGTTCCAGCCCAGGCCATCAAGGCGTTCTAGCAAACGCAGGTCGTCCAGCGCGGTGATCGAGGGGCGACACCACAACAACGAACCGGTGCCCGGGGTCACGCACCAGCTGTCCGGGTAGCGAGCCTGCAACCAGGCGCTCAAGGCTTCGGCGCTTTGCCCGGAACCCAGTTCAAACAAAAACGGAATGCGTGATAGCTGTGGCTTAAGCCCCAGCTGTTGGGCTTCATCAATCAGCCGGGGCGAGTCGCCCGCATCACTGAGCAATAAAGCCACCAGGTCATCGCAACGCTGCCGCCGCCATTGTTGTTCGGCCTGCTGATGACGCTGGCCCACCAGCATTTCGGCGGTCATGCGCACCAACTCGGCATAGGTGCGCAACAACTCGGGTTCGCCGGTCAAGCCGAGCACGCCAATCAGGCGCTGGTCGAGCAACAACGGCAGGTTGATACCCGGCTGCACGCCTTTGAGGTGCTTGGCCGTTTGCGTGTCAATCTCGACCACCCGTCCGTTGGCCAGGACCAGTTGTGCACCTTCGTGCCGTGTATTAATGCGCTCTGGCTCACCGCTGCCTAGAATCAGGCCCTGGCTGTCCATCACGTTTACGTTGTACGGCAAAATGGCCATCGCTCGATCAACGATGTCCTGCGCCAGATCATGATCCAGTTCAAACATGGGGTGACAATCCTTGGAAACATTTGTTCATGGGCACAGGCGGGTGGCCAAAAGGCTGTGCATTGGCACAAAGACAGCAACGCCGAGGTGACCGAGACTCATGCAGCGATCAACGTTAACCTCGGATCGTGAAAAAACATAATAAAGAGAGACAAAAGATGTCACAGAGCGCCAACACGACGCTAACCAGCGATGACGACAAAAACGCCATCTACAAGCGCATCACCCTGCGTTTGATCCCCTTTATCTTCATCTGCTACCTGTTCAACTACCTCGACCGGGTCAACGTTGGATTTGCCAAGCTGCAGATGCTCGACGCACTCAAGTTCAGCGAAACCGTATACGGCCTGGGCGCCGGTATTTTCTTTATCGGCTATGTACTATGCGGCGTACCGAGCAATCTGGCGCTGACCCGCTTCGGCCCACGGCGCTGGATTGCGGTGATGATGATCACCTGGGGCCTGCTCTCGACCTGCCTGATGTTCGTCACCACGCCAACTCAGTTCTACGGCCTGCGTCTACTCACCGGCGCCGCCGAAGCCGGCTTCTTCCCCGGCGTGGTGCTGTACCTCTCGCAGTGGTTCCCGACCTTCCGCCGTGGTCGCATCATGGCGTTGTTCATGTCGGCCATTCCGGTGTCCGGCTTGCTCGGCGGGCCTTTCTCCGGCTGGATTCTCAGCCATTTTGCTGCCGGTCAGGGTGGCTTTGCAGGCTGGCAGTGGATGTTTCTGCTGCAAGGGATTCCGACCGTGCTGCTGGGTGGCCTGGCGATTTTCCTGTTGAGCGACAGCTTCGCCAATGCCAAATGGCTGAGCGCCCACGAACGCGCAGTACTGGAAGCCGACCATCAACTGGACGCCGCCAACCGGCCCTCCACGGCGACTGATTCGCTGCTGGCGGTGTTCAAGAACCCGGCCATCTGGGCGTTTGGCTTGATTTACTTCTGCATTCAGAGTGGCGTGTACGCGATCAACTTCTGGCTGCCGTCGATCATCAAAAACCTGGGCTTCAATGACGCCTTGGTCATTGGCTGGATCAGCGCGATCCCCTACTTGCTGGCGGCAGTGTTCATGTTGCTGGTGGGGCGTTCTGCCGACCTGCGCAAAGAGCGGCGCTGGCACTTGGTGGTGCCGATGCTGATGGGTGCAATCGGGCTGATCATTGCGGTCAACTTCGCCACCCAGCCAGCCATTGCGATTTTGGGCCTGACCATCGCGACCATGGGTGCGTTGACCGGTCTGCCGATGTTCTGGCCGGTGCCGACCGCCCTGCTCAGCGCCGGTGCGGCAGCGGGTGGCCTGGCCTTGATTAACTCGATGGGGCAGATGGCGGGCTTCTTGAGCCCTTACCTGGTCGGTTTTGTCAAAGATGCGACCGGCTCTACGGATGTGGCCTTGTACATGCTGGCTGCCGTGATTGTCGGTGGCAGCCTGCTCGCCTTGCGCATGACCCGGGGCATGACCAACGCTTGATGTTCATACCGTTGCCTCGCGATCTTTTTGATTTTTAAGATCAAAAGATCGCGAGGCAAGCTCGCTCTTAGCGGTTAGAACTCGATGTTCAGCTGTTCAACCACGTTGAACTGCTCGTCCACCAGGCAACCGACGCGCCATTTGTCGAAGGTCAGACACGGATGTGAGGTACCAAAGCTGATGATGTCGCCGATGGTCAGCTCAATGCCCGGGGCAACAGTCATAAAGGCATGCTGGTCCATCACGGCAGTGACCCGGCATTCGCTGACGTCATCGCCCAACGCAGGCACTACGCCTTCACGGTAACGTTTTAGCGGCATCGGCAAGCCCGCATCGTAGGCCACATCACGTTTGCCCAACGCAACAACGGCAAAGCCCGGCTCGGGCAGCGATTGCACGTGGGCCCAGACTTCCAGCGCCGGACGCAGACCTTCGTGCAGGTCGCTGCGTCGATCCAGCACGCAGCATTGCGCCTCTTTGTAAATGCCGTGATCGTGAACCACGTAGCTGCCGGGGCGCAGTACGCTGAGGAATCGCCCGCTGGCCGACTCGGCGGCGAACGCTTCGGCAATCAAGTCATACCAGGCAGACCCCGACGCCGTAATAATCGGTTTATCGAGAGCAAAGGCGCCGTCTTTTTGCAGATGCAGGGCCAAACGCACCAGCGACGCTGCAAAAGCACGAATCTCGCTGATCGCTGTGTCGCCACGAATCACCCCTTCGTAGCCTTCGATGCCCGTCAACGCCAGCGCTGGCTGGGCGTTGATCGCCGCCGCCAGAGCCAGCACTTGCTCCTCTGTGCGACAGCCGCAACGCCCGCCAACCACGCCATACTCGATCATCACGTTGAGACGCTGGCCGCGCTCGGCAAAGAACGCGCCCAGGGCCGCGACGTTGTCCGGGTGATCCACCATGCAGTAGAACTCGAACGCCGGGTCCGTTTGCAGCTCGGCTATCAGTGCCATGTTCGGCTGCCCCACCAACTGGTTGGCCATCAGCACGCGGCGCACGCCGGCGGCATAGGCCGCACGGGTTTGCACCGCAGTGCCCAAGGTCATGCCCCAGGCGCCCTGCTCCAGTTGGCGGCGAAACAAGGCCGGGGCCATGCTGGTTTTGCCGTGGGGGGCCAAGACTGCGCCGCTGCGGGTCACGAAGTCCTGCATCCAGTGAATGTTGTGTTCCAGCGCCGCACGGTGGATCACCAGTGCAGGCAAGCTGACGTCACGCACCAGATTGTCGGCACGTTTGCCAGCGCCCTTGGGCACCAGCGCTGTGTTGAGTGGCATCGGTATACCTCGTGTGTCAGACCTTGGCTTTGTAGGCGATGCAGTCGATCTCGACCTTGCAATCGACCATCATCATGGCCTGAACGCAGGCGCGGGCCGGGGCATGTTCGCTTTTGAAGTACGACGCAAAGACCTTGTTGAAACTCCAGAAATCACGCGGGTCTTGCAGCCAGACGCCGGCACGCACCACATCTTCAAGGCCATAACCGGCTTCTTCGAGAATCGCGATGAGGTTTTGCATGGTCTTGTGGGTTTGCTCAACAATCCCGCCGTTGATGATTTCACCGTTTTCCATGGCCACCTGACCCGACACGTGCAGCCACCCATCGGCCTCGACAGCGCGGGCAAATGGCAAGGGTTGACCACCGGCGCCCACAGCGCCAGTACCGTAACGTTTGATGCTCATAAGCAGGGCTCGGTTAGTGAACAGGCTGGCAGTGTGGCACACGCCACGCCATCAGCCCAATTGCCACCAACCGGGCAGCAGTTGCTGCACCTTGGGCTCGGCAAAGCGGTCATCGATCAAGAACAGCGTGCCTTGGTCGCTTTGGGTACGGATCACGCGCCCGGCGGCCTGCACCACTTTTTGCAGGCCTGGATAGAGGTATGTGTAGTCATACCCCGCGCCAAACAGCCCGGCCATGCGCTGCTTGATTTGCTCATTGACCGGGTTCAATTGCGCCAGCCCAAGGGTGGCGACAAATGCACCGATCAGCCGCGCCCCCGGCAAGTCGATGCCCTCGCCAAACGCACCGCCCAGCACGGCAAAGCCAACACCTTGGCTGGCCAGGGTGAATTGATCAAGAAAGCCTTGGCGCGCGGCTTCGTCCATGCGTCGTGATTGCAACCACTGCGGCACCTGCGGATGGCGTTCGGCGAGCAACTCTGCAACCTGTTGCAGGTAGTCAAAACTGCTGAAAAACGCCAGATAGTTGCCGGGGCGCTGCGCGAACTGGGCCGCGATCAATTCGACGATGGGCGCCAGGGACGCTTCGCGGTGCACATAGCGGGTCGAGATCTGGCTGACCACCTGCACTTTCAGTTGCTGTGCACTGAACGGCGATTCGACATCGATCCAGACCGTATCGGCAGGCAACCCCAGCAGGTTGGCGTAATAAGGGCGCGGGCTGAGCGTTGCCGAAAACAGAACGTTGCTCTGCGCGCTGGCCAGCCGCGGGCCGATGAATCCGGCCGGGACAATGTTGCGCAGGTTGAGTTGTGACACTCGCCGCCGGCCAGCATCGCGCACGCTGACGTCGAACAAAAAGTGCTGGTCAAACAGCTCTGCGACCCGATTGAACTGCAAGGCTTCGAAATAGAAGGCTTGCAGGTTGCCTGTCAGCCCTTGCGGATGATCGTTGAGGTAGTCACCGATTGCCGTTATGCAGCCCGACAACGCGCTGAGCCATTTAGCCGGCAGCTGCGGATGCACCTGATAAGGCCCGGTTTGTTCCTTGTGCAGCGCATTCCATTCACGATTGAGGCGCTTGAACGGCTTGTCGAGCGGCGCCGGGGCGTTCTGCCGCACGCTGTTGAGGGTGTGTTGATCAAGGCTGGCGCTGTACATTTGCCGCGCCCGCTCCACCAGGTTATGGGCCTCGTCGACCAGCGTCGCGACCCGCCATTGATTGGCTTGGGCCAGACCGTAGAGCAAGGCCGTAAAGTCGAAATAGTAGTTGTAATCGGCAATCACCAGATCAGCCCAGCGGGCCATTTCCTGGCTCAGGTAGTACGGACACACCTGATGGTCCAGGGCGACGCTACGTAATGTCTGCTGGTCCATCGGTGACTGGGCAACGGCCGCCTGACGCGCAGCGGGCAGGCGATCATAAAAGCCCTTGGCCAACGGGCAGGCATCGCCATTGCAGGCGTTTTTGGGGTATTCACAGGCCTTGTCCCGAGCCACCAGTTCCAGCACGCGAAACGGGCTCTGCGAACCTGCCGGGTACAGCACTTGTGCAGCCTCCAGCGCCAATTTGCGGCCGGGCGTCTTGGCGGTCAGGAACATCAACGTGTCGAGCTGTTGCTTGGGCATGGCCTTGATCAAGGGGAACAAGGTGCCAATGGTTTTGCCAATGCCGGTGGGCGCCTGGGCCATCAGGCAACGGCCGCCGCTGGCTGTTTTGTACACGGCCTCGGCCAGGCTGCGTTGCCCGGTACGAAACTGCGCATGAGGGAAGGCCAACTGCTGCGCCGCTTCATCGCGAGCCTGACGGTGGCGCATCTCCTGCTCGGCCCACGTGAGGAACAGCGAACATTGCTGATTAAAGAACTGTTCGAGGTCGGCTGCCTTCCAGGTTTCTTCGACGCGTGTTTCTTTCTCGCTAACGATATCGAAGTACACCAGCGCCAGATTCACCTGGGGCAGTTGCAGGCTTTGACACAGCAACCAGCCATACACCCGGGCCTGAGCCCAGTGTAGTTGCCGGTGGTTGACGGGGATCGAGGCAAAGTCGCCGCGAAAGGTTTTCACCTCTTCCAGTACGTTGCCCTGCGGGTCATAACCGTCGGCACGACCGCGCACGGTCAAGCTCTGGTACTGGCCTTCAAGGCTCACTTCGGTTTGATACCCGGCACTGCGCCGTGAGGCTACTGTACGATGCCCGGCAATGCCCTGCTGCGCCGTCGGCGACGGGGTAAAGCGCAAGTCAAGATCGCCGACCTTGGCCGTGAACTCGCACAAGGCGCGCACTGCCACGCGATAACTCAAGGGCGAGCGTCCTGCCATTGCACGTAACACACCGTGACCGGCATCTGATGTTGCTCGCACAGCGCGAGCCAGCGCAGTTGGTTGTCTTGCAAGCGGTCACCGGGGCCTTTGACTTCGATCATGCGGTAAGCCTTTTGCGCTGGCCAGAACTGAATCAGGTCAGGCATGCCGGCACGATTGGTTTTGATATCTTGCAACAAACGCTTGAACCAGACTTTCAGGTGTTCAGGCGGCAAGCACAGCAAGGCATCGTCCAGCAGGCTTTCGCTCACATAGTCCCAGGCCACAAAAGGTGACTGCACGCCGAATTTGGCGGCGTAGGTGGCGCGTATGGTGTGTTGGTATTGCAGGCTATCCAACTGCGCCAGGCAGGCGTCGAACAACTCTGCACGCCTGGAAAAGAAATCTTGATCGAGCAAATCGGCCGGGCCGCTTTGATAAGGGTGAAAAAACGCACCCGGCAGCGGTGCGAAAATCGCCGGCCAGCACAGCAAGCCGAACAGACCGTTGATCAAAGTATTTTCGACGTAGTAAACCGGAGCTTCAGGCGCTTGCAGGTGGTTAACCACTTTGAACTCAACCGACAGGGGTTCATCACGATCGAGGCTCAGGTCCAGGCGCTCGATCGGTTGCGCCTTGGGTCGCTCCAGCGCCGCCAGGCCTAGCTTGCGGCGCAAACGGGGCAGCATGCGCAGCAATTGCTGTTGCTCAGCGTCGGTAAAAGGCGCATCCGCATTGGGCTTGGTCAACGCCATGGCCTGCTCAAACTCACCCAGCAGCTCAAGCACCCTAACCATGCGCAAACGCACCTCAGGGTGCTGGCTGTCACGGTAGACCCGTAAAGCCTGGGGCAACTCCCCTGCCCGCTCGTGGAACTGGCCGATTTGAAACAACAAACGCGCCCGACGGCGTTGCAGCCAGCGGTTGTCGCTGTGGTATTCCAATACCCTGCCCTGTACGTCAAGCACATCGCCGCCCGCTTCAAACGACTCACGACAGGCATAGAGGTGCAGGTAGCCGTCAATATCAGCCCGGCAGCGCAAGGCGCGTGATTCCGGGCTGAACGCCACTGTTTCGTAGTTAAACAGCCCCAGGTCAGCCAGTACCAGGTCCGGCCAGCCCTGGCTCAGGTTGCCAAAGAACATCAGTCGCAAACGATCGCTCAAGTCCCGGTAATTAAGGGTGTATAGCTGTTCATCCAGTGCGGGATGCCATTTATTGAAGCTTTGTTGATGAGGGAAATCGGCTGCAAGATCCTCCAGCCACGCGGTCTTTTTACCCTTGGGCTGGGTGATGTGCGCACTGAAACAGCCAAGGATCTCGGGCTTGGTCAAGACCTCAAACACCTCGGCCAGTACCAAGGGCGCCTGATCATTCACCCAGCCGCCCTCCACCAAAGGCTGCGCAGCAGAGCGGATATCACCTATTTCTGCATAACTGAGCTTGCTCGCGCGAAAATGCGCGCCTTTACGCATTACCATTCGCACCCACAGCGCTTGTGAGGGCGTTGGCAGCTGGCCAAAACCGGCAATAAATTGCTGTTCTTCAGGGCTCAGGACATCCTCATACCGGGCAGCAACCCAGGCGAGTACATGCTGAAAGTTTTTGAGGTAGTAAAACGGGTCTTGTAGGGGATCAGAAATCACAGGCACAACAAACCACTGGCTTAGGTTACTGGTTATGCATACAGATAGCAGTTCGCCTACCCGGCTGGCAAACCCTATTGGATGAGCGGCCGGGAAGTTCCCGTGTGGTAGCCGCTGACCCGGGACCAGGCAGCGGCTTCAGATTTACGGTTGAACCTCAGAGCTGCTTGTCTGGGTCATGCATCCACAGTGCGGCAATCAAGGACTTACCGGCTGAGAAGTCTGTTTTTGACATACCGAACAGCACACGAAGTGATGACACAGGTAGCCCGCTGACTGATTCAAGCCACTTTACATCAGCCTCAGACGCGGCATTTTCCTCCATCAGGGTCTGTCGCAAGTCATTGCGTACATGGAGTTTTTCGGGATGACGTTGTTGTAAAAACACTTCGAGGCCGCTTGCCTGATCCACAAACGGTGAATACAGAGCGCAGATCAGATGTTCATCGGTCATGCCATGAAGTTCGGCCAGATAGTGAGTAATGGTTTGTCGTAGCCTTTCAATGCGCTTTGGCGTATTAAAACTGCTGCCCAACTTTTTAATCACCTGACCTTTATAGCGTTCGTTAGTTCGATTGTCGGCGCTGGCCTTGCGCAAAAAATCTTGCACTCCAACATGGTATTCATCCCCGCAGTGACAGACACCGCGAATAGCCTGTATGTGCGCAGACAATAAAACAACAGCAGCCTGGGGTTCTTCAACATCCAACACCTTTACATTCCAAGAGCCTTCTACAAACATCAGCACTTGCGAATGCAGCATATCGACTTCATAAGAGAGGCAATCAAAGACGTTGATAATATTAATTTCGCTGTCTGCGCTGTGTGCCCCCAACAGATTCAACGGCACAGGAAGACGCAACCAGTGTTTAAAGTCATCATCCAGTTTTGAACATAATTTAACTGCACTTTCAAAGTCTTGGGCATACAGAGCATTAGCCGCATGCCCCTGTTTAAGCGCTACCTGCCGTATCCATTGAGTGTATTCACCCAAGTGTTCAGGCGGGCGGCGATCAATTAACGCATCAACGTGCCCACCCCATTCGCAGGCGCGCCGGTAAAGCTTGGCCCGTGATAGCAGATCGGCATAAAAGAACGTCGCTCGGGGCGCAGCTTCCGAGAGATGCCCTGCCATCAGTATTTGTGTGCGATCCATGACCGACGCCAAGCGCTCAAAGGCTACCGGTATGTGTTTGTCCAACCGCCTGACTTGCGTCTCATCCACCATCAGCAGCTCCACTGTTGGATCGTCATACACAAACAACTCATTGCATTGTGTCTGTATTCGCGCCATGACATTGGTCGTGACACGAGGCTGACGCAATACGGCAATACGCAAAGTAAATGTTTCGGGGGTACGACCGGCAATACTCAGTTGGGCTGCACGTAAAAAAGCCAAGGTGTAAGCGCATTCTTTGCCGCCTTCATGGACCACCATGACCCGATAACTTCCAATCCGTTCCAGCCCTCCTGCGGCGACTAATATGCGTTGAACCAACAGTTGCAACGCAATGCGTTCGGGACGACTAAAAAACCCCAGCAGCCGGTGTAGAACTTGTTGATAAACAAAATGCATGGCTTGTTCATGAAAGTTGCTCATGGGCTATTCCTCCAGTTCGACCGCTGTATTATCGACAGCCCTCAGCGCCAAGCACACCGTTACCTAATGGGTTCGCCTCATAACAGATGCGACCCACATATGCATAGGAATTCACCTACACATAAAACACACACAAAAGAATATTTTTCCAGTTTGGAAAAATCTAAACGAATTGATCCCCGACATTAAAAACTGCCAGCATCACTATTCAATAAACAAAAGCAGGCCCATGTTTATTCATGCGCAACAAAAATGCCCTTGAACTCAAGGTTCAAGGGCAGGCTGTTTGCAACTGCAGTCAGTCTGTGGGTTTAAAAATTACCCCAGCTCCAGTGCCACACGTCCACGGCATGGGCAATCGTCCATGTAGCGATGGGCTTCAACGAACTTATCGAAGGGGAACACTTTTACGTCCAGAGGCAGCAACACCCTGTCGGCGGTTAACTGGTTGATTTCACGCAGGGCGCGCTGGATGGCCTCAACGTCCTGGTCAATGCCCAACTCCGGCTTGCCAGTGAAGTTACCGATACAGTGCACAAAAAACTGAATATTCTTCTGAAAACAGGCACAGGCTGGCAGACGCGTCTGGTTGCCACCTTGCAGACCGTAGAGCACCAGGCTGCCGCGAGGTGCCAGCACGTCACCCAGTACTGACATTTGCGGACCACCCAGGCCATCAAATACGGCGTCCACGCCTCGGCTGTCGGTAATCTTGTTGACCTGCATCAGCAGGTCCTGCTCCTCGGTCACGATGACGTGATCGGCACCCAGGCCCAGCAGGTATTCGCGCTCTTCACTTTCTTTGGTCGCAGCGATGACCTTCGCCCCCAACGCTTTGCCCAACTGCACAAATGAGGGACCGGCACAGTGGCTGGCATCGGTAATCAATACCGATTGACCCGGCTTGATACGCGCCAGATCGACATAAGCGAAATAGGCTATCAACAGCGGGGTGTAATGGGTGCTGGCCTGCACCGGGGTCAAAATATCCGGATAACGGGTGAGCGCGGAACGCGGCATCACGATCTGCTCACCGTAAGTGGGGAACTCATTGGCGCTTTGAGCCGGGAAGCTCGCCACCTTATCGCCCACCGCCAAGTCATCAACGCCCTCACCCACGGCGGTAACAATGCCAGCCATTTCGTGGCCGATACCCGCCGGCAAACGCGCCGGGCTTGGCGCCAGGTTCTGGCGCCAGAGCACGTCATACCAACTGATACCTATCGCCTCGACACGCACCTGCACTTCGCCATGCGCAGGCACAGCGACAGGGTGCTCTTCGCACTTGAGCACCTCAGCTGGCCCAAACTTGTGAAAACGGATCGTGCGCGACATCACAAACCTCGCCTTATTAATCGCTAATACCACGGGACTTTATCCGGGCTTTGTGCGCAAGACTAACAGACAGCATTAATAGTCGACATGCCTGACATTGATCCGGCGCGTTTTTTAACCGTGAACTGCGCCGCAAAAAACCTTGAAATTGCCGCCTATAAGCCCTGAAACACGCCTCCTCAATCCAAGAAAGGCAATCTACCGAGTGACGATTTATGACCTTTGCCAGTAAGATCCATTACCTGACTTTCCGTTGACCCTTCAGTGAATCCCGCCAGATGAACCGTAACGACTTGCGTCGCGTCGATCTGAACTTGCTGATCGTCTTCGAAACCCTGATGCATGAACGCAGTGTGACCCGTGCCGCCGAAAAGCTTTTTCTGGGGCAACCGGCCATCAGTGCGGCCTTGTCACGCCTGCGCAATTTGTTTGACGACCCCTTGTTCGTGCGTACCGGCCGCAGCATGGAGCCCACAGCGCGGGCGATAGAGATTTTCGCGCTGCTGTCACCGGCACTCGACTCCATCTCCACCGCCGTCAGCCGTGCTTCAGAATTCGACCCGGCCACCAGCACCTCGGTGTTTCGTATTGGCTTGTCGGATGACGTTGAATTTGCCCTGCTGCCGATGCTGCTCAAGCGCTTGCGCGCTGAAGCCCCTGGCATCGTCCTCGTGGTGCGGCGAGTCAACTACATCCTCATGCCACCGCTATTGGCGTCGGGAGAGATATCGGTTGGCGTCAGCTACACCACCGACCTGCCCGCCAATGCCAAGCGCAAAGTCTTGCGCCGCAGCCGATCCAAACTACTGCGTGCCGACACCATGCCCGGCGCCATGAGCCTGGACGACTTCTGCGCGCGGCCCCACGCACTGGTCTCATTTGCCGGCGACTTGAGCGGCTATATCGACACCGAACTCGAAAAAACCGGACGCAAGCGCCACGTCGTACTCGCAGTGCCGCAGTTCAATGGTTTAAGCACACTGCTGGCGGGCACCGACATCGTCGCCATGGTCCCCGACTACACCGCCGAAGCCCTCACCGCCGCCGGCGGCGTGCGCGCCGAAGACCCGCCGCTTGAAATAGAAAGCTTTGAACTGCACATGGCCTGGCGCGGGGCACAGGACAACGACCCGGGAGAACGGTGGTTGCGGTCGAGGATTCAGATGTTTTTTGGGGATCCGGAGAGTCTTTAACTACAGCCAAGAAATGTCTCGTCAGGCCCCAGCCTTCCAACAAAAATCCGGCCCCCTCAAGACAGCAGCGCCACATTTTGCTCAATGCGGCTTTGGATCGTGTGCACGGTGTCTCGAGTAATAGCCCCTGGGTAGAGATCCTCAGCGATAGCTGCAAACTGGCTCGCCACATTACAAATGCCGTCAATCACTCTACCTGCAACGTCCTGAGGCACCTCGGCTTCATCGGCGAGACGGAGCATTTGCGCGCGAGAAATCGACAGGGCTTCACCCAGTACGTCCATTTGGTGATACCCACCGGGACCTTCGCAGAAGGTCACGTCATAAGCCGGCGCCAGTCGCCACTTTCCGTTTTGCGACATGAGGTAGGCGAAGTTCTTCGGATGGTCATCTCTGTTGTTGAACGCAACATTGAAGACGGCCCGCTCGAAGGCCACTGCCATTTCTCGCACGTCGTTGGTACACATCTGCGTTGCCCGCAAGAAGTTGACGTAATCCAGTACCCCAGGTGATCTGTAATCGGCTCCGGTAAAGGCCGCGAGACTCTGCATAGGTATGCGCAGCCCCTCTTGGCGGTCAAAGCGTTTGCTGGCAAACGCCGCCAATCCGTCAGGCAGGCTGAAATACTGCGTATCAGGGGTGTCGATGCCGCACTTGCGCAGACACGCGGCGTAGACCATTTCGATAGCACATACCTCGACATGCTCATCTCTTGCCGGGAACTTGACTAACCAGGCTTCAAAGCCCGGCGTGACAGCCGTAGTAAACCCGCCAGTTTCGGGGTCGCGATAAACGAGGGCTTTAGGCCTTGCTCCTTGAGGCGAGCCGCCCACCAGCAGTAATGTCTGCAAAAACTCGCCACCGTGACCATGAAGCACTTCCTGCACTTGGGCGGCAAGCTGTTGCAGCGGGACGTGCACGTCAGATTCCTGCCCTTCGGGGGCGACGGGTTGAAATGTCATGGCCCCCATCGCATTGCTACCGATATAGGCCAGCCGTTCCAGAGCACCTATGCGCGCCGTGGTAAGCCCCCGCTGTCTGAACATGCGGTCCATCAGCAACAGCCCCCAGCCGTCCGGCAGCGAGTCGTAAACAGGCCCGGGCAAGTGCAGTTGGTGGCCAGGAAAATCTCGGCGCAACTGAGCCCCCTCTAACGGCAGTGTGTAGGAGGACAGTTCCAGGCGCCTTTGCCGCGCTTCGTTGCTGTACTCGAATACAATCAGCGGGCGACCGGTCAGCGCAGTCGTGGAGACCAGCGTGCCCCATAGCCATCGTTCACCCCAGCCCTCATAGAAGACGTTCACCTGCTCATGCATTGCTGGATTTCCTCTTTGATCGCTGACGATTGGCAGTGCTTTCGTAGCGCCGAATATCCTCAATGCTTTCCAGCTTTGGCAGGAACAGACTGTCGAGTTCCTTGGCTCGACCCAAGGCCATCGCCACCCGGACCACATTTTCGAACCCGACATTACGTCCGGCCTCAAGGTTGGACACCGTGTTAGCAGCTATACCGGCACGCCCGGCCAATTCGGTTTGTGTCATGCCCAGCGCCAGGCGCTCTGTGCGCAAGCGTTCGCAAAGGCGCTTAACGATCTCGCCGGGTTTGCTGAAGCTTAAATCCAACATAGCGTGTACCAAGTCTGTGCAATATCAGTTAATTCGCAAAACTCTCGAATTAGCACCTAATCCTATAAACGGCTTAATTCCCTGTATTTGTGAGTTAAAGCCAATTTACTGACTTTAGCCACAATTTATTGGATTTATATATCTTGAAGCCTATGCGCAGACTTGAAGCCGCCATGAGTCGTAGCGTGGATGAAGGTTTGACCCTCCCCCCAACCAAAATCTGGCGGCCCCTGCCGCCAGACCTTTTCCCCTACTAGCTCAAAAATCCACCGAAGCCGAAAGCTCCACCGTCCGTGGCGCGCCCAGCCCCAGGCTGGACAGGAGTGGCGTCCCCCAATAGGCCTTGTTGGTGACGTTGGTCACGCTGCCGCGCAAGGTGATCGGGCGGCTGGCCAGGTGGGTGGTGTAGCGGGTGCCAACGTCAAAGATGGTGTAGCCAGGGATCGATTGCGAGTTGTCAGCATTGATGTATTGCTTGGACACTGAGGTTGCGTTGGCGGTGAGGGTCAGACCTTCGATCACCGGGGTGTCCCATTCCACGCCCAGCTTGCCTTGTAATTTGGGCAAGCCGGTGGCTGTTTTGCCCTGGTTGATGCCGCCAGCAGTCTTGGTGAGTTTGGGGTCAACATGGGCCACGCCGCCCATAAGCCGCACGTCGTTCAGCGGCGCGCCGAAGAAGCCCCATTCAATCCCGCGATTGCGTTGTTCGCCGCCAAAGGAGAAGACGTTGGTGTCCGGGTCGGTATAGCTGCTGGGGCGCTTGATTTCATAGAGGCTCAGGGTATGAGTGAAGTCGCCTAAGTCCAGCTTGAGGCCGACTTCTTTTTGCTTGGACTTGTAGGGCGCGAACACATCCCCGGCATTCGCGGCTGTCATCGGCGCGGTGGCGCCTTTGCTCAGACCTTCTATGTAGTTGGCATACACAGAGACATTGTCGGTGACCTTGATCAGTAATGCCGCTGCGGGTGTGGTGGCGGCTTCGTCATAGCGGCCGGTTCGTGCGCCGGTGCTGACGCTGAAGGTGTCGGTCAGGACTTGCTGACGACGTACCCCCAGGGTCAATTGCACCTGGTCTTCAAGCACCGATAAGGTGTCTGCCACGCCGTAACTGGTCAGGCGGGTTTCGCTGTGGGCAATGTACGGAAAGCTTTTATCCGCTGCCGGGCCCCAGACCGGGTTGTAGATGTTGGTGATCCAGTCCGCTCCGGGCACCTGTCTGCGGCCGTAGTCTTTTTGGGTGTCGCCGTAGTGCGTGGCGTTGATCGACCATTGGTGCTTGATCGCCGCTGTCTGGAAGTTGCCCTTCAAGCCCGCTTCGCCTGAGGTTTTTTCGAGCTCCATTTTCAGTTGGCCCATGCTGGTCTTGAAGTCGCCCGCCTCGTTAAAGACCGTGGCCAACATGGTACCGCTGTATACGTAGCGGGTTTCGCTGGTGCCAAACGCCGCATAAGCCATGAGGTCGTCTGTCAGGTCGTACTCACCGCGCACGATGGCGCCGTGATCCTTGGTCTGCACATAGGCCCAGTCAGGGTTGAGCAAGGTATCGGACTTGGGTGGCTTGGGCACCGACACTCCGGAGGCCAGGTTGATACCGCGATTCTGCCCGCGAACACGGTCTTCACTCTCATACAGGTCGGCCGACAGACGCGCGCGCGCGCCTCGCCAGTCCAGACCGAGCGAGGTCAATTCGGCTTTCAATTTTTGATGATCCACAGCGCCGTCGCCATCCCGGTACACCCCGTTAAAGCGCACGCCGAACTGCTGGTCTTCGCCAAAGCGCCGCCCCACGTCCAGGTGCCCGCCAAACTGCGCATCGGACATATAGGTGCCGGTAAAGCGCGTTGACGGCTCGTTGCCTGCGCGCTTGGGCACCAGGTTGACGGCACCTCCGACCGAACCTCCCGGCGGCATGCCGTTGAGCAGTGCGGACGGGCCTTTGAGCACCTCGATGCGCTCGTACATTTCCGGCGAAATCCGGTAGTAAGGGGCGACGCCATACAACCCGCCGATGGTCACGTCGCTGATGTTGCTGGCAAAACCACGAATGGAGTAGTTCTCGCTGAAGGTGCCGGTCAACCCGTTGCTGAACACTGCCGGGTCCGTGGCGGCGATCACTTGGGTAATGTTTTGCGCCTGGCGGTCAGCAATGTATTTTTCGGTGTAACTGACGGTACTGAACGGCGTTTCCATAAAGTCTTTATTGCCCAGCAGGCCAACCCGGCTGCCGTAGGCAACCTGCCCTCCCGCGTAGCTGGGGGGCAATTCGGAAGGCAAGTCCATTTCACCCTCCACCCTCGTTTCAGGCAGTGTCGAGACAGCCTTTTCTTCGGTGTTCAAGGTGTCGGCATAGGCTGGCAAGCCGGCCACGGCCAAGGTCATGCCCAATAGCACGCGCTGTACGGCATTGGCGGTGCGGCTCAAGGCAAAGTCTGCGCAAGGTTGCGCAATGCGGGTTGAAAAGTGATTTTTACGCACGCTAAGGCTCCATTCAACTGGGAAGTTGCTGGTTGTTGTTTATCTAAATCAAAAGGGTGTTTTTAATGAGAATCGTTAAATAGCCAATTAATGATTGGCCAAGGCCTGCCGCGGCTTAGCGCTGATAGCCTTTTTCAACGTCCTCAATCATCAATTTCAGCGAGGTGGGACTCGCGCCGGTCACGTACCAGGCCTGGGCATCGGCAAAAATCACCTTGCCGTTCTTCCAAGCTTTGGTCTGCTGCAGCAACGGGTTGCCCATGCTTTGGGCGTCCATCACCGGGCGACGCTCCATCACCGCCGTGCGGTCCACCACATAAATGATGTCGGGGTTGGCCTGCTGAATGAATTCGCTGGAAATCGACTGACCATGCAGACCCGCTTCGGCTGTCGCGCTAGCGGGTTTCACCCCCAAGGCATTGAAGATAAAGCCGTAGCGCGACTGCACGCCGAATGAACTGAAAGCGCCATTGTTGTGAAGCACCACCAGGGCTTTTTCGGGCCTTCCTTCTGTGAGATGCCTGACCTCTTCGACTTTGGCATCCAGCTCATCAACCTTCTGGCGGGCCAGCGCCTGCTTGTCGAAAATCTGCCCCAGGGTCAGCAAGTGATCCTTGATGACGTCGATATGCCGCGCTTCGCTGTCGCGATAGTCGACATCGAAATGGACCGTCGGGGCCATTTCGCTCAGCTCTTGATAGTGATTGGCCTGTAACGAGGTGATGAGGATCAGGTCCGGCTTGGCCGCATACACCCGCTCAAGATTGGGCTGCACAATGGCGCCGACGTCTTCGACACTCGCGGCATCCTTGTAGCGGGCGAGAAAATGCGGGACAAAATCCTTTGGCATTCCCACCACCGGCACGCCGAGCTGGTCAAGAAAATCGACCTCGTTCATGTCAAGGGCGACCACCCGTTGCGGGGCGTGCTCGATCACCGTTGTGCCCAATTGATGCTGCACGCTGACCGGTGCGTAAGCGCCCTGCCCCGTCTGCGCGGAAGAGCTGGCCTTGGTCGGTGTTGCCGGTTTGTCGTTGCAGCCCTGCAGCGCAAAAGCTGCGGCTATCAGCAGGGCCAACGGCCACAAACGCTGGTTGTGATGCGCCATGTTCAAGGTTCTCTCTAGGGATTGAAGTAGTTGCACAGAAGCCCGCGCGGGCCCTGGCTGATGTCGAAGTCCAGCCCGTACAGTTCGCTGAGCCGGGTTTGAGTAATCACCTGTTCAACGCTCCCGGCGCACTGCACCGCACCCGCCTTCATCGCCACGATGTGATCGGAATAGCTGGCGGCAAAGTTGATGTCATGCACCACCAGAATCACCGTGCGGCCGAACTCGTCGCAGAGTCGGCGCAGCGCACGCATGATCTGCACGGCGTGCTTGATATCGAGGTTGTTGAGCGGCTCATCGAGCAACAGGTAGTCGGTCTGCTGGGCAATCGTCATCGCCAAAAAGGCCATTTGCCGCTGCCCACCGCTGAGTTCGTCGAGGTAGGCGTGACGTAACGGTTGCAGAGACAGAAATTCGATTGCCTCGCCAATCAGCCGCCGGTCTTCGGCGGTCAACGCCCCACGGCTAAACGGAAAGCGCCCAAACGCGACCAACTCCTCCACCGTCAAGCGCAAGTTGAAGTCTGGCGACTGGCGCAACGTCGCCACCCGCTTGGCGTACTCATTGATTGGCAAGCCCGTGACCGGGCGGCCTTCGAGGCGCACTTCGCCACGCCCCGGCGCCATCAGCCGCGCGATCATCATCAGCAACGTGGTCTTGCCAGCGCCGTTTGGGCCGATCAGCGAGGTCAGCCCGCCTCTCGGGAAACAGGCATTAACGTTGTTCAGTACAGTCTTGGCGCCATAGGCCTTATGGATGTCATGGACAGTAATCATGGGGTTCCTCGGGTACGCACCATCAACACCAGGAAGTACCCGCCGCACACCAGATTGACGAGGATGCCGACAGTGGTCTTGTAGTTGAAAACATGCTCGACCAAGAGTTGGGCGGCGATAAACATACCGACCGCAATCGCGCTGCCCAGCGCCAGGGTGACCCGGTGCCTGAAGGTACGGGCCAGGGCATACGTGATGTTTGCGACAAATACGCCCATAAAGGCTGTGGGCCCGAGCAAGCTGGTGGAAATCGCCACCAGCGCCGCAATCAAGCCCAGGTGCAGGCGCACGTTGCGCTGGTAATCAACCCCTAGCGAAATGGCCTGATCGCGCCCAAGGGCGAGTACATCCAGGGTGGGTAAGGCCTTCAGGCCCACCAGGCAAACCGCCGCCACCAGCGCCCCGCAGAAGAGCAACTGCGCAGGCTGTGCCCGATTAAAAGAAGCCTGGCTAAAGCCCTGCAACACAGAGAACTCACCGGGGCTGACCTTGAGCTGGACGAACTGGGTAAAGGTACTGATCACCATGGTCAGTACCAGCCCGACCAATAGCAGGAAATACACGTTGTTCTTGCCGTCCCGGAACAACCCGCGATGGATGCACCACGAATAGGCAAGCATCAGCAGCACGGACAGCAAAAAGTTACCGGACACACCCAGCAGAACCGCGCTGTACGTCCCGAGAAACAACACCAGCAAGGCCTGCAAGAGCAGATACACAGCCTCGTAGCCCATAATTGCTGGCGTTAATATGCGGTTGCCGGTAATGGTCTGAAAGGTAATCGATGACCAGGCAATCGCCACCCCGCCGATCACCATGGCGGCGAGCCGGGCGAGCCGTTTGGGGATCACATAGTCAACGTCCAGGCCCGAGCGCAGGAACACAAACACCAGCGCCAACAGAACGACCACGCCCCACACGGCATATCGGGGCAACACGCGGTTCATCGGTGCCTCCAGATGATCAGCGCGAGGAACAACACCCCGCCTACGCTGCCCGCAGTCAAACCGATGGGCACTTCGAACGGGTAAATAATCAGGCGCCCAAGAATGTCGCAAACCAACAGCAAGCACGCGCCACCCAGTGCCACGATGGGCAGCGTGCGCGCCAGGTTGTCGCCATAACGCAGCGCGACCAGATTGGGGATGACCAGGCCGACAAAGGGGATCGCGCCGACCGTAATCACCGTGGCAGACACCGTGACTGCCACCAGCAGCAAGCCCAGCACCACGGTTGCCGGGTAGTTGAGCCCCAGGCTGGTGGCCATGCCTTCGCCCATGCCCACCACGGTGAAACGGTGGGCATACAGGTAGGTCAGAGCAACAATCGGCAGGATCAAATAGATGATTTCGTAGCTGCCCTGCACCACTCGGGAAAAATCCCCCAGCAGCCAGCCCTGCATGCTTTGCATGATGTTATTACGATAGGCATAAAACTCGGCAAAGGCGCTCAGTACGCCGCCATACATCAGGCCGATAACCGGGACCAATACTGTGCTTTTGAACTGGATGCGGCGGATCACCAAGACAAAGATCAGGCCGGCAGCGAAACAGAACACCAAGGCGAACAGCATTCGTGCAGGCGCCCCGGCAGCGGGCGCCAGCGCCAATGACACGAGGATGCCGAGCTTGGCCGCATCCAGCCCGCCCGTGGTGCCCGGCTCGACGAATTTGTTACGCACAATATGTTGAAGAATCACCCCGCAGACCGCCAGGCCAACCCCGGTTAGCACCAATGCGGCAAGCCGCGGCAGGCGGCTGGCCGTGATCGTCAGCCAGGCATCGCCCGACGCAGAGAACAGCTGCGACCACTGCAACTGCCGCGCCCCGACCAACAGCGACGTCAGGCAGAGCAAGGCAAACAGCACAGTCCATCGTGCACGCATCAGGCTTGCTCGCCGTTCGTGGGCACAGCGATACGCCAGCCCTTGGCCGCCCGGCGCTGCTGCAAAAACTGCGCATAACGGCCGTTGCTGGCGCGCAATGCTGCCGGGGAGCCTTGCTCAACCAATTGGCCCTTATCGAGCACCAGAATCTGATCCGCCATGGCCACCGTGGACAGTTGGTGTGCGATCACCACCAGCGTGTGCCGACCGCGCAGCCTGGCGAGTGTCTGGGCGATCACCTGTTGGTTCTCGGCATCCAGGGCAGCAGTGGCTTCATCGACCAGCAGAATGGGGGCGTTTTTGATCAGCGCCCGGGCAATCGCAATGCGTTGACGCTCACCGCCCGACAATTGCGCACCGCCTTCACCCACCGGCGTATCGATGCCCTGAGGCAAACGCTCGATCAGTTCGCTGACCCCGGCCTGCTGCGCCGCATCTAGAATTTCGGCCAGGTTGGCGGCAGGTCTGCCGATACGGATGTTGTCGGCAATGCTGCCCTGAAACAGATAAGTGTCCTGGAAGATCTGACTGATCTGGCTGGCCAGTTGCGCGCTGGACATCTGCCGCACGTCCACCCCGCCAATCAGTACGCTGCCCTGGCTGGCATCGAAGAACCGCGCGAGCAAACGCACCAGCGTGGTCTTGCCGGAGCCGGAAGGACCAATCAGTGCCGTCATGCTGCCCGGCGCAATGCGCAGGCTGACGCCGTGCAACACTTCCGGCTGATCGGGCGCATAGCGCATGCTGACCCCGCGCAACTCGATCGAAGCATCTACCGGGGTCTGTGGCTGAGTGGGCTCATGCAATGGCGCAACGGCAAAAATACTTTGCACTTGCTCAAGCTGACCGTAGGCACCACGCACGGTTTCGGCGTAGCTGGCCACGTCGAGCAACGGATCGATGTAGCGGCTGGCCAACACCAGCACGACCACAATAGCAATCACCGAGCCAGTGTCCTGAGCAATGCCCAGTTGAGCGTCGAGCCAGCCCACAGCCGCTATCAGCAGTAGCGCAAAGATGACCTGTACCACCCAGGCGTTGAGCACCACCGAGAGCGTGGACTGCAAGATCAGGCGCATGCCGGAGCGGCGCTGCCGGTCGATGGCGTGCTCCAGCAACTGCGTCCCGCCGCCTTCGCCGTTAAAGGCGCGCAGCACCGACTGTGCCTGGGCGAACTCAACCATGCGCTGGCTGGCATCGGCAAAGTGCTGCTGGTAAGCCCGGCCGGAGTGTCGCCCGAGCCGCCCTGTTAAACGCAGCGCGAGCACCAGCAGCGGCAGCCCCAGCAGTGCAATCAGGCCCAGCGTCCAGTGCAGCGCAAACAGCGCAGCGATCATCACCAGCGGCGTGACGGCGCCGGTGATAAGCGGCGTAAAGACATGCGCCGGTAATTGCGCAACAGCCATCACACCGTGGGTAATCACATGCCCAAGGCGACTGGTATTTTGCGCGGTGAACCAGCCCAGCGGCAGGCTCGCGACATGATCACCGATACGTTGCCGGGCGCCCTGCAAGATCGCCACACCCACCGCCACGCCTGCCTTGTCTACCTGGCGTCGCCAGGCCCAGCACACCACCACGCCCGCCAGCGTCAGGCCCAGCCATAACCCGGCGCCCCGCACATCGTTGGCCAATAAATGCTGTAACACGGGGACCAGGGTGATAAGGCTCAGCCCGCTGAGCAAGCCATAGGCTACGGCCATGCACAGGTAGCGTCGCAAGACGGGCGCGTCATCGCCCAATAATTGAGCAAAGGGTTTTAGCATGACGGCACCGCCTGTTGTTCTGAATGCGTGTAACCACTCTGCGCCCACAAGCGCGCATAGAGCCCCTTGCGTGCCAGCAGTTGCTGATGCGAGCCCTGTTCATGCACCGTGCCGTTGTCGAGCACGATGATCTGGTCGGCATGCATCACCGTGTCGAGCCGATGGGCGATCACCAGCAGCGTGCGGCCTTCGGCAAAGCGTGAAAGGGCTTCCTGGATCGCCACTTCGCTTTCGGCGTCGGCGGCGGCCGTGGCTTCGTCGAGCACCAACACGGGCGGATCAAGCAACACGGCGCGGGCGATGCTCAAACGCTGCTGCTCGCCGCCAGAGAGCTGTGCGTCTTCGCCGATCACGGCGTCATAGCCGCGTGGCAACGCGAGGATTCGCTCGTGGATATTCGCGGTTCGCGCTGCCTCCTCGACCTCTTGCCGGGTGGCCGACGGCCTGCCCAAGGCAATGTTGTCGTGCACGCTGGCGTGGATCAGGCGCACCTCCTGCAAGACAAAACCGATGTGCCGGTACAGGCTGGAGGACTCGATGTGGCGAATGTCCACACCGCCCAGCGTGATGCGCCCCGCGGTGGGGTCAAAGAAGCGCAGCAGCAGTCGCGCCAGCGTCGATTTGCCCGCACCGGAGTAACCGACAATGGCCGTGGTGGTGCCCGGTTTCAGCGTCAAGTTGACGTCTGCAAGCACACGGCGCTCAGCGTCATAGGCGTAACCCACACGCTCAAAGCGGATCTCGTTGCCGTTGGGCGATGCCTGTTCGCTTGGGTTTGGCTGCTCCAGCACCGGTGTATCCAGCAAGGTCTGCACACGTCGGGCGGCGCCAGTCGCGTGATTCAGGTCATGGGTGATGTAGTGCAACAACAGCAAGGGGCCGCAAAGCCCCGGGGCCACCAGGGCAAACGGCAACACATCGAGAGGTTCCATCCAGCCCAAGCCAACGAATACGGTGCCAAAGACCAGCACCATACCCAGTACCGTGACCGGCGCAATCAGCGCATTGGCATTGGCCATCGGCGTCACCAGTGGCCGGGTGAAGCCGACAAAAGCCTCGGCGAAGGCATCCACCGCAGCGCGGTAGCTGCGGGGAGCCCTGGCGGTGCCACTAAATGATTTGACCACGGCAATACCGTTGACGAACTCCACGACCGCGTTGTCAATGCGCCCCATGCCGGCCGCGAACGCCTGCATATTCGCTTCACTGGCTTTCATGGCCCTGGCGAAGAACAGGAAGAACCCCCCAAGTGGCAGAAGCGAGACAATAGCCAGCCGCCAATCCAGCGCAAACAGGTAGATCAGCGCGATCAAAATGGCCCCGCCTGCACGGCCCAGTGTCGTGTAGAAATGCGCCGTCAGGCTGTGCAGCGTATTGATGTCGTCCTGCATCGCCTGCTTGACCTCGCCCGAGGCCCGACTGGTGAACCAGCCCAACGGCACGCGGCTCAGGCGTTGCGCAATCGCCACTCGCAAAAGATGGGTGAGGCGGTTGTCAGCCAAATGCGCGAGCAGCTCAGAGGCGGCGATCAACAACAAACCTGCACACAGGCTCGCCAGCCCGACCGTCACGGCCCACCACACCTGAGTTTGCTCCAAGTCGGCATCGCTCAGGGCAAGCCGGGCGATGTGCGCAATCACCGCCAGTGGCACCAGCGTCAACATCGCACCTAAAGCCGCAAGCACAGCGGCAATAATCAATCGCCCACAAACTGGCTTCAGTAGCTGGCTGATCGGGCCACGCACCTTTGGTTTGGCCGAGGCCGGGTCAGGAGTTTCCATGGAATTCAAACGTCCGGAATTTCAGGAGAGCTGGAAAGCTCGCGCTTTCCTTCGCAGGGATACAAGCGTCGTCAGGGCATTAGAAACGCCACTGTAAACGCCAATCTTAATTAGTTGCATGACTATAAACTAATTTGCGAAATCCTGACAAGACGGCTACAAGACTGTCACCCACGTTCAAGGATTTGTTATGACCCCGCCACAAACGCCCGCAACCCGAGGGCGCCCTCGTACCATCACCCGGGAACGCATCGTCGAAGCAGGCATCAAGATGGGCTTGCCGAGCATTACCTTTGTCGGCGTTGCTGCGGCATTGGGCGTTAGCCATATGGCGCTTTATAAGCACGTGGCGAATCTGGAAGCCCTCAAGAGCATGGTCGCCGAGGAGATATTCACCCGCTGGCAGATACCCCAGGCCGAGGCTGATCAATACAGCGGGCTGAAGGACTGCATGCTGGTGTTTGCCACCTCGGTGCGGGTGTTCGTCAAGGCGCATCCAGGACTGACGCCTTACGTCATCCGCAGGCTGGCGGCGACCCAGCCGATGCTCGCCAAAATCGACGACCATCAGAGCCATATCGCCCAGGCCTATGGCCTTTCAAAAGAGCGTGCGCGCTGGCTACTGGCGACCGTCGCGTTTCACGGTATCGCCGTGGCCGACACGGTGTATTCGGTGACCGGTCGGGAACCGGTACTGGAGGCGGAGCGCGCGACAGAAGAAGCCGAGATGGAAGCCGAGCTTGAACAAGGCATGCACGCGCTGATCGTCGGTGCACTGGTGCTGCTGGAGCAAGACGCTGAAAAAGAGGCCCTGGCAAAACCGGCCATGCCCTAATCCTGGCGGGCAAGCAGGTTGTGAGGCTATAGCGGCTCGCCACGTTTGACATCGATCAAATTGATCCAGATGTCTGCCTTTCTCAGGCCGGCGTTCCAGGTGAATTGGCTCATTCCATAACAGCCTGCTACCGTTTAAATTCAAGCGGCTTCTACAACTGAATCCGTGGCTGATACGTTGAGAATTGCTTATGCCAAGCTCCCTGCATCAGCGCACGCCTTTGCTGACTGCCACCGATCCACGTGGTTTGGTTGTACGCAGTATTGCTCACCATCGACAGGAAGTTGAGAAACCCATCGCTGAGCGGGTCCAGCGTCAAGTGTTCAATGCCAACGGGCACCTGTGCCAGCAATGGGACCCGCGCTTATTTGAGCTGAGCGATCTCGCAAACCAATCCAGGCTGTACAGCCTCAGCGGCCAAGCGCTGCTGACCACGAGTGTGGATGCCGGCTGGCGGCTTGCCTGCCATGACGCCGCCGGGCAGTTGCGTGACAGTTGGGACGGGCGCGACACCCATCGGCGCTTTACCTACGATGAACTGATGCGGCCAGTGAATGTGTTCGAACACGAGCCGCCGCTGTGCGTGGAACGTTTTACCTACGCAGGTGCCGACGAAGAAGACGCCCACCACAACCGCTGCGGGCAACTGCTTCGCCACGATGATCAGGCGGGCAGTCTGTGGCATGACGCATTTTCCCGTACCGGGCAGCCGCTGAGCGAGGCGCGGCAATTCTGCACCGCACTGACGTCGCCCCAGTGGCCCGCGTCTGAAGCCGATCTTGAAGACACGGCTTACATCACACGCTGGCGTCACGATGCGCTGGGCGCTGTTATCGAGCAAGTCGACGCCCTTGAGCACGTGCAGCGTTTTGAATTTGATGTCGCCGGACAGCCTTTTGCGTCCTGGCTGGACAACGTTGCCCTGCTCAAAAGCACGACCTACAACGCTTTGGGCCGAGTAGAAATTGAGCAGGCAGGCAACGATGTGACGATCTCGGCCTATTACTCGGCGCGGGACGGCCTGCTGTCCAACCTGAAGGCCAAAAGATCAGACGGCAAGATGCTACAGGACCTGCACTACCAGTACGATCCGGTAGGCAACATCACCCTTATCCAAGACTTTGCGCAGCCGGTGCAATGGTTTGCCGGGCAGCGTATTCAGGCAGTCAGTACCTTCACCTATGACACGCTCTATCAATTGATCAGCGCCACCGGTCGCGAAAACGCCAGCCAAACCATCGGCCCGGGTCTGCCGGGACTGGAGATCTTCGGCCCGGTAGATGACAGCCGTTGGCGCACTTACAGCCAGACCTACAGCTACGACAGCGGCGGCAACCTGACCCGGCTCAAGCACGCTGCCGGGGCTGGCAACAGCTACACCCGCGAAATGGTCGTCGACGCACGCAGCAACCGCAGCCTGTTCAAGGACGGTTCGCCGTTAGATTTTGCCAAGGCGTTTGATGCCAACGGCAATCTCCAGGCTTTGGCCCCTGGCCAACTTATGCAGTGGGACAGCCGCAATCAGTTACAGCACGTGACCCAGGTGCAACGCGAAGATCCCGATGGCCAGGACGACGATACAGAAACCTACGTCTATGACGTCGGCGGCCAGCGCGTGCGTAAAGTACGCCGCGCCAAAACCCGGGGTGGCGAGCACATCAGCGAAGTGCGCTACTTGCCGGGGCTGGAGATCCGCAGCCGCACATCAGGCGAGCAATTGCACGTGGTGCTTGCCCAAGCGGGGCGTAATGCCGTGCGTTTGTTGAACCGTGAAAATGGCCAGCATCAATACCGTTACAGCGTGAATGACCACTTGGGCAGCAGCACGCTGGAAATGGATCAAAACGGCGAGTTGCTGAGTCAGGAAAGTTACTACCCCTACGGCGGTACGGCCTGGTGGGCGGCCAAAAATGCACTGGAAGCCCGCTACAAAGTGATTCGTTATTCGGGTAAAGAACGGGATGCAACCGGGTTGTATTACTACGGGTTCCGTTATTACGCACCGTGGTTGCAGCGCTGGATAAATCCGGATCCGGCGGGTGATGTGGATGGGTTAAACCTGTATCGAATGGTCAGGAATAACCCAGTGCGCTTTTACGATGGCGATGGCAGGCAGCCCAAAGAGAATGATGATGACTACTCAGACAATTCCCCCAGCGCACACTTTCCGGGCGATCAACAAGATCTGAAAACATTCTTGCGTCGGGACGTGACTGAACAAGAGTCGGCGGCTCGCCGAACGGCTGTTGAGACTGACCTGACTCATAAAGCATCTGGCATAAATACGATTAGATCGACCTACTCGGACTCTTCCATATCCGAAAGTTACCGTTTCAAAAACGAGTATTTACCGGGGCGTTGGAAAATGATCGAAAACTTCCGTGCACCCGGCGATGGACCGTACGCAACTGATGTGACGTGGCATCAATATGAACTGGTTTCAAAGCAGAACAATTTCTACGGTGTATTACCGAAAGTCATTGTGCGCTGGGAAGTCATCAATAAAGAGGCGTTAAGCGCTACCGATAAGAACGAAGGAATGCTTGTGAATTTCCTCAACAGTGCAGGTAATGGCCGCTCTACCCAAAGAATCATGGATGCATTCGGTCTGCTGCCAACGGCGATCGACAGGCAAGTAGTTCGTGATGCCTTCAAAGGGGTGGATATCGACGTCATTGCTATACATGTCAAACCTGATCCCGCAATACAGAAAAGATTGCGCATAGCGAAGGAATTCGAGTGGACCGTAAAGCAGGGCATGCGTAATCCTGTTTCGCGTGCAGCGCACAGTGCCTGGCGAATAGTCAAACGGGGCATGCTGCCGAACGCTTCCCGACGTGCATTACGCTAATCCGTGGCAGAGGCCAGTATTGGCCTCTGCCACGGGGTGTTTGCCAGCCTGCCTTTCGTACCAGGCCTAACGCCTGATTTGCTGGTGCTTAACTGCCCACGCGATAAACAGCGGTGGCAGTAACAACCCCAGCACCAGCCACGGTATGGCTTGCGGCCCCCAGCCTGTCAGCACAGCTGCGCCGAGTACGCCACTGCCTGCAAACGCCAGATTAAAGACCGTCACCAGCATTGATTGAGCGATGTCAGCGCCCTCACCCGCCACCTCGGCCAATGCTGTTTGCAGCAACGTCGGCGCTCCGCCAAAACTCAAACCCCACAGCACAAGGCAGAAATACAGTGCACTGTCATTAAGGCGCCCCACACCCAAAGCAAGCGCTATCAGTGCAAAGGTGGTCAGGTTGATCAGAATCAAACGCTTGAGCCTGCCGTCGATTAAAACACCGGTGACCCACAACCCAATCATCGCGGCGATCCCAAATGCCAGCAGGCCCCGATCGACCTGCAGGGCCAATCCAACAGATGCCATAAACGCGGCGATGTACGTGTAAAGCGTGTAATGGGCGAGAATCCAGAGCATGACCACTACCAGCACAGGTCGTACACCGGGCGTTTGCAATACGTTGCGCAGCGGCAAACGCCCAGCAGAACGCAGCCCTGGATAATCAGGGATTTGCTGATGGATCCACAGCATAACCAGCAGACTAAGCACTGAAAGCGCTGCAAATACCCAGCGCCAGCCCAATAACACACCCAGCCAGGCTCCAAGCGGTACGCCCAAAGCCAACGCTAAAGGTATGCCCAGCATCGCAAGCGCCATGGCGCGGCCTTGCAGTTCAGGAGCAACCATGCGTCTGGCGTAGCCTGCCAGCAGGCTCCAGGCCAGGCCGGTTGCTATCCCGACAAATAAACGCGCAGCCAAGGTCAGGCAAAACCACGGTGAGAACGCGGTCACGGCATTGCCGACACAAAACACCCCTGCCGCCAGCATCAGCAATACGCGCCGGCGCCAACCTTGCAGCACCAGGGTTAATGGAATAGCTGCCAGCCCTGAACCCAGTGCGCACAGGGTCACCAGTTGCCCAGCCCAGGCTTGCGACACACCAAACGTTGCGGCAATTTGCGGCAAAAGCCCTGCGGGTACGGTTTCATTGGCGGTGGCGATAAAGCTGGCCATGGTCAGCGCCAATAGCGCCCCCAACGGAAGACGCTCTTGGGGTCTAGATAAGGAAGAAAGTGTTTCAGCGGTCATGGCCTGTGCTCAGTAGCGATAGAAGGCATAAGTCTGCGCAATTGCCAGAACCTTGATAATTGGCCTAGCATTTGACGAACCTTCAAATCCAGATTGAATATGGCCACTGACCGCTTGGGTGATATGCGTTTATTTGTCGAGGCGGCAGCGCTCGGCAGTTTGTCGGCTGCGGGTCGCAAACCGGGCTTGTCGCCCGCGGCGGCCAGCGCACGACTGATCAAACTGGAGGCGGCGCTGCGCACCCGTTTGTTTGATCGCACCACGCGCCAGTTACGCCTGACCGAAGAAGGCCGCTTTTACTTACAACAATGCTGGGTCGCCTTGCGCGCAATTGACGAAGCCGAAGCCGGGCTTCAAGCCAGCGGTAAAGAAGTACGTGGCAAAGTGCGGATATCCGCCTCGGCCGATTTTGGCCGCAATCTGTTCAACGACTGGCTGCAAGACTTCAGCGCATTGCACCCGGACTTGAAAATCGCGCTGACCTTGTCTGATTCAGTGTCAAATCTGCTGCAGGACGATCTCGACCTAGCCATCCGTTTTGGCCTGCCCCAAGACAGCTCGCTGATCGCCCGCCAACTGGCTCCCAACTGGCGGGTACTGTGTGCGTCACCTGAATACCTGGCACGCCATGGTGAGCCTGAAACCCCTGCTGATCTCGCCAGGCACACGTTCATCGTTCTGGTCACGTCGCCCGGGCCACTGAATACCTTCCACTTTGTGGTTGAAGGGCAGCCGTGGGATCACGTCGTCCCCATGAACGAGGCCTGGGAAACCAACGACGGTGCGCTGGCCAGGGAGTGGGCATTGGCTGGTCACGGCATCGCCCGAAAAACCATCTGGGATGCCGCCACGGATATACGGGCAGGCCGACTGAAAGTCGTGCTCCCGGACTTTTGCATCCGCGAAGCAGGTGTCTATGCCGTTTTACACAGTAACCGCTACCGAAGCGCTCGGGTGCGGGTATTGCTGGACTTCCTTATCGAGCGTTTCAGTCGGGCAACCCATGATTTGTTGCTCGATGCCAAGGATGCAGCGCACTAAACAGCGGGTTATTCACTCACCTGCCATCCCTGTGAACACACTGGGCCCGGTACTGGCAGATTGCATCCCTCCAGCGGCCACGCTAAAGTTGAGAATACTTATCAATCACTAACTGATTTTCATCATCATGACCAACCACCGCAGTTTCGAACAGGATGTCGAGCACCTCTACCTGCAACACAGTGGTTGGCTGAAGAACTGGTTGCGCAAACGCTTGCAGGAAAACGCCGATGCCGATGACCTGACGCAGGATACGTTTGTACGCATCATGCGGTCGCGGCGCCCGGTCGATGACTTGCGCCAGCCCTTGGCCTATCTGGCGACAATTGCCAATAGCCTGCTGATCAATCGCTGGCGCCGTCAGGCGGTGGAGCGCGCTTACCTGCAAGCGTTGGCCGAGCAGCCACAAGCACTGCAAATGTCCCCGGAAGACAAATCCCTGCTGATTGAAACCCTGGTAGAGATCGATGAATTGCTCAACGGCATGTCGCCGTCCATGCGAGAAATTTTCTTGCTCTCGCAACTCGACGGCCTGACCTACAAACAGATCGGCAGCCAACTGGGGATGAGTGTCGATAAAGTCCAAAAGTCCATGAGCAAAGCGTTCGCCATGTGCTACGCCAGCCAGTTCGAGTGAGTCGCGTGTCAGTGTCCGAAAACCCGTCCACGCCTCTGCCCGAAGCCATCCGTGACCAGGCCCTGGCATGGTTTACCCTGGCGCAATCGGGCGAAATGAATTCGGCGCAAGCCTTGGCGCTCCAACAATGGCGCAACGCACATGTGCAACACGAGCAGGCATGGCAACGCTTCAACAGCATTCGCCAACAGTTGCAGCGTCGTTCCAGCCAACTGGCCAATCCCTTGGCCCGGCAGACCTTAAAGAACACCCCTGCACAGGAACGCGATCGTCGCCAAGTGCTCAAGATTCTGCTCGGTGCCGGGCTTCTGGGCGGCACTGCCTGGCAAGCCAGCGACAGCTTCTGGCTGCAAAGCACGCTTGCCGATTATCACACCGGCACCGGCGAACGCAGCCACTACACCTTGGCAGACGGTACGCAGATCTGGCTTAACACGCGCACCCTGCTGGATGTGCACTACGACGCTCAGGTACGGCGTCTGACCTTGCGTCAGGGTGAAATAGATGTGCTTACCGCCACCGACCCTGGCGGGCGACCTCTGCTGGTCTATACCGCCGAGGCGCGCTTGCAACCGCTGGGTACGCGTTTTAGCGTGCGCCGCGAGGAGGATGGGCGCGGCACCCTGCTGGCGGTCAGTAGCGGCAAAGTGGCTGCCAGCCTGAAGAGCGGTGGCGACTCACGGGTGGTGCAAGCCCACACCCAAGCCTGGATAAGCAGTCGCCAGGTGTACTCTGCACAACCCGCCAATCTCGCCGATACAGCCTGGATCGACGGATTTATTGTCGCCGAGCGCATGCGCCTGGGGGACTTCATACAGGAACTGTCGCGCCATGTGCCCGGCCTGTTGCGCTGCGATCCCGCTGTCGCGGACCTGCGGCTGACAGGGTCGTACCCGTTGCAAGACCCCGAACAGATTTTCTCGATGTTGGAGCAAAGTTTGCCGGTGACAGTGCAGCGTCGCACCCGTTATTGGACAACCCTCACCTCGCGCTGAACACGTCTTCAAAATAAATCAGAAAAATCGGCAGGTTTTTGATTCTCATTTGGCTTATGGGCAAATCCCGCTGATTGCGATAGCGGGCCCCCCCTCTCCTGACGTCGGAAACCCGCCATGAAAGACCGCTCTATCCCTCGACCGCCTCTACGTAAACGCAGCTGTGTATCAGCCGTCAGCATGCTGCTGCTCGGCGGGCTGGTCGTTACCGAAGGCTTGCTGATACCCCAGGTTCAGGCACAGGCAGCGGATCGGCAGATTCAGTTTTCAGTCAATCCCGGCCCTCTGGATCAAGCGCTCGGCCAGTTTGGCCGCCAAGCCGCCATTGCCCTGTCGACCAATGCCAGCCTGACCGCAGGCAAAACCAGCCAGGGCCTTAAGGGTCAGTACAGCGTGGCCGAAGGGCTGGCACACATTCTGGCAGGCAGCGGTTACTCCGCCGTGCAGCAGGCCAATGGCGCCTATTTGCTGGTGCCGCAGGTCGCCGGTGCGCTGGAGCTTGGCGCCACCAGTATCAACGCTTCGGCATTGGGCAGCACCACAGAGAACACCGGATCCTACGCCACCGGTGCCATGCAGACAGCGACCAAACTGTCGATGAGCCAGCGCGAGACCCCGCAAGCGGTCACCGTCATCACCCGCCAGCGCATGGACGACCAAGACATGCGCAATCTGGATGACGTGGTGCAAGCCACTCCGGGCTTGCGCATGGCGGCTGCACGTCCCGCCAACAGCGAATATTTTTCCCGGGGCTTTCCCATAACCAACCTGATGTTCGATGGCTTGCCCACCACCTACAACGCCGACTGGGTAGCCGCTGCAGACATGGCGCCGTACGACCGCGTAGAAATCGTGCGTGGCGCCACCGGCTTGATGCAAGGCGCCGGCAACCCGTCTGCCGCCATCAACATGGTGCGCAAACGCCCAACCCATGACTTTCAAGGCAGCATTAGCGCAGGGGCCGGAAGCTGGGACAACTACCGTTCCGAACTGGACGTATCGGGCCCATTGAACGACTCGGGCAGCCTGCGCGGACGCTTTGTCGGTGCCTACCAGGACAAGGACGGTTTCCAGGACTATGCCGGACGTGAGCGCGGGGTGTTTTACGGCATCAGCGAGTTCGATCTGAACGACTCCACCACCCTGACCGTCGGGGCCTCGGATCAAAACGATAACAACAACATCAACTGGGGCGGCTTGCCGGTCAACCCGGACGGCAGCCACGTCAACTTCTCCCGCTCCAAGACCTTCGGTTACACCTGGAGCCACCAGGACATTGACAACAAGACCGTGTTTGCCGAGCTGGACCATCGCTTCGCCAATGACTGGCGCGGCCATGTCTCGGCCTCTAAAAACTGGTCGGACTTCAAGCTGACCGGCGCTGTGCTGGAGCATTACGCCACCTACCAACAGCGGGTCTTCAACCAGAAGCGCAACTACGACCAGTCCACCTACGACGCCTATGTCAGCGGGCCTTTCAACCTGTTTGACCGCCAGCACGAACTGGTAATCGGTGCCAGCAAGCGCCAGCTGAAGACCTCCGGCAAGGGCGGAAATATGTTTATTCCGGTGGCCGACATCATCAACTTCGACCCCCACAGCGTGCCCAAACCCTATGTGCCTGACAGTTACAACCTGAGCGAAAACATCGACCAGGAAGGCCTCTACGTGACCACCCGCTGGAGTATCAGCGACCCGTTAAAAGTGATCCTCGGCGCTCGTCTGGACTGGTACGACACCACGTCGATCTACGATCAGTTGAACGACGATTACTACACCAACAGCAATTACAAGGTCACGCGCAACCTGACCCGCTATGCCGGAGTGATCTATGAACTGGACGCCAACCATTCGGTCTACGCCAGCTACACCGACATCTTCATGCCGCAAAGCGAAGTGGCCAATGACAACTCTGTCATCAAGCCTATCGTTGGCAAGAACTACGAAATCGGGATCAAGGGCGAATACTTCGATGGTGCTCTGAACGTCAGCGCGGCCTTCTTCCAGATTGATCAGGAGAACCGGGCGGCCTTGCTCGACAACCAGTCCCAATGCGCCCGCAGCGATGACGGCGTGTATTGCTACGAAGCCGCAGGCAAAGTCCGCAGCCAGGGCATTGACCTGGAGTTGATCGGCGCCTTGACCCCTGACTGGCAAATCGGCGCAGGCTATACCTTTGCCCAGGCCAAGTACCGCAAAGATGCTGACCACAACAAGGAAGGCCGACTGTTCGATACCGACGTGCCGCGCCACCTGTTCAAGCTCAATACGGTTTACACCCTGCCGGGTGAGCTCAACCAATGGCGCGTCGGGGCCAACCTGTATAGCCAGAGCAGCATTTTCAACAAAGGCAGCAACTCAACGTTCGGCCAATATCACATCGAGCAAAGAACCTATGCATTGGTGGGGCTAATGGCGGGCTACAAAGTGAACCAGCACCTGGATACCCGCTTGAACATCAACAACCTGTTCGACAAAAAGTACTACCAGGGTATCGCCAGCAACAGCACCTGGAGCCCCTACGACGTTTACGGCGACCCGCGTAACTTCAGCATCACGGCAAAGTACAGCTTCTAAACACCGTGGGAATTGGTTGCCTGGTTCTTGTAGCAGTTGACGAGCCTTGCGAGGCTACGTCCGGCTGCGCAGCAGCCGTAGAGCCTGGCGGCAAAGATCAAAAGATCGCGAAACAAGCTCGCTCCTACAGGACCTTTTAATCAATCACTTATTTTGTGTTTGATAGGAGTTGCCGCCCCGTCTACGACGCCGCGCTGTCGCGCAGCAAACAGGACACTGTAGTCGCTGACGAGGTACGAAGGCTGCGATCGGCTGCGTGCAGCCGTGAAACCATCCACCTCGGTATTCTTGGGTACATATCCATTGCTGCGGCTTAGCAACTGCGCAACACCTGCGATCGGCCAGCGTGGTTTAACGGGGCCTCTTAGATCAAGGTCACAAGCCAGATCAAGTTCAAAAGATCGCGAGCAAGCTCGCTCCTACAGGGCCTTAGGAATCAATCATTTATTTTATGTTTGAAAAGAGTGAACCCGGGTTTCGTATCAATCCCCCCAACCACAGTGATTTGGCTTGAAGCAATCGGGCCAATGTGGAATATACCGAAGTGTCGACACCAATAGCCTCCAACGAGAAGGGCCTGGAATGATACGCATAATGGGTAGGGCATCATCGATCAATGTACGCAAAGTACTCTGGGCCTGCGCCGAGATGGAAATACCCTTTGAACGGGAGGATTGGGGCGCTGGCTTCAAATCGACGCGCACCCCTGAGTTTTTGGCACTGAACCCCAATGCCATGGTGCCGGTCATTCAGGATGGCGATTTCATTCTGTGGGAATCAAACTCGATCATTCGCTACCTGGCTACCCGCTACAATGCCAGCAACCTTTACCCCCACGAAGCGAAAGCCAGAGCCCGCGTGGACCAATGGATCGATTGGCAAGCGTCGGATCTCAACAAATCGTGGAGTTATGCCTTTATGTCACTGGTCAGGCACTCGCCAGAGCATCAGGACAGCCTGGCGCTGGCTGCCGCGTGCAATGACTGGTCCAGGCACATGGAGATTCTCAACAGGCAGCTTGAATCAACCGGGGCCTACGTTGCAGGCAACGAATTTTCCCTTGCAGACATCCCCATCGGCCTGTCGGTTAATCGTTGGTTCGAAACGCCGCTTGCACACCCGGACCTCCCGGCCGTCAGCGACTATTACGAACGTTTGAGTCAGCGACCGAGCTACCTCCTGCACGGAAGAAATGGCACGCCATGAACCAGCAAGGCATGAATAGCATCAGTTCCTGTCCATGTATCAAGTGGCACCTTGATGTGGGAGCGGGCTTGCCCGCTCCCACCGGGTTAAGCCAAGTGCTTAGTTGCCCCAGCCCACCACGCCCTTGATTTCCAGGAAGTCGTGGATGCCCCAGCCCGCATATTCGCGGCCATTACCCGACTGTTTGTAGCCACCAAACGGCGCAAAGGTGTCCCAGTCCGGGTAGTTCAGGTACACAGAACCGGCACGCATGCGCCCGGCCACGGTGCGCGCGTGTTCTAGATGGGTGGATTGCACATAGGCGGCCAGGCCGTAAACGGTATCGTTGGCGATTTCGATGGCTTGCTCTTCGCTGTCGTAAGGCAGAATCGACAGCACCGGCCCGAATATCTCTTCGCGGGCAATGGTCATGCTCGGCTGTACGTTACCGAACACCGTGGGACGCACGTAATAGCCCTTGTCCAACCCTTCCGGACGGCCCAGGCCACCCGTCACCAGGGTGGCGCCCTCCTCGATCCCGGCCTGGATCAAACCCTGAATCTTGTCGAACTGCGCCGCGCTGATCACCGGGCCCAGGTTGGTGTTGGCATCACGCGGGCTGCCGGTGACCAGTTGCTGCGCTGTACGTTTGGCAATTTCCAGCGCCCGGGCATGCTGCGCCGCCGGGACCAGCATGCGCGTCGGCGCGTCGCATGATTGCCCCGAGTTGGAGAAACAGCCCTGCACGCCCTTGGCAACAGCGACCTCAAAGTCAGCGTCTTCCAGCAGGATATTCGCCGACTTGCCGCCCAGTTCCTGAGCCACACGCTTGACCGTATCGGCTGCCGACTTGGCGACCATGATGCCTGCACGCGTAGAGCCGGTGAACGAAACCATGTCGACCTGCGGATGGCTGCTCATGGGTTGGCCGACGTCCGGCCCGGTGCCATTGACCAGGTTGAAGACCCCGGCCGGCACGCCCGCTTCATGCAAAATTTCGGCAAAGATGATGCCGGTCAACGGTGCGATTTCACTCGGCTTGAGCACCACGGTGCAACCCGCGGCAATGGCCGGCGCGACTTTGCAGACGATTTGGTTGAGCGGCCAGTTCCACGGCGTGATCAACGCACACACGCCGATGGCTTCACGCACCACACGGGTGGTGCCGTGCTGTTCGCTGAACGTGAACGACTTCAGCGCGCTGATGGTCGATTCAAGGTGCGCACGACCGCTCCAGACCTGCGCGTCGCGGGCAAAATGCAGCGGCGCGCCCATTTCCTGGCTGACGGCCTGGACCAGGTCGTCATAGCGCAGGTTGTAGACCCGCAAAATCTCTTCCAGCAGTGCCAGACGCTCACCCACGCTGGTCACCGAAAACGCCGGGAAAGCCCTGCGGGCCGCTGCCACAGCTTTGTTCACATCCTCGGCATTGCCCACGGCGATCTTGATAAAGGCCTGTTCGGTTGAGGGATCAACCACCTCAAGCGTCTCTCCAGACTCGGCCTCAAGCCATTGGCCCTCGATATAAAACTTCAGTGCATTGTTCATTGTGTTCACTCGGCTCAATGGTTACTGGGGAAGGCAAACTGCGCCGCTTCGTGGCTGGCACGGCGCGGCCAACGTTGGGTAATGGCTTTTTTCCGGGTGTAGAAACGTACCCCGTCCGGGCCATAGGCGTGCAGATCGCCAAACAGTGAGCGCTTCCAGCCGCCAAAGCTGTGGTAGCTCACTGGCACGGGCAGCGGGACGTTAACCCCGACCATGCCCACTTCGATTTCATCGCAGAACAACCGGGCCGCTTCACCGTCGCGGGTGAAGATGCACGTGCCGTTACCGTATTCGTGTTCATTGATCAGTTGCATGGAGGCTTCGAGGCTGCCCACGCGGACGATACACAATACCGGGCCGAAGATTTCATCGGTATAGATGCTCATCTGCGCGGTCACCCGGTCGAACAGCGTACCGCCGACAAAGAAGCCGTTTTCATGCCCTTGCACCTGCAAGTCACGGCCATCCACCACCAGCTCAGCACCTTGGGCAACGCCCGCATCAATGTAGCCCTTGACCTTGTCCCGCGCCGCAGCGGTGACCAACGGCCCCATGTCGAGGCCGCTGGAAGTGCCCGCACCAATTTTCAGTCCACGGATTTGCGGCAGCAGTTTTGCTACCAGCGCATCGGCAACCGCATCGCCCACACACACCGCCACCGACAGGGCCATGCAGCGCTCACCGCAAGAGCCATAGGCTGCGCCCATCAAGGCGCCGACGGTATTGTCCAGATCCGCGTCGGGCATCACCACGCAATGGTTTTTTGCCCCGCCCAATGCCTGTACACGTTTGCCGCGCTTGGTGCCCTCGCTATAGATGTATTGCGCAATCGGCGTGGAACCGACAAAACTCAGGGCTTTGACATGCACAGACTCGATCAGGCCATCTACCGCATCCTTGTCGCCATGCACCACGCTTAACACGCCGTTGGGCAAGCCCGCCTGAATCAGCAATTCAGCGATATACAAGGTCGAACTCGGATCGCGCTCCGAGGGTTTGAGGATGAAGCAGTTCCCGCAGACGATCGCCAGCGGGTACATCCACAACGGCACCATGGCCGGGAAGTTGAACGGCGTAATGCCCGCCACCACCCCAAGCGGTTGCAGGTCGCTCCAGGCATCGATGCCGGGGCCAACATTGCGGCTGTAATCCCCCTTTAGCAGTTGCGGCGCGCCACAGGCGAATTCGACGTTTTCAATCCCGCGTTTGAGTTCACCCGCCGCGTCTTCGAGGGTTTTGCCGTGCTCTTCGCTGATCATCAGGGCAATCGCCGCTTCGTGCTCCTCAAGCAACTGCTTGAAGCGGTACATGACCTGCGCGCGTTTGGCCGGTGGCGTGTTGCGCCAGGCCGGAAACGCCGCCTTGGCGGCCTCGATGGCCTGCTGCAAGGTTGCCGCGTCGGCCAGGGCCACTTGCTTGCTCACCGCGCCCGTGGACGGGTTGTAAACGTCGGCGGTGCGGCCAGTGCCCTGGACCCGCACACCGTTGATCAAATGAGGAACGATACTGCCCATTACGACTCTCCCATGCCGGGCAAGCAGCCCTTGCCCGGCCGTATTAAATGGCTCAGGCCTTGACGGCTGCCTGCAAGGCGATTTCAACCAAAATGTTGTCGGCAGCCATATTGGCCTCGACGGTGGCGCGTGCCGGCAATGCATCCTGCGGAATCCACTCACGCCAGACGGCGTTCATGGCGGCAAAATCCTGCACGGCATGCTTGAGCCAGATCTGTGCGAACAGAATGTGTGACTTGTCCGAGCCGGCTTCGGCGAGCAAGGCGTCGATCCGCGCCAGAACTTGCGCGGTTTGCCCGGCGACGTCTTGAGTGCGATCGGCCGGGACCTGGCCGGTGATGTAGACAATGCCGTTGTGTACCAGCGCATGGCTGAGCAAGCCCGGATTGGGTTGCAGGCGAGTAATGGTCATGGTGCTAACTCCTGTTGAGGATTAAAGGTTCAGGTCAGGCGATTTTCAGGACCGTGCGCCCGACCAGTTGGCCCCGGCGCATGCGTTCAAAGATGTCGTTGATATCTTCCAGGCGTTCAAGGCTGATCTGTGCCTTGACCTGGCCACGGGCGGCAAACGCCACCGCCTCGTTAAGATCCTGGCGGGTGCCGATATTGGAGCCGGTGATCGACAGCTCCCAGCCGCTGATGCTGGAAATGGAAGCGCGAACCGTGTCGGCATCGCCGCCTGGCAAGCCGATAAACACCGCTGTACCACCGGGGCGCAGCATCTTGATCGACTGCTCAAAAGCGGCATTGGCCGTGGCGGTCACCAATACCGCGTGCACGCCACCGGGGATCTGTTGCTTGAGGCTTGCCACCGGATTGTCGAGGGCATTGATCAAGCACTCGGCGCCATAACTGCGGGCCAGTTCGAGCTTGTCGGCCGACACATCAATGGCCGCCACACGCAAGCCCATGGCGATGGCGTACTGCACAGCAACGTGGCCCAGGCCACCGATGCCCATGACAGCCACCCATTGCCCCGGCCGGGCCCGCGAGCGCATCAGGCCGCGATAAGTGGTGACACCCGCGCACAGAATCGGCGCCAGGGCGTACAGGTCGGCACCGGAGGGGATGCTGGCGACGAATGCCGCCGGGGCAATCATGTATTCGGCATATCCGCCCTGCTTGCTGTAGCCCGTGGATTCCCGCTGCTCACAGATGGTTTCCATGCCGCCCAGGCAAAACTCGCAGGTGCCGCAGGCGCTATACATCCACGGCATGCCGACCGCTGTGCCGATGGCGGGCTCAGTCACGCCGGCGCCGTGGGCGGCGACATGGCCGGTGATTTCATGGCCCGGGATCAGCGGCAAGGTGGGCAAATCCGACCAGTCACCGTCCATGGCATGCAGGTCGCTGTGGCAGACGCCACAGGCGACGATGCGAATCAGGATTTCACCGGGCCCCGGGGTCGGGATTGTCACCTGTTCGATCCGCAGTGGCTCACCCACGGCGTGCAATACGGCAGCCTTCATGGTTTGACTCATCGCTGTCTCCTTGTAGTTGGGCCCTAAAGCCGGGCAAAGCGGCACCTATACCGCGGGCCAGGCCCGCAGCAGTGCGTGTCAGGTAAAAGGATTGCCCTGGGGGTTAGCCCGCCGGGCGCAAACTGCGTGTCGCGCTGGCGATGGACCGGGCGGTGTTGATCACTTTGGGGGCCAGTTGTTTACGGGCGTCGTCCAGGTTCCAGCGGCTGAACGGCACCGAAATGTTCACGGCCCCCAGCGGGTAACCATCGGCATTGACCACCGCCGCGGCCACGCTGATATCCCCGGCGTAATACTCTTCGAGGGCGTAGGCGTAGCCGTCGTGACGGGCCTCAGCGACGATGGCGCGCAGTTGATCAAGGTCGGTGACCGTGTTGGGGGTGTAGCCCTTGCGTTCGGAGGCGACCAGGATCGCGTCAGCCTCGTGCTCCGGCAGCGCCGCCAGATAAGCCCGGCCTGCCGAGGTGCAGTACATGGGCAGGTGGCGACCCAGCGGGATGTGAATGGCAATCTGTTTGTGGCTGGGAAAACGCGCTACGTAGAGCATGTCCAGGCCGCAGGGTTCCAGCAGGTTGCAGCTCTCTTCGACATCCCGGTTCAGTTCATGCAGGTACGGGTTGGCGCGTTCGATCAGCTCACTGGTTTGCAGGTAACCGGTGCCCAGATCAAGGGATTTGGGGGCCAGGCGAAAGCGCTTGGTGACCGGATCCTTGTACAGATAGCCCAGCGCCTCAAGGGTGAACGCCGAACGCTGCACGGCGCTTTTGTTCAGCCCTGTCGCTTCTGCCAGTTCAATCAGGCTCATGCTTGGGCGCCCGGCGCGAAAGGCGGTCAGCAAAGACAGACCTTTGGACAAGGCGGTAATGAAGAGTGGCGAGTCTTCCAGAGAACTCATGGTTGTTTCCTTGTGTGCCGCGAGGCATGTCGATCACGGTGCGTAAATTCGAGAGCCGGCTTGGGGCTCAAGCACGGTTGGTTATTCAAAATGACTCAATACAATACCGGGCTCTACCACGGCTTGGTTACGCTCAAAACGGTCGACGGCAAACGGGCGCATACGCTCATCCACCACGCCCTTGACGATGGCCTTGGCCAGAAATTCACCGGCGGCCGGTGCGCCGGCGTGACCGTAGCACCAGCCAGCGCTGATAAACAAACCCGGCAAGGCATTGTGCGCGCCCAGTAGCGGGCCAAAATCTTTGGATATATGCACCAGCCCGGCCCATTGCCGCAAGATACGGGCATGCCCCAGTTGAGGAAACATCTCCAGATACGCTTTGGCAGTCGCGGCCATCACCGGCACGTCGGCATTCAAGGTGTTTTGCGGGCGTTCGGCAACTTCTGCGCCCCCCACCACTTCGCCGCGTGCGGTCTGGTGCATGTAACAAAGCCGGTCCAGCAATGCGACGGCAGGGCCTATCAAGGGCCGCATCGGCTCCAGCGCCATGGCTTCCAGGCGCATCGGGTAGCCGTCCAGCGGCACCCCGGCCAATTGCGCCAACCGGTTGCTTTCGGCACCGCCAGCCAGCACCAGGGTGTCGGTAGCAATGCGCTGCTCACCCACACGAACGCCGGTCACCCGCCCGGCGCTGCGGTCGATGGCGCTGACCTCGGTGCGGTAACGAATGCTCACGCCACGCGCCTCGCACGCCTGGCGATAGGCATACATGGCGGCATGGTGCGGCGCGACCCCGCTGTCGGGCAGGTGCAATGCCGCGCTGACCCGCTGGTGTGCCAGCGCCGGTAGCACTTCACGCAGTTGCGCAGCGTTCAACAGGCTTGAGTTGATGCCGCAGGCTTTGTGCACCTCCAGGGTGCGATCAAGCATGGCGGCCGTGCTGCTGCGTTCGCCGATCATGCTGTAGCCGCGGCGCGAGTACATGACGTTCTCGCCCAGGCGCTTGGACAAGCCTTGCCACAAGTGACACGAATGGGCGAAGAAGCGCGTCCATTCCGGTGAACTGAACGCCCCGCGAATCAACGTCCCGTTGCGCCCCGAGGCGCCGCCCTGCCAATAACCGGCGTCAAGCACTAGCACATCGCGCACGCCCAGTTCAGCCAGATTGAAGGCCAGCGACAGGCCCTGGATCCCCGCACCAACGATGATGATCGACGCTTGTGCAGGCAAAGGTTGTGTAGGGGTCATTGCAGAGGCTCCACAACATCGGCCAGACCGGCCGCTTGCGCGACACTCAGGGCACGCCGTGGCGGGCGCAGGGTCGGCCTTGGCAAGGTGTGCAACGGGATCCCGCTGCGGGCGCTGACCAGAGCGCGCAGCAAGTCCCAGCAAGGTTGGCCCTGACACGGCCCCATGCCGCAGGAGGTCAGGCGCTTGATCACTTCAAGGTCGGTGATGCCCTGCTCGATCAAGGCCTCGACCTCGTGGCAGGACACATCAAAACACGGGCACAGCAACGCCTTGTAGCGCGTACGTGCAGCCACCGGCAGCGGTTGATCAGGTTCAGCCGCCGAGCCAACCGTGCGCAGGCGGCTTTGGCGCTGCTCACGCAATTGCAGCAGCCCTTCGGCGCGGCTCTGGAACGTCAGGCTGGCATCAACCAGCCACGGCCCGGCGTGAACCAGCGCGTCGCAGGCGACCGGTTGATCGAACAGTGCCGCCGACACCGCGTTGCGCCCCAGCACACGGCGCAATTCGCTAATGGCTTTGACCGCCACCACATTGACCCCCAGCTCACGCAAACGATTGGCATGGGCGGTTTGATCGCCATTACCGACCACTACCACTCGCGCACCGGGAGCCACTGCCTGTTCGTGGGCCATGATCAACGCGGTGCGCGCGTCCATGACGCCGGGCAACCACATATTCGGGATCACCGGCGGGCAAGCACGCCGCCCGGTAGCCAGCACCACGTCATCAGCTTCGAAGGCTACGGCACCTTGCGCCGGGTCGTGGGGCGCACCGAGTAACAATTGCCCTTCCCGGTAAGCCCCAAACACCTCAACCCCGGTCACCTGTTGCACGCGCTCATCCAACTGCGGTTTGGGCTGGCCAGCGCTTTGCGCATAACGGCCAAGTCGATGGCCACGGGTCACCAACACTACGCTGCGCCCGGCCCGTGCCGCTTCATTGGCGGCGGCACAGCCCGCAGGCCCGCCACCGATGACCAAGACGTCGCTGCTCACATACTGGCCTTGCGGCACAGCCACTTCAGCCGTTCGCTCGGCCGGTTTGGCGACGCCGGCGAGGAACGCCAAGAGAGCTTCCCAGCGCTGAAACAGCGGCGTGCCGCTGGGCACCAGATTGGTGTGCTCAAATCCGCCCTGCAGCCAACGATCCGGAATCAGCCGCGACAGGCGCAGCACATCGAACGCCGGGCTCGGCCAGCAATTTTGCATTTCAACCTGCACCCCGGCAGTGACCGCCAGCAGATCCAGCCGCACATTGGGTACCCCGTCGACCCTGGCCAGCACCCCGGCCACGTAGCTGCCCGAGTAACCCAGCGGCCGATGGGATTTACGCGTCCAGGCGAGTGTCTGAACACCGTTAGCCAGCAGCGCAGCCGCCAGGCTCTCGCCCTTGCGCCCTTGCAGGGAACGGCCATTCCAGAAGAACTCGACACACTCGCTGCTGGCATGGCGCAGGCGCAGATTGACCTCACTCATTCAACGGCCCTCCCGGCCTTGCGCTTGGCCATGATGCTGATGCACAGCATGATGATCGACAAGAATGTCATCAAGGTCGCCACCACCGCGATCAAGGGATCGATCTCGGAACGCAGCGAACTGAACATCCGCTTGGTCAAGGTCGACGTGTCGCCGCCACTGATAAACAGCGAGATCACCGCTTCGTCCAGGGAAATGGCAAAGGCAAACATCGCAGCGGCAATCACGGAAAAGCGGATTTGCGGCAACGTCACGTCAAAGAACGCCCGTAGCCGGGTAGCGCCGAGAATGCAGGCGGCCTGTTCTTGGGTCATGTCGTAGCTGCGCAACCCGGCGCTGACGTTGATCACCACGTAAGGCAGCGCCAGCAATGTATGCCCCAGCACCAGGCCGGGAATGGTGTTGTTCAGGTCAAACTTGGCATAGACAAAGAACAGGCCAATGGCGATGAAAATGGTCGGCACAATCATCGGCGCCATCAACAAGCCACGCAGCACCCCCGAGACTTTCGACTGGGTCACGTGCAGCGAATACGCCGCCGCGGTGCCCAAGGTGGTCGCCAGCACCATCACCAGTGATGCCGTAATCAGCGAGACCTGGGTTGCGCTGCGCCATTCCAGCGAAGCGAAATACTTGAAGAACGGCTCAATGCTGAACGACTTGGGCGGAAAGCTCAGGTAGCGCGCATCCGAGAACGACATCGGGATCACGATCAAGGTGGGCAGCACCAGGAAAATCATGGTCGCCAACACCAGTACATAGAGCCAGGAGCCGCGCACCGCTGCCATCAGGTTTTGTTTTAGTCGGACCATGATTTCACTCGCTGCGCCGGCCGAGGCCCGCGCTCTTTTTGACAATGAACAGGATCAGCAACGTGGCCAACAGCAGCACCACACCCAGGGACGACGCCGCACCCCAGTTGGCGTACATGGAGACGTCACTTTCGATCCGCATCGAGATCATCTGCACCTTGCCGCCACCCAACAACGCCGGTGTGACGTAGAACCCCAGGGTGATCACAAACACCAAAGTGGCACCGGCGGCCAGCCCCGGCCCCGACAGCGGCAGAAACACATCACGGAAGGCCCGCGACGGTGACGCGCCAAACGCGGCGGCGGCCTGGCTGTAGATCGGATCGATGCTTTTCATGGCGGCATACAGCGGCAAAATCATGAACGGCAACATGATGTGGACCATGCCAATCACCGTGCCGGTCAGGTTGTACACCAGCGGCAGCGGCGCATCGGTAATGCCCAGGCTCATCAATAAGTCATTGGCGATGCCGCGCCGCTGCAAAATGATCAGCCAGGCATAGGTGCGCACCAGCAACGACGTCCACAGCGACACCAGCAACAGCGCCATGGCCACATTAGCCAGCCAGCGCGGCCCCTTGATCATGAAGTACGCGTAGGGATAACCGATCAGCACGCAGGCGATGGTCACAATGATCCCGGTCTTGAAGGTCTGCACAAACGTCAGCACATAGATCGGTTCCAGCAGCCGGGTGTAGTTCTCTATGGATAATTGCCCGTCGGCATTGAACAGTGACAGCCAGAACAGCCAGCCAATCGGCAGCACAAACGTCAGCAGCACCAAAAGCAAGGCCGGCAGCCCGGAGCCGAACAAGTACCAGCGCTCACGTCTTTGCGCCTTGCGCAGGTCGCGCGCGTTGAGCGCATCGAAAAGGTCGCTGCTCATTGATCATCTCCAACCAGCAGCGTGTCCTGTACGTGCAGGCCCAGCACCACGGCATCGCCGCGGGCTGGCAGGCGGTTGCCTTCGGAACTGTTGGTGGGCCGACGAATCGCCACCGACATGCCCTCCCCCAGATCAATCTGCACCAACTGGCTTTCACCCTGGAAAATCACGTCGGCCACATGACCGCGCAACAGGTTGTAATCGCTGGCCTCGGCCGGGACGAACTGCAGTTTTTCCGGACGCACCACCAGGCTCGGGTTCTTTAAACCACCGGCAGCGTTGGCGCCGCGCAAAGCCCGGCCCTGAAACAGTGCCTGGCCGCCCTGCAAGGTGATCGGCAAACACGACGACTCCCCGACAAACTCCGCAATAAAGCGGTTGGCCGGGCGCTCATAGAGATTGACCGGAGTGTCGATCTGGCGGATCCGCCCTTTACTCATGACCGCGATCCGGTCAGACATGGTCAGCGCTTCACGCTGGTCATGGGTAACGTACACCACGGTCATGCCCAGGCGCTCGTGCAGACGGCGCAGCTCCAGTTGCATGGTTTCGCGCAGGCGTTTGTCCAGGGCCGACAGCGGCTCGTCCATCAGCAGGATTTTTGGCTCGAAAACAATCGCCCGGGCCAGCGCGATGCGTTGGCGCTGGCCGCCCGACATTTCGGTAATGCCGCGCTCGATCAAGTGGTCCAGCTCCACAGTGGCCAACGCCTGCTCGACCCGCTGACGGATGTCGGCACGTTTGTAACCGCGCAACTTCAGCGGGTAGGCGACGTTTTGAAACACGTTCATGTGCGGAAACAACGCGTAGCTTTGGAACATCATGCCCACATCACGCTTGTGCGGTGGCTCGAAGATCATCTCGCGCCCGCCAAAACGGATACTCCCTGCATCCGGGCGAACGAACCCGGCCAAGGCCATCAGCAGCGTGGTCTTGCCAGAGCCGGAGGAGCCCAGCAACGACAGAAACTCACCGCTTTTGATCGATAGCGAAACATCATCCAGCGCGGCAAAACTGTCATAGGTCTTGGTCAGCTTTTCGATATCGATCGACATCGAAAGTTTGTGTTCTTCGGACATATTCACACTCGGCACATACGGACGTCAGGCGCCCTTGTTTCGTAGACGGGACGCCAGCGGCGTCCCACCCCACTGCTTAGTTGGCGAGGAACAGGGCGAACCGCTGGCGAACCTCTGCCTGGTTCTTGACCCACCAGTCGGGCGACACGGTGACCACTTTGTCGATGTTCTGAGGCGAGGTCGGCAACCGCGCGGCCAGTTCGTCAGTAATGATCGGCAAGTCATACGCCTTGCTGTTGACCGGCGAGTACGGAATCAACGTGGCCAGCGTGGCCTGGCTTTCGGGCTGCATGATGTGGGCGATGAGTTTCATGGCCTGCGCCTTGTTCGCCGCGCCTTTGGGGATGATCAGGCAGTCATGGCTCAACAGCGCGCCATCGAAGCTGTAGTTGACCTTCTCACCGCTGGCCTTGACCTCGTTGACCCGGCCATTCCAGATCGCCAGAAAATCGACTTCACGGCTGCGCAACAACTGCGCCGAATCCGCGCCCGCGCTCCACCAGTTCACCACCTGCGGCTTGATCCGGTTGAGCACCTTGATCGCCCGCTCCACGTCCAGCGGGTACAAGTCCTTGGGCGCAACCCCGTCGCCCAACAAAGCCGCTTCCATGGTCAGCCACGGCTGGCGGTACAAGGCGCGGGCACCTTTGAACTGCGGGTCGAAGAACTGTTGCCAGTTTTTCGCCACCGGCGCGCCGGTGTCTTCGGCCCAGGCCACCACGGTGGCGTAGGCATGGCTGGCAATCCAGTGGCTGCTGACCACGGACTTATCGACATGGGTGGCATCAATCACGCTGTAATCCAGCGGCTCGGCCAGCCCCTCCAGCTGAGCCTGGGCGCACTCGGTGCTGCCCAGTTCCACCACGTCCCATTTGGGCTTGCCGGACATCACCTGGGCACGCACCGCCGCGAGGCCGTCCATGTTGTCTTCACGGATAGTCACGCCCAAGGCTTTGGCGGCGGGTTCGAGGTAGGCTTTGCGCTCAGCGTCCTGCAAGGCTCCGCCCCAGCCGGCAAAGGTCAGGGTGTCAGCCAGGGCGGCAAAGCTTGCGCCCCAGCCCAAAGAAGCGATAACCGCCCCGCACAACAGGCTTTTCTTGAAACTGATCATGGTCACGGCCTTCTCAATTCTGGATGAACAGGTCGTAGCGACGTTGAACCTCAGCTTGGTGGGCTTGCCACCAGACCGGATCGAAGAACACCACTTTGTCGATATTGGCCGGAGCCGTCGGCAACGTGGCCGCCATGTCCGCAGGAATGATGCCGGTGTCGTAGGCCTTGACGTTGATCGGCGGGTTCGGGATCACGGTTACCAGGGTTGCCTGGCTTTCGGGCTTCATGATTTCGGCGATCAGTTTCATCGCCAGAGCTTTGTTCGGTGCACCTTTGGGCACCACGACGCAGTCGTAATCCAGCAAGGCATGGTCATAGGTGTAGTCCACGTTCTCGCCGGACTTTTTCAACTCATCAACCCGCGACGCCCAGATGGACAGCGCGTCCACTTCGCGGCTGCGCAACAGTTGTGCAGAGTCGGTGCCGCTGCGCCACCAATTGACCACTTGCGGCTTGATGCGCTTCAGCACCTTAAACGCCCGGTCGATATCCAGCGGGTAGAGTTGCTTGGGTGAAACGCCATCGGCGATCAACGCCAGTTCCAGCGTGGTGTAAGGCTGGCGGTACAAGGAGCGCGAGGCCTTGATAGACGGGTCAAAGAACTCTTGCCAGTTCTTCGGGGTCGGGCCTGTGGCATCTTTTGCCCAGGCCAGTACGGTGGAATAGGCGTTACTGGCGATCCAGTTTTTGCCGTAGAAGTTCGAGGCCACGCCGTCGGTACTGATCACTGAATAGTCCAGTGGCTCGGTCAGCCCCTGCTCTTGGGCCAGCACGCAATCATTGGACGCCAGCTCGACAACATCCCACTTGGGCTTGCCCGACATCACTTGGGCGCGCACCGCCGCCAGGCCGTCCATGTTGTCTTCTTTGATGGTGATGCCCAGTGCTTTTTCCGCGGGCTTCAGATACGCCGTACGCTCGGCATCCTGTAGCGCCCCTCCCCAACCCGCAAAGGTAACGGTATCAGCCGCCTGTGCGTGCACGCTTGCACCGAAGGTAATGGCCAGCGCAAGACTGGCCATGGGTGTGTTGATTAATCGCATTTTCAACTCCTGAGTTTGTTGTAATTAGACAGTTGAATAAAACGCCGGCCGTGTTGGCCCGAATCACTCTTTTTATAATGAGCGCAGGCAATGTCACACCTGCACGGGTTGCTTCTTTTTCGCTGGAACCGTGGTCGTTATGAAGCGTCTTTGAATCGATACCAGGCATAGGCCATACGCTGGCCCATGCGCAAAAACGGTTGGAACGGGAAACGCTTGGGGCATTGATGAAGAAAGTCCACCTCGGTGGGATGCGGATCGCCGGTGACCATCTGTGCAAGACGCTTGCCCACCTGCAGTGAAAATGAAACACCGCTGCCGGCATAGCCGCCGCCGGCGAACACGTTTTCCAGCTCTGGCACTTTGCAGACAAATGGCAGCGAGCTTTCACTGACGGCGACCCAGCCGCCCCAGTTGTAATCGACCTGGATTCCTTCGAGCATCGGGAACTTGCGTGACAAAGCGTCCTGCAGGTTTTGCCGGTGCTTCGGGCTTTCGGCTTCGCGCCCGGTAATGGCGCTGCGCCCGCCAAACAAAATGCGATCGTCGGGCAAACGCCGATAGTAAGACAGCAGATGGCGGGTATCGAACATGCACTCACTGCCAGGCAGTGTCTGGCGCTTTTCTTCAGCGCTGAGGGGGCGCGTCACGATAATTTGCGAGTGAACCGGTAACACACGCCCCGCCGTTGCACGATTAAGCGCCGTGGAGGTGTAGCCATTGGTGGCGACCACCACCTTGCGCGCCGTCACCACCCCGCCCGGCGTCACCAGCCGGTGGCTGCCATTGGCGCTGGTCCAGTCGACCACCGGCGAACCCACGTGCACGGTGGCCCCCGCCTCACGGGCCAGGCGATGAACGCCCCAGGCCAGTTTCAACGGGTGCATGGAAAAGCCGTCGGGCATGTACAGCGCGCCAAATGACTCAGCACCGCGATGCACCGCTTGCACCTGGTCGCCGCTGACCAGTTGCGCGCCATAACCCAGTACATCGTGATACAGCCCCACTTCGCGCTTGAGCGACTCAACATGCTTGGCATTGCTGGCGACCTTGTACACGCCGTCCGGCTGCGCGTCGCAATCAATCTGGCCTTCACGGATCAGCCCACGCACGGTGTTCAGCCCGGCAGTCATCTCGGCGAAATACTGTTTCGCGGTGTGCTCGCCGTAGCGACTGATCAACTGCGCCAGCGGCACTCGCCCGCCGGAGATACGGGCAAAGCTGCCATTACGCCCACTGCAACCCCAGGCCACTTGATTGGCTTCCAGGACCACGGCGCGAATGCCGTGCTCGCGGGCCAGGTGCAACGCACAACTCAGGCCTGTGTAACCGGCGCCAATAATCGCAACGTCGACCTCAATGTCTCCCTTTAGCGGGCCGTCATCTGGCGGCGCTGTACCCGCCGTATCCACCCAGTAAGAAGACGAATGAGGCACTCCGACACCTGGGTGAGCATTGACCAGTGGATCGTACAATTTAATCTCCGTATCGCTGTGCGATATCTATAAATCATTTAATTGCAATGCTCGATCAAATAAATACAACTGTCAATTGCATTAATTGATTTTAAAACCAATAAATAATCGTGAAGACAGCGAAACGGAGCGCTAAAAACCGCTATCTATTTGAAAGATATGTTTATTTTTGAATTTACAGACGCATAACCCCGCCGATGAGCGGGACGTTACGCAGAGGGAGGAAGGACGGGAAAAACCGATGGTTGAAGTGGTGGCGGGTTGCCCCGCCACCGCGTATCAGAACTCGTAGCTCAAGCGGGTGTAGTAAAACGTGCCTTCAGGTGCCGCCGGTGACAGGTAGCTGTACTTCTGGCTTGGGGTTTGACGCAGGTGGCTGTCAAAGTCATCCGGTTTGCTGTTGAACAGGTTGTTGGCGCCGACCGACACGCGCAGTTGCTTGGTGAAGGCGTAGTTGACGTCCAGGTCTGTGGTCCATTGGGCGCCGAAGGTTTGATCGTATTGCGAGTCGCTGGCCTGTGCGGCGAACTTGCGGTATTCGCCATAACGGGTTTCGTTCAAGGCCACGGTCCACGGGCCGTAGCGGTGAATCGCGCCCAACACGAACTTGTCTTTGGGGTAGCCATATTCCAGGTAACCACGGCTTTCCCGGGTCACTGTTTCAAAGCCGTTGGCGTTTTCGTGGACCTTCTCAATGGTGGTTTTAGCACGGGTGTAACCCGCGCTCAGTGCCAGCGAACCGTACTGTTGTAGATCAAAGTTGTACTTGCCGACGATGTCGACGCCACGGGTACGGGTATCGACCGCGTTGGTCATGAACTGCGCCCAGGTGTACTGGCCGTAGCCTGCCTCCGTCAGAATGCGTTCGGCGTCTGGCCCGGAAATACCGCCGCTGAACAGCAGTCGATCCCGGATGGAGATCTGGTACGCATCGATGGTCACAGAGGCTTGGTCAACAGGACGCAGCACCAGCCCCAGCGAGTAGTTGGTCGACTTCTCAGGCTTGAGCTGTTCTGCGCCGAGAGCACGGGCAGCCGGGTTATCGGACGGCAAGATGCGTGTCAGCACCGGGTTGCCATTGGCATCGACGTTGGTGGTGGTCGTCCAGGAGGTGCCAATCTGGCCCAGTGTCGGTGCGCGATAAGCGTTGTTGACGGTGGCACGTAACCCGACCTTGGGTGTGAAGTCATACCGCGCCGACAGCTTGCCCGTGGTGGCCGAACCAAAATCCGAGTAATGCTCGGTCCGCGCCGCCAGGCCCAGTTGCAGCTTCTCTGTGAGCTGGTTTTCCAGGCCGAAATACACCCCGGCAACATCCCGCGAGTAGGTTCCGGCATCGTCCGGGGTCAAACCTGAGGCCTGTACGCCCCCCACTTGCACACCGTCGATTCCGCCAAACGAATAGGAGTCGGAATCACCCGATTCCAGGCGATAACGCTCGTTGCGATAGGCGATCCCGGCCGAGATGTTCAGCGGGTTGGTCAGCCAGTTCACGGGCAAGTCTTTGACGTAATCGAGACCCACGTTGGTTTGTTCGTTGATCAGCGTCGCAATCTGGAATTTGGTCGGGCTGGCGATGCCAAAACTGGGGTTGAGGGTGTTGTAGGCCAGTTCGTCATGTTCGTCGCGGCCATAGGTAGCGCTCAGGTCGAAGCGGCCCAGGGTGTCGTCTTCATACCGGGTGCCGACCGTCAGTGCGCCATCTTCATAGCGGTAGCGGTATTTCGGAATGGTCCCGTTGGGGTAGATCTCGGTGACGTTGTTCGGGTTGTTGGCCAACAGCTTTGGGGTATTGTTGACCGATTTGTCCTGACCGAACGTGGCGAAGCTGTAGAGGCGCCATTGATCGTTGAGGCCGATTTCGGCATTCGCTGCCAGGTTGTATTTGTCACGCCCTGCACCGCCCCAGCGCGGGTCTTGCACTTGGCCATCGGCGAAATACTTGTCGCCGATATCGTCCGGTTTATTGTTCAACGCGTTAAAGCTGACGGTCAGAAAACCGTCCCCCGGCAGCCCCAGGCCGTACCAGCCATCAGCGGTTTTGCTGAAGCCGTCACGCTGAGAAAACTTGCCCAATTGCGTATTGATTTGCCCGCCGCTGTCGCGCTCTTTAAGCACGATGTTGATCACCCCGGCAATCGCATCCGAACCGTATTGTGCTGAAGCGCCGTCACGCAGCACTTCGACGTGATCGATGGCGCTGATCGGGATCATGTCCAGGTCGACTGACTGCGCACCAATAAATGGCACACCGCCCGACAAGTTCACCACTGCCGAGGCATGCCGACGCTTGCCGTTGATCAACACCAGTGTTTCGTCCGGGGACAGGCCGCGCAAAGAAGCGCCTTTAGGGTCCTGGCCACGGGTTGCGCTCTGGTTTTGCGGAAAGTTGAACGAGGGCAGCAACTGGAACAGCGCCTGGTTGAGGGTCACGGCGCCAGTCTGCACCAACTCTTCGCTGTTGATCACATCCACGGGGGCGCTGCTGCTCAAGGCCGTGGCGTTGGCGCGCCGAGTGCCGATGGCGACCACCCGGTCCAGCGCTGTCGTGGGCGCAGCGTCCTGGGCCTGGGTACCGGCCTTGTTAGCGCTGGCCGCGCCCTCTTTGATGATAAACGCCCCGTCCGGGCTGACTTGCAGCTGCAAACCGGTGCCGCGCAGGGCCTCGCCAACGGCTTGCTCCGCCGACAACGAGCCATTGATCGCCGCCGACGAATAACGGCTCAGTTGCGGGGTAAACGAAATGACTTGTCCGCTCTGACGGCTGATGTTCAGCAGTACTTCATCCAGCGGGCCGGAGGCAATGTGGTAGACCTGGCGGGCTTCTTCGGCCGCATAGGCGCAGGTCAGGAACAGGCTCGCCAGAGGCCCTATGGCAAAAGCCCGTAGCTGGCGACGTGAAAAGGTGTTGGACGCGCTCAAGGTGTCTCTCCCTAAATCTCTGAACAACGCTGCTCCCCGCAGCGCTTACGGGAGAGGTGTGGATTGGCGCAGATAAAACTTGCAGATCGTTTGGTTATGTCCTTAGAACTGCGTTTAAGCGGAGGTGACGGTGACCCAATAATCGGTGCGACGCAGCACCTGGATCGGCAAGGTTCGCGCCAATGTGTCGAGCACCTGTTCGGTTTTATCCAGCCGAAACATACCGCTGACGCGCAACTCGGCAACTGCAGGGTCGATACGCAGCACACCGCCGCGATAAGGCCGCAAGGCCTCGATAATCTGCGCCAGAGGCACATCCCGTACTTCCAGCAAGCCATCGACCCACGCAGCGGCCCCCAGGCTCATCACGCGTACAGGACTAAACCCGTAGCGATCATAAGAGACTTCATGCCCGCTTTGCAGTTGCAGGTTTTCCAGCCCCTGGCGAGCGATCTGCAACGCGCCTTTGAGCGCCACCACCAGCCCCTGCCCTCCGCGTTCACGTACGGTCAAATCACTGCCCAGCACGTGGATCAACGCCTGCGGCGTCACCAGTTGGAAAGGCGTTGCCGGATTGACGGCAACCTTGACTCGCAGCTCTCCATCGAGCAATCGGACGATCCGGTGCGGGCCGCTGAAATCCAGATCGACCGCGCTTTTCGCGTTCAAAAACAGCTCGCTGCCATCGGGCAAACTCACCGTACGCCGTTCAGCTGTGCCGGTTGAAACATCCGCCGTCAGTTCCCCCAGCGCGGTGCGCTGGCTGACCAACAGGCTGGCGCCCAGCGCCACACCGGTACAGGCCAGCGCGCCCTGCAATAATTTGCGACGGCTGGTGCCAGGGGTAGTCAGGGCCTGTTGCAACACCTTGCCGCTGACCCCTTGGTTAATCGGCACCTTAAAAACCCCCAGGCGGGTTTCCAGTTGCGCACAGAGTTGTTCATGCCGCGGGTCTTGCGCGCGCCACTGCCGGTAAGCCTGCCAATCCGCCTCGCTGGCATGGCCTGAACGCAGCAATACAATCCAGCGAGTCGCGTTGTCGATCACGTCGTCGTGTTGGTTTTCGATGTTCATGTCATTCCAGGCAAGCCCGCAGGCAGCGATTGACTGCCTTGGTCATGTAGTCACTGACCGAGCGTTGGGAAATGCCCAATTCAGCGGCAATTTCAGGGTAAGTCAGGCCATTGACCTGAGACAGCAAAAAGGTGGCCTTGACCTTGACCGGCAAGCCATCGAGCAACTGGTCTATGCATTGCAACGCCTCAATCATCTGCGCCAGGTCTTCGGGCGAAGGCGCTTCGTACACGTCATCCAGTTGCAAGGCATCGAGATAAGCCCGCTCCAGATCGCGACGGCGCCACAGCTGATACATCAAGCGCTGGGCAATGGTGGTCAGCAGCGCCCGTGGTTGGCGAATGGGTACTACGCCGGGCGAAGTCAGCAACTGGACAAACGTATCGGCGGCAATGTCTTCGGCGTGGGCGCTGGAGTCGAGGTGGCGGCGCAGGCGTGTGCACAGCCATTGGTAATGACTGCGGAATAATCCGCCCACGTATTCACTGTGAGAAGTGTCGGCGCCGGACATGGAGACTCCAATCAGGGTGAGATGCGCTGTGTGTCCGGTGTACCGGCGGGGGCAATGCTATCAAAAGGCGTTATTCGCTAATAATACTTAAAATGTATTTTTATATACCTTTTTGTATTGATCAGCGGCATCTCTGCCACTACCACGGGCAGGGTAAATGCCTGCCCGCAATACAAGCAAAACTCTGCTCTATGGGTATGTGACGCGAGGGGGTCTTTTCTTGCAGTTTTTTTTAAAAAAAAACGGGGGCAGGAACTCTGCCCCCCATGCCACTTGCATTGCAATCAAGGCGTCGGAGCCTGCACCGGTAAATAGGTATCTAATTTTCCGCCCAAACGGCTGATGATGAGCGTTATTGAATCGGCATTGGAAAGGATAACGCTGGCTCGTTTTACCGGGTCGGCCAAGAACACATCACGTGCATCGTCCAACCGCGTGGTGCCCGTAACGAACAGAATACGCTCTACTGCGCTTGCTTCGAGCGGGGGCTCAGAGCCGTCCCGGGAGAACAATTTGTCGCGTGGTGTGGTCAGGGAAAGGGTATTGCGCTGAAGATCACTTATTCTTTGTTTGGAAACAGCACCAAAGGCGGGGTTGTTTTTCAAGAGCTCAACAAACGGATAGGCCACGTTCATGTATTGAATATCTTCCGTGAAGAACTTTTGATGAGACAACTCATGGATCAATGTGACTGCCCGGTAGTGATTGTTAAAGTCAAAGGGTGGCAAGGTGGCTTCCAGCCATTCATGATCACTCGCGTTCAAGTTGTCGAACGGGGTATTGAAGAAAAAATCTGTCAGGTACACGTATTTATGTGTGTCATTCGGGTCAATAAACGCGACAACGCCATCGTCCGGCCTTTTAGCCTTGACCTGCAGGAAACGCTCGGAATTGACAGGGTTCATGGAAGGCTTGCTCATGCGGGTATAGATCAAGTCGATAGCCAGATCCACGGTAAGAATCTGACGCTCTGTCAACGTCGGCATATTCAAGTAATCAGCCAACCACAAACGATACTGAAGCGCTTGCGGATCCAGTGCTTTCATCGCACTAAGTGTTTGCTTTGCTCCGCTCAGGTACTCCATGGCCAATTGATGAGCCATTTGAATCATCAAGGCTTTGTCAGGTGATAGCCGTCGGATGCTCTTGATACCTCGGGCCTGAATCGTGTAATCGTGAACATCACGACCACTCGAATGCCTGGAATAAGCAGGACCACCGCCCAATAAACGTTCCCGGGGATCCAGTTCCCATTTTTGCCACGCACTCAACTTGACCGCAGGGCCTTCACGGTTTTCACCTGAATAGATTCTCCAGCGATTTTCAGACTCAGTGACACGAAATACCTTGCCGGCCAACACGATGTAATACAGGCCTCTTGGCTTGCTGTGATACAGATGAGTTGAAACCTCATGCTCCATGGCATCCAGTGAAACAGTGTTCTCACTGTAGGCGTCCAATGCCGCTAACTGTTTTGCATTAAACATGTTTTTTTGGATGACGATGTCGTCGATCTTCGGGCTTGGCTCGGGTAGCGGCAGGGTTAGCGGCGAGTCAATGTCAACCTGTTCGAGAACAGGTGACTCAGGCAAGAGCAACAAGCGATTGTCTGGCTGTCTTTTCGGGCCAGGAATCAACAACATAAATGCCGTCACAAACGTCTCGATCGCCTCGCCCCACTGGTGTTTGCTCACGGCCCTCCCCCCGGCCTTTAACAGGCCAAGTGTTTGTGCCACAAAGAAGGGAATATTCAACACAGCCGGTAAAAAAGGTGCGACAAGCCCCATTGCTGAATCAATGCCTAAAGACATTAAGCCCTTGAACGTTTTCCAGTCAGCCTCCTCTGTGGAGAGCGCTTGCTGTTCTGCCAAATCGATCAACAGGTCGTAATTATCGTCGTACAGTTGCAACAGCAGATTGTTCTGAATGGGTGTGTTTGAAATACTCGCTGGAGCGGGTGTACTGGACACATCAAACGAAAAGAAATCCAGGCCAATGTAAATAATGTGCGGTTCATTGAAGCCACCGTTGTCATATTTTTTCCGGTTCTGCGGGTCCAGTCGTTTCAGAACACGTTGCTGCAAAGTTTCGCGCGAGCGCAGGTCAATCAGAAAACTGGCTTCGTTCGTATATTCCTTGAACGTAAAGTCTTGTGCATACAAGGTCCACAAAATAAATGGGCCATCACTTGATGAGACGGGGGCAATTAAATACATACCCTTGACAAGATCAGGTTCTGAATCGGGTGAGGCGAGCAATTTCAACTGCCGTATGCTGATGAGGGTCCCGTTGAGAGGTTCGCGGGCAACAGCATCTGGCATATCAAGAACATGCTTTATAAAGTTATACGCTTTGTCACTTAACGTATGCTCCAGCTTTGCCCTGAACGCTGCTTCCAGAGCGTGAGGAGGCAGCTGTTTGTAAAATAGTGCGCAGCGCCCAACACGCTCCCGGCCGGAATTGTGAAGTTTTTGTTTCAGCAATGTTCTGTATTTGCCAACAATGTTCAACTTGCGCACAAGCGACTTTACATAGTGTTCATCAATGCCACTCGGGAGGGGTGTCGTACCGGTTGAGCTTGCTTTCAGGTGGCCTTTCAATTGACTGAAACCGGTCAGGGCAAATGCTGTCAATGTTTGCGTCTCATGAGAAACCGCAGAGCCCATGGCCGCTATTTCCGCTGACCAACCAGGGCTGATGACTTGTGTCAGAGTAATAGTGATTTCATCTGGCGTCAGTGAGAGATCTGGAAAATCGAGAGCCAGTTGAACCTTGAGAGCCTCCAGGGCGTAGGCATTGATCTCGGGTATATCGTACAGATAATCATGATTGTCTCTGACCACATCACGGTAACGTTCAAGTAAACGTATATATTCAATTTGCTCGTCAACCGTGGCCATACCTAATGTTATTGGTAATGCCTTTTTAAATAGTGTGGTATCAACTTGCTGGATAATTGTCGACACATCCAAACTCTCGCGGAATCGCTCCACGTAGCTTTGAATGGTATTTTCAAGGCCCTCACTGGACAATCTTGCTGTGACACCCTCCATAAGAGCCACACCGACCTCTCTGATTTGCTGATCAATAAAGCTGCGTGACAAGGTATCCATATAGTCATCTTCAATCAGGAAAAAACTGAACAAGGCGCCCTGCTCACCTGACAGCTCTGACAGATGACCGAACACGCTTCCCAGCGCGTTTTTCTCGATGTTATTCAATAGGGTCATGCAATCTGTTTTATCAAACAGGCGCGTATTTAATGCCGACTGACAGGCGTCAAGTGTATCGAACACTTCAAACTTATGACCTGGCGACCAAAAAATAACATGCCCTGCACATTCGGATTCCAGGCCTCCGCGCTCAGTAATGAGAAAACAGTTTTCCACATTAACATTAATGCCAGCCGACGCTGAGTACAGCACCACACTGTAGACATCCGGAACAAAGTAAAAGAAGGTAGTTCGCTCAGCGCGTTTTCGTTGCGTCTGAACACCCGCAATGTAACTGGCTTCGCGCACGCCTAACGAGTCGTTATAACTGAAAAAGTAATAGCCGCCTGCCCATATCAACGTGGATTTGAAAATAGCTAATCGATCTGCCTTCGTAAAAATATCGACCTCAGGCGATCGACTATAGAAAAACGAGTTCAGATAGAGATCCAGTTTTTGGCTGAAATCGCGGGTAATTTCCGCCATCAGTTGGTGGAGGGCTGCACACTCTGCCGCATCCAGAGAGATGGTTTTTCCATCGACCTGGCCGACACGCTCAAAGGTGACCCGTGTTTTATCATCGGGCAATGATGTATGACCGGTCAGGTTTTCCAAAAAAACGGCAATCATGGGGCGAGAGGTGAGCGGCGTCCGATTGAGGCCTTGTGAACCGCTAAATACAATCACCCTCAAGGCTTCAGCATCTACCAGCCCCGCTCGGCCCATAAGCGCCCAATCCTCCTGCATGAGTTCCTTGACGCATGTCCGAATTGTTGGAAAACCTTTAAGGAAAAAGCCTATATCATCACGTAACGATTCAAGACGCGCCCTGACTAAGGACAATGGCACTTTTAATTGTTCAATGGCTTCTGTCGGGGTTTCAAATGCAGTTTCACCGATGGAAAAACGTGAGCTCCAGCGATTATTAATAGCCCCCTCCAGCAGTTCAGGATTTATCAGCAGACGAATATCCGACGCTTGGTCCAGCACAGAGTGTGTAAAGCTGGCGTAATCTTGGGACGTGTAAGAACTTATCTGAGTGGCGGTATTTTTCAGAAAGGAAGTAAGCCCGTTAATGTCATCACTCATTCGTGTGCGTACACTGCTTGCCAAGACCGCAAACAAGTCAATGGCCCGTAAACCAAACTCAATATTCAGTTGCAGGCCTTTAGCCAATCGGGCACGGTCCTTGAAACTTATATAGCGGGTTAACGAGGCCTCAGACAAAGGCAGTTCTTTCAAGGACGTGTCATATCGCAAGGCTTTAAAACGAGGCAGGTTCTCACGTGTGAAATCGAACCAGTCTCTGTAGAACTTCAGGCCTTGATCCCCCATCACCAGTAAGCTGCGCTCGTGACTGTCGATGAAAAAGCAATACCAACCCGCCAAAGGGATTGGATCACCCTTTACGCCCGCCAAGTGCAGAGTCGCCGAGTTCACGCTGGATGACTCTATGCCCATCGCGCATTCATACACCGCGTTGAAGTCGTTTTCGGTCATTGAACCGACATGCCGGGCTTGCATCAGCGCATCCATAAAGCGATCTCGCAGGGCATGTTTGGTGCACTCATGCAAACTCAGCTCAGGATAGATGGGAGAATCCCAGTACTGGGTAATCGATGCTTCAAGTTGTCTGTCCAGATTGTTAGAAACCTGTCCAATAGAACGTAGAAACTCAAGCTCCAGTACTTCACGACTTTTCCCCTTTATGCCCCTGCTATTGGCAGAACGAGAAAACTCATAATCATGTAGACCGGAGAAACTGCCCTTCAAAAAAAATTCAAAAACTAGGTCTGCTACAGGGTTGTGCACCCGGCTCTGGGTTTCTGCGGCATTGGGTTCCAGGGCCCCATTGGCCTGAGCATTAAGTTTTTCAATTACCACTGTTCGAGCAGAAGGCACACCCGACAATAGACCTAAGACATTTTGCAGGTCGATTGTTCGCTCAGACTCAAATAAAGAACTGGTGGTCCCGAATACAGAGCCCGATATCGGTTGTTTTACAACATTAAAATCACCTGCTTTCAATAAATGCGGACGTGCATCCATTGGAAGAAAATGCATGACTTGGGCTTTACTGTTGCTCAGGTGTTGACGATAGGTCTCAGTCAGAGACTGCCAACTGGAAAAGGTTTCCAGCCCGTTGACCAACGAGAACAACACGTAGGTATCCGTGTCTTTAAGCCCTTTGGACAGTGTGAAGGCCCCTCTGAAATACCCTTTGCGAGTGTTGGATGCGCCACGATAAAAAAGAACTTCGCACACATGCATCGGATCAGGCTGACCGGTGCGGCTATCTTCAGTTTGAAGCAGCACTTTATTTAACCAACTGCGTTGATCCGGGCTTAAGGTTCCGGCTAAAAACTGCTCATTCACTTGGGCCAGAAAACGCTCTTTGATCGCATTTTCCGAATAGTAATAGTTTGACGCATCGGTCATAGGTCCGTCCTTGTCAGGAGGGCCTGCCCTGCTGAATAGCAAGGCACAAGCCCCTATGAGTGGGGACAGTACGCGGAACATGGGGGCGACAATGACTACATATTGCTATACCTGCCAGTCGGAGAAAGTGCTGAGGTAATCAGTTAGTGACTGCCTGCGCTAAAGCCATCTGATGCACTTTGAAAGAGGCCGCCAGCAACACCTGACGCTCCAGCGTTCCTTCATCCACTGCGCTCACAATCGCCTCGGCAATGGCATCGAGCCCTGACTCGCTGGACACCAACAACAAATGCGCACCCGCCGCCAGCGAAGCCACGGCCGTATCGGTCAAGGTATTACCCCGCAGGATGGACACTGCGTCCAGGTCATCTGAAATGATCAGCCCGCCGAACCCCAGCGTGTCACGCAGCAAGGCAATGACCTTGGCCGATGTCGAGGCCGACTGATCCGGGTCAATGGCCGGGAACACCGCCGGGCCTGGCATCACCGCTTGCACACCGGCTCCAATCACTTGTCGGAACACCTGGAGGTTGTCGTCAAGCAACTCCAGCGGGCCGTGCACGGCAGCCAAGGCAATGGCCGGGTCATGCTCAGTGGCGTAGTGACCCGGAAAATGTTTAGCCGTGGCAATGACCCCGGCACGCTGAACCCCACGGATAAAGGCACAGGAAATTCGACTGACCTGCACCGGGTCATCACCCAAATGCCGGTTAAGCAACCAGGGATTGATGCCAGTCACCACATCGACAATCGGCGCGAGGAACATATTGACGCCTAACCGGCGTGCCACAGTGGCCATTTCATAGCAGCGCTGTTCAATAACCTCTGCACTCAGGTCTTTGAGTTGCGCCCTTGAAGGAATAGCCGGAACCAATTGGTGCAGGCGCTCGATGCCACCGAGTTCTTGATCCACCGCGATCAATACCGGCCCACCGGCCAATGCCGCGACGTGTTGAGTGAGGCTGGCCAATTTGGTTTGCGTCTCGGCGTCGCGACGGGCCTGGGTCATGGCCCTGCCGATGTACTCATCCCGTGTTTCGCCCAACAACACCGAGACGCCACCACGGCTTAAATGGCGACGGACAGGCTCATCCAGATTCAAATCGCCGATGGCGGGCAACAATACCGAATACGCAGCCCGCAGCAGTTCACCTGACATTACGACTCCTTAACCGCTGTTTGACGCGCGACCAGCCGCCACGCATGATATCGATCACCTTCGAGCACAAAACCAATCATCAATGCTCGTTTATGCTCAATTTAAACAGGATTCACGGGATGTCAATGCTCACTCATGAGAGTTTCCCCGGAGAGCGGCAAACCCTGATCGCCCAACGGCTGGCGACTCACGGTCGGGTGGTGGCTGGGGAGCTGGCTCAGGAATTTAACGTTTCCGAGCACTCAATCCGTCGAGATCTCGCGGCGCTGGCGCAAGCAGGGCTGTGTAAACGGGTATACGGAGGGGCCATTTCATTGGCGCCTGAGCGACCTGTGAAGGACAGGCAAATGCAACACATCGAGCGTAAAAGCTCGCTGGGCCAGGCGTCAGCGACGCTGATCAAAGCGGGCCAGCACGTGTTTATCGATGGCGGCACCACCAATGCCTGCATAACGAGCGCAATCGATCACAATATTGCAGTTTGCGTCACCACCAATTCGCCCGCCATTGCCCTGCAACTGGACACGCTGCCGTTGGCCGAAGTCATCTTGCTGGGTGGGCGCCTGGACAAAACCTCAGGCAACATCCACGGCCTGAGCGCGATTCAACAATTGGCCCATTTCAATTTTGATCTGTGCTTTTTAGGCGCCTGCGCCATTGATGCCAGCAAGGGCGTGACGGCGTTCAACATGGACGAAGCAGAATTCAAGCGTGCCGTGGTGTCGCGAAGCGGGCAAATTGTGGTGGCCGTGACCAATGAAAAACTGTCCAGCATTGCCCACTACCACGTGGCCGCCTGCGAAGAGTTGAGTGTGCTGGTGGTGGAACATGACGCCCCGGCAGAACGGCTGGAGCCTATTCAAGCCAAGGTCTCGACAGTTGTGGTCGCGAGCTGAGATCCAGAGATCGCGCGGAGCTGCCCCGTCTTCAACGCCGCGCTGTCGCGCAGCAAACAGGCCACTGTAGTCGCTGACGAGGTACGAAGGCTGCGATCGGCCAGCGTGGTTTAACGGGGCCTCTTAGATCAAGATCACAAGTCAGATCAAGATCAAAAGATCGCGAGACAAGCTCGCTCCTTCAGGGCCTTTAGAATCAATAACTTATTCTGTTTTTTGATAAGAGGGGCCGCAGCCTGCGACCTTTATCAATCTATCCGCGCACAGAGAAAATCCACCAGCGCCCGCACCTTGGGCGACGGGTGTTTGCTCGCGGGCCAGAGCACATAAAACACCCCGCGGTGCTCCACATAATTTTCCAGAATCAGTTGCAGGCGGCCATCGGCCAAGGGCTCGCGAATGGCGAATTCCGGCAGATAAGTGACGCCCAATCCTTGCAGCGCAAAACACACGCGGGTTTCGACGTTGTTGCAGATCATCGAGGTGGGCAGTTGCAATTCGGGCTCGCCAGGGGCTTGGCGCAACGCCCATGTTTCGAGCTTGCCGCTATTGGGCCAGCGATAGTGCATGCAGGTGTGCTGCAACAGATCAGCCGGGACCTGTGGCGTACCCCGCAGTGCCAAATAATCGGGCGACGCCACCACCTGCATAGCAAACGAGCCCAGGCGACGGGCCGACAATCTTGAATCGACGGGATTGCCAATGCGCACCACGGCATCAAAACCTTCTTCGATCACGTCAACCCTGCGGTCAGTAAAATCCAGGTCCAGCTCAATCTCGGGGTAGGCGCGCATAAATTCGCCGAGCACCGGCAACACCAGCGCGCTGACCATCGGCAGGCTCACCCGCAGGCGCCCGCGCGGTGCAGCAGAAGCTTGCGACAGTTCCTGCTGGGCGGCTTCGATCTCAGCGAGGATGCGTCGGCTGCGCTCCAGAAACAACGCACCTTCCGCGGTCAACGTCACGCTGCGGGTGCTGCGATGAAAAAGCCGCACACCGAGCTTTTCTTCGAGCCGCGCCACGCTTTTACCGACTGCCGAGGCTGACACCCCCAACAGTCGCCCCGCCGCCACGAAGCTGCGGGTTTCAGCGACCTGAACAAAGACCACGAAGCCATTCAGGCTGTCCATTGCATCCCTCGTCGTTTGATTGCGGACAGTAAAGTCCGCACATCAAGGAACTGTATCCAGCTTTTTCTTTAATCTCGACCTTTCTATTGTCAGGCCACGACTTATTAGCCCAGGAGTGACCATGACCGCTTTCACCTATCCCCTGCCCCAAGGCGTCACTTCGGCGCAGCAATCTGAACCTATCCAGGCCGTTGTCCAGGAGGCGCTGGATGACCAACGGCTGTATGCCCGGGCGGGCGTCTCCTACGGCATGGGCGCTTCGAGCATCAGCCTGGAAGAAAACTTGCGCCGCATTGCCAGCGTGCCATTGCTGTTTGAGCCAGGTACTCAATGGCGCTATTCGCTGCCCACCGATATCCTCGGTGCCTTGGTTGCGCGCATTCAAGGGGTGCCGCTGGACGACGCTATCAAGCAATTGGTGACAGGGCCATTGGGCATGCTCGAAACCGGTTTTACCGCACATGCCCCACAGCGAGTAGCCGCCGCCTACGTCAATGGCCAACCACCGCATCGACTTGGCGAGGGTGAATGTGTGCCAGTGGTTGAAGGCACCGCAGGCATTGATTACAGCCCTGAGCTCATCTTCGATGCGGGCGCTTTCCCTTCAGCAGGCGCTGGCATGTCCGGGCGCTTCGTCAGCGATCTGCGCGATGCGGTCTACGGTGGTCTGGCGGTGCGTCCATGAGCCGCAGCGCAAGCCAGGCTGATACTGAGCGCCTGCCATTGGCCCCGCTGCTGGCACTGGCCATGACCGCTTTTATCATCATCCTCACCGAAGCCTTGCCCGCCGGGCTGCTACCACAAATGGCCGAAGGCCTGGCTGTTTCCGAGGCGTGGGTGGGCCAGACCGTGACGATCTACGCCATCGGCTCGCTGTTGGCAGCCATTCCGTTGACTACCGCCACGCAGGGCATGCGCCGGCGCCCATTGCTGTTGATCGCGATTGCCGGTTTTGTGGTGGCTAACACCGTGACGACGCTGTCTACCAGTTATGCGCTGACAATGCTGGCGCGCTTTCTTGCAGGCATGTCGGCGGGGTTATTGTGGGCATTGCTGGCGGGTTATGCCGCACGCATGGTGCCGCCCCATCAACAAGGTCGGGCGATTGCAGTAGCAATGGTCGGCACCCCGCTGGCCCTGTCGCTGGGTGTTCCGGCGGGCACGTTCCTGGGGGCGTTGGTGGGTTGGCGTATCTGCTTCGCGATCATGAGCGGGCTGGCCGTACTGCTGATGTTCTGGGTGCGCTTGCAAGTGCCGGATTTTGCCGGGCATACATCAGAAAAGCGCCTGCCGTTGCGTCAGGTATTCCAGTTACCCGGCGTACGCTCGGTGCTGTTGGTGGTGCTGGCTTTTGTCCTGGCGCACAACATTCTCTATACCTACATCGCGCCGTACTTGGGCGCGGCAGGCATGGCCGGGCGTACGGGCTTGGTGCTGTTGGTGTTTGGCTTGACGTCCCTGCTGGGCATTTGGCTTATCGGTGTCTTGATCGATCGTCATCTGCGCATGCTGACACTCACCAGCGTTGCCGTTTTTGCCCTTGCAGCCCTGGCATTGGGCCTTGCAGGCAAGGTGCCGGGCATTGTTTACCTGGCGGTGGGCGCTTGGGGTTTGGCCTTCGGTGGCGCCGCCACCCTGTTTCAAACCGCCATGGCCAAGGCGGCTGCCCCCGCGACAGACGTCGCCCAATCAATGCTGGTAACCGCCTGGAATACCGCCATTGCAGGCGGCGGGATTCTCGGCGGCGTATTGCTGGAGCAACTGGGTGTCAGCGCCTTCGCCCCGGTGGTGCTGGTGCTATTGGTGGCGAGCTTTTGGGTGGTGTTGAAGAGCAGATAACTACCCTGAAAACTGTAGGAGCGAGCTTGTCTCGCGATCTTTTAAAAGATCAAAAGATCGCGAGACAAGCTCGCTCCTACAGGGCCTTTAAAATCAATAAGTTACTTATTAGACAGGGCAATCCACCAATACTTGCAGGGTCTGTTGCGAGCAGCGCTCGACCCGTGCCTTTACGCCGTATACATCGGCAAACAGTTGCGGGGTCAGTACATCCTCTGCTGCACCAAAGCCCATGATTTGCCCGTCACGCAACACCGCAATAGCGTCGGCATAACGCGCCGCCAGGCTGATGTCGTGCATCACGATCACCGCGATCAATTGATGCTGGCGAACCATGTCGCGCACGCACTCCATCACCCGCAGCTGGTAGCTCAGGTCCAGCGCGCTGGTAGGCTCATCCAGCAGCATGACGCTCGGACGACGCGCAATCAGTTGCCCCAGGCTGACCAGTTGCCGCTGCCCGCCCGAGAGCGCATTGAGCATGCGATCCGCCAGGTGTTCGATGCCAATGCGCTGCAAGGCGGCATAGGCCTGTTCCAGGTAATCACCACCGCTGCCACCGACACGCAAGGCCGCCATGACGCTTTCGATCACGCTGAGCCCCAGCCCCGGCGGCAGGTGTTGCGGCATGTAAGTGATGAGTCGCGCTCGCTCCGATACCGACATCGTCGTCAGTTGCCGGGCTTGCAAGCTGACCGTGCCCTGCAAGCGTTCAAGCCCCGCCAGGCCGCGTAGCAACGTGGATTTTCCGGCACCATTGGGCCCGATCAACGCGGTGAGAGTGCCGGGTTGCAGCTCGGGCAATGACGCATCTGCAATCACTACACGACGGCCATAAGTCACCTGGGCATGGCTGATCACTAAGCCTTGAGCACTCATAGCTGCCGACCCCGCTTGAACACCAGCGCCACAAAAATCGGCACGCCCACCAAAGCGGTGACAATGCCGACCGGCACGATCACCCCCGGCATGATGATTTTGCTGACCACCGAGGACAGTGACAGCAACAGCGCCCCCACCAGCGCGCTGGCCGGGAACAGAAAGCGCTGGTCTTCACCAATCAAAATGCGCGCAATGTGCGGGCCCACCAGACCGATAAAGCCAATGGTGCCGACAAAGGCCACCGCCGTCGCCGACAGCAAGCTGATGCGCAGCAGCGAGAAAAACCGCAGCCGGCGCACGTCAACGCCAAAACTTTGCGCGCGATCCTCACCCATGCGCAACAAAGTCATGCGCGAAGACGCCTGCAGCGAAAACGGCATGATCAGCGCCAGCACCACGGCGAGAATGCTCAACTTGTCCCAATTGGCCCGCGCGACGCTGCCCAGGCTCCAGAACACCAGCTGTTGCAGCACATCTTCGGTGGCCAGCAACTGCAACAGCGCCACCAAAGCGTTACAACTGAACACCAGGGCAATGCCGAACAGCACCAGGGTTTCTACCCCGGCGCCTCTTAATCGCGACATGCCATGCAGCAAAAACATCGAGCCGCAGGCAAACACGAAGGCGGACAACGCTACGATCGAATCGCGGCTCAACAAGGCGCTGCTGACCGGAAATACAATGATCAGCGAGGCGCCCAACGCCGCCGCCGACGACACCCCGAGGGTAAAGGGGCTGGCCAGCGGGTTATTGAGGATGGCCTGCATTTCTGCACCGGCCAGTGACAGAGCTGCGCCCACCAGCACCGCCATCAGCGCGTAAGGCAAGCGCACATTCCAGATGATCACCCGGTCGGTCACAGCCAGGTTTTGCGGGTGCAACAGGCCGTCGACCAAAGCCCCAAGGGTCATCCCCGAGGAGCCGGTCGACAAATCGAGCAACACCGCCGCGACCAAAGCAATGCCGATGCCCACTAACAAGCCAACCCGTCGCGCCAACAGACGCCGGTAGCCGTGGCTGGCAGCGGCCACGGCGGGGTTCAGGTGCGCGGTCATTTCTGTTCACTGATCCAGTATTGGCCTGCCAGTGGCATGCCGAGGAACTGCTGGTTGATTTGCTCCAGCGTGTGCTGCGGGTCAAGGGAGGCGAATTTCTCGGGGTGAATCCACTTGGCCATGGCCTCGATCGCCAGGATGTTGTACGGCGAGTTGTAGAAGTCATGCCACAAGCCATGCACATTGCCTTCGCGTATCGCTCGCAGTTGGGCAAACTCAGGGCGGCTCAACACCTGCTTGAGCGACGCCTGGGCCGTGGCCTGGTCAATGCCTGCGCCCATCATCACGCCCGGTTTTTGATTGCCGGTAAGGATGTAAATGTCCGGATCAGCCTTGAGCGCGTATTCAACACTGATATCGCCCAGTGCGCCGGGCACCACGCCAGCGGCAATATTGCGCCCGCCCACCAGGTTGATCAGTTCGCCCATGCCGCCTTTGCCCGTGGTATGCCCCGGGTTGGCCCAGACCCCGGCCAGCAGTTCAAGAAACACGCTTGGGCGTTTGCTGTCGTCAATAACACCCAAAGTTTCGGTAATGTGGTCAATGTGCTGCTGGTAGAAATCCAGGAAAGCTTGAGCTTGCGCTTCACGCCCCAATGCCTTGCCCAATGCGGTCATGCTGTCATGGGTGCCCTGTACCGGGTTGACCCGAAAATCCACAAACAGCACCGGGATGCCTGCTTTTTCGAGGATATCGGCCACCGGGCTGTGCTCGGTCGGGCCATGCCCGGAGATGCTGAACACCGCCAGGTCCGGCTTTAGCGAGAGGATTTCCTCGGCGCTGACGCTCTGTTCCGAAGCCTGGCCAATCAGCGGAATGTCTTTGACCTCGGGAAACTTCGCCACGTAAGCGGCGTAGGTATTAGGGTCAAGTTTGCGCAGGTCGTTCTGCCAGCCCACGACGCGCTTAAAAGGCTGATCGCGGTCAAGAATGGCCAGCGTCGAAATCAATCGACCCTCGCCCAGCACCACCCGCTGCACATGCTCAGGCACGTCAACCACCCGACCCAACACGTCGGTGACGTCTTTGGCCCAGGCCGACGACACCATGCCGAACCCGCCAACAACTAACACCACCAGCAATGACCACATGCGTGAAAACGATTTGGACACGATTAATCTCCCACTAAATGAAGGGCTCACACGTCGCTCCAGCGACGCAAGAGGTTGTGGTACACGCCGCTGAGTTGCAGCAACGACTCGTCGTCGGCCTGTTGTGCGTTCAGGCGCTGAATGGCTACATCCATGTCGAGTAACAGGCTGCGCTGGCTGTCTTCGCGGACCAGGCTTTCGATCCAGAAAAATGCCGCCACCCGCTCGCCACGAGTGACGGGATTAACCTTGTGCACGCTGGTGCCGGGGTACAGCACCAGATGCCCGGCCGGTAACTTGACGCTGCGCTCGCCAAAGGTGTCGCGGATCACCAGTTCGCCGCCGTCGTAGGTCTGCGGGTCGGTCAAAAACAAGGTGGCGGACAGGTCGGTGCGCACCCGTTCGCGCACACCTTTGATGCCGCGAATGGCGTTGTCGATATGAAAGCCGAACGCTTCGCCACCGCTGTAACGATTGAACAAGGGCGGATAAATCCGCTTGGGCAGCGCCGCCGACATAAACAGCGCGTTCTCGGACAACCGCGCGAGGATGCGCTGGCCAAACAACACACCCAGCGCCGAATCTTCGTTCAATTGGCGGTTGAACTTGTCACGGGCCGAGCGCTGCCCGGCCGTGACTTTGCCATCCACCCACGGTTCAGCCAGCAACCGCGTGCGCATCTCGTCCACTTCGTCGGCGGTGAAGACGTTGGCAATGTCGATCAGCATGCGCGGCTCCCGCGCCCGCCAGGCTTAAAAGTCATAGTCGATGCTGGCGGTCAGCGTGCGCCCGGCACCCGGTACGCCATACAGCTGGAAACCATCCAGCGAGGCGCCGATACGGCTGAAATAAAAGGTGTTGAACAGGTTGTCGACATTGAGGTTGACCGTGGTCTGACGGTTGACCTTGTACTGCGCCGCTACGTAGTGCACCCAGTAGCCCGGCGCCTTTTCTTTGTCGCGGGTGTAGATCGGCAGCACCCCGGACGGGCCGTCGGCGTTGCTGCTGTTATTGTTCAGCCCGCCCACGTATTTGTTGTCGGTGTAACGGCGACGCCCGACATAGTTGGCACCGTAGCTGAAGCTCAGATCGTCGGTGAAGGCATAGGTGGTCCAGAGATTGGCGGTCAGGTCGGGAACGTTCTTGGCCTCTTCACCTTTGTTGACGCCCTTGGTCTGATCGCTTTTAAGCGCCGAGAAACCACTGTAGGCCGTCCAGCGCTCGGTAATGTTGCCTTGCAGGCCCAACTCGACGCCGTCGACCCGTTTGGCAGGCAGTGCGCGCACCGGCGAAGCATCGCCTTCGGTGTATTCCCAGGAGTTTTCCAGCTCGGTACGGAAAATCGCCGCCGTCACGCTGATGCCTTTATCCAGCAAGTCCCACTTGGTGCCGAGTTCATAGGTTTTCGATTGGGCAGGCTTGTAGCTGCTGGTGCTCGCCGCGCCATAGATCTGGTTGTTGGTCGAAGCGCCCACCGCCGAGGGCTGCGCCGATTGGCTGTAAGACGCGTAAATAGTGCCGTTTGGCTGAGGTTTGAAGACCACCCCGGCACGGCCGCTCCAGGCGCCCGAGGTGTCTTTGATATCCGCCTGGCCGCTCTGGGTGGTTTCGGCGGTCCAGTGGTCGTAGCGCAGCGAGCCCATTACTTGCCACCACTGATTGAGGGTCAGGGTGTCGGCCGCATACAGCCCGGCGTTGTCGATACTGGAGCGCGGTTCGTTAAAGCCTTTGGTGGTGTAGACCGTATCAAAGCTGTGTTGCGGGTCGCCCATGTCGAACGTCATGTTCGCCGCCGGGACCTTGGCATTGCGGTGCAGGCCACCGTAGGTTTCGTGGTACAGATCAAGCCCGGTCACGGCCTTGTGGCTGATGAAGCCGGTGTCGAAGGCAAAGCTGAGGTCGGTCTGGTTGTCGAGGATGGTGTAGCGCTTGGACAGGCCGAAATCGCTGCCGCGCAACACGCCGTTGGCGGTGCTGCCGTTGTTGGTGTAATCGGTGTACACCTTGACCCCGTTGACCGTCGACACAGGGCCCACGCCGACATAACCCAGGGTGGCGCAACGGCTGCCGGTGCAGGTCTTGGAGCCATCCGGGTTGGCAGAAAAAAACCGTGCCGGGGACAAGACCGCAAAGTTGTCAGTCTGCTGCCAGCGCACCTGGTTGGTCAGCAAGGCACCGTTGTCAAAGTCATGTTCCAGCTTCCCGGTCAGCGAGGTGGTCTCGGTCTGTTGGGTGTACAGACTGGAGTCGCCGTACCAATTGTTGCGTTTGACACCGGGCATGCGTTTGCCATCGGTACCGCGCAAAATCGGCAAGCCGCCGTCGGGGGTGTTGTCGTCCTTTTGATAGAAGAAATCAAGGTAAGCACGGGTCGGTGTCGACAAGCCCAGGGCCAGCGAGGTGGCAATGCCCCAGCGATCGTAATCGACGTCATCACGGTCGGCCACCTGGCTTTCATGCTTCATCAGGTTGATGCGCACGGCGCTGGTGTCGGTCAGTTCCTGGTTGATGTCGGCGGTCACCCGGCGGTAACCGTCGGTGCCGACACCGGCAGAGATGCGGTTGGCATCGCCCAAATGGGCTTCCTTGCTCACCAGGTTGACGCTGCCGCCCACCGCTGAAATGCCCGACTCAATCGCGCCGGTGCCTTTAAAGACTTCAGCCTGTTGCAGGTTAAAAGTGTCATTGCGACTCGACATGCCCGCATCGCGCACGCCATCGACCGTCAGGCTTTGCTCGGACGAAAACCCGCGTATAGAAAACAGGTCGCCCCAGCCCAGGTTGCCCTCCCCTGACATAAAGGTGATGCCCGGTACGTTGCGCAGAATGTCTTGCAGGCTCTGCGCGTTTTGTTCCTTGAGCACTTGCTGGGGCACGATGGTGATACTTTGCGGGGCGTCCAGCAGCGGCGTCATGACTTTGCGCGAGGACACTTCGTCCACCTTGAACGGTGAATCGTAGCTACCCTGAACGCTCAAGGCAGGCAAGGTCAGGGCAGCGTCAGCTTGCTCGGCAGCACGGGTTGGCACGCTGAAGACTCCGAGCGCCATCACTCCGATAAAGGGCGCCAGCGTCCCGTTCAAGGCATAAGGGGTATTGCGAACAACAGCCGCATCGGGTGACGATGGCATCGGACCTTCCTTAATTACAATGACTCGCATTTAGATTCGCCATTCTAAAGAGGGTCATTGCCGGCAATTGTTCGACTTTGTATTGGCGGCGCATGAAAATCGCCGCCACAACATTTCATTACATTTCGCTGGCCTCGCCATCGCAAAATCCGCTATTGCACATCTTTCCCAAAGCCCAGACGAGTTCACATGTCCAAGCTAGATCACGTATTAATCGTCGATGACGACCCCGAAATCCGCCAACTGCTGGCCGAGTACCTGCGCGATGCCGGCTATCAGACGTCAACGGCTTGTGACGGCAAGGAGATGCATCGCCGCCTGGAGATGAACGTCATTGACCTGATCGTGCTCGACCTGATGCTGCCCGGCGAAGACGGCCTCAGCCTGTGCCGCACGTTACGGGTGACCTCCAATATTCCGGTGATCATGCTCACCGCACGCGGCAGCCTGATCGACCGGATCGTCGGCCTGGAGATTGGCGCGGATGATTACCTGCCCAAACCGTTCGATCCGCGAGAATTGCTGGTGCGAATCAAGGTGGTCTTGCGCCGGGCGCAGAGTTTTCCGGAGCGGGCACGGGTCGACGAAGCGCCCTATGTGAACTTCGACGGCTGGCGCCTCGACACCCGCGCGCGGCAAGTGCTGTCCCCCGAAGGGCTGGTGATCAGCCTCGGCAATTCTGACTACCGCGTGCTGCGCTTATTGTTACAGCACCCTAACCGCCCGCTGAGCCGGGATTTTTTGCTTAATCATGTGTTCGAGAAAGACAGCACGCCCTTCGACCGCTCGATTGATGTGTGCGTTAGCCGCCTGCGCCAGCAACTGACACCCGAGCTGATCAAAACCGTGCGCAACGAAGGCTACATGCTGACCTCGAGCAAGGTGACCTACGAATCATGAAGCTGATACCGCGCACGCTTTATGGGCGACTGGTGATCATTCTGGTGGCCGGTATGCTCGGCGCCCAGGTGGCCACCAGCAGCATCTGGTATGACGTGCGTCACAGCCAGGTGCTGGAGATCCCGACCCGGCTGATTGCCAGCCGCCTGGCCGATATCGTGCGGGTGTCAGCGTCCAGCCCCGAGAACACCGAGCTGTTGCTGAGCAACTTGAATACGCCTGACTTTCAGTTGACCGAGCGCGATGCGCCCCTCCCCGCCAGCGCGCGGCTGTCGACTCAGGATCAAGCGACTGAAGACCTGCTGAAAAACCTGATCAATGAAAAAACCGCCACTCGCACACCGCTGCGCTTGCTCAACTTGACCCTGCTCGATCAACAGGGCCAAAAAGCCGGGATCAACAGCTTGTTCGGCTCCAGCCCGGTCGCTGGCCAATACGCCCTTGAACTACAACTGCCCAACGGGCGCTGGCTGCAGGTGCAGGCCAAAGAAGACCAAGGCTGGACCAGCCTGTCCCCGGCCGATGTGATGCTCGACTACTTTTGGCGAATCTACCTGGTGCGCATCATCGTGCTGGTGATCATCGCCCTGTTTGCCGTGCGCCTGGCCATCCGGCCGTTAAACCAACTGGCTCAGGCCGCCCAGGCGCTGGGTAACGATATTCGCCGCAAACCACTGGAAATCGAAGGGCCGGTAGAAGTCCGCCGCGCCGCCGAGGCCTTCAACCTGATGCAACAGCGCCTGCTGCACAGCCTGGCCGAGCGCACACGTTTTTTGGCGGCGGTGTCCCATGACCTGCGCTCGCCAATTACCCGCCTGCGCCTGCGCACCGAAATGCTTGATGACGAGCAACAAAAGCAGCGTTTTCGCAAAGACCTCACCGATATGGAGGGGTTGGTGTCGACCACTCTGGAGTTTGTCAGCAGTGGTGAAATCAACGAAGCCCGGCAGAACATCGACATCAACGCCTTGTTGCAGAGCTTGCAGGCTGACCTGCAAGACATTGGCGAGCACATCACCCTCACAGGCCGCGCCAAACACCCGGTGTCGGGTTATGCCCGCAGCCTCAAGCGGTGTGTGCAAAACCTGTTGGAAAATGCCGTGCGCTACGCCCGTGACGTGCAGGTGATCGTCGATGAGCAACCTGAGCATTTAGTCATTACCGTGCGCGACAGCGGCCCAGGTATTGCGCCCGAGCAACTGACTCAAGTGCTGGAGCCCTTTTATCGCCTCGACACTTCGCGCAACAGCAGCACCGGCGGCTACGGCCTGGGTTTGAGCATTGCCCAGACCGTAGCAACGGCCCATGGCGGCACGTTGGTGCTGCGTAACCGCCCCGAAGGCGGGCTGGATGCCGTATTGACGTTAAAGATCTGTAGTCGCTGACGAGCGGAGCGAGGCTGCGATCGAGGACGCAGTCGTCGTAAATGCGGGCAATGCGGTGTCTCAGGCATACCCTGTCATGGGATTTTACGGCTGCTGCGCAACCGATCGCAGCCTCGCTTCGTTCCTCAGCGACTACAAGCCACAGACGGCAGGCAGTTGTTCGTGTAATCGAGCAAACTGCTTGCTAATGGATTTCACCAACGCAGCATCTGCCACCGGGTCCAGCCCAGGATAAGCTTTGCCGTTGTAGGGGCCGCTGTAGGTCAGTACGTCTTCAATGTTCCCCGACGCTTCATACACGCTGCGGATCAACTGGCTTTCCGGGTCTTTGCTGTCGGCGCAATACACTGCGTAATGCAACGCCAGTGCGCTGCCAAACTCCAGGGCGCTGCTGTCAATGCCGTGCTTTCTGGCCAGATCAATGCTGCGAAAAATACGTTCGTTGCGCTGCAGTTTACGTAACGGATCACGCCCGACGCGGGCACACGGGTCTTTGAACGAGGTGTTGCAGCGCTCCAAAAAGGTTTTCGAAAAATCTGCCACCGCCTCGGCCATCTGCGGGTATTCAGCCACCAGTGCCGGGCCAACCTCTTGGTGAATCAAACGCTCAGCCAGAGCGCTGACCCGCGCATCGCCCATGCCCTGCCCCAACACGTTGTAACCCAGCACACTGGCGTACCAGGCAATGATCGCGTGCGGGCCGTTCCACAGCAGGTTTTTCATGACCTGGGTCTGGCTGATGTCTTCCACGGTTTTGACCTGACGCAAACGCTCCAGCAGATTACTGCTGCGCTCTGCGTACAGCGGCATGTCCGACTCGCTGTTAAACAAAATCAGGTGCAACTGGCTGAGGGCGTAGCTCGACTGGGCAAAGGGCCGAAAACGTGCGATCAAACGCTCGTACTCTGGCGCAGGCACTTTAGGCGAAGTTTTACGGGGCAATGGCTGCTCATCCAGGCTGTTCTGGAAAATCTTCGACTTGATGCGCAACTGCCGCACCAGTGCGTCGTTGGAAATCTTCGAGACGATGCGACTGACCACCGTTTCTGCAAAATGGGTGTTATCAAGAATTTTTTGCGTAATCTCCGGCGACACTAGCTGAGCCAGCTGGGTTTTCACGTGACGCCTTACAAAATCGGCCCCGCCCACTTTATTCAATACCGTCAAAATCGTCAGTTCACGCCCGCGTCGCTCGTAGCGGCGGATCAATCCCTTGGCAATCACGTGCGCCTGATTGCGAATGGCCGTTTCGGGCAGGCTCAGCCCGATGATTTCCGCCACGTCGTACATGCGGATCACAGCTTCGGCGTCGTCCAGGTCGATCATGGTCAGGTTATCGATGGTCTGGTCGAATGACGTCGCGCCATAGCGCACGCTGTAGCGGCCAAATGCCTGGATGGTGTCGCGCAACATCCGCGAGCGGGTCGCGGCAATGATTTCACACGGCCGGGTATAGCCATCCCAGTGAGAGAAAATCTGCGTCAGGTAGCCGCCGCCCATGGCGCCAAAACCATGAATCCCGACGCTGAACTGGTTGAACGCCTGCGGGAAGCTCTCGGTCAGCTCCGGCGTGCCCAGGTCGGGCATGCAGTCGTTCAAGTCAGCCAAAAACTCGTGCATGTTCTGATAAGCCTTCAAAGCGCCGGCCTTGACCTCGGGCGCGGGGGCTTTGATGTCTTCGATGAGAATCGGCTGGCCTTCGGCGCGGATCGCCGAGAGCAAACCATTTTCGGAGTCTTCCAGCATCAGGCAATGCGGCGCCAGGCAATTCAGCGCACTGGCTGCGGTCAGGAAAATCTCTGGATGTGGCTTGCCTTGGGTCACTTCGTCACCGCACACCGTGACATCGAAATACTTCAGGACATTAGCGTTGATCAGGTATTCCTCGGCAATCGCACGCCGACTGGAGGTGGCAACGGCCATGGTCAGGCCGTATTTGCGCAGGCGTTCCAGCACTTCGAGCAAGCCATCCTTGATCGGTACGCCATGGTCACGCACATAGGCCAGTTCCAGCTCATCCGCGCGCTTGCGCACTTGGGCATAGGGGAAGTCTTCGCCATGATTGGCCTTGGCCAGCGCTTCGGCCTTTTTCGCGCTCAAGCCTAATGACCCAATAAGAGTTTCTTCACTCAGCGGCGTGCCGTGAAGCTCAACGGCAGCTTGCTTGAGGGTTTTGAAACGCAGGCGTTCGGTGTCAAACATGGTGCCATCCATATCAAAGATGGCGCTCAAGATTCTCTTGCCCTGGAAATAGATCATGGGGGTGTCGTTCCTTGTACTGCGAGCGCTTGGCCGCCTGTTTCTGGATGGCCAGCAAAGCGCTGATGGAGACCTGAAACCACTGTCCAGTAGACGCAGCAGGTCAACAATGAAAGGTTCAGATAAAAAGCCGGGCAGCCGTACTCGCCGTTAAAAACGTGCGGTAAACGCGCCGGTTAGGCGAACGATCAGAAAAAATCAGGCGGAGGGATGTAACAGTGGCGCCAGTTGGCGCTGCTCCCTGAAAAACAGGGTTTGAGGTGGGGTAAAGCGAGGTTTGCCAGGAGGCGGGAGAGACACCCTGCGGTTGCGCGAACGCAGCCTTTTAGATGAGGCCCACATTGCGCAATCAGGGTGGCGAAATGTGAGCCGAACTGGCGATGGATACGTGTGCTTCCGTCCATAAGTGTTTGTCATTTCCTGTAAAACTATTGAATACCTTTTTAGCTATAACGCAGGTAAGCGCTCTAAATCAAGGTTTGATACGCAGATAAACCCGCCGTAGTCGCTGCCGAAGGCTGCGATCTTTTGATTTTTTGTCACAAGATCGCAGCCAATAACAGCGCCTACAGACTGTTCAAACGCTCTATCAGCACCCGATTAAACCCCGCCGGATCTTCCATTTGTGGCGCATGGCCCATGCCGGGGAACTCGACCAGTTGCGCGCCCGGAATCAGCTTGGCCGCTTGTTTACCCAAGACCTTGTAATGCCCGATTCTGGCCTTGACCTCGGGCGGTGCTATATCACTGCCGATGGCTGTGGTGTCGGCATCACCGATCAGCAACAACGTCGGCACTTTCAGGTTGGGCAATTCATAGAACACCGGCTGGGTAAAGATCATGTCGTAGATCAACGCCGAGTTCCACGCCACCCGCTTGTGCCCGGGCCCTTTGTTCAAGCCGGCCAGCATATCGACCCAGCGGTCGTACTCAGGCTTCCACTGCCCTGCATAGTAGGTGTTCTGTTCGTAGGTACGAATCCCTTTGGCATCCAGCTTCAATTCGCGCTCGTACCATTGGTCAACGCTGCGCCATGGCACGCCCAGGGCCTTCCAGTCTTCCAGACCGATGGGGTTGACCAGCACCAGCTTCTCGGTCTGCGGCGCGTACATCAGCGCGTAACGCGTGGCGAGCATACCGCCGGTGGAGTGGCCGATCACATCGGCTTTATCGATGCCAAGGCTGGCCAGTAAAGCATGGGTGTTGGCTGACAACTGTTGAAAACTGTACTGGTAGTCTGCCGGTTTAGTTGAGCTGCAAAAACCAATCTGGTCCGGCGCCACCACCCGATAACCCGCATCGCTCAAGGCCTTGATACTGTCACCCCAGGTCGCCGCACAGAAGTTTTTGCCATGCAGCAACACGGCCGTGTGGCCATTGGCAGTGCCGGTCGGCGCTACATCCATATAGCCCATCTGTAGCGCTTGGCCCTGAGAGTGGAAGGCAAAGTGATGCAGCGGGTACGGGTATTGAAAACCTTGCAGCTCCTCACCGTAGCTTGGCGTCGAGGGTTCGGACGCCGCATTGGCCATTAACGGTAAAGCGCAGGCGACCAACAGACATGCGGATGAGCGCTTGATAAATGACATAGTGGTTCCTTAATGGGGCTGGGGCCAGACGCAACGCTGAAAGAAGCAACGCGCACTCGTCAACGGCACTGGAGCGTCACACCGGGCGATTAAACCAGAGTTAATGCGTCATTCGACTTTTGATTCGCACCCCTAAGTCAGGCAAGCAAAACGCCTTTATCTGTAACAAGAAGCGATATCTCCTAGCCTGCAAAGGGCCCGGTCTGGCTGCCTACACCTGAGTGCCTTGATAGCTTCGAGGTGGCCAAAGGATTGTCCATTTGGCCCTAAGGAGTAGCCTTGCAATGAATCGCCCCTAGTTTCGTAGACACCTCCAAGCCTTAAAATGAGGCCCATTAGGAGGTGCCATGAGCAACCAGCGATATCCCGAAGAATTCAAAATCCAGGCGGTCAAACAAGTGACCGAAAAGA
>NZ_JYLD01000012.1 GCF_001043025.1 Pseudomonas helleri | reverse complement strand
CGATTACATCGAGATGTTTTACAACCCAAAACGACGCCACAGTTTCAACAATCAGCTGTCACCGGTAGAGTTTGAAAAGCGTTACGCAGCGAGCCTGGAGAGTGTCTAGGAAACCCGGGGCGATTCAGGATCGACTCGTTAGCCAACCATCTCTCTCCGAGAAGCATAGACTTCATAAACTAGTTCCTCGGCAAGCTTATGAACGCTTGAGCTGTCTGCAAGTTTGGCCAAGTCGATGCCAGTCGTACAAAACAACGAGCCATGCTCGGGTTGCCTGACGAAAACGGTCGCTGTCCATCCATTGATCAAAACGCAATCTACGAGGTGTCCTGGAAGGCTTTGCTCAAGGCTTTCAGTAAGGGCGATTTTCTTCCAGCTGTGCATTATTAGGTACTGACTTAGAGGGGTGGAAGGTTGGCATGTGGCTGCTAATGTAATAAGCGTGAAAGATGTGAAAAGTGTGGTCCACGACAAGCCGACCACTATCTTTCCATCACCACATGCCACCTTTTTAAATCAGGGCTGGACCTTACCACTAGTTGCGTGCGGCCACCATACGCGGGGAGGAGGTCTTAGGTCGAAGAGGTAGGGGCTTCAATTTGATCCCAGTGCCTTAAGTCGTGCCAGGCCCTGCTTGATATAACCAGCGTTCTCACCGATTGTCTCAAGTGAGCCGCGTACATTTTCGTCCGCTTGCGTACCGCCCTGTTCTGCGACCCAAAGAGAAAGCTCCATGATGGCAGCCTCAAGGGCGAGTTGGTTTTCGTATATCCGCTCAAGGATATCTGGGAGGGAGTGGGGCGTAGGCATGGGGCTGACTCCAGAGGAAATGCCTGCAGCGTAGCAGGAGGCCAGATACAAGAAGCCCGGCGCTGGGCCGGGCTTGGCGCATCTCAATTAAACCTGAGGCCTTTCGATAACAAGCCTAGCCTGGAGTACGTCCAGTAGGTCGAATGATGTGATGTAGTTAACATCAAAATGCTTGCAAATATTTGGAATTTTAATTTTTTTGCTATTGTCTGGGGCTAAAACCTCATGAGTCACAATGGTTTTACCGGTCGTGGCTGCTTTTGCAATTAACCAAGGATCTGCACCACCTAAAAAACGAATTTTTTCAGGGTCCGTAGGGAGTTTCATATTCATTACATGCTCGGCAATTCGCCCGAAAAACTCCTGAGTATCTTTGTCGTCAATTGTATCGAACTGCGCGTGACGAATCTTTACCCAATCCGATAGTTCATCACCATAGTCGGACAATTCCTTGTATACCATGGTTATGCTCGATAGTTGTCCTAATTGAAAGGTCGTATCGAGCCAATCCCAAAAGCCAGGACAGAAATTCATTCGATAGTGAGCGTTTTTGGCTTGTATATAAGAGTTTGCATCTAGCAGGTAGCTCAAAATCCAAGTTCCTTCTTAGAATATTCAGAAATCTTGTGTGGCTTTATTCCTATCAGCCTAGAGGCATCCCTGAATAGCATGCGACCACTCAATGCCTCACTTGCCACGGCTTTGGCAAGCGCCTTACTGATTCGTGCAGTCTGTAGTCGCGAGTAGGGCGGAGCTCCATCTTTATTTCTGGCTTTATGCGCTGCTATTTTGCCACCAATGAAATTACTGTAATCAGCTTGGTTGATGAACCCCAGCGTCAATGCGCGCCTAGCAATCACCCACTCACTGACATGGAATGTCCGTGTGATGAAAGGGAGGTTATCTTTCCAGTCCTCAAAATGCTTCCAGGCAATACGAAACTCACGTTCTGGCGCCAACAGTTCAGCGGCAACGGCATTGCAGAATATTTCTTCTCTATTGTGTGTTTGTGGCTCTGCGTCAGATACGCCAGACTTTCCAATCCAGATATGCGAAAGCTCGTGGATAAGAGTAAAGAGTCGAGCCTCGGGGCAGTCGGCAGTATTAACGAATATTACAGGAGCTAGAGCGTCGCTCATCGCAAAGCCGCGAAACTCATCAATCGATAGAGGTCTACTCGTATTGTTGTTTACAATACTATTGCGCATGACCAGAATCCCGATACTTTCTATGCTTTGAACCAGTTTAGAAAAATAATCATCGAAAGTTCCGCGCTTAGGCATTTCAGGTATTCCCAACTTCTCCCGCATGCTAATCACAACTGCCGGAATTCCATCGTTAATACTTAGGATGCCAACTACTTCGTTTTTCTCATATCCCTGGGAAGTTAACCAGCTACGATACCAATCTTGTCGTTCCATCGCCCAGCGAATTGTGTCTCTGAGAGCGAGACTATAGCTTGGCTCTCGACCGTTTACGGTTCTAAGGTCGGGTAGAGGCAGGTCTTCAACAGGCGGTTTTGTCAGATAAAGATACCCAAAAGGGATGTGGGTATGATGCGCGTAGTTCATGGCCTGGTTAAAAGAAGGTCGTTTAGCTCCGTCTTCCCAAGCAAGCACGTTATCCTCAGCTGTACCGATACTTTTCGCAAGCGTGCCCGCGCTGATTCTCGCCCTCGAGCGGGCCCATCGCAGTATTTCTGGGTTGATTAGCGCTTCCATGTGCGAAACCTTTCATTAGACATTACACAAACACCTAGCATGGATCTGACTCTACGCGACATAGACGGCCTCTAAAAGCGATTCGTCACCGATGAGTCAGTCCGTTCATCGCGCAACTCGAGCACCGCGAGCTTTCTGCTAGATGCTGGTCCGCATGTTAAGCATTGACCAGCCTTCACCCTATTAATCGGCCGACAACCAATTTCAACCGCACGAACCAAAACACCATCCCAGCAAATCGCGCAGCTGCTAGGGCTTAGCTCTCGTGATCTGTCCTGTCTTCACCTCATCTATATAGCCCGCCAGCTTGTCCTCTGCATCCTTAAAGGCTTCCAGCTTCTTGACCAGTTCCAGCGCTTCAGTCTCAAGCCCTGCTTCTGACAGCAGCGCAGCCAGTTGCATCAGATCGACGGCAGACCACATGAGTAGGTGCGCGATGTCTTTCAGATCGCGCCGCAGTTCTTGCGTTGGTTTAGTAGAGCCCCATGATTTGCTCCATATCAAGGGCACCTCCAAACCGAATGGTTCCGCGCAAGCACCTTCACCAGCATCCGATCATACTTATCGGCCAAGAACAGAAGCTTTTCAGCTTCCTCTAGGTTGCCCGCCTGAATCTGTACCCATGCTTTAACCCGCATTTGTTGGCTGTGGTCATGCAGGTTTTCGTATGACTTGGCTATGCCTTCAGTGCCAGGTGCGTTTTGCATGGGGTAGGGCTCCTACAGGTCGCCGCCTCGCCAGATGACACGGCCTAACAAGCGGTGCTCGTTGATTTCTTCTTCAGAAAGCTCTTTATCCGGGTACCGAGTTTTGTCCGGGTTGTCACTACAGATGATCCAATCGCCGTATTCGGTCTGTATCAGGCGCTTGACGATATCGCCATCCAAGGTGCCCATGACGAAAATCTGGCCGTCGACAGGCTCTAAACACGACTCATCAACCAGCAATATGTCGCGATCACTGATCGTTGGCCACATGCTTTCGCCGTGCGCATAGATCACCTTGAGATTTTTAGCCTTGGCGCCTTTTGCACGCAGCCAGTCAGTTTTAAAGGCCAGGGTATTACGCAGGGCGAAATGCTGGTTTTCGTAGCCAGGCCCAGCAGCGGCCCGCGCATCGTACTGGTCGATGAATGTGTATTTCTCAAGATCGACACCCTGGTGGTCACGAGACGCCACCTCATCTTTAACCGCCGGAGTTTCTGGAGCAGGGCTGCTAAGCCCGGGAGTTCCGTCACGCAGCCGATCAAGGTCCGCAGCCAGACGCTCACTGAACGCGGCCACTGGAACCTTGAGCAGGCGAGCAAACACCACGGCAGCTTCCAAATTGAGGGCCGTTCGCCTGTTAAGGAAATGGCTAACAGCGCCCTGAGTGACACCGTCACCCAATTCAGCCGCGATCTTTTCTTGGGTTAGCCCAAGTTCTTTTTTTTTGCCTTCAAATAAAGCCTTCAGCCGATCACTTTCGAGCAGCTGTTCTTCTGTAAGCGGCAGTTTTCGTGTGTTTTTACTCATAAAAGAATCTTATTACCTGCGGTAATTCAAGGCTAATAGTGGCGGTATTGACTTAAGAACTACCGGCGGTAATACTTGCTCATGCATCACGTAGGAGAGATCCGTATGCAACGCACATCACTAAAAGAATTTGTCTCCGAGGTCGGGCAGTTGAAGGCCGCGCAGGCGCTTTGCATGACTCAGGGCGCCATTAGCAAGGCTCTCAGAGTTGAGCGTGAGGTTTATGTCATCAGCCTTGGCGACGGCAAGTACCGGGCCGAAGAGATCAAGCCTTTCCCCGCCCAGATACAACGCCTCGCCAGCTAACCATTGAAGACAGATTAAAAGAGAGCAGACCCCATGCGAACGTCCAGTCCCAGACACACAGCGCAAACCCGTGATCAGGTTCTGGTCGCGCATGCAGCCAACCAGATTGCTCGTACCAGCCTGAGCCAGGACGACTTTGCCCAGGCGCTGAGCCATGAGCTTCACCTGGCCATTCCTGAGAGAGCGTCCAAGAAGGACGTTCCTGACTTCAATTCGCCGGAACTCACCAGTAACGCAGGCGAATTTGTGAAGGCGACCGGCCGCTGGCTCAAGCGCGTTCAGCGCTGGCTGTCAGGGGATCAGGAAATGCCGTCATGGCTGGAAGAATCATGGGTCAGCGCCCTTGAGCCTGAATATCGCGATAACTGCGTTAACGAGCTTGCCAGCCGCTACGGCCTGACCGGCGCCCGCCAGATGACCGACGACCAGTGCGCGAACAAGAGCTTCGGCGCACTCATCCGTGCCTTTGGCGACGTGATCAACACCGGCAGCGAAGTATTCGACGACCAGGTTATGTGCGAGCAAGACCTGCCGCTCTTGCCGAAGTTCGCTGAGCAGTGCCGCCAAGTTGAAGCCAAGGCAGGGGAGTTGGGGCGCAAGGCCGAGCAGTTGATAGCGGCTGCGGGCCGGCCAACTTTGAAATCCATAGCCTGAATTTGACTCGGAGAAAAAACATGCTCGAAACAAGTATTCGTCAAATCGCAGTCCAAGCCATTGCGGCGCGTGCGTCCGGCTCTCCGGTCGAGGCTGCCGGCCAAATCTTGGCGGGGATTGCAGCTCTCGATTCGCCCGGCAAGCCATTTGTTATCTGGCCAACCAATCTTCCCCTTGCCGAGCAAATTAAGGCGCTGGAATCAGAGCTTGAGCGAATCCGCCATATCACTCAGTCCATGGCGGATTACCGGGCTATGCGCGATCTGCATCCTCAGGCGGATTCAGGCGCACACCTCCAACCTCAAGATACGCAAAGTCATCAAGAAGCTTTTGATATGCCGACTGAGGAAGTCGCATCTCAACCAATTCCTGGTGAAGCAAAAGAAGAAGCTGCTCTTCTTTCAGTGCAAAAGCCTGATCGGGGAGCCAGTGATGCTTCTCAATGAGGTAGAGCTGAGCCGGGATGAAACCCTCAAAGGCTTGCCAGTGAGTGGCGTGTTTCTGCCGGTACTTCTCGCAAAAGCAGAAGAGCAAGTATCCAGGGTAGGCGTCGTAGGCGGCATTTCTTCTCTCTCTATCGCTAACAGTCGCTCCCTCTGGAAGTGCTTTGTGAAGGGCGTCATCAAGGCGATCCCGCCATTCAACCTCGTAGTTAACCCTTTTCGTCGTGAAGCTCATATGTCCGGCCTCCTGGGCCTTTTCGTGTGGAAGCAAAAAGCTATCACGGATGCGCCGGACACCAAATTCACCCGCACCACCAAATCGTGGGCACAAAAAAACCACCGGGCAATGGTGGTTTCTTGTGCAGCACTTACAGCTAAATCCTGGAGCTGATTATGCACAGTTCAGTAAATACCGGCAATAGCCCCAACAATCCCGCGCCACGTTTTTCACAATCTGAAAACGTGGCGCGGATTAAGCGGGTCACGCCATTTGACTTTCATGGCTTCCCCGTTCGCGTCATTGACGAAGGAACCGGCGAGCCTTGGTTTATAGCCAAGGACATTGCCGAGGCGCTGGGTTACTCCAACACCTCCAAGGCAATCAACGCCCACTGCAAGGCTGTGAGCACCTGCCATACCGAAATGGGAGGACAGGTTCGCGCCGTGCAGATCATCCCTGAGCGGGATCTTTACCGGCTGGTGATGAAGTCGAAGCTTCCGGCTGCCGAGCAATTCGAAGAGTGGGTGGTGGGCGAAGTTCTGCCCAGCATTCGCAAGACGGGCGCTTACACCGCGCCTCAGCCAACCAACAACGCAAAAATCGTCGGCGAACTGGCAATCCTGGAGTGCTTCGACCGCCTACTGAAACCTGCCCCCTCCAGCAAAATGATGATGCTGGCCCAGATTGCCGCCAACAACGGACTGGACGCGAAGTTTCTCCCTGGCTACGCCATTGACGCCGCTCCTGACGCTACTGGCGGCAGTTCGATGCCAACCAAGGCCGTGACCGCTCTCATCAAGGAAAACGGTATCAGCAGCACAGCCGCTGCATTCAACCGCGCCCTGGCTACCCATGGCTTCCTGAAAACTTTGACTCGGTTGAATTCAAAGCGGGAAACCGTGGAGTTCTGGGGCGTTACTGACAAAGGCCTGCAATACGGCAAAAACCTCACAAGCCCTCAATGCCCCCGTGAAACGCAGCCTCACTGGTACGTAGATCGCTTCCTTGAACTGGCCGACCTGATCGGCAAAGGAGCCAAGTAATGGCCCGTGCACGCAATATCAAACCCGGCCTTTTCAGCAACGAGCTTCTTGTTGAGCTGCCTGCTTTCGACCGTCTGGCCTTCATTGGCCTGTGGTGCCTGGCTGACCGGGAAGGGCGCCTTGAGGATCGCGTAAAGCGCATAAAGATCGAACTGTTCCCATGCGACGACTACGACGTGGATGCCGGCCTTGATCGCCTGGCCGCTGCTGGCTTCATTTCTCGCTATCAGGTGGCTGGCTTCTCGGTCATTGAAATCATCAACTTCCAAAAGCACCAGAGCCCACACGGATCTGAAAAAGATAGCGTTCTCCCTGACATTAACGGGTATCTCACTGTTTACGAACGGAAAAAGAACGTTGTTGTAGCCGGCTCTCAACGGAAGGTTCTCGTAGGCGAACAAGCTTTTAACGTTAAACCACCGTTAGAGCCCGTTAACCCATCGTTAGATAACGCCCTGATTCCTGATTGTGGAATCCTGATTCCTGATTCCGGAATCACTGCTTCTCCGAATCAGGAAAATCAAAACCACTCTCTCTCTGCGGGCGAAGAAAACTCGCAGCCCGAGCCCGAGTCAGAAAAAGAGCCAGAGCCTGTCGACCCAAAGGCCCCGGTCGAAATGACCCTGGACTGGATGCCTGACGCCAACCTCCTGAAAACCTACTGCGTGCACTTCGGCGTATCGGTCGACCTGTTCACCAAGGAGGCCGTGGCTCCGTTCACTGCCCACCATGAAACCACCGGCCTGTTGCAGGTTCAGTCCAAGTGGGTATCGCTGCTGGTGAAGTGGGTCAAGGACGACAAGAACCGCGCCAGTAACGTCCGTCCATTCCCGAAACGTGAACCCCAGTCCCGCCACACCGGCTTTGCCGAACGTGACTACACCGACGGCTTGATCCAGCGGGAGGACGGTACCTATGCGCTCTGAAAAAATCGTTCCAATCACGGACACCGTTACGAGCACCAACGTCCGCACCCAGCCAGCCGACTGCGAGAAACACGGGCCTTTCGAGCAGAAGGTAACCGTGATCCTGAACCGCGAGCTTAAGGGCGGTTGTCCTGAGTGCCTGCGCGCCGAAGCCGCCGAGCGTGAAGCCAATGCTCAGGCCGCTGCCGCGTACGAACAACGCCTGTCCCTGACCCGCAAGCTTGGGGATGCGCTTATCCCGCTGCGCTTCCAAGGCAGCACCCTGGACAACTTCCGCGTCGAGCATGGCGAACAGAGCCACGCACTGAAGTTCTGCCGCCACTACGTCGCTGAGTTTGACCGGATGTACGAAACAGGGCGCTGCATGGTGCTGATCGGTAAGCCTGGTACTGGCAAAACCCACTTGGGCGCAGCCATCGCGAACGCGCTGCTGCACACAACCCCACGCACAGCCGTGTACCGCACTGTCGGCGCCGTCCTGCAGGCCATCAAGGCGACATTCGACCGCAAAAGCGAGCGATCCGAGTCGGACATTCTGTCCAGCCTGGTCAATCCCGATCTGCTGGTTCTGGATGAGATCGGCGTGAGCAAGGAAAGCCCGAGCGATTTCGAGCTAACCACTCTGTTCGCGATCATCAACGGCCGGTACGAGCAGCGGCGCCCAACGGTGGTGATTACCAACCTGTCTGCCGGTCAGTTGCCGGCCGCAATGGGGGAGCGCTGCGTTGATCGCTTGCGCGAGGGTGGCTTGATCGTTGTTCCGTTCAACTGGGAGTCGCAGCGCGGCAAGGAAGGGTTCTGACATGACCGAATTCGTAGAAGTGAAGACGCAAGACCTGTCGGGCGCGGCTCTTGATTGGGCTGTGGCAATGGCGGAAGGATATCGGGTTGACCCTGAAGGTGATGGCCGCTCAGTGATCAGCCCAAAGGGCGTGTTCACAAGTGTCAGCGTTCGTGGTGCTGCAGAAGGTTTTGGCTATCGACCATCCAGTGACTGGAATCAGGGCGGCCCGCTGATTGCTTACGTCGGCTGCGTTGGGTTCTTTTTTGATGTTGGAAGACCAAAGCCTGAGCGCGGGGAGAAGTGGCAATGACGGACAAGATCAGCGTCAACTGTCAGGCCAAACTCTCTGAAGCCATCACCTGCCTGACCATCATGTACCGGGAGAAAAAGTACGTGGTCGTGTCTCTGCGCCCCGGCAAAGACCGCACGCTGGATCAAAACGCTCTTTGGTTCGGAATGTACAAGCGCATTGCCGAAATGACCCAGATCGGCGACATCGAGGACGCCCGCCGCTACTGCAAGCTGCACTTTGGTGTGCAGATCCTGCTGAACGAGGACGAAGACTTCCGCGCGGCCTGGTACCGGACCATGCGTCATCTGAGCTACGAGGAAAAGCTCGACCTTATGGGCGGCAACCCGTTGTTTGGCCCGGATGGCTTCCCGGTAACTCGCCTGTTCAATCGCGCCCAAGGCGTGGCCTACACCGATCGCATCGCCGCTCACTTTACTGAATTGGGTGTGGTGTTCACCGACTTGCTGAGCAAGGAGACCGCATGAGCCATAACTTCAAGCCGGGCGATATAGTGATCATTGTCAAAGCTCTCCCTGAATGCGCCGAAAACATCGGCCGGTGCGTTGAAGTCGTCGAGGTTGATAGTCCAGCCGTCGATGATTATCCGATTCGTGTCGGGGGCGAAAGCCTCGTGGGATTGAATCAATTTTCCGGGGCTCCAGAGCTGACGGATCAGTGCTGGGGTTCTCCTAAATGTTTTATGCCCCTGCGCGGCGACTTCAGTCATGAGCAGCAGAAAGCCAGGGAGGTCGTATGAAACGCACCCCACTAGAGCGGAAAACCCCGCTCAAGTCCGGCGGCCAACGTCGAAAGCGCTGTCCATCGTGCCGGGTCATGTTCACTCCGGCGCGTAATGGTCAGGCTGTATGCGGGGAAATCGAATGCGCCATTGCTTACGGCCAGTCCGAGAAAGGGCAGGCGACTGCTAAGAAGGCTTTGGCGGATGTTGGTCGCCGCGAGATCAAGGTCCGCAAGGAGAAGCTGAAGTCCCGCGGCGAACACATGCGCGAAGCACAGCAGGCGTTCAACGAGTTTATCCGCGCACGGGATCAGGCAGCAGGACACCCCTGCATATCCAGCGGCAAGCCTTTGGACTGGAGCGGCAACGCGGTAGATGCAGGTCATTACCGCAGCGTTGGCTCCGCACCTCACCTGAGGTTTGACGAGCGCAATTGCCACGCTCAAAGCAAACAGGACAACCGGTTTCTGTCGGGCAATGCCGTGGATTACCGAATCGGCCTGATTGCTCGCATTGGCCAGGAAGCAGTTGACGCACTAGAGGCTGATCAGAGCGTGCGCAAGTACACCATCGAAGAAATCAAGGCCATCAAGGCTGAATACCGGGCAAAGACCCGTGAACTGAAGAGGGTAGCAGCGTGATTGAGCCAATCAAGATGAATCCTTGCCCGTTCTGCGAAGGGCCGCCCTGCATCACTGCGCTCAACTGGATCACCAAGGAAGAGTTGGGCGAGGGCCACAAGCAGAACGAAGACTGCGACGAAGCCTACGAGGCGCATGTCTGGTGCCATGACTGCGGCGCACAGGGCCCAAACATCAATACCTGCACGCTCGGCACCTTCGAGCAAATCTACGACCTTGAGGTGGCTGACGTGATGCGGATCGCGGTTGAGCGCTGGAACGAACGACACAACCGGGCTCGCAACTGCTATGACGCGGGCGAAAAAAAGGATTTGAACATCTGGCCGAGGGCTGCGGCATGACAGCAAACAACTTGATGATCGGCTTGTTGGTGGGGTTCGTCGTCTTCTCTGTCGCCGGTCTTATGGTCGCCGAGAGCCGCAGGAACCGCAGTTACAAAGATTTCGTATCGCGCAAAAAGAAGCCTACCGAGGGGGGAGCAGCATGAAACTAGTCAACGCAAGACAGGTTTGGACAGAGGCTCAGCATGAGTCGAACGCGTCAATCAGCGCTGTAGCCATCGATCGGGCAGAATCGGCACCTTTGAAGACTGGTCGGCGAATTGGCAAGCGTGATGCCCAGTTTCCAGCCATGGGGAGCGAAAAGGGGGAGGAGGCCGGGCGCTTCTCCGTTCCAGGGCAGCGCATCAGCATCAGCGAAACCCGGCGCACATCCGCCGGGCGATCTACCGCACGCGCTGCGCACCTAGCCATGATCGGCAAAGTCCTGCGCGCCATCGACACGCTTCCATTCCAAGTCCAGCAGTTTGGCCACTACCTCTACCATCCGGTCATGAATGTGCGACACCTGATGAATGCGGTACTGCTGATCAATACCAAGGCAGAGTTGCCGGGTCTTACCTCGGTCAAGCGGGCCAAAGCTCAATACCTGGTCCCGATGGCTTTGCAGTCATACAAGGGCGAAGTGCATGGCGCCGCAGAGTGGGGGCCAGCCCGCGTGGCAGCCGAGATCAAGGACTTCTTTGGGATCACAATTGACCCGAAGAACTGGACGCGTGACTGGCAAGGGCTGTGGGAATCCCTGAAAGAGGTGGTTAAGGAAGTGGATATTCAGGCGCAGCAGCCGATTTGGCAGTTGATTCACGCGGAAAAAGATCAAGAAGCGGCATAAAAATATTGACATGACGGGGTTTTGCGCGTACTTTTCCCATAGTGCACAAGTAACGCGAAACGCACACAGAAACCTAAACCCGGCCATGGCGCCGGGTTTTGTTTTTTAGACACCTTGAAAGGTGAGGCAGGGCTGGTAAAGTCGGCGCCCTGTTTTTCAGGACTTGAGAAGGATCTTATGCGACAGTTTTTTGCTATGAGTTTTGGTGGGCTGACCCCGAGCTACTATATCCGGCAGTTGTTTTTTGGGGCATTGTTTGCCGCGCTTTTCGTATATGTAAAATCGCAATCCCCAAGCGGGCTAGGATTAGGCCCCTTGTCTCTAGCTGTAGTGTGCACACTCCTGTATCCATATTCGCGATTTGTTTATGAGAGCGTTGTCGGGTTTATAGTTGGGAAGAATGTGTTCTTCGTGAATGCACTGCTGATGCTCATAGTGAAAGTTTTCACCATGCTCCTGTGCTGGTTCCTTGCTCTGTTCATTGCGCCGATCGGCCTTGCATATATCTACTGGCATCACAGTCGGCAGTCATCCAACTAAAAGAGTCTGAGCCCAGCCCTCCCGCTGGGCTTTTTCGTTTTCGGCCCCACCACACCCACTGCTCTGAGCTGGGAGTGCTGCCGAGACTGAATCAATTGCACTGGCCAGACGGCCATTTTCTCGATGGAGCAACGATGGACCCTACCGATCTCGGCCCAGGCACAGCCACCTGGCTGGGCGGTAGTGCCACGGTCATTCTCGGCGGCCTGCTTTGGCTGCGCCGATTCCTTTCCAAGGATGCGGCAGACCGCGCAATGGACAGCGCCGATATCGGCACGCTGAAGCGCCTGAACGAACTGCTAAACCAGGAGCGCGCCGCCCGCAAAGAGGCTGAGGCTCGCGCTGACCAGTTCGCGAAAGAGCGAAACGACCTTGCCGCAGCCGTTGGCCGCATGGAAGGCAAGATCGAAGCGCTGACCGGTCAAGTCGCCCAGCTCACCGAACGCGTGACACTTCAGAGCGACGAAATCCACCGCCTGCGCACCAAGTTGGGAGGTGGCGCCTAATGGACAGATGCTCGCTGGAATTTATCGCCCGCCGCTGGTGGCGCCGGACTGAGGTCTGGGCCATTGCCGTCGTGCTGGTGTGTGGCGGTGCTGTGCTGGGCTATCAGGCCGCTGACTGGCGCCTAGCCGAAAAGCAGAACAGCCAGGTGCAGGAAATTCGCAGGGCCTACGACGCGGCAATGATCGAGCGAGACAAGCGCCTGGAAGAGCTGACTCGCCAGACCGGCACCGCAGCTGACAAGGCATCGAAGGCCGCAACTACTGCCGCGCAAGCTGCTGACAAAGCGGACGAAGCCCTCAACCGGGTTTCGCAGTAATCCGCGCCACGTTTTCGAATGCGCCAAATCGTGGCGCGCATATGGAGGTTTCGGCAATGAACACTATCTGCATAGGTCGCCTGTACTTCGCCAAGTGCGGCCAGGCTGCTGGCGCGCCATTGGTTGACCGTGGCTTTACCAATGATAAAGGTACTGGTCGCCGAGGCCGGTGCCTTGTTATCCGTCCACCCTTTGCGCGCAACAGGCCGTGCAATGCCGTTGCCATCGGCTGGTGGGGTAAGTCTGCCGCCGCTTGATCGCATGGTGGGTCATAACAGAGCAGAGAAATTCATTCTTGCGCGGGGAAGGGTAGGTGTGCCGCAGGTGAGTGCGGCAAGTGTGATTATTCAGCATTAAGCCTGTCGCACTCGCTCTGCGCTTCCTCATAAGACTCGTAGAGCTTTGGCAGCACCTCTAGGGTGTGGTTATTTCGAATCTTGTACCGTTTAGTAATGGTCTCAATAATTTCACCATTGGGTAGTTTTCCGCCGGTGGTGGTAGATATGCCGGGCACAACGTCAAAATTTCTCATAAGTCACTTCCTTGCTGGCATTTGGGGTCCTTCAAGTGCGAAGGACTCCCCACAATACAGGTGCGAGGCCATACATGGATAGGCCACATCCCCCAGCGTCATTGCTCGAACTGTCAGACCTATCCGACTTCGGAATCCGCCTGACTCCCGCGCCAGAAGTATGGGACTGGCTCCAAGCCGAAATCCTCGCCGACACCGGCAGCATTCACAACCCAGACCATGCCCACCTCCTGGATGCAGATATCCGCGTGATGTGGGCGTCATCGTGCTTTGAGAAGCAAGGCCGAACGGTTCTGGGTCAGGCTGAGCAGGTAGCGTTCCGTGCTGGTGGCTGGCAGAAAGCACGGATGGAACAACAGATGCGTGATTGGTTCGGTGATGTGCCGGCCTTCATCATCACCCTTGCTGCCGACTACTGCGCCCAGTGCAGCGACCTTGAGTTCTGTGCCCTGATCGAACATGAGCTGTATCACCTGGCTCACGCGACCGACAAGTACGGTCAACCAGCATTCACCCAAGACGGCGCGCCCAAGATCAAGCTGCAGGGCCACGACGTCGAAGAGTTCGTCGGTGTGGTCCGCCGCTACGGTGCAAGCCCTGACGTTCAAGCGTTGGTGGATGCTGCAAACAGTCCTGCTGAGGTGGGGAAATTGAACATTGCGAGGGCCTGCGGAACCTGTCTGCTCAAGTCGGCCTGAATCTTGACAGGCTTTAGACGGATGGAAACTTATGGCAGCCCTGAAAAATGAGGTGAAGAGCTTCATCGTTCAGGCCTTGGCGTGCTTTGACACTCCCTCTCAGGTCGTTGAGGCCGTCAAGAACGAATACGGGGTTGTGGTTTCTCGGCAGCAGGTCGAGACCCATGACCCAACAAAGGTCGCGGGGAAGGGTTTAGCGGTGAAGTGGGTAACCCTGTTCCACGACACCCGCAAGCGTTTCCGCGAAGAGACGGCCGAGATTCCGATCGCCAACCGTGCCTATCGGTTGCGCACACTTGGGCGAATGGCTGAGAAGGCCGAAAGCATGAGGAACATGGCGCTGACTGCCCAGCTACTGGAGCAGGCCGCCAAAGAGGTGGGCGACCTTTACGTGAATCGTCGAGTCGAGCCGGACAGATCTCTCGACGACGAAATCAAGCGCCTGAACATTCAAAAGCTTCAGCGCGAATTGGAAGACCCGAACAAGGGCTTACCAGAGCCCAAGCAAGTCATCATCGGGGTAGAAGATGCAAGCGACCCTGAAGCTGAACAAGCCGCAGTTCGAGTTCATCAAGCATCCTAAGAAGTTTTCAGCGTTCGTGGGTGGCTATCGTAGCGGCAAGACCTTTGTGGGCTGCGTCCGCATGTGCATCAACGCACTGGAACACCCAGGTATCCCGCAGGGCTACTTTGCTCCGACCTACCCGCAGATCACTGACATTTTCTACGACACCATGCCGGGTGTTGCCGAGGCCTTCGGGTTGTTCGCTGACGTTGTTCCCAGCAAGCGGCGCGTATATTTGCGCGACAACCGGGGTCGTTGCCTGTCGACAATTGTCTGCAAGAGCATGGAGCACCCGCACCGGATCGTGGGCTTTAACATTGCTCATGCTCTGGTCGATGAGATCGACTGTATGTCGATCAAGAAGGCTGACAGCGCCTGGAAGAAGATCATTGCGCGTATGTCGACTGTTTGGCCTGGGCGCGATCAGAACACTATTGACGTTACGACGACGCCAGAGGGGTTTAACTGGGTATACCGCAAGTTTGTCAGGGAGCTATCCGAAGATCCTGAGCAACGCCCGCTGTACGGGATTGTGCATGCCAGTACGCGGCAGAACGCCAAGAACCTGCCCAAGGATTACATCGCATCCCTGCGCAAGTCGTACCCGGCCAACCTTGTAGACGCTTACATCGATGGGCTATTCGTTAACCTGACGTCAGGCAACGTTTATCCCAACTTCGATCGGCGCCTCAACCACACAAGCGAGACTATTCGCCCGGGTGAGGCGCTGCACATTGGCATGGACTTCAACATCAACCGGATGGCGGCCTGCGTATTCGTTTTGCGTGGCGGTCAGGCGCTGATGCTGGATGAGATCACAAAGCTTTTTGATACCCCGGCAATGGTTTCAGCAATCAAGGCCCGCTACCCGGGGCGCAGCATCACGATTTATCCCGATGCCAGCGGCAAGAACCGCAAAAGCGTCAACGGCTCAGAGTCTGATCACGCGCTGCTGCGCCAGGCGGGCTTTAACGTGCAGGTGAACCCATCCAACCCATTCGTGCGCGATCGCGTACTGGCCGTTAACGCTCAATTCCTCAATGGGGCAGGTGAGCGCCAACTGCTGGTCAACACCGACAAGTGCCCGCACACAACCCAGGTGCTTGAGCAGCAGGCTTACAACGAACACGGGGAGCCCGCCAAAGACGGCACGGAAGACCCGGCGGACGCCTTTGGCTACTTCGTAGTGCAGCGCTTCCCGATCATTCACAGCATCGCAACCGTCCAACCTTTGAGAATCTAGCCATGAGTAATGACCCATTCGCCGTATCCGACGCAATCAAGGCGATGCGTGCCGAATGGGCCATCACTGAGCCTTTGATGGGCGGCACGCTGGCCATGCGTAAAGCTGGTAAAGCCCTGTTGCCCAAGCATCCAGCCGAAGAAGACGAGGCCTACGCCACGCGCCTGGGTGTCGCCACGCTGTTCCCGGCCTACTCGGAAACCGTTGTGTCGATGACTGACCGGGTGTTTGCAGAGCCTATTCAGCTCGGTGATGACATACCGGACGAGCTGAAAGAGTTTGCATCGGACATTGACCGCCAAGGCAACGACCTGAGCGCCTGGGGCGTCAACTGGTTCCGGGTAGGCCTCTCCTACGGATTGAGTCACGCCTTGGTTGAGTATCCGAAGGCCGACGGTGTTCGCACCAAGGCCGAAGAGGATGCCGCGGGGCTTCGCCCTTATGTCGTCATGATCCATCCCATGCAGGTTCTCGGCTGGCGCGATGACGGTACCAAGCTGACTCAGTTTCGCTACCTTGAGACCGTAACCGAGGATGACGGTGACTTTGGTGTCAAAATTATTGAGCAGGTGCGTGTCCTTGAGCCAGGCACCTGGAAGATTTACCGCAAGACCAAGGAGGGGCACGCTGTGCACGATGAGGGGGTTACAAGCCTTAACGTGATCCCGCTTGTGACGTTCTACACCAAGCGTGTAGGCATGATGTGCGCAAAGCCCCTGATGATGGAGCTGGCGCACCTGAACATCAAACACTGGCAGAGCCAGAGCGATCAGGACAACATCCTGCATGTCGCCCGCGTGCCAATGCTGGCGGTGATTGGCCCGACTCAGAACCATGACAGCAACGGTAATTTACTGCCGTTCCAACTGGTCGTGGGTACCGGAGCGGCAACCGTGCTGCCAATGAATGCTGACATGAAGTTCGTCGAGCATGGCGGCAAGGCTATCGAAGCGGGCCGCCAATCGCTGCTGGACTTGATCGACGAAATGCGAATGGCCGGCGCCAAGCTGTTGCGCAAGGATCAGTCAGGAACGAAGACGGCGACCCAGGCGCAGGAAGATGCGAGCCAAGAGACAAGCCCGCTGATGCGCATGGCTCATCATTTTGCTGACTGCATCGCCCAGATGTTTCAGCTCATGGCCAACTATCGCAACCTGCCGGAAGGTGGTCATGTCGAGATCAAAGGTAACTTCGATATCGACTACGCGCCTGAAACCAGCATTCCAAGCCTCATCAACATGGCCAACTCAAGCTTGCTGAGCCATGAAACGCTGTTCTCTGAAATGCAGCGCCGTGGCGTGATCAGCGATGAGTTCGACTGGGCTGATGAAAGGGCGCGAATCGAGGAGCAGGGGCCAGCACTGGGGAGCATGTAAATGGCAACGGTTAACGAGCGCCTACAGTCAGCATCAATCGGCCATGCGGTTGACCTGCAGCACCTCAGCAATGCCGAGGTTCGCAAAATGGTCTCCCTGCTCAACAGCGTAGATGCGGACCTTCGCAAGCTGTTGATCGAGGCTGTTATGAAGGCCGGTACCGACACCTACACGGTGCAGCGAATGAATGCCGTACTTGGTTCGGTGCTGGAGTTGAACAAGTCAATCTATGCCTCGATCGGTGAGGCTATGGTTGAAGTGGTCAGCGACCTGGCGGCCTACGAAATCGGCTATCAGAAGGCGCTATTCACCGCGATCATTCCTCAAGAGGCGCTGGTAACGGTCTCCCTGAACACGGTCAACCTTGCCCAAGCGCGCCAGATTGCTTTGGCAAGGCCATTCCAAGGCAAGCTACTGAAGGAGTGGATGGGCGATCTTGAGAAAGAGCGCGCCGCCCGAATCAGAAACGGCATCAGAATTGGCATGACCGAAGGCCAGACGACCGAGCAGATCGTCCGGCGGGTGATGGGCGTCAAGGAGGAAGGCTACGCTGACGGTTTGCTAAATCGCAGCCGCAAGGACGTTGAGGCGGTGGTCAGGACGGCTATCAGCCATACGGCGCAGGGCGCGAGGGACGCGCACTACAAGGCCAATGGCGATCTGATCTCCGAGGTGGCGTGGCTCAGCACCCTGGATAACAAAACCTCTGAAGAGTGCAGGCTTCGTGATCGGCTGATCTACACGAACGACACTCACCAGCCGGTGGGGCACCAGGTGCCGTGGCTCAGTGGTCCGGGTCGCATTCACTTCTGCTGTCGCAGCACCTCGACCCCGATCATTAAGGGCTGGGAAGAATTGAGACTGTCCAAGGGGCTGCCAGAGAGCACTAGGGCAAGCATGGACGGCCAGGTGCCCAGATCAACGTCCTACGGCGAATGGCTGGAAGGGCAGAGCGCAGCAAGGCAGGACGAGATACTCGGCCCCAACCGGGCCAAGTTGTTGCGCGACGGCGGGTTGAAGCCGGGCGACTTCTACAATGACAAAGGGAAGTTCCTCACGCTCAAAGAGTTGCGCGAAAGGGATGCTGCAGCGTTCGTCAAAGCTGGGCTATGATGGCCACATGACAGATAAACCGAAATTCCACGTAATCGACGGAACGCCCGCGCCTGACACGCCAAAGGAAAAGGCGATGAAGCGTCTGCGCGCCATGCCGCGCCCGCCATCAATGATCCGCTGCCACAGATGCGGCGGCGCTGAAGTGATTCAGACCAAAATCGGCATGATGTACAAGGATGGCAAAGCCGTCGGCGGAACCAAACAGTTGCTGTGTGCCCTTTGCTTCATGCTGGGTGAGCGGGTTGTGCTGACCTAATCCTGCACCAGAAACACCAGAGCCCGCCTGGTGCGGGCTTTTTCATACCCAAAATTCAAGCCTCGGCATTCGCTGGGGTTTTTTTATGGGCGCGATTCCGGATGGATAGCGCCGCATCGGGCCGGATGGCTCATCAAATGGGCGGATGCCCGGAGACTCAAAATGAAACTCAAGCTCGACGAACAAGGCCATGTGGTTGTTCAGGAAGGCAAGCCGGTTTACACCCATGATGACGGTAAGGATGTGCCGTTTGACGCCCCTTCGGCGGTGTCCAAAATCACCGCACTGAACTCCGAAGCCAAGGGGCACCGCGAAGCTAAAGAGGCGGCAGAGGCTAGAGCCAAAGCCTTTGAAGGTATCGAAGACCCTGAAAAGGCCCGCGCCGCATTGGCAACGGTTGCAAACCTTGATGCAGGCCAGCTTGTTCAGGCGGGCAAGGTGGAGGAGATCAAAGCCGCCGCTATCGCGGCCACCGAAGAAAAATTCAAGGCCCAGGTATCGACGCTTACCGATCAGGTGAAGGCGGTCACAGCTGAGCGCGATACCACCACCGGAATTCTCTATCAAGAGAAGATCGGCGGTGCTTTCGGTCGCTCTAAGTTCGTGAGCGACAAAATCGCCGTACCGCCAGACATGCTGCAAAACACCTTCGGCAAGGCCTTCAAAGTTGAAGATGGCAAGGTCGTCGCCTATGGCGATGACGGCAACAAAATTTACAGTCGCACCCGTCCAGGCGAACTGGCCGACTTCGATGAGGCTCTTGAGTCGCTCGTTGAGCGTTACCCGCACCGCGAAAACATCCTGAAGAGCTCTGGCGCTACTGGCGGCGGGGCTAAAGGTGGTGGCAATGGCGGCGGGGCAAAGTCTCTACCCCGAGCTGCATTCGATGCGCTTGACCCGGCCGCTAAAGCCGCTCACGCACGAAGCGGCGGCACGGTCACTGACTGACCTTAAGCCGCTGGGCGAACCCCAGCACCAACCCTACAGCCCGCTATTGCGGGCTTTTTCATATATGGAGAACGCCCGTGGCGAATACCTTGAACAACCTCGTTCCTGACCTCTATGAGGCGCTGGACGTTATCTCTCGTGAGCTGACCGGTTTCATTCCGGCCGTATCTCGCGACTCGTCTGTTGCTCGTGCAGCTATCGGCCAAAACGTGCTGGTGCATATCACGTCTGAAGCCGCCGCTGCTGACAACGTTCCGGGCGTGACTGCGCCTGATACCGGTGACGCTGTTGTCGATAACGTCGCAGTCGCCATCACCAAGAGCAAGCACGTACCGGTTCGCTGGAACGGTGAGGAAACCAAAGGCCTGAAAAACGCCGGGACCTTCTCGACAATCCAGGCTGACCGCTTCTATCAGGCGATGCGAACTCTGGTTAATGAGATCGAAAAGGATCTCTGGCTAGAGGCTTACCGCAAGGCTTCTCGCGGTTACGGCACTGCCGGCACCACTCCATTTGGTACCGCTGCCGATCTTTCGGACTTCGCGGGCGTACTGGGCATCCTGGAGCAGAACGGTGCGCCTACCAACGACTTGCAGTTGGTGTTGGGTCATGCCGCCATCGGCAACATGCGTGGAAAGCAGTCCGGCCTGTTCAAGGTTAACGAAGCCGGGTCCAGCGATATGCTGCGTAACGGCATGACCGACCGCATCATGAACATGGCGATTCGTCATTCTCACCAGGTGAGCCGCCATGTTAAGGGCACCGGCGCCGCCTACGTCACCAGCGGTTCCACGGCCGTCGGCGCAAGCTCCGTGGCGCTGGCAACCGGCACAGGTACAGTACTGGCTGGCGATATCGCCACCTTTGCGGCAGACGACGGCAATAAGTACGTGGTGGGTTCAGGTGTTGCTGCGCCCGGGACCATCAGGCTGAACAAGCCGGGCGCGCAGATCACAATCCCGACGGGCAACGCTCTGACCCTGGGTAATTCGTACACCGCGAACGTGGCCTTCGCCCGATCAGCTATCGTGCTGGCAACACGCGCTCCAGCAATGCCGGACGGCGGCGACTCTGCGGACGACGTGATCACCATCACCGACCCGTTGACCAACCTGTCTTTTGAGATCGCGGTTTACCGCCAGTTCTTGCAGACCGCCTACCACGTCCGCCTGGCTTGGGGCTGCAAAGCCATCAAGGACGAACACATCAGCCTGCTGCTGGGCTAACACATCATGACGACAACCGAGGGCTTCGGCCCTTGCGTTGTTTCTGGAGAAAAAAATGGCAGGACTGACGAAAGAGCAGAAAGCAGTAAAAGCGTTGCGTGATAAGGCGGTTGAGTTGAGCGGTCTTAGTGTCGAGGATTTCGACAAGCTGGGAGAGCAGGAGCGCGCTGATTGGGCCAAGAGCGCACAGGATGCGCTGAACTTGAAAGCAGCAAATGCGCAGCTTACTTCCGGCCAAGCTGCCGCCAGCGTAACCAAATCAAATCCGAAAACCAAAGAAGATGAGCCGGACTACAGCGGCCTTGTCAAGGTCAAGCAAGGTGCCGGAGAGCTTTATGTGCACCCAACTTGCCTTGAAGATCATCAGCGGCTTGGCTGGCAAGTTGAAGACCTGCCGAAGGCGTAACACCAGGGCCACAGCCCCATCCATTCAAGCGGAGGCCCAATGGCAGCCTACATCACCGTGGCAGACGTAGACGGCGCCCTCGGGCCAGACTGGACCACCGAAGACAAGAAGTCTCGGGCGGTACTGATGGCAAACGCCTGGCTTGATGAGCGCGTCCGGCCAAATATCAGGCCGGTTCCCAAGCCCATCATCCAGGCCGGGGCCGAAGTTGCCCGAGAAGCGGCGCAAGGGAATCTCTACGCGGCGCAGGGGCGGGAGGTCACGACCACCTCTGTGAAAGCAGGCTCTGTGGCGACCACCAAGTCGTTCACGGAAGGCTCAAAGGCAATTACGGCAGGTGAAGCATTCGCGCTGTCCCTGATCAAGCCCTGGGCCTCAAGCGGTCAAATCAAGATGGTGAGAGGCTGATATGGGCATGCGCGAAGAGTTACAGGCTGAGTTGGCTGAGGCTTTCGATAACGAGCTGGCGGATGCCGTGCACTCGTTCACTGGCGGCGTGACGCTGCCCAGTGAGCAGTGGGACCCGGTTACCGAAACCGGCGGCGAACCGGTGGTTATCAGCTACTCAGGGCGCGGCATCCTCGATTCCTTCAAGGTTGAACTGGTCGACGGCGTGAACATCAAGGCCACTGACCAGAATCTGATCGCCCTGACCAACGAAACAACCGGCATCCCACAGATCGGCCACAAGATCACCACCAAGAACTTGTTGACCGGCCAGCAGACGACCTATGACGTGCTGAAGCCCGATGTTGATCCAGTGGGCGCCCATTACGAGATTCACCTGCGGGAGGTCTAATGGCTAACAGCGGCTGGAGCACACCACCCACGGCATTCGTTGAGCAGATCAATCAGGAAATGGAAACCAAGGTCAGAACGATCGCCCTGGCCATGCTGACAGAAGTGATCGAGCGCTCGCCGGTCGGCAACCCCGATCTTTGGAAGACCAACATCGATTTCCGGGCAAAGAACGTCGCACTGGCCGATGCCTACGACGCCAACGTCGACGCCCGCAACGCCGAGAACACCGGCAAGAAGAAATTCAAAAAGCTGACCAAGGCAGAGCGCGCGCAGAACTACTTCGTAAACGACCTGGCAGCCGGCAAGGGATATGTGGGCGGGCGGTTCCGGGGTAGTCACATTGTCAGCATAGGGTCGGAAGACTTCACCGTAACAACGGAAATTGACCGCTCTGGCTCAATCACCATGGGCAAGGGCCAGGCAGCGCTCGAAGGCATAAAACCCTACACCCAAGTGTTTATTCAAACCAACCTGCCATACGCCGAGCGCTTGGAGAATGGACACTCCACTCAGGCGCCCGACGGCGTTTACGAACTGGCATTTATCAGCGTTTCTGAGGTGTTCCGATGACCTATGAGCAGATCCGCGCACTACTTGCCGGCCACATGAAAGCCTTTTCCGGTATTGAGCAGGACTCCATTTTCTACCCAAACGCGCCTTACCCGGCCAAAAACACCGATCAATCGGGCATTTTCAAGCCGCCCGCAACCGGTTTGTGGTGCCGGTTCAACGTGCAGCACGGCACGGCCTTCATGGCAGGCATGGCCGACAAGCCCTACACCCGCAAGCCGGGCCGGGTAAGCATCCAGTGCTTCGCCCGGGCAAGAACCGGCACCAAGGCCCTGACCGAGCTGGCCGATCAGCTTGAAGCGCACTTCGCCTACTGGTCGTCCGGGGATCTTGAGTGCCTAGAGGCCTCTCAGGTCGATGCGGGCGAGTTTGAAGGCTTCTATCAGATCAACGTGAACATCCGGTTCCGCGCCGGCTGATTTCAGCGGCATAGCTCGCATCGCTCAAGCCCTAGCATTTGCCGGGGCTTTCTGTTTCTGGTCGCAGATAGGAGGCATCCGAAAGCGCTTTCCCTGGGGCGTTTCTGCGGCCGATTTATCCCGGGCATTGTAGGGGATGACTATGGACAAGCTGATTTTTGACGGCATCGAGTTAAAGGTTGTGGATCATGGCGGTCAGCCTTGCCTGACTCTGGCTGAAGTTGCGATTGCGCTGTATGGCAAAGGGGGTGATGAAACTGCGACCCCCTTTGATTCTCGCGTTAGAGACCTGTATCGACGGCACGCAGATGAATTCACGTCGACCATGACAGCTCTTGTCAAGATGCGCACTCGCGGCGGCGAGCAAGAGGTCCGCGTCTTCAGCCTGCGAGGCGCTCACCTGCTGGGCATGTTTGCCCGGACTGAGCGGGCCAAGCGGTTTCGGCGCCAGGTGCTGGATATTCTGGATAACGAAGTCGGAGCCGCGCGAACGCTGACAGCCGAATTTCACCAGACTCTGCTGGAGTACAGCGGAAAGAAAGCGGTTGCCAGTCTGTGCGGGCGAGGCTTACGGCAATGGCAATCCCAGAAACAGCCACTGGAAGCCCGAATCGAATCGCTTTCTGAACAAATACAGCCGTCGCTCTTGCTCAATTAGAGAGCGATAGCACCCATCCCACCCGCCCTGTGCGGGTTTTTTATTACCTACACAAAGGTGGAAAGAATGAGCTCCGGCGCAAAAATCGTCAGTCACATCATTCCCGAAGTGACCCCAGGCATCACCCCAACAACCGGCAAGTGGAGCACGCTGCGCCTGACAGGCAACGCGCTGACTCCGACCGTGAACACGGCGGCGAGTGACGAGATCACTGACTCTCGCCTCAGCCAGGGTTCGGTGGCCACCAGTACCGACATTAACGGCGACCTGACGGCCGAGCTGTCGTTTAGTTCGTTCGACCAGCTGCTGGAAGCGGCTTTTTACGGTAACTGGACCAACAACGTGCTGGCGATTGGCGATGTTCGCCACACCTTCAGCATCGCCAAGGGCTACACGGACGTAGGCGTTTACAGCCTGTTCAAAGGCGCCCACGTCAGCACCTTTGCCCTCGACATTCCATCTGACGGCAAGATCACCACCACCTTCGGCATGGCCTGCCTGGACTACGACGATAGCGACACCCCAATCGTTACCGCACCGGATGGGCCGACCACCACACCGTTCCTGAGCAACAAGAACGTCGGCACCATTCTGGTGGACGGCAAGTCGTTGGAGGGTGTGGCTTGTGTGTCAGCCATGACGGTCAGCCTGGACAACAGCCTGCAGGCCCAGCGCTGCATTGGCTCCAGCCGCTTGGGTCCAGGCGCGCAGATCGCAACCGAGGCCGCAATCACCGGCACCATCGTGCTGGCCTGGTCCAAGCGTGCATGGGAAATCTGGAAGAACACGTTCACGCGCCACCCGATCGGTGTTCAGTTCCCAATCACTGACAGCCTGGGCAACAAGTACATCTTTGACTTTCCGGCTGTAGAGGTCGACGGTGAGCTCCCAAGCGGCGGCAAGCGCGACCTGGTTGAGGTAACGCTCAACTACACCGTAGCCAAGGTCAGCCCGACCATCACGCGTGTTCCGTTTGTGCCGGTTGCCAGTGTGTCCGTGGCGCCTACGACTGCCTCTATCGCGGTAGCTGCAACCCGCCAAATGACCGCTTCGGCCTTGCCCGTAACGGCGGGCCAAAACGTCACCTGGTCCAGCGCAACGCCCGCTGTCGCAACTGTGAGCGCTGGCGGGCTGGTAACGGGCGTATCTGCCGGTACCGCCGTCATCACCGCGAAAAGCGTCTCCGATCCAACCAAGACCGCGACGGCAACCATCACCGTCACGGCTTAAACAGTTCAACCCTTTGGCCTCTCCGGTGATAACGCCCGCCGGAGGGGTCTTTTTTATTGGCGTGGCGTTGAGGATTTCGCATGGCTCTCCAGTTGACGAAGAAGGCTCTAACACCCGGTCTGCGCTGGGTGGAATTCGATAAAGACACCAAAATCCAGCTTGAAGGATTAGGCAACCCTGAGTACCAAGTTGCCCTTGAGCGTGTGCGTCGGCGCACTCAGCGCAACGATGCGATCTTTGAGCAGGGTGAGGTTGGCGTGCTACCTGGTGAAAAAACCGAGCATCAAAACCACTGCGCCCTTTTGGCGCAATTTATCGTCAGGGACTGGGATGGCGTGCAGGACGATAAGGGGAATCCCCTGAAATTTGATGTTGGCGCTTGCGCCGAGCTGCTGGACAGCAATATCGATTTCTTTCTGTTCGTGATTGGTGAGGGCAGCAAGTCCAGCGAAGTAGCCAACGAAGAAATCGCTGAAACAACCGAAAAGCAGTAGCCCGGTTTCGGTGGGATAAAGAGTGGGGCGGGCAGTCAGATAAGCGAAAAGCTATCTACGAACGGCTGGGTATGCCGCTTCCTGAAGAGCCCCCGCTAGACCCCATCACCAAGCACCTGCTGACTACGTTTTATGGCGCCTGCCGGGGGCGTCGTTTCATAACGTCGATGACCGGTGTTTTTCCGTTGCCGCTTTCGGCTCGCGAGATTTCAGACTGGCTTGATGCCCACCCGTCGCCTCTTAGTCGCCGAGAAATCGACGAGGTTATGTTTGTCTTGGATGGTATCTGCCTGGAAGACGAAGAAGGTGGTGATGATTAAGTTTTGATGGCTGGTCCAGACTGAAAAGACGATCTGGCCCAGCCCTGGGAGTGCAAATGATCAGCGTAACTGTTCGAAATATGTCTCTCGAAAAACAAACCCAGCTGGAAGCCCGCATTACCGAGCTGGAGGCCGAGAACGCCCGCCTTCTGGTGCTGGAAAAGAGTGTTTTGGATAAGGCCAAAATGCTGCGGGAGGGCGGCTGGCATTTATCTGACGAAGAGGGGGCTGCCGGAGAGCTGCATGCTGCAATTACTGGCTTCTGGATTGACTATGAAGAAATGCAAGATGATTACGAGAAACGGCTCAAAGCGGCCCTTGGGGAAGGGCCAGCCGAACTAATTGAAGCCTAAGGTTTCAAGGCGCTGAGCACCTGCCAGGGTTATTGGAGAAGGCGGGGTAAATCGAAATTGATAACGGCCCGACATTTTTCGTGAAAGCTTGAAATTGGCCAGCCCCAACCTTAATAGATGCTCGCCAATCTCAGGGCTCATCGCATCAAAGAGTTTGTCTATGCCAATCTCTTTTTTGGCGTACCTGGAAACAGCTATCAATGCCGCATCAAGCTTCTCTTGCGTTATCTCTTCTGCCATTTGACCTCCCATTCATTAATCCCCCAGTCCGTGGGCATGTATCCAGCGGACCAGGGGTTCGTTGGAGGCAGAACGCTACTACGCTCTCACGCCGAGCAGCTACTGGTATTACATCCAAGCTGGATGTCTGGACAGCAGCGCGTGGGCGGTGGGCTTTGGCGCTTCCTTGCGATGATGGTAGATTGCCCACATTTATCAGGGAGATCAGTCTATGTCGAATGATTCAGGCGCCGCTGGTGCGTTGATGCTGCTTTTCATTGGGGTAGTTATTTATTTCTTGCCAGCTATCAATGCGAGAAACAGAAAGCACCCGAACGCAAATTCAATCTTGCTTCTCGACTTGTTTCTGGGGTGGACCCTCATCGGCTGGGTTGCTGCCCTGGTGTGGTCAGCGTCAGCCGTTAATAAGGCTGCTCCGGTCCAATCCAGCAAGGCCGGCGCGCCTGAAATAAACAGGTATGAAGCTCTCGAAAAGTTGGCGTCCATGAAAGAGCGCGGACACATAACGGAAGAAGAGTATCAGGCCGAGAAGGAAAGGCTGTTTCGCAGCTGATTTTTAAAACAATAACCACCCGCTCCGGCGGGTTTTTTTATGCCCGGAGAAAAGCATGGCTGAGCAAAAATCCCGCTTGGTGCTCGAAATTGACAGCCGTGATGCTGAACAGAAGGCAGTCGACGTTCAAAAAGCGCTGGACGCCCTAGAGTCTGCCGGGCTGCGCATCAAGCCAGCCATGGACAAGGCATCTACCGGCCTGGATGGCCTGAGCAAATCAGGCTCTGATGCGGGAAAGTCTGCCGATGGCGCCGGCAAGGCGTGGTCTGCGGCTACCGACGGAATAGGGAAGGGCATTCAGCAAGTAGTCAAAGAGCTTCAGTCGCTGAACACCAAGCAGGACGCCGCCGCCAAACTGATTGAGTCGCTTGGACTCTCGCTGTCGAAGGCTTCTACGTCATTTCTTGATGTGGCCAGCTCTGCCGGGAAGCTAAAGCCAAGCAATGATGCGGCTGCGGCCTCAATCGAAAAAGTTGGCGAGACGGCTGCGCAGGCAGAAGAGCGCTTGCTGGCGATGGCCAAAAGATCGCTTGAGGCGAGCGACTACGTTAAGTCGCTTTCTAACAGCACCGAAAAGGCCGCAAGCAATTTTGATTACGCAGCCGACAAGGCTGAAAGGCTGGCTGATCTTGCCCGCCGAATGCGAGCGGAGTCTAATGCAAACGTTAAGACCAACAACACCCTGGCAGACGGGACAAAGAAGGCTGCTGTAGCAACTGATGAGCAGGCTCAGGCGCTCGAGAAGTTGCTTGGCAAGATCGATCCTGTTTATCGAAAGCTGGCTGAAATTGATGAGCTTGAGAAGGAGCTGGCAAAGAACAAACGGTTTCTCGATGCTGATACCTACGCCGAATATCAGGCAAAGATTACTGCCACACGCAAAACTATCGGCGGTATGGACGACGACCTTAAAGGGCTTAGCCTGACAACAAAAGGTTCTCAGCGAGATGCGGCTCAGCTTCTAAACGCCCTGAAATCGGGCGATTGGCAAGGCGCAGCGCGCAACTTTCAGCAAATTAGCGTTAGCGCTGGAGGGGCAGGAAATGCGGTTAAGTCGCTTGGCGGTTTTGTTGGATCAATCATCAATCCGATCACAGTGGCAGGGGCTGCAGCCGCAAGCCTGGGCTTCATCTTCTACGATGCCGAAAGACAGGTGAGCGCCTTCAACAAGGCGCTTTTTTCTGGCTCTGCAAACTCAGGCCAGACGGCTTCTAGCCTTGCCGCTATTGCAAAATCTGCCGCAGGCTTAAGCGGGAGTATTTCAGCTGCAAATGATGCCGTTATAGCTCTTGCTGGCAGCAGCAGGCTCAGTCGGGCGCAGTTCATTGATCTGGCCCAGGCAGCTGCCGCAATTTCCGAGTACTCCGGGAAGGGAGCTGCCGAAGTTGCAACTGAACTCGCTAGCGTGGGCGACAGCGCGACGAAAGCAGCTGAAAAGATAAGCTCCAAGTACGGGCTTCTCACGAGCGCCCAGTACGAGGTTATTGCCGCGCTTGATGAGCAAGGTCGTAAGCAAGAGGCGCTGGACGTTCTGAGCTCAGCGCTCAACGAGAATGCTCAGCATCGCCTTGAGAAATATCGAGAGTCGCTTTCATCTGTTGAGCGTGGCTGGAACAACATTGCAACGGCAATCAGCAATGCTTACAGCAGGGTCAAGTCTGAGCTGTTCCCTGACCTTGAAAAAGAGGCTGAGCTTATTGAACGGGTGCTTAAAACGCGCAAAGAGGGCGGTATTCTCGGAACTATATCTACCGGCTTAGGCAAGGCAAGCACTGCGTTTGACTCAGCGCTTGGCCTTCCTGATGGTGATTCGACCGAAGCCCTTGAGAAAAAACTTGCGCTAATCAAGCAGCGTCTTGGAGTGACCAAGCAAAGAGCGGCTGAAGAGGCTGCGGCAGATCAAGCAGAGCAGGCCCGGATTGAGGCTCTGAGCAAGTGGGATGCTTTGCACAAGAGGAACTTGTTCGACCAGGCAAAGCTTGAAAACGACATCAAAGAGGCGAAAAAACTCGGTTTGGAGGCAGGGAAATCCCAGGCCGAGATCGACAAAGAAGTCGCCAATGTTCAGGCGAAGTACGACAAGAGCAAGGCCAAGCCCAAAGCCTACCGCGAGGATGCAGGCCTGAAAATGCTGGATGCTGCCCGGCAGACCCAGGCCGTGCTGATCCAGCAGAATGCATCCATCAACGCCCAAGGCATTGCCACGGAACGTGTGGGTGTCCAGGCTCAGGCTTTGATCAAGTGGGAGCAGCAACTTGCAGACATCAAAGGCAAGAAGACGCTCACCGCTGATCAAAAATCGCTGTTGGCCAGCCAAGACCTGATCACCGCTCAATTGAAGAAAAACGCCGCTCTTGAGAAAGAGGCGCAACTCAGCAAGGACACGCTCCAGGCTCAGAAAGATCAGGTCCAACTGCTGATCCTCACCGGGCAACTCCAAAAGGCAAACCAGCTCAAATCATCCCTGGATGATGCGGCCCAGCTTGCCGAGTACGAGCGCCAAGGCAACGTTGAGGCTGCAAAGCGGCTTGAAACCCTGATCAAGATTCGCGATATCAACCTGAAAGCAGCTCAAAAGCCGGGAACCGTTGAAGGCGTTTCAAAAGCCCCGACGGTAACCGGCCTTGATGCATCTGTTGGCGGGGCTTACAGCGAGATTCAGCGTCTGACTGATGAGTCGACAAAACTCGATGCTTGGCGAGAAATGGAACTCGAAAAGCAAAAAGCCTACCTGGACCTCAAGGCTATCAACGAGGAAACCTATGCCTCCCGAGTCGCGAACATCAATCAGCAGGCCCAAGACAATCAAACAAAGATTGAGCAGGCCAAAAACAACGCGGTGCTCTCCTACAGCCAGGACTTCTTCGGAAACATGGCTGCGCTGAGCGCTTCCGGTAATAGCAAGCTTGCTGCGATCGGCAAGGCGGCAGCAATTGCCCAGGCGACGATTCAGGGCTACGTGGCTGTGCAAAACGCCCTTGCAGTTCAGCCTTATCCGTTGGGCGTGGCCTTGGCCATATCGGCAGGCATTGCGGCGGCGGCAAACGTTGCGGCTATCTCGGGTGTTGGATTCTCTGGTGGCGGCTACACCGGGGCTGGCGGGGTTAACGAATATGCGGGCGATGTGCACAAAGGCGAAGTCGTCTGGAGCCAGGCCGATATCCGCCGTCACGGCGGCGTGGCCACGGTCGAGGCGCTGCGCAAGGGCAACGTTTCTCCGATTCGCCCTGGTGCAACAGGTTCGGGCTCAGGCTCGGGCGGGCAAGAGGCGGGCGCCGAAAAACCAAGCGGGGGAAATCTCACTGTCCACAACTACGGCGGCGTCCCATTTGAAACTCAACGGGACGGTAATGACTGGAAGGTCTTCATTAACCGAGCCAAGCGCGAGATTGCCGGTGACCTTGCCAGCGGCAATGGCGATATCACGCGAGCGCTGACAAATGGCTACGGGCTGCGGAGGGTGCCTCGATGAGTATTTTAAAAAGGCTCTACGCAAGCTCCGGGCCTGAAATCATTCACCCGGTGCTAAAGGTCACGGACGGCATCACCACGTATTACCTCACCAACGGCTGGGATGAGCTGGTGGTGGGGCTGGGGAATGGTTCGGTTGTGACGTGCACGCCGTGCGGCATGGAGCTGGCTATCCCGGCGCGCAACGACGACGGGACTCAGGATCTGAACTTTGCCCTGAGCAACGTCGACGGCCAGGCGTCGGGCTTCATCCGCGCCGCGATCAAGGACGGTCGCGAAATGCACCTGGAGTTGTTCACTTTCACCTCAAACGATTTGGGAGCGCCGGCCACTGCGCCGAGCCGCTTCAAGATCAAAGGCGGGCAGTGCACAGCAAGTCAGGTGTCCGTCACCGCTGGCTACTTCAACCTGCTGGACACCAACTTCCTGCGCAACACCTACAACCTCGTCAAATTCCCGGGCATTCGCTACCTATGAACCTCGAAAAATACACCCTCGGCCAATACGTCGAGGGCGGCCGACTGTGGCCGCACGTTGACTGTTACGGCCTGGTGTTGGAGGTGCGTCGGGACTTGGGCCTGCCGGATTGGCCTGAGTGGTCGGAAATGCGCAAGGCGGATGGCGGCCTGGTGCGAGCCTGCAAGGAAATGATCCAGACCCAGTTGACGCTCTGCGAGCCAGACCACGGTGTTGCTGCCGTGGCCTATCGCGGGAGCGTGCAGGATCACATCGGGATCGTGGTCAGGATCAGCGGCTTGCTTGAGGTGCTGGAGATCAACAAGGGCCGCAACGTCAGTTTCACCCCTCTGCGCCGCTTTGAGCGCCGGTTTTTCAGCGTGGAGTACTACCGATGATTCGCATCTACCCAAGCCGCCTGGAGGGCGCGCCGCTGGAGAGTCACGCTATTGCTGAGCCGATCCTGCTGGTGGACTGGCTGAAAGGCCAGGCGCCTGACTTCGAATTGGATCGCGAGCACCCGATTTTCATTGAAGTTGATGGCGTGGTGTTGCCGGTAGAGCGCTGGGCAACGTTTGTTGTGCTGCCGGACACGGACCTGCGGATCTACCCGCAAGTGCGCGGCGCCGTGGCGATTGTTGCGTGGGTGGCGGTAGCGCTTGCAGCCGTATCGCTGGTCATGATGATGAGCATGACCACACCCGGCATGACGCAGCCGGGGCAGGGGAAATCACTCGACACCAACCCGGCGAAGGTTAACCGGGCAAAGGTGAATGAGCCGGTCCCTGAAATCCTTGGTCGCAGCAAAATTTACCCGGACTGCGTAGTGCAGCCGGTGTCACGGTTCGTCAATAAGCGCGAAATGCACACCAGCCTGTGCTTGTGCCTTGGTGCCGGGGAGCTGTCGACACTGGCCAGCAGTATCAAGATCGGCGACACGCCGGTTGCAGCCTTCGGCTCTGATGTGTCGCACAAGTTTTACAAGCCCGGCGCGAGCCTGGCGGGTGATCGCCGGGCCGAAAACTGGTACATCGTAGGCGAGGTGGGCGGTACCAGTGCCGGTACGGCTGGCCTGGACACGGCATCGACAGCTTCGGGCGGTTCGTCCGTGGTGGCTGATGCGCTGGTTCTGGCCGGGCTGAGTGTCAGCCTGGCCGGTGCCAACCCTGAGTTTCCAGATAACTGGGCCGTGGGCACCACCGTCACGCTGAAAGCACCCAACACCTTCAAGGTCAGCAACGCGGGGTCGTACACCCAGATTGCTGGCCCGTTGGGTGATCTGGCCCCTTTCGTGGGGATGAAGGTCACGCTGTCGGTTGATACGGATTATGACCTGGTGGTGGCCAGCTACTCGCCATACGTTCCGCCTGTTCCTGGCACCGGCGGCAACCCGTCATCGGTTCAGGCTTCCTCTTCGCCAACCACTTACGATTTCAGTGATACCTCTGCGGTCTGGACGATAACCTACCGGGGCGACAGCCGAACCATATCGCTGGCTTCAGACTTCGTGAACATGAGCGGCGTGGTGTCGGCAATTAACGCCCAGCTTTCAGGTATTGGCCTGACCGCGCAGGACAATTCGGGGCGACTCCTGATTGCTGAGCCGTACAGCCCCTACAAAGGCGGGTCTATATCGCAGTCCAACGCACCGGTTGCGTTGTTTGGCGTGGGGCCGGTTTATACCGTCGGTACCGCCTCGGCGGGTGGTGTTGCGGAGCGCGAGGCCTTCATTACGCTGCGTTACGACAGCGGCGCCCCCTTTGCCGGGCTGAATGACGGGGCGCAACGCATGTCGATCGGATATCGCGGTCAGCGGTACCGGATTGCCAGCCTGGATGCATTGACCATGACGGTTCAGCGCCTAAACGATGCGGGCAATGTCGACTCGGGGTGGTCAGGATTTGCCGCTCGCACGCTGCTGGACTTTGCGCTGGGCTCTGACTTTGTTGGCTCGCTCAACTGGCTTGGCTCGTTTATGGGCACTCCAGAGCAAGAACTGACAGACACCCTTGAGTATGACTTTTACCTCCCTGCCGGGCTGGCCTGGTACAAAAGCAACGGTCACCGCCGAGCGGGTACGGTCATAGTCCATGTCAACTGGCGGGATGCTGCGGTGGGTGGCGCCTGGAGCAACGTCGTGCACACCATCACCGAAAGCACCGAGGATGCCCTGGGGTTCACGTTCACGTTGAAGCTTCCGTATCGGATGCGCCCTCAGATCCGCGTGCGCCGGGATGCGCCGCAAGAGGGTGGGAACACACGGGACACGGTTTACTGGTTTGGTCTTCGCTCAAAGCTGGATGCACCCACCTCATACGAGGGCGTGACCATCTTCACAGCGGATATCAGGACGGGCGACCGTCTTGGGGCTCAGTCAGATCGTCGTGTCAGCATGGTCTCTGAGCGGCTTTACGAGGGCAAGGCAGGGCGCACAATCAGCGGCGCCGCGCTTCATGTTCTTGATAGTCGCGGCATTGATCGCAGTGAAATCGACGTAGCCACACTCAATGAGTTGGAGGCTCAGTTCTGGACGCCCCGAGGCGAGACGTTCGACTTTGCCTTTACCGATCAGGTGACGGTGCGCGAGGCGCTGCAAACCATCTTCGCCGCAGGCATGAGCCACTTGCGGTTGGCTGACGGGCTTATCGGTTGTACCCGCGAGGGCGTGCAACCTTCGCGCGGCCCGATCACCAACCACGAAATGACGACTGAACTGGTTTCCACGTTCAAGGCGATCAGTTCGGACGACTTTGACGGCGTGGACGTCAAGTACATGAGTCCGCAAACCTGGGCTATCGAAACGGTTCAGTGCCGTTTTGAGGGAAGCCTGGGCCTGAAGGTTGATGTACTCGAGCTTGATGGCGTGCAGAGCCGAGATCGAGCATGGCGGATCGGCATGCGCCAGTTGCGCAAGCACCTGTACCAACGCTGGAGTTACTCAGGCAACACCGATCTGGAGGCGCTGTGCTTTGAACGGCTTGACCACGTGACGCTGGCCGATGACATACCGGGCACCAGTCAGTCGGCATTGATTGTTGATGCCGAATTGGTGGGCGATAGCGTGGTGCTTGAACTGACCGAGCCGCTGGACTGGGATATAGAAAATCCCCGCGTCCTGCTTCGTCGTCACGACGGCTCAGGCACACCTCTGATCGTGCCGACTCGACTGTCTGATTCCACAATGAGCATCCCGGCCAAGGCCCTGGACTTTAACCTGATCACTGACCTTTCGATTGAGCCTGCGCGCTTGCTGTTCGCGGCCTCAACGCAGGTCGGCTACAGCGCCATGCTAACCGAAATCGCGCCCGACCCCGACGGCTCTTGCAGCTTCTCAGGGGTCGAGTATCGCGACTACTACTACGCCGACGACGACAATTACGCACCTACATAAGGACTGCACATGCTTACCTATCCGGAGGGCTTGTCCCTGCCGCTGCGGGAGGGTTATGGCTTCACGCCTGTCAGTCCGATAAAGCGGTCAAACAAGGTGAGTGGCCGCGCCGTGCAGCGGCGGCTTTATTCAAGCGTGCCCACCACGGCCAACGTGTCGTGGCTGTTTACCGCTGAGCAGGCGCAGCTTTTCGAGGGCTTTTGCAAGTGGGAGCTTGGCTGGGCTGCCTGGTTTCTCTGCCCGATCAGAACCCCGCTGGGTCTTAAGCTAACCCGCGTCAGGTTCACTGACGACTTCTATCAGGGCCCCGAGCTTGTCGGGGTCAACATGTGGCGCTACTCGGCCACGGTCGAACTGTTTGAAATGCCGGTCGTCAACGAGGCCGAGTACGTCAGCCTGCTGGCAGGTATGGATATTGGTGTCATGAATGCCCAACTCCGAGGCATGATGCAGCGCTGGTACACAAAGTCCTGGCCCGGCGCCAAATAACCCCACTCGAAACTTATTTTTTAATTCCCATGCCCGCCACCGCGCGGGCTTTTTTGTGCCTGGAGTATTTATGAGCGGAGCCGATGATCTCGCACGCCTGACGGTTACGATTGATAAGGCCAACGAGCTGTTCCTGTCGGAAGAGCCAAAGATGGTCGATGTGGGGGGCGGGGTAATGCGCCCAACTAACGCCAAGGTGCTGGCCGATCTGGCAACTCAGATGAATGGTGCGCAGATTTATACGTCTGTGGCTTTAGGGTTGGCGAGTACTGCACAAGGCAGTTATTTCAGTGTGCCCAGCCCTGAGTCTGTCGAGTACCTGATCCTCTATCTGAACAACAGAGGGGCCCCTTTAGAGATAAAGCGCTACCCAAGCAGTAAAGGTTTGGATAGTGCGCGTGCGCAGTGGCTTGCTGCTGATGCAGACCCTTCCGGCTCTGTAACTCAGATCCTTGATGCAATTTCGACATTGCGGATCAAAGGCGGGAACAAGGCTAGGACATATCGCATCATAATCATGGCTAAAAATGATGCTGCTTATGCAGATCGCATCCAGATTGCCGATGATCTTGGCAATAACTGGTCATTCACAGGGGCAGCTGCTGGTAAAGACGATGGCCCTGTTAGTTTGACACTTACCGGTACCGCAGGAACCTCTTTTGTAGCGCTCATCGATTATCGCAAGATCGCGGGTAATGGCGTGATCTTCAACAGCTCCACCTCTATGGCGCTGAAGCTGTCGTCCAGAATTTTCGGCCTGGCCGATATCGACACTGGCGTGGCTGCCGCTTCAGCCGAAGCTGCCACTGCCAATGATGGTGTCAGCGATGTAAGGGCGAGGTTTCCAAACCCTTGGCGCGACCTGACGACCGATCCTACGACCAATGCCAGTCAGGCTCAGGTGCTTGCTTCTATTCTTGCCGTTCAGGCGAAGAACGGCGACAGAACAAAGCAGTACAAAATTTCGGTGTTGTGCAAGGATGATCCGGCGGCAAAAGACCGCCTTATTATTCAAGACAGCCCAGCAACTCGAAGCTGGTCATTCAATGGCGAAGTCCAAGGCAAGGCTTCAGGTCCAGTTTGGGTCAAGGTTGTGAGCGCTGACAATGACACAAGCTTCGATGTGCTTATTGATTATCGCCAGATCCTGACCACAGGGGTCATCCTTAATACGACGGGTAATCTATTCAAGTTATCACCGCAGATTTTTGAATGGGATCGTCTTCGCGCAGAATTTCCGGCTATTCCTCCAGTTGCATCGTCGACTCCTGCCACAGCCTTGGCTCGGGCGATTCGTGTTTCCGTCGCTGGCAGCTCAATCACTTGGGGTAGTGGCTGGCTTGGCGAAGATTCATATGTCGGTGATGTAGAGCGCTACCTGCGTAACGAGCTGGCCACCACCTTGCATGGTACGGACTTCGCTCTGACTGGTACCTCCGCAACTGTTGCCAACAAGCTGTTTTACAAAGGGGCAGCGTTGCGCCTGCAGGGCGTAAACACCGAGGTCCGCTTTGACCTGTACGGTGATGAGCTGTCTCTCTGTATTGCCCGTGAACGCGGTAACACTGGGGCGTCCAAGGTTGAGGTTTACGCGGACGGCGCGCTGCTGGATACCTTTACCACCTGGAACGATGAACCGTTTGCGACTGGTCAGCGTGCGAGCTTTACCGGCGACGGGACAACACGCCAGTTTGATCTTGGCCAAGCCTTTACTTATGGGCACAGCGTCACGGTGGACGGGGCAGCAAAAAACGCGCAAATGAATACAGGCGGCTACGGCGCTGGCTTCCCGGCCGGTGTTGATGTCTTGGTGATTCGCAAGCTGGTGACGGTAAGTGGTGTTCCGCAGGTGCGTCATTTCTTGTGGTTTGCTGTGGCGCCTGCCAGCGGCGCGGCAATTGCCGCCTCCTTTTCGGCGGGAGAGTCGATCACTTATGTGCGCGGAACTGTCGGGCAGACTGCCCAGGCACTGACCAGTGCCAACGAGTCGCCCTATGGTGACGGTAATGTGGCGTTTGATCCGGCTAACCCGGCTAATCTTTCGTCAGGGCTTGGCTTTCGCGAAACCGACCCGAGAGCCGTGGTTAGCTGGAGTTTCAACACGACAGCTAAGCGCGCTTTTCGGGTAAAAATTGTCGGCCTAGATCCTCGCGCAACCGGTACCCCGCAGCTCTATTTGAATGCGGCGACCAACCGCATGCATCATCTGCAGAATGCCGGCATTGGTGGCTGGACGGCTGCTTTGTTGCTCAATGACAGCGGGCTCAACAACATTGCCGCCGTTCAGCGCTTTCAGCCGGATGTGTTGTTGTTTGAGAGCTGCACCAACGACGACTGGCAGACTCATGTGGATCGGGCGTGGCGCAGCCGAACCGGCCTGACTGATGCCCAGGTGCGCGGCGATGAAACCTCCAACTGGTTCCATGCTGTCACGTACGTGGGGCCCAACAATTACAGCGTCGACGACAACCGTATGTTGATTACGGCGATCACCGAGAACTCTGTGACATTCGATGGTGTAGGCGCTGCGTTCTCGGTGGTACCTGGTGATGTTGTGATTTTGGGCGACTTCAAGGGGGATAACCGGCGCTTATCCTGCCGCGTGGTTAAGGGTTGGGATTCGGCCAATCGTCGTTTGACCTGGGCCAGACCGCTCAACCCGCGTGAACTAACCCATATCAACAGCCTGAATGACCTGGTTGGCAGCACCGCCATGGTTAAGGGCGCTCCGGCTTGGGTTTCCAACGTGGAGGCGGTTATCGACGGAGTGCGCGCAGCACTGCCAGAGTGCGCTATCGCCATTGGTACAGGCGGTATTCCCAACTTCTACAATCGTCGTTTGGAAGGCTATCGCGAGTTGGCGGCTGATATTGCGCGGCGCAAGGCCGTGTTGTTTGAAGACTTCTATGCTCGCACTCTTGCTTGGCAGTACACCCAGCCTGCGACGGCCCAGCTGTATATCGATTCAAGCCAGGGCACTGTGAGTACAGGGGCTAGCGCATACACGTTGTACTTGAACAGCGGCAGCAAGCCCAATCCGTTAACTGATAGCAATGCCAACCTTTATCGGGGCTGGTCTGTGAAGGTCGATGGCGTGGAACGAATCAATCGCGGGTGCCACATCGCAGGCGGTTACAAGTCTGGCTGGCCCGGTAGCGTGACACAAATGTCAAAAAGCAATGTCGGGGTGATTGGAGATGACTACCGGCTTGTGTTTGAAACAAATCCTCCCGCAGTTGGAGCTGTCATTGTGGTGAAGCGCGCTGCTGCAAAGTGGGCCACTGATGACACACACCCAGGAGCCCTCGGCATCCCTGTGTTTGGCCAAGCTGCTATCGCGGCTCTTGGCCAGGCTTCGCGACTGGCTGTAGCCGCATGCGGGATGAAACCTTAAAAATCGGAAGTTCGACCCGCTTCGGCGGGTTGTAGTTGGAGAAACCCATGCCCATCACATCGCAGCAACTGCTGCAGACTCTAGCGAATCTCGAACAAGTATCAGTTAGGTGATTAGTCGCTAGACGCTTAACGGCGAATATGAATTTTTCCCATCGTCAAATTGCTGCGGAAAGTACCGGTGTCTCCACGAATTGCGTACAGCGTTGCTCTATAAAAGGATATCCATCTCGAACAGTGAAGGCTTCGAATTTTTTTATACGCCCACAGCCAGCCACGCTTCGAGACTGTTCCCATGATGTGCATCTGCTCTATTTATTGGAATTTGAAATATAGCAATTTGCTATTGGTGGTGGAGGTTCTGGAACTTTGACATTTTATAACACCAAGTTTTTACCTCCCTACTAAATACTCATCATTTACGGGCCGCGTGGAGCATTGCCCTTACGTTGCTCTTTCTCCCGGAGAAGGCTATGCCAATCACAGTGCAGCAACTGCTGCAGATCCTCCCGAACGCCGGCCAGGTTGCCGGCTTTTTTGTTCCTGTCTTAAACACTGCAATGAATCGGTACCAAATCGTTGGCCCGAAGCGCATTTCAGCCTTCATCGCGCAGGTCGGCCATGAGTCCGGTCAGTTGACGCGCCTGGTGGAGAACCTGAACTACAGCGCTGACGGGCTGGCCAACACCTGGCCCAATCGCTACGCCGAGCCGGACGGCAAGGACGGCTACTTCAAAGTGCTGATCAAGGACAGGCAGCGCAACAAGCCCAATGCCTTGGGCCTGAGACTTGCCGGCAATCCTGAGCAGATCGCCAACAACGTCTATTCCGGACGCATGGGCAACACCGCGCCGGGCGACGGCTGGAAGTATCGCGGGCGCGGCCTGATCCAGCTCACCGGCAAGACCAACTACAGGCTGTGCGGCGAAGCGCTGGGCGTGGATCTGCTCACACAGCCTGAACTGTTGGAGAAGGCGCAACACGCCTGCATGGCCGCCGCATGGTTCTGGTTCAGCAGCGAGCTGAACTCGCTCGCCGACAAGGGCGATATCGAAACAATCACCCGGCGCGTGAACGGTGGGCTGACGGGATTGGCTGATCGCCAGGCAATCTACGCCCGGGCGCTGAAGGTGTTGGCATGACCCCCATTGCGTGGAAGTTCGCCGGAATAGGCCTTGCCCTTGCTCTGATGTTGAGCTTGGGTGCCGCTGGCGGGGTTTGGCTCGCTGCCAACCACTACAGGCCATTGCTGGATACCTCTAACGCCGACCTAGTCAAGGCCAAACTGGCCCGCGACAACCTTGAAGAGCTGGCGGGTGAGCAGGGCCACAAGCTGGGCGAGCTGGTTGCTGCTGGCGAACTGCGAGAGCGGAACGCGGCCCAGGCGATTGCCAAGGCCAAGGAAGAGGCCGGGGCAGATTACGCCGCAGCCAACAGATTGATGCAGGAGCGAACCGGCGGCGATCCGGCCGAGGCTGCTGCTTCAATCATTGATCAGGAGTTGGGTTTGTGAACTACAAAAGCAGCTGCAAAGTATTCCAAAAATTATTCACTGCCTGCTTTCTAATGATATTGGTCGGGTGTGGTACTCGTGATCCCGAGGTACGCAATGTGCGTGTCGAAGTTCCGGTGTTGGTCCCATGTAAGTCGCAGGAGGTCGCAGTGCCGCCATGGGCGGCGGCAGGATTGCAAAAGGATGACTCGCTCGAAGTGAAGCTTAGGTCTCTACTGGCTGAGCGCCGTCAGAGAATTGGCTACGAGAAGCAGCTGATAGCAGTAATAACTGCTTGTCAATAGGGATCATATTTGCGCGACCATAATTACACGGTAGTTGTTGCTACAGATTCTCATTATTGATTTGGCAATACGAATCTCAACCAAAATAAATTTTTCATCTATGATCTTGATGATATGCTCAAATTTCGCATACGACGTAAGCGATTCATGGATGGATAAAAAATGGCAAACAAGCATTTAATTCAAGTCATCGCAATTACTAGCGCTAAGGGCGGGGTCGGTAAGACTACGGTTGCTGTAAATCTTTCAATAGCTCTAGCCAAGCTTGGAAGGCGAGTTTTATTATTTGATGCGAATTTAGGGCTGGCTGGCGTAGATTCCATGCTTGATTTAAAGCCGAAATATACACTGCAAGACGTTCTTGAGGGGAGAAAAAGTTTAGAAGAAGTAGTAGTGTCCGGGCCGTGCGGTGTTAGTATTGTTCCTGCAGCATCAGGCGTTGAGTATATGTCTGAACTGCCACTTATTCAACATGCAGGATTGATCCAGGCTTTTAGCTCTCTTGCTGATAATATCGATGCTCTTATAATCGATACTGCTTCAGGTCTGAATGGCACTGCAATAGATTTTGTTAGCGCTGCAAATGAGGTTTTAATAGTAGTATGTGATGAGTATTCTTCGATTGTCAGTGCTTCGGTTCTTATAAGACTTTTAAGTGTCAGTTATAGAGTCAGTCGCTTTAGAGTTTTGGTTAATATGGTAAGAGGCTGTCAGTCTGGATATCGAGTCTATGAATCATTATTAAGGTCAATTAATCATATTCATGATGTGTCAGTCTTTTATGCTGGCTCCATACCTTATGATGAGCAAATTTATCAATCTGTAAAAATGAGGCGCGCAGTACAAGAAGTTTTCCCCAAGGCCCGATCTGCTAAGAGTTTGAGTATGATTGCTCTAAAAGCTGATGCGTGGCCTATACGGGAAAACTCATCTGGCCGCCTGGAATATTTTTGCGAAAACATAATAAAAAATTCAACTGGAGCGAATTTATTAGCTGTGTGAATTTGCTTTTATGTTTGTGCCTCTAAGCTCTGCGCCATGAGGCACTTGTTTTATTAAAATTCTTTATGCTGTGCGTATATTTTAATTGCGGAATCGATATATTTTGAGTTGTATTCGATAACCTCTAGTGCCCCTCTAACATTTCTTCCTACATCTATTGATCCTCTCTGCTCAATCCACTTTGTAAGCTCCATTATAGCTGCTTCTAAGGCTAGTTGGTTTTCGTTTATTCTATGGAGTAGCATGGGCAGTAGTTCGGGATTAGACATGATAATTTTCCATTAAAATATCTCTGTAGTTTTTGGTGATTTCAATTGAGATAATGGTTTTTATTGAATTTTATTTTTTTTTAAATTCTTAAATCGAGCGGCAGTTTTTTGGGGGAGGTGATCCAAAGTATAAATGTGCATTCATGCAGTGTGCGCGCACTTTGGACATGCATCCAGCGTCTGAAAAAATCAACATACGTCTCTGGCACAGCTGAAAAGGTGCATTTTAAGCTATTCTGATTGTCTGGATTTAAATGTAATCTCTCGATTATTGAGATTTTTTATCCGGCCTTGCTCTTCTCTTCTTAAGCGATCTGTCAAACCCGCACTAAGCTGGGAGGCTAATTTTCTGATTCTTATAGCATTTCAGTTTTTTTGCAAGCACTGCTGGGGGGGAGGAAGTTTTAAGATACGAGTGACGTTTGAGTGCCTGTTCGTGGAAGCTGCAGATATACCGCGCATGGAGTTGCAACTCACCGACATGCATGAGCTGCTAGACGCAGATTGTGGTCAGCACAACAAGCGCCCGTTCTGCCGGTGATTGGACGAACTCTGCGAGAGGTTCTTTGCTGAATTTGCTTAGCATGGCAGGGGTTGCTGAAATTTTGCTTAAGCAATGCGGATTTTTTGTATAACTATATGAAATATATAGACTTTTAAGATTGATCGACACGATCCATCATGGGTGCCACAGAAAATCTTCTGGAGGGTTCTGAGCGCTCTATAACGGTGGTTTCAGCGATAATTTTAGTCATGATCTATCGTTCAAAAGTATGCATTTCCAGCCGCTTTATAGGCTTGATGTACCGCAGTGCAGCAAAGCCCTTAAATGATGAGGACTTAAGGCGAGGCAGGCTGGAATATGAAAGGCTGTGCGCTCAAGCTTCTGCTGAGGCGTAATGGCCGGGAGTTTATCAGGAATCGGAATTGCAATTGACTTAAGTAAACATTGAGCCTGTAGGAGCGAGCTTGTCTCGCGATCTTTTGATTTTCAAAAGCAAAAGATCGCGAGACAAGCTCGCTCCTACAATTTTGTTATGGTGACGGCTGAAATGAGTTTCAAAGCCTGTCGAGTCGAGTACCAATGATCATCAAATTGCCTCGCACTATTGAACAATTCATAGGTGGCGCCGCGCTGAGAGCCGACGAGATCGGTGAATCCCCCTGCGATGTTTATAGCTTCAAACGTGGTAACGATCGTTTATTTCTCAAGACTTGCCCGGCTATCTTGGCACCTACCACGTATAGCGTGTTACGAGAGGCGCGGGTCTTGTCCTGGCTCGCAGATCGCCTGAGAGTCCCTGAAGTGGTGGCTGTCGCGGAAAGCGTTGAAGGTGAGTTCATGATTACGCGTTGTGTCGAAGGGCAACCCCTTCAGGCGCGTATCAATGACCCGTCTTCGATCATCATGTTTTTTTGCGAGGCGGTGCGGCAGTTACAGGCTGTGCCAATCCACGATTGCCCGTTTGATTCAAGTGTTGAAACGCGTCTGCATGAGCTGGACTATCTGCTGGCACATAACTTGGGCGAGGATTGTTACAACCTGCAGCAGTGGCCTTACTTGCAGACTCCGCTGGATCTTGTCGCTCGCCTGCATAAAACGAAGCCGCCAGAGGACCGAGTGTTCAGTCACGGCGATCTGTGTGGGGCCAATGTGTTTGTCGATGCCCATGACACGCTGCACTTCATTGATTTGGGTCGTGGCGGGAGTGCCGATCGATGGTTGGACATTGCCTTTGTTCATCGCTTTTTGCGTAAAGACGTCTCTTTGGGCGTTGCCGGTGAGTTTCTAACTGAGTTGGGCGAGGGAGATGAACCGGCCAAGCGCGAGTTTTTCGAGCAGTTGGACGAATTTTTCTAGAGTTCCTCGCCATGGGCTCTGCCTGTAACACACCATAGAGCGATTTAGAAAATGCCAGACATTCAACGGTACAATTGTCTTGGCTTCCAAGCCTACCGAGTAGATGGGGCATAGACCCTTCAGTCGATTCTAGGGAATTTTCACGGTTGTACTTGCGTCGTGATAGTGGCCCTCATCATCAATCAGCGTGTAATTCACAGTCAGCTTGCTCTGAACATCAAGGCTAAAGGAGGCCAATGAATAGGGTTTGTCGCTTAAAGGAGGGGTCATCATGTCCAGCGTTTTGGCATTGGCGCGCTCTCGACCTTCATCCATTACACTCAGAGAGGAAAATGAGGCGTGATAAGGGGTGGGGTTGTGACATACCAAGATCCAGCCACCAGCGTGTTGCTTAAGGCTGAAGGTGAGCAATGTGGCCATTTTTTCCGGGGGAACAGGTAAGTTGGCAGGGCGGTAGAACACCTTCATTTGGGTGTTCATTGCCACAGCAACTTGAGTCGCAAGCATCGGGCCAATCGTTTTGGTGGGCGGGATCTCGTAAATGTTCAGCCAACTCACCGACTCGCGGTCTCTTGGAAGTGAGCTAGCATCTTGAACGATTCGCAAGCCTTGAATGGCGCCTGCTTGCAGCTTGAATACCGAGGGCAGTGCGACCATGGTTGACACAGCATTTTCCGGGGCTTGATTACCCTCGCCGTTGTCGAGCCAGGTTTGTACAACGACCGGATAGGTATTAGTATTGGCAAGCATCAGCGAGCGCTGTGTTTGCCCCTCGTGGAAGATCAGCCGGGTCCTTTCCGGCATGACGCCGGCATGAGCGCTTTGCAAAGCGCTCAGCATTAACCCTCCCCAAAGCAGCAATTGCGCACATTTTTTTTTATTCATTGTACTTTCACCAAGACATAAGCAGTTGCGTTGACTTTTCCCGGTTTGACCGTCAAACCGGGCAGTGCACTGAGGGTGGCAGTGATGGTCTGCGAATAATTGGTGAAGTTCTGCGTGTTGCTCCCATTGCTGCTCGCCCCATCCAAGACCGGGTACCAGCCACCGGAGGCACCGGTGCCGGTGTTGGACCAACCTAAAAAATTCATGGCAGTGCCGTCCTTTGCGTTGCGCAGGCTGATCCCGACACCCGTCGCAACCGACGGATCGCTGCCATAGCCGTTGGACAATAAGTGAGTGACTGCGCCGCCACTGGTCACAAGACCCATGGATTGGGCTTGGGTATAGGCGCTTTGAGCGACTTGAATACCGAGTGCTGTTTGATTGGTTGATGTTCCGGAATTCACCGCGTTATCGCATTCAAGATCAATGGTGAAGTCGCTGCTGCGCGTGGCTCCCTGGTTAAGCTCAGCGGCGGTGACGGGCAGGAAGGTGACGACAGGTGTGACGTTTCTGGCTACACAAGTGGCAGCGTAGCTGATTGACGCCGCCGAGCGCATGCCGTACCCAACGCCGTTTCGAGCGCCCCAAAATCTGTAGTATCTGCTGGAGTCTTCCCCGACCGAGTCGGACTTGATACCGCCACCCTGGAACTGGATATAGCCGTTGGGTTGTGTACAGGTGTAAGGATAAACACCACTACCACTGCTGGCGGCTGTTCCAGTGCAGTAATTTGAAACTGAGCCTGTCGTTGGAGGGAGACTTGACACACGAACGAGCTCGGCCTGGATCAAGCTCAAGTGTTTTGCCTTAATCTGGATCTTGTTGCCTACCGTGTCGTATTCGGTGATCCGGGCTTGCTGCCAGTAACGGGTGTAAACCTGGCCGGAATTGACATGAGTCAGCCTGATTGCAACATAAGGAAACCAGGTCGCAAAGTAATTAGGCAGACCATCGGCAGCCCCAATGTCCCAGAATCCGCCCACCCGATCATCACCATTAGTGGCAAAAAGTTCGTAGAGGTCATCAGCATCAGTGATATCACATTCCCACATTAATGTTTCACTGGTCAGTCCGGGGGCGGAAGCCGGTGAAATTACGATTGAACCTAGCACAGTGCCCACGGGCTGTAAGTGGGCTGATGTCAGGTTGATCCGGCCGAAGGTAAGTTGTGCTGTACTGTTGTCTCGTGTCTGGATGCCGGAGTAGATCCTGCTGCAGGTTGCCTGAGCGTCAGAAATGACTGCCCCGAACATCACGATAAGTGTGAGCGTTAATCGATAACGGGAAATCATCATTAGGGTGTTCTTTTTGTAAAAAGGGATCATGGGATGCGGCACTCGCTATTGATCTTGATCAGAGCCTGACTGACATCCTGTCGAGTCAGGTCGAAGTGCATGCTGCATCGTTCTTCTGGAGCGTCGCCCCAGCGTGCGACCAACGTGCCTTTGAGTTTGTCGGTCCGAAGGTAGGCCTGGCTGCCTTGGCCGACCATGCCAATTACGCTGTCGCTGTCATCCAGTACATCGGCTCCCATGGGCACCGCTTTGCCATCACTGCGTAGGGCTTTTACCAGAATTGCGTTGCCAATCACTGTATTGAACTTGACCTTGACTGCCGCCCCCGCATATGGAGCAACGCGTTGTTGGCCATTGCCGATTTCCGTCTTTTCACTGATACCTTCCGGGTTGATGACAACGGAGTTGTAGCGGTATGGCGTTAGTGACGGCACCAGTGCATACCCTCGGCTATCGATTGTGGCTCCGCTTGCGCTCATGACTTTGGCACCACTGGCACCCTTGGCTTCGATCAGCGCAAAGGTATCGCTCAAGTACGGGCCAAAAGTGATACCCCCCTCGTGCACTGCCAGAGCACCGCGGGCACTCCCTGAGGCCTGCCAGTAATCCTGACTTTTGGAGGCTGTGGCACTCAGAGAAGCGTTGGGCAGATATTTTTGAAGGCTGGCACTAAAAACGTTGAGCTTTTGTTGGGCATCGCGAGAGGCGTCAATGCCATAACTCAGCGACTGATCGTCGCTCTGAGTGCCTGATAACGAGGTTTGATACACATTGCCAGAGTCCGAGCTATGGGTGACCGAGGTACTTAGATAGGGCGTGTTAGGGCGACCGGGGCTGCCGAGCGGGAAAGACACGGACAGTAGTGTGACGGTTTCGCTTCTGCCGTCTGTACGAGCAATGCCAAGACCACCATTGGCGAATGTGTTGTCGAGCGGATCGTCATAGTGCCCGCTGCGGCGGTTCAGGTAACTGCCGGTAGTCTGTCGTGATGTTGTCAGGTTCAGGCTGATATTGTTACGCAGTGTGTTGGACCAGCCAAACTGTAACTGAGTGTCGCGGTCTCGACCATTGCGATAGTCTTGGGTCGAGCCCGACAGAAACACGCTGCCCATGTCATCAAGGCTTTGGTTAATCGACACTTCGAAGCGCGAGCGCTGCATGTAGCTTGTCGACTCCCAGGTTTCGTTTTTTCGAGTCGATCTGCGTACCCCTAAGACATCGCCCAAATCGCGATAGCCTTCAGTGGAATAGCGATACCCGGCTATTGATAAGGTAGTGTTGGTGGGCTGAAACGTTCGACTGTATGACAGACGTCCCATCCAGCCATCCAACTGACCGTCTCCGGGCAAGTCAGCCCGTGAGTACGTAGTATCCAGGCCGAATGCACCCAGGCTGCTGGAGTACACGCCTCCTACTACGAACGCCTGATAACGATCCGCGATTCTCAGGCCGCTGTTGGCGGTAATGCTATTGCTCAGGCCGATTTGGTAGGTCACCTCACCAAACGGATCGTGATCTCCGTTGTCTCGGGTTCGTCCCAGCGCCAAGCTGTAGCGAGACACGCCAGGGCGCAACGATTCTGGAACCGCCGAGAAGGGCACCGTAAACGTGCTGACGTTACCATCAGCTTCAATCACAGAGACTTCGAGGTCGCCGTTGTAGTTGGTTGAATAAAGGTCATTGATCTCAAATGGACCCGGCGTGACGGTAGTTTGATAAATATCATTGCCGTTCTGACGCACGATCACTTGTGCGTTGCTGGTAGCGACTCCTCGTATCGTGGGCGCATATCCGCGCTGTGACTCGGGCAACATGCGGTCGTCAGAGGCGATCTCAATACCGGTATAACTTAGCCCTGAAAAAAAACGCCCCGACGTAAACCCCTGGCCTGCAGTCAGGTCGCCCTTAATGCCAGGTAATGCTCGTTGGGCGTATGTACGGGTCGTATTCCAGTGCGATCCGTAATCGTTGTCATAACGCCAGTTTCCCTGTTGGCGCAAGCGCCATAGACCCACGTTCAAGCCACTGTTCAGGGACAGATAACTCGAATCTGTACTGCTGTTGTTTTTACCGGAGCGAGTCACATGATATTGGTTGGCGCTGTAATTGACGAAGCCCATAAGGCTGCCAGCATCAAGACTCTGTGTTGGCACGTAACCCCTTGGCGTGTTGATCATCAGGCTCTGCGGGATGCTTAAATCCAGTCTCAGTATCGAAAAATCGAAAGCCGTGGAGGCGCCGTGGATGGCCTGTGAGAGGATCAGGCATTGATTGTCGTCGGTGGTATGAATGGCGCTTTTAAGCACACCTGAAGACTCCAGCAGTTTCTCTGACAGACAGGGCTGGACATCGCCATTTCCCTGGCTGGCAAAGCGCAAGTCAACCCGATCTACAAAACGCCGGTTGATAAATAGATCGACTTTGTACTGCCCTGGTTCTACTGCGTTAATACGGTTGAAACGCGATAACGAGCCATTACCGAACATCATGTTGTCGTCGAAAACGTATGGGTCGTTAGCGCTCACTGTGGCAGGTTCTGCCAGAACCGGATCAGGGCACAACAAACTGACAGTGGTTAACGCCGATGCTCCTACCAGATCGCGTAATCCATATAAGCGTGAAACCTTAAAATCCTTTTTAAATACATAAACGCGACGCACAAGCATAAACACTCATCCCGAGCCATCAGTTAATAAGGAGGTCATTGATGACATCTGCACCGTAATCGTTGACTAACGTCAGGCGTAGCATGTCGCCTTTGCTGGCTGACGTATGAGTGGGAAGCATCCAGTTGACTTCACTCAGTGGCGGAATCATCACAGCCTGATTTACGGTAAGTGTTTGACCGCCATGGATCACCTTCGCGTCGCGCACGGTGGCGTAGTAACCACTGCGATTGCTGGCGACGATGGACCTGCCTTGCACTTTGAAGCTAAGTGATTTACTCAGTTCATCCGGGTTGCCCGCCAGTTGCTGAGGGCGGTAGAACAGTTTCATCCGGCTGTTCACGCCAACCAGCAACTTGTTGGCCTGTAATTCGCTGGCCTTGATGGCCGGCATTTGCAAGAAACTAAGATAAAAGAGTGTTTCTCTGTCTTTGGCTAACCTGTTACCAGTAAAGACCAAGCGAACAGTCTGTCCGGCATTCGGGTTAATACGAAAAATTTGCGGATTGGCAATAAAAGGTGAAGTGGTATTTTTCGGTTCATTATTGTCAGGATCGTTATCAATCCACATTTGCACGATATAGGGCAGTGCATTCTGATTGGTCAACTGCACGGTTTTTTCTTGCGCCTGAGCAGGGTATATCACTCGGGTGCCGGTCATGATGACACTGGCACTAACAGGATTCACTGAAAGTGCCAGGAGAGTTAGAGTGAAGGTCTGAGTTAGTTTTATTAGGCGTGACATGGCAATCCGCACACAACGTGTAAAGAGTAGGGAAGTTAGGGGGAGACAACTCTACCGGGCGTATTGCCCGGTAGAGTGGACTACTGTCTTACAGATAATCCAAAGCGTATTGCACGCTGGCTGTAACTGTACCCGCAGTGGCACCACCTGTTTCGCTGACATACTGCGCAGCGAAATCATGGCTGGTTTCAGTTTGCGCGCTGGGTAGAACCAGACCGGCCACCGAGGTGACCCCTTCAAGTACGATGGCCGTACCTGCAGGTGCGCTAAGCAATTGAATTTGTACGTTTGTGGCTGTACCTGAGCTGCCAAGGTTGCCAGCACTGGTCACGTTGTTGCCCAAGAATGCAGTTTTGATCGCCAGGGCTGTTGATGATGGGGCAGTGCAACCGCTGATGCTTACAGTGAAAGGGGTCTCTCCGGATTTGCTGTTCGCGGCACTCAACGATGTGGCACTCACAGTGGGTAGCAGGATCATCGGGCTGGCCGCATTACCATTGACTGCAACCGTACATGTTTGATCGGTGACTTGTCCGTTAAACGTGATGGTGTTTTGAGAAGCTGCGAAAGCCATGACAGGGAATGTAGCGGCGAGGATTAAAGCGATCCGTTTCATGGTGTAACTCCTGTGTGAGGTTTAGATGTACTCCTAAAGCCGGAAAGAGTTAAGAAGGCGTTTTGTCAAAATGCAAATATAAAATAAAATTTGTGTTGTCGTTGATAGTGTCTAGGCTGTGTGATTTGGCGAGGTGTTACTGAGAGTCTGCTGTGCTGTTTTAATCATTGTTTAAAGTGGGGGTGTTGCCGTGTGGTCAGTTGGGTTTTTTATCTAATTGCACAAGTAATGGAACTTTTTATCAGATCGGTAATACACGTTCGCGCTATGGGGCAATTCAAGACGTAGGCGATTTTTGAATATGGGAGAGTTGGTTTTTAAGCTAGATCGTCATCTCTTTCATGGGGGCCTGTTGCGGGGCTGTATGCAGTGTGACACACAGCCCCAACCTTTTTACTCAGGCAAGCTCATGTGCAATAACGGGAAGGGTCGTCCTTCACCGTCCAGTGGCGAACGCCCCGTTTGCACGAACCCGTAGTGCAGGTAGAACCCTACGGCCTGTGGGTTTTGCTCGTTGACATCCACGCTGAGCGTCGCGCGCGATGTACGGACATGGTCCAGCAGGGCTCGGCCAATGCCTTGGCCATGCTGTTGTGGGTCTACGAAGAGCATTTCCACATGGTTGTCACTCAGTCCAATGAACCCTAGTGGCCAGTCTCCAGTATTTGCCGCGACCCACAGCTCTACGGCTGGCAAGTAGCTGTCACGTAACTGCGGTGTCAGTGCTTCGATGTCGGATGGCTGCAAAAAATCGTGAGTGGCCTGAACTGCGCGCAGCCAGATGTTCAGCAACTGCGGATGGTCCACAGCGTTACCCTTGCGAATGATCATGAAATCATCCTTCTTCTCTTTAGGTCTGATGATGGGTGCGCCGGGCAGTGGCGACCGATTAAGAGTCGGCTTCAGGTATGACCGCTTCGCGAGTTAACGCCTGGGCGGTGCACTTAAGAGGGGCCGAAAAAGAATGGGCGGCCAATTTGCCGGGGCACGTTAAAGATGTCAAGAAGGTGGGTAGGGGCCGACCACTACCCAAGCATGATCAACTCGGCACCCTCTAGCAGCAGCGGACGCACGAGGATCTTGTAGCAATCGGCATCAAATGCCTGGCCGGTGCTTTTCGGTGCCTGTCTGGCTTCAGCTTCCGTGGCGTAGGTGCCGATGTAATGCCAGCCGTCCACGACGTGGTATTCCTCATGTTCACCGTGGCGCTCGTGCAGGGCGATTGCGCAGGGGAAGGGCCAGCGGTGTACGGCCCAGCGGGCAAGCGCGGTTAACAAGCGTTCGGTGTGGGCAGCATGGCTTTCATCACCTCTGCAGGCGCCTGCGCATTTGCCGATTTGTGCTCTGAAGCAACTGCGGCCCATCGCTTTTTCGATGCCGAGCAGGCTGTGGCACAGGCGCTGCTCGTCAGCGATCAGCATCAACGCTTCAGTGGCCATGCGCTTGTTGCGGAACAGCCCGTACAACGGGCTGGCGCCGGGCAAGTCTGTGGTGTCGATGATGTCTACAGCACCCTTGATGACGCGTATTGAGCACAACCGGCGTTGCTTGCGTAATCGCTTGTTTTTGAGGGGTTGCAGTTCTTTGATCAGGCGCGATTCCAGCAGCAGCGCGCCGATTTCTCCGGCGGTTTGCACATACTCGATTCTTTTTGCTTGGCGCAGCATGCGGGCTTCTTCGGGTGTTCGCAGGTGTGCCAGCAGTCGGCTGCGGATATCGACACTTTTACCGATGTACAGCGGCATCGAGTCGTCTTGCGCATAAAAGAAGTAAACCCCTGGCGCTCGCGGTGCTGCAGCGACTTGAGCGCGCAGGTGCTCAGGGTATTCATAAACAGGGGCGAGTGATGCAGGACGTATAGGCATGGTGGTTATAGTGCGGCATAGGTAACGGCATATGACAGCCGCCGGTCAGAATCGCTCCGGTGTGTGCGGCTAGAACCGGTCATGGAACCCGGATAGAGTTGTGCCCAATTGGAACGCAGAAGCTAAAGGACTGCCGATGAATTTGACGCCTGAACACTTTGTTAGCCTGGCAATGGGTAACCCGGTCAACGCTGAGCTCATGGAGCGCTTGCCCAAGCTGGGCGTTGAACAGTGCTTGTTGACGGCGGGCAGCCTGTTTCAGGCGGTCTGGAACCATCGCTCAAACCTGCCGCCGGCGTTTGGGGTTAAGGATTACGACGTTTTTTACTTTGATCAAGATGTGTCCTGGGAGGCGGAAAACGAAGTCATTATCAAGGCACGGCAGCTGTTCGAGGATCTGGGTGTGAACGTTGATATCAAGAACCAGGCCCGGGTGCACCTCTGGTATCCCGAACGTTTCGGCAGGCCTTATCCGCAGTTGTTTACCGCCCGTGACGGTATTGATCGTTATCTGGTGGCCGGGACCTGCGTGGGGCTTTGCGCTGACAGCGGCGAGGTGTATGCGCCTTATGGGCTGGATGATATCGGGCAGGGTCTGTTACGCAATAATCCGTTAACCCCGCAGCCTGATTTGTTTATGCACAAGGCCAGAAGCTACCAAGCGCGTTGGCCATGGCTGACGATTATCAATCTGTAGGAGCGAGCTTGCCTCGCGATCTTTTGATCGTTTAAAAGATCGCGAGGCAAGCTCGCTCCTACAGGGGGAACCGTTTTTATACGGGCGTTATTGGCGCATGCGGGTGGCTTTGCGCGAAGTATTTTTCATAGGCCCGGCAAACTCGCAGTACCTGGTCATCGGCAAAGCGTGCGCCGACCACATGCAGGCCTACCGGCAGGCCATTGTCGGCCAGCCCGCAGGGCACTGAGGCCGCCGGTTGTTGGGTCAGGTTGAACGGGTAGGTGAACGGGGTCCATTGCATCCAGTCGGTCAATGAGGACTCGGGCGGCACGTTGTGCCCGGCCGCAAATGCGGTAATGGGCAGCATGGGCGAGACCAGAATGTCGTAGCGCTGATGGAAGTCGTTCATGTGCGCGACCAATGCCGCCCGTGCTTCCAGCGCGGTGCTGTATTGCTCAAGGGTGATGCGCTCGCCAAGGCCGGCAATCCGTTGCAGCCCCGGGTCCATCAGCTCGCGCTGGGCACTGCTGAGTTGGCCGGCCAAGCGCGCTGCACCGGCAAACCACAGGGTGTTGAAAGTCTCCAGCGGATCGCTGAAGCCAGGGTCAACTTGCTCGACATGGGCGCCGAGTTCGGCCAGACGCTGCACCGCTTGGGCCACGACGCGGGCGACCTGCGGATCAACGTCGACATAGCCGAAGTTGGGGCTGTAGGCGATGCGCAAACCCTTGAGGTCATCGCTCTGTACAAGCCAGGGCGTGGTGCGCGGGGCGCCGATCAAGCCATCGCGGGCATCGGGCCTGGCCACGGTTTGCAGCATCAGCACCGAGTCTTCGACGGTGCGGGTCATTGGCCCCAGATGCGAAAGGATGGTCATGGAACTGGCCGGCCATTGCGGTACGTAGCCGAAGGTCGGTTTGATGCCAAATGTGCCGGTAAACGCGCAAGGGATGCGGATCGAGCCGCCGGCATCGCTGCCCTGATGCAGCACGCCCAGGTTAAGCGAGGCGGCTGCGGCAGCCCCGCCGGATGAGCCGCCTGCGGTCAGCCGGGTGTCCCAGGGATTACGGGTGATGCCGTACAGCGGGTTATCGGTGACGCCTTTCCAGCCGAACTCGGGGGTCGTGGTCTTGCCCAGCAAGACCGCGCCTGCCTTGCGCATAAAAGCACTAAAAGGCGCGTCAATCTCCCATGGACCTTGCGCCGTGGTGGTGCGAGAGCCTTTGAGTGTAGGCATGCCTTGAGTCAGGGTCAGGTCTTTGATCGAGGCCGGTACGCCATCCAGCGCACCGCAAGGCGTGCCCTTCAGCCAGCGCTGCTCCGATTCCCGGGCCGCCTGCAGCGCGCCTTGCGGGTCAACATGGCAGTAGGCGTTGACTGCCGGGTTGTAGCGCTCAATACGCAGCAGGGCATCCTCGACCACTTCCACTGGAGAGAGGCTTTTATCGCGATACCGGGCCAGCAGTTCGACGGCGTTCATCTGGCCGATGTCAGGTGTATTACTCATGATTGTTTACCTCCTTGCGCGGCATTGACCATGGCCCGCAGCAGTACTGCGCAGCCGTCAGCCAAGTCCTGTGGCGCCGCGTTTTCGATTTCGTTGTGGCTGATGCCGCCTTCACATGGCACAAAAATCATCCCGGCCGGGCCCAGCTCCGCGACAAAAATCGCGTCGTGCCCGGCGCCGCTGACGATGTCCATATGGCTCAAGCCCAACTGTTGCGCGCCCTGGCGCACGGCATCGACACACGCAGGGTTGAAGTCCAGCGGCGGGAAGTCAGCGGTCGGGGTCAGCTCAACACTCAAGCCGTGCTCGACACTGGCCACTTCAATGGCTTCGCGCACTTCATCCACCATGGCTTGCAGGTGATCGGCATGCAGGTGCCGCAGGTCGATGGTCATGTGCACTTGCCCGGGGATCACGTTACGCGAGCCTGGGTGCAGGGTCAGGCAGCCAACGGTGCCGCACGCATGGGGTTGATGCTGGTGGGCGATCCGGTTGACGGCGCTGACCACGTGCGCGGCGCCGACCAGCGCATCTTTGCGCAAATGCATGGGGGTAGGGCCTGCATGGGCTTCAACGCCGGTCAGGGTCAGATCAAACCACTTCTGGCCGAGGCAACCCATGACCACGCCAATCGTGGTGGCGCGGTCTTCCAGCACCGGGCCTTGCTCAATGTGCGCTTCAAAATACGCGCCCACCGGGTGCCCGAGCACCGGGCGGGTGCCAGCGTAGCCAATACGCTGCAACTCGGCACCGACTGACAAGCCTTGTTCATCGACTTTGCTCAGGGTTTCGTCCAGGTCGAATTTACCGGCAAACACCCCGGAGCCCATCATGCACGGCGGGAAGCGCGAGCCTTCTTCGTTGGTCCAGACCACCACTTCAATGGGAGCTTCGGTGGTCAGTTGCAGATCGTTCAGGGTGCGGATGACTTCCAGTCCGGCCATGACCCCGTAGCAACCATCGAATTTGCCGCCGGTGGGTTGGGTGTCGATGTGGCTGCCGGTCATGACCGGTGGCAGGTCGGGTTGACGTCCCGCGCGGCGGGCAAAGATATTGCCAATGCCGTCAACGGTCACCGTACAGCCGGCTTCTTCACACCAGCGCACAAACAGGTCGCGGGCCTGGCGGTCGAGGTCGGTCAGGGCCAGACGGCAGACACCGCCCTTGGCCGTGGCGCCGAGTTGTGCCAGGTCCATCAGCGATTGCCAAAGACGGTCGCGGTTGATCAGCGGCGCGTTGCTGTTGAAAAGGTCGGATAACACGATAGGGCTGTTCATGGACACGAGTCTCCCTTCAGGCGCTAAGGGCCAGGTAACGGTTCTTGATCGTTGGGTTGGCACGGAAATCGGCGGCGCTGCCTTCGTACACCACGCGGCCTTGTTCAAGCACGTAATGGCGATCGGCAAGCTTGTCGCAGACCATCAGGTTTTGTTCCACCAGCAGCACGGGCAAGCCGTCGTCCTTGATCTTGCGCAGGATCTTCACCAGTTCATCGACGATCACCGGTGCCAGGCCTTCGGTGGGCTCATCGAGAATCAATAGCTTGGGGTCGTTGACCAGGGCGCGGGCAATGGCGAGCATTTGCTGTTCTCCGCCGGACAACGCATGGCCAGCGTTTTTACGCCGTTCCTTGAGGCGTGGAAACATCGTGTAGACGTCTTCCAGCTGCCAGCGGCTGCTTTTGCGCTGGGCAATGCGCAAGTTTTCTTCAACGCTCAGCAGGCGGAAGATCCCGCGATGCTCCGGCACCAGGGCCAGGCCTTCGCGGGCGATTTCGAAAATTTTGCGCCCGACCATGTCCTGGCCGTTAAAGCGGATCTGCCCTTTGCGCGGGCAGACAACCCCAAGAATGCTGCGCAATGTCGTGGTCTTGCCCGCACCGTTACGGCCCAGCAAGGTCACCAGTTCACCGGGATTGACCTGCAGCGAGACGCCCTCGAGCACGTGGCTTTTGTCGTAGTAGGAATGGATGTTGTCGACGATTAGCATCAGGCGGCTTCTCCCAGGTAGGCGGTGCGCACACGCTCATCGGCGCGGACAAATTCAGGGGTACCCTCGACCAGGATCTGGCCGTGGCTCATCACCGTGATGCGTTGGCTGATGGACATCACAATGCTCATGTTGTGTTCGATCAACAGCACGGTGTGATCGCGGCCCAGGTCGCTGATCAGTTGGGTCATGATCGGAATATCGTCAATGCCCATCCCGGAGGTAGGCTCGTCGAGCATCAGCAGTTTGGGTTTGGAGCAAATCGACATGCCCACCTCCAGCACCCGTTGCTGACCGTGGGACAGTTCGCCCGCCAGGGTGTTGGCGCGCGCGGTCAATTGCAGGCGTTCGAGCACCTGGTCTGCCATGTCCAGGTGTTCACGTTTGCTGTCTACCCGGCGCCAGAAGTTCAGTGCGCCCAGCCCGTCACGGCCCTGAGCGGCAAGACGCAGGTTTTCCCGTACGCTGAGGTTCTGGAACAGACTGGTGAGCTGAAAGGAACGCGCCATGCCCAACGCAACCCGGCCATGGGACGGCTTTTTGATGATGTTTTTACCGCCAAACACAATCGCCCCGTCGGTGGCCCGGCGCTCGCCGGTCAAGCAGTGGAACAGGCTGGTTTTACCCGCGCCATTGGGGCCGATCACGGTATGAATGGTGCCTTGCTCGACCTTCAGGTTGACCCCGTTTACAGCATTGAATGCGCCATAGGACAGCTTCAGGTTCTCGGTTTCCAGCAGATAAGGTGTTTTAGCGCTCATGGCTGTTCCTCCTGAATCGGCAGGCGGCTTTTGCGCGAGCCTTTGATGCGTTCGAAAGCGCTGGTAAATCCACCCCACAAACCGCCGCGCATAAACACCACGACGACGATCAAAATGATCCCGAGCAGCATCAGCCAGCGCGGCCACAGGTCTGACAGGAAATCACCCAGCAGCACAATGGAACCGGCACCCAGCAAGGAGCCAAACAGCGACCCGGTACCCCCGACAATGGTCATGATCAGGATGTTTTCGGACATCATCAGGTCGATGTTGGACAGCGGCACAAAGTGCAGCAGCATGGCGTACAGCGCCCCGGCAACCCCGGTGACTGCGCCCGACAGCATGAACACCAGGATCTTGAAGTGACGGGTGTCGTAGCCGATGGCCGCGGCACGGGTTTCGTTCTCGCGGATCGCCATTAACGTGCTGCCAAAGGGCGAGGCAATCACCCGGCGTGCGCCAATGAAAATCAGCAGAAACAGCACCGCGACAAAGCCGTAAAAGTAGCGCGCATCACTCAGCGACATCAGCAACGTGTCGCCGATACGGATTTCAGGCCGTGGCACATCGAGCAGGCCGTTGTCGCCGCCGGTCCAGCCGCTCAGGGTGTAGGTCAGGAAGTACACCATCTGGCTGAACGCCAGGGTCAGCATCACAAAGTAAATACCGGTACGGCGAATCGCCAGGGCACCGACCAGAAACGCCAGCAAGGCACCGGCGATGGCCGCACCCAGCAGTGCGCTGAATAGCCCCCATTGCAGATGAATCATCAGCAAGGCGGCGCAATAAGAACCGGCGCCAAAGAAGATGCCCTGGCCGAAGGACAGCAGCCCGGTGTAACCCAGCAACAGGTTGCAGGCCAGCGCGGCCATGGCGAAGATCAGGATTTCAGTGGCCAGCGTGGCCGAGGGCAATACCAGTGGCAGGCCGATCAGCACCGCAATAACCCACAGCAGCATCGAGCGCGACTGGGTTTTGGCGAAGGGCAGGGGGTTTTTCTCGCTCATGTCAGGCTCTCCCAAAGAGGCCGTAAGGACGCAGCAAAATCACCACGGCCATCGCGCCGTAGATCATCAGGCTCGCACCTTGGGGCCAGATAGTTGTCATCAGGCTTTGCACCACACCCACCAGCAGACCGCCCACCAGTGCGCCACTGAATGAACCCATGCCGCCGATCACGACAACCACGAAGGCCACGCCGAGAATCTCCGGGCCGACAAAAGGCTGGGCGCCGCGCAATGGCGCGAACAGCACCCCGGCAATGCCGGCAAGCCCGGCGCCGAGGGCGAAGGTCATGGAAAACAGGCGGAAGATATTGGTGCCCAGCAGTGACACGGTTTCGGTACTTTCACTGCCGGCGCGAACCAGCGCGCCGAAGCGTGTGCGTTCCAGCAACAGCCACAGGGCAAAGCCCACCAGCGCCGAGAAGGCAATCAGGAACAAGCGGTAGTAGGGGTACACAAAGTCGCCGATTTCCACCACGCCGCGCAGTAACGGCGGCACCGCGACACTTTTGCCGACCGGGCCCCAGATCATCACGCTGGCTTCTTGAATAATCAGCGCGATACCCAGCGTCACCAAAATCTGGAACATGTGCGGCAGGTTATAAATGCGCTGAATCAGCACCCGCTCGATCACCCATGCGAGGGCAGCAACCAGCAGCGGTGCGATCAGCAGCGACAGCCAGAAGTTGCCGGTCAGGCTGACGGCGGTGTAGCAGAGGTAGGCGCCCAGCAGAAAGAACGCACCGTGAGCGAAGTTGACGAAGTTCAACAGGCCAAAAATGATGGTCAGTCCGACCGCAATCAGAAAATAGATCATCCCCAGGCCCAGGCCATTGAGAATTTGAAACATATAAAGTTCGAGCATGCAGATACCCTCTGCAGGCGGTCGTGGCTGACCGGCTGCGTGTAGCAAGTGCTAAATAGTCGGTGGTTTAGCTGAGTACGCAGCCGGTGTCGGCGACGGGGGCAAACGACTGACCGGAACTGACCACCAGCGCAAGATCGTCCTTGTCGGTCATTTCGCGCTCCGGTTTGCCCAGCATCAGGTAGTAATCCTTGATCACTTGATGGTCACCGGCGCGGATGGTTTCTTTGCCGGTCGGGCCTTCGTAGCTCAAGCCCTGCATGGCGTTTGCAACTGTGGGGCCATCGAAGCTGCCCGTGGCGGCGATGGTGTCGAGCATGACCTTGGTGCTGATGTAGTCAGCCGCCAGCGGGTAGTTTGGGTTGATGCCGTATTTGGCCCGGGTCGCCTTGACCAGCTCGCGGTTGAGCGGGGTGTCGACCTGATGCCAGTACTGGGCGCCGAGGTACACGCCTTCAAGCACATCACTGCCCAGCTCCTGGAATTGATCCAGCCCGGCGGACCACACCAGCAAAATTTTCATGCGCTCTTTCATGCCGAAATTCACGGCCTGACGCAGGGTGTTGTTCGACTGGCTGCCGAAATTGAGCAGCACCAGAACGTCCGGCTTGGCTGAAATGGCGTTGGTCAAATAGCCGGAGAATTCCTGCTCCTGCAAAGAGTGGTAACTGTTGCCGACAAGCTCCAGGCCATGTTCTTTGAGCACTTCCCGGGTGCCATCAAGCAGTGCCTCGCCGAACACGTATTGTGGGGTGATGGTGTACCAGCGCTTGGCCTCCGGCAGGCGTTTGATCAGCGGTATCAGGGTTTCACGCACCGCGCCATAGGTGGGCACGGACCAGCGAAACGTCGAACTGTTGCAGTCCTTGCCGGTGACTTCATCGGCGCCGACCGGGGTCATGAACACTCCGCCAGTCTTGTTCACTTCCTTGGCCACGGCCAGGGCAGACGATGACAGGGTGCAGCCTTGGAAAAACCGTGCGCCGTCCTGGCCAATGGCTTCCTGAACCTTGCGTACTGCTTTGCCGGCATTGCCTTCGGTATCAATCACCTTGTAGACCAATGGCCTGCCCAGCAACTGCGGGTATTGCTCGACGGCCAGACGCGAGCCCATGTCGGCAAACTTGCCGTAACTGGCAAAGGCTCCGGACATGGACTTCAACCCATAGAAGGTAAAGGGCTCGGCGGCGAAGGCTTGGCGTATGCCAAGCGGAAGGCTTAAAGCGCTGGCAGCAGCCAGGCCAGCTTTCAACAAAGTACGACGTTGCATGGGGTAACTCCCTGGTTTAATTATTGGCAGGAGTAGCAATGGCAAACGGCGGATCAGGTCCTGTGGGCAGGCCTTTTATTGGATAGGGGTGGAGCGCTTGCTAACACACGGTTACGGCAAAACGGTTCAGTGGTGGTGATCGAACTCCAGCAGGAAATGCGGATTGACCTGGCCTTCGAGGGCGGTCATGTGATGCTCGGCGTCGCACATGTGCTCGTGCATCAAGGTGCGCACTTGCGCCTCATCCTCGGCACGCAGGGCAACCAGTAACTGCTTGTGATAATCGAGGTTGGCGGCATCAAACTGCTTGCGTTTAGGTTTGTAGGCCTTTTTCAGGACCACCAGATCGCGCAGCAAATCGTTAAGAAACTGCGCCATAAAACTTAACAGCGGGTTAGGGCAGGCCCGGGCCAGCAGGGTATGAAACTCAAGCTCGGCCAAACGCTGCTCCCGCTGGCCGGCCTCGCTGTCTTCAGGGGCGCTGCAGAAATCTACGTTGGCTTGCAGCGCTTGATAATCTTCGGCGCTCAAACGCCCGATAACAGAAACCGCCAACTCGACCTCAATGACCTTGCGCAACTGATAGACCTGTTCGCCATCCAGATGCTGGAAGTGCAGGTAGTTACGCAAGGCACGGCTGGCCGGCTCAGTCCCGGCCTGATTCAGGTAGGCACCGCCGCTGGGGCCGGTACGGGTACTCACCAGGCCTTCGACCTCCAGCGCCTTCAAAGCTTCGCGGGCTGAGCCTTTCGAGCATTGAAAGCTTTCCATCAGCTCACGCTCAGTGGGCAGACGATCACCGGGCTTGAGTGCATCAGTCACGATCGAACGCTTCACCGATTCGACAATCACATCGGACAGCTTCTGGCGTTTGCGGCGAATCGGGCGATTAAGCATGTTTTCTATTTATCGTATTAATGCGGATAAATAGTAATAAATAGATCTGCGCAGGCGCAGTCAACCATCGACCGGGCGAGGTGTCGTTTTCAGAGAAAAGGGGTCGGGAATGGATATGGCTGTAGGAGCGAGCTTGCCTCGCGATCTTTTAACAGATCGCGAGGGTCAGGCGTCGTAGCGCAGGCAGTTTTTACTTAGCCGAAACAATGCTCGCCACCAGCTGTGGCTTGCAGTTCAAGTAAGCCGACGATTTGAGCCAGCGCTGGTCGGGGTACCAGGCAAACATGAACTGTCCGTTCTTGAGGTTGTCCACTACTTGGCGTGCTACTTGCGGGCGTACGGCAGGGCAGCCCTGGCTGCGGCCGATGCGGCCTTGGCGTTGGCTCCACAGCGGATTCACATAGCTGGCGCCATGGATCACGATGTCGCGGTCACGGGCCCGGTCATTGATGCCCGGCTCAAGGCCATCCATGCGCAAGGAGTAGCCGTTGGCACCCTGGTAGCTTTCGCGGGTACGAAACAGCCCGAGGCTGGACTGGAAGCTGCCTTCGCTGTTGGAAAAACGGGTGGCAAAATTTTCACCGGAGTTTTGCCCATGAGCGACCAGCTCACGCAGGACCAGCTTTTTAGAGGTCAGGTCGAAGATCCATAAGCGTCGGGCGGTTGAAGGCATGGAGTAGTCGATGACCGCCAGGTGCCGAGCTTGACTGGCACCGTTGTTAACGGCGCATTGCATGGCGCTGAGGGCGCTTTGCAGGACTTGCGGATTGAGTTCCGGAGCGGCCTTGGACAGGCTGTTGTAGAGCACCGGGGCGGAAGTATTGGCGGCGAACGCCGGGCTGCAGACTGAGCCCAGGGTCGCAGCGACCAGAAAAAGTCGTCGCAAAAAAATCAGCATATAAAGAAAACTTCCACATTAAATAAACGAATGACAATGCGCTGATCCAAGGGCCACCGCGATTTAGCTGCTAGCCTGACTGTATAGCGCGACAAGCAACACGGTGACCCTCACATAAAGGCCACGGACTGGAGTTAAGCAGTTGATCAAAAAACACGCATGTTACTTGACCCTGACCTTGCTCGCTGCGCCACTGGTCGCACTGGCTGATGAGCCGCCAGTAGAGCCGTCGAACCCGGTGCAAGTGGCGTTGACGCAACTGCCGCAAGCATGCCCGACCCTGGCAGGCAGTATTAATGAGCCCACACAGGCACTCCTTGAGGCTTTTTATCAGAGCCAGAATTACCAGCCAATCTGGGCCGACAAAGTGCGTTTGGCGACCTTGCAAGCCGCGTTGCCAACCCTGGCGGATGATGGCCTCGACCCACAGAACTACCTGTTGCCCAAGGGGCAGGACCTGTGCGCCGATATCGACATCAGCCGCCAGTACCTGCAAGCCCTGCAAGACCTGCATTACGGGCGCCTGCCGCAAGCGCGTTTTGAGCCGGTCTGGCATGCCAATGAAGTAGTACCTGACAGGCGCGAGATTCTGCCGATTGCCGAAGCCGGTTTGAATAACATCAGTGACGCCTTCGCCAAGGCGCGCCCTGCGTTCGAGCAGTACAAAAACTTGCGTCAGGTCTACGCCCGGCAACGTCTGCAACCGCTACCCAAATGGCCAACTATCGGCGACGGCCCTGTGCTGCGCCCCGGCATGCAAGACTCTCGCGTACCGGCCTTGGTGCAGCGGCTGATGAGTGAGGGTTATCTGGATCATAAAATCGCGACAGCGGATAACGTCTACAGCAATGAGCTGGTGTCTGCGGTTAAAAGCTTTCAGCTCAACCATTCCTTGCAGGCCGATGGCATCATCGGGGCGGGCACGGTTAAAGAGCTGAACGTCAGCCCGGCGACCCGCCGTGAACAGTTGCGGATCAACCTGGAGCGCTTTCGCTGGATGGCCCAGGACGTTGAGCCCTCCATGCTGCTGGTCAATGTGCCTGCGGCGCAGTTGACGGTGTATGAAAACGGCCAACCGATTTGGCAAACCCGTACTCAGGTGGGGCGTGCTGACCGGCAGACGCCGCTGCTCAAGTCGCGGGTCACGCGGCTGACCCTGAACCCGACCTGGACCATCCCGCCGACCATTTTCAAGGAAGACAAACTGCCGCAAATCCGCCGTGATTCGTCTTTTTTGAGTCGGCACGACTTGCAGGTTATTGACAGCAACGGGCAGCCCGTCTCGCCGCAGAGTATTGATTGGGACCGCCCCGGCAATATCCTCCTGCGTCAGGGCGCCGGGCCAAGAAACCCGTTGGGCAAGATTGTCTTGCGCTTCCCCAACCCGTTTTCGGTGTACCTGCACGACACGCCAAGCCAGGCGCTGTTCAGCAAAGGCCCGCGGGCATTCAGCTCTGGGTGTGTGCGCGTTGAGTCGGTATTCCAGCTGCGCGACGTACTGGTCACTCCGGCGGAAAAAAGCCGCACGGAAGACCTGCTCAGCACCGGCAAAACCCATGAGTTTCGCTTGTCCAACCCCAAACCGATTCTGATGACCTACTGGACGGCCCAAGCCGATAAAACCGGCAAAGTGATCTACACCCCGGACATCTACAACCGTGATCCGGCCCTGATAACGGCGCTGAGCAGTAAGCGCTGATCTAAACCCCTGTAGGAGGGGCCGCCCCGTCTTCGACGCCGCGCTGTCGCGCAGCAAACAGGCCGCCGAGTATCTTCAGCATCCCCCAATCGGTTCCCTCTCCTTCGGGAGAGGGCTAGGGTGAGGGGGCTCTTGACTTGAGTACATATCCGTTGCTGCGGCAACGGCCACTTAGGGTTCCGGCCTTACGCCGCGTCACTTTGCAAAAGCGGCAAAGTAACCAAAACGCTTTTGCCCCTACCCCTCGGTGCCTCGCTTTGGCTCGGCATGCCCTCACCACAGGCCTTGCTCCGTAGGCCCGCCGCGATCGGCCATCCATGGCCGTGTCGCGGCTAACCCGGCGTCCTGCCGGGTTACCCACTGCGCAAAACCTGCGTTCGGCCAGCGTGGTTTAATGGGGCCTTTTAGATCAAGATCAAAAGCAAGATCTAGATCAAAAGATCGCGAGCAAGCTCGCTCCTACAAAGACTTTAAAATCAATCACTTATTTTATGTTTGATAAGAGGGGTCGCCCCGTCTTCGACGCCGCGCTGTCGCGCAGCAAACTGTTATGTGTCTACTCTTATATTTGCGTGAGGCAGAGACCGTAGCCAGCACTGGTGTGTTTGCACCCGAATAAGAGAGTGGTCCGTACGGTATCGGCGTGGAGTCATTGTCGGCACGGCTTGCCGTGACCACGTATAGGAGAGTGAACCCTTTCGCCACCGTACAACTCGCGCACCAATATTTTTTACTTAAAAAACAATGGTTTATTTCATGTTTGATAGGAGCGAGCTTGCCTCGCGATCTTTTGCTGCTTTAAAAGATCGCGAGGCAAGCTCGCTCCTACACGTTACTATCCAGCTTCCGATATTGACCGTAGAGAGAACCCCCATGGCTCAATGGCCTGACTCGCGCTTTATCAATCTGGTTGGCATTAGCGTTCCGATCATTCAGGCGCCCATGCTCGGTGCTGGCGCCGATGTAATGATCGGTGTGGCAAAGGCGGGTGGTCTGGGCTCACTGGCCTGCGCCACGTTGAGTCATGATGCGATCCGTGAGGAAGTCGCAGCCTTTCGTGCGGCCACTGACCAGCCGTTCAATTTGAACTTCTTTTGTCACCAGGCCCCGGCATACGACGAGGCGCACATTCAGCGCTGGAAGGCGTTGTTTAAAGACTATTACGCCGAACTCGGCGCCGACTTTGACGCACCCACTCCGGTCTCCGTCCGTGCGCCTTTTGATGAGGCCACGTGTGCGCTGGTCGAGGAACTGCGGCCTGCGGTGGTGAGCTTCCATTTTGCGCTGCCGGCCCCAGAGTTGATGGCGCGGGTCAAAGCCACGGGCGCGAAGATTCTCAGCTCGGCAACCACTGTTGAAGAAGCACAGTGGCTCGAACGCCACGGTTGCGATGCCATTGTTGCCATGGGCAATGAAGCGGGTGGCCATCGGGCGATGTTTTTAACCACTGAGTGGACCAGTCAGATCGGCACCTTCGCGTTGGTCCCACAAATCGCTGATGCGGTCTCGGTGCCGGTGATTGCCGCTGGCGGGATTGCCGATGCGCGTGGTATCGCAGCAGCCTTTGCCTTGGGCGCAAGCGCCGTGCAAATCGGTACCGCGTACCTGTTTTGCCCGCAGGCGAAAATATCCAGACCTCATCACCGTGCGCTGCGCGAAGCCAGCTCCAGTGATACCGCATTGACCAATCTATTCACCGGGCGACCGGCGCGGGGCATTCTGAATCGAGTGATGCGAGAGATTGGCCCGATTAACCCGCAAGCCCCGGCGTTTCCGCTGGCTGGCGGTGTGTTGCTGCCCCTGAAAGCCAAATCCGAGCCTGCCGGCTCAGGCGATTTCATCAACTTGTGGGCTGGTCAGGCGTTCCCGTTGAGCCCTGGGCGCACGGCTGAGCTGTCATCGTTTGAGCTGACCCGCAAGCTGATCGACGACTATCAGGCGCGTTCAGCGGGTCAATAAGTCCTCGATGTTCGAGGCTGCGGCGCACATGCCGCAGCCTCTTTGCTTACCTAAGACTCAGGGCAAATGCAGCAACACGAAGTCGTTCTTGTCGAACTGCCCGGTCAATGCCGGAACGATATTGCCCAACTCGGTGCCTTGCAGTGCTTGATAGTCCTTGCGGTCCATCACGATCCATGCCGGCGCTTGCAAGGCCGTCAATTCAACTGCTGACTGGGTGAATACCGGCAGCAAGTCGCGGTCCACGTTAACCATGAACTTGATGGCCTTGGCGTCTTTGCCCATCCCATGCAACACCAGCGGCGCGGGTGCCTGGTCGATCAGGTGCAGGGCGTTGAGGGTGAAATCGCGAGTGTTGTAGGCGTTCTGCTCAGCCGGTTCGAGCACCAGAATGTAGCTGCTCCACATCGCCAATACCGCACACGCACCCAAGCCCACAGCGCGCAAATGTGCTTTGAACAGCAGACCCAGTGCGATGACCTGCAACACGCCCAAAATGATATAGATCGCGTTCAGGGGCGGTAGTTGGTCGGCGAAACGCTTGCTTGCGACCATCAGCCCGGCAATCAGCAAGGCTGGCAACACCAGCGCAATGGCCTGGATAAATACGCGCAATGCGGCGAATGCCCGACCTCGAACGCCTTGAAACGGGTACGCGGCAATAATCGCGGCCATCGGCAGCATCGGCAATATGTACCGGGCTTTTTTCGCTTGCGGGACTGACAGGCCGATCATCACGATCAAGCCGGCTGCGGCGCAATACTTGACCAGATGCAAGGCCGGGCTCGACGGCTTGCGCCCGGCGATCAAGACAACAACCAGCACCAGTACGGCCAATGGATAGGCGAGGGCGTAGTTACCCATGGAACTGGTGAAGTAGTAAAAGGGGCCGCTGGCGCCTTCAGAGCCGTCGATACGGCCAGTGACCTGCATGCGGATCACGTCTTGTACAAACGCTTGCCCGCCACTGACCCAGGCCAGAAACAACAGCAGGCCAATGCACAGCAGCAAAATCACCAGTGCCTGCAAGCCGACGCTGATCATGCGTCGCCATTGGCCGCTGAGCAGGAAGTAACTGCACAACATACCGGTCGGGATCACCAGACCAATCGGGCCGCGAATGGCAAAACCGAGGACCAGCAACAGCAGCAGCCAGAAGTGTCGGCGCGGTGCTTCAAAGTGATCGTGGGCATACGCCAGATAGAACGCGCCAAGGCTGACGGCCGCGAGCATTTGGTCCAGCGACACGGCGCGGGTTTCGGTGATGAAGGTCATGCTGAGTAACAGCAGAGCCACGCTGAGCAAGGCCCACGTCGTGGATTGCGGGGCTACCAGGCGATAGATCAGGGTCACAATGACCGAGCTGGCAATGGCGGTGGGTAGCCAGGCGGTGAGGCTGTTGACCTCGCCAAATGGCAACGACAGCAGCCAGGTAAACACGGTGGTGGTGGCGTTGTAGTCGGCGTAGGGCTCGCCATAGGTGGTGGGGAAAAAGCTTGGACCGTGACGCAGCATTTCCTTGGCAAACATCACAAAGCGCGAATCAAAGCCGATCGCCGCCTGGTGAATATCACCCACAATAAACAGCAGTAAGGTCAACGCACCCAGTATCAATGACTGTCGGTGCAAGGCACGTAAAACGCTGGGGGAAGAGAAAGCCGGCATGTCGAGTTTCCTTGACTCAATAGGGGCGTGCAGGGGCAAACAGTCGAATTTCATCCATAAAAAACGCCGCCATTGTTGCCAATGGCGGCGCTGTTGTAGCGTTAAATGGCTGTAGCGCCTTGTGAAACCGGCAAGTTGATAGACTCACCGCGTCCCATCGGGAAGTACTGCAAGCCCGCGCGGGTCAGGCGCTCGCCGTCGTACAGGTTACGGCCGTCGAAAATCACCGGGGTTTTCAGGCGTTGTTTGATCAGGTCAAAATCTGGCGCCTTGAACTGCTGCCACTCAGTGCACACGATCAAAGCGTCGGCACCTTGCAGCACGGACTCCGGCGTGCCCATCAGGCTCAGGCGAGGTTCATCACCGTACAGGCGCTGGGTTTCTTGCATGGCTTCAGGGTCGAAGGCGCGAACGTCTGCGCCCGCTGCCCACAAGGCTTCCATCAGTACGCGGCTAGGCGCGTCGCGCATGTCGTCGGTGTTGGGTTTGAACGCCAGGCCCCACAAAGCAAAGGTTTTGCCCTTGAGGTCGCCTTTGAAGTAGGCATTGATGCGATCAAACAGCTTGTGCTTTTGACGCTCGTTGATGGCTTCCACAGCTTGCAGCAGGTCGCTGGAGCAGTTGACTTGCTGAGCGCTGTGGATCAACGCGCGCATGTCTTTAGGGAAGCACGAACCGCCATAGCCGCAGCCAGGGTAGATAAAGTGGTAGCCAATACGGGTGTCGGCACCGATGCCCAAACGCACCGACTCAATGTCCGCACCCAAGTGTTCGGCCAGTTCGGCGATCTGGTTGATGAAGCTGATTTTGGTCGCCAGCATGCAGTTGGCGGCGTATTTGGTCAGCTCGGCGCTGCGCAGGTCCATATTGATGATGCGGTCATGGTTGCGGTTGAACGGGGCGTACAGATCACGCATCACGTCGCGCACTTCGTCGCGCTCGCAACCAATGATGATGCGGTCCGGGCGGCGGCAGTCGCTGACGGCTGAACCTTCCTTGAGAAATTCCGGGTTGGACACCACGTCGAACTGCAACGAGCGGCCGGCTTGTTCCAGCGCTTTGTTGATGTGCGCGGTCAGTGCGTCACCGGTGCCCACGGGCACGGTGGATTTCTCGACCAGAATCACCGGCTCTACGCGGTGACGGGCTACTGCGTCGCCCACCGAGAATACCGCTTTAAGGTCAGCAGAGCCGTCTTCGCTGGGCGGAGTGCCAACGGCGATAAACAGTACCTGGCCATGCTCAACAGCGGTTTTTTCGTCGCTGGTGAAGCGCAGGCGCTTGCTTTCGAGGTTTTCACGCACCAGGCTCGAAAGCCCAGGCTCAAAAATGCTGACGTGACCTTGCTGTAACAGCTCGACCTTTTTCTGATCAATGTCCATGCAAATCACGTCGTGGCCGACTTCCGCCAATACCGTTGCCTGCACCAGGCCTACATAACCACTACCAAATACACTGATTTTCATGCGCTGTTCCTGGAACTTGGGGTACGTCGAGAGTTGATCGTCAGCACCCCCAGAATGACCAAGGCCACCCCAAGGGTTTTTGAAAGGGTGAAGCTTTCATGGAATACCGGCAGGCTGGCCGCCAGCAGATAGACCAGGGCGTAGCTGAAGCTGAGCAGCGAATAGGCCCGCCCTAAGGGCAGATCACGCAAGGCCAGCAACCAGCAGAGCATTGACAGTGCGTAGGCCATGATCGCGGCAAACACGACTGCCAATGCGCTGATTGAAACGTTTCCTTGGCTGATTGCCTCCAGCCACTGGGTCGGTTCCGGCAAGCGCGTCATGCTCCAGCGCATGCCCAACTGGGCGCCGCTGACCAGCAATACACTGGAGCAGGCAAAGGTAAAACCACGGCGCAGGCTCATGCGTGTTGCCCTAGCAGAACCACACCGGCAATCACCAGCCCTACGCCACACCAGTGGCGCAGGTCGATGGTTTCTTTAAACAGGTAGCGGGCTACCAGAGTGATCAATACAAAGTTGAGGCTGAGCATCGGGTAAGCGATGCCCACTTCAAGGCGTTGCAACACCAGCAACCACACCAGCAAACCCAGACCCAGGCATAGCAGGGCCAACCATAGCCAAGGGGAGCGCAGCTTTTGCGCGATCCCCGACTCAGGCCCACGCCAGCTTTCAACGGCGTACTTCTGGGCCACTTGGCCTGCACACGTCAACAGACATGCCATGAGCAACAGGGTGAGGGTCATGGAGTGGTCTGCGGGTAGATCAAAATCACCATGTTGCCTTCGTCAAAACGTTGGGCGTCTTTGGGCAGCATGTCCATTTCATGGGTTTCATCGCTGTCCTTAACCCGCATCACAACACCTACCGGGCCTTTAAGACGTGCATCGGCCAGCCATTGCTGAACGTCTTCCAGACCGATACTTTTGCCTTTGGCATCGTCATAGGTCAGGCCGTATTTGACCTCGCCTTGCGTGTTGTACAGCGTCACGTCTGGACGACGCAGGCGCCATGACAGTGCCGATGCCGCACCCAAGTCGTTACTCAGCAGGGCAGTCACAGGCTTCAATGCGTCCAGATGATGCAGCACAAACTGGTCAGGCATTTTGTTGTGCACCACGCTGCTTGGCATGCTGGCTGGCAACACCAGGACCAGAACGCCCATGGCGACTGCAGGCGCCGCCCACATTTTCAGCGGACGGGTCATGGCCAGCAGGCCGGTGATGATCCAGGTCAGCAAGACCACGACCAGCAAAGCCATGTGCAGCGGCTCGTTGTCGTAAAACGGTTTTTTGATCTGGAAGAAGATCAGGGCCAGCAAGGCCACGGCGCCAATCAGCAGGTTGACCAGGCCGTTGAGGCGCAGCGACAGGGTTTTCGCCTGATCAACGCGATCCATCAGGGCATGGCCCAGCAACAGGGCCAGCGGCAGCATGCAGGGCATGATGTAGGTCGGCAGTTTGCCCTTGCTCAGGCTGAACAAGGCCAGTGGCAGCAACATCCACATCAGCACAAAGATCACGCCGGTCTGACGCTTCTGGCTCCAGGCATCTTTGAGCGTGGCAGGCAGCAGGGCTGCCCACGGCAAGCTGGAAACCACCATCAGCGGCAGGTAGAACCACCATGGGCGACCGTGCTGGGCATCTTCACCGGCAAAGCGGCGGATGTGCTCGTGCCAGAAGAAGAAACGCCAGTAGTCCGGCTCTTGTGCGTGTACCGCCAGTACCCACGGCAACGACACGATAGCCGCGACCAACATGGCGACCAGGCCGTACTTGACCAGCTCCAGAAAACGCTTTTGCCAGATCATGTAGGGCAGGGCGATCAGAACCGGCAGTAACAGGGCCAGAAAGCCCTTGGTCATAAAGCCCATGCCGCAGGCAAAGCCCAGCAGCGCCCAACTGAACAGGCGCTGGCGCGAGTCTTGGGTATCGACTGCAAACCACAGGGCAACCAGGCTCAGGTTGACCCACAGGGTGAACTGCGGATCGAGGTTGGAGTAGCCAGCCTGGCCAGCAATGAGGCCGAAGGTCATGTACACCAGCGCGCAGGCGAAGCTCTTGCGCGGGTCGTTCCACAGGCGGCGGGCGACCAGGTAGGCCAGCAACACGCTCAGGCCCGTAGCAATCGCCGAGGCAATCCGCACGCCAAACAGGTTTTCACCAAAAATGGCCTGGCCGATCGCGATCATCCAGTAACCGGCAATCGGTTTCTCGAAGTAGCGTATGTCCATGAAATGCGGGGTGACCCAGTTACCATCGACCAGGATTTGCTGGCCGATCTGGGCATAACGCGTTTCGTCCGGGATCCACAGGCCGTGGGTACCCAGGGGCAACAGGTAGAAAGCAACAAATGCCAATACCAGCAGCGGAATCATCCAGCGTTGAGTCATGGCTTCTGCACTCCCAGCCAACCTTCACGACCTTCCAGCACGCCACGGCTCAATTGGCCGGCGGGCAGGCTGTCGATATCGGCGGGTAACAAGTCCTTAAGCGGCTGAAAGTGAATGTCGCGGGCACGGGCCTGCGTCAGCAATTGACGAAAGTCATTGGCCATTAGAATCCCTTCTACTTCTGCATGGATGGTGTACGCGTTCAGCTTTTGTGGGCTGAAGCGATCAAGAATGTATGAGTTGAAGTCGGCAGCACTCAGCTCGGGCCCGACTACTTCATCGAATGTAGGCAAATCAACAGGGATTTGCGGCGCACCCAGTCTGCCGTCGGCCAACCTTGGCCGAAACAGACTGTGCCCGCGGCAATCGCTGTTGTAACGAAAGCCAAAAGTTTCTTTGGCCTGGACTACGCGTTCATCTGCGCGCCAACCTGCGGCGGCCGAACACTCGACCGCTTGCCCGGTGATGTCGCTCAGGGTGTCAACACCCCGGCGAATCTGCTCGATCAGTTGTGCCTCGCTCCAGCGCCCGGTGTTGGCCTGCCAGCCGTGGTGATCCCACGCGTGCAAACCCACCTCGTGGCCCGCGGCCAGGGTCTGGCGCATCAAATGCCCCAGATCCTTGCCGATCGGTTTGCCAGGCCAGGCGGTGCCGGCCAGCAAAATATCCCAGCCATACAGACTGGCAGCTTTGGAACGCATCATTTTCCAGAAGAACTGGGGCTTGATCAGGCGCCATAAATGGCGGCCCATGTTGTCCGGCCCCACGCTAAAGAAAAACGTGGCTTTTACATCGGCTTCGTCGAGCAGTTCGAGTAACCGCGGCACCCCTTCACGGGTGCCTCGGTAGGTGTCGACATCAATACGTAGTCCAGCTTGCATTAACGTTTTTCCGCGATTTCAACCATGGCTTCACGCAGGAAGAAATCCAGAGTCTTGCCGATGGTTTCGCTCAGCTCGGTGGTCGGTGTCCAGTCGATCAGGCGACGTGCGTTCTCAACGCTTGGCTTGCGGTGGCTCACGTCCTGGTAGCCGGTGCCGTAGAACGACTGGCTTTCAACATCGCGGAAACCGGCGAACGGCGGGAAGTTGTCACGCAACGGGTGCGCTTCGAACTGACGCAGCAACTCATGGCCCAGTTCACGAATGCTGGCTTCGTTTTCCGGGTTGCCGATGTTGATGATCTGGCCGTCACACTTGCCGTCTTTGTTTTCAATGATGCGTGCCAGGGCTTCGATGCCGTCAGCCACGTCAGTGAAGCAGCGCTTCTGAGCACCACCGTCAACCAGACGGATCGGGGTACCTTCCACGAGGTGCAGGATCAACTGAGTGATGGCGCGCGAGCTGCCAACACGAGCCGAATCCAGACGGTCCAGACGCGGGCCCATCCAGTTGAACGGACGGAACAGGGTGAACTTCAGGCCTTTGGTGCCGTAAGCCCAGATCACGCGGTCCAGCAGTTGCTTGGACACGGAGTAGATCCAGCGCTGCTTGTTGATCGGGCCAACAATCAGGTTGGAAGTGTCTTCGTCGAAGTTCTGGTCCTGGCACATGCCATACACTTCGGACGTGGACGGGAAGATCACGCGCTTGTTGTACTTGACGCAGTAGCGAACCAGCTTGAGGTTCTCTTCAAAGTCCAGTTCGAATACGCGCAGCGGGTTGCGGGTGTATTCGATCGGCGTGGCGATGGCTACCAGCGGCAGAATCACGTCGCACTTCTTGATGTGGTACTCGATCCACTCGGTATGGATGCTGATGTCGCCTTCCACGAAGTGGAAGTTCGGGTGGCTGCGCAGGCGGTCAATAGCGTCGGAGCCGATGTCCAGGCCGTACACTTCGTAACGGTCGTCTTGCAGCAGACGCTCGGACAGGTGGTTACCGATAAAGCCGTTAACGCCCAGGATCAGAACGCGGGTACGACGGGCCGGACGGCCGGATTCGCTGCCACGCAGACGCGAGCCATCAACCAGACCCAGTTCACGAGCCAGTTGCGGGCCGCTCAGGTACAGGCCGTTGTCGTTGCGCTGACCGGCGGTGATCACCAGCGAGTCTTTGCCACAAGCGATACGCAGCGGGTCGCAGCTGATCACGTTGCCCGGTGCCTGGCCTTCGTTGCCGGCAACCACTTCGCTGGCCCAAACAATCAGTTTGTGCTCGCCAACGGCGCAGAACGCGCCTGGGTACGGCTGGGTAACTGCACGGACCAGGTTGAACAGTTCTTCTGCCGGGCGATTCCACTGCAGCAGGCCGTCAGCGGCTGTGCGGCGACCGAAGTAAGTGGCCTTGGATTCGTCTTGCGGGGTTTCTTTGAGCTTGCCTTCAGGCAGCACAGGCAAGGTTTCTGCCAGCAGTTTTGCAGCGGTTTCACGCAGCTTGGCGTGCAGGCTCAGCGCGGTGTCGCTGCGCTCAATGCTGATGCGTTCCTGGGCAACAATGTCACCGGCATCGGCACGTTTGACCATGCGGTGCAGGGTTACGCCGGTTTCGGTTTCGCCGTTGACCAGTACCCAGTTCGCTGGAGCGCGGCCACGGTAGCGGGGCAGCAGGGAACCGTGCAGGTTGAATGCGCCTTTGCTGGAGCTGGCCAGCAGTTCTTCGCCCAACAGGTTGCGGTAGTAGAACGAGAAAATGTAGTCGGCATTCAGCTTGCGAATGCGCTCGATCCACAGTGGGTGGTTAGCATCTTCCGGAGCGTGTACCGGAATGCCTTTACGGGCGCATAGTTGGGCCACAGAACCGTAGAAGTTATTTTCCGAGGGGTCATCAGCATGGGTGAACACGGCAGCAATGTCGTAGCCTGCATTGAGCAGGGCTTCGATGCCTGTGCAGCCAATATCGTGATAGGCGAAAACAACGGCTTTCAAACTCATGGTTAGACCTGTGTCGAAGTAGAAGAAGACGAGTTGCAAGGTGTAGCAGTTTCAGTGGCCGGTTCAGCGCGGACGATTTTCTCGATGAAGAACCGAGGGCGTGCACGCACATCGCTGTACATACGTCCCAGGTACTCACCCAGCAGGCCCATGCCAATGAATTGGCCGCCGGTGAACACAAACAGCACGGCAAACAGCACGAAGGTGCCGTCGCCCGCCCAGGTAGCGCCAAAGATCAGGCGCAATACGATCAGCAGAATGGCGAAAATGCCGCCCAGCAAGGCCATGCTGAAGCCGATAATGCTCAGCAGGCGCAGGGGGGTGGTGGTCATGCAGGTGATCAAGTCAAACATCAGGTTGATCAGGCGCATCGGGCTGTATTTCGAATCGCCGTGTTCACGCTCGGCGTGCTGCACCAGCACTTCGGTGGTGTGGCGGGCAAAGCTGTTGGCGAGAATCGGGATAAAGGTGCTGCGCTCGCGGCATGCCAGCATCGCGTCGACAATCGAACGGCGATAGGCGCGCAGCATGCAGCCGTAGTCGCTCATGGCAACGCCGGTGGAACGCTGTACGGCCAGGTTGATGAGGCGCGAAGGCCAGCGGCGCCAGGCCGAGTCCTGACGGTTGTTGCGCACAGTACCAACCACGTCATAGCCCAAGGCTGCCTGGGCAACCAGACGCGGGATTTCTTCTGGAGGGTTTTGCAAGTCAGCGTCCAGGGTGATGACTACATCGCCCTTGGAGTTTTCAAAGCCGGCCATGATGGCGGCATGTTGTCCATAGTTACGGTTGAGGATCACCGCCACTACCGGGCTGCCTTCACGTTCGGCAGCGTCTTGCAGGATTTGCGCCGATTTGTCTCGGCTGCCATCGTCGACCAGTACGATTTCGTAAGCTTGGGTAAGCTGGGCACAGGCTGCTTCGGTACGGCGCAGCAGCTCAGGCAGGCTCTGTTCTTCGTTGTAGACCGGAATGACGATCGACACGCACTGGATAGGGTAGGGTTTCAAGTTATTCGTTCCAGTCAGTTTCAATGGTACAAGATGACTCGTCTGAGAAGTCGGCCTGTTCAGGCGCGCTAGACAGATTACGCCTGCAGGCATTAAAGCCTAAAACTGACGAAGGTAAAGTCATCAAACTACGTTATCTACATGATTTTTCTTACAAACTATTTTTGTTATTCCTAAAAGCTGACGCCTACGTTAAACGCAGAGGTGTGAAAAACCTATGAAAGTTGAATCAAAAGGCCATGTTTTTAGGGGGCAGACAGGTGCTATTCAGGAAACCCCGTGTAGCGCTTGGCCCGCGGCTTTATGGGTAAAAGTGTGAGGGAAATGTATCGGGTGACAAGGATGGGGTTTTGGCGATTTTAAACAATGATCCAAGTCATTCATTACACAGAAAAATGACTTTTTTTAACGAATGCAAAAAACAGCGCCAATCTGCGGATTTGTGAAGTGCGTCACACAGATTGGCGCTGCTCAAGCGGGTTTAGTTCAAGCCCAGCTTGCCGCGCAATGTAGACAGGTCTTCTGCCAGGGTGTTAACCGGGCCAACCAGTGCCTTACGATCGTTATCCTTGACCTTGTCGTAGGTTTCAAAACCGCCATCTTTGGTTTTGTACTTGGCCAGGATCTTGTCAACCGTGGCGAAGTTTTTGTCGACCTTGTCGGCAAAAGCTTTGTCATTGGCTGCAATTTGCGGACGGAACAGGTCGAAAATCTTCTTCGCGCCGTCTACGTTGCCCTGGAAGTCATACAGGTCGGTATGGCTGTAACGGTCTTCTTCGCCAGAAATCTTGGTCGCAGCCACTTCTTCCATCAGCGCAGCCGCACCGCCCACGACCTTATCTGGCGGGAAGGTTAGACCGGCAACGCGGGTTTGCAAGTCTTTGACGTCGGCATTGAGTTTGTCAGCCAGCACATCGAGGCCCTTGGTGGTGTTCTCGGAGAACAGGGTGTATTCGATGCGGTGGAAGCCGGTGAAGTCTTCAGCGGTCACGCCTTTCTCATGGTCATCAACCCGGGAGTCGATAGACGCGTCGAGGTCACTGAACAGTTCGGCGATCGGCTCAATCGACTCGTAGTGCACGCGGGTCGGTGCGTAGAGCTTTTTGGCGGTGGCCAGGTCGCCCTTTTTGATGGCGTCGGTGAACTTCTGGGTTTCTTGCGCCAGCGTGTCGATTTCATCGGTGACGTAAATCTTGTAGTCCGATACAGGTTGCACCAGGTCCAGTGGTGCATTCGCCGCGAATACCGAGAGCGGGGTGTGGAGCAAACCTAGAGCGATAAACAGTGCGAGCGGCGTCTTCTTCATGGGACTTTTCCGGTTTGTTTTAGGTTCAGGTTGGGGGTGAAATCAAGTTCGAGTCAGGGGCGCTGCGGCATTCAGCAGCGAGCGCCCAATAAAGTCCTTGTCGTCGCGTACGCCCGGCAAGGTAAAGAAGTAACCTCCGCCAATTGGCTTGAGGTATTCCTCCAGTGGCTCACCATTGAGTCGGGTCTGTACGGCGATAAAGCCGTTTTCCAGGTTGCTCTGGTAGCAGATAAACAGCAGGCCCATGTCCAGTTGGCCGTTCTTGTTGACGCCGTTCGAGTAGTTGAACGGGCGGCGCAAGATCAAGCTTTTGCTGGTTTCGGCGGTGCGCGGGTTGGCCAGGCGGATGTGCGCATCCAGCTTGGTGACCTTGCCTTCGGGGTCTTTGCTGTAATCCGGCACGTCGGTTTCGTGATGGCCATCCATCGGTGCGCCGCTGGCCTTGTTGCGGCCGAAGATGCTTTGCTGCTCTTGCAGCGGCGTGCGGTCCCAGCGTTCGACAAAGTTGCGAATGATGCGCACCGCCTGGTAGCTGCCATCGACCGCCCACTTGGGTTCGTCGCTGCCTGGCTGGACCCAGACGATGCTGTTCATCAAGGTGTTGTCGTTGGAGTCCGGGTTGGCTGAGCCATCACGGAAACCCAGGAAGTTGCGCGCGCTCTGCGGGGGAACGCCCGGTTTGGTGGGCGCTTGCGGCGGTACTGTGCCTTCTTGCTTCCAGCGCACCAGCAACAGGTCGGGCAGGTTTTTAACGATGTCGCGCAGGGCGTGAATGTTGGTGTCGGCGGTGTTGGCGCAAAATTGCAGGCTCAAATCGCCATGGCAAAAGGCAGGCTCCAGCGCGTCGTTGGGAAAGCCCTGCATGCGGATCAGGTGCTTGGGCTTGACGTTGCCCAGGCCGTAACGCTCATCAAACAGCGACTCGCCGACCGATACCGTGACGGTCAGGTTGTCAGGCGTTACTACCGGTCCGAGGATCCCTGAGTCGGTAGGTGGCAGTTTGGGGTCGACTTGCGTGACCGGGCCGCCCTTGGTCAGAAACGCGATGCGTTCGTTGAGGGTGCGGAACAGGCGTTCGAGGTCTGCGCGATCAGTGGCCAGTACATCGAAGGACACCAGCATGCCGGCAGCCGGGCGAGGCGTGACGATGCCGTTTTGGTGTTGGCCGTGGAACTCGTGATGATCCTGGGTCTTGTCACTGCTGGGTGCCTGAGTCACTTGCGCATTGGCTGCACCGCTGGCGGCCATGGCCGGGCAACTCAGAGCGCTGCCTGCCAGCGCGGCGCCGGCGACGCCCATGCCGAGCAGTACGCGACGACGTTGCAGGTTGATCTCATTCTGGGTGTTGTCTGAATCGCTCATGTACGTCTCGTCTGCATTACAGGCCTGAAAGGCCGAGGGCTGGATCGATTCCATCGAGTGCATCGGCCAGAGCCTTGGCCTTGTTACTGATTGCTTGACGCTGGGCGGCGCTTACCGTGTCGTACGTGGCGTAGCCCTGTGCGGTTTTAAAGGTGTCGAGCTCGGTGTCGAGTGCAGTGCTGGCGTTATCAATGTTGAGCAAGATGTCAGCATTGTTTTTGGCCAGCAGTGGGCGCAACAGGTCAACCACTTTGCGGGTGGTTTGCAGGTTGGCGGCAAAACCGTTGAGGTCGATATGGCTGTAGCGCTCTTCTTCGCCGCTGGTGGCGCGGGTGTCGGCCATGTTGTGCAGCGTGCGCGAAACGATGCTGACTAACTGCTCGGGCGGCAGTGATTGCGCCATCAGTTGCTGCTTGAGTAGCGCCGCATTGGCTTTCAGTTGTTCGGCCACAGGCGTCAGGCCCTGGGTGCTGCGTTGATCAAACAGGCCATATTCGAGACGATGGAAGCCGCTGAAGCCTGGATCTAGCTCGCGTTTTTCAAAATAGTCGGCGCGGGCATTCAGGGTGTTGTCCAGTTCGCCCAAACGTTGCGCGGCGGGTGCCAAGCGCTGATAAGCCTCGCGCGCCGGTACATAGAGTGTTTGCGCCTGGGCAAGGTCGCCACTGCTGATAGCTTGCGACAGAGCTTCTACCGCCTTGATCAGCGCGTTGCTCTGGCTGCTCACGTACACCCGGAACTCAGACAGCGGGCCGATAAACGCCACCATCGATGGGCGCGCCTTGGCCTTGGCTTCAGATTCGGCGGTCGGTGTGACATGGAGCTTGCCGCGCGGGTTGCTGAGCAGGCCGCAAGTAATGGCGTAATCACCGGGGTTGAGCGTGGCATTGATCACCTGACTCAAACCGGGGGCAATGTTTTCGCGCTCTTCGATCACCAGCACGCCGTCGAGGATTTCCCATTCCACTGCGCGTTCCGAGGCGTTGACGATGCGGAAGCTGTTAAAGCCTGCCGGAACTGTCAGCTCATTCGGTTCGCAGCTGTGCGGGTGAATCGTAACGGTGATTTCATTGCTGTGAACCTTGCGTTTGGCGGCGGCCAGTTGCGAGGCGTAATAGAACAAACCGCCGGCCGCGATCATAACGATCACCGAGCCGGCCACCGCCCAGCGCAGTGCGCGAGGGGGTGTACCGCTTGCAGGGGTAGACATGCAGGACCTTATGAGTTTGTCACTGAAGAGGGTTGAGCAACCTTTGGTGCGGGCGGGGAGCGAAAGAACATCACCAGGGCCACGACCAGATAAATGACATAAGCGCCGAGCACGCTGACGGTGGGCGCATCTTGATAGCCGAACATGCCGGCGAGGACTGAGCCGAGCGGGCCGTCCATCGGCAGCGTGCTGCTAATGTCAAACACCACGCCTTGCAGGGCATTCCACAAGCCGGCTTCGTGCAGGGCCTGGACGGAGTTGGCCAGAATGCCCGCCGCTACTACCAGAATGAACAGCCCGGTCCAACGAAAAAACAGGCCGAGGTTCAGGCGCATGCTGCCGGTGTAAATCGCAAAACCGACAAAGATCGCCAGAATCAAACCGAGCAGAGCGCCCAAAGGCGCTGCCGGGCCCTCGCTTTGCTGGAAAACCGCGAGCAGGAAGAACACGGTTTCCAGGCCTTCACGGGCCACGGCAAAAAACACCATGGCGATCAGCGCAGTGACCTGGTGTTTGGAGCCGGCAAGGGCGTGATCAAGGGAGGTGTGCAGCGTGCTTTTAATGGAGCGCGCGACTTTGCGCATCCAGAACACCATCGAGCTGAGGATGCCGACGGCAATCAGGCCGACGATGCCTTCAAAGAGTTCTTGTTGCTTTTGCGGGAATTCAGCGCTCATCAGCTCCAGGCCGCCACCGACCAGCAGGGACAAGGCTGCGGCGAGGAAAACCCCGATCCATACCGCGGGCATCCACTGCCCACGCCCGGTTTGCTTAAGGTAGCTGGCAATAATGCCGACGATAAGCGCGGCTTCAATGCCCTCGCGCAGCATGATCAGAAAAGGAACAAGCATGAAGAGAGCACCGCGTCACGAATTAGTAGTGGCTAATTTGTAACATACTGATACGTATTGCTAAACAAGAATCGATTTCATTGGCTGAACGGTTGCTGAACGCATGTTCTGGGAGCGGGCTTGCACGTGGAGTTGCTGGCGCTGACGGGCAAGCCTGCTCAAGGGTTAATTCTCGGTAGCCACTTTTGGGGTGTTGCTTGGGCTGGCAGTGAGGGTCTCCAGCGCCGCCTCCGCCTTGAGGGCTCTTAATGTCAAAGCTGCGCTGGCTTCAAGGGCCTGATTTTGCGCTTCTTTTAATGCCTGGCTTTCTTGGGTGGCGACCCGCAAGCGTTCTTGCAGCAATGTGCGTTCGCTTTCTTGCTGGCTCAGTTGGGCGGTCAGTCGTTCATTCAGGTTGCTCAGTTTGTGCTGCTGATCGCTGGCTTGATTCAGCTCTTTGCTTAATACGCGGCTTTCACTGAGTACGCGTTCGTTATCGCGGTGCAGTTGGGTGATTTCGTCCTGACGCACCAGCGCGCTTTGCTGCGCTTGTCGCAATTCCATTTGTAGCTGTTGCAGTTGCCCTTCATGACGGCGCTGTTCCTGCTCGCGCTGCTCTTTGGCCGCGCTGCGGTAATGCTCCAGCGCATCGCGGGCGTGCAGGTGTTTTTCTTCCAGTGAGCGGATCTGCTCGTCGCGGTCGTTGAGGCGCAGCTCGAAATCGCTGCACGCCTGATTGAGGGCGGCGTTGCGCGTTTGCTCGGTTTGCAGCATGGAGCGGGTGGCTTCCAGATTCGCCGTTTCTTGCTGCAAGGCCGTGTTCTGGATCTCCAGCTCTTTCTGCAATTGCAGATGGTCTTGCTGCGCTTGCGCCAGTTGGTCGCGTAACTCTGCTTTGAGCTGCTCGTAGTGCGCTTCGGCGCGGTCGATCGGCTCTTGCGCTTGTTCTTTCAGGCGCTGGGCGAGGCGGGCGACCAGTTCGCTCAGCTCATCACCTAGCTGTTCGTGCTGCACGCCGCGACGTGAGTCAGTCTCGTCGAGCTCCTTGAGGTAGCGGTGGATCGTGGTTTTCGACCCGGTGTTGCCCATTTCAATCCGTACTGCATCGATGCTGGGGTGTTCACCGCGAGCCAGTATCGCCGTGCGCGCTATTTGCACCACCGCCTTGTTTACGCCGCCACGAGCCATGGCATTCTCCTACGATTATGTACTGTGGTATGTACCCTGTAATTACGTACTATATTAGCACTTTATTTTCGTTTTTAATTGCTGAATTTGAGGCGGGATATACTGGTATTATCCCGTGTTATAGCGCCTGAGCCGTTGTTAGGCGCTATTTCAGTACGTCAACCAAGAGAACAGGGCATGAGCGAGCTGGATCGCTACTTAAACGCCGCGACCCGCGATAACACCCGTCGCAGTTATCGGGCAGCCATCGAGCATTTCGAAGTGACTTGGGGCGGCTTTTTGCCCGCCACCAGCGACAGCGTGGCGCGCTATCTGGTTGCGCACGCCGGGCAGTTGTCGATCAACACGCTCAAGCTGCGTCTATCCGCGATTGCGCAGTGGCATAACAGCCAGGGCTTTGCCGACCCGACCAAGTCGCCAGTGGTGCGCAAAGTGTTCAAGGGCATTCGCGCGCTGCATCCGGCCCAAGAGAAACAAGCTGCGCCGCTACAGTTGCAGCATCTGGAGCAAGTCATTGCTTGGCTTGAAAGTGAGGCGAATATCGCGCAGGTCAATGAGGATCAACCGGGGCTGCTGCGCGCGCGACGCGATGCGGCGTTGATCCTGCTGGGGTTTTGGCGCGGGTTTCGTAGCGATGAGTTGTGTCGCTTACAAGTCGAGCACGTGCAGGCGGTGGCAGGCTCAGGCATTACCTTGTATTTGCCGCGCAGCAAAAGTGATCGCGACAATCTGGGCAAGACCTTTCAAACCCCGGCGCTGCTGAGGCTATGCCCGGTGCGGGCTTACATCGAATGGCTGAATACAGCAGCCCTGGTACGCGGCCCGGTGTTCAGGGGTATTGATCGCTGGGGCAATTTGAGTGAGGAGGGCTTGCACGCTAATAGCGTGATCCCGCTGCTGCGCCAGGCGCTGGAGCGCGCCGGTATTTCTGCCGAACATTACACCAGTCACTCGCTGCGTCGCGGTTTTGCAACATGGGCGCATCAAAGTGGATGGGACTTGAAGTCGCTGATGAATTACGTCGGCTGGAAAGACATCAAGTCAGCCATGCGCTATGTTGAGTCCACCCCGTTTGCCGGGATGAGCATGACCGCTGAAAAACGCATTGGTAGCTGATCGACGTCAACTTGAAAGCCGGCCATTCGGTCCATATTTAGTTTTTGACTATTTATAGGGTCGGCTGATAGTCAAAACCAATCGTGAGCATCAGCTTTACCAATGAGCCAGATACGAAATGAGTTGTTAGGATTCACCCCATCAACTTTTCAACCCTGACGGAGAGTCAACGATGCCTATCATCAACAGCCAAGTAAAACCGTTCAAAGCTACTGCATACAAAAACGGCAGCTTCGTGGAAGTGTCGGACGCTGACCTGAAAGGCAAGTGGTCTGTAGTGTTCTTCTACCCAGCCGACTTCACCTTCGTTTGCCCAACCGAGCTGGAAGACCTGGCTGACAACTACGAAGAGTTCAAAAAACTCGGCGTGGAAATCTACAGCGTGTCGACTGACACCCACTTTGCTCACGCTGCCTGGCACAACACTTCGCCAGCCATCGGCAAAATCCAGTACACCATGATCGGCGACCCTACGCTGACCATCTCCCGCAACTTCGACGTTCTGATCGAAGAAGCAGGTCTGGCTGACCGCGGTACTTTCGTGATCAACCCGGAAGGTCAGATCAAAATCGTTGAACTGAACGACGGCGGCGTTGGCCGTGACGCTTCCGAGCTGCTGCGCAAAATCAAGGCTGCTCAGTACGTTGCTGCTCACCCAGGCGAAGTATGCCCAGCTAAATGGAAAGAAGGTGAATCCACCCTCGCTCCTTCGCTGGACCTGGTTGGCAAGATCTAAGTCTGTGAAGACTAGGGCGGTGATCCGCACCTGAGTTGTCAGCAGCATCGCCCTCAAAACGCCCGGGCGACATTCGCTCGGGCGTTTTTTTTGACACAGAATTAAACAGTTAGGAGATCGCCCGTATGTTGGACGCCAATCTAAAAGCACAGTTGAAGTCATACCTGGAGCGGGTCACACAGCCGATCGAGATCGTTGCGTCTCTCGACGACGGTGCGAAATCCCGTGAAATGCATGACCTGTTAAAAGAAATTACCAGCCTCTCCAGCCAGATTACCTTGCTGGAAAACGGCAACGATGCGCGCAAACCGTCGTTCTCGTTGAACCGTCCAGGCGGCGATATCAGCTTGCGTTTTGCTGGTATCCCGATGGGCCACGAATTTACTTCGCTGGTGCTGGCCCTGTTGCAAGTCGGCGGCCACCCATCGAAAGCCAGTGCCGAAGTGATTGAACAAATCCGCTCCCTTAAAGGTGAGTTCAACTTCGAGACGTATTTCTCGCTGTCATGCCAGAACTGCCCGGATGTGGTGCAGGCGCTGAACCTGATGGCAGTGTTGAACCCGAACATTCGCCACGTGGCGATTGACGGTGCGCTGTTCCAGGACGAAGTCACCGAGCGTCAAGTGATGGCGGTGCCGAGCGTTTACCTCAACGGGGTTAACTTTGGTCAGGGCCGCATGGGCCTGGAAGAGATCCTTGGCAAGCTGGACACCAGCGCCATTGAGCGTCAGGCCGAAAAAATCAGCGCCAAAGAAGCCTTTGATGTGCTGGTTATCGGTGGCGGCCCAGCCGGTGCAGCAGCTGCCATCTACGCGGCGCGTAAAGGCATTCGTACCGGTGTGGCGGCAGAACGCTTCGGCGGCCAGGTACTCGACACCATGGCGATCGAGAACTTTATCTCGGTGCAGGAAACCGAAGGTCCGAAACTGGCCACCGCGTTGGAAGAGCACGTCAAGCAATACGACGTCGATATTATGAACCTGCAACGTGCCGACAAGCTGTTGCCGGGCAAAGCGGGCGAGCTGCACGAAGTTAAATTCGCCAGTGGTGCTTCGCTCAAAGCCAAGACCGTGATTCTGGCGACCGGTGCCCGCTGGCGCGAAATGAATGTGCCGGGCGAGCAGGAATACCGCAGCCGTGGCGTGGCTTACTGCCCGCACTGTGACGGCCCGCTGTTTAAAGGCAAGCGCGTTGCGGTGATCGGTGGTGGTAACTCCGGTGTCGAGGCGGCCATTGACCTGGCCGGCATCGTGTCACACGTGACATTGCTCGAGTTTGACACCAAGTTGCGCGCTGACGCCGTGTTGCAGCGCAAGCTCAACAGCTTGCCAAACGTAACGGTGATCACCAATGCCCAGACCACCGAAGTGACCGGTGACGGGCAGAAGGTCAACGGTCTGCGCTACAAGGACCGTGCGACAGAAGCTGTGCACACTGTCGAGCTGGAAGGCATTTTCGTGCAGATCGGTCTGCTGCCTAACACCGATTGGCTCAAAGGGACCATCGAGCTGACTCCGCGTGGCGAGATCGTGGTTGATGCACGTGGTGAGACATCGATCCCCGGGATCTTTGGTGCCGGTGACGTGACCACCGTGCCTTATAAGCAGATCGTGATTGCGGTCGGCGAGGGCGCTAAAGCTTCTCTGAGCGCTTTCGATCACTTGATCCGCACTTCGGCGCCGGATTGATTGCTCGGCAATAGAGTCGCGTTGCGTTAGCAAAGCCTCTCAGTAAACAAAAGCGCAGCCCACGGGCTGCGCTTTTGTTTGTGTGCAAAATGGATTACGCCTTGGGGCTTGAATCTTTCAGCAAACCATTGGCCAGCGCGACGAATGCATTTTTTGCTTTCTCCAGTGCGGCCAGTGGTTGTGGATCAGCGGCGATCCATAAGGCGGCGCTCAATGTGGCGCCATTCAACAGCCTGGCTGTTGCTTCAACCTCGATGTCCTGGATGACGTGCTCGCTTTTCAGCTTCTCCAGGCACTCCATGGTGCCCTGAATGCAAGCGTTCTGGTTTGACCACAGGGCAGGGTTGCCCAGTACTGCGGGGCCATCGAGCAGCACAATACGCTGGATTTCCGGCTCTATCGCCATCTCCATGTAGGCGATGCTTTCATTGATAAAGCCATCCCAGGTAGAGCTCGCCTGAGCGGTAATGGCGTGCAGGCGTACAGACGTCTCGGCGTCTATTTGCTGAATGACGGCCTCAAGCAAGCCTTTTTTGTCGCCAAAGTGGTGATAAAGCGCTCCACGGGTCAGGCCGACATTGGCAGTGAAGTCATCCATTGAGGACTCGGCATAACCTTTGCTCGCGAATGCTTGCCTGCCTGCTGCCAAAAGCCTGTGCCGCGTGTCTTCGATCATCTCTTTGCGTGTTCGTACCATAGAGGCGCAGATCTCCTGAATCCAATTCAATCCATACAACATACGTGGCGTATCTAATGCTACGGGCTTGATCGCTTCTGAACAACGCTCATGTTTCAGGCGTAAAAAAACCCATGAGCGATCATGGGTTTTTTGACGTGCGAACGTTACAGCGGGGTCGGCTGAATGATCTCGACCCAGTAGGCGTCCGGGTCCTTGATAAAGGCCAGAGATTTCATGCGGCCGTCAGTCAGGCGCTTCTGGAAGTCCACGCCCAAGGCTTCAAAGCGCTCGCAGGCGGCGACGATATCAGGTACCGCGATGCATATATGGCCGAAACCACGCGGGTCAGTGTTGCCGTTGTGGTAAGCAAAATCAGCATCGTTTTCGGTGCCGTGGTTGTGAGTCAGCTCCAGGATGCCTGGGATCGACTTCATCCACACGGTACGGGCAGCATCGTCAGCCGGGATCAGGGCTTTATCAACCAGCGCCAGAAAGTACAGGCTGAATTCGGCTTCCGGGAAGTCGCGCTTTTCCAGCAGCGAGAAACCCAGGACGCGGGTGTAGAAATCGAGGGATTTCTCGATGTCTTTGACGCGCAGCATGGTGTGGTTGAAAACGAATTGTTGGGTAGCGCTATCCGGTTGTGCGGTTACGCCAGGGACGTTGTTCAGCTCTTGCAGGCTCATGAACCCTCCGAAAGTGATGCATGGGTAAACAGTCGATGCACGAATGATACGGAATGTGACGGCCTGCGCGAACCCCGCGGGCAACAAAAGATCGTTGTTTGGGGTGTTCAGCGGGAGCGCGGGGGAGGGGAATTGGCAAAATTCAGGCAAAAAGAAGCCCGCCGAAGCGGGCATGGGGCGCTAGTCCTTTAGCAGCCTCTATCCTGTGATGAATCGTGTGAAAAAACTGTGAAAGGGCATCGGTTAATTTGGCCTTTCATCCGGGGAGACTCCGTTCTCGGGAAATGGGCTTATTGTGCCTTCTGCGAGGGTCATCATTGTGACAATTGAGCGTGAGTGATTATTAACATTTTGCTTAACGGCGCGTGTTGCACGGGCCTCACACTGTCTGTAAGTCACGTTAGTTATGCCTGGGTTTAGTGATATTAAAAAACCCTGCCGGGCAGGGTTTTTATACTACTAAAGCATTAAGTGCGTACCCAAGACTCAACAGTGGCTGCGCCGTATTGTTCTTTCCATGCTTTCAAACCACGGTGATTACCACCTTTGGTTTCAATCAATTCGCCGGTATGCGGGTTTTTATAGACTTTTAAAACACGAGCCTTGCGCTGTTTTGGTGCTGCTGTTTGGCGCGCAGCTGCAGGGTTTGGATCCAGAATGGCAATAATCTCTCGCAGGCCTTTGCCGTAAGAGCTCATCAGCGCTTTAAGTTTCTGTTCAAACTCGATTTCTTTTTTAAGTCCGGCATCATTCTTCAAGGCTTCCAACTGAGCCATTTGTTCTTGAAGGGCCTTTTCGGCAGCACGGTATTCAGCAAGTCTAGACAAGGTCATTACTCCGGTCATGGCTTCGGCATTGACAGGGCCGAAGTGAATTAATGAGGCGAGGCAGCAAGGGGTAGACAGAGACCCGAGTCAACAGTTCAGCCGAAACACGAGGGCTTTGTTATTGACTGTCAATAAACTTCAACCTGATCGAAATTGTAGTTGTCATTTTTCCGTGCGCCAGCCGATATTCACTTTTGCTGAAGAATCATCTTGAGCGTTTAAACCGACACTCGATGTTGCGCCATTAAAGACTTAATGAAATCGTCGGCGGTTAACGGACGGGCAAATAGATACCCCTGCAAAAACTCTACGCCTTTAAGTGCCAGGTACTCACTTTGCTCTTGTGTTTCGACGCCCTCAGCCACCAGCCCGAGGTTCAGCTTGGCGCTCAAGTCAATGATGCTGTCCAGGATCGGGCTGGATAATGCATCTGCCCCAATCATGGCGACAAAGCTTTGATCGATCTTCAAGTAATCGACATTGAACTCGTGCAAGTAGCTCAAGCTTGAGTGCCCGGTACCAAAATCATCCAGCGCAATCATGATCCCCATCGCGCGCAACTCGGCAAACAACTGGTGGGTGATCACGCTGGGTATCACCAACTCGCGCTCAGTCAACTCCAGTACCAACGTGATGCGTCCCGGCGGGAATGCCTGAAGCAGCGCACGGCAATCGTCTATCAGTTCAAGGCTGTGGCAGTGATGAGCGCTAATGTTGAAGCCCAAGTGAAAGCCCGGCGCCATGCTGTTGGCGTGAGGCGCCAGTAACTGTGCAGTTTGACGAAACAGTGAACGGGTCATCGGCACAATGAGACCCGAGTGTTCCGCCAGTGGAATAAACAAATCAGGCCGCACCAACCCTTCAGTGGGGTGTTGCCAGCGCATCAGGACTTCGGCACCGGCCCATTGTTGTGTGTCACTGCGCACCACTGGCTGAAAGTAAGGAATGAACTCTTCGGCTTCCAGCCCGCGTTGCAGCTCGTGGGTGGGGGAGGATAAAGACATACGCTTTTGTAGCCAGAGAACAGTCGCGCCAGAAACGCAGCCCAAAAATACAAACAGGGCCAATAAGCCCAAGTACCGGGCTTTAATAAAACGCCACAGCGTACCTTCGCTAAAACCTGCCATGACGCGATAAGGATATTGCGCAGACGACACGCTTACAGAAGCGACAGGATAAGGCGCAGACGGTGTGTTACGGACCACTGCATAGCGGTCTATGGAGTTGTTGCCCACTTGAAACATCATTTGCGTGTACGGGTTGATCAGACTCAAGACATTGATCAAGTGCAGGCCGTAGAGGCTGACAATGGCGCCGGCCTGGTCTTGTTGGCGGCGATAAACCAGCAGCGGCTGGTCTGGCGTAACCGCGTTGCCGGGCATGAGCCACAATACGCCGTTGTTATAGTCAGCCGCATTGACCGGTTCTTTAAAGTTGCCAAACAGGGATGTGCAATAAATCTGGTTATTCCAGACCAGATTCACTGAGCGGACAAAAGGGCGGCGCGTCACCTGTTCGCGCAGGTCCAGTTCTACCTGTTCGCACGGCTGGCCTGCGAGAGGGGATACAACATCTGCGGCCAGCTTGGCATTGTCCAACATGAGATCGAATTGGCGAACGGCCTCTTTAGCGGTATCACTGGCTTCTGATTCCAGTGACCTGCTGGCCTGCCAGACAATGATAAAAACACCCAGGACAATGGGCAGTAACGCGCTGAGTACGACCAGCGCGTAGCGATCGGTCCATTTTCGGGTCCGTTTGAGCGTTAATTGCATTCAAGATCCCGAGGACTGATGGCGACTGCAGCAAGATGAGATGAATAGACAAAGCCTAGCATTGGTTCAGGGTCATTTCACATGATGTAAGACAAACATGATTACGCCATGTAGAATCCGCTTACGCATACAAGAATAATGGCCCCTGTCATCAGGCGTCACCACCGCGTAAGAGATGGCTAAATGAAGATATTCGGGTTTCAACTGATCTACGGAGATTTCCTGGCGCGCAGTGTACGCGGGATCTCCTGTGCGCCGCCTGTGTCCCTCAGCATTCTTGGCAAATAACCTATTGTTAATTGTAAAAATGACTCTGATGAGGCGCCAAAATGGCCGATCTATACGAAAACCCAATGGGCCTGATGGGCTTTGAATTCATCGAATTCGCAGCGCCAGTAGCCAATACCCTCGAACCTATCTTTGAAATCATGGGCTTCACCAAGGTGGCCACCCATCGCTCCAAAGACGTGCACCTGTATCGCCAGGGCCATATCAACCTGATCCTCAATAATGAGCCGCACAGCGTTGCGTCCTATTTTGCCGCCGAGCACGGGCCTTCCGTGTGTGGCATGGCGTTCCGCGTAGCCAACGCGCAAAAAGCCTACAACCGTGCGTTGGAACTGGGTGCTCAACCTATTGAAATCCCGACCGGCCCGATGGAGTTGAACCTGCCTGCGATCAAGGGCATTGGCGGTGCGCCGTTGTATCTGATTGACCGGTACGGCGAAGGCAGTTCGATTTATGACATCGACTTCGTGTTTATTGAAGGTGTTGAGCGTCATCCAGTGGGAGCAGGGCTGAAGATCATCGACCACCTGACCCACAACGTGTACCGCGGTCGTATGGCTTACTGGGCCAACTTCTACGAGAAGCTGTTCAACTTCCGCGAGATTCGCTACTTCGATATCAAGGGCGAATACACCGGCTTGACCTCCAAGGCCATGACTGCACCGGATGGCATGATCCGTATTCCGTTGAACGAAGAGTCGTCCAAAGGCTCTGGTCAGATCGAGGAGTTCTTGATGCAGTTCAACGGTGAAGGCATTCAGCACGTGGCCTTCTTGACCGATGACTTGATCAAGACCTGGGATGCATTGAAAAAAATCGGCATGCGTTTCATGACCGCGCCGCCAGACACCTACTACGAAATGCTCGAAGGTCGTCTGCCTGACCATGGTGAATCGGTCGAAGCCCTGCAGTCGCGCGGCATTCTACTAGATGGCTCGTCGGTTGAAGGTGACAAACGCCTGTTGCTGCAAATCTTCTCGGAAAACCTGATGGGCCCGGTGTTCTTCGAGTTTATCCAGCGCAAGGGTGATGATGGCTTTGGCGAGGGCAACTTCAAGGCACTGTTCGAATCCATCGAGCGCGACCAGATTCGTCGTGGCGTGCTTGAAGCCAACTAAGTAACAGCCAACGGCTGCAGGAGCGAGCTTGCCTCGCGATCTTTTAAACACGCTAAAGATCGCGAGACACGCTCGCTTCTGCACGTTTGGCGGTTAGTGTTAAAACAGCCCCGCTGCAATGTTGATCGAAAACCCCAGCACTGCCGTATTGAACAAAAACCCCAGCAGCGAATGGCCCAGCACTGCTTTGCGCATTTCGCGAGTGGCGACTTCTACGTCTGACGTTTGTACCGCAACGCTCAGGGTGAAAGAAAAATACATAAAGTCCCAGTAGTCCGGGTTCAATTCACCTTCGGGGAAGCGCAAGGCTGGCTCCGTCCCTTCGTTGTTATAAAACAACCGCGCATAGTGCAGGCCGAAAATAACCCCGATCATCAGCCATGAGCCCACCACGGTCAGCCCGGTAAAGGCGTAGTGCAGCAGTTGCTCGGAGTGACGCAGTTGGCTGTTGCCGGTGAGTTCGAGGGTAATCGCCGCCAAGCTGACAACCGCCGCGAAGCTCACGGTGAACAGCACCATGCTGGCATTTTCGTCTTCTATTTCTGCGGTGCGTTTGACGTCGCCCACTTTGGAGCGAAGCATCAGCCACAGGGTCAGGAGCAAGTACAGCCAGACACCGGCGTTCCAACCCAACAGAAACTTGGTGGTCAACGAGGTGGCGGGATTAAAGATGCCGACCGCCAGCCCCAACAAGGTGCCAGCGGTCAGGCGAGGATGGGTACGTGCAAGGTGCGGCATCGTCAATACAATCCATGTTACTGGGCGTTGCCGAACCTTAGCACGTGAAGCAGGCGTTAACGTTGACGCGGTTTGCTGCGGGTCAGTTTCATCACCACCACAAAGAATACCGGCACAAATACCACGGCCAATGTGGCGACGATCATGCCGCCGATAACGCCTGTACCAATGGCTTGCTGGCTGCCCGAGCTGGCGCCCGTGGCAATCGCCAGAGGCACAACGCCTAGGATAAAGGCCAACGAAGTCATGACAATCGGCCGCAGACGCAGGCGGGCGGCTTTCACCGTGGCCTCAACCAGGTCATGGCCTTCGTCGTACAGGGTCTTGGCGAATTCGATGATCAAAATGGCATTCTTGGCCGACAAGCCAATAATCGTAATCAAGCCCACTTTGAAGAACACGTCATTCGGCATGCCGCGCAACGTCACCGCCAACACCGCACCGAGCACGCCCAAAGGCACTACCAACAGCACTGCGGTGGGGATCGACCAGCTTTCATACAGCGCCGCAAGGCACAGGAACACCACCAGTAACGACAGGCCCAACAACAACGGCGCCTGAGAGCCGGAGAGCTTTTCCTGCAGCGACAACCCCGTCCATTCAAGGCCGATGCCTGCCGGCAACTGATCAACCAGGCGTTGCATTTCCAGCATGGCTTCACCCGTTGTGTGGCCCGGGCCTGCTTCACCCGAAATACTCACCGCCTGATAACCGTTGTAGCGGGACATCTGCGACGGGCCTTGAATCCAGCGCGCTTCGACAAACGACGACAATGGCACCATTTTCCCCAGGTTATTGCGCACATTGATCTTCAGCAGGTCTTCAACCTGGCTGCGTTGATCGCCTTCAGCCTGTACGACAACCCGTTGCATGCGCCCCTGATTGGGGAAGTCGTTGACGTAGGCAGAGCCCACGGCGGTCGACAGCACATTACCGATGTCGGCAAACGAAATGCCCAGTGCATTGGCCCGTTTACGGTCGACTTCGAGTTGCACTTGCGGGCTTTCTGCCAGGGAGTCTTCGCGCACGTTGGCCAGCACCGGGCTTTTCTCGGCCAGGGCCATCAACTCGGTGCGCGCTTGCATCAGCACGTCATAACCGACACCGCCACGGTCTTGCAGGCGCAATTCAAAACCGCTGGAGGTGCCCAAACCACTGACCGCAGGCGGCAGAATGGAGAACGCCACCGCGTCTTTGAGCTCGCCAAACGCGGCGTTTGCGCGATCTGCGATGGCCGAAGCGGAATCCTTGATGCCACGGGTCGACCAGTCCTTGAAGGTGGTAAACGCCAGCGCGGCGTTCTGTCCGCTACCCGAGAAGCTGAAGCCCAGAATCATGGTCACGTTGCTGACCCCGGGCTCTTCGGCGTAGTGAGCTTCAATCTGCTTGGCCACCGCGATCGTCCGGCCCTGGCTGGCCCCCGGCGGCAACTGAATGTCAGTAATGATGAAGCCCTGATCCTCAACGGGCAGAAAAGAGGAGGGCAGGCGCGCAAAACACACCACCAGCACCACCAGCAAGGCACCGTAAAGCAACAGATAACGGCCGCTGCGCTTGATCAGGTGCACCACCCAATGCTCGTAGCCTTCAGACAGACGCTCAAACTTGCGGTTGAACCAGCCAAAAAAGCCGCCCTTGGCATGGTGCTCACCCTTGGCAATGGGCTTGAGCAGTGTCGCGCACAGGGCCGGGGTCAGCGACAGGGCCAAGAACGCCGAGAACAGAATCGAGGTTGCCATCGCCACCGAGAACTGCTGATAGATCACGCCCACCGAGCCCGGCATAAACGCCATGGGAATGAACACGGCCACCAGTACCAGAGTAATGCCGATAATCGCCCCGCTGATTTGCGTCATGGCCTTGTGCGTGGCCTCGCGGGGCGGCAAGCCTTCGCTGAGCATGATCCGCTCAACGTTCTCTACCACCACAATCGCGTCGTCCACCAGAATCCCGATGGCCAACACCATGCCGAACATGGTCAGTACGTTGATCGAGAAACCCAGGACCAGCATCGTGGCGAATGTGCCCATCAGGGCCACAGGCACTACCAGGGTCGGGATCAGCGTGTAACGGATGTTCTGCAAAAACAGGAACATCACGGCGAACACCAGCACCATGGCTTCGATCAGGGTGTACACCACCTTGGTGATCGAGACTTTGACGAACGGCGTGGTGTCATAAGGGATCTTGTACTCAACGCCCTCAGGGAAGTAGCGGCTCAGCTCATCCATCTTGGCGCGGATCATATTGCCGGTGCTCAAGGCGTTCGCTTCTGGCGCCAATTTCACGCTGAAAGCGCTGGACGACTTACCGTTCAGGCGGGTGCCGTACTGGTATTCCTGGCTGCCGATCTCAACCCGTGCCACATCGCTGACCCGGACCGTGGAGCCGTCCGGGTTGGCGCGCAGGACAATATCGCCGAACTCTTGCGGGCTCGACAGCTGGCCTTTAACTAGCACCGTGGCGGTAATTTCCTGAGTCGAGCGCCCCGGCAAATCTCCGATGCTGCCCGCAGACACTTGCGCGTTCTGGCTGGCAATTGCTTCGTTGACGTCGGCCGGTGTCAGGTTGAAACCAATGAGTTTTTGCGTGTCGATCCAGATCCGCATGGCCCGTTCAGAGCCATACTGCTGAGCCTTGCCGACCCCTTCAACGCGCTTGATTTCGTTCATCACGTTACGCGCCAGGTAGTCGCTGAGGGCAACCTCATCCAGCCCGCTGCTCGGGTCTGCAGTCAGCGTTACCAGCATCAAGAAGCCCGAGGAGATTTTCTCAACCTGCAAGCCTTGCTGGATAACTGCTTGTGGCAAACGCGACTCCACCGCTTTAAGGCGGTTTTGCACGTTGACCTGAGCCATTTCCGGGTCTGTACCCGGCTTGAACGTGGCTGTAATGCTGGCACTGCCCAAACTGCTCTGGGACTCGAAATACAGCAGGCCGTCGGTGCCGTTGAGCTCTTGCTCAATCAGGCTGACCACGCTTTCGTCCAAGGTATGCGCCGACGCGCCGGGGTACACCGCATACACTTCAACTTGCGGCGGCGCGACCACCGGGTATTTGGCCACGGGCAGCTTCGGCAGCGCCAAGGCCCCGGCCAGCACAATAAATAACGCTACGACCCAGGCAAAGATCGGGCGATCGATAAAAAACTGCGGCATGCTCACCGATCCGTGGAGTGTGCGAGGGGAGGTGTCGGGTCATCAATTTGCACCTGTTCACCGGGACGTGCGTGTTGCAGACCTTCGATCACAATGCGGTCGCCCGCCTTCAGGCCTTCGTTAACGATCCAGCGATCATTGATCACGCCGCCCAGTTGCACGGGCTGCTGTTTGACCTTGCTTTCAGCATCTACCAGCAGCACCTGCGCCACCCCCGCGCTGTCACGCAGAATGGCCCGTTGCGGCACGCTGATGCCTTGCTTGTTGACCGCCTGTTCCAGGCGCACGCGAACAAAGCTGCCCGGCAACAAGTCGCGGTCCGGGTTGGCAAACTCACTGCGCAGGATGATCTGCCCGGTGCTCGGGTCAACGCTGACATCGGTAAACAACAGTTTGCCCGGTACCGGGTAGAGGCTGCCGTTGTCGCGGATCAAGGTGACGCGTGCCTGATTCTTGCCAACCTGTTGCAAGTCCCCGGCGCGAAATGAGTCGCGCAGGTTGTCGAGGTCACGGGTTGATTGCATCAGGTCAACCTGAATCGGGTCCAGTTGTTGGATGCGCGCCAGCGGTGTCACTTCACCCTGGCCAACCAGTGCACCTTCGGTGACCAGCGCACGACCGATACGCCCGGAAATCGGTGCGGTCACGGTGGCATAACCCAGATTCAGTTTTGCCCGTTGCACAGCGGCCTTGTTGGCGGCGACTTCGGCCTGGGCCTGCAGCGATTGCGCGCGGGCATTGTCGTAGTCCTGACGGCTCACGGCATTGCTGTCGACCAAGGCGCTGTAACGCTGGTCTTGCAGTTTTGCCTGGAGGGCAAGTGCCTCGGATTTGCGCAGTGCTGCTTGCGCGCTGTCCAGATCGGCCTGCAACGGCGCAGGATCAATAATAAACAGCACGTCCCCTTGTTTGACTTCGCTGCCTTCTTCGAAAGCGCGCTTGAGGACGACGCCCGCCACTCGCGCGCTGACCTGCGCGACACGCGGCGCAACCACGCGGCCACTCAGTTCGTTATTGATCGACAGCGCTTGCGGGACGATGACTTCAGTGCTGACCTTGACCACAGGCGTCTTTTCTTCAGTGGCCGGAGTTTTACCGCAGGCACTCAAGGCTAAAGCCAGTGCCGAAAGACATAGCGGGACGAAGAGCTTTTTCAACGTTCGTGCCTTCTTATATATGCAGGGTAAGTCTGTAAAAGACCTTGGCATGCTAAGCGCAGCACGCAAAAGGCGTTGTGAAGCTGTGTAGGCGGTGTGTGAAAAAGTGTGAAGGTTCTGCTCCTATCCCTGAGAGGTTGTATATCCTTTGGGTTTTCCCCCGGTTGTAAGCATTTATTATGCCCACTATCTTGCTGGTCGAAGACGACGCCGCACTCTCCGAACTGATCGCCAGCTATCTGGAACGCAATGGTTACCAGGTCAATGTCATTGCGCGCGGTGACCAAGTGCGTGATCGAGCGCGAAACAACCCCCCGGATCTGGTGATTCTCGACCTGATGTTGCCGGGGCTGGATGGTTTGCAGGTCTGCCGATTGCTGCGCGCCGACTCCGAAAGCTTGCCGATCCTGATGTTGACTGCGCGCGACGATAGTCATGATCAGGTTCTGGGGCTAGAGATGGGGGCCGACGATTATGTGACAAAACCTTGCGACCCTCGCGTTCTGTTGGCGCGTGTACGCACTTTATTGCGGCGCAGCAGCCTGGCAGAGCCTCACGTCGCCAGTGACCGGATCCTGATGGGCAACCTGTGCATCGACTTGTCGGAACGCACAGTGACATGGCGCGGCGACATCATCGAACTGTCCAGCGGCGAATACAACCTCTTAGTGGTGTTGGCCCGGCATGCCGGCGAAGTACTGAGTCGTGACCAAATTCTGCAGCGTCTGCGCGGCATCGAATTCAATGGCACCGATCGTTCGGTTGACGTGGCCATTTCCAAATTGCGCCGCAAGTTCGACGATGACGCCGGTGAGGCCCGCAAAATCAAAACCGTGTGGGGCAAGGGTTACTTGTTCAGCCGCTCGGAATGGGAATGCTGATTCGTGTTCAAAATTCTCATCCGCCTGTACCTGGTGACCATCGTCACGTTCGCCGGGGCCATTTATCTGGTGCCGGAAATGATTGTGGCGGTGTTTCACGACCGCTTCATGAACTACAACGTTGATATGTCACGCGGCATGCAAGCCTTGCTGGTCAAGCAGTTTGACCAGGTGCCTGCGCTGCAGTGGCCCGCGCTGGCACAGGACCTTGATACCCAATTCGCGCCGCTGCGGATCAACCTGCTGCCCATTACCGACCCGCAGTTCAGCACCGCCGAGCAGCACCAGCTGCATCAGGGGCAGGGCGTGTTGCGCATCGGTGAGTGGGGCTGGCGCACGCGGGTGGTTTCACCGTTGAACGGCGAGCAGGCCATCGAACTGGTGATGCCGCCTGATCCGTTCGACCTGAACGTGCTGTATTGGAGCATCAACGTGTTGATTGGTGCGGCATTGCTCGCGGGCTTATTGCTGTGGCTACGCCCGCATTGGCGCGATCTTGAGCGCCTCAAGCGCACGGCAGCACGTATCGGTCAGGGGCAGCTTAGCGAGCGTACGCAGATATCCCCGCGCTCCAACATTTACAGCCTGGCCAGCGCTTTTGACACGATGGCCCAGGACATCGAGAACCTGCTCAACCAGCAGCGGGATTTGCTTAACGCAGTCTCACATGAGTTGCGTACCCCATTGACCCGCCTCGATTTTGGCTTGGCGCTGGCACTCTGTGACGACCTGCCGCCCGCCAGTCGAGAACGTTTGCAAGTGCTGGTCGGGCATATTCGCGAACTGGATGAATTGGTGCTGGAGTTGCTGTCGTTCAGCCGTCTGCAAAACCCGGCGCTGGTCCCTGAGCGCATCGAGGTGTCGTTGGCAGAGTTTATCGACAGCATCCTCGGCAGTTTTGACGAAGAGCTTGAAGCACCGGAAATCGTCCTCGACGTGATGCTGCACGGCACCGAAGAGCGTTTTGTACTCGACCCGCGGCTGACTGCCCGGGCCTTGCAAAACCTGTTGCGCAACGCCATGCGTTACTGCGATCGACGGATCCAGGTGGGGGTTAGCCTCAATGCCAAAGGCTGTTCGCTGTGGGTGGATGACGACGGCATCGGCATTCCCGAGCAAGAACGAGAACGCATCTTCGAGCCGTTTTATCGCCTGGACCGCAGCCGCGATCGGGCAACCGGTGGTTTTGGCCTGGGGTTGGCCATCAGCAGGCGAGCCCTGGAAGCCCAGGGCGGCACTTTGAATGTTGAGCAATCGCCGTTGGGCGGGGCGCGTTTCAAGCTGTGGTTACCAGTTTGACGCAACGTAGCGCGGGCGAACCCGCGCTTTGCCTCAGATCGAGCGGCGTTGCCGGCTCACGTGTTTCAAGCCTTCAAGCACCAGAACCGCAACGGCCAGCCATATAGGCCCATAGGTCAGCCATTGACCATCTTCCAGGCTATCGCCCAGCAACAGGGCGACGGCCACCAGCAACACCGGCTCAACGTAGCTGAGCAGGCCAAACAGGCTGAAGGGCAGCAAACGGCTGGCGAGAATATAAGAAAAGCCGGCGGCCGCACTGATGATCCCCATCAAGGGCACCAGCCAATACAGCGCCTGGCGTTGTGCATCGAGGTCTACATGCTGGCCTGCCAGCACAAACCACAGCGCAACCGGCACCATCAGCAGCATGTCCAGCCACAGACCGCCCAGGTTATCGATGCCGATTTTCTTGCGCAGCACGAAGTACATCGGGTAGCCGATGGCCACAACCAGTGTTGTCCAGGAGAACCCGCCGGTGCGGTACAACTCGTTCGCCACGCCAATCACGGCCAGGGCGGTGGCTATTTTCTGCAAATGCGAGAGATGCTCGCCGTAGACAATGCGCCCGGTGAGAATCATGGTCAGCGGCAGCAGAAAGTAACCCAACGACACATCCAGGCCGTGCCCGTTGAGCGGCCCCCACATAAACATCCATAGCTGCACGCCGACCAGAAAGCTGGTGACCAGTACGCAAGGAATTAGAAGAGGTTTGTCTCGTAAGCGATTGAAAATTATGGGAACCCATTTCCAATCACCAGAGAAGCAGATAAACAGAGTCATGAAGGGCAGCGAGATCAGTATTCGCCAGCCGAAGATTTCCTGGCCATCAAGCGGCCAAAGCAGGGAAGTGAAGTAGTACAGGACGCCAAACAAGCAGGAAGCCAAAATCGATAAAACAATACCTTTAGACACAACAACCTCAATGGATCTACAGCGTTACTCATGAGAGTGGGCACATAGATTGAGGTTGTTGGAGGTCGTTGGCAAATCCCTTTTAAACCAGTGACTTGGCTTAAGGACTTACAGAAAACGATCAAACTTTAAAAGTCCAAGCAAATACTGGGCCAAAGTCGTTTTAAACGAGCGTTCGTGTTTTCTGAAAAAGTGATTAACGGTAGTTTGGGCAGCATCCGGGCAGGCTCAAACGCTACACAGATCGACGTTGGCGCACCAAATGTTTGAACCCTTCGAAGATCAGCACCATCACCGCCAGCCAGATCGGGATGTACGTCAGCCATTGGCCTGAGCTGATGCTTTCGCCCAGCAGCAGGGCGACAAGGACCAACAACACCGGTTCAACATAACTGAGCAAGCCAAACAGGCTGAACGGTAGCATCCGGCTGGCAATGATGTAGCTGATCAAGGCCAGCGCACTGATGCCGCCCAGAATCGGGATTAGCACATACAGTGCTGCTCGCTCGCTGGCCACGTCGAAACCGTGTTCGCCGCTTTGCACGAACCACCAGGCAATCGGGATCAGCAACAGCATGTCAAACCACAAACCGCCGAGGTTGTCGGTCGCCATGCGTTTGCGCAGCACGAAATACACCGGGTAACCAATGGCCACCAGCAGCGTGGTCCATGAGAACCCGCCCACGCGATAGACCTCGTTGGCCACACCGATGGTGGCCAGGGCAGCAGCGATTTTTTGCAAGTGCGACAAGTGCTCGCCAAACACGATGCGCGCGGTCAGCAGCATGGTCAGCGGCAGCAAAAAGTACCCCAGCGACACATCCAGGCTATGCCCGTTAAGCGGCGCCCACAGGAACAGCCAGAGTTGCACCCCAACCAGCGCGCTGGATGCCGCCAGCACGCCCCACAACCGAGGCTGCTTGCGCAGGCGGGAGAAGATCACCGGGACGTGTCGCCAGTCACCCGAGAAAAACATGAACAGCGTCATGCATGGCAGCGTCAGAAGCATCCGCCAACCGAATATCTCAGCCCCGCTCAGGGGCCACAGCATGGACGTGTAGTAATACATGACACCGAACAGGCTCGATGCCAGAACCGATAAAACAATACCTTTGGACACAACAGCCTCGTTGAAACGCACTTTATGATTTTTAGGAAGTGCATAGCTTGAGGCTATGGAAGGTGCAGGGCAATAACATAAAGGAGGTAGGGGTTTGTTCCCGCAGGGTTAACCGATTCAGTCGCGGTAAAACACTTGCACCAGGTGATAGCCAAATTTGCTCTTCACCGGGCCGTGCACCACGCGCAGCGGCTTTTTGAAGATGATCTGATCAATCACCCCGACCATCTGCCCCGGACGCACTTCGCCCAAGTCACCCCCGCGCTTGCCTGACGGGCAGGTCGAGAACTTTTTTGCCAGCACATCGAAGGCTTCGCCTTTGGCAATGCGCTGCTTGAGCGACTCGGCTTCTTCGGCGGTCTTGACCAGAATGTGGCGGGCTTGAGCTTTCATGGGGCAGATACCTTGCAACTGTGGGGCTTTTTACGAGGGCGCGGATTATGCCTGAGTTTTCTCCAGGTAGCGCGGCAAGTGCAAGCGCACGCGGGTGCCGGAGCCACTTTCGCTGATGATGCTGACGTGCCCGCCGGACTGCTGGGCAAAGCCGTAGATCATCGACAGGCCCAGACCGGTGCCTTGGCCCACCGGCTTGGTGGTAAAGAACGGGTCAAAGGCCTTGGCAAGAATTTGCGGAGTCATGCCCGCACCGTTGTCGCTGACTTCAAACATCACATACTCACCGGCCTTGATCGGCTCAAGCGTGCTGGACTGGCTGTCTGTGAGGTAGGTGTTGGCGGTACGCACGACCAACTCGCCGCCGTCTGGCATGGCGTCCCGGGCATTGATAATCAGGTTGAGCAGGGCGCTTTCGAGCTGGCCGCTGTCTGTGTTCACGGCCCAGACGTCTTCGCCCAGTTCAACGTGCAAATCAATATTGGCCCCTTTGGTACTGCTGAACAGCGCTTGCAGTGAGCTGACCAGTTGGTTGGGGTCCAGCGGCCTGCGGTCCAGTGATTGGCGCCTGGAAAACGACAGCAATCGGTGCGTCAGGGCCGCTGCACGCTGTGCCGAAGACACCGCTGCGTCGGTAAAACGACCCACTTCAGTGATCCGACCGGCCGCGATATAACGCTTCATCAAGTCCAGGCTGCCGAGAATCCCGGTGAGCATATTGTTGAAGTCGTGGGCGATACCACCGGTTAACTGGCCCACGGCTTCCATTTTCTGGGCATGCCGCAAAGCTTCTTCGGCCCGTTCACGCTCGTGCATCTCACGTTGCAGTTGCGCGTTGGCTTCGGCCAATGCCTGGGTGCGCTGCGCAACGCGCTCCTCAAGGGTTTCATTGAGGTTGAGCAGCGCTTGTTCGGTTTTTTTACGCTCGGTGATGTCCAGCGCCGCGCCCATAAAGCGTTGAGCACTGCCTGGGCCGCCGGAAAAACAACGGCCCCGGGCAAAAATCCAGCGCACCTTGCCGTCCAGGTTCTGCAGGCGATATTCCTGAGCGTACTCGCCGTTACGGGTCACGCAGTCCTTGATCGTACGGGTCAGCAGTGCGCGGTCATCAGGGTGCACGCCTTGCAGGTAGGCGGTGATCGGCAATTGCCCGGAAAGCTGCGGCTCGATGCCGTGCATTTGCGCGAAGCGGCTATCGGTCACAAACAGGTCCTGGTCAATGTTCCAGTCCCAGGTGCCGACGCCGTTGGTGGCGGTCAGTGCCAATTGCAGACGCTCTTCAGTGTCATGCTGGGCTTTGCGGCTGGCCAGCGAGCGTTGGCGCAACTTGATGGCGGTGCGCCTGCGGCGCGAGGTCTTGACTGCCGTCATCAGGATGCCCGCCACGTTGCCTTGCTCGTCGTGAATCGGGCTAAAGGTCAGGTCCAGCCACAGTTCGGTGGCGTGCTTCTGGTCCGGATAAAGGAAGTACTGGTCCAGGTACGAGCGGCTTTGCCCGGCCCGTACCGAGGCAATCACCGGTCGACTGAACTCTGCGTATTCCGGCCAGCTGAAATGCAGCGGCTGAGCAAAGCCTGCCGGGTGCTTGTTGCCCGCCAGTGCGGCAAAACTGTCGTTGTAGATTTGCGTCAGTTCTTCGCCCCACAGCAACAACATTGGCATGGGTGAGTGCATGACCATTTGCGCACTGGTGCGCAGGCTTTGCGGCCAGTCAGTGATCTGGCCCAAAGGGCTGCGTGCCAACGCCGTGAGTTGGCGGGTGGTAAAAACGGCGCTCATGGATAAGTCCCGAGTGTGAAGCTAAAAGAAGTGTATTTAATGCCGGATAGCGGCTAAAGGCTATTAATGATCTTGAAAAGCCCGTGCTTGAGCGTGCGACTAAGGTCCAATGAGTGTCGAGCTTAGCCTTTCGTACAATTGCGCCCCGTTTTTACAGGCAAGGGATTCGCTTCGGTATTTCACCGCAGGTGCGACGTCCCTTGTTTTTGTTGCGCGAAAGATTCGCTGCTGGAGCATGGTCATGGTTCATCCTTTTTCATCGTTGAAGCAAAGCCGCATGGCGCGTATGAGTGCACTGGCCGTGTGTGCCGGTTTCGCTGCCCAGACGCAGGCCGGCGGTTTTTTTGAAGACAGCAGCGGCTCGCTGGAGTCGCGCACGGTGTACTTCAATCGCGACTTCCGCGATGGCAGCAGTTCAAGCCCTCAAGGCGCTTCCAAGCGCGATGAGACGGCGCAAGGCTTTATCCTCAACCTGCAATCGGGCTACACCGAAGGCACCGTCGGTTTTGGCCTCGATGCGCTGGGCATGCTGGGGATCAAGTTGGACTCCAGCCCGGCCAACAGTAACAGCGGCCTGCTGCCTTCGACCGGCAGCGATCCGCGTCGTTCCAAAGATCAATACGCCAAAGGTGGCCTGACCGCCAAAATGCGTGTTTCCAAGACCGTGCTCAAGTACGGCACCTTGCTGCCTGACCTGCCGTTGCTCAAGTACAACGACGGCCGTTTGCTGCCCAACATCTTCAACGGCGCGATGCTGGAGTCTCAGGAAATCAAAGACCTGAAGTTCATGGCTTCGCGTCTGGACCGCTACACCGCGCGGGACTCCACCGACTCCCAGGACCTGCGGCTGAACTGCAAAAACAAGCGTTATGCCTGCAACATCACGGCTGACCATTTCACGATGTACGGCCTCGATTACAAGGTTAACGAGCAACTGACGGCGCAGTACCACTACGCTGAGCTGCAAGACATTTACCGTCAGCAGTTCATTGGCCTGTTGGCCAAGCAGCCGATGGGGCCGGGTGTACTGGCCGCCGATGTGCGCTTGCTGAAAAGCGATGACAGCGGCTCGTCCAGAGCCGGGACCATCGATAACCGTGCCTTTGGCACCTTGCTGTCGTACACGTTGGGCGGTCATAAGTTCGGTGCCGGTTGGCAGACCCTGAACGGCAAGACCTCAATGCCGTACCTGGATGGGACCAACCCTTACCTGGTCAACTATGTTCAGGTCAACGACTTTGCCAACGCGCAAGAGCGCTCGTGGCAACTGCGTTACGACTACGACTTTAAAGCCATGGGCATCGACGGTTTGTCCTTCATGACCCGATACGTGAACGGCGACAACATCAAAGTGGTTGGCCGCAACGAAGAAGGCAAAGAGTGGGAACGCGACAGCGAGCTCAAATACGTGGTGCAGAGCGGCCTGTTCAAAGACGTCAGCGTGCGCTTCAGAAATGCGACCTACCGCACCAACTACTCAAAATTCGCCCGCGACGTCGACGAAACACGACTGATCGTCGCCTATAACCTGTCGATCTGGTAACCATCCCCCTTGTAGGAGCGAGCTTTTAAAGATCAAAAGATCGCGAGGCAAGCTCGCTCCTACAAGAGATGTCTTAATCCAATTGGTGCCTGTACGGCAAATCCGGCCCGGTTTTGCTGCAGGTCAGTGCCGCCGCACGGCATGCAAAATCGAGCAGGGCGGCGATGTCCGCTTTGCTCAACTGCTGCAAACCTTCGATTGAATCCCGTTGCTGCTCGGTCAGCCAGGCAATGACCGCAGCCTGAAAGGTGTCACCGGCGCCCACGGTATCGGCCACGGTCACCGACTGCGCTGGCAGCGAATACTGCCCGTGTTCGCGACTTAACACGCTTGCGCCTTCTGCGCCCCGAGTCAAAAACACTAACTGACAACGCTGACTCAACCAGGATTGCGCGATCTGCTGCGGGTCTTGTCCCGGATACAGCAACTCAAGGTCTTCATCGCTGACTTTTATCAGGTCGGCATAGGGGATCAGTTGTTTGATCCGCTGGCGCCACACCTCGATATCAGGCTCAGGGTTGAGCCGCACGTTCGGGTCAAGGCTGATCAGGCGCTTGCCGCTTTCACGTTGCACCAAGGCCAGCAACGTATCGGCAATCGGTTGCACCACCAGCGAGAACGAGCCGACGTGTACTCCACGTATCAGCGGCCCCAACGTTGGCAGGTGCTGCACGTGCAGTTGCCGGTCGGCACAGCCTTCACCGCGAAAGCTGTAGTTGGGCACGCCATTGGCATCCAGCGCGACCATGGCCAGGGTGGTGGGTGCATCGATCTCCCACCAATACTGATCCGTCACGCCTTCGTTGAGCAGGACCTGTTTCAGGCGTTTGCCCAGATAGTCCGTGGAAAGCCCGGCAAACAACCCGGCTTCTACGCCCAGTCGACGCAAGCCCACGGCCACGTTGAAGGGCGAACCACCGGCAATCGCATTAAAGCCGACTTTATTCGGCAAGCCGGCCGTGTCCGCCTGGGCAAAAAAATCAAATAACGCTTCACCGCATACCAGGTACATAAGTCTCACTCGGTTAAGGCGCTTACCTGCTCTCGGTAGCGCTGATAAGCCTGTTCATAGGCGAGGACATGGGTCGGGACGGGGTCTGTCTGGCTGTTTGACTCTAGCCGCACGCAACGTTGGCAGAGGTCTTCAAGGGTCTCGGCACCTGCGCTGACACACCATGCCGCCTGAATGGCGGCCCCCAGTGCCGCCGCTTCGCTTTGCTCGGTACAGACCACCGGGGTGTTCATGATGTCGGCCACCATCTGGCGCCACAGTGCGCTTTTGGAGCCGCCGCCAACCAGGCGGATGGCCTGGCTTTGCAGGCCGTTACGGCGCAATAAATCCAGACCGTAACGCAAACCAAAGGTGGTGCCTTCGATGGCGGCGCGGCACAGATTGGCCTGGGTCATATTGGTCAGGGTCAAGCCCTGAACACTGCCGGTGGCATGGGGCAGGGCGGGCACCCGTTCACCGTTCAAAAACGGCAGCATGCTGACCCCGTCGGCGCCAATCGGGGCTTGGCTGGCCAGCGTGTTAAAGGCCTCGACGGACAACCCGAACAATTCACGAACAGCGCTGGTGGCGTTGGTCAGGTTGAGAGTACAAATCAGCGGCAGCCAGCCGCCGCTGGAGGAACAAAAGCTCGCCACCGAGGCATCCGGGCTGATCTGCGCTTGCGCATTAAATGCGTACACGGTGCCCGACGAGCCGAGGCTCATGGTGATGATCCCCGGGCTGATATTGCCCGTACCGATGGCGCCCAGCATGTTGTCGCCGCCTCCGCTGGACACCACGGCATTCGGGTTGAGGCCCAGCAAGTGGGCGACGTGCGGGCGCAGTGTGCCGACCGCTTGATGGGGTTCCAGCAACTGCGGCAGTGCCTGTTCCAGACGCCCGCTGGGGTCGATGTGGCGCAAGATGTCGAGGTCCCACTGGCGGGTTCGCACATTGAAATAACCGGTGCCGGAAGCGTCGCCATATTCACTGCAATAGCGCCCCGTCAGCCAGAAATTCAGGTAATCGTGGGGCAGCAAAATATGCGCGGTCTGTTCAAGTACCTGCGGATGGTGACGGCGTGTCCAGAGCAGTTTGGACACGGTATATCCCGGTGCAATCACCAGCCCCAAGCGCTCGAGCGCCCCGGCATCACCGCCCAGCCAGACCAGCAGTTGTTGGTTTTCGGGGCTGGACTCGGTGTCACACCAGAGTTTGGCCGGGCGCAGGACATTACCGTCTGCGTCGAGCAATACCAGCCCGTGCTGTTGGCCGCTGACGCCGATGCCTTGAATCTGCAGGCCGCTGACCCCGGCGTTGTTCAGGGCCTGGCGGGTGGCGATCTGCAAGGCCTCTAGCCATTGCCCGGTGTCTTGCTCGCGACGCCCGTTTTCGCCCTGGATTAATGTATGTGCGGCAGCCCCCAACCCCAGCACCTGGCCGGACTGGCTGTCGAGGACCAGGGCTTTGGTGCCCTGGGTGCCGCAATCGATGCCCAGATATAGATGTTTCATAGAAGCTTGGCCTTGCAGTACGTGTGATCGCGGACGAGGGTGGGGGGGATAGGCGCTTTTACAGCCGCGCCAGACTCTCCAGCGTCCCGCTCACGCCCACTTCACGCAAACTGTTGAGGCACCACTCAAAGGCCGCCACAAACTCGGCCGACTGCGGGATCACCGTGCCAAAAATCTCCTCAGCCCCCAGCAGGCGCTGCACGATCAGTTCGTCATCAGCCACCAACGCCTGGCAGAACTCTGCGCGCGGGTCCGGAATGGCATAGGTTTGCCCGGTTTCATCAACCCCCTTGAGGTACAACGCCCACGCCGCGACCACCAGGGCGGCACGCTTCAATTCAGCGCCGTCGGCAATCAGGCGATTGATCGTCGGCACGGTGAATTTGGGGAATTTCGACGAGCCGTCAGAGCACACGCGCTCCAATTGGTCGGCAATCGCCTGATTGGAGAAGCGCTGCACCAGCGTGTTTTTGTAGGTCGTAAGGTCAATGCCCGGCACGGGGGCGAGTTGCGGGGTGACGTCTTCGTCCATGTAGGCGCGCATGTACGCCACAAACAGCGGGTCGTTCATGGTGTCGTGGACGAAGCGATAACCCTTCAAAAAGCCCAGGTATGTCAGCGCCAGATGGCTGCCGTTGAGCAGTTTGATCTTCATTTCTTCATAGGGCGTGACGTCGTCGGTGAGCTGCACGCCCACCGTTTCCCAGGCGGGGCGGCCGTTGTTGAACTTGTCCTCCAGCACCCATTGAATAAACGGCTCGCACACCACCGGCCAGGCATCGTCGATGCCCAACTGGTCGTGCAGTTGCAAACGGTGGGCGTTGCTGGTCATGGGCGTAATGCGATCGACCATTGCATTGGGGAAGCTGACGTTGGCGGCGATCCAGTCGTGCAAATCCGGGTCGCTCAACGCGGCGAAGGCCAGCAGGGCTTTACGGGCCACATTGCCGTTATGCGGCAGGTTATCGCACGACATTACGGTAAAGGCCGGGGTGTGGTTGGCGCGGCGTTGGGCGAGGGCGGCACACAACACGCCAAACACCGTGCGCGGTGCGTGCGGCTGGGCCAGGTCCTGCTGAATCTGCGGCAGATGAGCCATAAATTCGCCGGTGCTGTCGTCGATGCAGTAGCCACCTTCGGTGATGGTCAGCGAGACGATGCGGATGTGCGGGCTGGCCAGTTTGTCGATCACCGCCTGGATGCTGTCTTCGGCCAGCAGCATGTTGCTGATCGAGCCGATGATGCGGCTTTGCGTGTCGTCGCTGTCGCCCAGTTCGAACAAGGTATAGAGGTAGTCCTGGCCTGCCAGGTCATCACGCACTTTACGGTCTTCGGGGCGCAGGCCGATGCCGCAGATGCTCCAGTCCAGATCGCGCCCTTCATTCATTAGCGCATCGGTATAAAACGCCTGATGCGCGCGGTGAAAGCCGCCGACCCCGAAATGCGCGATGCCGTGCTGCGTGTCGCTGTCGAGGTAGGTTGGCTTGGCCACTTGTGAGGTCAGGTTGTCGAGGTTACGACGGTTCAATTTCATGGGTGCGATCTCAAAAAAAGCGCGTCAGAGTCAGGCAGCAGCACGCAAGGAACGGCTTATGGCCAGCCCTTGGGCATCAAATAAATGGCAATGTTCACTGTCCAGATGCAGGTGCAATTGCTCGCCGTACTGGCTCGCCATATCACCGCGAATACGCATGGTCAGGGGTTCGCCACAGGCAGTGATCACATGGCAATAGGTGTCGCTGCCCAGGCGCTCACCGACGTCAGCGGTGACCGTCAGGGTGCAGTCCCCGGGCTTGGCCAGGTTCAGGTGCTCGGGGCGAATGCCCAGTGTCACCTCACTGCCCAGGCTCAGCGAAGGGCCGATTAAAGGCAGTTGAATGCGCGTGCCCGCATCCAGCGCGACTTCGCAGCCCTGGCTATCGAGGCGGCTGATTTTGCCTTTCAAAAAGCCCATTTTCGGCGTGCCGAGAAAGCCTGCGACAAACAGGTTGACCGGGTGGTGATACAGCTCCAGCGGCGAGCCGACCTGTTCGATTTTACCGGCGTTGAGCACCACCACCTTATCGGCCAGGGTCATGGCTTCGACCTGATCGTGGGTCACGTAAATCATGGTGGCTTGCAGTTCTTGATGCAGGCGCGCCAGTTCCAGGCGCATTTGCACTCGCAGTGCCGCATCCAGGTTGGACAGCGGTTCGTCAAACAGGAAAATCTTCGGGTTGCGCACAATCGCCCGGCCAATGGCCACGCGCTGGCGTTGCCCGCCAGATAACTGCTTGGGCTTGCGCTCAAGTAAGGGCGCCAGTTCAAGGATGCGCGCCGCTTCGTTGACCTTTTTCTCGACGTCGGCTTTGGGCACGCCCGCCAGATCCAGCGCAAACGACATGTTCTTGCGCACGGTCATGTGCGGGTACAGCGCGTAGGTCTGGAACACCATCGCCAGGTCACGCTTGGCCGGGCTGACTTCGGTGATGTCACGTCCGTCCAGGGAGATGGTCCCGCCGGTGACTTCTTCAAGCCCGGCAATCAGGCGCAGCAGGGTCGATTTACCGCAGCCCGACGGGCCGACAAACACCACGAATTCCCGGTCATTCACTTCAAGGTCAATGCCCTTGATGATCGACAGCCCTTCGAAACCTTTTTGCAAATTCTTGATTTTCAGGTTGGCCATGATGAGCCTCCAGTCGTTATTTTTATTTAACAGCGCCGAAAGACAAGCCGCGCACCAGTTGCTTCTGGCAGATCCAGCCGAAAATCAGAATCGGCGCGCAGGCCAGGGTCGAGACGGCCGATAATTTGGCCCAGAACAACCCTTCAGGGCTTGAATAAGAGGCGATCAGGGCGGTCAGCGGAGCAGCGCTGGAGGATGTGAGGTTCAGCGACCAGAACGCCTCGTTCCAACACAGAATCAGCGACAGCAACAAGGTCGACGCCAGGCCACCCTTGCTGATGGGCAGCAGCACGCGAATCACCTCTTGCCACAGGGTGGCGCCGTCCAGCCGGGCGGCTTCGAGGATGTCTTTGGGGATGTCCTTGAAGTAGGTGTAAATCATCCAGACCACAATCGGCAGGTTGATCAAGGTGTAGATAATGATCAGCGCGACGCGGGTGTCGAGCAGGCCGAAAGTTTTGGCCAACAGGTAAATCGGCATCAGCACGCCCACCGGCGGCAACATCTTGGTGGAGAGCATCCACAGCAGCGTGCCTTTGGTGCGCTTGGTCTCGTAGAACGCCATGGAGTAGGCGGCCGGGATCGCGATCAACATGCACAGCAGGGTCGCGGTGAACGAGATCACCACCGAGTTCCAGGCAAAGTGAAAGTAGCCACTGCGCTGCTCAATGTGCAGGTAGTTTTCCAGGGTCGGGGTGAAGATAAACTGCGGCGGCGAGGCAAACGCGTCGAGTTCGGTCTTGAAGCTGGTCAGCACCATCCAGAAGATCGGGAAGAAAATCAGGATCGCGATGGCCCAGGCCAGGGTGCCGAGCAGCACGCTTTGCAGACGGCGGGATTGTTGGAGTGTCATCACGTGATCCTCACGACTTGTCTGTCAGGTTTTTGCCCAACATGCGCACCAGAATAATGGCCGCGATGTTGGCGATGACCACAGCGATCAACCCACCGGCCGACGCCATACCGACGTCGAACTGCACCAATGCCTGGTTGTAGATCAGGTAGGCAAGGTTGGTCGAGGCGTAGCCGGGGCCGCCGTTAGTGGTGGTGAAGATTTCGGCGAACACCGACAGCAGGAAGATGGTTTCAATCATCACCACCACGGCAATCGGGCGAGCCAGATGCGGCAGGGTCAGGTGCCAGAAAATCGCAATCGGCCCCGCGCCATCGAGGCGAGCGGCTTCTTTTTGCTCCTGGTCCAGCGACTGCATGGCGGTCATCAGGATCAAAATGGCGAACGGTAACCACTGCCACGAAACAATGATGATGATCGACAGCAGCGGGTAATGCGCCAGCCAGTCAATCGGCTGGGCGCCGAAGAACTTCCAGACGGCCGCGAGAATCCCGGATACCGGATGAAAAATCAGGTTCTTCCAGATCAGCGCGCCCACCGTGGGCATGATGAAAAAGGGTGAAATGAGCAATATCCGGACAATGCCGCGGCCCATGAACTCAGTGGCTTCCAGCAGGGCACTGATCAACACGCCGAAGACCACGCTGATCAACAACACGCTGCCGACCAGCAGCAAGGTGTTAGTGGCCCCCGGCAAGAAACCCGAGTCGGTCAAGAAGTAGGTGAAGTTTTCCAGCCCGACAAACTGGTTTTCGCCGGGGTAGAGCAAGTTGTAGCGGATCAGCGAAAAGTACAGGGTCATGCCCAGCGGCACGATCATCCACAGCAGCAACAGCGCCACGGAGGGTGAGACCAGAAACCAGCCGGGATTGAGCAGCCGTGATTTACGCACCTGCGGCGGGGCGTCAATCGCTGTCGTAACAGTCGAAGTTGTCATGGTAAATACCTGAAAAATAACGCAAAGCGTTTGTGGGAGCGGGCTTGCTCGCGATCGCATCACCTCAGTGAATCAGGTGTGCCGAGTTGCCTGTATCGCGAGCAAGCCCGCTCCCACAAGTTTTTGGCGTTGGGTCGACTACTTTGGATAGCCCGCACGTTTCATTTCGCGCTCAGTGGATTGCTGGGCGGCCGCCAGGGCTTGGTCCACCGTGGTCTGGCCAATTAGCGCTGCCGAGAACAATTTGCCGACCTGGGTGCCGATGGCCTGGAACTCAGGAATCGTCACCAATTGAATGCCCACATAGGGCACAGGTTTGAGGGTCGGGTCTTTGGGGTTGGCGGCTTTGAGCGACTCCAGCGTGACCTTGGCAAATGGCGCGGCCTGCAGGTAAGCGTCGGTGTAGGTCGAGTTGCGCGTGCCCGGCGGCACATTGGCGATGCCGTCTTTTTCAGCCACTAAAGCGCCGTACTCCTTGGAAGTTGCCCAGGTGCTGAAGGTTTTTGCGGCGTCTTTGGCTTTGGAGCTGGTGGGAATGGCCAGTGCCCAGGAGTAAAGCCAGGCGCTGCCTTTGTCGGTGACTTGATGCGGGGCAAAGGTGAAGCCGACATGGTCAGCAACTTTGCTCTGGGTTTTGTCAGTGACAAATGACCCGGCGACGCTGGCGTCAACCCAGATCGCGCATTTACCGCTGTTGAACAGTGCCAGGTTTTCGTTAAAACCATTACTGGTCGCACCCGGAGGGCCGGACTCCTTCATGGTGTTGACGTAGAAGTTCAGGGCGTTCTTCCATTCAGGGCCGGTAAATTCTGGCTGCCACTTCTCATCGAACCAGCGCGCGCCATAGGCGTTGGCCACGGTGCCGATCAGGGCCATGTTCTCGCCCCAGCCAGCTTTGCCGCGCAGACAAATGCCGTATTGCTCCTTATCGGGTTTGTTCAGTTGTTTGGCAAAGCCTGCGATCTGCTCCCAAGTCGGGTGCTCAGGCATGGTCAGCCCTGCCTCTTTGAACAGGTCGGTGCGGTAATAGGTCATGGAGCTTTCGGCGTAAAACGGCAGGGCGTAGAGCGTGCCGTTGACTGACAAACCATCACGTACTGACGGGAACACATCTTCAATGGCGTACGTGGCGGGCAAGTCGGTCATGGGTTCGAGCCAGCCTTTGGCACCCCACAGTGCGGCTTCGTACATGCCAATGGTCAGTACGTCGAACTGGCCGCCCTGGGTCGCAATATCGGTGGTCAGGCGCTGACGCAGGACGTTCTCTTCGAGGACGACCCAGTTGAGCTTGATATCGGGGTGTTCGCTCTCGAAGGTTTTCGCGAGCTTTTGCATACGGATCATGTCACTGTTGTTGACCGTGGCGATGGTCAGGGTTTGCGCGCCCAAGGCGATGCCGCTGAGGGTCATGCAAGTCGCCACACATAACGCTTTGACAGGAATATTCATTGAGCACTCCTCTTCATCGGCCAGGCGGCTTTTGAAGGACGGTTATTGTTTTTATAGCTGCCGGCCCAGAGACCTGCACGTGGGCTGATTACAGCCCTCAATCACCGTCGTGACAAAGCTTTGGAAACACTTGAACCGATACTATTTTGCACTGCGCTGGCGTTCACCCGGCAGCGGCTGGTTTTGCTCGGTTAAACGCTGGACCGCAAGGCGCCGATAGTGTGATGGAGTCATGCCTTTAAGCTGCTGAAAACGCCGATTGAAGTTGGAAATATTGTTGAATCCCGACTCAAAACAGACGTCGGTGACGGCTTTTTCGCCATCGGCCAGCAGCTCGCAGGATTTACTGATGCGCAAACGGTTCACAAATTCGATAAAACAACGCCCGGTGGCCTGTTTGAACACCCGCGAGAAATAGGTCGGTTTCATGCCCATGTACGCGGCCACTTCTTCCAGGGTCAGCTCGCGGGCGTAGTGAGTAAAAATATAATCCACGGCGCGGTTGGTACGGTCGATGGTCTGCTCGTCAGCCAAGTGCCCGGCCGTCACGCCAGACAACAGCTGATAATCGTCGCAGTCGGCCAGCAACTGCAGCAGGATCAAAAAATGCCCCAGGCGGGTGGTGCCGGTGGCGTCAGCAATGGCCTGCATCAGGTCGACCGCCCGGCGAATGGTTTTTGCGCAACGAAACTCGATGCCGTACTGCGCCCGTTCAAGCATTGGCGTCAGGGCTTTCAGCTCGGTGAACACGGTGCTCGCGTTTTCGAGCATTTCATCGGTGAAGTTGACCAGCATGTCGCGCAGGGGCACCACTTCATCCTCGCTCACCTGGCTGATCCAGTTGTGAGGCAGGTTGGGCCCGGTCAGAAACAGTGTTTCAGGGTAAAAATTGCCGATATAGTCGCCGACAAACACTTTGCCGCTGCTGGCCATAATCAGGTGCAGCTCGTATTCCTTGTGGAAGTGCCAGCGGACCAAGGGACAGGGGAAGCCATGCTGGCGATAAATGATCGACAAGCCGTTATGGTCGTCCATCAGTTCGTAGGAAGGGTCGGTAGCTCTGGCGAGTCGCGTCATGATTTCGCGCTTATTCGGATTGTTATGGGGCGATCATGCCGCCTTATCTAAATTCCTACCAGCTACGGTTATTACTCCGTCGCAATTGAGGCGACGATCTGTACGCAAAGGGCCTGGTTCAATGAAAACACTGTTACTGATCGGCATCGGCGCGGGTGACCCGGAGCACATCACCGTTCAGGCGATTAACGCCCTCAACCGCGCATCGGTTTTTTTTGTGCTGGACAAGGGCCAGACCACTGAAGATCTGGTGCGCCTGCGCCTGGAAATCTGCGAGCGTTATATCCGCGAACCCGCGTACCGGGTGGTACAGGTCAGTGATCCGCAGCGTGATAGCTCGACGCCTTCCTACACCCAGGGCGTGGAAGACTGGCATGAGCAGCGCGCCGAAGTGTTCCAGCGCCTGATTGAAGATGAACTGGCCGAGGGCGAGTCGGGGGCGTTTCTGTTATGGGGCGAGCCGGGGTTGTATGACAGTACGTTGCGTATTCTTGAGCGGGTGCGGGCGAATGGCTGCACCGGCTTCGATTACGAAGTGATCCCCGGCATCAGCAGTGTGCAGGCATTGGCGGCGCGCCATCGCGTGCCTTTGAACGGTATTGGCCAGCCGATTCGTATCACCACCGGGCGACGACTGACCGCCGCAGACCTGGACAACGTGGTGGTGATGCTCGATGCCCACTGCGCGTTTCAAAGGTTTACCCAGGAAAACCTCGACATCTATTGGGGCGCTTACCTGGGCACCGCCGATGAAATCCTGATTGCCGGCAAGCTTGCTGACGTTTGCGAGCTGATCAAACACATCCGTGAAGACGCGAGGCAGCGCAAAGGCTGGATCATGGACACTTACTTGCTGCGCCGGCGCCTTGCACCCGACTTATGAGGTGAGTGGCCTGGCGCTGTTTTTCGCCTCGATCCACTGCGACATGTATTGCGTACTTTTATGCTGGTGATGACGCAGCATGGCGCCGGTGAAGTTGTTGCGCCGATGCTGCTCAAGCCCGGCGCGGCACGCGTTGATCCGTTGCACCAGCGCCGGGCCATGGTCGCTTTGCAGATAGCGCGCCTGGAGCAATGCCTGGCCGTTTTGCTGGGCGTTTTGCCAGGCCTGCGGGTTTTGATACAGCTCAACCGCGGCGGCAGCAATGGCACTGGCGCTCTGTTCAATGGCCCCGGCCCACGGCATGTCACCGTGCATGCCTTCGGCGCCGATCGGGGTCGTCACGTTGGGCGTACCGCATAGCATGGCGTCGGCAATTTTGCCTTTGATCCCGGCGCCAAAGCGCAGCGGTGCGAGGCAGATGCGGGCGCTGCTCATGACGGCCAGCGCGTCTTCGGCCCAGTTCAACACGTGGAAACCTTGCTTGGGGTTATGCAAGGCCGTGGCTTTGGGCGGCGTGTAAGCACCGTAGATATGCAACTGGGCATCTGGCAACTGTTGGCGAATCAGCGGCCAGACCTGAGTTTTCATCCATAGCACTGCGTCCCAGTTGGGCGCATGGCGAAAGTTGCCAATGCTCAAGAAGTGCTGGCGCTGCTCAAACGGCACGAACTCGGTCGGCACCTTGTCGACCATCAGCGGGCACCAGTGCAACAAGGCGGCGGGCACGTGGAATTGCTCGACCAGCAGATCAATCTCGTATTCAGAAATCATCAGGTTCAGGTCGCTGCGATAGATGGCGGCAATTTCTCGCTGCGCCAGATCGGCATCTGCCATGTGTTCAAAGGTCTGCACGGGCGAGGGCGCAAAAAGGCGGCTGAAGTCATCCTGCTCGGGATGATCCTTTAAGTGAGCCTTGAGTTGCAGATGGCGAGCATCACGCAGGCTTTGCAGGTCTGAGGTTTCAAGCACCCGCAGAGCATTCGGACAGTGTTTTTCGACACGCCAGCCGAACTGTTCCTCCATCATGAAGCGGTCAAACAGCACGATATCTGGCGCCAGTTCACTGATAAAGGCATCAAAGCTGCTGTTATTCAGCTCTATGTTGACCTCAGCAATGCCCAGTGCCGCCAGATCAGCCTTGTGTTCGCCAATCCCGGCGGGACTGCTGAAGGTGATGTGCCAGCCTTCCTGCAAGAAGCTCTCGATGATTTGCATCATATGCCCGCCCGCCGCCGAAGACCGTGGTTCGGGCCACACGTAGCCAATGATCAGAACGTGGGTAGGGCGGGGCAACGACATGAGCAGATCCTTGGAACCGGAGGCGGCTGAAAAAGGCGGCAATTGTCGCGCAGTCAGGTGTTTGTAGCCAACTCGATTGTGGGAGCGGATAAGTACCTCAACATTGACCTGTTACAAAGCACTGCGTAGCCTTGCACCTTCGAGGTTCTTCGCCACGCGAAGCTAAGACGGGAACGCGGTATGCCGCGGCTGCCCCCGCAACTGTAAACGGTCAATAACCCTGCCAGGCCACTGCTGATTCAGCGGGAAGGCGCAGGGCAGAGGTCAGCCGCTGGCGGACTTCCAGCCGTAAGCCAGGAGACCTGCCTCGTACCAGATTCTTACTTCAACCGGGCGGGGTGATCCGGTGGCGAAGAGTAACCGCACACACCGGGCGGTTCTCGTCCCGTATGCCCGCCGCTTTGCCAAAGGGCATCCGATGAAAACACTGGCCAAAACCCCCGTCACTATCGTTACCGGCTTTCTCGGCTCGGGCAAAACCACCTTGCTGCGCCATATGCTGGACAACGCTCAAGGTCGTCGCATTGCCGTGATCGTCAACGAATTCGGCGAGTTGGGCATCGACGGTGAAATCCTCAAGCAATGCTCCATCGGTTGCACCGAAGAAGAAGCCAACGGCCGCGTGTACGAGCTGGCCAACGGCTGCCTGTGCTGCACCGTGCAGGAAGAGTTCTTCCCGGTCATGCGCGAACTGGTTGCCCGTCGCGGCGACATCGACCACATCCTCATCGAAACTTCGGGCCTGGCCTTGCCAAAACCGTTGGTTCAAGCCTTCCAGTGGCCAGAAATCCGCAGCGCCTGCACCGTTGACGCGGTCATCACCGTGGTTGACAGCCCGGCCGTTGCCCGTGGCACCTTCGCCGCCTTCCCGGACCAGGTCGACGCACAGCGCAAACTCGACCCCAACCTGGACCACGAATCGCCATTGCACGAACTGTTTGCTGACCAACTGGCCAGCGCAGACCTGGTGATCCTCAACAAAACCGACTTGATCAAGCCCGAAGACCTGGCCAAAGTTCGTGCCGAAGTCGCTGAAGAACTGCCACCGGCGGTAAAAATCATCGAAGCCAGTAGCGGTCGCCTGCCGCTGGACGTGCTTCTGGGCCTGGGCGCCGGTTCTGAAGACCATATCGACAGCCGCCACAGCCATCACGACCATCACCACGATGGCGATGATGACCACGACGATCACGACCACGACGCCTTTGACTCGATCTCCATCGAGCTGCCACAAGCAGAAGAGCGCCTGCTGCTGGATGCGCTCACCGATCTGGTCGTCAAGCACGACATTCTGCGGGTTAAGGGCTTTGCAGCCATTCCTGGCAAACCGATGCGTTTGCTGATCCAGGGCGTGGGCACGCGTTTTGACAAGCACTTCGACCGCGCCTGGGGCAGCGACGAAGCACGTACCACCAAACTGGTGTTGATCGGTCAGGACCTGGACGCAGCCTTGCTTGAGTCCACACTGCGTACAGCGTTGGGCGCTTAAACCATGCATTTGCTCAGGACCCAGCCCGGTGGCTTTGTATCGGACGACAACATTGCCGACCTAGGCCAGACACCTGCCGAGCTGGTGATCCTGTGCAGCGGTGATTCAAGCCTGGCACTGCTCGCGGACGCCGCGCAGCAGTTGCCGGAAGATTATCCAAGCCTGCGTCTGGCCAACCCGATGCAGGTGCAAAACCACGGCTCGGTCGATTTGTATTTCGATCAGGTGCTGCAACACGCCAAAGTGATTCTGCTGTCATTGCACGGCGGTATTGGTTATTGGCGCTATGGCATCGAGCGGCTAATGCAGTTGGCCGAGCGCGGCGTGACGTTGATTCTGGTGCCGGGCGATGACCGTCCCGACCCGGAGCTCAGCGCGTTGAGCACCGTACCCGCCGAACACGCCGAACGCCTGTGGCACTTTTTACGCCAGGGCGGGCGGGCAAACGCGCTGCAACTCTATCGTTGCCTGGCCAGCCTCTGGCTGGGGCGCGATTATCCATGGGGCGAGCCACAGACCTTGCCGCGCACGGCCATCTACCACCCGCAGCACGGCAGCGCCGAACTTGCCCACTGGCAAACGGATTGGCAGGCCGGGCAGCCGGTAGCGGCATTGCTGTTCTATCGCTCGCACTTGCAGGCGGCCAATACCGCATTTGTCGATGTGTTTTGCCAGCGCTTACAGGCGGCCGGGCTTAACCCTTTGCCAATGGCGGTGGCCAGCCTTAAAGAGCCGGGCTGTCTGGCGGTGGTACAAGATCTGCTTGATGAGGTCGACGCCGGGGTCATTTTGAATACCACCGGTTTTGCCCAATCCAGCCCGGAAGCGCCGCATCTGCGCCCGTTCCGGCGCAATATCCCGGTGATTCAGGCGATTTGCGCTCAAGACAATGAACCCGGCTGGCGCGACAGCGAACAAGGCCTGGGCCCGCGGGATTTGGCGATGCACATTGCCTTGCCCGAGCTGGATGGCCGAATCATCAGCCGCCCCATCAGCTTCAAAGACCTGGCCTGGCGCAGTGAGCGCAGCCAGTCAGACGTGGTGTGCTACCGCGCACAGCCCGAGCGTATGGACTTTGTTGCCGAGCTGGCACGGCGCTGGGTTGAACTGGCCCGTGTTCCCAACGCGCAAAAACGCATTGCCCTGATTCTCGCCAACTACCCGACCCGTGATGGTCGGATCGGTAATGGCGTGGGGCTTGATACCCCGGCGGCGGCGCTGAATATATTGCGCGCGTTACAGGCTCAGGGTTATCCGCTGCAAGACGACTTGCCAGCGTCGGGCACAGCGTTGATTCAAGAACTGTTGGGCGGGGTCAGCAACGACCTGGACAGCCTGGACCTGCGGCCCTGCCATCAGAGTCTGGGCCTGGATGAATACTGGGCAATGTTCAATCAGTTGCCCGAAGCCAATCGCCTGGCCGTGAACGAGCGCTGGGGCACACCGCACAACGATCCGATGTTTCGCAGTGGCCGCATGATGATTGCCGGGCTGCGTTTTGGTTTGACCTTTGTCGGCATTCAGCCTGCCCGGGGTTATCAAGTGGACGCCAGCGCGGTGTATCACGACCCGGATCTGGTGCCGCCGCACGGGTATCTGGCCTTTTACTTCTGGTTGCGCCACACCTATGGCGCCCATGCCGTGGTGCACGTGGGCAAACACGGCAACCTGGAATGGTTGCCGGGCAAAGGCGTCGGCCTGTCTGAACACTGCTGGCCGGATGCGATACTCGGCCCGCTGCCCAATGTTTACCCGTTTATTGTCAACGACCCGGGCGAGGGCGCACAGGCCAAGCGGCGCACCCAGGCGGTGATCATCGACCACCTGATGCCGCCGCTGACCCGCGCCGAAACCTACGGCCCGCTACGTGATCTGGAACTGCTGGCCGATGAGTATTACGAGGCACAGTTGCTCGACCCGCGCCGCGCCCGTGAATTGCAGGGCGATATTCTCAAGCTGGTGCGCGACACCCACATTGATCGCGAGCTGCAACTGGACGACAACCTCGACAGCGACGCCGATGCGGCTATTTGGTTGCCGCGTCTGGACACCTATTTGTGCGACCTCAAAGAGTCGCAAATCCGCGACGGGCTGCATATTTTCGGCGAATCCCCGGCCGGGCGACTGCGTATCGACACCTTGCTGGCGTTGCTGCGCATCCCCCGTGGCGATGGCCGTGGCGCCCAATCAAGCCTGTTGCGGGCATTGGCCAAAGCCTTTGAACTGGGTTTCGACCCGCTGGACTGTGCGCTGGCCGAACCCTGGACCCAGCGTCAGCCGCCTGAGCTGCAAGCCGTCAGCGAGGCGCTGTGGCGCACCGCAGGCGACACCCGTGAGCGTCTTGAGTTGTACGCTGCACAGTTAATCGAGCAAGCGCTGGACGGTGGTTTGCAGCTGCCGGGCAGTGAGCAATGGGCTGAAGTGCGCTCGATTTTTGATGCTTTGCTGGACGTTGTCGCGCCGCGCCTGGACGCGTGTGGCCCGGCGGAGATGCAAGGTTTGCTGGATGCCCTGAACGGGCGCTTTGTGCCTGCCGGGCCCAGTGGTGCGCCTAGCCGCGGGCGTCTAGATGTACTGCCCACCGGGCGTAACTTCTTTTCAGTCGATGTGCGCAACCTGCCCACCACCACCGCGTGGCGGATTGGCTTTCAGTCCGCCAACCTGATTCTTGAACGCCACCTGCAAGACCATGGCGATCACTTGCGCCAACTGGGGTTGTCGGTGTGGGGCACGGCTACCATGCGTACAGGCGGCGATGACATCGCCCAGGCCATGGCGCTGATGGGCGTGCGTCCGGTCTGGGCCACGGGCAGCCAGCGCGTTGATGACTTCGAGATTTTGCCGGTCAGCTTGCTCGACCGGCCTCGGGTAGACGTGACCCTGCGGGTCTCGGGGTTCTTCAGGGACGCCTTTGCCAACCTGATCCGCCTGTTTGACGCGGCGGTGCAGGCGGTGGCTGCGCTGGATGAACCGGATGACCTTAACCCGCTGGCCGCCAAAGTGCGCAGCGAACGCGAACAGCTTGAGCGGGACGGCCTGGCCCCGGAACTTGCTGCGCGGCAGGCGGGCTGGCGTATTTTCGGCGCCAAACCGGGTGCCTATGGCGCTGGTGTGCAAAACGCGATTGACGGGCGCCTGTGGCAAAGCCGCGAAGACCTGGCCGAGGTTTACCTCAATTGGGGCGGCTACGCCTACGGTGGCGCCGATGAAGGCACGGCCGCCCGCGGGCAGTTCGCCCAGCGCTTGAGCCAGGTGCAGGCGGTGGTGCAGAACCAGGACAACCGTGAGCATGACTTGCTCGACTCCAACGACTATTACCAGTTCCAGGGCGGTATGCTGGCGGCCGTCGAGAGCCTGAGCGGTACGACTGCGGCCAGTTACCATGGCGATCACAGCCAGCCGGACTTGCCGAAAGTACGCACCCTCAAAGAAGAGTTGAATCGGGTGATCCGTTCCCGTGCCGCCAATCCAAAGTGGATCGAAGGGGTAAAGCGTCACGGCTACAAAGGTGCGTTTGAGATGGCAGCGACGCTTGACAACCTGTTTGCGTTTGACGCGACCACCCAATTGATCGACGACCACCAATACGCATTGCTCGCCGATGCCTATTTGCTCGACCCGAACACCCGTGATTTCGTCCAGCAACACAACCCGCACGCCTTGCGCGACATGACCGAGCGCCTGCTGGAAGCCCAGCAGCGCGGGCTCTGGAGCGAACCGGGCGACTACCGCGAGGCGCTGGAAAACCTGTTGCTGGACATTGAAGAAGACTGACTTTTGAAAGGGCTCAACCCATGACGGACACCCCGCATTTCCCGCTGTCGGCGGTGGTTGGCGCGGATTCATTGAAACTGGCGCTGTGCCTGACGGCGATTGACCCCAAAATCGGCGGTGTGTTGATCGAAGGCCCGCGTGGCATGGCCAAATCGACTTTAGCCCGTGGCCTGGCGGATGTGCTGGCCAGCGGGCCATTTGTCACCTTGCCGCTGGGCGCCACAGAAGAGCGGCTGGTGGGCACCCTTGATCTGGACGCTGCGCTGGGCCAGGGCAAGGCGCAGTTTTCACCCGGCGTGTTGGCCAAGGCTGATGGCGGCGTGCTGTATGTCGATGAAGTCAACCTGCTGGCCGATCACTTAGTAGACGTGCTGCTGGACGTCGCGGCCAGCGGCATCAATGTGGTGGAGCGTGATGGCATTTCCCATCGTCACCCGGCGCGCTTTGTGCTGATCGGCACCATGAACCCCGAAGAAGGTGAACTACGCCCGCAATTGCTCGACCGTTTTGGCCTGAACGTGGCCATGAACGGCCAGCCGCAGCCGGCTGAACGCAGTGAAATCATCCGTCGCCGGCTGGCCTTTGACAGCGACCCGCAGGGTTTTTGCGCGCACTGGGAACAGGCACAAGACACGTTGCGCCAGCGCTGCCAGCAGGCCCGCAACAGTTTGCAGGGCATTGCGCTGGACGATGACTCGCTGGCCATCATTACTGAACGTTGTTTCGCTGCCGGCGTGGATGGCATGCGCGCTGACCTGGTCTGGCTGCGTGCCGCGAGGGCTCATGCCGCATGGCGGGGGGCGAATGTAATCAGCCTCGAAGACATTGATGCCGTGGCCGAGTTCGCCTTGCGTCACCGTCGCCGCGAACAGATGCCGCAAGCGCCAACCCCCGAGCAGCCTCAACCCCAGGATCAGTCGGCGGGAAGCTCCAGCCGTTCAGGCCAGGGCCAATGGGGTGAGTTGCCTGCGCAGCCGCAAGCCATGGGCGTTCGACGTGAAGTGCCGAGCTGGCCAAAAAAGCCTTAGGCATTCGCCCTCGTATAACGGCGGGGGTGGATGCCAAACCTCAGTCGGGCACCCTTGAGCAGGGGCGCCAGGGCGCCAGTCGCCGTGCTGACAGCGGCGCTATTGATTGGCTGCAAACACTGCTTCGAGGTCGTCCGCAGAGTCGCGACGACCTGGCTTTTAAAAACCGTCAAAGTGCTGCCCAGCAACTGTGGCTGGTGGTGATTGATGCATCGGCCTCAACCCGTCGGCATCAGGCACTTAGCGATGCCAAAGGTTTGTTGGCGCAACTGTTTGAAGACGCCTACCGCCAACGTGCCCGAGTTGCCGTGATGACGGCCAGTGGTAATGCTGCGCACTGGCACGTCAGCGGCGCCAAGGCATCAAAAGCGCTGGATAACTGGTTGCAGAGTCTGGGTGCGGGTGGCGGCACGCCGTTGCGGGAAGCGTTGCAGGAGGTTTCGCGCTGGTTAGGCGTGCGTCGCAAGCAGTTGCCCCAAGAGCAGCAGCGTTTTTTGTTGGTCACCGACGGGCGTTTAAAAGAAGGGCAGGCGTTACCGAAACTGGATTGTCCGGGCCTGTTGATTGATATCGAGCGAGGTCCGATTCGTCTGGGGCGGGCTGAGCAAATGGCCGCGGATTTACAGATCGACTACTGCCATATCGACACCGAATAACGGTAACTGCCTCGCGATCTTTTAAAAGATCAAAAGATCGCGAGGCAAGCTCGCTCCTACAGGTAGGGCGGCTGTTAAGCCGGCATTACCCAAGGTTGTAGCGCGTAGCCTTCATCGCTCAGTTCGTTACGGGCCTGGGCCAGCAGGTTTTTCAACTGGGTGGCGTCAGACAACGCGCTCAACGAGATTTGTTTGCGCCCGATACGGGTGTTGGTGCGGTCAATCACTGTGAGGCTCAATTCGCCTTGGCCATCGGGCGCTGCCCAGGCAACGCACTGGAAAGGTTCAAAGGCGTGGCCGGCAATCAAAAGTGCTTCGTTGAAACGGAGCGGGGCGTTCATAGGGTCTTCTCTCATGTGTGCCCATCAAATGATTAACCGTCGGCTGGGCGTACCGTTCGGTTGGTTACTTGTACTGATGTCCTGAGACCTGCTTCGGGTCACACACGCGTGTCACTTTTTTTAATTTTTTTTTACCTCATTGATTTAGATCAACTCTGAAAGGCTGTCTGCATCCGCTTAAAGGGTTGTTGCAATGGCGTGATGTCACCTTGGATTGGCAAAGTTTAATTGGCTATTACCGTTATAAAGAAACGGTACAAGTCACCGCCAATCCAGTTGCTAACGTTACGCTCACCCATATCAACACTTTGTTTCTACAACTCTTTTTACCCAATGGCGCGAGGGATTAGCCATGCTTGAAATGTCATCACCTCGGCGTCTGTTAGTAGTAGACCCTTTCGAAGATTGTCACCAGTTATTACCTGGGCTTCAAAGTATCGGCTGGTCGGTAGACAGTTGCAGCCTGGAGTCCGTGATCGACCGACCGTGTGACGTAGGCTTGTTTCGTTTGCTGCCTGAGCACCTGGAGCGGCCCGACCCACTGAAAAAAATGATCAACCGCAGTGGCACTCAATGGATCGCTGTCGTCAGCCCCGAGGTGTTGAAACTCAAAAATGTCGGGGACTTTGTCTGCGAGTGGTTCTTTGATTTCCATACCTTGCCTTTTGATGTGCCACGGGTTGAGGTGACGCTCGGTCGTGCTTTCGGCATGGCTCGGTTGCGTGATCATGTGGTCAACCTTGTCGAGACCGAGGGGCATGAACTGCTGGGTGATAGCCGCAGCTTGCGTGAATTGCGCAAACTGCTCTGCAAATTCGCCCCCACCGAATCGCCGATCTTGATCCGGGGTGAAAGCGGTACTGGCAAAGAGCTGGTTGCGCGAACGTTGCATCATCAGTCCCTGCGTCACGACAAGCCGTTTGTGGCGATCAATTGCGGGTCAATTCCCGAGAATCTGATTCAATCCGAGCTGTTTGGTCACGAAAAGGGCGCATTTACCGGCGCTCACCAACGCAAGATCGGGCGTATCGAGGCGGCCAACGGTGGCACGCTGTTCCTCGATGAAATCGGCGACCTGCCGCTGGAGTTGCAAGCCAGCCTCTTGCGGTTTCTGCAGGAAAAACACATTGAACGGGTCGGTGGCGGTGAACCGATCGCCGTGAATGTGCGGGTTTTGGCGGCCACCCATATCGATCTTGAAGCCGCGATTCAATCAGGCCGTTTTCGCGAAGACCTGTACTACCGCCTCAACGTGTTACAGGTATCAACCATCCCGTTGCGTGAATTGCATGGCGACCTGAGCCTGCTGGCCAATCACTTTGCGCGCTTTTACAGCCAGGAAACTGGCCGCCGCCCACGCTCGTTCAGTGAGGGCGCCCTGATCGCGATGGGCAATCATGCCTGGCCGGGCAATGTTCGCGAACTGGCCAACCGGGTTCGTCGTGGCCTGGTACTGGCTGAAGGCCGACAAATCGAAGCGGCTGACCTGGGCCTGGAGTCTCACACTACGACTCAGCAAGCCATGGAGACCCTTGAAGACTACAAACACCGCGCTGAACGGCAGGCATTGTGCGATGTGTTGCATCGTCACTCTAATAACCTGAGCGTTGCGGCCAAAGTGCTCGGTGTGTCCCGGCCTACTTTTTATCGGTTGTTGCGCAAGCATCACATTCGGTAGGGCGCGGCGGTTGTGCGGCGGCGGCCATCAATGCGGCGAGGGCATAAACCAAAGGCTTGAGAGCATCGGCGGATTTCATTGCAGACTCCGAACTTTATTCAACAGATCAACGTGTTGTGTGTTTTTGTTGATTTAAACGTTAAGCAGTACGGAGCAATACTTGTGCCGTTAGTCAGCAATGCTTTTAAAACAGCAAGTTACAAAACCCCTTTCAGAGGCAACGTAGCGCAGTGTTTCAGATATGAGTCGGATTAAGGATTAACGCCCGGGTTCGCAGGGCGTTGATGTATCAGTCTCGTTACAGTTTTGTTTAAAAGCTTTAAACCCAAGTTTTATAAGGCGTTTAGGGCCGGCGAGTGTTTCAGCGGGTTTACGCAAGTAAACGCTGGACGGCAGCGAAGGCCTGTTGCTGCCGAGTTTTCCAATCACCGGTCAGAATTTGTAGTGGTTGTTGGTGCTGCTCGAGCCATTGCCGGCTGGCGTTGAAAAAAACTTGGCGTTCAGCCAGTAGTGGTTGGCAGCGTTGACCGTCTTGGGTCCATTCGACGTCGTCGGGAGACAGCAGCAAATGCAGGTCGTAGTGACGGCTGAGCAACTGCGGCTCCAGCCAGTCCGGGCAGTCGCCAAACAACGTCTGACTCCAGAGTATGTTGCTCAACAAGTGAGTATCCAGAATCAACAATTCAGGCTGCCTGGCACGGGCCTGATCCTCCCAGTCGAGTTGCCCGCGGGCGATGGTCGGAATGTCGGCCAGGCAGGTTTCACGCGGGTTTTGCTCAATGAAGTAGCGCACATATTCGCCCACCAACACGCCACCAAAATGAGCCTGCAACTGCGCTGCGAGCCAGCTTTTGCCGCTGGATTCCGGGCCTGCCAAAACCACGACCTTCATGTGCGCAGCACCATCACCAGCCCTGACATTGACAACCCTTGGTTCAGAGATAAAGCCGGGGATTGTACCCGCAGTCATTGCATCTTTGGGAATCCCTGCACATCACAGTTCTGCGCACAGTCAGACACAGCCAGCAGTGAAGCACTGAAGGCGCTTTAAAGGGTGTAAGCGTTCTTATATGGATACAAAACGCACCCAGTTTAGTCAGGAGGCACGGAACCTGATCTCTACACTTTTTAATTATTGTGCCGTTCAGGACCACACCTTATGCCTGCGTCTTTACATCAACACACCCCATCGCTGATAGCGCTCGACCCACGCGGGTTGAGTATTCGCCAAGTGGCTTATTACCGTCAAAACGCTCATGACGCCGTGCAGGCGCGCATCAACCGAAACGTGTTCAACCCTCTCGGGGTGCTCAAGGAACAATGGGACCCGCGCTTATCAGCCCTGCATGAAAACGACACGAGTGTCAGGCCCAACCAACGCATGAGCTACTCACTGTCGGGCCACCTGCTGTTGAGTGACAGCGTCGACCAAGGGCAGGGGATCAGTTGGCTGGGCAGTTCTCGCCAGGTCATCCGGCGCTGGGACTCACGCGGTGCTTGTCAAACGTTCGAGTACGATCATTTGTTACGCCTGACCGGGGTAGCTGAGCAAGCCAGTGACGAAAGCGCCCCCGTGGTGGTCGAGCAGTTGATCTATGGGTCGTCAACTCGCGGCGAGGCCATACGCAACCGTTGTGGCCGACTGATCACCCATGTCGACCCGGCAGGTGATGTGCGCTTTGGGTCTTACGATGTACTTGGCCAACTGTCGAAGCAAATACGCCGCTTCAGTGACGAGCAGCAAGACAGTGCAGGGTATGCCAGTACCTGGCGTTATCAGGCCTCAGGTGAACTTGCCGAGCAGATTGATGCCAAGGGCAATCTTCAGCGTATGGGCTATGCAGTGGATGGCTTGTTGGCCAACGTGAGCGTTACGCTTGCCCGCGGCAGCGCCCAAACCCTGGTTGAGCAGAGGGTATACAGCGCATCCGGGCAAGTGCTGAGTGAGCGCGCGGGTAATGGCGTCGTCAGCAAGCTTGACTACAACCCACTTGATCAGTGCCTGCAGCGCTTGCGCAGCTATCGGTCCGGCAAGGCCGATGAGCCGTTGCAAGACCTGACCTACACCTACGACCGTGTTGGCAATGTGTTGAGCGTGAGTGACGCGGCGCAACCGGTGCAGTGGTTTGACAACACACGGACCGAGGCGCAGAACACCTACCGCTATGACAGCCTCTACCGATTGATTGAGGCCACGGGCCGTGAGAGTACCCGCGCTGCCAGCGGGTCGGGCCTGTTGGAGGCGGTGCCTTTTGGCTCGACCCAGGCAAATCTGAGCCGTCACTACCGGCAAAACTATCGCTACGATGCCAGCGGCAATCTGAGCGCCCTGCGACACCTGCCTGCCCAGGCCACGGGTTATACCCGCCAGATGAACATCGCGACTCACAGCAACCACGGCGTGGAACAAGGTCCGGCCGGTTTGGCACCGGGGTTGGGCAGCGGGTTTGATAAAAATGGTAACCAGTTGGCACTGCGGCCAGGGCAGACGCTCAGCTGGAATGTACGCAATCAGTTACAGCGTGTTATCCAGGTCGTGCGCCCTGATGGTGAGGACGATGACGAAACCTATCGCTATGACAGCAGCGGACAGCGGGTGTTGAAAATCCGCCGTAGCGTGGCCAAAAATCAGAGCCACCGCAGCGAAGTACGCTACCTGCCCGGTCTTGAAATCCATCACAACAGCGCTACCGGCGAGTGGTTGAATACCGTGATCGTCTCAGGCGCACTGCACAGCATCCGGATCTTGCAGTGGGAACAAGGCCGCCCTGAGGGCATTGAAAATCAACAAATACGCTTTGCTCTTTCGGACAACCTTGGCAGCAGCACGCTGGAGCTGGATGGCAGTGCGCGAGTACTGAGCCAAGAGACCTATTATCCCTATGGCGGTACCGCCTGGTGGGCGGCAAAAAGCGCCGTTGACGCGTCGTATAAAACCATTCGTTACTCAGGCAAAGAGCGCGATGCCAGCGGGCTGTATTACTACGGGTATCGCTACTATGCACCGTGGCTGGGGCGCTGGATCAACGCCGACCCAGGCGGGGATATTGATGGTTTAAACCTGTACGCAATGGCACGCGGCAACCCCGTCAGTTATGTCGACAGTCAAGGGACGGCGTCGAAGAAAGCGGCCTTAGGGGCCCCTGCCAGTCGCTTCTCGCGGCTTCGCGGTGCAGTCGCACGCTTCTCCGAGCGCATTCGCCCGGCTTTGCAGGCGGCAAGTTCGGCTGCCATTCGTGACTCATTGGCGACCTACGCAAGCAACGCGCTTGGGGTGGGGGTCGACCTGCTGTTGTTTGCAGGCCGGCAACCGACGCGCTTCTGGAACATCGTACTGAGGCAAGTCGTGGCGGTACTGGATGGGCTGGCTATAGGGCACATGGTTACGGGGTTATTAGGCAATTGGACGCGCTTTAGCCCGATAGCAGGTGTCGCAGAATTCATTGCTACTAACAGAGGGTTTGCCAGCATGAACGATGGCGGCGCCGTGGACCTTGATCAGGAGTGGGATCCCGTGGCCCGGGAACGTTTTATTGGGCACGTACGGGCGTTTTCCAGGGAGGTGGGGCAGCAAATTGTACGGGGGCTGGGTACGACTGTGTCATGGGGGCAAACGCCGCTGGCTGCACGGGCCCCCAGAACACTGCTGGCTGCTGCGGCTTATGGATTGGCCACCATACCCAACGCGATTTATAACAGTTCAATTCCTGGGGCTTTAATGCCCAATGTCGGGCCGCTTATGGAGGGTTACGATGCCGGCGCCGCCAGCTTAATTCGGGCTGGTCACGCAACCGCCGTTTACGATGCCCATGTAGACGCTCTTCAATTTCCTGATCTTGAAGCCACAGTCCACGGCGGGTTAAGTCGAATGTTCAATCAAGTGTGGGGGTATTGGTCGGGGGTCGGGGTTGAATCCATCGCCGCTCTTGTCACTGGTCAGCCCGCTTCTCGGCAAAGCTCGCGAACCCGATTCTGGGTCGGTGCGGCACGCGGAGTGGCGACGGCGCTCACAGAGTTCAGAGGGCTTTTGGTGCTAGCCGCAAGACAAGGTTACACCCGCATATTAAGCGTGTTGCGCACGACACTACGCTGAATCACGCTCATTCGACTATCGAAGGTCACACAAAGGTCGATCGCCATCCTGCCGATCGACCTCTGGGCAAGCGTGATCAGGACAAGAACCCGCCATCTACATTCAACGACACACCCGTGGTGTAGCTGGACGCATCGCTGGCCAAATACAGCACTGCACCGGCCATTTCGCTCGGGTTGGCCACGCGCTTGAGCGGGATTTGTTGCAAGGCGCCTTTTAGAATGGCGTCGTTCTTGACCAGCGCTGAAGCGAACTTGGTGTCGGTCAGGCCCGGCAGCAGCGCATTGCAGCGGATGCCGAAACCCGCACACTCCTTGGCAAACACCTTGGTCATGTTGATGACCGCAGCTTTTGTCATTGAGTAAATGCCCTGAAATGGCCCCGGCGAGACACCGTTGATCGAGGCCACGTTGATGATGCTGCCGCCGCCGTGTTCGCGCATCAGCTTGCCTGCTTCAACCGACATAAAGAAGTAGCCACGAATATTCACGTCGACTGTTTTCTGGAACGCGCCCAGGTCTGTATCCAGGACGTTGCCAAACTGCGGGTTGGTCGCCGCGTTGTTGACCAGAATATCGAGGCGACCAAACTCTTCGCGAATACGCGCAAAGGTCAGGGTGATTTGCTCCATTTCACCAATGTGGCAGGCCATGGCTGTCGCGGTGCCGCCATTGGCAATGATCGCCTCAGCCACCGGCTGGCAACCTTCGAGCTTGCGGCTCGAGACAATCACATGGGCGCCTTGCTGGGCCAGAAGCTTGGCGATGGCCTCACCAATGCCGCGACTGGCGCCGGAAACAAAGGCGATTTTGCCGTCAAGGTCGAACAATTGAGTCTTGGACATGCTGATTCCCTGTTTATCGCGGGCTTAAAGGCTGGACTGGCGGATGACCTTGAGGCTCATCTGCTCAAGCAGTGCGTTCATATGTACGAACGGTGCAAAGCGTTTGTCCCGGGTCTGGCCGTGGTAGTAGCGGTAGTAAATTTGCTGAACGATACCGGCCAGACGAAACAGCCCGTAGGTGTAGTAAAAGTCGTAATTATCGACCTGAATCCCTGACCGTTCGGCGTAGTAGTCGACGAACTCGCGGCGGGTCAACATACCGGGGGCATTGCTGGGCTGGCGGCGCATCAGTTGGACCGGTGCCGGGTCGTCAGCTTCGATCCAGTAGGCGAGGGTATTGCCCAAATCCATCAGCGGGTCACCAATGGTCGTCAGTTCCCAGTCCAGCACGCCGATGATCTGCATCGGGTTGTTTGGATCAAGGATCACGTTGTCGAAGCGATAGTCATTATGAACAATCGCAGGGGTTGAATGGTCGGCGGGCATCTTGGCGTTAAGCCACGTCTTGACCTCTTTCCAGAGCGGAGCATCGGGGGTCAGGGCTTTTTCATAGCGATCACTCCAGCCCGAGATCTGGCGCTGTACATACCCTTCTGGCTTACCCAGTTCGCCCAGACCGCAGGCGGCGTAATCAACCCGATGCAACTCCACCAGTTTGTCGATAAAGCTCTTGCACAGGGTCCGGGTATCGTCGGCGCTTAACGCCAGTTCGCGCGGCAGGTCTGAGCGCAAAATGATGCCCTTGACCCGTTCCATCACATAGAACTCGGAACCGATCAGGCTGGTATCGGTGCAATGGGCATAGGCTTTGGGGCAGTACGGGAACGCGTCCTTGAGTTGGTTGAGAATGCGGAATTCTCGGCCCATATCGTGAGCCGACTTGGCTTTATGGCCGAACGGCGGGCGGCGAAGGACCAACTCGACGCCCGGGTACTCAATCAAGTAGGTCAGGTTTGAGGCCCCACCCGGGAACTGGCTAATTGCCGGTTGCCCCGAAAGCCCCTGAATATGAGCTTTAAGGTAAGGATCAATCTGGCTGGCGTCGAGCTCTTCGCCAGAACGGATACGGGTAGATGAGTCGGTAAGCGTCATGTTTATCTCTTCTGCTTATTTTTGTGACCTGACAACATTCGTTAATCTAATGTGCCGCAACGCCAAGCACAGCCTTAATAGGTACGCGTGTTAGTGAATAATCAGTGCCCTTGATTGGCATTGAGTGAAGCACAGCTAAAAAAAAACCGAAGCACGGGGCTTCGGTTTCAGGATGTTGCGTGTGGCTTACGACGGGAACAGTTCGCTCAGCTTCATGGCCAGCATCATGTCGCCTTCAGCGCGCAGCTTGCCGCCCATGAATGCTTGCATGCCGTCGGTTTCGCCGCTGACGATGCCTTCCAGAGTTTCGCCGTCCATCACCAGAGTCACTTGTGCGTCCGGGTTTTCGCCTTCCAGCAATTCGCACGTGCTGTCTTTGACAACCAGCGAGAAGTTCTTGGTTTCATCAATGCGAAAACCGAATACCAGGTCCAGGCCGGCAGCAGCGGCTGGGTTGAATTTGGCTTTCATTGCTTGAACGGCATCAGCTACAGAAGTCATGGTTCGATCCTTTCAGGGTGGGTTACGGCGACCCGCAGGTCGCGGTTGCCAACGCTCATCGGTAGGTGATCAGCGATGGCGTCTTCAACAACTGCAAATGTACATGGTTGTTGAAGGAAGCCAGGGTTACCTCACGGCCACGGTACTTGAGTTGGCTGAGCGAGGTATTGACGATTTGCCAGGTCAGCTTGAAGGCTTCGCTGGCAGGAATTTGGGTCAACAGGTGGAGCAGGGCAGTGATGCTGCCGCCGGAAGTGAACACGGCAATGTTTTGTTTATGGCCGGCGTGGTCAAGCACGCGATTGAGGCCACCTTGTACGCGCTCGACAAAGGCCAGCCAGCTTTCGATCTGCGGGGTGTCATAGGTGCCGCTGAGCCAGCGCGCAATAATCAGATCAAAGATGCGCTGGAACTCTTCGGGCTGTTCAGCCGCATTTTTCAGCGTGTGCAGGGCGTTCGGCTCTTGCGGCAGAATGCCTGGCAATAGCGCATCGAGAATCCCGAAAGCATCAAACTCATTAAACGCCGGGTCTATTTCCAGTGCGGGCGTGGTTAACCCGGCAGCAGTGAACTGGGCGAGGGCATGTTCGGCGGTGTGTTGCTGGCGTAGTAAATCACCCGACAGGCAGCGATCAAAGCGTATCCCCAAGTCAACCAGATGCTGACCTGTGATTTGCGCCTGACGTACACCCAGAGGCGACAGCACGTCGTAGTCGTCTGCACCGAATGAGGCCTGCCCATGTCGAATCAAATAGATGATGCCCACGTCCGCTTCCCGGCACGTTGAAAGTCTGGCGAGGTTAGGAGGATGCCGGGAGCCTGTCAATAAAAAAACATACGCTTGTTTGAATTGTCTGCAAGCACCGTCGACAAGGTGTTTCACGGCTGGCAGGCCCGGTATCACGTCGGTATGCTGGGCAGCATTACGTGGCCCTGTCCCGAGGGCTGCAAGCGTTTGTAAGGAGAGGCTGTGGAATTTCTTGCCGAATACGCCAGTTTTTTGGCTAAAACCGTCACCCTGGTGGTTGCCATTCTGGTAGTCCTGGTGACCCTGGCAGCATTGCGTGGCAGAGGTCGCAAGACTGCCGGGCAATTGCAAGTCAGCAAGATGAACGAGTTCTATAAAGGCCTGCGCGACAAGCTTGAGCAATCATTGTTGTCCAAGGATCAACTCAATTCGTTGCGCAAGCAGCAGGCCAAAGTCGATAAAAAGCAGAAGAAACAACCGGAAGAAAAGCCACGGGTCTTCGTACTGGACTTTGAAGGCGATATCAAAGCCTCGGCAACCGAGAGCCTGCGTCATGAAATTACGGCATTGCTGACGCTGGCCACACCGGCTGACGAAGTGGTTTTGCGCCTGGAAAGCGGCGGTGGCATGGTCCATAGCTACGGTTTGGCCTCATCGCAGCTGGCTCGTATTCGTCAGGCCGGCATCCCGCTGACGATCTGCATCGACAAAGTGGCCGCCAGCGGCGGTTACATGATGGCGTGTATTGGACAGAAGATTATTAGCTCGCCGTTCGCGATTTTAGGTTCTATCGGAGTGGTGGCACAGTTGCCAAACGTTAACCGCCTGCTTAAAAAGCACGACATTGATTACGAAGTACTCACCGCTGGGGAGTACAAGCGCACGTTAACGGTATTCGGTGAGAACACCGAAAAAGGCCGTGAAAAGTTCCAGCAGGACCTGGATATCACTCATCAATTGTTCAAGAGCTTCGTGGCCCAGTACCGCCCGCAGTTGGAGATTGATCAGATTGCCACCGGGGAAGTCTGGCTGGGTGTGGCCGCGGTGGACAAGTTGCTGGTTGATGAGTTGAAAACCAGCGATGAATACTTGTCTGAGCGTGCCAAACAAGCGCAGCTGTTTCACTTGCATTATGTTCAGCGCAAAAGCTTGCAAGAGCGAGTAGGGCTCGCTGCCAGCCACTCAGCTGAGCGCGTCGCTGATTCGTTGTGGAGCCGTTTGACCCAACAGCGTTTCTGGTAACTAGCGTCCCGGTTGCGGTTTTATTACCGCAATCGGGGGTTTGTTAAATGTGCGTTATTTATGTAGTGGTTTCCCTCGAATTGCAGTTGCATTTAAGTAGTTAGTCATCAGTTATTCCATTAAATTTATACGTGCGCTGTCTATAAGCTGAAGTCCCTACTTCTGATGAAGGCTAATGCCATGACAGATGCACGTGACTTGCCCGAAACGTCTACCGCTCAAGAGAAACCGCTGACAGCCAGCCAATGGGGCAACCTCGAAGTACAGCACCTCCATGAGGATTTAATCGCGAAACAAATACCTGCGTGGTTTAAAGACACGTCGGTGTTGATGCGTGACACGTTACGCAAGACCATGCTGGAATGGCATACGACCCAAGCCGAGATTGCCAAAGTATTTGCTGACATCAAGCCGATAGAGCAGTTTGCTGAGCCTTTGTTAAAGGCCGCCCTGGTTGCCAATGGCTGGACAACGGTCAACCCCAAAACCCATGGCTTTAAACAGGTTCGGTTGTTAAGCAATGCGGTATTGTTTATTTCGAATCAGCAAACCAAGCTGGTTGATAGTTTGGCCAAGTTCTTGCTGCCGGAGTCATTGATACCCAGTTCGCTGGAGGTCAATCTGGTATCCAGTACCAGCCATCATGATTTGCTACAGGCTGCTTTGCAGAATTTTGAGGCGGCTGAAACAGTCAAAGGCGGATTTGACCCGGGCACTGCTATTTATGGGGTACAAAAAAATGTGTTGATTGATCTGCCTAAATACGAGCCTGAAAAATTTGCACGTATTTGCCGTGATCTCAATTTGGGCGAAAAGTATCAGGACCATTTGGGCAGTGTGTTCACGCCCGTTGATAACGAGTTTGAAATAACGGATCAACGCTCTAAAGGGTTTAAGCTAAAGTCAACGTTTGTTTTAAATAAGCGACTTGAGTTTTTGGCGGCATTGCAAGTGGCTTATATGAAAAACCATGTGACGGTCGAGCACTATGATTTCATACAGGCGACACTGCTGAACCACAATGTCGCTGCGCAAACCATCCCCAACCTTCACAGCACATTAAAGCTCATGGGGTTTGAAGTTGCCGGCGTGATTATCTTATGGCCAGATAAACGTCCTGCGGGTCAAAGGCAACGCTGTATCGTGTACATGCCACAAGCGCCGCAACGGGCCTTTTATGCGTTTGATGACATCGATAAATTCAAGGTTGAACTGCGCGAATGGCTCACCCAACGTGAGTTTGCCGACTACTTTATGAAGTTGGTGCCTTTGCGCTATCGCGCCGAATTCATCAGGAGAACAGATCTTAAAAAGGTTGCCTGGGACTCTCTGTTATTACTCCGTCCCCCTATTATTTACGAGCCTGCAATCTTCAATGAATGTGAGGTGATTGCGCAGTTGAGCAACCCCTTTGAAAAGTCCTGGGAGTTACAACTGGCGCAGATTAAAGATGACGCTCGCCTTTTAGTCATACCCACTGAAGATGAAGACAGCAAGTCACGTCTTGAACGGCAGGCAGCCTTGTGGAACGCAGGGTTAAGCGCCCTGACGCTGGCATTGGGGTTTGTGCCTGTGGTAGGCGAATTCATGTTGCTGTTTGGTGTCGTTCAGTTAGGCGCCGATATCTTCGAAGGCATTGAGGCCTGGGAGCGTAACGACAAAGTGGCTGCGCTTAAGCACCTGTTTGATGTTGCGCAGAACCTTTCAATGGTCGCCGTACCAGGTGTTGCCAAGTCGTTAAGTTCATCAACTATGGTCAACCGTCTGACGCAAATTACCCGCAGTAATGGTCAAAAACGTTTGTGGAAAGCGGACCTGAAGCCCTATGAGCGTCGGCCAGAAATCTTGACCGGGCTCAAGCCTGATGCTCAAGGGCTCTACCATTTAGAGGGCGTGAAGTACCTCCAACTTGAGCAAAAGGTCTATCAAGTTCAAGGGGACGTCAGTAGGGGGTATATGTCGATTGATCCGGTACGAAACCCGGATGGCTATAGCCCCCTGCTGAGACATAACGGTAGCGGGGCCTGGACTCATGAGTTTGATGCGCCGATGCAATGGTCGCGCTTGAAGCTATTCAAGCGTCTGGGCCCTGATACAGAGCTATTTTCCGATGCGACCGCCGAGTTGATCCTGTTACTGACCGGCACAACTGAGGGGGAGTTGCGCGCGGTGTACATCGACACGCTGCCAAGTCCGCCTTTGTTGGCAGATTGCATCAAACGTATGCGATTGAGTCAGCAAATTGAGTATTTTTCGTCGCAGATGCTTAAAGGTGTGTATGCCACTTCAGATTTCGCGCCGATGCAACTTGAGCTGTTGCCACAGTTGTCCGGCTGGCCAATAGGCCAGGGGCTGAGGGTGGTTGACTTACCGCGAGGAACCTTCAAGGACTTCGGTGTGAGCTCTGAAAGAGCCTATTCAAGGACGGAAATCAGTCAGGCGCGCATTAATAAGGGCGAGTTGCTTGACGCAACGCTTGAGGCGCTCTCTGAGACGCAGATCGAAACATTACTGGGGGAGTCCGTAACAGGGACGCAGGCTCAAGCGTTGGTGCTGGCGCGTAAGTTAGGCAGCTTGGCGCACGCAAGCCAACGCACTCTGGTATCAAGCCTTTATACGGTGGAAAAAACTCTTGAGCCCGCGCTTAAAAATATCAGCAAGCAATTTCCAGGCTTGCCGCTAAATGTGCTTGAAGAGCTGGTCAGTCATCTGACGCAGGATGAGTTAACCGCGCTCACCTATCGTGCTCACATGCCCCTGCGTGCTGCCGAAGAGGCGCGCATCTATGCACAAAGGCTGCGTTTAAATAGAGCTATTGAGGGGATTGCTTGCGAAGCCTTGAGCAGCGCTGACAGCCAAACGTTGGCCTGGAAAACCATCGCGCAACTGCCTGGCTGGCCAAAGAAAGTGACTATTTCAGTGCGCAGCAGCCTGAACAATGAGCAAATAAGTGCCATTGAAGGCGAGACCGGTTCGTCAAGGCGAGAGATTTTTAAAAAAGGCGAACTTTATGAGTTTTCCGGGACAAGCGCGGGGCAACCGTTTACCAGCCCGGATTTGACGGCGTGCGTGTTTAAATCGCTGACTGACAACGAACGTAATGGGCTTAACTCAGGCACAACACTGTCTTATTCAGACTTCATGTCACGCGTTGCCATTCTGGCAGCCAAGCAACGTGATAGCTCAGCAAGCGCATTGGGCATGCAACCTATAAAACCCTGGTTTAAATCCCCCATGCGCCTGGCCGATGGGCGAGTGGGTTACACGTTAGGCGGCCGGTCCGGACATCAGCTCGACGCTAGCAAACCGTTGGCATTAAAAGAATTGGTTCTAGATCTGTACCCAAACATGTCGGAAACCCAGATAGGACATTATTTATACCGCTTGCAGCAAACGCCGATTCAGGCTGCCAGTGAATTGGTGAGACTTAAAGCCGAGCTGGATCTGCTGCGCAAGACGTTACAGGACTGGGAAGAGGTCAATGCCTGGAGCTATCCGTCCAGAGGGCAGCGCACGTTGGTGCCTGTTCAAACTAAACGAGCCATGAGCCGGGCGCTGATTCGGGCCTGGCGCAGATTGAGCACGCCGGTCAGCCTGGAAGGGGCCACAGGCTACGAACTGGATCTCAACGGTTGGCCGGTGGATGCCTTGCCGCCTCTTCAGGCGGATTTTCGGCATATACTTTCGTTGCATCTGTCCAACACTACGAGCACCGTACCCGCGAGTTTTTTAGAAAAATTTACTGAACTGCGCCATCTTTCCCTCAACACCACACAGTTGACTGAGCTTCCGGCCTCTATAGCTACCATGCCAGAGTTGACACATTTGAATCTGCGCAACAATCAAATTGTATTGACCCCTGAAAGTGCCAACATCCTGTCGGCGAAAACAAAACTAAAAACACTGGTGCTGACCGGTAATCCATTGGGTCGCAATTTTTCAGTGCAGCATATGCCACAACTGCAGCATTTGATGCTGCGTTACACCGGGTTGAGTGAATGGCCAACAGGCATAGGCATACTGAATGACCTGCAGACGCTGGACCTGCGTAATAACTCGATCAGTTTTATTCCGAGTGCCATTTTGACCGAGTCAATGGCCTCGATTAATCGCGTGACGTCTTTGCATGACAACCCATTGACCCCTGACTCAACCAGACGTTTAGGTCTTTACCGCGACAGCCAGCAAATTACGCTGGGCATGGTGGATGTACGTCAACATGTGTCTCGAATACAAGGGATCAAGCATTGGGTTGTTGAGCCCACTGCTGAGCAAAGCCGTGTATGGAACGCTTTGCTGCGTGAGCCTGGCGCCGGTGATTTTTTCGCGGTCATTGAAGATCTGAGTACGTCATCGCAATTTGCCAACGCACGGGTGGATTTGACTCTGCGTGTCTGGACGCTGTTAAAAGCCGCCAACGACAGCACCCAATTGCGCAGTCGTCTATATTCTCTTGCCGGGCACTTAAGTACCTGTGGTGACGGCATTGCAATGGTATTTGCAGAGCTGGAGCTGGAACATCTGGTTTTTCTGGCGGAGCACTCGGAGCAAGGTGAGAGCGCAATGCTCAAGCTGGCGCGCGGGTTATTCCGTATCGAAATGCTCAACAAGCATGTGTTAAGCATTATTAAAGCGCGGATCGATGCCATCCATGCCACGCAGAGCGAGTACGTGCAGCAACTGCAAGAGTTGGTTGATGCGATAAATCCGGATCTGGCTTCCGTGCCATTGGCCGACATGTCGGCGATAGAGCAGCAGGGGGTTGCTTATCGTCTGGAGAGTGCGGAAGGCATGAGGTTGGCAGAGCTACTTAGCCCGGGCAGTGTAGAGCAGCAGATACGACGTCTTGACCCGTTGGAGATCCAGATGTTTTATCACGTCAATCTGGCCAGCCCGCTGGAGTTGCCCGCACGCCCAACCAGCATGCGCTTTGGCAATATTGCCAACGTATCGGCAACTGATCTCGACACCGCAAAGCGTTATGTACTTGATCAAGAGCAAGTACCGGCGCTGGTGCATTCAATTTCCGGGCAAGAATTCTGGAGCGATTACTTGCAGAAAAAAAAGCCAGAGTCGTTCACAGCCGTAATGAGCAAGTATCAAGAGATGCTGGATGAGGTGTACTCAAAGAGAGCAACGCTCAGCAGTGATGAATACCGTCAAGAGGCTGAAAGGGTGGGCAAAGAGCGCAAACAGGCCATTGCGGACGTTATAGAGCAACTGACCCAAATGGAATTGAAAACTAACGTTGTGCAAGCGCCGGTTGTTCCGGGCGAAACACAATCACCAGACATTTAAGCGCTACGTAAACAGCCCTGAGGTTCGCTCAGGGCTGTCACGCTGTGCTTAACGACGACGGAACAGAGGCATCGGCTCGTCGGATGAAGACTGGTAGGTCACCGAAAAATCTTTCAGGCCTTCCAGTGCTTCATACGGGTCTTTGTCTGCGCGAATGGCAAACGCGTCAAAGCCGCAACGGTGCAGATAGAACAACTGGTCACGCAGTACATCGCCAATGGCGCGCAATTCACCTTTGAAACCATAGCGGTCGCGCAGCAGACGGGCGTTGGAGTAGCTGCGGCCATCGGTGAACGCCGGGAAATTCAGGGCAATTACCTGGAAGTGCTCAACGTCCTGGCCAATCTCTTCGGCTTCTTCATCGCTGTCCAGCCACACACCCAGACCGCCGTCACGGGCTTTTAGGGCGTGAGCATGTTCGCGCCACAATGCCAGCGGCACGATCAGGTCGTCACAGTTGGAAATACCGTCGAAGGTTGCGTCCTTTGGCAGCAAGTGCCAGGTTTCGTCGATAACCTCGTTGTTCTTAATTATTCGCTGCATAGACGCGCTCCTTGAAAGGGTCGATGCCGATACGTTGGTAAGTGTCGATAAAACGCTCATCTTCATTGCGTTTTTCAACATAGACGTCGATCAGCTTTTCAATCACATCCGGCATGTCATCTTGCGCGAACGATGGGCCAAGGATCTTGCCCAGGCTGGCATCACGGCTGGCGTTGCCACCCAGTGACACCTGGTAGAACTCAGCGCCTTTCTTGTCCACGCCCAAAATACCGATATGACCGACGTGGTGGTGACCACAGGCGTTCATGCAACCGGAAATATTGAGGTCCAGCTCACCGATGTCGAACAGGTAGTCCAGGTCTTCAAAACGGCGCTGGATCGATTCGGCAATCGGGATCGACTTGGCGTTGGCCAGCGAGCAGAAGTCACCGCCCGGGCAGCAGATCATGTCGGTCAGCAAACCAATGTTCGGCGTGGCGAAACCTTGTTCGCGCAATTCGCCCCACATGGTGAACAACTGGCCTTCTTCAACATCGGCCAGGATGATGTTCTGCTCGTGGGAGGTGCGCAACTGGCCGAAGCTGTAGCGGTCGGCCATATCGGCAATCGCGTCCCACTGCTTGTCGGTCACGTCACCCGGCGCAACACCGGTGGGTTTCAACGACAGGGTAACGGCAACATAACCCGGCTTTTTGTGGGCCAGGGTGTTGCGGCTGCGCCAGCGGGCAAAGCCTGGATGCTGCTTGTCCAGCTCGGCCAGTTCAGCACCGAAGTCAGGCAGGGCTTTGTAAGCCGGGTCAACGAAGTGCTTGGCGATCCGTTGAACTTCCGCTTCGGTCAGCGTGGTCGAGCCGCCACGCAGGTGAACCATCTCGGCCTCAACGCGTTCAGCGAAGACTTCAGGGGTCAGGGCTTTTACCAGGATCTTGATCCGGGCCTTGTACTTGTTGTCACGACGGCCATAGCGGTTGTAAACACGCAGGATGGCTTCGAGGTAGCTCAGCAAGTCTTGCCACGGCAGGAATTCATTAATGAATGCGCCGACCACCGGCGTACGGCCCAGGCCGCCACCCACGAGTACACGGAAGCCCAGATCGCCAGCTTCGTTGAACACAGGCTCCAGGCCGATGTCGTGAACTTCGATGGCGGCACGGTCAGACGCCGAGCCATTGATCGCAATTTTGAACTTGCGTGGCAGGTAGGCGAATTCCGGGTGGAAGGTGGTCCACTGACGAACGATTTCGCACCATGGGCGCGAGTCAATCAGCTCATCTGCCGCCACACCGGCGAACTGGTCGGTGGTGACGTTACGCAGGCAGTTACCGCTGGTCTGAATGGCATGCATTTGCACGGTCGCCAGTTCTTCCAGAATATCGGGCACGTCTTCGAGAGCCGGCCAGTTGAACTGTACGTTCTGGCGGGTACTGATGTGGGCGTAGCCTTTGTCGTAGTCGCGGGCAATCTTTGCCATCATTCGCGCTTGACGCGAAGTCAACTGGCCATACGGCACGGCAACCCGCAGCATTGGGGCAAAACGCTGGACATAAAGGCCATTTTGCAGGCGCAGAGGGCGGAACTCTTCTTCGCTCAGCTCCCCTGCCAGGTAGCGTCGGGTTTGATCTCGGAACTGCTTTACGCGGTCCTCGATGATCCGCTGATCGTACTCGTCATATACGTACATATAGGTCCTGTTCTCAGGCTGCTTACAGCTTATCTGCGCGCACGGCCGCGCACTCCCCACGGAGCGGTCGCAAGATACCAGTTTGTAGTTATGCGCAAAAGTGATGTTTAAGCATATGCAAAGAACCAAAGCGACTATAAGAGGCTGATTCTCAATCACTTACTTGTACAAAGGGTATTACGGGTCTTTACTTAGAGACATTCTTCTAAGCATTCACCCATAAAACCGAAAAAAGGCGATGCGATGAGAACTCAAATGAAAGTGCGTAAAACCAGCAGCAAGGTCGATGCGTGGGCCATTCTTTTCCTGGTCATTCTGGTAGCGGCCGCCGCGCTGTTCTGGAGCAGCCATTCATAAACGGTGCCTCCTGGGCCATCAAGGATCTTCAGTATCCCCCAATCGGTTTCCTCTCCTTCGGGAGAGGACAGTGTGGGGGCTATTGCTTTATGTACACATTCATTGCTCGCTGACAGAAAGACAAGCGCGGCTTTCTCACTGCCCGGATGCGTGGTATTGCTGTAGTGGGTTCATCACGGATGGAACCTTTTGCGCAGGCTCATCCTCAGAGTCTGAAACCGTCACCGAAACGTTCAATGAGGTGCATCTATGCCAGTCAAACATGATTTGCCATTGGATTTGGGCTTCTCCAAAGAGGCTCTCGACACGCTTAAAGGTCAAGACCCGCACTTGGCTGCGTTAATTGAGAAGTACACAGTGGCTGACAAGCAGGTGGTAGAGGCCGAAGCGCCCAGTGCGCTGGGTGTGACTGATGAAGTGTTACTGGCGCTCAAGGAGAAGCGGCTTAAAATCAAGGATGACATCGTAAGCCGTCTGGCCAGCCAGGCGGCCCGCTAATCCTTTGAAGGTGTTCTTGGCAGCCAATTTTTTGCACGCTGCAGATGTTTCTGTCTCTGTGCCGTAGTAGGGTTGGCGTGTTCAAGAACACCACTCCCAGGAAGCCGAAATGTCCAACATCATCAAAATCGTTGCTGTATTACGCGCCAAGGCCGGTCAAGAAGAGACCGTCAAACAAGCGCTGCTGGCGTGTGTGGAAGGCTCACGCAAAGAAGAAGGCTGCACGTTCTACGATCTGCATATTGACCGTACCGATCCGCAGCGCTTTGTGTTTATCGAAGGCTGGAAAGATCTGGCGGCCATCGAGCACCACAAAACAACGCCACACTATTTAGCGATGGCCAAGGCCGTTGCGGACTTGCTGGAGCACCGTGAGGTGCTGGTGCTGGATGAATTGAGTCTTTAAACCGTAAACGGCGGCCTCGAAAGGGCCGCCGTTTTCAGTGGGCCTCTTAAAAGCTCGCAGCGTCCAGTTCAAACAATGATTCGCTGCCCGCGCGTATCGACTGTTCCAGACTGTCGATGCGTGGCAAAAGCCGCTTGAAATAGAACCTCGCCGTGGCCAGTTTCGCCGTATAGAACGCCGGATCCGCCTCAAGGGAACCCTGGGCAACATCTGCCATGCGCGCCCACAACCAGGCGTATGCCACATAGCCAAAGACCTGCAGGTACTCCACCGAAGCTGCGCCGATTTCATTGGGGTTGAGCTTGGCCTGCGCTTGCAGCCAGTCGCTTAAATCTTCAAGCCGTTGCACCGCTTGTAAGAGTTCGTGCTGGTAAGGCTTGCCCGGTTGAGCGGCAAACTCGCGGATCTGCGCGGTAAACAAACGCAGCGCTACGCCGCCATTGGCAATGACCTTGCGGCCCAGCAAGTCCAGCGCCTGAATACCATTAGTGCCTTCGTAAATTTGCGCGATGCGAACATCGCGCACCAATTGCTCTTGCCCCCATTCACGAATGTAACCGTGGCCCCCGAACACTTGCTGGCCCAGCACGCAGCTGTCGAGCCCGGTGTCAGTGAAAAAGGCCTTGGCCACCGGCGTCAGTAAAGCCACCAGCGCTGCGGCGTCCTGCTGCTCTTGTGCATCGGTTGAGTACTTGCTCAGGTCCAGTTGCTGGCCGACATAGCTGGCAAACGCGCGACCGCCTTCGGTCATGGCCTTCATGCTCAGCAGCATGCGCCGCACATCAGGGTGAACGATGATCGGGTCGGCCATTTTCTCGGGCGCTACTGCACCGGTCGGCGCCCGGCTTTGCAGGCGTTCGCGGGCGTAGGTACGGGCGTTTTGGTATGAGGTCTCGGCACAGCCGATGCCCTGAATCCCGATGGACAGGCGCTCGTAGTTCATCATCGTGAACATGGCCGCCAGGCCCTTGTTGGCTTCGCCGATCAACCAGCCTTGGGCGCCGTCAAAGTTGATCACGCAGGTCGCAGACGCCTTGATGCCCATTTTGTGTTCGATAGAACCGCAGCTCACGGCATTGGCGTGAGCCAGCGTGCCGTCGGCATTGACCAGCACCTTGGGCACCAGGAACAGCGAAATGCCGCGCGGCCCGGCCGGTGCGTCCGGCAGTTTGGCGAGGACCAGATGGACAATGTTCTCGGTCAGGTCCTGATCGCCACCGGTGATGAAAATTTTGCTGCCACTGAGGCTGAAACTGCCGTCTGCTCGCGGTTCAGCACGGGTGCGGATAAGCCCCAGATCGGTGCCGGAATGGGCTTCGGTGAGGCACATCGAGCCTGCCCAGCGACCTTCATACATCGGTGGCAGATAGGTTTCTTTAAGCGTCGTGCTGGCGTGAGCGTCAATGGCCAGGCAGGCGCCGGATGTCAGCGCCGAATACAGGGCAAAACTGGAGTTGGCGGCGTAGAGCATTTCTTCAAATTGCACGGCGAGCATCTTGGGCATGCCCAGCCCGCCAAAGTCCGGGTTGCCTGACAGGCCGACCCAGCCACCTTCAATATAGGTGTCATAGGCCGCCTTGAACCCTTGCGGCGTGCTGATCTTGCCCGCGTGCCATTGGGCGCCTTCTTCGTCGCCACTGCGGTTAAGAGGGGCGATCAATTGGCTGGTGACTTTGGCTGCTTCTTGCAAGATCGCATCAGCAGTGTCGGCATCAACGTGCTCGGCCAGAGCGGGCAGGCGCGCCCAAAGTGCTGGCGCTTGAAATACTTCGTGCAGCACAAAGCGCATGTCACGCAGCGGGGCATTGAATTCAGGCATCACAAAACCTCGTCAAACATTTACACAAATGGAGGGTTACAAGGCTTTGGCCATGTCACGCAGTACGTATTTCTGGACTTTGCCGGTGGAGGTCTTGGGCAGAAGGGTGAAGACCACGGTACGCGGGACTTTGAACCCGGCCAGATGCTCGCGGCAAAAGGTGATGATGTCGGCTTCACGTACTTGCTGGTGGTCGGCCTTCAGAGTGATGAACGCGCAAGGGGTTTCGCCCCATTTTTCATCGGGGCGCGCCACCACGGCCGCTTCCATGACGCCTGGATGGCGATACAAAACCCCTTCAACTTCAATGGTGGAGATGTTCTCGCCACCGGAGATGATGATGTCTTTAAGGCGGTCGCGGATTTCCACATAACCGTCCGGGTGGCACACGGCCAGGTCGCCGGTGTGGAACCAGCCACCTTCGAAGGCTTCTGCGCTGGCGCTGGGGTTTTTCAGGTAACCCTTCATCACCGTGTTGCCGCGCATGAATATCTCGCCCATGGTTTCGCCGTCACGCGGGGTCGGCTTCAGGGTTTTCGGGTCGGCCACCATCACGCCTTCCAGCGTGGGGTAGCGCACGCCCTGGCGAGATTTGATCTGGGCGCGCTCGGCCAGGGTGTGTTCGTCCCATTTGTCATGCCAGGCACAGATGGTCACCGGGCCATAGACCTCGGTCAGGCCATACACGTGGGTGACTTTGATGCCCATTTCTTCCACGGCCCCAATCACTTTGGCCGGGGGCGCCGCGCCTGCGACCATGGCGTTCACCGGGTGATCAATAGCTGCCTTGGCTGAATCCGGCATGTTCACCAGTGCATTGAGCACAATCGGTGCGCCGCACAGGTGAGTGACCTGGTGTTCACGAATCAAGGTAAGGATTTTTTGCGGGTCGACCCGGCGCAAGAACACATGCACCCCGGCCAGCGCGGTGATGATCCAGGGGTAGCACCAGCCGTTGCAGTGGAACATCGGCAGGGTCCACAGGTACACCGGGTGATTGCCGATGGCCCAGACCATCTGGTTGCCCAGAGAGTTGAGGTAAGCGCCCCGATGGTGATAGACCACACCTTTGGGGTTGCCGGTGGTGCCTGAGGTGTAGTTGAGCGCAATGGCTTGCCATTCATCTGCGGGCCATTGCCAGTCGTAGTCCGGGTCGCCTTCGGCAAGTACCGCTTCGTAATCCAGCGCGCTGACCGGCTGGCCTTCACCGTACTCGGGGTCATCCACGTCGATGATCAATGGTGGATGATCAAGCATGGCCACTGCTGCGTGGATCACTTCATGGAATTCGCGGTCGGCAATCAGTACCTTGGCCTCGCCATGAGCCAGCATGAAGGCGATGGCTTCGGCGTCAAGGCGCACATTCAGGGCATTGAGCACGGCGCCGACCATGGGCACGGCAAAATGCACTTCGAGCATGGCCGGGATATTGGGCAACATCACGGCGACGGTATCGTTCTTGCCAATCCCGCGCCCGGCCAGCGCGCAGGCCAAACGACGGCAACGGCTGTAGGTTTGCGCCCAGGTGCGGCGAATGGAACCGTGGATAACGGCGGGGTAGTCGGGGTAGACGCTGGCGGTGCGTTCGATAAAACTCAGAGGCGACAGGGCAATGTGGTTGACGGCAGTAGGCTCAAGGCCCTGCTCAAAAATCGACATGATGGTCATTCCGGTGGCTGATTGTTAGCTCTAATGGCTGCCCGCTCTTATGCTGTCGAGGGGGTCAGTTTTATGTCCGGTCTGAGTTATAGCTCAGTTTGTGTTTGATATGGAAGTAATACCTAAGCAATATAGTATTTGTTCTATATTGAAGCGTGACTTAACCCACGGATGCCCCATGCCTGTTTCGCTGCTCACCTATGACCCGCAACCTTCAGTAGTCCTTGACGCCGCTGGCGCGCCGCTGACGGTCAACCAGGCACTGTCACGGCTGCTGGCTGGCACACCACTGGCCGAGGTGCGCAAGTGGCTACCGGGCAATATCGATGAGCTGGTACGCGCCTGCCTGCAACAAGGGCGGGCGATTGAGCAGGTCCAGGCGCAGTCTGCGCAACACCTGTGGCTGTGGACGCTGATACCGATACCTGAACGCCAGTGTGTCGTGGCCCGTGGCCGGGAGGCGAGTGATGAACTGCTGGCCGGGCGTGAAGCGGCCAAGGCCCGGCGCCTTTACCGGCTGATTACCGAGAACACCACCGACCTTATCTCACGGCATACCCCGGACGGGCGTTTTCTCGATGCCTCGCCAGCCTCCTGGACGTTGCTCGGCTACTGGCCCGAGCAACTGCGCGGCAGCCGCGCACAGCGTTTGTTTCACCCGCATGACCTGGCCCAGGTGTTGCGCCAGGCCCGTGATGCACTTGAGCTCGATGGTTACCACACCATGACCTACCGGATTCGCCATCAAGCCGGGCATTACCTGTGGTTTGAAACCGCCAGCCGGGCAATTCGCGAAACCTATACCGGCGCGGTGGTTGAGGTGGTCAGTGTGTCGCGAGACATCACCGCGCGCATTCAGGCGGAAGAAAACAAGCGGCGCTTGGCTGAAGTGGTCGAGGTCAATCCTGACCCGGTGCTGTTTATTGATCCGGCGGGCGGGGTGTCTTATCTCAACCCGGCGGCAAAGCGAATTCTCGGCTTTTCATGTGGGAAAAGCGTGATTTCGCTGGCGGATTTTTTAAGTGCTGGCGATTTGGCGCAACTGCAGTCTGTGGGATGGCGCAGTGCTGAAGAACACGGCTTGTGGAGCAGTGAAGCGCGTCTGCAGCCGTTGAATGGCGAACCCTCAGTGCCGGTGTCTTTATTGCTGCTGGCCCATCGCGCCACCTCGGGTGAACGGTTTTTCTCACTGGTGGCCCGTGACATGCGCGAGCGCGAACTGCGTGAAGCCCAGCAGCGTCATCATCAGGATGAGCTGGCCCATACCGCCCGGCTGGTAACCCTAGGGGAGCTGGCGTCCGGCATCGCCCACGAAATCAACCAGCCGCTGGCCGCGGTGATGAATTATGCGAATGCCAGCCAGCGTTATCTGCAAAACCTGGCCACCACCCCCGACGCTGCAACCCGTGTCGCTCAAGGGTTGGAACGAATTACCCTGCATGCCGGCCATGCCTCGCAAGTGATCAAGCGTTTGCGCGGTTTTTTACGCAAGGGGCGGCGCACATTGCAAGCGCTGGACGTCAGTGAAGTGGTGCGCCAAGCGGTGAACCTGTGCGCGTGGGAAGCCCGTGAGCGACAGGTGACGATTGAGCAGGCGTTGCCGGCCATTCTGCCGCTTGTGTATGCCGACCGGGTGTTGCTGGAGCAGGTGTTGCTCAACCTGTTGCGCAATGCCATTGACGCCAATTGCGAGCAGCAGCCGGGGCAGCCTTCGCGCATCCGTATAAGCGTGCAGACCGAGCGTGCTGGCGAGTTAAGCATCAGCGTCGAGGATCAGGGCCCCGGCGTCACGGCCGAACAATTTGAGCAACTGTTCACCCCGTTTTACACCAGCAAGGCCGAAGGGCTTGGGCTGGGTTTGTCGATGAGCCGCAGTATCATTGAGGGCTTGGGCGGCGAGCTTGACGCCGAGCCGCAACCCCACGGGCTGCGCATGTGCTGCCGCCTGCCACTGATGGCCATCACCCCACAACAAGAAGAGAGCAATTAAGCCATGACAACCCCGCAGCACCACGTGGTCTACGTCGTCGATGACGATCAGGGCATGCTCGATTCAACCGTCTGGTTATTGGAGTCGGTCGGCCTGAATGCAGTGCCCTTCACCAGTGGTCAGGCTTTTTTGCACGCCGTGGATCCGGCCCTTAACGCCTGTGTAGTACTGGATATCCGCATGCCCGCCATGGGCGGCCTGAATGTGCAGCAAGCGTTACAGGAACGCGGGTTAACCCTGCCGGTGATTTTTGTCAGTGGCCACGCCGATGTACCCATTGTGGTTCGTGCGTTCAAGGCGGGCGCCCATGATTTTATCGAGAAACCCTACAACCAGCAGTTGCTGCTCGACAGTGTGCAGCAGGCCTTGAGCGGCGGTAATGCGCGGCAAAGCGCCAGTCAGGAGTTAACGGAGCTAGAGGCCCGCTTGCTCAGCCTGACACCCCGTGAGCGCGATGTGTTGCTACCGCTGGTCAAGGGCTACACCACCCGTGAAATTGCTGAGCAATTGGCGGTGAGTGTAAAAACCATCGACCTGTATCGCGCCCGCGTGATGAAGCGCATGCAGGCCGAGCACTTGCCGGACCTGGTGGGCATGGCGATAGCAGCGGGGCTGGTGGATCCGCTTAAGTTGCGGGCAACGCTGTAAAGCTTGCCTTGCGATCTTTTCAGAAGATTAAAAGATCGCGAGGCGAGCTTGTTCTGATCAAACATAAAATAAGTGATTGATTCCTAAGGCCCTGTAGGAGCGAGCTTGCCTCGCGATCTTTTGATCTTGATCTAAGAGCATCCCTCACCCTAGCCCTCTCCCGAAGGAGAGGGAACCAATTGGGGGATGCTGACGATATTCGCTGTCTTGTTTGATGCGCGAAAGCGCGGCGTCGAAGACGGGGCGGCCACTCCTACAGGTTAAGGGTGTCCGGGGTGTTGCGCTCGAGCACTGGATAGCCCAGCGCAGCGATGTGGTGGTGCACGCGGCGGTAGTCGCGCAGTACGCGCTGGAAGATATCGCCTGACTCGGCCCAGGCGGTTTTGTCGTTTTGCAGTTTGCGAAAGTGCTCGCGGCTGGCGCGGGCTTCGAGCTGGCGGACAATTTCTTTGTGGCTCACCAGCCTGTTTGCAGCGGCGATGTCTTCGCGCAAGAAAGCCGTGATCGCCAGGTTCAGGCTGTCCAGCAAGGCCAGGTGCAGGCCCTGGATATGCTGCATCTCAAAGGTCGAGAAATGTTCGCCACGGCGGGCCCGGCGAATCGCCAGTTGCGCCAGATTGCTGAGGATGTCGCCTGCATGCTCCAGGTTGATCACGAACATGAGGATTTCCTGGGCGCGATCAGCGTCATCGTCGCTCAAGCCTTCCTGGCCTATGTCTGCCAGATAGGCGCGAATCGCCGCGCTTAACATATCCACGGAATGGTCCAGCTGGCGCACCTTGTCGAAAGCCGCTTGATCGGGCTTTTCGAACAGTTGCAGCACCTGATTGAGCATCAGCGACGCCATGTCCGCCAGCCGTAACGCTTCACGCACGGCATTGGAAAGGCCTATGTTGGCCACTTCTAGCCCGGCTTCGTCCAGGTATTGCGGCATACCCGGGTCTGCTGGCCGCTCTTGTTGCGGGAACAGGCGGCTCAGGCCGTTGGCCATTGGCTCGATCAGACCAATACACAGCACCGCCAACGCCAGGTTGAACGCCGTATGCAAGTACACCACCAGGTGCGCAGGGCCGAGGTTGGTCTGGGCCAGTTGGTCGGCCAACAATGGCAGCCACGGCAACAACAACAACACGGTCCCCAGCAGACGAATCAGCAAGTTCCCCACGGGCAGACGACGCGCCACGGTTGAGCCGGCACTGAGTACCGAGGGCAACGCGCCGCCGACGTTGGCACCCAGTACCAAGGCCATGGCGGTGACCGGGGCCATCATTCCGGCACCGGCCAGGGAAGCAATCAACAGCACCACGGCCACGCTTGAATGGCACAGCCAGGTCAGCAACACCGCGGCCACGACGGCAATGATCAAGTCGCCATCCAGGCTTTGCATGACCGCACGAAACACCGAGGTGGCCTCCATGTGGCTCAGCGTTGCACTGAGCAGCCCCAAGGCCAGTAGCATCAGCCCCAACCCGATCAGCGCGCAGCCGATGCTTTCGTAGCGTGAGTCGTCGCGCAGGCGATACACGATAAAACCGGCCAGCAGCATGATCGGTGTGGCCAGCGACGTGTCGAAGCTCAGCAGTTGCACCACCAGGGTTGAGCCAATGTTGGCGCCCAGCATTACGGCCAACGCTGGCGCCAGGCTCAAGGTGCCGGCGGCGGTAAAAGAGGTGGCCATCATGCTCACGGCGGTGCTGCTTTGCAGCACGCCGGTGATGCCAATGCCGGACAGCAGTGCCATCCAGCGGTTATTCAGATTGCGCCCCATCCAGTTGCGCAGTTGGGTGCCGAAACCGCGCAGCAGCGCGGTAGAAATCATATGAGTGCCCCACAGCAGCAGTGCAATCGCACCGGCCAGGTTGAGCAAGAGAGTGGTTCCTGACATGAGGAATCTCCACAAAACAAACATTCATGTTTACGCCATCTACACACACGGCCGGGCTGACGCGAAACCGCGTCAGCCCGGCTTTTTACGTCAGTACCACTGTTTGAAACGGCGGATGTAAATAGTCTTCATCAGTTGTGCGACGCAGCAGTAGCTGACCAGCGTCGCGACCAGCCATGGGAAGTACGCCAATGGCAGCGGTTCCAGGCCCACCAGGGTGCCCAGCGGCGAGAACGGCACGTAGATGCCCAGGGCGATGACAATGACGGTCATCATCATGACCGGCCATGCGGCGTTGCTCTGGAAGAACGGGATCTTGCGGGTGCGCAGCATATGCACCACCAGGGTTTGCGAGAGCAGCCCTTCGATGAACCAGCCGGACTGGAACAGGGTCTGCACGTCGACATTGTTGGCCTTGAACACGTACCACATCAGGGCAAAGGTGGTGATGTCGAAGATCGACGAGGTTGGCCCGATCCAGATCATGAAGCGGCCAATGTTCTTGGCATCCCATTTACGCGGCTTTTGCAGGTACTCCTTGTCCATCCGGTCCCATGGCAGTGCCAGTTGGGAGATGTCGTACATCAGGTTTTGCAGCAGCAGGTGAATCGACAGCATGGGCAGGAACGGGATAAAGGCGCTGGCCACCAGCACCGAGAACACGTTGCCGAAGTTGGAGCTGGCGGTCATGTTCAGGTACTTCATGATGTTGCCGAAGGTTTCGCGACCTTTGAGCACGCCTTCTTCGAGCACCATCAGGCTCTTTTCCAGGAGGATGATGTCAGCCGATTCCTTGGCGATGTCGGTGCCGCTGTCGACGGAAATCCCCACATCGGCATCGCGCAACGCCGGGGCGTCGTTGATGCCGTCACCGAGGAAGCCTACGGTGTGACCATTGGCCTGTAGCGCCTTGAGCACCCGGGATTTCTGCAACGGTGTGAGCTTGGCAAAGACCGTGCGCTGCTCGACTTCCTGCTTGAGGGTTGCGTCGCTCATGGCTTCGATTTCCGGCCCCAATAACGGGGTTCCGGGTTCAAGGCCAACCTGACGGCAGATTTTGCTGGTGACCACCGCGTTATCGCCGGTCAGTACCTTTACCGCCACGCCAATGTCTTGCAGGGCGCGGATGGCCGGGCCTGCGGTTTCTTTTGGCGGATCGAGAAAGGTCAGGAAGCCGCGAATCACCAGATCGCGCTCATCTTTGGTGGTGTACTGCTTCTGCGCGTTAGCCTTGGGGATGTCGCGGGTGGCGACCACCAGTACCCGGAAGCCGTCCTCGTTGTACTCAGTGGCCCGTGTCAGCAGTTCAGCTCGGCGCACGGGATCGAGTGCTACGCGCACACCGTCTTCCATCACATGGGTCGAAATGCCGAGCATTTCTTCAACGGCGCCTTTGCACACCAGCAGGTGATCGCCACGGTTGTCCTTGACTACAATCGACAGGCGACGACGCTCGAAGTCAAACGGCAGCTCATCGACCTTGCTGTAGGCGAAAGGCAGCTTGAACTTTGGGTCGCGCTCGGAAAACTGCACCACCGCTTGATCCATCAGGTTGCGGATACCGCTTTGGTGATGACTGTTGAGCCAGGCCAGTGCCAGTACCGATTCATCGCGTTGGCCGTCAGGGCCGACATGGTGCTCCAGAATGATGTGGTCTTGGGTCAGGGTGCCGGTTTTATCAGTGCACAACACGTCCATCGAACCGAGGTTCTGGATGGCATTGAGGCGTTTGACCACGACTTTGCGCTTGGCCATGGCGGTGGCGCCCTTGGCCAGGTTGGCACTGACGATCATCGGCAGCATTTCCGGGGTCAGGCCGACCGCCACCGCCAGGGCAAACAGGAAGGCATCGCCCCAATCGCCCTTGGAGAAGCCATTGAGGAAGAACACCACCGGCACCATCACCAGCATGAAGCGAATCAGCAGCCAACTGACGCTGTTAACCCCGCGATCGAATGCAGTTTGTGAACGCGAGCCGACAATCGCCTTGGCCAAAGAACCAAAGTAAGTCCGCGGGCCGGTGGCAACCACCACAGCACGGGCCGTACCGCTGACCACGTTGGTGCCCATAAAGCAGATGTTGGGCAGGTCCAGCAGGTTGCTTTGATCAGCCGCAGCGTTGGAGGCCGACTTTTGCGTCACATTGCCCAGGGTGTCGTACTTCTCTACGGGCAAGGCTTCACCAGTGAGTACCGCCTGGCTGATAAACAGGTCGCGAGATTCGATCAGGCGTATGTCGGCGGGGATCATGTCCCCGGCGGACAGTTGCACGATGTCGCCGGCCACCAGTTCACGCATAGGGATTTCCAGCACTTTGGCGGGTGCGCCAACGCGTTCACGGCGCAATACCGTCGCCGTGGTGCGTACCATGGCTTTAAGAGCTTCGGCGGATTTGGCCGAGCGGTGCTCCTGCCAGAAGCGCAGAAAACTGCTCAGGCCCACCATCAAGGCAATGATGATGACTTTGGTCAGGTCGGTTTCTTCACCGTCCCGCAAAGGCAGCCAGTAATCGGTGAAGAAGCTGATAACCCCCAAGGTCAGCAGTACATAAATGAAAGGGTTGTGCAGCGCCATCATGAACTGCACGACCGCGTGAGGCGGCTTGTCGTGAGCCACTTCGTTATAGCCTTCATGTTCCAGGCGATCAGTTGCATCCAGCAGGGTCAGGCCATCTGTGGTGGCCCGGACATTGGCCAGGGTGGCGGCCAGGCCGTTTTGCGCTTCCCGTGCAGCGCGCATCGACAATTTGCTGTTTTCGCCCGCGTTGTTCTTGTCTCGAACGTTGCTATTTTTTACCGCGCTCATGGTCATACTCCTGTCGCCAACGCTCGACAAAACATACCTTGGCTTGCCGTATTCAAGACGAGCCAAAGTATGCCGAGTCGCAGATATCGCGATCGGTTTTAATAAGTGTTTAAGTGCGCTTTAAATGCCCGCTACAACAATTAACTTAATAGTTGCGCAGCGGGTGGCTACTGGCTTCTTCCATAGGAAACTCCAGTTATTCAACAGTGGTTTAAAGCCTGTCAGTGGTCAGCGTCAGGCGCGACTCTGAGGCTCCTGAAGGTCGGCCATGCTCCAGCGCTGCTCCAGTTGACCTGTGGCAGGGCTGACGCGCCAATGCACCTGATGGTGCGCAGGTTTTGCGCCGAAAACGGGGGATGAGAAGGGCGTGCGGGCGGAGCGCGCAGTGCCGGGCTCACGGGCCAATTTAACCCGCATGCTTGAGGTAAAGGCGCGAACGCCAGGTAGAACAAAGGCTTTAAAGGTCATAACACACCTCGTAACCGGACGGCTGCCGGGGAGGTCGTTACGTTGGAGCGTCAAGCTCTGGCGCAGTTGACCTCGCCCAGCAGGCGAGTCCCGTCAATGTCTGGATTGGGTGCCCGGTCAGGTGTTTTCACGCAGGCCGGGCAGCGACTAGATACTGTGTCCATTAGCTTCTTTTGTGAGTGAGTAAAGTGCCGACTGAGTCGGCCCATGCAATCTACTGAGACGGGTATATCAAGTCAACGTTAAACACCAGCAAGTGCGGGCGGTACAGGGAGTGTTCAGCAACTTGAAAGAGTGAATTGAAACTTAAGTTTCAATAAGGCAGTTATATGACAGTTACAAATTAATAACACATCACATATCCCGTGTAGGAGCGAGCTCGCCTCGCGATCTTTAGATCTTGATGATTAAAGATCGCAGACCATCGCCTTCAGCGAGTCAATCTGCGGCTATAAGTGCGCGTCGGATCTATAGGTTTGGGTTATATTACGGCGTGTTTCAACCCGTACCGAGAGTGGTTGTGTCGATTAAAGACCCCGCAGCATTACAGCTTCTTCAAGCGCCTGTTGCGCTTTACCTGCAACAGTTGGCAGCGTCCAGCCGCCAGACCATGCGCTATGTGCTGCAGGATGCGGCTGATCGTTTGGGCGTCGATGATGTCGCGATTGAGGAATTCCCCTGGCATCAACTGCAGCCGGGGCATATCACGGCCCTGGTGGCGGCGCTGCGTACAGATGGCTATGCGCCCAATACGTCGTCTTTGTATGTGAATGCGATTCGCGGCGTGATGAATCAGGCCTGGCAGCAGAGCCTGATCACTCAGGATCAACTCCTTAAAATTCGCGCAGTAAAGGCGGGCGGTGGTTCGCGCCTGACTAAAGGCCGCAACCTACGCCGCACGTTGATCCGCGAGTTGATGGATGTCTGCGCTGCGGACCCGCGCCCACAGGGGCTGAGGGATGCAGCCATCATTGCGATTTTGTATGGCTCGGGCATGCGTAAATCCGAGTCAGTGAATATGGATTTGCGTCAGGTCAATATGGCCGAGCGCAGCTTGCAGGTCTTGGGTAAAGGCAACAAAGAACTGATCAAGTTTGCCCCGGCCTGGGCCTTCGAAAAGCTCCAGGTCTGGCTCGATTTTCGCCGCGAGCAACTGCCGGAAGGCGTCAGCGACGACACGTTTTTGTTCAACCGGATTCGCCGTGGCAGCCACATCACCCGTGAACGCATCACCAAACATGCGATTTACTACATCGCCAAACAGCGCGGTAAACAGGTTGGCGTGGACATCATGCCCCATGACTTTCGGCGCTCGTTCATTACACGGGTGATTGAGGAATATGACGTGTCAATCGCTCAGAAACTCGCCCACCACGCCAACATTGCAACCACCGTCAGCTATGACATGCGCGATGACAACGAGCGGCGTAATGCCACTGATCGTTTTTCGCTGTAATGCGCACTGACCCTCGAAGCATTTTGAAAAATTAATGAACCCTCACGCCTACAGCCCGCCTAAAGTCATATAACTAGCGAGGTGATGTATGGAAATTCCTACGTTTTGGGCTGTGTTAGCCGTCATTCTGCTGCTACTGGAGCTATGGACCATTCGCGGAGTGCTGAGAAGCAATGCACCGGTGAACAGCCGGTGCATGTGGGTGGCCGTGGTGATTTTTGTGCCGCTGTTCGGCATGTTGGCGTGGTTGCTGGTGGGCGCAAAAAAACACGCCCACCCCAAGGCTTCAAGCTAGCACCGTGCCTGGCGATGATGAGCGTTGCGATTATCCAGCCCGGATAATCGCTAACGCCCATCGCATGTGTCGCTTGCAGTGGCATAGGAAGGTGGAGCAGCAGGCGATGTAAAATCTTGTAATAACAATATGCGCTGACTGATGCGGGAGTCGCTGTAGGATTGCCTCCCGAATTTCATCAAGGCCTATATGAACACCCTCCTGGAGCCTCCCAGTTTTTTCTTGCACCCCGCATCCGTTTTGCACTTAGTCGCCACCCTTGAATCTCCCACGTGTTTCCCAAATTTATTGGGCACGGGCAATACGCCCGTCGCTTCGCATGCTTGTGCGCGTCATTCGTTGACCCCGATGTTTCGAGAGGCTGAATAACCGATATGGAATGGATTGCAGATCCCACGGCCTGGCTTGGCCTGTTGACATTGATCGTGCTGGAGTTGGTGCTGGGCATCGATAACCTGGTGTTTATTGCCATTCTGGCGGACAAGCTGCCACCTGAGCAGCGCGACCGTGCGCGGGTTATCGGCCTGACGCTGGCCCTGTTGATGCGTTTGGGCTTGCTGGCCAGCATCTCGTGGATGGTCACGCTGACCGAGCCGCTGTTTGAAGTGTTTGAAAAGTCCTTCTCTGGCCGCGATTTGATCATGCTGTTTGGTGGCCTGTTTCTGTTGTTCAAGGCGACTATGGAGTTGCATGAACGACTGGAAGGTCACGTTGCCGAGCGCAAGTCGAATGCGGTGTACGCCTTGTTTTGGCCGATCGTTGCGCAAATCGTGGTGCTGGACGCGGTGTTCTCCCTCGACGCCGTGATTACAGCAGTGGGCATGGTTGAGCACTTGTCGGTCATGATGATTGCCGTGGTGATCTCCATCGGCCTGATGATCATTGCCAGCAAGCCGCTGACCAAATTCGTCAACAGCCATCCGACGGTGATCATGCTCTGCCTGGGCTTTTTGATGATGATCGGTTTCAGCCTGACGGCGGAAGGCTTGGGCTTTCACATCCCTAAAGGCTATCTGTATGCGGCCATCGGTTTCTCGATCTTGATCGAGCTGTTTAACCAGATCGCCCGCTCGCGCCGCAAACGCAGCTTGCAAGGCCTGCGGCCGATGCGTGAGCGCACGGCCCATGCGGTAATGCGCCTGCTGGGCGGTCGCAAGCTGAACGAGGATGAAGTGGGTGAGGAGATTGCCGACATGCTTGAAGGCGGGGAGGCTGAAGAGGTCTTCCATCGACGTGAACGGATCATGATCAGCGGTGTGCTGCAATTGGCAGAACGCCCGATTCGCAAGGTGATGACCCCGCGTGCCGAGATTGATCATATTGATCTGACCGACTCTGAGGAACGGATCCGCACCACGCTGATGCATTCTTCGTACTCGCGATTGCCATTGATCAGAGAAGGGCGCATCGATGAGCCTTTGGGTTTTGTGCACAAAAAAGAGCTGTTAAAGGAACTGCTGGCCGGTCACAAACCCGACCTTGAGGCGATGGCGCGCAAGGCCATCAACCTGCTCGATAGCTTTACTATCCTCAATGCCTTGGAGCAGATGCGCAAAGAGTCGACTCACATTGCGTTTGTGATCAACGAGTTTGGCGACTTTATCGGCATCCTGACCATGACCGATATTCTTGAGTCGATTGCCGGTGAGCTGCCGGACGCCAGCGAAATTGCAGGCCCGAATATCGTGGCGCAAGGGGACGGGTATTTGGTCAGTGGCGCCTTGAACCTGAGCCAGATCAGTCGGCATACCGGCTTTACCGCAAGGCCTACGGATGACTATCAAACACTGGCTGGCATGGTCATGAGTTTGCTGGACCGTTTGCCGGTGGTTGGCGACAAACTGACGTGGGAAGGCTGGAGCCTGACCGTGGTTGAAGTCGAAGAACGCCGCGTGACGCGGGTGTTGTTGACGAAAGAAGGGGTGTAGCAGCTGCCAAGTTTGACGAGGCTGCGTCCGGCGGCGCAGCCGTCGTAAGCCTTCAGTTATATCCGGAGTTATGGATTTACGATTGCTTCGCAATCGAACTTAGCCTCGCGGAGCTCGGCAACTGCTACGAGGGAAACCCTTGGGAGCCGGACAATAAAAACCCGCCTGTTCAGGCGGGTTTTTTATTTACAGCAGCTTACTGGTTGTCGGGCAACGCGTAAGCAATCACGTAATCACCACGATCAGGCGACTGGCGTGCACCACCGGCGGTGATCACCACGTATTGCTTGCCAGTTTTCGGCGAAACAAAGGTCATCGGGCCACCTTGGCTGCCGACGGGCAAGCGGGCCTTCCAGGCTTCTTCACCGTTGGCCGAGTTGAAGGCGCGCAGGTAGTAGTCTTGGGTGCCTGCAATAAACACCAGGCCGCCTTGAGTGGAGAGGGTGCCACCCAGAGTTGGCATGCCAATTGGCAATGGCAGCTTCATTTTGATGCCCATTGGGCCCGTGTCTTCAACAGTGCCCACGGGTACTTGCCAGGCAATTTTCCGGGTTTTCATATCGATGGCGGTCAGCGTGCCGAAAGGCGGCGCCTGGCATGGAATGCCGGCCACGGACAGGAAGCGGTTTTTGTTCACGGCATACGGCGTACCTTTAAGCGGTACAGCGCCCATGCCTGTGTTCAGTGCTTCGCCACCGGAAGACGCCTTGGCATCTTTTTTCTGCGGCACCATCTGGCTCCACAAGCCCAGACGCATGTCGTTGACGAAGATGAAACCGTGCACCGGGTCAGTCGACAGGCTGCCCCAGTTCATGCCACCCAACGATCCCGGAAAGCTCAACGAAACGTCAGTACCCGGCGCGGTGTACAGGCCGTCGTAGCGCATTTTCTTGAAGGCGATACGGCACAGCATCTGGTCAAATGGCGTGGCGCCCCACATGTCCGACTCAGTCAGCGTTTGCGCGCCGATCTGCGGCATGCCCACCGATTTTGGCTGGGTTGGCGAGTACGGCTCGTTTGGAATGTTCGAGGCCTTGACCGGAACTTCTTTGACTTCAGTCAGCGGCTGACCGGTGTGGCGATCCAGCACATAGATCTGACCGGCCTTGGTGCCGATTACCACCGCAGGCACTTGAGAACCGTCGGCCTTGGTGAAGTCGATGAGGCTTGGCTGCATCGGCAGGTCAAAGTCCCACAAGTCATTGTGGACGGTTTGATACACCCACTTTTCATCACCGGTGGTTGCGTTCAGTGCCAGTATCGAGGCGCCATAGGTGTGATCCAGCGAGGTACGTTCGACACCATAAATGTCGGTGGACGAACTGCCCATCGGCAAGAAAACAGTGTTCATCAACGGGTCATAAGACATCGGCGCCCAGCTGTTCGGCGTGCTGCGAACGTAGGTTTTGCCGTCAGCTGGAGCTTGTTTGTCTTGCGGATTGCCCGGGTCAAAAGCCCAGCGCATGGCGCCGGTGACCACGTCGAAGCCACGAATCACGCCGCCTGGCATGTCGGTCTGCACGTTGTCGGCAACACGACCGCCCACCACCACGGTCGTACCGGCCATCAACGGCGCGGACGAGAGCTGGTAATAAGAGTCGGGCACATCGCCCAGGCCGGCTTTCAGGTCAACCTGGCCGTGGGTTCCGAAGTCTTCGCAGAACTTGCCGGTATCGGCATCAACAGCAATCAGGCGGGCGTCGATGGTGTTGGTCAACAGACGACGCTGGCAAGCTGCACCCGGCGCCACACTGACGGTAGCTGCAGGGGTGCTGCCATCGGTTGGGGCAGCGATGGCAGCGGTGGCATCAAAGTAAGCCAGGCCACGGCAACGCTGCCAGACCGCCGACTTGGCGTTGATTTCGTTCTTCCACAGCTCTTTGCCGGTGTCGGCATCCAGCGCGATGATGTTGTTGTGCGGGGTGCAGATGAACACCTTGTCGCCCACTTGCAGCGGGGTCATTTGGTCTTCTGCGCCATTGCCATCGCTGAACGCGATGTCGCCGGTGTGGTAAGTCCAGGCTGGCACCAGCTTGGATACGTTGCTGCGGTTGATCTGATCCAGTGCGGCAAAGCGGCTGCCACCTTCATCATTACCGTAGTGTTCCCAGTTTTTCTGTGCTTTGGCTGGATCAACCTTGGTCAGACCGGGGCCGTCACCTGTGGGTGCAACCGACGCGTGGGGCTGAAACATTCCCCAGAAACCCACAACAATGGCTACTGCGAGGGCAGCGCTCAGCGCATAGCCACCGTTACCCTGCAGGCCATTGGCCTTGCGTAGCGTCGGGTAAGCCAACGCCACTACCAGGCTCAATACGGCCAGGGCAAACAGCCGTGAAACCAGTGGCCAGAACATTAGCCCGGCATCTGCGACCGACCAGATAACCGATGCCACCATCACCGCTGCAAACAGCCAGGCACCGACCACACGGCGTTTAAACATCAGCACCGAAGCAACAAGCATCCCGATACCGGCAAGGACGAAGTACAGGCTGCCGCCGAGCGTGGCGAGGTAACCGCCGCCCGCTATAAACAGGAAGCCGAAGAGGAGCACGCCCAAGGCGGCGATCCAGATTGGCCAACGGCTGACAGTGGCCGCAGGTTGAGACTTATTCATGGCGCATGACCCTATTAGATGCATGAAAGTGATAAGGAATTCAGGGTAACCAGCCATAACGTTAGCGCTGATTTCCACGAAGGAAGCTCAGGCGGATGCCGCATCGTCTGGAACAGACAGATGCACATGGGTTATGAACTAAATGGTTAATTACCGACACAATATCAAAAAAAATGCGCCTGCGACAAATTGTCAGTCGCCATGAACGAGAAACACTGTTGTGGAGCGCGTAACAATCGAGGGGAGAAGGTGGGCGATACAGAAGGAGAGTGGCGGGTTTGTTTGCAGCTTGCGGGCCCCCACGAACGAGCACGATGCCGCGTTCGTGGGGCTGGTTTAGATCAGGCTTTAGCCAGTTCACCTTCAGTCAGGCGCCAGATACCCGCCGGATTGTTGTGCTTCAAGGCTTCAGGCAGCAAATCGTCCGGAAAGCCCTGGTAGCAGACCGGCCGCAGGAAGCGCTCGATTGCCGTCATGCCCACCGAGGTAAAACGGCTGTCTGAAGTTGCAGGAAAAGGCCCGCCGTGAATCGACGCGTAGGACACTTCTTGGGGATGCGCGAACGCGTTGATAACAATGCGGCCCGTGCGACGTTCCAGAATAGATAACAAGCGGGCGGCGAAGGCGTGATCGGCTTGGTCAATCTGCATCGTCGCACTCAATTGGCCCTGGAACTGTTTGGCCAATGTGATCAGCTGCTCTTTATCGCTGACGCGCACCAGTAGCGCAGCAGGCCCGAATACTTCCTGCCCCAGTGTTGAATCAGCCAGCATCTGCGCACCGTCAACTTCGAAAACCACCGACTGGCCATCCCATGGAAGTTGCGCTTCACCGCCAGCCGCGATGAGTTGCGCACCCGCATTGCTCTGCCGCTCGACATTCTTGCGATACGCGCTGTTGATGCCTGGTGTGAGCATGGTGCGCGCTTGCATGGCCTGGACGCGGGCAATCATTTCGTTCTTCAGTTCGACATAACCGGGTCCATCGACTGCCAACAAAATGGCAGGTTTCAGGCAGGCTTGGCCAACAGTGACCAGCATCCGCTCTGCAAACCCGTCACCGATCTCACCACCGCGGGCTGCGAGGGCTGCGGGCAGTATGAAGGTCGGGTTGACGCTAGTCATTTCAGTGAAGACCGGAATCGGATCGGGGCGCAGTTGTGCCCGGCGGTAGAGTGCCATGCCGCCCACTTCCGAACCGGTAAAGGTAACGCCCTTGATCAACGGATGCTCAACCAGCGCCTCGCCGATCTCATTACCACCGCCGCGAACCAGTGAAAATACCCCCTCGTGCAGGCCCGCGTCTTTAACTGCTTGCTGGATGACCCGGCCCATCAGTTCCGATCCGCCGGGGTGAGCGTTGTGCGCTTTCAGGATCACAGGGCAGCCTGCCGCCAGCGCCGAAGCGGTATCGCCGCCGGCCACTGAATAGGAGATCGGAAAGTTACTCGCACCGAAGATCGCCACCGGCCCCAGGGCAATTTTTTGCAAACGATGATCCATTCGCGCACGCGGTTGACGCTCGGGCTGCGCCGGATCAATGGCCGCCTGACGGAATCGCCCTTGACGGACAACCGTGGCAAATTGACGAAACTGGGTCGCCGCTTTGGCGGTTTCACCTTCAAGTTGTGCGACTGGTAAACCACTTTCCAGCGAAATGCGATGCGCAAGTTCGGCGGTGATCGCCTCAAGTCCGTCGGCGATACGCTCTAAAAACACCGCTCGGTCGGCCAAACTGGAGTTGTTAAAACTGTCGAACGCGTCGTCGGCCAACTGCGCGGCACGATCGACTTCGGCTGGGCCACCCAATGCGAACGAAGGCTCTATCTCTAAGTTCGTCGCAGGGTTCAGCGCTTTCATGGTGCCGGCGGTTGCGGATACTTCCTGAGCGCCGATAAGCAAATGGCCTGTGAGTTTCATGGTGAGTTCCTACGGCGTCAGGCGCGGGTGGCAGCGTTCAGGGAAGTGATCACATCGGCTGTCTTGAGGATTTCGTGAGCGAAAGTCGGGCCGTTCAGTTCATGGGCGGCATGCATCATTTCTTTTTTGAAGGCCGCCGTGGCGTCGCGTACGAGGGTGACGTGATAACCCAGCTCCATCGCAAAGCGGCTTGTGGATTCGATGCAGGTATTGGCAAGCAGGCCGATGACGATCACATGGGTGATGCCTTGCTGCTTCAACTGAAAGTCCAGATCGGTATTGGCGAACCCGCTTTGGCCCCAGTGTTCCTGAATGATGATGTCGCCGTCTTGCGGCACAAAGTCCGGGTGCCACTCACCGCCCCATGTGCCCTTGGCAAATGTGTGGCGTTGTTGCACCAGGCGTTGGGTCGGATTGGGGTGGTCCCAGTTATCGTAATCACCCGGCTGCCAGCGACGGTGCGGCACGTAAAACACCTGGACATCAGCAGCGCGGGCGGCAGCGACCGTGGCGCGAAGATTTTCCAGCAGATGAACCTCATCAGCGACTTCTTTAAGCAACGGGAACAGCTTGCCACCGTGCGAGAGAAAGTCGTTATACGGATCAACAAGCAGCAAACCAGTGCGCTCCGCGCGGTAGACGGGATGAGTCATGTCGTTCTCCACACATAAGATAATTACGGTTTCACAGTCGACCCAAGACCCCGTGGTCTGATGCCTTGTGATCTCTCACAGATCGAATGCAGTTAGCAAAATCTATCACTATGAAAATCATAGCGTCAACAACCCTTGGGCTGCCAGAGACATTCACACCTGCGTCATGCCATCCCAAACACTGACGCTAGATGAGAGGAGGGCAGTGCACGTGCGCGGCCAAAACTGCCCGTGCTACTATGAATTTAATAGTCAGATCGGGAGATACAGCGTGAAACGTGATGCAGAAATAGCCGACACGGTATGCCCGGTAGCGCGGTCGTTAGACATTGTCGGTGACCGATGGACCCTGCTGATCCTGCGTGAACTGTTTATGGGCGCCACTCGCTTCGAAGAAATACAAATCCAGACCAAAGCGACACCGCAAATGCTCGCGACGCGCCTTAAAGCCATGGAGGCGGGCGGGCTGATCGAACGTCACCCATACAGCCAAAAACCGTTGCGCCATGAGTATCGACTCACCGAAAAAGGCCGGGCGTTTTATCCCGTCATCTACGCGCTGCGTGCATGGGGAGAAACTTGGTCCAAGGGCGAAGAAGAAGAGATTGCCGTACGCTTTACCCATCGCGAGTGCGGGCACGACATTGGTTTGGGGACTGTGTGCCCAAACTGTGGCGTACACGTTGAGCGTAAAGACCTGGAAGCAAAAATAAGCGAACAATTTGCCGCAGAACGCGAACAAAGGCGGGTGGCGTATAAAGGAAAGTGAAAAGCTAAAAGTTGCGGTTATTTAACTCTACTAAATGACTGTTTAGTTGAGTTATATCCAATTAGTGCTTAGAAGATGCACTGGCTAAACATATGTGTGCGACTGAACAGGCCAGTGTTATTCATTCTCTGCTGGATTTTTGAGACAACCCTACAGCCATCAAGACACAGCCCGGTATCCAAAAACCAGCGTTTCCAGTGCCTAAACCCACGGCTAACATCGATATTCCTACTGCAAACACAATGATCTCTCCATGTACGAGGGCCTGTACCAAGAGGCCAAATCTAGCACAAAGATCAGCCTGGGTAGCACATCAGATATTCGGCGTGGCCTGTTTGCTCATCAATTTGCTCTTTGACCCGTTTGAAACCTTGCGACGTGTAGAAGCCGACACTGGACGTGTTTTCCTTGTAAACCGCAAGGCTCAACGCCTTGCGAAGACACTTGGCATGATCGAGTAACTGCTTACCAAAGCCTTTCCCTTGATGCGCGGGATCAACAAACAAAGCAGCCAATTGGTTATCCAGCAAAGAATAAAACCCCAAGACACCTGACGAGTCCTCAATAACAAAAGTCTCCGAGGCCGGAATATAAACGTCTCGCATCGACTCAATATTGGCTTGCCAAAAAGACGCGTCGATAAAATCATGTGCCTTGATGGATGCACTAAGCCAAATCTCCAGCAGTCGATCCATGTCACGTCGTTCAAATGTTCTGATCATTTTTAGTTCCAAAGGATTGGGATATGCACCGGTGATGATTATGTATGCAAGGCGAGTGTTGAGAGGTTCGCATGTGGTGGGTGTGGATTGGTAGAGATGGATTGAGGGGGAAATTCCAGAATCGCGATTTCCTGGCTTGAAATCTGACCTACGCCGTGGCTGTAGGCGTAATGTCAATATTCGCATAATGTATATTATGTTAAATAGTGTTTCATGGAGCGCATCTCCCGATGCGAAATCATTCGCACAGCGAAAAGACTTGAACTAGCCAGCTAACCTCAGCAGGTAACCGCCTCACACTGCCTCTTCGCTCTGTCCAACCTCAGGCGCAACCTCAACCTGCGCTACTACATTGTTGGTGATACCGAATGGTATGTGCACAGACGGAGCAACTGCGCTGATCGATTTGAGATGCCCGGATTGGTCGTCGAAGAAGATGTGCGGTTTCAGTACGCCCAAAATTTTGCCTTTCTCGATGCCACCTAGGAAGAAAGCGTCGTTGGCCATGACGCCCCAACTCTTGAGCGTATTCATCGCACGCTCATGTGACGGAGCATTACGGGCTGTGACGATCGAGACCCGTATGCGGTTTTCGTATTCAGGATTCAGCTTCTTGTACTTTTCCTCCACGGTTTGGATCTTAGATATCCGCACCATAAACTCCTTCAGCGGTCCTGGGTTGTGGGGCTGCATGACGTTCTTAACCTCATGGGCATGAAACACCGTCAGCCCAGAGGTTTGCATGATCGATTCAGACTCGTCGCCAGCAAGTACACCGTCAAAGTCGAATGCGATGCGTAAGGTTCTGTCAGTTTCGTCGTCCTCGAATTTTGAGTCGAGCACTTGTCCTGCCGGGTATCCCGCCTTAATCGCGCCCTCCACGTCTTTCTTTTCACCAGACAAAAACAGCGCGATATTCAGTGCAGGGATGTACTCATACGGGGATTTTCCTTGCATGAAAATCGCCCTAGTCATCCCAAGCCCATAATGCTCGATTGTCTTCAGCACGCGTAGCCCAGTGTCAGGATCATTACGCGACAGAAGAATCACCTCCACCAGCGGATCCGTAGGATCGGCGCTTAGGTCGTTCACCGATAAGAGACGCTTGATGAAGGGGTACGCTATCCCTTTTGGTAAGGGGACATTGAGGTTTTCCTGCTGATACTTGCGGTACTCTTCCTCACCCTGACTCTGAAATACTGCATCCGATGCCACAAGGTCAAACACAGCGCTGGAAGCCACACCAATCACCAAGCGATTTTCTAACTCGTAAGGCATTGCACAACCTCTCTTGATCCTTTTGAACTAAGTTTTGACGGGCACTGAGGATGCTCATCGATTTTGTGGGTGCAGTGGGAAGTACAGTGTGCGTGGAGAAGTCATCAATGCAGCATGGAGGAATGCCGCCTTAATCACCCCGTCGTCGAACCTTAAAACAACTCTGGCAGCAACAGCACATGCTGATAGGCAGCCTGATTTGCAGATCCGTACCTATTAAGTCGTACAGGCTTTCGATGTCATAGAAATTTACCTCGCGGCTGATCTGCATTCAGACCCTCACGTTTCCTCGTTGCTTGCGCACCGCTCGGCTACGATGGCGTATGAGTAGCCGGAAAATTTTGGAGAATTTACTCGAAATGAAATGGCTTTTTCCTGAGAAATAACGTGCGATTCGGCCTTGTCGAAGACCCTGTCCGGAGGGAAATGGTTGACCATGCCAAGGAGATGATCAAATCCGGGCACCGACCAGCGCTCTATATCTACAAAAATATAAACTAAGACACTAAATTCATCAATTATTAGATCCCTTAGGAATTATAAAAAAATGAGAATTAGGATAAAGGGCATTAAATGCCCTTTAGAAAACTAAACAAAGCATACATATAGGCGCTAATACAAATAACCTATCCTCCCCCCCCCCTTAACCTCCATAGATTTTTTTGGCAGTCACGCCAGTTTTTGGATTGCCTTCTAATGAATATACAGTTAACGGGCTAACCCTCGCCCCATACAATTCAATATTTTTCACTGAAGAAAATTTTTGGATCATATGCCTAGCTAAACCTTTACTAGATGTAGTTACCACTAGATTAAGTTTCTTGCCGTTCTCAAGTGTAAATGCTCTTAGAATATCGAGCAATGCCACTCTATTTAAATCATCCAAGTGCATTACAGGTTCATCTAAGAAAAAAGTCCCGCCCACCGCACGCGCTCGAGCAAGAAATATCGCCAACGCTAAATCTTGACGTTGCCCTTGGCTAAAGTCTGTATGCGGACTAAATGCTTCTTTCTGCGAGGTTGCCTTTAAAACCGCACCCTGCTTACCTTGTTGAAAGACAATGGCGTCATACACTCGATTTGAGTGCATTCTTTGAAATAATGGGGTAACGCTCTCAGTCAGATTTTCTAACCGATCATTGGCAACTCTATTATATTCCTCCGCGAATCCGCTTAGCGCTGAGAGGGTAAGCTGCTTCCGGCCCTCAATGTTAGAAATATCACCTTTTAACTTCAAGATTTTCTTATCTATTTCATCTCTACGATGCAAGGCTTCACTGCTCGAAAAATATCGACTAAGCACATCTAAACTTTGACGAATTAAAGCATAGTCTCGCTCTTTATCAACTAGTTCTTTGCGGAGATCAATAAAACTATCAAGGCTCCATTTTTTTGTGCCTGATAAACTCTCCCAAAGATACTCAATATCATTAAAACTACGCTCCATGCGCGCAACGTTAATCTGAGCATCTCGGAGTTTACTTTTATCAATCAGCAGTTGTGATCGCAACGAGTTCAAATGGTGCTTTTCTCGCACTAATTCGTCTTGACACCCCCGCACTGTTGCTCCTAGATGATCCTGATAAGTTGATAAATTGTGAAGTACTGCTGCATCATTAATGACTGAGAGTGACATTCTCTCCAATTCTGGAAAGTCTCTCTCAATCGCAGTCAATGCAGAATACACTCCCGACACTTTCCCAGCAAGAATCTCCCTCGCAGTTTCTCTATCTAAATACCCTTTAGGGTCTCGGGGAGATACTCCGTAGAGATTCAAACGCGCCATTAATCTCTTTTCATGGTTAGTGGCTTTAGAAATTTCAAGATCAATAGATTGTATTTGTACTCTGAGGCCATCAATTACATCAAGCTTACCTTTCCAGAAGTCTCTTTCATTTGAAATACGCTTACAGCTTTCACGCTTATCAAGAACTAGTTTAGGTAAAGACTCTCGAACTAAATTCATTGCAGTCAGTAAATGTTCTGGAGACTCATGGGAAACGCCACAAGCTGGGCAGTCAGAGGTGGATTTATAATACTGGCTTGACAAGTAGCTTCTTATGTCTTCTTGCAATTTTAACAGCGGCTGCTCTAATGACTGCAACTCTCCCAGCTCAATATCAAGTTTTTTAAAGCAATTTTCTAAGTTTTCTCTGTACAAATTCTCTTTTTCGAGATCAGGTAGACGTAAAATAAATTTACGTCTCTCTGCAACAAACTTTTTAAGATTTTCTTTTATCTGAGGTATCTCCCGAGAAACAATATTCAAGACTTCCAGGTGAGAATAGTTATCACTCGGCTCGCCAGATATGCTTTTTCGCGACAATAAATTTCGAAGTTTTTTCAGACCGCTATGTTTTGGAAGTCGTAAAATATTTGAATATTTAGAATAACTATCACTGAAATCCTTAAGTGTAGCTTCTACTACGCTCTTCATACCTGGATATAATTCAATACGTTTTTCGAAAACAGAAATTTTACTTTGAAGTCGCGTAATTTTTTCTTCACGTTCAGCGATAATATCGGAAGATGCACTCACAATATCTGTGAGTTTTCTTAAGTTGGAGTTAAGCTCTTGCGCATTACAAATCTCTATTTTTTTTTCAAGAAAAATACTATCTAGATTTGCCGCGACAGTGAGTTTTTTTCTAATATCTTGATCTTGATTAGCTAGCGCAGCCCCCAAACCTTCAATTCTGTCAATGGTGTTCTGCTTTTCCTTAGAGCCACCCAGCAACTTAGTCTCAAGCGTTGAAAGCTGATCATCAAATCCAGCCCAATAGGTAACTGGATTTTCAATAAAATTTTTTTCAATTTCTATTAGGTTGTTTCTATCGAATTCAAGCCCCCTTAACTCATCAAAAAGTTTTTGTAAGCTATCCTCAAGCTCTGCTTGATGAGCTTCCAAGGCTTTGCTCGCATCAAACAAATGACGTACACCGAGCAGGTCTGACAGGATTTGAGTTTGTTTTTCCGTATTTGTATCGTCTCCATCCATGAGCGCAGCAAGATCCTCGACCGTTAAGAATCTTCCTCCGCGAACCCAGCGTCGAATCGTTTGCTCAGATGCAAAAAAAACCCTATCAAGATTTACTGCATCTGACGCAAGCTCATTCAACCACTTAATATCTGTGATTGAAGTGCACACAGCTTTGCTGGGACCTAGCTTCAGACTTTCAGCAGTTCCAAGCACAGATCGTGATAGATATTTTGAATTATCAGAGCGAGCAAATATTGCCTCTACGCTAGGTCCGCCGAATTGCGAATTAAACTTTGAAGATAACAATGAAACATTAAACTCAGATGCAACCATTAACCTTTGAACCTGTCCAGTTAACAGCCACTCTGCAGCTTCGCAGACAGTGGTTTTACCGGTACCATTCGGAGCATAAATAAGCGTTAGAGGGGACTGCAGATCGAAAGTAACCAACTTCCCTAAACTGCGAAACCCTTGGATTTGCAACATCTTGATTCTAGCATGCATGAGAGTCTCCAACAGATTTGGCTACAATCTCGCAAACTTCAAGCCAGAGTAATCTCACATCTTTATCCATTACAGGCCAAGTCAATTTTTCGGATGATTTAGGCGCTAAACCAGGTAGTCCCAGTACTGATACATCCGATATTCGAGACCAACAGTACGACCCTCCATTTAACTCCGGCCATATTGCATTTTTTCGACATATGTTAGTAGACAATTCTAGAGAGCGCACGACCAAATCCATTTCTTGGCTAGGCTTTTCATTTAAGGCCAGCACTAAATATCCATCGATATGCTTAGATAATTTATCCATTTCACCTAACACGCCATTTAAATAATCTTGTGCGACTGCAGCACCTTCTATTAGGTCGTTGACATCATTCCCAAGAATAGGCCAAAGCAAGACACACGCATAGTCACTACTCCAAAAAGCCGAATGTTTTGGAAAGTCACTAACGTCTTCAACATTAGGCAAGGATTGGCGCCTTAAGTTAACCTTCCCGCAAAGATCATCTAGTACTGCGTGTGTTAATGATACTTCGTACATTATCGGCCTCCAACGAAAGCGTTACGAATCACATCCTGCAACTCATTTGCCCGATTGACAGCTTCGTCAGCTACGAAATCCATGAATCGCCCCTAGTTTCGTAGACACCTCCAAGCCTTAAAATGAGGCCCATTAGGAGGTGCCATGAGCAACCAGCGATATCCCGAAGAATTCAAAATCCAGGCGGTCAAACAAGTGACCGAAAAGAA
>NZ_JYLD01000011.1 GCF_001043025.1 Pseudomonas helleri | reverse complement strand
TTCTTGACGACCATAGAGCATTGGAACCACCTGATCCCATCCCGAACTCAGCAGTGAAACGATGCATCGCCGATGGTAGTGTGGGGTTTCCCCATGTGAGAGTAGGTCATCGTCAAGATTAAATTCCAAAATCCCTGTCTGCTCACGCAGACAGGGATTTTGTTTTTGTGCTCGAAAAAACACTGATCATCGCCCCGCAACAAACAATCGATAAACCCAGCGAAACGTAAGCGTCCGGGCATCCCGTCTTGCGTAACTAAGCCGGTTGCCATCGATGCGGCAACAACTCCCCAATCTCACTCGCCCGCTGCGTCGGCAGGCGAGTAAGAACGTCTTTTAGATAAGCATACGTATCGTGGCCGTTGAGCTTGGCTGACTGGATCAAACTCATTAGCGCGGCAGCGCGTTGGCCACTGCGTAGAGAACCGGCGAACAGCCAGTTTTTTCTTCCAAGAGCCCAAGGTCGAATTTGCTGTTCGATATGGTTGTTGTCTATCGGCACCGTGCCGTCGTTGAGATAACGGCTCAACGCAGCCCATCGTTTTAGGCTGTAATCCAGCGCCTTGGTAATCCCCAAACCTTCATGCACAAGCTCGCGCTGGGCGATCATCCAGGCATGAAACGCGTCCATTAGGGGCGCTGCCTTTTCCTTACGTATTCGTCGCCGGACATCCGGTTCCAAATCGCGCACTTCGCGTTCAACTTCATACAACGCTGCGATGTATCGCAATGCTTGCTCGGCCAGCACGCTTTTTTTGGTGACGTGCAGATCGTAGAACTTACGGCGGGCGTGGGTCATGCAGCCGATTTCAGTGACGCCAAGTGCAAAACTGGCTTTGTAACCACCGTAATCGTCGCAGACCAACTTGCCTTTCCAGTCGCCAAGAAAGTTACGGGCATATTCGCCCGAGCGACCGGGGCTGAAGTCGTACACCACTGCACTGATCCCTGCGAACGCCGTCGTGGCATAGCCCCAAACATAAGCACGTTGTGTTTTCTTCTCGCCCGGCGCGAGCATCTGCACCGGGGTTTCATCGACATGCACCACGTTGTGCTCAAGCACGACCTCGCGCAGGGCATCGACCAGTGGCTGCAATTGCACGCCGCAAGCGCCGACCCAACTGGCCAGCGTTGAACGAGGAATCGCGAGACCGGCCCGCCCGAAGATTTGCTCCTGGCGGTACAACGGCAAATGATCGGCGTATTTCGCGATCATCACCTGGGCCAACAGCCCGACCGTCGGGATGCCTTTGTCGATGACCTGCGCCGGCACCGGCTCTTGAATCAAGGTTTCGCAGTTGTCACAGACCCATTTGCCACGAATATGCCGTTCAACGCTGAATACGCCTGGCGTGTAGTCGAGTTTTTCGCTGACGTCTTCGCCGATGAGCTTGAGGGCGCAGCCGCATTGGCATTGAGTGTTTTCTGGATCGTGATGAATCAACGTGCGTGGAAACTCGGCAGGCAATGCAGTGCGTTTGGGTTGCTGGCGGACTGCTGCTTGCGCTGGCTTTGGTGCCAGGATTTCAAGCTCTGCTTCGATGGCGGCCAGATCGGTCTCAATCAGATCGTCGAGCAAGCTGGCCTGATCAGGGCTGAACGACTCGGAGCGTTTGGCGAAGCGGTGGCGTTTGAGCAGGGCGATTTCGTGAATGAGTTGCTGGTTACGGGTCTTCTGATGAAGAACCTCTTTGTCGAGGCTCGCCAGTTGCGTATCTAGATGCTCAACGTGTGTGAGCAACTGCGCAGCGAGGCTGCGCAGTTGTTCAGTGTCGAGCTGATCGAGAGGAGGAGTAGGAATCATGGCGATGACTCTGCCCGATCTACTGATCGATGTATGTCATCCATTTCTCTTAATGGTTACGGATGGCTCCGTCAGACCCAAGCCATTGCCAGGGAAGGCCAACCACCAGAGCCTGTAATTGCTCAGGACTTAACTCCATTTGATCGCCATGCCGATTACTCGGCCAGGAGAATTTTCCTTGGTGTAGACGGCGTGCCGCCAGCCAAACGCCCAGGCCGTCGTGCACTAACACCTTCATGCGATTGCCTCGGCGATTGGCAAAGAGATAAGCACAGTGCGGCTGCGCCGCACCGAAGACAGACACGACTCGTGCGAGGGCTTTCTCGGTGCCGGAGCGCATATCCATCGGCTCGGTGGCCAGCCAAATTGTGTCGATGCGGATCACGAAGAAAGTCCACGGACAAAACGGACACATCCTTCGGGATCGGAAGACGGCCATTTAACCGTGATGATTTGCTCACCAAATGGCAGCTCGATGATTACCGATGACTCGGCCTGTCTTTTCGGGGCGACCTTTACCGGAACAAACGCCGCTAGGGTTGTGGCTGGTTGATCTCGAAAAAGTGGCAGCCACTTACGGATCACGTTGGCATTGATGCCGTGACTGATGGCCACGCTGGAAATGGAGGCGCCGGGTTGCAGGCATTGCTGGACAACCTGGGCTTTGAACGACTTGGGGTAAGAGCTTCGTTGGCGCATTTAAGGGCTATCGCGTCCGCTTAAAAATAGGTGGACACCATCGCCCTTAATTTGGGAGGTCGGTAGGTGTGTTCACCGTTCGCTTACAGCGAAACCCCCAAGTAGAACTGGACACCCCCCGCCCAGGCCCCCACGCGCTTGCAGCTTGCAGTTCAAATTCCAGACATAAAAAAACCACCGCTCAGGTGGTTTCTTTATATCCCGGCGTTCAGTCGCCGTAATAAATACATCCGCTGGTGCACGTTTCATGAATTCGAATGGCTGACAGTTCAGGAAGCAAGGGCTTGAGCTGTTGCCAAATCCACTTCGCCAAAACTTCGCTGGTTGGATTTTCCAAGCCAGGAATATCGTTCAAGTAGTTATGGTCGAGTTGCTCATACAGCGGCTTGAAAATCGCTTTGATTTCCGAGAAGTCGCGGATCCAGCCGGTTGCAGGATCAATGTCGCCACTCAAATGGATTGCAACCTTGAATGAATGCCCATGCAAACGACCGCATTTATGGCCTTCAGGGACGTAAGGCAACCGATGCGCGGATTCGAAGGTAAACTCTTTAAAAATTTCCACAGTGTTTATAGCTCTGAAAGGTGGCTATCGCCTGGGCGATGAATGCAGGGCGGCAGTTTAGCAGTTAACGCACGGCTAACGACAATCAAGCTCCAGGCCAACGGGCAGACAGACCTGCATATTCAGTTTCAATTAAGCCAACAACGCTATAGTCCGCATTTTTAACGTGGCATGCATCGGAGGTAAGTGATCACCGTGAATCAGTACGTTCGAGGTTGTGTTGCACTGCTGCTTTTTACGTTTTCCTGTTTGGTCTTCTCCCGGGACCTGGATCAGGACGAAGCGCTGCGTTTGCGAGAAAAAGGCGTCATCTTGCCCCTGGAGCAACTGCTTCAAAAGGCATTCCAGTATCACCCCAAGGCCAAGCTGCTCGAAGCGGAGCTGGAAGAGGATGATGACATGTATGTTTACGAAGTTGAGTTGCTGACTCAGGACGGTGTCGTCCGTGAACTCAAGCTGAATGCCGCAGATGGCCAGCTACTCAAAGATGAGGTTGATGATTAATGCGGTTGTTGCTGGTAGAAGACCATGTCCCCTTGGCTGACGAATTGATAACCGGGCTAACGCGCTTGGGGTATGCAGTGGATTGGCTGGCAGACGGCCGTGATGCCCTGTATCAGGGGCAAAGTGAGCCGTACGATTTGATTATTCTCGATCTGGGTTTGCCGGGTGTTCCCGGTATCGACGTCCTTAAACAATGGCGCACACAGGGGCTTGCCACGCCGGTGCTGATCCTGACCGCCCGCAGCTCATGGTCTGAGCGGATTGAAGGGCTCAAGGCCGGAGCCGATGATTACGTAACCAAACCCTTCCACCCTGAAGAGCTGCAACTGCGTGTACAAGCGCTGCTGCGCCGCTCTCATGGTCAGTCGAACCAGCCGTTGCTTAAATCCGCAGGGTTGCACCTGGACGAGTCGCGCCAATCTGTTACCCATGGCGAGAGTGAAGTGCAACTGACCGCTGCCGAGTTTCGCCTGTTGCGCTACTTTATGCTCCACCCCCAACAGATCCTCTCCAAAAGCCATTTGGCTGAGCATCTCTACGACGGTGAAACAGAACGCGACTCCAATGTGCTTGAGGTTCATGTGAACCATTTGCGGCGCAAGCTCGGCCGCTCTGTCATAGAAACCCGTCGCGGGCAGGGCTATATCTTCGGGTCTGGTGATCAGTGAAGTCCATTCAGCGGCGCTTGAGCATTGGCCTGATCAGTGTCTTGTTGCTATCGGGCCTGGTGGTGAGCCAGGTCAGCCTCTGGCTATTTGAAAATGGCCTTCAGCGATATTTAGAGTCTGGCCTGCAGATTGACAGCGAAAACCTGTTAGTCGCGCTTAGCCGTGGTCCTCTAGGCTTACAGCTGGATGAGCGACGCCTGTCGCCCGCTTATCAGCGTCCGTTTTCAGGGCATTATTTCAGCATCGAATTTGGCGACACACATTGGCGCTCGCGCTCACTGTGGGACGCACAATTACCCAGACCCAAGCAGCCCGGCCTGGACAGCACGCTTCAACCCGGCCCGGAAGGCCAGATGTTGCTGCTCCTGCGCAGCGATTACCTGCGCTTTGGCCAGCCTGTTTCCATCACAGTGGCTCAGGACTACACGCCGATACGAGAAAGCTTCAAGCAAGTGCAGAGAATTGGTCTGGGCATTGGCATCGTTGCGCTCATGGTCATCTTGCTCATGCAGCGGCTCACCGTCCGTCGAGCACTGCGGCCACTGGAAACCGCGCGCAAACAAATCGTGCAATTGCAATCAGGTCAACGCTCACAGCTGGACACCCAGGTTCCCCTTGAACTTGAGCCTTTGGTCACACAGATAAACCACCTGTTGAGCCACACTGAAGACACCTTAAAGCGCTCGCGAAATGCCCTGGGCAACTTGGGGCATGCCTTAAAAACGCCTCTGGCGGTCTTATACAGCTTGGTCAATGACCCGCAATTTGAGCACTACCCTCAGTTGCAACAAAGCCTGCGCGAGCAACTGGAGCATATTCAACAGCGGATGAGTCGCGAGCTCAATCGCGCCCGGCTGGCCGGTGATGCCTTGCCGGGTGCCCAGTTTGACGGCGATGCAGAACTGCCTGCCTTAATGTCCACGCTGGGCATGATTCATGGCAATCACCTGCACCTGGCGTTAAATGCCTCACCCGGGCTGCAGATGCCTTGGGACCGTGAAGACATGCTCGAATTGCTCGGCAACCTATTGGATAACGCCTGTAAATGGGCCGACTCCCAGGTTGAACTGAGTGTTCAGCAAAACCCGAATGGATTTGTCATAGAGGTCCAGGACGATGGTCCCGGTATTCCTGAGTCCGAGCGTGATCAGGTCTTCAGTCGTGGCGCTCGTTTGGACGAACAAGTCAGCGGCCATGGCCTGGGCTTGGGCATCGTGCGCGATATTGTGGAGGCATGGGGAGGGGAGATGAGGCTTGAAACCGGACCGCTGGGCGGCTTGTCAGTGATCATCGAACTGCAAAAGCGTAAACGTTAAGAGGCGCCAGCGGCTCAGGCCAACAGGCGCCTCTCGGCTGTCACGTCACACGCGGAACTGATCCATCAGGTTTTGTTGCTGGTTCGCCAGCGAGTTCAGCGACTGACTTACCCGTGCCGACTCATTGGCCTGCCCGGACAACGACTCGGTGACATCACGAATTGTGGCCACGTTGTGGTTAATCTCTTCGGCCACGGCACTTTGTTCTTCTGCGGCACTGGCAATCTGCAAGTTCATGTCAGTAATGACTGTCACCGCCTCGCCGATTTGCTGCAGAGCAGTGACCGCTTGTCCCACTTGCTCGACGCTGCCCTGAGCCTGACGATGACTGTTGCCCATGGACGACACGACATCTTGGGTGCCCACTTGAAGTTGCTCGATCACTTGGCGAGTTTCTTCGACCGACTCCTGAGTCCGTCGCGCCAGGTTACGCACTTCGTCTGCCACCACGGCAAATCCACGGCCTGCTTCACCGGCACGTGCTGCCTCAATCGCCGCATTCAGGGCGAGCAAGTTGGTTTGCTCGGCAATGGCGCGGATCACTTCCAGTACAGAACCAATTTTCTCGCTGTTGGCCGCCAACCCTTCCACTTGCACCATTGCCTCGCTCATGTCTGCGGCCAAGTGGTCGATGCTGTTGGTTGTGCGATCGATAATGGTCAAGCCCTCTCGCGTCGCCTGATCGGCATCACGTGCGGCTTGCGCGGCCTGTGCAGCACTGCGGGCGACGTCCTGCGCCGTGGCGCTCATTTCATGAGATGCCGTGGCCACCTGATCCACCTGGCGGTATTGCTGCTCCATGCCTGCGCTGGTCTGGGTCGCAATCGCCGCCGACTGGTCAGCGGTGCTGCGAGCGTCCTGCACGGAGCGTTTAACCTCGGCAATGATCGGTTGCAGTTTGTCGAGGAAGCGGTTGAACCAGCCCGCCAATTGGCCCAGCTCATCTTTTTTGTCGTACTCCAGACGGCGCGTCAGGTCGCCTTCGCCACTGGCAATGTCCTCCAGCATGCGCGCAACACCCAGTATCGGGCGAGTCACGCTGCGCGCCATCAACCATACCAACAGCAAACCGATGATCGCCGCCAGCGAACCCAGCCCCAACTCAATCAGAGTGCCGGTGGTATCGCGCGCCTCCAGGTCGGCCTGAAGCACCTGTGCCGGCCCCACCAGAACCTTTTCAGGCACATCGAGCAAGACGCCCCAGGGTTTGCTGCCAGGAATCGGCAAAAACGGCGTCAGCACTTTCAAGCGTTGATGGCTGCGGATGCTCTCGGTCTGATCCGCGCTGTTCATCAACTCTGTCAGCTTGGCACCGTCATCGGGGTCGACCTGATTCAGGCGCAGGCTGAGCTTGCTGGCATCCGCGCTGAAACCGGACAGCAAGCCTGCCGAGGTGATGATGCCGACGTTGGTTTGCCCGTCGTACAGTTTTTTGCTGGCCTGCACACTCATGGCCTGCAGGCTGTTGAGGTTGATATCAACGGAGAGCGAAGCGATCACCTTGCCATCGACCATCAGCGGGAAAACGATGCTGGTCATCAGCACCCGTTGCCCGTCAATGTCATAAAAGTAAGGTTCGATAATGCACGGTTTTAGCGTCGCACGCGGGCAGGTAAACCATGAGTTATTGGCCTGACCGCTCGGTCCGATACTGGTGTCGGACATATCGGTTTCAGGCAGCGCCATTGAAGTCAGCTTGCCGGGTGTCGGCTGTGACCAATAAAGGGCAAAGCGACCCTTGTCGTTGCTGCCCAGTACGGGTTGATGCTCAAACAACTTGTCTTTGCCATCCAGTGCGTTGGCTTCAAACACCAGCGACAGGCCGAGCAAGTCAGGGTTGGCCTGCAATGCCGCTTTTACTTGGTGAGTCAGGTCCTCACGCAGGTCGAAGGCATCCAGAAAGCGCTTTTCAGATTGCTCACGCAAAAACAGGACTTGGCGGGCAAAGCCGTTTCCATATTGGTAGGCGTCCATGAATTGGCGGCTAATGGCTTGGGCCTGCGCCTCACCCTGAGCTTCAATACGCGCTTGGGCTGACTCATTGAGCATTTTTGCGCTTGAGGCTTCTACCAGGCTGGAGGTGTACTCCATGCGGTAGAGAGAAAGTCCTACCAGCAGGGCAACAATACCCACAAGGCAAAGGCCGGCGAGCAAGGTGATTTTCCACTGTATGGAAAGCTGTCTGAGCGACATGGAGACATCCTAAAAAGAGGCTTTTACCCTTAGCGGCCATTTGACACATTTCTTTACGACAAAAAGCGAAATTTCATGTTAAAAAATTGCGCTAAAGCCCTGTAAATACTAGGGATAAATTGCTTTTTCAGTGGTCTGGCGATCGCTTCTGGCCTGCGCTTTGACAAGGCGACGATGCTCCTGCAAAGTGTGCGCCCTCAAATAAGCCCTCCTTTCCAAATCCGGCGACTGGAACAGCAGTCTATTGCCCGGAGTTTTCCGCTTTACGGTGTTTTTATCGTGGTGCGTACTATGAGGTTGTAACTATGAATGCAGTAATTGCCGCGGTCGGCATCATGTTGGTGCTCAGTCTGTCCCGTGTGCATGTGGTCATCGCACTGATTGTGGGTGCGGTGGTAGGCGGGTTGGTGGGCGGCCTGAGCATCGAGGCCACGCTTGAGGCGTTCAACAGCGGCTTGGGCGGCGGAGCCACTGTGGCGTTGTCTTACGCCTTGCTGGGCGCTTTCGCAGTGGCGATCGCCAAGTCCGGGCTGGCTCATGCCCTGGCCGACAGAGCCTTGGCGATGGTCAACAAGCAGCAGGCTGTCGGCGGCAATAGGGTCAAATGGCTATTGATCGGGTTACTGCTGGTGGTTGCGATTTGCTCGCAGAACATCTTGCCGATTCATATCGCTTTCATCCCGCTGTTGGTGCCGCCTTTGCTGTATGTGCTGACCAAACTGAAGATCGACCGCCGCCTGGTTGCCTGTGTCATGACCTTTGGCTTGATCACGCCGTACATGTTCCTGCCGGTTGGTTTTGGCAATATTTTCCTCAACCAGATTCTGCTCGCCAACGTCAGCAAAAGTGGCGTTGATATCAGCCAGGTCAATGTCACCCACGCCATGGCTATCCCTGCGCTGGGCATGCTGGTTGGCCTGCTGGTGGCGGTGTTCATCAGCTACCGCAAAAAGCGTGAATATGACCTGGCCAAGATCGAGCAGGTTGAACAGACCGCGATCAACTACAACCCGTTGACCCTGCTGGTGGCCGGGGTCGCGATTGCGTCCGCGTTCATCATTCAGCTGTGGCTGGGTTCGATGATTATCGGCGCCCTGGTCGGTTTTCTGATTTTCTCGGTGTCCGGGATTGTGCGTTGGCGCGAGACCGACGACCTGTTCACCGAAGGCATGAAAATGATGGCCATGATCGGTTTCATCATGATCGCCGCCTCAGGCTTTGCAGAAGTCATGAAGGCCACGGGCGAGGTGAAATCACTGGTTGAAGCCTCGGCGGGCTGGATCAATCACAGCCAGGGCGTAGGCGCGCTGCTCATGCTGCTGGTCGGGTTGCTGGTGACCATGGGGATTGGTTCTTCATTTTCGACGGTGCCTATTCTGGCCGCGATCTTCGTACCGCTTTGCGTGCAACTGGGTTTTAGCCCGATGGCGATTGTGTGCATCGTCGGTACGGCAGGCGCGTTGGGGGATGCCGGTTCGCCAGCGTCGGACTCTACCTTGGGCCCGACCTCCGGTTTGAACATCGACGGCCAGCATCACCACATCTGGGACACCGTGGTGCCGACCTTTTTGCATTACAACCTGCCACTGCTGGCCTTCGGCTGGGCCGCCGCGATGATCCTCTAAGGCCGTCTCAGGCCTTCAGGGCAACTCAATCCGGCCGCTCTCGAAAGGGACGGTCGGCCAATCGCCTGCCGCCCAGCGGGCTCTTGCCCGCTCAATCAACTCGCGGTCGCTGGCAACGAAATTCCAGTTCATGCGCCGCGGCCCATCGAGCGGCGCTCCGCCAATCAGCACCGCGTGGCAATCGCTGTCTGCGCTCAGGGTCAGTGCTTCACCCGCCGGCAGCAGTACCAGGCTGTGTGGCTCCAGTGTTTGGCCTTCCAGCTGCATGTCGCCTTGCAACACATACAGCGCCCGCTCCTGATGTTCATCAGGGATCAACAGGGTGGTGGCTGTTTGCATATGGATTTCGGCATACACCGTCGGTGAAAGCACCGGCACCGGCGACTCCAGGCAAAAGCCTGTCCCGGCAATCATTCGTACGCGGACCCCCAGGCTATCGCTCACGGGCAGGCTGTCGGCCGGGTGATGGCTATACGAACCTGCGCCTTGCTCGTGTTCTTTAGGCGACGCCAGCCACACTTGCAGGCCGTGCAAGGTCGAGCCCTGCTCGCGTAGCGGGGCGGGGGTACGCTCAATATGGGCAATCGCGGCGCCTGCGGTCATCCAGCTGACTTCGCCAGGCCCGACCAACTGGTCTGAGCCCAAACTGTCTTTGTGCTGCAATTGGCCTTCAAACAGGTAAGTCAGGGTCGAAAGGCCAATGTGCGGATGCTGTTGGATATTCATGCCGTACCCAGGCGGGTAATTGGTCACCAACATGTGATCGAAAAAAACAAACGGCCCGACACTGCGGCTTTTGGCTGAAGGCAGCGGGCGCAAGATCGGCTGGCCCTCGACGTCTTCGGCGCGCGGGTGAATCACGGTGAATGTCGGCATGGGCCCATCCAGGCAATAAAGGGAGCGTTGAGCATAACCCAACGCTCACCAGGCCCGCATTACTGGCTGAAAGCGCCTTCTGACAAGTGCGTTTCGATGGTGACGTCAGCGGTGGTCATCAGCTTGTGCACCGGGCACTTGTCGGCGACCTTATGCAGCTCTTCGCGCTGTTGGTCGGTCAGTACGCCCTTGAGGGTCAGTTTCACGTGCAGCGCGTATTTGCCTTGTTGCTCTTCGCTGGCATCGTGCTTGACCTCAACAGTCACCCCGGTAAGCGGAATGTCTTTCTTTTGCGCATAGAGCTTGAGCGTCAATGCTTTGCAGGCGCCCAGCGCGGCGTCGAAATAATCGTGCGGAGACGGAGCTGAACCCTCGCCACCGATCGCTTTGGGAACATCAGTAAACACTTCGTAATCGTCGATTTTAATGCTGTGACGAAAACCTTCGTGGGACACGGTGTTGACGGTAACGGTCATGGCAAACCTCAGAGTGGAGTGATAAAGGTCCTGATCTTTATAGAGCACTGCACCGGGTTGTACGTTCCATCGGGCAAAAAAAATGCCCCGACCAGGTCGGGGCATTTTCAGTGAGCGGGGGAGGCCTTACTTGCCTTCCCAGCGCTTCAGAACCAGGGTGGCGTTAGTGCCGCCGAAGCCGAAGCTGTTGCTCATCACGGTGTTGATCGTTGCATCTTCACGGGTTTTGGTCAGCACTGGCATATCGGCAACCGCCGGGTCCAGTTCATCAATGTTGGCGGAGCCCGCAATGAAGTTGCCTTCCATCATCAGCATGCAGTAGATCGCTTCGTGAACGCCTGCGGCGCCCAGGGAGTGACCCGACAGGCTCTTGGTCGAGCTGATAGGCGGTGCCTTGTCTGCGAAGACTTCGCGAATGCCTTTCATCTCTGCCACGTCGCCAACCGGAGTCGATGTGCCGTGGGTGTTGATGTAATCGATCGGTGCATCGACCGTCGACATTGCCATCTGCATGCAGCGGATAGCGCCTTCGCCGCTCGGAGCAACCATGTCATAGCCGTCAGACGTTGCGCCGTAGCCAACGATTTCAGCGTAGATTTTGGCGCCACGGGCCAGAGCGTGTTCCAGCTCTTCGACCACGACCATACCGCCACCGCCAGCGATGACGAAACCGTCACGGTCGGCGTCGTAGGCACGGGAAGCTTGCTCAGGGGTGTCATTGCGCTTGCTGGACAGCGCGCCCATTGCGTCGAACAGGAACGACTGGCTCCAGTGCTCCTCTTCACCGCCACCGGCGAAAACGATGTCCTGCTTGCCCATCTGGATCTGTTCCATGGCGTGACCGATGCAGTGAGCACTGGTGGCGCAAGCAGAAGCGATGGAGTAGTTCAGGCCCTTGATCTTGAACGGTGTCGCCAGGCAAGCGGACACGGTGCTGCTCATGGTCCGCGTTACACGGTATGGGCCGACACGTTTAACGCCTTTTTCGCGCAGGATGTCCAGTGCTTCCATCTGGTTCAGGGTCGACGCACCACCGGAACCGGCGATCAGGCCAGTACGCGGGTTGGAGACTTGCTCCTCGGTCAGGCCCGAATCAGTGATGGCGTCTTTCATGGCCAGGTAGGCGTAAGCCGCTGCATGGCCAACAAAGCGATAAATCTTGCGATCGATCAGCTCTTCGAGGTTCAGGTCGATGGAGCCGGAAACCTGGCTACGCAGACCCATTTCGGCGTATTCCGGGTTGAAGCGGATGCCAGGGCGACTAGCACGCAGGTTAGCGGAGACGGTCTCTTTGTCATTGCCCAGGCACGAAACAATGCCCAGACCAGTGATAACGACGCGGCGCATGCGGATAACCCTTAAAAGTTGTCAGTTGAAGTGAACACGCCGACCCGGAGGCCTTCAGCGGTATAAATCTCGCGACCGTCGACAGTCACCGAACCATCGGCAATGGCCAGGTTCAGCTTGCCCTTGAGGACGCGTTTAATGTGAATGTTGTAGGTGACTTTCTTGGCGGTCGGCAAAACCTGGCCAAAGAACTTCACTTCGCCCGAACCCAGGGCACGACCGCGGCCCGGCAAACCCTGCCAGCCCAGGTAAAAGCCAACCAGCTGCCACATGGCGTCGAGGCCCAGGCAGCCCGGCATCACCGGATCGCCTTCAAAGTGGCAGGCAAAAAACCACAGGTCTGGAGTGATATCCAGCTCGGCGACCAATTCACCTTTGCCGTACTTGCCGCCTTCTTCACTGATATGGGTAATGCGATCCACCATCAGCATGTTAGGGGCGGGCAGTTGCGCGTTACCTGGGCCGAACAGTTCGCCGCGGCTACAGCGCAGCAGATCTTCCCGAGTAAAGGCGTTTTGTTTGGTCATGCGAGCTCCTCAATAATCCCATGCGGCAGGGTGGGGCAAATCTTCCCGACCAACCGAAACATGTTGCCTCAGTTCGCCAGCCTACACATAGACTATTGCGTTGTAGTGAAAGTCACAGCGCAAAGGACAGGAATGTACACTTGTGCACTGAAAATTTAAATCGGGCCGGTTCAGGGGCCCATTCGGGTGCCTAAGACTGCCGCACTTTTGCATTTTACGCCAGTCGCAGGTGGCTCTTTAGCCACAAGTTACTGGACCCAGCACTGCAGAATTTGTTCCAGATCGGTTCGTTTGAACGGCTTTGCAAGGTAATCGTTCATACCGGCTTGCAGGCAGTTTTCCCTGTCTCCCTGTAAGGCGTTGGCGGTCAACGCGATAATGGGCACCGTCCTGCAGCCTGCCAATTGGCGAATTTGCCGGGTGGCCTCATAGCCATCAATGATGGGAAGACGGCAGTCCATCAAAATCGCCACATAGTCTTCGGTATTGGCCTGGTGAATGGCTTGTGCGCCATCACTGACCACGCACACTTCGTAGCCAAGGCTTCGCAGGGTGGCTTCGATGACCGTCTGATTGACCGGATTATCCTCCACCAACAGCACTTTGCCGCCGTGGCCCATGGGCGGTTGTGCAGCCAGCGCCGGCGGTTGGCTCAGGGTCACGGGTTGGTGCAGCTCCAGCGGAATTTCCAGGGTGAACACTGAACCTTGGCCTTCCTCACTCTTGGCGCGCAACGTACCGCCCATGCGCTCAGCCAGCGTGCGAGCGATGGGCAGGCCCAGGCCGGTGCCACCATAACGCCGGGATATCGAACTGTCCGCTTGCTGGAAGGCGTCAAACATGGATTCAAGTTTTTCGTTGCTGATCCCGATGCCGCTGTCGCGCACTGTGCAAGTAAACCAAATCAACTGGTGATCCAGCGGCTGCCATTTAGCTTCAATGCTGACGTTGCCGCGCTCGGTAAATTTCAATGCATTGCCAATCAGGTTGACCAGAATTTGCCGTATCCGGGTCGGATCGCCCAGGACGTGCAAGGCCGACAAGCCCTCAGGCAGTGTCAGTTGCAGCAGCAAACCCCGCTGGCCTGCACTGAACTGGAACGTTTGTGCGCAGTTATCGATCAAATCCAGTAAGTTGAACGCAATGTGCTCAAGTTCCAGCGTCGAGCGTTCGATCCTCGAGAAGTCGAGAATGTCATTGATCACCTTCAACAAGTGCTCAGTAGACGCCGAGGCAAGGTCTGCGTACTCCTTTTGCTCTTCAGTCATCTCGGTGGTTTCGAGCAGTTGCAGCATTCCCAGCACGCCATTCATGGGCGTGCGCAACTCATGGCTCATCATCGCCAAAAATTCAGTTTTAGCGCGGTTGGCGCTCTCGGCTTCTTCGCGCGCCTGAGTCAATTGCGTTATAGCCGTCTGCTGCTCACGGCTGGCCTGTTCAAGGCCCGAGGCCAGATTATTGATGTGTTGGGCCAGGCTGCCCAGTTCGCCATCGTCAACCACCGGCAGGGGAGCCTTGTAATCACCGTGCTGGATGGCCTTGACGGTTTTGCTCATGTCGCTGATGGGCTTGGACAGGTTCGCCGCCAGGCGCCGTGCCAAGAGGAAGGTAAAACCCAGGGCAAAGAGCGCAAGAATCACCGCTTTGAGCAGGATCTCTTGTTGGCGCTTGCTGAATGCATCGTTGGACATACCCACCAGCACGCGGCCCAGGTAATCCTCTTCTGGCGCAGAGGCTTGCAGGTTGTTGCGTAAAAACACATCGCCTGAGTGGCCTCTCTGCCAGCGCACTGGCGCCTGAAAAACCTCAAATTTGGCCCCTTGTGATGGGGAAAACGCCGCTTTTTCAGCGCGAGCCAGCGTCTTGCCGGCACTGTCCTGGATCTGCACAAACTCAACGTGGGGGGTGTTCAGCGAGGCGGTAATCAGGCTTTGCAGGATCACCGCATTACCGGTAATGACCCCATATTCACTGGCCGGGGCCAATTGGTTGGCAATCAACTGACCGGTGTAGTTCAGCTCCTGGCGCAAGTCCTGGATCCGTACACAGGTGAAAAAACTGATCAGCAGCAGGGTGATCAATAAAGCTGGGCCCAGACTCATCATCTGCGTGCGGGTGTGAATATCCCAGCGACTACGTGTCGTCATGAATGATGAATCCCTTCAGTTGTGCTTCTCAGCGACCTTCAGAGCGGCATGGTAACTGAGCTGTCACACTTTGACAGTCAGGGCCGCCTATTTATCGGGCTTTAAGTGGTCAAAACGACGGGCAGGGTGCGCTTCAAAGCAACGGCGCCAGAGCGATGCGCTATGGGGCTGGTCGCAGGGCTGGCGGCCCGTATAATGCGAGCATTGCCACTGTTAGATGGAAGACGGGATTGCATATGACTGAACAGCACGCTATTGCGGTCTTGGGAGGCGGTAGTTTTGGCACCGCCGTGGCCAACTTGCTGGCAGAAAACGGTCACCGTGTGCACCAGTGGATGCGCGACCCCGAGCAAGCCGAGGCGATGCGCCTCAATCGAGAAAACCCGCGCTACCTCAAAGGCATCAAAATTCACCCGGGTGTCGAGCCGGTCACCGACCTGCAAGCCACGCTGCAGAGCTGCCAATTGTGCTTTGTGGCGCTTCCTTCCAGCGCGTTGCGCAGCGTGCTGGCGCCCCACGCCGAGCGTTTGAGCGGCAAAATGCTGGTCAGCCTGACCAAGGGCATCGAAGCCCACAGTTTTAAACTGATGAGCGAAATCCTCGAAGAGATCGCCCCTCAAGCCCGCATCGGCGTGTTGTCCGGCCCCAACCTGGCCCGTGAAGTGGCAGAACATGCATTGACCGCCACCGTGGTGGCCAGCGCTGATGAAGCACTCTGCACCCAGGTGCAGAGCGCCTTGCACGGGCGTACCTTCCGCGTCTATGCCAGCGCCGACCGCTTCGGTGTAGAGCTGGGCGGGGCGTTGAAAAACGTCTACGCCATCATCGCCGGCATGGCGGTGGCGCTGGGCATGGGGGAAAACACCAAAAGTATGTTGATTACCCGTGCTTTGGCAGAAATGACTCGTTTTGCTGTCAGCCAAGGCGCTAATCCGATGACTTTTCTCGGCTTGGCGGGTGTAGGCGATTTGATCGTGACCTGTTCATCGCCCAAAAGCCGCAACTATCAGGTCGGGTATGCGTTGGGGCAGGGGCTGAGCCTGGAAGACGCGGTCGCCCGTTTGGGCGAAGTGGCCGAGGGCGTGAATACCCTCAAGGTGCTCAAGGCCAAAGCGCAGGAACTGAACGTTTACATGCCGTTGGTGGCCGGGCTGCATGCCATTCTGTTTGAAGGCCGTACGCTCAACCAAGTGATCGAACTGTTGATGCGCGCAGAACCCAAGACCGATGTCGACTTTATCTCCACCAGTGGTTTCAACTGATCAGCACAGGAGCAGCACATGAGTGACAGCAATAACGCCCCCAAGTACGAATCCATCGTGATACGCGTGCTGTGGATGCTGGTTTTTCTATTGGTCTGGCAAGTCGCGCAATTGGTGCTCGGCGGCCTGGTGCTGGTGCAATTGATTTATCGCCTGGTCTACGGCGCCCCCAATGGCTGTCTGATGAACTTTGGTGACAGCCTGAGCCTTTATCTTGCCCAGATCGGGCGCTTTGGCAGTTTTCACACCGAGCAAAAGCCTTGGCCTTTTGCTGACTGGCCAGCACCGCGTGCGCCAGAAGGTGAAGCCCCTTACGTCGCCCCTTCGAACGGCACCGAGACCAAGCCATGAAGCTGTGGATTTTGCGTCACGGCGAAGCTCAGCCTCACGCCCGACGTGATGCCGAACGCGAACTCACCGCCCATGGTCGTGATCAAGTGCTCTACAGCGCCGCACACTTGATCGGCAAACCCCTGGAGCGCATTTTGGTCAGCCCGTACGTACGGGCTCAGCAAACCGCTGAGTTGGTGCGCGAGGCCCTGGGGTTTACCGGTGAGTTCATCACCGTGCCGTGGCTGACCCCAGAAAGCGAGCCCAAGTTCGCCGCCAGCAAGCTGCCAGACAGTGGCAATGTATTGTTGGTCAGCCATCAGCCTTTCGTGGGTGAGCTGATCAGCCTGTTGCAGCACGGTCATGTGCGTCAGCCGCAGCCGATGCACACCGCCAGCCTGGCGGAGCTCGAAGGGGAGTGGCCGCTGGCCGGCAGCATGACCTTGCTGAGTGTGCATAACCCCCGGTAGGCAAACACCCGTTGTAGCAACAGTTGCAGAATCAGGTCTGTGTGAAAGATAGTTGGGCTCAGGTTGTCGAAAAATCCTACGACAAAATGACAGCCATCACTCACAGAGCAAGGAATGACCCATGAGTTTGTGGACCACCCAGCCGGACCTCGCGCACCTCAACGAGATGCGTAAAAACACCATCTGCGACGTGCTCGACATTACCTTTGATGCCTACGATGACCAGTCGATCACCGCGAGCATGGTGGTGGATCACCGCACTCATCAACCGTTCGGCTTGTTGCATGGCGGGGCTTCGGTGGTCCTGGCCGAAACCCTCGGTTCGATGGCCAGCTACCTGTGCATAGACACCAAAAAGTTCTATTGCGTAGGTCTGGAGGTCAACGCCAACCACCTGCGCGGCGTGCGTAGCGGGCGGGTGAGTGCGGTGGCAAAGCCGGTTCATATGGGGCGCACCACCCACGTCTGGGACATTCGCCTGACCGACGACAACGGCAAACTCAACTGCATTTCGCGACTGACCATCGCCGTCGTCCCGCTGGGCGAAACACCTCCAGCGCGCTGATTCGGCACAGTAATGGCCGTTGTGTCGCCTTTCATGGCGCATACAGTCGTTGTTGTGAGGAATATTCCTACAGACAATAAGGCGTACTTCCTATGTATGGACGCCTTGTATGTCTCGGCAGATTTTCTTCGCCCATGCCAATGGATTCCCCTCAGGCACCTACGGCAAATTGTTTGACGCCCTGGCGCCGGACTTCAGCGTTGCGCGTTTGCCGCAGCACGGGCACGACCCGCGGTTCCCGGTGGACAATAATTGGCGCAATCTGGTCGATGAGCTGATTTATCACCTGCAACAACAAGACGAACCGGTGCTCGGCGTCGGCCATTCGCTGGGCGGCATGTTGCACCTGCACGCCGCGTTACGCTGCCCGCATTTGTACAAAGGCGTGGTCATGCTGGATTCCCCGGTGCTGACAGTGGCCGATCAATGGATGATTCGTGCCGCCAAGCGTTTTGGTTTCATCGACCGCCTCACCCCGGCAGGTCGTACCCTGGGGCGCCGTGAAGAGTTTGCTGACCGCGCAGCTGCACGGGAATACTTCGCGGGCAAGGCATTGTTTCGCAGCTTCGATCCCGATTGTTTTGATGCCTACCTCGAGCATGGCCTGCAAGCCGTTGATGACCGCTTGCGCCTGAGCTTTGATCCGGCCACTGAAATCAACATCTACCGCGGTGTTCCCCACACCAGTCCCGGACGTATCCTGCAATTGCAGGTGCCTTTAACCGTGGTGCGCGGGCAAGACAGCCGCGTGGTCATGCGCCATCATGCCCGCGCCGTGGCGCGTTTGCCCCTCGGTGAGTCGCTGAGCGTGCCGGGCGGGCACATGTTCCCGCTGGAGCAACCGCAAGAAACCGCCCACCTGCTCAAACACATTTTTGCCCGCTGGGAACTGCGTCAACCCGGCCTCTAAAGAGCACCCTGCATGAGCCCTGTGGTTGAAGAAATCCGTCTGAGCCTGCCGCATATCGAACTGGCAGCGCATATTTTTGGCCCGCAAGACGGTCTGCCGGTCATCGCCCTGCATGGCTGGCTGGACAACGCCAACAGCTTTGCCCGGCTGGCGCCCAAACTCTCAGGCTTGCGTATCGTGGCAGTGGATTTCGCCGGTCATGGCCACTCGGATCACCGCCCGCGTGGGGCGGGTTATGCGTTGGCCGATTACGCGTTTGACGTGCTGTGTGTCGCCGAGCAACTGGGCTGGAAGCAGTTTGCCCTGTTGGGGCATTCGCTGGGCGCGATTGTCTCGGTGATCATCGCGGGCTCGTTCCCCGAGCGGGTCACCCGGTTGGCCTTGATCGACGGCATCGTCCTGCGCAGCGGCCCCGACATTGACGCGGCCGAGAACATGGGCAAGGCCCTTGAGGCGCAGCTGGCCCATGGGCACAAGCGCAAATCGGTACACCCCACCCTTGATCGAGCCATTGAAGCGCGCATGAAGGGCATGGTGGCTGTCAGTCGCGAAGCGGCCGAACTGCTTGCCCAGCGTGGCTTGATGCCCGTGCCTGGAGGCTACAGCTGGCGCAGTGACAGCCGCTTGACGTTGCCGTCACCGCTTCGACTGACCGATGCGCAGGCCATGTCGTTCGTGCGCCGGGTCACGTGCCCGACCATGCTGGTGGTGGCCGAAGAGGGCATGCTGGCCAGCCACCCTGAGCTGTTGGATCGTCTACCCTTTACCTTGGAACGGTTAGCCGGCGGTCATCATTTGCACCTGAATGACGAGGCTGGAGCAACCCTTGTTGCAGACTGTTTCAATCGGTTCTTCGTCACTCCTTGACTTGCGCAGGCCAACTGTCGAGGCTTGGCGGCTTGAAAGGGGAGACAACCATCATGGATCACTACACCGCTGCGCCCTGCAAAGGCCATCCGCTCTCAACCGTGAGACGCCGATGAACATACCCACTCGTTTTATCTGGGCGCTGGGCCTGAGTTGCCTGAGTACCTGGGCATCGGCTGCGGATGTGCCAGGCAGCCAAGACCTGCAAGGTCTGCCCCGGCTGGCCGACGCGCAAATTGTCGATTACAGCGTAAAGCCCGACATCGAACGCATTTACCCCATGGGCTCAATTCGCAAAATCAGTGGCCGCCTGCGGTTTGAAGGGCAGGTCAACAGCCGTGGTCAAACCACCGCCGTGACGTACGAACTGCCCGCCGAGCATACGGGCTCTGAAGCCTTTACGGCAGCCCGTGAAGCCTTGCAAAAAGAAGGCGCCGAGCTGCTGTTCTGGTGTCAGGGCCGCGATTGCGGTGAAAGCAGCCTGTGGGCCAATGAAGTGTTTGGCAACTCCAAACTCGTGGGGGCGGATGATCAGCAGTCCTACTTGTTGATGCGCCGGGCTGCGCCAGAGCAGAATCAGCTGGTCGCCTTGTATGGCATCAATCGGGGTGGGCGCAAAGCTTATCTGCACGTCGAGCAACTCCAGGCCAGCGCCGATCTTGGCGACCTGCTGCCCACCTCAGCGACCTTGCAACGCCAGTTGAAAAGCACAGGCGAGCTGGACTTCCCGAAACTGACCGGTGAGCCGGACGCACAATGGGTCACCCTGATCGCCCGGGCATTGAACCTTGATGTCACCTCCCGGGTCAGTTTGACCGGCACCCAGGCAGCGGCCTGGCGTGATGCCTTGATCAAAGGCGGTGTGCGCGCCGCTCGCATGGACCTGGGGACCAAACCGGCCAAGGGCCTGCATCTGGAGTTGTTGCGCTAAACCCTGCAAAACGGCGGCTACACTCTGGTAGTCGTCGCTTCTATTCGAAACCTCAATTGTCTGCGGAACCTACATGCTCAATAACGATCGCCTGTTGGTGCAGATCCTGCTCGTGGTGCTGTTCGGCGCCAGCCTGTGGGTGATGGCACCGTTTTGGTCGGCTTTGTTCTGGGGGGCGGTGCTGGCATTCGCCAGTTGGCCCTTGATGCGTCTCTTAACGCGCTGGCTCAACGGTCGCGAGACATTGGCCGCCAGCATCCTGACCGTTGGCTGGATGCTGCTGGTGGCCGGGCCGCTGGTGTGGCTGGGCTTTAACCTGGCAGACCACGTGCGTGACGCCACCACCTTTGTCAAAGATGTACAGCTTGAAGGCTTGCCCGAAGCGCCGACCTGGCTTGCTGGCATTCCGCTGGTCGGTGAGCGGCTGGTCGGCATGTGGAACACCATCGATCAGCAAGGCGCGGCCATGATCGTGGCGGTCAAACCTTACCTGGGGCAGGTGGGTAACTGGCTGCTGGCGCGCAGTGCGCAAATCGGCGGCGGGATTCTTGAGCTGACCCTGAGCATTGTCTTCGTGTTCTTTTTCTACCGGGACGGCCCGCGCCTGGCGATGTTCGTCCATAGCCTGCTGGTGCGGCTGATCGGCGAGCGCGCAGATTACTATCAGGAATTGGTGGCAGGCACCGTGCAGCGGGTGGTTAACGGGGTGATTGGTACGGCAGCAGCCCAGGCCTTGCTGGCGCTGATCGGCTTTTTGATCGCCGGTGTGCCGGGGGCGCTGGTGCTCGGTTTGGCCACCTTCCTGCTTAGCCTGATCCCCATGGGCCCGCCCTTGGTCTGGATCCCGGCCACCGCCTGGCTGGCCTGGAAAGGCGAGTATGGCATGGCGATTTTCCTGGGCATCTGGGGCACGCTGATCATCAGCGGTGTCGACAACGTGCTCAAACCCTACCTGATCAGCCGGGGCGGCAACTTGCCGCTGGTGATAGTATTGCTGGGGGTGTTTGGCGGGTTGATTGCTTTCGGCTTTATTGGCCTGTTTATCGGGCCGACCTTGCTGGCGATTGCTTACAGCCTGCTGGTCGATTGGAGCACCGGCCAGCAGTACGGTAAAAAACCTTAGCCAAATTTGGGGCCGGAACGCGTGTTCTTGCCCTTGGCCAAGCGGTCGTACAACACCACATTGACCGTGGCTGCAAGGTTCATGCAGCCATTGGTCGGGATGTAAATCACATCCTCACACCAGTCCAGCACCTCTTTATCCAGCGAGCCGTCTTCGGGGCCAAAGATGTAAATCGCCCGGTCCGGGTGCGTGTACTCGGGCAAAGAGCGTGCGCCCTCGACCAGTTCAACGGCGACCGGGATGCAGCCCAACGGGATGATTTTTTTGAGGTCGTCGATGCCAATCAGCGGAATATCCTGATGGATCTTCTTGGTATCGGTGATGAAGTCGCGGGCGCGCTCATAACGTTTGCCGGTGTAAAACACCGAAGCCACGTTGTAGCAACCAGCCGCACGCATCACCGAGCCGACGTTTTCCGGTGATTTGGGGTTATACAAACCAATGCAGCTGTACCGTTTGTCTGCCACGTGCCGGTGCCTTTCTGAAAAAAGACGCGAGTATACCAGCACATGGCCCGCCCACCGGCGCCAACACCCGGCGACAAGAAGCGCTTACTCGTCTTTTTTCATCAACCCGGCCAGCGCCGCAAACGGGTTATGAGTGGCCTTGGCAACTTTAGGGGTGCTGAGTGAGCTGTCCGAAAAGTACTGCTGGTCGGTGTAGCGCGAGTGTTCGTTGTCGTGGCAGTACAAGCACAGCAGCTCCCAGTTGGAGCCGTCCTGCGGGTTGTTGTCATGGTTGTGGTCGCGGTGATGAACCGTCAACTCGCTCAGGCGTTTGCCCGAGAACTCTCGGGTGCAGCGGCCGCACACGTGGGGGTACATTTTCAGGGCTTTGTCGCGATAGCCCATTTCACGGTCACGCTGGGCATCGGCCATGATGCGGTCCAGCTTGGCGGTGTGGGAGGGTGGGTTTGCTGAACTCATGGGGTTCACCTTAAGACGAATGACGGTTATGTCGTGAAGTTTAGCTGTTGATCAGCCTTTGATTTTTTCCGCAATCCAGATCGTGTGACGCGTGCCCTTGTTGCCGTGGGCGAAGACTTGCACTTCCTCGGATTTGAAGCCTGCTTTGCGCAGCTTGTCCGAAAACTGCTTGTCGGCGCTTGCCGACCAGACGGCCAGCACGCCTTTGGGGCGCAATGCCTTGGCGCAAGCACTCAAGCCACCGGCTGAGTACAGCCAACTGTTGGCTTTTTGGGTCAGGCCTTCGGGGCCGTTATCGACGTCGAGCATGATCGCGTCAAAGCCATTGGGTTCGGCTTGCAGCACCTTGGCCACGTCCTCGACACGAATCACCGCACGCGGGTCTTGCAAGGGGTTGCCGGCTTTCTCGCCGAGCGGGCCGCGGTTCCATTCCACAACGCCGGGTACCAGTTCCGCGACCACCACTTCGGCTGTCTTGCCCAAATGTTTGAGGGCCGCAGCCAGGGTGAAGCCCATACCCAGGCCGCCAATCAGCACCCGTGAGTTCGTGCGACCGGCCACTTTACGGCACGGGATCTCAGCCAGAGCATCTTCAGAGCCATGCATGCGGGTGTTCATCAACTGGCCGCCGTCACCCCCCTGAATCTTGATAACGAAGTCTTCACCATACTCAAACAGGCACAAGGCGCCGCCATTTTCGGGGATCGGGGTGGTGTCGAGCAAAACAAAACGTTTCATGGAAGTCTCATAGAAGAGGACAAAATCAGCTGGTTGCGAGTAGCCTGACGGCATACAAGCTGGTCTGGCAACGGAGTCATTGATGAAACGCACTATTCTAACGGCCATTGTGTGGGGCGCGCTCTCGATAAGTGCGGCTCAGGCAGCGGAGTTAACCCCCATTCCGAGTGTCCCGGTGACATCCGCACCGGGTTCGCCGGGCACTGCTACACCTACGCCATACCCGCAGGTCACCCCACGTGCAGCGCCCAAGCCTGCCCCCGGCAACAGCAGCCTTGTGCCGCTGCCGCCGATAGACCTGCCGCAGCCACCGCCCAAAGATCAGCCGATACCCGGGCTTGAAGCCAAAGACCCGAAAGCCAAGATCCCGGCGGACTGACCGCCGTAGTCGCTGCCGCAGGCTGCGAAGGGTTGCAGCGCAACCCGTTGCTTGCAGGCCGACAACCGCAAAGGCTTAAATCCCCAACACCTTAAACACAAACGCATACTCCAGCGCGACGTCGCGCAGGCCCTGATAGCGGCCGCTCATGCCGCCATGGCCGGCTTCCAGCTCAGTTTTAAGCAGTAGCAAATGGTCGTCGGTCTTGGTGGCGCGCAGCTTGGCCACCCATTTGGCCGCCTCCCAATACTGCACACGGCTGTCGTTGTACCCGGCGATCACCAGCATCGCCGGGTACGCCTGCGCCGCCACATTCTCATAAGGCGCGTAGGCCTTGATGCGGTCGTAGACCTCAGGCTCCTGCGGGTTTCCCCACTCGTCGTATTCGGTCACCGTCAGCGGCAAATCCGGGTCGAGCATGGTGTTGAGCACATCAACAAACGGCACTTCAGCAATCGCCGCCTTGAACAGTTCCGGACGTTGATTGAGCACTGCCCCTATCAACAGGCCGCCCGCGCTGCCGCCACTGATCACCAATTGCTCGCTGCGGGTCAGCCCTTGGTCGATCAAATGCTCGGCACAAGCAATAAAATCGCTAAATGTGTTGTGTTTATGCTCCTGCTTGCCCGCGCGATACCACGCCTCGCCCAGCTCGCCGCCGCCGCGCACATGGGCAATGGCAAACGCCACGCCGCGTTCAAGCAAACTCAGGCGTGCGTGGGAAAACCACGGGTCAAGGCTTTCGCCATAGGCGCCGTAACCATACAGATACAGCGGTGTCGGTTTGCCCAGCGCATCACGCTTTACCACCAGGCTAATGGGCACCTGGGTGCCATCCGGCGCAGTGGCCCACAAACGTTGGCTGACGTAGTCATCGGCATTGAACGGCCCGAGTACCGGCGTTTCCTTGAGGACCTTTTGTTCGCCATCGGTCAGCGTCAGCTGGCGGACTTGCGCCGGGCGATTCAGCGACTCGTAACGCAGGCGGATGTGCGCACCCTGGAACTCAAGGTTGTCTTGCACATACAGGCTGTAGGCTGCGTCTGGTAGTTGCACGCGGTATGACGGCAAACCGTTCGGACGGATCTCAATAATCGGTAGGCCGCCTTCGCGCAGGCTCAGGCACAGCGCCTTGGCGTTCAGCGTCAGGCCTTCAAGCATGACCTGGTCGTCATGGGCGATCAGGCGTTGCCACTCACTGCGCTGCGGGGCGTCACCCAGCGCGTAATACAGCGCAAAGTTAATCCCGTCCTGATTGGTGCGGATAAACCACGCCCACTGGTCTTCGTGCAGGCCATGATCGACGCTGTAATCGTGGCCTTCAACCCGTGGCGCCAAACAGCGAAATGCCTGTTGCGGCTGCTCGGCGTCCAGCACCCAGGTTTCACTGGTGGTTTTGCTGTTGAGCAACAGGATGAGTTGGCGTTCGGAACTTGAACGGTAGCAATGCAGGAAAAATCGCCCGTCCGCTTCATGAAACACCTCATGGGCCCCGGTTTCACCCAAGGTATGACGCCACAGTTTGTGCGGGCGATGAGTGTCGTCCAGCGTTGCAAAAAACAGGGTCTGGCTGTCATTGGCCCAGGTCATGCTGCCATCGCAGTCCTCAAAGGGCAGTTCAGTGACGGCGCCAATGGCCAGCTCTTTGACGAACAGGCGGTAGGTTTCTTCGCCGCTGGTGTCCAGGCTATAGGCCAGTCGCTGATGGTCCGGGCTGATACTGAACGCACCCAATGAAATAAACCCGCCATTGGCCAGGGCGTTCGGGTCCAGCAGCAACTGCTCGGCGTTTTCGTCGACCTGTTGGCTGTCATCGGCCGGGCGCGGGCAGCGGTAGTGGCGGGCGTATTCGTCACCGGCCTGGGTGCGGGTGTAATACAGGTAAGGGCCCCAAGGGGAGGGGAGCGACAAGTCCGTCTCGCGAATCCGTCCCTTGATCTCTTGAAACAGCGTTTCGCGCAATTCGGCCTGGTCGGCCAGTTGCGCTTCCTGGTAGTTGTTTTCCGCTATCAGGTAGTCCAAAACCTCTTTGCTATCGCGATTTTGTAACCATGCGTAGGGGTCAGAACCCTCGACCTTATGTGCGATTGGTGCGCTGTTTGCGTAGGCTGATTCGGTCATTGAGCGTTCTCTGAAATCTGAATGAATAGAAGTGACGCTGACGGCGGTGCAGCCGCACTCTCGAAAAGCCGTTATCATAGCGCTTCATTGCCTGCCGACCATGGATACCATGACCGAGAACGACTATCTGATCGCCTGGGGCTTATACGCCTTCGCCGCTTTAGGCTGCCTGCTCGTATGGTGCCGCCTGACCCGCTTTATGTGGCGCTGGTTACGTGAGCCATTACGCATCCTGATGGCGGTGCTGCTGTTCAGCCCGACCATTATTGACCCGGTCAAAGATCAATTCGCCCCGGCGGTGGCCATCTCGGCCCTGGACCTGGCGTTCAAGGTGGGTGACAACGTCTGGCGTGCTGCGTCTGACTTGTTGATGTACACCCTGTTTGCGTTTTGCCTGTACGCGGTGTTTGTGTTTATTCGCTGGCCAATCGAGCGTGCCCGCAAGGCACGTCAGGCGCAAAGCGCAGTTGCTGAGCAAAACCGCAAAATTGACCCGGAAGATGACCAGCCATTCGGCTCGGCCGGTGATGACCGTTACGGTCGTCCGCCTGCGCCGCGTCCGGCAGGCTCGAACCGGGTTGAACCGCGGGTCTGATTTCTTTTCGTTGAGCTTGAATGCGAGTGTGCGAGCGTGTGTGAATTATTGGGCATGAGCGCCAATGTCCCGACTGATATTGTGTTCAGTTTTACCGGCTTGATGCAGCGTGGCGGGCGTACCGGCCCGCATCGTGATGGCTGGGGTATTGCCTTTTATGAAGGTCGCGGTCTGCGTTTGTTCCAGGACCCGGCCGCCAGTTGCGACTCTGAAGTCGCGTTGCTGGTGCAGCGTTATCCGATCAAAAGCGAAGTGGTGATTGGTCATATCCGCCAGGCCAACGTCGGCAAAGTCTGCTTGTCCAACACCCACCCGTTTGTCCGCGAGTTATGGGGCCGTAACTGGTGCTTTGCACACAACGGCCAATTGGCTGACTTCTCACCGAGCGCCAGCTTCTACCGGCCGATTGGCGACACCGACAGCGAAGCGGCTTTCTGCGATTTACTCAACCGCGTGCGTGAAGCGTTTCCGGAGCCGGTTGAAGTCGAAGAGCTGATCCCGGTGCTGACCCAGGCCTGCGCCGAGTTTCGCAGCAAGGGCGTGTTCAACTGCATGCTCAGTGATGGCGATTGGCTGTTTTGCTACTGCTCAACCAAACTGGTGCACATCACTCGACGCGCCCCGTTTGGCCCAGCCAGATTGAAAGATGTCGACGTGATCGTCGACTTCCAGTCAGAAACAACGCCTAACGACGTCGTGACGGTGATCGCCACCGAGCCTTTGACCGAAAACGAAGTCTGGACGCGCTATGAGCCTGGCCACTGGAGCCTGTGGCGCCGCGGTGAGCGCATCAGCCACGGAAAAACTGATTAAGGGACGCGTGTATGTGGCTGAGTTACCTGCGGTTGGTGCTGTTTACGCTGGGCCTGTTACTGGGCGTGCAAGTGCCGGGCTTTATCAACGACTACGCCAACCGCGTGGAAGCGCACCTGATCGAAGCCCAGACCGGGCTGGCCGGTTTCCAGAACACCGCCAACCAATTCTTCAAAGGTGACCTGCACGCCCTGGTGGCGCATTACCAGGCCAGTGACGACCCGGTGTTTCGCAGCGATGCCACCAGCCTGAGCACCTTGCTCAACCGCCAGCGCCTGCTCGACGATCAGTTCCAGGCCATGCAAGGCCCGTGGTACATCCGCGCCCTTCAAGTGGCCTATGCGGCCGACCCGGACATCCGCCAGGAAACGCTCAACGCCTACACCTACCAGGTACTGCTGTCGCCCACCGCCATTGGCTGGGCAATGGCCGGTGCATTGCTGTTTTCCTTCATCATCGAAGGCTTCTTCCGGCTGGTGGACTGGGTCGTGCTGGGCGGCAAACGCCAGCGCGAACGCATCGCCCGCCGCGAACGCAACAGCTAAACCCCGCGTCCCGCTGTTGGAGCGAGCTTGCCTCGCGATCTTTTGATGTTTAAAAAATCGCGAGGCAGCATCAAGCCATCAACTTTTCTTATCCCCATACCCTGCTTTTATTAGTTGGACTAACCGCCTGTTGCTGTCGAAAAATGCCTGCACCTAACTTCTAAAAAGACCACAGGAGCATCACCGTGAGCCGCCTGTTATTGAACTGCGACATTGGCGAAAGTTTTGGCAACTGGACCCTGGGCCTGGATGCCGAGGTGATGCCATTTATTGATTGCGCAAACATCGCATGCGGCTTTCACGCCGGTGATCCGGGGATCATGCGCAAAACTGTGGGCCTGGCGCTGGCGAACAATGTGCTGATCGGCGCGCACCCGGCGTATCAAGACCTGGCGGGCTTCGGTCGGCGCTCCATGGCCTACTCGGCGCAAGAGCTGCAAGACCTGCTGCATTATCAGATCGGCGCACTGGACGGCATCTGCCGCGCCCAGGGCTCGCGCGTCAGCTACGTCAAACCCCACGGCGCGATGTACAACGACATGATGGCCAACCCTGCGCAGTTGCGCGCCGTGGTTCAGGCGGTCGCCGCCTACGATGTCAGCTTGCCGCTGATGCTGATGGCCACGCGTGACAACAGCGCGGCCCAGGCCATTGGCGATGAGTTTGGTCTGACCCTGTGGTTCGAAGCCTTTGCCGACCGGGCCTACGACAGCGCCGGGCACTTGGTCTCGCGCCAGTTACCCGGCGCCGTGCACCATCAAGCAGATGTCATCGTCCAGCAAGCGCTGACGATTGCCGCAGGCCAGCCTTTGACGGCCAGCGACGGCAGCGCCTTGCACCTGCACGCCACGACCTTGTGTGTACACGGCGACAACGCCAGCTCGGTGGCGGCCGTGCGGCGCATTCGTGAAGCCCTGAACCAGCAGGCGCAGCCATGAAGCCGCGGATTGAAGTCGTGGCCATCGACTGCCTGATGCTGCGTCTGTTCGATGAAATCTCGGAAAGCAACATGCCGTGGATGCTGGCGGCCAGCGAGCGACTGCGCGCTGTATTTGCCGACCATCTGATAGACCTGGTGCCGTCCTACACCACCTTGATGGTGCATTACGACGGCTTGGCGCTGACCCCGGCCGAGGCCCGGCACATGATCGGCCAGGCCATCACGGACCTGCGTCCCGAAACACAGCGCCTTGGCCAGCGCCATGTGCTGCCGGTGTGGTACGACCTCAGTGTCGGCCCGGAACTTTCGCTGCTGGCCGCGCGCATTGGCGGCCCCGTCAGTGAGGTGATTCGCCGCCACAGCGAGCGTGAATATCAAGTGTTCGCCTTGGGCTTCGCCCCCGGTTTCGCCTTTATGGGGCTGGTCGAAGAAGCCCTTGCCGCGCCACGCCTGAACACACCGCGCAAGCGTGTGGCCGCAGGCAGCGTGGGCATTGCCGAGCGGCAAACGGCGGCTTACCCGGCGCAATCGCCCGGTGGCTGGAACCTTATCGGCCGCACCCCGAGCGCTCTGTTTGATCGCAATCGAGAGGGCTACAGCTTGATGCAACCCGGCGATACCGTGCAATTCGAGGCTGTTTCCCACGCAGAATTCATCCGTTTAGGCGGTGACGACACGCCTCAGGAGGCTTTTGCATGAGCCGTTTACTGATCAAGGCCAGCAACCCGATGTGTCTGTTGCAAGATGCCGGACGTTTTGGTGTACGGCATTTGGGCGTGACCCAAGGCGGAGCCGCAGACTGGTTGTCGATGACGTGGGCCAACTGGCTATTAGGTAATGCGCCAGGCGCGGCGGTCATTGAGATCACCTTGGGCGGCATGAGCCTGATTGCCCAGAGCGATTGCACCCTGGCGCTGGCGGGCGCCGATCTGGCGGCAAGCGTCGACGGTAAAGCACTAAAGCCCTGGCGGTTTATCGAGTTGAAAAAAGGCCAGACCCTGAGCTTTACCCAGCCACTGTTGGGCGCTCGTGCCTATCTGGCAGCCCCCGGCGGGTTTGTCGCGCCGCAGGTACTGGGCAGCAGTGCAACGGTGGTGCGTGAGCAACTGGGTGGCCCCGATGGTTTCGGTCGTGCGTTGGCCATTGGCGATGAGCTGAATTACACCGCAGAGCCGTCTGCGCTACGTGACATTCCCCTTGCGCAACACCCCGGCTTTACTGCCAACCCCTTGCTGGATGTGGTACTGGGCGCGCAGATCGGCGCGTTTAGTGGGCAAAGCACGTTCGATGCCTTCAATCAGCCGTGGACCCTCGACAGCCGCGCAGACCGCATGGGTATCCGCTTGCAGGGCCCGGCGCTGGAGTATCAGGGCGCGCCGATGATCTCTGAAGGCATTCCGCTGGGCGCGATCCAGGTACCGCCCGATGGCCAGCCAATTGTCTTGCTCAATGACCGGCAGACCATTGGCGGCTACCCGCGCCTGGGGGCATTAACCCCTTTGGCGCTGGCGCGTTTGGCACAATGTGTGCCGGGGGAGACCGTCTACTTGCGGCCTGTCACCCAAGAAGCCGCACAGCGCCAGCACCAGGCTTTTATGCAACGCTTCATCTAACCCCGAACCCCGTAGGAGCGAGCTTGCCTCGCGATCTTTTGATCTTTTAAAAAGATCGCGAGGCAAGCTCGCTCCTACAAAAAAAACGGGATTACTTAGCCAAAAACCGCATCCCTTCTTCCAGCCCGTCCAGGGTCAGCGGGTACATCCGGTCTTCAACCAGGTCCTGCACAATCCCGGTCGATGCCGTGTATTTCCAGGTATCTTTAGGATACGGGTTAATCCAGATCAGCTTTTTATATTTCTCCATAAAACGCTGCATCCACTTGTAGCCCGGCTCTTCGTTCCAGTGCTCGACACTGCCCCCGGCGTGGGTGATTTCATACGGGCCCATCGCTGCGTCACCGATAAAAATCACTTTGTAATCGGCGCCGTAGGTGTTGAGCACATCTTGTGTGGCGATACGTTCGACGTGGCGACGCTGGTTGTTTTTCCACATCGACTCATAAATAAAGTTGTGGAAGTAGTAGTACTCCAGATGCTTGAACTCGGTCTTGCAGGCCGAGAACAACTCCTCGCAGGTTTTTACGTGGGAATCCATCGAGCCGCCAATATCGAACAGCAACAACAGCTTGATGTTGTTGCGCCGCTCGGGCCGCATCTGGATATTCAACAACCCGGCATCGCGGGCCGTGTGGTCGATGGTGCCGTCGATATCCAGTTCATCGGCGGCGCCCTGGCGGGCAAACTTGCGCAGGCGACGCAACGCTACCTTGATATTGCGGGTGCCCAACTCGACCTGATCATCGAGGTTCTTGTATTCACGCTGTTCCCAGACTTTCGCCGCCTTGCCCTGACGCGCCCCGGCATCGCCTACTCGAATCCCTTCGGGGTGATAACCGCCCGAGCCAAACGGGCTGGTGCCGCCTGTGCCGATCCACTTGTTGCCACCGGCATGGCGTTCCTTTTGCTCTTCAAGGCGCTGTTTGAACGCCTCGATCAGCTTGTCCAGGCCGCCCAGCGACTGCAATTGCGCCCGGTCCTCGTCACTCAGCGAGCGTTCAAACTCTTTGCGCAACCAGTCCTCAGGGATCAGCGCCTCAAGGTGTTCATTGAGGTTTTGCAGGCCGTTGAAATAGGCGCCGAAGGCACGGTCAAACTTGTCGAAATGGCGCTCGTCCTTCACCAGGATCGTACGCGCCAGGTAGTAAAACTCGTGCATGTCGGCGAATGTCACACGGTTTTTCAGCGCGTTGATCAAGTCCAGCAGTTCGCGCACTGAAACCGGCACCTTGGCCGCACGCATTTCATTGAACAGATTAAGCAGCATGCTTATCGCCTTCTTGAAAAATCAGCGATTGCCGCGACGGCTCATAAACGCCAGACGCTCCAGCAATTGCACGTCTTGCTCGTTTTTCACCAGCGCGCCGGCCAGTGGCGGGATCGCTTTGGTCGGGTCGCGCTCACGCAGCACCGCTTCGCCAATGTTGTCGGCCATCAGCAGCTTGAGCCAATCCACCAGTTCGGACGTCGACGGCTTTTTCTTCAGACCGGGTACTTTTCGGACATCGAAGAACACGTCCAGCGCTTCACTGACCAGCTCTTTCTTGATGTCCGGGAAGTGCACGTCGACGATCTTCTGCAGCGTGGTGCGATCCGGGAAGTTGATGTAGTGGAAGAAGCAGCGGCGCAGGAACGCATCCGGCAATTCTTTTTCGTTGTTGGAGGTAATGATGATGATCGGGCGGACCTTGGCCTTGATGGTTTCATCGGTCTCGTAAACGTAGAACTCCATCTTGTCGAGTTCTTGCAGCAGGTCGTTGGGGAACTCGATGTCGGCCTTGTCGATTTCGTCGATCAGCAGGATGACCCGCTCTTCGGCCTCAAAGGCTTCCCATAATTTGCCTTTTTTAAGGTAGTTGCGCACATCGTGCACTTTGTCCACGCCCAGTTGCGAATCGCGCAAGCGGCTTACGGCGTCGTACTCATACAGGCCTTGATGGGCCTTGGTGGTGGACTTGATGTGCCAGGTAATCAGCTTGCAGCCAAAGGATTCGGCCAACTGCTCGGCGAGCATGGTCTTGCCGGTGCCGGGTTCGCCCTTGACCAGCAGCGGGCGCTCCAGGGTGATCGCTGCGTTGACCGCTAGTTTCAGGTCATCAGTGGCCACGTAGGCGCGGGTGCCTTCAAACTTCATCTGCAATTCCTCAAACCATGATCCAGGCCTGCAAGGGCAGGGCGGGGGGCAAAAAAGTATGTCCGACTATAACGCGACGTCCGCCTCAGGTGAACGCAGACGCCTTATTCATTCTCTGACTGAGGCGTCACGACTGGACGCGATGAACCGTGAAGCCTACCCTTGGGGCCTTCCCAAAAGGTGCATAAGGACCCCGCCATGAGCCGCATTTTTGCAGATAACGCGCACTCCATCGGTAACACACCTCTTATTCAGATCAACAAAATTGCGCCGCGTGGCGTGACCATTCTGGCCAAGATTGAAGGGCGTAACCCTGGCTATTCGGTGAAATGCCGGATCGGCGCCAACATGATCTGGGACGCCGAGAGCCGTGGCGTGCTCAAGCCGGGCATGACCATTATCGAGCCAACTTCCGGCAACACCGGGATCGGTCTGGCCTTCGTGGCTGCTGCACGGGGTTACAAATTGGTGCTGACCATGCCGTCTTCGATGAGCCTTGAGCGGCGCAAAGTGCTCAAGGCGCTGGGGGCTGAGCTGATACTCACCGAGCCGGCCAAGGGCATGAAGGGCGCCATTGATAAAGCTGCTGAAATTCAGGCCAGCAACCCTGAGCAGTACTTTATGCCACAGCAATTTGATAACCCGGCCAACCCGGCGATCCACGAAAAAACCACCGGCCCGGAAATCTGGAACGATACAGACGGCGATGTGGATGTGCTGGTCGCGGGCGTGGGCACCGGTGGCACCATTACCGGCGTATCGCGTTACATCAAACACACCCAGGGCAAACCGATTCTGTCGGTCGCCGTTGAGCCGATCACGTCGCCGGTGATCACCCAGGCGCTGGCCGGGGAGGAGATCAAGCCCTCGCCGCATAAAATTCAGGGCATTGGCGCAGGTTTTGTGCCGAAAAACCTCGACCTGTCGATTCTCGACAAAGTTGAGTTGGTCGGCGACGACGAGTCCAAGGCCATGGCCCTGCGTCTGATGCACGATGAAGGCATCTTGAGCGGGATCTCCGGCGGTGCAGCCATGGCCGTGGCCGCACGCCTGGCTGAAACCCCGGAAATGCAGGGCAAGACCATCGTTGTGATCTTGCCGGACTCGGGCGAGCGCTACCTGTCGAGCTTCTTGTTCAGCGACCTGTTCAGCGAACAGGAATTGCAGCAGTAACACCGAAGGTCCTGTGGGAGCGGGCTTGCTCGCGATAGCCGGAATCGCGAGCAAGCCCGCTCCCACTCGTTACTGATGACTCAAATCAAACGATCTAAACACCTGCTTATGCATAATTACGCTGTTATTGAGTAGTACTTAAGACTGAATGTTGGAATGCGCGGGTTTTGTCCTGCGTCGGTAGTGTTTATCATGGCGGGCTGCCACGGCGGGCTTTTGGTGCCGCACGGTATTTTCGAGGAGTTGTTGCATGACCTTATCCTTCGCCATCAAGGCAGGGCTCATACTGCTGTTTGTCGGCAGCATCCTGTACGTGCATTTGCGCGGCAAGGCGCGTTTGCCGGTGTTACGCCAGTTCGTCAACCACTCCGCATTCTTTGCGCCCTACAACGCGCTGATGTACTTATTCTCGGGCGTGCCGTCCAAGCCTTATCTGGACCGCAGCAAATTCCCCGAGCTGGACGTACTCAAAGACAACTGGCAAGCCATTCGTGAAGAAGCCATGCACTTGTTCGACGAAGGCTATATCCGCGCCGCCGAGAAGAACAACGACGCCGGCTTTGGCTCATTCTTCAAAAAAGGCTGGAAGCGTTTTTACCTCAAGTGGTACGACAAACCGCTGCCATCGGCCGAACTGCTGTGCCCTAAAACCGTAGAGCTGGTCAACAGCATCCCCAACGTCAAAGGCGCAATGTTTGCCTTGTTGCCGGGTGGCAGCCATCTCAACCCGCACCGCGACCCGTTTGCAGGTTCCTTGCGCTATCACTTGGGGTTGTCGACACCGAACTCCGACGCGTGCCGCATCTTCGTTGACGGCGAGGAATACGCCTGGCGCGATGGTGAAGACGTGATGTTCGACGAGACCTACGTGCACTGGGTGAAAAACGAAACCGACATCACCCGCGTGATCTTGTTTTGCGACGTCGAGCGCCCGTTGACCAGCCGCCTGATGACCCGCATCAATCGCTGGGTCAGTGCGCAACTGGGCAAAGCCACCGCCCCGCAAAATCTCGACGACGAACGCGTAGGCGGCATCAACAAAGCCTACGCCTGGAGCAAAAGCTTCAGTGACCGCTTCAGCGGCGTAGTCAAACAATGGAAACGCCGCAACCCCAAGCTCTACCGCATCGCCCGCCCGGTGCTGGCCGTGATCGTACTGGTACTGCTGTGGCGTTGGTTGTTCGGATAAGTCATTGCAATAAGTGTCGAGCGCTGGTTATAGTCAGCGCTCGTTGAGCCAATGGCTCATACCACTCTCTTCAAAAGAATCAGCACATGCCGGTTTCCCTTACTCACAGCGTTGTCGTTCCAGCAGTTTTTGCTGGCGAGATGCCGTGCGGGGGCAAACAGCCTGTGCAGATCAGCCACTATCCCCCTCCTGTCAGCCGCACCGTGGTGAACGTCGTTGTTTCGCCACCGGGTGTTGGTGTTGCGGGCTAAGCAGAGCTTTCGGCTGCCCGTACCCGTCTAAAAAACCATTGAACTTCAGCTTCGGCTGAGTTGGCTTTTTATGTCTGATGACAGGTGTTACCTATGCTTTCGATTTCTAAAGAATCCGCGTTTGCGGCGGCGTCCACGAGCCTGTTTGTACTGCTGTGGAGCAGCGGCGCGATTTTCTCCAAGTGGGGGTTGGCCCATGCTTCGCCCTTTGCCTTTCTGTTGATTCGTTTTGCCATCGCTCTGCTGGCGCTGGTGCTGTTGATCCCGTCGATGAAACTGCAGATGCCACGCGGCGCCAAAGCCATTGGTTACGCACTGGCCACCGGGACGGTGCTGCTGGGCGCGTATCAGATTTTTTATCTGCTGGCGCTGGACCTCAAGGTCACGCCCGGCGTCATGGCCACGGTGATGGGTGTGCAGCCGATCCTGACGGCGGTGATTTTGGAGCGTCGTCACTCTTTTAGCCGTTCGTTGGGGCTCATGCTGGGGCTGACTGGCTTGATTCTGGTGGTGTACCAAAACATTGGTCTGGCCGGTTTGTCCTGGGGTGGAATGCTCTGTGCGTTGTTGGCGCTGGCGAGCATGACGGCGGGCACTTTGATGCAAAAACGCATTACCCAGAACCCGCTAGGCACATTGCCGTTGCAATACCTGGCCGGGTTGCTGTTGTGCGCGGTGTTTGTGCCGTTTCAACCGTTCCACTTTGAACACGGCGCAGGCTTTGTGGTGCCGGTGTTGTGGATGGGGTTGGTGGTGTCGGTGCTGGCGACCTTGCTGCTGTACCGGATGATCGCCCGGGGCAACCTGGTGAACGTCACCAGCCTTTTCTACCTGGTGCCTGCGGTCACAGCGGTCATGGACTACCTGATCTTTGGCAACAAACTGGCCTCGCTGAGCGTACTCGGCATGGCCTTGATCATCATTGGTCTGGTCTTCGTGTTCCGTAAAACCACCCGTTAACCCATATCACCCTGTAGGAGCGAGCTTGCTCGCGATCTTTTGATCTTTTAAAAGATCGCGAGGCAAGCTCGCTCCTACAATCCCATGTGCACGCCAGCCCCGTAGCAGTTGACGAGCTTTGCGAGGCTACGTCCGGCTGCGCAGCAGTCGTAAAACCAACCACCTCGCAGCTCCGGATACACGTCAAGATCTTGATAAACCTCGCGGGTCGAACGCAGGTTTTCTACAGGGCATTTTTATTGGGCTTGAGCACCAGCCATAACGCTGCGGCGATCAGCAGCCCGCCGTACAGGTGCGCGATTGACAGCGGTTCGCCCAGAAACAAGGCGCCCCACAAGATCCCGAAGGGCGGGGTCATAAAGGTCACGGTCATGGATTTGACCGGGCCGATGTTGGTCAGCAAACGGAAGAACAAGATATAGGCAAAGGCTGTGCACACCAGCCCAAGCCCCAACAGCGACAACCATACCCGTGCACCGCCCCAATCGGCTGGTGGTTGATTGAACAGGCTCAGCCCAAACAACGGCAACAGAAACAAGGTAGCCCCGAGCATGCTGCCCATGGCCGAAAGGCGAGGGTCCAGCCCGCCTTGTTGGTCCAGCCAGCGGCGCGCCAAAAAGCCCGCAAAGCCATAGCAGATCGTCGCCAGCAGGCAGGCGAGGGCGCCCATCAGCAAGTTCAGGTCGAAGGCCACCGGCCCGGCACCGGTCAACACCCCGACGCCAAATAACCCGAGAAATACCCCGGCCAGCTTGGTGAGGGTGAGTTGCTCGCTGAAAAACAGTCCGCCAATCAATACCCCCATCAGCGGCGTGGTCGCATTAAAGATGGCCGAATACCCCGCGGGTAATACTTGCGCCGCAACCGAATACAACGTGGCAGGCAACCCGGAATTGATCACACCCAGGATCAACACCACTTTCAACTTGCCGCCGAAATTCCAGCTGACGCGCATCAGCACCAACATCACCAGCAAGCCGGTAGCGGCAATCGAAACCCTGAAAAACGCGGTGGGAATAGAGCCGAGCACTGGCGCGATGATTCGCATGAACAGGAAACTGGCGCCCCAAATGCCGGCCAACGACAGCATGCGTACAAAATCTGCGAATCTCACAAGGTTTCTCTTACAAGGATTAAGCCGCGCAGTGTAGGGGATGCAGGCAGCAAGGCAATGGTTGCGCGCAATTCCTACAGATTCGTGCACAACCGCTTAAATCTGCGACAATCGCCGCCTGCCTTTACCAAGACTTTTGCGCACCTGATGACTGACGAATCGCCTGCTATCAACCAACTGTTGAAAAACCTTGATCACGCCATGATTGCCGACCGCCACAAGTTGCGTCGGCAGTTGCATGAGCTGCGCAAGAAGCCTGATGACGCCAAGCTGGCGGCCTGGGCCGAGCGTGTGCAGGCCTCATGCGCGCAGGTCACTGCGCGAGCAGCCAGCGTGCCGTTGGTTCGTTATGACGAAAATCTGCCGATTGCAGCCAAGCGCGACGAGATCAAGGCGGCGTTGCTCAAGCATCAGGTGTTGATTCTGGCCGGTGAAACCGGTTCGGGTAAAACCACTCAATTGCCGAAAATCTGCCTCGAAATTGGCCGCGGCCAGCACGGCTTGATCGGTCACACCCAGCCTCGCCGGATTGCTGCGCGCAGTGTTGCCAGCCGGGTCGCTGAAGAACTGGGCACGCCGCTGGGGGCGCTGGTCGGCTATCAAGTGCGGTTTGAGGATCAGAGTGATTCCAACACCCTGATCAAGCTGATGACCGACGGCATACTGCTGGCCGAAACCCAGCACGACCGTTACCTCGAGCGCTATGACACGATCATCGTCGACGAAGCCCACGAGCGCAGTCTGAACATCGACTTTTTGCTCGGTTATCTGAAGATCCTGCTGCCACGGCGTCCGGACCTCAAAGTCATCATCACCTCGGCCACCATCGACCTGGAGCGTTTTTCCAAACACTTCAACGATGCGCCGATTGTTGAAGTGTCCGGCCGTACCTTCCCGGTCGAAACCTGGTACCGCCCGCTGACCTCCGAGCAGGACGAAGAGGGCAACAGTGTCGAGGAGGACTTGAGTGTCGACCAGGCGATCATCGCCACCCTCGATGAGATCGCCGCCCATGAGCGCAGCGAGCGTAAAAGCCCTGGCGACGTGCTGGTGTTTTTACCCGGCGAGCGCGAGATCCGTGATGCCGCCGAGATGCTGCGCAAGGCACAACTCAAGCACACCGAAATTCTGCCTTTGTATGCGCGCCTGTCTCCGGCTGAGCAACAACGGATTTTCCAGTCGCATCCGGGGCGTCGTGTGGTGCTGGCGACTAACGTTGCGGAAACCTCGTTGACCGTACCGGGTATTCGCTATGTGATTGACAGCGGCACCGCACGTATCAGCCGTTACAGCTATCGGGCCAAGGTGCAGCGCCTGCCTATCGAAGCTATTTCCCAGGCCAGTGCCAACCAGCGTAAAGGCCGCTGCGGACGGGTCGAGCCGGGGATCTGCGTGCGTTTGTACGCCGAGGAAGACTTCAACGGTCGCCCGGAATTTACCGATCCAGAGATTCTGCGGACCAACCTTGCAGCCGTTATCTTGCAGATGCTGCACCTGCGTCTGGGCGAAATTACTGCGTTTCCGTTTATCGAGCCGCCGGATGGCAAGGCCATCACCGACGGTTTCAACCTGCTGCAAGAGCTGTCAGCGGTTAACCGCGAGAACCAGCTGACACCCTTGGGCCGCCAACTGGCGCGCTTGCCGGTGGACCCGCGCATGGGCCGCATGTTGCTTGAAGCCGCCAAACTGGGCAGCTTGCAGGAAGTGTTGATCGTCGCCAGTGCCATGTCGGTGCAAGACCCGCGTGAACGCCCGCCCGAGCGTCAGCAGGCAGCGGATCAGGCCCACGCACAGTGGAAAGACGTGGACTCGGACTTTGCCGCGCTGATCAATGTGTGGCGCGGCTTTGAAGAGCAACGCCAGGCCTTGACCGCGAGCCCGCTGCGCAATTGGTGCCGCAAGAACTTCCTGAATTATCTGCGGCTGCGCGAGTGGCGCGATTCGCACCGCCAATTGAGTTTGATCTGCCGCGACATGCAGCTCAGCGTCAATAAAGAGCCGGCCGACTATCCCAAACTGCACAAAGCGGTGTTGTCCGGTTTGCTCAGCCAGATCGGGCAGAAAACTGAAGACGGCGATTACCTGGGCGCGCGTCAACGTCGCTTCTGGATCCACCCGTCGTCGGGCTTGGGCAAAAAACGCCCGCAATGGCTGATGACTGCCGAGCTGGTCGAAACCACCAAGCTTTATGCGCGAATGGTGGCCAAGATTGAACCTGACTGGATCGAGCCGCTGGCGGGGCACTTGATCAAAAAGAACTACTTTGAGCCGCATTGGGAAAAGAAACGCGGGCAAGTGGTGGCCTACGAGCAGATCACCCTGTACGGGTTGATTGTGGTCGGTCGGCGCGCGGTGCATTACGGCCCGATTGATCCGGTGCTGTCACGTGAGTTGTTTATCCGAGAAGGGCTGGTGCGCGGCGAGATTCAGTCGCGGGCCAAGTGCCTGACGGCCAACGCCAAGCTGCTCGAACAGCTCGATGAGCTGGAAGCCAAGGCGCGGCGGCGTGACATTCTAGCTGACGAAGAAACCCTCTATGCGTTTTATGACGCACGTCTGCCGGCCGAGATTCACCAGACCGCGACATTTGACAGCTGGTACCGGGTCAATAGCCAAAAAGACCCGCAGTTGCTGATCATGCGCGAAGAGGACGTACTGGCTCGCGAAGCCACCGAAATCACCGCCAAGCACTACCCGAACACCCTGCATCTGGGGGATTTGACCCTCGAATTGAGCTACCACTTTGAACCGAATCACCCGCGTGACGGGGTGACGGTTAAAGTGCCGGCGCCCTTGTTGCCGGTCTTGCCGCCAGAGCGTCTGGAGTGGCTGGTGCCAGGCATGATCGAAGCCAAATGCATTGCCCTGGTGCGCAGTTTGCCCAAGGCCTTGCGCAAAAACTTCGTCCCGGTGCCGGACTTCGTCAAAGCTGCGCTGCAACGCATGACGTTTGCTGAAGGTTCGCTGCCGCAGGCATTGGGCCGTGAACTGTTGCGCATGACCGGCGCACGGGTGACTGACGAAGCGTGGGCCGAAGCCGCGCAGCAGGTTGAGAGTCATCTGAAGATGAACCTCGAAATTGTCGATGGCGACGGTAAGTTCCTGGGTGAAGGTCGTGACCTTGCCGAACTGACGGCTCGCTTTGCGCAAGCCAGTCAGGCGGCTTTGGCGGTGCCGCAAACAGCTAAAAGCCAGCAGCCTGTTGAAGCCAAAGTCTTTGCGCCGGTGGCCGAGAAAACCCAGCAAAAGATCGCCGGGCTGTCGATGACCGTCTACCCGGCGCTGGTGGAAGAGGGCAATACCGTCAAGGAAGGGCGCTTTTCAACGCCTGCCGAGGCGGAGTACCAGCACCGCCGTGCCTTGCAGCGTTTACTGATGCAGCAGTTGGCTGAACCTGCCAAGTTCTTGCGCAGCAAGTTGCCGGGCCAGACCGAGCTGGGCCTGTTGTACCGCGAGCTGGGCAGAGTCGAGAGCCTGGTCGAAGACATCCTGTTGGCCAGCCTCGACAGCTGCATCCTTGAGGGCGAAGCGACGTTGCCGCGAGATGGTGCGGGGCTGGCGTCGTTGGCCGAGCGCAAGCGCGGTGCCTTGACCGAGCACGCAGAGAAGCTGGCCAAACTGACGCTGGACATTCTCAAGCTGTGGCACGGGCTGCAAAAGCGCTTCAAAGGCAAGATTGATCTGGCCCAGGCGGTGGCCCTGAATGACATCAAGCAGCAACTGAGCCATTTGGTTTATCCGGGCTTTGTGCGCGAAACCCCGGCGCAGTGGCTCAAAGAGCTGCCGCGCTACCTCAAGGCCATTGAAATGCGCCTGGAAAAACTGCCGGGTCAGGTGCAGAAAGACCGGGTCTGGAGTGCTGAGCTGGCAGGTTTGTGGGCCCAGTACCAGGCGCGTGCTGCCAAGCATGCCCAGGAAGGCAAGCGCGACCCGCAACTGGAGCTCTATCGCTGGTGGCTAGAGGAATATCGCGTGTCGCTGTTTGGCCAGCAATTGGGCACCAAAGTGCCGATTTCGGATAAGCGGTTAAATAAACAATGGAGTCTGGTGGGCGCTTAGGTTTTCGGTAGGAGCGAGCTTGTCTCGCGATCTTTTAAGAGGTCAAAAGATCGCGAGACAAGCTCGCTTCTACCAGATGACGTGTTTTCATGATTCGGCAAATCAGGCCAAATGTTGCCATTTATGGCAAACTTCGCGGCTATAACTACCTGACACGATTATTTTCGGCTTGAACAGAATAAGAGGAACGACCGTGTATAACGTCGTCATCAGCGGCACTGGCCTGTACACCCCGGCCAACAGCATTTCCAACGAAGAGTTGGTGCAGTCCTTCAACGCGTATGTGCAACAGTTCAACGCCGACAACGCTGGCGCTATCGAAGCCGGTGACATCGAGCCTCTGGCCGAGTCCAGCGCTGCCTTTATCGAAAAAGCCTCAGGTATCAAAAGCCGCTTTGTGATGGACAAGGACGGCATCCTTGACCCGCAACGTATGCGCCCGCGTTTGCCTGAGCGTTCCAATGACGAGATGTCCGTGCTCTGCGAAATGGCCGTCGGCGCCGCCAGGCAAGCGCTGGAGCGAGCGGGCAAGACTGCCGCAGATATCGACGGCGTGATCGTGGCCTGCTCAAACCTGCAGCGCCCGTACCCGGCCATCGCCATCGAAGTGCAACAGGCGTTGGGCATTCAGGGTTTCGGTTTTGACATGAACGTGGCGTGCTCGTCAGCGACCTTCGGTCTGCAGACGGCCAGCAACAGCGTGCAACTGGGTCAGGCCCGCGCGGTGCTGCTGGTAAGCCCGGAAGTGTGCACCGGTCACTTGAACTTCCGTGACCGCGACAGCCACTTTATTTTTGGCGATGCGGCCACCGCCATTGTGGTTGAGCGCGCTGACCTGGCGACTTCCGAACATCAGTTCGACATCGTCAGCACCAAACTGCTGACCACCTTCTCGAACAATATCCGCAACAACTTTGGCTTCCTCAACCGTGCTTCGGACGAAAACCCCGACAGCCCGGACAAGCTGTTCGTGCAGGAAGGCCGCAAGGTATTCCGTGATGTCTGCCCGATGGTGGCGGAGCTGATCGGCCAGCACCTAGAAGAAAACAAGGTCGAAGTGGCTGACGTCAAACGCTTCTGGCTGCACCAGGCCAACCTGAGCATGAACCACCTGATCGTCAAGCGCCTGCTGGGCCGCGAAGCGTCGATAGAAGAAGCGCCGGTGATTCTCGATACCTACGCCAACACCAGTTCTGCGGGCTCCGTGATTGCCTTCCACACTTACCAGGATGATCTGGCCAGTGGCTCGCTGGCGGTACTCAGCTCGTTCGGCGCCGGCTACTCGATAGGTAGCGTGATCCTGCGCAAACGCTGATCAACGCCCAAAGACACATCCTGTGGGAGCGGGCTTGCTCGCGATGCAAACAGCGCGGTGATTAAGACAAACCGCGTTGCCTGAATCGCGAGCAAGCCCGCTCCCACCAGGGTGGTTGATTCTGCCCCGGGAGCGTTAATGGCTGCTGCTGACGACTCTGAAATACTCCAGCGCCTGCTCGCCGGTGAGCAACAAGCTTTTCGGCAGTTGGTCAGTACCTATCAAGGGGCCATGCTCGCCGTGGCTTATGCGATTGTCGGCAGTCGGCATGCCGATGAAGTCGTTCAGGACGCCTGGTTGTCAGTGGTGCGCAACCTGCGCGGGTTCGAAGGCCGTTCCAGCCTCAAGACCTGGCTGCTCACTATCACCGCCAACGCCGCCAAAACCCGCCTTAAACACAATCGCCGCGAAGTCTTGCTCGACGACCTGCCGTCACCCCACGGTACGGTTGATGATGAGCGTTTTGCCAGCGATGGCCACTGGTTGTTGGGGCCTTATGCCTGGCATCAGGACACCCCGGAAGCGCTGCTCACGGAACAAGAGTTGCGTGAATGCCTTGAGCGCACGTTGCTCAGCCTGCCGCAATGGCAAAGCTCGGTGCTGGTATTGCGTGAACGCCAGGGGCTGGAGTTGGAGCAGATTTGTAATCTTCTCGATATATCGCTCTCTAATGCCCGAGTGCTGGTGCATCGTGCCCGGCTTAAAGTCTTTGCGACCGTGGAGCATTTCGAGGAGACCGGCGAATGTTGAGCTGCAAGCAATACGTTGCGCGATCAAGTGACCACATGGACCGGCAGTTGAGTGTTCGTGAGCGTTTGAAGATGCGCCATCATTTGCTGTTTTGCCCCAATTGTCGGCGCTTTATCCGGCAAATGCGCTTGATGAGTGCCACGTTGAAGGCGCTGCCCGAACCGCTGCCCACTGACCTGGACGCGACGGTTGAACGGATGCTGACCGAGCAATCGCGTCAGCGGTAGGGCGCAAGCGCGAATGCCGTCGGGGATGTGATGGGGACCGACGGCATTCGCGCACTGCGGGTTAACACAAGCCGGTGAAAGCGTTCAGCGGCGTGTTTGTTGCGTGAAACGGTTTAGAACTTGGCTTCTACGTCCAGTTGCAGCGTGTTGGTGCTGGCATCTTTCTGGGTGGAGGTTGCGTAGTCAGCCTTGGTCAGGAAGTACGTCACGCCGACACCAAAGTTCTTGTCGATTTCGTAACCCACTTTGAACTTGTGACCGCGAGAACCGGTGGTGCCGTTGGCGAAGTCAGAGTCAGTGAAGGCGCCGACCACAGCGTTACGCTGAACGTCGCGGTAGTTGTAGTCCAGGCTGAAGGCGTTGAGCTTGCTCTTGAAACCCACCAGCCAAGCGTCGTCCTGATCGCTGTCGGTCTCGGAGTTGTGCACGTATTGGCCGTACAACGACAGCGGAACCGGCAGGTTGGCGATGTCGACCTGACCGAAACCTTCCCACAGGCGGAACTCGCTGGTGCTGTTGCCGTTAACGGCCAGGGCGCACGGCGTGGTCTTGGTGCCGGTGGTTGGGCAGCGGCTGTCTTCGTCGTTGTGGAAGCCGTAAACGCTACCACCCAGGGTTACTTTCAGGCTGTCGGTCGGTGCGAAACGGGCACCCAACTGACCGGCATACATGCTCAAGTCATTTTTGAACTGCACGCCATCGCCGTTCACGTTGTCTTTGAGGGTGTAGTAGCCGGTGCTGCCGAACACTTCGACGCCGCTGCTGCCCAGGTTGGTTTTGTAGGAGGCAGACACACCTTCAGGGTTGATGTCGCTATCCCAGATCACGTCGCCCATGCTGACCCACTGTTGTGGCATCTTGCCGCCAACCAGGTGCAGATTTTTGATCGCTGTCGGGTGATAGTCAACGTAAGCCATGTCCAGCCACAGCTGCTTCTTGTCGAAGTAGTTGTCCAGGTCCTGGTTGGTGGAGCGTGCGTCGTCGCTGCCGCCGGTGGCGATACGGATGCCGGTGTTCACTTGCGGGTTGATTTCGGTGTAAGCACCCAGGCGAGCACGAATACGTTGGCGGTCACGGTTTTTGCCATCGGATTCGCCATCAATTTTGACGGTTTCCTGACGGACCCGAACATCGCCCTTGAATTCGGTTTTGGCAGCCCAGGCCACTTTTTGTTCGAAAGCGCTGAGGTCAGATTTTTTAACCTGGTCTGCAGCGGCTTCTTGTTGAGCTTGTTTCTCGCTGGTCAACTCGGTTTGCAGTTCGGCGTACTGCGCCGCAGAAATAGAGCCGTTTGCCTTGAGCATTTCCAGTAGTTTTGCATCAACGCCAGCGCTTGCTGGAACACTCATGCCTAATACCAGCCCGCCACACAGTCCCGCCGCAATCCGTGTAGAAACAAGACGCATATGAATCTCCCAGTAGTGAGATGGACGTTGCCACCCCAAAAACACTCGGCCCTTATGGGCTCGCTAATATGATGTTTACGTGGGTTGATAAGCGCTCACTCATAACCCCGACTTCTAAGAAGCGGCGCCAGTATCACGATTGGATATGACAGAAAAGTGGCACAGTGATAGCAACTCTGTGACAACGCACTCTCGAGCTGAATCGACTCATCTGCAGGCGTGGGTTTCTAACGGGTCCAGCCATTGTGTGGAAATGTAAAAGGCGCAGTGTCATAAGCGGGTGCTAACATCGCCGTTCTAACGCAATAGCCCGGGGCTTTTGAATGCCGTTACAACGTCTGGACAGCCTGTCCGCCATCTCGGCCGAGCAATGGGATGCGCTGGTGCCGGTGGCGCAACCGTTCCTTCGCCATGGGTTTCTCAGTGCACTGGAGGACAGTGGCAGCCTGGGCCCGCATTCCGGCTGGCAGTCTGAACACCTGCTGCACGTTGAAAACGATCGCGTGCTGGCGGCATTGCCCAGTTACCGGAAATGGCATTCCTACGGCGAATACGTGTTCGATCACGAATGGGCAAATGCATGTGAACGGGCCGGGATCGAGTACTACCCCAAACTGCTGACCGCAGTGCCTTTCAGCCCGGTCAGTGGCCCGCGATTGCTGGCCGCACGGCCTGAAGACGGTTTTGAATTATTGGCCGCTTTGCCCGGTTATCTGGAGATCGAAGGGCTGTCCAGCGCGCACATCAACTTCACCGATGCGCTGGCGGATACCGCGTTGGCGCAACAGCCCGGCTGGTTGCAACGGTTGGGTTGTCAGTTCCATTGGCAAAACCGCGAGTACCGCGATTTTCAGGATTTTCTAGACGTTCTGAGTTCGCGCAAGCGCAAGCAAATGCGCAAAGAGCGCGAGCAAGTCGCGGGGCAGGGCTTTGAATTTGAATGGCTGGAGGGCCGGCAGGTGACCGAGGCGCAGTGGGATTTTGTCTACGCCTGTTACGCCAACACCTATGCGGTGCGACGCCAGACGCCGTACCTGACCCGTGACTTTTTCAGTTTGCTGGCCGAGCGCATGCCCGAAGCGATTCGCGTGGTGCTGGCCAAACAAGGCTCAACCCCGGTGGCCATGGCTTTTAGCCTGATCGGGGGCGGCAGCTTGTATGGTCGTTACTGGGGCTGTCTGGCCGAGTTCGACCGTTTGCATTTCGAAACCTGTTTTTACCAGGGCATGGATTACGCCATCGCTCACGGCATCCAGCGGTTTGATGCCGGCGCTCAGGGCGAGCACAAGCTGATACGCGGCTTTGAGCCGGTGATTACGCACTCTTGGCATTACCTGCGCCATCAGGGCTTGAAAGCCGCTGTCAGTGATTTTCTGGCGCGTGAGCGAAAGGGCGTGCTGGCCTATGCCGAAGAGGCGAGAACGGCGCTGCCATACCGGCAGGCCTGATTCTCGCCGGTTTTGCGGTTAAACGTGTTCGCTGGCCAACGGCGGCTGGCTCGTCTGCAATGACACATCAACAGACCCCAGCCAGCGGTATGTCAGGGCACCGATGGCCGCACCGATCAATGGCGCCAGCCAGAACATCCACAACTGCTCAAGGGCCCACCCGCCCACTATCAACGCCGGGCCGGTGCTGCGCGCGGGGTTGACCGAGGTATTGGTCACCGGGATCGAGATCAGGTGAATCAGGGTCAAGGCCAGGCCAATGGCAATCGGTGCCAGGCCTGGCGGGACCCGTTTGTCAGTGGCGCCCATGATGATCAGGATAAACATCGCACTCATGACCACTTCGCACACCAGCCCCGAGACCATTGAGTAACCACCGGGCGAGTGCTCGCCATAACCGTTGGCGGCCAGGCCACTGGCGGCCAGATCAAAGCCGGGCTTGCCGCTGGCAATGAAGTACAACAGGGCTGCCGCGAAAATCGCGCCCAGTACTTGGGCGACGATGTAGGCGGGCAACTCTTTGGCAGGAAATCGGCCACCCACCCACAGCCCAAATGACACCGCCGGGTTGAGGTGGCAGCCCGAGATGTGCCCGATGGCAAATGCCATGGTCAGCACGGTCAAGCCAAAGGCCAGGGCAACACCGAGCAGGCCGATGCCCACATCGGGAAAAGCGGCTGCCAGCACCGCGCTGCCACAACCGCCAAGTACCAGCCAGAAAGTACCCACCAACTCCGTTGCCGAACGTTTGAACAAGTTCATTTAAGGATCCAGGATAGATAACTCTATCGATCAAAAAACACGATTGTGCATCCTGCAATTGACGACAAGATTCATCTGAATCTTTACTTCATTACAGCAGGCGACCGGGTATTTTCCAGACCTTAAAAAAACGCCAGAGCCCTTTAACCACGGGCTCTGGCGATGTGTTGCGCGGGCTTTACAGGTTGTGTTTTTTTGGATCAGTCGAGGCCGACAAATCCACCCGTTTGGTGTTGCCATAGACGGGCATACAAACCGCCATGGGCGAGCAGTTCGGCGTGGGTGCCGGACTCGGCAATCTGACCTTTTTCGAGGACTACCAAACGGTCCATGCGGGCGATGGTCGAAAGCCGGTGAGCGATGGCAATCACGGTTTTACCTTGCATCAAGGTTTCGAGACTTTCCTGGATCGCGGCTTCGACTTCGGAGTCCAGCGCCGAGGTCGCTTCGTCCATGATCAGAATCGGCGCATTCTTCAGTAACACCCGTGCTATAGCGATGCGCTGGCGCTGACCACCCGACAATTTGACCCCGCGCTCGCCCACATGGGCGTCAAAACCGGTACGCCCCTGAGCATCGGAAAGGGCAGGAATAAACTCATCGGCACGGGCTTTTCGCACGGCTGCCCAGAGCTCGTCGTCGGTGGCGTCCGGCTTGCCATACAGCAAGTTGTCGCGGATCGAACGGTGCAGCAAAGACGTGTCCTGAGTGATCATTCCGATCTGTTCGCGCAGGCTTTCTTGCGTCACTTCGGCGATATTCTGACCGTCTATCAGAATTTTCCCGCCTTGCAGGTCATACAGGCGCAAAAGCAGGTTGACCAGCGTCGATTTGCCCGCCCCGGACGGTCCGATCAAACCGATTTTTTCGCCGGGTTTGATCACCAGGTTCAGGTCGCTAATGATCCCGCTCTGTTTGCCGTAGTGAAAGTCCACGTGCTCAAAACGCACTTCACCGCGATCGACCTTCAGGCGTGGCGCGTTGTCCTTGTCCTTGACCGTAACGGGTTGCGCAATGGTCTGCAGACCGTCCTGGACCATGCCGATGTTTTCAAAAATGCCGTTGACCACCCACATGATCCAGCCAGACATGTTGACGATGCGAATCACCAGGCCAGTAGCCAGCGCAATGGCGCCCACGCTGATCAGTGACTGGCTCCACAACCACAGCGCAAGGCCGCTGGTGCTCACAATCAGCAGCCCGTTCATGGAGGTGATGGTCACGTCCATGCTGGTTACGACGCGGCTGGCCAGTTGGGTTTTTTCGGTTTGTTCGATGATCGCTTCGCGGGCGTACTGCTGCTCGTAATTGGTGTGGGCAAACAGCTTGAGGGTGGTGATGTTGGTGTAGCCGTCAACGATCCGGCCCATCAATTTAGAGCGCGCATCCGAAGACACCACCGAGCGTTCCTTGACCCGTGGCACGAAGTAATACAGCGCGCCGATGTAAAGCACTATCCAGGTCAGCAAAGGGATCATCAGCCGCCAGTCCGCTTCGGCAAACAGCACCAGCGAACTGATGGCGTAGATCAACACGTGCCACAACGCATCGACGGCCTGCACCGCAGAGTCACGCAGCGAGTTGCCGGTTTGCATGATGCGCTGGGCAATGCGCCCGGCGAAGTCGTTCTGGAAAAAGTTGAGGCTTTGCTTGAGCACATAGTTGTGGTTTTGCCAGCGGATCATGCTGGTCATGCTCGGGCTTAAGGTCTGGTGCACAAGCAGATCATGCAGGCCGAAAAACACCGGGCGAATGATCAGCGCCACCACTGCCATCCAGATCAGCTCACCGCTGTGAATGCTGAAAAACTCAGTGTTGGGCGTGCCCTGGGCTAGATCGATCAGGGTGCTCAAGTAGCTGAACAGCGAGACTTCAATCAGGGCGGCGACCAGCCCGACCACCAGCAAGGCGGCAAACAGTGGCCAGACCTGGCGCAGGTAATAGATGTAAAACGCCCAAACGGTGTTGGGCGGTGTGGCGCTGGGAGCTTCGCGAAAAATATCGATCAGTTGTTCAAAACGACGATAAAGCATGGTCACTGACGCCCGCTGAGCGGGCTCTCCTTTAGTGGTGTGACCGGCCTGGGCCGGTCAAGCTCCCCGCAGCATGCGAAGCGATTAGGCTTAGTCGATGCGTTTGGCAGACTTGATGTAAACAGGATCGATTGGCACGTTCTGCATACCGCTTTTGGTGGTCGTCTGCGAATTGACGATTACGTCAACCACGTCCATGCCTTTAACCACCTTGCCGAATACCGCGTACCCAGCGTTACTGCCTGGATCGAGATTCGCATTGTCAGCCACATTGATAAAGAACTGGCTGGTCGCGGAGTTCGGATTGGAGGTACGTGCCATCGACAAGGTGCCGCGCACATTGTGCAGGCCGTTGCCAGCTTCGTTCTTGATTGGGTCGCGGGTTGTTTTTTGCGTCATCTGGGAGGTGAACCCGCCGCCTTGCACCATGAAGCCGGGGATAACACGGTGGAAAATAGTGTTGTTGTAAAAGCCGCTATCAACGTAATCCAGAAAGTTTTTGGTGCTGATCGGTGCCTTGACGGGGTCCAGTTCGATTTCAATCTGGCCGTTGCTGGTATCCAACAGTACATGGGGTGCTTTTTGCGCTGGTGTCGCTTTGTTTGCCGCAGGCGTTGCAGCCATCAGGTTGGCGGCGAAGAGCAGGGCGCTGGCAGCAAAGGCAATTTTTTTCAACATAAGTCAAAAGTCCTGAAAAGTAGAAGCAGCTGCGTCCGAGAACGCACGCGCTGTGTGTTGAATAGGTGATGTGATGAGGTTGGCACTGATGAATGGCCAGCCGCGAAGCTTGGACAGGATATTCGGGATCGATGTTCCTGCCCACCGCTGTCATGGCTGCAATCTTTGCTTTATGCCTGCTCAGGGGCAGCAAAGGCTGCGTCCAGGGGGGCGGTATCAAAGGTGCGCAACAACTCCACCAGTATTTGTGTCGCCGGGCCCAGCGGTTTGTCCTTGTTGGCGTACAGGTAAAACACCGGGTGGCGGTCACCGCCCTGATCCAGTGGCAACGCTTTGAGCACACCCTCTTTGAGTTCGCGCTCGATCATGTGCCGGGGCAGCCAGGCAAAGCCCAGGCCACTGCCCACAAAAGCGGCGGCCGTGGCCAGGCTGCCGACCGTCCAGCGTTGTTCAGAGCCCAGCCAGCCCACGTCGCGGGGTTGCTGGCGGCCCGAGTCGCGAATCACCACTTGCAACTGGCTTTCAAGGTCCTGGAAGTGCAGCACCCGTTGCATACGATGCAGGGCGTGATCGGGATGAGCCACGGCAATGAATTCGACGGTGCTCAGTTCTGTGCCCAGGTAGCCGGGAATATTGAAACTGCTGATGGCCAGGTCGGCCACGCCTTCCAGCAAAACCTCTTCGACGCCCGACAGGACTTCTTCGCGCAATCGCACACGACAGCCACGGCTCTGCGGCATAAAAGCGGTCAAGGCGCGCACCAGCCGTGCATTCGGGTAAGCGGCGTCAACCACCAGCCGCACTTCGGCTTCCCAGCCTTGCTCCATGTGATGGGCGAGGTCTTCAAGCTGGCTGGCTTGTTTGACCAACTGGCGCGAACGCCGTAATAAAACGCCGCCGGCTTCGGTGAGCACGGCTTTGCGCCCGTCGATGCGCAACAGCGGCACGCCGAGCTGGTCTTGCATGCGAGCAACGGTGTAACTGACAGACGACTGCGAGCGATGCAGCACCTCAGCAGCTTGCGCAAAGCCACCGTGGTCGACCACCGCTTGCAGCGTGCGCCATTGGTCAAGGGTCACGCGGGGCGCTTTCACGTTGTATTCCTTTGGTAACGAGTCGTTGTGTAGCCGCAGCCTGTTGTACAGGGTACTCATTAATAAACAAATTTATAGATAGGTTGTAGCAGATATTTACGCTTTTTCATCAATGAAATGCCCTCTAGGATTCACTCCATCGCCTTACAGCCTTCACAGATGGAGCCTACCGCCCATGTCTAATGTTCTGATCATCGAAAGCAGCGCTCGCCAACAGGATTCCTTTTCCCGCGAGCTGACACAGCAGTTCATCAGTCACTGGAAAACCCTTCATCCGGCTGATCGCCTGACCATTCGCGATGTGGCTGTGAACCCGGTGCCGCATCTGGACGCCGATTTGCTGGGCGGCTGGATGAAGCCCGAGGCGCAGCGTAACGCCGCCGAACAGGCTTCCTTGCAGCGCTCCAATGAGCTGACCGACGAGTTGCTGGCGGCTGACGTGCTGGTGCTGGCGGCGCCGATGTACAACTTTGCGATCCCCAGCACCCTCAAAGCCTGGCTGGACCATGTGTTGCGCGCCGGCCTGACTTTCAAATACACCGACACCGGCCCCCTGGGTCTGCTCACCGGTAAAAAAGCATACGTGCTCACTGCGCGCGGCGGGATATATGCGGGTAGCACCGCAGACCACCAAGAACCGTACCTGCGCCAGGTACTGGCCTTTGTGGGCATTCATGACGTGACCTTTATCCATGCCGAGGGCATGAACCTGGGCGGCGACTTCCAGGAAAAAGGGTTGAACCAAGCCAAAGCCAGGCTTTCAGATGTGGCCTGAGCCGGTCTGTTAATCAACAGATAATCGTTGCATGGCTTAATTCGCTTCACTGCTCCTTCAAGCAAGCGGTTCGCGCATCGAACCTCCCTTGGCACTTTCTTTGAGTGCTATCGCCCGATCAGCCCTACGCTGGATCGGGTTTTTTTTGCCTGCGGTTTACGGGCCGATAGCGCAGCGTGCTGAAAAACCGCTAAGGTCGCGTCCACTCAATACCGGGCGAGAGATTTATGGGTTATTTGCTAGTTGTGACGCTGATTCAGGCGTTTTCCTTCAGCCTTATTGGCGAGTATCTGGCAGGGCACGTCGACAGTTACTTCGCCGTGCTGGTGCGTGTGGTGCTGGCCGGTCTGGTTTTTATCCCGCTGACACGCTGGCGCCAGGTTGAACCCGGCTTTATGCGCGGCATGCTGGTGATTGGCGCCCTGCAGTTTGGTATCACCTACGTCTGTCTGTACCTGAGCTTTCGCGTGCTCACGGTGCCCGAGGTGCTGCTGTTCACCATCCTTACGCCGCTGCACGTCACCCTGATTGAAGATGCGCTAAACCGGCGCTTTAATCCGTGGGCGCTGGTCGCCGCGCTGGTGGCCGTTGGCGGGGCTGCGGTGATTCGGTTTGACAGCATCAGCCCGGACTTCTTCAAAGGCTTCCTGCTGCTGCAACTGGCCAACTTTACGTATGCCGCTGGTCAGGTGCTGTACCGGCGTCTGGTGCTGCGCTATCCGAGTGAGCTGCCGGGCTACCGGCGGTTCGGGTTCTTTTATGTCGGCGCCCTGATTGTGGTGTTGCCGGCTTTCCTGCTGTTTGGCAAAGCGCACTTTTTGCCCGACGCACCGTTGCAGTGGGGCGTGTTGCTGTTTCTGGGCCTGGTGTCGACGGCGCTGGGCATGTACTGGTGGAACAAAGGCGCGTGCCTGGTCAGCGGCGGCACCCTGGCGGTGATGAACAACCTGCATGTGCCGGTGGGTTTACTGCTGAACCTGCTGATCTGGAACCAGCACGAACCGTTGGGCAGGTTAATGTTGGGCGGCACGGTGATTCTGCTGGCTGTGTGGATCAGCCGGCTAGACCGCAAGGCTATCAGGGGCTAAGGTCCTTAAGGCCCAAGGTCTGTTGACGTCTCGTCGCGACCGCAATGAAACGTCAACAGACCCAATCTAACGCCTTAAAGGGGAGTGGGAATGACAGTCAAAGTGTTGATCTTGCCGGGCCTGAATAATTCGGGGGAAGATCACTGGCAAACGCGCTGGGAGAAGAACTACAGCGGTCTGAAACGGGTCAAGCAAGACGATTGGAACACGCCGGTGTGCGCTGATTGGGTTCAGCGATTACACGACAAAGTCACTTCCAGCCAGCGACCGGTGGTGTTGGTGGGGCACAGTCTGGCGTGCAACCTGATTGCGGCGTGGTCGCAGCAGTACCCCACAGATGCCAAAAACCGTGTTCGCGGCGCGCTGCTGGTAGCCCCCAGCGACACCGAAGCGCCGAGTTATCCGCAAGGCACGTCAGGGTTTGCACCCATGCACTTGGGGAAACTGCCCTTTGACTCGATAACCGTGGCCAGCACGGATGATCCCTATGTCAGCGTCGAGCGCGCGACAGCCTTCAGCGAGGCGTGGGGCAGTGAATTAGTGTGGTTGCAACAAGCCAGGCACATCAACCATGAGAGTGGCTTGGGTGACTGGCCCGAAGGCATCAAGTTGTTGTTCGAACTGAGCGGTGATCCGCAGTTCAAACACAGCTAACGCTGCCACGTCGCCGCAGTCATCACTGGCTGCGGCGACTTACACGTGACTCAGTCTTCAACCGCCACGTGCGGCGGGTTGATCTTGTTCATCAGCCCTTGACGCAAGTCATTGCCACTTGGCTGTTGATACACGCTCAAGCCAAACTCCGGCAAGACCGATAACAGATAGTCGAAAATATCGCCCTGGATTTGCTCGTATTCGTCCCACACCGTGGTGCGGGTGAAGCAGTAGATTTCAAGTGGCACGCCTTGGGGCGTGGCTTGCATCTGGCGCACCATGCAGGTCATGTTGGGCTGGATCATCGCGTGGCTTCGCAGGTAGGCCAGTGCGTAGGCGCGGAAGGTACCTATGTTGGTCATGCGCCGACGGTTGGCTGACATCGCCGCGACGTTGCCCTGGGCTTCGTTCCAGCTCTTGAGTTCGGCTTTTTTGCGCGCCAGATAGTCGCTCAGCAAGCGCACTTGCTCCAGGCGCTGCTCCTGCTCGTCGGTCAGAAACCCGACGCCTGCGGCATCAATAAACAGACTGCGCTTGATCCGTCGACCGCCGGATTGCTGCATGCCGCGCCAGTTTTTAAACGACTCGGACATCAAGCGCCAGGTCGGGATGGAGACGATGGTCTTGTCGAAGTTCTGTACTTTGACGGTGTGCAGCGTGATGTCCATGACATCGCCGTCGGCGCCCACTTGCGGCATTTCGATCCAGTCGCCTACTCGCAGCAGGTCGTTGCTGGTCAACTGAACGCTGGCGACAAAAGACAGCAGGGTGTCTTTGTAGACCAACAAAATCACCGCAGACATGGCACCCAGGCCCGAGAGCAACAGCATCGGCGAGCGGTCGATCAGGGTGGCGACAATGATGATCGCGGAGAACACATACAGCAGCATCTTGCCCAGCTGGATATAGCCCTTGATGGGCCGGGTCTTGGCGTAGTTGGTGCGTGCGTAGATGTCGAGCAAGGCATCGAGCAGGGCGGTGATGACCCGCGTCAACACAAAAATGGTGATGGCCAAGGCCAGGTTGCCGAGGAATTGGCGACCGTTGTCGCTCAGGTCCGGGACCAAATTGCGGCCAAACTGGATCATCAGTGACGGCGTCATTTGCGCCACGCGATGGAACACTTTGTGTTCGCGCAAATCGCTGACCCAGTGCAAGGCTGGCTGGCGGGCGAGCATCTTGGTGACGCGCAAGATAATGATGCGGGCAATGTGACCGGCGAGCAGGGCGACGCTCACCAATACGATCAGTCCCAGAACGGACGACAGCCAAGGATAGTGATCCAGGTTGGCCCAAAGGCGTTCAAATTCGCTCCAGAGTGTTTGAGTATCCATAAGTTAAAGCGTTATCCCAAAAGAAATGGCCATGGGATTAGACCATCTCAAGACGATTTAGGGGCTGTCTTTGGACTAAAGACCCTAAAAAAGCATTTGTTTCGCGCCGTTGATGCAAAGAAACTCGGCCTGAGCGCTCGAAACCGTTACTCTATGCCGCTGATTTTTCGCATTTCTTCGAGGTAGCACCCGTGTTTTCCGATTTCGCCCTGCACGAACGCCTGCTTAAAGCTGTGGCCGAGCTTAAATTTGTCGAGCCTACGCCTGTGCAAGCAGCGGCCATCCCGCTCGCGCTCGAGGGGCGTGACCTGCGGGTTACAGCTCAAACCGGGAGTGGCAAAACCGCTGCTTTCGTTCTGCCGATTCTCAATCGCCTGATTGGCCCAGCCAAAATCCGCGTCAGCATCAAAGCGTTGATTTTGCTGCCGACCCGCGAGCTGGCGCAGCAAACCTTGAAAGAAGTTGAACGCTTTTCGCAGTTCACGTTCATCAAGTCCGGTCTGATTACCGGCGGTGAAGACTTCAAAGTACAGGCCGCCATGTTGCGCAAAGTGCCTGACATCCTGATCGGCACGCCAGGCCGTTTGCTTGAGCAACTGAACGCCGGCAACCTGCAACTCAACGAAGTTGAAGTGCTGGTGCTCGACGAAGCTGACCGCATGCTCGACATGGGCTTCGCCGAAGACGTGCAGCGTCTGGTTGACGAATGCCCGAACCGTCAGCAAACCATGTTGTTCTCGGCCACCACCGGTGGTTCGGGCCTGCGTGACATGATCGGTAAAGTCTTGAACAACCCTGAGCACTTGCAGCTCAACCAGGTCAGTCAGCTGAACGCTACCACGCGTCAGCAAGTGATCACCGCTGACCACAACCAGCACAAAGAACAAATCGTGAACTGGTTGCTGGCCAACGAGACTTATCAAAAAGCCATCGTCTTCACCAACACCCGCGCCATGGCCGACCGCATTTACGGCCGTCTGGTGGCTCAGGAGTACAAGGCGTTTGTCTTGCACGGTGAGAAAGACCAAAAAGACCGCAAGCTGGCCATTGATCGCCTGAAGCAGGGCGGCGTGAAAATTTTGGTCGCTACCGACGTGGCCGCCCGTGGTCTGGACGTTGAAGGTCTGGATCTGGTGATCAACTTCGACATGCCGCGTAGCGGCGACGAATACGTTCACCGCATTGGCCGAACTGGCCGTGCCGGCAACGACGGTCTGGCGATCTCGCTGATTTGCCACGGTGACTGGAACCTTATGTCCAGCATCGAGCGCTACTTGAAGCAAAGCTTCGAGCGTCGCGTGATCAAAGAAGTCAAAGGCACCTACAGCGGGCCGAAAAAGGTCAAGGCTTCGGGTAAAGCTGTTGGTGTGAAGAAGAAAAAGACTGACGGCAAAGGCGACAAGAAAAAGACCGGCGCCAAGGCCCCGACCAAACGCAAAATCGCCAACCGCCCAAAGACCGACGCCCTGTCGCTGGTCAGCAAGGACGGCATGGCGCCGCTCAAGCGCCGTAAGCCAGAAGCTCCGGCTGCTGAGTAAGGTTTACGGATAAGGTTTGCCTCTCGGTCTTTTAAGAGTAAAAGATCGCGAGGCAAGCTCGCTCATAAGACCCTGTAGGAGCGAGCTTGCTCGCGATCTTTTGATCTTGATCTAAGCCGTAAGAGGCTCCGTTAAACCACGCTGGCCGATCGCAGCCTTCGTACCTCGTCAGCGAGTATAGTGGCCTGTTTGATGCGCGACAGCGCGGCGTCGAAGACGGGACGGCTTTGTAATCCCCTCTCTCAATAAAACGTACGTTCAGCCTTGAACGTCAGTAACCCATCGCATTGCGGGTTTTGCCCCGAGTACGCTGAGCAATCGCCGCCATCGAGGCTGGAGTCGCTGTAGATCACGTTCAGGTTCACGCCCATCCAGGGCCGTGAGAAGGTGATTGACCAATCATTGAACGTACGCACGCTGCCGCCATCGGCGATGGATACCGGCGTGCCCAGTTGGTGGGTGGTGTATTTCAGGCTGACCCCGACTCCCAGCGTGCGATTGGCGCCCAAATCGGCAAACACGGTGCTGTCGCGTCGGTCCGGGTCATTGCTGAACGCTGCGCCAAAGCGCGTACCCAACACTGTCAGCCCCGCATAAAACTGCTGGCTGTCCATGGGGCTGACTTTGGGGTAGCTGTAATGAATCATCCCCAGTTCATAACTCAGGGTCTGGTCAAACGGGTGTTTGTAACCGAGGTATGAATCGACTTCCAGATTGCTGCCGGGCTTGAGGCCCATGGTGGGTGCCCATTGGCCGACATACCAGCCGCTGTTGTGCGTGAGGTCCAGGCCGCCATGGAAGGTTGAACCCGGGCTGGTCGGCTTGACCAGGCCTTGGGCCATGCTGCGGCTGGGCTGGGTGCCCATTCTGAGGTCGAAGTCGCCCAGCTCGCGTGAAAACACCTGTGCGTTGACAGCCGCGCTGGACAGCAATGTGCCGGTGAGCAGTAACGCTCGTGTGAGCATAGGTCACTCCCTTGACAACTGGATGCAGTGATTGGCTCGAAGGCTTGGTTTAGAGAGGTTCAAGCATACGGATGTATGCTGGCAGATGGGGGCCGTTCGTCGATTTCTTGAGGGGAGGGGGTTCAGGAGTCCCAGCGCTTTGGAAGGCAAAGCGCATCAGGACCACTATAAAGCGGGGGTATTACTTTTTACCCAGCGAAATCTGTTTGGATGCGCCGAAAGTTTGGCCGCTGACGCCTTTGTCAATTTGCTGGATCTCGCCACCGGACTTCAAGAATGCGGCAATTTGCGCATTGATTGAATCACTGGTTTCAACGGCGGGAGCTGGCTTTACTTTGCTGGCGGATGCTTTTACACGCATGGCGGCTATTCACCTGTAGAAAATAACTTGGCCAGCGATAGTAACTGAAATACTTGACAATTGCTTGTTAAATATCCTCCTGAAATATTATAAGCACCTTGGCATTGCACATAATCAACACTCTATGCGCCGGCTAACCCGCTGTTTTAATTCATATCATCGGGTTGTTTTTGCGCTGCTCGGCAGGGCCTTGAGGGCTCGCCGGGCTGACGAGTGGTCCTGGGGTCGAGGCAAAAATCCTTGATAAATCAGGCCTTTTGTAAAAAATGTGAAAGCCTTGCTGCGCGGCTCCAATTTGCCGGGCCAAACTCGGGTAGAATGCTGCCCACGTAATGAGGGTATTGGACATGGCTTTAATCGGTCGCTACAACAGTTTGCAAGTGGTTAAACACACTAACTTCGGTTTGTATCTGGATGGCGGAGCTGACGGGGAAATCCTGTTGCCCAATCGCTATATTCCTAAAGATATTCCCAGTGAAGATGAAGACTGGCTAAACGTATTTGTTTATTTGGACAGCGCTGACAAGTTAATTGCCACCACTGAAAAACCAAAAGTTCAAGTCGGTGAGTTTGCCAGTCTTAAAGTCGTCGAAATTAATAGCATCGGTGTTTTCCTTGATTGGGGCCTGCCGAAAGATTTGCTGTTGCCGTATTCCGAAGAAAAACGCCAGATGACCGCTGGTGAATATGTGGTTGTGCACGTTTACCTGGACAAACACACGCGCCGGATCACCGCCACGGCCCGCCTGGACCGCTACCTGGACAAAACCCCGGCCAACTATCAGGTGGGCCAGGAAGTTGATCTGCTGGTGGCTGAGGCCACGGACATGGGCTTTAAAGCCGTGATCAACAACAAGCACTGGGGCTTGATCCACAAGAACGAAGTGTTCAAGTTCCTGCGTGCGGGCAAGCAAGAGAAAGGCTATATCAAAGAAGTTCGTGCCGATGGCAAGATCAGCCTGAGTTTGCAGCCAGTCGGTCAGGAGGCATCCAGCAGCCTGAACTCGAAGATTCTCAGCAAGTTGCGTGAAAACAATGGCGTACTGCCGGTCAGTGATAAAAGTGCACCCGAGCAGATCAGCAACCTGTTTGGCGTCAGCAAGGGCAACTTCAAGAAGGCCATTGGTGCGCTCTACAAGGAAGGCAAGATTGTGATCCACGCGGACCGCATCGAACTGGTTTAAACCAGCGGCCTGCGCTGTTTTTATCTTTTGGGTGTGGCTATGAGTGGTTCGCGGCGAGCAACGGATGCTTTTGCACTGCAAGTCATGCTGGGGTTGTGCCTGATCTGGGGTGTCCAGCAGGTGCTGATCAAAGTGGCTGCACCTGATATTTCCCCGGTCATGCAGGCCATGGCCCGCTCGGGGATCTCGGCGCTGCTGGTGGGGCTGCTGATTTGCTGGAAGGGTGGCTGGGACCAGGTGCCCTACACCTGGCGCGGCGGCTTGCTCGCAGGCAGTTTGTTTGGCCTGGAGTTTTTCTTTATTGCGCAGGGGCTGCACCTGACCAGCGCGGCGCACATGTCGGTGTTCCTCTATACCGCGCCGATCTTTACTGCGCTGGGGGTGAACTGGCTGTTGCCCAGTGAGCGTCTGCGGCCGCTGCAGTGGCTGGGGATCTTCCTCGCGTTTCTGGGCATTGCATTCTCCTTTGCCGGAGGCATGTCGTTCGCGGACATGGACCCCGACGTCTTGCTTGGCGATGCCTACGGTGTGCTGGCAGGCATGGCCTGGGGCGTCACCACTGTGGTGGTGCGCGGCTCCAGGCTCTCTGAGGCGCCGGTCACGCTGACCCTGTTTTACCAGTTGATCGTGGGCTTTATCGGCCTGCTGGTGATTGCCCTTGCCACAGGGCAAATCACCCACTTCAGCTTCACCGGGCTGGCCATTGGCAGCGTCTTGTTTCAGGGCCTGGTGGTGTCTTTTTTCAGCTACCTGATGTGGTTTTGGCTGCTCAAGCGTTACCTGGCCTCCAATCTGGCCGTGTTTTCGTTTATGACGCCCCTGTTCGGGGTGACCTTTGGCGTGTTCATACTGGATGAGCCATTAAGCTTCAACTTCGCCGTGGGCGCGGTGCTGGTGCTGCTAGGTATCACTTTTGTCAGCGCGGAGCAGTGGGTGCGTCGCAAGGTGCGCGCACTGCTACAAAATTAACCAGTTGCAAGGCCAGTACCCCGGCCAGCACCAGGCCGCTGGCCGCGATGATCAGCGCCGGGTGCAATCCGCCACTGAAATGGCTGCTGACGGCTGCCAGCAAAGGCCCGCCCAGTTGGCCGACGGCAAAACAGGCGGTGAGCAAGGCGGCGTTGCGCTGAGTGGCGTGGGGGGCGATGTCGCGTGAGCTTTGCATCACCAGCGGCATGCAGGCCAGGAACGGCGTGCCGCATAAAATCACCCCCAGCGCCAGGCCCGCACTGCTGGGCAGCAAGCATGCCAGCACACCGGCCGCCTGCACCCACAGCGCGGCCATCAGCCACAGGCGAGTGGTGCGCGGCGAGGGCCGGTGAAAGCTGATCAGCACCACGCCAATGGCCGCGCACAGGCCGAAAGCTGGCCAGAACAAATCAGCTTGCCATTGACCGCGAAATTGCGCGCTGGCCATTTGCGACAAAAACGTCGCCGGAATGATGTACCCCAAGCCATACAGCGCATAAATGGCCCCCAGACGGGTGATACCGGGGTGGCGTGGGCTTGTGGTCGCCGTCTGCACGTGCGGAGCAAGGCCGTTGGCGGGTGGCAGGATCGGCATGATCACCAGCAGCATGAGCAAGGCGGCCACCGCGTAGATCAGCCACAACATGGACGAGTTTTGCCCTTGAACGTTGGCAAACAGCGCGAGCAATCCGGTCAGCACCACGCCAATGCCGGGCCCTGCAAACACCAGGGCACCCAAGCGCGGCCGGTTAGCGCTGACCGCGATCTGTTGGCTGAGCGCCGTGATCATCACCATCACCCAGGCGCTTGCCACCCCCGCGCCAAAGCGCAGCAGCATATGCGGCCAGAAGCCTTGTGCCCAGTACGAAATCAGCGTCAGCACCACGCACAGCCATAAACCGGTGTGCAGTCGGCCACGGACTTGCTCCGGGCGTCTGGCACGAATGGCGTCCAGCGCGCCGATCAAATAGCCCAAATAGTTGGCGGCGGCAATCAGCCCGGCGCCGGTCAAGTCGATCTGGCCTTCGCTGATCAAGTGCGGCAGTTGCGGGGTGAGTGAAAAACGGCCAATCCCCATGGCCATCATGAGGGCGATAAAGCTGGCGAGTAAGCGAGTCAGGGCTGACATGCTGTTGATTCCCGGGCAGTGACAATGACCGTCAGGCTAGCGGTGATTGACTTTCTATAAAATTGAATAATAGTGAGTGACTTGTTCAGTTTTGGAGAATGGTGTGGAATTCATCCAATTACGGATTTTTCAGGCCGTGGCCGAAGAAGGCTCGATCACCCGTGCAGCTGAACGTCTGCACCGCGTGCCTTCCAATCTGTCGACCCGGCTCAAACAACTTGAAGAGCAAATGGGTGTCGAGTTGTTCATGCGTGAGCGCCAGCGCTTGCAATTGTCCCCGGCAGGCAAAGTGCTGCTCGATTACACCGCGCGCCTGTTCGCCCTGCGCGATGAGGCGCTGGGCGCGGTACAGGGCGGCGTGCCGTCCGGCAAATTCACCCTTGGCACGATGTACAGCACCGCGGCGATCCATTTGCCCGCTTTGCTGGCCCGCTACCATCGCGCCTACCCGGCAGTGAACCTGCACGTACAGTCGGCGCCGAGCGGGGAATTGCTCGAAGGTTTGCTCACCGGGCGTCTGGATGCGGCGCTGGTGGATGGCCCACTTGAGTTGGCCGGGCTCGATGGCGTTGAGTTCTGTGAAGAGCAACTGGTGATGATCAGCGATCTGGATCATCCACCTATCACCCGCGCCCAGGACGTGCAGGGGCGTGAGGTGTTCGCCTTCCGTCAGGGCTGTTCGTATCGCACCCGCCTTGAGGCCTGGTACGCCAGCGACCGGGCGGCAATGGGCCGCGTGATGGAGATTGAGTCCTATCAGGGCATGCTGGCGTGCGTGGTGGCGGGGTCGGGTGTGGCGTTGATGCCAGCTTCGATGCTGGCCAGCTTGCCGGGCCGTGAAAGTGTCGGCGTACATCCCTTGAAACAACCTTTTGCCTCTGCCACTACGTGGTTGATGTGGCGAAAGGGCATGCTGGGCGCCAACTTGAATGCGTGGATAACGTTGCAGCAGACGGCGTCTGTTAAAAGCGACGTAGAAATTGCGGCACAACGCGCATCGGCCTGACTTGAAAAGAGGAGGATTAGCCTAAAGTTCATTGACCTTAAGCAAGCATCTTGTAGGACTTAGGACTATTATCTGTACGAAGCGACCAAGGAATCCGGTCGTAAGTGTGGCCCCAAGGGGGAAATATGAAAGACAAACTGAAAAACTGGCTGCATGACGTCGGCGTTGCACTGGGCCTGATTGAGCCTCCGCTGCAACCAATTCCGATCCCTGTCGAAGACCCGCGTCGCCGTCCGCAACGTCGCCGTTAAGACGGTGGCAGCGTAAGCGCCTGATATCGAAAAAAACGGGCACGACCTCCGACGTCGCGCCCGCTGAAGAAAGTGGGTATCAGGCAGCGCTGGCCACTGTGGCCGGGCGCCGATCCAGCAAGCTGACCACGATAAAGCTGATAAGCCCTACAGCCAGGCTGTAGTAGATCGGCGTATTGGCGTCCAGACCATCCTTGATCATAAAAATCAGCGCCGTGATAAAGCCCAGGCTCATGCTGCTGATGGCGCCTGCCGTCGTGGCGCGCTTCCAGTAAATCGCCCCGATCAATGGCACCAGCATGCCGCCAACCAGCAGGTTGTAGGCCAGCGTGAGGGCGCTGATAACGTCGCTTACCACCAAGGCAATCGCCAGCACCACGAGGCCTGTGAGCATGGTGAACAGGCGGTTGATCTTCAGGCTCGATTGTTTGCCGCCGCGCAGCTTGGGCAGCAGGTCTTCGGTCAATACGGTGGACGCGGCGAGCAAGCCGGCACTGGCGGTGGACATCATGGCGGCCAGGGCGGCAGCAATCACCAGCCCGCGAATGCCGTCCGGCAGCGAAACCTTAACGATGGCGGCGAACGCGTTGTTGACGTTACCCAGGTCCGGGATCAGCACATGGGCCGCCATGCCGATCAGGGCGCAGGTCAGGCCGTAAAGGATGCAGTAGAACCCTGCGAACGTACCGGCGTACTTGGCCACCTTGTCAGTTTTGGCGGTAAACACGCGCTGCCAAATGTCCTGGCCGATCAGAATGCCGAAGAAGTAAATCATGAAGTAGGTGACGATGGTTTCCCAGCCGATGCTGGTGAAGCTGAAGTTCGAGGCTGGCAGTTTGCTCACCAATTCATCCCAGCCGCCAACACGGTACAGGCAGATTGGCAGCAGCACGAACATCAGGCCCACGGTCTTGATCACGAACTGCACGATGTCAGTCAGGGTCAGTGACCACATCCCGCCAATGGTCGAGTACACCACCACCACGCCACCGCCGAGCACCACCGACACCCAGAACGGCAGGCCGAACAACACTTCAAGCACGGTGCCGATCGCCAAAATGGAGGTCACGCCGATCATCAGGGCATACGCTAGCATAATCACCGCGCTCGCCTGGCGAGCCATAGGGTTGTAACGTTTTTCCAGCACTTGGGTCACGGTAAAGATTTTGAGTTTGAGCAACGGCTTGGCCAGAAACAAGTTGAGCGCGATGATCCCGCAACCCAGGGCAGCACATAGCCAGAAGCCTGAAATCCCGTGTACATAACCCAAACGGACAGTACCGACAGTTGAAGCACCGCCCAGCACCGTGGCGGCCATGGTGCCCATGTACAGTGTCGGGCCCAGGTTGCGTCCGGCGACCAGGTATTCTTCGTGGGTTTTTGCCTTGCGCATGCCGTAGTAACCCAGCACCAGCATTGCCGCAGCGTAGATAAGGACGACTATTAGGTCTAAAGCCATGATGGCGAGTCTCCGATTATTTTTTTTATGAGGCGATCAGGCGATGGGTGGCATCACCGGTGTTTCGGGTGTGGCGTTGGGTGTATTGCGTGGCGCGCGCGTTGCCCAAAAACAGGCGAAATACGTCCCTGAGTCCGGTTCGGCGTGCGTTGTTCGGAGTCGGGTCAACTCCTGGTGAATTAATGTGGCCCGCATTATTGGGGCTGTTTTTATTATTCATGATCATCTCCGATCACACTGGCTAAGGGGGCGGCAGCCTTTCCGACAAAGCGGACAAACATTCGTAACAGGCCAGCCAAAGGCCTTTTGTTCTTGTGTGCTGACTCAGGTCTTGAAGACCGGAGGCGCGCGATCCTGGCTAAAGAATTGCTCCCCTTGCATGCGCCGCTCGCTGGCCGCGTCATGCACAAAAATTGTCCTGTCAGCCGGCTTGCCGGCGAAGGCGCTGTTCGAGGTGCGCGATGGCACCTCGAACCCTTTATCCCGTCTGGAGACGGGGTTTAGCGATGAGTGACACCCGGCAAGACGCAGAGCATTTCGTACAGCAAGTTCGCGCCCAGCAGTGAGGTATTGCCGGTGGTGTCGTAAGGCGGCGAGACTTCTACCAGATCGCAACCGATCAGGTCGAGGCCTTGGCAGCCGCGAATAATCTCAATCGCCTGAATGGTGGTCAGGCCGCCGATTTCCGGGGTGCCGGTGCCAGGCGCCCAGGCCGGGTCGATGCCGTCGATATCAAAGCTCAGGTACACCGGGCCATCGCCGACTTTTTCACGAACTTCAGCCATCAACGGGGCCAGCGACTTGTGCCAGCACTCTTCGGCCTGCACCACACGGAAGCCCTGTTTGCGGCTCCAGTTAAAGTCTTCAGCGGTATAGCCCTGGGCGCGCAGGCCGATTTGCACGACACGGTCACAGTCCAGCAAGCCTTCTTCGGCAGCGCGGCGGAACGTGGTGCCGTGGGCAATTTTTTCGCCAAACATGTGATCGTTCACATCGGCGTGAGCATCGATATGCACCAGGCCAACCTTGCCGTGCTTTTTGTGAATGGCGCGCAGGATCGGCAGGGTAATAGTGTGGTCGCCACCCAGCGTCAACGGGATCACGTTGTGCTCGAGGATGTCATCGTAGGCTTCTTCGATGATGCGCACGGCGTCCAGCAGGTTGAAGGTGTTGATTGCAACGTCGCCGATATCCGCGACCGACAGCGAGTCGAACGGGGCAGCGCCGGTGGCCATGTTGTAAGGGCGGATCATCACGGATTCGGCGCGGATTTCGCGAGGGCCGAAACGGGTGCCTGCGCGCAACGACGTACCGATGTCCAATGGCACGCCAACAAAGGCGGCATCCAGACCGGCGGCGGATTGCAGATGGGGCAGGCGCATCATGGTGGCAATGCCGGCGAAGCGCGGCATTTCATTGCCGCCCAGTGGTTGGTGAAGAATTTTATCCACGGGAAAGACCTCGTCGTTTGTTGTGGTTATGGCGGTCGATTCTGCGAAAGGCGGGCGGCGGGAAGAATCCCTACAGGCAAATACTTAGTTCAGATTTTTCTAAACTAATGCGCGGCCTCGAGTTAGACTCCGAGCCTAAAATATGCGCGCCACGGGTAGGAGCGAGCTTGTCTCGCGATCTTTTGATTGTGAAAAGATCGCGAGACAAGCTCGCTCCTACCGTGAAAAGTGAGTCATTCATGGCCAACGCTTTACCCGATCTAAAACTATTGCGAATCTTTGCCAGTGTGGTCCGGCACCAGGGTTTCGCCACGGCGCAGCAGGAACTCAACCTGTCGACGTCGGCCATCAGCACCTACATGAGCCAGCTGGAGGCCAATCTGGGGCTGGTGCTGTGCCATCGGGGGCGCGGCGGGTTCAGCCTCACCAGCAAGGGCGAGCTGTTTCACCAGGAAACCCTGCGTCTATTGGGCGAGCTGGAAGGCTTTGAGCAGTACGCCGCCGCGCTCAAGGGTGAACTGCGCGGCACCTTGAACCTGGGGGTGATCGACTCCACGGTCAGCGACAAAGCCTTGCCCTTTGCCGAAGCCATTGGCGCCTACAGTCAGGAGCACCCGGCGGTGCACTTGCACCTGTCGGTCATGAGCCCTTACGAATTGCAGCTCGGAGTACAAGACAACCGGCTTGATCTGGCCATCGGTGCGTTTTCGTCGCGCATGAGCGGTCTGGTTTATCAGCCGCTGTACCGTGAACAGCATTGGCTGTATTGCAGCACGCGGCATCCCTTGTTCGCTGAGCGGCGAATCCCCGAGCCGGTGATTACTCAGCAACGCATGGTCGGGCGCGGCTACTGGAGCCAGGCCGAGCTGGCGCGGCACGGCTTTAAACACAGTGCGGCCACCGTTGACAGTATGGAAGCCCAACTGATCCTGGTGCTCTCCGGCGCCTACATTGGTTACTTGCCCGAACATTACGCCGAGCCGTGGGTCGAGAAGGGTGACTTGCGCGTGTTGCTGCCGGCGACCTTTGGTTATCAGGCGCCGTTTTCAATGATCGTGCGCCGTGGTCGTAGTCGTGAGCCGCTGATTCAAACCTTTCGCGACCTGCTCAAAGCGCAGCTAAATCAACCTTGAAGAGAGCGTTATCGCTATGTCCCGTGCTCAATGCCCTCGCTGCTTGCGCCCGCAAACGCACTGCCTGTGCGACTTGATCCCACAACTGGACAGCCACACCCGCGTCTTGCTGTTACAGCATCCCAGTGAAGTCAATCATGCGCTGAATACTGCACGGCTGGCGGCCTTGGGGCTGACCAACGCTGAACTGCGGGTGGGCGAAGTGTTTGAGGATTTGCACACGCTGCTCAACCCGCCGGGGTATCAGGCGCGGTTGTTGTTTCCGGGGGAGTGTGCGCAACCGCTACAGGCGGATGCTGCGGCAACTGAAAAACTGCTGCTGGTGGTACCCGATGGCACATGGCGCAAGGCGCGCAAACTGCTGCACCTCAACCCGTTGCTGGCACAGCTGCCACGGGTGACCTTGCCCGAGGGCGCGGTGTCCCGATACCGCCTGCGCAAGGCACCGGGGCCTGGGGCTTTGTCGACCGTGGAAGCCATTGCACAGGCGCTGGACATCCTCGAAGCTCCGGCGTCCTATGCACCGCTGCTGCGCCCGTTTGAAGCGCTGATCGAAGGGCAGATCGAAGCCATGGGCGCCGACACCTACCAGCGCAACCACGTCACAAAACACCCTCTGTAGGAGCGAGCTCGCCTCGCGATCTTTTGATCTTTAAGGTTTTTCCAGGGTTTTCTGGCGCAGGATATAAAGGCTCACCAGCACCGCGCTGAGCAGCATAAACCCTCGCGCCCAAGGCAATGGCACCAAGTAGCAGGACACGCCAATGCTCAGCCACATCAAACCAATGGCATAGACCTTGGCCTTCAGCGGGATGCCGTTACCGTCGAGGTAGTCGCGGATCCAGGGCCCCAGTCGAGGGTGTTCGACCAGCCACTGGTAAAACCGTGGGGAACTGCGCGCAAAGCAGGCGGCAGCCAAGAGCAGAAAGGGAGTGGTGGGCAGTACCGGCAGGAAGATCCCCAGAACCCCCAGCGCTACGCTCAGCCAGCCAATGGCAAACAGAACGTAACGCAGCAGCCGCGACCGGCTGCTGAATGAGGGGCCGGGCATTGAATCAGTGGTGACGCGGCTTGAGGATGGCCGGTTTTTCGTCAGGGGCATGGCACAGCAGGAACAGGGCAGTCAGGGCTTCCGGGATCTGCACGATCATGTCGTCCATCAGGTTGGCGTCCTGAGCGATATCGGCGAATTCAGGCTGGTCGTCGAACAGGCCCGAACCGACCATGATCGGCAGCAGCATTTCGCTGACTTCTTCTTCGGCGGTTTCGAACCAGGCCGCTTCGCGCAAGAACACGCCTTCCATAAAGCCGATGCACCAGCCGCGCAGATCGGACTCATCCGGCTCGTCGCCGAGGTCCAGATCACACGGCAGTTCGAACTCTTCGTCCGACGCCAGTTGGCGAGCGATGTGGTCCTTGAGTTTAACCAGGGAACCTTCGATCTCTTCGCGCTGGGCGTCGTCTTTGTAGTTCGGGGTTTCAGAGAAAATGGCGTCGATCCATTCACGCTCAGGTACTTCTTCAGCGCAGATGGACAGGGCAGTCAGGTAGCCGTGAGTGGCTACGTAGTCCAGCGCCTCGTCATGCAGCTCGTCAGCGTCGAGGAAGGCTTGCAGGCGGGTTAGTTGCTCAGCGAAGGACATTAAGGGACTACCTAGAAAATAAACAATACCGAATTCTAGGCTTTCTTGAGCGCCCAAGCCAGTCGTTGCGCACATTTGCCATCACTTCCCGGTGATCGGTACTGCAATCACAGCGCCCTGTAGGGTGGAGTGCTCGGGTATACTGCCGCGTTTTGTGATGCCCTGCGGTCAAGACAGCGGCTCCAGCGCTCTGCGCCCAAGGGTTTAAACGCCGCTTGAGGCCGCGCCGGGTCCCGCTGACGCAGGGGTGTTTCGGCGATTTCTGGAGTTTCTATGCTCGAACAGGCTCAACGCGTACTCAAAGACATCTTCGGCTACGACAGTTTCCGTGGCCGTCAGGGTGACATTATTGAGCGCGTGGCCAGTGGTGGCGACGCTTTGGTGCTGATGCCCACCGGCGGCGGCAAGTCCTTGTGCTTCCAGGTCCCGGCGCTGTTGCGTGACGGCCTGGCGGTGGTGGTCTCGCCGTTGATCGCCTTGATGGACGATCAGGTCGCCACGCTCGAAGAACTGGGCGTCGCCGCCGCCTCCCTGAACTCGACATTGAGCGCCGATCAGCAGCGCGACCTGGCCAACCGGATCCGCCGTGGCGAAGTCAAAATGCTCTACCTGGCGCCAGAGCGTCTGGTGCAACCGCGCATGATGGCCTTTCTGCAGAGCCTGGACATCGCCCTGTTTGCGATCGACGAAGCGCACTGTGTGTCGCAGTGGGGGCATGACTTCCGTCCGGAGTACCTGCAACTGGGCCAGTTGGCCGAGATGTTCCCCCATGTACCGCGCATCGCCCTGACCGCCACCGCCGACAAACGTACCCGCGAAGAAATCGTCACCCGCCTGCATTTGCAGAACGCGGAGCGTTTTTTGTCGAGCTTCGACCGCCCCAACATTTTTTACCGCATCGTGCCCAAAGAGCAGCCGCGCAAACAATTGCTGGCGTTCCTCTCGGAGCGGCGCAGCGATGCGGGCATCGTCTATTGCCTGTCGCGTAAAAAGGTCGACGAAGTGGCGCAGTTTTTGTGCGACCAGGGCTTCCCGGCCTTGCCGTACCACGCCGGTCTGCCCAACGAAACCCGTGCCGCCAACCAAAAGCGCTTCCTCAATGAAGAAGGGCTGATCATGGTCGCGACCATTGCCTTTGGCATGGGCATCGACAAGTCCAACGTGCGCTTCGTGGCGCACCTGGACCTGCCCAAATCCCTTGAGGCGTACTACCAGGAAACCGGCCGTGCTGGCCGTGATGGCTTGCCGGCAGATGCCTGGATGGCTTACGGCCTGCAAGACGTGGTGATGCTCAAACAGATGCTGCAAAACTCCGAAGGCGACGAGCGCCACAAGCGTCTGGAGCATCACAAGCTCGACGCGATGCTGGCTCTGTGCGAAGAAACCCGCTGCCGTCGTCAGACCTTGCTTGCGTATTTTGACGAAGACATGCCCCAGCCATGTGGGCATTGCGATAACTGTGTCGACGGCGTGCAAACCTGGGACGCCACAGAACCGGCGCGTCAGGCGTTGTCAGCGATTTATCGTACCGGCCAGCGTTATGGCACCGGCCACCTGATCGACGTGTTGCTGGGCCGCGAAAACGAAAAAACCCGCAGCATGGGCCATCAGCACCTGTCGGTCTTCGGCGTAGGCAAAGCCCGATCCGAGGGCGATTGGCGCACCTTGTTCCGCCAACTGGTTGCCCGTGGTCTGGCCGACATTGATATCGAAGGCTACGGCGGTTTGCGTTTGAGCGACACGTGCCGGCCTTTGTTGCGCGGCGAAGTGACGCTCGAACTGCGTCGCGAGCTCAAGCCGCAAACCACGGTCAAAAGCAGCTCTGCCAGCCCGGCCAGCCAACTGGTGCGTGGCGACGAGCGCGAGCAGTGGGAGGCCCTACGTGCCTTGCGCCGCAAGCTGGCCGAAGAGCACGGCGTACCGCCTTACGTCATCTTTCCTGACTCAACGCTGCTCGAAATGTTGCGCAGCCAGCCGACGTCGCTGGCCGACATGGCCAAGGTCGGCGGTATTGGTGCGCGCAAACTGGAGCGCTACGGCGAGGCGTTCCTCGAAGTGTTGGGCGGGCAGGCCGAGGCGCCGAAAGTGGTCGCGGACATCCGCCACGAACTGATCAGCCTGGCACGCGCCGGCATGACCCCGCTGCAGATTTCCGGGCAATTGCAGTGCTCTGAAAAGAACGTTTACACGCTGCTGGCCGAAGCCATTGGGCGTCAGGAACTGTCACTGGAGCAAGCCCTGGACTTGCCCGAAGAACTGATGGAAGAAGTGCAGGACGCGTTTCTGGACGGTGAGGGCGAACTGCCAAGCGTGGCCAGCATCGCTGAACAGTTCAAAGGTCGAGTGCCGGAAGGCGTGCTGTATTGCGTGCGCGCCGCCCTGCAATCTGAATTCGAAATGTAACGGTTATTGGCATGTAACGAATTGATTGACATACAGGTCTTGCCTATGTGCAAGCTCCATGCTTAGCTGACTAACAATTGGTTTCACTCTTTTTCAGTCTAAACATTGAGTTTTTTATGCCGTTAACCGATCAACACCGTTTTGGTATGCAGTTGGCCCAAATGTCTCGTGGCTGGCGTGCGGAGCTGGATCGACGCCTGGCCGGTCTTGGCCTGTCGCAAGCCCGCTGGCTGGTGCTGCTGCATCTGGCACGATTCGACTGCAAGCCTACCCAGCGGGAATTGGCGCAAAGTGTCGGGGTTGAAGGTCCGACCCTTGCGCGTTTGCTCGACAGCCTTGAAGCCCAAGGCCTGGTCAAGCGTCAGGCGGTGCTGGAAGACCGCCGTGCCAAGAAAATCGAACTGAGTGAGTCAGCATTGCCCTTGATCGCCCAGATCGAGGCCATCGCCACCGCGTTGCGTCAGGAATTGTTTGTCGGCATTGACGAAGAAGAGCAGCGCATCTGCATGCGCGTGCACAAGCGCATCCTGGAAAATCTCGAAAAAAACTGATTCCCTCCCTCTATCTGTAGGAGCGAGCTTGCCTCGCGATCTTTTGATCGTTTAAAAGATCGCGAGGCAAGCTCGCTCCTACAAGGGCACAGCTTAGAACGTCTGCCCCAAGTTCAAATACAACGCCTTCTGATTGTCATCGTTAATCCCGTAGCTGAAATTCAGCGGGCCCAGCGGTGTATCAAAGCCAATAAAAATGCTCGCGGCATTGATGTAGCCACTGTCGAACTCGTTGTCGTTGTTCCAGGCGCGGCCGCGTTCCAGTGACGCACCGGCATACAGCGGGAAATCAAGCGGCAGGTACGAGCGCGGCGTCAGGCGGCGGTAGTAAACAGCCCGCATCAAACTGATGTTCTGCCCCGAAATAGCATCCTCACGGAACCCGGACAGCTGCCGCGCACCGCCGAGCAAAAAGCTCGAGGTCACGACGTTGGCCTGGTCCAGCGTACGCCCGTAACGCCCGCCAAGAATCCAGGTGTTTGGCCCCGAACTCAGGGCCTTGTCGAGGTTGAATTCCCATTGGCGATAACGCTCGTCCGAGCCCAGCGCCGGGTCAAACTGGCGAAACTTCAAGCTGATGTCTTCGCCGGTGTGCGGGAAGTAAACGTTATCCAGCGAGTCGAACGAGTACTTCACGTCATAAAAGCCTTCGGTGAAGCTGGTGCTCGGCAAGTCACGCTCGCCGATTCGTACATCGGCCTTGCCCCATGCCTCACCGACGCCTACACGGATTTCACCGCTGTTGCCGATCTGGCGGCCCAGGTTCAAGCCAAATCCATAGCGCTCAAGACGGTATTCAGCAATCGGGTCGTTATCCAGAATGGCCTCGACGTTCTGCGATTGAGCGTTGATATACGGCGCCACAAAGAACCGCGAGCCCGCATCCAGCGGTTGATAGAACTCGCTGTACAACTCTTGCTTATCGCCGATTTGCACCCGCGTCAGCCACTCGGCGCCCAAGCGGTTGATGCCATTGACCCGGTAGCTGGCGCCGAGGTTGAAGGCGCTGTCACCGTGCATGTCGTCAGAGAGGTTGATGCCCAGGCGCAGGAAATCGGTGCCGCTGCGTTTGGCCCGGGCGCTGATCACCAGGGTGCGCTCCTGACCTTTGTGCACTACGCGGTACTGCACCTGATCAAAGTAATCCAGGCCGTAAAGCGTGCCCATGTCTCGTTGCAAACGCGCGAGATCCAACGGCTCACCGACCGGTTGGCGGATGTAATAGCGGATCACTGAGTCGTCGATTTTCGAGTCGTTTTCGATTTTGATCGCGGTAATCACCGGGGTCCGCTCTTCGGCTGAGCGGGCGATGCTCAGTTGCGCATCGGCGGGCTGGCGCAGGCTGGCCAGACGGTTTTCAAGGATCTGCGTCGCGCGATAGCCGGCATTGATGATTTCTTCTGAGCGGCCAAAGTCCGTCGCGCCAATGCTCGCGAGCGACGGTTTGATCAGTACGTCGTCCGGTTTTAGCGTGGCCAGTTGAACCTCAGAGTTACTGCGGGTCATCAAGGTAATGGACTGGTTAAGAATGTCGAAGACCGTGTTGAGCTCCTTGCGCCCCCGCAGCGGCGTACCGATATCGACCACAATCACCAGGTCGACGCCCATCTCGCGGGCCACGTCCACCGGGATGTTGTCGACCATGCCGCCGTCGACCAGCAACTGGCCGTTGATTTCCACGGGCGCAAACACCGCCGGGATCGACATGCTGGCGCGAATCACCTGGGGCAGGTGGCCTTTGCGGAACACCACTTTCTCGCCACTGACGATGTCGGTGGCCACGGCACGGAACGGGATGGGCAGTTTGTCGAAGTCGCGCACGTCACTGCTGTGCGCCAGCAGGCTTTCCAGCAGCAATGCCAGGTTTTGCCCCTGAATGACGCCCAATGGCAGGCCCAGGCTGCCATCGTCACGGAAGCTGAGCTTTTGTCTGACCAGAAAATCCCGGTCATCCTGCTTGCGCCGGAACGGGATGTCCTCGCGGGCGGGGCTGTCTGACAGCGCTTCTTGCCAGTCGATACTCAAAGCGAGCTTTTCCAGCTCATCAATTTTGTAGCCCGAGGCATACAGTCCGCCAATCACTGCGCCCATGCTGGTGCCCGCGATGGCATCAATATGAATGCCTTGCTCTCCCAGCGCTTTGAGTACGCCGACGTGTGCCAGGCCACGGGCGGCCCCGCCGGACAGCACTAAACCGATTTTGGGCTGGGGCTTTTCAGCCGCCAACAGGGCCAATGGGCTTAAACACAGAAGCAGGAAAATCAGCAGACGGCGCATCATGAATCTCTGGGCAAGCGACAAAGGCGGCTATTATAGCGGCGCCTTTAACCTCAGGAGTTTTAGAAACATGACCGCCAGCAAGCCGCAAATTGTCATCACTTATTGCACGCAATGTCAGTGGTTGCTCCGGGCGGCCTGGTTGGCGCAAGAGCTGCTCAGTACGTTTGCTGACGATTTGCGCCAAGTGGCGCTGGAACCGGGTACCGGTGGTGTGTTCCGCATTACCTGTGACGGCGTGCAGATCTGGGAGCGCAAGGCCGACGGCGGCTTCCCCGAAGCCAAGGTGCTCAAGCAGCGGGTCCGCGATCAGATCGACCCGCAGCGTGATTTGGGGCACAACGACCGGGTTCAGTGAGCGGCTGAATCGAGCACGGCCTGTTTCGGCGTCGGGCCGCTGCTGAGGCGGCTCGACACCACAATCGCGACGATGATCAACACCCCGCCAACCAGCATGCGCAGCGTCGGGGTTTCGTGGAATATCAGCCACGCCAGAGTGATGCCGTACACCGGCTCCAGGGCAAAGACCACGGCCGCCGTGCGCGCTTTGATTACTGCCAGGCTGGCGACAAACAGGCTGTGGGCCACGCCTGTGCAGAACACCCCGAGCAAGGCGATCCACAGCCAGTCCAGCGGCCGGACTTCGCTCAGACCCGGTGCCGCAAAAGGCAGCAGGCACAAGGCGACCACCGCGTTTTGCCACATGGCTGCCTGCACTGCGGGTACGCGCCCACTGTTGGCCCGGTTATTCAGTGACAGCAGCGAAAACAGCAGGCCCGAGGCAATGGCCCAGATCAACCCTTCGGTGGCCTGGCTGGCCAGATCGAAGCTGGGGGTCACCAGAATCAGGCCGATACTGACCAGCAACACCAGAATCACTTCATTGAGGCGGATGCGCTCGCGGAAAATCAGCCCTTCGAGGATCACGGTAAATGCCGGGAAGCTGGCAAATCCGAGGGTCGCAATTGCCACCCCGGCAATTTTGACCGAAACAAAAAAACTCACCCAATGCCCGGCCAGCAGCAGGCCGCTGATCAGCAGGTTGCGCGCGTCGCGCAGTGCCAGTTTTTTCCAGCGGGTACTTTTGGCCAGCGCAGCAAAGAAGGCCAGGGCCAGCACCGCGAAACCGGCCCGGCCAAACACAATAATGGAAGCTGACGCGACGGCGAGTTTGCCGAACACGCCGGTCAGGCCGAACATCAGTGCGCCAATATGCAGGGCGCCCAAGGCGGTACGCGGAGTCATTGCAGTCCTTAAGTCGATACAGGCAAGGCAGGCAGTCTAGGCTGTGGGCTTGAGCGGTGTCTGTCGCCAGACTCGCGTCAGTTGTCGCCAGACTCGCGGCGCAGCCTCGAAGGTGACGCGCCAAATTCCCGCAGCATGGCCGCGCTGAAGGCACTTTGCGAGGCGTAGCCAACCCGGCTGGCCACTTCGCCCATGGGCAGGGCGCTGTGGCGCAAAAGCTGCAATGCCGTGTTCAGGCGGTGCTGGCGAATGTAGTCCATGGGCGTAACCCCGCATTCACTGACGAAGCGGCTGTGCAAACGCGCGCAGGACAAACCTGCGACTCGCGCCAGATCCATGACCTGAAGCGGGTAAGAGAGGTTTTGCTCAATGTAGGCATCCAGTGCGGCGAAAGGCAGACGGTTTGCAGTTACCGGTTCGACAGCGTTGTTCAGGCTCGCCAGCAGCAAAATTGCGCCTTGCCGGGCGATCAAGGGGTCGTTCACCGGGCTGGCGGCCAGCCAGCTCACCAGTTGGTGTTGATTGGCGTCGAGGCTCAAGTGCCCGGCGTTGTCGAGCAAGCGTCGGCTGGCGTCGGCATGACTGCCCAGCGACTCGCCGAGCCAGTCCTGGCCCGGTACATCGAGCACCAGGCACTGGCTGCCTTGTTCGCTGCCGCAAATATGATGGGCGCCGGCCGGGATCACCATCAGGTGCTGCTGGCGCAACAGGCTGGCCCGGCCGTCGACTTCAAAGTCGAGCAGGCCGGACAAGCTGATCACCAGCTGCGCATGCTCATGGCTGTGCGCGATTACGTCCTGGCGGTAATGACGCAGTGACAGGATTTGGCCCATGCTGAACCTCTGATTGAATCAATGCCGCCAGAATGCCGGAACACACAATACAAACACGGTAATGATCTCCAGACGCCCAAGCAACATGCCAAACGACAGAATCCATTTGGCGGCATCCGGCAAGCTGGAGAAATTGCCCGACGGGCCGATGATTTCACCCAGCCCCGGCCCCACGCCAGACACCGTACTGGCGGCGCCGGTGAGGGCGGTCATCCAGTCCAGGCCAAGCATCGACAACGCCAACGCAATGACGCAGATGGTGGTGGCGAAGAAGAACGAAAAGGTCAAAATCGAGCGCACGATTTCTTCGTCGAGGCGGTGCCCGTTGTACTTTTGCTTGATCACCGCACGGGGGTGAATCAGCTGGTTAAGGTTGGCCTTGAGCAGAATATAGGCAACCTGAAAGCGGAAAATCTTGATTCCGCCCGCCGTCGAGCCCGAGCAACCCCCGATAAAACCCAGGTAGAAAAACAGCATCAGCGAGAAGTTGCCCCACAAGCTGTAGTCGCCCAGGGCAAAGCCGGTGGTGGTCACCACCGACGTAACGTTTAGCGCCACATGACGAAAGGCGTCCCACCATGACATGTCGGTGGTCCACCACATCCAGGTGCCCATGACGAACCAGGTCACCACCAGCAGCCCGAGCAACCCTTGAACCTGTTGATCCTTGAATAATGCCCGACGATGGCCGCGCAATGTCGCCACATACAAGGTAAAAGGCAGGCTGCCGAGAATCATCACCACAATGGCCACCCAGTGCACCGCCGGTTGCGTCCACTTGGCCAGAGACTGGTCCGAGGTTGAAAACCCGCCAGTGGAAATTGCCGACATGGCGTGGTTGATCGCGTCGAACACACTCATGCCCGCCCACCAGAACGCCAGGCTACCGAGAATGGTGATGCCCACATAAGTCGCCACAATAAGGCGCGCCACCATGTGCGAACGCGGCATGACTTTTTCTGAGCGGTCAGACGATTCGGTCTGGAACAGGCGCATACCACCGATGCGCAGCAACGGCAGAATGGCCACCGCCATCCCGATAAAGCCGATGCCGCCGAGCCAGTGCAGCATCGAGCGCCACATCAAAATACCCGGCGTCATGGTGTCCAGCCCGCTCAGCACCGTGGAGCCGGTGGCGGTAATCCCGGACATGCTTTCGAAAAATGAGTCGGTGTAACTGATGTGCTGCGTCAGCAAAAACGGCAGCGCAGCAAAAATGCACACCACCAGCCAACTCGAGACCGTGAGCAGGTACATGTCCCGCGGGCGCAGGTGCACCTGCTCCGGGCGGCCGGGCAGCACCAGTGCCAGACCGGCGACGAAGGTGATCAGGCTGGCCCACAGAAAGGACGGCAGATCACTCATGCGGTCAAAAATGACCAGCGTCAGCATCGGCACAGACATGCTGACCGCGAGCGTAATCAGGAAGATGCCGATTACAAAACCGATAATGCGTAAAGTCGGCAGTGCCATGAAATCAGCTCGGGATTGAAGGGGGGCGCCATTCTACCTGTGGTCTGAGCGATGTAAACCGCCAGACTTTCGATGGATACCGTTAGAATAGCCGCACATTTTCTTCAGGAGGTGGCCAATGGAGGCTCTCGACGCTTTGCTTAACCGTGTATCTGCCCCGCGCTTGCTGGACCCTGCGCCGACGGCCGAGCAACGTGAAGTCTTGTTCGCGGCCGCCTTGCGCGCTCCGGATCACGGCCAACTGCGGCCTTACCGTTTTTTGACGGTTGAAGGTGAAGCGCGCAATCAACTGGGTGAAATCCTGGCCCAAGCGGTGCAAGGGCAGGGCGGCGAAGTGACCCAGGCGGCACTGGACAAGGCGCGGGCCATGCCATTGCGGGCGCCGTTGGTGGTGGTGGTCGTGGCACGTTTGCAGGAGCACTTCAAAGTGCCGAAGTCCGAGCAGTTGATTACCGCCGGTTGCGCTGCCCACGCCATTGAACTGGCCGCGTTTGCCCAAGGCATTGGCGCGGTGTGGCGTACTGGCGAGCTGTCCTACAACGCACACGTGGCCAAGGGCCTGGGGCTGGAAGACGGCGAAGAAGTGGTTGCGTTCCTGTATCTGGGTACCCCGCAGAACGACCTGCGTGATGCGCCAAAAGTGAACAGTGCCGAATTCGTCAAAGCCTGGTCAGCCTAAGCGTTTACGATACCGCCCCGTCTTCGATGCCGCGCTGTCGCCCAGCAAACAGGCTACCTAGTATCTTCAGCATCCCCCAATCGGTTCCCTCTCCTGCGGGAGAGGGCTAGGGTGAGGGGCTTTTTTGATCTTTAAGCGATCGCGAATCAAGCTCGCTAAGTGGCATTAGGCTCCAACGGCAACTCCAGCGTGGCAACAAACCCGCCCTGCGGGTGATTGTCCAGCAGCAACCTGCCGCCATGGCGTTCTGCCGCACGGCGGGCAATCGCCAGGCCCAGCCCATGGCCTGCCGCCGCTTGGCCCGGTGCCCGGAAGAACGGCTCGCCCAGATGCGCCAAATACTCTTTAGCCACCCCCGGGCCGTGATCGCGCACGCTGATGGCGATGTGGTCGCCCGAGCGTTGTGCGGTCAATTCAATCGGTTGTTCTGGCGGGTTGAAGCGCTGAGCGTTGCGCAGCAGGTTATCCACGGCGCGTTCGATCATGGTCGGCCAACCGCTGATGCTCAGGTCAGGCTCGGCATTGAGCTGCACTCGTTGTTCGGGGGCGGCCAGTGAGGCGTCTTTCTGGACCGTGGCGAGCAAGGGGTTCAGCTCAATGGGCTCGGCGCTCGCCTGATCGGCATCAACCCTGGCCAGCGCGAGAATTTCGCTGATCAATGATTCCAGGCGGTCGCACTCGCGGGTCAGGCGTGGCCAGAGCTTTTCGCGTTCTTCTGGCCCGGCCCGTTCGGCCAACGCCAATGCGATGCGCAAACGTGCCAGCGGTGAGCGCAGTTCATGGGACACATCGCGCAGCAGTTGGCGCTGGCTGCCGATCAAGCTTTGCAGGCGGGCGCCCATGCGGTTGAAGTCGGTTGCCAGCACGCCAAACTCATCACGCCGTGATGCGAGTTGCGCCAGGCTGTTTTGCTGATAGGTGGTTTGCCCCAGATCGTGCACGGCCCCGCGCAAGCGGCTCAACGGGCGGGTGATCGACAGCGTGACCAGCAAACTGAACAAGGTCAGCACCACCAGCGCAATCCCCAGCGCGCTCAGCGGCCAGATCAGGCTTTGGCGATGCCAGGCGTCCAGTTCCGGGTGCGGAATGCGGTAAATCAGCAAGTAGGTTTCGGCGGTCTTGGGGCTGGTGTACTCGACGGTCAGGCGGCGCCATGGCAGTTGCTCCTTGCCGCGCCCCTGTCGGGCTTCCCAAACCGCAGCGCGGCGTGGAAAGGTACCTTCCACCACCGGATCGCCACTTTCGTTAAGCACCTGGACGTCAATGTGATAACGACGCTTGCGCCGTTCGAGGAAATCCTGCGCGGCGTCCGGGCCTTGGGTTTCAAAACGTTCGGTCCACTGTTGCGCCAGATTATGCAGGCCGGGGTGGCGACTGAGGATCCAGGCGTCCTGATTGAGCATATGCCCCAACAGAATCGAGAGCCCTGCGACCAAGGCTATCGCCAGCCAAAAACTGGCCAGAATCCGCCAAAACAGTGAACGCACAGTAATTCCTCACAGGTAAATGATTGAAACGACCAAAGCCCAACGACCGGGGGGGGCGTTGGGCTTGGTAACAGACTAGATTATTGCGCTTTTGGAGCCTGTTGAGCTTTCCACTCCTTGAACTGTTTCCATTCTGCTTGGCGTTCAGCGCGTTTTTTTTGCATCTCATCGAACGTTTTTTGCTGATCAGGCTTGAGCAGCGCACGAATATCGCTCTGGGTTTTCTGATGCTTGGCAGCGATTTCGTCTTTCAGTGCCTTTTGATCAGCAGCCGGGAGTTTTTCCAGGTACTTCTCAACCAGTTGTTTACGTTCGTGCATTTGCTCGCCCATCAACTTGCCGATCTGCTGGCGCTGTTCGCGGCTCAGGTCCAGTTGGCTGTAAGGGGCATCGCCGCGACCGTGCTCACCGCCGTGACGTGGACCCATTGGGCCGTCACCACCAGGCATGGCCATTGCGACGGTTGGCAGGGCTGCAGCAAACATCAGAGCAATTAGAGTCTTACGCATGGTGTGTCTCCTTAGTACGGTTCCGGTGAATCCGGATGCGCCCAGTTTAGGGAGATCAAGGTCAATGGCTGTCAGTCGAGCGTAAAGCTTAGGTAAAGACGTTTTGGGGTGAGGTTTACATAGTGTCATCAACACAACACTCAGCCTTGCTCAAACCCCGTAGTCGCTGCCGAGGCACGAGGCTGCGATGTGGGTCGCAAGACCATCGCCAAGGGCCGCTTCGCACCCCATCGCAGCCTCGTGCCTCGGCAGCGACTACAGGTTCTTATGCGCTGTAAAAATAGCCGCGGCTGCGCAGGGCCATGATGCGTGGGCGGCCATCGGGGTGGGGGCCGATCTTTTTGCGCAGGTTGCTCACGTGCATGTCGAGGCTGCGGTCGTACAAGGTCAGCTTGCGGCCCAAGGCAATTTGCGCCAGCTCCTGTTTGTCCAGTGGCTCGCCGGGCTGGCGCAGTAACGCCTCAAGCAGGCGGCTTTCAGATACGGTCAGGGGAATGTCATGTTCGTCGATGGTGACCACGCCCCGCGCCGGGCTGAAACACAAATCGCCCAGCTCCAGTTGGGTGGACACGGCGGCCGGGTGGCTGCGGCGCAAGACAGCGCGCAAGCGGGCGGTCAGTTCGCGAGGGTCACAGGGTTTGGCCAGGTAATCATCGGCTCCCAGTTCGAGGCCGAGAATACGGTCCAGCGGTTCGCCACGGGCCGACAGCATCAGCACGGGCAGGTCAGGGTGGTCGTTGCGCAGTTGCTTGAGGAGCTCCAGACCACTGCCGTCGGGCAGCATCACGTCCAGCACCACTGCATCGGGGCTGGCCTCGAGCAACGCCTTGCGGGCGCTCAGGCCGTCGTGGCAAGCGCGTACCTGGAAGCCTTCCTGGCTTAACCAACTGCTCAGAAGCTCACACAGCTCCTGGTCATCATCTATCAGTAACAGGTCGCTCATGTCTTACTCGATTTAGCCAGTGCCGACGCTTTGCGCGTCGGCGACCGGCAAAAAATACCGCGATTAGGGCAGGACTTTCTTGAACGGCTTGACGATTACATTGGCGTACACGCCAGCAGCCACGTAAGGGTCCGCGTCAGCCCAGGCCTGGGCAGCTACCAGTGAGTCGAACTCGGCGACCACCAGGCTGCCAGTGAAACCGGCCGGGCCTGGGTCATTACTGTCGATGGCCGGGTGCGGGCCAGCCAGAACGACACGGCCTTCTTTTTGCAGTGCTTGCAGGCGCTCAAGGTGCGCCGGGCGTGCGGCCAGGCGTTTTTCAAGGGAGTCGGCAACGTCGGTGGAAATGATTGCGTAGAGCATGTCAGTCCTCGGATTTGGTGTTGGTCGGTGCAGAATCGGTGTCATGCAGGTGGCGCGACAGATAAATACCCTGAGCAACCAGGAACAGCACGGTCATGCCCAGGCTGCCGAAGACTTTGAAGTCGACCCAGATGCTCTGATAAGTGAAGGCCACAAACAGGTTGGCCGCACCGCAGAACAGGAAGAAGCCGATCCAGGCCAGGTTCAGGCGCGTCCAGACGGCATCCGGCAGGGTCAGCGCGTGGCCCATGATGCGTTTGATCAGCGGCTTGTCGCCAATGAAATGGCTACCGGCAAACGCCACGGCAAACAGCCAGTTCACCACCGGCGCCTTCCATTTAAGGAAGGTTTCGCTGTGGAAGGCCAAGGTCAGGCTGCCAAATACCAGGCAGGCGATCAGGGTCAGCCACTGGCTCTTTTCGAGCTTGCGCTGCTTGATAAACAGAATGCCGTAAACCACCACCGAGCTGAGGATCAACATCGCTGTCGCGCTGAAGATGCCCCCGACCGTCAGGCTATGCCCGGCGAAATCAACGACGCGTGGTTCGATTTTGTAGACAACGAAAAACAGTAACAGCGGGATGAAGTCGATGAATTGTTTCACAGTGGCAGCCAGAAGCAGGATGTGGCGGCATAATAACAAACATCAATGACAGCGAAAGCGTCAGCTAGAGGTTATTAAATCCCCGTGGAAATAGACTTGCATTGCCATAGCACGGCATCTGATGGCGCTTTGGCGCCGGCGGCACTGGTTGCGCGTGCGTTCGAGAAAGGTGTGCGAGTCCTGGCCCTGACCGATCACGATACACTTGAAGGCCTCGAAGAGGCCCGCGCGGCGGCGCTGGCCTTGAACATGACGCTGATAAACGGCATTGAATTGTCGTGTACCTGGGGTGGCGCGACTATTCATGTACTGGGCTACGGGTTTGATACCCAGGCCCCGGCCTTGCTTGAGGCCATCGCCAAACTGCACGAAGGCCGTTGGCTGCGCGCAGAAGAAATCAGCCGCAAGCTCGCCCTCAAAGGCATGCCCGGCGCACTGGAAGGCGCGCGGGCCATTCAACAGGGCCTGGGCGACAGCGGCAATGCCCCGGCCCGTCCGCACTTTGCCGACTACCTGGTTGAGGCCGGGTACGTCAAAGATCGCGCCGAAGCGTTCCGCAAATGGCTGGGCGCTGGCAAGCTGGGCGACGTCAAACAGCATTGGCCGACCCTTGACGAGACCGTCGGCACTTTGCGTGCAGCCGGTGCCTGGGTGAGCCTGGCGCACCCGTCGCACTACGATTTCACGCGCAGCAAGCGACGTCGGCTGATTGGCGACTATATTCAAGCGGGAGGTCACGCGATTGAGGTCGTCAATGGCTACCAACCTGCTGATCAGGTGGGCAGCCTGGCGATTCTGGCGCGTGAATTTGGTCTGCTGGTCAGTGCCGGCAGTGATTTTCATGGCCCTGGAGGTTGGTCCGAGATCGGCGAATATCGCCCCGTCCCGGAAGATCTGCCGCCATTGTGGTGTCGATTCAAATATGACCAGCCTGCTGCCACCGACTGAACAGGAACATAACGTGAGTCAATTTTTCCAGATCCATCCGGAAAACCCGCAGCCGCGCCTGATCAAACAGGCAGTCGAGATCATCCGCGAGGGTGGCGTGGTGATCTATCCCACCGATTCGTCCTATGCCGTGGGTTGTCAGATAGGCGACAAAACCGCGATCGAGCGAATCAAGCGCCTGCGTAACCTGGACGATAAACACAACTTCACTTTAATGTGCAGCGACCTGTCGCAATTGGGTATGTTTGCCAGGGTTGGTACTGGCGTGTTCCGTTTGCTCAAAGCTCACACGCCGGGGCCGTACACCTTTATCCTCAACGCTACCCGTGAAGTGCCGCGCCTGCTGCTGCACCCCAAGCGGCGCACCATCGGTATGCGCGTTCCGCAGCATCCGATTGCCCTGGCACTGCTCCAGGAACTGAACGAGCCGCTGATGAGCGTCACGCTGATCCTGCCGGGTGAAACCGAGCCGATGGAAGACCCTTACGAGATTCGCCAGGAGCTGGAAAAGCACGTCGATCTGATTATTGATGGCGGTTTTGGCGGCAATAAGGCTTCGACCGTGATTAATCTGATTAATGACGAACCCGAAATCGTACGGGTAGGTTGTGGTGACCCGACGCCGTTTATGGTCGAGGCCTGATGTCAGACCTGGACGTAGTAGAAACGGTTGATGAGCAAGCCGGTGCCCAGCAAGAACTGCCGTTTGCCATGGTCTATGGCCAGGCCGTTATTGAAATGCCGATGGACCTGTACATCCCCCCGGATGCGCTGGAGGTGTTTCTTGACGCCTTTGAAGGCCCGCTCGACTTGCTGCTGTACCTGATCCGCAAACAGAACATCGACATTCTGGACATTCCCGTGGCGGAAATTACCCGCCAGTACATGGGCTATGTCGAACTGATGAAAACCGTGCGTCTGGAGCTGGCCGCCGAGTATTTGGTGATGGCCGCGATGCTGGCCGAAATCAAGTCACGCATGCTCCTGCCGCGCTCGGCCGAGGTCGAAGAGGAAGAAGGCGACCCGCGTGCCGAACTGATCCGCCGCTTGCAACAATACGAGCGATTCAAGGCGGCAGCGGAAGGCATTGATGGCTTGAGCCGGGTAGGGCGCGACATCATCGTGCCCAAACTCGATGCCCCCGAGGCACGGGCGCGCAAGCTGGTGCCGGACGTCGCGCTCGAAGAGCTGCTAATGTCCATGGCCGAAGTGCTGCGCCGTACCGACATGTTTGAAAGCCATCAGGTCAGCCGTGAAGCCCTGTCCACGCGAGAGCGCATGAGCGAAGTGCTGGAACGTCTCAAAGGCGGCGGTTTTGTGCCGTTTGTTGAGCTGTTCACCGTAGAAGAAGGGCGTTTGGGCGTGGTCGTGACCTTTATGGCCATTCTTGAGCTGGTCAAAGAGTCGCTGGTCGAGTTGGTGCAAAATGAGCCCTTCACGGCAATCCACGTGCGGGCGCGAGCCGAATAAAGAGCTGAAACCATGAATTTGACTGAACCCCGCGAACTGGCACCGCTGCTGGAGGCCTTTTTGTTGGCCTCCGGAAAGCCGCAAAGCCTGGAGCGACTGTTTGAGCTGTTTGATGAGAGCGAACGGCCTGAGCCGCCCGTTTTCAAAAAGGCCCTCGATGTGCTGCGCAAATCGTGCGATGGCCGCGCCTTTGAACTCAAGGAAGTCGCCTCGGGCTATCGCCTGCAAATTCGCGAGAAGTTTTCGCCGTGGGTCGGGCGGCTGTGGGAAGAACGCCCGCAACGTTATTCACGGGCGATGCTCGAAACCATGGCGCTGATTGCCTATCGCCAGCCCATCACCCGTGGCGAGATCGAAGACGTGCGCGGCGTAGCGGTCAACAGCCACATCGTCAAAACCCTGCTGGAGCGCGAATGGATCCGCGTGGTGGGCTACCGCGACGTGCCGGGCAAACCGGCGATGTTTGCGACCACCAAGGCGTTTCTGGACCACTTCAATCTGCAAAACCTCGACGATTTACCGCCGTTGGCCGAACTGCGCGAGCTGGAGCCAGACCCGATCCTCGACTTCGACGACGCCCCTGTGCCTGAACACTTGCAAGCCCTGGCAGACGAAAGCCTGGAGCCTGAAGAGCCCAAGGACGAGACCAGCTTCCGCACCCTGCTGGTGGAACTGGACTCGATGGAAGAAGGTCTTAAAACTGACTTTGATGACTTGTTGAGGGAAGAAGCAGCAGTCAGCGATGAGCCGCAACCGGCAAGTGAAGAGCCAGAGCCAACACCTGAACCTGAGCCAGAACCGCAACCTGAGGTCGAGCCACGGCTCAGCGCGGCGGAGCTGGCGCGTGATCGCTTGCGTGCTGCCGTAGCAGCCCTGGAAGCGCGGGCCGCCCTGAGTGAAGAAGAACTCGAAGCCCGAGCCCTGGCCGACGCCATCGAACAGGAACGCCGCGATCTCGAAGACTGACACACCCCTTGTAGGAGCGAGCTTGCCTCGCGATCTTTTGATCTTTTAAAAATCGCGAGACAAGCTCGCTCCTACAGGGATTTTGAGAGATTCCATCATGAAAGACCCCTGCATCAGCCTCTGCAAATTCACCGATGACATCTGCATCGGCTGCGGGCGCAGCAAGCGTGAAATCAAAAGCTGGAAGAAACTCGACAAGGATGAAAAACGTGCCGTGCTGGCCGAAGCCGCCCTGCGTTTGAAGACTCTGAAGGCCACCGGCCGGCGGAAAAAGAAGTAAGTCGGCGCCTTCATCACCCGACATTGATGCGCAATGGCCAACATCCGCGTATGATTCGCGACCCCCACGCGCTCGTTCGAGCAGCAGGGCTTAATTTTTAACACCTCAGGCCACGCCTGAGTTGACACACCGGGAGGTGCCCAGATGAGTGATCTAGACCCTAAAGACAGCCAGGAAATTGGCCCGGCAGGCGAAAAACTGCAAAAAGTACTCGCCCGTATCGGCGTCGGCTCGCGCCGCGACGTAGAAAGCTGGATCAGCCAAGGCCGCATCAAGGTCAATGGCAAGGATGCAACCCTTGGGTTGCGCGTAGATCTGCATGACGCCATCTCCATCGATGGCAAGGTGATCAAGCGTGAAGAGGCCGCCGAATCGGTGCGCCGCGTGATCATGTACAACAAACCCGACGGCGAAATCTGCACCCGTGACGACCCGGAAGGCCGTCCGACCGTGTTTGACAAGCTGCCGCGCCCAAAAGAAGGCCGCTGGATCAACATCGGTCGTCTCGACATCAACACCACCGGCTTGCTGATGTTCACCACCGACGGTGAGCTGGCTAACCGCCTGATGCACCCTTCCTACGAAATGGACCGTGAATACGCGGTACGTGTGCGTGGCGAAGTCGATGACGAAATGATCGAACGCCTCAAGGCGGGCGTCGTGCTGGAAGACGGCCCTGCGCGTTTCACCGACATCAAGCAAGCGCCAGGCGGTGAAGGCTTCAACCATTGGTACCACTGCGTGGTGATGGAAGGCCGTAACCGTGAAGTACGTCGTTTGTGGGAATCTCAGGGCTTGGTGGTCAGCCGTCTGAAGCGCGTGCGTTTCGGTCCGGTGTTCCTCAACTCTGACCTGCCGATGGGTCGCTGGCGCGAAATGAGCCAGTACGAAATCGACATTCTCAGTGCTGAAGTCGGCCTCACGCCGGTTGCCCTGCCTGAAATGAACGCCAAGAGCAAAGACAAGCTTGAGCGCATGCAGCGCAAGTCATCGCGCCCAGTACCGCGTGCTGACCGTGTTGCACGTACCTTGCGCCCGGCCAATGGTGAACCGGCTGCGCCGCGTCCAGCGCGTCAACCGCACATCGAAGGTGAGCGTCCAGGTCGTCCGGCCCGTGATGAGTCTGCCCGTCCGGCCCGCAAGCCGTCCGGCCGCACTGACCGTGTACCGGCAGGTCGCGGTGCACCGATCGCCGAGCGTCCGAGCGAAATCAGCAAGCGCCCGGCCAAGCCGACGCGCTCGGGTCCAAAGCTGGTTGATGATGCGCCGTCCGGCAAGCGTCGTGGCGCGCCGTCCGGTTCCGGTCAGCGTCCAGGCTTTGGTCGTCGCAAGCCTGAGTAAACCTGCGGCGCTGTAAAAAAAACGCCAACCCCCAAAGGGTTGGCGTTTTTTTATGCCTGCAAATCACCTGGCCCTGTAGGAGCGAGCTTGCCTCGCGATCTTTTGATCTTCTAAAAGATCGCGAGGCAAGCTCGCTCCTACAAAATCAGGTTTCCACGTGGAAATATTTCTTTACGCTCCGTAAAGCTATCTCTACAAAATCAACAGGTTATCCGGCGCAGCAGCCCGTTTCACCCCTTCTGTAAAGAATACTTTCCGGAAAAAGGGCTGCCGGTACTATTTCTGACCGTTTATTGGCTTGTTTCGTCTTGCAAACGGCGGTGTGATGGGATCTTGCCTACGAGCGGGTGTACAATGCGCCGCGTTTTAACTGTGACCCAATTGCGTACCCGCGCTTTTTGCGCTGCTCAACCCCGTGATGAGTGGCCAAAACCTCGAGGCTAACCCGCCTTGTTAACTCCGCATCGCCACAAGCGTTGCGGGTTCGATTCCGTCACAGATAAAAACAAACAGGTGACGCATGACTCGTGAAACAACTTTGGATTCCTGGCGTCTGCGCTGGGGTTTGATGTGTGTTGTAGACCCTTCGATCACTGCCTCTGGTGCTCAAGCTACATCGCACTGAATCACATCAAACCTTGTGTGGAACGCTTTCAATGAGTGGAAAAACCTCGCAATCAGGTGAGCTTAAACGCGGCCTGAAAAATCGTCATATCCAGTTGATTGCCCTCGGCGGCGCGATTGGTACTGGCCTGTTCCTCGGCTCGGCCGGGGTACTCAAATCGGCCGGTCCATCAATGATTCTGGGCTATGCCATCTGCGGCTTCATTGCCTTCATGATCATGCGCCAGCTCGGCGAAATGATCGTCGAAGAGCCCGTTGCCGGCTCCTTCAGCCACTTTGCGCATAAATACTGGGGCGGCTTTGCCGGCTTCCTGTCGGGCTGGAACTGCTGGGTGCTGTACATCCTGGTGGGCATGTCGGAGCTGACAGCGGTCGGTAAATACGTGCACTACTGGTGGCCCGAGATCCCGACCTGGGCCTCTGCGGCAGCCTTCTTCGTGCTGATCAACGTGATCAACCTGACCAACGTCAAAGTGTTTGGTGAGGCCGAGTTCTGGTTCGCGATCATCAAGGTCGTGGCCATTATCGGCATGATCGCCCTGGGCAGTTACTTGCTCACCAGTGGTAGCGGCGGCCCACAAGCTTCCGTCAGCAACCTGTGGTCGCATGGTGGTTTCTTCCCGCACGGCGTGACCGGTTTGCTGATGGCCATGGCCTTCATCATGTTCTCGTTCGGTGGTCTGGAAATGCTCGGTTTCACCGCCGCAGAAGCCGACAAACCGCGCACGGTGATCCCTAAAGCGATCAACCAGGTGATCTACCGCATCCTGATTTTCTACATCGGTGCACTGGTGGTTCTGCTGTCGCTGACCCCGTGGGACTCGCTGCTTGAAACCCTCAACGCTGGTGGCGACAGCTACAGCAGCAGCCCGTTTGTACAAGTGTTCTCGATGCTGGGCAGCAACACCGCAGCGAACATCCTCAACTTCGTGGTACTGACCGCGGCGTTGTCGGTGTACAACAGCGGCACCTACTGCAACAGCCGTATGCTGCTGGGCATGGCGCAGCAGGGCGATGCGCCCAAAGCGCTGGCCAAGATCGACAAGCGTGGCGTGCCGGTCAATGCCATTCTGGCTTCGGCAGCAGTGACGGTGATTGCGGTACTGCTCAACTACTGGATGCCGCACGACGCGCTGGAACTGCTGATGTCGCTGGTGGTTGCGACGCTGGTGATCAACTGGGCGATGATCAGCTACTCGCACTTCAAATTCCGCCAGCACATGAACAAAACCGCGCAAACCCCGCTGTTCAAGGCACTGTGGTACCCGTACGGCAACTACATCTGCCTGGCGTTTGTGGCGTTCATTCTGGTGATCATGCTGTTGATCCCGGGCATTCGCATCTCGGTGTTCGCAATGCCGATTTGGGTGGCCTTTATGGGGCTCTGCTACTGGTTGAAACCCAAGCGTGTTGAACAAGCCTCTACCGAGGTTTACAGCCCGGCCAAGTAAATTGATCGGTTAAACAACACACCCGGCCACCGCGCCGGGTGTGTTGTTTGTGGGGTATGCTGCACGCCCTGCTGATGGACCTTTGTAATGCTGGTGATTTCCAACAACGTGCATATCCCCGATGCCGAAATCGAACTGACGGCTATTCGTGCCCAGGGCGCGGGCGGGCAGAACGTCAACAAAGTCTCAAGCGCCATGCATTTGCGCTTCGACATCCCCAACTCATCCTTGCCGCCTTTTTACAAAGAGCGACTGCTGGCGCTGCGTGACAGCCGCATCACCAGTGACGGGGTGTTGATCATCAAGGCGCAGCAATACCGCACCCAGGAGCAGAACCGGGCGGATGCGCTGGAGCGTTTGCTTGAATTGATCGTGAGCGCGACCAAAGTCGAAAAAAAGCGCCGCCCGACCAAGCCGACCCTGGGCTCAAAAAAGCGTCGCCTCGAATCCAAGACCAAGCGCGGCAGCATCAAGGCCGGGCGGGGCAAGGTGGACTTTTAAAGTCAAAAGCCCTCAGTCAGAGGGAGAGGGTTGTTCTTAGCTGTCTCTTGCAAGCTTTGCCTGCCGATACAAGTAAACACTCAGCAGCACCCCGCTAAACGACGCCAGTGCTGCAAACAGGAAGATCGAGGTAAAGCCAAAACCTGCTGCCACCGCGCCCACCAGCGGCCCGGTGATGCCCAATGACAGGTCGATAAACAGCGAGTAGGCGCCCACCGCTGCGCCTCGGCTGGAGGCGGGCACCAGGTTGACCGCTTCAACGCCCAGCGCCGGAAACACCAGCGAAAAGCCAAAACCGCTCAGCGCTGCACCGGCCAAGGCCAGATGCGGATCAGGCGCCAGCCACAGCAACAGCAAGCCCAGGGTTTCGACGCTCAGGCAGGCAATGGCGACGCGAAAGCCGCCCAGGCGGTTGATCATGTTGCCGAACAGCAAGCGCGCACTGATAAAACTGGCGCCAAACAGGCTCAGGCACAGCGCGGCGTTTTCCCAGTGGTTAGTGGCGTAGTACAGGGTGATAAAAGTGGCGATGGTGCCAAAACCAATCGAACCCAGCGCCAAACCTGTACCGTGGGGCAGCACCCGGCCCAGCACGTGCAGAAACGGCAAGCGTACGCCGCTGACAATGGGTGCGGCCACTTTTGGCCAGGCCAGCAGCAAGCCCAGCGTGGCCAGGGCAATGATGCTCACGCCCAGGCTCCACATGCCCAAATGCCCGACCATCACCACGCCCAGCGGTGCGCCAATGGCAATGGCGCCGTAGCTGGCGATGCCGTTCCAGGAGATGACTTTGGCGGTGTGGGCAGCGCCTACCCGGCCAATGCCCCAGCCGATCGACCCCGAACCCACCAGGCTTTCAGCGCTGCCCAGCACCAGCCGGCCCAACAGCAGGCTGGCCAGGCTCCAGGCAGGTGCCGCGGCCAGCCAGCTTGAAGTCAGCATCAACACACCGCTCAAGCCGCAACCCACCAAGCCGTACATGACTGCGCGCTTGCTGCCCTGGTTATCGATGATGCGGCTGGCGTAAGGGCGGCTCAGGAGCGTGGCCAGGTATTGCACGCTGATCACCAGCCCGGCGATGACCGTGCCATAGCCCAGGTGGTTGTGAACGTAACCGGGCAATACGGCCAGCGGGATGCCGATGTTCAAATAGCCGATAAAGGTAAACAGAACGATGGAAACCACTTGCAGCGTGATTGCCATAGGGCGTTGTGTTTCAGGCATTGGGTAGGGGTCCTGCGGGGAGCGGTAAGGTGCAGATTACAACGGTGCAACCAATTGTGTCGCAATTAAAGCAGCCAGTGCGTTTTCCTGGGTGCCGAAGCGCTTAAGCAGCAGGGCCTGCTTTTGTGGGCTGAGACGCTCCCAGAGCTCGATCATTTTTTCGGCGGTGCCGATCAGGACGCTGGCCTGGGTGTCGCTGAAGGTGTCAGTCACGCTGTTGTCCGCGAGAAGAGGAGGGTGCCGCAATTGTGTCAGGCGGTATGAAAAACCTGAAGCTTTTCGCACCGCCTGATAGATGGCCGGTCAGTCTTCGCTGTCGGCCTGGAGGCTGTCTTGAGCCTCTTCCAGTGCGGGGTTTTCGCCACTGGTGTGTTGCGGGGTTGGCTGCTGAGTTTCATGCAGGCTTGGGAAGGGGAGGTTTGGGATCTCGTGCATCGTCGCGCTCCTCGTAAGGTGTGTTTTTAAATCGCTGGGTAAATCGGCGCTTTTAAAAAGCAAGGGCAGGATACAGGAGGGAGTGTGACAATTTGTCTTTTTATTGCGTCTGGCGCCGATTGTGGCGATTTATTCATCTTGTAACAGGCCTGTAGGAGCGAGCTTGTCTCGCGATCTTTTAAACGCTCAAAAGATCGCGAGGCAAGCTCGCTCCTACAGGTTTTTTAGTGCTGGCAGACTTGTGCAATGGCCTTGGCGAGCAACTCCAGACGGGTGCCATCGACCCCGGCCATGTTGGCGCGCCCTGAGCCGACCATGTAAACGCTGTGTTTTTCACGCAGCACTTGCACTTGCTCGGTACTCAACCCGGTGTACGAGAACATCCCGCGTTGCTGGTTGATGTGCGCAAAGCGCTCGGCCAGACCGAACGGCGTCAGCGCCTCGACCAGGCCGCTGCGCAGTTGCGCGATGCGGCTACGCATGGCTTCCACTTCGGCGGCCCATTGCGCCTTGAGCTGCGCATCACCGAGGATGGTCGCCACCACGGCGGCGCCATGATCAGGCGGATTGGACCACAAGTTACGCGCCAGATACGCCAGTTGGCTGCGCACATCGGTCAGTTTTTCGGCGTCATTGGCACACACGATCAACGCGCCGACACGCTCACGGTACAGGCCGAAGTTTTTCGAGCACGAGCTGGTGATCAGCACTTCAGGCAGTTCGCTCACGAACAGGCGTGTTGACCAGGCATCTTCTTCCAGCCCGTCGCCGAAGCCCTGATAGGCAAAGTCGATCAGTGGCAGCAGTTCGCGCCGACGCACGACATCCAGCACCTGCCGCCAGTCGTCTTGCGACAGGTCAAAGCCGGTCGGGTTGTGGCAGCACGCGTGCAGCAGCACCACGTCGCCCTTGGGTACGTGCTCCAGGGCGTGCAGCATGGCGGCTACGTTGAGGGTGTTGTCGCGGCCCACGTACGGGTAATGACCTACCTTCAACCCGGCTTCGGCGAAAATGCTTTCGTGGATCGGCCAGGTCGGGTCGCTCAGCCAGATTCCGCGCCCTGGCAGGCAGTGCGCGATAAAGTCGGCCACCAGACGCAATGCGCCGGTACCGCCCGGCGTTTGCGTGGCGCCCGCACGTTTGGCCGCCAGCAGCGGCGAATCAGTGCCCAGTACCAGTTCGCTGATCAGTTGGCCAAAACGGCTGTCGCCGTGGCCGCCGATGTAGGTTTTGGTCTGTTGCTGATCTACCAGGCGCTGTTCGGCCTGTTTGACTGACTGCAAAATCGGCGTCAGGCCGTTGGCGTCTTTATAGACGCCCACACCCAAGTCGAATTTGTTCGGGTTGGTGTCCTGGTTATAGGCGTCGATCAACCCCAGGATCGGATCGCCCGGCACACGGCCAATGGCTGAGAAGTGCATTACTTGCGACCTTCGGCAGTTTTGGCAACGTCATCGGTGCGCGCAGCCATGATGAAGTCGTTGCGGTGCAAGCCTTTGATCGAGTGGCTCCACCAGGTCACGGTCACTTTGCCCCATTCGGTCAGCAGGCCCGGGTGATGGCCTTCAGCTTCAGAGATTTCTCCAACGGCGTTGGTGAACGCCAGGGCGTGCTTGAAGTTCTTGAACAGAAAAACCTTTTCCAGTTGCATGATGCCGTCGCGAACTTCGATGTTCCAGTCCGGGATCTGCTTGATCAGCATCGGCAACTCTTCGTCGCTGACCTGTGGAGCATCGGCGCGGCAGGCTTCGCAGTGGGCTTGGTTCAATGTGCTCATGGTGTATTCCTGAAATCGATTTTTTATTGGTCTTGAAAAAAATAAGGGTTAAGCCGCTTTCGGCTTGGGCGGGAACTTGGGCGCATGCAAGCCCAGCTCCATGCCTTTTTCAACCATGCCCATGATGTCTTCGTGGGCCAGGTCAAACAGGCGCTTCAAGTCCGGCAGAACAAAATACAGCGGCTGCAAAATATCAATTCGATACGGCGTGCGCATGGCTTCCAGCGGATCGAATGGCTGATGTTCAGGTTCTGAAGACAAGCTGTAAACCGTTTCTTTAGGCGAAGACAGAATTCCGCCGCCATACACGCGTTTGCCTTCAGGGGTATTCACCAGCCCGAACTCGATGGTCATCCAGTACAGGCGGGCCAGATACACGCGCTGTTCTTTGCTGGCTTGCAGGCCGAGCTTACCGTAGGTGTGGGTGAATTCAGCAAACCACGGGTTGGTCAGCAGCGGGCAATGGCCAAAAATCTCGTGGAAAATATCCGGCTCTTGCAGGTAATCCAGTTCTTCGCGGGTACGAATAAACGTTGCCACCGGGAACTGCTTGCTGGCCAGTAATTCGAAAAAGGTCTGGAAGGGGATCAGTGCCGGCACGCGGGCAACTTGCCAGCCGGTGGTTTCGCCCAGCACTTTATTGATCTCGCCCAGTTGCGGGATGCGGTCGTGGGGCAGGCCGAGTTTTTCGATGCCTTGCAGGTATTCAGGGCAGGCACGGCCTTCGAGCAATTTGAGCTGGCGGGTAATCAGCGTATTCCACACCCCGTGTTCCTCGGGTGTGTAGTCGATAAAGCCATTGGCATCCGGCTCACGGGCGACGTATTTCGTTTGCTTCATGGTGCTCTCCGCAGAGAAATCGTTTTTATTGTTCTGTCAGGGACGGCGGGTATTCGTTGGTTAAGTGATATCCCAAGTGCTGGCCGGATGCAGCCGGGTAAACGTGTCTATTACCGGAATAGTGTGCGTATTCCGTAAATAATTCGTTACGACGGGACAATTGAACTGTCATTCTTGCGTGGGTAATTGCAAAATCGTCAAAAAATCGTGACAGCAAAATGCTCTCCCGAACAAAAAAACACCCCCTGTAGGAGCGAGCTCGCCTCGCGATCTTTTAAAAAGATCAACAGATCGCGAGACAAGCTCGCTCCTACAATAAAGACACAGCCGAGCCTTGCCCCATGCGTATCAAAGTCCACTGCCAAAACCGGATTGGCATCCTGCGTGACATCCTCAACCTGTTGGTGGCCTACGGCATCAACGTCAAGCGCGGCGAGGTGGGCGGCGATCAGGGCAATGCGATCTACCTGTTTTGCCCAAATCTGATCAACCTTCAGTTTCAGGCGCTGCGCCCCAAGTTTGAAACCATTGCCGGGGTTTTTGGCGTCAAGCGCGTAGGGCTGATGCCCAGCGAACGCAGGCACATGGAACTCAACGCCTTGCTCGGCGCACTGGAATTCCCCGTGCTGTCCATCGACATGGGCGGCTCGATTGTGGCGGCCAACCGTGCGGCGGCGCAGTTGCTCGGCGTGCGCGTCGATGAAGTGCCGGGCATTGCCCTGTCGCGCTACGCCGAAGACTTCGACTTGCCGGAGCTGGTACGGGCCAACAAATCGCGGATCAACGGCCTGCGGGTCAAGATCAAGGGGCATGTGTTCCTCGCTGACATCGCGCCGCTGCAACTGGAACACGATGACAGCGAAGCCATGGCTGGCGCGGTGCTTACCTTGCACCGGGCTGACCGTCTGGGTGAGCAGATCTATAACGTGCGCAAGCAGGAGTTGCGCGGCTTCGACAGCATTTTCCAAAGCTCAAAAGTCATGGCCGCGGTGGTCCGTGAAGCCCGACGTATGGCGCCGCTGGATGCGCCTCTATTAATAGAAGGCGAAACCGGCACCGGCAAAGAATTGCTGGCGCGCGCCTGTCACTTGGCCAGCCCGCGGGGGCAATCGCCGCTGATGGCGCTCAACTGCGCCGGTTTGCCCGAGTCGATGGCCGAAACCGAACTGTTTGGCTACGGGCCGGGTGCATTCGAAGGGGCGCGGGCCGAGGGCAAGTTGGGGCTGTTGGAACTGACCGCAGGCGGTACGTTGTTTCTGGATGGCGTGGGCGAAATGAGCCCGCGTTTGCAGGTCAAGTTGCTGCGTTTTCTGCAGGACGGTTGCTTTCGCCGTGTCGGCAGCGACGAAGAGGTTTACCTCGATGTGCGCGTGATGTGCGCTACGCAGGTGGATTTGTCTGAGCTGTGCGCCCGTGGCGAATTCCGTCAGGACCTTTACCACCGCCTCAACGTATTGTCGTTGCACATCCCGCCGTTGCGCGATTGCCTGGATGGCCTTGAGCCGTTGGTCGAGCATTTTCTCGATCAGGCCAGTCGGCAAATTGGCTGTGCGTTGCCGCGTCTGGCCCCGGCGGCCATGGACCGTTTGAGCCACTACCATTGGCCGGGCAACGTGCGGCAATTGGAAAACGTGTTGTTCCAGGCGGTGTCGCTGTGCGATGGCGGCGTGGTCAAGGCCGAACACATCCGCTTGCCGGACTACGGCGTGCGCCAGCCGTTGGGTGAGTTCTCGATGGAAGGTGGTCTGGACCAAATCGTCGGGCGCTTTGAAAAAGCCGTGCTGGAGCGCCTGTACTCCGAACACCCGAGTAGCCGCCTGCTGGGCAAGCGCTTGGGCGTATCGCACACCACCATCGCCAACAAACTGCGCGAGCACGACATCATCAAGCCTGGTCGGGATTAAAAACGCGCAAAAACCTTGTGGGAGCGGGCTTGCTCGCGATTGGAACGATGCGCAGTGTCAAGTACACCGAGTCGCTTGCATCGCGAGCAAGCCCGCTCCCACCGTTTTTGTGCCGAACAGGCCGCCCTTTGCCGCAACCGGCATAACCGCGCCGGTTTGCCATTTCTGTGACGCCATATAACCCCCCCTCAAACCCCACGAGCACGGCCTTTTCACCGTCAATAAAAAGTTGGTGCGCAAATTGCTAGTACCCATTCAGTACAGCGGTGGGCGGCAAGCGTCCGTCAGGCAGAGGAATGAGTGTGGACAAGTACCTTTATGTGGCAATGACCGGCGCCAGTCAGAATGCTTTGGCGCAAAAGGCACATGCCAACAATCTGGCGAACATCTCAACCAACGGCTTTCAGCGCGATCTGGAACAGGCGCGCTCGATGCCGGTGTTTGGCGACAGCTTTCCTGCGCGGGCCTTTGCCATGACCGAGCGACCTGCCACGGACTTCACGCCGGGTGCGCTGGTGCAAACCGGGCGTGACCTGGACATCGCCGTCAAAGGCGATGGCTGGCTGGCCGTGCAGGCGCCCGATGGCAGCGAAGCCTATGTGCGCACCGCCAGCATGAATGTCGACTCGCTGGGCATTCTGCGGGCCGGCAACGGCATGCCGGTCATGGGCAACGGCGGGCCGATCGCCGTGCCGCCGCAGCAGCAAATTGAAGTGGGCGAAGACGGCACCATCAGCATTCGCGCTATGGGCGAGGGCCCGCGCGTGATGGCTGAAGTGGACCGCATCAAGCTGGTTCAACCGGACCTGCGCTCCATGACTAAAGGCCTCGACGGCCTGATCCACACCGCCAACGGCCAGCCTGCGCCCTTCGACGCCAATGTTCGGGTGACCTCGGGGTTTCTGGAGGCCAGCAACGTGAATGCCGTCGAAGAGATGACCTCGGTGCTGGCCCTGTCCAAGCAGTTCGAGTTGCACATCAAAATGATGAACACCGCCAAAGAAGACGACCAGGCCATGACTCGCGTCCTGGCCATGAGCTAATTACTGACACGTTGCGCCGAAAAACCGGCGCACGAGGAGAGCACGCATGCTTCCGGCACTGTGGGTTGCAAAAACGGGTTTGGCTGCACAAGACACCAACCTGACGACAATTTCCAACAACTTGGCCAACGTCTCGACCACCGGCTTCAAGCGTGATCGTGCCGAGTTCCAGGACTTGCTCTACCAGATCAAACGCCAGCCCGGCGCGCAATCGACCCAAGACAGCGAGCTGCCTTCCGGCCTGCAACTGGGTACCGGTGTGCGCATTGTCGGCACGCAAAAGAACTTCACCGCCGGTAGCCTGCAAACCACCGAGCAGCCGCTGGACATGGCCATCAATGGCCGCGGGTTTTTCCAGATCATGCAGCCCGACGGGACCACGGCCTACACCCGTGACGGTACTTTCCACCTTGATTCCAACGGCCAGATTGTCACCGCCAGCGGTTTCACCCTGGAGCCTGCGATTGTCGTGCCTGCCGATGCCGAGACGTTCACCGTCGGCCAGGACGGCACCGTGTCGGTCACCGTGCCCGGCAACGCCGCTGCGCAGATCATCGGCAACCTGCAAACCGCCGACTTTATCAACCCGGCCGGCTTGCAGGCACAGGGCGGCAACCTGTTCCTTGAGACCGCGTCCAGCGGCGCGCCGCAAATCGGCACGCCGGGCCTGAACGGTTTCGGCACCACCATGCAGAACACCCTCGAAACCTCAAACGTCAGCACCGTTGAAGAGATGGTCAACATGATCACCACCCAACGCGCTTACGAGATGAACTCCAAAGTGATCTCCACCGCCGATCAAATGTTGTCGTTTGTGACGCAAAATCTGTAATTACGTGAAGCGGGAGAGGTCATGAAACGCTTTATTTCTGTTCTGGCACTGGGTGGCGTTACTTTTCTGGCGGGCTGTGTCAGCCCGCCGCCACGCCCTAACGATCCGTACTACGCCCCGGTACTGCCGCGCACGCCGCTGCCGGCTGCGGCGAACAACGGCTCGATTTACCAGGCCGGTTTTGAACAGAACCTGTACAGCGACCGCAAGGCCTTCCGGGTGGGTGACATCATCACCATCACCTTGAATGAGCGCACCCAGGCGAGCAAAAACGCCAACTCGGCCATCGGTAAAAACAGCAACACCAATATCGGCCTGACTTCGCTGTTCGGTGGCGGCATGACCACCAACAACCCGTTGGGCGGTGCCGACCTGAGCCTCAATGCAGGCTACAGCGGCAGCCGTGCCACCAAGGGCGACAGCAAGGCCGGGCAGGGCAACAGCCTGACCGGTTCGATCACCGTGACCGTGGCCGACGTTCTGCCCAACGGCATCATCGCCGTGCGCGGCGAGAAGTGGATGACCTTGAACACCGGCGACGAACTGGTGCGAATCGCCGGGCTGGTCCGGGCGGATGACATCTCTACCGACAACACCGTGTCCTCGACCCGCGTGGCCGATGCGCGCATTACCTACTCGGGGACGGGCTCGTTTGCCGATGCCAGCCAGCCGGGCTGGTTTGACCGCTTCTTCCTTAGCCCACTGTTTCCTTTCTGACCGGACCGACCATGCCGAACCTCAAGCACCTGCTGGCAGCCGTACTGCTGCTGTCGACAACCCTGGGCGCTCACGCCGAGCGGTTGAAAGACATCGCCAGCATTTCGGGCGTGCGTTCCAACCAATTGATTGGGTATGGCCTGGTGGTCGGGCTTAACGGCACGGGCGACCAGACCACGCAAACGCCATTCACCCTGCAGACCTTCAACAACATGCTCTCGCAGTTCGGCATCAAAGTGCCGCCGGGTTCGGGCAACGTGCAGTTGAAAAACGTCGCGGCGGTGTCGATCAGCGCCGATTTGCCCGCGTTCGCCAAGCCGGGGCAGGTGATCGACATCACTGTGTCGTCCATCGGCAACTCGAAAAGCCTGCGTGGCGGCACGTTGTTGCTGACCCCGCTCAAGGGCATTGACGGCAACGTCTACGCGGTTGCCCAAGGCAACCTGGTGGTCGGCGGCTTTGACGCCGAAGGCCGTGACGGCTCGAAAATCACCGTCAACGTGCCGTCAGCCGGGCGAATTCCGGGCGGTGCTTCGGTTGAGCGGGCAGTGCCCAGCGGTTTCAACCAGGGCAACAGCCTGACCCTGAACCTCAACCGTTCCGACTTCACCACCGCCAAGCGCGTGGTCGACAAAATCAACGACCTGCTGGGGCCGGGTGTGGCCCAGGCGATTGACGGCGGCTCGATCCGCGTCACCGCGCCTTTGGACCCAAGCCAGCGCGTTGACTACCTGTCGATTCTGGAAAACCTCGAAGTGGACCCGGGCCAGGCCGTGGCCAAGGTCATCATCAACTCGCGCACCGGCACCATCGTGATCGGGCAGAACGTCAAGGTATCGCCTGCGGCGGTGACCCACGGCAGCTTGACCGTGACCATCACCGAAGACCCGATCGTCAGCCAGCCGGGCCCGCTGTCCAACGGCCAGACGGCGGTAGTGCCGCGCTCGCGGATCAACGCCCAGCAAGAAGCCAAGCCGATGTTCAAGTTTGGCCCGGGCACCACCCTCGACGAAATCGTCCGGGCGGTGAATCAGGTGGGCGCGGCGCCGGGGGATCTGATGGCGATCCTCGAAGCCCTGAAACAGGCCGGCGCCTTGCAAGCCGACCTGATCGTGATCTGAGGCCTACGGCATGGACATGCGTAAGAGTGGCGTCGTCAGTGACAGCGATTCGGGGGCGTTCAGCGACCTCAATCGTCTGAACAACCTGAAGGTCGGCGACCGTAACAGCGACGGCAATATGCGCAAGGTAGCGCAGGAATTCGAGTCGCTGTTTCTCAACGAAATGCTCAAGTCCATGCGATCGGCCAACGAAGTGCTGGGCAAGGACAACCCGCTCAACACGCCTGCGGCCAAGCAATACCAGGAAATGTACGACCAGCAACTGTCGGTGACTTTGTCACGCCAGGGCGGCGGCATTGGCTTGGCCGACGTGCTGATGCGCCAGATGTCAAAAAACAAATCGGTAGTGCCGGGTGACGTACCCGCCACGCCTGCGGTGGCCGCAGAAACCAAGGTCACTGCGCCTGCGACGACCACCACCAACAGCCCGTTCGTGCGCTCCAACGGCCAGCGCGCCTTGTGGGCTGCACGGGTGGCCACGCCTGCGGTCGATGGTGGGCACAAAAATGACATGGCGATGCTCAACCAGCGTCGTCTGGCGTTACCGAGCAAATTGACCGACCGCCTGTTGGCCGGGATTGTGCCGTCGGCTGACCCGGCGCGCTCAACCGTTAACACCAGCACCGTACCGGGCCGCACCAGCCCGGCGCTGGACGCGGTGATCAAGGGCAGCCGACAGCCGATGCTCAGCGCCTCCGGGGTGAACGGGCGCATGCAGATTTATGGCCGCGCCGTGGCCCAGCCGCCGTTGGCACCGGCCAAACAAGCCTTTGAATCGCCGGATGCATTCGTTGCCACCATGTTGCCGATGGCGCAGCAGGCGGCCGACCGAATCGGCGTCGACCCGCTGTATCTGGTCGCGCAAGCGGCGCTGGAAACCGGTTGGGGCAAATCGGTCATGCGTCAACAAAACGGCAATAGCAGTTACAACCTGTTCGGCATCAAGGCCACCGGCAATTGGCAGGGCGCGCAGGCGCGGGCCATTACCAGTGAGTTCCGTGATGGGCAGATGGTCAAGGAGACGGCGGACTTCCGTTCCTACAACTCCTATCAAGACAGCTTCCACGACCTGGTGACCCTGCTGCAGAGCAACAATCGTTATAAAGATGTGCTCAACGCAGCCGATAAACCAGAGCAGTTTGTTCGTGAACTGCAGAAGGCCGGTTACGCGACCGACCCTGAGTACGCGAGCAAGATTTCGCAGATTGCCAAGCAAATGAAAACCTACCAGAGCTACGTCTCGACGGGTTCTCTCACGCATTTATAAGGTTTGAACCATGGCGAGTTTGATCAACATCGGGATGTCGGGGCTTAACGCCAGCCAAGGGGGCTTGGCCACCGTGGGCAATAACATTGCCAACGCCAATACCTCGGGCTACTCGCGTCAGCAAGTGGTGCAGAGCAGCGCGGGCTCGCAACAGGTGAGCGGGGTGTTTATCGGCACCGGGACCACCCTGGCCGACGTACGCCGGGTGTACAACTCCTACCTCGACGCCCAGTTGCAAGCCACCACATCGCTCAACGGCGACGCCCAGGCGTATCTCGACCAGATCGGCTCGATCGACAAACTGCTCTCGGACAAAAGCACCGGTGTGTCGTCGGCGCTGAACAGCTTTTTCGCCTCCCTGCAAACAGCGGCCGGGGCGCCAGGCGACAGCTCCACGCGGCAATTGCTGCTGACCAATGCGCAAACCCTGAGCAACCGCTTCAACTCGATCTCGACTCAGCTCAACCAGCAGAACGACGGCATCAACAGCCAGTTGGATACCCTGACCTCGATGGTCAACCAGCACACGGCCACCATTGCCTCGCTGAACAAGCAGATTGCCCAGGCCACCACGGCGGGCAACACCCCCAACGACCTGATGGATGCCCGCAACGAAGCGGTGCGCACCCTCAACGAGTTGGTCGGGGTGTCGGTTCAAGAGCACGACAATGTGTACGACATCACCCTCGGCACCGGTCAGGCGCTGGTGCAGGGCAATACCTCGAACACCTTGTCGGCGGTGCCCAGCAAAACCGACAAAAGCCAGTTCAGCATCCAGATCAACTACCCGCAGTCCAGTTCCGACGTCACTTCGGTGCTCACCGGCGGCAAAATCGGCGGCCTGCTGCGTTATCGCGAAGACGTGCTGGCCCCGTCCATCAATGAGCTGGGGCGCACGGCCATTGTGTTGGCCGATGCCTTCAACCAGCAGTTGGGGCAAGGGCTGGACGCCAACGGCGAATTTGGCTCGTCCCTGTTCAGCAGCATCAACAGTGACAAGGCGATCAGCCAGCGCAGCCTGGCCGCGACGGGCAACAGCGCAGGCTCGGGCAACCTCGACGTAAAAATCACCAACAGCGGCGCACTGACCACCTACGACTATCAGGTCACGTTCACCAGCGACAACGAATACACGGTCAAGCGCTCGGACGGCACCAACATGGGCGCCTTCAAACTCGATCAAGACCCGCCGGCGGTGATCGACGGCTTCAGCATGAGCCTTAATGGCGGTGCATTGAGCAAGGGCGACAGCTTTAAAGTCAGCCCCACCGCCAATGGCGCCAGCAGCCTCAACGTGCAAATGACCGATGCCAGTAAATTGGCGTTCGCCGGGCCTTTGGTGGCCGTTAAAGGCGGCTCCAACAGCGGCACCGGCGCGGCGAGCGGCCTGAGCCTGTCGCAAGCGCTGAATATTTATGGCGGCGCGGACCTGGGCAAAGCGCAAAGCGAAATCGAAGGCGCGATGCCGGTGCGCATTGCCTTTGACGAAGCCAGCGGCGGCACCCAGGGCTATCGCATCCTCAATGAAAAGGGCGAGAAGATCGGCGAAGGCACCATCGTTCCGGGGCAAGACAACAAAGTCACGATCAAGGTGCCGGTGCTCGATGCCTCGGGCGCGGCGGTGACCAACCCGGACGGCACGCCAAAAACCGTCAACTTCGACACCACCCTCAGCGGCTCCCCGGCCAAAGGGGACAGCTTTGATATCCGCTTCAACAAGGACGGCAAGGCTGACAACAGCAACGCCAACCAGCTGTTGGGCCTGCAAACCAAACAGACCGTGGGCGTGAGCGGCGGCGGGGGCGGGGCGAGCCTCGGCACCTCGTACAGCCAATTGGTCTCCAAGGTCGGCGGCAAAGCCAGCCAGGCCAGCGTCGACGGCACCGCCAACACGGCCGCCCTGGCGTACGCCACGCAAACCCGCAACTCGGTGTCGCAGGTCAACCTGGACGAAGAAGCCTCCAACCTGGTCAAGTTCCAGCAGTACTACACCGCATCGTCGCAAATCATCAAAGCGGCGCAAGAAACCTTCAGCACGCTGATCAACAGTCTTTAAGGGAGCACTCGACGATGCGTATTTCCACTGCCCAGTTTTTTGAGTCGACCAGCACCACCTACCAGAACAACTTCTCGTCGGTGATCAAAACCCAGCAGCAGATCGACTCTGGCGTGCGCATCCAGACCGCTGCCGATGATCCGGTGGGGGCCGCACGTTTGCTGCAACTGCAGCAGCAAAAAGACATGTTGGGCCAGTATTCCTCCAATATGGACAGCATCAAGTCGTCGCTGAGCAATCAGGAAAGCGTGCTCGACAGCATCAATAACTCCCTGCAAAAAGCCGGTGAGCTGGCGCTGCGGGCGGGCGGCCTGACCAACGACGCCGACCGTTTGGCGGTGGCCAACGAACTGGGCAGCATCGAAGACCAGGTCTTCAGCCTGCTCAACAGCAAAGACTCCGCGGGCAACTACATGTTCTCGGGCTCCAAGACCGACACCCAGCCGTACATCCGCAACAACGATGGCACCTACTCCTATCAGGGCGATGACACCCAGCTCAACCTCAAGGTCTCGGACACCCTGACCCTGGCGGGCAGCGACACGGCCAAAAGCTTTATGGAGAACTCGGTGAACACCGGGCGTACTCAAAGCACCTTGCAGCCGATGCTCGACCCGGATGGCGCGGTGGTGCCGGACAAAGGCGTGGTTGCGGTGTCATCGGGTCTGGTGACCTCCAGCGCGGTGTTCAACAAGAGCTTTGCCGCAGGCCAGCCGTACACCCTGGAATTCACCAGCAGCACCCAATACACCCTCAAAGATGCCGAGGGCAAAGACGTGACCTCGGAGATCCCGGGCAACGGCGTTTTCGATTCGACCAAAGAGGGCGCGCACAGCATCAGCCTGCGCGGGGTGTCTTTTGACATCAACCTGAACCTCAAGGACATTGCCCCGACCGACCAGGACGCGGCGGTCAAGGGCCATACCTTCACCCTGCAAGCCAAGCCCGACACCTTCAATGCCTCGCGCACCCCGAGCAACAGCTCGACGGCGCAAATCACTGGCTCCAACGTGACCAACGCGGGCACTTACAGCGACAGTTTTCCGAGCAATGGCGCGGTGATCAAGTTCACCAGCGCCACCGAGTACGAGGTCTACGCGCAGCCGCTGACCGACAGCAGCAAGTCGATTGCCAAGGGCACCCTGGCCGATGGCTCGCTGGAAGCCATGGGCGTCAAATTTGACTTCACCGGCACCCCGGCCTCGGGCGATCAGTTTGTCGTCAGCAACAACAACCACCAAAGCCAGAGCGCGCTGGACACCATCAGCGAGCTGCGCAAGGCGTTAGTGGTGCCGAGTGAAAAAGACGCGGCGGCTTCGCGCATGCAGCGTGACGCCATCAACACCGCGATTGGCAACCTGAAAAACGCCAGCGCCAGCATCGACACCGCCCGCGGCTCAATCGGTGCACGGTTGAACGCGGTGGACATTCAATTCGACGAAAACACCAGCATGGGCCTGGCCAACGACTCCACCACCGCGGCCATCGGCAACACCGACACCGCGAGCGCGGCAACCCAACTGGCCTTCCAGAAATCCATGCTCGAAGCCTCACAACTGGCGTTCGTCAAAATCTCCCAGCTCAGCCTGTTCAACCAGCTGTGATCTAAATCCCGTAGTCGCTGACGAGGCACGAGGCTGCGATAGGTTGCGAAGCGACCCCCGTTTTGGCGGTCCTGCGGCCCGCATCGCAGCCTCGTGCCTCGACAGCGACTACAACTTCTCTGAAATCTTTTGTATAAAACCACACAAATTAGAGTGACCTATGAGTCACAACGCGCATCTTCACTGTATCGTGTGAAACGTTTGGGCGGGCGCCGGGCTATTTTCAGCTGATTTGTGTGGTTTTTTTTGTAGGTGTCAGGTGCCCATTTCGCCGCTGTTTTTGCGCGACGAAGCCCTCTTATTGTCAACGCCCCTCGGTTAGCTGAGCGGGTGATCTCCAGCTATTAGTATTGGGAAGCCACAATGATTGGCATTAAAAGCATCGCCAGTTACGTGCCTGCAAACGGCGTAGACAACTACGCTCAGGGCGCGAAGTTCTCCAAGGACGAAGACTTCATTCTGGGCAAGATTGGCTCGGCCTTCTTGCCGCGTAAAGATGCTGACCAGGAAACCTCAGACCTGTGCGTAGAAGCCGTTAACGCACTGTTCGCCAACAACACGCAGCTCTCGCGTGAATCCATCGACGCGTTGATCGTCGTCACCCAGAACGGTGACGCCGAAGGCTTGCCGCACACCGCCGCCATCGTGCAAGACAAGCTGGGCCTGCCGACCCACGTGGCCGCGTTCGACATCTCCTTGGGCTGCTCGGGCTACGTGTATGGCATCTACGCCATGAAAGGCTTTATGGAAGCTGCGGGCCTGAAAAACGGCTTGCTGGTGACCGCCGACCCGTATTCCAAAATCGTCGACCCCGAAGACCGCAACACCACCATGCTGTTTGGCGACGCCGCCACCGCCACCTGGATGGGCGAAGACGCCACCTGGCAGCTGGGCAAAGCCAAATTCGGCACTGATGGCTCGGGCGCACCGCACCTGAAAGTCAGCGACGGCGTGTTCTTTATGAACGGCCGCCAAGTGTTCAACTTTGCCCTGGTCAAAGTCCCGGCGCACCTGCATGAGCTGCTGGACGAGTCCGAACTCAAAGCCACAGACATCGACGCGTTCTGCATCCACCAGGGCAGCGCAGCGATTGTTGACGCCGTGGCCCGTCGTTTTGAAGAAAGCGAGCCCGAGAAATTCATCAAAGACATGGTCGAGACCGGCAACACCGTTTCGTCGAGCATTCCGTTGCTGCTGGAAAAACACGTGATGGACGCCACCTGGAAGCGCGTAGCGCTGAGCGGGTTCGGTGTGGGCCTGTCGTGGGGCTCGGCGATCATCTATCGCGACTAAGCACTCGCTAGACACAACAATCGACCCCGCTGTAGGAGCGAGCTTGCCTCGCGATCTTTTGATCTTCTAAAAGATCGCGAGGCAAGCTCGCTCCTACACGATCAGATTTTGCCAGGGGGCAACGCGCAACCCCTTGAAACACAAGGCATGAAACCCCGCCTGTAAAAAAAATCAAAAAAGCCCTCAAGCATCCTGCCATCACGACGATAACTATTACGAAGGTTCTCTAGGCCACACCCGGCGGTTGCCAGGGCCGGAAGCCGCTGTATTTATCTCATGAGGATTTCGTCATGGCTTTATCCGTAAACACCAACGTCACGTCCCTGACCGTTCAGAAAAACCTGAACAAAGCCGGTGATGCGCTGAGCACCTCGATGACCCGTCTGTCTTCCGGCCTGAAAATCAACAGCGCCAAAGACGACGCTGCTGGCCTGCAGATGGCCAACCGTCTGACCTCGCAGACCAAAGGCATGACCGTAGCGATCGCCAACGCCAACAACGGCAACTCGATTGCTCAGACCGCTGAAGGCGCGATGCAAGAGTCGACCAACATTCTGCAACGTCTGCGTGAACTGGCTCTGCAGTCCGCGAACGGTGATAAAAGCGACGCTGACCGTGCGTCCCTGCAACAAGAATTCACAGCAAAAACCGGTGAACTGACCCGTATTGCTCAAACCACTACCTACGGTGGTCGTAACATTCTGGACGGTTCGTTCACTAACCAGTCTTTCCAGGTCGGCGCTGATGCCAACCAGACCATTTCGTTCGGCATGAGCGATATCAGTGCTACTGCTTTGAAGGGTTCTTACAGCGAAGCAAGCGCTAACAGCACCGCTTTGACGGGGTTGACTGCGTCGACTGTCGGTACGGCGTTGGGTCAGAAGGCACTGGTAACGGCTTCAGCTGCTCCTGTAGCAACCGCAGCGGGAGAGACATTCAAGATCAATGATGTACAGATTACATTGGCTGGCGGTGCAGATGCTGACCTAGCAACTGCCGATGCTTTGAAGTCCATCAATGACCAGACTGCAAAAACCGGCGTTACCGCTGCTGTTGATACAGATGGGAAATTGGTGTTGTCGTCGAAGACCGATTTTACGGTCTCGGCGGTAATGGAAGACGCTACGCCCCCTACCGATCCTCAGGTTCCAAACGCAGGCTTGGCTAATCTGGGTCTGACCGCGGCAGCCGCCGCAGGCCCAGCTGTTGCTAACAAAGTAGCGCTTACAACAGCAATGGGCGTAGCTGGCGGTGCCAGTGTTAACGGCAAAGATGTTACCTGGAAAGCTGATGACACTCTGCAAACTGTTTTGTCGAGCTTGACGACTGCAGCCGGTACTGGTTCCAAGGCTTCTTTTGAAGAGGGCCGCGTCTCTCTAACCACCAGCGATGGCAAAGACATCAAACTGGCTAACACTGCAGGCGGCTCGTTGGCTCAGTTGGGTCTGTCGGCAGGTTCTTCCCAGGCAAAATTGACCGAAGACACTTCGATTGAACTGAACGGCGTTGAAGTCAAGTTCAAGAAGGGCGATAGCGCAGACGCAATCGTTTCCTCGATCAACAGCGCCAGCACCGGCGTAACGGCCAGCAAAAATGATGACGGCACGCTGAAGCTGTTCTCTAACAAAGACATCACCATCAAGGATGGCGCAGCCGGTTCGGGCCTGAAAGCGCTGGGCCTGACTGCTGCTTCAGACGCTGGCACTGCGAAAGCAACCACCGTTGAAACCAGCGTTGCCAGCCTGAGTGTTCTGACTGCCGCCGATTCGCAGCGTACCGTTCAGGCGCTGGCTGATGCGATTCAGCAGATCGACACCCAGCGTTCGGCTTTGGGTGCCGTACAAAACCGTTTCGACAGCACCGTGGCTAACCTGCAAAGCATTTCCGAGAACTCGACCGCTGCTCTGGGCCGTGTTCAGGACACTGACTTCGCATCGGAAGCTGCTCAGTTGACCAAGCAACAAACCCTGCAACAGGCGTCCACTGCGATCCTGTCCCAGGCGAACCAACTGCCATCCGCTGTGATGAAGCTGCTTCAGTAATTTCAGCGCACGGTTGATAACGGAAGGGCGCGTTTACGTGCCCTTTTGTTTTTTCAGTGGTGAGGTGATGACATGGACATGAGCATCAAACTGAATTCCGCCTACCCAACCGCCGTCGGGCCGTCCAGCCCCGCGCCAGCACCGGCTGCCATTGCCAGGGCAGATGCCAGTGACATCGTGCCGCCAGGCAAGCCGCCTGAGCGTATCGAGGTTGAAAAAGCGGTCAGTGATTTACGCGACTTCGCGCAGTCTCACCAGCGTCAGCTGGATTTTTCGATTGATGACACCACCGGCATCATGGTGGTCAAGGTCATCGCCACCCAAAGCGGTGAAGTGATTCGCCAGCTACCTTCAGAAGTGGCCCTCAAGTTGGCGCAAAATCTGGCAGACCCCAACAGCCTGCTTTTTAACGCCAGTGTTTGAAGGTGGCATGAAATGTGATGGTGTTTGTGGCTTCGCTGTTCTTAGCCAATAAAGCGACAGCCACCGAACAAGGAGAAAAAAGATGGCCAGTTCAACGATTACCGGCGTCGGTTCGGGTTTCGATACGGTAGGGATCGTCAAAGCGTTGGTGGATGCTGAAAAAGCCCCCAAGCAGGCGCAAATCACCAAGCTGCAAACCACGACCACCACCCAGCTGTCGGCGGTGGGCACGGTCAAGGCGTCGCTTGAGACTTATCGTACGGCCATCGCCAAACTCAACACGGAAGCCAGTTTCAACGGGCTTGCGGGCACGTCTTCTGACGAGAAAATTTCCAAGGTCACCCTGGGCGATAAAGCCGCAAGCGGTACCTATGCGCTTAACGTCACGCAATTGGCGACGGGGTCAAAGGTCACCAGCAAAGTGTTCGAAGGCAGCTCAGCCGTTGTTAACTCAGGTGATCAAGAAGCAACCCTGACTATTTCGCAGTCCGATAGCAGTTACGACGTCAAGGTCCCGGCGGGTGCGACAATGCAGCAGACCCGTGACGCGATCAACACGCAGCTGCAATCCAAGGGCATCAGCGCCAACGTGCTGACCGACGCCAACGGCTCGCGTCTGGTCATCAGTTCGCAAACCACCGGTAAGGGCACGGACATTACTCTCAGTGGCGATTCCGAGCTGGCAACTGGCTATGACGCCGGAAAACCGCCGGTCAACGCCGAGTACACCATCGACAACATTGCCATGGAGTCCAAGAGCAACAAGATCACCTCGGCCATCAGTGGTGTGAGTCTTGAGCTGCTGGACACCAAGCCGTCGACCATTACCGTGGCGTCCAACACCACCACCTTGAAAACCTCGGTGCAGTCGTTTGTCAGTGCCTATAACGCACTGATGACCAGCATCAACACCCAGACCAAAGTCACTGCAACCGGTGATGCGGCCACGACCACAACCGGTGCGTTGACCGGTGATTCGTCAATGCGCCAATTGGTCAACGGCATTCGTAGTGAACTGTTGCAAAACTCCGGCGGTTCCACCGTGGGCAACCTGGCGCAAATGGGCATCAGTACCGATCAGAAAACCGGTTTGCTGACCCTGGATGACACCAAGTGGAACGCCGCAGTGGCGACCCCCAATGGTCCGACCGAGATTGCCAAGGTGTTCACCGGCGACACCGGTTTGATCACGCGCATGACCAAGGCCACGGACAGTTATGTCGGCACCAGCGGGCTGCTGACCACCCGTGCCGCCGATTTGAACACCAAGTTGACCGATCTGACCGAGCAGCAAAAAGCGCTGGACAGCCGTATGGACACGCTGAAAACCACGCTCACCGCCAAATACACGGCGATGGACGGCTTGATCGCGAAGATCAACGCCAGCAGTTCCAGCATCATGACCACGCTCAATTCGCTGAATAACCCGAAGTCGAATAACTGATTTTCCGGGCATCTGGTGCGGCTTGAGCGCTAAAGCTTTGAGCCCCGGCGCCGACATAAGAAGTAAGACTTAGCCCATTTGTGATGAGGTAGAAACATGAACCCGATGCGCGCCCTTCGTCAGTATCAGAAGGTCAATTCCCACGCTCAAATCTCCGAAGCCAGCCCTCATCGCTTGATTCAAATGCTGATGGAAGGCGGCCTGGAGCGCATGGCCCAGGCCAAAGGTGCGTTGAGCCGTGGCGATATCCCGCAGAAGGCACTGTTGCTGACCAAAGCCGTCGACATTATTGGCGGTTTGCGTCAGGGCCTGGATGCTGACAAGACCGACGACAAGGCGGCGCTGCAGCAACTCGATGACCTGTACGAGTACATGGCCGTGCGTCTGACCCAGGCCAATATCAAAAACGATCCTGAAATCATCGACGAAGTCGCACGCCTGCTGATCACGGTGAAAAGCGGCTGGGACGAGATCGCCCCGCAATCAATCTAATGGCCTGAGGAGTGCGTCATGAGCCAGCTGCAACGAATTCAAGAAACCCGCGACGCGCTGATCGATGCCCTGGCGGCGCGAAACTGGGATGCCATCGGCGAGCTGGACTCGGCGTGCCGTGAATGTGTTGAGACAGTACTCGACGAGCGCCCGCTGGACGAAGCGGTGCTGCGCGAAAATCTGGAGGGGTTGTTGGTGGTGTATCGCATGCTGCTGGAGGCCGCTACCGATGAGCGGCAACTGGTAGTCGAGCAAATGGCGCAGATCAACCAAGCAAAAAATGCTTCAAAGGTTTACCATTTGTTCGGTTAAGGCATAAGAAGTATAGGGTTAATCCGTTTAAGCGGCGCCATAAATTTGACTGTGTATGTTTTTTTGACTTAACTAGTACGTATTCTGTTTCAGTCGCCTCACACATCCAACAGGATCGGGGCGGCTAGTGTGCTCCACATTATCCGGAGCGCTGAGTTGACTAGGGAAGTTGCTATTGCATGTGGCGTGAAACCAAAATTCTGCTGATCGATGACGATAGCGTTCGCCGCCATGACCTGGCGGTAATTTTAAGTTTTCTCGGCGAAGAGAATTTAACCAGCCCTAGTCACGAGTGGGAGCAGGCGGTTACAGGCCTGTCGTCCAGCCGTGAGGTGCTCTGCGTGCTGATTGGCACGGTGACCGCTGCTGGCGGAATTTCAAGCCTGCTTAAGACACTCGCAGCCTGGGATGAGTTCCTGCCCATTCTGCTTTTAGGTGATATTTCTTCGACCGAGCTGCCCGACGACCAGCGTCGTCGCGTGCTGTCCAGCCTCGAAATGCCGCCCAGCTACAGCAAATTGCTCGATTCGCTGCACCGTGCCCAGGTCTATCGTGAAATGTACGATCAGGCCCGTGAGCGCGGTCGTCACCGTGAACCCAACCTGTTTCGCAGCCTCGTCGGCACCAGCCGGGCGATCCAGCACGTGCGCCAGATGATGCAGCAAGTGGCCGACACCGACGCCAGCGTGTTGATCCTCGGCGAGTCCGGGACCGGCAAGGAAGTGGTCGCGCGCAACCTGCATTACCATTCCAAGCGCCGCGATGCGCCGTTTGTGCCGGTCAATTGCGGGGCGATCCCCGCAGAGCTCCTTGAAAGCGAGTTGTTCGGCCATGAGAAGGGCGCGTTCACCGGGGCCATCACCAGCCGCGCCGGGCGTTTTGAACTGGCCAATGGCGGCACGTTGTTCCTCGATGAAATCGGCGACATGCCGCTGCCGATGCAGGTCAAACTGCTGCGGGTGTTGCAGGAACGCACCTTTGAGCGCGTGGGCAGCAACAAGACCCAAAGCGCCGATGTGCGGATCATTGCGGCCACCCACAAAAACCTCGAAAGCATGATCGAAGTCGGTGCCTTCCGCGAAGACTTGTACTACCGCCTCAACGTGTTCCCGATTGAAATGGCCCCTTTGCGTGAGCGGGTGGAAGACATTCCGCTGCTGCTCAACGAGCTGATTTCACGCATGGAACACGAAAAGCGCGGTTCGATCCGCTTCAACTCGGGCGCCATCATGTCGCTGTGCCGCCACGCCTGGCCGGGCAACGTCCGCGAGCTGGCCAACCTGGTTGAGCGCATGGCGATCATGCATCCCTATGGCGTGATCGGCGTGGCAGAGCTGCCGAAAAAATTCCGCTATGTCGACGATGAAGACGAGCAGTTGGTCGACAGCCTGCGCAGTGACATGGAAGAACGCGTCGCCATCAACAGCAATACGCCGGACTTCACCACCGGCGCGATGCTGCCGCCCGAAGGCCTGGACCTCAAGGACTACCTGGGCGGGCTGGAACAAAGCTTGATCCAGCAAGCGCTGGACGATGCCAACGGCATCGTCGCCCGTGCGGCCGAGCGCCTGCGGATCCGTCGTACCACCCTGGTTGAAAAAATGCGCAAATACGGCATGAGCCGCCGCGAAGGCGAAGAGCAGGGCGACGACTAACCTCGCCCAAACTGTAGGAGCGAGCTTGCTCGCGATCTTTTGATCTTTTAAAAGCTCGCGAGACAAGCTCGCTCCTACAGGGTTTTGCATCAATCCTTTGATCTGCATCAACACATCCTCCCTTCATCCTGCCAATGTTATTTTTCGGGCACGGGTATTGCTTTGCTTGGGTTAACGAACCGTTTTATGACGGTCAGCCAAGCGAGAACGTCCCATGCCCCACGCCGCCCAACAGTCCTCGGTCCCTGATCTCGCAGGGGCTGCCGCGTCTCTGAGCACCATGCCCGCCAACGCGGCGCAGCTTGAACAGGCGTTCTCGCTGTTCAATCAGATGTCGACCCAGTTGACCGACTCCTACAGCCTGCTGGAAGCCCGGGTTGCCGAGCTTAAAGGCGAGCTGGCGCTGGCCGGGGAGCGGCGCGTGGCTGAGCTGGCAGAAAACCAGCGCTTGGCCAATCGCTTGCAGCACCTGCTGGACTTGTTGCCCGGCGGCGTTATCGTGATCGACGATCGCGGACTGGTCAGCGAGGCCAACCCGGCGGCGTGCGAGCTGTTGGGGCTGCCGCTGCAAGGTGAATTGTGGCGCCAGGTGATTGCCCGCTGCTTCGCGCCGCGTGAAGACGATGGCCATGAAATCTCGCTTAAAGACGGTCGTCGCCTGTCGATTGCCACCCGCTCGCTGGACCCGGAACCGGGGCAACTGGTGTTGCTCAACGACCTGACAGAAACCCGGCGCTTGCAAGACCAGCTGTCCCGGCATGAACGTTTGTCGTCGCTGGGGCGCATGGTCACCTCCCTCGCGCATCAGATCCGCACGCCCTTGTCGGCGGCGTTGATCTACGCCAGCCATTTGACTGAACAAACGCTGCCGGTCGAAACCCAGCAGCGCTTTGCCGGGCGCTTGAAAGAGCGCCTGCATGAACTGGAACATCAGGTGCGCGACATGCTGGTGTTTGCCCGTGGCGAACTGCCGCTGGCGGATCGGGTTTCTCCCAAAGCCTTGATGCAAGCATTGCAGGCAGCGGCACAGACCCACGTTGAGGGTGTGTCAATGCGTTGGCAGTGCGATGTGCACACCGGGCTGGTGCTGTGCAACCGCGACACGCTGGTGGGCGCGCTGCTCAACCTCATCGAAAACGCCCTGCAAGCCGGTGCGGTGCGCCTCAAGGTGCACCTGTACGCCCGCGACAACCAACTGCGCTTGTGCGTGAGCGACAGCGGCAGCGGCATCGAACCCAAGGTGCTGGAGCGTTTGGGCGAACCTTTTTTCACCACCAAGGCCACCGGCACCGGGCTCGGACTGGCTGTGGTCACCGCCGTGGTGCGTGCGCACCAGGGTGATCTGGGCTTACGTTCGCGGCTGGGGCGGGGCACCTGTGCCTTGCTCAGCTTGCCGCTGATTGCCGTTGCAGGAGAGGCTAACTGATGGCGATGCAAATCAAAGTGCTGCTGGTCGAGGATGACCGCGCCTTGCGTGAAGCGCTGGCCGACACGTTGTTGTTGGCCGGTCACGACTTCAAGGCCGTAGGCTCTGGCGAAGAAGCGCTGCACGCGGTGGCGGGCGAAGCTTTCAGCCTGGTAGTCAGCGACGTCAACATGCCGGGCATGGACGGCCACCAACTGCTGGGCCGCCTGCGCGCCAGTCATCCGCAGTTGCCGGTGCTGTTGATGACCGCCCACGGCGCGGTAGAACGCGCCGTCGATGCGATGCGCCAGGGTGCTGCGGATTACTTGGTCAAGCCGTTTGAACCCAAGGCCTTGCTTGATCTGGTGGCGCGCCATGCGCTGGGCAGCCTGAGCGCGGCAGACAGCGAAGGCCCGGTGGCGGTTGAACCGGCCAGCACGCAGCTGTTGGCGCTGGCAGCGCGGGTGGCCAAAAGTGACTCGACGGTGTTGATTTCCGGGGAGTCGGGCACCGGTAAAGAAGTGCTGGCGCGTTACATTCACCAGCATTCCAGCCGGATCGATCAGCCGTTCGTGGCGATCAACTGTGCGGCGATTCCGGACAACATGCTCGAAGCCACCTTGTTTGGCCACGAAAAAGGCTCGTTTACCGGCGCCATTGCAGCGCAGGCGGGCAAGTTCGAACAGGCCGACGGCGGCACCTTGCTGCTCGACGAAATCTCGGAAATGCCCCTGGGCCTGCAAGCCAAGTTGCTGCGGGTGTTGCAGGAGCGTGAGGTAGAACGCGTGGGCGGGCGCAAACCCATTGCCCTGGATATCCGCGTGATCGCCACCACCAACCGTGACCTGGCCGGGGAAGTGGCGGCGGGGCGCTTCCGTGAAGATTTGTACTATCGATTGTCGGTGTTCCCGCTGGCCTGGCGCCCGTTGCGCGAACGCACCGCCGATATCGTGCCGTTGGCCGAGCGGCTGCTGGCCAAGCACATCAGCAAAATGAAGCATGCCCCGGTGCGTTTCTCGGCGCAGGCCCAGGCGTGCCTGGTGGGTTACCCGTGGCCGGGCAATGTGCGTGAACTGGACAACGCAATCCAGCGGGCGCTGATCCTGCAACAAAGCGGCTTGATTGAAGCGGCCGACTTCTGCCTGGCCGGGCCGGTGACGTACGCGCCGCTGCCTGCGGTGGCGCCGGTCGAGTCGTCCGGCGCGTTGGGCGACGACCTGCGTCGCCATGAGTTTGAAATGATCATCGACACCTTGCGTGCCGAGCGGGGGCGGCGCAAAGAAGCGGCCGAACGCCTGGGCATCAGCCCGCGCACCTTGCGCTACAAGCTGGCGCAAATGCGTGACGCCGGAATGGATGTCGAGGCGTACCTGTTTGCCGCAACGTGACGGTGCATCCCCCTGTAGGAGCGAGCTTGCCTCGCGATCTTTTGCTTTTAAAGATCAAGAGATCGCGAGGCAAGCTCGCTCCTACAGGGTGTGTTTAGTTCGGTTTTTGCGATGTTTTGTAACGTTAATCGTGCGAAAACGACAAAGAGCTGGCACCCTTGTTGCTATACCTCACTACGAGCAGTGAAAGTGTCAAAAAAATGCGGGTCGGCGGAGGCCATAGTCCATGAGCCAAGGTATTGAATTTAATCGATTGATGTTGGATATGCGGGCCATGCAAATGGACGCCATGGCCCAACCGAAATCGGCTGTGCAGGCCGCTCCTGAAGCGGGTGCACCGAGCTTCTCCGACATGCTCGGCAACGCGATCAACAAGGTCAGCGAGACGCAGCAAGCGTCGTCGCAGCTGTCCAACGCGTTCGAAATCGGTAAAAGCGGTGTCGACCTGACCGACGTGATGGTTGCCTCACAAAAGGCCAGCGTGTCTTTCCAGGCGATCACGCAAGTGCGTAACAAGCTGGTTCAGGCGTACCAAGACATCATGCAGATGCCGGTTTAAGGGCGATATTAAGTCATGGCAGATGCACTTCCGGAAAACGTTCCGGCCAAGTCAGGCCTGGGTGGCGGCAAAGGGCCGCTGTTCGGCTTGTCCTTTCTGGACAACCTGGCCGAGATGACCATGTTGCGTCAGGTCGGCCTTATGGTCGGTCTGGCAGCGAGCGTGGCGATAGGTTTTGCCGTGGTGTTGTGGTCGCAACAGCCCGATTACCGGCCGCTGTACGGCAGCCTGGCCGGGATGGACGCCAAGCAGGTCATGGAAACCCTGGCCGCCGCTGATATTGCCTACACTGTTGAACCCAATTCCGGCGCCTTGCTGGTCAAGGCCGATGACGTCTCACGGGCGCGGCTCAAGCTCGCGGCCGCAGGCGTCACCCCTTCAGACGGCAACATCGGCTTCGAAATCCTCGACAAAGACCAGGGCCTGGGCACCAGCCAGTTTATGGAAGCCACGCGCTATCGCCGTGGTCTGGAAGGCGAACTGGCGCGGACCATTTCCAGCCTCAACAACATCAAGGCTGCCCGCGTGCACCTGGCGATCCCGAAAAGCTCGGTGTTCGTGCGCGATGAACGCAAGCCCAGCGCCTCGGTGCTGGTGGAGCTGTACCCCGGCCGCTCGCTGGAGCCAGGCCAGGTGATGGCGATCATCAACCTGGTGGCCACCAGCGTGCCGGAACTGATCAAGTCCCAGGTCACCGTGGTCGACCAAAAGGGCAATCTGCTTTCAGATCAGGCAGAGAACTCCGAGCTGACCATGGCCGGCAAGCAATTTGACTACAGCCGGCGCATGGAAGGCATGCTCACCCAACGCGTGCATAACATCTTGCAACCGGTGCTGGGCAATGATCGCTACAAGGCTGAAGTCTCGGCAGACGTTGATTTCAGCTCGGTCGAATCCACCTCCGAGCAGTTCAACCCTGACCAGCCCGCCTTGCGCAGCGAGCAATCCACCAACGAACAACGCACCGCCAGCAACGGCCCGCAAGGCGTACCGGGGGCGTTGAGCAATCAGCCGCCAGCCCCGGCCACCGCGCCGCAGCAAACCGGCCAGGCCGGGGCGGCGGGCGCAGGCATGGTGCAACCGGGCCAGCCGCTGCTCGATGCCAACGGCCAGCAAATCATGGACCCGGCCACCGGCCAACCGATGCTGGCGCCGTACCCGGCCGACAAACGCTCGCAGTCGACCCGCAACTTTGAGCTCGACCGCTCCATCAGCCACACCAAACAGCAGCAGGGCAAAGTCAATCGCCTGTCGGTGGCCGTGGTCATCGATGATCAGGCCATCGTCAACCCGGCCAACGGCGAAGTCACCCGCACTCCGTGGAGCGCCGATCAATTGGCGCGCTTCACCCGCCTGGTGCAGGACGCCGTGGGCTTTGATGCCAGCCGCGGTGACAGTGTGAGCGTGATCAACGTGCCGTTCTCCTCCGAGCGTGGCGAAGTGATTGCCGATATTCCGTTCTACTCGCAGCCCTGGTTCTGGGATGTGGTCAAGCAAGTGCTGGGCGTGCTGTTCATTCTGGTGCTGGTGTTTGGCGTGCTGCGCCCGGTGCTCAACAACATCACCGGCAATGGCCGCAACAAGCAGGTGGCGGGTATTGGCAGCGATGCCGAAATGGCCGGCATGGGCGGTCTGGACGGTGAGCTGGCCAACGACCGCGTGAGCCTGGGCGGGCCACAAAGCATCATGTTGCCGAGCCCGAGCGAAGGCTATGACGCACAACTGAATGCCATCAAGAGTCTGGTAGCCGAAGACCCGGGCCGCGTGGCCCAGGTCGTCAAAGAGTGGATCAACGCCGATGAGTGATAACCGAGCTGCCGCCAATGCCAAGCTGACCCGGGTCGACAAGGCAGCGATTTTGCTGCTGTCGCTGGGCGAAGCCGATGCCGCGCAAGTATTGCGGCACATGGGGCCCAAAGAAGTGCAGCGCGTGGGTGTGGCGATGGCGCAGATGCGCAACGTGCACCGAGAGCAAGTCGAGCAGGTAATGAGTGAGTTCGTCGAAATCGTCGGCGATCAGACCAGCCTCGGCGTCGGCTCTGACAGCTACATCCGCAAAATGCTCACCTCGGCCCTCGGCGAAGACAAGGCCAATGGCCTGATCGACCGTATTCTGCTGGGCGGCAACACCAGCGGCCTCGACAGCCTGAAGTGGATGGAGCCGCGCGCCGTGGCCGACGTGATCCGCTTCGAACACCCGCAAATCCAGGCCATCGTGGTGGCCTACCTCGACCCCGATCAGGCGGGCGAAGTGCTCGGCCATTTCGATCAGAAGGCGCGGCTGGACATCATTCTGCGCGTGTCCTCGCTCAACACCGTGCAACCGGCGGCGTTGAAAGAGCTCAACCAGATCCTCGAGAAGCAGTTCGCCGGTAACTCCAACGCGGCGCGTACTTCGCTGGGCGGGATCAAGCGGGCCGCCGACATCATGAACTTCCTCGACAGCTCGATGGAAGCGCAGTTGATGGACTCGATTCGCGACATCGACGAAGACCTGTCCGGGCAGATCGAAGACCTGATGTTCGTCTTCAACAACCTAGCCGATGTTGACGATCGCGGCATTCAGGCGCTGCTGCGCGAAGTGTCTTCGGACGTGTTGGTGCTGGCGCTCAAGGGTTCGGACGACAACGTTCAGGACAAAATCTTCAAGAACATGTCCAAGCGCGCGGCCGAGCTGCTGCGCGACGACCTGGAAGCCAAAGGCCCGGTGCGCGTCAGCGATGTCGAAACCGCGCAAAAAGAAATCCTCACCATTGCCCGCCGTATGGCCGAAGCCGGAGAAATCGTTCTCGGCGGGAAGGGCGGCGAAGAGATGATCTAAGTGAGCAACGGCGAGTCACCCGGGGATGTAATTCGTGCCAAGGATGTCGGTGCGTTCGACGTATGGGGGCTGCCCAGTTTTGACCCCTGGCAGGAAGAGCCCGAAGCACCCGAGCCGGAACCGGTTGAAGAACTGCCCGCCGACAGCGAAGAAGTGCCGCTCGAAGAAGTCCAGCCGCTGACCCTCGAAGAACTCGAAAGCATCCGCCAGGAAGCCTGGAACGAAGGCTTTGCCACCGGCGAAAAAGAAGGGTTTCACAGCACTCAGCTCAAAGTACGCCAGGAAGCCGAAGTGGCCTTGAATGCCAAGGTCGCCAGCCTGGAACGCTTGATGGGCAGCCTGCTGGCGCCGTTGGCCGAGCAGGACCAGCAGCTTGAAAAAGCCATGGTCGGGCTGGTCGAGCACATGACCCGGCTGGTGATCCAGCGCGAACTCAAAACCGACTCAAGCCACATCGAGCAAGTGCTGCGCGACGGCTTGAAACTGCTGCCGATGGGCGCCGACAACATCCGTCTGTTTATCAACCCGCAAGACTTTGACCAGATCAAGGCCCTGCGCGAGCGTCATGACGAACGCTGGAAAATTGTCGAAGACGACAGCCTGCAACCGGGCGGCTGCCGCATCGAGACCGAACACAGCCGCATCGACGCCAGCATCGAAACGCGGATCAAACTGGCGATGAGCCAACTGTTTGATCAACTGCACGAGCAGTCGCTGCACCCGGCCGCGCCGGACATCGACGTCGACCTGGACCAACCCCATGCGCCTTAAGCGCACCAGCTTCGCCAAGCGCCTGAGCGGCTACGCCCCGGCGGTGGCTTTACCGGCCCAGCCGGTGGTCGAAGGGCGGCTGTTGCGCATGGTCGGCCTGACCCTCGAAGCCGAAGGCCTGCGCGCCGCCATGGGCAGCCGCTGCCTGGTGATCAACGACGACCTGTTTCATCCGGTTGAAGTCGAAGCCGAAGTGATGGGCTTTTCTGGCAGCAAAATCTTCCTGATGCCGGTGGGCAGCGTGGCCGGGATCGCGCCGGGTGCCCGCGTGGTGCCCTTGGCTGACACCGGCCGCTTGCCGATGGGCATGAGCATGCTCGGCCGGGTGCTCGACGGCGCGGGCCGCGCCCTGGACGGCAAAGGCTTGATGAAAGCCGAAGACTGGGTGCCGATGGACGGCCCGACCATCAACCCGCTCAAGCGCGACCCCATCAGCGTGCCGCTGGACGTGGGCATTCGCAGCATCAACGGATTATTGACGGTCGGCCGTGGCCAGCGTCTTGGCCTGTTTGCCGGTACCGGCGTGGGCAAGAGTGTGCTGTTGGGCATGATGACGCGCTTTACCGAGGCCGACATTATCGTGGTGGGCCTGATCGGTGAGCGGGGCCGTGAGGTGAAGGAATTTATCGAGCACATTCTCGGTGAAGAAGGCCTCAAGCGTTCTGTGGTGGTTGCCTCACCTGCCGACGATGCGCCGCTGATGCGTTTGCGCGCGGCCATGTACTGCACGCGGATTGCCGAATACTTTCGCGACAAGGGCAAAAACGTCCTGCTGCTGATGGACTCGCTGACCCGTTTTGCTCAGGCCCAGCGGGAAATTGCCCTGGCCATTGGCGAACCGCCCGCGACCAAGGGCTACCCGCCGTCGGTGTTCGCCAAGCTGCCCAAACTGGTGGAGCGCGCCGGTAATGCCGAGGCCGGAGGTGGCTCGATTACTGCGTTTTATACCGTGTTGTCCGAAGGCGATGACCAGCAAGACCCGATTGCCGACTCGGCGCGGGGCGTGCTCGACGGGCACATCGTGCTGTCGCGGCGTTTGGCCGAAGAGGGCCATTACCCGGCCATCGACATTGAAGCGTCCATCAGCCGGGTCATGCCGTCGGTGGTCAGCGCCGAGCACATGCGCCGGGCGCAGCAATTCAAACAACTGTGGTCACGCTTCCAGCAAGCGCGGGACTTGATCAGCGTGGGCGCCTACGTGGCCGGCGGCGACCGTGAAACCGACACCGCAATTGCCCTGCAACCGGCCATGGTCGCGTACCTGCGCCAAGGCCTGAACGACAACATCAGCCTGGGCGAAAGCGGCGGCCACCTGGCCAGCCTGTTCGCCCCGGCGGCGGGTGGTTAATCGATTATGGCGAGCGGAGGAAGGGCGGCGCGTCTGGCGCCGGTGGTCGAAATGGCCGAAAAAACCGAAAAGGCAGCCGCCCAGCGATTGGGCCACTTTCAGGGCCAAGTCAATCTGGCCAACAGCAAGCTGGGCGACCTTGAAAACTTTCGGGGCGAATACCAGGCGCAATGGGTCGAGCGCGGCAGCCAGGGCGTAACCGGCCAATGGCTGCGCAACTATCAATACTTTCTGGGCCAGCTTGAAACCGCGGTGGGCCAGCAACGCCAAAGCCTGCAATGGCATGAAAACAACCTCAACAAAGCCCGCGAATCCTGGCAACAGGCCTACGCCAGGGTTGAAGGGTTGCGCAAACTGGTCCAGCGCTACGCCGACGAAGCGCGCCAGCTTGAAGACAAGCGCGAGCAAAAACTGATGGACGAACTGTCCCAGCGCCTGCCACGCAAAGAAGTCTACTAATCCCGCATGCCCTGTAGGAGCGAGCTTGCCTCGCGATCTTGTTGATCATTTAAAAGATCGCGAGACAAGCTCGCTCCTACAGCCTGCGCAGGTTTTCAGAGCGTCTATAGTTCAGGTCAATCGATACCTGAACCAGGAGCTACCCCATGGCCGTGACTTCTCACGTTTCAGCCGACGGCAACCAACTGACCATCGCCATCAAGGGGCGGTTTGATTTTGCCAAGCATCAAGACTTTCGTGCTGCTTACGAAAAAAACGACCCCATACCCGAGTCGATTGTCGTGGACTTGAAAGAGGCCACCTACATCGACAGCTCCGCCCTGGGCATGCTGTTGCTGCTGCGCGATCACGCCGGTGGCGATGAAGCCGAGATTCAAGTGGTCAACAGCAGCAACGATGTGCGCAAAACCTTCGAGATATCCAATTTCGACCAGTTGTTCGACATCAAGTGAACCCGCCCCAGGCTCGCGGCCTGACGATATTGATCGCCGAAGACAGCGCTGCGGACCGGCTGTTGCTGGCCACTATCGTGCAGCGCCTGGGCCATACCGTGTTGCTGGCCAGCAACGGTGCCGAGGCCGTGGAGGTCTTCCGCCAGCAGCGCCCGCATCTGGTGCTGATGGATGGCCTGATGCCGGTGATGGACGGCTTTGAGGCGACGCGCCAGATCAAGGCGCTGGCCGGTGAAGTGCTGGTGCCGATCATCTTCCTGACTTCACTCAATCACGCCGATGCATTGACCCGCACCCTGGAGGCGGGCGGTGATGATGTGTTGCTCAAGCCGTATAACCCGATGCTGCTGGCCGCCAAGATCACTGTCATGGATCGCCTGCGGCGCTTGCAAGACACCGTGTTGCAGCAACGTGACCAGATCGCCCGGCACAATGTGTATTTGCTCAATGAGCAGCGTGTGGCCAAGGCGGTGTTTGACCGGGTGGCCCATGAGGGCTGCCTGAGCGCCCCGAATATCCAGTATCGGCAGTCGCCGTACGCCTTGTTCAACGGCGACTTGCTGCTTGCTGCCCACACGCCTTCGGGTGATACCCATCTGCTGCTGGCCGACTTTACCGGTCATGGATTGCCGGCAGCCATTGGTGCGATGCCCTTGTCTGAGGTGTTCTACAGCATGACGGCCAAGGGCTATGGCCTGGGCGAAATGCTCCGTGAAATGAATGCCAAGCTCAAACGCATCCTGCCGGTCGACATGTTCTGCTGCGCCCACGTGGTCTGTGTCAGTGCGCTGAGGCGCAGCCTTGAAGTGTGGAGCGGGGGAATGCCCGACGGCTATTTGCACACCCAGGCTACGGGGCAGCGCACCGCGCTCAGCTCGCAGCATTTACCGCTGGGGGTGTTGAAGGCCAAGGCGTTTGACCATTCGACCCGGGTGCTGCCCATGCTGCCCGGCGATCAATTGTTCTTGCTCACCGATGGCGTGACCGAAACCACTGGCCCGGATGAACAGCTGTTTGGTGCGCAACGGTTGCAGCGCGTGCTGGAGGCCAATCGCGACCCGCAGCACCTGATCGATGAAGTCGAGCAGGCGTTGCGGCAGTTTCAGGGGCAGATTCGCGATGACGTCAGCATGGTGCAGATCACCTCGCAGGTTGCGCAGCGCCTGGGGATGCCCGCGATGCTCTACACCGACAGCGGCCAATGCAGTCCGCTCGACTGGTCTGCCCGTTTCGAATTCCGAGCGTCGACGCTGCAACAGTTCAACCCGCTGCCTTATTTGCTGCACATGCTGATGGAGGTGCATGGCCTGCGTGCGCAGGGCGCTCAGATCCATGCGGTGCTGTCCGAGCTGTACAGCAATGCGCTGGAACATGGCGTGCTTGGGCTGGATTCACGGCTCAAGCGAGACGCTAAAGGTTTTGCAAGATATTACGAATTGCGCAATCAGCGTCTGATTGCGTTAAAAAGTGGTTTCGTGCGTGTGGCTATGTGCGTGGTGCCCGAGCGCCAGGGTGGTCGCCTGACACTGCACGTAGAAGACAGCGGGCCGGGCTTTGACGTCGCCAGCATGCTGGCCAGACCGCTTGATCTCGACCGTTTGTCGGGGCGCGGTTTGAGTCTGGTGCGCCAGCTCTGCCCGTCCGCGCGGTGGTCCGACGAGGGTCGTACAGCGACCGTAGAGTTTTTATGGGAGGCTCTGGCATAATCCGAGCATTCTTGATCAAGGAGTGAACAAGTGTCTGAAATTCATAATGGACAAGTACCTGCAATTCATATGGATGAGCAAGTCATCAGTTCGTTGCGCGAGGTGATGGAAGAGGGGTTTGCAGACCTGCTGGACACCTTTCTCTCGGACTCCGAAGAACGTATCGACCAATTGCACAATGCCCAGGAAGCCCGCGACCTGACCCTGGTTGCGCACAGCTTCAAAGGCAGCAGCAGCAACATGGGCGCCACCCGCCTGGCGTTGTTGTGCGGTCAGCTCGAAGAGCGTGCGCAAAAGAAGCAACTGGCGGACATCAAAGAGCTGGTCATCGAAATCAATGACGAATACCAAATGGTCCGCCAGCTGTATCGTGCCGAGCGCCAGCGGGTGAGCGTCTCCAGTTACCTCTCGGGCAACTGACGGCAAAGCTGGCCCGAACCTTGCTCTGTCTCTTCCACCTGTACCGATGCCTGCCGTACAGCGGAGACTTTGCCAATGCCACTCGCCGCCAACCCGTTCCTTCAGACACCTGCCGTCGCTGCGTCCAAAGCCGCAACGGGCAAAGCTGCACAGCCTGACGTCGAGCCCGTAAAAACAGGGGGCGAGCCGTTTTCCAGGGTCTATGCCAAAGCGTCTGACGCCACCTCGGGTGTCACCAGCAGCAAGCCTGCCATAACACGCGATGCGAGCAATAACAGCACTGCAAACCCATCGCCTGCTGTTGCCGATAGCGGCAAACCCTTGCCTGCTGGCAAGTCTCAAAGCACCGATCAAGATGACACGCCGGTCAAACCTGACGACGGCCTGCCGACTGCCGATACCACACCCCCTGCTGTGCAAACGCCACCGGCGGTAGCGCAAACCCCTGCGCCTGTTGCCCCGGCACAGCCTGATGAGCAAGCTGCGCAACTGGCCGCCGCGAACATGGCCGTGCAAGCGCCGCCACCGCCTGTGGTGGATGACACCTTTGACCCACAAGCCGACCCGCTGGATGACATGCCCGCTGTGCGCCTGGCCATGGAGCAGGGCGGCCATGTGTCCGCCAGCAGCCAGTCACCGGCGAAAAATGCTCAACCCGACACCCCGGCCAATGCGAGCCAGGGCCAGCCGAACGCGATTGCGCAGATGCTTGAGCCCAAAGCCGACGCCTCCAGTACGGGTGAGGGCGGTGAAAAAGCCTTCAAGGGGCTGGTGGATGACGGCCTTAAAGACCTCAAAAGCGCTTCCAGCGACACCCGCGTCGATGACTTTGCCAACCGTCTGGCTGCGCTGACTCAGGCGGCCGTGCCGAAAACCGCGAATGCGCTGCCGGTCAACCAGCCGCTGGCCATGCACCAGAGCGGCTGGTCAGAAGAAATCGTCAACCGAGTGATGTACCTGTCCAGCGCCAACCTCAAATCCGCCGACATCCAATTGCAGCCGGCGGAGCTTGGGCGCCTGGATATTCGCGTCAACGTCGCGGCGGACCAGTCCACGCAAGTCAACTTTGTCAGCGGCCATGCGGCCGTGCGAGAAGCGCTGGACAGCCAGATGCACCGCCTGCGCGACATGCTCGCCCAGCAGGGCATGGGCCAGGTCGACGTCAATGTGTCGGACCAGTCGCGCAATTGGCAGGGCCAAGGTCAGGAGCAACAAGGCCAGCAGCGCTCCCGGGCCAGTGGCGCGCGCCTTGACGACGACACGCCGTTAGCCGCCGCCGAACCCGTCGCCCCCAGCATCGTGCTGGGCACCAGCGCCGTGGACTACTACGCCTGAACCCCAAGTGGCCTTGTAGGAGCGAGCTTGCCTCGCGATCTTTTGATCTTTTAAAAGATCGCAGCCTGCGGCAGCTCCTCCAGTTCTGGCATAACACTTGCTCTGCCTAGTCATGCACCTGTGAAAACCCAAAAGTGACGGATTATTGGCATGGCGACGACCGACGCACCGAAAGACCCCGCCGATAAAGGCAAACTCAAGCTGATTATTCTGGTGGTCGTGGCGCTGTTGCTGGCCATCGGCCTGTCGGTGGGGGCTACCTGGTTTTTCATGAGCGGCGAGAAAAGCGCCGCGCCGCCTGTGGTGGACGCCAACATCAAGCGCCCGGCCATCTACGAGCCGCTGCCACCCGCTTTTGTGGTCAACCTCAATGACAACGGCCGCCAGCGCTATCTGCAAGTGAGCATCACCTTGCAGGCGCGGGATCAAAATGACCTCAATGCGCTCAAGGTGCATATGCCGGTGATCCGCAACAACCTGGTCATGCTGTTCTCCGGACAGACCTTTGACAGCCTCGCCACTCCGGTGGGGCAGGAAATGTTGCGTCAGAAAGCCACTGCGAGCGTGCAGGAAGTGGCGCAAAAAGAACTCGGCAAAGTGGTTATTGATCAGGCCCTCTTTACTAACTTTGTATTGCAGTAGGACACGACATGGCCGTGCAAGACCTGCTGTCCCAGGATGAGATCGACGCGCTGCTGCATGGCGTCGATGACGGTCTGGTACAGGCCGAGGCGGCTGCCGAACCCGGCAGCGTCAAAAGTTACGACCTGACCAGTCAGGACCGGATTGTCCGGGGCCGCATGCCGACCCTGGAAATGATCAACGAGCGTTTCGCCCGCTATACCCGCATCAGCATGTTCAACATGCTGCGCCGCTCGGCAGATGTGGCGGTGGGCGGCGTGCAGGTGATGAAGTTCGGTGAATACGTGCACTCGCTGTACGTGCCCACCAGCCTCAACCTGGTCAAGATCAAGCCGTTGCGCGGCACCGCGCTGTTCATCCTCGACGCCAAGCTGGTGTTCAAGCTGGTGGACAACTTTTTTGGTGGCGACGGCCGTCACGCCAAAATCGAAGGCCGCGAATTCACCCCCACCGAATTGCGCGTCGTGCGCATGGTGCTGGAGCAGGCCTTCGTCGATTTGAAAGAAGCCTGGCAGGCGATCATGGAAGTCAATTTCGAGTACATCAACTCGGAAGTGAACCCGGCCATGGCCAACATCGTCGGCCCCAGCGAAGCGATTGTGGTGTCGACCTTCCACATCGAACTCGATGGCGGTGGCGGCGACCTGCACGTGACCATGCCGTACTCGATGATCGAGCCGGTGCGCGAAATGCTCGATGCCGGCTTTCAGTCAGACCTCGACGACCAGGACGAACGCTGGAGCAAAGCCCTGCGCGAAGACGTGCTGGACGTCAGCGTACCGCTGAGCGCCACTGTGGCCCGCCGCCAACTGCGCCTGCGCGACATTTTGCACATGGCGCCGGGGGACGTGATCCCGATCGAATTGCAGGACGAACTGGTGATGCGCGCCAATGGCGTGCCCACGTTCAAGGTCAAACTGGGTTCGCACAAAGGCAATCTGGCCTTGCAAGTGCTTGAACCCATCGTTCGGCGTTAAACACCGAACCCCCCCAATTGCTCAGTGAGGACACCTGATGGCTAACGAAAACGATACAAGCGCCGCCGACCAGGCGCTGGCCGATGAATGGGCCGCCGCGCTGGAAGAAACCGGCGATGTTGGCCAGGCCGATATCGACGCGCTGCTGGCCGCTGACGCCGCGCAAAAACCGGCGTCCAACCGCTTGCCTATGGAAGAGTTCGGCAGCGTGCCGCGCAACAACGACCCGGTGTCGCTGGACGGTCCCAACCTGGATGTGATTCTGGATATTCCGGTGTCGATTTCCATGGAAGTGGGCAGCACCGACATCAACATTCGTAACCTGCTGCAACTCAACCAGGGCTCGGTCATCGAACTCGATCGCCTGGCCGGTGAGCCGCTGGACGTGCTGGTTAACGGCACCCTGATTGCCCATGGCGAAGTGGTGGTGGTCAACGAAAAGTTTGGCATCCGTCTGACCGACGTGATCAGCCCAAGCGAACGCATCAAGAAGTTGCGCTAAGTGAAGCGGCTTCTCGGCGGTTTACTGGCGCTACCCTTGAGCGCCCTGGCAGCAGAGCCGGTGGCCAGCACCGCGAGCGCCGTTGCGCCCGTGGCCGCCAGCAGCCTGGGCGGCCAGTTGACGCAACTGGTGCTGGGTTTGCTGCTGGTGCTGGGGCTGATCTTTGCCCTGGCCTGGGTGCTGCGCCGGGTTCAGCAAGGAGGCGCGCGCCAGGGGCAAGTCATCGAACTGATCAGCTCGCGGGCCCTGGGCACCCGTGACCGGCTGGTGCTGGTGCAAGTGGGCAACGAGCAAATCCTGCTCGGCCTGACGCCGGGCCGCATCACCCCGCTGCATGTGCTCAAAGAGCCGGTTGCAGCGCCGGACACCACGCAACCGGCCACGCCTGAATTTGCCAAGCGGCTGATGGAAATCCTCGGCCAGCAAAAGGACAAGCCGTAATGCGTTTAGCTGTCGCACTGTTGTTGGCCTTGCTCGCGCCGGTCGCCTTGGCGGCCGACCCGTTGTCGATCCCGGCAATCACCCTGGGCACCGGCGCCAACGGGCAGCAGGAGTATTCGGTCAGCCTGCAAATCTTGCTGATCATGACCGCCCTGAGTTTTATCCCGGCGTTCGTGATGCTGATGACCAGTTTTACGCGGATCATCATCGTGTTTTCGATTCTGCGTCAGGCGTTGGGGCTGCAACAAACCCCGTCCAACCAGATCCTCACCGGCATGGCGCTGTTTTTGACCCTGTTCATCATGGCGCCGGTGTTTGACAAGGTGAACCGCGACGCCCTGCAGCCGTACCTGGCGGAAAAACTCACGGCCCAGGACGCGATCCTCAAGGCAGAAGGCCCGATCAAGGACTTTATGCTGGCGCAGACCCGCACCAGCGACCTTGAGCTGTTTATGCGCTTGTCCAAGCGTACCGACATCCCGACGCCCGACGCGGCGCCGCTGACCATTCTGGTCCCGGCCTTCGTCACTTCTGAGCTTAAAACTGCGTTCCAGATCGGCTTTATGATCTTCATTCCGTTCCTGATTATCGACCTGATGGTGGCCAGTGTGCTGATGGCCATGGGCATGATGATGCTCTCGCCGTTGATCATTTCGTTGCCGTTCAAAATCATGCTGTTCGTGCTGGTGGACGGTTGGGCGCTGATTATCGGCACCCTGGCCAGCAGTTTCGGCGGAGTCTGAGCCCATGACCCCAGAAGTCGCAGTCGACCTGTTTCGCAATGCGTTGTGGCTGACCACGATGATGGTCGCGGTGCTGGTGATCCCCAGTTTGCTGGTGGGTTTGCTGGTGGCGATGTTCCAGGCGGCGACGCAAATCAACGAACAGACCTTGAGCTTCTTGCCGCGTTTGCTGGTGATGCTGGTCACCCTGATCGTGGCCGGGCCATGGTTGGTGCAAACCTTTATGGAATACATCCTGCAGTTGTACGGCAGTATTCCGCAGTTGATCGGCTAAATGTCGCTGCTGGCCCTGACGGACGCGCAGATCAGTACCTGGGTCGCCAGCTTTATGCTGCCGCTGTTTCGGGTGGGCGCGGTGCTGGCCACCATGCCGATCATCGGTACCACGCTGGTGCCCAAGCGCATCAAGCTGTTTCTTGCCTTGGCAATCACCCTGGCGATCATGCCCAGCTTGCCGCCGCTGCCCACCGTCAACCCGCTGGACCTCAGTGGCCTGATGCTGATTGCCGAGCAAATTATTATCGGTGCCTTGCTCGGCTTCTCGTTGCAGCTGTTTTTTCAGGCGTTTGTGGTGGCCGGGCAAATCGTCGCGGTGCAGATGGGCATGGGCTTCGCCTCCATGGTCGACCCGGCCAACGGGGTCAACGTGGCGGTGATCGGGCAGTTTTTCACCATGCTGGTGAGCCTGCTGTTTTTGTCCATGAACGGTCACTTGGTGGTGTTTGAAGTGCTCACCGAGAGCTTCACCACGTTGCCGGTTGGCGGCGGGCTGATGACTAATCATTACTGGGAAATCGCCAACAAACTGGGCTGGGTCCTGGGCGCGGCCCTGTTGCTGGTGCTGCCGGCGATCACTGCTTTGTTGGTGGTCAACATCGCGTTTGGCGTCATGACCCGTGCGGCCCCGCAACTCAACATCTTCGCCATCGGTTTTCCTCTGACCCTGGTGCTGGGCATGGTCATTCTGTGGATCAGCATGGCCGACATTCTCAATCAGTATCAGCCGCTGGCCTCTGAGGCTTTGCAGTTTTTACGTGAACTGGCACAGGCGAAATAGCCATGGCAGAGAGCGAGAGCGGCGCCGATAAAACAGAAGACCCCACGGAGAAACGAAAAAAAGACTCCAGGGAAAAGGGCGAAATCGCGCGCTCTAAAGAACTCAATACCTTGGCGATCATGCTCGCGGGGTCGGCCGGGCTGCTGATTTTTGGCGGGGCGCTGGCCGAAGACCTGATGGAAGTGATGCGCTACAACTTCAGCATCAGCCGCGAGACCTTGTACAACACCGACTCCATGGCCGCCTTTTTGCTGCACTCGGGCAAAATCGCCCTGATCGCCTTGCAGCCGGTGCTGATCACCTTATTGATCGCCGCCATCGTCGGCCCCATCGCCCTCGGTGGCTGGCTATTTGCTGCGGGCAGCCTGGCACCCAAATTCAGCCGCATGAACCCGCTGGCGGGGCTTAAACGCATGTTCTCGGCCAAGGCGCTGGTGGAACTGCTCAAGGCGCTGGCCAAGTTTTTCATCATCTTGATCGTCGCCTTGCTGGTGTTGAAATCCGACATCGACGACCTGCTGCGCATCGCCCATGAGCCCCTGGAGCTGGCGGTGATCCACAGCCTGCAAGTGGTGGGCTGGAGTGCGTTGTGGATGGCCTGCGGGTTGATCTTGATTGCCGCCGTCGACGTGCCGGTGCAGTTGTGGGAAAGCCATAAGAAACTGCTGATGACCAAGCAGGAAGTGCGCGACGAACACAAGGACCAAGAAGGCCGGCCTGAAGTTAAACAGCGTATTCGCCAGGTGCAGCGCGAAATGTCCCAGCGCCGCATGATGAGCGCCATCCCTGATGCCGACGTGATCATCACCAACCCGACGCACTACGCCGTGGCCCTCAAATACGACCCCGAAAAGGGCGGGGCGCCGATGTTGCTAGCCAAGGGCAGCGACTTTTTGGCGCTGAAAATTCGAGAAATCGGCGCCAAGCACAACATCCTGCTGCTGGAGTCCCCGGCGCTGGCGCGCTCGATTTACCATTCCACCGAACTTGAACAGGAGATCCCGGCGGGCCTCTACCTGGCCGTGGCGCAGGTGTTGGCGTACGTCTACCAGATCCGCCAGCACCAGGCGGGCAAAGGCAAGCGGCCTGACCCGCTGAAAGACCTGCCGATTCCGCCGGATTTACGCCGCGATGACTAAATGTGAAGCCAAGAGCTGACAAGCGGTGAAAATTTGAAGACGGACTGTCATTTCTGACAGTAGAGGCTTTGCGCAAACCTGCTTAACTTGAGAGGTCGAGTGCTTTTGGTTCGTGTGCAGGCAATGGAGATGCGCGATGTCGATCGAGTTAACCCTTATTCCCAATGGCTCTATCAAAACCTGTGTTTTGAGTGATTCCCGAGAAAAAGCCAAGGTGGATCTTGAGGGATTGTTCCCGAAGTTTCCTGCGCTGGACGGCACATTTGCGATTTTTTGGCTGGATCAATTGCAAGACCGCCACATTGTGGGCTTCAGCACGGAAGGCACTAATTTGCTGGCCGTCATTTCCTTGCCCACGGTGCCCCACAGCAGCGGGCGAGAGCAGTACTACAGCGCGATCGTGGAACGCTGCTACAAAGAGCGTGATTCGATACTGACGTTTATGCGCAAGTCATTGAGTTTTGAAGGCATCAACGGGCGCTGTGTGCGCAGTTTTATCCTGTACAAACTCATCCGTCAGTTGCAGCTCGACAGCGTGCCGGTGTGGGAAGAACACCCGCATGTACGGGATGGGCGTTGTGGTGCGATTTTGATTGGTGGCTGCGGCACTGACCGCTATGAGCCCAACCGCAAGATAGACGTCGTGTTCGGTTCAAACAGCAGCGCGTGCCTGGTGATTGACCTGGGCGAATGGCGCTGGAACTGAGCCTCACTTTTTTGCCTGGCCAGAGGCAGATCAAAAGATCGCGAGGCAAGCTCGCTCCTACAGATTTTTGTGTTTGCCTGCCGATTTATCGGCAGCTTCGTACAGCGTTGGCGCTTGCCGCTGTTGTACCCCGACGCTTATAGTCCGCGCTCGCCCTCATGGCGACCAGGTTTGGCGACTTGGAATGAAAAGATGAATAACGTTAGTGCGTCTAGCCATTGGACATAACTTATGACGCATTCCCCGTATATCCCGCTGACTGCTATTGACTGCACCATTCCCGCCTTATTGATCGACCGCAATGCGCCACTGGATGTGTTGCATGCCAACGCGGCTGCCCGTGTTTTGGCGGTCACCCAACTGATGGAAACCTTTGCCAGCCGCGAACTGGCCGAGGCCGACACCATTGATCTCAAACACCTGGCCAGCACCGCAGTGTTATTGCTGCGCGATGGCTGCGACGTGCTCGACGTGCTGGGCTGGCGATTAAGGCCGGTTTAACCCCTCCCCCGGTAGGAGCGAGCTTGTCTCGCGATCTTTTGATCTGTCTTGTGATCTGGTTTTTGATCTTGATCTACAGGCCCCTTCGGGAGGCCGTACGCCGGGGCAAGGCCTTTTTGGGTACTTTTGTGGCTGTTTGACAAAAGTGCCTCGCTGTAAGAGCGAAACCCGTAAAACGCCGTTGCGCATCGAATGGATATGTACACCTTTCAAGATCAAAAGATCGCGAGGCAAGCTCGCTCCTACAGATTTTTGTGTTTGCCTGCCGATTTATCGGCAGCTTCGTACAGTGTTGGCGCTTGCCGCTGTTGCACCCCGATGCTTATAGTCCGCGCTCGCCCTCATGGCGACCAGGTTTGGCGACTTGGAATGAAAAGATGAATAACGTTAGTGCGTCTAACCATTGGACTTAACTTATGACGAATTCACCTTACATCCCGCTGACCGCCATTGACTGCACCATTCCCGCCTTATTGATCGACCGCAATGCGCCACTGGATGTGTTGCATGCCAACGCGGCTGCCCGTGTTTTGGCGGTCACCCAACTGATGGAAACCTTTGCCAGCCGCGAACTGGCCGAGGCCGACGCCATTGATCTCAAGCACTTGGCCAGCACCGCAGTGTTATTGCTGCGCGATGGCTGTGACGTGCTCGACGTGCTGGGCTGGCGCTTAAGGCCGGTGTAACCACACCCCCTGTAGGAGCGAGCTTGCTCGCGATCTTTTGATCTTGATCCCCAGCTCGCGCCTACAGAGTTTGGATTTACCTCCCGGTGACGTGGCCTTTTGCCAAAGTTGGAAGGCTTCTTGCAGTGGCAGGCTTGCAGACGCATCTGGCGTCAAAAGTTTGCTAAAGGTTTAGGCATGTCATTGGATCGCTCTCAGTTAATCAACACCGCACGCAACGGTCTGGCCGGTTTGGGTCACGGGCAGTTGGGCGTGCCGCTGTTGCTGCTGGTGATGCTGGCAATGATGATGTTGCCCATCCCGGCGTTTCTGCTGGATGTGTTTTTTACCTTCAACATCGCGCTGTCGATTGTGGTCTTGCTGGTGTGCGTGTACGCGCTGCGCCCGCTGGATTTTGCGGTGTTCCCCACCATTTTGCTGGTCGCGACGCTCATGCGCCTGGCGCTCAACGTGGCGTCGACCCGCGTGGTGATGCTCCACGGCCAGGAAGGCCACGCCGCTGCCGGTAAAGTGATCCAGGCCTTCGGTGAGGTGGTGATCGGCGGCAACTATGTGGTCGGTATGGTGGTGTTCGCGATTTTGATGATCATCAACTTCGTGGTGGTGACCAAAGGTGCTGGGCGGATCTCCGAAGTGAGCGCGCGCTTTACCCTCGACGCCATGCCCGGCAAACAAATGGCGATTGACGCCGACCTCAACGCCGGGCTGATCGATCAGAACCAGGCCAAGCTGCGCCGTCAAGAAGTCGCCCAGGAGGCCGAGTTTTACGGCTCCATGGACGGTGCCAGCAAGTTTGTGCGCGGTGATGCCATCGCCGGTCTGTTGATCCTGTTTATCAACCTGATCGGCGGCATGGCCGTGGGCATCTTCCAGCACAGCATGAGTTTCAGCGAAGCGGGCAAGGTGTACGCCTTGCTGACCATCGGTGACGGTCTGGTGGCGCAATTGCCGTCGCTGCTGTTGTCGACCGCAGCCGCGATCATGGTGACCCGTGCTTCGGGCTCCGAAGACATGGGCAAGCAAATCAATCGCCAGATGTTCGCCTCGCCCAAGGCGCTGGCGGTGTCTGCCGGTTTGATGGCGGTGATGGGGATCGTGCCGGGCATGCCCCATGTGTCTTTCCTCAGCCTAGCCGCAGTAGCCGGTGGCGCTGCCTACTGGATGTGGAAAAAACAAAACGTGGCCAAGGTTCAGGCCCTGCAAGAAGTGCAGCGCCAGCAAGAGCTGCTACCTTCACCCGCCCGTGCCCAAGAGACCAAAGAGCTGGGCTGGGATGACGTCACGCCCATCGATATGATCGGCCTGGAAGTGGGCTATCGCCTGATCCCGCTGGTGGACCGTAACCAGGGCGGGCAATTGCTGGCGCGGATCAAGGGTGTGCGTAAAAAGCTGTCCCAAGACCTGGGCTTTTTGATGCCCACCGTGCACATCCGCGACAACCTCGACCTGGCGCCGAGCGCTTATCGCCTGACACTCATGGGCGTGATTCTGGCCGAGGCCGAGATTTACCCGGACCGCGAACTGGCGATCAACCCCGGCCAGGTGTTTGGCACCCTCAACGGGATCACCGCCAAAGACCCGGCCTTTGGTCTGGAAGCCGTGTGGATCGAGGTCAGCCAGCGTAGCCAGGCGCAATCACTGGGCTATACCGTGGTCGATGCCAGTACGGTGGTGGCGACGCACCTTAACCAGATTCTGTACAAGCATTCCCATGAGCTGATTGGCCATGAGGAAGTGCAGCAACTGATGCAATTGCTGGCCAAGTCGTCGCCTAAATTGGCTGAAGAGTTGGTGCCGGGCGTGTTGAGCCTGTCGCAGTTGCTCAAAGTGTTGCAGGCGCTGCTGGCCGAGCAGGTGCCGGTGCGCGATATACGCAGCATTGCCGAAGCCGTCGCTAACAATGCCCACAAGAGTCAAGATACTGCCGCTTTGGTTGCCGCCGTGCGCGTCGGCTTGTCCCGCGCCATCGTGCAAAGCATTGTCGGCGTTGAGTCTGAGCTGCCTGTGATCACCTTGGAACCAAGGTTGGAACAAATATTGCTCAATAGTTTGCAGAAGGCTGGACAAGGCCAGGAAGACGGTGTGTTGCTGGAGCCAAGCATGGCAGAAAAACTCCAGCGCTCACTCATCGACGCAGCGCAGCGTCAGGAGATGCAAGGCAACCCGGTGATCTTGCTGGTGGCAGGCCCGGTACGCGCGATGCTTTCGCGGTTTGGCCGTTTGGCGGTGCCCAACCTGCATGTGCTGGCGTACCAGGAAATCCCTGACAACAAGCAAGTGACCATCGTTGCGACAGTGGGCCCTAACGGCTGAGGGTTTGATCTATGCAAGTGAAGCGATTTTTCGCCGCCGACATGCGTCAGGCCATGAAACTCATTCGTGATGAATTGGGCGCGGATGCCGCGATTATTGGCAATCGCCGGATCGCCGGCGGTGTTGAGTTGACCGCAGCGCTGGATTACAAGCTGTCCGCGCTGGCACCGCGGGTGCCGAACGTTGAGCTGGAAGAAGAACTGCGCAAGACCCAGTCCAAGATTGTCTCTGCTCAGGCCGAGTTGAGCTTGCGCGCAGAAGGCGACACGGATGCCAGCCGCCAGTTGTTTGCCGGCTTGCCGCTGACCGCCGCCGAGCCGTTGATTGAGCCGCGCTTTGACGAACCGTCGCGGCCACAGCCTGCGCCTGCACCGGCGCCATCGATTGACCAGCGGGTGTTTGACGACATGCGCAATGAGCTGAACGGCCTGCGCGAGTTGCTCGAAGTGCAGCTGGGCTCGCTGGCCTGGAACCAGTTGCAAGGCTCAAGGCCTGAGCAGGCCAATTTGTGGCGGCGTTTGCAGCGCATCGGTTTGTCCGGTCCGTTGTCCCACAGTTTGCTGACCCAGGTGACCGAGATTGAAGAGCCGCGTCAGGCCTGGCGCATGTTGTTGGCGCACCTGGCCCGGATGATTACCACCCCTGAACTGGAGCCGCTGGAAGAGGGCGGTGTGATCGCGATGGTCGGTCCTGCAGGCATGGGTAAAACCACAACGCTGGCCAAGCTGGCGGCACGTTATGTGCTCAAGTACGGCGCGCAAAATATTGCATTGGTGAGCATGGACAGCTTTCGTATCGGCGCCCAGGAGCAGCTTAAAACCCTGGGGCGCATTCTCAATGTGCCGGTGACCCACGTGGCCCCCGGCCAGTCGTTGGGCCAAACCCTCGAGCCGCTGGCGCGCAAGCGCGTGGTGCTGGTCGACACCGCCGGGCTGCAAGCCAGTGACCCGGCGTTGCGCCTGCAACTGGACAGCCTCGCCGGGCGCGGGATCAAGGCGCGCAATTATCTGGTCCTCGCCACCACCAGCCAGAAGCAGGTGCTGTCGGCCGCGTACCTGAGCTACAAGCGCTGCGGGCTGGCCGGCTGCATTCTGACCAAGCTGGATGAAACCGCCAGCCTTGGCGAAGTACTGAGTCTGGCGATCAGCAATGACCTGCCCGTGGCGTACCTCACGGACGGTCCGCGGATCCCGGACGATCTGCACTTGCCGCGCCGCCACCAATTGGTGAGCCGGGCGGTGAGTGTGCAAATGCAGGAAGAACCCAGCGAAGAAGCCATGGCCGATATGTTCGCTGACATTTACCACAGCCCGCCCAAACGGGTTGGCTAGGGTAAAGATGAAAACGTTGCAATGTACCTACATTGAAGGTCTGCACAGTGTTGTTCCTGGGGGAACACGCAGCACTCTCTGTAGCCGCGTCTAAGTAAGACAAGGTAAAAAAAGATCATGGGCAGCATGCATCCCGTACAGGTGATCGCAGTGACCGGCGGCAAGGGTGGCGTCGGTAAAACTAACGTGTCAGTCAATTTGTCCATCGCGCTGGCCGAACTGGGCAGGCGCGTCATGTTGATGGACGCCGACCTCGGGTTGGCGAATGTTGATGTCCTGTTGGGGCTGACACCGAAATTTACCCTGGCCGATGTGGTCGAGGGTCGCTGCGAGCTGCGTGATGTATTGCTCCTGGGCCCCGGCGGGATTCGTATCGTGCCCGCCGCGTCTGGCGCCCAGAGCATGGTGCAGTTGAGCCCTGCGCAACACGCCGGTCTGATCCAGGCGTTCAGCGACCTGAGCGACAACCTCGATGTGCTGGTGATTGATACCGCCGCCGGGATCGGTGAGTCGGTGGTCAGTTTTGTCCGCGCAGCCCAGGAGGTTTTGCTGGTGGTGTGCGACGAGCCGACCTCTATCACCGACGCCTACGCGTTGATCAAACTGCTTAACCGCGACTACGGCATGAACCGTTTTCGGGTGTTGGCGAACATGGTCCAGAGCCCGCAAGAAGGGCGCAACCTGTTCGCCAAGCTGACCAAAGTGACCGACCGTTTTCTTGACGTTGCCCTGCAATATGTGGGCGCCGTGCCGTACGACGAGTGCGTGCGCAAGGCCGTGCAAAAGCAGCGCGCCGTGTACGAAGCATTCCCGCGTTCCAAGTGCTCCCTGGCGTTCAAGGCTATCGCGCAAAAGGTCGATACCTGGCCGCTGCCGGCTAACCCCCGTGGCCACCTGGAGTTCTTTGTTGAGCGTTTGGTACAGCAAGCAGGTGGAGGACGAGTCTGATGAATGCCAGCGGCTATCGCATGTACAGCAAGCCGTCACGTGACAGCCAATATGAGCTGATCGAGCGCTATGCGCCGTTGGTCAAACGCATCGCTTATCACCTGTTGGCGCGTTTGCCTGCCAGCGTGCAAGTGGACGACCTGATTCAGGCCGGGATGATCGGCCTGCTCGAGGTCTCGAGCAAGTACGACGCCACCAAGGGCGCGAGTTTTGAGACCTACGCCGGCATTCGCATTCGCGGTGCCATGCTCGATGAAGTGCGCAAGGGTGACTGGGCGCCACGCTCGGTGCACCGCAATACGCGCATGGTCAGTGACGCAATTCGCGTTATTGAAGCAAAAACCGGCTGTGACGCTAAAGATCACGAGGTTGCGGCCGAACTCCAGTTAAGCCTTGATGATTATTACGCCATCTTGAACGACACCCTGGGCAGTCGTCTGTTCAGCTTCGACGACCTGTTGCAGGACGGCGAGCACGAGGGGCTGCATGAAGATGGCGCCAGCGCGCACCTTGAGCCGTCGCGAGACCTCGAAGACGAGCGTTTTCAGGCCGCGCTGGCCGAGGCCATCAGCTTGTTGCCCGAGCGTGAGCGGCTGGTGTTGGCGCTGTACTACGACGAAGAGCTCAACCTCAAGGAAATCGGTGAGGTGCTGGGGGTCAGCGAGTCGCGTGTCAGCCAGTTGCACAGCCAGTGCGCCGCCCGTTTGCGCGCACGCCTGGGGCAATGGCGAGCGCATTGACTCACTGTAGGAGCGAGCTTGCCTCGCGATCTTTGGGGCTTTTAAAAGATCGCGAGGCAAGCTCGCTCCTACAGGTTGGATGCGTAATAAACCGAATTGATTGAATGGCGCGGTCCGGTTGTGATCGCGTTTAAGACTGCTGGAGGTCGACTTGAACAAAGACATGAAAATCCTCATCGTTGATGACTTTTCAACGATGAGGCGGATCATTAAAAACCTGTTGCGTGATCTCGGGTTCACCAACACGGTCGAGGCGGATGACGGCACCACGGCGATTCCGATTCTCAATCTGGGGCATATCGACTTTCTGGTCACCGACTGGAACATGCCGGGCATGACCGGTATCGACTTGTTGCGCCATGTGCGTGCCGACGAAAAACTCAAGCATTTGCCGGTCTTGATGGTCACCGCCGAAGCCAAGCGCGAGCAGATCATCGAGGCTGCCCAAGCCGGTGTAAACGGTTATGTGGTCAAGCCATTCACCGCCATCGCCCTCAAGGACAAGATCGAAAAGATCTTTGAACGCATCGGTTGAACGGTTCCCCGGGGGGCACTATGGAGCGGCAGGAATCAACAGTGGGCGAGTTTGAATCGACCCTGAAAAAACATGCTCAAGAGCTGGTTGAAAGCCTTGAAAAAGGCCAGTTCGGCGACGCAGTACAGCTGATTCATGAACTGAACCAGACCCGCGATCGCGGCCTTTATCGTGAAGTCGGCAAGCTGACGCGTGAATTACACAGCGCGATTGTCGATTTTCACATTGATCCGACCATGCCGCGCGCCGAAGAAGTGTCGCAGATCACGGATGCGACCGAGCGCTTGGCTTATGTTGTGAAGCTAACGGAAGCCGCCGCTAACCGGACCATGGATCTGGTCGAGAACTGCACGCCGCTGGTCAATGGCCTTGGCCAGGAAGCCAAGGCTTTGAGCGCGGACTGGGGGCGTTTTATGCGCCGCGAAGTCGGTGCGCAAGAGTTCCGCGAGCTGGCACGTCGGGTAGACAGTTTTTTGACGCGCAGCGAAGCCGAGCAGCAGATCGTTTCCAGTAACCTGACTGACATTCTGCTGGCCCAGGATTACCAGGACCTCACCGGTCAGGTGATCAAGCGGGTCACGCAGTTGGTCACCGACGTCGAGCAGAACTTGCTCAAGTTGGTACTCATGGCCAGTCAGGTCGATCGCTTTGCCGGGATCGAACATGACCACGAAGCGCTGCGTGCTGAAAATAATTCGCAAAAAAACCTGACGAAGGGTGAAGGTCCGCAGATTCATGCCGATAAGCGTAGTGACGTCGTATCCGGCCAGGATGATGTAGACGATTTGCTGTCCAGTTTAGGTTTCTAGGTCTTGAGTAGGCGTGCGGGCGCTGTTGTCCGGCGCTGAAAGGTCCTCCTTCAAGGAGCACACACATGAGCTTCGGCGCCGATGAAGAAATCCTTCAGGATTTTTTGGTTGAGGCCGGCGAAATTTTAGAGTTGCTGTCCGAACAACTGGTCGAGCTGGAAAGCCGACCGGATGATGCAGACTTGCTCAATGCTATTTTTCGCGGTTTTCACACTGTAAAGGGAGGCGCCGGCTTCCTGCAGCTCAATGAGTTGGTGGAGTGCTGCCACATCGCCGAGAACGTGTTCGACATCCTGCGCAAGGGTGAGCGCAGCGTCGACGCGGAATTGATGGACGTGGTGCTTGAAGCCCTGGACGCCGTCAACGGGATGTTTGCCCAAGTGCGCGAGCGCAGCCCGATCACCGCCGCCAGCCCTGAGTTGCTGGCCGCGCTGGCGCGTTTGGCCGAGCCTGCTGCCGCCCCGGCAGCGGTCGAAGCGCCTGCTGCGGTGGTCGAGGCCGTGTCTAACGACAGCACCGGCGACATTACCGATAACGAATTTGAACAACTGCTCGACTCGCTGAATGCGGTCAAGGCTGATGCGGCGCTTGTCGAACAGGCCTCTGACGACGCGACCCTGAGCGACGAAATCAGCGACGCCGAGTTCGAGTCCTTGCTTGATCAGTTGCATGGCAAAGGCAAGTTCTCTGCGAACGCCGTGGCCACGCCCGCAGCCGCTACAGCTCCGGCAACGTCTGCTGCGGCCAGCAATGAAATCACTGACGATGAATTCGAGGCGCTGCTGGACCAATTGCACGGCAAGGGCTCGTTCAGCGCAGACGCCCTTGAGGCTGTCGCCGCTGCCCCTGCTGACGTCGCGGCTGAACCCGTCGCGGACACGCCGGCAGCCCACATCACCGATCAAGAATTTGAAGCCCTGCTCGACGAGCTACATGGCAAAGGCCAGTTCTCGGCCGAAAGCCCAGCGGTTGCTGCGACGGTCAGTGCGGTAGCGGCGCCAGTCGCCAGCAAGGTCCAAGCCAAGCCTGCCGCTCCGCGCCCGGCGCCCGCCCGGGCAGCGCTTGCACCGCAGGAAAAACCGGTGGCCAGCGAAGCCGAAACCACGGTGCGGGTAGACACCGCGCGGCTCGACGAGATCATGAACATGGTCGGCGAACTGGTGCTGGTGCGTAACCGCCTGGTGCGCCTGGGCCTGAGCATTCATGACGAGGCCATGGCCAAGGCGCTGTCTAACCTCGACGTAGTTACCGCAGACCTGCAAACCTCGGTCATGAAGACCCGCATGCAGCCGATCAAGAAAGTCTTCGGCCGCTTTCCGCGTCTGGTTCGCGATTTGGCCCGCCAGCTGAAAAAAGAAATCAGCCTGGAACTGGTGGGCGAAGACACCGACCTCGACAAAAACCTCGTGGAGGCGCTGGCCGACCCGTTGGTGCACTTGGTGCGCAACGCGGTTGACCATGGCTGTGAAACCCCCGAAGAGCGCGAAGCCGCGGGCAAGTCGCGGTGCGGGCGGGTGGTGCTGTCGGCCGAACAGGAAGGCGACCATATCTTGCTGTCGATCTCAGACGACGGCAAAGGCATGGACGCCAATGTGCTGCGCGCCATCGCCGTCAAAAAAGGCCTGATGGACAAGGACGCCGCCGACCGCCTGAGCGAAAACGACTGTTACAACCTGATCTTTGCCCCGGGCTTTTCGACCAAGACCGAGATTTCTGACGTGTCGGGCCGTGGCGTGGGCATGGACGTGGTGAAAACCAAAATCGCCCAGCTCAATGGCTCGCTGGCCATTGAGTCGACCTTGGGCAAGGGCTCAAAAATCGTCATCAAAGTGCCGCTGACCCTGGCGATCATGCCGACCCTGATGGTCATGCTGGGCAATCAGGCGTTTGCCTTCCCGCTGGTCAACGTTAACGAAATTTTCCACCTGGACCTGTCACGCACCAACGTGGTTGACGGCCAGGAAGTGGTGATCGTGCGCGACAAAGCGTTGCCGCTGTTCTACCTCAAGCGCTGGCTGGTGGCCTCGGCCGCCCATGAAGAGCAACGCGAAGGGCATGTGGTGATTATCTCGATTGGCACCCAGCGCATCGGCTTTGTCGTCGATCAACTGGTCGGCCAGGAAGAAGTGGTGATCAAACCGTTGGGCAAAATGCTTCAGGGCACGCCGGGCATGTCGGGCGCCACCATTACCGGTGACGGTCGCATTGCCTTGATCCTGGATGTGCCGAGCATGCTCAAGCACTACGCCTCGCGGCGTATTTGATTCTCGTAGCAGGGGGCGCCAGCGTGCCCTGCCGCCTAACGGAGTGTTTATGGTAGTCAAGGTCCTGGTGGTGGACGATTCTGGGTTTTTCCGCCGTCGTGTGTCGGAAATTCTGTCGGCTGACCCGACGATTAAAGTGATCGGCACCGCCACCAATGGCAAGGAAGCAATCGATCAGGCGTTGGCGCTCAAGCCCGACGTGATCACCATGGACTACGAAATGCCGATGATGGACGGCATCACGGCGGTGCGCCACATCATGCAGCGCTGCCCGACGCCGGTCTTGATGTTCTCGTCGCTGACCCATGAAGGCGCGCGCGTGACCCTCGATGCGCTGGACGCCGGGGCCGTGGACTTCCTGCCGAAAAATTTCGAAGACATCTCGCGCAACCCCGACAAGGTCAAACAGCTGCTGTGTGAGAAGGTCCATACCATTTCGCGCAGTAACCGGCGACTGTCCAGTTACAGCGCGCCGCCGCCCGTTGCCGCCCCGGCACCTGTGAGCCGTGCGCCGCTCGGGGGGGCATCTGCGCCTGCACCCGCACCGACCCGCACCACACCGATTGCCAGCCGTGCGGCGCCAGCCCCGGCCGCGCATTCACCTGCACCCAAGCGTAAGCCTTACAAGTTGGTGGCCATTGGCACGTCGACCGGTGGCCCGGTGGCGTTGCAGCGGGTATTGACTCAGTTGCCGGGCAATTTCCCGGCGCCCATTGTGCTGGTGCAGCACATGCCGGCGGCGTTTACCAAAGCCTTTGCCGAGCGTCTGGACAAACTGTGCCGCATCAGCGTCAAGGAAGCCGAAGACGGCGATATCTTGCGTCCCGGGCTGGCCTTGCTGGCACCGGGCGGCAAACAAATGATGATCGACGGTCGTGGCACGGTGCGGATTCTGCCGGGCGATGAGCGCCTGAACTACAAGCCCAGTGTCGACATCACCTTTGGTTCGGCGGCCAAAACCTACGGTGACAAAGTTTTGGCGGTGGTCTTGACCGGCATGGGCGCAGACGGCCGTGAAGGCGCGCGCTTGCTCAAGCAGGGCGGCAGCCAGGTGTGGGCGCAAGACGAAGCCAGCTGCGTGATTTACGGCATGCCCATGGCCATCGTTAAGGCCAACCTCGCTGACGCGGTGTACAGCCTTGATGACATGGGCCGCCACTTGGTTGAGGCGTGTCACTGATGGACGTGCTCAGCCTGATCGGCATCATCATGGCCTTTGTCGCGATTATCGGCGGCAACTACCTCGAAGGCGGGCACTTGGGCGCGCTGGCCAATGGCCCGGCGGCACTCATCGTTTTGGGCGGCACCATTGGCGCCGCACTGTTGCAGTCGCCCATGAGCGCCTTCAAGCGGGCGATCCAGACCGTGGGCTGGATTTTCTTCCCGCCGCAGATCGACATGGCGGGCGGCATCAACCGCGTCGTCAACTGGAGCCTCACGGCGCGTAAGGAAGGCTTGCTGGGCCTTGAAGGCATGGCCGATGCCGAGCCCGACAGCTACTCGCGCAAGGGCCTGCAACTGCTGGTGGACGGGGTAGAACCCGAAGCCATTCGCAGCGTGCTGGAGGTCGACTACATGACCCAGGAGGCCCGCGACATTGAGGCCGCCAAAGTGTTTGAGTGCATGGGCGGTTATGCGCCGACCATCGGCATCATTGGCGCGGTGATGGGCTTGATCCATGTGATGGGCAACCTGGCCGACCCGACGCAGTTGGGCAGCGGCATTGCCGTGGCATTTGTGGCGACCATTTACGGGGTGGCCAGCGCCAACCTGGTGTTGCTGCCCATGGCCAGCAAGCTCAAGGCCATTGCGTTGCGCCAGTCGCTGTACCGCGAGATGTTGCTTGAAGGCATCCTGTCGATTGCCGAGGGCGAGAACCCGCGGGCCATCGAACTCAAACTCCAAGGGTTTACGGGGTAACGATGAGCCGACGCCGCCGCGCTGCTGAAGAGCACGTCAATCATGAACGCTGGCTGGTGTCCTACGCAGACTTCATCACCTTGCTGTTTGCCTTTTTTGTGGTGATGTACTCGATCTCGTCGATTAACGAAGGCAAGTACAAAGTGATCTCGCAGGCGCTGGTGGGCGTGTTCAATGACACCGAGCGCAGCGTCAAGCCGATCCCGGTGGGCGAAGAGCGCCCACTGACCACCAAACCGGCCGAGCCGCTGATCAAAGACAGCGAAAACACTGACGCGGGGTTGGGCCAGGCCCAGGACGATCCGCTGAAAACCATCGCCAATGACATCACCCAGGCCTTTGGCGACTTGATTGCCTCACACCAGCTCACCGTGCGTGGCAACGAGCTGTGGGTCGAGATCGAACTCAACTCCAGCCTGTTGTTTGGCAGTGGCGATGCGATGCCCAATGACCTGGCGTTCAGCATCATCGACAAGGTGGCGGCGATCCTCAAACCTTTCGATAACCCGATTCACGTCGAAGGCTTTACCGATAACCTGCCGATTCGTACTGCGCAATATCCCACCAACTGGGAGCTGTCTTCAGCGCGCTCGGCGAGCATTGTGCGCATGCTGGCGATGCAAGGCGTAGACCCGGGGCGCATGGCGTCGGTGGGCTACGCCGAGTTTCAGCCGGTGGCCAATAACGCAACGCCTGAAGGGCGTGCGCTCAACCGTCGCGTGGTGCTCGTTGTGTCACGTAACCTGGAAGTGCGTCGCAGTTTGACCAGCAGCGGCGCCGCCAACGTCACGCCAGATGCCGCCTTGAAGCGTGCTGGCACACAAACTGCACCGCCACGATCAACGCCGCTGGTTCGAGGGAATGCCGTCAATTCCCCGTCACCGTCCCTATAAGTGCATGGCAATTCTCGGTCGGCACGCGTGCAACCGGGAGGAATAACTGAATGAGAGTCTGGACTGTAGCTAATCAAAAAGGTGGGGTCGGCAAGACCACCACCTCCATCGCCCTGGCGGGTTTGCTGGCTGAGGCGGGCAAGCGCGTGGTCGTGGTTGACCTCGACCCGCATGGCTCCATGACCAGTTATTTCGGTTATGACCCGGACGCCCTTGAGCACAGCAATTACGACCTGTTCTTGCACAAGGGGCAGGTGCCCGACGGCCTGACCGCGCAGTTGCTGTTGCCCACCAGCAACGAGCAGATTGCCTTGTTGCCGGCCAGCACCGCGCTGGCCACGCTAGAGCGCCAATCGCCGGGCCAGAGTGGCCTGGGCCTGGTGATCGCCCGTGCCCTGGCGCAACTGTGGCAGGACTACGACTACGCGATCATCGACAGCCCGCCCTTGCTCGGCGTGTTGATGGTCAATGCATTGGCGGCCAGCCAGCAGTTGATCATCCCCGTGCAAACCGAGCACTTGGCCCTGATGGGCCTGGAGCGCATGGTCAACACCCTGGCGATGATCAATCGCTCGCGCAAACAGGCGTTGCCGTTCTGCATCGTGCCGACGTTGTTTGACCGTCGAACCCAGGCTTCCATGAGCACCCTGCGGGTACTGCGTGACTCACACCCCGAAACACTGTGGCAGGGCTTTATCCCGGTCGACACGCGTTTGCGTGACGCCAGCCGGGCAGGGCTCACGCCTTCGCAGTTCGACGGCAAAAGCCGGGGTGCGATTGCGTACCGCGCGTTGCTCAAACACATGTTGACCCAGCAACTCACACCGCAGCCGGTGTGAGCTGGGCGTGCATTCAAGTATCTGCATGGCGTGGCCGATAACCCTTAGAGGTCATGGTCGCGCCAAGGTTGAGTGAGGCACCTGATGAAGCAACCGGTCGCGCTGTCTACAAGCCCGCAAGTGGCCTTGCAGGCTTATCTGGACAACTTGCTGTTTGATGCAACCGAAGAGGCTCTGCAAACGCCGGAGCCTGTACTGACGGCCGAGCCTGAGGCACTGGACGAATTCGCCGCTGCGGTGCTGGAAGAGCAAGTCCGTGATGCCCGCCTGACGCCCCCGGAGCCTGTGCAGGAACTGGCGGTGCCGGTGCCGTTGTCCGAGGTGTTGCCGAATGCCGACTTACTGGCGCCGCCGCTGCTCGACGTGCAGCGCCCGATCGCAACCGGCACCCGCTTGCCAGTGCAGGACGATGGTCGACCGGCGTGGGCCAGTGAGCCGTTTGAATGCCTGCTGTTTGATGTCGCAGGGCTGACCCTGGCGGTGCCGCTGGTGTGCCTGGGGTCGATTTACGCGTTGCACAATCGCGAGTTGACCCCGCTGTTTGGTCAGCCTGACTGGTTTTTGGGGATTCTGCCGAGCCAGAGCGGCAAGCTTAACGTGCTCGACACGGCGCGCTGGGTGATGCCGGAGCGTTACCGCGACGATTTTCGTGAAGGGCTGCAATACGTTATTTCGGTTCAGGGCTATGAATGGGGGCTGGCGGTGCATCAGGTCAGCCGTTCATTGCGCCTGGACCCCAACCAGATCAAATGGCGTTCGCAGCGCGGGCAACGCCCGTGGTTGGCGGGCACCGTGATCGAACACATGTGCGCGTTGCTGGACGTGGCAGAACTTGCCGACTTGATCGCCAGCGGCGCGACCCGCCATCAGGCAGACACTTAAACGACCGTGCTTGAGCGCGGTTAGACAACACACACCGTTAAGGTTTTTAGTCAGGGGTTTGGGGTATGCAGAACACAGCCGCAAAAGGTTCCGAGGATCCGATCCTGCAATGGGTCACTTTCAAGCTGGACAACGAGACCTACGGCATCAACGTCATGCAGGTGCAGGAAGTGCTGCGCTACACCGAAATTGCCCCGGTGCCGGGTGCGCCAGCCTACGTGCTGGGCATCATCAACCTGCGCGGCAACGTGGTGACTGTTATCGACACCCGCCAGCGTTTTGGTTTGTACAACGCTGATATCACCGACAACTCACGCATCGTCATCATCGAAGCCGACAAGCAAGTGGTGGGCATTCTGGTCGACAGCGTGGCGGAAGTGGTGTATCTGCGTCAGTCTGAAATCGAAACGGCGCCGAACGTGGGCAACGACGAGTCGGCCAAGTTCATTCAAGGCGTGTGCAACAAGAACGGCGAGTTGCTGATTCTGGTTGAGCTGGACAAAATGATGAGCGAAGAAGAGTGGTCAGACCTGGAGAACATCTGATTGATCCTTGAGGTGGCGGTAATCGTGCTGGCTCTGCTGTGGGCCGCGAGCCTGTGTGCGTTTGTGCTCTACGTGCGCAAACAGCGCGTGGCCGCCGTGCAGCAGGCCGAGGCCGACGCCCGCCGCGACCGCCGCCTCAAGGAACTCAGCCGCCGCCTGGACACCTACCAGAACGGCAACGTGCAAATGGGCGAAGAGCTGCACGAAATGCGCTCGGTGGTGGCCCCCTTGCCAGAAAAACTCACCCGCCTTGAACAGCGCGACCCCACCAGCCTGTCTTTCGACCAGGCCGCGCGTCTGGTCGGCATGGGTGCCAGCGTTGACGAACTGACCCAGTCCTGCGGCCTGACCCAGGCCGAGGCCGAGTTGATGAGCAAGATGCACAAGGGTTGAGCCCCGTTTTCGGGAACTCAACACAACCCCTGCACAAACTCCAGAAACGCCCGCACTTTAGCCGCCGGTAAATGCCGCGACGGGTAGAACGCGTACAGCGGAAAACGCTCATCGGGCCAGTCCGGGAACACGTCCACCAGGCGACCGTCGTTAAGCGCGGGCGCCAGCCCCAGATCGAGCATTTGCGCCACCGCGTGGCCGTGCTCGCACACGCTGTACAAGGTGCTGGCGTCATTGATGATCAACCGGCCATTAGTGGGCACGATGAGTATGTGCCCGTCGCGATGAAACTCCCACGCAAACGGCCGTCCGGTCTGTGTATCGCGAAAGTCGATGCACACGTGCTGGCCGTGTTCAAGGTCCTGCGGCCTGACAGGGCGCCCGTAACGCTGGAAATACGCGGGTGCGGCGACGGTCAGTACGCGTACTTCCATCAGCTTGCGCGCCACCAGCGAAGACGACTGCGGGTGGCCAAAGCGAATGGCCAGATCAAAGCCGTCAGCTACCAAATCGCCCAGTTGGTCTTTGGTGTGCAAGTCCAGCTGCAATTGCGGGTGGTGGCGCATGAACTCGCCCAATACCGGGCCCAGTACCAGCCTTGAGAAATACGGGTCGATATTGACCCGCAAGCGCCCGCGTACAGTCAGCGCGCTGTCTGCCGCCGAGTTGGCCGCGTCGTCAAGCCCGGCCAGCAGCGGGGCGACTTCCTGATAAAAGCGCCGCCCTTCATCGGTCAATTGCACCGAGCGCGTGGTGCGGTCGAACAGGCGAATGCCCAAGCGTTTTTCCAACCGCGAAATCGCCCGGCTGACCCCCGAGGGCGTGATGTCCAGCCGGTCGGCGGCCTTGGCAAAACTGCCGCTGTCGACCACCGCGCTCAACACGCCCATGCCGCTGGCCAAACCCGGGTCAAAGCTCATTGGTGATTACCTGTCACGTATGCAATGACACTGATGCTATCGAAGAATCAGGCGTTCGCGCTGGATAATTTCTGCCAACACAACAGCCGTTGTTTGAGTTGAGGAGAGAAGCATATGTACGCAGTCACAGGCATTACCGGGAAAGTGGGTGGCGCTGTCGCGCGGGCATTGCTCGGTGCCGGGCAGTCAGTGCGAGCGGTGGTGCGCAGTGCCGAGAAAGGGCTGCCTTGGGCGCAACTGGGGTGTGAGGTGGCGCTGGCAGAAGTCGACGATGCCCAGGCCATGGCGCAGGCGTTTAGCGGTGTCGACGGTGTGTTCATCATGTTGCCGTCTAACTTCGATCCTTCGCCGGGGTTCCCTGAGGCACGGGTGTTGGTCGACAACATTCGCCAGGCATTGCAATGCGCTCGGCCGGGCAAGGTGGTTTGCCTGTCAACCATCGGCGCTCAGGCCACACAACCCAACCTGCTGAACCAGTTGCAACTGCTTGAACAGGCCTTGGGGTCATTGGCCCTGCCCGTGACGTTTCTACGCCCCGGCTGGTTTATGGAAAATGCCTTGTGGGATGTTGCCCCGGCGATTGAGAGCGGGGTGATCCCGAGCTTTTTGCAGCCACTGGACAAGCCGGTGCCCATGATTGCCACGGCAGACGTGGGGCGGGTGGCTGCCGAGTTGTTGCAGGAGACTTGGCAAGGGCAGCGCATTGTTGAATTGGAAGGCGCGCAGCGTATTACCCCTGACCAGATTGCCGAGACCTTCGCCCGCTTGCTCGACAAACCGGTGAGCATGCAGGTCGTGCCGCGGGATCGCTGGCAGGCGCTGTTTATCGAGCAGGGCATGCGCAACCCGTTGCCGCGCATGCAGATGATCGATGGCTTCAACGAAGGCTGGATCGAATTTGCCGGCACGCCGCGTAAAGGGCAGGTTGAGCTTGAAACGGTGTTGAAGGGGCTCTTGTTGTAGGAGCTGCCGCAGGCTGCGATCTTTTAAAAGATCAAAAGATCGCGAGGCAAGCTCGCTCCTACAGGGGAGGGGTGTAGATCGTAATTTACGGCCGCAACAACGCGCTGCTCAGCGCTGCAACCATCCGTGGTTTGGCGCTGTGTGCGTGGCTGATCAGGACGATCTCGCGGTGGTAACGCTCGTCGCCCACGGGCTCTGCCACGCAACCGCTGGCCCAGCGTTCAAAGCCGGACCAACGGGGCACCAGGCTCACGCCCAACCCTTCAGCGGTCAGCAGGGCGATGGTTTCCAGGGCGTCCAGTTCCAGCACGGCGGTGGGTAGAACGCCGTGGTCTTGCAGGTACTGCGACGCATGCCGGGCGCCCCAGGCGTCGGGGTCGTATTGAATGTAGGGCTGGCTCTGCAAGCGCTGGTTGACGCTCTCGGGCGAGGTTTCACGGGCGATAAACACCAAGGGTTCCCGGCGCAGCAACTGCGCATTAAACCGCTTGGCCAGATCAAAGGGCGGTGCTACCACGATGACGGCATCCAGCTCATTGGCTTCCAGTGCCTGAAACAGCGAACGCGAGGTGCCCGGCACAATGATCGGCTTTAGCTGCGGGCTTGAGCCGGTCAAGGTGCGCAGGGCGGCTGGCAGGATGCCCGTAAGCGCGGTTGAAATCGCGCCGATACGCAACGGGCCGGTCAGCCCCTCAGCGTCGGCATCGCCGGCCAGCAGCGATATTTCATGGGTGATGCGCCGTGCTCTGGGCAACAAGTCCAGGCACGCTGCGCTGGGCTTGGCCTCATGCCCGACGCGCAGCAACAACTCCAGCCCCAGTTGGCGTTCCAGCGCGACGATGCGCTGGCTGATCGCGGCCGCGGTCAATCCCTCAAGGCGTGCAGCCTTGGCAATGGACCCGCATTCCACCACTGCGATCAGGCTTTTCAGGTAGCGCGTATCCATAAGAATTAATTTCGTTCTGGGAAAAAATAACAGGTTATCTCTTTTGAGTATGACGCGGCATGATTTCTGCCCTGGTCATGTGGCCGCATCCGGCTCAAGGAGCTTGCTGTGAAATCGCTATTTCATTTCGCTTACCACGTTCACGATCTGGCCGCTGCGCGTGGGTTCTATTGCGGGGTTTTGGGCTGCATCGAGGGGCGCAGCACTGAGACCTGGCTGGACATCAGCTTTTTCGGCCATCAATTGTCATTGCATCTGGGCGAGCCGTTTGCCGTCACTAATACCGGCAAAGTGGGCGAGCATTGGGTGCCCATGCCGCATTTCGGGGTGGTGCTGGAAATGCCGGACTGGCTGGCGTTGAAAGCGCGGCTGGAGGATCGCCGCGTCGACTTTGTGATGGTGCCTACCCGACGCTTTGTGGGAACACCGGGTGAACAGGCGACGATGTTTTTCCTTGATCCGTCGGGCAATCCCATTGAGATCAAAGGATTCACCGATTGGGCGTCGGTATACGCCGTTTAACACCCATAAAGCCAAGAGGTGAGTACCACCATGAGCCTTCTAGACACCGCCGATGCCGGGATGATTGCCGAGCAGGTGCGCACTGCGCGTATCAGCCCCGCCGAAGTCGCTGAGCATTTTTTGGCGCACACCCATGCGCGCGAAGCTGACATCCAGGCCTTTGTTTCGCTGGACCCCGCCGCGCTGCGCACGCAAGTGGCGCAGTTGAAAGGGCCTGCACTCAACGGTTTGCTCGCGGGTGTGCCGGTGGGCGTCAAGGACATCATTGATACCCACGATCATCCCACGTGTTTTTACTCTCCGATCTATCAAGGCAACCAACCCTCGCGCGATGCCCATGTGGTGACGCTGCTGCGCCAGGCGGGCGCGCTGATCATGGGCAAGACCCATACCACCGAGTTTGCTTATATGCAGACCGGGCCGACGCGTAACCCCCATGACCTGAACAGAACACCCGGCAGTTCCAGCGCCGGTTCTGCTGCGGGCATGGCGGCCGGGTTTTTTCCTCTGGCGCTGGGCACGCAGACCGCGGGTTCGTTGCTCAAGCCTGCGTCGTACTGTGGCTTATATGCGTTCAAACCGTCCTGGGGGCTGGTCCCTCTGGAGGGGATCAAGCCGCTGGCGCCGAGCTTTGACACGCTGGGTTGGTATGGGCGCTCGGTGGGGGATCTGGCTTTGGTCGCGCAGGTGCTGATTCCGGGGCTGACCAGCAGCCCGCGGGTGAGTGGGCGCAGAGCGTTTGGATTTTGCCGAACGGCACGTTGGGGCGACATTGATCAGCCGGTGGCCGACGCGTTGCTGGCGTCACTCGACGTGCTCCGCGCGGCGGGGCACACAGTGACGCAGGTCGAGTTGCCGGTGGCTTTTGCCGGGGTGTTTGACGACCATCTGTTGATCAACGATTGCGAGGGTGCCCGCTCGCTGGCCAAAGAATGGCACGCCAGCCCCGAGTTACTCAGCCCGCAGGTGGTGGCCATGATCGAGCGGGCCCAACAGACCACGTGGCAGCAGGAAACCGCCGCCAAGGCCCGTCTGGCCGCGCTGGCCCCAGTCCTCAAAGCGCTGTTCGCCCCCTATGACGCCATGCTCGGGGCCAGTTGCGGCATGGTCGCGCCCTTGGGGCTGGAGGCCACAGGGCCGTCTGACTTCTGCAAGTTCTGGATGGCATTTGGCTTGCCGCAGATCAACCTCCCGCTGCCCAGAGCGCCGGGTGAGCTGCCCGTCGGGCTGCAAGTGGTGGGGGATTTTCGCAGCGACAGCCAACTGCTGGACGCGGCGCAGCACGTCGACAGTGCACTCAACGGTGGGGTTACGTTGGCGTGATGTCGCGCTCCATCGGCCCTGCATCCGGGTCAAATCCCTGTGGGTATTTGCCTTTTAGCTGCCAGGCAAAGGCAATGATTTCAGCCAGGGTTCGGTACAGCTCCTGGGGGATGCTGTCGCCCAGCTCCATGCGCGCCAATAATCTGACCAGCTCAGCATTCTCATAAATAGGCACTTCGTACTCGCGGGCCAGTGCGAGGATGGCTTCGGCCAGTGCGTCGTCGCCTTTGGCGGTCAGGGTGGGCGCCTGTTTGCCGTCGTACTTGAGGGCAATCGCCTGACGCGGTTCGGGGGGTGTGCTCATGCGGTTTCGTCGACCCAGCGTTGTTCAAGGGGAGTATGGCCATGGGCGGGCGGGGTGCCCTGATGGCAATCGAGATCGGTCACGCTCAGCCCCGCGTCCTTCAGTCGCTGGCGCAGTACGCCCAGTTGGCTGGCGATCAGTTCGGCGGTGGCGCTGTGTTGCGCCCATAACTGGCCAGACAGGTTGCCGCGCAGCAATTGTGCCTGCACATGCAGCGGGCCCAGCGGCGCGAGGTCAAAGGCCAGTTCGACGCGCCACAGTTGATCTTTGCTTTCGCGTTGTTCGCGTTTGTCTTCAGGCCCTTGCTCGGGCGGATCTTCACGCTGGAACTTGACCTGCAACGGCACGATGTCGTGGGCGTTGCGCAGGGGGATTTCCAGCTGCCAGGTGGTCAGCAGGCTACCGTCGGCGGTGCGCCCGCTTTGTTCCAGGCTCGACAATTGATGGCTTTGCAGGCGCGAAATGGCTGCGGCGGCGAGCTTGAGCAGGTTTTCCAGGCTGTCTTCGCCTTCGCCCCGTTGCAGCAGGCGCGGCGGCAGTGGAAAACCGCCTGGCTGCGGCTTGGCGCTGACTTGCCCAAGCATGCCCAGCGCATTGCGCACAAACGTCGGCAGGGCTTGCGCCTGGGTGCTGGCAGCGACACCGGGGTTGAAGGTCGGGTTGGCCGGCACGCCGGGCACTATTTGCGCAATCAGCCGCAACAAGGTGGCTTTCATGTCGGGGGCGAGGTTTTGTAACTGGCCACCGAGCAGCTTGGCTTCGAGAAACGCGCCGCTGTTGAGCAGGGCATTACTGAGTGTGGCGGGGTTGCTTAGTTGTTGCGACGTAGGCAAACCGCTCAGCAACTTGTCGATAGAGGCGCGCAAAGCGTCGGGCATGCTCTCGCTGGGTGGCAGTTTCTGCAAGGCGTTCAACAAGCCGTCGAGCGAGCCCTGGCGGCTTTGTTGGGCGGCCAGTTGCTGGGTAATCGCCAGTTGGTCTTGTCGGCCGCTCAGGGGCACGAAGTTCAGGCTCTGGCTGCCTTGCACTTGCGCGGTGAGCAAGCTGTCGACGCGCAAAGGTCGCGGGCTATCGACGGTCAGGGTGCTGCCGCTCAAGGCGCTGTTAAGCAAGGTCACCAGTGAGCGATACACGGCCGGTTGCCCGGTGGCTTGCGCCAACACCTGGGTGCTCAGCACTTTGCCTTGTACTAACGTGCCCACCGGCAGTTGCTGCGGATCAAGGCGGGTGAGGGCGCTGGCATTGCTGCTCAGGGCTTGTTGCAGGCTGACCGCCAGGCTGGCGGGCGAAGGTTGGGTCACCGACAGCAGCGTGCCCAGCGGTAGCGGCTGGTTGCTGCTGACCTGCACGTTGGTTTGGCGGCCGCTGTCCAGGGTCAGTTTGAGCAGCAGCTGAAACACCGCATCGCCCTGTTTAAGCGACAGCACCTGCGCCTGGGCGCTTTGCCCCGGACTGATCAAACCCTCGAGCGGTTGCAGCAACTTGAGCACTTCACCGCCTGCTGCACCGGGGCGTACGGGATTGGACGCAGCAGGTGGGATGGGTGGAATATTCATGTCGCTTTTCATTGTTACAACCTTATGAATATGCCCTCTTTAGAGTAGGACATGGCATGTATAATGCTGCCCCATCGTTTAAGGTGCCTAAAAACAACACAATTCTTTGATCCAGCTCTCTTAAACAGGCCGCAAATGTATCTATCCTGCATCACTTTAACGGCCACGCCCGGGCCGACTTGAACCGTGAAGGCCTCAACGACGTGACCAGCCCTCTTTTAGAAACCGTATCGCTGACCTGTGAGCGTGACGGGCGCCTGTTATTTGAAAATCTCGAATTGCGACTCAGCCCCTGCGACATGCTACAGATCAGCGGCCCCAACGGCAGCGGCAAGACCAGCCTGTTGCGTTTGTTGGCGGGCCTGATGCAACCCACCGAGGGCGAGATTCGGCTGAGCGGGCAACGGTTGAGCGAGCAGCGTGCAGAACTGGCCAGCAACCTGCTGTGGATCGGCCATGCAGCCGGGATCAAAGATTTGCTGAGCGCCGAAGAAAACCTGCGTTGGCTGTGCGCCCTGCATCGTCCGGCGAGCCGTGAGGCAATTTGGGCAGCATTGGCCGCCGTGGGTTTGCAGGGTTTTGAAGACGTGCCGTGCCACACCTTGTCGGCCGGGCAGCAGCGGCGCGTTGCGTTGGCCCGGTTGCATCTGGACAGCCCGGCGCTGTGGATTCTCGACGAGCCGTTTACCGCGCTCGATAAACAAGGCGTTGCGGCCCTTGAAGAGCACTTGGCCAGCCACTGTGAGCGGGGCGGCATGGTGGTGTTGACCACGCACCATACCTTGACCCGCACACCTGCCGGTTATCGCGACATCGATCTGGGGCAGTACGCCGTATGAGTGTGTTTGCATCGTTATTGGCTCGTGAAGCGCGTTTGCTTTTTCGGCGCCCGGCCGAGTTGGCCAACCCGCTGGTGTTCTTCGCAATTGTGATCGCGATGTTCCCGCTGGCGGTTGGCCCGGAGTCTCAATTGTTGCAAACCTTGTCTCCCGGACTGCTCTGGGTGGCAGCGCTATTATCGGTTTTACTCTCGCTGGACGGGCTGTTTCGCAGTGATTTCGAAGACGGTTCACTGGAACAGTGGGTCCTTTCGCCGCACCCTCTGGCGCTACTGGTGTTGGCCAAGGTGCTGGCACACTGGGCGTTTTCCGGGCTGGCACTGGTGATTTTGTCACCGTTGCTGGCGCTGATGCTGGGATTGCCGGTGGCCTGTTTGCCGGTGCTGTTGTTGTCGTTGTTGCTCGGAACGCCCGTGCTGAGCTTGCTCGGCGCGGTGGGCGCCGCGCTGACCGTGGGGCTTAAACGCGGCGGCTTGCTGCTGGCGTTGCTGATTTTGCCCTTGTATATCCCGGTGCTGATTCTGGGCAGCGGGGCTTTGCAAGCAGCTTTGCAAGGCATGCCTGCGACCGGTTATCTGCTCTGGCTTGCCAGCCTGACCGTGCTGGCCGTCACCCTTACACCTTTTGCAATAGCGGCCGGCCTGAAGATCAGTGTCGGCGAATAAATAATGAGGTCTGGCCCTGCAAAGGCCAGTAAAGACCCGCGCGTTGATGAGGCCGTGCACAGGCCGCGTCAAAGCACCGTGATGGAAACAGCGTGATGAACTGGACTTGGTTTCACAAACTCGGCTCACCCAAATGGTTCTATGCCATCAGTGGACGTTTACTGCCCTGGCTGAGCATTGCCGCCGTGCTGCTGATGGTCGTCGGCGTGATCTGGGGCCTGGCTTTTGCGCCACCGGACTACCAGCAGGGTAATAGTTTCAGGATCATTTACATCCATGTTCCGGCCGCCATGCTGGCGCAGTCCTGCTACGTGATGCTGGCGGTGTGCGGGGTGGTGGGGCTGGTCTGGAAGATGAAAATCGCTGACGTCGCGCTGCAATGCGCCGCCCCCATCGGCGCGTGGATGACCGCCGTGGCGCTGGTGACCGGGGCCATCTGGGGCAAACCGACGTGGGGCTCGTGGTGGGTCTGGGATGCGCGCCTGACCTCGATGCTGATTCTGCTGTTTCTGTACTTCGGCCTGATTGCCCTGGGTAACGCCATTACCAATCGCGACAGCGCGGCCAAGGCCTGCGCGGTGCTGGCGATTGTGGGCGTGATCAACATCCCGATCATCAAATACTCGGTGGAGTGGTGGAACACCCTGCACCAGGGCGCCACCTTTACCCTCACTGAAAAACCGGCGATGCCTGTAGAAATGTGGCTGCCGTTGCTGCTCACCGTGCTGGGTTTTTATTGTTTTTTTGGCGCGGTGCTGTTGCTGCGCATGCGCCTCGAAGTGCTCAAGCGCGAAGCGCGCAGCAGTTGGGCCAAGGCTGAAGTGTTAAAAGCGCTGGAGGGTACGCGATGAGTTTTGCTTCTTTCAGCGACTTTGTCGCCATGGGCCAGCATGGTCTGTATGTGTGGTCGGCCTATGGCATTTGCCTGGCGGTGCTGGCGCTTAACGTGGCGCTGCCGCTGACGGCGCGTCGGCGTTATCTGCAACAAGAGGCGCGTCGTTTGCGCCGGGAGAATTCGAAGTGAATCCGCAGCGCAAGAAACGTTTGATCATCATTTTGGCGATTCTGGTGGGCATCGGCGCGGCCGTTGCCCTGGCCCTGAGCGCGCTGCAGCAAAACATCAACCTGTTCTACACGCCGACCCAGATCGCCAATGGCGAAGCGCCATTGGACACGCGGATCCGCGCGGGCGGCATGGTTGAAACCGGTTCGCTGAAACGCTCTGGCGACTCGCTGGACGTCGAATTTGTGGTCACCGACTTCAACAAGGGCGTGACCATTCAATACCGTGGCATCTTGCCGGACCTGTTCCGCGAAGGGCAGGGCATCGTTGCGTTGGGCAAGCTCAACGCCCAGGGTGTGGTGGTGGCCGACGAAGTGCTGGCCAAGCATGACGAGAAGTACATGCCGCCCGAGGTGACCAAGGCGCTAAAGGAGAGCGGCCAATCCGCCCCGGCACCGGCTAACGAGGTTAAGTGATGATGTCTGGACTGTTTATTCCTGAATTGGGCCACCTGGCCATGATTCTGGCGCTGTGCTTTGCCATCGTGCAGGCCATCGTCCCGCTGCTCGGCGCCTGGCGTGGCGACAAGCTGTGGATGGGCCTGGCCCAGCCTGCCGCCTGGGGGCAATTTGCCTTTATGCTGTTTGCCTTCGGTTGCCTGACCTACGCCTTTATGGCGGACGATTTTTCGGTCCGCTACGTGGCCAGCAACTCCAACAGCGCCTTGCCGTGGTACTACAAATTCAGCGCCGTGTGGGGCGCCCACGAAGGCTCGCTGTTGCTCTGGGCGCTGATTCTGAGCGGCTGGACATTCGCTGTGTCGGTGTTCTCACGCCAGTTACCGCAAGTGATGCTGGCTCGCGTGCTGTCGATCATGGGCATGATCAGCGTCGGCTTTTTGCTGTTTCTGATCCTCACCTCCAACCCGTTCGCACGCCTGCTGCCGCAAATGCCTGCCAATGGCAACGACCTTAACCCGCTGCTGCAAGACATCGGTCTGATCGTGCACCCGCCGATGCTGTACATGGGGTATGTCGGTTTCTCGGTGGCCTTCGCCTTTGCCATTGCGGCCTTGCTCGGTGGTCGACTGGACGCCGCATGGGCGCGCTGGTCGCGGCCGTGGACGATTGTCGCGTGGGCCTTTCTGGGGATCGGCATCACCCTGGGTTCGTGGTGGGCGTATTACGAGCTTGGCTGGGGCGGCTGGTGGTTCTGGGACCCGGTTGAAAACGCTTCTTTCATGCCATGGCTGGTCGGCACGGCGCTGATTCACTCGCTGGCAGTGACCGAAAAACGTGGCGTGTTCAAAAGCTGGACCGTGCTGTTGGCCATTGCCGCGTTTTCGTTGAGCTTGCTCGGGACATTCCTTGTGCGTTCCGGGGTGCTGACGTCGGTGCATGCGTTTGCGGCCGACCCGGAGCGCGGCGTGTTTATCCTGATCTTCCTGCTGTTTGTGGTGGGCGGTTCGCTGACGTTGTTTGCGTTGCGTGCGCCGGTGGTCAAAAGCCATGTCGGTTTTAACCTGTGGTCACGTGAGACGTTGCTGCTGGGCAACAACCTGATTCTGGTGGTGGCCGCGTCGATGATTCTGCTCGGCACCTTGTACCCGCTGATTGTCGACGCGGTGAGCGGGGCGAAAATGTCGGTCGGCCCGCCGTACTTCAATGCGCTGTTTATCCCGTTGATGGCTTTGCTGATGGTGGTCATGGCGGTGGGTGTGCTGGTGCGCTGGAAAGACACCCCGGTCAAATGGCTGCTGGGCATGTTGACCCCGGTGTTGCTGGGCAGCGCGGCGCTGTCGGTGATTGCCGGTGTGGCCTATGGCGACTTTAACTGGGCGGTGATCGCGACCTTTATGCTGGCGGCCTGGGTGTTGCTGGCCGGGGTGCGCGATATCGGTGACAAAACCCGTCACAAGGGCCTGGTCAAAGGCTTGCGCAGCCTGACCCGCAGTTATTGGGGCATGCAGATCGCGCACTTGGGTATCGCGGTGTGCGCGCTGGGTGTGGTGCTGTCGAGCCAAAACAGTGCCGAACGCGATCTGCGTCTGGCGCCGGGTGAGTCGATGGAGTTGGCCGGTTATCAGTTCATTTTTGACGGTGCCAAACATTTTGAAGGGCCGAACTTCACCTCGGACAAAGGCACCGTGCGGGTGATCCGCAATGGCAAGCAAGTCAGCGTGCTGCACCCGGAAAAACGTTTGTACACGGTACAAAGTTCGATGATGACTGAAGCCGGTATCGACGCCGGTTTTACCCGCGACCTGTACGTGGCGCTGGGTGAACCGCTGGGCGATGGCGCCTGGGCGGTGCGGGTCCACGTTAAACCGTTTGTGCGCTGGATCTGGCTGGGCGGTTTGCTCACCGGCTTTGGCGGTTTGCTGGCGGCGCTGGACCGACGTTATCGAGTCAAGGTTAAAACCCGCGTGCGCGACGCGCTGGGCATGAAAGGAGAAACAGCATGAGACGCTGGCTAATGCTGGCCCCGCTGGCGGTGTTTTTGGGCATGGCGTGGTTTCTGTACAAAGGCTTGTACCTGGACCCGACCGAGCTGCCGTCGACCCTGATCGACAAGCCGTTCCCGGCGTTCAGCCTGCCAGCGGTTGAGGGCGACAAAACCCTGACCGAAGCCGACCTCAAGGGCAAACCGGCGCTGGTTAACGTCTGGGCCACCTGGTGCATCTCGTGCAAGGTCGAGCACCCGGTGCTGACCAAACTGGCCGAGCAGGGCGTGGTGATCTATGGCGTCAACTACAAGGACGTCAATGAGGACGCGAAAAAGTGGCTCAAGGAATTCCACAACCCGTACCAGTTGGACATCAACGATGAAGCCGGTTCGCTGGGCTTGAACCTGGGTGTGTACGGCGCCCCGGAAACCTTCCTGATCGACAGCCAGGGCATCATCCGCCACAAGTTTGTCGGCGTGATCGACGAGCGCGTGTGGCGCGAACAACTGGCTGGCAAGTATCAGGCGCTGGTTGATGAGGCCAAGCCATGAAGCGTTGGTTAGCAGCGCTGGTGTGCGGGCTGGCCTTGACCGGCATCGCTCATGCGGCCATCGACACCTATGAGTTTGCCAATGACGCTGAGCGCGCGCGTTTTCGCGAGTTGACCCAGGAGCTGCGTTGCCCCAAGTGCCAGAACCAGGACCTTGCCGACTCCAACGCGCCGATTGCCACCGACCTGCGCCGCGAGATCTTCCGCATGCTGGGCGAGGGCAAGGACAACCAGCAGATCATCGACTTTATGGTCGACCGCTACGGCGACTTTGTGCGCTACAAACCGGCCTTGACCAGCAAGACCGTGGTGCTGTGGTTCGGCCCGCTGGCCTTGTTGGTGGGCGGTGTAGTGGTGATCGGGGTGATTGTCGGGCGTCGCCGTCGTACAGCGCGGGCCGAAGCTTCGGACACTCTTTCTGCCGAGGAGCGTCAGCGCCTCGATACCTTGCTGGATAAAAACCAAGATGATTGATTTCTGGCTTGCAGCGGGCTTGCTGCTACTCATCGCCCTCAGTTTTTTGCTGATCCCGGTGCTGCGTGGTCGCCGTGCCCAGCGTGAAGAAGATCGCACCGCCCTCAACGTGGCGCTGTACCAAGAGCGCGTGGCGCAATTGCAGGCTCAGCGCGAAGAGGGCGTGCTGACCGAACAACAACTGCAAAGCGGTCGCGACGAAGCCGCGCGTGAGTTGCTGGCGGACACCGAAGGCGTGGCGCCGGGGCGCAGTTCCAGCTTGGGCAAGGTAGTGCCCATACTGGCGGCGTTGATGGTGCCGGTGCTGGGTGTGGGCCTGTACCTGCACTTTGGTGCCAGCGACAAGGTTGAACTGACCCAAGAGTTCGCCACGCCACCGCAATCGCTAGAGCAAATGATCTCGCGTCTTGAGCGGGCCGCCGCTGCCCAGCCGGACTCTGCCGAGAGCTGGTACTTCCTGGGGCGTGCCTACATGGCACAAAACCGTTCGGCAGAGGCCGCCAAGGTGTTTGAACGCGCCGTGGCGCTGGCCGGGCGCCAGCCCGAGCTGTTGGGTCAGTGGGCGCAGGCGCAGTACTTTGCTGACGATAAAAAGTGGAGCGACAAGACCCAGGCCCTGACCGACGAAGCCTTAAAAGCCGACCCCAACGAAGTCACCAGCCTGGGCCTGCTCGGCATTGCGGCATTTGAGGGCCAGCGTTATCAGGAGGCCATCAACTACTGGCAGCGGCTGCTCAATGAGCTGCCTATAGGTGACCCGTCCCGCGAAGCGCTGGAGGGCGGCATCGAGCGCGCCCGCGGGCAATTGCTGGCCAGCGGCGGCAAGGTTGAAAGCGCCCCTGTGCCTGCGGCGCAGGCGTCGATCAAGGTCAGCGTCGACTTGGCTGATGCTGTTAAAGCCAGTGTGTTGCCGGGCGACAGCGTGTTCATCTTCGCCCGCGCCGTGTCGGGCCCACCGGCCCCGTTGGCGGTCAAACGCGTGACCGTGGCGGACCTGCCGATCACCGTGGAACTGAGCGATGCCGACGCAATGATGCCGCAGTTGAAACTGTCCAACTTTCCTGAAGTCCAACTGGTTGCGCGCATCTCCCGTGCGGGCCAGCCCACCGCTGGCGAATGGGTAGGGCGTGGCAAACCGCTGCCCAACAGCACCCAGACGTTGCAACAGCTGACAATCGACAGCCCGGATAAATAAATTTATCAGGGCTTAATCTGTGGGAGCGGGCTTGCTCGCGATGAGATCGGCAAGGTGTAACAGATACACCGCGTCGTTTGCATCGCGAGCAAGCCCGCTCCCACAGTTCCATAGGACTTGCACGAGATCCCGTTATGGCCGCATTTGCTCGAATCACCCTGCTTAGCCTGGCCATCGGCCTGAGTGCCTGCTCGGTTCATCAACCGTACGAATCCACGCCACCGACGCCGCCCAGCCCGATCCCGCAGCCGCAACCCTCGGACAAACCCTTGCCGGACATGCCGATCCCGCAACCGCCCAAACCGCTGCCGCGCACCTCGGCCACGTTCGCCCCGCCACCGGGCGGCCCGAGCCACTGGGACGCACGTCTTGGGGTGTATGTGCTGGATGACCAGAGCAACATCTTTTATCGCCAGCGCACCTACTACCGCTGGGACAACGGCTGGAGCCGCGGGATCAGCCCGAACGGGCCCTGGGAAGAAACCGATACCAGCGGCGTACCGCCGGGGTTGAGCCGCCAGTTCAAGTAACGCCTCGGATTACCTTTTGTAGGAGCTGCCGCAGGCTGCGATCGTTTGATCTTTTTAAAAAAAGCGCCTGCATAGCGGTAGGATGGCCCACTCACTACACAAGGAACCCGCCATGAGCCTCTTCGATTTCAAGCAAGTTGATGTGTTTAGCACGGTGGCCCTCAAGGGCAATCCGGTAGCGGTGGTGTTGAATGCCGACGGTTTGAGCGATGAGCAAATGGCCGATTTCGCGCGCTGGACCAACCTCAGTGAAACCACGTTTGTACTGAAACCACAAAACCCCGAGGCGGATTATCGGCTGCGGATTTTTACCACGCTGCGCGAGTTGCCGTTTGCCGGGCATCCTACGTTGGGCAGTTGCCATGCCTGGCTGGAAGCCGGTGGCAAGCCACGTAGTGAGGAGATTATTCAGGAGTGTGCGGTAGGGCTGATCCGGGTCCGCCGCAACGCTGGACAATTGGCCTTTACCGCGCCGCCTCTGTTGCGTACTGGGCCGGTCGATGAGGCGTTGTTGCAGCGTGTGTGCCAAGGCTTGGGCATTGAACCGCACGCTGTGCAGCAAGCGCGCTGGGTCGATAACGGGCCGGGCTGGTTGGCGCTGCTGCTGGCGGATCGCGAGCAGGTGCTGGCGATTAAGCCGGACTACTCGCAATTACACGGTCTAGCCTTGGGTGTGGTCGCGCCTTGGTCGGCTGAGCGTGATGGCGCTGAGGCGCAGTTTGAGGTGCGGGCCTTTCTGGCCGGCGACGGCATGCAGGAAGATCCGGTCACCGGCAGTTTGAACGCCGGGTTGGCGCAATGGTTGATCGCTGACGGCCTGGCGCCGCAGCGTTATGTGGCCAGTCAGGGCACGGCCTTGGGGCGGGCAGGGCGGGTGTTCATTGAGCAGGTTGGCGAGGACATCTGGGTCGGTGGCGCGGCGGTGACGTGTATCTCCGGGACGCTGAGCCTTTGACCCCCGTCAGGCACTTTTAGCTTTTGTGATGCGCTTGGGCTTGGCCTTGCTGGCCGGGCTTTTGCGTTTTTTCTTCCAGGGCTGTGTTACGCCCGCCGGGCTGGCCGGGCCGCTGATGGTCATGCTCATGCCGCTGCAGCGCTCGATGTGTTTGCTCATCCAGGCGGCCTGCTTGGCGACGAAGATCTCAAGGGGCATTTCGCCACTTTGCACCATGTCCAAAGCCTGTTCCCAGATGGCGGTGGTGCCGGGGTCAGCGATGGCGCGGGGCACCGCGTCGATCAGGCTGAAGGCCGGGGGCGTGGCGGCCAGCGCCTTGCCGTTTTTGATCAGGTAGCCGCGGTCGAGCAAGCCTTGAATGATCCCGGCGCGGGTGGCTTCGGTGCCGATGCCGGTAGTGTCTTTGAGCTTTTGCTTGAGTCGCGGGTCCTGGACCAGTTTGGCGACGTTTTTCATCGCCTTGATCAGGTCACCTTCGGTAAACGGCTTGGGCGGTTGGGTCCACAGGTCTTTAAGGTTGACGTTGGCAACCGCGCAGTCGAGCCCTTCGCGCAAGGCCGGCAAGGGTTGCGGGGCCGGGGCTTCGCGACCTTTGGCCGGGGCCAAAGCTTCGGGCAGGGCGCGCTTCCAGCCGGGTTCGACGATTTGCTTGCCGACGGCCCGCAAGTGCTGGCCCGCGCAGTCGAAGTCAGCCTGGGTGCGGTCGTATTCATGGTTGGGTAGAAACTGCGCAAGGTAGCGGGCACGAATCAAGGTGTAAACAGCGCGGTGTTTGCCGCTCAGGCGTTCGAGGTTCTTCGCCGCTGCCGTGGGGATGATGCCGTGGTGGGCGCTGACCTTGGCGTCGTTCCAGGCCCGTGAACGGCGTTGCGGGTCGAGGTGCCCGGCCAGTGGCGCAAGGCTGGGGTCGGCCTGACGCAAGGCGGCCAGTATGGAGGCAGCCTCGCTGTGCTGGCTGAGCGGCAGGTAGCCGCAATCGCTGCGCGGGTAGGTCACGACCTTGTAGGTTTCGTACAGCGCCTGGGCGACGTCGAGGGTTTCTTGCGCGCCGAGGCCGAGTTTTTTTGAACACACTTCTTGCAGGGTGCCGAGGTCGAAGGGCAACGGCGCGACTTCGCGCATGCGCTCGGTGTGCAGTTTGCTGACCCGCGCGTGGCGGGCGTTGCTGATGGCGGCAGCAGCCTGTTGCGCGTGGGCCTGGTTGAGGCAGCGGTCCTGATCGTCACAGGTGTCGGGATCGGCCCGCCATTGCGCGGTGAACAGTTGCTCGTCGTGCTTGAGTTGCACGTCGATCGCCCAGTACGCCACCGGCACAAAGTCACTGATGCTGCGATCACGGTCGACCACCAGGCGCAGGGTCGGGGTTTGCACCCGACCGACCGGCAACACCCCCTGATAGCCGGACTTGCGCCCGAGCAGGGTAAACAGGCGGCTCATGTTCATGCCGATCAGCCAGTCGGCCCGCGAGCGGCCCAAGGCCGAGTGATAGAGGTTAAAGGTTTCGGCGCCGGGCTTGAGTGCCGCCAGGGCTTTGCGAATGGAGGCGTCGTCCAGTGCGGACAACCACAGGCGCTGGATGGGCCCGCGATAGCGGCAATGTTCGACCAGTTCGCGGGCGATCATTTCTCCTTCGCGGTCGGCGTCGGTGGCAATCACCAGTTCACTGGCTTCACCCAGCAGGCGTTTGACGGCTTTGAACTGGCTGGCGGTTTTGGGCTTGACCCGCATCTTCCATTTGTCGGGGATGATCGGCAGGTCGGCCAGCACCCAGCGCTTGTAGCGCTCGTCATAGGCGTCTGGCGGGGCGGTTTCGAGCAGGTGGCCAATGCACCAGGTGACGGTTGCAGTGGCGCCCACCCAGCAGCCATCACCGCGTCGGCTGGCGCCGAGCACGGCCGCAATATCTTTGGCCTGGGAAGGTTTTTCACACAGAAACAGCCGCATAGCTCCACTCATTTATGCATCGCAGAAGAGGTGCAGCATGGGCAGTCATTGGCTGGAGATCAAGCGTTTTTACTGTGTTTTTGTACAGGTGGTGAGGGCGGGCTTGCTTCGCGAGCTTTCAGAACGTCAAAAGATCGCGAGGCAAGCTCGCTCCTACGCGGGCGTGGGGTTATTGGCCGCTGTAGATCTGATCGAACACGCCGCCATCGCTGAAGTATTTTTTCTGCACTTCACGCCAGTCGCCGAAGGTTTTCTCAACCGACAGGAAGTCGACTTTCGGGAAGCGGTCGTTGTACTTGGCCAGGATCGCCTGGTCGCGTGGCCGCAGGTAGTTTTTGGCAGCAATTTCCTGGCCTTCTGGCGACCACAGGTACTTCAGGTATTCCTCGGCCTCGGCGCGGGTGCCTTTTTTGTCGACGACTTTATCGACCACGGTCACTGGCGGCTCTGCTTCGGCGGAAACACTTGGGTAGATCACTTCGAACTGGTCACGACCAAACTCGCGGGCAATCATTTCTGCTTCGTTTTCGAAGGTCACCAGCACGTCGCCGATCTGGTTGGTCATGAACGTGGTGGTGGCCGCACGGCCGCCGGTGTCCAGCACAGGCACTTGCTTGAACAGTTTGCCGACAAACTCTCGGGCTTTTGCTTCATCGGCGCCGTGTTTTTGCGCATAGCCCCAGGCCGATAGGAAGGTGTAGCGGCCGTTGCCCGAGGTTTTCGGGTTGGGCACGATCACTTGCACGCCGTCCTTGAGCAGATCTGGCCAGTCGTTCAGGCCTTTAGGGTTGCCTTTACGGACGATAAATACGGTGGCCGAGGTGAACGGCGCGCTGTTATCCGGCAGGCGGGTGACCCAGTTTTCCGGGACCAGCTGGCCGTTGTCAGCCAGGGCGTTGATGTCGGTGGCCATGTTCATGGTGATCACGTCGGCCGGCAGGCCGTCGATCACTGCGCGTGCTTGTTTGCTCGAGCCGCCGAAGGACATCTGCACAGTCGGCTTTTCTTTTTTCTCTTTTTCCCAGTGCTTGATGAACGCAGCGTTGTAGTCTTTGTAGAAGTCGCGCATCACGTCGTAAGACACGTTAAGCAACGGTTTGTTGTCGGCGTGGGCCAGGCTGCTAAGTGCAAGGCCTGCGACCAACAAAGAGGCGCTAAAGAGTTTTTTCACTGCGTAGTCCTTGTTATAGGGGGCAAAAGAGGCAATATGCCAGCGACTATAGCGGGTGCTGCATAGTCCTTAAAAGATTAAAAAGCACTTTGTTTATACGTTTTTGACGAATAGCGCATTACCACACCGGGAACAAAAAGACGCCGAGGCCTCATGTTGGGCTTTTTTGCAGGTGGTGCACGTGTGTTGCAGCTGTTCGCCGCGCATGGCGTTGGCCAGTTCGGCGGTAAAAATACCGGTGGGCACGGCGATGATTGAGTAGCCGGTGATCATCACCATGGCCGAGATCACTTGCCCGGGAATGGTCTGTGGGACGATGTCGCCGTAGCCGACGGTGGTCAGGGTCACGATGGCCCAATAGATGCTGACCGGGATGCTGGTAAAGCCGTGATCCGGGCCTTCAACCACGTACATCAAGGTGCCGAACACAGTGACCAGGGTGGATACGCCGACCAGGAACACGATGATTTTCTGTTTGCTGCCGCGTAAGGCCGAGAGCAGGTAATTGGCCTGGCTCAAGTAGGGCAACAGTTTGAGGATCCGGAAGATCCGTAGCATGCGGATGACGCGAATAATCAACAGGTACTGCGCGTCGCTGTAATAAATCGCCAGGATCCCCGGCACGATGGCGAGCAGGTCCACCAATCCATAAAAGCTGAACGCGTAGCGCATTGGTTTGGGCGAGCAGTACAGGCGCAGGCCGTATTCGATGGCAAACACAAAGGTGAAGCCCCATTCGATATAGGCCAGCAGGTCACCGTATTGCAGGTGAATGCTGTTGATGCTGTCGAGGATGACCACCACCAGACTCGCCATGATGATCAGCAGCAGGGTGGTATCGAAACGGCGCCCGGCGGGGGTGTCGGACTGAAACACCATCACGTACAGGCGCTGACGCCAATCCTGATTCTTCATGTAGATCGCTCTATACCCAAAACCCAGAAGATTCGGGTATTAACGTTCGATGCGCAACCTGCTTTGCGATTCACTGTCAGCCGATTTGCGGCTTAACAGGCGAACACCGCCACCGATAACCCAGCAACTGAGCACAAAGGGCGCGGTTAAAAGAGGCAGACCCAGCGCACTGAAACCCGGCGCCAGGGCCAAGGTCACGACGATGCCCAGCAACGGCTTGCAGATTCGGCTCCCTTGCTGGCTCAAGGCCAATGCTGCCAGCGCCGGGTTGTAGCCAGCCAGCCCGTTTAGTGCGGCGCCGGTGTCCTGTTGGTAGAGGCTCCATAACAGCCCGGCGAGTGAGCCAGTCAGCGCCCACAGGGCCGCCCGCCAGTGGCTCAGGCACAAGCCGATGACAATCAGCAGCCCGGCGACCGGGTGATTTAGCAGCATGACTTGGCTGATCCCCTTGAACAGGGCTTGCAGCAGCGTCCAGGCGTTGAGGGCGTACGGTTCAATGCTGTACTCCGGTGTTCCTTGCAGGGTGAGCAGGACCCAGCCGATGGCGACAAAAGGAGCGGTGTAAATCATCAGGCTATGGGGATGCGTGGCGCGTTTGAGCCATTGATGCACCACCATGCTGCTGATCCCGGCGCTGGCGATGATCAACAGTGGCAGCATGGCTGACCACGGCAGTTGATGGCTCAGCAGCAGCCCCAGCAACACACCGTTGTAGCTGTAGAGCCCGGCCTGACGTTCGGTTTTGGCGTAGCCGCGACGTTGTGCCGTCAGCAAGCCTGCGACTGCACCGAGCAACGCCCCGCCGAGCAACGCAGGTGCGCTGACGACAATGGCCAGCAGGCACAGCACGCCGCAGAGTGGGTGACGTTGCAGGAAGACTTGGCTGAAACCATTGCACAGGGCCGTGGCCCAGTCAGGGCAATGAGTCATGGCGCAATCAACTTTCTTGAGGGTGAACGAATGCCCCGCAGGGATCACGGTATCGATACAGCCTTTGGGCTTTGCGACATCTGTGTAGTCGCTGACGAGGCACGAGGCTGCGAAGCGGACCGCTTCGCAGCCTCATTCTTCGTCAGCGACTACAACACGTTGCGTGCAGAGGTTATTTGTCGCGAATGGAGAAGTTGGCCATCTGTTCCAGGCCTTTGATGAGCGCCGAGTGGTCCCAGTTGCTGCCACCGAGAGCGGCGCAGGTGCTGAACACTTGCTGGGCGCTGGCGGTGTTGGGCAGGTTGATCCCCAGCTCACGGGCGCCAGCCAGCGCCAGGTTGAGGTCTTTCTGGTGCAGGCTGATGCGGAACCCCGGATCGAAGGTGCCTTTGATCATGCGCTCGCCGTGCACTTCGAGGATCTTCGAAGAGGCGAAACCGCCCATCAGGGCTTCGCGAACCTTGGCCGGGTCCGCGCCGTTTTTGGCGGCAAACACCAGGGCTTCGGCCACGGCCTGAATGTTCAGGGCGACAATGATCTGGTTGGCCACTTTGGCAGTTTGGCCGTCGCCATTGCCGCCGACCAGAGTGATGTTTTTACCCATGCTTTGCAGCAGGGGCAGGGCACGGGCGAAGGTTTTTTCGTCACCGCCCACCATGATGCTCAGGGTGCCAGCCTTTGCGCCGACTTCACCGCCAGACACCGGGGCGTCGAGGTATTGCGCGCCCTTGGCGTTGATTTTTTCTGCGAAGGCTTTGGTCGCAGTGGGCGAGATCGAACTCATGTCGATCACCACTTTGTTCGGGCTCAGGCCTGCGGCAATCCCGTTTTCACTGAACAGGACTTCGTCGACCTGCGGGGTGTCGGGCACCATGATGATGATGAATTCGGCTTCTTGAGCGACTTCTTTCGGGCTGGCCAAGGCGATGGCGCCAGCCGACAGCAGGTCGCTAGGTGCTGCGCCGCGATGGGTCGACAAAAACAGGCTGTGCCCGGCCTTTTGCAGGTTGCTGGCCATAGGCGAACCCATGATCCCGGTGCCGATAAATCCGATTTTAGCCATGACAAATCCTCTTGTTTTTATTGGATAAAAAGCCGTAGTCGCTGCCGAAGGCTGCGAAGGGTTGCGGAGCAACCCGTTTTCTTACACCGCGTTATGCGTCTTGAGCCACACCAGCCCGGCTTCGGTGCTGGTCAGCGGCTTGTACTCGCAACCGACCCAGCCCTCATAGCCGATGCTGTCGAGGTGGTCGAACAGGAAGCGGTAGTTGATCTCGCCGGTGCCCGGTTCATGGCGGCCGGGGTTGTCGGCCAGCTGGATGTGGTTGATCTGCGCCAGGTGCGTTTGCATGGTGCGCGCCAGGTCGCCTTCCATGATTTGCATGTGATAGATGTCGTATTGCAGGAACAGGTTGGCACTGCCGACCTTGTCCTGAATCGCCAGCGCCTGTGCGGTGTTGTTGAGGTAGAAGCCCGGAATGTCGCGGGTATTGATCGCTTCCATCACCAGCTTGATGCCCACCGCTTGCAGTTTGTCGGCGGCGTACTTGAGGTTGCTGATGAAGGTTCTTTCGACGGTGGCGTCGTCTACGCCTTGTGGGCGAATCCCGGCCAGGCAGTTGATTTGCGAGTTGCCCAGTACTTTGGCGTAGGCGATGGCCTTGTCGACGCCTGCGTGGAATTCCTCGACCCGGTCGGGGTGGCAGGCAATCCCGCGCTCGCCCTTGGCCCAATCGCCGGCGGGCAGGTTGAACAGCACCTGGGTCAGTTTGTTGGCTTCCAGGTGATGTTTGATTTCTTCAGCGCTGTAGTCGTACGGAAACAGGTATTCAACGCCGTGAAAACCAGCGTTGGCAGCCGCTTGGAAACGGACAAGGAAATCCTGTTCGGTGAACAGCATGGACAGGTTGGCGGCAAAACGCGGCATGGTGAACTCCTGCTTTTTTTGTTCCCTCTCCACGCAGGAGAGGGCTAGGGCTTAGGGGTTAATCGAGCATTGAAATGGCGGTCGGTGCATCGTTACCCACCAGCGCCAGATCTTCAAATTCATTGACGGCGTTGATTTCGGTGCCCATCGAGATGTTGGTCACGCGCTCAAGAATAATCTCTACGACCACCGGTACGCGGAACTCTTTGAGCATGTCTTGCGCCTTGCGCAGTGCAGGCTGGATTTGAGCCGGTTCGAATACGCGCAGCGCTTTGCAGCCCAGGCCTTCGACCACGGCGACGTGGTCGACGCCGTAGCCATTCAGTTCTGGGGCATTAAGGTTGTCGAAAGACAGCTGCACGCAGTAGTCCATTTCGAATCCACGTTGTGCCTGACGGATCAGGCCAAGGTAGGAGTTGTTCACCACCACGTGGATATAGGGCAGGTTGAACTGCGCGCCCACGGCCAGTTCTTCGATCATGAACTGGAAGTCATAGTCACCCGACAGGGCTACAACGTTGCGGCTCGGGTCGGCTTTGACCACGCCCAGCGCCGCCGGAATAGTCCAGCCCAATGGCCCGGCCTGGCCGCAGTTGATCCAGTGGCGTGGCTTGTAAACGTGCAGGAATTGCGCCCCGGCAATCTGCGACAAACCGATGGTGCTGACATAGCAGGTGTCTTTGCCGAACACCTGGTTCATCTCTTCGTACACACGTTGCGGCTTGACCGGCACGGAGTCGAAGTGAGTCTTGCGGTGCAGGGTGGCTTTGCGTTGTTGGCAGTCTTGCAGCCAGGCGCTGCGGTTTTTCAGCTTGCCGGCGGCTTTCCATTCGCGGGCCACTTCCAGGAACACAGTGAGGGCTGCGCCTGCGTCGGAAACGATGCCCAGGTCCGGGGTGAAAACGCGGCCGATTTGCGTCGGCTCAATGTCCACGTGGATGAATTTACGGCCTTCGGTGTACACCTCGACCGAACCGGTGTGGCGGTTGGCCCAGCGGTTGCCGATGCCCAGCACGACGTCAGATTTGAGCAGGGTGGCGTTGCCATAACGGTGCGAGGTTTGCAGGCCGACCATGCCGACCATCAGCGGGTGGTCGTCAGCAATGCTGCCCCAGCCCATCAAGGTCGGGATGACCGGAATGCCGGTCAACTCGGCGAACTCCACCAGCAACGCGCTGGCGTCGGCGTTGATGACGCCACCGCCGCTGACCAGCAGTGGGCGTTCGGCCTGGTCGAGCATGGCCAACGCTTTTTCGACCTGTACCCGGGTGGCCGAAGGCTTGGCCAGCGGCAGGGGTTCGTAAGCGTCAATGTCGAATTCGATTTCAGCCATTTGCACATCAAACGGCAGGTCAATCAGCACGGGGCCAGGGCGCCCGGAGCGCATTTCATAAAAGGCTTTCTGGAAGGCGTAAGGCACCTGGCCCGGCTCGAGCACAGTGGTTGCCCACTTGGTCACCGGCTTGACGATGCTGGTGATGTCCACGGCCTGGAAGTCTTCTTTATGCAGACGCGCCCGTGGCGCTTGGCCGGTGATGCACAGAATCGGGATCGAATCGGCAGAGGCGCTGTAAAGGCCGGTCACCATGTCAGTGCCCGCAGGGCCGGAGGTGCCGATGCACACGCCAATATTGCCGGCTTTGGTGCGGGTGTAGCCCTCGGCCATATGCGAGGCGCCTTCCACGTGGCGAGCGAGGACGTGATCGATGCCGCCCACTTTTTGCAAGGCTGAATACAGCGGGTTGATGGCGGCGCCCGGAATACCAAAAGCGGTGTCGACACCTTCACGACGCATCACCAAAACAGCGGCTTCGATTGCTCTCATTTTGCTCATTTGATTGTGCCTCTTACGTTTTATAATTGTATACAAGTGGCTGATGGCTGAGTTTATTCATGGTCCGCCCTGCAGGTCAATGGCTTTTGTTTAATCCATGGCTAGACGGTCGGGAGGCCCTATTTCACGAGGTTTTAGGTTTTTTGGGATTTGTTATCTGAAAAAGTGTATACAAATAAACGGATTTTTGTGTTCTATTGCTCTCATTGGTTCTGCCTGAAGCAGGCGGGGCAAGGCTTCCAATAACAAAATAAGGACGGCAACCATGAGTGCTTTAACCTTGAAAGTCGCTTTAACCCTGGCGGCTCAAGCCTTGAACGCGGGTCGCAGCATCAACGCATCCCCGCTGACGGTCGCGGTACTCGATTCGGGTGGGTATTTGCTGGCGTTGCAGCGTGAGGACGGCGCCAGCTTGTTGCGCCCCAACATTGCGATTGGCAAGGCCTGGGGGGCGATTGCCTTGGGCAAGGGATCACGTGCACTGGCGCTGGACGCGCAGCAGCGCCCGACGTTTTTCGCGGCGCTCAATGGCATGGGCCAAGGCGATATCGTGCCGGTACCGGGTGGCGTCTTGATCCGCGATGCTCAGGGCAAGGTAATGGGGGCGATCGGTATCAGCGGCGATACCTCGGACATTGATGAGCAATGCGCCATCAGTGCAATAGAAGGGCAAGGGCTGCGCGCGGATGCGGGAGTGGTGGCTTAATCACTTTTTCTGTAGGAGCGAGCTTGCCTCGCGATCTTTTAAAAGATCGCGAGGCAAGCTCGCTCCTATGTATGGACTCGCCCCCCACTGTCAACCCGCTTTTTCCCACTGACACCCGGCTGCATCTATGTATAAGGCCTATTCTAGGAAGCCATAATCGGCTTCTGGCCAACATTTTATGAGCTCGCGATATGCCAATTACAGTTAGGCCTCAAGGGCCGGTAGGAGCGCAGGCATAAATTCGCGACGGTCTGACCTGTGATCAATGTTCCTAAGCATGGGTTGGAGCGGTTTACACCCCGGTGGCAGAACTCTTTGGATCCTTAGCTCATCGCTTTCTCCAGGTCATTGTTCACTTGGCGGCGATAAGTTTGGTCGTTTTGTAACAGCACCCAGATGATGCGCAAATTGCGGTTGGCTAACCGCACGGCCGCCTCTTTACGGCCCAACCTGGACACCCAGCGTTGCAATCGCCGGTCATCTGGATCCTCTGAATTAGCTTTCACCTGCCTCAACACCGCGTGAGCGCCCTGAATCGCCAAGCTTCGCAAGTAGGCATCGCCATGCTTGCTCATCTTGCCCAATCGGACTTTCTCTCCGCTGCTGTTCTGCTTGGGCACTAATCCAAAGTAAGCAGCGAACAGCCTCGCGTTGGCGAAGCGCTCAGGCTCGGTTTGTTTAGCGATCACTGCTGTAGAAATAATCGGACCGATACCGCGCACGGTCATCAGCCGCTTGGCTGTTTCGTCATTTTTTGCAGCTGTTTCCAGTCGACCGGTCAGTACGTTGATACGCTCGCCCAACTGACTCCATTCGCCCAGTAACTCATCAATCAATTCGCGCAACATATCAGGCAATGGCTGGGTGGCATCTTCCAGAATGCGGGGGATGCCCTGGCTAAACGCGGAATCGCCCTGCGCCATGGCAAGACCGTGCTCCAACAGCAAACCGCGCATCTGATTACTCATTGCCGTGCGACGGCGCACGTAACCTTGCCGAACACGATGCAGAGCTTGCATAGCCAAGGCTGCAGCACTCTTGACCGGTACCGACGAGATGCTGGTATCTCTGCCTGCGCGCAATATGGCCAGTGCATCGTTACGATCGTTCTTGGGGCCGCTGCGGTGATTGGCGACATGCTGGGCTGGCAATATCCGGACAGGATTGCCTTGAGTTTTCAGCAGTTGCGCCCATGCCTGAGCCCCCGGACCGGTCTCCACCAGCACGGTTATGCTTGTTGGCAGCTTACGAAGAAATGCATGAAAGGACTCACGCGAATTGATGCGTTCCTCATACACCGTAAGGCCAGCAGCATCCTGACCAGCCACCTGGAAGACCCTTTTAGCAAGGTCTACGGCAATGACGGTGCATTTCAAAACATCGGTTGGCACGTACTGATTGGTCGTCGTATTCTTTTTCATGGACTCGCCCTCGCTGTCGTTGGCTTCTAATAGAATGCCACCGTGGCGCACAGACGCCTCGGCTTGGGCGAGTCCATGTAATTACGGATTTCGGTGTTGCTTATTGGTCCGGCGCACAGCCTTTAAGCACCAGCCGAATAATGGTCTGCGTTGCAGCTTCGTAGTCGCTGTCGTCGAGCTTGGCCTTGCCGGTGATGGCGGAAATTTGCCAGTCGAAGTCGGCGTAGGTCTGGGTCGCGGCCCAGATGCTGAACATCAGGTGGTGCGGGTCGATCGGGGCGATCAGGCCGCGGTCGATCCAGGTCTGGATGCAGGCGATGTTGTGTTTGGCCTGGTCGTTAAGCAGTTCGACCTGTTTTTCACTGAGGTGCGGGGCGCCGTGCATGATTTCGCTGGCGAACACTTTCGAGGCAAACGGCAGTTCGCGAGAAATCAGGATTTTGGAACGGATGTAGTTGCTTAACACCTCGTTCGGCTCGCCATCGGCGTTGAACGGCGTCGATACACGCAGGATCGGCTCGATGATGCTTTCGAGCACTTCGCGGTACAGGTTTTCCTTGGATTTAAAGTAGTAATAGACGTTGGGCTTGGGCACCCCCGCCTTGGCCGCGATGTCGCTGGTTTTGCTGGCGGCAAACCCTTTGTCGGCGAATTCCTCGCTGGCGGCTCGCAAAATCAGTTCTTTGTTGCGCTCGCGGATGCTACTCATAAACCCGGTATTTCCTTGCCTGTTTTGGCGGTCGGGCATGGTAGCACCGTGATTGCAAACGTCTCAAGACAGCTGCTTGCAGGCGGTCGTACGCCAGCCGTCAGGCCAGCGCATTAGCGGGTTGCGAGGTGCTGTTTTGCAACAGCCGATAGCCCGCGACGGCAAACAGCAACATGCCCAAACCTGCGATCAACGACACCCTGAAGCCCGCCGGTGCACCGTAAGCATCGATCACCCAGCCACCGACCACCGCGCCGAGGGCAACACCCATGCCCAGGCCGGTGATCATCCAGGTCAGGCCTTCGGTCAGTTTGGCCGGGGCGACGATGTTTTCGACCAGCGCCATGGCGGTGATCAGGGTTGGGGCGAAGAACAGCCCGGCGAGAAACATGGCCGCGGCCAGGGTGATGATGCTGTTGGCCCACATCAGCGGCACCATGGTGATTGCCGTGGCCAACGCGCCCAACAAAAACAACCGTGGCAGGGGCATGTTCAATTTGAGGCTGCCAAACACCAGCCCGGCCAGGCATGAACCCAGCGCATACACTGACAGGACGATACTCGCGGCCGCCGGTTCACCCTGGTGTTGGGCAAAGGCCACGCTGACCACATCCACGGTGCCGACAATGGTGCCCAGGCCGATCAAGGCCATCATCAGCACCAGAACCGCGCCCTGGCGCAAGACCGTGACGTCATTCTCCAGGGTGCGCGGGTGCACGGGCGGTTCGGTTTTGTGTTGCATGACAAAGGCCGTTACGCCCACCGCCAGCAAGATCGCGGCCGCCAACGGCCCGGCCTGGGGGAAAAGGGCCACGCTCAGGCCCACGGAAATGGGCGGGCCGATGATAAAGCAGACTTCGTCCAGCACCGATTCAAACGAGAACGCCGTGTGCAGCTTGGGCGAGCCGCGGTACAGCTCACTCCAGCGGGCGCGGACCATGGCCGGCATGCTGGGCATGCAGCCGGCCAGGGCGGCGCAGACAAACAGCGTCCAGTCGGGCGCGTTCAGGTAGCTGCACAGCAGCAACGCAAGCATGGCGCAGACGCCAACCGCCGCCACGCCGGGCAAGATCCGGCGTTGCCCGTAACGATCAACCGCGCGAGAAATTTGTGGTGCCAGCAGGGCCATGGCCAGTGCAAAGGTGGCCGCCACCGCGCCCGCCAACCAATACGAGCCGTGCAACTGCGAAAGCATGGTGATGATGCCGATACCTGCCATGGATATGGGCATTCGGGCGATCAGGCCTGCGGCGCAAAATGCTTTGCTGCCGGGGGCGCTGAAAATCTCGCGATAGGGGTTGGCCATACAAGCTCCGTGACGTTGCAGGTAAGAAAGGTGTTTTGACATACATGGCGTATGCAGAAATATACGCATGCGCGGCGTATGTCAAATAAAGGTGGCCAATGAGGGGAGGTTGCTGCTCAGGGAGGAGAGCTTCAGCCACGCGAATGCAGTGGCTGAAGCGGGTGCATCAGAAGTGGTACTTGACCAACAGGCTCGCGGTGTCCTGGTTGGTTTTGAAGGAGCCGCTGTCTTCGATGCCGTACTTGTTTTTCCAGTAGTCGTATTCGATACCGACGTACAGTTGTTTCGCGCTCCAGTTCAACGCCTTGCCCAAGTCATATTTGATCTGTGGGTTGAAGTGCAGGTTGGCGTGGTAGGTGCCGCGCGCGTTCTGGTCGTTGTCGACCACCCAGTCCATGTAGCCGTCGATGACCACATCGGAGTTGCCCACGGGCTGGGTCCATGACCACACCGGGGTGATCTGCCAGACGCCACGGCCCGGGCGGTTGCCCTCTGGGTAGCGTTTGTAGAAGTTCAACTGGAAGAAGTCGAAGCCGGGCACATTCAGGTCAAAACCTGGGCCGATCAAGTAGGAGTCTGAATCGCCTTCGCCAAACTCGTAGGTGAGGGCCAGCAACACGTCTTTGATAGGGCCAAACTCAAACTTCTGATCGAAGATCTTGCCGAACGACAAGCGCGGCGTGAACTCGCCGTAGTAAGTGTTGGTACCTAAGTTACTGTCTTCTTTGCCGTTGTAAAAAATACGGTCGACGAACAGAAAGTTATCACCGTATTTCCAGCTGTCGGCGTGTTCGAAGGTCAAGGTCTGTTGGATCTTGGGATTGACCTGAAAATCCTTGCCATACAAGTACGTCAAGCTGTTGGTTTGCCACTGCAGCAAGTCTTCTGCGGCTGCCGTTGTACCGCCCAGCAGGCTCCCCGCAAGCACCAGGCCGGTCAGAATGCGCTTCATTCGGTTGCTCCAAAAATTAATCAATGCTGCATGAGTAGAACTCGGCGCTCTGTGCGGCACCTTGGTTCTTTTGTTTTAAAACTTGTCTTTGTGGTCAACTTAACGTCGTTTGAACACCCTGTTTTACGGCAAAGAGACATCGCTCGGCTGTCCATGGACAGTTGAGTGGCGGGAGACTAATGCAGGCCGTAAACACTTGAGTTGAACGATAAAGTTGGCTTCAGAGTCAGCTTTAAAACAGCGCCCGTTTTTGAGCGGCCGCGCAGAGTACTGACTCTGGCGTCGGTACTCAAGCGCGCTGTGGTTGCCCGGGCGCAGCAAGGCTTAAAAGTGGACTTTGATCAGGGCGCTGGCGGTGTTTTGGTTGGTGTCCAGACGGCTGCTGCTTTCGATGCCGTACTTGTTTTTCCAGTAGCTGTATTCAAAGCCGACATACAGCTGTTTTTCGCCCAGGTTGAGGGCCTTTCCAAGGTCATATTTGACCTGCGGGTTGAAGTGCAGGTTGGCGTGATACGTGCCGCGTGAGTTCTGGTCATTATCGACCACCCAGTCCATGTAGCCATCGATCAGCACGTTGGAGCGGCCCACTGGAATGGTATAGGAGAACGACGGAGTGATCTGCCAAACCCCCGTGCCAGGGCGTGGCCCTTCGGTGTGGCGGCGATAAAAGTTGAGGGTGAAGTAGTTAAAGCCGGGCACCGCCAAGTCAAAGCCCGGACCAATGAGGTAGGCCTCGCTGTCGCCTTCGCCGTACTCGTAGGTCATGGCCAGGAGCACGTCTTTGATGGGGCCGTATTCGAGTTTTTGGTCGAAGATCTTGCCGAACGACAGGCGTGGGCTGAACTCGCCGTAATAGGTGTGCGGGCCTTTGTTGGGGTCGGCTTTACCGTTGTAGAAAATGCGGTCGACAAACAGGAAGTTGTCGCCGTATTTCCATTTGTCGGCGTGTTCAAAGGTGATCGTTTGCTGGATCGACGGGTTGATCGCGAAGTTCTTGCCGTACAGGTAGGTGAGGCTGTTGGTTTGCCACAAGAACAGATCACCGGCCATGGCCTGACCTGCAGCCAAAAGCCCACCCGCGAGCGTGACGCCCCAGTGTTTGCAGTGCATGGGATGCTTCCTTTTTTATTATTGTGTGTGCCAGAGATTGGCAGGTGGGTGGGAGCGGGCTTGCTCGCGATTCAGGCGCTGCGGTTTTTCAGGTAAACCGTAGCGATTTCATCGCGAGCAAGCCCGCTCCCACACAAACACTCATCCATCGCGCATCAATGCTGATGCACGTGACCGCTCATGGCTGCACGCTCGGCGCCGCCCAGTACGTTGAACAGCAGGTTCAGGGACACGGCGCTGACTGCCGCCATGGCGATGCCGCTGTGGGTGATCGGGCCCATCCAGAGTGGCAAGTGCGCGAAGAACTCGGGGCGCACCACCGGGATCAGGCCCATACCGATACTCACAGCCACCAGCAGTTGATTGCGGCGGTCGGCAATGTCGGCCTCCTGGAGGATTTTGATCCCCGTGGCGGCAACCATGCCGAACATCGCAATGGCTGCGCCGCCCAGTACCGCAGGCGGAATCGAGGCCACCAGGAACGCGGCTTTAGGCAACAGGCTGAGGGTGATCAGGAAGATCCCGGCCATGATCGTCACCGAGCGGCAACGCACGCCGGTCATTTGCACCAGACCGATGTTCTGGGCGAATGAGGAGTGGGTGAAGGTGTTGAAAAAGCCCGCCAGAAATGAAGCTCCGGCGTCGCACAGCAAGCCGCGACGGAGCATGCGTGGGGTGACTTCCTGGTCGGTGATCTTGCCCAGCGCCAGAAACATCCCGGTGGACTCGACAAAAATGATCACCACCACCAGACACATCGACAGGATCGGTGCCAGATGGAACTCAGGCATGCCGAAGTGCAGCGGCGTGACGATCTGGAACCACGGCGCGAGGCCGATGCCTTGCAAGTTGACCATGCCGATGGCACCACACAGGGCATAGCCCAGTGCCATGCCGATCAGTACCGAAACGTTGACCCAGAAACCGCGCATAAAGCGATTGATGAGCAAAATGGTGCCCAGCACCAACGCCGCAATAAACAGGTAGATCGGAGAGCCGAATTGCGCCGCCGTGCTGCCGCCGCCCGCCCAATTGACGGCGACCGGGAACAGTGACAGGCCAATGGAGGTAATTACGGTGCCGGTGACCAGCGGCGGAAAGAAGCGCACCACCTTGGACATGAACGGCGCAATGATCATCCCGAAGAAACCGGCGGCAATGGTTGCCCCGAAAATACCGGTCATGCCGATGCCCGGCATCCCGGCCATCGCCACCATGCTGCCAACGGCGGCAAAACTGGCGCCCATCATCACCGGCATGCGAATGCCCATAGGGCCGATGCCCCACGACTGGACGATGGTTGCCACGCCTGCCACCAGCAGGTCGGCGTTGATCAGAAAGGCGATTTCCTCACGACTCAGCCCGGCTGCCTGGCCGATGATCAGGGGGACGGCGACAGCACCCCCGTACATCAGCAGCACGTGCTGCAGACCGACCAGAATCAATTGCAACAACGGTAGCCGCTGGATGGGTGGTGGTGCGGTTACTGCGGGTATGCGCGGTTCGGTTAAGTCGGACATGCAACACCTCGGTCATTTTTATTGTTGTGAGCTAATGGTGTGGTGGGTGGCCGCCCACGGTTTGCGGCCGCCCGTGTGCGTCAGTTGATGTGGGCTCCTGAGTTGACCCAGGCACCGACCAAGTCGCGTTCTTGCTGGGTCATCTGAGTGATGTTGCCCAGCGGCATGATCGGTGTGGCGACGGCTTGCGCTTGAATGCGCGGGGCCATCAGTTGAATTTGTTGCGCGGTGTCAAACATCACCCCGGCCGGAGCCACGCTGAACAGCGGGCTGGTAGGGGAGGCGGAATGGCAAACCGTGCAGCGTTCCTGGATTACTGCGTGGACTTTTTCGAAGTCAACGCCGGCCACCGGGGCGGCGGGAGCGGCAGGCGCGGGCGCTGCTGCTGGCGGCGCATCTGCTGCTTTAACACCGCCCACGGCCGTTTCTGGCAGCGGTTGGTATTTGATGACCTTGGCCACGTCAGGCGTCGCAGGTGCCGGTTTGGGGCCAGTGACATACGCCAGGCAGACCATGCCCAATGCCGCGACCGGTAAGGTCCAGGCATATTTGTGGCTGTCGTGGCGGGTGTTGAAGTAATGGCGTACCAACACCGCGAGTACCGCAATCCCGGCCAGGATCAGCCAGTTGTATTGGCTGCCGTAGGTGCTCGGGAAGTGGTTGCTGATCATGATGAACAGCACCGGCAAGGTGAAGTAGTTGTTGTGACGCGAACGCAGCAGGCCTTTGGCTGGCAGCGTTGGATCGGGCGTGCGGCCTTCTTTGATGGCCGCAACCAGGGCTCGCTGGGCGGGCATGATGATGCGGAACACGTTGCCGACCATGATGGTGCCGATAATGGCGCCGACATGCAGATACGCGCCGCGCCCGCTGAACACTTTGCTCAGGCCGAACGCTGCGGCAACCAGCAGCAAAAAGAGGATAAAACCGAGCAGTGCCGGGCGCTTGCCCAAAGCAGAGTCGCACAGGAAGTCGTAGACAAACCAGCCGGCAATCAGCGAACCAATACCGATGGCAACCGCTTCCGGGCCGCTCATGCTGGAGCCGGGAGCGATCAGGTACAGCGCCGGGTTGAAATAGAACACCAGGCATAGCAGGGCGATGCCGGACATCCAGGTGAAGTAGGCTTCCCATTTAAACCAGTGCAGGTTTTCCGGCATGGTCGGTGGGGCCAGCTTGTATTTTTCGAGGTGGTAGATACCCCCCCCGTGAATGGCCCATAAGTCGCCGGACAGGCCGTCTTTGGGGTTGGCTCGATTGAGGTTGTTCTCAAGCCAGACAAAATAAAACGACGCGCCAATCCAGGCCACACCGGTAATCATATGAATCCAGCGCACGCCCAGATTCAGCCATTCCATCAGATGTGCTTGCACAGTCTTTACCTCTCGCCTGTCACTCTTGAGTGAATGAGCAGACCTTCTCTTATTGGTGGGGGGCGAGGATCAAACGCTCATCCTCTTTAAAGAAATGCTCATCGCAGTTATTGCCTGAGCCACTGCGATCAACCACCAGGAAGTCATCCCGCTTTTCGATCGTCAGCACCGGGTGGTGCCAGACGCCGCGATGGTAATTAATGCCCTGCCTGCCATTACTGACAAAGGCGCGGACCAAGCCTGATACAGGTGCATCGCCAACGGGCGCGACCACGATCAGAAAGGGGTTGCCGAGCAGCGGAATAAACGCCTGGCTGCCCAGCGGATGGCGCTCCAGCATGCACACAGTGAACGGCATGTCCTGCGCCTCGGCGCGGAAGATGCTGATGATCGCCTTGCACTCTGGCGTCGCCGTTTGGACCTCGGCCAGACGATGAAAGCGCATGGTTGAACCGTTGTTGATCATGAAGTGATCGCTGCCATCGGTTTCAATCACGTCACCGAACGGGGCGAAGGCTTCTTTGGTCAGCGGTTCAATCTGTAATGTGCGCATGTTGGTCTTCTTATCTGGATTGCTGTGGTGTTTGTGGTGTTGCTATCGCGGGCAAGCCCGCTCCCACATTTGAAATGCATTCCCTGTGGGAGCCGGGCTTGCCCGCGATCGGGTTTTCCTTATTTAGCGACCTTGCCCAGTACACGCAGGCGGCTTACACCGCCGTCCGGGAACAGGTTGAGGCGGATGTGGGTGATCGGGCCCAGCGCTTTGATCTGTTCGCTGAAGCTGTGCTCGGCGTGCATTTCGAGTTTTTGGCTCGGCAGCAATTCACGCCAGAACAGGCTCTGGGTTTCGATCTGGCTGTCGGTACCGCCCTTGACGAACGCGCCCTGGATCGAGCAGCTGTCCGGGTAGTTGCCTTTGAAGTGCAGGGTGTCGACGACGATTTTTTCAACTTCACCGGCGTGACCCAGCGCGACGATGACCCAGTCATTGCCAGGGGTACGACGACGTGCGGTTTCCCAACCATCGCCCATGTTGATGCCACGGCCCGGGTTAAGAATGTTGCTCATGCGGCCGAAGTGTTCGTCGGAGCAGGCGAGGGCGCGGCCACCATTGAGGGCGGCGGCCAGGTCGACCTGTTCGTTGTCACCCAGCGCAGACCAGTCACGGAATGGCACGCCATACACACGCAGACGTGCTACGCCGCCGTCCGGGTAGATGTTGAAACGCAGGTGGCTGAACGCTTGGTCGTTAGTGATTTCGTGGTAGTGGTGGCTGTTGCCTTGCAACTCGACCGCCGACAGCACTTCAACCCATTGGGTGTTTTCAGTCGGCTCGCCTTCAGCCAAAAAGCAGGCTTCGAGGGAGGCCGATGGCGGGAAGTTACCGGTGAAGAATGAAGTGTCGATGTCGACGCCCTTGATAGAGCCCGGAACGCCGAGGCGGATGACGGCACTGTCATAGCCTTCAAAGCGCTTGCGGCGGGACTCCCAGCCGTCCATCCACTTGCCGTTGTCATCGAAAACGCCCTCCTTCCACACGGCCGGGGTCGGCTGGAACAGGCGGTTGGCGTCTGCGAACCAGTCATCGGTCACCGAAACAATTTTGGTGCCAAGACGGGCGTCGGCCAGGTTGACGAACTTCTCGAACGGTACGGCGTAAGCTTTCATTCTTCTGGTCTGCCTTTAAATAAGTGGCTGGAGATACGTCACCGGCACCTGCCGGATCGGCTTAGAGCTGGCGTAATCGGAACAGGGCTATTTTGTTGATTTCTGCCAACGCGCATTTGAACTCGACGTCTGCCGGGTTGTGGATGCGAGTTTCGAACGCGGCGAGGATCTGGTGCCGGTCGCTGCCTTTTACCGCCATGATGAAGGGAAACTTGAACTTGGCTTTGTAGGCCTCGTTCAGCTCGGTGAAGCGCTGAAACTCTTCTTCCGTGCATTGGTGAATACCGGCGCCGGCTTGTTCATTAGTGCTGGCTTCGGTCAGTTGACCCTGGACGGCAGCTTTGCCGGCCAGGTCCGGGTGAGCGTTGATCAGTGCCAGTTGGCGGTCGTGATCGGCGCTCAATAACAGGTCGCTCATGCGCTGGTGCAGGGTGTCGATCTGATCGACGCTGGCGTCCAGGCCCAGGTCGTAAGCCTTTTCGGCCACCCAGGGCGAGTGCTCGTAAATGTCGGCAAAGGCTGCGACGAACTCATCGCGGCTCAGGGTGGACGGTTTGAGGGTCTTGAAGGCGCTCATCGGTCGGTCTCGGCTACAAAAGGGTGGGTGGCGTGCCAGTGCCGGGCAATGTCCACGCGGCGGGTGAACCAGACCTGTTCGTGGCCTTTGGCGTACTCGATGAAGCGCTTGAGGGCGGCGAGACGCGCAGGGCGGCCAATGAGGCGGCAATGCAGGCCGATTGAAAGCATTTTCGGCGACTCTGCGCCTTCGGCGTACAGCACATCGAAAGCATCCTTGAGGTACTGGAAGAATTGCTCGCCGGTGTTAAAACCCTGCGCCTGGGTAAAGCGCATGTCATTGGTGTCCAGTGTGTACGGGATCACCAGATGTGCTTTGCCGGTCGGGTTGTTGGGTTCCCAGTAGGGCAGGTCGTCGTCGTAGGTGTCGCTGTCATACAAGAAGCCGCCTTCTTCCATGACCAGCCGACGGGTGTTCGGGCCGGTGCGGCCGGTGTACCAGCCCAGCGGGCGTTCACCGGTGATTTCGGTGAGGATGCGGATCGCTTCGAGCATGTGCTCGCGTTCTAGCGTTTCATCCATGTACTGGTAGTCGATCCAGCGATAACCGTGGCTGCAGATCTCGTGGCCGGCGGCAACCATGTGGCGGATCACGTCCGGGTGACGCTGCGCGGCCATGGCCACGGCGAAGACCGTGAGCGGAATGTCGAATTCCTGGAACAGCTTGAGCACCCGCCACACGCCTGCGCGGCTACCGTATTCGTACAAGGACTCCATGCACAGGTTGCGCTCGCCTTGCAGCGGCTGCGCCGAGACCATCTCCGAGAGGAAGGCTTCCGATTCTTTGTCGCCATGCAGAAGGCTGCGTTCGCCGCCTTCTTCGTAATTGAGCACAAAAGACAGGGCGATACGGGCGTTGTCCGGCCAGTGCGGATGAGGAGGGTTTGGACCGTAACCAATCAGGTCGCGTGGGTAGTCAGCGCTCACTACAGTCTTCCTTATTGTGGGTGTTAACAGTCGACTGGCCAGACTTGGCGTCTCTGCGATGACTTGATTGTATACAACTTAATAATAAATTTGTAACCCTGAATTTGTGCATTTTTATCATGCTTTGTGCTTGAAGGGTACTTGCAAAAAACTTGCCTGATTGGTCAGGTTCTGAATACAAAGTCTCTAAAGGCCGTGTCTTTGAGCGTTGATAGTCTCCAAACCTCAGGTTAGACGTGTCGCGAAAAATAGCATTTTTAATTGTGTACAATTTTTTGAATAAGTGTCTTAATCTTCGCATCGCCGTGTCTTCCGGGGCTTATCTGAAAGCACGGCAGCCGGATTTATTCACCGAGTCGGGGAGGTCGCACACTCAATGGGACGTTTGACTACACACGTTTTGGATGCCGCACACGGATGTCCGGGCAGTTCGATCAAGGTCGAGCTGTACCGCGTTGAAGGTGCCCAATTGACCTTGGTGGCGAGTGCCTTGACCAACGAAGACGGGCGCTGCGACGCACCGCTGTTGCAGGGTGACGACTACCGTTCAGGGGTTTACCAGGTGCAGTTCAGTGCCGGTGATTACTACCGCGCACGGGGTGTGAAATTGCCGGAGCCGGCGTTTCTGGATGTGGTGGTGCTGCGTTTCGGGATCAGTGCCGAGCAGGATCACTACCATGTGCCGTTGCTGATCTCGCCGTACAGTTACTCGACGTACCGTGGTAGTTAGGGTTTAAAAGTTCGCATCGTGGTAGATGATTTGCCCGCTCACACTGCGGGCTTTTTTTTGCCCGCGATTTAAGCAAAACCTGTAGGAGCGAGCTTGCCTCGCGATCTTTTGACCTTTTAAAAGATCGCGAGGCAAGCTCGCTCCTACAGTGGCGGTGTGATTTAACGACTCAACAACGAGGCCGTGCCCGCCACGCTGAACAAGCCAGCGCTGACCTTATTGAACCAGCTTTGCCCCTTGCCACTGCGCAGGTAGCTCGCCGCGCCGTGGGCGCCCAGGCCGTAGGCCAGCTTGCAGAGCAGGTCGAGTACGGTCCAGGTGGCAATCATCACCAGCAGTTGCCCCAAAAAGGGTTGGTTGGGGTCAAGAAACTGCGGCAAGAACGCGGTAAAGAACAAAATGTCTTTCGGGTTGCTGGCGCCGAGCACAAACGCGCGCCCAAAGAGTGCGCGAAAGCGCGGTTTTGGTGCTGCGTCCGGCACTGTAGTGGCTCTTGCCGGTTGGCGCGATTGCTTCCAGCTTTGCCAGGCCAGGTAGAACAGGTACAGCGCGCCGACGATTTTCAGGGCGCTGAACAATTGCTCCGATGCCAGCAACAAGGCGCCCAAGCCCAGTGCCGACGCGCTGAGCAAGCAAATCGAGGCAATCACCCCACCCAAAAACGCCGGGTAAGAACGGCGCAAGCCGTAGTTCAGGCTGTTGCTGATCATCAATAACGACAGTGGCCCTGGAATCAGGATCACGACCAAGGCGGCACTGCTGAACAGCAGCCAGGTTTCCAGACTCATTACTTTCTCCATATACCCGTACAAGCGTTTCCCGTTGCACGATCGGGGTCTGCTGATTTATGCGTTTGTATACAAATAAAGCAAGTATTGTTTTCAAATTTACAAGGTTTGTCAGCTTGAACGGCTTTGCCCCAGCGCCTGGTTGATCGTCAGCCAGCCGTTCACCGCTTCTTCACCGGCTTGTTCGAACACCCGTTGCAGCAATTTAACCTGTTCACGGCGCAGGCTGGCCTCAAAGCGGACACCGTCGGCGGTCAGTTCCAGCAGGCGTTTGCGCTTGTCGGAGGGCGGCACCACGCTGACGACCAAATCCATTTCGATCAACTGGCGCAACGGTGTGTTGAGGGCCTGCTTGCTCACGCCGAGCAAGGTGAGCAGTTCCTTGACGCTGACACCAGGGTAATGGGCGATGAAAAACACGATGCGCTGATGAACCCGGCTCAGCCCGCGCCGGGCGAGCATCTCGTCGGCCTTGGCCGTGAACGCCTGGTAGCCAAAGAAGAAGGCTTGCATGGCTGCACGCTGGGTGGTCGGGTTTTTAAGGTCAAGCATATTGACGTATCCAGTCGCTGAGGCGTAATTTCGGTCAACCAGTTTGACTTATTTCCAATGATTTCTGCTACGGGTGACCTCAATGGCTTTCTCCGAACGTGTATCGCGCCTTAAAAGTTCTTTGATCCGTGAAATTCTGGCGGCTGCTCAGCGTCCGGAAGTCATGTCCTTTGCCGGCGGGCTGCCGGCAGAGTCGATGCTGCCTAAAGTCGACTGGACCGAGATGCCCGTCGCTCTGGGCCAGTACGGCATGAGTGAAGGCGAACCGGCCCTGCGTGAGGCGCTGGCCGCAGAGGCTCGTGCGTTAGGAGTCAACTGCGAGGCGAGCCAGGTGCTGGTGCTCAGCGGTTCGCAACAGGCACTCGACCTGGCAGCCAAGCTGTACATCGACAAAGGTACCGAAATCATGCTCGAAGCGCCGACCTATCTGGCAGCGCTGCAAATCTTCCAACTGTTCGGCGCCGAGTGCCTGACGTTCCCGCTACAGGCCGATGGCCCGGACCTGGCAGCGCTGCGTGTTCAGCTGGCTAAACACCGCCCGGCCTTTATCTATTTGATTCCGACCTTTCAGAACCCGTCTGCCGTGCGTTACAGCGAAGCCAAGCGCGACGCCGTGGCCGCGCTGCTCGACGAGTTCGGTGTCACCCTGATTGAAGACGAGCCGTACCGCGAACTGACCTTTGATGGCGGCAGCGCGACGCCCATTGTCAGTCGCTTGAAAACAGCCAGCTGGATCTACACCGGCACGGTGTCGAAAACCCTGTTGCCGGGCCTGCGCGTGGGCTTCCTGATTGCCAGCCCGGATTTGTTCCCGCACTTGCTGCGGCTTAAACAGTCGGCGGATTTGCACACCAATCGTATTGGTCAGTGGCAGGCGTTGCAGTGGATCGGTACCGAGAAAATGGCCAACCATCTGGCGGTGTTGCGTGATTTTTACCGCGTGCGCCGTGACGGCTTCCAGGCCGCGCTGGAAGAACACTTTTCGGACCTGGCGGATTGGCAGGTGCCGCAGGGTGGGCTATTTTTCTGGCTGACCCTCAAGCAGCCGCTGGATACCCGCACCTTGCTCAAGCCAGCGCTGGCACAAGACGTCGCGTTTATGCCGGGTGAGCCGTTCTTCGCCGACCCGGACCAGAACGTGGGGAGTCTGCGTTTGAACTTCAGTCACATTGATCCAGAACGCCTGCACGAAGGTCTCAAGCGTCTGGCAATGGTTATCCGTCAAGCACACGCCGCAGAGGCGGCTTAGGAGTTGCGATGCTCAAGGTTTATGGCGATTACAACTCGGGCAACTGCTACAAAATCAAACTGATGTTGCACCTGCTGGGCCTGAAATATGAGTGGAAGTCGGTCGACATTCTCAATGGCGACACACAAACCCCTGAGTTTCTGGCAAAAAACCCGAACGGCAAGGTGCCGGTGCTGGAGCTGGAAGATGGCACCTGCCTGTGGGAGTCCAACGCGATTCTCAACTACCTCGCAGACGGCACTGAGTACTTGCCGACCGAACCGCGTTTGCGCACCCAGGTATTGCAGTGGCAGTTTTTTGAGCAATACAGCCACGAGCCCTACATTGCGGTGGCACGGTTTATCCAGTTCTATCTGGGCTTGCCCGAAGAGCGGCTAGAGGAATACCGCAAGCTGCAAAAGCGCGGTTACAGGGCGCTGGATGTGATGGAGCAGCAATTGCAGCGCACGCGGTATCTGGTGGGTGAGCACTTCTCGATTGCTGACGTTACGCTGTATGCCTACACCCACGTGGCGCATCAGGGCGGGTTTGATCTGAGCAGGTTCCCGGGGATCCAGGCCTGGATACAGCGCGTGGCGAGTCAGCCGCGCTATGTCGGGATGCTGGATTAAGCTGGGACTGCCGCAGGCTGCGATGGGTTGATTTTAAACATCAATAAATCGCAGCTTGCAGCTGCTACTGGCGTTTAAACGCTGGCAAACCGTGTGTTCAAGTACTCAATGATCACTTTGGAGTCATACATCCAGGTGGTCTTGCCGTCTTCTTCGATCCGCAGGCAAGGCACTTTGATCTTGCCGCCTTGCTCCAGCAGGGTATGGCGATCTTGCTCGTTGTTTTTCGCGTCGCGCAGGGCCACTGGCACGTTCAGGCGGCGCAGGTTACGGCGGGTTTTCACGCAAAACGGGCAGGCGTGGAACTGATACAGGGTCAGGCTTTTGGCCGCTTGATCAACTTTTGCCTGGTCAGCAGCAGGGCGCTGTTTTTTGCTGGGGCGGGTAATGAAATCCCCGGCGATGATCAATTGGCCCAAACCGATGCGAAGCGCTTTGATAAACACAGTAGAAAGCCTCATGGGCAATTAAATAAAAGATGGAGCTTAGCCGAAACAGCCAGGCGAAAAAAAACCGGCGATGAACGCCGGCTCTTTTATGCCCGGATTACTTGATCAGGCTGAGAAACTCACTGCGTGTGGCCGCGTTTTCGCGGAACTCACCCAGCATCACCGAAGTGATCATCGACGAGTTTTGCTTCTCGACGCCGCGCATCATCATGCACATGTGCTTGGCTTCAATCACCACGGCAACGCCCAGGGCGCCAGTGACTTGCATCACCGCGTCGGCGATCTGACGGCTCAGGTTCTCTTGAATCTGCAAGCGACGGGCATACATGTCGACGATGCGTGCGACTTTCGACAAGCCCAGCACTTTACCGCTTGGAATGTAGGCCACGTGCGCCTTGCCGATAAAAGGCAGCAAGTGGTGTTCGCACAACGAGTACAACTCGATGTCCTTGACCAGCACCATTTCGCTGTTGTCAGAGCTGAACAAGGCACCGTTGGTGACTTCTTCGAGGGTCTGCTCATAACCGCGGCAAAGGTATTTCATGGCTTTGGCGGCACGCTTGGGCGTGTCCAGCAGACCTTCGCGGGAGACGTCTTCGCCAAGCTGACCGAGGATGGCGGTGTAGTTTTGTTCCAGGGACATTAATCTACCTGTGGGATTTTTCGCAAAGGGCAAGGGTACGGGGGCTGACTCGGCGCTGCAAGTGTGGCGATGCGCGGTTACTCGTCGCGGCCTTCCATCATGGTGCGTTTGAGCATGACGTAAACGGCGCCAGCGCCGCCATGTTTGGCCTGGCAGGAGCAGAAACCCAGGACTTGGGCATGTTGGCGCAACCAGGTGTTGACGTGGCTTTTGATCATGGGTTTTTTGCCGTCCAGACGCACGGCCTTGCCGTGGGTGACGCGCACGCAGCGGACTTCAAGGCGGGTGGCTTCGCCGAGGAACTCCCAGAGCGTTTCGCGGGCCTTTTCGACGGTCATGCCGTGCAGGTCCAGGCTGCCTTCGAAGCTGATCTGGCCCAGCTTGAGTTTGCGCATCTGGCTTTCTTGCACGCCATCGCGGGCCCAGTGCAGTTGATCTTCGGGGCCGACATCAATCACAAACTGGTCAGACAAACCGTCAATGATCGTGGTGTTGCTGCGCACAATTGCGTTTTGCCGCAGTTTGGCCAGTTGCGCACGGTCAGTTTTGGGTTTGCCGGTGTCGGCGCGATCATGCTTGATCGGTTTGACACCGCGAATCTCGTTTTTGAACAGGGAAAAGTCGTCGTCTTGCATGTCAGCCTCCGCGAAGGGCGCACAGTTTACCCAAGTCGACGACAATCGGCAGGCCGATGTGTATTAGTCGCGCTTTTTCATCAGGTGCGGCGCCATGTTCAAGCCAAATGGAGCACGCATGCGCCGACGGCTGCGGCGCCATAGCCAGATGCCCAGCCAACTGACCAGTAGCCCGGCGATCAGCACCAGTACGGCAGCGGTGGGGTTGGCGTTCAGGTCGCCCAGAGCCGCCGGGTGGCCGATCAGGCTGCTGGCGCCGGTCAACAGTAACGCGACCCCTGCCAGTGTCAGCAGGGCAGCCAGGGTCAGAATCAGCCATGCGCGCCAGTTTCGGTGTTCTTTAGGGCGTAAGCGTCGTGCATCAAAACCATCGGAGATCTTCATTCCGATCTTTCCTTATAGGGTATCGGCCCTTCAGACAGGAACATGGGCGGGTTGTTCCTGAGGTGCTCCGAAATCGGAGTTCAAGCTGGCGCACAGCAAGGGTGCAGATAGGCGGTCAAAGGGCGCCGCCTATCAGTGGCAGGCTCAGATGAGGTTTTTGGTTTGGGCCAGGGTGGCGAAGTTGTCATTCATGATCGCCATTTCGGTTCGCTGCACGTCTGCCGCGCTGATGACGCCGTTGGCGGTGGGCAGGTCGCGGGTGGCGCAGGCATCTTCGACCAGGGTGCAGCGAAAGCCGTAGTCTTTGGCGGCGCGCACGGTGGTGCTGACGCTGGAGTGGCTCATGAAGCCGCAGACGATCAGGTCCAGATGACCCTGTGTTTCCAGTGCTTCTCGCAGGCGGGTGTCGTTGAAGGCGTTGGGCATGCGCTTCTCGATAACCACTTCATCGCCTGTCGGCTCAAGCCCGGCGATGAACTCGCCGCGTGGGCCTTGCGGGTCGAACATGCCGCCGACCGTGCCCAGATGGCGAACGTGTACCACCGGGCGTTTGGCCTTGCGGGCGGCTTCGAGGAGCAGGGCGATGTTGGCAGTCGCGGCTTCCATCCCGGACAGGGCCAGAGGGCCGCTGAGGTATTCGTTTTGCGCATCGATGATCAGCAGGCTGGCATTGCTCAGATTAGCTGCGGCATAACCACGCCCAGTGAGTTGAAACATCGTCTTTAAAGCGGACATTCGGGGGCTCCTTTGAGTGGGGCTTTTGCGACATTCTCCACTGGCCGAGCGTTTATGTGAATGGGCAGTCGTGTAAGCCACGCCGTTGTTGGCCTACAGCGATGTCAAGAAACATTGCAAACGTGCATAAACCTACGAAATGTAACGTTTTTAAGTTTTTTGTAACGGATTCAGACGCGTACAAATGTGTGCCCCGGATCACCGTCCGGCACAACTTTGGCCGCGTCGGAATTTGGCTGTTAGAATCGTGGGTCGATTTTGAGGAGTAAGACCGTTGATCACTTCCCGACTGCGCACACTGCGCGACCATATTCGCTGGGCTGTTAGCCATTTTCACAGGGAAGATCTATTTTTTGGTCATGGCACCGACAACGCTTGGGACGAGGCTCGTCAACTGGTGCTGGGGGCGTTGAACCTGCCGTGGGAAATTGCCGACAGCTACCTCGATTGCCGCCTTGAAGACGACGAGCTGGTTAACCTTCAGCATTTGCTCAAGCGTCGCATCGAGGAGCGCGTGCCCACGGCGTACCTGTTAGGCGAAGCCTGGTTCTGCGGCATGTCGTTTATTGTCGACGAGCGCGTGTTGATTCCGCGTTCACCGATCGGTGAGTTGATCGAAAAACGTTTCGAGCCATGGCTGGGCGCTGAACCGGCGCGCATTCTCGACTTGTGCACCGGCTCGGGCTGCATCGGTATCGCGTGTGCCGATGAGTTCCAGAATGCCGAGGTAGTGCTGGCGGATCTGTCGTTTGAAGCGCTGGAAGTGGCCAATCAGAACATTGAGCGCCACGGCGTCGATGAGCGTGTGTACACGGTGCAGGGCGATGGCTTTGATGGCTTGCCGGGCCAGCGTTTTGACTTGATCGTGTCGAACCCGCCGTATGTGGATGCCGAAGACTTTGCCGACATGCCTGCCGAATATCAGCACGAGCCTGAGCTGAGCCTGGCCTGCGGTGATGACGGTTTGAACCTGGTACGGCGGATGCTGGCCGAAGCAGGGGATCATCTGACCGACAAAGGGTTGTTGATTGTCGAAGTGGGCAACAGCCAGGTGCATGTTGAAGCGTTGTACCCGGAAGTGGATTTTGCCTGGCTCGACTTTGAACATGGCGGCCACGGCGTGTTTATGCTGACCGCTGAGCAGTGCCGCGAGCATCAGGCGCTGTTTGCTGCACGGGTTTAAAGGGTGAAACCCGGCAGGCCCTGCAAGGGGGCCTGCCTTCAGCGATGGGTGGCAATCCAGATCAGTAAGGCGGCCTGAAACACGGCGAACGCCACCAGACAGGTGATGGTGAAGCGCAAACCGGTGTCTTCACGCTTGAACTTGCTGATCTTCTCGTCTTTTTCGCGCAGCTTCAGCTCTTGTTCCTGCAAGTTCTGTTCGGCTTGCTGGAGCATCTGCGCTGCTTCCAGAATTTCGACAAACTGGATTTTTTCGCTGTTCCAGGTGTTGTACAAATCTGCCGCAAGCCCCGTTTCAATCCGCGCCTTGCGATGCAGGGCGTCTTCATAGATCACGTCAAAGCCCTGGGTGCGCAAGCAATGGTCGCGGCGCAGGCGCATGTCTTCGTGCAGGGCGTCCTTGGTCGGCAAATCGAAGCTTTCAAAGCGATAGCGTGACCACTTTTTCTGAACCCACTGCGCGCCCTGGGCCATGAGAAAGCGTCCGATACCCCGGTTCAGCGGCTCAACCAGCACGCCGCGTTCAGGGCTGATGCTGGCAAGTTGGGTGGTGTGATCAAGCCAGATATCGAGCTGGTTTTGCTCTTTGCGGACCTGTTGGCCCGGCAGCGAAATGCTCAGGCGCAGCAAGCTCTGCTCTTTGTTGTGGCGCTCGGCATACCCAAACTGGACGAAGCGCAAAGGCCGCGCCCCGGTGCTGCGATCGGTGGGCAATGGCGCCAGGCGCAGCATTTTGAAATGCTCGGGCTGCACGTCAGCCCAAGGTCGCGGGAGCGCCTCGGGCGTGGCCGGCTCTGGCGAGTCGGCAGGTTGTGATGGGGTGTCGCTCATAACGGCAAAATCCTGTGCAAGCACGATATGTCGGCTCAATGAAGACGGCCGACAATGTTTTATCGGCCGTTATGCGCAGGACTGGAGGGCTGAGCGGCATTCACTTTTGCGATAAAGCGCACAATCCGGTCACCGACTTCACCCGCGAGGCGTTGGTTGGGGTCGTTGTAGGACAGCACTTGGCGTTTGATGTCCATCGGCACAATGCGCATGACGTGGTTCATGCCGTGTACCAGGGTCAGGGATGCATCTGGCTTGGCGGCTTTAAGCAGGCGCGCATCTTTGACCTCGACCTGAATGTCGTGGGTGCCCTGAATAATCATCGCCGGCATCTTCAGTGCAGCGAAGGCTTTGGCCGGGTTATAGCGCAGCAGGCTGATCAGGTAAGGCTGCACGCTTGGGCGAAAGATCGCTTCAAGGGCTGGCGGCACGTTGTCGTCGGTATGCCCGGCTTCGAGGCTGGCGATCAGCTCAAAGCTGCGCTTGAGCAGGGCAGGCGGCAAGTTGTTGCGCTGCAACTGCTCACGCAGCAACTGACCGACAGGGCGCCCGGAACCGGCAATCGAGATAACCCCGGCGGCGTCGATTCGCGGGGCGGCCAGGACGGCAATCAGTGCGCCTTCGCTGTGACCGAGCAAAAACACTTTGCCAAAACGCGGGTCGGCCTTGAGCTTGTCGCCCCAGGCCACGGCGTCGTTGACGTATTGATCGACGCTCAGTTGGCGCTCATCCGGGGCGGCCGGCTGGCTTTGCGCAATGCCGCGCTTGTCAAAGCGCACGCTGGCAATGTTGTTTTGCGCCAGACGCCAGGCGAGTTTTTTCAAGCTGTCGTTGCGCCCGCCAATCGGGTTGTTGCCATCGCGGTCGGTTGGCCCGGAACCGGCAATAAGCAGGACCACCGGCACCGGCTTGTCACTTTTTGGCAACACCAGCGAGCCGTACAGAGTACCGGAGCCGGTATCCAGCTCGATGGGGCGCAGCAAGACGTTGGACTGAGTCGCCGCAAAGGCCTGAGTACCAAACAGGGTTAGAACCAGAAGGAGTATTCGCAGCATCATCACGCCATCATTGTTGAAAGTGCCGGTTACACAACACCGGATGAGTAAGGTTGGAGGATGAACTACAGAGGCAGCCTGCGTATACTGGCGCGCTTAGTTATCCAAGCTTAGTTTTTAGGCTGATTTTCACGGAGCGCCCTGAATGTCCGGCAATACCTTCGGCAAGCTGTTCACTGTTACCACCGCAGGCGAAAGCCATGGTCCGGCGTTGGTCGCTATTGTAGATGGCTGTCCACCCGGGCTCGAGCTGTCTCTTGAAGACCTGCAACGTGATCTGGACCGCCGCAAACCGGGCACTAGCCGCCACACCACACAGCGTCAGGAAGCCGACGAAGTCGAGATTCTATCCGGTGTGTTTGAAGGCCGCACCACCGGGTGCGCCATCGGTTTGTTGATCCGCAACACCGATCAGAAGTCCAAGGACTATTCGGCGATCAAGGACCTGTTCCGCCCGGCCCACGCCGACTACACCTACCACCACAAATACGGCGAGCGCGATTATCGCGGAGGTGGACGCAGTTCTGCACGTGAAACTGCCATGCGGGTAGCGGCCGGGGCGATTGCCAAAAAGTATTTGGCGACCCAGGGCATTGTGATTCGCGGCTACATGAGCCAGTTGGGCCCGATTGAAATCCCGTTCAAAACCTGGGATTCGGTCGAAGAAAACGCCTTTTTCAGCCCTGATCCGGACAAAGTGCCAGAGCTTGAAGCCTACATGGACCAACTGCGCCGTGATCAGGACTCGGTTGGGGCCAAGATCACCGTGGTGGCCGAAGGTGTGATTCCGGGGTTGGGCGAGCCCATTTTCGACCGTCTGGATGCTGATCTGGCGCACGCCTTGATGAGCATCAATGCGGTCAAGGGCATCGAAATCGGCGCCGGCTTTGCCAGCGTTGCCCAGCGCGGTACCGAGCACCGTGATGAACTGACCCCGCAGGGCTTTGTGAGCAACAATGCGGGCGGCATTTTGGGCGGTATTTCGTCGGGCCAGCCCATCGTGGCGCACCTGGCGCTCAAGCCTACGTCGAGCATCACCACCCCGGGCCGCTCGATTGATAAAGACGGCAACCCGGTCGACGTCATCACTAAAGGTCGTCATGACCCGTGCGTTGGCATTCGGGCGACCCCGATTGCCGAAGCCATGATGGCCATCGTGCTGATGGACCACCTGTTGCGTCATCGCGGGCAAAACGCTGATGTGCGTGTGACGACGCCTGTGCTGGGCCAATTGTGATTCAGCGGTCGTTGAGCGCCATGGTCTGATGGCAATGGCGCCTCTTCCTTACTGGCGTTTGTCAGGGTTTTACCTTTTTTACTTCGCTTTGCTCGGTGCTACAGCGCCTTTTCTGGCGCTGTACTTCCATCACCTCGGATTCTCCAGTGCACGGATCGGCGAGTTGGTCGCCATTCCCATGCTGATGCGCTGCGTAGCACCCAACTTGTGGGGCTGGCTGGGTGATTACACCGGCAAGCGCCTGCTGATCGTGCGGCTGGGTGCGTTGTGCACCTTGCTCGGCTTCAGCCTGATCTTTATCAGCAAGAGCTACGCCTGGCTGGCGCTGGTGATGGCGTTGCATGCGTTCTTCTGGCACGCGGTGCTGCCGCAGTTCGAAGTCATCACCTTTGCTCATTTGCGTGAACAACCGGAGCGTTACAGCCAGGTGCGTTTGTGGGGATCGATTGGTTTTATCCTCACCGTGGTGATTCTGGGTCGCCTGTTTGAATGGCTGAGCCTGGATATTTATCCGGTGGCGCTGGTCGTGATCATGGGCGGCATAGTGTTGTGCAGCTTGTGGGTGCCCAATGCCCAGCCTTCGAATCAGGGGCGTAAACCTCACGAGGGCGGCTTTTTCAAGCAATTGCGCAGCCCCGGCGTGATTGCGTTTTATGTGACCGTTGCGCTGATGCAACTGAGCCATGGCCCGTATTACACCTTCATCACCTTGCACCTTGAAAGCCTGGGTTACAGCCGTGGCGTGATCGGTATGCTGTGGGCGTTGGGGGTTGTGGCTGAGGTTCTGATGTTTTTGGCCATGCGCCGCATCCTGCTCAAGTTTTCGCTGCGTCGCGTGTTGATGGCCAGCTTTGCCTTGGCCGCCTTGCGCTGGCTGTTGCTGGGATCATTTGCCGAATACCTGTGGGTGTTGCTGTTGGCGCAGTTGATGCACGCGGCAACGTTTGGCAGTTTTCATGCGTCGGCAATGAGTTTCGTGCAGCGCAGTTTCGGGCCTGGTCAACAAGGGCAGGGGCAAGCGCTCTACGCCACCCTGGCCGGTATGGGCGGCGCGGCGGGAGCGCTTTATGCCGGTTACAGCTGGAACACACTCGGGCCGACTATCACCTTTAGTATGGCAAGCCTCGCAGCACTGGCTGCAGCCGTTATCATCGCTACTCGATTGCAAGAGGACAGGGCATGAGCCTTACCCGTGAACACTTGAGCCTGGAAATCATTGAAGCCGGGCGTTTTTTATATGGTCGCGGCTGGTCGCCGGCCACCAGCAGCAACTACTCGGCCCGGCTATCGGCCACCGAGGCGCTGCTGACGGTGTCAGGCAAGCACAAAGGCCAGTTGGGCATTGATGATGTGCTGGCCACGGATTTGTCAGGCAACAGCCTGGAACCGGGCAAAAAGCCTTCTGCGGAAACCTTGCTGCACACTCAGCTGTACAGCTGGCGCCCGGAGATCGGCGCGGTGTTGCACACGCATTCGGTGAATGCCACGGTGTTGTCGCGGCTGACGCCGGGTGACAGCATCGAATTTGAAGACTACGAACTGCAAAAAGCCTTCAGTGGTGTGTCTACTCATGAGTCAACAGTTCGGGTGCCGATTTTTGACAATGATCAGGACATCGAGCGACTGGCTGCCAAGGTTCAGCCCTGGCTTGAGGCACACCCTGGCTGCGTGGGTTACCTGATTCGTGGGCACGGTCTGTATACGTGGGGTGCGCGCATGAGCGATGCCTTGCGCCAGATCGAAGCCTTTGAGTTTTTGTTTGAATGCGAGTTGAAAACCCGCGCTGTGCTTAACCGTTAACGCTGACTTCACGTCGAAGAAGCCCACCGCCTGATTTCAACGGTCTGCCTGAACGGCCTGGAAAAAGCCGAAAGTGCACGCCGAAGCTGAGGAATACCCCCATGAGCAGCCTTTCTGTTTACCACGTTTCAAGCCCGGAAATACCCAACAAGGTATTGACCCACCTTGAAGACATCGCCTCCACGCTGGCCGAGCAGGGCGTGCGCTTTGAGCGCTGGCAGGCGGCTGCGCCGATCCAGCCGGGCGCCAGCCAGGACGAAGTGATCGACGCCTATCGCACGCAGATTGATCAATTGATGACTGAGCAGGGTTACGTCACCGTTGATGTCATCAGCCTCAACAGCGACCACCCGCAAAAAGCCGAGCTGCGCGCCAAGTTCCTCGATGAACACCGTCATGGCGAAGATGAAGTGCGTTTTTTCGTGGCGGGCCGTGGGCTGTTTACCTTGCACATTGGTGACTATGTGTATGCCGTGCTGTGCGAAAAAAACGACCTGATCTCAGTGCCAGCGGGCACCCCGCATTGGTTTGACATGGGCGAGCACCCGCACTTTGTGGCCATCCGGTTGTTTAACAACCCTGAAGGCTGGGTTGCCAACTTTACCGGCGAAGACATCGCCAGCCGCTTCCCGCGCCTCGAAGACTAAGGACACCGTATGCCGATCAAAGCCATCCTCACTGACATTGAAGGCACCACCAGCGCCGTCAGCTTTGTGTTTGACGTGTTGTTTCCATTTGCGGCCAAATACCTGCCTGACTTCGTCCGTGAACATGCCGAAGACCCTGAGGTTGCGATGCAACTGGGGGCGGTGCGTCTGGACAGCGGCGAGCCCGAGGCGGACGTTGAGCGGGTGATCGAGATCCTGCAACAGTGGATCGCTGAAGACCGCAAAGCCACGCCGCTTAAGGCGCTGCAGGGCATGATCTGGAAGCAGGGTTACGAGGCGGGCGAGTTGAAAGGGCACGTCTACCCGGATGCCGTCGAGGCACTCAAGGCCTGGCACGAAAAGGGCTATGACTTGTACGTGTACTCGTCAGGTTCGATCCAGGCGCAACAGCTGATTTTTGGCTGTTCGGAAGCGGGCGATCTGACACCCTTGTTCAGCGGCTATTTCGACACCACGTCCGGACCCAAGCGCGAAGCCCAATCGTACCGGCACATCACCGAAGCCATCGGCTGCCCGGCGGGGAAAATCCTGTTTCTATCGGACATCGTCGAAGAGCTGGACGCGGCACAACAAGCCGGCATGCAAACCTGTGGTCTGGCGCGAGAAGGCGGGAAGAAGTTGGGTGATCATCTGACGGTCAGCAGCTTTGCCGAGATCGATATTTAATCTTTGAACGTGAAGGAGCGAGCTTGCTTGCGATCTTTGATGTTGGAAAGATCGCGAGGCAAGCTCACTTCTACAGTTGGATCGCTTACATCCTGTAGTCGCTGACAAGGCACGAAGGCTGCGAGCGAACACCCCCGTAGCAGTTGACGAGCCTTGCGAGGCTACGTCCGGGCGCGCAGCGGCCGCGATCAAAAGATCGCGAGGCAAGCTCACTCCTACAGTTGGATCGCTTACATCCTGTAGTCGCTGACAAGGCACGAAGGCTGCGAGCGAACACCCCCGTAGCAGTTGACGAGCTTTGCGAGGCTACGTCCGGGCGCGTAGCGGCCGTAAATATAGCCAACATCAAAAGCTCGCGAGGCAAGCTCCTACAGTTTGATCAGGCTTTTATCAACGCGTGTGATAGGTCGGCAGGGCAAAGCGATGCTGGCTTTGCAGCAGTGAAATGGTCGGCAGTTCGCTGGCCGTACCTGCCAGATCACGACGAATCGCGCTGATCACCCAAGTCAGTTGCTCTGCGGTGTGCAACTGCGCGTATGAAATGACCCGCTGAGTCTGTTTACCTTCGCTGTCACACAACGTCAGCAATACTCCACCATCCGGGCGGGGCTTAACGTTGACGGTGTAGTTCGAAAATAGGGACGCGAATTTTTCTTGGATCAGGCTCATGTCAATCAGCTCCATTAGCTCATCTGTGCTTGCATGGAGAGGTAGTTGCAGTGATTGTGCCAGTATGGCCATTTAATAAAATCCTTTTAAATCAATGGCTTAGATTTTGGTTGAGATGCTCCCTTCGTGCATTTTGCATGAATGGCCATCATGCATCCTGCATTTTGCCCAGCCACACAGTTTGTTGGCGCGTTTGTACAAGAGTCGTGTTGCTGATTGATTGTCTCTATGACGCTCTTGAGTAAAAAGGGGATGACACCGTTGGCCGCTCTCGGGAAACTACGGCTTTGTGTAGCCAATCTGGAGCCTCATATGTCAGACAACAAGCCAGCCGATCAACAACGGCAGATGACCCCCGAGGAAGCGGCTGAGTTTGCCGAGCAGGTTTTCAATAAAGCCCGCGAAGGCGACGCCGCCATGCTGGCAGCTCTGATGAGCAAGGGCTTGCCGCCTAATTTGCGTAATCACAAGGGCGACACCTTGCTGATGCTGGCCAGCTATCACGGGCATGTTGACGCTGTGAGGGTATTGCTTGAGCACAAGGCTGACCCTGAAATTCGCAATGACAACGGTCAAAGCCCGATTGCTGGCGCGGCGTTCAAAGGCGATTTGGAGATGGTCAAAACCCTGATCGAGGGCGGGGCGCAGGTTGAAGGCGCTTCGTTTGATGGTCGTACCGCCTTGATGATGGCTGCGATGTTTAATCGCACCGAAATCATTAAGTACCTGATCAGCAAAGGCGCCGATCCAAAAGCCAAGGATGCCAATGAGATCACTGCGCTGGATGCTGCCAAGACAATGGGCGCAAACGATAGCGTCGCGCTGTTGAACGAGTTGTTGGGCTGATTACATGCCCTTGAGGCGCGCAATTGATATATCCTGCGCGCCCTCAATTTTCCTTGTGACAGGCCTTGCCCATGAAAAACACTCTCGTTGAACTCATCAGCAAAATCAGCTCTGGGTGCATGGGCGACGAAGAAATTGCAAAAATAGCTGATGAAGCAGCACAAGCCTACGCTGATCAAGACGCTTTTCTGGCGGCAAACCCGGACATCAACTACGACGACACTTACCCTATTGCGTTGGGCGAGTGGGTCGTCATTGGCAGCCTGCCGGAAACCGTCCTGTTCCAGGCTGACACCTATGTCGACCTGTTCACCCAGATCGTTGCCTCGTTTGGTCCTGGCGTGCCTTTCAACATCAAGCCCAAGCAATTGGCCAAAACCGAAGCGCTGACGGCGTTGAACCGTATCCAGATCCAGATGGGCAGCATGAACCCGGAGAACGGCGGCTATGTGCTGCTGAATCTGAGTCAGCCGCTGGATGATGAACTGCAAATGGTGCTGGTGTATGGCAATGACGTGCCACGCGTGCTGGCCTTGTGTGCCGAGGTAGGTATCAGTGCTGCGCCTGCGCTGGAAGCGTTGAAGGTCGCTGTTCACGTTTGATGCCCGGCCTGCAATAAAAAAACGGAACCCTCGCCGTAGCTGACTATCCTAAGTAAACACGCACTCACTCAGGAGCATCACCATGGGGTCGACGTTTAATGGTCTGGTAGGTCTGATTATTCTGGCGCTGGATATTTGGGCCATCATCAATGTGCTCAAAAGTAACGTCGGAACCGGGATGAAAATCCTTTGGGTGCTGTTGATTATCTTCTTGCCGGTGCTCGGCCTCATTATCTGGGCCATCGCCGGGCCGCGAGGCAATGTGCGCATTTAAGTCGTCGGCCAGCGGGTGGCGACGGCTTTATTTGCCGTCACCCGCTGAGTTTGTCTGAGTCAAGGTTCGACCTGTCATGCTCGTCGTCGTAGAATGCGCGCCTTTCTTGGGCAGTTGAACGCGTGTACCGCAACGGTGGTAAACGCTCAAGCTGCCGATCATGGGCGGGTGACCGTCCGTTGCCATCTGCATTCAAAGGGACTTCCCATGACTGAAGTACTTAGCACCGACTATCTCGAAACCCTCTACGAGGGTTATGGTCAGCGTTTTCGTATGGACAAGCTGCTGCACGAAGTGCGCACTGACCACCAGCGCCTGGTGATTTTCGAAAACCCGGTGATGGGCCGGGTCATGGCATTGGATGGCGTGATTCAGACCACGGAAAAGGATGAGTTCATCTACCACGAGATGCTGACTCATGTGCCGATTCTGGCGCACGGCACGGTCAAGCGCGTGCTGATCATTGGCGGCGGCGACGGTGGCATGCTGCGCGAAGTGACCAAGCATGTGGGCATTGAGCACATCACCATGGTCGAGATCGACGGCACCGTGGTTGAAATGTGCAAAGAGTTTTTGCCGAACCACTCCAAAGGGGCCTACGACGATCCGCGCCTGAATCTGGTGATCGATGACGGCATGCGCTTTGTGGCAACCACTGAAGAAAAGTTCGATGTGATCATTTCTGACTCCACCGACCCGATCGGCCCGGGTGAAGTGTTGTTCTCTGAAAACTTCTATCAAGCCTGCCATCGCTGCCTGAATGAAGGCGGTGTGCTGGTGACGCAAAACGGCACGCCGTTCATGCAACTGCAAGAAGTTAAAACCACCGCAGAGCGCATGCGTGGTTTGTTCGCCGATTGGCACTTCTATCAAGCGGCCGTGCCGACTTACATCGGCGGTTCGATGACCTTTGCCTGGGGCTCAACCAACAGCGACTACCGCAAGTTGCCGCTGGAGACGCTGCGTCAGCGCTTTATTGGCAGTGGCATTGTTACTCGCTATTACAACCCTGAAGTTCACCAAGGTTCGTTTGCCTTGCCGCAATACGTTTTGCAGGCGATTAACAAGCCAGGCAACGTTTAACGCGCAGTGAGTTACAGAAAGGGCCGAAAGGCCCTTTCTTATGTTTCAAATTATGCGTTTGCACAAAATTTTCACGTGCCGTCCATGACAATTTGCGTGCAAAATTTCGGCTCGGCTGCTTCTCAGAAGCCATTCACCTGGATTTCCAGTTCAGGTGTCGAGCCAAACCCTGTGCATTAAAGGGTGCAGTATCAGTGGTAAATCACCGGTGATCGTGCAACATTTGCCCGCCCGCGCATGACCTCCTTGCACGTGCGCCCTACAGGCGCAGGTGCTGGCCGTGCACAGAAAAGCCACTTCAACTTGAATCAATTGGGTCCTAAAACGACATGGCAAACCCGGACGCCTTAAAACAACAGAACGCTGCCCAGCGAATGTTGCAACCGACCGTCAAATCGCATCTGGCGTTTACGCTGCTCAGCGCCTTGATCATGATGCTGATGTTTACCCTGTTGCGGGTGGCATTGCTGGTTTACAACCGGGAAATGATCCTGGATACCCCGGCCTCAACGTTCCTCGAAGCCTTTTTCAATGGTCTGCGCTTTGACCTGCGCATCGTGGTTTATCTCAGCATTCCTTTGTTGCTGTCATTGCTCAGTGCGCATGCGATGCGACTGCGCGGTGCCATGCGTTTCTGGCTGACTGCCGCCTCCAGCCTGGCGCTGTTCCTGGGCCTGATGGAGATGGACTTCTACCGTGAATTCCACCAGCGCCTCAACGGTCTGGTCTTCCAATACGTGAAGGAAGACCCGAAAACCGTCATGAGCATGCTCTGGTACGGTTTCCCGGTGGTGCGTTACCTGCTGGCCTGGGCCGTCGGGACGGTGATCCTGTACTTTGCATTTAAAGGTGCAGACCGTTTAACCCGCACCCGTGCGACATCGGCTGCTGGCGCTGGCACTCAACGTGCCGTCGCGCCATGGTATGCGCGCATTGCCGTGTTCATGGTGATTCTGGTGGTGTGTGTGGTCGCTGCTCGCGGCACACTGCGCCAAGGTCCTCCACTGCGCTGGGGTGATGCCTACACAACGGATTCCAACTTCGCTAACCAGTTAGGGCTCAATGGTTCCTTGTCGCTGATTTCAGCGGCGCAGAGCCGCTTCTCGGATGAGCGCAGCAATATCTGGAAAGCCAACCTGCCGCAGCCTGAGGCTCAGCAGACCGTGCGCGACATGCTGCTGACCCCGAACGACAAACTGGTCGATGCGGACACCGCGCCTGTGCGCCGTGATACCACGCCACCAGAAGAAAAAACCCTGCCGATCAAGAACGTTGTCGTCATCTTGATGGAAAGCTTCGCCGGCCACTCGGTGGGTGCACTGGGACGTCCAGGCAACGTCACGCCTTACTTCGACAACCTGGCCAAAGAAGGCCTGCTGTTTGAGCGCTTCTTCTCCAACGGTACGCACACGCATCAGGGCATGTTCGCCACCATGGCGTGCTTCCCGAACCTGCCAGGTTTTGAATACCTGATGCAGACCCCGGAAGGCAGCCACAAACTGTCCGGTCTGCCGGAGCTGCTGAGCGCCCGTAAATACGATGATGTGTATGTGTACAACGGTGATTTTGCCTGGGACAACCAGTCTGGTTTCTTCAGCAACCAAGGCATGACCACGTTCGTTGGCCGTAATGATTTCGTGAACCCGGTGTTCTCTGATCCTACGTGGGGCGTGTCCGACCAGGACATGTTCAACCGTGGCCTGGAAGAGCTGAAAAAGCGTGAAGGCAAAGAGCCGTTCTATGCCTTGCTGCAAACCCTGTCCAACCACACGCCGTATGCCTTGCCGACGCCACTGCCGGTTGAACGGGTGACCGACCGTGGTTCGTTGAACGAGCATTTGACCGCCATGCGCTATTCGGACTGGGCGCTGGGTCAATTCTTTGAAAAGGCGCGTAAAGAGCCGTACTTCAAGGAAACCTTGTTTGTGATCGTGGGTGATCACGGTTTTGGTAACGAGCAGCAGATCTCCGAGATGGACCTTGGGCGCTTTAACGTTCCATTGCTGTTGATCGGGCCGGGCATCCAGGAGAAGTTTGGTGCGCGGGTTGATACCGTGGGTACGCAGATCGACATCGTACCGACCATCATGGGTCGTCTGGGTGGTGAGTTCCGTCAGCAATGCTGGGGCCGTGACCTGCTGAACCTGCCGGAAGGTGACAAGGGTTCAGGCGTGATCAAGCCATCTGGCAACGATCAGACCGTGGCCATCATCAGCGGTGATCATCTGCTGGTTCAGCCTAAAGACATGCCAGCCAAAGTATGGCAATACAACTTGGGCCCGAACCCGCAAGCCAAAGTAGTGACTGACTCGCCAGACGAAGCTGAACTGAAGAAGAAGCTTGAATCCTTCTTGCAGACAGCAACCAAAAGCTTGTTGGATAACACTGCGGGTGTCGTGGATCCGAAGTAAACCAGCGTGAAAAAAGAAGAGGCCTCCGGGCCTCTTTTTTTTTGCGCGTAATGCCGTGACTACGGCGCTATATTTTGCCGAGCAAGAGCAGTATCAGCAGTACGACCAGTACGGTGCCGATAATACCGGACGGGCCGTAGCCCCAGTTTCGTGAGTGAGGGAAAACTGGCAGCCCGCCCACCAGCAGCAAGATCAGGATGATCAGAAGTATCAGGGTCATGACTATTTCCTCATTGATTATTGTCAGTAAGGACGGCGTTCAGTGGCGTTGAAACCACTGCTACGTACGCTCTTAATAAGTCCGACTTGCCGGGCGTGAAAATAATTCAACTTTTTATTCTGTGACGCGTGCTAAAGGTTGGCTATTGCCTGGCTGATGGGGCGCGAGTAGGGTGGCGCGCTGCCTAAGGAAGGAAGTATTCATGCTTAATTACGTTTGGTTTTTTTTGGCCGCGTTGTTTGAAATTGCAGGCTGCTACGGATTCTGGATGTGGCTGCGTCAAGGCAAGAGTGTGGTGTGGGTTGTGCCGGCAGTGTTGAGTCTGGCCGTTTTTGCCCTGCTCTTGACCAAGGTCGAAGCGGCATATGCGGGCCGGGCTTATGCCGCGTATGGCGGGATCTACATCGTGACGTCTATTGCCTGGTTGGCGGTTGTGGAGCGAGTCCGGCCATTGGGCTCTGACTGGATCGGACTGGTGCTGTGCGTGATAGGGGCAACCATCATTCTGTTGGGCCCACGTTTTTCGGCACCCTAAGCCAAACCCCCTGCTGATGAGGAATATTCAACAGCTGTCGCGTAGGACTTTTAGCTAGTCGATGTAGGGCTTAATCCAGATAGGAGTAAGCCCAAGCTGAATTGCTGTGTAAGGATTGAAGTAGCGAATGACGCGGTTCAGTCTTCGTGGTCAGACACCTTTAAGGATAAGAGCCATGCAGATTCTAAAACGCGTCAGCGGCGAACGCTTCTCGATTGGCGAAGACATTATTGTCCATGTCATTGCCATCAGTGGCAGCCACGTACGCCTGGGGATTGATGCCCCTAGGAGCGTCAGCGTTCACCGGGGCGAAATCTACGACCGGATCAAAAATCAGGACCCCGGGCATTTGACCATTGGGCCGTTGAGCAAGCGTTAATCAAAGAACTCTTTGGGCACGGCATGTTTTGGCATCAACTGGCATTGCTGGCTTTCCAGATCAAAGAAGATCACGGCTTGCCCTTTGCTTAAGGCGTGACGCACCCGCAGGACACGTGTCTCTTGAGGGGTGTCATCACCGTTGTCGGTACCGTCGCGGCTGACGAAGTCTTCAATCAGGCGGGTGAGGGTGTCAGGTTCAAGCTGGTTGTAAGGAATTAGCATGAGGCGGTCTCGCAAATGAGTTAAATCGATTTGTCGCGGTTATCCCAATAACCCTGCGCCAACTCGAATGCTTGTTCTCGCGGTGTGCCCAGCCCGCGAAGGGCCAGGGCCATGGTCGAGAGCAGGGCCAGTTGCGGGTAACTGTCTTCGATCTCGCCCCGCCACAATGCCTTGAGCTGCCCCGGCTCAAGTGAGGCCGGTTTCACGTGGCGTCGAGCTGACAGTGCTGGCCACTCTTCATCCCAACTGACGCCCGCCGTGGTGCCGTACAAATGGCTGATCGTGTCCGGGTTGACCTCGATTTCACCACCGTCGCCTTTGATCACGATGCTGGTGTCACCCAGCAAGCCGCTGGCTTCGCGGTGCACGCTTTGGTAGCCCGGATGGAAAATGCTTTGCAGGCCGCAGCGGGCGCCCAGCGGGTTCAAAATGCGCGCCAGTGAGTGAATGGGCGAGCGCAAACCCAAGGTATTGCGCAGATCGATCATGCGCTGCAACTGCGGCGCCCAGTCCTGCAATGGCATAAAGGCCAGATGCTGGGTGTCGAGCGCAGTTTCAACGCTTTGCCAGTCGCGGCACAGCGGAATAGACAACTCGTCCAGCAGTTGTTCACTGTACAGTCGCCCTGCGGTATGAGCGCCGCCGCCGTGCATCACAATCCGCACACCGTTTTGCGCCAGGCATTTGGCAGCCAGCAGGTACCAGGGCAGGTGACGCTTCTTGCCTGCATATGTCGGCCAGTCGATATCAACGTTGATCGCAGGCGCTGTCAGACGCTCACGCAAGGCTTCGGTAAAGCCGGCCAATTCCTCGGGGCTTTCTTCCTTGTGACGCAGCAACATTAGAAAGGCACCCAATTGCGTGTCCTCGACTTTTTCGTCGAGCAGCATGCCCATCGCCTCGCGCGCTTCCTCGCGGGTCAAGTTGCGTGCGCCACGTTTACCTTTGCCCAGAATCCGCACATATGGCGCGAAAGGGTGTTCGGCCGGGGTTTCTAATGTCAGCGCAGCAGGCGTATTCATAGGCAATTAGTCGGTTTTGGCAGGCCCGCCAGCTTGGCAGCGAGCTTGGCCGGTGTGCCATTAAACAGGCGGTTGAGGTGCAAGCTGTTGCCTTTTTCAGGGCCCAGCTTGAGCGCGGTGTACTTGATCAGTGGGCGTGTCGCCGGTGACAGCTCGAACTCCTGATAGAAGCTGCGCAACAGCTCAAGGATCTCCCAGTGCTCGGGGCTCAACTCGATCTGCGCCTCGGCCGCCAGTGCATGGGCGACCTCGGCAGACCAATCGTTAAGGTCGAGCAAATAGCCGTCTTTATCCAGCGCGATATGTTTACCGTTGAGAAGGAGGGTGTTCATAGCCAGCTGTTGACCTTGTCATAGTGAATCGACAGCTCGACGAAGGCCGGGTAATCCACCGCTGTCGCCCACTGTGGGCAGTCGATGTGGCGTGCGAGCAGGTCCTCTTCGAGGACAAAAAGCTTAAGCGTGGCGCTTTTTTCTTCCAGGGCCTTCAGAGAGCTGCTTTGAGGTTGTAAGGCGTAGACCGCATCACCTGTCAGTAACAGCGCGTCATCGGTGCCCAGAACGCGTAAGCAGCTGCTTAGGCGTGTGTCTGAAAAGGGCGAGTGGCTCAGGACGTGTAGGGTCGTCATCAGAGGGTTATCACTTGGTCAAAACGGTCAATTAGGGCGCGTACTTCATCGGTTGACAAGGCGTGTACATCGTCGACTGCCAGATGTGCGGGCGAAATGCCGCGCTCGCTCAAGCTGTGGTCGCAGGCAAACACGTCATCAATCCCGAACAGTGACAGGGCTTGCAGATTGGCCTGAAGGTTTTTTTGTTGCAGCGCGGCCGCGTTTTGTCCGGGAACGAGCTGGAATACCCCATCGTCCATAAACATCAGTGCAATCGGCAAATCGAATGCGCCCCCCGCCAGCACAAGGTCTAGTGCCTCTTTGGCGCCTGGACCCGACCATGGCGCCTGGCGGCTGATAATCAACAGCGATTTAGCCATATCAAGGCCCTCCGAAGCAGATCAGTCGATCAGCCGATTGAATCGCGTCGTGTAACTGGCCTAGGCCAGACAATTCCCATGGCGCTTGCAGATTGACCGCCGGGCGCTCATAGCGCGCTGCTTCATCTTCATTCAACACACCGCGGCGCAGGGCTGCTGCAATACACACCACGCCGTCCAACTGATGTTGGCTGACGAACGCGGCCCACTGCTGCGCGATATTTTGCTCGTCTTGCGGTGTGACCACATTGCTCGAGGCGCTGTGCACACCGTCTTGATAGAAGAACAGCCGCACGATCTCGTGACCGCTTGCCAGCGCTGCCTCGGCAAAACGCAGGGCGCGGCGAGAAGAGGGCGCATGGGCTGCTGAATAAAGGGCAATGGCAAATTTCATGGTGAGCTCTGTCAGCAAATCTGCGGCAATGATAAAGGCAGATGCTCAAAGATGCTTGCAGCGGGCAACAAAAAGCCCGCCGAAGCGGGCTTTCGTGTAGCGGGGTCAATCAGTCGTCGCTGCTCATGATGCCGAAAATTTGCAGCAGGCTGATAAACAGGTTGTAGATCGAAACATACAGGCTGATGGTCGCCATGATGTAGTTACGCTCGCCGCCATGAATGATAGCGCTGGTCTGGAACAAGATGCAGACCGAAGAAAACAGCACAAAACCTGCGCTGATAGCCAGTTGCAGGCCGCTGACCTGGAAGAAGAAGCTGGCAACTACGGCGCCCAGCAGGACAAAGAAGCCTGCGGTGATAAAGCCGCCCAGGAAGCTCATGTCCTTGCGAGTGATCAGCACATAAGCAGAAAGGCCGCCAAACACCAGCGCGGTCATGGCAAATGCCGAGCTGACAACCTCAGCGCCGCCCTGCATGCCCAGGTAACGGTTGAGGATTGGGCCCAACAAAAAGCCCATGAAACCGGTTAAGGCAAACGTAGACACCAGGCCCCAAGCCGAATCACGCAGCTTGTTGGTCAAGAAAAACAGCCCGTAGAAACCGATCAGCACCACGAAAATATTCGGGTAACCGACCCGCATCTGTTGAGCGACATAAGCCATCACGCCGCTGAAAGCGAGCGTCAAAGCCAGTAAACCGTAAGTGTTGCGCAGGACGCGGCTAACCTCTAGCTGCTCAGCCTGCACGCTGTTATTAACGGCGTAATCCTGTTCGCGCATGGCGATACTCCTGTGGTTTGAAATGTTAAGTAGCAAAGATCATAGCAGAGGCTCTGAAACAAGCGATCAAGAGAGTTTGACAACGTGTTTCATTCAGGTATTATGGCGCCCGCAACAACATAGGAGGTGTGGCCGAGTGGTTTAAGGCAACGGTCTTGAAAACCGTCGACTGTAACAGGTCCTAGAGTTCGAATCTCTACGCCTCCGCCATATTGCTACACCGACAGAGCCCGCCTTTTGGCGGGCTTTGTCGTTTCTGGGGGTTGGGAAATGGGACTGTAGGGCGGCCATCGTTTACCCAATCAGAGGTGCCTTAAAGTCAGCCTCCTTCTCGTTGCGATTTCTCGCCACCCCCACAATCTCGTTCGATGTCTCTATGTCTGTAGCCCAGCAGTCCAGGGCATCACCGAGCTTCAGAAGCGAGATATTTCTTTAAGTGAAGTACACAGGTAGCGCATCGCAATGCGGTCTGACTCAGAAAGCATGCGGTAGTGCTCAATCAGGCTGGCTTCATCGCGACTGAGCCGCCGAGTCGCAGTGATTCGTTTGAAAGAGAAGACGCCACACAGCTTCCGCGCAATGCCAGTTGAAATCGACATAAGTCACACCTTAAGCCAGAAAGAACATCCCCAGAGTTGCTGCTCTTTGATCCTGCTCAGAAATCAGTTCCAAGCAAGCAAGTGGCATTGCCTAAAGTGTAGAGCCAGTTCTCTTCCTGCATGGTCAGATCCGGTGATTGTGTTTACCTAATCATTTAGCTTCTTTGATAGAGCCTATTGAGCAAGAACGCTGACTAATTGGCCAAAGCCCTCTTTTCGATGTGCAGCCTCGTCAAGTGTGGGGCTATAGCCGTCTACAGTGGAAAACACCTTTTTTTGCGTTGTCGCAAAGTGGTTTCGCCGTTGCGACTTTTATAGGCCAAGTTCGCCGTCCCAGCCGTAGATGTTTCGGCCACAGTCGTATTGGGTGTTGAGCGTGCGCTGTTGTTGCTCGATCCACGCCGGGCCGGCTCCGGGGCTGGGTGGGTAGTGGGCTTTGGAGTATTTGGCTACGCGTCGCCCCAGTGCGTCGTGGGCGAAGTCGGCGGTCAGGCGGTCGTCTTCGTAGCGGGTCTGGCGGTCGTAGAGGTCCCAGGTGAAACGGGCTTTTTTGCCGTTGTCGAGGCGTTCAAGCAGGTTGCCCCGGGCGTCGTAGGTGTAGTGCTGGCCGACGTAGTCGCGCAGCAGGTTATCGAGGAGCTTGGGCGGCGGGTGGTGGATGGGCCGGCGCGGGGCCTTGGGGTCGAGCAGGTTGCTGGCCGGGTCGAAGACGAAGGTTTCTTCTTTGTATTGGCTGCTGGCACCGAGCAGGCGGCCGAGCGGGTCGTAACGGTAGTTGATGTCGCCACGGCGGTTGTCGTGCAGGTCGGTCAACTGCCCGGCATCGTCATAGCGGTAATTGCGCACCAGCAGGCGCGTGCTTGAGCTGCTAAGGGCTACGGTTTGTTCCAGCAACTGACCCTGTGGCCATCGGCGTCGCGGGGTTTGAAAGGTGTGTAGGCATTAACGGTGCAGGGATAATGCAGTTGTTGGGCTGTTAAAGAGCGATGAACTTATGGTTAATGGTGCATCGATACACGCGAGGTACTGGCCATTAGGATGGAACCGCAGGTGGTCTTCTTATTTAGACTAAGTAGCTTTATAGTTGCGGCTCTATAGCTGAGTGTTGACCAATTTTAGTTTCTGGGTGGCATTTGATATTTTATGTATCAATAGTGATGTCTCTGGGTCAGGAGAGTAATTGAATGTTTTAATTGTGTTTTTTCCTGCGTTGGCCTTTAGGTTGATGGATTTGGCCTCTGCATACGTCGAGGCGGAATCAAATATTTCTAGGTTGTCAGTGCAAAAATTAACGTCTATTCGATCTTCGTATTTTTTTGGGAAGCAGATGTTTTGTATTTTACTTAATACATCCTCCTCGCTAGTTGCCCATCGCCATCTGACAATTAGATTGTGATCGTTAGAATATGCGACAAGCGTGCGTAATGGTTCATCACCCAAGATAAGTGCGGTTGTATAAGTCGTTGAGATCTCTTCGATATAGTTAGAGGTTCTGCAAGCTAAATCGAAATCTGATGGGTAGCCGTTGGTTCCGCCCCATAAAGAGGCGAATTTTTTTTCGATGATAACAAATGGTCCACCAGAACTTTCTATCCAATTTGAAAATGTATAGGTTTTCACTGTTGATTCATCCTCCGTTTTTCCTGTGTGACTTGCCCGGCTTGTCTTAAGCTGCAAGGTCGGCAATGTGCATATAGCCGTTGTGGCTTATTTTCAGTATTGAGTGCATTTGCTGGTTGGTGATCTGGGATGAAGTCACCGCTTTTGGTTCCCGGTTTATGTGAACCGCATGTGTGGCAGCCATCCCTATAGCCAATAACATTAATGTTCGCGCGCTCTTCTCTGTTGAAATTGCGTTCGGGGCCGCGTGCAAGTATTGATTCAGGGGCGTTTTTCCCGGGAGTCAAGGTATCGTTTCTAGCCAACCCCAGCGTATCAACCCACCCCACCGGATTCGGCGCATACGCATAGTCATTCAGCCCACCCACAAACCCTATCGGATCCTTGCTGATAAACCGTCCGACCTGCGGATCATAGTACCGATAGCGGTTGTAGTGCAGCCCGGTTTCGGAATCGAAGTACTGCCCTTGAAAGCGCAGCGGGTTGCGGATGTTTTCGCGTATTGCGCTGTCGGTACGCTTTTCCTTGGCCAACCCCCACGCTTGATACGTCGCACTCCAGGCAATCTCTCCGCGTTGGTCGGTGAGTTCCATGGGCGTGCCGAGGTGGTCGCATTGGTACCAGGCCATGGCGTTGAATGGTTTCGCCACGGGTTGGTGTTGCCACAGCGGGTCGCGGTCGATGTGGTAGCCGTTTTCATGGCTTGGCTCGCGCACGAGCGACAGGTTGCGGTTTTCGACGGTTTGGGCGACGGGGATGAAGCTGCCCGGTTCGTAGAAGTAGTGGATCAGGCGTCGTTCGCCGGGGTTGTCGCTGTAGCGTGTTTCATAGGCGAGGGTGTCGCCGTCCCAGCCGTAGAGGTTTCGGCCGCAGTCGTATTGGGCGTTGAGCGTGCGCTGTTGTTGCTCGATCCACGCCGGGCCGGCGCCGGGCGGGCAGTGGGCTTTGGAGTATTTGGCTACGCGTCGCCCCAGTGCGTCGTAGGCGAAGTCGGCGTTGAGGCGGTCGTCTTCGTAGCGGGTCAGGCGGTCGTAGAGGTCCCAGGTGAAACGGGCTTTTTTGCCGTTGTCGAGGCGTTCAAGCAGGTTGCCGCGGGCGTCGTAGGTGTAGTGCTGGCAGACGTAGTCGCGCAGCAGGTTGTCGAGGAGCTTGGGCGGCGGGTGGTGACGCTGAGCAAACGGCCGAGCGGGTAGCAAGTGCGCAGGCATTGGCAGCGCTGGGCCAATGTTATTGGGCTGTTAAAGAGCGATGAACTGTATGTTCAGCGATGAACCGATGCGTGCGAGCCTGTGGCGATCAGGCTGGCACCGCAGGCGGTTTTCATGGCGTCCGAGACGGCAGTAATTTCGCTCACGGAATAGGTGCTGCTGCCCTAGACAATAGGGAAAGGCCCCTTACATAAGGGGCACATCACTAGCTTGCGATTACCCGCCATTGGTTTGCCGTTGAGATAGGGGGATGGATTTGATGACAGCTCCACCGTGGTCGGTGCTGTCGTAAAGACGAGCTATATTTTTCATTTCTACACTCAACTTGTTATGAAGCAGTATATAAATATATAAGTTTAAAATTTTCTCTGTCGTGAATCAGGTCGAAATTAGCTGAAATTTCTTCTTCGCCACTCTCGCTAAATAGTTTGCAGTATATTCTCCAGCAGTCTGTGTCTTCATCGACTCCATAGATATCAAAAAATTTTTCTTCTAGGAGGTGGGCCGAGGTCTCTTTTTTTGGTGGTGTCTTTAATTGATAGTTTTTAGTGTCGAAATAATCGTCCATGTACTCGCGCGCTTCATTATATATTGCGGGGCTCATACCGAATTGGTCTTCAAGTCCGGCAAGATTTTTTTTGTTGAACATGTCTATGAAGTCTTCGATCCTGTTATAGGATAATTCGAATAAAATTTCTCTTTTTATGAGCATTGTCATCGGCCTCTTCTATTTTGGGGAAGGTTGGTTGTTGTCCCTGCGCTTGCTCCAAGTCCACCTAAGTAGCCTCGAGCCTTCAAGACTGCGCATTTTGATTCATGGCTGCCAATTCCAGCAGAACGTAGTGCTTTAAAAGCTACTACGGTTTCAGAGCCAACTAAACCGCCAGAACTACTATTGTTTTGAGCCTGAGAGGCGTTGTAATGCTGTGAACCTCGGGTTGTCCTGTCTGCATTCCTTCCTTGAAGTGTAATGGCGATTGCTGAGTTACGGTTGTAGCCGGGTACAGAGGCGACTGTGTTGTCTTGGTAAATGTGATGAGAGTCATATTGTGTGCCTTTGTTTCTTTTTGTCAGATTGCTGTGTGTATCAACATCCAGCCCAGCATCGGCAAGAATTTTTTCGCAGTCACGCTCACAAGGGCATGAGCTCAACCCAAACGGATCAACCCACCCCACCGGATTCGGCGCATACGCATAGACATTCAGCCCACCCGCAAACCCTATCGGGTCCTTGCTGATAAACCGTCCGACTTGCGGATCATAGTACCGATAGCGGTTGTAGTGCAGCCCGGTTTCGGTGTCGAAGTACTGCCCTTGAAAGCGCAGCGGGTTGCGGATGTTTTCGCGTATTGCGCTGTCGGTACGCTTTTCCTTGGCTAGCCCCCACGCTTGATACGTCGCACTCCAGGCAATCTCGCCGCGTTGGTCGGTGAGTTCCATGGGCGTGCCGAGGTGGTCGCATTGGTACCAGGCCATGGCGTTGAACGGTTTCGCCAAGGATTGATGTTGCCACAGCGGGTCGCGGTCGATGTGGTAGCCGTTTTCATGGCTTGGCTCGCGCACGAGCGACAGGTTGCGGTTTTCGACGGTTTGGGCGACGGGGATGAAGCTGCCCGGTTCGTAGAAGTAGTGGATCAGACGTCGTTCGCCAGGGTTGTCGCTGTAGCGTGTTTCATAGGCGAGGGTGTCGCCGTCCCAGCCGTAGATGTTTTGGCCGCAGTCGTCACGCCGGGCAGGCGCTGGCAAGGTAGAAGGCGAATATCTGTAGTAATACGTACAGGTATTGGCAACGCTAGGCTAATACGATTGTTATTTGGCTGTTAATGAGCGATGAACAGGGTGTGCACTTATGCTCGTGAGTTACTGCGACCAGATTGGCACCGTGGGCGGTTTCATACCATTCGACGTAATTGAGGCCCTATCCATGAACGGAGCTGTTGTAAAGTTGTACTATGATTTCATGATAATTGCGTACTTCGCATATTGATAGTTAGGTTTTGGTGAGTTGTGAATAGTTTGTTTCTAAGGAGAGATTTAAGGACTTTTTCTGAGTTTTATATTGTATTGTGCGACACTTTTTACATTTTCCTCTATGTCTGTGCAAAGTGATTCTAGGACTTCATATGGGGGTTTTTTATTGGCAGCGACGGCTTGTCTTACACTTGAGTCTTCATCTTGGGATGATATTTTCAGTACGTCATCTCCAGTTCGTCTTTTTTATGCTACCCACCATCTGACTAACGGATTGGGGCTTTTTGATAAGGATTTAATGGTGCTGTTTGAGATTGTTATGTTTTGTAAAATATTTTTTTCATATTCAGGGTGGTGTTCTGATACGTCGGCCCAGACTTGCTCTGTAGCCTCTTCGGTGGTAGCTCGATATGTACTGTTGTCTGATTGATTGTCAATTAGTTGGGTGAATTCTTTTGCTGACTTAATCATTATTGATGTCCTTGCATTTAAGTTGGCTAAGGTCAATTATTTTTCCAGTTGGCCCTTAATGTTTGCCTTGCTCATTTTCTCGGTTGTGATGCATATTCCAGATTGTTAGTGCTGTCATCAAACTGATTTCATTATTATTGCTGGAAATATATTGGCTTCTTTTAGCTTTCTGATGGTGGATCGATCATGGTTTTTGTGTGTAAAGTCTATTACTGCTTCTAAGGCTTTTTGCAGGCAGTCTTTAATTGTGTTCGAATCCTTATGGCTAGCCAACTTGTCAAAATCATTTTGGGTGTAAGGTGCTTGTGGGATGTTTTCTGCCCTGAAGTCGACGTGTGATGGGAGCGTTGATAAGCATTTTTTATAAGTGGTGGTCGAACCTAATTCTGTAGTGTTACTGTCGAGTAATTGTTTGTATGTAATGGCGACGTTTATATAGAAGCCTTCTCCGTGTGAGGATTTCTGGAGATTTACTGTCAGGAAATAGCTTTCATATTCAATAAATAAAGTAGACCCGCAACCTTTGAATCCGAGCTGTTTAGATACGGTTCCGAAAATTTTACTAATAGCGGTCATGGTTTTGGGTTCACTATGTCGATGCTTCGTTTTCCTGTCTGGGGGTTGAGGATATCCAGTATCCCTGCATAATCATCCCCAGTTATTTTTTTCATTTCATCACAGTAGCGTTGGAGTTGATTTTTTCCTCTCTGTATTGTTCGAGTGCTACACGTGCATTTTCTTTCTATTATCGCGCACTCAATTGGATTGAGTGCATCAGACCTGCCCGCGTTGCCAATTTTCCTCTCACGCATATAGCCTTGAGGATATGGATATTGCTCCATGTTGTTGTGGAACTCTTGGCCTAGTTTTGCATGTGAGCTATGCCCACTTGTTGTGGATTTAGCCAACCCAAACGGATCAACCCACCCCACCGGATTCGGCGCATACGCATAGACATTCAGTCCACCCGCAAACCCGATCGGGTCTTTGCTGATAAACCTCCCGACCTGCGGATCATAGTACCGATAGCGGTTGTAGTGCAGCCCGGTTTCGGTGTCGAAGTACTGCCCTTGAAAGCGCAGCGGGTTGCGGATGTTTTCGCGTATTGCGCTGTCGGTACGCTTTTCCTTGGCTAGCCCCCACGCTTGATACGTCGCACTCCAGGCAATCTCACCGCGTTGGTCGGTGAGTTCCATCGGCGTGCCGAGGTGGTCGCATTGGTACCAGGCCATGGCGTTGAACGGTTTCGCCACGGGTTGGTGTTGCCACAGCGGGTCGCGGTCGATGTGGTAGCCGTTTTCATGGCTTGGTTCGCGCACTAGCGACAGGCTGCGGTTTTCGACGGTTTGGGCGACGGGGATGAAGCTGTCCGGTTCGTAGAAGTAGTGGATCAGACGTCGTTCGCCAGGGTTGTCGCTGTAGCGCGTTTCATAGGCGAGGGTGTCGCCGTCCCAGCCGTAGATGTTTTGGCCGCAGTCGTATTGGGTGTTGAGCGTGCGCTGCTGTTGCTCGATCCACGCAGGGCCGGCGCCGGGGCTGGGTGGGCAGTGGGCTTTGGAGTATTTGGCTACCCGTCGCCCCAGTGCGTCGTAGGCGAAGTCGGCGGTCAGGCGGTCGTCTTCGTAGCGGGTCAGGCGGTCATAGAGGTCCCAGGTGAAGCGGGCTTTTTTGCCGTTGTCGAGGCGTTCAAGCAGGTTGCCACGGGCGTCGTAGGTGTAGTGCTGGCCGACGTAGTCGCGCAGCAGGTTGTCGAGAAGCTTGGGCGGCGGATGGTGGATGGGCCGGCGCGGGGCCTTGGGGTCGAGCAGGTTGCTGGCCGGGTCGAAGGCGAAGGTTTCTTCTTTGTACTGGCTGCTGGCTCCGAGCAAACGGCCGAGCGGGTCGTAACGGTAATTGATGTCGCCACGGCGGTTGTCGTGCAGGTCGGTCAGTTGCCCGGCATCGTCATAGCGGTAGTTGCGCACCATCAGGCGTCTGCTTGAGCCGCTAAGGGCTACAGTTTGTTCGTGCAACTGGCCGTTGGGCGTCCAGCTCTGGCGCTGTTGCAGGCCGTTGCCTTGGTGGCGGACTATTTCGCGATGCAGGTCGTCGCGCTGGTAGCTGAGCAGTTCGATGTCGTCGACTTTCATTGCCAGCAAGTGGCCGCTGCCGTAGGTCAGCCAACTGACCCGGTGGCCGTCGGGGCGGGTGGTGGCAATGCGTTGGTTGAGGGCGTCGTACTCGTGCTGCCAGATGGCGACGTGGCAGGGTTTGTAGAGGTGCAGGTGCTGATGTTCGCGGGTGTTGTTGCCCGCTGCATCGTAAAACCACTGCAGTTTGCAGGTCGGGTTGGTGGCCAGCAGCAGGTTGCCGTTGCCATCGTAGGCAAAGGTTTCGGTCTGCCACTCGAAGCCGTCCTTGTGCCCGGTGTGGCGGGCGATAAAGCATTAGCGACGCTACGCCAATGCTAATGCCAATGGTTTTTTTATTAAAGAACGGTTGATAATTAATTATGCGCTAGGTGCTGGTAATTGAATCTTGTTTTTTTCCAGTATGGTCATTGCTCGATCCAGGAACTCTATGGGGAGGTTTGTTCTTCCTCCATATAGATCTACAATTCCGATTTCTACTACGCTATCAACTAGGGCAGTTAAATCGGTAGCTTTATTTTTTATTAAAATTTCTTCTAGATCTGCTGGTATCTCATCTCCTCTTCCATTTAGTTCTAATAAAGCCCCTAGACGATCCCATTCAGGTAAATTTTGGCTGAAATGCATGGATTCAAGATGATCGAGTAGATCAATGATTGCTGGGTGTGAAATTTTTTTCTCTGCGCAAAATGCTCTTAGGCACGACGAGCCGTATCGCTGGATTTCCGACACGGGGAGGTTTTTGAATTCCGATAAAATTTTTGTTCTATCCATTATCATGGCATCTCTCTAATAGGTTCATGTCAAATTTCTTTAAAAGTGGATTGCAAACTGAGCAGGGGGGCTTGCTAGTTCCGTGAATGCCGCTGCTGCTTTTCTTTCCACGAACATTTGCGACTGAAATTGAGGAATCTTTTAACTCTATCCCTTTGTTCTTTGCTCTTGAGATTGCGTTTACTTCTGCGCACTGGGCGGAAAACTCGTTGGGAGATAGTCCGTCTAGGGTATTTTGCACTTCGGGGTTGGTCACTCCCCCTTGATTTTTTCCAATGGTAATTTTTCCATCAGTAGATGTGATTACGGCTACTGTGTTCGGACGTTTGGAGGCAGGTAAATTTTGGGCTTTGTTCGCAAGCCGTTCTGCGAGAGTTACGCTCAACCCAAACGGATCAACCCACCCCACTGGATTCGGCGCATACGCATAGACGTTCAGCCCACCCGCAAACCCTATCGGATCCTTGCTGATAAACCGTCCGACCTGCGGATCATAGTACCGATAGCGGTTGTAGTGCAGCCCGGTTTCGGTGTCGAAGTACTGCCCTTGAAAGCGCAGCGGGTTGCGGATGTTTTCGCGTATTGCGCTGTCGGTACGCTTTTCCTTGGCTAGCCCCCACGCTTGATACGTCGCACTCCAGGCAATCTCACCGCGTTGGTCGGTGAGTTCCATCGGCGTGCCGAGGTGGTCGCATTGGTACCAGGCCATGGCGTTGAACGGTTTCGCCACGGGTTGGTGTTGCCACAGCGGGTCGCGGTCGATGTGGTAGCCGTTTTCATGGCTTGGCTCGCGCACTAGCGACAGGCTGCGGTTTTCGACGGTTTGGGCGACGGGGATGAAGCTGCCCGGTTCGTAGAAGTAGTGGATCAGGCGTCGTTCGCTGGGGTTGTCGCTGTAGCGTGTTTCATAAGCGAGGGTGTCGCCGTCCCAGCCGTAGATGTTTTGGCCGCAGTCGTCACGCCGGGCAGGCGCTGGCAAGGTAGAAGGCGAATGTCTGTAGTAATACGTACAGGTATTGGCAACGCTAGGCCAATACGATTGTTGTCTGGCTGTTAATGAGCGATGAACAGGGTGTGCACCGATGCTCGTAAGTTACTGCGACCAAATTGGCACCGTGGGCGGTTTCATACCATTCGACGTAATGGAGGCCCTATCCATGAACGGAGCTGTTGTAAAGTTGTACTATGATTTTATGATAATTACGTACTTCGCATATTAACAGTTAAGTGTTATGGGGTTTTTCCTTTCAACTCTATTGAATGGGGTCGTTGGCTCAGGGGTAAGATTTTTTTTCGGAAAAAATTAGGTCTCCATGATCATTCTCTGCTAGTAGCCATTTCAGGTTCTTGTCTACGATGTAGTACTCAAAATATCGGCATTCTTCGATTATGTTTTTGATCTTTGATAAAGGTAGGCTAAACACAAATTTCTCATCATTATCTTCATCGACTATTAACCAAACGTCGTCCGTGGTCGGTGGTGCCACCTCGTCTAGGTGTAGATAAGCTGAGTTATCGTTGAAAGTGTATATTTTTGGCGCCACTGCCAAAGATGACCACCATGCTCTAGGTCTATCTTTGACAAAGCTAGCTTCTACTTTTGATAGTACTTGCGCTTTATTTTCCACTTCTTTTGCGCTTATTCCTGCTGCCATTAGCGCAGCTTTTATTTCACACTTTAGGGCGGTGCTATTTTGTTGATTCATAAATGTCTTCCTATCTTTTATCGGGGCGATGTGGATGTTGTGGGCCATCATAGGTGATATTGCCTCGCTCAGCGCAGCCGCATCGTCCGCGTTTACCAGAAGTTTGCCAACCAATATGCGGTTTATCGTGTCCGGTCTTTGGGTCCATGTCTGCATGAGGGGCATCGTAAGCAACTTTGGCTCCGCCCTCTCCTTTGAACTCAACTACAGTGCCTGTTACCGGGTCGTATTTTGAAAGTGTTACATTTTCAGGGTTTGTCATTCCTGCATTTTTGAGTGCCTGTACTCTCGCTGTGTCAAAGTCAGGTGCATGAGTGAGCTTCGCCAACCCAAACGGATCAACCCACCCCACCGGATTCGGCGCATACGCATAGACATTCAGCCCACCCGCAAACCCGATCGGGTCTTTGCTGATAAACCGTCCGACCTGCGGATCATAGTACCGATAGCGGTTGTAGTGCAGCCCGGTTTCGGTATCGAAGTACTGCCCTTGAAAACGCAGCGGGTTGCGGATGTTTTCGCGTATTGCGCTGTCGGTACGCTTTTCCTTGGCCAACCCCCACGCTTGATACGTCGCACTCCAGGCAATCTCGCCACGTTGGTCGGTGAGTTCCATCGGCGTGCCGAGGTGGTCGCATTGGTACCAGGCTATGGCGTTGAACGGTTTCGCCACGGGCTGGTGTTGCCACAACGGGTCGCGGTCGATGTGGTAGCCGTTTTCATGGCTTGGCTCGCGCACTAGCGACAGGCTGCGGTTTTCGACGGTTTGGGCGACGGGGATGAAGCTGCCCGGTTCGTAGAAGTAGTGGATCAGACGTCGTTCGCCAGGGTTGTCGCTGTAGCGTGTTTCGTAGGCGAGGGTGTCGCCGTCCCAGCCTTAGATGTTTTGGCCGCAGTCGTATTGGGCGTTGAGCGTGCGCTGCTGTTGCTCGATCCACGCCGGGCCGGCGCCGGGGCTGGGCGGGCAGTGGGCTTTGGAGTATTTGGCTACCCTTCGCCCCAGTGCGTCGTAGGCGAAGTCGGCGGTGAGGCGGTCGTCTTCGTAACGGGTCAGGCGGTCGTAGAGATCCCAGGTGAAGCGGGCTTTTTTGCCCTTGTCGAGGCGTTCAAGCAGGTTGCCACGGGCGTCGTAGGTGTAGTGCTGGCCGACGTAGTCACGCAGCAGGTTATCGAGGAGCTTGGGCGGCGGGTGGTGGATGGGTCGGCGCGGGGCCTTGGGGTCCAGCAGGTTGCTGGCCGGGTCGAAGGCGAAGGTTTCTTCGCCTTTGAGGGTGGTGGCGCTGAGCAAACGGCCGGACAGGTCGTAAGTACGTACACCATCGGCATTGGTAGCGCTGGGTCAATGTTATTGGGCTGTTAAAGAACGATGAATTGTAGGGTCAGCGATGTACCGATGCGTGAGAGCCTGTGGCGATCAGGCTGGCACCGCAGGCGGTCTTCATGCCGTCCAAGGCGATAGGAACTCCGTTGATGGAATAGTTGCTGCTGCCGTCGACAATAGGGAGCGGCCTTTACATAAGGGGGCACATCACCAGATTGCCATTTCCCGCCATAGGTTTACCGTTGAGTCGGGTGCGGGGGATGGATTCGATGACTAATCCACCGTGGTTAGTGGTGTCGTCGAGTCGTACTATTGTCTTCATGTCACCGTGCTCGGTCTGATTACTGAGTATTACGTCTGCTAGGATTGATCTGAGTGAATACAAACGTGGGGAGCTTATTCATACTTGTTGAGCTCATTTCTTAGGTCGAATTTAAGAGCTTGGGGTGCCTTCAATAGCCCTTTGTCTGTAGGTGTTGGAAATATAAGGCATGTTCGATTATCTCTTTCCATTCCTGGGAGCCAGTTTTCTAAGAACTTGTCCATTTCAATGCATTTTGCATTTAGCCCCGACCATTCAGCTGTGGCACACATTTGTGCGAAACATTCTTCGGGCCAGAATGGAATTGAAATTGAATTCCCTTGTGAGATTGCCCAGCCATCTTGGAATAATCCCCATAGGTGCATTGAATCTGCTGTTTTTCGGACAAAGTAGTCATATCGTTCTTGTTGAGTTAGTGATATGACGTTTTGAATCTTGTTCGGGTGAGTGTTCATTAGTAACCACCTATTCTGTGCTGAATTTTATGTATGTCTGCATTCTGTGGTTCTGAGTGGCGATAGCAGTGGCCTGTTTTGGCCGGTGTTGTATGGCCGTGAGCTAGTTCGAGGCCGGGAGATTTTGATTTTCGTGAATTACTGGGGAGTCGAATTGATGTCCGATTTCCTGTCTCAATATGACGTAGTTCATTCCGTATCCAGCCTCTGACATGACTCGGTTGTTTTGGGTCGTCAGCCAGTGCCCGAAGTCTTTCTTGTTTGTTTGATCTTCCGTGGGAGCCATCACAGCAAATTGGGCAAGTAATCTTTGCCATTAGCCCCAGCGGATCAACCCACCCCACCGGATTCGGCGCATACGCATAGACATTCAGCCCACCCGCAAACCCGATCGGGTCTTTGCTGATAAACCTCCCGACTTGCGGATCATAGTACCGATAGCGGTTGTAGTGCAGCCCGGTTTCAGTGTCGAAGTACTGCCCTTGAAAGCGCAGCGGGTTGCGGATGTTTTCGCGAGTTGCGCTGTCGGTACGCTTTTCCTTGGCTAGCCCCCACGCTTGATACGTCCCACTCCAGGCAATCTCGCCGCGTTGGTCGGTGAGTTCCATCGGCGTGCCGAGGTGGTCGCACTGGTACCAGGCCATGGCGTTGAACGGTTTTGCCACGGGTTGGTGTTGCCACAGCGGGTCGCGGTC
>NZ_JYLD01000010.1 GCF_001043025.1 Pseudomonas helleri | reverse complement strand
CGGCTAACCCGGCGTCCTGCCGGGTTACCCACTGCGCAAAACCTGCGTTCGGCCAGCGTGGTTTAATGGGGCCTTTTAGATCAAGATCAAAAGCAAGATCTAGATCAAAAGATCGCGAGCAAGCTCGCTCCTACAAAGCCTTTAAAATCAATCACTTATTTTATGTTTGATAAGAGCGGCCGCCCCGTCTTCGACGCCGCGCTGTCGCGCAGCAAACAGGCCACCGAATATCTTCAGCATCCCCCAATCGGTTCCCTCTCCTTCGGGAGAGGGCTAGGGTGAGGGGTGCTCTTAGATAAAGATCAAAAGATCGCGAGCAAGCTCGCTCCTACAGGGCCTTTAGAATCAATCACTTATTTTGTGTTTGATAGGAGCGAGCTTGTCTCGCGATCTTTTGATCTTCAAAAGATCGCAGCCTTCGTGCCTCGACAACTCCTACGATCAGCTGTTCTCGAGAATCGCGGCATAGCCTTCACGGTAGCTTGGGTAGCGCGGCTCCCAGCCCAATGCTTTAGCCCGTGCATTACTGCAACGCTTGCTGCCCGCACGGCGCACGCTCGCCTCTTCGGCCCATTCAGTCACGCCCAGGCGCTCACGCAACCAGTCCACCACCTCAGCCAGCGGCGCGGGTGCGTTGTCGACACCGATGTAGCAGTCGTCCAGCGTTTTGCCCTGATCAGCCGCTTCCAGCAAAAAGGCCAGCAGCCCGGCAGCGTCATCGGCGTGAATGCGGTTGCCGTACAGCGGCGGGTTGACCGCAACCCGGTAACCCTTGCGCACTTGCCCCAGCAGCCATTCCCGGCCCGGCCCATAAATGCCGGTCAGGCGCACGACACTGGCGGGTACACCGCTGCTCAGCGCCACTTGCTCGGCCTTGAGCATAATGTGGCCGGAGTAATTGGTGGACCGCGCAGGGGAGGTTTCATCGACCCATTCCCCGTCTTGCTGCACATAAACGCCGCTGCTGGACACAAACAACAGGCGCTTGGGCTGCTGGTTATGCTGTTTGAGCCAGCTCAAGGTGTGCTTCAAGCCCTCAACATAAGCCGCCTGATAACCCGCCTCGTCGTGTTCGGTGGCCGCAGTGCTGTACACCAGGTAATCAATCGGGCCGGTCGGCCAGTCAGCCGGGCATGCCTCATTGAACAGGTCGCCTGCGACACCGATGACGCCTGCCGGCAAGCGATCGATGGAGCGGCGCAGCCCATAGACCTGCCAGCCTTTATCGAGCAACTGAGTGGCCAAGCGACTTCCGACATCACCGCAACCGACGATCAACGCTGTGGCATTGGACATCTCAAAACTCCTTACTAAATGTTACAAAAATGGCTGAACGGACACGACCAAGGTCGTGACATTTGAAAAAAACAAGTGCATTTGCTTTTGTTAACAAGAATTACTTGCAATAATAACGCATCGTTTGCCCTGGGTCTTAAGACGCGCTGTAGGGCAATTCTTCTTTTTCTTTCTTCAGGTCCGGCTAGCATGACACGCAATCAACCCACCGCTTCGCCAACCCAGCTTTCGAGCCCTTCACGTCTGTGGCGTGGGCTTGCGGCGCTGATGTTCAGCTTCTTGCTGGCACCTGCTGCGGCCTTTGCCGATGAGCCTGCTGCCCCCGCTGCACATTCTGCAACCGAAGCTGCGGCCCCGGCGCCTGTTGCTGCCCCTGTCGCGACCGACCCTGCCCTGGCAGAAGGCGCTGGCGCACCGGCCGAAGATGCACCGCAAGTGATCGCCGAAGAAGACAATAGCCTTGGCATGGCCCACGACCTGTCCCCATGGGGCATGTACAAAAACGCTGACATCATCGTAAAAATCGTGATGATCGGCCTGGCCATTGCGTCGATCATCACCTGGACCATCTGGATTGCCAAAGGCTTTGAAGTCCTGGGCGCCAAGCGTCGTCTGCGCGGTGAAATCGCCAACCTGAAAAAAGCCCGTACCCTTCAGGAAGCCAGCGAAACCGCAGCCAAAGAAGGCACCCTCGCGCACCTGCTGGTACAAGACGCGATGGAAGAAATGCGCCTGTCGGCCAATAGCCGTGAGAAAGAAGGCATCAAGGAGCGTGTGAGCTTCCGTCTTGAGCGCCTGGTAGCGGCTTGCGGTCGTAACATGAGCAGCGGCACCGGCGTGCTGGCAACTATCGGTTCCACCGCCCCGTTCGTGGGTCTGTTCGGTACCGTGTGGGGCATCATGAACTCCTTCATCGGTATCGCTAAAACCCAAACCACCAACCTTGCCGTGGTTGCACCGGGTATTGCCGAGGCCTTGCTGGCCACTGCACTGGGCCTGGTTGCAGCGATCCCTGCGGTAGTGATTTACAACGTCTTCGCCCGCTCCATCACCGGCTACAAAGCTCAGGTGGCTGATGCGTCAGCAGAAGTGTTGCTGCTGGTTAGCCGTGACCTCGATCACCTGCCGCCCGAGCGCAGCTCGCAACCGCACATGGTGAAAGTGGGGTAATCGGCCATGGGCCTGCATTTAAAAGAAGGCGATGACGATCTCGCCGAGAACCATGAAATCAACGTCACCCCCTTTATTGACGTGATGCTGGTACTGCTGATCATCTTCATGGTGGCCGCACCGCTGGCCACTGTGGATATCAAGGTTGACCTGCCCGCTTCGACAGCCAAGCCGGCGCCGCGGCCAGAGAAACCGGTGTTCCTCAGCGTCAAGGCTGACCAGCGCCTGTACCTGGGCGAAGAGCCGGTCACGGTTGAGGCGTTGGGTCCGACCCTGGATGCCAGGACTCACAACAACAAAGACACGACGATCTTCTTCCAGGCCGACAAAGGCGTGGACTACGGTGACTTGATGAGCGTGATGGATGCACTGCGCGCAGCCGGTTACTTGAAGGTAGGTCTGGTCGGATTAGAGACGGCAGCCAAGAAATGACCATAGCGCGCCAAAAGATGACGCGTTACGCAATCAGCTTGGCCGTGGTGTTGGGTGTCCATGCAGTGGCAGTGATTCTTGCCCTGCAATGGTCCAACCCACGGGCTATCGAACTTCCACCGCAAGCCATGATGGTTGATCTGGCGCCGATGCCAGCACCACCACCGCCTGCGCCGCCGAAAGTGGTGACACCACCGCAACCACCGGCCCCAGTGGAAGAGTTGCCGATACCCAAGCTGGCTGAAGCGCCCAAGCCGAAGATCGCTGTTCCGAAACCGGTCAAACCCAAGCAAAAGCCTCAACCGCCCAAGCCTGTGGAAAAACCTGATCCGGTCAAAGAAAAGCCGTCAGAAGAGAAACCAAGCGACGCCACGCCGACCAAAGCGCCGACTGAGAAGTCTGCTGCACCGGCTCCTGGCCCGTCGCCACAACAACTGGCTGCCAAAGCCAGCTGGGAAGGTACGTTGCTGGCCCACTTGGGCAAGTACAAGAAGTACCCGCCAGCGGCGCAGTCGCGAGGCAAAGAAGGTCTGAACCGTCTGCGCTTCGTAGTCGACGCTGAAGGCAAGGTGCTGTCCTACGAGTTGGTAGGCCGCTCCGGCAACGCGGATCTGGACCGGGCCACCCTGGAAATGATTCGCCGGGCACAGCCATTGCCCAAGCCGCCGCCAGAAATGCTGACCAACGGCAGCATCGAAATCGTGGCACCGTTCGTTTATTCCATCGATAAACGTCGGCGTTAACACCAAAAAGGGCACCTCAGGGTGCCCTTTTTGCATGTTGGCCCCGCCCCTGTAGCCGCTGACGAGGTACGAAGGCTGCGATGCGGGCCGCAGGACCGCCGTTCGGGGTCGCTTCGCAACCCATCGCAGCCTCATGCTTCGTCAGCGACTACAAAGCAGCGGATGAAACCTGCCGCAGTCACTGTGGTTCCCCGGGCAATGAGTGATAACGTGCGTCTATCGATTGCAGCCGTTATGCTTGGCTCGTCAATACAGGGACGCCCGCTATGACTCTTACTGAATTGCGCTACATCGTTACGCTCGCCCAAGAACAACACTTCGGCCATGCCGCCGAGCGTTGCCACGTCAGCCAGCCGACGCTGTCAGTGGGCGTGAAAAAACTGGAAGACGAACTCGGTGTGCTGATTTTCGAGCGCAGCAAAAGCGCTGTGCGTCTCACGCCAGTGGGTGAAGGCATCGTTGCCCAGGCGCAAAAGGTGCTTGAGCAAGCCCAGGGGATTCGCGAACTGGCTCAGGCCGGCAAGAACCAACTGACCGCGCCGCTCAAAGTAGGGGCGATTTACACCGTTGGCCCGTACCTTTTCCCACATCTTATTCCGCAACTGCATCGGGTCGCCCCGCAAATGCCGTTGTACATCGAAGAAAACTTCACACACGTGCTGCGCGACAAACTGCGCAACGGCGAGCTGGACGCGATCATCATCGCGCTGCCTTTCCACGAAGCCGACGTGCTGACGTTGCCGCTCTACGACGAGCCGTTCTACGTGCTGATGCCGAGCGAGCACCCGTGGAGCAAAAAAGAAACCATCGACGCCAACCTGCTCAATGACAAAAGCTTGTTGCTGTTGGGTGAAGGCCACTGCTTCCGTGATCAGGTGCTTGAGGCTTGCCCCACGCTGACCAAAGGCGCTGATGGCGCCAAGCACACCACCGTGGAATCCAGCTCGCTGGAAACCATCCGCCACATGGTGGCCTCGGGTCTGGGGATTTCGATCCTGCCGTTGTCGGCGGTCGACAGCCACCATTACGCCCCCGGCATTTTGTCGGTGCGCCCGCTGACCCCGCCGGTGCCGTTTCGCACGGTAGCGATTGCCTGGCGCGCGAGCTTCCCACGGCCAAAAGCCATTGAAATCCTCGCGGACTCGATCCGCCTGTGTTCCGTGGCCAAGCCACCTGCTGCGACGTAAGAAGCTGAAATGACTGAGTTGTCTAACGTGCCGGTCACCGTGTTCAAGGGCGTCGGTGAGGCCATGGCCGAGAAATTGGCCAAGGTCGGGCTCGAAACCGTTCAGGACGTGCTTTTCCACCTGCCATTGCGCTATCAGGACCGCACCCGTGTGGTGCCGATTGGCGCGCTGCGGCCGGGGCAAGACGCCGTGGTCGAAGGCCGGGTGATCGGTCTCGACGTGGTGATGGGTAAGCGCCGTAGCCTGCTGGTACGTATTAACGACGGCACCGGCGGCTTGAGCCTGCGCTTTTACCATTTCAGCAATGCGCAAAAAGAAAGCCTCAAGCGCGGCACCGAAGTGCGCTGCTATGGCGAGGCGCGGCCCGGCGCGTCGGGGCTGGAGATTTACCACCCCGAATACCGCGCCATTACTGGCGCTGAGCCGCCACCAGTCGACACCACCCTGACGCCGATCTACCCGACCACCGAAGGCCTGACCCAGCAGCGTTTGCGCCAGCTCAGCCAGCAAAGCCTGGCCATGCTGGGGCCGCGCAGCCTGCCCGACTGGTTGCCGCCCGAACTGGCCAAGGACTACCAACTGGCGCCGCTGGACGAGGCCATTCGCTATTTGCATCAGCCGCCCGCCGATGCCGATGTTGAAGAACTCGCGTTGGGCCATCACTGGGCCCAGCACCGCCTGGCGTTTGAAGAACTGCTGACTCACCAGCTCTCGCAGCAACGCCTGCGTGAGAGCCTGCGTTCGCAGCAAGCCCCGGCGTTGCCCAAGGCTAAAAAGCTGCCCAAGCAATACCTCGCCAACCTGGGCTTCCCGCCCACGGGCGCGCAAGTGCGGGTGGGCAACGAAATCGCCTACGACCTCAGCCAGCCCGAACCCATGCTGCGCCTGATCCAGGGCGATGTGGGCGCGGGCAAGACCGTGGTCGCAGCCCTGGCCGCCTTGCAGGCGCTGGAGGCCGGTTATCAGGTGGCCTTGATGGCACCCACTGAAATCCTCGCCGAGCAGCATTTCATCAGCTTTAAACGCTGGCTGGAGCCGCTGGGCCTCGAAGTCGCCTGGCTGGCCGGCAAGCTCAAGGGCAAGGCGCGGGCGGCATCGCTGGAGCAAATCGCCAATGGCGCCCCCATGGTGGTCGGCACCCATGCGTTGTTCCAGGACCAGGTGCAGTTCAAGAACCTGGCGCTGGTAATCATCGACGAGCAGCACCGCTTCGGCGTGCAGCAACGCCTGGCCCTGCGCAATAAAGGCGTGGGCGGGGTCATGTGCCCGCACCAGTTGATCATGACCGCTACCCCGATCCCGCGGACCCTGGCCATGAGCGCCTACGCCGACCTCGACACCTCTATCCTCGACGAACTGCCGCCCGGCCGGACCCCGGTCAACACCGTGCTGGTGGTCGACACGCGGCGGGTTGAAGTGATTGAGCGGGTGCGCGCGGCCTGCGCCGAAGGGCGACAGGCGTATTGGGTGTGCACCCTGATTGAAGAATCCGAAGAAATGACCTGCCAGGCTGCCGAGAGCACCTTCGAAGACCTCTCCAGTGCGTTGGGCGAGCTGCGCGTCGGCTTGATCCACGGCCGCATGAAGGCCGCTGAAAAAGCCGAGGTCATGGCCCAATTCAAAGCCGGCGAGCTGCAATTGCTGGTCGCAACCACCGTGATCGAAGTCGGCGTGGACGTGCCCAATGCCAGCCTGATGATCATCGAAAACCCCGAGCGTCTCGGCTTGTCGCAACTGCACCAACTACGCGGGCGCGTGGGCCGGGGCAGCGCGGCCAGCCATTGCGTGCTGCTCTACCATCCGCCGCTGTCACAAGTCGGACGTCAGCGTCTGGGCATCATGCGTGAAACCAACGATGGTTTTGTGATCGCTGAAAAAGACCTTGAACTGCGCGGCCCCGGCGAAATGCTCGGCACCCGGCAAACCGGGCTGTTGCAATTCAAAGTGGCCGACTTGATGCGCGATGCCGATTTGCTACCCGCCGTGCGCGACGCCGCCCTGGCGTTGCTGGAGCGCTGGCCGAGTCACGTCAGTCCGTTACTGGATCGCTGGTTACGCCATGGCCAGCAGTACGGTCAGGTGTAAAAAGATCGTTCAGTAAATACAGACGCGGCCGATCCAATACCGGGTTATCAAATTTGAGTTGCACACATCGGATGCAGACCATGAGTAAAGTCGCTATTGCCCTCGCCGTTCCGAGCACGCCACCGGTTATTCAGCAGTTGCTCAGTGAGCGGGCGGTTGCCTATCGAGAAGTCCTCGACCATCCGGGGCTCAACCCGGACAGCAAGGTCCAGGCCGTGCTGCTCGATGACACCGCTGGCGCCTTGATGGTGATGTTCGCCCAGAGCCATTTGCTTGACCTCAACCGCTTGGCCGACTTGATCGGGCGTCGCATGACCGCCGTTGCTCAAAGCCGGCTGCGCGAGATACTCGACCGCCACGGCCTGAAGCAACTGCCGGGGCTGCCGGCCATTACCCGTTCGTCTTGCCTGTACGAAGAGCAACTCCTGCAACAGCCGCTGCTGCTGATCAGCTCGGGTGAGCCGGGCCTGTTGCTGGAAGTCACCCGCGAAGACTTCCTGCGCTTGCTCGGCGTGGCCAACGCCGGGCGCTTTGGTGAGCCTCTGAGCGAGATTATCCTCAACCTGAACCGCCCTGACGACGACAGCGAAGCCATCACCCAGGCAGTCAAGGCCTTCACGGCGCGGCGCATTCAGCAGCGACTTGAAGCCACCATCGAAATACCGCCCCTGGCAGAGAGCGTGCGCAAAATCATGCGCCTGCGGGTTGACCCTGAAGTCACCATCGATGAAATCACCAGCGTGGTGGAAACCGACCCGGCGCTGGCGGCCCAAGTCATGAGCTGGGCATCGTCGTCGTACTACGCGGCGCCGAGCAAAATCCGCTCGGTTGAGGACGCCATCGTGCGCGTGCTCGGGGTCGACCTGGTGATCAACCTGGCCTTGAGCCTGTCACTGGGTAAAACCCTGAGCTTGCCCAAGGACAACCCGCAGTCCTGCACGCCGTACTGGCAACAGTCGATCTACACGGCGGCGGTGATTGAAGGCCTGACCCGCAGCATGCCGCGTGACAAACGCCCGGAAACCGGGCTGGCGTATCTGGCCGGGCTACTGCACAACTTCGGCTACCTGTTGCTGGCCCACGTGTTTCCGCCGCACTTTTCGCTGATCTGCCGCCACCTTGAGGTCAACCCGCACGTTAGCCACAGCGTGATTGAGCAGCACCTGCTGGGCATCAGCCGCGAACAAATGGGTGCCTGGCTGATGCGCCATTGGGGCATGCCGGATGAATTGACCGCCGCGTTGCGTTTCCAGCACGACCCGGACTACATCGACGCCGATGCCGAATACCCGAACCTGGTGTGTATGGCGCTGGGTTTGCTGCGCAATCGCGGGGTTGGCCACGGGGCCTATGCGCCGCTGCCTGATGCGCTGTTCGAGCGCTTGAACGTGACCCGCGAAAAAGCCGAAGACGCGGTCAACAAAGTGCTGGAGGCCGAAGTGCTGCTGCGCGAACTGGCCAACAAGTTCAGCCAGGCTTAACGCATAACCTTTCATGTGGGAGCGGGCTTGCTCGCGATATAGGCGACGCGGTGTGTCTGTAACACCGAGTCTGTCCCATCGCGAGCAAGCCCGCTCCCACAGATAGTTACCGTTGCGACTGCGAGTGGGCTTGCCCTTGCTGGATCGCCCACTGCACCACTTGCGGCATCAGCGTATCGGCCGCCTGGCCAAAGCCTGCGACAACCTGTGGCACCAGTGGGTTGCTCAGCGGTTGGCGCGCTTCAAAACGCTTGGAACTGATAATGCGCTGGTCGCTGCTGCGCACCAGTCGGGCGTTGTATTGCACCAGCACTTCCGGGCTTTTGCCGTTGTAGTGCGTCTGGAACGCCAACAACTCGCCCCCTAATTCGTAATCGGACTGCAAGTTGCTGTCATCGGTGCTCAGCGCCTGCACCCGGCCGTCTTGTAAAAAGGCGTCCAGCAGGCGATTGCGCAGCAATGCCGGGGCCGGGTCGCTCCAGCGCGCGCCCTTGTAGTTGCTGATCAGGTTGCCCTCGGGCACCACGGCGATGTTCTGGCTGTTCAGCGTGTTGCTGGCCATCGGCTTTTCAAGGCGCAGCGACCACTTCACCGGGGCGCCCTGGCTGGCCGCAATCGGCGTTTGCGCATCGGGCAGGCGATACACGTCCACCACTTCGGGCTTGGGGAAAATCGAGCAAGCGCTGAGCAGGCTCAGGCTGGCGGCCAGGAAGAGGGAGCCTGCCAGGCGATAAGGTCGGATCATGGGGTGAATTCCTTGTTCTGCTCGCGGCCCAGCAAGTAACCGCTCGGGTTGGCTTCCAGACGCCGCGAAATGCCCCGCAGCGTGTTCAGCGTCTCGCGCAACTCATTGACCGCCGGGCCCAACTGATTAAGCCCTTGCAGCCCGCTGTTGAGCGAGGCTTCGTTGTTGTTGATCAGCGTGTTGATGGTCGCCGTGCTCTGCTCCAGCGAGTGCATGGCCTGCTCGGCACTGGTGAACACTTGCTTGCCCTGGCTGTTGAGCAAGCCGTTGGCGTTGCGCATCAGCGCGGTGGTTTGCTCCAGCGTGGCCGAGGCTTGCTTGCCCACTTGCGACAATTGCTTGAGGGTCTGCGCAATGTCGTTGCGCTGGTCAGCAATGGCGCTGGTGGTTTGCTCAAAGTTCGACAGGGTCTTGGCCACGCTGTCGACGTTCTCATGGGAGAACAGCCGGTTGGCGTTGTGCAGCAGAATGTTGATGTTGGCCAGCATGTCGTTGCCATCGGTCAACAGTCGGGCAATCGGCGAGGGCGAGGCCACAATCACCGGCAATTTGCCGTCTTTGCCTTTGAGCATCGGGCTGCCCGGATCACCGCCGCTGAGCTGGATGATTGAGGTGCCGGTCACGCCGGTCAGTGCCAGCTTGGCCTTGGTGTCGACTTTAACCGGGGTGCCGGCGGCCAAACGAATGCGCGCCAATACGCGACGCGGGTCTTTGTCGTCCAGGCGCAGTTCAATCACGTCACCGACCTTGATCCCGTTGTATTGCACCGAGCTGCCTTTGGACAAGCCGCTGACTGCCTCGTTGAACACCACTTCGTAGTCCGTGAACGTATCGTCCATGCTCGACTTCGCCAGCCACAGGCCAAACAGCATGGCGCCTGCGACGACCAACACGCTGAACAGGCCGATCAATACATGATGGGCGCGGGTTTCCATGTCAATGCTCCTTACGCTGGGTTGCCGCTTCATACGCGGCGCGGCCACGAGGGCCATGGAAATACTCATGAATCCAGGGATCGTCGAAGTTTTCGACTTCGGCGATTGGTGCAGCGACCAACACCCGTTTTTGCGACAACACCGCCACCCGGTCCGTGATGGTGTATAGCGTGTCGAGGTCGTGGGTGACCAAAAACACACTCAAACCCAGCGCATCGCGCAGGGTCAGAATCAGTTGATCGAACGCCGCCGCGCCAATCGGGTCGAGCCCGGCCGTGGGTTCGTCAAGAAACAGGATGTCCGGGTCCAGCGCCAGGGCGCGAGCTAGGGCGGCGCGCTTGATCATGCCGCCAGACAGCGCCGAGGGGTACTTATCGGCAGCCGACAGCGGCAGCCCGGCCAACGCCAGCTTGACCAGCGCCAGATGCTCGGCGTCGGGGCGGCTCAGCCCGGCGTGTTCGATCAAGGGCATGGCGATGTTTTCGGTGACCGTCAGCGACGAAAACAGCGCGCCTTGCTGAAACAGCACGCCAAAACGCCGCTCAATCAACGAGCGCTGGGCTTCGGGCAGGCTGAGCAGGTCTTGGCCGAACACCCGCACTTCGCCTTCTGTGGGGCGGCGCAGGCCGACAATGCTGCGCAACAGCACCGATTTGCCCGTGCCCGAGCCGCCGACCACGCCGAGAATCTCGCCTTTGTACACATCCAGATCGAGGTGCTCGTGCACGGTTTGGGTGCCAAACCGGTTGCACAGGTCGCGCACTTCGATCACCGCCTCGCGGGGCGTCTTCGTTGGCGTACTCACCAGCCCATCTCCATAAAGAACAGCGCGGCCACGGCGTCCAGCAGGATCACGATAAAGATCGACTGCACCACGCTGGAGGTGGTGTGCGCCCCCACCGACTCGGCGCTGCCGCTGACTTTAAAGCCCTCAAGGCAACCGACGGCGGCAATCAAAAACGCAAAGAACGGCGCTTTGACCATGCCCACCAAAAAGTTTTTAACGCCGATGTCGGAGTGCAGCATCGAAATAAACATGTCCGGCGAGATGCCCAGCGACACCACGCACACCACCGCGCCGCCCAAAATACCGGCCATCATGGCCAGAAAGGTCAGCATCGGCAGGGCGATCAGCAGCGCCAGCACCCGTGGCACCACCAAGAGGTCCATGGGGTCCAGGCCCAGCGTGCGGATCGCATCGATCTCTTCGTTGGCCTTCATCGAGCCAATTTGCGCGGTAAACGAACTGGCCGTCCGGCCCGCCAGCAGGATGGCGGTAAGCAGCACGCCAAACTCACGCAGAAACGAAAACGCCACCAGATCGACGGTGTAGATCCCAGCGCCAAAATTGGCCAGCACCGTGGCCCCCAAAAACGCCACCACGGCGCCCACCATAAAGGTCAGCAGCGCCACAATCGGCGTGGCGTTGAGACCGATCTGCTCGATCTGCGCCACCACCGGCGTGACCCGCCATTGCTTGGGGCGTAACAGGTTGCGGGCAATGCTTTGCAGAATGACCCCGATAAAGCCCAGCAACTGCAAGGTGTCTTGCCAGAGCTTGTAGACCGCGCTGCCGATGCGGCTCAGCAGCAAGAGGCCGATATTGATTTCGACCGCTTTGACCGGCACGCAGAAGTCGCGCATCGACGAATACACGGTTTGCAGCAGGGCGCGGTCGGCCTCGGGGAGTTTGGTGGCGCTGTCGGCCAGTTGGCTGACGCGCTCGGCGCCCAGCAACTCAACCAGCAACGACGCGCCTGCGGTGTCCAGGCGGGACACGTCATCGAGGTCAATGTGGGTACTGGCGTCGTATTTGCCCGCGAGCTGTTCAGTCAGCTTTTTCAACCGGGCATAATTGGCCAGCGTCCATTGGCCACTGATTATCAGCCGCGCAGGATTACTTGACGTGTCTAGTTGGGCATCGCCCGCCATGGCAGTAATAGTCGTAGGCTCCATGCTCAGTACGCTTAAACGCAGACCTTATGTAATAGCACACTCTCGTAAAAGTGTTTCAGTTTGCCTGTACATCGGTGGGCGTGGATTGATCTGTGTCGGTGACTTTGAAGCGCAGCACCCCAAGCATTTGCCCATCTTCGGTCAACACTTTGACCTGCCAGCGCCCGGCCGGGTTGGGCGGGAAGTTCAATTTGTGGGTCCAGGCCCGGTAGCCTTCCTTGCGTCCGCCGTGAATATCCAGGGCGATGCGGTCCACCTCTTGGCCGTTGAGCAGCCACACGTGGTAGATCCGCTCGTTGAGGCCACGGGGCGCATTGATCGAGGTGTAGGCATACAAACCCTGGCTGCGCAGTTGGCTGACGCTGATCTGCTCGATACTCTCGCCGGGTGTGCGGCTCTGGACTTGCGTCGTGACCGCGACTTCGGTCATCCACAGCGTTGCGGGCGGCACCCACGAGCGTAGCAGCCAGCCCGTCGCCCCCAGCGCGATGACGATCAGCGGCAACACCAGCCAGCCACGCCAGGTTTTAAGGGGCAGGCTGACCGCCATGCTGGGGATGGAAAGCAGCACGGCTGCGCCCAGCGCCAGTTTGTAGCTCTCGGCGGTGGTCAGATTGAGGATGATCGGCAACGCAGTCAGCAGCGCCGCGAACAACGCCAGCGTGTGCATGCCCAGGTACAGCCAGCGCCGTGGTGCCAGCCATTTGTAATACAGCGGGTCGGTGATGGTCACCAGCGCGGCGGCGCCCAGCAGACCGGTAAACACCAGTTGGCCGCTGTTCCAGGTGGTGGTGATAAAAAAGAACGGCAGGACGAAAAACAGGCTTTCCTGATGGATCATCTGCGTTGCGTAACGCAACAAAGGCGGGGGGATTTCGCGTTTAAAGACGCGGGCAAACCATTGGGTCAGGGTGTTTTCGAGCATCAGCCAGACCCAGCTCACCAGCAGGATCACCGCGATCCAGCGGGCCATGCCTTGCTGGCGGTCCACCAGAATAAAACTGCCCACACCCGAGCAAAAACCGAACAGCGCAATCAGCCCTGGGTAACGCTTCATCAACTCCAGGACGCGCTGTACGTAGTGGTTCCAGTTTGGCATTCGGTGATTCACATTCTGCGTAGGAAAAATCCACAACAGAATAACGGTTTAGCGCGGTTGGCGTCCGGGGGATTGCACGGTGGTGGTCTCATCGCGAGCAAGCCCGCTCCCACAAGGTCAGTGCAAAACCTGTGGGAGTGGGCTTGCCCGCGATAAGATCGGCGCGGTTTTATGGATTAACGCACGATGCTTTCGAAGCGGCTGGCGCCTGGCAGTTCCAGCACCAGTTCATCGCCCACGTTCAGCGGGCCAACACCCACCGGGGTGCCGGTCATGATCACGTCGCCCGCTTGAAGCGAGAAGCACCCGGCCATGTACTGAATCATCGGCACAATCGGGTTGAGCATCAGGGCGCTGTTGCCGTCCTGGCGCACTTCGCCGTTGATGGTCAGGCGGATGCCAATGTCAGTCACGTCCGGGAACGTGCAGCTCGGTACGAACGGTGCGAGTACGCAGGCGCCGTCGAACGACTTGGCGACTTCCCACGGCAGGCCTTTAGCCTTGAGCTCCGACTGCTTGTCGCGCAGGGTCAGGTCCAGGCCCGGAGCGAAGCCCGAGATCGCGTCCAGCACTTCTTCGGCGCTAGGGTTGTTGGACAAAGGCTTGCCGATCAACACCGCAATTTCGGCTTCGTAATGCACCGAGCCGCGGTCGTGCGGGATGGCAAACCCGCCTTCGGTCGGCACTACACAACTGCCTGGCTTGATAAACAAGAGCGGCTCAGTCGGGATCGGGTTATCCAGCTCTTTGGCGTGCTCGGCATAGTTACGCCCGATGCACACGACTTTGCCGATAGGAAAGTGAATCCGGGTACCGTCGACGTATTGGTGCTGATAGCTCATGGATCGACTCCGCTGGGGGTTAGTTAAACCGCAAAAATCTTGCCTGGGTTCATGATGCCGTTCGGGTCGAACACAGCCTTGAGGGCTTTCATGTACTCGATCTCAACCGGCGAGCGGCTGTAGGTCAAGTAATCACGTTTGGTCATGCCCACGCCGTGTTCTGCCGAGATCGAGCCGTTGTACTTCTCGACCGTTTCAAAGACCCATTTGTTGACCGTCGCGCACTTGGCAAAGAACTCGTCCTTGCTCAGGTTCTCGGGCTTGAGAATGTTCAAGTGCAGGTTGCCGTCGCCGATGTGGCCGAACCAGACAATCTCGAAGTCCGGGTAGTATTCGCCGACGATGGCGTCAATTTCTTTCAAGAAGGCCGGCACTTTCGAAACGGTGACCGAGATGTCGTTTTTGTACGGCGTCCAGTGCGAAATGGTCTCGGAGATGTACTCACGCAGCTTCCACAGGTTGTGCAGCTGGGTTTCGCTCTGGCTCATCACGCCGTCCAGTACCCAGCCTTGCTCGACGCAGTGCTCGAAGGTTTCCAGCGCGGTGTTGGCCACTTCTTCAGTGGTCGCTTCAAATTCCAGCAGCGCGTAGAACGGGCAGTCGGTGTCAAACGGCGAAGGTACGTCGCCACGGGCCATGACTTTGGCCAATGCCTTGTCAGAGAAAAACTCAAAAGCCGTCAGATCCAGTTTGCTCTGGAAGGCGTGCAGCACCGGCATGATGGCGTCGAAGTCGGCGGTACCGAGCACCATGGCCGTCAGGTTTTTCGGTGCCCGGTCCAGGCGCATGGTGGCTTCGACCACAAAGCCCAACGTGCCTTCGGCGCCGATAAACAGCTGGCGCATGTCATAGCCGGTTGCGTTTTTGATCAGGTCCTTGTTCAGTTCCAGCACGTCGCCCTTGCCGGTCACGACTTTCATGCCCGCCACCCAGTTGCGGGTCATGCCGTAACGAATCACCTTGATCCCGCCGGCATTGGTGCCGATGTTGCCGCCAATCTGGCTGGAGCCGGCCGAGGCGAAGTCCACCGGGTAGTACAGGCCGTTTTCTTCGGCCAGGTTTTGCAGGGCCTTAGTGACCACGCCCGGCTGGCAAACCGCTGTGCGGTCAGTCAGGTTGAGATCGAGCACCTGGTTCATGTAATCGAAAGACACCACCACTTCGCCATTCGCCGCAACGGCCGCAGCCGACAAGCCAGTACGCCCGCCCGATGGCACCAGCGCGACCTTGTGGGTGTTGGCCCAACGCACGATGGCCTGGACCTGTTCGATGGTTTTCGGAAAGACGATCGCGGTGGGCGCTGGAGCGAAATGCTTGGTCCAGTCCTTGCCGTAAGCATTAAGGGAATCAGCATCGGTGAGAACCTTGCCAGGCTCTACCAGGGTCTTCAGCTCTTCAATTACGGCAGGATGGGTCATCAACAGAACTCTCGAACAATTCATGGTCATCCTGAGTACGCTTCACGTCGCAGGAATGGGTGTTTAGCGGGGCGCTTATGCTAGCATACGACCCCCCCGTCGAATCGAGCCGTAGGACGATTCACGGTGCCGGTCTTCACGCCGGCCAGGCCAGCTCAGGCTGTCCATTCCCTGCCATTTTTTCTCTGGGACACAGGTTTACGCAGATGAGCAAGACTTCTCTCGATAAGAGCAAGATCAAGTTCCTTCTTTTAGAAGGCGTCCACCAATCCGCTGTTGAAGTACTGAAGTCTGCTGGTTACACCAGTATCGAGTACATCACCAGTTCCTTGCCTGAAGCCCTGCTGAAGGAAAAGATCGCTGATGCCCATTTCATCGGCATCCGTTCCCGTACTCAGCTGACCGAAGAAGTGTTCGACTGCGCCAAGAAACTGGTGGCTGTTGGTTGTTTCTGCATCGGCACCAACCAAGTCGATCTCAACGCTGCTCGCGAACGCGGTATCGCTGTATTCAACGCTCCTTACTCCAACACCCGTTCGGTGGCTGAGTTGGTGCTGGCTGAAGCGATCCTGTTGCTGCGCGGCATCCCTGAGAAAAACGCTTCCTGCCACCGTGGTGGCTGGATCAAAAGCGCGGCCAACTCCTTCGAAATCCGTGGCAAAAAGCTCGGTATCGTCGGTTATGGTTCGATTGGTACTCAGCTGTCGGTACTGGCTGAAGGCCTGGGCATGCAAGTGTTCTTCTACGACACCGTGACCAAGCTGCCATTGGGCAACGCCACTCAGGTCGGCAACCTGCACGAACTGTTGGGCATGTCCGACATCGTCACCCTGCACGTGCCTGAAACCCCGGCTACCCAGTGGATGATCGGCGAGAAAGAAATCCGCGCCATCAAAAAGGGCGGCATTTTGATCAACGCCGCACGTGGCACCGTGGTTGAGCTGGACGCCCTGGCTGACGCGATCAAGGACAAGCACCTGATCGGCGCCGCTATCGACGTGTTCCCGGTTGAGCCGCGTTCCAACGACGACGTGTTCGAAAGCCCGCTGCGTGGCCTGGACAACGTGATCCTGACCCCGCACATCGGTGGTTCCACCGCTGAAGCCCAAGCCAACATCGGCCTGGAAGTGGCAGAAAAACTGGTCAAGTACAGCGACAACGGTACGTCCGTATCGTCTGTCAACTTCCCGGAAGTGGCCCTGCCGGCTCACCCTGGCAAGCACCGTTTGCTGCACATCCACGAGAACATCCCGGGTGTGATGAGCGAGATCAACAAGGTCTTCGCCGAAAACGGTATCAACATCTCCGGCCAGTTCCTGCAAACCAACGAAAAAGTGGGTTATGTGGTGATCGACGTCGACGCCGAGTCCTCGGACCTGGCGCAAGAGAAGCTGCAAAGCATCAACGGCACCATCCGTTGCCGCGTGTTGTTCTAAATCGCGCGCAATAAAAAGGGAGACCCTCGGGTCTCCCTTTTTTTTGACTGCTGTACTTACTTCACATTAACCGTGATTTTCTTCGACACGATCACCGGGTCAAAGGCTTGGTGGCCAGTGTCGCCCAGCTCCAGTTGCAAGGTGTGTTTGCCTGGGGCCAGGGTCAGTTGGGTTTCAGTCTGCGCTTTGCCGAAATGCAGGTGATGGTCGTCAGTCGGGATCACCTGGCCTGGCGCAATCGGCTGGTCTACATCGACCAGCAAGTGGTGATGGCCAGAGTGTGGAGCCGGATCGCCAGCAGGTTTGAGGTCGATGCCTTCAATGCCGAACTTTACGGTGAAGGTTTTATCTACAGTGGCGCCATCCGCCGGGGAGATAATCGACACTTTTGCGCCCTCAGGCGCGGGAGTGGCAGCCAGGGCCAGAACCGAAGCGCCCATCAACACAGAAGCCAACGCAACACGAGACAGTAGAGCTTTCATTTGTATCTCCGGTTTTTGAAAAAATCGTCGGGCATGCACAACTTTGAGCAGATCCGCTGTCCAACGCCGCAGTTGACCAACATAAAGCAAAGCGAGCGCTCATTGCGAATCGCTTTCATTAAATTCAAAGGAGTGACCATGCGTTTTTTGCCAGGCCTGATGCTTTTATTGCCATTGGCGAGTCCTTTTGCTCACGCAGAACTGATGGACGACGTAAACGATCGTGGTGAATTGCGTATCGCACTTGAGGGCAATCAGGCCCCTTACAGCTTCCAGCAGGATGGCCACTTAACCGGCTTTGACGTCGAGCTGGGCGAAATGCTGGCCCGGGAGCTGGAGGTCAATTCCTCGCTCTTGGTCACAGACAGTGATGACCTGCTTTCGGGTGTTGAGAGCGGCAAGTACGACGTGGCCATCAACCACATGGCTATGACTCCTGAACTTCAGGATCGGTTCGATTTCAGTGAACCTTATTTAGCCTCGCCCGAGCAGGCGATCCCTTTTCAGAAAGACAACCCGGCGTTTCAGGGCAGCCTGGACAAAGCCTTGCAGCGCATCAAGGCTGATGGCCGTTTGGCGGCATTGTCAGAGAAGTGGCTGGCCAATGACGCGACTGAGCCCCAGGCTTCAGATCAATAACCCCAGGCGCTGCGCATGAGTGCCTGGGGCCATGGTGTGTGCCCGCGTCTTTAGTCGCGCAACGCCTTCACCTCTGCCGGTTTCACCTCAGCGCCTTTATTGCCCCAACTGGTACGAATGAAATTGACCACATCGGCTACTTCCTGATCCGACAGCCTCCAGTCGAAACCCGGCATGGTAAAGGTTGAGGGCGCGGTGTGCGTGGCCGGCAAGGTGCCGCCTTTAAGCACAATGTGAATCAGCGAAGTCGGGTCATCGGATTGCAACACCGGGTTACCCGCCAATGCCGGGAACACACGGGTGTAGCCATACCCATCGGTGCGATGGCAGGCCGCACAGTTGTCGATGTACACCGCCGCACCGCGCTTGCTGTCATTACCGTTCCATAAGGCATCGGGCACTGTCGGGTCATATTTATGAGGTCTGTCTGCCGAATCGACCGCAGGCAATGTCTTCAAGTAGCGAGCGATAGCGGTCAGGTCGGCATCAGACATGTACTGCATGCTGTGTACGATCACGTCGCTCATACCGCCGAACACCGCGCTGCGATCACTGCGGCCGGTCTTGAGAAACTGCACCAGTTGTTCTTCGCTCCAACTGCCTAGGCCGTCCTTGTGGTCGCCGCGCAGGTTCTTCGCGATCCAGCCTTCCAGCGGCGCACTGCCCGACAGAAACGTGCTGCCCTCTGTCGCGCTCAAGGCTTTTTCCTGCATGGTCAGCGCCCGTGGGGTATGGCATGCACCGCAATGTCCTAGACCTTCCACCAGATACGCCCCGCGACTCACCACCGGATTTTGCCCAGGGGCAGGGGTGAAGTCGGCCACTGCAGGGGCAAAGCTCCAGCGCCACATAGCCAATGGCCAACGCATGCTTAACGGCCAGGGAATATCGACCGCCCGGTTCTCGGCAGCGACCGGCTTAACGCCCTGCATGAAGTAGGCATACAGCGCTTGCATGTCGGCCTGGTTGACCCGCGCATAAGACGGGTAAGGCATCGCCGGGTACAACGTGCTGCCGTTTTTGGCGATGCCATGGCGCACAGCGTTGTCGAAATCGTCAAAGCTGTAGGCGCCGATGCCGCTCGGGTCGGGAGTGATGTTGGTCGAGTAAATCGTACCGATCGGGGTTTCCATGGGCAGGCCGCCAGCGAAAGGCTTGCCACCTTTGGCCGTATGACACGCCACACAGTCACCGGCTCGCGCCAGGTATTCACCGTGTTTGATCAAGGCTGCCTGATCGACTTCAGCAGCCAGAGCCGAAAAACTGCCCAGCAGGGCCAAGGTCGCGATAACAACTGTTTTCATGGTCATCGCTCCTTATGCCTGAACCAGCGGGCCGGGGTTTTTCAGGTACTGTTCGCGAATCGCCCGGGCCGACCAGTAGGTCAGCGCGGCCACAAGACCGGTCGGGTTGTAACCCAGCCCCTGCGGGAACGCCGAGGCGCCCGGTACGAACACGTTGTGTACGTCCCACGATTGCAGGTAACGGTTCAGCGCACTGGTTTTCGGGTCAGTGCCCATGATCGCGCCGCCGTTCAGGTGAGTGGTCTGGTAGGACGCAGTGTTGAAGTGTTCACCCACTTTTTTACCGAGCAGGGCGATGGCTTTGGGGTTCATCGCCTCGGCGATCTTGCCCATTTTCTCCATCATGAAACGGTTCATTTTGATGTCGTTTTCTTGCCAGTCGAAGGTCATCCGCAAAAGAGGCTGGCCGTAGGCATCGCGATAAACCGGGTCTAGATCGAGATAGTTACCACGGTAGGATTGATGCGCGCCGTGCGCGTCCATTGATACCTGGTGGGTGTAGTAATCGGCGGTGGCTTTTTTCCAGGCACTGCCCCAGGCCGGTGTGCCAGGCGGGTTGGACGTGCCGGCAATGGGACGGCTGCCGGCCTGGTTGACCCACATCGGCGAGCCACCCACAAAGCCATGTGGCCCGTGGTCAAAGTTATCGGCGTTGAAATCATCAATGGCCACGCCATTACCGCCTGCGCCGATAAAGTTGTTGGTGTGCACCTCTTTATCGAAATAGGCCTTGATGGTGCCCATGTTCTGGTACGCAAAGTTTTTGCCGACCACCCCTTCGCCGGTTTTCGGGTCGTACGGTTTGCCGATGCCCGAGAGCAGCATCAAGCGCACGTTGTGGAACTGGAAAGCACCCAGAATCACCAGGTCTGCCGGTTGTTCGATCTCACGGCCCAGCGCGTCGATGTAAGTGACGCCCGTGGCTTTGCTCTTGGTGCTGTCCAGGTTGACCCGAATCACATGGGCGTCAGGGCGCAACTCAAAGTTGGGCAGCGGCTTGAGCGCGGGCAAAATGTTCACGTTTGGCGAGGCTTTGGAGTACATGTAGCAGACATAACCGCTGCAGAAACCGCAGAAGTTGCACGGCCCCATTTGTGCGCCATACGGGTTGGTATAAGGCCCTGATGTATTGGCCGACGGCAGGTTATACGGCTTGTAGCCCACCTCAGTGGCCGCTTTCTGGAAGAGTTGGGCCGACACCGTATTCTTTTGCGATACCAGCGGAAAGTGGTCGGAACGATCCGCCGCATACGGGTTGCCACCCCGGCCTTCGCCCACAATGCGGCCGTTCACGGTCCAGGCCTGGCCCGAGGTGCCGAACACTTTTTCGGCGTAATCGAAGAACGGTTCCAGTTCTTCATAACTGACGCCGAAGTCCTGGATGGTCATGTCCTTGGGGATAAAGTTTTTGCCGTAGCGTTCTTCGTAGTGGCTGCGCATGCGCAGTTCAATCGGGTCAACCCGAAAATGTACCCCCGACCAGTGCAACCCGGCGCCGCCCACACCGTTGCCAGGCAAGAACGCCCCCAACTGGCGATTAGGCAAGGCCACGTCATTGACGCTATGGCGAATGGTCACGGTTTCTTTCGATACGTCCTGAAAGAGCTTTTTGCGCACGCTGTACGTCAGTTCGTCGATGACCTGAGGGTAGTTACCGTCCGGATACGTGTCCTGCATCGGGCCGCGCTCAAGGGCTACAACGTTTAGACCGGCTTCGGTTAACTCTTTGGCCATGATCGCGCCGGTCCAGCCGAAACCAACGATGACGGCATCTACTTTTTTCATAACGGTCGACATGCTCAGGCCCTCTCGCCGCGAATGGAAACTGCCGGGAAGGGGTACTGCTCGTTGCGTTCGACCCAGTCCATAAAGTCAGCGCGAGCGCCGGGGAAGCCGATCATGGTCCAGCCGACCATGCCCTTATTACCGCCGTGAATGGGGTCGCAAAAGAAGCCTTCCTTAGTGTTTTGCAGCAGGAAACTGAAAAACATCTTGGCCGGGACGCTCTCGAAGTGGGGCGTTCCGGCCTCCAGCTGTTTGAGCACTTCGTCTCGGGTAGCGCTGTCTAGCCCAGCAAATGTTGAGTTATAGGTCGTTTTGCACAGAGCCTCCGTGGCAGCGATGCCCAAGCGGTAGATCTGTTTGGGCACAAGCTTGCTCTGCCAGCCCATCTCGGCCGGCGCATCGGTATTGAACGGGCCCTGCATGAACCACAGAGCGCCGCTGGCGTACGGTGTGTGCATTTGCCGGTCTATGTACTCCGGGACGCCAGCTTCCAGAGCGCCAGGGCCTTGCTCGTCGGCGGGGATCAGGCGTGCTACCGCAGCGTTCAGAAATGCCCATTCCTGGGCCGTGAAATACGTCGGCTCATAAGGTGTGGCAGGGGAAGACGTGCGCCCCACAGGTTCAGGTGTGGCTGTGGCGCCCGCAGCGGGTGTCGCCATGAGCACGGAACCGCCGAGGCCGGTGCTTGCCACAGTGACCACCGGAATCAGCGTTAGGGTTTTGCGCAAAAACTCACGCCGCGGGTTGTCTTGTTCAGACATGGGAGGGGCACCTCTTCAGACATTCACGGGTAGCAGTTGCTCAGTGGCAACTTTCATGTTGGCAGCGACAAGCGTCGCAGATGAGCTTAAAAAATAGGTATCAGCAATTAATAGTTACAAATACTAGCAGGTAAGGGGCGAGGCTGAATCGATTCATGCGTAATTTTGCCGCACCTCAGCGCTGCAACAGCGCTGGCTAATCACGAATTTTTGACAAGTGGCTCACACAGTTTTTATCAGGCCTGACTCACTCTAGCGCCACCTCCTTATCCTTTAGTCGAAGTGGTTGCGCTGACATGCCCAAAGCCCGGTTTGCTCCTGCCCTGTGCCTGACATTATTGGCGGCGTTTTCGCTGCCCCAGGCGATGGCCGATGATTTTGCCGTGGCGCGCCCGCCCCAGTGGGCGCAGCCGGTTGATGCGCAATACAACCTGTACCAAATGTCGCCCACGCTGTACCGCAGCGCCTTGCCGGATGACCAGGCCCAGCCGTTGCTGGAAAAACTGCACATCGGCACCGTGATCAACTTTTTGCCCGAAGCCGACAGCAGCTGGTTAAAAACCCCGGGGGTTGAACAAGTCCAATTGCCGTACCGCACCAATCATGTCGATGACGCCGATGTGCTGGCCGCCTTGCGCGCCATCCAGACGGCTCAGGCCCATGGCCCGGTATTGATGCACTGCAAACATGGTGTCGACCGCACAGGCTTGATGGCAGCCATGTACCGCGTGGTGGTGCAAGACTGGAGTAAAGAAGACGCCCTGAAAGAAATGACTCAAGGTGGCTTTGGCGAAAACTCGCACTTCAAGGATGGCGAGAAATACATGATGCAAGCCAATATCCCGAAACTGCGTCAAGCCCTGGCCAGCGGCGCGTGCAGCACCAGCCCGTTCGCCTCTTGCGTGGTCAAGAACTGGTTGAGCCCCAAGGTTTAAGGGTTATTGGCCTTGTGTGAAGGTCCGGCCCACTGGCGCAGCGCCGCTGTGCGCTGCAACGGTGGGAGCTTGCCCAATTGTTCAACGGCCTTGTAAAACACCGCCCAGTCACCGCCGGTTTGCTTGAACAACGCAGCAAAGGCCGGCACCCATTGGTCATACAACCCGAACGGCAGCAGCTTGGCGTTGTTCATCGGGGCATTGACCCACGCGTCGTAGCGGTTGTTGCCCGCCCATTGCTGGTCGCGAAGCGCACGGTATTCACGGCGCATGCGCTCAAACTCCGCGGCTTTGCGCTGGCGCATCTCAGCCGCTGGCAACGTTTGGCTGTACAGCTGCTGCAGGCGCTGGCGCGTGCTCAGAACCAAGGTAATAAACGCTTCGCGCTGCTGCAAACCCTTGGTGTGTGCCGCTGGCAGCCCTTGGTAGGCGCGCCATTGGCGCGTGCCTTCCTGCTCGACAAAGCTGGCAAATGACTCGTTGAACTCAGTGTCGTCCTTCACATAAAAACGCTGATGCGCCAGCTCGTGAAAAATCAGCGTGGCCAGTCGCTCATCGCCCCAGTGCAGCATGCTGTTAAGGATCGGGTCATCAAACCAGCCCAGGGTCGAGTACGCCTCAACCCCGCTGACCCACACATCCATGCCTTGCTCGCGCTTGAGCGCGGCATCCCCGCGAGCGGCGCCCTGAGAGTAATAACCCCGGTAGGCCACGCACCCGGCCACCGGAAAGCAATAGGTGACCGGGTCGAGCGAAAACTCCGCTGTCGCAAAGACATTCCACACCACGTACGGTCGCTGGATATCGGCGTACAGGCGATAACTCTGGTTGTCAGGCAGCTTTAACTGTTCGCTGGCAAAGGTCCGGGCCGCTTGGGACCGGGCCAGATGCTGGCGCAGCACAGGGTCACGCTGAGGGTCGGCCACTACCTTGGCCACCGGCTCGCGGGCTTGCAACACGTGCCATTGGCCGGTGAGCAATTGCGAGTAGTAACCCGTACTGGAGCAACCGTATAAAAGAGGTAGAAAGGCGAGGGCAAGCAGGCAGCGAAAAGTCAGGGGCATGGTGCGGTCCAGTGGGCGACAAGTGCTCATCCAGCACACCCTATGTGACGCGTGTGAAAAAGCACAGCACCCTGTGAGAGTGGTCTGGCACTATGCTGATGCATTACATCCTGATGGACACTCCCATGCGCACGTTTTTGCTCTTGCTCACGGCCAGCCTGCTCAGCGCCTGTGCCAGCACGCCTCTGCCACCACACGATCCGAACATGGCCTGGGTTGATCTGGAAACCCAAACCGGCAAGTTGATCATGGCCGAGCGCCTGGATAACAAGCGCCTGAACGACGGGCGTTACTTTCAGGTAACCCCCGGCAGCCATGAGCTGATGGTGCGCTTTGACTACGAAGTGTTTATCGGCGGGATGGGTATGTTCAGCGAGCCGCAAGAGCGGTTGTGCTACCTCTCTGTCAACTACGCTGATTTCCAGCCCGGCCAACGCTACCGGTTGCAGGCACGCTCACTGGGCTTTAACGCTTACGCGCGGTTGTACAACGCCGAAGGCAAGGTGCTGGCCGAGGAGCGGCTGGTGAACTGCCTGCCTTAGTCCGTCAGTTATCGTTTTTCTGATAGATGATCTTCTTCGTGCCGTTTTCGCACGAACCTACCACCATGTTCTGATCGTGTACTTCGTCATTGGTCACGATCTCGAGCGTGTAAGACGACACGTTATTGGCCTGAATCTTGGCTTCGATTTCAGCCTTCAACTCGTCGCAAGGTTTGGGCGCTGCCCATACCGAGGTGGCCAAAGCACAACTGATTACCGCTAAAGCAAAACGTTTCATGATGAGACTCCCTTCTTGCAGAACGCACAGTAATGGTCAGACGCAATCGGCGGCTATTCGATCACATTCGGCGATGTCTGCGAACTGTCCGGGCTAACGCCGCCCCCACTGCGATGCAGGCGGGGGCGTACGTCGGGTCTATCGATCAGGCCTGCAGCGTAGCGTCGAGGGTGATTTTGGCGTTCAGCACCTTGGACACCGGGCAGCCTTCTTTGGCTTTTTTGGTCAGCTCATCGAACTGCTGCTGGGTCGCGCCCGGTATTTTGGCCTTGAGGATCAAGTGCACCGCAGTAATCGCAAACCCACCCTCGACTTGATCCAGGGTGACTTCAGCCTTGGTGTCGATGCTGTCGGCCTTAAGCCCGGCATCGCCCAAAATCATCGACAGGGCCATCGAAAAGCAACCGGCATGGGCGGCGCCGATCAGTTCTTCAGGGTTGGTGCCCTTGCCACCTTCAAAGCGGGCCTTGAAGCCATACGGTGCGTCGCGCAACACGCCCGTCTCGGTAGAGATGGAACCGATGCCGGTTTTAAGGTCGCCTGCCCAGTGTGCCGATGCAGTCTTTTTAATACTCATACGTGCCTCCTGAAGAACGGCGTGAAGGTTTCACGCCTTGACTGGAGTTGTGAGGGTAGTCGGCTCCACAAAGTTCATCTTGTCGGACAAATCGCATTTTTTTGTAGCTCAAATCATCGATGTCATTGAAACTCGGGTATATGCCCATATTGCTGTCATCACTGGCGGGTTTCTGCGAGTGCCTGAACCTGCCCCTCACTTGGAGTAGCCAGCTGATGAAACGATTGTCTGATGTCAAATTCTCGACCCTCGACCTGGTGCCCGTGCGCGAAAACGGTGGCGCCGCCCAGTCGTTGCACAACTCGCTGGATTTGGCCCAACACGTAGAAAAGTTTGGCTACAACCGTTTTTGGGTAGCCGAACACCACAACATGGACGGCATCGCCAGCTCGGCGACATCGGTGCTCATCGGTTATCTGGCCGGTGGCACCTCGACCATTCGCGTCGGTTCGGGCGGGGTGATGCTGCCCAACCATGCGCCGCTGGTGATTGCCGAGCAGTTCGGCACCCTCGAAAGCCTCTACCCTGGTCGCATCGACCTGGGCCTTGGCCGTGCGCCGGGCTCCGACCAAATGACTGCCCGCGCCCTGCGCCGTGAGCGTTCCGGCAGCGCGGATGACTTCCCGGAAGACGTCGCCGAGCTGATGCGCTACCTGGGTCCACGCACCCCGGATCAGCGAGTGATCGCCATGCCGGGCACCGGAACCAACGTGCCGGTGTGGCTGCTGGGGTCGAGCCTGTTCAGTGCGCAGCTGGCTGGTGAGCGTGGCTTGCCCTACGCCTTCGCCTCACATTTCGCACCGCGTTTGATGCACGAAGCGATTCGCGTCTACCGCAACCACTTCAAGCCTTCGGCGGTGCTCGACAAGCCGTATGTGATGTTGGGTGTGCCGCTGGTCGCGGCCGATACCGATGAGCAGGCTGAATACCTGTCCACCTCGGTGCTGCAACGTATTTTGGCTTTGATGCGTGGGCAGAGCCTGGTACAGCGCGCGCCGGTGAAAACCATGGACGGGCTGTGGCTACCCCACGAGAAAGAAGCAGTGATGAGCTTTTTGGGCCTGGCGATGGTCGGCAGCCCCGAGAAAATCCGCACCAAACTGCAAGTGCTGGTCGAACAGACCCAGGCGGATGAACTGATCTTTACCTGTGACCTGTACGAGCATGCAGACCGTATTCATTCCTACGAACTGCTGTCGCAAGTCATGAAAGGGGCCTAAACCGCTCTGTAGGAGCGAGCTTGTCTCGCGATCTTTTGATCATTGAAAAGATCGCGAGCAAGCCCGCTCCCACAGAATCAGCCGCGCTTGTAAACGATATCTTTGGTGCCGCCTTCACACGAGCCCACGACTTTTCCGTCAGAGGCAGTGCCCTTGTCGACCACTTCCAGCGAATAGTGCGGGACGCCATTAGCATCAATCTTCGCAGCAATTTCGCTCTTCAGTTCTTCACAAGGCTTGCCCGCTGCGAAAGCAGTGCCCGCCAGACTCAGTAAAGCTACAGCCACTAAAATCTTTTTCATCGGTCAGTTCCCCAGATCAAAACAAAATGGGTGCGACACGACTGCTCATGTCGCACCCAGAGGGTTTAGCGGACTTTGTGGCAAACGGCCAGTTTGTTGGCTAAAAGTCTGACGCAGGTCAGCTGCTGGCGATCCGGAAACCTACCTTCAGCGTCACCTGATAGTGCGCCACCTTGCCGTCCTTGATATGCCCGCGCGTGTCCAGCACCTCAAACCATTCCAGGTGTTTGATGGTTTTGTTGGCTTCGGCCAGTGCATGACTGATGGCGTCTTCTATGCTGCTTGGGGACGAGCCTACCAGTTCGATTTTCTTGTAGGTGTGATGGTCAGACATAACGTTCTCCTTTGTCGTCAATCAAAGCCTAGCAGCGAATCTGCTGAATACTTCGTGGGCCGTTCGCAAGGAAAAGTTCAGGTTTTTTGCACTTTCTGAAAACGGCGCAGTCGGACTAAACACGCACCCTCACTCACAAATGCAGGAGAGCCCTAATGGCTAGCAATACTTCACGTAAAGCGTCATTGCAAAGCATGGAAGCCGAGATCGAGAGCCTGCTCAAGTCTCTGGAGAGCTTCAAGCACGACGCGTCTGACGAGTCCAAGAAGACCCTTGGCGCCCTTAAAAGCAATGCCGAGAACGCGCTGAAACACTCGCGTCACCTGCTCAGCGACGCGTATGAAGAGGTAAAAGACAAAACCCGCGAAACCGCCATCGCCACCCGTGAATACGCGCAAGAGCATCCGTATGCCACCGCCGGTGTTGCGCTGGGTGCATTGGGCCTGCTGGCGGCTTTTCTGCTCTGCAAGCGTAACTAATCCTGCGCAAGCTCAGCCTTGAGCCATTGCGCCAGTTGCCGAGCGCGCCCGTCTGCGGCGCGCTTTGGCACCCATAACGCCAGCTGCGCCGGGGTTTGAGTAAAGCCCCACGGCGCAGCCAGGCGACCGGCCCGCACGTCCTCCGCCACTAACGGTTCGGGGGCAATCGCCACACCCAGGCCCGCCACTGCGGCCTCGAGCAAGTAGTACAAGTGCTCAAATCCTTGCCCGTAATTTAACGCCTTCGCATCGATCGCCTGTTGCTGTGCCCAGCTGGGCCACGCCTGCGGTCGCGACGTGGTGTGCAGGAGCGGTTCAGCCAGCAGGGCGCTGGCCGGTGCCTGACACAGTTGCGGGTAATGCGCATAATGCGGGCTCAGCACCGGGCCGATGCGCTCACTGGCCAATTCGTACACCTGCATGTCGGCGGGCCATGGCGGCTCGGCAAACACCAGCCACGCGTCCAGCCCGGAGCGGCGCGGGTCCAGATCGCCTTCACCGGCCGACAGATGCAAGCGCAAATCCGGCAAGTCGGCTTTTAAACGGCCCAGACGCGGGATAAACCAGCGCGCCAGCAAACTGCCCGAACAGCCCAGTACAAACGGCGCGTCGATATGGCTTTGCGTGAGTTCAGTGCATACATTGCGCAAGCGATCAAAGGCTTCGCTGCTGGCATCGCGCAGACGGATCCCGGCATCCGTGAGCTTCAGGCCGCGCCCCTCCTTCACAAACAGGCTGACCCCCAAGTGCTCTTCAAGCACTTTGATTTGCCGACTAACGGCACCGTGGGTGACGTTAAGCTGTTCAGCCGCCTGGCTGACGCTGTTCAGGCGGGCGGTGGCTTCGAACGCGCGCAGGGCGTTCAGGGGCGGGAGATCGCGGCTCATGGTATCTGTGAGTTTTCCTGACAGGTTGTGGCGATCTTATCGGTTTTCATCTGGCGTTGTCGCGCGTAAAGTCAGGCCCATCGACCTTCGCACCTCTTTATCTGGAGCGTCACATGACCCAATCCACATTGCGTAACGGCCCGGACGACAATGGCCTGTTCGGCTCATTCGGCGGCCGCTACGTCGCTGAAACCCTGATGCCGCTGATCCTCGACCTCGATCGCGAGTATGAGCTGGCCAAAAAAGACCCTGAGTTCATCAAAGAGCTCGCCTACTTCCAGCGCGACTACGTGGGCCGTCCAAGCCCGCTGTACTTTGCCGAGCGCCTGACCGAGTTCTGCGGCGGCGCCAAGATCTACCTCAAGCGCGAAGAGCTGAACCACACCGGCGCGCACAAGATCAACAACTGCATCGGGCAGATTCTGCTGGCGCGGCGCATGGGCAAAAAACGCATCATCGCCGAAACCGGCGCAGGCATGCACGGCGTTGCGACGGCCACCGTGGCCGCACGCTTTGGCCTGCAATGCGTGATCTACATGGGCACCACCGACATCGAGCGCCAACAGGCCAACGTGTTTCGCATGAAACTGCTGGGCGCCGAAGTGATCCCGGTTGTGGCCGGCACCGGCACCTTGAAAGACGCCATGAACGAAGCGCTGCGTGACTGGGTGACCAACGTCGACAGCACCTTCTACCTGATTGGCACCGTGGCTGGCCCGCACCCGTATCCGGCGATGGTGCGCGACTTCCAGGCCGTAATCGGCAAGGAAACCCGCGAGCAGATGCAAGCCCAGGAAGGCCGCCTGCCGGACAGCCTGGTGGCGTGCATCGGCGGTGGTTCCAACGCGATGGGCTTGTTCCACCCGTTCCTGGACGACACCGGCGTTGAAATCATTGGTGTTGAAGCGGCCGGTTACGGCATTGAAACCGGCAAACACGCGGCCAGCCTCAATGGCGGCGAGCCGGGCGTGTTGCACGGCAACCGCACCTTCCTGCTGCAAGACGACGACGGCCAGATCATCGACGCCCACTCGATCTCGGCGGGCCTGGACTACCCCGGCATTGGCCCGGAACACGCGTGGTTGCATGACATCGGTCGCGTCCAGTACACCTCGGTCACCGACGACGAAGCGCTGGATGCGTTCCATAAATGCTGCCGCCTTGAAGGCATCATCCCGGCCCTGGAAAGCGCCCACGCGCTGGCCGAAGTCTTCAAGCGTGCACCGACCTTGCCGGCCGATCACCTGATGGTGGTCAACCTGTCTGGCCGAGGCGACAAAGACATGCAAACCGTGATGCACCACGTTGAACAGTCCCAGCAGGAGAAACACTGATGAGCCGCCTGCAAACGCGTTTTGCCGAACTCAAAGAACAAAACCGCGCTGCGCTGGTGACCTTTGTCACCGCCGGTGACCCGGATTACGCCACCTCGCTGGCCATCCTCAAAGGCCTGCCTGCTGCGGGCGCTGACGTGATCGAGTTGGGCATGCCCTTCACCGATCCAATGGCCGATGGCCCGGCGATCCAGCTGGCCAACATCCGTGCGTTGGGCGCCAAGCAAAACCTGGCGAAAACCCTGCAAATGGTGCGCGAGTTCCGCGAAGGCAACAGCGACACGCCGCTGGTGCTGATGGGTTACTTCAACCCGATCCACCATTACGGCGTGGCTAAATTCATCGCTGACGCCAAGGCGGCCGGTGTAGACGGCATGATCGTGGTCGACATGCCACCCGAGCACAACTCAGAGCTGTGCGACCCTGCGCAAGCGGCAGGCCTGGACTTCATCCGCCTGACCACCCCGACCACTGACGATGCGCGCCTGCCTAAAGTGCTCAATGGCAGCTCGGGCTTTGTGTACTACGTGTCGGTGGCAGGCGTGACCGGCGCCGGTTCGGCGACCACAGACCAAGTGAGCGAAGCGATTGCGCGTCTGCGCCGTCACACCGACTTGCCGATCAGCGTAGGCTTCGGGATTCGCACCCCGGAACAAGCGGCGGCGATTGCCCGCTTGGCGGATGGCGTGGTGGTGGGCTCGGCCTTGATCGACAAAATCGAAAACGCGGCCACCCCGGAACAAGCGGTCGACGGCGTGCTGAGCCTGTGCGCGGCCTTGGCCGAAGGCGTGCGGACTGCTCGCGCGGGTTAACGCTAAAAACCTGTAGGAGCGAGCTCGTCTCGCGATCTTTTAAACATCAAAAGATCGCGAGGCAAGCTCGCTCCTACAGAGGATGTGTGTCGTTTCACCCGCAGCGTATGGCGGGCACCACTTCATGGGTCAGCCATTGGCGCAAATGGCGGTTCTCGGGGTGGTAGTGGTACAGCAGCATGGCATACGCCCCCGATTCGCTGAGCATCAAGGTGTCTTGCACGGCGCCGTGGCTGCGGATCGGTAATTCCTGATGCTGATCAGCATCCAGTTTGGCCAACCCTTTACGCCCTAACGTGCGGCCCATCAAACGGCCGAGATCGCGTGCGCAACACCACATTTGATCCTCCAACCACACCACTCGCAATTGCAGGCGATGACGCACAAAAATTCGGCTGTTAAGTGGCTCGGGATCAATCTGGTAATGCGCCAAGGCACGCCGGGTGGCGGCGTGGTCGCTGAGCAAGGTGTGGGTGTAGTCGGTGTTTGAGCGGGGTGGGTCGGGTGTGAGGGTTTTCATGAGGTGCGGTTCCTGGGCGTTGAGGAACTGCCAATAGCCTTCCTACTGGCTGGGTGGCAGCCATGCGCGGGGTAGGAACCGGGTCCCAGGGTAACCGGCCACGTCGAAACGTGCCCGCGCACGACCGCCATGACTGATGGTACGGACACAAAAAAAGTGCCGCAATCAGAAAGGTGGACACTTGCGCGCCGAGGGTAAAAAAGGGTTCCTACGCCCTGTCACTGATTTTGCAGTGACAGCCCCAAGACTAGGCCTGCCAACCCGGCCCCACAAGCGGGTCAACGCCGCTACGGGTTGCAGGAAATGTCCGAGAAACTGTAGCCGCTGACGAGGGCTTTGTGTGAAGGGTTACTTCTGCGAGCAGTCGTCATTGTTAATGCTAAAAACGTGTAGGAGCGAGCTCGTCTCGCGATCTTTTAAACATCAAAAGATCGCGAGGCAAGCTCGCTCCTACAGAGGATGTGTGTCGTTTCACCCGCAGCGTATGGCGGGCACCACTTCATGGGTCAGCCATTGGCGCAAATGGCGGTTCTCGGGGTGGTAGTGGTACAGCAGCATGGCATACGCCCCCGATTCGCTGAGCATCAAGGTGTCTTGCACGGCGCCGTGGCTGCGGATCGGTAATTCCTGATGCTGATCAGCATCCAGCTTGGCCAACCCTTTACGCCCTAACGTGCGGCCCATCAAACGGCCGAGATCGCGTGCGCAACACCACATTTGATCCCCCAACCACACCACTCGCAATTGCAGGCGGTGACGCACAAAAATTCGGCTGTTAAGTGGCTCGGGGTCAATCTGGTAATGCGCCAAGGCACGCCGGGTGGCCGCATGGTCGCTGAGCAAGGTGTGGGTGTAGTCGTTGTTTGAGCGGGGTGGGTCGGGTGTGATGGTTTTCATTTGGCTGCTTCCTAACGTATGGGTTGGAGCCGCTAAACATCACTTCCACATGATAGGTGGCGGCTGTACGCAGGTGTGGAAGACCGGGACGTTAGGCACCCGGCGCACTCGAGAGTGCCCCGCGCACAGCCACCATAAAGCACAGGCAATAAAAAACGCCTGACTAGGTGGCGCTTTGTGCGCCTAACGATATAAGGGCTTCCACACCCTGTCACTGATTTTGCAGTGACAGCCCAAGACTAGGCCTGCCAACCCGGCCCCACAAGCGGGTCAACGCCGCTACGGGTTGCAGGAAATGTCCGAGAAGTCGCCCTCACCCCAACCCTCACCCTCCGGGAGAGGGAGCTTTACCGAGGTGTTCTCAGGTTCAGTACATGGCTTGCAGGCCGCACTTTACCGAGGTGTTCTTAGGTTCAGCGCATGGCTTGCAGGCCGCAGAACATCTACAACATCCCCCAATCGGTTCCTTCTCCCTCCGGGAGAGGGCTAGGGTGAGGGCAAGGCATCACGCGGTCTTACTTCTGCGAGCCGTCATCATGTTGCAGATTGGCCTGGGTCAGGTTGCAGCCCGCCGGCACGCTGCGGGTGAGCCAGACGTTGCCGCCAATTGTCGAGCCTTTGCCAATGGTGATGCGCCCCAGAATGGTCGCGCCGGCATAGATCACCACGTCGTCTTCAACGATCGGATGGCGCGGGTGGCCTTTTTGAAGTTGGCCCGATTCGTCCGCCGGGAAACGTTTGGCGCCCAAGGTCACCGCTTGGTAGATACGCACACGTTCGCCGATGATCGCGGTTTCTCCGATCACCACGCCCGTACCGTGGTCGATAAAGAAGCTGCGGCCAATCTGCGCGCCCGGGTGAATATCAATGCCGGTGGACGAATGCGCGATTTCGGCGCTGATGCGGGCCAGCAAAGGCAGGCCGGCGCGGTACATGTGGTGCGCCAGGCGGTGGTGAATCACCGCCAGAATCCCCGGATAGCACAGCAACACTTCGTCGACACTGCGCGCCGCCGGGTCGCCGTGGTAGGCGGCCAGGACGTCGGTGTCGAGGATGCTGCGCAGGCGCGGCAAGGCCAGGGCAAAGTCCTGGATCAACACGGTCGCCGTTTCGTCCACGCCCGCATCCGGTAAACCTGCCTGACGCGCCGCGTAGCGCAGTTCCAGTCGCGCCTGGGCCAGCAGCGCGTTGAGCGCTACGTCGAGGGTGTGGCCCACGTAGAAATCTTCGCTCTCTTCACGAAGGTCGACCGGGCCCAGGCGCATCGGGAACAACGCGCCGCACAGGGCCTCTAGAATCTCGGCCATCGCGGCGCGCGAAGGCAGCTCGCGGCCGCCCAGTTCACCGCTGACACGGCCGTTTTGCGAGCGCCACTGGTTACGGGCCGTGCGCAATTGGCCGACGATGGTTTGCAACTGCCAAGGGTTGGAACGTTCACTCACGCTGAATTCTCCGCGCGCTGGGGGGCTGATTGATCAGCCGCGAATGGGCAATGATTTTTACGGTATCAAACTGTTTCGGGCTTAGCCAATCAACGCGTGCGTCGACGCCAGATTCGCCAGCCCACGAACATCAGCACCAACACGCTCAACGCCGCCGCCAGCGCCACGGTCAAGCCGTTATAGCTGAACAGCGGTTTCTCGATACGCACATAACCGGGCTTGGCAAACAAGTGGCGCAACGCGCTGTTGGCTTGCTCAAGTGTCACCGCTTGCAAGCGTTTGGACGGGTCGGCAAACCGGCCGCCGTCGTAGTCGCCCAAGGCGCTCCAGTAGTAATCAGCCAAGGCGCTGTTGCCCTGCACAGCCCAGGCCTGGCGCGCTACGGCGGCGTTTTTGAGGCGGGTAAAGGTCTGCGGGTCGAGGCCGTCCTTGAGCAAACGTTGTTTGAGTTCGCCCATCACCTGTTGAGCCTTGGCAACGTCATCGCGGGCGAGGTCGGCGTTGAGGCTTAAAAAGCTCACGCCGCCAAACACTTCGCGCTCGGCCCAAGGCCCGTAAGACAACCCGTGTTTGAGCCGCAGCTCGTTGTACAACGACCACTCCAGGTAATCACGAAGCAGGTCCCAGGTTTCATCGTTCTGGTCGTCGATCACCGGCTCAGGCAGCAACCAATGCAGCTTGGCCGTCTCGCCGACCACACCGCGCACCAATGTGCGCTCGGTGTCAGCCCTGGCTTCAATGGCGGGCAGCGGCAGGTGCTCGCTGGGGTCGACCGGTTCGAGTGCGCCGTAGGTGCGTTCCAGATACGCCGGCAGCAGGCGGTCGAGGTCGCCGACCATGATCAGGGTCATGTTGTTGGGGGCGTACCACGTGTTGCGCACCGCTTCGAGCTGTTGGCGCGTGAGGTTATGCACCTCGGCGCGCTCGGCGCATTTGAGGCCCAGTTCCACCGCCAACTGGTTGCTGGCGCTGTGCCCGAGGTCCTGGCGGTCCAGCCAGCGTTGCAGGTGCGAATAGTGGCCGCCGTCTTCGCGCTCAACCACTTGCTTGGCCTCGCTGATGCGCTGGTCGGTCATTTGCGTGCGGGTCAGCAGGCTCAGCAGCAGGTCGAGGATTTTGCGCTGGTTTTTCGCCGGGGCTTCGATCACAAACGTGGTGTCGGCGTTGCTGGTGTAGGCGTTCCATTCGCCGCCCAGCGCTTGCATGCGTTCTTCCAGGCCGCCTTCGCCGCTGTCGTCGACGCCGCTGAACAATAAGTGCTCAAGCAGGTGGGGCAACTGTTGATCGGCGCAACTGAAGTCATCCATGCCCACGCCGACCACCAAGCGAATGGACACATGGCCGCGCTCGTAGCCGGGCTTGAGGATCAGTTGCAAGCCGTTAGGCAGTTGATAGCCCTCTACGCTGAAGCGGTCGAGGGCAAAACTCTGAGCTGCTCCCAGCAGCACGCAGATAAACAGCAGGCAACGCATAAAAATCCCTGGATCTCTGAATCCGTTTTGAGAGGGCGAGTGGCGCAGCGCGTCAGTCTGTGCAGGTTAGACGCTGCTTACAGACTGACAACACGTTCGCGTGCAACGTTCAGGGTGAATGCAGGGTGTCGGCGTTGTCTTCAGGTTCCAGGGCGCCGGTATCACTGTTTTCCAGCACCACGTAGGCGCTGCCGCAAAACAGTGAGTTCAGGCGCTGCATGTCGGCGATCAGTTCCAGATGCACGGAGCTGGTTTCGATGCTTTGGGTGATTTTCTGTTGCAAACGGTTCACGTGAGCGTGGGCCAGGCGCCGCTCTTGTGCGCGAAAGCGGCGTTTTTCGCGCAGCAGTTGGCGGGCGATGTGTGGGTCCGAGTTCAGGAACACCGTGAGGCCCAGGCGCAGGTTCTCGATGAGCTGGGTTTGCAGGTCTACCAGCTCTTCAAGCCCGGTGGCCGAAAACGAACGGCGTTGCGAGGTTTTCTGCTGCTGGACTTTGCGCAGCATGCGCTCGATCAGGTCGCTGGCCAGTTTGAGGTTGATCGCCAGTTCGATGATCTCGGCCCAGCGGCGGCTGTCGTGTTCGCCCAGGTCTTCGCGGGGCATTTGCGCCAGGTACAGTTTGACCGCGCTGTAGAGCACTTCGACGTCATCGCTGAGGGTGCGCATTGCCTGCGTCATCGAGGTTTGCTTGCCGCGCAGAACGTCGAGCATATTGACCAACATGGTGTCGATCAGGTCGCCAATGCGCAGAGTTTCGCGCACGGCGTTGGTCAGCGCCAAGGTGGGTGTGTCGAGTGCTGCAGGGTCGAGGTGGCGTGGGGTGATGCTGCCGTTGGCGAGGTCCCGCTCGGGCAATAGCCGGGCACACAGCCGTGCCATGAGGCCGATGGTGGGCAGCATCAAGAAGCAGCGCGTGGTGTTGTAGAGCAGGTGGAAGCCGATGACCAGTTCCTGGGGCCTGAAGTTAAGGCTGTCCATCCAGTCCACCAGCGGCGTGAGCACCGGCATGATCAGCAGCAAACCGATCAATTTGTAGAGCAGGCTGCCGAGCGCCACCTGCCGCCCCGCCGTGTTTTGCATGCTGGTGCTGAGAAACGCCAGCACGCCGCTGCCAATGTTGGCGCCGATCACCAGGCCAACGGCCACAGGCAGGCTGATCACGCTGGCGCCGGCCAGGGTCGCGGTGAGCAGCACGGCGGCCAGGCTGGAGTACGAGACCATCGCAAACACCGCGCCGACCAGTGCATCGAGCAGCAGGTCGCCGGTCAACGAGGCGAAAATCACCTTCACGCCTTGGGCATGGGTGATGGGCGAGGCGGCTTCGACGATCAGTTGCAGCGCCAGAATAATCAGGCCCAGGCCAATCCCGACGCGGCCCAGTTGCCCGGCGCGGGTTTGTTTGCGTGACAGGAAGAAGATCACACCCAAAAAAATCAGCAGCGGTGACAGCCACGACAAATCGAAGGTCAGCACCCGTGCCATCAGCGCGGTCCCGACGTCGGCCCCGAGCATGGTTGCCAGCGCGGGTGTGAGCGTCATCAGGCCCTGGCCGACAAAGGAGGTCACCAGCAGGGCGGTGGCGTTGCTGCTTTGCACCATGGCGGTGACGATGATACCGGCGATAAACGCGAGTATCGGTCTGGACACGTTTTGCCCGATGACATGGCGCAAGTTCGTGCCGTAAACCCGCAAGATACCGGTTCGCACGATATGCGTGCCCCAGATCAGCAGGGTCACGGCAGAGAGAAGATTGAGCAGGGTCAGCATGCTGGCTCCCTGTGGTGGATACTTTGGAGGATCAGATAGCTGCAGGCCGTTCTTACAGATGTTTCTTAAGCTGTAGTCGGCAATTGAGCAGAACGCCAGCATCGCACAGCTGGCGGTGTGTTGAAACATTTGTGAAACATTTGCATCTTCACTGTAGGAGCGAGCTTGCCTCGCGATCTTTTAAACGCTCAAAAGATCGCGAGACAAGCTCGCTCCTACAGGAAGGCCGGGTTAATTGAGCTTCAGCACTTTGGCCAGGACGATTTTCGGGCCTTTCATCTTTTTGATGATGATGCGCAGGCCTTCGACTTCCAGTTGCTCTTCTTCTTCGGGCACGCGGTTGAGGGTGTCGTAGATCAGGCCCGCAACGGTTTCGGCTTCGACGTGGTCAAGGTCGACGCCCAGCAGGCGCTCAATCTTGAACAACGGCGTGTCACCGCGCACCAGCAGTTTGCCCGGCTGGTACGAGAGGATGCCGCGCTCAGCCTTGCGGTGTTCGTCCTGAATGTCGCCCACCAGCACTTCGAGCACGTCTTCCATGGTCAGGTAGCCGACCACTTTGCCGTCGGCTTCTTCCACCAGCGCAAAGTGCGCGCCGCCCTTGCGGAACTGCTCCAGCAGCTGCGCCAGCGGCATGTGGCGTGACACGCGCTCCAGCGGGCGGATCAGTTCTTCAAGGTTGAAGGTTTCGGGCAGGTGATCGAGGTCAGCCAGCTCAAGCAGCAGGTCCTTGATGTGCAACAGACCGACAAAGGTGTTGGTGTCGGCGTCGTAGACCGGGTAGCGGCTGAACTTGTGACGGCGGAACAGCGCAAGGATTTCCTTGAGCGGCGCCTTGTAGTCCAGGGTCACCAGGTCTTCGCGTGAATTGGCCCAGTCGACCACTTCCAGCTCGCCCATTTCCACGGCCGAGGCCAGCACGCGCATGCCTTGGTCGCTCGGGTCCTGGCCACGGCTGGAGTGCAGGATCAGTTTGAGTTCTTCGCGGCTGTAGGCGTGGTCATGGTGAGCACCGGGCTCGCCTTGGCCGGCAATCCGCAAAATGGCGTTGGCGCTGGCGTTGAGCAGGTAGATGGCCGGGTACATGGCCCAGTAGAACAGGTACAGCGGCACGGCTGTCCACAGCGACAGGGTTTCGGGTTTGCGGATGGCCCAGGATTTAGGGGCCAGTTCGCCGACCACAATGTGCAGGTACGAAATGATGAAGAAGGCGGTAAAGAACGACACACCTTTGATCACTTCAGGCGACTGCACGCCCAGCGCGCCGAGCAGCGGTTCGAGCAAGTGGGCAAACGCCGGCTCACCGACCCAGCCCAGGCCCAGCGAGGCCAGGGTGATACCCAATTGGCAGGCGGACAGGTAAGCGTCGAGCTGGTTGTGCACGGTGCGCAGGATCTGCCCGCGCCAGCCGTTGACGTCTGCGATGGCCTCGACCCGGGTCGAGCGCAGTTTGACCATGGCAAATTCAGCCGCAACGAAAAAGCCGTTGAGCAGTACCAGGATCAGAGCAAAAAGAATCATGCCGAAGTCGGCGAAGAGTGTTGCGAGGGTCAAGCCAGGGGAAGGGTCCATGATGGAGTTTTACGGGTTCCAATATTCAACGAGTTGAGGGTTTCAGGGCCTGCATATGCAGGCCCCGGCCAAGCAATGTAGCGGCTGATGCGGTGCTTGCCTAGTGGGCTTTTGCCACACGGGTCAGCTGACGGAGGCGCTAATCCTGGGTTTTATGACCTGAACCGGGTCGAATTGGCAGGTAAAAGTGCTGCCGTGGCCCAATACGCTGCTGATGTCCAGGTGCCCGTGGTGGCGCAATAGCACGTGTTTGACGATGGCCAGCCCCAGGCCCGTACCGCCGGTGCTGGCATTGCGGCTGGAGTCTACGCGGTAGAAGCGTTCGGTCAGGCGCGGCAGGTGTTTGTTGTCGATGCCGACCCCCGAATCCTGCACGCTCAGGTGCGCGCCCAAGTGGTCTGCCCACCAGCGAATACGGATAGAGCCGCCGTCCGGGGTGTATTTGACGGCGTTGAACACCAGGTTGGAGAACGCGCTGCGCAGCTCGGCTTCGCTGCCCTTGAGGGCCACGTTGGTGTCGATGTCCAGGGTGATGGTCTGGTTGCGTTGCCCGGACAACGCCTGGGCGTCGCCCTTGATCGAGCGCAGCAAGGCGTCGATAGGCACCGGCTGGTTGTCCGAGGGGTAGTCGGTGGCTTCCAGCTTGGCCAGCAACAGCAGGTCATTGAGCAGCGTCTGCATGCGTTCGCCCTGTTGCTGCATTTGTGACAGCGGGCGCTTCCAGCGCGGGTTCACGTCATCGACGTTGTCGAGCAGGGTTTCCAGATAGCCGCAAATCACCGTCAACGGCGTGCGCAGTTCATGGGAGACGTTGGCAATGAAGTCTTTGCGCATTTGCTCCAGATGGTGGAGGCGGGTGACATCACGCACCAACATCAGGTGCTCGTTGTTGCCATAGCGGGTGATGTAGAGCTGGATGCGCAGGTGGTCGTTGACCGGCGAAGGAATTTCCAGCGGTTCGGCGTAATTGCCGTTGTCGAAGTATTCCTTGAAGCGCGGGTGGCGAACCAGGTTGGTGACCGGCTGGCCGCTGTCTTGCGGGGTCTTGAGGCCCAGCAGGGTTTCGGCGGCGCGGTTCCACCATTCCAGGTCGCCATGGCTGTCGAGCATGACCACGGCGTCCTTGAGGGCGGCGGTGGACTCTTGCACACGGTCAATCACCGCTTGCAGGCGCCCGCGTACGCGCTGGTCGCGGCGTTGCAGGTGGTAGATGCTGTCAAACACCTCACCCCACAGGCCATAGCCATCGGGCGGTGCTTCGTCGGGTTGGTGGTTGCGCAGCCAATCGTGCAGGCGCAGCAGCTGTTTAAGGGTCCAGCCCAGATAAAGGCCCAGACCGACGACCAGGCTCCAGCCGTAATACCCACTGATCAACCCGATGAACAGGCAGCCGGTAATCAAAAGCAATAGATGGCGAATCAGAGTGCCATGCCAATTTGGGTTCAAGTCACACGTCCCGTTGTGGGCTTAAGCGGCAAGCTATAAGCAGCAAGCTCCAAGCTTGCCGCTTACAGCCAATAGCTAGCTGCTGCTCTTAAGCTTTTGTTGAAAACCGATAACCGGTGCCGCGCACGGTTTGTACCAGATTTTCATACGCCTCGCCGAGGGCTTTGCGCAAGCGACGGATGTGCACGTCGACGGTCCGTTCTTCAACGTACACGTTGCCGCCCCACACTTGGTCAAGTAACTGGCCACGGGTGTAGGCACGTTCTTGGTGGGTCATGAAGAATTGCAGCAGGCGGTATTCGGTGGGGCCCATGTCGGCCGGGGTGCCGTCGATGGTGACGCGGTGGCTGATGGGGTCGAGCAGCAGGCCGCCGATTTCAATCGGTGATTCGTTGTCGGCGGGGCCTGCACGGCGCAGCACGGCTTTGAGGCGGGCGACCAGTTCACGCGGGGAAAACGGCTTGGTGATGTAGTCATCAGCGCCCACTTCCAGGCCCTGGATCTTGTTGTCCTCTTCGCCTTTGGCGGTGAGCATGATGATCGGAATGTCATTGGTCAGTTCTTCGCGTTTCAGGCGACGGGCCAATTCGATCCCCGATGTGCCGCCGGGCAGCATCCAGTCCAGCAGAATCAGGTCAGGCTTACGGTCCACGATGATGGCGTGAGCGTCCTGAGCATTGTCGGCTTCCAGGCAATCGTAGCCAGCCATTTCCAAGGCCACCGCGATCATCTCGCGGATCGGTGCCTCGTCATCTACGATCAAAATGCTCCTGCCAACCATGCCGTAACCCTCGTGTCATTTAACTGTCTTGTGGCGCATTAGATAACGGAATTATTGCAGTCGTGTGACAGCTTTGGGCCTAAAAGCGCTCCGCAGATTAGTGGACTACGCTTTGATCTCAAATCGTACAACCACAAAAAGGACGATTCCGATGACTTATAACACTACTTCCCTGAAGGCATTGCTGCTGGCCGCCGCGCTGGCGCTTCCGGGGCTGGCCTTTGCTGACGAGCCGGCGATGGTCAAGGACGGATTTCTGGTTGATCACGTCGGCTTGACGCTCTACACGTACGACAAGGATGCGGACGGTAAGTCGACGTGCTACGACACCTGCGCCAAAAACTGGCCACCGCTGCCCGCCAAGTCCGACGCCAAAGACATGGGTGACTGGAAAACGACCGAGCGCACAGACGGCACGAAACAATGGGTCTACAAGGATAAGCCGCTGTACACCTTTGCAGGCGACAAGAGCCCTGGTGAAAAAACCGGCGACGGCAAAGGCGGTGTGTGGCACGTGGCCAAGCCATAAACCTTTAAAGCGGGCCCGCTCATTCGTGGGGGCGGGCTTGCTCGCGATTCAGTGATGCACAGACCTCCAGCTCATGACTGTCATTTCTGACAGCAGACGTGCTCACCTCCTGAGCGCATGCTGTGAGGCAGGTCACTCCCAAGAGCTTGCCCATGACGTCGCTCCACGCCCATACGCCGACGCTAGCCGTTATCGACCCGCGCGGTTTGCCGATTCGCACGGTGGCGTTTGCGTGCTCAGTGAGTGGGCAAGCATCTGAGCAACGGGTGACGCAGAGCGTGTTCGATCCCATGGGGCGGCTGGTGGCACAGCGCGACCCGCGTGTGTTCGCGCACGCTTCGGCTCCGGCCAATCTGCTGACCGTGTTCAGCCTGTCCGGTCAGGTGTTGGCCACTGACAGCAGCGATGCGGGGTGGCGGGTCAGCCTGGCGGGCGAGGCCGGGCAGATGCTGGAGGTATGGGACACCCGCGAGAGCCATTGGCAAACCGCTTATGACGACTCGATGCGCCCGGTCAGCGTGACTGAAAACCGTAGCCATGTGATCGAGCGCTTTGCCTACGCCAGCGCCAGCGCGCAGAGCGCCCGGCACAACCGCTGCGGCAGGTTACTGCGCCACGACGACCCGGCGGGTACGCGGCACATGACTGAATACGGTCTGGCAGGCGGAATGCTGGAAGAAACCCAACAGTTTTGGCGTAGCCTTGACCTGCCTCATTGGCCCGAGCCTGAGGCGCAGCGCGACCTGTTGCTGGAGGAGGCCGACCCGCTTATCAGCCGCTGGCATTTCAACGCTGCTGGCGAAGTGCTCAGCCAGACCGATGCCAAAGGGCATCAACAACACTTCAGCCACACCGTGGCCGGGCAACTGCGCGAAACCGGCCTGCAAGTTGCGGGCAGCAGCGCTGTAAAAATCTTGGTCAGCAACATCTGCTACAACGCCTTTTCTCAAGTCGAAAGCGAAACCGCTGGCAATGGCGTTGTCACGCGTCTGGTCCACGAAGCGTCGACCGGCCGTCTGGCTCGGCTACAGGCGCAAGCGCCCGGTAAACCGTTGTTGCAAGATTTGCATTACCGCTACGACCCGGTCGGCAACCTTGTTGAGATTGAAGACACAACCCTGGCCACCCGACATTTTGCCAATCAGCGCATCGAGCCCATTCGCCGCTTTACCCACGACAGCCTCTACCAACTGATTGCAGCCAGCGGTTGGGAGACTGCCAAGCCGTCACTCGGCCCGGACTTGCCGGCCTGGCAGACTTCGGACACCAGCCAGGTGGTCAATTACAGCGAAACCTATCGCTACGATGCGGCGGGCAATCTGCTGGAGCGCATTCACCTGGGGGCGATCAATCACACGCTGTCGATGCACATCGCCCCACACAGCAACCGCCTTATGCGCAGCGGCGAAACGGAACACAGCTACGACGCCAATGGCAATGTGCTGATCTTGCAGTCCGGCCAATCCCTACAGTGGGATGCCCGCAATCAACTGTGCGCAATCGCCCAGGTCACCCGTCAGCACGCCGCCAATGACGAGGAGCGCTATATCTACGGCGGTGGAGGCAAGCGCCTGCGCAAAGTCCGCACCTGGCAAGCGCAGGCCAACAGTCACACCGCCGAAACCCGCTACCTGCCGGGGCTGGAGGTGCGCACCAACAGCGCCAGCCAGGAACAGCTTGAGGTCGTCACTGTTCAGGCCGGGCGGTGCCGCGTGCAATGGTTGCATTGGGACACACCGCCCACCGGCCTTGGCAACGATCAGTTGCGCTACACCCTCGATGACCACTTGGGTTCCAGCACGCTGGAGCTGGACGATCAGGCCCAACTGATCAGCCAGGAAACCTACTACCCGTTCGGCGGTACCGCGTGCTGGGCCGGGCGCAATGAAGTGGAAGCCAGCTACAAAACCCTTCGTTACTCAGGCAAGGAACGCGATGCCTCAGGGCTGTATTACTACGGCTATCGCTACTACGCCCCGTGGCTAAACCGCTGGCTGAACCCCGATCCGGGTGGCGCCATTGATGGCTTGAACCTGTATGGGTTTGTCGGCAACGACCCGATAGGGCATGTGGATGCGGACGGGCGTATACGCGTGCGCAAGCTCTCAGACGTGGAGCTCGGGGAGGATTGGATTGTGGACGCAGTGGGGGCCGCCCCTGAAATGACCGGCGCGCAAGCCCGAGCGTTATTGGCCGATGACGATACACAAGACAGTAAAGCTGGAGATTTTGCACTCGCGGCGGAGGTTGCAGATGCAGACCTTCAAGAGAGTGATTTTCAAGATCAGTTTCAGCAGATCATACAGAGCTTGCCGGCGGCTGTTGCAGAGCCTCAGCCTGGGACGTCTTCGCAGGGCACATTCCTAGTGCCTGCTGTGCCAGCACTTAAGCGCTTTTACTGTGGTGCGGCTGGTTGCATGAAAGGGTTTGGATGGAAGACCCATCTTAAGGATCACTTGCGAACTCATACCGGCGAGAGGCCGCACCCGTGCACTGAACCTGGATGCTCAATGAGCTTTAAGCAGAAGGGCCAGCTTACGGTTCACTTGCGAACTCATACCAGCGAGAGGCCGCACCTGTGCACTGAACCTGGATGCTCAATGAGCTTTGCAATTCTCATCAGTCTTAAGCGTCACTTACGAACTCATACCGGCGAGAAGCCGTACCCGTGCACTGCGCCTGGATGCTCAAAGAGCTTTACCCTGAACGGTAATCTTAAGGATCACATGCGAACTCATACCGGCGAGAGGCCGTACTCGTGCATTGCGCCTGGATGCTCAAAGAGCTTTAGCGTGAACAGCCACCTTAAGGAGCACTTGCGAACTCATACCGGCGAGAAGCCGTACCCATGCACTGCGCCTGGATGCTCAAAGAGTTTTAGCCAGAACAGCCAGCTTACGCGTCACATGCGAACTCATGCCGGCCGGAGTACTTAGCCCATGACGTCGCTTCACGGCCTTACGATCTGTACGCATGGGGGTTGCACCCAACGCTTTAGCCACAATCATCATTTAAAACGGCACTGGCTCAAGAGCGGGCATTAAGCAATGCCCATAAAAAAACCTCGCCCCCCTGTGACAGGAGGCGAGGTTTTTAAATCGCAGTCTTAAGCGGCGTCAGGCGACTTTGGACGGCGTACATCGGGTTGTTTCCACGACTCGGCAGCGGCTTCGTCGATGGCTTGCTGGATGGCTTTTTTGCGGTGCTCTTCGGCGCGGCGGCTGAAGAACCACACCAGGAAGGTCACCAGCGACACCGCCAGCAGGATCAAGCTGGCCACGGCGTTGATCTCGGGTTTAACCCCCAGACGCACGGCCGAGAACACTTCCATCGGCAAGGTCGTGGAGCCCGGGCCGGACACGAAGCTGGCCAGTACCAGGTCGTCCAGCGACAGGGCAAAGGACATCATGGCGCCAGCCGCCAGTGACGGGGCGATCATCGGGATGGTGATCAGGAAGAACACCTTCCACGGCTTGGCACCCAGGTCCATGGCCGCTTCTTCGATGGACAGGTCCAGCTCGCGCAGCCGGGCCGATACCACCACCGCCACATAGGCCGCACAGAACGTGGTGTGGGCGATCCAGATGGTGACGATGCCGCGCTCTTGCGGCCAGCCAATCATCTGCGCCATGGCCACGAACAGCAGCAACAGCGACAGACCGGTGATCACTTCAGGCATCACCAACGGCGCCGTCACCAGGCCGCCGAACAACGTGCGGCCCTTGAAGTGACTGATACGGGTCAGCACGAACGCTGCGAGGGTGCCCAATGCGACCGCTGCAATCGCCGTGTAGCAGGCGATTTCCAGTGAGCGCATGACCGAGCCCATCAGTTGGGTGTTGTCGGTCAGGCCGGTGTACCACTTCAGCGACCAGCCGCCCCACACCGTCACCAGTTTGGAGGCGTTGAAGGAGTAGATCACCAGGATCAGCATTGGCAGGTAGATGAACAACAGCCCTACCACCAACATAAAGCTAGAGAAACGGATGCGCTTCATATCTTGCCCTCCAGCTCTTTAGCCTGGCTGCGGTTGAACAGGATGATTGGCACAATCAGGATCGCCAGCATGACCACCGCCAGTGCAGAAGCTACCGGCCAGTCACGGTTGTTGAAGAACTCTTGCCACAACACTTTACCGATCATGAGGGTTTCTGGTCCGCCCAGCAGTTCCGGGATCACGAACTCGCCCACTACCGGGATAAACACCAGCATGCAGCCCGCGATGATGCCGTTTTTAGACAACGGAACGGTGATCTTCCAGAAGCTGTTGAAAGTGCTCGAACCCAAGTCAGACGCGGCTTCCAGCAAGCTGTGGTCGTGTTTGACGAGGTTGGCGTACAACGGCAGGATCATGAACGGCAGGTACGAGTAGACAATACCGATGTACACCGCGGTGTTGGTGTTGAGGATCTGCAATGGTTGATCGATCCAGCCCATGGACATCAAGAAGCCATTGAGCAGGCCGTTGTTGCTCAGAATGCCCATCCACGCATACACGCGGATCAGGATCGCTGTCCAGGTCGGCATCATGATCAGCAGCACCAGTACGGTCTGCATTTCTTTGCGCGCGTTGGCGATGGCGTAGGCCATCGGATAGCCGATCAGCAGGCACAACAGCGTGCTGATAAAGGCCATTTTCAGCGAGCCCAGATACGCGGCGATATACAGCTCATCGTCGCCCAACATGGCGTAGTTGCCCAGGTTCAGCAGGATCTCGAGCTTCTGGTCAACGTAGTTGAGGATCTCGGTGTACGGCGGAATCGCGACGTCTGCCTCAGCAAAGCTGATCTTCAGAACGATGAAGAACGGCAGCATGAAAAACAGAAACAGCCACAGGAATGGAATCCCGATGACCACATGACGGCCACCGGGGGTTATTCGTTGCAGTCGGCGTTTAAGCTTTCGCATGTTCATGAGCGCAGTACCACGCCGCTGTCGTCTTCCCACCAGACGTAGACCTGATCGTCCCAGGTCGGACGAGCGCCCTGGCGTTCAGCGTTGGCCACAAACGATTGCACCAGCTTGCCGCAGGGCAGTTCGACGTAGAACACCGAGTGGCCGCCCAGGTAAGCGATGTCATGCACCTTGCCGCGCGACCAGTTGTACTCGTAGGCCGGCTTTTCGGTGGTGATCAGCATCTTTTCCGGGCGGATCGCGTAGGTAATGTGTTTGTCTTCGACCGAGGTGGTCACGCCATGCCCGACGTAAATGTCGTTCTCCAGCTCCGGGCTGTTGATGCGCGCGTAGCCCTCGGCGTCGTCGACCACTTCACCTTCGAACAGGTTGACGTTACCGATGAATTCGCACACCAGGCGGCTCACCGGGGTTTCATAGATGTCGATCGGGCTGCCGATTTGGGCGATCCAGCCCAGGTGCATGATCGCGATGCGCTGGGCCATGGTCATGGCCTCTTCCTGGTCGTGGGTCACCATGACGCAGGTCACGCCGACGCGCTCGATGATTTCCACCAGCTCCAGTTGCATCTGCGAACGCAGTTTTTTGTCCAGCGCACCCATGGGTTCGTCGAGCAGCAGCAATTTAGGACGCTTGGCCAGCGAACGGGCCAGGGCCACACGCTGGCGCTGACCGCCCGACAATTGATGCGGTTTGCGCTTGGCGTACTGGGTCATGTGCACCAGCTTGAGCATTTCGCCAACGCGGGCATCGATTTCAGCGCTCGCCATTTTGTCCTGCTTGAGGCCGAAGGCGATGTTTTGCGCCACGGTCATGTGCGGGAACAGAGCGTAGGACTGGAACATCATGTTGATCGGCCGCTCATAGGGCGGCAGGTCGGTGATGTCCACGCCATCGAGGAAAATACGGCCCTCTGTTGGGCGCTCGAAACCGGCGAGCATGCGCAGCAAGGTGGATTTGCCCGATCCCGATCCGCCGAGCAAGGCGAAGATCTCGCCTTTGTTGATTTCCAGGGACACATCGTCCACTGCAATCGTCTCGTCGAATTTTTTCGTGACCCGGTCGATTTTGACCAGAACCTGTTTAGGGGTCTGATCGCCCTCGAGGGCTTTCTTATAGGCGCCGGAGGCAACAGCCATTTACGAAACTCCCAACAAATTTAGCAGCCCGAACAAGAGGTTCGGGCCTTGGATAGGTGGTCTTGCGAGCTATTTACCCGTTTTGACCTTAGTCCACGAACGCGTCATCAGACGCTGAATGTTCGGCGGTAGCTCGGTCGAAACGTAAGCCTTGTCCAGTACCGCCTGGGTTGGGTAAACCGCTTCGTCGGTACGAATGGACTCATCCATTACCTTGTCAGCCCCAGGATTTGGGTTGGCATAGCCAACGTAGTCACTGACCTTGGCGATGACTTCAGGTTGCAGCAGGTAGTTGATGAACGTGTGGGCTTCTTTAACGTTGCTGGAGTCTTTTGGAATCGCCAGCATGTCAAACCACAGGGCGCCGCCTTCCTTGGGCACGACGTAGGCAATGTTCACGCCTTTTTTCGCTTCTTCGGCACGGTTTTTGGCCTGGAACACATCACCGGAGAAACCGATCGCGACGCAGATGTTGCCGTTGGCAAGGTCTGAGATGTACTTGGACGAGTGGAAGTAGGTGACGTAAGGACGCACCGCCAACAGGGTTTTTTCGGCCTTCTTGTAGTCTTCAGGGTTGGTGCTGTTGGCGTTCAGGCCCAGGTAGTTGAGCACGGTCGGCATCATTTCATCGGCCGAATCCAGGAACGATACGCCGCAGGCTTGCAGCTTTTTGATGTTCTCTGGCTTGAAGACCACGTCCCACGAGTCGATTTTGTCGACGCCCAGGACTTCTTTGACTTTATCGACGTTGTAACCAATGCCATTGGTGCCCCACAGGTACGGCACGGCGTATTGGTTACCCGGATCGTTCTGCTCAAGGCGCTTGAGCAAGGCAGGATCCAAGTTGGAATAGTTGGGCAGCTGCGATTTGTCGAGCTTTTGGAAAGCGCCCGCTTTGATCTGTTTGCCCAGGAAGTGGTTAGACGGCACAACCACGTCATAACCGGTACGGCCAGCCAGCAGCTTGCCTTCCAGCGTTTCGTTGGAATCGAAGACGTCATACACCGGTTTGATGCCGGTGGCCTTTTCAAAATCGGCCAAGGTATCGGGTGCTATGTAGTCCGACCAGTTATAAATGTGCACGGTGGGGGCCGCTTGAACGCTGACTGCAAGCGCTAGACCGGCTCCGACCATCAAGGTCTTGCGAAACAAGGAAATAGACACGTGGTGGTCCTCTAAATAGTTGGGCCTGAGTTGCCCGTGTCTTCCGGCAGCTGAACCGCTAAAGACAAAACCGGCGCGCAACTTACCCTCGATAAACCTGCACAGCAAAGTTTTCTGCGATTTATTGCGATAACACGCTGATTTCACATGAAATCTGGCTTGTAGGAGCGAGCTCGTCTCGCGATCTTTTGATCTTTTAAAAGATCGCGAGGCAAGCTCGCTCCTACAAGATTGCCGTGTTACTTACCGGATTTGATCTTGGTCCAGCTGCGGGTCAGCAGGCGCAAGGTTGCAGGTGGCAAGTCACTGATCGCGTACAGATGTTCTTTGACTTCATCCGACGGATAGATGCTTGGGTCACCCGAGATGTCTTTATTCACCAACGGTGTTGCAGCTTTGTTACCGTTCGGGAAACGAACACTGTTAGTGATCTCGGCCATCACTTCCGGTTCCAGCAGGTAGTTCATCCAGGCGTAAGCGGCATCAACGTTTTCGGCATCTTTAGGGATGGCGACCATGTCGTAGAAGCTGCCTGCACCTTCTTTCGGAATCACGTACTTGAGTTTGACCTTGTCACCGGCTTCTTTGGCGCGGCTGATGGATTGCTCCAGGTCGCCCGAGTAGCCCACTGCAACGCAGATGTTGCCGTTGGCCAGGTCAGAGATGTACTTGGAGGAGTGGAAGTAAGCGATCGAAGGACGCACCTTGAGGAACAGCTCTTCAGCTTTCTGCAGATCGTCTTTCTTCTGGCTGTTGGTCGGCAAGCCCAGGTAATGCAGCGCCACCGGCAGCATTTCGGTTGGCGAGTCGAGCACGCTCACGCCACATTTTTTCAGCTTCTCGATGTTCTCGGGCTTGAAGATCACGTCCCAGGAATCAATGGTGTCGACGCCCAGAGCGGCTTTGACCTTCTCAGGGTTGTAGCCGATGCCAATGGTGCCCCACATGTACGGGAACGCAAATTTGTTGCCCGGGTCACTGGCATCGCCAACGGCCTTGAGCAGAGCAGGGTCGAGGTTTTTCCAGTTAGGCAGCTTGGACTTGTCCAGCTCCTGGTAAACGCCGGCTTTGATCTGCTTGGCCAGGAAGTTGTTGGATGGCACGACGATGTCGTAGCCAGACTTGCCCGCCAGCAGTTTGGCCTCAAGGGTCTCGTTGCTGTCGAACACGTCGTAAACCACTTTGATACCGGTCTTGTCTTCAAACTTTTTGACGGTATCGGGTGCGATGTAATCGGACCAGTTGTAAACGTGCAGCACTTTGTCTGCTGCTTGTGCTGCCCCGGCCATCACACCCATCAAGGACAGGGCGAGAAGGGTCTTGCCAGCTTTTTTAAAACCTGATGCCTTCATCTGTAATGCTCCAATTGTTCTTTTAAACCACCGATTCAGCGACCTGATGTCAGGGTAACCAAAGCCGGCGGCTAGTCTGGCAAGATCCAGGGCAGGCTTTCAAGGGAAGAGCCTTGATTCTTAAGGCTCTAAGCGCAATTGCCTACATAAAATCCGCAGTTTTCTTGCGCCCAAAGCCTAGCAGTTAACCCTGCAATGCTTCCAAGGTCAGATCCAGGCACTTACGCGCCTTGGTCACCAACTCATCGATCTCGTCTTTGCTGATGACCAGCGGTGGCGCGATGATCATGGTGTCGCCGACGGCGCGCATGATCAGGCCGTTATCAAAGCAGAACTGACGGCAGATCATGCCCACACCCCGGCCTTCATAACGTTTGCGAGTGGCTTTGTCCTGCACCAGTTCAATGGCGCCCAACAGGCCAACACCGCGCACTTCGCCCACCAACGGGTGATCGTTGAGTTCGCGTAAACGCTTTTGCAAATACGGTGCCGTTTCGGCGTTGGCCTTCTCGATAATTTTTTCGTCGCGCAGGATGCGGATGTTTTCGAGGGCAACGGCGGCGGCTACCGGGTGACCGGAGTAGGTGAACCCGTGGTTGAAATCGCCGCCTTCGTTGAGCACGGCCACCACTTCATCGCGCACGATCAGGCCTCCCATCGGGATGTAGCCCGAGGTCAGGCCCTTGGCGATGGTCATCATGTCGGGTTTGAGGTCGTAGAAGTCGCTGCCGAACCACTCGGCGGTCCGGCCAAAGCCGCAGATCACTTCGTCAGCCACGAACAGAATGTCGTACTTGGCGAGGATCTCTTTGATGCGCGGCCAGTAGGTGTCTGGCGGAACAATCACGCCACCGGCGCCCTGAATAGGCTCGGCAATAAAAGCACCGACGTTGTCGACGCCCAGCTCAAGGATCTTTTCTTCCAGTTGATTGGCCGCCCAGATACCGAACTCTTCCGGGGACATGTCGCCGCCTTCACCGAACCAGTACGGTTGGGGGATGTGGGTAATGCCCGGGATCGGCAAGTCGCCCTGTTCGTGCATGTAGGTCATGCCGCCCAGGCTTGCGCCCGCCACGGTCGAACCGTGGTAGCCGTTTTTACGGCTGATGATGACTTTCTTGTTCGGCTGGCCTTTGATCGCCCAATAGTGGCGGACCATACGCAGCATGGTGTCGTTGCCTTCCGAACCGGAACCGGTGAAGAACACGTGGTTCATGCCTTCGGGGGCGATGTCGGCGATGACTTTGGACAACTCAAGCACCGGCGGGTGAGCGGTCATAAAGAACAGGTTGTAGTACGGCAGTTCGCGCATTTGCTTGCTGGCGGCATCGGCCAGTTCGTCACGGCCATAACCAATGGCAACACACCACAGGCCGGCCATGCCGTCGAGAATCTTGTGACCTTCACTGTCCCAGAGGTACACGCCCTTAGCGTGAGTGATGATGCGCGGGCCAACTTCTTTCAATTGCTTGAAGTCACTGAAAGGGGCCAGGTGGTGATCGTTGCTCAGTTGTTGCCAGGCTTGCGTTTGCGGGTTCTTGCTAGTCATACAGCTCTCCTTTTATTCAGTTGGGGAGCCGCACCTTCCAGGCGCGGCTCCCGGCGTGTCAGACGGCGAACAGCAGGAATTCCCGCTCCCACGAACTGATGACGCGCTTGAAGTTCTCATGTTCGGCACGTTTGACGGCGACGTAACCGGTGATGAACTTGGTGCCGAGGTACTTCTCGACGGTCTTGCTGTTTTCCATCCGCTCCAGGGCGTCTTCGATGGTCAACGGCAAGCGCAGGTTGCGACGTTCATAGCCGCGGCCTACTACAGGCGCGCTTGGGTTGATGCCTTCGACCATGCCGATGTAGCCACACAGCAAGCTGGCCGCAATGGCCAGGTACGGGTTGGCATCGGCGCCCGGCAAACGGTTTTCGACACGGCGGTTTTGCGGGCCGGCATCCGGTACGCGCAGGCCGACGGTGCGGTTCTCTTCGCCCCATTCCACGTTCACCGGCGCTGAGGTATCAGGCAGGAAGCGGCGGAAGGAGTTCACATTCGGTGCAAACAGCGGCAGCAGTTCAGGGATGAACTTCTGCAACCCGCCGATGTGGTTGAGGAACAGCTGGCTCATCGTCCCGTCTTCATTGGAGAAGATGTTTTTGCCCGTGGCGATATCGATGATGCTCTGGTGCAAATGCATCGCGCTGCCCGGCTCGCCGGTCATGGGCTTGGCCATAAAGGTGGCGGCCACGTCGTGCTTGAGCGCGGCTTCACGCATGGTGCGTTTGAAAATCAGGATCTGGTCGGCCAGCGACAGGGCATCGCCATGACGGAAGTTGATTTCCATCTGCGCGGTGCCGTCTTCGTGGATCAGAGTGTCGAGATCCAGCTCTTGCAGCTCGCACCAGTCGTACACGTCTTCGAACAGCGGGTCGAACTCGTTGGCTGCTTCAATAGAGAAGGACTGACGGCCGGTTTCCGGGCGACCCGAGCGGCCAACCGGCGGCTGCAACGGGTAGTCCGGGTCTTCGCTGCGCTTGGTCAGGTAAAACTCCATTTCTGGCGCCACGATCGGCTGCCAGCCGTGGTCGGCATAGAGTTTGAGGACCTTTTTCAGCACGTTGCGCGGTGACAACTCAATCGGGTTGCCCTGCTTGTCGTAGGTGTCGTGAATCACTTGAGCGGTTGGCTCAATGGCCCAGGGCACAACATAGACGGCGTTCTGATCGGGACGGCAGACCATGTCGATGTCGGCCGGATCGAGGAGTTCGTAATAGATGTCGTCTTCGACGTAGTCGCCCGTAACGGTTTGCAGCAATACGCTCTCGGGCAGGCGCATGCCTTTTTCGGCAATGAATTTGTTGGTCGGCGAGATCTTACCGCGGGCAATGCCGGTAAGGTCGGCGATCATGCATTCGACTTCTGTGATCTTGTGGTCTTTCAACCAATCGGTGAGCTGGTCGAGGTTGTTACTCATAAATGCCTCTGGGCTGAGTTTCCTGACTTGAATAAGTCAGGCGTTTACTGACGCATCGGCGTCGCGTTGGTGTGCGCGCCGCCTGCAGGCATCTCCGAATGCCTGGAAGATTGCGAGGTAAATCGGGTTAGAGCTTACCTGCCATTCGGGGTGCCATTGAACTGCTAAAGCAAAAGCCTTGCCGTCTTTTACCGAGACCGCTTCTACCAGCCCGTCCGGTGCAGTGGCTTCAATGCGCAACCCCGGGGCCAACTGGTCAATGCCCTGGGTGTGAATCGAGTTGACGTCGAAGTCGCTCGGCAGGCCCAAACCCGCCAGCACGCCGCCCGGTTGAACGTGCATGGCATGGCTGGGACCGTACTGCACCTCAAGCGGTGCGCTCGGGTCTTCACGGTGCTCTATGAAGCCTTCGACTTCGTGCAATTTCTGGTGAAGTGAGCCACCCAGGGCTACATTTAATTCTTGAAACCCTCGGCAAATGCCGAGCACCGGAACGCCGGCTGCCAGTGCGGCGCGAATCAAGGGGAGGGTGGTGCGATCACGTTCAGGGTCATGCAGCGTGCCAGGCGCGCTGGCCGGGCCGTGATACAAATGCGGTTCGATATTGGAGGGTGACCCGGTAAAGAGCAGGCCGTCCAGACCGTCCAGAATATCGGACGGTTGTATGAGTTCTGCCAGAGACGGCAGGATCAGAGGCAAGCCTTTGGCTGCCACCGCGACAGCTCGCACGTACTTATCGCCAGTGATGTGATAAGGATGCAAACCGATCTGCTTGGTGCAGGCGGTGACGCCGATTATCGGCAGGCGTGACATGTAACACCCCGGTATTATTGCTGTTATGGGTTTGAATCGAGCTTAGCCTCGTTCATTTTTTTACACAACACCCCCGTAAAAAATACAACACGGCCCGCTCAAGCCTGCGGGTAGTGAAGCGATATAAGGGCGAAATTCGCCCTAAAATGCGTCAAAAATGCCCTTCGAGCGCTTTTTTGGGGCAAAAAATAGGTTGCTTGACTTCGGTATGCCGTTCGGGTTGACTGAAACCCGTAGCGCTCAATGATTGATATTTTTAACAACAAAGGTGTTGCATCATGTCGGTACCCCCGCGTGCCGTTCAGCTTAACGAAGCGAACGCGTTCCTTAAGGATCATCCTGAGGTTCTGTACGTAGACCTTCTAATTGCGGATATGAATGGTGTGGTGCGCGGCAAGCGCATCGAACGCACCAGCCTCCACAAGGTTTACGAGAAGGGCATCAACTTGCCTGCCTCTTTATTTGCCCTGGATATCAATGGCTCAACGGTGGAAAGCACCGGCTTGGGTCTGGACATCGGCGACGCAGACCGAATCTGTTATCCAATCCCTGACACCCTGTGCAACGAGCCATGGCAAAAGCGCCCAACCGCGCAACTGCTGATGACCATGCACGAACTTGAAGGTGACCCTTTCTTCGCCGATCCGCGCGAAGTACTGCGTCAAGTTGTTACCAAATTTGACGATCTTGGCCTGACCATTTGCGCAGCCTTTGAGCTGGAGTTCTACCTGATCGACCAGGAGAACGTAAACGGTCGCCCACAGCCGCCACGCTCCCCGATTTCCGGCAAGCGCCCGCACTCGACACAGGTTTACCTGATCGACGACCTCGACGAATACGTCGACTGCCTCCAGGACATTCTGGAAGGTGCCAAAGAGCAAGGCATTCCGGCTGACGCCATCGTTAAAGAAAGTGCCCCGGCGCAGTTCGAAGTGAACCTGCACCACGTTGCCGACCCGATCAAGGCCTGCGACTACGCGGTACTGCTCAAGCGTCTGATCAAAAACATCGCCTACGACCATGAGATGGACACCACCTTCATGGCCAAGCCTTACCCAGGCCAGGCAGGCAACGGGCTACACGTCCATATTTCGATTCTGGACAAAGATGGCAAAAATATTTTTGCCAGCGAGGATCCCGAGCAGAACGCCGCATTGCGTCACGCGATCGGCGGTGTGCTCGAGACCCTACCGGCGCAGATGGCGTTCCTTTGCCCTAACGTCAACTCCTACCGTCGTTTCGGCGCACAGTTCTACGTGCCGAACTCGCCGTGCTGGGGCCTGGATAACCGTACGGTAGCGATCCGCGTACCGACTGGTTCCTCCGATGCCGTGCGTATTGAACACCGGGTTGCCGGTGCCGATGCCAACCCGTACTTGCTGATGGCGTCTGTGCTGGCCGGTGTACACCACGGTCTGACCAACAAAATCGAACCGGGTGCTCCTGTAGAAGGCAACTCCTACGAGCAAAACGAGCAAAGCCTGCCGAACAACCTGCGTGATGCACTGCGTGAGTTGGACGATAGCGAGGTCATGGCCAAATACATCGATCCAAAATACATCGATATTTTTGTGGCCTGTAAAGAGAGCGAGCTGGAAGAGTTTGAACACTCTATCTCCGACCTCGAATACAACTGGTACCTGCATACCGTATAAGCGATTGCAGTACTCAAGAAACGCCACGGGCTTTACTGCCCGTGGCGTTTTTTTTGCGCTGTGCAATCGGTTGACCCGGCTCGTACAATGCCTGCAGCCCCGCAGGAGACACCCATGACGCGCCTCGCCACACCACGAGCCACCCCTCGCAAACCTCGCGCACGCAGCCAGGGCCGAATTGATTCGATCCTTGCCGCCGCCCGGACCTTGCTGGCGATACAGGGCGTCGCCAGCCTGTCGATTTACAGCGTGGCCGAGCATGCGGGCATCCCGCCGTCATCGGTGTATCACTTTTTCGCCAGCGTGCCGGCCTTGCTCGAAGCACTCACCGAGGATGTGCACGGTGCTTTCCGCGCCTGCCTGCAAGCGCCCATCGACCACGGCGCATTGACGACCTGGCGTGATCTGTCACGGGTGGTCGAGCAGCGCATGATGACTATCTACAGCGAAGATGCAGCGGCCCGGCAACTGATCCTGGCGCAGCATGGCCTTACCGAAGTCACCCGGGCAGACCGTCAGCACGACCTGGAACTGGGGCAACTGCTGCACGCGTTGTTTATGCGCCATTTTGAATTGCCGGTACTGCCGCAAGACGTCGACGTCTTTGCCTTGGCAATGGAGCTGGGTGATCGGGTGTATGCGCGCTCTATCCAGTTGCACGACAGCATCACCCCGCGCATGGCCGAAGAAGGCCTGCGCGTGGTGGATGCGTATTTGGGGTTATACCTGCCGCCGTTTTTGCCAAAACGACAACCGTAAAGCTCCCTCTCCCTCGGGAGAGGGCTGGGGTGAGGGACAAAGAGCTCCCCCCACTCATTCACACACAACCACAGTATTATTTACCACCCGCCCACTCAGCCGAGTTTGTACGTTCGCATGGCCATTTCTCCTTTAAGGATATTGTCATGCCCAGCCTTCTACACCGGCACACGCCAACGCTTGCGGCAATGGACCCCCGTGGTCTGGTGCTGCGCAGTGTGGCTTATCACCGAGCGTCAGCCGCTACTGCGCCGCAGGCTCGCATCCGCCGACACACTTACGGGGCGACGGGCTTGCTGGAAACACAATGGGACCCGCGCTTGTATGCCCTGCGCCTTGATCATCCACAAACGCACCCCAATCAACGAACCCATTACAGCCTGACGGGCCAGGCCTTGCGCACGCAGAGTGTCGACGCGGGAGCGCGTGTGTTATTGCGAGGCGTGGCCGGGCAAGTGGTTGCCCGCTGGGACTCTCGCGGTGCTGAGCAACGCTATGATTTTGACGCGTTGCTCAGGCCCACGAATGTGTTCGAGCAGGCTGCGCACGAGGCCACGGCCCGACATGTCGAGTGCTTTACCTACGGCGCCAGCGATGCGTCCAATCGCCAAGTCAACCGCAGTGGTCGACTCATTCGTCATGATGACCCTTCAGGGGCATTGCTGTACGAAACGTATTCGTTGCAGGGCCAATTGTTGAGCGAGCAGCGGATGTTCTACCCGTCACTGACAGAGCATGATCTAAAAGCAGACTCGCCGCGCTACAGCACCACCTGGCGCTACAACGCCTTCGCAGAGGTCGTCGAACACACCGACGCCAAGGGCAATTTGCAACACACCCAGTACGCAGTCGATGGGCAATTGCAGCAACATGCCTTGACGCTCAAGGGCGGCAGTCAGCAAGTGTTGGTTGACCAGCGCGTGGTCAATGCAAGGGGGCAACTGGAGTCCGAGCGCTCAGGCAACAATGTCCTGACCACGATGCAGTATTCCCCCCTGGATGGCCGTTTGAAACGTCTGACGACCTATCGTTCAGGCGAGAAAAATACCCCGTTGCAGGATTTGACCTACGACTATGACCACGTGGGGAATGTGCTGCGGGTCAGCGATACGGCCCAACCCACGCAGTGGTCGAACAATGCACAAATCAATGCTGTCAGCACCTATCTGTATGACTCGCTGTACCAGCTGATCAGTGCCACGGGTCGGGAAAATGCGCACAACACTTCAACCTCGAACATTCCAAGGCTGGTTCGGTTCGGCGCGACCGATAACAGTGTGTGGCGCAATTACACCCAGACCTATACCTACGATGAGGGCGGCAATCTTGCAGAGTTAAAACACCAAGTCAGCACAGGTCATGGTTACACCCGTTCGATGTTGATAGCCCAATCCAGCAACCATGCTGTATTGAAAAGCACGGACACCCCAGCGTTACCACCGGGGTTAGGCCGTGATTTTGATTTAAACGGCAACCAGCTGGCGTTAGTGCGCGGCCAGACCCTGCAATGGAATGTGAACAATAACCTGCAAGCCGTGACGCTGGTGACCCGGGACAACGGCAGCAGTGACGATGAAATGTATGCCTATGACGGCCTTGGGCAGCGCACCCGAAAAGTACGTACCACCCGCACTCAGGGCCTGACACATACAGTGGAGGTGCTGTACTTGCCCGGCCTGGAAATTCGCCGCGACAGCGCCACGGGGGAGTACCTCAACGTCATCAAAGTGCAAGCAGGCAACAGCGATATCAAGGTCTTGCAGTGGGACGTAGGGCGCCCGCAGGACATGCCCGATAACAGCCTGCGTTTTAGTCTGTCAGATCATCTGGGCAGTAGCCTTCTGGAGCTTGATGGCAAGGCCGGGTTAATCACTCAGGAAAGCTATTACCCGTTCGGTGGTACGGCGTGGTGGGCGGCCAGGAGTGCCTTGCAGGGGGAGTACAAAATCACCCGTTATTCGGGCAAGGAGCGCGATGCGAGCGGGCTCTACTACTTTGGCTTCAGGTACTACGCGCCGTGGCTTCAGCGTTGGGTCAGCGCAGACCCGGTCGGTGAGGTTGATGGCTTGAACCTGTTCGCGATGGTGAGTAACAACCCCATCACGTTTAAAGACCAGTGGGGCCTTAATGGCGGCAATCCGGATACCCGACCCCTGCGCATCCAGGCCCTGGACACGTTTTTGCGAGTGAACCACCCGCATATTTACCCGTCCCCTTTGAATTTCTTTGACCATCGGTACACCTTGACTGCCCAACATCGAAATACCCCCATGGACGTTGCCGTGCGTGCCGTGAGAGCTGCTGGATACAGTTACGACGAGATGAGCAGTTACAACCAGTCAGTGAGCATCGAGGCGCCGTACCCGGCGAATATTTTCATCGGCTTGACCGAAGCCTATATTGCCTCGGCCAACTATTTTAATGAGCCAGCCCGGTTCAAGATCAACGAATCCATGCACACTGATCCCGGAGAGTGGACGGGCCCTAGCATCGTAGAGACCTATTCAAGGATGCTGCCCGAAGACAGGGCTCAAACGGAATCCTCGCTGGCCGACATTAAAATGGCGTTGAGCATCAGCAGGACCGAAGCGGTTGAATTACTGGATTTTCATGTCAGAACAAATCCCGGCGGCCAAACCACCACCTATCGCGGGCATCGTGTTTCCGATGTGGGCTTAAAGGCGTTAACTGCCCATGCCGGCAAAGGCGACGTAGTGCGTACCGAGCAGTTTATGTCGGTCAGTGACAAGCGCAGTGTTGCCAAAAGCTTTGCCAGCGGGGCCTATGACACTCGGCCAGGTACGTTCAATGAGGTCATGCTGACGGTGATGGGCAGCAGTGCAGTCAAACTCTTTTCGCCGGTCAATGAAGCTGAGCGCATTTACCCGCTTGAGACGGCATTCACGATTGAGCACGCAGGCGTATCAAACCTGGCGATCAGAGCGTATGCGCCCGCGGCCACGCATTTCGTCTTGCGCGAAACATCGGTCTCTGCGCAAAGACGAAAGACGCTGCCTTTCATGACTGACCCTGGCGCCCGCAGGGGGCGTTAGAACGGCGCATCACCCAAAATGGTCGCGCGGTGCATCACGCGACGGTTGGGGCGGTAGTCGTCCACGGCGTAATGCTGGGTGACGCGGTTGTCCCAGAAGGCCACGTCGTTTTCTTGCCAGCGCCAGCGGATGGTGTATTCAGGGCGGGTGGCGTGGGCAAACAGCAACTTCAAAATCGCGTCGCTTTCGGCCTCTGACAGTTCATTGATTTTGGTGGTGAAGCCTTCGTTGACGAACAACGATTTACGCCCGCTCACCGGGTGCGTGCGCACCACCGGGTGGGACAGCGGCGGGTTGTTTTTGCGGGTCTGTTCCCAGCGCGCGAGGTCTTCGGGGGTCGAGCCAAAACGCTCCAGCGGGAACGATTTGGTGAAGTCGTGGGTGGCGGTCAGGCCGTCCAGCAGCACTTGCAGCGGTTTGGACAAGCCCTCAAAGGCCGCGATGCCGCTGGCCCACAGGGTATCGCCACCGAAGGCCGGCAACTGCTTGGCGCTCAAAACCGCGCCCAGTGCTGGGGTTGGCAAAAAGGTCACGTCGGTGTGCCACACCGCGTTGTCGCGTACGTCGGTCACGGCCGTGTCCAGCACCAGCACTTCAGGCTGCTCCGGTACGTTGGGGTAAATCGGGTGAATGTGCAGGTCACCAAAGTTGGCGGCAAAACGCGCTTGCTGTTGCGGGGTGATGACCTGGTTCTTGAAGAAAATCACCTGGTGCTGAAGCAGCGCCTGCTCGATGGCATCGCGCTGTTCCAGGCTCAGTGGCCGGGTCAGGTCAACGCCGTCAATCTCGGCGCCAAGGGCAGAGCTAATGGGGGTAATGGTCAGGCTCATGGTCGTCTCGCTAGCAGCGCGCCGATGGGTCGGCGTCGTGTGATATTCGGTGTAATTAGTGAACCTGGCCGTGCCACGGCACCAGTTTGCGTTGCAGGGCGCGCAGGCCCATTTCCATGGCGAAGGCGATGATGGCGATCACCAGAATGCCCAGCACCACCACGTCGGTGACTAAAAACTGTGCGGCAGACTGCACCATAAAACCCAGGCCGCTGGTGGCGGCGATCAGCTCTGCTGCAACCAACGTCGACCAGCCGACCCCGAGGCCAATGCGGATACCGGTCAAAATATCCGGCAAGGCGCTCGGCATAATTACATGGCGGATCAACTGCCAGCGCGTGGCGCCCAACGACTGTGCGGCGCGGATCTTGGCCGGGTCGACGGTGCGCACACCAGTGGCGGTCGCAATCGCAATCGGGGCAAAAATCGCCAGATAAATCAGCAGCACTTTCGACAGTTCGCCAATGCCGCACCAGATCACGATCAGCGGCAAGTAAGCCAGCGGCGGGATCGGGCGGTAGAACTCGATCAGCGGGTCGAAAATGCCCCGCGCAATGCGGTTATGGCCAATAGCAATGCCCACCGGCACGGCCGTCAAAATCGCAAAGCCAAGCCCCAGACCGATACGGCTCAGGCTCGCGCTCAAGTGCTGCCACAGGGTGGAATCCATGTAGCCTTTGGTCGCCAGCAACCAGCCTTTTTCCAGCACGGCAGACGGTGGCGGTAAAAACAGCGGTTCAATCAAGCCGGCGGCGGTTACGCCCCACCAGGCAAGGATCAACGTGGCGAGGGTCAGCACGCTGATCCAGCGTGTGCTCAGGCTGCGCTTTGCCGGGCGCGGCGCGTGAGGTGCAGCAACGGGGGCTGCGGCGACTTCATAACTGCTCATGCGCGCTCCTGCCGCTGGGCGGCACCACGTTGTGAAAACACGTGCTCAAGTACGTGTTCACGGGTTTCGATAAAGCGGGGGTCGGACTTGATCGAGCGAGCGGACTCGCCAGCGTTATAACGCTGACCGAAATCCAGGGTCAGGCGCTCAACGATACGGCCAGGGTTGGGCGCCAACAGAATCAGATCCGTGGCCAAAAACACGGCCTCTTCAATGTCGTGGGTAATCAGGAACACGGGTTTGTCGGTGCGTTTGCACACTTGCAGCAACAGCTCTTGCATCTGTTCACGGGTGAACGCATCGAGGGCGCCGAAGGGTTCGTCCATCAGCAGCACACGCGGGTCGGCCGCCAAGGCACGGGCCAGGCCCACGCGCTGGCGTTGACCGCCCGACAGCTCCCACACACGGCGCTTTTCAAAGCCCGACAAATCCACCAGCGCAAGCATTTCACGGGCACGCGCTTCGCGTTTGTTGCGCGCAACGCCGGCCAGTTCCAGGCCGAAAGCCACGTTGGTCAACACGTCTTGCCAGGGCAGCAAAACGTCGTCTTGAAACACCACGCCGCGTTCGGCGCTCGGGCCTTTGACCGGGGCGCCATCCAGAGTGATGCGCCCGGCGCTAGGTTCAACAAAACCGGCAATCAGGTTGAGCAGCGAGGTTTTCCCGCTGCCCGAAGGGCCAAGTGCGACCAGCAACTGCTGAGGTCCGAGATTGACGGAAATATCCGACAGCACCGGCTCAGCTGCGCCTGGGTACTGTGCGCTGATGCGCTCCAGTGATAACAAGGCCATGACGGTCGATTCCTCAGTTGGCGTAGGTTATTGAGTGACGAACTGGGCGGTCACTGACGGTGCGTAATCCGGCAGCACAGCGTCGACCTTGCCTTGCTCTTTCAGGAAGGCGGCGGTGTCAGTCAGGGCTTTGGTGGTCGGTGCACCCAGCAGCACTTTTTGTTCAGCCGCTACCGGGTAAACGTTGCCTTCCAGCAGGCCAGGAATGTCAGCAGCCTTGGCGCCGGAAAGTTTCACAACCTTGTCGACGTTGCTTGGGTTGGCAACCCAGGTTTTAGGGTCCTTGTTGTAGTCGGCGTAGGCATCCAGGGTGACTTTGGCGAATTCCTTGACGATTTCCGGGTGCTTGGCCGCGTAGTCCTTGCGCACAATCCAGGCATCAAATGTGGGAGCACCGAGCTTGCCCAGTTCGCCAGAGGTGATCAGCACTTTGCCGCTGTCTTTGGCCACGCCCAGTGCCGGGTCCCACACGTAAGTGGCGTCGATATCACCGCGCTTCCAGGCCGCGATAATGGCCGGTGGTGCGAGGTTCAGGATGGTCACTTTCGACGGGTCGATGTTCCAGTGTTTCAGCGCTGCCAGCAGGCTGTAGTGGCCGGTCGATACAAACGGCACGGCGACTTTTTTGCCTACCAGGTCTTGTGGGCTGTTGATGCCGGAGCCGTTGCGGGCTACCAGGGCTTCAGCGCCGCCGATCTGGGTGGCGACCAAAAAGGTTTCAACCGGAACACCGCGGGTGATGGCGGCGGTCAGCGGGCTCGACCCCAGGTAGCCGATCTGCACGTCGCCCGAGGCGATGGCGGCAATGATGTCGGCACCGTTATCAAATTTGCGCCAGTTGATTTTGGCGTCGGTGGCTTTTTCGTAAGCGCCGTCAGCCTGGGCCACTTTGGCCGGGTCAACGGTGGTTTGGTAAGCCACGGTTACGTCGTTGGCGGCTTGCGCAAAGAAACTGGCACCGGCCAGAGAGAGTGCAGCCAAAAGGCGTAGGGGGGTGTTCAGTTTCATCTGGGGGAATCCTCGGCTGGCGGCCGTTAATTGGCTGGATGCGAGGTTAAATGATCTAAGAATGAGTAAATAAATAACTTTTATGCATTAGCTTATAAAGTTATTGATCCTTCTTTACGTGCGCGCGCACGAGCTTTAACGGGTTTTTCCGGACGCAGAAAATCGCTTCAGCGCCGTGACATGAACGCTTATTAAAAATTTCATAAAAATCTATTTATAAATAAGACCAAAGGCCGATAGCATCCGCCCGCGTGGTCGTAGGAAATTTCCTTTAATATGCCAATTAGTTATGAAGGATCTTGAAATAATTCTTTTTTGGTTTATAAAAAAGTCTTTAACCTACGCACACACCGCAGAGGACTAGACAAAGGTCGTAAACCTCAAACGTTACGATTGACTTGGCAGTCACTGTCTGGCGCTAATCGCGCATCTGGAGCACCGAGACGTCAGATTTCGGGCTAAAGAACTACAAAAATTAGAATTCAAAGGAGCAGCACCATGAAGAAGTCCACCGTAGCCGTGGCTGTAGCCCTCGGCTTGCTGGCGCAACAAGCGAGCGCTGAAGGGTTCATCGAAGACAGCAAAGCGACGCTGAAACTGCGTAACTTCTACATCAACACCGACAACCGCGATTCTCAGGCGGGCTCTGCCGCAAACAAAGTGGCCGGTGTGCAAAGCAAGAACGAAGAGTGGGGCCAAGGCTTCCAGGTGGATTACACCTCGGGCTTTACCGCAGGTACTGTGGGTTTCGGTCTGGACGCTATCGCTCTGCTGGGCGTACGTCTTGATTCGGGCGGCGGCACCAACGGCGCTACCTCGACCTCATACGGCGGCACTGTGTTCCCGAGCAAGTCCGACGGCAAAGCGGTTAATGACTTCTCAAGCCTGGGCGTGACTGCCAAAGCCAAGTTCTCCCAGACCGAACTGCGTTACGGCACCCTGATGCCGAAACTGCCGGTCATCTCCTATAACGATGGTCGTCTGCTGCCACAGACCTTTGAAGGTGGCCAGGTCACCTCCAACGAGATCAAGGACCTGACCCTGATCGCCGGTCAGATCGAGCACGTTAAAGGCCGTAACTCCAGCAACAACGAACAAATGTCCATTGGTGGTGCGAACGCTCGTACAGCCAACAGCAACAAATTCGTCTATGCCGGTGGTGACTACAAAATCAACAAGGACCTGTTGGTTCAGTACTACTACGGCAACCTGGACAAGTTCTACAAACAGAACTTCCTGGGCCTGGTCCACAACTGGGCAATCGGCCCGGGCGTGTTGAAGTCTGACCTGCGCTACTTCAATAGCAAAAACGACGGCAAAAACGGTTACGACCCGCTGTACTTCAGCAATGGTAACTACGCCAACAGCGTTCTCAAAAACGGTAAAGGCGAAGTCGACAACAACCTGTACAGCGCCTTGTTCCTGTACTCGGTTGAAGGCCACACCTTCGGTGGCGGCTACCAGGTCAGCAACGGCAGCAGCGACTTCCCTTGGCTGAACCAGGGCGACGGTTCGTCGAACTACACCATCACCGACTCGCAAATCCAGAAGTTCGGCCGTGCTGGCGAACGTACCTGGCAAGCACGCTACTCGTATGACTTCGCCAAGGTTGGCGTACCTGGCCTGACCGCCGGTGCTGTGTACCTGCGCGGCAACAACATCGACACCTACAGCGGCGGCAAGCAAAACAACGATGGCGCGACCGAGTGGGAACGCGACATCACCGTGGCTTACGTTGTTCAGGAAGGTGCTCTGAAGAACCTGGGCTTCATGTGGAAAAACGCCATGTGGCGCAACACCATTGCTGGCCAGCGCAACCAGGACGAAAACCGTGTGATCGTGAGCTACTCGATCCCACTGTTGTAAGTCGCTTGTAGCGAAAAAAAGTAAGACGTAAAAGTAAGAAAAATCCTGCCCGGCGCAATGCCGGGCAGGGTGTTTACCGAAGGGCCAGACGGCTCATTCGTAACACATTGAGTAGTCGCAGCTCCTTGCCGCTCCCCTTGCCTAAACCTGAATCCAGAGTGGACCTGGTGCTTTGTCGCGTCCAATGAAACAGTTTTTAGTATTCCTTTTGGTTCTAATTAAATCGATATTTATTCTTTTTAATTAGTTCGTGAAGCAGGCAGAGTAAGCCCATCACGCCCCGCCACTCACGACAAAAAAGGAGCTGCACCATGAGCCTAAGACTTGGCGATATCGCCCCCGATTTCGAACAGGATTCCAGCGCTGGCACCATCAAGTTTCACGATTGGCTGGGCGACAGCTGGGGCATTTTGTTTTCTCACCCGGCTGACTTTACGCCGGTGTGCACCACTGAACTGGGCTTCACCGCCAAGCTCAAGGATGAGTTTGCCAAGCGTGGCGTCAAGGCCATCGCGCTGTCGGTTGACCCGGTAGACTCGCACCACAAGTGGATTGGCGACATCAACGAAACGCAAAACACAGTCGTCAACTTCCCGATCCTGGCCGACGCCGATCGCAAGGTCAGTGACCTCTACGACCTGATCCACCCTAACGCCAGCGACACCCTTACCGTGCGCTCACTGTTCGTGATTGACCCGAACAAAAAGATCCGCCTGACCATTACTTATCCGGCCAGCACGGGGCGTAACTTCAACGAAATTCTGCGTGTGGTTGATTCGCTGCAACTCACCGACAACTACAAAGTGGCCACCCCGGCCAACTGGCAAGACGGCGACGAAGTCGTGATCGTGCCATCGCTCAAAGACGAAGACGAAATCAACAAACGCTTTCCTAAAGGTTATCGCGCTGTGAAGCCCTACCTGCGCCTGACGCCACAGCCAAACAAGTAACGACCGTATTCATCACCTTCAAAGTCACAGGGTTTTGGCCGTTTCGACGGCCTTTTTTTTGCCTGTCAATTCATATGCGTTTAAGGAATAAACAAATGAACAAATATGATTTATGGATATAAAAAACACCTGTTAAGGTCAGTTCCATCTAAGCGAAAACGCTGACAGAAAATTGAAAAATTTCATTCAAGGAAACCGTAAATGCTGGTTGTGACAATCGGAGGTAGCCCAAGTCAACGCTCCCGTTCCGGGGTGTTGCTGGACCGCGCCAAACACTGGCTCAACCAGAATGGCGTCGAAGTGGTGAGTTACCAGGTACGTGACTTTCCGGCTGAAGACCTGCTGCATGCGCGTTTCGACAGTCCAAAAATTATCGACCTGCTGGAGCAGATTGAGCGGGCCGACGGCCTGGTGATTGCGACTCCGGTGTACAAGGCCTCTTTCAGCGGTGCGCTGAAAACCATCCTCGACCTGCTGCCTGAACGTGCCTTGAGCCACAAAGTGGTGTTGCCCATCGCGACCGGCGGCAGCATCGCCCACATGCTGGCCGTGGACTACGCGCTCAAGCCCGTGCTGTCGGCGCTCAAGGCCCAAGAAATGCTGCACGGCATCTTTGCCGAAGACAGCCAGATTGCTTACGGCGAAGGCAGCGCTCAGGCGCAGCTGGTGCCGGTGCTGGAACAACGTTTGAACGAGTCACTGGAGCACTTTTACAGCGCCCTGGCCCGTCGCCCAAAACCGCTGGACCCCGACATCCTCAACGAGCGCCTGCGCACGGCTCGCTGGAGTATCTGAACTAACACACAACTGTAGGAGCGAGCTTGTCTCGCGATCTTTTAAAAGATCTAAAGATCGCGAGGCAAGCTCGCTCCTACAGAACAAAAATAAGGAGAGCGCCATGCGCCCTGTCATTTTGCGTCGTGGTTTGGCCACACTGCTGGCTGCAGCCGTGTCATTAGGCGTGGCACTGCAAGCCCAGGCCGATACGGTACGTATTGGCTACCAGAAGTACGGTACGTTGGTGCTGCTCAAGGCCAAAGGCACGCTGGAAAAGCGTCTGGCCGATCAGGGCGTCGACGTGCAATGGACTGAATTCCCCGGCGGCCCACAGTTGCTGGAAGGCCTCAACGTAGGCTCCATCGACTTCGGCGTGACCGGCGAAACCCCGCCCGTGTTTGCCCAGGCCGCCGGTGCCGACCTGCTGTACGTCGCGTACGAGCCGCCAGCGCCGACCAGCGAAGCGATTCTGGTGCCCAAAGACTCGCCTATCACCTCGGTCAAAGACCTCAAAGGTAAAAAAGTAGTCCTCAACAAAGGCTCCAACGTGCACTACCTGCTGGTGCGCGCCCTTGAAGACGCCGGCCTGAAATACACCGACATCCAGACCGTCTTCCTGCCGCCAGCGGACGCCCGTGCCGCCTTTGAGCGTGGCAGTGTTGATGCCTGGGTCATCTGGGACCCGTACCAGGCCGCCGCCGAGCAACAACTGCACGCCCGTACGCTGCGTGATGCGACCGGCATTGCTGACAACCACCAGTTCTACCTGGCGACCAAGCCGTTTGCTGAAAAACACCCCAAAGTCATCGAAACCCTGATCGAAGAAGTGCGCAATGTCGGTGAGTGGGCCAAGGCACACCCTGACGAAGTGACCCAACAGGTTGCTCCGCTGCTCGGCCTGCCGGTCGATATCACCGAAACCTCGGTGAAGCGCCAGGGTTACGGCGCGCAGTTCCTGACCCCGGAAGTGGTCAACGCGCAGCAAAAAATTGCCGACAGTTTTTACCAGCTCAAGCTCATCCCCAAGCCGTTGACGATTAAAGACGTGATCTGGACGCCGCCCGCCACCGCGGCCACAGCCCCTTAATGCTTGCCGTACCCCTTTAGGAGACCACTCCATGAGCCTCAACATTTTCTGGTTCCTGCCTACCCACGGGGATGGCCATTACCTTGGCACCTCCGAAGGTGCTCGCGCGGTTGATCACGGTTACCTGCAACAAGTGGCGCAAGCCGCAGACCGCCTGGGTTTTGGCGGCGTACTGATCCCGACTGGACGCTCATGCGAAGACTCCTGGCTGGTGGCCGCCTCGCTGATCCCGGTGACCCAGCGCCTGAAATTTTTGGTGGCCCTGCGCCCCGGCATTATTTCGCCCACCGTGGCGGCACGCCAGGCGGCGACCCTGGACCGACTGTCCGGTGGCCGTGCCCTGTTCAACCTTGTCACCGGCGGTGACCCGGACGAACTGGCCGGTGACGGCCTGTTCCTGAGCCACGAAGAACGCTATCAGGCCTCGGTGGAATTCACCCGCATCTGGCGCCGCGTACTGGAAGGCGAAACCGTTGACTACGACGGCCAGCACATCCAGGTCAAAGGCGCCAAGCTGCTCTACCCGCCGATCCAGCAACCGCGTCCGCCGCTGTACTTCGGTGGCTCGTCAGAAGCAGCGCAAGACCTGGCCGCCGAACAGGTTGAAATGGTTCTGACCTGGGGCGAGCCGCCGGCTGCGGTCGCAGAAAAAATCCAGCAAGTGCGCGACAAAGCCGCCAAGCTCGGCCGCACCGTGCGCTTCGGTATTCGCCTGCACGTGATCGTGCGTGAAACTAACGAAGAGGCATGGAAAGCCGCCGACAAACTGATCTCGCACTTGGACGACGACACCATCGCCCGTGCCCAGGCATCACTGTCGCGCTTTGACTCGGTAGGCCAGCAGCGCATGGCTGCGCTGCACGGCGGCAGCCGCGACAACCTCGAAGTCAGCCCTAACCTGTGGGCGGGCGTGGGCCTGGTTCGCGGCGGCGCGGGCACGGCACTGGTCGGCGACGGCCCAACCGTTGCGGCGCGGGTCAAGGAATACGCAGACCTGGGCATCGACACCTTTATTTTCTCGGGTTATCCCCACCTGGAAGAGTCGTACCGCGTGGCTGAACTGCTGTTCCCGCACCTGGACATCGAGCGCCCGGAACTGCCCAAAAGCGCAGGCTACGTGAGCCCGTTTGGCGAAATGGTCGCCAACGACATCCTCCCTAAAGCTGCGTCGCAGAGCTGAGGCGAGCATGAGTACGGCAAAGGCTACAAGCCTTCATAAAGTCGCCCACACGTTTGCCCCCTGGGCATTGCCCGTGTTGCTGTTGGCGGTGTGGCAGTTGTCGGTGTCGGCGGGCTGGTTGTCGACGCGGATCCTGCCCTCACCCATTGCAGTGATTGAAGCGGGCGTGGAGTTGGTGCGCAGTGGCGAGATCTGGAAACACCTCGCCATCAGCGGCTGGCGCGCCGGTGTGGGCTTCGCGATCGGCGGCAGCATCGGCCTGGCGCTGGGCTTTATCACCGGCCTGTCGAAGTGGGGCGAGCGCCTGCTCGACAGCTCGGTGCAAATGATCCGTAACGTGCCGCACCTGGCGCTGATCCCGCTGGTGATTTTGTGGTTCGGCATCGACGAGTCAGCGAAGATTTTTCTGGTGGCGTTGGGCACTTTGTTCCCGATCTACCTCAACACGTATCACGGCATCCGTAACGTCGATCCGGCGCTGGTAGAAATGGCGCGCAGCTACGGGTTGTCGGGTTTCAGCCTGTTTTGGCAAGTGATCCTGCCGGGCGCGTTGCCGTCGATTCTGGTTGGCGTGCGCTTCGCCCTGGGCTTTATGTGGCTGACGCTGATCGTGGCTGAAACCATCTCCGCAAGCTCCGGCATTGGCTACCTGGCGATGAACGCCCGGGAGTTCCTACAGACCGACGTGGTGGTATTGGCCATTGTGATGTACGCGATCCTCGGCAAGCTGGCAGACACTGCCGCCCGAGGTCTGGAACGTGTCTGGTTGCGCTGGCACCCGGCTTATCAAGTGCCAAAAGGCGGTGCCGCATGACAGCTCAACAACCTCCGCATTTGCGTCAGGGCATCCCGCTGGTGGTCAAGGGCCTGCAAAAAGCCTTTGGTGATCGTCTGGTGCTGCGAGGCATCAACCTGCACATTCCGGCAGGCCAGTTTGTCGCCATTGTAGGCCGCAGCGGTTGCGGCAAAAGCACCTTGATGCGCCTGCTGGCCGGGCTTGACCAGCCCACGGGCGGCGAACTGCTGGCTGGCAGCGCGCCGCTGCAAGAAGCCCGTGAAGACACACGCTTAATGTTTCAGGAAGCGCGCTTGCTGCCCTGGAAAAAAGTCATCGACAACGTGGGCCTTGGCCTCAAAGGCGACTGGCGGCCAAAAGCCCTCAAGGCGCTGGAAGAAGTCGGCCTGGCCGAGCGCGCCAATGAATGGCCGGCGGCCTTGTCGGGCGGGCAAAAGCAGCGTGTAGCGCTAGCCCGCGCCTTGATCCACCAACCGCGTTTGCTCTTGCTGGACGAACCTTTGGGTGCACTGGATGCGCTGACCCGCATCGAGATGCAACAACTGATCGAACGCCTGTGGCGCCAGCATGGCTTTACCGTATTACTGGTGACCCATGACGTCAGCGAATCGGTTGCGATTGCTGATCGGGTCATCCTGATCGAAGACGGTGAAGTGGGGCTCGACCTCACCGTCGAACTGCCGCGCCCTCGGGTGCGTGGTTCACATCGACTGGCGGCACTGGAAACCGAAGTGCTTCACCGAGTGCTCGCTTTACCTGGCTCGCCACCTGAGCCAGACCCTGTTGCACCGCTGCCTACGCAACTGCGTTGGGCGCTTTAAACCTACTTTTCTCAAGACAGGAATCGACACCATGACCATCAAAGCCATCAACGTTCGTAATCAATTCAAAGGCCACATCAAAGAAATCGTCCTGGGCGACGTACTGTCCGAAATCGACGTACAAACCGCCTCCGGCATCGTCACCTCCGTCATCACCACCCGCTCGGTCAAAGAGCTGGAACTGGTGGTCGGCAGCGAAGTGATCGCCTTCGTAAAATCCACCGAAGTGTCCATCGCCAAGTTGTAACCCATGCCAAGACCCACAACCCCGAAAGGCGCGAGCCCTTCGGGGTTTTTTTATGGGATGAAAAGATCGCGAGGCAAGCTCGCTCCTACAGAGGGTTTTGGACATATTCAGAACCACAGGCGGGGTCCGCTATTGCCGCGACGACACTAACCTTTTTCTTTTGATGCTTATTCACAAGGAAAGGGAATGGCAGATTCGGCTCATGGATGTCGGTTACGAACAGGAAGATATTCCGAAAGTGGCCGTATTTATCTGGTCACTGCAGTGGTGAAAAATCGTGAGCCGTTTTTCAGTGATTTTCTTGTCGCTCGCTTATTGGTCAATGAACTGAAGCGAACTCATCAAGAACGTAACGTCACATCACTGGCGTGGGTTGTGATGCCGGATCACTTTCATTGGCTGATCGAGCTCAAGCACGCCAGTCTTTCAACGGTGATGCAACGGACAAAATCACGTGCTGCCATGAGCATCGGCGTTGCACAAGGAAGCCCGCTCAAGCTTTGGCAAAAGGGCTATCACGACCGGGCAATCCGTTATGACGAAGATGTGGTTCATGCTGCCCGCTATATCGTTGCCAACCCCTTGCGGGCAGGCTTGGTCAAGCGTTTGGGTGACTACCCTCACTGGGATGCCATCTGGCTATAAACACACCGCCCCACTGTAGGAGCGAGCTTGCCTCGCGATCTTTTAAACGATCAAAAGATCGCGAGGCAAGCTCGCTCCTACAAAAAAAAGGGGTTACTTACGCCAAACACTCACCAGCCATGGTTGCTGGTCGCGGGGCAGGCCGGTGGGGCGGTAGTAGTGTTCCAGCTCGGCAAAACCTGCCGCAGTGAGCAGCGCGCGCCAGTGTTCGAGGTCGTGGTACGCGCCGTAGCGCTGGCCATTCCAGCCTTCGCGGTTGTCGCCGCGTGGGTTGGAACTGAGCAGAACACCGCCCGGTTTGAGGCTGGCGTGCAGTTCACTCAGCACGCGCTCAAGTTCTTGGGTTGGGACATGAAACAACGAGGCGTTGGCGAAGATGCCGTCAAAGCGCTCAGCCGGTAGATCTAGCTTGAGAAAGTCCTGGTGCCACACTTCACAGCCGCTGTCTTCGCGGGCCATTTGGGTGAAGCGCTCGGTACCGTCCAGGCCGATAGCGACATGCCCCAAGCGGGTGAAGGCTTGCAGGTCGCGGCCAGGGCCACAGCCGAAATCCAGAATCGTGAACGGCGCCGCACCTTGAAGGTGGCGCAGCAAAGCGTCGATGTTCTGGCTGACGTCGTGGTCGCGCGTGCCTTCGCGAAAGCCTTCGGCACTCTGCTGGTAATGCGCCAGGGTGGTGGCAGCAATCTGTTCGAGGGTGGTGGGGTCCAGGGTCATTGCAGGCTCGGTCGGCGGCGGTGTTGCCGCCGACTATACCTCAGCGTTTGTTCAGCACACGCGCCAAACGATCGCCGCCGAGCTGAATCACCGCCACCAGCACCACCAACAAAACAATCACGGTGAGCATGACCTGGGTGTCAAAGCGCTGGTAACCGTAGCGGTAGGCAATGTCGCCCAAGCCCCCGGCACCAATCGCCCCGGCCATGGCCGAGGAGTTGATCATGGTGACGATGGTGATGGTAAAACCCCCGACAATGCCCGGTAACGCTTCTGGCAGCAGTACGTGCCAGATGATGTGATGCCGTTTGCAGCCCATCGCCTGGGCAGCTTCGATCAGCCCGTGATCCACCTCGCGCAGGCTCACTTCGGCAATGCGCGCAAAAAACGGCGTGGCGGCGATGGTCAGCGGCACGACGGCCGCCCACACACCGTAAGTGGTGCCGACAATCAGCCGGGTAAACGGAATGAGCGCCACCATCAAAATCAGAAACGGGATGGAACGGAACAGGTTTACAAACGCGCCCAGGGCTTTGTTCAGCGCCGGGGCTTCATAGATGCCGCCCTTGCCGCTGGTGACCAGAATCACTGCCAGCGGAATGCCCAGAATCAACGCAATGAGTGACGACACGCCGACCATCAAAAAGGTGTCGATCACGCCCTGCCATAAACGATCAAACCCCATAGCCCAGCACCTCGACCTGTTGTGCCCATTGTTCAGCGCGCTTGCGCAGTTCTTCTGCCCCCAGTGAGGCGCTGGTCACGCTGAGCAGCAGTTGCCCCAGGGCATGCCCCTGGATCTGCTCGACGCCGCCATGGAGTAAACGCACCTGGCCGCCCAGCGCGTTAAACAGCGCGCCCAAATCGGGCTCCTGGGCCTGGCCGCCGGTAAAGCGCAGACGCAGAATCACGCTTGATTGCGACGACTGTGGCGTTGCGCTGATGCGGTGTTGCAGCGCCTCGGGCAGGTTGTCTTGCAGGGGTGCGAGCAAGGTTTTGCTGACCTCGTGTTGCGGGTCGCCAAACACTTGCCACACCGGGCCTTGCTCCACGACACGGCCTTGCTCCAGCACCACCACGCGGTGGCAAATGTCGCGGATCACCGCCATTTCGTGGGTGATGAGGATGATGGTCAGGCCCAGGCGCTGGTTGATCTCGCGCAGCAAGCCGAGGATCGACTGGGTGGTTTCCGGGTCGAGGGCCGAGGTAGCCTCGTCGCAGAGCAAAATCTGCGGGTCGTGAACCAGTGCGCGGGCAATGCCCACACGTTGCTTTTGCCCGCCGGAGAGTTGCGCCGGGTAGGCCGTGTGCTTGCCTTGCAGACCCACCAGTTCCAGCAGTTCGCGGACCTTTTGTTCGCGTTGCGGTTTGGGCACACCCGCTACCTTGAGCGGCAACTCGACGTTCTGCCACACGGTCTTGGCCGACATCAGATTGAAGTGCTGAAAGATCATGCCGATCTTGCGGCGCAATCCCACCAGCTTGTCTTCGTCAAACCCGCCGATGTCGATTTGATCAATCAACACCCGCCCGCTGCTGGGCTGTTCAAGGCGGTTGATGGTGCGAATCAACGACGATTTACCGGCGCCGCTGCGGCCAATAATGCCGAAGATTTCACCGCGCTGAATCGCCAGATCAATGCCTTTGAGGGCGTCTACCGGGCCTTGGCGGCCGTCATAAGTTTTGCCCACGCCAATAAAGCGCACGTGGGCGTTGGTCAGCTCCGGGTGCAGTTCGGTGCGAACGGCATCGGGCTGCGGCTCGTCGAGGCGGGCGCGATCAAGGGCCAGGTTCATCGTCAGTTCTTCCAGCCAGGTTGGTACAGGGTGCCGTAGGTTTTATCCAGCGAGGCTTTGACCACCGGTGAGTGCTGGTAAATGTCGATGAACTTGGCCAGGCGCGGGTCGTCTTTGCTCTTGGGCTGGATGACGAACTGAATCACGTACTCCGGGTGGTCGATGCCGTCGAACAGGATCGCGGAGGTGGCATCGAAGGTTTTGGCCAGGCGGATGTAAGCCGGGTAGCCCTGCACCAGGTCGGCATCGTCGTAGGCGCGTACCAGTTGCACGGCTTCGACTTGCAGGATTTTCAGTTTTTTCGGGTTGTCGGTGATGTCTTCTTCGGTGGCTTTGTAACCCACGCCGGGTTTGAGCGTGATCAGTCCGGCCTTGGCCAGCAATTGCAGGCCACGGCCACTGTTGATCGGGTCGTTGGCGATGGCCACGGTGGCGCCGGTGGGCAGTTCATCAAAGCTTTTGTACTTCTTCGAATACAGGCCCACGTTGTTGATCACGCCCGGTGCGTACGGCACCAGATCAAAGCCGCTGGCGGCCTTGGCGTTTTCCAGGAACGGGATGTGCTGGAAGTAGTTCACGTCAATGTCACCGCTGGCGAGGCTGACGTTGGGGGCGATCCAGTCGGTGAATTCCACCAGTTCAACTTTCAGGCCTTGTTTGTCCGCTTCAGCCACAGCGGCTTCCAGCGGAATGGCGAAGGCGGCGGTGGTGCCGACCTTGAGCGGTTTTTCGGCGGCGAAGGCAAGGCTGCTGAACAGGCCGAGCGCGAGAACCAGAGCGTGTTTTTTGTTCATGAAATTTTTCCGGTCAAAAAGGGCATCATTCGGTCTTGTAGGAGCGAGCTTGCCTCGCGATCTTTTGATCTTTAAAAGATCGCGAGGCAAGCTCGCTCCTACAGTTTTTAAGGTCTAAAAGAGGCGCCGGTATGCCGTTCAGGCAGGTGCGCATCGCCTTCGACAAACAGTTTTTGCCGCAGGCTGCCGGTGTCATAGGCGGTTTTGTAAGAGCCCCGGCGTTGCAGCTCGGGGATCACCCAATCAATGAAGTCGGCGTAGCTTTCGGGCGTGACAATGCGGGTCAGGTTGAAGCCGTCCAGGCCGGTTTGCTCGATCCATGACTCCAGCTCATCGGCGACCTGTTCGGGGGAGCCGACCACGGTGATGTAGCGCCCGCCCAAGGCGTGTTGTTCCAGCAACTTGCGGCGCGTCCAGTCGTTGTTTTGCAGCACTTTGGTCGCGGACTGGATGGCGTTGCTTTTCACGTACTGGATCGGCTCGTCCAGCTCGTAATCGGCAAAGTCGATGCCGGTGGAGCTGGAAAAATGCGCGACCCCGGCTTCGGCGCTGGCGTAGGCCAGGTATTCCTCACGCTTGGCCAGCGCCTGGGCTTCGGTCGGCGCGACGATCACGTTCAGGCCCATAAACACTTTGATGTCATCCGGGTTGCGGCCCGATGCAGCCGCGCTGGCGCGGACCCGGTCGACCTGGAGTTTGGTCGCGGCCTTGGTCTGCCCGCTGATGAACACGCACTCGGCATGGCGCCCGGCAAAGGCCAGCCCACGGTCCGAGCTGCCCGCCTGAAACAGCACGGGGGTGCGCTGTGGCGACGGCTCGCAGAGGTGATAACCCTCGACCTGATAGAACTCGCCCGCGTGTTTGACCTTGTGCACTTTGTCGGGCTGGGCGTAGATGCGCTGCGCGGGGTCGTTGAGCACGGCGTCGTTTTCCCAGCTGCCTTCCCAGAGTTTGTACAGCACCTCCAGGTATTCGTCGGCCTGGTCGTAACGGCGGTCGTGCTCCACTTGTTCGGTCAGGCCCATGGCCTTGGCGGCGCTGTCCAGGTAGCCAGTGACGATGTTCCAGCCCACGCGGCCACGGGTCAGGTGGTCGAGGGTCGACATGCGCCGTGCGAACAGATACGGCGGCTCGTAGGTGAGGTTGGCGGTCAAGCCAAAACCGAGGTTTTTGGTGACGGCGGCCATGGCTGAAACCAACAGCAATGGGTCGTTGACCGGCAGCTGGATGGATTCTTTAAGCGGAACATCAACTGACTGTTGATAAACGTCGTACACGCCGACGATGTCAGCGATAAACAGCCCGTCAAACAGCCCGCGTTCCAGCAGTTGCGCCAGCTCGGTCCAGTATTCCAGGGTGTTGTAGCGCGTTGAGGTGTCGCGCGGATGCGTCCACAGCCCGTGGTTGATATGCCCGATGCAGTTCATGTTGAAGGCATTGAGCAGGATTTTCTTTTTGCTCATCAGATGGTCCCCCGCAGCGGTGGGTTTTCACTGTTGAGGTAGTAGTTACCGACAGCGTGGTACTTCCAGCGCACCGGGTCGTGCAGGGTGTGCACGCGGGCGTTGCGCCAGTGGCGGTCAAGGCCGTATTCGGCCAGGGTGGCCTGGCTGCCGGCCAGTTCAAACAGGGTGCTGGCCGCGCTCAGGGCCACTTCGGTGCTGATGGCGCGGGCTTCGGCTACAGCAATCGAGGCGGCTGCGACGGTGCTGGCGGTGGTGTTGGTCTGGGCGATGTCGAGGAACTCGCCGCTGCGCTCCAGCAAGGCTTCAGCCGCATGCAGGCGCACGCTCAACTGGCCGAAGCTTTTAAGGGTGAGCGGGTCTTCACTGGCAATGTCGGTGCTGGCGTCGATCCAGGGCCGGGTTTTGTGCCGCACAAAGTTCAGCGCGTCTTCAAAGGCGGCGCGGGCGATGCCGGTGTCGATGGCCGCGTGCAGAATCTGCGCCAGCGGGCCCACTGGGGTTGGCCGTTCAAAGGCGCTTTGAAACGGGATCACGTCATCGCTGGCAACAAACACGTTGTCGAACACCACCGAGCCGCTGCCCGTGGTGCGCTGGCCGAAGCCGCTCCAGTCGTCGATCACGTTCAGGCCGTCGCTGTCGCTGCGCACAAACGCCAGGTGCTGCACGCCGTGGTCATCTACTACCGAGGTCGGAATACGCTGCGCATACAGCGCGCCGGTGGCGTAGAACTTGCGGCCATTGATGCGATAGCCGTGTTCGGTCTTGGCCAAATGCGTGGTGCGATCGTGGGCGGTTTTGGTGCCCAGTTCGGCCAGGGCATTGCCAAAGCGCTGGCCGTTTAACACCTCGGTGTACAGCCGTTGTTTTTGCGCCTCGCTGCCGTTTACCCGGAGCACTTCGAGGGCATAAAAATGGTTCTGCGGGATTTGCCCCAGCGAGCTGTCGGCCGCTGAAATAAGGCTGACCACTTCGGCGAGGGTGACGTTGGATACGCCTGCGCCGCCATAGGCCTTGGGCACGGTGATGCCCCACAGACCGGTGTGGGAAAACAGTTCCAGCTCATCAAAAGGCAGGCGCCGTTCGCGATCTCGCACGGTGCTTTCGCGTTTGAAATGGGCGGCCAGCTCACGCGCTACGCTCAGGGCCTCGGCATCGCTCTGGATGACCGGGACCTGTTTGGATATCAGTGACATGGGTGTCTCCGTTAGATCCAGGAATGCCGTGCAGGCAAAGTGCCGTTGAGGCGATAGGCGCCGATGGCGTGGTATTTCCAGCGCACCGGGTCGTGCAGGGTGTGTACCCGTGCGTTGCGCCAATGGCGGTCCAGGTTGAACTCGGCAAGGGTGGCGCGGCTGCCCGCCAGTTCGAACAGCTTTTCACTGGCCAGTAACGACAGCTCAGTGCTCAGCGCCTTGGCTTCGGCCACGGCAATCGAGGCGCGGGCCGCAGCGCCTGCATCAATCGGTGCCGCGCCGACCTCGTCGAGCACCCGACCGGCCTTGCGCAACAGCGCTTCGGCGGCATGCAACTCGATGTGTAACTTGCCGATGTCGGCGATCACGTAAGGGTCATCGCTGTTGCGCTCGACCTTGGCATCCACCCAGGGGCGCGATCGCTCGCGGACAAAGCTGATGGTGTCGGCAATGGCACCGCGAGCAATGCCCAGGTCAATGGCGGCCTGAATCAACTGCGAAATCGCGCCTTGAATATTCGGCACCTCCGCCAGGCGCCAGTTGTCGATCACCAGTTCTGCTTCAACGGCTACGTTGTTCAGCAGGACCGTGCCGCTGGCGGTGGTGCGCTGGCCGAAACCGGACCAGTCATCGACCACGCGCAAGCCGGGCGTGCCACGGCGGACAAAGGCCATGACCTGTTTGCCATCGTGGTTCAGTGCCTTGACGGCGATCCAGTGCGCAAACAGCGCGCCGGTGGAGTAAAACTTCTGGCCATTGATCACAAAATCATCGCCGTCGGCGGTGATCCGGGCCTTCAATTCGAGGGTGTTTTTGGTGCCGCGCTCAGGGCCCGCATTACCTATGCGCCAGCCTTGCAGCACGCTGGTGAACAACTGCTCTTTTTGCGAAGGGCTCGCGACGCTGGCAATCAGGTTGAGCAGCCCGACCTGATTCTGCGGGATCTGCCCCAGCGCCGGGTCGGCCGCCGAGATGATCGCGAAGACTTCAGCCAAGGTCACAAACGACACCTGAGCGCCGCCAAATTCACGGGCTATCGAAATACCGCCCAATCCGCTGCGGGTGAAGGTTTCTATGAGTGACCACGGCAGCTTGCGTTGCTGATCGCGTTTTGCAGCGTGCTCACGCGCGGCGTCAGCCAGGGCGTGGGCGGCTTGAAGGGCTTCGTTGTCGGTGCGCAGGACGTGCGCTGCTAACAACAGGGGCGCGACATCCAGGTCGCTTTGCAGTTGTGCAGTTGCCAAGAGAGTCATTAGTTCCGCTCCTTGGCTGCACGCAATGCCCCGTAAAGGGTAATTGTGTTGCTGACCATACCTACCTCATCTTTGGAGCGCCGCTTGAGCGGCGCGATGTAAAGCAAGAGAGTCCGGTGGTCCGGTGCATATACCCTAATTGAGTATAAAAATTAAAAGAACTAACTTTTCGGAATATGGATAGATGATTCGTGCTGCCCGCCAGGGTCAGTCGCGCCAGTTGGGCCGTGTTTCGGCAGCCCGCAGGATTTCGCGAGGGGCAGAGTTGATGTAACGCTTGTTGGCGCCCACCTTCAGCGTGCGGGTCGGTGCCCAGCGTGAGTTGTTGCCCACGCGATCAATCACGCAGTAGGTGATTTCAAGTTTCGGGTCTTCACCGGCTTCCTGGATGATTTCAGGGGGCACGAACACGCTGACGGGCTTGTTGATGTCGATGTGGCGCAACTTGGGCAGGTCGAGGCGCACGTCCCCCCACAGCAAGGTGATTTCATCTTCGCCGGCCATGTTGCGATAAGGCTCGATGGTCAGCGGCACCCCGCGTTTCATCTGGCTGGGATTGACCCCGTAGCGTTGGATTTGCTCCGGGATCATCAAGGGCGCGAGGCCCTGATTCTCTTCTCCGATGGCCACTCCGCCAGGGCAGTCAAGTTTGACCAGTACTTTAAGTTGCGCGGAAAGAGCAGGGCTGCTGCCAATGTGCATCACGCGATAATAAAGACGGGCGGTGCCGTTTTGAATAAAACTTTCAGGCACTCGCAGTGATACCGGTTGCCCTATATCGGCCCGGTAAAGTTGCCGTGAAGATACATAACAGCCGTCCCAGAACAATTCAATCAAGTCACCTTCTTCCATATTTATATAGGGCGCGATGCTGACAAACAGTTGTTCGGCAGCACGGGCACAAATAGTCTGCTTGTTCGATTGTGCAAGTGTGGGGGCTGCCAACTTTTGGGCGTGTGAGGTAAATGGCATAAATGTAAACTCCTGTCTAACTTTTAGGCGGCACAGAGCACGGCAATTGAGTGAGTCCGGACGGTGGCGTCCAAGGGCGCGGGTGCTGTGTTACCGGAGTAATCGGTTTAACAATCCGTGTGCACCGTTATAGCGTGTTCAATAGTGAGGTTGGGTGCGGGTGAGTCAGGTTGTTTATTAGATAAGAGTCTTGCTGCAAGAGTGTCAAGGAGCGATCTTGCAATTATTAATCTCTGAGTCATATTCAGAAAGTTCCTACTGGCAAGACGTTTAATGTGACGTGAGCGGCGGCAGTCTAGGGGGTTTGTGAATAATTAGCAGGCGAGGGAATGTGTTAAAGACGTGGGCACAAGTCGTACGTCATTTAAACCAAATGTGGATTTTTAAAAGGGGGTTGGATGAATGCGCGCTTGTTACTTCAAATAATTAAAGACAACTCCTACGAATGTGCTGATGTATTCGGGCAGGTAAGTTGCAAGGGCTGAGTTGAGGCAGCGCTCTATCGAAGGAGAACCGAGGGCGGTGCTTCTTAGCAATAATTTCACACACTCTCTGCATAATACCCGCGGGAGGGGCAATCGATTTTGCCCGCTTTGTGTTATTTAGACGTAGCAAAATTTCCTGGATGATCACGTTAATGGCCACAGACCCTCTGCAGACCTCGTCTGACCCGCGACCTTCGCGCTTTCGCTTGCGTTGGTATTCCTGGCTTTTTCTGCTGGCTGCGCTGTTCTATGGGATCGCGTCAATTCTGCATTGGGACGACCGGGGTGCACTGTGGGTGCTGGAGCAGTTCGAGAGCCAGAACGATCAAAATGAGAGTGTCTGGCTGCCAAACTACCGCGTGGTCATTGATGGCAAGCCGATGACAGGGCTGGAGAAGGACGAGGCCTCGGACCTGTCATATAACCCCAAGACCAACACGCTGTTTTCAGTCATGGGCAAAAACCCGTTTCTGGTTGAGCTCAGCCTTGAGGGCGATGTGCTGCGCAAAATCCCCCTGGAGGGCTGGAGCAACCCTGAAGGCTTGACCGTGATGGAGAACGGCCTGCTGGGTATCGTCGATGAGCGTGATCATTTATTGACCATCGTCAAAGTCGACGCCGATACCAAGACCCTGAACATCAAGGACTTCCCCAAGTACGACCTTGGCCCTTCCAAAGATCAGAACAAAGCCTTCGAGGCCATTGCCTGGGACCCGCGCCGTCAGCAGTTGCTGCTGGGTGAAGAGCGCCCACCGGCGATGTATGTGTGGAAAAGCGACGGTAGCCAGACCCTTTTGGGCAACAAGCAGAAAGTGCCGAGCGATGAGCTCGACCTGCGCAACTTGTCGGGTCTGAGCATTGACCCGCGCACGGGCCACACGCTGGTGCTTTCGGCCGATTCACACCTGCTGCTGGAGCTCGATGAACTGGGCGAGCAGGTCAGCTTCATGACCCTGCTGCGCGGCTTCAATGGCCTCAAGAGCACCATCCCTCGGGCCGAAGGCGTGGCGATTGATAACAACGGCACCTTGTACATGGTCAGCGAGCCCAATCTTTTCTACCGTTTCGAAAAGAAAGCCAAATAGCCATGACGGATTAAGCTTGAATTCATGCAGCCGTGATATTTCATCCGACTGATTTTTCAAGAGCTTGTCCTTATGTCGCGTGTCAGCCGTTCTACCCCGCTTTTTCTGGGCGTGTTGCTCGTGGCGCTGTTGGCCGCGGGTTTCGCGGCCCAGCATTACCGCCTGTTCGACCGAACCTGGTTCAACCTCAGCCTGCTGTGGCAGCCTGCCAACCCGAATGCCATCAACCTGGGCGATTACCGTGCGGTGCTGCAAGGCCGGGTGATTGAGGGGCTTGAAGACAATGTCTCGGCCCTGACCTACGACCCGGTGCGCAAAAGCCTGTTTACCGTGACCAATAAAAACCCGGAGCTGGTGGAGTTATCGCTGGATGGGCGGATAGTGCGGCGGATAAAACTGACCGGGTTTGGTGATGCCGAGGCCATAGAGTTCATTGATGAGAACACCTACGTGATCACCGATGAATACACCCAGCGCCTGATCAAAGTGAAAATCGACGAGGCCACCCGCGAGCTCAATGCCGCAGATGCCGAGCAACTGACCTTGGGCATCAGCCCGTCGGGCAACAAAGGGTTCGAAGGGCTGGCGTACGATTCGGCAGGCAAGCGCCTGTTTGTGACCAAAGAGCGCGACCCGATGCTGATTTACGAAGTGCGCGGCTTTCCCCATGACAACCCGCAACAACCCTATGCCACCCACGTGATTACCAACCCGCGACGTGATGCGCGACTGTTTGTGCGTGATTTGTCGAGCTTGCAGTTTGATGAGCGCAGCGGCCATTTGCTGGCGCTGTCGGATGAATCGAAGTTGCTGCTGGAACTGGACATCAGTGGCCGCCCGTTCAGCACGTTGTCGCTGAAAAAGGGCCGCAATGGTCTGCAAGAGTCAGTGCCGCAAGCGGAAGGTGTCGCCATGGACGACGAAGGGACGTTGTATCTGGTGAGTGAGCCGAACCTGTTTTACGTGTTCAAAAAGCCCTGAATCAACACCGCGCAGGAGCGAGCTTGCCTCGCGATCTTTTGATCGTTTAAAAGATCGCGAGGCAAGCTCGCTCCTGCACGGTTACGGGTTATTTGCTCAGGGTTTTCACGCCTTCAGGCGTCCCCAGCAGCAACAGGTCCGCCGGGCGCGCAGCGAACAAACCGTTGGTCACCACACCGACGATGGCGTTGATCTGAGTTTCCAGTTTCACCGGGTCGACGATTTGCAGGTTGTGCACGTCAAGAATGATGTTGCCGTTGTCCGTCAGCACACCTTCGCGGTACACCGGGTCGCCGCCCAGTTTGACCAGTTCGCGGGCCACGTGGCTGCGGGCCATCGGGATCACTTCAACCGGCAGCGGGAACGCGCCCAGCACTGGCACCAGCTTGCTGGCATCAGCGATGCAGATAAAGGTTTTGGCCACGGCCGCGACGATTTTTTCACGGGTCAGGGCGGCGCCGCCGCCTTTGATCAGGTTGAGGTGTTCGTCGCTCTCATCGGCGCCGTCCACGTAGAACTCCAGATCGCTCACGGTGTTCAGCTCGTACACAGGAATACCGTGGCCCTTGAGGCGTGCGGCGGTGGCTTCGGAACTGGCCACGGCACCGTCGAAAGCGCCTTTGTGCAAGGCCAGCGCGTCAATGAAGCAGTTGGCCGTGGAGCCGGTGCCGACCCCAACGATGCTCTTGTCATCCAGTTTCGGGAGGATGAAGTCGACAGCCGCCTGGGCTACGGCTTGTTTGAGTTGATCCTGGGTCATGCGGGCTCCGGGGCGGGAAGGGTAAACAGAAGGGCGTGGAGTATAACTAAAACCTTTGGATTCGTATGGTCGCCCGTGTAAACGCTGGGGTAGACTCCTTGGTCCCTGCTAACCGCCCAGTGAAGCTTTCCGATGCTCGAACAGTACGTTAAGAAGATACTCACCTCGCGCGTTTATGACGTCGCGGTAGAAACCCCATTGCAGCCTGCCAATCAATTGTCTGCGCGTCTGGGCAACCAGATTTTGCTCAAACGCGAAGATTTGCAGCCGGTGTTTTCGTTCAAGATTCGTGGCGCTTACAACAAGCTCACGCAATTGACCGACGCCGAGCGTGCCTGCGGCGTCGTCACCGCTTCGGCCGGTAACCATGCACAAGGCCTGGCGCTGGCCGCCAAGGTGCTGGGGGTGAAAGCCACCATCGTAATGCCCAAAACCACCCCCGAGATCAAGATTGAAGGCGTGCGTTCACGTGGCGGTATTGTGGTGCTGCACGGTGACTCCTTCCCGGAAGCCCTGGCGTACTCGCTGCAACTGGTTGAACAAAAAGGCTACGTTTACGTACATCCCTACGATGACCCGCACACCATCGCCGGGCAGGGCACCGTGGCGATGGAAATTCTGCGTCAGCACCCGACGCCGCTGGATGCGATCTTCGTGCCGGTGGGCGGTGGCGGATTGATTGCCGGTATTGCGGCGTATGTGAAGTACCTGCGGCCAGATATTAAAGTCATTGGCGTCGAGCCCGATGACTCCAACTGCCTGCAAGCCGCGATGGCGGCCGGTGAGCGCGTGGTCTTGCCAAGCGTCGGGATCTTCGCCGACGGCGTTGCCGTGGGCCAGATCGGCCAGCACACGTTTGATATCTGCAAAGACTACGTCGACGAAGTCATCACCGTGAGCACCGATGAAATCTGCGCGGCCATCAAGGACATCTTCGATGACACCCGCTCGATCACCGAGCCTGCGGGTGCGCTGGGCGTGGCCGGGATCAAAAAATACGTCGAGCAACGCGGTGTGCGCGGCCAGACGCTGGTGGCCATCGACTCGGGCGCCAACGTTAACTTCGACCGTTTGCGCCATGTGGCCGAGCGGGCCGAATTGGGTGAAGGTCGCGAGGCGATCATAGCCGTGACCATCCCCGAGGTGCCGGGCAGCTTCAAGGCGTTCTGCCAGGCGGTCGGCAAACGCCAGATCACCGAATTCAACTATCGCTACCACACCGGCAGCGAAGCCCACATATTCGTCGGGGTGCAGACCCATCCCGAGAACGACCCGCGTAGCGCATTGCTGGCCAGCCTGGCCGAGCAGGGCTTCCCGGTGGTCGACCTGACTGAAAACGAACTGGCCAAATTGCACATCCGCCACATGGTGGGCGGGCACGCGGCCAAGGTCAGCGATGAGTTGCTGTTCCGCTTTGAATTCCCGGAACGCCCGGGGGCGCTGTTCAACTTCCTCAGCAAGCTGGGCGGGCGCTGGAACATCTCGATGTTCCATTACCGCAACCATGGCGCGGCAGATGGCCGGGTGATGGCCGGTCTGCAAGTGCCCGCCGATGAACGCCATCTGGTGCCTGCGGCGCTGGCGGAAATCGGCTATCCGTACTGGGATGAAAGCGATAACCCGGCGTATCAGCTGTTTCTTGGCTGATAAACGCTACGCTGATTGAACGGCTCAAGAGATAAATCAAATGGAAACGTTCACCGCGTTAAAACTGCTGCATGGCGTGTCGACACTGCTGCTGTTTGTCAGTGCGCTTGTATTGCTGGTTGTGGTGATTCGCCGTCGGCGTGCCGGTGACGCCTTCCTGGCGGGTGGCCTGGTGCGCCGCCCGTGGGCGTTTCTCTGGGGGCTGATGGGCCTGTGCCTGCTGGCGCTGCCGGTGAGTGGCTGGTTTTTGGTGCACATGGCGGGTTGGCCGCTGAGCCAGCTGTGGTTGCTGGGCGGGAGCAGTTTGTACCTGCTGGGTGGCTTGAGCTGGTTGTGGCTGTTGGTACGCCTCAACCGCTTGCGGCTGGGGCGAATGGCCAAACACCCGGGCTTTACCGTGGTGCTGGCGGCTTTTTGTGCGATTTGCTTTATTGCGATTGCGGCCATGATGGGCGCAAAACCGGTTTAACCACCCCCTGTAGGAGCGAGCTTGCCTCGCGATCTTTTGACTTTAAAGATCGCGAGGCAAGCTCGCTCCTACAGGATTGGGTTTAATCGCGCAGCGAAATCACTGGCCAGCCACGTTTAACCGCTTCTGCCCGCAAGTTTTCATCCGGGTCGACGGCCACGGCGTGGGTCACTTGCTCCAGCAATGGCAGGTCGTTCATCGAATCGCTGTAAAAGTAGCTGTCTTCGAGGCTGTGGCCGTTTTCTGCCATCCAGCGGTTCAGGCGTGTCACTTTGCCTTCACGGAAGCACGGCACGTCGGTACTGCGGCCGGTGTAACGGCCATCAACGATCTCGCATTCAGTGGCGATCAAATGTTCCACGCCCAGCTTTGCCGCAATGGGTGCGGTGATAAAACGGTTGGTCGCGGTGATGATCACCAGCGTATCGCCCGCGTCGCGGTGTTTGGCCAACAGTGCCTGGGCTTTTGGCAGCATCAGTTTGCCAATGCAGTCGTGCATGAATTCTCGGTGCCATTGATCGAGTTGATCCATGTCATTTTTGCCAAAAATTTCCATGCTGAAATTAAGATAGGCGGCATTGTCGAGCTTGCCGGCCAGGTAATCCTTGTAAAACTCGTCGTTACGGGCTTTGTAGGCGTCACCGTCGAGAATGCCGCGTTCGCAGAGGTAATCGCCCCACGCGTGGTCGCTGTCGCCGCCTAAAAGGGTGTTGTCCAAGTCGAATAAAGCCAAACGCATTGCAATTACCCGCTGAGCTGTCGGTTGAAAGCCCACAAGAATACGGTCTTTTAATAAGAGTGCACATAAGGCAGGAAGGCGCGTTGCTGCTTTCACAACCTTTGTGGAACAATGCGGCGACATGCGTTTGCGAGGTTGTTGCCGTGATCGACCCCGATGGTTTCCGTCCTAATGTCGGGATTATTCTGACAAATGATGCCGGACAGGTACTGTGGGCTCGCCGTATCAATCAAGACGCGTGGCAGTTTCCACAGGGCGGAATCAACCCTGATGAGACGCCGGAAGACGCCTTGTATCGCGAGCTGAACGAAGAAGTTGGCCTGGAACGCGAAGATGTAGAAATACTCGCCTGCACGCGAGGCTGGTTGCGTTATCGTTTGCCGCAACGCCTGGTCCGTACCCACAGCCAACCGCTGTGCATCGGCCAGAAGCAAAAGTGGTTTTTGCTGCGCCTGGTCTCGAATGAGCAACGGGTGCGGATGGATTTAACCGGTAAACCGGAATTCGATGGCTGGCGCTGGGTCAGCTATTGGTATCCGTTGGGCCAGGTGGTGACATTCAAGCGCGAGGTCTACCGTCGCGCGCTCAAAGAACTTGCACCGCGCCTATTAACGCGCGCCTGACACGGAGTTCGACCCCGAGCCATGCTCAATACGCTGCGCAAGATCGTCCAGGAAGTAAACGCTGCCAAAGATCTCAGGGCGGCGTTGGGGATTATTGTGTTGCGCGTCAAAGAGGCCATGGGCAGCCAGGTCTGCTCGGTCTATTTGCTTGATCCAGAGACCAACCGTTTTGTACTGATGGCCACCGAGGGCTTGAACAAGCGCTCGATCGGCAAAGTCAGCATGGCACCCAACGAAGGCCTGGTCGGTCTGGTGGGTACCCGCGAAGAGCCTCTGAACCTCGAAAACGCCGCCGATCACCCGCGCTACCGCTACTTTGCCGAAACCGGTGAGGAGCGCTATGCCTCATTCCTCGGCGCGCCGATTATCCACCACCGCCGTGTGGTGGGGGTGTTGGTCATTCAGCAAAAAGAACGCCGCCAGTTCGATGAAGGTGAAGAAGCCTTCCTCGTGACCATGAGCGCGCAATTGGCCGGGGTTATTGCCCACGCAGAAGCCACGGGGTCGATTCGTGGCCTGGGGCGTCAGGGCAAAGGTATCCAGGAAGCCAAGTTCGTCGGCGTGCCCGGTTCGCCCGGCGCCGCGGTCGGTACCGCGGTGGTCATGCTGCCTCCGGCCGATCTGGACGTGGTGCCCGACAAGACCATCACCGATATTCCTGCCGAAATAGCGCTGTTCAAAAACGCCCTCGAAGGCGTGCGCAACGACATGCGCGCGGTGTCGAAAAAGCTCGCCACGCAACTGCGCCCCGAAGAGCAGGCGCTGTTCGACGTGTACCTGATGATGCTCGACGACGCCTCGCTGGGCAGCGAAGTCAAAAATGTGATCAAGACCGGTCAGTGGGCCCAGGGCGCGCTGCGTCAGGTGGTGACTGATCACGTCAACCGTTTCGAATTGATGGACGACGACTACCTGCGCGAGCGGGCGTCGGACGTGCGTGACCTCGGGCGCCGCTTGCTGGCCTATTTGCAGCACGATCACCAGCAAACCATGGTCTACCCCGACAACACCATTCTGGTCAGTGAAGAACTGACCGCGACCATGCTCGGCGAAGTGCCTGAAGGCAAGCTGGTGGGCCTGGTTTCGGTATTGGGTTCGGGTAACTCCCACGTGGCGATTCTGGCCCGTGCCATGGGCATCCCGACCGTGATGGGCCTGGTTGACCTGCCGTACTCCAAGGTCGACGGCATCCAGTTGATCGTCGACGGCTACCACGGTGAGGTCTACACCAACCCCAGCGACGTGTTGCGCAAGCAATACGCCGACGTAGTTGAAGAAGAACGCCAGTTGTCCCAGGGCCTCGACGCCCTGCGCGAGCTGCCGTGCATCACCCCGGACGGCCACCGCATGCCGCTGTGGGTCAACACCGGCCTGTTGGCCGATGTGGCGCGCGCGCAACAGCGGGGCGCAGAAGGCGTAGGTCTGTACCGCACCGAAGTGCCGTTCATGATCAACCAGCGTTTCCCGAGCGAAAAAGAGCAACTGGCGATTTATCGCGAGCAGTTGGCGGCCTTCCATCCGCAGCCGGTGACCATGCGCAGCCTGGACATTGGCGGCGACAAGTCGCTGTCGTACTTCCCGATCAAAGAAGACAACCCGTTCCTGGGCTGGCGCGGGATCCGCGTGACCCTCGACCACCCGGAAATCTTTCTGGTGCAGGCCCGGGCCATGCTCAAGGCCAGCGAAGGCCTGAACAACCTGCGCATCTTGCTGCCGATGATCTCCGGCACCCACGAACTCGAAGAAGCCCTGCACCTGCTGCACCGTGCCTGGGGTGAAGTGCGCGACGAAGGCACCGACGTGCCGATGCCGCCGATTGGCGTGATGATCGAAGTCCCAGCGGCGGTGTACCAGACCAAAGAGCTGGCCCGTCAGGTGGACTTTTTGTCGGTAGGTTCCAACGACTTGACCCAGTACCTGCTTGCGGTGGACCGCAACAACCCGCGGGTGGCCGATTTGTACGACTACCTGCACCCGGCCGTGCTGCAAGCCTTGCAGGCGGTGGTGCGTGACGCCCACGCCGAAGGCAAGCCTGCGAGTATCTGCGGTGAAATGGCCGGTGACCCGGCGGCTGCGATCTTGTTGATGGCCATGGGTTTTGACAGCCTGTCGATGAACGCCACCAACTTGCCCAAGGTGAAGTGGATGTTGCGCCAGGTTAGCCTGAGCCGGGCCAAGGAGTTGCTGGCTGAAGTCATGACCATCGACAACCCGCAAGTCATCCGCAGTACCATCCAGCTGGCCCTGAAAAACATGGGCCTGACGCGCATGATGAACCCGGCGGCGATCAAGCCTTATTAAAACCCTGTAGTCGCTGCCGAGGTACGAGGCTGCGATGGGTTGCGCAGCGACCCCATACAGCGGGCCTGCGGCCCGTATCGCAGCCTCGTGCCTCGGCAGCGACTACAGGTTTTGGCATGAGTCAGGGGTGTTCCAGCCGCACCTCACCCAAACGCCCGCCCAGCGGCCCGAAGCTGTGCTCCACCATCACCCGTGAACCATCGGCATTGACGATCAGCGCCGTGCTGGCGCGGGTGCCGTAATTGGGGCTGGCGATAAACACACTCGACAACAACGTCTCCGTGGCCAGCCCGACGCCGGTGTCCGGCAATTTATTGAAGGGCGCTGCTTGCGGGTCTTTGAGCAGGGCCAGCAAGGCTTGCGGCTGCGGGTCGTTCAGCACCTCGGCCAGCGCCGCCTTGGCCCTGAGCAGCTTGGGCCACGGGGTGTCCAGCCCGGCATTCGACAAGCCATAAATCCCCGCACTCAAGGGCTGCGGCACCAGCTCTTTGGAATTGAAATGCCAGAGCTGGTCACCATCCCCCAGCAGCAGATTAAAACCGGCATAACTCAGCCTTCGTCGGTCAACATCCTCGAAATACTCAGCAATGGGCTGATTGCCACTCAAAAAATCAGACACCAGCTCACCCCGCGAATGCCGCCCGGGCGGTTGGTGCGGTTCACGGATATTGGTCAGTGCGGCAAAGCGGCCATTGGCCCCTATGCCGAGCCAGGTGCCGCCTGCCTGCAGGTCACGCCCGGCAAACACCTGCGGTGCTTCAACCCACTGGGCCAGCGGTTTAGTGGGGCGCGCATAAAATTCATCGCGGTTGGCCGCAACGACCAGAGGCTGTGCGTGGCCGGGGCGCCAAGCGAAGACAATCAGGCACATGGGCAGTCCTTAATGTTTTTTTAATCACTGTACTTATAGATTGCCCCTGCGTGTTACGCCATGCGGGATGGAGCCCGAGCCCTTGCTCCGTTACCATGCGGATCAAAAATAGGGGGCGTCATGGAATTTCTGCTCTATCTGGTGTTGGGGGGCTTCGCTGGGGTACTGGCCGGATTGTTCGGAGTCGGTGGCGGGCTGATCATCGTGCCGGTGCTGGTGTTCAGTTTCACCTTGCAAGGTTTCAGCAACGAGGTGTTGACCCATTTGGCCGTTGGCACGTCATTGGCGACCATTATCTTTACCTCGATCAACTCAGTGATTGCGCACAACCGCAAAGGCGCGGTGCTGTGGCCTCTGTTTGCCTGGATGAGCCTGGGCATTCTGGTCGGGGCCGGGATAGGCGCATTGACCGCCGAGGCGATCTCAGGCCCGCACTTGCAGAAAATCATTGGCGTGTTTGCCGTGATCATCGCCCTGCAAATGGCCCTGGACTTAAAACCCAAGGCCAGCCGAACGGTGCCGGGCAAGGTGGGTCTGAGCTTGGCCGGTAGCGTGATTGGCTGGGCGTCGGCGATTTTCGGTATCGGCGGCGGCTCGCTGACCGTGCCGTTTTTGACCTGGCGCGGCGTGACCATGCAGCAAGCCGTGGCCACTTCGTCGGCCTGCGGTTTGCCCATCGCGGTTGCCGGTGCGTTAAGTTTCATGATGATTGGCTGGCACAACCCTGACTTGCCCGCGCATAGTCTCGGGTTTGTTTACATACCCGCGTTGGTCGGGATCGCCCTGACCAGCATGTTTTTTGCCCGTTTCGGTGCGCGTTTGGCCCACAAACTTTCGCCGCGCCTGCTGAAACGGCTGTTTGCCGCACTGTTGTTCTGTGTCGGTTTGAGTTTCCTGATCTAACGAGGAGTCGCAATGCTGCCTTACCCGCAGATTGACCCGGTGGCATTGGCTATCGGACCGCTGAAAATCCATTGGTACGGCTTGATGTACCTGATCGGCATTGGCGCCGCCTGGCTGATCCTGTCGCGACGTCTCAACCGCTTCGACCCGACCTGGGACAAAGAGAAACTCTCGGACCTGGTGTTTTGGGTGGCCATGGGCGTGATAGTCGGCGGCCGCCTGGGCTACGTGCTGTTCTACGACCTGAGCGCCTACATCGCCAACCCGCTGCTGATTTTTGAAGTGTGGAAAGGCGGCATGGCGTTCCACGGCGGTCTGATCGGTGTGATGCTGGCGACCTGGTGGTTCGGCAAGCGCAACGGCAAATCGTTCTTCCAGATCCTCGACTTCATCGCCCCTGTGGTGCCGATTGGTCTGGGCGCAGGGCGCATTGGTAACTTCATCAACGGCGAGTTGTGGGGCAAGGCCAGCGACGTGCCGTGGGCAATGATCTTCCCCACCGACCCACAACAATTGGCGCGCCATCCGTCGCAGCTTTACCAGTTTGCCCTGGAAGGTGTGGCACTGTTCCTGGTGCTGTGGCTGTACTCGCGCAAACCTCGCCCTACAATGGCGGTTTCCGGGATGTTTGCTCTGTTTTACGGGATCTTCCGTTTCATCGTCGAGTTCGTCCGCGTGCCGGACGCTCAGCTAGGCTATCTGGCGTTCGGCTGGGTAACGATGGGGCAAATCCTCTGCCTGCCGATGATCGCGGGCGGCCTGTTCCTGATCTGGCTGGCCTACAACCGTGATCCGGCGGCTCAAAAAGCTGCGCATTAAATTCGAATCGCAGGGCCTGCGCGGCCCTGCATTCAAACGCTAGGAAAACCATGAAGCAATATCTTGACCTCGTTGCCAACGTCATTAAAAACGGCACCTTGCAAGCCAACCGTACCGGCGTGAAGACCATCAGTCTGCCGGGCGCCATGTTGCGCTACGACCTCAAAGAAGGCTTCCCGGCCATCACTACGCGCCGCATGGCGTTCAAATCGGCGATTGGCGAGATGTGCGGCTTTTTGCGCCCGGTCAACAGCGCCGCTGACTTCCGTGAGTTGGGCTGCAAGGTCTGGGACCAGAACGCCAACGAAAACGCCCAATGGCTGGCCAACCCGTTCCGTCAGGGCGAAGACGACCTGGGCGAGATCTACGGCGTGCAATGGCGCAAGTGGCCAGCCTACAAGCAAGTGGCGCGCAGCAACCAGGCCGCCATCGAGTTGTGCCTGAGCCAGGGTTATCGCCAGATCGCCGAAGGTGAAGAAGACGGCGCGGCCTACGTGGTGCTGTACAAAGCCATCGACCAGGTACGCCAGTGCGTCGACACGATCATCAATGACCCGGGCAGCCGCCGTATTCTGTTCCACGGCTGGAACTGCGCCCAGCTCGACGAAATGGCCCTGCCGCCGTGCCACCTGCTGTACCAGTTCCACCCGAACGTCGAGACCAAGGAAATCTCCCTGACTCTCTATATCCGTTCCAACGACCTGGGCCTGGGCACGCCGTTCAACCTGACCGAAGGCGCCGCGTTGCTGAGCCTGATCGGCCGCCTGACCGGCTACACGCCGCGCTGGTTCACCTACTTCATTGGCGATGCCCACGTGTATGAAAACCACTTGGACATGCTCAACGAACAGCTGACCCGCGAACCGTTCCCGATGCCAAAACTGGTGATCTCGGACCGCGTACCGGAATTCGCCAAGACCGGCGTTTACCAGCCGGAGTGGCTGGAACTGATCGAGCCGGGCGACTTCAGCCTCGAAGGCTACCAGCACCACGCTCCCATGACCGCGCCGATGGCGGTGTAACCCGCGTCCCTCGCGCCTTGTGGGAGCGGGTTTGCTCGCGATCGAATCGCTGTGGTCTAAAAGAGCACCGAGTCGTTTGTATCGCGAGCAAGCCCGCTCCCACGGGGCGAGGGTGTTGGGCTAATGCCCGTGGCTTCTGCCCACATGGCTTGGCTCGCCTTCTGGCGCTGCCACTGAACCGCTGACTTCCAGACGCTGCAAAATCGCGCACTGATCCATCCCCGGCCCTTCGCCACAGCGTTGGCGCAGGTCGAGCAGTTGCGCCTGCAAAGCTTGCAAGCCATCAATGCGCGCCTTGACGTGGTGGATGTGCTCGTCGATCAACGCATTCACGCTTTCGCATTGGTCCTGCGGGCTATCGCGCAGGTTGAGCAGGCTGCGGATTTCTTCGAGGGTCATGTCCAGGCTGCGGCAATTGCGGATAAACGTCAGCCGCTCGACATGCGCCTGGGTGTACAAACGGTAGTTGCCGTCACTGCGCGCAGGCTCTGGCAACAAGCCTTCACGCTCGTAATAACGGATGGTTTCGACCTGACAATCGGTCAATTTCGCCAGTTCACCAATCTTCATCGCGCTTATCTCCCAAAGGATGCTTGACCCTATAGTGGCTACAGGGTCTTTACTTGGCAACAGGCACCTTTTTGGACGCACCCGATGAGCGACTCCATTCACACTCCGCACACACCACACGCTGACCATGACCATGACCATGACCACGGCCATGAGGAAAAGCACGACCACGCCAGCCACGCGCACAGTTGCTGTTCAAGCGCTGCCGGGCCGAGCGTGATCAAACTCAGCGCCACGCCCACCGTGGGCGCGCGCCTGAGCAGTTTCCGCATTAAAGCCATGGACTGCCCGACCGAGCAAACCCTGATCCAGAACAAGCTGGGCAAGCTGGCCGGTGTGCAGCAGTTGGAGTTCAACCTGATCAATCGCGTGCTGGTGGTGACCCACGACCTGCCGTCGACTGATCCGATTGTCGCGGCCATTAAATCCCTGGGCATGCAGGCCGACCCGCTGCAAACCGGCGCCGATGCTGACGCGCCGCTGCCGCCTGCGCCGAAAAAGCATTGGTGGCCGTTGGCGGTGTCCGGTGTCGGTGCATTGGCGGCAGAAGTGCTGCACTTCACCGGCGCTGCGCCGACCTGGGTGATTGCTTTGGTGGCGCTGGTGTCGATCTTCAGCGGCGGCCTGACCACCTACAAAAAAGGCTGGATTGCCCTTAAAAACTTCAACCTGAACATCAACGCGCTGATGAGCATCGCCGTGACCGGCGCCCTGCTGATCGGCCAATGGCCCGAAGCGGCGATGGTGATGTTCCTGTTTACCGTGGCCGAGCTGATCGAAGCCAAGTCCCTGGACCGTGCGCGCAACGCCATCAGCGGCCTGATGCAAATGGCCCCGGACAAAGCCACCGTGCAGCAAGCCGACGGCACATGGCTGGAACGTGAGGTTAAAGACGTCGAGCTGGGCGCCATCGTGCGGGTTAAACCCGGCGAGCGCATTGGCCTGGACGGCGAAGTGGTGGCGGGCAGCTCAAGCATCGATCAGGCGCCGATTACCGGCGAGAGCCTGCCGGTGGAAAAAACCGTGGGCGATAAAGTCTTTGCGGGCACCATCAACCAGGCCGGTTCGCTGGAGTTCCGCGTTACCGCGGCGGCCAACCACTCGACCCTGGCACGCATCATCCTCGCTGTGGAACAAGCCCAGGGTGCCCGTGCGCCGACCCAGCGTTTTGTTGACAGCTTCTCCAAAATCTACACCCCGGTGGTGTTCCTGCTGGCTCTGGCTGTGGCGATTATCCCGCCGCTGTTTATGGGCGAGGCGTGGTTCGACTGGATCTACCGTGCGCTGGTGCTGCTGGTGGTGGCGTGCCCGTGCGCGCTGGTGATCTCGACCCCGGTAACCATCGTCAGCGGTCTGGCGGCCGCTGCGCGTAAAGGCATCCTGGTCAAAGGCGGTGTGTACCTCGAAAGCGGCCACAAGCTGGACTTTTTGGCGCTGGATAAAACCGGCACCATCACCCACGGCAAGCCGGTGCAAACCGACTACCTGCCGCTCGACCCGCTGCACACTGAGAGCGCGGTGTTGCTGGCTGCAAGCCTGGCTTCGCGTTCAGATCACCCGGTGTCAATGGCCGTGGCCAATGCCGCTGTGGATAAAAACCTCGCGCTGTGCACTGTGGATAACTTCACGGCGCTGGCCGGGCGTGGCGTGCGTGGCGACATCGACGGCAAGGTTTACCACTTGGGCAACCACCGCCTGATCGAAGAGCTGGGCCTGTGTTCGCCCGCCCTTGAAGAGAAGCTCTTTGCGTTGGAAGAGCAAGGTAAAACCGTGATCTTGCTGATCGACAGCGCAGGCCCCATGGCGTTGTTCGCCGTGGCCGACACGGTCAAGCAAACCAGCCGCGAAGCAATCCGCGAGTTGCACGCGCTGGGGGTCAAAACCCTGATGCTGACCGGCGACAACCCGCACACCGCCAACGCGATTGCGGCCCAGGTGGGCATCGACCAGGCGCAGGGCAACCTGCTGCCGGAGGACAAACTCAAAGCCATCGAAGCCCTTTATGCACAGGGCCATCACGTGGGCATGGTCGGTGACGGCATCAACGACGCCCCGGCGTTGGCTCGCGCCGAGATCGGTTTTGCCATGGCGGCAGCGGGTACGGATACCGCTATTGAGACCGCAGATGTCGCCCTGATGGACGACGATCTGCGCAAAATACCGGCTTTCATTCGCTTGTCACGGGACACCGCGAGCATCCTTAAACAGAACATTGCCTTGGCATTGGTCATTAAAGCGATCTTTCTTGCGGTAACCTTCATGGGCTTGGCCACCATGTGGATGGCCGTCTTTGCTGACATGGGCGTGAGCCTGTTGGTGGTGTTTAACGGGTTGCGCCTGGTGCGCAAATAGATCAAGAGAGGCCACAGTGCTGAGTGCCGAGCTGAAAGCGTTTTACCGGGTGGCCCAGTTGGGCAGCATCACACAGGCGGCGAAAAAGCTCGGGTTGAGCCAGCCGACCGTGACCACCCAGATCCGCCAGCTCGAAAGCCAGTACGGTGTAGAACTGTTCTACCGTGGCGGGCGGCGCCTGACCCTCAGCGATGAAGGCGTGCGCTTGCTGCCCATGGTTAAAACGCTGTTGCAGCAAGAAGCCGATATCGAGTTCTTTTTGCGCAACAGCGGTCACGGCACCGGCACGTTGCGCATCGCCGCCACCGCGCCGTATTACATCCTTGATCTGGTCAAAGCCTTCCGCGAGCGCCTGCCGCAGATTGTCGTGTCGGTAGACATTGGCAATTCCCAGCAAGTGCTCGAAGCGCTGGACGAATACCGCGTCGACATCGCCGCCTCGTCGCAACTGCTCGAAGACCCACGGCTGATACGCCGGGTTCTGGGCTCCGACCCGCTGGTGGTGGCGGTGCACCGCAATCACCCGCTGGCCAAGCTCGATCACGTGCCGCTGAGTGCCTTGGCCGGGCATTGCCTGTTGATGCGCGAGCAAGGCTCGACCACGCGTAAATTGACCGAAGAACTGCTCAGCAGCGCCGGGGTCGGCTTTGGCCCGCTGCTGGAAATTGGCAGCCGCGAGTCGATCCGCGAAGCGGTGCTGCGCGGTATCGGCATCAGCATCATCGCCCGCCAGGAAGTCCCCCACGACCCGCAACTGCGCGTACTGACCCTCGAAGGTGCGCCGCTGATCGCCGAGTATTTGTACTGCCTCAAAGAGCGAAAATCAGCGCGCTTGCCTGCGGCTTTTCTGGGGCTGGCGCAGGAAATGGCCCCGGCCTGACCCCCTGTAGGAGCGAACTTGCCTCGCGATCTTTTGATCTTTTTAAAAGCTCGCGAGCAAGCCCGCTCCCACAGGGATGTTGTGAGCATTACTCCCAAATCCACCAATACCTCTATCGGCAGCTTTTGCCTGACTGCCACATCTTGTACGCATAGCGCCTCTAGGATGACCCCATCTGCTTGATGAGGTGCATCCATGAACCGCTCGAACGCAACCCCTTTGACCCAACCCGGCGTGCCGATGAAGGTGCGCAACGTGAGCAAGCGCTTTGGCGCTTTTACCGCGCTGGACAACGTCTCGCTGGAGGTGGCGGCGGGTGAGCTGGTGTGTCTGCTCGGGCCTTCGGGGTGCGGTAAAACCACCTTGCTGCGCTGCATCGCTGGGCTGGAGCGTCAGGACGAAGGCGTTTTGTACCTCGGTTCACGGGATGTCTCAGACCTCGCCCCGCAAGCCCGGGACTACGGGATCCTGTTTCAGTCCTACGCACTGTTCCCCAACCTGACCGTTGAGGCCAATATCGCCTACGGCCTGGCTGGCAGCAACCGCGACGTGGTGCGCAAGCGCGTCAGCGAGATGCTCGAACTGGTGGGCCTCACGGGCAGCGAAAAGAAATTCCCCGGCCAACTGTCCGGCGGTCAGCAGCAGCGAGTCGCCCTGGCCCGCGCTTTGGCGCCTGCACCGTCGCTGCTCTTGCTCGACGAACCGATGTCGGCCCTGGATGCCCGGGTGCGCGAGCATTTGTGCACCGAGTTGCGCCAATTGCAGCGCAGCCTGGGCATCACCACTTTGATGGTGACCCACAACCAGGACGAAGCCATGCTGATGGCCGACCGCATCGCCGTGATGAACAACGGCAAGGTCGAGCAGTACGCCACCCCGCAAGAGATCTACAACAAGCCCGCCACGCCCTTTGTTGCCGAGTTTGTCGGGCAAGGCAACTGGCTGCCGTTTGACCATAACAGCGGCACCTACGCGCAGGTCGGCGGGGTCAATATGCGCTTGGCGGCCGACGCGGGGCGCGTCGAGTCGGGGCGGCTGTTTTGTCGCCCCGAGGCAATCAGCGTGAACCCGGTGCTGCACGAAGAAAACCTGTTCCCGGCACGGGTGCGGGACATCACCTTCCTCGGCAATCGCTGCCGCATGAGCTTCGAACTCAACCACCTGCCGGGCCACCCGCTCACCGCCGAAGTCGGCAGCCAGGATTTGCCGCGTCTCGGCGCCCAGGACATCTTCGTCGCCTTGCCGCCGAACAGCCTTCAGGTGTTTGCCTGACATGGCCGCGCCAATGACCTTGCCCCTGTCCGACACCCTGGCCCGTAACGCTGCGCGGGCTGAACGGGGCGACACGTTGTTTGTCCTCGGCGGCAAACTGCTGTTGCTGCTGTTATTGGCCATTGCCGTGCTGATGCCGTTGCTGGCGATCTTCTGGCGTGGTTTCAGTGCGCAAGACGGCCAGGGCGGTGGCTGGGTCGCCGCGCGGGAGTTGGTGACCAGCGATAACTTTCATTGGCTGGTGGGTAACAGCCTCAAAGTGTCGCTCAGCGTGGCGGCGATAGTCGTGCCGCTGGCGTACCTGTTTGCCTACGCGTTGCAACGCACCTTGATCCCCGGCAAGCGCGTCTGGCGCGGGTTGTCGTTGCTGCCACTGATGGCGCCGTCGATGTTGCCGGGCATTGCCCTGGTGTATTTGTTCGGCAATCAGGGCCTGCTTCGCGGGCTGATTGCAGACAACATCTACGGTTTCTGGGGCATCGTCCTTGGCGAGGTGATCTACACCTTTCCTCATGCTTTGATGATTCTGCTGTCCGCCTTGTCGCTGGCCGATGCCCGGTTATTTGATGCGGCATCGAGCATGGGCGCGGGGCCATTCAAAGCCTTTCGCAGCATCACCTGGCCGGGGACGCGTCAGGCCGTGTTCGCCGCGTTTTGCCTGGTGTTCACCCTGACCATCACCGACTTCGGCGTGCCCGTGGTGGTGGGTGGCGACTATCAGGTGCTGGCGCTGGAAGCCTACAAAGCGGTGGTCGGGCAGCAACAGTTTGGTCGCGGCGCCTTGATTGGCATGGTCTTGCTGTTGCCCGCGCTGTTCAGCTTCGGCGTCGATGCCTGGCTGCGCCGTCAGCACGGCGACGCCATGAGCGGCCGTGCCCAGGTGTTCAAGCCGGTGCCTTCGAGGCTGCGAGATGGCTGCTACCTGGCCATCGTGTTGCTGATCTGCGCCGCCTTGCTGCTGGTGTTCGGGATGGCGGTGTACTCATCGCTGGTCAAATTTTGGCCGTACAACCTGTCGCTGTCCCTCAACCACTACCAGTTCAATGACACCGCCGGTGGCGGCTGGCTGGCCTACCGCAACAGCGTGACCATGGCCCTGTGCACGGCGCTGATCGGCAGCGCGGTGATCTTCACCGGCGCCTACCTGATGGAAAAAACCCACACCCAGAAGCGCCTGAACCTGGTGCTGCGCATGCTCAGCTTCATCCCCATGGCGGTGCCGGGTTTGGTGCTGGGGTTGGGCTACGTGTTTTTCTTCAACCTGCCGGGTAATCCGCTGCATGTGTTCTACGGGACCATGGCGCTGCTGGTGGTGTGCACCATTGCTCACTATTTGACCACTGCGCAAATGACCGCCACCACTGCATTGCGCCAGCTTGACGGCGAGTTCGAAGCCGCTGCGCTGTCGCTCAAGGCGCCGCTGTACCGCCATTACTGGCGCGTCACCGTACCGATTTGCCTGCCCGCGCTGCTGGACATCGTGCGCTACCTGTTCGTCTCGGCAATGACCACCGTGTCGGCGGCGATCTTCCTCTACAGCCCCGACACCATCCTCGCGGCGGTGGCGGTGCTGAACATGGACGACGCCGGCAACGTTGGCGGCGCGGCGGCCATGTCGACCCTGATTTTGCTGACCTCCATTGGCGTGTCCCTGCTCCTGGCCTGGGCTTCACGCGGCGTGTTGCGCCGCTCCCAAGCCTGGCGCCAAGGCGCACCGGCGCAATAACCCTTCCACCTCAAGGAACCGCACCATGTTCAAGCCTCTTGCTCTTGTCGCTGCTGTCCTCACCGCTTTGAGCGTTAACGCGTTTGCTGCAAAGACCGAGCTAACCGTCTACACCGCCCTCGAAGCCGAGCAACTGAAGAGCTACAAACAAGCTTTCGAGAAGGCCAACCCGGACGTTGAGATCAAGTGGGTGCGTGACTCCACCGGCATCATCACCGCCAAACTGCTCGCTGAAAAAGACCGCCCGCAGGCGGATGCTGTCTGGGGCCTGGCCGCGTCGAGCCTGGCGATCCTTGATCAGCAAGGCATGCTGCAACCCTACGCACCGCAAGACCTGGCCAAAATCGGCCCCAACTACCGTGACCCGGCCAATCCACCGGCCTGGGTCGGCATGGACGTGTGGGCCGCGACCATTTGCTTCAACACGGTTGAGGCCGAAAAGCAGGGCCTGAGCAAGCCGGTGAGCTGGCAAGACCTGACCAAGCCCGAGTACAAGGGCAAGATCGTGATGCCGAACCCGGCGTCGTCCGGCACGGGTTTTCTGGACGTGAGCGCGTGGCTGCAAACCTTTGGCGAGAAGCAGGGCTGGGTGTACATGGACGGCCTGCACCAGAACATCGGCCAATACGTTCACTCCGGTTCCAAGCCATGCAAATTGGCCGCCTCGGGCGAGTTCCCGATTGGCATTTCGTTTGAATACCCGGCTGTGCAGCTCAAGCGCCAGGGCGCGCCACTGGACATCATCCTGCCTAAAGAAGGCCTGGGCTGGGAGATCGAAGCCACGGCCGTGATTAAAGGCACGCCCCATGAAGCGGCGGCACAAAAGCTCGCTGACTTCTCAGCCAGCCCGGCGGCGATGGAGCTTTATAAAGAGAACTTCGCCGTGCTCGCGCAGCCTGGAATTGCCAAGCCGCAGACAGAATTGCCGGCTGACTACGAGCAACGCCTGATCAAAAACGACTTCGCCTGGGCCTCAAAAAACCGCGATCACATTTTGACCGAATGGCGCAAACGCTATGACGGCAAGTCCGAGAAAGTGGCCGAATAACTCTTCAGTAACCTGACCCTGTAGGAGCGAGCTTGCCTCGCGATCTTTTGATCTTTTAAAAAATCGCGAGGCAAGCTCGCTCCTACAGGGATTGGATGTGCTCTTCAGGACAGGTGTATGACTATTCTTATCGTCGGCGCTGGCATTCTGGGTTTGTCCCATGCCTACGCGGCCGCCAAACGCGGGCTTAAGGTCCATGTCTTCGAACGCACACACACGCCCTTGGGCGCGTCGGTGCGCAACTTCGGCCAGGCGCTGGTCACCGGCCAGCCACCGGGGGTGATGCTCGATCTGGCCCGGGCCAGCCGGGGTATCTGGGGCGAGTGGGCGCAGCAGGCGGGCTTTGACCTCAAACGCAACGGCGCGTACCTGTTTGCCCGCACCGAGGCTGAAGAACACCTGCTGGAGGCCTTTTGCCAAGGCCGTGCCCGTGAACACGGTTATCGCGCCGAACTGCTGCGCGGTGCCGAACTGGACGCCCTCTACGGCGGCCAGTTCAACCACCATCGCGCCGCGTTGCACGGGCTGGACGACCAGCAGGTGTATTCGCGTGAGGCCATTCCGGCGCTGGTGCAGTACCTGCAGCGCGACTTCGGCGTCGAGTTTCACTTTTCAACCCTGGTGCGCGACGTCGAGCCGGGGCAGGTTCACACCACGGCGGGCAGCTTTAAAGGCGCGCAGGTGATTGTCTGTTCAGGGCACGACTATCAAACCCTGCTGGCCGAGCCACTGGCGACGCTCAACCCACAGGTTTGTCGCCTGCAAATGCTGCGAGTGCGGCCAACAATCGACTTGCAGCTGCAACACGCCTTGCTCACCGGCCTGAGCTGCGTGCATTACGGCGCCTTTGCCGATTTGCCGGAAGCGACCGCGGTGCAGGCCGAGATTCTGCGCGACAGCCCGTACCTGGATGAGCACGGCATTCATTTGTTGATCAGTCCGACGCCCTACGGCGAGTTGATCGTCGGTGATTCACATAATTACGGCAGCGATCCATCACCGTTTAACGCCGAACAGGTCGATAACTGGATGCTGCAACTGTGCGAAGACACACTGGGCTGTGAAGTGCAGGTGATGGAGCGCTGGCAAGGCGTTTATGGCGCGCGCGGGGCTAAGCCGTTTACTTGGCTGCCGGTGGCGCCGGGCCTGAGCGCCGCCTTGATGCAAACCGGCGTGGGCATGAGCGTGGGTCCGGCGATGGCCGAGCGCAACATCGCGCGTTTACTGGAGGAGGCGTGATGACCCCGACACAACTGGCGGTAGAACGGGTTTTTGCCTTGTATCAGCAGTTCGGCACCGACGATTATATCGGCGAGCCGGTGTCACAGCTCGAACACATGTCCCAGGCGGCGCAGTTGGCGATTGCCGAAGGGCATGACGATGAAGTGGTATTGGCCGCGTTCTTTCATGACATTGGGCATTTGTGCGTCAAAGATGCGCCGAACATGGGCGGATACGGCGTGGTCAGCCATGAACAGGTGGGCGCCGATTACCTGCGCCAGGCGGGTTTTAGTGAGCGCATGGCCAAACTGGTGGAATACCACGTGCAGGCCAAGCGCTACCTGACGTTGCGTCAGCCCGGCTATTACGACCTGTTGAGCGAAGCCAGTATCAGGACGTTGGGTTACCAGGGCGGCGTGATGAGCGAAGCCGAGGCCGATGCCTTTGAGCAAGACCCGCTGTGCGGGCTTAGCCTGCGCATGCGCCTGTGGGATGAACAGGCCAAGCAATTGCACACCCCGCTCATCGACCTGCAACTGCTCAAGGCCAAAGCCTTGAACCTGTTAAACACCTAACCCTTGTGGGAGCGGGCTTGCTCGCGATGAAATCACCGCGTTTTAGCGGATGCACCGTGTTGCCTGTATCGCGAGCAAGCCCGCTCCCACAGAAGAGGTGCCGTAGTCAGATTTGCTCGGCCAGCAACTCGATCTGCTCCTGGCGCTCGGCCTGGCTCAATTTGGGGTGCGGGTTGAGCGATGACCATTGCGGGTACGCCCGGGCTTTATTGAGCGGCTCGGGCAGTTTGCCTTCGCGCCAGGTTTTGTCCTGCGGGGTGGCGACCTGGATGCTGTCGACGGCCGCATGCCCGCGAGCGTTCAGCGCGTGCAGCAACTGGCGTTGGCGCAAGGCCAGCAAGCGCAATACGCTGTCGTCCACAGTCAGTTCGCGCTGGCCCTTGAGCTTGCCCAGCAAGCGGCTGCCATAGCTGCGCGCCGTTTGCAGCGCGCCTCCGGCAATCGCCCCGGCCAGTGCTGCGGCGCCCAGGGTCAGGCCGCCGACCATTAAGTCCACACCCGCCCCGGCAGCGGCGCCGGCGGCAATCCCGCTGCCCACGCGCACCCCCAATTGCTTGAGGGTTTCGGGGTTGAACAAGTCGTCGCCCCAACGTCCGTCCAGCAACGGCAAGTCGCTGGCCGCCGCGTCCTGGGGGCGAAAACCGTACAGCTTGAGCAGCGCCTCGACGCAGCGTTGTTCACGCTGGCGAACCGCTTCGCGCAGTTGATTGATGGCCTGTTGCTCGACAGTTTTTTCGCTGGCCACGCTACGCCGGCACGCGGCGCAGTCAATCAACAGTTCCGCGATCATGCGCAGGGCGCTGTGTTTGCGTGCTTCGCGTTGAGCCTCCTGATCAGTGATCAAGCGTTGCAGCGCGCCGCGTGAATGCTCCAGCAGCAAGGCGAGGCTTTCATACAGGCGGCGCTCGCCGTCTTCCGGCGGGGCCACGCTGTCAAAACGCACCAGCGCATGCAGGCCGAGCCGGGCCAAGGCGTCGCGCCATTCAGGCTCGCGGTGCTGCGGGCTGCTGACAAAGTTGAGCACCGGCAACAGCGGCTTGCCGCAACTGGCCAGTACGCTGAGTTCGTCGCGGTATTTGGCCAGCACCGGCTCGCGGGCGTCGATCACATACAGCCCGGCGTCCGAGGCCAGCAACTGGCGCAGCACTTTGGCTTCTTGTTCAAACCGCTGGCGCGCTTCGCTGCCGTCGAGAAACCGTGCAACCCGCGCCGGGCCGTCAAGGCGCTCGCCGGGGCGGTCGAGGCGTTCCAGATAGTCGAGCAGGGCGATGGCGTCTTCCAGCCCCGGCGTGTCGTACAACTCCAGCAGCGGTTCGCCGTCCACCGACAACCGCGCGCCTTCCACATGCCGGGTGGTGCTGGGGCGATGGGACACTTCGCCAAAGCCGACATCGCGGGTGAGGGTGCGCAGCAGCGAGGTTTTGCCGACATTGGTGTGGCCGACCACGGCCAGCGTCAGTGGCTTAGTCATGGCCTGTCTCCAGCCAGTTGATGGGTGCGCTGGTGGCAAACGGCAGCCCGAGTTTTTCCAGGGCATGGTGCCAGTCGCTCAGGCGGTCGGCGTCCAGCGCCTGGCCGGGTGGTGCTTGCAGCAGCCAGATGCGGGTGGCGGCTGCGCTGCGCGCCAGTTCGCCGATCAGTGCAAGGCTGCCCCGGTCGGGCGAGCGCCGTGGGTCGCAGGCAATCGCCAGCCGTGCAGGCGGGAAGCGGGTCATTTGCTCCAGCAGTTTTTGCCGGGACTCGCGGCTGTCGAGGATGCCCGCGTCTTTGACCGTGGTCGGCAATTTGGGCGGCCACGGGTGCTGGTCGTCCAGCTCGATGGCGACGATCAGCGCGCCATCGGTGTCCAGGTCGGTCTGCCCGGCGTGCACGTTATGCAACTGCTCGGGGGCTACGTCGTTGACCCCAAGGCGCTCGCTGCTCGGCATCAGGCGTTCGCGCAGTTGGCTGTAGCCGGGCAGGGTGAGGTCCAGTTGCAGCGCGTTGCGCCCCCGGATCCAGCGCCAACGGCAGAAGGCCGCGAGCAACAGACGCGGCAACACACCGTAGACCACGACTACGCCCACCAGCCACACGGCCCAGGCCTGACGCACGGCTTCGCTGCTGTAAGCGGTGTCGGTACTGGCGCGGATCATCGCTTCGGTCGGCCCGCTAAACCCAAGCCACCCGGGCACCACGCCCAAGGCGCGGGTGGCGCTGACAAACACATCGGCGCTCAAAATGGTGGTTTCCCAGACAAAGCCGTAACGGCGGGTGGCCATCAGCAAGAGCATGAGCGTCAGCGCGCTGAGCATTGCCAGTAGCCACAAGCCATTGACCAAGGTACCCAGCGCCCAGCGATTGAGTTTTTGCCGTTGCAGCACCAGCAACAACGCCGGGGCCAACTGCGCAGCCTTGGCGTCGCGGGCAAACTTGTCGCTGAGCCACAGCCACAAACGGCCAAGGCTGGCGCTGTGTTCACCGGCGAAAACCAGCCCCAGCAGCCAACTGATCAGCAAAATCAGGTTGATGCCGAGCAGGCTGCCGAGTGCCCAGAACACATTGACCGGGGTTTGCCCATTGCCCAGCGCGGCAAAGGCCAGCCCGCCGCCGCTGATGACGGCCAGCACGGCGAGGCCCAGCAGCGCCAGGCGTGAGCCTTGCAGCCAATGGCGCATGGCCGTGACCAGGCCATCGCGCTCGGCCAGCCACAGCGCACGGTTTTGCAGGCGTGTGCTCAGATCACCGGCGCTGTTGCGGGCGCGGCGGTTGGCTTCCAGATCGTCCAGCGGGCCTGCGTGTTCTTCGCGCAGGCGCACGGTTTCGGTCAGCCAAAGACGTTGCAACGGGGAAAGTTCAGTCACGCGGCATTCCATTCAAGTGAGTCATGAGCATAACCGCTGTATGCCAGTTAGTCAGGCGGGGTACTGACAGCGCCGGCGGCTCTGGTATCCTCGGCGGCATGAAAAAATCACTCCCCCTCTGCCTGATTGCGGCCCTCGGTGAAAACCGTGTGATCGGCGTCGACAACAGCATGCCGTGGCATTTGCCGGCGGATTTCAAATATTTCAAGGCCACCACCTTGGGCAAGCCGATCATCATGGGTCGCAAGACCTGGGATTCGCTGGGCCGCCCGCTGCCGGGGCGCTTGAACCTGGTGGTAAGTCGTCAGACCGGCTTGCAGCTCGAAGGTGCCGAAGTGTTTGCTTCGCTTGAGGCCGCCGTCGAGCGCGCCGAAGCCTGGGCCATTGAGCACGAAGTGAACGAGCTGATGCTGATTGGCGGCGCGCAGTTGTACACCCAAGGGCTGGCGGATGCCGACCGGCTGTACCTGACGCGTGTGGATCTGAGCCCGCAAGGGGATGCGTGGTTTCCTGAGTTCGATCAGGCGCAGTGGACGTTGGTGTCAGAAGACAAGCATGACGCCGCAGAGGGAAAACCGGCGTTCAGCTTTGAGGTGTGGGAGCGGCTGTAAGGCTGACACATCCCCTGTAGGAGCGAGCTTGCCTCGCGATCTTTTGATCTTCTAAAAGATCGCGAGGCAAGCTCGCTCCTACAAGGGATTGAGGGTTAGGCGTGCGCCAGATCACCATGATCGTCTTCGGCCAGAATGGCCTTGTCGGTCTGGTGCAACGCTTGGCTGGTGACCGTACCGGCGACCATCGAGCCGCTGACGTTCAGCGCCGTGCGGCCCATGTCGATCAACGGCTCAACCGAGATCAGCAACGCCACCAATGACACCGGCAAGCCCATGGCCGGGAGCACGATCAGGGCCGCGAAGGTTGCACCGCCGCCCACGCCCGCAACGCCCACCGAACTGATGGTCACAATGGCCACCAACGAAGCGATCCACACCGGGTCCATCGGGTTGATGCCGACCGTGGGGGCAACCATCACCGCGAGCATGGCCGGGTACAGACCTGCACAGCCGTTTTGCCCGATGGTCGCGCCAAACGAGGCCGCAAAGCTGGCAATCGAAGCCGGAATGCCCAAGCGGCGAGTTTGCGCTTCTATGCTCAGCGGGATGCTCGCCGCGCTCGAACGGCTGGTGAAGGCGAAGGTCAGCACCGGCCAGACTTTGCGGAAGAAGCGCAGCGGGTTAACCCCCGACATCGACAAAATCACCCCGTGAATCACGAACATCAGCGCCAGGCCGATGTACGACACCACCACAAAGCTGCCCAGCTTGAGGATGTCTTGCAGGTTGGAGGTGGCGACCACTTTGGTCATCAGCGCCAACACGCCGTACGGGGTCAGTTTCATCACCAGACGCACCAGACGCATCACCCAGGCTTGCAGGGTGTCGATGGCGTTGAGCACTTTGCTGCCTTTTTCCGGCTCGTCCTTGAACAGTTGCAGGGCGGCAATGCCAAGGAAGGCGGCGAAGATCACCACGCTGATGATCGACGTCGGCTTGGCGCGGGCCAGGTCAGCGAACGGGTTCTGCGGGATAAACGACAGCAGCAACTGCGGCACGTTAAGGTCTGAGACCTTGCCGGCGTAGTCGCTCTGGATCACGTGCAGGCGGCTGATTTCGGCAGCGCCCGCGACCAGGCCATCGGCGGTGAGGCCGAACAGGTTGGTCAGGCCGATGCCCACCAGCGCCGCGATCATGGTGGTAAACAGCAACGTGCCGATGGTCAGGAAACTGATCTTGCCCAGCGACGAGGCGTTATGCAGGCGCGCCACGGCGCTCAGGATCGAGGCAAAGACCAGCGGGATGACGATCATCTGCAGCAGTTGCACGTAGCCACTGCCGACCAGTTCGAACCAGCCAATGGAGGTTTTAAGGGTTTGGCTGTCCGTGCCGTAGACCAGGTGCAAGCCCAAGCCAAAGAGCACGCCGATAACCAGCGCCAGCAGGACTTTTTTTGCCAGGCTCCACGCGGTGTGGCGGGTCAGCGACAAGCCGAACAGCAACGCGAGGAACACCAGCAGATTGAGAATCAGCGGGACATTCATGAGGGCTCCGGGGGAGAGGGGGACGACGCAGGTGACGTCTTCAAGCGATAAAATTTTCGAACCGGAAATGCTAACAGGTTGATATAGCTCGAAATATATCGTTCTGGAATGACTACCTTCACTTTTGGAATAAGCGCATGGCGTTATCAAGACGGTCGAGGTCGCATCCACGCTAAAACTGTCACAGAGGTTTGCTAGCGTCGTCGCCTTTCTTAAGGAGCATAGTCGATGAGGCTGACGGCGAAGTTGATAGCTGCAACCCTGTGTTTGGGCTTGGCCGGGCAGGTGTTGGCAACCGAATTGGAACACTGGCCGGCCGATCAGGCGAAGCAATTGAACGCCATGATTGCGGCCAACGCGAACAAAGGAAACTTCGCGGTCTTTGACATGGACAACACCAGCTACCGCAACGACCTTGAAGAAGCGTTGCTGCCGTACATGGAAAACCTCGGCCTGATCACCCGTGACAGCCTGGACCCGTCCCTCAAGCTGATCCCGTTCAAAGACACGGCTGAGCACCAGGAAAGCCTGTTCAGCTACTACTACCGTTTGTGCGAAATCGACGACATGGTCTGCTACCCGTGGGTGGCGCAGGTGTTTTCGGGCTTCACCCTGCAACAGCTCAAAGGCTATGTGGATGAGTTAATGGCGTCCGGCCAGCCGATCCCGGTGTCTTACTACGAAGGCGACACGGTCAAGACTGCTGAAATCCAGCCGCCCAAGGTGTTTGCCGGTCAGGTTGAACTGTTCAACAAGCTGATGGAAAACGGCATCGACGTTTACGTCATGACCGCTGCTTCAGAAGAGCTGGTGCGCATGGTCGCGGCCGATCCCAAGTACGGCTATAACGTCAAACCGCAGAACGTCATCGGTGTCAGCACCCTGCTGAAAAACCGCGACACCGGCGAGCTGACCACGGCGCGTAAACAGATCAGCGCGGGCACGTACAACGAAGAGGCCAACATGGGCCTGGAACTCACGCCTTACCTCTGGACCCCGGCCACCTGGATGGCAGGCAAACAGGCGGCGATCCTGACCTACATCGACCAATGGAAAAAACCGGTGCTGGTGGGCGGCGATACGCCATCGAGTGACGGCTACATGTTGTTCCACAGCGTTGACGTGGACAAAGGCGGGATCCACCTGTGGATAAACCGTAAAGACAAATACATGGCGCAGCTGCGAGGCATGATTGCCAAAAACGCAGCGGCCCAGGCCAAAGCCGGCTTGGCGGTGACGGCGGACAAAAACTGGGTGATCGTCAAGCCCGATGAAATTCAGTAACTCTCTGTTGTAGGAGCGAGCTTGCCTCGCGATCTTTTGATCTTTTGATCTTTTGATCTTTTAAAAGCTCGCGAGGCAAGCTCGCTCCTACAGGCAGATGTATCAAACAAAAATCCCGGCACATGGCCGGGATTTTTGTGTAACGCGTTGGCTTATGGCACCAATTTGTCCAGCAGCGCCTTATCACGCACCGCGCCCTTGTCGGCGCTGGTGGCCAGCAAGGCGTAGGCCTTGAGGGCGGTGGTGACTTTGCGTGGGCGGACTTCAACCGGCTTCCAGCCTTTTTTGTCCTGCGCAACTCGGCGTGCTGCCAGTTCTTCGTCGCTGACCAACAGGTTGATCGAGCGGTTCGGAATGTCGATCAGTACTTTGTCGCCATCTTGCACCAGACCAATCGCACCACCGGCAGCGGCTTCTGGCGAAGCGTGGCCGATGGACAGGCCCGAGGTGCCGCCCGAGAAACGGCCGTCGGTCAGCAAGGCGCAGGCTTTGCCCAGACCTTTGGATTTCAGGTACGACGTCGGGTACAGCATCTCTTGCATGCCCGGGCCGCCTTTAGGGCCTTCGTAACGGATGATCACGATGTCACCGGCCTTCACTTCGTCAGCCAGAATGCCGCGCACGGCGCTGTCCTGGCTTTCAAAGATCTTGGCGTTGCCTTCAAACACGTGGATCGACTCGTCAACACCGGCGGTTTTCACCACGCAACCGTCCAGCGCGATGTTGCCGTACAGCACGGCCAGGCCGCCTTCTTGCGAGTAGGCGTGCTCGACACTGCGGATGCAGCCGTTTTCACGGTCGTCGTCCAGGGTGTCCCAGCGGGTCGACTGGCTGAACGCGGTTTGCGTCGGGATACCGGCAGGGCCTGCACGGAAGAACGTGTGCACGGCTTCGTCGTCGGTCTGGGTGATGTCCCACTTGGCGATTGCATCTGCCATGGTCGCGCTGTGCACGGTCGGCAAGTCGGTGTGCAGCAAGCCGCCACGGGCCAGCGAACCGAGGATGGAGAAAATGCCGCCAGCGCGGTGCACGTCTTCCATGTGGTACTTCTGGATGTTCGGCGCCACTTTGCACAACTGCGGCACATGGCGCGACAGGCGGTCGATGTCTTTGAGGTCGAAGTCGATCTCGGCCTCTTGGGCAGCGGCCAGCAAGTGCAGGATGGTGTTGGTCGAGCCGCCCATGGCGATGTCCAGCGTCATGGCGTTTTCGAACGCTTTGAAGTTGGCGATGTTGCGCGGCAATACCGATTCGTCGTTTTCGACGTAGTACTGGCGGCACAGGTCGACGATGGTGCGGCCTGCCTGCAGGAACAGTTGCTCGCGGTCGCTGTGGGTCGCCAGGGTCGAACCGTTGCCCGGCAAGGCCAGGCCCAGGGCTTCGGTCAGGCAGTTCATGGAGTTGGCGGTGAACATGCCGGAGCACGAACCGCACGTTGGGCAGGCGCTGCGCTCGTACTCGGCAACCTTCTCGTCAGAAGCGCTGGAGTCGGCGGCGATGACCATGGCATCGACCAGGTCGAGGCCGTGGCTGGCGAGCTTGGTTTTGCCCGCTTCCATTGGCCCGCCCGACACGAAAATCACCGGGATGTTGAGGCGCAGTGCGGCCATCAGCATGCCAGGGGTGATTTTGTCGCAGTTGGAAATACACACAATGGCGTCGGCGCAGTGGGCGTTGACCATGTACTCGACGGCGTCGGCAATGATCTCGCGGCTCGGCAGCGAATACAGCATGCCGTCGTGGCCCATGGCGATGCCGTCGTCTACGGCAATGGTGTTGAATTCTTTGGCAACGCCGCCAGCCCGTTCGATCTCGCGGGCCACCAGTTGGCCCATGTCCTTGAGGTGGACGTGGCCGGGTACGAACTGGGTAAAGGAGTTGGCAATGGCGATGATCGGCTTTTTGAAGTCGGCATCTTTCATCCCCGTGGCGCGCCACAGTGCGCGGGCGCCGGCCATATTGCGGCCGTGGGTGGAGGTCTTGGAACGATAGTCAGGCATGGAACAGCTCCGGGCGGCTAATCAGGTAACAAACAGGGAAGTGAGCTTCTAATCGCTAGGGGATCACACAGAAAATGACCACGTATCCACTAGTTGCCGTGAACGCTGCGGGATCGCCGCACGCTTGGGCTTGAGCTCATAAACCCGCCGGGGATGATTGGCGATGAATGCGTCGATTCTACACGGCTGGCGGTAGGAGGGAATGGTCCAAACCGTGAAGATAGCGGCTACGGGACGAGCGCCCGCTCGCGGATCAGCCCATTCAAACCGAGCGCGATGGCGCTCAGGATCAAAAAGCACACGGCCAGGGTACTGGTGAGGTGATCGTCGGCCAGGTTGATCACCAGACTGATGAGGCCGCCGCACATGAAAATCAGCAGGCAACCAGCGGAGGTCGATGTGCCCGCGAGTTGCGGGTAGAGGCTCATGGCTTTGGAGTTGGCGATGGGCCTGCAAATGGTGGTACCTGCGGTGCAGATGAGCATGGGGATCAGCACCGTGATGGCAGATACGCCAAACCGCCAGGTAAGCCCCAGCATCACCAGCCCGGAAGCGGCGATGAGGCACAGGCCAGCAGTGATTTGTGTCTCGCTGGCGAGCTTGCGGTGCAGCACGCTGGCTATCACGCCGCCGACCACATACGCAGCGCCATACAGCAGCAAGGCCCAGGCAAACTGGTAGGCCGAGAGCTGCAAGTGCTCCATGAAAATCAGCGGCGACAGGACGATAAACGAGAAGTGGCAGGCAAAGGCCAGGGCCGAAATCAGCCAGTAACCGACGAAGCGGATATCAGAAAACAGCCGCCAATACCCGACGAAAAACTGCCGTGCTGACGGCCTGTGGCGGCTGCGAGACTCGGGCAGCAGGTGCAGTGACCAGCACCAGACCACCACCGCCAGGGCGATGAACACATAAAAGCTGCCTTGCCAGCCCAGGTACAGTTGCAGCCAGGTGCCGACCAAGGGGGAGCAGGAAATGAAGATCCCGCCGCCGGTGGCCATCCAGATCCGGATGCGCTCCAGCTCGCGCCCTGCGAACACGTCCTGGATCAGCGCTTGTGACAGGGCAAATGCACCGCAGCCGACGGCCTGGACCACGCGGAAAAACATAAACCAGGCGAAATCCATGGCTAACAGGCAGCCCGTTGCGCCGATGGTCGCGAGGGCAATGCCGGTCAGCAGCAACTTTTTACGCCCAAACATATCGGACAAAGGCCCGATCAGCAGCAGCGACACGGCCAGGCCGATGGCGAAAATACTCACCGACTGCGCGACGTCGGACGGTGTAGTGCGAAAGTGGCTGGACAGGGCCGGAAAGGAGGGCAGCACCACGTCCAGGGGGAAGACGGCGAGCAGGGTCATTGTCATCAGCAAGGCAATGGTTGCGCGGGGTTTTGCAGGGGTGTCCGTGGGCGGCTGCACTGATGTGTCCGGTGTTAATCAGGGCGGGCAGTGTTCTGCGCCGGTGCTGGTTTTACAACGATGTCCTGAGTAGGCCGGTACTTGTATTTCTGTAAGAAAAAACTTTTCTCTGCGTCGCCGCGCTCTAGGCCGGCCATGCCGGGTTTTACCCCCGTCTCTGGGCGTGACTACACTCAGGGACTACAGTGGCGAACGCTTTCTATGAATAAGGATGTTGAATGCTGACCCTTAATCGATCCGTTTATGGGTGTCTGGCCATTGGCCTGGTGCAAGGGCTTTTACTGTGGCTGGCCAGTGACATTGCTGAGCCGGGCATCAAATACGCGCTGGTGACCGCCGTGCTGGTGGGCGGGATCAACCTGTTGCTGCTGGGCGACAACGTGCGTCAGCGAGGCGCTGTCTGGCTGGTGCTGGGCCTTACCTGCGTGATGACGGCGATCAGCGCCTGGGTGTTCTGGAAGTACAGCGAAACCTGGCTTTACAGCCACTGGTTGAGCGGTAGCTGGACCTGCTTTGCCGTGGTCATCGCCTACATTTGTACGGCGTTTATCTTGAGTTGGCCGACCCGCGAAGGGCGCATGCCGCGCTATGAAGATTTGTTCCGGCATGCCTGGGACACGGTGTTTATCGTGTTGCTGGGCTTGCTGCTGAACGCGGTGTTTTGGGCGTTGCTGCTGTTGTGGGGCAGCCTGTTCAAAATGCTCGGCATCGTGGCGCTGAACAAACTGTTTTTTACCGATGGGTTTGTCTGTGTCAGCTCGGCGGTGGTGTTTGCCCTGGGGCTGCAAATGGGCCGCGATAACGACCGGGTGATTGGTCTGTTGCGCGGCATCTTGCTCACGCTGTGCCGCTTTTTGCTGCCGCTGAGTTCAATGATCGCCATTGTGTTCACGTTTACCTTGCCGTTCAGCGGTCTGGCGCCCATTTGGGACACCGGCTATTCGACGCCGATCATGGTGTGCCTGGTGGCGGCCAACCTGTTCTTGCTCAACGGGGTGTTCCAGGACGGACATCAAAGCAGCGGCTACCCGCTGTGGCTCGTGCGCATGGTGGATCTGTGCCTGCTGTGTTTGCCGGTGCTGGTGGTGCTGGCCGGGTATTCGAGCTGGTTACGCATTGAGCAATACGGCCTGACGCCTAGCCGTGTGCTGGCGATGTTGCTGGTGCTGGTGGTGTTCGCCCATTGTGTGGCGGCGCTGTGGGCCGTGTTTGCCTCGAAATCGACCTGGCTGGGCAGCTTGCGGGTCAGCAACCCGTGGATCGCGCTGGCGTGCGTGGTGCTGTTGCTGGGCATTCATACGCCGTGGTTCAGCCCGTTGAAGATCAGTGCGCAGAACCAGGTGCAGCGCGTGCTCAACGGTAAAACCCCGGTTGAGACCTTTGATGCCGACACCTTGCGCTATCGTTTGGGCGCGCCGGGCGTGCAGGCGTATGAAGGGTTATTGGCGCAAGTCGAGCGCGGCGAGGTACTCACCGAGCCTGCGCGGGCGGTGTTGCTGAAGCGGCTCAAGGACGTCGAAATCGGCCGCAGCGGGGCTGCGCATAACGACCGGTTGCTGGAGTGGATCGGCCCTGGCGTGGAAGGCAGCGAGCAGTTCGATGCGCTGGGCATGGCTGGCCATCTGTGCCGGTATCCGGGGTGTGCGATGTGGGCTGTCGATCTGGATCAGGACGGGCAGCTTGAAGTGCTGCAGTTGCCCAAGCAGGAGTGGCCGGGCCCGCTGTACTTTTTCAAGCGCAATGCCCAAGGCAAGTGGCTACGCGCCGGGATGTATGAAATGGACGACAACCCGCTGGAATTGATCAAGAAGATTCGCGAAGGGGAAGTCCAACTGGTGAAACCGCGTTACCAGTCGTTGCAGATCGGCGGTGCGGTGCTGAGCCCGCGGGTGGATAAGCCCTGATGCTAAACCCGTGGGAGCGGGCTTGCTCGCGATGCAGGCGATGCGGTTTTCAGTTAAACCGTGTCGTGCCAATCGCGAGCAAGCCCGCTCCCACAAGGGGGTTTAGGTGTTAGGCAGCAAACGGCAGGTGATGCTCTTGATGTAGCGGGTTTCGACAATCGCCGGGTGCACCGGGTGATCCGGGCCCTGGCCACCGCGTTCGAGCATCTGGATGTTGCGGTCCAGATGGCGGGCGCTGGTCAGCAGGATGTTTTGCAGATCGTCTTCCGGCAAGTGCATCGAGCACGACGCGCTGACCAGAATCCCGTCTTTGTTGAGCAGGCGCATGGCTTGCTCGTTGAGACGGCGGTAAGCCGCCTCGCCGTTTTTCAGGTCTTTTTTGCGTTTGATGAAGGCCGGCGGGTCCGCCACGATCACGTCAAAGCGTTCTTCGTTGGCTTTGAGCTCGCGCAGGGCTTCGAATACGTCGCCTTCCATGCTGGTAACTTTGTCGGCCACGTCGTTCAGCGCGGCATTGCGATCAACGCCGTCCAGGGCGAACCCCGAGGCATCTACACAGATCACTTCGCTGGCGCCAAACGCCGCTGCCTGCACGCCCCAGCCACCGATGTAGCTGAACAGGTCGAGGACTTTCTTGCCTTTGACGTACGGGGCCAAACGCGCGCGGTTCATGCGGTGGTCGTAGAACCAGCCGGTTTTCTGGCCTTCCATGACCGGTGCTTCGAACTTGACGCCGTTTTCTTCCAGGGCCACCCACTCCGGCACCAGACCGAAGACGGTTTCGACGTAACGCTCAAGGCCTTCTGCATCGCGGGCTGCCGAGTCGTTCTTGAACAGGATGCCGCGTGGCTTGAGCACTTGAACCAGCGCTGCAACCACGTCGTCTTTGTGGCGTTCCATGGTGGCAGAGGCCAACTGCACCACCAGAATGTCGCCGAAACGGTCAACCACCAGGCCTGGCAGCATATCGGAATCGCCGTACACCAGACGGTAGTAAGGCTTGTCGAACAGACGGTCACGCAGGGACAGGGCCATGTTGAGGCGGTGAACCAGCAGCGACTTGTCCAAGGGCAGCTTGATGTCACGCGACAGCACGCGCGCGCAGATCAGGTTGTTCGGGCTCATGGCCACGATGCCCAGCGGCTTGCCACCTGCGGTTTCGAGCAGCGCTTGGTCACCGGCTTTAAAGCCGTTAAGCGGGGTTGTGGCTACATCAATTTCGTTGCTGTAGACCCACAAGTGGCCGGCGCGCAGGCGTCGATCGGCATTGGCTTTAAGGCGCAGGCTTGGCAGGGACATGAAGTCGCTCCGGGTATTGAAAAGGGCGCGATTATAGCCTTAGACGCCACCTGCAAGCTTGGCTGATTCGCGGTATTGCGTCGGATCGCGTGCCCATTCGCGCAGAAAATTCCGCTAGAATCGCCGCCTATTCCAGAGTGTGCAGACATGCCCCCAGAGCTTTCATCGCAACAGATCAGTCAGGCTTTGCAAGGCATCAGCGTGCCGCCTCAACCGCAAATCATGGTGGATTTGCAGATGGAGCAGTACATGCCGGACCCGGATCTTGAGGTGATTGCGCGCTTGATCGCTCAGGACCCTGGCTTGTCGGGCGCGCTGCTTAAAATCGTCAACTCGCCGTACTACGGCCTGACCAACAAAATCGCTTCAATTCGTCGCGCAGTGACGCTGCTGGGCAGCCGCACGGTGATCAACCTGATCAATGCCCAGTCGATCAAGGGCGAGATGGGTGACGACACCATCGTCACCCTCAACCGTTTCTGGGACACCGCCCAAGACGTTGCCATGACCAGCCTGAGCCTGGCCAAGCGCACCGGCATGTCGGCGCCCGATGAAGCCTATGCGCTGGGCTTGTTTCACGATTGCGGCATCCCGCTGATGCTCAAGCGCTTCCCGGATTACATGCACGTGCTGGAACAGGGCTACGCCAACGCAGGCCCTGGCCATCGCGTGGTGGACACGGAAAACCGCCACTTCAACACCAACCATGCGGTGGTCGGCTACTACACGGCCAAATCCTGGCGCTTGCCGGCGCACCTGACCGAGGCGATTGCCAACCACCACAATGCGCTGGCTATTTTCAGCGACGAGTCCTCGCGCAACGGCCCGCTAAAAAACCTGCTGGCGGTGCTAAAAATGGCCGAGCACATTTGTGCGTCCTCCAACGTCCTCGGCAACCAGCGTGAAGACCATGAATGGAACAGCATCAGCCATCTGGTGCTGGACTACATTGGTTTGTCCGAGTATGACTTTGAGAACGTGAAAGAAAGTATCCGCGAGTTAGGGGCTGACTAGATGCCTGAGTTACCAGAAGTCGAAACCACCCGCCGGGGCATTGCCCCGCACCTTGAAGGGCAGCGGGTCAGCCGCGTCATCGTGCGTGACCGGCGTTTGCGCTGGCCGATCCCCGAAGACCTGGATGTGCGTTTGTCCGGGCAGAAAATCGTGCAGGTTGAGCGGCGCGCCAAGTATTTGCTGATCAATGCCGAAGTCGGGACGTTGATCAGCCACTTGGGCATGTCGGGCAATTTGCGTCTGGTCGAGGTGGGCCTGCCGGCGCTCAAGCATGAGCACGTCGACATCGAGCTGGAATCGGGCCTGGCTTTGCGCTACACCGACCCGCGGCGCTTTGGGGCGATGCTCTGGAGCCTTGACCCGCTCAACCACGAACTACTCATCAAGCTGGGGCCGGAGCCGTTGACCGACCTGTTTGATGGCGAGCGGTTGTTCCAGCTGTCGCGCAAGCGTTCGATGGCGGTCAAGCCCTTCATCATGGACAACGCGGTGGTGGTGGGCGTGGGCAATATCTATGCGACAGAAGCGCTGTTTGCCGCAGGCATTGACCCGCGTCGCGAGGCCGGGAGCATTTCGCGGGTGCGTTATTTAAAGCTGGCGATTGAGATCAAGCGGATTCTGGCGGCGGCGATAGAGCGGGGCGGCACCACGCTGCGCGACTTTATCGGCGGTGACGGCCAGCCGGGTTATTTCCAGCAGGAATTGTTCGTGTACGGCCGTGCTTATGAGGCGTGCAAGGTCTGCGGCACCGAACTGCGCGAGGTCAAACTGGGCCAGCGAGCCAGCGTGTTCTGCCCCCGCTGCCAAAAGTAACCCCAAACCTGTAGGAGCGAGCTTGTCTCGCGATCTTTTGATCTTTAAAAGCGAAAGATCGCGAGGCAAGCTCGCTCCTACAGAGGTAACCCTTACGCCTTACCCGTGATCAGCCGGTATTTTTCCATCAGCTGTTCTTCGGTTTCCGGGTGGGCTTCATCCAGCGGGATGCAGTCGACCGGGCATACCTGCTGGCATTGCGGCTCGTCGTAGTGGCCTACGCACTGGGTACACAGGTTCGGGTCGATCACGTAGATCTCTTCGCCCTGGGAAATAGCAGCGTTCGGACACTCGGGTTCGCAGACGTCGCAGTTAATGCAATCGTCGGTGATGATCAGGGACATGGGTACTCCGGCCGGGGCGGTTTGCCCGGGCAACTAAAATCGAATGCGGCAATTGTGCCGCATTGGCGCCCGCAGTGCACGCGGGCGCCGCTTCAGCGGTTACTTCTTGCGAAACCGCTCGGTCAGGGCGTCAGCCACAGCCGGGTGGACAAACTTGCTGATATCGCCGCCCAAAGCCGCGATTTCACGGACTAACGTCGACGATATAAACGAATAGCGCTCGGACGGCGTCAGAAACAGGCTTTCGACGTCCGGTGCCAATTGGCGATTCATGTTCGCCAGCTGAAACTCGTACTCGAAGTCCGACACGGCACGCAGGCCACGCAGAAATACATTGGCGTTCTGTTCTTTGGCGAAGTGCGCAAGCAGCGTCGAGAAGCCGACTACCTCGACATTGGGCAGGTGCTTGGTGACCTCACGCGCCAGCTCAACGCGCTGTTCCAGAGGGAAGAGCGGGTTTTTTTTGGGGCTGGCCGCGACCGCAATGATCACGTGATCGAACAGGCGCGAGGCGCGCTCGACCAGATCGCCATGCCCCTTGGTAATGGGGTCAAATGTACCTGGGTACAACACTCGGTTCATCGCGTCGTCCTGGCGGGAATCCGTTGGGGAGTCGGATGGTATCGCAGCATTCCCGGTCGGCCAAGTCGCCAATTTAAGAAGAAAGCACTATAGACGCCGCCAGTTAACTCCTTTTTCACGGATTTTTAAGCCGTTGGGCCAGCTCTGTCGCGAGTTTGGCGGTGAGTGCGTACACCGACAATTGTGGGTTGGCGCCGATGCTGGTGGGGAACAAAGAGCCATCATGGATCGACAGATTGCGTAACTGATGATGGCGCCCAAGGCTGTCGGTGACCGCCATGTGCGGGTTTTCCCCCATGGCGCAGCCGCCCATCACATGGGCGCTGGCCAGGCGCGTTCGATACCGCTCAAGGCTCAGGTTATTGATGTGCTCGCGGGTTTCGCCCAGGGTTTTCAGGTAACGCGCATCGCTGTGCAACGGCATCACCGCGCTGGCTCCGGCGGCAAACTGGATCTCGGCCATGCTGTGGAACGCCCGCCTGAGCCCGTCCCAGCTATAGGGTGTGACGCTGTAATCGAGCACGGGGCTGCCGTCACTGCGTAATTCAACGTTGCCGCCGGGGCTGTCGGGGTGAAAGCCGTCGCGCATCAGGGCCAGCATCATGTGGGTGTTGGGCAGTTGCGCCATGTGTTCTGCGTTGGTTTCGCCGTAGCCGCCAAACAAGGTGGCGGCCAGCGCCGGGTGCAAGGGCGGCACTTCGAGTTTGTAGCCCATGGGACCGGTTGCGCCGTCTTGCCACTGAAAGTGGTCTGTGTAAATCGACTGCGGGGCGCCGTAAAACGGATTGATCGCCGTCGCAAACTGCGCGGCCGAGAAGTTGACCAGGTGCAGAAACGTACGCTTGCCCACTCGCCTGAACGGGTCGGGCGCCTCTGAGCGCAATAGCAGGCCGGGGCTGTTGATGCCGCCGCCCGCCAGCACGTAATGCCGCGCCTTGACCGTAATGGTGCAGCCTGTGGGCGCCACGCTGCGCCTGTCCATGGCTTGGCACTCCAGGCCGGTGACCTGATCACCTGCAATCAACAAACGCTGGGCGCGGGCCAGATACAGCAGCTCGCCGCCGTTTTCGAGGGTCGCGGGGATGGTCGTCACCAGCATCGACTGCTTGGCATTGGTCGGGCAGCCCATGCCGCAATAACCGAGGTTCCAGCAGCCGCGCACATTGCGCGGGATCACATGCCAGCGGTAGCCGAGCTTTTCACAGCCGGTGCGGATCACCTCGTTGTTGGCGTTGGGCGGGACCAACCACGGGGCCACGCCGAGCCGTTGCTCCATCTGCGCAAACCAGGGCGCCATGGCGGCTTCGCTGTGGCCGCTGACCGCATGCTCGCGGGCCCAGTGCTCCAGCGTCGGCGCCGGGGTGCGAAAGCTTGAGGTCCAGTTGACCAGGGTCGTCCCGCCCACCGCGCGGCCTTGCAGGATGCTGATGGCGCCGTCTTTGCTCATGCGCCCGATGCCTTCCTGATACAGGCTGGTGTAGGCCTCGCCTTCGAGCAGCTTGAAATCGCTGCTGGTCTTGAGCGGTCCTTCTTCGATCAGCAGCACTTTGAAGCCCGCATTACTGAGGATTTCAGCCGTCGTGCCGCCCCCGGCGCCGCTGCCAATAATGGCAATGTCGGCTTCCAGCGTCAGGTCGTTGTCGAGGGTTGAGCCGTTATGGGTTTTCCATCCGCGTGCCAGGCCTTCGCGGAATAGATCGGGTACAGGCATAAGGACGTCTCATGAAAATTATTATTGTGTGAATCAAATCGTCGGCGGGCCGGGATACCCGCAATGGGGCCACAACTCGGGCTTTTCGTAGCCGCTCATCATCACCAGTTGCAGCAACGAGGCATGGCCCATGCGCAACAGGCTCAAGCTGCTGTTTTGCCAGCGATGCAGGAAGTAGCGGATTTGATCGGGGGTGGTCTTCTCCCAGCTGCTCCAAAGCCCCGTGAGCGGGCCGCGAGTGACGGGCATGGCCAGCACGTCGAATAGCTGCAAGGTCAGCTTGAGCAGCTCTGGCGAGAGGTGAGCCAGGTTGTTGTCCAGCGTGTGCAAGGTGGCGTCTGTCGCTCCCGGCAGGGAGGTGTGCGAAATGCTACCCGCCAGCATCACCGGCACCAGCGCCTGTAAAAACACCAGGTCTGTGCTGCGCAGCACCCTGAAACCCCGAGCGCTGAAAGTAGCCGAGCAGCCGCTGAGGCTGGCGCCCAGCCCGGCAGTGGCCAGAAAAGCCGAGGCGCAAAGGCCGACTTTTAAAACGCCACGGCGGGACAGTAGCGTCGGTTCTTCCAGAAATTCCGGCATGGCTTGGTCTCGCCGTTTGAGGCTATCGGATAAACAGCTTTTGAATCAGGCGTACCAGCGACCGGCCATACGGCGGGTAAATCGCCAGCGAACTGTTCCAGCGCTGTTTGCTCAACACCCCTTTGGCGTGGCTGAACGTCAGGAAACCTTCGTGCCCGTGGTAACGCCCCATCCCGCTCTGGCCGATGCCGCCAAACGGCAGGTCGTCGATGGCCACGTGCAGCAGCGTGTCGTTAATGCAGACGCCGCCCGAGTGGGTGTCTTCGATGACGCGCTGTTGTTCGGCCTTGTTGTACCCGAAGTAATAGAGCGCGAGTGGGCGAGGTCTTGAGTTGATGTAGGCAAGCGCTTCATCGAGCGTGCTGTACGCGACAACAGGCAGCAGCGGGCCGAAGATCTCGTCCTGCATGACCTGCATCTGGTCGTTCACATTCAGCAGCAACGCGTGGGGCATGCGCCGCCCCTGGCCTTGGGCATAGAGCGGGATCAGCCGGGCGCCTTTTTCGCTGGCGTCTGTTTGCAGGTGCTCAAGCCGCGCCAATTGGCGCTCGCTGATGATGGCGGTGTAGTCGGGGTTGTCGGCCAGCGTTGGATAAAAATCGAGTACGGCCTGGCGGTAAGCCTCGATAAACCCGTCGACCCGCTCGTGCGGCACTAGCACATAGTCGGGCGCGATGCAGGTTTGCCCGGCGTTCAGGGTTTTGCCCCAGGCAATGCGCCGGGCGGCGTCTTTGAGTGGCACCTCAGCCGAAACGATCGCAGGGGATTTGCCGCCCAACTCCAGCGTCACCGGGGTCAGGTTATCGGCGGCGGCACGCATCACCTGCTTGCCGACATAGGTCGAACCCGTGAACAGCAGGTGGTCGAAGGGCAGTCCGGAGAACGCCACGGCAACCTCGGCGTCGCCCAACACCACAGCAACCATGTCCTCGGGGAAAATCCGCCCCAGCAGGTCTTTGAGCAAACGACCGGTGGCTGGCGTGTACTCACTGAGTTTGAGCATCACCCGATTGCCCGCCGCCAAAGCGCCGATCAAAGGCCCCATGGCCAAATACAGCGGGTAGTTCCACGGCACGATTACACCCACCACGCCCACGGGCTGATACACCACCTTGGCGCTGGCGGGCTGGAACATCACGCCCACATGACGCGATGACGGCTTCATCCAGCGTTTGAGGTGTTTGAGGGTGTAGTCAATGCCCTGCAAGCTGGGCATCAGCTCGGCAAACAAGGTTTCGTCGGGGCTGCGGTGGCTGAAGTCCTGGCTGATGGCGTCAATCAACACTTCGCGCTCGCGGCTCAGCAATACACGCAGGCTCTTCAACCATTGCTGGCGTTGTGCTATTGGTGGGAGCGGATGAGCTGTATAGGCCTTTCGCTGCAGGGCGAGAAGGCTGTGAAGATCGTCCAAGGCGCTGGAGGAACTGTGGCGGTGGGCACTGTCGGTAGACATCGTTCGCTCCCTGCGGATGTTTGGGGTTCTCGTAAGAGCCAAGATGTTTTTAGAGCCTGCGCTCTATGTTGTCAATTGGGGGTCTGCCACTCGGGCTGTTTGAGCCACGGTGGTTAGGCTTTAAGATGTTTTTCGATATTCATCGAAGACCAATCCATGGCCGCACGATTAAAAACCAGCCAGCGCATCATCAATACCAGCCTGGAGTTGTTTAACCAGCTGGGTGAACGCAATGTCAGCACCAACCACATTGCGGCTCACATGGAGATTTCGCCGGGTAATCTGTATTACCACTTCCCCAACAAGCAGGCGATTATCTCGGTGCTGTTTAGCGAGTACGAGGTGCTGGTGCTGGACTTTCTGCGCCCGCCCGAGGGTCGTTTGCCTGACGTCAGCGACAAACGCGACTACTTGAAGCACCTGCTCAATGCCATGTGGCGTTACCGCTTTTTGTACCGTGACATTGAACACCTGCTGCTCAGCGACTCTGAACTGGCCGTGCGTTATCGGTGCTTTTCCACGCAATGCCTGGCTCAGGGCCAAGCCATTTATTCGGGGTTTGTGCAGGCGGGCATTCTCGACATGACGCCCCAGCAAATCGAATCGCTGACGCTCAATGCCTGGATCATCCTGACGTCCTGGGTGGGGTTTTTGTGCACCACGCGCGAGAACGCCACCCACCTGTCCGAAGAGGCGCTGACCCGCGGAATCTACCAACTGCTGATACTGGAATCGGGCTATGTAACGCCGCCGTACCGTGCTGCGGTTGATGAGTTGCTCAAGGAATATTACGTTCCATTGCAAAAGACATTGGTCGTACAGTAGCGCTGTTCCCATCCCCCTCAGGAGTTCGCCATGCCCGTTGCGCAACTGATCAGCCCTCAAGCCCTGAACGAACGTCAGGCGCACCCCGGATTGGTCATTCTGGATTGCCGTTTTGCCCTGGAAGACCCGGAATACGGGCACAGCAGTTATGTTGAAGGCCATATTGCCGGTGCGCAATTTGCCGACCTTGAGCGTCACCTCAGCGGCCCGGTGATTAAAGGCGTCACGGGGCGCCATCCGTTGCCTGAACCGTCCGCCTTGCTTGAACAACTGCGGGCATGGGGCATCAACCAGGACAGCGATGTGGTGCTGTATGACGATGGTCCCGGTGCATTTGCGGCCCGTGCGTGGTGGTTGCTGGCGTGGCTGGGCAAGCGCGATGGCGTGTTTATTCTCGATGGCGGGTTAAAGGCTTGGCATGCGGCGGGTTTCAAACTGACCACGGACGAGCCCGATGTTGTGCCTGGCACCTTTGATGGTCAGCCGGATAGCCACTTGGTGCTGAGCGCTGAGCAATTGCAAGCGCGCTTGGGCCAGCCGGGGTTGACCCTGATCGACGCTCGCGCCAAGCCACGTTTTCGCGGCGAGGTTGAGCCGATTGACCCGATTGCCGGGCATATCCCTGGGGCGCAATGTGCGGCGTTCAATGAAAACCTCGACAGCAGCGGGCGCTTCTTGCCAGCCGAGCAACTTAAACAGCGATTTGCCGAACAACTGGCGGGCCGCTCGCCGGATGAACTGGTGGCGTATTGCGGCTCGGGCGTGACGGCGTGCCACAACCTGTTTGCATTGGGATTGGCGGGCTACCCGCTGGGCAAACTGTATGCGGGTTCATGGAGCGAATGGATCAACGACCCGGCACGAGGTGTCGCAACCGGGGATTGACCCCGTAGGAGCGAGCTTGCTCGCGATCTTTTGATCTTTAAAAGCTCGCGAGACAAGCTCGCTCCTACACGGTTCTGATGCAGCGATGCGGGCCGCAGACCGCCGCCAAACGTGCAGGCAACACTCCGTAGGAGCGAGCTTGCCTCGCGATCTTTTGATCTTTAAAAGCTCGCGAGACAAGCTCGCTCCTACACGGTTTTGTTGTAGCGATGCGGGCCGCAGACCGCCGCCAAACGTGCAGGCATAACTCCGTAGGAGCGAGCTTGCCTCGCGATCTTTTGATCTTTAAAAGAATCAAAAGCCCCCTCACCCTAGCCCTCTCCCGAAGGAGAGGGAACTGATTGGGGGATGCTGTCGATTGTCGGTGGCCTGTTTGCTACGCCAGCGCGGCGTAGAAGACGGGGCGACAGCTCCTGCACGGTTTTGCCTTCGCGTGAATTATTTCGGTTGCAAACGCCAGCCCAAAACATTGAGCAGATCGCAACCGTCACGCAGCAATATCATTGCGGTGGTGGCTAACTGTTTGAGATCAATGGCATCAGCGTCTTGAACTTCGCGACTGGAGAAGGTTTCCATCATTTGGGTCACAGCCAGTACGCGGGCGGTGGCATTGGCGTGCAATACGTCGAGAGGGGCGTTGCGATCGATGAGCAAGGCGGGGGTAAGGCAGTCGATGGCGGTAAGCGGGATGTATGTCAATTCGTTCATAAGTGCTTCTCCTAAACTCTTCATTCAGGCCACTCACTTTTCGTCGCCAAACAAAAAATGGGTGGCTACCGTGCGCGGGTTGGCGAACCGGGAGAATTTAGGAAACAACCGGCAGACCCGAAGATCTCCCACGCACAGTAGCCATAAAGCATTGCGAGCAAAATACACGCTTAGCCCAATACAACAACCATTAGGTTTCCAAAATTCCATCTCCAGGTCGCCAAACCCGGTCGCCCTTTTAGGCGAACGCTGACTATAGGCGCCACGGCGCAATGGCAGCAATTGGCAAAGCTGTGCGAATAATCCGGCAATTTTGTGGGCACCAAAAATCTGCAACACCACCGTCTACAGGCTTTGTACGTGCTGTGCACTGGCCGCTCGGTAGGCCGCCGGGCCGACGCCGTAGACTTTTTTGAACTGGCGGCTCAAATGGCTTTGGTCGGCAAAACCCAGTTGTGTAGCGACTTGCAGCGGTAAGCAGCCTTGTTGCAACAAGCCGCGGGCATGGGCGATGCGTTGTTGCATCAGCCAGGTGTGCGGCGGCATGCCCGTGGCGCGCTGGAACACGCGGGCAAAGTGGAAGGGCGACAAGTTAACCGCCGCCGCCAGTTCTTCCAGCGAGGGCGGTTCGGCCAGCCGCGATTGCAGCAGCTCCTTGGCCTGGCGCACCGCCCGGTGTTCCACGCCAGGCTTGGCCGGCATCGGCAGGCGGGCATGGCGGTTGAGCAGGGCGAGCATCATTTGTCGCCAGAGCGTTTGTTGATGCAGCGCCGACTCCGGCCCTTCCAGCAAATGATGCAGTTGCTGCAACCCGTGAAACAGCTCCGGGTCGTGCAGCAGGGTGTCGTTGAAAGTGGGCAGGTGGGTGCCGGGCAAGTTCAGCTCTTCCATCAGACTTTGGATTTGCTCGTTGTCCGGGTAGAACGCACGGTAGCGCCACCCGGCATCATGGCCTTTGTGGCCGTTATGCACTTCGTCCGGGTTGATCAACACCAGTGTGCCGGTGCCAGCCAGGTGCTCTGCACCGCGATAGCGATAGCGCTGGGCGCCGTCCATGATCATGCCGATCACAAAACCATCATGCACATGGGGCACAAAGCGGTGTTCGATGTAGCGCGCGGTGAGCAATTCGACGCCGTTCAACGGCGCCGTTTGCCAAAAGTGGATGGACTCACCTTGCTCCACATTCATTACGCAGACTCAGGCTTGAGGCTGGCCAACCACTGTGGAATGCGTCGTTCCAGGTAGTACCTGGGCGTTCTCGGCGAGCCCTCAACGAAACCCACATGGCCGCCCTTGGTGTGCAGCTCAAGTTCGGTGCAGGCGGACAGTTCGCTGGCTTCGGGGATGCTGTGTTTGAACACAAACGGATCATCCTCGGACTGGATGATCAGCGTGGGCGTTTCAATGGCGCCCAGGAAGTAGCGGCTGGAGGCGCGGCGGTAATAGTCGTCGACGCTCTGATAACCGTTGAGCGGCGCGGTGACCCGGTCGTCGAACTCCCAAAAGGTGCGCAGTTTGCTCAGCGATTTGAGGGTGCCCAGCTTGGCCAGTGCGGCCAGCGCTTCGTGCTTGGCGTCCTGTTGGAACTGGCGCTGTTTGATTTTGACGTAGGCCACCATTTCACGCATGAAGTGCGCCTGGTACACCTTGGAGAAGCCCATGCCGATGCGGTCGGCGCACTGGTCGAGGCGAAACGGCACCGAGACCGCGACGCCACCTTGCAGGCCGCTGGCGCTGCCCGATTCGCCCAGGTATTTAAGCAGCACGTTGCCGCCCAGTGAGTAACCTACGGCATAGATCGGCGCCAGCGGGTAGCGCGCCCGCAAATGCGCAACGGTCGCGGCCAGGTCTTCACTGGCGCCGGAGTGGTAGCTGCGTGCCAGCAGGTTGGGCTCCCCCGAACACCCGCGCCAGTTCAGGGCCACGCTGGCCCAGCCCTGTTTTGCCAGGGCGCTCTGCTGGCCTGCAATGTAGTGAGAAGCCGAGGAGCCGGTCAGGCCATGCAGCACCAGCACCAGTGGTTCATGGGCTGACGGCGTACCGTGCCAGTCCAGGTCGAGAAAGTCGCCATCTTCGAGCCACAGGCGCTCGCGTTGATGTTCAACAACAGGTTTGGTGCGCCACAGCGGCCCCCACAGCGTTTGCAAATGAGGGTTGCCGAGGCCAGAAGCTGGTGTGAACAGTTCCACGGGTAACGCAGGGGAAGCGAGGGCGCGCACTTAAGTTCTCAGTCGGTGACAGGTATCGGAAAGTGCTTAAGTTGCCACAACGCGGCCTGCGGCCCAAGCAGTGTGTGTTGTGCGGTGCTCATCCAATTGGTCGAATTGCACAGCGGCTGTCCGTTGTTCTCACTCATGCTGACCTCGGGCAGAGCTTGCTGGGCAACGCTGGGGCCGAGGGTGAGGGTGACCCAGGCATCGGCGTTCATGTGCCGGTTCATGGCGGCTTTTATCTGTCCGGCGGTCATTTTCTGGATCTCGGTTATTTTGTGAGTGAAGTCCAGGGTGTGGTCGAAACGGTTGATGTCCTCCAGTTCCTTGAGCAGGTTCCTGTTGGTCGCGAGCAGTTGTGGCAGCGCCTGACGCAGGTATTTCTTGATGCTGTCCAGCTGCTCTTGCGTGGGCCCATCCTTGAGGAACTGCTCAAACAGCGTTTTGGCATGGGCCAAGGCTTGCTCACTGTAGTGGGGCGGCGTATTGAACTGGGTGATCCAGGCCGTGGCGCCTTGGGCATGTTCGATATCGGACTGCACTCCGTAGGTGACGCTGTGTTTCTCGCGTAGTTGATTATTTAAAACGCCATTGAACATCACATTGGCTACCTGCAGGGCCAGTGAATCCGGGTGCTGATTGGGCACAACATTGTGTGCCATGACCAGCAAGGTCTGGCTCGTGCTGTCTTCAATGTGCAGGGTTCTGCCAGTGTTGACCTGAGTGACAAACCTTTGCGGCGCGGGCAGCGCCGGCCCTTGCGGCAGCGCGTCGGCTAAGGTTTGGCTGAGTAATTTGGCTTGCTCGGGCGTGAGGTCGCCGACGATCACCATTTGGGCGTTGGCTGCGGTATAGGCCCGCTGAAAAAAACTGCGAACCTGCGCGGCTTGTATGCGTTGAAGACTGTCGTGGGTGCCGTTGACTGAGCGCGATAACGGCTGACCGGGGTACAGCTCTTCACGAATCTTGGCCAGCGCTCGCGCCTGGGCAAACACTTGCTCAAGCGTGAGGTCTGCCTGCAAGGATCGCCTTATTCGAGACAAGTTCTGCTCGCTGAAAGAGCGCTGTGTCAGGGTTTCGGTAAACAGGCTCAGCACCGGGGCAAGCACCTCGGGTGCGCTCAGGCTTCTGAGGGTCAGGTAGCTTTGCTCGGCATTGATCCCGTGGGTTATTAGCGCGCCGTACCGGTTAAACCCGCGGGCGATCTCGTCGGCAGGTTTGCGCGCCGAATCGACGCTGAACAGGGCCTGGGTCATGGCCGCCAGCCCCGGTGTTTCGCCATCGTAATAACTGCCCGCGGCAAAGCTGATTTTCAGGTCGACCATGGGCAAATGATGATTTTCCACAAACAGCACGCGGCTGCCTTGCTTGAGTGTCCATGACTGGATGCTGGGCGCGTGGGGCACGCCTGCGGGTTCTTTAAGTTCGCGCAGCGATTGCAACGGTAATGTGGGGCCGGGCATGTCTGCTGCACGCACGTAACAGCCCGCCGCCAAAAAAATGCCCGACAGTGCGAACAGGCAGACGAGGGTGCCGCGTGCGATACGTTGGGCATTATTCATGAGCTGACTCCTCAGGCAGCGCGTAGCTGGTGATTAACCGGTCTGCGACCAGAAAGGTCTGCGCTGTGCGTTGAATGTCTTGCGGGGTGATGGCGTTCAAGGCATCGAGCCGTGCCTGTTCGGTGCGCCAGGACAGCCCGGCCATTTCCAGCATGCCAATCTGCAGGGCGCGGTTTTGCGGCTCATCCTGCTCGAACACGCGCCGTGCCGTGATCTGAGTCCGCGCGCGTTCGAGGTCTTCAAGGCTTGGCGGGGCGGTTTTCAATGAGTCGATAATGGCCAGAATCCGCGTCTGGAGTGCCTTGAGCGTTTCAAGCGAAACGGCTGTTTCGAGGTTGGGCAGCGCGCTGATGTTGAACAGCTCATCGCCGAGGCTGACCGCCTGGTAATGAACAGTGGTGGTGTCTGCCAAGCCTTCCTTGCGCACCAATAACGACTCGAACAGCGAGCTGTTTGCGCCGCCCAGCATTTCGGAAATCAGCTCCAGTGCCGGTGCTGTTCGCGGGTCTGTTTGAGTGGCGAGGCTCGGCACATTGAAGGCCATGTACAGCACGGGTATTTGCTGGGGGATGTAGTGCGTGATGCTGCGCTCGCCGGGCATCGCCAGGTCGATGGGGGTTGAGCTGTAGGGCAGCGCCCGGCGGGCAATAGGGCCGAAATACCGTTCGGCCAGTTGTTTGACCTGCTGGGGGGTGATGTCACCGACGACCACCAGCACCGCGTTGTTGGGGGCATACCAGCGTTGATACCAGCGCTTTACCTCTTCGGTTTGCAGGCGGTCCAGATCATGCCGCCAGCCAATGATCGGGTTGCCTGCTGCGCTGGCCGGCAGGGCCAGGCGCCGGGGGACTTCGATGGCGCGCTTGATGGGGTGGTGATCAGAGGCTTCGGTGCGCTCGTTTTTGATGATTTCACGTTCGCCGCTCCAAACCGTCGCAGACAGGTGAGCCGTACTCATTTGGTCCGCCAGCATTTCAAAGCTGACACCCAGCGCATGCGGGGGCACGGTGTGGAAAAACAGCGTGGCGTCATTCAGGGTCATGGCATTTTGGCTGCCGCCCAGATTCTGCAAAATATGGCCTGACTCGCCTGTGCAGAGCTTGCTGCTGCCATTGAACAGCATGTGTTCCACCGCATGGGACACGCCGGTTTGGCCCGGCTCTTCCTGATTTGACCCGATGCGATACCACAAGTGGGTCAGCACCAGGCTGGCGTTGTGGTCTTCGTAAACAATGATTTTGAGCCCGTTATCGAGTGTGAACTCATGAATGGGCGGTGGGCTGCTGGCCGATGCCAGCAGGGGATGGAGCATGACGCCGAGCAGCAGCCCGGCGATGAGTCTTTTCATGGTGGGTGTCCTGACGAGGGTTCGTCAGGACAGGTTGCGATAAACCCGGGCGGCAGGTGCGTTACATAAGTACGCAATACGCTCAGGGTTGAACGGCTGACAAGGGGCGTTGTTCGACCGTTGGGCCGAGGCTTGCGACCTTCCATTTATCGGCCCTGGAGTAACGATTGATGGCGTCTTTGATGTCTTGACGCGACAGCTTTTGGGCGTGCATGACCAGCGCGTCGAAATTTCGGGGCAGGTCGTGGGCCCCCATAAGCAGCAACTGTTGAACCATTTGTGCATTGCTGGCGCTGGTCAGCGGCAAGTTGCCTGCCAACCGTCGTTTGACGGCGACCAATTCCTCTTCGGTGGGGCCGTCGCGCAGCCACTCGGCAAACAGCGTTTTGACCAGCGCGAGGGTGGCATCCTGCTGATCGGGGGCGGTTTGCAGGCTGATGGTCCAGGGCCCGCCCGCTTGCCAGAGCGGTATAAAGGCCGAGGCGGCGTAGCTCAGCCCGCGCTTGTGGCGCAGCTCATTGATCAGACGACTGCTGTTGGAACCGCCGAATATCAGGCTGGCCACTTGCAACGCCACGTAATCCGGGTGGTTCGCCGGTACGCTCGGCTGCGCCAGCATGATCAAGGTCTGGCTGTAGGGGGCTTCGAGGTGTGTATGGCCGGGCGGTGATGTCAGGTCCATGGCCAGTTCAACAGGCGCCAGTGCGGGGCCTTGGGGCAGGGCCTGGCTGATCGCGATGCTCAGGTCTGTGGCTTCATCATTTGAAATGTCCCCCACGATGACCAGCAGCGCGTTGGCCGCGGTGTAGGCGTTTTGATGAAAGCCCCGGACTTTCCCGGCGTCTATCAAGGCCAGGCTCTGGGCGTTACCTTCGACGGGGCGGGCATAAGGGTGATTGCCATACACATGCGCATGCAGCGTCTGTTGCAGGCGCGCTGTCGGGTTTTGCTGCACCAGCCCGATGGCATTGAGCGCCGACGCTTTGGTCCGCTCGACGGCGTCCGGGGCAAAAGCGGGCTGTGCGATCAGCCGCGTGAACAGGTCAATCGCCGCCTTGCGTGTCTCGCCGTCACTCAGTGTGCGCAGGGTTAACCGTGCTTCATCCTTGTCTACCGAAGCCGTCAGTTGTGCGCCCAATTGGTCAAACGTCTCGGCGATAGCCTTGGCGTCCATGCCTTCAACTCCCTGGTTCAAGAGCTTCAAGGTCAGGTTCGCCAGCCCTGGTAAAGCGCCATCACGGCTGCTGCCCGCCGAGAAACGCACGCTGATATCGACGATGGGCAGCGCGTGGGTCTCAATAAAAAGCACGCGGGTGCGTTCGTGGGTCGCATAGGCACGAATGCTCAGCGGGCGAGCTGCAATGTGGCTGTCATCCAGGGTTTGCAAACTCTGCAAGGCCGTTGTTGGGCCTTCTGTTGCCTGTGCCTGAGCGTTCAGGCAAAGGCTCAGCAGCAGGGTGGCAATAAGTGCCAATGGCACCAAAGGGTGGCGTGTCAACGTGAAGGCATTAGTCATGTTTTTTCTCCGGCCTTGGCATGTAGGCGGCGCTGAAGCGGTTTTCGGTGAGGTAGGTTGTGGCCAATTGCTGGATGTCAGCAGGCGTCAGGGTTTGCAGGGCTAGTTCCTGTGCGTCGAGGGTCGACCAGGGCAGCCCGATGCTTTCCAATTCACCTATTTCGCTGGCCTGCTTCTCGATCTGGTCGTGGGCGTACAGGCGTTTGGTGATGATCCTGCGCTTGGCGCGGTCCAGCGTTTGCGCACTGACCGGGGCGGCTTTGAGCGCTTTGAGCTGTGTCCAGATCAAGGCTTCAACCGCCTCCGGTGACTCGGTGCGTGACGGACTGATTTCGGCCCAGATCCTGAGCAGGCCATCGCCCCGGTTCAGCAGGTCGTAATGGGAGTACGTCCCGGCCAGCACGCCTTGTTGATGCATCAGGCTGGCTTTGATGAGCGAGCTGTCGCTGCTGGCCAGCAGTTCGTTGAGCAGTAACAGGCCAAAGGCGGTTTGCGGGTCTTGTGCGGTGTTTAAACTGGGCACATTAAAGGCCATCACCAGCTTTGCATTGGGGCTGGGCAAGCGAAGGTGCAGCCCGCGTCGGCCCAGATGGGTCAATTCAATGGGGCGCTTGACCGTGGGCAAGGGGCGCGCAGCGATTGCGCCGAACTGTTGCGTCACCAGTGCTTTGGCCTGCTCCAGCGTCACATCGCCGACGATGACCAGCACGGCATTGTTGGGTGCATACCAGTCTTGATACCACTGCATGAGCAGCGGGTTGTTCAGCCGGTTGATGTCATGCATCCAGCCCAGCACAGGGTTCTTGTAGGTACTTGCCACATGACCAATGGTTTTGACCCGCTCATTGAGCAAGTTCCACAGGTTGCTGTCGACTGTCGAACGGCGTTCTCTCTGGATGATCAGCCGTTCGATGTTTAATTGGGCGTCACTCCAGCGTGCGCTGACCATTTGGTCTGCAAGGATTTCGAGTGACACCGCAAGGCGGTTGGTGGCCTGCAACTGTGTGTAAAGCGTTGCATCGGGGCGCGTGATTGCGTTGGCGCTGACGCCCAGCGATTCAAGCACTTTTAAGGCTTCGCCCCGGGGCAGTTTGCTGCTGCCTTTGAAGACCATGTGTTCCAGAGCATGGGACAAGCCGGTTTGCCCTTCCTGCTCATAACTGGCGCCGACTTTGTACCAAAGCTGCGAGGCCACCACGGGAGCGCGGTGGTCCTCGCGAACAATGACCTTTAGGCCGTTGTCGAGGGTAAACGTGTGGGTAACCGGTGCCGCGTGGGCGCAGGCGGTCGCTGGCAACCACAAGGTGATTAGCCAGCGAAACAAAAGAGAGGATTTCATCCGCAAGGATCCTTGAGTGTTCTGTAAATAAGGTCAGAACAGGTTGGATCAAGGCGGGTACTGCTAGGCGGTATATACGTAGCGCGCCTGGGGCATTCGGGTATCAGTCTTCGCGCGGCAGGCTGTGTGCGACGCTCAGGCGCTCCGGGCTGAAGTAGCTGTTGGCCACGCGCTGGATGTCATCTGCCGTGACGTTGTGGATCTGCCCGGCTTCGCTGTCGATCAGCGTCCATGGCAGGTCGATGGCGGCCAGGTTGCCCAGGATCGAGGCTTGTATTTCGAGGGTGTCTTGTTCTTCCAGGCTTTCAAGGGCCTGCTGTTGGCCGTACTTCAAGGTCTCGGCATCCAGTGCATGGGTTTTGAGTGATTCCAGCAGTTGTTTGATTTCCAGCTCTACCTGTTGCACCGACAGCGAGGTGTCTACGCCCAGGGTGGCCGCCAGCAGGAAGAGGTCATCGTTGCGGCGATAGGCCGGAAGACGGCTGATCACGCTGGACAACGTGTGCTTGTCTTCAGACAAACGCAGTGGCAGCCATGCCTGCGGGCCTCTGGTCAGCAGGGCGCTGATCACTTGCAGGGCGCGGATGTCGCCGATGGCGCCCGGGGTTGCGAGGCTTGGCGTGTTAAAGGCCATTTGCAGCCGTGGCAGTGGCGTATCAAGACGTTGAACCAGCCTGCGTTCCTCGCCTGTAAACGAATGTGCGGGCTGCTCTGCCGGGGCAAAACCTTCGAAAGGTGCGAGGTCGGCAAACAGGTGCTGGATCAGCGGCTGGACGTCATCGAGCGCTATATCGCCTGCAATGACCAGAATCGAGTTGTTGGGTGCGTAGCCTTCTTCATGCCAACTCAGCACGTCGGCCACCGTGATGCGTGCAAGGTCGTCGACATTGCCGAATTTGTACACGGTGCGTGCCTGGGGAAAAATCAGCTCCTCGAATGTCGAGGTAATCCAGTAATCGGAGCTGAAGTACGGTTCGCTTTCTTCGAGCTTGCAGGCGTGTTTAATGCCTTTATCGAGGCGCTCCCGGGACAGTGTTTGAGGCTCCATTCGGGCAGCGAGCAATTGCAGCACGGTGGCAAGCTCGGCACTGGGTGCTTCGAGGCTGTAGGCGCTGAGGTGGTAATCGATCCAGCCATTGGCAGTGGCGCCGATTTTTCGCTCAAGGTCTTTGTCCTTGAAGGTCGCGCCACCGGCCAGGTACGCCAGCCCGCGCTGGTTTGCGTGTTCATGGTCGGTGCCCGCCTTGTGGAACAGCGAGGCGCAGATGCCTGGCGTACGGTTGTCCTGGCGCAGGATCACCTGCAGGCCGTTATCCAGTGTGTAGGCGTGAGTGGGTTTTTCAGCAGTAATGGTCATGTTTCACATTCCGTTGTTTTTGAACACGCCAGCCGATGTGCGGAGGCACACGGGGCGAATGATCAGTGAGAACGGACAGAATGCAATGGCGCAGGGCGCGGGGTGCGGTACATAGATAGAGCAAGGGTGTGTGCAATCGTTGCCGTAATGCGCGGCAACGATTGCACAGATCAGCGGTTGTTACTGCGCTGCCGGTGCCTGACCCGCATCGCGCTGCCACAGGGCGTAGTTCACGCCCCCGGCTTTTTGCTCGCGGTGCAGACGCCAGTTGCCGGGCAAGCCCAACTCGGACGGGCGCAGCTCGCTTTCGGTGTAGATCCAGGCGTCATCTGTCAGCCAGCCGCGCTGCTCCAGCAGGTCGCAGGCAGGCTTGAGCAGCTCTTTGTTAAACGGTGGATCGAGGAACACCACGTCAAAGGTATCGCTCGGGGTCGCGTCCAGGTAACGCAGGGCGTCTGTTTGCTGCACCTGGCCGGTGGTGCAGCGCAAGATGCCCATGTTTTCGCGGATGTTGGAGATGGCCTCACGGTTGCTGTCCAGGGCCAGGCCCTTGGCCGCACCGCGTGACAGGGCCTCCAGGAACAGTGCGCCGCTGCCGGCGAACACGTCCAGTACTCTGGCGCCCTGAATGTACGGCGCGAGCCAGTTGAACAGCGTTTCACGAACACGGTCTGGCGTTGGGCGCAGACCTTCTACATGGGGGAAGTCGAGTTTGCGACTGCGCCATTCCCCGGCAATGATGCGTAATTGACCTGCACCTGAGTGCGATGTGTTTTTTGGCTTTGCCATTAATGCTCCGGAACCCCAAGAGGTTGCTCTGAAGGTTTGTCGGTAGGAGGTGGCAGTGGTTTTTGCGGCACGGTTGGGCCGGCGGTCACTACGACCATTTTGTCGGCGCTCAAGTGCTTGCTCATGGCGTTCTTGACTTGCTCGGTGGTCAGATTCTGGGACTGCTCGCGGAGTTTTTCCAGGTGGTCCAGCGGCAGGTCATAGAAGCCTATCGCGCCCAGTTGGCCGACGATGGCGGCGTTGCTGGCGGTCGACAGCGGGAAGCTGCCGGCAAACTCACGCTTGGCATCGTCGAGTTCTTTTTGTGTCGGGCCGTTTTTCAGGTAGTCGGCCAGGATGTCTTCGACCAGTTTGAGCGTGCCCTCGCTCAATTCGGCACGGGTTTGCAGATTGATCTGGAACGGGCCACGGGCCTCCATCGGGCTGAAGTTGGAGTACACGCCGTAGGTCAGGCCGCGTTTTTCACGCACTTCGGTCATCAGGCGCGTCCCGAAGCCACCGCCACCCAGAACCTTGTTGCCCAGCACCAGCGCCGGGTAGTCAGGGTCATCGCGGCCAACGCCCAGTTGGGCCAGCAGCAAGTGGGTCTGCTTGGACGGGAACTCGATGTGGTTGACGCCTGCTTTGGGCTCAACCGGCTCGGCGATCTTGGCCACGGCCGGGCCTTTTGGCAGGGCTGCTGACACTTGCGACGCCATGGCCTCGGCCTCGGCACGGGACAGGTCACCCACAATCGCAATCACCGCGTTACCTGCGGTGTAGGTCTTGTTGTGGAAGGCCTTGATCTGGTCGAGGGTAATAGCCGAGATGCTTTGCGCAGAGCCATCTGTCGGGTGGGCGTACGGGTGGTTGCCGTACAGGCGGCTGAACAGCTCGTTGCTGGCCAGTTTGCCGGGGTTTTGCTTCTGGACTTCAAAACCGGCCAGCAGCTGGTTTTTGATCCGCGCCAGCGAGTCGGCCGGGAACGTCGGTTTGCCCACCACTTCAGCAAACAGATTGAGCGCAGGGGTGCGTTTGTCTTTATCGCTCAGGCTGCGCAACGAGGTGATGGCCATGTCGCGGTAGGCGCCATTGCCAAACGCTGCACCGAGGCCTTCAAAGCCTTGGGCAATGGCGCTGACGTCTTTGCCGGCCACGCCTTCGTTAAGCATGGCGTTGGTCAGCACGGCGATGCCAGGCGTGTTGCCATCCTGGCTGCTGCCCGCCGCGAAGGTCAGGCTCAGGTCGAACATCGGCAGTTCCCGGGCTTCGACGAACAGCACTTTGGAGCCTTCGGCGGTTTGCCAGGTCTGGATGTCCAGCTTGCGGTTGGTCGGCGCCTTGCCGTCGAGTTCTGCCAGAGACTCAAGCTTGCGCTCGGTTTTGGCCGAATCCAGGGTTGGGCCGGCAACCGACTCGCTCGGGCTGATGAAGGAGTAGCCGAGTGCACCCACCAGAACCGCCGTGGTCAGGGCCAGCAGGGCGAAGCGTGGACCTTTACGCTCACTCATGGGTTTTCTCCTCGGGCAGTACGTGCGCAACGCTCAGACGGTCGCGAGTGAAATAGGTGCGTGCGGCCTGCTGAATATCGGCCGGGGTGACTTTTTGCAGGTCAGCCAGTTCGCTGTCCATCAGCTTCCACGACAGACCGACGGTTTCCAGTTGGCCAATCGAGGTGGCCTGGTAGGTAATGGAGTCGCGCTCGTACACCAGGTTGGCAATCACTTGAGCGCGCACACGCTCGAGTTCTTCGGCTGACGGCGGGGTCTTTTTCAGGTCGTCCAGCAGGCGCCATACACCGGCTTCCGTCTGGGCCAGGGTGACTTTTTTCTGGCTGTTAGGCATGGCTGTAATCAGGAACAGGCTGTCGCCACGGGTGAAGGCGTTGTAGTTGGACGAGGCGCCCGACACCAACTCCTCTTTGCGCTCAAGCTGCGAGGACATGCGCGCGCTGTAGCCGCCGTCCAGCAGCGCCGCGATCAGGCGCAGCGCGTTGGCGCTGAGCGGGTCTTTGGCGGTTGCGATACTCGGCACGTTGAAAGCCATCATCAGGCTAGGCAGTTGGGTCTGCACGTTGATCTTGAGCAGGCGCTCGCCGGGCGTGGCCAGTTCAAGCGGCACTTTGGCAATCGGGATGTCACGTTTTGGCACCGGGCCAAAGTAGCGCTGGGCCAGGGCTTTGACTTCATCCGGGGTTACGTCGCCGACCACCACCAGGGTGGCGTTGTTGGGGGCGTACCACTCTTCGTACCAGGCGCGCAGTTCGGCAACGTTCATGCGCTCCAGGTCAACCATCCAGCCGATGGTGGGTGTGTGGTAGCCGCTGGACGGGTAGGCCATGGCGCTGAAAATTTCGTACGCCTTGCTCATCGGCTGGTCGTCGGTGCGCAGGCGACGTTCTTCTTTAATCACCTCGATTTCGCGCTTGAACTCTTCGGGCGGCAGGCGAAGGCTGGCCATACGGTCGGCTTCGAGCTCAAAGGCAACGCCCAGGCGGTCGCGGGCCAACACCTGGTAATACGCGGTGTAGTCATCGCTGGTGAAGGCGTTTTCCTGGGCGCCGAGGTCGCGCAGGATCAACGAGGCTTCACCGGGTCCGACTTTATTGCTGCCTTTGAACATCATGTGCTCAAGGGCGTGGGACAGGCCTGTCTTGCCGGGCGTCTCGTAACTGGAACCGACTTTGTACCAGACCTGCGAGACCACCACGGGTGCGCGGTGGTCTTCGCGCACGATGACCTTAAGGCCATTGTCCAGACGGAACTCATGGGTGGGTTGCGCATCGGCGGCAAAGGCCGATAGCGGGAGCAAAACGGTGCTGAGCAACAGGCCAGCAGCGCAGCGGGCGAGATGATTCATTCGTTTTTAAACCTGTTGGGCTGCCCGCTTGGCCTTAGCGTCTGCGGGGGAGGAGGTGCTAGGATACTGATCCGTTTTACTGGCGGCCACGCCTATCAAGCCCGCCACGATCAGACAACCTGTGATCGGGCAGTATAGGAGCCGACTTGGAAGTGTGGAGGTATCCCGGTAAATTTCCTTTTTTTGCCGTATTTCCCGTTCCATGTCCGAGATAAGACGAAGTTATAGAGGTGTTTCTTTACACCCTGAATAAGCTGTGTGCGAACGAGCTGACAAAAAAACAGTCTTTTTCACACCGAATATTATTTGCCGGGGCGCCACAGTGGCGCGTCGCTACGATGAGATAGCCGTCCTCCATGTTTGGTTCCAACGACGACAAGAAGAACCCAGCTGCGGCTGGCGAGAAGAAAGGCCTGTTCGGATGGCTGCGCAGAAAACCGCAGGAAACCGTCGTTGAACAGCCAGCGCCTGCGCCTGAAGTCACCCCCGAGCCGTTGATCGAAGCCACACCGGTGGTGGTCGAGCCCGTGCCAGAAGTGGTCGCTGCCCCTGTGGTTGAAGCGGCCAAACCTGAGCCATGGCCGCCGTTGCCGGTGCCCGAGGAGCCGGTTGCCCTGGTCGAAGACGTGGAAGCGCCGCACATCGTGCCGCCGATTCCAGAGCCAGAGCCTGTGGTTGCGGTGGTTGAAGTCGTTGAGCCGGTGCTTGAGGTGGTTGAGACCCTGCCTGAGCCTGAGCCGGTTGCTCCAGCTCCAGCTCCAGCACCTGTTGCCGCTCCGGTTGCCGTGGTGGCTGCACCTGCGCCCGTGGTCCAGCCGCCTGCACCTGCTCCTGTGGCAGAAGCCAAAGTTGGTTTCTTTGCCCGCCTCAAACAAGGTTTGTCCAAAACCAGCGCCAGCATTGGCGAAGGCATGGCCAGCCTGTTCCTCGGCAAAAAAGTCATTGATGACGACCTGCTGGACGAAATCGAAACCCGTTTGCTGACGGCCGACGTGGGCGTTGAAGCGACCTCGGTGATCATCAAAAACCTGACGCAGAAGGTCGCGCGCAAGCAACTGACCGACGCCGACGCGCTGTACAAGTCGTTGCAGGACGAGCTGGCCGCCATGCTCAAGCCGGTTGAGCAGCCACTGAAAATCGAAGCCCGCAACAAGCCGTTTGTAATTTTGGTGGTCGGCGTCAACGGTGCGGGTAAAACCACCACCATTGGCAAGCTGGCGAAAAAACTGCAACTGGAAGGCAAAAAAGTCATGCTGGCGGCCGGTGATACCTTCCGTGCCGCAGCGGTCGAGCAGTTGCAGGTCTGGGGCGAGCGTAACCACATCCCGGTGATCGCCCAGCACACGGGCGCCGACTCGGCCTCGGTGATCTTTGACGCGGTGCAAGCTGCCAAGGCGCGGGGCATCGACGTGTTGATCGCCGACACCGCCGGTCGTCTGCACACCAAAGACAACCTGATGGAAGAACTGAAAAAAGTCCGCCGGGTGATCGGCAAGCTCGACGAAGAGGCGCCGCACGAAGTGCTGCTGGTGCTCGACGCCGGCACCGGGCAAAACGCTATCAACCAGGCCAAGCAGTTTAACCAGACCGTAGCCTTGACCGGCCTGGCGCTGACCAAGCTCGACGGCACGGCCAAAGGCGGGGTGATCTTCGCCCTGGCCAAGCAGTTCAATATCCCGATCCGCTTTATCGGCGTCGGTGAAGGCATCGATGATTTGCGTACCTTTGAGTCCGAACCTTTTGTTCAGGCTCTGTTTGCGGAGCGGGAGCGTCCATGATTCGTTTCGAGCAGGTCGGTAAACGCTATCCAAATGGACACGTGGGCCTGCACGAGCTGAGCTTCCGGGTCCGTCGCGGCGAGTTTCTGTTTGTCACCGGCCACTCCGGCGCGGGCAAAAGCACGCTGCTGCGGCTGTTGCTGGCGATGGAGCGCCCTACCAGCGGCAAATTGCTGCTGGCGGGCCAGGACCTGAGCCAGATCAGCAACGCGCAGATTCCTTTTTTGCGTCGCCAGATCGGCGTGGTCTTCCAGAACCACCAGTTGCTGTTTGATCGCACGGTGTTCAACAACGTCGCGCTGCCGTTGCAGATTCTGGGCTTGTCCAAGCCGGAAATCGCCAAGCGCGTGGACTCCGCGCTGGACCGCGTGTCGCTGTCGGACAAAGCCGAGCTGTACCCCGGCGACTTGTCCACCGGCCAACAACAACGCGTCGGCATTGCCCGAGCCATCGTCCATCGTCCAGCCTTGCTGCTGGCAGATGAACCTACCGGCAACCTCGACCCGCGTTTGGCGGCGGAAATTATGGGCGTATTTGAAGACATCAACCGTTTGGGCACCAGCGTACTGATTGCCAGCCACGACCTGGCGCTGATCGCGCGCATGCGCCACCGCATGCTGACCTTGCAGCGTGGCCGATTGATTGGCGACGGGGAGGCCGGGCAATGAGTGCCACTCGCAGTTCCAAGGTGTCCGAGCGTGTGGCACCCAAGGCGGCCGATCCACAGCCGCCGAAAAAGAAAAAACACGACGAAGACGACGGCCCCAGCTTTGGGATGTTGTTCCACGCCTGGGTCGAGTCGCACCGCGCCAGTCTGCTGGACAGCTTGCGCCGCTTGGGCAAGCAGCCGATTGGCAGCTTTTTTACCTGTTTGGTGATGGCCGTCGCCCTGAGCTTGCCGATGGGCTTGTCGCTGTTGCTGAACAACGTCGAGCGCCTGGGCGGTTCATGGCAGCGCGCTGCGCAAATTTCGCTGTACCTGCAAATGGATGCCAGCAACTCGCAGGGCGAACAATTAAGCAATCAGATAAAAGGTATGCCGGGGGTCGCGGACGCTGAATTCATCAGCCGCGAAAAGGCTCTGGATGAGTTCCAGCAGCAGTCTGGCTTGGGCGAAGCGCTCAAAGAGCTGCCGGACAACCCGTTGCCGGGCGTGGTGCTGGTGACCCCCAATGAGGTCGATAAAGCCACCCTTGAAGCCCTGCGCGAACGACTTTCCGAGTTGCCGAAAGTGCAACAGGCGCAACTTGATCTAGTCTGGGTCGAACGCTTGGCGGCGATCCTCAAGCTGGGTGACCGTTTTGTGTTCGGTTTGACCGTTTTGCTGGTCTCGGCGTTGCTGCTGGTGATCGGTAACACCATTCGTCTGCACATCGAGAACCGTCGGATCGAAATTGAAGTGATCAAGCTGGTCGGTGGTACAGACAGCTACGTGCGTAGGCCGTTTCTGTACATGGGCGCGCTTTACGGGTTTGGCGCCGGGATTCTTTCCTGGGGGGTGTTGGCATTCGGTTTGAACTGGCTCAACGACGCGGTTGTCGGGCTGGCGGGATTGTATGGCAGCGATTTTGCGCTGGCCGGAGTGCCGGTAGCCGATGGTCTGTCGCTATTGCTTGGCGCGGTGCTGTTAGGGTATATCGGTGCATGGATTGCAGTCGCACGTCACTTACGTGAGCTTTCGCCTAAGTAATTGCTTTATACATGTTGACCTTTTCAGCTTTTTTCGGAACTTTTTTAACAGTTTCCGGTCAACTTTCGCAGTGCTGAACTGCACGAGTTATGTGAGACGGAGGTTTATTCGTATGACCACTTCTTTGCAACCTGCGTATGCGTTGGTCCCCGGTGCGAACCTGGAGGCCTATGTCAACACGGTGAACAGCATTCCACTGCTGACACCTGAGCAGGAGCGTGAACTGGCCGAGAGTCTCTACTATGAGCAGGATTTGGGGGCGGCTCGGCAGATGGTGCTCGCCCACCTGCGTTTTGTTGTACACATTGCCCGTAGTTACTCGGGTTATGGCCTGGCTCAGGCAGACCTGATCCAGGAAGGTAACGTCGGCCTGATGAAGGCGGTCAAACGCTTTAACCCCGAAATGGGTGTGCGTCTGGTGTCGTTCGCCGTGCACTGGATCAAGGCAGAGATCCACGAGTTCATTCTGCGTAACTGGCGGATCGTGAAAGTCGCGACCACCAAGGCCCAGCGCAAACTGTTCTTCAACCTGCGCAGCCAGAAAAAACGTCTGGCCTGGCTGAACAACGAAGAGGTCCATCGCGTGGCTGAAAGCCTGGGCGTAGAGCCTCGCGAAGTGCGCGAAATGGAAAGCCGCCTGACCGGTCAGGACATGGCCTTTGATCCGGCAGCAGAAGCTGACGACGACAGTGCATTCCAGTCGCCAGCCAACTACCTGGAAGACCACCGGTACGACCCGGCGCGTCAACTGGAAGATGCTGACTGGACCGACAACTCCAACACCAACCTGCACGAAGCGCTGGAAGTGTTGGACGACCGTAGCCGTGACATTCTGTATCAGCGCTGGTTGGCTGAAGAGAAAGCCACGCTGCACGACCTGGCGCAAAAGTACAACGTGTCTGCAGAGCGTATTCGTCAGCTGGAAAAAAGCGCGATGAACAAGCTCAAACTCTCGATCGCCGCTTAACGCGACTGTCAAAAAAACGCCCCGATCTGATCGGGGCGTTTTTGTTTGTGGGCAAATACCCTGTAGGAGCGAGCTTGCCTCGCGATCTTTTGATCTTGATCTAAGACGCCTCTCACCACGCCTCTCCCGAAGGAGAGGGAACCGATTGGGGGATGCTAGAGATAGTCGGTAGCCTGTTTGCTGCGCGACGGCGCGGCGTCGAAGACGATGCGGCAGTTCCAGTTGGTTTACTCCGCCCAGGGCTTGTCGCTGCGGGAGGTGTTCAGGGTGGTGAGGTAATTGTCGCCGCCCAATTGGCGCATTTGCTGGCGAATCCAGGCAGCGCGGCTGGCCACGTAGGGCGTCGGGTGGCTGGCGCTCCAGTTACGCGGGTTGGGCAATACGGCGGCCAGCTGGCTGGCCTGCTGGCGCGAGAGGTTTTTGGCGTCGACGCCAAAGTGATGCTGTGCCGCGGCCTGTGCGCCAAACACCCCTTCATCCCATTCGGCGCTATTGAGGTACACCTCAAGGATCCGCTGCTTGGGCCACAACAGCTCAATCAACCCGGTAAACCAGGCTTCGAGCCCTTTGCGTAGCCAACTGCGGCCCGACCACAAAAACAGGTTTTTCGACACCTGCTGGCTCAGCGTGCTGGCGCCGCGCACGGTGCCGCCCTTTTCGTTATGCACGAACGCCGCCCTGATCGCGCTGAAGTCAAAGCCCCAGTGCTCGGCGAATTTCTGATCTTCGCCGGCAATCACCGCGACTTTCAGCTCGTTGGAGATGTCATCCCAGGGCCGCCAGCTGCGTTGCAGGTCAATGGGCTGGCCGTCGAACCACGATTCAACCTTGCGCTCGACCATCAGCGCGGTGCCCGGCGGCGGCACCCAGCGGAAAATCAGCACCAGCAACGCACTGCCCGCTGCAAACCACAGCAGGGCTTTAAGGACGCGATGTAGAAGATTACGCAGCATAGATGGCTTGGCCGAACCCGTTGAGCGGGCCATTATACAGACCCTGCGCTATTCGATGACCCTGAAGGGAGTGAACCATGTTGCGTGTTTTCCTGATGTTGGCCGCCTTCTTTGGCTTTACCGGCGTTGCCCTCGGCGCATTCGCGGCCCATGGCCTGAAAGGCCGCCTGAGTGAGCAATACCTGGCTATTTTTCATACCGGCGTGACCTATCAACTGGTCCACGCTCTGGCCTTGATCGGCGTCGCGCTGCTGGCAACGCAACTGCAAAGCCGGCTGGTGACGTGGGCCGGTATCTGTTTTGCGCTGGGCATTGTGCTGTTCTCCGGCAGTTTGTACGTGCTGACAATGACCGGCATCAGCAAGCTGGGGATGATTACCCCCATCGGTGGCCTCGGCTTTTTGGCGGGCTGGTTATGCCTGGGGCTGGCCGCCTGGCGCGTTAGTTAAGTCTGTAGGACGAATGGCTTGGGTCGCCCTGACTGATCGGGCTAGAATGCTGACCCCTAAAAATGATGGCAGCGTCGCGCATGCACATTCAGTTGAACGGTGAATCCTTTGAACTGCCGGACGGCGAGACCGTCGCTGGCTTGTTGGCCCTCCAGGAACTGACAGGCCGTCGTGTCGCCGTCGAGCTTAACCTGGACATCGTGCCGCGCAGCCAGCATGGCGAAACGGTGCTCAAAGAAGGCGATCAGGTCGAAGTGGTTCATGCCATCGGTGGCGGCTAGTCACCTGGCCCCGCTTCACTCCTGTCCACAGTGCACACAATCAGAAGAGGATTCCCGATGAGCAATGTTCGCAGCGACAAGCCTTTCGTGTTGGCCGGCCGTACGTACCAGTCGCGTTTGCTGGTAGGCACCGGCAAATACCGTGACCTGGAAGAAACCCGCCTGGCCATCGAAGCCTCGGGCGCAGAAATCGTCACCGTCGCTGTGCGTCGTACCAACATCGGGCAAAACCCCGGCGAGCCGAACCTGCTCGACGTGTTGCCGCCAGATCGCTACACCATCCTGCCGAACACCGCCGGGTGCTACGACGCGGTTGAAGCCGTGCGAACCTGCCGACTGGCCCGTGAGCTGCTCGACGGCCACAACCTGGTCAAACTTGAAGTGCTGGCAGACCAGAAAACCCTGTTCCCGAACGTGATCGAAACCCTCAAGGCCGCCGAAGTGCTGGTCAAGGACGGTTTTGACGTGATGGTGTACACCAGCGATGACCCGATCATCGCCCGCGAGCTTGAAGCCATGGGCTGCATCGCGGTCATGCCGCTGGCGGGCCTGATCGGCACGGGGTTGGGCATCTGCAACCCGTACAACCTGCGGATCATTCTGGAAGAAGCGAAAATCCCGGTGCTGGTGGACGCGGGCGTAGGCACTGCCTCCGACGCCACCATCGCCATGGAAATGGGCTGCGAAGCCGTGCTGATGAACTCAGCCATCGCCAACGCCCAGCATCCAATCATCATGGCCGAAGCCATGAAGCACGCCATTGTGGCGGGCCGTCTGGCGTATCTGGCCGGGCGCATGCCGAAAAAACTCTATGCCAGCGCCTCCTCGCCGCTGGATGGTCTGATCAAGTAAGAGCCACTGATGACTGAATCACTCGACACCCCAACCCTGGAAGAAGGCGACGACCGCCAGCACCGCCGCATCAAGAGCTTTGTGATGCGTGCCGGGCGCATGACCGAAGGCCAGCAACGCGGCCTGGATCAAGGCGCGCCGCTGTACGTGCTGCCGCTGGCCGATGCGCCGGTCGATTACGACCAGGTGTTTGGTCGCTCGGCCCCGCGCACCTTGGAAATCGGCTTCGGCATGGGTCACTCCCTGCTGGAAATGGCGGCGGCTTCGCCTGAGCAAGACTTCATCGGCGTCGAGGTTCACCGTCCGGGTGTGGGCGCGCTGCTTAACGGCGTGCTGACCCAAGGCCTGACCAACCTGCGGGTTTACGACTGCGACGCGATCGAAGTCCTGACCCGCTGCGTGGCTGACAACAGCCTCGACCGCCTGCTGCTGTTCTTCCCGGACCCATGGCACAAGAGCCGTCACCACAAGCGCCGCATCGTCCAGGCATCGTTTGCCGAACTGGTGCGTTCCAAGCTGAAAGTGGGTGGCGTGCTGCACATGGCGACCGACTGGGAACCGTATGCCGAGTACATGCTGGAAGTCATGAACGTCGCGCCGGGTTACCGCAACCTGGCCGAAGACGGCCAGTGCGTCCCACGCCCGGCCGAGCGCCCGGTGACCAAATTCGAACGCCGTGGCGAACGTCTTGGCCATGGCGTGTGGGATTTGAAGTTCGAGAAGTTGGCGTAAGTATTTATTAAAGTGCCGGTCTCCCCCTGCTTGGAGGCCGGTTTCTAAGCCAGACGTAACGTGATTGCCCCGATTGCAATCACGCATACGGACACGCAACGTACGACCGTGATGTGTTCTTTCAGAATCAGCCATGAGATGACGGCTGAGAACAAAATTGATGTTTCACGCAGCGCGGCCACGACGGCTACGGGGGCCTGAGTCATTGCATATAAGGCCAGCCCATAAGAAACCAGAGTGCCAAGACCTCCGACAGCACCCAAGTGCCAATTGAGCCGCAGATAGTGACGCGTCTGCGACCATTGAGTGAGTGTTGCCCAGCAGCCAATAGATGCGCCAGTAATCAGAAATATCCAGAGCGTGTAAGACGCTGGTGCTGCGGATAACCGTACGCCAATACCATCGACTAATGTGTAGCCGCTAATAACCAAAGCGTTTAATAGCGCGAGTATTAAACCTTCCCGACTCTTTTGCCCCCCGCTCCAGAGCATTATTAAAATACCCGAACAGATAATACAGACACCCAGCCAGGCAGGGTTGGACAAGGTTTCGTCGAGGAAAAGGGTACCGGCGAGAGCAACAATAAGCGGTGCCGCACCGCGCATTATTGGATAAGTTTGGCTCATGTCTGCAATGCGATAGATTCTTGCGACCAGTGCAAAATATGCGATTTGCAGTGCTGCAGACAGCGCAATATAGGGCCAGCTTTCTGGGCTTGGGGAAGGAAGAACAGGCAGTAAAACAACAGCCCATAGCGCCGCTGAAGCGGTCACCAGCACCATGGTTAATACCGTGTTCTTGCCAGCTTTAACAATGGCGTTCCATGACGCGTGTAGAACGGCGGCTACGAGGACTATTTCAAATACCGTCAGTGACATAACTAAAGCCCGTGACTGCGTAAATTACGGAAGTTTGTCTGTTCAGTAGTGCTCTTTAACTTTGGCCATGGCGTGTGGGATTTGAAGTTCGAGAAGTTGGCGTAAAAAACGCAATCCTCTGTAGGAGCGAGCTTGCCTCGCGATCTTTTAAAAGATCAAAAGATCGCGAGGCAAGCTCGCTCCTACAGGGGGGGCGGGGTTATCCGCGGCGATCTGCGACTACGCCGATCAACACCAGTACTACCAACAACACCGGCGCAAGGCTGTAGTTGTTGAATTGGCTCAGGCCGCGCTCAACCCATGGGGTGGCGTAGATCAGGGCCGCGCCGCTGCCGATCAGGCACAGCAGGGCCATCAAGGGAACGCGCAAGGCACCGGCGATGCTGCCCAGACGCTGTTCAACCCACCCTTTAAAGTCCGCACCAAACAGCACCAGCAGGCAGCCAATCAGGGCCAGGGATATCTCGGAGAGATGGCTGCGGCTCCAGCGTGACACGGTGGCAAGCAGGTCAAGTACCAAGTCCATTCGCGTTCCTTAGATCAGAAAGTGCTGTAACAAGTCGTTGAGAAACAACTGCCCTCGGGCGGTCGCCGCCAAGCGTGTCGGTTCGACCTGCAATAAGCCGCTTTGTTCTGCCGCCTGCCGTCCCTCGTTCAAACTCTCAAGAGGTAAACCGGTGCGCTGCGGGTAGAGCGATGAGTCGACGCCGTCGGTCAGACGCAAGGCGTTCATTAGAAACTCAAACGGTAGCTCTTCCGCTGTCAGGGTTTTCTCACCGGCTTGAAAGTTTTTGGCTGGATTGAGGTAGTCCTTTGGAAGACGGGTCTTCCAGGTGCGGACGATTCGGCCATCAGGATGGCTCAATTTCCCATGAGCGCCAGCGCCAATACCGATAAAGTCGCCAAAGCTCCAGTAGTTCAGGTTGTGCCGCGCCGGGCGACCTGGCTGGGCGTAGGCCGACACTTCGTATTGGGCGTAGCCGTGTTCGGCGAGCAACGCCTGGCCCGCTTCCTGGATGTCCCACAAGGTGTCGTCTTCGGGCAAATCAGGCGGCTTGTTCCAGAACACCGTGTTGGGTTCCAGCGTCAGTTGATACCACGACAGGTGTGTCGGTTTGAGGGCAATGGCCTGGCGCAAGTCGCTCAGGGCGTCCTCCAGGCTCTGATCGGGCAAACCGTGCATCAAGTCGAGGTTGAAGTTATCAAAGCCCGCCTGACGCGCCATCCCGGCGGCGCGCACGGCTTCGTCACCGTTGTGGATACGGCCCAGCGCCTGGAGTTTTTCTTGCTGAAAACTCTGGATGCCAATCGACAGGCGATTGATCCCCAGTTGGCGGTAGGCCACAAACTTTTCTTGCTCAAACGTGCCGGGGTTGGCTTCGAGGGTTATTTCGATGTCGCTGGCAAACGGGATGCGCGCTTCGACCCCCTTGAGCAAGCGGCCCAGCGCCTGGGCGCTGAACAGGCTCGGCGTGCCGCCGCCAAAAAAGATCGAGCTCAGCTCGCGGCCATAGACCGCGTGCAGGTCTTGATCGAGGTCGGCCAGCAGCGCGTCGACGTATTCTTCTTCGGGCAGCACCGGGCTTGCAGTGTGCGAGTTGAAGTCGCAGTACGGGCATTTGCGCACGCACCACGGAATATGGATGTACAGCGACAGGGGTGGCAGTTGCGTCAGCGGCGCGCGCGGCGCCTGCTGAGTAAAGCCAGCCGCACCCAGATAGAGCGGCTGTGAAGGGGTGTCATGGGTCATTTCAGGCCCAAACGCTGACGCAGCAAGTCCATGGCGCGGGCGCGGTGGCTCAACTGGTTTTTCTCGGCCGGGCTGAGTTCAGCGCTGGAGCAGTTGCGCTCCGGCACCCAAAACAGCGGGTCGTAACCAAAACCGTGCTCGCCGCTGGCCGCGTGCAGGATGCGGCCGTGCCACAAGCCTTCGCAGATAATTGGCAGCGGGTCGTCAGCGTGGCGTACCAGCGCCAGCACGCACACAAATTGCGCGCCGCGCTCGGCTTCTGGCACGTCTTTCAAGGCGTCGAGCAGCTTGGCGTTGTTCGCCGCATCGCCTTTGCCGTCGGCATAACGGGCCGAGTAAATGCCCGGTGCGCCCCCGAGAAAGTCCACCGCCAGCCCCGAGTCGTCTGCCAGTGCCGGCAAGCCCGAGATACGTGCCGCGTTGCGCGCTTTAAGAATCGCGTTTTCAACGAACGACAAGCCGGTTTCATCCGGCTCAACGCTGCTGAATTCTCCAATCGAGCGCAACTGCACCGACTCGCCGAGCATGGCCTGAAGTTCTTTGAGTTTGCCGGCGTTGTGGCTAGCCAAAACCAGTTGCGTAAGGTTAATCATTGGAGCGGAGCGACCTCTTGGGAAAATTCGATGTCTTTGGTTTCGCCGTTGACCTTAAGCTCAATGGCGAACACATAGACTTTAGCGGGCTGGACCGGGAACTGGGCGAAGTAATCAATCGCCCCCTGGTCATTGATCACCTGTTTGAAGGTGAGCGGTTTAGCTTTTTTATCACCAGTTTCGCGGTAAGTGCCCTTGATCGTGCTGGCTATTTTTTGATCATCTTTGGACAGGTTGAAGTTCAGCGCACCCAGTTGGTCACTGCGTTGCAGGCCGTACCTGGCGGTGATCTCAGGGCTCAGGAAGTTGGTCATGAAGGCGTTGTAGTTCACCACGGTGCCGCCCACCTGGGTGGCCCCCGCAGCCATCGCCTGAACGGCGAAGCACATCGACAGCAGCAGTAATCCAATCCGACCCATAGCCCTTCTCCTTGTGAACCCTGATTTAAACCGCGATTTGATGATCCTGCAGGCCAGGACTGCTGACACGGTAAATGCCAATCTCACCCAACAGGTTAGGCCATAACTTACTCGCCCATCCGTGCCGGTGTTGTTGATCTACAGCAAGGCGGTTGATCACGCGGGCTTCGCGCTCACGGCACAGCTCTTCAAAGTCTTCGAAGGTGCAGAAGTGAATGTTCGGCGTGTTGTACCAGGTGTACGGCAGAAATTCGGAAACAGGCATGCGACCTTTGCTGGCCAGATACCAGCGGCAACGCCAGTGACCGAAGTTCGGGAAGGTGATGATGCACTGGCGGCCGACGCGCAGCATCTCGTCGAGGATCCGGTCAGGGTAGTGCACCGCTTGCAGCGCCTGGGTCATGACCACGATGTCAAAGCTGTTGCTGGCAAAGTTGCCCAGCCCTTTGTCCAGGTCTTGCTCGATCACGTTGATGCCTTTGGCCACGCACTCGGCAATGTTGTCCGGGTCGTTTTCCAGGCCGTAGCCGGTGACTTGCTTGTTGTCGCGCAGCCAGCTCAGCAGTTCGCCATCACCACAACCGAGGTCGAGTACGCGGCTGCCAGCGGGGATCCAGTCTTGGATGATTTCCAGGTCGGCTCTCATGGCGTTCTCACAGGTCTATTCGGTTCATGTAATTGCTGAAGGCTTGCAGGTAGCGCGGGATCGGAATCAGGAAGGCGTCATGGCCCTGCGGTGCATCGATCTCGAGGTAGCAAACGTCTTTTTTCGCCGCCATCAGCGCATCCACCAGCTCACGCGAGCGTGCCGGCGAGAAGCGCCAGTCGGTGGTGAACGACATCACGCAAAAGCGTGCCTTGGCCCCGGCAAAGGTTTTGGCCAGGTCGTCGTTGAAGTTGGCGGCCGGGTCGAAGTAGTCCAGCGCTTTGGTCATCAACAGGTAGGTATTGGCGTCGAAACGCCCGGAAAACTCCTCGCCCTGATAGCGCAGGTAGCTTTCTACCTGGAACTCGACGCTGTGGAAGTCGTAGTTGAGGTTTTCGTTTTTCAGGCCACGGCCGAATTTTTCGCCCATGGAGTCATCGGACAGGTAAGTGATGTGCCCGACCATGCGCGCCAGCATCAGGCCACGCTTGGGGATCACGCCTTGCTCCTGGAACGAGCCGCCGTGGAACTCAGGGTCGGTGAGGATGGCCTGACGCGCCACTTCGTTGAACGCGATGTTCTGCGCGGATAATTTGGGCGCCGAAGCAATGGCCAGGCAATGGCGCAGGCGATCCGGGTAGCTGATGCTCCACTGCAACGCCTGCATGCCGCCCAGGCTGCCACCGATTACGGCGGCCCACTGGTTGATGCCCAAACGGTCGGCCAGACGGGCCTGGCTGTGCACCCAGTCTTCCACGGTCAGCACCGGGAAATCAGCACCAAACGGGCGGCCGGTTTCCGGGTTGAGGCTGCTCGGGCCGGTAGAGCCATTACAGCCGCCGAGGTTGTTGAGGCTGACCACGAAGAACTTGTTGGTGTCGATCGGCTTGCCGGGGCCGATGCAGCTGTCCCACCAGCCGGGCTTGCGCTCGTCGGCACTGTGGTAACCGGCGGCATGGTGATGCCCGGAAAGCGCGTGGCAGATCAGCACGGCATTGCTGGCCGTGGCATTGAGCTGGCCATAGGTTTCGTAAATCAGATCATAGGCAGGCAGTGAACGGCCACAGGCTAACGCCAGCGGTTCGCTGAAGTGCGCGATTTGCGGCACGACCAGACCAACGGAATCGGGGGGAAAGGCAGCTGGCATTGACCCTGCTCTCATTCAAATGAGGCGTAAGTCTAATGAGCGGGGGGCAGAGCGGCAAGCAATGCTCAAACCTCTGTAGGAGCGAGCTTGTCTCGCGATCTTTTGATGTTTTAAAAGATCGCGAGGCAAGCTCGCTCCTACAGGTTTTTTCGTTAGATCAGGCCGAACAGCACGACCGGCATGCCGACGTACATCGCCAAAGGCGGGATGACATAGCTTTGCAGCAACTGGATGACCATGAACGCCAGAATCGGCGAGATATCCAGGCCGCCCATGCTCGGCAGCATACGGCGGAACGGAGCCAGGGCGGGCTCGGTGATCTGGTTAACCAGCTCAGCGGCCGGGCTGGCGCCGCCCGGTGCAACCCACGAGAGGATCACGCTGATGATGATGGCGAAGAAGAACACCTTCAAAAACAGCGTAAACACGCCAATCAGCGCCCAGGCCAGCAGCCCGAGGATGTTGAAGGACATGTAGCTCAGCGTCAGGACCACGGCGAAGATCACCATCTGCACCAGAATGGCCAGCACCAGCGATGACATGTCCAGCCCGAACAGGCTCGGGATCACCCGGCGCATCGGCTTGAGCAGCGGTTGCGTGGCGCGCACGGTGAACTGGCACAGCGGGTTGTAGAAGTTGGCGCGGACCAGTTGCAGGATAAAACGCAGCAGCACGATCAGCAGGTAGAGGCTACCCAGGGTTTGAATCACAAAAATGGCAGCGCCATTAAGTCCAGACATCATGTGCTCCTTTATTGACCTAATTGTTCGGCCATTTCGGCCGAGCGGTGCGCGGCGGCACTCAATGCTTTTTCGACGATGGCTTCAAAGCCGTCTGCCTGGAACGACTTGATCGCCGCTTCGGTGGTGCCCGCGGGCGAAGTCACCCGGCGGCGCAGCTCAGCCGCGTCGATGCCGCTGGACACGGCCATGTGGGCAGCCCCCAGCGAGGTGTGTTGCGCCAGTTGCTCGGCCACTTCACGGGGCAGGCCGAGCTTGACGCCAGCGGCGGTCATGGCTTCGATCAGCAGGAAGAAATACGCCGGGCCGCTGCCCGACACGGCGGTCACGGCGTCGATCTGTGCTTCAGTGTCGACCCATACCACGATGCCCACGGCAGACAGCAGCTCGTCGGCTTGCTGACGCTGTTCGGCGGTCACCGAGTCAGTGGCGAACAGGCCGCTCACGCCCTTGCCCAGCAAGGCCGGAGTGTTCGGCATGCAGCGAACCAGCGGCTGTGCGCCGACCCAGTTCAGCAGGCTGGCGCTGGTGATGCCGGCGGCTACCGACACCAACAATTGATGCGGCTTGAGGTGCGGGCGCAGGTCCAGGCACACGGCTTTCATGGCTTGCGGTTTGACCGCAATCACAATCACGTCAGCGTCTTGCACGGCCTGCGCGTTGTCGGCGAATACCTCAATGCCGTGCTCGGCCGCGACCTTGGCCCGGGTCTCGGCGCCGGGATCGCAGGCGCGGATCTGTGCAGCATCCAGCCCTTTGGCCCGCAGGCCGCCGATCAGGCTGGAAGCCATGTTGCCGGCCCCGATAAAGGCAATACGCGTTTTGCTCATAACCGATCCTTATAAAAGTTGGGCGAGTGTCTCAAGCCTGGCCGTAATCGCGGGCGCCAAACAACGCGGTGCCGATACGCACCCACGTCGCGCCTTGGGCAATGGCCGACTCCAGGTCGTGGCTCATGCCCATGGAGAGTGTATCGAGCCCCATGTTCAGGCTTTGTTGCAATGATCGTACCTTGGCAAACGCGACGTCTTGCTCGGCGCGCACCTCGGTGGGTTCCGGAATCGCCATCAAACCGCGCAACGTCAAACGTGGCAACGCCTGGATTGCCGCCGCCAGGGCTGGCAGGTCCTCGGGCGTGCAGCCTGACTTGCTGGCCTCACCGCTGACATTGACCTGAATGCAGATATTGAGCGGCGGCAAGTCGGCCGGGCGTTGTTCCGAGAGGCGCTGGGCAATCTTCAAGCGGTCTACGGAATGCACCCACGCAAAATGCTCGGCGATCTCACGCGTCTTGTTCGATTGAATGGGGCCGATGAAGTGCCAACTCAAGGGCAGGTCGGTTAATTCGACCTGCTTGGCACGGGCCTCTTGCAGATAATTCTCGCCAAAATCGCGAATGCCGGCGGCGTACGCCTCGCGCAAGGCGGCTGCGGGTTTGGTCTTGCTGACCGCGAGTAAGTGAATGCTCGTTACATCACGTTGCACAGCCTCTGCCGCTGCACGGATACGCGCCTCAACCTGAGCAATGTTGCCTGCTATCGTGGACATTCAATTAAGCCCGCCGTTGGAAAAGTCTGCGGCATTCTACTGGAATTGGGAGGGGGTATGGATATCGCCGACCTGTTGGCGTTCAGCGTCAAACACGGGGCATCAGACCTGCACCTGTCAGCGGGCGTGGCGCCCATGCTGCGGGTGGACGGAGAAATACAACGTAGCGACCTGCCGGTGCTGACCCCGGCCGCGGTGCGTGAACTTATCCACAGCGTGATGAATAGCGCACAGCGTTCAGCCTTTGAATCCGCCCACGAAGCTGATTTTTCATACGCAGTGCCCGGACTGGGACGCTTTCGGGTCAATGCCTTTGAGCAGCAGCGTGGAGCCGGGGCGGTGTTTCGCAGCATTACGGCGCAAGTCCCCAGCCTGGAAGGGCTTGGGCTGGGTGAGGTGTTTAAAGGGCTCTGCGGCCTGTCACAGGGGCTGGTACTGGTTACCGGCGCGACGGGCTCGGGCAAGAGCACCACCCTGGCCGCAATGATTGATCACATCAACGCAACCCGCCAACAGCACATCCTTACCATCGAAGACCCGATTGAGTACCTGCACGCGCCCCGCCAGTGCCTGATCAACCAGCGCGAAGTGCACCGCGACACCCACAGCGTGGCGGCGGCGCTACGGGCGGCGCTGCGTGAAGACCCGGACGTGATCATGCTCGGAGAACTGCGCGACCTGGAGACCATCCGCCTGGCGCTGACGGCAGCAGAAACCGGGCACTTGGTGCTGGCCACACTGCACACCGCATCAGCAGCCAAAGCCGTCGACCGCATCATTGACGTGTTCGCCGCCGATGAAAAGGCCATGGTGCGCACGATGCTGTCTGAGTCACTGCAAGGGGTGATTGCGCAAACATTGGTCAAGCGGGTAGGCGGAGGCCGGGTCGCGGCGCACGAAATCATGCTGGCTACGCCTGCGATTCGTAACCTGATCCGGGAAAACAAAGTGGCGCAGATGGTCTCGGCGATCCAGACCGGCGCGGCTGCAGGGATGCAGACACTGGAGATGAGCCTGAAGCGGCTGAAGGAAAACGGCTTGATAGATTAGCGCCAACCCTTGTGGGAGCGGGCTTGCTCGCGATTGGATCAATGCGGTTAACAGATAAACCGCGTTGTCCGCATCGCGAGCAAGCCCGCTCCCACAGGGTTTAGCGCTGAGCGACCCGCAGGGTCTCTTTAGGCAACACACGCTTGGCGACCACGTAGTGGCTCTGCCAGTAAGGCTTTTTCAGGGTGTCGATGGTCACCGACTTGCCGCGACGCGGCGCGTGGATAAACCGGTCGTTGCCCAGATAAATGGCGACGTGGTTGACCGTGCGGCTCTTGATGTTGAAAAACAGCAAGTCGCCGGGCTTCAAATCCTTGCGTTCCACTTTTTGCCCATGGCCGCTGGCCATTTCGCTGGAACTGCGCGGCAAATTAACGGCTTTTACGTCGTTAAACGCATATTTCACCAAACCGCTGCAATCAAACCCTTTACTTGGGCTGCTACCGCCCCAACGATAAGGAGTACCCAACACATTCACGGCGCGGCTCAGTACGGCACTGCTTTGCTTGTTGGCGGCAGCCAAAGAAGCAGTGGCAATTTTGCCGGGGGCCTTGCGGTGGGCTTTACTCGCTGTTGGGCGTGATACAGCCTTGGTTTTGCTGTTAGTGGCAACATAAGGCGCACTCGCAGATGACTTTGCGGTGTAGCCAGTGAAGCCGGACGGAAGATGTTGCTCACGGTTGGTGGCGTGGGCGGCCAGTGGCATTAAAAGGCAAATGGTTAGCCATGTCTTGAATAAAGGACGCATTCGGCAGGGCTCAATGGTTATTAGCGCGAAACTTTATAACAGCTTTTTTGTCCTTTCTCAGGCCGTTTGTCGACTCGACTTCAGGGTCAAAAGGGCGTAGGACAGTGGCAAATTGTCACAGGAAAACGGTACAGGTCAGGTAGTACAAGGCTTTGAGCCATTTTTTGTAAGACACTTTTACCTGTTGCGAGACAGTAAAAAAGTCACAAAAAAAATCAGAAATTTTTTCTATCACTGGCAAAGAGGGCATTTATGAGCGGCTATCGAGACGCAACACAGCACGATACCCACAGCAAGGTGCTGGGTTATTTGCTCTGGATTTTTGGTTTTCTGGGGGCGCACCGCTTCTATTACGGCAAGCCGGTGACCGGGACGATCTGGTTTTTCACGTTTGGTTTGTTGGGGATCGGCTGGCTGATCGACTTGTTCCTGATCCCGAGCATGGACCGTGAAGCCGACCTGCGGTTTACCGCGGGGAGCACAGACTACAACGTGGCGTGGATCCTGCTGACGTTCCTGGGAGTGTTTGGCGTGCACCGCATGTACATGGGCAAGTGGATCACCGGGATCCTCTACCTGCTGACGGGCGGTTTTTTCCTGATTGGCGTGCTGTATGACTTCTGGACCTTGAACGACCAGATCTCGATTGAGAACGCTGATCGTCGTTAAGCCAACGTCAAAACCTGTAGGAGCGAGCTTGCCTCGCGATCTTTTAAACAATCAAAAGATCGCGAGACGAGCTCGCTCCTACAAAGGTCAGATGGCGCCTTAGCCCTCGTAACTGATCCGCCCATCCACCAGCGTGTAACGCACGGCGCCCGGCAGGCAGTGGCCGAGGAACGCGCAGTTGTCGCCCTTGGAGTACCACTTCTCACCGGCCACGGTTGAGGCGGCCGGGTCGAACAGCACCAGGTCAGCCGGAGCACCCACCGTCAAGCTGCCAGCGGGCAGGCGCAAAGCCTGGGCCGGGCCCGCGCTGAGGCGTGCGAGCAAGGTCGGCAAGTCCAGCAAACCGTCTTCTACCAACGTCATTGCCAATGGCAGCAGCAGTTCAACGCTGCTCATGCCCGGTTCAGTGGCGCCGAACGGTGCCAGTTTGGCGTCACGCTCGTGTGGCTGGTGATGGCTGGAAATCGCCTGCACCACGCCCGATTTCACTGCTGCACGCAGTCCGTCGCGGTCAGCGCGGGTGCGCAGCGGCGGTTGCACGTGGTACACGCTGGAGAAATCCACCAGCGCCTCATCCGTCAAAATCAGCTGATACAGCGCCACATCGGCGGTCACTTTCAAGCCGCGTGCCTGCGCCTGAGCAATCAGCGCCACACCGCGAGCACTGGTCAGCTGGCTGAAGTGCGCCCGTACGCCGCTTTGTTCAACCAGCAACAGGTCGCGGGCCAGGGCCACGGTCTCGGCGGTTTCCGGGATGCCCGGCAAACCACGGAAAGCCGCCATCGGGCCGTCATGGGCGATGCCGCCTTCTGCCAGGTCACGGTCTTGGGAATGGAAGATCACCGTCAGGTCGAACGTCGCCGCGTATTCCAGCGCCCGGCACAGGGTGCGGGTGTTGCTGAAGCTGTTGAGGCCGTTGCCGAAGGCTACGCAACCGGCGTCACGCAGGGCAATGAGCTCGGCCAGTTGCTCGCCGTCGAGGCCTTTGCTCAGGGCGCCAATCGGGAACACTTTGCAGTTGCCGGCTTCGCGGGCGCGGTCGAGGATCAGTTCGGCCACTGCCGAGGTGTCGAGCACCGGCTTGGTCTGTGGCGGGCAGCACAGGCTGGTCACGCCACCGGCCGCAGCGGCACGGGTTTCGCTGGCGATGGTGCCTTTGCGGCTGTAACCCGGCTCGCGCAGGGCGACGTTCAGGTCAACCAGCCCCGGTGCGGCTACCAGGCCTTTGGCGTCGAGGGTCTGGCTTGGGGTGAAGCCGGCAGGTGCGGCGCCTATGGCGACGATTTTGCCGGCTTCCAGGTGCAGGTCGGTGATTTGATCCAGTTGGCTGGCAGGATCGATGACGCGGGCGCCGAGAATGCTGAGTTTCACTGGGCCTTCTCCTGTTCGATTTGGCGCTGGGCGGTTTGCCCGCTCATGGTCATGGACAACACCGCCATGCGCACCGCGATGCCGTAAGTCACCTGGTTGAGGATCACCGAGTGCGGGCCGTCGGCCACCGCCGACTCAATCTCCACGCCACGGTTGATCGGGCCGGGGTGCATGACGATGGCGTCTGGCTTGGCGCCCGCCAGGCGTGCGGTGGTCAGGCCGAACAGGCGGTAGAACTCGCCCTCGCTCGGCAGCAGGCCACCGGCCATGCGCTCTCGCTGCAGGCGCAACATGATCACCACGTCGACGTCTTTCAGGCCTTCGTTCATGTCGGTGTACACCTTCACGCCGTATTGCTCGATCCCGATCGGCAACAGGGTTTTCGGCGCGATCACGCGGATGTCCTTACAGCCCAGGGTTTTCAGGGCGATCATGTTCGAGCGCGCCACCCGTGAGTGCAGAATGTCGCCAACAATGGCCACAGAAAGGTTTTCAAAGCCGCCTTTGTGCCGACGAATCGTGAGCATGTCGAGCATGCCCTGGGTCGGGTGCGCGTGGCGGCCGTCGCCGCCGTTGATGATCGCGACCTGCGGGCATACGTGCTCGGCAATAAAGTGCGCGGCGCCCGAGTCTCCGTGGCGCACCACGAACATGTCAGCGGCCATGGCTTCCAGGTTGCGCAGGGTGTCGAGCAGGGTTTCGCCCTTGCTCGCCGACGAGGTCGACACGTTCAGCGTGATCACGTCAGCCGAGAGGCGCTGGGCGGCCATTTCGAACGTGGTACGGGTGCGGGTCGAGTTTTCAAAGAACACGTTGCACACGGTCTTGCCGCGCAGCAGCGGGACTTTTTTAACCGCTCGGGCGCCGACTTCAAGGAACGAGTCTGCGGTGTCGAGGATTTCAGTCAGCAACTCGCGGCTTAACCCGTCGAGCGACAGGAAGTGGCGCAGCTGGCCCTGATCATTGAGCTGTAGCGGGCGCTTGGCGTCTGGAGGCGTCATCGCAATGGTCTCTTAAAGGGCGGGTTCTAGAGATGAATCTTGAAGTTCGAGGGTCAGCGGCTCCGGGCCGGACAATTTCACCCGCTCGGTGGGCTTGAGTGACAAGGTCGCACCGACCACGTTCGGGCGGATCGGCAGCTCGGCGGCGTTCAGGTCCAGCAGGCTGACCAGGGTCACGCTGGCCGGGCGGCCGTAGTCGAACAGCTCGTTGAGCGCGGCGCGGATGGTGCGGCCACTCATCAGCACGTCATCGATCAGCACCAGGTGCTGGCCTTCAATTTCGAATGGCAGGTCCGAGGGGCGCACTTGCGGATGCAGGCCGTTCTGGCTGAAGTCGTCGCGGTAGAACGACACGTCCAGCGTGCCCAGCGGCGAGTCGCTGCCCAGCGCGCGCAGCAGCGCCTGAGCAACCCAGATACCGCCCGTGCGAATGCCGATAAAACGCGGCTCGGTGATGCCGCGACGTTCCAGATGGGTTTTGAGGTCAACGGCCATCTGGGAGATCAGTTCAGTGGGGACAGGCAATATCATGGTGGCTCCTTAACAGGCCCGCGTGGCAAAGCGTGCGGCGGCGGGCGCAAACAATGGGGCGCGTCAGTGAGGCAAACGCAGCGTCAGGCTTGAGGTGGTGCCGGGTGTTCGTCGAGCCAGCCTTGCAGCACCAATTTGGCGGCGATGGCATCGACGGGGTTGTCGCGATAACTGCCACGCTGGCCGCCCTGAGAACGGCGTTCGCCCTTGGCTTCGAAGGTCGTAAGGCGTTCATCGTGGGTAAACACGGGCAGATTGAAGCGGCCATTGAGGCGGTTGGCAAATTTTTGCGCGCGGGCGCAGAACTCGCTCGGGGTGCCGTCCATGTTCAGCGGCATGCCGACCACCATGGCGTCGGGCTGCCACTCTTTGATCAGCTTTTCGATCTCTTCCCACTTGGGAATACCGTTTTCGGCTTTCAGGTTGCACAACTCGCGGGCCTGGCCGGTGACCATCTGGCCCACGGCGACACCGATGGAGCGGGTGCCGTAGTCGAAACCCAGCAATAAACGAAGGCTAGCCATCAGGAATGGCCTGCTTGACTGGTTAACAAATTGAGGTTTACTCCCAGGTGTTTGGCGGCCGCGTCGAGGCGATCATCGCTGGAGGTTGCAAACAGAATGTCGCTTGAATACGGGCAGGTCAGCCAGGCGTTGTCGGCCAGTTCGGCCTCCAGCTGGCCGGCGTCCCACCCGGCGTAGCCCAGGCAGATCAGGCTGCGCTGCGGGCCGCGACCGTCAGCAATGCTGAACAGAATGTCGACCGAAGTGGTCAGGGCCAGCCCGTCCTGCAGCTCGACCGTGGCGTCAAAGTTCATCGTGGCGGGGTGCAAGACAAAACCGCGATCAACCATCACCGGGCCGCCGCCGTAGACCGGAATGTGTTGGCATAGAGGCGACGAAAGCACATCGGGGCGCAACTGCTCAAGAATGTCCGCCAGATTCAGATCCATCGGGCGGTTGATCACCAGCCCCATGGCCCCATTGGCCGTGTGTTCGACGATATACGTCAACGTGTGGGCAAAGTTAGGGTCGGCCATATGTGGCATGGCCATCAGCAATTGGTGCTTGAGGTACGTTGGCGTGTGCTTTTTCATGGGCGTAAGTGTGGCGCTGACAAGGTGAACTGACAAGTTGGCGGATGATAAAAGCCTTTGTAGTCGCTGCCGAAGGCTGCGATGGGGCGCGCAGCGGCCCTCTGCTTTTGAATCAACAACGAAGCTCCTGCGGACCTTATCGCAGCCTGCGTCAGCGACTACAGAGTTCTGCCAAGGTTAATTACTCGACAACTGATCCCCCGGGCCGAAGCGCCAGGTACGAATGATCTCCAAACGGTCGATATCGGCCAGGTCGCCGGTAAACGGTGCAAAAGGCGCTGCCAGTCGTACAATGCGTTGCGCGGCCTGATCCAGCAGCGGTTGCCCGGAGGACTCAAGCACCAGCACCTCGTGCAACGAGCCGTCGCGGTTGATCGACACCAGCAGGCGCAATTTGCCGTAGATTTTTTCGCGGCGGGCCTGCTCGGGGTAATTGAGGTTGCCCACGCGCTCGATTTTCTTGCGCCAGTCTTCTTTGTACCAGGCGCCTTTGTCGCGCATGGTCGAGGCCGCGCTCATGCGGTAGATCTTCGGGCGCTTGGCATACAGCTGCTGCTCGTTGGCCAGTTCGGCTTCGAGGCTGGAAATCTCGCTGGACAGCTGCGAGCTGTCGAACGTCGGAATATTGGCCTTGGGCGCCGCCTCAGTCTTGGTTTTTTGCGGCTCGCTCGGGGCTTTTTTAGGCTTGGGCGCCACGGTGGTCACGGCTGCTTTGGGCGCGGCCTTGGGTTGCTCCGGCTTGGCGGCCGGGGGCGGGGTGACCTTTTTGACGGTGTTGTCCTGGAACGGCGCCACTTCAGTGGTCTTGGGCACGGCTTTTTTGTCCAGCGTGCCGCTGCCTTGCTGATTGTCCTGTGCCAAAAAGTCAGCTTTCTCCGGGGCTTTTTCGCTCTTGAACGTCGAGAGGGTAATTTCCAGGGTTTTGCTGATTGGCTTGGGCTCGCTGGCGCTGAAACCCACGCCCACAATCACCGCGATATGCAGCAGGGCTGCGATAAACAGGGCAAAACCCAGGCGATCAGCTGCGCGCACGCCGGTGTGGCGCAGTTCAGGGGGCAGGTCGCTGGGGAGTGTCATGGCAAAAAGACCAACATCGCGGGTTTCACAGGCTGCGCATGATAGCGCAATGTTGGTCTTTTTCTGGAGGTCGCAGATCAGCGTGCGGCAAGCTTGCGCTCAATCGCGTCCATCAACAGTGCGCCGATGTTGGTACCAAAGGCGTTGTCGATTTCCCGGATGCAGGTCGGGCTGGTGACGTTGATTTCGGTCAGGTGCTCACCGATAACGTCCAATCCTACAAACAACAGGCCCTTTTCACGCAGGGTTGGGCCGACTTGGGCTGCAATCCAACGGTCCTTTTCGCTCAGCGGGCGGGCTTCGCCACGGCCGCCAGCGGCCAGGTTGCCACGGGTTTCGCCCTGTGCCGGGATCCGCGCCAGGCAATAAGGCACGGGCTCGCCGTCGATCATCAGGATGCGCTTGTCGCCGTCCTTGATGCCCGGCAAGTAGCCTTGCGCCATGATTTGCTGGGTGCCGTTGGCAGTCAGGGTTTCGAGGATCACCGACAGGTTGGGATCACCGACCCGGTGGCGGAAGATCGAAGTGCCGCCCATGCCGTCCAGCGGCTTGAGGATCACATCGCCGTACTGGGCGGCGAATTCACGCAACACGTCAGCGCGACGGCTGACCACGGTTGGTGGTGTGCATTGGGTGAATTGGGTGGCGAACAGCTTTTCGTTGCAATCACGCAGGCTCTGCGGCTTGTTGACGATCAGCACACCGTCGCGCTCGGCTTGTTCGAGCAGATAGGTGGTGTACACAAATTCCATGTCGAAGGGCGGGTCCTTGCGCATCAGGATCACGTCCAGATCGCTCAGGGCAGTGTCGGCCTCGGCCTCCAGCTCAAACCACTTTTCAGGGTTGGCGAACACTTTCAGCGGCTTCATGCGCGCGCGGGCCTTGCCTTCGGTCAGGTAAAGGTCTTGCTGCTCCATATAAAACAGGGTCCAGCCACGTGCCTGTGCGGCCAGCAGCATGGCCAGCGAGCTGTCCTTTTTATAGGAGATGTCCGCAATGGGGTCCATGACAATCCCGACTCGAACGCTCATGGCAAATTCCTCGATTAAATAGTGGGCAAAAGGCGTAGAAAAGTGGCGCCAGAGTGGCGCTGAGCAGGGGCTTGGTCAAGCGACATAGTGTCGATTGCTGGCCAAAAACCGCGTAGGAGCTGCCGAAGGCTGCGATCTTTTGATCTGCCAACATCAAAAGATCGCAGCCTTCGGCAGCTCCTACGATGTGTTTCAGCGATCAGTGAGAGGTGTGTATTGCAGGTCGCGACTGTGCTAAAAAGGCTCGCACAGTGCTTACAGCCCTTGTCCTTCAAGGATTTGCGGTTTTAGGCGACACAGTTGTAACAAAACGGGTCGCCGTGGCGATGGTAGGGCACATATGGACACGCATTCCAGCGCCTTGAAGGTGATGGTGATCGATGACTCGAAAACCATTCGCCGGACCGCTGAAACCTTGCTGAAAAACGTGGGCTGCGAGGTCATTACGGCCATCGACGGTTTTGATGCGTTGGCCAAGATTGTTGATCATCATCCACACATTATTTTTGTCGACATCATGATGCCGCGCCTGGATGGCTATCAGACGTGCGCCCTGATCAAGAACAACCGGGCGTTCAAAATGACCCCGGTGATCATGTTGTCCTCCAAGGACGGTTTGTTTGACAAGGCCAAGGGACGCATTGTCGGCTCTGATCAATTTTTGACCAAGCCCTTCAGCAGAGATGAACTGCTGAATGCGATCAAGGCCCATGTACCGGGTTTTGATATCGTCCCGAACGTTCAATGACGCTCGGCCCCGAGGGCCGATTACCTTTTAGATGGGGAACACCATGGCTCGCATTCTGATCGTCGATGACTCGCCGACCGAAATGTTCAAACTGACCGGCATGTTGGAAAAACATGGTCATGTTGTGCTGAAGGCTGAAAACGGCGCTGATGGCGTGGCCCTGGCCCGTCAGGAAAAACCCGATGCGGTGCTGATGGACATCGTGATGCCCGGTCTTAATGGGTTTCAGGCCACGCGCCAACTGAGCAAAGACCCGGAAACCAACCATATTCCGGTCATCATGGTGACCACCAAAGACCAGGAAACCGACATGGTCTGGGCAACGCGTCAGGGCGCCAAGGCTTACATCACCAAACCGGTGGACGAACAAAAGCTGATCCTGACGCTCAAGAACGTGCTGGCTGACAGCCGCCCTCAATGACGGCCTGCCAATGCCTGACTCACTGACCGCCTTCGAACTGCTGTTTGAGATAGACCAACGCTGCCGCGCTTTGGCAGCAGGTCTGGCGCCGGTGCAGGCACAAGCCGGGAGTTGGAGCGGCATCGGTTTTCGGATGGGCGAGCATTGTTTTGTGGCGCCCATGGGCGAAATCGCCGAGATCCTCCACGAGCCACGGTTTACCTTGCTGCCTGGGGTAAAGCCGTGGGTTAAAGGGGTGGCCAACCTGCGTGGGCAATTGTTGCCGATCATTGATCTGTGCAGCTTTTTCGGGCTTGAGCCGTCGCCCCTGCGCAAGCAACGGCGGGTGATGGTGCTGGAATACAAAGACGTGTTTGTCGGCTTGCAGGTGGATGAAGTGCTGGGCATGCAGCACTTTGACCAAACTGAGTTGGACACCCACGTGCAGGCGTTACCCAACCTGTTGTTGGTGCCTTTTATCCAGGGACGTTTTGCCGGCCAGCCAGAGTGGTGGGTGTTCAGCCCGTTCGTGCTGGCCCACGCGCCCCAGTTCTGGGCCGTCGCGGTGTGAGTGGGGCACGCGTTTTACCTTTTGCTTTACTACGGGATGCCAAGGCCTGACTGATGAGCACAGCCAATACCGCTAAACCACTGGAAGGGTCGCGCAGTCGTTCGCAGATCATCGTGCTTTTTATCGCCCTGATCGTGTTCATCATGCTGTTGTTCGCCAACTTTGCTTACCTCAACACCCAGTCCAACTACGACAAGCAATACATCAGCCACGCGGGCGAGCTGCGCGTGCTGTCCCAGCGCATCGCCAAAAACGCCACTGAAGCCGCCGCTGGCAAAGCCGCCGCGTTCAAGTTGCTGGGCGATGCGCGCAACGACTTCAGCCAGCGTTGGGAGTACCTGCAAAAAGGTGACCCCAGCACGGGCCTGCCGCCTGCACCGGTAGCGGTGCACAAAGAAATGCAGTCGGTTCAGCGCGACTGGGAGCAGTTGCTGGACAGCACCAACGCAATTCTGGCCAGCGAGCAAACCGTGCTGTCGTTGCACCAAGTGGCGGCTACCTTGGCCGAGACCGTGCCGCAGCTCCAGGTTGAGTACGAAAAAGTCGTCGAAATTTTGCTGCAGCGCGGCGCCCCGGCCAGCCAGGTGGCATTGGCGCAGCGCCAGTCGTTGCTGGCCGAGCGCATATTAGGCGCGGTCAACACGGTGCTGGCGGGCGATGAAACGGCGGCGCAGGCGGCCGATGCGTTTGGCCGTGATGCCAATCGTTTCGGCCAAGTGCTCAACGGCATGCTCGAAGGCAATGACGGGCTGCGCATTCCTAAAGTCGAAGACAAGGACGCCCGCGCCCGCCTGCTGGAGATTTCCGAGCTGTTCCAGTTTGTCTCGGGCTCGGTGGATGAAATTCTCGAAACCTCGCCCCAGTTGTTCCACGTGCGTGAAGCCGCCAACACCATTTTCAGCCTGTCGCAAACCCTGCTCGATGAAGCCTCAACCCTGGCCAACGGTTTTGAAAACTTGGCCAACGGTCGCTCGCTGGACATCATCGGTGGCTACGTTCTGGGCCTGCTGGCGCTGGCGTCGATCATCCTGATCGGGCTGGTGATGGTGCGCGAGACCAATCGCCAACTGCGTGAAACCGCTGAAAAGAACGAGCGCAATCAGAACGCGATCATGCGGCTGCTCGACGAAATCGAAGACCTGGCCGACGGCGACCTGACCGTGACCGCCTCGGTTACCGAAGACTTTACTGGGGCGATTGCTGACTCCATCAACTATTCCATCGACCAACTGCGCGAACTGGTGGCCACCATCAACCTGACGGCGGGCCAGGTGGCGGCCGCCGTGCAGGAAACCCAGGCCTCGGCCATGCAACTGGCGGAGTCTTCGGAGCATCAGGCGCAGCAGATCGCCGAGGCGTCCGGGTCGGTGCAACATATGGCGCAATCGATTGATCAAGTGTCGGCCAACGCCTCTGAGTCTTCGGCGGTGGCGGAGCGTTCGGTGGCGATTGCCAACAAAGGCAACGAAGTGGTGCACAACACCATTCGCGGCATGGACAACATTCGCGACCAGATCCAGGACACGGCCAAGCGCATCAAACGGTTGGGCGAGTCTTCGCAGGAAATCGGCGACATTGTCAGCCTGATTGATGACATTGCCGACCAGACCAACATTCTGGCGTTGAACGCCGCTATTCAGGCGTCCATGGCCGGTGATGCCGGGCGCGGGTTTGCCGTGGTGGCGGACGAAGTGCAGCGTCTGGCTGAGCGCTCGTCGGCGGCGACCCGGCAAATCGAGACGCTGGTGCGGGCCATTCAGGCCGACACCAATGAAGCGGTGATTTCCATGGAGCAAACCACCACCGAAGTGGTGCGCGGTGCGCGCTTGGCCCACGATGCCGGGGTGGCGCTGGAAGAGATTGAAGGGGTGTCGCAAAACCTCGCTGACCTCATTCAGCGCATCTCCAATGCGGCGCAAGAGCAAACCAGCTCGGCTGCGCAGATCTCCCTGACCATGAACGTCATTCAGCAAATCACCCATCAAACTTCGTCCGGCTCGACCGCCACCGCCGACAGCATTGGTAACCTGGCCAAGATGGCCAGCCAACTGCGCCGCTCGGTGTCCGGTTTCACCTTGCCCGCCTCGCCAAAACCCCGAGAGCCGCAGTAGTGCGACATTCAGACTGGAGTTGTTATGGTTGACCGGCGCGACTACGTAGCCCTCGAATGGGTTAAAGACGAGATTGCCGACACCTTGAAACAGGCGCGCACGGCGCTTGAGGACTATGTCTTGCAGCCCTCTGCCGAGGCGCTGGAGCAGTGCCTGGCATGTATTCATCAGGTGCACGGCAGCCTGCTGATGGTGGAGTTTTATGGCGCCGCCCTGCTGGCCGAAGAAACCGAACACTTGGTGGTCGCCTTGCAGGAGGGCCGGGTCAGCCAGAGCGAAGAAGCCCTGCGTCTGTTGATGCAAGCCTTCAACCAGTTGCCGCTGTACCTGGACCGCGTTCACACGGCCCGGCGTGACTGGCCGCTGGTGGTGCTGCCGTTAATCAACGATTTACGCACCGCCCGTGGCGAAAGCCTACTGTCAGAAACGAGCCTGTTCAGTCCCGATTTACAGACATTGCCGACACTGGACCAGGCCGCCCTCGCGCACTTGATCCCCGCGGAATGGCCGCGCCAGATCATGACCCTGCGCCACGCCCTGCAAGCCGCGTTGAACGGTTTGCAGGGTGAGGAAGATGTGCGCGGCAATCTGGAGCGCCTGGCCAATGTCTTCAGCCAACTTGAAAGTCTGTGCCAAGGCGCGCCCATCAACGCCTTGTGGAAAGTCGCCTCAGCCTTGCTGGACGGCATGTTGCGCGGCCGCGTGGCCAATAGTCCGGCGTTGCGCAGCTTGCTCAATGAGTCCGACAAAGAACTCAATCGCTTGCTGGCGCAAGGTATTGAGGGCGTCAACCAGCCAGCGCCGGATGAACTGCTCACAAGCTTGCTGTTTTACATCGCCAAGGCCGAACAGCCGACCACCAAGATGCTTGCGCTGAAAAACCGTTACGAGCTGGACGAAGCCATGCCCGACGCGGCCATGGTCGACGAAGAGCGGGCGCGGCTGGCGGGGCCTGACCGTGACGCCATGCGCTCGGTGGTGTCGGCCTTGTGCGAAGAGCTGGTGCGGGTCAAGGAACGCCTCGATCTGTTTGTGCGCAGTGACCGTTTGCACGTCTCCGAGTTGAGCAGCCTGATGGCGCCGTTGCGCCAGATCGCCGACACCTTGGCGGTGCTCGGTTTTGGCCAGCCGCGAAAAGTCATCATCGACCAATTGGCGGTGGTTCAGGGCATCGCCCAAGGGCAGCGCGAGCCGACAGACGCGGTGTTGATGGATGTGGCCGCCGCCTTGCTGTACGTCGAAGCCACGCTGGCCGGGATGGTCGGCAATGTCGAGCCGTCTTCGCGAGAAGAAAGCCGCCTGCCCACCACGGACCTGATTCAGATTCACCAACTGGTGATCAAAGAGGCGCGCATTGGCCTTGAAGAGGTCAAAGACCTGATCACTGATTTTCTGTCTGACGGCCACGACCGCCAGCACCTGCAACCGTTGCTGGGCTTGCTGACGCAGATCCGTGGCGCGCTGGCGATGATCCCGCTACGCCGGGTTGCTGGCTTGCTCAACAGCTGCCACGACTTTGTCGAAGAACATCTGTTGGCGGGCCCGCTGCCCGCCGACGCGCAGCTTGATCAACTGGCGGATGCGTTGATCAGCATCGAGTACTACCTGGAACGTTTGGCGCTGGACCCCGGCGCTGCGAGCGAGAAGGTGCTGGAGCGCGCAGAAAAGAGCCTGACAGCGCTGGGATACGCGCCCGCCAAGCGCAATGTGCTGGTGCTCGATGAGTCGCTGAGTTTGCCTGCCGCCAAGGCCAAGCCTGCGGTGCAGACCTCGCAAGACCCGCAGGTGATACAAAACCTGGCGCAGGTATTGGCCGGTCCGCTGCCGTTGAATCCCCCCGCGCAGCACATCCCGCAGAGCTTGTTGCCGCCGCCGGTAGACGAAGAACCGGTGGACGAAGAACTGCTGGAAGTCTTTCTGGAAGAGACTGACGAAGTCTTGATTGCCCTGCACGACGCCTTGCCGCAATGGATCGCCAACCCGGCAGACAGCGCTGCGCTGGCCGAACTGCGGCGTGCCTTCCATACGCTCAAAGGCAGCGGGCGCATGGTGCGTGCGCTGGTGCTGGCGGAACTGGCCTGGGCGGTTGAGAACTTGCTCAACCGGGTGATCGAACGCAAGGTCGCGCCGTCCCCTGCGATTGATCAATTGCTGGAAGAGGCGCTGGTACTGCTGCCGCAATTGATCCAGGAGTTTGCCGACCACAGCCAGCGTCAGCATCATGATGTCGACCAGCTCGCGGCCCGTGCCCACAGCCTGTCCAAGGGGCGCCCGCAGCCGCTCCAGATCGAGCAGCAGAGCGCCAGTTTTGATCCGCAATTGCTGGATATCTTCCGCCAGGAAGCGCAAACCCACCTCAACAGCCTCAACCACTTTCTGGACCTGGCCAGCGAGCACGTACCGCTGTACGCCACTGACGATTTGCAGTTGGCCATGCACACCCTCAAAGGCAGCGCGCACATGGCGGGCGTGCTGAGAATGGCCGAGCTGGCGGCGCCGCTGGATTACCTGGTACGTGAGTACAAGGCCCATCACCTTGAGCTGGACGTCGAAGAAATCGACTTGCTGCTTGAGGCCGACAGCTTGCTGCATCGCGGCCTCAAACAGCTGGACCTCGACCCGCTGGCCGAGATCCGTGGTGCCCGGGCCTTGATCGAACGCACCGGGCAATGGGTCAGCAAACGCCTGGACATGGCCCTGAATGCGCCTTCGGGCACGTTGACGGCCCCGCGGGACCCGCAGCGTGTCAGCGAGTTTTTGGGCCAGAGCATGGACATTCTGTTCGAGGCCGAAACGCTGTTGCGCCACTGGCGGCAGCACCCCCATGAGCGCGACGGCCTCCAGCGTCTGCTGGACCAACTGACCGACCTGGGCGAGTCGGCCTTTTTGCTCGACCTGCAGCCCGTCGATGCGCTGTGCGAAGCCTTGCTCGACCTGTATGGCGCAGTAGAAGAAAGCAGCCTGGTGGTCAGCGAGCGGTTCTTTCAAGAGGCCGACGAGGCCCAGGAAGCGCTGATCAACATGCTCGACCAATTGGCCGCCGGGCAAGAGATCACCCCGCAACCGCAACGCATCGACGCGCTACAGGCGCTGCTGCATGAAGGCTTGGCGCCGGACGCCACCGGCTTGATCCGCCGTGAAGGCAACCAGACCCTGGACATCACAGAACTGGGCGCCGCCACGGCGCAGCTGGACGCCGAGCAGGACGACGCGCAGGACGATGAAATCGTCGCCATCTTTATCGAAGAGGCGGTGGATATCCTCGACAGCACCAGCCATGCGTTGCGGCGCTGGATCAATGAGCCTGACAACCTGGCGCCGTTGTCCTCGCTGCAACGCGACTTGCACACGCTCAAGGGCGGCGCGCGCATGGCCGGTATCGTGCCGATTGGCGATCTGGCCCACGAGCTGGAGCACTTATACGAAGGGCTGCTGGACCGCCGCTTGAGCGAGAGCCCGACGCTGGCGCGCCTGCTGGAACTCTGCCATGCGCAACTGCTGGTGATGCTCGAACAACTGCGTCACCACACGCCTCTGGACGAACCCACTGAACTGATCGAGGCCATTCGTACCCTTCGGCACAGCAGCGCGGCCTCTGTAGAGCCGAGTAACGCCACGCTAGCGGCAACGCCTGCCGGGCCGCAAAACGGCATCGACCCGGAGCTGCTGGATATCTTTCTGGAAGAGGCGTTTGACCTGCTGGAAAGCTCCGGTGCGGCCTTGGTGCGTTGGCAGGCCGAGCCGCAAAACACCGTTGAAGACGAAAACCTGCTGCGCGACCTGCACACCCTTAAAGGCGGGGCGCGGATGGTCGAAATCAGCGCCATTGGGGATTTTGCCCACGAGCTGGAAACCCTGGTTGAAGACATTTCGTTGGGTTTTCTGTCGCCCAGCGCTGAATTGTTTACCTTGCTACAACGCAGCCACGACCAGTTGGCGCAGATGCTCGACGCCCTGCGCAGCGGCCAGCCGGTGCCTTCGCCGCAGGTATTGATCGAGCATATCCAGCGGGTTGAGCGCAGCGTCCGGCAAGCCGTCCAGAGCCCGGCGGTGAACAAGCCTGACCCCGCCGCCGGGTTGCTTCCCGAAGCCGAGCGCACGGGGCTGGACATGCTCAAGGTCCCGGCCGAACTGCTTGAAGACCTGGTCAACCTGGCGGGCGAAACTTCGATGATTCGCGGGCGTCTGGAGCAGCAGGTCAATGACGGCAAAATCGCCCTCAACGAAATGCAGACCACCCTCGAGCGCATGCACGATCAGTTGCGTCGGCTCGACACCGAGACCCAAAGCCGCATTCACAGCCGTCAGCACGCCGAAGTCGATGGCCTGGCTTACGACGAGTTTGACCCGCTGGAAATGGACCGCCATTCCCAACTGCAACAACTGTCGCGGGCGCTGTTTGAGTCGGCCTCGGACTTGCTCGACCTCAAGGCCACCCTGGCGGCGCGCAATCAGGACGCCTACAGCCTGTTGCAGAAACAGGGGCGGGTGAACACCCAATTGCAGGAAGGCCTGATGGGCACCCGCATGGTGCCGTTCGAACGGGTGTTGCCGCGCCTCAAACGCGTGGTGCGCCAAGTGGCCTCGGAGCTGGGCAAGCAGGTCGAGTTCAGCGTGATCAACGCCGAAGCTGAAATCGACCGCAATGTACTGGAACGCATGGTCGCGCCGCTCGAACACATGTTGCGCAATGCCGTGGACCACGGGCTTGAGCCTACCGACGTCCGCGAGGCCAGCGGCAAGCCGGCGCAGGGGCTGATTACCCTGGAGCTGTCCAACGAAGGCGGCGACGTGGTGTTCGACATTCGCGATGATGGCGCCGGGGTACCGCTCGAAGCGGTGCGGCGCAAGGCCATCCTGCGCGGTTTGCTGGACCCGCAAATGATGCTCAGCGACCGTGACGTGTTGCAGTTCATCTTGCAGCCGGGCTTCTCTACCGCTGAAAAAATCACCCAGATTTCCGGGCGCGGCGTCGGCATGGACGTGGTTCACGAAGAAGTGCGCCAACTGGGCGGCAACATGACCATCGACTCGGTGCCGGGCCAAGGGGTGCACTTTCAAATCCGCCTGCCGTTCAGCGTGTCACTCAACCGTGCCTTGATGGTGCAGTGCAGCGACGAGCAATACGCCATCGCGCTTAACACCGTTGAGGGCCTGGTGCGTGTGATGCCCAACGAGCTTGAAGACTATTACCAGCTCGACCCGCCCATGTACCACTACGCGGGCCAGGATTACGACCTGCGTTACCTGGGCGAATTGCTGCAAACCGTGGGCAAACCCCAACTCATCGGTCTAAACCATTCACTGCCGGTGTTGCTGGTGCATTGCAATGACCAGCGGGTGGCCTTGCACGTGGATGCGCTGGCGGGCTCGCGTGAAATCGTGGTCAAAAGCCTTGGGCCGCAATTTACCGGGGTGCAAGGTGTGTCAGGGGCGACCATTTTGGGCGACGGCCGCGTGGTGCTGATCCTTGACCTGCTCGCCTACCTGCGTGCGCATCAGGCGCGTCAGCCCTTGCAGCAGGCGATCAATGAAGCCAACGGCGTACTGGAATTCACCCCGGCGGTGCGCCCGCCGCTGGTTTTGGTGGTCGACGACTCAGTGACCGTACGCAAGGTGACCAGCCGTTTGCTGGAGCGCAATGGCATGAACGTCATCACGGCCAAAGACGGCGTCGACGCCATGAGCGTGCTCGAAGACCACATCCCGGACCTGATGCTGCTGGACATCGAAATGCCGCGCATGGACGGCTTTGAAGTGGCCACCCACGTGCGCAACAGCCCGCGTCTCAAAGACCTGCCGATCATCATGATCACCTCGCGTACCGGGCAAAAGCACCAGAACCGCGCGATGGCGATTGGCGTCAACGACTACCTTGGCAAGCCGTATCAAGAGTCGGTGTTGCTGGAGCGCATTGCCTACTGGAGCAACTTCCATGCTTGATCACCGCGTTGGCAGCCTGACCTGCTTGCTCTTGCCGCTGGCCGACCGCTACCTGCTCTTGCCCAACGTGGCGATTGCCGAACTGATCGACTGGCAGCGTGGCGAGCCGAGCATCGACTCGCCGTCCTGGCACGTCCGGCAAATTAACTGGCGCGACCGCGAACTGCCCTTGATCAGCTTCGAAGCGGCCTGCGGCGGCCCCTTGGTCATCGGCGAGCGCGCGCGCATCGTCATCCTCAACACCCTGAGCGGCGACCCGCGCCTCAAATTCATCGGCCTGGTGGTGCAAGGCATCCCGCGCTCCTACCGGCTCGACAGCCAACTGAGCTTCGTCGACGTGCCCCTCAGCCCGTTCGAACGGGCGGCGGTGCAAGTGGGCGAGAGCGTGGCAAAAATCCCGGATTTACTGGGGTTGGAGAGGCTGGTGCTGTCGGGTAGTGAGCCAGAAACACCGGACCCTCTGTAGGAGCGAGCTTGCCTCGCGATCTTTTGATCGTTGAAAAGCTCGCGAGACAAGCTCGCTCCTACAGAGGGCTGTGCAGTCTTTAAACCATAAGTGGCGACTTGATAAGTCCCAAAAAGGGACCTATCGTTCCCTTTTTGGGACTTATTGTGGGTTGTAACCATGTTGTCTCTAAGCGATGCGCTGTTTACTAATACGCAACAGAAAGTATTGGGCTTGCTGTTTGGCAAGCCTGACCAGAGTTTTTATGTGAATGAAATAGCGCGTTGGGCGCAGGTAGGAAAAGGCAGCTTGATGCGTGAACTAACACGTCTTGAGCAGTCAGGAATCCTCACGCTCACCCGACGAGGAAACCAGGCTCACTATCAGGCAAATGCCTTGTGCCCCATCTTCAATGAGTTGCTAAGCATTCTGCGCAAGACTGCCGGGCTCTCTGATCCGCTGCGTGCAGCCCTTGAGCCCTTTTTCGAGCGACTGCAATGGGCGTTTGTGTATGGCTCGATTGCCAAGGACCAGGCCCATGCGGCCAGCGATATTGACCTCATGCTCATTGGTGAAGACCTGCACTACAGTGACGTTATGGAGTGCCTGATGCCGCTTGAAGGAGCGCTCGGTCGCACCATCAATCCTACGCTTTACAGCGCGCAAGACTGGGCCGCCAAAATGGCTGCGGGGAACAGTTTTGTACAGCGGGTAGGGCAGCAGGAAAAAATCACGCTGATAGGTCGAGATCCACTGGAGCCCAAGGATGGAGAAAAATGACAGTCTGGAAAATCTCGTACGCAGTGGAGGGCTGAAAGCTGAACCACCCGACGGCAAAGAGTGCGAAGGGCTGATGCGTTCTGCAATTGATCGCCTGAAAGATGCAAGCAATGCACAACTGTCGTTTTCCAGCCGCTTTGACCTTGCGTACAACGCAGCCCATGGCATTGCGCTCACCGCTTTGCGCCTCTGTGGCTATCGGTCAGACCGACGTTATTTAGTCTTTCAAAGCCTCATTCACACCGCAGGCACAGACAAAGTGCAGGTCCGGCTTTTTGCCTTGTGCCATGAAAGGCGCAATCTCGCTGAATACGAAGGCTACATGGATGAAGATGAGGCATTGCTGCAAGGTTTGATCAGCAGCACCCAACACCTGCTTGAACGGGTCAAGGGGTTAAAGAGTCAGACTTTTGGTAGTTAGACTTATTGACGGTGATCGTTCAATCGCTCAAAAGCCTGGCCTGCGGGCCAGTTAAGTGGCGCCCGTTCAGGTGTGGCGCCTGAGGATCACCCCTTGCCCTTTAAGGTCACGACCTTGGCCCTTATGTTGTAACAAGTGGCACAGTCGCACTATCGGCTATTGAGGATGTTGCACATGTATCACGGGGAAAAGCTCAACGCCTGGACCCATCTTGTGGGGGCTGTGGCGGCTGCGGCAGGCAGTATCTGGTTGTTGGTGGTGGCGTGTCTGGACGGGAGTCCGCAAAAAATTGTCAGCGCGGCCATTTATGGCGTGACGCTGGTGCTGCTGTACAGCGTGTCGACGGTTTACCACAGCGTGCGTGGGCGTTCGAAGGTGATCATGCAGAAGTTTGATCACCTGTCGATTTACTTGTTGATTGCCGGCAGTTACACGCCGTTTTGCCTGGTGACGCTGCACGGGCCGTGGGGCTGGTCGCTGTTCGGGATTGTCTGGGGCATGGCGGTGATCGGCATGCTGCAAGAGATCAAGCCGCGTTCTGAAGCGCGCATTTTGTCGATCGTGATTTATGCGGTGATGGGCTGGATTGTGCTGGTGGCGGTCAAGCCTTTGCTGGCTGCGCTAGGGACCGCGGGTTTTATCTGGCTGGCCACGGGCGGGGTGATGTACACCGTGGGGATTATCTTTTTTGCCCTCGATCACCGCCTGCGGCATGCCCACGGCATTTGGCACCTGTTTGTCATCTGCGGCAGCCTGCTGCACTTTGTGGCCATCGCGCATTACGTGATCTAGACGACTGTAGGCGCTCGCTTGTCTTGCGAACTTTTAAAAAGATCAAAAGATCGCGAGACAAGCTCGCTCCTACAGATTTGCGTTGCTGCGATCGGGCGCGCAGCGGCCGTATACCCGCTCAATAGCCAAGTTCAAAAGGCCGTATTACGCTTTTTTCAGCGGCTTTTTGGTGTCGCTGCGGATTTGCGCGTGGCTGATCAGGGCGAAGATAAAACTGCCGCCGATGATGTTGCCAGCCAGTGTCGGGCCGGCAAAGATCAGCCAGAAGTCTTTCCACGGTAATTCACCCGCAAAGACCAGATAGGACACCTCAGCGGTGCCGACCACGATGTGGGTAAAGTCACCGAGCGCCATCAGGTAGGTGATGAGGATGATGATCCACATCTTGGCGCTCTCCATGGACGGGATCATCCAGACCATGGTTGCAATCATCCAGCCCGAGACAATGCCTTTGGCGAACATTTGGCTGACGTCGTTTTCCATGACCTTGCGCCCGATTTCCAGAAAGGCCTCGTCGGTCGGGGTATCGAAAATCGGCAAATGCAGCATCACGTAGGCCACCAGAAAAGTACCCATCAGGTTGCCGATCAGCACCACGGACCAGAGCCGGAACAACCGCCCGAAGTTATTCAGGGTGGGTTTGCTCATGATCGGCAATACCGCCGTCAGGGTGTTTTCAGTGAACAATTGCTGGCGAGCGAGAATGACCGCCAAAAAACCCGCGCAGTAACCAAAGCTGGCGATGACCTTGAACCCTTCGGCGTCGGGCAGTCGAGAGTTGAGCAAGCCCATGGCCATCAACGACAAGCCCATGGTCAGGCCCGCCGCCAGGGCTGACCAGAACAGGGCGGCAATGCTGCGCTCCAGCTCCTGATCACCTTGCAGGCGAATGATTTCGTGCAGGACAGCGGCACGCGGGGGCTGGTTTTTGCTGATGTCGTGCTTTTCATCAGGCGACAGATTGGGCGTTTTACCGCTGTTTTCAGTGTTCATGAGCGCATGACCGGTGGCGTGTATAAGCGTACGACACGCGCCATCGGTGGCTGTTCACTCAAAACCTGTAATCGCTGCCGCAGCCCGCAGCAGCGGGGACAAGGTCAAAGGTAATCAGGCCTGATTTTCATCCTGGAACTGGTCTTTGACGTACTTGATCTCGGTGCGGCCGTGCGGTGCTGGCAGGCCGTCTTCACCGAGGTTGACGAAGACCATTTTGTCGACCGTCAGGATGCTTTTGCGGGTGATCTTGTTGCGCACTTCACAGGTCAGGGTGATCGAGGTGCGACCAAACTCGGTGGCGGTGATGCCCAGCTCGATGATGTCGCCCTGGCGCGAGGCGCTGACAAAGTTGATTTCGGAGATGTACTTGGTCACGACGCGCTGGTTGCCCAACTGAACAATGGCGTAGATCGCCGCTTCTTCGTCGATCCAGCGCAGCAGGCTGCCACCGAACAGGGTGCCGTTGGGGTTGAGGTCTTCGGGTTTAACCCATTTGCGGGTGTGAAAATTCATGTTCGCTCCTGACCGTCTTGCCTTAGATGCCGGCCATGATGTCAGACCTCGGCGCTCAGCTCTATTAACCTTGGACTATGGTCTCGATTAAGCAAATAAAAAAGCCTTGGATAAACCCTTGGGAACCCAGGCGCGGATGGCTATAATCTCCCTCGCTTCAAAAACGGTCATGTTCACCCGGTACCGTTTTCCCGCCACCTGTCCGAGGGGCGCTGCAGCAGGTTTAACCTGTCAGGCTCGGATGGGGCGTTGTTTGTTCAGGGTTCCCTGGGCAAGCACTAAACGCACAACGGCGCCCATTCGCGATTAAACGAATGGAGGCTCTTAATGAGCGCTGTAAACACCCCTGCAGGTTTTACCGACTATAAAGTCGCTGATATGTCCCTTGCCCAATGGGGCCGTCGCGAAACCTTCATCGCTGAATCCGAAATGCCGGCCCTGATGGGTCTGCGTCGTCGGTATGCCGCAGAACAACCGCTCAAGGGCGCGAAGATTCTGGGCTGCATCCACATGACCATCCAGACTGCCGTGCTGATCGAAACCCTGGTTGCCCTGGGTGCCGAAGTGCGTTGGTCGTCGTGCAACATCTTCTCGACTCAAGACCAGGCCGCTGCCGCTATCGCTGCTGCCGGTATCCCGGTATTTGCCTGGAAAGGCGAGACCGAAGAAGAGTACGAGTGGTGCCTGGAGCAAACCATCTTGAAAGATGGCCAGCCTTGGGACGCCAACATGATCCTCGACGACGGCGGCGACCTGACCGAGCTGCTGCACAAGAAATACCCGGCCATGCTGAAAAAGATCCACGGCGTGACTGAAGAAACCACCACCGGCGTACACCGTCTGCTGGACATGCTGGCCAAAGGCGAGCTGATGATCCCGGCGATTAACGTGAACGACTCGGTGACCAAAAGCAAAAACGACAACAAGTACGGCTGCCGTCACAGCCTGAACGATGCGATCAAGCGTGGTACTGACCACCTGCTGTCCGGCAAGCAAGCGCTGGTCATCGGCTACGGTGACGTGGGCAAGGGCTCGGCCCAGTCCCTGCGTCAGGAAGGCATGATCGTTAAAGTCTCCGAAGTTGACCCGATCTGCGCCATGCAAGCGTGCATGGACGGCTTTGAAGTGGTTTCGCCGTTCATCAACGGCCAGAACGACGGCACCGCAGCCAGCATCGATGCTGCACTGCTGGGCAAGATCGACCTGATCGTGACCACCACCGGTAACGTCAACGTGTGCGACAAGAACATGCTGGCTGCGCTGAAAAAACGCGCTGTGGTGTGCAACATCGGCCACTTCGACAACGAAATCGACACCGCTTTCATGCGCAAAAACTGGGCATGGGAAGAAGTGAAGCCACAAGTGCACAAGGTACACCGCACTGGCGCTGGCGAGTTCGACCCACAGAACGACGACTACCTGATCCTGCTGGCCGAAGGCCGTCTGGTAAACCTGGGCAACGCCACAGGTCACCCAAGCCGCATCATGGACGGTTCGTTTGCCAACCAGGTACTGGCGCAGATCTTCCTGTTCGCCCAAAAATACGCTGACCTGCCTGCCGAACTGCAAGCTGAGCGTCTGACCGTAGAAGTACTGCCGAAGAAACTGGACGAAGAAGTGGCCCTGGAAATGGTTCGCGGCTTCGGTGGCGTGGTCACTCAACTGACCCAGCAACAAGCTGACTACATCGGCGTGACGGTTGAAGGTCCGTTCAAACCTGAAGCGTACCGTTACTGATTGGATCGCCAAGCCCGCCCCCTGATGGGGGCGGGCTTGTATTCGGCTTTTGTATTGCCAAGGATTTGACCATGTCCCAAGACCGTCGTTACAGCTTCGAGTTCTTCCCGACCAAGACCGATGCTGGACATGAAAAACTGATGAACACGGCTCGCCAGCTGGCGACCTACAACCCGGATTTTTTCTCCTGCACCTACGGTGCCGGTGGCTCGACCCGTGACCGCACGATCAACACCGTGCTGCAACTGGAGAGCGAAGCCAAGGTCCCTGCCGCCCCGCACTTGTCGTGTGTCGGTGACAGCAAGGACGACTTGCGTGGCCTGCTGACCCAGTACAAGGGTGCAGGTATCAAGCGTATTGTCGCGCTGCGTGGCGACCTGCCTTCGGGTATGGGGATGGCCAGCGGTGAGTTGCGCTATGCCAATGACCTGGTGAGCTTCATTCGCGAAGAAACCGGCGATCACTTCCATATTGAAGTGGCGGCATACCCTGAGATGCACCCTCAGGCACGCAATTTCGAAGACGATATCAGCAACTTCGTGCGCAAGGCCAACGCTGGCGCCGACAGTGCGATCACCCAGTACTTCTTTAACGCCGACAGCTACTTCCGTTTTGTTGAGCGCGTACGTGCGGCCGGCGTCATGATCCCGATCGTGCCGGGCATCATGCCGATCACCAACTACAGCAAGTTGGCGCGTTTCTCGGACGCTTGCGGTGCAGAAATCCCGCGTTGGATTCGCAAGCAACTGGAAGCCTACGGCGATGACGCGACCAGCATTCAGAAGTTTGGCGAGCAAGTGATCAGCGAAATGTGCGAGCGTTTGCTCGATGGCGGCGCACCGGGCCTGCACTTCTACACCTTGAACCAGTCTGAGCCGAGCCTGGCGATCTGGAACAACCTGAAGCTGCCACGCTGATCCACACGGCATCGCCCTTGTGGGAGCGGGCTTGCTCGCGATGGGCGTCACCCGGTTTGCTGATAAACCGTGGTGCTACCATCGCGAGCAAGCCCGCTCCCACGGGTTATATGGCCTGTGCCCCTACAAAACCGTTGAGCAGCATGAAATCGGCGCGCCGTGATTGCTCTGTTATACTCCGGGTTTTCCGCCAGGCTTACGCCCGGCCGCTCGTCCTTGTACCCGGCATTCAACCCCGTGACTGCGCAGCTTCCAGCCCGCGCGAGCGATGTGAATGAGCCTCAGGACTGGAGCAGGACCGGACGGGATTGCGTCACCTTAAACGCCATTCACGCCAGGCAAGACTATCCCTTTGGGCCAAGCCCTAACTAGAACAGGATTACTCATGTCCTTTGCTTCCCTCGGTCTCTCCGAGGCTTTAGTCCGCGCCATTGAAGATGCGGGCTATACCGAGCCTACTCCGGTGCAACAGCGGGCCATTCCCGCCGTGTTGCAAGGTCGCGATTTGATGGTAGCGGCCCAGACAGGTACTGGTAAAACCGGCGGCTTCGCTCTTCCGATTCTGGAAAAGCTGTTTCCCAACGGCCACCCGGACAAATCCCAGCGTCACGGCCCACGCCAACCCCGCGTGCTGGTCCTGACCCCGACTCGCGAACTCGCAGCCCAAGTGCACGAGAGCTTCAAGCTCTATGCCCGCGACCTGAAGTTCGTCAGTGCCTGCATCTTCGGCGGCGTCGGCATGAACCCGCAGGTTCAAGCCATGTCCCGCGGTGTTGACGTGCTGGTGGCGTGCCCGGGTCGTTTGCTCGACCTGTGTGGCCAGGGCAGCGTTGACCTCTCTCACGTAGAAATTCTGGTGCTTGATGAAGCCGACCGGATGCTCGACATGGGCTTTGTCCATGACGTGAAAAAAGTCCTCGCGCGTTTGCCTGCCAAGCGTCAGAACCTGCTGTTCTCGGCGACGTTCTCCAAGGACATCACCGACCTGGCCGGCAAGTTGCTGCGCAACCCTGAGCGCATTGAAGTGACGCCGCCCAACACCACGGTTGAGCGCATCGAGCAGCGTGTTTTCCGCCTGCCTGCGACCCACAAGCGTGCCTTGCTGGCCCACTTGATCACCGCAGGTGCCTGGGAGCAGGTGCTGGTGTTCACCCGTACCAAGCACGGTGCCAACCGTTTGGCTGAATACCTGGACAAACACGGCCTGAGCGCTGTGGCCATCCACGGTAACAAGAGCCAAAACGCGCGTACCAAAGCCCTGGCCGACTTTAAAGCCGGTTCTGTGCGCATTCTGGTTGCCACCGACATTGCAGCGCGTGGCCTGGACATCGACCAGTTGCCGCACGTGGTCAACTTCGAACTGCCGAACGTAGATGAAGACTACGTTCACCGTATCGGCCGTACGGGCCGTGCCGGTCGTTCGGGCGAAGCGATTTCCCTGGTCGCACCCGACGAAGAAAAACTGCTCAAAAGCATTGAGCGCATGACCAAACAGAAGATCGCTGATGGCGACCTGATGGGTTTTGACGCCAGTGCCGTAGAAGCTGAAAAGCCTGAAGTGCGCGAGCGTCCGGATGTGCGTAACCCGCGCAACCCGCCACGTGGCCCACGCGGCGACGGTCCGGGTAATCCGGGCGGTGGCGGCGGTCGTAAAGACAAAGGCAAAGACAAGGGCAAAGAAAAACCTTCAGCGGCACGCGGCGAGCGTCCAGCCCGTGAGCAAAAGCCACGCAGCGCCCAGCCTGTCCGTGAGCAGCGTCAGCCAACCCCTCGTGCCGACGCCAACCGTGCGCCGGACGAGTTCCGTGATGACGATGTGGATAACTTTGGTAACCGCGCTGATTACGTCAGCCCGTACCAAAACAAAAACAACCAGGGCCGCGACCGTCGTCCGGGCGCTCCGGCGCAAGGCGCTGGCACTCCGGCCCGTTCGGGTGGTCGTCAAAACGGCCCGCGTACCGGCAGCGGCGCCAGCACTGGCACCCCGCCAGCCAAGCGCAGCGGCCCACGCAACGGCGCCCCACGTGATGGCCAGGCCCGTCGCGACAACCGCCCGGCGCGCGATACTGCGCGTCAAGAGCCAGCGGTTAAAGGCCCACGTGAGAACCAGCCGAAGATCATGCACAAAGAGTCCAAAAGCGATCGCTTTTTGACCCCTGAGCAGCTGGATCAACTGCCGAACCGCCCTCGTGGCGAGAAGCCTGCACTGTTGACTCGCAACCGCTGAGTTAACGCTGCATAAAAAACGCCCCCGACCGAAAGATTGGGGGCGTTTTTTTAGCCATCTAAAAGCGCTATTACTTGGCCTTCACGCCTTCCAGCGAGATGTCCAGGTCCAGCGTTTGAGCAGTTGGGCCTGGGCCTTTGATGCCGAAGTCGTTCAGGTTCAGCGTGGTGGTAGCGTTGAAGCCAGCACGTTCGCCGCCCCATGGATCCTTGCCTTCGCCGTTGAATGTGGCTTTGAAGGTCACAGGCTTGGTCACGCCATGCAGCGTCAGGTCGCCGGTCACGTCAGCTGTCTTGTCGCCAGTTGGCACCACTTTGGTCGACTTGAAGGTCGCTTCAGGGTATTTGGCGACGTCCAGGAAGTCTTTGCTGGCGATGTGCTTGTCACGTTCTGCGTGGTTGGAGAACAGGCTGGCGGTTTGCAGAGTGATGTCAATTTTGCTGTCGGCAGGTTTGGCCGCATCCCACGAGAAGGTGCCTTTCCAGTCCTTGAACGTGCCGTGCACGAAGCTGTAGCCCAAGTGGCTGATTTTCCAGTCGATGAAAGCGTGCTGGCCTTCTTTATCGATGGTGTAGTCGGCAGCCATGGCTTGACCGGCGGTCAGCAGAGCAGTCCCAAGTGCCAGAGCAGCGAGCGTCTTTTTCAACATGCGTTCTATTCCTTTTGAATTGAGGTTGAGCATCAGGCTTTGCGGCCCAGCATACGTTTTAGGGTCGCATCACGGTCAATGAAGTGGTGTTTAAAGGCAGCCAGACCATGCAGAACAGCAAAGATCACCACGGTCCAGGCCAGCCACAGGTGCACAACGCCAGCAACATCAGCCTGATTGGGCAGGCTGGAGATCAGTGCCGGTACTTCAAACAGACCGAAGACAGGGATACCCACGCCTTCGGCCGTCGAGATCAAATATCCCGCGATCATGAGGGCAAACAAGCTCAGGTACAGAAAAGCGTGACCGAACTTGGCGCCGATACGGGTTGCAGGGCTATACGTTTCTAAAGCAGGGGGCGGCGGGCTGATGAACCGCCAGACAACACGGATCAACATGACCGCCAACAGCGTCAGACCGATGCTTTTATGCAGGTCCGGCGCTTCTTTACGCCAAGGGTCATAGTAGTCGAGACCGACCATCCACAAGCCCAATGCGAACAACCCAAACACGGCCAGCGCGACTGACCAGTGCAGGAAAATACTCACGGCACCATAGCGAGAAGACGAGTTACGTAGCTGCATTGCCAACATCCTGTGGGAATTGACGTTAAGACTAATGGTTTACCTATCGAATGAAAGCGCATTTTTTTGCTGCAAAACATCGATAAATACGATCTGTAGCCTGGGGATCATGCATTAAGCAAACGTTAACAATAGCCGCGTGCGGTGTTTTATGCCGAGCCGTGCCTTGAATGTAAATATGCGTGTCTATGGATAAACGTAATGACTTGTGACGAGCTTGCGCATTGCATAGGCTTGCAGGCTTGTTTGCCCGCAGACGCCGGGAACCAGCGCCAGGAGAGTGGAAATGGGCCTGAATAATCAATGGATGCAGCGCGATCTTGCCGTGTTGTGGCACCCCTGCACCCAAATGAAAGATCACGAACAGTTGCCGCTGATCCCCATCAAGCGCGGTGAAGGCGTGTGGCTCGAAGACTTCGAAGGCAAACGCTATCTGGATGCCGTGAGTTCCTGGTGGGTCAACGTGTTTGGCCACGCCAACCCGCGTATCAATCAGCGTATCAAGGACCAGGTCGACCAACTGGAGCACGTGATTCTCGCGGGGTTCAGCCATCAGCCGGTGATCGAGTTGTCCGAGCGCCTGGTCAAGATGACCCCTCAAGGCCTGACCCGCTGCTTCTATGCCGACAATGGTTCGTCGTGTATCGAAGTCTCGCTGAAGATGAGCTTTCACTACTGGCTCAACCGCGGCCAGCCTGACAAAAAACGGTTCGTAACGCTGACCAATAGCTACCACGGCGAAACCATGGCCGCGATGTCGGTGGGTGACGTGCCGCTGTTCACCGAAACCTACAAGGCTTTGCTGCTCGACACGATCAAAGTGCCGAGCCCCGATTGCTACTTGCGCCCTGAAGGCGTGAGCTGGGAAGCCCACTCGCGCACGATGTTTCAGGCCATGGAACAGACCCTGGCCGAGCACCATGCCACGATTGCGGCGGTGATTGTCGAGCCGCTGATTCAGGGCGCGGGCGGTATGCGCATGTACCACCCGGTGTACCTCACGTTGTTGCGTGAGGCCTGCGACCGATATGGCGTGCACCTGATCCTCGACGAAATCGCCGTGGGTTTTGGCCGTACCGGGACAATGTTTGCCTGTGAACAGGCCGGCATCACGCCAGACTTCCTGTGCCTGTCCAAAGCCTTGACCGGTGGCTACTTGCCGCTGGCGGCATGCCTGACCACCGATGAGGTGTACAGCGCGTTCTACGACGACTACCCGACCCTGCGCGCCTTCCTCCATTCCCACAGCTACACCGGCAACCCGCTGGCGTGTGCGGCGGCGTTGGCCACGCTGGATATTTTTGAAGACGACAACGTCATCGAAAACAACAAGGCACTCGCCCAGCGCATGGCCAGCGCAACGGCCCACCTGGCCGAGCATGAACATGTCTCGGAAGTGCGTCAGACAGGTATGGTGCTGGCGATAGAAATGGTCCAGGACAAAGCCACCAAAACGGCTTACCCGTGGCAGGAACGACGCGGCCTGAAAGTCTTCCAGCACGCGCTGGAGCGGGGTGCGTTGTTGCGCCCGTTAGGCAGTGTGGTGTATTTCTTGCCGCCTTACGTGATTACCCCCGAGCAGATCGATTTTCTGGCTGAAGTGGCCAGCGAAGGCATCGACATCGCGACGCGTACGGACATCAGCGTGGCCGTGCCGGCGAACTTCCATCCAGACTTCCGCGACCCGGGTTAATTTTAATCCCCTGTAGGAGCGAGCTTGTCTCGCGATCTTTTTTTAAAGCCAAAAGATCGCGAGGCAAGCTCGCTCCTACAGAGGGCTTTTTTTCAGAGAAATTAAATGAGATTGTCCCGCTTCTTTATCGACGCCCCGTTGAGCCTCGGTGAGCATGAACTGCCTGAAGCCCAGGCGCATTACATTGGCCGCGTGCTGCGCATGGCCGAGGGCGATGCCCTGCAAGTGTTCGACGGCTCGGGTCAGGAGTTTCTGGGGCGCTTGCTGGAAGTCGGCAAAAAACGTGTGCGCGTGGTGCTCGACGAAACCTTTGCCGGGCAAGTTGAGTCGCCGTTGGCCATTCACCTGGGCCAGGGGTTGTCCCGTGGTGAGCGTATGGACTGGGCGATTCAAAAGGCCACTGAATTGGGCGTGACGCAAATTACTCCGATCATGAGTGAGCGTTGCGAAGTGCGGCTCAAAGATGAACGTGCTGACAAGCGCCTCGCGCATTGGCGGCAAGTGGCGATCAGTGCGTGTGAGCAGTGTGGCCGTTCGCGGGTGCCGGTGATTCACCCGCCGGTATTGCTCAGTGACTGGATCAAAACCACCGAAGCCGACCTCAAGCTGGTGCTGCATCCGGTGTCAGCGCCGCTGACCAGCCACGCCAAGCCTGCGCGCCTGGCGTTTTTGATCGGGCCGGAAGGCGGGTTGACCGATAACGAAGTGGAGCACGCTCAAACGGCAGGCTTCCAGCCGGCCCGCCTCGGTCCGCGTGTGCTGCGCACCGAAACGGCGCCCGTAGTCGCGCTGGCCGTGGCCCAGCAACTGTGGGGTGATTTCTAAACGATTGACCTGTAGGAGCGAGCTTGCCTCGCGATCTTTTAAAGATCAAAAGATCGCGAGGCAAGCTCGCTCCTACAGGAATACTCGTTACGCCATCACCGCGAAGTTCGCCCGAAACTGCTGCGGCGACACGCCCAGCCTGCGCATGAACACGCTGCGCAGGTGATGCGCATCGCGAAAACCGCATTCGTAGGCCACGGTCTTGAGGGCCAGCGCCGGGTTTTCCAGTAATGCGCGGGCGGCATCCACCCGCGCACCTTCAACAAATTGTGCCGGGGTAATACCGGTGTCACGGGCAAATACCCGAGAGAAGTTGCGCGGGCTCATGTTGGCCGCTAGCGCCAGTTCACCGATGGTCAGATCCGCACGCAGATTGGCCTGCACAAACCGTTGCACCGCCGCCACCGGCGAATCGTCCGGGGTGGTCGCTGTCAGAAACGGGCTGAACTGCGACTGCCCGCCCGAACGCTGGGTAAACACCACCAGCCGTTTGGCCACGCTGAGTGCGATCTCGGGGCCATGATCCTGGCACAACACATACAGCGACAGATCAATCCCGGCCGTCACCCCGGCCGACGTAAACACGTTGTCGTCCTGCACATACAAGCGATCGGCTTCCAGTTTGGCGCCCGGGCACAGGCGCGCCAAGGCTGCAACATCGCCCCAGTGGGTGGTCACACGTCGGCCGTCCAGCAAGCCTGCGCGAGCGAGCATCAACGCCCCGTTACAGATCGAACCAAAGCGTCGCGAGCGGCGGCACAGTGTGCGTAACCAGCTATAAAACGCCGGGCCAAAATCCTGATCGGGCAGGGCCGGGCCGCCAGCACACAAGACCAGGTCGTAGGCGGTGCTGGCCTCGGTGAAATGCCGATGGGCCTGGATCGACAAGCCGTTGGAGCAGGCCAGCAAGCCTGCCTCAAGGCCCAGCACCTCCAGTTGATAGCGCTCAGCGGGCGGCAGAAACACATTGGCCTCGGCGAACACATCCATGGGCCCGGTCACATCCAGGGCCTGCACGCCGGGGAAAACGATCAATGCGATCTTCAAGGTCATCAGGGTTCGCCGTCTGAGGGGTGTTACATCAAATACCGCCGCCGCCCGCTGTGGCAAGCCTGTTAAAAGGCGTGGCCGGCATTGCCATCTGATTGGCACGAATCGCACCTGCGTGACGATTGTTGCCATAGAGGACGCGGTCCACACTGAACTCAACAGCGCCACCCCGGCGCTTGATCGAGGAGTTCGTCATGAGTCAGACCATCGCAGGCATCGCCATTCCGGACAGCGCCTTGGCAAAAGCAACGACCGAATACATCCGTGATGTGGAGTCCGATCTGCTTTATAACCACTCGCGGCGGGTGTTTTTGTTTGGCGCGCTGAGCGGCCAACGCAAGCAATTGGCCTATGACCCGGAGCTTTTGTACGTGGGGGCGATGTTCCATGATCTGGGCCTGGTTGAAGGCCATCGCAGTGACAACGAACGGTTTGAAGTGGACAGCGCCAACAGCGCCAAAGCCTTCATGAAACCCTTTGGCCTGAGCGACGATGATGTCGAACAAGTCTGGTTGTCCATTGCCCTGCACACCACGCCGGGCGTGCCGCAACACCTTCGGCCGAACGTGGCGCTGGTGACGGCGGGCGTAGAAATGGACGTGCTGGGCATTGATTACGCGGCGTTCCCCACTGAGCAACGCGAAGCCGTGGTGCATGCGCACCCGCGTGGCGAAGGCTTCAAGGAATGCATCCTCTGTGCCTTCGCCAACGGCTTCAAACACCGCCCCGACACCACCTTCGGCACGGTTAACGCCGACGTGCTGGTGGACATCGACCCAAGCTTCAAGCCACTGAACTTCGTCGAGATCATCCGCACGTCGCCGTGGGTGTCGTAAGCCTGGGGTTTACTCCACCGGATCGCTCACTGGCTTGGCGATGATCTGCTTCAGTTCGGCGGTCATCGGGAACTCCAGGTTCAGGCCATTCGGTGGAATCGGCTGCTCAAACCAGCGCTGATAGATGCCGTTGATCTCGCCCGACTGGTACAGATCCGCCAGCGCCTGGTTCACCACCGCCAGCAACTGCGGGTCGTCCTTGCGCACCATGCAGCTGTAGATTTCACGCGACTGCTCGTGACCCACCACCACCCAGTTGTGCGGGTCGCGGGCTTTGGCGCGTTCGCCGTAGAGCAGCGCGTCATCCATGTAAAAGGCCACAGCACGGCCGGTTTCGAGCATCTTGAACGCCTCGCCATGGTCTTTGGCACTGATCACGTTCATGTTCATCTTGTGGTCGGCGTTGTAGCTCTTGAGAAAGCGCTCATTGGTGGTGCCCGCCGTGGTCACGACGTTCTTGTCGCGCAGGTCGTCAAAGCCCTGAATGCCGCTGTTTTTGGCGGTCAGCAACTGGCCTTTGACGTAGATAAAGCCATACGAGAACGCCACCTGTTTTTGCCGCTCGGCCGTCACGCCGGTTGAGCCGCACTCCAGATCAACCGTGCCGTTTTGCACCAGCGGGATACGGGTTTGCGAGGTCACCAGGTTGTATTTGACCTTCAGTGGCGCGCCGCCGATTTGCTGCTGGATGCGCTCGACGATTTTGTTCGCCAGCTCCACCGAATAGCCCATCGGCTTGCCTGTGTTGTCGCCTACGTAGGAAAAAGGCACCGATGCATCGCGATAACCCAGGGTTATGCTCCCGGAATCAGCGACTTTTTTGAGTGTGCCCTGCAACGGCGCTTCGCTGGCGTGCAGTGAGTGGCTGAGCAAAAGGCCCAGCGTGCAACTGATCAAGGTGAGCTTTTTCATCTTCTTATTCTCCGGTTTCAAGCTGATTAGTGACGGGCAGCAATCACGCTGATTTCCACCAGCACCTGCGGCCGGGCCAGTTGCGCTTGCAGCGTGGTGCGCGTCGGCGCCTTGCCCGCAGACAGCCAGGCAGACCACACCGCGTTCATGGGCGCGAAGTCGCGCTCAATGTTTTGCAGGTAAATCGTGGCGTTGAGGATGTGGTCCTTGCTGCTGCCGGTTTCGGCCAACAAGGCGTCGATCTTGCTCAGGACTTCTTCGGTCTGCGCGGTAATGTCCTCGCTACCAGTCGGCACCTGCCCGGACAGAAACACCAGCGCCTCATAGGTCGCAGCGGCGCTTAAACGGTCATTGCTGTGAATGCGGTGAATCGTCATCGGGCATTTCCTTAAGGTTTGGGTCAATGTCAGGCGGCGTGCAAGGCCAGACCTTGCAGGTCAATGGAGGTTTTGCGGTGTGCAATCAGCTCGCTCAGCAAGCGCCCGCTGCCGCAAGCCAGGGTAAAGCCCAGCGCGCCGTGGCCCAGGTTGAGCCACAAGTTGCGATAGCCGCTGGCGCCCAGAATCGGTACGCCGCTGGGGGTGGCCGGGCGCATACCTGCCCACTCAATGGCGTGTTGGTAATCGCCCGCTTCGGGGAAAGTGCTTTGGGCCAGCTGGCGCATTTGCGCGAGGCGCTTGGGGTCGAGTGAGGCATCAAAACCGACGATGTCGACCATCGCGGCAATGCGCAACTGTTCGCCAATGCGCGCGTACACGATCTTGCGGTCGTAATCGGTGATGCTCACATCGGGGGCTTTGCCGGGGTCGCTCAACGGCAATGTGAGGCTGTACCCCTTGAGCGGATACAGCGGCAAATTCAGTCCCGGCAGGCTCAAGGCCGGGCTATTATGCCCCGCTGCGAGCACCAGTTGATCGACCGGCAGCACCTCGTCACCCATGTGCACGGCTTTGACCACACCGTGCTCGTGATGCAAACGGGTGACGGTTTTGCCCAGCAGAAATGTGCAACGCCCCGAGGCCTGTAAACGGGCGAATAACTGTTGGCAGAAGGCGTGGCAATCACCGACTTCTTCATCGGGGGTGTAAATGCCGCCGACAAACGTGGAGCCCTGCAAACCGGGCTCCAGGGCCGAGCATTCGCTGGCAGAGAGCGCTTGCTGAAACGAGCTGTGGATAACTTTTTGCCGGGCCTTGGCGAAGTGCGACGGTTCGCGAAAAGCCACCAGCTTGCCGTTACGCCGCCATTGGAACCCGTCCAGATGATCTTCCTCGCGCCATTGCTGCAACGTGGCCTGGCTCAGCAATGCCAAACGCAGCAAATGTGCGCCATTGCGCTGATTGACCGACCCCCGGCAGGCGGCCACAAACGAGGCCAGCCAGCGCCATTGCGCCGGGTCCATGCGCGGGCGCAGTTTGAGCGGTGAGTCGCCGCGCAACATCCAGCCCAGCGCCTGCAACGGCACGCCAGCATCGGCCAGCGGGGCGACATAGCGGTACGACAATTGGCCGCCATTGGCAAAGCTGGTCTGGCTGCCGAGGGTCGGGCGGGCTTCGATCACACTCACGTCAAAGCCTTCGCGCACCAGCGCATACGCCGTTGCCAGCCCGATAACTCCACCACCGATGATGCAAACGCGCTGTGCCATGTCAGTCCTTACCCACTGTTGTGCGGGTTTCAGATTAGGGGCAGGTGACAGGCGCTGAACAATGATTAAAGATGCTTCACCCATAAACAAAGGTTATGGACTGCTGCCATGCGCTTGCGCCACATCGAAATATTCCAGGCTATTCGCCAGACCGGCTCCATCAGCGCCGCCGCCCAGTTGCTGCATGTCTCGCAACCTGCGGTGAGCAAAGTCCTGCAGCATGCCGAGATGCAACTGGGGTTTCCGTTGTTCTTGCGCGTGCGCGGCAAACTGCAGCCCACCCCCGAGGCCTTGCTGCTGGAGCGTGAGGTCGAAAAAGTCAGCGAGAGCGTGCAAGGCGTGCAGCGTCTGGCCGAAAGCTTGCGGCGCACACCGGGGCATCGCTTGCGCATCGGCAGCACGCCTGCGTTGGCGTTGTCCTTGTTGCCGCCAGTGATTGGCGAGTGGACACGCCGCTACCCCGACAGCCGCTGCGAACTGGCGAGCGCACACAGTCGTGAACTGGTGCAAAGCCTGCTGATGCGTGAACTGGACGTAGCGCTGACCTTGAAACTGCCCGACCACCCGGGGCTCAAGGCCCAGGCGTTGGCACACAGCGTGCTGGTCGCGTTGGCGCCACGGGGTTACTGGAGCGAAGACCGTGAGGGCGAGTCGCTGGCGCTGCATGAACTGGCGGACGCCCCGTTGATTGGCCTGAGCAGCGCCGATCCGTTGTTTGCGCGCTTGGACAGCTACCTGAAAACCATCGAGCCGCCCCCGCGCATCAACATTGCGGTGCAGACCTACTCGCTGGCGCGAGCGATGGTGGAATCGGGAGCGGGGCTGGCCGTGATAGACCCGTTCACCGCCTTGGGCGCCTCAGCGGCAAGCACCGTCATCCGCCCGTTGAGCCCGGCATTGCCGATCACCCTGTACGCCCTGACCCGCGCCGACGAAGCGCCGGTGCATCTGCTGGAAGGGTTACTGGAATTGTTCGCCGAGCGAGCCAATGAACAGCTGCGGCGGATAGAAGGGGCTGACGCCACTCGTCGGGGGGATTGATGCTTTCTTAATGGGGCATTGACTTGTAAGAGACGAAAACTAGGATGGGATATACGAGCGACATATCCCGGAGGTTTAGCATGGAACAAGGTTCGGTTTTTCAAAGTAATCGAAGCCAGGCAGTCAGACTTCCTAAAGCGGCTGCGCTACCTGACGATGTGAGACGCGTTGATATCATCGCCGTAGGCAGAGCGCGAATAATCACACCGGCGGGGGAATCGTGGGACAGCTGGTTTGAGGGCGAAGGTGTTACAGCAGACTTCATGAGCGAGCGTGAACAACCGGCTGATCAACAGCGGGATGAATTCTGATGCTTAAGTTCATGCTCGATACCAACATTTGTATTTTCACAATCAAGAACCGGCCTGAGTATGTGCGTGAAGCTTTTAACGCGCATCACGGGCAGTTATGCATCAGCACCGTGACGTTGATGGAATTGGTGTTCGGGGCGGAAAAATCTTCAAACCCGCAGCGCAATTTAGCTGTGGTTGAGGGCTTTGCCGCACGGTTGGAGGTGCTCAAATATGATTGGGAAGCCGCAGCCAACACGGGCCAGCTTCGTGCTGAGTTAGCAAAATTGGGCACGCCGATTGGCCCTTACGATCAGATGATTGCCGGTCATGCCCGATCATTGGGTTTGGTTCTAGTGACAAACAACACCCGAGAATTCGAACGTGTTCCCGGTTTGCGTATCGAGGACTGGAGATAACAACCTGATTTAGGGTCATACCCATAGAGGTGTGGGAGTCGGGCTTGCCCGCGATGCAGGCGATGCGGCCTGTCTGGCACACCGCATCGATAGCATCGCGAGCAAGCCCGCTCCCACCAGTCACAACTCGCCAAGTCTTACTTCGGCAGCGCGTACACCACCACTTGGTCGCCGACTTGATCTTTCATGATCGAGTTGCCGCCTGCGACAAAGGCCACGTATTGCTTGCCTTTGTATTCGTACACCGCAGGGTTGGCGACGGCGGGGGCCATGACGATGTCAGACCACAGTTCTTTACCGTCATCCAGTGCGTAGGCGCGTACCTTGGCGTCCATCGAGGCGCCAATGAACACTACGCCACCGGCTGTCACCGCCGGGCCACCAATGGTTGGCGAACCCATGTCTGGCGGCATGTACCAGCCCCACTGTTGAACAGCACCCATCGGACGACGCCATTTCACGTCACCGGTCTGCATGTTGATCGCCACCAGTTCACCGAACGGCGGAGCCCAGCACGGCATGCCGGCCCAGTTCTGCGCGTTGACCAACGACATGCCGTAAGGCGCGCCGATTTGTGGGTAGAAGCCGTTTTCGTTACCGGATTCTTTAGGCTGTTTGTCGTAGGCCTCGCGATCCCACAGCTTGATCATCTGCACGATGTGCGAGGTGTTGACGATGGCGACCTGGCTGACCGGGTCGAACGCTACGCCACCCCACTGCACACCACCGGCGCTGTCCGGGTAGGCCAGCACGCCATTGCCTTTGAGGCCGGGCGGCGAGTACATGCCGTTGTATTCCAGGCCGTCCCACATCTTGCTGCACTGGCCAAAGCCGACAATGTCAGCGATTTTCCAGATGGCCGGTTTTTTCGACTGATCCAGCAGCGGTGCAGGCTTGGTCGGGAACGGTTGGGTCGGTGAGTAGACTTCACCCTTGGCCTCGCCTTTAGGCACCGGACGTTCTTCAATCGGCCACACGTCTTCACCGGTGCGACGGTCCACGGTGAACAGGAAGCCCATTTTGGTCGCTTGTACCAGCGCCGCTACAGGTTTGCCATTCACGGTGATGTCCATCAGCGTCGGCGCAGAGTTGATGTCGTAGTCCCAGATATCGTGGTGAACCCACTGACGCGACCACACGACTTTACCCGTGTTGATATCCAGCGCCGTGGTTGAGGTGCCCAGCGGAATCGGGTTGGTGCGGTTGCCACCCCAGTAGTTGGGCGACGGCGAAGACACAGGGATGTACAGCAACCCCAGCGCCGGGTCATAGGACATGGCGGTCCAGATGTTGGCGGTACCGGTTTTGCCGGCTTCCTCTTCAGGGATCGGCTTGAATTCCCATTCCAGCTCGCCAGTGCGGGCGTTGAGGGCAAACAGCGAGCCTGGCGATTCGACTTCGTATTCCCAGTCTTTACCGGCCCAGCCCACGATCAGCTTGTCGCCGATCACGGTTGGCGGTTGCAACTGCGACAACGGCCATTTGTTGTTCTGCTTGTTCCACTGGTTAACGTCTACAACACCGTTTTTACCGAAGTTTTCGCACGGTTTGCCGGTGTCAGCATCAACGGCGTACAACTGTGCGGTCATGTTGCCCAGGTACACCATCTTCTGACAGGCAACACCCGCTTGCGGGTCTTTTTCCTGCCAATAGGACACACCACGGGACTTCAGCGCGGGCTGGGTTTCGGCCACCAATGCGGACTTGGTGTCATACACCCACTTCTCTTTGCCGGTCTCGGGCTCAAGGGCAATGATGCGGTAGAACGGTGTGCCCACGTACAGCGTGTCGTTGGCGAAGATAGGCGTGGCGGACCAGACGGTGGCCGGGGTTTTACCGGTGCCGTCAGACATGTCCCCGGTGAAATACTGCCAGACCTTCTTCAACTGCCCGACGTTGTCCTTGTTGATTTGCGTCAGCGGCGAGTACTTCTGCGAGCTGAGCTGGCCGTGGAAGGTGTCCCATTCTTTACCGGTCGGAATCGGCAGCTTGGCGTCCTCAGCAGAGACGCTGGACTGCGCCAGAAGAGGCGGTGGAACCACGTAGGTCGTGTCTGCATGGGCTGTAGAAATGCCCGCAAGCATACAAAGGGCAGGTGCTGCCAAAAGGTTCTTTTTCATTGTGCTCATCTCACGCGCTCCTTGTTGGCTTGCTGCCAAACGTTTCAATGAGGACACCTACAGCGCACACAACCAGCACGGCGGCAGTCCACCAGCCATGTAGCAACAAGGCGGCAAAAAACGTCCCGATAACACCTACCCAAGCCAGGAACAGGAAGAAAGCCCTGGCCCCTCCGGCCTCTGTCTTGATCAGTAACAGGCCCAGGATAAACAGCACAAACTCGGCCAGCATGGCGACCATCGCGCCACCGGAATCGGTTATCCCGGATAACGGCGTAAAGAACCGCCACGCAGTGATACACAAAGCAATCAACGCGGTGATGATCACGATGTAAGCGCCGAGATGGCGCCGGGGTGGTGCATAGGCAGCAGACGAACTCATCACTTTCTCCTTTCGTGACGTACTTTTTTACATTTTGAAAGGAGTGTAGCCAAGCTGACGGGAAACGCCGGGAACAGGACGAAATGAGCGCCGGGCCGCGATTGTTGGCGATCAACAATCGCAGCCCGGGCCGGTAGAGCGGGGGCTTTGAGGCTTAATGCGCGTGTTCGGATTCAGCAGGTGCTGGCGCATCTTTGGTGACGTGGCTGACCAGTTTGCCGATGGTCAGACCTTGAAGCAGGATCGAAGACAGCACCACGATGTAGGTGATACTCAGGATCAAGTCGCGCTCCGGGCCCAACGGCAACGCCAGGGCCAGGGCCACCGATACACCGCCACGCAGGCCACCCCAAGTGAGAATGCGGATGGTGCCACGCGGCACGGTGCGCCAGCGACGCAGCAGCACAATGGCCGGGGCCACGGTGAGCAGGCGCGAGAGCAGAATCGCCAGGGCCAATACGCCAGCCGCCAGCAAGTGCAGCCACGAGAATGGCAGCAGCAACAGTTCCATACCGATCAACGCAAACAGCAGCGCGTTGAGCATGTCATCGAGCAGTTCCCAAAAGCCGTCCATGTAGCGACGGGTCATGTCGTTCATGGCTTTGTTGCGGCCCAAGTTGCCGATGATCAAACCGGCCACCACCATCGCAATCGGCGCAGACACGTGCAGCTCACTGGCCATGGCCGAGCCGCCGATCACCAGCGCCAGGGTCAGCATCACCTCGATCTGATACTGCTCGATGCTTTTGATCATCAGGTACACCAGGTACCCGATCAGACCACCAAACACCACGCCACCAATGGCTTCGTGGGCGAACAGCATGGCGGTCGCGCTGAGGCTCGGGGTTTCGCCCAGTTGCACGATGCCGAGCAACACGGTGAACACCACAACCGCAGTGCCGTCATTGAACAACGACTCGCCCACAATGGTGGTTTTCAGCGGCTTGGACGCGTTGGCCGTACGCAATACACCCAGCACGGCGATCGGGTCGGTCGGGGAAATCAGCGCACCAAACAGCAAGCAATACAGGAAGCTGATATGCCAGCCGAACAGCTCGAAAATGTAATAAGCGAGGCTGCCGATGACCGTGGTCGCGATCAGCACACCGAAGGTGGCCAGCAGGCCAATGGGCCAGCGATAACTGCGCACGTCATTGAAGTTAACGTGCAAGGCGCCGGCAAACAGCAAGAACGACAGCATCCAGTTCATCAGCAAATCGCTGAAGTCGATCTGGCCGATCAGCTCTTGCACACGGTCTTCGAGCCCCGGATAGCCGAGAAAGCTCAAACCCTGCAACAGCAGCGAAAACATAAGGGCAGTGACCATGACGCCAATCGTTGGCGGCAGGCCGATAAAACGGTAATTCACATACGTGAGTAGTGAAGTCAGGCAGATAAACGCAGCAACAAGCTCAAGCATCCGGGATCCTGTGGTGGCGTGAGTGAATGGAAGCCCGAACGGGTCGGACTGTGTGTTTGATGTAATCGCAGCGCTCAGGGACACATCTTTACCCGGCACACCCTGGGTTAAGCGTAGGCGTTGGTGCAGGTGGCGGTGGTTTGTTTGGACCCACGCAAAGCGCAAAAGATCGCTGGAAGTTTAGACCGCGGCTGTTACAACCAAGCGAGCACCAGCAGCGCCAAGAACCTTTTGGCCGCCGGACGCTCTTAGCCTGTGGACGGGTGCTGATCGGCATGCTCGTGATGAAACTCTAAAAAGGAAAGTCCCATGACCGTTGCCTTCTGGTGTGTACTGATTGCCCTGTGTTTGCCGTACGTCTGTACTGGCATTGCCAAGTTCAGCCAAGGCAAGTTCGGCCCCCGACAAAACCATGACCCGCGCGCGTTTCTCGCCACCCTAGAAGGGTCTGCCAAACGCGCCCACAACGCGCAGCTCAACAGCTTTGAAGTGACCCCGGCCTTTGCGGCGGCGGTGATCATTGCCGACATCGTGGGCAACGCCCAACCAGTGACCATCGATGTGCTGGCGGTGCTATTCATCACCAGCCGCCTGCTGTACATCATCTGCTACCTGGCCGACTGGGCGCTGTTGCGCTCGATTGTCTGGTTTGTCGGCATGGGGCTGATTGTCAGCTTCTTTTTTGTGTCGATGTAACTTGCGTGTGTCCTGCCGGGGGCGAACCAGCGCCCCCTGTCAGTCACTCAGTTGCCTGCCAATCGGGTTGTCCCGGGATCATTTCCCACGAAGCTGTCAGCCCGGCCAGAGAATTTTCAATGTAGTGTCTGGCTTTTTCGACCCTGTTGATGATCAGTAACGCGTGTTCACGTTGTACTCCGTTTAGCGCATTGCTGACTTCATTGGCCGATCGCGCTGCGCAACGCAGCAAATCAGACGCACAGCTCAAGGCGGCTTGAAGGTTGGCGCTGTCCTTGAGTGTTGTAATGGCTGATGGTGATACATCGAGCATTGACGTATCGGGCAGATAGAAATCGAGTGCCCGATCAGCGGCTGCGCGGTCCAGCACAAGCGTGTCAATTGCAGAGCCTTCTGGCACAAAGTCGATTGAAGCCGGAGATGCTTTTTTCACGGGAAACCCCAAGCGTAGGGAGGATGGCTATTGGGTGAGTGTCAGTTCTGCGTGCAATAAGTATTAAACGTGCTTTTCATAAAAGTTAACACGTGTCCAAAGTAATGGTTAATCTCAAGTAATCAATAATAAAAATATGTGCAGATAATTCGCCGTGTTTTTAACGCTATGGCTGTGCAAGTTGCCTACATGCTAGGCGGATAGTTCATTCGTGATAAAAAGACTGCGTGTGAGATGAAATTTTTTGTCTTGTTTTCCTTGCTGGTTTTATGGGCGAAACATTTGCACTATGAGTCCGTCTCAAGCGTTGAAGGTAAGTCGTAGGCTCGGCGTGTACAGTGTGAGGGGGCAAGATGCATCGAAAAGAAAAGAATAAAAATTTAAAAAGTAATATTCGCTATTTGATCAAGAGTCGCGGAGAAAGTCAGGTATCACTGTGTGTTGCCAGTGGCCTGACACGAACCACGATCTACAATATTTTAGAAGGTAAGGTATCTAATGTTCAGCACTCCACTGTGCGCAAGATATCTAATTTTTTTGGCGTGTCTTACGAAGAAATAGAACGAATAGATTTTGAAGAAAAAGAAACGCTGGAGCGGAGTGCTTCAATCGAAGGGAACATGAATCCGGCGGCTGTACCTGTTCTAAAAGAAGGGCAATTAATCAGTTGTCTTGATAAGCCAATTGGTGAATTGGTGACGCGTTTTCCACTCACTTACTATTTCGGTTCGGCTCATAACATGGTGGCTGTTATTTTGGAATATCGACGTTATGCATCTTATGGGGCCGGTGATGTCTTGATCGTTCACAAGGGCTGTGTGAACAAGGTTGGCGACCACTTGGCATACGACACGGGCACTTTGCGGCTCAGTATCGTGGACGGTCAGTCGGTTGAATCGAGTGGGCTATGTGTGATCGGGTATATCGTCGAGGAGCGCTTCAATGACCTGTAAGTGCGAAGCGGATAACTCCAGGTACAAACTGCTCGGCTTCGATAATCATAAAAGCCGGGTCATTGTCATGGTGGTGGCAACCGGTAAAGTGATCAAAGTTAAGCTGTCTGAGTTAATAAGCAGCGAGGTGATGGATAATTTTAATCCGGCCGAGGTCAAGACAATTCATAAAAAGCTCTACTCGCAAGAGGGCTCTGTGACCGCCTACGACTTCAAAGACCGTCACGAACGTTCATGGATGATCTATGTTGTTTTGAACCTGCTGTTATTTACCCTCTACATATTCACCAGTATTGCGGCCACCAAACCAATTTTTCTGGAGTGGCCGGGCATTGTGGTAACACCGGGGGCTTTTTTATACCCGTTGACCTTTCTTATTGTGGATGTACTCAACGAGTCTTATGGCCTCAGGCTTGCAAGAAGGGCCATATTTTTTGCCTTTGTGAGTAATGCACTCATTATTGCCATGCTCAGCGTAACGACTTACCTGCCAGGGCTGTCTGACTGGAAACTGGATGCGCCCTATAACCAGGTGATTGGTCACCTGTCTTCAGTGCTGATCGCGTCGTTAATTTCATTTTTGGTATCGGAGTACGTCAATACCTACTTGCTGTGCAAGATTAAAGAATTGACGAATTCGAGGTTCTTGTTTCTCCGGGTGTTCCTGAGCACCTTTATCGCGGTCATTATTGACAGTTTTCTTTTTTGCTTTCTGGCGTTTTATGGCGTTATGGAAACCAGTGTCATCCTTGACATGATCGTTATCCAGATTCTTATCAAAGTGAGCTTTGCATTTTTTAACGTGTTCCCGGCGTATGGCATGAGGGCGCTGTTAAACAAATACATGACGGTGGAGAGCAGGTAATCGCCCGGCAATGATTCGCTGACTATCAACACGCCCAGCGTGTTGATAGTGGCTGACGTGCAAGGCGCTATGCGGCTTTTAGCAGCTTTGCCTGCAAGCGTTGGCGAACACCTGCTGTGTCGCTCAAGTACTCGGCCAACCCTTTTGCCCGCAAGCTGCAGGCGGCGCAGTGAGTGCAGCCTGCGCCCTGGATGCCGTTGTAGCAGGTCAGGGTTTGGTCACGAATTACGGCCAATTGCTGGTACTCATCGGCCAGCGCCCACACTTCGGCTTTGTTTAGCCACATCAATGGCGTTTTGATGCGTACGTCGTAGGCCATGCCCAAGGTGATGGCCTGGTTCAGTGATTTGACGAACGCGTCGCGGCAGTCCGGGTAGCCTGAAAAGTCTGTTTCGCACACGCCGGTAATCACGGTGTTGGCCTGCACCTGGTAGGCATAAATAGACGCCAGGGTGAGAAACACAATATTGCGCCCTGGCACGAAGGTACTCGGTAAACCGTTTTCAGGTGCTGACGCGTTGGGCACGGCCATATCTTCGCGGGTCAGGCTGCTGACCGTTAATTGATTGAGCAGAGAGGCATCCAGAACGGTGTGTTTAGTGGCGCCCAGTTGCTTGGAAAGCGCCCGTGCAACGTCAATTTCCGCGCGGTGACGCTGGCCGTAGTCAAAGGTAATGCAGTGCACTTCGTCATACAGAGGCAGCGCCTGTAACAGACACGTCGTCGAGTCTTGCCCGCCACTGAAGACGATAACCGCTTTGTTAGTCATGTGAGGTCTCGATAAATAGGGCGAGCGTCGAGACTATTCCGCGAGGTGGGCAGGAACAAGCGGGGGAGGATTTGCAGGAGTTTTCTAGATATAGAAGAAGACTTATCTGACTCCCCATCGTGTAGGAGCGAGCTTGTCTCGCGATCTTTTGATCTTGGTCTAAGAGCAACCCTCACCCTAGCCCTCTCCCGAAGGAGAGGGAACCGATTGGGGGGGGCTGAAGATACTCGGTGACCTGTTTGCTGCGCGACAGCGCGGCGTCGAAGACGGTGCGGCAGGTCCACAGAGGCATTGGTTGTTATTGCGGCAACGCTGCGCCTTTGGGCCACAGCAGCCAGATGTTGCCTTTCTGCTTCATGTCGCCCGCGATTTTCCCGGCCTCGGGGCCGGTGCCTACGAAGAAGTCTGCGCGCACTTCACCGGCAATGGCGCCGCCAGTGTCTTGGGCGGCAACCGGGCGTACGATCGGCTGGCCGTCTGCCTGGGTGGTCGACAACCACAGCAAGCTGCCCAGCGGGATGACGCTGCGATCCACTGCCACGCTGTAACCTGCCGTTAATGGCACGTTCAACGAGCCGCGCGGGCCTTCGTTGCTGTCAGGGTTTTGCGTGAAGAACACGTAGCTCGGGTTGCTGGCCAGCAGTTCGTGCACGCGCTCAGGGTGAGCCACTGCCCAGGCGTGAATGCTGCCCATGGTGACGTCTTCTTTTTTCAGCTCGCCCTGTTCCACCAACCAGCGGCCAATCGGTTTGTACGGGTGGCCGTTTTGGTCGGCGTAGCCGATGCGCAGTTGGCGGCCATTGTCGAGTTGCACGCGGCCCGATCCCTGAATTTGCAGAAATTGCAGGTCCATCGGGTCGGTCAGCCAGGCCAGTACCGGCGCATTGAGGCCTTGGTTGTTGATGGTTTCTGCGGTGTCGTACGGTTTGAGCACACGCCCTTCAAGGCGACCGCGCAGGCGTTTGCCCTTGAGTTCCGGGTAGATGCTGTCCAGGTTCACCACGATCAAATCAGACGGCACGCCGTAAATAGGCACATGGGCCGCGGAGGTCTGTTTCAGGCTGCCAGGGTAGACCGGCTCGTAGTAGCCGGTGATCAAGCCGTCGCTACTGCCTTCGGCCGAGCGCAAGCTGTAAACGTCCAGGTGGGTTTGCAGAAAACTGCTCACTTCAGCCACGCTCGGGTTGGCCGGCAAGCTGGCGGCAGCGCTGCACAGGCTGCCCCAGTTAGGGTCGGCCTTGAGCCGTGTGCACGCGCTGCGCCATGAGGCGAAACCGTTTTGCAGGTCAACACCGGTCACTTCCGGCAGCGCGCTCCAGTCCGCCTTGCTGTAGGTGGTATGCGGGGCCGGTTTGGCGGTGTCTTTGTCGGTGCCATTGCACCCGGCCAGCAGCATGACAATCGGCAGCGCCCACGCCAGCGGCTTGAAAAGTGATCTCATCAGCGAGGTTCCTTCAAGAGTTGCCGAGGTCAAATAACCGTCGAGGCAACCCGTATATTTAATAGGGGTATTGGTCTTTGCGAGTGACACGAGGATACTGGCGACCGATTTTCGTGACGTGAAGCCACCATGACTTTTAAACAATGTTGCATTGTGTTGCTGGCCTGCCTGACGCTGTCGGCGTGTGGCGGCATTGATCCGGACTCACCGCTGGGTCAGCGTAAAGCGATTTTCAAACAAATGCTCAGTACCAGTGAAGAGCTGAGCGGCATGTTGAAGGGCCGGGTACCGTTTAACGGTCCGCGCTTTGCTGAAGCCGCCATGCAGCTCGATGCGCTGGCGTATCAGCCGTGGGCGCATTTCCCGCAGGTGAAGGACTCCGATAAAACCAGCGCCACCGACGCAGTCTGGCAGCAACAGGCACGGTTTGAAGCATTGGCCCGCGAGCTGGAAGCAGCGACAGGAGCGTTGGTGATCGCCAGCCAGCAGCAGCCGTACTCAGCCAGCCACCTGACGCCTGCGGTGCAGAAGGTTCAGGACACGTGCAGTGCGTGCCACAAGGCATTCAGGAATCACTGAGTGGGCACAATCTCTTGCCTCGCGATCTTTTGATTGTTTAAAAGATCGCGAGGCAAGCTCGCTTCTACAGGGTGGTTCAGCGAATTACTTGTCCAGCTGATCCAGCGCTTCTTGCAGCTCTTTACGTGACTCGGCGAGCTTGGTTTTGCGCTTGTCGATTTTTTCCGGGTCGCCTTTTTTCATGGCTTTGTCCAGGTCGGCCTGGCGCTTGCTGACTTCGTGCTTGGCGTCGAGCACCTTGTTTTCACGCTCTTTGCGCAGGCCCGCGTCGGTGCAGTTCGCCGTCACTTCGCTCAGAGCTTTTTCCAGGCCGGCCGCTTGGTTGCTGTTGCCGTGGGCGCGTGCCTGTTCAAGTTGCAGGGTGATGGCTTGTTTTTTAGCGGCGCAACCGGTCAGCTCTGGAGCAGGGTCGGCAGCCATCACAGGGGCGGCCAGCAGGCCGCAAACAGTCAAGAGAACAAGCGGTGAAAAACGTTTCATAAAAAGCTCCGTGACAAAAATAATGACAATAAACACAATTCAAAAACCCGGACGCAGCATACGCCTCGCGTAACGCTGTGGGCAGTTTCTAGTCGAAACCGGCAATCCCGGCCGCCCGTAACTGTTCACTTAAAGCCTGTACGTTCGGCTCACGCATAAATTCAGTCAATTGCGCAGCACGCTGGGTACCTATCCCGGCATATGCCTGCCAGGCCTGTTCATCGCGCGCGACCAGCGCTTGCCATGATTGCCCCAACGGCGCATCGCCGGTGGGCGGTAAGCCCAACGCTTTGACCCATCGAGCAAACGGTTGTTGCCGCGCCGCGTGCACACTGGCGAGCAAACGTTCGCTGCTGCGCTCGCCCAAGCCGCCAATGTTAGCAAGCCGGGCGGCGTCCAGGGTCAACCAATCGAGCAGGTTATTGACCTCACCGGCTTGAATCAGCGTATTCCAGGTACCGGGCCCGACAAACGGCATGGCCAAACCCTTCTTGCTGCTGAGCCAATTGAGCCGCGCCAAAAACTGACGTTCACAGCCCGGTGTTGCCGACCAGCAGCTCAAAGCATGGAAGTTATTGGGCTGGGGCACCAGGACTTCAATTCGTTCACTGGCGCGCAAGGCCACGCTGTCGAGCCTAGGAATGGTCATGCCCGCCAGGCTGATGGCCACGTGGTCGCCGGGGCGAATATCCAGATCTTGCCAGCGTTGCAGCGAGCCCACGCTAATGCGTTTGATCGTGCGGTCATCAAGGCGCACCGGGATCAGTTCCAGCATGGGCGTGATACGCCCGGTGCGGCCAATGTTGAACGTAACCTTACGCACTTCGCTCAGCGCCTGGGCGTGCGGGTATTTCCATGCGGCGGCCCAGTTGGGTGGTTTAGCTTGCCAACGCTCGGCGGCCGGGCGCTGACTTTGGCGCAACACCACGCCATCGCTGGCGAACGGTAGCGGGGTGTTAAACCAATGCTCGCGCCAGTCCCGGGCGTGGTCCAGATGGTCGATGGGCTGGCTGTAGGTTTGGCTGTCGGTAAAACCCAGCTCGGCCAAACGGGCCAGCCGCTCGCTTTGGGCGTGCGGGCCTTGGGGCCAATCCCATACGAACAGGCCAATGCCCTGGCCTTGTTCAGGGCTCAGCGCATGGCGGGCCATCAATCCGGCCACGGTGCTGCGCGCGTTGACGCTGCCCGCCTTGGCCTGAACATGTCCGGGTACCCGCCAATAGAGTTCACCTTGCAACAACATGTCCACAGGCTGTGGCAAGCGTTGCGGGATGGCGCTGATCACCTGTGCAGCCGCCGTCCAGTTCTGCCCGCTAAGCCCGTCGCCGCGGCTGATAACGTGCTGTAGTTGCCCTTGTTGGTAGACCAGCGTGACGGCCACGCCATCCACCTTGGGCTGCACCCACAGGTCCTGACGGCCCTTGATCCAGCGTTCAACGGTGCGCTCATCTGCCAGCTTGGCCAGCCCGGTTTGCGCCACGGGATGAGCCATCGGGCCGCTTGCCGTTTGCAACGGGTTATCCACAGCTGCGCAGAGTTGCAGGCGGCTGCGCAGTTGGTCGTATACCGCATCGCTGACCAGAGAAACCCCCAAGCGGTGGTAACTGTCGTCCCACACCTTGAGTTGCTGGCGCAGGGCTTGCTCGTCGGCGCAGGGGTTGGCGAGGGTGTTGAAACTGAGAAGCGCGAGCAAAAGCCCACTGAAAACGCGGAGTATGGCCAGCATCATGAGCGTCCTTGCCCGGAGTGAACGCTTAAGGCTAGCGGAGGATTTTTAGCGCGGGAGGGTGGAGGGTTGCCGAGTGTTTCTGTAGGCGTTGCCGCCCCGTCTTCGACGCCGCGCTGTCGCGCAGCAAACAGGCCACCGAATATCTTCAGCATCCCCCAATCGGTTCCCTCTCCTTCGGGAGAGGGCTAGGGTGAGGGGGGCTCTTAGATCAAGATCAAAAGATCGCGAGCAAGCTCGCTCCTACAAGGCCTTTAGAATCAATCACTTATTTTATGTTTGATAGGAGCGGGCAGATGTTGTGAGGCACAAAAAAGCCCCGGACAGTGACCTGTCCGGGGCTTCTGGCTTACTTACAAACCAGCGGCGGCGCGCAGTTCTTCAGCGCGGTCGGTACGCTCCCACGTGAACGTGGTGAAGGTATCGTTGCCAACGGTTTTGGTCTGCGGCGTGCGGCCGAAGTGACCGTATGCGGCTGTTTCCTGGTACATCGGGTGCAGCAGGTCGAGCATGGTGGTGATGGCGTATGGACGCAGGTCGAACACTTCACGTACCAGCTTGATGATCTTGTCGTCAGAGATCTTGCCAGTGCCGAAGGTGTTCAACGAAATCGAAGTCGGTTGAGCGACGCCGATTGCGTAGGAAACCTGGATCTCGCAACGCTCAGCCAGGCCGGCAGCCACGATGTTCTTGGCCACGTAACGACCGGCGTAAGCCGCCGAACGGTCAACCTTGGACGGGTCTTTACCCGAGAACGCGCCGCCGCCGTGACGGGCCATGCCGCCGTAGGTGTCAACGATGATCTTGCGGCCGGTCAGGCCGCAGTCGCCCACCGGGCCACCGATGATGAACTGGCCAGTCGGGTTGATGTGGAACTGGGTGTCTTTGTGCAGCAGTTCAGCCGGCAGCACGTGCTTGACGATCAGCTCCATCACGCCTTCGCGCAGGTCGCTGTACGACACTTCCGGGTTGTGCTGGGTCGACAGCACGATGGCGTCAACGGCAACCACTTTACCGTTTTCGTAACGGCAGGTGACCTGGGACTTGGCGTCCGGGCGCAACCACGGCAGCAGGCCGGATTTACGGGCTTCAGCCTGACGCTGAACCAGTTGGTGCGAGAAGGTGATCGGTGCTGGCATCAGCACGTCGGTTTCGTTGCTGGCGTAGCCGAACATCAGGCCCTGGTCACCGGCGCCCTGATCTTCAGGCTTGGCGCGGTCAACACCCTGGTTGATGTCAGGGGACTGCTTGCCGATGATGTTCATGACACCGCAGGTCGCGCCGTCGAAACCGACGTCGGAGCTGGTGTAGCCGATGTCGGTGATCACGTCACGAACGATCTGTTCCAGGTCAACCCAGGCCGAAGTTGTGACTTCGCCTGCAATGATTGCCACGCCGGTTTTCACCAGAGTTTCGCAGGCCACACGGGCGTGCTTGTCTTCAGCAATGATGGCGTCCAGCACCGCATCAGAAATCTGGTCGGCGATTTTGTCCGGATGCCCTTCAGACACGGACTCGGAGGTGAAAAGGGAGTATTCGCTCATCTCGACGGTTTCCTAATATTTACCGATGGTGAGTGTCGCCAGCCGGCCGCTGAAAGTGGCGGACCTGAATCTGGAAACCATTACGTAAGCCTACATAGAGGCTTTCCCCGGGAACGAGTCCCGCAGCGGTGGCCCAATGGGCCAGATCATCTTGTTCAAAACCTAGCCACAGATCGCCGCAAGCCTCGCGGGCCCACGCCTGATTATGGCTACACAACTCTGTTACCAGCAGGCTACCGCCAGGTTTCAACAAGGTGGCCAGTTGCCTGAGTGCATCGGCCGGTGCCGCGAAATGGTGCAAGACCATGTTCACCACCACGCAATCGGCCTGCAGGTGCGCATCGTGCAGCGCGTCGGCCAAGAGCAGGCTGACGTTGTTCAGTGACTCGCGTTCACACAGCTGGCGGGCCAGCTCAAGCATTACCGAGCTGTTGTCCAGTGCCGTGACGTGCTGGAAGCGTTGGGCCAGGTCGGGCAAAAAACTGCCGTCTCCGGGGCCGACTTCAAGGGCCGTGGCGGCTGGGCTGAAGCTCTGTTTGTCGAGCAGCGTCAACACGCTGTCCCGATACTGTGGCACGCCAGCGATCAAGTCCTGTTGAGCTCGAAATTTCTCGGCGATACGCGAGAAAAAGTCCTGGCTGGCCGCTGCTCGTTGTCCATGTACGGCACTGATGCGCGCTTGCACGTCGGCGGGCAGGGTCAGGTTGTCGACCTCTTCCAGCAATGCAGCATGCAACTTGCCGCCCAGCAGTTCGGTGTGGGGCAGGGCACGACGATAAAAAATGGCATTGCCTTCGCGACGCGTGGCCACCAGTTGTGCCTGGGACAACACCTTGAGGTGGTGGCTCATGCCTGACTGGCCGGTGGCAAATATGTGCGTCAGTTCCAGCACTCCAAATGAATCGTTGGCCAACGCGCGCAGCACATTGAGTCGCAGCGGGTCACCTCCGGCCTTGCACAGGGCGGAGAGCTCGTCGCAATCGTCATGGCGGATAGAAGGCACGCGTAAGTTCATGGGGGCGCAGTCTAGTTACCCGTCTCACACCTCGCAAGTTCAATATCAAAACTTTTTGATATTGATCGATAACCGGTTCGTTGGTCGGATGACCTGCACTCAATAACGAAATGAAATGTCCGATCTTCAACAGGTTGAACGGTTAAGCGCATGAAAAACGCTTCAAGCGACTATCTGTCATTGCCCCGAAGGCGGTGGGTGAGGGAAAATGCTCACCTTTTTTCCGTTTCGATTTAACTTTCAATACCCAGGAGAACAGCGATGCCCAGCCGTCGTGAGCGTGCCAACGCCATTCGTGCACTCAGCATGGATGCCGTGCAAAAAGCCAACAGCGGCCATCCAGGTGCCCCTATGGGTATGGCGGATATCGCCGAAGTACTGTGGCGCGATTATCTGAAGCACAACCCGAGCAATCCTTCGTTCGCTGACCGTGACCGCTTCGTGCTGTCCAACGGCCACGGCTCGATGCTGATCTACTCGTTGTTGCACCTGACCGGCTATGACCTGTCGATCGACGATCTGAAAAACTTCCGCCAACTGCACAGCCGTACCCCGGGCCACCCGGAGTTCGGTTACACGCCGGGCGTTGAAACCACCACTGGCCCATTGGGTCAGGGCCTGGCCAATGCCGTGGGCTTTGCCCTGGCTGAAAAAGTCATGGGCGCGCAGTTCAACCGTCCTGGCCACAACGTTGTCGATCACCACACCTACGTGTTCCTGGGTGATGGCTGCATGATGGAAGGCATTTCCCACGAAGTTGGCTCGTTGGCCGGCACCCTGGGCCTGAACAAGCTGATCGCGTTCTACGACGACAACGGCATCTCGATTGATGGCGAAGTTGAAGGCTGGTTCACCGACGACACGCCAAAGCGTTTCGAAGCCTACAACTGGCAAGTGATCCGCAACGTTGACGGTCACGACCCTGAAGAAATCAAAACCGCCATCGACACCGCGCGTAAAAGCGACAAGCCAACGCTGATCTGCTGCAAAACCACCATCGGTTTTGGCTCGCCGAACAAGCAAGGCAAAGAAGATTGCCACGGTGCTCCACTGGGCAACGACGAAATCGCCCTGACCCGCACTGCGCTGAACTGGAACCACGGCCCGTTTGAAATTCCGGCCGATATCTACGCCGAATGGGATGCCAAGCAAGCCGGTGCTGCCGTTGAGTCCGAGTGGGACAAGCGCTTCGCCGCCTACGCTGCCGAGTTCCCGGAACTGGCCAGCGAACTGACCCGTCGCCTGAGCGGCAAGCTGCCTGCCGACTTCGATGCCAAGGCCAGCGCCTACATCGCTGAAGTCGCGGCCAAAGGCGAAACCATCGCCAGCCGTAAAGCCAGCCAAAACACCCTCAACGCCTTTGGCCCGCTGCTGCCTGAACTGCTGGGCGGCTCGGCTGACCTGGCCGGTTCCAACCTGACCCTGTGGAAAGGTTGCAAAGGTGTGAGCGCTGAAGACGCCAGCGGCAACTACGTGTACTACGGCGTACGTGAGTTCGGCATGAGCGCCATCATGAACGGCGTTGCCCTGCACGGCGGCCTGGTGCCTTACGGCGCGACCTTCCTGATGTTCATGGAATACGCCCGCAACGCCATCCGCATGTCGGCCCTGATGAAGCAGCGTGTGATCTATGTGTTCACCCACGACTCCATCGGTCTGGGCGAAGACGGCCCGACGCACCAGCCGGTTGAGCAATTGACCAGCCTGCGTACCACGCCGAACCTGGACACCTGGCGCCCATGCGATGCAGTGGAATCTGCAGCGGCCTGGAAATACGCCCTGGAGCGCAACGACGGCCCGTCCGCGTTGATCTTCTCGCGTCAGAACCTCAACCACCAAACCCGTGATGCTGGCCAGATCGCCAACATCAACCGCGGTGGTTACGTACTCAAGGACTGCGCAGGCGAGCCTGAGCTGATCCTGATCTCGGCCGGTTCCGAAGTCGGCCTGGCCGTTCAGGCGTACGAGAAACTGACCGAGCAAGGCCGCAAGGTCCGTGTGGTGTCGATCCCATGCACCAGCGTGTACGAAGCTCAAGATGCAGGCTACAAGCAGTCGGTTCTGCCGCTGCAGGTTAGCGCGCGTATTGCGATCGAAGCGTCCCACGCAGACTACTGGTACAAGTACGTGGGCCTGGAAGGCCGCGTGATCGGCATGACCACCTACGGCGAGTCGGCGCCTGCGCCTGCCTTGTTCGAAGAGTTCGGCTTCACCGTGGAAAACATCCTGGGTCAGGCTGAAGAGCTGCTGGAAGACTAAGCAATCCCCCCGTAGGAGCTGCCGAGGTACGAAGGCTGCGATCTTTTAAACATCAAAAGATCGCAGCCTGCGGCAGCTCCTACGGGGGATCGTTGTGTTTACACCCTGATAAGAGAACCCCATGCCTCAACTGCGTCCTTACAAAGTTGCACTCAACGGCTACGGCCGGATTGGTCGTTGCGTCTTGCGTGCGTTGTTTGAGCGAGGGGCGGCTGCCGGGTTTGAAATTGTTGCACTGAATGATTTGGCCGATATGGCCAGCCTCGAATATTTGACGCGCTTCGACTCCACCCATGGCCGGTTCCCCGGCGACATACGGATCGAAGGCGACTGCCTGCATATCAATGGCGACTGCGTGAAAGTGTTCCGCAGTGCCACCCCCGAAGGTATCGACTGGGCCGCGCTGGGCGTGGATCTGGTGCTGGAATGCTCCGGCGTCTATCACTCCCGTGCCGACGGCCAGCGCTTTCTCGATGCCGGGGCACCCCGTGTACTGTTCTCGCAGCCAATGGCCAGCGAAGCTGATGTCGACGCGACCATCGTGTATGGCGTCAACCAGCACACCCTCACCGGCGACGAGCGCCTGGTGTCCAACGCCTCGTGCACCACTAACTGCGGCGTGCCGCTGTTGCGCCTGCTCGACGAAGCGTTCGGCCTTGAGTACGTATCGATTACCACGATCCACTCGGCCATGAATGACCAGCCGGTGATTGATGCCTACCACCATGAAGACCTGCGTCGTACACGCTCGGCGTTTCAGTCGGTGATTCCGGTGTCCACCGGCCTCGCCAAAGGTATTGAGCGTTTATTGCCGGAACTTGCCGGGCGGATTCAAGCCAAAGCCGTACGTGTGCCGACCCTGAATGTGTCATGTCTGGACATTACCTTGGTCACGGCGCGTGACACCGACGCCACCGAAGTTAACCGTGTACTGCGCGAGGCGGCGACCAGCGGCCCGCTCAAAGGCCTGTTGGCGTACACCGAGTTGCCGCACGCCAGTTGCGATTTTAACCACGACCCGCATTCGGCCATCGTCGATGCCAGCCAGACCCGCGTTTCCGGCCCACGGCTGGTGAACCTGCTGGCTTGGTTCGACAACGAATGGGGTTTTGCCAATCGAATGATCGATGTGGCCGAGCACTATTTGCACATCACTCACCCTAAACCCGCTCTCTAACATTAGAAACTCAGGAACTGCGACCCATGACCGTGTTGAAGATGACCGACCTCGATCTCCAAGGTAAGCGCGTACTGATCCGCGAAGACCTCAACGTCCCGGTAAAGGACGGTGTTGTCGCCAGCGATGCGCGCATCCTTGCTTCGCTGCCGACCATCAAGCTGGCCCTGGAAAAAGGCGCAGCGGTTATGGTCTGCTCGCACCTGGGGCGTCCGACTGAAGGCGAGTTCTCGGCCGAGAACAGCCTCAAGCCAGTCGCTGACTACCTGAGCAAAGCCCTGGGCCGCGAAGTGCCGCTGGTCAGCGACTACCTGAACGGCGTCGACGTTAAAGCGGGCGACATCGTGTTGTTCGAAAACGTGCGCTTCAACAAGGGCGAAAAGAAAAACGCTGACGAACTGGCCCAGCAATACGCCGCCCTGTGCGACGTGTTCGTGATGGACGCTTTCGGTACAGCGCACCGCGCTGAAGGCTCGACCCACGGCGTTGCCAAGTTCGCCAAGGTTGCCGCTGCGGGCCCGTTGCTGGCTGCTGAACTGGAAGCGCTGGGCAAAGCCCTGGGCGCCCCGGCCAAGCCAATGGCGGCCATTGTTGCCGGCTCCAAGGTGTCGACCAAACTCGAAGTGCTGAACAGCCTGAGCCAGATCTGCGACCTGCTGATCGTTGGCGGCGGCATTGCCAACACATTCCTGGCGGCTGCCGGCCACCCGGTAGGCAAATCGCTGTACGAACCCGACCTGCTGGACACTGCCCGCGCCATCGCGGCCAAGGTCAACGTGCCGCTGCCAACCGACGTTGTGGTTGCCAAGCAATTTGCAGAATCAGCCGAAGCGACCGTCAAACTGATCGGCGACGTGGCCGCTGACGACATGATCCTGGACATTGGTCCGCAAACTGCAGCGCACTTCGCTGACCTGCTGAAATCGTCCAAAACCATTCTGTGGAACGGTCCGGTAGGCGTGTTCGAGTTTGACCAGTTCGGCAACGGCACCAAAGTGTTGGCCCAGGCCATTGCTGACAGCGAAGCCTTCTCGATTGCTGGCGGTGGCGACACCTTGGCAGCCATCGACAAATACGGCATTGCTGATCAAATTTCGTACATCTCTACAGGTGGCGGTGCCTTCCTGGAGTTCGTTGAAGGCAAGGTACTGCCTGCTGTTGAAATTCTGGAAAGCCGCGCCAAAGCCTGACTATGACTCAGGCCCTGAAAGGAAGCATGGACATGGTCAAGTTGTTACCGCTGTTGATAGTTGCGGGCTTTTTGGCCGGTTGCGCCGGTTCGGCCCCGCCGCCGGCAGAGGCCGCCACTCCCGAAGAGAGTGGTTGCTACCAGGCCGACTGGCAGGCGCAGAGCGTGCCGCTGGTCAATAAACGCTCAGGGCCTGAAGCGCTGGAAAAATACGAGACCCCGCAAGCCTCAAAAGGGCGCGGGTGCCCTTGAGGCTAATACTGTAGGAGCGAGCTTGCCTCGCGATCTTTTGAATTTTTAAGAGATCGCGAGGCAAGCTCGCTCCTACATAGGGCCGACCAGCCAGGGCTGGAGCTGTAACGTTTCAGCCGCATCGAATTCGCAGCACCGGGGCCAACCCCCGATCTGCAATAACTTGAATCGCAGCCGCCGCTACGGCAGGCTTGCACGATTAACGACCCTTGTCCGGGAGAGACACACACAATGGCACTTATCAGCATGCGCCAGATGTTGGACCACGCCGCCGAATTCGGCTACGGCGTTCCAGCCTTCAACGTCAACAACCTTGAGCAGATGCGCGCGATCATGGAAGCCGCTGACAAGACTGACTCCCCGGTGATCGTTCAGGCTTCGGCCGGTGCGCGCAAGTACGCAGGTGCGCCGTTCCTGCGTCACCTGATTCTGGCGGCCATCGAAGAATTCCCGCATATCCCGGTGTGCATGCACCAAGACCACGGCACCAGCCCTGACGTCTGCCAGCGCTCCATCCAGCTGGGCTTCAGCTCGGTCATGATGGACGGCTCGCTGGGCGAAGACGGTAAAACCCCTACCGACTACGACTACAACGTTCGCGTGACTCAGCAAACCGTTGCCATGGCGCACGCTTGCGGTGTGTCGGTTGAAGGCGAGCTGGGCTGCCTAGGTTCCCTGGAAACCGGCATGGCGGGCGAAGAAGACGGTATCGGCGCTGAAGGCGTTCTGGATCACAGCCAAATGCTGACCGACCCGGAAGAAGCCGCAGACTTCGTAAAACGCACCCAAGTGGACGCCCTGGCCATCGCCATCGGCACTTCCCACGGCGCTTACAAGTTCACCAAGCCACCTACCGGCGACGTGTTGGCGATTGACCGCATCAAAGAAATCCACAAGCGCATCCCCAATACTCACCTGGTAATGCACGGTTCGTCTTCGGTGCCACAAGAGTGGCTGGCGATCATCAACCAGTACGGCGGCGACATCAAAGAAACCTACGGCGTGCCGGTTGAAGAAATCGTTGAAGGCATCAAGTACGGCGTGCGCAAGGTCAACATCGACACCGACCTGCGTCTGGCCTCGACTGGCGCCATGCGTCGCCTGATGGCAACCAACCCAAGCGAGTTCGACCCGCGCAAGTTCTTCGGCGCTACCGTAACGGCCATGCGCGACGTGTGCATCGCCCGTTACGAAGCCTTCGGCACCGCTGGCAATGCCTCGAAGATCAAACCGATCTCCCTGGAAGCCATGTACCAGCGTTACCTCAAAGGTGAGCTGAACGCCAAGGTCAACTAAGCCTTAAGCGTCATGAAAAAGCCCGCAGCGATGCGGGCTTTTTTGTGCCTGGTACACGGATTCATCTGTAGGAGCGAGCTTGTCTCGCGATCTTTTAAACGATCAAAAGATCGCGAGGCGAGCTCGCTCCTACAAGGTGTGGTGTATTTTTTCGGGATCTATGCCGTTGCCCTTGAGCAGGGCGTCCACCAGTGAGCGGGCCATCTCGACCGAGTGCACCAGCGACCACACCAGCCCGCGCTCGATGCCGCTGGCCATTTCGGTGATTTCATCCGACACCTCTTCTGCCCCCTTGAGCATGATCGACACGTGCTGCAAAGCTTGCAGGGCGCGAACATCTGCCAGCACGGCAAACGGTGACTCAGGGCTGATGCCTTGCGCCAGTGTCGGCTGCAAGGTCTCCAGGTCTACGGGAGGGTCTTCGCGCAGGCGTTGGAGCAGGTCTTGGGTTGCATCATCGTGCAGATGATCATCACGCTGAATGCGTTTTGCTTTAGGACCGTCGGGCGTCGTCTTTTTCATGTCTCTTCCACGGGGATCATCGGCGACTCAAGAAGATAGCCCCCGGCCTTTCCATGCGGCAAGCAGCGCTTGCGGTCCCCACGCTTTCTCGGAAGTGTCCGCCTCTTGGCAACGTAAAAGTCTGACAAGGTAGCCATAAAAGCTGGATTCGCTACACTGGCGAACTTTTACGCTGTGCGTTGGCGCCCCATGACCGTTCTCAAATACCTCCAGGCTTACCCCCAATCGTTGCAGGATCAAGTGCGCCAATTGATCGAGCGCGACCAATTGGGCAGCTACCTGAACGAGCGTTATCCACAGCGCCATGCGGTGCAGAGCGACAAGGCCTTGTATGCCTACGCGCACGAGATCAAACAGGAATACCTGCGCAACGCGCCGTCCTTTGACAAGGTGCTGTTTGATAACCGCCTCGACCTCACCCACCGTGCGCTGGGCTTGCACACGACTATTTCGCGGGTGCAGGGTGGCAAGCTCAAGGCCAAAAAAGAACTGCGCGTGGCCTCGTTGTTCAAGGAAGCTGCGCCAGAGTTCTTGAGGATGATCGTGGTGCACGAACTGGCGCACCTCAAAGAGTCCGACCACAACAAGGCGTTCTACAAACTGTGCGAACACATGCTGCCGGGTTATCACCAACTGGAGTTTGACCTGCGGGTGTACCTGACCTGGCGCGATGCCCGCACTTAAGCTCGCACCTACAGGTGGCGTACTACATAACGGGAGTTCTGAATGGAAGTCAGTAAAACCAAAAGCAGTTTTTACCGGCGTTTGTACGTGGCCTGGTTGATCGACAGCCAAACCGCCAGCAGTGTGCCAGCGCTGACCGATGTCACCGGCATGCCGCGCCGTACGGCCCAGGACACCATTGCCGCCCTGGCCGATCTGGACATCGTGTGTGAGTTTGAACAACAGGACGGCGCCCGCAACCATGCCGGGCGCTACCTGATTCACAGCTGGGGGCCGATCGACAAAGCCTGGGTCGGCCAGCACCTGGAGCAGATCAAGCAGGTGCTCGGTTACCCTTAAGCACGGCGCATGCCGATGTGCGGGATGTCATCTTCAAGGTACGTCTCGCCTTCGGCCCGAAACCCGTGCTGCTCATAAAATGGCTGCAAGTGCGCTTGCGCGGACATGAAAATCGGTTGCCCGGACCAATACTCTTCGATGTTTTCCAGCGCCACTTCCAGCAGGCGGTGCCCAAGCTTTTGCCCGCGGCCTTGGGGTGCAATGATCACCCGGCCAATGACCACGTCGCCGCCTTGGGATTCGGGGTCGAGCAAGCGGGCGTAGGCCACCAGCTTGTCGTCTTGCCAGCCCATCACGTGCAGCGTATCGCCCGACAGGTCTTGGCCGTCGACATCTTGATACGCGCATTTCTGTTCAACGACGAAGACTTCCGAGCGCAGCTCCAGAATGGCGTAGAGCTGTTCTTTGCCCAGATCGTCGTGGTGTTTGCAGAGCCAGTCAGTGGTCACGGTGTTGTCCTTGTTATCGAAACGATGGCCCGATAGTAGGCGTGATACTGACTGGCGCCAAGCTGCGATAAATCCTACGGAGCTTTGACCAAATGTGCAGCTAGGGTGCGCAATGGGCCGAGTTGACGGCAGATCAGCGCCAACTGGGTTTGCACCAGCCGCAGGTTCTCATCAATGTCATCCGGCATCTGCTCCAGCTCATTGGCCAGTTTTTCTTCCTCGTCGCTTTGCACCGGCACCGGCAGCTTGGCGCTCAAGCCTTGGGCAATCTGGTCGATGCTGTCAGCAATGCGCCGCCCGGCGCCTTCGATCAACTGCTCGCGCAGCTCTGCCGGCAGCTCAGTGCCGCGATGCGCGCCCAGCCCCGACAAATAACTGAGCAAGGTGTGCGAGAGCACCAGAAAGCGGAAGCCCATGTCGGCGTCCTTACGGAAATGCCCCGGCTCCATCAGCATGTTGGCCAGCGTGGTCGACAGCGCCGCATCGGCGTTGTGGGCGTTACGCCGGGCCAGACGATAGGCCAGGTCGTCACTTTTGCCCTGGGCGTATTGCTGGAGGATCTGGCGCAGGTACTGGCTGTTGCAGCTCAAGGTATTGGCCAGCGCCTGATTGAGCCGACGGCCCTGCCAGTCCGGCAAGAACAGGAACACCGCTGCCGCCGCAATCACGCTGCCCACCAAGGTATCGAACAGCCGTGGCAAGAACAGCCCGTAACCGTCGCCCACCTGGTTGAAGCAGAACAGAACCATCAAAGTAATGGCGGCCGTGCTCAAGGTGTAACGCGTGGTGCGGTTGGTAAAGAACACCACCCCGGCCACTACCGCAAACAGCGACTGAATGATGGGGTTGGGGAACAGGTCGAACAGCGCCCAGCCCACCGCCAGACCGATGGCCGTGCCGATGATCCGCTGGCTGAACTTGCGCCGCGTCGCGCCGTAGCTTGGCTGGCAGACAAACAGCGTGGTGAGGATGATCCAGTAGCCTTGGCTTGGGTGAATCCAGTGCACCATGCCAAAGCCGATGCTCAGCGCCAAAGGCAGGCGCAGGGCGTGGCGAAAGATCAGCGACGTCGGTGTGAGGTGCTGACGCAGGCGCGACCACACGTCCTTGAGGTTGCGCGGCGAACGGTCCAGCAGGCTGCTGTCGGTGGCGTCGGCCAGGGCGTCGGGGTTGCTCGCATCGCTGAGCAAACGGTCCAGCGTGCCGAGGTTGGCCGCCAGCGCGCGCAGTGAGCGCAGCAGCCCGCGCCAGGCCGGGTTGCTCTGGATGCGCAAGTGTTCGAGGGAGGCGTGCAAGTCGCCCAAGGCCTCGGCAAAACTGTCGTCATAGACAAACGGCTGGCGCAGCTTGATCGACTCCGACAGGCGCTGGCAGGCCACACCTTGCTGGCGCAGCAGGCGTTGGCAACGGAACATCACGTCACTGTGGAAGAACGCATCGGCGAGTGCGTTGTACGGGTAGTGCGACGAGCTGGCGCGTTCGTGAATGTCTTGCGCGAGGAAGTACAGCTTGAGGTAACGGCTGATTTTCGAGCCCGGCCGCGAGTTGCCGACCCGGTGCAAAATAATCTCTTTGGCGGTATTGAGCGCGGCCACTACACGGCCGTTTTGTCGGGCCAGCTCCAGGCGGCCTGCTTCTACATCCAGCTTGCGCACCGGTTCGAACAGTGCCGACTTGAGCTTGAGGTACAGGCCCAGTTCCCAAAACAGCCGCGCCAGGCTTTGCTGCACCGGCTGGTTGGAAAACAGCGCCTGCCACAGCACCGAGAGCAGCCCGTACCAGGCCGCACCGGCCACCAGCAACAGCGGCTCGTGCCAGAAATCGGTGACTTCGCCGCCGCGCTGGTCCACGCCGATCATGGTGTACACGGCCAGAATCAACGTGGCCGAGGCAATCGCCCCGTACCGTTCACCCAGCGCCCCGAGCATGGTCAGGGCAAAACTGGCCAGGGCCAGCGCGATGACCAGCAGCCAAGGGTAGGGGAAGAGTAATTCGACACTCAGCGCCGAGGCGCTGAAGCACACCAGCGTGACCAGCAACGCATTCAGGCGGCCTTGCCAGCTGTCATCGGTTTCGGCCAGGGCGCTGGCAATAATCCCCAGGAACAAAGGAATCAGCAGCGACATCTCGTCCTGATACCAGCAAAAAGCCATGCTGCCGGTCAGGGCGATGAACACCCGGACGCTGTAACTGAACTTGTCCCGCGCCCACAAGCGGCGCAGTGATTGGCTGAAAGAGGTCGATGACATGGAGTGGCGGTGCCTGGCTCGAGATTCGCTAAATTGAGCCAGATAAGACGCTAGTGCAATGGCACTGTTCACATCGGACAGAAAATATTTTTTGCCTGAATGCAAACCCGCGTTGAAGGTACGCCTGTGTCAGGCGTACTGCGCGGCGGCATACCCCGACGCCCACGCCCACTGGAAGTTGAAACCGCCCAGGTGGCCGCTCACATCCAGTACTTCGCCGACAAAATACAGCCCCGGGCTTTTTAGCGATTCCATGGTCTTGGACGACACTTCGCGGGTGTCCACGCCGCCCAGCGTGACTTCGGCGGTGCGATAGCCTTCGGTCCCGGCGGGCACGACAGTCCAGCACGCCAGCTTGTTAGCCACGTCGGCCAGTTCGCTTGGGGTGTATTGCTTCATGGGTTTGGACACGAACCAATGCTCGGCCAGCAAGTTGGCCATCTTCTTGGTGAAGATTTCCCCGAGCAGGGTTTTCAGTTCGCTGTTCGGGCGTTCGGCCTGTTGCGCTTGCAGCCAGCTCAGCGCGTCCAGATCCGGCAACAGGTTGATCTCAACCGTGTCACCGCTGTTCCAGAACGACGAAATCTGCAAAATCGCCGGGCCGCTCAGGCCGCGGTGGGTGAACAGAATGTTCTCGCGAAAACTCTGATCGTTGCAGCTCACCAGGCAGTCCACCGAGGTGCCCGACAGTTCGCTGCAAATCTCTTTGAGCTGATCGGTAATGGTGAACGGCACCAGCCCTGCGCGGGTCGGCAGCAAGGTGTGGCCAAACTGCTTGGCCACTTGGTAACCAAACCCGGTGGCGCCCAGCGTCGGGATCGACAAGCCGCCGGTGGCGATCACCAGCGACTGGCAGTTCAACTGATCCAGCGTGGTCTTGAGGCTGTAACCGCTGTCGGTTTTTTCGATCTGCTCAACCGAGGTGTCCAGGTGCAGGCTGACACCGGCTTGCTGGCACTCGCTGAGGAGCATCTCAAGGATGTCGCTGGACTTGTTATCGCAAAACAGCTGGCCGAGTTTTTTCTCGTGGTAAGGCACGCCGTGCCTGCTCACCAGTTCGATGAAATCCCATTGGGTGTAGCGGGCCAGCGCTGATTTGCAGAAGTGCGGGTTCTGCGACAGGAAGTTACCCGGCTCGGTGTACATATTGGTGAAATTGCAGCGACCACCGCCCGACATCAGGATTTTTTTGCCCGCCTTGTTGGCGTGGTCGATCAGCAACACCTTGCGCCCACGCCCGGCAGCGGTCAGCGCGCACATCAAACCTGCGGCGCCAGCGCCAATAATCACAACGTCGGTGGTACGCAAAGCGGTGTCCTCAAAACTTCAGATAATCGTGTAGGAGCGAGCTTGTCTCGCGATCTTTGCTTTTAAAAATCAAAAGATCGCGAGGCAAGCTCGCTCCTACAGGGGGGGGGTTACAACACCCGAACGCGCAGCGAGCGGCCTTTGATTTTGCCTTCGCTCAAGCGCTGGCAAGCCTGCTTGGCAACGGTGCGATCCACGGCCACGTAGGCCTGGAAGTCAAAGATCGCGATTTTGCCGACCTGGGCACCGGGGATGCCTGCGTCGCCGGTCAAGGCACCCAGAATGTCGCCCGGGCGGACTTTGTCTTTGCGGCCTGCGCCGATCACCAGAGTGCTCATGGCTGGCAGCAACGGGGCGCCGCCCTTGGAGGTCAGGGTGTCCAGCGATTCCCAGTTCAACGGGGCCTTTTGCAGTTGCTCGATGGCCTGGGCGCGGTGCGCTTCAGACGGTGCCACCAGGCTGATCGCGATGCCTTTTTCGCCTGCACGGCCGGTACGGCCCACGCGGTGAATGTGGATCTCCGAATCACGCGCCAACTCAACGTTGATCACCATGTCCAGCGCGTCGATGTCCAGACCACGGGCGGCTACGTCAGTGGCAACCAGTACCGAGGTCGAGCGGTTGGCGAACATTGCCAGCACTTGATCGCGGTCGCGCTGTTCCAGGTCACCGTGCAGGCCAACCGCCGAAATGCCTTTGGAGGTCAGGTGATCAACGGTTTCTTGTACCTGCTGCTTGGTGAAGCAGAACGCCACGCACGACTGCGGACGGAAGTGCCCCAGCACTTTGGTCACGGCGCTCATGCGCTCGTCGGGTGCGATTTCGTAGAAACGCTGCTCGATCTGGCTGTCGGTGTGCAGCGCTTCAGCCTTGACTTGCTGCGGGTCGCGCATGAACTTGGAGGCCAACTGCTTGATGCCCACCGGGTAAGTGGCCGAAAACAGCAGGGTCTGGCGGCGTGCCGGGGTCTGCACAATGATGTCTTCGATGGCGTCGTAGAAACCCATGTCGAGCATGCGGTCGGCTTCGTCGAGCACCAGCGTGTTCAGGCCGTCGAGCACCAGCGAACCTTTGCGCAAGTGCTGCTGGATACGCCCCGGCGTGCCGACGATGATGTGCGCGCCGTGCTCCAGCGAGCCGATTTGCGGGCCGAACGACACGCCGCCACACAGGGTCAGCACTTTAATGTTGTCTTCGGCGCGGGCCAGACGGCGGATTTCCTTGGCCACCTGGTCAGCCAGTTCGCGGGTAGGGCAGATCACCAGCGCCTGGCAGCCGAAGTAGCGCGGGTTGATCGGGTTCAGCAGGCCGATGCCGAAGGCGGCGGTTTTGCCGCTGCCGGTCTTGGCCTGAGCGATCAGGTCCATGCCTTTGAGGATCACCGGCAAGCTCTGCGCCTGAATCGGCGTCATCTGGGCATAACCGAGGGAGTCGAGGTTAGCCAGCATGGCGGCGGACAGGGGGAGCGTGTTGAAAGCGGTGGCAATGGTGGTCACGGGACTGGCCTGCAAAACAAAATGTCGCGCAGTGTAACAGCCCGTTGCCCAATGCCCGAACATTCTGGACGAGAAGTCACCAAGGATTCTGTAGGAGCGAGCTTGTCTCGCGATCTTTTGATCTTTTTAAAAGATCGCGAGGCAAGCTCGCTCCTACAGAGTGAACGGGTTAATGATCCAGCTCATGCTCCGAGTTGGCTTTGGGCTTGCGCCCATCCTGCGGTGACAGTTGCAAGAATATCGCCGCCGCCAGCATGGCCATGATGCCGACGGTCAGGAACGTCAACTGGAACGCCCCCAGCACGGTGTGCACGTCGTCACCGGCGCCGTCACCCGAGAACCCCCCCAGCAAGGCACCGGCACAGGCAACCCCAAGGCTCAACGACAACTGCGCCACCACCGAGAGCAAGCTGTTGCCACTGCTGGCGCTGGCATCGTCCAGGTCGATCAAGGTCACGGTGTTCATGGCAGTGAACTGCAGCGAGTTGATGGCCCCCAAAATCGCCAGCATCGTCAGCAGCAGCGGGTACGGGGTTTGAGCCGTGACCAGGCCCATGCTGGCCAGCATGATGCCGAGTGCCAGTGTGTTGCCGGTCAGGATCGTGCGATAGCCCAGACGTTCGATCAACGGCCGTGCGCCCCACTTGGCCAGCATGGCGGCGGCTGCCAGTGGCAACATGCTCATGCCGGCGTCTGACGGTGAGTAGCCCAGCGCCACTTGCAGCAGCAACGGCACCAGAAACGGCAAGGCGCCGCTGCCCAGGCGGGCAAACAGGTTGCCCAAAATGCCCACGGCAAAGGTCTTGGTTTTAAACAGCGTCGGGGAAAACAGCGGGTTGCTGATGTTGGCGGCCCGCAGCCAGTACGCCGCCAGGCACGCCAGCCCGGCAAACAGCAGCAACATGACCCGCAGGTGCGGCATGTGCAGTTCGCCCAGGCCTTCCATGGCAATGGTGATAAACACCATGGCCGCGCCAAACAGTAAGAAGCCCCAGGCATCGAAGCGTGAGCGCCCGTCGCCGCGCAAGTCGGGGATCATTTTCCAGACCGCCCAGCAGCCGAGCATGCCCACCGGCAGGTTGATCAAAAAGATCCAGTGCCAGCTCAGGTACTGCACCATCCAGCCGCCCAGGGTGGGGCCGATCAGCGGGCCGAGCAGGCCGGGGATGGTAATAAAGCCCATGATCCGCACCAGTTCTGAACGCGGGTAGGCCTTAAGCACCACCAGCCGCCCGACCGGCACCATCAAGGCACCGCCCAGGCCTTGAAGCACACGGGCGGCGATCAATTCGTTGAGCGTGCCGGACAAGGCGCACAGCAGCGAACCTAGGCTGAACAGCAAAATGGCGCTGAAGAAGATTTTTTTGGTGCCGAAGCGGTCAGCGATCCAGCCCGAGGCCGGGATCAGCAAGGCCACTGTGAGCATGTAGGCAACGATCACCCCTTGCATGCGCAGCGGGTTTTCCTTGAGGTCGCTGGCCATGGCCGGCAGTGCGGTGTTGAGGATCGTGCCGTCGAGCGACTGCATGAAGAACGCGATGGCCACTACCCAAGGCAACCACCGTAAAATTTCGGGCGTGAGAACCGGACGTTCGGGCATAGGACCTCTTGTTGTGATCATTCAAAAACCTGTGGGAGCGGGCTTGCTCGCGATGCAGGCGACTCGGTATGCCTGCATCATCGTGCCGCTGCCATCGCGAGCAAGCCCGCTCCCACAATTTGGAGTGATGCTGCCTCTTACAACGTGAGCGTGAGTTTTTTGACCACTGCACCCGGCAATAGATTCGATGCAGTCTGGCGTTGGTCGTAGGTGCTGGCCGAGACCAGCAGCTCCCGCTCTGCCGTCAGTGCTTCTAGCTGCGAACCCAGCAGGCTGTACACGCTGTCATCAAACCGCATGGTGTTGACCGGGGCCTTGATCTCGCCGTCTTCGACCCAGAACGTGGCGAACCGGGTCATGCCGGTCAGGCGTGCTGCTGGTTGATCAGAGTAGTTCAAGTACCACAGGTTGCTGATGTACAACCCGGTGCCCAACTGCTTGAGGATGTCGGCTTGCGCCAGTTGCCCGGCCGCCATCGCCAGTGCGCTGGGTGCTTCGCTGCCCGGCGCGCCGTTGACCTTGAGGCCGTATTCGGCCGCGCTGCGCGAGCTCACCAGTTGCTCGGCGGCCTTGCCGTGTTTGACCAGCGACAAGTCCTGGCGCGGGTAGCCCTCGCCGGAAAACGCCGGGCTTAACGACTGGCTCACGTGTTCGTCCAGCGACACCAGCGGGCTCAGCTCGGCATCACCGCCATAGAGCTTTTGCAGCGGGCTGTATTTGCTGGCCAGCGCTTGGGCCGAAAAGCCGCCCCAGCAGAGCATGCTCATGACTTCTTCCAGTGCCGCGGGGGCCAGGTAAGCACGGTACTCACCCGGCGCCAGCACGTGGGCCGGGCGGTCGAGAAACGCCAATTGCTCGCGGGCCAGTTGCATGCGCTGGGCGAAGCGCTCGCTGTCCCACTGGGCACCGGCGTAGCTGGCTTTAACCGCTTGGCCGTTGCTGTGGAACAGGCTCCAGTCAAAGTTGAAACTGTTGGCCTCATGCCAGCCCAGCGCGCCTTGTGAACTGGCGTAGCCGTAGCTGATCGGGCCGCTGGCGTAGAAACCGACCAGATCGACCCCGTGGGCGGCGCGGCGGATTTCATCCAGCACCTGCGCGGTGTCCGGCAACGCTTCGGCCTGCTCGGTGTGGCTGTGCCACGGCTCGGGGTTGAGCAGCAGGTACGGGTCGACCGGCAGCAGCGGCACGGTGTCGCGCAGTTGTTTCAGCGCATCGGCCACGCGTTGTTGGTCAACCGCAGGCTCACCGGCCAGGGTCACGTTGACGCTGGCATGGCGGCCTTCGTTGATCAGCTTGAGGCTAAGGCTGGCTTGCTGAACCACACCGGCCTGGCGCACTTTGCCCTTATTGAAGCGAATAAATTCCGAGGTTTCGGCGTTGTAGCCCACGGTGAACTGCTCGGGGCTGACCAGCGCCTTGCGCAGCCACGCCACCAACCCTTCGAACTGCTCGGCCTGACTCATTGGCGTACCCATCAGGCATCCCCTCCAAACACATCAATTTGACTGAACACACAGGCCGGGGACGCGTGCCCCACGCGGATCACCTGGTTGGGTTCACCTTTGCCGCAGTTGGGCGTGCCCAGCACTTTAAAGGTGCTGGCGTCGCCCACGGCGCTGAGGTTGCGCCAGAACTGCTCGGAAATACCCCGGTAGTTGGGGTTTTTCACCACACCTTTGAGTTCGCCATTTTCGATCAACTGGCCCCATTCGCAGCCGAACTGGAACTTGTTGCGGGCATCGTCAATCGACCACGAGCGGTTGTTGGCCATCAAAATGCCGTGCTCGATGCCGCCAATCAACTGCGCCATGGACTGATCGCCCGGCTCGATATTGAGGTTGGCCATGCGGTCAATCGGCGCGCGGTTCCAGCTGCACGCGCGGCTGTTGGCCACGCCTTCGAGGCCTGCGCGGAACTGCGACAGCGCGCCGCCCAGCGGGCGCAGGAGCAGACCTTCGCGGATTAAGAATTCTTTGCTGGCCGGGGTGCCGTCATCGTCAAAGCGGTAACTGGCGAGCTGCTCGGGAATCGTCGGGTCGAACGTCACGTTGAGCAGTTTGGAGCCGTATTGCAGGCTGCCGAAGTCGCTGGTTTTGACGAAGCTGGTGCCAGCGTAATTGCGCTCGTCACCCAAGATCCGGTCCAGCTCCAGCGGGTGGCCGATGGACTCGTGGATCTGCAGGATCATCTGGTCGGGCATCAGCAGCAGGTCTCGGGTGCCTTGCGGGGTGTTGGGGGCGAGCAGCAATTGCAGCGCCTGGTCGGCCACCGTGGGGCCTGCGCCGATCAGCCCGCAGCGGCGGATCACATCGGCGCCGCCTTGCTGGCCAAAGTTATCGCGGCCCAGGGTGCGGCTTTGGCTGTCTTGGCCGTCGTAGGCGGTCACGCTCATGCCGGGGAAGACAAAGCGTTGCGCCTGACGCAGCTCGGCGCCTGCACTGTTGAGGTAGATCTGCTCGACATGGGTCAGCCCCAGCGAGGCGACCCAACTGACCAGTCGCTCGTCCTTGGGCACGGCGGCTGACTCGGCGCCCAGCAGCGCATAGCAGTCGCTCAGGGACGGGAACGCCTGGTCGAGATCGGGCGAGCAGTAATCAAACTTGGCGTTAGACACCGGCTCGTGGCTCAGGTCGAGCAGCGCGTGGTCGGCGATCAACTGGGCCTGGGCTTCGGCACGTTCCAACGCGGCTTGCAGCCCCGCCTGGGATAAATCGTTGGTGGCCGCGTAGGCTTCCACGCCCTTGAGCCGGACGGTCAGCATCGCCCCTTGATCGTGATTGAAATAAGGCGGTTCTGCGATGTTCTTGCGTACCGACAGGTATTGCCCGGATTCACGTACATAACGCAGCGAAAAGAACTCGGCTCGGGTACGCAGGGCGGCGAAGCGCTGCTTGAGCTGAGGGTGGAAATCGAACATGCACGGACCTCCGAAAGCGGGAAATCGGGTGTACAGCGGGGAGTGAGACGCGAAACGAGGCCCTAGAGTAGGCCTGCGTAGAGGTGGGGGCAAGCGGGGGAGAATGAAACGTCATGGATCTGTAATTACATGGACTCGCCCAAGCCGAGGCGTCTGTGCGCCACGGTGGCATTCTATTAGAAGCCAACGACAGCGAGGGCGAGTCCATGAAAAAGAATACGACGACCAATCAGTACGTGCCAACCGA